>NZ_BSTT01000001.1 GCF_030269685.1 Actinomycetospora sp. NBRC 106378
CTGCGTATCGCGGCCCAGGCCAGGGTGGAGGTCAACGCCTCGCCGAGCTCGATGCCCACGCAGAACCGGGAGTGGTCATCGACGATGTCGACCGCCCAGAACGGGGTGCCGTCGGCGAGGTGGTGCATCGCCCCGTCGATCTGCCAGAGCTGGTTGGGATGCGGATAGGTGAACCGCTGCCCCTCGTAGCGGTAGCGGGTCCCACGCGGGCGGGAGACCCGCAGCGCCCCGTCGCCGTGGCGGGCCAGGACCTGCTGCACGGTGGAGATCGAGGGCAGCGCGGACAGGTCCCCGTCGAGACGTAGCCGGTCACGCAGCTTGCGCGGGCCCCAGCCGTGTTCCTTGCGCAGCCGCCAGATCCGCTCCTCGAGGACCGGGTCGAGCTGGTGGGGACTGCGGTGCGGACGCCGCGAGGCGGGCAGCAACCCGGGCAGGCCCTCGGCGTCGTGGGCCTTTTTCCAGTTGTAGAACGTTTGCCGGCTGATGCCGTGTCGAGCACACACCTGGGCCACCGACCGCCCAGGTAGCTGGGCTTCGCGCAGCACCTCGAGGCGTTGTTCCACCACGCTCACCATCGCCCTCAGCGGCATGGCCCACCACAGCGCAGCCACCCCGACCTGTCAGGTATCTCCCCGGTACGGCGTGTCCAGCATGTCCCCGGCTACGACAGGGCTCACCGGCGCCTCGGCAGCCCGATGAGTGACGTCTCGCGCCTCGTCGGCCGGGTCAGGACACCAGCGTCGCCGCATGCACTGTGTGCGTCGCGACGACGGCCTCGTCGAGCGTGCCCTGCTCGGGAGCGGTCGCCGTGTGCAGGTTGCGGCTCCGACGTGGGAAGGACGAGCCCGCGATCTGCACCCGCAGACGATGCCTGGCTCGGAAGACGTGCGCGGTGTCGTGCAGCTCCACGGTGACCGCCACGCGCTCGTCGGGGGTCACGAACCGCCCCAGAGCAGTACGTAGCCGCGCCGCCCCCTCCGCGACCGGCACGGCGTAGCCGCCGGGCTCCACGTCGACGAGCGTGACGCAGACGTCCGCGTCCACCGCCGTCGTCGAGAACTCGACCTCGAGGCGCGGCCGCCCGACGACGGTCAGCGGGTCGACCAACGGCTCCGTCGCCAGCACCAGCACGTCGTCCCGCCCGTCGAGCACGCGCTGGTCCTGGATGCCGTCCGGGCCGAGCGGCGGCGCGGACATCGCGCCACCCGTCGTCGGGACGGGGTCGCGGGGGTCGGCACGGATACTCGCCGGCTCCTCGAGGAGGTCCAGGCGCGTTCCCGACGACGGCGGCGGCCAGCTCGCGGCGCTCGTCCACCGGTTCTCGCCGCCGAGGTAGTAGTGCACCGGGTCGTCGGTGAGGAACCGGTGCCGGCCCTCGCCGCCCCGCAGGTGCCGGTCGAACCACGCGGCGATGAGCGGACCCCACGCCCCGACCCCGCCGGCCGTGTCCGGCAGCACCCGCGCCCCGGTGTGACCGGTGTAGACCCCGCCGTGCGCCCACGGCCCGGCGACGAACCGGTGCGGATCACCCAGGGTCTCGGCGAGCCGGAACATCGGTGGGGAGAGGAAGTCCCGGTAGGCCGCGACCTGCAGCAGCGGCACCCCGACCAGGGACGGGTCGCGGTGGACGTTCGGGTGCCGGTGCCACCAGGGGTCGCCGGGGGCGTGGGCGAGGCGATCGTGCCAGGCGGGCGCGACCGTCGGGTCGTCGAGGACCGGCACCGCGGTGAGCGGCAGCGTCGACACCGTGCCGAGCGGGTCGGTTGCGGCGCGCTGGACGTCCGCGAGCCGGTCGAGCCGGCCGGTCCGGCGCAGCGTGTCGACGGTCTGACCGAGGGAGTAGAGCGCGAGGAAGCCGAGCTCGAACGTGCCGCCCGGCCAGGACGTGGCCGCCATGTCGGCCCCGCCGATCATGGCCAGCGCCGCCCGTAGGTGCGGCGGCCGCGCCGCGACGGCGTTGAGCGCCGCGATCGCGTGGTACGACGAGCCGTAGATCCCGACGTCGCCGGTGCTCCACGGCTGCGCGGCGGCCCACTCGACGGCGTCGTACCCGTCGTCGACCTCCTGCACGGCGAAGTCGGTCTCGCCGCCGGAGGCGAACCGGCCCCGGACGTCCTGCACCACGACGGCGAAGCCCTGCCGGGCGAGCCGGAGCGGGTCGGCGACGATGGCGCTGACCAGCGTGGGATCGGTCCGGTCGTAGGGCGTCCGGTGCAGCAGGGTCGGCCAGGACCCCTCGGCCGCGGGCCGGTAGACGTCGGCGACGAGCACGACGCCGTCGCGGGTGGTCATCTCGACGCCGGTGTCGATCACGAGGCTCACGGCGTGACCGTAACCGGTCCGACTAAAGCATAGATGTTCGCGTTAAGCTCGAGCCATGCGCAGTTGGCGGATCGGTGACGTCGTCGTCCACAGGATCGACGAGGCGATCCTGCCGCCACCCACGGCGGCGTGGCTGCTGCCCGACGTCACGCCCGAGCAGGCGGCGGAGCTCGACCCCGCCTTCCGGCACGACGACGGGTCGCTCCGGCTCGCGACACACACGTTCGCCGTGGAGTCGGAAGGCCGGCGCATCCTCGTCGACACCGCCGTCGGCAACCACAAGCAACGGGCGAACCCGGCCTGGCACGACCTCGACACCGACTGGCTCGCCGGCGCCGAGGCGGCCGGGTTCGGGCCGGGCGCCGTCGACCTCGTCGTCATGACCCACGTGCACGCCGACCATGTCGGCTGGAACACGATCTTCGTCGACGGCGCGTGGATTCCGACCTTCCCCGGCGCCCGCCACCTCACCCCGGCCGCGGAGTGGGCGTACTGGACCTCGGTCGACCTCGAACCGGCACGCGCGCAGATGATCGCCGACTCCGTGCTGCCGGTCCGCGACGCCGGCCTGCTCGACACCCCGGACGTTCCCGACGACGGACTCGCACTGACCTCGGCGGTGCGCCTCGTCCCGACGCCGGGCCACACGCCCGGACACGTGTCGGTCGAGATCCGATCGGGTGGTGACACCGCGCTGATCAGCGGCGACGCCGTGCACCACCCGGTCCAGCTGCTGCACCCCGAGGTCGGCAGCTGCGTGGACGTCGACCCGGGACAGGCCCGACGCACCCGCGACCGGCTCCTCACCCGGGCGCGCCAGCGGGACGCCCTCCTGCTCGGGACGCACTTCCCGGAACCGACCGGGGTGCGCCTGTCGAACACCGGCGACCTCGCTCGACGGGGAGGTGACGGACACCCCGTCCCACCGGCGTGAGGAGCATCCGATGACCGACCGATCCGCTGAGGTCCACCGCCTGTTCGAGCTGATCGAGCCGGTCGCCACGATCGCCTTCTCGGCCGGGCCGACCCGGGCCTTCCAGGCACTCGGGATGCGGGGCTACTGGGACGGCTACTTCGCCGGCCGGGCGGCGCCGCTCGGGCTCGCGCCGCCCGAGGTGGTGCACGCGGTGTTCTACAACTTCGCCGACGGCGAGGTGGCCCGCCACATCCCCAGGGTCTGGGAGACGGTCACACCGCAGAAGGCGATCGCCGTGCGCGAGCGGGCCTGCGCCGCCGCACTGCGGGAACGGCTCGGGGACCTCGCGGACGCCCCGGGCACGGAACGGGTCGCCGACCTCGCCACCCGTGCGGCCGTCGGCGCGCCGAGCGAGGGCCGCCCCCTCTTCGCCGGCCTCCGGGCCCTGCCCGTGCCCGCGGAACCGGTGGCCCGGCTCTGGCACGCGGCCACCCTGCTCCGCGAGCACCGCGGCGACGGCCACAACGCCGTCCTCGTGGCCCACGGCATCGGCGGCCCCGAGGCGCACGTCCTCACCGCCCTGGCCCTCGGCGAGCGGGCGGCGGAGTTCAGTCGGCTCCACCACCTGCCGCCGGCCCTCGTCGAGGCCGCCGTCGAGCGGCTGCGGGTCCGTGGACTGGTCGACGCCGACGGCGGGTTCACCGAGGCCGGCCGCGACCTCCGCGAGCGGATCGAGCACCTCACCGACGTCGCGGCGGCGCCGGCGTACGACGTGCTCGACGACGGGGAGCTCGGCGAGCTGGTCGCGGGTCTCGTGCCGATCGCCGGACGGGCCTCAAGGGACCGGTGCCGGCGGCACCGGTTCCCGCACCTGTGCCGGAGTCCGGTGTCAGTCGGCGCGCGCGACACGCACGGACGGTCAGGCGCTCGCGCCCGCCTCGACCGGGCCGATGTAGGTCCCCGGCCGCGTCGCCCCGTCCTGGCGCAGCACACCGCCGCCGGGCCAGTCGAGCACCTGCGAGTGCGTCTCGTCGGGCGGGGTGACCACCAGCCTCGTCGGTGTCCAGTCGCCCGGGAGCCACGTGATCACGGTGTGCGCCTTCTCCCCCGGCGCCAGGCGCACCGTCTGCGGCGCCACCGACGAGCGCGGCAGCGAGTACGGCGACGGGGGCGGTCCGTCCAGGTCGACCCCGCCGAACCCGAACATCGTGCAGGTCGAGCCGGACACGTTCGTCCAGGTGACCGTGGTGTGGCGCTGCCCCGCCTCCCCCGTGGTCAGCGTGACCTGCGCCCGCACGTCGGTGAGCGTGCACTTCCCCGCCATCGGCGCGGCGCTGCTGGTCGGGGTCCCGGTCGTCGGGGCGGCGGACGTGGCGGACGGCGGCGCCGTCACGGTCACGGTGGTGGGCGGGGCCGCCTGCGGGGTGCCGGTCGAGCACCCGGCCAGCACCGCCGCCGTCAGGACCACTGGTACGAACCACTGGACGCGCATGGCGCCACTCTGGCCCGCTGCTCCGTTCGGCGCATCACGACGCGCGGGCCGGCACCAGGACGACGAAGCCCGACCCGCCGGTCCGGGCCGCGAGATCCAGGGCCCCGGCCGGGTCGTCCAGCCCGACGACCTCCACCGCAGGCGACGACAGGTCCAGCACGCCCGCCGCCGCCTGCCGCCAGACGCGCAGCAGGGTCTCGCGCCGGAACATCCAGGACCCGACCAGTCGCAGCCGCCGCCGCATCAGCACGCCGTACGGGATCGCCAGGTCCTGCCGCACCCCGCCGACCAGGACCATCGCGCCGCCGGGGCGCACGGCGTCCAGCCCGGCGAGGGTCGGGTCCGCGCTCGGCACCGGTCCGAGCGCGTCGAGCACGACGTCGACCTCACCGATCGCCGCCGTCGTCGGCTCCCGATCTGCCAAGGGGACCGGCCGCACACGCGCGTCGATCGCCGCGAGCCGCTCCAGCTGCGCCGGGTTCCGACCGACCGCCACCACGCGCGACGCGCCCCGCGCGAGGGCCAGGTGCACCCCGGCCGTCCCGAGCTGGCCGGTCGCGCCGAGCACCGCCACCTCGTGCCCCGCTTCGAGGCCGGCCCGGTCGAGGGCCTCGGCCGCGATGGCGAACCAGCCCAGCAGCGCCTCGCGGGGCGCGCCGGTCGCCCCGGGCAACCGGACGAGCGCGTCCGCGGGGACGAGGACGCGCTCGGCGAAGGTCCCGTCGCGCCAGCGGTCCTGCATCGCCGCGATCGTCGGCGTCCGGACGCCGCGGCCCCCGATCCCCGTCCATCCCGTGAGGAACTCCTCGGGGGCGACCACGTCGTCGGAGCCGAGCAGGCCGACGTGCGCCACGACGTCGCCGACCGCGAAGCCGAACACGTCCGCCCCGACCGCCAGCACCCGCGCGATACCGCCGACGCCCAGCACCAGCGGCGTCGGCACCCCGCCCCGCGGACCGGCCTGGGTGACCACGTCGGTGTAGGCCGGGACGTGGGCGGCGAGCACCTCGAGCAGCACCCCGTCCGGTCGCAGCTCCGGCTCCGCCGCCTCGGCGAGGCGGAGGGTGGCACCGGGCCCGTCGAGCATCCATGCGCGCATGGGTCCGATCCTGTGCGCGAGTTAGCCTGGTATCCAGCTCCTGCTCATCCTGGTACCGGAGGTACCCGTGACCACCGTCCCCGACGGTCGAGTTCCGCTGCGCTCCGTCTCCGGCGAGCTCGGCGCCTTCCTCCGCCACCGCCGCGAACACCGCTCCCCCGACGACGTCGGGCTCCCCGCCGGCGGCCGCCGGCGCACCCCCGGGATGCGCCGCGAGGAGGTCGCGCTGGTCTCCGGCGTCAGCACGAGCTGGTACACGTTCCTGGAGCAGGGCAGGCCCGTCCGCCCGTCCGCGCAGGTGCTGGGTGCGATCGCCGGCACGCTCGGGCTCACCGACGAGGAGCGCGACCACCTCTTCCGCCTCGCCGGGCTCGTCCCCGACGCCCCGCCGACCGGTCCGGAGCGGGTCGACCCCGCCCTCGCCGACCTCGTCGACGCGCTCGCCCCCCGGCCCGCCTACGTCACCGCCGCCAGCTTCGACGTGCTCGCCCTCAACACCGCGGCCCGGACGCTCCTCCGCGGCATCGCCCCCAACGTCGCCCTGTGGGTGTTCACCGACCCGACCGCCGACGAGGTCCTCGTCGACCGCGAGGAGGTCGCGCTCGGTGTCCTCGCGCGGCTGCGCTCGGCGAGCGCCCGCCATCCCGACGACGGCCGCGTCGCCGCGGTGGTCGCGCAGCTGCGGGAGACCTCGCCCGAGGCCGCCGCGTGGTGGACCCGTCAGGACGTGCGCGACGACCGGTCGGGCCGCAAGCGCGTCCGACGGCCCGACGGCACGGTGGTGACGCTGACCCACACCGCCCTGCACCCCGCCGAGCGCCCCGACCTGACGCTCGTGGTGTACGGCCCGTCAGACCCCGAGTAGCAGCATCGCGGCCATCGCCAGGCCCATCCCGGCCTGCCCGACGAGCTGCACGCGACCGTGCGCGAGGACCCGGACAGGACGCACGCGCACCGCGACGGCCCCGTCCGCGTCCTCCGCGTCCTCCGCGTCCTCCGCGTCCTCCGCGTCCTCCGCGTCCTCCGGGCACGCCCCGGGCGTCGCGCGGCGCGTGACCACCACCGCCGTCGCCACCGCGTGCGCCACGAGGTAGAGAGCCAGCAGCCCCGCCACCACCGTCAGCGGCGTGATCCCCGGTGCCGGGGCGGGGGCCTCCATGCCCGGCATCGCCGACATCCCGGACCCACTGGCATGCCCCCCGTGGGCACCGCCGGGCAGCATCGCCACGTACATCGCGACCATCGCCGCGTTCACCAGCAGCAGGTGCACGGGGTGACCGGTGCAGCGGTCGCGCCCGATGATCGACCCGAGGGGTTCGCCGAGCAGCCGCGCGGTCAGCAGGACGCCGAACCAGCCCGCCGCGGCCACGCCGAACACGAGGACCCCGACGCCGGACGGCACGAGCTCGGCCGTCGCCGGCGCCGCCATGACGATCATCGCCACGCCCATCGCGACGTGGTTCGCCTCCGCCAGCGCGAGCCGGCCGCTGCGCCGCGCTCCGTGGGCACCGAGCGAGAGCCCGCACAGCGCCGTCGTCAGGACGAAGAGCGTCGCGATCGCGACGCCCGCCCAACCTTCCACCACGGCGGTCCTCCCAGCGGTTGCCTGCCTGCGACCGTACGAGGCGTTCAGGTGTTCTCAGCTTCGCGGGACCGGTGCCGCGCTGTGAACCCCTGCCCACCTGGTGGACACTGGTACGACAGTCTGTCGTACGAGGAGGTCGCCGGTCGTGGCACGTCGGTTCCTGACGGCAGGTGCGGGTCTCGCCGTCGCCGTCGTCGCGGTGGTCCTCACCGTCCGGGGTGTCGGGGAGGCGCCGTTCCGCGCCCTCGGGGTCTCGACGCCGGACGAGGGCCTGCGGATCGCGACGCCCCTGGTGCGGATGGCCCTGGCGCTCGCCGCCGGGTTCACCGTCGGCGGGCTGGTCGCGGCGGTGGCGGTGCTCCCGGGCCGGGACGGCATCCGGCTGTCCGCCCGCGCCTACGTCGCCGTCCGCCGGGCCGGCCTCGCCGCCGCGGCGTGGGCCCTGGCCGCGTCCGCGCTCGTGCCGCTCACCGTGATCGTCGGCACCGGCGGCGACCCGCGGGTCCTCTCCGTGCCCGACGCCTTCCTCGCCTCGCTGAGCGCCCTCGAGGAGCCGGCCGGCTTCCTCGTCAGCGCCGTGGCCGCGGCCGTGGTCGCCGTCATGTGCCGGGTGACGTTCTCCTGGCGCGCGGCCGTGGGAGCACTCGCCCCCGCGGCGCTCGCGGTCGTCGCCCCGGTCGCCACCGGGGTCGTCGCCAGCGTCGGCGAAGGGCACGACATCGCGACCGACGCCGCCGCCCTCGCTGCCCTCGCCCTCGCCGCGTGGCTCGGCGTCACCGCGACGGCGGGCGCCCACCTGGCCGCCGGCCGCCCGTACCCCGACGTCGTCCGCCGCCGGGCCCGCCGCGCGGGCCTCGTCTGCGGCCCGGTCGCCCTGGGAGGCCTCGCCGTCGTCGCGGTCTACCTCGTCCGCGACGGCTGGACCACCCTCTACGGCGCGCTCGCGGCCGCCCAGCTCCTGCTGGTCCTCGTCGCGTTCCTCCTGCACCTGCGCGGCCGGTTCCTCCCGACGGCGGCCGTGCTGGCCGCGGGCACGGCCGTCACCGGCCTGCTCGCCGCCGGGCTGCCGCCCGGCCTGCTGCGCCCCGCGAGTGCGCAGCAGACGCTCCTCGGGTTCGAGCTGCCGGGCGCCCCGAGCGTGCTGACGATGCTCGCCCCCGGTCGCGTGAGCGTGCTCCTCGACGTGCTGGCGCTGGCCCTGGCCGGGCTCTACCTCGCCGGCGTGCTGCGCCTGCGCCGCCGCGGCGACGCGTGGCCCCCCGGACGCACCGCCGCGTGGCTGGGCGGGTGCGCGCTGCTCGGGTGGACGACGACGAGCGGCTTCGGCGAGTACGCGATGGCGATGTTCAGCGTGCACATGGGCGCCCACATGCTGCTCTCGATGCTCGTGCCGATCCTGTTCGTGCTGGGCGGCCCGGTCACGCTCGCGCTGCGGGCGCTCCCGGCCGGCGAGGAACCGCCGGGGCCCCGGGACTGGCTGCTCTCGCTCGTCGCCTCGCCGGTGTCCCGCGTCCTGACCCACCCCGTGGTCTCGCTGGTCGTGTTCGTCGGCTCGTTCTACGCGCTGTACTTCTCGCCGATCTACGCCGCCGCGCTGCCGTACCACTGGGCCCACCAGCTCATGTACCTGCACTTCATGGCGACCGGCTACCTGTTCTTCTGGCCGATCATCGGGGTCGACCGCTCCCCGCGGCCGCTCCCGCACGTGGCCCGGCTGGCCCTGCTGCTCGCCTCGATGCCGTTCCACGCCTTCTTCGGCGTCGCCCTGCTGGGCGCGGACACCGTGATCGGGCAGCGCTTCTACGCCGACCTCGCGTTGCCGTGGGTGCCGGACCTGCTGCGCGACCAGTCCCTCGGCGGCGGCATCGCGTGGGCGGCGGGCGAGGTCCCGCTCGTCGTCGTGATCATCGCGCTGCTGATCCAGTGGTCGCGGCACGACCGCGTCGAGGGCGAACGGCACGACCGGCGCGCCGACCGGGACGGCGACGCCGAGCTCACCGCCTACAACGCCATGCTCGCCGACCTGGCCCGCAGCCGCCGCTGACCGCAGCGGCCCGACCGCGCGTCGGACCCGCCGTCCCCGACCCCTGCGCCGGAACGCCCGGGCGGTCGTTGACACGCGTATGAGCGAGCGCGCGGGGGTCGAGGAGCGGCGGCGGAGGTCGCGGATGCCGATGATCGTCGGCATCGTCGTGGTGGCCGTCCTGGCCGTGGTGATCGGCGGCGTGGTGCTCACGCAGCACAGCGCGTCGAGCGGACCGGTCGATCCGGCGACGCCCGCCGGTTCGATCCCCATCTCGCGGGCGGGCACGTCGTTCGCCACGACGATCGACGACGGCGTCGTGGTGGCCGGCCGCTCCGCGCCGCACACCCTCGACGTCTACGAGGACGCGCTCTGCCCGGCGTGCCAGTCCTTCGAGGCCCGGGGCGGCGCGCGGATCGCCAAGGTGGTGGCCGAGGGGAAGCTGCGGGTCCGCTACCACCTGGTGAACATGCTCGACCAGCGCTCCGAGCCGGAGGGCTACTCGACGCTCGCCGGCAACGCGATGATCTGCGGCGCGGAGAACGGGATCTTCCCGGACCTGCACGTCAGCCTCTACACCGCCCAGCCCGAGGAGGGCGGCACGGCCTACACGGTCGACCAACTCGTCGACCTCGGTCAACGGCTCAAGGCCGGCCCGGGCTACGCCGACTGCGTCCGCAGTGCGAAGTACGCGCCGGCGATCACGGCCACCTTCGCCCGCGTGGCGAAGGACCCGGCCCTGCGTCAGCCGAAGACCGGCAGCTTCGGCACCCCCACGCTCGTGATGGACGGGAAGATCCTGGGCCCCGGGGACGCGCGTCTGGACGCGGTCGCCCCGCCGCTGTAGGTCAGCGGTTCGGCCGGAACCGGCGCAGCCGCAGGCTGTTCCCGACGACGAAGACGCTCGACAGCCCCATCGCGGCGCCGGCGATCATCGGGTTGAGCAGCCCGAAGACGGCGAGCGGGAGCGCGGCCACGTTGTAGGCGAAGGCCCAGAACAGGTTCCCGCGGATCGTCGCGAGCGTGCGACGGGCCAGGCGCAGGGCGTCGGTGACCGAGCGCAGGTCGTCCCCGACCAGCGTCAGGTCCCCGGCGTCGACGGCCAGCGCCGACCCGGTGCCCATGGCGAGGCCGAGATCGGCGCGGGCGAGGGCGGCGGCGTCGTTCACCCCGTCGCCGACCATCGCGACGGTCCGCCCCTCGGCGCGGAGCCGGTCGACCACGTCCGCCTTCTCGGTGGGCAGCACCTCGGCGATCACGTCCTCGGGCGCGATGCCGACCTCGCGGGCCACGGCGTGCGCCGCGGCCGGGTTGTCGCCGGTGAGAAGCATCGGGCGGAGCTTCATCGCCCGCATCCGGGCGACGGCCTCGGCCGAGGTCTCCCGGACGGTGTCGCCGACGACGAGCACGGCGCGAGGCACCGGCTCCCCGTCCGGCGTGTCCGCCCAGGCGAGCACGACCGCCGTCGAGCCCGTCGCCTCGGCGTCGACGAAGGCGGCCTCGAGGTCGGCGGGGAGGTCCCCGACGAGGCGGCGGCGCCCGACGACGGCGGGGCTGCCGTCGACGGTGCCTCGCACGCCGAGACCGTCGAGCACCTCGACGTCGGTCGCGGTACCGGCGGCACCGTGCGCCGCCTCGACCAGGGCCCGGGCCACGGGGTGGTCGACCTCCGCCTCGAGCGCCGCGACCCGGCGCCAGACGTCGGCGGCCACCACACCCGACGTCGGGACGCAGGAGCGGAGGGACATGCGGCCGGTGGTGACGGTGCCGGTCTTGTCGAGGACGACCGTGTCGATCCTCCGGGTGGTCTCGAGGACCTGCGGGCCGCGCAGGAGGATGCCGAGCTGGCGGCCCCGGCCGGAGGCGACGGCGAGGGCGGTCGGGGTGGCGAGGCCGAGCGCGCACGGGCAGGCGACGACGAGGACGGCCATGGCGGCGGCGACCGCGAAGGCCGGGTCGGCGTCGGCGAACCACCAGAAGCCGAGCGTGTAGAGCGCCAGGACCATCACGACGGGGACGAAGCGGCCGGCGATCGAGTCGGCGAGGCGCTGCACGGAGGCCTTGCCGAGCTGGGCGTCCTGCACGCGGCGGGTGAGACGCGCCCACTGGGTGTCCTCGCCGACCCCGGTGGCGCGGACCGCGACGCGACCGGTGACGACGACGGTGCCGGCGAGGACGCGCGTGCCGGACCCCGCGTCGACCGGGACGGACTCGCCGGTCATCGCGGCGACGTCGAGGGTCGCGGTGCCGTGCTCGACGACGCCGTCCACCGGCACCGTCTCGCCCGGCAGCACCGCGACGTGGTCACCGGCCGCGACGGTGCCGACCGGCACCTGCAGCGCCCGCTCCCCCACCAGCAGGCGGGCGTCGGGCGCGGCGTGCGTGTCGGCGCCGGCACCGCCCTCGGCCAGGGCCCTCCGGCGGCCGCGCAGCTCGATCCAGCGGCCGACGAGCACGGCGGTGACGATCGCGACCGCGGTCTCGAGGTAGATCGTGCGGGTGCCGCCGAAGGGGTCCGGCCCGGGGATGATCGAGATGCGGTGCCGCACGCCGCCGAGTCCGGCGTCGCCGAGGAACAGCGTGTAGACCGACCACCCGAAGGCCGCGAGCACGCCGACCGAGACGAGCGTGTCCATCGTCAGGGACCCGTGCCGCAGGTGCTTCACGGCCGCCCGGTGGAAGCGCCAGCCGCCCCAGAACACGACCGGCGCGGCCAGCACCAGCGAGAACCACTGCCAGTACCGGAACTGCCAGGCGTAGACCATGGCGACGGCGATGACCGGGACCGAGAGGGCGAGGCACACGAGCGCGCGCTGCCGGAGGTCGGCGACCTCGGGATCGTCGTCGGGTGCGCCGGTCTCGGTCGGCTCCCCGCTCGAGCGAAGGGCCCCGTCGGTCGGATCTATCGAGCGAAGGGCCCCTTCGGTCGGGTCGGCGCCGGCCGGGGCGGACTGGCGAGGGGCGCCCACGGGCGGCTCTACCGAGCGAAGGTGCCCTTCGGTCAGAACGGGGACGCCCACCACCGACGCCCCGAACCCCAGCTTCTCGACCGTCCGCACGAGCACGTCCACGTCCCCGGGATGCGTCACGCGGGCCCGACCGGTCGCGAGGTTGACCTGCGCCTCGACCCCGGGGAGCTTCCCGAGACGGCGCTCGATCCGCGCCACGCAGGCGCCACAGGTCATGCCCGTGACGGCGAGCTCGGTGGTGACGGGGGCGTCGGTGACGGTCACGCCGGAAAGCTAGACAGGCCCGTCGTCGGGAACCGCGATCCCTGAGTCACCGCCCGCCCGGAGCTCGATCACCGGAGGCGGGCCGACGACGAGCGGTCGGCCGGCTGCTCCGGTCGGACCAGCGACTCTCAGGCGAGGCCCACCATCGCGCCGAAGTAGGCCGGGAAGCTCGCGACGACGGCCGCGACGATCACCAGGTACCACGCCGCGAGGCCCCACCCGTGCCGGCGGACGAGGGTCGGGCCGCTCGGGTCGCCGCCGAGGTTGCCCTCGCGCAGGTTGTGCATCGTCGTGAACCAGAAGATCGCCAGCACCGCGACCCAGGCGACCATGCAGTAGGGGCACAGCGCGTGGATCACGACGAGCGACTGCGCGATCAGCCAGTGCACGAACGCGACGCCCGCGAGCGCCCCCACCTGGAACGCCTGCCAGTACCAGCGCGGCAGCTCGACCTTCGCCAGGACGAGCGTGCCGGTGACGACGACCAGCGGGAACGCCACGAGCCCGATCACCGGGTTGGGGAAGCCGAGCAGCGACGCCTGCCAGGTCTTCATGATCGTGCCGCAGGAGAGCACCGGGTCGATCGAGCAGCTCGGCACGTAGTCGGGGTTCGCGAGCAGGTCGAGCTTCTCGATGAGCAGCACGATCGACACGACCAGGCCGACGAGGCCGCCCACCAGCAGCACCCACCCGGTCCCGCGGACCGGCCCGGCGCCGTCGTCGAACGCGTCGTCGAACCCGTCGTCGACGTCGTCCGCCGGCGTCGGTGGCGTCGGTGGCGTCGCGCCCACCAGCGGCGTCGTCGGGTCCGCCGGGCCCGCCGTCGCCGTGCTCCCGCGGTGCCTGCCCTCGGCCATGGTCGTCTCTCCTCCACCTCACACGTTGCCGCCGACGTTCCGGTCGTCCGGCAGGTCGTGCCGGTTCCCATTCTCACCCCGACGTGTCCGTCGTCGGTGAGCGCCCGCCTCCCGCAGGATGGGCGGCGTGATCGCGATCCGGCGCGCCGTCGCGGGCGAGTGGCGGGACGCGCGGGCGATCCGGCTCCGGGCGCTCGCCGACGCCCCAGGCGCCTTCGCCACCACCCTCGCCCGCGAGGAGGCCGTTCCCGACGACGGGTGGGTCGAGCGGGTGACGACGGCGGCCTGGTTCCTCGCGTGGCACGGGGACCGGGTGGTCGGCGTGGCGGTCGGGATCGGCGACCCGGACGAGGTCGACGCGCGGCACCTGGTGGGGATGTGGGTGGAGCCGGCGCACCGCGGGGACGGGACGGCCGGGCGACTGGTCGACGCCGTCGTCGGCTGGGCCCGGGACGACGGCGCGGCCGCCCTCGCCCTGTGGGTCGTCGACGGCAACGACCGCGCCCGCCGGTTCTACGACCGGCTCGGCTTCCACCCGACCGGTCAGCGCGGGCCGCTACCGAGCGA
The DNA here is from genome assembly GCF_030269685.1 of Actinomycetospora sp. NBRC 106378. GTDB lineage: Bacteria > Actinomycetota > Actinomycetes > Mycobacteriales > Pseudonocardiaceae > Actinomycetospora. Next base: position 14,095 of record NZ_BSTT01000001.1, read on the forward strand.
CCCGACGGTCCTGGAGTCGCGGATGCGCCGCACCCTCACGCCGGACGGATCGTGAGCCGTCGGATCCCCTCCTGCGCGACGTCGAAGCGGTAGGTGAGCGTCACCGGGCTGCCAGGGAAGTCACCGGACACCTCGACGTCGGCGCGGTATCCCTCGGCCGTCTCCTCGACGGTGCGGAGGCGCTGGTCCACCCGAGGTGTCCCCGCGCGCCAAGCCCGGATCGCCGTGCGGCCGTGGTGGAGCCGGTCCTCGTCCTCGACGACGGCGTCGTCGGTGAACTGGGCGACGTAGGCGTCGAGGTCGGACGCCGCGGCGCGGGCGAGGTAGTGACGGACGAGATCCACGAGGAGTCCCTTCGGGGTCAGACGGTGCGGACGGTGCCGCCGTCGATGCGGTGTTCGGAGCCGGTGATCGCCGAGGCCCGGTCGCTCACGAGGAAGGCGACGAGCTCGGCGACCTCGGCCGGGCGGCTGGGGCGGCCGAGTGGGATGCCGCCCAGCGAGGCGGTCAGGTGCGCGAGGGCGGCGTCGCGGTCGCCGTCGAGGCCGTCGGCCAGCCGTGTCACCAGAGACTCGGCCGCCGGCGTGGCGATGAAGCCCGGGGCGACGGAGGTGACCCGGACACCGCGCGGCGCGACCTCGGTCGCGAGGCCCTTGCTGTACGCGGTGAGCGCCGCCTTGGCCGCGGCGTAGCCGAGGGTCGCCTCGGGCAGCGGCATCGCCCGCTGGATGGAGCTGACGTGCACCACCGCGCCCGTGCCCGCCGCCACCATCCGCGGGACGAGCACCCGGTCGAGCCGGACGGCGGCGAGCAGGTTCAGGTCCAGTTCGCGCTGCCAGACCGCGTCGTCGAGCGCGGCGAACCCACCCGACGGCGCCGTCGAGCCGCCGACGACGTGGACGAGGACGTCCACGGGGCCCACGCGCCCGGCGACCCGGCGGGCGCCGTCGGCCGCGGTGAGGTCGGCCGCCACGAACGCCTCGGCGTCGCCGGGGTGCTCGACCGGCGGGTTCCGCGCCACTCCGAGCACCGAGGCCCCCGCAGCGACGAGACGGGCGACGACGGCGGCTCCCGTCGCCCCGGTGGCGCCGGTGACGACGGCGCGGCGCCCGGTGAGTTCCTGGTCGGTCATGGCGACCACGCTCGGGTCTCCGGTCACCGGAGGGTCGAGCGCCCGTGACGGTCGTCACGTCCCCGGCGACTCTCCCCCGGCCGGAGGGTGCAGGCTCCTCGTCGTGACCGCGCTGCTCTCCATCGGCGAGTTCGCCACCGTGACGCACCTGAGCGTGAAGACGCTGCGCCACTACCACGACGCCGGGGTGCTCCTGCCCCGGCGCATCGACCCGTCGTCGGGGTACCGGTACTACGCCGTGGAGCAGATCCCGACCGCCCAGGTCATCCGCCGGTTCCGCGACCTCGACATGCCCGTCGCCGAGATCGCCCGGCTGCTCGGGGCCTCGGTGGAGGAGCGGGCCGCCCTGATCGCCGAGCACCTCGTGCGGCTCGAGCGTCGTCTCGCGACGACCTCCGCGGCGGTCGGCACCCTGCAGCGCCTCCTCGCCCCGGACCCGCCCCGACTGCAGGTCGAACGACGGTGGGTGCCGGCCACCACGGTCACGGCCGTCAGCGGCGCGGTCGCGCGCGACGACGTCCTGGACTGGTACGCCGACGCGATGGCCGAGATCGACGGGGCCGTCGACGCCGCCGGCGTGACGGTGACCGGACCGGTGGGCGGGCGGTACGACAACGAGCTCTTCACCGCCGGCCACGGCACGATGACCGTCTTCGCCCCGACGTCGGGCCCGGTCCGCTCGGGCCGGGTCGCGCCGCTGGAACTGCCCGCGCGGGACCTCGCACTGACCGTGCACCACGGACCGCACGCCGACATCGACGTGACCTACGGGGCACTGGGCCGCCACCTCGCCGAGCACGCCCTCGTCGTGGACGGCCCGGTCCACGAGACGTACGTCGTCGGGCCGCGCGACACCGACGACGAGACCGCCTGGCGGACCGAGATCGGCTGGCCGGTGTTCCGCATTGCCTGACGGAGTCATGGTCCGGCTCGGCTGGTGTAGGTGTGGCCGGTCGGGGTGGTGGTCTGCACGGTGTGGGGTTGGTCGCCGAGGCCGTCGTGGAGCAGGAGGGTGATCCAGCCGGGCATCTCTTTGAGGTGGTTGCCGCGCACGCAGGTCCCGCGGCCCCTATCGGCGTGCTCCCCTTTCTGCTGGTCGGCCCGCCGGCTTTGCGGCCTTTGATGTGGTCGGTGTGGCGGAGCGGGGCTTGTCGCAAATTCAAGGGAGCACGCCGATAGGGGGTCGCGGCACATCCCGTGGTCGCGGAGCGCGATCAGGGTGGCGAGGAAACCGTCGAACAGGCGGCGTCGGGGGTCGCCGCCGACGAGGGTGCCGTGGGCGGGGTGGGCGAACAGTCGCCGCCACCAGCGGTGCCCGCCGGTGTGGCGCAGCAGGTCGGAGACGATCCCGGACGGCAGCGGCCCGTGCCCGACCAGTTCGGCGGTCTTCGGGCTGTCCGGGTCGGTGAGGGCGTCGAGCGGGAGCACGATCCCGACCTCGACGTTGACGTCCTCGGCGTAGATCTGCCCGGTCAGTCGTTCGACGAGGGTGTCGGCGATGATCTGGTCGCGGGTGCGGTCGTCGGTGTCCCCGGTGGCGATCAACGAGTCGGCGTACTTCCGCAGGGCGGCGATGCAGGCGACGCCCTGCTCGACGGGCAGCAGCCCGGAGAGCACGGCCATGGTGTCCGGCGCGGGGCGCAGGGTGACCCGCCGGTCCTTGCGGGCGGTGCGCCCGCGGGCGGTGAATCCGATGGGGTCGGCCTCGTAGGCGAGTTTGTTCACCGCCGCGACGGCGGCTTTGCGGCCCAGTTCGTCGAGCCCGGCCTCGGCGGTCTGCTTGTCGACCAGGCGGCGGGTCTCGGGGTCGAGGTGGGAGGTCAACGAGACGATCTGTTCGGCCAACCACTCGCTGATCCGCCCGGCGGCGAGCAGGGCGCGGGTGCAGGGCAGGTCCGACGCGAGAGCCCCCGCGGCGTTCAGGCGTCGGTCGGCGACGTGCGGGGAGACGTGCGCGGCGAGCGCGATCTGGTCGGCGATGCCGCGCCCGAGTTTCTCCGGGTCCAACCGGCCGGTGGCGATCTGCTCGAGCTGCGCTTCGACCTGGGCACGCCCGAACGCGACCATCGCGGTGTGCTGCGCCGCCGCCACCGCCGAGCGCACTTGTTCCAGGACCGCGATCCGGTCGATCTGGGTGGCGCCGTCGCCGGCCGGGTCGGTGGGTAGTTCGGCGAGTTCGCCGAGGCGGGTGAGCAGCGCGGTCAGCTCCTCGCTGACCGCGTCCACCGCCTCGTTCGAACTCATGTTCGCAAGCTAGCAGCGACCCCCGACAGTCACGGCCACTCAGGCCTTCAGCGCCTCGAGCAGCCGTTCGACCGCACCGTCGAGCTCGCCCCCGACCTCGGCGATCGCCGGGTCGCCGTAGCTCCCGAAGTAGCTGCTCGGCCGGTCGACGACGAGGTGGGCCGCCCCCTCCGCGTCGTCGTGGATCAGCATCCGGAGCGGCGCGTGCAGCATCACCTGCGGGTCGTGGCGGGCCATCCGCTCGGCCGTCACGTGGTTGCCGACGAGATAGGCCACGGCCCGGCCGGTGAACGCCGAGCCGGACATGGCCGCGCCCACGTCGACCCGCCAGTAGACGAGGAAGCCGTACGACGCCGACGCGGTCAGGGCTGCCGCCTCGTCCCACGTGCCGGCCGCCTCGAGCGCGGGGAGATCGACCGGCGGCACCAGCCGCTCGAAGGTGGCGACGGCCTCGTCGAACCCCGAGGGGAGGACGACGTCGTGCCGTTCGACCTCGTGGGTGGTGACGGTGCGGGACATGGGACTCCTCCGGACGGACGGACGGGGATCAGGCGACGGGCGCGACGGCGGCCCGTCGCACGAGGGCGAGCTCGACGTGCTCGCCCACCGCGACGCGCCGCGCGGACGGCTGGTGGGCCGGGTCGTTGACCAGCACGATCACGTGAGCGACCCCGTCGACCGACGCGGAGAAGGCGCCGTCCGAGTCGGTCTCGGTGCGGCCGAGCTGGGCGCCGCCCGCGTCGATGACGGTCGTGACCGCCCCGGCGACCGGGCGCCCCTCGGCGTCGCGCACCACCCCGCGCACGACCGGACCGGCCCCGCCGTCGAGAACCGGACCGGTCCCGTCGTCGGGAACCGGACCGGCCCCGTCGTCGGGAACGGGCACGGGACCCGGGGTACGAGCAGGTCGCCCGGCGACCGCGAGGACGAGCCCGAGCACCACCGCCACGCCGGCCGCGGTGACGAGCAGCCACCACCCGGCGCGGACCGAGCCGAACTCCGACGGCAGCCCCGTGGTGCGCACGCCGATCACCGAGACCAGGAGCGCCACCCCGAGCACCGAGCCGACCTGCCGCGCGGTGTTGATGAGCGACGAGCCCGACCCCCACTGCGCCGCGGGCAGCGCCGACCCCACCACGGAGGAGAGGGTCGGCAGGATCAGCCCGACGCCGAGGCCGGTGAGGAGCTGGCCGGGGAGCATGCCGGCGGCGTAGTCGGGCGTGAGGCCGAGGTGGGTCAGCCACCAGAGCGGCCCCGCGCCGAACGAGACGGCGCCGAGCGCCGCCGTGGCCCCGATCCCGATCCGCGCCGACAGGTGCCCGGCCAGCCGGGAGACCACGACGACGACGGCGGGCCCCGGGCTCAGCGCGATCCCCGCGAGCGGCGCCGACCAGCCCCAGGTCCCGGTCAGGTAGAGGACGTTGACCACGAGCATCCCGGCGAACGCCGTCGTGAACGCGATCATCGTCAGCGCCCCGAGCCCGACGGCGGGGACCCGGACCACGGCGAGGTCGAGCGCGGGGACCGGGTGCCGCCGCGACCGGGACACCACCGCGACGAGGCCCAGGACGGCGACGACGAAGCCCGCCACCACCGGCGTCGAGGACCACCCGCTCTCGGGGGCCCGTACCAGGGCGTAGGCCAGCGCGCCGACCCCGACGATCAGCGCGAGCGCCCCGAGCAGGTCGGGCCGGCCCGTGCGGGCGACGTCGGACTCCCGCAGCACCCGCATCCCGGCCACGAGCGCCACGAGTCCCACCGGCACGTTCACCAGGAACACCCAGTGCCAGGACGCCTCGACCAGCAGGCCACCCAGCGGCGGGCCCAACGCCGCGGCGACCGCGCCGATCGAGGCCCACGCCCCCACCGCGTGGCTGCGCCGCTCGGCCGGGTAGGCGGCGAGCAGCAGCGACAGCGACGTCGGCATCACGAAGGCCGCGCCCACGGCCTGCACCGCGCGGGCCGCGACGATGAGCCAGACGGTGGGGGCGACCGCGCACGCCGCCGAGGCCACCGTGAAGACGGCGAGCCCGACCAGGAAGATGCACTTGTGCCCGTAGCGGTCGGCCAGGCGCCCGGCCAGCGCCAGGAACGCCGCGAACACGACGGTGTAGCCGTTGAGGATCCACGACATCTGGCCGAGGTCGGTGCCCGGGAAGTCGGCCCGGATGTCGGGGAACGCGATGTTGACGATGAACAGGTCGAGGCTCGACAGGAACGCCGCGGCCGAGGCGATGAGCAGGACGAGGCCGGGTCTCGGGGGCATCGCGGGTCCTTCCGGGCGGACGAGGTGACGGACCGATCGGTCCGGGGGTGCGGACGCCGCCGGCTTTCCGACGGCGGGTAGGTCAGGTCGAGCCGACGAGCCGGCGGGCCAGGGCGACCGCGGCGTCGGCACCGCGGCGGCGCTCGTCGCGGTCGCGGTAGGTGGCCTGGACGTAGAGGCCGTCGACGAGGAGCCAGAGCTGCTCGGCGAGGCCCGCCGGGTCGTCGACCCCGAGCTCACCGGCGAGGCGCTCGATGGTCGCGCGCGACTCGGCGAGGTGCTCCCGGGCGACGGCCGCCGGCGCGGGCGCCTCGTCGTCGGGGAACTCGGCGAGGTAGTTGCGGAAGGCGCACCCACGGAAGTCCGAGCGGTCGGCGATCCGGGCGACCTCGGCGACGATCGCCACGAGCTGCTCGCGCGGGCCCTCGCCCGCCGCGGCGAGGGCCCGCCGCGCCGACTCCGCCCGCCACTCGCGGGTGCGGCCGAGGTAGGCGGCCACGAGGTCGTCCTTGGTGGGGAAGTGCACGTAGAGCAGGTTCTTGCCGGTCCCGGCCTCGGTGATGATCCGGTTCATCCCGACGCCACGGACCCCGTGCGCGTAGAAGAGCCGCGAGGCGGTGCCCAGGATGCGCTCCCGGGTGCCGGGCGCAGGGGTTCGAGGCATGCCACGACGGTAGCGGACCGATCGGTCCCCGTCACCCTGCACCCGGAGGCGGTTCCGATCACGGCGTGACCGTGGTCACCATGGGCCGCGAGCGACGAGAGGATCCGACATGGCGGAACTGACGGTCCCCGAGCACGCGCGGTGGGCGGCGGTGCGCGAACGGGCGCGCGCGGCGGCACCGGAGGCGTTCGCCGACGACGGCCCGGCGAACCTGATCGACGGCGAGTGGCGCGCGGTCGGCACCGCCGCGGCGCAGACCACGCCCGTCGACGGCACCACGCTCGGCACCATGCTCAAGGTCGACCCGGAGACCGCCCAGGACGCGGTGCGGGCCGCGGCGCGGGCCCACCGCGAGTGGGGGTCGGTCGACCTCGACGAGCGCCGACGTCGGGTCACCGCCGCCATCGACGGCATGGAGGCCGTCCGCGACGACCTCGCCCTGCTGCTCGCCTGGGAGATCGGCAAGCCGTGGAAGGCCGCGTGCGCGGACGTGGACCGCTGCCTCGAGGGCGGGGGCTGGTACGTCGAGCAGATCGAGGGGATGCTCTCCCGCGACAGCGACGGCAGGCCCGCGACGCGGACCCCGCTCGAGGGCCCGGTCAGCAACATCGCGAGCTGGAACTACCCGATGAGCGTCCTCGTGCACGCCGAGCTGGTGCAGCTCCTCGCAGGCAACGCCGTCGTCGCGAAGACCCCCACGCAGGGCGGCGCGGTCTGCCTGACGGTGGCCCACGCGATCATGGTCCGCGAGGGCCTGCCGGTCACGCTGCTCTCCGGCGACGGGTCGTCACTGTCCGACGCCCTCATCCGCTCCCCCGAGATCGGCGCGCTGGCGTTCGTCGGCGGCCGCTCCAACGGCGGGAAGGTGGCCGCCCAGCTCGCCGACACCGGCAAGCGCCACATGCTCGAGCAGGAGGGCCTCAACACCTTCGGCGTCTGGGAGTTCTCCGACTGGGAGACGCTCGCGGGCCTGCTGAAGAAGGGCTTCGAGTACGCCAAGCAGCGCTGCACCGCCTACCCGCGGTTCGTCGTGCAGCGCGAGCTGGTCGACGCCTTCCTCGCCACCTACCTCCCCGTGGTGCAGGGCATCCGGTTCGGCCACCCGCTCGCCTCGTCCGACGGCGAGCTGCCGGCCCTCGACTTCGGGCCGCTCATCTCCGCCGCGAAGGCCAAGGAGCTCGACGACTCGGTGCGCGAGGCGCTGCGCCACGGCGCGATCCCGCTCCACCGCGCGGGCGTGGAGCGCGGCGAGTTCCTGCCCGACCAGGACACCTCGGCCTACCACGCGCCGGTCACCCTGTTGGCCCCGCCGGGCGCGTCACGGCTCATGCACGAGGAGCCGTTCGGGCCGATCGACTCGATCACCGTCGTCGACACCGAGGCCGAGCTGCTCGCCCAGATGAACGCCTCGAACGGCGCGCTCGTGGCCTCGATCGCCTGCGACGACACCGACTCCGCGGCCCGCATGGCGGAGCAGGTGCAGGCGTTCAAGGTCGGGATCAACCGGCTCCGGTCCCGCGGCGACAAGGACGAGCCGTTCGGCGGCCGGGGCGCCTCCTGGAAGGGCGCCTTCGTCGGCGGGGAACTGCTGGTCCACGCGGTGTCGGTGGGGCCGGAGGGCGAGTCGCTCTACGGCAACTTCCCCGGCTACAGCCGCTATCCGGAGGTCTAGGCGGAACTCGGGTCTCGACGGCGGGAACGGAAACAGTCAGGATCGACCGGAACCACGTCCGCCGTCGGGAAGGACCCCGCAGATGCCCGTCACGCTCACCGAGGAGCAGACCGCGTTCGCCGGCGCGATCGCCGAGTTCGCCCGGCGCGAGGTCCCGGACAAGGCCGCGCTGGACCGGCTCACGGTCGAGGGCCCGCACTCCGACGAGGTCTATCGCAAGATCGCCGACCTGGGCTGGCTCGGGATCTCCCTGCCCGAGGAGTACGGCGGCGCCGACGGGTCCATGACCGACCTCCTCGTCTTCCTCGAGGAGACCAGCTACCACCGGCTCCCCATCGGCGGCTTCGGCACGACGATCATCACGGCCGCCGCGATCCAGAAGTTCGGCTCCGAGGAGCAGAAGCGGACCCTGCTCGGGGGTACCGCGCGGGGCGACGTCCTGGCGATCTCGATGTCCGAGCCCGGCGCGGGCTCCGACGTGGGCGGCCTGACCTGCAAGGCCACCAAGACCGAGGACGGCTGGCTGATCGAGGGCCAGAAGACCTGGTGCTCGAACGCGCACATCGCCTCGCACATCCTGCTGGTCGCGCGCACGTCCACCGAGGGCGGCAAGCACGACGGCCTCACGATGTTCGTGGTGCCGACCGACGTCGACGGGCTCGAGATCCACGGCATCGAGACCATGGGCGGCAAGGAGGTCAACGACCTCTACTTCACGAACTGCCACCTGCCGGCCGACGCCGTGGTGGGCACCGAGGGCCAGGGCTGGCGCCAGCTGATGGCCGGCCTGAACCTGGAGCGCATGATCCTCGCCGGGCTCATGCTCGGGCTCGCACGGCGCGCGTTCGACGACACGCTCGCCTACGTCAAGGAGCGGCAGCAGTTCGGCCGACCGGTCGGCAGCTTCCAGGCACTGCGCCACCGGATCGCCGACAACGCCACCGAGCTCGCCGCGACGAAGCTCCTGGTGCACGACACGGCGGCCACGATCGACGCGAACCCGACGGCGCTGTTCCCGAAGGAGGCGTCGATGGCGAAGCTCAAGGCCACCGAGCTCGCCAAGCACCTCTCGCTGGAGGGCATGCAGATGCTCGGCGGGTACGGCTACGCCACGGAGTACGGGATGGAGCGGCTGCTGCGCCTCTCCGTGGTCTCCACGGTGTACGGCGGCACCAGCGAGATCCAGCGCGACATCATCGGGAAGACCCTCGGGCTCTGAGCTCCACGACGGCGACACCGGGGGCATTTCTCGTCCGGGCACCGATGATCTCAACACCCTTCGTGACAGGTCGTCGCGCTGTGTATACAACGGTGTTCCACTGCGCTGTGATCCGCACCTCACCGTTTCGGGTACCCGCAACACCTCTGACGGACACCGGTCCGTACCACCTGCCACGGCGCGCAGACCCGATCGCGCGCCACTCGTCACCCACATCAGCGTCACTCTCACGAAGCGTGTCGAGATCGGGCCGTGACCCGGTCGTGATGTGGAGAGCCACCGTTGGGGCGGTACCGGGGGTGCCGATTAACCTGCAGTCGCAGATCGTCAGGATGCCGAACGATGTCGGGGTCGTCAGGTGTCCGGGAATTCGCCGCCGACGACACCGAGGAGATTCCGCCGTGGACGACCACGCCCCCGACCGCCTCCGCGACACCGTGTCCACCCTGCACGACCTCGTGGCCGACGTCCTCGCCGACCCCGAGGCCCTCGAGGACCGCCTGGACGCGTGCGACGCGTACGTCGTCATCGTGGCCGACCCCGCGACCGGGGCACTGGACTCCTACGGCCCCTTCGACGGGCCGACGGCACTGCTCGACGCCGACCGCCGACGGCGCGGGCTCGACGAGGGCGACCTGGACGACGTGAACGTCGCCGTCGTCCGCCACCACCTGCCCGCCGCAGAGGACTCCGGACGTCACGCGATCGCGTCCTGACCTGCAGGGTTGCCCCGCTCCTGGCGGGGAAACCGCACGGCAGGGGGTGGCCGATGTCCCGACGACGGCTCGCGGTGCCGATGTGGCCGGCGATGTCACCCCTCGCCGTGCCCTTCGGCGCCGAGGTCCTCGCCCAGGTCGTCGCCACCTTCGGCCGCCGCCGCACCCGCCTCGTCGGCCTCGCGGCCAACCTGCTGCTGGCGGTCGGCTGGATCGCCTGGTCGCAGTGGCACCCGTCGCGGCCCGAGGTCTTCGCGGCCGCGCACGTCGGCGTGCTGGTGGTGGTGTGGATGATGGCCGATGTCGTCAACACCAACCAGCTCGGCGCGGACGGCGAGGAGGTCCACGCCCTGCTCGACGCCGGACACGGCGTCGCCCGCATCCTCGCCGTCCGCAACCTCGCCCTGGCCACCGTGATCGTGCCGGTCGCGCTCGGGGTCACGCTCGTGGCCCAGCTGCTCGCCACCCGCGCGCCCGACCTCGGCCGGGCCTCGCTCGCGGACGTGGGCGCGGTCTTCTGCTGGCTCGGCGTCGGCTCGGTGCTGTCGGTCCTGCTGCCCTACCGCCCGCTCCCGTGGCGGGCGCGCCTCGCCCTCCCCCGGACCTGGGTGCGCTGGTCGATCTGCGTCGGGGCGCCCTGGATCGCCGTGCTCGGCCTCGAGCCGGCCCTGCGCGTGGCCGACCGGGCCGTGGGCGCCTGGGGTGGTGGCGGCCCCCTCGGGGTCGGCGTCCTGTGCTGGCTGCTCGGTCTGGCCGCGGCGGGCGTACTCGCCCGCCGCCGCGCCCGCATCCTGCGCCATCGGTTGCGGATGACGGAATGAGCGCGTGATCGACAACGATTCGATCACGACGGTTTGCGGAAAATCGACCGGAATGGCGGCGCAATCGCACGGGGAATCCTGCCGACGAGAACACCGTGCGAGGAGATGATCGTCGTGACCGGCTCGAGTGCCGACCGGAGCAGGACCGCCCGCTGGACCGCCCGACTCGGGGTCACCGCCGCCGCCGCGCTCGCGGCGCTCGGGCTCGGACTCGGCAGCGCCGAGGCCGCCCCCGCCGCGCCGGCGGCCACCACCCCGGGGACACCCTGCGCCGTCACGGCCAGGGCCTGCATGGACCTGTCCAGCCGCCAGGCCTGGCTCACCGACGGCGCGGGCCACGTCACGGCCGGGCCGTTCGCGGCCCGCGGTGGGAAGTCCGGTGCGTCCACGCCCACCGGCACGTTCACCGTGCAGAACAAGGTGAAGAACTACTGGAGCAAGGCGTTCGACGCCCCGATGCCCAATTCGGTGTTCTTCAAGCCGGGGTACGCCTTCCACGCGGGCAGCCCCGCGGTGGCGTCCAACGGCTGCATCCACCTCACACGCGCGGTGTCGCAGCAGTTCTTCGACACCCTCGCGCCCGGTGACCAGGTGCAGATCGTCCGCTAGCTCCGCAACGCGGCCGTGACCGCGCCGGTCATCGCCTCCAGGTACCGGCGCACGGTCGCCAGCTCGGCGTCGTCGAAGGTGTCCATGACCGCGTCGGACAGGCTGCCGATCGGCCCGAAGAACTCGGCCGCGACGGCGCGGGCGTCCGGCGCGTGGAACAGCAGGACCCGTCGTCGGTCCGTCTCGTCGCGGCGGCGCTCGACGTGTCCGGCGGCGACGAGCCGATCGACCACACCGGTCACCGACCCGGAGGTCAGTGCGAGGGCCTCACCGAGGGCACCCGCCGTCAGCGGAGTGCCCTCGGCCTCGCCCTGCATCACGTGCAGGAGCGCCTCGAGGTCGGTGGGGTGCAGCCCCTGCCGCGCGGCGAACGCGTCGGCCAGGTGCCGCGAGGACGCCGTGAGCCGCTGCAGGGCGCGCACGATCGCCGCCCGCTCGTCGGTGGATGCCACCCCTACATCGTGTCGTGCCCGTACATGCGACCGAGCGGGTCGTGGATGAACTCGATGCGGGCGCCGTCGGGGTCGAAGGTGTAGATCGACGTCCCGGACTCGAGCATGTACTCGATGCCCCGCTCGTCGAGCCGACCCTTGATCTCGTGCCAGTGCTCCTCGGAGACCGACAGGCACAGGTGGTGCAGCCCGCCGAGGACCTCCTGGTAGGGCCCCGGGTCGACGCCGGGCAGGTCGAAGAACGCCAGGTGGTTGCCGTTGCCGACGTCGAAGAAGAAGTGCGTCGAGCCCGCCAGGTCGCGGTTCTCGAAGAGCACGGTCACCGGGAAGCCGGCGACGTTCTGGTACCACTCCGTCGTGGTGCGCACGTCCCGGCAGATCAGGGCCACGTGGTGCACGCCCTGGCCGTAGCTCTTCGGCCGCTTCTCCTTGGAGAACAGGAACTCCGCACGGACGCGGTCCCGGATCTCCTCGAGCTCGCGGCGCTGCTCGGCGGTGATGAGCGACGACTTGTCCTCGCGGTCGTACTCGTCGCGCGTCGGCTCGGGCGTCTGCGATTCGGTGGTGGTCATCGGTCTGTCTCTCCCCTGAGGTCGGATCCCATCGCCCAGACCAGGACCTCGGCGTCGGTGTGGGCGTGCAACCCGCTCGCCGTCGGCTCGACGACGCGGGCGGTGTCCCCGGCGGACAGGTCGGACCCGGAGAGTCCGACCCGTCCGCGGGCGACGAAGACGTGCAGGTAGCGCCCGGCGGGCAGGGCCAGCTCCCGCCCGGCGGGCGGCCGGGCGGCGTGCAGGACGGCGTCGGCGATGCCCAGTCCGACCCCGACGGACCGGTCGGCGGGGCCCGCCACCGGCACCCACCCGCCGTCGTGCAGGTGCGCCGAGACGTCGACGACCTCGTGGACCGGCTCGACGCCGGACTCGTCGGGCAGCAGCCAGGACTGCACGAGGTGCAGCTCGTCGTCGGCCGCGTTGCGCTCGCGGTGGACCACCCCGCGGCCCGCCGAGAGCCGCTGGACCGACCCCGGCGTCACGTGCGCGGTCCGTCCGGCATCGTCGGCGTGGACCAGCGTGCCACCCAGGACCCAGGTGACGATCTCGGTGTCGCGGTGCGGGTGGTCGTCGTACCCCGCGCCCGGCGCGATCCGGTCCTCGTGGTGGGCGAGCAGCACGCCGTGGTGGGTGTTGCCGGGCTCGAGCTGCGCGCCGAAGGAGAACGAGTGGCGGGAGTCGACACCCGGCACCCCGGGCAGCACGCCGCGATCCGCGGCGCGACGCACCTCGACCGTCCCGACCATGGCACCCCGTTCGTTGAACCTGCAACGTAGCGTCTGGTCGGCGGGTCTGCCATCCGCGCGGGCTCAGAGGAAGACGTCGTCGACGTGCACCATCACGTCCACGGGTTCGAGTCCGGTCGCCTCGCGGATCCCGCTCGCCACGACGAGGCGGATCCGGTCGCCCAGCGCCTGCAGGTCCTGCCCGTAGGCGGCGGCGAGCGTGATCCGCACGGCCGTCGACCCGCCCGCGACCCCGGCCTCGACGTCGGGCACCACCTCGCCGCCCGCGCCGTGGCCGTCGGCCACGAGCCCGCCGAGCGCCACCTCCACCCCGGGGACCTGCGCGGCCAGGTGGCGCGCGAGCGCGACCACGACCCGGGCCGCGACCCGCGTGTGGCCCTGCGGGGACTCGATGCGGCCGTACTCGGACTCGTCGCCCGGGCCGCGCACGGCGCGCAGCGCCGCCGCCATGAGCGACGGCGGGGCCTGGGGACGGTCGGCCGCGACCGCCGCGACGGGCGCCCAGAGCCGCACGTACTCCCCGAGCGCCGCGCGGCAGTGCGGGCAGTCGCGCTGGTGGGCGTCGAGCTGGTCGGCCCGGCCCTCGGCGACCTGCTCGACCAGCGGGGCAGTGGGGCGACCACAGGGCAAGGTGGTCGGGATCCCGGTCATGACCAGCTCCTCATCTCGGCGAGCAGGGTGGCGCGCGCGCGGGCGAGCCGACCGCGCACGGTCGCCTCGGAGGTCTTGGTGATCGCGGCGGCCTGCGCGTAGGACAGGCCCTCGATCTGACAGAGCACGAGCGGGACGCGCTGGTTCTCGGGCAGGCGCGCGATCGCCTCGAGCCCGGCACGCACCTCCTCGCCCGCGACCACCGAGCGCTCCGGCCCGGCCACCGGGGCCAGGTCGGTCTCCCGCGGCTCCTGGGTCGGTCGGTGGCGGCGCCGGTGGTCGAGGCTGCGGTTGACCACCACGCGATAGAGCCACGTCGTGAACGCCGAGGTCCCGGCGAACCCGGCGAGCGCCGTCCAGAGCTGGATGACGACCTCCTGGGTCACGTCGTCGGCGTCGGCGGCATCGCCGGTGATCCGCAGTGCGATCCGGTAGATCCGGTCGCGGTGCCGGCGGATCAGTTCCTCGTAGGCCTGCGGGTCGCCCTCCCGGGCCTTCCCGACGAGCCACCGGTCGATCTGCGCGCCGCGATCGCGCTCGTCGTCGGTGCCCACGCTGCCCACGTCCTGCCACTACCCGCGACGTGCCAGTGGCACCCGCGACGCCGCCCTGTCACCGTCACCCGGGTGACGACCTCCGAGACGCGGCTGGGCTTCTCCCACCGGCCGACGCCGCACCCGACGCCCGCCGAGCAGCGCGCGGCCCTGCTCGCCGACCCGGGCTTCGGGCGGGTGTTCACCGACCACGTGGCGACGGCGACGTGGACGGTCGGGCAGGGGTGGCACGACACCGGGGTGCGCGCGTCGGAGCCGCTGTCGCTGCACCCGGCGGCGGCGGTGCTGCACTACGCCCAGGAGATCTTCGAGGGGCTGAAGGCCTACCGGCAGCCCGACGGGTCGGTGGCCCTGTTCCGGCCGGACCTCAACGCCGTCCGCTTCGCCCGCTCGGCCCGCCGGCTCGCCCTGCCGGTGCTGCCGGAGGAGGCGTTCGTCGACGCCGTCACCGCCCTCGTGCGCGCGGACGAGGCCTGGGTGCCCGACCCGCCCGCCTCGCTCTACCTGCGCCCGTTCACCGTCGCCACCGAGGCGTTCCTCGGGGTCCGGGCCGCCGAGGAGGCCCGCTTCCTCGTCACCGCCTCCCCCGCCGGGCCGCTGTTCGCCGGGCGCGACGCCGGCCTGACCCTCTGGATCTCCGACGAGCTCTCGCGGGCCGCCCCGGGCGGGACGGGCGACGCGAAGTGCGGCGGCAACTACGCCGCCGGGCTCGCCGCCCAGTCGCTCGCCCGCGCCCACGACTGCGACCAGGTCCTCTTCCTCGACGCCCGCGAGCACCGCTGGCTCGAGGAGTCGGGGACGATGAACGTGGTGCTCGTGACCGCGGACGGCGAGCTCGTCACCCCGCCGCTGGGCACCATCCTCGACGGTGTCACCCGTCGCAGCGTCCTCGAGCTCGCTCCCGACCACGGCCTCGTGCCGGTGGAGCGACCGGTCTCGGTCGAGGAGCTGCGCGCCGGGTGCGCCGACGGCACCGTCACGGAGGTCTTCGCGACGGGGACGGCGGCGGTGATCAGCCCGATCGTCGCCTTCCGCTCCTCCGCCGGCGCGTTCACCGTCGGCGCCGGGACGCCGGGCCCGCACACCCTGGCGCTGCGCGACGCCCTGCTCGACATCCAGTTCGGGCGCGTGGATGACACCCGGGGGTGGAGGGTCCCGTTACGCTAGACAGCCGATCGAGTGATGTCACTTGACGTAACGAGATGCCTCCGAACGGCGACATACGGTCACGATCCCCGAGCCGCGGAGGCCGACCGTGTTGATCGCCCGCCACCACGCCTGCCTCGAGGCCGGCGGCGCCCACTACCTGGCGAGCACCCCGGAGGGGCTCCGCGAGGCCGACGTCGACGCCCTGCGCCACCAGCTCGACGCCGCGGCCGGGACCCGGCCGCGCACGCCCGTCGTCGTGACCGCGGGGCTCCTCCTCGTGGTCGCGGTCGCCGCCGTGGCGGCGGGGACCGACCTCTCCGTCCCCGCCGTCGTCGTGACCCTCGCGGTCCTCGCCGCGGTCACCGCCGTGGCCCGGCGGCGCGACCGCCTCCGACGCACCGTGCTGGCGACGCACGAGCTGCCCGACACCGACCGCTCGGCCCGCCACGAACAGCTGGTCGGCGTCTGGGACCGGCTGCGCTGCGCTTCCACCTCGTGGGAGCCCGCCGTCTGGGAGGTCGCCCCGCACGGGGTGCACGTCCCCGTCGTGCGCCGGTGCGACGGGCCCCGCCACCTGCGCGCGGACGTGCCCGTCCCGACCTTCGCCGGGACGGACCGGGAGATCGCGTTCCTCCCCGACCGCGTGGTGCTGCGCGACGGCCGGTTCCACACGGTCGTCGGCTACGGCGCCCTCGAGGTCGACGCGACCGTCCGCGAGCGCGCCGAGGGCGGTCGTCTCGGGCGACTCACGGTGCGCGCCGCGGGGATCGTCACGGTGTTCGACCTCGCCTCGGTCGACGCGGCCTGCGCTCTCGCCGCGGCACTGCGCGGTATGACCGACGCCCACCACCGGCGCGCCCCCGAGGCCGACCGCCCGGCCCGGACGGCGGCCCTGCGGGCCGCCCGGGAGCGCTCCGTGGAGCACGCCCGGGCCCGTCTGGGGCTCGTGCCGCGTCCGCGTCAGGCGAGCGACGACACCGGCAGCTCGTGCGCCTCGCCGACGGTGCGGCTGTAGAGCTCACCCGCGTGGGTCGCGAGGCCCGCGGCGAGCCCGGCGTCGTCGGCGCTCGCCTGGCGCCAGCCCCGGTCGGCCAGCGCGAGCACGAACGGCGTGGTGGCGTGGGTCAGGGCGTGCGTCGAGGTGTTCGGCACCGCGCCCGGCATGTTCGCCACGCAGTAGAAGAGCGTGTCGTGCACGGCGAACGTCGGGTCGGAGTGCGTGGTCGGGTGCGAGTCCTCGAAGCACCCGCCCTGGTCGATCGCGATGTCGACGAGCACCGCGCCCGCCTTCATCCGCCGGACCAGGTCGTTGCCGACGAGCTTCGGGGCCCGCGCGCCGGGGATGAGCACCGCGCCGACCACGAGGTCGGCGTCGAGGACCGCACGCTCCAGGTTGTCGGTGTTCGAGTAGAGCGTCTGCACGCGCCCGGCGTAGCGGGCGTCGAGGGCGCGCAGCGTGTCGAGGTTCGTGTCGAGCACGGTGACCCGCGCGTGCATGCCGACGGCCATCTGGATCGCGGCCGCGCCGGACACCCCGCCGCCGATGACGACGACGTGCGCCGCCGGCGCCCCGGGGACGCCGCCGAGCAGCAGCCCGCGACCGCCGTGCGAGCGCATCAGGTGGTACGCGCCGACCTGCGGGGCGAGCCGGCCCGCGACCTCGCTCATCGGCGCGAGCAGCGGCAGTCCGCCGTCACGGGTGACGGTCTCGTAGGCGATCGCCGTGGTGCCCGCGTCGAGCAGGGCCTGCGTGCACTCCCGGGACGCGGCGAGGTGCAGGTAGGTGAACAGCGTCAGGTCGTCACGGAGGCGGTGGTACTCCGGGGCGACCGGCTCCTTGACCTTGACGACCATCTCGGCCTCGCCCCACACCGCGTCGGCGTCGGCGACGAGGCGGGCGCCCGCCTCCTTGTACTCGTCGTCGCCGAAGGCCGAGCCGACACCCGCGCCCTCCTGCACGAGGACCTCGTGCCCGTGGGCGACCAGCTCACGCACACCCCCGGGCGTCAGGGCCACCCGGAACTCGTTGTCCTTGACCTCGGTGGGCACCGCGACCTTCATGACCGTCCTCCGTCTCGCCGTCCGTCCTCGGCTCCCAGTGTGAACGTCCTGCTGTTTCCTGGGTAGAATCGTGAAGAAGGTTCTGTAACCTGGCCGCGTGGACGAACTTCCCGACGATTTCGACGTCCGGCCAGGGCCGTCGCCGAACGATCTGCGGGGGATCGACCGGATCGATCGCGCCCTGCTGACCCGGCTCGTGGCCGATGCCCGCACCACGAACGCCGCGCTCGCGGAGGCGGTGGGCATCGCGGCGTCCACGTGCCTCGCCCGGGTCCGGGCCCTGCGCGAGCGCGGCGTGATCCGCGGGTTCCACGCCGACGTCGACCCGTCCGCCGTCGGGCTCCCGCTCCAGGCCATGATCTCGGTGCGCCTGCAGAGCGACTCCCGCGACCGGCTGGGCGAGTTCACCGCGTTCGTCCGCCACCTCCCCGCCGTGCGCGACGTCTACTTCGTCGCGGGCGCCGACGACTACCTGCTCCACGTCGCGACGGCGGGGACCGGAGCGCTGCGCGACCTCGTCGACACCCTCAACTCCCACCGCGACGTCGCGGGCACCGTGACCAGCCTGATCTTCGACCACATCCGCACGGCGCACGGCCTCTGAGCGCACTCACGGCAGCACCAGGGTCGTGGCCGCGGAGGTCGCCGACCACGCCTCGCCCGCGGCCGCCTGCCCGGGGTCGTCCATCATGTCCGCCACGCGCGCGGCGTTGTCGATCGCGAGCCGCTGGTCGGCCTCGGCCACCGGTCGCATCCGGTCCTCGTAGGCCGCGAACGCCGCCGCGACCGGGCGGGTGTCCAGCTCGTGCGCGAGCAGGTGCGCCCCGACCAGCGCCAGCGTCGTCCCCTGCCCGGACAGCGGTGTGGTGCACCAGGCCGCGTCGCCGAGCAGCACGGTGCGTCCGACCGACCACCGCGGCGCGACCACCTGCGTCATCGGCGCGAGGTAGAAGTCCTCGGCGTCCGCGAGGCCCTCGAGCATGCGCGGCACCCACCAGCCGTGGTCCGCGAACACGTCGGCGAGCAGCGCCTTCTGGGTCGGGAGGTCCCGGTGGTCGTAGTCGGCCGCTCCCTCGAACCCGAGGTTCACCCGCACCTCGCGGTTGTCGCGCGCCGTGTAGAGCCCGATCATCGCGGCCGGGCAGCGGCAGAACACCTGCCAGCGGTCCAGCCCGAACACGTTCGGCATCGTGTAGACGGCGAGGTGGCTGCCGAGCGGGCGCAGGCACGACGCGTCGACGATCCCCGCCAGGCGCCCGACCCCGGAGTGCAGGCCGTCGGCGCCGACCACGACGTCGGGCTCCAGCACCCGCCCGCCCGCGAGGCGCACGTGGTCCGGCCCGATCTCCGCGACCCGGTCGCCGAAGCACCACTCGGCGCCTGCCGCGACGTCGGCGAGCATCGCGGCGAGGTCGTCGCGGAGGATCTCGACGTCGGGCGAGTCGAGCGGACCGCCGGTCAGGGTCGTGGTGGTGGACCGCATCAGCTCGGTGCCGTCGGTCGCGACGACGGACATGCCGCGCATGTCGGTCCGGGCGGCGCGGAGCCGGTCGCCGAGACCCATCCGGTCCATCACGTCGAGGGCGGGACCACGGACGTCGACGGCCTGGCCGCCGGGACGCGGTCGTGGGGCGACCTCGACGACGGTGACGCGGTGGCCACGGGCGAGCATCAGGTGGGCGAGGGCCGAGCCGGCGATGCCGGCGCCGGAGACGAGAACGTGCATGACGAGCTCCTCGTGGACGGTGTACGAACAGCGGTGACCGTGCCCGTCCGACGGCGAGGAGCACCACCGTGTCGCAGGACAGCGATCTCCCCTCCCACCGCGTCGCGGAGGCACTGCGGGCCCGGGCCGCGGACCTCGCCCCCGGCGACCGGCTCCCCTCCGTCCGGGCGATCGTCGCCGAGTACGGGGTCGCCTCGGCCACCGCGTCGCGGGCGCTCGCGCTGCTGCGCGAGGAGGGGCTGGTCGAGTCCGTCCCGCGGGTGGGCACGGTGGTCGCCACCCCGTCCCCGTCCCGACGACGGGTCCGGCCGCGGGGGTCGGGCCCGGCCCGGGAGGACGCCGTGGCGCTCGCGGTGGAGCTGGCCGACGCGGACGGTCTGGCGGCCGTGTCGATGCGTCGGCTGGCGGCTGAGCTCGGGGTCCCGACGATGACCGTCCACGGACTCGTGCACGGCAAGGACGGCCTGGTCATGGCCATGCTCGACGACGTGTTCGCCGCCGAGCCGTGGCCGGTGGTGGCCCCGGACGCCGACTGGCGGACGCGCCTCGAGCTCTCCGCCCGTCGGCAGTGGGCGGTCTACTCCCGGCACCCGTGGGTGGCGCGCGCGATCTCGCTGCACCGTCCGCAGCCGGTGCCCGCCCTGCTCGCGATCGCCGAGTGGGACCTGTCGACGCTGGAGCACGTCGTGGCCGGCCCCGAGCGTCGTTTCGACCTGTACATGGTGCTCGCGGGCTACGTGCGCGGCATGGCTCTGACGCTCGCGGCCGAACGGGACGCCGAGGCCGACACCGGCGTCGACGCCGACTGGTTCGTCGACCACGACCCGGCGACGGCGCGGGGGATAGCGCGCCTGGCGGGACCGGCGGTCCGCCGGGCCGGGCCGTACGCGTTCGATCTCGACCGCGTCTTCCTCGTCGGCCTGCGTGCACTGCTCGACGGGATCCTCTGACCTAGGACAGGATCACCGATGTGGACGTGCTGACGCGCATCGGTCTGGTGGAGCTCGCCTTCGGCGCGGTGCTGGGCTGGGCGGTGGCGGCCACCATGATCACCCCGCAGCTCGTGGAGCGGGTCGGGGTCCGCAAGCCCCGGCGCATCCTCCAGGCCCACCTCGACTACGTGATCATGGGGATCATCCTGATCGCCGTCGGCCTCGCGGTGCCCGGCCTGCCGACGTGGCTCGCCGTCGCGATCGTGATCGGGACCTGGCTGAACCCGACGCTCTTCCTCCCGCTCGCCTGGTCCCCCCGCGCGGCGACGCGGACGTGGTTCCAGGTCCTCAGCGTCGTCTCGTTCACGCTCACCAGCGGCGGGCTGGTCGGCGCGGCCGTCGTCGGGCTCCTCAGAGCGTGACCGGCCCGCCCGGGGTCGTGAGCTCGGCCCGCAGCGCCACCGGACCCGGTGTCACGGTGATGCGGTGGCCGAGGAGGCCGGTGAGCCCCGCCTCGACCAGGCGGGAGCGCAGGGCGCCCGCCGACGGCGTCGAGAGCACGAGGCGGGACAGCGCGAGCCCGGCGCCGGCCAGTCCCGATGACGGGTGCCCGCCGTCCCAGGCGATCAGCGACGGCCAGACGCCGGACCCGTCGACCGGCAACGACCCGTCGTCGGGAACCGTGACCGACCAGGAGAGCTCGTCGCGGGACAGCCGCAACGTGCGGCCGTGCTCCGCGGCGAAGGGCGGCAGCGTGGCGAGCCGCAGGACCCAGTGCACGAGCCGCGGCGGGCCCGCGAACCGGTCCAGCGCGAACCAGCGTGGTCGGCCGGGCGCGGGCGCGTCCGGGTCGACCGCGATCAGTTCCAGGTACGTGCCGTCGTCGAGGTTCCACAGCGCGTTGTGGGTGCCGTAGCGGTGGTGCCGCCCGGCGCCCGCCGGGCCGGCACCCAGCCGGTCGGTCAGCCAGGGCACGCCGTGCTCCAGCGACTCCGTGGCGAGCACCAGGTGGTCGACGCCGGGCGTCCTCACGACGCGGCGGCCTTCCTCGCCGCGCGCTGCCGGCGCTCCTCGGCCTTCTCCAGCCCCTCCGACCAGCTCGCCCGGTTGAGGATGAGCCGGCGGTACTGCATGACCTCGGCGCGCTTGTCGACGGCGAGCGCCCCCACGAGCCGCTCGCCGCTGCGGTAGAGCGCGACGAAGGCGCCGTCGTCCTCCGACCCCATGACGATCTCGGTCTCCACCTCGGGGTGGCCGTCGCCGGCCCGCGAGACCCCGACGAACTGGATGCGGCTGGAGTACCAGTCCGACCAGAAGTACGGGACGGTCTCGTAGGGCTTCGCGGCCGACGGGTCGACCGCGTTGCGGGCGGCGAGCGCACCCTGCTCGGAGGCCGAGGTCCAGTGCTCGAGGCGCATCGGGCCGCTCACCACGTCGTCGAAGAGCGCGTTGGGCCACCGGACGACGTCGCCGGCGGCGTAGACGCCGGGTGCGGCCGCGAGCGTCGCGTCCGCGACGATCCCGTTGTCGACCGTCAACGACGACGACTCCAGCCAGGCGGTGTTCGGCGCCGCGCCGATCCCGACGACGAGGACGTCGGTGGGGATCTCGGTGCCGTCGCCGAGCACGACCGACTCGACGTGCCCCTCCCCCGTCACCCGTTCCACCGAGACGCCGGTGAGCACCGTGGTGCCGTGCCGCTCGTGGATCGCGGTCAGCGCCCGGCCCATCCGCTCGCCCACGCCGCGCACCAGCGGCACGGGCAGCGCCTCGACGATCGTCACCTCGAGGCCCCGCGTGCGGGCGACCGCAGCGATCTCGGACCCGATGAAGCCCGCCCCGACCACCGTCACGCGCGGCGTCCCCCGGCGCAGCAGCTCGCGCAGGTGCAGCGAGTCGTCGAGGGTCCGCAGGGTCACCACGCCCGCGAGGTCCGGCGCGCACACCGAGGCGGGGAGCGGACGGGCGTCGGCCCCGGTCGCGATCACGAGCCCGGAGTACGCGATGTCGCGTCCGCCGACCGTCACGGTCCGGTTCTCGACGTCGAGCGCCTCGGCCGGAGCACCCAGCACGAGCTCGACCTCGAGCTCCTCGAGCTTCTCCCGCTCGCGGTACGTGGGGCTGCGGGGGTCCTCGTCGCCGAGGTGCTCCTTCGACAGCGGCGGGCGGTCGTAGGGCAGGTGTTCCTCCGCGCCGACCAGGGCGATCGACCCCGCGAACCCGTCGCCCCGCACGGCCTCGACCGCCCGCAGTCCCGCCAGCGACGCTCCCACCACCACCAGATCGGTCACCACACGACCCTAACGACCGTAACTCGCTCTACGGCACCCTCGTCGGACGCACGGCGATCATCCCTTCGGGGGAGTGCGCTAACACGGGTGGCCCAGCCGAGCGATCTCGACAGCACAACGGTTCGAGCGAGGTCGGGGGAACGCGATGCGGATGACCAGGGTCGGGATGGCCGGGTCGGCGGTCGTCGTGCTGGGCGCCATCGGAGTCAGTACGGGGCTGGGGCTCGCCGACGTCGGGACCGCGTCGCCCGCGGCCGTCGCCACGGCGGCCGCACCGGTCGCCGCTGCACCGCTCGCCGTGTCCCCCGTGACCGCCGGGGTCACGACGCTCCCGGTGACGACGCCGACGCGGCCTGCGGCCACGAAGGCCACCGCCACCTCCCGCGCCCGGACCGCGGGCACGAGCCGCCCGTCGTCGTCCTCCGCCCACCCGATGCCGTGCTCGATCTCCGGCGACGGCGCGTGCGTGTCGCTCTCCGCGAAGCGGGCCTGGCTGGTGCAGGACGGGAAGGTCGTGGCGAGCGCCCCGATCACCTCCGGGCGGCCCGGCGAGCGCACCCCGACCGGCACCTTCCACGTGACGTGGAAGGACGCGGACCACCGCTCCAGCGAGTTCGACGACGCCCCGATGCCGTGGTCGGTGTTCTTCAACGGCGGGATCGCCTTCCACACCGGGAGCCTGTCGCGGCAGTCGGCGGGCTGCATCCACCTGTCCGACTCGGTGGCCCGGCAGTTTTTCCGGACGCTCGCCGTCGGCGACACGGTCGTCGTCGTGCGGTGACCGGTGGGGTGACCCGGCGCCTCGTGGGGCGAGGCGCCGGGTACCGCACTGGGAACCGTTCGGGGTAGTTCCCGACGAGCGGAGCGCGGGCCAGCTGGGGAACGAAACGCCACGCCGTTGCTCGTCACCCTCCGTCTCCGGAGCGATGCCAGGCACAACGCCGTCCGGCACCCCTCGTGACGCGCCCGCGCCGTGCCGTACACGGTGGGGTGGAACGTCCGGATCGGGGTGTGAACCGCGTCGTTAGGGTTCTCCCGTGATCCCGCAACGTCCTCTCGCCCTGGTCACGGGCGCCTCGCGCGGTATCGGCGCGGCCGTCGCGGCGGCCCTCGCGCCCACCCACGACCTGCTGCTGGGTGGCCGCGACGCGACGGCGCTCGGCGCGGTCGCCGCCCGCCTGGGTGACCGCGCCCTGCCGTGGCCGGTGGACCTCACCGACCCCGACGCCCTCGCCGGGGCCACCGAACGCGTCGACGAGCTGGACGTCCTGGTGCACTCGGCCGGGGTGGGCCTGCTCGGGACCGTCGCCGAGCTCGACGTCGCGACCTGGCGGCGCCAGTTCGAGGTGAACGTCGTCGCGGTCGCCGAACTGACCCGCCTGCTGCTCCCGGCGCTGCGGGCGGCCCGCGGCACCGTGGTGTGCGTGAACTCCGGCGCGGGACTCACCGCGCGGCCCGGCTGGGGCTCGTACGCGGCGTCGAAGTTCGCCCTGCGCGCGTTCGCCGACGCGCTGCGCGGCGAGGAACCCGACCTGCGCGTCTGCTCGGTGCACCCCGGGCGGGTGGACACCGACATGCAGCGCGCGGTGGTCGCGCACGAGGGCGGCACCTACGAGGGCTCGCGGTACCTGCGGCCGGAGTCGGTGGCGGCGACGGTGCTGACGGCGGTCACGGCCGGTCGTGACGCGCACATCACCGACCTGGTCGTGCGGCCTGCGGAGACGTAGCGCAACGGAGCTCGACCACGCGGACGGGCTGAGCGCGGGAGAGAATGCCGTAGACACCGTCGTTCCCCCAGGAGGCCCCCGCCGTGGACCCGTCCGACTTCGCCGACGTCCTGACCTCGGTCCGCGAGTTCGTGCGCGAGCAGGTCGTGCCGCGCGAGGACGAGATCGAGGAGACCGACGAGGTCCCCGCCGAGCTCCGCGAGGCGTGCAAGGCCATGGGCCTCTACGGCTTCGCGATCCCCGAGGAGCACGGCGGGATCGGGCTGTCGATGGCCGAGGAGGTCGAGCTCGCGATGGAGCTCGGCTGGACCACCCCGTCGCTGCGTTCGCTGTTCGGCACCAACAATGGCATCGCCGGGCAGGTCCTGCTCACCGGTGGGTCGCCCGAGCAGCAGGCCGAGTGGCTGCCGCGGCTCGCGTCCGGCGAGGTGGTCGCCTCGTTCGCGCTGACCGAGCCCGACGCCGGGTCCGACCCGTCCTCGCTGACCACGAAGGCGGTCCGCGACGGCGACTCCTGGGTCATCTCCGGCGCGAAGCGCTGGATCACCAACGCGCCGTTCGCCGACGTCCTCATGGTGTTCGCCCGCACCGACCCGGACGCCGCGCCCGCCCGTGGCATCTCCACCTTCCTCGTCCCGACCTCCTCGCCCGGGGTGAGCTTCTCCGAGCACGACGCGAAGATGGGCCAGCGCGGGTCGTGGACCTGCGAGGTCTACCTCGACGACGTCCGGGTGCCCGCCGAGAACCTCGTCGGCGGCGAGGAGGGTCTGCACCGCGGGTACGTCACCGCGCTGAAGTGCCTCGCGCACGGCCGGCTGCACATCGCGGCGCTCTGCATGGGGATGGCCGCGCGCCTCGTGCACGAGACCGTCGAGTTCGCCACCCAGCGCGAGCAGGGCGGGCACGCGATCGCGACCTACCAGCTCGTCCAGGGCCTCGTCGCCGACTCCGTGACCGACTGGCACGCCGGCCGCGCCCTGGTCCGCGAGGCGGCGAAGGCCTACGACGACGGGTCCGACAAGGTCACCGGCCCGTCCACCGCGAAGTACTTCTGCTCCGAGGCGGTCGGGCGGATCGCCGACCGCGCGGTGCAGGTCCACGGCGGGTCGGGCTACATGCGCGGCGTCCCGGTCGAACGCATCTACCGGGACGTCCGGCTCTTCCGCATCTACGAGGGCACGAGCCAGATCCAGCAGGTGATCATCGCGCGCGGTGCACTGGGCAAGGCCGCGCGTTCCTGACGACGGGTGGTGCCCGGCTCCCGGCGCGCGCCGGACCGGGCACGTCGGTGTGCACCTGCCGGTCGGCCGGGCGACCCGTGAGGATTCTGCGCGTCCCGCACACAGTCCGGTCGGCCCGGCTACCGACTCGTCCGACCCCTACGCGCCACGCACACACTCGGGTCCCTCCGGCCACCGACTCGTCCGACCCCTGCGCGCCACGCACACGACAGGAGCGGGCCCAACGCCGCCGGAGTGCCCTCTCGTCCCTTCCTGCGCCGATTCCGTGCAGCTTGTCGTGGTCATCCGCGCGACCACGTTCTCCCTGTCGCGCTGGATCAGAACGACAAGGCATCGGGCGATCGCCGGAACCCGCGACAGGGCCGGCAGGTGTGTGCGCGACGCGCAGGGGTCGCCACCACCGAGCACCGGCCCCGCCGGACTGTGTGCGCCACGCCCAGGGGTCGCCACCACCGAGCACCGACCCAGCCGGACTGTGTGCTCCACTGGCAGGCGTCGCCACCCCCGTAGCGCCGGCCCCCGCCCTGGGCGCCTCACCCGGCGTGCGCCCAAGGACCCGGCCCCACCCGCCGTCGGGAACGCGGCGTTCCTGCCACTGGGCGACAGCAACGACGCTTTCCTGGCACGAGGGTGGGGGCGTCAGCGCAGGGCCAGACGCTCCCGGAGGGTCCCGCCGACGGGGACCGCCGGCATCCGGCCCCGGCGCCGCAGCTCGGGGACCACGTGGTGTGCGACCTGCTCGAACGTCCCGGGCACGACGGCGTAGGCGAGGTTGAACCCGTCCGCGCCGGTCTCGTCGACCCAGTGCTCCATCTGGTCGGCCACCTCGGCACCGGAGCCCACGGCGACCGGGCCCCGCCCGCCGACGGCGAGGTGGCGGGCGACCTCGCCGACGGTCCACTCGCGGGTCGGGTCGTCGGTGGTGAACGAGGCGAGGGCGGACCGGCCGGCGTCGGACTCGACGTAGCGCAGCGGCTGGTCGGGGTCGATGCCGGTGAGGTCGAGCCCCGTCCAGCCCGCGAACAGGGCCAGCGCGCCCTCGAGGGAGAACGACGCGAGGTACTCCGCGTACAGCGCGTCGGCCTCCGCGGAGGTCGCGGCCACCACCGGGGCGAGCTGGCAGAACACCGTGACCGAGGCCGGGTCCCGGCCGGCGTCGGACACCGCCGACCGGAGCCGGTCGACCTGGCCGGCGAGCACCGTCGTGGACGGCCCGGAGATGAACACCGCCTCCGCGTGCCGACCCGCGAACGCCAGCCCGCGCGGCGAGGCGCCCGCCTGGAAGATCACCGGCGAGCGCTGCGGGGAGGGCTCGCAGAGGAAGGGGCCGGGGACGTCGTACCAGCGGCCGTGGAAGGCGATGTCGTGCACCTTCGCCGGGTCGGTGTAGGTCCCGCCGGAGCGGACGACGGCGTCGTCCTCCCACGACTCCTCCCAGAGCCGCCGGCACACCTCGAGGTACTCGTCGGCCTGCTCGTAGCGCTGGTCGTGGGCGACCTGCGCACCGAGGCCCAGGTTCGCCGCGGCGCTGGCCAGGTAGCCGGTGACGACGTTCCAGCCGACGCGGCCCTTCGTCAGGTGGTCGAGCGTGGTGAAGCGTCGCGCGAGGGCGTACGGGTGCTCGTAGGACGTGGAGACCGTCACGCCGAAGCCCAACGACGACGTCACCGCCGCCATGGCCGAGACCGGCATCATCGGGTCGCCGAGCGGGATCTGGATGCCGGCGCGGACGGCCGCGTCGCGCGAGCCGCCCGCCACGTCGTAGACCCCGAGCACGTCGGCGAGGAAGAGCGCGTCGAACCCGGCGTCGTCGAGCAGGCGCGCCAGGGACGTCCAGTGGTCGAGGTCGGTGTAGCGGAACCCCTCGTCGGCCGGGTGCTGCCAGAGCCCCGGCGACTGGTGGCCCGCGCACATCATGGCGAAGGCGTTGAGGTGGATCCTCGGGCGGGCGGGCATCAGAAGTACGCGCGCGTGACCCACTCGGCGATGCACGCGGGCTTGGGCATGCCCTCGATCTCGACGGTGACCGTCGAGACCACCTGCACCCCGTTGTCCGGCAGGTCCTCGGCCTCGGCGATGGTGACCCTCGCCCGCACCCGGCTGCCGACCCGCACGGGCGACGGGAAGCGCACCTTGTTCAGCCCGTAGTTCACGCCCATGCGCACCCCGTCGAGGCGGCGGGCGGAGTTCGCGAGGTGCGGCAGCAGCGACAGCGTGAGGAACCCGTGGGCGATCGTGCCGCCGAACGGGCTGGACCTCGCCTTCTCCGGGTCCACGTGGATCCACTGGTGGTCCTCGGTGTCGTCGGCGAAGCCGTCCACCCGGGACTGGTCGACGGTGAACCACTCCCCCGGGCCGAGCTCGCGCCCGATCGCCCCTCGCACGCCGTCCACGCCGGCCAGGATCTCCACGTCTGCCTCCTGAAGTGATCTCCGAGGACCCTAACGCCGCAGCGCCACCCGGGCCTCGGGCTCGTCGCGGGCGGCGGACGCCAGCAGCCCGAGGGAGACCATGCTGACGATGACCGAGGTCCCGCCGGCCGAGATCAGGGGCAGGGTGATCCCGGTGACCGGCAGCAGGCCCAGCACGTAACCGATGTTGATGACGGCCTGCGCCACGAGCCAGACCGTCAGCGTCGCGACCACCACCCGGTTCCACGGGTCCACCGTCCGCGCCGCGATCCGCAGGCCCACCCACGCCAGCAGGCCGAACAGGCCGAGCACGGCGCAGGCGCCGACGAGGCCGAGCTCCTCGCCGAGGATCGCGAAGACGAAGTCGTTGGAGGCGTTGGGCAGGTAGCTCCACTGCGCCGCGCCCTGTCCGAGCCCGTCGCCGAGCAGCCCGCCGTCGGCCAGGGAGTACAGGGCCTGCTGCGACTGGTAACCCGCGCCGAGCGAGTCGTCGCCGCTGCCGAGGAACGACGTGAGGCGCGCCAGCCGGTAGCTCGCGGTCACGGCGAGCACCGCCACCGCGCCGAGCGCACCCGCCCCCAGCAGCCCGAGCAGGCGTCCCGGCACACCGGCGAACCACAGCAGCGCGAACAGCACGACGACGATGCCCAGCGCCGACCCGAGGTCGGGCTCGACGACGACCAGACCCGCCGTCAGGACCCCGACCGGGACCACGGGGAGCAGCCGCCGGACCCCGGCGACGCGGCGCTGCGAGACCAGCACGTGCGCGCCCCACAGCACGAGCGCGAGCTTCGCGGGCTCGCTGGGCTGCAGGGACAGGCCCCCGACCACGAACCACTTCTGCGCCCCGGCCACCGACGACCCGAGGCCCGGCACCAGCACGGCGACCAGCGCGAGCAGGGACACCCCGAGCAGCCACGGGCTCGCCACCCGCCAGCGCCGCACCGGGACGCGGCCGGTCAGCCAGAAGGCGACCCCGCCGACGGCGCAGTAGACGAGCTGGTGGACGAACACGCCGTACGGGCTGCCGGTACGCGTCAACGAGTCGATCGACGACGCCGAGAGCACCATCACGAGACCCAGGCCCGCGAGCACCACGGTCAGCCCGACGACGAGGTAGTACGACGCCAGCGGGCGCCGCAGCGTCGCCGCCACCGTGCGTCGCAGCGTGACGACGTGGGGGGCGA
Organism: Actinomycetospora sp. NBRC 106378; assembly: GCF_030269685.1. Lineage (GTDB taxonomy): Bacteria > Actinomycetota > Actinomycetes > Mycobacteriales > Pseudonocardiaceae > Actinomycetospora. Next base: position 43,120 of record NZ_BSTT01000001.1, read on the forward strand.
GGGGGCTGCGCCGCGGGCGGCCGGGGACGGCGGTCACGCCGCTCAGCCTCCGCCAGGATCCGTCCCGACGGCGGGACGTGCCCGACCTGCGTGCCCGGGCAGCATCCGGACAGAGCTCACCGGCCGGGCTGCTCCCACCACAGCCCCGAGCCGCGCTCGCCCGCCGCCTCCTGGGCGTCGAGCTCCGCGTCGATCCGGCGTGCCTCCGAGGCATCGGACGCGGCGAACCGGGCGGCGATCGCGGCGAGGAACGGCAGGCCGGCGAGGTCCCCGCCGATCCACCACACGCCCGCGCCGATGGCCTGGTCGTCGCGCGGGCTCGGGCCCCAGGTCCGGTCGACGCCCGTGTAGTGCGCGACGGCCAGCAGCGGCCCGAGCCAGAGCACCAGCCCGAGCACCCCGTCGGTGACCACCTCGGCGATGGCGATGCCGAGCGTCAGGCCGTGGTGGGTGGTGCGCGGGACCGGATCGATCTGCAGCCGGCTCACCGCGTACAGCAGCCCGGCCGCGAGCAGCCCGAGGGCCACGAGCCCGCTCACGGCGGCGCTCTCCAGCTCCAGCGGGTAGAGCCCCGTCAGGTACAGCACGAACGGTGGGGCGACGAGGGCCAGCGTCGCGATGCCGGGCGCGCACAGCGCCCGCGCGGGTCCCGACCGCCGCAGCCGGCCGAGGGTCGCGACGGCGGGTGCGGGGAGCGTGTCCCGCGCGAGGGTCAGCGGGGCCCCGGCGGCGAGGAGCATGGGGGCGACCACGAGCAGGACGACGCCCTGGAGCGCCCGGGTCCAGAACAGCGTGTCGTCGTAGACCGCGATCGCGCTGCAGCCGATGACGCCCAGCAGGAGCACACCCGCCCCGAACGCGACGGTGCGCCGCGCCGGCCAGGGCCCGCCGAGGCGCCGCACGCCGAGGCCGTAGCCCCCGCCGAGGACCGCGACGCCACCGAGGACGCCCGGGGCCGCGGTCCAGCTGGTGAGCAGGCGGGCGGCGGTCAGCGGCGGCAGACCCGCGCCCGGGACGATCACCGCCGCAGCACACGCCCGCGCGCGTACGCCCGGCGTGAGGTCCGCCGTCGTCAGGACGGGCGGCGCAGGTGGCCGTAGACGGTGGTGCGCGGGACGTCGAGGGTCTCGGCGATCTCGGTGACCGAGCGGCCCTCGTCGTAGAGCCGCTGGGCCCGGGCGGCGGCCTCCGCGGTCAGCCGTGGCGGGCGGCCCCCCCGGCGGCCCCGGGCGCGGGCGGCGTCGAGCCCCGCGCGGGTGCTGGCGGAGACGAGGGTGCGCTGGAGCCCGGCGAGCAGGTCGAGGGTGGGGAGGACCCCCGTGTCGCCGTCGGACGTGGTGTCGACGTCCTCCTCCAGGGAGCGCAGGTGAGCACCGACGGCCAGGAGCCGCTGCCCGACCTGGACGAGGTGCAGGACCGACGAGGCGAGCCGGTCGAGACCGGTGACCACGAGGACGTCGCCGTCGCGCAGGTCACCGAGCACCGCCTCGAGCTCCGGGCGCGCCCCGCGGGTCCCCACCGAGGTGTCGATGCGGATCCGCTCCGCGGCGACCCCGGCGGCGCGCAGACGCTCGACCTGGTCCGAGGCGTCGTCCGTCGCCGACGCCACCCGTGCATAGCCCCGCAGCACTACCGCCTCCACTTCGACGTCGGTTCGGAGGGGGCATCGCCGCAGAGCCACGTTCCGTAACGCCGCCGGTGACCGCAGTGATCACCGACGCGACCACTTGACGTCGGGAACCTCCATGCCGGAACCGCTTCCGGGGAGCGGCGGCCGGGCGGATCGCCGCAGGTGGCACACCACGGACGAGTGACGAAAACTCGGTACCCTGCGTTACCGGATCGGGCGTGCGCCATCGAACCGCACTCCCTTGTTCACGATTTCGTGATGCAACCGTGACCTGATTCGACCCTCCGGGAGGACCCCCGCGCGTCCGAAACGGTGGAACCTCCCGGAACGACAGGGTGTCGGAGCGGTCGACGAGGTGCCGCCGGACGGAGCAGGGCCCGCAGGGCCCCCGGGAGGAGTGGGTGGACGTGCGCAAGACCGTCGCGATCGGCGTGGCCGTCGTGGTCGCCGTACTGGCGGTGGTGGCCGCCGGGGCGCTCGGGAGCGCCGTCGCGTGGGCGGCCGCAGCCGTCCTCGTCGTCGTCGCCGCCGTGGTGGTCGCGACCGTCACGCTGCCCCCGGGCGTGCAGAACGCCGTCGTCGCCCTCGGGGCCGTGCTCGGACTGGTGGGGATCGCGATCGCCGTCGCGGAGTTCGGGGTGCGCGGCTTCCGCACCGAGTCGACCGCGACGCTGCTCGGCCTCAGCGCCGGACTCGCGGGCCTGCTCGTGGTGGTGGGCGTCGTCTCGGCCCGCTCGTTGCCCGCGCCCGCCCTCTGGGGTGGCGCCGGCCTGCTCGCCGCGATCGCCCTGGTCGCCGGGCTCGTCGTCACCGCGACCGTGCCGTGGCTGCCGCTCTCCCGCGCCGTCGGCTACACCACGGCCGACGCCGCGACCCAGGTGACGCTGTCCACCCCGGCCGGCGTGGAGGAGGGCGACACCCTGGTCGCCCAGGTCTTCCGGTCCGGGGCGGGCCAGGTGCAGGCGCCCGCGGGCTGGACCGCGCTGCGGACCACCGCGCTGCCCGGCGGCGCCGGCTCGGTGTCGCTGTTCACCTCGACCGCGACGGACGCCACCGGCCCCGTCACGTTCACGTCGGACACCCCGGCGACGCTGCTCGGCGGCATCGGCGCCTGGTCGAACATCACCGGGGTCACCGTGCCCGGCGAGACCACCGGCTCCGGGACGACCGTCACCGCCGCCCCGGCGCCCGCGGACAGCTCCACCCAGGTCCTCTACTTCGTCGCCGGCACCGGCGTCGCCGACATCGTGCCGCCGGAGCCGCTGAGCGACGCGTGGACGGTCAAGGCCGACGACGTCGTCAAGGCGACCACCGCCCTGGTCGCCCGCCCGGCGCTCTCGGACGACGCGGCCGCCCCGGTCTCGCTCACCTCCTCGGCACCGCTGAACGCGTGGGCCGTGCAGACGGTGGTGCTCACCGCCCGGTAGCGGGGCCCGCCCGGCTCGGGCACCGTGGAGGCGTGCGGGGCGAGCCGGGCGAGACGTACTGGGAGCGCTACGAGTCGCTGATCGACGAGCAGATCCGCCGCGCCACCGCGGAGGGCGCGTTCGACGACCTGCCCGGGGCGGGGAAGCCCCTCGACCTCCCCGCGCGCGACGACGAGCACTGGTGGGTCCGCTCGAAGATGCGGGCCGAGGGCGTGCCGACCGAGGCGCTGCTGCCCCCGTCGCTGCGGCTGCGCAAGGACATCGAGCGGCTCGACGACGACGTGCGCGACCTCGCCGACGAGGCGGCCGTCCGCGCCGTCGTCGCCGACCTCGACCGCCGCGTCGTGGCGTTCCTGCGCTTCCCCGCCGGACCCCGCGTCCCGATCCGGCGCCCGTCGGCGGACGCCGTCGTCGAGCGCTGGCGGGCCGCCCGGGCCGCGTGGACCCCGGAGCCCTCCCCCGTACCGGCCCCGGGCCGTCGGCCGTGGTGGCGCCGCCGGGACCGCCCTTCCTGACGACGGGTCCGTCGGCTCCGCGTCGCGCCCCGCACCGGAACCGGACGCCGGGACCCACACCGGGATCACAGGGACGTCACACGACCCGACCAGGGCCGGGCCGCACGCTGCTGATCATGACCGCACCGGACTCCCCCGCTTGGTACGACGCCACGTCGACCCACGTTCCCCGTACGCCCGTCGGCGGCACCGACCCCGACACCGTCCGCACCCACGCCGTGTACGGCGCCCCCGCCGACGCGGCTCCTGCCCCCGCACCCGTCGTCAAGAAGACCGCACGCACCGTCAGCGCGAGGATCGCGGTCGCGATCGGCGTCGTCGCGTTCCTGCTCGGGGTGGGCGTCTCGACGCTCACCGGACCGCTGCTCGGCGGTGGCCCCGGCGGCCCGGGCGGCCCGCACGGGACCAGCCAGCAGTCGGTCCAGCAGGGCACGACCGGTCCGACCACGACCTCCTCGTAGCCACCGCTGGCGCTCGGCCCTCGGGCGGGACAGACTCCTGACCCGCTGACCTGCCCGAGGACGAGGAGCCAGCCGCATGACCGAGCCCACCCGCATCGACGTGCCCTCCGCGGGCGGCCACACCCTGGCCACCTTCCGCTGGCTCCCGAAGGGCGAGGCCCGCGGCGTCGTGCAGCTCACGCACGGGATGGGCGAGCACGTGCGCCGCTACCAGCACCTGGCCGACCGGCTCTCGGGGCTCGGCTTCCTCGTGCAGGGGCAGGACCACCGCGGGCACGGCGCGACCGCCGAGGCCAACGGCACCGAGCCCGGCGTCCTGGGCGAGGGCGGGTGGGACGAGCTGGTCGCCGACATCGGGCGCCTGCTCGAGCGCGGCCGCGAGGACGCACCCGGCGTGCCGGTGGTGCTCCTCGGTCACAGCATGGGGTCGTTCGCGGTGCAGCAGTGGCTGCTGGACCACTCCGCGGAGGTCGACGCGGCCGTGCTCACCGGCACGTCACTGCTCGACCAGCTGGAGGCGGCCATCGACACGAGCGGGCCGATCGACCTCTCGGCCTTCAACGCGCCGTTCGCACCCGCGCGCACCGACTACGACTGGCTCTCGCGGGACGAGTCGCAGGTCGACGCCTACGTCGCCGACCCGTGGTGCGGGTTCGGCCTGGACCCGGCGGGCGGCGCGGGCATGTTCGCGGGCGGCCGCGGGGTCGCCGACCCGCAGCGCCTCGACGCCATGCAGAAGGACCTGCCGATCTACATCGCGGTCGGCGAGCACGACCCGGTCGGCGGGCCGGTGGTCCTCGCCCAGGCCCTCGCGGACCGCTACACCCATGCCGGGCTGACCGACGTGACGTTCCGGATGTGGCCGAACGACCGCCACGAGATCCTCAACGAGGTCGACCGCGACGACGTGGAGAACGAACTCCTCGACTGGATCACGCGCGCCGTGAAGCGCTGATCACCAGAGCGGGCGGAGCCGGGAGAGGATCACGCCGACGACCGGCGGCACCACGACCGGGGCGAAGGCGGTGCCGATCGCGCCGACCGTGAGGAGCGCCGTCGCCTGCAGGTGGATCCCGAGGATCAGCGGGACGAGGCCGACCAGCACGGTCACGACGAACGCCACCAGCGTCATGATCTGGCCGCTGCGCAGCCGGTGCGGCTCGGAGACGCGGCGGGCGAAGCGCGGGTCCGAGGACCGCAGCGTCCCGACGAGCGAGGCGAAGCCCCGGTCGACCGGGGCGCGTCCGCCGTCGGCGCGGGCGGAGTCGGGACGCTGATCGTCCTCGTCAAACGAGTGCACGACTCCAGAGTGACCCGCAGCGGTCCATGAGCACACCGTGGGGTCGGACACGCGGGGTCAGGGGGACTGCTCCGACGGGGCGCGGACCCCGAGACGTTCGAGGGTCGTCTCCCAGTCCCGGGTCAGGGGCGTGGAGCGCTCCCCCGCGATCGCCCGCAGGTAGATGCCGTCGCCGACCGCGGCGATCAGGTCGGCGGTCAGCTCGTCGCCGGTCTCCTCGGCGAGCACCTCCCGCCACGCCGAGATCGAGGCGCGGGCCGTCGTCGCGGCCGCCTCCTCGGTGCCCGCGACCTTGAGCACCGCCACCATCGCGCGGAAGAAGTCGCTGTCGCTCGCCGGGTCGTCGGCCGAGGTGCGCAGGTAGTAGTGCGCCACGGTCTCGGTGCCGGCCGCGGCCGCCGCCCGCGCGGTCGCGATGTCGGCCTCGGTCAGGGCGGCGACCCGCTCGAGCATCCCGCCGAGGAGGGCCTCCTTGGACCCGAAGTGGTAGAGCAGCCCGCCCTTGGAGACCCCCGCCCTGGCCGCGACCGCCTCGAGCGTCACCGTCTCGGGACCCTCGCTCACCACGTGGTCGACGTAGGCGTCGACGATGCGGTCCCGCTGGGACGGTCGGGGCATGGGTCGGACCGTACACCGTCCAGCTGGTACAGTTTCGTTACTGTACCGTCCGGACTGTCAAGCAACAGGAGTCGTCCCATGCCCAGGCGAGCCCTCGCCCTGGGGGTGCTCACCGCCCCGGTCCTGCTGATCACCCTCGACATGACCGTCCTCGGCGCCGCCCTCCCCGCCATCAGCGAGGACCTGCGGCCGGGCGCGGCGACGCAACTGTGGATCGTCGACGTCTACTCGTTCGTGCTCGCGGGCCTGCTCGTCGTCGCGGGCTCGCTCGGCGATCGCATCGGCCGGCGCCGCCTGCTGCTCATCGGGACGGCCGCCTTCGGCGTCGCGTCGGTCGCGGCGGCGTTCGCGCCCACGGCCGGCGCCCTGGTCGCGGCGCGGGCCCTGCTCGGCCTGGGCGGCGCCACGCTGATGCCCTCGACGCTGTCGCTGATCAAGACCGTCTTCCCGGAAGCGGACGCCCGCCGCCGGGCCATCGGGGTGTGGGCCGCGATGTTCTCCGGCGGTGCGGCGGCGGGCCCGGTGATCGGCGGCTGGCTGCTCGAGCACTTCTGGTGGGGCTCGGTCTTCCTGGTCAACGTGCCGGTCTGTCTCGCCCTGCTCGCCGTCGGCCCCGTCCTGCTGCCGGAGAGCCGTGACCCGCACCCGGGCCGCTTCGACGTGCTCTCCGCGGGCCTCGCGCTCGCGACGATGCTGCCGGTGGTCTACGCGGTGAAGTCCGTCGCCACCGACGGGCCCACGACGACGGGGGCGCTGGCCGCCGCCGTCGGGCTCGCCTGCGGGTGGGTGTTCGTGCACCGGCAGCGGACCCTCCTCGACCCGTTGATCGACCTCACGCTGTTCTCCCACCGCGCGTTCTCGGTGTCGGTCGCGACCAACACCCTGTGCGTGTTCGCCCTGGTCGGCCTGCTCGTCCTGGTGCCGCAGTACCTGCAGCTCGTCGTCGGGATGTCGCCGCTCGAGGCGTCGCTGTGGCTGCTGCCCGGGAGCGTCGCCGGCATGGCGGGTGCCCTGGTCGCGGCGCGCCTGGCCCGGCGGTTCGCGGTGCGTCGCCTCGTCGTCGGCGGGCTCGCCGTGGCCGCGGTGGGCTGGTCGGCGCTCGCCCTGCTCGCCGTCGGGGCGGGACCGCTCGTGGTCGTCGTCGGGATGACGGTGGCGGGCCTGTCCGTCGCGATGGTGGAGACCCTGACCACCGACCTCGTCCTGACCTCCGCGCCCACCGACCGGACCGGCGCCGCCTCGGCGATCTCCGAGACCGGGTTCGAGCTGGGCGGCGCGCTGGGGATCGCCGTGCTCGGCAGCGTCACCGCGGCCGTCTACCGCGCGGGCCTCCCCGACGGAGTGCCCGGCGAGACCCTCGGCGGCTCGCTCGCGGCCGGGGTCGACGCCGCGGTGGCCGGCCCGGCGTTCACCGTCGCGCTGGCCGTGGCGGCCGCGGTCGCGGCGGTGACCATCGCGTACGCCGCGTGGCAGGCGCGCCTGCTGCGGCCGGTCGAGGCGGAGCTCCCGGTGTCAGCCGTGGCCCATCGCTGACACCTGAGGTCAGGCACGGGACACGCTCACGCCCCGAAGTCGGCCTTGCGGATGAGGGCGTGCACCCCGGTGGTGCGGTCGACGACCTGGGAGACCTGGAAGTCGGCCGCCGCCGAGAGGTAGGCGTAGGCCATCGGGGCGGGCATGCCGCGGTCGGACACGAGGAAGGCGAGGGCCCGTCGCACGGCGTCGCGCATGGCGAGGTCCAGCGAGGTCTGGTTGCCGCCGCCGTCGGGACCGTCCGGGTCGGACAGGCCGATCGGCACCCAGTGCGTCGGGGTCTCGCCGAACGGGAAGGTGAAGGCCGCCCGCGGGGCGGGCCCGCCCGGCGGGATCGAGGTGAGCCGCAGCGTCGCCCGCAGCGACCCCTCCATCGCGGTCAGCGCGACCTCCCCGTCGCCCTGGGCCATGTGCGGGTCGCCGGTGAAGAACAGCGCGCCGGGGACGCGGACCGGCAGGTAGAGCCGCGAGCCGACGACCAGGTCGTTGACGTCGAGGTTGCCGCCGGCGTCGGTGGGCGGGACCGAGTCGACGAGCGCGTCGGTGTCCCGCGCGACCCCCATGACGCCGAGGAACGGGGCCAGCGGGAACGTGGCCGGCCCGAGGGTGCCCACGAGACCGGTGGGCCCGGCGGAGGCGGGGGTGAAGACGCTGACCTCGCCGCCGGTGTTGAACCAGCGCGCGAACTCCGGGCGGCCGTCCCACTGCTCGGGCAGCTCGCCGGGCAGCGCACCCTTGCCGTGGCGGTTCGAGACGACGCCGTAGGGCACGCGCAGGGCGAGGTCCAGGACGTCCACGGCGAGCGTGTGGCCCGGCTCGGCGCCGCGGACCGCGATCGGTCCGGTGATCACGTGCGGCCCGGGCCCGTCGTGCGGGGTCTGCCGGGCCACGGCCGCCGCGTCGGTGAGCACGTCCCCCGCGGCCACGCCCTGCCCGGTGAAGTACGCGACCGGATCCTTGCCCTGGTCCTCGAGGACGCCCTCGTGGGAGATCGTGTCGACGACGACGGTGGCCCCGTTGTCGACGGTCGTCACCGGACGGGTGCCGCGGGTCGGCAGCCGGCCCCAGAGGACGTTCTGCGGCGTGGCGGGCACGTAGTTCGGCGGCACCGACCCGGTGAGCGGCTGCAGGACGGCGATGCCGCCCGGGGCCTGCGCGGGGGCCGCGCTCGAGCACGCGGCCGTCCCGAGCGCGGCGACCCCGGCGCTCGCGAGGAGGAAGCCGCGGCGCCCGAGGGCTCCCCGCAGCGTCGTCGACCACTGCTCACCCACCGGTGTGTCCGACATGTCGGACACCTGATCAGCTGCGCGACGCCCGGAGGTTGCGCCCGTGTGACGTCGGGCGCCCGCCGGGGTCAGCCGTGGCCCACCACTGACACCCGACGTGAGGAACGGGACACGACCGGCGGCACGGCGCGGGCGTACCCCGTGGCCGCCTCGTGGGCCAGCGCGACCTCGAGCACCCGACGGTCCCCGCCCGGTGGGCCGATCAGCTGGACCCCGACCGGCAGCCCACCCGGCGTGAACCCGGCGGGCATGCCGAGCGCCGGGACCCCCGCCATCGACCACGGCGCCACCGTCTCCATCCAACGGTGGTAGGTGTCCATCGTCCGGCCGGCGATCTCCCGCGGCCAGGTCACCTCGACGGGGAACGGGTGCACCTGGGTGGCGGGCGCGACGAGCACGTCGAACCGCGCGAACATCCCGACGACCGCGCGGTACCACTCGGTGCGGACCGCGGCGGCCCGGTGGACCTGGAGCGCCGTGAGCGCGAGGCCCTGCTCGATCTCCCACACGAGCTCGGGCTTCAGGTCGCCCCGGTGGTGCTCCAGCAGCGGCGCCATCTCGCACGCGTTCCACCCGCGCCAGACCAGGAACGCGTCCCACAGCGCGTCGAGGTCGAACGGCGGGACGACCTCCTCGACGGCCGCTCCCAGCCCTTCGAGCACGTCGACGGACCCGCGGCGCGCCAGGTCCAGCAGCCCGTCCTCGCACGCCAGACGACCACCCAGGTCGCCGAGCCACCCCACGCGCAACCTCGACGGATCGGCCGGGCACAGGTCGGTGAGGTCCAGCGGGTCGGCGCGGTCGAGCGGACCGACGGGCGCATCCCCTATCGGCGTGCTCGGTTGCTCTGTCATCACCCCGAACAGCGCCGCGAGGTCGGCGACGGAGCGGGCCATCGGACCGGCCTCGCCGAGCTGCGCGACGAAGCCCGACACGCCGGGCACGCGTCCACGCGAGGGACGCAGGCCGTACACCGACGACCAGGCCGCGGGGTTGCGCAGCGAGCCCATGTAGTCGCTGCCGTCGGCCGCGGGCAGCATCCGGCACGCGAGGGCGGCGGCGGCGCCGCCACTCGAGCCGCCGACCGTGCGGGCCGGGTCCCACGGGTTGCGGGTGACGCCGTGCACCGGGTTGTAGGTCTGGGAGCCGAACCCCATCTCCGGGGTGTTCGTGCGCCCGACGAACACCGCCCCGGCCGCCCGCATCCGTGCGACGTGCGGGGCGTCGACCACCCCGACGCGGTCGCGGAACACCGGCGACCCCGCGGTGAACGGCTGCCCCGCGACCTCGGCCAGGTCCTTCACCGCCTGCGGCACTCCGTGCAGCACGCCGCGCCACCGACCCGCGGCCGCCTCCTCGTCGAGCCCGGCGGCCTCGGCCAGGACGGCATCGGGGTCGCGGCGGTCGACGACGGCGTTCACGGCCGGGTTCAGCCGGTCGATCCGCGCGAGGGTCGCCTCCGCGACCTCGACGCAGGACACCTCGCGACGCCGCAGCGCGGCCGCGAGGTCGACGAGGCCGAGGTCGCTGATCCCGCTGAGCTCGGTCAGCTCCACCGGGTCGAGCTCCCCTATCGCGGCTTCACCTCGCCCATCTCGCCCCAGCCGTCCTGGTCGACCCCCTGGACGCTGATGATCTTGGGGGTCTCGGCCACGTAGTCCGGGGCCTCGTCGACGAACTTCTTGAAGTGGTCGGAGTTCACGTGCGCCTCGCCGGCGCCGTCCTGGAACGCCTCGACCAGCTGGTAGGTGTTCTCCTCCTCGAGCGACCTGCTCCACTCGAAGAAGATGTTGCCCGGCTCCTGACGGCAGGCCTCGGTGAACTCACGCGAGAGCTCCGGCCAGCGGTCCGCGTACTCGGGCTTGATCGTCCACTTCACGGCAATGAAGATCATGCGAGGATCCTGCCCGATGGTGGCGCTCGGCACACCCTCCTGCGGCCACACTGTGCGGATGGGCAGGTCCGTCACGCGCCACGTCTACGACATCCGGGACACCGCCGCGGGCATCCACCGCGCCCTGCCCTCGCCGTTCCTCACCTTCGTGGTCACCGTCGACGCGCCGCTGCGCATGCTCGGTCCCGACGGCGGCCCGACGGACTTCCGCCTCTGCCTCGCCGGGCTGCACGACACCCCGGGCACGATCGTGCACCCCGGTCACCAGCGCGGCATCCAGGTCTCCGTGGACCCGCTCGCGGCGCGCGCCCTGTTCGGTCTCCCGGCCGCCGCGCTCGCCGGGCACTCGGTGGAGGCCGCGGAGGTACTCGGGCGGATCGGCGGGGAGCTGGGCGAACGCGTCGACGCGGGCACGACCTGGGACGCCCGCCTCGCCGCGCTCGACGACGTCCTGCTGCGGCTGCGACACGCGCACGACGACGGCCGCCGGACCGCCGACGACCTGCGTCGCGCCTGGGCCCGCGTGCAGGAGGGACGACCGGTCCGCGAGGTGGCCCGCGAGGTCGGGTGGAGCCCCGACCACCTGTCCCGCCGCTTCACCGCCGAGTTCGGGGTGCGGCCCTCGGTCGCGGGCCGGATGGCGCGCTTCCACCGGGTGCGGCGCGAGATCGCGCGGCGGGCCGGGGCCGGGCGCCTCGACCTCGCGGGCGTCGCCGCCGACCACGGCTACGCCGACCAGGCCCACCTGGCCCGCGAGTTCCGGGCGTTCGCAGGGTGTTCCGCGACGCGCTGGGTCGCCGAGGAGGTGCACGGCGGGCTGGTCGGATCCGTCCAAGACGCGGAGCCGGTCCCGGGGACATCGTCGGCGGCATGAGCGCACCCGCACCCCAGGTCTGGCCCACCCTGCGCGCCCGCGACGCGCGCGCCCTCGTCGACTTCTACGTCGCGGCGTTCGGCTTCACCGAGACGGTCGTGTACGCCGGCGACGACGGCGTGATCCAGCACGCCGAGCTCGCCTGGCCGCCCGGCGGGGGGATCATGCTCGGCCAGGAGCGCGAGGGCAGTGACGGTGGAGCGTGGCCGCTCCGGCCCGGCACCTTCGGGGGCTACGCCGTCACGCGCGACGCCGCGCACACCGACGAGGTCTACGCGCGGGCGATCGCCGCCGGGGCCACGCCGGTCTCCGCGCCCTACGACACCGACTACGGCTCGCACGACTGCTCGGTGCGTGACCCCGAGGGCAACCACTGGTCGTTCGGGACCTACCCGGGCCACCCGCTCACGCGCTGAGGCGCGCCGCGGGTGGCAGGGCGGACGGGTCGCCGGTGGGCCACCGCGCCGGGTCGCCGTGGACCGCGAGCTGGGCGACCTGCTCGACGCACCAGGGCGAGAGCCCCGGCCACGACCCCTCGCGGGCCCCGTCGTGCAGGGTCGTCCAGGGGACGGCCCGGACGTCGTCGACCTCGGCCGGGTCCGGTGCCGGGGCGCCCGTGGCGGTGGCGACGAACACCGGGCACATCTCGTGCTCGACCACGCCGTCCTGCTCGGCGCGGTACCGGAAGCCGGGGAGCACGAGCCGCACCGACCCGACGTCGAGACCCAGCTCCTGGCGCCCGCGGCGGACGACGGCCTCGTCGAGGGCCTCGCCCGGCGCGGGATGACCGCAGAAGCTGTTGGTCCAGACGCCGGGGAAGGTGCGCTTGTGCGCCGCCCGCCGGGTCATGAGCAGCCGCCCGTCGTCGTCGACGAGGTAGCACGAGAACGCGAGGTGCAGCGGCGTCGCCGCGTGGTGCACCTCGGATTTCGCGGCGGTCCCGATGGCGGCACCGTCGGGATCGAGGAGGACGACGAGCTCGGTCACGGACCTAGAAGACCTTGTACGGCAGGAACTTGCCACTCCAGACGAGCTTGACCCGGTCCCCCTTCGGGTCCTCCTCCCGCTCGAAGGCGAGCTCGAAGTCGATGGCGGACATGATCCCGTCGCCGAACTCCTCGCGGATGAGCTCGTGCAGCGCGCTGCCGTAGACCTGCAGCGCCTCGTGCAGGCGGTAGGTCACGGGCTCGGTCGGGTCGATCGCGGCCTCGCCGCGCACCGGCGGCAGGGAGAGCGCCGCCACCGCGTCGTCGTCGAGTCCGAGCACGCCGCCGACCTTCTGCGCCTGCTCGGCGTCGAGGGGCTGCTGGCCGAGGAGGGCGGAGGTCGTCCAGACCAGGGAGCGGTCGAGGGCGTCGGCGAGCTGCTGCCAGCTCAGGCCCTTCGCCTCCTTGGCGAAAACGACCTCGCGGCCGGCGGAGAGGCGGTCGTGGGTGGGGCTCATGGGTTGCTCCTCGTTCGAGAGGGGTCAGGCCTGTGCCACGGGGCGCGCGGTGTCGTCCGACGCCGCCCCGTCCCCCGCGTCGTCGCGGGGGAGGTCTTCGGTGTGCGCGCGGCCGAGGTACCCGTACGCCGCGCCGATCAGCGCCCCGCCGACCAGGTTACCCAGCCCGACCCACAGCAGGTTCCAGGCGAAGGCACCGACCGTGACGGCCGGGACCCCGGCGAGCAGCCCCAGCGTCATGATCGTCATGTTCGCCACGACGTGGTCGAAGCCGGTGGCGATGAAGGCCAGCAGCACCCACAGCAGGAGCAGGAGCTTGGCGCCGTCCGAGCGCGTCCGGGCCGCCATCCACACGCCGAGGGTCACGAGCATGTTGCAGAGCAGGCCGCGCAGCAGCATCGTGTCGACGCCCTCGGTGACCTTCTTCGTGGCGACCGACTCCAGCATCGCAGCCCCCGGGGGCAGCGAGCCCGGCGTGGAGACCAGCTCGAGGACGCCGCTGCCGTGTACCAGCAGCGAGAACACGATCGCGCCGACGAGGTTGCCGACGAACGACACCGCGATGATCGCGGCGACCCCACCGACCCCGGGCCCGCGCAGCCGGTCGAACAGGCCCATGACCGACACCATCATGTTGCCGGTGGAGAGCTCGGCGCCGGCGAACACCACGAGGGTCAGCGCGATACCGAAGACCAGGCCCTGGACGAGCTTGCTGAACGGGGAGTCCGCGGCCTCGAGCGGTCCGGCCGCGGCGAACATGAGCACGACCGCGACGCCGACGTAGGCGCCGGCGAGCAGCGTGTTGATGCCGTAGGCCAGCGGCATCCGCAGCTCGTCGGTCTTCTTCTCGCCGGCGACGGCCTGCTCGCGGACGGCCTCGGGCACGGAGATCGGCATGGCTTCCCCCTCCGGGCCGGGTGCCGGCCGCGTCAGGGGTGCAGTGCCTCGTGGCGACCGCGGGAAAACCGGAATCGTGTGAACAGGACGAAACATCCGTTCCGGATCAGACCAGGCAGGGGCCGGCCGTCGTGGTCACGGTCGTGCTCCAGGGCCCGGTCCAGGCGCCCGCCGTCGCCCGGACCCGCAGGTACACGGTGGTGCGCAGCACGGCCCGCACGGTCACGGTCGCGGAGAGCGCGGCGGTGCTGCCCGCCGCGACCGGCGCAGCGAAGTCGGTCGTCGTGGCGGCCTGGTACTGGTAGCCGGTCGCCGCGGTGGCCGCCGTCCAGCCCAGGGTCGCCGCGGCCGCGCCGAGGCCGGTCACGACCCCGCTGGTCGAGGTGGTCGGCGCGACCGTCGTCGTGGTCGGGGCGGCGGTGCTGCCCGCCGCCGTCCCCGAGGTCGTCGGCGCGGCGGTCGTGGTCGTCGTCGACGCCGCCGGCGTGGTGGTCGTGGTGGCGGCGCGGGCGGTGGCCGTCGTCGTGGTCGTGACGACCACCTGCCCGGGGAACGCCTCGACGCCACCCGACCCGGCGGAGAAGCGCGCGGACGCCGCGCTCGCACCGCAGGCCCAGGCGCCCGCCGTCGCCGTCGTCGTGCCGAGGGCGTTCGCGCGGGCCGTCGCGCTGCCCGGCCCGCTGCTCGTCCACGCGGCCCACGCGACGCCGGCGCCGGCGAACAGGCCGACGACGGTCACGAGGGCGAGCAGCCCGCGGCCCACGGGGCTCGGCGGGCTCGGTGGGCTCACGGGGCGCTCACCACCGAGACGGTCACCGGCACGGTGAACGTCGCCCCCTGGCAGCCGGTCTCGGACGCGGTCGACATCGCCACCGCGCCCGTCAACGTGAGCGTCCCGCCCGCGCCCGCGGCGAGCGTGACCCCGCTCGGGGTCTGCGCGGTGAAGGTCACGCCGGTGGTGGTGCACGTGCCGACGCCGCCGCTCGCGGTCACCGTCCCGGCCGGCGCGATGGTCGCGACCCGCACCCGGTAGGGGTTCGGGTTGGTCACCGTGACGACCGCCGTGCCGGTGCTGCCGGGCGTCAGCAGCCCGGAGGTCACCGCGCTCCCGGCGACGGCGGTGGTGGTCGGCGCGAGTGCGGTCCGCCCGACGAGACCCGGCCGGCCCGAGCCCGACGCCAACCAGGCCGCCACCGCGACACCGGCCGCAGCGAGCGCGGCGGCGATCAGGACGAGCACGACGACGAGCGTCGTGCGGCTCCGCCGCCGGAACCGGCGCAGCCACCGGCGGCGGGGCCGCGGCGACGGCTCGGCCGGGTCCCCGGGGCCGTCCGGGAGTGCGGGGGCCGGGGCCGGGGCGGGCACCCGCCGGACCGGGGACGGCCCGTCGTCGGGACGGCGGGGCGGGGCCGGGCGGGCGCTGCGCCCCCGCGGCAGGGCCGGCCCGACGGGCACGCCGCCCGCCGGGGTCGGCCGCGGGTCGCGCTCGCGCGGGACGACCGGCGCCGGGGTCCCGACGTCGGGTCGGGGCGCGTCGGCCGGGACGGGGAAGGCTCCGGACGGCACGGCGAAGCCGGCCCCGGGCCGCCGCGGACCGGTCGGGACCCGGATCGGCTCCGTGACGGCGTCCGGGTGCGCCGGGCGGCCGCGTGCCGCGCCGGCGAGGTGGCGGGGACGCCGGCCCGGCAACGGGATCGGGCCCGTGCGCTCGACCGGTCCCCGCCCCTCCCGCTGGAGCAGCGAGTCGACCTTCACCCCGCCGCGGACGCGAGCTGCGCGGTGAGCGGCATCGTGAACGACTGGCCCTGGCAGCTGTTGTCCGGGTCGGCGGCCATGGTGGCCGTCAGGGTGTACGGCGCGGAGCCGTTCGGCGCGATCGTCCCGGCCGGGTTGGTGACGGCGGGGCTGGTCACCGTGCCCGCGGGGCAGCCGCCGGAGGTCTTGTCCGACGAGCTCGTGCTGATGCTCGCGACCTTCACCGGGTAGGGGTTCGGGTTGTTGATCGTCACCGTGTAGCTGGTGGTCGAGCCGGGGTAGAGCTGCGCACCCGACGACGACGCGGAGATCGTGGAGTTCACGGCGACGCTGGAGGTGTTCGACCCGGAACCGGTGCCGCCCGAGAGGTACGCGGCGAACGCGACGCCGGCCCCGGCGAGGACGAGCAGGATCCCGCCCAGGACGGCGAGGCGCTTGCGGTTGTTGGTCATGCTCCGTCGACCTGGTCGGGACCTCGTCGTGACGCAGGGTCACCGCATGGTGTGGCGAACGTTTCAGTCGAGGTAGTCGCCCATGCGCCGGAACCAGTCGCCCGCCACGTGCTCGACGTCGTTCTCGTCGCGCACCCGCTGGAGCACCAGCCCGTACTGGTCGCCACGCCAGGCGTCGGGGCCCGCGACCACGACGACGCCGCTGCCCTCCCGGGCGAACACCCGGCCGTTCGTGCCGCCGGCACGGTTCCGGGAGACGCTCGCCTCCAGCACCCGCAGGCGTCGCCCCTCGTGCAGGCACCAGGCGTTGGGGTAGGGCCCGGTCTGGGCGCGCACGAGGTTGACGAGGTCCTTCGCGGGCCGGTCCCAGGGGATCCGGTTGTCCCGGTCGGCGCGCCGGTGGAAGAAGCTCGCGTGCTCCGGGTCCTGCCGCAGCCAGTCGAACGGGCCGTGCTCGACGCGGTCGAGGGCGTCGAGCGTCAGCGGGCCGAACAGCTCCACGGTGCGGAAGAAGAGGTCCTCGGTGGTGTCGGTCGGTGTCACCGGCACGGTGCGCTGGGTGATGATGTCGCCGCGGTCGAGGTCGGCGTCCATCCAGTGCGCGGTGATGCCGACCTGCGACTCGCCGTTGATGAGCGCCCAGTTCAGCGGGGAGAACCCGGCGTACTTCGGCAGCAGCGCGTCGTGGGTGTTGACGGTGCCACGGGTCGGGGCGGAGAACACCTTCGGGGAGATCCAGGTGCGCCAGTTGCAGGCCACGCCGATCTCGGCGCCGTGCTCGGCGATGGCGGCGACGAGCTCGTCGTCGACCGCCTTCTGCCGGTAGATCACCGGGATGTCGTGCTCCCGGGCGAGGTCGGCCACCGGTTCCTGGAAGATCGCCGGCTCGGCGGCCGCGTCCTCCTCGGGGTGGCTCACGCAGAGCACCACCTCGTGCCGGCTCTCCAGCAGGCTCGCGAGGAGCCTCGCTCCCCACTTCTGGTACCCGAACAGCACCACGCGCACGGTCGCCTCCTCGCCCCCGTCGGTCAGGTGAGGCTCACCTAAGCAGACATCGGGAGCAGACGGGCGATCATGTGAGATGGGTTCTCCCGAACCGCACCCACGTCCCGACCGGGTCCGTCATCGTTCCGGGGCGTGGCGAGCAGGCGGGAGCTCATCGAGTCCGAGGACGTCCAACGACGCCGCGGCGTGGCCGCCCTGGTGCGCGGGGACGACCTCGCGGTGGAGGACGTCGTCCGCCACCCGAACGCCGCGTTGCTCGTCGGCCTCGTCGTCGTCGTGCTCGTCGCCGCGGCGTCCGCGGCCACGGCCTTCCTCTCCGACCGTGCCCCCGACGGCTGGCGCGACGAGGGCACCGTCGTCCTCGACCGGGAGACCGGCGCCCGCTACCTCGCCACCGAGGGCCTCCTGCGGCCGGCGCCCACCCTGACCGCGGCGCTGCTCGCCGGCGGGCGCCGCGGCGAGCCGGTGCTCGTCCCGCACGCGCGCGTCCTCACCCTGCCGGTCGGCGCCGCCCTTCCCGACGACGGGTCGCCGCAGCTCCCGCCGGCGCTCGGCGGTCCCGTGCCGCTCGCCGCCTGCGTCACCGGACCCGATCGCGGTGCCACCGACCAGCTCGCGGTGTACGCCGGCCCGGTGGTGGGGTCCGCGACGGGGTTCACCGGGTTCCTCGCCCGCGCCTCCGGGACGACCGAGACCGTGCTCGTCGCCGGCGGGCGCTCCCACCTCGTCGACCCGCAGGTGCTGCCGTCGCTCGGCTGGTCGCCGGGGCAGGTCCGGGAGGTCCCGGGGCCGTGGCTCGGGCTGCTCCCCCGCGCCGGGGCGCTGACCCCGCGGGCGGCCCCCGGCACCGTCGTCGCCACCACCGACGGTGCCCGCTACGTCCTCGACCGCGGCCGCGCCCGGCTCGTCGCCGACGAGACCACGGCGCGGCTGCTGCCCGCCCCGGCGCGCACCGTCGTCCCGGACGAGGTCCTGCGGCTGCCGGCCGGAGCCGTCGTCGGGATCGCGGACGTGCCGAGCGCCCCGCCGGTGGTCCCGGCCCGGGAGGACGCGGCGGTGCCGTGCGTGACGCGCGGGGGCGACGGGCCGGCGCTCGAGGTGTTCGGGGCCCTGACGGCATCCGGGCTGCCCGCCGGGCCGGAACGGCTCCTCGCCGGGGGTGCGCGGCCGGTCCGCGTGACGTGGCACGTCCCGCCGGGCGGGGGCGCGCTGCTCGCACCGCCGGAGTTCGACGCGGCGCGCCGACCTCCCGGCCGCGAGGTCGACGAGGGGATGGTCCTGGTCGACGGCGGGCTCGGGTTCCCCGTGCGCGACGACGAGGCCCTGCGCGCGCTGGGCTACGCCCGCGAGCAGGTGCTGCCGATCGGTCGGCCGTGGTTCGCGCTGCTCGCCGCCGGGCCGCGCCTGGCCGTACCCGACTGACTTCTCCGAAACGGCCACCACGGCGCGGCCGGGTCGGTCACCGTGAGGACCGACCGCGGTACCCGACCCGGGAGGGGGCCCTGATGGCGGGGCAGTACGACGTCTCACTCGACACCATGTCGCAGTCCCAGGCGCGCATGGTGGGCAACGTGGACAGCATCCGCTCCGAGCTGTCCGCGCTGCGCGGCCGCCTCGACGCGGTCCAGGGGCAGTGGATCGGCGAGGGGAACACGGCGTTCACCGCCGCGCAGGTCCGGTACGAGTCCGCGAACCAGAAGCTGAACGCGGCGCTGGACACCCTCGCGTCCCTCGTGCAGGGCGCGAACACGAACTACGCCACGAGCGACCAGGACGCCCGCAGCGCGATCACCCGCACGCTGCCCGGCTTCGAGACGAAGGCATGAGGGAGGACGACATGGCAGACCGGGTCAAGGTCGGTTTCGGTGCCGTGGACACGGCCGTCGCCGACGTGCGCAGCGGCGCGCAGCTCATGGAGCAGCGGATGCAGCAGCTGCAGAGCGACATCACCCCGATGCTCGGGTCGTGGGACGGCGCGGCGCGCGAGTCCTACGCCGCGGCGCAGGCCCAGTGGCAGTCGGGCTGGTCGGAGCTGCAGCTCGCCCTCGCCGCGCTCGGGGTCGCCACCGGGGACGTGAACGAGAACTACCGGTCCACCGAGCAGGCGATCACGCGTTCCTTCGGCTGAGCCACGCCCCGGGTGCCGGGGGCCGGCCGCCGCCGGTCCCCGGCACCCGCCGCTCAGGACGCCGTCGGGAGTTCGATCGCCCGCGGCGGACCGGACAGGGACCGCTTGGCCGCCACCGCCAGCCCGTCGAGGATCTCGACCTCGCCCGCCTCGAGTCCGTCGAGTGCGAGCCGGACGAGGTCGGCGGGCTCGGTCATGGCCCCGGCCGGCAGGTCGAGGCCGGCGTCGCGGGCGAACTCCGTCATCGTCGTCGTGGCGACCAGTCCCGGCACGAGAGCGCTGACGAGCGTCCCCTGGCCCGCCAGCTCGACCCGGACCCCGTTGGTCAGCCCCCACTGCGCGGACTTGGCCGCGGCGTAGGCGGTGTTCCCCTCGACCGTCTGCCAGGCCACGCCCGAGAGCACGTTGAGCACGGCCCCGCCGCCGTTGCGGGCGAGGATCGGGGCGAAGGCCCGGATCATGGCCAGCGTGCCGTAGTAGTTCGAGTCCATCGTCGTCCGGATCGCGTCCAGGTCCCCGGTCACCAGGCTCCCGCCCGCGGTGAAGGCGGCGTTGTTGATCAGGACGTCCACGTCGCCGGCCGCCTCGGCCGCCGCGGCGACCGACTCCGGGTCGGTGATGTCGAGCCGCAGCACCTCGGCGCCCGGGACGTCGACCAGCTCCGGCCGGCGGGCGGTGGCGTAGACCCGCGCTCCCCGGGCCAGCAGCTCGAGGGCGAAGTGCCGGCCGATGCCGCGGTTCGTCCCGGTGACGAGGGCGGTGGCCCCGCGCAGCTCCATCATGATCTCCTGTCGTCAACCTGACCCGATGGTCATGTTGATCCTCGACGCTAGGACAACCTGACCGGCCGGTCAACTTCGCTAGGGTGGTACCCGTGACCTCCCCGCACCGGCCGCTGCGCGCCGACGCCACGCGCAACCGCGCCGCGCTGCTCGCCGCGGCGGAGGCGGAGTTCACCGAGCGGGGCCTCGACGCGTCCATGGCCGACATCGCGCGGCGGGCGGGCGTCGCCAAGGGGACGGTGTTCCGCCACTTCGCGAGCAAGGAGGAGTTGATCGCGGCCATCGTCGCCGGTCACTTCCGGGCGCTCTCCGAGTACGCCCGCGCGCTCGACGACGCCTCCGACCCCGGCGGGGCGCTGGTGGAGTTCCTGGCCGAGGCGGCCGGCGGGCAGGCCCACCACGACCTGTCCTTCCTGCAGACCCTGACCGAGGGCGACTCGTCGGTCGCCGCGGCGCGCGACCAACTCCACGCCGACGTCGAGCGCCTCGTCGCGCGGGCCCGCGACGCGGGCGCCGTGCGCGGCGACGTCACCGGCACCGACGTCTGGGTGCTGATCTGCGCGCCGGTCCACGCGACCGGGTACGTCCGGGATCCGGCGCCCGACCTGTGGCGCCGGTACCTCGCCATCATCGTCGACGGGCTGCGCCCCGCCGGGGCGCAGCCGCTGCCCGTCCCGCCGCCGACCTGGCCCTGAGCGTCCCGCCCCTCAGACCTCCGCCTCCGGCACCCACCCGAGCTGGACGAGCTGCGGCTCCGCGCGGCGGGTGACGTACTGCGCCCGGCCCGGCGGGAGGTCCTTCGCGCGCACGCCGTGCAGCAGGGCGCCCTCGTCGCGGGGACCGGAGAGCATCAGCCCCGGGCCGCCGAGTTCCCGCAGCCGGCGCAGCACCGGCTGCATCATCCCGGCCGCCGCCCCCGCCGCCGACCGCGCGAGCACCACGTGCAGCCCGATGTCGCGGCCCTGCGGCAGCAGGTCGAGCAGCGCCGCGAGCGGGTCCCCGCCCGGAGTGGCCACCAGGTCGTGATCGTCGACCACCACCAGCATGTGCGGGCCGTCCCACCAGTCCCGCGCGCGCAGCCGCGCCGGGGCCACGTCCGGTCCGGGCAGCCGCGTGCTCATCCGCGCGGCCGCCGCGGGCAGCGTCTCCGCCGCCGCGGGCGCCGAGCCGACGTACACCGAGAGGTGCTCCGGCGGCACGGCGTCGAGCAGGGTCCGCCGGTAGTCGACGACCACCACCCGCAGGTCCTCCGGCGGATGGGCGGCGCACAGCGCGGCGACCAGCGCGCGCAGGGCCGCCGTCCGCCCCGACCCGGCGTCGCCGAGCACGAGCAGGTGCGGGTCCCGACCGCCGAGCAGGTCGAGGCGGAGCGGCCCGAGGTCGCTCTCCCGCAGGCCGACCGCCCCGGGCGGCAGGGTGTCCATCGGCACGAGGGGCGGCAGCATCCGGATCGGCGGCGCGGCGGGGCCCGACCATCCCGCCGCCGCCCGGCCGGCCGTCGTCGCCGCGTCCTCGGTGCATCCGGTCGCGTCGGTGATGACCGGCAGCGCGAGCTGGGCCCTGAACCCGGCGCCGACGAGGGCCCGCCCCGGGGTGGCGGGCACGCTCCGCGCGGCCCGCCGGTCGATCACGGAGTCCGCGGAGTCGCCCAGCCGCAGCTCGATGCGGGTCCCGAGGGCGTCCCGCAGCGCCGGACGCATGTCCCACCACCGCCCCGCGGTGATCACGAGGTGCACCCCGTAGCCGAGCCCGCGCGCGGCCAGCGCGGTCAGCCGCGGCTCGAGGTCCTCGAACTCCGTGCGCAGCGCACCCCAGTCGTCGACCAGGAGGAGGACGTCGGGTTCCGGGTCGACCACGGCGACCTCCGTGGACGGCCGGTCGCGCAGCTCCGCCATCGACTCGACCCCGCGCGTGGCGAACGAGCGCTCCCGATCGGCCACCAGCGACTCGAGCTGGGCGACGAGGCGCCGCACCACCTCCGGGCGCTGTCGCCCCGCGACCCCGCCCACGTGCGGCCACCGCTCCAGTGCGGCCAACGACCCGCCACCGAGGTCGATGGCGTAGACGACGAGCTCGGCCGGGGTGTGGGTGAGGGCCGCGGCGGTGACGAGGGTGCGCAGGGCCGTGCTCTTGCCGGTGCGCGGCGCCCCGACGACGCCGAGGTGTCCCCCGGTGCCGGACAGGTCGACCACGAGCGGTTCCTGCGCCTGCCGGTCGGGCCGGTCGACGACGCCGAGCGCGACGGTCAGCGGACCCGGCCGCGGCGCGAGCAGCCCGTTCCCCGCGGTGAGGGCGGGGCGGGGCAGCACCGTGGTCAGCGGCAGGGCCGCCGGCAGCGGCGGCAGCCACACCTGGTGCACCGGGTCGGCGGCCGCGCGCAGCCGCTCCACGACGACGTCGAGCGTGGAGCGCTGCTCGGGGTCGGAGAGGTCCGGCCCGAGGGCCGGCAGGGTGTCGCCGGCCTCGCCGCGGGAGTCGAAGGCACGGAAGACGCGGGCGCGCGGAGGGCGCACCCGGCCGCGGACGGGCTCGGCGTACGGCGCGGACACGGTGGACACCCGCAGCCGCCGGTACACGCTGGTGTCGACCTTGAGGTAGGCCGATCCCGGCACCGACGGCAGGTCGAAGGCGTCGGTGTTGCCGATGACGGTGCGGCTCTCCGCGGCGGAGAACGTGCGCAGCGCGAGCCGGTAGGACAGGTGCGAGTCGAGGCCCCGCAGCCGTCCCTCCTCGAGCCGCTGCGTGGCGAGCAGCAGGTGCACGCCCAACGACCGCCCGACCCGCCCGACCTGCACGAACAGGTCGATGAAGTCCGGCTGTGCGGTGAGCAGCTCGGAGAACTCGTCGACGACGACGAGCAGGTGCGGCAGCACGGGCACCGTCTCGCCGCGCGCGAGGCGCAGGCGCCGGTGCTCGCGGATGCCGGTGAGGTTGCCGGCGTCGCGCAGGAGCTGCTCCCGACGGCGCAGTTCGGAGCGCAGGGCGTCGCCGAACCGGTCGACGGTCTCCGGGTCGTCCTCCAGGTCGGTGATCGACCCGGCGACGTGCGGCAGCGTCGCCATGCCCGCGAACGTCGCCCCGCCCTTGTAGTCGACGAGTACGAGGGCGAGGTCGTCCGGCGGGTGCGTGGCGGCGAGGCCGGTGACCAGCGTGCGCAGCAGCTCGGACTTCCCCGACCCGGTCGCGCCGACGACGAGCCCGTGCGGCCCCATCCCGGAGAGCGCCGCCTCCTTGAGGTCCAGCTCGACCGGCGCGCCGTCGCCGTCCACGCCGAGCGGCACGCGCAGCAGCTCCGCCTCCGAGCGGCGCCGCCAGGTCACGGCGGGGTCGAGCGCGGCGACGTCGTCGACCCCGATGAGGCCCGCCAGCCCGCTGACCTCGGCCAGCGCCCCGCGCCCGGCACGGCGCGAGAGCCGCATCGGGGTCAGGCGCCGCGCGAGCGTCTCCGCCTCGGCGAGCCCGAGGACGTCGGGCACGAGACCGGTCGCGACGGCGAGCCCGGCCAGCTCGGGCGGTGGGGTCCCGTCGCGGCCGCGGCGGACCTCGAGACCGTGCCGGTCGCCGACGTGCACGCTGACCCCGGCCGCCGTCGGCCGGTCCAGCGGGTCGGCGACGACGTGCAGCACGCCGACCCCGAGGCCGGGCAGGTCGCCGAGCGGGTCGGGCACGGGCAGGGCGCCGTCGACGAGGACGACGAGCGCCGGACCCGACGTCGGGGACGACCGACCGCCGCCGCGCCGCCGGTCCAGCTCGGCACCGAGCAGGCGCCGGAGGGATCCGGGGTCCTCGGCGACGAGCAGGCCGGTGCCGTCGGCGCCGCCGCCGGAGGGGTGCCGCGCGTGGGGCAGCCACTTCACCCAGTCCCACGCGGCCCGGGCGGCGTCGGCCTCGGGGCCGTCCGGGCAGCAGACCGCGACCCGGACGTCGTCGGGCGCGTGCAGCGCCGCGAGCTGGGCGAGCATCGCGCGGGCGAGGGCCCGGCCGCGGACCGGGTCGCCGACGACCGCGACCGCCCCGCGCAGCGGGACCGCGACGGGTACGTCCGGCACCGGGCCCAGCCGGTCGACGAGGCGGCGGGCCGCGGCCTCCGTGCCGGGGTCGCGGGGCTCGGTGGGGTCGGCGTCGGCGAGGACGGGCGCGGCGACCCCCGGGACCCGGGCCCGACCGACGCGCAGGACGAGGAAGTCGGGGTCGTCGGGCCGCCGTTCCCAGAGCCGCTCGGCGCGCTCCGGGAACCCGACGAGCAGCGGCGGGTCGGGGTGCTGCTCCTCCGCGACGCGGCGCTGGTCGTCGGCGGCCGCCCGCAGCTCGGCGCGCACGGCGGCGAGGTGGGCGACGTAGCGCAGCCGCGTGTCGGTCCCCTGCTCGCGCGAGCGGCCACGGGTCTGCAGCAACATCATCACGCCCATGCCGAGGGCGCCGATCACGAAGATCCCGCCGGCGAGGAAGTAGATCGGGTTCCGGTTGACGATCGCGAAGACGAGGATGCCGCCGCTGCCGAGCAGCGGGAACAGCGCGTAGGTCCACGGCGTCGGCGCCCCGCCACCGCCCGAGGCCGGCGGGGGGACGAGCCGGACGGGCTCGGGAGTTGGTCGAACCGGCCCACCGCGGGGTGGTCGGTGCACGAGGATGTCGTTCATGGCCATGGCCCGTCAGCCCTCCCCGCCCGCCCTCGGCGGCCGGGACGCCCCGGCCGCCGAGGGCTCCTGGTGCACGGTGCGGGTGCGGGGACCCGAGGGCGCGGTCGACGCGGCACTGCCGGCGGACGCCACCGTCGCGGAGGTCGTCGACGAGCTCGCGGCGCGGCTGCTGCCCGGGGCGCCGCTGGTGCGCGGCGCGGACGGGCGGCCCTGGTACCTGCACCGCACCGGCGCCGGACCGATGCCGCCCGGCGTCTCGCTCGAGGCGGCCGGGGTGCGCGACGGCGACGTGCTGCACCTCGGACCGTGGCCGATGCCGCGCCCCGCGCAGCCGGTCGACGACGGGCTCGTCGCCCTCGCCGAGGGCGCGGGCCGGGTCCCGCGGTGGACCGTGCGGCGCGTCGGGGTGCTGGTGACGGTGCTGCTCGTCGTCGTCTCGGCGGTCGGGGCGTCGCTGTCGCTGGCGGTGCCCGGCGGTCCGCTCGTGCCGCTGGCGCTCGCGGCGATGCTGCTCGGCCTGGCCGCGCTGCAGCGCCGCACCCGGCCGACCACGCCGCTCGACGCCGAGCCCGGGATCGACCTGCCGACGTCGGGCGCGGCGCTGGCCTCGCTCCCCGCGTGGGTCGCCGCGGGCGTGGCGGGCGGCCTGGTCGTGCGTGGGGGCCTGCCCCCGGTGCTGACGCTGGCCGGCGCGGCGCTCGCCGTGGGCGCCGCGTCGGCCTGGCTGGTGGTCGGTGCACGCGGGCCCTGGTGGGCGGCGGCGGGGACGCTCGGGGCCGGGTTCGCGCTGCCGTCCGCGCTGGTGGCGGGCGGGGTCCTGCCCGCGCCGCGCGCGATCGCCGTGGCGCTCACGCTCTGGCTGGTGCTGCTCGTGGCGCTGCCCTGGCTCGTCACCCGCAGCCGCACCTGGATCGAGCCGCGCGAGGACGCCGAGCACCTCGTCGACCACGCCGCCGCCACCCGACGGACCCTCGACCTGACGGTGGTGGCGGGCAGCGTCGCGGCGGCGATCGGCCTGTGGGTCCTCGCGACCTCGTCCGGCGGGGGCATGGTCCTCGGTTTCTGCGCGGCCGTGGCGCTCACGGCGGTGCTGCGGGCACGTCGGTCGGTGTTCGTGGGCGACTCGGCGGCCGCGGTCGGGGCCGGCGTGGTGGGCCTGGCCGGGGTCGGGTGGGCGCTCGTGCTCACCGGCGGACCGGGGGCGCGGGCCGTGGTCGCGGCGGCGGCGGTCGCCGTCATCGGCGGGCTCGTGGGGCTCGGCGGCGCGCTGCGCACCGCGGACGGGAACGGCGACGACGAGGCGGGCCTCCCGGCCTGGTGGCGCCGGCCGCGCACGCAGCGGCTGCTGTCGTGGCTGGAGACGGGCGTGGCGGTGGCGGTGCTGCCGCTGCTCGCCGGGGTGCTGGGCATCTACGCCGCCGCGGCCGACGCGGGCGCCCGGTTCTAGCGGCTCGCCGCGGCGTCGGAGGTGCCCCCGCCACCAGCATCCGGGATCGTGGCATCGATCGCGCCGGCCGCGCCGCCGTCGACGGTCTCGTAGTTCCCCGCGGCCGTCACGACGGTGCCCGCGGTCGCCGCGGCGGCGTTCGCCAGCTCCTGGGTGCGGGTCGCCAGCTCGGCGCCG
The DNA here is from genome assembly GCF_030269685.1 of Actinomycetospora sp. NBRC 106378. Classification (GTDB taxonomy): domain Bacteria; phylum Actinomycetota; class Actinomycetes; order Mycobacteriales; family Pseudonocardiaceae; genus Actinomycetospora. The sequence continues at coordinate 69,385 of NZ_BSTT01000001.1, forward strand.
AGCGCGGCCAGGGCACCGGCGAGGCTCCCGCCGTTGACGCCGCCGCCGGCCGAGCCCGCCGCGCCCGCGGCCTGCGCACCCGCCGTCGAGAACCCGCTCCCCGCCGTCGAGAGCCGGCCCGCCCCCGTCCGCATCGCGGCGGTGTCGGCGTCGAACGGCTGGGACATCACGGGGCTCCTGACCTCGTCCGGAGATGATCGAGGACCTCACGGTAGGAGGGCGCCACCGACCGTGGGTGCCGTTTCGGGGAAGTCGACAGCGGGAGGACGACGTGCCCCTCGGCGAGCGGCTCCCGCCCCGACGGCGGGTCGTGCACCCCGACCCGGCCTTGTCGCGGGCTGCCGCCGGAGCGCGCCTACCTTGTCGTTGCGAATCAGAACGACAAGGCGGGCGGGCCCGGGCGGGAGGCCGTGACAAGGCGGGCGAGCAGCGCCGACACGAGCGAACGGGAGCGGGCCGGCGCCGCGAGGTTCACGTCAGGCATCTCGGCAGGCCCCCGAACCTGCCTGAGGTGAACCTCGCGTGGTTCGTCCGGATCGGTCTCCGACCCGACACCCGACGCTCCCCCGCACGTCGCACCGGGGTCACCCGGGAGCACCCACGATCGGGCGACCATGCAGCGGTGTCCCCCACCACCACACGGCGGGCCGTCCTGCTCGGGGGCGCCGCCGCGCTCGCCGCCGCGGCGACCAGCAGTCTCACCGTCCCCCGCGCGCTCGCCGCCCCGGCGTCCGGCGAGGTGTTCACCCTGGGCGTCGCGTCGGGCGACCCGACCCCCGACGGCGTCGTGCTCTGGACACGCCTGGCCCGCGACCCGCGCGAGCCCGACGGCGGCATGATCGAGGGCGCGGTCGACGTCGACTGGCAGATCGCCGACGACGAGCGCTTCACCCGGGTCCGCGCCGCCGGCCGCGCCCGCACCGGGCCGCAGGACGGCTACGCCGTGCACGTCGAGCCCCGCGGTCTCCCGGCGGGCGGCACCTTCTTCTACCGGTTCGGCGCACTGGGCCGGATCTCACCGGTCGGGGTCACCCGCACCGCACCCGCCCGCGGGCTGGCTCCCCTGACGATCGCGTTCGCCTCGTGCGCGATGTACGAGCACGGGTACTTCACCGCCTACCGGCACCTCGCCGAGGAGCAGCCCGACGTCGTGCTGTTCCTCGGCGACTACATCTACGAGGAGGCGGCGGGGACCTACCGGGCCCCCAGCGGCAACCCCCGCAGCTACGAGACGCCCGAGCCGCGCGACCTCGCGGGCTACCGCACCCGGTACGCCTACCACCACGCCGACGCCGACCTGCAGGCCGCCCACGCGGCCGCGCCCTGGATCAGCGTGTTCGACGACCACGAGGTGTCGAACAACTGGGCCGGCGACGTCCCCGAGACGCCGGACCCCGGGTTCGTCGCCCGGCGCGCCGCCGCCTTCCGCGCCTGGTACGAGAACATGCCGGTCCGCGCGGCGCAGCGGCCCCGCGGCTCGTCGATCCAGTGCTACCGCCGCCTGAGCTGGGGCGACACCGCGACCTTCCACATGCTCGACACCCGGCAGTACCGCGACGACCAGGCGTGCGGCGACACCTACCCGAGCGACTGCGCGGCGCTGACCGACCCGCGGCGCACCCTGACCGGCGGCGCGCAGGAACGCTGGCTCGTCGACGGGTTCCACCGGTCCCGCGCGCGCTGGGACGTCCTCGGCCAGCAGGTGTTCTTCTCCGCGCTCGACCTCGTGCCCGGCCCGCCGCGCGGGTTCAACCCGGACGCCTGGGACGGCTACGCGGCCGAGCGCGACCGGATCGTCGCCGCGTGGCAGCAGGCGAGGGTGCGCAACGCGGTGGTGCTCTCCGGCGACATCCACACCCAGTACGTGGCCGACGTGAAGGCGCGCTCCGGAGACCCGAGCTCGCCCGTCGTCGGCACGGAGCTGGTGTCGAGCTCGATCACCTCGGGCGGCGACGGCGCGGACACGCCGGCCGAGGTCACCGAGGCACTGGCAGAGAACCCGCACATCCGGTTCGGCTCCGACCGCCGGGGCTACCTCACCGCGCGGTTCGAGGCGGACGTGATGCGCACGGCGGTGCGGGTCGTGGACCGGGTCTCGACGCCGGGTGCCCCGGTGCGGACGGCGGCGGCCTTCACGGTGGCCGACCGCTCACCGGGCCTGCGCCCCGCCTGAGGGCTACGATGACGAGGACGGCGCCGGGCTCGTCCCTCGAGCCCGGCGCCCTCCTCCTGCGCAGCCACCTCGGGCGCCACCACAACACCCTCGCGGCCGGTTCGTGAGCGGATCGTCGTGCTCTCGATCTCGCTGAGGTGAGCCTAGCCTAACTCGGGCGGGGCGCAACACCCCGGCCCACGGAATCTGCGGCCCGAGCGCACCGCTGCGCCATCCCGAGCAGCGCGGTGCCCAGCTCGGCGGGCTCCTCGACCTCGAACTCGAACCCCAGCGCGGCGAACACGACGGCGACCCCCTCCACGTCGTCGCCCGCGAGGCGCACCCGACAGGTGCCGTCGCCCAGGTCCTCGAGCGCGGCCTGGTCGGTCCAGATCCGTGCGCGCACCTCGTCGGCGCCCGCGTGCACCCGCGCCCGGCACCGCACCGGCCGCACGTCGCGGATCTTGGAGGCCACGTACTCCGCCGGGTCCCCGCCGGGGACGTCCCGCGGCGCGAACCGCGGTCCGGTCGCGAGCCCGTCCGGGGCGACCCGCGGCACGATCCGGTCGAGCCGCAGCGTCCGCCAGTCGTCGCGGCCGAGGTCGTAGGCGAGCAGGTACCACCGCCGCCCCCAGGCCACGAGGTGGTGCGGCTCGACCCGCCGTCGGGAACCCGTCCCGTCGTGGGCGGTGTAGTCGAGCTCGAGCACCCGTCGGTCCCGGCAGGCGCCCCCGACGGCGACGAGCGTGGCCGGCTCCACCGACGGCAGGGGCCGCACCGGCGCGACCGTCGACACCCCGACCGCACCGACCCGTCGTCGCAACCGCTCCGGCAGGATCCGCTCGAGCTTCACCAGCGCACCGACGGCGGTCTCCGAGAGCCCGGCGATCCCCGCCCCGCCCGCGGTCTGCAGGCTCACCGCGACCGCGACGGCCTCCTCGTCGTCGAGCAGCAGCGGCGGCAGCGCGGCGCCCGCGCCGAGGCGGTAGCCGCCGGCCGGCCCGAGATCCACCTCGACCGGGTAGTCGAGGGCGCGGAGCTTCTCCACGTCCCGCCGGACCGTGCGCACCGAGATCCCGAGACGCTCCGCGAGCTCCGGCCCGGACCACTCGGGCCGGGTCTGGAGCAGGGAGAGCAGGCGCAGCAGCCGTGCGGAGGTCTCGAGCACCCGGTGATCGTGCCGGACGAGGCGGTCGGGAACCGACCGCCTCTCAGCAGGTGCTCGGCGTGGCCCGCCCCGCGAACCGCGCCTCGAGGAACGCGAGCGCCGGCGGGAACCCGGCCACCGCGCCGGCCACGTGGGTCGGCACCGGCAACGGCAGGAACTGCACCGAGGCCCCCTGCGCGCACCAGTTCCGCACCATCGTCGCGTCCTGACCGAACGGCACGATGTCGTCGGCGATCGAGTGGACGACGAGGACGGGCACGCGCGGCGCGATCGTGCCGATGCGCTGCTGCTCGACCCGGGTGCGGAAGGGCTCGCGGGCGAGGATCTGCGCGAGGGTGCTGCCGTCGGCGGTCAGGGTCTCCGATCGCAGCCCGGGATAGCGCGGGACGGTGTCGCCGACGCACTGCTCGCGCGTCTCGGCGAGGAACCGCCTGCCCGCGGCGTTGAGCTGATCGGGCACCCGCAGGTCGGGGTAGGCGGCGTCGAACCCGTTGAGCGCGTAGCCGACGAGACCGGCGGCGGGCTTGCCGTCGAGGTAGGTCCCGGTCGCGGCGAGATCGGCCGGGACGGCCCCCGCGTAGGCCCCGACCAGGGTGCGCTGCACGTCCGGCGCGTAGGACGGCGCGAGCTCGGCCGCCGACGCCGAGGCGCCCCCGCCCTGCGAGTAGCCCGCGATGGCGGTCGGCGCGTCGGGACGGACACTGCCGAGCTCCTTCGCGGCCCGCGCGGCGTCGAGGACGGCGTGGCCCTGCGCGAGCCGGTTGACGTAGGTGTGGGTGCCCGGCGTGCCGAGCCCCTGGTAGTCGGTGACGGCGACGGTGTATCCGCGGGCCAGGAGGCTGCCGACGAAGGCCGCCTCGTACTCGGTGCCCGCGGCGAACTGTCGCGACGGCGCGCAGCGGTCGGCGATGCCCTGGGTGCCGACCGCGTAGCTGATCAGCCGGCCGTTGGCCGGGGCGAGCGGCCGCAGCACGATGCCGCTGACCGCGATCGCGCGCCCGTCGGTGTCGGTGCTGCGGTAGAGCACCCGGGTGCCGCGGGCGGGCACCGTCGGGGTCGCGACGGGCTCCGCGCGGATGACGTCGCCGTTCTGCCCCGGCAGGCCGGCCGGCGGGTCGTAGCCGGCGGGATCGGCCGCATGGGCGAACCCGATCGGCATCAGGAGCACAGCCGTGACCACCGTCACCAGCATTCGGAGCACGATCGGGGACCCTAGAGGCCGATCGTGACGGCGCGTACACCGGGCGTGGTTACTCCGTGCCCGTACGATTCGCGCTGATGGCCAGGCCCGTGAAGACCCCGCCCACGCCCCGCTACCGCTTCGAGCGCGAGTCGCGCTACCTCGTGACGGTGATCGCCGACGACGGCGAGCGCCTCGAGCACCGCCTCGACGCCTACCAGGGCTGGCTCGCCGGCCCCGACGGCATCCGGCACCGCTTCGGGGCCGCGCGCCGCGCGCGCACCGAGATCGCCGACCACCGCATCGCGGCGATGGTCGGCCCGCTGTCCGGCTGAAGGCCGGCAGGTCGCGAGAGCACGCCCGGACCCTGCCCGGTCGGGCGTGCTCCCGTCGCTCGCGGGCCGGACCCGCGACGTCTCCTCCGCAGCGATCCGCTCCGGCCGTCCTGCGATGCCGCCGCCTCCGACTCGGCGGTTCGCGGGTCCGGCCGGCCCCGGACCGGGCTCAGCTGACGAGGCCGCAGCGGAAGCCCTGGGCCACCGCCTGGGCGCGGTCCGAGGCGGAGAGCTTGCGGAACAGCCGGCGGGCGTGGGTCTTCACCGTGTCCTCGGACAGGTAGAGCTCGCGCCCGATCTGGCCGTTGCTCTTGCCCTGGCTCATCCCGCGGAGCACCTGCATCTCGCGCTCGGTGAGGTTGATCCCCGCACCGGGCTCCGAGGCCTGGCGCTGGGCCGGGAAGACGTCCCCCATCGTCGTGGAGGCGAGGGCGGCGACCAGCTCGGGCCGCGAGGCGTCCCAGCGCAGGTAGCCCCGCGCCCCGCCCGCGATGGCGGCCGCGATGCTGCCCGCGTCGTCGGGAGCACCGAAGACGATGACGTTCGCCTGGTGGTGGGCCGTCACGAGCCGGCGGGTGGCCTCCGCGCCCGCACTGACCGCGCGCTGCGTCCCGATGAACACGACGTCGACCGGCTGCCGCGCGTACCGGGCGAGCAGGTCCTCCGGGGTGGCCACGCAGTCGATGCGCTGCACGCCGGGCACGGCCGACATGACACGGGTCAGACCCTCGCGGACACTGCGCCGGTCGTCGCAGATCAGAACCGTCCTCATACAGACTCCGTCTCCAGTGTTTGCCTCGTGGCGCGTACCGCCCTCGGTGGGCGCTTTCCTCATATCGGCGTCCCCACCCGGGACCTTGACCCTCGAATCACACCGCTGTTGTTATCTCCGCGTGATCGTCTGGAGCGTTCGTGTCGCAGAATCGTGAAGCGCAAGGTCCGCGTCGGGTACTCCTGCTGCACGGGCCGAACCTGAACCTGCTCGGGCGACGGGAGCCCGGCATCTACGGGTCCGAGACCCTCGCCGACGTCGACGACCGCGTCCGCGCGCTCGGCACCGAGCTCGGCCTCGACGTGGACGCCCGGCAGAGCAACCACGAGGGCGTGCTGATCGACGCGATCCACGAGGCGATGACCGGCGTCGCCGGCGTCGTCATCAACCCCGGGGCCTACACCCACACCTCGGTGGCGATCCGCGACGCGCTCGCGGCGATCCCGTGCCCGGTCGTCGAGGTGCACATCTCGAACGTGCACACCCGCGAGCCGTTCCGGCACCACTCCTACGTCTCCCCGGTGGCCACCGCCGTGATCGCCGGGGCGGGCACGCTCGGCTACGACCTCGCGCTGCGGTTCCTCGCCACCCGCAGCTAGCGCGACCGGAGCCGATCGAGCTCCGCGGCGAGCAGGTCGGGGAACTGCAGCGGCACGAAGTGCGTGCCGGGCACCCGGACCAGCCGCGCGTCGGGCACGGCGTCGGCGAGCGCCACCATGTCCTCGACCGGGGCCATCGTGTCGAACTCCCCCGCCACCACCGTGGTCGGCACGCGGACGCCGTCGACGGGGATCGGCGGCTCCTTCCCCGCCGCCAGCACCATCTGCGAGAACCACGTCCAGTCGTGGTGGGAGAACTCCCGCGCCACCTCGGCGAGCGTCTGCAGCGGCGGCGGGGCCAACGAGGCGAGGGGCGTGGCGGCTCCGAGATCCATGCTGCGCGGCAGCAGCGAGATCAGCCCCGCCACCGGCGGCCCCACCAGCCGCAGCGACCAGGCGCTCGCCGTCGAGATCCCGCGGGTGAGGAACTCCGGCGCCCACGAGGGCCCGCTGCGGAACCCGCCACCCGCGACCCCGCCGAGCACCAGCAGCGACGAGACCCGCTCCGGCGCGCGGCGCGCCGCCTCGAAGGCCACCGCGACCCCGACCGACCAGCCGACCACCGCCGCCGACGCGATGCCCGCCGCGTCCATGACGGCGAACATGTCGTCGACGTGGTCGCCGATCGTGATCCGCTCCGGATCGGCGGGCCGTTCCGAGCCACCGAGCCCCCGGTGGTGCCACGTCACGGCACGCGGCGTTCCCGACGACGGGTGCCCGTCGCCCCCCAGCCACGGCCAGGCGGCCGGGGAGGCACCGAGCCCGTTCGAGATCACCACGTCGGGCCCGGGGCGCCCGACGCACCCGTTGTCCCACCAGCGGATCCGGGTGCCGTCGGGGGCGACGACGTCGTCGAGGTGGGGCATCGGCACCGCGGCGATCAGGACGCCCGGGCGCGGATCTCGTCGCGCGACAGGTAGGACGTGGTGCCCTCGAACTCGTCCACGGTCGCCCGGCGGTCGGCCAGGAACCCGATGCGGATGAAGTCGTCGCCGCCGAACAGGTGCAGGATCCAGTTGGCCACGACCCGGGCCCGCGTCCGCATGAGCGGCAACGCGAACAGGTGGTAGCCGCGGGTGACCGCCTGCGCGGGGGCGCCCTTGAGCTCCAGGTTCAGCGGGTGCGCCACGGCCTGCGAGCCGCCGAGGTCCACCACCAGGCCGAGGTCGTGGTGCTTGTACTGCCTGAGCGGCTCGCCGCGCAGGGACGCGACGACGTTGTCGGCCGCCGTGCTCGCCATGCGCGTCGCGTGCTGGGCGGTCGGCGGGCAGATCGCGTCGGGGTCGTCCTGGGTCAGGTCGGGCACGGCGGCCGAGTCGCCCAGGGCGAACACGCCCGGGTGTCCCTCGACCTGCAGGTCGGCCCCGACCTTGAGCCGCCCGCGCACGAGCTCGACGTCGAGGTTCTTCACCAGCGGGCTGGAGGTGACGCCGGCGGTCCAGACCAGCGTGCGGCAGGGCACCACCTCGCCGTCGCTGAAGGTGACCGCCTCGTCGGTGACCTCCTTGATGCCGGTCTCGAGCTTGATCTCCACCCCGCGACGCCGCAGGATGTCGAGCGCCTGCTCGCCGAGCTTCTTCCCGAGCTCCGGCATCAGCCGCGGCGCGATGTCGACGAGCGTCCAGCGCACCATCCCGGGATCGAGGCGCGGGAACCGCTTGAGCGCCGCCTCGCACAGCAGCTGGAGGCAGGCCGCGGTCTCGGTGCCGGCGTAGCCGCCGCCGACCACCACGAAGCGGCAGCGCGCCGCGCGCTCGGCGTCGTCGGTGGCCGCGTTGGCGAGTTCGAGCTGGGCCAGCACGTGGTCGCGCAGGTAGGCGGCCTGGGCGAGGTTCTTCATCCCCAGGGCGTGCTCCTCGAGGCCCGGGATGTCGAACTGCCGGGTGACGCTGCCCGGCGCGAGCACGAGTCGGTCGTAGGACAGCTCGACCTCCTCACCGGAGATCTTGCGGACCACGCAGCACTTCCGGTCCAGGTCCACGCCGACGACCGTGCCCGGCAGCCGGTGCGCCCGCTTCACCGCGCGCGGCAGCGGCACCGTCACCGACTGCGCGGTGATGACGCCCGACGCGACCTGCGGCAGCAGCGGCAGGTAGAGCATGTAGTCGTTGGGCGCGACCAGGACGACCTCGATCGAGCCGTTCGTGATCTCGGTGCGCAACACCTTCTCCAGGCGTTTCACCGTCTCCAGCCCGGCGAACCCCGCACCCACCACGACGATCCGCTCCGCCATCACGCACCTCTCCACCACGTCGTCACGCCGGCAGCGGTGCGCGACGTCGTTCTCCGTGCGGAGATGCCCCCCTCACGCCCGGCTGACACCTGTGCCGCGGTTCACCGGGCGGTACGGCAGGTACCGGATAGTCTCCCGACTCCCACCGTCGTGCAGGAGGCCCGCCGTGAGTGCCGTGCTGTTCACCGGGTTCCCCGGATTCCTCGGGTCCGCGTTGCTGCCGCGCACGCTGCGCCGTGACCCGGAGGCGCGCGCCGTCGCGCTGGTGCAGCAGCGGTGGCTGGGCCGGGCCCGGGAGGCGCTCGCCGAGATCGAGCGGGCCGAGCCGTCCCTCGCGGGCCGCACCGACCTCGTCGTCGGGGACATCACGACGGCGGGTCTCGGCCTCGACCCCGCGGTCACCGAGCGACTCCTCGGAGAGCAGCTCGAGATCTTCCACCTGGCGGCCGTGTACGACCTCTCCGTCGCGCCGGGGATCGCCTGGACGGTCAACGTCGACGGCACCCGGCACGTGGTCGACCTGGCGTGGCGCGCCGCCGCGGGCGCCGGGCTGCGCCGGCTCCAGTACGTCTCGACCTGCTACGTCTCCGGGCGGTACGACGGGCTGTTCTACGAGGACGACCTCGAGCTCGGGCAGCCGTTCGCCAACCACTACGAACACACCAAGCACGAGGCGGAGCGCGTCGTCGCGAAGGCCCGGGACGCCGGCCTGCCGGTGACGATCTACCGCCCGTCGGTGGTGGTCGGCGACTCCACGACCGGGCGGACGCAGAAGTTCGACGGCCCCTACTACGTGCTCCAACTGCTGCTGCGCCAGGGCTCGACCGCCCTCATGCCGCTGCCGCGCGGCGCGGACCGGGTGGCGTTCAACCTCGTGCCGTCGGACTTCGTGGTCGACGGGATCGCGGCCCTCGCCGGGCACGACGCCGCCGTCGGTCGCACCGTCGCCCTGGCCCAGCCCGACCCGCCGACCGTCACGGAGATGGCCGAGGCGTTCGCCGCGGCGGGCGGCCGGCGGCTGCGGGCGGTGCCCATGCCCACCGCGCTCGCCGCCTTCTCCATCGACCACGTGCCCGGCGTGGGACGGCTGTTCCGGGTGCCGTCGTCGACCCTGGACTACCTCACCCACCCGACGCTCTACGACACCGCGGCCACCACCGCGCTGCTCGCCGAGGTCGGCGTCTCCTGCCCGTCCTTCGCCGACCACGTCGGGCCCATGGTCGAGTTCTTCCGCTCGCACCCGGAGGTGGGCAGCGCGGCGATGGTGTAGCGCCCCGCTACCCTCGGGGCGTGGCTGGGTCGAGCTCTGCTCCGCTCCGTCTCCCTGGCGTGCGCATCGCGCTCATCGACTCCGGTCTCGGCATGCTCCCGACGGCGGGGTGGCTGCGCCACCTCCGTCCGGACGCGCACCTCGACCTGCTGATGGACCCCGAGGGCATGCCCTGGGGCTCGCGGCCGGGCGAGTGGATCGTCGAGCGCGTGCTCTCCGCCGCGCGGCTCGCGGTCGCGCGGGGTGCCGACGCGGTCGTGGTGCCGTGCAACACCGCGAGCGTCAACGCCCTGGTGCCGCTGCGGGCCGAGCTCGAGCCGCGCCGACCCGTCGTCGGGACCGTGCCGGCGATCAAGCCGGCGGCCGCGACCGGCACGCCGTTCGGGGTCTGGGCCACGGAGGCGACCAGCGCGAGCGCCTACCAGGCCGACCTGGTCGCGCTGTTCGCCGCACCGGGCCAGGCGACCGCGGTGCCGTGCCCGGGGCTCGCGCGGGCGGTGGAGACCGCCGACCCCGACGCGATCGCCGGCGCCGTGGCGGCCGGCGCGGCCCGGACGCCGCCGGACGTGACCGGGGTGGTGCTGGGCTGCACGCACTACCCGCTCGTGTCGGACGCGATCGCCGCGGCGCTGCCCGGGGTGCGGCTCTTTGACAGCGCGGGCGCGGTCGCGGGCCAGGCGCTGCGCCGCCTCGGGCTCGACGCCCGGCCCGATGCGGACCCGGCCGGGGTGTCCGTCCTCCTGTCCGGGGACGAGGGCCCGCTGCCCGCGGCCGCCCGCGCCTACCCGGTCGGAGCGGTCCTCGCGGCGGGTGGACCGGTCCGGGCCGACCTGCTGCCCCCGCCGGTCCGGGAGGCGGTTGTGAGCAACCCGTCGATCCCTGGTGCCCAGCCGGTCCCCGGTCGTTGAATACGGGAATGCCGGAGGCCACCCCCACCACCCGCGACGACGCCGTCCTCGAGGAGACCCGGGAGCGACTGGTCGCCCGCTGGACCGCCGAGGGCGTCGCGCCGGACACCGTGCGCGGCGCCGTGAGCGAGGCCTGCGACCGGCTCTCCGGCGCCCGCGTCCGCTCGTTCCTGCCGATCCTCGTGGAGCGCTCGGTGCGGCTGCGGCTCACCGGCGGCGCCTGACCGGGACCGCACGGGCACGCGACCGGCACATCACCCGCGCCTCCGTAGGCTCGACGACGTGAGCCTCCCCGGGAACCGCGCGCGGCGGCTCGCCGTCGGGACCGTGCTCGCACTCGCCGTCCTGGCCGGGTGCGCCGGGCCGACGTCCTCGTCCGGCCGCGGCCCGTCGTCGGGGCCGACCGGTGACGGCGTGGTGTGGCGCACGGGCACCGACGCGACGTCGGTCCTCGACTCCTACCGCGTGACCCCCTGGAACACCGACGACGCCGACGACCCGCGGGCGGTCGACTCGCCGGACGTCCCGGGCCGCACCGCCGTGGAGTTCACGGTGCCGGGCGGCGGCACCCGCTCCGAGCTCGAGCCCGCGTTCCGCAGCTTCCGGCCGGGCGACGAGTACTGGTTCGGCTTCGCGGTGTACCTGCCGTCCGGGTTCCCGGTGGACACCTCGGAGTGGCAGGTCATCGCCCAGTGGAAGAACTCGGGGGACGGCAGCCCGCCGCTCTCGGTCCAGGTCCGCGGCGGCCGCTTCGTGCTCGACGGCGGGGAGGGCATCGGGAAGCACTGGTCCCGGGACATCGGGCCCGCCCGCGCCGGCACCCGCACCGACCTGGTCCTGCAGGTGCACTTCTCCGACGACCCCGACGAGGGCAGCGTCGACGTCGTCCAGGACGGCCGCGAGGTGGTCTCGGACTACCGGCCGCGCGGCGGGACGCTCTACCCCGACGAGGTGTCCTACCTCAAGACCGGCCTCTACCGGTCCTCGGACATCGACGACGAGGGCTCGGTGTACTTCGACGACGCCGTCATCGCCACCAGCCGCGCAGCGGCGTCGTCGCTGGCCTCCGGCTCCTGAGCCCCGCGCCCGGTCAGCGCGTCAGGAACGCCTCGGCGGCGAGCCAGACGCCGAACACGAAGAACAGCACGGCCGCACCGACCTTGATGGCCTTCTCGGGGAGCTTCTTGCCCAGCAGCCGACCGACCACGATGGCGAGGCCGTCGGCGATCACCATGCCGACGGTGGAGCCGAGCCACACCCCGACGACGCCACCCCAGCCCTGGTACTGGGTGGCGAGGGTGATGGTGGCGAGCATGGTCTTGTCGCCGAGCTCGGCGAGGAAGAACGCGACCGAGGCGGCGACGACGGCGGAACCGCTGGAGCGGGCCGCCTTGTCCTCCTCGTCGGCGGTGAGCTCGTCGCCGCGCAGCGTCCAGAGGCCGAACCCGATGAAGGCGACCGCCGCGACGAGGCTGATCCAGAAGGTGGGGAGCGCGGCGCCGAGCAGGTAACCGACGCCGACGGACACGGCGTGCACCACCGCCGTGGCGACCGTGATGCCGATCAGGACCGGCAAGGCCTTGTAGCGGGTGGCGAACGTCAGCGCCATCAGCTGGGACTTGTCGCCGAGCTCCGCCACGAAGATGACGGCGAAGCTGACGGCCGTGGCGGCCAGGAAGGTGGCCACGATGGGGTCCACGAGGGTCCTCTCGTCCGGTTGGCCGGGCCGAGAACCACGTCTCCGGCCCGACCCGTGCGTGCAACGGATCGGAACCGAAGGTCTCGCCCGCCACCGCAACGGACCGGTGGCCGCCGCGACCGGATGCACGCCCCGGACGGGTCCGGCGGCGGCGATCAGTGTGTCGATCGCGGTGTTGGGAGCTACTCCCCCTCGTTCGGCTCAGACCATAGCAGGCAGACCGGACAGAACCGGTGACCGCGACACGGGTCACGACGGCCCGCCGCTCGTCGGGAGGTGACCGCATGTCGCCGCGGCGACGCGCCGTCACCCGCTCAGACGCGCGACGTGGGCGGACCGGTCACCGAGGGACCCCGATCGGGGGTGCCTCCGCGCTGGCGAGGCCCTCAGGAGGGCGCCATGATCGATGTCACATTCTCGAACGGAGCAACGATGTCCGTGTCGACCGCCGGACGGGGCACACGGCGACACGGTCACATCACGGGGATCGCGGAGCGGCGACAGGAGGCGCGTCATGACGGTCGACATCGACGTGCGCACCCGGGTGTTCACCTGGTTCACCGACCGGGCGGGGGTCATCGCCATCAGTCGGATGAGCGCCGAGGACCTCGCCCGGGCGCGCAGCCGGCGGCTCTCGCACAACGTCGTCACCTCGCGGGTGTTCGGGCCGATGCCCTCCGACGTGTCGCTGACCGACCTGCGGGTGGACCTCACCGGCATGACAGGGGCCACCGGGGACGACGCGGCCCCGACCACGCTGCGGGTCTACCGGCCGCACGGCCCGCTGCCCGGGGGACGCCGCCGCGAGGACGGGCTCCCGATCGTCCTCAACTACCACGGCGGGGGCGGCTCGCTCGGGAACCTCGACCAGTCCGACTGGCTGTGCGCCTGGGTCGCCGCCCGCGTCGGCGCGCTCGTGGTGTCGGTGGACTACCGGCTGGCCCCGGAGCACCCCTACCCGGCCGGTCGCGACGACGGGTACGCGGCGCTGGTCTGGGCCGTGCGCCACGCCGAGGCGCTCGGCGGCCGGGCGGACCGCGTCGCGGTGATGGGCGACAGCGCGGGCGGCAACCTCGCCGCGGTGGTCGCGATGATGGCGCGCGAGGCCGGTCCGGCCGTGGACGCCCAGATCCTCATCTACCCCGTCGTCGACCTGACGCTCGACGCGCCGTCGACGGCGGCCTACGAGCGCGGGCCACTGCTCACCAAGGCCGACATGGACGTCTTCCGGGCCAACTACCTCGGGGCGGACGGCGACGCCACCGACCCGCTGTGCTCCCCGCTGCTCGCTCCCGACCACACCGGGCTGCCCCGGGCCCTCGTCCTCACGGCGCAGGTCGACCCGCTGCACGACGACGGGGTGGCCTACGCGCAGCGGCTGCGCGCGGCCGGGGTGCCGGTCCGGCACTCCGACCACGCGCGCGCGATCCACGGCTTCATCACCTTCCCCGGCGTGTGCCGGGCGGCCACCGTCGCGCTCGGCGAGATCTGCGACGAGCTGGCGGTGACGTTCGGGCTGACCTCCGGGCTCGCTCAGGAGGACATGAAGAGCCCGCCGTTGACCGAGTAGACCTGCCCGGTGATGTAGCCGGAGTCGGGATCGGCGAGGAACTCGACCACCCGGGCCACCTCGTCGGGCTGGCCGAGCCGGCCGACCGGGACCTGCGCCACGATCTTCTCCAGGGCGGACTCCGGGACCCCGGCCACCATGTCGGTCTCGATGTAGCCGGGCGCCACGCAGTTGGCGGTGACGCCCTTCTTCGCCCCCTCGGAGGCGAGCGACATCGTCAGGCCGAAGAGGCCCGACTTGGTCGCGGCGTAGTTGGCCTGCCCGGCGTTGCCCCGCTCCCCGATGACCGAGGAGATCGACACGATCCGGCCGCTCCCCCGCTCCCGCATGTGCTGGAAGACCAGGTGGGACATGTAGAAGGTGCCCGACAGGTTGACCTGGATGACCTTGTCCCAGTCCTCGACGGTCATCTTGTGCAGCATCTTGTCGGCGGTGATGCCGGCGTTGTTGACGAGGACGTCGATCCGACCGTGCTGGTCGTAGACCTCCTGCACCACCCGCTCGCAGTCCTCGCGGCTGCCGATGTTGCCCTGGTGGATCGTCATGCCCGGGTACTTCTCGGCGAGCTCGGCGGCCGTGTCCCGCCCGCTGGAGTAGCCCACCGCGACCTTGCACCCCCGGTTCGCGAGCCGTTCCGAGATCGCCTTGCCGATCCCGCGCGCGCCACCGGTCACCACGGCGACCTGTCCGGTCATGTCCGCCATCACGACACCCTTCGCCCGTCGTCGTCCGCATCTGGTGCGGCTCCCACCGAGCGGTGACGTGCCCGTTGGTGTCGGCGGTCACACGTATCTATGCGTTCCGCGACACACCCGTGACGGGGTCCGGCCGATCGTCGCAGCGCACGCGTCCGCATGCCCCGAGCGAGTGTTTGCGAACTATGCCTAGCGGACTTACGGTTCGCCGAGCAGCCCGGTGCCGTCGCCTGTCACGGGCTGCCCGAGGAGGAATCCCGCCATGACCGTGACCAGTGACCGCTCGGCCGTGACCGACGGTGCCACCGAGGCCCCGGACGCGCCGGCCATCGACCCGGTCGACCCCGCGGCCTACCTGCGGACCTTCCGCGGCGAGACGCTGCGCAAGGCGACCACCGCCCTCGTCGAGGGCGGCGCGTACGTCACCACGCGCGCGCTCGCCCAGGCCGCGACCCCGCACCGCACCGTCTACGACGCCGTCCGCTGGTGGGGTCACGTGCTGGGCCGCCGTCGGCCGACCTGGTCGACCGAGCACCGCATCGTCTGGGAGACCCCGATCGCGCGGCTGCGCGACTTCACCGACGGCGCGACCGACGACGTCGTGCCCACGCTCGTGCTCCCGCCGCAGGCCGGGCACGACTCGTGCATCGTCGACTTCCAGCCCACCCAGTCGCAGATGCAGGTCATCCGCAAGGCCGGTCTGACCCGCGCGTTCACCCTGGACTGGGTCGGCGCCACGCAGGCCACGAAGGGCACGACGATCGAGGACTACGTCGCGGTGGTCGACCGCGCCGTGGACACCGCGCTCGAGGGCACCGGCCACACCACGGTGAACCTCGTGGGCGACTGCCAGGGCGGCTGGCTGTCCACGATCTACGCCTGCGTGCACCCCGAGCGCGTCAACACCCTGACGCTCGCCGGCGCCCCCATCGACTTCCACGCCGGCGACACCGCCATCGGCGCCTCGTCGCGCGTGATGACGCGGCGCTACGGCAAGATCCCGTACCGGACGATGGTCGCGATGGGCCGGGGCAACATGCCCGGGCAGTTCGTGCTCAACGGCTTCATCGCGATGAGCCCGGACGCCGAGATCGCCAAGCACGTCGACCTGCTCCGCCACCTCGACGACCCGGCCGCGATCGCGCGCTACCAGGCCTTCGAGGACTGGTTCAAGCACACCCAGGACGTCCCGGGCACGTTCTACCTCTGGCTCGTCGAGCACCTGTTCTCGGGCAACGAGCTCATCGAGGGCCGCCTGGAGGTCGGCGGGAAGCGGCTGTCGATGGCCGACCTGTCCTGCCCGCTGTTCCTGCTCGGCGGCGCGACCGACCACATCACCCCGCCGGTCCAGGTGTTCCGGGCCGCCGACGCGGTGTCGACGCCCGCGGACCAGGTCTGGAAGCGCACCGCCCCCGGCGGCCACCTCGGCCTGTTCATGGGCAACCAGGCGCTGCGCGAGGAGTGGCCGCCGCTGATGGCGGAAGTCGCGCGCTACTCGGGGGTCACCGGGGAGGAAGCCTCCGACTGAACCGATCCCCGTGTCCGGTGCCGCTCCTCGGGTGCATGTTCGGCCCTGGGGTGTGGGCACCGACACGGGTAGGTTCGAGGACTCCGGCGGTCGTCGCGGTCCTCGCCCGACGTCGTGCTCGCAGACCCCCGCCTACCTCCAGGAGGACGTCCATGCCCGGCTCCGTCATCGTCTCCGGCGCCCGCACGCCGATCGGCAAGCTCTCCGGGGCCTACGCCGATCTGACCGCGCAGCAGCTCGGCACCACCGCGATCCAGAAGGCCCTCGAGCAGGCCGGCATCTCCGGCGACCAGGTCGAGTACCTGATCATGGGTCAGGTCATCCAGGCCGGCGCGGGCCAGAACCCGGCGCGCAAGGCGGGCACCGACGCCGGCATCCCCATGTCGGTGCCGTCGTTCACGCTGAACAAGGTCTGTCTGTCGGGCCTCGACGCGATCGCCATCGCCGACCAGATGATCCAGGCGGGCGACTACGACGTGGTCGTCGCGGGCGGCATGGAGTCCATGACCGCCGCGCCGTACCTGCTGCCGAAGGCCCGCCGCGGCTACAAGTACGGCGGCGGGAAGATCCTCGACGCCACCGAGTTCGACGCCCTCACCGACGTGTACGACCAGGAGTCGATGGGCGCCTCGACCGAGCGCTACTCGAAGGCGATCGGCCTCACCCGCGAGGCGATGGACGAGTTCGCGGCGTCCTCGCACCAGCGCGCGGCCGACGCGGCGAAGAACGGCCGGTTCGACGCCGAGCTCGCCCCGGTCTCCGTGCCGCAGCGCAAGGGCGACCCCGTCGTCGTCACCGAGGACGAGGGCGTCCGCGGCGACACCACCGCCGAGGGCCTGGGCAAGCTGCGTCCGGCGTTCGACAAGGAGGGCGCCATCACCGCGGGCACCTCCTCCCAGATCTCCGACGGTGCCGCCGCCGCGGTGATCATGTCGGAGAAGAAGGCGAAGGAGCTCGGCCTCGAGGTCCTCGCCCGCATCGGCCACCACGGCTGGGTCGCGGGCCCGGACAACTCGCTGCTCTCCCAGCCCTCCCGGGCCATCTTCAAGGCGCTCGAGCGCGAGGGCCTCAAGCCCGACCAGCTGGAGATGCTCGAGCTGAACGAGGCGTTCGCCGCGGTGGCCCTGCAGTCCACCCAGGAGCTCGGCGTCGACCCCGCCCGGGTCAACCCCGACGGCGGCGCGATCTCGCTCGGCCACCCGGTCGGCATGTCCGGCGCCCGGATCGCGATCCACCTCGCCCACGAGCTCAAGCGTCGGGGCGGCGGCATCGGCGCGGCCGGTCTGTGCGGCGGCGGCGGCCAGGGTTCGGGCCTGATCCTGCACGTGTGACCCTCCCGCGGCGCCCTCTCCCGCCGGAGAGGGCGCCGTGCGGCGGTTGCGTAGTCGCCCCCGTCACGTGGAACCCTGCGCATGAGCGCATGCACCGACGACGACGTGGAGGGCGAACATGCCGCAGGAGGTCCGGGGAGTCGTGTCCCGGGAGAAGGGCAAGCCGGTCACCGTCGAGACGATCGTGGTGCCGGATCCGGGTCCGGGTGAGGCCGTGGTCGCGATCGCGGCGTGCGGGGTCTGCCACACCGACCTGCACTACCGCGAGGGGAACATCGAGGACGCGTACCCGTTCCTGCTCGGCCACGAGGCCGCGGGCACGGTCGAGGCGCTCGGCGAGGGCGTCACCGGTCTCGAGGTCGGCGACTACGTCATCCTCAACTGGCGCGCCGTCTGCGGGGTGTGCCGGGCCTGTCGCAAGGGCAAGCACCACCTCTGCTTCGACACCCACAACGCCGCCCAGGCGATGACGCTCAAGGACACCGGCGAGGAGCTCAAGCCGGCCCTGGGTATCGGGGCGTTCGCGGAGAAGACCCTGGTCCACTCCGGGCAGTGCACCAAGGTCAACCCGGAGATCGATCCGGCCGAGGCCGGACTGATCGGCTGCGGGATCATGGCCGGCGCCGGTGCGGCCATCAACACCGGTGAGGTCAAGCGCGGCGAGACCGTGGCCGTCATCGGCTGCGGTGGCGTGGGCGACGCGGCGATCGCGGGCGCGGCCCTGGCCGGCGCCACCACGATCATCGCGGTGGACACCGAGGACCGGAAGCTCGAGTGGGCCAAGGGCTTCGGCGCCACCCACACGATCAACGCCAAGAACACCGACCCGGTGCAGGGCATCCGCGACCTCACCGACGGCTTCGGCGCCGACGTCGTCATCGACGCGGTCGGCATCCCGGCCACCTGGAAGCAGGCCTTCGAGGCGCGCGACCTCGCCGGGCGGCTCGTGCTCGTCGGCGTCCCGTCGCCGGACATGAAGCTCGAGGCCGACTTCCAGCCGTTCTTCTCCCACGGCGGGTCGCTGCGCTCGTCCTGGTACGGCGACTGCCTGCCCAGCCGGGACTTCCCGATGCTGGTCGACCTGGCCCTGCAGGGCCGCTTCCCGCTCGACAAGTTCGTCACCGAGCGCGTCTCGCTCGACGACGTCGAGTCGTCCTTCGAGAAGATGCACCACGGCGACGTGCTGCGTTCGGTGGTGATCCTCTGATGGTCGGCTACGGGGACACGGTCGGCACCGGCGTCAACGACGGCGGGCCGATCGAGAACGTCGTGACGTCCGGGAAGTTCGAGCTCGACGGCGGGTCCTGGGACGTCGACAACAACGTCTGGATCCTCGGCGACTCCAGCGAGGTCGTCGTCATCGACGCGGCCCACGACGCGCAGGCCATCCGGAAGGCCGTCGGCGACCGCAACGTCACCGCGATCCTGTGCACGCACTCGCACAACGACCACGTCAACGCCGCCCCGGCGCTGTCGAAGGCGCTCGACGCGCCGATCCTGCTCAACCCCGAGGACCGGGTGGTGTGGGACCTGACCCACCCCGACCTCGAGCCGGACGGTCGGATCGAGGACGGCGAGACCTTCACGATCGCCGGGATCGACCTGAAGATGATCCACACGCCCGGGCACTCACCGGGTTCGACGTGCTTCTACGCGCCCGACCTCGGCGTCGTCTTCACCGGCGACACCCTGTTCCAGGGCGGGCCGGGAGCCACCGGGCGGTCGTACTCCGACTACGGGGTCATCCTCGAGTCGATCGAGCGCAAGCTGTTCGCACTGCCCGGCGAGACGATCGTCCGCACCGGGCACGGGGACCACACGAAGATCGGCGACGAGTCGCCGCATCTCGAGGAGTGGAAGGCGGCGAAGGAATAGCCGCCGTCCCGGACGACGAGTACCCGGCCGACCCCTATCCCGGGGTCGCGCCGGGTTTCTCGTTCCTGCACGACGACGGCCTGACCCACGAGCTGGTTCCCGACGACCGCTGCCGCGGCGGCTGGCGCGTCGGCGCCACCGCGATCGACGACCTCGTGCGGGTCCCGCTCGCCGGGCGCGTGCCGGTCCTGGCCTACGGGTCGAACTCCTGCCCGTCGAAGATCACGTGGCTGCGCCGCGAGCTCGGGCTGCCCGGCCCGGTGGTGGCGCTGCGCGTCACGGTGTCGGGGATGGCCGCGGTGTGGGCCGCGGGCCTCCGCGTCCGCGACGACGCCCGTCCCGCCACGCTGTTCTCCCCCCGTGGCAGGAAAGCGTCGTTGCTGTCACCTCGTGACAGCAACGACGCTTTCCTGCCACGTGACGAGACCCACCACGTCTGGCTCGCCACCCCGGAGCAGGTCGCCGTGCTCGACCGGTGCGAGGGCCGGGGCAGCCGGTACGACCTGGCCTGGCTGCACGGGGCCACGGTGCACGACGAGCGGGGGGTCCGGCTCGACCCGGTGCTCGGGTACTGGCCCGCCCCGCGACGGCCCGGGGAGGACCCCCGCACCGACCGGTCGCCGCTGCTCGTCGACGGCGCCCCGGTGCGGATCCGCGACGTGACCCAGGCGGCGGCGCGCCGCCTCACGGGCGTCCCGGCGCCGGTGCCGTCCGACGCCGCGACCGTGGTCCCCGCGGGCTGCCCCGACCCGCGTTCCTGGCCCGACCGGGTCTTCGTCTACGGCACCCTGCAGCCCGGGGCGTCCGCATGGTGGCGGCTCGCGCCGGCCGCCCGGGCGAGCACACCCGCCGTCGGGACCGGGCAGGTCTACGACACCGGGCTGGGCTACCCCGCGCTCGTGGCGGGCCCGGGGACGGTGCACGGGCACGTCGTCACGCTCACCGACCCCGCGCGCGCCCTGCCCGCTCTCGACGCGTACGAGGGTCCGGACTACCGGCGGGAACGGGTGGTCGTGTACCGGGAGGCGAACGCCGCGGAGCGCTCCGCCGACGGGTCGGCGACGGCGTCCTCGACCGGGTCCGGGCCGGTGCTCGCCTGGGCCTGGCTCTGGGACTCGGCGCCACCACCGGAGTGGCCGACGGTGACCGGTTCCTGGTCGGAGCCCTGATCGGTATCGCCCTCGGCGCGCGCGTGGCGCGGCGGCGTCACCGTCATCGGCACGGAGACGGCGAGGCGGCCCGCCGTCGTCACGAGCACGATGTGGTCGGAACCCGCGTCGGCCCGCGGCTCGGTGACCGACTCGTCGGCGGGCGGCTGGTCGTCCCGCACCGACCGGCCGTCGGGGGCGGCGCGGCGCAGCAGCACGGCGGCGCGGACGAGCAGGGCGATACCCGCGAGCAGCGCGAGCCCCGCGACCCCGAACGCCACGAGCGCGAGCACCGGCGAGTGCAGCCGTGGCGCCTGGGTGATCGCGAGCGGGGCGGCCGCGGCGAGCAGGGCGACGGTCACGACGAGCACGACCAGCAGCCGCATCCCCCACCCCCGCCCCACGAGACCCGGGATCATGCTGGCCGACGGCGGGTGGTCGTTCCAGGACCCGGCCGGGTTCGACCTGATCACGATCGGGTGGAGCGTTCCCGGTTGGACAGCCCGTCGGGCGGACGGGACAGTGATCGCGTGCTCGAGATCGACGGCGTGTCGAAGCGGTACGGGACGGTCCGGGCGCTGCAGGACATGACGTTCTCGGTCCGCCCGGGCGAGCTGTTCGGCTTCGTCGGGGCGAACGGCGCGGGCAAGACGACGACGATGCGGATCGTCCTCGGGGTGCTCGCGGCCGACGCCGGTGAGGTCCGGCTGGAGGGCCGGCCGATCGACGCGGCCCGCCGGCGGCGGATCGGCTACATGCCCGAGGAACGCGGCCTGTACCCGAAGATGGCGGTGGGCGAGCAGCTGCGCTACCTCGCCGAGCTGCACGGGATGAGTGCCGGCGACGCGAAGGCCGCGGCGGCGCGCTGGACCGCGCGGCTCGGGGTGGCGGAGCGCGCCGGCGAGGAGGTGCAGAAGCTGAGCCTCGGCAACCAGCAGCGGGTGCAGCTCGCGGCGGCCCTGGTCCACGAGCCGGACGTCCTCGTGCTCGACGAACCGTTCTCCGGCCTCGACCCGGTGGCCGTCGACGTGATGAGCACGGTGCTGCGGGAGCGCTGCGACGCGGGCGCGCCGGTCGTGTTCTCCTCCCACCAGCTCGACCTCGTGGAGCGGCTGTGCGACCGCGTCGGGATCGTCCGGGACGGGTCGATGGTGGCGCAGGGACGGGTGGACGAGCTGCGCGCGGGCGACGGGACGGGCGCCTCGACCGTCGTCGTCCATGCCCCCGACGCCCCCGCGGGCTGGACCGACGACGTGCCGGGGGTGAGCGCGAGCCGGGCCGAGCACGAGCGCACGGTGGTCACCCTCGCGGCCGGTGCCGACGACCAGGCGCTGTTGCGGGCGGCCCTCGCCACCGGCCCGGTCCACGAGTTCACGCACCGGCGGCCGTCGCTGACCGAGCTGTTCCGCGAGGCGGTCGGCGAGGGGGTGGTGGCGTGAGGACGGTCCTGCTCATCACCCGGCGCGAGTTCCTGGCGCGGGTCCGCGGTCGGGCGTTCGTGATCTCGACGGCCGTGATCCTGCTGATCCTCGTCGGCTACTCGCTGTTCGTCGGCTCGCTGAGCTCGGCCGGCGACTCCGGCTCGACGACGGTGGCCGTCGCCCCCGAGACCCTGGGCATCACCTCGGCGCTGCGGACCGCCGCCGACGACCAGGGCCGGATCGTCCGCGTGCTGCCGGTGTCCGACGCCGCCGCCGGACGGGCCCTGGTGGCCTCGGGGGACGCCGACGCGGCGCTGTCCGGCCCACCGACCCGCCCGCGCGTCGACGTCGAGACCTCCCTCGGCAGCGCGACCGGCTCCGTCGTCACCGTCGCGACCACCCTCCTCGCCCAGCAGCAGCTGCTGCCCGACCCGTCCGCCGCCGACGCCGCGATCGCCGCTGCCGAACCCGTCGTCGTCGCCGCGCGGCCGGAGGACCCGGCGCAGGGGCTGCGGATCGGGCTCGGCGCCTTCGGGGCGTTCCTGCTCTTCTTCTCCATCCAGACCTACGGCGCGATGGTCGCCCAGGGCGTGGTCGAGGAGAAGTCCAGCCGCGTCGTGGAGATCGTGCTCGCGACGGTGCGGCCGTGGCAGCTGCTGCTGGGCAAGGTGCTCGGGCTCGGCGCGGTCGGGCTGCT
The DNA here is from genome assembly GCF_030269685.1 of Actinomycetospora sp. NBRC 106378. Taxonomy (GTDB): domain Bacteria; phylum Actinomycetota; class Actinomycetes; order Mycobacteriales; family Pseudonocardiaceae; genus Actinomycetospora. The sequence goes on from NZ_BSTT01000001.1 coordinate 91,966, forward strand.
GCAGCTGGTCGTGCTGGGCGGGGTCGGGCTGGGGGTGGCGGGCACGGCGGGGCTGCTGGTCGCCGGGGCCGGGCTGACGGGGACGCTCGTCTCCGTGCTGGTCTGGTACCTGCTGGGCTTCACGATGTACGCGACCGTCTACGCCGCGCTCGGCTCCCTGGTGTCGCGCCAGGAGGACACGCAGAGCGTGCTGACCCCGGTGTCCATCGTCGTGCTGATCGGCTTCGTCGCCGGGTTCAACCTGGTGCTCTCGGCGCCGACGTCGACCGCGCTGACGGTGCTCTCGCTCATCCCGCCGTGGACCCCGCTCGTGATGCCGGCGCGGATCGCGCTCGGCGGCGTGCCCCTCTGGGAGGTCGCGCTCGCGTTCGTCCTGACGGCGGCGTTCACCGCCCTCGTGCTCTGGCTCGGCGGCCGGATCTACGCCCGCTCGGTGCTCCGCACCGGCGCGCGCGTGTCGTGGCGCGAGGCGTTCACCGGGCGGTAGCGCTACAGGGCGTTGAACCGGGCCAGGGCCTCGTTCCGCTCGGCCTTGTGGTCCACGATCGGCTCCGGGTAGTCCGACGGCGGGTCGGGCAGCTTCCAGGGCTGGTGCACCTTCTTGCCCTCGATCTCGGCGAGCTCCGGGACCCATCGGCGCACGTAGTCGCCCTGCGGGTCGAACCGCTCCCCCTGGGTCACCGGGTTGAACACGCGGAAGTACGGCGCCGCGTCGGTGCCGGTGCCCGCCGCCCACTGCCAGCCGTGCTGGTTGGAGGGGAGGTCGCCGTCGACGAGCAGGTTCATGAAGTGTCGCGCGCCCCACCACCACGGCAGGTGCAGGTCCTTCACCAGGAACGACGCGACCGCCATCCGCATCCGGTTGTGCATCCACGCCTCGCCCTGCAGCTGGCGCATCGCGGCGTCGATCGCCGGGAAGCCGGTGCGGCCCTCCTGCCAGGCCGCGAACTTCTCGTCGGCCTTCTTCCCCGAGTCGAGCGGGATCGAGTCGAACTTCGGGTCGAAGTTCTCCCGGGCGCTGCGGGGGAACCACCAGAGGACGTGGCCGTAGAAGTCACGGAAGCACAGCTCGTTGCGGTAGGACGTCGCGCCCTTGCCGTCGCCCCCGGCGTCGGCCAGCAGGGTGCGGGGATGCACCGTGCCGTACTTGAGGTGCACGCTCATCCGGCTGGTCCCGGGCTTGTCCGGGCGGTCGCGGGTGTCGTCGTAGTCGGTGAGGTGCTCGTCGACGAACGCCTCCCAGCTCTCCCGCGCCGCCTGCTCCCCCGCCTCGGGGAGCTCGGCGTCGAGCTTCGGGTCGTCGGGGACCTTCACCGCGCGCGGGCCGCCGTCCTTGTCCGACGGGTCCATCCACGTCAACGTCGTCGCGTCGGTGTCGGCCGGGGCGGCGTCCCGGACCCGCTTCGTCCACTCCTTGGAGAACGGGGTGAACACCTTGTACGGGGTGCCGTCGGACTTCGTGATCGTCCCCGGCTCGGTCAGGTACGGGGAGCCGGAGCGGACGAGCTCGACGTCTCCGAGGGCCTTCTCCACCGCCTCGTCGCGCTCGCGGCCGTAGGGGCCGAAGTCGGCCGCGACGTGCACGGAGGCCGCCCCGACGGCCTGCGCGATCCGCGGGACGACGTCGGCCGGGTCGCCCTTCACGACGAGGAGGCGGCCGCCGAGCTGCTCGTCGAGCGCCCGCAGGCAGCGGTACAGGAAGGCGGTGCGCCGCGGGCCGGCCGGCTCGAGGAGCCTCGGGTCGAGCACGAACAGCGCGAGCGCCCGGTCGGCGCGCTCCTTCGCGGCCAGGAACGTCGGCTGGTCGCCGACCCGCAGGTCACGGCGGAACCAGACGACGGCGGTGGAGGTCGCGGGAGCCATGCCCGACAGGTACCCGCACCCGGCGTCGGGAAGCCCCCGGGACACGCGTGAGGGGAACCCTCGAGCCACAAGAGCGACCAGATGTTCCCCTCACGCGCCCGGTGGTCGGCGCGTGAGGGGAGGATCCGAGCGTTCTTATGGGCTGAGGGTTCCCCTCACGTGGAGCAGGCGCGGACTAGCGCTTGTCCATCGGGACGAACTCGCGCTCGGTCGGGCCGGTGTAGACCTGGCGCGGGCGGCCGATGCGGGTGTCCGGGTCCTCGATCATCTCCCGCCAGTGCGCGATCCAGCCGGGGAGCCGGCCGATGGCGAACAGGACGGTGAACATCTCCGTCGGGAAGCCCATCGCCTGGTAGATCAGGCCGGTGTAGAAGTCGACGTTCGGGTAGAGCTTGCGCTCGACGAAGTACTCGTCGTTGAGCGCGTAGTCCTCGAGCTTGGTCGCGATGTCGAGCAGCTCGTCGCCGCCGCCGAGCTTCTCGATGATGCCGCGGGCGGTGTCGCGCACGATCGCGGCGCGGGGGTCGTAGTTCTTGTAGACCCGGTGCCCGAAGCCCATGAGGCGGACGCCGGGCTCCTTGTTCTTGACCTTCTTGACGAATTCGTCGGTGTTGCCGTGGTTGTCGCGGATGTTCTCGAGCATCGTCAGGACGGCCGCGTTGGCGCCGCCGTGCAGCGGGCCGAACAGCGCGTTGATGCCCGCCGAGATCGAGGCGAACAGGTTGGCCTGCGACGAGCCGACCAGCCGCACCGTCGACGTCGAGCAGTTCTGCTCGTGGTCGGCGTGCAGGATGAACAGCATGTCGAGGGCCTTGGCGACCTCGGGGTCGACCTCGTACTGCTCGGCCGGCAGTCCGAAGGTCATGCGCAGGAAGTTCTCCACCAGGGACAGGTTGTTGTCCGGGTAGAGGAACGGCTGCCCGATGGAGTTCTTGTAGGCGTAGGCCGCGAGCGTCGGGACCTTCGCGAGCAGACGGACCGTCGAGAGGTCGACGTTCGGCTCGTCGAACGGGTCCAGCGACCGCTGGTAGAAGGTCGACAGCGCGGAGACCGCGGACGAGAGCACCGGCATCGGGTGCGCGTCGGCGGGGAAGCCGTCGAAGAACTTCTTCAGGTCCTCGTGCAGCATCGTGTGCCGCTGGATCTGGTCGGTGAAGTTCTCGAGCTGGGTCTGGGTGGGGAGCTCGTCGTAGATGAGCAGGTAGCTGGTCTCGACGAAGGTGGAGTTCTGCGCCAGCTGCTCGATCGGGTAGCCGCGGTAGCGCAGGATGCCGGCGTCACCGTCGATGTAGGTGATGTCGGAGCGACACGACCCGGTGTTCACGAACCCCGGGTCGAGGGTGATCAGACCGGTCTCGCCGAGGAGCTTGCCCAGCTGGATCCCGGACGAGCCCTCGGTGGCCTCGACGATCTCCATCGTGTGCTCCCCGCCCGGATAGGACAGGGTCGCGGTGCGCTTCTCGCCGTCGTCGGCCATCGAATGCATCCCTCTCACGCGTGCTCGAGCGGGAGGGGGACGACGCCGGTCCGGCGGGACGGGGACGGTCGGTCCCCGCGTCGTCGATGGCGTCACCCCGAGGCGAACTCCCGCGGGTGTTGGGGCGTCGTACGCTGCGCGAACCGTAGCGCTCGCGCGCCGATCACCGCAGCACGGGAATCGCGGACACCGGCAGTGGAAAAGGTCACGCCCGGTTCGTGCCGGTCGCTCCGTCTCCTGCCACCTCGGCCCGGGTCGGCGGCTCCGCGCCCGCCCGCGAGCACGTCCAGCCCGCGACCCGCGCGGCGAAGGTGAGGGCGGCGTGCCAGTCGTCGGACGTCATCGCGGCGACCGCGGACCGGTCGAGCAGGCCGCGGTCGTGCAGGTGCGCCAGCAGCGCGGCGTGGACGGAGTCCCCCGCGCCGATCGTGTCCACCACGGGTCGGGAGGTGTCCGCGGGGACCTCGACCACCCCCGTCGTCGTGAACGCCCGGAGGCCCTCCGCGCCGCGGGTGACGACCACCGCGCCGGCGCCCGCCGCGAGCAGGTCCTCCGGCTCGCGACCCCACCACGCGGCGTCCTCGTCGGAGAGCTTGACCAGCCCCGCGACGGCCGCGATCGCGTCCAGCCGGGCCCGGACGGCCCGCGCGTCGCCGACCAGGGCCGGACGGATGTTCGGGTCGAGGCTGACGAACGTCCCCTCGGCCGCCGCGCGCCGGGCGAGCTCGGTGTACACCGAGGCGCCCGGCTCCAGCAGCAGGGAGAGGGTCCCGACGGCGAGCGCGGTCGCCCCGGTCGCGCCGGGATCGGCCACGAGCCGGTCGGCGGTGCCCTCGACGTGGAAGGAGTAGCGGGCGTGGCCGGACCCGTCGACGGTGACGACGGCGAGCGTGGTCGGCTCGTCGCCGCGCTGGACGAGCCCGGTCCGCACCCCGGAGTCGACGAGCCGCTCCAGCAGGGCGTCGCCGAACGCGTCGGTGGACAGGCGGGTCAGCATCGCGGTGGGCACCTCGAGGCGCCCGAGGCCGACCGCCACGTTGTAGGGCCCGCCGCCGAGGCGCGGGGCGAGCGGCGCCAGGTGCCCCGGCTCGACCGGCACCAGGTCGACGAGGGCCTCCCCTCCCGAGACGATCACCGGACCGCCTCCAGACCCCACCGGACGGTCCAGGTCGCCCCGGGCTGCAGGACGACGAGGTCGGTGCCGGAGTTGAGGGCGTCCGGCGGGCAGGTCATCGGCTCGACCGCCACGGCCTTGCCCTCCCGCCCGAACGGGCTGGCGGGGGTGAAGGCCTGGACCCAGCCGACGTTGCGGTCGCCCCAGAGGCGGGTCCCGGTGCCGTCGGGCGCCATCAGCTCGGCGAGCACGCCCGCGACGCCGGGGCGGACGCCGAAGCACGTGTCGAGCTCGAGGTCGGCGACGCGGCGGGGGCGGCGCAGCGACTCCTCGTCGGTGACGTCGCGGGCGGGGCCGGTCGGGATCTGCCGGTCGTCGACGTCGAGCACGGTGGCGGTGGGGACCTGCAGGGTGCAGTCGCCGCTGGGGTGGTCGCCGACGCGCAGGTAGGGGTGGGTCCCGACCCCGGCGGGCACGTCGGCGTCGCCGGTGTTGGTGAGGACGTGGGTGACGGTGAGGCCGGCCGGCTCGACGGCGTAGGTGGTCTCCACGTGCAGCGGCTGCGGCCAGCCGTGCGCGGCCGGCACGTCGATCGCCAGGGTGACGCCGTCGTCGGTGTGCTCGACGACGGTCCACGGCTGCTTGCGGACGAGGCCGTGGATGGCGTTGCCGTTCGCGGGCTCGGTGACGTCGAGCTCGTGGGTGGTGCCGGCCCAGTCGAACCGCGCCCCCGCGGTGCGGTTGGGCCACGGGATGAGCACGCAGCCCGCGCCCATCGGCGGGTCGCCGTCGTAGGTCTCGACGTGGTGCGCGCCGTCGACGGTGAACGCGCGCAACCCGGCTCCGACGCCGGTGACGGTCGCGTGCGCACCGCCCGCGCGGATCTCGAACTCGCTCGGCGCCATGGCGGCACCGTAGTGGGTCGCCCGGGCGGACGGGACGATCCACGCAACCGGTTGCCGTCCGGGCTGCCGCGAGGGGCACACCAGGCAGGCCCGCGCGCCTCTCGACCTGCTTCACGTGACCCTCGGCGACACCGGGACGGGCTCCCCGGCCGCCGCCGACCGCGAGGGGCACACCAGGCATGCCCGCGGCCGGTCGAGGCTGCCTGACGTGACCCTCGCGGCGGCCCGGCCGTCGACTCCGGACGTCGGTGGACCCGACGTCGGGTGGACGTCCTCGACGGACGCGCGGTCCGGGAGAGCGGCGTTCCTGCCACTGGCTGACAGCAACGACGCTTTCCTGCCATGGAGGAGGGGCCGGCTACGCCGCCGTCAGCTCGGCGTACCGGCCGTGCTCCGACACGAGGTCGGTGTGGGTGCCGGACTCGATCACGCGGCCGTGGTCGAGGACCGCGATCCGGTCGGCGTCGCGGACCGTCGAGAGGCGGTGGGCGATCGTCAGGGTGGTGCGGCCGACGGCGAGAGCGTCGAACGCCTCCTGGACGGCCCGTTCGGTCGCGGTGTCGAGCGCCGAGGTGGCCTCGTCGAGCACGAGGATCCGCGGGTTGCGGAGCAGGGTGCGGGCGATGGCCAGGCGCTGGCGCTCACCACCGGAGAAGCGGTGTCCGCGCGGCCCGACGACGGTGTCGTAGCCCTCGGACAGCGCCTCGATCACGTGGTGGACCTGGGCGGCACGGGTGGCGGCGAGGATCTCCTCGTCGGTCGCGTCGGGCTTGGCGTAGCGCAGGTTGTCCATGACGGTCGCGTGGAGCAGGTAGGTCTCCTGGCTGACGACGCCGACGATGGCGGCGAGGTCGTCCAGGCGCAGGTCGCGCAGGTCGACGCCGTCGATCGTGATGCGGCCGGCGTCGGGGTCGTGCAGGCGGGCGACCAGCGCGCCGAGCGTCGACTTGCCCGAACCGGTCTCCCCCACCAGCGCCAGGGTGGTCCCGGCGGGGATGTCGAGCGAGACGTCGTCCAGCGCCGGACGGTCGGAGCCGGGGTAGGTGAAGGTGACGCCCTCCAGCCGGAGGTCGCCGCGCGGCGTGGGCAGGTCCACCGGGTGCTCCGGCTCCTCGACCTCGATCCGCGTGTCCTGGTACTCGAAGATGCGGGCGAACAGCGCCAGCGAGGCCGACACCGACACCCCGACGTCGAGCAGGGAGGACAGCGGTCGGAAGACACCGGCCTGCAGCGAGGTGAACGCGACGAGCGTGCCGATGGACAGGGCTCCGGCGGTCCACGGCAGCCCGGCGCCGAGGTAGATCAGGGCGGGGATCGCCGCGAAGACGATCGACATCGTCGCCATGACCCAGCGGCCCGCCAGCTGCGAGCGCAGCTCGAGGTCGGTGAGGCGCAGTGACGAGTCGGTGAACCGGGAGACGAGCGCGTCGCCGGTGCCGAGCGTGCGGGAGAGGCGGACGCCGTCGATCGACAGGCCCTCCTCGATGGTGACGTTGAGGTCGGCGAGCTCGCGCTGGCGCTGCGCGGTGATGGTGCGCCGCAGCCGGGCGACGCGCCGCGAGAGCAGCACGGCCGGGGGCAGCACCAGCAGCGTCACGAGCGAGAGCTGCCAGGACAGGGCGACCATCGCGACCCCGGAGGCGATCACCGTCGTCAGGTTGGCGGCGATGGACGTGGCGGTGGAGGTGACGACGGACTGCATGCCGCCGATGTCGTTGGTGATCCGCGACTGCACCTCGCCGGTGCGGGTGCGGGTGAAGAAACCGAGCGACAGGCGCTGCAGGTGGGAGAACACGTCGGTGCGCAGCGTGTGCATGACGCGCTGGCCGATCTTCGTGGAGATCCAGGTCTGGACGACGCCGAACGCGGCGGTCACGGCGGCGACCACGACCATCCCGACGACGAGCCACACCAGCAGCCGCAGGTCGCGCTGCGGCAGCGCGACGTCGATGACCTCGCGCAGCAGGAACGGCTGGGCCAGCCCGACGATCGACGACGCGACGATCACGGCGACGACGACGGCCAGGGACCAGCGGTAGGGGGCGAACAGCCGGGCGATCCGGCGCAGCGAGACCTGCTTGGCCTGCTCGCGGTCGCGGCGACGCTGTTCAGCGGAGACTTCGGAAGGGCGGGGCAAGAAGCGCCTCCTGGGATCGTGGGACTTTGCTGAGGTTACCTCATGATGAGGCTACAACAGCATTCCGCGCTAGGGTGTTCCCGTGGAGCACGACGAACCCACCTCCGTGAGCGACCTGTTCTGGGCCGTGGCCCGCCGCCTGCGCCACACCTCCCGCGAGACCCTCGCGCCGTGGGACGTGAACCCCTCCCAGTTGCGCGCCCTCGGCGTGCTGATGCGCCACGGGTCCGCCCGCCCGGGGGCGCTCGCGAAGCACCTCGGGATCGCACCGCGCAGCGCGACCGAGGTGGTCGACGCCCTGGAGGAACGCGGCCTCGTGCAGCGCGAGACCGATCCCGACGACCGCCGCGCCACCCTCGTCGTCGTCACCGACCAGGGCCGGGAGCTGGGCCGCGCGGTCCGGGCGGCGCGTGCCGCCGAGGCCGACCGGGTGTTCGAGGGCCTCCCGGACAGCGACCGGACGGAGCTGGAACGGCTGCTGCGTCAGGTGCTGGAGCGGCTCGACGCCTGAGCTCGCCACGTCCCGACCAGCGGGACGATGCCGTCCACCAGCTCCGCCGGCGCCCGGTCGGCGAGCCCGAGGCAGCACACGACCTGCAGCCAGCGGGCCGACTCACACAGGGCGAGCAGCTCCCGGTCGGCGGGACGACCGCCGCGCAGGACGGTGGCCTGGTCGTAGCCCGACGCGAGGCCGGTCAGCGCCAGGTCCCACTCGATCGGCCCGAGACACGCGTGCTCGAGGTCGGTGACGACGGGTCCGTCCGTGGTCGTGAGGACGTTGTGCGTGGGCGCGTCGCCATGGATCGGCTGGATCGCCGCGTGCGGGAAGGCCGCCGCGAACCGTTCGGGCGAGCCGAACACCGCGTCGATCCGCGCGTGCTCACGGCGCGCCAGCGCGAGGTCGTCCGGGGACAGCAGCTCGGGGTGCCCGACGAGGAGGTCGAGCATCTCGGGCTCCCAGTCGTCCCAGAAGACCAGGAAGGGCAGGTCCACCTCGACCGCGCGGAGCGCCCTGTGCAGGTCGGCGACGTAGCCGGCCGGATCGTCCAGCTCCGCGTCCACCGTCTCCACGAACTCCCACGCCGTCATGACGAGGCCGTCGCGCTCCAGCGGGACCGCGGGCAGCAGCGGCGAGGGACCTGTCGTCGGGAACCCGGCCTCGCGCAGCGCGACGGAGACCGCGAGCTCGTTCCGTCGCTCCGCGAGGGTGCGCGCCGGATCCGCCTGCCGGGATGGCGGCAGCACCGTCGGAATCCGCATGACGACAGGCGCGGGCGCGAGGTGCACGACGACGGAGAAGAGGTCGTGCAGGACGACCGGCGCCTCGACGTGGATGCCGTGCTCGCCCGCGAGCGCGTGCGCCGCGGCCACCGCCCGCTCGGTCCGCGCGGCCCGTGCCGCCTCGTCGATCGCCACGCGACCACGCTCCCACGACGTCAGGTCGGGACCGGCAACCGTCCGTCCACGGTGAACTCGCCGCCGTCGCGTTCGGCGAGCACCGACCCGTCGGCGGCGTCGAAGCGGTCACCGAGGGCCTCGAAGTCCTCCGGGTCGGGGTCGTCCGTGGCGCCGTCGTGCGTGACGACGATCCGGGCCTCGGCGCCGCGGCGGACGATCGTGACGTGGCACGTGGTGGCGTCCGTGTGGCGCGCCGCGTGCCCGACCGCGACCTGCAGGAGCGCCGCGAACAGGGTGTCGACCTCCTCGGGCAGGTCCACGTCCTCGCCCAGCACCGACAGGTCGACCCCGGCGGCGGCGAGCTCGGCGCGCGCGGTGCCCAGCCCGACGGCCAGCGCCGGCCGGTCGGGTGGGTCGGCCGCCGGCTCCTCGTCCGGCTCCCCCGGCTCCTCGGGGGCCGGCTTCTCCTCCGGTTCCTCGTCCGCCTTCTCGTCCTCCGCGACCACCGGGGCCTCGGGCGGCGAGCCCTCGACCAGGGGGTCCCCGGCCACCCGGTCCACCGTCCGGACCGGCGTCAGCGCCCACAGCCGCGTCAGGCCGTGGACCACCAGGCCCGTGACGAGCGTGCCGACGGCGGAGGTGAGGACCGCCAGCCACGACGCGCCCGCGAGCGCCACGAGCACGCCGACCGACACGACCACCACCGCGAGACCGGCGAGCCCGGCCCGCGGCGGCAGCAGGACGAGCAGGCTCCCCGCGAGGAACCCGGCGAACCCGATCCACCCCACGCTCAGCGCGACGACGGGTACGTAGACGAGGCAGGCGAGCGCGAGCAGCGCGAGGGCGGTCCCCTCCCGGCTGCGCCGGACGCCCGGGCGGCTGACGTACCCGAGCTGGACGGCGACGACGCCGAGTGTGAGCACCGCGCCCAGCAGCACCCCGACGACGTTCAGCCCCGGCGCGACCGCGGCGTAGGCGAGCAGCGCGTACCCGACGAGGACGGTGCCGACGAGGACGGTGCCGACGAGCGCGGTACCGGAGCGGTCGGACGCGGTCGGGGTCGTCACCCGGCGGAGGGTACGGCCCCGGCCGCTACGCCTGGCTCGCCGGAGCGTCCGACGGCGCGCCCGCGACCGGCGCCCGGTAGCGCCAGAACGCCGGGAAGGCGAGGACCACCGCGAGCATCCCGACGACGACGGCAGCTCCACCGAGTGCCGTGGCGGGGCCGGTCCCGATCGCGTCGGCGGCCCAGCCGTGCCACAGATCGGCGACCCGCGGTCCACCCGCCACGACCACCACGAAGACGCCCTGCATCCGGCCGCGCATCTCGTCGGTGGCGACGGTCTGCAGCATCGTCGACCGGAACACCGAGCTGACCAGGTCCGCCGCTCCGGCGGCCGCGAGGAGCAGCACCGCGAGCCAGAGGATCGAGGTGAGGCCGGCCAGGCCGACGCCGACCCCCCACAGGCACACCGCGATCGTCACCGCGACGCCCTGGCGCGCGATGCCGTGCAGCCGCCCGGAGAGCAGGCCGCCCAGCGCGGCGCCGCCGGCGATCGACGCCGACAGCAGCCCGTAGGCGGGCCCACCGCCGTAGGTCTCGACGGCCGCCTCCGGGAACACCGCGCGCGGCATCCCGAAGCTCATCGCCACGAGGTCGGCGAGGAAGCTGACCAGGAGCACCTTGGACATCGCGGCGTACCGGAAGCCGTCGACCACCGACCGCAGCCCGGCGCTCGTCCGGATCGCGTGCAGCACCCCGCGGAGCCCGCCCTCGGCGTCGTCCGCGACGGGCAGACGGGGGAGCCGGTAGGCCGCCCAGATCGAGACGGTCAGGCAGACCGTGTCGACGAGGTAGAGCACGCCGACGTCGATGAACGCCAGGGCGACCCCGCCGACCAGCGGGCCGGCGAAGGCCCCCAGCTGCTGGACGGTGAACCACAGCGTGTTGGCCGCGGGCAGCTGGTCGAGCGGCAGGATGCGTGGCAGGACGGCGGACCGGGTCGGTTGGTTCACCGCGAGGCACGCGGTCTGCACCGCGAAGATCACCAGGACCGTCCACGGCCCCCCGATGTGGGTCAGGGCGCTCACCCCGAGCAGCGCCGAGGTCACCGCGATCCCGACGCCGGAGACCACGAGCAGCATCCGGCGGTCCACGGCGTCGGCGATCGCGCCGCCCCAGAGGCCGAACACCACGAGGGGGACCAGGCCGAACAGACCGGTCAGCCCCACCCAGGCCGACGAACCCGTCATCTCGTAGAGCTGGAACGGCACCGCGACCACGGTCAGCTGGGCACCGACGACGGTCACCACACCGGCCGTCCAGAGCCGACGGAAGGCAGGCGTCCTCAGCGGGGTCGTGTCGGCGAGCAGGCCGCGCCGTGGTCGTTCGCTCACCGAACGATCGTAAGCACCGATCTCAGGTGGTCATGGTGCGAGCCCCCCACGACGAGCGAATCCGACACCCCGCCCCGCGGCGATGTCACCGATCGACGTCCGGCCCGTCCCGGCTGCGCGATCCCGCCGCTCCGGGACCACCCGGCAGGCGTGGGCCCCGGCCGCCGACGACCACCGGCCTGCCGAACCGGTCCCGCGCCGAGCCACGCCGCGCTGCCTCCGGAGGACCGGTCGCCGTCCCGGGAGCCCGTCGACGCCGTGGTGGACGGGACGGGTCGCCGGCCGGACCTCGCGCCGGTCCCCTCGACCCGCGAGCACCGGCACCGGCCGGTGCAGGCGCAGTCGGACGCGACCGCTTCGCGCCGCCCGGGCTGCCCGGCCTCCCGGGTCGGGACGCCGACGGCCGCGACCCGCTCGGCGAGGAGCCGGGCCGTCCGGCTGCACGGCGGGCAGGTTCACCCCGACGACCTGCCCGGACGGACGACGCGGGAGAAGACCGGCGACCGCGACCCCGGCCGCCGATGCCGCCACGGTGCCGGACGCCACCGGGCTCGTCGGGCTCCGGCGGCGCGTCCTGCTGCCCGACCGGAGGCTCGTGCGCCTCGGCGTCCGCACCCGGGTCGGCGAGGTGCGAGAGCGCCTCGCCCAGGGCCTCGAACGGCCGGTCGACGAGCCGGCGCGCCTGCTCGGGCGTCGCTCCCGTGACCACGAGGCGCACCTCCACCGGGGCGGGCGCGGCGGCCGCAGCGTCCATCTCGGCCGCCAGCCACGGTTCGTCGCACAACGCGCCCCACGTGGCCGGGGACAGCACCTGCGCCGCGAGGTCGTGGGCCACGTCCACGAGGTCCTGCGTCGAGGCGGTCCGCGCGACGTGGACCAGGAGGCGCTCGACCTCGGCCGTCGGCCGTCCGTCCGCGGCGAACGCCCGCAGCGTCGACCCGACGATCACCGACCGGGCCTCGTCGAACACCAGTTCGTCCATGTCCCGCAGGCTAGCGGCGACCCCCGACAATCACGCCGCACCGCCGGGTCGCGACCGTCACGGCGCCAGGCGCTCGACCACCCAGTCGCCGCGGGCGGGGTTGAAGCGGAAGCGCAGCCGGTCGTGCAGGCGGGAGGTGCGGCCCTGCCAGAACTCGACGTGGGTCGGGAGCAGGCGCCACCCGCCCCAGTGCGGCGGCGGCGGGACGTCCTGCCCCTCGAACCGGGCCTCCACCGTCGCGAAGAGGTCCTCCAGCGTCTGCCGGTCGCGCACGGTCGCCGACTGCGGGGAGGCCCACGCCCCGAGCTGCGAGGTGCGGGGACGACCGGCCCAGTACTCGGCGGTCTCCTCCTTGCCGAGCAGCTCCACGGTGCCGATCACGGTCGCCTGCCGCTGCAGCCCGTACCAGGGGAAGGTCACCGACGCCTGCCGCGTCTGGCGCAGCTGGTGGGACTTCTCCGACGTGTAGTTGGTGAAGAACGTGACCCCGCGGGCGTCGATGTCCTTCGCCAGCACGGTGCGGCTGGTCACCCGGTACTCGTCGTCGACCGTCGCGAGCACCATCGCGTTCGGGTCGGGCAGCCCCGCCTCGCGGGCCTCCCCCAGCCACGCGGACAGCTGCTCGTGCCACGTCGACGCGAGATCGTTCACCTCGAGTTCGCCGGCGCGGTAGTCGACACGCAGGTCCGCGATCGGTGCGTTCACCCGGCCACGGTAAGCAGCGGCGGCCGTCGTCGGGAACCCCGTGAGAGATGGGACAAATCGCAGACCGGCCGGTTCCCCCGGTCGGGGCGGGCGCGATTTGTCGGGACAGCCGGCCGGTGTGCTTGCGAGGATGCCCCGGTGACCGCTGAATCAGTGACGATCCCGGCCGAGCTCCTCCCCGCCGACGGACGCTTCGGGTGCGGGCCCTCCAAGGTCCGCCCCGAGCAGCTGCAGGCGGTGGCCGACGCGGCACACGTCATGGGCACCTCCCACCGCCAGAAGCCGGTGAAGGACCTGGTCGCGCGCATCCGGTCGGGCCTCGGCACGCTGTTCGACCTGCCGGAGGGCTACGAGGTCGTCCTCGGCAACGGCGGGTCCACCGCGTTCTGGGACGCCGCGGCCGTCGGCCTGATCCGGGAGCGCTCCCTGCACCTGACCTACGGCGAGTTCTCCTCGAAGTTCGCCGGCGTCGCGAAGGGCGCGCCGTTCCTCGCCGACCCGGTCGTCGTCTCCAGCGACCCGGGCACCGCGCCGGAGCCGCGCTCCGACGACTCGGTCGACCTCATCGGCTGGGCGCACAACGAGACCTCCACCGGGGTCGCCGTGCCGGTCGCCCGCCCGGCGGGCAGCGAGGGGAAGCTCGTGGCGATCGACGCGACCTCGGGGGCGGGCGGTCTCCCGGTCGACGTGTCGCAGGCCGACGTCTACTACTTCGCGCCGCAGAAGGGGTTCGCCTCCGACGGCGGCCTCTGGATCGCGCTGATGAGCCCCGCCGCCCTGCAGCGCGTCGACGAGATCGCCGGGACCGACCGGTGGATCCCGGAGTTCCTGTCGCTGCCGACCGCGATCGACAACTCGCGCAAGGACCAGACCTACAACACGCCCGCCGTCGCGACGCTGATCATGATGGCCGACCAGGTCGAGTGGATGAACTCTTCCGGCGGGATGGCGTGGACGACCGGGCGGACCCGGGACTCGAGCGACCGGCTCTACTCGTGGGCGGAGAAGTCGAGCTACGCGACGCCCTTCGTGGCCGAGCCCGCGCACCGCTCCCAGGTGGTCGGCACGATCGACTTCGCCGACGAGGTCGACGCGGCGGCGGTGGCGAAGGTCCTCCGCGCGCACGGGGTCGTCGACACCGAGCCCTACCGCAAGCTGGGGCGCAACCAGCTGCGGATCGGCATGTTCCCGGCGGTCGACCCGGACGACGTGTCGAAGCTGACCGAGTGCATCGACCACGTGGTGGGCGCGCTCGGCAGCGCGTGACCGAGCTCGACCCGGTCGGGGTGGAACGGTCGGCGCGCCTCCCTCGACCGGGGCAGGCGCTCGCCTAGCGTCGTCGAGGGACGTGCAGGGCTAACCGGGGAGGCCGATCATGCGCGAACTCCGGGTCGTGGGCCTGGGTGACGACACGTCGACGGTGATCCTCGAGGATCCGATCCGCCACGAGCGGTTCACCATCCCCTCCGACGAGCGGCTCCGGGCCGCCGCGCGGGGCGACGTGCGGCGGCTGGGCCAGATGGAGATCGAGACGACGTCGCCGCTGCGGCCGCGGGACATCCAGGCGCGGATCCGCAGCGGGGAGACGGTCGCCGACCTGGCGTCCGGAGCGGGGGTCCCGGCCGCGCACGTCGAGCGGTTCGCCTACCCGGTGCTGCTCGAGCGGGCCCGGGTCGCGGAGATCGCGCGGCGGGCGCACCACGTGCCGCCGGAGGGACCCGCCGACCCGCGCACGCTCGGCGAGACGATCAACGCGGTGCTCTCCGGCCGCGGGCAGGACGCGTCCGACGCCACGTGGGACGCGTGGAAGGGCGAGGACGGGCGCTGGGTCGTGGCCATGTCGTGGCGCACCGGCCACTCCGACCACCTCGCCCACTGGACCTACACCCCCGGGGCGTCCGGGGGGGCCGTCCAGCCGCGCGACGAGTCGGCGCGCGACGTCATGGGTCTGGCCCCCGCGCCCGGACCGCGACGCGCGGACGGCAGCGCCGCCCGACCCGCCGTCGGGAACCCGGAGAGCTCCGAGGAGCAGGAACAGCCGGAGCAGCAGGAGGAGTCCGCCGTCGCCGTCGGCGGGGGTCCCGCCCCACGCCCGAACGCCGCCACTCGGCCTCCCGGTGGGTCCCGGAGCCGTGGCTCGCGCGCGGTCCCCGACCAGCGGGCCCCGGAGCGGCCCCGCTCGGCGCGCCCGCGGGAGACCCCGCGCACCGACCCGGGTCGTGACGACGGCGGAGGGGGGCCGAAGGGGCGGCAGAAGTCGCACCCGATCGTCCCCTCGTGGGAGGACGTCCTGCTCGGGGTGCGCTCACCCCGCGGCTGAGGCCGCGACCAGCAACGGCACCACCGCCAGGCCCATCCCGACGAAGGACCCCCACACCGCCCACCGCCAGGTGGGCACCGTGCGGTTGAGCCACAGGGCGGGCACGAGCCCGGCGACGACCACCAGGTCGATGAGCACCCCGAACCAGCCGAGCCCGGCGACGAGCGGCAGCGCGAGGGTCAGGTTCGCCGCCAGCACGAGACCCGCGACGATCGCCGCGAGGGTCAGGCCGGTCGCCCACGGCGTGGGCTCGGTGAAGACGGTGGAGACGGTCCCGGGGAGCCGCCGACCCCGACGCCGGGCCGGGAGCGGCACCGCGGGCAGGCGCGGCGCCGTGGCCACCGCCCGCAACGGGATGCGCAGGCCGCTGACCGGGTCCCGGTAGTCGACCGGGCGCCGCAGCACCACCGACACCCGCGCGGCGAGGTGCCGCCCCGTGCGGCTGACGCGGACGCCCTCCGAGGAGCGCGGGCCCGCCCCCGAGCGCTCCCACGCATCGGCGGCGCGCGCCCAGTCGTCGAGGTCCGCCACGAGGTCGGGCGGGAGGTCCGCCCCCGGCGCGTAGTGCCCCCAGCCCTCGTCCGCGGCCGCCCCGACGGGGTGGCCGCCGACCAGGGCGCGCCCACGACGGGCCCCGACCTCGAGGAGGCTCACGCGACCCCCGCGCCGCCGACGGCGTGGAAGGCGACCGCGCCCGCCGTCGCGACGTTGAGCGAGTCGACGCCGGGCACCATCGGGATCCGCACCCGGTGGTCGGCCAGGGCGAGGGCCTCGTCGGAGAGCCCCGGTCCCTCCGCGCCGAGGAGCAGCGCGACGCGGTCCGCGCCCGCGAGGGCGGCGGGCGCGACGTCCCCGGCCGGTGTCAGGGCCCCGAGGACGAAGCCGCGGGCGCGCAGGGCGGCCGTCAGCTCCGGCCAGGAACCCGCCGTGAACGGCACCCGCAGCACGTGACCCATCGACACGCGGACGCTGCGCCGGTAGAGCGGATCCGCGCACCCCGGGGCCAGCAGGACGGCGTCCACGCCGAGCGCGGCGGCGTTGCGGAACAGCGAGCCGAGGTTCTCGTGGTCGTTGACCCCCTCCAGCACCGCGACCCGGCTGGCCGTGGCCAGCAGGCCGTCGAGGTCGGGGGCCGGGGCACGGTCGGCGCTCGCGAGGACGCCACGGTTGAGGTGGAAGCCGACGACGTCGGCCATGGTGCCGGCGTCGGCGACGAACGCGGTGACGTCGAGCGGCGCCAGCTCGGGCTCCAGCTCGGCGATCCGCCGCGGGACGCCGAGCAGGGCCCGCGGCGGGTACGGCGAGGCGAGCAGGCGCCGCACCACGACCGTGCCCTCGGCCAGCACGAGCCCCCGCCCGCCGGGGCGGTCGGGACGCCGGTCGGCGCGGGAGAGATCGCGGAAGTCGTCCAGGAGCGGAGCCGGTGGGTCCGGGTCCCCCGCCCCGTCGAGCTCCACGATCCGCGCCACGACCGCATCGTTCCAGACGTGATCTCCACGGCCCGGGACCGCCGGGTGTGCCGGTCGGGGGCACGGGGCATGCCGGAGGACGGGCGGGCGCGCGGCGCTCGGCCCTGACGGCACGGTCCGCGACTGACAGGATGGGGTCGGCCGGGGAGACGCAGCGGGGCTCGACCGAGGACCGCCGAGCGTCCCCCGGATACGGGAGGCGACAACGTGAGCGAGATGCGGGTGGTCGGCGTCCTGGCCGTCGACGACGCGGCACAGCAGACGGCGTCGGACGCCAACCGGCATCCGGTGGTGCTCCTGCAGGAGACGACGGGCAAGCGCTGCCTGCAGATCTGGATCGGGCTGGCGGAGGCCGAGGCGATCGCCCTGGAGCAGCAGGGACGGCTGCCGGAGCGGCCGTTGACGCACGTGCTCATCGCCGACGTGGTCTCGGCCCTCGGCCGCACCCTGGAGCGGATCGAGATCACCGAGGTGCGCGGCGGGACCTTCTACGCCGACCTGGTCTTCGACCGCGGGCTACGGGTCTCGGCCCGGCCCAGCGACTCGATCGCCATCGCCCTGCACGTCGACGTGCCGATCCACGCCACGGAGGCGGTGCTGGTCGAGGCCGGCGTGCTCGTCGACGACGACGAGTCCGAGACGGCCTCCGGCGAGGAGGGCGAGAGCTCCTCCGGCGTGCCCGACGAGGAGGAGGTCGACCGGTTCCGGGCCTTCCTCGACAACATCTCCCCGGAGGACTTCGGGCGCGGTTCCTGACGGTTCCCGCGTCGGATTCCCCCGCTCGTCCGACCTACGCTGCGGCCACCGCATCTGCACGTGCGCCGAGCGGCCGGCACCGCTCGGACGCCTCCGCTGAACGGACGCTATGACGAGGCGAACGGTGCGCGCCCCTGGTGTGTGACACACGGCTGTGTCACCGTGATCGGGGTCGTCGGGGGAGCACCGCCCGACCTCCGCCGGAATCCACGGGCGGGGGTGGGGCCGAGAGAGGGAGCCGGGCACTGATGGGGCCGACCGCCGTACCGACCGTCCCGGCGCTCCTGGCTGACCTCCTCGGCAGCCCACCGCGACGCCGTCCGTCGACGGGAGGCGGGACCCGTCTCTGATGGGTCGGGTCGTCTCACGCACCGCCCTGTCCGATCGCGACGAGTACCGCAGCAAGGTCCACCGCTGCCTCGACGCCCTGCGCCGGATGGTGGCCGAGAGCCGCTTCGCGGCCGACGAGCTCCGCACCGGGGTCGAGCTCGAGCTCGCCCTGGTCGACGAGGACATGCGGCCGGCGATGCTCAACCACGCGGTGCTCGACCGGTCGGCCTCCGACCTGCTCACCACCGAGCTGGGCCGCTGGAACCTCGAGATCAACCTGCCGCCGCGCACCCTGCCGGGCCGGTCGGCCTGTGACCTCGAGGACGACATGGCCGCGTCGATCGGCTGTGCCCGGAGCTCCGCGGCCGTCGTCGGGGCCACCCCGGTGACGATCGGCATCCTCCCGACGCTGCGTCCCGAGCACCTCGACTCCGACCAGCTCACCGACGACCCGCGCTACGACCTGCTCAACCGCCAGATGGTCGGCGCCCGCGGCGAGCCGTTCCACCTCGACATCTCCGCACCCGGCACCGCCGACCCGGAGCACCTCGTCCTCGACGTCGACTCGATCGCCCCCGAGGCGGCGTGCACCTCGCTGCAGCTGCACCTCCAGCTCACCCCGGAGACCTTCCCCGCGCACTGGAACGCCGCGCAGGCGATCGCCGGGGTGCAGGTGGCGCTGGCCGCGAACTCGCCGTTCCTGCTCGGGCACCGGCTGTGGGCCGAGACCCGGGTCCCGCTGTTCGAGCAGTCGGTGGACGTCCGCCCCGTCGAGCTGCGCAACCAGGGCGTCCGACCGCGGGTGTGGTTCGGGGACCGCTGGGCGTCCTCGGTGACCGACCTGTTCGAGGAGAACGTCCGCTACTTCCCGGCGCTGCTGCCCCTGGTCGACGACGAGGACCCCCTCGCGGTCCTCGACGACGGACACGCCCCGCAACTGCACGAGCTGCGGCTGCACTCCGGCACGGTGTGGCGCTGGAACCGCCCGGTCTACGACGTCGCCGACGGCGTCGCGCACCTGCGTCTGGAGAACCGGGTGCTGCCGGCGGGGCCGACCGCGATCGACGCCGTCGCGAACGCCCTGTTCTTCTACGGCCTCGTCCGCGCGCTCGTCGCGAGCGAGCACCCGCCGTGGACGGCCATGAGCTTCACCGCGGCCCACGAGAACTTCGTGGCCGGCGCCCAGTACGGCCTCGACGCCGAGCTGCACTGGCCGGGCCGGGGCAAGGTGGCGGTCGACCGGCTGGTCCTCGACACGCTGCTGCCGCTCGCCCGCTCCGGGCTGGCCGCCTGGGACGTCGATCACGCCGTCGCCGAGCGCTACCTGGCGGTCATCGAGGCCCGCTGCCGGACGGGCTGTACCGGGGCGTCCTGGCAGACCTCGATGGTCACCGCCCTGGAGAAGGACGGCTGTACCCGGCCGACCGCGATGGAGCGGATGCTCGAGCGCTACGTGGTGAACATGGCCGAGAACATCCCGGTGCACGCCTGGCCGGTGGCCTGAGCGGCCCTCAGCCGACGGGAGCGGTGACCGGGGTCGCCCGGCGGGCCTGGAGGGCCACCACGCCCGCGGCGACGACGACGGTGGCCATCGTGAGGACACCGCCGACCACGAGCGGGGCGCGTCCGCCCCACGCGTCGGCCA
Organism: Actinomycetospora sp. NBRC 106378; assembly: GCF_030269685.1. Taxonomy (GTDB): domain Bacteria; phylum Actinomycetota; class Actinomycetes; order Mycobacteriales; family Pseudonocardiaceae; genus Actinomycetospora. The sequence continues at coordinate 111,464 of NZ_BSTT01000001.1, forward strand.
TCCAGCCCAGGACGGGCCCGCCGAGCGGGGTGCCGCCGAGCAGGACCAGGACGTAGAGGCCCATCACCCGGCCGCGCATCGACTCCGAGACGCCGAGCTGCACCGCCGCGTTGGCGGCCGTCGTGAAGATCAGCTGGGCGAGGCCGGTCGGGACCAGCAGCAGGGCCGTGAGCAGGTAGGTGGGCATGACGCCGGTGAACAGCTCGGCGACGCCGAAGAACAGGCCCGCGAGCAGCACGGTGCGGATCCGCGGGCGCCCGACCCGCCGGGCGGCGACGAAGGTGCCCAGCAGGCAGCCGACGGCGAGCGCGGAGGTGAGCAGGCCGTAGGACTCGGCGCCGCGGTCGAACACGAGTCGCGCGGTGATCGCGAGTGTCATGAAGAAGTTGATGCCGAACGTGGACACGAAGAAGACCACGGTCAGCAGCAGGATCAGGTCGGGTCGGCGACGGACCTCCCGCAGCCCGTCGCGGATCGCACCCCGGGCCCGGGCGGCACGCTCGTAGGCGAACATCTCCGTGGTCCGCATCAGGGCGAGCCCGGTGAGCACCGCGGCGAACGTCGCGAAGTTGACCAGGAACACCCAGCCGGTCCCGACCGCGGCGATCATCAGGCCCGCGATCGCGGGGCCGACGATGCGGGCGGTGTTGAAGGTCATCGAGTTCAGCGCCACCGCGTTCTGCAGCGAGCCGGGCCCGACCATCTCGCCCGCGAAGGACTGGCGGACCGGGGCGTCGAGCGCGGAGAAGCACCCGTTGAGGAAGCACAACAGGTAGACGATGCCGAGCGTCGCGGTGCCGGTGACGTCGAGGAGGCCGAGGACCAGGGCACACACGCCCATGCCGACCTGCAGGCCCATGAGGACGCGGCGCTTGTCGTACCGGTCGGCGATCGCGCCGCCGGCCAGGGAGAGCAGCAGCGTCGGGCCGAACTGCAGGGCCGCGGCCACGCCGAGGGCGACCGGGCTGCCGCCGGAGAGGTTGAGGACCAACCAGTCCTGCGCGACCCGCTGCATCCAGGTCCCGACGAGCGAGACCACCTGGCCGGAGGCGAAGAGCCGGTAGTTGCGGATACGCAGCGACGCGAACATGGTCCCCGCCGCCGTCTCCGCCGTCACGACTCTTGAGCCTACCTAACGAGTTCGCCCCCGGCCGGTGAGCCGGACTACTTGGTGTCCTCCAGCGCGAACCCGACCTTGATCGTCACCTGGAAGTGCGCGACGTCGCCGTCCTGCACGTGCCCGCGGATCTCGCTGACCTCGAACCAGCCGATCTCGCGCAGCGTCTGCGACGCCCGCTTGATCGCACCCTTGATCGCGTCGTCGACGCTGACCTCGGAGGTGCCGACGATCTCGGTCTTGGAGTAGATGTTGTCCGCCACGGGGCTCCTTCGTCTTCGCAGTGGTCCTCCGGGCGCGGAGGGGTCCGCGCCCGCCTGGTGAACCCGTACCCGTTCTCACCCGGACACCCACGTGCGCGGCGACTCAGGCGCGCACCCGCACGTGGTCGACCGCCGCGGCGAGCGCCAGTTCCAGGACGTGGAGGTCCCGGTGGAGACGAGCCAGCATGAGGCCGCCCTGCAACGCGGCGAGCACCCCGACGGCCAGCGCGTCCGCGTCCCGGGTCGGGTCCACCCGTCCGGCGCGCTGCCCGCGCGCGAGCAGGGCCGCGAGCCGGTCCTGCCACGCGGTGAAGGCGGCGGCCTGCCGGGCGTGCCAGCGTTCGTCGGTCTCGACCTGACTCGAGAACACCCCCAGCGGACAGGGGAACGGTCCCCCGCCGTCACGGTGGAGCTCCCACAGCGCGGAGGCCCAGGCCTGCAGGTCCTCCCCGGCCAGCGCCGGCTGGGCCTCGAGGACCCGCTCGAGCTGACGGTCGATCACCGCGAGCACGAGGTCGGACTTGTCGGTGAAGTAGTGGTAGAGCTGCGACTTGCCCGTCCCGCTCGCGGCGAGCACGTCCGCGATCCCCGTCGCGGCGATCCCGCGGGCGTACATCAGCTCGGCGGCGGCGTCGACGATGGCATCGCGGGTACGTCGACCCCGGGCGGTCAGCGGCCGCTCCGGCACGCTCTCGACGACGTCCACGTGCCGAGTGTACCGATCGGTTCAATTCTGGGTAGGGTGCGCTCATGACGACGGAGGACGCCACCGAGCAGGGCGTCGCGGAGGACCCCACGCCGGGCCGGCCGGGTGGGGTCCGCACCGCGGTGGAGCCGGAGTACGGCTTCCCCGCGCCGCTGTTCCGGGTGGCCGCGCGCATCCCGGTGCCCCCGCCGTTCCACCCCCGCACCTGGCGCAGCCCGCTGCGCGGCACGTGGCTGACGTCGGTGTTCGGCGCGGTGCTGCTCGTGGGCCTGCCGATCGTGATCCTCACGGGGCTGATGTCCTACATCGCCTACGGCCCGCAGTTCGGGCAGGCGATCCCCGGGGACGTCGGCGGCCTGCACCTGCCGTTCTTCGACTGGCCCACGGACCCGTCGTGGTTCTACCGGCTGACCCAGGGCCTGCACGTGGTCGGCGGCATGGTCCTCACCCCGATCGTGCTGGCCAAGCTCTGGTCGGTGGTGCCGAAGCTGTTCGCCTGGCCGCCGGTGACGAGCGTCGCGCAGCTGCTCGAGCGCATCTCGCTGCTCGCCCTGGTCGGCGGCATCCTGTTCGAGTTCGTCACCGGCCTGATGAACTCCCAGTACGACTACTCGTGGGGTTTCGGCTTCTACACCGCCCACTACTACGGGGCCTGGGTCTTCATCGCGGGCTTCGTCTCCCACGTGGTCATCAAGCTCCCGACGATGGTCCGGGCGCTGCGGTCGGGCCCGCACGGGACCGGCGCCTTCGCCCGCTGGCTGCACGACTCGCCGGCGGAGACCGAGCCCGAGCCCATGGACTCCCACGGGCTCGCGGCGCTGGACCCGAACCGGCCGACCCTCTCCCGCCGCGGCCTGCTCGGGCTGGTCGGCGGCGGCAGCCTGCTCGTCGGGGTGTTCTCGATCGGGCAGACGTGGGACGCGGCCCGACCGCTCGCCCTGCTCTCCCCGCGCGGCCAGTCCTACGGCGACGGGCCCAACGACTTCCAGATCAACCGGACGCTCGCGGGCTCCGGGATCAACCCCGTGGCGCTCGGGGACGGTTGGCGGCTCCGCCTCACGGGCGGGTCGGGCGAGGTGTCGCTGTCCCGCGCCGACCTGGCCGCGATGCCGCAGCACACGGCGGTGCTGCCGATCGCGTGCGTGGAGGGCTGGTCGACCACGCGCACGTGGTCCGGGGTGCGGCTGCGCGACCTCGCCGCCCTCGCGGGCGTGCCGGCCCCGGACAACGCCTTCGTGGCGTCCGTCGAGACCGCCGGCGCCTTCGCCCGGGCGACGCTGCAGTCGAACCAGGTGCTCGACGAGGACTCGCTGCTGGCCCTGCGGGTCGGGGACGACGACGGCGGGCCGATGGCGGACCTCTCACCCGACCACGGCTACCCGGCGCGGGTGATCGTCCCGGCGCTGCCGGGTGTGCACAACACCAAGTGGGTCGCGTCCATCGACTTCCGTCGTCGCGGGGGTGCCGCGTGAGCCTCTGGCGGCGCCTGTACGGCGCGGATCCCCTGCACCTGCTCGCCGTGCTCGGCTGCCTCGCGCTGTCGGGCTACGTGGTGTCGCTGCTGTGGGAGGACCCCAGCTGGGTGGCGCTGCTGATCTGGTTCGTCGGCGCCGTGATCGGGCACGACCTCGTGCTCTACCCGCTCTACGCGCTGGCCGACCAACCGGTGGTGCTCGCGCGGTGGGCCCGGCGCCGGTACGGCCGGGAGCGCCCGGTGCTGGTGCCCGCGATCAACCACGTGCGCGCGCCGGTCCTCGGATCGGCCGTGCTCGGCCTGATCTACCTGCCGACGATCACCCGGCACGGCGAGGACGCGTTCCGGTTCACCGCCGGGCTGGGGATGGAGGGCATCTTCCAGCACTGGCTGCTGATCACCGCCGCGCTCTTCCTCGGCAGCGCGGTGGTCTACGCGGCGCGGTGCGGCTTCGCCGCACGTAAGCAGAAAAGGTCGGTATGACGACCTTTTCTGCTCACCTGCGAAGCACCTAGGCCTGAGCGGCGAGCGGGCGCTCGGCCAGCTCGGCCTCCTTCTCGCGGATGATCGGCAGGACCTTCTGGCCGAACTGCTCGATCTCCTCCTTGACGTGGAGGAAGCAGAGCAGGTTCAGGTCGACGCCGAGCTTCTTGTACTCGATGACCCGGTCGGCGACCTGCTCCGGCGTCCCGATGAGCTGCGACTTGAAGCCGTCGTTGTACTGGACGAGGTCCTCGAAGGACGAGTCCGCCCACATGCCCTGGCCGTCGGACGCCGACTTCCCGGCCTGCTGCACGGCGTCGCGGAAGCCCTCGACCTGCTCGACGTTGGCCTTCGCGATGATCTCGCGCAGGGTGTCCCGGGCCTCCTTCTCGGTGTCCCGGACGATCATGAACCCGTTGAGACCGAACTTGACGGTGCGGTCGTGGGCGGCCGCCTCGGCGTTGATCACGTCGAGCTGGGCGGTGACGCCGTCGAAGTCCTTGCCGTTGGAGAAGTACCAGTCGGACACCCGACCGGCCATCTTCTGGGCGGCCGTGGAGTTCCCGCCCTGGAAGATCTCGGGGTGCGGGCGCTCGGGGGTGTTGAGCGGCTTCGGCTTCAGCGAGTAGTCGTGGAAGCGGTAGAAGTCGCCGCGGAACTCGAAGTTGTCCTGCTCCCAGATGCCCTTGAGGCAGCTGATGAACTCCTCGGTGCGCCGGTAGCGCTCGTCGTGCTCGAGCCACGGCTCGCCGAAGGCGGTGAACTCGCCCTTGAACCAGCCGGAGACGACGTTGGTGGCGAAGCGGCCGTTCGTCAGGTGGTCGGCGGTGGCGCCGAAGTTGGCGAACACGCCGGGGTGCCACATGCCGGGGTGCACCGCGGCCATGACCTTGAGCCGCTCGGTGGCCATCATGATCGCCAGCGACAGCGAGGTGGACTCGTGCTGGTACTCGGCGGAGTAGCTCGCCATGTACCGGACCTGGGAGAGCGCGTACTCGAAGCCGTTGTTCTCGGCGGCGATCGCGGTCTCGCGGTTGTAGTCCCAGTTCCAGTCGGTGCGCTGCTCGATGGTGCTGGTGACCAGGCCCCCGGAGACGTTGGGGACCCAGTAGGCGAACTTCAGGGGTGTCGTGGGCGTGCCGACGGACACGGGTGTCCTCCTCGAGGCGTACGGGGATGCCCGGGACAGCGGGCGAGGGAAGGGCGCGGACCGGATCAGGCGCGACACGCCTGGGTCGCACGGAGGCCGAAGTCGACGTGGCGACGCCGCGTCAGTGGCACTCCCGCGTTACCCATCGGACACAACGGTTCCGGCCGGTCGTCCCGCTGTCAACCGTTGACCGACCGGCTCACACCTCAGCTGCCGAGCGCCGCCCGGATCGGCCCGACCGCGAAGTACGCGACGAAGGCGACGGCCACGACCCACATCAGCGGGTGCAGGGTGCGCGCCCGGCCGGTGGACGCGTGGAGCACCACCCAGCTGATGAAGCCGACGCCGATGCCGTTCGCGATGGAGTAGGTGAACGGCATGACGACGATCGTCAGGAAGACCGGGAGCGCGACCCGGAACTCGCCCCACTCGATGTCGCGGACCCCGCCCATCATCAGCGCGCCCACGACGACGAGGGCCGGCGCGGCCGCCTCGACCGGCACCACCTCGTAGAGCGGGGTGAAGAACATGGCGGCGAGGAAGAGCAGGCCGGTCACCACGTTGGCCAGGCCGGTCCGGGCGCCGCTGGCGATGCCGGAGGCCGACTCGACGAAGACGGTGTTCGAGCTCGACGACGCCGCGCCGCCGGCCACGGCGCCGGCGCCCTCGACGACCAGGGCGCGCCCGATGTTCGGCAGCTGCCCCTTCTCGTCGAGCAGGTCGGCCTGGCGCCCGAGACCGGTCATCGTGCCCATCGCGTCGAAGAAGTTGGCGAGCACCAGCGTGAACACGAGCAGGGTGACCGCGAGGATCGGGAGACGGGTGAACGCGCCGAGGGAGACGTCGCCGACGAGCGAGAGGTCCGGCAGGCCCACCACCGAGGACGGCAGGCCCGGGTAGCCGAGGTTCCAGCCCTTCGGGTTCGTGCCGTTCGAGGGGCCCACGTGGACGATCGCCTCGACGACGATCGCGAGCACCGTCGTCGCGACGACCCCGATGAGGATCCCGGCCTTCGTCCCCCGGGCGACCAGGACCGCCGTCAGGAGCAGCCCGACGCAGAACACGGCGGTCGGCCAGCTCGCGATGGAGCCCTCGATCCCGAGCCCGACCGGGACGGTGGTGTTGGCGGCGTCGGGGACGCGGCGCACGAAGCCGGCGTCGACCAGGCCGATGAGCGCGATGAACGCCCCGATGCCGGCCGCGATCGCGATCTTGAGGGCGTCCGGGATCGCCGCGAACACTGCCGTCCGGAAGCCGGTGAGCCCGAGGATCACGATGATGACGCCCTCGATGACGACGAGGCCCATCGCCTCGGGCCACGTCATCTGCGGGGCGATCGTCACCGCGACCAGCGTGTTGATGCCGAGCCCCGTGGCGAGCGCGAACGGGAAGTTCGCGACGAGGCCGAAGAGGATCGTCATGACACCCGCGACGAGGGCGGTGACCGCCGCGACCTGCGGCACCGACAGGGTCGCGCCCAGCACGTCGCGCTTCGCGCTGGGCGCCGACGGGTCGAGACTCCCGAGGATCAGGGGGTTGAGGACCACGATGTAGGCCATCGTCACGAAGGTGACGAGACCCCCTCGGACCTCCGCCCCGACGGACGATCGCCGTTCACGCAAATGGAACATCCGCTCCAGCACGGGCGGCACCCTAGCGTCGAAGCCCGTCGGCCGTAGGGTGCGTGTGTGGCCGAACCAGACTGGCAGCCGCCGCCACTCCCCCGACGTCTCACCGACCCGGTCCGGCCGGTGCTCGTGGGCGTCGCCGTCTGGGTGGTCGTGCTGATCGTGCTGGCCCTGGCCGGTGGCCCCGGGCCCTGGCTCTGGGCCGCCGTCGTCGGGATCGGGCTCGGCGGGATCGGGCTCGGCGTGTTGACCCTGCAGCGGCGCGCGAACGCCCGGGGGTCGAAGGGTGCGCAGAAGCTGTAGCTCGTCCGCCCGGGAGCACCACCGTCACGAGCCGGGTCAGGTGTTCGCCAGGACCCCCGGCAGCGGCGTCCGGCCCGGGCCCAGCACACGGCCCGGGTCCTCCCCCAGCACACCCCCGAGCACCGTCGCGTAGACGTCACGGAAGTCGGTCGAGGCCCGCAGGTCCCCGGCGTCGAGGTCGGTCAGGCTCGGCTGCTCGCCGTACAGGCCCCCGACGACGGGCGCACCGAGCAGGAACACCGGGTTCGCGGTGCCGTGGTCGGTGCCCTGGCTGGCGTTCGCGAGCACGCGGCGCCCGAACTCCGAGTAGACCATCGTCACGACCTGCCGCCCCACGTCGGTGGTGCCGAGCCGTGCCACGAACGGCGTGAGCGCCGCGTCGAGCTCGGCGAGCAGTCGCTGCTGGGTGCCGCGCTCGTCGGCGTGGGTGTCGAAACCGCCCAGGGACACCGAGTACACCCGGGTGGGCACCCGCGCCTCGACCAGCGCGGCCACCGTCGCGAGCTGGTCGGCGAGCTGCGAGTGCTTCCCACCTCCCGCCGGGTTGCCCGCGGCGGCCCCGGCGTCGTTCCCGGACGCCCCGGCGCTGCGCGACCGGGAGGCCGCCAGCGTCGGGCCGAGCACCTGCTCGACCTGCGCGAGGTCCCGGCCCGACCGGGCCACCCGGGCGCGCAGGACGTCGTCGCCCGGGTCCACGCCGGCGAGGGCCCGGAAGGCCACCCCCGTCGGCCCGGTCGGCAGCGACAGCCCGGCCGCGGGCAACGTCGAGGCCGCGGTCGACGCGCCGGTGAGCAGCGGTGGCAGCACGGAGTCCATCGAGACCGCCCGGAGCGGATCCTCGCCGGTGCCGTCGAGCCAGCGACCCAGCCATCCCGCCCCGGTCGGCGACCCGGGCGACGCGGTCTGCCAGATGGCCATGGAGCGGAAGTGGCTGTGGTCGGGCTCGGGGTAGCCGACGCCGCGCACGATCGCGACGTGCCCGTCGTCGAACAGGCCCTTCGTCCCGGCCAGACCCGGGTTCAGCCCGAGTCCCTGCCCGACGTCGAGGACCTCGGACGGCTGGTAGGCGAGCTCGTGGCGGTCGGCCTGGTAGGTGTCGTCCGACGCCGGCACGACGGTGTTGAGCCCGTCGTTGCCGCCGTAGAGGGTGACGACGACCAGGACCCCCTGCCCGGGCTGCAGCGGGGTGTGGGTCGCGCCGTCGAGCAGCGCCGACCAGGGCACCTGCGTCGCGCCGGCGGTGAGGCCCACCGCGGCGGCCGCGACCCCGGACCACGTCAGGAAGCGACGTCGCGTGACGTCGGGGAGACGGTTGCTCATGCGCTGATCACGTACTCCGGGGTGAGGGCGGCGACGGCGAGGACGGTCCGTGGGTCGCCGCCCGCGACGTCGCGCAGGGCGTCGGTGCTGCGCGGACCGAAGGCGTCGACGCCGAGGGTCTGGCGGGCCCAGTCGAGCTGGGCGTTCGCGCCGGTGGGACCGGGCGGGACCGTGGCGCGGGCGACGACCGCCTGGGCGAGCGCCATGCGGTCGAGCTGCGCGGACGGCGTGAGCCAGGCCGTGCCGGCCGGCCAGCCGCCCACGCTGGGCGGCCGGAACGGGACCTGACCGAGCGCCTCGAGGTGCTGGTGCACGGGATCGCCCTGCCCACGGCGACGGCCGCGGGGCGGCGTGGTCACCGCGCTCGGCTGCGCCCCGACCGCGCGCATGAGCCCGACCGCCCACTCGACGGGCTGCTTGACCAGCGTGGTCCCGGCGTCGTGGAAGGGCGCCGACGTGGCGATCGCCCGCAGCAGCGCGCGCAGGTCACGGCCCGGCCCGTACGCATCCGTCAACGTGCCCAGTACCTGGGGCGGGGGCGGGGTCGTCGAGACCAGGCGCGACCACATCCGTCCCGCGACGAAGGCGGCCGATTCGGGCCGGGCGACGACGAGGTCCACGAACGACGGTGCGTCGAACGCGGCGGTCCGGCCGAGGATGGTCTTCGGCCCCGTGTCCTGACGGCGCGGGACGAGCCGGGCGGTGCCGGCGTCGGTGTCCACGGTCCAGCCGGTCAGGGCGCGGGCCGCTTCGCGGACGTCGGGCTCGGTGTAGTGGCCGACCCCGAGCGCGAAGAGCTCCATGAACTCGCGCGCCAGGTTCTCGTTCGGGGCCCCGACCCGGTTGGTGCGCCCGTCGAGCCAGACCAGCATGGCGGGGTCGACCACCATCGCCTGCGCGAGCGTCCGGAAGTCGCCGGTGCCCAGGCGCCGCAGGGTCTCGTTCTGGGTGAGCAGGAACGCGGGCTGGTTCACCTTCTGGGCGCTCGTGGCGAAGTGGCCGTGCCAGAACCAGGTGAGCCGCTCGGGCAGCGGCGACGTGGTGGCCCACATGCGGTCGAGCCACCAGCGGGTCAGCGCGTCCTGCCCCTGGCCGCGCTGCTGCTGCGCCGCGGCGCGCTCCGGGGAGCCCGGCGTGCCGCGGTCCGTGATCGGGGCGAGGGTCGGAGCCGGCGGCCCGGGGTCGACCGGGGCGGCCAGCAGACGGTCGAGCGTGGCGGCGAACCCCTGCCCGACGGCGGCGGCGAGCTCGCCCGGGCGGGGACCGAGACCCAGGCGGTCCAGGAGCCGGCGCGTGGCGACGGCATCGGCGAGGACGGTCACGGCGGCAACCCTTCCCCCGGCGGGGCCGGCGCCCCCAGGAACGGGGACGCCGGCTCAGCCGGTCTTCAGGAACCGGGGGTGGGAGCGGGCGCCGGCGTCGCGGCCGGGGCGGGCCCGCGGTCCCGCACGCGGAGGACCTGGAGCCCGGTGGGCTCCTTCGCGGCCGCGACGAACACCCGGTCACCGGTCTGCACCTGCGCCGGGGTGGCCGCCTGCTTGTCCCGGCGCACCTTCGCCGTCGGTGCCACCGTGTACGTCGCCGTGAAGCCGTCCTTGCTGCGCACGGTGATCGACGTCCCGTTCGTCGCGGTCACCGTGCCCCGCTGGTAGTCGATCGTGCGGTGCGCCTTCCCGCGGCCGGTGAACTCCCCGTGCTCGCCCGGATGCTTCCCGTGGTGGCCTGCGGCCGCGACGGCGGCCGGAGTCTCGCTGGGGCTCGCGAGGGCCACCCCGGCGCCGACGCCGCCCAGGGCGAGGGCGGTCACGCCGATGACGACGGGCCTGGTCAGACGGTGCATGGGAACCTCCGGGTCCTCGGTGCCCGGCGGTGTGCCGGACACCGACGACGGTCGGCCGACCGGCTGAGCGACGGCTGAGAAGCCCGGGACCCGGCCGGGCGGCTTCAGGAGACGCTCAGGGCAGCGTGAGCACGAACAGCGCCCCGCGCCCGCCGTCCCCGGGTGCCGCGCACACGAGGTCCCCGCCGTGGGCCCGCGCCGCCTCCCGGGCGATCGCGAGGCCCAGGCCCGCGCCACCGCTCGCCCCGCCGCGGGCCTCGTCGAGGCGCACCATCCGCGCGAACACCCGCTCGCGGTCCCCCTCCGGCACCCCCGGGCCCTCGTCGCGCACTTCCACCCGGCCCGGCCGGGCCGTCACGGACACCTGCCCGCCGCCGTGCCGCCGGGCGTTCACCAGCAGGTTCGACACGGCCTGGCCGATCAGCTCGACGTCGATCTCCGCCGGCAGCGGACCGGCGGCGTCCAGCACCACGGGATCGTCGGGGTGGCGGACCGTGTCCCGGTCGATCTCGGCCCGCACGAGGTCGACCAGGTCGACCTCCTCGCGCTCCGGGACGAGTCCGGCGTCGTAGCGGGCGAGGGTGAGCAGGTCGTCGACGATCCGGCCGGCCCGTCGGGCGTCGCGCACGAGCAGCGTCGCGAGGCGTTCGCGGGCCTCGGGCGCGAGCCCGGGGGCCGTGCCCGCCTCGGCGGTCGCGGCGATCCCGGCGAGGGGGGTCCGGAGCTCGTGGGCGGCGTCGGCGACGAAGCGGCGCGTGCTCGCCTCGGACGCCCGGGCCTGCGCCTCGGCCCCCTCGAGCGCGTCGAGCATCTCGTCGAACGCCGCGGCCGCCCGGCCCAGCTCGGTGTCCCGCCGCTCCGGGGCGAGCCGCCGACCCCGACGACCGCCCGCGATGGAGCGGGCCAGCGACGTCATGGCGTCGAGCGGGGCGAGCGCGAGCCGCGTCGTCACCAGCAGTGCCCCGGCGGCCACGACGATGGCGATCCCCCCGACGAGCAGCAGGATCCGCCGCAGCCGGCTCTCGGCCGCGCCCTCGAGCGCGGGCTCCGCGACGAGCGTGACGGTGTCGCCGTCGGTGAGGCGGCGGGTCACGGTGCGACGGCCGTCCCCCGCGGCGGGACGCCCCGCCAGGAGCGTGCCGCCGGCGTCCCGGACGACCACCGCGACGCCGCCGCCCGCCTCCGACCGACGCACGATCTGATCCGGCGACAGTCCCTGGTCGGCGAGCTGCTGGGCCTGCAGGGCGCGGCCGTTCAGCGTCGTCTGCGCCTCGGACCGGGACTGCGCCGCGAACACCACGTCGGAGACCACCGCGACCACCACGACGACGACGGCCACCACCGCCACCGAGGTGACCGTGACCCGACGCCGCAGCGAGCCGGGTCTCATCCCGCCCCCGCGTCGGGCGCCCCGTCGTCGCGCACCACGTAGCCCTGCCCGCGCACGGTGTGGATCAGGCGCGGCTCCCCCAGCTTGCGCCGCAGGGCGCTGACGTGGACCTCGACGACGTTCAGGTCGTACTCCTCCCACCCCCACACCGCGGCGAGCAGTTGGGACTTCGAGCGCACGCGTCCGCGGTGGGCGACCAGGTCGTGCAGCAGACGCAGCTCGGTCGCGGTGACCGGCACCGGGACGCCGGCCCGCGTGACGAGCCCCGCGTCGGGATCGACCACGAGGTCGGCGACCGTCAACGCGTCGCCCACGCCGCCGCTGCGCCGCAGCAACGCCTCCACCCGCGCGATCAGCTCGGCGAGGGCGAACGGCTTCACGAGATAGTCGTCGGCGCCCGCCCGCAGTCCCCGGACCCGCTCGGCGACCCCGCTGCGGGCGGTCAGCAGGATCACCGCCGCGCTCGTCGCCCGGACCGCCGGCAGCAGGGCGTAGCCGTCACGGCCGGGCAGCATGACGTCGAGGACCACGACGTCGGGGACGAACGCCCCGAGGTCGGCCTCCAGACGGCCCCCGTCCGCGCGGGCGAGGACGTCGTGACCGACCCCGGTCAACGCGGCCGTCACCGACTCCAGGATGGGCTCGGAGTCCTCGACCACGAGGACACGGGCAGGACGCTCCACGTCCCGAGTCTGCCGCGAGGAGCTGTGGGCGCGCTGTGGATCACGCGAGCAGCGCCCGCACCGGGTCGTCGGTGTGCACCGCCCCGTCGGCCACCCACACCCCGGGGAAGATCTCCCGGGTGTCGCCGCCGACGGTCACGGCCACCCGGAGCCGCTCGTGGACCACGACCTCGCCGTCCGGCAGCGCGCGGCCGGCGGCGGCCGCCCAGACCACGGCGGCCGGGAGCGCGACCCACGCCGTGGCGGCCCCCGGCGACCGGACCTCGCCGTGCACCACGTCGGAGGCGAGCGGAAGGTCGAGCAGCTCGGCGAGCGCAGCCGCGACCCGGGCCGCGACCGGCACCACGCAGCTCGGCTCGAGGGCGGGCAGCAGCCACGGCCGGTCGAGGACGACCGGGGTCGGGTCACGGTCGGGGTCCGCCGTGACGACCCCGCCGCCGGCGGTGCGCACCCGCTCCGGCGGATCGACGTCGGCCACGTCGACGGACCGGGCGTCGACCGCCTCCCCGAGCGCGGTGTGCGCCGCGAGCGCCGCACCCACGGGCACCGCACGCGCCGGGTCGGCGAGGCGGGCGAGCAGGTCGTCGGCCTCCGCCGCGTCCGCGACCCGCAGGTCGGTCCGGACCCCGATCGCCGTCAGGAACCCGGCGTCGAGATCGACCGGCGCCGGGTCGTAGAGAGCCGCCAGGCCGCCCCCGACGGCCGGTCCCGGCAGCCGCCACGCCCGCGGCCGGCGCCCCGCGAGCCGGCCGTGCCGGGCGAGCCACCAGGCCGTGTAGGGCACCGGTTCGCCCGGCAGACGCACCAGCGCGGCCCGCACCTCGCGGTCGGCCGCCAGCAGCGGCCACGCGGCGGACCAGTCGGCGACGAGGTCGAGGTCGCGCACCGCGACGAGGGTGCTCGGGAGGGTGGACCGGTCACCGTCGTCGGTGTCGTGCGTGTCGTCCCTGCCGTTCCTGTCGTGGCGGGGCTCGGGGTCGACCTCCTCGGCCCACCACGTCTCCTCGTCGTCGAGGTCGTGGTCGGGACCCGCCGGGGCGTCGTCGCGGAGCACCCCGAACCCGTCGAGCACGCCGGCGGCCAGCAGCGCGTCCCGTCGGTGCTCGGCGAGCGCGCGGTCCGCCAGGACCCCCACCGGCGAGTCGTCCCCCAGCACCGACCGCAGCGCACCGTCGGGCAACACGAGCTCGTCGGCGCGCCGGTACCCGCCGTCGCGCTCGGGCAGGGCGAGTGCGCCGAGGCCGACCACCCCGGGCGTCAGGACCGCGAGGACGAGCCGCGCGAGCGGCTCGACGTCGAGCCCGGCCTCGGCGTCGTCCACGGAGCGCTCGACCGCGTCACGGACCTCGGGCTCGTCGAGCAGCGCCGGCCCGTCGGCGGGGCGGGCACCGAGCGCCTCGAGCAGCGGGTGGACCGCGTCGGGGTGGACGAGCCGCAGGTCCAGGCCGTCCAGCTCCAGGTCCGCGACGTCCTTCCCCGGCAGCAGGGTCCCCCGCGGGCCGAGCACCAGCCGTCCGTCCACGAGCGGGACCGGCAGGGCGGCGAGCTCGCCCCGGTCGAGACCCTCGAGCCCGGCGAGGGCGTCGTCGAGCGTCCGCCACCACGACGGCGGGCGGCGCAGCCCGGCCAGGCGGTCGACGAGCGCGGCCGGGTCGAGGCGGGTCACGCCGAGGTCGCCGAGCGCGGGCGTCCACGGCTGCGGGGTCAGGCCGTCGAGGACGTCGGCCACGGCGGCGACGAGCGCGGGGGCCGGGTCGGCGAGGGCGAGGGCCCGGGCCGGGACGACGTCGGGTCCGGCCGCGCCGGGCAGCCACGCCGCGTGCCGCAGCGCCGCGAGGACGCCCTCGCGCAGGACGGCGTCCACCTCGGAGCCGGGCAGTCCGGGCGCGGGGACGAGGGCGGCGCGGTCGTCGGGCGCGAGGCGGCGGACGAGGTCGGGGTAGCGCGTGGCGGCGGCCCGCAGCACGTGGTCGGTGACCCGGCCCCGGCGCACGCGGCGGCGGTCGGCGTCGAGCGGGACGGTGACGACGAGGCGGGCGGGCAGCGTCGTCGTCTCCGCGGTGGCCGTCGGCGCGTGCAGGGTGTCGGGCCGGGTGTCGGGGGCGGCCGTGGGGTGGGCCCACAGCCCCTCCCAGGCGGTGCGACCGCGGTCCTCGACGGCGAGGGCATCCCCGGTCACGTCCGCCGGCAGGTCGCCGTCGATCGGCAGCGTGGTCCACGTCGTGTCGCCGATCCGCAGCCGACCGTCGCCCGCGTCGACCCGCTCGACCGTCTCGCCGGCCACCTCCACCGCGGCGAGCCAGGGCAGCGCGAGCAGCAGGTCCGGGGCCTCGTCGCGCGCCTGGCGCAGGACGTCGACGGCGGGATCGCGCAACGGGAGGCGCACCTCGGTGGTGAACGCCGGGTCGAGGTCCTCCTCGACGGGCCACGGCAGGCGCAGGACCGGGACGCCGTCCGGCCCACGCCGGCGGGCCTCCGCGGCGAGCGCGCCACCCGCCGTCGTGACCTCGGCGAGGGTGCGGACGCGGTCGAAGGCGACACCGCCGCCGTGGCCGACCACGCGCGGCGCGTCGGTCAGGTCGAGGACGGCGCTGAACCCGACCCCGAACCGCCCGACCGTGCCACCGGACCGCTTGGCCGACGCGCGCAGCGAGGCCAGGGCCGCGACCCCCTCGGCGTCGAGCGGGGCGCCGGTGTTCGCGACGCGCAGCTCGTCGTCGTGCCGCGTGACCCGCAACCGCGCGGGCCTGCCGGCCGCCCGGCCCGCGTCGGCCGCGTTCTGGGCGAGCTCGGTGAACCACCGGCCGCGGTAGCCGCCGCGGACGAGGTCCTCCTCGGCATTGGCGTCCTCACGGAACCGCGCGGGCGAGGCGGTCCAGGCGTCGAGGACCGTGCGCCGCAGTGTCTCCGTGCCGAACGGGTCCCCCGACACCGTCTCCCCGACGTCAGTCGGTCGCGGGCACGGGGTCCATCTCGACCCCGTCGTCGTAGACCAGCTCGGCGACCATCACGACCGAGCCGGTGTCGACCTGCATCTCGGAGTGCCCACCGCAGCCGTACTCGGCGTGCACCACGTGCCCGTCGGCCGGGACGTTGCCGTTGCCGCAGACTCCGAACGCGCCGCGCAGCGACCCGCCGAGCGTGAGGTAGAAGCCGCAGGTCCCGCAGTGCGCGGAGGCGGCGCGCGCCATCTCCGCGGTCGGGCCGAAGTCGCCGCCGGTCCAGCGCTCGGCCGCGTCGAACCGGCCCTCCGGGCTCATCACCCGGGGGCGCCCGAAGCCGAGCTCGTCGGCGACCGCGCGGATCTCGTCGGCACCGGGC
This sequence comes from Actinomycetospora sp. NBRC 106378, assembly GCF_030269685.1. Taxonomy (GTDB): domain Bacteria; phylum Actinomycetota; class Actinomycetes; order Mycobacteriales; family Pseudonocardiaceae; genus Actinomycetospora. The sequence continues at coordinate 127,142 of NZ_BSTT01000001.1, forward strand.
TCGTCGTCGTCCAGCGCCGCGTGGGCCGGGACGAGGCGCTCGTCGTCCTCGTCGACCGGGAGCAGGTCGCCGGGCGCGAGGTCCTCGGCGCGCACGCGCTCGTTCCACGGCACCCACTCCGGGGCCGTGACGGCGCCCGTGCCGGGCAGGAGGGCGACCTCGCCCAGGGTCGCCTCGTCGACGCCCATCACGGTGACCGCCCACGTCCAGCCCCGGTATCCGGGCTTGGCGGCGGCGAAGTAGTGGGTGGCGGCGGTGTCGTCCTCACGGACGACCTCGAGGTGGTCGCCGACCTCTCCTGCCTCGCCGTCGGCCGCGTCGACGGCTGCGGCGCGCGCGAGGTCGACGGCGTCGGCGAGCACGGCAGTCGGCACGGAGCTGTCTACGAGGTCCTGCACCCGTCCGATTGTGCCTGACTCCACCGGAGCACCGGGCGTGGGAGTCTCCGTGGCGTGCGGTGGCTCCTCGCGCTGGTCCTCGTCCCGGTCGTCTCGCTCGTCGCGGCCGGCTGCTCCTCGACCCCGGCTCCCGCCGACCCGTCCGTCACCCGCATGACGGTGCAGGTGCTCGGGACGATGCCGCACGACCCGGCGGCCTTCACCCAGGGCTTCGAGATCGCCGGGAACAGCCTGTGGGAGGGGACCGGGCTCGAGGGGCGGTCGCAGCTCCGCGAGACCGACCCGACGACGGGAGCGGTTCGGCGCGCCGTCGACCTCCCGGCCGACCAGTTCGGCGAGGGCATCACCGTCACCCCCACCGCGATCTGGCAGCTCACCTGGAAGGACGGCGTGGTCTACCGGCGCGACCCGGCCACGCTCGCCGTCACCGCGACGTTCCCCCTCGACCGGGAGGGCTGGGGCATCTGCCACACGGCGACCGACCTGGTCACCTCGGACGGCTCGTCGACCCTCGTCTTCCGCGATCCGGTCACGTTCGCCCCGCGGCGCACCGTCGACACCGGCGTGTCGCAGCTGAACGAGCTGGAGTGCGTCGGCGACACGGTCTGGGCGAACGTGTGGCAGACCGACGAGATCGTCGGGGTCGACCCGTCGTCGGGACGGGTGACTGCGGTCGTCGACGCCGCCGCGCTGCGGCCGGCGCAGACGCGGAGTGACCCCGACGCCGTGCTCAACGGCATCGCGGCGATCCCCGGCACGAACCAGTTCCTGCTCACCGGCAAGCGCTGGCCGGTGACCTACCGGGTGGCGCTGCGCGCCTCGTGAGCACTATTCCGTGCTCTGGCACGGATTAGTGCTCACCTGGCGAAGCCACCTCGTCGAGCAGCTCCAGGACGTGGCGGTAGGTCTGCCCGGTGGCCTTCGAGATCCCCATCTCGCAGGTGCGGTTGCAGCTCGCGTAGAGCTCCGTCGGGTGGGCGCGGACCTCGGCGGCCTGCTCGGCGGTGGCGGCCGCGGTGAGCTCGGGGTGGAGCATCCCGCGGTCGCCGGCGTACCCGCAGCAGCCCCAGGCCTTCGGGACCACGACCTCGTCGGCCACCGCCTCGGCGAGCAGCCGGAGGTCGTCGCCGATGCCGAGGTGGGTCGTCGAGCAGGTGGGGTGCAGCGTCAGCGAGGCCGCCTTCGTCGTCGGGACGGCGAGCTTGGGCAGGATCTCCTGTGCGGTGTAGGCGACGGCGTCCACGAAGTGCAGGGCGGCGACCCGCTCGTCGTCGGGCAGGAGCTTCGCCATCCCCTCCAGCCCGTGGGTGCAGGACGACGCGTCCACGACGACGGGGAGGCGTCCGCCCTGGGTGGAGCCCCACAGCCCGTCCACGACCGTCGCGGCCATCGCCCGGCTGCCCTGCGTGAAGCCCTTGGACTCCCACGGCACGCCGCAGCACATCTGCCCGATGCCCTCGGGGACGGCGACCACGAGGCCCGCGCGCTCGGCCAGCCGCAGGAACGCGTGGGCGGCGCCGTCCCCCGACTCCGGCGCGAACACCTGGTGCAGGCAGGTCGGGAAGAACACGACGTCGGGGTCCGGCGGGTAGACCGGGTCCGGCCGGGTGTCGCCACCGGGCGGGATCTCGGCGGAGTACAGCGGCACCAGGTCGGTCGGGAGCACCGTCCGGGCCGCGGCCGAGGCCGCCGCGGTCAACCCCGGCACCGTCGCGGCGACCCTCAGGGCGACGCGGGCCGTGCCGGACACGCCCTGCCAGTGCTCCGCCACGGCCCTGCCGGCCTGCTGCGCCCGCGTGGAGTGCCGCTCGGAGCGCAGCCGCTTCATGAGGTCGCCGGTGTTGATCCGGACGGGACACGCGGTGGCGCACATCCCGTCGGCGGCGCAGGTGTCGACGGCGTCGTAGGCGTAGTCGTCCTCGATCTCCGCGGCGAGCGCCGGGTCCTTCGCCGCCGCGCGGCGCAGCACGATCCGCTGGCGGGGCGTCGTCGTGACCCGGCGCGACGGGCAGACCGGCTCGCAGTAGCCGCACTCGACGCAGGCGTCGACCTCGTGGTCCACCGTCGGGACCGTCTTGAGATCGGTGAGGTGGGCGTCGGCCCGGTCGGACAGGATGATGCCCGGGTTGAGCAGCCCGGTGGGGTCGCAGAGGGCCTTGACCTCCTGCATCACGCCGTAGAGCTCGTCGCCGTACTGCCGGCGCACGAACGGCGTCATGATCCGTCCGGTGCCGTGCTCGGCCTTGAGCGTGCCGTCCTGGGCGAGCACGAGGTCGACCATCTCGTCGGTGAAGACGCGGTAGCGCTCCAGCTCGCGGGGGTCGTCGAAGCGTTCGTTGACGAGGAAGTGGACGTTGCCGTCCTTCGCGTGCCCGAAGATCACCGAGCCCTCGTAGCCGTGGCGGTCGAACAGCTCCGTCAGCCCGTCGCAGGTCGAGGGCAGGGTGCGCACCGGCACGGAGATGTCCTCGAGCAGCGCCGTCGTCCCGCTCGGGCGCGCCGCGGCGACCGCGGTGTAGAGGCCCTTGCGCAGCGCCCACAGCGAGGCGCGGGCCGTGGGCTCCCGGGTCAGTCCGGCGTCGCGCGTGAGCGGCAGCTGCGCCAGCACCGGCTCGGCGTCGGCCTGGACGCCGTCGAGCTCCTCGGCGGTGGCGGTCTGGAACTCGACGAGGAGACCGGCGTGGCTCGCCACGTCGAGTTCCTTGACCGTCTGCGGCGCCCGCGGGTCGGACTGCGCGACGACGAGCGCCCGCGCGTCGAGCAGCTCCAGCGTCTTCGCCCCGGCGTCGAGCAGGGCGGGCAGCGCGTCGGTGGCGTCGGCGGTGTTCGCGAAGACCAGCATCGAGGTCGCCGCGTGCGGGAGGACCGGCAGCGTCTCCAGCACCACGTCGGCGACGAACCCGAGCGTCCCCTCGGAGCCGACGAGCAGGTGGGCGAGGACGTCGATCGGCCGGGAGAAGTCGAGGAAGCTGTTCAGCCCGTAGCCCATCGTGTTCTTCATCGAGAACAGGTGGCGCAGCCGCTCGACGGAGTGCGGGTTCTCCGTGACCCGGCGCCGGAGCCGGTCGAGCCCCTCGTACAGGGCGGGCTCGCGGTGGCGCAGCTCGTCGTCGGCGTCCGGGCGCCCGGTGTCGAGCACGGTGCCGCTGGCCAGCACGAACGTCAGCGAGCGCAGCGTCGAGTACGTGTTGAACTCGGTGCCGCAGCTCATGCCCGAGGAGTTGTTCGCGACGACCCCGCCGATGGTGCAGGCGACGGACGACGCCGGGTCGGGGCCGATCTTGCGGCCGTGGGGCGCGAGGCGGGCGTTCACCTCGTTCACCGTCAGGCCCGGCTCCAGCCGCACCGCCCGTCCGTCGTCGAGCACCTCGAAGCCGCGGAAGTGCCGGCGCGTGTCCACGAGCACGCCGTCGGAGACGCCCTGCCCGGACAACGACGTCCCGCCGGAGCGGAAGGTGAGGTGCAGCCGATCCCGGACGCCGAGCTGCAGCAGCGCCGCGATCTCCGCCGTGCTGTCCGGCACCACCACCGCCTGCGGGTGCAGCAGGTAGTGGCTCGCGTCGTTGGCGTGCGCCGCGAGGTCGATCGGGCGGTGCTTGACCTCCCCGACCACCTGCCGCAGGGCTGAGACCAACGGGCTGGGGACGAGCGTGGTGGTGGCCGTCACGTCGTTCACCTTCGCACGGTCCGGGCCGGCCGGTCGGCCCGCTCGACGCCTGGATGTCGACGGGATCCGTGCGTGCCGGTCCACACCGGACACCCACGCCCGGGCAGGCATGATTCGCCCGTGCGTGTCGCTCCCCTGCTGACCTCCGTCGCGCTGTCGGCGGCCGTGCTCACCGCCTGCTCCTCGGCGCCCGCGCCGACGGAATCCGCGCCGGCCCCGTCGTCGACCGCGTCGAGCGCCCCCGAGGCCCCCGCCACCGGGGCCCTGCGGGTCGAACGCGTCGCCGAGGGCCTGGACAAGCCCTGGGACGTGACCTGGGTGCGCGACCGCCTGCTGGTCACCCAGCGCGGAGGCACCCTCGCCACCGTCGCCGACGGCCGCGTGCAGCCGGTCCGCGCCGACCTCGCGAGCGTCTACGCCCGCGGGGAGGGCGGGCTGATGGGGACCGCCGCCTACCCCGACGGGTCCGGGCGCTTCGTCACCTGCCAGACCCACCAGGAGGGCGGCCGGCCCGTCGACGTCCGGGTGGTCGCCTGGCAGCTCTCGGCCGACGGCGCGAGCGCGACCCGCACGAAGGACCCGCTGGTCGGCGGCCTGCCGATCAACCCCTCGGGGCGCCACTCCGGCTGCCGGCCCACCTTCGGACCCGACGGCGCCCTGTGGATCGGCACCGGCGACACCGCCCGCGCCACGATCCCGCAGGACCGCACCGCCCTCGGCGGGAAGGTGCTCCGCGTCGACCCCGAGACCGGCGGTCCGGCGGCCGGCAACCCCTTCGCGTCGTCGGGCAGCGCGGCCGAGCGCCTCGTCTCCGGCTACGGGCACCGCAACGTCCAGGCGGTCGCGTTCCAGCCGGGCACCGGCACGGGGTGGAGCGTCGAGCACGGCCCGGACGTCGACGACGAGGTCAACGTCGTGATCCCCGGCCGCAACTACGGCTGGGACCCGGCCCGCGGCGGCGAGACCCCGGGCGGGTACGACGAGGGCGTCCCGATGACCGACCTGCAGCGCTACCCCGACGCGGTGCCCGCGGCCTGGAGCTCCGGCGACCCGACCATCGCGACGAGCGGGGGCGCCTTCGTCTCCGGCGCGGCGTGGGGCGATCTCGACGGGGCCCTCGCCGTCACCGCGCAGAAGGGTGAGAAGCTGCTCTTCATGCGTCCCGGAACCGGTGCCGACGCGCAGCGGATCGTGTCGGTCACGACCCCGCCGGAGCTCGACGGCGAGTTCGGCCGACTGCGCGGAGCCCGCGTCGGACCCGACGGTGCGCTCTACCTGACGACGGACAACGGGAACGACGACGTGATCCTGCGCGTCACCCGAGGGTGACCCGGCCCGCCTGGTGGGAGCAGGGACCCGGCCCCGACGACGGGCGCGGTCCCGGCCCCGCGCGCCCACCGGGCGGTCGTCCCCCCGTTCCCGACGGCGGGTCACAGCGCCCCGCGACGCCCCGCCCGGCCCCGACCACGCGCTACGGCGGCCCGCCCGGCTGGAACGTGCCGCCGGGCCCGCCCCCGGCGCCGCCCCGGTCGGGGCCCCGGCCCGCACCACGACGACGACGGCCGTCCCGGTGGCGGCCGCCCGGCGCGCCCGCGCTCGTCGGCGCGGCGGTGGTGGCGGGCCTCGTCGGGGTGGTGCTCTTCCCCGAGACGCTGGGGCTCGACGAGCGCTCACCGTTCGTGCAGATCGTCGCGTTCCGCCCGCAGCTGACGACGATCACGCTCGTCCTCGCGCTGCTCGCCGCGTTCGGCGCCTGGCGACGGGCTGCCGCGGGCACGCTCGTGGTCGCCCTCGCGGTGGGTCTCGTGAGCGGGATCGGCGCCGCGGAGGTCGCCGGGCGCACCGTCGGCTCCGCCACCGTGGCCGACACGTCCGGCGGGCTCGTCGTGCTGGCGCTCAACACCTACACCGGGCTGGCTGACGCCGACGACCTCGCCGCCCTGATCCAGGCGCGGAACCCCGACCTCATCTCCCTGCCCGAGGCCCGCGGCGACCTGCGGCGACGGCTGGAGTCGCGCCTCGACGAGGGCCAGGGCGGCACGGGGTACCGCGCCTACTCGGCGGACGACGCCGACGACGCGTCGGGCATGACGGTCTTCGTGCGCTCCTCGCTGGGCCGCCCCACCGTGACCCAGGACCGCGACGGGACCTACCCGGCCATCGTGGTGGACCTGCCGCGCTCGGCGCCCGGCGTGGCCTCGGGCCTGCGCTTCGTCGCCGACCACCCGCGCTCGCCCAAGCCCGGCGACACCTACGGATGGGTGCGGGACGTCGGCCGGCTCGCGCAGTGGTGCGACGCGGACCGCCCCACGATCATCGCGGGCGACATGAACGCGACCGCCGACCAGGCGCACTTCCGGGCGTCCACGGCGAACTGCACGGACGCCGGCTCGGCGACCGGGGACGGCGTCACCGGCACCTGGCCATCCTGGCTGCCGTCGTTCCTGGGCGCCCAGATCGACCACGTGCTGGTCACCGGGGGGCCGAGGCCGACCGGGTTCGAGATCGCCCCGGTGGGCGGCACCGACCACCGGGCCGTGCTCGCCCGCGTCACGGCGGGCTGAACCGCGCCGCCTCAGCGCACGCGCTGCGGGGCGTACGCGGGCCGGACCGAACCGAGCGCACCCGGGTCCCGCGGGGCGGGCACGACGGGCGTGGCCGCGGCCGTCGGCGTGACGGGAGCCGTGACCGGTGGCGTGACCGGGGGCGTGGGACGCGCGGTGCGCTGCAGGCGCGGCTGCAGTTCCGGCTCGCGCAGGCGCCGGGCGCTCTCCCGCACCGCGTCGCGGGCACCCGCCCGGGTGCCGGCGAGCAGCTCGTGCATCGCCGCGGCCAGCGGGCGCGGCAGCCGGGAGGACGCCGCGACGCGGGCGAGCGGCTCGAGGGCGGGCAGGGCGTCCCGGAGCAGCGCGGCCACCTGGGCCTCGTCGCTCGGGGGCGCCGCGACGATCCGCCGTCCGAGGGCGGACTGCCAGGAGCGGACCCGCTCGCTGAAGGCCGTGGAGAGCCGGTCGAGCAGCCGCGCCTCGACGTAGGTGCCCATGCGGCCGTCGATCGGGGGGAGCGTCTCCAGCCCGCGGTCGTCGCCGCGGCGGAAGTCGTCGATCCAGGCCACCCAGCTCGCGTAGCCGCCGGGGCGGTCCGGTCCGGCCGTCCCGCCCGTTCGTCCGGCGTCCATACCGTCTCCTCGCGCCGGGGTCGCCGGCCTCGCCCGATGTCTCACGAGGGGCCAGGATCGCCCTCGTGTCCCCGTCGTCGTCGGATACACCGTGTCCGTTTCGCTACGGACGGGTAGTCGAACCGATATCCCCTGTTCGGACGATGTCGGTCACCCACCAGCGCCCCGCGAGGGACACGCACGCGGACGGCGGAGTGGGTACGCCGCCCGCGTGGCGGTTCAGGCCCGGACGACGAGCGTGTTGGCCACCATGTCGCCGAGCCGCTGCTTGCGCTGCGACACGAGCATGACGATGAGGCCGATGAGCCCGCTCTCCACGAGGAGCAGCAGCCAGCGCAGGCTGTGCTGACCGAGGGTCGGCTCCCCACCGTCCTCCTGGCGCACGATCCGCAGCCCGAGCCACTTCATGGCCGGGGTCTGGCCCTGGTTGCGCGACGGCCACCACGCGAGGACGAGGAAGCTCGCGGCGATGGCCACGACGTAGGCGAGCCCCGTGATCAGGAGGCCGATCACGGCGAGCGAGGTCGACCCCAGCGACGCCAGGGTGGTCCCGACGATGATGAGGACGAACAGCGGGACGATCGCGAGGAGCGAGTCGAGCAGGTACTGCCCGATGCGCTGCCCGACCACCTCGACGTCACCCGGCAGCGCGGCCGGGCCGCCGTAGCCGGGCGGCTGCGCGTAGCCCGCCTGCCCGTAGCCGGGCTGCCCGTAGGCCTGCTGGCCATAGGTCTGCTGGCCGTAATTCTGCTGGCCGTAATTCTGCTGGCCGTAGGCCTGCTGCCCGTAGGCCTGCTGCCCGTACGCCTGCTGCCCGTACGTCTGCTGCCCGTAGGCCTGCTCCGGTGAGCCGTACCCCTGCTGGGGGGCGCCGTAGCCCGGCTGGGCGTACCCGCCCGCCGGCGGCGCTCCGTAGGCGGGCTGACTGCCGGTGCCCGGACCGGCCGCCGACGCCGACTGCGCCGCGTAGCCGCCGGGCGGACCGTAGCCCGCAGCGTCGTTCTGTCCGTCCGACGGCGCCGAGCCGTACGGAGCACTGTCTCCACTCATGAGCGGGATGATGCCAGCGGAGCGTGACGACAGGGAGAGCTTCGTACGGATCGTTCCTCGATCGCCACCCGTTCGGCCGCAGAACACCGTCACTGAAGGGCTGGCCGGGCAGGTCCACTCCGATGCCACACGAGGCTCGCCCGAGCGGAGCATGACACCACCCCCCACTCGGGCGTTGAGTGGTCGATGGATGGACACCCCCCGGGCCTGGCGGTCAGACTGCGCCCCGGCACCCGGTACACGGAGGGAGGCGTTCCCGTGCACCCTCCCGTGTCGCGCGCGCATCCGGTCGTGGAACACCCGGCCTCCCGGGTCCCCGTGGCGCTCCCGCACCCTCGGGGGTCCGTCGAGCCCGACGCCCCGGACCCCGACGACCCGGGCTGTATCGGACCGGCCTGGATCGTCCGCGAGGTCACGCACGTCCCCGGCATCCTGCGCCTGGCCCACGGGCGGCTGAGCTTCCTCTCGAGCCGCGGCGTCGTGTTCGACGAGGCCCTGGACACCCCGGAGCTCGACGTGAGCCTCCCCTGGCGCGGTCGCGGCGGCATCCGCGTCACCGTCGGCGGGGAGCGCCTGCGGGTGCACGTGGTGCGTCCTCCGGGCGCCGTCGAGCCGGGCGCCGCGTTCGTGGAGGCGGTCGCCGACGCGTCCGGCCTGCCGGTCACCCGCGGCGACCTCGACGCGGCCGCCGTGTGGCGGGCCCTGCTCGTCAGGGCGCGGGATCCCGAGGAGGCGCGGGTTCCCCGGCGTCGGGCGCCGGGACGACGCGCAGCCCGAGTTCGGCGAGGACCCGCAGCGCCCACGCCGTCGTCATGATCGCGTCGGCCACCTCGGCCGCCTGTTCCTGACCGGAGAACCCGGCCGTCCAGGCGACGTGTCGGGCGGCGTCGGCCAGGGCACCGGTGAGGTCGGCGACGGCGGCCAGCGCACGGCGCGGGTCGGCCGGTCCCGGGCCGACCCCCACCTCGCAGCCGAACGCCGACGTCAGGACCTCCAGCCCGCGCAACAGGCCGGACACGGCCGCCGGATCGGGACACACCGCGCGGGCGGCCGCCGGGTCGACCGACGCGCACCGGGCGCGGGCCACGGCCTCGAGGGCCCGCGCGGGCAGGGCACGCAGACCGGGGACGTCCGGTCCACCTTCCCACCCGTCCATGCCCGATTCCCCCTGGTCCGTCCGACCGCGACGGATTCCGCGGTCCTGCACGACGCACCAGTCATCGCCGCGCGACCCCGAGACGTTGCACCCGGTGGGCGGGGTGACGCCCGACGCCTGGTCGGGTCACCCGTTCGGCTCAGGCGAGTAGCTCAGGAACGCTCGGGGACCAGCTCGTCGGCGCCGCTGCGGCGTCCCGGGGCCGCCGGGGCCGCCGGGGCCGCCGGGGCCGCCGCATCCTGCGGAGCGCGCTGCTGCGGAGCCGGCGGGGCGACGGGCGTCGAGCCCGGGACCGGGCCGGGACCGCTGCCGGCGGGCGCCGCCGGCCGCGCCGCACCCGGGGGGAAGGGCCGCGGCGGGAGCGGGCGGGGCGGGGGCGGCGTGACGAGGAGGTCGAGGAAGACCCGCAGGGAGCCGTCGACCACGCGCGCGGCGGCCTCGTGCGCCTCCGGGCCACCGGACACGGGGTCGGGCACCGCGTCCTCCTCCGCCGGGACGGCGGGGACGGTCCCGCGGGCGTTGCGCGCCAGGGTCACGAGCGCGTGGGCGCGCCGGACCGGGTGGCGCGGGAGGGCTGCGACCTCCGCCGGGTCGGCGGCGCGCAGCAGGCGGGCGAACTCGCGCAGGGTGAAGGTCGTCGGCAGGGCCTTCGGCACGTCGCCGAGCACGGTCGAGCGGTGCTCGCGCGTCATCGTCAGGACGAGGTCGGCGAGGAGCACGTCGCGATCGGGCAGCTGGCGGGCGGCGAAGGCGGCGACGTCCGGGTGGTCGCGACGGCTGGTGAGCCGGGCCCGCGTGTCGTCGTGCATGCCGTGCCCGCGCACGGCCGAGGTGCCCGCACTGTGGACGGCGAACGCCCGCGCCCACGGCCCGAGCCGGGCGCCCAGCAGGAATCGGGTGTGGAACTGCGCGAACGGTGACCGGCAGATGTTGCCGGTGCACACGAACAGCATCCGGAAGACCTCCGGCGACCCGTCCGTGCCCACGCTCATGGCGCGATCGTCCCAGGACGGTGAACCGAATGCGACTCCGGCGCTCCAGGTCACCCCGGACGCGACGCCCGCGTCACCGGCGGGCGCGCTCGAACTGCTCGAGGTCGGCGACCACCACGACGACCTGCAGCGCGGTGGTCAGCGGCGCGAGGGCCGCGGCCGGGCCCGGCCGCTCCTCGGCGTCGAGGCGCGCGAGCAGCTTCGCGGAGCGCTCCTGCAGACCGCGTGCGGCGTCGGACGCGTCGCGCAGCACGTCGACGTCGAGCTGCTCGCGGGTCGACCAGCCGGCGTCGGGGACGCCGTCCGCGACCAGGGCGGCGATGCGGCACAGCACCTGGTGGGCCGGGGACTCGTCACCCGCGGCCTCGACCGTCTCGAGGGCCCGGGTGAGGCCGTCGACCTCCGCGAGCAGCTCGTCGGACGGGGCGTCCTGCCCGGTGACGACCACCGGCGGCGCCACGACCCCCTGGGCGCTGCGCGGGGCGGGCACGGAGACGGTCGGCGGCTCCAGACGGGCGCGGGCCTCCCGGACGTGCGCGGAGAGGCCGACCCCGGAGGCTTCGGTATCGGGCCGACGGGTGGCCACGGTGCCGGTCAACGACGTTCCTTCCTGGGCGGTGGAGGGCAGCGGACGTGCCACCGACGACCGGACGGGCGCGTGACCCCGCCCGGCGAACCGGTCCGACCGAGGGTAATCGCCGCTTCCTGGTCCACCAGCGACGATGAAGAGCAATCCCTTGGGCTGCATGACGCAGTGCCGGCGCGGACGACGGGCAGGTCCCACGCGTGCGGTCCCGGGACGGGCCCTCGCACCGTCCGGTGGACGGCGGCGCCGACCTCAGTGACGGACCGGGCTGCGTACCCCGGCCGGCGGGGACACGGGAGCCGGGGGCGGTCCGGCCGGGCGTGACGGCGTGACCGCCCGGGCCGAGGGGACGGCGCCCTCGGGGGCGGACGGGGCGGCGTGCGCGGGGCGCGCGACGGGGCCGGCCTGCCGAGGCACGGCGCCGACGGGGGCGTGCGGAGGCGGGACCGCGGGTCCGGCGAGGGGGGCGGGCGCCACCACCGGGGTGCGCTCGACGCCGCGGGCCCGACGCTCGCGCCGCGACTCGGAGACCCGACCGGCACCGGTGCGGTTGATCAGCGCCCGCCGGGTCTGGGCGGTCGTCGGGCCACGCAGCCGGCTCGCGACCATCGCGACGACGAACGCGAGGCCGTTGACGGTGCCGAGGGTGAGCATGCCGACCTCGAGCACCTTCTCCGAGCTGATCTCGTCGCCGGGGTCCATGTGCTCGAGCTGCCCGCCGTAGGGCTGCGGCGTCGGCGACGTGTCCTGCGCGGCCGCGACGCCCGCGAAGCCCAGGCCCGCCAGCACCATCATGACCGCTCCCAGGAGCGCCCGGCGCACCCAGCCACGACCCGTCATCGGTGTCCACCTCTCCCCGAGCTGTTCTGCCCGGGGATCGCTCGACGGTGTGGTCGTCGTTACGCAATCACGACCTTGTCGCTCCTTCGGCGGTCGGATCGAGACCGATTCGTGACCAGAATCGGACGAACCGGACCGGTGAGGTCGGCCAATCCGCCGTCCGGACCCCGGAACGACGAAGGCACCGCCGGCCGAGGGCCGACGGTGCCTGGGTCAGGATGTGGTCAGGCGCGCTGTGCGAGGTAGGAGTCGACGGTCTCGCGGTACTCGTCCTCCCCGACCTGGCGGCCGAGGATGCGGCCGGCGAGGTCGCGCGAGAGGCGGGCGATGTCGGGCTGCAGGTCGGTGCGGAGACGCGAGCGCTCCTCGTCGAGGTCCCCGCGGCCGTCGGCCACGAGCTGCGCGGCCTCCTCGCGGGCGGTGGCCAGCACCTCCTCGGAGTGCCGGCGACCCTCCTCGCGGGCACCGTCGCGGATGCGGGCGGCCTCCTCGCGGGCCTCCCCGATCCGGGTGCGGTACTCCCGGTCGGCACGGCCGGCCTCGGCGCGGGCCTGCTCGGCGCGCTCGAGGGTACCGTCGATCCGGTCGTGGCGCTCGGTGTACACCGCGTCGAGCCGCGGCAGGAACACCCGGCTGAGCACGACGTAGAGCACCGCGAACACCACGAGCCCCACGACGATCTCGTGGGGGATGGCAGTCAGCACGAAGTAGCTGCCGCTCGCCAGGACCATGGGCCCGCGCACCTGCCCCTCAGAAGTCACTCGTCATCGACCGGACGGCGGAACCCGCCGGTCCGGGTGGTGACAGTCTGTCGGATCCTCGACCGGGTGGCGAGCCCGGGGTGTCGCGATCACCCGATCCCGGCGCATCACTAGGGTGACGCCCCTGACCACCGCGCTGACCAGGAGAGGCTGGGCGGACATGGGTGACTACAAGCTGGTGACCGTCGGGACGGACGGTTCGTCGTCCGCGCGCAAGGCGGTCGTGAAGGCGGCCGAGGTGGCCGCCGACTCCGGCGCCCGCCTGATGATCATCTGCGCGTACGAGACGCGGGACGCCTCGGGCAACCGCGACCAGGCCGAGGCCGAGCGCGCGCTCGGCGACGAGGCCTACAAGATCATCGGCGCGAGCCCCGCCGAGGAGACCCTGCGCAGCGCCCGCGACGAGGCCATGCGCGCCGGGGCGCAGAACGTCGACACCGTCGCGGTGCACGGCGACCCGACCGACGCCATCGTCGACAAGTCCGAGCTCTACAAGGCCGACCTCGTGGTGGTGGGCAACAAGGGCCTCGCGAGCTTCGCGGGACGCCTGCTCGGGTCGGTACCCCAGGCGGTGTCCCGCCGCTCGCGCACCGACGTCCTCATCGTCCACACGGTCTGACCCGTCCTCCCGCGCCCGCGCCGGCCCGCCGCCGGTCAGCGGGTCAGCGGCACCGCGCAGGCGGGGGCGTCGGGGTGCACGCCGATCAGGCGGGCGAGCGGGACCGACGCCAGTTCGCAGGCCAGGGCGTGCTCGAGGCAGCGGCGCACGGCCCGGTCCCGCGGCCGGGCCCGGGCCTCGGCGAGCCGACGGGCGAGCCGCTCCGAGCCGGTCAGCAGCGGAGTGACACTCAGGCGGGCGCGGCCGAGGTCGGTCCGGCAGCGGCCCGCCACCGAGTCGCCCTCCCCCACGACGCGGACGTCGCAGTCCAGGTCGCCCGCCGGGTCGACCTCGACCGCCGCCCGGAAGACCGCGTTGGTGACCCGGTCCGCGGGCGCGGCCACGAGCTGGTCGAGCAGCGCCCGGCCACCGCGCTCCCCGAGCACCTCGTCGAGGCGCCGGACGTCGAAGGTCAGCCGGCGCAGCCGGTGGTCGCCCGGCGTCGCCGTGGCCAGCAGCTCCTCGACGGTGTCCGGGCACGGCGCGCCGGGACGGGCCGTGAGGTGGACCGACGCCGCCGCGGGTCCGCGGTCGTTGCGCGGGTCGATCCCGCGCACCGACACCTCGGGGGCGTGTTCCTCCCCCTCACCGGTGCACCCGTGCTGCAGGAACTCGACGCCCGCCAGGACGTCCGGCGCCGGGACCCGGCGTGGCGCGGGGATCCGCGGGAGGGGATCGCCAGACCCGTCCCGGGCACCGGGGCCGAAACGGCGCGGTGCGAGGACGGAGAGGGGGTTGCGCATGATCACCGAACCCTTGACGTGAGCAGGATCACCCCAGTGTGCCAGAGTGACGTCGCTCATGTGGATCGGTCACGTGACGGACCGGTCGCCCCGACGCCCGCCGTGCGTCCCGGCTACCCGGTGGCGGGGGTCACCACCACCCCGCCCAGCAGCCCCGAACCCGCACCCACGCCGAGGTAGGCGTCCACGACGACGGGTGCCGCGCCCGGCGTGGGGTTGCGGTCCCGTCCCGTGCGGGCGTCGACCACGACCGGCCCGTTCACCGTCGTGCCGTACACCGCGCCGTGCCAGGCCGTCGTGACGGCGGGGGCGACCCGTCCGGCCGCCGGCAGCGACCAGAGCACCGCCCCCGTCGGAGCGTCGAGGGCGAAGGTCCGGTTCGAGCCGGAGCACACCGTCGTCGCGGCCTCGTCCCACGTGCACTCGGGCGGAGCGGTGGCCGTGCCGAGGTCGACGGCGTTGCGGCTCCCGCCGTCGGCGTCGTACATGGTGAGGAAGGCCCGGGCCGAGGTGGGCCGTCGTCCGGCGACCGTGACCGTCGCCGGTCCGGCCCGGTGCACCGACAGGGCCGTCGACCCGTCGTCGGCCCCCCACCGGCGTGCCCCGGTCAGGACGTCCAGCCCGACCGCCGAGGAGGGCGAGTAGCCCGTGCCGCCGCCCGGCGGGACGGCCGCACCGACCACCACGGGCGACCCGACGGCCGGCGCGCCGGCGGCGGGCGTCCCGTCCGGGGCACGCCCGTCGAGGACCGCCCCGGCGAGCACCCCGTCGGCCACCCAGAGCACCCGGCGGGCGTCGAGGTCGACCGCGACGGTGCTGCGGTGCGTGCTCGTCGAGGCCGTGACGACCGCGATCCGGCGGCCGGCGCCCGCTGCGGCGACCCCGACGACGGCCGTGCGCACCGACCGCGGCGCCTCCGACCACGGCAGCGGGGCCCCGACGGACCACGCGAGGGTCGGGTCGGGCTCCCCGGCCTGGCTGCGCGGCACGGCGAGCAGCTCGACGGCCAGGCCGGGCGGGGTGGTGCCCGACCCGGGCACGGTGGTCGCCGCGCCGGCCACCACGAGGCCGGCCGAGGGGACGGGGAGCGGGGCACCGCTCACCCACCGGTCGGGCGGGAGGGGCACCGCGACGGCCGCGCCGGTCGAGTCGGCCCGGGAGAGCCCGCCGCCGTCGGCCAGCCACACGGTGGTGCCGTCGAGCGCGACGGGCAGCTCCGGGCGGGCGCCGTAGGAGCCGGTCAGGCTGCTCGAGGTGCCGCGCAGGAGGGTCCCCGACGACGGGCCGAAGGCCGTCGGTGGGTCGTACGCGGGTGGCGGCGCCGCCGCCGGGGCGCCCGAGCAGGCGGCCACGAGCATCGTCAGGCCGACGAGCAGGACCCCGATCCGGCGCACGCGTCCAGCGTCGCAGTCGACCCGCGCGCGACGACGGGGAGGGTCGGGGCGGCGTCAGTCCCCGACGATCTCCGACCGGCGCGCGGGCTCCTCGACCGACCGGCGCGGCTCGATCACCGGCAGCGGGCCGGTGGCCTGCGCGAGGCGACGCTGGGCGCGCTGGATGCGGGCCGCCAGCTCGGCGTCCTCGCGGGCGCGGACCCGCAGCTCCTTGCGCTCCCGGCGGGACAACCGGACCTCGTCCTTGCGACCCCACAGCCCCATCGCGGCCTGCCTCTCACCCGTCCGACTCGCCAGGCCCGCTCCCCGCAGCACGGCCGTCGAGCATCCTCCGCCCGCAACGCCGTGACGGCGCCGTGAACCACCCCATCGTGTCGCAACCGTGACGTGACCCGACCGTCACCGGACGTCTACCTCCCGCCCGAACCGGACGAACGGGTCGGACGGGTCCTGATCAGGCGCGCAGCAGCTGTGCGGCCCGTTCGCCGAGCATCAGCGCCGTGGCCGCCGGGCCGCGCCGCGGCACGACCGGCAGCACCGACGTGTCCACCACCCGCAGGCCCTCGACGCCGTGCACGCAGAACTCCGGGTCGACCACGGCGGCCGGGTCGTCGGCCGCCCCGAGGGCCGCGCTCCCGCACAGGTGCGAGGAGGTGGTGAGGGCGCCGGCGATCCAGGCGTCGAGCTCGGCGTCGGACCCGGCCGCGAACGCCGGGCGGGCGAGGCCGCTCGCGGACAGCAGCTCCGCCGCGAAGCGCACGACGGCGCGCATCCGGGCCCGGTCGAGCGCGGTGGCGAGGTAGTGGTGGGAGATGCGGGGGCACGCGGCGGGGTCCGCGCTCATCAGCACCGACGCCCCACGGCTCTCCGGTTGCTGCAGGGCGCACATGAGGTGGCGGGGCCCGCCGGGGGCGAACGGCCGGCAGAACAGCAGCACCTCGAGGTCCCCGGCCGGGTCCGACGGCAGGGCGGGGTCGAGCGTCCCCGCGTCGAGGTGGACGAGCGCCTGCGTGGACACCGCCTCCGGGTGCAGCTCCTCGTGGTCGCCGAAGGGCAGGAAGACCGACGGGTGGTCGCTCCACCCGTGCCCGACGCCGGGCCGGTCGAGACGCACGTCGACCCCGATTGCCCGCAGCTCGTCGGCGGGCCCGACGCCCGAGAGGGCGAGCAGCTGGGGAGACTTCACCGCGCCGGCGCAGAGGACCACCTCGCCGGCCTCGATGCGCTCGCCGTCCGCGGTCAGCACGCCGACGGCCCGGCTCCCGTCGAGGACCACCCGCGCCACCGGGCAGTCCCCGCGCACGGTGAGGTTCGCCCGGTGCAGCGCCGGCAGCACGTAGGCCATCGCCGCGTTCACCCGCACGCCGCCGACGGCGTTGGCGGGGACGAGCCCGGCGCCGGGCGGTCCGCCGGCGTTCTTGTCCGGCTCCGCCGGCACCCCGAGCACTTCTGCGCCGTGCAGCACCTTCCCGGTCAGCGCGGCGAGCCGCTCCCCGGCGGGCCGTTCGACCGGGACCGGGCCGTCGTGGCCGTGGTCCGGGCCGTCGAAGTCGTGGTCGTCCTCGCCACGCACGTAGGCGTCGCGCGCGTCGGCCCAGGTCCAGCCCTGCCAGCCGGCGACGTCGGTCGGTGTGGCCCGGACGTGGTTCGCCCCGTTGATGGCCGAGGACCCGCCGAGCACCCGTCCGCGGGTCGTCGTCGCGCGGTGCCCGGCGGCGAGCTCGGTGGCGAACGCCCAGTTGAGCGCGTGACCCTCGGTCGCCCCGCCGAGGGAGGCGACGTCGAGGACCTCGGGCGGGTACGCCCCGGCGTCGGGAACGGCGGGCCCGGCCTCGAGCAGCAGGACCCGTCGCCGGGGATCCTCGGAGAGCCGACCGGCCAGTGCGCAGCCGGCCGAGCCCCCGCCGACGATCAGTGTGTCCCAGGCCACCCACTCATCGTGGGGTGTCGGAGAGCCGTTCGCTCGGTCGCGCGGCGGCCCACGCGCCGACCTGGTCGTTGTTCACCGCGAACCAGAGGTCGTCGCCGGCCTGCCGGTCGAGGTAGACCACCGACTGCGACCCCTCCATGCCGGTGCCGGTGGTGGGCACGGTGAGGAACTCGATGGCCGACGGGCGCAGGTCGCGCAGGCCGAACACGAGCTCGGCGAGCCCGGTGTTGGACAGCGAGTCGTCCACGCCGACGTGCTGGGTGACGGAGTCGACGAGCTGGTAGGCGCGGGTGGGGCTGGAGAGCGTGCCGGCGGAGAGGGCCTGCGTGACGAGGGCACGCAGCGCGTTCTGCTGGCGGCGCACGCGGTCGAAGTCGCCCCCGGCCAGCTCCTTGCGCTGCCGCACGTAGGCGAGGGCCTGCGCCCCGTCCAGGTGCTGGCGGCCCGCGGGGACCGTGATCCCGCCGAAGGTCGTGGTCTGGCCGACGTTGACGTCGATGCCCCCCGCGGCGTCGGTCATCTGCTGGAACCCGGCGAAATCGATGACCGCGAAGTGGTCGACCCGGACCCGTGTCAGCTGCTCGACGGTGGAGATCAGCAGCGGCGGACCGCCGAACGAGTAGGCGGCGTTGATCTTGTTCTCGCCGTAGCCGGGGACGTTCACCCACGAGTCGCGCGGGATGGAGACGACGCTGGCGCTGCGGCCGTCGTCCGCGACCGTCGCGAGCATGATGACGTCGCTGCGCTGCTCGCCGAAGACGAAGTCCGGAGCGGTGGCGTCGCGGCCGGTGGTGGCGTCCGGGGAGCGCGAGTCGGTGCCGACGAGCAGGAAGGTCTGGCCCGCCTTGCCCGCGGGTCGCGACGACGGGTCGATGCCCGCGAAGACCGACGGGTACCGCCCGACCTGGTCGCCGAGCCGGTTCGTCACGAGCACGACGCCCGCCGCGGCCAGCAGCACCAACAGCAGCACGCCGACGAGGACGTAGACCAGGGCCCGCAGCCCGCGCCGGCGCCGCGCGCCGGGGGTCTCCGGGGGCTCCGCGTCGCCGGTACGGAGCAGTGCGTCGACGCTCATGCCATCCCTCGGTGTCCTCGTCCCCCCGACCGGCCCGGCGTCACCGGGTCGTGTGAACGCTGTCGGGCGCTCGGCGGCAGATGTTACGTCCCGTAGCCCATTCGGCCCAACATCACTCCCACGTTCCGTGCTCGTCACCCGGTGGTGCGCGTTCGTCGCTCCCCGTCGACCGTTGCTCGCGCGTCGAACCGTCCCGACGGAAAGGGCCCGTAATCTCCCGGACGTGAGCGCACCCGAGTGGACCGACATCCCGGACGTCGACGTGCTGACGCGGGTGCGCGACGGCCTGCGGTCGCTACCGGAGCAGGAGCGCCGTCCCGACGCCGGCTCGTCCCCCGCCGCCGAGGCCCCGGCGGTCCCGCTGCCCCGGCGGCGCTGAGCCGCCCGCGGTGGGTCGCCGTCCGGTGTCAGCGGTGGCACACGGCTGACCCCGGGTGTCAGCGGTGGGCCACGACGGACGGTCGGTGGCGCCCGCGCCCGGCCGCGGGGACAGTGGTGCCAGGTGAGAGGAGGGCGCCATGACCGTCCCCGACCCGTCCCGCCCCACGTCGGGCATGGATCCCATGCCGTCCCGGCGACCGCGACCGCCGTTCCCCGGCGACCTGCCGCCGCACGAGCTGCCGGACGACATCCCCGACCCGACGGCGCCCGGCCGCCCGGAGGACCCGACCCGGCGTCAGGAACGGGCCTTCGTCGGCGTCGGCACCGACGACCACCGTCGCCACGTCGTGGACGTGACCCTCGGCGAGGCCGGCGATCCGACCGGCCTGCGGGCGCGGTGCGGCGCGCCGGTCGAGCAGGTGGTGCCGGGCCTGCGGGCCGAGCAGGCGGACTGCCCCGACTGCGTCGTCAGGACTTCGGCGGCTTCGCCGCACCGACCCGCTTGACGAAGAGCAGGCGGTCCCCGCGTTCCAGGGCGTCGACCTCCGGCGAGTCGATCTGGTGGACCTCGCCGCCGCGCACGACGCCGAGCACGATGTCGCGCAGGTGACGGGGTGACCCGCCGAGCTCGGCGGGCTCGACCTCGCGCTCGGACAGGCTCATCCCGGCGTCGGGCGTCAGGAGGTCCTCCACGACGGCGACGACGTTGGGGCTCGTCGTCGCGACCCCGAGCAGACGGCCCGCGGTCTCCGCGGAGACCACCACCGAGTCGGCTCCGGACTGCCGCAGCAGGTGCACGTTCTCGGTCTCCCGGACGGCGGCGGTGATCATGATCCGCGGCGCGAGCTCGCGGGCGGTGAGAGTGACCAGCACGGCCGTGTCGTCGCGGTTGGTCGCCACGATCAGGGACGCGGCGTGCGGCAGGCCCGCGGTCCGCAGCACCGAGGACTGCGTCGCGTCCCCGCGCACGGTCACCAGCCCCATCGCCGACGCGGCGTCCAGGCGGCCCCGGTCGGTGTCCACGACGACGATGCGCTCGGCCCGCGCGTCGTCCCCGAGCAGCGTGTCGACCGCCGCCTTGCCCTTCGTGCCGAAGCCGACGACGACCACGTGGTCGCGCACGCGGGACCTCCAACGACGGATGCGGAACGCCTGGCGGGAGCGCTCGGTGAGCAGCTCCACGGTGGTGCCCACCAGGACGATGAGGAACAGCACGCGCAGCGGGGTGATCGCGAGGATCGTCCAGAGCCGTGCGGTGTCGGACACGGGCGCGATGTCGCCGTAGCCGGTGGTCGAGAGCGAGACGGTCGCGTAGTAGAAGGCGTCGATGAGGCCGATCGGCCCGTCGGTGTTGTTGTCGACGTAGCCGTCGCGCTGCACGTAGACGATGAACGCCGCCGCCGCGAGCGCACCGACGGCGAGCGCGAGGCGCCGGACGAGCGCGATGAGCGGGCCGACGCCGCGATCGGGCATGACGACGACGGCCGCCGTCCCGCCCTCGCGCGCGGAGGGCCCCCGACGGATCGTCCGGGCGACCTGGCTCCGATCCACGGCACGCAGCGTAGCCACGATCATGGTTGGGGCCGACGAGGACGGGCCGTTGCCACGATCGAGTGAATCGGAACGATCTGCTGTCAGAGATAGGGCCGATTCGGGTCACTCCTGGTGACGAGGCCAGGAAAGACACCCATCCGGGACACGGAGGGTGACTCCCCCGTTCACTGGCCGTAGCACGGAAGGAGCCGACGTCATGGGCGACCGGTTCGCCAGCCACCCCTGCACCGACCTGGAGCGCTCGCTGCGCCCGGAGACCGGACCGGACGGGCCCGGGGCACCGGACTGGATCGAGGCGCTCGCCGCGCTCGACGACTGCGACGGCTACGTGGTGCTCATGATCGACCCCGAGACCGCCGAGGTCGACGCCCACGGTCCCTACGGCGGCCCGGACGCCGCGGTGGCCGCGGACTCGCTGCGCACCTCCCTCGACGCCGAGGGGCTGCACGACGTGTCCGTCCGCATCGTGCGGCTGCACCTACCGCGCCGCGCCGCCTGATCGGGCCGTGACACGCCGCGCGTCCGGGTGACGGGCGCGCGGGGAGAAACGTTGACGGTCCCGCCGACGACGTGACGGGCATGGTTGGTGACCACGACACCCCCCGGCTCCCGCTGCAGGTCGGCCGGGACTCCGCGGGCGAGCAGCGGCTCGAGGCCGCCGCCCGCCTCCGCCACGTCGCCGCGGCCCTCGTGCCGGCGCAGCGCGGCCGCCCGACGGGCCCCCGCGCGCGATAGCCCCTCCGCCCGGGGAGCACCCGGGTGAGATGGCCCATGTCGACCGACCGGCGGAACTCGCCCGGCCACGCCGCCCGGCGCCTTCCCCACCGCCTCGACGCCCGGTAGAACACCGATTCGTCGACGACCCGTGTGGGTGTCGAGCACGGCGGACGACGGGCGGAGGGCGGCTGCGATGACCGCGACCGGACGGTGGCGCTCGGCGGGCGTGCCCGACGACGGGTCGCTGCCCCGGCTGCGCGCGCTCGACCTCGCCGCCCTGGGCGTCCACGCCCCGGTCCCGGCGCCGGCCGTCGAACGCGACGCCGACCACCGCATCGAGGCCGCCGTCGGCGGGGACGCCCCGGTCGTCGTCGTGGCGGCGCCCCGGCTCGGCGGCGCCACGCTCGCGCTCGCCCGCGCGGCCCGGCTGCTCCTCGGGGACCACCACGTCGTGCGGCCCGACCCGGCCGCCCTCGGCGGGTCCGCCCCGCTGTCCGGCCCCGCCGATCCCGCGCTGGTCGACGCCCTGCGCGACCGCCCTACCGACGGGCTCGTGATCTGGCTCGACGGCATCGGCCCGGCCCTGCTCGCCGCCCTGCTCGCGGCGCGCCCGCCCGAGGGTGCCCGGGTGCTCGCGACCGTCGACGACGCCCTCCTCCACCCCGACGTCACGCCCGTCGATCCCGGTCCCGGCGTCGTCCTCGTCCGGCTCGGCGCCGAGCTCAGCCGGGCGGAGGCCGACCGTGCCGGGACGCGGACGCTCGGCGGTGCCGTCGACCTGGAGCCCGCCCGGGAGCTGCTGCTGGGCCGCGGCGGGGCCGCGTCCCGGTTGTCCCGTCCCTCCCGCCGAGCCGTGGCGCCCGCGCGCGCCGCCGTGCTGCGGGCAGCCGTGGACTGGGCCCGGCTCGGCGTGCCGCACGCCCTGCCGACCCCGCTGCTGGCCCGGCTCGCCCTCGCCTACGCCCGGGCGATGCCGGACGACCCGCCGGCCGTCGACGACCTCACGCGGGCGGTCGAGGAGCTCGTGACGGCGACCTCCGGCGGCCGGGGCCTGCGCGGGGTCGCGCGGCCGCTGCGCCGACTGCGCCTGCCCGACGGCGTGCACCACGTGCCGGACCCGCTCCTCACCGTCGCGGCCGACCGGCTCGGACGCGACGGCTGGGAGCCGCCCGAACGCCTCCGCGAGGTGGTCGGCGACCTGCTCGGCACGGCCGCGGACCGGGAGGACCGCCGCACGGTCGGCGTGCTCGCCGCCGTCCGCGGCTTCGACGACCTCGCCGCCGCCCTGCTGCGCCCGCCGCCGGCGCCGGACGGGCCGCGCGCCCTGGAGCCCGCCGGCTACTACCGCCTCGGGGTGGCCTCGCTCCAGGCCGGGCGGGCCGCGGAGGCCCGTCGCTGGTTCGCCGCGGTCCTCACCGCCACCCCCGACGACGGGTCGCACCGGGAGCTGCGCGCCCGCGCCGCCTTCTGGCTGGGCCTCGACCGCGACGCGGACCCGGCGGACCGCCGACGGCACCTCGAGCTCGTCGTGCGCGACGGGCCGCCGCGGGACGCCTCCGACGCCGGGCTGCTGCTCGCGGGGCTGGAGCGCGACGCCGGCCGGTTCGACGCCCAGCGGGGCTGTCTGCGCGCGGCGGTGACCGCGGCGGCGGCGGCCGGCGACGCCGGGCGGGAGGCCGAGGCCACCCTCGATCTGGCCCACCTCGACCGCCACAGCGGGCGGGTCGACGCGGCGCGCACCGGCTACGACCGCGTGCTCGCCCTCGTCGGCCCGGACGAGCCGGCCGGCCTGGCCGCCGGGCGCGGACTCACGGAGCTGGACGCGACGTCCGAGGACGACGACGGACGCTTCGTCCCGGCGCCGCTCCCCGAGCAGCGCGGGGGACCGGTGGTGCCCCCGCTGCCGCGTACCGGGGACGAGGACGACGCGGGGGCTCCGGTGGACCGGCCGACCGTGCCGCCCCGCCGGTCGTGACACCCACCCCGTGACGTACGAACGGGCCGTTGGTCACGGTGGATCGTGACGAACGGCCCGTTCGTGGGGCGGGACGGGTACTGCGAGACCGGTCCGACCGGCCGGGCCGCTCAGGCGACGGGTGCGACCACGGCCGGCACGGACCGCGGCTGCGGCACCTCGACCAGGCGCGGGGTCCCGGGCAGGGCGGGCAGCGGCGCGAAGACGGACCCGCCGAACAACCCGCGCCCGGTGCCGGCCGTCGCGAGCAGCGTGTCCTGGATGCGGCGCGGCAGCGCGGCGACGTCGGCGCCGCCCGCCGCCATCTCGTCGAGCACGCGCTGGGGCCACGAGCGCGCGGACCCGCCGGGGACCGGCACCCCGCCCCGCGCGCCGAGGCAGCGCGCCCCCAGGGCGGTGAACGCGTCGGCGGGCAGGGTGGTGCGGGCGGCCTCGAGGAACGCGGAGCCGAGGTGGTCGTGCAGGACCGCCACGTTGTGCGCCGTCGCGGGGAAGCCCGCCCGGGCGAGCAGGGTCGGGGCATAGCCCGGAGAGAGCCGTGGCGCGGGCTGCCCGGCCCCGGAGCCGGCCCGCAGCACCACCGCGAGTCCGACGAGCACGACGACGGCGACGACGCCCACACCCACGATCCCCATGACTGGCCCCCTCCGGCCGACGGTGACCCCGATGCCACCACGCACTGTGACGGGAACGTCGTCGGCCGAGACGTCGCCGTTACGAGAACGCGACCTCCATCCCCCGTTCGGCACACAGGGTCCTCCCTCTGCGCGGACACGGCCCGATTCGTCGTGATCGAATCGTGACCTGACACGCCGCAACCACCCTCGCTCTCACCCGAGTGGACTAGTTGCCGGACCGGTCGAGCCTTTATCTTGTTCCCACACCGATCCGGTCGTGGGCGACCGGTCGACACGCTCCCCGGACCGAGGAGTCCCGTATGTCCTTCGCCAGCAACGCCCTGCTCGCCGCCGGCTCGTCCGTGGCCGCCTGGCTCACCGCCCCGCTGGTGAGCGCCGCCGTCCACGGCACGACCGACCAGCGCACCCTGGCGTCGTGGAAGGACGAGACCGGGCCGATCCCGCTGCCGCGCCTCGACGACCGGGACCCGGGGTACGACGCGCCGGCGCGGCACGCCTGACGCCCGCTCCACCCGACACACGTCACCTCACCCGTCCGCGCGTCACAACCCGCCCGGGTCGCCCCGGGTGAGCGGCGAGTGTGACCGAAGGTGACACCGAACGGCGGAATCAGCTCGGCCGTGTCGTGGGCGATGTCTGGGGAGAGCCTCGTGAGGCCGCCCAGCTCCGACCCCGACCCCAGGACGTGATCGCGATGTCCCGCCACAGCGGTCGTCACCACCACTCCTCGCTGCAGCGCGAGCGCGACGAGGCCCGCCTCCGGCTCGCCCGGGTGGAGCGCGCCCACCGGCGCGCCGAGCAGGTCGGCGCGACCACGCCCGTCGACGGCACCCCGGCCCAGCGCAGCGGCGCCGCGAAGCTGGTCATCGACAACGCCGTCGCCCGCCGCGATCCGCTCACCCGCCCGTTCCCGGCGGTCCCCGGCCTGCCCGGCGCGCGGCGCTCCCCCTCCGCCCCGCTGCCCGCCCACCGCCGTCGTCCCGAGGCGGTCATCGGCGCGCGGTGAGACGCGACGATCGCGGGTAACCCTGCTTCGTGATCGATCCCGACGACCCGACCGCCCGCGAGGACGCCCCGACGGACCCGGCCGACCCGCCGGCCCACGTGGGCCCCGACGAGGACGCCGCACCGGCGTTCGACATCGACCTCGAACCCGAGGACCAGGGGACGGCCGAGGCCGCCGCCGAGCCCTCGGGCTGAGCACCGGCGGACCTGGTGGGGAGGGTCAGCCCCGGCTCTCCCGCCAGGCCCGCTCGAAGGGCAGCCGCCAGGCGTTGGGCGCGATCAGCTGGTGGATCGCGTTCGGGCCCCACGAGCCCGGCGGGTAGGGCTTGACCGGCGGCGGGTCCGCCAGCAGGGGCTGCGAGCGGTCCCAGAGCGACTCGATGCCGTCCGCCGTCGTGAACAGCGTGTGGTCGCCGCGCATGGCGTCGAGGATGAGCCGCTCGTAGGCCTCCAGGACGTCCGAGGCCTCCTCGGTCTCCTGGGTGGAGAACTGCATCGACAGCTTCTGCAGCCGCATCCCGGGCCCGGGCCGCTTGCCGTAGAACGACAGCGACACCCGCGAGGAGTCGGCCAGGTCGAACGTCAGGTGGTCCGGGCCCTGGGTCCCGACCCCGGAGCCCTGCGGGAACATCGTCCGCGGGGCCTCCTTGAACGCGATCGAGACGATCCGCTGGCCCTCGGCCAGCCGTTTGCCCGTGCGCAGGTAGAACGGGACACCGGCCCAGCGCCAGTTGTCCAGCCCGACCCGCAGCGCGATGAACGTCTCGGTGTCCGAGTCGCGCGCGACACCCGGCTCCTCGCGGTAGCCGCCGTACTGGCCGCGCACCACGTCGGAGGGGTGCACCGGCAGGAGCGAGCGGAAGACCTTGTTCTTCTCCTCGCTGATCGCCCGTGGCTCGAGCGCGGTCGGTGGCTCCATCGCGACGAACGCCATCACCTGCATGAGGTGGGTGACGACCATGTCCTTGTAGGCGCCGGTCGCCTCGTAGAAGCTCGCGCGCTGGTCGAGGCCCAGCGACTCCGGGATGTCGATCTGCACGTGGTCGATGAAGTTGCGGTTCCAGATCGGCTCGAAGAGCCCGTTCGCGAACCGGAAGGCCAGGACGTTCTGCGCCGCCTCCTTGCCCAGGAAGTGGTCGATGCGGAACACCTGGGACTCGTCGAACACGCGGTGCACGAAGTCGTTGAGCTGGATCGCCGACGGCAGGTCGTAGCCGAACGGCTTCTCCATGATCACGCGGGCGTCGGTCACGAGGTCGGCGTCGCGCAGCATCCCGACGACGGGCTGCGCCGCCTTCGGCGGCACCGACAGGTAGTGCAGCAGCCGGACGTGGTCGCCCAGCTGGGTGCTCGCCTCCTTCACCGCCGAGGCGAGGGCCTCGGGGCCCTCCTGCTGCCCGACGTAGGTCAGCTTCGCGGCGAAGTCGTCCCAGTCGTCCTCGGCGAGACGGTGCATGCCGAAGTTCTGCACCGCGCCGTGGGCGAGTTCGCGGAACTCCTCGGTGGTGAGGTCGTCCATCGCGGTGCCGACGACGCGGATGTCCGGCGCGAGCTCGGACTCGGCGAGGTAGGCCAGCCCCGGCAGCAGCTTGCGCTTGGCCAGGTCGCCGGTGCACCCGAACAGCACGATGACGTGCGGGACGATCGGGTCGAGGTCCCGGCGGAACGGCCGTGAGCCGGGGCCGGGGTAGGCGATGTCGGAGTTGCGTTCGGACAACGGTGCCTCCGCGGGTCGGGTGCCGAGGGGACCGTAGCCCGGTCGTGTGGCGGGCGTGTGTCCTCGCGCGGGGTTGAATCCGATCTTGCGGGGAACGCCTGCTCGGTGGAGGACGACGGAACTCTGGTCAATCGGGTGCGGCGCGACGGAACGGCGGGCGTGGACCGCGGGTCGAGCCAGACCCACGGTGCGGCGGATCCCAGCGGGGTCGACGTGGAGCCGGACATCCCGCCGCTGCGCTTCGGCGAGGACATCGCCGACCACGAGGACGACGCGGCCCCGCCGTCCGCCGCGAAACCCTCCTGACGGGTCCCGCTCTCAGCGGATCCAGGCCGGGTGCACCCGGGGCACGAGCGCGACCGCGTCGTACTCCCGGACCGGGACCACGGGGATGCGTTCCCGGAGCTGGCCCGAGTCGACCACGCTGCCGATCCGGCGGGTGGTCGTCGGGCTCGCGGCCCACGCGGCGAGCCCGCCCCGGGCGCCCCGCAGGTCGACCAGCAGGTCCTCGGTGCCGCCGAGGGCGCGGCGCAGGTCGGCCTCCGCGGTGCCGCCCAGGGCGGGCAGCCGGTGCGTGGACGGCCGTGGTCGCAGCGGGCGCAGGAGCTTGCGGCGCACGGCCGACGCGCTCCCCTCGGCGAACCACCCGCCGACCGCGTAGTAGCCCTCACCCAGCGCGGAACGCAGGTGCCGGCCCGCCGTCGTCGGGTCCCCGACGCGCACCAGGTCGTCGTGTCCCCAGAACAACGCGGCCGGCGTGCCGGACGCCGCCTCCGCGGCCCGGGTGACCGCCTCGGCGGCCAGGCGGGCCCGCAGCACCGGGGCGCTCGTGTCGTCGAGCAGCTCGGCCTCCGCCGCCGTCGGGAAGGCGCGCCCGCGCGGGGCCGCGGCCACCTCCGCGGCCCGCGCGAGGATCCAGGCGTGGTCGAGGGCCTCGGCGTACCGGGAGGGCGAGGTCTCGGCGGCGAGACGACCCTCCGCGGCGACGATCTCGCCGTGCAGCGCGACGACCGCGTCGCGGAACGGGGCCTTGAGCGGCCGCTCGTCGGGCTCCCGGTCGAGCAGTTCGGCCAGCCCGTCGCGCGCGGCCGGCAGCAGCTCGGGGGCGGCGTCGCGCAGGTAGGTCCCGAGGACCCGGACCGAGCGGGCCGGGCGCACCGGGTCGGCGCCGACGACCCGCACCCGGTCGGCGGGGTCGACCATCTCGTTGCGGTCCCGCAGCCACGAGACGACGTCGACCATCTCGCGGGTGTCGTACTCCCAGCCGCCCAGGGCGGCGACGGCGTCGCCCGGGGCGCCGACCCCGCGGGCGGCGGCGTCGAGGCCGGTCGCGCCGGCCTCGCTCACCCCGAGCACCAGGACCCGGACCCCCAGCTCGTCCACGGCGTACTCGACGATCCGGCGGCCCATCTCGAGCAGCTCGCGGGCGCCGTGGGCGGCGGCCCCGACGCCGAGCACCCGCACCCCGCGCAGGGCCGGGCGCCAGGACGCGAGTCCGAACGCGTCGACGGGCACCGCCCGGGCGGCGACCTCGTCGGCGACCTCGTCGTCCATGCCCGCGCACCCTACGGCGGTGCTCCGGGCCCGCGGCGCCGGGTGCGCGACCCCCGGGCCGCAAGGTCTCATCACTCTCTTGGGTGACAATACTCCGAGTGGCCTAACGGTCATGGCGCGTGACACGACACCCCCCGTGAGTCCGCGAACGCGGACCGCTTTCTCCCGGGAGGTCCACAGCATGTCGAAGCCCGCGACCGGAGCCGCCGCAGCAGCCGCCGCGCTGGGGGCGTGGCTCGCCGTCCCGATGGTCACGATGCGCCGCAAGGGAACCCTCGACGACCAGCAGATGGCCGCGATCCGGGGCGAGTCCCGGTTCGACCCGACGGACGCGGAGGCCCGGCAGCGGGCCGCGATCCGGCGGGCGCGCGTGCGCGAGGCGCAGGTGCGCGCGGCGATGGCCGCCATCCCCGAGCAGCGCGCGGCGGACGAGCCGCAGCGCTCGCCGTTGCACTGGTGATCGGCGGGTCCGCCGGGCGCGGCGTCCGCGCCCCGATACCGTGCGGACCCGATGGCCGACACCGCACCACCGGCACGACGCCTGGTCGTCTGCTGTGACGGCACCTGGGACACCCCCTCCGACCGGACGAACGTCTCCCTGCTGGCCGACGCGCTGCGGACCGACACGACGCAGGTGGTGCGGTACCTCCCCGGGGTCGGCGCCGACGGCGACCCGGTCTCGCGCGTCCTGGAGGGCGCCCTCGGGCTCGGCCTGAACCGGCGCGTCCGGGAGGCCTACTCCTGGCTCGCGGAGACCTGGCGCCCCGGCGACGAGATCGTGCTCCTCGGCTTCAGCCGCGGCGCCTTCACCGTGCGCAGCCTGGCCGGGATGCTCGCCGCGACCGGCCTCGTCGCGTTCGCCCCGGGCAGCTCCCGCCGGGCGCGCAACCGCGTCGTGCGGCGCCTGTTCCTCGACGGCTACCAGCGCGGCGAGCGCCTCGACGGGCTCACCTACGCCCCGGGTTTCGGCCCCGACGACACCGCACCGATCGCCTTCCTGGGCGTCTTCGACACCGTCGGCGCCCTCGGCGTCCCTCGCACCTTCGGGCTGCTCTCCACCCTCGTCTCCAGCCGGGTGCAGGGCTTCCACGACCTCACCCTCGCGCCCGACGTCCGCCACGCCCGCCAGGCGCTGGCCCTCGACGAGCGCCGCGGACCGTTCGTGCCCGCGGTGTGGGCCGACCCCGAGCCCGGCACGCACCGCTCGTTCTCGCAGCAGTGGTTCGTCGGCACCCACGGCGACGTCGGCGGGTCCCACGACAGGCCGCGGGCCCTCTCCGACATCCCCCTCCGTTGGATGGCCGACGAGGCCACCGCCGCCGTCGGCCTCGTCTGGGACCGGCCGGTCACGACGACGGGCGACCCGCTCGGGCCGCTCGACCCCCGGCCGCACGGGCTCTGGTCGGTGCTCTCCCCGCAGCCGCGCTCGGTGCCGCGCGTCGTCGAGGGCGCGGCCGACGTGCACCCCTCGGCGGTCGCCCGCCGGGCCGCCACGACCTACCGCCCGGGGCGACTGGTCCCGGACGGCTCCACGGTGTCGGCGATCGTCCCCGCCGACGATCCCTGGGCGGAGACCGGGCTCTACCTCGAGGCCGGGCGCTGGAGGGTCGCCGCGAGCGGGACCTGGGCCGACCACGGCGCGTCGACCCCGCCGGACGGGTTCCGACGGTGGCCGCTGCGGGCCTGGCCGGACTACGCCGCGGGCACGGTCCTCGACGCCTACCGGCGCGTGGTCCGTCGCCTGACCACGCGGCTGGCCGAGGCCCCCGGCGCCCCGCGCGACGGGGACGCGCGGCGGATGGCCATGGTCGCGGCCGTCGCGAACGCGCGGCTCGACCCGGACGGCGCCCTCACGCGCGGCACCACCGCGGCGGTCGCGCAGGGCGTGGTGGACCTGCCGCGCCCGGGCTACCTCTACGCCTTCGCCAACGACTCGTGGCTCGGGTACCGCGGCAACCGCGGGGCCGCGACGCTCGTGGTGGGACGGGAGTGAGGGGCCGGGAGACGGAGCGCGGCGGAGCCCGACCCCCGGGGGACCGGTCGGTTCCCGGGACGGACGTCGAGCCGCCCACCGGCCCGATCGCCGTGCCGCGGTGGCGGCGGTGGCGTTCCCGGCTCCCCCGGGCCTCGCGGGTCGTGGCGGGACTCGTCGTGGTGGCGGCGGTCGCGGTGCTGCTCGTCCCCGACCGGCTCGGGCTCGACCAGACCCTGCCGTTCGTCGGCTTCGTCCTGGTCCGGGCGCCCGCGACGCTGGCGGTCGTGGTGCTCGGGCTGCTGGTGCTCGCGGTGCGGGCGCGCTGGTGGCCGACCGTCGTGCCGGTGCTGGCGATCGCGGGCGTCGCGGCCGTCGCCCTGGTCCCCCGGCTGGTGCCGGACGGCCCGTCGCCCGACCCGGGGCCGGACATCGTCGTCATGGTGCAGAACGTCGACCGCGGCAGCGCCGACGTCCCCGCCCTGGCCGCGGTCCTGCGCGAGCGCCGTCCCGACGTGGTCGTCCTGCCCGAGGCGGGCGAGCCCTTCCGCGCGCGCCTCACGGCCGCGATCCCCGAGCTGGGCTACCGCTCGTGGTCCTCGGTGCCGGCGAGCGAGCCCGACGCGGTGGGGACCACGATCCTCGCCAGGCCCTCGCTCGGCGACGTGCGCGCGACCCCGGTCCCGGCCCGCTTCCCGTGGCTCGAGCTGACCGGGGGCGCCCTCGGCCCCACACGCCTGCTCGGGGCCCACCTCGCCTCGCCGGTGCCCGGCCTGATCGACGTGTGGCCGGGCGAGCTCGCCGCCCTCGCGCGCTGGTGCGCGCCCGGGACCGGACCCGCCGTCGTGATGGGGGACCTGAACGCGACCGAGGACCTGCGCGGGTTCCGCGCCGGGAGCGCGGGCTGCACGGACGCCGGTGACGCGGCCGGCAAGGGCCTCCTCGCGACGTGGCCGGCGGGGCTGCCGCGGTGGCTGGGCGCCCAGCTCGACCACGTCCTCGTCGGCGGCGGGGCCGGGGTGGACGGGTTCGACGTGGTCGAGGTGCCGGGGACCGATCACCGCGGGGTGCTCGCCACGGTCCACGTGCAGGGTTAGCCGGCGGGCAGGAACCCGCTGAGGTCGGCGACCTGGTCGGCCGGCGGTGCCACCACGGCGGGGGCGCCGCCGATGTCGGTGAAGGTCAGGGCCGTGGTGGTCGAGGTGGGGGCGCCGGTGCCCTGCGCGGGCACGGTCACCGTCTGGGCGACCTTGACGAGGCGGCCGTCGGCGACCCACAGGTCGACCGGCAACGTGGAGCTGCGCAGCTGGGACTTCAGCAGGTCGACCGCCGGCCTCGTCGCCGGGTCCTGGGCGCCGGGCACCCGGTCGAGGTCGACGACGCCCGCGTAGTGCGTGGCGTCCCGGCCCGCGACCTGCTCCGGCCCGACCTCGCGGACGTCGTCGCGGATCGCGTCCAGCCACGCCAGCTGCCGGGCCGGGTTCTGCGAGGTGCCGACCCCCAGCGCCCCGAGCGGCGCGCCGTAGCTCGAGCGCGCGAGCCGGTCGGCGTCCACCGACACCCACGGCTTCCCGCCCACGACGAGGCCGACGAGCCCGGAGGCGGACGGCGGCAGCTGCGCGTCGAGCCGCCCACCCACGAACACCACCCGGACGTCGCCGAGCGAGGGCACGCGCAGCGTGAGGTCCGCGGCCTGCGCGCGCGGGTCGAGCACGCCGTCGCCCTGCAGCGGGATCTCCTGCCCCGCCACCGCCGTCCGGCCCTCGACGCTCACCCGGGAGGGGCCGGCGGCCGCGGTCGCGACGATCGCCGCGCGCACCTGCGTGGCCGGGCTCACCGGGGACGACGTCCCGCTGCAGCCGGCGAGCAGGACGGCGAGCAGCAGCACGGGGAGCACGCGACGGGTCACGGCCCCATCGTGACCGGCGGCGTCACCCGTCCGTGCGTGGGGCCCTGCCCGGGAGCGTCAGCGGTGGCACACGGCTGACACCCGACGTCAGGAACGCGCCACGCCCGGGGCGACCGGGCCTTGTCGCGGGCTGCCCCACGACCACGCCCATCTTGTCGTTGTGAATCACAGCGACAAGGGGGACGACCTTGCGCGGTTGCCCGCGACAGGGCCGTCAGCGCCAGCGGTGGGTGCGGCGGCCCTTGACCGTGGTGGCCAGCTGCCGCTGCCACAGGGCCCAGGTCTCGGGGTCGAGCGTGTGGTTGCCGGTGTCGCCGGTTCCCGACGGCGGAGTGGTGCGGGTCGAGCCCGTCCGCGCCGCGGAGCCGGAGCTGCCCGTCGACCTCGCGGCACCGACCGGGATCGGACCCGAGCCCGTGCGCGGCTGCGATCCGGTCGTGGGCTGCGATCCGGTCGTCGGGTGGGAGCCGGTGTGGGAGCCCACCGTCCGGTGCGAGCCGGTCGACGGCCCGGCCACGGGGATCGGCCCGGACGGGTGCTGGCGCGGGATGGGGGCCGACGGGTGGCCGACGGGCAGCGGGGGCGGCGGCACGACGTGCGGGCGCTCCTGCGCGACCGGCAGCGGACGGGACGGCGTCGCGGGCCGGGGGGCGGACGGGACCGCGCCGGCCGTCGGACCGGGGTGGCGGACGCGCACCGTGCCCTCGGCGGGCGCCTCGGCGTCGCCGCGCTCGAACCAGTCGACGACCGGGGTCCACGGCCAGAAGCGGTGCGCGGAGCGGGTCTTGACGAAGCCCAGGCCCATGATCAGGCCGAAGATGAGATGCCCGACCAGGGAGAGCGTGATGGTCACCGGCGTGAGCGGGAACATCATCGTCTGGCCACGGGGGGCGAGCCAGACCGTGCCGACGAGTCCGGCCCACACCGGGAACACCGCGAACGCGACCGAGGCGGCGACGACGACGCCGGCGGGCCGGCGGTGCAGGCCGAGGAAGGCGGCGAGGACGAAGAACGTCACGCCGATGCCGCCGCCGTCGCCGAGGTAGCGCCACAGGTAGCCGACCCAGGCGCCGGCCGCCTTCGACGACCCGTCGCCGACGATCCAGGTGCCCATCGTGGGAATGAAGTCGGCCCACCACCCGAGCATGTAGACGGTGTCCAGCCGGAACACGTCGTAGAGCGCGCAGGCGATGATCCCCCAGACGAAGCCGTGGAGGATGACGCGGTCCTCGGGGTGCGGGTCGAAGATCGACAGCGCGAGGATGGTCGTGGCCAGCGGGATCACGAGCAGCGCGGCCGACCAGTTCATGGTGATGAGACCGAACACGTGCGCCGAGATGGCCAACAGGGGCAAGGCGGCGAGCAACACGTGCAGGCCGACCCGCAGCAGGCCCTGTCGGGTCACCGGGGCCAGGGGGAGCGCGGCACCGTCCGTCGTCGTCACGGAGCGAAAAGCTAGGGGTGCCCGTGACCGTTCCGTGTCCAACCTGAGAGCAGACGGAGATCGTCGCGGTCACGGGCGCCCGGGACGCGCCCGCCGGTCGGGGGCCTGGGCCGTCCGGCCCAACCGCTCGGCCGAGGAGATGCCCCGGGGCGCCCCCGGCCTCTCAGGATCACACCCGGCGGTCGGCGAGCGGTCGCCCGGGAGCGGTCGGCTCGGGGTCAGACCCCGGCCCGGCTGTCCCGGATCTCCTCGAGCCACAGCGCGGTCTTCGTGCGGTGCCCCCGGGCGACCTGGATGCGGTGGTCGGCGAGGAACCGGGCCAGCGCGACGGCCGCCCGGGGCGCGTCGGCCGGGCGGCACTTGACCGACAGCTCGCGCAGCTCCAGCCCGCTGGGGTAGCGGCAGTGCTCCAGGAACGCCCGGCCGACGGTGAACCGCGACCGCGGGACCCGGTAGCGATGGGTGGTGAGCGGGCCGTGCAGGACGAGGTCGTCGAGCACCGACTCCGACATGCCCTCCGGCAGCAGGGTGCGCAGCCAGCGGCGCTGGGCGCCCGAGAGCAGGGCCGCCGGCGGGGCGCCGTCCTCGAAGCAGGCGACCGCGGCGTCGGGGTCGACGGTGCGCCGCAGCTCGGTCGTGCGGAGCAGGTTGCCGGGCAGCACGTCGAGCTCCACCCGCGCCTCCTCCGGGCCGCGGCGGCCGGTGACCCGGTCCCGGTCGCGGACCCGGACCACGAGGTCGAAGCGCCGCGGACCACGGCGGCGGACCCGGACGTGGACCCCCACCCCGCACAGGTCGAGGTCGGGGGTGTCGAGCAGGTAGATCCGGCGGGCACCGCGGCGGCGGGTGGTCTCGGTGGGGACCGGCTCACCGTCGAGGGTGAGCAGCATCTTCAGTTCCACGGAGTCCGCGTCGCTGTCCCCCACGCCGCGCCAGTCGATGCCGTCGGGCAGGGGGAACACCTCTGCCGCCGCTCGTCGATCCCCCACCGTGTCGTTCCACCTCTCTGCCGGAAGACCAGCATTACCCATTCGTGCGGTTCGTTCATCCCTTCCTGCACGGTCGAGTCGTCTCACGGCCCTCGGACGTCCCTCTCCTAGGCTCGACGACGATGTCCACGACCGCGCGACCAGCCTCCCCCGGGCGGTCCGCCGATCGCGAGGACGGGGCGGACCGGCCCTGGAGCTCCCGCCCGGCCGCCGCCCCGTGGCACCGGGTGCCCTCGCCGCCGCCGGCGGCGGGCCGGAGGCGGCGCCTGCTCGGTGCGGCCGCGGCCCTCGTGCTCGCCGTCCTGGTGCTCCTGCCCGACCTGCTCGGGATCGACCGCGTGCTGCCCTTCGCGGTGTTCGCGGCCCTGCGCCTGCCGCTCGCCGTCGGGGCGTGGGTGCTCGGGGTGGGCCTGGTGGCGCTGCGCCCACGGTGGTGGCCGGTGCTCGCCCCCGTGCTCGCGGTGGCCGTGCTCGCCGTCGCGCTGGTCATCCCGCGGGCGATCCCCGACCCCGCCCCGCCGGCGGGCGGCACCGAGCTCACGGTCCTGGAACTCAACTCGTTCGAGGGCCACGCGGACCCGCGGGCCATCGCGGCGACGGCGCTCGGAGCGGGCGCCGACCTCGTGGTGCTGCCCGAGGCCGGCGACCGGATGCGCCGCGCCCTGGCCGGGCTCCTCCCGGGCTGGCGGACCTGGACGAACGTGCCGCCGTCGGCCGCGGAGGTGCGCGGGATCGTCGTGGCGAGCTCGCCGCGGGCGGGGGACCTCACCGCCCGGCGGCTCGACGGCGGTACCCGCTACCCCTGGGCCGAGGTGACCGGCGGCATCCTCGGGCCGACCCGGCTCGTGGCCGTGCACCTGGTGTCGGTGGTCCCGCAGTGGATCGCGTACTGGCCGGGCGAGCTGGAGATGCTGCAGCGCTGGTGCGCCGCGCCCGGCCCGGCGATGGTGGTCGGCGACCTCAACGCCTCGGCGGACCACTCCGCCTTCCGCGCGGGCACGGCGGGCTGCACGGACGCGGGCAGCGCGACCGGTGGCTCGCTCGTCGGTACGTGGAACGCCGCGGTCCCCCGGTGGCTGGGCACGCAGATCGACCACGTGCTGACCCGGACGGCTCCCGACGGCTCCGGCCCGCGCCCGCGGTCGCTGGAGGTGCTCGACCTGCCGGGCAGCGACCACCGCGCCCTGCTCGTACGGCTGGCGCTCCCGGGTCACGGGGGATACACACCACGCCCGTAGGCTGATCGGCCGTGGCACGCCCGTCGTGGATGCAGGTCCCCCGTTGGTTGCGGCCGCGTGCCGGCAACCCCGACGGCACGATGACGCTGCTCGAGCACATCCACGAGCTGCGGCGCCGGCTGATGATCGGGGTCATCGCGATCCTGCTCGGCACGATCATCGGGGTCCTCTGGTACCAGTTCCACATCTTCGGGCTGCCCTCGCTCGGCGAGCTGCTGACCGAGCCCTACTGCGCGCTGCCCCCGGGCGCCCGGCTGACCCTCGGCGACCCGAACCGCTGCCAGCTCGTCGCCTTCGCCCCGTTCGAACAGCTCACCCTGCTCATCAAGGTGGGGGTCGCCGCCGGCGTCGTGCTCTCCAGCCCGGTCTGGCTCTCCCAGCTGTGGGGCTTCATCACCCCCGGGCTGCACGCCCACGAGCGCAGGTTCGCGCGGGTGTTCATCGGCACCGGGACGGTGCTCTTCGTCGGCGGCGCCGTGATGGCCTACCTGGTGCTGACCAAGGCGCTGTACTTCCTCGTCACCGTCGGCGGCGGCATCCAGATCACGGCCCTGCGCGGCGACGACTACTTCAGCCTGCTCATCACGCTGCTCGTGATCTTCGGCGTCAGCTTCGAGCTGCCCCTGCTCATGATCATGCTGAACCGGGTCGGCATCTTCCCCTACGCGACGATCAAGGCGTGGCGGCGCGGGCTCATCTTCGCGATCTTCGTGTTCGCGGCGGTCGTCACGCCCGGCCAGGACCCGTTCTCGATGCTCGCCCTCGGCTGCTCGCTGACCGTGCTCTTCGAGATCGCCGCGCAGATCTGCCGGGTCCACGACCGGCGGCTCGCGAAGGCCTCACCCTGGCAGGGGCTCGCCGACGACGAGGCCGGGCCGTCGCCCATGGCGTCCTCCGGGGCGTCGGCGAGCACGGTGGCCGCCTCCGCCCCCGTGGCGCCGACGTCGCTCGAGCCCGCCCGGAGCGCCGCACCGACCCGCGTCGTCGACCCGCCGTCGGGAAGCGACTACGACGACGTGACGTGAGGTCCGGTCACGGCACCGTGACCACCAGCCGGCCGCGGCCGTGGCCCGTGGCGCTCCGTCGTTGGGCCGCCGCGGCCCCGTCCAGCGGGTAGGTGGCCGTGACTGGGAGGACGAGGGAGCCGGCCGCGACGAGGCGGGCGCCCTCGCGCAGGGCCGCGGCCCGGTCGCTCCCGACCCCGGTCGAGACGAGGGCGCCGTACCGCGGCGCCGAGAAGTCCGCGATGGAGACGACCCGCGACGGGTCGCCGGTGAGCGCGACCAGCTCCGGGATCACGCCAGAGCCGGCGACGTCGAACGCCGCGTCCACCCCGTCGGGGGCGAGGGCCGCGACCCGCTCGCGCAGCCCGGGCCCGTAGGTCGTGGGGACGGCGCCGAGGGCGGCGAGGTGGTCCTGGTTGTCGGCGCCGGCCACCCCCACCACCCGCACGCCGCGGGCGCGGGCCACCTGGACCACCACCGACCCCACGCCTCCGGCCGCCCCGTTGACGACGACCGTGGCGCCGGGCGGGGCGGTGAGGACCTCGAGCACCCGGAGCCCGGTCTCGAACGGGGTCGGCCAGCCGGCCGCCTCCACGACGGAGGCGCCGGGCGGGACCGGCGCCCACGACGTCAGGACCGCGTGCTCGGCGTAGGTGTCGGTGCCGGACCCGAAGACCGTGTCCCCCGGGACGACGTCGGTAACGCCCTCCCCCACCTCGTCGACCCGGCCCGCGGCGTCGCCGCCGGTGCCGCTCGGCAGTTCCAGCGGGCGGACGTCGCGGAGCTGGCCGGCGCGCAGCTTCCACTCCAGGGCGTTCACCCCGGCGGCGGCCACCGCGATGCGGATCCGGCCCGGTCCGGCGTGCGGCGGCGGCACGTCGGCGAGGTGCAGGACCTCGGGACCCCCGTACTCGGCGAAGCGGACGGCTCTGATGGTGGACCTCCCCGGTGCGGCGGAACGTGCCGCCCAGGGTGCCCGGCGGATGCTCGCGGCCCGGGGGTCCGGATCGCGGGATCGGCGGAATCCGACACCGGACGCGGCGGTCCCGGCGCTCGTCGACGTCGGGTCAGGCCGCGTGCGCGTGGCGCGGGCGGACCAGCCGACCGCGCAGGTCGCGGTGCCCGCCGACGAGGCCGCACCACGTGCAGTCCTCGTCGGGCAGCACCGGGGCCTCCGCGCGCGGCGCGGGGAGCAGCACGTCGAGTCCCGCGTCGAGGACCGGGGCGGCCTCCCCGCGGTGGCGACGCCAGGCCCAGCGCACGAGCAGGGCCGCGCCCCACCCGACCAGGGCGACGATCGCCAGCCACTTGAGCAGCAGCACGGCGCACAACGCGATGACGACGCCGACGACGGCGCCCGGGACGGGCACGCGGACTCGACCGGTGGACACCCGATCGAGGCTAGGTCGACCGGTGCGTCATCACACGCAGGCGCGCCGGGGACGACGACGGCCCCGGTGGGCCGCGAGGTCGGGGGTCCCGCGGCCCGCCGGGGCCACCCGTGAGTTCGTCCGCCGGGCCGCCGGTGTTACCCGGCCGCCGAGAACATCCGCGCGAGCTCGTCGGACCACTCGACGGTGCGGGTGACGACCTCCACGCCGCCCTCCGGCTCGCCACCGGCGAGCTCGGCCGCGCGCACGCAGCAGTGCACCCAGAGCTGGAACTGCAGGTTCTTCGCGAGCCGGAGGCGGTTGTACATCAGGTCGGCGAGGACGTCCCCGGCGCGGGCCCAGGTGGTGATGCTGAACTGCAGGGCGGTGTCGCCGCCCTCCTCGTCGCCGGCACCCTCGGCCGCGAACTCGATCTGCCCGGCCTCGACGTGCCCCTCGAGGGTGGCGAGCCGGAACGACGAGCGCCGCGTCTGGTCGGTGCGGTCGACCACGCGCACCGGCCCGTCCCAGGGCCCCGGGATCCGGACGACGTACTCGTCGCCGACGGTCAGGGCGTGGGCGGAGCCGGTGACGCGGTCGAAGCGGGCCGCGCCGGGGATCATCGCCGCGTTGATGTCCGCGACCAGCACGGCGACGAGCTCGAGCGGACCGAGCCGGGCGTCGGGGACGTGGACGGTGAAGACGCGGTGCAGCATCGGCCCGTGCCCGTCGAGCAGGGTCTGGTCGCGCGGGCCGGGGGTGGGCAGCGGCGGCGGGGCGTCCGTCACCGGGTCGCCCGGCTCCTCGCGGTGGTTGACCCGCACCCCGGGCAGGGCCCAGATGCGACCGAGCGCGAGCAGCCCGCGGGGCGCGGACGTGAGCATCCGCGCTTCGCGGGCGACCTGACGGGGGCCGGGGACGAGGTGCACCCCGGCGGTGTACCCGGAAACGACCGGTTCAGGACCGCGGACGGGCTGCCGTCACCGCCTCGAGCTGGGCCGTCGCATCCGGCGCGGTCCCCCGTCGCTCCGCTCGGCCCTGGCCGGCCTCGCAGCGTCGGCGCAGGCCGTCGAGCAGATCGTCGAGGTGGGCCGCCGTCCTCGACGCGGTCACCGCGCCGAGCGTGCTGCCGACCCAGCCGGAGCGGTCGAGGTCGGCCACCAGGTCGGTGCCCCGCCCCTGGGCCGAGCGCCCGAGCCGCACCCGGAACGACGACGCCGAGCCGAGGCCCGTGCCGTGCCAGGTGAACCCGCGGTGCGGGCGCAGCTCGGTGACGCGCCAGTCGCGGTCGGGCAGGTGGCGCTGGCGCACCCGCACCCCGCCGCCGACCACGAGCGGCCCCCCGTCGAAGGGCTCCACCGCGCGCAGCGCGGGCGAGAGGTCCGGCCACCGGGCGACGTCGGTCAGCACGGCCCAGACGTAGTCCGGGCAGGCGCCGATCCGCACCTCGAGGTGCTGGTGCACGCGGGGCCTCCTCGTCGTGGTCCGCTCCCACGGCGAGCGTAGAGACGCGCCCGGCCGATCGGAACGGCCCCCGGTATGGCCCACGACTCGACTTGTCTCTGTAGCAGAGCTAAATTACTGACGTGGTACTCGCCCCCGCCCTCGCCGACCGGCTCCTGCCGGCGATGACGGCGGTCCGGCGGGCGATCCGGCGCCGCACCCGGGAGCGGCTCGGGGTGGAGCACCTGCCCGCGGGCCGCGTCGAGCTGCTCCGCACCGTCGAGGAGCTGCCGGGCGCCGGGATCGGGACCGTGGCCCGGCGGCTGCGCCTGGCGGAGAACACGGTCTCCACCGCGGTGCGCGCCGCCGTCGCCGACGGCCACCTGGAGCGCCGGACCGACCCGGCCGACCGGCGTGCGGTCCGGCTCGACCTCACCGACGCCGCCCGCGCCCGCCTGCGGCACTGGCGCGCGGCGCGGGGCGAGCTCGTCGAGGACGCCCTGCGCCGCCTGCCCGACGCCGACCGGGCCGCCCTCGAGGCGGCCGTCCCCGCTCTGGAACGCCTGCTCGACGCGGTGGAGGGAGCCTGAGTGAACCCCGTCCTGGTGAAGGACCTGCACTACGCCTTCGGCGATCACGTCGCGGTCGACGGCGTCGACCTGTCCCTGGAACCGGGTGAGGTCTTCGGCCTGCTCGGCCCGAACGGCGCCGGCAAGACCACGACGCTGCGTGTGGTCACCACGCTGCTGCCCGCGCCGCCGGACACGGTGCTGGTCGAGGGGCTCGACGTCGTCCGGTCCCGACGACGGGTCCGCCGGCTGCTCGGGTACGTCCCCCAGCAGCTCTCCGCCGACGGCACGTTGACCGGGCGCGAGAACGTGGCGCTGTTCGCCCGCCTCTTCGACGTCCCGCGCCGCGGCCGCGCCGAGGCCGTGGACGCGGTCCTCGACGCGATGGGGCTGTCCGAGTCCGCCGACCGCACCGCCTCGACCTACTCCGGCGGCATGGTCCGCCGCCTCGAGCTCGCCCAGGCGCTCGTCAGCGCGCCGCGGGTGCTCGTGCTCGACGAGCCGACCGTCGGGCTCGACCCGGTCGCCCGCTCCGGGGTGTGGGACCGCATCCACGAGGTGCGGCGCGCGAACGGCATGACCGTGCTCGTCACCACCCACGCGATGGAGGAGGCCGAGCTGCACTGCGACCGGGTCGCCCTCATGCACCGCGGCCGGCTCCGCGCCGAGGGCACGCCCGCCGAGCTCACGGCCGCGATCGGCCCCGACGCCACCCTCGAGAACGTGTTCCGCCACCACACCGGCGACACCCTGGAAGCAGGAGGAATGCGCGATGTCCGTGCTGCCCGCCGCACCGCCCGCCGCGTCGGCTGAGCGCTCCTCGCCGACCGGCGAGATCGCCCTGCTGCTGCGACGCGTCGGCGCGATGTGCCTGGTCGAGCTGCAGAAGCTGCGCCACGACCGCACCGAGCTGGTCACCCGGACCGTCCAGCCCGCGCTGTGGCTGGTCGTGTTCGGCACGACCTTCAGCCGTCTGCACGCGATCCCCACGGGCGGCACGCCCTACCTGGACTTCCTCGCCCCCGGGATCCTCGCGCAGTCCGCGCTGTTCATCGCGATCTTCTACGGCATCCAGGTCATCTGGGAGCGCGATGCCGGCGTGCTCGCGAAACTGCTGGTCACGCCCACCCCACGGGTCGCCCTCGTGGCGTCCAAGGCGTTCGCCGCCGGCATCCGCGCGCTGGTGCAGGCGCTCGTCGTCGTCGTGATCGCGCTGCTGCTCGGCGTCGGGATGACGGCGAACCCGCTGAAGCTGCTGGGGGCCGCCGTCGTCGTGGTGCTCGGGTCGGCGTTCTTCTGCTGCCTGTCGATCACGCTGGCCGGCGTGGTGCTCTCCCGGGACCGGCTGATGGGCATCGGCCAGGCCATCACGATGCCGCTGTTCTTCGCCTCGAACGCGCTCTACCCGGTCGACGTGATGCCGGGCTGGCTGCAGGTGATCAACCACGTCAACCCGCTGAGCTACGAGGTCGAGGCCCTGCGCGGGCTGCTCGTGGGCACCCCCGCACGGCTCGGGCTGTGCTTCGGCGTCCTCGTGATCGCCGCGGCGGTGATGATCACGGTGGCGTCGGCGCTGCTGCCGCGATTGGCCAGGTGAGCTTCGCTCAGGTGAGCACTATTCCGTGCCAGAGCACGGAATAGTGCTCACCTGACGCAGTCACAACAGCTTGCTCTCCCGCCCCTCCCAGAACGCGTCGCGCAGGGTCCGCTTGAGGATCTTCCCGGCGCCCGACTTCGGCAGCGGGTCGTCGCGCAGCTCCACCGTGCGCGGCACCTTGTAGCCCGCGATCGTCAGCCGGCAGTGGGCGACGAGCTCGTCGGCGGTGACCGTCGTGCGGACCTGGACGGTGGCGTGCACGGCCTCGCCGTACCGGTCGTCGGGAACGCCGAAGACCGCCGCCTCGACGACCGCCGGGTGGGAGTAGAGCGCGTTCTCCACCTCGGCGGAGTACACGTTCTCGCCGCCGGAGACGATCATGTCCTTGGCGCGGTCGACGAGGAACAGGTAGCCGGCGTCGTCGAGGTAGCCCAGGTCGCCGGAGCGGAACCACCCGCCGTCGAGGACCTTCGCGGTCTCCTCCGGCTTGTGCCAGTAGCCCGGGGTCACGTTCGCCCCGCGGATCGCGACCTCCCCGACCTCTCCGCTCGGCAGCGTCGTCCGTTCGACCGGGTCCTCGATGCGCACCTCGACCCCCACCGCGGGTCGCCCGCAGGACATCGCGCGCGGGGAGTCGAGCCGGAGCTGCTCGTCGGGGTGCAGCGTCACGATCGGCGAGGTCTCGGTGAGGCCGTAGATGTGCAGCATCGACGCGGTCGGGAACGTCGCATGGGTGCGGCGCAGCAGCTCCCGGGCGGCGGGCGAGCTGCCGTGGGAGAGCCAGCGCAGCGACGACACGTCCCGCGGACGCTCGCGCTGCTCGACGGCGAGCGCGTCCATCATCGTCGGGACGACGAGGGTCGCCGTGACCCGCTCGGTCTCGACGACGTCGAGCACGCCGGCCGGGGTGAACGCCGGCACGATCACCTGGGTGCCGGCGGCCCAGATCGTCGCGAGGGCACCGATCGTGCCCGCGGCGTGGAACATCGGCGCGACGACCATGAACCGGGTGTCCTCGGTGAACGGCCAGCACGCCATGAAGTGGAAGGCGTTCGCGACGAGGTTGCCGTGGGTCAGCATCACGCCCTTGGCCGCGCCCGTCGTGCCACCGGTGTAGAAGATGCCGGCGAGGTCGTGCTCGGCGGGCGCGTCCTCCCCGTCGGGGATCGGCACCTCGGGGGCGTCGGCGAGGAGCCGGTCGTACTCGGTCTCCAGGTCCACCACCCGCACGCCGGCGTCCACCCCGGCGACGGCCCGGTCCGTGATCAGCACGCGCGACCCCGAGTCGGCGATCGCGTAGCAGCGCTCGGGGTCGGAGTGCCGGGTGTTGAGGGGCACGATCACGAGGCCCGCGGCCGGCACGGCGAGGTAGAGCTCCAGGTAGCGCTGGCCGTTGGCGCCCAGGACCGCCACCCGGTCGCCCCGCTCGAGCCCGAGGGCCGCGAGGGCGCCGACGAGGTGCCGGACGCGCGCGCCGAGCTCGGCGTAGGTGAGCTCGACCCCGGCGCACACCACGGCCGTCGCGTCCGGTGCCACGGCGAGGGCCCGGGCCAGGGGGGCGCCGATCGTGCGGGTGGCGTTGCGGTGGTCACCGGCCGGGGCGAGCTGCGGCGCGCCCGTGGTCGTCGTCATGGCCTCTCCCCGGGAGTGAGCGCCGAACGATCGTTCGGTCGGACGCCACGATAGCAGCGGACCGTGACCGGTGACACCCGTCCCGGCCGACAGCGTCGACCATCCGGTCGCGCGGCGCCAGGGTCTCGTAGGGTCCCCGGATCATGGCCAGTGACGAGCGGAGCGATCGCGCGGGACGGCCCGGCCGCGCCGAGCCGTACACGCTCGCGTCCCTGGTCGAGGTCGCGGCGCGCGCGTTCAACGAGCGCGGGTACGACGCGACCAGCATGGAGGACCTCTCCCGGGCCGCCGGGATCACGAAGTCGTCCTTCTACCACCACGTCTCGGGCAAGGAGGCGCTGCTGCGCGCCGCGCTCGACCGGGCCCTCGACGGGCTGTTCGGCGTCCTCGCCGAGCCCGGGGCCACCACCGGCGAGCCGGTGGACCGGCTGCGCCACATCGTGCGGCGTCAGGTCGAGGTGCTGGGCACGGAGCTGCCGTACGTGACCCTGCTGCTCCGCCTGCGCGGCAACACCGAGACCGAACGCTGGGCGCTCGCCCGCAGGCGGGAGTTCGACCAGGAGATCGCCGCGCTGGTCGCCCGCGTGCGCACCGACGTCGATCCGGTCGTCGCCGCGCGCCTGCTCTCGGGCACGGTGAACTCGCTCATCGAGTGGTACCGCCCAGGCCGCATGCCGCTCGAGGACCTCGTCGAGGCGGTCGACCGCCAGGTGTTCGAAGGGCTGCTGAGGTGACCGGTCCCGACGATCTCCCCGTTGCCGACGGCTCGGCCCCGTCGCGGGCCGAGCGGTTCCGGCTGGCCGCCGTCCGCGGCGCCGCCCGGGCCCGCGAGCTCGACCGCTCCCCCGCGCTGCAGCGGGCGGTCAGACGGCTGCGTGACGTGCTGCCCGGCGACGCCCACTTCGGCGACCCGCTCTCCCTCGGCGGGGCCCGCCACACGGAGGCCGCCGGACGGGCGATCGTCGGGCTGACCGGCGACCGCCCCGGCGTCGTGCGGGAGCTCGGCCTCGGCGGGGTGCAGCTGTGGCAGTCGGTGCTCGAGCGGGTCGGGCGCGGCGGGGGCGACCACGAGGTGACACTCGTGTTCACCGACCTCGTCGAGTTCTCCCGCTGGTCGCTCGAGGCCGGCGACGACGAGGTGCTCCGGGTCCTGCGCCGCGTCGGTGAGGCGTGGGAGCCACCGATGACCGAGCGGGCGGGCACCGTGGTCAAGCGCCTCGGCGACGGGTTGATGGTGGCCTTCGCCGACCCGCGCGCCGCCCTCGAGGCGGTACTGGAGGCGCGCCGCCGCCTCGGTGCGCTGCACGTCGACGGCTGGTCGCCCCGGATGCGGGCGGGCCTGCACGTCGGGCGACCGCGCCGGGTCGGCGGGGACT
Organism: Actinomycetospora sp. NBRC 106378; assembly: GCF_030269685.1. Lineage (GTDB taxonomy): Bacteria > Actinomycetota > Actinomycetes > Mycobacteriales > Pseudonocardiaceae > Actinomycetospora. The sequence goes on from NZ_BSTT01000001.1 coordinate 171,654, forward strand.
ACCTCGGCATCGCCGTGAACGTGGCCGCCCGCCTCGGCGACGCCGCCCGGGCCGACGAGATCCTCGTCAGCGGCGAGGTCCTCGGGCGGCTCGACGCCCGGACCGTCTCGACCCGCCGGCGGCGGCGCCTCGACCTCAAGGGCGTCCCGGACGGGCTGGAGGTCCACGCCGTGGAACCGGCCGCGGGCTGAGCGCCCCCTGTGGACCGCGCCGCCCACCACCGCGAGGGCTGCACCAGGCAGGTCCGCCGGCCCGCGGACCTGCCCCACGTGCCACTCGACGCACCGGTCAGCGGCTCATCCGCGCCCCCTTCGTGATCTTGTCCGCGGCGTTGCGCTGTGCATGCACGGCCACGCCGACCAGGTCCAGCTCGTCCCGGGCCACCGCCGCGACCGCCGCCCGGTTCTCCTCGTCGCCCCCGGTGGCGAAGAGATCCGCGGTGAACACCGGCACGCGCAGGCCGCGGTCCACGGCCCGTCGGTGCGCCGCGCGGACCGTCGTGGCGTCGCCCTCCAGCACCACCACGGGCTGGCGGAACATCGGCGCGTAGACGGTGCCGTCGGCGTCGGCGTACGGCTCCCCGATCAGCTCGGGCACGGTCGCCGCGATCCCGCTCGCGAGGAAGGCGACGACGTTGCTGCGCTGCCACCCGGCGAGGTCGTCGCGGACGACCACCACGATCTTCGTGTCGAAACGACGGCTCATGGCGCCCACGATCGGACGGGACCGGGCCGCGGTTCTTGTACGTTCCTGGGGTGGGTCCGGAGCAGGTGCGGGCGTGGAACCCGGGGGTCCGGGGCATCGAGGAGGTCTTCCACGCCCGGTTCGTCGAGCACGCCTACCCGCTGCACACCCACGCGACGTGGACGCTGCTCGTCGTCGACGCCGGCGCCGTCCGCTACGACCTGGACCGCGCCGAACACGGCGCCCTCGGCCGCGCGGTGACGCTGCTGCCGCCGGGGGTGGCGCACGACGGGCGCTCGGCCACGGCGGGCGGCTTCCGCAAGCGGGTGCTCTACCTGTCCGACTTCCCCGACGGGCTCGTCGGACGCGCCGTCGACCGGCCCGCCGTCGTCGACGACGTCCTGCGCGCCGCCGTGGACCGCCTGCACCGGGTGCTCGAGCGCCCGGGCGACGAGCTCGCGGCGAGCTCCGGGCTGGCCGTGATCACCGACCGGCTCGCCACCCACCTCGGCGGCGGCGTTCCGGACGCCGGGTCGGTGCGGGATCCGCGCGCGGCCGCCGGCCTGCGGGACCTGCTCGACGCCCACGTCGTCGACGGCCTGGCCCTCGACGACGCCGCCGCCGCACTCCACGTCACCCCGAACCACCTGGTCAAGGCGTTCTCCGCCGAGTTCGGACTGCCGCCGCACCGCTACCTCGTCGGCCGGCGTGTGGAGGTTGCGCGCCGCCTCCTGCTGGCCGGGCTGCCCGCGGCGCGGGTGGCGGTCGAGGCGGGCTTCCACGACCAGGCCCACCTGACGCGGCACTTCCGTCGCCTGCTCGGGGTCACGCCGGGGCGCTTCGTGGGCGCTCCCCGTTCCGAGCGAACGGCACTCTCGCGCACGTAGACGCTGCGAAGGTGCCGCTCATGCGGATCAGGGCGCGGCCACCCGGTCCAGCCACTCCCCCAGCAGCGCGCGCTCGGCGTCGGTGAGGACGTCGAGCTCGTCCACCGACGCCCGGAGCGTGAGGGCGGCGGCGACGGGACCCGCACCCGCCGTCGGGACCGGGTCCGTGGTGATCGCCGCGACGACGGCCTCGCACGCGGCGTGGGACAACCCGTCGTCGCGCTTCTCCGGCGGCACCGCGATGAGCGACAGGGCGACCCCGGATCCCGCGCTGTGCACCATGCCGACCGCCCGTCCCTCGGGAACACGTAACCGCCCGGCCGCGGCGATGCGGTGGATCAGCGCCGCGAGCTCGCCGAAAGCGGAGCGCGCCGCCGGCGAGTACCCGGCGGCCTGTGGGCGGGCGTACATCAGGCGGTAGAGCGCGGGGCGTTCGAGGGCGAGCCCGACGTGGAGGTCCCAGCCGGCGCGGAGGTCGGCGACCGGGTCGTCGCTCGGCGCCCGCACGGTCTTCGCGGCCAGGTACTCCTCGAACCCGTGCGTGACCACGGCGTCGAGCAGACCCTGCTTGTCCCCGAACAGCCGGTAGATCGTGGGTGCCTGCACGCCGGCGGCGGCACTCACCGCGCGCGTCGACACGGCGTCCTCGCCGGCGTCCTCGAGCAGCCGCGCCGCCGCCGCGACGATCCGCTCCCGGGGCTCCACGGTAGCGACGATAACAGTATCCGGTTAGCGTCTTGCTGTTTCCGCTGCTAGCTTCAAGACGCTAACAGCGATAAGGAGAACCTGATGATCGTCGTCACCGGCGCCACCGGCGTCCTGGGCCGCCTCGTCGTCGACCGCCTGCTCGAGCTGGTGCCCGCGGGCGAGGTCGGGGCGAGCGTCCGCGACCCCGCGAAGGCGCAGGACCTGACCGACCGCGGCGTCCGGGTCCGTCGGGGCGACTTCACCGAGCCGGCCACGCTCACCGACGCCTTCTCCGGCGCCGACCAGGTGCTCGTCGTCAGCGCGAACACGCTCGGCCCGGACGGGGTCGCGCAGCACCGGGCCGCGATCGAGGCCGCCGTCGGCGCCGGGGCGGACCGCGTGCTCTACACCGCACACCAGGGTGCGCGTCCCGACTCCCCGTTCGCCGCAGCGGCCGACCACGCCGCGACGGAGGAGATCCTCGCCGGGTGCGGGGCGGCCTGGACGTCCCTGCGCAACGGCTTCTACGCGAACACCGTCCCGATGTTCCTGGCCGACGCCGCGAGCACCGGGGAACTGCGCCTTCCCGACGACGGGCCGGTCGCCTGGACCACGCGCGAGGACCTGGCGGCCGCGACCGCGCGCCTGCTCGTCGACGGCGCCCCCGACGGGCCGACCGCCCCGCTCACCGGCCCGGAGGCGGTGGACTTCTCCCAGGTCGCGGCCGCGCTCGGCGAGCTCACCGCCCGGACGATCCGCCGGGTCGTCGTGGAGCCCGCCGAGTACCGGGAGGTCCTGGTCGGCCGGGGCGTGCCGGACCACGCGGCGGACCTGCTGCTCGGCTTCTTCCCGGCCGCGGCACGCGGCGACTTCGCCCCGGCCGACCCGACGCTGGCGGACCTCGTCGGCCGCCCGGCCACCCCGATCGCGGAGGTGCTGCGGGCGTCGCCGGCGCCCACCGCCTCCTGAACGAACGGCACTCTCGCGCACATCGATGCTGTGAGAGTGCCGGTCAGGGGCGCTCCACGAGAGCCGCCAGGAGCGCCGCGAGACGGGCACGGCCGTCGTCGGGAAGGCGGTCGAGGAGGTGGGCGCGGACCGCGGCCGCGTGCACCGGTCGGGCGGCCGAGGCCCGTTCCGCCCCGGCAGCGGTGACGGCGACCTCCACGCCGCCGTCGACCTCGGTCCGTGCGACGAGTCCACGGTCGGCCATGCGCGTGAGCTGGTGCGACAGCCGGCTGCGGTGCCACCCCATCGAGGCCGCGAGCTCGTGCTGGCGCAGGCGCCCGCCGGCGTCGTCGAGGCGCGTGAGGATGCCGTAGTCGGGGTCGGACAGGCCGGTCGCGCGGGTGATGTCCTCGGCGACCGCGGACCGGACCGCCTCACCCGCCCGCTTGAAGGCGTGCCAGAGCGCGAGCTCGCCGTCGTCGAGCGGCGTTGTCATGTCAACCTCCCCCGTGGGACGGTGGTGACATGACAACACGGCAGGTCCTGGTCACCGGCGGCGGGCGCGGCATCGGCCTCGGACTCGCGACCCGGTTCCGCGCCCGCGGCGACCGGGTGATCGTGACGGCCCGCTCGACCGCCGGACTGGCGGACGCCGCAGCGTCCGGGCTGGAGACGGTCGTGGCCGACATGGCCCGCCCCGACGACCGCGCGGCGCTCGCCGCGCACGTGCGGGCGGCGATGCCGGGGCTCGACCTCGTCGTCCAGAACGCCGGCGGGCAGCGGCGGATCGGGCTGGCCGCGGACGACGCCGCGTGGCCCGAGCGCCAGGCCGAGATCGACACGCTGCTCGCGGGTCCCGTCCACCTGGACTCCCTGCTCGTCCCGACGATGCTCGCCCACGGCCGACCGGCGACGGTCGTGGAGGTGACGTCCGGTGGGGCCGTGGTCCCGCAGCCGTTCGCCCCGCTCTACAGCGCGTCGAAGGCGGCACTGCACCACTACGCGCTGATCCTGCGCGCGTCGCTGGCGGACACCGCGGTGCGGGTGGTGGAGCTGATGCCTCCGGCCGTGGCGACCGGCCTGGGCGGGTCGAGCCACGGGGCCGACCTCGACGCCTTCTGCGACGCCGCGGTCGCGGGCATCGACCGGGGCGAGCCCGTCGTCGGGTTCGGCCCGACGGCGTCCGGCGAGCTGCGCGCGCTGGTGACGGCCCAGCAGGAGCTGTTCGAGGCGATCCACTCCTGAACGAACGGCACTCTCGCGCACCGAGATGCTGCGAGAGTGCCGTTCGTGCCGGTCGGAGGCCTACTCCGCGACGTCCCCGTCCCCGCGGCGGCCGAGGCCGACGGCGGTGAGGCCGGCCCGGCGCAGGGTGGCCGGGTCGACGATGTTGCGGGTGTCGATCACGATCGGGCGCTTCACCGCGGTCGCGATCACCGACCAGTCCAGCGTGCGGAACATCGGCCACTCGGTGAGCACCAGCACCGCCTCGGCGCCCTGGGCCGCCGACACCGCGTCCGCCGCCAACGGCACCCCGTCGATCTCGGTCGGCGGCGCCGCCCCGTCCTTGCCCTCCACGAACGCCGGGTCGAAACCCACCAGCTCCGCGCCGGCCTGGCGCAGCAGCGCCGCGATCGCCAACGCCGGGGAGTCACGCAGGTCGTCGGTGCCGGCCTTGAACGTCAACCCCAGCAGCGCCAGCCGCACCCGCGACAGCGACCCCGTCCGCTTCCCGGTCACCGCCAGGCGCACCTTGTCCACGATCCGCTGCCGCTGGCGGGTGTTCGTGTCGATCGTCGCCCGCAGCAACCGGAACTCGAAGTCCGCCGAGTCCGCCACCTGCAACAGCGCGTGCGTGTCCTTCGGCAGGCACGACCCGCCCCAGCCCGGACCGGGCGAGAGGAACGCCTGCCCGATCCGCCGGTCGTAGCCGATCCCCTCGGTCACGTCCCCGATGTCCGCCCCGACCCGCTCACACAGCTCGGCCATCGCGTTGACGTACGACAGCTTCATCGCCAGGAAGCAGTTCGCGGCGTACTTCATCAGCTCCGCCGACGCCGCGTCGGTGAGCACCGTCGGAGCACCCAGACGCGCATACAGCGCCGCGACTCGCTCGGCCGCGTCCTGGTTGTCCGAGCCGACCACGATCCGGTCCGGCCCCAGGAAGTCCTTGACCGCCGACCCCTCCCGCAGGAACTCCGGGTTCGACACCACCGCGACGTCGGTGCGCTCGAGCAGCTCCGCGGTCCGCGCCGCCGTGCCCACCGGCACCGTCGACTTGTTGACCACCACGGTGCCCGCCGCCAGCTCGGCGCCGACCTCCTCGATGACCGACTCCACCGCGCGCAGGTCGGCCACCCCGCCCGCGCCCATCGGCGTCGGCACGCAGAGGAACAACACCTCCGCCGGCCGGGAGTCCTCGAACGCACCCAGCGCCGCCCCCGCGCCGACCACGAACGACAACCGCCCCGCCGAGGTCTGCTCGGAGACCAGCTCCGCCAGATCCGGCTCCACGATGTCCACCACACCGCGCCGCAGGCGCTCCACCTTGCCCGCGTCGATGTCCGCGCAGACCACCTCGTGACCCAACGACGCCAGACAGGCCCCCGTCGTCAGCCCGACGTAGCCCGTCCCCACCACCATGACCCGCCGTGCGAACACCCCTGGCACCCTTCCTCGGGATCGGTTCGGACGTCACGGTGCCAGATCACGGTGGGTGAGCGTCCGGTTGCGGCTAACTCGCGCCTGTGACGGCGTCGACGTAGTCCTGGCGGGTCGATCCCGACGACGGGTCGTCGAGCACGTCCTCGAAGGCCAGGAAGAACGCGGCCAGCGCGCATCCGCGGGCGTAGCCGGGGCTGCGGCGGATCTGCTCGGCCTCGGAGTCGGAGTTCGACGTGCCCCCGGTCTGCGCCGCGGGCGGGCCCGGGTTCTCCCCGACGGCGGCGAGCCCGGCCCGCGCGGCCTGGGCCCGGGCGAAGCGCAGGTTGGACCAGCTCGCGACGTTGGTCGAGGTCTGCGTGCTGGTGGTCGCATCGTTCGACTGGCACGTGTCCTGCGACGGGTTGAGTCCCCGCGCGGTGACGGCGGTGGCGTCGTCGACGCCGGTCAGGTCGACCACGACGGTGCTCGCGATGTTGCCCGCCATGACCGGGAACTGGTCGACGTAGTAGAGGCCGCGGCCCAGCGAGCCGTCGCGGTCGCCGGTGCCGTTCAGCAGCGCGTTGGTCGCGGAGGTGAGGTCGGCGGGCAGGACGCCCTTGCCGGGCGAGGGGACGTGCACGGCGCCGGAGTAGCCCGCCGTCCGGAGCGTGTCGGCCTGGTCCTTGATCGCGTAGAGCAGGGAGCGCTCGTACCAGAGGAACCAGTTCTGGGCGGCCGACGCCGTGACGGCCTTGCCGTTCCAGGTCTTCGCGCCGGGGATCCACCCGGGCATCGGGGTCTTCGGGGTGCCGGCGGCGAGGCCGGTGCCCTGCTGGGCGTCGGCGCCGTAGGCCCAGTAGCTCTGCAGGAAGCCCGTGCCGGACTCGTTCGGCCCGGGGAAGCCGATCTCGCCGGCGGTGCTGGTGCCGACCCGGATGCCGTCGAGCCGGGACACCGGCAGCTTCGCGACGATGCGCTTCAGGTAGTCGTTCTGCGCGGACCGGGCGGCGGCCGAGAAGACGGTGTCGAGCGCACCGGTGTTCGGCGTGTTGCCCTTCTGGTCGACGAACGTGGCACCGGAGAGCTGTCGCGCCCACGACGGCGGGTACTGCGTCCCGGTCCCGAGGACGACCCGGATGCCGGCGTTCAGGCAGGCGTTGATGCGGGCGGCGAGGTCGTTGACGTAGTCGGTGCTCTCGGCCGTGGCCGAGGTCGGCAGCCAGCGGTCCCAGTACGCCTCGACCTCGACGAGGCCGATGCCGGCGGCCTGGTTCGCGGCGATGTCGGAGGAGCTGCACCCGGAGGCCATGAGCCCCCAGGCGGGGTCGGAGGCGGCGTGCGCGGTCGGTGGTCGCTGGCCGACGAGCAGCAGGGGAACCAGGGCGAGGAGGACGACGAGGGCTCGTCCGTGACGGACGGGGTGCAGGAGGGAGGACACGATCCCTGCCATCGCGCCGTCCGGGCCCGGATGGCACACCTCGTGAGCGGTGCCGATCGAACGGCCCAGTCGGTCCACGCGGACGGCCCACACGATGCTCCGGGCGTGAATCCCCTGCTCGGAGCAGCCGTCCCCCGTCTGCGAGGGCGCTCCACGCAGCCTCGGACAGCGCGTCGCGCACACGGCCGGCGGGGTCGAGATGGGCCGGGCCGATCGTGTGCGGAGCGCACGGCGATTGCGGGCCGACTCGGACCCCGACGACGTGCGCGACGCGCAGTCCTCCGGGGCCGGTCGCACCTCAGCCGCCGATCGCCGCCTCGTAGTCGGCCGGGGTGAGGCCGCTGCGGTCGGTGTACAGGTCGTCCTCGAAGGCGAGGAGGAACGCCGAGAGGCCGCAGCCGCGCGCGTAGGACACGGCGTACCGCAGCTGGTCGGCCTCGCTGTCCGAGTCCGCGGTCCCACCCGTGGTCGGGCCGGGCGGGCCGGGGTTCTCGCCGACCGTGGGCAACCCGGCCCGGGCGGCGGCCGCGGCCGTCACGCGCTGGTTGGGCCAGGTGTCCACCACCGCGTCCCGGCCCACCAGCGCCTGGGCGTCGCCCGGCCGACACCGGTCCTGCGGTGGTGAGAGCCGGCGGGCACGCACGGCGGTGGCGTCGTCGAGGCCGGTGAGGTCGACGACCGCACCGGGCACGGCGGCGGCCAGGGCCGGGAGGTCGCCGACGTAGTCGAGCCCGCGGCGCAGCGCCCCGTCGCGGACCGCCGTGTCGAGCACGACGGCGACGGCGGCGTCGAGCGCGGCGGGCAGCACCCCGCGCCCGGCGGCGGGGACGTGCACGGGTCCGCGGTAGCCCGCCGCCCGGAGCGAGCGCGCGCGGTCGGCGACGGCGCGCACGAGGGCGCCGGAGTACCAGTCGAACCAGCTCCGGGCCTGGTCCGGGGTCACGGCGCGGCCCTGCCACGTCCGCTGTCCGGGGATCCAGTCGGGCAGCGGCGACGGGACCTGGCCGGGCGCGAGGCCCTGCCCGTGCTGCGGGGCCGGACCGAAGGCCCACCAGCTGTCGAACGCCGCGCCGGAGGCCTCGGGGCCCGGGTGCCCGAGCTCGCCCGCGGTCGAGGTGCCGAGCCGGATGCCGACCAGGCGGTCCGCCGGCACGGCCGCCACCAGCCGGCGCAGGTAGCCGTCGGCCGCGGCTGCGACGGCGGCGGAGAAGACGGTGTCGACCGCGCCCGTGTCCGGGGTCCGGCCGGCCTGGTCGCGCACCGCGGCGTCGGGCAGCGCGCGGACCCAGGCGGGCGGGTACTGCAGCCCGCTGCCCAGGACCACGCGCACTCCGGCGTCGAGACAGCGCTGGACCGTGGCCCGCAGACCGTCCGCGTAGCCGGCGTCCACCGCGTCCGGTGTCGGCTCGAACCTGTCCCAGAAGGCCTCGACGACCGCCACGTCGACCCCGGCGGGCCGGGCCGCGAGCCGCTCCGGCGCGCAGGTCGAGTCGACGACGCCCCAGGCCGGCTCGGCCCGGGGCAGGGCGACCGACGGCGGCGCGGCGGCCGGGACGGGGGCGGGCGCACCGGGAGGTCGGTCGGCGGGCGCGGCCCCGCAGGACGCGACGAGCACGAGCAGCACCCCCAGCGCGCGGATCGCTCGGTGGCGCGGGCGGGACCTCACCGCGCCAGCCTGGCCGAGCCGCTGCCGCCGCCGTCGGGAACGCGGCCCGACGCCACCCGGTCCGGTGACCTCAGCCGAGGACGGCCCGGCGGCGGTCGTCCCGGGTCACGCCCCACCGCGGGTCGTCCGTCGCCCGCTCGAACGCGACGAGCAGGGCCGCCGGCCGGCAGCCACGGTCGGAGGAGGTGCTCGCCGATCTCACCGACCGTCACCCGGACGGGCACCGGCCGGTGCCTGCTCGACCGCGGACTCGACCCGTTCCTCGACGGGTTTCGCCGGGGCGCCCGGGGCCCGCCTGACGAGCCGGCGCATCCACTTCTGGGCGGGCCGCTCGACGAGGACGTACGCCAGCCACGCCAGCACGAACGCGCCGAGCACCAGCAGCACGATGCCCAGCGTGCCCAGGACGGGCCCGGGGAACGTCCGGGGGTTGATCAGCAGCGAGGCCGCGAGGATCCACGGCACGTGGACCAGGAAGAGCGCGACGCTGTACTCGCCGCCGATCATGGAGGTCCGGGTGGACAGGGCGTGGTCGAGCAGACCGCGCCGCTGCGCGAGGGCCGGGACGACGAGGCCGACCAGCGGCAGCGCGAACAGCGTCGAGTGCCCGAGGGTCGCGGCCACGACGATCGCGACGAAGGCGACCACGGCGAGCGGGCCGGTGGCCCGGCCGAGCCACGCGGGGACCCGGTCGGACACGGTCGTCAGCTGGTAGAGCGCGGCCCCGGCGAGGAACGCCCCGAAGGCCCGCGGCAGCGGCATCCCGTAGGTGATCGTGCCGTCGTCGAACCCGATGATCGAGTAGACGACCAGCGGGATCGCGCAGGCGACGAGGTAGCCGACGACGCAGGCCGCGGTGGAGCGCAGGCGCTGGACCAGGGGCAGCAGCACCGGGAGGACGAGGTAGCAGGCCCACTCCGCGGAGAGCGACCACACCGGGCCGTTCCAGGTCAGCGAGTGCGCGCCGCCCCAGCCGGAGGTCAGCGTGAGCTGCCGGAACAGGTCCCAGGTGAGGTTGCCGCCGTGCGGGATCTCCCGGCCCACCGCACGCGAGACGAGCACCGCGGTGACCATCGCGGCGAGGACCGCCAGGTGCACCGGGTAGAAGCGCGAGAGCCGGGCCCAGAGGAACTTCCCGAACGTCGCGCGACCCGGCCACCGGGCGAACGTGCGCGCGTACCCCGAGCTGATGACGAAGCCGGAGAGCACGAAGAACAGGTCCAGGGCCACGTAGCCGTGGTGCCAGACCGGCAGGAAGAAGCTTGCGGTCACCGGGACCATGGCCACCGCGAACGGGGCGAGGTGGACGGCCACCACGACGAGCGAGAGGTAGCCGCGGATGCCGACGAGGCTCGGGATGAGCCCGGTCGGTGCCTTGGCGACGGCGGGGCGGGGTTGCTCGGGCATCGTCGCTCCTAGCCTTGGGGTCCGAGTCCGATGGGTGCCGAGCCGTCGAGCGGCCGGCCGAAGTCGTAGACCTTGAGATCGCCCGCGGTGCGGCCGTGGGCGAGGAAGACCACCGGGTAGCGGCGGTCGAGCTCGGCGATGGTCTGCGGGGTCACGTCGGCGAGGCCGAGCGCGGAGAGCTGCGTGGAGACGACGCCGTACCGGGAGTTCGAGGCGCGGGCGTCGGCGAGGGTGACCAGCGGGAACACGCCGTAGCCCGGCATCACGAACTGCGCGGTGTGCTCGCCGAGGGCGATGTGGGTGGTCTTGGGGTCGACGTTCGCGAACAGCCAGGCCGAGAAGGCGCTGTAGGTGTCGTCGGTCTGGGAGCGGATGTTCCACCAGATCCCGGCCGACCCGGCGAGGACCAGCGCCACCAGGGCGAGGCCGACCACCGACAGCCAGCGGCGCGCCCGGGCGAGGCGGGTCACCAGCAGGCCCGCGACCACCGACAGCGGCACGGCGAGCAGGTAGAAGGTCTGCTCCTCGACCTCGCCGAGCCCGAAGGTGTAGGTGATCGCCCCCAGCACGCCGGCGATCCAGCACGCGATGAGCGCCAGGGCGGCCTCGCCCGGAGCCCGGACCCGACCGCCGAGGTCGCGCGGGTCGGCGAAGCGGTCGCCCGGCTCGCCGCGCAGCCGCAGCGAGCGCCAGGACAGGAGCACGAACCAGGCGGCGAAGATCGAGGCCGCCCCGATCAGCACGTACGACGTGCCGGTGAGGCTGAGGTTCGCGACGATCCGGCTGGAGAAGGAGGGGGAGTTCGCCGAGCTGAAGCCGGTCTCCTTGACCAGCCCGACAGCCCGTAGGACCCCGCCGAAGGTCTGCTCCGCCCACCCCGGGAAGCGGCCGGTGACGACGGTCCAGAGCACGTAGCAGAAGTAGAACCCGAGCTCGCAGCCGAACACCGTGGCCGCCTCCCGGCGGCGCAGGCCCCACGAGAACACCAGCATGATCAGCAGCGGGAGGCCGGTCACGAGGCCCGCGTTCGTCTTCGTCGTGATCGCGAGGCCCCACAACAGCCCGCCGGCGACGAGCAGCACCCACCGGCGGCGCCCGGTCGGCGACTCGGCCGCGAGGAGCAGGCACAGCAGCCCGGCGAGGACCCCGAAGAGCATCGGCGCCTCGAGCATCAGGCGGCTGTCGAAGCGGATGACGAACGGGTCGAGGGCGTAGAACGCGCCGGCGACGAGGGCCGCCCACCGGGGGACGACCCGGCGGGCGCAGGCGACGACGAGCGCGGTGTTCGCCGCGGCGAAGAGCAGGTTCGCCGGGCGCAGCGAGAGCACGAACTCGACGGTCATGCTCGTCTGCGGCGCCGAGATGAAGCGGCTGAAGTACAGGAAGGCCAGCGGCGGGTGCAGGAAGAACGGCGCGTCGAACAGCTGCGGGCCGTTGCCCTCGGCGAAGGAGTTCGCGACGTCGGCGTACTGCACCTCGTCCATGAACAGCTCGTAGGCCGAGTGCTGGTCGTAGCCGCGCAGCACCGCTGCGACCGCGACGAGCACGAGGCTCGCGAGGACGAACACCAGTCCGGGGCGGCGACCCGGCAGGGCGCCGCCGAAGGGCCGCGCGCCGTAGAGGACCCCGGTCAGCGGGGCGCCGGGCTCCCGGGAGAAGCGGCGGACGAGGCCCGCCGTCGGGCGGTGCAGCAGCAGGAAGGTGCCGAGCACCGCGAGCAGGTCGCGGACCCGCCACTCGAGGCCGGCGATCCCGCCCGGGCGCGCGCGGGTCGGCCCGGGCGCCGTGACGAGGACGCGCCCCAGCGGCGGGGCGGCTCCGGGCGGGAGCCGACGTCGACGGTGCCGGGGGCGCGGGAGCGGCCCGGTGGCCGTGCCGCCGGGCGTGGACCCGGCGCGGTGCCGGCCGCCGCGACCCGACGGCAGCGGGCCGGTGGGCAGCGGGCCGGTGGGCAGCGGGCCGGTGGGCAGCGGGCCGGTCGCGTCCACCGGATCGCCGCCCGCGTGCCGCCCGCCGGGGGCGGGACGGTGCGCGGGCCGGTGCGCGGGACGGCGCGAGGGCCGGTGCGCAGGCTCGAATCCGGTCGGGTCGGTGTCCTGCCGGTCGGGGTCGACGCGGTAGCCGTTCCGGGCGCGGGAGCGGCGCGCCGCACCGTCGTCGTCGGCGGGTGCGTGCCGCGGCGACCTCACCCGGTGCGTCGCTGCGCCGCCGTCGGCGCGGAGCGCGGAGGGCTGGGGGTCGACCGCGGAGGGCGGGCCCCAGCCGAGCGCGTCGGAGCGACCCCACCGGCCGTCGGGACCCGCCGTCCGGACCCGTCGGGGGTCACGCCGGAGCCGGACCAGCGGCACGGAGCTGTCGGTCACGCCCCTCCCCGGCTCTCGGCGACCACCCGGCGGTAGAAGGCGTCCTGGGTCGCGGCGAGCGCGTCCCAGTCGTGGACGCGCGCCAGCTCCGGTCCGCGGCGCGCGACGACCGCGCAGCGCGGCTCGTCGTGCCAGACGTCGACCAGCGCGTCGGCGTAGGCGCGGGCGTCGAAGCCACCCGCCGTCGGGACCAGCACGCCGCCCTCCGCGGGCACGACCTCGCGCAGGCAGTCGATGTCGTAGGCGACCACGGGCGTGCCGACGGCGAGCGCCTCGGCCGCGACGATGCCGAAGGTCTCGAAGCGCGAGGGGACGGCGGCGATGCGGGCCGACGCGACCAGCTCGGACTTGTCCCGGCCGGCGACCCAGCCGAGGAAGCGGACGCGGTCGGCGACCCCGAGCTCGCGGGCACGCTCGCGCAGGGCGTCCTCGTCCGGCCCGGTGCCGGCCAGCAGCAGGCAGCCGGGGATCCGGTCGGCGGCCACGGCCCAGGCCTCGAGCAGCAGGTCGAGGCCCTTCTGCGCGATCTCGAGCCGGCCGACGTAGACCACGTCGCGGCGGCTCGCGACCGGGGCGGGCGGCACGGTGAAGGCGACCGGGTCGACGCCGTTGCCGATCACCGCGACCTCGGCCTCCGGGCTGAGCGCCTGCGTGGCCGCGCCGACCCCGTGCGAGACCGCGACGATGCGACGGTGCGTGCGCACCGCCCAGCGCTCCACCCAGTGCACGGGCAGGTGGTACTGCGCCGCCTTCTCCTTGGCGTTGAGCCACTGCACCACCCCGACGACGGGTCGCCGCGTCCAGCGCGGGATCGCCATCGACGAGATGGGCGCGAAGAAGTCCTCGACAGCGAGGTCGACCGGGCCCGGCCCGGCCTCGTCACCCGGGTGCCGGCGACCGGCGCGGCGGGCCGCGAGGAACGCGGCGGCCATGTAGGGCAGCAGCCGGGTGAGCCGGGTCCGCCCGCGGCCGACGTGCGGGTGCACCCAGTGCACGGTGCCGTGGCCGTGGCGCTCCACCCGGTCCTCGGCGCCGGGGAAGCGGCCGGTGAGGACGGTGACGTGGTGTCCGGCGGCGGCGAGTCGACGGTCGATCTCGGCGGTGCGCAGGGCGCCGCCGCCCGAGCCGGGCATGGCGGGGTCCTCGAAGGCGAGGTGCAGCACGTGCAGGGCGCCGTGCTCCCGGTCGGGCGGCGCGAGGGCGGCGTCCGGGCCCGGCGCGATGCGCCGGCCGAGGACGGGGAGCCCGACGAGGCCGAGGCCGAGCACGACCACCGCGACGAGCCAGAGCGCGACCGAGGGGCGGGCGGCGGCGAGCACCACGGTCGCCAGCACCGCGTACACCACGCCGACGGCGGCGGCGCGCGCCAGGCCGGGGCCGGGAGCGATCCGGCGGGGCCGGTGCCCGGCGCCCAGGAGCGCGACCGCGACCGCGCCGACGACGGCTCCGGCGGCGGCGCCGGCCGCGAGCGGACCGGCCGGGTCGGCGGGCACGCCCGGGAGGCCGGCGAGGATCCCGGACGCGCCGAGGGCGAGCCCGGCCGCGAAGGCCGCGACGGCGGCGGCCAGCGACGCGGCGAGCGCGCGGCGGGCCCGGACCGCGAGGAGCAGCGTGGCGAGCACCGTCGTCGTCCCGAGCCCGACGCCCATGAGCGCGAGCACCGGCAGCAGCGACACCGAGGGCAGGTACCGCTCGGGCAGGACGATCCCGACGAGGGCCGTGGGCACCGTCGCGACGACCGCGGCGGCGGGGACGACGAGCTTGACGAAGGAGGCGAGGGCCTCGCGCAGGCGCAGGTCCCGGTCCCGGCCGTGGGCGACGCGCAGCACCGGGAAGCTGACCAGGGCCGTGCCGACGGCGACGTAGACCGGCGCCTTGGCCAGCGTGGAGACCGCCTGGTAGCCGGCGGCGGCCGTGGCGTCGGTGACGACCAGGGCGACGACCACGGCGTCCGCGGCGGCGAGGGCGGAGAGCACGGCCTGGGTGGCGGCGACGCCACCGGTCTCGGCCCAGCGGGCCCGGTCGCGCAGGGCGCCCAGGACGGTGGGGACCGACAGCCCGCGGAACGGGCCGGTCGCGGGGGTGAGCGAGACGGCGAGCACGGCCAGCGCACCGACGGCGAAGCCGCCGACCGCACCCCAGGCGCCGGCGCCCACGACCACGGCGACGACGCTCGCGACCAGCCGCACGGCGACCTCGCCGACGGTCAGGGCCGCGTACCGGACGAAGCGGGACTCGCCCTGCAGGTGGCCCCACACCGGGGCGATCGCGAACAGCGCGAGCCCGGAGACCGCGGCCGCCAGGGCGGTGGGGATGTCGGAGACGGGCCCGACGACGAGCGCGAGGACGACGGCCGCGACGAACCCGACGAGCACCGACACCCCGACGGCGAAGGCCGTGGCGGCCCGACGCTCGGGCGCGTGCGCCGGGTGGGCCCGCACCACGTGGGCGAGCGGGAACGGGATGAGCGCCGCCGAGGCGACGCCGGCGGTGCCGACCACGGCGACGGCCGCGGCGAACGCGGTGTAGGCGGGCGCGTCGAGCAGGTGTGCCATCACCAGGGTGACCGCGTAGCTCAGCAGCCCGACCATCCCGCCGGACGCGGACAGCAGGGTGGCGGTGCCGCCGGTGGCGCGGTCGTCGGCGTGCTCCCCCTCCGGTGGCAGGAGAGCGTCGTCGCTGTCACCGGACGCCGGCAACGACGCCTTCCTGTCGGCGAGGGTGTCCGTGACGACCGGACCACCGACCACGGAGCTCCCCCCGACCGGCGCGCTCATCGCCGCGGGACGACGTCCGAGGACCGGGTCTCCCCGCGGGCGATCCCGACGATGGCCGGGCCGCCGAGGAGCTCCGGCCGGCTGGCGAGCCGGACGTAGGGCTCCTGCGCGCCGAGCCGCCCGATCACGCCGAGCGCGTCGACCTCGTCGCAGCCGCGCAGCAGGGCGAGGACCCGGTTGCGGCCGAGGCAGATCGACACCTCGTCGGTCAGGCGCAGGGCCGCGGCGGCCTCCGCCGGGTCCGGGTGGCTGAAGCGGGCCAGCACCGTCATGTCCGAGCGCGCCCGACGCCGGGTCGCGGCGCGGTGCAGCGCGGACCGGTCGGCCGGGGAGAGGGCGGCCTCGGTCGCGGGGCGGCGGAACGCGCGCATCTCGGAGAGCACCGAGCCCGCGAGCAGCTCGGCCGAGCGCTCCCAGGAGAAGCAGCCGGCCCAGGTGCGGCACGCGTCGGCGACCTCGTCGGCGCGGGCGGGGTCGGCCAGTTCGGCCATGGTGCGGGGCAGGACCGCCGCGAAGTCGTCGATGCCGTCGACGAGCCACCCGGTGACGCCGTCGAGGACGGAGTCGCGGATGCCCGTCGTCCGGATGGCGAGGCACGGCACGCCGGCGGCGGCGCCCTCGAGCACGACCAGGCCCCAGCCCTCGCCGTCCGAGGTGGACGTGGTCATCCACGCCGACTCCATGAGCGCGTCGCGCTCGGCGTCGGGGAGGCGGCCGTGGAAGCGCACGACCCGGCCGAGACCGAGCTCGACGGCCATCCGACGCAGTGTGGTCAGCTCGGGGCCGTCGCCGATGATCTCGACCTGCAGGTCGGGCACGTCGGGCAGGGCGGCCGACACCGCGTGCAGCAGCAGGTCCACGCGCTTGTGCGGGACCAGCCGGCTGGTCAGGACGATGGTCGGCTTCTCCGCGCGGCGCCGGGTCCCCGAGGTGATCGTGGTGTTCATGCCGTTGGGGACGACGTCGATGGGCCCGTCGAACTTCAGGCGCCGCCGCAGCTCCTGGCGGGTGGACGCCGAGACCGCGACGGTCCGCCTGCCCGCGTAGACCCTCCGGGCGACGCGCCCCTCGAGGAGCCGCCCGACGAGGGCCCCACCGGGGCCGAACCGCGTCGAGAACTGGTCCTGGTGGACGTGGTGGACCAGCTGGACGATCGGGACCGTGTTCCGGGTGAACAGCGGCGAGAAGAACGGGATGCCGTTCTGGCAGTCCACCACCGCGTCGAAGCGCTGACGCAGGCTCCCGCGCAGCAGCCGGATCGCGGTCCGGGCGTAGACCCCCATCGTGGCGCCGGCACGCAGGATCTCGATGCCGTCGATCTCGTCGCGGGCGCTCTGCCCGGCGTCCCGGGCGGTCAGCCAGGTGACGTGCACGCCGGCCTCGACCCAGCGCTTCGAGATCTGGTGGGCGTACGCCTCCGCGCCGCCGGCCTGCGAGTGCCGGACGTCGCGCCAGTTGAGGACGAGCACGCGGCAGCCGGCGAGCTGCGCGGTCGCACGCCCGAGGACCGGGACCAGCCGCACCGGCGGCAGGGTCTCCCCGGGGGTGGGCAGGGTGGTGGTCACGGTGCGCTCCCGAAAGCGGTCGTGGTCAGGGCGTGGTCAGGGCGGACGGACGACGTCCGGGGAGGGCGGGGGCGGCGGTGCCGCGGTTCAGCTGGCGGTGCAGCTTCGCCACCGCGCCGAAGGCGGCCACGCCGTCGCGCACCGGGCGCAGCGTCGAGCCGGCGGTGTCGGTCCAGGTGACGGGGACCTCGGCGATGCGCCCGCCGTCGTCGCGCACGTGGCGCAGGAGCTCGATGTCGAAGGCGAAGCCGGTGGAGCGGCACTTCCACAGCGCGCTCTGCACGGCCTCGCGGTCGAAGAACTTGAAGCCGCACTGGGTGTCGTGGATGCCCGGCACCAGGGGCCGGGACAGCATGCGGAAGGCGGTGCCGCCGAGCCGCCGACCCAGCGGCTGCTTCCCGGCGATCGACGCGCCGGGGGCGTGCCGCGACGCGATGGCGGCCGCCGCGCCGTCCTCGAGGGCGGCCATGACGGGCAGGAAGGTCTCGAGCGGGGTGGAGAGGTCGGCGTCGGTGAACCCCACGACGCGTGACTTGCTGGTCCGCAGGCCGCGGATCACCGCGGCGCCCTTGCCGGCCTGCGAGCACCCGATGGCGACCGCCTCGACGCACCACCCGGTGGCGACGTTGCACGCCCGCCCGGTCACGTTGAGCACGCCCGCCGCGGTGTCGTCGACGCTGCCGTTGTCGACGACGACGATGCGGGAGGTCCAGGGCTGCTCGGAGAGGAAGGCGACCATCGCGGCGAGGGTCGCGGGGAGGCGCCCGGACTCGTTGTAGGCCGGGATCACCACCTCGAGGTCCACGGGCGCACGGGTGTCGGTGTCCTCCGGCTCGGGCGGGCGCTCGGCGAGCTCGTGGGTCGCGCGGGAGACCTCGCGGGCGACCGCGGCGACGACCTCGTCGTCCACCACGTCCACCAGCTCGGTGCTGCGCGCCGCCACCAGGAGATCGTTCGGCCGGTGCTCCTCGACCCCGCGGAGAGCGGGGTGCGGGGCCAGCGCGTCCTCCAGACCGTCCATCACGTTCTGCACGATGTAAGCATCGACCGTTCAGCCCAATCATTAACTCCTTCGTCTCGCAGCCATTTGCTGCGTATGGGAGGAATTGCGCTGGTCGGAGGACATGCGACCACCACATCGAGCCCTGGGAAACGCTCGCGACTTTCACACCGTCGAGTGACGTGATCATCGGCGTGTCGACCCGCGTGTGTCGGATGGCGGCGCGCTCGGCCGGACGGGGTAGCGGGCACCCGCGTAGGACGCCCGCGCGCAGCCGCCTCCTACACTCCCCCCTCGGAGGGTCCGGCGCGAGGACCCCGTCGTGACGGCGCGCGGAGGCCGTCCGGCTCCGAAGGCCCCCGGCGAGGCTCCGGTGGGCCGCGAGCAGGAGGCCCCATGAGCCGGTCGGCGCCGCCCCCGCCGCGTCACGTGGGTCCCCCGTCCGGTCCCCACGGCGGCCCCGCCGGCGGTCGTGGCCCCGAGCCGGGCACCCCCGCCGCGGGCACCCCGGTGACCGGCGCCCCCGCCCCGCGCCCACCCGACGGACCGCCGCGCCCGGCCGCCCCGACCGGCCTTGCCCCCGCTCCCGCGCCGGGCCCCCGCATCCCCCCGCCCGACGGCTCGACGGGTCTGCCGACCTACACGCTGGCCAACCGGCTCGCCGACTGGCGCCGGGCCCGCGCGGACGGCCGGGCCGGGCTGCCGAGCGGGTCGTCCGGGACGCCGACGCTCGAGGAGCTCGCCCAGGACTTCCTGGCCCGGAGCCACCGGGAGCGGCTGCGGCTCGACGTCGAGCTCGCCCCGCTGCTCGAGAGCGTGGCCACGCTCGGGGTGCGGATCGCCGAGACCGAGCACGCGTGGCGCCGGGCCGAGGAGCGGGTCGCGTCGTGGCCGGTCCTGCTCGACCGCGACCAGCTCGACCTGCGCCGCGGCGGCGAGTCGCTCACCGCCGACGACGTGGTGCGGGCGCGCCGGGCCCGGGAGTACGAGGCGCTGCGCCGGCCGATGGTCGACGAGATCACGCGGCTGCAGCGGACCGGCGCGGCCGCCCGCGAGGAGCTCGCGCGGGTGCACGCGGCGATCCGGGCCCGCGAGATCGTCGGCGCCACCCGGGTCCGCCGCCTGCACGCGCAGGCGATGGCCCGCATCTCGGCCTACGAGCGCCACCTCGTGCGCCACCACCCGCGCGGCGACGCCATCGGTCCCTGGCTCGTGGCCCAGCACCCCCGCATCCCCGGCTGGGTGTTCGAGGCCGAGGCCGGAGCCGCCGCCACCCCGTCCGACCGCCCGTCCGA
Source organism: Actinomycetospora sp. NBRC 106378 (assembly GCF_030269685.1). Classification (GTDB taxonomy): domain Bacteria; phylum Actinomycetota; class Actinomycetes; order Mycobacteriales; family Pseudonocardiaceae; genus Actinomycetospora. Next base: position 191,014 of record NZ_BSTT01000001.1, read on the forward strand.
GGAGTCCTGATGTTCCAGTGGTTGCGTCGGCGCCGGCCGGACCCCGCGACGCCGGCGCCGGACCGGACCCCGACGCACCGGGTCACCGGCGCCCCGGACACCCCGGCTCGCCCGGGCCTGCGCGCCCCCGGCACGCCCGAGGAGAAGCGGTTCTCGCAGGTCTACGCCGAGGACCGGGTCGGGCCGATGCCCTACCCGAACCAGGCCTCCCCCGACGTCGCCGCCGCGCGCGGCCGCGTCCGCGCCCTGGTCAACGACCTGTTGCCGAACGCCGTCGACGAGGGCACCGGCGCCGCCCTCGACCCGCTGATCGCGTCCTGGGCGTCGGGCTGGCTCGCCCGCATCGACTCCGAGCACGCCGACCACCACGCCGTGATCGACCGGCTGGTCGGCGGCGCCCGCCAGCAGCTCGCCGACGCCGAGGCCACCCACGAGCGGGACCGGCGCGCCCTGGAGATCGCCCGCAGCGACTACGCCGACGCCCGCGACCGGCTCATGGAGACCCCGCGCGGTCCCGCCGTCCGCCCCGGCGTGGCCGAGGACGACGACACGGTGGCCGACGACCCACGCCGCACCGCCTCCCGCGGGCCCCGCGCGGCGCGCCAGGCCCTCGCTGTCCGGCGGCCCGGCGTGCCGGACGACGAGCCGCTGACGAGTCCGTTGCGGGTGCGGACCGCGTCCCGTCCCACCGGCCCGGCCGTCGAGGACGCCGCCACCGAGCAGGAGACCCGATGAGCACGACCCCGTCGTCCCGCCTCCCGTGGCGCCGCGGCCCGCGGCCCGGCACCGTCGGCTCGTACCGCGACTCGACGATGCTGATCAACCGGTCGCGGGAGGACTACCTCGCGCTCGGCATCATCGTGCTCGCGATCGGCGGTGACATCGCCGCCTTCTACGTCGTGCTCGCCCGGGTGTTCCGCGGGTCGACGTTCCTCATCGTCATCGGCACCGTCGGGTTCGCGGCCGCCTCGGTCGGGCTCGCCCACCTCGTCGGCCAGGGCCTCGCCCGGCGCCGGTGCGGCGACCCGCGCGCCTCGGTGCTCCTCACCGTCGCCGCCTTCGTCGTCTGGCTCGTGCTCGGCATCGCGTCGTTCGTGACCCGGCTCCTGACGCCGTCGTCGACCTCCTCGAACCCGTTCGGCTCGTCGTCGGGATCGGGCTTCGGCTCCGGCGGCGGGTTCGGCTCCGGCGGGGGCTTCGGGTCGGGCGGCGGCTTCGGTTCCGGGGGCGGGTTCGGGTCGAGCTCGTCGTCCGCGCTCGACGCCTCGGCCGTGCTGCCGGCGATGCTCTTCGGCGCGCTCTTCCTCGCCAGCGGGGTCGCGGCGATGGTCGCGACCTTCGTGTCGTTCAACCCGGTGGCCGGTGCGCTGCGCCGGGCCGAGCGCCGTCTCGAGGAGGCCACGGCCGCGGAGCGGGCGAGCCGCGCGGAGCTGGAGCGCTCCCGGGAGGCCCTGCGCCAGCAGCAGAACGAGCGTGACCGCGAGGAGCAGCGCTGGGTCGCCGCCCGCCAGCAGGTGGCCGCGGAGATGCTGGAGCTGCAGAACTACGCCCGCAACCTCATGGCCTCGAAGATGCAGAACCCGTCGGTGACCGACGGCCTCACCAACTCCGCGCCCTACCCGTTGTTCACACCGGCGCGCGCGATCGAGCCCGGCCGCGAGGCCCGGCCGCCGGTCCGTCAGGATCCGCCCGCGCACCGCGCGCCGGCACCCGCCGTCGTGAACGGCCGGCGGCACGGCACCAACGGCCACCACCGCGCCTCCACCCCGAACGGAGACTCTTCGTGACCCTGCGGCGTCTGTCCGCACTCGCCACGATCGCCACGGTCGCCGCACTCGCGCTCGGCGCGTGCTCCTCGGACGACTCCTCGGGCGGCTTCGGCAGCAGCGGCGGCGGGGGTGCCCCGCTGTCGTGCCCGGTGCCGGTCGGGCCGATGGCCATCGCGATCGGCGGGCGCGCCAACGAGCCGGAGCCCTCCCTGCCGGGCCCGGTGCAGCAGGCGGCGATCTCCGTCGTCGCGGGGGCCTCGGACCAGAAGGTGCAGCCGAAGTTCACCGTCGTGAACGTCGACGGCCGGCCCAGCGTGGCCGGGAGCGACACCTACCGCACCGACGCGGGCAACGCGATCGCCGCCCAGGACGACCAGAACGCCTTCCTCTCCGGCCTCGGCAACGCCATCCCGACGCTGCGGGCGCAGACCCCGGAGGCCGACACGCTCGGCGCCCTGACCCTGGCCGGGCGCTCGGTGCAGGGCACACGGCCCGGCACGGTCGTGCTCGTCGACTCCGGGCTCTCCACCGTCGCCCCGCTCGACTTCCGCACCCAGGGGCTGCTCGACGCGCCGGTCGCCGACGTCGTCTCCTCGTTGCGCGACGCGAAGGCCCTGCCCGCCCTGAACGGGGCCACGGTGATCCTGGCCGGGATCGGGGACGTCGCGGCGCCCCAGGGGCCGCTGGACACCTCGCAGCGCGCCTCGCTGGTGGCGCTGTGGAAGGGCATCGTCGAGGCCGGCGGCGCGTCCTGCGTCGCGGTCGTCGACGAGCCCCGGTCGGGGGACGCCCCGTCGGACGTCCCGCCGGTCTCCGTGGTCGACCTGCCGCCGCCGCCCACCATCACCCCGGGCAAGGCCACCGCCCTTCCCGACGACGGGTCGGTGGGCTTCCGGCCGGACACCGCCGACTTCCGCGACGAGAACGCCGCACGGGGCGTGCTCGCCCCGTTCGCGGACTTCCTCAAGCAGTCGCCCACCCGCAGCATCGCGCTCACCGGCACCACGGCCCGGGCCGGTACCCCCGCGTCCCAGGTGGATCTGTCCACGCGCCGCGCCGAGGCGGTGAAGGGGCTGCTCGTCTCGCTGGGCGCCTCGGCGGACCAGATCACGACCCGAGGTGTGGGCAGCCAGTTCCCGGGCTACGTCAACGACGTCGGCCCCGGCGGCAAGCAGCTGCCCGGTCCCGCGTCGACGAACCGGAAGGTCATCGTCGAACCGTCGGCGTGAAGCACGTCAGCTTCCCGATCGACCTGCTCGGCTAACGTGACCGGTATCTCTTCACGCCCTGGCAACCTGACCGTTGCACGGCGGACGGCCCGTCCCAACAGGGCTGATCGGCCCAGCGGCGGGCATTCCTGACCGGTTCACTTGATCGCTTCCGACACGGAGCGTGGTCGCCGACTGTGTCCATCGTGGTCGAACCGCTCTAGCGTCTCCTCTCCGGAAGCCCCGTTGGAAGCGAGCCGAGCACGACGTCCGGAGGACCACCACATGACCACAGCCGCAGACCGGAGCCCCGACACCGCGGCTGGCCTCGAGGAGTACACCGAGGCCGAGGTGCACCAGGATTTCGGCGACAACCCCGCCGAGGTACGCGACACGAACCACTACCAGGACGAGTACATCAAGGGATTCGTCGACAAGTGGGACGACTACATCGGCTGGGAGGGACGCGCCGCGAGCGAGGGCACGTTCTTCATCGACCAGCTCCGCGCGCGGGGTGTCGAGAAGGTCCTCGACGTGGCCACCGGTACCGGCTTCAACTCGGTGCAGCTCCTGGAGGCGGGGTTCGAGACGGTCTCGGCGGACGGCAGCGCCGAGATGCTCGCCCGGGCCTTCGCCAACGGCCGCGAGCGCGGGCACGTGCTGCGCGTGGTCCAGGCCGACTGGCGTTGGCTCAACCGCGACGTGCACGGCGAGTACGACGCGATCATCTGCCTCGGGAACTCGTTCACGCACCTGTTCTCCGAGCGCGACCGCCGCAAGGCGCTCGCCGAGTTCTACGCGATGCTCTCGCACGACGGCGTGCTGATCCTCGATCAGCGCAACTACGACTCGATCCTGGACGACGGGTTCTCGTCGAAGCACAAGTACTACTACAGCGGTGACACGGTCACGGCGGAGCCGGAGTACCTGGACGAGGGCCTCGCCCGCTTCCGGTACACGTTCCACGACGACGGATCCGTGTACCACCTGAACATGTTCCCGCTGCGCAAGGAGTACGTGCGGCGGTTGATGCGCGAGGTCGGGTTCCAGAAGATCGACACCTACGGCGACTTCCAGGACACCTACGGACAGGACACCCCGGACTTCTGGATTCACGTGGCCGAGAAGACGTACCGCACCGACGACGAGCTCTCCGAGTCGTACTCGAGCGCGGTCCACACCGCGCGCGACTACTACAACTCCGAGGACGCCGACACCTTCTACCACGAGGTCTGGGGCGGCGAGGACATCCACGTCGGGCTCTACGAGACCCCCGACGAGGCCATCGCCCCGGCCTCCGCCCGCACCGTCGAGCGGATGGCGGAGACGGCGGGCATCACCGCCGAGACCCGCGTCCTCGACATGGGCGCCGGCTACGGAGGGGCGGCCCGGCACCTGGCGCGGAAGTACGGCTGCCGGGTGACGTGCCTGAACCTCTCCGAGGTCGAGAACGAGCGGAACCGGGAGAAGACCCGCGAGCAGGGTCTCGACCACCTCGTCGACGTCGTGGACGGCTCCTTCGAGAGCATGCCTATCCAGGACAACGCCTACGACCTCGTGTGGTCGCAGGACGCGTTCCTGCACTCCGGCGAGCGCTCGACGGTGGTCGCCGAGATCGCCCGCGTGCTCGTGCCGACCGGTCAGGTCGTGTTCACCGACCCGATGGCCGCCGACGGCGCCGACGTCTCGGCCCTGACGCCGATCCTCGCCCGCCTACACCTGGACAGCCTGGGCTCGCCCGGGTTCTACCGGGACGCGTTCGCGAGGAACGGCTTCAACGACTACGCCTTCGACGACCACACCGACCAGCTCACGACCCACTACGGGCGGGTCCTGGCGGAGCTCGAGAAGGCCGAGCAGGCGTTCGCCGGGAAGATCTCCGACGAGTACATCTCGAACATGAAGACCGGCCTGCGCAACTGGGTCAACGGCGGCCAGTCCGGTCAGCTGTCGTGGGGGATCTTCCGCATCAAGCGCTGACCCCCCTTCGTGGCAGGAAAGCGTCGTTGCTGTCATCCAGTAGCAGCTCCGCCGCTTCCTGACGACGGGCTCGACGACGGCGGACGGACCGACACTGGTCCGTCCGCCGTCGTCGTCGGTCCCCACCGGCATCGGGACCCCCGGTCATCCACAGGCTCCGACGGCGTGATCGACGGCGCGCCGACCCCGGCGCCACCGTGACGGGCATGCGCCGCAACCCGCACGCCGACGACCTCGCCTACCTCCGCACCTTCGCCGACGACGACGTCATCGCGGTCGTCGAGCTCATCCGGCTCGGGGTCCCCGAGACGACGGTCTACCGACGATGTCGATCCGGCGGGCCGTGGCGCCTGCTCGCACCCGGCGTCGTCCTCCTGGCCACAGGTGTCCCCACGCGCCCGCAACGCCTCCGGGCCGCCCTCCTCCACGGAGGTCGAGGCGCCCAGATCACCGGCCTGGACGCCGCCCGGCTCCACGGCCTGCGTCGGGGCACGGTTCCCGACGACGTCCACGTGCTGATCCCGGGCGAGCGCCAGGTCCGCAGCGTCCGCCACGTGCTCGTCGAGCGGACGACCCGCCTCCTCCCGCCCGTCGTGATCGACGGTCTCCCCGTGGCGCCGATCGGCCGATGCGTGCTCGACGCCACGCGTCGGCTCACCGACCGGTCCGACGTCGCGGCCGTGCTCACCGAGCCCGTGCAGCGACGCATGGTGTCCCGCGAGGCCCTCGAGACCGAGCTCGACGCCGGCTGCCGGCGGGGCAGCGCGGTGCCGCGCTCCGTCCTCCGGGCGATCGCCGCCGGCGTGCGGTCGCCGGCCGAGTTCGCGGTCCGCGAGTGGTGGCTCGCGCGCCCCGAGCTGGGCGAGGCCTTGTTCAACGTCGCGATCCTCGACGTCCGCGGCCGCTTCGTCGGGATCGCGGACGTCTTCGACGCGGAGATCGGCCTCGTGGGCCAGGTCGACTCGACCGAGCACCACTTCATGACGCCGGACCAGGTCATCGAGACCGAGCGACAGCACCGGGCCTACCGGTCGGCCGGTCTCCACGTGATCGGCATCCGCCCGAACCGGCTCCGCCTCGATCCCGACGGCCTGCACCGGGACGTGCTCGACGCCCGCCGGGTCGCCGCGGCACTGCCGCCGGCCGAGGTCACGTGGCGGCCGGACCTGCCGTCGGCCGGCTGAACCGCGGTCGAGGATGCGGCGTTCCTGCCACTGGATGACAGCAACGACGCTTTCCTGCCACGGAGGCCGAGCTAGCGGCGCGCCAGGCGACGGCTCACGAGGCCCTTCGCCTTGCGCCAGCCCTTCTCGGCCACGCTGGTCAGGTCGGTCGTCGGCGTGACGATCACGCGGCGCATCTCGTAGGGCGAGTCGCCCCCCGAGGCGAGGCCGGCCGTCGTCGTGATGGCGCACCGGTAGCCGAGGTCCCGGGCGACGCGGGTGGTCACGTCCGAGTAGTCCGACGCCGAGCCGTTGGGGAACGCCAGGGTGTCGACGGTGATCCCGAGGCCCGACTCGAGGGCCGCACGCGACTCCCCCATCTCGACCCGCTGCCCCGGCTCGGTCTCGCGCTCCAGGATCGCGTGCGACACGGTGTGCGAGCCGATCTCGTGCCCGGCCGCGAGCAGCGACTTCGCGCCCGACCAGTCCATGAACAGCCCCTCGCCCACCGAGGACGTGGCGGGCGCGAGCAGCTCCGACACCCGCGCGACCTCGGCGACCCGCGACGCGTGGTCCAGCGTCTTCAGCGACGCCCGGACGGCGGCGTGCGCGGTCTCCCGCTCGGCCGGCGTCGACAGCGGGTGGATCGTGCCGTCGAACTCCAGCGACGCGGCCCGCGCCCCGTCGAACGCCGCCGACAGGTCCTCCCACCAGGCGCCGACCGTCCCGGAGAGGAAGCCGGGCACCAGGAAGAACGTCGCGGGCAGGCCGTGGCGCTCCAGCATCGGCACGCCGAGCTCGAGGTTGTCGCGGTACCCGTCGTCGAAGGTGAGCACGACGGCGCGGGACGGGAGCGGCTCCCCGGCCTCGATCAGCCCCAGCGCGGTCTGCAGCGGCAGCACGTTCGCGAACCGCGACAGCATCCGGAGCTGCTTGGCGAACCCGAGACGGCCCACGCCGGGCGGATCGGGGAACCCGGGCGTCGGGTCGATGTTGTGCCAGCCGAGCACGAGAAGCCGGTTGCCCATGGCCGTCCACCCTAGGTGGCCGACCTCACGGCCGCGGTCACCGCCTCCGCCACGAGTTCCCGACGACGGGCCGAGCGCCGCATCGAGCGCGAGAGCTCCAGGTGGACGAACACCGTGCCGTGCCGGGCCGCCAGGCGACCCTGCACGTTGCGGGTGCCGGAGAGGTCCTCGCAGCCCGGCTCGCCGCCACGCCGCACGCGCTCCCCGGACGCCGTCAGGCGCGCCACCGTCTCCTCCAGCACCACCGAGCCCGTGGCCGCTCCGGGCGAGACGACGGCATCGAGGTCCGGCCGGTCGGCGAACCCGTGCAGCTGCACCTGGGGCAGACCCAGCCGGACGACGAGCCCGGCCGCGAGGCGGGCGAACACGGAGTCCGGGCGGTGCGCCACGTCCGCCGGGCAGTCCGACCGCCGCCGGGCGTCGGCCGGCGCCCCCGCGGCGCGGTGCGCGCCCGCCTGCAGGTAGAGCGCGTCGTCGAGCCCCTCGGCCACCGCGACCCCGATCTGCTCGGTACGCAGGTCCGCCGCCGGGTGCGGCACCTCGACGAGCACGCCGGGCGGCACCCGCGGCAGCACGACCAGTCCCCACGCGCGCGGGCTCTGCGGGTCCGCGACCAGCGCGACCCGTCCGGCCACGCTCGTCGTCGTGAACCCGAGGGCGGCGGCGAGGCGCTCGACGTCGGCGGGGCCGGAGCCGTCGGCGATCGCCGCGGCGAGGGCGTCGGCGGTGGCGCGCTCGACCTCGTCGGGAGCCCGGTAGGGGCCGCTCGACCGCAGCGACGCGGTGAACCGGTCGACCAGGCCCGCGAGGGAGGTCACCGCCGGATCATGCCCGGGGACGCGGGCCCGGGCACGACGGCCCGGGCCGCAGGAGCCGCGTCAGGCGCCGGCCGGGTACGCCGGGCCCCACTCGGGGGCTCCTCCGAGGGGGCCGCCGACCGGGCCGGCGAGGGACGGGCGCGCCGGGGGCGGGTTGCCGAACGGCGGGGTCCCGAACGGCGCCACGTAGAAGGCCAGGGGACGCCGGGGCGCGTTGAGGAAGGCCGCGGCCTCCGGGTCGGGCTCGAAGGGCAGGGCCGCACCGAACGGCACGAGCGGCTCCACGTCCGGGAACGACTCCGACGACGACGACGACGACGACGACGACGCCGACGACCCGGACGGCTCCGACGACGGCGTCCAGGCCCCCGTCGCGCCGGGCTCGGCCCAGGCGGGCACGGGCCCGGACGGCCGACGGGTCGGACGCAGGGCGACGACCCGACGCACTCCTGGGGATCCCGACGACCCCGTCACCGGGCCGCCGTCCTCGGATGCACCACGGTCGTTGGTCGTACCGCAGGAACCTCGCTCCGCCATGTGAACCATTCTGGGAAGCCGTTCTGCGCAATCACGGTCGGGGGATCACGGTCCCACCCCGGGGTACACCCTCCGGCCGCACGCGGGGTCGTGACCGCGACCGGGTGCCGTCGGGCCGCCTCATCGTCCGGGGGAGCCACGCCCGGGACGGCCGAAACGTCCGACTTCGTCGGCCTCCGGAGTGACGGACCGTACATCCGGACCGGGCCGGAGACCGGCGTCACCGCGACCCGTCCCGGACGTTCCCCCTCCGGAGGACCCGTCACGGGACCCCGGTTTTCCGGACGTTCCGGGCGATCCGGGACGGAACGATCCGCGACCCCGGTGCCCTCCCCGACGATCCGGTAGCGGACGATGGCGTCCGCCCGTCCCGACGCCCGACCACGGTTCGTAGCCGACGACGCGGTCCGCTGCCCCGCGACCTGGAGGTGCTCCCTTGGAGAGACCCGCCCCCGACTTCAGCCGGTCGAACGCCCTGGCGGACCGCCTGCACGCGATGGTCCCCGGTGGCGCGCACACCTACGCCCGCGGCGACGACCAGTACCCCGAGGGCATGGCGCCGATCATCGAGCGGGGTCTCGGCGCCCGGGTGTGGGACGCGGACGGCAACGAGTTCGTCGAGTACGGCATGGGACTGCGGGCCGTCACGCTCGGGCACGCGTACGCGCCGGTCCTCGACGCGGTGCGCGACGTCCTGGGTCGCGGGGTCAGCTTCACCCGCCCCTCCACGCTCGAGGTCGCGGCCGCCGAGGACTTCCTCGCGACCGTCCCGGGTGCGGACATGGTGAAGTTCGCGAAGAACGGCTCCGACGCGACGACCGCGGCGCTGAAGCTCGCGCGGGCCGCCACCGGACGCGACCTGGTCGCGGTCGCCGATCAGCCGTTCTTCTCGGTCGACGACTGGTTCATCGGCACCACCGGCATGCACGCCGGCATCCCGGCCGCGACGCGCGGGACGACCGTGCGCTTCGGGTTCAACGACGTCGACTCGCTGCGCGCGCTCTTCGCCGCCCACCCGGGCCGGATCGCCGCGGTGTTCATGGAGGCCGCCACCGGCCTCGTCGCCCCCGAGCCCGGCTTCCTGGCCGCGGTCCGCGAGCTGTGCACGGCCGAGGGCACGGTCCTCGTCTTCGACGAGATGATCACCGGGTTCCGCTGGGCGGCCGGCGGGGCGCAGGAGGTCCACGGGGTCGTGCCCGACCTGTCGACGTGGGGCAAGGCGATGGGCAACGGCTTCCCGATCGCCGCCCTCGCCGGCAAGCGCGACCTGATGGAGCTCGGCGGTCTCGCCACCGACGCCGCCCGGGTCTTCCTGCTCTCCACCACGAACGGCCCGGAGACGGTGGGGCTCACCGCCTTCCGCGCGGTGGTGGCGGCCTACCGCACCGGCGACCCGGTCGGCGCCATGCGCCACGCGGGGGAGCGCCTCGCCGTGGGCGCGAACGCCGCCATCGAGGCCGAGGGGCTGCAGGACCACCTGCGCGTGGCGGGGCACCCGAACTGCCTGGTGTTCCTCACCCGCGGCCCGGACGGGCTGCCCTCGCAGGAGTACCGGACGCTCTTCCTCGCCGAGCTGCTGCGCGGCGGGGTGCTCGGGCAGTCGTTCGTCGTGTCGGCGGCGCACACCGACGCCGACGTCGACCAGACGGTGCAGGCCGTCGCCGACGCCCTGCCCACCTACCGCAAGGCGATCGAGCACGGCTCGACGGCGGGCCTGCTCGAGGGCCGGCCGGTCGCGCCGGCCCTGCGCACCCACGCGGCGCCGCGGCGCCGCTGACGTCCCCGCCGGACGGGCGGGCGGGCGGGTCTCAGACCCCGACGACCGCCCGTCCGTCGTACTGCGCGGCCAGCTCCTCGGGCATCGGCGCGAGGTCCGAGCAGCGCCGGAAGTCCCGCAGCGAGGTCCCGGAGCACTCCGAGTCGACGTTGCGCGAACCGCGGTGCGCCTCGACGTCGTCGATGTCGACGACGCGGAAGTCGATCGAGAACCGGGTGCGCCCGGAGGTGTTGGGCACCGACGAGTGCAGCTGGTTGCCGGAGAACACCATCATTCCGCCGACCTCGGGCACCACGCGGACCTGCGGGTCGAGCTCGACGGGCTCCTCGGGCGTCGGCTGGTCGCGGGTGTCGGTGCCGATCTGCGAGGCGGCGCTGAACCGGCTCGTCCGGTTCCACGCGTCGTAGTCGTAGCGACGGGACCCGTTCTTCAGGCCCTGGGTCATGTACTTCGGGTGGAACGCCATGACGTTGTCCGCCGACACCGGGTAGACCGGCATCCACCAGTTCGTCTGACACATCGGCGCCGAGTACCAGGTGTCGCGGTGCGGGTGGAACGCGAACGCGATGCCCGTCGTCAGGTAGTCGTCCGAGGTCGAGGTGCGCAGCCGCGGCACGTCGAAGTACGTGCGCTCCAGGTCGCAGCCACGCTCCTCGAGGATGGCCGGCAGCAGCTCCTTGCACCGCGGGTGGTGGATGAACCGGGGCTTGAGCTCGGCGAGCAGCGCCGCGAACTCCCGGACGTCCATCTCGTACTGCGCGAGCTCGGGGTTCAGCCCGCCCGCCCCGCAGCCCGCGAACGCCTCCTCCACCAGTTCCCGGGTGAACTGGACGAGCGCGAGGGTCGCCGGCGTCGCGCCGTAGACCATCACGTCACCGGAGTAGAGGTGGTCGCGTCGCGTCGCGTCGTCGAACGACGGATTCGAGAGAACGTTGGTCACGTCGGCCCCCTTCGCGCCGGGTTCTCCCCACTGCGGGGGAACCTTCTGGCTACCGAGACGTCGCACGGTAGTCATGGGTTGTCCGGTCGGGTCCATCGAGGTACCCGAAAGGCCTTCCGGGTCCGGACGATCAGGACGATTCGATCACCGAACGTCTTCCTGCGGTGGTTCATTCGGGAAGGAATACGACACATGGCGCACATCGCGTCGCTCTCCCAGCTGCAGACCCCGCCGTGGGCGTCGGTCGACGGACAGCTCGTGCCCTACTCCGACGTCCGGATCCACATCTCCGCCGAGGCCCTCACCCGGGCACTGTCGGTCTTCGAGGGCGTCAAGGGTTACTGGGACCCGGCCAGCGAGACCTTCTCGCTGCGGACCCCGCGCGAGCACTACGAGCGGCTGCTCCGGTCGGCGAAGCTCTTCCACATCCCCGTGGAGTTCGACTACCCGGAGTTCCTGCGCCGTCTCGAGCAGCTCGCCGCCGAGCTCCTCGTCCGCGAGCGGGACCTCTGGTTCCGCCCCACCCTCTACGTCACCGAGGGCCACTGGGGCGAGGGCACGCACGCGTCGCTGGTCATCACCGCGTTCACCCAGCAGAAGGAGTCCGGCGAGCCGATGCGCCTCGGCGTCTCCACCTGGCGCCGCGGCACCGACGTCGACCTGCCGACCCGGGTGAAGAGCAGCGCGAACTACGTCGTCGCCCGCCTCGCGCGGATCGAGGCGCGCCGCCTCGGGTACGACGACGCGATCCTGCTCAACCGCGAGGGCCGCGTCGCGGAGGCCACCGGGGCCTGCGTGGTCGCGCTGCTCGACGACGAGGTCGTGGTGCCGCCGTCGTCGGAGGGGGCGCTGGACAGCCTGACGGTCCGCATCCTCGAGCGGATCTGCCGCCGCGACGGCCTGCGCCTCGTGCGGCGCCCGATCGACCGGACCGAGCTGCTGGCCGCCCAGGAGGTCGGGATCGCGGGCACGATCTCGGAGCTGACGCTCGTCTCCGAGATCGACGGGTTCACGTTCCCGGTCGACGGCGTGCTCGCGCGCCTGCGCGCCGCCTACCTGCGGGCCATGCGCGGCGAGGACCTCCTCGACGGCGTGGAGATGGTCGCGACCGACGCCGGTCGCGCGCTCGTCGCGTCCTAGAACGCCCGACGCCGGGTGGCCGCGCCACCCGGCGTCGGGAAGGTCCTACAGGACGCCGCGGACGATGTCGGCGAGCTCGCGCGCCATGTGCGCGGAGGTGAACCGGGTCTCGACGTCCTTGCGGCCCGCCGCGCCCATCGCGGCCGCCCGCTCCGGGTCGGAGAGCAGCTCGCCGATGGCGGCGGCCATCGCGGCCGGGTCGTCCGGCGGGACTAGCAGGCCGGTCCGGCCGTGGTCGACGTAGTGGTCCATGCCCGGGTTGTCGGTCGCGACGACGGGTCGGCCGCTGGCCAGCCCCTCCAGCGCGACCGTGAGGCCCGCACCGACCGGGTTGGAGCGCAGCGCGATCGCGACCACCGTCGAACGCCGGTAGAGCCCGCGCATCGCGGCGTTCATCCGGCGGGCGTGCACCACCCCGGCGTCGGGCGCGAGGGTGACCGGGATCGTCGTCGCGAGCTCCAGCCACGCGGGCACCCCGCCCGCCCGCACCTGCTCGACGGCGGCCACCAGCGTGCCGTGGTCGCGGTTGCGGTCGTCGCCGACGCTGGTGATCGTCACGCCGCCGGGGTCGCGGTCGTCCCACGGCTGCTCGGGGTAGAAGTCGGGGTCGATCCCGAGGGTCACGCCGTGCACCCGGCCGGGGTCGACGTCCCAGTGCTCGCGCAGGATCGGGACGACGCCCGGGGACTGGCTGAACATCCCGGCCGCCCGCTTGAGCGCCCGCGTCGTGGCGAGGCGCTCGGAGCGGCCGAGCAGGTCGGGCCGCTCCAGCCAGCCGATGCCGGTGACCACGGGACGGCGCGGCGAAGTGTAGAGCGCCGGCACCCCGGTGCGCTCGTCCATGCACAGCAGCGCGTCCGCGCCGCGACGCTGGACGGCGCCGGTCAGCGCGGTCACGGCCTCGTACCCGTCGAGCCGGTTGCGGACCTTGCGCGACGCGTAGGCGACCGCCCCGCGGGCCGGGTGGCGGAACGTGACGACGTCGCCGTCGTCGCCGATGTGGTGCAGGCCGTAGGGGGTGTGGTCCGGAATCTCGCCCCGCGCGTTCCGGAGCCGGTACTCCTCCACGTCGAGCTCCTCGGGCAGCTCCACGTGCACGTGCATGTCCCGCTCTCCCCCTGTGCGCTCGTCCGTCACCCGTCCGTGACCCGTTCGGGCTACCGCGACGCTACCCATGTCCGGTCCCGGCCCGAACGCCGGATGTCGGGGCGCCATGGTCGCATCCGCCGGGCAACCCCCGTCGCCCTCGCACGTCCTTGGGTTCGGTGGTGCGTACCAGGTGCGCCGGGCACCCGACAGGACCCGAACGGCGCATCGCTACCGTGGTCCGAGCCCGAACGGGTTCCCGCCCGGGCCGGCCCTGGCCCCCGACAGGACGGAAGACGAGATCTTGCCCGGAAGAGCACTCATCCTCGTCGAGAACCTCTCGGTGCCGTTCGACCGTCGCGTCTGGCAGGAGGCCACGACGCTGCGCGACCACGGCTGGGACGTCGAGGTGATCTGCCCGCGGGGTGCCGCCCGCGACACCGAGCGCGAGGCGACCGTCGACGGCGTCCGCATCCACCGGTACCCGCTGGAGGCGGCGTCCGGGGGCCCCCAGGGCTACCTCAAGGAGTACGCCACCGCGCTGTTCCACTCGGTGCGGCTGGCCCGGAAGGTGCACCGCCGCGAGCCGGTGGACGTCGTGCACCTCTGCAACCCGCCGGACCTGCTCTTCGTCGTGGCGCTCGTGCTCAAGGTGCTCAGCGGCGGGCGCACGAAGGTCGTCTTCGACCAGCACGACCTCGTCCCCGAGCTCTACCTCTCCCGCTTCCGCCCGAAGCGCGACGCGCTGTACTGGGCCCTGCGCCTCACGGAGTTCCTGACCTACCGCACCGCGGACGTCGTCATCTCCACCAACGAGAGCTACCGGTCGAAGGCCGTCGGCCGCGGACGCGTGCGCGGCGACCGGGCCTTCACGGTCCGCAGCGCGCCCGCCCTCGACCGCTTCAAGCAGGTCCCGCCGGAGCCCGAGCTGGCCCGCGGCAAGGAGCACCTGCTCGTCTACCTCGGGGTCATGGGCCCGCAGGACGGCGTCGACTACGCGGTCCGCGCGCTCGCCCGGCTCGGGGAGCGACGCGACGACTGGCACGCCGCCTTCCTCGGCGGCGGCGACGCGTTCGACGACGTCGTCGACCTCGCGCACCGGCTCGGCCTCGACGACCGGGTCACCTTCACCGGCATGGCCGACACCCCGGACGTGCAGCGCTACCTCTCGACCGCGTGCCTGGGCCTCGCCCCGGACCCGCTGAACCCGCTCAGCGACCTGTCCACCATGAACAAGATCATGGAGTACATGGCGATGGGCCTGCCGATGGTGTCGTTCGACCTCACCGAGGGCCGGGTCTCCGCCGGCGACGCGGCGCTCTACGCCCGCCCGAACGACGTCGACGAGTACGCCTCGCTCGTCTCCGACCTCCTCGACGACCCGGTGCGCCGCAAGCAGATGGGCGAGGTCGGCCGCGCGCGCGTCGCCGGCGCCCTCTCGTGGTCGCACTCCCAGACCTCGCTGCTCGCCGCGTACGCGACGGTGGACCCGGCCCGCCGGTGACCTCCCCCGCGCCGACGCGCGGCTCCGGCCCGCTGCGCGTCCTCGTGGTCGGCCAGGCCGAGGGCACCCCCGGAGGCATCTCCTCGGTGCAGCGGCTGCACGTCCGCTTCCTCGGCGCGCGGGACGACGTCGTGGTCCGGGTGGTCACCACCTACGACGAGGTCGGGCTCGCCCGGCGACTGCGGCTGATGGTCGGCGGGATCGCCCGGGCGGCGGCGCTGATCCTCGCGGGCCGCGTCGACGTGGTGCACCTGCACGTCGCCAAGGGCCTGTCCGCCGTCCGCAAGGGCCTGATCGTCGCGGTCGCCCGCCTCCGCGGGGTCCCGACGGTGCTGCACACCCACGCCGGCGCGTTCGCCGAGTGGTTCGACGGCCTGCCCGCGCCCGTGCGCCCGGTCGTCGCGTGGCTGCTGCGCGCCGATCGCGTGATCGTGCTGGCCGACGGTGCCCGCGCGACGTACACGAGCCGGCTGGGCATCCCGCCCGAGCGCGTCCCCGTCGTCGCGAACCCGGTGGAGTGGCCCGCGACGCTGCCGGCGCGGGACCCGCACGCGAACGTTGTGCGCGGGGTCTTCCTGGGCCGGCTGATCGACCGCAAGGGCGTCTTCGACCTGATCGACGCGATCGCCGGGCTCCACGTCGCCCACCGCGAGCGGCTGCACGTGACCCTCGCCGGTCACGGCGACGCCGACGCGGTGCACGCCGCGGTCACCGCGGCGGGTCTCGACGGCAGCGTCGAGGTGCGCAGCTGGATCGGCCCGGAGGAACGCGACGCGCTGCTGCGCGACGCCGAGCTCCTCCTGCTGCCCAGCTGGTGGGAGGGCCTGCCGATGTCGGTCCTCGAGGGGATGGCGTGGGGGCTCTGCCCCGTCGTCACCCCGGTCGGTGGCCTCGCCACCCTCGTGCGCGACGGCGACAACGGCGTCGTCGTCCCGGTGAACGACCCGGCGGCCCTCGGTGCCGCCCTGGACAAGCTGCTCTCCGACGACGAGGTCCGGATTCAGCTCGGAGCCCGGGCCCGCGAGAGCGTCGCGCCGTTCGGCGCCGACGCCTGGGCGGACCGACTCGTGGATCTCTACCGCGAGCTCCTCGTCCCCGACCAGCACGGAAGGAAGTCCCACAGTGGCTGACCGCAGCGAGCACGGCACCGTGCTCACCTACGACCCGATCGAGTTCCCGTTCTCGACCGTCGTCGCGAAGATCCTCGACACCCCGGACCTCGAGAAGATCCACGAGCTGGGTCGGCGGGCGGACGTGGACAACCACGACCAGGACTCCGACGACCACTCGCTGTTCTACCGCGAGTACGAGCAGGTGCGGGACCTCTACGACCGTTTCCTCGTCGAGTGGATCCTGCCCCAGTACGGCGAGGACCTCGCCGTGCAGCGCGTGCCGACCTTCCGGGTGCACCGCCCCGGCAGCGTGGCCGTGTCCGAGTTCCACAAGGACTCCGACTACAACCACCAGCCGGCCACGCTGAACTACTGGCTGCCGCTGACCCGCGCCTACGGCACGAACTCGATGTGGATCGAGGACGCCCCGGGCAGCGACACCTACTCGCCGGCCGTCGTCGAGCCCGGTGAGGTGTTCCGGTTCGACGCCGTGAACAACCGGCACGGCAACTACGCGAACGACACCGACACCTCGCGCGTGAGCTTCGACTTCCGCGCGATCCCGCTGCGACTCTTCGTCGACGAGGGCAAGTCCACCGTCAACGCGAAGCGGCGCATGGACCTCTCGGGCTACTACCGGAAGCTGAACGCGGACGGGACGTTCGGCGACTAGGTGCTTCGCAGGTGAGCACTAATCCGTGCTCTGACACGGAATAGTGCTCACCTGCGCGGAGCGCACATCTCGTCGATCCCCCGGGTCGCCCGCCAGCCGAGGACGGACGCGATCCGCGACGCGTCGGCCACCACCCGCGCGGGGTCACCGGGGCGGCGACCGGCGATCACGTGGGGCACCTCGCGCCCCCGCGCCGCCGACACCGCGGCGATCACCTCGAGCACGCTCGTCCCCTCGTTGCGGCCCACGTTGAGCGCCCCGGGGGACCGGCCGTCGAGCAGCGCCGCGGCCGCCGCCACGTGGGCCTCGGCGAGGTCGGAGACGTGCACGTAGTCGCGCAGGCACGTGCCGTCCGGGGTCGGCCAGTCGTCGCCGAACACCGTCACCGGCTCGCCGGTCAGCGCGGCCCGCTCCACGAGCGGGAGCAGGTTCGTCGCGCCCCGGTCGGCCAGCGCCGCCGATGCGGTCCCGGCCACGTTGAAGTAGCGCAGCGCGGTCCAGCCCAGGCCCTCGGCCTCGGCGTGCCGGCGCACCGCCCACTCCCCCGCGAGCTTCGTCTCGCCGTAGGGGCTGGTGGGCAGCGTGGGCCGGTCCTCGGTGACCGGCTCGGCCGACGTCTCGCCGTAGACCGCCGCGCTCGAGGAGTACAGGAAGCGGCCGATGCCCGCGGCCGTCGCGGCGCGCAGCATCGCGACGGTGCCGCCGACGTTGTGCTCGTAGTAGCTCAGCGGCTTCGCGACCGACTCCGGCACGGACTTCTTCGCCGCCAGGTGCACCACCCCGGCCACGTCCCGACGACGGGTCAGGTCGGCCAGGACCGCTCCCAGCCCGGGGTCGAGCAGGTCGTGGCGCAGGAGCTCGACGTCGTCGGGAAGACGCTCGACGAGCCCGGTCGACAGGTCGTCGAGCACGACGGCGTCGTGGCCCGCGGCCCGCAGGGCCCGCAGCACGTGCGACCCGATGTACCCGGCACCGCCGGTCAGCAGCCAGGTGGAGCTCCGGACGTCCATCGGCGGTCACCCTAGCCAGCGCCGGGGGCAGCACCCGGTGCCGGGCCCGCCGCCCCGGCCCGGTCCGAACCCGCACGAGTAGCATCCGTGTCGATGAGTACCCGGTCCACGGCGATCGCGCGCGGCGTCGCGATCCAGGTGCTCGCCAAGTTCTCGGCGCTGCCGCTGTCCATGGTCACCCTGGGCATCGCGACCCGCTACCTCGGCGAGGGCGGCTACGGCATCCTCGCGACCGCCGTCGTCTTCGCGCAGACGTTCGAGGCGTTCACCGAACTCGGACTCGGCACGATCATCGTGCGCCGCGTGGCGGGCCTCGGCGGGAACCTCGAGCGCCTCGTCGGGATCAACACCTCGTTCTCGACGCTGTACGCGGTCCCGCTGGCGATCATCGCCGCGATCGCGGGCTTCGGGGTGTACTGGGGCGACGGCGAGCAGCAGGCCGCCGTCGCCGTCCTCGCCGTCGGGCTGATCTTCACCACGGTCTCGTCGTGCTACGAGCCGGTGTTCGACGTCAAGGTGCGCTACTCCTCGGCGGCGTCGGCGGAATTCTTCTCCCGGGTGCTCACGCTCTCCGCCGCCGCCTCGGTCGCGTTCTTCGACTGGGGCCTGCTCGCCATGTGCGCCGTGCAGATCATCCCCCAGGCGCTGCGCCTGGCGATCCAGTGGTGGGGCGCCCGGCGGCTCACGCAGCTGACCTGGGTGACCGACTGGCCCGAGATGTGGCGCCTCCTCAAGGAGGCCTTCCCGCTCACGGTCATCTCGATCATCGCGGTGCTCTACTGGCGCGCCGACGGCCTGCTCCTGTCGATCCTCGGCACCTCCGAACAGATCGGCGGGTACTACGCCGCCCTGCAGATCGCGTTCACCCTGACGCTGATCTCGCAGGTCTTCGAACGCTCGGTGCTCTCGACGATCAACGAGACCTACAACTCCGACCGCGCCCGCTTCGCCCGGGCGGTCGACCAGGGCTACCGCTTCCTGCTGCTCGTCGGCTTCCCGATCGCGGTGATCGGCTGGCCGCTCGCCCAGCGGATGGCGAACCTCGTCGGCGGCCAGGACCGCGTGGGGCCGTTCGCCGGGCCCCCGCTGCAGTTCTTCTTCATCGCCGTGGCCATGACGTTCCTGTCGGCGATCGTCTCCGACGGCCTCATCGCCGCCCACGAGCAGCGATACCTCACGACGATGTCGACGATCAACCTCGTCATCAACATCGTCGGCAACATCATCCTGATCCCGCACCTGGGCGCCGTCGCCTGCGGCATCATGCTGATCGTCACCGAGACGATCGGGGTGCTGGCCTCGCAGTGGCGGCTCCGTCGCCACGGGGTGCACCCGCTGCCGTTCGCCTACCTCGCGCGGCTGGTGCCGGCCGGGCTCCTCGCCCTCGGTGCGATCTGGCTGACCTACGACCTGCCGCTGCTGGTCCCCCTCGCCGCGGGCGGGATCGCCTACTTCGGCGGCGCGCTGCTGGTCGGCGCCATCCCGCCGGCGATGCGCAACGCCCTGCTCGGGGCGCTGCGACCCAAGAGCCTCGACCGCATGGAGGCCGAGGCCGCCGCGGAGAACGCCGAGGACGGGATCGGGGTGGCCCCGTCCGCCCCGACCGTCGACCCGCGGATCGACCCGGCTGGGGTGGGCCTGGACGCGGCGACGACCGTGCTGCCCGGCATGGCGCGGGTCCCCGAGGGACGCAGCGCGCTCGACGCCGAGACCGCCCAGATGCGCCCGACGGTCGCCGCGGGCACCCGCACCACCGCCCGCCGGGACCTCGCCGACATCACCGACGTGCCGACGATGGAGCTCGACATGGCCGCGCTCCAGACGATCCGGATGCGCCAGCAGGGCAAGTTCGTCGAGATGCGCGTCATCCGGAAGGGCTGACCGGGGCGGGCGCCGGGTCACTCCCGCCGTCGTGCCACCATCGCAGCCGCATTCGGACGGACGGCGGCGAAGGAGACAGCAGGTCGTGTCGGGTCGTGAGTTGGCGGTCCTGATCGTGTCGTACCGACGGGCCGACCTGCTGGACCGGGCGCTGCGCAGCGTCGAGAAGTACCTCCCCGACTCCCCGGTGCACGTGTGGGACAACGCGTCGTCCGGGTCGCGCGAGGTGCGCGAGCTGGCCGGGACGTGGCCCCAGGTGCGGTGGACGTTCTCGTCGTCGAACCTGGGCTACATCGCCGCGATGAACCGCCTCGCGGCGCAGTGCCCGGACGCCGACATGCTGCACCTCAATCCCGACGCCGAGCTCATCGGGCCGTTGGCCGCGGCGCGGGAGGCACTCGCCCGGCCCCGGGTCGCGGCGGTCTCGCCGACCGTGCTCGACCCCGACGGCCGGGAGCGGCCGTGGGACGTCGCGCACCGCGAGCAGAGCGTCGTGCGCAACCTGCTCAACGCCGCGGGCTACGCGAAGCGGCTGCGGGAGCACCCGTACCTCGCCGGGCTCTCCGACCTCTACCCGGAGACCCCGCACGACGTCGACGGCTACATGGCCGGGTGCTGCCTGCTGCTCTCGCGGGACGCCTGGAACGCCCTCGGCCCGTTCGACGAGCGTTTCTTCGTCTACGGCGAGGACGCCACGTGGCAGCCCGCCGCCCGCCGCGCCGGGTGGACCCTGAAACTGGTCGACGACGACGGCCCGCAGGTCCGCCACGCCGCCGCCGGCACCCAGACCGGCGACCCGCTCGCCTCGCAGCGCGGGGTCGACCTGCTACGCGCCGCCCAGGTGATGGCCCTCGGCAACACGGGCAACCGCGGGCCCGGCACGGTCTTCTCGCTCGGCACGGCGGTCCTCGACCGGGTGCAGCGGTCGAAGCGCTCCGACCGTCGCCGTCGTCGGATCGCGCTGACCGAGCAAGCCGCGGGGCGGCCCGGCGTCGTCGTGACCACCAACGACCTCGACCTCGGCGGGGCCGAGCGGCAGCGGGTGCTGCTCGCGAACGCGCTCGTGGCGCGGGGGCACCCGGTCACGATGGTCTGCCTGCAGGGCCTCGGCCTCTACACCGCCGAGCTCGACCCGCGGGTGCGGCTCGCCTTCGTCCCCTTCTGGCAGCCGACGGTGGAGGTCGCGGGCGACGAGGCCGTCGTCGTCGGCGGGGTGACCAACACCGAGGTCGCCTTCGCGCGGGCCTGGCGCGCGCTGGGCCGGGTGTCCGGGCAGCAGCGGCGCTGGATGCCCGCGACGCACGACCCGGCCCACCTCGACCGCGCCACCTACTCCGAGGCCCTCGCCCGGAACCTGCGCTCCGCCGACGGGCTGCTGGTCCTCTCGGCGCAGCACCACGTCGACCTGACCCGGCACCAGGCGCTCACCGACGTCGTGATGGCGGCCCCGAACGGCATCCCGACGGCGGCCCCGATCCCGTTCCGGGCGACCGGGCCCGGACCGGTCCGCTTCGCGATGCTCACCCGCGTCGTCGAGTACAAGAACCCGCTGCTGCTCATCGACGCGCTCCTCGCGACCGGGCGCGACGACTGGACGCTGGACGTCTTCGGCGACGGCCCCGACAAGGCCCGCCTCGAGGCGCGGACCCCCGCCGCCGCCCGCGACCGGGTGCGGTGGCGCGGGCAGGTGTCAGGACCCGACGCCGCGTTCGCCGAGACCGACGTGCTCTGCGTCCCGAGCGACTTCGAGGCGTTCCCCCTCGTCATGGTGGAGGCGATGACCCGCGGCGTCCCCGTGATGGCCTCGGCCAGCGGCACCGTCCCGGAGATGCTGGCCGACGGCGCGGCGGGAGTGGTCGTCGCGCCCGCCACCGTGGAGGCCTGGACGGCGGCCCTCACGACGGTCCTGGCCGATCGCGAGCGGCTGGCCGGCCTCGGCGCCGCCGGGCGGGAGCGGGCCCTGGAGCTCTACACCGACGCCGCCATGGCCGACGCCTACCAGCGGGCGTTCGTGCGGCTGTTCGGCCACCCGATCCCCGACGGTCCGGGCGACCCCGCGGAGCTGCTGTGAAGGTCCTCTGGCTCTCCCCCTGGCTGCGCACGCTGACCCGGGTGCAGGTCGACGCGCTGACCGCCGCGGGCCACGAGTGCCTGGTGGTCACCACCGACCAGCACTACGAGAAGGTCGCGGCCCGACCCGACGAGCGGGTCCTCGACCCCTCGATCAAGAACCCGCGCACGCTGCCCGCCCTCGCCCGGGTGACCGCGGAGGCGCGGCGCTTCGCTCCCGACGTCGTGGTCTCCGAGCTGATGCACGACCCGCGTTGGCTGCCCATGACACGGCTCGCGCCGCTGGTGCAGGTCGTGCACGACGACCGGCCCCACGACGCGACCGAGGAGCGGCCCTGGCACCGCCGCGCCGTGCTCGACCACCAGACCCGGTCGGCGGCCGCCGTCGTCGCTCCCAGCGCGCACGTGGCCGCCGTCCTGTCGGCCCGGTTCGGGCGACGCGTCGACGTCGTCCCGCTGACCTCCGACGTGCCGGAGTCCGCCCTGCCTCCGGTCCCGGTGGGTGCCGCCGAGCGGCGTGACGTCGTGCTCCTGGGACGGATGTCGCCGTACAAGAACGTCGAGGTGGCCCTGCGGGCGTGGGCGGCGCACGTCCGGTCGCCGGAGTACCGGGGCGACCGGCTGCTGCTGCTCGGCAACGGTCCGCTCTCCGAGCTCGACCTGCCCGCGCACGTCGAGTGGCGGCGCGAGCACTTCTCCTACGCCGACGTGCTGCCCGATCTCGCGCGGGCGAAGGCGTCGCTGGCCCACTACCGGCTGGCGACCCAGAGCGGCGTGCAGGTGCTCTCGATGCAGCTCGGCATCCCCACGATCGTCTCCGACTCCGGTGGTCTGCCCGAGTTCAGTCCGTCCTCGTTGCCGCCGCTGCCGGTCGACGACGTCGCCGGACTGGCCGCGGTGTTCGGCCGGCTCGCCGACCCGACCGTGGCGGCCGAGGTGGGTGCCGCCGCGCGGGAGCACTACCTGGCGCACTTCTCGGCCGACCACGCCGCCGAGGGCTGGACGACCGTGTTCTCCCGGGTGGCGCACCGCTCGCCCTCCTGAGCGAAGGGCCCCTCCGCTCGGACTGGCGGGCGGTGGGCGCCCTTCGCCACGGTCGGGGCCGGTCGGGGCCCGTCGCGAGAGCTACACCAGGCAGCTTGCGGGGGCCCATCGACCTGCCTCACGTCGCCCTCGCGGGACGCCGGGAGCGACGTCCCACCGCGAGAGCTACACCAGGCAGCTTCCGGCGCCCTCGGACCTGCCCCACGTACCTCTCGCACAACGACGACGGCCCGGCTCCGGAGCGGGTGCTCCGGAGCCGGGCCGTGGTCGGGTCGGGCCGGTCAGGCGTCGCGCGAGCCGCCGCGGTCCGAGTCGCTCGAGGCGGCCGAGCCGACCCGGTTGGGCGTGCCATTGGGCCGCGGACGCGGCGTCGGGCTGGGGCCACCCTTGCGCCGCATGTCGACGGCCACGGTGTCGGCGTCGAGGCCGGCGGACCGTGCGGGCGGGGTGTGCCCGCCCGGCGCCACGTTCGGCGTCGAGGAACCGGACGCCGACGAACCGGCCGACGCGGACGCCGAGGAACTCTTCGGCTTGATCGACACCGGCTTGCCGGGCGCGGGGCGCCGCGGGGTCGGGGACGAGTTCGACGTGCCGACCGTGGTGGTCGGGGCGTCGTCCGGCGCAGCAGCAGCCGTCGTGGCCGCGGGCCGGGCGGCCGCACCGTTCTGCGCGGACGGGCTCGGCTTCGGCGCCGACCCGGGCGTGGGCTTGCCCTGACCGTTCTGCCCGCCGGCTGGGGCACCGTTCGCGGCCGCCCCCGGCTTCGGCGTGCCCGCGGCCGGCCCGGAGGGCGCCTTCGGGCCCGGGCTGCCAGGGGTCGCCGTCGCGTTCTGACCGCTGCCGGCCGACGCACCGGGAGCGGGCTTCTGCTGCCCCTGCCCCGAGGGCGTCCCGTTCGGCCCGCTGCCGGTGGCACCTGGCTTCTGGCCGTTCGGCGGCTGCTTGGAGCCACTCTGCGCAGCGCCCTGGGGCTGACCGTTCTGCGGCTGCTTCGGGCCGCCCTGCCCGCCGCCCTGGGGCTGACCGTTCTGCGGCTGCTTCGGACCGCCCTGCGCGGCGCCCTGTGCCTGGCCGCCCTGCGGCTTCGGCCCGTTCTGCTGCGCGCCCTGGCCCGGGGCGGGCTTCTGCGGGCTGCCGTTCGGGCTCGCGGCGGCCGCGGGCTTCGCGTTGCCGGGACCGGACGGCGCCGGAGCGGCCCGACCGGCCTGGTTCGCCCCGGCGTTCTTGGCGCCCGGACTCGGCGCGGCACTGCCCGACGACGGTGCGGCAGCCCCCGACGGCGAGGGCTTGGACGGCGACCCCGGACCCGGGCGACCGTTCTGCCCCGAGGGCCCGGACGACGACGGCCCCGACGGGGTCGCCCCGTTCTGCCCCGCGGGGGCGGACGGCCCCTTCGGACCGTTCGGCGGACCGGAGCCGGCTCCCGGCTTCGACGGTGCCTGCGCACCGGCCTGCTGGCCCTGCTGACCGGAACCCTGCTGACCCGACTTCGAGGCCGAGCCCGCTGCCGCAGCTGCTGCGACCGCGGCTCCGGCGGCCGCCGCGCCGACCTTGGCGCCGCCGCTCTCCTTCGGCGCCGGCTGCGGCGACTTGGCCGACGGACCGGACTGGCCGGACGCCGCCGGGGACGACTTCCCGGGCGGGTTCGGGCTCGACGGCCCGGAGCCCTCGGTCGCGGCCGGGGTGCCGGCGCCACCGGAGGACGAGCCGCCCGACTCGGCGTCGCGACCGCCCTGCACGCGCTGCGTGGCCTCGGACGACCCCGGGCCCGCGCCGCGCGCCGCCGCGAGCTGGGCGGCGGAGACCGGCATGGTCGGGGTGGGGTCGACGGCCGGCTGCGGGGCGGGTGGCCCCGCGGGGCGCGGCGGGGGCGGCAGCGGTCGGCCGGGCGGCGGGTAGTAGCCGGGCGGGGGCCCGAGCGCCGGGTTCGCCCCGGTGGGTGGGCCCATCATCGGTGGACGGGCGCCCTCGGGGTCGGTGGACACCCACGCGAGCACCCGGCTGCCCGTACGCCGGACGAACTGCGAGCCGTAGAGGACCACACCGATCAGGACCAGCAGCAGACCGGCGATCGCGCCACCCGCGACCCGCAGCACCGAACTGGACTGGCTCTGCGTCGGGGTGGAGGGGTCGCCCGTGACCTGCGTGCTGATCCGTGGCGGCTGCCCCGCGGCCGGCGTCTCGAGGACCTCGACGGCCTGGGTGAAGGACTGGGTGACCGCCCGCGCGGCGCGGACCGCGTCGTCGGGGGTCGAACCGCGCACGTCGATCGAGAGCACCGTGGTCTCGCTGCCGGCGTTGCCCGTCACGCGCGAGGCGAGGTCGGGCTCCGAGATGCCGAGCTGCTGGGCGGCCGGGCCGAGGACCTGGTCGCTCGTGACGAACTCCGCGTACGTCGACATCCGCTGGTTGACGTACTGGTTGGCGTTGTAGACCTCGTCGGCGTCACCGCCCCCGCCACCGGAGATGAGGACCTGGGACGAGGAGGTGTAACCCTGCCCCGACACGCGCAGGTCCACCACGAGCCCCACGACGGCGCCGAGCACGGCACCGAGCACGAGCACCCACCACGCCTTGCGTAGCGCTGACGTCACGGTCATCGGTGTGCTCACTCCTCCATGGTGCCTGCGGGGACGGCAGGACGTCGGGGGGGACCCGGCGGACGCATCGGCCCGGCGCCCATGGGCGGGCCCGGTCGGCGCATCGCATAGGACGGCCGGACCGGCCACGGCGACCACGTGGCGAACGCCGAGAGCGCCGCCATGAGGGTGACCGTGGTGATGATCGCCGGTCGGTCGACGAGCATCGTCTGCAGGCTGGACTGCGCCGCGAGACACGCGAGGCCCATCCCGACGACCACGACCATCGGGGCGCCGGGAGATCGTCGACGCCACGAGAGCAGGACCGTGGAGAGGATCCGGGTGCCGGCGAAGGCGTAGGCGAACAGGCCGAGCACACCCATGTACAGCCAGATCCGCAGGTACTGGTTGTGGATGTACGGCCGCGGGTCGACGTACGGGCGGCTGAGGTCGTTGTTGTACTGCGGCAGCTCGCCGCCGTAGTACTGCCCGACGCCGACGCCCACGAACGGCTGCCGTTCGAGCGTCGCGTACGCGGCGGCGTTCTCGCGCAGGCGGTCGGGGAGGCTGTCCTCGCCGTAGGCCTGCCCGGTGACCACGCTGGTGGCGCGCAGGGCGATCGCCTTGGCCTGCCCGCCGGCGAGACCGGTGAGCGCCACGCTCAGCCCGATCGCGCCCACGACGACGAGCACGGCGGCGCGGCGCACGAGGCCCTTCGGCCCGTGGGTCACGGCCGCGACGGCGACGATCAGCAGGATCAGCGGCGCCCACGTGGAGCGGTTGAAGCTCGCCGCCTCGTGCAGCACGCCGATGAGCACCAGCCCGATCCACAGCCACCGGGGGCGGCGCGGCATGAGGGCCGAGAGCAGCAGGATCAGCAGCGGCGCCCACATGTCGAGCGTGGGGCCGGAGAGGCGCGCGACGTCGGAGGTGTCCGACCCGGTGATGACCGAGCTGCGCTCGTCGACGAGCAGGCGCGACCAGCCCGCCACGGAAGCGACGAGCACCACCGAGCTGCAGACCGCGGCGATCGACAGCATCACCGAGATCAGCTGGTGGGGTCGGCGCGCGAAGGCGAAGTAGACGGGGAAGAAGGTCGCGACCATCAGCAGCGCGCGGTAGTTGTCGATCATCAGGCTGAACGCCCCGCCGAGCGCGAGCGCCGCGACCGCACCGACGGTGGCGGCCACCAGGATCGCGACGATCGGCCACGTGAACGCCGGCCGCGGCGACCGGGCGATCCCGCGCCCCCGCAGGAGGAGCACGAAGGCGAGGACCAGCGCCACCTCGAGCACGGTCGGTGTGACCGGCCCGAGCTTCACCAGGTCGACCTTCTCGGGGAAGACGCCGATGCCGGTGAACAGCAGCGCCGCCGACGACCACCGCGGGTCGGCCTTCTTCCACGTCCACACCGCGGCCGCGAGCACCGGGATCAGCGGGAAGATCGCGAGCCCGGTGAGCCCGTAGCCCGCGATGGAGAACGCGGCGATGCCGACGGTGATCTTGCCGACCGGGGTCCGCAGCCCGGTGACCACGAGGTCGCGCAACGCCTCGTGCATCACGGCCTGGTTCAGCTCGACCATGCGTCGTCGCGACCGGATGGTGAAGGGCGCGAGGTCGCGCGACCACGGGCCGGGCCGCAGCAGGGAGCACGCGAGCAGCGAGACGATGAAGCCCGCGACGGCGCCGAGGATGCCCCACCACCGGGCCTCCTGGACCCCGTGATCGACGGCCGGCCCGCCGGTGCTGACGACCCGGGCGGTGACCTTCGAGTTCGCCGAGCCCGGGTAGCGCTCGCTGCCGACGACGACGTCGGCGAGCGCCTGCGCCGCGGTGCCCGCGTCGGCCGAGACGGTCGCGGCGTCGTCGGAGGTGACCGTGACCTCGAGGATCTCGGTGGCCGTGAGGTGCTTCGAGGAGATCGAGACCGTGGCCGGGTCGAACGGCGTGGCCCCCGGGCGTGCCCCGAGCTCGGCGGCGCGCCGGGAGACGGCCTCGCTGCCGCCGAGGGACTCCCACGTGGTCAGCCGGTCCTGCACGTAGCGGGAGCCACGGGCGATGTTCGCGTCCGTCTCCATCGTCGAGTTGAAGACCACCTCGGAGGTGCTCTGCCAGCGCCCGACCGAGGCGAACACCCCGGCGAACGTGACGCCCCCGGCGAGCAGCGTGGTCAGCACCACGACGGCGACCGCCACCCGCAGGTGCGGGCTGCGCCGTCCCGACGGCGGGCCGGGCTGCTGCTGCGGGACCCGGGGTCCGGGCGCGACGCCCGGTGCCCGGTGGGCCTCGACTGCCGTCATGCCTCGCGTCCCATCCCTCGATCGTGTCCGTCCGGCCGTACGGTTCCGGTCACGCGTGCGGCCGAGCCCGACGGCGGCGTCTCGCCGCTCCGCCCGGGCAGTCTAGGGCCGACCCCCGACAGCACGGTCACCCGCCGGTGAGCAGGGCCGATCGGAGCAGCCGTCCCGCAAGACGCCGCGCCGCACCCGGGGGTGCCTCGTCGGTGACGTGTGCCACCTCAGGGGCGGGGCTCCGCCACCCGCACCACCGGGTCGACGACCACCCAGCGCCCACCCCCGGCCTCGACCTCCGGGATGCGGTCGCGCATCTCCCCGAGCAGGTCGGTGACGAACAGCACGACCTCGTCCGGCCCCCGGCGGGCCACCTCGTCGGGCGCCACGATCGGCACCGGCACACCGGGGAAGCGCCGCCCCTGCTTGCCCGGCGACCCGTCGGCCACCGCGGGCAGCAGGTCCGGCCCGATGTGCGCCCGGTTGAGCAGCGGCACCGCGCGCGAGGCCGCGGCGTAGCCGAGCACCGAGCGCCCCGCGTCACGCACGGCGGAGAGGTGCTCGGCCAACGCGTCGGCGCTCGCGGCGGTGGCCCCCTCGAGGGTCCCGACGACGGCGGGGTCCAGCACCCCCGCGGCGGTCTCCGCCTCGACGAGCGCGGTCACCGACGCCGGGTCCGCCGGCCCGTCCACGCCCGTGCGCCGGGCCGCCAGCAGCACCGTCCCGCCGTAGAGGTCGAACCGGAACGCGTGCGTGGCCTCGAAGCCGACCTCGGCGAGCATCCGCACCAGCACCGGCGTCGAGTAGTAGGCGAAGTGCCCGTGCCGCAGCGCGTTCCACCCGCCGTCGGCGACGATCGCCGCGAGCGTGTGGAACTGCAGCAGCAGCGTGCCCTCCGGCGCCACGGCCGCCGCGCGGCGCGCGAGGCCCGCGGCCTGGTCCGCGTCGTGCATGAGCCCGAAGCAGTCGATGACGAGGTCCGCGCCGACACCCTCCGGCACCGGCGCGAGCCCGACGGCGTCCAGCAGGTCGAGCCACGAGCCGCCGTGCGGGCTGCCGAACTCGGTCACCGTCGTCCGGGCCGCGCCGTCCGGCGCCGTCAGCAGCCCGGCGTCGCGCACCCGGCCGACGGCGTCGCGGGCCTGGTCGACCATCGCCTGCGGCTCCGCCCCGCGCGGCTCCTCGGGCGTCGTCGGGTCCTCGGCGAGGTTCGCGAGACCGCAGTCCCCGCACAGCCACATCCGGAGCGGGTGGACCGGGTCCGGGCCCGGGTCGTCGAGGGCCGGGAAGTGGTCCGCGGCCGGCTGGTCGCCGAGGTCGAGCACGACCGTCCCCGACGTCGAGCCGCACCAGCGGCAGGTGATCGTCTCGCTGACCTCGCGGGTCACGGTGGGTCCTTCCTGACGACGGATGGGAGGCTGCGCGGCATGGAGGTTCGCACGAGCGCGATCGACGGTGTCCTGGTGTTCGTCCCCACGCCCCACACCGACGACCGCGGCTTCTTCACCCGCACGTTCGACACGGCGATCGGGGCCGAGCACGGCGTGGATCTCGGTGCCCTGGCCCAGGACAGCCAGTCCCGGTCGCGGGCGGGGACGATCCGGGGCATGCACGGCCGGCGCGGCGCGGGCGAGGCGAAGCTCGTGCGGGTCGCCCACGGCGCGGTGCACGACGTCCTCGTCGACGCCCGCCCGCACTCCCCCACGTTCGGCACGGTGGCGGCCTTCCGGCTCGACGACGTCGACCACCACCACCTCTACGTGCCGGCGGGGCTGCTCCACGGCTTCCAGGCGATCTCCGACGCCGACGTCTGCTACCGGATCGACCGGCCGCACGCCCCGGGCGAGGACATCGGGGTGGCCCACGACGACCCCGACCTGGCCATCGTCTGGCCGGTCGAGGTCACCGCCATCTCCGAGCGCGACCGGACGGCCGGCTCGTGGAAGGACCTGGTGGAGACGCTCTGAACCAGGTCTAGACGGGCCGCAGCGTCGCGTCGAGCGTCCCGGCCTCCTGGCGCGCGTGCAGGACGGCGAGGCGGGTGAAGCGCCGGTCGAACGTCTCCTGCGTGAGGCCGCGGGCGCGGTACTCCCGCAGGAGCTCGGCGGCCCCGTCGGCCACCGACCACGCGGCCCGGAACTCCGGCAGCTCCTTCTCGATGCGCGAGAAGTCGACGCGGTAGGAGCGCGGGTCGCCGCCGGTCTCGCCGGTGACGATCAGCTCCGCCTCGGGCACGGCGACCTTGACGGCCTCCGCGATGTCGCGCACCTGCACGTTGTTGTCGGTGCGGCCGACGTTGAACGCGCGGGCCCGCACGACCTCGGCGGGCGCCTCCATCGCCGCGATGGCGGCGGCGACGATGTCGCGCCCGTGGCAGAGCGGACGCCACGGCGTGCCGTCGCTCATCACGAGGATGCGCCCGGAGAGCACGGCGTGGCCGACGAGGTTGTTCAGCACGATGTCGGCCCGCAGCCGCGGCGAGAAGCCGAAGGCCGTCGCGTTGCGCATCGACACCGGCACGAACTCGTCCGACGCCAGGTCCACCAGGTCGGACTCGACGCGCACCTTCGACTCGGCGTAGGGGGTCACCGGCTTCATCGGCGCCTCCTCGTCGAGCACGTCGGCGGTGCCGGACGCGCCGTACACCGAGCAGGTCGACGCGTAGACGAACCGCCCGACGCCGGCCTCCTTGGCCAGCCGCGCGAGCCGCGTCGAGGCGTGGTGGTTGATGTCGTAGGTGTGCTCCGGCGCGAGCGAGCCCAGCGGGTCGTTCGACAGCGCCGCGAGGTGGATGACGGCGTCGAAGCCCTCCAGCTGGTCGACGGTGACGTCGCGCAGGTCGACGGCGAGCGCCGGCGGGTCGGGCTGCTCCAGCTCCCCGAGGATGCAGTCGGCGTAGAGCCCGGAGTCGAGGCCGGTGACCTCGTGGCCCGCGGCGGCGAGCATCGGGGAGGCCAGGGTCCCCAGGTAGCCCTGGTGGCCGGTCAGCAGGACGCGCACGTGCAACAGCTCCGTTCGGTGGTCTACACACCCACCAGCAGGCGGGTCGGGTGGAAGCCCTCGGCGTAGCGGACCCCGGCCTGCACCCCGCGGATCCGCGCGAGGCCGCGGAAGGCCTCGTCGTCGAACCAGGTGCGACCGGTCTGCGAGGGGTAGTGCTCGTGCAGCAGCCGGATCTTGTCGTCCACGGCCTCCTGCGACAGCGGCCAGAGCACCGGCGGCTGCGCGAGGTCGGGCTCGGCCTTGAGGATCTCGTAGCCGAGGGCGGCGTGGTCCCGGAAGACCGTGGGGACGAGCCGGGCGAGCTCGCGGTGGTCCTGATGGTCGTCGGCGCGGTGGCCGGCGAGCACCAGGTCGGGCTCGGTGGTGCGCCGGAAGGTCTCCAGCGCCTCCTTGGTCCAGTTCCAGTGGTGCGGCAGCCGCCCGTCGGGCATGTCGAGCACCGTGACCTCGAGGTCCGCGCCGGGGCAGAACGCCGCGAGCGCGGCACGCTCCTCGGCCTCCCGCGGCGTCCCGCCGCCGGAGAGGACCAGCGCGCGCACCCGGAGTCCGGGCCGCGCGCGGCACAGCGTCAGGACGGCGCCGCCCGCCCCGATCGGGATGTCGTCGCAGTGCGCGCCGAGCAGGACCAGCTCGTCGAGCCGCTCCGGGACCAGCCGCTGCATCAGTTCTGCAGGTGCTGGGTGACGAGGCTCTCCAGCGGCGGGAGGTCCGGTCCCTGCTCCTTCTCCCAGAGCATCCACGGCCGGCTGCCCGCCCGGTAGGACGCCTCGAGCTGGTTGCGCTCCTTGAGCGTGTCCGCCGGGAGCCAGAAGCCCTCGTAGGGGTAGCCCATGAGCCTGCCCTCGGCGGCGAGCGCCGTGCAGGCGTCGCCGACGAGGTCGCCGTTCTCGGGGATGCGGTCGATCACCGACGGCCGCAGCACGAAGTAGCCGCCGTTCTCCCGCACGCCCATGTCGGTGACGGGGTGGATCGAGGTGATCCGGTCCTCGTCGTCGGACTCGACGATGTGGAACACCGCCTGTGGCAGCACCGCGAGCAGCGCGGCCTCGGCGTCGGAGTCGGAGAACCGCTTGACCATCTGGTCGAGCGGGGCGTCGGTGAGCACGTCCGCGTAGTTCGCGAGGAACATCTCGTCGCCGTCGACCAGATGGCGCACCCGGCGCAGGCGCTCACCGATCGGCGACTCCAGGCCGGTGTGGACGAAGTGGATCGTCCAGTCGGCGATGTCGGAGCCCCCCAGCTCGATCGAGCCCTCCCGCAGGACGAAGTCGTTCGACTCCGTCTCGCGGTAGTTGAGGAAGTAGTCCTTGATGTGGTGCGCCCCGTAGCCCAGGCACAGGATGAACTCCTTGTGCCCGAAGTGGGCGTAGTAGCGCATCACGTGCCAGATCAGCGGGCGCGGGCCGACCATCTGCATCGGCTTGGGGACGTCGGAGTCCCCATCCCGCATCCGCATGCCGAAACCGCCGCAGAACAGGACGACCTTCACTGCAGTACTTCCCTCTCGAGTTGGCTCAGGCGGGCGTGCTGCCGGGCTCCACGACCTCGAGGGCCGGGATCGGGAAGACGAGCTTCCCGCCCCACTCGGCCACCGGCGCCAGCTGCGCCGTGATCTCGTCGCGGAGGTTCCACGGCAGGACGAGCACGTAGTCGGGCCGGTCGGCGTCGATGCGCTCCGGCGGGTGGATCGGGATCCGCGTGCCGGGCGTGTACCGCCCGTGCTTGTACGGGTTCCGGTCCACCGTGTAGGCGAGCAGGTCCGGGCGGATGCCGCAGTAGTTCAGCAGCGTGTTGCCCTTGCCCGGCGCCCCGTAGCCGACGACGGTCTTGCCGGCGTCGGCGGCGTCGATCAGGAAGCGCACGAGGTCGTTGCGGATGCGCGAGACCTCGCGGGCGAACCCGGCGTGGCCCTCGACGGTGTCCAGGCCGGCCTTGGCCTCGTCGGCCAGGACCTTCCCGACGGCGGGGGTGCGCTCGGCTCCCAGCTCGGTCGGCCGCGCCCAGAGCCGGATCGACCCGCCGTGCGTGGGCACCAGCTCGACGTCGACGAGGTCCAGGCCGCCGCTGGCCAGCGCCTTGATCGCCGTGCCGACGGTGTAGTACTGGAAGTGCTCGTGGTAGATCGTGTCGAACTGCCGGTAGGCCACGAGGGTCAGCAGGTGCTGCACCTCGATCGACACCCACCCGTCGTCGGCCAGCATCGCCCGCAGGCCCTGCGTGAAGCCCACGACGTCGGGGATGTGGGCGTAGACGTTGTTCGCCACGACGAGGTCGGCCGGGCCGTGCTCGGCGCGCACCGCCGCGCCGGTCTCCGGCGAGAGGAACGCGGTGACCGTCGGCACGCCCTTGTCGCGGGCGGCCTGGCCGACGTTGACGCTCGGCTCGACGCCGACCGCCCGCATGCCGTCGGCGACGACGTGCTGGAGCAGGTAGCCGTCGTTGGAGGCGGCCTCGACGACGAGGGACTCCGACGTCAGGCCGGCCCGCTCGGTGGCGGCGGTGACGAAGCGGCGGGCGTGGTCGACCCAGGACGTCGAGAACGACGAGAAGTACGCGTACTCCGTGAACGTCTCGTCCGGGTCGATCAGCGGCGGCAGCTGGACGAGCAGACAGGACCGGCAGACCCGCGGGTGCAGCGGGAACGTCGGCTCCGGGCCCTCGAGCGCCTCGGCGGTGAGGAACAGCTCGCACGGTGGCGTGGCCCCGAGGTCGACGAAGCTCTCGAGCTCGGTCGAACCGCACAGGCGGCAGGCCAGGGCAGGGGCCCCCATCAGTAGGCCCCGTCACCCCGGAAGACGGCCGAGACCGTCTTCCACAGGATGACCAGGTCCATGGCGGGCGACCAGTTCTCCACGTAGCGCAGGTCCAACCGGACCGACTCCTCCCACGACAGATCGGATCGGCCGCTGACCTGCCACAGACCCGTCATGCCCGGCCGCACCAGGAACTTGCGCTTGGCGGCGTCGGAGTAGGCGTCGACCTCTCCGGGCAGCGGCGGGCGGGGCCCGACCAGCGACATCGAGCCCCCGACGACGTTGAACAGCTGCGGGAGCTCGTCCAGAGAGTAGCGGCGCAGCATCGAGCCGATCCGGGTCACCCGGGGGTCGCGGCGCAGCTTGAACAGCGGGCCCGACCCGTCGTTACCGCCCGCGACCACCTGCGCACGGAGCCGGTCGGCGTCCGGGACCATCGAGCGGAACTTGACCATCCGGAACGTGCGGCCGCGCAGTCCCACGCGGGTCTGCCGGTAGAACACCGGTCCGCCGTCGAGCTTCACGAACAGCGCGATGAGCAGGAAGACCGGCGCGAGCGCCAGCACGAGGGCGCTCGACGCGGCGCGGTCGAAGAGCAGCTTGCCGATCCGCGGGACGCCGGAGAGGCGCGGCTCGGTGAGGCGCAGCAGGGGCAGACCGTCCACCGGCGCCACGTGCAGACGCGGCCCGGCGACCTCCATGAGGCCGGGGTCGACGACGAGCTCCGAGCCGGTGCCCTCCAGGTCCCAGGCGAGCCGGTGCAGCCGCTTCGGGCTCCAGCCGGGGGTCTGGGCGACGGCGACCACACCGAAGCGGCCGGAGCGCACGGAGGCGGGCAGCGAGTCCAGGTCACCGATCACCGGGACACCGGCGACGTGGCCCTGGCCCTCCTCGCCGAGGCCGGTCGGGGTGCAGGCCCCGGTGACGACCCAGCCGATGTGGGCGACGCGGCGGGTGCGCTCGATGAGGTCGCGCACCGACTCCTCGGTGCCGATCGCGAGCACGGGCAGCAGGCCGCGGCCGCGCTTGCGTGCCTGGTGCAGCCACCGGCGCAGGGTGTAGCGGCCGGCCATCGAGAGCAGCCCCGCGAACGGGAGGATGCCGAACACCCACGGCCGCACACCGGTGCGCTCGAGCACGAGACCGGCCAGCGCGAGCAGGATCGCCGCGCTGACGTAGCCGCGCATCAGGCGGCTCCACTCCTCGGAGCCCTGGCCGAGCACGCGGGGGTCCCAGGCGCGGGCGGCGCCGATGCACATCGGCACGAGGAACATCGACACGGCCGCCAGGGCCCACGGGTTGGTCCCCTGGTCGCCGGTGCCGGCACCGAAGCCGATCAGGGCGCCCAGCCCGACGCACACCGCCAGGACGACCAGGTCGCTCGCCGCGACGGCCAGCGCGAACTTCGACTGCCAGCTCGTGGCCGTCGCGACGCTGCCGGGCTGTCCCGGGCCCTCGTCGTCCCAGATGCGGATGAAGCCCGGCGCGGTCGGGTCCGGGTCCACGAACGGCTCGGGGCCGCCCGCGGGCTCCCCCGCCGTCGTGACCGGCGCGGCCGTGCTCACCGGAGCACCCACCGGTCGAGCTCCACTCCGCTGCGTCTCCGCACCCACCGGTCGAGCTCCGCTCCGCTGCGTCTCCGGCGTGGCCGGGATCTCGCCGGTGTCGGCCGGGTCGGTCCGGCCCTCCAGCTCGGTGCCGCTCACGCGTTCGCCCCTGTTCTGAGCGTCGAGGCCCGGCCCACCGACCGTGCTCCCGTCGCCCGACGTCGATCGTCGCCCGTGCGGTGGTGAGGGTGGACGGGCGGGTGGTCCCCGCACACGTCGCGATTTCGCCCCTGCGTCGGGTCCACCCACTCACCTCCCTCGCACGGCGTCCGCCACCGGCCGGCGGATCGGGTCCTCCACCACGAAGGACGCACGTGCGCCGGGCGGGTTGCGCGCCGGACATGCGTGACTCACGTCATGCGGCCCGGCCGCGGCTCCTGTCCGGTTCCAACGAGTCCACCGGCACGCAGGTCACGCCGGGGGCGTTCCCGACGACAGGTCGCCACGCCTGCCGCCGGGAACGCTCCGTGACCGTCCGGTCGTCGTCAGCGCGGGGCGGTCACCACCTGGGAGGCCGTGTTGCCCGCGATCCAGTCGCCGACCCGGCCGTCGCGGACGGCCTGGAAGAGACCCGCCGCCGACGGCGCCAGGATCTGCAGCGGCCGCCCCCGGTCGCCGGGCGCGCCTTCCCCGGCGATGGGCGCGGTCACGAACGTGATGGCGTCGCCCCGCATCGTCGCGAGGTCCAGGCCGAGCCGGGTGATGGAGACCACGCCCATCGTGTCGTCGAAGCCGATCGTGGTCGAGAGGTCGGCCACCGTCGCGGGCAGCGAGAACACGCTCGCACGGGCGGCCCCGGAGAGCAGGCCCCGCAGCACGTTCTGCTCGCGGGCGAGGCGGGAGACCTCGGCCCCCGGCTGGTCCGCGTCGCGCAGGTAGGCGAGGGCCTGCGTCCCGTCCAGACGGACCGTCGGTGCACCGCCCGTGGTCGGGGCCGCCACGCCGACCTCGATCCCGCCGAAGCGGTCGACCATGCTGCGGAATCCCGGGAAGTCGACGGTCGCGAAGTGGTCGATGCGCACGCCGGTCAGTCCCTCGACGGCCCGGACGAGCCCGGTGGGCCCTCCCTCGGCCAGGGCCGACCCCAGCGGGCCCGGGGCGCCCCCGGGCAGCTGGGTGAGCGTGTCGCGGCTGATGCCGACGACCTGGGCGCTCTCCCGGTCGGCGGCGAACCGCACGAGCTGGATCGTCTGGGCCGCGATCGGGCTGCCGAGGAAGGCGCGGGTCGGGGAGCCGGCGTCGGTGCCGACGAGCAGGAAGGTCTGCGACCCGTCGGCGGCGGGTGCCGGACGGCTCGTCTCGGGGATCGCCCCGAACACGTCGGGGTAGCGGACGGTGCGGCCGATGACGTGGTTGCCGATCGCGAGGACGGCGACGATCACGGCCACCGTGAGCACGGCGAGGACGAGGAGCACCCGGTTGGCCCGGGTGCGGCGACGATGGGTCGGCGGAGGACCCGGCGGAGAAACTGTGGACTCGGTCATAGTCCGTTTGTCGTAACGACTGCGCGCAATGTGACTACTCGTGACACAACGATCACGTCACGTGTGATCACGATCCGGCCTCGGGCGCTCCACGCTCCGGCCCGGAGCCCAGGAGAGGGGACGGGAGGGGCGTGTCACCATGAGGCGGTGCGGGCGGCGGCGCCCGCGGTCCGCCGTGGTGTAAGGGCAACACCTCGGATTTTGGTTCCGATGATCCTGGTTCGAATCCAGGCGGCGGAGCAGACGTCGGCCCGGAGGAGGGGTGCGCCCGTGGACGGCAGGCGCGTCCCCGCCGCGGGGGCGGTGGTCCACGACGCGACCGGGCGCCTGCTGCTCGTGCGGCGCGGCCGCGCTCCGCAGGCCGGCCGCTGGACCCTGCCGGGCGGGCGGGTCGAGCCCGGCGAGTCCCCGGCGGCGGCGGCGGCCCGCGAGGTGGCCGAGGAGACGGGGATCGTCGTCGAGGTCGGCCGCGAGTGGCTCGTCCTCGAGCGCCCCGGGCCGGACGGCGTGGTCTTCGAGATCCACGACTTCGTGGCGGACGTCGTCGGGGGCGAGCTGCGGGCGGGGGACGACGCGGCCGACGCGGGCTGGTTCACCGCGGCCGAGATGGCGGAGCTGCCCCTGACGACCGATCTGTTCGCCATCCTGACGCGCGCGGACCTGCTGCCGCGAAGCTGACCCTCCGAATCCATCCGGGTCCGGACGGTGAGGATTCCGCACGGGATGCAACAAGCGTTTACCCTGGAGGGATGACCACGGCCGAGGCAGGAACGGACACACTCCCGTTCACGATCGACGGGCAGCTGTGTTTCGCACTGCACTCCGCATCGCGGGCGATGACCGCCTGCTACCGCCAGGGCCTCGACGCCCTGGGACTCACCTACAGCCAGTACGCGGTGATGCTGGTGCTCTGGCAGCACGAGGCCGTCTCCATGGGCTTCCTGTGCGAGCAGCTGCATCTCGACTCCGGCACGCTCTCCCCGCTGCTCAAGCGGCTGGAGAAGCAGGGCCGGGTCACGCGCCGCCGCCGCCCGGAGGACGAGCGCACGCTGGAGATCGCGTGCACCGACGAGGGCCGCGCGCTCTACGAGCAGGCGCGGGCGGTCCAGCGTGACGTGGAGCGCGCGACCGGCATGAACGGCTCCGACCTCGCCTCGCTGCGCGGCCAGCTCGACGAGCTCGCCGACCGGCTGCGTACCGCGACCACCCTGCAGGAGCACCAGGCCGCCCAGGCCTGACCGCGCCAGGTCCGCTCGGAGCCCGCGTCAGGGCGGTCCGCGCCCGTCCGCGCCCGTTCGTCGGGCGGGGCGGCCCGCCGCGCGAACCCTTGCCTCTCCGTTCGGTTGCGGGCAATCTGATCGGGTCAGACCTGCCCCGTCGGGCAGGGTCCTTCCCCTCCCGGGAGCGCCCCGATGAGCTCACCGACCCGCGTCCGCACCGCCGCGGCGCCCGCCTCCCGCTGTCCGGTGTGCGTGCGGCCCGTCGTCCCGGACGCCGACGGCACCGTCCGTGTGGTGGGTCTCGCACCGCGCGAGGCGCCCCGTCTGTGGGTGTGGGGGCCGGCCGTCGTCCACGACGAGTGCCGCTACGACGTGCGCACCCCGCTCGACGACCGCACCGGCTACCTGCCGGTGGAGCAACGGGTCCGCACCGCGCACTGACGGTCCGCCGTTTCCCGGTCCGGGCCCGGGGGTAGTAGGTGGGGTCTCACCGTCGCCGCACCCGGGAGCCGACCCTTCCGTGACCCCGCAGGCCCCGCCCGACCTCGACCTGACCGCCCAGGCCGCGCCCCCGCAGGTGGGCTCCTTCCGCCGTGCACTGCGCCGGTGGCTCGGCGAGGTGTTGGACGCCGTGACCGGGGGCGGGGCCGCGGACGAGGACGACCTCGCGGATCTCGCGGACGACCTCGTGCTCGCCACCAGCGAGGCCCTCGAGAACGTCGTCGACCACGCCTATGCGGGTGCCGAGCCGGGCCCCATGTCGCTGCGCGCCCAACTGCAGGACGGGACGGTCGCGGTCGTGGTCACCGACCACGGCCACTGGCGCGACCCGCCGTCGGGACCCTCCTCCCGCGGACGCGGCCTCGAGATGATGGAGCGCCTGGCGCAGACGCGGGTCGACCGTGGCGAGCCCGGCACGGTGGTCACGCTCTCGCGGCAGTTGCCGCACGACCGGTCCCCCGCCCAGGCCTGACGGTCCCGCGCTCAACGCAGGGCCGGGAGGCGGCGCGTCGCGGCCTCCTCCGGGGCGGGCTCCGGCGCCGCCAGGTCCGCGAACGCGTCGACGGCGAGCGCGGCGGGCCCGACGACGGCGACCACCACCCCGAGAGCGCCGAGCACGTCGCTCGGGTCGTGCACGTCACGGCCCACGAGGCTCACGCCGACGGCGAGGACCGCGAGTCCGAGGGCGAGCGCCGTCCCGAGGCGCCACGCCCGGGACAGCGACGGGGCCGACAGCACCAGGACCGCGGCGACGGCGGCGAGCGAGGCGACCGCGGTCGTGTGGCCGCTGGGGAAGGCCAGCTCGCCACCCCGGGTGCGTCCGACGATCGGCTTGAGGACGAGCGAGGTGGTCACCATGGCCGCCGGCGGGGCCACGAGCACGAGGGCGAGGCCGCGCCCCCCACGCCCCCACCACGCCGCCACCGCCGTGAGGACCAGCAGGACGGCGACGGGCCACGGGTCGCCGAGCTCGGCCAGCGCCTCCCCCACGACCGCACGCAGCCCGTGGTGCATCGGTACCAGCGCCGCGAGGGCGCGGTCGAGCGGCCCGGCCGACGACGTCCCGGCGACCCGGGCCGCGAGCACGCCGACCACGACCACGCCCAGCAGGACCGTCGGGACGACCGCACGGCGCCCGGTGGCCGGCACGAGCCGTGGGGAGTCCGTCCGCGTTCCGCTCTGCGCCATGGACCGACAACGAGCGGGAGCCACCCGGGCTGCGCCTCGTGCGTCCGCATGTGCACAATCCGTGTGACACGGAGCGACGAGGGTCAGCGCTGCGTGATCGACGGAGAGCGAGGATCCGGCCCGTGCCGCCGGGGCGAGGGGGTGACGCGTGGGACGTGCGGGTGACCGCCCCGTGCCCGACGATCGCACCCCACCGGTCGGGGGCTTCCGCGACGGCACGCTGACCCGGCCCGGCACCGCCCCGCGCGGGAGCCTCCTCGCGCACGCCCGCGCCGCGGGCGCCCGTGCCGCCCGCGTGCCGCACCTCCGGTCGCGCGCCGACCTCGCCGCCCTCACCGACCTCGTCGAGGGCGCCCGCGGCCGGGCCCCCGCCACCCGCGCGGTCCTGCTGCGCGAGGCCGCCGCCGGCCTGCTCGCCGTCCGCGGCGGTGGGACCTGCCCGCGGACCGGGCGCCCGGCGGCCGACACGGACGCGGCCGAGCGGATGCTCGACGAGCTCGTCGCGGTCGTCTCCGAGCACGGCCTCACCCTCTTCGCCGTCGACGCCGAGGCGCTGCTGGCCCGCCGGGCGCTGCTCGCCGACGACGAGGAGTCCGCGCTGGCCGCGGCCACCCGGGCCCTGACCCGCCTCGACGAGCAGGCCGCCGTGGACGCGGCCCCCACCGAGCGCGAGCACCGGGCGAACCTGCAGGACACCTACCGTCTGGTCGCCTCGACGCTCGCCGCCCTCGGGCTGCACGAGAACGCCCAGCCGCTGCTCGCCCGGGCCCGGGTGATCGCCGAGGACGACGGGGACCTGCTCGCGGCGGCGCGCAGCGAGCACGAGCTGGTCCGCGTCCTCGCCGCGTGGGGCCTGCGCCTGGCACGGGCCGGCCGGGACGGCGCCCCCCACCTCCAGGAGGCCGCGCTCCGGGCCGGGGCGCTGCACGCCGAACCCGCCCTCCTCGGCAGCGACCACCGCCGCGCCCTGCGGGCGGTCGTCGCCCTCGCCCGCCGACCCGGCGACACCGACCGCTCCCCGGCCGAGGTCAGGGCCGGCGCCCGGGCCGACCTGGAGGCGCTCGGGCCGGACGAGGCGCCCACCCCGCGCCTCACCGACCACCTGCTCGTCGTCCTCGCCCGGGCCCGTGCACTGGTCCTGCTCGGGCGGCCGGACGAAGCC
Source organism: Actinomycetospora sp. NBRC 106378 (assembly GCF_030269685.1). Classification (GTDB taxonomy): domain Bacteria; phylum Actinomycetota; class Actinomycetes; order Mycobacteriales; family Pseudonocardiaceae; genus Actinomycetospora. The sequence goes on from NZ_BSTT01000001.1 coordinate 231,542, forward strand.
GCGAGCTGCCTCGCCGCGGTCCGCGACCGGCACCCCCGCGGGGAACCCGGCCTCGCCCTCGCCGTGAGCCGCGAACTCGTCGGGGTGACCGCCGACCACCTCGCCGCGGTACCGGGGCGCCGGGCCCTGCGCGACTACACGGCCGACCTGGAACGCGAGCTGTGGACGCTGGAGCAGGCCCGGGTGCTCTCGTTGCGCACCCGGATCGCCCACGAGCAGCTGCGCCGCGAGCACGGCGAGGTCGCCGCCCAGGCCCGCACCGACGCCCTGACCGGCCTGCCGAACCGGCGGGCCCTGGACGACGCGTTGGCCGACCACCTCACCACCGTCGCCAGCCGCGGCGCGTCGCTCTCGATCGCGATGGTCGACGTCGACCGGTTCAAGACGATCAACGACCGGGTGTCGCACGCGCGCGGCGACGAGGTGCTGCGCCTGGTCGCCGAGACCCTGCGCCGCTGCCTGCGGGCCGACGACCTCGTCGCCCGCTACGGCGGGGACGAGTTCGTGGCCGTGCTGCCGGGCAGCTCGGAGACCGACGCCCGGGCCGCCCTGGAGCGGGCCGCGGCGGCGGTCGCCGGGGTGCCGGTCGGTGACGGCTCGACGGTGTCGCTGTCGGTGGGGGTGGCGGGCACCGCGCACTCCGGGGTCACGCCCGGCACGCTGCTCGCCCGCGCCGACCGTGCCATGTACGAGGCCAAGCGCGCGGGCGGCGGTGCCGTGGTGCTCGACGCGAGCACCGACACCCCGGCCGACGGGCTGCTCGTCTCCGGCTGACCGGCTCCCCCGTGGCCGGTCGCGTCCGACCGGGTGGGAGGATCGGAACCGACCGGGGCACCGGTGCGTGTGCTCCGCGACGTCCCCGTCGTCCCCGCCCGTACCCCGATCAGGAGCGCCAGAGCCGATGTCGCCGACCCCGACCGCGGTCGTCGTCCTCGCCGCGGGTGAGGGCACGCGCATGCGCTCGGCCACCCCGAAGGTCCTGCACCCGGTCGGTGGTCGCAGCCTGCTCGGCCACGCGCTGCACGCGGCGGCGGGCACCACGCCCGAGCACCTCGTCGTCGTGGTCGGACACGGACGCGAGGAGGTCGGGACGCACTGCGCGCAGGTCGGCGCCGAGCTCGGCCGCGAGGTCCGCACCGCGGTGCAGGACCGGCGCCGCGGCACCGGGCACGCCGTCGCCTGCGGGGTGGACGGGCTGCCCGCGGACGCCGCCGGCACCGTGCTCGTCTCCTACGGCGACGTCCCCCTGCTCGACACCGCGACGCTGCGCGCGCTGGTCGCCGAGCACGACGACGCCGGCAACGCCGTCACCCTGCTCACCGCGGAGATGGACGACCCGACCGGCTACGGCCGCGTGGTGCGCGACGCCAAGGGCGGGGTCACCGCCATCGTCGAGCAGTCCGACGCCTCGCTCGACGAGCTCGCCATCACCGAGGTCAACTCGGGGGTCTACGCCTTCGACCTCGCCCTGCTCCGCACCGCGCTGGCCCGACTCGGCACCGACAACGCGCAGGGTGAGCTCTACCTCACCGACGTCGTGGCGGTCGCCCACCGCGAGGGCCTCGAGGTGGGCGCCGTCGAGCTGTCCGACCCCTGGCTGGTCGCCGGGGTGAACGACCGGGTGCAGCTCGCGGCGCTGGGCGCCGAGCTGAACCGCCGGCTCGTCGAGCGGGCCATGCGGGCCGGGGTCACCGTGATCGACCCGCGCAGCACGTGGATCGACGTCGGGGTCCGCCTGGAGCGCGACGTCACCCTGCTGCCGGGTACGCAGCTGCACGGCTCCACGAGCATCGCCGAGGGCGCCACCGTCGGCCCCGACTCCACGCTCACCGACGTCACCGTCGGCGCGCGGGCCACCGTCGTGCGCACCCACGGCAGCAACTCCGTGGTCGGACCGGAGACCTCCGTCGGGCCGTTCGCCTACCTGCGCCCCGGGGTGGAGCTCGCCGAGCGCGGCAAGATCGGCACGTTCGTCGAGGTGAAGAACGCGAGCATCGGGCGCGGTTCGAAGGTGCCGCACCTGACCTACGTCGGCGACGCGACGATCGGCGAGGGCAGCAACATCGGCGCCTCGAGCGTGTTCGTGAACTACGACGGGGTGGCCAAGCACCGTAGCGTGGTGGGCGACCACGTCAGGACCGGGAGCGACAACACCTTCGTGGCGCCCGTCACCATCGGCGACGGCGCCTACACCGGAGCGGGCACGGTGGTCCGCGAGGACGTCCCCCCGGGGGCACTCGCGGTCTCGTCGGGCCCGCAACGGACCATCGAAGGCTGGGTGGAACGTCGACGACCGGGCACCGCGGCGGCCGAGGCCGCGGGTCGGGCGTCGTCACCCGAGGGGGGACCGGGCGGATCGGCATCGGCGCCCGACCGCCGTGACCAGGAGGAGCAGTAGACGTGAGCGCAGTGTCCACGACCCCGAAGAAGAACCTCATGCTCTTCTCGGGGCGGGCCCACCCGGAGCTGGCCGAGGAGGTCGCGAAGGAGCTCGACGTCACCATCACCCCGCAGGCGGCGTACGACTTCGCCAACGGGGAGATCTTCGTCCGCTTCGAGGAGTCGGTCCGCGGCTCGGACGCGTTCGTCATCCAGAGCCACACCGCGCCGATCAACACCTGGCTCATGGAGCAGCTCATCATGATCGACGCCCTCAAGCGGGCGTCGGCCAAGCGGATCACCGCCGTCGTCCCGTTCTACGGCTACGCCCGCCAGGACAAGAAGCACCGCGGCCGGGAGCCCATCTCGGCGCGTCTCGTGGCCGACCTGCTCAAGACCGCCGGCGCGCACCGGATCATGACGATCGACCTGCACACGGACCAGATCCAGGGCTTCTTCGACGGTCCGGTCGACCACCTGCTCGCCAACAAGGTGCTCGCCGAGCACCTGCGCGACGCCTACGCCGACGAGGACCTCGCCGTCGTCGCCCCCGACTCGGGCCGGGTCCGGGTCGCCGAGAAGTGGGCCGACATGATGGGCGGCGTCCCGCTGGCCTTCATCCACAAGAGCCGGGACAAGACGCGCCCGAACGAGGTCGTCGCGAACCGCGTCGTCGGTGACGTCGAGGGCCGCTGCTGCATCCTGGTCGACGACATGATCGACACCGGCGGGACGATCGCGAAGGCGACCGAGGCGCTCCTCGCCGACGGGGCCTCCGACGTCATCATCGCCGCCACGCACGGCGTGCTCTCCGGCCCGGCGGTCGAGCGGCTCTCGACCTGCGGCGCGCGCGAGGTCATCGTCACGAACACGCTGCCGATCCCGGACGAGAAGCGGTTCCCGCAGCTCACGGTGCTCTCGATCGCCCCGGTCATCGCGCGCGCGGTGCGCGAGGTCTTCGAGGACGGCTCGGTCACCAACCTGTTCGACGGGAACGCCTGACCGTCCCCCGACGGCGGCGCGTGTGCGGCTGCAGGGCGATCACCTGCGCCGTTAGGCTCAGCTCGTGCCGCCGTTCGGGCGTAGATCCTTCCTCGCTGCCGGCGCCGTCCTGACGGCGGGTGCGGGCGGCTGCGCGCGCCCGGTCACCGAGGCCTACGACGACGGGCCCGCGTGGGGCTGGACCCGGCAGGTCGGACCGCTGCAGCTCGGGGTGACCCACACCGAGTACTCCCTCGCCCCCAGCGACCCGCCCGAGGCACTCGCACGGGGACGTGCGGTCCTCGCCGCCGCCGGGCCGGGCAACCAGCACCTCATGGGCTGGGGCGCCCTCAACCCGGAACCGGCGCCGGGGCGCGACGACTTCTCCTCGCTCGACCCCCGCATGGCGCTGGGCACGAGCGTGCTGACAATCGCGGCGGCCCCGGACTGGATGAAGGGCGGCGCCCCCGGCACCACCGACTTCTCCCGCATCGAGGTCGCCCCACGGCCCGAGCACCACGACGACCTCGCCGCGCTCGCCGCCCGCGCCGTGCTGCGCTACCCGCAGGTGCGCACCGTGCTGGTGTGGAACGAGCTCAAGGGCTTCTTCGACGAGGCCCGCAACGCCTGGGACGTCGTCGCCTACACCGACCTCTGCGACCGCGTCACCGCGGCGGTCAAGGCCGCCCGTCCCGAGGTCGTCGTGGGCGGGCCGTACGCGCCGGTCGACCTGTGGGCCTCCGCGGAGGTGGCGCCCAGCGACGTCCGCGGGCCGTGGGGCGTCGCCGACGGGCGCGCGCTGGCCGCCGTGGAGTACTGGCTCGACCGTCAGCGCGGCGCCGACCTCGTGGTCGTCGACGGCCGCACCGCCACCCGCGACCGGGGCGTCGTCACCGATCCCGTCGCCGCCGTGGAGAGCTTCGCCGCGGTCACCCGGTGGCTGCGCGCCCGCACCGACCTGCCCGTGTGGTGGGCCGAGTTCTACCCCGAGCCCGTGGGGTCCGCCTCCGACGCCGACGACCCGACCGGTGCCCCGCGCGCCGCCGTCACCCTCGCCGCCGTCGCCGCCCTCGCGCGCGCCGGGGCCGCCGGGGCCCTGCTGTGGCAGCCCCAGGCCGCGCCGGCGTTCCCCTACGCCGCGCTGTGGACCGACACGGCGGACCCGGACGGTGGCCGTTCCGGCGCCCTGACCGCGCCGTGGACGTGGCTCGTCCCCCGCCTCGCCGCCGGCACGGTGGACCTCGGACGCTCGCCGGACGGTCGGGTCCTGGGTTTCCGCGGCCTCGACGGGGTGCTGCTGGTCAACCTCGGGGCCGCCCCGGTCGAGGTCGGCGGGACGTCGCTGCCCTCGTTCGGCGCCGCGGTGCGCTGAGCGGCTCATCCGAGCCCCGCCACCACGACCGTCACGAGGACGCCCAGGAGGGCGGCCAGGGCGAGGCCGAGCGCACCGTCGAGGACCCGGTCGGCCGGTCCGGCGGGCCGCGGACCGCCGACCGCGACCGCGACCCGGTACTCCACGCGGACCGCCCGCAGAGCGGCGAGCAGCAGCGCGAGACCGGCGAGCGACCACCCGAGGACGGAGAGCAGGTCGAGCGGGGCGTCGTACACGGAGGGCTCCTTCGTGGGCGTGCGGATCAGGAGGTGCGGACGAGCAGGACGGCGAGGCCGTCGTCGACCGCGACGCGGTAGTGACCGGTCGCGACGATCGCCGCGAGAGCCTGGCGGCTCCATCCGGGCGAGCGGCCGTCGAGGACCACGCCCTCGGCGTCCATCGTCGGGAGGGAGAAGATCGCCGCCGGGTCCTCGACCAGGGCGCAGCGCACCGGGTCGTCGGAGATCTGGTCGCACACCCGGGGCGTCTGCGTGACCGTCCCGACCCGCGCGACCTGCGTCGGCGCGGTGCTGGAGAGCGGCAGCACGGTCGAGCCGGCCGGCGCACCGTCGAGGACCGCGCGGGTGAACGCGATCTCCGACGGGCGCAGCGCCGTGTAGGCGTCGTTGCCGCCACGGACCGTCACGCAGGCGCAGGCGAGCAGCGCGAGTCCGGCCACGAGCACGACCCCCGTCACGGACCGGCGGCGGCGGTAGGCCGCGCGCAGGGCCTCGGTCCCGAGGACGGCCAGGAACGGCGCGCCGTAGAGCAGCACGCGCAGGAGCACCTCGCCGCCGTAGCTCTGGACGAGGACGAGCCCGGCGGGCGCGAGGGCCACCGGCAGCCACACCAGGGCGCCGGTCCGGCGGCGCAGAAGCAGGGCCCCGACCCCGGCGAGGGCGACGGCGGCCCCGGCCAGCGCGACCCGGGCGATCTTCACGCCGAGCTGGCCGAGATCCCCGACGAGCCGGTCGGCCAGCGCCACGGCCATCGAGCCGCCCGCGTCGCCGACCCCGCCCGTGGCGAGCGCGAGCTGGTTGAGCCAGAACTCCCGGCCCCCGAGGACCACCCAGGCGGCGACGGCGACGACGAGGAACACCAGGAGGCCGCGCCCCCCGTACACCCGCCCGGCGGCGACGAGGACCGCGAGCTGCACGAACAGGGCGAACGGCGTGAGCTGGTGGGAGACCGCGAGGGCGGCCAGGCAGAGGGCGATCAGCGCCCAGGCGGAGACGACGACGCCCGGGTCCGTGGTGCGCGGGTGCCGGACCCGCCACCGGCTGCCGGGGACCCGGCGGGTGGCGAGCGGGCCCAGCACGAGGACCCAGACGACGCCGACGAGCAGCATCGCGGTGGCCTGCGGGGAGAAGTAGTCCTGCTCGATCCAGTTCAGGCCGAGGAAGAGCCACGCGGCCGCCCACGGGGCGCGGGTGCCGCCGAGCAGGCGCCGGGCGAGGACCAGCACCGCGAGCGACCAGACCAGCGCGACGACGGGCGGGGTCCAGCGCAGGACCGCGTCGAGGTCGGTCGTCCCGGCGCCGGCGGCGTCGGAGAGGAAGGCCCACTGGCTGAAGAACCCGGCCCAGCTGAACCGGGAGTCGACGCCGGTCGGTACCCGGCCGTCCGCCGCGATCGCCTGGATGAACCCGAGGTGCAGCCACGCGACGGCCATCCGCGCGCCCGGCTCGACCACGGACGCGACGCCGCTCGTCACGAGCGCGAGGCCCGCGGTGAGCGCGGCCAGCACCCGGGGGCGCGCCGGCCCGAGCAGCTCGACCCCCGCGGCGAGGGCGACCAGCACGATCCCCGCCCAGGCGGTCACGGGGAGGACCCCGGCCAGGCCGAGCCCGGCCATGGCGTCCTGGTCGACGTGCGAGACCGCGAGCAGGCCGACGCCGACGAGGGCCGCCACCGGCGCGGTGGGGGCGAGCCGGCGACGCGGGGCCGGAGGAGGTGTCGGCCGCGCCGGGATCGGGGCGGGGAGCAGGAGACCGATCGGGGTGACGAGCGGCCGGGTCGGGGTCGCGGTGGCCATCAGGCGCTCCGGAGTCGGGAGGAGACCCCGGCGACCGCGTAGAGGAGTTCGCGGCGCCGGCGGGCGAGGGGGGCGTGGACGCGGCCCGCGACGACGTCGCGACGCCGCACGGCGGGGCGGCTGCGGCGGGCGATGTCGGCGGTGAAGGCACGCTGGGCGCGGTAGTCGCGCCGGTGGGTGGCGGCGGACGCGGCCTGGCCGCTCACCCGGAACCGGGCGACCGTCGCCGTCTGACCGAGGAAGCGGCCGTGTTCGAGCAGCCGCAGCCAGAGGTCGAGGTCCGCGAGCCCGGCGTCGTCGGGATAGCCGCCGGCGGCCTCGTAGGCGTCGCGGCGGAAGGTCGCCGCCGCGTCGGCGCCGATCGGGTTGGCCCCCGAGCGCACCACCCGGCGCACCACCGCGGACCGGCTGTGCACGCCGGCGAGGCCACGCAGGAAGCGCCCGCGGGCGAGGATCCGCCCGTGGTCGTCCACGAGGTCCTTGCGCCCGACGACGAGCGCGAGGCCGGGGTCGGCGTCGAAGGCGGCCACGGCGGCGGCGAGGCAGCCGGGCTCGAGGAGGTCGTCCGCCGGCAGGATCTTGACCAGCGGGGCGTGCGAGAGGGCGACCGCGCGGCGGAAGTTCGTGACCATGTCGACGGTCTCGTCGTGGCGCCACACCGTGAGACGCCGGTCGTCGAAGCCGGCGAGGACGGCGGGGGTCGCGTCGGTGGAGGCGTTGTCGAGCACCACGACCTCGAGGCCGTCCACCTCCTGGTCGAGCACCGAGCGCACGGTGGCCGCCAGGTGACGTCCGCCCTGGTACACGGGGATGCAGACGGCGACGCGGGCGTCGGGGCGGGGCCGTCCGGCGACGAGCACGGGGCCCGCGGCGGCGGGAGCGGGGGGTGCGGTCACGGTCGCGGTCTCCTCCGTCGGTCGGGGGTGCGGGGCGGGATCGTGGCGGCGGCGGAGCAGGACCGCGCCGGCGGCGAGGACCTGGACGCCGACGAAGCCGGCCGCGAACGAGGCCAACGGGTCGGTCGGGCCGGCCGGGACCAGGGCGACGACGCCGACGACCCCGACGGTCGTGGCGGTGGCGAGCCGGGCGAAGCGCACGCCGCGGCCGTGGGCCTGGTGCTCGGCGAGGCGGTGCACCACGAGCAGCCGCAGTCCGAGGCCGAGCAGGAGGATGCGCAGCACCCACGCCTCCGCGGTGTAGGCGGGCCCGAACAGCGCGAGGACCGGCTCGGCGAGCAGGGCACCCACCGCCAGGGCCGGGCCCACGAGGAGCAGCAGGCGCCGGCGCACGGCGCGGGAGAGTTCCCCGGCCCGCTCCGGCTCCCGGGCGACCCCGGCCGCGAGGGAGGCCGCGAAGTAGGTGGCGAGGACGTCGACGACGGTGACCGCCTGCCAGACGAGGAAGAAGCGGCCGCCGACCTCCGGGCCGAAGCGCAGGACGACGAGCAGCGGGACCTGGTTGAACAGCACCGAGGTCGCGACCTGCCCGAGGTAGGTCGGGCCGAGGAAGCCCGCGGCCTCGCGGAGGGCCGGCAGCCGCCCGGGGACCCGGCGCCGGCGGCGGGTCAGCACGATCGCCTGCAGCCCGACCAGCGCGACGCAGGCGAGCAGGGGCGCCACCCAGGACAGGACGACGATCTCGGTGGTCAGCGACGCGCCGGCGGCCAGCACGATGCCGAGCCGACCGGCGGCGAAGAGCAGCGTCCGCGTCGGCGCCCACCAGGGCCGGCCGAGTCCGACGAGGACGAAGTCCTGCTGCTGGAACAGCGCGTACAGGACGGCGGTGAGCACGAACAGGCCGACGCCCGCGGCGTGCGCCGCCGCACTCGGCGCCGTGCCGGTGACCGCCGCGACGATCACGGAGGTCCCGGGGAGCAGGAGGTAGAGGGCCGCGACGACGCCGGAGAGCGCGGCGACCGCGCCGAGCGCGATCGTGAGCAGCCGTCGGGACGAGCCCCCCGCCGCGGGCAGCCAGCGCAGCAGCCCGATGCCGACGTTGAGCTCGGTCGCCCCGGCCACGAGCAGGAAGGCCGACACGTACGCGGTCGCGAGACCCAGCTCGGCGGTGTCGAGCACCCGGGCCGCGAGGATCCAGCCGAGCATCCCGACCAGGGCGGAGCCACCGGAGGCGAGCGCCATCGCCAGGCCGTCGTGCAGCGACCCGTCCTTCGCCGACGCGTCCCTCCCCGTCCCGGTCATGCCACGGCCCGCCGGGTCCCGCGCGACCCGAGGGCCTGCACCACGAGGACGGGCACGGCGAGGACGACGAGCACCAGGAGCGCCCCCACCGGGTGCCACGCGGTGGTGACCACCATGGCCTGCCCGACGACGAGGGCGAGGGCGACGCCCGCGCCGACGGCGACGACGGCCCGCTCGGCGAGGTCCCGCGGCCGCAGCAGGGCGGTGAGCGCCCACCCGGGTCCGACCAGACCGAACGCGACGGTGGAGACCAGCCGGAGCGGGTGGGCGACGTCGACGAGGGCCGACACCGCGGCGAGCGCGCCGAGCACGGCGAGCCCGGCGGGGACCAGGCGTTCGCCGCTCACGACGCGACCCGCGGCGATCGCCCGGCGACCTCGGGGGTCCCGGCGGGGGCGACGCGGGCGAGGCGCCCGCGCAGGTAGCCGGTCCCGGCCGCGGCGAGCGCCACCGGGATCGCCGCCGCGCCGACCAGGCCCCGCACGGCGGTCGCCCGGTCGCGCCGACGCACGGCGGTCCCGGTCCCCCGGAGCTCCCGGGCGAGGGCGGCGGGCAGCACGTGCCGGGTGTAGGCCTGCTCGCTCGCGAGGCCGGCGCGGGTCCCGCTGCGCCGGGTGACGACCGCCTTCGAGATGCCCTCCGCATGGCAGCGCCGCACGAGGTAGCGCCAGCCGGTGCGGTCGGCCGAGACGTGGTGGTCCACCACCGCCTCGGGGTCGAGCACGATGCGCGCGCCGGGGAGCAGGCGCCGCAGGCGCAGGCAGAGCTCGGTCTCCTCGCACCCGAGCGGGACGGTGCCCACCCGGCCCATGTCCTCGCCGAAGCCGCCGGTCGCGACGAGCGCGTCGCGCCGGAACGCCATCGAGCAGCCCATGACGTTGCGGACATCCACGACCCCCGGGACCGGGCCGCCCGCGCCGGCGACCCCTCCCGGTCCGGCCTGGCCGGTGAAGCTGCACCCCACGACCCACCACAGCTCGGGCGGGAGCACCGCCGGGGCGCCGTCCGCGGCCCGGGGATCGCCGGCCGACCAGCGGGGGGCGGCCGCGCCGCCGACCGCGGCCACGGCCGGGTCCTCGAAGGGGGCGAGGAGGCGCGCGAGCCAGTCCGGACGGGCCGCCGCGTCGTCGTCGAGGAACGCGACGACCTCCGGCAGCCCGCCGTCGGACTCGACGAGCGCGTCGATCGCCGTGTTGCGCGCACCGGAGAGGCCGCGCCGGCGCTGGTTCTCCAGGACCTCCACGAAGGCGCCGAAGAAGCCGCGCGCCCGGGCGGCGAGCCCGGGGTTGTGGTCGACGACGAGCAGGACCTGGTCGGGGCGGTGGGTCTGGGCGGCCAACGAGGCGATCGCGGCGCGGACGTCGTCCCACCGACGCTCGGTGTAGGCGCACACGACGACGGCGCTGGTCGCGAGGGCCGCGCGGTCCGACGTGGCCGGGGTGGCCGGGGTGGTCGGGGTGGTCATGACAGCTCTCCTGCCGGTTCGGTGCGGGGCGGCTCAGGCCGCGAGCGGACGGTCGGCCGCGACCGGCCGGGCGGGCCCGGACGGGACGACCACCTCGGTCGGCGCCGGCACCAGGGCGAGGGGCACGATCGCCGTGCGCGCGGCGGTGGCCATCGCGGCCACGCGGCGGGCCGGACGGCGGCGGGCCCGCGGTGCGCACTCCCGCCCGAGCGTGCGGAGCACCCGGAACCCGTCGGCGAAGGTCCGCAGGTTCGACTCGCCGTGGATGCGCTCGCGCTCGACGCTCGCGACCTCGGCGATCTTCAGTCCGGCCAGTGAGAAGCGGCAGGTCAGCAGGGTCTCGATCTCGAACCCGTCGCCCCACACCATGCGGTCGGCCGGCACGGCGAGGTCGAGGGCGGGCAGGTCGAGCACCCCGAGGACGTCGCGCCAGAAGGCGTTGTAGCCGTAGCAGAGGTCGGAGTACCGGGTCCCCAGCGCGATGTTCGCCAGTCCGTTGAGCCCGGCGTTGCCGAGGCTGCGCAGCAGGGTGATGTCCTCGCTCCCGGCCTCCGCCTCGGTGCCCCGGGCGAAGCGCGTGCCCTTCGCGACGTCGGCGCCCTCCACCAGGGCGGCCACGAAGGCGGGGATCTCGTGGGGGTCCGCCGAGCCGTCGGCGTCGAACATGACGATCACGTCGCCCGAGGCGGCGGCGAACCCGCACGCCAGCGCGTTGCCCTTGCCGCGGCGGGTCTGGGTGAGGATTACGGCGTCCGGACGCAGCCGGCGCACGACGTCCACCGTGTCGTCGGACGAGTGACCGTCCACCAGGACGATCTCCGCCTGCGGGGGCAGGTAGGGCAGGACGATCTCCAGGTTCCGCGCCTCGTTCCGGGCGGGCACGATGACGGAGAGTGTCGGGTTGGCGTGGCGAGGCACGGAGGCTCCTCGGTGTCGGGAGTCGGACGTGGTGACGTTGCGTGCGATTCGACGGGCCGTCAGTGGGTTGTGCTAGCCCGATCGGAGTACAGCCTGCGCGCAAACGGTCCTGTCATCAAGGCGGAATTGACAGAAAGTGACGTCCATCAAGCGACGATCCACCGAGCGAGCGTCGTCAACGGCGTCGGATTGATCGACCGTCAGTGACCGGTCACGATGTGTGGTGAGGAGTGGGTGTCCGGCACCCCCGGCCCGCTCGGTAGACTCCGTGACGATCCACTTCGGCGAGGGCCGGTCCGTCCGGCCGTGATCGACGCGGTGTGCATCCCGGTGTCATCCGCCGTGGTGCCCGGCCGCCGAGATGCCGCCGAGTCGCACACCACCGCAGGAGCACCACCAGCCATGGCTGACGTCAAGATCGCCGCCGAGTCCCGGACCGAGTTCGGCAAGGGCGCCGCGCGCCGTACCCGCCGCGCCGGCCGCGTCCCCGCCGTCCTCTACGGGCGTGGCACGGACCCGGTCCACCTGAGCTTCGACACCGTCGAGTTCGCCGCCGTCATGCGGGAGAACGGCCGCAACGCCGTCCTCACCGTCACCGGGATCGGCACGGAGCAGCTCGCGCTGACCAAGAGCGTCGTCCGTGACCCGATCAAGGGCTTCATCGAGCACGTCGACCTGGTGACGATCAAGCGGGGCGAGAAGGTCACCGTCGACGTCCGCGTCGTCACCCTCGGCGAGGCCGCCGCGGGCACGCTGGTCTTCCAGAACGAGGACACGCTCTCCATCGAGGCCGACGCGCTGAACATTCCCGAGGAGATCACCGTGGTGATCGACGAGGCGGAGATCGGCACGCAGTTCCTCGCGGGCGAGATCCGGCTGCCCGACGGCGCCACCCTGCTCTCCGACCCCGAGCTCCTCGTCGTCAACGTCACCGAGGCGCCGACCGAGGACGACATGGAGGAGGAGATCGACGCCGAGGGTGCGGGCGTCGAGGAGGACGCGCCCGAGGACGAGGCGGCCGAGGACTCCGAGACCGCGGGCTCCGCCGAGGCCTCCGAGGGCGCGACGTCCGACGAGAGCTCGGACCAGAGCTGATGACCGTCCCGGCGGGGAGCGCGGGGCCCGTGCTCGTCGCCGGGCTCGGCAATCCGGGGGCCGAGTACGAGGGCACCCGGCACAACGTGGGATTCGCCGTCGCCGACGTGCTCGCCGGGCGCGTCGGCGGTCGGTTCTCCGCCCACCGGAAGTCCGGGTCGGACGTGGCGGAGGGGCGGCTGGCGGGCCGGAAGGCCGTGCTCGTCAAGCCGCGCGGCTACATGAACCTCTCCGGCGGCCCGGTGACCAACGCCCTGCGGTTCTTCTCCGTCCCGGTCGAGGACCTGATCGTCGTCCACGACGACCTGGACCTGGACTTCGGCGTCGTCCGGCTCAAGCGCGGCGGCGGCGAGGGCGGGCACAACGGGCTGCGCTCGATCTCGAAGTCCCTCGGGACGAAGGACTACCTCCGGGTGCGCTTCGGCATCGGTCGGCCCCCGGGCCGCCAGGACCCGGCCGACTTCGTGCTCAAGCGCTGGTCGTCGACCGAGCGCAAGGAGCTCGACGTCTCCCTGGAGCTGGCCGCCGACGCCGTCGAGGCGCTGCTCACCGAGGGCCTCGAGCCGGCCCAGAACCGCTTCCACTAGGAGGCCGGGGCCGCGCTCACCCGTCGTGGGCGCCCTTGATGACGAAGAAGCTGCCGCGGATCGTCCCGGCCAGCTTCGAGCGCTGCCGGGCGAACTTGAAGCGCGTCGCGAGCTCCTCGGGGACCTCCATCCCCTCCGCGAGCTTGAAGCCCACGGCGCGCTTCGACCCCTCCGCGAGTCCGTACATGACGTTGATCGCGAGCCCCGACTCGTAGAACACGTAGTCGTACCGGGTCCCGTCGACCTCGAACGTGGTCGCCTCGAGCGGACGGGAGCCGATGTGGATGTCCCGCTCCTGCGCGAGGATCGTCGTGACCCGGTCGACGGTCCCGGTGGCCTCGCTCGCCGGCTCGACGGTGAAGACGTGGTCGAACTTGTTCCTGAAGTAGCGGGCCTCGTTCGCCCGCAGACCGGCCAGGGCCGCCGCGACCGGGGAGGACTCGAGTCCCTCGGGCGAGACGTCCTGGAAGTCGACGACCTGCGGCATGCGTCCCTCCACGATTCGTGCCGTCAGCGGCCGGAAGCCTAGCGAGCCGCGTGCGGGGTTCACCCCGTGATGCCCGCGGAGGTCACCCGGGCGATGACCTCCCGGAGCGCCTCGAGGAAGCGCAGCGGAGCCGAGGCCCGCCGCTCTCGACGTGAGCCGGTCACCGTCAGCAGGCGGGACCCGACGTCGACGGCCGACGCGTGGACGACGACGCCCTCGGTCCGCAGGTAGGCCAGGGTCAGCTCCGGCACGATCGCCGCGCCCAGGCCCGCCGCGACCAGCGCGAGCATCGTCTGCGACTCGGTGCAGATGTGCCGGTGCCCCGGGGTCACGGCCTGCTCCGCACAGAGCCGGTCGAGCATCTGGCGGGGCGGACGCCCTTCCCGGGACGTCACCCACGTCCCGGCGAGCAGCTCGTCGAGACCGCCGGGGGTCGGCCACAGCTCCGGCAGGACGATGCGGAAGGGCTCGCGATAGAGCACCCGTTCGACGAGGCCGGGGTACGACCCGGCCGCGTCCGGCGTCGTCGCCTCCACGTAGCGCTCGCCGATGAGCAGGTCGAGGTCGCCGGCGCGCAGCAGGTCCGTGCCGTCCCGCTCGTTGACCTCGATGACCTGCACCGCGAGCGCGGCGTCGGTGATCGCCAGCTGCTGCAGGGTCGGGACGACGAGATGCCCGAGCGCCGTGGCGAACCCGCCGACCCGGACGGTGCCCGCCGTCCCCTCGCGCAGCCGGTCGGCCTCGCGCTGCGCCTCGGCGAGGGCGACCGCGACGTCGTCCGCGCGCTGCGCCAGCGCCAGCCCCGCCTCGGTCAGCCGGACCGCCCGCCCCCCGCCGCGTCGGGTGCGGTCCAGCAGCGGCAGCCGCGCCTCCGCCTCCAGCCGGCTGAGGTGCTGCGACACCCCGGACGGGGTCAGGTGCAGGGCGGTCGCGGCCGCGTGGACGCTGCCGGTGCGGTGGACCGCCCGCAGCACGAGGAGCCGGTGGGGGTCGATCGGCATGTAGTCATGCTGAAGCAGAGGTGGAGCGACTGTCACTGCCGTCCGGGGCCGCCCGCGGGCAGACTTCGATCCGTGGGCGGATGACACTCCCGCGAGCAGGTCCGACCCACTCCCGGCGCGCGCACCCCTCGACGCGCCCGTCCCGAGCCGCCCGCCGCGCCGGGCCGTCTCGTCCCCCCCGCCCTCCGCGGCCGTGGCCTGCCCACGGCCGGTCCGTCCTCCTGGAGCTCGACCGATGGACATCACCGCCTCCCTCATGACCCGGCCCGGCGAACCGCTGGAGACCGTCACGCTGCAGCTCGCCGACCCGCGGCCCGACGAGGTGCTCGTGCGCCTCGCGGCCACCGGGATCTGCGCCTCCGACGCCCACACCCATTCCGGCCGCATCCCCTCGCCCGCGCCCTGCGTGCTCGGCCACGAGGGGGCGGGCGTCGTCGAACGGGTCGGGTCGGCCGTCACCACGGTCACTGAGGGCGACCACGTGGCGCTGTCCTGGATGCCGAACTGCGGCACCTGCCGGCACTGCGTCTCCGGCCGGCCCGTCCTGTGCACCGCCGCCGCACCCGCGCTCTTCGCCGGCACGCTGCTCGACGGGACGACGCGGCTGTCCCGGGACGGTGCGCCGGTCAGCCACTACTCGTTCCTGTCCACCTTCGCGACGCACTGCGTCGTCCCCGCCTCGAGCGCGATCCCGGTCGGCCCGGGCGTCCCCCTCGCCGTCGCCGCGCTCGTCGGGTGCGGTGTCCTCACCGGCTACGGAGCGGTGGTGAACCGGGCCCGGGTGCACCCCGGCAGCTCCGTGGTGATCTTCGGCGCCGGCGGCGTCGGACTCAGTGCCGTGATGGCCGCGCGCATCAGCGGCGCCGAGCAGATCCTCGTGTGCGATCCCGTCGTCGGGAAGCTCGAGGAGGCCCTGTCCTTCGGGGCCACCCACGCGCTCCTTCCCGACGACGGGCTCGTCGAGCGGGTCCGCGACCTCACCGGTGGGGGCGCCGACTACGCGATCGACGCCGCCGGCAGTGACGGGGTCCTCGACCGTGCGTTCGCCGCGACGGTCGCGGGCGGGACCATCGTGTGCGTCGGTCTGCCCGGCGTGCACGCCCGGCCGTCGCTGCCCGGACCGGAGCTCGTGCGCTCCGAGAAGATCATCACCGGCAGCCTCTACGGTTCGTCGCGGCCGAGCGTCGACATCCCGGCGATCCTGCGCCGCTACTCCGCCGGCCACCTGCCGCTCGACCGCCTCATCACCCGCACCTACCCGCTGGACGGGATCGACCGGGCCTTCGCCGACATGCGGGAGGGCCGGCTCCGGCGGGGTGTCGTCGTCTTCGACGAGGCCCTCGCCGGGCTGCGCGGTGCCGCCGACAGCGCCCTCGTCGCGGCGTGAGCACCCGGGACCTCGACGGCCGCCTCGCCCAGGGCTGGGGCGGCGCGGCGCCGGACGGCGTGCACCTCAACGTGCTCCTCGCCCGACGCGGCAGCCCGACCGCCGCCGTCGTCATGAGCGCCTTCACCGCCCCGTCCTCGGGGTTCACCCCGGTCCTCGCGAGCGTCGGCGGGACCCAGCAGGCCTACGAGACCCTGTATCCGCCGACGGTGATCGTCCCGAAGACGGCGCCGGCCGGGGCGCTCCACGAGCAGCTCGTGTTCGGGGCGTGCGCGGTCGGCATCGCGCGGGGGCTGCTCGACGTCGTGGCGGGTGGGGGGCTGCCCGCCGACCAGGACACGCTCGTCCTCGTGTCCCTGTGGCTCGACGCGGCGGCGCGCGACGACACGACCGTGTGCCGGAACGCCCGGACCGCGATGGCCGCCGCCGCGTCCGAGGCGGCGACGGGGCGGGAGGCGGCGGACGTCGACCGGCTGGTCCGGGACCGGGACGGTCTGCGACACCCCTTCTACGACGGGGCCTGATCCGGGGCGCCGA
Source organism: Actinomycetospora sp. NBRC 106378 (assembly GCF_030269685.1). Classification (GTDB taxonomy): domain Bacteria; phylum Actinomycetota; class Actinomycetes; order Mycobacteriales; family Pseudonocardiaceae; genus Actinomycetospora. Next base: position 247,984 of record NZ_BSTT01000001.1, read on the forward strand.
CCGGCGCCGCCTCCGCGGACGACAACCACGTCCCGACGGTGTGCGCGAACAGCTCCGGCCGGTGGTCCACCGAGGGCACACCGGTGCCCGGGAGCGTCGTCCGCTCCGCGCCGCCGACGGCGCCGACGATCGCGTCGACGTCCGGGAGGGAGAACCCGTCGTCGGCACCGCAGACCACGAGCGTCCGCGCGCGCACGAGACCGATCCGGTCCTCCATGCGGTACTCGTTGACCGCCCGGTGGCCCTCCTCGACGCGGTCGAGCACCGCGAGGGCGTCGTGGACGAGGCGCTCGAGGAGGTCCGGGCGGTCGGCCGGGTAGTAGGGCGCACGGTTGTCCCAGAGCTGCTGCACGTGGCTGCCGTCGGCGGCGCGCTCCACGTGGTCGATCGGTGGTCGCCCGCCCGCGACCCGTGCGCGGCGCGGCGCGTCGACGTACGGCATCCCGGAGAGCACGAGCGCGGTGACCCGCTCCGGCACCGAGGCGGAGGCCGCCGCCGCCCACCACGGCCTCGACACCCGCGACATCCTCACCGAGATCGGCCGCCGCGGCCTCGTCGGCGGCCAGGAGGACATGATCGTCGACGTCGCCCTCGACCTCACCGCCGGCCGCGGCGCCGCCTGACCGTCGCGCCGGCGGGGGCGACGCGGGGGCACGGGCGGCTCGGGACTGGCGGATGATCGGTCCGGACCCGTGCCCGCCGTCCGAGGGAGACCCGTGGCTGCCGAACCGTTCACCGTCGTCGTCGGGAACGACGAGATCGCCGACCTGCGCGACCGGCTCCGGCGGACCCGGTGGCCCGAGCCGGAGACGGTGGACGACTGGTCGCAGGGGGTGCCACTGGCCTACGCCCGGGAGCTGTGCCGGCACTGGGCCGAGGACTACGACTTCGGGTTCGCCGACCGCGTCAACGCCTTCCCCCAGTACCGCGACACGGTCGACGGGCTGGGAGTCCACTTCCTGCACGTCCGCTCCCCGGAACCCGACGCGTTCCCGCTGGTCCTGACGCACGGGTGGCCGGGCTCGGTGCTCGAGTTCCTCCACGTCCTCGGCCCGCTGACCGACCCCCGCGCCCACGGCGGGGACCCGGCGGACGCCTTCCACGTCGTCGCCCCGTCGCTGCCCGGGTACGGCTGGAGCGACAGGCCCACGACGACGGGCTGGGGCGTCGGCCGGATCGCCCGCGCCTGGGACACGCTGATGGTGTCGCTGGGCTACGACCGGTACGGCGCGCAGGGCGGCGACTGGGGCTCGGAGGTGACCGCCAACCTGGGCGAGGTCGCCCCCGAGCGGGTCGCCGGGGTGCACCTGAACATGGGGAGGGTCCCGCTCGGCACCGTCGCCGACCCCACCCCCGCCGAACAGGCCGCCCACGACGCCGCCCAGGAGTTCGCCCGCACCGGACGCGGCTACTCCGCGATCCAGATGACCCGGCCGCAGACCCTCGGCTACGGCCTCAGCGACTCCCCCGCGGGCCAGGCGGCCTGGATCGCCGAGAAGTACCGGGCCTGGACCGACCACGACGGCGACCACGAGACGGCCGTGAGCCGTCAGACGATCCTCGACGAGATCTCGGTCTACTGGTTCACCGCCTCGGCCACGTCGTCGGCGCGCCTGTACTGGGAGAGCTTCGCCGACTCCCGCGTGCCGGTCACCGCGCCCTCCGGGCTGTCGGTCTACCCCCGCGACCTCGTCACTCCGTCGCGGCGCGAGGCCGAGCAGCGTTTCACCGACCTGCGCTGGTACGCCGAGATGCCCCACGGCGGACACTTCGCCGCCCTCGAACAGCCCACCTCGCTCGTCGAGCAGATCCGCGGCTTCTTCCGCCTCGTCCGGTAGCGGCACCCCGGCCACGCCGGCGGCGAGATCGCACCGGCTGCAGGGGCGGGTCGCCGGCGCCGTGGCGGCCGTGGGTGGCGCGCCGCTGCCCGAGGTGATCCACTTCAGGTGGATCTCTGTCGAGGAGGAGCCGGGTGGCGGTCGAGGTCGACCCGTCGGACGGTGCGTGGGCGCCGGCCGGACGCGGTGCCCCGCTCCTGGGGCGCACCGCGGAACTGACGTGGATCGCGGACCGCTGGCGCCGGACGACGACCCAGCGGCGGGCCGGGCGCGTCCTCGTCGTCGGGCCGGGCGGGATCGGCAAGACGGCGCTGGTGGAGACCGCGGTCGCGCGGGCCACGGAGGCCGTCGTCGTCCGGGCGCACGCCGTGCCCGGAGCCCCTCCGGGGACCCTGCTCGGGAATCTCCTCGCCGCCCTCGACGTCGCGGTGCCGTCGGTACCGTCCGTCGAGGAGGGGGCCTCGGTGCTGCTCGCGGGCCTCGGTGAGAAGGAGGACCGCGGACCCGTCGTCGTGGTGCTGCACGACCTCCACGACGCCGACGAGACCTCCGCCGTGGCGATCGAGCGGGCCTTCCGGCGTCTGGTCCACGACCGCGTCCTGCTCCTCGCGACCGCGCGGCCGGACGGCATCGCCGCCCACTGGTCGCGGTTCTTCGCCGAGGGCCCGGACTGCGAGACGCGGACGCTCACGGGACTCGACGTCGCCGGTGTCCGCGACCTCGCCGCCGCGATGCGCCCGGGCCGGTGGAGTCGCGACACCATCACGCGGCTGCAGGCCGACACCGGAGGGCATCCCCTGCACCTCACGACCCTGCTGCGGGAGCTGACCGACGAGGTCCTCCTCGGCGATGCCCCGTTGCCCCCGCCCCGCCCGCTGGCCCGGGAGGTCGCCGACGCGGCCGCCCGCCTGTCCCCCGCGGCCCGTCGGCTCCTGGCCTGCCTGGCCGTCCTCGACCGGCCGGCCGGGCGCAGCCTGCTCGGGCGCCTCCACACGCTCGCGGACGTCCCTCTCGACGACGCGGTCGGGGAACTGACGCAGGCCGGTCTCGTCGACGCCGCGTCGCCGGCCGACGACCGGTTCCGCGTCCACCACCCCCTGGTCCGCAGCGCCCTCGTGAGTGGGCTCGACGAGGAGGACCGGACCCGCCTGCACGTCGACGCCGCCCGCGCGCTCGGAGGCACGGCGGCCCTGCGCCACCGCGTCGCCGCTGCGGGCGGCGTCCCCGACGCCGACCTGGCCGACGAGCTGGAGTCCGCCGCCGCCGCGGAGGCGGTCGACGTGCCGGCCGCCGTCACCTGGCTGCTCGCGGCGGCCGAGCTGAGTTCCACGGGCGAGGAGGCCGTTCGTCGCGTGCTCGCCGCCGGGCTGCTGCTGGTCGACGTCCAGGACACCCGGCGACTGCGCCTCCTCGCGCCGTCGGTGCGGGAGGCCGCGCCCGGCCCGGAACGCGACGTGATCCTCGGACTGCTCGCGACGCAGGACCACGACCCGCACGCCGCCCTGCTGCTGCAGGCCGCCCTCGACGCGCCCGACGGCGAGCCGGAGGTCCGCGCCCTCGCGGCCGTCCGCCTCGCCCTGGAGCACATCTTCCGCGGGCGGGGTGCGGCCGCCGACGAGGCGGCGGGCCGGGTCCCAGCGCTCTCGCGCCGTCCGCTGCGCCTCGAACAGGCCCGCATCCTCCAGGCGGTCGGTCGCGGCCAGCACGCCGGCCCCGACGCCGGGCTCGCCCTGCTGGAGGGCCACGTCGACGGGGCCCTGGGCGCCGACCCCGCGATCACCGCGGGGACCCTGCTCCTCGCGGCCGGTCACGTCCCCGAGGCGCGGCGTCGCCTCCAGGAGGGCCTGGCGCGGGCACGCAGCGGAGCGGCGTCGACCAGCACCCACCGCGCGCACTGCCACCTCGTCGAGGTCCTCTACCGCTGCGGGCGGTGGGACCTCGCGCAGGCGGAGGCCGACATCGCCCTGGACTGGTTCGCCGACGGCCACCTGCCCTGGGCCGAGTCCGTCGCGCACGCCGTGGCGGCCCTGGTCCCGGCCGCGCGCGGGCAGGAGGACCGGGCGGGGGCGCATCTCGCCGCCGCCCGGGCCTCACTGGCGCGCACCTTCAACCCGCAGGGGGTCCACGTCGTCGCGCTCGCCGAGGCCACGCTCGCCCGCGCGCTCGGGGACGGCCCCCGGATGGAGCGGGCCCTGCGTCCGCTGCCCGCCGTCGCCGAGCGGGGCGGGATGACGTCCGGCCCGTTCGCCCCGTGGCGCATCCTGCACGCGGAGTCCCGGATCGCGGTCGGTGATCTCGCCGGTGCGCGACAGGCGGTCCGGTCCTGGTCACGCGGCGCCGCGCCGATGTGGTTCCGGCTGGCCCGCCAGCAGGTCCAGGGGCGGCTCGCGCTCGCCACCGGCGACGTCGCGAGAGCAGCGGCCGCCCTGCGCGCGGGCGTGGACCTCGCCGACGAGCACGCCGCGGAGATCGACGACGAGTGCCCCGTCGAACTCGCGGAGCTGCGCACCCTGCTGGCGGGGCTCCCCCACGTCGCGGACGCCGACGAGCTCCGGGCCGCGGCCCGGCCGGTGCTCGATCGACTCGCGGCCGCCCCCCTGCTCGACCCGCTCCGCGTCGACGACCGGGCGTCGGAGACGCGGGACACCACCCCCGACGTCCTCACCCCCCGGGAGAGGCAGGTCGCCGGACTGGTCGCCCAGGGCCTGACCAGCCGCGAGGTCGCCGAGATGCTCTGGGTGACCCCGAAGGCCGTCGAGTACCACCTCGGCAACCTCTACGCCAAGCTCGGCATCACCTCCCGGCGCCAGCTCCGGGGGCGTCGCTTCTCCTGACGCGGCACCCCGAACGCTGACACCCCTCGCCCGGGTCCGCGCGGGGCTACGGTGCCCCGCGTGAGGACCGCGACGCTCGACTGGTTCGGCTGCGCCACCTTCCGTCTGCGGACGGCCGAGGGACTGACGGTGATGCTCGACGCCTACCTCGACCGGGTACCGGCGGCCGCGCAGAGCGGGATGTCACTCGCGGACGTCGCGGCCGACCTGGGCCCGCGGGACTGGATCCTCGTCGGGCACTCCCACTTCGACCACCTGTACGGCGCCGAGCGGCTCGCCGCCTCGGGCGCGCGGATCGTGGGGTCCTACGAGTCGGTGCGGGTGATGGCGGCCTGCGGGGTGCCCGAGGACCAGCTGGTGCCGGTCTCGGGCGGCGAGCGGGTCCGTCTCGACGCGACGACGACGGTCCGCGTGCTCCCGGGCCTGCACTCGTGCGTGTGGTCGCAGGTCCCGTTCCCGGAGTCCGACCAGGAGTGCCTCGGCGAGCTGGGCGGCACCTGGCAGGAGCACCAGGAGCAGCTCCGCGCGATGTTCGCGGGGCTGCCGAACCTCGGCCCGGACGTGGCCGCCCACCTGCAGGCGGCCTCGCAGGGCGAGCGCGGGGACGGAGGAGCGCTCGTGTTCGTCGTCGAGACCTCGGAGGGCTCGCTGCTCGTGCAGGACACCGCCGGGGCCTGGAGCGGACTGCTGGCCGCCGAGTCGCCCGACGTCGCCATCCTCGCCGCCGCGGGCCGGGCCAACCGCGACGGCGAGCCGGTGCAGGGATCGCTGGCCGATTTCGTGGCCGAGGAGGCGGGCCGGCTGCAGCCACGGCGTCTGCTGCTCTCCCACCACGACGCCTGGCTCCCCGGGTTCGCCGGGGCCGTCGACGTCGCCCCGATCCGCGCGGCCGTCGCACGGTCGGCGCCGGGCACCGAGTTCTGCGAACCGGGCTACGTCTCCGGGTTCCGTCCCTTCGCCTGACGGCGGCACCGGTTCTCCGGAACGGGTCATGTCGGGGGCGGGCGATCGGCACACTGCTCGACATGACGGTCGGGAACCACACGACGGCGACGGTGATCGTCCCGCTGCACGGGGTGCCGGACGCCGACGAGGCGGTGTGCGAGCTGCGGCTGCTCGTCGACGACCGGCTGGCCCTGCCCGTGTACGCCTCGGTCGAGGAGCTGGTCGCCTGCTGCGGCCGCGCCCAGCCCTGGATGGCGGTCCCGGCCGGACGCCTCGGGGACCTGGTCGCCGCGACCGGCGCCGACGGTGTCGTCGAGGGCCTCGCCCTGCCCGACGCGGCCCGGCACGGGGACGGCCGGTGAGCACGCCCGGGTTCGACGTCGACCCGGCGCAGGTCGACGTCGTCGCGCGCCGCCTGGAGGAGGCCGCGGAGCCGCTGGCGGGCGCGGCCGACGGCGCCCCCGACGTGCCGCGGGCCGGCCCCGCCACCGCGGACGTCGTCGCCTGTCTCGCCGCGCTCGCCGATGCGGTCTCCGGACTCGTCCGGGGCACCGCCGACGCCGCCGCGGCCACCCGAGCGGCAGCGGCGTCCTACCGCGACGGCGACGGCCGGGCCGCGGCGGCCCTCGACGCCACGATCAACGGCCCCGTGCCCGGCTGAGCCGGCACCGCCCGGCGGACGTCAGTCGACGCTGGCCTCGAGCCACTGCTCCTCGAGCTGCTCGCGCTCGGCGATCAGGGCCCGGAGCTCGGCGTCGAGGTCGAGCAGGCGGGTCGGGTCGTTGGCCGCGTCGGCGAGCAGCGTGTGCAGCTGCTTCTCCCGCGTGTCCAGCTTCTCGATCCGCCGCTCGATGCGCTGGATCTCCTTGCGGGCCGCGCGCTTGTCCGCCTCGGACGTCCCGGAAGTAGCGGACGAGGCGGCCACCGTGCGCACCGCACCCGCCGTCTCGAGCTGCTGGTCCCGACGACGGAGGTACTCCTCGATGCCGCCGGGCAGGTCGGTGATCCTCCCGTCGCCGAAGAGCGCGACGACCCGGTCGCACACCCGCTCGGTGAGGTAGCGGTCGTGGCTCACGACGACGAGCGTGCCCGCCCAGCCGTCGAGGATGTCCTCGAGCTGCTGGAGGGTGTCCACGTCGAGGTCGTTGGTGGGCTCGTCGAGCATGAGCACGTTCGGCTCGGTCATCAGCAGCCGCACGAGCTGCAGGCGCCGCCGCTCGCCGCCGGAGAGGTCGGACACCGGCGTCCACTGCTGCGCGGCCGTGAAGCCGAAGCGCTCGGCCAGCGCGGAGGCGGTGTGCTCCCGGCCCCCGATGAACACGCGCTCCGCGATGTCCTCCACGGCCTGCAGCACGCGGCGGTGCAACGGCAGGTCGGAGAGGTCCTGCGACAGGTGCGCGAGGCGCACCGTCGTGCCGAGGACGCGCGACCCGCCGTCGGGAACACGCTCCCCGGCCAGGGTCTTCAGCAGCGTCGTCTTGCCGGAGCCGTTGATCCCGACGATGCCCACCCGGTCGCCCGGGCCGATCCGCCAGGTCTGCCGGTTCACGATCGTGCGCGGCGGGTCCGAGGGGACGGTGAGGGTGACGTCCTCGAGCTCGATGACGGTTCGCCCGAGGCGGTGGCGGGCCATCGTCACCAGCTCGACCGAGTTCCGCGGCTCGGGCACGTCGGCGATCAGCGCCTCGGCGGCCTCGATGCGGTACTTCGGCTTGGACGTCCGCGCGGGCGGGCCGCGCCGCAGCCACGCCAGTTCCTTGCGCGCGAGATTGCGCCGGCGCTGCTCGGCGGCGTCGGCGAGCCGGGTCCGCTCGGCGCGGGCGTAGATCCAGTCGTTGTAGCCGCCCTCGAACTGCTCGACGCGGCCGTCGACGACCTCCCAGGTTCGGGAGGCGACGGTGTCGAGGAACCAGCGGTCGTGCGTCACGACGACGAGCGCGGTCCGGCGGGCGAGCAGGTGCGCGGCCAGCCAGCGCACGCCCTCGACGTCGAGGTGGTTGGTGGGCTCGTCGAGCACGAGCAGGTCGAGGTCCTGCACGAGGGCCGCGGCGAGCGCGATCCGCTGCCGCTCCCCGCCGGAGAGCCCCTCGACCGACGCGTCGAGGCCGCGGCCGCCGCCGGGGCGCAGGCCCTCGATGACGGTGCGGGACCGTGCGTCGGCGGCCCACTCGTGGTCGGGCACCTCGCCGCCGAGCACCGAGGCCCGCACGGTCGCGCCGGTCGGCTGCGACTGCTGGGTCACCGACGCCATCCGCAGCCCGCGCACGGGGCTGACGCGCCCGTCGTCGGGAACCAGGCGCCCGGCGAGGATGGAGATCAGCGTCGACTTGCCCCCGCCGTTGCGGCCGACGACACCGACGCGGTCGCCGGTGTCGACGCCGAGGGAGACCCCGTCGAGCACGGGCTTCGGGCCGCCGAAGGAGATGGCGACGTTCTCGAGGTTGACCAGGTTGGGCACAGCTGCCTTTCAGGCGTACATGTTCGGGCCGGGATCCGGCGCGGGCGGGCCGCCGGGACCACGGGGCGGACGGGCCGGGTCGCCGTCGATCACCTTCGCGCCCGGCACCGGGCCGTGGGCGACGCGGACCGTGCGGCAGACCCCCGCCCCGGAGAGCTCGGCCGCGACGCGCACCGCGGAGGGGCCGTCGGCGCACAGGAACACGCACGTCGGGCCCGAGCCGGAGACGACCCCGGCCAGCGCCCCGGCGGACACGCCGGCACGCAGGGTGCGGCGCAGCCCGGGGTCGAGGCTGACGGCGGCGGCCTGCAGGTCGTTGCCGAGCAGCAGGGCGAGCGAGCGGGCCTCGCCGGATGCCACGGCCTCGAGCACGGGCTCGACGCTGCCGACGCGCCGGACCGGGTTGTCCGTGGTCGCCGCGGCGCGCAGCCGGTCCAGCTCGCCGAACACCGAGGGCGTGGCGAGACCGTGGTCGGAGAGCGCGACCACCCAGTGGAAGGTGTGGCGGGAGAGGACCGGGACGAGGTTCTCGCCGCGTCCGGTGCCGAGGGCGGTGCCACCGTGCAGCGCGAAGGCGACGTCGCTGCCCACGGTGGCCGCGACCTCCAGCAGCGCCTCCCGGCCGAGGTCGAGGCGCCACAGCGCCGACAGCGCGAGCAGGGTGCCGGCGGCGTCCGCGCTGCCCCCGGCCATCCCGCCCGCGACCGGGATCGACTTGCGGATGCCGATCCGGACGTCGGGCTCCCGACCCGCGACCTCGGCCAGCGCCACCGCCGCCCTCCACGCCAGGTTGGAGCCGTCGACCGGGATCGCCTCGCGGTCCGCCTCGGAGACGTCGCCGAGCAGCTCCACGCCGGGTGCACCGGCGCCGATGCGGTCGACCGCCCGGCCCGCGTGCGTCGACACCACCGACACCTCGTCGAACAGGTTCAGCGCCTGGAACACGGTGACGAGGTCGTGGTAGCCGTCGGCACGCAGCTCGCCCACCGCGAGGTGGAGGTTGATCTTGGCCGGGACGCGGACGGTCACCGGGGGCCCGACGGCGGAGAGCACCCGTCCAGGGTACGGAAGCCCCCCGGACCGGTCGTTCACGACCGGCCCACGTCGGGAACCACCCGAACCGGACACACGTTGGTGGTGCAAGACCGCGAGATCCCCCAGGCAAGGAGCCATGGACCCCAGTCACAGTCCCGACACCACCGGTCGTCCCGATCAGGTGGTGGCCCTCCGATGATCGGCACGATCCTCGGCATCCTGCTCGGCGTGGTGGTCGTCGTCCTGATCACCGCCGCGACCGGCTACTTCGTGGCGCAGGAGTTCGGCTACATGGCCGTCGACCGCGCCCGCCTCCGGGCCCGCGCCGCCGACGGCGACGCCGGCGCCGTACGCGCGCTCGACATCACGCGCCGCACCTCGTTCATGCTCTCCGGCGCCCAGCTCGGCATCACGGTCACCGGCCTGCTGGTCGGCTACGTGGCCGAGCCCCTCATCGGCGACGGCGTCGGCGAGCTGCTGGGCACGGCCGGCGTGCCCGCCGCGGTCGGCGTGGCGATCGGCACCGTGTTCGCGCTGCTGCTGTCCACCGTGGTGCAGATGGTGTTCGGCGAGCTGTTCCCGAAGAACCTCGCGATCGCCCGCCCGGAGCCGGTGGCCCGCGCGCTCGCACTGTCGACGAAGGTCTACCTCGGCCTGTTCGGCTGGCTGATCAAGCTCTTCGACGCGGCCTCGAACGCGCTGCTCAAGGCCCTGCGCATCGAGCCGGTGCACGACGTCGAGCACTCGGCCACCCCGCGCGACCTCGAGGCCATCATCGACGACTCGCGCGACTCCGGGGACCTGCCGCCCGAGCTCGCCGCGCTGCTCGACCGCTCGGTGGACTTCTCCGAGCGCAGCGCCCGGGCCGCGATGATCCCGCGGCCGCGGGTCGCCTGGGTGCGGGCCGAGGACACCGTCGCCGATCTCACGCGGGTCATGGCCGGTGGCCACTCCCGCTACCCGGTCCTCGGCGCCCTGCCGGAGGCGCCCGACGACGGTGGAGGGTCGGCTCCCGACCTCGTCGGCGTGGTCTGCCTGCGGGACGTCCTCGCCTGGTCGGGGCCGTCCGACGCGGCGGTCGCCGACCTGATGCGCGCCCCGGTCCTCGTGCCCTCGACGCTGCCGCTCCCCCAGGTGCTCGAGCAGCTGCGGGCCGAGGGCGAGGAGCTCGCCTGCGTGCTCGACGAGTACGGCGACCTCGCGGGCGTCATCACGGTGGAGGACGTCGCGGAGGAGCTCGTCGGCGAGATCACCGACGAGCACGACGCGGCCGACGCCGACCGCACCCATGCGGGCGCCGACGGCTGGGTCGTCCCCGGCGACCGGCACGTCGACGAGGTGTCCCGCCTCATCGACGCGGAGCTGCCCGAGGGCGAGTACCAGACCATCGCGGGCCTCGTCGTCGCCGAGCTGGCGCGGCTGCCCGAGCCCGGCGACACCGTCGTCGTCACCATCGCCGACGACGATCCCGACGAGCCCGACCGCACGCTGCGCGCGACCGTGCGGACCGTCGACCGGCGCGTCCCCGCCGAGGTCCACCTGCAGTGGGTCCCGGTCACCAGCCCGTCCAGCACGGAGGTCTCCCGATGAGCGTCACGGCGATCGCCGTGTCGGTCCTGCTGATCGTCGCGTCCGCGTTCTTCGTCGCCGTCGAGTTCGCCCTCGTCGCGGCACGGACCTACCGGCTCGAGGAGGAGGCGGCGCGCAGCGCGTCCGCCCGCGCGGCGCTACGCAGCGCCCGGGACCTGTCGCTGCTGCTCGCGGGGTCCCAGCTCGGGATCACGCTGTGCGTGCTCGGTCTCGGCGCGGTGACCAAGCCCGCCGTCGACGAGGCCCTGAACCCGCTGCTGACCGGCTGGGGCGTCCCGGCCGCCGTGGCCGGGGTCGCGTCCTTCGTGATCTCGCTCGTCGTCGTGACGTTCCTGCACCTCGTCGTCGGCGAGATGGCCCCGAAATCCTGGGCCATCGCCCACCCGGAGCGCTCGGCGATGCTGCTGGCGCTCCCGATGCGCGCCTTCATGGTGGTCACCCGCCCGCTGCTCGTGGTGCTGAACGGGGCCGCGAACCGCTGCCTGCGGGTCCTCGGCGTCGAGCCGGTCGACGAGATGAGCGGCGGACGCGGACCCGACGACCTGCGTGAGCTCGTCGACCACTCCGCCGAGACCGGTGCCCTCGACCCGGAGCGCCGCGACCAGGTGCTCGCCGCGCTGGAGCTCGAGCGCACCCCGGTGCGGGCCCTGGCCCGCGAGCCGATCGGCGTCGAGGCCGACGACGACGTCGCCGCCGTGCAGGCCCTGTCCCGCGAGAGCGGGCACCTGCGCCTCGTCGTCTCCGAGCGCGGCCGCCCGGTCGGGTACGTCCACGTGCGGGACACGCTGACCCGCCCGTCGACGACGACCGCGCGCGAGGTGATGCGGCCCGTGCTGCGCCTCGACGCCGACACGCTGCTGCACGCCGCGGTGGACACCATGCGCGAGCAGCGGGCCCACCTGGCGCTGGTGGAGTCCGACGGCACTCCGATCGGGCTGCTCACGCTGTCCGACCTGGTCGGGCGGTTGCTGCCGACGCCGGCGTAGGCCCCCTTTTTCCGAGCGAACGGCACTCTCGCGCACATAGATGCTGCGAGCGGGCCGTTCGCTCGGAACCGGGAGTCGTCAGGACGTGGGATCGACCGCGATCAGGGCCCACACCGTGTCGGCGACGCGCTCGGCGAAGGCCGCGCCGCCGGGGTCGCCGCGCAGGAACGCGCCGAAGAAGCTCCCGAAGCACATCGTCGTGAGGGTGTCGGCGTCGAGGTCGGCCCGGACGTGCCCACGGTCCTGCAATGCGGTGAGCAGGTCGAGGAGCAGCGTCATCCGGGGTTCGACGGCCCGCTCCCGCAGCAGGTCGAGCAGCTCGGGGGCGCGCGGCTGCTCGCCCATGAAGCCGCCCTGCAGGACGATCGCGTCCGGGTTGAAGTAGCAGGGATCGACCCGGCGGACGGCCTCGGCGAACGCCTCGCGGGGCGGGAGGGACGCCAGGTCGAGGGTCGGGTAGCTGTCGAGCTGCGCCCGGAACCCCCAGTCCAGCGCGTCGACCACCAGCTCGAACTTCCCCGGCCAGCGGCGGTACAGCGTCGGCCGGGACACCCCCGCGTCCGAGGCGATGTCCCCGAGGGTCATCTTCGAGTAGCCGTCGAGGACGAGGCGCCGACGGGTGGCCCGGATGATTGCTTCGTCGAGCGCCGGATCACGCGGACGACCGCCGGCGCTCGTCTGCTCGCCGGTCGCCTGCTCGCCGGTCGCCGCGGAGTCCACGACCCGCACCTTACGAGCCGCCGTCACCGTGGAAGGTGGCGAACGCGGAGACGGGCTCGCGCGGGGTGGCCACCTCGTCGAGGGGTGCTCGTGGTCGGCGTACCCGAGCGACAGGCCGCAGACGATGATCTGGTCGTCGTCGATCACGAGGTGCCGTCGGAGCACGCGGTGGAAGTCGATGAACGACGCCTGGGCGCACGTGTCCAGCCCGGCCTCGCGGGCGGCGAGCATGAGTCCCTGGAGGAACTGGCCGGCATCGACCAGCGCGCCGTCCAGCGGGTGCGCGCTCACCGTCAGGATCATCCCGACCGGGGCGCCGAAGAACTCGTAGTTGCGTCGGTGGTGGCAGTCCCGCCCCACGGCGTCGTCGTGCTCCACGCCGAGGCACTGCCGGTAGAGCTGGTCGCCGAACGCCGCGCGGCGGCTGCGGAACGGCTCGGCCCAGTTCTCCGGCGCCGGCTGGTAGGTGTAGCCGGGCTGCGGGTGTCGTTGCCCGGCGTCGAGGGCCTCCCAGAGGTCCTCGGCGAGCCGGCGCTTCGCGTCGCCGGTGACGACGTGCACCCGCCACGGTTGGGTGTTGGAGTTGCTCGCCGATCGCGCCGCCAGGGCGAGCAGGTCCTCGACGACGTCCCGCGGCACCGGCGTCGATCGGAACGCCCGGACGCTGCGCCGCGACCGCAGCGCCTCGGACACCGAGGCGGCGGTGCGGTGCGCGAGGGTCACGAGGCGTCCGGCGCGTCGATGTCGTACGAGATGCGCCCGGCGGGCAGGAAGAACAGCGCGATCACCGCACCCCCGCGGACCTCGGGATAGTGGTGGCTCGCCGGCTCGGGCGCGGTCCACCCGGCACCCTGCCAGCCGCGCGGCCCGCCGAGCTGGGCGCCCTCGTCGAGCGGGATCACCATGTTGATCTCGCCGTAGGGGTGCTGGTGGTACTCGCCGCGGAACTCCTCGACGCTGTCCATGTAGACGGCGGTGATGCTGAACCAGCTCAGCTCCTCGCTGGGCTGCGCGATCCGGCTCCGGCGGTAGTGCGGCCCCTCGACCTCGACGTTCGCGGCCCAGCCCTGCTCCACGCCGTCGCGGATGATCGCCGCGAGGTCGTCCCACACGGGGTCGCCGGGGCCGTGGTGGGTGTTGAGGTAGGCCTCGAGCTCCTCGCCCGCGGTCTTGTTCCTGATGGTCTCGAGGAAGGGGGCGGTGCGGGCGATCAGGTCCTCGGCGGTGGCGGTCACGGTGGGCTCCTCTCCTGGGCGCGATCGGCGTGTCGCGCATCGCCGATGACGCTAGGCGGGCTTTCAGTTACAGTCAATACTTGTAACGTAACTACGCCATTGCCGAGGCGACCGCGAGGCCGAGCTCCGGGACGCCGGTCATCGCTGCCCGCTCGCGCTGGTCGGTGCGGCGGCTGCGACCGGGTCGGAGGTCCCGCCGGGCGTCCCCTCGAGGGCGGTCGGCTACGGTGCGAGTGCTCGTCGGTGTGCGCGTCCGAGGAGCACGACCGCGACCCCCGCCACGGCCATGGCGAGCCCCATGACCGTGAACACCGTCTGCGCCGACACGCCCACGCCGATCGCGAGGCCCACCACGAGGGGCGCGACGATCCCTCCGATGCGCCCGACGCCCAGGGCCCATCCCACGCCGGTCGAGCGGATCAGGTTCGGGTAGAGCTGCGCGGACAACGCGATCACGCTCATCTGCCCCCCGGCGACGCAGGTGCCGACGAGGAACGCCGAGATCAGGAAGGCGGAGCTGCCGGCCGAGAAGGCCAGCGCGAACCCGAGCAGCAACACCGAGCCGAGCAGGTACACGATGGCCAGCACGGTGAACGGGCCGCGGCGGTCCATCGCCGGTCCGATGATCGCGGCGGCGATGATGCCGCCGACCATGAGCAGGGCGGTCCCGCCGGCAGCGACACCGGCACTGGTCCCAGACTGCACGGCGATCGTCGGCAGCCAGCTCAGCACGGCGTAGAAGACGCCGAGGTTGACGATGAACGCCAACCAGAGCAGCAGCGTGCGGGCGATCCACCGCCGCTGCAGCAGCTCCGTCAGCACCGAGCGGGCCGACACCGCACGCGCCGCCCGACCTTCGGGCCCGAGCACGACGGTGCCGGGGTCCACCTCCGGGGCCACCCGCCGGCACACCTGAGCGAACCGGATCGTCGCCTCGGAGCGCAGCAGCCGGCTCGGCGACTCGGGGAGCAGGAGCGCCAGGGCGATGACGGCGATCAGGGGCAGAACCCCGCAGAGCACGAACATCCCGCGCCATCCGATCGCTCGCGTGATCGGCCCGGAGAGCAGACTGGCGACGACGAAGCCGAAGGCGTAGCAGGCGTAGATCCCCATCACGAAGCTCGACCGGCGTCGTGCGGGTGCGTATTCGCTGACGATGGCGATGGTGCTCGGGATGGCGCCGCCGAGGCCGATGCCGGTCGCGAGACGCAGGAGGATCAGCTGGACGTCGTCGGCGGCGAACGCCGACGCGATGCTGAACACCCCGATCATTGCCGTGGAAGCGAGAACGACGTTGCGCTGACCGAACCGGTTGGCGAGCGGCGAGAGCGCCAGGTAGCCGATCATCAGGCCGACGATCGAGGCGGAGAAGATCGGGCCCAACGCGGCGACCGGCAGTCCCCACTCGCGAGCGACGACCGGGGCGATGAAGGCGATCACCTGGGTGTCCAGCCCGTCGAGGAACATCACCGAGCCCGTCAGCGCCAGCACGAGCAGGTGGAACCGACCGACCTTCCGCCGATCGATCACGTCGTCGAGCACGACCTGGGGCGGCGCTGGGTTGGCAGTGGACATGGGTCATCACCATCCGGTGTGGGGTTCGGGAGAAGTCGGCGGGAGCTGGCACGACGAACTCGACGCTCGCCTCGTCCGTGGCTCCCCGGCGCCCTGGATCGAGGGGAGGCGGCAGACCACCGATCGAGCGTTGGCATCGATCCGATGGGGCCCGCCAGGAGAATCTAGGAGGGCTTTACGTTACATGCAATAGCTGTAACGTAAAGTCTTGTGGCCACCTCTTCGTCCGCTCGTCCCGACGAGCCGCAGGCCAGTGGTTGATCATGGCGATCGTCTCGCCGTCGGTCCAAGAGCCCACAGGCCCGACCACCGTCCGCCGACTCGTGCACGGGGGTCTCGACCCAGGCCTCGAGGGCAAGCTTTGCCCGCCTCGACGAGCTGGTCCTGGCCGTCGCCTCCACGGCAACCGAGCCTGCCCATCATCCCTGTCGAGCTGAAGGTGGTTCTGCTGGTCGGGTGCGCTGTTGTGAGCGGTATCGCGAAGCCTACTACTGAGCGGTGGTGCCGATGAATTTCCCGTTCTTGGATCTGTTCCGGTTACGCGTTTTCGTCGCCGTCGTCGACCGCAACGGCTACTCGGCGGCGGCCCGACATCTCCACCTGGCCCAAGCCACGGTCTCACATCACGTGGCGGCATTGCAGAGGTCGCTCGGCGTCGAGCTTCTCCGCTACGAGCAACGGGCAGTTCATCTGACCCCCACCGGTCGCGAGGTGTATCGCTCCGCGATTCTCATGCTCCGGGAACAGGACTCCCTGCAGCTGGCACTGCACGATCTCAAGCACGGACGCCGCGGACGGGTTCGATTCGGCGTCAGCGTCGCGTTCGAGCAGAGGTACTTCCTGGATCAGATCGTGGCGCCGTTCTGTCGCGCACATCCGGGCACGCTGCTGTCGCTTCAGTTCCATCACAGTTATCGGCAGGCTCAGGCCGTGATCGACCGGGAAGCGGACCTGGCCTACGTGGTGCAGTGGAACCTGCCCCCTGACGCCCTGTTCGAACCCCTGCACAAGTCAACCCTGAGGTTCCTCGTCCCTCGCTCGCACCCCCTGACGCGTGCGGACTCCGTCGACATCGAGGAGGTGGCTGCGGCTGGGCTCATCACCGGAACCTTCAGCAGTGTCGAATCGATCTTCTACCGGCAGCTCCTCAAAGACAGCGGCATCGTCGGCGAGCATTCGGTGGTCGAAGTGGACGGCATGCAGGCACGGGTTCTCGCCGCCGAAGCCGGCCTCGGCGTCGTCACGACATTGATCCCGCCCTATGCCAGCGGCAGCACGATGTCTCCACTCGTGGAACTGTCGGTGAATGGCCCTGCCGCTGAGGCCCAGGTTGGATTGGTCCGTCGCGCCGGCGACGACGGCTCGGAGAGCGTCCACGCGTTGGCGTCATGGTTGCGCGAACGGACGTCCACGCGCAAACCGACAGTTTGATCAGTTCTCCGGGGGCCGTCGTGGCACCGCAACGAGCTGCCGGCGAGGGCGGCAAAGAATGTGCGGGGTTCTCCCGCATCGGCGTCGCCCCACCACTCAGGACCGCGGCCAACACCACCCCGCCGTGGAAATCCTCACCCGAGCCCGGCTGCGAAAGGTCCAACGTCCCGGGACGACCACATCCCCGACCACCCCGGTCGGCCCGGCGTGGTCCAGAAGCGGCTCGCGCAGCCGCCGCGGCTTCACACACACGGCTCTCAGTCCGGGACCACCTCGGTCCGTGCGCGACGAGCCGCGTCCGTGTCGAAGGGCGACAACGCGAACCCGGAATCGAAGCTGGTCTGCGCGAGAGCCGCCAACGTGATCTGCAGGAACCCCGTCGACTCGAGGTCCTTCGCGCGCGGGAGAAGTCCGACGTCGACCGCTCGCATCCCGGCGGCCTCCACCACCTCCATCAGCGCGACCTTCGCGTCGACGTCGTCCCCGGCGAGCAACACGGTCGTCGGTGTTCCGTCGACGGTGCCGTGGACCAGGGTGTGGCCGAACGTCGTGTTGAACGCCTTGACGACGCGTGCCGTCGGGATCTGCTGCGAGAGCTCGGCGGCCGCCGAAGAGCCCGTGGGTACCACCAACTCGTCGAAGGTGGAGAAGTCGATGGGGTTGCTGATGTCGACGACGACCTTCCCGTCGAGCTGGTCGCCGCAGCGCGCGATGACGTCCCCGAACGCCTCGTAGGGAACCGCGAGCACGACGACGTCCCCCGTGAGGTCGTCACCGATGACCGCGTGCTCGACATCGAGCTGCTCAATCGGCCCGCCAGGATCAGGACTGCGTCCGAGAACCTGCACCGACGCCTTCGACCGGATGAACACCTCCGTGATGGCGGCGGCCATCTTGCCCGTTCCGATGACGCTGACCGATGTCATGAGCTACCACCTTCTTGCTGGTGACGCATGCGGTTCACCGTCTTGTCGGCCACAGCTGCAGCGTCGTAGTCGAAGACGAAGCTCCTGCGGAAGTCCCGCCCGGCCCGCACCTCTGCGTCGCGTTTCCCGAGGTTCTCGAACTCCGCCTGCGACGCCAGCTGTGTCCCGCTCCGCCGGGAACTGGCCTGCAGGATGGCGGTGCGCTGCATCCGCACCGCGGCATAACGCCGGAACGCTTCGCTGACGGCGGCCGGTCCGTTCGCCTCGCGGAGCACGATGGCGAGTGCGACAGCGTCCTCCAGAGCCTGGTTCACGCCCTGGCCCGCGTGCGGGAGCATCGTGTGCGCCGCGTCGCCCAGCAACGTGACCCGGCCCCGTGACCAGCTCCTCAGCGGCTCCCGGTCGTACAGGCCCCACCAGAAGGTCTCGTCGATCCGGCTGATGAAGTCGCGCAGATTCGGGTCCCACTCCGGCCCGAACTCCGCCACGAGCTCGTCGACGTCCCCCCGCGCGGACCACGACTCTCTCAACGGTCTGCTGCTCGGGACGAATCCTACGAAGTTGAACTGCTCCCGCTGCCGGATCGGGTAGCACATGAAGTGTTTCCGCATGCCCATCCAGATCTGGTTCCGCATGGGCCAGTCCGCGGGCAGGTTCTTCGCGTCCAGTACGCCGCGATACGCGATGAACCCGGAGTAGACGGGGTCCTCCGTCCGAATCATCGACTCCCGGACCACGGAATGAGTGCCGTCCGCGCCCACGACGGCGTCGAACACGCTGCTCTCGCCGTTCTGGAACATCAGACGGACGTCGGCGTCGGACGCGTCGATCGCGGTGAGTCGGTGGCCGACACGGATCGTCTCCGGAGCAAGGGCGCGGACCATCACGTCGACGAAGTCCGCTCGATGCATGCCCAGCGTCTGGTACTGCCCCGACGAGTCGGCCCACGGGACCTCCCCCACCAGTCGGCCGTCCGTGTCGATGTAGCGGCCCGGACCGTCGTAGGTCGCTCCTACGCGCCTGATGTCGTCGAGAACCCCCAGGCGGTTCAGCACACGCTGCCCGTTCGGGGCGAGCCCGACCCCGGCGCCGATCTCGCCCAACTGCCCAGCCTGCTCGAACACCGTCACCTCGACGTCGGCGACGCGCTGCAGTCCTATCGCCGCCGCCAGCCCCCCGAGACCCGCCCCGACAACCGCCACACGGATAGGGCGATGTGCCATTTCGATCTCCTCAGTGGGTCCGTGCGTCCATGTGTTCGCATGTCCGCTCTTGATTCAGCGAAGTGTCCAACTGGAGGCAGTTCGTCGGTCGCACTATTCCGAGGCCTCGAGCGCCCGCTGGCGATCCGCCTTCCGCTTGGGCGTAGATGCGTACGCCTTCGGCACCAACCACGTCGCGAGCGCCCCGAGCGCGCCCGCCAGGGCGAAGATGTAGAAGCCCCACGGGTAGGCGACGCCAATCGTCAGCAAGGCTCCCCCGAGGAGCGGTCCGCACATTGCGCCCACACGACCGACGCCCGCCGCCCAGCCCACACCCGCGGCCCGCAGGTGCTCGGGGTAGAACCGTTGGGTATAAGCATAGGTCAGCGATTGCGAGCTGAAGGTGAAGATTCCGGCCAGGAAGAGCGGTACATAGAGAAACACATTGGGAAGCGGGAGCGCGAACATCGCAAGGAAAACGGCCGCGCCCCCGAACCAGCTGATGTTCGCCAGCCGGGCACCCCGACGGTCAGCGAGCCAACCCCCCAGGAACTGCCCGATGATCGCACCCAGGTTGAGGGTGAGCAGGAAGCCCAAGGAGTTGCCCAACGAGTAGCCGGCGGCGCTCATGATCTGCGGGAGCCAGGTGTTCAGCCCATAGATGAGCATGAGACCCATGAAGCTCGCCACCCAGAACGCCAGAGTCGCGCGCAATCCGCGGCCGCGGAAGAGGCCGGCGAGAGCATCCCGGTCGGGATGATCGTGTTCCTCGATCCTGATGTTGGTCGCTTCGATGACCGGGGCTGCCCGCGGGAGGTAGCGAATCATCAGCGGGACGAGCACAACCGCCGGAGCGGCTCCGACGACGAAGATCGACCGCCACCCGAACGCCGGAACCATCAGAATCCCGAGTAGCGCGCAGACCACTCCCCCCAGGGGGTAGCCAGTCATCATCGTCGTGGTCGCGCTGCTGCTCTTGTGATCTTGTGACCGACGCGCTGCCACCATGGTGACCCCGATCGGCAAGCACCCACCGAGACCCACCCCCGTGATGAACCGGAAGATGGTGAAGACCGCCGCCGAGGGGGACAGCGCACTGAGCGCCATGCCCACCGAGAAACAGACCACGGAGGCGATGAGAGCATTCTTGGACCCGATCCGGGCGCTCAGGCTGCTACTGGCGATCGCACCAACGGCCATGCCGAGGAGACCGATCGTGGCTATGACGGACGCCGACGCCGGCGTCAGGTCCCACACCCTCGTTCTCAGAAGTACTGGGAACACTACTGCTAGCGCAACGACGTCGAAGCCGTCCAGAACGACTGCGGACCAGGCCAGCAATGGCACGCTGCGGCCGGGGAGCGTAGATGAGGATCGCATGGCGTCTCCTGAGCGGGCCGGGCTCCGACGTCCTGGCGTTGCGCCAAGGTAAGTACGTCGTTTCTCCGCTCTCTACGGGCTGCCGACGATGAGCCGATCGAACTCGTCGATGGCCGGGCTCTTGCAAGAGCACGCCGCCATGGAATGCCGCGCCGCCGGAGCGTTGCCCGGTCCGATCTTCATCGAAGCCGAGCTGGACCGACTGCACCTTGAGATGTCAGGACGGAACGGCTGCCAGCGCCGCGAAGCGCGTGACGTCGAGCTGCTCGCCGCGCGTGGTCGGGTCGATCCCGGCCGCGCGCAGGCGGCGCTCGGCCTCCGCAGGCGACCCGGCCCAGCCGGCGAGGGCCGCCCGCAGGCCCTTGCGGCGCTGCGCGAAGGCGGCGTCGATGACGGCGAACGTGGCGCGCCGGTCCCCGTCGGGCTCCGCACGGCGCTCGAAGGCCACCAGCGCCGAGTCGACGCCCGGGACCGGCCAGAACACGCCCCGCGGGACGGGGCCCGCCCGGCGAGCGTCGGCGTACCAGGCGAGCTTCACGCTCGGCGAGCCGTAGGCGGAATCCCCCGGCCGGGCGGCGAGGCGGTCGGCGACCTCGGACTGCACCATCACGAGGCCCCGGCGCAGCGCCGGCAGCTCCGCGAGGAGATGGAGCACCACCGGGACGGCCACGTTGTAGGGCAGGTTCGCGACGAGGGCCGTGGGCGCCACGGGCAGGTCGGCCGCGGTGATCCGCAGCGCGTCGGCCTCGACCACGTGCAGGGTGCGCTCCGGGGCGTGCTCGGCCGCCGTCGTGGGCAGCCGGTCCGCCAGGGCCGGGTCGATCTCGACGGCGACCACGGCCGCCGCCTCGTCGAGCAGCGCGAGCGTCAGCGACCCCAGGCCGGGGCCGACCTCGAGGACCACGTCGTCGCCGGTGAGCTCCGCCAGCCGCACGATCCGCCGCACGGTGTTGGCGTCGTGCACGAAGTTCTGGCCGAGCTTCTTGGTGGGCCGCACACCGAGCTCCGCGGCCAGCCCCCGGATCTCACCGGCGCCGAGCAGTCGGACGGGAGCGGGAGTCACCCCGCCATGATCCCCGACCCCGTCACGCGGACGGGCCCCGGGACCGTGTGGTCCCGGGGCCCGCTCGACGATGTGACGTCCCTGGCGCTGGATGACGGCAACGACGCTTTCCTGCCACGCAGGAGGGGCGCCACCCAGGGGGTGACTACTTCTTGCCGCAGACCGGCCAGGCGCCGTAGCCGCCACGGTCGTCCCGGACCTTCTCGGCCACGGCGATCTGCTCGGCCTTGGTCGCGAGGTCGGGGCGCGAGGCGTACTGCCCGCCGCCGTAGGCGTTCCAGGTCTGCTTGTCGAACTGGATGCCGCCGTAGTAGCCGTTGCCGGTGTTGATCGACCAGTTGCCGCCGGACTCGCACTTCGCGATGCGGTCCCACTTGCTGGTGTCGCCGATGGCGGGCTCGGCCGACTTGGTGCCGCGCCGCATCACGCCGCCGACGGGCGCCTTGGTGACGGTCGGCGCGCCCATGGCGGTCCGGGCCGTCTCCTTGCCGTTGGTGGTGTTGACCGTGAACGTCTGGACCTGCTCGCCGGCCTGACCGGGCTGGTCGACCTTCGTCTGGCCCTCGGTCATCGTCGGGTCGTCGACCGTCTGCATCGGCGGCGCGATCGGCTGCGTCTCGGTCACCTGCGTGACGGCGTTGCGCACGACGGTGATGGCCGCGCCGTTGACGAGGCCGCCGGCGTTGACCGTGTCCAGCGGGCCCATCTGCAGACCGCGCTGGGCCAGGAACTCCTGGACCGACGAGGCGGTCGTCTGGAGCTGCTGCGGAGCGTTGCCGCCGTCGGTGAAGGTCACCGACTTCGGCAGCTGGACCGCGAGGTTCATGCCGTCGGCCGGGATCAGCGAGCCGAGCGGCGCCGACGCGGCCAGCGCCTGCGTGGGCATCCCCAGCTGGCCGAGGGCCTCCGCGACGGTCGTCGCCGTCGTCGTGATCGACATCGGCTTGCCGTCGACGACGAGGTTGACCTGGCGGGAGTGGTTGACCACGAGGTGGTCGCCGTCGGCGATCTTCGCGGTCGGCGACGGCGACATCTGGTCGGCCGGGCCGACCTCGATGTCACCGGAGGCCAGGGCACCGGCGACCGTGCCCGAGAAGGTGTGCACGACCTGGTCGACGCCGTCGACCGTGACCGTGACCTCCTTGTCCAGGGCGACCGCGGTGCTGCCGCCGGCGGCGACGGCGATGAGCGCCGTGGCGACCGCGCCCTTGACCGCCAGCGAGTAGCGGCCGGTGTCGGTGAGGTCGCGCTCGCGGTAGGACTCGGGGTCGAGCCCGGCCGGCGCGGCGGCCGGCGTGGGCGCCGCCGTGGTGACGGCACCCGAGCCGGTCAGCCCGGTGCGCGTCTCCAGGTCGTTCCACTCGTCGAGGTCCGGGACGGCGAGCGCCCCGGTCGCGAGGGTGCCGTTCGCGGGGCCGGGGCCTGCCCAGCCCGGCCCCGCGATCGGCAGCGGGCCGGTGATGTCATCGGCCCAGGTGGGGAGCGGACCCGTGCGGGGGGCGCGGCGGTCGTCCCGACCGGCGCGCCATTCGGCCGTACCGGCGTTGAGCCCGTCCCAACCGTCGTCCCAGCTCTCCTCGAGGGAGTCGAACCAGCCGGTGTCGGCGGTGCCGGTGTCGTCGGCGAGCGCGGTGCGCGTCGAGTCGGTGCTCATCGGGCGACCGCCGCCGGGTGAGCAGCAGTCAGCGCGAAGGGGGAGCGCAGTACGGCCACAGAGGAATCCGCTTCATCCGTGCTTCCGGGCAGGAACCGCATCCGGGCCTTGCGTGACCGGAACCCTGGGGAAGGTTCCGGGTCATCCCGGATGCCGGGGGTTGGTTCCATCCCGGCGAGTCACAGCACGGTAACGACTCGGACGTCAGAACCATCAAGGCGACACGAACGTGGTGCGCCGAACGGCAGGCCCACGACGACGAGCGCAGTCACCGCGTGCTCCTTCGTTCCACGGAGCGTCACGGTTGAGGCTGTTCGGCCAGCCGGAAGGTCCGTTGGGCGTTCCGGGTGGCCGCCGCGGCGAGCTCCTCCGCGGGCTCGTCACGCAGCTCCGCGAGGTCCCGGGCCGTGTGGGGGATGACGTACGGCTCGTTCGGCCTACCGCGGAACGGGTGCGGAGTCAGGAACGGGGCGTCGGTCTCGGTCAGCACGAGGTCCGCCGGGGCGTGGGCGGCCGCCTCCCGGAGGTCGACGGCGTTCGCGTTGCGGAAGGTCGCCGTACCCGAGAACGACATGAGCCAGCCGTGCTCGGCGCAGATCCGGGCGAGCTCGGGGCCGCCGGAGAAACAGTGGAAGACGACGGTCTCCGGGGCGCCCTCGGCGCGGAGCACGTCGACGATCCCGCCGTGGGCCTCGCGGTCGTGGACCACCAGGGGCAGCCCGCGGCGCTTGGCGAGGTCGATGTGCCACGCGAACGCCTCGCGCTGCACGTCCAGCGGCGCGCAGTCCTCGCGCCGCGTCGTCCAGTAGTCGTCGAGGCCGGACTCCCCCACGGCGACCACGCGGGGCAGCGTCGTGAGGCGCTCCAGCTCCGCGCGGGCGTCGTCGGTGAGGTCGTTCGACCGCGTCGGGTGCAGCCCCACGGCGGCGAACACCCGCGGATCCGTGCCGGCCGCCCACGCGGCCCACTGCGCGGACGCGAGGTCGTCCGCCGTCGTCACCATCGCCGTGACGCCCGCCGTGGCGGCGCGGTCGAGGACCTGGCCCAGCGTCCCGGGGTCGGTGGCCCCGCAGGCGTCGAGGTGGGTGTGGGCGTCGATCACGCCGCCAGGGATGGGTTCCGGGACGGGCGGTGGGGTCCTGTCCTTGCTCATGCGGGCGTGATCGGCGCCCAGGACGGGCCGGTCTCCCCCAGCCCGGGGTCGAGCTTCGCGAACAGCGGGGTGGGCCGGGACAGCGGGCGCCCGACGGGGATCGGGGTCGACTCCCAGCGCGCCTGCTCGTGGGCGTAGTCGCCGGTGAGCACCGAGTGCGTGGTGCCCAGCGAGGTCGTGTCGCCCTCGACGCGCTCCGGCTGCGCCGCCCACACCCCGGTGCCCCCGAGGGCCTCGTGGACCTTCTGCGCGGCGTGCGGCAGGAACGGCGTCAGGAGCGTGTTGGCGTCCTGCACCACCTGCAGCGCGGTGTGCAGGATCGTGTCCCGCCGCTCCGGGTCGTCCTTGCGCTTCCAGGGCTCCTCGTGGCTCAGGTAGGCGTTCGCCGCGCCCACCACCCGCATCGCCTCGGAGACGGCCTGCTTGAACCGGGACCGCTGCAGGTGCGCGCCGACCGTGGTGAAGGCCGCGCGGGCCTGCCCGAGCAGTTCGGCGTCGGCGGCCTCCGGGCGGGTCGGCTCCGGCACCGCGCCGACGTTCTTCGCCGCCATCGAGACCGAGCGGTTGACGAGGTTGCCCCACTCGTTGGCGAGCTCGAAGTTCGTGCGGCGGACGAACTCGTCCCAGGTGAAGTCGGTGTCCTGGTTCTCCGGGCCGGCCACGGCGATGAAGTAGCGCAGCGCGTCGGGCCCGAACTCGCGCAGGAAGTCCCCGACGTAGATGACGGTGCCGCGGCTCGTCGAGAACTTGGACCCGGACATCGTCAGGAACTCGCTGGAGACGACCTCCGTCGGGAGGTTGAGCGTGCCGAAGGCGCCCGGCTCGCCCCCCTTGTCCCCCGCCCCGTTCTGCCCGAGCAGCAGGGCGGGCCAGATGAGGGAGTGGAAGACGATGTTGTCCTTGCCCATGAAGTAGTAGGCGCTGGCCTGCGGGTCGCACCACCACTCCTGCCAGGCGTCCGGGCGCCCGGAGCGCTCGGCCCACTCCACGGACGCCGACAGGTAGCCGATCACCGCGTCGAACCAGACGTAGAACCGCTTCATCGGCGCGTCCCGCCAGCCGTCGAGCGGGATCTTCACGCCCCAGTCGAGGTCGCGGGTGATCGCGCGGGGACGCAGGTCCTGGAGCAGATTGCGGCTGAAGTTGAGGACGTTCGGCCGCCAGTTGCGCCGCGTGTCGAGCCAGCCGGCGAGCGACTCGGAGAACGCGGGGAGGTCGAGCATGAGGTGCTCGGTCTCGCGGAACTCCGGCACCTCGCCGTTGATCCGGCTCCGCGGGTTCTTCAGGTCCGCCGGGTCGAGCTGGTTGCCGCAGTTGTCGCACTGGTCGCCGCGGGCGCTCGGGTAGCCGCAGATCGGGCAGGTGCCCTCGATGTAGCGGTCGGGCAGCGTCCGCCCGGTCGACGGGCTGATCGCGCCGAGGGTCTTCTCCCCGAACACGTAGCCGTTCTTCCAGAGGGCCTCGAACATCCCCTGCACGACGCGGTGGTGGTTGTCGGTCGAGGTGCGGGTGAACAGGTCGTAGGACAGGCCGAGGCCCACCAGGTCGTCCTGGATCACCCGCGAGTAGCGGTCGACCAGCTCGCGCGGGGAGGTCCCCTCGGCGTCGGCCTGCACCTGGATCGGCGTGCCGTGCTCGTCGGTGCCCGACACCATGAGCACCCGGTTGCCGACCATCCGCTGGTAGCGGGAGAACACGTCGGAGGGCACACCGAAGCCGGACACGTGGCCGATGTGCCGGGGGCCGTTCGCGTAGGGCCACGCGACGGCGGTCAGCACGGACTCGCTCATGTGTCCATTCTCCCGGTGCGCGCCACCGGGCCTACATCGCCCCGAACTGCCGGTCCCCCGCGTCGCCGAGGCCCGGCACGATGTAGCCGTGCTCGTTGAGCCGCTCGTCCACCGTGGCGGTGACCACGCGGACGCCCGGGTGGTCGGCCCGGAGCCGCTCGACCCCCTCGGGGGCCGCCACGACGCACACCGCGGTCACGTCGTCGGCCCCGCGCGCGGCGAGCAGGTCGATGGTGTGCGCCATCGAGCCGCCGGTGGCGAGCATCGGGTCGAGCACGAAGACCGGGCGGCCGGCGAGGTCGCCCGGCAGCGACTCCATGTACGGCGTCGGCTGCAGCGTCTCCTCGTCGCGGGCCACCCCGACGAAGCCCATGAGCGCGCCCGGCACCTGCGCGTGCGCGGCCTCGGCCATGCCCAGACCGGCCCGCAGCACCGGCACGAGGACCGGCGGTGCGGCGAGGGCGGCGCCGACGGTGTCGGCGACCGGCGTCGTGACGCGGGTGTCGGAGACCGGCGCGTCGCGCAGCGCCTCGTAGACGAGCATCGTCGTGAGGTCGCGGACGGCGGCGCGGAACGCGGCGCGGTCGGTGCGGGCGTCGCGCAGGGCGGTCAGACGCACGCGCGCGAGCGGATGGTCCACGACGAGCAGCATGGCCGGGAAACCTAGCCGGACCCGTCGTCTGGGACCCTGGGGCCGTGGTCGCCGACGTCTATCGTTCCGGTCACGCCCGCGTCGTCGAGCTCGTCTCGGGCCTTCCCGACGACAGATCGGCGTGGCCGGTGCCCGCGTGTCCGGGGTGGACCGTGCGTGACCTGCTCGCCCACCTCGTCGGGACCGCCGCGGACGTCGCCGTCCGCCGGACCGTCGGGGCCGGCCCCGACTGGACCGCGGTGCACGTGCGGGACCGCACCGGGCTCGACGTCACGACCCTGCTCGCCGAGTGGGAGGGCCGGCTCGGCGCGATGTCCGACGCCCTGGACGAACGCCGGGTGCCGATCAGCGTGCTCGGGGACCTGCTCGTCCACGAGGGCGATCTCGTCGAGGCCCTCGGAGCACCGCAGCCCCCGTGGGACGGGTGGGCCTCGTCGGCGTCGGTGCTGGTGCGTCAGGTGGTGAAGGGCATCCGGGGGCGGGAGACGCTCGTGGTGCGCGCCGGCGGGACCGAGTGGCGCTCACCCGACGACCACGCCGCCGACGCGGTGCGCAGCGTGCTGCGGGTCGACCTCTACGAGCTCTACCGCGGGCTCTCGAGCCGGCGCAGCCGGGCCCAGATGCGGCGGTGGGACTGGGACGGGCCGGCCGACCCGTGGGTGGACGCGCTGCCGGTGCACGGACCCCGGGACGACGAACAGCCGGTGCCCCCTCCTCGGACGTGAGGAGCGGGCACCGGCTGCGCGGCACGGGTCGGACTCAGACGGGCAGGAGCCCGGTGAGGATGTCCGTGATGGAGGTCGTCGACGAGGTGTTGGACGTCCGCGTCGTGGTGTCGCCGTTGATGATGCTGCTGCCGAGGGTCGCGACGTTGTTCCCCGAGAGGATCTTGTTGCCGTTCGCGATGTCGCAGAGGTTGCTGGCCGAGAAGTCCTGGTCGCCGCCGGTGGTGTCACCGAGGGTGCGGCCGGCACCGTTCTCGCTGGCACCCTTGATCGTGTTCGAGCAGCCCTGGGCGGCGGCGTGACCCGACTCGTGGGCGGAGGCGATCCCGGCGAGCGAGCCGAGACCGGCACCGACGATGGCGGTCGAGACGACGACCTTGCGCAGCATGGACATGAGTTCTCCCTGGGAGGGGCGGCCGTCTTGGCCGGAACGGGGACACCCGGCGATGACCGGGCGGGTCGAACGGAGTTGCAGGTGTCGGGCACCCGCGGTGGAGGGGAGCGGGGTGGGCCGGCCGAGGGCGGCCCACCCTCCGACTCCGGACGAGACGCACCCGTCCGAGGTGGGAACTAGCCGGCGGCCGGGAGGGTGGTCGACTCGTTGCGGGTGTCGGTGTCGTTCGACGTCCGCGTGTCGGTCCGGGTGTCGCCGTTGACGATCGAGCTCAGGCCGCTCGACACGTTGTTGCCGCTGAGGACCTCGTTGCCGTTGAGGATGTCGCAGGTGTTGCTCACGTCGAGCGACTGCGGGCTGCCGGTGGTGTCACCGAGCGAGTCACCCGAGGAGTTCTTCGCGGCCGCCTCGGCGGTGTTCGAGCAGCCCTTGGCGGCGTGGCCCGACTCGTGGGCCGACGCGAGGCCGGTGATCGAGCCGAGACCGGCACCGAGGATCGCGGTCGTGATGAGGGTCTTGCGAAGCATGGCGGTCCTTCTGGGGAGCGGGACGGACGGGACGGGCGGAATCGCGACGATCAGACGCCGAGGATCGGGCCGAGCACCGGGATCGTGGTGTTCGAGTTGCTCTCGGAGGTCGACGTCGAGGTCCGGGTGTCGGTGCGGTCGTCACCGTTGCGGATCGCGGAGCCACCGGTGGCGGCGTTGTTGTCGCTCCCGATCGAGTTGCCGTTGAAGATGTCGCAGACGTTGCTGGCGTCGAACGTCTGGTCGCCACCGTCGGTGTCGCCCAGCGTGCGGCCCGCGCCGTTCTCGCTCTTGCCCGCGATGTCGTTCGAGCAGCCCTTGGACCCGCCGTCGTGGTGGTCCCACGCGAGCGCGGCACCGGACATCGAGCCCAGGCCGGCACCGATGATGACGGTGGTGAGAACGGTCTTGCGCAGCATCGACATGTCGTATTCCCCCGAATAGTTGTCGTCGGTCTTCGTCGCCGTTGCATGCCTCGCATGACCGGCCACGTCGACGTCAACGGACAGCCCAGTCACGGGTCACGGATCCATCACGACGTTCGCCCGTTCGTGAAATGCCTCCATGGCGGGACCACGGCCGGAGCAATTACCGGACGCTTTTTCCGAACACATTCCGTACGGTGCCCCGGAACGACGACGGGCCGGTGTCCGACCCCCGGTCACGGGAGCGGACACCGGCCCGGGGCGCGGTGGTGCGGAGCTCAGCCCGTGGTCGTCGTCGTGGTGCTGTCGTCGGACGTCGTCCGGGTCCGGGTCACCGTGGTGTCGTCGCCGTTGCGGATCGAGCTGGCGCCCGTGGCGGCGTTGTTGTCGCTCAGCACGCGGTTGCCGTTGAGGATGTCGCAGGTGTTCGACGCGGAGAGGTCCTGGTCGCCCCCGGTGGTGTCGCCCAGGGTGCGGTCGGCCCCGTTGGCGTTCTTCGCGGCGACCCCGTTGGAGCAGCCACCCCCGTCGTGGTGCTCGTGGGCGGTCGCCACACCGGCGGTGGAGGCGAGCCCGGCACCCAGGATGGCGCTGGCGAGAACGGTCTTGCGGAAGACGGACATGTGATTCCCCCGTGGATCGGTCGGATGTGCTTCCTCGACAGGTCCAACGCATTCCCGGACATGGCCGTGACGTGCAGCCCCCGACCTTCGCCCAATGGAGGTGCCCGACACGACGAAACGGCCGGCACCCGTGATGGGCGCCGGCCGTCGGGTCGGTCGATCAGTTGAAGGGGAAGCCGGGGCCGAAGAACGCGTCGAAGCTCGTCGTCCGCGTGACCGTCCTGGTGATGGTGGTCTGGTTCCCGTTGCGAATGCTGCTGCCACCCGACGCGATGTTGTTCCCGCTGCCGATGACGTTGCCGTTCCCGTTGTGACAGGAGTTCGACACGGAGATGTTCTGGGATCCGCCGGTGGTGTCGCCCAGCGTGCGCCCGGCACTCGTCTTCGACGTCGCCGAGACCGAGTTGGAGCAGGAGTTCGACGGCGCGGCACTCGCCATTCCGCCCGTCGACGCGATTCCGACCCCGACGACGGCAGCGGCCACGGCGGCGCGACCCAGGACGTTCTTCATGACGATTCCCCCACGATTCCGATGTGTGCACCGCCCCTCTCCGGGGCGGTGTCTCATCAGGGACATCGCCGCACGACGGCGCGATATCACCACGATGTCGGAATGTGCACCGATCAGGTGACGACAGACGAAAGGGCCGGATCCTCGCGCGCTGGGGAGCTGATACCCCGGGAACTCCCGGGGCAGCGCGCGAGGATCCGGCCCGTCACCGTGCGGTGATGTCGATCAGAGGCCCAGCAGGTCCGTGACGATGTTGGAGCTCGTGTTCGAGGTCCGCGTGTCGGTCCGCGTGGTGTCGTCGCCGTTGCGGATCGCGCTCGCGCCCGTGGCGGCGTTGTTGCCGCTGAGGATCTTGTTGCCGTTCAGGATGTCGCAGACGTTGCTGCCGGACAGGTCCTGGTCCCCACCGGTGGTGTCGCCCAGGGTGCGGTCGGCGCCGTTCGAGTTCTTCGCCGCGAGGGTGTTGGAGCAACCCTTGCCCGCGTCGTGGTGCTCGTTGGCCATGGCGACACCGGCGGTGGAGGCGAGCCCGGCGCCCAGGATGACGGTGGCGACGGCGGCCTTGCGGAACATCTGCATGTCAGATTCCCCCGAATCTAGGACTTCTGTGTCCGGCGGGAATCCGTGCTCCGCGCCGGTCGGTCACAGTCCGCTCAACGCGAGGAGACGAAGCAAGGTCACGGCTCCGTCACGACGTTCCCCCGTTCGTGGCGATACATTGCTCTGACCTGCGGCGATGTACCGAGGATGTGCCTCGTCGACCGAGAGGTGATGGTGGCCGCGATGACAGTGCGTCACCCTTCCGGGATCTTCAGGTGAATCCGCCGGCAGCCGGGTGCCGCGCCGTCAGGCCGGGTTCGCACCCCGCCTCCGCCGCGAGAGTCACGTCAGGCAGCCTTCGACGCCCCTCCGGCCTGCCTGGCGTGACCCTCGCACGCCGTCGGGGCCCGGGAACGACGAAACGGCCGACCCGGAGCGGGGAGCTCCGGACCGGCCGTCGTCGTGCGTGGGGCGCCTACGACTGGATCGGCTGCACCGTGGAGGTCGACGGCGTGGCCGCCGGGGTCGCCTGCGCGGAGGCGGCGGGGGCGGCGGGCGCGGCCTGGGTGGCCGGCGCGGCCGAGGCGGACTCCGGGACCGCGGAAGCCTCCGTCGGGGCACTGGTGCCGCCCAGGAGACCGCCGACGGAGAGCGTGTTGTTGCTCCCGTTGCCGTTGCCGTTGCCGTTCAGCACGTTGCAGACGTTCGAGCTGATCGGCGCGTCGAGGACGCTGGCGACGGCGAGCGCGCCCTCGGCGTTCTTGCTGCCGGAGCCCGCGCCGCTGAGGCAGCTGTTGTCGACGTCGGTGCCGTGGTGGTGGCTCGAGTGGCCGGAGTGGTGGTGCCCTCCGGAGGGAGCGTCACCGGCGAAGGCGGCACCGGCGGAGGTGACGAGGCCGGCGCCGATGATGGCGGACGTCAGCACGGTCTTGCGGAACATGGACACGCTGATACTCCTGCTCGCGAGGAACCGGCGGTGGGGGACCCGCCGCGGGCCAGAGCACGAGGCGTCTCCGGCCCGCGATGACGATTCGTTGTGCCCAGACACGGCCTAGGCAGGACCCGGCGCTCGGGGGGCGCCGGGCGGTCGTCAGGAGGGGTTCGCTCAGCCGATCGGGAGCGTCGGGAGCGAGCCGGCGTCGCCGAGCAGCGCGATGTTGTTGTTGCTCAGGTTGCCGTTGAGGTTGTTGTTCAGCACGTTGCAGATGTTCGAGCTGATCGGGGCGTCGGCGACGGACGCGATCGAGAGCAGGCCGCCCTCGGCGTTCTTCGAGCCGCTGCCCGAGCCGCTGATGCAGCTGTCCTTGACCGAGGACGAGCTGTGCGAGTCGTGCGACTTGTGGCCGTGGCTGTCGTGGCTGCAGTCCGTCGCGAAGGCCGAGCCGGCCGTGGACGCGAGGCCCGCGCCGATGATGGCGGTGGTCAGGACGGTCTTGCGGAACGTGGACACGCTGGTCTCTCCCCTGGTCGTCTGACACGTACGCGGTCCGACGGACGCGCACCGTGCGTCGCGGCGCGGTCACGCGTCACGACTCGGGGACTTCAACGCCTCGATCGAGTGAAGGTCACGGCCAGATGACGAGAGGAGTGACGAGGCAGTCCACGATCGAGGCCTGAGCAGGGAATCCGCGCCACACATTCACTCGCTCAGAGCAACGACCCGGGTGCACCCACACACGACGACGGGCCGGCACCCCGTGGGACGTGAGTCCCTCGAGGTGCCGGCCCGTGGGTCGGTCGGGTCGAGCGCGGCCCGATGGGGCCGGTGACTGCCTACCCGCAGTCGAGGTGCCCGGACTACGTCGCCGGGACGCCGGTGGTGGTCTGGGTGTTCGAGGTGTCGGCGCTGGTGCGGGTCAGCGTGCTGGTGAGGGTGTCACCGTTCACGATGCTCGACCCGAGCGTCGAGACGTTGTTGTTCGACAGGATCTCGTTGCCGGTGAGGATGTGGCACAGGTTGGAGGCCGACAGGTCCTGGTCGCCACCGGTGGTGTCGCCCAGGGAGTCGCCCGAGCCGTTCTTGGCGTCGGCGCCCACCGTGTTGCTGCAGCCGCCACCCGAGGACGGGTCGCTCCAGTTGCTGCTGTGGCCGCCGTGGTGGTGCCCACCGTCGCCCGGGTCGTCTCCGGCGAAGGCCGCACCCGTCATGGAGCCGAGGCCGGCACCGATGATCGCCGTGGCCAGCACCGTCTTGCGGAACATCGACACGTTCATTCCCCCATGGAATTCGAGGTGTCCACGGGCCCCTCGGTCGAGGGTCCGCGCCATCACAGAGCGACCAACGCGGGGAACGGAAGACGGGTCACGGGCCTCGGGGTTACTTCATTCGTTCGAGGGTTCCTCGCTGCACGGGCTCAAGAACTGGTCCGATCGCACTAACGAGCGACCTGACGGACCAGCTCCACCACGACCGACCCGAGTTCGCTACCGGCGTCCTCCTGGAGGAAGTGGCCGGCCCCGCGGAGCACCGGGTGGTCCAGGCCCGCCGCGCCCGGCACGTGGGCCCGCAGCGCGGGGGCCATGGGTCCGGTGATCGGGTCACCGTCGGAGAAGGCCACGAGGAAGGGCCGGGTGAACCGCCCGAGGGCCTCCCATGCCGTGCGGTTGGCGGCGGTCTCCGGGTCGTCGGGTCGGGTCGGCACGAGCAGCGGCATGGCGCGGGGCCCGGCGGTGGAGGAGTCGTCGGGGAACGGCGCGTCGTAGGCAGCGCGCTCCGCCGGGCCCAGCCCGCGCGCGCAGCCCGACGCGACGAAGCGGCCGACGTCGAGGACGTCGGCCTTCTCCATCGCGTGCCGGAAGCGCCACCACGGCTCCGGCATGTCGTGGTCCCCGGTCGGCAGGCCGGTGTTGGCGGCCACGACCGCCCGGAACCGGTCGGGGGCCTCCGCCACCAGCCGCAGACCGATCAGCCCGCCCCAGTCCTGCCCGACCAGCACGAGGTCGTCGAGGCCGAGCGCGTCGAACACGGCCTCCCGCACCCACGCCACATGCCGCGCGTACGTGTGGTCGGTGACCGCCGCGGGCTTGTCGGAACGGCCGAACCCCACGAGGTCCACCGCGACGGCGGGGACGTCCGCGGCGCCGAGGGTGTCCAGCACCGACCGGTAGAGGTAGGACCACGTGGGCTCGCCGTGCAGCAGGAGCACCGTGGGGCCGGGGCCCTCGGGCCCGACCCGGTAGGTGGCGACACGAATCCGCCCCGACCCGTCGGGATCGGCGACCTCGACGTAGCGGGGGGCGAGGTCGAACCCCACGAGATCGGTGAAACGGTCGTCCGGCGTCCGCAGCAGGTCCACCGTCCGCACCCTGACAGAGTGCCCCGACCCAGGGAACCCGACGGCCCCGAACGGCCTGGTCACGCCCGGGCCCCTAGGGTGGCCGCCGCACGTGATCACCCCGCAGCAGAGCCGGAGGCCGACCGTGGCCCAGGACATCGTCCCCATCACCCTCGCGCTGACGGGCGGGGATCTGGTCACCCTCTGGGCGCCGCGCTGGCGGGAGGACGGCGAGGAGTGGGAGGCGTTCCTCGGCGACGACGACCACGTCTTCGCCTTCGCCGACGCCGCCGACCTCGCCGCGTGGATCCGCACCAGCGACGCCGACGGCCTCGACCACGACCTCGCCGACCATCCGGCGTGGCCCGTCGTCGGCGGCCTCTCGGTCGACGAGCTGACGCCGGAGGAGATCCAGCGCTACGACGTCGTCGGGGTGCCGGAGCTCGTCGCGGAGGACCCCGACACCTGGTCGGTCGACGACCTCGCCGAGATCACCGAGATCACCCGCTCGCTGGCCGACGTCTGCGACCTCGAGGCCGTCACCGCGATCCTCGACTCCACGCCGGCCTTCGCGGCGCTGCACGGCGGCCTCCCGGCCTTCGCGACGCGCGAGGGACAGGCGCTGTGGGCCGAGCTCGCGGACGTCGTCGCCGAGCGCTGGGACGAGGTCGTGGACGCCCTGGACGCGCTCGTCACGATCCCGGAGGTCGACGTCGAGCTGGCCGCGAAGCTGCGCGCCACCGCCACGCCGGCACCGGCCCCCGCGGACGACGACGAGAACGACGGGGCCGCCGACTCCGGCAGCGCCGGGGACGCCGAGAACCATCCGGCCGACCCCGAGGCCGTCGTCGCCGACCCGCAGGACTCCGCGGTCGACGGCCCGCTCGCCGACGCCCCCGAGGAGCTGCGTACCGACACGGCGGGCGAGTCGGTGCGCAGCGACCTCGTCGACGAGGCCGAGGAGCCCGAGCCGGGCTTCTGGGAGGAGATCGGGATCGACCCGATCTCGATCCTCTCCGCCGAGGGCGAGGTGTTCACCCTGCGCTGCTTCCTCGACGACGAGCCGGTCTTCCTCGGGCGGGGCGGGCGCATCGACGTGTTCACGAGCAGCCGCGCGTTGCGGTCGTGGATCGCGGGCGAGGGCGCCGAGGGCCACGACCTCGCGGAGGTCTCCACCTGGTCCGAGGTCATGACGGCGGCGGTGGGCGGTGACCTCGAGGTCGAGGTCGCCCCGGAGAACCGCTACGTGTTCGTCGGACTCGGCGAGGACCTCCTCGAGGGCCCGGAGGCCGTGGACCCGACCCAGCTCGAGCTCGCCGTCGAGCTGCTGCTCGACGCCGCGGACTGGGCGGGCGACACCGACACCCGGGAGTCGCTCGCGGCGTCCGAGGCGCTCGGCTGGCTGGTGTCCTTCGTGCTGCGCCCGGACCCGAACCGGCTCACGCCCTCACCGCCGTTCTCCCGCGAGGCGGCGTCGTGGCGGGCCCTGGAGGACCGACTGCTGGGGCGGCTGCGTCACCCGTGACCCGAGTGGCGCACGGGGCGACGCCGCCCTCCTGCTGGTAGGGGCGCGTCCGAACGGGTCACGCGTCCTCGTTAGCCTCCCTGGCGATGACCGATGTCGAGATCGACCGTGCGTCGTCGGCAGAGTTGGCCGTCCCCGGAGGAGTGGGCCCTGTGATCGACACCAACCAGACCATGTCCTTCGATCGGATGCGCAGCATGCTCGTCCGGGCCGCCGAGGTCAGGGACTCCGAGCAGCAGCAGATCTTCGACTCGCTCGACGAGATCCACGGCCGGCTCGCGGCGCTCGACGCGCTCGGCGCCGTCCGGAAGCGGCTCGCCGAGGTGCCCGACCGCACCGAGATGAGCGTGCTCGCCGAGCGCCTCGACGAGACCGTCGCGAAGCTCGACGCGCAGGAGTCGGCGATCTCGTCGCTGGCGCGCCTCGTCGAGGGCGTCGTGGACCGGGTCGCCGACAAGCTCGCGGCGCCGTTCGCCCAGCTCGACGGGCGCCTCGACGGCGTCACGGGCCGCTTCGAGGGCGTCGCCGGCCGCATGGACGGTCTCGAGGACCGCATCGGGGGGCTGCACAAGCGCCTCGACGACCTCGACAACCGCCTCGACCGGCACGAGATGCGCCTCGACGGGATGCCCGCGGCCGTCACCGGTCCGGTGCGTGAGCGCCTCGAGGGTGTGGAGTCGTCGCTGCGCGGCCAGGTCGAGGAGACCTCCCGGGCGCTCGCCGAGACCTCGCGGGCCCTCTCCGAGGAGCTCGCCGCGACCCGCGACGCCGCCCGCACCGACGCCGAGACCTCCCGCAGCGAGGCCGGCTCCACGGCGCGCGAGCTGACCGGGCGGCTCGAGGAGCTCGCCGGGCGCCTCGACGGCCTGGGGGGCCGCGTCGAAGGCGTGGAGCAGTCGCTGGTCGGCCGCGTCGAGGGCGTCGAGCAGTCCGTCGCCTCCCGCATCGACGGGGTCGAGGGCACCCTCGCCCGCACCACGGACGGCCTCGAGAAGTCGCTGTCCGGGCTCGGCGCCCGCGTCGACGGCGTCGAGACCAACCTCCGCGACCGCGTGTCCTCGCTCGCCTCCTCGCTCGAGGCGTCGCTGGACAAGCTCGACGGGACCCTCGTGAACCGGCCCGACCACGAGGCCGTCGTCGCGCTGGTCAACCGCTCCAACGAGGAGTCCGAGCTGCGCCAGGCGGGGCAGCTCGACGAGGCGCTCTCGACCTTCGCCGAGATCATCCTCGGCTCGGGCGGCCAGCAGCAGGGCCCGGCCCCGCGCCCCGCCGCCCGTCGCGGGGCCCGCAAGCCCGCGCTCACCTCCGGCCGCGAGATCAGCCTCAACGGCGACCACGCCCCCGAGGACGACGAGGGCTGATCCCGCCCGACGTCCCGACCGAAGGGCACCTCCCGTCCGGGAGGTGCCCTTCGGTGTTCCCGACGGCGGGTCGCGGGCTAACCTCGGCAGCCGATGCACCGCCGTCTCGTGCTCGTCCTGGTCGTCGCCGCGCTCGCCCTCGTCGGGGCCGCACCCGCGGCGTCCGCCTCCCCCACCCAGGCCGCCTGCCCGCAGGTGGACCGTCCCGCGCCGCCGGTGGACGCCTCCGAGGCGCCGCGGCCGGGCGAGTCCGATCCCGCCCCGCTCCCGGTGCCGACCTCACCCGTGGGTGGTGCGCCGATGGGTACCTGCGGCGTCGTCGCCCCGACGGGCGCGGCGGCCCCGCCCGAGGTGGGCGCGCAGTCCTACGTCGTCGCCGACCTCGACACCGGCGCCGTCCTGGCGGCGAAGGTCCCGCACGCCCGGCTGCGGCCCGCCTCCCTGCTCAAGACCCTCACCGGCCTGCTCGTCGCCCGGCAGGTGCCGATGGACCAGGTCCTCATCGGTACGCAGGACGACGCGAACCAGGAGGGCACCCGGGTCGGGATCGGGCCGGGCGGGCAGTACACGGTGCGGCAGCTCTTCGACGCCATGCTCATGGCCTCGGGCAACGACGCCGCGCACGCGCTCGCCGTCCGCCTCACCGGCTCGGTGCCCGCGACCGTGGACCTCATGAACCGGACCGCGGCGCAGCTCGGGGCCACGGACACCCGGGCTGCCACGCCCTCCGGCCTCGACGGTCCCGGCCAGAGCTCGAGCGCCTACGACCTCGCCAGCATCTTCCGGCTCGGCATGCAGGAGCCGGTCTTCGCACAGGCGGTCGGCACTCGCCAGATCCAGTTCCCCGGATTCGGGCCGACCCCGCCGTTCGCGGTCGACAACGACAACAAGATCTTCCGCTACCCCGGTGCGCTCGGCGGCAAGACCGGGTTCACCGACGACGCCCGCCACACCTACATCGGCGCGCAGGACCGGGGCGGTCGCCGCCTCGTCGTCGTGCTCATGCACGGCGAGCAGCGGCCGGTGCCGATGGTCGAGCAGGGGCTCGCCCTCCTCGACTACGGCTACGGGCTGCCCCGCGACGCCTCGGTCGGCCGCCTGACCGAACGTGCCCCCGGCGTTCCCGACGACGGGTCCACGGTCACCACCGCGTCCCCGGCGGCGTCGACGAACACCCCGGACTCCCCCTCGACGGGCGGGACCGGCTGGGGCACGTGGCTCGCGCTCGGCGGGGTGATCGTGCTCGGCCTGGTCGTGCTGGTCGCGCGGCTCCGCCGCCGGGCGTAGCCCCTGCGGCCGTCTGCCACGGCCCCACCACGAACGAACGGCACTCTCGCAGCATCTATGTGCGCGAAAATGCCGCTCGTTCACCAGGGACCGGGACGGATCAGCGCCGGGTGCGCCGCATCCCGTTGACCCCGAGTACCGCGCCGAGCACGGCCCCGGCGCCGAGCAGACCCGCCGTCGTCCGGGCCCCGGGGCCGCGCGCGACCGTCACCGCCGGGCGGACGATCACCGGAGCGGGCTCGGGGATCTCCTCGCGCTCGTTCTCCTTGAGCGTCGCCGCCCAGGCGGTGACGAAGAGGATGAAGCGCGAGACGAAGTTGACGAACACGAGCAGACCGATGATCGGGCCGAACGCGGCACCGGCGGGCGAGTTCGTGACGCTCGCGATGTACACGGCCATGACCTGCTGCAGGATCACGAACCCCACCGAGGCGAGGATCGCGGCCCGGCCCGCCGAGCGCAGCGTGACCGGCTCGCGGGGCAGGCGGGCGATCACCCAGAGGAAGACCAGCCAGTTCGCCACGAGGGTCACCGCGACCCCGGCGAGGAACAGCACCACCTTCACCCAGGTCTGGTCGGCCAGCCCGAGGAACTCGGCGACCGCGTTCGAGGCGCCGGTGGCGATCGCGGTCACCGCGAAGGAGACCGCGAGCGCCAGCCCGAGCCCGATCATGGCGACCAGGTCCCCGGCGTACCGCTTGACGACCGTCGGCGGCTCGCCCCGCTGGTCCCACTGCTCGGACAGGGCCTCGCGCAGGTTCCCCATCCAGCCGAGCCCGGAGAAGAGCGCACCGAGCAGACCGATGATCCCGACCGCGTTGCGCTGCTCGATCGCCTGCTTGATCACCGAGTTCAGCAGGTCGCCGAGCCCGGGCGGGGCCGCCTGCGTGATACCGGTCGAGAACCGGTCGAGCAGGGCCTGGTTGTTGACCAGGACGAACGCCAGGGCCGCGAACGCGACCATCAGCAGCGGCACCAACGCGAGGATCGAGAAGAACGTGATCGCCGCGGCGTAGTGGTCACCGTGCTTCTCCGTGTACCGCGTCGCGGCGCGGACCAGGTGGTCCAGCCACGGGTGCTGCTCCCGGATCTGCTCGAACTTCGTCTTCGGCGCCGGCTCCGCCGTGCCGTACATCGTGGTCATCGACCGCCTCGTCTCCCCGACTCTGCAGTTCGGGAGAGGTCCTACCCCGCGGGGCGGACGGTCACGCCGACGCCGCCCCCGCGGTACCGAGATAGGGGCGCGGGTCGAACTCCGCGTTACGTTCCCGGAACGAACGCGCCGATCCCGGCCACAGCAGGGTGAGCCGTCCGCTCGCCTCGTCGACGTACCAGCTGCGGCACCCGCCGCGCAGCCACACGGTGTCCCGGGCGGCCCGGTCGACGTCGCGCACGTAGGCCCGCTCCGCCGCCGCGGACACCTCCAGCGGGCCACGGGCCGTGTCGAGATGGGCCAGGGCGCCGAGCACGTAGTCGATCTGGGTCTCGATCATGTAGACGGCGGAGTTGTGCCCGAGGCTCGCGTTGGGACCGTCGAGCACGAACATGTTGGGGAACCCGTGCACGGCGGTGGAGGCGTAGGCGCTCATCCCGTCCGACCAGTGCCGGGCGAGCGTCGCGGTCCGCCCGTGCACCCGCTCGGCGTAGGGCTGGCGGGTGCTGTGGAACCCGGTCGCGAGCACGAGGACGTCGAGGTCGTGCCGCCGCCCCGAGCCGGCGACGGCCGTCGAGCCCTCCACCGCGACGAGCGCCGAGTCCTCCACCGTCACGTGCGGCCGGTCGAGGGCCGGGTACAGCTCGTCGGACAGCACGATGCGCTTGCAGCCGATCTCGTAGCCCGGCGACAGCCGGCGGCGCAGGTCCGGGTCGCCGACCTGCGCCTCGAGGTGCGCCCGGGCGCGGGCGCGCAGCTCGTCGATCGCCGGCCGCAGCCGCCGCCGCGCCGCGATGCCGCGCTCGGCCTCGTCGAAGATGTCCTCCCGGTGCCGGCGGGCGGCCAGCGGGTCGCGGGTGAAGCGGGCCCGCTCCTCGGCGGTGTAGGCACGGTCGCCCCGCGGCACCACCCAGGTCGGGGTCCGCTGCAGGACGACGAGCTCGCGCGCCCGATCGGCCAGCTGCGGCACGATCTGCGCCGCCGACGCGCCCGTCCCGACGACCCCGACGCGCTGCCCGTCGACCGGCGTGGCCGGGTCCCACCGGGCGGTGTGCACGACCGGTCCGTCGAACGTGTCCAGCCCCGGGACGGCCGGCACCCGCGGCTCGGTGAGCCGGCCCGCCGCGAGGACCAGCACCCGCGCCCGCACCGTGCCGGCGTCGGTGCGCAGCTCCCAGCCTCGGCCGGTCCAGCGGGCCTCGCGCATCTCGGCGCCGAACCGCACGTGCCCCGCCACGCCCTCCTCGACGGCGGCCGTCCGCAGGTACTGCTGGATCTCCGCCCCCGGCGCGTAGACCCGCGACCAGTCCGGCGCGGGCCGGAAGGAGAACGAGTACAGGTGCGACGGGACGTCGCAGGCCACCCCGGGATACCGGTTGTCACGCCAGGTGCCGCCGACGTCGTCGGCCCGCTCGAGCAGCAGGAAGTCACGGTGTCCCTGCCGGCGCAGCCGGATCGCGAGCCCGAGGCCCGCGAACCCCGCGCCGACGATCGCCACCTCGACGTCGGTCGTGCCGCTCACGCCACCGTCACCCGCCCCGGCTCCACCTCGCCGTAGAGCGTCGTGCGCTGCCGCACCGGTCGGCCCAGCTCGGCCGCGATCGCGTGCACGTCGGCGACGGCGAGGACCCGGCCCGCCTCGGGACCCGCACCGGGGTCGAGCGCACCGTCGAGCAGCAGCCCGCCGAGATCGTCCGCGCCACCGCGCAGGACGGCGAGCACGGTGTCGCGGTCGAGCTTCGGCCACGCCGCCTGGACGTGGTCGATCCGGCCGGTCAGCAGCAGCCGGGCGACGGCGTGCAGCGCCCGCGTCTCGCGTGGCGTCGCCCCGCGCGCGTCCAGCCCGGGCGGCACGTCCACGAGCGGCATCGCGATGAGCTCGGTGAAGCCGCCGGTCTGCGTCCTGTCCCCCGTCGCTGCGCGCGCCCGGTCCTGGATCGTCGCCAGCGCCCGCAGGTGTGCGACCTGCTGCGCGGGGGTCTCGACGTGCCCGTAGACGATCGTCGCGGTCGAGCGCAGCCCGACCCGGTGCGCGGTGCGGACCAGCTCGGTCCAGCGGGCGGCGGGGATGTCGGTGCCGCCCGTGAGCGCCGCCCGCACCCGGTCGTCGAGGATGCGGGCGGCGGTGCCCGGCACCGAGCCCAGGCCGGCCGCGCGGGCCGCCGTCAGGAACGCCTCCGGGGACGACCCGCGGCGCGCGGCCGCGGCCTCGACCTCGGCGGGCCGGAACGCGTGGACGTGCAGCGGCGCCCGCGCGGTGATGCGCCCGACGAGCTCGACCGCCGCGTCCGGCCCCGCCTCGTCCGGCAACGGGCCCTGCAGGCACACCTCGGTGGCCCCCAGCGACCACGCCTCGTCGACGAGGGCGTCGAGGTGCTCCGGCTTGGCCACGAGGGCCGGGTCGAGGTTGCGGTTGACGACGACGGTCAGGTCGTCGCCGACCGTCCGACGCCGGACGGTGTCGGCCAGGGCGCAGAGCTCCTCGAGCTCGTCGCCGTCGGCACCCAGCAGCGCGGTGTACCCGTCGTCGGGAAGGCCCGCGGGGTCGTCCCGCGCGGCCTGCAGCCACGAGGTCACCGCGGGGCGACCAATCCGTCCGCGTCCGCCAGCTTCCCGACGACGGGTGCCACGGCCGGGTCGATCCAGCCGGGTTCGCGCTGGTAGCGCGGGTAGACGGTGAGCCGCGGGCGCAGCGCGAAGCCGGCACGGGCGGTCACCTCGGCCAGTGCGTCGAGGCCCGGCCAGGGGCGTTCGGGGTTCACGTGGTCGGGGGTGACCGGCGAGACGCCGCCCCAGTCGTCGATCCCGGCGCGCAGCAGCAGCGCCTGGTCGTCGGCCGCGTCGGCGGCGTCGCCCAGCTCGCCCGCGAGGTTCGGCGGCGCCTGCACGGTCACGCCGAGCGGCATGAGCAGGCGCGCCACCGCCACCGTCGCGACGAACTCGTCGAACTCCGCGTCCGGCTCCCCGCGCATCGCGGTGTCCGGCTTCGCGCGGAAGTTCTGGACGATGACCTCCTGGAGGTGCCCGTACTCGGCCGCGAGCCGGGCCAGGGCGAGCAGCGACTCGGCCCGGTCGCGCAGCGACTCCCCGATCCCGACGAGGATGCCGGTGGTGAACGGCACCCGGGCCCGCCCGGCGTCGGCGATCGCCGCGAGCCGCACGGCCGGGTCCTTGTCGGGCGAGCCGAAGTGGGCGCCGCCGGGCTCGATCAGCAGCGTCGAGGTCGACTCCAGCATCATGCCCATCGACGGCGCGACCGGCCGCAGCACGGCCAGCTCGTCGGGCGTCATCACCCCGGGGTTGAGGTGGGGCAGCAGGCCGGTCTCGTCGAGCACCGCCTGCGCGGCGGCCCGGACGTAGTCGATGGTGGAGGTGTAGCCGCGGGCGGCGAGCCAGTCGCCCGCCGCGCGCCACCGGGCCTCCGGCCGGTCGCCGAGGGTGAACAGCACCTCGGTGCAGCCCTGGTCGGCCCCGGCGCGGGCGATCTCGAGGACCTCGTCGAGCTCCAGGTAGGCCGCCGGCACCCGGCCCGGGACCGTCGCGAACGTGCAGTAGTGGCAGCGGTCGCGGCACAGCCGCGTGAGCGGCACGAAGACCTTGGGGCTGTAGGTCACGACGCCCGGGCGGCCCTCGTGGACCAGGTGCTCGTCCCGACGACGGCCCGCACGCGCCAGCAACGCGTCCAGCGCCTCGCCCCGGGCGGCGAGCAGACGCACGACGTCAGCTGTCTGCATTGGATCACCCACCACCCGAACGTACGCCCGCCACACCGGCGACCGCATCGACGGCGGCCGGGAGCCGCACGGTGACCGTGGTCCCCTCGCCCGGGGTGCTCGACACGCCCACCGTGCCCGACATGGCCTCGACCAGCCCGCGGACGAGGGCCAGCCCCAGTCCGGAG
This sequence comes from Actinomycetospora sp. NBRC 106378, assembly GCF_030269685.1. GTDB lineage: Bacteria > Actinomycetota > Actinomycetes > Mycobacteriales > Pseudonocardiaceae > Actinomycetospora. Next base: position 290,698 of record NZ_BSTT01000001.1, read on the forward strand.
CCGCCGGCGTCCACGCCGAGCTGGTCGAACGGCACGAAGAGCCGGTCCATCAGCGCCGGCGCGATCCCGGGTCCGCCGTCCCGGACGGCGAGCACCACGTCCTCGTCGTCCTCGTGCGCGGTGACCTCGACCCACCCGCGCACGTGGTTGTGGCGGATCCCGTTGGTCACGAGGTTGATGAGCACCTGTCGCAGCCGGCGCCGGTCGCAGTAGACCCCGTCGCACCCCCTATCGGCGTGCTCGCTTGAATTGTCGGGAGTTAGGCGCAGGGTGATCCCGCGCTCGGCGGCGAGCGGCGCGAGCAGGTCGGTGACCTCGGCGATCACCGTGCCGGGGTCGACGGGGGCGGGCGAGAGCGGCAGGGCGCGGGCCTCGAGGCGGGCGAGGTCGAGGACGTCGCCGACGAGGTCGAGCACGTGGCGGGCGGCGGAGTCGATGTGGCCGAGCGCGGCCCCGCGCCGCTCCGGGGGCAGGTCGAGGGTCCCGAGCAGCTCGGCGAACCCGATGATCGCCTGCAGGGGCGTGCGCAGCTCGTGGGAGAGCGTCGAGAGCAGCTCCGACTTCGCCCGGCTGGCGTCCTCGGCCACCCGCGCGGCGAGCTCGGCCTCGCGCCGCGCGATCCGCTCGCGCTGCGCAGCACGGCGCGCGGTCACGTCGACCACGTTGAGGCTGAGGTGCCGGGCGGAGCCGACCCCGACGACGGAGGCGGTGAGCGCGGCGATGAGGGTGCTGTCGTCGCCCCGCACCAGGGTGACCTCGAGCGGGCCCGGCCCCGACGTGCCGAACACCGTCGGCCCGCCGCGGCCGGACAGGGAGCGCAGGAGCAGGCGGGCGCCGGCGCGGTCCTCCCGGCGCACCACCGCCGAGAGGTCCGCCGCGAGCAGGTCGGCGGCGTCCCGTCCCAGCATCCCGGCGAGGGCGGGGTTGACCTTGAGGAACCGTCCGTCGAGGTCGGTGAGCGCCATCCCCACCGCGTTGTCCTCGAACGCCCGCCGGAACCGTTCCTCGCTCTCGGCGAGCGCGCCGTAGAGCCGGTCGTGCTCGAGCGCGAGCGCCGCGAGGTCGGTGAACCGCGCGACGAGGCGTCGCTCCCGCTCGTCCGGGCGGTGGCCGGCCTCGTGGTAGACCGCGAACGTCCCGAGGACGGTCTCCGCCCGGTCCGCCCGGCCCAGCCGGATCGGGCTCGACCAGCACGACCCGAGCCCGTGCGGCAGCGCGAGCGAGCGGTAGCGGACCCACCGGCGGTCGACGGCGACGTCCGCGGCGACGACCGCCTCCCCGGTGTGCGCGGCGGTGCCGCAGGACCCGGCGTCGTGCCCGATCGCCATCCCGTCGATCGCGGCCGAGTACGCCGCGGGCAGCGAGGGCGCCGCCCCGTGGTGCAGCGTCCCCGCCACCGGGTCGAGCACCAGGATCGAGCAGCGGCTGCCCGGGATCAGCTCCTCGAGCGAGCGCGTGACGGCCTCCAGCACCTCGGCCCGCCCGGCGCCGCCCGCGAGCAGTTCGAGCACCCGGTGCTGGTGGCCGAGCAGCACGCGGGTGTCGTCGTCGACCGGGGTCACGGGTCGAGCTGGTAGCCGACCCCGCGCACCGTGCGGATGCGCGGGCGGGCCGCCGGGTCGGGCCGCAGCTTCTGCCGCAGCCGGTGGACGTGCTCGGTGACGGTGGCCTCCCCCTGCCAGCCCTCGCTGCGCCACACCTGCGCGAGCAGCTGGGCGCGGGAGAACACCTGGCGCGGGTGGGCGACGAGGAAGGCGAGCAGGTCGAACTCCCGCGCCGTCAGCTCCACCGGCTCGCCGTCGAGGCGCACCTCGCGGGCGGCCACGTCCAACGCCAGGTCGCCCGCGACGACGGGTGCGGCGGGACGCGAGCGGCGCAGGACCGACCGCACGCGCGCCGCGAGCTCGCCCGGCGAGAAGGGCTTGACCAGGTAGTCGTCCGCGCCGAGGTCCAGCCCGACGATGCGGTCGGTCTCCCCGCTGCGACCCGAGAGCACGATGACCGGCAGCGCCTCGGTGGCGGGCGCGGCCCGGACCCGGCGCAGCACGTCCAGGCCGCCGACACCCGGCATCGTCAGGTCGAGCACCACCAGGTCCGGCGGCGTGCCGTCGATGGCGGCCAGGGCCGCGGCGCCGTCCCCGGCCTGGTCGACGGCGAACCCGTCGGACTCCAGCTGCCACGACGCGACCGTCCGCACGGCCTCGTCGTCGTCCACGACGAGCACCCGCGGGGCGACGTTCGGGTCCACGACGACCCCCTCACCACGACTGATCCCGATCGTGCCGGGCAGCACCGGCGCCGGACAAGTACCGGCCGGGCGAGGGGGCACCGTTGTGCCTCCGTTGAGAAAGCGTTGTCCTTCTTGTGAGGCGGGTCACCCAGGGTGGGCGCCGTGCCCGCCGCGTTGCCGACCCGACCCCGCGACACCCTCACGTCGCTGCTCGCCCGGCACGCCGCCACGCAGCCCGAGCGGCCGGCGCTGGTCTTCGAGTCCGCGCCCGGCGTCGTCAGGACGACGAGCTGGGGCGGCTGGGCCGCGCGCGTCGCCGCCACCGCCGGCGTCCTGCGCGCCAAGGGCGTCGGGCACGGCGACCGGGTGCACGTCCACCTGGCCAACACGCCGACGTTCCACGACGTGTGGTTCGCCTGCGCCCAGCTCGGCGCGATCCTGCACCCCACCAACCCGCTCGCGACCACCGAGGAGCTCCGGTTCCTCGTCGGGCACTCCGGCGCACGGGTCTCGGTGACGTCGGCCGACCTCGCGCCGACGCTGCAGGCCGCCGTCGAGCCGGGCCACGACGTGGTCGAGCTGGGGCAGCTCGCGGAGCTCCTCGCCGACGCCGACCCGGTCACCGGTCCCTCGCCCGCGGCACCCACCGACGCGGCCGCGCTGCTCTACACCTCCGGCACCACGAGCAGGCCCAAGGGCGTGATCGTCTCCCACGCCGCCTACCTGCACTGCGGGGACGCGGTGGCGGGCCACCTGCGGGTGCGCCCGGACGACCGGATGCTCGTGGTCCTGCCCCTCTTCCACGGCAACGGCCAGTACTACTCGACGATGCCTGCGCTCGTCACGGGCGCGGCGGTGGCACTGACGCCGAGGTTCTCGGCCTCCCGCTTCTCCGAGCAGGCCCACCTGCTGGGGGCGACGACCGCCTCGCTGTTCGCGGCGCCGATCCGGATGCTGCTCGCGGCGGCGCCCTCGCCGCACGACGCGGCGCACCGGCTGCGGATCGTGATCTTCGCGCAGGGCGTCTCCGACGCCCAGATCGCCGAGTTCGAGCGCCGGTTCGCGGTGCCGACCGTCCAGCTCTACGGCATGACCGAGACCGTCCCGCCGGTCACGATGAACCCGCCGTTCGAGGACCGCCGCGGCACCAGCATGGGCCGTCCGCTGCTCGGCACGCGCGTGCGTCTGGTCGACCCCGAGGGCGGGGACGTCGCGCCCGGCGAGGCCGGCGAGGTCGCCGTCGCCGGGGTGCCGGGCCGCACGATGATGACCGCCTACCACGACGATCCCGACGCGACCGCCGCGATGCTGCGCCCGGACCCCGACGGGGCCACCACCTGGCTGCACACCGGCGACTCCGCGCGGATCGACGAGGACGGCTACCTGCACTTCGTCGACCGCCGCAAGGACATGATCAAGCGGGCCGGCGAGAACGTGGCCACCGGCGAGGTCGAGGCGGTCATCGCGCAGCACCCCGCAGTCTTCGAGGTCGCCGTGGTCGGCGTCCCGGACGACATGCGCGACGAGGCGGTCCACGCGGCCGTGATCCTGCACGACGGGGCGGAGGCCAGCTCCGAGGAGTTGATCGAGTACTGCCGCGAGCGGCTCGCGAAGTTCAAGGTGCCCGACGTGGTCGACATCGTGCCCGACCTGCCCCGCACCTCCGTCGGGAAGATCCAGAAACACCGGATCCGGGAACGGATCCTGTCAGGAGGAACATCGTCATGAAGCTCGCCCTCTACCTGCCGAACTTCCGGACCGAGGTCTCGATCAAGGAGCTCGAGGACCTCACGATGCTCGCCGAGGAGCTCGAGTTCGACTCGGTCTGGACCCTCGACCGCATCGTCGTCCCCGCGGCCTCCGACCGCGAGGAGCTGCAGTACTCCTTCGGCATGATGGACGGCCTGCCCAACGCGCTGCCGGTGCAGTCGAAGGGCAAGTGGTTCCAGGGCTACCCGCTGCTGCCGTGGCTGGCCGCGAAGACGACCAAGCTCCGCATCGGTCAGAGCATCATCGACACCCCGTTCCGCTCGCCGGGCGTCCTCGCCGCCGAGCTCGCGACGATCGACCACCTCTCGGGCGGCCGCCTCAACGTCGGCCTCGGCTCTGGCTGGATGCCGGAGGAGTTCGCGGCCGCGAGCGCCGCCCACATCTTCCCGAAGCGCCACAAGCACGTCCGCGAGACCATCGAGATCCTGCAGGGCGTCTGGGCCAACGAGCACTTCGAGTACCACGGCGAGTTCGCCGACTTCGAGCCCTGCGGCTTCGGCCACAAGCCGCTCCAGTCGCCGCGGCCGCCGATCTTCATGTCCGGCCTCAAGGACCCGCTGCGCTCGGCGAAGCGCATCTCGAAGTACGACCTCGACGGCTGGATCGGCATCCAGGACTCGCCGACCAGCCTCGGCAAGTGGGTCACGGCCATCGACGAGCAGTTCGAGGCGATCGGCTCGGAGAAGCGCGCGAAGGACCTCGAGATCTGCTCGATGATCTGGACGGTCATCACCGACACCGAGACCGACCAGTCGGACGTCGGCGTCCCGTCGAACCTGCTCGTGGGCACCGAGGCGCAGCTGACCGACCGCCTCAAGGCCTACAAGGAGGCCGGCATGACGATGCCGCTCATCTGGCCGCCGTTCACCGACGTGCCCACGTCGAAGACGCTCGACGACCTCAAGCGGATCAAGAACGACATCATGCCGAAGGTCGAGGCCTCCTGACCCGACGCCCTGTGGCACCGTCCGCGGGCGATGGACGCTCGCGGACGGGGCCTGGTGGCGCTCTGCGTCACCGAGATCACGAGCTGGGGTGCGCTCTACTACGCCTTCCCGGTCCTGCTCGGCCCGATCACGGCCGACACCGGCTGGTCGTCGACGGCGACGGTGGGGGCCTTCTCGCTGGGGGCGATCGTCTCCGCGCTGGCAGGGATCGTCGTCGGACGGTCGATCGACCGGTTCGGTCCCCGCCGGGTCATGACGACGGGTTCGGTGCTCGGGACGCTCGGCCTCGTCGGGGTGGCGCTGGCGCCCGGCCTCGGCTGGTTCTACCTCGCGTGGGCGGTCGCGGGCGTCGGTCAGGCCGCGACGTTCTATCCGCCCGCCTTCGCCGCGATCACGGGCTGGTACGGGGACGGACGGCTGCGGCCGCTGACGTCACTGACGCTCGTGGCGGGCTTCGCCTCGACCGTGTTCGCCCCGGTCACGGCGGCGCTGGTCGGGATCCTGTCGTGGCGTGACAGCTACCTGGTCCTCGCGCTGGTCCTGGCCGTCGTGACCATCCCGCTGCACGCGGTGTTCCTGCGCGTGCCGTGGACGCCGACCGCCGTCGCGGCGCCCGGGTCCTCACCCGACGACACGCCCCGCACGCTCGTCCGCTCCCCGCGCTTCCTCGGGCTCGCCGCGGTGCTGGCCCTGGCCGGTTTCGGGCTCTACGCGGCCACGATCAACCTGGTCGGGCTGCTCGTGGCCCGCGGCGCGTCGCTCGACCTGGCCGCGGTGGGCCTGGGGCTGATCGGGGCCGGCCAGGTCGGCGGGCGGCTGCTGTACGCGCCGCTGGCCCGTCGCTCGACGCCCGGGGTCCGGGTCGCGGTGGTCGCGGGGGTCGGCGGCGCGCTGGTCGTCCTCGTCGGGGTGCTCCCCGGTCCCGTCGGTGCGGTGATCGCCGTGGCCGTGCTCGCCGGTGCGTGCCGCGGCATGCACACGCTGCTGCAGGCCTCCGTGGTCTCCGACCGGTGGGGCACGGCCTCCTTCGGCCGCGTCAACGGGATCTTCACGGCCCCGACCACCGTGGCCGTCGCCCTCGCCCCGGCCGGCGGCGTCCTCGTGGCCGAGCTGGTGGGCGGGTTCCCGGCGGGCTACGTCGTCCTGGGCGCCCTGGCGCTGGTCTCGGGGAGCGTGGCGCTGAAGCTGTAGGTCCCGCCCTCCCGGCGCCGCGAGTGGTACGTGAGGCATCCCCGTCCGCTCGCGCACCTGTCTGACGTGCCCCTCGCGGGGGCGGGGACGGGCGGCGGCGGTCAGTCCAGTCCCATCCGCGCCAGCACCACCGACTCCACGATCCCGACGAGGGCGTAGGCGAGGATCGACACGGCGGTCACCACGGCCACCGACGACCACATCTCGAGGTAGCGAAACCCGCCCATCGCCTTGAGCAGCGCCGCGCCGATGCCCTCGCCCGTGGCGAGCCACTCCGCCATGAGGGAACCGACGAGCGCTCCGGGGACCCCGAGCCGGGCCGCCGCGAAGAACGCCGGCGCGGCCGAGGGGAGCATGACCAGGCGCAGCCGGGTCCACCGCGTCCCGCCGTACACCGCGACCAGTTCCTGGGCCTGCACGGATGCCGACCGCAACCCGAACACGAGGGTCACCAGTGCCGGGAAGAACACCACGATCGCGCCGATCACCGCGACCGCGCCGAGGGTCCGCCCGAACGCCAGCACGATGATCGGGGTCATCGCCACGAGCGGCACCGAGCGGAGCAGGGTGGCCACCGGCATGAAGGCCTGCTCGACCGAACGCGACAGCACGAACAGCATCGCGACGACGAGCGCGGCCACCAGGCCGGCGACGTAGCCGATCCCGGCGTCGCGCAGCGTGATCCCCAGGTTGCCGAACACCACGCCGCGGTTGGCGGCGGCCTGCGGGGCGGTGACGAGCCAGCCCCAGACGTCGAGCGGGGTCTTCCCGATGACCCGCCGGATGCCGAAGACCTGCAGGAACCCGGTCCACAGCACGAGGACCGCGACGATCGACACCCCGACCGGCAGGAGGCGGCGTCCGAGCAGGCGCAGCAGTCCGCCGCCCCGGCCCGGTTCCGGCCCGACGGCGGGCGCGGCCGCCGGTCCCGTCGCCGTCGGCGACTCCACGAGCGTCATCGGTCCTCCTAGGCCAGCGCCACGTCGGTCGCGCCGCCACGGGCCCATGGGGCCGCGACCCGCGAGAGCAGGCCGATCGCCACGTAGGCGAGGCCCGCGACCAGCCCGGACACCAGGGCGAGGCCCCACGTCCGCGACACGAGGTACTGCTGTTGCGAGATCGTCATCGCCACCCCGAGCCCGGTGTCGACCCCGCCGAGGTACTCCCCGATGATCGCGCCGAGCAGCGCCGACGGGGCGGCGATCCGCAGGGCGGCCAGCACCGCCGGGACGGCCGAGATGAGCTGGACGTGCCGCAGCCGCGACCAGCGGCCCCCGCCGTACACCGTGACCACGTCGAGCGAGGTGCGGTCGGCGGAGTTCAGCCCGAGCAGCGTCCCGATCACCGTGGTGAAGAAGCAGAAGATCGCGGCGAGCACGATCATCGGGGTCCGCCCGCCGAAGACGACCGTGACGATCGGGCCGATGGCGAGGATCGGCAGGCAGTAGCTGATCACCGCGATGTTCACCACGACCGACTCCAGCCACGGCAGCAGGACCACGAGCAGGGCCAGGCCGATCGCGAGCCCGTTGCCCCACAGGAACCCCTGCGCCGCCTCCGACACCGTCGCCGAGAGGTGCACCGAGTAGAAGCCCCAGCCGTCGTCGACCACGCTCGCGACGACGGCGGGCGGGGTCGGCACGGCACCGTTCGAGGCGAACAGGGTCGCGGCCAGCAGCCACCAGACCGCGATGATCCCGAGGGTGCCGACGACCCCGCCGAGCCAGGGGCGGGTCACGCCGGCTCCCCGGTCCGGCCGAACAGCAGCTCGGAGAGCCGGTCGTGCAGGGCGTGGAACTCCGGCGTCCGCATCATCTCAGGGGTCCGCGGCCGGGGCAGGTCGATGTCGACGACCTCGACCACGCGACCGGGTCGCGGGCTCATCACGGCGACCTGGTCGGACAGGAACACCGCCTCGGCGATCCCGTGCGTCACCATCAGGGTGGTCGCGGCCTGGGTGCTCCAGATGCGCTGGAGCTCGAGGTTGAGCCGCTGCCGGGTCATGTCGTCGAGCGCGCCGAACGGCTCGTCGAGCAGGAGGACCTCCGGCTCGAGCACCAGGGCGCGGGCGATCGAGACCCGCTGCCGCATGCCGCCGGAGAGCTGGGCGGGCCGGGCGGACTCGAAGCCCTCCAGCCCGACCAGCGCGACGAGGTCGGCCACCAGCTCGTCCGGGTCCTTCGACGGCCGCACCCCCGAGACCTGCAGCGGCAGACGGATGTTCGCGACGACGGACCGCCACGGCAGCAGCGCGGCGTCCTGGAACGCCACGCCGAGACCACCGGAGCGCCGCAGCTCCGACGGGGTGCGGCCGGTGACCAGCGCCTGCCCGGACGTGGGCTCCTCCAGCCCCGCGAGGATGCGCAGCACCGTCGACTTGCCGCAGCCGGACGGGCCGAGCAGCGACAGGAACGAACCCTCGCTGGTGCGCAGGTCGATCTCGTCGAGCGCGCGGGTGACCTTCCGCCCGCTGCCGAACGTCTTCGTCAGCCCCGCGAGGTCCAGGCCGGTACCGGGAGGTCGGTGTCGTCCCTGGTGCGCGGCGGCCGGGCGTTCGGTCTCGCTCGTCGTCATCAGCTCTTCAGGCTCGGGTCGGCGGCGTAGACCTCGGAGATCAGCGACAGGTCGAACAGCTGCTCCTTGGTCACCGCGCTGCCGGCGAGGCTCAGTGCCTGCAGGTTCTCCTCGACGAGCCGGTCGGAGATCGTGAACAGGCCGTTGGCCTTCGTCTCGTCGGACACGACGAGCCCGTTCTGGTCGGTCGCCTCGAGCAGCTGCTCGGCGTAGTCCAGGTTCTGGTCCTTGCCGTAGTTCTCGACGGCGAGGCGGGTGGCGGCCGCCGGGTCGGCCACGGCGTCCTTCCAGCCACGGATCTCCGCGCGCAGGAACGCCTTGAGCTTCTCCCGCTCGTTGTCGATCGTCTCCTGCAGCACCGTCACCGTCTCGGCCACCAGCGGCAGGCCGTGGTCGGCGAAGAGGAACGACTGCGTGGCGAAGCCCTTGACCTTGAGCGTGTTCGGCTCGTTGGTGATGTAGCCGAGGTAGCCGTCGACCTCGCCGGTGGTGAGCACCGAGGGGTCGAACTGCACCGGGACCCGGTTGATCGACGCCGGGTCGATGTTGTTGGCCTTCAGCAGGCCGTTCCACACCTGGTCATTCGAGTCCTGGACGCCGATCTTCTTGCCGACCATGTCCTGCGGGACGGCGATCGGCTTGGTGGCCGCGGAGACGATGCAGAACGGGTTCTTCTGGTACGTGGCGCCGACGATCTTCAACGGCGCGCCCTGCAGGATCGCCGGGGCGGTGATCACGGGGGCGGACAGGCCGGCCCAGCACTTGCCGGAGACGAGGTTGGTCTCGACGCCCGTGGAGGCCGAGCCGCCCGCGAGGAGGTCGACCCCCTCGAAGCCCGCCTCCCGGTAGTAGCCCTTCGAGTCGGCCATGTACTCGCCGTTGAACTCGGTGTTCTTGATCCACGAGAGCTGCAGGGCCACCCGGCCGTACTGGTTCGAGCCCGGCGCGGCGGGCGCGGCACCGGAGTCGGAGCCGCCGCCGCAGGCCGCGAGCAGGGCCCCGGCGCCGAGCGCGCCGGCGGCCGTTCCGGACCAGCGGAGGAAGGATCGGCGGCCGAGGAGTGGACCGGCGGTCGGGGGCACGTGACCTCCACAGGTGGGGAGCGGCCGGGCCCGGGCTCGGGCGGCGCGGCAGGGAACCTAGGAAGGCCGCGTGACATCCGCGTTTCGCGCATCGTTCGCAGACGTGACGTCACCGGGCGGAACGGACTCGTCACCCCCAGCGCTGGGCCGGTCGGCCGAACCGGCGCACACGTCCGACCTACTCCGGGAGGTCGGCCTCCCGGCAGAGCTCCCACACCCGGTCACGCGTCATCGGCAGCCGGCGCGGCCGGACGCCGGCCGCGTCCCGGATGGCGTTCGCGATCGCCGGGGCCACCGGGTTGTAGGGCGACTCGCTCATCGACTTGGCGCCGAACGGCCCGAGGGCGTCGACGGTGTCGGCGAACAGCACCTCGGTGCGCGGCACATCGGCGAACTGGGGCAGGTGGTAGTCGCGCAGCACCCGGGTGGTCACGCGCCCGGCGTCGTCGAGCCGGATCTCCTCGTACAGGGCCGTGCCGATGCCCTGGGCGACGCCGCCCTCCACCTGACCGCGGCACTGCTGCGGGTTGATCACCACGCCGGCGTCGGCCGCGTGCACCGACCGCAGGATCCGGACCTCCCCGGTCGCGGTGTCGACGGCGACCCGCACCGCGTGCACGTTGAACGCCACCGAGCGCGGGGAGCCGCCGTGCGCGCCCTCGCCCCGCGCCCCCGAGAGGTCGGCCAGATCGACCCGGCGGCCGTCGGCGGCGGTGACGCCGTCCGGGCCCAGCGTGCAGTCGGCGGGCGCGACCCCGAGCCGGGCCGCGGCCTTGTCCCGCAGCTCCCCGGCGAGGGCCTCGGCGGCGCGGGCCACCGCGGTCCCCGCCACCACCGTGCCCGTGGACCCGAACGCGCCGGTGTCGACGTCGACGGCGTCGGTGTCCCCGCCGTGCAGCTCCACCTGGTCGGGCCGGGCACCGAGCGCGGACGCGGCGATCTGGGTGTGCACGGTGGCGGTGCCGTTGCCGAACTCGGCGGTGCCGACCCGCACCCGGTAGCGCCCGGCGTCGAGGGCCACGACGGCCTGCGCCCGGTGCCCCCGCGGCGGGATCGTCGCGATCATGGTCGACGCCATCCCCTCGCCCACCCGCCAGGTCGGGCCGGTGGGCGCGGGGTCGCCGTCCCGGGCGAGCGCCGCCTGCGCCAGGTCCAGGCACTCCGGCAGGCCGTAGGAGCCGAACGCCAGGTCGTCGGGGTGATCGGCGGGGTCGGCGGACGCGACGAACGGATCCCCGGGCCGCACGACGGCCCGGCGGCGCAGCTCGAAGGGGTCGAGACCCAGCTCGCGGGCGAGGTCGTCGAGGGCCGACTCGATCCCGAACTGCACCTGCCCGAGGCCGTAGCCCCGGAACGCGCCCGACGGCGGGGTGGTGGTGTACACCGCCTCGGCGTCGACCCGCTTGTTCGCGCACCGGTACAGGGCCATCGACTCGTGGCAGCCGTGGAACATGACGCCCGGCGAGTGGTTGCCGTAGGCCCCGGCGTCGGAGAGCACGTCGATCGCGAGCGCGGTGAGCGTGCCGTCGGGGCGGGCCGCGACGGTGACGGCGACCCGCATGGGGTGCCGGGTGGGCGTCGCGGTCAGCGACTCGGTGCGGGTGAGCTCCCACTGCACGGGCCGGCCGGTGACCAGCGTGGCGAGCGCGGTGAGGTCCTCGGTGAGCATCTCCTGCTTCGACCCGAACCCGCCGCCGACCCGGGCCGTGAGCACCCGCACCGACTCCGGCGGGCGGCCCAGCACCCGCGCCAGCTCGTCGCGGACGAGGAACGGGACCTGGGTGGACGAGCGGACGACGAGCCGGCCGTCGTCGTCGAGCCACGCCCGGCTGCCGTGGGTCTCCAGTGAGGCCGGGGACACCCGCCCGGTGCGCCACGTGCCGGTGACCACCGCGCCGCCCGCGGCCCGGGCCTCCGCCACGCCCGCGTCGATGCTCCCGACGCCCTCGTGCAGCGCCGCGACGACGTTGCGGGCGGGGTCGGCGATCCGGCTCGCGGTCTTGCCGTCGTGGATCGGCGGCGCGGCGCGCGCGGTCTCGGCGTCGAGGACCGCGGGCAGCGGCTCGTAGTCCACGACGACGGCCCGCGCGCCGGCCTCCGCGGCGGCGAGGTCGGTCCCGACGACCGCGGCGACCTTCTGGCCGTGGAACCGCACGACGTCGTCGAGCACCCGCGTGTCGTCCGGGTCGTCGAGACGGCTCTCGTGCCGCGCGGTGGAGAACAGCACGGAGGGGGTGTTCTCGTGGGTGAGCACGGCGAGGACCCCGGGGAGCGCGACGGCGGCGCGGGTGTCGATCCGGGTGATCCGCGCGTGCGCGTGCGGGCTGCGCACGACGACGAGGTGCGCGAGGCCGGGCGGCGCCTCCCCGTCGAAGGTGTAGGGCTCGGCGCCGCGCACGATCCGCTCCGCGGCGGGGGCGGGCACCGAGTCGCCCACCGCGCCGGCGGGGCCCGCGTCCACCGTGGCCCGCCCGTCGAGCGCGTCCGCGATCGACCGGTAGCCCGTGCAGCGGCAGAGGTTGCCCTGCAGGGCGCGGCCGCGGGCGGTCGGGTCGGACGGCGGGCCGGGTGCGGCCGCCGCCGTCGTCACCATCCCCGCGGTGCAGAAGCCGCACTGGAAGCCCGCCGCGGCGGCGAACCGCGGGCGCGGGTCGTCCGGGCCCTCCGGCAGCCCGGCCGCGGTGGTCACGGCGGCCCCGGCCGCGCGCACGGCGGGGTAGAGGCAGGAGTGGACGGCCGCGCCGTCGACGAGGACCGTGCAGGCGCCGCAGTCCCCCGCGTCGCAGCCGCGCTTGACGGCGTGGTGGCCGTGCTCGCGCAGCCACGTCCGCAGGCACTGCCCCGGGCGCGGGGTGGCGTCGAGGGGCACCCCGTCGACGGTCGTCGGCCCCGTCATCCCGTACCCCCCAGCTCGCGGCGGATCTCCTCGGCGAACAGCAGTGACATCGCCCGCCGCCACGCCGGCGAGCCGTGGGGGTCGTCGTACCAGCCGCCCCCGACGGTCTCCCCCGCCGCCGCGACGTCCGCGGCGAGGGCGCCCGCCGTCGGGACGTCGTCGTAGCGCAGGACGGCGGGCCGCGGCAGGGAGGCGGTCACGGCGAGGACGAAGCCGTCCTCGCCGCGGCGCCCGGCGAGCAGTGCCGCGGAGCGCCCGAGCGGCGACAGCGACGCCTTGCGCAGGGCGGTGCGGGCCCGCAGGGCGACGGCGGGCAGGTGGAGCGAGCGCAGCACCTCCCCCGGCGCCAGGGCGTTGCGCTGCGGGCCCGCGACGAGGTCGACGACGGGAGCCGTGCGCGACCGGCCGTCGGGCAGCCAGATCGTCGCCGTCGCGTCGAGCACCGCGGCGAGCGTGATCATCGGTGCGGCCGGCAGCGCGAGGCAGACGTTGCCGCCGACGGTCGCGACCTGCCGCACCTTCCGCGACCCGACGAGCGCCTCGGCGCAGCCGCGGAACGACGCGACCGCCGGCCACGCCGGGTACGACGACGGGTCCACGTCACCCAGGGCGGCCAGGGTCGTGGTCGCGGCGACCGTGAGTCCGTCGCCGGCGGCGACGAGCGGCTCCCAGCCGAGCCCGGCGAGGTCGACGACGCCGGCGAGGTGGGGCTGCGGCACCGAGAACAGCCAGGTGCCCCCGCCGAGCAGCGTGCGGTCGGCGCCGAGGGTCGGCTGGAGCGCGCGCAGGGCGTCGTCGTCGGTGGGTCGTGCGAACGTCTCGACCGTGAGCAGGTCCACCGTGCCGCCTAGTAGCGCACCCGGTCGCCCTTGGCGAGCCAGGCGTCGAACGGCGCCTGCGCGTCCAGCGCGAGGCTCGACCCCATCGCCTCCACCCGGGTCGGCCAGGTGCCGGGGTCGGCCGCGAACAGCTCGTAGAACTCCCGGTCGTCGAAGCCGCCGCGCGCCGCGTCGTTCCGGTCTGCGGCGTACACCACCCGGTCCAGGCGCGCCCACAGGCACGCGGCGACGCACAGCGGGCAGGGCTCGCAGCTGGTGTAGAGGGTGGCGCCGGCCAGCGAGAAGTCGCCGCGGTCGCGGCACGCGGCGCGGATCGCGGTGACCTCGGCGTGCGCGGTGGGATCCATGTCCCGGGTGACACGGTTCTGGCCGCGGGCGATGACGGCGTCCCCGGCCACGATCACCGCACCGAAGGGCCCGCCGCCCTCGGCCACGTTGCGTTCGGCGAGCGCGAGGGCCTCGCGCAGGAAGTGCTCGTCGTGGTCCGTCGCGCCGCTCATCGCGCCGCCTCCCGCACCCGGGCGGCCTCCCGCGCGGCCGTCGTGTTGAGCGTGCCCGCGCGGCTGCCCGCGAGCTTGCGCGCGAGGTGCTCCCGCACGGTCGTCGACGGGTACGGCCTCGCCCCCGGCAGCGGCAGGGTCTCGACGACGGCGTCCGGGTCGCCGTCGTGGAAGAACGCGGCCGAGCGCCGCCGCAGGACGCGGCCGTCGCGCACCGGCGGCCGGACGCGGTGCAGCGTCGAGCGCCACCGGTCGCCGGTGATGCGGGCGGTGAGGTCCCCGAGGTTCACCAGCAGGGCGCCCTCGTCGGGGACCACGTCGTGCCACGTGCCGTCGTGGAGCACCTGCAGCCCCGGCACGCGGTCGGCCCACAGCACGGTGACCAGTCCGTAGTCGGTGTGCTCACCCATGCCCGACAGGTCGGCCCCGTCGGGCAGGTCCTGCTCCTCGAGCGCGTAGTGGTTCAGGCGCAGCACCTGCACCGGGTCGTCGGCGAGCCGGTGGAGCACCTGCCGGTCGCCGAGGGCGTCGCCGAGGGCGCTCGCGAGCGCCCGCACCACCCGCCGGGCCTCCCGGGTCCAGGTCTCGACCGCGTCGCGGAACCCGGGCAGGTCCGGCCACACGTTGCCGTCGCCGCCGTCCTCCGGCCCGTCGGCCGCCGTCCCGACGTTGAACGCCTCGAAGTAGTCGTTCATGTTCCCGGCCTGCTCGACGCCGAGGCTGCGGCTCACCGACTCGGTGCGCGGCGGGCTGTAGCCGCGGTTCGTGCCGTCGGTGACGACGAGGGCCTTCTTCTGCTCCATCGGCAGCGCGAAGAACGCGTCGAGGGCGTCGCCGAGGGCCGCGACCGACCGCGACCGCACGCCGTGCCCGACCAGCTGCACGAAGCCGACCGTCCGGCAGGCCCGGTCGAGCGCGATCGCGGTGCGGGGCCGGACGGCGGGGTCGCCATCGAGGTAGGGCGAGAGGTCGACCGTGGGGACGTCGAACATCGGGGACCTCCGCTCGCAGGTGGGTACGGTGAGCGGCGCTGCCCGAGCGGTCACTCTAGGCGCTGCGCCGCCCCGTCGTGTGACGTCCGTGGGTCGGGCTCGGCGGGTCGAGCGGGCCCGCGGCGGTCGGTCGGGACCGCTGAGGGGCCGTTCGTCGCGGTCACGACGGACCGAGCAGACCCGCCACCTCGTCGGCGTCGACCGCGCCGCACGCGACGCCGCGGCGCAGGAAGCCGACCAGCGCGCGCTCGGTCGCGGGCTCGTCGAGGGTTCCCGACGCGGCCCCGGCCCGGTAGGCGCGCAGGCGCGTGACCGCGGCGAGCAGCCCGGCCCGGTGGACGGCGGTCACGACGACGAGCCGCGCGGGCACCATCGCCGGGTGCATGTCCCAGCCCTGGCCGATCCCGAGCTCGAGGGCACGGCGCACGATGCGGGCCTGGATCCCCCAGGCCGCGAGCACGGCGGCGCGGTCGCCCACGGGCAGCACCGCGCTCGACCCGTCGCACACCGGTACGCCCGCGGCCGCCCCGGCGAGCTGCATCGCGAACTTGGCGTGCTCCGCGGCCGGGTGGTCGGCCCGCTGCTGGTCGGGGGCGATGCCGAGGCTCGCCGAGTAGTCGTAGGTGCCGTAGTGCAGCCCGGCCGCCCGGGCGCCCGCCGCGGCCACGAGCTCGTCCACCCGCTGGGCGCCCCGCGGGGTCTCGATCTGCAGCTCCACGGGCATCGGCCCGATCCCGTGCCGCGCCTCCACGGCCGCCGTGGCCTCGACGAACGCCGCGACCTGCGCGGGCGCCGACACCTTCGGCAGGGTGACCCGCAGGCGCGAGGGGTCGCCACCCGCCGTCGTGAAGGCGTCGACGAACAGGGCCCAGGAGCGCAGCCCCCGCCGGCGGGTCGCGCGTTCCATCGACTTCACGCGCGGCCCGCCGCGGGCGGGGCCGCGCTCGGCGGCGAGCAGTGCGGCGAGCGCCCGCGCGGCGGCGACCGCCGCGGCGTCCTCCTCGTCGTCGCCGCGGTGTCCGAAGCCGTCCTCGAGGTCGGCGCGCAGGTCGGCGACCGGCTGCACGGCGAGCGTGCGGGCGACCCGCGGCAGGGCGTCGCGGAGGTCCTCGGGCGACACCCCGAGGACCGCGGGCAGCTCCGGGTCGTCGGCGAGGCGGTCGAGCGCCGCGGTGGCCTCGTCGCCCCACTCGCGGGCGGTGGCGTCGGTGACCCGGTCGGCCGGGACGTAGCAGACGTGCACCGGCTCGGGGTCGCGCGCGGCGAGGCGGGCGCGGGCGGCCTCGTCGGCGTCGAGGGCGGCGTCGGTGGCGGCGAGGCGGGTGTCGATGGCGTCGAGCAGCCCCGGTCCCGGTCCCGGTCCCGGTCCCTGTGGCAGGAAAGCGTCGTTGCTGTCGTCCGGTGGCAGCAACGACGCTTTCCTGCCACCCGGGGTGCTCACGGCACCCACAACGACTCGAGACGCAGCGCCGTGATCTCGGCCAGCTGCGACCGCACCACGTCCGCCTCGGTCGCCGCGTCGTTCGCGAGCCGCTCCCGGAGCAGGGCCAGCATCTCCTCGCCGCTGCGGCCGGCGGCGCGCACCAGGTAGACGTGGCCGAACCGCTTCTCGTAGGCGCGGTTGCCCTCCGCGAGTGCGTCCCGCACGTCCGTCCCGACGCCTGCCTGTTCGCGTGCGCCGACCCGGTCGCGCGGCGCCCCGATCCGGGCGTGCCCGGCGAGCGCGGCGACGAGCTCGTCGTCGTCGAGCGCGAGCACGCCGGAGGTGGCCGCCGCGACCAGCGCGTCCAGCGACCCGTAGGGCCGGCCGGCCGCGACCGCCGCCGCCCACCCGGGGGCGGAGCAGCAGCCCAGGAGTACCTGCTCCGCCACGGCCGTCGGCACCGCGTCGAAGCGGGCGAGACCCGCCGCCGTCACCGCCTCCGGGGTCGGGCGCCCGTGCAGCCGCAGCCGCGCGAACCCGCCGTCCGGACGGACCTCCACGCGCACCCGGTCGACGACGAGGCCGGTGTCGAGGCCGTCCGCCGCGCCGAACCAGTGCTCGGTGTCGGGCCGGACGGGCGTCTCGCCCAGCAGCTCGGTCTCACCGTCGGCGCCGATCCCGACGAGGCGCACCGTGCCCGGGGCGTTGCCGACGAAGTACGTCGTGTCCACCACCGCCTGGTGCACGTGCCCGGCGGCGCCGAGCGCGACGTCGACCCAGTCGAACCCGCCGTCGCGCCGGCGGCGGGTCTCCCAGCCCTCGCCCATGTGCGCCGCGGAGCCCGGGAGGAGGAGGTTCTCGGGCGGCGAGTAGTGCCGGTTCGAGGCGTCGAGGACGCGGCCGCCGGCGGCGAGGGAGGCGAGGTCGACCCCGAGGTCCCGCCAGCGCCGGACGTCGGGCAGCACGACCCCGAGCACGCGCAGCCGCGCGACCCCGCCGTCGGGACGGATCCGCAGCCGCACGTGCGTCGCGGCGCGCGGGACCGGGGCGTCGACCTCGTGCGCGGTGTTGCCCTGCAGCTCGGTGCCGCACAGCGGCTCCCACGGGCCGGCCACGGCCTCGTCGGGCGTGGGGTACCCCTCGAGCCAGCAGGTGTCGACGGCCCCGGAGACCGGGTGGTTGCCGTCGAAGAACGCGGTGTCGATGACCACGCCGTGCACGATCCCGGGCAGGCCCAGGCGGACGACGGCCCAGTCCTCCTCGTCGAGGTCCCCGCGCCGGCGCCGGGTCTCCCAGCCGTCGTAGAGCTGGCCCTTGTGCCCGAAGGTGTGCGCGGCGTGGGTCGGGGCCGCCGCCGCGACGAGGTTCTCCTTCTCGGCGAAGGTCTCGTCGCTCGCGGCCACGACGCCGCCGCCGACGGCCCGCGACGCCAGGTCGATCATGGTCCCTCCTCCGGGAGCAGCCGTCCGGTGCCCGGCGCGGCCCCGCGCAGCCACACCCGCCGGACGGCGCCGCGCAGCGCCATCCCGGCGTACGGCGTGACCGGGTGGCGCTGGTGCAGCGCGGTGGGGTCGACCTCGGCGATCTCGTCGGGCGCGAACACCACGAGATCGGCGTCGGCGCCGACCGCGATGCGTCCCTTGGCGTCCAGCCCGGCCAGCCGCGCCGGCGCGTCCGCCATCCAGCGGACGAGGTCGTCGAGGGTGTGCCCGCGCACCTCGGCCCCCGACCACACCACGCGCAGCGCCACCTCCAGCGACGAGACCCCGCCCCAGGCCGCGCCGAAGCCACCCTCCTTGAGCTCGGGCGGGCACGGCGAGTGGTCGGAGACGACGGCGTCGAGCCGGCCCGCCCCGAGGGCGCCCCAGAGCAGCTCGCGGTTGGATTCCGACCGCACCGGCGGGCAGCACTTGCCCGCGGTGCCGGGCATCGTCTCGGAGGCGAGCGCGAGGTAGTGCGGGCAGGTCTCGGCGGTCAGCCGCAGCCCGGCGTCCCGGGCGGCGCCGATCTCCTCGGCGGCCTCGAACGCCGAGACGTGCAGGACGTGCACGTGGGCCCCGGTCCGCGCCGCCACCGACGCCAGCCGCAGCACCGCGGTGGTCTCGGCACCGGGCGGACGCGAGGCCAGGAACGACCGGTAGTCGGCGCCCGCGGGCGGCGCCTCGGCCAGCACCCCGTCGTCCTCGGCGTGCACCACGAGCGGCAGGTCGAGCTCGGCGCAGGTCGCGGCGGCGAGCTCCAGGTCCTCGTGGCCCACCGCGGGGAATTCCGGGACGCCCGAGTCGGTGAGGAAGCACTTGAACCCCCGCACCCCGGCCGCCGCGAGCGCCCGCATCCGTCCGGGGTCGACCCGTCCCGCGGCGTCCGGGACACCGTCGGCCAGCGGCACCGCCCCGCCCCAGAAGGCGACGTCGACGGCGACCTGGTCGCGGGCCGCGTCGAGCTTGACCGCCAGGGCGTCGGGGTCGACCGTCGGCGGGATCGAGTTCAGCGGCATGTCGACGAGGGTGGTGACGCCGCCGGCGGCGGCCGCGGCCGTCGCCGTCGCGAACCCCTCCCAGTGCGTCCGGCCGGGCTCGTCGACGTGCACGTGCGAGTCGACGAGGCCGGGCAGCAGGACCTCGTCGTCGGCGAGGTCGACGACGGGGCCCGCGACGGGCGCGTCGTGGTCGAGGACGGCGGTGATCCGCCCGGCGGAGACGGTCACGACGGCGGGGGCGGTCCCGCCGGGCAGGACCACCCGGCGGGCTCGCACGGCGAGATCGGTGGGCATCGCCGCCCGACCCTAGAGGGGTGGCTCAGCAGAACCCCGCGATGCCCGCCCAGGCCGCCTCGTCCGCGGGGACGTCGTCCCGCGTCACGGCCGCCTCGATGAGGCCGTACGGCCGGTCGGCGGCATACCAGACCTCGTTCGGGTTCTCGAGGCCCCAGGGCGACAGGTCGACCAGGAAGTGGTGCTTGTTCGGCATCGAGAACCGGATCTCGGCGATCTCCGGGTGGATCTCGAGCACCGCGGTGCCCATCGTGTAGAGGGTCTGCTGCAGCGAGAGGCTGTGCGTCGTGGCGAAACGGTCCAGCATCGTCGACCGCACGCTCGCGAAGCTCTTCTCCCAGTCGACGTCGGTGCCCACGTAGCGCCACCGCGAGGACACCGAGGTGGCGAGGATGCGGTCGTTCGTCTCGACGAGCGAGGTGTAGGCGACCTGCGGGAAGCCGTGGAACTCGCTGCCCGTGCTCTTGAGGACGACGAGGTCGGTGAGGCCGGAGATGACGGTCTCGGCGTCGCCGCGCTTCGTGACCACCACGGTCCGGGTCTCGGTCCCGCCCCGGACGAAGGCGTGGTCGTGCGGGCCGTCCGCGGTCTCGATCCGGTCCCAGGAGGCCTGCTCGATCTCCTGCCGCGCGCCGGTCACCTGCGGGTGCTCCGGGGCGACGAAGTGGCGCGCCATCCGGAGCGCGAACTCCTCGATCGCGCCGACGCCGCCGGTGCGGGCCAGCGCGTAGACCGTGTTCTTCTGCGTGTCCGTCGCGATCACCGACGCGTTCGAGCCGGTGTGGAAGGTGTCGGCGAAGTCGCCGAACAGCTGGCTCGTGACGTTCACGTCGGTGATCACGTGCCGCGGCGTCGACCGGTCCACGTGGACCAGCCGGACCTCGGCCTTCCCGTACTGATTGGTGCCCAGGACGATGCCCACGGCCGATCAACTCCCCAGGTAGGTCGTGTGGGAGAACGGTCCGGCGAGGACAGGCAGGTGGTAGTGCGACCGTGCCCCGTCGAGCCGGACGTGCACCGTGATCCGCGGGTGGAACACGGTGCCGTGGGTCCGGGTCATGTACGCGGCGACGTCGAGGGTCAGCGTCACCTCGCCCGGACCGAAGGGCTCGTCGTTGAGCTGCGCGACCCGTCCGTCGGCGTCGGTCGTGCCGCGCCCGAGGACCGTGCCGTCGTCGTCGGCCACCAGCACCACGGGCACGTCCGGCGCGGGTACACCGGCGGCCACGTCCAGCACGTGGGTGGAGAGACGCTCGATCGGTCCCGGCACGGCACCCCCTTCACGACGGCGGGTCGAGGCGACAGTGAAGGCCACGCATGTTGCCCCGGGGTGACGGCGGGCGCGAGTCACTCGTTCGTCGCAGTGGCCCCGTTCCCGCGTGCCGGGTTCGTCCTGTCCTCGGCCGCGACACGGCCGTCCGGTTCGACGCTGGTCCGGTGGCGACGGAGCCAGCGGGCCAGCCGGCCCGCCGGCCGGGGCGGCTGCGCCGCGAAGAGCTCGGCGTCGGTCGGCCGGGGCCCCTGCGTGGGGTGCTCGTCGTCGGAACGCGCGCGCAGGTCGATCTGCTCGTTGGTGTAGCGGGCGATCTCCGCGGCCACCGCCACCACCGGCACCGCGAGGAACGCCCCGACGACGCCCGCGACGCTGCTGCCGCCGGTGACGGCGAGGATGACGACGGCGGCGTGCAGCCCGAGGCCCCGGCCCTGCACCAGGGGCTGCAGCAGGTTCCCCTCGATCTGCTGCACCGCGAGGATCAGCACGAGCACGAGGAGGGCGTTGGTCAGCCCGTTGCTGACGAGGGCGATGAGCACCGACAGCACGCCCGCCGTGAGCGCCCCGACGATGGGGATGAACGCCCCGAAGAAGGTCAGCACGGCGAGGGGCAGCGCGAGCGGCACCCCGAGGACCACCAGGCCGATGCCGATGCAGGCGGCGTCGACGAAGCCGATGATCGCCTGCGAGCGGATGAACCCGCCCAGCCGGTCCCAGGCGCGTGAGCCGACCGACGCGAAGTGCACCCCCGCCGACGTCCCGACCTGCTGGCGCAGCCAGGGCAGGAACCGGTGGCCGTCCTTGACGAACAGGAAGGCGAGGACGAGCGCGAGGACGAGGTCGATCAGTCCGTTCGCGATGACGGTGAGCCCGGAGAACACTGTGCCCGCGATCATCGAGGCGGAGTTCTGCAGCTGGTCGACGCCGGCCTGCACGGCCTGGCCGATCTGGCTCTGCCCGAGCCCGAAGGTCTCGGTGAGGAAGCGCTGCACGTCCTCGAGACCGCTCGAGGCGCTGCCCACGAGCTGCGGGATCTGGGCGGCCACCGACGGGGCAATGGCCGCGATCACGCCCCCGACGATCGCGAGGGCCCCGAGCACCACGATGATCGCGGCCAGCAGCGACGGGACGCCGTGGTGGCGCAGCCACGTCGCGGGCGGCTCGAGCACCGTCGCGATGATCAGGCCGAGCAGCACCGGCAGCACGATCGACCACAGCTCGCCGATGATCAGACCCAGGAGCACCGCCCCCAGCGCGGTGAGGAGCAGCCGCAGGCTCCAGCGGGACGTCCACGCCAGGCCGTCGCCGATGAGCTGGCCGCGGCTGCGCCGCGTGGATGCACGGGGCGCCACGGTGGGCACGGGGATCTCCTGCGTCACGATCGGGGTCCTCTCCGGCCCGAGGGCCGGGGAGGAGTCCCCGCGGGCCGTCGTCGCGTACCCGAAACGGTCCGCCGATCACCCTCCGATCGAGGACCGGCTCAGTCGGCGGCGCGTTCGGCGGAACCCGCTTCCGGAGTCGGCGGAACCGAATGCTCCACGAGCTCCTCGGACTCCGGCGGCGGGTCCTCGCCGGGCTCGGCCTCCCCGGTCCGGCGGGCGACCTGCTGGTCGAGGTAGCGGCCGATCTCGGCGACGACGGCCGCGAGCGGCACGGCGAAGAACGCGCCCGCGATGCCGAACAGGGCGCTGCCCCCGGTGACGGCGAGGATGACGACCGCCGAGTTGAGCCCGAGGCCCTTGCCCTGCACCAGCGGTTGGAGCAGGTTCCCCTCGATCTGCTGGACGGCGAGGATGAGGACCAGCACGCCGATCGCGACCGTCGGGCCCTGCACCACCAGCGCGATGAGCACCGCCAGCGCCCCGGCCACGAGCGCCCCGATGATCGGCACGAACGCGCCGAAGAACGTGAGGACCGCCAGCGGCAGCGCGAGCGGTACCCCGAAGACGACCAGGCCGATCCCGATGAAGATCGCGTCGACCAGGCCGATGAGCGCCTGGGAACGGATGAACCCACCGAGGCGCGCCCACGCGCGGCGGCTGACCTCCTCGAGGTGCGAGCCCGCCGTCGGGCCCGTGCGGCGGCGCACCCACGGCAGGAACCTCGGCCCGTCCTTGACGAACAGGAACGCGAGGATGATCGCGAGCACGCCGTTGATGACGCCGTTGGCGACGGTGGTGACGCCCGCGACCACGCCGCCCGCGATCTGCACCGCGCTCTGCTGGAGCCGGGAGACGGCGAGGTCGACGTAGTCGCCGATCTGGCTCGCGCCGAGGTTCAACGGCGGTCCCTGCACCCACTGCTGGATCTGCTGGATCCCGCCGACGGCGCCCTGCACGATCGCCGGCGCCTGCCCCGCGACGGACGGGGCGAGCAGGACGATCACGCCGACCAGCACCGCGAGGCCGCCGACCACGACGAGCAGCGCGGCCAGGAGCGACGGCACCCCGCGGTCCCGCAGCCACGCGACCGGGGGCTCGATCACGGTGGCGATGATCAGCCCGAGGAAGACCGGGAACATGATCGACCACAGCTGGCCGATGACCAGTCCGAGCACCACCAGGGCGGCGGTCACGACGAGGAACCGCCAGCTCCACCGGGCGGTCCAGGCCAACCCGTCGCCGATCACGTGGCCGCGGCTGGGGCGGTCGGATTCGATCACGCCGCGGAGTCTGGCAGGCCGATCACCCCGAAACGTACGAACGGCACCCTCCGCGCAGGGAGGGTGCCGTCCGGGGGCGGGAGGCGTCAGGCCATCGCCTTCTGCAGGCCCTCGTCGATCGCGTCGAGGAAGTCCTGGGTGTTGAGGTACGGCGCGTCCTTGCCGATCAGCAGCGCCAGGTCCTTCGTCATCTTGCCGTCCTCGACGGTCTGGATGCAGACCTGCTCGATCTTCTCGGCGAAGTCGACGAGCTCGTCGTTGTTGTCCAGGCGACCGCGCTGGGCCAGACCCCGCGACCACGCGAAGATCGACGCGATCGGGTTGGTCGAGGTCTCCTTGCCCTGCTGGTGCTGGCGGAAGTGCCGCGTCACCGTGCCGTGGGCGGCCTCGGCCTCGACGGTGCCGTCCGGCGTCATGAGCACCGAGGTCATGAGGCCGAGCGAGCCGAAGCCCTGGGCGACGATGTCGGACTCGACGTCGCCGTCGTAGTTCTTGCAGGCCCAGACGTAGCCGCCCTCCCACTTGATGGCGGCGGCGACCATGTCGTCGATCAGGCGGTGCTCGTAGGTGAGGCCCGCCTTCTCGAAGTCGGCCTTGAACTCCGACTCGAAGATCTCCTCGAAGGTGTCGCGGAACATGCCGTCGTACGCCTTGAGGATGGTGTTCTTGGTCGACATGTAGACCGGGAAGCCGCGGTCCAGGCCGTAGCGCAGCGAGGCGCGGGCGAAGTCGACGATCGAGTTCTTGAAGTTGTACATGCCCAGCGCGACGCCCCCGTCCTCGGGGAACGTCGCGACCTGGAACTCCATCGGCTCGCCGTCACCGTCGGGCGTGTAGGTGATGGTGACGGTGCCCGGGCCGGGGACCTTGAAGTCCTGGGCCAGGTACTGGTCGCCGTGGGCGTGCCGGCCGACGACGATCGGCTTGGTCCAGTGCGGGACGTAGCGCGGGATGTTCGAACAGACGATCGGCTCGCGGAAGATCGTGCCGCCGAGGATGTTGCGGATCGTCCCGTTGGGCGAGCGGTACATGCGCTTGAGGCCGAACTCCTCGACGCGCGCCTCGTCCGGGGTGATCGTCGCGCACTTGACGCCGACGCCGTGGCGCTTGATCGCGTTCGCCGCGTCGACCGTGACCTGGTCGTCGGTCTCGTCGCGGTGCTCGATCCCGAGGTCGTAGTACTCGAGGTCGATCTCCAGGTACGGGTGGATCAGCTTGTCCTTGATGAACTGCCAGATGATCCGGGTCATCTCGTCGCCGTCCAGCTCGACGACGGTGCCCTCTACCTTGATCTTCGCCACTGAAGCGAACTCTCCTCTCGCGCCTCGTCACGGCGCCGCACGGTTCTCGGGGGCGCGCGCCGGGCCCGGCCAGATCGGGGAGGCCCGTGCGTTGCCTCTTCCCCGCACGCTATCAACGCGACACCTGCACCGACGCGCTGTGGCGGGTCGTACTCCTCACCCGTCTAGCGGGTCGCGAGCGGGCCGCCGGTGATCGAGAGCGACAGCAGGATGACCACGACGCCGAACACGGCGTAGGTGACGACGTCCGTGCGCCGCGGCCGGACGGCCAGCAGCCCCGCCGTCCGGTCGGGGAGGGCGGCCCGCAGGACCGCCGCGAGCAGCAGCGCGATGCCGAGCACCGTCGTGCCGTCGCGCCAGTGCTGCAGCCCGATCCGCACGAACGCGACGAGGGCGACCGCCAGGACCGCCGCGAGCGGGGCCTGCGCCCGCAGCCGGTGGAGCAGCGCCCGCGCGTAGTCCCCGACGGTCCGGGGCGGGCGGAGGTGGCGGGGGCCCTCCTCCTGCTCCGGTGGCAGGAAAGCGTCGTTGCTGTCGTCCAGTGGCAGGGACGCCGCATCGTCGGCTCCCCCGGTCCCCGTTCCCGACGCCGGGTCGGTGCCGGTCGCGCGTTCGGCGCCCGGAGTGCCGCCACCCGCCGTCATGACCCCTCAGGCCCCCTCGGCGCGCTCGACGACGTTCGTCAGCAGCATCGCGCGGGTCATCGGACCGACGCCGCCCGGGTTCGGGGCGACGAAGCCGGCGACCTCGCGGACGTCCTCGGCGACGTCGCCGAGGATGCCGTCGGGGCCTCGGGACACGCCGACGTCGAGCACGGCGGCGCCGGGCCTGACCATGTCGGCGGTGACGATGCCCGGCACGCCCGCGGCGGCGACGACCACGTCGGCCGCCCGGACCTCCGCGGCCAGGTCGCGGGTGCCGGTGTGGCAGAGGGTGACGGTGGCGTTCTCGCTGCGTCGGGTGAGCAGCAGGCCCAGCGGCCGGCCGACGGTGATGCCGCGGCCGAGCACGGTGACCTTCGCGCCGTCGAGCGGCACGTCGTAGCGGCGCAGCAGCTCGACGATGCCGCGCGGGGTGCAGGGCAGGGGCGCGGGCTCGTTCAGCACCAGCCGGCCGAGGTTCGTCGGGTGCAGGCCGTCGGCGTCCTTGTCCGGGTCGATGCGCTCCAGCACGGCGTTGGCGTCGAGTCCCTTCGGCAGCGGCAGCTGGACGATGTAGCCGGTGCACGCCGGGTCGGCGTTCAGCTCGTCCACCGCGCGCTCGACGTCGGCCTGGGTGGCGTCGGCGGGCAGGTCGCGGCGGATCGACTCGATGCCGACCTTCGCGCAGTCGCGGTGCTTGGCGCGCACGTAGGACTGCGACCCGGCGTCGTCGCCGACGAGCACCGTCCCCAGGCCGGGTGGGCGGCCCGCCGCGGTGAGCTTCGCGACCCGCTCGCCGAGCTCGGAGATGATCGTCGCCAGGGTGGCCTTGCCGTCCAGGATCGTCGCGGTCACGTGCCCATCATCGCGTGCCCGGCCGGAGCGCGGCAGGGGCCTGCGTCGGGCCCTCCGGCGGGCCGGACGCCCGGGAGTGCCCGAGGACCTCCAGCAGCTCCGAGTCCGGCCCGACGAGGAACGCCTCGTCGCCGGCGGTGAACCGGGTGTCGCGCCGGGGCGGGTGCTCGAGGGGCGCGCGGCCGCGCGGGTCGGTGACGCGGCGGAGGGCCACGACGCGGGTCCGGGCCGAGAGGTCGCGCATCGCGAGCCCGTCGAGGGCGCTGCCGCGCTCGACCCGCAGCCGCCCGAGCAGGAACGCCTGCCCGTGGACGGGGAAGGTGCCGAGCACGTCGAGGCCGAGGGCCGCGCCGACGAACCAGGGGGCGGCGAGCTCGGCGATCGACCGCACGGTGTCGAACCCGAAGCGGCGGGCGACCGTGCGGGCGAGCTCCCGGTCGAACAGGCGCAGCACGACGGGCGCGGCCGCCGCGGGGTCGAGGAGGTCCCGGACCGCGAGACCGGTCTCGATGTTGGCCATGTCGTCGCTGGTCAACACGGCCACTGCGGCCGCCCGCGGGACCCGGGCGTCCCCCAGCACCGTCGGCGTCGTGGCGTCGCCGAAGACCACCGGCACCCGCAGGGCCCGGGCGCGCGGCAGGTGCCGGTTGCCCGGGTCCGCCTCCACCACCACGACGTCGCGGCCGCGCGCGACGAGCGCCTCCATCACCGACACCCCGACCGCGCCGAGCCCGACGATGACGACGTGGCCCACCGAGGCCGACGCGGCCCGCCGGCCCGCCGTCGCCGAGAGCCGGCGGCTGATCAGCATGTCGGTGAAGAACGCGATCGGGATGGCGGTGGCCGCGACCCCCGCCAGCATCAGGAAGATCGCCCAGACCCGGAGCCAGGGCGACTGGCCCGCGAAGCTGTAGTCGCCGAAGCCGACCGTGGCCACCGCCTCGACGGTGAAGTAGAGCGCGTCGACGAGCGACATCCGGGCGCCGTCGGGATACCGGTAGCCCACCGCGATGACGGCGGTGGAGAGCAGCAGCAGCCCGGCCAGGGCCGCGATCGCCCAGCGCAGCCCGCGGTCGGACTCCCGGCCGACGGCGAGGACGGCCGCGAGCGCCCGGGCGAGGGGGCCGGCACTGCCGCGGGCGGCGTCGGGGTCGTAGCCGCCGCCGCGCCGGGTGGTCTCCCGCCGTCGACCGGGAACGGGCGCCGTGGTGTCGATCCCCGCCGCGGCGATCTCGGGGTCGTCACCGAGCACCGTCACGAGGTCGCCGGCGTCGACGCGTTCGTCGCGGCCGGGGCAGACGCGGGTCGACGACGGCGACCCGCCGGTGACGGCGAGCGGCGCGAGGTCGCCGTAGAGCTCCCGCAGCGAGGCCGGGGCGGGTGCCGTGGTGGCCACGGCGACGAAGCGCTGCCCGCCGATCTCGAGGGCGTGCACCGGGCTCTGCAGGCACGCCTCCACGAGCGCCGGGGTGACCAGGGCGGCGACGTCGAGCACCGCGCCCGGGCCCGGGTCGGCCGCGACGGCCCGCCCGATCGCGGCGTTGCCCAGCGCCGTCACGACCCGGACGTCCGGCCGTCGGTCGCGCACGTGCAGGGCGATGTGGAGGTTGCGCAGCTCCCCCGCGTCGCCGCCCTCGACGCACACCACCGCGCGGGCACCCGCCAGACCGACGGCCTCCAGGGTGCCCGGCAGGCTCGCGTCGGCGGTCAACAGCGGGACGCCCCAGGCCGCCAGCGTCCGCTCGGTGCGGGCGGCGGCGTGGGTGTCGTCGACGACCACGACCGGCACGTCACGGCGGTGCAGCTGCTCGACGATCCGCCAGCCGAGCCCGCCTAGACCGCAGACGACCACGTGCCCCCGCCGGTCGGCGAGGTCTCCTCCGGGCTCAGCGCTCGCCATGGTCGAGGGCGGCGTCGGCACCGGCGACGGCCGCGGCGTAGACGACGTGCTGGAGCACGCTGACGGTCATCAGCCGGGCGGTCCAGCGCCACGGCAGGGGCGTGTCGCCGAGGACGGGGAAGAGCGAGAGCGCCATCGTCTGGCAGCCCACGAAGAAGGCGACCCCCGCCGTGGGCTCGCCGAGGCGGTGGCGCAGCTCGGCGTGGGCCGCGCCGACGGCCGACCCGTAGCCCCAGTGCACCAGCCAGAACAGGGCCCGCCGACCGCCCGCGGACTCGGGCGCCCGTCCCGACACGGTGCGCAGCAGCGTCGAGGCGGCGACCACCACGTGGTCGCTGTCGTCGTAGTCGAGGATCTCGGTGATCTCCGACGGGTGCTTCCCCCGACGACGGGCGTAGACCTCGCGGTAGGCCCGTCCGGTCGCGGTCATCGCGGCGGTCCCGGCCGCGCCGGCGAGCGCGCCGGCCAGGAGACGGTGGGCGACTCCCCCTCCCGTGACACTGTCCGACCGGCCGGGACGGGGCAGGCGCCTCATGGGGGCGAGCATGCCTGAACCGGTACACGGGCCGTCATGGCAGGCGCTTACCCCTACGGACGGTCGGTGGCGCGTGTGCGGTGCGTGAGATCACACTCGATCGGTCAGCGGGCACGCCTGCGGCGCTCGGACCAGCACCGACGCCAGGACAGCCCGTCACCACCGGCACGAAGGAGTGGCGATGACCACAGTCGACGAGAGTGCGGGGGCGCACGCCGCCGCCGATACCCGGGCGGCTGATGCAGCAGCCGCGGAGGCGGCCGCCGCGGCGGCCAACCCGGCCCTGGTCGGGGTCCCGACGTTCGTGATCGGCTCGATCGCCCTCGGTCTCTACTTGATCGGCTTCACCGGGACTGCGGCGAACGCGGCGATCGGCATGGTGCCGATCCTGTTCATGTGCACCGGGGTCGGGCAGCTCATCGCGACGGGCTGGGCGATCCGGACCGGCGCCGGCCCGGTCGCGGCGATCTTCGGGATCTTCGCGGGCTTCTGGCTGAGCTTCGCCCTGCTGGTGGTGGGACTCGGGCACAACTGGTTCGGGGACGCCACGGCAGACGGTGCGGCGGTCGCAGCCCAGGAGACGTTCCTGCTCACCTGGCTGATCGGCGTCGTCGTCCTGACGCTGGCCTCGCTGCGTCTGCCGTCGGTGTTCACGCTGCTGTTCGTCCTGGTCGACATCGCCCTGCTGCTCGTCCTGCTCGGGACGGCGGGTGGCTCCACGGGGCTGCTGTTCGGCGGCGGCATCGCGGTCTTCGCCTTCACGCTGGTGGGCGTCTACCTGTTCTTCGACGCACTCGGCCAGGCGACCGGGGGCGGCGCGCTGCCGATGGGCAAGCCGATCGTCGGGGGCTGATCCGCCCCTTGCCGACCTGATGGGGGTGTCCCCGGCCGTTCGGACCGGCCGGGGACACCCCCGTCAGTGTGTCGGACCCCGATGGTGGTCCGGTCACGACCGTGACGGGAACCCCGTCGGGGTGCGGCCGCTCGCGGCGAGATTCACATAGGGCAGGTTCCGGAGCCGCTCGACCTGCCGGATGTCACCCTCGCGGCGCTGCGGCGGGCGACCCGCACCGGCACCCGCGGCGAGACTCACGGAGGGCAGGTTCCCGGGCCGCCCGACCTGCCTGATGTCACCCTCGCGACGGGGCAGCGGGCGACCCGCCGGGCGGCCCGCGCCGAGACTCACGGAGGGCAGGTTCCCGGGCCACTCGACCTGCCTGATGTCACCCTCGCGGCGAGGTCACCGCGCGTCGACACGCTCCCGGGTGAGCAGCGTCCGCGCGGCCTCCCGCGCGTCCCGGGCCGCCGTGGGGTCGCCGTCGAGGTGCGCGGCGACCATCGCCCCGT
The DNA here is from genome assembly GCF_030269685.1 of Actinomycetospora sp. NBRC 106378. Lineage (GTDB taxonomy): Bacteria > Actinomycetota > Actinomycetes > Mycobacteriales > Pseudonocardiaceae > Actinomycetospora. Next base: position 320,429 of record NZ_BSTT01000001.1, read on the forward strand.
CGTAGAGCATGACCAGGTGCCGGGCCGCGGCCTGTGGCGCCGCGTGGCCGGCCTCCTCCAGCAGGCCCTCGAACAGCGCGCGCACCCACGTGCGGTGCCGACCGAGCACCGCGGCGACGGCCCCTTCGACGGCGTACTCGGCCGCGACGTTGATGAACGGGCAACCCCGGTAGCCGGGCGCCGCGAACCACTCCCCGAGCAGGTCGAACACCGCGAGCACCCGATCGACCGGGTCGTCGGCCCGGCCGGGGAGTTCGGCCTCGACGTGGGCGCGCCAGTCCGCACTGCGTCCCTCGAGGTACGCCTCGACCAGGGCGTCCTTGCCGCCGAAGTGCGCGTAGAGGCTGGCCTTCGCGACGCCCGCCTCCGCGAGGATCCGGTCGATCCCCACCGCGTGCACGCCCTCGGCGTAGAAGAGCCGGTCCGCGGTGGCGAGGAGTCGGTCGCGCACCGTCGCCCGCGGCCCCGTTCCCATGCCTTGACGTTATCAGACAGACCTGTCTACTGTCTCGAACGAACAGACCGGTCTGTCTAGGAGACGACATGAGCCCGCAGTACTTCGACCGCTACGAGAACCTCGCGTTCGAGCGCACCGAGGACGGTGTCCTGACGCTGCGCTTCCACTCCGCCGGCGGTCCGGTCACCTTCACCGGCACCACGCACGAGGATCTGCCGAGGGCTCTCGACGACATCGCCCACGACGGCGAGAACCGGGCCCTGGTCCTCACGGGCACGGGCGACGCGTTCATGGACGCCATCGACGGCGACAGCCTCGGGGAGATCTTCAAGCCGGCCCACTGGGAGAAGATCCGCCGCGAGGGGCTCGACGTGCTGCAGCGGCTGCTCACGCTGCCGATGCCGGTCATCGGGGTGGCCAACGGTCCGGCGACCGTGCACTCGGAATACCTGCTGCTCAGCGACGTGCACATCGCCTCCGAGCGGGCGACCTACGGCGACTATCCTCACCCCACCTTCGGGATCACCGCGGGCGACGGCCTGCAGGTCGTGTGGGAGGAAGCCGTCGGCACGGCCCGGACGAAGTGGCTGCTGTGGACCGGCGAGACGATCGACGCCGCCACCGCCCAGCAGTGGGGCGTGGTCAACGAGGTCGTCGCGCACGATCGGGCGTACTCCCGTGGCCTCGAGATCGCCCGGACGTTGGCCGCGAAGCCCGCTCTCTACCGCAGCCTGCAGAAGCAGACGCTGAACCAGCGCCTGCTGCGGCGGCTCGTGGAGGCCGTGCCCTACGGCATGGCGCTCGAGGGCCTGACCGCCGCCGACCTGGCCTACCAGGCGAGCTGACCCCGAGGCCGGGGCGTCCGTCGGGCGCCCCGGGCCCGCCCTGCCCCACCCCAGGAGGAACCGTGGACCTGACCCGTCGTCGTGCCGTCGTCACCGGCGCCGGCTCCGGCATCGGCCGGGAGATCGCCGTCGCACTCGCCCGCCTCGGCGGGCGGCTCCTCCTGGTCGGCCGGGGAGAGGCGGCCCTGCGCGAGACCGGCGAGCTCGTGACGAGCGCCGGCGGCACCGCCGGGACGCTGGCGCTGGATCTCACCGTTGCCGGCGCCCCGGACCTCGTCATCGGGGCCGCCCGCGACCGGCTGGGCGGGCTGGACCTGCTGGTCAACAACGCCGGCAACGTCCGGGCCGGCCGACTGGAGGAGCAGGCCGTGGACGACATCCACGCGCTGATCGACCTGAACCTGACCGCCCCCGTCCTGCTCACCCGCGCGGCCCTGCCGAGCCTGCGCGCCGCGGCCGCCGACCGGGGCGCGGCGGTGGTGACGATCGCCAGTGGCATCGCCCTGGTGGGGCTGCCGTTCTACACGACCTACGCCGCGAGCAAGGCGGGGGTCGCCGCCTTCGGGCATGCCCTGCGCCGTGAGCTGCACGGCACGGGCGTGCACGTCGCCACCGTCTACCCGGGGGCGACCGCCACCGCGATGATGGACAGCTCCGCGGCCGGCGAGGACCTCGGGTTCGGCCGACGTGCCGCCTCCGACGTCGTGGCCGACGTGCTGGAGGCCCTGGGCCGGGACGAGCACGAGATCAACACCTCGCTGCCGACCAGGCGGGCGATGCAGCAGCTCCACGCCACCGATCCACTGGCCGTCGACGAGCAGCTCGCGCCGCGACTGGCCGACCTCGAGGTCGCGGTGCGCCACCACCGCAGCATCTGACAGCGCACTCTCCGAGCAGCGGTGGGACCACGGCGAGAACGCCTGGCGCGACCCCCCGCCTGAGGTCCGTGCGGGTGTCAACGGAAGTCGCGCGACCGGGACGGGACGACCAGGTCCAGACGTTCCACCCGGTCGGCCACGAGGTTGACCACGCTCGGGGCGTCGTGGGCGCGCTCCACCCGACCCCGGATGACGAGCGCCGCGCTCGTGCGGGCGACCACCCGGTGGCGTGCCCACAGCCCCTCCGAGCACACCACGTTGAGCATCCCCGTCTCGTCCTCGAGGTTGAGGAACGTCGTCCCGCCCGCCGTCGCCGGGCGCTGCCGGTGCGTGACGACCCCGCCGACCTCGATCCGCTCCCCCTCGGGCACCGCCGCCACGCCCGCGACGCTGTACGCGCCCCGCCGGTCCAGCTCGGCGCGCAGGTGGGTCACCGGGTGCCCGTCGGGGGACAGCCCCGTCGCCCACACGTCGGCGATCGTCAGCTCCACCGCGGACATGCCGGGCAGCGCCGGGGCGTCGAGGCCCACCGCGGAGCCGGGCAGCCGGTCCTGGCGCGCCCCGTCGCGGACCACGGCCGTCCCCGCCGCCGCGGCGCCCGCCGCCCACAGCGCCTCGCGCCGCTCGAGCCCGAAGCAGGCCAGTGCCCCACCGGTGGCGAGCGCCTCCAGGTGCGCGGTGGTGAGGTCGGCGCGCCGGGCGAGGTCGGCCGGCCCGTCGAACGGGGCGGCGTCGCGGGCCGTGACGATGCGTTCGGCGACCTCGTCGCCCAGCCCCCGCACCGACGCGAGCCCCATCCGGACCGCCACCCCGCCCGTGCTGTCGGGCTGCGGCTCCAGGTCGGGTTCGGCCCGGCTGCGCGTGACGTCGGGGCCGTGCACCACGACCCCGTGCCGCCGGGCGTCGGCCACCAGGCTCTGCGGGGAGTAGAAGCCCATGGGCTGGGCCCGCAGCAGGGCGGCGCAGAAGGCCGCCGGGTGGTGGTACTTGTACCAGGCGGACACGTAGACCAGGGACGCGAAGCTGATCGAGTGGCTCTCCGGGAAGCCGAAGTTCGCGAACGCCCTGGTCTTGGCGAAGATCCGGTCGGCGAGGTCCCCGGTGATCTGGTTGCGGGCCATCCCGGCGTAGAAGCGCTCCCGCATCCGCTCGAGGCGCTCGGCCGAGCGCTTCGCCGAGAGCGCCCGGCGCAGCTCGTCGGCCTCGGCCGCGGAGAACCCGGCGACGTCGGTGGCCAGCTGCATGAGCTGCTCCTGGAACAGCGGCACCCCGAGCGTCTTGCGCAGCGCCGGCTCACACAGCGGGTGGTCGTAGATCACGCGCTCGTCGCCGTTGCGGCGCCGGATGTAGGGGTGCACCGACCCGCCCTGGATCGGACCGGGCCGGATCAGCGCGACCTCCACCACCAGGTCGTAGAACCGGCGGGGCTTCAGCCGGGGCAGCGTGGCCATCTGGGCGCGCGACTCCACCTGGAACACCCCGACCGAGTCGCCCCGCGCGAGCATCGCGAAGACGTCGGGGTCGGTGGGCTGCAGTTCGTGCAGCTCGATGCGCCGCCCGTGGTGGGCCGCCACGTAGTCGCTGGCGTAGTGCAGCACCGAGAGCATCCCGAGCCCGAGCAGGTCGAACTTGACCAGGCCGACCGCGGCGGCGTCGTCCTTGTCCCACTGGATGACGCTGCGGTCCTCCATCCGCGCCCACTCCACCGGCACCACCTGGTCCACCGGCCGGTCGCAGATCACCATGCCGCCGGAGTGGATGCCGAGGTGGCGGGGGAAGCCCGCGATCTCCTCGGCCAGGGTGGCCACCGCGCGGGGCATCCCGGGCACCTGCTCGCCCAGGTCGGCGCCCGGCCCCCACCGGTCGATGTGCTTGCTCCACGCGTCCTGCTGACCCTGGGAGTGGCCGAGCGCTCGGGCGGCGTCCCGGACCGCGGAGCGCGGCCGGTAGGTGATGACGTTCGCGACCTGCGCCGCCCGGTCCCGCCCGTACCGGCGGTAGACGTACTGGATGACCTCCTCGCGGCGGTCGGACTCGATGTCGAGGTCGATGTCGGGGTAGCCGTCGCGCTCCGGGGAGAGGAACCGTTCGAAGAGCAGGTCCATCTGCACGGCGTCGACGTGGGTGATGCCGAGCGCGAAGCAGACCGCCGAGTTCGCCGCCGAGCCACGGCCCTGGCAGTAGATGTCGGCCTCGCGGCAGAACCGCACGATGTCGGCGACGATGAGGAAGTACCCGGGGAAGTTCTGCCCCTCGATGATCGCCATCTCGTGGTCGATCACCTCCCACGCCTCGGGGTTCTCCGTCCGGCTGCCGTAGCGCCCGCGACCGCCGTGGTCGACGAGGTGGCGCAGCCAGCTCGCCTCGGTCTCCCCCGCCGGGACCGTGAACGGCGGCAGCTCGGGGGCGAGCAGCGCCAGCTCGAACGCGCACTCCCGTCCGAGCACCGCGGCGTGCGTGACCGCCTCGGGGTGCCGGGCGAACCGGGTGGCCATCTCCGCGCCGGAGCGCAGGTGGGCGGTGCCGGGCGGCAGCCAGCCCTCCGCCTCGTCGAGGCTGCGCCGCGCCCGCACCGCACCCAGCGCCGCCGCGATCCGCGCCCGGTCGGGCGTCGCGTAGTGCGCCGCGGTGCTCGCGACGGTGGGCAGGCCCGCCCGCGCCGCCAGCCCGGCGAGCAGGTCGTTGCGCTCGACGTCGACCGGCAGCCCGTGGTCGGTCAGCTCCACCGCCACCGACTCGGCCCCGAACAGCGCCACCAGGCGGTCCAGCGCCCCGGCCGCCGCCTCCGGCCCACCGGTCGCCAGCGCCCGGCGGACGTGGCCCTTGCGGCACCCGGTCAGCACGACCACCCGGTCGCGCAGCGTCGCCGCGGTGCGCTCCAGGTCGTACACCGGGTGGCCCTTCTCCGCCCGCGGGTCCATCGCCGCCTCGGTGATGGCCCGGGAGATCGCGCGGTAGCCGTCGGGGTCGCGCGCCAGGACGAGCAGGTGCTCGCCCTCCGGGTCGGCCACCCCGTTCTGCGGGGCGGACAGGCCCAGCGACAGCTCCGCCCCGAAGACCGTGCGGATGTCGAGCTCGTGCGCGGCCTCGGCGAAGCGGACCACGCCGTACATCCCGTCGTGGTCGGTGAGCGCGATCGCCTCCAGCCCCAGCCGGTGGGCCTCCTCCACGAGTTCCTCGGGCTGGCTCGCCCCGTCGAGGAAGCTGTAGGTGGAGTGGGCGTGCAGCTCGGCGTAGGGCACCGTGGCCGTGCTCTCCGGCCGGGGCGTCCGCGGCGGTCGGTAGGGCGCCCGGGTGCGGCTCCAGGCCGGCGAGTCGCCCCCGTCGCCGGGGTGCGTCTCGTCCCGCGTGGACCGGCGCCGCACGGGGGCCGCGGTGACGTCGGCGGGGTGGACGGTGCCCGGACCGTCGACCACCGGGCCGGCCCCCTCCCGCGACCGGGCGGCACCGGACCGGACCGGCTTCCCCGCGAGGATCCGCTCCATCTCCGACCAGCTGACCGCCGGATTGCCCCAGCCCATCCCGGCCTCCCGACCTCGTTGGTCGAACACGTGTTCGATACCTCGACTGTAGCGGGAGGGTCCGACAACGTGCCGCGCGTTCACCGGATCCGGGGCGCCGCCGGTCAGTCGTAGATCCCCTCGACGGCCCACCGGTCGCCGCGCAGCACGAGCAGCAGGGCCAGCCCGGCGGCGTCGGCCGAGGAGGCGACGGGGTCGGGCGCGAGGTCGGCGGCCGGATCGGGGTCGGAGTCGTCCTGCACGCACACCACCTGGACCCGCAGGCACCCCGCGGGCGCCGCCGGGTCCCACCAGCGACCCTCCTCGGGCCACGGCCCGCCCCAGGCCCGCACCGGGGCGTACTCGCCGTCACCGATGCCGACGAACGCCGGGGCCGCCGACAGCCGCCCTCGGGGAGCCGCCCGCACCGGCCGTCCGGCCGCGTCGAGCACCCGGGCCGGCGCGGGTTCGGGCGGCACCGTCGACGGTGACGGCGCCGGGAGCGCCCCGGGCCAGGGAGCCTCGGGGTCGAGCGCGGGAGTGCGCTCGTCGCCCCACGGCACGGCCCGGATGCGCTCGGCGGGCCCACGCCCGCCGCCGAGCACCCCGGTCAGCACCTCCTCCGGCCCGAGCAGCCCCTGCACCCGCACGAGGGCCCGACCGGCACGTTCGTCGGCCGCCCCCGTCTCCCCCCAGAGCCCGAGCTGCAGCCGGCCGGCGTCGACGACCTCCTCGGGCACCAGCCGCAGCACCGCCAACCCGTCCCCGCTGCGGCCCGACCCCGCCCGCCGCGACAGCCACCCCTCGAGCTGCCAGCGCACCCGGTCCGCGGTGGCCGACGGGGTGAGCGGCTCGGCGCAACGCCAGGTGCGGGCCAGCTCGTCCCCGCCGACGGTGCTCGCCTGGACGCCGAGCCTGGTGCAGGCCAGTCCGGCCTCGCCGAGGACGTGGTGCAGCCGCTCGGCGAGGGCGCGCGAGGCGAACGCGGCGGCGTCGACGCGGTCGACCGGCGGGTCGAGCGGGACCTCGACGACGAGCTCGTCGGGCACCCGACGGCGGGTCGGCGGGCGTTCGTCGAGCCCGCGGGCGAGCCGGTGCGCGCGCACCGCGGCGGCGTCGAACCGGGAGGCGACGTCGACGGCCGGGAGCTCGGCGAAAGCTCCCAGCGTGGTCAGCCCGAGGCGACGCAGCAGGCCGATCAGCTCGGTGCGCGCGGTGGTCGCGGGGACGTCGGCGCCCGCGGTGTCCGGCTCCACCCCCGGTTCCAGCTCCAGCTCGACGACCGGGCGCGGCGCGAGGAACGCCCGCGACCCCCCGCGCGGCACGATCACGCTGCGGCGGGCGGCGAGGGAGGCGGCGAACACCCCGTCGGCCACCCCGACCTGGCACTCCACCCGTGCCCGCGCGGCGACGTGGTCGACCAGGCGCTCGGCCACCGTCTCCTCGCCCCCGAAGTACCGGGCCGGGCCCCGCGCGGCGAGGACCACCAGGCCCGGCCGGATCACCTCGACGCCGGGGGCGATCTCCTCCACCGCCGCGGCGACCGTCTCGAACGCCCGCGCGTCGCGGTCGGCGTCCCGGCCGAGCACCGCCAGGTCGGGGCAGCGGGCCTGCGCCTCGCGGCGGCGCAGCCCCCGCCGGATCCCCTGCGCCCGCGCGGTCGCCGAGCACGCCACGACCCGGTGGCCCACCAGCACGGCCGCCGGACGGTCGGCGGGGATGCCGGACTCCGCGCAGGCCGCGACCACCGGCCAGTCCGGGCACCACAACGCCACGACCCGCAACGGGGCCCCGCTGCTCACCCCGTCCTCGCCGGTGCGAGCTCCGTCTCGAACCCGTCGTCGAGGGCCGGGGCACACCCGCCGTCGGGACCCGGGAGGAGCACGTCGGAGCGCAGGTCGCGCGCCCGGCCGCGGGCCGCGCAGCGCAGGTGCACCCGACGGGACCGCAGCCGCCCGGCGCCGTCGCCCAGCAGCCCGGACCAGGTGCCACCGGCGGCGCGCAGCTCGACGTCCGCTCCCGGCCACGCCCCGACCGGGACGAGCACGGCGCCCTTCTGCCGGACCCGCGCGGCGAGCCGCTGCCGGTCCCCCGCCCGCCACGCCGACGCGCCGCCGAGCACGACGACGTCCACCCCGTCGACGAGCGCCGCCACCACCGTCGCCGGACGGGGACCGGGCCGCGGGACGAGGGCCGTGCGCGCGAGATCGAGCCCCGCCTCGTGCGCGGCGGCCACCCCGACCCCCGGCAACCCGACCAGCGCACACCACGACCCCGCCCGTGACGCCTGCGCCACCAGCGCGAGCAGCAGGGCGGTCGACCCGTGCACCGACACCGTCGACCCACGCCGCAGCCCGCCCCACGGGAGCAGGCCCGCGAGTGCCCCGGACACCGGCAGCAGCGCCTGCTCGGGATCGTGCGCGGGCTCCGTGCGCACGGGCTCCGGTCCGGGTGACGCCGGGACCGACGCCGGGACCGGTGTCGGCCGAGTGTGCGATGCTGCCGCCCGGGCACCCCGCGCGGGCAGCTCCGAGGCCCGGACGAGCCCCAACTCCGCGACCCGACCGGCGAGCACGTCGTGCGCGAGCGACATGGAAACCCTCCTCGATCATCGAACACCTGTTCGAACGAGGAGAACGGTAACCCAGCCCCCCGACAGTCCGCCACGACGCCGGGGACGACACGGACCGATGTGACCGGGTCGTGGAGACCCACCTACCCCGGGATCGTGGCCTGACCCGGCTGCACCTGGCCCTGCTGCTCCTGCTGCTGGCGCTTCCTCCGCACGCCCTGGGCGCCCTTCCGCGCGTGGCCCTTCGCCGCCGCCACGTGCGCGGCGGGGGGCGCCGAGGCGTCGGCGACGGCGTACCCGGCCCCGAACCCACCGCCGAGCAGCACGAGCGCGGCGAGCGTGCCCGCCGCCCCCACCCGGACCCGCCGCGAGCGCCACCAGGACGACCGCGGCTGCCCGGTCGGCTGCCCGGCCGGCTCCGCGGCCGGCCGCGGCTGCCCGGGCGGCTCCGCGGACGACCCGGCCGACGGGGTCGGCGGGACCTCCGACCGCGCCCACCCCGGTTCGGTCGGCGGGTCCGCGGGCGAGGTCGACCACTCCCCGGGGCTCCCTGACGACGGGTGCCCCTCCTCAGGACCCCCCGACGACGGGTACTCCGACGACGGGTACTCCGACGACGGGTACTCCGACGACGGGTACTCCGACGACGAGTGCTCCTCGGAGCGGGTGGGGGTGTCCTCGGGCTCGTCCGGTCCGGTCACGATGTCCTCCGCGTGCGGGCCGGCTCCGATGGCCGGCCGTCCTGATCTCCTCCTGAAGACTCGCCCCGGACGCGGGACGGGAGCCACCCGTCGTCGGGAACCTTCAGCTCGTGATCAGGGAGCTCCGGCACGCCGCGGTCGTCGCCGTCCTCGCGCTCGTGGCGGCGGGCTGCGCGACGACCTCCCCCGGAGGCGACCCCTCCCCGCCCGAGCTCGCGGGGCCACCCGGCGTCGTCCCGGCGTCGCAGGCCGGGCACCCGAACATCGTCCTCGTCCTCACCGACGACCTCGAGCCGAGCCTGCTGCGGTTCATGCCGCACGTGCAGCAGCTCGCCGCGCGCGGCGCGAGCTTCGCCGACGCCGACGTCGCCGACACCCTCTGCTGCCCGTCCCGCTCGTCGATCTTCACCGGCGCCTTCCCGCACGACACCGGGGTCTTCACGAACAGCGGCCCCGACGGCGGGTACGACGTCTTCCACGCCCGCGGCGAGGAGAACGACGGCATCGGACTCGACCTGCAGCGTGCCGGCTACACCACGGCGATGATGGGCAAGTACCTCAACGGCTACCGGCCCACCGACGGCCCGCAGGCCGGCTGGAACGAGTGGGACGTGGCCGGCAACGGCTACCCCGAGTTCGACTACGACCTGAACGAGAACGGCACGGTCGTGCACCACGGCCACGCCGACACCGACTACATGCCCGACGTGCTCGGCGCCAAGGGCTCGGCGTTCATCACCGCCCAGGCCGCGGCGCACCACCCGTTCCTCCTGGAACTCGCGACCTTCGCCCCGCACGGGCCGTACGTCCCGGCACCGCGCCACGCGGACGACGACCCGGGCCTGCAGGCGCCCCGCGACCCGTCGTTCAACACCCCGGACGCCCCCACCGCGCCCGCCTGGCTGCGGGACCGGACGCCGCTCACGCCGAAGCAGGTCACCCGGCTCGACACCGGCTACCGCAAGCGGGCCCAGGCGAGCACCTCGGTCGACGACGTCATCGCGGGACTGGAGCAGACGCTGGACCGCACCGGCCAGACCGCGAACACCGAGATCGTCTTCAGCTCCGACAACGGCTACCACATGGGCCAGCACGAGCTCAGCGCCGGCAAGCAGACCTCGTTCGCGACCGACCTCGTGGTCCCGCTGATCGTCGCCGGTCCGGGCGTCGTGCCCCGCACGGTCGCGCAGACCGTGCAGAACGTCGACATCGCGCCGACGTTCGCCGACCTCGCCCACGCGGGTCCCCTGCCGATCGCCGACGGGCACACCCTCGTCCCGCTGCTCGCCGGCACCGACCCGCCCGGGTGGCGTACCGCGGCGCTCGTCGAGCACCACGGCCCCAACCTGTCACCCGACGACCCCGACGCGACCCGCGGCCGCAAGGCCGCGAACCCGCCGTCGTACACCGCCGTCCACACCGGCACGGTGACCTACACCGAGTACGTCACCGGCGAGCGGGAGTACCACGACACGGCGACCGACCCCTACCAGCGCGACAACACGGTCGCGAGCATCCCGCCGGCGCGCCTCGAGCAGCTCCACGCCACGCTCACGGCGCTCGCCGCCTGCCGCGGGACGACGGCGTGCTGGGGTGCCGCAGGCGGCTCGTGAAGCCCTCTAGTGCGCGAAGTGCCGCGTGCCCGTCAGGTACATCGCGACGCCGGCCTTCTCGGCCGCCTCGATCGTCTGCGCGTCGCGCACCGACCCGCCCGGCTGCACCACCGCGGCGACCCCGGCCTCGGCCAGCACCTCGAAGCCGTCGGGGAAGGGGAAGAACGCGTCCGAGGCCGCGACCGACCCGCGCACCCGCTCGCCGGCCCGCGCGACGGCGAGCTTCGCCGAGTCGACGCGGTTGACCTGACCCATCCCGACGCCGACGGTCGCCCCGTCGTGCGCCAGCAGGATCGCGTTCGACTTCACCGCGCGGCACGCCCGCCACGCGAACGCGAGGTCGGCGAGCACGGCGTCGGACACCGCGGTGCCGGTCGCGAGGGTCCACGACGACGGGTCGTCCCCCGGCGCGTCGACGAAGTCGCGCTGCTGCACGAGCACGCCGCCGGAGATGGGCCGCTGCTCCACCGCCGCCGGGGACCACTCCGCCGTCAGGACCCGGATGTTCTTCTTGCGGGCCAGCACGTCGACCGCGCCCTCGGCGTACGACGGCGCCACGACGACCTCGGTGAAGATCTCCGCGATCTGCTCGGCCGCCGCGACCGTGACCTCGGCGTTCACCGCGATGACGCCGCCGAACGCCGACGTCGGGTCGCACGCGTGGGCCCGCGCGTGCACCTCGGCGACGTCGGTCCCCACGGCGATCCCGCACGGGTTGGCGTGCTTGATGATCGCGACGCACACCTGGTCGTCGCCGTGGTCGTGCGCCGCCCGCCACGCCGCGTCGGCGTCGACGTAGTTGTTGTAGGACATCTCCTTGCCGTGCAGCTGCGTCGCGCCCGCGAGGCCCGAGGCGTCGCCCGGCTCGCCGTAGAGCGCGGCGGCCTGGTGCGGGTTCTCCCCGTAGCGCAGCGTCTGACGCAGGCGGCCGGTCGAGCCGATCCAGTCCCCGAAACCGTCCGACGGCGCCAGCGTCGTCCCCATCCACGTCGCCACCGCGACGTCGTAGGACGCGGTGTGCCGGAACGTCTCGGCCGCGAGCGCCCGCCGGTCGGCGAGGGTGACGCCGCCGTTCTTGGCCTGCTCGAGCACCCACGCGTAGCGCGACGGGTCGGTGACCACCGTCATCGTCTCGTGGTTCTTCGCGGCCGCGCGGAGCATCGCGGGGCCGCCGATGTCGATCTGCTCGACGCAGTCGTCGGGCGAGGCGCCGGAGGCCACGGTCTGCGAGAACGGGTAGAGGTTGACCACCAGCAGGTCGAACGGCGCGATCCCGAGCTCCTCCAGCTGGCGCACGTGCTCGGGCAGCCGCGAGTCGGCGAGCAGCCCGGCGTGCACCCGCGGGTGCAGCGTCTTCACGCGTCCGTCGAGGCACTCGGGGAAGCCGGTGAGCTCCTCGACGCGCGTGACCGGCACGCCGGCGTCGGCGATGCGCGAGGCGGTGGAGCCGGTGGAGACGATCTCGACGCCCCCGGCGTGCAGCCCGGTGGCGAGGTCGAGCAGCCCGGCCTTGTCGAACACGCTGACCAGCGCGCGGCGAATCTGACGGCGGCCCTCGTTGGCGTCGGTCACGGGATCCTCACTGTCCGTCCGGTGATGGTGGCGCCGTGGCGCACCAGCGCCGCGACGGTCTCGACGAGCATGCGGCGCTCCACGACCTTGATCCGCTCGTGCAGCGTGTCCTCGGTGTCGTCCGGGTCGACGACGACGGCCTGCTGGGCCAGCACCGGCCCGGTGTCCACGCCGTCGTCGACGAGGTGGACCGTGGCACCGGTCACCTTCACCCCGTACGCGAGCGCGTCGCGGACGCCGTGCGCGCCGGGGAAGGCGGGCAGCAGCGCGGGGTGGGTGTTGATCGTGCGCCCGCCGAAGCGGGCGAGGAAAGCCGGCCCGAGGACCTTCATGAAGCCGGCCGAGACCACGAGGTCCGGGGCGGCCGCGGCCACGGCGTCGGCGAGGGCGGCGTCCCAGGCCGCCCGGTCGGGATGGTCGGAGACCCGGACGACGACGGGTTCGACCCCGGCCGCGCGGGCCCGGTCCAGGGCGGCGACGCCGGTGCGGTCGGACACGACCGCGACGATCTCGACGCCGCAGCCGTCGGCTTCGTCGAGCAGCGCCTGCAACAGGCTGCCGGACCCGGAGGCGAGGACCGCGACGCGGGCGGGCGCGCTCGGCTCGAGGCGGTGGTGCGTGCTCAGCGGGGACTCCTTGCCGCCGTGCACAGACCTGGGCTCCGGCGTCTCGACGATCCTCGCGGGCAGCCTATCCCTGCGCGGAATCCTCCGGCGTGTCGGCCTCGACACGCTCCTCGTCGTCGTCCTCGTCCTTCCCGACAGAGCGATCGAGCACGCCGATAGGGGGTGCGGGCTCGGCCACGGGTCGCGCGGGTGCCGTGGGGGTGGGCGCGGCGAGGAGGGCCACCACCGCGCCCGGCAGCCCGACCCACGCGAGGCCGGCGAGCAGGACCCAGCCGGCCGGCACGACGACCGGGTCGAACGGCCCCGCCCCGAGGCGCCCGCCCGCGAGCAGGGCCGCGACGGCGAGCAGGAGGCCGACGACGCCCGCGGCGACACCGACGGAGCGCAGCCGGGTCGCGGCGTCGGGGTGCGAGGGCGCCAGCGTCCAGCCGACGACGCTCCCGACGGCGAGCGGCAGGGCGAACACGAGCCCCGCCCAGCTCGCGGGGGCCGCGGTCGGGAGCAGGGCGGCGAGCGGGAACGGGGGCACCAGGCCCGCGACCGCCCCGGTCGGCGCCGCGCTCACGGCCCCGACGGCGTAGCCGGGGCCGAGGGCCCAGGAGGTGGCGGCGACGACGGCGTTGGGCAGGTAGGCGACGTCGAGCAGCCACAGGCCGGCGCCGCTGCCGGCCTCGGGTGCGACGCCGGTGAAGACGGCCGCGACCGCGTCGGCGTGGGCGAGCAGGACGATGAGCAGCAGGCCCGCGCCGGTGGCGACCAGGGCGGCCGTCGCGGCGAGCCCGGTGCGCAGGCCCCGGCGCAGCCAGACAGGCAGGGTCGCGACCGACGCGGCGAGCCCGCACGGCCCCACCACCCCGGCGGTCGCGGCGACGGCGGCGAGCAGCCCGGCGACCACCCCGGCCGTCGCGGGCGAGGCGTCCGCCGGGACGGCGGCCGTGTCCGGGGTGAGCAGGGCGGCGGCGAGCACCCCGCCCGCGGCGTGCGCGGCGGCGGAGGCCGCGACGACGGGGACGGCGCAGGAGGTCCAGCGGTGCTGTTCGGTGTCCGGGGTGCAGAGCCGGGTCACCCCTCGCCGCGCTACGACCGCGACGAGCACGCCGACGCCCAGCGCCGCCCCGAGCGGCAGCACCCCGAGGGGCGCGCCGGAGATCGTCAGCGGCACGAGGTGCACCGCGAGCCACAGCGGCACCCCGGTCGCGAGCGCCTGACCGAGCCCCGGGTCGCCGCCCGGGGTGGTGCCCGACGCGGCGGCGGTGATCAGGGCGGCGAGCACGACGACGGCGAGGTAGGACGCCACCACCGGCACCACCGCGACCTCGGCGAGCACGGCCAGCCGCGGCCGCACCGAGGTGGGGGCGGCCGGCTCCTCGCCGGTCTCCGCCGTGTCGTCCTTCGCCGGGGCACTCACGCGTCCCGACGATTCCAGGGCCGGGCGACGGGATGGGGGTGCCACGCCGGACGGCCGCGGGAGGGTGGCCGCTCCCGCACCACCCGCCCACCTCGTCGCTGTGAATCAGAACGACGAGGTCGACCGTCCGCCGCCACCGACCACGACAGGACGGGGCGGGCGGCGATCAGCGCGACTCGTGCGCCCCGGGTCGGTCGCCCTGCACGCCCGTGGTCTCGGCGCGGTGCTCGGGCGCGCCCCAGGCCGGGCGTGGGAACCCGGACGGCGGGGTGTCCTCGGACGCCGCGCCGTGCTGCGCGGCCGGGGGCGCCGACCCGTCCATCATCGCGGTGGCCGGGAGTTCGCCGCCGCCGTTCGACGGCCCGGCCGGGGCCGCACCCGAGGGAGACGGCGACGACGAGCCGCCGGCCGGGGACACGCCGGGTCGCGACGACGCGGTCTCGCCGGCCGGATCGGTCGGGGCGGCCCGCCCGTCGGTCACGGCGGCGGTGGGCGACGGCGGCGTCGCGACTCCCGTCGACGGTGTCGAGGACGCCGTCCGCGACGGTGCCCCCGAAGGCGCCGATGCCGGGGCCGACGAGGGGGCCGACGAGGGGGCCGACGAGGGGGCCGACGAGGGGGCCGACGAGGGGGCCGACGAGGGGGCCGCCGACGCCGCACCCGACTCCGCCGGGGGACCCGGCGTCTTCGGCACCACCTGCGTCCGGGCCGCGGCGTCCTCGACGGACGGCCCTCCGAGGCTGTGGCTGCCGGTCGTCGGGCCGGCGGGCGCACCGGACTGCTGGCCCGGACCCGCCTGGCCGAAGCCCGGCTGGCCGAAGCCCTGCTGGCCCGGCCGGGGCGCCTGCGACGGCGGCTGCTGCTGGGCCGGCTGCTGTGGGGCGGCCACCCGCTGCGTGGGCTGCTCCGACGGCGCCCCGACGGACTCCGACGGGCGGCCGGGGAACGACCCCCCGGCCGACGACGACGCGCGCGCACCGCCGCCACCGAGCAGTCCGGTGGCGGACAGCGCCGCGACCACCGCGGCGGCCGCGGTGAGCACCGCGAGCACCACCACGACGACGTCGGTGCCGTCGGTCACCGACAGGGTCTGGAAGCTGACCAGTGCGGCGGTGACGGCGAGCACCGCTCCGGGGACGACCGTGCGGGGCGCGGCGGGCAGCACCGAGGCGCCGACCGTCAGGCCACCGCCGACGACGAGCGCGGGCAGCAGTCCGGCCGGGTCGAAGCTGGTGAAGAACGTGGCGATGAAGGTGAGCAGCCCCAGGCCCGCGGCGCCGAGCGCGGCGAGCCGGCCGGGCCCGGTGGGCACCCCGGCGTCGACCGCCGGAGCCTGGGAGGCCGCGGCAGGAACAGGGGACGACGGCGGCATCGGTGTGGGGGCGGAGACACCCCGCGTCGGGGTGGGCGGGGACGCGGGCCGGCCCCACGACCCCTGCGGGCCGCCCGGCGCCGGGCCGGAGCCGGGCGCACCCGCGCCGGCCCACGACGACCCGCCGTAGGGCGAGACGCCGCCGAAGGGCTGGCTGGGGGGCCCGACGGTGGGGTTGGGTTGCGACGGCGGCGCCTGCCGTGGTCCGCCGGGGGCCGGCGCCTGGTAGGGCTGCCCGCTCCAGCCGGGCTGGCCGCCCGATCCGCCTGAACTCGGACCTGAACTCATGGACGAGCCCTCCTGCGGTGACGACGCCGTCGAGCCGACCGCGGAGATCGTCCCCGCGGTCGGCCCACCCTGCCTCAGACCGAGGCTAGGAGACCAGCGAACGAGCGAGGTCGGCGGTCTCGGTCGGCGTCTTGCCGACCTTCACGCCCGCCGCCTCGAGGGCCTCCTTCTTGGCCTGCGCGGTGCCGGCGGAACCGGAGACGATCGCGCCGGCGTGGCCCATGGTCTTGCCCTCGGGCGCGGTGAAGCCCGCGACGTAGCCGACGACCGGCTTCGTCACGTTCGCCTTGATGTAGTCGGCGGCCCGCTCCTCGGCGTCGCCGCCGATCTCGCCGATCATGACGATGGCCTCGGTCTCGGGGTCGTTCTGGAACGCCTCGAGCGCGTCGATGTGCGTGGTGCCGATGATCGGGTCGCCACCGATACCGATGCCGGTGGAGAAGCCGATGTCCCGGAGCTCGTACATCATCTGGTAGGTCAGCGTGCCCGACTTGGACACGAGGCCCATCTTGCCCGGGCCCGAGATGTTCGCCGGGATGATGCCGGCGAGCGACTTCCCGGGCGAGATGATCCCGGGACAGTTCGGGCCGATGATCCGGGTGCGGTTGCCGTTGGCGCCGGCGTGCGCCCAGAACCACGCCGAGTCGTGCACCGGGATGCCCTCGGTGATGACGACGGCGAGGCCGATGCCCGCGTCGACGGCCTCGACGACCGCGTCCTTCGCGAACTTCGGCGGCACGAAGATGACCGAGACGTCCGCCCCGGTCTCCTTCATGGCCTCCTCCACGCCGCCGTAGACGTTCACCGAGGTGCCGTCGACGTCGACCTGGGTGCCGGCCTTGCGGGCGTTGACGCCGCCGACGAGCTGCGTGCCGGCGGCGAGCATCTTGCGGCCGTGCTTCATGCCCTCGGAGCCGGTGAGGCCCTGGACGATGACCTTGCTGTTCTCGTTCAGGAAGATCGACATCTCACGCACCAGCCTTCGCGGCAAGCTCGGCGGCCTTCGCGGCCGCGTCGTCCATCGTGCCCACCACGGTGACGAGCGGGTGGTTCGCCTCGGCGAGGATCCGCCGGCCCTCCTCGACGTTGTTGCCGTCGAGCCGGACGACCAGCGGCTTGGTCGCGTCGTCACCCAGGATCTTCAGCGCCTCGACGATGCCGTTGGCCACCGCGTCGCACGCGGTGATGCCGCCGAAGACGTTGACGAAGACGCTGCGGACGTCGTCGTCACCGAGGATGACGTCGAGCCCGGCCGCCATGACCTCGGCCGACGCACCGCCGCCGATGTCGAGGAAGTTGGCGGGCTTCATGCCGCCGTGCGCCTCGCCGGCGTAGGCGACGACGTCGAGGGTCGACATGACCAGACCCGCGCCGTTGCCGATGATGCCGACCTGGCCGTCGTCGAGCTTGACGTAGTTGAGGCCCTTGGCCTTGGCCTTCGCCTCGAGCGGGTTCTCGGTCTTCTCGTCGACGAGCGCGCCGTGCGCCTCGTGGCGGAAGTCCGCGTTCTCGTCGAGGGTGACCTTGCCGTCGAGGGCGATGACCCGGTCCTGCGGGTCGCGCACCAGCGGGTTCACCTCGACCAGCGTGGCGTCCTCGCCGACGAAGGTGTCCCACAGCTTGACGATGACGTCGGCGGCCTCGTCGGCCACCGCGGCGGGCAGGTTGCCCTGCGCGACGATCTCCTGCGCCTTGGCCTTGTCGACCCCGGCGATGGCGTCGATCGGCACGCGGGCGAGGGCCTCGGGGCGCTCGACGGCGAGCTCCTCGATCTCCATGCCGCCCTCGGCGGAGCACATGGCGAGGAAGGTGCGGTTCGAGCGGTCGAGCAGGAAGGAGAAGTAGTACTCCTCCGCGATGTCGCTCGCCTCGGTCACCAGGACGCGGTGGACGACGTGGCCCTTGATGTCCAGCCCGAGGATCGCCTCGGCCTTCTCCTTGGCCTCCGCCGGGTCCTTCGCCAGCTTGACGCCGCCCGCCTTGCCGCGGCCACCGGTCTTCACCTGGGCCTTGACGACGACGGCGCCGCCGATCTCACCCGCGGCGGTCTCGGCGTCGGACGCCGTGTCGACGGTGCGGCCCGGCAGGACCGGCACTCCGTGCGCGGCGAAGAGGTCCTTCGCCTGGTACTCGTACAGGTCCACTCGTGAACTCCTCCATCACTGACCGGCAGCATCCGTCGGTGGACTCCGGCGGTGGTCCCGGGGTCGCTCGGACGGCGGTCTGCGCCAGCGGCGACCGATCGGCGGAACCGAGGGCGACCCTAGCGGCGTGTCGGCGTGCGGGACCGCGCACCGGGGGCGACCCCCGCCACACCCGGCGCCCACACCCCGGCCCCGGACGCCTCAGGAGTCGTCGGGGTCCCAGCGTTCCTCGCGGATCTGCATCACCGAGACCACGGCCGCGCCGAGCGTGACCACCAGGCAGACGATGGCCGCCCAGGTCCCGACCCCGACGCTCTCACCCGGACGGGGCGGGGTCAGCACGAGCGCGGAGAGCCGGACGACGAGCAGCGCCCCGGCCGCGGCGAGCAGGGCCAGGGCCCGGGCCGGGCGGGCCCGCGGCGCGAGGAGCACCGCGATGGCCACCCCGACGACGCCCGCGAGCGAGCCCCAGGCGGCCGCACCCGGGTTCTGCCACGTCCCGCCGGCGGCGTTCGCGGCGAACGCGTCGCGGGCGAGCGGCCCGCCGAACCCCGGGACGGCGAGCACGGCCGCGAGGGCGCACATCGGCAGCATCGTCGGGTCCGGTTCGACGGTGTCGGTGCCGTCGGCGGGCCGCGCCCCGAGCGGCGTCCGTGCACCGGCGACGTCGCGGCGCTCGGCGAACCCGGCGCCGACGGCGAGCACCGCGGTCAGCACCGCGAGGACCAGCGCGCCGACCACGGCCCAGCCGCCCGCGCCGACGCCCACCCCGGTCGTCGGGAACGGGATCGCCGCACCGAAGGCGGGGTCGACGGCCGGCGTCGTGCTGTCGACCGCCCCCAGGACGACGTCGAGAGCGGGACCGGCGGCGAAGGGCACCGTCAGCCAGGCGACCGAGAGGGTCGGCCGGGCCCGCACGACCAGGCGCGGGGTCCCGACGACGACGAGCACGGCCGGCAGCGCGAGGACCGCGGCGGCGGGCAGGAGCAGCACGCCGGTGCCGCTCTCGACGGGCGCGCTGTCGGCCAGCGTCGTCGTCGGCAGCAGCGCCCCGAACAGGGCCGCCCCGGCGGTGAGCAGCGCGGCCACCCCCGCCGCCCGCGAGCGCAGCACCGCGGTCCGGGCGGGGACACCGATGAGGAGCAGCCCACCCGCGACGGCCAGGACCGCCCCGGGCGAGACCTCGAGACCGGACCGGGCGATCGAGGCCGCGACGACGGGGGCGACTGCAGCGACCACCCCGGCCCCGAGCGCGGTGTGGACCGCGCGACGGACCCGCATGCCGGTCTCCGCGTCGGCGTCCGGCTCGGTCGGGCGCAGCCCCGGCAGCACCGCCGTCACCACCAGGACGACGGCGAGCAGCGCCACGCCGAGGCCCGCGGGGGGTGCGGTGTCGAGGACCGCGTGCGGGGCGAAGCCGGTGCCGGAGGTCTCGACGCTGAACGGCGCGGCCGCGAGGCCGGCGGCGGCCAGCACCGCACCCGCCACCGGACGGACCAGGGCGCCGGGCGGGTGCCCACCGAACACGGCCGCCCCGCCCGTCCGCGCGAGGGCCACCAGGCCGCGGCCGGCGACGACGGCGGCGACGAGCAGGGCCACGTCGGCCACCACGAGCAGGACGGCGAGCGTGGCCGGCAGCGTCGAGGTGCCCGAGGGCAGGAGGTCGGGGCGGGCCGCCGCGACGGGGTCGACCAGCAGCGTGAGGTCGACGAGCAGCGCGCCCACACCGAGGACGCCGAGGGCGGCCGGGGCGGCCAGCGACGCCGCGCCCGGGGTGCGACGGGCCCGGCGGGTGGCCAGACCGGGGGCGAGCGCCGCGACGAGGGCGACGACGGGGGCGAGGACCCCGGCGGCCCGCGTCGGTGCGCCGATGGCGCCGGGGGCGAGCACGACGACGACGATCCGCAGCCCCGCGGCGACCGCGACGGACGTGGCGGCGGCCCACCAGGCCCCGCCGACCCGTCGCGTCTCCGCCTCCGCGGCAGGCCCGGGCGGGCTCGGCCGCGGTTCGGCTCGTGAGGCCGTCATCGACCGAAGAGTAGGCCGCTACCCGATCGGGTCCGCGCTCACCCACCGGTGCGACGAGATCGACTCTGGATCGATCTGATGACGGGCCCGGGGCGACACGCCGGTGAACGTCGCCTAACGTCGAGCACATGGACGTGACCCCGGTCATGTCGTCGGCGTCGACGCCGGCGACCGGCCCCGTCGGCTCCCTCGCCGCCGTGGCGCAGCAGGCGTGGGGTGCCGTGTCCTACGCCGCCCGCACGGTGGGTGTGCCCGCCGGCGTGCGGGGTCTCGCGGTGGAGCTCGCCTACACGGCGGTCCACCTCTCGGTCTACCCGTGGGGCCTGCTCGACGAGGCCCTGCGTCCGGGCGGCGTGCACGCCCACCACCGCACCGACACGATGCCGCCGACCGAGCGCTCGTTCCTGGTGTCCGACCTCGACGGGTCGAGCACGCCGGTGCTGCTCGTGCACGGGATCGTCGACAACCGGTCGATCTTCCACTACCTCGCCCGGTCGCTCCGGCGCCGCGGCCACGGCACCGTGCAGGCCGTCAACTACAGCCCGCTCACCGCGTTCACCGGCGACGTGCGCACCGCGGCCCGTGACCTCGGCGACCACGTCGAGCGGCTGTGCGCGGTCTCCGGCGCCGACCGCGTCCACATCGTCGGCCACTCCCTGGGCGGCCTGATCTCGCGCTACTACGTGCAGCGCCTCGGCGGTGACGCGCGGGTGGACACCCTCGTGACCCTCGGCACCCCGCACCGCGGCTCGGCGATCGCGCACCTGCTGCCGCCCACCCTCGTGCCCCGCCAGCTGCAGCCCGGTTCGGAGCTCCTGCGCGAACTGGAGGAGCCCGCACCCGACTGTCGAACCCGGTTCCTCGCGGTGTGGAGCCGGATGGACCAGCTGATCATCCCGCAGCGCAACGCCCGGCTCGAGCACCCCGACCTCGAGGTGGAGAACGTCCGTCTCGACCACGTCGGCCACATGGCGATGACGATCGACCCCGAGGTCGTCCACCTCGTGGCCCGCCGCCTGGGCCGGACCCGCTCGCCGCGCGAGCGCATCGGGGCGGTCGCGGCCGCGGGCTGACGCCCTGCGCTCCACTCACCCGACCGTGTGATGACCGCTCGGCGCGCACGAGCGTGCACACGGCGTGCGATCTGGGTGTTTCGCGGGACGACGTTTGCCCGCAGTTGGGATTTCGTGACACCGTCCGCACGTCCAGCATCACGGTGCGGTCACGAACGGCTCACGGATCGACCCCGACGATCCGTGGCGGCGCCCCCACGCCACCGCCGTCGCGTCCGGCCCCGATCTGCGGAAAGGTTGGTT
Organism: Actinomycetospora sp. NBRC 106378; assembly: GCF_030269685.1. Taxonomy (GTDB): domain Bacteria; phylum Actinomycetota; class Actinomycetes; order Mycobacteriales; family Pseudonocardiaceae; genus Actinomycetospora. The sequence continues at coordinate 341,749 of NZ_BSTT01000001.1, forward strand.
TTGGCGCGTCACAGCTCCCCCCGTGGCCAGGCCGACTCCCCGTCGCTTCGCTCCTTCGCCCCCTCGCTGACCGGCGGATTCGCCGGCTTCGGCGCGCCCGCGCTCGCGGGCGCGGGCGCGGGAGGTCCCGGTCTGTTCGGTGGCGGTCCCCGCCTCGCCCCGTCCCGGCCGGCTCCCCGTCCCGCCGACGAGGGCCGGACCACCGCGTTCGTCGGTGGCCCGGCGGACGGTCGAGCTCCGCTGCGCTCCGTCCCCGGTGGCCGCGGCCCGGCGCTGCCCACGCGCGCCCCGTCCGGCCTGCGTCCCGCCCCGGCCGGGGATCCGCACCGTCCCGACGACGGGGCCTCCCGCGGCCCGCGCCGCGGGTCCAACCCGCTGACCGGTCGTCTCGCCGTCGCCGCCGTCGCGGCCGGTGCGCTGGCCACGGCCGGGCACAGCGTCGTCTCCAGCGGTCTCGACGCCCCGACCGGTGAGACCCGCGCCGACCTGGCGCTCTCCGCCGGGACCGCCGACGTCCCGGCCGCCGCGACCGCGACCTCCGCGGCGGCCGCGACGAGCGCGCTGGACGCCGCCACCACCGGCGTCCTCGCGATCACCCCGGCCCCGTCGGCGCCGAGCCAGGTCTCGTCGCTGTCGAAGTCGCGCAAGGTGGCCGACGTGGCGGCGGCCCGGGAGGCGGCCGCCCGCGCCCCGAAGTTCGTCAAGCCCGCCGAGGGCCGCTTCACCTCGGGCTTCGGCGCCCGCTGGGGCACCTCGCACCGTGGGGTCGACATCGCCGGGCCGATCGGCACCCCGATCGTCTCCGTCGCCGACGGCACCGTGCTCGAGTCCGGTCCGGCCAGCGGCTTCGGCATGTGGGTCCGGGTGCAGCTCGAGGACGGCACGATCAACGTCTACGGCCACATCAACCGCTCCTTCGTGAAGGAGGGGCAGAAGGTGAAGGCCGGCGAGGAGATCGCCGAGATCGGCAACCGTGGCCAGTCCACGGGCCCGCACCTGCACTTCGAGGTGTGGACCCCGGGCGGCACGAAGATCAACCCGCTCCCGTGGCTCGCGGAGCGCGGCATCTCGCTGGGCGCGTCGGCCGACTAGCCCCTCCCCCGTTCCGAGCGAACGGCACTCTCGGGCACATCGATGCTGCGAAAGTGCCGCTCGCTCGTTCCGGGTTCAGGCGCTGCGGACCAGATCCCGGGCCCGGGCCGCGCGAGGAGGCATCGGCGGGTCGGGCAGCACCGTCGTCGCACGACGGGCGAGCCGGAGCGCCACCGTCGTGGCGGCGTCCGTGGTCGGCAGACCGGGGAGCCCGTACATCCGCCGGGCCCACCGCGGCAGGGTGCCGAGCGCCAGGCCGGCGAGCGTGGAGAGCGTGACGGCGATCCCGGCGGGCGCGTTCGGCTGCGGGCGCAGCAGGCCACCGACGCCGAGCCGGGCCTCGTCGGTCATCGCCAGCGTCGGGCGCATCCGCGCGAAGTAGGCGGCCATCTCCGCCTGCGAGGACGGCACGATCGCCGGGTCGAGCCCCACCACCTCGGCTGCCCGCACGTTCTCGGCCGTGTAGGCGTCGGCGTCCGCGGCGTCGAGCACACCGGCCCGCCGGGCGACGTCGACGTAGGAGTCGATCTCGCAGACGTGCACCCAGAGCAGGTGCTCGGGCTCGTCGAGGCGGAAGGGGGTCCCGTCGGGGTCGTGCCCGCGCAGGGTGGTGTGCAGCCGGCGGACCCGTCCCGCGATCGCCTCGATCTCGGCGGTGCTGCCGAACGTGCGGGTCCCCACGAACTCGACGGTCCGCTGGAACCGGGGCCACGCCTTCTTCGGGTCGAACAGCGCGGAGTTCTGGTACGTCCCGCGCATCACGCGGGGGTGCAGCGACTGCAACAGCAGGGCACGCATCCCGGCGATCCACAGGACCGGTTCCACGTGCACCCGCCAGGTCACCGAGCCGGGTCCGAACAGGCCCTCGTCGTGGACGTCCACTGCGCTCCCGGAGGTGTCGGGGGTGAGCCGGGCGGCGTCGTACTCGCCCGCCCCCCCGTCCAGACCTACCCGCGGTCGGCGACCCGGCAACCGGACGCCCCGCGTCCCGCCCGGTCGCGGGCGGGACGGGGCGTCCCTACAGCTTCTGCATCGGCACGCCGCCGATGAGCATCAGCCGCACCGTGCCCGCGGAACCGAAGTCGATGGTCGCGGTCTGCTTGCTCCCGACCCCGTCGACCACGGTGACCAGACCCAGCCCGTACTTGTCGTGGCTGACCCGGTCGCCCACCTCGAGCGACAGCGCCGGGGCGCTGGAGGCCGAGCGCATCGGCGACGGCCGCGAGCGGGAGCCGGTCAGGTCGCGGCCCCAGGAGCGGCCGGAGCCGAAGCCCGTCGACGCCGAGGGCGCGGACCGCTCGGGGGCCGAGCGCCGCCAGTCGACGACCTCGGCCGGCACCTCGTCGAGGAACCGCGACGGAGGGTTGGCCTGCGGCTGCCCGAACGCCGAGCGCATGAGCGCGCGGGAGAGGTAGAGCCGCTGCTGGGCGCGGGTGATCCCGACGTAGGCGAGGCGGCGTTCCTCGGAGAGCTCGGCGGGGTCGGCCAGCGCGCGCTGGTGCGGGAAGACACCGTCCTCCCATCCCGTGCAGAACACGACCGGGAACTCGAGGCCCTTCGCGGTGTGCAGCGTCATGAGCGTGACGACGCCGTCGCCGCCGTCGGGGATCGAGTCGGCGTCCGCGACGAGCGACACCCGCTCGAGGAAGGCCTCCAGCGAGCCGGGGTCGGTCGCGTCGTCGGCCGCCACCACCACGCCCGCCGGGACCTCCGCCGCCCCGTCGGCCTGGGCCGCCTCCGCCACCGCGGCGTTGGCCCGGGCGTCGCCGACGAACTCGCGGGCCACGCTGACGAGCTCGGTGAGGTTCTCCAGCCGCGACTGCTCCTGCGGGTCCTCGGAGTTCTCCAGCTCGGCGCGGTAGCGCGACATGTCGAGCACGGCGTCGAGGGTGTCGGCGACCTCCTGGCCGCCCGCCACGCCCGCGGCCAGCGCGTCCATCATCTCGACGAACTCGGCGATGTTGCGCTGGGACCGGGTGGCCAGCCCGTGCACCGTGCCCGCCGCCGCCCGCCGGAGGGCGGCCGCGAAGGTGACGTGCTCGCGCTCGGCGTGGTCGGCCACCACCGCCTCCGCGCGGTCGCCGATCCCGCGCTTGGGCACGTTGAGGATGCGCCGCAGTGAGACGGTGTCCTCCGGGTTGGAGAGGACCTTGAGGTAGGCGAGCGCGTCGCGGACCTCGCGGCGCTCGTAGAACCGCACCCCGCCGACGATCTTGTAGGGCATGCCGAGGCGGACGAACACGTCCTCGAACACCCGCGACTGCGCGTTGGTCCGGTAGAACACCGCGACCTCGCCGAACCGGACCTCGCCGCCGTCGACGAGCCGGTCGATCTCCGCGGCGACGAACGCGGCCTCGTCGTGCTCGTTGTCCGCGACGTACCCGACGATCTTCTCGCCGTCGCCCTGGTCGGTCCACAGCCGCTTGTCCCGCCGGTCGGGGTTGCGGGCGATGACGCCGTTGGCCGCCGTCAGGATCATCTGCGTGGAGCGGTAGTTCTGCTCCAGCAGGATCGTGCGCGCCTCGGGGTAGTCGCGCTCGAACTCGATGATGTTGCGGATCGTCGCGCCGCGGAACGCGTAGATCGACTGGTCCGCGTCGCCCACCACGACCAGCTCCGCGGGCGGCACCGAGCCGTCGGGCGAGCCGCTCGCGAGCGCGCGCACCAGCTCGTACTGCGCGTGGTTGGTGTCCTGGTACTCGTCGACGAGCACGTGCCGGAACCGCCGGCGGTAGTGCTCCGCGACGTCGGGGAACCGCTGGAGCAGGTCGACCGTGCGGCCGATCAGGTCGTCGAAGTCCAGCGAGTTCGACTCCTGCAGCCGCTGCTGGTAGGTGGTGAACACCTCGGCGCAGCGGCGCTCGTAGTCGTTCGCCGCCGCCTCGGAGGCCGTGATCGGGTCGACCAGCTCGTTCTTCCACGCGCTGATCTGCCCCAGCAGGCCGCGCGGCGGGAAGCGCTTCGGGTCGAGGTCGAGCTGCTTGGTGATGGTGGCGACGAGGCGCCGCGAGTCGTCCGCGTCGTAGATCGAGAAGGTGCTCGACAGGTCGAGGTGCTTGTACTCGCGGCGCAGGATCCGCACGCACATGGAGTGGAAGGTCGACACCCACATCGCGTTCGACCGCCGGCCGATCAGCGCCGCGACGCGCTCGCGCATCTCGGCGGCGGCCTTGTTGGTGAACGTGATCGCGAGGATCTGACCGGGGTGGGCCCCGTGCGCCAGCTGGTAGGCGATGCGGTGGGTGAGCACGCGCGTCTTGCCCGATCCCGCGCCCGCCACGATGAGCAGCGGCGACCCGCTGTGCGTCACGGCCTCGCGCTGCTGCGGGTTCATCCCCTCGAGCAGCTGCTGCCCGCGGTCGTCCCGACGCTCGGGCCGTCCCGACGACGGGCGACCGGGCTGCTCGGCGTCCCCGCGCCCCTCACCGGTCCGGCCCTCCCCCGTACGACGCAGGGCCGTGGTGCCGGCGGCGCCGGCGAGCCGCGCCGCGAGCCCGGCGGCGGCGCTCGGACGGGCCGTCCGGGGCGCGGACGACCCCGTGTCAGTGCTACTCATCGCCTCGCCACGCTACCCGGCACCCCCGACAGCCCGGGGCCGGTTCACCGGCGGGCCGTCCTGCTGACACACGGGCGGACCCGGACTAGGCTCTCCGACGTGCACGCGGCGCGGCGATTTCGCTACGGGACCCGGACCCCGGTTCCCGTGGACGTGCGCTGATCCGCTGCCCACCGCACCCGCCCCGGAGTCCTCGCGACGCCGGGGCGTTCTCGTGCCGGGGTCGGACGGCTCCGACACACCCGTGAGGACCACGACCGTGACCGACACGCCGACCAGCAGCGACGCGACCGGCGCACTCGCTCCCGCCACCGCCGAGGAGATCCCCGACCTGCGGGTCGAGATCGACGCCATCGACGCCGAACTGCTGCGTCTGATCAAGCGGCGCTCCGAGATCTCGCAGCGCATCGGCCTGGCGCGCATGGCCGCCGGCGGGCCGCGCATCGTCTACAACCGCGAGATGCAGGTGCTCGCCCGCTTCCGCGACCTCGGCAGCGAGGGCCGCGAGCTCGGCATGCTGCTGCTGCGTCTCGGGCGCGGCCGGCTCGGGGGCGGCCGCTAGCCGGTCACCGGGCGGGCGAGCGACGGAAACCGGCACGGACCACACCCGACCGCTGGCATCCTGGGGTCATGGGAACGGTCATCGACCTGATCGCGACGATCGTCGCCATCCTGGGTCTGCTCGCCGCCGTCGGCTACGGCGGCTACCTGCTCATGCTGCGGTCGGTGGCCACGAAGCGTCCCGGCGCCTCCCACGTCGCCGCCGACGCCACCAAGCGGCTGCCGGCCGCGGGAGGTCTCGTCGTGGGGGCGCTCATCGCCTGGGCGCTCACCGGGGCGGACAGCGTGCCCGTCGACGTCCTCGGTCTCCTCCTCGGCGGCGGCCTCGGTCTCGCGTCGGTCAGCCGGCTCCAGAGCGCCCGCAAGCGGTTGGCCAACCCGCCGTCGTCGTTCTGACGCCACCCGTTCAGCCGCGTGACGTCCGGGCAGGTCCGCCCGGGCGGAGCCGCGATCCGGGCACCCGGGGTCACCGCACTGCTCCCGGTCGTCGCCGAACGGCATCCGGCGCGCGCCGAACGACCGTCACCGACCGCGGCCGTCGTCGTTCGGATGAGTGAGGCTCTCTCTCGCTCGTCCGTGCCCGCAACACGCCCGCACGGCGACGGAGAGCGGTCGGTCGTCGGTCGGCCGTTCCCGAGCGCTGGGCGGGCGTCACCTGTCCGAGTAGACAGTCACCTCACGAGATCGGTGGCGGGGGCTGACCTATCGGGAGTGACGACGTGACTGTGTCCGCCTCGGCGGGCCGGGGTGACCGGCACCGCGGCTGGTACGGCCTCTCCGGCACCGCGGGCTCGCAGGACCCGGCCCTGCCGCCCCTGCCCGACGTGCCGCGGCAGCGCGGCCGTGACCGCGGCCGCCACACCTCGGGCGTCCCGGTGACCGACCTCGTGCTCCGGGGCGACACCGGCGAGCTCCCCACGACCGGGGCGATCATCACCTCGGGCGGGCGGATGCACCGTCACGCCGCACCCCTGACGATCCGTCGCGGTACCGCCGCCACCCGCGTCACCACCGCCGCCGTCCTGGTCGGCGGCACGGCGGTCGGCGTCATCGGCGCGGTCGCCGGCCCGGCCTTCCTCCCGCCGGTCGACGACTCCCCGGTCCACTCCCCCTTCGGCCCGGACGCGGTCACCCCCGTCCCCGGCGCCCCCGGGTCCGCCGTCACCGCGGCACCCGGCTCGCTCGCGTTCGCCGCCTTCTCCACCGCCCAGAGCCTCGGGCTCAGCTCCGGCGGCCCCCTCGTCGGAGGCCCGCTCGCCGGTACGTCGTCGCTCCCCGGCGCGACCGCCGCCCCCGCTCCCGGTGTCGTGACACCGGGAGCGGGGGGTACGGCGACCACGCCCGGTGGGGCCGGAGGCGGCGGTCTGATCCCCGGTCTCCCCGGCCTGCCCGGCGGGGGCGGCTCGACCGGGGGCGGCGGCACCGGTGGCTCCGGCGGCGGCACCTCTCCCGGCGGCACGGTCCCGCTCGTCCCGATCATCGGCGGCGGCATCGTCGACACCGGCAACACCGTCAAGCCGCTCCCGGTGGTCGGACCCGTCGTCGGGGGCGTCACCGACACCGTCGGCGCGGCGACCGACACCCTGCAGCACGACGTCGTGGCCCCGGTGGGCGCGACCGCGGGCGGCGTGGTCGACACCGTCGGCTCGGTCGCCGCCCCGGTGCCGGTCGTCGGCGGCGCCACACAGGGCCTGACCAACACGCTCTCCGACGTGACCACGATCGTCACCGGCGGCGGCCCGGCGCCCTCCGGCCCGGGCGTCGCCGGCGCCACGGGCACGCTGCTGGAGGACGCCGGCACGACCGTCGCCACCGTCGCCCCGCCGCTCGCCGGCACGGTGCCGCTGACGACGAGCACCGCCTCCGCGTTCGTCGCGCGGACCGCCGAGACCGCCACCGCTCCGGTCACGGGCGCGGTCGGGGCCGTCGGGTCGGCGGCCGAGGACGTGCCCGCCGTCAGGTCGACGGTGAAGAGGACGACCGACACGGTGTCGAACACGGTGGGCACGTTGGTCAACGGCGCGTCGTCCTCCGGCTCGCAGGAGAGCTCCGCGAAGGCGAGCTCCGACGAGGGCTCGTCGTCGGGCAGCAGCTCCTCCTCCGACGAGGGATCCGGGTCGTCCGGGAGCAGCTCCTCCGACGAGGGCTCCGGCTCCGAGGAGGCCGGCAGCGGCTCGTCGTCGGGCGGCGGCGACGCGGTGTCGACCGTGACCGGCGCGGTGGGCGGCGTGCTCGGCGGCCGGTGAGCCGGAGGCGCACCGATCCGGGCCGTGACACGTCACCCGACCGTGGGACCGGACACGTCCCGCCCACTACCCTGATGCCTCACGGGGGCCGCCGGGCCCGTCGTTCTCGGGTGGAGGGAGGCCGGTGACACCTCCTCGCGTCGTCGCCGGGCGGTACCGCCTCGAGGAGCGCATCGGATCGGGCGCGATGGGCGTCGTCTGGCGCGGCACGGACGAGCGTCTCGGCCGCGTCGTCGCGATCAAGCAGGTGTTCCTCAACCAGGGTCTCGACGAGGCCGAGGCCGACGAGGTCCGCCAGCGCACCCTGCGCGAGGGCCGGATCGCGGCCCGGCTGCAGCACCCGCACGCCATCTCCGTCTTCGACGCCTCGATCGAGGGCGACGAGCCGTGGCTGGTCATGGAGTACCTGCCGTCGCGCAGCCTCTCCGCGATGCTCGCCGAGCAGGGTCCGCTCGACCCACGTCTGGTGGCCCGGATCGGGCGCCAGGTCGCCGACGCCCTCGACGCCGCCCACCAGGCCGGCATCGTGCACCGCGACGTCAAGCCGGGGAACGTCCTCATCGGCAGCGACGGCACCGTCAAGATCACCGACTTCGGCATCTCCCGCGCCACGGGCGACCTCACGCTGACCCGCACCGGCATGCTCGCCGGGACGCCCGCCTACCTGGCGCCGGAGGTCGCGCGCGGTGAGGACTCGACCTTCGCCTCGGACGTCTTCTCCCTCGGCGCCACGCTCTACGCCTCGGTGGAGGGCATCCCGCCCTTCGGCTCGGACGACAACGCGCTCGCCCTGCTGCACAACGTCGCTGCCGGCGCCGTCAACCCGCCCGTCCAGGCCGGCCCGCTGACGGCGCTGCTCATGCGTCTGCTGCGCTCCGACCCCACCGAGCGCCCGACCGCCGCCCAGGCACGCCGCGAGCTCGGCCGCATCGCCCACGCCGCCGGGTCGGCGTCGACGGCGAGCTGGGCCCGCGCCGACCTCGACGAGGCCCGCGTCCCCGACTCCCGCCGCTCCACGGAGTCCGACCCGGTCGCCTCCGGGTCGCGCGGGCGCTCCGGCGGCGCCCCCACCCCCACCTGGCGCGGGAGTCCCTTCCCCGACGCCGGGTCGGAGGATCCCGGCCCGCCCTCCGGCCCCGCCGACCGGGTCGGCGCGCCGTCCCCGCGGACGAACGGGTCGGGCCCGCGGGCGGTCGCCGCGCCGCCCGCGCGGTCGGCCGCGACCCCGCGGCGCCGCCCCACCACGGCCATCGTCATCGCCGTCCTGCTCGCCGCCGTGCTCGCCGGGGTGCTGCTCGCCGTCGCCCTGACCCGGGGGTCGACGACCGGGACGGAGGGCGCCTCGCTCGGCTCGCCCGCCTCGACCGGGGTGCCGGGCCCGACCGACGAGCGCACCCAGATGGTCGCGGCCGTACGCGACTACTACTCGATCGTCACGGCGAACCCGGGCGCCGGCTGGGCCCGGCTCGGCGCGACCATGCAGGACACCGCGGGCGGCTTCGCGGGCTACCAGAACTTCTGGTCGACGATCGCCTCCGTGCAAGTCGCCGACGCCACCGCGGTCGACGACGACACCGTCCGCGCCACCCTGGTGTTCAGCCCCCGCAGCGGGTCGACGACCCGGGAGACCCACGAACTCGGCATGTCCCGGGGCACCGGCGGTGCCTGGCTGATCAACTCCGACCGGTTCGTCTCCGGCGGCTGACGAGCCTTCCCGACGACGGGTCAGGCCGCCCCGGGCACCACCACGATCTTCCCGACGTGGGCCGAGCGGGCGAACTCCTCCTGGGCGGCGTGGATGTCGGCGAGGGCGTGCCGCGCGGCGATCCGCGGCGCGACCCGGCCCGCCACGGCGTCGGCGGCGAGCCGGGCGAAGTGCGCGGGCGTGTGCATCGACGACCCGACGAGCGCGACGTTGCGCAGGTAGAGCCGCCGCAGGTCGAACTCCACGACCGGCCCGGCCATTGCGCTGCTGGCCGACGGCGGGATCGCGGCCCCGGAGGCGCTCGCCGCCACCCTGCTGCTCCTGCACGAGGGCGCGTTCGTGGTCCTCTCCGCCGGTCAGGACCCCGACGCCGTCGGCCAGGCCCGCCGGGCCGCCCGGGCCCTGGTGCGCTCGTCAGCGGGAAGCGAACCGGCGCCGCAGCCGCAGTGAGACGTAGACCAGCCCGACCAGCACGGGGACCTCGATGAGCGGCCCGACGACCCCGGCGAGGGCCTGACCGCTCGTGGCGCCCCACGTCGCGATCGCGACCGCGATGGCGAGCTCGAAGTTGTTGCCCGCGGCGGTGAACGCCAGCGTGGTGGTCCGGCCGTAGCCGAGCCCGACGGCACGTCCGAGGGCGTACGAGCCGGCCCACATCACCGCGAAGTAGACCAGCAGCGGCAGCGCGATCCGGACGACGTCGAGGGGCCGGGAGGTGATCGCCTCGCCCTGCAGGGCGAACAGGACCACGATGGTGAACAGCAGCCCGTACAGCGCGAACGGCCCGATCCGCGGCAGGAACGTGGCCTCGTACCAGTCGCGGCCCTTCGCCCGCTCCCCGACACGGCGGGTGAGGTAGCCCGCGAGCAGCGGGACGCCCAGGAAGATCAGCACCGAGCGGACGATCGCCCACGGCGAGACGTCCAGACCCGTCGTCGGGAGCCCGAGCCAGCCGGGCAGCACCGCGAGGTAGAACCAGCCCAGCGCCCCGAAGGCGATCACCTGGAACACCGAGTTCAGTGCCACGAGGACGGCGGCGGCCTCGCGGTCCCCGCAGGCCAGGTCGTTCCAGATGACGACCATGGCGATGCAGCGGGCGAGCCCCACGACGATCAGCCCGGTGCGGTACTCGGGCAGGTCCGGAAGGAGCAGCCAGGCCAGCGCGAACATCAACGCCGGGCCGAGCAGCCAGTTGAGCACCAGCGAGGTGAGCAGCAGGCGGCGGTCGCCGGTGACGCTGTCGAGCCGGTCGTAGCGGACCTTCGCGAGCACCGGGTACATCATCACGAGCAGCCCGAGGGCGATCGGCAGCGAGACCCCGTCGACGGCGACGGCGCCGAGCGTGGCGCCGAGGCCGGGGACCAGCCGGCCGGCGAGGAGCCCGACCGCCATGGCGGCGAGGATCCACACCGGCAGGAACCGGTCGAGGGTGGAGAGCTTCCCGACGACGGACGGCTCGACCTCCGCCGGAGCGCTCACGCCTCCACCGCCGTGTCGAGGACCCCCGCGACGGAGGCCAGGAGCTCGGCCCGGGCCCGGTAGTAGATCCAGGTGCCGCGCCGCTCGCCGGCGATCAGCCCGGCCTCGCGGAGCACCTTGAGGTGGTGGGAGATCGTCGGGCCGGCGAGGTCGAACGCGCCGGTCAGGTCGCAGACGCACGCCTCGCCCCCGGCGTGGGAGGCGATGAGCGAGAGCAGTCGCAGCCGCACCGGGTCGCCCAGCGCCTTGAACACCCGCGCGAGCTCTCCCGACCGGTCGGCCGACAGCGGCTCCCGCACCAGGGGCGAGCAGCCCACGACCCCGGCGAGCTGCGCCAGCACCTGCTCCTCGTCGCGCTGTTTCGACACCTACCTATCTTGACGGTCGTCGAATCACGGGCGCAAGCTGCCGTGCCACGTCATACGCAGACCGAGGGCGACACCACCTGCTGCTACGCCCGCCAGGACAAGGTGTGGTCCACGGACCCGGGGCGGAACCGTGGGAGGTCTACACGGTGAAGGCCGACTCGCCCGGGTACGGCCACGACGGCGTCGTGGCCGGGATGATGGTCACGCCCCGTCCGCCGGCCAGCCGGCCCGACCCAGGATCGCCGCGATGACCGGCGACTTGGCCTCGGCGTAGTAGTTCATGTCGGCCCACTCGCGGTCGGCCAGGGCCCGTTTCGCGAACTCGTAGAGCGCGCGTTCCTCCGGGACGGCACGGAGCCGGTCACGGAAGGCCAGGTACTTCCGGACCTCGACGTGATCGCGCGGACAGCAGTGCAGGTCGACCGCGCGGGCCACGGACCAGGAGCTTCGCCAACGCCTCGTCGTCCAGAGGTTCCCGCACGGGCCGCCGCCTCTCGCCGTCGTCGGAGCCACGACCCTCCCAGCCTTCGCCACCCGTCGTCGGGAACATGGGGAACGACGCCAGGTCGGTCACCTCGATGGGCGTCGTCACATCTACGCCTTCCCGGAACACCCCGGGCGAAAGCGGACTTGTCGTGCGAGGACCCCCGGAGCAGTGGGCCCCCGATCGCCCCACCCCGGAAGGCCCCCATGACCTCTCCCTCCCGCCGCGAGCGTCCCGCCACCTCCGAGGAGGCGCCTCCGAGCCGGCTGCGGATCGCCCTGGTCCTCGGAGCGCTCATCGCGCTCGGGCCCCTGACGATCGACATGTACCTCCCGGCGCTGCCGACGATCACCGCGCAGCTGGAGACGACGCAGGCCGCGGTGCAGCTGACGCTCACCGGCACCCTGGTCGGGCTCGCCGCGGGCCAGCTGCTCATCGGCCCGCTCTCCGACGCCGTCGGGCGACGCCGCCCCCTCCTGGTCGGGACCGCGCTGCACGTCCTCGCCTCGCTCGCCATCGTCGTGGCGCCGAACGTCGCGGTGCTCGGCGTGCTGCGGGTGCTGCAGGGCCTCGGTGCCGCGGCCGGCGCTGTGGTCGCCCTCGCCGTCGTGCGTGACCTGTTCACCGGCCGCCCGGCGGCGACGCTGCTCTCGCGGCTCTTCCTCGTCATGGGCGTCGCCCCCGTCCTCGCCCCGACCCTGGGCGGTGAGCTGCTGCGCGTCACCTCCTGGCGGGGCGTGTTCGCGGTGCTCGCGGTCTACGGGGCGGTGCTGGTGCCAGTCGTCTGGCGCTCCCTGCCCGAGACGCTGCCTCCGTCGCGGCGCAGTCGCCCCGGGGTCCGGACGACGCTGCGCACCTACCGCGGGCTGCTGCGCGACCGTGCCTTCGTGGGACTGGTCCTCGTCGCCGGGCTCGCGATGGCCGGGCTGTTCAGCTACGTCTCCGGCGCGACGTTCGTCTACCAGGACCAGTACGGGCTCGACGAGCAGCAGTTCGGCTTCCTGTTCGGGGCGGGCGCGGTGTTCCTCATCGCCGCCACCCAGCTCAACGCCCTGCTGCTGCGGCGCTTCGAGCCCCGGCAGATCCTGGTCGCCGCGATCGGCGCGGGCACCGTGGCGGCGTTCGTCCTCCTCGTCCTCGCGCTGGTCGGCGCCGGCCTCGTCGGCGTCGTCCTCCCGATGTGCGCGGTGCTCTTCGCGTGCGGGCTGGCCCTGCCCAACGCCCCCGCCCTCGCGCTCTCCCGCCACGGGCGGCACGCGGGCACGGCGGCGGCGCTCCTCGGGGCGGTCCAGTTCGGGGTCGGAGCGGTCGTGTCGCCGCTGGTCGGGCTGCTGGGCAACGACGCCCTCGCGCTCGGCCTCTCCGTCACGGGTGCACTCGTCCTGGCCTGCGTCGTGCTTGCGGCGGTCGTGCGCCCGTGGAGCCTGGGCGACGTCGACGCCCCCGCCCCGGCCGAGGCGGCCGCGCCGGAGCCCACCGGACCGGCCGTCACCCGCTGAGCAGCTGCTCGCGCAGGATGTCGACCTGTCCGCAGTGCTGCGCGAGCTCCCGCAGGACCTGCAGGTGGACCCAGCGGGCGGTGCGCGGGCCGCTGCGGTGACCGGTCACGACCGTGTCCAGCGGCACGGGGGCAGCAGTCGCACGGGCCCGTGCGCAGGCGTCCCGGTGGGCCGCGACGACCGAGGCGGCGGTGTCGTGGTCGGTGAGCCGGAACGACTCGTCCGGCCCCGGGACGAGACCGAGCTCGGCGCGAGGAGTGCCACCGATGCACTCCTCGAACCACACCCGCTGCATCCACGTGACGTGCTTGACCAGCCCGAGCAGCGTGGTCGCCGACGGGACGAGCCGACGACGGACCTGCTCCTCGGTGAGGCCGTCGAACGTGGCGTCGACGGCAGCCCGGTACTCCTCGATGAACGCCCCGAGCTGGGTCCGCTCGTCCTCGAGCGGCACGTCGAACGCCTGCATCACGCCTCCTCGACCGCGAACCTCCCCGCCACCCGCCGGAGCTGCCGGACCTGCTCGCGCGCATGGTCCCCCGCCGCCATCGGCCGTGTCCATCACCTCCTCCTACACGTCATCGTGTACGTGGCGTACACGGTCACGTGACCTCGGTCAGCTCCGGGAGCTCGTAGCGTCGGACCTCCCGCAGCGCGGAGAGCCCCGCCGCGATCGTCGGCTGCTCCGCCGAGCCCCGGCGCACCGCGGTGATGACATGACGGGTGGGGATCGAGGCCCCCGAGAGCGGGATGCGCCGTGTCTCGTCCAAGGCGGGCAGGTCGACCAGGCGGGGGATCAGGGCCACCCCGAAGCCGCGGGCGACGAGCGCGGCACCGGTGTCCCAGGTGTCGGAGTGGTGCTCGACCGCAGGGTCGAAGCCCGCGCCGGTGCAGGCCAGGGTGACGAGCTGGTGGTAGGCGCGGCCCGGTGACCCCATCACCCAGGCGTCGCCGGCGAGCTCGTCGAGGGCGACCGCGCTCCGCGACGCAAGGGGGTGGTCCGGGCCGACGAGGACGTCGAGCGGCTCCTGGTAGAGCGGATTCTGCTCGAAGGCGGGGTCCGTGCGGGGCGGGATGCTCGGGGTGGCCACGACGACGGCGATGTCGGTCTCGTCGGTGGCGAGCAGTTCGAAGGCCCGGGCCGGCTCGATCTCGCGCAACCGGACGCGCAGTCCCGGATGCCGGTCGCGCAGCAGCGTGAGGGCCCGCGGTGCGACGACGGCGGCCGCGGTGGAGAAGCCGGCGAGGTGCAGCGTCCCGGTCAGCTCGGTGCGGTCCTGGTGGGCGGCGAGGTCGGCCTGCGCCCGCTCCCACTGGGCGGTGAGCGCGGCCGCGTGCTCGAGCAGCGTGTGCGCCCCGGCCGTCAGCCGGACGGTGCGGCCCGTCGGCTGGAGCAGGACGACGTCGAGTTCGCGCGCGAGCGCCTGCATCTGGTGCGAGACCGCCGAGGGGGTCAGCCGGCACACCTCGGCCGCCTTCGTCACGGTGCCGTGGCGGGCGATCGCCTGGAGCACCTTCAGGCGCCGGTCGATCATGTACCGATCGTACAAGGTCAGCTGTACGAAGCTTCGATGGACGCCAGCAGTTGATCTCTTCACACTCGGTGGGGCACCCCCGGGCTCCCGGCGCCGTAGCCCGGTGGTCGTGCCGTCACACGAGCCGAGTCGTCCCTTCTCGGAAGATGAAGCAGGAGTCCGTCATGGACACGTATCGCGCCGTCGTCGTCGGGTGTGGCGGGCTGGGCTCCGCCGCTCTGTACCGCCTCGCCACCGAGCTCGGGCCCGGCGTCCTGGGCCTCGAGCAGTTCGAGCTCGGCCACTCCCGGGGCGCCTCCCAGGACCACTCGCGGATCATCCGGCTCGCCCAGCACCAGCCCCAGTACGCCGCGCTCGCCTCGGCCGCCTACAAGGCCTGGGACGAGGTCGAGGGCGAGTCGTTGCAGCAGATCGTGACCCGCACCGGCGGCCTCGTCATCGAGGACCGGGCCGCACGGCGGGGCGCGGCGACCGGCAGCCGCAACATCGAGGGCTACACCGCGATGTTCGACCGCTTCGGCTACGCCTACGAGCTCCTCGACGCCGACGAGCTGGTCGCCCGCTGGCCCCAGTTCTCCGTCTCCGGGGACGTGCAGGCGCTCTACCAGCCCGAGTCCGGGATCGTCGACGCCGCCCGCGCCAACGCGGTCCACCTCGCGCTCGCCCGCGCCCACGGCGCCGAGGTCCGGTCGCACTCCCCGGTGCGCTGGATCCGGCCCGACGGCGACGGCGTCCTCGTGGTGACCGACACCGACACCGTCCGCGCGGACCGGGTGGTCGTGGCCGCCGACGCCTGGACCAACCAGGTGCTCGCCGACACCGGGCTGCAGCTGCCGCTGACGGTGCTGCGCGAGCAGGTCACCTACTACTCCACGCCGCACCTCGCCGAGTTCGCGCCGTCGCGGTTCCCGGTGTTCATGTGGCACGGCGCCCACAACTTCTACGGCTTCCCCGTCTACGGCGAGGTCGCCACGAAGCTCGGCCAGCACATGGGCGGCGAGGAGACCACGGCCGACACCCGCTCCTTCGTCCCGGACGACGTGCGGCGCGAGCGCTACGCCGACTTCCTGGCGAACCACGTGCCCCGGTTCGGAGGCCCGGAGCTCTACTCGAAGACCTGCCTCTACACGGTGCCGCCGGACCAGAACTTCATCCTCGACCGGCTGCCCGAGCACCCGCAGATCGTGGTCGCGAACGGCGCCGGGCACGCCTACAAGTTCGCCGCCCTGATCGGGTCACTGCTCGCCGACCTCGCCCTCGACCGGGCACCGGCGCACCCGATCGACGCGTTCGCGCTCGACCGCCCGGCCCTGACCGACCCGACCTTCCCGCGCAGCTTCCATGTCTGAGCCCTGGTTCGTCACCGAACGTGCCGCCGTCCCGACCCGCACCCCGCACCCGCCGCCGGAGGGAGTCCCCGCGATGACCGGGACCGTCGACCGCCCCACCGACCCGTACGCCGCTCTCCCGGCGCGGCCGGTCGACCCGGCCCGCTTCACCGAGGAGGAGCTCTATGCCCGGACCCGGCTCCCCGTGGATCTCGCCTCGACCCTGGTCCCGGACGCCTACTGCTCGCCGGAGTTCTTCGCGCTGGAACAGGACAGGGTGTTCGCCTCCAGCTGGGTCGCGGTCGGCCTGGTCGGGGACGTGGACCGGCCGGGTCGCTGCATCGTCGTCGAGGTCGCCGGACGCTCGATCCTCATCACCCGCAACCGCCACGGCGAGCTGCGCGGCTTCCACAACCTGTGCCGCCACCGCGCGACGAAGCTGCTCGACGCCGACACCCGGGAGGTCGGCCACCGCAACCGCATCCGCTGCCCGTACCACAACTGGACCTACGACACCGACGGCGCGTGCCTGGGCACCCCGCTGTTCGAGGGCTCCGACGTCCCGGCCGGCGAGGAAGCCGTCTTCGACCAGATGGCCAGGGGCTTCGACCGGACCGACTACGGCCTGCTCCCGGTGTCGGTCGACAGCTGGGGCTTCTTCCTCTTCGTCAACCTCTCGCCCGACCCGCAGCCGCTGACGACGGCCCTGGGGGACCTGCCCGAGCGGTTCGCCGACCACCGCCTCGGCGACTGGTCCGCGCAGCGCCGCCTCACCTACGACGTCGCCGCGAACTACAAGCTCGTCGGCGAGAACTTCATGGAGTACTACCACCTGCCCTGGGTCCACCCCGAGCTCAACCAGGTCTCCAAGTTCTCCGACCACTACCGCTGGCAGGGCCCCGGGCTCTACACCGGCATGTGCACCACCCCGGTCTCGGGCAACACCGAGGCCGGCGGCTGGGACGGGCTCTCGCCCCTGAGCACGCTCGGGCCGCAGGACGCCGACGCCGGCCGCTTCGTGTGGCTCTTCCCCTCCACGGCGCTGGTCGTGCTGCCCAACCACGCCTTCGTCCTGTTCAACCGGCCCGTCGCCGCGAACCGCACCGTCGAGACCGCGGTCCTGCTCACCCACCCCGAGTCGGCGGACGACCCGGGCGCCGAGGCCGGGATCGAGCAGCTCGCGAAGTTCTGGGACCTGGTCAACCGCCAGGACCTCGAGATCGTCGAGCGGGTGCAGGAAGGGCTGGAGAACCCCGCCTACCGCGGCGGCCGGATGTGCTTCCGCTTCGAGGAGCCGATCCACCGGTTCCAGAACATGGTCATCGACCGGATGGTCGGCCTCGACCGGGTCCCCGACGGCGACTCGCTCGACGACGGCGACACCATGACGCGGATGTTCCCGGACCCGTGACCGCCACCCGCGTGCCGGTCACGCTCCCCGACGTCCACCAGGCCCTCGACGGGCGCACGCTGCCCGTCGAGGACCCCTCGACCGAGCTGACCGTCGCGCACGTCGCGCGGGGCGGGGCCGCCGAGGTCGACCGGGCGGTCGCCGCCGCCCGGGGTGCGACCCGCGCGATGCGCGACACCCCGCCCCTGGAACGCGGTCGCGCGCTGCGACGGCTGGCCGCCGAGGTCGACGCGGCCGCCGAGGAACTCGCCCACCTGGAGTCGCTCGACACCGGCAAGCCGCTCTCCCTGGCCCGCGGCGAGGTCGCCGGCTGCGTCGGCTACCTCGACTACTACGCCGGCGCCGCCACGAGCCTGCAGGGCGACACGATCCCGCTCGGCCCGGGTTCGCTGGCGTACACGGTGCCCGAGCCGGTCGGGGTGAGCGCACACGTCGTCCCGTGGAACGCGCCCTTGTCCATGCTCTGCCGCAGTGTGGCGCCCGCTCTCGCCGCCGGGAACTGCGCCGTCGTCAAACCGGCCGAGCAGACCCCGCTCACCGCTCTCCGCCTCGCCGGGCTCGTCGAGGCCGCAGGCTTCCCCTCCGGCGCCTACGAGGTCGTGACCGGGCTCGGCGCGGAGGCCGGGGCCGCCCTGGCGGCGCACGCCGGAATCGGGTCCCTGACCTTCACCGGCTCGGTCGCCACCGGCCGGGCGGTCCTGCGGGCGGCGGCCGAGCACGTCACCCCGGTCGTCACCGAACTCGGCGGCAAGAGCCCGCAGATCGTCTTCGCCGACGCCGAGCTCGACGACGTCGCCCGCCAGGTCGTCACCGGGTTCACCGCCAACTCCGGGCAGTACTGCGACGCGGGCTCCCGGCTGCTGGTCGACCGTGCCGTCGCCGCCGAGCTCGTCGAGCGCATCCGGGCCCGGGCCGGCGCCCTGACCCTGGGGGCCGGCGCCGACGACCCCGACCTCGGGCCGATGGTCTCCGCCGCCCACCGGCGGCGGGTCGACGACTACGTCGCCCTCGGTCGCGCCGAGGGCGCTGACGCCCCCACCCCGCCGCAGCCCCTGCCCGCCGCCGGGCACTTCGTGGCACCCACGGTCTTCACGGGCGTCGGGCCGGCCATGCGGATCGCCCGCGAGGAGATCTTCGGCCCGGTCCTGGCGGTGCTGGAGTTCGACACCGAGGACCAGGCGCTCGACCTGGCCGACGCGACGGACTACGGCCTCGGGGTCGGCATCCACACCGCCGACGTCGACCGTGCCCTGCGCATCGCCGACCGCGTCGACGCGGGCTACGTCATGGTCAACGACTACTTCGCCGGCGGACCCGCGGTCCCCTTCGGCGGCACCAAACTCTCCGGCACCGGACGCGAACGCGGCCTGGTCGCGCTGGAGAGCTACCTGACCCGCAAGACCGTCGTCGTCCGGAGGGCCCCGTGCACCTGATCGTCCGCGACCGCCGCGACGAGGCCGACGGCGTCGTCTCGCTGGCCCTGGCCCACCCCGGTGGCCACGACCTCCCCGCCTGGTCGCCGGGGGCGCACGTCGACGTCACCGTGGACGACGGCGTCGTCCGCCAGTACTCGCTGTCCTCCGACCCGACGGACCGCACCACGTGGCGGCTCGGGGTGCTGCGCGAACCCGCCGGGCGAGGCGGGTCCGAGTACGTCTGCACCAAGCTGGACGTCGGCGACCTCGTCGAGGTCTCCGAACCCCGCAACCACTTCGACCTCGTCCCCGCCGCCCGCTACCGGTTCGTCGCCGGCGGCATCGGGATCACCCCGATCCTCGCGATGATCGCCCACGCCCGCACCGCCGGCGCCGACTGGTCCCTGCTCTACGGCGGACGCACCCGGTCCTCCATGGCCTTCCTCGACGAGCTCGCCGGGTACGGCGACCGGGTCACCGTCGTCCCCCAGGACGAGCACGGGCTCCTCCCGCTCGCCGACCACCTCGCCGAGGTCCACCCGGACACGCTGATCTACGCCTGCGGCCCGGAACCGCTCCTGACCGCCGTCGAGCACCACTCCGCGCACTGGCCCACGGGCAGCCTGCACCTCGAACGCTTCACCCCCCGGGTCCTCGGGGGCGGCGGGCCCGACGAGGCCTTCGAGGTCGAGTTCGCGGCGTCCGGTCTCACCGCGACCGTCCCCGCCGAGGCCTCCATCCTCGACATCGCCGAGGGACTCGGCCTCCCCGTCGACTTCTCCTGCCGCGAGGGCACCTGCGGCAGCTGCGAGACCCCGATCCTCGGCGGCCGCGCCGAGCACCGCGACTCCGTGCTCGACGAGGCCGAACGGGCGGAGAACACCTGCCTGATGATCTGCGTGTCCCGCGCGGAACGGGGCTACCCGACGCTCCGACTGGAGCTCTAGATGAAGATCGACCGCATCCACGTCCATCAGGCCCTGCTCCCGGTGGTCGGCGAGCCCTACCGCATGTCCCACACGACGGTGCACGAGCTCGACAGCACGCTGGTGGAGATCGTCACCGACGACGGACGGCACGGCTGGGGCGAGACCTGCCCGCTCGGGCCGGTCTACCAGCCCCATCACGCCCTCGGCGCCCGCGCCGCCCTCGAACAGATCGCCCCCGGCCTCGTCGGGACGGAGATCGACTCACCCCGGCGTCTCGCGCGGCGGATGGACGAGTTGCTCGCGGGGCACGGCTACGCCAAGGCCGCCCTCGACACCGCCGTGCTCGACCTCCTCGGCCAGGAGCTCGGCGTCCCGGTCTCCACGCTGCTCGGCGGCGCCCTGGTCGACCGCGTACCCGCCTACTACTCGGTGATCGTCGGCAGCCCCGAGGACAGCGCCGTCAGCGCCGCCGCCGCCGTCGACGCCGGCTACCCCCGCGTGCAGGTGAAGATCGGCGGGCGGGACCTGGCGCAGGACGTGGAGACCGTGCACCGCGTGTGGGAGGCCGTCGGACACCGGGCGCGGCTCGCCGTCGACGCCAACCGCGCGATGACCGTGGCCCACGCCGTGCAGTTCGACCGGCTCACCGCCGGCGTCCCCTTCGTCCTCGAACAACCGTGCAACACCCTCGCCGAGATGGCGCTGCTGCGCGGGCGGCTGGCCCATCCCGTCGCGCTGGACGAGAACACCGAGGACGTCGACACCGTGCTGCGGGCGATCTCCGAAGGCCTCGCCGACGCGTTCTCCTTCAAGGTGACCCGGCTGGGCGGCCCGACGCGGGCGGCGCAGGCCCGCGACCTGTGCGCCCTGCGCTCCCTGCCCCACACCGTCGACGACGCCTGGGGCGGCTCGGTGATCGCCGCCGCGTGCCTGCACCTCGCCGCCACCGTCGAGCCGCGTCTGCTCGAGGGCGTCTGGATCGCGCAGGACTACATCGACGGGCACCACGACCCGGAGCGACCCGTCGTCGTGCGGGACGGACACCTCGCGGTGCCGCAGGGACCGGGACTCGGCGTCGCACCGGACCCCGCCTCCCTCACCCGTCGCGTCGCGACCTACTCCTGACCGGGCCGGGCTACACCAACCGACGGTCGCTCGCCCACCGCGAGAGCTCGTGCCGGTTCGACGACTGCGTCTTGCGCAGCACGCTCGACACGTGGGTCTCGACGGTCTTCACGGAGATGACCAGCTCGGCCGCGATCTCCTTGTAGGCGTAGCCGCGGGCGAGCAGGCGCAGCACGTCCCGCTCGCGGCGGGTGAGCTGGTCGACCTCCGGGTCGACCGGCGGTGCGGCCCCGGGGCGGTCGGCGAAGGCGTCGAGCACGAAGCCCGCGAGACGCGGCGAGAACACCGGGTCGCCGGCCTTGACCCGCACCACGGCGTCCGCGAGGTCGCGGCCCGAGATGGTCTTCGTGACGTAGCCCCGGGCACCCGCCCGGATCACGGAGATGACGTCCTCGGCCGCGTCGGACACCGACAACGCCAGGAACACCACCTCGGGGTACTCGGTGCGGGTCCGGGCGAGGACCGCCGCGCCCCCGCCGTCGGGCATGTGCACGTCGAGCAGCACCACGTCGGGGCGGTAGTGCCCGATGCCCGCGACCGCCTCACCCACGGAGCCGGCCTCGCCGACCACCGTCACCCCGCGGGCCCCCGGGCCCTCCAGCTCGGCGCGGACCCCGCGCCGGAACAGGGCGTGGTCGTCGACGATGAAGACGCGTGCCTCGTCAGCCAACTCAGGCCACCCCACTCGGTTGTTCGGTCCGGGGCATCGTCAGCCCCACCTCGGTGCCCTCGCCCAGCGCGGTCCGCAGCCGCACCGTCCCGCCGTGCCGCTCCACCCGGGCCCGGATGGAGTCGGCGAGCCCGTGCCGGTCGTCGGGCACGTCGTCGGGCTCGAAGCCCTTGCCGCGGTCGCGGACGAAGACGCTCACGGTCCCGTCCTCGCACTCGGCGTACACGCTGACCTCGTCGACGCCGGCGTGCTTGGCCGCGTTCGTCATCGCCTCGCGGGCCGCCGCGACGAGCGCTGCGGTCCGCACGTCGTACGCGGCCTCCCCGACGATCACCGGCGCCACCGACACCGCGAACCCGTCCTCGACCGCCCCCGCGGCCGCGCGCAGCGCCGCCCCGAAGCACGTCGCCTCGGCGACGGTCTCGTCGTCGGGGGACTCGCGGTAGAGCCAGTCCCGCAGCTCCCGTTCCTGACGACGGGCGAGGCGCCGGACCTCCCGCGCGGTCTCGTCCCCCGCCGCCTCGGTGTGCCGCTGGATCAGCGCGAGGGTCTGCAGCACCGAGTCGTGCAGGTGTGCGGCGATCTCGGCGCGCTCCTCGCTGCGGATGCGCTCGCGCCGTTCCTCGGTGAGCTCGCGGGCCAGCCGCATCCACCACGGGACGGTCAGCACGACCACCCCGACCAGCGTCGCGGTCGCCGCGAGCAGCCCGAACCGGATCGCGCCGACGTCGGTGCTCGTGACGAGGAAGGCGCCGATCCCGCCCGCCACGAGCAGGGCCCCGAGGACCGCGCGGACGATGCCGCCCCGCCCGGACACGATCCGCATCCGGCCGGCGCGCCGCGACGCCCCGGAGCCGTCGGCCTCGCGCCACACCACGGCGGCACCGACCAACGCGATCCCGAGCGGTCCGAGGATCCAGCCGGAGATCTGGTCGCCGACCGCCGAGAGCACCAGCCCGAGGGCGAGTCCGAGGGCGACCAGGCCGTAGCCGCGCACGCGGTCGCGGTCGTCGACCTGCCGCTCGATGCCCGCCGGCTCCATCGGGCAGCAGATCCACAGCGCGCCGTACGCCAGCACCCCGGCCCCGCCGAGCGCGCACAGCAGCGTGAACACCACGCGCACCCGCAGCACCGGCACGTCGAGGTGCTCGGCGACCCCGCCCGCGACGCCCGCGACCACGGCGCCGCGGCGGTGCCGGCGCACGCGGCGCTCGACGGCCGGCGCCGCCGGTGCTGGTTCGGTGCTGGTCACGGGAGCCATCGTCACACGGCGCGCGACCCCCGGACCTCGGGTTCCCCACTCGCGTGACCCCGAGAAATCCCGGGGTCGCTCCGGGGCGGCGACCGGGGTCGTCCCGGACGATCGGCCTCGCTCGCGGCGGCAGGCTCGGGGACCATCACCACCGGGAGCGAGAGGATGGGCCCATGAGCGGGGCTACCACCAAGGACGGGACGGACCTCGCCGCCGTCGCGCGGGGCGCGTGGGAGACCAGGCCCGCCCGCCGCCACGAGGACACGAGGATCGCCGGGGTCGCAGGTGCGATCGCCCGGCGCTACGACCTCGACCCGACACTGGTGCGGATCGCGTTCGTCGTCTGGGCGATCGTCGGCGGCGGACTCCTGCTCTACCTGCTGGGCTGGCTGGTGCTGCCCGCCGATCCGGCCGACCCGCCCCGCCGGGACCGGGCCGTCGGCCGCGGCCGGGGCGCGCCGGTGCTGGTCGTCATCGCGACGGTCGTCGTCGGGATCGCCACCATCGGCAACGCCACCGGCGGCCGCGTGGTCACGTTCGTCGCGCTGGCCCTGGCCGCGGTGACGCTCTACGTGCTGCACACCTCCCGCGCCGACCTCGGGGTGCCCGGGACGCCCGGGGTGCGGCCGGCCGTCGCCGTCGACCTCGGGGCGCCGGTGGAGTGGGACGCGCTGGGTGCCGACCCGAAGGCGTGGGCCTACCCCGCGCCGGAGCCGGCACCGACCCGACGTCGGGACCGGGACACCGCGGCGCGGGAGCCGCGCCGCCGCGGGGTGCTGACCCCGGTGACCCTCGCGCTGGCGCTGGTCGCCGCGGGCCTCGCCGCGGTCGGGCTGCTGCTCGGCGTCCCCGGGGTGACCGGGGCGTGGATCCCGGCGGCCGCGCTCGCCGTCGTCGGG
This sequence comes from Actinomycetospora sp. NBRC 106378, assembly GCF_030269685.1. Classification (GTDB taxonomy): domain Bacteria; phylum Actinomycetota; class Actinomycetes; order Mycobacteriales; family Pseudonocardiaceae; genus Actinomycetospora. The sequence continues at coordinate 365,303 of NZ_BSTT01000001.1, forward strand.
CTCGGGCTCGTCGTCGCGGGGCTGCGTGGTCGGCCGCGGCGCGGCCTCGTGTTCGTCGCGATCCCCCTCGTCCTCGCGACCGTGTTCGGCGCCTACGCCACCACCCACCCCGTCGACACCGGCGACGGGTTCGTCGGGGACCAGCGCGGGGTGGGCGACCTCGTCGCGACGCCGCTGACGGCCGCCCAGGTCCAGCCCGGCTACCGCACCGGGTTCGGCGACCTCACCCTCGACCTGTCCCGCACGGCCCCCGGCGCCCCGATCCGGACCACGGTCGAGTCGGGGGCCGGGGACATCACCGTGACCGTCCCCGCGACCGCGGACGTCACGGTGACCTGCGCCAACGGGCTCGGCGACGTCGACTGCCTCGGGCGTTCCGGCGACGACGTGACGCGCCTGGTCGACCTCGGGCCGGACGGCCCGGGCGGGCAGGTCATCGACCTCACCGTCCGCAACGGCGCGGGTGACCTGGCGGTGCGTCGTGGCTGAGTCCGGGTACGACCCGCGGGCCTGGGCGACCCCGACCGACGCGCCCACCATCCACCCGGACGCCGCGCAGCCCGGCACCACCACGTCGAGGCGCCGACGCGACCCGATCGCCCTGCTGGTCGGCCTCATCTGCCTCGTCCTCGCGGGGCTGGCGATGGCCAGCCCGGCGACGCTGGTCGCGGTGGACCCGCGCTGGGTCCTGGCGGGGGCCGCCGTCGTGATCGGGGGCGGGGCGCTGTTGTGCGCTGCGCGCAGGTGAGCACTAATCCGTGTCTGGACACGGATTTCTGCTCACCCGGCCGGAGGCCACCTTGCGGATCGACCTGCACCTGCACGACGCCGCCGTCCTGACCCTCGACGGTGACGGCCTCGGCCGTCCCGCCCGCGGACTGGCGATCCACGGCGGGCGGGTGCTCGCCGTTCTCGACGACGGGTCGCTGCCGGCCGGCTGGTCCGCGGTGCGGACCGTCGGCTGCGGCGGCGCGACGGTGGTGCCGGGCTTCGGCGACGCCCACAACCACATGGCGTGGTTCGGGCAGACGCTCGCCGAGATCGACCTGTCGGGGGCCCGGAGCCTCGACGAGGTCTACGCCCTGGTCGCGGAGCGCGCGGCGACGGTCGGGCCCGACGAGTTCGTCGTCGGCTCCGGCTACGACGACGTCGTGCTCGGCGGGTCCCCGCACCACGCGGCGCTGGACCGGGCCGCCGGCGGGCGCCCCGTCCGCCTGCAGCACCGGTCCGGCCACGTCTGCGCCGCGTCGACCGCGGCCCTGCGGCAGGCGGGCATCCTCGGCGGCACGGCGGTGGTCCCCGAGGGCGGGAAGGTGGTGCTCGACGACGCGGGCGAGCCGACCGGCGTCGTCGAGGAGGCCGCGCAGCCGCTGATCGCCGACCTCATGCGGCCCTACCCGGTCGACGACGTCGCCGCCGCCCTCGGCCGGGCGTCGCGGGTGTACGCCGAGCAGGGCCTCACCCACGTCACCGAGTGCGGCATCGCCGGCGGCTTCATGGGCCGCACCCCGCGCGAGCTCGCCGCCTACCAGGCCGCGCGGGACGCGGACCTGCTGCTCCAGCGGGTCGTGGTCATGCCGGTGGACGCCGCCCTGCACGAGGTCCCGGGTGGTGACGGCGTCGGGCTCGACCTCGGGGTGCGCACCGGCTTCGGCGACGACCGGCTCCGGCTCGGACCCATGAAGATCTTCTTCGACGGCGCCCTGAGCTCGCGCACCGCGGCGATGAGCGAGCCGTTCGGCGACCGCGACCACGCCGGCTACTACCAGGACGACCCCGAGCACATGCACGCGATGGTCGTCGGCGCCCACCTCGCGGGGTGGACGGTCGCCGCGCACGCGATCGGCGACCGCGCCGTCGCCGCCGCGCTCGACGCCTTCGCCGACGCGCAGTCGCGCCTCCCCCGCCCGACCGTCCGGCACCGGATCGAGCACGCCGGCGTCGTCACCGACGAGGGGGTCGAACGCTTCGCCGCCCTCGGGATCACGCCGGTACCCCAGGCGCGGTTCCTGGTCGAGATCGGCGACTCGATGGTCCTCGCGGTCGGCCACGCCCGCGCCGACCTGCTCTACCGGCACGCGTCGTTCCTCCGCGCCGGGGTCCGCGTCCCCGCGTCCTCCGACCGCCCCTGCGTCGGGGACGGGCACCCGCTGCGCACGATGGCCGCGATGGTGACCAGGCGCTCGTCGTCCGGTCGCCTCATCGGCCCGGAGGAGCGCGTCGACCCCGTCACGGCGCTCCGCTCGCTGACCGTCGACACCGCCTGGATCGCCGGCGACGAGGCCTCCCGCGGGGTGCTCGCGCCCGGCTTCCACGCCGACCTCGTCGTGCTCGGTGACGACATCACCGCCCTGGACCCCGACCGCATCGGCGACGTCGAGGTGGTGGCCACGATGGTGGGCGGGGAGTGGACGCACTCCCGCCTCTGACCCGACCTCCGTGGCAGGAAAGCGTCGTTGCTGTCATCCAGTGGCAGGAATTCCGCATCGTCGCAGGTCCGAGGCGACCAGACCCGTCGTCAGGGACCCGCGATGGCCGGCACGGGAGGCGCCATCGGCACCCGCGAGCGGCGGGCCGCGAGCTTCGAGAAGCCGGGGATCGCGCAGAGCACGCGCAGGACGGTCGGCGGGCCGGTGACCCCCGCGGCGTTGCGCTGCGCCGCCGCCCGCTCGGTGCGCACCTGCCGGCGCTGCTCGTTCTCGACGGCGGGTCGGCGCCGGCGCTCGAGCTCGGCCGGGTCCTGACCGGTGACGACGAGGTTGGCCAGCTCGGCGGCGTCGGCCAGCGCGAGGTTGATGCCGTTGCCGCCGACGGGACTGACCACGTGCGCGGCGTCCCCGAGCAGGACCAGGCCGGGCTGCGACCACGTCTCGACCGTCGTGATCCGGACCGGCAGCAGCGTGAGGTCGTTGACCGACCGCACCGCCTCCCGCACCCGGTCGACCAGCCACGGCAGCACCGTCCCGAGGGCGTCGACCAGCGGCTCGACCCCCGCCTCCCGCACCTCGGGGAAGGTCCCGGCCGGGATCGACCAGCCCAGCTGCCACTGCCCGGTGCCCTGGTCGAGCAGGGCGATCGTGCCGCCGGGGCGGGCGAAGAGGTCGAGACCGGACGACGGAGGGTCGTCGTCGTGCTGGTCCACCGCGGCCCACAGCAGGTCGAGGCTCGCTCCCAGCTCGGTGGCCCCGATCCCGGCCGCGGCCCGGACCTTCGACGAGCGGCCGTCGGCGCCGACGACGAGGTCGGCCGCGAGCTCGTGCGGCTCGCCGTCGACGGTGTAACGGACGCCGGTCACGCGCTCGCCGTCGCGGAGCAGGTCGCTGAAGCGGGCCCCCACCCGCACGGTCGCGCCGAACCCGATCGCGCGCTCGGCCAGCCACGGCAGGAACCGGGCCTGCGGGATGAGCGCGTAGAAGGGGAACCGCGTCGAGGCGCCCCGGTAGTCGACCAGCCGGTAGGTCCGCTCGGGGGTGTGCCAGCGGAAGGCGTCGGAGCGGGTGTGGGGCACCTCGGCGAGCAGGTCGCGCGCGAGCCCCAGGTCGTCGAGGTACTCCAGCACGCCGGGCGCCAGGGTGTCGCCGCGGAAGCGCCGCGCGAAGTCGTGCCGCGCCTCGAGCAGCGTCACCTCCATCCCGCCCCGGGCGAGCAGGTACGTCAGCAGCACCCCGCCCGGTCCACCGCCGACGACCACCACGCGCGTTCCCATGGACCCAGAATATCTCTTGATGGCCAAGATAAACCCGGATCGACGATGTGGCGTTCCTGCCACGGGATGACAGCAACGACGCTTTCCTGCCACACGGGCCCTAGAGCTTCCGCAACCGCAGCAACGCGTCCGCGAGCACCTCGTCCCGCTTGCAGCACGCGAAGCGGACCTGCGTCCCGACCCCGTCCGGCGACGCGTGGAACACCTGGTTCGGCACCGCCGCGACACCGACGCGCGCCGGCAGGGAGCGGCAGAACTCCAGCGAGTCCGTCTCGCCCAGCGGGGCGATGTCCGCCGTGACGAAGTAGGTCGCCTTCGAGTGGTAGACCTCGAGGCCCAGGTCGCGCAGCCCGTCGGTGAGCAGGTCGCGCTTGCGCTGCAGGTCGTGGGCCAACGAGGTGAACCGCTCGTCGGGCAGCTCCAGGCCGACCGCCACCGCGTGCTGCAGCGGCGTCCCGGAGGCGAACGAGAACCACTGCTTGACGCCGAGCACCTTCTCGATCAGCTCGGCGGGCCCGGTCGCCCAGCCGATCTTCCACCCGGTGACCGAGAACGTCTTGCCCGCCGACGAGACCGTGATGGTCCGCTCCGCCATCCCCGGCAGGGTGCTGATGGGGATGTGCACCTCGTCGTCGAAGAGCAGGTGCTCGTAGACCTCGTCGGTGATGACGATCAGGTCGTGCTCGATCGCGACCGCGGCCACCGCCTCGAGCTCGGCGCGGGAGAGCACCGCCCCGGTCGGGTTGTGGGGCGAGTTCAGCAGGATGACCTTCGACCGCTCCGTGACCGCCGCGCGGAGCAGCTCCGGGTCGAGCCGGTAGTCCGGGGCACTGATCCGCACGGGCACCAGGGACGCCCCGACCAGCACCGACGCCGCCTGGTAGAGGTCGTAGAACGGCTCGAGGGCGATCACCTCGTCGCCCGCGCCGACGAGGGCCACCAGCGCCGACGACAGCGCCTCCGACGCCCCGGCGCACACCACGACCTGCGAGGCCGGGTCGAGGTCGAGCCCGTAGAACCGCTTCTGGTGGGCGCAGATCGCCTCCCGCAGCGCGGGGACGCCGACCGCCGGCGGGTACTGGTTCAGCCCCCGGTGCATCGCGGCGACGGCGGCGTCGACGACCTCCAGCGGGCCGGGCGTGTCCGGGAAGCCCTGGCCGAGGTTGATCGCGTCGTACTGCACGGCGAGCGCGGACATCTCGGAGAAGATCGTCGTCGCCAAGGTGACCTCCGGTCTCGTGAGCACTGTCCGGAGCCATAGCACCAGAAAGTGCCCACGAGCGCGCAGCGCCCTACACCACCGCGGTCTCCCCCCAGATGTCCTCCAGGTAGCGCCCCTGGGCCCGCAGCCCGTCGAACCAGGCCTGCGCGTCGGCCTCGCCCGCCCCGGTGTGCGCCCGGAACACCTCGGCGACGGCGGCCCGCACGCCCGGCGCCATCGTCGCCGCGTTCCCGCAGACGTAGACCACCGCGTCCTGGGAGAGCAGCGACCACACCGCGTCGGCCTCGTCGAGGAGGGCCTGCTGGACGTAGCGGCGGGGCTTCCCCGCGGTCCGCGAGCACGCGGTGACCAGCCGGGCGACCCCGTCCTTGTCGTAGCGGGCGAGCTCGTCGGCGTAGAGCAGGTCGTCGTCGGCGTCGCGGCACCCGAGGACCAGCAGCGACTCCGCGACGGGCACGCCCTGCGCGGCGAGCGCGCCCCGTTCCTGCAGGAAGCCCCGGAACGGCGCCATCCCGGTCCCCGCGCCGACCATGATCATCGGTCGGTGCGGGTTCTCCGGCGGCCGGAACGCGATCGAGGGCTCGCGCACCAGGCAGAACACCGTGCCGCCCTCGGGGACCGCCGCGAGGTGGGTCGAGGCCGTGCCGCGGTACCGGCCCTCCCCGGAGCGCGCGGGCTCGTCGAGGACCCCCACCGTCAGGGCCGCGTCGTCGGTCACCGCGGGCGCCGAGGAGATCGAGTAGTACCGCGGCCGCAGCGCCGGGAGCAGGTCGAGGAACTCCGCGAACTCCATGCCCGCCGACGGGTGGCGTTCGCACAGCTCGAGCAGCGTGACGCGCGGCCGGGCGACCTCGGCCCGGTAGCGGTCGCCGTCCGCGACGACCGCGGTGAGGTCGTCCCGCTCCGGGCCGGGCGGCAGCGAGGCCGCCAGCGCCGTGAGCTGCGGGCGGGTCGCGACGTCCTGCAGCTCCACGCAGCCCGCGAGGATGCCGAGCAGCGGGTACGGCTCGCCGGTGGGCAGGTGCGTCGGCGCGCCGCCGGTGGCCTCGATCGACACGTACTGCCCGGCGTCGAGCCCGAACCGCGCGATCACGCGGTTCAGCAGCGAGACGTCGTTGCGGGGCAGCACCCCGAGGTGGTCCCCGGTCCGGTAGGTCGTACCCGCGGGGAGCGCGAGCTCGACGTGGCGCACCGAGCGTCCGCCGGGGGCATCGGCCCGCGCCGTCAGCTCCCGATTCGCGACGACGGTGGCCGGGACCGCCGCGAACGAGCGCACCACCGGCGAGACGCTGCGCCGGTTCTCCACCGACACGCGCAGGCGCGGTCCGCCGGCCACCGCCGCCGCGTCGGCCGCCGCGACCCCGCACGCCGTGCCGAGCGCGTCCCACAGCCCGGCGTACCAGTCGTGGAACTGGCCGTCGAAGTCGCCGCGGGCGTCACCCTCGCCCCGGGGGTGCACCCGCGTGGCGCCCGCGGCCTCGAGGCGTTCGTCGACCAGGGTCGGGATCGCCTGGTAGGTCGAGGCCCAGTCCCGGTTGCCGCACCCGAAGACCGTGTACCTCACGCCCGGGGCCGACGCGCGCGGACCCCGCACCCAGTCGCAGAACGCGGCCGCGTTGTCCGGCGGCATCCCGTTGTACGAGGCCGTCACGACGACGACGGCGCCCTCGGTCGGCAGGTCCGCCGCGGACGGCGACGCCTCCCCCATCCGCACCGCACCGACCCGGTCGTCGAGGGGTGCCACCGTCGTCGCCCAGCCGCGGTCGGTGCCGTCGCGGGCGATGCGCAGGGCGATCTCCTCGGCCGCGCCGAGGTTGGAGCCGAACAGCACCAGCAGCGGGGTCCCGTGCCGGTCCCCGACGACGGGGGCGGACGCGGCTGCTGCCGCCGGCTCGGACACGGCCACCGGCGGCGTCCCGACGGGCCCGCTGCGCGTCCGCCCCGGCCGGGGCCGCACCTGGATGGTGAGCCCGTCCGGCTTCAGCGTCAGGCTCTCCTTGATCTTCAGCCGGTAGTTCGCGTGATCCACCAGTTCGAAGCGCTGCAGCACCATGGCGAGCACGAGGATGGCCTCCTGCAGCGCGAACTGGCGCCCGATGCAGGCCCGGACCCCCGAGCCGAACGGCTTGTACGCGCTCGGCGGCCGCCCGGCGGCCCGCTCCGGGGCGAAGTGGTCGGGGTTGAACTCCCAGGCGTCGTCGCCCCAGACGTCGGTGTTGCGGTGCAGGGCGATCGACGCCGCGATGATCGGGGTGCCGGCCCGGAACTCGTAGCCGCCGACCGTGGTGTCCACGAGCGGCTGCCGGGTGAACGCGGGCGCGGTGGGCCACAGCCGCAGGGTGTCCTCGAGGATCTGCGTGACGTACCCGAGCTTCCCGATCTGGGCGGCCGTGGGGACGGCCGACAGATCGGTGCCGAGGACCTCGTCCACCTCGGCCTGCGCCCGGGCGACCACCTCGGGCGCCTTGAGCAGGTAGGAGATCGCGAACGAGAGCAGGCCGCTGGTCGTCTCGTGGCCGGCGATGAGGAACGTGATGCACTGCGAGACGATGTTGTGGTCGGGCAGCGGGTTCCCGGCCTTGTCGGTGCCCGTCAGCATGTGGCCCAGCAGGTCCTCGCCCGGTTCCCCCGAGGACCGCCGCTCGTCGAGAATGGTCCGCACGGTGTCCGACATGAAGCGCATGTCGGCGAGGAGCTTCCGCTCGGCGCCGCGGCGCAGCCGCACCATCGCCGGGGGCATCCGCTGCCGGGCCTGGCTCTCGTTCAGCGCGCTCATCATCGCGTCGACGAACGGGTGCTGGGAGTCGCGGTAGAACGAGTTGAACCGGTAGCCGAAGCCGCAGAGCGCGATCGTGTCGAGGGTCAACCGCGTCATGTCGGCGGTGACGTCGACCGCCTCGCCCGGGTTCAGCCGCTCCCACTTGAGCAGCAGCTGCTCGGCGATGTCGACCATCATCGGCACGTAGGCGCGGATCGCCCGCTGCGAGAAGGCGGGCAGCAGGATGTCGTGCGCGCTGCGCCACAGCGGGTCGTCGGAGTCGGCCGTGAACAGGCCCGCCGACTCCTGGCTCTTGCGCAGCTCCCGCTGGCCGGCGCCGACGTACTTGACGAACCGGGTGTCGTCGCAGAGGTCGTCGATCATGTCGAGGCCGGAGGCGATGTAGCGGGGCCCGTCCCCCGCCTGCAGGACGAACATCGGCCCGTACTGCTTCGAGAGCTCGAGCAGGCTCTGCATCATCTGCCCGGACGGCATGTCGCGCAGGTTGCCGATCAGCGGCAGGGGCTTCGGGCCGGGGATCGGGCGGGCACCCTCGGGACGGTCCGGGATCGCTTCGGCCACGGGGGCCTCCTTCAGTGCTCGACGACGGTCGGGGTGGGATCGGGGGTGTCGGCGGGGCTGCGGTGGCGCAGCAGCGCCACGGCGATCAGCAGCACCCAGGCCGGGAGGACGAGCAGCGCCGCCGGGTCGTTCGTCGCGGCGAGCAGCAGGAAGGCGCCGAGGAGCCAGCCGACGACCGCCCAGGGCAGGCGCAGGACGCCGCCGACCCGCAGCAGCGTCGTCGTCGTGAGGACGAACATGCCGGCGCCGCGGACGGCGAAGACGAAGACCAGGCCGTAGCCCAGCGCGGTGAGGGCGCGGGCCGTCGTCGGATCCGGGGGCACGGTGCTGCCGCGCGAGGTCGCGAACGCGATCGCGCCCAGGGCCGCCGTCCCGGCGAAGAGCATCGTCACGAACACGACGCCGGCCAGCAGGTTCAGGCCGTGGGCCATCCCGGACGGGCGGGGGGTCAGCGTGTCGAGCAGCGCCCGGATCGCGGTCAGGTGCCAGAGGAAGGCGATGCCTGCGAGCGGCACGAGGTAGAGCCCGATCGCGACGACGAGCGTGTCGCCGCCCCCGGCGTAGAAGGCCGCGTACGCCGCGTCCGGGGCGTCGAGGTGCGGCGCGCGGTCGAGCAGCACCATGGCGGCGGCGAACAGCGCGACGAACGCGATCCCGCTCGCGGCGGCCACCCGGGCCGGGCTCATCGCGGCGTCACCGCCCGCTTCTCGGGCGGCAGGTCCAGCAGGATCCGCAGCAGCTCCAGGGTCCCGGAGAACCGCCGTTCCGGCCCGGCCCCCACGGTGGCCGAGCCCTCCAGACGCCCGTCCGAGGTCCGGACGAGCTCGAGTGTCACCCGCATGTCCGCCAGCGTCGCGTTCCCGACGACGGGTCGGCCCCGGTCGGGCCTTCCAGTCGGGTTGCCAGTGGACGCGGCGTACCGGGTCGACTACCCGGTGACGCGTTCCCGCAGCTCGGAGCGGGTGGCGACGCCGAGCTTCGCGTACACGTTGCTGAGGTGGTAGGCGACGGTGCGCGGCGAGACGAACAGCTCCCGCGCCGCCTCGCGGTTGGTCAGCCCCCGCACCACCCGGGCGACGACCGCCTCCTCGTGCGGGGTCAGGCCCAGGCTCTCGTCCGCGGAGGCCGGGGTGAGCCCGGCCGCGTGCAGCAGGTCCTCGCACGTCGCGAGGAACGGGGTGGCGTCGAGCGCCCGCAGCCGGTCGCGCGCGGTCCGGAGCAGGTCGACGCCGGGTCGCCGCTCCCCGGTGGCCAGCAGGTGCCGCCCGAGCTCGGTCTCCAGCCGGGCGGTGGCCAGCGGCGCCGCCGTCGCCGCGGCGAGCACCAGCCCGTCGTCGAGGAGGCGGCGGGCGGCCGCGCCGTCCCCCGCGGCCCGGGCGAGGAGCCCCCGCAGGCGCGCGGCGTCGACCGCGACCTGTCCGGGCGGGCGACCCGCGAGCCGGGCGTCGAGGTCGTCGAGCGCGGCGCGGGCCTCGTCGTGGCGTCCGAGCAGCACCAACGCCTCGACGTGCAGGGCCCGGGTGGCGAAGGTGCCGAGCGCGTCGGCCAGGTCCAGCACCTGGGGTGTGGACACCGGCTCCAGCGCCCGCAGCATCCCGGCGGGGTCGTCCTGCACGAGGGCGAGCAGGGCCCCGGCGGTGGCCACCGCCAGCTGCGCACCCCACCACGACGGACCGTCGTCGACGGCCGCGAGGTGCTCCCGAGCAGCGTCGACGTGCCCGCGGACGGCGCGCAGGGTCGCGGCGTACCCGCGCAGCAGACGCTCGGCGAACCCGCGCCCGCCGTCCCGGGCCGACGACACCGCCAGCTCCAGTGCCTCCAGCCCGTCGGACTCCCCCGTCCGGTCCCGGACCACCGCGAGGTAGCCCGCGGCGAGCGTCGAGGTCCGCAGCGCCGCCCCCGACCGGGCCAGCGCCAGCGCCTCGGTGAGCGCCGGGAGCGCCGTGGCGTCGTCGTCGCGCGCCGCCGCGAGGACCCCGCGCAGCACCAGGACGTCGCCGTGCAGCGGGGTCCGCGCCCCGGGCGGGCCCGCGATGAGGTCGAGGACCGCGTCGGCGTCGGCGGTCCGGCCCCGCGCGAGCAGCCCCAGCACGAGGGCGAGCCCGGCGGGCCGGCGCGCCTCCGGGCCCGACGCGGGGTCGGCGAGGCACGCCGCGGCCCGGTCGACCGCCTCGGCGGGGTCGCCCTCGAGGACGGCGAGCAGGGCGAGGTCCGCGGAGGCGACCGCGCGGGCCTCGGGCCGGTCGCCGACGATGGCCGCCTCCAGCAGTGGGCGGGCCGTGACGAGGCGACCCTGCAGCAGGTCGAGCCGGCCGAGCAACCCGTCCCGGACCGGGCCGGCCGGCCCGGCGGCGACCTCCGTGCCGACGCCGGCCGCGCGCCCGATCTCCCCGTCGGCGAGCAGGGCCGCCAGACCCCGCTGGAGCCGCCGCTCCCGCTCGCCGGGCTCGAGCGAGAGCACGGCGGCCGCCCGCAGCAGGTCCGCGACGTCCGGCGACGGCGTCCCCTCCGGCACCCCGTCCGCGAAGTGCTCGAGGTCCGCCGCGAGCTGCGGGTCGGGCCCCGCGGCCGCGGCGATGCGATGGGTGAGGGCGACCCGGCCGTCGGTCCGCGTGGCCGCCGCGCGGTGCAGCGACCGCCGCCGGCCGGGAGGCTGGTCGCCGTACACCGCAGCGCGCAGCACCGGGTGGACGAACCCGACGCGGCCCGGCCCGCGGTCCTCGAGCAGCCCGACCCGGACGGCGTCGTCGAGCGCGTCGGCGAGCCCGGGGCCCGCCGACGGGACCGCACCGGGCTCCACCACCTCGGCCAGCGCCGCCGCGTCGGCGAGCGGGCACACGTCGCCCAGCACGGAGGCGGCCACGGTCAGCGCCTGGGCCGGGCCGCCCGCCCGGGCGAGCCGGGCGAGGACGACGGCCGCGAGCGAGCGCGGGGCCGGCAGGACGTCGGACGTCGTCGCCGCGAGGACCTCGGTCGGCAGTTCCTCGATGAGGGTCCGGGCGTAGAGGGGGTGGCCGAGGGTGCGCTCCCGGACCCGTTCCGCGGCGCCGGTGGAGCCGAAGGGACGCCCGACCGCGGCCGCCAGTTCGGAGAGCTCGGCGGCCCCGAGACCGTCGAGGGTGAGGTCCCGGGTCCCGCGGACGCCGGTCAGCACGCGGTCCCACCGCGGGTCGTCGGGGAGGTCCGGGTCCCCGGTCCGGACGCCGAGCAGCACCGCGACCCGGTCGTGGCGCAGGCGCCGCAGGACGAACACCAGGGCCCGCACCGACGGGTCGTCGACCCAGGACAGGTCGTCGACGACGAGGACCACGGGGTCCGCCCCCGGCACCTCGCCGAGCGCGGCGAGCAGCTCGGCCCCGATCACCATGGGATCCGCCCCCGCCGGACGCCCGGCGCCGAGGAGCGGGTGCCGGGCGAGGACCCCGGAGGGCAGCTCGGCCGTCAGCTGGTCGACGACGCCGTAGGGCAACGACGACTCGCCGGGGTCACCCGCCGCGGCGAGGAGGTCCACCGGTGCGGCCCGGTCGACCGCCCGCGCGATCAGCGAGGTCTTGCCCATGCCTGCGGCGCCGCGGATGCGGACGGTTCCCGACTCGCCCCGCCGGGCCGCCGCGACCACCTCGTCGATCGCGCGGAGTTCCTCGCGGCGCCCGACGAAGGGCCGTGCTGCACGGGTGAACACCCACGAAGCGCACACCGCCGTGCGCGCCGTGTCCAGGATCGACTCGGTGCGCGCACGGACGGTTACCGGGAGATCACTCCCACTCGATGGTGCCCGGCGGCTTGCTCGTGACGTCGAGGACGACGCGGTTGATCTCCGCGCACTCGTTGGTGATCCGGGTGGAGATGCGCTCGAGGGTCTCGTAGGGCACCCGCGTCCAGTCGGCGGTCATCGCGTCCTCGCTCGACACCGGACGCAGCACGACCGGATGGCCGTAGGTGCGCCCGTCGCCCTGGACCCCGACCGACCGCACGTCGGCCAGCAGCACCACCGGGCACTGCCAGATGGTGCGGTCGAGGCCGGCCGCGGTGAGCTCCTCCCGCGCGATGGCGTCGGCCCGGCGCAGGGTGGCCAGGCGGTCCGCGGACACCGCGCCGATGATCCGGATCGCGAGCCCCGGGCCGGGGAACGGTTGACGCTGGACGATCGACTCGGGCAGCCCGAGCTCGGCGCCGACGGCGCGCACCTCGTCCTTGAACAGCGCCCGCAGCGGCTCGACCAGCGAGAACTGCAGATCGTCGGGCAGGCCGCCCACGTTGTGGTGGGACTTGATGTTCGCGGCCCCGGTGCCGCCGCCGGACTCCACGACGTCGGGGTAGAGCGTCCCCTGCACGAGGAAGTCGACACCCTCGCCCTCGGCCAGATCGCGGGCGGCGCCCTCGAAGGAGCGGATGAACTCCCGGCCGATGATCTTGCGCTTCTCCTCCGGGTCGACCACGTCGGCGAGCTCGCGCAGGAACACCTCCTCGGCGTCCACCGTCACGAGGTCCACGCCGGTCGCGGCGACGAAGTCCCGCTCGACCTGGCCCCGCTCGCCCTCGCGCAGCAGGCCGTGGTCGACGAAGACACACGTCAGCCGGTCGCCGATCGCCCGCTGCACGAGCGCCGCGGCCACCGCCGAGTCGACCCCGCCGGACAGGCCGCAGATCGCCCGCCCGGTCGGCCCGACCTGCGCGCGGATGGCCTCGACGGTCTCCTCCACGATGTTCGCGGCCGTCCAGTCCGGGCGGATGCCGGCGACGTCGCGCAGGAACCGCTCGAGGACCAGCTGACCGTGCGGGGAGTGCCCGACCTCCGGGTGGTACTGCACGCCGGCCAGCCGCCGGTCGGTGTTCTCGAAGGCCGCGACCGGCGCGCCCGGCGAGGAGGCCGTCGTCGTGAAGCCCTCCGGCGCGACCGTGACGCCGTCGCCGTGGCTCATCCACACCGGGTGCGCCTCGGGGAGGTCGCCGTGCAGCCGGCCCGGGTCGGTGACCTGCAGCTCCGTGCGGCCGTACTCCCGGTCGCCGGTGTGGGCCACGGTGCCGCCGAGCGCGGAGGCCATGAGCTGGAAGCCGTAGCAGATGCCGAACACCGGCACGCCGGTGTCGAACAGCGCGGGGTCGACGCTCGGCGCGCCCTCGGCGTAGACGCTCGCGGGGCCGCCGGACAGCACGATCGCCGCCGGGTCCTTCGCGAGCATGTCGTCGACCGACGTCGTGTGCGGCACGACCTCCGAGTACACCTGCGCCTCGCGCACGCGGCGGGCGATGAGCTGCGCGTACTGGGCGCCGTAGTCGACGACGAGGACGGGGTGCTCACCACTGCTGCTCACGGTCCCCATTGTGACCGACCGCCGTGACCCGTTCGTTCCTTGCTCCCATAGTGTCGACGACACTAATCTCGCAGACACCATGACCCAGCGCTCCGGGCTCGCCCTCGCCGTCCTCGCCCTCGCCGTGGAGGAACCGATGCACCCCTACCGGATGCAGCAGCTCATCCGGGAACGCGGGAAGGACAAGGTCGTCAACGTCGGTCAGCGCTCGCAGCTCTACAAGACGATCGACCGTCTCGTCCGCGACGGGCTGCTCGTCGCCGCCGGCACCGAACGGCCCGCCACCCGACCCGAGCGCACCGTGTACGCCGCCACCGACGCCGGGCGTGACACCGCGGTCACCTGGACCCTGGACATGCTCACGGCACCCCGCCACGAGTTCGGCGAGTTCACCGCGGCGCTGGCGTACCTCCCCCTGATCTCCGCCGAGCTCGCCCGCGACGCCCTCGCCCTGCGCCTGGCCGACCGACGGGCCGAGCGCGACCGCCTGCGCGGCGAGCTGGAGCGCGTCCGCCCCCACCTGCCGCGGCTCGTGCTGGTGGAGGACGAGTACGCCGTCGCCCACCTCGAGACCGACGTCCGCTTCCTCGAGGGCCTGCTCGAGGACCTGCAGACCGCGGCCCTGCCCTGGATCACCACTCCCGCCGGAGGCCCGTCATGACCCGTCCCCTGCGCGTCCTCGTCATCGGCGCCGGCACCGGAGGCATGTGCCTGGCGCACGGCCTGCGGCGCGCCGGCATCGACGTGGCCGTCCACGAGCGCGACCGCACCCGGACCGGCGGGCTGCACGGCTACCGGGTGGGCATCTCGCCGAACGGGGCCCGGGCGCTGCACGCGTGCCTGCCGCCGGAGCTCTTCGACACCTTCGTCGCGACGACCGCCGCGCCCTACGAGGCGCTCGCGATGTACACCGAGCAGTTCCGCGAGCTCATCTCCCTGGGCTTCGACGAGTTCCCGTCGACCGGCGGCGGCGCCGAGGACCGCGAGTACAACGTCAGCCGCATGACGCTGCGCCAGGTGCTGTTCACGGGCATGGAGGACGTCATCACCTTCGGCCGCCGGTTCACCCACTACAGCCGGCACGACGACGGGGTCACCGCGCACTTCGACGACGGCTCCACCGACGAGGGCGACCTGCTGGTCGGCGCGGACGGCGCGAGCTCCCGGGTCCGCCGGCAGTACCTGCCGCACGCCACGCACACCGAGACCGGGCTGGTCGGGATCGGCGGCAAGACGCCCCTGTCGGCGCAGACCGAGGCACTCCTGCCGGAGCGGGTCCGGCGGGGCTTCGCGATGATCTTCGACCGGCGCGGGCAGTTCGGGATCACCCACGTCATGCGGATGCCGTGGACTCCGGGCGGGGCGCCCGCCGCGGGCATCGGGTCCAGCGAACGCGAGCTCCTCGAGCGGTGGCGCGGGCTGCGCTTCGACAACACCACCGACCACGTGTCCTGGGCCGTCACCACGTCGCGCTCGATCGCCCCGGCCGACCTGCTCGACCGCACGGGCGCCGACCTCACCGCCCTGGCCGACGAGCTCACCGCCGACTGGTCACCCTGCTGGCGCGCGCTGCTCGCCGGCGCGGACCACGGCGCGTCGGTCGCCCTCGCCATCCGCACGTCCGACCCCGTCCCGCCCTGGACGCCGAGCACCGTCACGCTGCTCGGGGACGCCGCGCACACCATGACGCCGGGCCGCGGGGCCGGGGCGAACACCGCGCTGCGCGACGCCCGGGAGCTGCGGGACCGTCTCGTCCGGGTGCGCGACGGCGCGTCGACACTGCTCGGAGCGGTCGGGGACTACGAGGACGTCATGCGCCGGTACTCCGCGGTCGCCGTGCGCGAGTCGCTCGAGTTCATGCACGACAACACGCTCGCGCGCCGACCGGTGATCGGCCCGCTCTCGGTGTTCGCGCAACGCTCCGGGATGCGCCTCGTCGACCGCATCCCGGCCGCGAAACGGCGGATGGCGCGCGGGTTCCAGAAGGTGCGCGACTCCGAGCTGGTCTGAGCGATGAGTCCGCGCGGCCGCGCCGGTCCCACCACCGTGACCACCGACCTCTGGCCCCTCGTCCACGCCGAGCGGACCGCGCTCGCCGACGACCTCGCCGCGTGCTCCGACGCCGACTGGCGCACGCCGTCGCTGTGCACGGCGTGGACCGTCGAGGAGACCGTCGCCCACCTCGTGGCCGGCGCCTCGATCGGCCCGCTGCGCTGGTTCCGCAGCGTCCTCGGTGCGCGGGGGAGCTTCGACCGGCACAACGCCCGCCGGCTCGCCGAGTACCGGGGCGCCACGCCCGTCGAGACCCTGTCCCGGTTCCGCGCCGTCGTCGGCAGCACCACGTGCCCGCCCGGGCCGGTGGAGATGTGGCTCGGGGAGATCGTCGTGCACGGCGGCGACGTCCGGCGCCCGCTCGGCCTGGTCCGCGACGTGCCCGTGTCCACGCTGACCCCGCTCGCGACGTTCTTCGCGAAGCAGAACTCCACGGTGCGCAGCCGCTCGCTCGCCGAGGGACTACGCCTCGAGGCCACCGACGGTCCCTTCGCCGCGGGTCCCGACGACGGGCCGCGCGTCTCCGGCCCGACCCTCGCCCTGGTCATGGCCATGGCCGGCCGCGCCGCGTTCTGCGACGACCTCACCGGGCCGGGCGTGGCCGTGCTCCGCTCCCGCTGCTGACCCGGGTCCGGGGCCTCCCCGGGAAGTCAGTGGCACGCGGCGACCACGCGGGCGCTCGGCGCCACTGACATCCGACGCGCGGCAGGCCGGTCGGTCGCCCCCGCCCGACGACGTGGCCCTCCTGCCACTGGACGCCGGGGCTCACCCCGCCCGGAACACCCCGTCGACCAGGATCGGCACGACGGTGCTCGTGTCCAGTTCGGAGGCCACGGCGACGTCGTCGGCGAAGCCCATCGCCGTCAGCTCCCGTCCGCTGGCGCACGCCCGCATCTCGGCGTCCAGCGACGGACGCACCGCGTCGAACGCCGCGGCCGCCACGCGGGCCTCGGGCGACGCACCGCCTCCGACCAGCGTCGACAGCACCGCTCCGGCGCCCCACAGGTCCTCGACGGCGGGCCGCAGCCCCCCGTCGGGCCACCGCTCCCCCGCCGGGACCACGGCCACCACCAGCTCCGGCCGGGCCGCCAGCCACGCCGAGACCGCCGAGGCGTTGCGCAGGCACGCGGCGACCACCGTCGGCACGGACGCGGCGAGGGCGGCGCTGATCGTCGATCCGTTCGGCGCCCTGGTCAGCCGAGGACGTCACGCACCGCCGCCCGCGCCGAGGACACGTCCCGCGCGGCCAGCGCCACCCGCGCCGCGCGCTGGGCCGTCGTGAGGTCCACCGACGACACGCGCGCCGCGACCGCGGGCAGGGCCGAGGCGGCGGCGGACAGCGACGTCACGCCGAGCCCGACGAGGACGACGGCGAGCGCCGGGTCGGCCGCCGCCTCGCCGCAGACCCCGACCGGCGTGCCGGTGACCTCGGCGGCCCGGCAGAGCTGGTCGAGCAGGCGCAGCACGGCGGGCTGCCAGGGGTCGTTGAACCCGGCGAGCGGGCCGGACTGCCGGTCGGCGGCGAAGACGTACTGCGTGAGGTCGTTGGTGCCGACGGACACGAAGTCGACCTCGGCGAGCAGCTCGGGGGCGTTGAGCACGGCCGCCGGGACCTCGATCATCACGCCGACCTGCTCCACCCCGGCCTTGCGGGCCCGGGCGACGAACCGGGCGGCCTCGTCGGCGGTGGAGATCATCGGCGCCATCACCTTGAGCGTGACCCCGGCGTCGAGGGCCCCGCCGACGGCCGCGACGAGCTGCCGGTCGAGCACGTCGGCCCGCTCGGCCCCGTCGTCGAACAGCCGCTGGCCGCGCACCCCGAGGGCGGGGTTCACCTCGGGCGTCATGTCGAGGAACGGCACCGGCTTGTCGGCGCCGGCGTCCAGCGTGCGCAGCGTGATGGGACGCCCGGCGAGCGGGGCCATCGTGGCGGCGTAGCCCGCGCGCTGCTCCTCGGCGGTCGGCTCGGTGGACGCCGAGAGGAAGGTGAGCTCGGTCCGGAGCAGCCCGACGCCCTCCGCGCCGACCTCCGCGGCCCGCGTCGCGTCCTTCGCGTCCGCGATGTTCGCGACGACCGCGATCCGGTGGCCGTCGGTGGTGGTCACCGGGCCCGACACGGCGGCGGGACCGGCCGCGCTCGCGTCGGCACCGACCGCGGTCCCCGCAGGCACCTCGACGACCTCGCCGGCCGTCCCGTCGACCCGCACCAGCGTGCCCTCGACGAGGTCCGCCGCACCGGGGCAGCCGACGACGGCGGGGATGCCCAGCGAGCGGGCGAGGATGGCGGTGTGGCTGGTCGGGCCGCCCTCGACGGTCACGAGGGCGAGCGCGGTCGCCGGGTCCAGCGTGGCGGTGTCGGCGGGGGCGAGGTCCCGCGCGACCAGCACCGACGGCCCGTCGAGCACGGGGACGCCGGGGGCGGGGACACCGAGCAGTTCGGCGACGACGCGGTCACGGATGTCGGCGACGTCGCCCGCCCGCTCGGCCATGTAGCCCCCGGCCGCCTGCAGGGCGGAGACGAACCGCGCCGCCGCCTCGTACACCGCGCGCGGCGCGGGCGTGCCGTGCTCGCGCACCAGTCCCTCGGCCGCCTCGAGCAGCGCGGGGTCCTCGGCCATCATCGCGGTCGCGTAGAGGACGTCGGAGACCTCCTTGGCGAGGCCCGGCGTGCCCGCGGTGTCCATCATGCGGCCCGAGACGGCGGCGCCCGCGGGCGCGATGCGGGAGGCCTCGACCTCGCGTCGGTCCTCGGGCACGACGGGACCCACCGGCGGCTCCCCCAGGGGCTCGGGGACCCGCACGACGGGTCCGACCGCCGCTCCGGCGCTCGCCGGCGTCCCGGGCAGCGTCGCTGTCTCGGTGCTCGTCATGGAACCGCTCCCTGCCGTGTGGGGGTCTGTGAGCCTGTGTGAGGTTCTGTGGGTCTGTGTGGCGCTGAGGAGAACGTACGACGACAACCCCTTGACAGTCCACAGGTAAACCAACAAACTTCCAACCAGAACCACACGGGTTCGCCGCAGAACGGAGGTGATCGGGCATGTACGCCGCAGAGCGCCACCAGCTCCTGGTCCGCCGGGCCCGCGAGCTGGGACGGGTCGAGGTCACCCAGGTCGCCGCCGAGCTCGGCGTCACCACCGAGACCATCCGGCGCGATCTCACCGCCCTCGAGCGCCAGGGCCTGCTGCACCGTGTCCACGGCGGCGCCATCGCCACCGACCGGCTGGAGATCGAGCCCGCCGTCGGCGTCCGCGAGGTCACGCACCCCGACGAGAAGGACCGCATCGCCAAGGCCGCGGTCGCCGAGCTCGGTTCCGCCTCCACGATCCTCCTCGACGCCGGCACCACCACGGCCCGGGTCGCGGCCCTGCTGCCCGACGACGTCGACCTCACCGTCGTCACCAACGCCCTGCCCATCGCGACCGCCCTGGCCGGCCGGAACCGCATCACCGTCCACCTCATCGGCGGCCGGGTCCGCGGCACCACACTCTCCGCGGTCGACCGCTGGGCGCTCAAGACCCTCGAGAGCGTCAACTGCGACGTCGCGGTCCTCGGCACCAACGGCTTCTCGATCGACCGCGGGCTCACGACGCCGGACGTGGCCGAGTCCGCGGTCAAGGGAGCCATCGTCAAGGCCGCGGCCCGCAGCATCGTCGTCGCGGACGCGAGCAAGTACGGCACCGACTCCTTCTCCCGCTTCGCGACCCTGGCCGACGTCGACACCCTCGTCACCGACGGCGCCCTGCTCGAGACCCACCCCGAGGCCGCCGACGCGATCCGTGGCGCCGGAACGGACCTGGTGATCGCCTGATGATCGTCACCGTCACGCCCAACCCGTCCATCGACCGCACGGTCGAGATCCCGGTCCTGACGCCGGGTGCGGTGCTCCGCGCGACCGACCACCGCGTCGACCCGGGCGGCAAGGGCGTCAACGTCTCCCGCGTCCTGGCCCGCTTCGGTCGCCCCACGCTCGCCGTCATGCCCGGCGGCGAGGGCGAGCTCGCGGCCCTCCTGCGCCGCGCCGGCGTGCAGCCGGTCTGCACCCCCGCCGAGGGCGCCACCCGCGTCAACACCGCGCTGGTCGAGCCGGACGGGACCACCACCAAGGTCAACGAGCCGGGCGTCGCGCTGACCGCGGACCAGATCGACGCGCTCGTCGACACCGTCCGCGCCCACGCCGCGCCGGCCGACTGGGTCGTGACGGCGGGCTCGGTCCCCTCGGGTGCCGCCGCGGACCTGCACGGCCGGATCGTCCGCGCCGCGCGGTCGGCGGGGGCCAAGGTCGCCGTCGACACCTCCGGGGTCGCCCTGGCCCACGCCGTCGCGCAGACCCCCGACCTGGTCAAGCCCAACGTCGCCGAGCTCGCCGAGCTGGTCGCGCACCCGCTCCCCGCCCTCGCGGACGTGCTCGCCGCCGCCCGCGAACTCGTCGCCGACGGCATCGGCACCGTGCTGGTCAGCATGGGCGCGAGCGGCGCGATCGCCGTCGACGCGCACGACGCCTGGCACGTCGCGAGCCCCGTCGTCGCGGTCCGCAGCACCGTCGGCGCCGGCGACTCCACCCTCGCGGGCTACCTGATCGCCCTCTCGTCGGGCGCGAAGAGCCCCGACGCCCTCGTCCACGCGGTGGCCTGCGGGGCCGCCGCGGTCGGCCTCCCCGGCACCGCGGTGCCCGGACCCGCCGACGTCGATCCCGCCCTCGTCCGCCCGGCATCCGCCCCGGACTCGTCCCTCGACCTCACCGGAGAGGCAGCATGAGCGACCTGATCACGGCCGACCTCGTCGACCTGGACCTACCCGCGGGAGACCGCCGGGAGGCCGTGCGCTCGCTGGCCGAGCGCCTCGTGAAGGCCGGGCGGGTGACCGACCTGGACCAGTTCCTCGCCGACATCGAGGCCCGCGAGGCCCAGATGCCGACGGGTCTCGACGGCGGGATCGGCATCCCGCACTGCCGGTCCACGGCCGTCACCGAGCCGACGCTGGGCTTCGGCCGCAGCACCGGCGGTGTCGACTTCGGCGCCGAGGACGGCAACCCCGCCGACCTCGTCTTCCTCATCGCCGCGCCCGAGGGCGGCGGCTCCGACCACATGACCGTGCTGGCCGCGCTCGCCCGCCGCCTGGTCCGCAAGTCCTTCACCGGCGAGCTCCGTTCCGTCACCGACCCGGCCGCCGCGGCCGGCTTCATCGCGAAGGAGGTCTCGGCGTGAAGATCGTCGCCGTGACCGCGTGCCCCACGGGCATCGCCCACACCTACATGGCCGCCGAGGCCCTCGAGGCCGCAGCCGAGGAGGCCGGGCACGAGATCGTCGTCGAGACCCAGGGCTCGGCCGGCTCCACCCCGCTGACCGCCGAGCAGCTCGCCGAGGCCGACGTCGCGATCTTCGCCGCCGACGTCGAGGTCCGCGACAAGGACCGCTTCGCCCACCTGCCGCAGGTCTCGGTCGGCGTCAAGAAGGCCATCTCCGGCGGCGACCTGCTCGTCGCGCAGGCCGAGGAGGCAGTGAAGAACCACGTGCCGGCCGCCACCGGTGCCCCCGCCGCCACCCCGGCGGGCGCCAAGGCCCCGGCCGGCCCCGGCGCCGCCTCCAAGGTCCGCGCCTGGTTGATGACCGGCGTCAGCCACGTGATCCCGTTCGTCGCCGCCGGCGGCCTGCTGATCGCCCTGGGCTTCGCCCTCGGCGGTTACCAGATCAACCTGCCCGACGACGACCCGCTCTACAAGACGATCCTCGACGGCGGGTTCTCGGCCGGCTCGATCACCGCCTGGGGCGCGCTCGCCTTCGGCATCGGCTCGGCCGCGTTCAACTTCCTCGTCCCGGTCCTCGCCGGCTACATCGCGTACGCGATGGCCGACCGTCCCGCCCTCGTCCCCGGCTTCGTCGGTGGCGCCGTCGCGGTGACGACGGGGGCGGGCTTCCTCGGCGGCCTCGTCGCCGGCTTCGTGGCCGGTGGCCTGGTCATGTGGATCAAGACGTGGCGGGTGCCGCGGGCGCTGGCCGGGATCATGCCGGTACTCGTCATCCCGCTGCTGTCGACTGCGGTGGTCGGCCTGCTGATGTACGTGATCGTCGGACGCCCGATCGCCCTGATCACCGAGGGCCTGACGAACTGGCTGAACGGTCTCTCCGGGACCAACGCCGTCCTGCTCGGCATCCTGCTCGGCCTGATGATGTGCTTCGACATGGGCGGCCCGGTCAACAAGGCCGCGTACACCTTCGCCGTCGCCGGCCTGTCCACCGGTTCCGAGGGCGCTCTGACGATCATGGCCGCGGTCATGGCCGCCGGGATGGTCCCGCCCCTGGCCATGGCCCTGGCGACCGTCGTCCGCAAGTCGCTGTTCACCGACGTGGAGCGCGAGAACGGCCGGGCCGCCTGGCTGCTCGGCGCCTCGTTCATCTCCGAGGGCGCGATCCCGTTCGCCGCCGCCGACCCGTTCCGCGTCATCCCGTCGATCATGGTCGGCGGTGCCGTCACCGGTGCCCTGTCCATGACCCTGGGCGCCACGCTGCGGGCCCCGCACGGCGGCATCTTCGTGGTGCCGCTCATGGGGAACCCGCTGGGCTTCCTCGTCGCGGTGGTGATCGGCACCCTGGTCGCCACGGCGCTGGTTGTCGCCCTGAAGACCTTCGCCCGCCGTCGGCCGGTGCAGGCCGGGACGTCGACCACCGAGACCGTCACCGAGCGCGAGACGGTGTCGGCATGAGCACCCCGTCCAGCGGCCTGGAAGGCACCATGATCGAGCGCACCGTCGTCGTCGCGACCGAGATCGGTCTGCACGCCCGTCCCGCCGCGGTGTTCTGCAAGGCCGCCGCGGCCCAGCCCGCCCGGGTCACCCTGGCCACCGCCGAGGGCGACTCCGCGGACGCCCGCAGCATGCTGGCCGTCCTCGGGCTCGGGGTGCGGGGCGGCCAGCAGGTCACCCTGTCCGCCGACCCGGACGTGACCGGCGCCCAGGCCTCGGTCGACGCCCTCGCCGAGCTCCTCGCCACGGACCTCGACGCCTGACCGTCGCCCGGTTGACCGAAGGGCCCCTCCGCTCGAACAGATCGAGCGGAGGGGCCCTTCGCTCGTCCCGGCGCGGGACCGATCAGGCGCCCAGCACCGTCCGCCAGGCCTTCCCCGCGCGCCGGCCGGCGGCCACGTCGGCGATCGAGTAGGCGGCGGAGACGAGTTCGAGGCCGACGAGGTCGTACGCGGCCGCGGGCGAGGGCGCGCCGTTCGGCCGGGTCAGGGAGACCCGGTGACGACGCCCGCCCGCGGTCACCTTGAAGCCGCCGCCGAAGTACCACCACGGGAACGACACGGCCGAGGCCGGCGTGACCGGCTCGTCGAACACCACCCCCTCATCCGAGGTGAACGACAATCGCCCCGCGCGCCAGACCAGGACCCCGGGTGTGTTCATGACACCCCGCAGCAGCCAGGCGGGAGTGGCGAGGGTGGTCGTGGCCTGAGGGGACATGGCAGGACTCCGATCGTGACGCTCCGGGACCGCTTCCCGGGTTGCATCACTCTCTGCTACCGATGCCCTCGCGTCACTACTCCATCGGAGTGTCAGCGCCGGACCGAGAGCCCGACCCGCTGGAACTCCTTGAGGTCGGAGTAGCCGGTCTTCGCCATCGCCCGGCGCAGCGCCCCGAACAGGTTGACGGTGCCGTCGGCCTGGGGCGCCGGGCCGCGCAGCACCGCCGCGAGGTCGCAGCCGCGCTGCGAGACCCCGACCACCGACGAGCGGGGCAGGTTCGGGTGCGCGGCAGCAGAGGTCCAGTACCAGCCGCCGCCCGGCGCCTCGTCGGCGGCGGCGAGCTGCTCGCCGAGCATCACCGCGTCGGCTCCGCACGCGATCGCCTTGGCCATGTCGCCCGAGGTCGCCATCCCGCCGTCGGCGATGACGTGGACGTAGCGCCCGCCGGTCTCGTCCAGGTAGTCCCGGCGCGCGGCAGCCGCGTCGACCAGCGCCGTCGCCATGGGGACCCCGATGCCGAGCACCGCGTCGGTGGAGGTCGAGGACGCCTGGCCGTAGCCCACGATCACGCCCGCCGCGCCGGTGCGCATCAGGTGCATCGCGGTGCGGTAGTCGCCCACGCCGCCCGCGACGACGGGGATGTCGAGCGAGTCGATGAAGTCCTCGAGGTCGAGCGGGCCGTCGCTCTCGTCCTCGCCGCCGACGTGCTCGGCGGAGATGATCGTCCCCTGCACCACGAGGACCTCCACGCCGGCCTGCAGCAGGGTCGGCGTCAGTTCCCGGGCGTGCTGCGGGCTGACCCGGGCCGCCAGGGTCACGCCCGATCCGCGCATCTGGGCGAGCGCCTCGGTGAGCAGGTCCGGCTGGATCGGGGCGGCGTGCAGCCGCTGCAGCTCGACGAGCGCCGCGGCCGGGTCGTCCGCCGCCCGCGCCACGATCTCGGCGAGCGCCTTGTCCGCCTCCGCGTGCCGGGCCCAGAGCCCCTCGGCGTTGAGCACGCCGAGGCCGCCGAGCTCACCGACGCGCGCCGCCGTGAGGGGCGAGACCACCGCATCCGTCGGGTGGGTGATCAACGGGAGGTCGAAGCGGTAGGCGTCGAGCTGCCACGCGGTGGACACCGCCGACGACGACCGCGTCCGCCGCGACGGCACGATGTCGAGGTCGTCGAAGGTGTAGCTGCGGTGGGCGCTGCGGCCCCGGCCGATCTCGACCTGCTCGCGCATGAGCTCTCTCTCGAATCTCAGCGCCCGCCGTAGTTGGGCGCCACCGCCGTCATCGTCACGTGGTGGGGGTGGGACTCGGCCAGCCCGGCGGCCGTGATCCGCACCATGTGCGCGGACTGCAGCTCCTCGGTGGTCCGTGACCCCGTGTACCCCATCGCCGCCCGCAGGCCGCCGACCAGCTGGTGGGTGACCTGCGAGAGCGGGCCCCGGAAGGGTACGCGTCCTTCCACGCCCTCGGGCACCAGCTTGTCGTCGGAGAGCACGTCGTCCTGGAAGTACCGGTCCTTCGAGTAGGACCCCTGCTGTCCGCGGGTCTGCATGGCGCCGAGCGAGCCCATGCCGCGGTAGGCCTTGTGCTGCTTGCCGTCGACCAGGACCAGCTCGCCCGGGGTCTCGGCGGTACCCGCGAGCAGCGAGCCGAGCATCACCGACGACGCGCCGGCCGCGATGGCCTTGGCGATGTCGCCGGAGGACTGCAGTCCGCCGTCACCGATGACCGGCACCCCGGCCGGGCGCGCCGCCGAGTCCGCCTCGGCGATCGCCGTGATCTGCGGCACACCGACGCCCGCGATGATGCGCGTGGTGCAGATGGAGCCCGGCCCCACGCCCACCTTGATGCCGTCGGCCCCCGCCTCGACGAGCGCCTGGGCGCCCGCCCGCGTGGCCACGTTGCCGCCCACGACGTCGACCCGGTCACCCAGCTCCTGCTTGAGCTTGGCGACCATCGCGGTGACCGCCCGCGAGTGCCCGTGGGCGGTGTCGACGACGAGCACGTCCACCCCGGCGTCGACCAGGCCCATCGCGCGGGTCCAGGCGTCGTCGCCGACCCCGACCGCCGCACCGCAGAGCAGCCGGCCGTCCGGGTCCTTCGTGGCCATCGGGTACTGCTCGGTCTTGACGAAGTCCTTCACGGTGATCAGGCCCTGCAGGAAGCCCGCCCCGTCGACCAGCGGCAGCTTCTCGATCTTGCGGCGGCGCAGCAGCCCCAGCGCGGCCTCGGCGGTGACGCCGACCTGCGCGGTGACGAGGTCGGACGAGGTCATGACCTCGCGGACCTTGCGGGTGTGGTCCACCTCGAACCGCATGTCGCGGTTGGTGATGATGCCCACGAGCTTGCCGGCCTCGTCGGTGACCGGGAGCCCCGAGATGCGGAAGCGGGCGCAGAGCGCGTCCACCTCGGCGAGGGTGTCCTCCGGCGAGCACGTCACCGGGTCGGTCACCATGCCCGCCTCGGAGCGCTTGACCACCTCGACCTGCGAGGCCTGCAGGTCGGCCGGGAGGTTGCGGTGCAGCACGCCCATGCCGCCGTGGCGCGCCATCGCGATCGCCATCCGCGCCTCGGTGACGGTGTCCATCGCCGAGCTGACCAGCGGGATCCGCAGGCGGATGTTGCGCGAGAGCTGCGCCGAGGTGTCGGCCTCCGAGGGCACGACGTCGGACTCGGCCGGGAGCAGGAGGACGTCGTCGAACGTCAGGCCGAGCAGCCCGAACTTCTCCGGCACGTCGGGGTCCGTCAGCACCATGCCCACGATGCTAGTCGCCGCCACGGAGTGACCCGGGTCTCCGCAGGTCACCCCTTCGCTCCACACCTCGCCGACGGGCGGGTGGGGACCCGTCGATCGACTAGTCCGGACCGGTAAGTTCGACGCCGTGCCGTACGAAGCCCTGCCGCCCGACCCCTTCGCGGGCGACCCGTCGTCGGACCCCTCCCGCATGCTCGACGCGCTCCACGACGTGACCGCGCCGGAGGATCTCCCCCTCGACGAGGAGGAGCGCGAGGAGGTCGTCGCCGACCTCGGGGACCTGGCGGTGTTCCAGGCCCTGCTCGCCCCCCGCGGCATCCGCGGGGTCGTCGTCGACTGCGACGACTGCGAGGAGCAGCACTTCCACGACTGGGACCTGCTCCGCGCGAGCCTCCAGCAGCTCCTCGAGGAGGGCCACATGCGCCCCCACGAGCCCCCGTTCGACCCGGACCCGGCCGCCTACGTCACGTGGGAGTACTGCCGGGGCTTCGCGGACGCCACGCTCGCGGAGCAGTAGCCCGTTCCTGACGGCGGGGGTTCCGCCCGCCGTTTCCCACTCCTCCACGAACGACGACGGGCCCGGCTCCCCCGAGGGGGAACCGGGCCCGTCGTCCGTGTGGTGTCAGTTGCCGCCCGCCGGGGCCACCGTGGTGGTGGTCGTCGGCGCCGGGGACGGCGGGGTCGCCGCGCGCTCCTGGGTGGTCGACTGCTCCGGCGAGGTCGCCGTGCCTTCCGGCGCGGGACTCGTGTCGGTCGTCGCCTCCGCGGACTGCTGCTTCTGCTTCGATCCCTCCGGCGACGCCGGAGCCGGCGACTCCGGCCCGCTGCCGCCGGCCGACGGCTCGCTCGGAGCGGTGGGGTCGAGCGACTTCAGCGCGTCCTGGCGCTGCTGCACGAGCGGCGGCTGGTCCTCGGGCTGGACGGCCTGGATCTGCCCCTGCACGGTCTGCAGCAGCGACTGCGCCGTGGCGCGGTCACCCCGGGCGATCGCCTTGTTCGCCTCGACGATCGTGTTCCGGGCCTGCTCGGCCTTGACCACGTTGTCGGCGTGCGAGGAGAAGAAGACCTTCGTCAGCCCGAACATGGCGTCGCCGGGCTGCGCGGAGTGGATGGCCACGGTGAAGCCGGAGAGCGCGACCGCGATGGCGGCGGCCGCCACGGCGAACGGCATGCGTCGCCGGGCGCGACTGGCGCGCCGGTCACGTGCGGCGTGGCCGGCCTCGACGGCGTCGGCCGCCTCGTCGAGGGACACCAGCTCCGGCATGGGCTCGGCCTCGATGTCGGCCTTCCATGCGGCGAGGATCGCGGCCAGATGGTCGTCGTCCTGCCCGGGACGCCCGAAGACGTCCCCAGTACCCACCCCGCCACTGACCGCCCCGCCGGCGATCGCGTCGAGCAGGGCGTCGTCGGCCCGGACGGCGGCGAGGTCCACCGGCCCGTCGACCAGATCGTCACCCGCACCGAACGCGCGGTGACCACCCACCTAACTCACCTCTTCCGAGATCGCGGACACGGCGGTCCGCAGCTTCGACAGTGCGCGGTGCTGTGCCACCCGGACCGCCCCGGGCGTGGATTCGACCGCTTCTGCGGTCTCCTCCGCCGAGAGACCAACGACGACACGCAGCACGAGGATTTCCCTCTGTTTGGGCGGCAGCGTGTCGAGCAGTTGACCCATCTGGACGGAGAGAGCACCGTTCATCGCGCGCTGCTCCGGACCGTCGTACGGGTCCAGTTCCTCGGGCAGCTCGGAGACGGGTTCGGATCGGTTCCGCGCCACCGAGCGATGGGCGTCGACCACCTTGTGCGCCGCGATCCCGTAGACGAAGGCGAGGAACGGGCGGCCCTGGTCCCGGTAGCCGGGCAGTGCGGTCAGCACGGCGAGGCACACCTCCTGGGCCACGTCGTCGGCCGAGACCGACGACCGTTCCTGCCGGCCGATCCTCGCGCGGCAGTAGCGCACGACGAGCGGACGGATGATCGCGAGGACACGATTGAGAGCCGAGCGGTCGCCGTCGTTGGCGGCGGCCACCAGCCTCTCGAGGTCGTTCCCTGACTCGGTCATCGCTCCCCGTGGCCCCGGCGTTACGCGCGGCGGTGTGACCCGCAGGTCCACCTCGGTCCGCCGGGCCGCTTCGTGCACGGTAGGAACCGACGCGTTCGTCGTCCCGGAGGGGTCACCGTACCGTCCCCCCGGACGGCCCGCGCCATGTCCTGCGGACGGGTTCCCCCGATCCGGCACCCGCCACCGGTCCGCCGCGCGATGGGATGCACGCGGAGTGCCGATCGGCGGAGTCGGCACGTCGTCGGAGGCAGGCGGAGGACCCCCGACCGGGGGAATCGGCGAGCCCACCGGCGGGCTGAGCGGCGGCTGCCCTGCCGGCGGGTACGTCGGCGGGGACGCGGGATACGCCCCGGTCCCGGTCGCGGCGTCGGGCCGGCCGGGATGGACGGGACGGGGCCGCGCGGTCAGGAGACCAGACCCCGACGGAAGCCGTGCGCCACGGCCTGCGCACGGTCGCGGACGCCGAGCTTGCGGAAGAGCCGGCGCGCGTGGGTCTTCACCGTGTCCTCGGACAGGTAGAGCTCGCGGCCGATCTGGCCGTTGCTCTTGCCCTGGGCCATCCCGCGCAGCACCTGCAGCTCGCGCTCGGTGAGCTGCACCCCGGTGTCGGAGGGCGTGCGCGGGGCCGGCACGGAGGTACTGGCGAGGGTGTGGGCGAGGGCGGCGACCAGCTCGGGCCGGGAGGCGTCCCACCGCAGGTAGCCGCGGGCGCCGCCCGCGATCGCGGCGGCGATGCTGCCGGAGTCGTCCGGGGCACCGAACACGATGACGTTCGCCTGCGGGTGCGCGGCGACGAGCCGTCGGGTCGCCTCGACCCCGGTGGGCACGGCGCGCTGGGTCCCCACGAGGACGACGTCGACGCTCTGCCGGGAGAAGCGGGTGAGCAGCTCGTCGCCGTGGGCGACGCAGTCGATGCGGTGGACGCCGGGCACGGCCGACATGACGCGGGTCAGGCCCTCACGCACGCTGCGGCGGTCGTCGCAGATCAGGACCGTCGTCACGGAAGTTCCTCCCTGCAGCGTTCCTGCAGTCGCTTGGCGGGCACTACCGGTCATCGGCGCGCCGCCGCCCCGGCTTGAGTCGGATCCGCGGTTTTCCCGCGCCGGATCGACGACCGGTGCCATACCTGCTCCTCATCCGGTGATCCTGCGGCGACCGGACGACGTACCGCGCCGTACGACGTGGATGCCACCGGACCCCTCTCCCCTGTCAACGCGGCCGGGGGCGACCGGTCACGGCCACCCCCGCGTTCCCCCGCCGTATCCACCACCCACACGGAGCACCGGACACGGAGTGCTCAGGGAATGATCACGGATGGTGGTCGTTTCGGCAAGTCTTGTCACGCACCGGATTCGTTGACCGGTCTCGCTCGCGCGGTGTGTCGCGCATCTGGACGACCGACGGTCGATCGCGGAGGGGGTGATGGCTCACAACCGGATGTCTTGTCCGGGCCAGTACGACGGTCATAGGGTCGGTGCACGGTCGCCCTGCGCGCGATCGCAGGCACGGACGGTGACGAATCGGCCGGGCCCACCCTTCGTGGTGGAGGCGTCGTCGGGCTTGTACACCTCAGAGCCCGGCGTGGCCGCCACCCGCGTCAGGACGAGGAGGTGGTCGAGATGGCCGACGTCCGTCGACTCCCCGGCCCCAACGCCGATCTCTGGGACTGGCAGCTGCACGCCGCCTGCCGCGGCATGGACAGTGCGTTCTTCTTCCACCCCGACGGCGAGCGCGGTCCCGCCCGCGCGAGCCGGGAGCGTCGCGCGAAGGCGGTGTGCGAGGGCTGTCCGGTGATGGAGCCGTGCCGTCGGCACGCACTCGCCGCGGGAGAGCCCTACGGCATCTGGGGCGGACTCTCGGAGTCCGAGCGCACCGGGTCCCGCTCACGGGGCCGGGTGCAGGACATCGTCATCCGCTGAGGACGGCGGGTCCGCCCGCCCGGTCACGAACGAACGGCACTCCCGCAGCATCCTCGTACGCGGGAGTGCCGTTCCTTCGTTCCGCCCCACGGACACGGAACGGCCCGGCCGCCCCCGCGAGGGGGCGACCGGGCCGTTCGTCGTTCCCGACGTCAGCCGGACTCAGTGTCCGTGGCCGTGCCCGTGGCCGTGGCCACCGGCGGCGGCGGGCGCCTCCTCCTCGGGCTTGTCGACGACCGCGGACTCGGTCGTCAGCACCATGCGCGCGATCGAGACCGCGTTCTCCAGGGCGGAGCGCGTGACCTTGACCGGGTCGATGATGCCGGCGGCCATGAGGTCGCCGTAGGTCTCGCTCGCGGCGTCGTAGCCGGTCTCCCAGCCGCCGGCGGCGACCTTGGCCGCCACCACGGCGCCCTCGAGCCCCGCGTTGGCCGCGATGGCCTTCAGCGGCGCCGAGAGGGCACGACGCACGAGCGCGACGCCCGTGGCCTCGTCCCCGGTACGGCCGAGGCCGCCCTCGAGCTCCGCCGACGCGTGCAGCAGGGCCGCACCGCCGCCGGGCACGATGCCCTCCTCGACCGCGGCCCGGGTCGCCGCCACCGCGTCCTCGATGCGGTGCTTGCGCTCCTTGAGCTCGGTCTCGGTGGCCGCGCCGACCTTGATGACCGCGACGCCGCCGGCGAGCTTCGCCAGCCGCTCCTGCAGCTTCTCGCGGTCCCAGTCGGAGTCGGTCTCCTCGATCTCGCGACGGATCGTCGCCACGCGGCCCTGCACGGCGGCCTTGTCGCCCCCGCCCTCGACCAGCGTGGTGGCGTCCTTGGTGACCACGGCACGCCGGACGGTGCCCAGCGCGTCGAGGCCGGCCTCGGAGAGCTTGAGACCGATCTCGGGGTTGATCACCGTCGCGCCGGTGGCGGCCGCGAGGTCGTCGAGGAACGCCTTGCGGCGGTCCCCGAAGAAGGGCGCCTTGACCGCGCAGATGCGCAGCGTCTTGCGGATGGCGTTGACGACGATGGTCGACAGCGCCTCGCCCTCGAGGTCCTCCGCCACGATCAGCAGCGGCTTGCCGGACTCGACGACCTTCTCCAGCAGCGGGAGGAGCTCCTGGATCGAGGAGATCTTCTCGCGGTGCAGCAGAACGTGCGCGTCCTCCAGCACGGCCTCCATCGACTCGCCGTCGGTGACGAAGTAGGGCGAGAGGTAGCCCTTGTCGAACTGCAGCCCCTCGGTCACCTCGAGCTCGGTCGCCAGCGTCGAGGACTCCTCGATCGTGATGACGCCGTCCTCGCCGACCCGCTCCATGGCCTCGCCGATGAGGTCGCCGATCTCCTGGTCGCGCGAGGCGACCGCACCGACGGCGGCGATGCCGCGCTTGCCGTCGACCGGGGTGGCCCGCTCGCGCAGCACCTCGGTCACCTTCTCCGCGGCGGCGGCCATGCCGGCGCCGATGCCCATCGGGCTCGCCCCGGCCGCGAGGTTGCGCAGGCCCTCGGCGACGAGCGCCTGGGCCAGCACCGTGGCCGTCGTCGTGCCGTCACCGGCGACGTCGTTGGTCTTGGTGGCCGCGGTCTTCGCCAGCTGCACGCCGAGGTTCTCGAACGGGTCGTCGAGCTCGATCTCGCGGGCGATGGTGACACCGTCGTTGGTGATCGTCGGGCCACCGAACTTCTTGTCCAGCACGACGTGGCGCCCCCGCGGACCGAGGGTCACCTTCACCGCCGCCGCCAGCTGGTCGACGCCGCGCTCGAGGGCACGGCGGGCGGTCTCGTCGAACGTGATCTGCTTGGGCACTACCTGTCCTTCCTCACTGCGGACACACCACCGCCCCGGGACCCCGGACTGTCGGGATCACCGGGGCGGTGGCGGGAGCCTGCAGCGCTCTAGTTGACGACCGCCAGGACGTCACGCGACGACAGGATCAGGTAGTCCTCGCCGTTGTACTTGACCTCGGTGCCGCCGTACTTCGAGAAGATGACGACGTCGCCGACCGCGACGTCGAGCGGGATGCGGTTGCCGTTGTCGTCGACCCGGCCCGGGCCCACCGCGAGGACCTTGCCCTCCTGGGGCTTCTCCTTCGCGGTGTCCGGGATGACGATGCCGGACGCGGTCGTGGTCTCGGCCTCGGAAGCCTGCACCACGAGCTTGTCCTCGAGCGGCTTGATGTTCACGCTCGCCACGGGATGACCTCCACGATCTGGGGTCCAGCTGTACTGGATGGGTGGGGTGACGGCGCCCCGGAATCGACCCGTCGTCGCGGGTGCCGAGCCGGCTCCGGTGCCGTTCGATTTGGCACTCTACCGCCGCGAGTGCCAATCCATCAACGAGGGTCGTGCGGGTGCGTCGCCGCGCTCCGGCGCATGGTGTGCGCGTCCGCCCCGCTCGCGTAGTAGCGCCGCCGCGTGCCCACCACCTCGAAGCCCTCGGAGCGGTAGAGCGCCAGCGCGGGCCCGTTGTCGGTGCGCACCTCGAGGTAGGTGACCGCACCGATCGCGTCGGCGTGGCCGAGCAACGCGCGCAGCAACCGGCGGCCCACCCCGTGTCCCTGCACCGTCGGGTCCACCCCGATCGTGTGCACCTCGGCCTCGGCCGGCTCGCGGGAGAAGGCGGGCGCGGGCAGCAGGGCGATCCCGGCGTACCCCACCAGCTCACCGCCGGCGCGGGCGGCGACGTAGGGGTGCCCGGCGTGCAGCTCCGACCGGAACGCCGCCGCGCTCCACGGGTCGTCGCCCGGGAAGAGCACCGCCTCCAGGTGGGCGCACGCGACCGCGTCGGCGGGGGTCAGGGCGTCGAGGACGACCTCCCCCCGTGGCAGGAAAGCGTCGTTGCTGCCACCGGACGACAGCAACGACGCTTTCCTGCCATGGGGGTCGGGGTCGTCGCCGGCGGCCCCCGACCCGGTCACGCCCGCCGTCGGGGTCGGCGCAGCCGCGAGCGGCGGGACACCGATCCGGTCTCCTGCGGGCGCAGCCGTCGCAGCACCTGGCTGCGGTGGGTGCAGCGGCGCAGGAGCTCGAGCAGGGCCGCGTCGAACTCGCCGGGCTGCTCGAGCATCGCCATGTGCCCCGCACCCTCGAGCCGGAGCAGTTCCGCGCGCGGGAGCTCCGCCGCGATCACCTCGGAGTGCGCGTACGGGATCATCACGTCCTCGGTGCCGGCGGCCACCAGCACCTCGCACTCGGAGAGCCCCCGCAGGGCGGCCTTGCGGTCGTGGGTGGAGAGCGTGTTCGCGAACGAGGTCAGGACCGCCAGGGGCGTGGCGGCGATCGTGGAGTCGACGAGGTCGACCACGGCCGGGTCGACGTCGGGATCGCCGAACGAGAAGCGCTGCACCGCCGCCCACATGACGTTCCCGCCGAGGCGGCGGATGCGGTCGACGGTCTCGGGGCGCCAGTGTGCGAGCCGGCCGAGGACGTTGACGGTCGGGTTGCGGTGCGAGAGCACGGCGCGCTGCAGGCCCACGGTGCCGACGTCGCCGGCCGAGGTGGACACGAGGGCGACGCCGAGCACCCGTTCCCGGAACAGGGCCGGGTGGCGTTCGGCGAGCGCCATGATCGTCATGCCGCCCATGGAGTGCCCGACCAGGACGAGGTCGCCCTCCGGGGCGACGGTGCGGATGACCGCGTCGAGGTCGGCGCCGAGCTGCGCGATGGTGCACGCGCGGGCCGAGCACTGGCCGGAACGGCCGTGGCGGCGCTGGTCGTAGAGGACGACCCGGACGGCCGGGTCGGTGAGGCCCGCGAGCATCCGGCGCTGGTAGTGCCAGCAGCGGCGGTCGAGGGCGAACCCGTGGACGAGGACCACGGTGAGCTCCGGCCGCGCGCCCGGCGTCACGGGCTCGATCTCCTCCACCGCCAGCCGCGTCCCGTCGTCGGCCGCGACCGACGACTCGCGGCCCCGCGGGAGCATGCCCAGCTGCGACGGATGGGCGGACTCGGACTCCTCGAGCTCGGCCCGCGTGCGCACGACCCGGGACCGGGCGCGCCCGGCACCGACCGCGCCCACCGCGGCCGCGCCGCCGAGCACCGTGCCGGCGATCGCCCCGATGATCCCGCCGGTGTGCCGCCGGTCCTCGCTCATCGGTCGTC
Source organism: Actinomycetospora sp. NBRC 106378 (assembly GCF_030269685.1). Lineage (GTDB taxonomy): Bacteria > Actinomycetota > Actinomycetes > Mycobacteriales > Pseudonocardiaceae > Actinomycetospora. Next base: position 399,209 of record NZ_BSTT01000001.1, read on the forward strand.
GCTCATCGCGCCGCCCGTCGAGCGCGCCGCCGCCGTCGTCATGACTGGGTCTCTACCACGTCCGCGCCCGATTCACCCCGGAAGTCGCTCAGCCCACCACGGTCCGGCGCAGCCGTGGCCGACCGCCGACGCCGGTGACGATCTCGTAGTGGATGGTCCCGAGCAGGTCCGCCCACTCCGCGGCGGTCGGCCCGCCGTCGCTCCCGTCGCCGAAGAGCAGCACCTCGTCGCCCTCGACCACGCCGTGCGCGGCGTCGCTCGGGCCGAGGTCGACCACCACCTGGTCCATGCACACCCGCCCGACGACGGGCCGGCGGACGCCGCCGATGCCCACCGTGAGCTTCCCCGTCGACCCGAGCAGCCGGGGCACGCCGTCCGCGTAGCCCACCGGCACGAGGGCGAGGGTGCGCTCGGTGGGCGTGGTCCAGATGTGCCCGTAGGAGACGCCCTCCCCGGCCGCGACGGTCTTGACCAGCGCCACCCGGCTGCGCAGCGACATCGCCGGTCGCAGGGCGGTCGGTTCACCGGGACCCGCGACCGGGTCGAGGCCGTAGACGGCGATGCCGGGCCGGACGAGGTCGCGGTGCAGGTCGGGCCGGGTCAGCGTGGCGGCCGAGTTCGCGACGTGCGCGAGCAGCGGCCGGTCCAGCCGCGTCCGCGCCGCGGCGTGCGCGGCGTCGAACCGGTCGGCCTGCACGTCGATCGTCGGGTGGGCGGGGGCGTCGGCGTGCGCGAGGTGGGTCCACACGGCGACCGGTTCGACCTCACCCGCCGCGACGTGGTCGGCGACCGCCTCCAGCAGGTCACCCCAGTCGCGCGGCGCGCAGCCGTTGCGCGAGAGTCCGGTGTCGATCTTGAGGTGCACCCGGGCGGCCCGGCCTGCGGCGCGGGCACCCGCGGCGACGGCGGCGAGGTGGCGGCGGGAGGCGACGCCGAGGTCCACGTCGGTCGCGACGGCGGGCGCGAAGTCCTCGTCCGGCACGTGCAGCCACGACAGGACCGGGGCGGTGATCCCGGCGGCCCGCAGCTGCGCGGCCTCCTCGAGGGTGCACACCCCGAGCCAGCCCGCCCCGGCGTCGAGCGCGGTCCGGGCGACGTCGGCCGCGCCGTGGCCGTAGCCGTCGGCCTTGACCACGGCCATCGTCGCCGCGCCCCGGGCGAGCCCGGCGAGGTGGCGGACGTTGTGGCGGATCGCGTCGAGGTCGACGCGGACCTCCGCGCGGGCGGACGTGCTCACGGTGCCTCCCGGATCGAGCGGATGGCCTCGGGCAGGGCCGCCTGGACGTGCGAGGCCGGGACGGGGGCGCCCCGCGCGCCCAGCTCGGCGGCGCGGGCGTGCACGAAGGCGGCGCAGCCGGCGGCGTCGAGGGGGTCGAGCCCGGCGGCGAGCAGCGCGCCCGCGACGCCGGACAGGACGTCGCCCGAGCCCGCCGTCGCGAGCCAGGAGGAGCCCGCGGGGTGGACCAGCACCCGCCCGTCGGGGGCGGCGACGACCGTGGCGTTGCCCTTGAGCAGCACGGTGATCCCGAGTTCGGCGGCGGCGCGGCGGGCAGCGCCGACCCGGTCGACCGCCGGGTCGGGCGGGTCGTCGAACGACGCGACGAGGCGCGCGAACTCCCCGGCGTGCGGGGTGACGAGCATCGTGGTGGCGGCGGCGCGGGCCCGCAGGTCGGCATCGGCGCCGAGCAGGGTGACCGCGTCGGCGTCGGCGAGCACGGGGACGCCGGCGTCCAGCACGTGGCGCAGGGTGTCCGCCCCGGCCTCGTCGGTGCCCAGTCCGGGACCGACCGCCCAGGCCTGCACCCGCCCGGCCTCGGCGACATGGTCGGTCGCGACGACCTCCGGCCAGGCGGCCCGGACCTCGTCGGCGGCGGACCCGGCGTAGCGGACCATGCCGCTGGTCGCGAGCGCCGCCGCGCCGCTGGCGAGGACCGCGGCCCCCGGATAGGTGGCGCTCCCGGCCGCGATCCCGACGACGCCCTGGGTGTACTTGTCGTCGGTGGGTCCCGGCACGGGCCACCGGGCGCCGACGTCGGCGGCCTCGAGCACCCTGACCGGCGGGTCGCCCAGCTCCGGGCCGAGCCCGATGTCGACGAGGGTGACCGGTCCGCAGCGCGCGCGGTTCAGCACGTGGACCGGCTTGCGGGCGCCGAAGGTGACCGTCGCCGCCGCGGTGACCGCCTCGTCGTGGGCGATCCCGGTGAGCGGGTCGACCCCGGACGGCGTGTCGATCGCGAGGACGGGGACCCCGGCGGCGGTCGCCGCGCCGACGAGCACGGGCGCGGGGTCACGCAGGCCGCCGCGGGCCGAGACCCCGACGATCGCGTCGAGGACGAGGTCGGCCCGGCCGATCGCGGTCACGGCCGGCTCCACCTCGGTCAGCACCCGTGCCCGGGACGCCCGCAGCGCCTCGAGCCCGGCGGGGTGGGCACGGTCGGGATTCAGCAGGACCGCGGTGACGGCGACCCCGCGGCGGCGCAGGTCGACCCCGGCCCAGAGCCCGTCACCGCCGTTGTTGCCCGCCCCGACGAGGACGACGACCCGCCGCCCGGACGCTCCGCCCGTGCGCTCGGTGAGCAGCCGCAGCGCGACCTGCGCCGCGCCGTACGCCGCGCGGCGCATGAGCGCCCCCTCGGGCGTGCGGGCCAGCACCGGTTCCTCCGCGGCCTGCACCTGCTCGGGCGTCCAGACGCCGTACAAGGTGGCTCCCTCCGGTCGCCTGGTGAGCACTCATCCGCGCTACGACGCGGAGAAGTGCTCACATGCGCCTCTCACGATGGGCTCGCGAGGTGTCCTGGCGAGTGAGCACTTTTCCGTGCCATAGCACGGATGAGTGCTCACCTGCGCGCAGCGCACCTCCTACTCGACGGTCACCGACTTCGCCAGGTTGCGCGGTTTGTCGACGTCGTAACCGCGGGCCCGGGCGACCTCGGCGGAGAAGACCTGCAGCGGCACGGTGGCGACCAGCGGCTGGATCAGCGTCGGCACCACCGGGACCTCGATCAGGGTGCTCGCGAACGGGCGCACCGTCTCGTCGCCCCGCTCCGCGATGACGATGGTGCGGGCCCCGCGCGCCTGGATCTCGCGGATGTTCGACAGCAGCTTGGCGTGCAGGGTCGCCCGGCCCCGCGGCGACGGCATCACGACGACGACGGGGAGGTCCTGCTCGATCAGGGCGATCGGCCCGTGCTTGAGCTCGCCGGCCGCGAAGCCCTCGGCGTGCATGTAGGCGAGCTCCTTGAGCTTGAGCGCGCCCTCCAGGGCCACCGGGTAGCCCACGTGGCGGCCGAGGAAGAGCACCGCCTTCGAGTCGGCGAGCTCGCGCGCCAGCGCCCGCGTCGGCTCGACGGCCGAGGCCAGCACCTTCTTCACCGCGTCGGCGGAGGCGACGAGCTGGTGGTACTCGCGCTCCACCTCGTCGGCGTACTTCGTGCCGCGGTTCTGCGCGAGCGCCAGCCCGACGAGGTAGCAGGCGACGACCTGCGAGGTGAAGGTCTTCGTCGCCGCGACACCGACCTCGGGGCCCGCGTGGGTGTAGAGGACGGCGTCGGACTCGCGCGGGATCTGCGCCCCGTTGGTGTTGCAGATCGCGAGCACGCGGGCCTTCTGCTCGCGGGCGTGGCGGACCGCCTCCAGGGTGTCGGCGGTCTCGCCCGACTGGGAGATCGCGACGACGAGCGTGGACCGGTCGAGCACCGGGTCGCGGTAGCGGAACTCGCTCGCGACCTCGACCTCCACCGGGATGCGGCACCAGTGCTCGATGGCGTACTTCGCCAGCAGTCCCGCGTGGTACGCGGTGCCGCAGGCGACGACGAACACCTTGTCGATGTCGCGCAGCTCCTGGTCGGAGAGGCGCTGCTCGTCGAGGACGATGCGGCCGTCGACGAGGTGGCCGCGCAGGGTGTCCGCCAGCGCCGCCGGCTGCTCCTCGATCTCCTTCGACATGAAGAAGTCGTGGCCGCCCTTCTCGGCGGCGGCGATGTCCCAGTCGACGTGGAACGGGCGGGTCGGGGCGAGGTCGCCGTGGAAGTCGGTGACCACCGCACCCTCGCGGGTCAGGGTGACGATCTGGTCCTGCCCGAGCTCGACGGCGTCGCGGGTGTGGTCGATGAAGGCGGCGACGTCGGAGGCCACGAAGGTCTCGCCGTCGCCCACGCCGACGACCAGCGGCGACGAACGGCGCGCGGCGACGATCTCGTCCGGCCGCGCGGCGTCGGTGAACACCAGCGTGAAGGCGCCCTCGAGGCGGTTGACCACCCGCCGGACCGCGGCGGTGAGGCCGGCGTCGGGATCGTCGTCGAGGGCCCGGGCGACGAGGTGCGCCGCGACCTCGGAGTCGGTGTCGCTGGCGAGTTCCACGCCGGCGTCCTCGAGCTCGGCGCGCAGCGCGACGAAGTTCTCGATGATCCCGTTGTGGACCACGGCCACCCGGCCGGTCGCGTCGCGGTGCGGGTGGGCGTTGCGGTCGGTCGGCCCGCCGTGGGTCGCCCACCGGGTGTGGCCCATCCCGGTCCGCGCCGGGTGCTCGGCGTCCTCGGGGTTCGCGTCGGTGACCCGCACCAGGTTGTCGAGCGCCCCGGCCGCGCGGTGGACCTCCACCGTCGAGGCGTCCGGGGTCACCGTCGCGATGCCCGCCGAGTCGTATCCCCGGTACTCCAGCCGCCGCAGACCGCCCAGCAGGACGTCGCGTGCCGGGCGCCAGCCCACGTAACCCACGATGCCGCACACGGGCTCCGAGCGTAGGTGGACCGAAGTGGACCTTGACCGGCGGCCCTTCGCGGTCGAGCTCCGCCGCGCTCCGTCTCCCCGGGGGTGACCCAGCCGTCAGCGGCGTGTTCCAGCAGGCCAGCGCCGGTGGGGATGCACTACCGTGCCGCGCCATGGCCAGTGCGAAGCAGATCGTCGCCGAGCTCGGGCGCCCGGGCCCGCACCAGGTGCTGCGGGGGGAGCTGGCGCTGGTCGGCCTGCCCGGGGTGGTCTTCACCCCGACGGCGGGTGAGCTGCTCCCCGCGGTCGCGTTCGGCCACGACTGGCTGAACCCGGCGTCGCGCTACCTCGGCCTGCTGCGCCACCTGGCGTCGTGGGGGATCGTCGCGGCCGCGCCCGACACCGAGCGGGGCCCGTTCGCCTCGCACCGCAAGCTCGCGCACGACCTGCGCACCGCGCTCGACGTCGTCTCCACCGTGCGGCTCGGCGGCACGACCCGCGGTGCCGCGGTGAGCGTCGACCCGCGCAAGCTCGGCCTCGCCGGTCACGGCATGGGCGCCTCCGCCGCCGTGCTCGCCGCCGCGGCCCCGGCCCACGCCACCCGCGTCCAGGCCGCGAACGAGCCGTACTGGGAGACGGGCTCGGAGATCGCCGAGGCGCGCGGCCAGGTCGAGGCGGTCGCCACGATCGCGCTCTCGGAGTCCCGGCCCTCGGCCCAGGACGCGGCCCGCGCGGTCCACCGCCCCGGACTGCACATCGCGTTCGGCAAGGACCTCGTGGCGCCCCCGGCGGCGGGCACCGAGCCGGTCGCCGCCGCGTGGGCGGGCCCGTCGGTCATGCGGACGATCAAGAAGGCGAGCCACCTCGGGATCGTCGAGGGCAGGCACTGGAGCGACCTGGTGCTCGACGGCAAGGCCGACCTCGGCGTCGGGACCACGGTGAAGGGCCTGCTCACCGCGTTCCTGCTCCACCACCTGAACGACGAGAAGCGCTACGCCGACGTGGTCGACGGCGCGGTGAAGGGCACCGACGTGCGGGTCTACCGGGAGTCGTCGACCGTCTAGGCACGCCTGCCGTCAGCGTTCCGCGTCCCCCGGGAGCGACCCGTCCGTCGCGGGGTCGTCCTCGTCGTCGGCCACGGCTCCGCCGAGACCACCGAGGGCGGCCAGGATCTCCGGCAGGGCGAGCAGGTCGGCGGGGAGACCCCCCTCCGCGGCGGGTTCGCCGACGTCGGCGGCGGCCCCGGAGAGGCGACGCAGCATCCCGAGCCGGTCGGCGAGCTCGCGCCAGGTCTCCGCGATGGCCGCGTCGGTGCGGTCGGCCACCGCGAGGTAGCGCTGCAGGTGCGCGTCGAGCGCGGCCGCCCAGGCGCGGGCGGCGGCGGGCACCGCGCCGGGTCCGGGCGGCGGTCCCGGGTCACCCGCGCCGAGCGCCCGGGCGGCGGCCGCCCGGTCGGTGACGTCGTCGGCGACGGCGAGCCCGGCCGCCTCCACGGTCTCGGCGGTCTCCGCGAGCAGCGTGACGACCTCCTGCGCGGCCCGTCCGAGGGCGACCACCCGGTCGGCGACCTCCTCGGCGGACGGCCCGGACCATCGCTCCCACAGCGTGCCCGCCTCCTCGGCCAGCGCGCGGTGGCGGGCCCGGACGCGGTCGGCGGCACGGCGCAGGTCCTCGGCGCCCGCGGCGATCGCGGCGAAGCGGATGCCGCGCTGCGCGGCGTGGCGCGCCCGCAGACCGGCGACGTCGACCGGCGGCGCGGGCAGCCCCGCGGTCCCGGCCAGCGCCACGCGGGCCGGCAGCGCGGCGGCGATCCGGTCGATCGCGACGTCGCCCGCGGCGAGCAGGGCGTCGGAGGTGTCCGCGCCCAGCTGCGCGAGTCGCCGTGGTGGCGGGACCGCGGACAGCGGTCCGCCCCCGCGTCCGCCGTCACGCCGTGTCACGGGCTCCAGGGTCCCCCACCGCGTCGGCCGGTCCCACACCGGCCCCGGCGGCGGGGGGCCTAGGCCCGGACGCCCGCGACCAGACCCGCGAGGCGTCCGGCGACGTCCCGGGCGGTGTCCTCGGTGGGCGCCTCGACCATCACGCGCACCACCTGCTCGGTGCCGGACGGCCGCAGGAGCACCCGGCCCCGGCCCGCCAGCGCGGCCTCCTCGGCGGCGACCGCGTCGGCCACCTGCGAGGACGTGCCCACCGCGGCCTTGTCGGCGACCGGCACGTTGACCAGCACCTGCGGCAGCCGCTCGACCACGCCGGCCAGCTCAGCGAGCGGGCGCCCGGTGGTGGTCATGCGCGCCATCAGCCGCAGCGCGGTGAGCAGGCCGTCGCCGGTCGTGGCGTGCGAGGGCAGCACCACGTGCCCGGACTGCTCGCCCCCGAGCGAGAACGAGCCCGACCGCAGCTCCTCCAGCACGTAGCGGTCGCCCACCGCCGTCGTGCGGACCGCGATCCCGGCGTCCTGCATCGCGAGGTGCAGCCCGAGGTTGCTCATCACGGTGGCGACGAGGGTGTCGCCCGCGAGCTCGCCGTCGGCGTGCAACGCCAGCGCGAGCACGGCGAGGATCTGGTCCCCGTCGACGACCGACCCGTCGGCGGCCACCGCGAGGCACCGGTCGGCGTCGCCGTCGTGGGCGATGCCGAGGTCGGCGCCGTGCTCGACGACGGCCTTCGACAGGCCGTCGAGGTGGGTGGAGCCGACGCCGTCGTTGATGTTCCAGCCGTCGGGCTCGGCGGCGACCGTCGTCACCCGGGCACCGGCCCGCTCGTAGGCCCGCGGGGCGGCGAGGGAGGCCGCTCCGTGCGCGCAGTCGACGACGACGTGGAGCCCGTCGAGCGCGTGCGGGGTGGCCACCAGCAGGTGGTCGAGGTAGCGATCGAGGGCGTCCGGCACGTCGGTGACCCGGCCGATCGCGTGCCCGGTCGGCCGACGGTCCGGCTGCGTCACCCGGTCCAGGTGCGCCTCGATGTCGTCCTCGAGCGCGTCGGGCAGCTTGTGCCCGCCCGCGGCGAACAGCTTGATGCCGTTGTCGGGCATCGGGTTGTGCGACGCGGAGATCATGACGCCGAGGTCGGCCCCGAGCGTCGCGGTGAGGTGGGCGACCGCCGGGGTCGGCAGCACGCCGACCCGCCGGACGTCCGCGCCCGCCGCCGAGAGGCCGGCGCACACGGCGGCCTCGAGCATCTCGCCGCTGGCCCGCGGGTCCCGGCCCACGATCGCGACCGGCCGCGCCGCCCCGTCGACCGGACGGCCCCCCGTCGCTGCGCTCGCCCCGCGCACGACACCGCCCGCGTGCTCGACGAGCACACGGGCGGCAGCGGACGCGACGGAGAGCGCCAGCTCGGGGGTGAGGTCCGCGTTCGCGAGGCCGCGGACGCCGTCGGTCCCGAACAGGCGACCCATCAGCGCTTCGAGTACTGAGGGGCCTTCCGGGCCTTCTTCAGGCCGTACTTCTTGCGCTCCGTGGCGCGCGCGTCACGGGTGAGGAAGCCGGACTTCTTCAGACCGGGACGGTCCTCCGGGTCGACGATGATCAGGGCCCGGGCGATCGCCAGGCGCAGCGCGCCGGCCTGGCCGGAGGTCCCGCCACCGTGCAACCGCGCGAAGATGTCGAACTGCTCCGTGCGCTCGGTGTCGACCAGCGGCTCACGGATGAGCTGCTGGTGAACCTTGTTCGGGAAGTACTCGTCGAACGCCTTGCCGTTCATCGTCAGCTTGCCGGTACCCGGCACCAGACGGATGCGGACCACGGCCTTCTTGCGGCGGCCGACGGTCTGGATCGGACGGTCGAGCGAGGCGAACACCGGGGCCGGAGCGTCGCCGAAGACCTCGGCCCCCAGCTCGTCGTCGCTCTCGGCGAAGTCGGCGGAGTCCAGGTCCGCGGCCTCGGCGAGCGACTGCCCGCCTTCGGGCGCCTCGGACGTGACCTCGTAGTCGGTCTCGTTCTCGACGTTGTCGTCGGGGGTGGTCACTGGCTCACCTGTCGAATCTCGAACGGAACGGGCTGCTGGGCGGCGTGCGGGTGCTCGGGGCCCGCGTAGACCTTGAGCTTGGACGCCATGGCCCGGCCCAGACGGTTCTTGGGCAGCATGCCCTTGATGGCCTTCTCGACCAGGCGGTCCGGGAAGCGCTCGAGCTCCTCGCCCACGGTGCGCTTCTTCAGCCCGCCCGGGTAGCCGCTGTGGTGGTACACGAAGCGGTCGTCCCGCTTGTTCCCGGTCAGGGCCACCTTCTCCGCGTTCACGATCACCACGAAGTCACCGGTGTCGACGTGCGGGGCGTAGGTCGGCTTGTGCTTGCCCCGCAGGAGCTGGGCGGTCTGGCTGGCCAGCCGGCCGAGCACGACGTCGGAGGCGTCGATGACGTGCCAGGCGCGATCGATGTCGCCGGGCTTCGGACTGAACGTGCGCACGGAAGCTACCTCGTCACGGTCATACTGGGTCGGTACGTCAGGTGGTGACACTCGCGGCGGTCGTCCCGAAGGGAATCCACACGCTGCATCACCTTCGCGGCAGACGTTCACCGCGCAACGACTGTTCAGAGTACGCGGCTGCCCGCAGCGGCCCGGCACCCACCCCCGTCAGTACCGGGCGGCGTTGCGTTGCTCCACCGCGCGGTAGGTCTGCTCGGCCTGTCCGAGCCGTCCCCCGATCAGGCCGAGGACCTGCGCGAGGTCGGCCCAGGCGGTGTCGATCTCCCGCTGCCGGGCCCGGTACTGCTCGGCGGCCGCACCGGTCCAGCTCGCGACCAGCGGCGCGAGACGCCGCTCGAGGTCGTCGAGCTGCCCCCGGATGCGGGTCGCGGAGGCGGTCACGTTCTGCTGGGCGGCGGAGAGCTCGCCGAAGGTCACCCGGATCTCGTCCACGTCCGTGCCCCCTCAGTCCAGCGCCCGGCCGATGCGCGAGGTCGAGGTCGCGACCTCGTCCTCGGCGGCCCGGTAGCCGACGGCGGAGGCCTGCACGGACTCCGCGATGGCGCCGAGGGCGGCGTTGATCCGGTTCGCGTCGTCGTTCCAGCGCGCCATCAGCGTGGTGAAGGCGGTCGACGCGTCGCCCCGCCAGCTCGCCTCCAGGGGCACCAGCTGCCCGCGCAGCTGCGCGAGCTGGGCGGTGATCTGGTCCCGCACCTCGAGGACGTGCTGCCCCGCCCCCTGCATCACCTGCGTCTCGGTCCCGAACTGCCCCGCCATCCGAACTCCTCCCGCCGACCTGCTGCCTGCCGACGACGGTGTCATCCCGACGGCGGCCGCGGGGGCGGTTTCGCATAAGTCGTGCCGGCCGCGCTCACGGCGGGCTGCGCAGCGTCCCCACGACCCGTTCGCACGCCGCGAGCACGGCGTCGCGCGAGGTCTCGTCGTGCCGACAGCCCACCGAGAGCTGGGTGGGGCCGAGGAAGAGCACGACCCAGTCCACCGTCGTCCCGGGCACCGGCACCTGCCGGTAGGTCGCCGCCTCGCGCCCGGCGAACGTCGTCTCGGGCTGCAGGTCGGACACCCCTCCCCCGGCCGCCCGCGCCGCCTCGAAGCCCGCGAGCAGTTGCGCGCGGGCGCCCGCCGCGTCCGGGGAGGCGAGCGCGCTCTCCTGCACCGCGATCAGGTTCGGCCCCGTCGGCTGACCGACCGGCCGGATGCGGCTGCGGCGGAACTCGGCGTCGGAACCGTCGGTGGTCCACCCCGCCGGGAGCTCGTAGGCGTGCGCGAACACCGACACCACGGTCGGGGACGTCGCCCCGGCGGTGGGTCCGTCACCGCCGCGCAGCCCGGCCACCACCAGGATCACGACGACGACCGCCACGGTGGCCACGGCCACCAGGCCCGCCCGCCGCCGGGCGCTCCAGCTCGCCGGACCGCCCTCGGGGGTCTCGACGCGGGCCGGGAGCCGGCCCGCGGGCACGAGCTCGTGGGCGATCCGCACGGTGGGGCCGTCGGGATCGAGCCGGGGGGTCGGCGGGGGCGCCGGCGGGGCGGGCGCTGCGACCGCCACCGCCCGCACCGGGGGAGGCGGTGCCGCGACGGGCGCCGGCCAGTCCGGGAGCAGCGCCGGCCGGGCGGGGGCCGGGGCGGCGACGGCCGGGGCGGATGCGGCGGCCAGCAGCGCACCGCGCGCGACCACGGTGCGCGGGTCGGCGGGGACGACCGGCGGCACGCCGAGCTCACGGTGGACCAGGGTCGCCAGCAGGGGCGTGCGCGCGAGCCCGCCGACGAGGCGGACGTCCGCGAGCCGGGACGCCGGCACGCCGGCCTCGTCGAGCACGCCGGCGAGCAGGGCGACGAGGCCCGCGCACGGCTCCCGGAGGAGATCCTCCAGCTCGGTGCGCGAGCACCAGGCCGTGCCCGCCGCGCCCGGCAGCGGGACGTCGGCCTGCTCGGACCCGGAGAGCCGTTCCCGGGCGTCGCGCACGTCCTCGACGAGCACCTGGCGGTGCCGCCGGTCGGGCAGGGACGCCCCGTCGACCACCGCGCGCACCCGCGTCACGTCCGGGGTGGCGTCGGTGAGGCCCGCGAGCACGTGGGCGAGGACCAGCTCGTCGGCGTCGTCCCCGCCGAACCGGTCGGCGGCGCGGTGGGCGAGCAGCGCGCCGGCCGGGTCCACGACGGCGGCGACCGCCCCGCGGGCGCCGACGTCGAGCAGGGCGGTGGGTCCTCCGCGGCCGGTGGGGCGCATCCACCGGGCGTGCGCGGCCGCCGCGACGGGCTCGGCCACCAGGGACAGCTCGGCGGCGAGCCCCGCGCCCGCGCGGCGCAGCACCTCGCGGCGGCGGGCACCCCACGACGGCGGGTGGGTGAGCACGAGGAGGTCGGGCCGCTCCCCGCGCAGGGCCGACCGGGCCCGGTCGACGGCGGCCGCGAGCACGGCCCCGAGCGCCTCCACGACGCCGACGGTGCGCGTGCCGAGCAGCAGGGTGTCGGCGTCGATCCACCGGCGGGGCCGGGGCTCCAGCCGGGTCGGGTCGGCGGCCGCCCGCGCACGGGCGGCCCCGCCGGTGACCAGCGCGGCGTCGTCCGGGGCGAAGACCGCTGCGAGGTCCGGCTCGAGCTCCACGGCGTCGGCGCCGCCGCCCGGGTCGACGACGGTCACGACCGTGGTGTCACCGAGGTCGACGGCCACCCGCCGGCTCACGCGCCCCCACCCCCGCCGTCGGGAACCGCGGGAACCGGCCGGACCGGTGTCTCCGGGTCGCGCCAGGCGAGCTGGACGAGGGTCTCGCCGCGCCGGGTCACCAGGACCGCGCGTCCCGGCGGCCGCGGGCCCGGGCGGGCGGTGCCGACCAGCGGGCCCTCGTCGCGGCTCCCGTGGCCCACGAGGCCCGGGGTGGCGAGCTCGCGCAGCCGGGCGAGCACCGGCTCGAACATCGCGCGGGACGTGCCGCCGACGCGCCGCGCCACGACCACGTGCAGGCCGACGTCCTTCGCCTGGGGGAGCAGGTCGAGCAGTGCGGTGAGCGGGTTGCCGGTCGCGGTGGCCACCAGGTCGTAGTCGTCGACGAGCAGGAACACCTCGGGACCGGTCCACCAGGAGCGGGTGCGCAGCTGCTCGGGGGTGACGTCGGGGCCGGGGAGCCGGCGCCGCAGCGACGCGACGAGGTCGGTCATCGCCTCGGTCAGGGCGTCCGCGGTCGAGGTGTAGCTGATGAGGTGCTCGGAGTCGACGGCGCCGAGCAGCCCGCGGCGGTGGTCGACGATCATCAGCCGGGCCTGGGCCGGCGTGTACCGCGTGACGACGTGGTGGGCGAGCAGCCGCAGGAACGACGTCTTGCCCGACTCGCCGTCGGCGTAGACCAGCAGGTGCGGGTCCGCCGCGACGTCGAGCAGCACGGGCGCGAGCCGGTCCTCGTCGACCCCGATCGGCAGCAGGTGGCGCTCGCCCTCCCCCGGGCCCGGGAGCGCGGCGACGTCGACCCGCTCGGGCAGCAGCTCGACCGGCGCCAGCCCCGCTCCCGGCCACGCGGCGGCGACGGCGGGCACGAGGTCGGGCTCGGGCAGCGCGACGAGGACGTGGCTGCGGTCGGGGGCGATGCCGTGGCCCGGCCGTCCGGTCGGCACCGCGGCCGCCACCCGCCGGTCGACCTCGGACTCGCCGGGGTCGCCGAGCCGCAGCTCGATCCGGGTCCCGAGCAGGTCCTTCAGCGCCGGGCGGAGGTCGGCCCAGCGCCCGACGCCGATCGCGACGTGCACGCCGTAGGACAGGCCCGTCGTCGCGAGGGTGATCACGGTCGACTCGAGACCCTCGTGGTCGGCGCGGAACGCGTGCCAGCCGTCGACGACGAGCACGAGGTCGCCGAACGGGTCGGGCAGGTCCTCACCACGGCGCCGCCGCTCCCGCAGGTCGGCCACCGAGTCGATGCCCCGCTCCCGGAACCAGCGCTCGCGGGCCGTGGCCACCGCGGCGACCTCGGCGACGACCCGGCGGACCAGGTCGGTGTCACCGTGCCCGGCGACCGTCCCGACGTGCGGGAGCCCGGCGAGCCCGGCGAGCGTCCCGCCGCCGAGGTCGACGACGTGGAAGCCGAGTTCGTCGGGGGTGTGGGTCAGCGCCGCCGAGCAGACGAGCGTCCGCAGCAGCGTCGAGGTGCCGGCCCGCGGTCCGCCCGCCACGCCGACGTGGCCCGCGGCGCCCGACAGGTCGGCCCAGAGCACCTCCCGGCGCTGTTCGTAGGGCCGGTCGACGAGGCCGAGCGGCAGACGCAGCGTGCCGTTGGCCGGGAAGCCGGGGGCCCGGCGGCCGCGGTCGGTGTCCTGCAGCGGCGGGAGGAGCGTGGTCAGCCCGACCGGCCCGGCGAGCGGCGGCAGCCAGACCTCGTGGGCGGGCGGGCCCGCGTCGCGCAGCCGGTCGACGACGGTGTCCAGCACGCTCGGGGCGGCGTCGTCGGGCTCGTGGTCGGGCGCGGCCGGGACGACGACGGGGCCGCCCGGCGGGTCGACCCAGCCGCCGTGGAAGGGCCGGGGCACGGCCCGCCGTCGGGACCCGGCGGGAGCGGTCCGCCGGCGGGCCCCGCCCGGGCGCCGGACCGGCCCGGAGACGTAGCCCGCGGTGAACCGCACCATCGTCGAGGTGTCCGAGCGCAGGTAACCGGTGCCGGGCACGGCGGGCAGCGACGCCGCGTCCGGGACCCCGAGCACGGCGCGCGAGTCCGCGGCGGAGAAGGTCCGCAGCCCGATCCGGTAGGACAGGTGGGACTCGAGACCACGCAGCCGGCCCTCGTCGACGCGCTGCGAGGCGAGCAGCAGGTGGATCTGCAGGGAGCGGCCGAGCCGGCCGATCGCGGTGAACAGGTCGGCCAGGTCGGGCTTCTGGTGCAGCAGCTCGGAGAACTCGTCGACCACCACGAAGAGGGCGGGCAGCGGCGTCAGGTCGGCGCCGCGCTCCCGCGCCCGCTCGTAGTCGGCGACGCTCGCGAGGTTGCCCGCCGCGCGCAGCAGTTCCTGACGGCGGGTCATCTCCCCCGCGAGGGCGTCCTGCATGCGGTCGACGAGCGCGAGGTCGTCGGCGAGGTTGGTGATGACGGCGGCGACGTGCGGCGCGTCCGCCAGCCCGGCGAACGTCGCGCCACCCTTGAAGTCGACCAGGACGAGGTTCAGTGCGGCCGAGGAGTGGGTCGTGATGAGGCCGAGGACGAGGGTGCGCAGCAGCTCGGACTTGCCGGACCCGGTCGCGCCCACGCACAGCCCGTGCGGCCCCATCCCCTCCTGGGCGGCCTCCTTGAGGTCGAGCTCGACCGGCTCGCCGTCCTCCCCGAGCCCGAACGGCACGCGGAGGCGCTCGCGCGGGGCGCGGGGCCGCCAGGCGGCGCCGACGTCGAAGGTGTCCGGGGTGCCGGGCACGCCGAGCAGGTCGAGCAGACCCGGCGTCGTCGGCCCGGGGCCCTCGGGGGCGGAGGCCGGCGTGCGGCAGGGCGCGAGGCGGCGGGCGAGGGCCTCCGCCTCCGGCTCGCGCAGCACGTCGGGCCGGCCGAACCACTCCACCCCGACGTCGGTGGCCGCGCCGATCCGGTCCGTGTCCGGCCGCTCCGGGTCGGGCGCGACGACGAGCCGCAGGCCCCGGCGGGCCACCAGGGCGTCGAGCCGCCCGGAAAGGTCGACCAGGGTGAGGCCCACGAGGCCCTCGTCGGCGGGGTCGTCCCCGGCGGCGGGGTCGTCGGCGACGACGCCGCCGTCGCAGACCACCACGACGTGCGGCGCGGCCGGTGCGGCGCCGCGGCTGAAGCGGGCCCGGTCGGCGAGCTCGGGGGCGAGCCACGTCCGGACGGTGGCGAGCGAGGAGGCGATCATCCGCACCGGCCCGGCCCCGTCGTGCAGCCGCGGATGCGCGACGTGCGGCAGCCACTTGACCCACTCCCAGTCGCCGCGGGTGCGCCCGCCGGTCACGACGGCGAGCCGCAGGTCGTCCGGGGAGTGCAACGTGACCAGCTGCGCGACGAGGGCCCGCGCGAGCGCGAGGCGGCGCTCCCGGCCGACGGGGCTCGCGTCGGGGCCGGTGACCGCGACGGCGGCGAAGGCGCGCAGCGACACCGCGGTCGGGAGCGACTCGACCACCGAATGGGCCCGCACGAAGCGTCGCAGGGCCGCCGTCGTCACCGGCTCCAGGTCGGCGACCGGCCCGGTCTGCGGCGGGACGAGCGCCGTGGCCAGGCGCTGCGCGCCGCGCCCCACACGCACGTGCGCGAAGTCCGGGTCGCCGGGGCGGCGTTCCCAGGTGCGGGGGCCGCGGGCCAGCGTGACCAGCGCGCCCGGGTCGGGGTGCGTCCACTCCAGGCTCGCCCGCTGGTCGGTGGCCACCGCGCGTGTCCGGCGCCGGACCTGGGCGAGGTAGCGCAGGTAGTCCGCACGCTCGGCGTCGGCCTCGGCCCGCCGTTGCGCGCCCCCGCGGGAGAAACCGCCCGCGACCATCCCGAGCGTCGACAGCGCGATCATGCCGCCGAACAGCCACGACGTCGGGTTGTCGATCCCGAGCACCACGACGAAGCCCACCGAGGCGAGCACCATGACCACCGGCAGCAGTCGCGGCAGCAGGCCGGTGGGCGCGAGGCGCGGTTCCTCGGGCGGCGCCTCGAGCGCGAGCTCGCCGCCGGGCATGGCGGGCGCGGCCTCGCGCGGCCCGCGCCGGACGACCTGCGTGCCCACGCCCCTCCCCTCCGCGGCCGGCCCGTGCGGATCTCCGTGTTCGCCCCACCGCGGGTCGGTGCGCTGGCCATACTAGGGAGCCGATCATCCGATCGGGGCCGGAACGACGCAGCGGGGACGAACGGGGGTGGCCCGGGTGAGCACCGGCAACGGCCGGACGACGGCACCCGTCCGGCGGGAGGAGGCGCCCGTCCCGGCCCTGCCCGAACCCCCCGCCACGGTCACCCGGGTGTCGGTGCTCGCCCCCACCACGCGCGCCGACCTGGCGCTGCCGGGCGACGTCCCGGTCGGCGAACTGCTGCCGGTGCTGGTCGAGCTGACCGACGCCGACGTCGTCCGGCCCGCCCCGACCACCTGGAGCCACCCGCCCGTCCGCAGCGCCGACCGGGCGGGCGCCACCGGCTGGACGCTGGCGCCGCTGGGTCGTGCCCCGGCCGACCCCCGCCTCACCCTCGACGAGCTCGAGGTCCTCGACGGCGACCAGCTCGTCCTGCGCCGCCGCGAGGACGCCGCCCCGGCCCCGCTCTACGACGACGTCGTCGACGCCCTCGCCGAGTCCCGCAGCGGCGGTCGGGTCTGGGACGCCGGGTGGGCGCACCGCTTCGGCCTGCTCGGCGGCGTGGTCGCGGGGGCGACGCTGCTCGGGGCCCTGCTCGCCGCCGGACGCGGGCCGGGCACGGCGTCCGGTGCGGTCACCGCCGTGGCGGCGGCGCTGGTCGCCCTCGCCGGGATCGCGCTGGCCGTGACGGCGCCACGCGCGGCCCGGCGCCCGGGTCCGGCGGCCGTGCTCGTCGGCCTTGCGAGCGCCGCCGCGGCGGTCTGCGGCCTCGCTCTCGTCCCCGGTCCCGACGGGGCCCCGCTCACGTCGGGGCTCGGCGGCGCCCACCTGCTCGTCGCGTCGGCGCTCGCCCTGGTCGCGGCCGGCACCGTCCTGCTCGCCGCGTCGCGCCTCGACCGGGTCGCGCTCGCGGTCGGCACCGGGTTCGCGACGGCGGCCGTGCTCGGCACCGTGACCGGCGCCGTCACCACGGTCGCGGGCGCGGTCACGGCGGCGCGCGGCGCGGGCCCGGTCGAGCCCGCCGCGGTCGCGGCCGGCGCCGGCGCGCTGGCCCTGGTCGTGCTGTCGCTGCTCCCCCGGCTGGCCGTCCTGCTCGCGCGGCTGCCGCTGCCCGAGGTCCCGCTGTCCACCAGGGACGGCGACGGCGGCGCGGGGAGCGGTGCCCCCGACGACCCCCCGGGCGACGCGGCGGCGCTGGATCGGCGGGCGGAGCGGGCCCACGCCCTGCTCACCGGGCTCGCGGCGGGCACGGTGGCGGTCCTGGTCGTGGCCGTGGCGGTCCTCGGCCTCGCGCCGGCACCCGGCTGGCGCGGCACCGTCGGCGCCGTGCTCGGGGCACTGCTCGTCGTGCTCGCCGCGCTCCGTTCGCGCAGCTACGCCCACGCCGCGCCCGCCGCGGTCCTGCTCTCCGGGGCGATCGTCGCGGCCGGCGGGATCGGCGTCGGCGCCGTGGCCGCCGCCCCGCCCGGCGCCGGTCGCCTCGGGATCGGCCTCGCGGCGGCGGTGCTCGGCGCGGCGGTGGTGCTCCTCGGCGCGGTCGGCCCGCGGCGACGGGCCTCCCCCGGTGTCCGGCGCGCGGTGGACCTCGCCGAGGGCGTCGCGATCGCCGCGGTCGTCCCGTTGGCCTGCGCCGTCGCCGACCTGTTCGCCGTGGTGCGGCTGCTGTGACCCCGACGGGCCGCAGGCGCGCGGTGCTCGCCGTCGTCCTGACCGCAGGGTCGCTGGGTCTGCTCGCGCCGGGGCTCCCGGTCGCCGCCGCACCCGCCGTCGGGACGGCGACCCCGGTCGCGCCGCCCGCCCCGCCCGCCGCCGACCCGGCCGCGCTCGCGGCGCTGCCACGCGCCCCCGACGCCCTGCCCGGGCTGACGTCCCTCGGCCCCTGCCCGGCCGGGGTGGCGCCCGACCCGTTCGACGCCCTCACCCCCGAACCCGACGCCGTGCCGGGCGCGAGCGGGCGGGGCGTGCTCGTCGCGGTCGTCGACTCCGGGGTGGCCGCCCACCCGCGGCTCGCGGGCGGCGTGGTCGACGGCGGTGACTTCGTGGCCGGCGGCTCCGCCGAGGACGACTGCGACGGGCACGGCACGGCCGTCGCGGGGATCGTGGCCGCGGCACCCGGGGCCGACGACGGCGTCGTGGGGGTCGCCCCCGGCGCCCGCGTCCTCGCCGTGCGCGCCGACACCGCCTGGTCCCGCACCGCCACCGGCGGGGCCGGCGACGAGGCCGTCCTCGCCCGGGCGGTCCGCGCGGCCGTCGCGGTCCCGGGCGTGCGCGTGCTGACCCTCGCGGTCGCCGCCTGCCGACCGGGCGCAGCCCTCGTCGGCGGGACCGGACCCGCCGTCGGGGCCCTGCGGGCCGCGATCCGCGACGCCGTCGCCCGCGACGTGGTGGTCGTGGCGGCGGCCGGCAACGTCGGGCCCGCCTGCCCGGCGAACGACCCGGCGTCGGCGGCGCAGCGGGTGGTCACCGTGCCGGTCCCCGCGTGGTTCGGCGTCGACCCGACCGAGGTGCTGACCGTCGGCGCCCTCGACGACGACGGCACGCCGGACCGCGCCTCGTTGGCCGGGCCGTGGGTCGGGCTCGCGGCGCCCGGCCGGGTCCCCGCCGCGCTCGACGCCCGGAGCGCCGGGCTCACCGCCGACCTGACGTTGCCGGGATCGGCGCCCGCGCCCGTCGTCGGGACGAGCTTCGCCGCCGCGCGGGTCGCGGGCGCGGCGGCACTGCTGCGGGCCCGCTTCCCCACGCTGTCCGCCGCCGAGGTCGTCGCGCGCCTGCGCGGCACCGCGGCGCCGGTCGCCGGGGCGGCGCCCGCCGCCGTCGGCACCGGCGCCCTCGACGTCGCGGCGGCCCTCGCCGGTGCCCGCCCAGCGGAGCCCGCACCCGTGTCCGCGCCGGTCGCGGGTGGGGGCACGGGGAGGGCGGCCGTCGTCGGCCTCGCCGTGCTCGTCGCGGTGCTCGCCGGGGTCGTCGGGGTCGTGGTCCGGCGGCGGAGGCGGTCGTGAGCGGACCGCGGACCGGGGAGCCGACGCTCGGTCCGTTACCCCTGACCGGGGTGCTGCTCGCCCAGGTCGGGCTCGCGTCCGCCCTGGGGCTGCTCGCGCTCGGTGCCGGTCTCCCCGTCGCCGGGGTGGTCCTCTCCCTGGCCCTCGTCGCCGGTCTCGTCCGGGTGCGCGGTGAGCTGCTCGGGACGTGGGCGGTCCTCGCGCTCCGCCACCGCGCCCGACCGCGCGAGGTCCCCGGCTCCGATCCCGACGAGGGGGTGGGGCTGCCCGCCGTCGACGCGGCGGTGGGCCCGCTCGTCGTCGTCGACACCGTCGACCACGACGGCCGCGCGATCGCGCTGCTCGGCGGGGAGGACGGTGCGTGGAGCGCCGTCCTCGTGCCCGAGACCGACGGCCTGCCGTTGCTGCTCGACCCGCCCGACGGCGGGGCCGGCGGAGAGGACGGGGTCGGCGGCGGACCCGGTGGTCTGCCGGTCGGGGCACTGGCGGGCACGTTGTCCGACCGCGGCGTCGTCGTCGACGCCGTGACGGTGGTGCGGCACGTGCGGCCGGGCGCGCCCACGGGACCCGCCCGCGACGCGCACCGCGAGGTCCTCGGCCCGCTGTCCGACGCCGCGCACCGGAGCACGTGGCTGGTGGTGCGCTTCGACCCGCAGCGCTGTCCCGAGGCGGTGACCGCGCGGGGCGGCGGGGTGCTCGGGGCGCGCCGGGCGCTCGTCGGCTCCCTCGCCCGGATCGGCCGGGTCCTCGCCGACCACGGCGTGCCGGTCCGCCCGCTCGACGGCGTCGGGGTCCGGGAGGCGGTCGCCGTCGCGGCCGGCACCGACCTCGACCGCACGCCGGGCGGCGTGCAGGAGCGCTGGGACGCCGTGGTGCTCGGGGAGGTCGGGCACGCCACCTGGTCGGCGGCCGCGCTGCCGGAGGCGTTCGACCTCGACGCCCTCGTCGCGCCGGACGCGGTGTCCACGGTCGCCCTCGCCCTCGTCGCCGAGGACGACCCCGCCGAGGTGGGCCTGGACCTGCACGTCCGGGTCACCGGGCTCGGGCCGACCGACGTCGTCACCGCCGGCCGCGGGCTCGTCGCCGCCGCCCGGGCCCGCGGCGTGCACCTGGACCCGCTGCACGGCCGGCAGTCGTCCGGCCTGCGCGCCACCCTGCCCGTCGGCGGAGCCCGATGACCCGCCGCGCGCCCGCCCGGCGTCCTCCGACGCTGCGGCGCCCGGTCGACTCCCTCGGCGGGGTCCGCGCGCCCGTGACGCCCGCCGGGGTGGTGCTCGGCGCCGACGCGGCCGGGGAGCCGGTGAGCCTCGCGGTGCTGCGCCCCGTCGGGACCCGCATCGTCGTCCTCGGGGCGTTCCACCTCGCGCGGCAGATCGCGCTGCGGACCGTCGCCCAGGGCGCACGCCTCGCCGTCACCACGGGGCGGGCGGCGGCCTGGGAGCCGATCGCGCGGGCCGCCGACGACCCCGACCGTGTCCGCGTCGGGGCGGACGTCGACCTCGCGGACCCGGACGAGCGGACCCCCGGCGACACCGACACCCTGCTGACCGTGCGGGACCGCGGCGCCGCCCCGGTGGGGCCGGGTGCCACCGCCGCCCCGTGGCGTACCGCGCTGCTGGTCCTGCCCTCGCTCACCCCGGCCGTCGCCGACGCCGCGGACGACGCCGACGTCGTGCTCCTCGGCCGGATGCCACCGCAGGAGGCCGACCTCGCGACCCGGCTGTGGCGGCTGACCGACCCGATGGCCGAGACCCTGCGGACGCTGCCGGACCACGGCGTCGTCGCACTCGGCCGCAACCTCTGGCGCCGGCTCGACCTCGTGACCGCCGACCGGGAGAGCGCGCTCCTGGGGCCCGTGCGCCGCGCCTGAGTCAGCGGTCGAGCGTGCGCACCGCGCGGGTGGCGGTCGCCCGCGCGGCGAGCGCACCGTCGTCGGGATAGTCGACCCCGACGAGCCGCAGCCCGTGGGCCGCCACGACATGGATCTCCGACGAGCGGCGGGCCGCCGTGAGCAGCGACGCCGGCCAGTCCACGGGTCGGCGTCCCTCGCCGACCGCGAGCAGGGCGCCGACCAGCGAGCGCACCATGGAGTGGCAGAAGGCGTCGGCCGACAGCCGTGCCTCGACGACGTCGCGCTCGCCGTCGAGCGGGTGCCACGTCAGGTGCTGCAGCTCGCGGATCGTGGTGGCACCGGCGCGGGGGCGGCAGAACGCGGCGAAGTCGTGCTCACCGAGCAGTGACCGGCTCGCCGCCCCCATCGCCGCGACGTCCAGCGGGCGCGGCCAGCGCAGGGTGTCGCGGGCGCGCAGCGGCTCCGGGCCGGACGGGGCGGTGCAGACGCGGTAGGCGTAGTGCCGGCGGACGGCGGAGAAGCGGGCGTCGAACCCGCCGGGGGCGACGGCCGCACGGTGGACGCGGACGTCGGGCGGGAGCATGCGGGCGAGGCGACGCACCAGGCCGTCGGGGACGGTGCCCCCGTCCGCGAGCAGGGCGTTGCCGGGCACCACGTCGGTGTGCACGACCTGCGCGTCGGCGTGCACGCCGGCGTCGGTGCGGCCCGCGACGGTGAGCGCCACCGGCTGCCGGGCGAGGGTCGTCAGAGTCTCCTCGAGCACGCCCTGGACGGTCCGCAGCTCCGGCTGTCGGGCCCACCCGGCGAAGTCGGTGCCGTCGTAGGCCAGGTCGAGCCGCAGCCGCACCGGGGCCGGAGACGCCCCGGGCCCGCCGTCGTGGTCGACGGCGGGCCCGGGGTGGTCGTGCTCGGGAGCGGGTCCGGTCAGGACTCGTCCTTCTTGGTGTCGTCGGTCGAGAGACCCGCGGCGTCCGCGGCGTTCTCCGCCATGGGCTCCGGGACCTCGTCGGCCTCGGTGTCCGTGGACGACGCCGTGTCGGTGGTCGCCCCGGATCCGCCGCCGACCTCGGTGGTCGTCGCCTCGGCCGTGGTGGCCTCCTCGGCCAGCACCGGGGTGTCGGCGTCGGTGCCCACGGCCTCCTCGGCCGCCGCACCGTCGGCGGTGGTGTCGTCCGACTCCGCGGCGGCGATCGTCGCCGCGGTGGCGGCCGCGCCGGTGGCCGCGCCGCCGACCTCGGTCTGCCGCGATGCTGCCGAGCGGGTGGCCGCCGACGCCTCGGTCGAGGCCAGCTTCTCGTTGACCAGCTCGATGATCGCCATCGGAGCGTTGTCGCCCTTGCGCGGCAGCGTCTTGATGATGCGCGTGTAGCCACCGGGACGGTCGGCGAAGAACGGCCCGATCTCGGCGATCAGGCGGTGCACGACGTCCTTGTCGCGGATCACCGTGGAGATCTCGCGACGGTTGTGGAGGTCGCCCTTCTTCGCCTTCGTGATGAGGCGCTCGGCGTACGGGCGCAGGCGCTCGGCCTTGGCGCGCGTGGTGTGGATCCGGCCGTGCGTGAAGAGCGACGTGGCCAGGTTGGCCAGCATCAGCTTCTGGTGCGCGGGGGATCCGCCGAGGCGGGGGCCCTTGGTGGGCTGGGGCATTCTCGTGCTCCTGTCTCAGGCGCCTTTCCTCCCCGGGCCCTCGGCGAGGGCCCGGGGAGGGGGCAGTACGTCAGAGCTCTCGCGTGAACTAGAGCTGCTCGGTCTCGGCGTAGTCCTGGCCGTCGTCGTTGCCGAACGACCCGTACCCGCCGCCCTCGCCGTAGGACTCGTAGCCCTCCGACGGGTAGTCGGACGCGGCCGCGCTCGGGTCGAACCCGGGCGGGCTGTCCTTCAGGGCCAGCCCGAGGCCGGCCAGCTTCATCTTGACCTCGTCGATGGACTTCGCACCGAAGTTGCGGATGTCCAACAGGTCGGCCTCCGAGCGGCCGACGAGCTCGCCGACCGTGTGGATGCCCTCCCGCTTGAGGCAGTTGTAGGACCGGACCGTGAGGTCGAGGTCCTCGATGGGCATCGCGAACGCGGCGATCGAGTCGGCCTCGGCGGGCGAGGGCCCGATCTCGATGCCCTCCGCGTCGACGTTGAGCTCGCGGGCCAGACCGAACAGCTCGACGAGCGTGCGGCCGGCGGACGCGATGGCGTCGCGCGGGGTGATCGAGGGCTTGGTCTCGACGTCGAGGATCAGCTTGTCGAAGTCGGTGCGCTGCTCGACGCGGGTCGCCTCGACCTTGTAGCTGACCTTCATCACCGGCGAGTAGATCGAGTCGACCGGGATGCGGCCGATCTCGGCGCCGGAGGCCTTGTTCTGGGCGGCGGGGACGTAACCGCGGCCACGCTCCACCACCAGCTCGACCTCGAGGCGGCCCTGGTCGTTCAGGGTCGCGATGTGGAGGTCCGGGTTGTGCACGGTCACGCCGGCGGGCGGGACGATGTCCCCCGCCGTCACCGTGCCCGGGCCCTGCTTGCGCAGGTACATCGTCGCCGGCTCGTCCTCCTCGGAGCTCACGACGAGCTCCTTGAGGTTCAGGATGATGTCGGTGACGTCCTCCTTCACCCCCGGGACGGTGGTGAACTCGTGGAGGACCCCGTCGACCCGGATCGAGGTCACGGCCGCGCCCGGGATGGACGACAGCAGGGTCCGCCGCAGCGAGTTGCCGAGGGTGTAGCCGAAGCCCGGCTCGAGCGGCTCGATGATGAACCGCGACCGGGTCTCGTCGACCGGCTCCTCCGAGAGGGCCGGGCGCTGGGAGATCAGCAAGGTCTTTCCTTCCGATGCTCGGGCATCCGCTATTTGATGCCGAACGGGGAGCCCGACCCGGCAGGATCGCCGGGTCGGGCCGGTCGTGCTACTTCGAGTAGAACTCGACGATCAGCTGCTCGGACACGGGCGTGTCGATCTGCGCCCGCTCGGGCAGCTGGTGCACGAAGATGCGCAGCGTCTCCGGGACGACCTGGAGCCAGCCGGGGACCGGGCGGTCGCCGAACGACTCCTTCGCGTCCACGAAGGGCAGCATGTTCCGCGACTTGTCGCGGACGTCGATGATGTCGTACTGCGTCACCCGGAAGCTGGGGACGTCCACCTTCTGGCCGTTGACCAGGAAGTGGCCGTGCCCGACCAGCTGGCGGGCCGCACGACGGGTGCGGGCCAGGCCGGCGCGGTAGACGACCGAGTCGAGGCGCGACTCGAGCAGGCGCAGGAACTCGTCGCCGGTCTTGCCCTCGCGACGGTTCGCCTCCTCGTAGTACTTGCGCATCTGCTTCTCGAGGACCCCGTAGGTGAAGCGGACCTTCTGCTTCTCCTGGATCTGCATGAGGTACTCGGATTCCTTGATGCGGATCCGACCGTGCTGCCCCGGGGGGTACGGGCGGCGCTCGAAGGACTTGTCGCCGCCGACGAGGTCGACCTTGAGGCGACGGGACTTACGGGTGACGGGACCGGTGTAGCGAGCCATCTCTCTTCTCTCCTCTCGCCCTAGACCCGGCGCCGCTTGGGCGGGCGGCAGCCGTTGTGCGGCTGGGGCGTGACGTCGGAGATGGTCCCGACCTCGAGGCCCGCGGCCTGCAGCGAACGGATCGCGGTCTCACGACCGGACCCCGGGCCCTTGACGAAGACGTCGACCTTCTTCATGCCGTGCTCGGCCGCCTTGCGGGCCGCGTTCTCGGCGGCCATCTGGGCGGCGAACGGCGTCGACTTGCGCGAGCCCTTGAAGCCGACGTGGCCGGCGGAGGCCCACGCGATCACCGCACCGGTCGGGTCGGTGATCGAGACGATGGTGTTGTTGAAGGTGCTCTTGATGTGGGCCTGGCCCTGGGAGATGTTCTTCTTCTCCCGGCGGCGCACCTTCTTGGCGCCCGCGGCGCCGGTACGAGTCCTGGGTGGCATGCAAAAACTCCTGAGGTGATCGGGCCCCGCCTACTTGCGGGTGGCCTTCTTCTTGCCGGCGACGGTCTTCTTCGGACCCTTGCGCGAGCGGGCGTTGGTCTTCGTCCGCTGGCCGTGGACCGGGAGGTTCCGCCGGTGACGCAGGCCCTGGTAGCTGCCGATCTCGACCTTGCGCCGGATGTCCGCCTGGACCTCACGACGCAGGTCACCCTCGACCCGGAGGTTCTGCTCGATGAACGAACGGATCGCCGCGGCGTCCGAGTCGCTCAGGTCCTTGCTCCGCAGGTCCGGGTCGATGCCCGTCTCGCGGAGGATCTCCTTCGACCGGCTGCGGCCGATCCCGAAGATGTAGGTCAGCGCGATCTCCATCCGCTTCTCGCGGGGGAGGTCGACGCCGGAAATGCGTGCCATGTGGCGACGTACTCCTCGTGTCGTTCGGGAGGTCTGGTTCCCCGTCCGTCCCGACGACCGCTGTCGTCGGGCCCCGGCCTCCCGCCGGGGGTGGTTCCGCCGGGACTGTGCCGGCGTAGGTACGGGGGTGTGCTCACCCGGGCGGACCCGGGTGCGTGGGCGTCAGCCCTGGCGCTGCTTGTGACGCAGGTTGTCGCAGATGACCATGACCCGCCCGTGACGGCGGACCACCTGGCACTTCGCGCAGATTCGCTTGACGCTCGGCTGGACCTTCACGATCTCGTCCTCGCTGCCTGGTTACTTGTAGCGGTAGACGATGCGACCGCGCGACAGGTCGTACGGCGAGAGCTCGACCACGACCTTGTCCTCGGGGAGGATTCGGATGTAGTGCTGCCGCATCTTGCCGCTGATGTGCGCCAGGACCTTGTGCCCGTTCTCGAGCTCGACCCGGAACATCGCGTTGGGCAGGGGCTCGACGACCCGGCCCTCGACCTCGATGGCGCCGTCCTTCTTCGCCATGTCCTCCGCACTCTCGCGCCGCCGTGGATCCCGCGTCTCCCGGTACGGTCCGGGGCACGCACTCACCGCGGCGGCTTCGTCGTCCCGCCGTGCCACCGCCACGCGGGTGCGTGGCGGATCGGGTGCGTGACGAGGTGCCGGACCGCACCGGCCCGATCAGGCTCGTGAGGAACGGCACGACACGCGCACCAGCTCCTCAGTGTACGCGGGGCGTGTCGGGGCCCCGGTGGCCGGGTGTCCCCGCCGGCCGAGGAGTCAGCATTGACCGTTTCTCGGCCCGACGACACGATGTCGACCACCCGAGCATCGAGGAGGAGCACGTGGACGTCGAGGGTGTCGTCGCACTGGTGACCGGAGGGGCGTCCGGCCTCGGCCGGGCGACCGTGGAGAAGCTGCACGCGCAGGGTGCGTCGGTGGTGATCGTCGACCTGCCGTCCTCGGCGGGCGCCGACGTCGCCTCGGGCCTCGGGGAGCGGGCGGTGTTCGCGCCCGCGGACGTCACCGACCCGGAGCAGGTCACCGCGGCGATCGACGCCGCGGCCGGGCTGGGCACGCTGCGCGTCGCGATCAACTGCGCGGGCATCGGGAGTGCGCACCGCACGGCGGGCCGCAAGGGCCCGTTCCCGCTCGAGGACTTCACGCGGGTGCTGACCGTGAACCTGGTCGGCACGTTCAACGTCATCCGGCTGGCCGCCCAGGCCATGAGCGAGAACGGGTCGCTCACCGACCCCGGCGTGGACACCGGCGACCGCGGGGTCATCGTCAACACCGCCTCGGTGGCGGCCTTCGACGGCCAGATCGGCCAGGCGGCCTACTCGGCCTCCAAGGGCGGCATCGTCGGGATGACGCTGCCGATCGCCCGGGACCTCGCCTCGCTCGGCATCCGGGTCTGCACGATCGCTCCCGGGCTGTTCCACACCCCGCTGTTCGCCACCCTGCCGCAGGAGCACATCGACTCGCTCGGCGCCCAGGTCCCGCACCCGTCGCGTCTGGGCGACCCGACCGAGTACGCCGCGCTCGCCGCGCACATCGTCGAGAACCCGATGCTCAACGGCGAGACGATCCGGCTCGACGGCGCGATCCGGATGGCGCCGAAGTAGCGGCGGCCCCGTCCGTCCCCGCTACGCGCGGGGGCGGACCGTCGCCCGGCCGAGTCCCCCGAGGGCGAGCGCCACGCCCCACGGGCCGGCCACCCAGATCCACCACGGGTACACGACGGCCGCGGTCCCGACCGAGACCGCCAGCCAGATCACCACGTTGACCAGGCTCACCGTCGCCCAGACCGCGACCGCGCCCCGACCGGAGCCGCACGGCCCCGGCGGGGCCATCGGCATCGCCGGGAGCGCCGGTTCCCGACGGCGGGTCGGGGCGGGTCGCGCCGGGGCCGCCGACCGCGGCAGGTCGGCGAGCAGCGGCGTGAGGTCGTCCCGGACGACGGCGGCGTGCGCGGCCCGGACACGCTCGTCGTACTCGGCGAGGGTCAACCGGCCCTCGCCGTGCGCCGCGACGAGCCGTTCCGCGACCTGCTCGCGCTCGGCGTCCGACACCCGTACCGCGCCCTGCTCCGTCATGACGGCCTCCCCGGTCGTTCGTCCTACCGGGAGAGTACCCAGATAGCGGAGAGTTCAGCTATCCGTCTGCGCCGTTACCATCGGACTCGGTCTCCGCGGCGGCCGTCAGGACCCAGGGGCCGTGGTCCGTGACCGCCACCGTGTGCTCCCAGTGGGCGGCCCGCCCGCCGTCGAGCGTGACCACGGTCCACTCGTCGTCGAGCTCGTCGGTCTCCGGGTCGCCTGCGGTGAGCATCGGCTCGACCGCGAGCACCATCCCCTCCCGCAGGCGCAGCCCGGTGCCGGCGCGGCCGACGTTCGGCAGGAACGGCTCCATGTGCATCTCGGTGCCGATGCCGTGGCCGCCGTAGTCGGCGACGATCCCGAACGGTCCGCCGTCCGGCCGCCGGTGCCGTGCCACCTCGCCCTCGATCGCGTGGGACACGTCGCCGAGCCGGTTGCCGGGGCGGACCTCGGCGATGCCGGCCCACATCGACGCCCGGCACGCCGCCGACAGCGCGGCGTCCTCCGGGCGCACGGCACCGACGTGCACGGTGACGGCCGCGTCGCCGTGCCAGCCCTCGAGGATCGCGCCGCAGTCCACGGAGAGCAGGTCGCCGTCGGCGAGGACGGTGGTCGCCGCCGGGATGCCGTGGACGACCTCCGCGTTGACCGACGCGCAGATGCTGCCCGGGAAGCCGTGGTAGCCCAGGAAGGACGGCACCGCGCCCGCCTCGCGGATCGTGGTCTCGGCGAGCTCGTCGAGGTCCTTCGTCGACATCCCGACCGCGGCCGCGGCGCTCACGCGCTCCAGGGCCGTGGCCACCACGAGGCCGGCGGCCCGCATCGCCTCGATCTCACCGCGGCTCTTGAGCTGGATCTCCGAGCCGATCCGGCCGCCGGACAGGCGTCCGGCGACCCGCCCGAGTCCGGCGGTCACGTCCGCGAGTCGCCCCCCGGCGAGACCACCGGCGCCCACGGCGGGTCAGTCCTCCGGCTCGTCGGCCAACGCGTCCGTCGCCCGGTCGGTGACCTCGTCGACGGAGCCCATGGCGTCGACCTTCACGAGGATGTCGCGGTAGTACTCGACCAGCGGGGCGGTCTGCTGGCGGTAGACCTCCTGCCGGTTGCGGATGACGTCCTCGGTGTCGTCGGAGCGCCCCCGCGCGGTGAGGCGCTGGATCAGTTCCTCGTCGTCGACCTCGAACAGCAGGACCGCGTCGAGCCGCTGGTCGAGGTCGTCGAGGACCTTCTTCAGCTCGTCGGCCTGCGAGGTGTTGCGCGGGAAGCCGTCGAGGAGGAAGCCCTCCGCGGCGTCCGGCTGGGCCAGCCGGTCCTTGACCATCGCCACCGTGACCTCGTCCGGCACCAGGTCGCCCGCGTCGACGTAGCGCTGGGCCTCCTTGCCGAGCTCGGTCTCGTTCTTCATGTTGTCGCGGAAGAGGTCGCCGGTGGAGATGTGCGGAGCACCGAGCCGCTCCGACAGCCGTGCCGCCTGCGTGCCCTTCCCGGCGCCGGGCGGTCCCACCAGAACGATCCTCATGTCCACTCCTTCTCTGCGGCGACCCTCGTCGGACGCCCGTCCATCCTGCCCGGGGGACGCCTGCGGCGCTCCCCGTCGAGAGGGCGGGGATCGACCCGGTCGTCAGCGCAGGAAACCCTCGTAGTTGCGCTGCATCAGCTGACTCTCGATCTGCTTCACGGTGTCGAGGCCGACACCGACCATGATCAGCACCGCGGTCCCGCCGAAGGGGAAGTTCTGGTTCTGACCCTGGCCCGTGATGCCCAGGAAGAAGTTCGGGAGGACAGCGATGATGCCGAGGTAGATCGATCCCGGCAAGGTGATCCGCGACAGCACGTACTGCAGGTACTCGGCCGTCGGTCGCCCCGGCCGGATGCCCGGGATGAAGCCGCCGAACTTCTTCATCTCGTCGGCGCGTTCCTCGGGGTTGAACGTGATCGCGACGTAGAAGTACGTGAAGAAGATGATCAGCGCGAAGTACAGGACGATGTGCACCGGGTTCGACTGGTTCGCGAGGTAGTTCTGCACGAAGACCGCGAACCCGGACGTCGAGTTGCCCACGAGCCGCGACAGCAGGTCGGGCAGGTAGAGCAGTGACGAGCCGAAGATGACCGGGATGACGCCGGCCTGGTTGACCTTGAGCGGGAGGTAGGTCGACGTCCCGCCGTACATCCGCCGGCCCACCATGCGCTTGGCGTACTGCACGGGGATGCGGCGCTGGCCCTGCTCGACGAACACGACGCTCGCGATGATGGCCAGGCCGAACACGCAGACCACGGCGAACACGAGGCCGCCGGAGCTGGACAGGATCTGCTGGCCCTCGGCCGGGATGCGCGCGGCGATCGAGCAGAAGATCAGCAGCGACATGCCGTTGCCGACGCCGCGCTCGGTCACCAGCTCGCCGAACCACATGATGACCGCGGTGCCCGCCGTCATGACGAGCACGATCACGGCGAGGTCGAAGATGCCCGCGTTCGGCAGGATCGGGAACTGGCTCGGGTCGCAGTTCTGGAAGAGCTGGCCGCGGTCGGCGAGCGCGACGATGCCGGTCGACTGCAGGATCGCCAGCGCGATCGTCAGGTACCGCGTGTACTGCGTGAGGGTGCCCTGGCCGGACTGCCCCTCCTTCTTCAACTGCTCGAACCGCGGGATGACCACGGTGAGCAGCTGAACGATGATGCTCGCGGTGATGTAGGGCATGATGCCCAGCGCGAAGATCGACAGCTGGAGCAGCGCTCCGCCGGAGAACAGGTTGATCAGGGCGTAGACGCTCTGGGAGTCGCCGCCCTCGACCTGGCGCAGACAGGCCTGCACGTTCGTGTAGGAGACACCGGGCGCCGGGAGGGTGGCGCCCAACCGGTACACCGCGACGATGCCGAGCGTGAACAGGATCTTCTTGCGCAGGTCCGGCGTCGCCAGCGCGGACCGCACGGGGCCGAGCACTCGGACCTCCAGCTGGTCGTCGATTGCAGGCCCCGCCGCGCGGCCGGGTGACCCCGACCGCCGCGGCCGACACCCCGGGAACCGGGGCGGTCCGAGAGACGCGGACCGGCCTCGGCCGAGGGTAACAGCAGGGGGTTTCCGCCCACGGGGCGGCGGGCAGCGGCGGGGAGGACCCCGGAGACGCGGACGGGCCCGGAGGAGCTCGGGTGAGCTCCTCCGGGCCCGGGTGGCGCGGTGGTGGACCTACAGGACGGTCGTCGTCCCGCCGGCCGCACCGATCTTCTCGGAGGCCGCGCCGGAGAACGCGTGCGCGCTCACCTGCAGCGTCACCGAGCCGAGGTCGCCCTCGCCGAGCACCTTCACCGGGTGCCCGGCACGGACGGCGCCGGCGGCGACGAGCTCGGCCGGGCCGACCTCGCCGCCGTTCGGGAACAGCCGCGCGAGGTCGCCGATGTTGACGACCTGCGCGACCACCTTGTTGCGGTTGCGGAAGCCCTTGAGCTTGGGCAGGCGCATCTGGAGCGGCATCTGCCCGCCCTCGAAGCGCGCGGGCACGTTCTTGCGGGCGCCCGTGCCCTTGGTGCCGCGACCGGCGGTCTTGCCCTTCGATGCCTCACCGCGACCCACACGGGTCTTCTCCGTCTTGCTCCCGGGAGCCGGACGGAGGTGGTGGAGCTTCAGGGGTGCGTCAGCCATGTCAGACCTCCTCGACGGTGACGAGGTGCCGCACGGTGTGGACGAGGCCGCGGTTCTGCGCGTCGTCCGGCCGCGTGACCGTGGCGCCGATGCGACGCAGGCCCAGCGTCCGCAGGGTCTCGCGCTGGTTGCGCTTGCCCCCGATCGTGGACTTGATCTGCGTGACCTTCAGCTCGGCCATGATCAGACCCCCTGACCGGCGCGCTGGCGCAGCATCCGGGCCGGCGCGACCTCGTCGAGCGGCAGACCCCGGCGGGCCGCGACGGCCTCGGGGACCTGCAGCGCCTTCAGGGCCGCCACCGTGGCGTGCACGATGTTGATGGCGTTCTGGCTGCCCAGGGACTTGGACAGGATGTCCTGGATCCCCGCGCACTCCAGGACCGCGCGAACCGGGCCACCGGCGATGACGCCGGTACCGGGGCTCGCGGGGCGCAGGAGGACGACGCCGGCGGCGTCCTCGCCCTGCACCGGGTGCGTGATGGTGCCGCCGATGCGCGGGACGCGGAAGAAGTTCTTCTTCGCCTCCTCCACGCCCTTGGCGATCGCGGCCGGCACCTCCTTGGCCTTGCCGTAGCCCACGCCGACCTCGCCGTCGCCGTTGCCGACGATGACGAGCGCGGTGAAGCTGAAGCGACGGCCGCCCTTGACGACCTTGGCCACGCGGTTGATGGCGACGACGCGCTCGAGGTGCGGCGTCCTGTCCTGGGCGCCGCCGCGGCCGCCGCCCTGACGGTCGCGGTCGCGCCCGCCCTGGCCGCCGCCCTCGCGGCGCTGAGTGCCCGGCATCAGGCGTCCTTCCCTTGCGTGTACGTGATGAGGGTGGCCATCAGAACGTCAGGCCTCCCTCGCGGGCCGCGTCGGCGAGCTGCGCGATGCGGCCGTGGTACCGGCGCCCGCCGCGGTCGAACACGACCGCGTCGATCCCGGCGGACTTCGTGCGGGAGGCGACGAGCTCGCCGACCTTGGCGGCCTGCGCCTTCTTGTCGCCCTCGAGCCCGCGGACGTCGGCCTCCATGCTGGAGGCGTGCGCCAGCGTGTGGCCGGCGAGGTCGTCGATGACCTGGGCGGTGATGTGCCGCGAGGACCGGGTGACGACCAGGCGCGGACGCTCCGCCGTGCCCTCGACCTTCTTGCGGAGGCGGGCGTGCCGACGGGCCACACCGGTGCGGCGGGTCTGCGAGACGCTCTTGCCCACGACGACGCGCTTCTTCGCTGCGTTGTTGCTGGTCTCAGCCATCACTTACCCGTCTTCCCGACCTTGCGGCGGATCTGCTCGCCGGCGTACCGGACGCCCTTGCCCTTGTACGGGTCGGGCTTGCGCAGCCGGCGGATGTTCGCGGCGACCTGGCCCACGGCCTGCTTGTCGATGCCCTGCACCGAGAAGCGGGTCGGGTTCTCCACCGCGAAGGTGATGCCATCCGGCGCCTCGATGCGCACCGGGTGGCTGTAGCCGAGTGCGAACTCCAGGGTGCTGCCCTTGAGCTGCACGCGGTAGCCGACCCCGTGGATCTCGAGCTTGCGCTCGTAGCCCTGGGTCACGCCCAGCACGAGGTTGTTCAGCAGCGAGCGCGAGAGGCCGTGCAGGGCACGGTTCTCCCGGTCGTCGTTCGGCCGCGAGACCGACAGCACGCCGTCCTCGAGCGAGACCGAGATCGGACGGTCCACGGTGTGGGTCAGGGTGCCCTTCGGCCCCTTCACCGTGACGTTCTGGCCCTCGACCGCGACGTCCACGCCGGACGGCACGGTGATCGGGGCCCTACCGATGCGAGACATGGTTCGGTTCCCCTCTCCGTTACCAGACGAAGGCGAGGACTTCCCCGCCCATCCGTCGCTGGTGGGCCTGACGGTCGGTCAGCAGACCCGACGACGTCGAGATGATCGCGACGCCGAGGCCACCGAGCACGCGCGGCAGCTCCGTCGACTTCGCGTAGATCCGCAGGCCGGGCTTCGAGATCCGCTTGAGGCCGGCGATGCTGCGCTCACGGTTCGGCCCGTACTTCAGGTCGATGACCAACGACTTGCCGACGGTCGCCGGCTCGTCGCGGTATCCCGCGATGTAGCCCTGCTCGAGCAGGACCTGGGCCACGTGGGCCTTCAGCTTGCTGTGCGGCATGGTCACGCTCTCGTGGAACGCCGAGTTGGCGTTGCGGATGCGCGTGAGCATGTCCGCGATGGGGTCGGTCATCGTCATCGCGACCAGGTCACCTTCCTCGCCGTGGTACCCCGGGTCGTCCGGCGGGCGGACGACCTCGTGGCGGGCCTGCGGCGTCCGGGGCGGGTCAAGTTGTTCGTACGGGGGTGCTCGTCGCCGTCGGCGAGCAGGTGCTCGCGGTGGGCGACGCGCTGGATCAGCTCGAGCAGCTGCGGGTCGATCGCGCGACCCGGCAGCTCCTCCTCCTCGACGGGGACGACGCTCGTGTCGTCGTGCACGGCGCTCACCACGAGGACTTGCTGACGCCCGGGAGCTCGCCCCGGTGCGCCATCTCGCGCAGGCAGACGCGGCAGAGCCCGAACTTGCGGAGCACCGCACGCGCGCGCCCGCAGCGGTTGCAGCGGGTGTAGCCGCGGACCTTGAACTTCGGGGTCGCGGCGGCCTTGTTGACCAGTGCCTTCTTCGCCATGCTCAGTTCTCCCTGAACGGGAAGCCGAGGGCGCGCAGGAGGGCCCGGCCTTCCTCGTCGGTGGTCGCGGAGGTGACCACGGTGATGTCCATCCCCCGCGGCCGGTCGATCGAGTCCTGGTCGATCTCGTGGAACATCGTCTGGTCCGAGAGACCGAACGTGTAGTTGCCCGAGCCGTCGAACTGCTTCGGCGAGAGCCCACGGAAGTCGCGGATGCGCGGCAGGCTGATCGAGACCAGGCGGTCGAGGAACTCCCACATGCGCGCACCGCGCAGCGTGGTCCGCGCACCGATCGGCATGCCCTCGCGGAGCTTGAACTGCGCGATGGACTTGCGGGCCCGACGGATCTCCGGCTTCTGACCGGCGATGAGGGTGAGGTCGCGGACCGCGCCCTCCATCAGCTTCGAGTCGCGCGCGGCCTCGCCGACGCCCATGTTCACGACGACCTTGACGACGCCGGGCACGAGCATCGGGTTCTCGTAGTGGAACTGGTCCGTCAGTTCCTGACGGATCGCGTCCCGGTACCGCTGCTGCAGACGGGGACGAGTCTCGGTGCTCGTCATCAGATGTCCTTCCCGTTGCGGCGCGAGACGCGCACGCGCTTCTGCTCGCCCTCGCCGCCGTCGCGGTAACCGACGCGGGTCGGCTTGCCGTCCGAGTCGACGACCATCACGTTCGAGACGTGGATGGCCGCCTCCTGCGTGACGATCCCGCCGGACTGCGCGCCCCGCTGGTTGGCCGACTGGGCGGTGTGCTTCTTGACGCGGCCCACGCCCTCGACGAGGACCTTGTCGCGGTCCGGGTAGGCCTGGATGACCTTGCCCTTCGCGCCCTTGTCCTTGCCGGCGATGACGAGGACCGTGTCGCCCTTCTTGACCTTCATCTGCTACAGCACCTCCGGCGCGAGCGAGATGATCCGCATGAACCGCTTGTCGCGGAGCTCCCGGCCGACCGGGCCGAAGATGCGGGTGCCGCGCGGCTCGCGGTCGTTCTTGATGATCACCGCGGCGTTCTCGTCGAACTTGATGTACGAACCGTCCGGGCGGCGCTTCTCCTTGACGGTGCGCACCACGACGGCCTTGACGACGTCGCCGCGCTTCACGCCGGACGCCGGGATGGCCTCCTTGACGGTGGCCACGATGACGTCGCCGATGCCCGCGTAACGGCGGGACGAGCCGCCGAGAACACGAATGCACAGGATTTCCCTGGCACCCGTGTTGTCGGCGACCCGGAGTCGCGACTCCTGCTGGATCACTACTTCTCTCCTGACCTTCCCGGCGGCGAGCGCCGGATGGTTTCGACAGCTGGTTCACACGCCCCGGAGGGGTGCTACTTGGCCTTCTCGAGGATCTCGACGAGGCGCCAGCGCTTGGTCGCCGAGAGCGGTCGGGTCTCCATGAGGAGGACGCGGTCGCCCGGGCCGGCGGTGTTGTGCTCGTCGTGCGCCTTGACCTTCTTGGTCCGGCGGATGACCTTCGAGTAGCGCGGGTGCTTCACCCGGTCCTCGAGGCTCACCACGATCGTCTTGGACATCTTGTCCGAGACGACCAGACCCTCGCGGGTCTTGCGGAGGCCGCGGTCGTCGTTCCGCTCCCCCGGCTTCTGCTGGGTGACGGGCGTGGCCGCCGCGTCGTCAGCGGCCTGGCTCATGCCGCACCCTCCTCGTCAGGGGCCGCGGACAGACCGAGCTCACGCTCGCGCATCACCGTGTAGATGCGCGCGATGTCGTGGCGGACGGTCCGCAGCCGGCGGTTGTTGTCGAGCTGTCCGGTCGCCATCTGGAACCGGAGGTTGAACAGCTCGGCCTTCGCCTCGCGGGCACGCGTGACGAGGTCCTCGCTGGACAGCTCACGCAGCTCGCTGGCGGGGGTTCCCGCTGCCATCAGAACGCCTCCTCACGGGTGACGATGCGGCAGCGCATCGGCAGCTTGTGCTGCGCACGACGCAGTGCCTCACGGGCGGTGGCCTCGTTGGGGTAGCTCATCTCGAACATGACCCGGCCCGGCTTCACGTTCGCGACCCACTTCTCCGGCGAGCCCTTACCGGAACCCATGCGGGTCTCGGCGGGCTTCTTGGTGAGCGGGCGGTCCGGGAAGATGTTGATCCAGACCTTGCCGCCACGACGGATGTGGCGGGTGATGGCGATACGGGCCGACTCGATCTGGCGGTTCGTCACGTAGCCGTGCTCGAGCGCCTGGATCCCGTAGTCGCCGAACGACATCTGCGTGCCGCCCTTGGCCGCACCGGACCGGTCCGGCCGGTGCTGCTTGCGGAACTTGACCCTGCGGGGCATGAGCATGGTCAGGCCTCCGATCCGGTCGTCGCGGGCGCGCCCGCGTTCGCGGCCTGCTCGGCGGCGGCGCGCCCGGCCTCGGTGCCCGAGCCGGTCGTGCCGGAGGCACCGGAGCGACGGCCACGGGGACGATCGTTCCCGCCGCCACCGCCACCGCGGCCACCACGGCGGGGCTCACGGGTCGCGGCGTCGAGCGCCGCCTGGCGCTCGGCCTCGCGCTTGCCGCCGACGACGTCGCCCTTGTAGATCCAGACCTTCACACCGATGCGGCCGAAGTTGGTCCGGGCCTCGAACAGGCCGTAGTCGATCTCGGCGCGCAGCGTGTGCAGCGGCACGCGACCCTCGCGGTAGAACTCCGACCGCGACATCTCGGCACCGCCGAGCCGGCCGGAGCACTGGACCCGGATGCCCTTCACGCCCGGCGAGCGCATGGCCGACTGCATGGCCTTGCGCATCGCGCGACGGAACGACACGCGGTTGGACAGCTGCTCGGCGACGCCCTGCGCCACGAGCTGCGCGTCCGCCTCCGCGCCCTTGACCTCGAGGATGTTCAGCTGGACCTGCTTGCCGGTCAGCTTCTCGAGGTTGCCGCGCAGCCGGTCCGCCTCGGCGCCGCGGCGACCGATGACGATGCCCGGGCGGGCGGTGTGGATGTCGACGCGGACCCGGTCCCGGGTCCGCTCGATCTCGACCTTGGAGATGCCGGCCCGCTCCATGCCCTTCGAGAGCATGCGGCGGATCTTGACGTCCTCGGCCACGTAGTCGGCGTACTGCTTGTCGGCGTACCACCGGGACTTCCAGTCCGTGGTGATGCCCAGACGGAACCCGTGCGGGTTGATCTTCTGACCCATCAGCGGGTCCTTCCCTTCGAGCGCCGGCGACCGCCCTTGTCAGCGTCGGTCACCGAGGTGACCTCGACGGTGATGTGGCTGGTGCGCTTGCGGATGCGGTACGCGCGCCCCTGCGCCCGGGGCTGGAACCGCTTCATGGTCGGGCCCTCGTCCACCGTGATCGTCGAGATCACGAGGGTGGCGGGGTCCAGCGCGAAGTTGTTCTCGGCGTTGGCCACCGCGCTCGCCACGAGCTTGGCCACCGGCGTCGCGGCGGCCTGCTCGGCGAACCGCAGCACCGAGGCGGCCTGGCCCACGGGCATGCCGCGGACCAGGTCCACGACACGGCGGACCTTCATCGGCGACATGCGCACGTAGCGCGCCCGAGCCACGGCGCCGCGCGGCGTTCCCGTGTCGGTGTCGGCTGGTGCAGACATCGTTCGTCTACCTTCCTGGTTTCGCGGGTGGTGACCGTCGGTGCTCGCCTAGCGGCGACGCGCCCGCCGGTCCTCCTTGACGTGCCCGCGGAACGTGCGGGTCGGGGCGAACTCGCCGAGCTTGTGCCCGACCATGGCCTCCGAGACGAAGACCGGGACGTGCTTGCGCCCGTCGTGCACGGCCAGCGTGTGGCCGAGCATGTCGGGGATGATCGTCGAGCGGCGCGACCAGGTCTTGATGACCGACTTGCGGTTCGAGTCGTTCAGCGCGTCGATCTTCTTGAGCAGGTGGTCGTCGACGAACGGCCCCTTCTTGACACTGCGTGGCATCGCTGTCTCCCTCCTGCTCTATCGCTTCTTGTTCTTGCCGGTACGCCGACGGCGCACGATCATGCGGTCGCTCTCCTTGCGGCCGCGCGTGCGGCCCTCCGGGGTACCGGCCGGGTTCACCGGGTGGCGCCCACCGGACGTCTTGCCCTCACCACCACCGTGCGGGTGGTCGACCGGGTTCATGGCCACACCGCGCACCGTCGGGCGCTTGCCGCGCCAGCGGTTGCGGCCCGCCTTGCCCCAGTTGATGTTCGAGTGGTCGGAGTTGCCGACCTCGCCGATCGTCGCGCGGCAGCGGACGTCGACGTTGCGGATCTCGCCGGAGGGCATCCGGAGCTGGGCGTAGGGCCCGTCCTTCGCCACCAGCTGCACCCGGGCGCCGGCCGACCGCGCAATCTTCGCGCCGCCACCGGGGCGGAGCTCGATCGCGTGGATCACGGTGCCGGTGGGGATGTTGCGCAGCGGCAGGTTGTTGCCCGGCTTGATGTCGGCGCGGGCCCCGCTCTCCACCGCGTCGCCCTGGTGCAGCCGCTCCGGGGCGACGATGTAGCGCTTCTCGCCGTCCGCGTAGTGGAGCAGGGCGATGCGCGCGCTGCGGTTGGGGTCGTACTCGATGTGAGCGACCTTGGCCGGCACGCCGTCCTTGTCGTTGCGCCGGAAGTCGATCAGCCGGTAGGCCCGCTTGTGGCCGCCGCCCTGGTGCCGGGTCGTGATCCGACCGGTGGCGTTGCGGCCGCCCTTGTTGTGCAGCGGCCGGATGAGCGACTTCTCCGGGTGGTCACGCGTGATCTCGGCGAAGTCCGAGACGCTCGCGCCCCGCCGCCCGGCGGTCGTCGGCTTGTACCTACGGATTCCCATGGTGGTTCGCTAACTCCCTCAGGCCCCGGGCCCGCCGAAGACGTCGATCGTCCGGCTCTCGGGCGTCACGGTGACCACGGCGCGCTTGGTGTCCTTGCGCTTGCCGTAGCCGGTGCGGGAACGCTTGCGCTTCCCCTCACGGTTGAGCGTGTTCACGCTCGCCACCGTCACGTCGAAGATCTGCTGCACGGCGATCTTGATCTGGGTCTTGTTCGCGTCCGGGCGCACCAGGAACGTGTACTGGCGCTCCTCGAGAAGGCCGTAGCTCTTCTCCGAGATCACCGGCGCGATGATGACGTCGCGCGGGTCCGCGATCACTGGTCGACCTCCTCGGCGCGCGCGGTGCGGGCGCTCACGAACGCGTCCAGCGCCGCCGACGTGAAGACCACGTCGTCCGCGCGGAGCACGTCGTAGGTGTTCAGCTGGTCCGGCGTCAGCAGGTGCACCGCCGGCAGGTTCGCGACGCTGCGGCGACCGGCCTCGTCGTCGCGGGCGACGACGGCCAGCACCTTGCGGTGCTCGCGGTCCGGCGTGATGACGCCCTCGAGCGCCGTACGGGCGCCCTTGGTCGACGGCGCGGTGCCGTCCACGAGCGCGGTGAAGACGTGGATCCGCTCGTGGCGGGCCCGGTCGGACAGCGCCCCGC
This sequence comes from Actinomycetospora sp. NBRC 106378, assembly GCF_030269685.1. Classification (GTDB taxonomy): domain Bacteria; phylum Actinomycetota; class Actinomycetes; order Mycobacteriales; family Pseudonocardiaceae; genus Actinomycetospora. The sequence continues at coordinate 438,023 of NZ_BSTT01000001.1, forward strand.
GCAGGGCCGCCGCCTTCATCTTCTTGGGGGTCCGCTGCGCGTAGTCCCGCGGCGTCGGCCCGTGGACCGTGCCACCGCCGGTGAACTGCGGGGCGCGCGTCGAGCCCTGCCGCGCACGGCCGGTGCCCTTCTGGCGGTACGGCTTCTTGCCACCGCCGCGGACCTCGCCGCGCGTCTTCGTGTCGTGCGTCCCCTGGCGGGCCGCGGCGAGCTGCGCGGTGACCACCTGGTGCATCAGCGAGGTGTTCGCCGGCGCGTCGAAGAGCTCACCGGGGAGCTCGACGGTGCCGTCGGTGCCGCCGGTCGGGGTGTGCACCGTGACCGAGCGGGTCTCGCCGGTCGCGGCGGCGGCCTGTGCGTCCCGGCGCGCGCTGCGCCGGGCGTCGCCGGCGGAGAACCCGCGGCGACGGGCGACCTGGAGGGTCGCGGTCGCGGCGGCGGTCGCCGACGAGGTTCCGGCGTCGACCGACTCGCCCGCGTCGGGGCCCTCGGTGTCGCTCACGCCCGGGGTGTGGCCGTCAGGCGTCGTCACTGCTGGTCACCGCCCTTCTTGGCAGCAGAGGTGACGAGGACCAGACCGCCGCGCGGGCCGGGCACGGCGCCGCGGATGAGCAGCAGGCCCGCGTCGGCGTCCACGCCGTGGACGGTCAGGTTCTGCGTCGTGGTCTTGACGTTGCCCATGCGGCCGGCCATGCGCGTGCCCTTGAAGACGCGGGCCGGGGTGGCGCAGCCACCGATGGAGCCCGGCGAGCGGTGCTTGCGCTGCGTGCCGTGGCTGGCGCCGAGGCCGTGGAAGCCGTGGCGCTTCATGACACCCGCGGTGCCCTTGCCCTTGCTGTTCGCCGTGACGTCGATGACCGCACCGGCGGAGAACACCTCGGCGGTGACCTCCTGGCCGACCTCGTAGGACGAGGCGTCGGAGGTGCGGAGCTCGACGAGGTGGCGACGGGGCGTGACGCCGGCCTTCGCGAAGTGGCCGGTCTCCGGCTTGTTCACCTTGCGGGGGTCGATGGCGCCGAACGCGATCTGGACCGCGTTGTAGCCGTCCACGGAAGGGGTCCGCACCTGCGTGACGACGCAGGGGCCCGCCTTCACGACGGTGACGGGGACGACGCGGTTCGACTCGTCGAACACCTGGGTCATGCCGACCTTGGTGCCGAGCACACCGCTCAGGCGGCGCTCGTTGCTGCGGAGAGGATCTGCAGACATGCCGGGCCTCACTGGATGTTGACGTCGACGCTGGCCGGCAGGTCGATGCGCATGAGCGCGTCCACCGTCTTGGGCGTCGGGTCGACGATGTCGATCAGTCGCTTGTGCGTGCGCATCTCGAAGTGCTCGCGCGAGTCCTTGTACTTGTGCGGCGAGCGGATGACGCAGTACACGTTCTTCTCAGTCGGCAACGGCACGGGGCCGACGACGGAGGCACCGGTACGCGTCACGGTCTCGACGATCTTGCGCGCCGACGCATCGATGGCCTCGTGGTCGTAGGCCTTGAGCCTGATGCGGATCTTCTGTCCCGCCATGGTGGCTTGCCGTTCCTCTTCTCGTCCTCGAACGATGCCGCACCGTCTGGTGGCGGTCGTCCCGCACGTCGATCGCGGGACCGTTCCGGTCCACGCGGTCGGGCGTGTCGACGCCACCGGCCGGTGCGCCCCGGACGCTCGTCGCTCCGCGGCCTCAGGCCCGCGCTGTGCGCTGACCCTCGCTGTTCATGGTGTGTCCGTCCTGCGTCCCCTCGCAGAGAGGCTCCGCAACACGGTGGACGACGCCCTGGGGAGACGTCCGGATCGTGCCCGGGTCCGTGTCGGACCCCGCTCACGCCGGGGCGGTCGGCTCGATACCGATTGAGCCGACCGCCCGGGCAAGCAACCTCACCAGTGTCGCACGCGCCCGCAGGCGCCCCGACACCGGGGTGAGGGTCCTACTTGTTGATCTTCGTGACCTGGCCCGCGCCCACGGTCCGGCCACCCTCGCGGATGGCGAACTGGAGGCCCTCCTCCATGGCGATGGGCTGGATCAGCTGGACGGACATCTCGGTGTTGTCACCGGGCATGACCATCTCGGTGCCCTCCGGCAGCGTCACGACACCGGTGACGTCCGTGGTCCGGAAGTAGAACTGCGGGCGGTAGTTGTTGAAGAACGGCGTGTGCCGTCCGCCCTCGTCCTTGCCCAGGATGTACACCTGGCCGTCGAACTCGGTGTGCGGGGTGATCGAGCCCGGCTTGCAGATGACCATGCCGCGCTCGACGTCCTCGCGCTTGATGCCGCGCACGAGCAGACCGACGTTGTCGCCGGCGCGCCCCTCGTCGAGGAGCTTGCGGAACATCTCGATGCCGGTGGCGGTGGTCTTGGTCGACTTCGCGCGGATGCCGACGATCTCCACCTCCTCGTTCACCTTGACGATGCCGCGCTCGACGCGACCGGTGACGACGGTGCCGCGACCGGTGATCGTGAAGACGTCCTCGACGGGCATGAGGAACGGCTTCTCGGTGTCGCGCTCCGGCGAGGGGATGGCCTCGTCGACGGCGTTCATCAGGTTGACGATGGCGTCCGCCCACTCGGCGTCGCCCTCGAGGGCCTTCAGCGCCGAGACGCGGACCACGGGGAGGTCGTCGCCGGGGAAGTCCTGCGAGCTGAGCAGCTCACGGACCTCCATCTCGACGAGCTCCATGATCTCCTCGTCGTCGACCATGTCGGCCTTGTTCAGCGCGACGACGATGTAGGGCACGCCGACCTGGCGGGCGAGCAGCACGTGCTCGCGGGTCTGCGGCATGGGGCCGTCGGTGGCGGCGACCACGAGGATCGCGCCGTCCATCTGCGCGGCACCAGTGATCATGTTCTTCACGTAGTCGGCGTGCCCGGGGCAGTCGACGTGCGCGTAGTGCCGGTTCTCGGTCTGGTACTCGACGTGCGCGATCGAGATCGTGATGCCGCGCTGGCGCTCTTCCGGCGCCTTGTCGATCTGGTCGAACGCGGACGCCTGGTTGAGGTCCGGGTACTTGTCGTGCAGGACCTTGGTGATCGCGGCCGTCAGCGTCGTCTTGCCGTGGTCGATGTGACCGATGGTTCCGATGTTGACGTGCGGCTTGGTCCGCTCGAACTTGGCCTTCGCCACTGCTCTCGTCCTCCTGGACTTTCTGGGTCTGTCGTCGCCGGGTCGGCGGGTGGTACGTCGGTCGTGCGGTCCTCTGGGTGGGCTGACGCCGGGCGGAGGACCCGAGGTGACTCCACGAGGCTAACGGGGACGGATCCCCCGCCTCACCGCGCCCCGTCGTCCCGGTGACCGGGACGACGGGACGCGGACGGGGTCACTCGCCGGTCGCCTTGGCGATGATCTCCTTGGCCACGCTGGCCGGGACCTCGCCGTACGAGTCGAACTGCATGGAGTAGTTCGCCCGGCCCTGGGTCTTCGACCGCAGGTCACCGACGTAGCCGAACATCTCCGAGAGCGGCACCACGGCCTTGACGATCCGGTTGCCGCTGCGCTCCTCCATCGCCTGGATCTGGCCACGGCGGGAGTTCAGGTCGCCGATGACGTCGCCCATGTACTCCTCGGGCGTCGACACCTCGACGGCCATCAGGGGCTCGAGGATGGCCGGGTCCGCCTTGCGGGCCGCCTCCTTGAGCGCCATCGAGCCGGCCACCTTGAACGCCATCTCCGACGAGTCGACCTCGTGGTACTGACCGTCGAGCAGCGTCAGGCGCAGGCCCGTCATCGGGTAGCCGGCCAGCACGCCGTACTGCATGGCGTCCTGGGCACCCGCGTCGACCGACGGGATGTACTCGCGCGGGACGCGACCACCGGTGACCTTGTTGACGAACTCGTAGAGCGCGCCGTCCTCGGACTTCTCCATCGGCTCGAGCGCGATGATGACGCGCGCGAACTGGCCGGAGCCGCCGGTCTGCTTCTTGTGCGTGTACTCGTACTTCTCCACCGGGCGGCGGATGGTCTCGCGGTAGGCCACCTGCGGCTTGCCGATGTTCGCCTCGACCTTGAAGTCGGACTTCATCCGGTTGACCAGGACCTCGAGGTGGAGCTCGCCCATCCCCTTGATGATGGTCTGGCCGGTCTCCTCGTCGCGGGCGACCTGGAAGGTCGGGTCCTCGTCGGTGAGACGCTGGATGGCCGTGGAGAGCTTCTCCTGGTCGGCCTTCGACTTCGGCTCGATCGCGACCTCGATGACCGGGGTCGGGAACACCATCGACTCGAGGATGACCGGGTTCTGCGGGTCGCAGAGCGTGTCGCCCGTCGTGGTGTCCTTGAGCCCGACGACCGCGTAGATGTGCCCGGCCATGGCCTCGTCGACCGGGTTCTCCTTGTTGGAGTGCATCTGGAAGACCTTCCCGATGCGCTCCTTGCGGTCCTTCGTCGAGTTGATCATCTGCGCGCCCGAGGCGATCTTGCCCGAGTAGACGCGGATGTAGGTGAGCTTCCCGTAGAACGGGTGGCTCATGATCTTGAAGGCGAGAGCCGAGAAGGGCTCCTCCGTGGTGGCGTGGCGCACGACGGGGGTCTCGCCGTCGAGCAGCGTCCCCTCGACCGGCTTCACGTCGACCGGCGCCGGCAGGTACGCGATGACGGCGTCGAGCATGGGCTGCACGCCCTTGTTCTTGTACGCCGTGCCGCAGAGCACCGGGTTGTACTCGCTGGTCACCGTCACGGCGCGGATGCCGTGCTCGATGTCCTCGACGGAGATCTCCTCGCCGGCGAAGTAGCGCTCCATGAGCGCCTCGTCGTTCTCGGCGATGGCCTCCATGAGGGCCTCGCGGTACTCGGCCGCCTGCTCGGCGTACTCGGCCGGGATCTCCTCGACGGCGTAGTCCTCGCCCTTGGAGACCTCGCCGCGCCAGGTGAGGGCGCGCATGCGGACCAGGTCGATCACGCCGTAGAAGTCGGACTCGACGCCCATCGGCAGCTGCAGGACCAGCGGCTTCGCGTGCAGGCGGTCCTTGATCGTCTGCACGGTGAAGTAGAAGTCCGCGCCGAGCTTGTCCATCTTGTTGACGAAGCAGATGCGCGGGACGTCGTAGGTGTCGGCCTGCCGCCACACCGTCTCCGACTGGGGCTCGACACCCTCCTTGCCGTCGAACACGGCGACCGCACCGTCGAGGACGCGCAGGTTGCGCTCGACCTCGATCGTGAAGTCGACGTGGCCGGGGGTGTCGATGATGTTGATCTGGTGGTCTTTCCAGAAGGTCGTCGTCGCGGCGGACGTGATCGTGATGCCGCGCTTCTGCTCCTCCTCCATCCAGTCCATCGTGGCCGCGCCGTCGTGGACCTCACCGATCTTGTAGTTGATGCCGGTGTAGTACAGGATGCGCTCGGTCGTGGTGGTCTTGCCCGCGTCGATGTGGGCCATGATCCCGATGTTGCGGACCTTGCCCAGGTCGGTCAGCACGTCGCGTGCCACGGAATTCCTCTTCCTTCTCGGTTCGTCGCCGCGGGTCTGGCGCGGCGGACCTGCGCGACATCGGGCGGTGCCCGGTGGTTCTCACCGGGCACCGGCCCGCGTCACCAGCGGTAGTGCGCGAAGGCCTTGTTCGACTCGGCCATCTTGTGCGTGTCCTCGCGGCGCTTGACGGCCGCACCGAGGCCGTTCGAGGCGTCGAGCAGCTCGTTGGTGAGCCGCTCGACCATCGTCTTCTCGCGACGGGCACGCGCGTAGGTGATGAGCCAGCGCAGCCCGAGCGTGGTCGAGCGGCCGGCGCGCACCTCGATCGGCACCTGGTAGGTCGCGCCACCGACGCGGCGGCTGCGGACCTCGAGGGCGGGCTTGACGTTGTCCAGCGCACGCTTGAGCGTGACGACCGGGTCGGCGCCGTTGCGCTCGCGGCAGCCCTCGAGGGCGCCGTAGACGATGCGCTCGGCGAGCGACCGCTTGCCGTCGACGAGCACCTTGTTCACCAGCTGCGTCACCAGCGGCGCCCCGTACACCGGGTCGGACACCAGCGGACGCTTCGGAGCGGGTCCCTTGCGCGGCATGTCAGCTCTTGTCCTTCTTCGTCCCGTAGCGGCTGCGGGCCTGCTTGCGGTTCTTGACCGCCTGCGTGTCCAGTGCGCCGCGGATGATCTTGTAACGAACGCCCGGCAGGTCCTTCACACGACCGCCACGCACGAGCACGATCGAGTGCTCCTGCAGGTTGTGGCCCTCGCCCGGGATGTACGCGGTGACCTCGATCTGGTTCGAGAGGCGCACGCGCGCGACCTTGCGGAGCGCGGAGTTCGGCTTCTTCGGGGTGGTCGTGTAGACGCGGGTGCAGACACCGCGTCGCTGCGGGCTGCCCTTGAGAGCCGCGGTCTTGGTCTTCTCGACCTTGTCCTCGCGGCCCCGGCGGACCAACTGCTGGATGGTGGGCATTCGTTCCTCTGGCTCGTCCTGCTCGATCTGCGCTGTCTCGTCGGTGTCGGACCCCTGAACGCGGGGACGGGCGTGTCGGCAAGAGCGTCCACGGCCCTCACACTCGACACCGCCGGCGCATCCGGTCGTCGTCGGCGACGACCGGTACCGGGCGCAGCGCAACGACCCGATCGCGTCGGGCACCGATGGCGACGATACCCCCTGCTCGGGGGCCGAGTCGCAGGTGGGTCCGGATCCGCGTCCCGAAGACGCCCTCGACGGACCCTGCGCGCCCTCGAAGACCGGCCAGGGATCTCCATATCGACGACGGCGTCGTACGCGTCGTCGAACGGGCTCGCCGCAGACTACACCAACGGCGCCTCGGTACGGCACAACGCGGTGCGGGGACGCGGCATTCCCCGGAGACGACGACGCCCCCGCCCGGCGGAGCCGGACGGGGGCGCAGGTCGTGCTGGTGACTCAGGTCAGCGGTACTGGCCGAAGTCGTAGTCGTCGAGCGGGACGGCCACGCCGCTGCCGCTGCCGAACACGTCGGGCGAGTAGTACCCGTCGTCGTAGCTCGGCAGGGCGTACGCCGCGGCGCGCGCCTCCTCGGTGGGCTGGACCTGGATGTTCCGGTACCGGTTGATGCCGGTGCCGGCCGGGATCAGCTTGCCGATGATGACGTTCTCCTTCAGCCCCACGAGGCTGTCGGACTTCCCCTCGATCGCGGCGTTGGTCAGGATCCGCGTGGTCTCCTGGAAGGACGCGGCCGAGAGCCACGACTCGGTGGCCAGCGAGGCCTTCGTGATGCCCATCAGCACCGGACGCCCGGCCGCCGGGTCGCCGCCCTCGGCGACGACCTTGCGGTTCTGGCCCTCGAACTCCGCGCGGTCCACGACGCCGCCGGGCAGGAACTCCGTCGCGCCCGAGTCGATGATCGTCACCCGGCGGAGCATCTGCCGGACGATGACCTCGATGTGCTTGTCGTGGATCGACACACCCTGCGAGCGGTAGACCTTCTGGACCTCGTCGACCAGGTGCAGCTGCACCTCGCGGGGGCCCATGACACGCAGGATCTCGTGCGGGTCGGCGGTGCCCTCGAGCAGCTGCTGCCCGACGTCGACGTGGTCGCCGTCCTGCAGCGGGCGCTCGGTGCCGTCGACGGTCAGCGTGGCGAGACGCTGGCGCTTGGACAGCTTGTCGTAGACGACCTCCTCGGACCCGTCGTCCGGGATGAGGGTGATCTTCCAGAACTTCTCGCCGTCCTCGAGCTGCACGCGGCCGTCGACGTCCGCGATGGGCGCCTTGCCCTTCGGGACGCGGGCCTCGAAGACCTCCTGCACACGCGGCAGACCGGTGGTGATGTCCTCGCCGGCCACACCACCCTGCTTGAACGTGCGCATGGTCAGCTGCGTGCCGGGCTCACCGATCGACTGGGCGGCGACGATGCCGACCGCCTCGCCGACGTCGACGAGCTGGCCGGTCGCGAGCGATCGGCCGTAGCACATCGCGCAGACGCCCTGGGCCGAGTCGCAGGTCAGGACGCTGCGGACGCGGACCTTGTCGATCCCGTGGGCGATGAGCGAGTCGATCGCCTGCTGCCCGATGTCGCCGCCCTTGCCCAGCACGACCTCACCGTTCGCGTCGGTGACGTCCGACGCCGCGGTGCGGGTGTAGACGCTGGTGTCGACGTGGACGTCGCGCTGCAGGGTGTCCCCGACGCGCTCGGCGATCGGCATCGGCACGCCGCGCTCGGTCCCGCAGTCCACCTCGCGGACGATGACGTCCTGCGAGACGTCGACGAGACGACGGGTCAGGTAGCCCGAGTCCGCCGTGCGGAGCGCGGTGTCGGCCAGACCCTTGCGCGTGCCGTGGGTCGAGATGAAGTACTCGACCACCGTGAGGCCCTCGCGGTAGTTCGCCTTGATCGGGCGCGGGATGAACTCGCCCTTCGGGTTGGCGACCAGACCCTTGATGCCCGCCAGCTGGCGGATCTGGGTCATGTTGCCGGCCGCGCCCGACTCGACGATCCGGCGGATGGAGTTGTCCTCGGGGAACTGGTCCTCCATCGCCTTCGCCACCTCCTCGGTGGCCTGGCCCCAGATGCGCACCATCTCGTCGTTGCGCTCCTGGTAGGAGAGCGCACCGCGCTGGTAGCGCTTGTTGACCTGCTCGGCCCGCTCCTCGTAACCCTCGAGGATCTGGGCCTTGTTCGCGGGCACGACGACGTCGTCCATGGCGACCGTGACGCCCGAGCGCGTGGCCCAGTGGAAGCCGGCGTCCTTCAGCCGGTCCAGGGTCATCGCGACCTCGGTCATCGAGTAGCGCTCGGCGAGGTCGTTGATGATCGCCGCCTGCCGCTTCTTGGGCAGCAGGTCGTCGACGAAGGGGTAGTCCTCCGGCAGGAGCTCGTTGAAGAGCACCCGGCCCAGCGTGGTGTCCGCGAGCCAGGGGGTGCCCGGCTCGTGGTCCTCGCGGGCCATGCCCGGACCCGGGACGACGTCCCCGGTCAGGCGGATGCGGCAGGGCGCCTGCAGGTGGAGCGTCCCCAGGTCGTAGGCCATGATCGCCTCGGCCGGGGACGAGAACGCCCGCCCCTCGCCCTCGGCGCCCGGACGCTTGGTCGTCAGGTAGTAGAGCCCCGTGACCATGTCCAGACGCGGCATGGCGAGCGGCTTGCCCGACGCCGGCGACAGGATGTTGTTCGCCGACAGCATGAGGATGCGGGCCTCGGCCTGCGCCTCGGCCGACAGCGGCAGGTGGACCGCCATCTGGTCACCGTCGAAGTCGGCGTTGAAGGCCTCGCAGACCAGCGGGTGGAGCTGGATGGCCTTGCCCTCGACCAGCTGCGGCTCGAAGGCCTGGATGCCGAGGCGGTGCAGCGTGGGCGCCCGGTTCAGCATCACCGGGTGCTCGTTGATGACCTCCTCGAGCACGTCCCACACCTGGCCGCGCTGACGCTCCACCATCCGCTTGGCGGACTTGATGTTCTGGGCGTGGTTGAGGTCGACCAGTCGCTTCATGACGAACGGCTTGAACAGCTCGAGCGCCATCTGCTTGGGCAGGCCGCACTGGTGCAGCTTCAGCTGCGGGCCGACCACGATGACCGAACGGCCCGAGTAGTCGACGCGCTTGCCGAGCAGGTTCTGGCGGAACCGGCCCTGCTTGCCCTTGAGCAGGTCGGAGAGGGACTTGAGCGGGCGGTTGCCCGGCCCGGTCACCGGCCGGCCACGGCGGCCGTTGTCGAACAGCGCGTCGACGGCCTCCTGCAGCATCCGCTTCTCGTTGTTGACGATGATCTCGGGCGCGCCGAGGTCGATCAGTCGCTTGAGGCGGTTGTTGCGGTTGATGACGCGGCGGTACAGGTCGTTCAGGTCCGAGGTCGCGAAGCGGCCACCGTCGAGCTGCACCATCGGGCGCAGGTCCGGCGGGATGACCGGGACGCAGTCGAGGACCATGCCGCCGGGACGGTTGCCGGTGGCCTGGAACGCGGCGACGACCTTGAGCCGCTTGAGCGCGCGCAGCTTGCGCTGCCCCTTGCCCGAGCGGATCGTCTCGCGGAGGTTCTCCGCCTCGGCGTCGATGTCGAAGGTGTCCAGCAGCTTCTGGATCGCCTCGGCACCCATGGCACCGGTGAAGTAGTCCGCGTAGCGGTCGTAGAGCTCGCGGTAGAGCGACTCGTCCTGGATGAGCTGCCCGCGGTCGAGCTTGGCGAAGGTGTCCCACACCTCCTGCAGGCGGTCGAGCTCGCGCTGCGCACGGTCGCGCAGCTGACGCATCTCGCGCTCGCCGCCCTCCTTGACCTTGCGGCGCACGTCGGACTTGGCGCCCTCGGCCTCGAGCTCGGCGATGTCGCTCTCGAGCTTCTGCGCGCGGGTCTCGAGGTCGTTGTCGCGCTGCGACTCGAGGCGCTTGCGCTCCCCGGCGATCTCGTTCTCGAGGGTCGACAGGTCGTTGTGGCGCTGCTCCGCGTTCACGTCGGTGATGACGTAGGCCGCGAAGTAGATGATCTTCTCGAGGTCCTTCGGCGCGAGGTCGAGCAGGTAGCCCAGCCGCGACGGGACGCCCTTGAAGTACCAGATGTGCGTGACGGGCGCGGCCAGCTCGATGTGGCCCATCCGCTCACGACGCACCTTGGCGCGGGTCACCTCGACGCCGCAGCGCTCACAGATGATGCCCTTGAAGCGGACACGCTTGTACTTGCCGCAGTAGCACTCCCAGTCCCGCGTCGGACCGAAGATCTTCTCGCAGAAGAGTCCGTCCTTCTCGGGCTTGAGCGTGCGGTAGTTGATGGTCTCGGGCTTCTTGACCTCGCCGAAGGACCACTGCCGGATGTCGTCGGCGGTGGCCAGACCGATCCGGAGCTCGTCGAAGAAGTTGACGTCGAGCAAAGGTTCTCCCCTGGATGGGTGAGCTGATTTCTAGAGGGTCCGCAGGCCCGGGCCGGCGCGGTGGCACCGGCCCGGGCAGCGAGGCATCAGTTGACGACGTCGTCCACGGAGGGCGACTCGTTGCGCGAGAGGTTGATGCCGAGGTTCGCCGCGGCGCGCTCCAGGTCCTCGTCGTCGCCGTCGCGCATCTCGATGGCCGCGCCGTCCGAGGACAGCACCTCCACGTTGAGGCAGAGCGACTGGAGCTCCTTGAGGAGCACCTTGAAGGACTCCGGGATACCGGGCTCGGGGATGTTCTCCCCCTTGACGATCGCCTCGTAGACCTTGACGCGACCGAGCACGTCGTCGGACTTGATCGTCAGCAGCTCCTGCAGCGTGTACGCCGCGCCGTAGGCCTGCATCGCCCAGCACTCCATCTCGCCGAAGCGCTGGCCACCGAACTGCGCCTTACCACCCAGCGGCTGCTGGGTGATCATCGAGTACGGGCCGGTCGACCGGGCGTGGATCTTGTCGTCCACCAGGTGCAGCAGCTTCAGGATGTACATGTAGCCGACCGCGATCTGGTGCGGGTAGGGCTCGCCGGTACGACCGTCGAAGATCTGCGCCTTGCCGTCCTCGCCGACCAGCCGGACGCCGTCACGGTTCGGCAGCGTCGAGCCGAGCAGTCCCGAGATCTCGGTCTGGCGGGCACCGTCGAACACCGGGGTGGCGGTGTTCGTGTCGGGCGCGACGTATCGCATGTCGTCGGGGAGGTTCACGGCCCACTCGGCCGTGTTGTCCGCGTCGACCTCCCAGCCGCTCTTCGCGATCCACCCGAGGTGGGTCTCGAGCACCTGGCCGATGTTCATGCGTCGCGGCACACCGTGGGTGTTCAGGACGATGTCGACCGGGGTCCCGTCGGCGAGGAACGGCATGTCCTCGACCGGCAGGATCTTGCCGATGACGCCCTTGTTCCCGTGGCGGCCGGCGAGCTTGTCGCCCTCGGAGATCTTGCGCTTCTGGGCCACGTAGACGCGGACCAGCTCGTTGACGCCGGGCGGGAGCTCGTCGTCGTCGTCGCGCGAGAACACGCGGATGCCGATGACCTTGCCGGTCTCACCGTGCGGGACCTTGAGCGAGGTGTCGCGGACCTCGCGCGCCTTCTCACCGAAGATCGCGCGGAGCAGGCGCTCCTCCGGGGTCAGCTCGGTCTCGCCCTTGGGCGTGACCTTCCCGACCAGGATGTCGCCGTCGGCGACCTCGGCCCCGATGCGGATGATGCCGCGCTCGTCGAGGTCGGCGAGGACCTCCTCGGAGACGTTCGGGATGTCCCGGGTGATCTCCTCGGCGCCGAGCTTCGTGTCGCGGGCGTCGATCTCGTGCTCCTCGATGTGGATCGAGGTCAGGACGTCGTCCTGCACGAGACGCTGCGACAGGATGATCGCGTCCTCGTAGTTGTGCCCCTCCCACGGCATGATCGCCACGAGCAGGTTCTTGCCCAGGGCCATCTCACCGTCCTCGGTGCACGGCCCGTCGGCGAGGACCTGGCGGGCCTCGACGCGGTCGCCCTCGGAGACGATCGGCTTCTGGTTGATGCACGTGCCCTGGTTCGAGCGCGTGAACTTGTGCAGCCGGTGCGTCGTCCGCTGGCCGTCGTCGTCCATGATCGTGATGTAGTCGGCGCACAGCTCCTCGACCACACCCGGACGGTCCGCGGCGATGACGTCGCCCGCGTCCACCGCGGCGCGCAGCTCCATCCCGGTGCCGACCAGCGGCGACTCGGAACGCAGCAGCGGCACCGACTGACGCTGCATGTTCGCGCCCATGAGGGCGCGGTTGGCGTCGTCGTGCTCGAGGAACGGGATCATCGCCGTCGCGACCGACACCATCTGGCGCGGCGAGACGTCCATGTAGTCGACCCGCGTCGGCGCGATGAGGTCGACGTCGCCGCCCTTGCGGCGGACCAGGATGCGGTCGTCGAGGAAACGGCCGTCCTCGTCGAGCGGCGCGTTGGCCTGCGCGACGACGAAGCGGTCCTCCTCGTCGGCGGTCAGGTAGTCGATCTGGTCGATGACGACCCCGTCGACGACCTTCCGGTACGGCGTCTCGATGAAGCCGAACGGGTTGACCCGCGCGAAGCTCGACAGCGACCCGATCAGGCCGATGTTCGGGCCCTCCGGGGTCTCGATCGGGCACATGCGGCCGTAGTGCGACGGGTGGACGTCGCGGACCTCCATGCCGGCGCGCTCACGCGACAGACCGCCCGGGCCGAGCGCGGAGAGCCGACGCTTGTGCGTCAGGCCCGCGAGCGGGTTGGTCTGGTCCATGAACTGCGAGAGCTGCGAGGTACCGAAGAACTCCTTGATCGCCGCCACGACGGGACGGATGTTGATCAGGGTCTGCGGCGTGATCGCCTCGACGTCCTGGGTCGTCATGCGCTCGCGCACGACGCGCTCCATGCGCGAGAGTCCCACCCGGATCTGGTTCTGGATGAGCTCGCCGACCGTGCGCAGGCGCCGGTTGCCGAAGTGGTCGATGTCGTCGGTCTCGACCGGGATCGTGTCGCCGTTCTCGGCCGCCACCTCGGTCTCCCCCGCGTGCAGGCGCACGAGGTAGGAGATCGTCTGGATGATGTCGTCCTCGGTCAGCGTGCCGGTCGACGGCTCGACGTCGAGGCCCAGCTTCTTGTTGACCTTGTAGCGGCCGACCTTCGCGAGGTCGTAGCGCTTGTCCTTGAAGAACAGGTTCTCCAGGAGCGTCTGCGCCGACTCGCGCGTGGGCGGCTCGCCCGGGCGCAGCTTGCGGTAGATGTCGAGCAGGGCCTCGTCCTGGCCGGCCGTGGCGTCCTTCTCGAGCGTGGCGAGCAGCGTCTCGGAGAAGGAGAACTTCTCCTGGATCTGCTCGGTGGTCCACCCGAGGGCCTTCAGCAGCACGGTGACCGGCTGGCGACGCTTGCGGTCGATGCGGACACCGACCGTGTCGCGCTTGTCGACGTCGAACTCGAGCCACGCCCCGCGGCTCGGGATGATCTTGACGCTGAAGACGTCCTTGTCCGTCGTCTTGTCGACGGTGCGGTCGAAGTACACGCCGGGCGAGCGCACGAGCTGCGAGACGACGACGCGCTCGGTGCCGTTGATGATGAACGTGCCCTTGTCGGTCATCACGGGGAAGTCGCCCATGAAGACCGTCTGGGACTTGATCTCACCGGTGGTGTTGTTGGTGAACTCGGCCGTCACGAAGAGCGGGGCCGAGTAGGTCATGTCCTTGTCCTTGCACTCCTCGACGGAGGCCTTCACCTCGTCGAAGCGCGGGTCGGAGAAGGACAGCGACATCGAACCGGAGAAGTCCTCGATCGGAGAAATCTCCGCGAGGACCTCCTCCAGACCACCGACCGGAGTGTCCTCGCCCGCTTCCACGCGGCGCTCGAACCACTCCTCACTGCCGACCAGCCACTCGAAGGACTTGGTCTGCAGGTCGAGGAGGTCGGGGACCTCCAGCGGCTGGTCGAGCTTGGCGAAGGAGACCCGGAGGGGAGCTCCGGGGAACGACGCGTGGTGGTTCGAGGACCTGGTGGCGCGGGTAACTGCCAAGATGCGTCCTTCCGGAACAACGCTGTCTGACGCTGTCAGTAGCTTTCGTCCGCTCGAGACGCAGCGCAGTGCCCCGGGCGGCCGATCGGCGCGGCCTGTGGGGTACTCACGGGTGACGTGAAGACACGACAAGGCAGCGCGATCCGACAGTCTAGCCACTGGTGGGCGCACGTGTCGAACACCCCCCTACCGTGACGCGCCTGCGGGGGCCGGACCGGGGGTCCGGGCCCGACCACGGGGTCGGACGTCGGGGGTCTCGCGTTGGGAACAGAGTGACCGGTGACCACGCTCGCGTCAAGTCCGACGCGCGCCCGACCGGAGCGCGTCGTGGTCCTCCCGTCGCAGGTCAGAGTGCCCGCACATGACGACGGGCCCGGGAGACGACCCCATCGTGGGGTTCGCCTCCCGGGCCCGTGGCACCGGGGACCGGAGGGTCAGACCGGCTTCAGCTCACTGATCTTCCAGCGCCCGTCCTCCTTGACCACCTGCACGGTGAGCAGGCCGGGGGCGTTCGTGGTCTGACCGTTCGTCGTGCGCTCGGCGGTGAACTGCACCAGCGCCAGGAGGGTGGCGTTGTCCGAGGAGAGCTGCTGGACGCCGATGTTGAGCACGGTCGCCGTCTGGCGCAGCTTCTGGTCCGTCGCCGGCTTCCGGATCGTCTGCTCGAAGACCGACAGGTACTCCGAGGCGAACGAGCCGGTCGCCTGCGACTTCGCCGCGTTCACCGAGTCGTCGAGCTTGGTGAAGTCGTAGGACAGGATCTGCTCGATCGCCTGCCGGGTCTGGCCGACGACCTCGGCCGTCCCGGCGACGTTCACCACCGCCTCGTTGGCGTAGGCAGTGCCCTCGGCCCGGTCGGACCGCGCGGCGACGAAGGCCCAGGTGCCGAGACCGAGGCTCAGGACGAGCACGACGGCGAGCACGGTCATCAGGCGGCGGGGGTTCGCCCCGAGCCCCGCCACGGGGCGCGTGACCGCCGCGGCGATCCGCCCGACGCGGGACCCGCCCCCGGACTCCTCGGCCACCGGCCGGGTCCGCCGGCCCGGCGCGGGACGCTCGAGCAGGGCCGTGCCGCCGCCACGGCGCGGCGACGGCTCCGGTGCGGACGGCGACGGCGTCATGGTCCGGCCGGTCCGACGCGCCTTCGGCGTCGGCCGCGCGGCGGCGCCGCGCTCCTCCGACTCGGTGCCCGTCCCGACGGCGGGCGTCGCGGCGGGCGCGTCACCCTCCGGCTCGGCGTCCGGGGTCGTGGTGTCCGTGGCGCCGTCGACCGGGGCGCCCGAGGGGGCGTCCACGGTCTCGGGCGCGCTCGCGGTGACCGGGGCGTCCCGGGTGGTCGGGTCCTCCGGCTCGGTCTCGACCGGCCGGCCGGACGCGGGGCCCGACTCGGTGCTCACGCCGCGGCGGCCGGGCGCACGCAGGCCGGCGACCTTCGGGCGGCGACCGGCGGGGGTGGTCGTCGTGGTGCTGCGGGTACGGGGCGGCATCGACGCTCCCTCCTCTAGCTCTGGCCCGCGGTCGGGGCGGCCTTGGAGGCCTTCCAGCCGTCCGGCGTGCGCTGCATGTCGACCTGGAACAGCTGCTGCTTCTGCGTGGGCTGCTGGTTGGCGCTGGACGCCGTCACGTTGATCGCGACGATCGCGGAGGCCGTGCCCCGGTCGTCGTCGAAGGCCGTCAGCGAGGCCCCGGCGGGGGTCGCGACGACGGACGCCTGGGCCTTCTTGAGGCTGTCGGCGAACTGCTGGCGGACCTTCTGGTACTCGGAGAGCATCGGGTCGGTCAGCGAGGTCTGGGCGGCCTGCAGGTCGGCGTCGACCGTCTGCGGGCGCACGGTGTTGATGTTGACCACGATCTGCTCCGCGGCGTCCACCGCGACGTCACGGTCGTGGGCCTGGTTCGCGGTCGGGCCGTGCGACCCGATCCACCAGTAGACGCCGGCGGCGACGGCCGCGGCGAGGGCGAGCACCGTCAGGACGGCCAGGACGCGGACGGTCGTGCGCTGCGACGGGGCGCGCACGCCCCGTCGCGTCGACGACGTCCCGTCTGCCTCGGGCTTGTCGAGCGTGTCGGTGGGGGGCAGGGTCCTCAGCTCCTCGGGGTGGGAGGCCCGCCGGTCGTTCGTCAGCCCAGACCCGGGATGACGATCGGCGGGGCACCGCGCCCGGAGTTCGCCAGGACGTCGGCTGGGGACGACGACGTGGCGGAGAACGCGGTGGTCTGGTCTGCATTCTGCGACGAGGCCTGTGACGCCGATGACCCGGGGTTCCCGTTCTGGCGCTGGCCGGGGGCCGGAGCCGGTCGCTGACCGGGCGTGTAGGGCGTCGCGGGCACGGGCGTGATGTTCGGGTACGTCCCGGGCGGCGGGTTCCCGGGCGAGTAGTAGTACTGGTTCGGGTCGCGGACGCCGCCGCGCTTGCTGCCGTCGTCGTTCGGCGTGTGCTGCGCCCCGCGCGGGTCCACCGGCTGGTCCTGGGCACAGAAGACGCGCGTGTCCATGGGGATGAAGGTCTGGTCCGTCGCGGGCCGCCAGCCGGCGTTGGGCTGGAGGTAACCGTCACGGCAGTAGGGCGGGTCCGCGATGTTGAGGACCAGACCGAAGTGCACCCGCCCGTCGCCGGGCACCACGGCGGGCGCCACCGCGGACAGGCCCGGGTAGGTCACGAGCAGCTGCTCCACGCCCGGGAGGCGCGGCTGGATGATCCGCACCGTGGTCAGCACGTTCGCGAGCACGCGCGACAGGTCCGGCCCGGTCTCCCGGATCAGTCCCTCGAGCTGCTGCGCGGCCGGTGGGGCGGCCCGGACCAGCCGACGGAGGTTCGGGTCGTCGGCCTTGAGCTGCGCCGTGAAGAGGTTCAGGTCGCGGCTGAACGACACGATCTGGGGCCCGAGACTCGCCTGCGTGCCCAGCACGACGCGCCCGTCCCGGAGCAGCTGGGTGGTCTGCGGGAGCTGCTGGATCGCCGTCGACACCAGGGCGTTGGAGCTGTCGAGCAGGCGCTGCAGGTCCGGGCCGGTGCGGTCGAAGGCGGTGTAGAGCTCGTCGACCGTGGTGCGGAGCTCGGGGAGCGGGACCGAGGTCGCGAGCGAGTTCAGGTTCGCCAGCAGACCGTCGACGGGTGTGGGGGTGCGCACCCGGTCGACCGGGATGACGGACCCGTCCTCGAGATAGGGCCCGCCGTCGCGCGGCGGCTGCAGGTCGACGTACTGCTCGCCGACCGCCGAGCGGTTGGCGATCACGGCGACGGCCGACGCCGGGACGTCCGGGCTGTCCTTCTCGATCTCGAGGTCGACCTCGAGGCCGGTCGGCGTGATCCGCATGTCGCCGACCTTGCCGATCTCGACGCCGCGGTAGCTCACCGACGCCTTCGGGAAGATGCCGCCGGAGTCCTTCATCTCGACCTTGACCGTGTACGGCCCGAGCCCGATGAGGGAGTCCGCCCCGACGTACCGGAAGGCGATGTAGCCGATCCCGACGACCGAGAGGACGACGAAGAGGATCAGCAGGTTCCGGATCTTCTTCGTCATGTCAGTTGCCCTCGCCCTGGGTCCCGGTGGTGCCGCCCGCGGTCCCGGTGGATCCCGTGCCCGTCGTCGTGGTCGTGCCGGTGCCGGCCGTCGTCGGCGTCCCCGCTCCTGCTCCCGTCCCGGACGTCAGGACGCCGGGGAGTGCGATCGTCGGGGCACCCGTGGCCCCCTGCCGGTTCTGCAGCAGGCCGAGGATCTGGTTGATGTTCGTCGTGCCCGGGTTGACCCCGAGCAGGTTCTGCAGGAGCGACTGCAGCGAGAGCTCGACGGTCACGTCGATGTTCGCGTAGTCGCCCTTGATGACGTTCAGGGAGTTGTCGGCGAACGGGATCGTCAGCAGGATCTGCAGCGAGCCGGGCAGGGCGTCGCCGGAGGCGACCAGGTTGCCCAGGATCGGCTGCAGGGCCGTCAGGTCCGCGACGGTGTTCTGACCGGCCCGGTTGATGACGTCCGTCCCGACCACCGAGAGCCGCTGCAGGGCCTGCAGCGTGCCCACGAGCAGGCCGCGCTGCTGGTTGAGCACGTCGAGGCCCGGCTGCAGGTTGTCGATGACGTTGGCGATCTTCGCCCGCTGGTCGGCCAGCGTCTTGGCGAGCCGGTCCACCGAGTCGAGCGCCCGCACGATGTCGGCGCGCTGCTGGTCGAGCGTCCCGACGAACACGTTGAGGTTGTCCAGCAGCGCCCGGATCTGGCCCTCGTTGCCGGAGAGCGCGTTGTTCAGCTCCCGGGAGATCGTCTGGATCTTCTCCACACCGCCGCCGTTGAGCAGCAGCGAGAGGGCACCGAGGACCTCCTCGACCTGGGCTCCGACGTCGCTGCGGTCCAGCGGGATCACCGCGCCGCTCTGCAGCCGGCCCTGCGGGGCCCCGATGGCGGGGTTGCCCAGCTCGACGAACTTCTCGCCGAGGAGGCTGGTCTGGCGCAGCCGGGCCATCGCGTTGGCCGGGAGCATCACGTCGCCGTTGACCGACATGGTCACCTCGGCGGTCCAGCCGTCGGGGGCGAGCCGCACCTCCCGGACGACCCCGACGGGGACGTCGTTCGTCCGCACGCTCGCGTTCGGCACGAGGTCGACGACGTTCGTGAAGAGCGCCGTCACGTCGTAGGGGTGGTCGCCGAGGGAGGCCCCGCCGGGCAGCGGCACCTCCTGGATCGACTGCAGACCGCAGCCCGAGAGGCCCACCGCCGCGACCAGCGCGACGACCGCGAGCTGCCAGGCCCGGCGGATGCGAGACGTGGTGGTCACCGTCCTCCTCCCGAGAGAGCGGAGATGAGGCCCTGACCGGGCGCCGTCGGCGCGGTCTGGTCCTGGGACGCCTGGCGCTCACCGAGCAGCTGCGTGGCGTTGCCGAGCGTGTTGGCCGCGAGCGGCGCGACCACCCTGTTCTGGTCGAGGAGCGCCGCCAGCTGCTGGAACGGCTGGAGCGCGTTGTTGAGCGCGGTCACGCCGGCCTGCGACTGCGTGGCGCACTGCACCTGCCCGGCGAGCAGGAGCGGCGGGAGCGGCGTCCCTGCCGGGAGGTTGGGCAGGAGGCCGCCCCCGAGCAGCGAGCAGAGGAGCTGCTCGCGACTGATCGGCGGCAGGCCGAGCCCGGGCGCCAGCACCGGCCGCACGTCGAGCGTGTCCGAGCTGGCGTTGAACGAGTTCGTGAGGTTGCCCAGGGCCAGCGGGGCGACGTCGGTGACCTCGGCGAGTGCCCGGCTCTGGCGCACCAGGATGTCGGTGATGCTCGCGAGCTGACCCACGTCGGTCCGCAGGCCGTCCCGGTTCTCCCGCACGAAGGACGCCACGTCCTCGAGGGCGGGCGGCAACACCTGGAGGACCTGGGAGAGGTTGCCGCGCTCCGCGGCGAGGAAGCCCGAGATGTCGGCGAGCTGGTTGTTCAGCAGCCGCACCTGCCCGTCGTTGCGGGCGAGCATGTTGGTGAAGACGCCGAGGTTGTCGACCGTGGCGAACAGGTTGCCGCGGTTGTCCGAGAGCGTCCCGACCGCCCCGGCGAGCTCGGTGATCGTCTGCTTGATCGCCTCGCCGTTCCCGCCGAGGGCGTTCGCCGACGAGCGGAGCAGGCCGTTGAGCGCCCCGTTCTGGTTGGCACCGTTCGGGCCCAGCGACGTCGCGAGCTGGTTCAGGCTCTGGTAGACGCGGTCGAGCTCGACCGGCACCGCGGTGCGCTGGACGGGGATGACGGCGCCGTCGTTCATCATCGGCCCGCCGGTGTAGTTCGGGCCGAGCTGGACGTAGCGGTCCGAGACCAGGGTCGGGGCGACGATGACGGCCTTGGCGTCGGCCGCGATCGGCACCCGGTTGTCGACCTTGAGCTCGACGCGGACCACGTTGCCCATCGGCGTGATGTCCTCGACGGTGCCGACCGGGACACCGTTCACGTCGACCGTGTTCTTGGTGTAGAGGCCGACCACGCTCGTGAAGTAGGCGGTGATCGTCCGGGAGCTCCCGCGCTGCAGCGCGTACCAGAGCCCGCCGGTCGCCACGAGCGCGACGATCAGGACGATCGCCAGGGTCCGGGCGAAGCTGTCGAACAGCGTCGTGATGCGCGTGGTCACGGGTCAGCCCCCTCCCTGGGTCGGCTGCTGGGGCTGGGCCGGGGCCTGGGCCGGCGCCTGGGCCGTGGGTGCCTGGCCGACCGCCGCCGGGTTGATGAGCGGGATCCCGCCCGGGAACAGCGTGTTCAGGTTGACCCCCGACGCCTGGCCGGCCTGCAGCAGCGGGCCGCCGAGCTGGTTCACCGCGTTCGTGATCGCGGCCGGGTTCGGGTTGGTCAGCCCGCCGAGCAGGCCGCCCACGAACTGCTGCTGGGCCGCGGTGTCGTTCGGGTTGCAGCCGAGGTCGCCCGGCGGGTCCAGGTTGCAGATGTAGGCGTCGAACCAGCGGCCGTTGCCGACCACGTTCGCGAACACCCGCACGAACGGCGCGAGCAGGCGGATGCCGTTCTCGAGGTTCGCCGAGTTCTGCTGCAGCGTCGTCAGGACGCCGTTCAGGCTGTCCAGCGTCGGACCGAGCGTCGCCCGGTTGTCCGCCACGAGCCCGCGGAGCTGGTTCGACAACGCGATCGTGCCGTTGAGCAGATCGTCGATCGCGGCCTTGCGGCTGCGCAGCTCACCGAGCAGCAGGTTGCCGTTCTGGATGAGCACCTCGACGTCGCGGTTGCGGTCCGCCAGCACCTGCGTCGTCGCCCGGGTGTTCGCCAGGAGCTTCGCGAGCTGCTGGTCCCGGGACGAGATCGTCCGCGACAGCCGGGAGAGGCCGTCGAGGGCGGGCCGGATCGGGCCGGCCGACCCGTCGAGGGTCTGCGACAGCGTGTTCAGGCTCTCGCCGAGCTGGTCGGTGTTGAGCCCCTCCACCGTGGTGGTGAGGTCGGAGAACGCCTGGATGACGTCGAAGGGCGCCGTGGTGCGGCTCCGCGGGATCGACACGTCCGGGTCCAGCGGCTGGGAGCCCTCCGGGTCGAGCGCGATGTACTTCTGCCCCAGCAGCGTCTTGATCTCGATCGAGGCGCGGGTCTGGTCACCGATCCAGGCGTCCGGCGCCTTGAACGAGATGACCACGTCGTTGCCGTCGAGCGCGACGTCGGTGACCGAGCCGACGCGGATGCCCGCGATCCGGACGTCGTCGTCGGGCTGGACCCCCGCCGCCTCCCCGAAGCGGGCGGTGTAGGTCGCCCCCTGCCCGATTAGGGGCAGGTCGCGGATGTTCAGCGACGCGAGGACGAGCAGCACGAGGACGAGCAGGCTCACGGCGCCGATGACGATGGGGTTCCGCTTGCGGAACGGCTTCAGCCTCCTCATCCCGAGCACCGCGCCGCATCGCTGATCACGCCGACCGGCAGGTCGATCTGGAGCGGGTTGGGGATCGGGAGCTGGACCGGCCCGGGCAGGGTCGTGTCGATGCGCACCCCCGCCTGGCACAGGTAGAAGTTGAACCAGGACCCGTAGCTGCCGGCCCGGCCGAAGTTGTTGGCCTTCTGCGGGATGTTCCGCAGCGCGTTCTGCACGAGGCCCCGGTTGCGGTTGAGGATGTCGGCCTCCTGCCCGAGCTTGACGATGTCGTCGCGCAGCGGGGGACGGGCGTCGGCGAGGAATCCGGCCGTGACCTGCGTGAGGTCGGCGATCGGCTGCAGCGTGGAGCCGATGGCCACCCGGTCCTGGGCGAGGCCGCTCACCAGCTGCTGCAGCGACACGATGAGGCTCGAGAGCTTGTCGTCGCGGGCGTTCACGGTGTCGAGCGTCAGGTTCAGGTTGTCGATGACCCGTCCGATGACGGCGTCGCGGTCGGCGATCGTCGAGGTCAGGGAGGCGGTGCTGGCGAGCAGCTGGTTGATGTTCCCGCTCTCGCCCTGCAGCACCTGGATGATCTCGAAGGACAGCTTGTTGACGTCGTCCGGGCTGAGTGCCTGGAACAGCGGCTTGAAGCCGTTGAAGACCACCGTGAGGTTGAGCGGCGGCTGGGTCTGCGTCACCGGCACCACGCCGTCGGGCTGGAGGTACTGGTTCATCGGGCCGTTGCCGCGCTGGATGTCCAGGTACCGCTGCCCGACGAGGTTCTGGTACTTGATCGCGTACCGGGCACCGATCGGGAGCTTCCGGGTGTCCTCGACGGTGAACGACACCTCCGCGACCGACCGGTCGACCACCTGGACGTCGGACACGCGACCGACCCGGACGCCCGCGATCCGCACGTCGCTGCCGGAGATCAGGCCGGACGCGTCGGTGAACCGGGCCTTGTAGGTCTCGGTCGAGGCGAAGAAGTTGTTCTGGATGGTGCCCAGGAGGAGCACCACCGACAGCACGGTGACGATCGCGAAGATGCCCAGCTTCACCAGCGGGGCGACCACGCCCCTCATCGGAGCTCCACCGTGGTGCCGCGCATCGTCGCGCCGGTCAGGTAGGGCGCGAACGCAGGCACCTGGGACGGGGCGACGCCCATCTGCATCGCGGTCAGCTCGGTCACGAGGCTGCGTTCCTCCGGCGAGTTGGGCGTGTTCGGCAGACCGATGTTCGCGGCGTCGATCCGCGCGGCCCCCTGCCCCGCGGTGGGCGCGGGCGCCGTGCTGGTGCCGGGGGTGTCGCCGCCGGTGCTCTGCGGCGTCGCGACCCGCGTCTGCACCCCACCGTTGTCACCGCCGGTGTTGGCCATGTCCGCGTTGCTCGCCGCCGGCGGGGCGAACGACCCGTCCGCGAACGGTCCGCCCGGCGGGTACTGGGGGGCCTTGCCGTTCACGATGTAGCAGCGCGGCCCGCGGGTGTCCCGATAGGCCGGGGAGTCGCTCGGCACGTACTTGCCGCGGTCGATGACGATCTCCGCGGCGATCTGGATGCCGGTGTCCGGCTTGAGGACGTCGTTGATCTTCGGGGTGAGGTCCGTGAGCTGCTGGAACAGGCACGGGAACTCGGGGCTGTAGCGGCGCAGGAGGTCCAGCACCGGGTACGACCGGGCCGCGAGCTCGATGATGTTCGCGCGGTTCGCCGCGAGGAACGTCGTCGTCACGTCCGAGGCCGAGGTGACCGACCGGAACGTCGACTCGAAGGCCGCGCGCTCCTGGACGAGCGTGCGGCTCGTCGTCACGAGGTTGTCCAGGGCGGAGAGCAGGTCCGGCAGCGCGGCGTTGTAGATGTCCGCGGTCGGGGCCAGCAGGCGCAGGTCGTTGATGAGGTCGGGCAGCGACGGGTTGATCCCGGTGAGGAACTGGTTGAGCTGCACCAGGGTCTGACCGGTCTGCGTGCCCCGGCCGGAGAGGGCCATGGAGATCGCGCCGAGGGTGTCGGAGAGCTTCTGCGGCTCGACCGCCTGGATGACCGGGAGCAGGTTGTTCAGCACCTGCTCGGTCTCGACGGCGTTCTGCGACCGGTCCTCGCCGATGAGGTCGCCGCCCTGCAGGCGTCGCGGCGTCGGGTTCGGCGGGATCTCGAGCGACACGTAGCGCTCACCGAACAGCGTCTTCGGGATGAGGCGGGCCGTGACGTTGCTGGGGATCGCGGTCAGCGCGTCCGGGTCCATCGCCATCTCGACGGTGGCCTTCTGCCCGTCCGAGGAGACCGACCGGATCTCGCCGACGATCACGCCGCGGACCTTGACGTCGCCCTGCTTCGAGAGCTGGTTGCCGACCGTGTCGGTCTGCAGCGTCACCATCTCGACGGGCTTGAACACCTTGTTGAACTGCGCCAGGCAGAGCCCGACCACGAGCGCGATGATCAGCAGCAGCGCCACCCCGTAGAGCCGGCGGCGGGTCGAGGACAGCGGCGGGCGGAGGTCCTTCGTCGGCGCGGTCATCCGGCGATCCGGACCGACGTCGTGGTGCCCCAGATGGCGAGGGTGAGCAGGTTGTCCAGGACGGTGAAGACGACGATCGAGTTCCGCACCGCGTTGCCGACCGCCACGCCGACGCCGGCGGGCCCGCCGCCGGCGTTGTAGCCGTAGTAGCAGTGGATCAGGATGATCGCGAAGGCGAAGACCAGGACCTTGGCGAACGAGTAGACGACGTCCTCGGGCGGCAGGAACAGGTTGAAGTAGTGGTCGTAGGTGCCCGAGGACTGCGTGTAGAAGTTCGTCACCAGCAGCCGGGACGCGAGGTACGAGGCGACCAGGCCGATCACGTAGAGCGGGATGACCGCGATGAAGCCGGCGATGACGCGCGAGGTCACGAGGAACGGCAGCGACGGCACCGCCATGACCTCCAGCGCGTCGATCTCCTCGGACACCCGCTGCGCGCCGAGCTGGGCCGTGAAGCCGGCGCCGACCGTGGCCGACAGCGCCAGCGCCCCGACCAGCGGTGCCACCTCACGGGTGTTGAAGTACGCCGTCACGAAGCCGGAGAAGGCCGAGGTGCCGATCTGGTTCAGCGCCGAGTAGCTCTGCAGACCGACGACGGACCCGGTGAAGAACGTCAGGGTCGCGACGATGACGACGGTGCCCCCGATGAGGGCGAGCGCGCCGGAGCCGAAGGCGACCTCGGTGAGCAGGCGCAGCACCTCGCGCTTGTAGCGGCGCAGGGTGCGGGGAATCCAACCGATCGTCTTCGCGAAGAACGCCGCCTGGTCCCCCATCGTGTCGAGAACGCCCAGGGGGGCGTCCACGAGCGCGCGGGCGCGACGCGTGATCACTGCCATCGTGATGTGTCTCCGGCTGGGTGGGGAGCGAGCCGCATGAGGTGGTCCGTGCCTAGAACTTGTTCGGTGGGACGAGGTTCAGGTACACGGCCGTCACGATCACGTTGATCGCGAACAGGAGGATGAACGTGATGACCACGGCCTGGTTGACCGCGTCCCCCACGCCCTTCGGGCCACCGGAGGGGTTCAGCCCCCGGTAGGCCGCGACGATGCCGGCGGCGAGGCCGAACAGGGCCGCCTTGATGAAGCCGACCAGCACGTCGCTGGGCTTCGACAGTGCCGAGAAGCCCTGGATGTAGGCGCCCGGGGTGACGCCCTGCAGGACCACGTTGAAGTAGTAGCCGCCGGCGACGCCGACGATCGAGACGAGACCGAAGAGCAGCGCCGAGACCAGGATCGCGGCGAGGACGCGGGGGACGACGAGGCGCTGGATGGGGTTGATGCCCAGCACCTCCATCGCGTCGATCTCCTCACGGATGGTGCGGGCGCCGAGGTCCGCGCAGACCGCCGAACCACCGGCGCCCGCCACCAGCAGGGCGCAGATGACCGGTGCGGCCTGCTGGATCACCGCGAGGGTGCTGGCGGCGCCGGAGAACGACTGGGCGCCGAACTGCCGGATCAGCGATCCCAGCTGCAGCGAAATGACCGAACCGAACGAGATCGAGACCAGTGCCGCGGGCAGGATGCACACCCGCGAGATGAACCAGCACTGCTCGATGAACTCCTTGGTCTGGAACGGCCGCTGGAAGATGCCGACCAGGATGTCCAGACCGAGGGCGAACAGCTTGCCGGTGGCCGACAGGGCCCCGGCGCCGGGGAAGCGCCCGGCGGTGATGCGCGAGGTCACGAGTCGCTCCGGCGGAAGAGTCGGCGCAGGCCGCCCTCGGAGCGCTGGCCCGACCGTCCCGACGACGCCTGCCCCGTGCCGCCGGCCGCCTGGCCGCCGTCACCCTGTCCGGAGCCGTCCCCGGTCGATGCCGCCCAGCCGCCGCGCTCGTCCCCGCGCGACGACTGCTCCTGCTGCTGGTCCTGCTGCTGGTCCTGCTGCTGGTCCTGCTGCCGGGCGACCGGAATCTGCTCGGTGCGCTGCTCGTCGTCGGCGTCGGAGGCGTCGGAGGCGTCCTTGTCCGGGTCGGTCCCGGTCTCGTCCTCGGCCGTCTCGGTCATCTCCGAGCTCGAGCCGGACGCGTCCTCGGGGGCGTTGCCGCTCTCGTCGGCCTTCTCCTCCTCGGACTTGGTGTGCTCACCGGCCTGCGGGAGCACGACCGTGCCGCCGGCGTAGTCGTCGACCGGGACGCCGACCAGGGGCTCGTCGGACTCCGGGGGCTCCGGCGGGGCCTTGCGGGCCTCCGCGTCGCCGTCGGGGTCACCCGAGCCGGGCTCGCCGCTCTTGCCCTCGGGGGAGCCCTCGACCATCGACTCGGTCTCGTTCTCCTCCATCGCCTGGTAGCCGAACGGGTCGGCGTCCTCCGGCGGGTTGTCGCGCGTGAGCTCGATCAGTTCCGTGCGGTCCTGGTCGCGCGAGATCCCGTAGCGCTCCATGTCCTCCTCGGTCAGCGACTCGAGGATCGCCGTCTGCGCCTTCTCCGGGAGGGTGTGGAGGATCTGCATGACCCGGTCCTTGCGGCGCTGCACCGCCTTGCGCTCACCGAGGCCCTCGGTCGGCAGCAGCTGCGGGTCGATGAACGACTCCTCGGACTCCGCGGAGCCGCCCTGCTTCTTCAGCTCGGCCATCTCCGCCTCCATCTGGGCGGAGTCCTTCTCCTCGGACATGCCGATGGGGCCGATCCGGCGACCCTGCAGGAACTGCTGGACCACGGGCTCCTCGGAGGTCAGCAGCACCTCGCGCGGGCCGAACATCACCAGGTTCTTCCGGAACAGCATGCCGATGTTGTCGGGCAGCGACCGGGCGGTGCCCAGGTGGTGGGTGACGATCAGGATCGTCGCGTCGAGCTGGGTGTTCAGGTCGACGATGAGCTGGTTGAGGTAGGCCGTGCGCACCGGGTCCAGACCGGAGTCCGGCTCGTCGACCAGGATGATCTCGGGGTCGAGCACCAGCGCACGGGCCAGGCCGGCGCGCTTCTTCATCCCGCCGGAGATCTCGCCGGGGAGCTTGTCCTCGGCGCCGCTCAGACCCACCAGGTCGAGCTTCTCCATGACGATGTCCTTGATCTCGGACTCGCCCTTGCGGGTGTGCTCACGCAACGGGAACGCGATGTTGTCGTAGAGGTTCATCGACCCGAACAGCGCGCCGTCCTGGAACAGCACCCCGAACAGCTTGCGAATCTCGTAGAGCCGCGACTCCGAGCACCGCACGAGGTCGGTGTCGTGAATGAAGATCGAGCCCTTCTCGGGCTTCAGGAGACCGATGATCGACTTCAGCAGGACCGACTTACCGGTACCCGACGGTCCCAGCAGGACACTGACCTCGCCCGCCGGCAGCGTCAGCGTCACGTCGGACCAGATGTTCGAGCTCCCGAAGGACTTCGAGAGGTTCTTGATCCCGACCTCGACGCCACCCATTGCGTTCCTCCCGGCCCTGGTGTCCGAACCTCGCCGTGTCACGGACCGACCGTGGTTCCCACGGCCCATCCGAGGTGTGCGCCCGATTACGGCGCGACGGCCCGAGGAGTCGGGCATCACAGCGACAACGACCTGCGCGACGGGAGGTTACTGGACGGGTAACCCCGGTCACCCGTCAGGGATACCTCTCCGTACGGCCGTGCCGGGTTCGGGGCATCCGGGCGAACGCACCCCGGAATGCTCTGGTCCGAATGGTCCAGGAACGACGACGGGGCGGGGTCCGTGTGGACCCCGCCCCGTCGTGGCGGTGACGGCGCGACCACCCCCGACGGGGACGGGCGCCGTACCGAGCGCTCGGATCAGCTGAGGCTGACCTTGGCGCCGGCCTCCTCGAGCTTCGCCTTGGCGGCCTCGGCGGCCTCCTTGGCGACACCCTCGATGATGGGCTTCGGCGCGCTCTCGACGAGCTCCTTGGCCTCCTTGAGGCCCAGGCCCGAGACGACCTCGCGGACGACCTTGATGACCTGGATCTTCTTGTCGCCGGCGGCCTCGAGGACGACGTTGAACTCGTCCTTCTCCTCCTCGACCGGGGCGGCGGCACCACCGGCGGCGGGCGCGGCGGCGGCGACCGGCGCGGCGGCGGTGACCTCGAAGGTGTCCTCGAACTTCTTCACGAACTCCGAGAGCTCGAGCAGCGTCATGTCCTTGAAGGCGTCGAGCAGCTCGTCGGTGGAAAGCTTCGCCATGGTGGCGTCCCTCTTTCTTCGTTCAGGGGGTGGTGTCGGGGATCAGGACTCGGCAGCGGCGGCGTCGGCCGACTCGACCGCGGCGACGGCCTCCTCGGTGCTCCCGCTGCCTTCGGCCGCGCGCTTGTCCTGCAGGGCCTGGGCCAGGCGGGCGATCTGCGAGGCCGGGGCGTTGAACAGGCCGGCGGCCTTGGCGAGGTTGCCCTTCATGGCGCCGGCGAGCTTCGCCAGCAGGACCTCGCGGGACTCCAGGTCGGCCAGCTTGTCGATCTCGGCGGCGGAGAGGGGGCGCCCCTCCATGTAGCCGCCCTTGACGACGAGGGCCTTGTTGTCCTTCTGGAACTCGCGCAGCGCCTTGGCGGCGTCGACGGGCTCCCCGGACACGAAGGCGATCGCCGTCGGACCGACGAGCAGGTCGTCCAGTCCCTCGACCCCGGCGTCGGCGGCAGCCCGCTTGACCAGGGTGTTCTTCGCGACGGCGTAGTTGACGTCGGAACCCAGCGAACGACGCAGCTGCGTGATCTGCTTCATCGACAGGCCCCGGTACTCGGTGACGACCATGGCCGAGGCGTCGCGGAACTCCGCGGCGATCTCGGCGACGGCGGCCACCTTTTCGGCGGCCGGTGCACGTTCAGCCATCCGCGCCTCCTCTCCTCACTCGGGCGTTCGGACGGGTGGCTCCCCCGAGAACGAAGAAAGCCCCGTGCGCAGGCGCACGGGGCTCGATGTCGAGGCGGGCCGGGGCCCGCAGCTCATCGCTGCCTCGTCCTCCTGCGTGGGCCGTCCGCCGGAGCGGACCTTCGCCCTCCTCGGTCGGAGCCGGGGAGGAGACCGACGGTCTCGGGTGGAACTCGGTGACGATGCCGGCGGGCGTACCCGCCGGGGTGTCTTGTCCAGGATACGCGACGGCCCGGGGCACCCCGACGAGCGGGGTGACCCGGGCCGACGACGGGTGCGGAGGGACTCAGGCCTCGGTGGAGGTGAGGTTCCGCGTGCGGTTCGGGTCGACCGGGATGCCGGGGCCCATCGTCGTCGTCACGGTGATCTTCTTGACGTAGCGCCCCTTCGCGGCGGACGGCTTCGCCCGGAGGATCTCGTCGAGAGCAGCCCCGTAGTTCTCGACGAGCTTCTCGGCGTCGAAGCTGGCCTTCCCGATCACCAGGTGCAGGTTGGCCTGCTTGTCCACGCGGAAGTTGACCTTGCCGCCCTTGATGTCGGACACGGCACGGGTCACGTCCGGGGTGACCGTGCCGGTCTTCGGGTTCGGCATCAGGCCGCGCGGGCCCAGGATGCGGGCGACGCGACCGACCTTGGCCATCTGGTCCGGCGCGGCCACGGCGGCGTCGAACTCGAGCCAGCCGCCCTGGATGCGCTCGATGAGGTCGTCCGACCCCACCACGTCGGCACCGGCGGCCTCGGCCTCGGCGGCCTTGTCACCGGTGGCGAACACGATCACCCGGGCGGTCTTGCCGGTGCCGTGCGGGAGGTTGATCGTCCCGCGGACCATCTGGTCGGCCTTGCGGGGGTCGACCCCGAGCCGCATGGCGACCTCGACGGTGGCGTCCATCTTCGTGGAGGAGGTCTTCTTCGCGAGCTCGACCGCCTCGAGGGGCGCGTAGAGGTGCTCCTCGTCGATCAGCTCGGCGGCCTGACGGTAGGCCTTGCTGCGCTTCATGCTCTGTCCTTCGTACGGAAGTGGATCAGGTGTGGTGACGGGCGGCGCACGCCCTCCCACGGGATTCCGGCGGGTGGTCTCAGCCGGAGACGGTCAGGCCCATCGACCGGGCGGTCCCGGCGATGATCTTCGCGGCCTGGTCGAGGTCGTTCGCGTTGAGGTCGGCCATCTTGGTCTGCGCGATCTCGCGGACCTGGGCGTCGGTGACCGAGCCGACCTTCTTGGTGTGCGGCGTCGGGCTGCCGGACTGGATCCCCGCAGCGGCGAGGAGCAGCTTCGCGGCCGGCGGCGTCTTCAGCGCGAAGGTGAAGGAGCGGTCCTCGTAGATCGAGATCTCGACCGGCACGACCTGACCGCGCTGCGCCTCGGTGGCGGCGTTGTAGGCCTTGCAGAACTCCATGATGTTGACGCCGTGCTGACCCAGCGCGGGGCCGACCGGCGGGGCCGGCGTGGCCGCGCCCGCCTTGATCTGCAGCTTGACGACCGCGGACAGTCGCCTCTTCTTCGGGGGCATTCCTGGGACTTCCTCACATATCCATCGGGACTCGCCGCACGGGACCGGACTCCCGCGCGGACGACTAAATCTTCGACACCTGGTTGAAGCCGAGCTCCACCGGGGTCTCGCGGCCGAAGATCGACACCAGGACCTTGACCTTCTGGGCGTCGACGTTGACCTCGGAGATGCTCGCCGGCAGCGTCGCGAACGGCCCGTCCATGACGGTCACCGACTCGCCCACCTCGAAGTCGACCTCCACCGGCGCCGGGCCGCGGGTCGAGCCGTCCGCGGCGGCGGCGCTCTCGGTGCCCTTGGCCTTCTTGGCCGGGGCCTCCTGGCGCGGGAGCAGGAACTTGACGACCTCGTCGAGGGTCAGCGGCGAGGGCCGCGACGTCGCCCCGACGAACCCGGTGACGCCGGGCGTGTTGCGCACGGCGCTCCACGAGGCGTCGTTGAGGTCCATCCGCACCAGGATGTAGCCGGGCAGCACCTTGCGCTGGACCTGCTTGCGCTGCCCGTTCTTGATCTCGGTGACCTCCTCGGTGGGCACCTCGACCTGGAAGATGAAGTCCTCGACGTCGAGCGTCTGCACGCGCGTCTCGAGGTTCGTCTTCACCTTGTTCTCGTAGCCGGCGTAGGAGTGCACGACGTACCAGTCGCCGGGGGCGAGGCGCAGCGACTCCTTGAGGGCCGCGACCGGGTCCTCGGGCTCCTCCGGCTCGGCGGGCTCGGTCGGCACCACGACGGGGGCGCCCTCGGCCTCGACGACGGCCTGGTCACCGGTGCCTGCAGCCTGCGACGGCAGGTCCTCGGGCTCCTCCTCGGGGGTCCCCCCGAGGGCCTCGCGAGCCGCGGCGAGGTCGGCCTCCGGGTCGACCTCGTCGTCGCCCTCGGGGACGTCGCCCTCCTCGCGGGCCTGCCTGGCGGCCCGGGCGACCTCGGCGTCGTCGAGGGTGGCCGGGGCCTCCTCGGTGCTGAGGTCGGAGCCCTCGCGCACGATCACGCCGCGCGTGCGGGCCTCGCCCACGAGCTCGGGCTCGCCGCCCTCGGGCCCGGTGGCGGGAACGTCTGCGGAGGTCACTTCTACTCTCACTTCCTTCGGGTGCACGGCAGGTCGCCGCGCTCGGTACCGGCCGCGGCCGGTGGGCGGGCGGTCAGCCGAACAGCGTGAAGGTCAGCTTCTGGAACCCGACGTCGAGCAACCCGACCAGCGTGACCATGAAGGCCACGAAGACCAGGACGACCGCCGTGTACACGACGATCTGCCGGCGGGTGGGCCAGTGGACCTTGCGGAGCTCGGCGACGACCTCCCGCAGGAAGCGGCGCAGCCGTGCGACGACCGATCCCTCGGAGCCCGAGGGACGTCCGTCCCGCGACGGGGTCGCGCCGCCCTTCGTGGCGACCGATCCGGTCCCGCCGTCCGCGTCCGCGGCGCCCCGTCGGCGCCGGCCGGCGGCCGTGGTGGGACGGGCGTCGGCACGCGCGTCGTCGCCGTCGGGCCGATTGGCCCCCCGGCCGCTGCGCTCCTCGCTCACTGTTCCGTCCTCACCCGACCACCCGTCCGCGGAACGCTCGGCGGCCGGCACCGGGCGCCGTCTGCATTCCTGCACCGTCGCACTGCAGGGGCGACAGGACTTGAACCTGCAACCTGCGGTTTTGGAGACCGCTGCTCTGCCAATTGAGCTACGCCCCTGTGGCGGCCCGTCGGGGGCCGCCGGGCGAGGAGGACCCGGACCGGACGTACACACGCCGAACCGAGGACTGAACGCCCTTCGACGTCCATGCTACGGCACCCCGTCACCCCGGTTCCGACGGCCCCGGGCGCAGCCGGACGCGCCCGTGCGCACCCACCGGGCCGCGCGACCTCCCGCGGGAAACGGCGTGCGCCCGCGTGGGAGAATCCCATGACATGACCGCAGTCACGTCCTCGTCCAGCTCGACGCCACCGGGAGGCCTCTCTCCCGCCGCCACCGACCGGCGCATCTCCGAGCGCATCGGGGGGATCGCGGAGTCGGCGACGCTGGCCGTGGATGCGAAGGCGAAGGCGCTCAAGGCCGCCGGACGTCCGGTGATCGGCTTCGGCGCGGGCGAGCCCGACTTCCCGACCCCGCAGCCCGTGGTCGACGCCGCGATCGCGGCCTGCAGCGACCCGAAGAACCACCGCTACACCCCCGCCGGCGGCCTGCCTGAGCTCCGCGAGGCCGTCGCCGCCAAGACGCTGCGCGACTCCGGCTGGGAGGTCGCCGCCTCGCAGGTGCTCATCACCAACGGCGGCAAGCAGGCCGTGTTCGAGGCATTCGCGACGATCGTGGACCCGGGCGACGAGATCCTGCTCCCGGCGCCGTTCTGGACCACCTACCCCGAGGCGGCCCGCATGGCCGGCGGGAACCCGGTCCAGGTCGACACCGACGCCTCCACCGGCTTCCTCCCGACCGTCGAGTCCCTCGAGGCCGCCCGCACCGCGCGCACGAAGGTGCTGCTGTGGTGCTCGCCGTCCAACCCGACCGGTGCCGTCGCCCCCCGCGAGCTCGTCGAGGCGGTCGGGCGCTGGGCCGCGGAGCACGGGATCTGGGTGATCGCCGACGAGATCTACGAGCACCTGGTCTACGACGGCGCCGAGCACGTGTCGATGCCGGTGGCCGTCCCCGAGATCGCCGACCGCTGCATCGTGGTCAACGGCGTGGCGAAGACCTACGCGATGACCGGCTGGCGGGTGGGCTGGCTGATCGGGCCGACCGACGTCATCAAGGCCGCCGCGAACATGCAGTCCCACATCACCTCGAACGTCTGCAACGTGGCGCAGCGCGCCGCCCTGGCCGCCGTCACCGGGTCCCTCGACGCGGTCGCGGAGATGCGGGCCGCGTTCGACCGGCGCCGCCGCACGATCGTCGAGATGCTCTCGGCCATCGACGGCGTCGACTGCCCGACGCCGCGGGGCGCCTTCTACGTGTACGCGGACGTCCAGGGGCTCCTGGGCCGGGAGCTGCGCGGGGAGCGCCCGAAGACCTCGGTCGACCTGGCGGCGGCGATCCTCGAGCACGCCGAGGTCGCGGTGGTCCCGGGCGAGGCCTTCGGCACGCCGGGCTACTTCCGGCTCTCCTACGCGCTCGGCGACGACGACCTGCGCGCCGGGGTCAGCCGGATGGCCGATCTGCTGGCCGAGATGTCCTGAGATCCTCGTTCCCGGACGACGGGTCGGGGCAGGTCGGCGGGCGGAGCGCGGGTGCGGTGGTCGTGGCGGTCGGTGCTGGTCGGATTCGTGGCCGCGGGCCTGGTGGTCGCCACGGCGGCGCCCGCGACCGCGCGGGAGGCCGACCCCCCGTCCGCGTCCTACGTGGCGCTCGGTGACTCGTACACCGCCGCTCCCCTGACCGGGACGAACGCGGGCGCGCCCGTCGGCTGCTTCCGGTCGCGGAACGACTATCCGCACCTGGTCGCGGAGCGGCTCGGCACGGACCTCACCGACGTGAGCTGCTCCGGCGCGACGGCGGCGGCGTTCGCCACGGCACAGCGCACGGACTCCGGGACCAACCCGCCGCAGTACGACGCGCTCGGCGCCGGCACCCGGCTCGTGACGATCGGGATCGGCGGCAACGACATCGGCTTCGCCGAGATCGTCCGCGCGTGTCTGTCGGCCCTGCCGTTCGGGTCGCCGTGCCGCGACCGCTTCACCGCGGGCGGGGTCGACCGGCTGCGGGAACGCGTCGCCGACCTCGGCCCGACGCTGGCGTCGGTGCTCCGTGAGGTGCACCGGCGCGCTCCCGGCGCGACGGTGGCGGTGGTGGGCTACCCGTCCCTGCTGCCGGCGTCGGGCGCGGGCTGCTACCCGCTGGTGCCGATCGCCCCCGCGGACCTCACCTACCTGCGGGGTGTCCTCACGACGCTGAACGGCGGCCTCGAGCGTGCGGCCGACGAGGGCGGTGCGGTGTACGTGGACACCGCCACCCCCTCGATCGGCCACGACTTCTGCCAGGCGCCGGGTGTGCGGTGGGTCGAGGGGCTCGTCCCGCTCGCGCCGGCATTCCCGTTCCACCCGAACGCGGCGGGCTCGGCCGGGCTCTCGCGCGCCGTGGTGTCGGCCCTGGCGGACGGCACCGAGGGGTATCGAGGGGTGAGGACGCCCTAGCGGGCGCGGACGACCGCGACGGCCTTGCCCAGGACGGCCCTGCCGTCCGGGCCGAGGGCGGTGACACCGAGGGTCACCGCGCCGTCGTCGTCGACGGCCTTCACGGTGGCACCGAGGGTCACCGTGGCGCCCGCGTCGTCGTCCGGGACGACCACGGGGCGGGTGAAGCGGGTGGAGAACGAGCGCACGGCGGCAGGGTCGCCCGCCCAGTCCGCGACGAACTGGGCCGCGAGCGCCATCGTCAGCATCCCGTGGGCGATGACGCCGGGCAGGCCGACCGCGGTGGCGGTGCGCTCGCTCCAGTGGATGGGGTTGAGGTCGCCCGAGGCGCCCGCGTAACGGACCAGGTCCGCCCGGGTGAGCGTGACCTCGTGCCCGTCGAGCGCGTCGCCGACGGCGACCGCCGGCAGGCTCACGCGTCCTCCCCGGCGCGCCCCACGAGGGTGGCGGTGCTGACGAGCACCGGCCCGCCGTCGGGGTCGGTGACGTCGCAGCGGAAGGTCACGACGTCGTTGCCCGCGAGCTCCTTGATCTCGGCGACGCTCACGACGGTCGTCAGGACGTCGCCCGCGACGACCGGCCGGTGCAGCTCGAAGGCCTGGTCGCGGTGGACGACACGGGTGAAGTCGAGGCCGAGCTCCGGGTCGTCGACGACCTCGCGGGTCGCCTCCCAGGTGAACACCACCGGGAAGGTGGGCGGGGCGACGACGTCGTCGTGCCCCGCCGCCCGCGCGGCCTCGGCGTCGGTGTGGACCGGATCGGTCGCACCTACGGCCCGGGCGAACTCACGGACCTTCTCCGCTCCGACCCGGTAGGTGCGGGGCGGCCAGGTGCGACCGACGAAGGACGCGTCGAGAGCCACGGGGCGGCCCGCTCCTAGCGGGTCTCGCGGTGCCCGCGGTGCGTGCCGCAGTGCGGGCAGAACTTCTTCAGCGTGAGCCGGTCGGGGTCGTTCCGACGGTTCTTGCGCGTGATGTAGTTACGGTTCTTGCACTCCTCGCACGCGAGCGTGATCTTCGGGCGCACATCGGTTGCCGCCATGGGAGTGTCCTTTCGAGAACTACGACTGCGTCTGTCTGAGTAGCGGTGGCCGGACTTGAACCGGCGACACAGCGATTATGAGCCGCTTGCTCTGCCACCTGAGCTACACCGCCACGGCATGACGAAACCGGCGGGTCGATCCCCCGCCGGTCTCCTCTCGCCGAGCCCCTTTACGGAATCGAACCGTAGACCTTCTCCTTACCATGGAGACGCTCTGCCGACTGAGCTAAAGGGGCCAGTCCTCCCGCCGGATCAGGCCGCCCCGGGGGAACCGGGAGCCGTCTCTGCGGGCGGTGACCAGCGTACAGGGCCGCCCTCGACTCCCTGCGCGGCACCCCCTGCCTCGGCGAGGGCGTCGAGCCAGCTCTCCAGGCACCCCACCGGGAGCGGCTTGGAGACCAGGTAGCCCTGCGCGACGTCGCATCCCATCTCGGCCAGCGCGGTGCGCACCGCGGCGCTCTCGACGCCCTCCGCGACCACCGTGAGGCCCAGGGTGTGACCCATCTCCACGATGGCCCGCACGACCGCGACGTCCCCGGACTCCGTGCCCATCCCCAGCACGAAGCTCTTGTCGATCTTCACCGTGTCGACCGGCAGGCGTCGCAGGTGCGCGAGCGAGGACTGCCCGGTCCCGAAGTCGTCGACGGCCAGGCGACAGCCGAGTGCGTGCAGCCGCCGCAGGGCCGGCAGGGCGTGGTCGCGCTCCGCGGAGACCCCGCTCTCGGTCACCTCGAGGGTCAGCAGCTCGGGCGGCACCCCGTGGCGGGTGAGCGCCGCGGCCACCAGCTCCGGGAAGTCGTCGTCCAGCGACCCGACCGAGAGGTTGACGGCCACCGACAGCCGACGGCCCCGGTCGAGCCAGCGACGGGCCGCGGCGAGCGACTCGTCGAGGACGAACTGGGTGAGCCCGCCGATCTGGCCGGTGGCCTCGAGGACGGGCACGAACTCGTCGGGCAGCAGGGCACCCAGTTCGGGGTGCTCCCAGCGCGCCAGCGCCTCCACCC
Source organism: Actinomycetospora sp. NBRC 106378 (assembly GCF_030269685.1). Lineage (GTDB taxonomy): Bacteria > Actinomycetota > Actinomycetes > Mycobacteriales > Pseudonocardiaceae > Actinomycetospora. Next base: position 474,582 of record NZ_BSTT01000001.1, read on the forward strand.
CGAGCACGGTGCGCCCCTCCAGGGAGACCGTGGGCTGGTAGTGCACCCGCAGGTGCCCGTCGGTGACGGCGGGTCCGAAGCCGCGGATGACGGCGAGCCGACGGTCCGCGCGTTCGCCCATGCTCGGCTCGTAGCAGCGCACCGGGCCCGCACCCCGGGCCGCGGTCAGGGCGACGTCGGCCCGGGCGAGCAGCCGCGAGGCGAGGACGTGGCCGTCGCGCTCACCGGCGAGCCCGGGGACGCCCGCGGCCGCCACGCCCACCAGGACCGGCGCCTCGAACGGGATGCCCTCGAGCACCAGCGGCCGCACGAGGTGCTCGCGCATCTCCTCGGCGCTGCGTTTCGCGGTGGTCGGGTCCACGCCCGCGACGACCACCGCGAAGGTGTCCCCCTCGAGCCGGGCCGCCAGGCGCGCCCCGGGGGCGACGCTCGCGGCCCGCTCGCTGTCGCACACGGCCTCGAGGCGGCGGGCCGCCAGCGCGACGAAGAGTTCGCCCCCGGCGTGGCCGAGGGTGTCGTTGACCTGGTCGAGGAGCCCGAAGGAGACGACCGCGACCGCTCCCGCGCCGTCCCGCACCTCCCGGGCACACGCCTGCAGGAAGCCCGGTCGGTTGAGCAGCCGGGTCTGCGGGTCGCGGTGGGCGTCGCGGCGCAGCCGCGCCTCGAGCCGGGTGTTCTCCACCTCGGCGCCCACCTGCCGGGCGATCGTGGCGAGGAGGGCCAGCTCGCCGCGCACCACCGACGGTCCGGGGCGGCGTCGGCCCCCGCGCCGGCGGGACCGCCCGCGCCCGGGATCGTGGATCTCGACGACGCCGCGGCGGGCGCGCACGACCCGGGAGGAGACCGGCTCACCGGTCACGTCGTAGAGCTCCGGGGCCGCCACCGGCGCGACGAGGACCTCGGTCGCCCCGCGGGCGGACATCCACCCCCGGACGGCCGCCGGAGCGGTGCGGCGGTGCCAGCGCGACGCCCCGCGGGCCGAGCTGAAGGCCTCGTCGGGGGCGACCAGGTCGATCGCCCGCAGCTCGTCGGGCAGCGGCGCCCCCGCGCACTCCACGAGGGACGCGACCGCCAGCACCACCCGGCGCGCGTCGTACCGCACCCGGAGGGCCTCCGCGACCGCCAGGGCCGCCGCCCGGCCGTCGTCGGCGCCCCGACGGCCGGCGTGGGCCGCGAGGGCCCGTCCCACCGCCCCGAGGGTGCGGAGGTCGGAGCTGCGCCGCCGCCGGGCCGCGCGCAGCAGGAGGACGAGGACGGCGAGCAGGCCCGCCGTGCCGAGGGCGACCGCCGCGGCGAGGAGGCCGGCGCTCACCGCCGGTTCCCTCGGGCGGGCCCACGGAGCACGGGACGCGTCGGCACCGACCTCGGCGTCATCGCATCCACCTCCGACCCGTCCCGCGGACGTCCGTCACGTCACCCCATCAGGTACCCGCTCACTCTACGCAAGAATCCGGATGGATCTGGCGCGCCGTACATCACCCAGATGAACCAATCGTGCGTGGTCGATCTGCGAAATACCTGTTGCGCTCACGCTCCGGAGCACGATCGCCACGACCTGGCGTCGCCGCGGCCGTCCGGCGGGCCGGGCCCGCCCCTGGTGGGATGACGGACGGTGGCGAGCGTCATCGACGAGGCGGACGAGGAGGAGCGGATGGCCGCGGGAACACGGGTGACGGCGGGCATCGTCGCGACCGGCAGCGAGTTGCTCGCGGGACGCGTGCGGGACGCGAACGGGCCCTGGATCGCCGAGCGCCTCGGCCGGCTCGGGATCGACGTCACCGAGATCGTCCTGGTCGGCGACCGCCCCGAGGAGATGGAGGCCGCGCTGCGCTCGCTCTCCGGTCTCGACCTCGTGGTGACCAGCGGGGGCCTCGGGCCGACCGCCGACGACCTGACCGCCGCCGTGGTCGCCGACCTCACCGGACGCCCGCTCGAGCTCGACGAGCACATGGAGAAGGTCGTCGGCGACATCATCGCGCGCTTCGCCGACCGCCTCCGGTGGGACGCCGACGCGCTCGCCGAGGCGAACCGCAAGCAGGCGATGGTGCCGCGCGGGGCCTCCGCGATCGCGCCGGTGGGCACCGCGCCGGGCCTGGCCGTACCGCCCGGCGACGACTTCCGGCCGACGGTGCTCGTGCTGCCCGGGCCGCCCCGCGAGGTCCAGGGCATGTGGGACGACGCGGTCGCCTCCGGCCCGATGCAGGCGCTGCTGGAGCGCACGGAGCCGTTCGCGGAGACCCACCTGCGGCTCTTCGGCGTGCCGGAGTCGGAGATCGCCGCCACCCTGCGGGCGGTCGGCGGGCGCACCGACATCACCCCGCTCGAGATCACGACCTGCCTGCGCGACTTCACCCTCGAGGTCGACCTGCGCCGTGCCCCCGGCGACGAGGCCGCCGCGACCGCCCACGACGCCGTCGTCGCCGAGATCGACGCCCGGCACGGGGCCGCGGTCTTCTCCCGGACCGGGGAGACCATCGACGAGATCCTGTTCGACCTGCTCTCCGGGCACACGATCGCCACCGCCGAGTCGTGCACCGGCGGCCTGCTGGCCGGGCGCCTCACCGCACCTGCGGGGGCGTCCGCCCACGTCCAGGGCGGCATCGTGTCGTACTCCAACGAGGCCAAGGCGAACCTGCTCGGGGTGCCGCAGCAGATCCTCGACACCCACGGCGCCGTCTCCACCCAGGCGGTCCGGGCCATGGCCGCCGGGGCGATCGACCGCTTCGGGGTCGACGTCGCGGTGGCCATCAGCGGGATCGCCGGCCCGGGCGGCGGCACCGACGAGAAGCCGGTGGGCTACGTCTGCTTCTGCGTGCGCACCGCGGACGGCGCGGAGATCGTCCGCGACCCGGTCCTGCCGGGGGAACGCGGCGACGTGCGGGAGCGCTCGGTGGTGCTCGCGATGCACCTGGTGCGGCGCATCCTCACGCCGCGCGATCAGGCCGTGAGCTGACGGAAGAACCGGATGATCTGCTCGACCGCCTGGCCGATCGCGGCGAGCACGTTGCGGACCAGGGCGGCGGCGTTGTCCGGCTGGGCGATGACGAAGTAGAGCACGATCGCGACGACGACCAGGATGATCAGGAGTCGCACACGCGGGTTCATCGCGTCCTTCCGCCGGTCGGCACCACCCACCCGGATCGGGCGCGGGCCGACCGTAACGTGACCACCCCCGCGCACGGGTGCGTTCGCACCCGTGTCGCGTGCGTCCTGCGGCACGATGTCGACCATGACCCGGTTGACCGCGTTCACGCACGGCTCGCTCCGGTTCGACGTCCTCGACGCCGGCCCGGCGGACGCCGACGACACCGTGCTGCTGCTGCACGGCTTCCCGCAGACCTCGGCCTCGTGGGAGCCCGTCGCCGCGCGCCTGCACGAGGCCGGGCTGCGCACGCTGGCCCCGGACCAGCGCGGCTACTCCCCCGGGGCCCGACCCACCGGTCGGCGCGCCTACCGCGTCGAGCACCTCGTGGACGACGCCGCGGCCCTCGTCGAGTCGTCCGGCGCCGGATCGGTGCACGTGGTCGGCCACGACTGGGGCGCGGTCGTCGCCTGGGCCCTCGCTGCCCACCGACCGGAGCTGGTCCGCACCGTGACGGGGGTGTCGGTGCCCCACCCGGCCGCGTTCCTGCGAGCGATGTACGCCGGCCCGCAGCTGCCGCACTCCTGGTACATGGTCGCGTTCCAGCTGCCGTGGCTGCCGGAGCGCCTGCTCGCCGACGAGACCCGCTTCGCCGCGATCCTGCGACGCACGGGCGCGTCCCGCGAGCAGGCCGCCCGGGACGCCGCCGCCATCTCGCCGGCGCCGACCGGCCCGCTGAACTGGTACCGCGCGCTCCCGCTCGCCGCACCCGGCTACACCGGCCGTCCGGTGCAGCGGCCGTCCCTGCAGGTGTGGAGCGACGGCGACGGCTTCATCACCCGCGCCGCCGTCGAGAACAACGAGCGGTTCGTCCACGCCCCCTACCGCCTCGTCGTGCTCTCCGGGGTCTCGCACTGGATCCCGGACGAGGCCCCCGACGAGCTCGCCGAGCTCGTCGTCGAGCACGTGCGGGGCTAGATCGCCTCGAGCTCCGCCAGGGCGGTGTCGAGGTGGCCGAGCAGACGCTGCAGGTGCGGCACCGCGCGCGGGCAGCCCGTGAGGCCGAAGGCCATCTCGTCGGCGTAGCGCAGGAGCGTGACGTTGAGGGCCTGCCCGTCGGCGACCATCGAGACCGGGTAGTTGTCGGTCACCTCGGCGCCGTCGAAGTACTGCTTCTCGTCGGTCGAGGGCACGTTCGAGATGATCAGGTTGACGACGGGCCGCGGCGGCATCGGCAGCATCCGCAGCGTCGGGAGGGCCGCGAGGCCCATCGTCGCCACGTTGAGCGCCACCGACGTCACGGGGTCGAGCGAGCGCAGGGCGGCCTTGCCCTGCGTCATGGAGGCGTGGACCTTGGCCAGCCGCGCGGCGGGGTCGGCGAGGTCGGTGCCCAGCACGCAGTAGACCGAGCCCCAGGAGTTCCCCGAGGTCGCCTCGGCGCGCGTGTCCGTGCCCCGCAGCGACACCGGCACCATCGCCACGAGCGAGCTCGCCGGCAGTTCCCCGAGCTCGTCGAGGTAGGCCCGCAGCGCCCCCGACGACATCGCGAGCCCGACGTCGTTGACGGTCACCCCGTGCCGCTTCGCCACGTCGGCGAGGCGCGCGTACTCCCAGCCCTGACCGGCGAACCGGCGCTGCCCGGAGAGGCGGTCGTTGAACCGGGTGTGCGGGGCCTGGAAGGCGAGCCCGACGTCCCCCGTCGCGACCTGCGCCAGTGCCCTCGCCAGGGCCGGGAGGCCGCCGACGACGCCCCCCGCCATCTCGGCGGCGCCGCGGATCAGGTCGCCGACGGTCCCGCCGCCCTGCTCCCTTCCCGACGACGGGTGGGGCCGGCTCTGCGGGTTGCGCCGCCACGGCGGACGACAGCCGCGGGCGTCAGGGTCGAACGCCAACCCGGAGACGATGTGCCGGCTCAGCGTGATGCCGTCGAACAGCGAGTGGTGCAGCTTGGTGATCAACGCGAAGCGGCCGTCGGCGAGCCCGGTGACCAGCTCGGCCTCCCAGAGCGGGCGGGTGCGGTCGAGCAGGCGGGCGTGCAGCGCCGAGACGTGCTCGAGCAGCTCGCGCACCCGCCCGGGGGCGGGCAGCGCCGTCCGTCGCACGTGCCCCGTGAGGTCGAGGTCCTCGTCGGGCTCCCAGCTCCACGCCCCCGCCGTCGCGAGCGACCGGACGGGCTTGCGGGCGAAGGCGCTCTTCACGTCGGTGGGGTCGACGAGGGTGGCGTACAGCTCGTCGAGCCAGTCCTCGCCGGCGTCCGCCGGGGGCCGGAGGATCTGCAGCGCGGTGACGTGGGTCGGGTTCTCGCGGGACTCGCCGAGGAGGAACAGGGCGTCCTGCGGGGGCACGAGCGTCATGCGCGCGCGGCGAGCGGAGCGACGGGGTTCATGCGAGGGCCCTCCGCGGGGTGTCGACGGTGCGGGTGACGCCGAGGATCGCGTCGACGACGAGGTCGGGGTCGTCCCACATCGGCACGTGGCCGACACCGGGGAGCCGCACGAACTCGGCGTCGGGGACGACCCGGCGCATCGGGGCGCCGAACGCGCGCCAGGGGATCATCCGGTCGTGCTCGGCCCAGGCGATCCGGACCGGGCACGGCAGGTCACGCAGCACCCGCGTGGTCCCGTGCGCGACGGCGGCGTCGAGCAGCGGGAGCAGGACGTCGCACCCCCGGACGTCGGCGATCATGTCCGGCACGAGGTGGGGGCCGACCCGCTCGCCGTGCTCCATGGTCTTGCGCAGCAGGGCCCGGCGCAGGGCCGGGCTCCCGGCGAGCAGGGGCGCGAACGAGGGGCGGGAGACGACCCGCAGCACCCGGAAGGTCCACAGCAGCCGGCGCAGGTCCCAGCCCGAGCGCCACGCCCCGGCGGGTGACAGCGCCACCGCCGACCGGGCCCGGCCGCGGCGGACCAGTTCGATCGCCACCCAGCCGCCGAGCGAGTTCCCGACCACGTGGGCGGTGTCGATGCCCTCCGCGTCGAGCTGGGCGCACACGCCGTCGACCAGCCGGTCGATGGTGAACGGACCGGCCGCGGTGTCCCAGTGCGGGCCACCGCGGTGGCCGGGCATCGTCGGCGCGAACACGCGGTGCTCCCGCTCGAGCGGCGCGAGCACCGGTTCCCAGCAGCGCCAGGACACCGAGGCGCCGTGCAGCAGGACCAGCGGCGAGCCGGCGCCGCCCCGGTGGGCGTCGCTGATCCCGGAAGTGATCACACCGCACCGGCCGTGGCGTAGCGCTCCCGCAGCCGGCCCTTGACGAGCTTGCCGGTCGGGGTGCGCGGCAGGTCGTCGTCGAACACGAGTCGACGCGGCACCTTGTAGCCGGCGATGCGCCCGCGCAGGTGCGCGAGGAGCTCCTCGGCCAGGTCGTCCGACGGCTCGCCCTCGGGGGTCACCACCGCGAGCACCGACTCGCCCATGTCGTCGTCGGGCACCCCCACGACGGCCACGTCGAGCACGCGCGGGTGCAGCGCCAGCGCGTCCTCGATCTCCTGCGGGTAGATGTTCACGCCGCCCGAGATGATCATGAAGCTCTTGCGGTCGGTGAGGTAGAGGAAGCCCTCCTCGTCGACGCGCCCCAGGTCGCCCGTCGTCGTCCAGGTGGGGTGCTCGGGGTGCTGCGCGGACCGCGTCTTCTCGTCGTCGTTGTGGTAGGCGAACGGGACCTCGTCGCGCTCGAAGTAGACGGTGCCGACGTCGCCGGTCGGCACCTCGCGGCCCTCGTCGTCGCAGATGTGGACGACGCCGAGCGCCGCGCGGCCGACCGACCCCGGGTGCTCGAGCCACGCGGCGGAGTCGATGAGCGTGACGCCGTTGGCCTCGGTGGAGGCGTAGTACTCCTGCAGCACCGGGCCCCACCAGTCGATCATCGCGCGCTTGACGTCGACCGGGCACGGCGCGGCCGCGTGCACCGCGACCCGGATGCTCGAGACGTCGTACCGGTCGCGGGTCCGGGCGGGGAGCTTGAGCATCCGGACGAACATCGTCGGGACGAACTGCCCGTGGGTCACGCGGTGGCGCTCGATCGCCGCGAGGGCGGCCTCGGGGTCGAAGCGCTGCATCATCACGACGGTGCCGCCGGTGGACTGGATCATCCCGCAGTAGCGCAGCGGCGCCGCGTGGTAGACCGGCGCCGGGGACAGGTAGACGGTGTCCTCGCCGAACCCGTAGAGCCGGCCGAACACCGCGAGCATGAGGTCGCCGGGCTCGTCGACCTGCCGGTCGGGCAGCGGCGGCTTGATGCCCTTGGGCCGTCCCGTGGTGCCGGACGAGTAGAGCATGTCGGTGCCGCGGGGCTGGTCGGACAGCGGCTCCGCGGAGGTGGCGGCGAGCAGCGCCGCCCCGTCGGCGTACCCGTCGAGGGCGTCACCCAAGGAGATCCGGTGCTCGACCCCCGGCGTGCGGTCGACGAGCGCGACGGCGAGCTCGCGGAGCGCCGGCCGCTGCCCCGCGACCACGAGCACGCGGGCACCGCAGTCGGAGACGATGTAGGCGGCCTCGTCGGGCGCGAGGTGGTGGTTGATCGCCGTGATGTAGAGGCCGGAGCGCTGCGCGGCCCAGTAGACGACGAAGGCCCAGGGCGTGTTGTCGGCGAGCATGGCGACGACGTCGCCGCGGCGCAGCCCCTGGTCGCGCAGGGCCCGGGCGAGGCGGGTCGACTCGCGGTCGAGCTCGGCGTAGGTCAGCGTCTCGCCGGTCTCGGCGACGACGACGGCGGGCCGCTCCGGGCTGGAGGCGGCGTAGGTCCCGGGAAACACGCAGGTCCTCCTAGAAGATCTTCCGGAGCAGCTTCTTCGTCGACTCCGCGTAGGGCGGGTAGACCAGCGACGGGTCGGGCCAGGTGGGCTTCACCAGCGTCGGACGGCGGTGGCTCAGGGCCTCGAAGCCCCACCTGCCGTGGTAGGCGCCCGACCCGCTGCGTCCGATGCCGCCGAAGGGCAGCTGCGGCACGAGCACGTGGAACATGGTGTGGTTCGCGACGATGCCGCCGGTGGCGATGCGGTCGCGCACGGCGGCGATCGTCGCGCGGGTGCGACTGAAGACGTAGGTCGCGAGCGGGCGCGGGCGGGCCTCGACGAAGGCCAGCGCCTCGTCCACGGAGTCGACGGTGAGCACCGGCAGGACCGGGCCGAAGATCTCCTCGCGCATGAGCGGCGAGTCCGGGTCGGGGTCGCGCACCACGGTGAGGTCGACACCGGGCCCCGCGAGATCGCCCGCCCCCGCCGTCGTCACCGTGGTGTCCCCGCCGAGCACCACCGTGCCGCCGTGGCCGGTGAGCAGCCCGCGGACGCGGTCGCCGTGGCGGTCGTCGACCACCCGCATCGCCAGATCGCCCTCCCGCATCTCCCGGGCCGCGGCGGTGAACTCCGCGACGAAGGTGTCGGCGACCTCGCGGTGGACCAGGACGTAGTCGGGTGCGACGCAGGTCTGGCCGGAGTTCATGAGCTTCGTCCAGGCGACCCGGCGGGCGGCGACCGCGACGTCGGCGGAGGCGTCGACGATCGTCGGGCTCTTGCCGCCCAGCTCGAGGGTGACCGGGACGAGCAGGCGGCCTGCGGCCTCGGCCACCTTCGCGCCCACCTCGGGGCTGCCGGTGAAGAAGACGTGGTCGACGCCGGCGGCGATGAGCTCCTGGGTCTCGGCGGGCCCGCCCTGCACCACCGTGACGGCCTGCGGATCGAGGTAGCGGGGCACGAGCCGGGCGAGGGCCTCGGCCGTGTGCGGGGCGTACTCGCTGGGCTTGAGCACCGCGGTGTCACCGGCGGCGAGGGCCGCGACCAGCGGGGCGAGCGTCAGGTAGACGGGGTAGTTCCACGGCCCGACGATCGCGACGACGCCGACCGGCTCCGGGCGCCAGAGCCCCACCGCGGGCGCGACGCCCACGGGGACGCCGGTGACGCGGGGCCGGGCCCACCAGCCGAGGTACCGGCGCGCGTACCGGGACTCCGCGGCGGTCGAGGAGAGGTCGGCCAGCCAGGCGTCGACCGCGGGGCGGCCGAGGTCGGCGGCGAGGGCGGCCACCAGCTCGTCCTCGGCCTCGGTGAGCAGACGTTCGAGCGCGGACAGCTGGCCGCGACGCCAGGCGAGCGACCGGGTGCGGCCCGAGTCGAACGCCGCGCGGGCGGCGGCGACCGCCTCGGCGACCGGGGTCGACGACGGGGCGTGCGCGACGGACATCGGCGTCCTCTCCGGAAGATCACGTGAGTGCCGACACAACGTATAGTAGGTTATGGTCGCGGAACAAGAGCGCGACCGTCCGAGAGAGGCCACCGCCATGGCTCGTCCGGCCTCCCCCGAGACCTTCTTCGCCGCCGCGATGGGCCTGCTCGCGGGGCCCGGCCTCCCCGCCCTGCGGATCGGCCGCCTCTGCCGCGAGGTCGGCGTCACCAGCGGCAGCTTCTACCACCACTTCGAGAACTGGGACGCCTTCGTCGGCGCGCTGCTCGAGCACTGGGCGGGCGAGGAGGTCGACCGGATCCTGGTCCTGGTCCGCCGCGAGCCCGACCCCGTCGAGCGCGTGCACCTGATGAAGCGGCTCGCCCTCACCGTCCCGCACGCCGCGGAGACCGCGATCCGCCGCTGGGCCGGCACCGACGCGGTGGTCGCCGCGGCGCAGCAGCGGGTGGACGACCGCCGCCGCGAGGCCCTGCGCGAGGTCCTCGGCCCGCTCCTCGACGACGACGGCCTCGTCGCGATCCTCGCCGAGGTCGGCCTGAGCCTGCTCGTCGGTCACCAGCAGCTGCACCACTCGGGGCCGCCGGTCGACCTCGCCGCCCAGCTCGACCAGTTCGAGACGCTCGTGCGCACCCACGCGATCGCCCACTTCGACCGCCGCGTGTCGGCGGACTGATCCGTCCCGGGAGGACCCGATGCCGCAACCCACCCCACTCGGAGACCTCGTCGTCGCGATCACCGGCGGTGCCCGCGGCATCGGCCTGGCGACCACCCGCGCGCTCGTCGCCCGGGGCGCCCGGGTGGCGATCGGCGACCTCGACGCCGACCTCACGGCGCGCGTCGCCGCGGAGGTCGACCCCACCGGCACGCGCGTGGTGGGGCTGCCCCTCGACGTCGCCGACCGCGCGTCCTTCGCCGCGTTCCTCGACGCCGCCGCATCGGCCCTCGGTCCCGTCGACGTCCTGGTGAACAACGCCGGGATCATGCCGCTCGGCCCGCTGGTCGACGAGCCCGACGAGCGCACCCGACGCATCGTCGACGTGAACCTGCACGGGGTGCTGCACGGCATCAAGACCGCGGTCCCGACGATGCTCGCGCGGGGCCACGGGCACGTGGTCAACGTGTCCTCGGCGGTCGGCCGGGTCGCGCTGTCCGGCGCCGCCACCTACAGCGCGACCAAGTACGCCGTGATCGGGCTGACCGAGGCGCTGCGCTCCGAGCTCGAGGGCACGGGGGTCCACGCGTCGGTCGTCGTCCCGATGATCGTGTCCACCGAGCTCGGGTCGGGCCTGGGCACGGTGCGCGGGCAGCGGACGGTGACGGCCGAGGAGGTGGCCGACGCGATCGTCTCGGTGATCGTCCGGCCCCGCTTCGAGACCTGGGTGCCCGCCACCGGCCGCCCGCTCTACGTGGCCATGACGCTGATGCCGCGACTCGTCCGCGACACCGTGAGCCGGGTCCTGGGCGCGACCGGGGTCCTCGCGAACGCCGACACCCACGCGCGCTCGGCCTACGACGCGCGCGTCGGCGCCTGATCGCCCGGGGCCCTACCGGTCGAGCCGGATCGGCAACGACTTCACGGCGTTGACGAAGTTGCTCGTCAGCCGGGAGGGCTCCCCGACCTCGAAGTCCGGCGCCACGGTGAGCAGGCGGCGCCAGATCTCGCGCAGCTGGGTGCGGGCCAGCATGTTGCCCATGCAGAAGTGCGGCCCGCCGCCCCCGAAGCCCTGGTGGGGGTTCGGGTCGCGACCGACGTCGAAGCGCAGCGGGTCGGTGAACACGTCGGTGTCGCGGTTGCCCGACTCGTAGAACATGACGACCTTGTCGCCGGCGGCGATCCGCTGCCCGCGGATCTCGGTGTCCTGCGTCGCCGTGCGGCGGAACGTCAGCACCGGCGAGGCCCAGCGCACCATCTCCTCGACCGCGGTCGGCATCAGCCCGTCGAGGTCGTCGAGGAGCCGCCGGCGCTCGTCGCGGAACTCGGTGAGGGCGACCGCGGAGTGGGCGATCGTGTTCCGGGTGGTGTCGTTGCCGGCCACCGAGAGCAGCACGAAGAACGCGCCGATCTCCTCGTCGGTCAGCCGCTGACCGTCGACCTCGGCCTGCACCAGGCTGGTCATGAGGTCGTCGCGCGGTTCCGCCCGACGCTCCTCGGCGATCTGCAGCCCGGGCCCGAGCAGCGCGAACATCGCCTTGCCCATGAGCTCCAGCGGGTCGTCGACGCCGTGCGCGGCCCGCACCTCGGCGTCGTTCGCGGAGACCAGCAGGTCGGCCGCCTCGGCCAGGTCGCTCTGCGCCTCGACGGGCAGGCCCATCATGTCGTAGATCATCGCCATCGGGAGGCGTCGGCAGACCAGCTGCACGAAGTCGCCGTCGGAGTGCTCGAGCAGCTCGTCGACGATGGTCGCGGCGCGCGACGCGATCGTGTCCTCGAGCTTCGCGATCCGCTTCGGCGTGAACGCCGAGCCGACGATCTTGCGCAGCTGGGTGTGTCGCGGGGAGTCCATCGCGAGGAAGGACTGGCTGGCCTCCAGCAGCTCGGGAGGGGCGTCCTGGAACTGCACGCCCTGCCCCGAGCAGAACAGCTTCGGGTTCTTCGAGACCGACGCGATGTCCTCGTGTCGGGTCAGGGCCCAGAAGCCCCCCTCGCTCTCCGGCCGGCCCATCACGCCCTCGGGCGCGGGATGCCAGGAGACCGGCCGCTCGCGCCGCAGCACGGCGAACGTCTCCTCACGCTCGGCGGTGGAGCGCGACCAGAAGTCGAGCGACGACAGGTCCAGCTCGTCGTACCCACGCTCGTCGGGGGCGATGGTCATGGTCGTGTCTCCTCGCGGCGCGACGGTGCGCCCCCGCCGCGCCGTGCCGGCGGTCGCGGCGGGGGTGCGGGCGGTCAGTCCTGCAGCGAGAGCGCCTCGGTCGGACAGGCCTCGCAGGCCTGCCGGATCTCGTCCTCGCGACCCTCGGGCACCTCGGTGAGGTGCAGGGTGAGCGAGCCGTCGTCCTCGACCTCGAAGACGTCCGGGGCGATCGACTCGCACATCCCGAGCCCGCTGCACCTGTCGTAGTCCACGGCGATCTTCATGGGGTGGTGGTCCCTCCGTTCGTGACGACGACGTCGGTCGCGACCGTAACATGTATTACGCTACGGGAGCGAGCGGCGTCACATCCCGGCCCTGTACCCACGGTGCGCGCCGGTGAGGCCGGCCGGGTCGCGCGGGGCTCGCCGCGACGAACGACCCGCCGTCAGGAACCCTCGCCGCCGTACTGCGCCCGCAGGTCCTTCTTGAGGATCTTGCCCGTGGCGTTGCGCGGGAGGCTCTCGACGACGTCGACCGAGCGGGGCCGCTTGAAGCCGGCGATGCGCTCCTTCGTCCACGCGACGAGCTCGTCCGGGTCGATCGTCTGCCCCTCGGCCGCGACGACGACGGCCTTGACCTCCTCGCCCCACTTCTCGTGCGGGACACCGATCACGGCGACGTCGGCGACGGCCGGGTGCTGGGCGACGACGTTCTCGACCTCGATGGGGTACACGTTCTCCGCGCCCGTGACGATCATGTCCTTGATGCGGTCGGTGAGGAACAGGTAGCCCTCCTCGTCGAGGTAGCCGCCGTCACCGGTGCGCAGCCAGCGGTCGGGGGTCAGCGCCTTCTCCGTCTCCTCCGGGCGCTGCCAGTAACCCGAGGTCACCTGCGAGGAGCGGATGTACACCTCACCGATCTCGTGCGGGCCGACCTCCTGGCCGTCGACGACGATCTTGAGCTCCACCCACGGGTAGGCCTTGCCGGCCGAGCGCATGAGGTGGGCGCGGGGACCGTCCGGGTCGTGGTCCTCGGGGTCGAGCTGGGTGATCGCCCCGGTGGTCTCGGTGGCGCCGTAGACCTGGAACAGCGGTGCGGAGAAGGTCGCGAGCACCTTGTTCAGCACCGCGCCGGTGATCGGCGATGCCCCGTAGGCGACCGCGCGCAGGCGCGACCAGTCGCGGTCGGCCGCCCCGGGCACCGCGCACAGCATCTGCAGCACCGCCGGGACGAGGAAGGCGTTGGAGACGCGCTCGCGCTCCATGGTGTCGAGCAGCTGGTCGGGGACGATGTCGGCGACCAGCACCACGCGGGCCCCGAAGGACAGGCAGACGAGCGCGAACCCGGACCCGCCGATGTGGAACAGCGGCATCGCGCACAGGCCGACCGAGTCGTCGTCGAACCCCCAGTGGCCGCCGACCTCGAGCAGCGCCGCGAAGTTGCCGTGCGAGAGCAGCACGCCCTTGGCCCGGCCGGTGGTCCCCGAGGTGTAGAGCTGGAGGACGGCGTCGTCGTCCTGCGCGTCCCCGGCCGGCTCCACCCGCTCGGTCAGCCCGTCGACCCACTGCTCGTAGTCCTCGCCGACGACGAGCACCGTCGGGCCGGTCAGCTTGTCCCGCAGGCCCGCGAACTCCGGACCGAGCACCACCAGCCCCGCCTCGGCGTCCGCGACGAGGTCGATGAGCTCGGCCGGGGTCAGACGCAGGTTCAGGGGCGCGACGGCGGCCCGGACCGCGGCCGCCCCGAAGAGCAGCTCGAAGAACGGCGTCGCGTTCTTGCCGATCCACACCACGCGGGCGCACGCCCCGAGCCCGAGCGCCCGCAGCCCGCCCGCGACCCGCGCGGACCGCTCCTCGAGCTCGGTGTAGGTCAGGTGCGCCTCGCCGGCGGTCAGGGCGACGCGGTCCCCGTGGTCCCGGGCGTGGTCGCGCACGACGTCGGTGAGGCGGAACGGGGCGGACGCGGTCACGACGACTCCTCGGATCACGGATACGGACGAATCGGGTGGCCGGTGACGGCCGACACACCGCGTGCGGCACCGTAACCGTCGTGCGTCACGAGCCGGAAGAGTCAGGCTTGACTGTTACCGCCCGGTCCGGGGACGCTGTGCCCGGACGGCAGGCCCTGAGAGGAGCACGCTCGTGGAGCGCACGATCTTCACCGACGAACACCAGGCGTTCCGGGAGATGGTGCGCGACTTCCTGGAGAAGGAGGTCGCGCCCCACCACGAACAGTGGGAGGCCGACGGGCACGTCAGCCGGGACGTCTGGCTGCAGGCGGGCAAGACCGGCCTGCTCGGGCTCGACGTCGAGGAGCGCTTCGGCGGCGGTGGCTCGGACGACCTGACGTTCCTGTGGATCCTGTCCGAGGAGATCGCCCGCGGCGGCTACTCCGGTCTCGGGTTCCCGCTGGCCAACGACGTCGTGACGCCCTACCTCACCGAGCTCACCACCGAGGAGCAGAAGGAGCGCTGGCTCCCGCGGTTCTGCTCGGGCGAGATGATCACCGCCATCGCGATGACGGAGCCCGGCACCGGCTCCGACCTGCAGGGCATCCAGACCCGCGCGGTCCGCGACGGCGACGAGTGGGTCATCAACGGGGCCAAGACCTTCATCACCAACGGCATCCTGTCCGACCTGGTGATCGTGGTCTGCAAGACCGATCCCGACGCCGGGTCGAAGGGCTTCTCGCTGATCGCGGTCGAGCGCGACACCCCCGGCTTCGAGCGGGGCCGCAACCTCGACAAGATCGGCATGAAGGCGCAGGACACCGCGGAGCTGTCGTTCACCGACTGCCGGGTGCCCGCGTCGAACCTCCTCGGCGAGGAGGGGCAGGGCTTCATCTACCTCATGCAGAACCTGCCGCGGGAGCGGCTCTCGATCGCCATCGCCTCGACGGCGGGCGCGGAGAAGGTCCTCGAGGACACGATCACCTACGTCAAGGAGCGCAAGGCCTTCGGCCGGCCGATCTCCTCGCTGCAGAACACGCGCTTCACGGTCGCCGAGCTCACGACGAAGCTCGCCGTCACCCGCGCCTTCGTCGACCGGTGCATCACCGAGCTCAACGCGAAGCGTCTCGGCCCGGCCGAGGCGTCGATGGCGAAGTACTGGGCGTCGGAGACCGCCAAGGAGGTCATCGACCAGTGCCTGCAGCTGCACGGCGGGTACGGCTACATGCGCGAGTACCCGGTGGCCAAGGCGTTCATGGACAACCGCGTCCAGACCATCTACGGCGGCACCACCGAGATCATGAAGGAGATCATCGGTCGGATCGTGCTGGCCTGACGATCCTCGCGCACCGGGAAAGGGAGCAGCAGTGAAGATCGGGATGAGCCTCGCCTACAGCGGCGAGGGGTTCCGCGAGACCGTCGACCAGCTCGTCGAGCTGGAGAAGGCGGGCCTCGACGCGGTCGCGGTCCGCGAGGCGTACACCTTCGACGCCATCAGCCAGCTCGGCTACATCGCGGCCCGCACCGAGAACCTCGAGCTGGCCAGCGGGATCATCCAGATCTACACGCGCACCCCGTCGCTGACGGCGATGACGGCGGCCGGCCTGGACTACGTCTCGGACGGCCGCTTCACCCTCGGCATCGGGGCGAGCGGCCCGCAGGTCATCGAGGGCTTCCACGGCGTGCGCTACGACGCCCCCCTCGGGCGCACCCGCGAGATCGTCGACATCTGCCGGCAGGTGTGGCGCCGCGAGAAGGTCCAGCACTCCGGGAAGCACTACGAGGTGCCGCTCGCCCCGGAGAAGGGCACGGGCCTGGGCAAGCCGCTCAAGCTGATCAACCACCCGGTGCGCGCGGACATCCCGATCCTGCTCGCCGCGCTCGGGCCGAAGAACGTGGCGCTGGCCGCCGAGCTCGTGCAGGTGTGGGAGCCGCTGTTCTTCCACCCGGGCAAGGCGCACGAGGTCTGGGGCGAGTCGCTCGAGACGGGGAAGGCGAAGCGGGCCCCGGAGCTCGGCCCGCTCGGCATCTCCACCGCGGTCGGCCTCGCGATCGGGCCGGGTGCGGGCGAGATGCTGCAGTACGTCAAGCCGACCGTCGCGCTCTACGTCGGCGGCATGGGCGCGAAGGACCAGAACTTCTACAACCAGCTCATGCAGCGCTACGGCTACCTCGACGAGGCCGAGGAGATCCAGAACCTGTACCTCGCCGGGAAGAAGGACGAGGCGGCCGCGGCGGTGCCCGACGAGCTGGTCCACGCCATCTCGCTGGTCGGCAGCGAGGACGAGGTGGCCACGCAGCTCAAGCAGTTCGCCGAGGCCGGGGTCACGCAGCTCAACATCATGCCGCTGAACCCCGACCACGAGACCGTGAAGGCGCAGCTGGAGACGCTCAAGTCGCTGGTCTGAGCGCCGTAACTCCTTGGCAGGACGTCGTTGCTGTCATCCGATGACAGCAACGACGTCCTGTCACCTCAGTGGTGGTCAGGCCGACCAGTGCGGGTCGCGGCCGGAGACCGCGACGAGCCGGTCGAGCGCCGGGGCGTCGTCGGCCACCGGCACGCGTGGCGCGAAGGGCTTCCCCTCACCCTGGTAGTCGTCGGTGAGCATCATCGGCGCGAACCCCAGCGACGCCTCGAGCCCCTCCTCGTCCGGTGCCCACGGGCGACCGAGGGCGACGGCGAGGTCCCAGCCGTGCACCTGGTACTCCCAGAGGATCATCGACAGCGCCATCTCGCCGGGCATGGCCGCCTCGCCGAGGGCCAGCGGGCGCTGCGCCGCCCCGTCCGCGAGGGCCTTGTCGAGCGTCGTCGCGGCGGCCCGGATCGCCTCGGCCCGGTCGCCGGCCACCGGCGTCGGACCGGCGAGTGCCCGGCCCTGCGGGTCGGCGTAGCCGGTCGCGAACGTCGTCGACCACCCGACGACGTGGTCGGCCAGCGCCGCGACGTCGAACTCGGTGCAGGGGGTCGGGGCGTGCCACCGGTCGTCGCCGACGCCGTCGACGAGGTCCGCGAGTGCCACGAGGACGGTGTTGACGTGGCTCCTGGTGTCGGTCATGCCGACGAGACTGCCGGGCGGAGCCGCCGTCGGGATTGAACTTCCGCGACATCGGGGGGAGGACGTCGGAGGGGAGGACACTGCCCGCATGACCGGTCCGGCGCCCGTCGCCCGCGACAGCCGCGGCATCCTCGACCCCTGGCTGCTGCAGCAACGGGTGGCGTTCACCCGCCACGCGGTCCCGCCCGCGCTCGCGGGGGTCGTCGACTTCGTGTGGGCGGTGCGGTGGTCGTTGCCCCCGGGTGGGAACCACCGTCAGGAGGTGCTGCCGCACCCGTCGGCCAACCTGTCGGTCGGCACGCCGGACGCCCGCACGGGCCGGACGGCGCCGGAGGCCCTCCTCAACGGCGTGTACCTCGACCTGGTCGACCGGGAACTCGCCGGGACCGGGTGGACGGTCGCGGCGAAGTCGACGGTCGGGGGCTTCGGGGCGTTCGTCGACGACGTCTCGACCCTGCGCGACCGGGTGGTCGAGGTCGACACCGTCCCCGGGCTCGGGGCGTCGACGCTGCTCGCGGCCATGGGCCCGGACTCCGACGACGCCGCGGCCGCGGAGCCCGCGCGGGTCGCGGTGCTCCTCGCCGCCCTGGAGGGTGCGCTGGCCCGGGCGGACCCGGACCGCGTCGAACAGGCCCGGGAGGTCGCCGCCGTCGCGCGGCTGGCCGAGACCGACCGGGAGGTACGGCGCCTCGACGACCTCGCCGCGCGCTCCGGCGTCGGCCCGCGCAGTCTCCAGCGGTCCTTCGCCCGGTGCGCGGGCGTGTCCCCGACGTGGGTCATCCGGCGCTACCGCCTGCTCGAGGCCGCGGAGGCGGTCCGGGACGGCGCCCGGGTCAGCTGGACCGAGGTGGCCGGGGCGCTGGGCTACGCCGACCAGGCCCACCTCGTCCGCGACTTCCGGGCGGCCCTGGGCCGCACGCCCGAGGCCTACGCGCGGTCGGTCCGTCGGGACCGGGCGTAGCTCAGAGCAGCAGGACCCGGCACATCTGCTTCCACTGCGCCACGTGGGGGTCGGTCGCGGCCTCGCGGGGGTCGAACCCGTAGGTCAGGGCGACACCGCGCATGCCGGTCAGGAGCATCTCGCGCACCATCGGGTAGTTCTCGTGCTCGACGTACGCCTCGAACACCGCGTCCAGCGTCTGCCGGATCGCCGCCCCGAGCCGACGCTCGGCGGGCAGCAGGGCCGCCGCGAGGGCGGGGTCGGTGCGGGCCGCCGTCCACAGTTCGGTCGAGGCCCAGAAGTAGGGCTCCTGGTAGGTCGCCCACATGACGTCGACGATGCGGTCGAGGCGGGCGCCCGGGTCGTCGGCCCGGTCGGGCAGCTCGGCCGAGGCCAGCCCGTCGGAGGCGAACCGGGTGGCGGCGAGGTGCTGGGCGGCCGCGACGAGGAGCGTCTCCTTCGACGGGAAGTGGTGCAGCAGCCGGCCGCGGGAGACCCCGGCCCGCGCCTGGATCGTCAACGTGGTCGTCCCCGCGTAGCCCGACTCGACCAGGCACGCGACCGCGGCGTCGAGGATCCGCAGGCGGCTGTCGGAGGTGCGCTGCTCGCGCGAGCGGCGGACCGTGGCCCCGCGGCGCGCGCCCGGCTCGGCGGCGCCCGACGACGACGTCGCGGCGCTCGCCCCGTTCCCTGCAGCCATGCGGTCCTCCCCTCGGGTGCCCGGCAGCGACGAATCGTCGCCGACCGTACGCCTGACGGTCAACGTTGACCGTCAGTGCGGCGTGGCGGGCCCTGCCCGGTGGAGGCGCCCTTCCTCCGATCCCTACTCGCCGGTAACGTCACCACCGACCCCGTTGACACCTGCCACAAACAGTCCATCATGACTGTCAGGAGCACGGAGCTTTCCCGGTGCTCGACGCCGTACGAAGGGACACCACCCGTGACCGAGGCATTCATCTACGACGCCATCCGCACCCCGCGCGGACGGGGGAAGGCGACCGGGTCCCTGCACTCGGTCAAGCCCGTCTCGCTGGTCGTCGGCCTGCTCGACGAGCTCAAGGCGCGCAACCCCCAGATGGACGTCGAGCAGGTCGAGGACGTCGTCCTCGGCTGCGTCTCGCCGGTCGGGGACCAGGGCGGCGACATCGCCAAGACCGCGACCATCGCCGCGGGCTACCCCGACACCACCGGCGGCGTCCAGCTCAACCGCTTCTGCGCCTCCGGCCTCGAGGCCGTCAACCAGGTCGCCGCGCGGGTCGCCTCCGGCTGGGAGGACCTGCTCATCGGCGGCGGCGTCGAGTCGATGTCCCGCGTCCCGATGGCCTCCGACGGCGGCCCCTGGGCCATGGACCCGGAGACCAACTTCACGACCGGCTTCGCCCCGCAGGGCATCGGCGCCGACCTCATCGCCACCCTCGAGGGCTTCTCGCGCGAGGACGTCGACGCCTACGCGCTCGAGTCGCAGACCCGCGCCGCGAAGTCCTGGGCCGACGGCGCCTTCGACCGCTCGATCGTGCCGGTCAAGGACCGGAACGGCCTGACGATCCTCGACCACGACGAGCACATGCGCGAGACGACGATGGAGGGCCTCTCGGGCCTCAAGCCGTCGTTCGCGGGCATCGGCGAGATGGGCGGCTTCGACGCCGTCGCGCTGCAGAAGTACCACTGGGTCGAGCAGATCAACCACGTGCACCACGGCGGCAACTCGTCGGGCATCGTCGACGGCGCCGCGCTCGTGCTGGTCGGCAGCGAGGAGGCCGGCAAGAAGAACGGCCTCACCCCGCGGGCCCGCGTGGTCGCGACCGCCGTCTCCGGCGCCGACCCGACGATCATGCTGACCGGCCCGACGCCCGCCTGCCACAAGGTGCTCGCGAAGGCCGGCCTCACGGTCGACGACATCGACCTGCTCGAGATCAACGAGGCGTTCGCCGCCGTGCCGATGAAGCTCATGAAGGACCTGAACTTCCCGCACGAGCGCACCAACGTCATGGGTGGCGCCATCGCCCTCGGCCACCCGCTCGGGGCCACGGGCGCGATGATCATGGGCACCATGGTCGACGAGCTCGAGCGCCGCGACCTGCGCCGCGCCCTCGTCACGCTGTGCATCGGCGGCGGCATGGGTGTCGCCACCATCATCGAGCGCGTCTGATCCCGCCCCACCACCTCGTAGCGAAGGAGCACGAAGAGCAGTGAGCGACAACATGTTCCGGTGGGAGCAGGACGGCGACGGCATCGTCACGCTGACGATGGACGACCCGGACGCCTCGGCGAACACCATGAACGCCCGGTTCGGCACCGACCTCGAGGCCACCCTCGGGCGCCTCGAGGCCGAGAAGGACGCCATCGCGGGCGTCGTGCTGACGAGCGCGAAGAAGACCTTCTTCGCCGGCGGCAACCTCGAGGACCTGCGCAACTACGGGCCCTCGGAGGCGCAGAAGGCCTACGACCAGTCGCAGGCCATCAAGACCGCGCTGCGCCGACTGGAGACCTTCGGCAAGCCCGTCGTCGCGGCGATCAACGGCGCCGCGCTCGGCGGCGGCCTCGAGATCGCCCTCGCGACCCACCACCGCATCGCCCTGGACGCCAAGGGATCCAAGATCGGGCTCCCCGAGGTCAGCCTCGGCCTGCTGCCCGGTGGCGGCGGCGTCGTGCGCACCGTGCGTCTGCTCGGTATCGCCGACGCCCTGCTGCAGGTCCTGCTGCAGGGTCAGCAGCGCAACCCGCGGGCGGCGCAGGAGGTCGGCCTCGTCCACGAGGTCGTCGACACCCCCGAGGACCTCATCGCGAAGTCCAAGGAGTGGATCCGGGCCAACCCCGAGGCCGTGCAGCCCTGGGACGTCAAGGGCTACAAGATCCCCGGCGGCACGCCGTCGGTGCCGAAGTTCGCGGCGAACCTGCCCGCGTTCCCGGCCAACCTGCGCAAGCAGCTCAAGAACGCCCCGATGCCGGCGCCGTACAACATCATGTGCGCCGCGGTCGAGGGGTCGCAGGTCGACATCGACAACGCCGCCAAGATCGAGTCGCGCTACTTCGCCGACCTCGTCGTCGGGCAGGTCTCGACGAACATGATCAACGCGTTCTTCTTCGACCTGCAGGCCATCAACAAGGGCGGCTCCCGCCCGGACGGCTACGAGAAGCACTCCGCCCGCAAGGTGGTCGTGCTCGGCGCCGGGATGATGGGCGCGGGCATCGCGTACTCGTGCGCGGTGGCGGGCATCGAGGTCGTCCTCAAGGACGTCGCCCTGGCCAACGCCGAGAAGGGCAAGGACTACTCGAAGAAGATCCTCGACAAGGCCGTCTCGCGGGGCAAGCAGACCCAGGAGAAGGCCGACGCGATCCTCGCCCGGATCACGCCGACCGAGAAGCCCGAGGACGCGCAGGGCGCCGACCTCGTCATCGAGGCCGTCTTCGAGAGCCCCGACCTCAAGAAGAAGGTCTTCGCGGAGATCATGCCGCACCTGGCCCCCGACGCGGTGCTGGGCTCGAACACCTCGACCCTGCCGATCACCGACCTCGCCACCGGGGTCGAGCGGCCCGAGGACTTCGTGGGCCTGCACTTCTTCTCGCCGGTCGACAAGATGCCGCTCCTCGAGATCATCGCCGGTGAGAAGACCTCCGACGCCACCCTGGCGAAGGCCGTCGACATCGCGCTGCAGATCCGCAAGACCCCGATCGTCGTCTCCGACTCCCGCGGGTTCTTCACCAGCCGCGTCATCGGCACGTTCCTCAACGAGGCCATCGCCATGCTGGGCGAGGGCGCGTCGCCGGCGGCCATCGAGCAGGCCGGCTCGCAGACGGGCTACCCCGCCCCGCCGCTGCAGCTGATGGACGAGCTGACCCTCACGCTGCCGCAGAAGATCCGCCAGGAGACCCGCAAGGGTGTCGAGGCAGCCGGCGGCGTCTTGGACGAGCACCCCTCGGAGCCGATCGTCGACAGGATGGTCGAGCTCGGGCGCAAGGGCCGCTCGTCGGGTGCCGGGTTCTACGACTACGACGAGTCCGGCAAGCGCACCAAGCTGTGGCCGGGCCTGCAGGACGAGTTCCACGGCGCCACGGACTCGGACGGCCTGCCGTTCGAGGACATGAAGGAGCGGATGCTCTTCGCCGAGGCCCTCGAGACGGTGAAGTGCTTCGACGAGGGTGTGCTGCACACCATCGCCGACGCCAACATCGGTTCGATCATGGGCATCGGCTTCCCGGCCTGGACCGGCGGCGTCGCGCAGTACATCGACGGCTACCCGGGCGGCCTGCCCGGCTTCGTCGAGCGCGCACGCATCCTGGCCAAGGGCTACGGCGACCGGTTCAACCCGCCGGCGTCGCTGGTCGAGAAGGCGGAGAAGGGCCAGAACTTCCGCGACTCGATCGGCTGATCGGAGCAACCCCGGTCTGAGCGAACGGCACTCTCGCGCACGTAGATGCTGCGAGGGTGCCGTTCGTTCGTTCCGGGACAGGACACTTCCGGTCAGGACTGACTGTCAACTAGGGTGCGGGCCATGGGTGTCCTGGACGGCGTCAAGGTGATCGAGGTGGCCGGCATCGGACCCGGCCCGTTCGCGGCGATGGTGCTCGCGGATCTCGGCGCCGACGTACTGCGCATCGACCGCACCAAGGCCGGGGGGCTGCAGCTCGGCGACCCGGCCAAGGACGTCCTGAACCGCAGCCGCCGCTCCGTCGCGCTCGACCTCAAGTCGCCCGAGGCGGTCGAGGTGCTGCTCGACCTGGTCGCCGAGGCCGACGTCCTGCTCGAGGGATTCCGCCCGGGGGTCGCGGAGCGCCTCGGGATCGGCCCGGAGGTCTGCCGGGAGCGCAACCCGCGCCTGGTCTACGGGCGGATGACCGGGTGGGGCCAGGACGGCCCGCAGGCACCCCGCGCGGGACACGACCTCACCTACCTCGCGACCGCGGGCGTCGTCGGGCACATGGAGGGTCCGGCGGGCGCGCCGGCCATCCCCATGAACCTCGTCGGCGACTTCGGCGGCGGCGGCATGCTCCTCGTGGTCGGGGTGCTCGGCGCGTTGGTGGAGCGGGCGACGAGCGGACTCGGGCAGGTCGTCGACGCGGCGATCGTCGACGGCGGCGCCCTGCAGATGGCCATGATCTACGGCATGCGCGCGCAGGGCCTGTGGCCGGCCGGGCGCGGGCGGAACCTGCTCGACGGCGGCGCCCCCTTCTACGAGACCTACCGCTGCGCCGATGACAAGTACGTCGCCGTCGGGGCCATCGAGCCGCAGTTCTACGCCGCCCTGATGACGGGGCTCGGGCTCGACGGCGAGGACATCGCGACGAACCAGTGGGACATCTCCCGGTGGCCCGAGTTCGCCGCGCGCCTGACCGAGGTGTTCGGCACCCGCACCCGCGACGAGTGGGCCGCCGACCTCGAGCCCACCGAGGCCTGCGTGGCCGCCGTGCTGGAGATGGAGGAGGCCGCCGAGCACCCGCACATCGCGGCTCGCGGCACCATCACCGAGGCGTTCGGGGTCCGCCAGCCCGCCCCCGCGCCGCGCTTCGACCGGACACCCAGCGCCGCCCCGACCGTCCCGCCGCTCCCCGGCCAGCACACGGTCGAGGCGCTCACCGGGTGGGGCCTGGACCCCGACCGCGTCGAGAAGCTGCGGGCGGCCGGCGTCGTCGCTCAGACCTGATCGTCTCGCCGGGCGGGACCGGCGCTCGGGATGGCACGATTCCCCGCGACCGACGACGACGGGGGCGACGTGATCACACCGAGGACACTCGCTCGGGCCCTGACGAACGTGCGGGACCGTGTGCTCGAGGGCCCGCTCGCCGACCTCCGCCGGATGCCCCGCGTCGCGATCGACACGGGGCCGGCCGACCCGGACGCGTGGGCCGTCGGGCGTGCCCACGGCCTCGCCCGGGCCGGCCAGGTCAGCACCTACCGCTACGCGGTGCACCCCACCGCGCGGCTGCGCGGGGCGCCGGTGCTGCTGGTCTCGCCGCTCGGGGCGTGCGGGGTGGCCTTCGACCTGCGTCGCGGCTGCAGCCTCGTGGAGCACCTCGTCGGCGAGGGGCGCCACGTCCACCAGGTCGACGACGAGGACGTGATCGGGCACGACACGCCGGTCCCCGCCTCGCCGGCCGACCTCGCGCGCTGGGTCGACGACATCCTCCCGCACGTCGTGCGCACGGTGTCCGCGCACCACGACGGCGCTCCGGTCCACGTCGTGGGCTGGTCGATCGGCGGTCTGGCCACCCTGCTCACCGCGGCGGAGGACCCGGGCCTGCCGATCGCGTCGGTGACCGCGATCGCCACGCCGTTCGCCCTCGAGCAGGTGCCGGAGCGGGTGCCGGTCCGTCCGCTCGCGCTCGCCGCCGGCGGCCCGGTGCTCGCCACGGCCCAGACGCTGCTCGGGCTGCTGCCGAGCCCGCCCGGCGTCCCCGAGGCCCTGACCCTCGCCTCGGTGGGCACGTTCCTGACGACGCCGTTGACGGTCCTCTCGCACCTCGCCGACCGGGACTTCCTCGCCCAGCTCGAGGCCATCGACGACGTCCGGGCCATCCTCGGCGCGCAGGCCGGCCTCGTCGGCTCGTCCTTCCACGCGATGGTCGACGGTCGGGAGCTCACCTCCGGCCGCGTCCGCGTCGGCGGGCACGAGATCGACCTCGGTGGGCTCGAGCGCCCGGTGCTGCTCGTCGCCGGGGAGGACGACACGGTGGCGCCCCCGCGGTCGGTCCGGGCCGGCTCCACGGTCCTCGCCTCGGCGGACGTCTCCCTCATGACGGCCCCCGGCGGCCACCTGGGGGTGCTGTGCGGACGGGCGTCGCGGGACCGGCTCTGGCCCGCGTTGTGCGCCTTCCTCGACCGCCACGACCCACCCGTCCCCATCGAGTCCGGGCTGCCGTCACGGCGGCCACGCCGGGCGTCCCGGCGGCCGCTGCCCGCCGTCGGGAGGACCCGGTCGGAACCGGCGTCGGACCCCACTCCCGACCCGGCGCCCGAACCCCCGACGGCGGGAACCCGGACGCCACGTCGGTCACGCCCCGCACCCAAACGGGCCACGCGCACCCGCGGCGGGGATCGCTGACCCCTCGTCTACGCTCCGGATCGTGGTCACCCTCCGCGAGGCCCGTCGCGACAAGGGCTGGTCGCAGACGGCGGCGGTGGCCCGGCTCCGGGCCCTCGCCGAGGCGGGCCGGGTGGACGTCGCGTCGGCCGCCAGCCTGAAGACGCAGCTCTCGCGCTGGGAGAACGGCACGGTGCCCGAGGAGCCGTACCGGACGCTGCTCGCGGAGCTCTACGAGCGCGACCTCGCCGACCTCGGCATCGACGTCACCCCGCACTGGGAGCGCAGCCACGAGATCCCGGCGCTGCTCGTGGAGATCCGCGACGAGCTGCGCGCCATCCGGGAACTGCTGCAGGACCGCTGACGCACGGACGCCCGCCCGGACCGTGGTCCGGACGGGCGTCCGTGGGTGGTGTGCGACTCAGGAGCGACGACGCTCGACGGAGTGCAGCGGAGGGTGATCGTCGTCGTCGGAGGCGAGCAGCAGGCTCAGCGCTCCGACCGAGAGCGTTCCCAGGGCGACGACGGCCTCCGAGGTGAGGTCCAGGACGTCGGCGAGCGGGCGCAGCGGTGCGGTCAACAGGGTCACGCCTCGGTGCCTCCTACGCGAGTGCGGTGGCCGGCGGACGGTCGCTGTCCGCCGCGGACGTCCCCCATCCTGTCGGACGGGTGACCCTCGACCAATGGCGGCGGACAGAGTTCACACCCGTGTTTCACCGAGTTGCGACGACCGGGCGCATCGGAGCGACGAACGGAGCAACTCGTCCGGTCAGCGGTAACCCCCGGGTTCCGGACGGCGGCTGCCCAGGGCCGGTCCGTAGCGTCGGGGCCATGCGCTTCCGCACGCTCGGTTCCAGCGACCTCCAGGTGTCCGAAATCTCCCTCGGGTCCTGGCTGACCTACTCCGGCGGGGTGGAGGCCGACGCCACGGCGGCCTGCACCCGCGCCGCCTTCGACGCCGGCATCACCTTCTTCGACACCGCGAACGTCTACGGCCGCGGCGCCGCCGAGACCGCGTGGGGGGAGATCCTCGCCGACTACCCCCGCGCCGAGTACGTGCTCGCCACCAAGGTCTACTTCCCGATGTCGGACTCCGACTCCGGGCTCTCGCCCGCGCAGATCGCCAAGCAGATCGACGCGTCGCTGCAGCGGCTGCGCACCGACCACGTCGACCTCTACCAGTGCCACCGCTTCGACTCCCGCGTCCCGATCGAGGACACGATGGAGGCGCTGGCCGAGGTCGTGCGGGCCGGGAAGGCCCGTTACCTCGGCTTCAGCGAGTGGACCCCCGACCAGATCCGGGCCGGGCTCGAGGCCGCGCCCGACGACGTCACCTTCGTCTCGTCCCAGCCGCAGTACTCGATGCTCTGGCGCTCGCCCGAGGACGGCGTGTTCCAGACCTCGCAGGAGAACGGGATCTCCCAGATCGTCTGGTCCCCGCTCGCCGAGGGCGTGCTCACCGGCAAGTACCTGCCGGGCGAGGACGTGCCGGTCGACTCGCGGGCGGCCTCCGACGAGATGAACGGCTTCATCAAGCAGAAGCTGACCGACCGCACGCTCGAGGCCGTGCAGCGGCTGCGTCCGGTCGCCGAGGGCGCCGGGCTGTCCATGGCCGAGCTCGCGCTGGCGTGGGTGCTCCGCCGTCCGGAGCTCGCCTCGGCCATCGTCGGCGCGTCCCGCCCCGAGCAGGTGCACGCCAACGCGAAGGCCACCGGCATCGAGCTGTCCTCCGACACCCTCGCCGCCGTCGACGAGGCCCTCGGCGACGTGCCGGTGACGAGCCTGCAGCTGGGCCCGGGCGCGTCGGCGGACATCACGCACCGGTCCTGATCCCACCCGTCCCGTGGCAGGAAAGCGTCGTTGCTGTCATCGCACGACAGCAACGACGCTTTCCTGCCATCGGGGTCGGCCCGGCACCGGCGGACGACCCGAGCCCCACCCCGCGCGGCCGGAAGCAGTCAGCGGGGCATCCGCCGCCACACCGCGGCCGGGAGGACCCGCATGACGGCGGCGAGCAGACGCAGCCGGCCCGGCACCCAGATCACGTCGCGACCCTGCGCCAGCCCGTCGGCGACGGCGTCCGCCACCTGCGCGGGGGTCGAGGACAGCGGTGCGGGTGACAGGCCGCTGTCCGCGGTCATCCGGCCGACGACGAAGCCGGGCCGCACCACCGTCAGGTGCACGCCCGATCCGCGCAGGGCGTCCGCGAGGCCCGTCGCGAACCCGTCCAGACCGGCCTTGGCCGAGCCGTAGACGTAGTTGGCCCGCCGCACCCGCCAGCCCGCGATCGACGAGAACACGACGATCTCGCCCGCCCCACGCTCGCGCATCCGGGCCGCGACCCGCGTCAGGACGCCGACCTGCGCGGCGTAGTCGGTGTGCACCACCGCGAGGGCGTGCTCGGCGTCGGTCTCGGCGCGCTGCTGGTCGCCGAGCACCCCGAAGGCGACCACCACGACGTCCGGCGCGCCGTACTCCCGCTCGACCTGCTCGAGGACCGCCGCGTGCCCGGCGACGTCGTCCGCGTCGAACTCGACCGTGCCCACCCGCGCCGCACCGAGGGACGCCGCCTCCGCGCCGAGGGAGTCGGCCCGGCGGGCGGCCAGGACGACGGTGGCGGCGCGGCCGTCGGCGACGAGGCGCCGCGCGAGGGCGACCCCGATCTCGCTGCGGCCACCGAGGACGAGGACGGTTCCGGACACGACCGCAGAGCGTCGCAGGACGCGTGCCGGAGGGCCTAGCGTGGGTCCCCCGGACCCCGAGGAGATTCGCGTGAAGCTGGTGACGGCACTGGTGCGGCCGCACGCGCTCGACGGCGTCCGCCGGGCGTGCGAGCGGCTCGCGGTGCTCGGCATGACGATCACCGAGGTCCGGATCCACGAGGTCGGCCACGTCGAGGTGCACAAGGGCGCGCGGATCGCGGCCGACCTCGTGCCCCGGCTGCGCATCGAGACCGTGGTCGACGACGAGGTGGTGGAGCGCCTGATCGACCAGATCCGCGCGAACCTCGGCAACGCGGACGGCCAGCTGTCGGTGCGCCCCGTGGACCTCGTGCTCCGCGTGCGGACCGGGGAACGCGGGCACGACGCGGTCTGAGGGTGGTCCCGGGGACACAGGGGGGCGTGTCCCCGGGACCGAGCCGGCCGCGGGGGGCACGACCGACATAGCGGAGGTTACGCCACGTTTCCGGGCGCCGCCTGTGCGGCTCACTTTAGCACCGACACCGTATTCGACGGACAGCCGGTGCGTCGTGCGGATACGCTGTCCGCCCCGGACACGACAAAGCCCCTGACCGCGAGGCGGTGCAGGGGCTCTGTGTGGCGGGTGAAGGATTCGAACCTTCGAAGCTTTCGCGACGGATTTACAGTCCGCTCCCATTGGCCGCTCGGGCAACCCGCCGGGATGCCGTCTCGCCGACGGCGACGAGAAGACTACAAGCCGGTGCACCCCTGGGGCGCACCCGGGGGGTGGGTGTAGACCGGACCCGACCCGCCGTGATCGATCACCCGCACCGAGCCCCGAGGAGGAGCCCCGGATGGCGAACCCGTCGTTCGACGTCGTGAGCAAGGTCGACCGCCAGGAGGTCGACAACGCGCTCAACCAGGCCGCGAAGGAGCTCTCCCAGCGCTACGACTTCCGCGGCACCGGCACCTCGATCGCCTGGGCCGGCGAGGAGGCCATCACGATCGCGTCGGAGACCGAGGAGCGCTGCACCGCGGCGATCGACGTGTTCAAGGAGAAGCTCGTCCGCCGCGACATCTCGCTCAAGGCCTTCGACGTCGGCGAGCCCGCCGTGTCCGGCAAGACCTACAAGGTCACCGGCAGCCTGGTGCAGGGCATCTCCAAGGAGAAGGGCAAGGAGATCACCAAGGTGATCCGCGACGAGGGACCCAAGGGCATCCAGGCGCAGATCCAGGACGACCAGCTCCGCGTCACCGGCAAGAAGAAGGACGACCTGCAGGCCGTGATCTCCCTGCTCAAGGGGCAGGACTTCGGGATCGCCCTGCAGTTCACGAACTACCGCTGAGCGCCCGCACCCGCGCCGCCTCCCGGGTGAGGTGGTCCCGTTCCGCCACGCTCGGCGCCGCGCGGGCGGCCTCGACGTAGAGCCCGGCGGCCGCCTCCAGCTCACCCGCCCGTTCCCGCAGCCACGCGAGCACGGCCGTGCGGCGCGGGACGTCGTCCCCGACCTCGGCCAGGGCGGCGAGCCCGGCGTGCGCGCCGTCGGCCGCGCCCACGGCGACCGCCCGGTTGAGGCGCACGACCGGGGAGCCGGTGAGCGCCAGGAGCTCGTCGTACCACTCCACGATCTGCGGCCAGTCGGTGTCGTCGGCGGTCGGGGCGTCGGCGTGCAGCGCCGCGATCGCCGCCTGCGCCTGGTACTCGCCGAGGCGATCGCGGGCGAGTGCGGCCTGCAGCACGACGACCCCCTCGGCGATCAGCGCGGTGTCCCAGCGGCCGCGATCCTGGTCGGCGAGGGGCACGAGCCGACCGGCGGGCCCGGTCCGCGACGCCCGCCGCGCGTGGTGGAGCAGCATCAACGCGAGCAACCCCGCCACCTCGGGCTCGTCGGTCAACGCGGCGAGCTGCCGGGTCAGCCGGATCGACTCCGCGGCCAGGTCCAGGTCGCCGCCGTAGCCCTCGTTGAACACGAGGTAGAGCACCCGCAGCACCGTCGCGAGGTCGCCGGGGCGGTGCAACGGCAGCCCCTCGAGCTTCTTCTTCGCCCGGCTGATCCGCTGCGCCATGGTGGCCTCGGGGACGAGGTGGGCCTCGGCGATCTGCCGGGTGGTCAGTCCGCCGACCGCCCGTAGGGTCAGGGCGACGGCTGCGGCCGGGGGCAGCGTCGGGTGGGCGCAGAGGAAGTAGAGCCGCAGGGTGTCGTCGGCCCCGGACACCGGGTCGGGCGGCGGTTCGGCGTCCACCGCCCCCTCCCGGTCGCGCCGGGCGGACTCGGAGCGCACGGCGTCGAGGAACCGGCGCCATGCGGCGGCCACCAGCCAGCCCTTGGGGTCCCGCGGCGGATCGTCCGGCCACGTGTCGAGGGCCCGGATGAGGGCCTCCTGCACGGCGTCCTCGGCCGACGCGAAGTCCGCGCCGCGCCGGACGAGGACGCCGATCACCGCGGGGACGAGCTCGCGCAGCAGCGCTGCGTTCACTCCTGCCCCGGGACGCCGGTGAGGAACGGCCGGACCTCGAGCCACTCGTCGATCGCCTCGCCGCCCGCGCCCGGCGCCGCGGACAGCTCGCCTGCGAGCTCGACCGCCCGCTCCCACGAGTCGACGTCGATGATCATCCACCCGGCGATGAGGTCCTTGGTCTCCGCGAACGGGCCGTCGGTGACCGGCGGGCGGCCGGCGCCGTCGGCACGCACGAAGGCCCCGCGCTCGGCGAGGGCCTGGCTGTCGACGAACTCCCCGGTCTTCCGGAGCCGGTCGGCGAAGTCGGACATGTACTGCATGTGGGCGTCGACCTCGGCGGGTGTCCAGCGGTCCATCGGCGGCTGGTCGTGCGCCGGCGTCGGGCCACCGCGGTAGTGCTTGAGCATCAGGTACTTCACGGCGATCTCCTCGCACCGGGAGCGGCCCGCGTGGCCGCTCGCGTCCCGGGGACGGAGCCGCCGTCGCGTTCTCGACATCCGACGTCGGGCCTGCGCAGCGTAGGGGCCCGCTCAGCGCCGGACGAGCAGCGGCGTCGGGGCCGTCGCGGCCGATCGCGCGCGGACCCAGAGGTGGCCGGGATCGGCGCCGAGCCGCTCCAGCACCTCCACCGCCCCCGATGTCGGGTGGGTCAGCACGGCGGCGACCAGGTGCGCCACGTCCACCCGCCCACCGGCCGCCGCGCGGGCGGCCACCGTCAGGGCGGCTGCCGCCCCCGGGCTGAGCGGGCGCGGCCGGCCGTCGGGGGGACGCAGCGGCAGGAGCCCCCGCACCCGCTCCGGGTCGACGTCGGCGAGCAGCGGGTCGCCGCTCTCGTGGTTCTCCCGGACCAGGCCGAGGAGCAGGTGGGCGGTGCCGATGCCCGGGGCGCCGAGGTCGGCGGCCTCACCGCGGGCGAGATCGAGGGACCGGGAGGAGCGAGGAGTGAGGCGCATGACGACCACCCTCGCGGTCGGGACGGCCCCGGCACCTCCGGTGGAACCCTGATCCCACCACGGGGAACAGCATGTACCTCTTACCGGGGGTAGCCGTTACATGCTGTATAGGGTTACCGTGCGTCGCACATACTTGCGACGGAGGTGGGCGGCGTGGCTCAACGGCAGCAGGACTACGGCTTCTTCGGTCCGGAGTCGGTGACCTGGAAGGTCTGGGGCTACCCGACGTCGATCGTGCTCGGGTTCCTCCGGGCCGTCGTCATCGAGGAGCTCGACCCGCACCTGGTGGCCTCGGTCGACCAGTCGGGGCAGGTCAAGCAGCGACCGCGCCTGCGCTACGACCGGACGATGCAGTACTTCGCGACGGTCAAGTTCGGCGACGCCGAGTCGGTCCTCCGCGCCTCCGACACCCTCATGAAGATCCACTCCCGGGCCGTCGGGCTCGACCCGGTGACCGGCGGGACCTACGACGCGAACGACCCGGCGTCGCAGCTGTGGATCCACCTCACCGCGTGGCACTCGATCCTCTACACCTACGAGGTGTTCGGCCCGGGGAAGCTCTCGCCCGCCGAGGAGGCGCAGTACTGGGAGGAGTGCGCGCGGGCCGCGGAGTTCCAGACGATCGACCCCGCCGACGTCCCGCGCAGCCGCGAGGGCATCCGCGCCTACTTCGCCGCGTACCGCCCTCGACTGGTCGGCTCCGAGGTCGCGCAGGACATGATGGACTTCCTGCTCGACAGCAGCACCACCGTCGTCCCGGCGCGCACCCCCGCCCCGCTGCGGTTCGTCTTCAACGCCGTCGTGCGCCGCGCGGTCATCGCGACGATGCCGCGCTGGATGCGCAAGCTCGGCGCCACCGGGCAGTCCGGGCTCGTCGACCGCGTCGCGATCGCGCTGACGCGGCCGGTGGTGCGGCTCGTCGCGGCGAACAAGCGCGTCGAGCTGTGGGCACTGCGGCTGGCGAGCCCGCGGACGGTGCCGGTCCTGGAGCCGGTGCTGCGGGGCATCACCCCGATGAACCCGGTCGTGCGGGAGCCGGCGGAGGCCCGCGCGGAGTACGGCGTGGTCGACCCGCGTACGCAGTACGCCGAGCTGCTGGCCGCCCGCGCGGCGCAGGCCGGGCCGGCCCCCTACCCGTTCCACCACCGCGAGGAGCTCGTGCCGTTCCCGGCCTGACGACGACGGCCTGACGACGGCCTGACGACGACGGCGGGTGGCGCGGTTCCCCGGGCCCGCGCCACCCGGGGAACCGCCTCCCGCCGTCAGGCGCGGCGAGGCCGGCCGACGAGTTGGTGCGCCCCGGCCGCACCTGCGAGCGCGGCGGCGGAGAGCAGGCCGTACCAGAGGACGTCGTCGTGGCCGGGCAGCGCGGCGGCCGCCGCCGGCGCCTGGGCGACCTCGAGCGGCGTCGAGACGGCGACGGTGGCGCCCGGGGCGGCGGACAGCCCGGCGAGGGCGACCCCGGCGAGGGCGACCCGTCCGACGACGGGGCGGGCTCGGCGGGTGTGGCGGTGCTTGGACACAGGTGTCCCCCGGGAGGTGCTGAGCGGAAGTTTTCCGAGCGATGCGCTCGTGACGGTGTTGTCGGGAACCGCGTCCGGACCGTTATCGCACCTTGACCCGAGGCACTCGAAGGAGTGACGGCGGATGCGCCATCTAGAGTCCCCGGGGTGAAGGGAATCGTGCTCGCCGGGGGTAGCGGCACCCGACTGCACCCGGTCACCCGGGCGGTCTCGAAGCAGCTCCTGCCGGTCTACGACAAACCGATGATCTACTACCCGATCTCGGTGCTCATGATCGCCGGGGTCCGGGACATCCTGATCATCTCCACCCCGGTCGACCTCCCGGCCTTCCGCCGCCTGCTCGGCGACGGCTCCGAGCTGGGCGTGCGGTTCTCCTACGCCGAGCAGGCCGAACCCAACGGGCTCGCCGAGGCCTTCCTCATCGGCGCCGACCACATCGGCGACGACGCCGCCGCGCTCGTCCTCGGCGACAACATCTTCCACGGCCAGGGCTTCTCGACGATCCTGCAGCGCGCCGTCGCCCAGGTCGAGGCCGACAAGGGCGCCACCCTGTTCGGCTACCCCGTCGGCGACCCCGAGCGCTACGGCGTCGGCGAGGCCGACGACCGCGGCCGCCTGATCTCCATCGAGGAGAAGCCGGCGAAGCCCCGGAGCAACCGGGCGATCACCGGGCTCTACCTCTACGACAACGACGTCGTCTCCCTCGCCCGCACCCTGACCCCCTCCCCGCGCGGCGAGCTCGAGATCACCGACCTCAACCTCGCCTACATGCACCGCGACCAGGCCCGCCTGATCGACCTCGGCCGCGGCTTCGCCTGGCTCGACACCGGCACCCACGACTCGCTGATCGAGGCCGGCCAGTACATCTCCGTCCTCGAGCACCGCCAGGGCGTGCGCATCGCCTGCCTCGAGGAACTCGCCCTGCGCGAGGGCTGGATCACCCCCGAGCGCTGCCTCGAACTCGGCCGCGCCCAGGAGAAGTCCCGCTACGGCGAGTACGTCATCGACGTCGCCCGCCGCGCCGGGGCGTCCTCGTAGCCACTCAGGACGCGGTCCACCCGCCGTCGACCATCAGGTTCGTGCCGTTGACGTAGCGAGCCTCGTCGGAGGCGAGGAAGAGCGCCGCGTGCGCGACGTCGTCGGGTACGCCGAGCCGCGGCGCGGGGGTGCGGTCCTGCCAGTGGTGGCGCCAGGCCGGGTCGTCCTCGCGGCCGCCGGCGCCGGTTAGGATCTTGCCCGGCGCGACGCCGTTGCAGACGATCCCGGCCGCGCCGTAGTCGGTGGCGACCTGCCGGGAGAGGTACACGACCGCACTCTTCGAGGTCCCGTAGGCGGCGTCCCCGCGCGCCCCGATCATGCCGTGCTGGCTGGACACGTTGACGATCCGACCGCGGACACCGTGTTCGTCGGGTTCCCGCGTGAGCATGTGCGCCACCGCTGCCCGGGTCAGCAGGAACACCGCCGTGACGTTGACGGCGAACACCGCCTCCCACTGCTCGACGGTGGTGTCCAGCAGCGGGCGTGCGACCGAGATCGCGGCGTTGTTGACGAGCACGTCGAGTCGCCCGTGCTCGGCGACGACCCCGTCGACGAGTCGTGCGGTGGCCTCGGTGTCCGCGAGGTCGACGAGCACCTCGTGGGCGTGTCCGCCCTCGCGGCGGACGAGGTCGACCGTCGGCACACCGCCGTCGGCGGGTGTCGACCGGCGGTCGGCGCACACCACCGTCGCCCCCTCGCGGGCGAACCGGACCGCGATCGCACGGCCGATCCCCGACGCGGTGCCGGTGACCAGGCAGACGCGTCCGACGAGTCGGTGCATCGGTGCTCCCCTCGGGTAGACCTCACCCATGATCGACCGTGACTTCGTCGGCCACGCACGGACCGTGCCCCTCGACCGGTGGCCGGACGGGTCGCTGGTCGCGGTGAACATCGTCGTCAACGTCGAGGAGGGCGCCGAGGCCGCCTGGCCCGACGGCGAGGGCAACGACAGCTGGGGCGAGTACGGACTGCCGATCGACCCGGCGGTGCGCGACCTGGGCACGGAGGGGCACTTCGAGTTCGGCTCGCGCGTCGGCATCTGGCGGCTCGTCCGGCTGTTCGAGCGGTTCGACGTCCCGGTGACGTTCGGGGTGTGCGCGCGGGCCCTGGAGCGCAACCCGCCGTTCGCGGCCTGGCTGCGCGACAGCGACCACGACGTGCTCGGCCACGGCTACCGCTGGGCCGAGGTCACGGCGATGACCGAGGACGAGGAGCGCGCGGACCTCGAGCACGCGATGCGGGTGCTGCCCGAGCTGGTCGGCCGCCCCGTGCGCGGCTGGTACGTGCGGTCGTTCCCCTCGCAGCGCACACGCCGGCTGGCGGCGGCGCACCCCGACCTGAGCTACGACAGCGACAGCGTGAACGACGAGCTGCCCTACCGCACCGAGGTCGACGGTCGTCCCTGGCTCGTCGTGCCGTACTCCAAGGTGCACAACGACACCCGGTACTTCCTGCCGCCCACCTACGCGACCCCGCGACACTTCGCCGAGTCGCTGATCGGTGCCGCGGGGTTCCTGCTCGACGAGGCCCGCCACGGGGCGGGTGCCCGGTTGATGACCGTCGGGCTGCACCCCCGGTGGAGCGGGCAGGCCTCGCGGGCCGTCGCGGTGCGCGACTTCCTCGCGTGGGTCACCGAGCAGCCGGAGATCTCCCTGGTGCACCGGGAGCAGATCGCCCGGTGGTGGACGGCGCACGTCCCGGGGTGAGCCGGGGCCGACCGGGAGGACCGGCCGGCCTCCGGGAGGAGCTCGGCGGCGCGATCCCGGTCAGCGGTACCCCGACGACGTGGGTCAGCCCTCCTCGACGACCTGCTTGACGCGGCGCAGCGTCGTGCGCATGTTCGCGCGGTTGGTGCGGCCGCGGGCCCACCCGAACAGGGCCCAGTAGACCCGGGTCGCCGGGCTCGCGGGCAGGCGGAACGACTCGGTGACGTCCGTGCCGTGGTCCGCCGGCCGGAACGCGTAGTGCCAGGTGTTCACGACACGGCCGCCCGCGAGCACCTCGAAGCCGAACTCGCGGCCCGGGTCGCAGGCGGTGACCCGGCAGACCGTCCAGTAGGTCGGCCCGCGGCCGTTGCGCTTCACGTGTCCCCGGAAGCGCGCGCCCACCGCGGGGCCGGTGGCGCCGTCGAGCCACTCCGCCTCGAACGTCTCCTCGCTGTAGCGGTGGGTCTGCGTCACGTCGGCGACCAGCTCCCACACGCGCACCGCAGGGGCGTCGACGTGCTCGGTCACCGCGTCATGCATGTCTCCACCGTCCCAGACACCGCGCGGTCACGCGGCCATCTCCCGGAGCCGGTCCCAGACGTCCCCGGGCACCGGCGCACCGGTCCGGACGAACGACGCCCGCAGCGCGGGCCACGTCGCCACGACCGGATCGGCCCGCAGGTCGGCCAGCGGGATCGGCGGATCGAGGCGACGGATGACCTCGGCGGCGCAGTTCCACGGGCGCGGGCCCGGCTCGTAGGACGGCTCCGAGGTGGCCCGCAGCAGGTAGGCGAGGTCCTTCGCCCGCTGCGAGCGGTAGAGGACGGCGAGGTCGCCCGGCCGGGTGTCGCGGTGGCAGGCCCACCGCATCGCCGGGGCGCCCGGCGCGAGCTTCGGGTGCTCGCGGCCGTCGTCGTCGAGGTAGCAGTCCGGGCCGACGACCCAGACCCAGTGCCCCGTCACGGCAGGCGCTCCGCGAGCGGCGGGAGGTCGAAGGGGACGTGCGGCTCGGCCTGGTACCAGTAGGCGACCGAGGACCAGTCGTCGCTGCGGCGGTTGGCGTGGCCGTGCTCGATCGTCACGCGGATGCTGCGTTCGAAGACGACCGGGTCCTCGACGTGGAAGCGGTAGAGCGAGACCGGGCCGCGCCAGTTGCGGCCCCCCGGCAGCGTGACGCCGTGGTAGGGCGCCGAGTAGGCCTGCGTCGGGCACCAGGCGGTGTTCACGTAGTCCTCGGTACCGGTGCCGTGCAGCGTCGGCGGCCAGTCCCCCGGCTCCTGGTCGACGAAGATCATGTCGTCGCCCTCGCCGTACCAGTTCCAGCGGCGCCGCCGCCGGGGCCGCACGTTGAGCACGCAGCCCACGTAGTGCCCGTGACCGCGCGCGTCCAGGATCGAGTAGTTGTCATCGCCCGTCAGGTTCTCCCCGCCGAACTGGTAGCGCGCGTTCGAGAGGCCGGGCCGGACGCCGACCGTGCGCTCGCGCCGGAACTGCGCGTGGAAGCGGCCGACGTCCGCGTCGAGGGCGTCGAGCTCCTCGTGGTCGACGTAGGAGTAGACCCAGACCTCCCCGGGCGCCTCGTTGTGGACCTCGATCCGGGCGCCGTCGGCGAACGGCATGGCGAACCAGCAGTTCAGGGCGCGGCCGTCCTGCGGGCTCATCTGCAGCGGCGCGGAGACGAAGTTCGTGGTGCGGCCGTGGCCGACGCCGAAGAAGTCCCCGAGGGGCGCCTGGACGCTCGGCGACTCCTCCCCGTCCCACCACATCCGGATCGTGAGCCGGCGCAGGAGTTCCGCCCGCCGGCGTCGGGGGCCGTTCACCGTGATCCACAGGTGGGTCACGACGCCCGCCCCCTCGACGTCGAGCAGGGTCACCGACTCCCCGGGGCGGACGTGCGCGCGGTCGTCGTTGCCGCCGGTGCGGTCCCAGCTCGACGACCGCCGGCGACGGGAGCGGCGCAGACGGGGCAGGTCCCGCAGGCTCGAGCCGTGCGGTCCGTAGGCGGCGGTCATGGGGCGAGTGTTCCCGCGGCGCGGGTCACCGGACACGGCGCCCGCGGTGACGGGGCCGCCCCGGCCCACCTCGTCGCGGCTCCCGGCCTGCCCTGCCCACCTCGTCGTCGTGAGTCAGAACGACGAGGCCGGAGAGCGGCCGACGCCCCCCACGACACGTCGAACTCAGCGGTGTCGGGGCGACCCGTCGGCGGGACGGCAGGGAAGAAAGACGGAACCGATCGGCGCCCGGCGCAGTCCAAGCCCCCGAGGACGAGACCGGGAGGCGCGATGGGCACGCGGGGCAGGACGGGACGGATCGCCGGAGGGACCGGGCGGGCACGCACGCCGGGCGCCACGGCCGTACAGCTGCTGCCGCACCTGCTGGCGGGCGGGGAGCTGGGGCGGCCGCGGGTCGGGGACCGGCTGGACGTGGTGCCGGCGATCTACGCGGGGGTGATCCACGCCGACACCTCCCGGCGCGGGGTGCGGCCGTCCGACCAGTGGTGGGTGGACGAGTTCGGCTGCGTCGCCGCGCGCGGCGACCTCACCACCATCGCGCTCGATCCCCACGGCGGCTGCTCGTGCCGGATCGAGGTGCTCGACGCGGGCGGTCGGCTCGCCCCCGTCAACTGGGCCGCGACGCAGCCGCCGGAGGGTGACGGCCCGGTGTACCTCGAGGGGTCGCTCTACCTCGATCCCGTGCTGGACGCCGGCACCGCGCACGGGGAGGCGGTCGCCCTCTGCCGTCGCTCCGTCCGGCTCGCCGCGGTCCACCGCTACCGTCGCACTCCGGGTGTCCCGGTCCGCCCGGTGCCGCTGGACCGGTTCCCCGCGCCGGCGGAGGTGTCCGACGACGCCGTGTACATCGCCGACCTGGTGGACGACCCGTCGTTCGCGGTGCCCACGTGCGCGCGGGACGAGGCCGAGGCGTGAGGGCCGCGACGCACCGGTGCGGGGGCTGGAGTTCCCGGGACGAGGCGCGCCGCCGGGAGGTCACCACCGTGCAGCTGCTCCCCCACCACCTGCGCGAGGGCCGGCTGCCCGCCGCCGCGGTCGGGGACGTCGTGCACGTGACGCCCGTCCTCCACGCGAGCGCGGTCGACCGGCTCGGCGGCCGGCCCGAGCGGCTCTGGGACCTCGATCGCTACGGCACCCTCGTCGCGTGCGGGGTGCCGGGCCCCCGGACCGTGCCGGCGGGCGACCTGGACGTGCTGGTGGTCGGGGACCGCGCCGTCCTGCTCGACTGCGCGGGCCTGGACCCGAGGCCGGACCTCGAGGCGGGCCGACCGGTGTACGTCGAGGGGTCGGTCCACCTCGACGTCGACGTGCGGGACCACGCCGCGACCGACCGCGCCTACCGGCTCCGGGCGGTCCGGCGCTACCGGCTACGACCGGGTGGCGCCCCGCCGCGGACCCAGCACCTCGACCGCATCCCCGATGCCCACGGCATCGACGACGACGTCTTCCTGCACGTCGCCGACCTCGTCGGCGTGGACGTGGACCTCGACGCCGCGGAGGCTCAGCCGTGACGGGCCATCTGCTGCAGGCGGGCGATCCGGTCGGCGATCGGCGGGTGGGTGGAGAACAGCTTCGACATGCCCTCGCCCATCCGGAACGGGTTGGCGATCATCAGGTGGGACTGCGACACCAGCCGCGGCTCGGGCGGGAGCGGCGCGGCCTGCGTGCCGTACTCCAGCTTGTGCAGCGCCGAGGCGAGCGCGAGCGGGTCACCGGTGAGGTGCGCGCCGCTGGCGTCGGCCTGGTATTCGCGGGTGCGGCTCACGGCCATCTGCACGATCCCGGCGGCCACCGGGCCGACGAGCGCGAGCAGCATCGTGGCCAGGAAGTTCCGGCTCCCGCCGAAGAGCTGGGCGCCGAGCGCGACGTAGGTCACGACGCTCGAGAGCGCGCCCGCGACCGAGGAGATGAGGATGTCGCGGTTGTAGACGTGGGAGAGCTCGTGGCCGAGGACGCCGCGCAGTTCCCGCTCGTCGAGCAGGCGCAGGATGCCGGTGGTGGCGCAGACGGCGGCGTTGCGCGGGTTGCGGCCGGTGGCGAAGGCGTTCGGCGCGTCGGTGGGGCTGACGTAGAGCCGGGGCATCGGCTGGTGCGCGGCCGAGGCCAGCTCCCGCACGATGCGGTACATCTGCGGCTGCTCGGCCTCCGTGACCGGCACGGCGTGCATCGCCCGTAGGGCCAGCTTGTCGGAGAAGAAGTACGAGTAGCCGTTGACGCCGAGGGCGACCAGCAGCGCGATGACCAGGCCACCGCGGCCGAACAGCGAGCCGATGAGGAGGATGAACGCGCTCAGCGCCCCGAGGAGCACTGCGGTCTTGAGCCCGTTGCGCACCGTCGTCTCCCGTCCTGTCCGTGTGCGGAGGTACTACGCACGGATCAACGACCGGGGGCGGGCGCGCGTTCCCGGCTCAGCCGCGGGCGGCCCGGATCTGTTCGGCCGACACCCCGAGCGCCTCGAGGTCCTCGGGACGGCTGTTGCGCAGGAAGTGCTCCATGCCCACCTTGAGGAACAGTGCCCGCGCGGTCCCGACGACGGGTCCGTCCTCGGCGTCGAGGTGGGCGGTGCCGCCCACGTAGAGCTTGCGTCCCGCCCGGCCGTCGACCCGGCCGTGCAGCCACAGCGTCGACCCGATGGGCATCGGCGCGCGGAAGTCGGTCTCCAGCCGCGCCGTGACGCACGGCCGGGTGACCAGGGCGACCACGGAACCGAGCACCTCGTCGAACGCCGCGGTGAGCAGGCCGCCGTGCAGCAACCCGGGAGCGCCCTGCTGGTCGGGCCGCAGCACCATCCGCGAGCGCACCGCGGCCGCGCCGGCCTCGTCGTCGGCGACCCAGGACTCGAGACGCAGCCCGTACGGCAGGTCCGCGCACCCGAAGCACACCGTGGAGTGCACCGGGATGCGCTCGCCGACCGCGGGGGCCTTCTCGTGCCGCACGGCGGTGGTGGCGTCGGCGGGGAGTTCCAGGGTGGGGGACGCGGGCATGAGCGCACGCTAACGGTCTTGGGCAGGATGTCGGCCGTGGCAGACAACACCCCGGACGTCCTGCTCGAACGGATCGCCCCGGAGGGCGCGCGGGAGGGCAGCGGGGTCACCGCGCTGCTGACCCTGCGCGACCCGAAGCGGCGCAACGCGATGAGCCGCGCTCTCTCGGACGCACTCGTGGCGGTGCTCGACGAGGTCGAGGCCGACGAGCGGGTGCACGCCGTCGTCGTCACCGGCGCGGCCGACCGCGGTCCCGCGTTCTGCGCGGGCGGCGACCTCGACGAGCTGGCCGCGGTCGGCGCGACGACCGGCCGGGACGGCGAGGACGCCATCCGCGGCGTCTACGCGGGCTTCCTGCGCCTCGCGGCGTGCCCGCTGCCCACGATCGCCGCCGTCGACGGGCCGGCGGTCGGGGCCGGGATCAACATGGCGCTGGCCGCCGACATCCGACTCGCCGGGGACACCGCGCACTTCGAGCCCGGCTTCCTGCGCCTCGGCATCCACCCGGGCGGCGGGATGACGTGGATGACCCAGCGCCTCGTCGGTCAGCAGACCACCCTCGCGATGCTGCTCGGCGGGGAGGCGATGGACGCGGCCGCCGCCGAACGGGCCGGGCTCGTGCTGCGTCGCGTCGCGGGCGAGCTCCCCGAACAGGGGCACTCCCCCGTCGTCCTGGAGGCCCTGCGCCTGGCCGGGGTCTCCGCCCGCGCGCCGCGGGACCTGGTCACGACGACGAAGGCGTCGGTGCGCGCCACGTCCGCGCTCACCGACCACGCCGAGGCCGTCTCCGTCGAGGTCGGTCCGCAGCTGGAGTCGTTGCGGTCGCCGGCGTTCGCGGAGGGCCTGGCGCGGCTGCGGAAGCGGTCATGAGGGCGCTCCTTGTTCGGTCCAGGGCTGTGACCCGTGACGAACCCGGACACTGCGCCGATCACCTCAGGGTTAGCGTGGAGGTTTGACGTGGTGATGTTGCGTGCCACGCAGGACGAGGAAGGGACTGGGTCGCTCGATGAGCACTGACACCGAGGTCGGGGCCGATCTCCCGGACCGCCTGGTGGCCCACGGCGAGATCCGGCAGACCGAGGTCAGGCAGACCCACCGGGTCGTCATCCGCTTCGCCGGTGACTCCGGCGACGGGATGCAGCTGACCGGTGACCGGTTCACCTCGGAGGCCGCGGCCTTCGGCAACGACCTCGCCACCCTCCCCAACTTCCCCGCCGAGATCCGGGCCCCTGCCGGGACGCTGCCGGGGGTGTCGAGCTTCCAGCTCCACTTCGCCGACTACGACATCCTGACCCCCGGCGACCGGCCCGACGTCCTGGTCGCGATGAACCCGGCCGCGTTGAAGGCGAACCTCAAGGACCTGCCGCACGGCCAGGTCCTCATCGTCAACACCGACGAGTTCACCAAGCGGA
This sequence comes from Actinomycetospora sp. NBRC 106378, assembly GCF_030269685.1. GTDB lineage: Bacteria > Actinomycetota > Actinomycetes > Mycobacteriales > Pseudonocardiaceae > Actinomycetospora. Next base: position 516,365 of record NZ_BSTT01000001.1, read on the forward strand.
ACCTGGCGAAGGTCGGCTACGACTCGAACCCGCTCGAGGACGACTCGCTCGCGCCCTACCAGGTGCACCAGGTCGCGATGGCCACGATCACCCGGACCGCGCTCGAGCCGACCGGGATGAGCAAGAAGGACGCCGAGCGCGCGAAGAACATGTTCGCGCTCGGGCTGCTCTCGTGGATGTACCACCGCGGCACCGAGGGCACCGAGCAGTTCCTGCGCGAGAAGTTCGCGAAGAAGCCCGACCTCGCCGAGGCCAACATCCTCGCGTTCCGCACCGGCTGGAACTACGGCGAGACCACCGAGTCGTTCGCGGTGACCTACGAGGTGGCGCCCGCGGCCCTGCCGACCGGGACCTACCGGCAGATCACCGGCAACCTGGCGCTGGCCTACGGCGTGGTCGCCGCCGGGCAGCTCGCGAAGCTGCCGGTGTTCCTCGGCACCTACCCGATCACCCCGGCCTCGGACGTGCTCCACGAGCTGTCGAAGCACAAGGGCATGGGCGTGACCACGTTCCAGGCCGAGGACGAGATCGCGGGCATCGGTGCGGCGCTGGGCGCGTCGTTCGGCGGCGCCCTGGGCGTCACGTCGACCTCCGGGCCGGGCGTGGCGCTGAAGTCGGAGACGATCGGGCTCGCGGTCGCCCTCGAGCTGCCGCTGCTGATCCTCGACGTCCAGCGCGGTGGGCCCTCGACCGGCCTGCCGACCAAGACCGAGCAGGCCGACCTGCTGCAGGCGATGTACGGCCGCAACGGGGAGGCCCCGGTGCCGATCATCGCGCCGGCCTCGCCCAGCGAGTGCTTCGCCGCGGCGATCGAGGCCGCGCACATCGCGATCAAGTACCGGACGCCGGTGTTCCTGCTCTCCGACGGCGCGATCGCCAACGGCTCCGAGCCGTGGAACGTGCCCGACGTCGCCGACCTGCCCGACATCTCGACCACGTTCGCCACCGAGGCGAACGCGCCGGACGGGTCCGGGGAGTTCTGGCCCTATCTCCGCGACGACGACACCCTCGCCCGTCCGTGGGCGGTGCCGGGCACGGCCGGTCTCGAGCACCGCATCGGCGGGCTGGAGAAGGCCGACGGCCGCGGGTCGATCTCCTACGACGGCGACAACCACGACCGCATGGTCCGGCTCCGCCAGGCCAAGATCGACGGCATCACGGTCGACGACGTCACCGTGGACGACCCGTCGGGCGAGGCCGAGGTGCTCGTGCTCGGCTGGGGCTCGACGTTCGGGCCGATCGGGGCGGCGTGCCGTCGCGTCCGCGCCGCCGGGATGAACGTCGCGCAGGCGCACGTGCGCTCGATGAACCCGCTGCCGGGCAACCTCGGCGACGTCCTGCGCGGCTACCGACGCGTCGTCGTGCCCGAGATGAACCTGGGCCAGTTCGCGATGATGCTGCGCGCGAAGTACCTGGTCGACGTCCGCTCCTACACCAAGGTGGCCGGCCTGCCGTTCCAGGCCGAAGAGCTCGCTGGTGTCCTCACCGACGCCGTGAAGGGGGACCTTCCCGCATGACCGCCATCGACCTGCCCACCCCGAAGCTCGGCGGGCTCGATCTCGTCCCGACGACGGACGAGACCCAGAAGGCGAAGGACTTCACCTCCGACCAGGAGGTGCGCTGGTGCCCGGGCTGCGGCGACTACGCCGTGCTCGCCTCGGTGCGATCCTTCCTGCCCGAGCTCGGGCTCAAGCGCGAGAACATCGTGTTCGTCTCGGGGATCGGCTGCTCGAGCCGCTTCCCGTACTACCTCGACACCTACGGGATGCACTCGATCCACGGCCGCGCGCCGGCGATCGCTACCGGGCTCGCGGTGTCGCGCCCGGACCTGTCGGTGTGGGTCGTCACCGGTGACGGCGACGCGCTCTCGATCGGTGGCAACCACCTGATCCACGCGCTGCGCCGCAACATGAACATCACGATCCTGCTGTTCAACAACCGGATCTACGGCCTGACCAAGGGGCAGTACTCCCCGACCTCCGAGGTCGGCAAGGTCACCAAGTCGACCCCGATGGGCTCGGTCGACGCCCCGTTCAACCCGGTCTCGCTCGCCCTCGGCGCCGAGGCGACGTTCGTCGGGCGCGCGCTGGACTCCGACCGCAAGGGCCTCACCGAGGTGCTCCGCCAGGCCGCCGCCCACCGCGGCGCCTCCCTGGTCGAGATCTTCCAGGACTGCCCGATCTTCAACGACGGGTCCTTCGACGTCCTGCGCAAGGGCGACGACGTGGCCCAGCGGCTCATCCCGCTGGTCGACGGCGAGCCGATCCGCTTCGGCAACGACGGCGAGTACGGCGTCGTCCGCGCCGAGTCGGGCGGACTGAAGGTCGTCCCGGTCGCTGAGGTGGGCGAGGACGCCCTCGTCGTCCACCGCGCCGGCGAGCAGGACCCGACGCAGGCGTTCGCGCTCTCGCGCCTGTCCGACCAGGACCTGACGCACACCGTCACGGGCATCTTCCGCAAGGTCGACCGCCCCACCTACGACGACGGTGCCCGCGCCCAGGTCACCGCCGCGACCGAGCAGGCCCAGCAGCGTGGCGACAACCTGCAGGCGCTGCTCACCGGCCGGGACACCTGGGCCGTCATGCCCACGCCGGAGCAGGAGGCGTAACTCCCTGCGGAGACGACGAGGCCGGCCCCTTCCGGGGCCGGCCTCGTGTCGTCTCCGGGTCCGTCGCGCGCGAGGTCCACACCATGCAGGGCCGGGCGCCCCGGAACCTGCCCCACGTCACCCTCGCCAACCCGCGACCCGCTCTCCCGACCGCGAGGTGCACACCATGCAGGGCCGGACGCTCCGGAACCTGCCCTATGTGCGCCTCGCGCGGGAGGTGTCGGCGCCGAGCGCGTCCAGCGCCACGGCGCGGCCCACCTCGACGGCGTCGCGCAGGACGGTCTCGTCGGTCTCGCGCTGGCCGACGTCACGGCTGCCGACCGGCGGGCGCAGTGCGTGCACCGTGTCCGCGCAGCGGCCCAGCAGGTCCTCCTCGTCGGCCAGCTGCCGCTCGTGGCGGTCCCGCCAGGCCGCGGCGGCCCCCGGCGTCCCGAGGCGCAGGACCAGCCGGGCGAGCAGGTCCCCGGAGCGCCACGGCGGGCGGACCGGGTCGTCCGCGCGGCGGGTGCGCAGCAGGAGCACGTGCGTCATGCCTTGGGCCAGCGGTGTCCGGTACGGCAGCGTCTCCGCGAGGGCCGCATCGAGGAACCGTCGCCCCGCGAGCTCCACGGGCGGGCCGCCGAGGATCGGCAGGTGCGTGGACGCGCGGACGGCGGCCCGCAGCGAGGCGTCGTCGTGCACGAACGGGAGCAGGTCGACCGAGGCGCCGGTGTCGGCGTCGGTCGCCATGGGGTGCAGCGGGACCTCCGACGACCGCACCGCCGACCAGTCCAACGGCACCACGTCGCGGTAGAGCTCGTCGGTCACCCACCGGATGTCCACCAGCGGGCGGCCCCGCAGCATCCGCGCGATCCCGGTGACCCGTCGCATCACCCCGGTCCGGTACCACGCCGGGATGCCGCGGGCGGTGTCCCCGGCGACGAACCAGGCCCCGTTGATCGTCCCCGCCGACGCGCCGTAGACCGCGTCGAAGGCCCCGGAGAGGCCCGCCTCCGCCAGGCCGAGCGCCATCCCGCCCGACAGTGTGGCCCGCGATCCGCCGCCCTCGATCGCGAGCGCGACCCGGTGCCCGTCGTCGCGATCGCCCCGCTCACGCCGGGCCCGCAGGATCTCGATCACCGGGTGCACGGCGTGATGTTCGTCCGTCCCCGGCCCCCGGATCGACCCGTGGTGCCGCGAGGGTGACATCGGGCCTGACGTGCACCTCGGGAGGGAGCGCGCGCCCGCACCTGCCACCCTGTCGCGAATAGCAGGTGCGTAGCGCACGTACCGCGTGATGGGCTCGACGTCGTGCCCGACGAGCAGGCTGCGGCCGACCCGACCACCCGCCCACCCCGGTCCGGTCTGGTGGCGGCGCTCGGCGCCTACGTGCTCTGGGGTGCGTTCCCCGCGTTCTGGCCGCTCCTGGCGCCCGCAGGGTCGGTGGAGATCCTCGCCCACCGCATCGCCTGGACCCTCGTGGGCATGCTCGTGGTCCTCACGGCGATGCGGGGCTGGTCGCAGCTGCGCGGGCAGTCGGCGCGGACCTGGCTGACCATCACGGTCGCGAGCGTGCTGATCACGATCAACTGGGGCGTCTACATCTGGGGCGTCACGCACGACCGCGTGGTCGAGAGCGCCCTCGGCTACTACGTGAACCCACTGGTCTCCGTGGTGCTCGCCGTCCTCGTGCTCGGGGAGCGGCTGCGGCGCGTCCAGTGGGTCGCGGTCGGGATCGCGACGGTGGCCGTGGCGGTGCTGTGGGCGGGTACCGGCGCGCTGCCGTGGGTGGCACTCGTCCTCGCGGGCAGCTTCGGGGTCTACGGCCTGCTCAAGAAGCGGGTGCCCCTCGCCCCGGTCGCCGGGCTGACCGCGGAGGGGTTCCTCCTCGGGCCGCTCGCCATCGGCTACCTCGTCTGGCTGCAGGCGGTCGGGGTCGGGACGTTCGGGCAGGGCACCACCCACACCCTGCTGCTCGTCGCCGCGGGACCGGTCACGGCCCTGCCGCTGCTGCTCTTCGCCTTCGGCGCGCAGCGGCTCCCGCTGGCCACCCTCGGGCTCCTGCAGTACGTCAACCCGACGCTGCAGTTCGTCTGGGGCGTGTTCGTCGAGCACGAGCCGATGCCGCCCGCCCGCTGGACCGGGTTCGTGCTGGTGTGGGTCGCGCTGCTCGTCTTCGCCGTCGACGGCTGGACCTCGTCGAGGCGGCGGGGGTCGGGTCCGGTCGGGACCCGACCGGCTCAGCCGACCCGGTCGACCGTGTAGTCGAGCAACGACGCCAGTGCGTCGCGGGCGGGCCCGGCGGGCAGCCCGGCGAGCTCGGCGCGGGCGGCGTCGGCCTGCTCGTCCAGAGCCGTGCGGGCGCGCGCCAGCCCGTCGGAGCCGCGGAGGATGCCGAGCGCCTCGTCGACCACCGCGTCGTCGCTGATCTCCTTCTCGCCCACCCCCAGGGCGCGCAGCCGCTCGGCGTCGGGCCCGTCGTCGGCCAGGGCGTAGAGCACCGGCAGCGTCGCCACGCCCTCGCGCAGGTCGGTCCCCGGCGTCTTGCCGGAGTCCCCGGACGGCGAGGCGATGTCGATGATGTCGTCGGAGACCTGGAACGCCGTCCCGATGATCTCCCCGAAGCGCCGCAGCGCCTCCACGTGCTCCGCGGGCGCCCCGGCGAACATCGCCCCGAACCGACCCGCCGTCGCGATGAGGGAGCCGGTCTTCTCGGCGATGACGGCCATGTAGTGCGCCACCGGGTCGTCGCCGCGGGCACCGCGGGTCTCGCGCATCTGGCCGGTGACCAGCTCGGCGAACGTCTCGGCGATGATCCGCACCGCGTCGGGCCCGAGCTGGGAGACCAGCCGCGAGGCGTGGGCGAACAGGTAGTCGCCGGTGAGGATGGCCACCGTGTTGTCCCAGCGGGCGTTCGCGCTCTGGGCCCCGCGGCGCATGACGGCCTCGTCCATCACGTCGTCGTGGTAGAGCGTCGCGAGGTGGACGAGCTCGACCGACGTCGCCGCGACCACCACGTCCTCGCTGGTCCCACCCGCGAGCTGGGCGGCCAGCAGCGTCAGCAGCGGCCGGAACCGTTTGCCGCCGGCCTCGATGAGGTGCAGCGACGTGTCCGCCACGAAGCGGTAGTCGCTGTGCACCTCCCGCCGGAGGAGTTCCTCCACCTGGTCCAGGCCCGACGACACCTCCGCCGCCAGTGCCTCGTCACCGATGGGGAGACCGGCGACCTGGGTCAGGCTCACCGGCGTTGGCCTCTGCGTGCTCACGCCCTCAGCCTAGGAAAGTTCCGGCCCCGGCCCACTCCAGGGCGGCCGTCGGGAGCACTCCCAGGAGCAAGGTCACGGCGACGCCGAGCGTGATCGCCACCGTGGTCATGGGTCCGGGCAGGCTGACGGTCGGCCCGTCGGGCGCGGGGTCGGAGAAGTACATGAGGACGATCACGCGCAGGTAGAAGAACGCGGCGATCGCGCTGCAGACCAGGCCGACGATCACCAGCGGCGCCATCCCGTCGGCCAGGCCCGCGGAGAACACCGCGAACTTCGCGGTGAAACCGCTGGTCAGCGGCACGCCGGCGAGCGCGAGCAGGCAGAACGAGAGGGCCGCCGCGACCACCGGGGAGCGCTGCGCGAGGCCCGCGTACCCCGAGAGGTGCCCGGCCTCGCCGTCGCCGGAGCGCACCAGCGAGACCAGGCCGAGGATCGCGATCGTCGTGAAGCCGTAGGCCAGGAGGTAGAACAACGTCCCGGAGAGCCCGGCCGGGGTGATCGCCAGGCAGCCGATGAGGATGAACCCGGCGTGGGCCACCGAGGAGTAGGCGACCATGCGCTTGAGGTCGGTCTGGGTGATCCCGAGCACGGTCCCGATCACCATGGACGCGATGGCGACGGCCCACAGCACGCCGCGCCACTCGAGCGCGGTGGTCCCGAAGGCGACGGTGAAGACCCGCAGGATCGCGCCGAACGCCGCGACCTTCGTGCACGCGGCCATGAACGCGGTGACCGGGGTCGGGGCACCCTGGTAGACGTCAGGGGTCCAGGTGTGGAACGGGCCGACCGACGCCTTGAACATCAGGCCGACCACGAGCAGCGCGAGCCCGGCGAACAGCAGCGCGTCCGAGCGCAGCGGGCCCGCCGCGGACGCGGCGATGTCGGCGAGGCGGACCGAGCCCGCGTAGCCGTAGAGCAGCGCCACGCCGTAGAGGAAGAACGCCGAGGCGAACGCGCCGAGCAGGAAGTACTTCACGGCCGCCTCCTGCGAGAGGAGACGACGACGGCGGGCGAGCCCGCACAGCAGGTACAGCGGGAGGCTGAGCACCTCGAGGGCGACGAACATCGTCAGCAGGTCGTTCGCGGCGCTGAACGCGAGCATCCCGCCGAGCGCGAAGAGCACGAACGGGAAGATCTCCGTGTGCATCTCCGGCGGGGTCGTCGGCTCCGGGCCCGCGCCGCCGCGGCGCCCCACCACGCCGTGGGTGTCGGTGCCGGTCCCCGACGGCAGCCCGGAGGAGGTCGAGCGCAGTGAGCCGGCTCCGACGCGCTCCTGGGCCTCCGCGAGGGCCTCCGGGTCGGCCACGAACACGCCGCCGGGCTCGACCGAGCGGTCGGCGAGCATGAGCACCGAGGGCACGGCGAGCGCGAGCAGCGTGCCCCAGAGGAACAGGCCCGGGGCGTCGACCGAGAGCGAGCCGGCCAGGACGACCACGTCGCCCGCGCCGCTGGTCGCCCGGATGATCACCGCGGCCAGCGCCACCACCACGACGGCCAGGCTGAACACCAGCTGCACCGACCGGCGGCGCACACGCGGGAGCACCGCCTCGAGGAGCACCGAGACGCAGGCTCCGCCGAGGACGATCAGCAGCGGCGCGAGGGCGCCGTAGTCGACGCCGAGGGCATCGGAGAAGGACTGGGAACCCATCAGCGGGCCACTCCGTTCGGGCCGACCGGGTCGGCGACGCCGACCTCGCTCATGGTGGCGGAGACCGCCGGGTTGATGACGTCGAGGACCGGCTGCGGGAAGAAGCCGAGCAGGAAGATCAGCAGCACCAGCGGGGCCAGCACCCCGATCTCCCGGCCGGACAGGTCACCGAAGCGCGCCCGACGCGTGGCGTCCGGCGGGTCGGTGTCGACGGTGTCGGAGAAGCCGGGACCACCGGCCAGCGCCCGTGCCGTGGCAGCGCCGGGGCCGCCGCCGACGACGGCCTCGCCGCGCAGCGGGCCCGTCATCGTGCGCTGGTAGACCCAGAGCACGTAGAGCGCCGCGAAGATGATCCCGACCGTGGCGATCACCGTGTAGACCGGCTCCCGCGGCCACGAGCCGAGGAGGACGAGGAACTCCGAGACGAAGGAGTTGGTCCCGGGCAGCGACAGCGTCGTCAGGCCGGCCACCAGGAAGAGCCCGGCGAGCACGGGCGCGATCTTCCCGACGCCGCCGTAGTCGGCGATCTGCGTCGAGCCACCGCGCGCGGCCAGCATGCCGACGACGAGGAAGAGCATCGCCGTGGAGATGCCGTGGTTGACCATGTAGAGCGCGGACCCGGCCACGGACTGCTGGGAGAACGCGAAGATCCCCAGCCCGATGAAGCCGAAGTGGGCGATCGAGGTGTAGGAGACGAAGCGCTTCATGTCGGTCTGCATCGCGGCGAGCAGCGCGCCGTAGAGCACGCCGATCACCGAGAGCACGAGCACCAGCGGCGCGAGGGTCTGCGAGGCCAGCGGGAAGAGCGGCAGGCAGTAGCGCAGGAACCCGAAGACGCCGACCTTGTCCAGGACGCCGACGAGGATGACGCCGCCACCGATCGGGGCCTGCGCACCGGCGTCGGGCAGCCAGGTGTGCAGCGGGACGAGCGGCGCCTTGATCGCGAACGCGGCGAAGAACCCGAGGAACAGGAAGATCTGCGTGGACTCGGGGAGCTGGGCGGCGAGCCGCTGCAGCTCGGCCCAGTCGAACGTGGCCGCGCCGAGGCGGGTGCCGCTCGCGACGTAGATCCCGATCACCGAGCCGAGCATGATCAGCCCGCCGAGGAACGAGTACAGGAAGAACTTCACCGCGGCGTACTGCCGCCGCGCCCCGCCGAAGCGCCCGATGATGAAGTACATCGGGACGAGCATGACCTCGAACATCACGTAGAAGACGAAGACGTCGGTGGCGGCGAACAGGGCCACCAGCACGCCCTGCAGCGACAGCATCAGCGCGACGAAGCCGCCCGCGCCGCGGGGCTCGCCGTCGGGACCGTCGGGGAACCGCTCCGCGGCCCGCGTGAACGACGTGTACGCGATGACGATCGGCACGAGGACCGCGAGCAGGGCGATCATGGCGAGCGCGATGCCGTCGAGGCCGAGCGCGAACGAGACGCCGAAGGCCGGGATCCACTCCACCGACGACTCGCCCTGGAACCGCGTCGGGGCGGACGGGTCGAACAGACCCCAAATCACCGCGACGAGCACCAGCTCGACCAGCGAGACGGCGAAGCCGGCCGACCTCGCGGTCGCGTCGCGGCCGCCCTTGACCAGGACGCCGCAGACCGTCGCCCCGACGAGGGGCAGCAGGACGAGGACGATCACGAGGGCGCTCACGGCAGAGCCACCGCCAGCAACGCCGCGACCAGCACGAGCGAGCCTCCCAGCATCGTCAGCGCGTACGAGCGCACGAATCCGGTCTGGGTGCGCCGGGCCCGGCCCGACGCCCCGCCGAGCAGGGCGGCGGTGCCGTTGACGGCGCCGTCCACCCCGCGGTTGTCGACGTAGACCAGCGCGCGGGAGAGCCAGATGCCCGGCCGCGCGATGGCCTTCTCGTTGATGGTGTTCGCGTAGAGGTCGGCCCGCGCGGCCCGCACCGGCAGCGACACCCGCTGCGGGCGCTCCACCGGCACCGGCCGACGGCCGACCGTCAGGTAGGCGATCCCGGCGCCGAGCAGCATGAGGACCGAGGCGATGCCGGGGACGAGCCCCGTCGGGATGACGGCCTCCTCGACCTCGCGCACCGGCCCGATCGAGGGCTCGAGCCAGCCGCCGAGGCGCTCCCCGATGACGAGGAACGCACCGGCCCCGACGGACCCGATCGCGAGCACGATCATCGGCACCGTCATCGACGGGGGCGACTCGTGCGGGTGGTAGTGCTCCGGTGACCCGTGGCCCGGTTCCGGGTGCTGCGGGGCCGCCTCGCTCTCCAGCGACGGGTCCCACGGCGCGGAGCGCGGGGTGAGCGAGCGCCACCGCTCCGGACCGAAGAAGGTCATAAGCATCAGCCGCGTCATGTAGAAGGAGGTCAGGCCGGCCGCCAGCAGCGCGGCACCACCGAGCAGCCAGCCGCGGACCGGCGAACCCCCGAGGGCGGCCTCGATGATGAGGTCCTTCGAGTAGAAGCCCGAGAGGAACGGGAAGCCGATCAGGGCCAGGTAGCCGAGGGTGAACGTGGCGAACGTGATCGGCATGTGCCGCCACAGCCCGCCGAACCGGCGCATGTCGGTCTCGTCGGCCATCCCGTGCATCACCGACCCGGCCCCGAGGAAGAGCCCGGCCTTGAAGAAGCCGTGGGTCAGCAGGTGCGCGAGGCCGGCCGCGTAGCCGATCGGCCCGAGGCCGACGGCGAGCATCATGTAGCCGATCTGGCTGACCGTGGAGTAGGCCAGGACCTTCTTGATGTCGTCGTAGGCGCAGCCGACGATCGCGCCGATGAGCAGCGTGACCGCCCCGACGATCGTCACGACGAGCTGACCGGTGGGCGTCAGGTCGTAGATCGGGTGCGACCGCGCGACGAGGTAGACGCCCGCCGTGACCATCGTGGCCGCGTGGATGAGGGCCGACACCGGGGTCGGGCCCTCCATGGCGTCGGGGAGCCAGGCCTGCAGCGGGAACTGGCCGGACTTGCCGCAGGCGCCGAGCAGGAGCAGCAGGGCGACCGCGGTGACGGCGCCGGGCGAGAGCTCCCCGATCCGGGCGAAGACCTCGGTGTACTGGGTGGTGCCCAGCTGCGCGAACAGGATGAAGATCGCGAGCGCGAGCCCGACGTCACCGACCCGGTTCATCAGGAACGCCTTCTTCGCCGCGGAGGCGGCGAGCGGGCGCTGCACGTAGAAGCCGATGAGCAGGTACGACGCGAGGCCGACGCCCTCCCAGCCCAGGTAGAGGGTCAGGAAGCCGTTGCCGAGGACCAGCACGAGCATCGACGCGACGAACAGGTTGAGCATCGCGAAGAACTTGCGGCGGTTCTCGTCGTGGGCCATGTAGCCCACCGAGTAGATGTGGATCAGCGACCCGACGCCGGTGATGAGCAGCACGAACGTCAGCGACAGCGGGTCCAGGCGCAGCCCGAACTCCACCGAGAGCGACCCGGAGGCGAACCACTCGTAGAGCGGCAGGTCCCGCACCCGCTCCTCGCCCGGCAGCGCGAGCGCCGAGAAGAACAGCACGACGCCGTAGACGAAGGAGAGCAGCACCGTGGCGGTGCCGAGCAGGTGACCCCAGCGGTCGGTGCGCCGACCGCCGAGGAAGAGGACCGCGGCGCCCAGGGCGGGCAGCGCGACCAGGATCCAGGCCGCGCTGCCGGCGCCGGAAGCCGGCGCCACCGGCGGTAACTGGCTGAGCAGCTCGCTACTCACTGCGCTCCCGTCAGTACTTGAGGAGGTTCGCGTCGTCGACCGAGGCGGTCCGGCGCGTGCGGAAGATGGCCATGATGATCGAGAGGCCGACGACGACCTCCGCGGCCGCGACGACCATGACGAAGAACGCCATGACCTGGCCGTCGAGCGAGCCGTTGATGCGCGAGAAGGTGACCAGCGACAGGTTCACCGCGTTGAGCATGAGCTCGACGCACATGAACACGACGATCGCGTTGCGGCGCACCAGCACCCCGACGGTGCCGATCGAGAAGAGCAGCGCCGAGAGCAGCAGGTAGTTCGTGGGGCTCACGTCTGGCTCCCCTGGATCTCGCCGCGCTCGGCGTGGTGGGAGTGGGCGGCCGTGTCGTGCTCGTCGCCGGGGCGGGAGAGCTCGGTGGCGTGGCCGAGCCGCTCGCGGGCCGTCGCCTCGATGATCGCCGAGAGCGACTCCGGGGCCACCGAGCCGTCCGGCAGCAGCGCCGGGGTGGCGACCGAGTCCGCCGTCGCGAAGACGCCGGGGCCCGAGCGGGAGCCGAACTTCTCCAGCGGGCCGCGCAGCCGCTCGGCGACCCGTTCCTTCTGGGTGATGGCCTTGGACTTCGCCCGGCCGGCGAAGGTGTAGACCATCGCGCCGACCGCGCCGGTGATGATGAGCGCCGAGGTCAGCTCGAAGGCGAGCAGGTAGCGCTGGAAGACCAGCAGCCCCAGGCCGCCGACGTTGGACCCGGACGGGGCGCCGGCGGCCAGCGGGACGCCGACCGACTGCGCGACCGCGCCGATCATCAGCCCGGCGAGCCCGATCCCGAGGACCGCGGCCGCCACGCGCTGCCCGCGCAGCACCTCGACCACGGAGTCCGAGGCGTCCCGGCCGACCATCATGAGCACGAAGACGAACAGCATCATGATCGCGCCGGTGTAGACGATGATCTGGGTGAAGCCGAGGAACGGCGCCGCCTGGAGCATGTAGATGACGCCGAGGGAGAGCATCGTCAGCACGAGCCAGAGCGCGGAGTGCACGGCGTTGCGGGAGAACACCATCCCGAGCCCGCCGGCCAGGGCCACCGGACCGAGGATCCAGAACCCGATCGCCTCGCCGATCGTCGTCGTCATCGCTGGTCCTCCGGGGCCTTCCCGACGAGGGCCGCGCCCGGCAGCGCGTTCGCGCCGGCCCGGTTGTCCGTGTCGAGGTCGTGCTCGCCGGCCTGCTCGAGGCCGCGCTTCGCCATCTCCGGGCCCTGCACGTAGTAGTCCTGCTCGTCGTCGCCGAGCCGCATCGGGTGCGGCGGCTGCTCCATGCCCGGCAGCAGCGGCGCCAGCAGCATGTCCTTGGTGTAGATCAGGTCCTGGCGGTCGTCGTCGGCGAGCTCGTACTCGTTCGTCATCGTGAGCGACCGCGTCGGGCACGCCTCGATGCAGAGCCCGCAGCCGATGCAGCGCAGGTAGTTGATCTGGTAGATCGCCCCGTAGCGCTCGCCCGGCGAGAACCGGGCCTCGGGGGTGTTGTCGCCGCCCTCGACGTAGATGGCGTCGGCGGGGCAGGCCCAGGCGCACAGCTCGCAGCCGACGCACTTCTCGAGGCCGTCCGGGTGCCGGTTGAGCTGGTGGCGGCCGTGGTAGCGCGGCGCGGTCACCTTCTTGACCAGCGGGTACTCCTCGGTGACCACCTTCTTGAACATCGTCGAGAAGGTGACGCCGAAGCCGGCGATGCCGTCGAACATGCCCATCAGGCGTCCTCCTTCTGACCGGAGCCGACGGCGGCCGTCTCCGGGGCCGGGCCCCGGGACACCGCCCGGCGGCGCTTCGGCGGGCTCGTCGGCACGGTGAGGTCGAGCGGCGGCACGGGATAGGTCCCGACGACGGGTGGCTCGCTGCCGGCGTCGTCGTCGTCCGCCGCCCGGTCGGGCAGCATCAGCGCGACCACGATGGCCACCACGAGCACCACCGCGCCCACCATCAGCACCACCGGCGCGGAGATCGTGCCGTACTGGTTGCGGAGCACCCGGAGGGTCGCGACGGCGACGATCCACACGAGGCTGACCGGGATGAGGATCTTCCAGCCGAGCCGCATGAACTGGTCGTAGCGCTGGCGGGGCAGCGTGCCGCGCAGCCAGATGTAGACGAACAGGAACACGAACATCTTCGAGATGAACCAGACCACCGGCAGCCAGCCGGAGTTCACCCCGGGGATCAGCGACAGCGGCCACGGGGCCATCCAGCCGCCGAGGAAGAGCGTGGTGGCCACCGCGGAGAGGGTGACCATGTTGACGTACTCGGCGAGGAAGAAGAGCGCGAACTTGAGCGACGAGTACTCGGTGTGGAATCCGCCGACGAGCTCGGACTCGGCCTCGGGCAGGTCGAACGGCGCCCGGTTGGTCTCACCGACCATCGAGATGGCGAAGACGATGAAGCTGACCGGCAGCAGCCAGATGTACCAGCCGTTCTGCTGCGCGGAGACGATGTCGGCGGTGGACAGCGACCCCGCGTAGAGCACCACGGCGATGATCGACAGGCCGAGCGCCAGCTCGTAGGAGATGACCTGCGCGGCCGAGCGCAGGGAGCCGAGCAGCGGGTACGGCGAGCCGGAGGCCCAGCCCGACAGCACGATGCCGTAGACGCCGACCGAGGAGCAGGCCAGCACCACGAGGATGCCGACCGGCAGGTCCGCGACCTGCAGCGCCGTGTGATGGCCGAAGATCGACACCTCGGGGCCGAGCGGGATCACCGCGAACGCGACGAACGCCGGGATCGTCGAGATCACCGGGGCGATGAAGAAGACCGCCTTGTCCGCGAGGACCGGGCGGATGTCCTCCTTGAACGCCAGCTTGAGGCCGTCGGCCAGGGACTGGAGCAGGCCGAACGGGCCGTTCCAGTTCGGGCCGGGCCGCTGCTGCATCCGCCCGACCACCCGGCGCTCGAGCCAGATCATGAACAGCGTCATGACCAGCAGGAGCGCGAAGACGACGACGACCTTGACGATCGTCAACCAGATCGGGTCGTCCGCGAGCAGCGCCTGGGTGTAGCCGGGGGTCCCGGGCGGCGGGAGCGGGTTCACTGGGGTTCTCCGTGGGCGACGACGGGGGCGACGGCGGCGGCGACGGGGGCGGCGACGTCGACGAGGTCCCCGTGGCCCAGCCCGAGGCCGGCGAGGGTGACGACGCCGCCGGGGACCGGCACGTGCGAGGGCGCCCAGACGACGTCCGCGGGCAGGTCGGCGAGCTCGACGACGAGGTCGAGCGTGTCGCCGAGGCGGGCCGGCTCGCCGGCCACGAGGCCGAGGCGCTCCGCGGTGCCCGCCGCGACCCGCAGGCGGGGCGGGCGGGCGGTGCCGGGCAGGTCGGTCTCCTCGGCCAGCAGGGCGCCGCCGTCGATCAGCTGGCGCCACGTGGCGAGGCGGACCCGGCCGGTCAGCGGTGGCCCACTGCTGTCGTCGGACGTCAGCCGTGTGCCATCGCTGACATCCGGGGAGGAGGGCCGGGTCGCGGGCGTCGACGGGGTGACCGCGACCGTGCCCAGCTCCGCGAGCTCCGCCGCGGCGGCCTGCGGGGTCTGGGTGAACAGGTCGACGTCCATCTCGACCGCGAGCGAGTCCAGCACCCGGCAGTCCGGCAGCGTCACCGCGGCCGTGCCGCCGACGCGCCCGGACCCACCCTGGCCGGGGTCGATCGTCGTCGCGAAGGGCCGGTCGCGGCCCTCCCAGTTGCGGTAGGTGCCGCTGCGGTTGACCGCGGGCGCCACCGGCAGCACGACGTCGGCGTGCTCGGTGACCTCGGAGAGCACCTGCTCCAGCGAGATCACCACGTCGGCCTCGGCGAGCGCGGCGCGGGCCAGGTCGGGATCGGGCAGGTCGGCGAGCTCCACGCCGCCGAGGACCAGCCCGGCCAGCTCCCCGTCGCGCGCGGCGGTGAGCATCGCGGTGAGGTCGCGGCCGGGCGCCGCGGGCAGGCTCGGGACGCCCCAGACCGCGGCGACCGCCTCGCGGGCGTCGGCGTCGTCGACGCGCCGGGCACCGGGCAGCAGGGTCGGCAGCGCGCCGGCGTCCACGCCGCCGCGCTCCCCGGCCCGTCGCGGCACCCACGCGATGCGAGCCCCGGTCCGGGCGCCCAGCTCGCTGACCGCAGTGAGCAGCCCGGGCACCTCGGCGGCGCGCTCGCCGACGAGCACCACCGCACCCGGCGCCGCCAGCGCCGCGGCCAGGTCGTCGGGCAGGTCGGCCAGGGCCGCGGGCTCCTCGCCCGGGACCGCCGCCAGCAGGTGGCCCCCGGTCTTCACGACGGCGGGGGTGGTCCAGCTGCCCACGTGCACCACGCGGGTGCCGTGGCGGGCGGCCTTGCGCAGCCGCAGGAAGACGATCGGCGACTCCTCCTCGGGGTCGAACGCCACGCACAGCACGGTGCGGGCGGCCTCGAGGTGGGCGTAGGAGACGTGGCTCGGCGCGACGCCCGCGACGTGGCCCGCGAGGAAGTCCAGCTCCTCGTCGGAGTGGGCGCGGGCCCGCTGGTCGACGTCGTTCGTGTGCAGCGCCAACCGGGCGAACTTGGCGTAGGCGTACGCGTCCTCGACGGTGAGCCGGCCGCCGGGCAGCACCCCGACGCCGCGCTTCGGCGCGAGCTCCTCGCCGTCCTCACCGGTCCGCGGCTCCCCCCGGCCGTCGCGCGCCCCGGCGAGCAGCGTCGCCGCCCGCTCCAGCGCGTCCACCCAGGGGACCGGGGTGAGCACCCCGTCCTCCCGGACCATCGGCTGCAGCACCCGCTGCGGCGAGGCGGGGTAGCGGAACGCGAAGCGGCCCTTGTCGCAGAGCCACTCCTCGTTGACGGTCGGCTCCTCGCCGGCCAGCACGCGGGTGACGCCGCCGCGACGCCAGTCCCGGCGCGTCGAGCAGCCGGACGCGCAGTGCTCGCACTGACCCGGCGTCGAGACCAGGTCGAAGGGCCGCGACCGGAACCGGTACGAGGCGCTGGTCAGCGCGCCGACCGGACAGATCTGGATGGTGTTGCCGGAGAAGTAGGACTGGAACTCCTCGCCGGCGCCCCAGGCCGTCTCCTCCGTGCCGATCTGCTGGTGCGCCCCGCGCTCGAGGAGCTCGATGAACGGGTCGCCGGCGATCTGGTCGGAGAAGCGGGTGCAGCGCTGGCAGAGCACGCAGCGCTCGCGGTCGAGGAGCACCTCGTCGGAGATCGGCAGCGGCTTCTCGAACGTCCGCTTGTGCTCGTGGAACCGCGACTCGGCCCGCCCCGAGGACATCGCCTGGTTCTGCAGCGGGCACTCGCCGCCCTTGTCGCAGATCGGGCAGTCCAGCGGGTGGTTGATGAGCAGCAGCTCCATGACGCCCTGCTGCGCCTTGTCGGCGACGGCGGAGGTCACCTGCGTCTTCACGACCATGCCGTCGGCGACGGTCATGGTGCAGCTGGCCTGCGGCTTGGGCATCGGCCGCCCGCCCATCTCCACCTCGACCAGGCACTGGCGGCAGGCGCCGGCCGGCTCGAGGAGGGGGTGGTCGCAGAACCGTGGGACGACGATGCCGAGGCGCTCGCAGGTCCGGATGAGGATCTCGCCCTTCGGCGCGTCGACGGTGCGACCGTCGATCGTCAACCGGACGTGGCCCTCGGGGACCGGCGGCGCTTCCTGTTCGGGTGCCTGGGTCATGTCTAGTGCGCTCCGGCGAGAACTCGGTCGGTGGCGGCCGGCTGGGCCTGGCACAGGTCCAGGAACTCCTGGCGGAAGTACTTGATGCCGCTGGTGATCGGGGAGACGGCGCCGTCACCGAGCGCGCAGAACGAGCGGCCCAGGACGTTCGAGCACACGTCGAGGAGGGTGTCGATGTCCTCCTCGGTGCCCTGCCCGTCGTTCATGCGGCGCAGGATCCCGGCGAGCCAGTAGTTGCCCTCGCGGCACGGGGTGCACTTGCCGCAGGACTCGTGCTCGTAGAACTCGGTCCACTTCATGACCGCCCACGGCACGCTGACCGTCTCGTTGAAGATCATGACGGCGGTGGTGCCGAGCATCGAGCCCGCCTCGGCGGCGCCCTCGAAGTCCAGCGGGACGTCGAGGTGCTCGTCGGTGAACAACGGGGTGGACGAGCCACCCGGCGTCCAGAACTTGAGCGGGATGCCGTCCTTCATGCCGCCGGCCATCTCCAGCAGCTGGCGCAGCGTGGTGCCGAGCGGCGCCTCGTACTGCCCGGGCCGCTCGACGTGGCCGGACAACGAGTAGATCTTCGGCCCGGGCGAGCGCTCGCGGCCCATCGTCCGGAACCAGTCCTTGCCGCCCGCGACGATCGAGGGCACCGTCGCGATCGTCTCGACGTTGTTGACCACCGTCGGCGCCGCGTAGAGACCCGCCGTCGCCGGGAACGGCGGCTTGAGGCGCGGCTGGCCGCGGCGCCCCTCGAGCGAGTCGAGCAGCGCGGTCTCCTCGCCGCAGATGTACGCGCCGGCCCCGGCGTGGACCACGATGTCGAGGTCGAACCCGCTACCGTGGATGTCCTTCCCGAGGTGGCCCGCCGCGTAGGCCTCCTGGACCGCGAAGTGCAGGCGGCGGATGGCGTGGACGATCTCGCCGCGGATGTAGATCGCGCAGAAGTTCGCGCGGATCGCGAAGGCCGTGATGATGCAGCCCTCGATGAGGCTGTGCGGGTCGGCCATCATCAGCGGGGTGTCCTTGCAGGTCCCCGGCTCGCCCTCGTCGGCGTTGATGACGAGGTACTTCGGCTTGAACTGCGGCGCGTCCTCCGTGGCCGCGGTCGGCTCCTCGCCCGGCTTCGGCTGCGGGATGAAGCTCCACTTCATGCCCGTCGGGAAGCCGGCGCCGCCGCGCCCCCGCAGGCCGGAGTCCTTGACCAGCGACACGAGGTCGGCCGGCGCCATGGCGAACGCCTGCCGCATCGCCTCGTAGCCGCCGAGCTCGGTGTAGTGCCGCAGCGTCCACGACTCGGGCAGCAGCCAGCGTCGGGTGAGAACCGGCGTCAGCGGGTCCGGGCGGTACTCCTCCGGCTCGCTCATGACGCACCTCCCGGGAGTTCGGTCGCTTCGGTGGGACGGTCGGGCGAGGCGTCGGGCATCGGGGGCGCGGTCCAGCCGCGCTCCTCCGCGAGCCGCGCGCCGCGCAGCGTGGCCTCGTCGGCGCTCGGGCCGGCGTTCGCCGCCGCTCCGCCGACCTCGGGGTCGTCGAAGAACCCGGCGAGCAACAGCTCGATGCGGCGGAAGTCGGTCAGCGGGGCGCCCCGGGTCGGGTGCGGCTTCTCGCCCCGCTGCAGCGCCTCGATGATCTCGACCGCGCTGTCCACCGTCTGGCGGTCGTAGAACTCGTAGTTCACGGTGAGCACGGGCGCGAGGTCGCAGGCCGCGAGGCACTCGGCGTGCTCGATCGTCAGGCTGCCCGGGGTCCCCGGCTCGCCCGCCGTCTGCTCGTGGCCGATCCCGCCGAGGCGCTCGCGCACCGCGGCGTAGATGTCGTCGCCGCCGAGCGCCGCGCACAGCGTGTTGGTGCACACGCTGACCAGGTGCTCGCCGACCGGCTCGCGCTTGTACATGGTGTAGAACGTCGCGACCGCCGAGACCTCGGCGGGCGTGATGTCGAGGATCTCGGCGCAGAACGCGACGCCGGCGCGGCTCACGTGGCCCTCGACGTACTGCACGAGGTGCAGCAGCGGCAGCAGGGCCGAGCGCGGCTCCGGGTAGCGCGCCACGATCGCCGCGGCCCGCTCGCGCTGGCCGTCGAACACCGAGACGTCGACGTCGGTGTCGGGACGCACCCGGGGACGCTCGGCGTCGGTGGGGCTCAGAGCGGGGTTCACGTGGGTGGTCATCGGTCGCAGCCCCCCATCACGGGGTCGAGGCTCGCCAGCGCGGCGATGACGTCGGAGACCATCCCGCCCTCGCACATCGCCGGCGCGGCCTGCAGGTTGACGAAGCTGGGCTCGCGCAGGTGCACGCGCAGCGGGCGGGTGCCGCCGTCGGAGACGAGGTGGGCGCCGAGTTCGCCGCGGGGCGACTCGATCGGCACGTAGGCCTGCCCCGCCGGGACCTTGAAGCCCTCGGTGACCAGCTTGAAGTGGTGGATCAGGGACTCCATCGACTGCCCCATGATCTGGCGGACGTGCTCGAGGGAGTTGCCCATGCCGTCGGCGCCGACCGAGAGCTTGGCGGGCCACGCGATCTTCGCGTCGCCGACCATGACCGGGCCGGGCTCGAGCGCCTCGACGCACTGCCGGACGATCCGCAGCGACTGGTGCATCTCCTCGACCCGCAGCTTGTACCGGGCGAAGGAGTCGGCGGCCGTGTCCGTCGGGACCTCGAAGTCGTACTGGTCGTAGCCGAGGTACGGGTCGACCTTGCGCAGGTCCCAGGCCAGGCCGGCGGAGCGCAGGATCGGGCCCGTGACGCCGAGCGAGAGGCACCCGTCGAGCGGGAGGTAGCCGATCCCGACGAGGCGCTGCTGCCAGATCGCGTTGCCGGTGAGCAGCTGGTGGAAGCCGGGCAGGCGCGAGTCCATGACGTCGCAGAACTCGAGGATGCGCTTCTCCGCGCCGTCCGGGAGATCCTGGACGACGCCGCCGGGACGGATGAACGCGTGGTTCATGCGCAGGCCGGTGAGGAACTCGAGCAGGTGCAGGACCTCCTCGCGCTCCCGGAAGCCGTTGGTCATGCCGGTGAGCGCGCCGAGCTCCATGCCGCCGGTGGCCAGCGCCACGAGGTGCGAGCCGATCCGGTTGATCTCCATGAGGAGCACCCGGATGACCTGGGCCCGCGTCGGGACCTCGATGCCCAGCAGGCGCTCGGTCGACATGCAGTAGGCGGTCTCGGTGAACAGCGGCGCGAGGTAGTCGCACCGGGTCACGAAGGTGACGCCCTGGGTCCAGGTGCGGTACTCGCAGTTCTTCTCGATCCCGGTGTGCAGGTAGCCGATGACCAGCCGCACGTCGGTGACGGTCTCGCCGGAGATCTCCAGCACGAGGCGCAGCACGCCGTGCGTGGAGGGGTGCTGCGGCCCCATGTTGATGACGATGCGCTCGTCGCCGGTCGACTCGTCGACGAGCTCGTCCCAGTCACCGCCGGTGACCGTGTAGACGGTGCCCTCGGTGGTCTCGCGGGAGGAGGCTGCGTAGGGGTCGGTGACGGTGTCGTCGAGGTCGGTCACGTGTAGGCCCTCCGCTGGTCGGGCGGCGGGATCTCGGCGCCCTTGTACTCGACCGGGATGCCGCCCAGCGGGTAGCTCTTGCGCTGAGGGTGGCCGTTCCAGTCGTCCGGCATGAGGATCCGGGTCAGGCTCGGGTGGCCGTCGAAGACGATCCCGAACATGTCCCAGGTCTCGCGCTCGTGCCAGTCCGCCGTCGGGTAGATCGACACGAGCGAGGGGCAGCGCGCGTCCTCGACGTCGAGGCAGACCTCGAGCCGCAGCCGCCGCCGGTAGGTCATGGAGAGCAGCTGCACCACCACGTGCAGCTGCTGCGGGACGTCCTCGCCGTAGTCCACCCCGGAGACCCCGGAGCAGAACTCGAAGCGCAGCGCCTCGTCGTCGCGCAGGAGCTGCGCGAGCGTCGGCAGGTGCTCGCGGGCGACGTACCAGGTCATCTCGCCGCGGTCGACGGTCACCTGCGGCACCGCCTCGTCGAACGCGACGAGGCCGCCCTCCTCCAGCGCGGCGGTCGTCTCGTCGACGACCTCGTCGAACCAGCCGCCGTAGGGCCGCTCGGCCGGGGCCGGGGCGTAGGCCGGGAGGCGGAGGCCGCCGAAGCCCGACGTGTCGCCGGAGCCGTGGATGCCGAACATGCCCTCGCGGTGGCGGCCGGTGACCGTCGGCGCGTGCGGGCGGTGCTGCTCGACCGGGGAGAACGCGACCGCGCCGGGCTCGGTGTGCTCGGAGGAGCCCGCGGTCGCCCCGGTCGGGCCGGACGCCCCGCCCGTCCCGGTCGGGGGCACATGGGGCTGCTTCGACGCGTCCTTGCTGTCGGCCATGGCTACTTCCGCCCGTACTTGACCGACGACGGCAGCAGCTCGAGCGTCTCGCCCTGCGCGCGGCGCTCGGCGGCCAGCTCGGCGCGGACGGGACCCAGCGGCTCGACCTGGATCTTCTGGTGCAGCTTGAGGATCGCGTCGATCAGCATCTCCGGCCGCGGCGGGCAGCCGGGCAGGTACATGTCGACGGGCACCACGTGGTCGACGCCCTGCACGACCGCGTAGTTGTTGAACATGCCGCCGGACGACGCGCACACGCCCATGGCGAGCACCCAGCGCGGCTCGGCCATCTGGTCGTAGATCTGGCGCAGGACGGGCGCCATCTTGTTGGTCACGCGGCCCGCCACGATCATCAGGTCGGCCTGCCGCGGGCTGGGGCGGAACACCTCCATGCCGAAGCGGCCGAGGTCGTAGCGCGGCGCGCCCGACGTCATCATCTCGATCGCGCAGCAGGCCAGGCCGAAGGTGGCCGGCCACAGCGAGGCCTTGCGGGTCCAGTTGACCAGTCCTTCGACGGTGGCCAGCAGGATGCCGTTCGGCAGCTTCTCCTCGAGTCCCATGAGCTACGTCCCTACGTCCAGTCCAGGCCGCCGCGCCGCCACACGTAGGCGTAGGCGAAGGCGACGGTCCCGATGAAGAGCACGATCTCGACCAGCCCGAACAGGCCGAGGGCATCGATGTTGATCACGAACGGGTAGAGGAACACCATCTCGATGTCGAAGAGGATGAACAGCATCGCCGTGAGGTAGTAGGCGACCGGCACGCGGCCGCCGCCGACCACCGGCTGCGGCGACGGTTCGATCCCGCACTCGTAGGTGTCGAGCTTCGCCCGGTTGTAGCGCCGCGGGCCGATGTACGGGGCCGCCGTCACCGAGAACAGGGCGAAGCCGCCCGCGAGCACGAACATGACGATGAGGGGGACGTAAGCGGTGAGTCCCGCGCTGCCCTGCATCGGGGGGAACCTCCTGCTCGATGGTGGTCGAGACGACTGCTGGTGGTCTGCGACACCGCACGATCGGTGTCCGGCGTCACCCCCGGCGGACGGACGCCGACCCTACGGAAGGAGGGGGAACGCCCGGGGGGTGAGGGTGGCCTTAGTCCGGGCTCATGCGGCGGTCTCCTTCCCGACGCCGGGTCGGGTCGGGCGGGCGGGCGCGATCGCCGTCGGCGCCGCCTCCGGCAGCGCCGGGGTGAGCCGCAGCAGCACCTCGAGCAGCCGGTCGGAGACGTCGCCGTCGCGACGGTCGTGCAGGTTGGCGAGCAGCTTGAGCAGGAAGGCCATGACCCGTCGGCGGGGCAGCCCGTGGCGGGCGGTCGCCTGGACGAGCCAGGGGTGCCGCAGCGCGTGTGCGAAACGGTTGCCGAGCCGGTAGTAGCTCGCGAGCTCCGCCCGCACCGCCTCCGGGTAGCCCGCGAGCGCGCGCTCGCGCGACGGCCCCTCCGGGCGCGCGAACGCCTGGATCACGGCCTCCGCCGCCAGCGCCGCGGACTGCATGGCGTAGGCGATGCCCTCGCCGTTGAACGAGTTGACCATGCCGCCGGCGTCGCCGACGAGCAGCAGGCCGTCGGCGTAGACCGGGGTGCGGTTGAAGCCCATCGGGAGGGCCGCACCGCCGATCTCGCCGGTCGCGTTCTCCTCGCGCAGGCCCCACTCGGCGGGCAGCGTGTCGCACCAGGCGCGCAGGGTGGCGCGGTAGTTCGCGCCGCCGGCCGCGTTCGTGCGGTCGAGGATGCCGAGCCCGACGTTGGCGGTGCCGTCCCCCATCCCGAACACCCAGCCGTAGCCGGGCAGCAGACCGCCGTTCCCGTCGGTGAGCTCGAGGTGGGTCTCGAGGTAGTCGTCGGTGCTCTTCGGGCTCGTGTAGTAGCGACGGACCGCGACGCCGAGCGGGCGGTCGTCGCGCTTCGCGATGCCGCGCGAGAGGGCGGTGCGGGCGCCGACGCCGTCGGCGGCGATCACCAGCGGCGCGCGGTAGGTGACCGGCTCCCGCTCGGGGCCGCGGCGCGCCTCGACACCGACCACCCGGCCGGTGCGCTCGTCGGTGATCGCACCCGTGACCGAGGTCCGTTCCTCGATCCGCGCCCCGGCCGCCCGCGCGTGGTCGGCGAGCAGCTGGTCGAAGTCGCGGCGGGGCCGGACCATGCCGTAGGGCGGGAAGCTCGTGAGCTCGGGCCAGTCGAGGTCCACCGACATCCCCGCGCCGTACACGCGCAGGCCCCTGTTGTGCAGCCAGCCCGCCTCGGGCCGGGTGTCGATCCCGAGGTCGACCAGCTGCTTGACCGCCCGCGGCGTCAGCCCGTCGCCGCACACCTTCTCGCGCGGGAACGCGGCCTTCTCCAGGACGAGCACGTCGAGACCCGCGCGGGCGAGGTGGGTCGCGGCGGTCGACCCGGCCGGACCGGCGCCGACCACAATCACGTCGGCCGCGCAGTCGTCACCCCCGACACGACGCCGGGTGCGCTCGTGGTGGTGAGCGGACACCAGGGAAACCTCCCGACACCCCTTGTGAAATCGTTCACTAGCTCCGGGCGGGGCCGAGTCTAGGCATGTTGCGTGCGACACGCCCGGTGGATCCGGGTTTGATCTCGTGACGACCGGGATCGACCGTTGTCCGCCCCGGTCGTCCGCACGCGGACGACCGCGTGGGCGATCAGCGGACGGCGGTGTGCAGGGCGACGATGCCGCCCGTGAGGTCGCGCCAGCTGACCGCGCGCCACCCGGCGGCGGTGATGCGTCGGGCGAGCGCCGGCTGGTCGGGCCAGGACCGGATCGACTCGGCGAGGTAGACGTACGCGTCGGGGTTGGAGCTGACCGCCCGCGCCACCCGGGGCAGGGCCCGCATCAGGTAGTCGGTGTAGACCCGGCGGAACGGCCCCCAGGTGGGCGTCGAGAACTCGCAGATCGCGAGCGTGCCGCCGGGCCTGGTCACCCGCGCGAACTCGGCGAGGGCGGCGTCGGGCTCGACGACGTTGCGCAGCCCGAACGACATGACGACCGCGTCGACCGAGGCGTCGGGCAGCGGGAGCGTCATGGCGTCGGCGGCGAGGTAGGGCACCACGCCCGCATGCTTGGCCCGACCCGCCTGCAGCATGCCCAGCGAGAAGTCCGCGGCCAGGCACGTCGCACCGGTGCGCGCGAGCTCGACGGTGGACACCCCGGTCCCGGCGGCGATGTCGAGGACGACGTCGCCGGGGCCGATCGTCAGCGCCTCGCGCGTGGCCCGCCGCCAGGCGCGGTCGCGCCCGAAGGACAGCACGGTGTTCGTGACGTCGTAGCGCGCCGCCACCCCGTCGAACATGCGGGCGACGGCGGAGGGATCACGGTCGAGACCGGCGCGGGTGGACATCGAGGGTCAGCGTACGGCGCCGACCGGCTCGCGGTCGGGCGTCACGTCGTCGTCGGGCGCGGGCACGGTCGCGGCCTCGGCGGCCCGACGACGGCGGGCGAGCGCCCAGGCGGTCGGCCCGAGGACGACCCACAGTCCGACGACGCCCAGCGCGACCGGCCCGAGCCCCTCGGTCCAGGACCGGCCCGCCACGCGGACGAGCTCGGGCTTCGACCGGTCGTACTCCACGACGACGTACTGCCCGGGTTCCAGGCCGCGCGGGTAGAGCACGCCGGTGGCGGGGGTCAGGACCGCGCCGTCGGAGGCGGTGAAGCGGACGAACGTGTGCCCGGCGTCCCCGCCGTCGAGGACCTCGGCGACCGTGGTGCCCTCGTCCGCCGAGATCGACGCGTCGTTGCGCGCGGCGCCCACGAGCACCAGCACGGCGAGCACCGACAGCACGAGGCCGATCCCGACGACGATCCCCGCCGCGCGGCGGGCGACGGGGGCGAGGGCGGTGCCGGTGACGTCCCACGCCGTCCGCGCGCCCGCGCGCAGGGCACGGAACCGCCCGTCCACCGTTGCACGCAGGTCCACGGGACCGAGGGTAGTGAGCGTCGGTCCGGCGACGGGTCTCCGCGCGGGACCCGTGCGCCGTCCGGGGGACGCCGGGGGGCGAACGGACGGGGGCGGGGCAGGACCTCACACCGGCCTCGCGCCCGCCGCCGCGGCCGGGCCACCCGCCGTCGGGACGGCTCACGTCGCGAGGTGCACACCGGGCAGGTCCGCGGGAGGAGAGAGCTGCCTGCCGTCGCCCTCGCGTCAGCGGGCCGGGTCGTCCTCGCGGTCGGCCAGGTCGTCGCGGTGCAGCAGGTCCTCGCGGACGCCGCCGGAGCGGTAGGCGAGCCGTCCGACCAGGTGGGCCGTGACCGGGGCGGTGATCAGCTGGAAGGCACCGACGAGCACGAGCATCCACGTGTCGACGCTCGTGCGGAGCAGCAGCGCGGCGCCGACGACGACCAGTACGAGACCGGCGGTCTGCGGCTTGGTGGCGGCGTGCATGCGGGAGAGCACGTCGGGCAGACGCAGGAGCCCGATCGCGGCGGCGAGTGCGAGCAGCGCGCCGAGGAGGACCAGGACGGCGCCCACGACGTCGAGGAGCCCGGTCACGAGCCACCCCCGGAGCGCTTCCGCCCGACGAAGCGCGCGACCGTCGACGAACCGAGGAAGCCGACGAGGGAGACGGCGACGATCGTGGGGACGATGGCCGAGTCGCGGGAGAGGGCGACCTGCGCCATCAGCCCGCACATGATGACCGCGACGAGGGCGTCGAGCGCCACGAGCCGGTCCAGCGCGGACGGCCCGAGCACGAAGCGCCCGAGGACGAGCAGCAGGCTCAGCCCGAGGATCGCGAGGGCCACGGTGAGCAGGACGGACGCGAGGCTCATCGGCCGGCCTCCCGGGACGGCAGGGCGGCGGAGGAGTCGTCGTCGGCTCCGGCCGCGTCGTGCGGCCGGTGCTCGGTCGGCTCGGGGTCGACGGGATCGGGGTCGTCGAGGGGGTCCGTGCCGACCTCGGTGCGCCCGGAGCTGGCCGCCTCGACCCGGACGCGGTGCACCCCGACCTCCAGCAGGTCCGCCTCGAGCCGGGCGACCTGCGCCCGGAAGCGGTCGACGGCCGCGTCGTCGTCGGCGCCGAGCACGTGGGCCCAGAGCGTCCGCTCCTCGGCGGACGCGTCGACCACGACGCTGCCCGGGACGAGGGAGAGGCACTCGACGAGCATCGCCATGAGGAGCTCCGAGTCGTCGGAGATCTCGACCGCGACGATCGAGCTGCGCGGGGGCGGGCCCGGGCGGACCGACTGCCAGGCCACCTGGACGCTGGACACGGCGAGGTCCCGGGCGACGTCGAGGACCACGCGGAGCAGGGCGAGGGGCCGCAGCCGACCGCCGGTGGACACCGCGGGCAGCGGGAACAGCACGAGGACCCCGACCGCGACGGCGAGGCCGCCGAGCAGGTTGGCCCACGAGAACGTGCCCCACAGCAGGACCCAGACGAGGGTCAACCAGAGCACCCGCAGCACCCGGGGACGCCGGCCGAGGAAGCCGCGCTGCACGCCGCCGTCCGCCGCGCTCACCGGACCACCCGGTCGTCGACGGCCTGCGCGAAGACGGCCTGCACGTAGGGGGTACGGGCGGTGAGGTCGGCCGCCGCCCGGTCGGTCAGCGAGTACAGCGGACCGGCGAACACCGTCAGGGCGAGCCCGACGGCGACGAGCGCCCCCGTCGCGGCCGTCATGGCGCGCGGGAGCGCGACGACCTCGCGCTCCTGGTCGGCCACCGCGCTGGGGGCCCCGAGCAGCGCGCCGGAGTAGGACTCGGCGCCGGTCCGCCCGCGCCCGGCGCCGATCATCACGGGGTAGCGGCGGTCGGGGTCGTCGGCGACGTCGAGATCGTTGACCTCGGCGTCCTCGGGGTGCTCGACCGGCAGCTGGTCGCGCGGGCGCCAGAAGGCGAGCACCCAGACCTTGGCCATCGCGTAGAGCGTCAGCAGGCTGGTGAGCACCGCCCCGCCGACGAGGAACCACGCGAGCACCGACCCGTCCTGCACGCCGGCCTCGATCAGCCCGAGCTTGCCGACGAAGCCGGAGAGCGGCGGGATGCCGCCGAGGTTGATCGCGGGCACGAAGTACAGGACGGCGAGCAGGGGGCTCGCGGCGGCGAGCCCGGCGAGCCGCGTCGTCGAGGTCGACCCGCCGACCCGCTCGACGAGCCCCGCCACGCAGAACAGCGTGGCCTGCACGGTGATGTGGTGGACGACGTAGAAGACGGCCGCGCCGACGCCCGCCGCGGTACCGAGCGCCACCCCGAAGATCATGTAGCCGATGTGGCTGACCAGCGTGAACGACAGGACCCGCTTGATGTCGTCCTGCGCGATGGCGCCCAGCGCTCCGATCACCATCGTCAGGAGTGCGGCGACCATGAGGATGTCCCGGGCCACCGTGTCCCCGGGGAACAGCAGCGTCTGCGTGCGGATGATCGAGTAGACGCCGACCTTGGTGAGCAGGCCCGCGAAGACCGCGGTGACCGGCGCCGCGGCGGTCGGGTAGGAGTCGGGGAGCCAGGCCGAGAGCGGGAACACGGCGGCCTTGATGCCGAACGCGGTGAGCAGCACGAGGTGGATCGTCAGCTGCGTGCCGGCCGGGACGGCGGCCATCCGCTCGGAGATCTGCGCGAGGTTCAGCGTCCCGACCGCCGCGTAGACCAGGGCGATCCCCGCCAGGAAGATCAGCGAGGAGACCACGTTGACCACGACGTAGGTCAGGCCCGCCCGGACCCGGGAGCGCGTGCCCCCGAGGGTCAGCAGCACGTAGCTGGCCATGAGCAGGACCTCGAACCCGACGTACAGGTTGAACAGGTCCCCGGAGAGGAAGGCGTTCGCGACGCCGGCGGCCAGCACCAGGTAGGTCGGGTGGAAGATCGACACCGGGGTGCGGGAGTCGTCGTCGGAGGTGCCCTGCCCGATCGCGTAGAGCAGCACCAGCAGGGTCACCGACATCGACGTCAGCAGCATGATCGTCGAGAGCTGGTCGGCCACGAGCGTGATGCCCAGCGGAGCGGGCCACGACCCCACGGTCACCACCCGGGGGCGCTCGGCCGCGCCGGCCACGAGCACGGCGGCGACGACCACGACGGCCGAGAGCACCCCGACCGACACCCAGCGCTGGAGGGTCGGACGCCCGGCCAGCACCAGCGCCGCGCCGGCCCCGAGCAGCGGCAGCAGGACCGGCAGCGGGAGCAGGCTCTCCACGACGGTCGCGGCGGGGTTCACGCCTGGGCCCCCGCCCGCGAGGTGCGCTCGTCGTCGGTGTCGGAGGTCTGCTCGCACCCGGTGGTGTCGAACTCGTCCTCGTCGATCTGCTCGTCGCGCTCGAGGCGGCGGCGCACGGAGCGGTCCTCGGTGTCGACGGTGAGGTCGTCCTCGCGGTCCAGCGTCCAGGTGCGGTGGATGATCGAGAGCAGGAACGCCGCGACGCCGAGCGTGATCACGATGGCGGTGAGCACGAGCGCCTGCACCAGGGCGTCGCTCATCGCCGACTCCGGCGCGCGCCCGACCAGCGCGGCGGCGCCGAACGGTCCGCCCGCCGAGATGACCAGCAGGTTCGTGGCGTTGCCGAGCACGAGCACCCCGAGCAGCACGCGGGTGAGGCTGCGGTCGAGGAGCAGGTACACCCCGGCGGTGTAGAGAATCGCGATGAGGGCGAGCAGCAGGAACGAGGAGCTCACGCCGGCACCTCCTGTCCGGACGGGCGGGTGGGCGAGTTCGAGGGGCCGGGCGTGTCGCCGAGCCGGTCCAGCTCCGCGCCGAGGCTGCGCAGGATGTCGAGCACGAGCCCGACGACGATCAGGTAGACGCCGACGTCGAACACGAGCGAGGACACGAACTTGACGTGGCCGAGCACCGGCACGTCGCCCTCGATCACGTAGGTCTGGAGCACCTCGCCGCCGAGCAGCAGGCCGGCCGCGCCGGAGAGCCCGGCGAGGAGCAGGCCGGCGCCGAGCAGCGTGCCCGCCTCGACGGGCGCGGCCTCCCCCAGCTCGTAGCGCCCCCCGGCGACGTAGCGCACCACGAGGGCGAGCCCGGCGAGCAGCCCGCCGGCGAAACCGCCGCCGGGGGCGTTGTGCCCGGCGAACAGGAAGTAGATCGACAGCACCATGATCGTCGGGAAGACGAGCCGGGTGACGACCTCGAGCAGCAGGGTCCGCTCGGTCACCCGTGGACCGGGGCGCAGCTGGCGGGCGAGGCGCTCGAGCGTCGGCCCGCGCAGCCAGCCCGAGCCGGCGACCGGGCCCGGTCCGACCGGCGCGCGCCGGCGTCGCCGGGCGCCCGGCGGGGTCCCGGTGCGCCGGTCGAGGAAGACCAGGCTCGCGACGCCGGTGGCGGCGGCGAGCAGCACGGAGAGCTCACCGATCGTGTCCCAGGCCCGGATGTCGACCAGCGTCACGTTCACGACGTTCTGGCCCGCGCCGAAGCCGTAGGCCTGCGAGGGGAAGGCCCGCGAGACCGGTTCGGCGGTCCGCGACCCGAGCGCGGTGGCGCCGAGCAGGGCGACGAGCACGCCGATCGGCGCGGCGATGGCGAGGCGGGCCCACCGCCGGGCCGGGGTGTGGTGCTCGGTGATGTCCGCGGGCAGCCGCCGCAGCACCAGCACGACGACGACCAGCGTCATCGTCTCCACCAGGGCCTGGGTGAGCGCGACGTCGGGGGCGCCGGCGAGCGCGAAGATCACGGCGACGGCGTACCCGAGCCCGCCCACGAGGAGCACGGCCGCGAGGCGGCGCTTCGCGCGGGCGGCGGCGACGGTGGAGACGACGGCGAGCAGGGCCGCCACGACCTGGGCCGGCGAGTCGGCGAACCGGTCGACGCGGATCTCCGACAGCGCGCCGCTCGCCACGAGCACGACGCCCGGCCCGAGGAGCAGGACACCGAGGACGGTGCAGAGGACCACCTGCAGCGAGCCGCGCTGGGTCTGCACCGTGACGCGCAGCGCCCCCTTCTCCACGGCGTGGACCAGCGCGCGCCAGGTGACCTCGGACCGGACGGCGTTCAACGGGCGGACGCGCGACAGCGGCTCGATCACCCGGGGCAGCGCGAGCAGCAGGCCGAGCACGATCGCGAGCGCGGACAGGCCGAGGGCGACGGTGAACCCGGGCCACAGCTTGAGCTGCAGCGGCGTCGGGTAGCTCGCGGCCAGCGTGTCGGCGTAGCCGGTCAGCAGGGGCGTGATCGGGCCGACGGCGAACCCGGCGACGAGCGAGGCGAGCCCGAGCACGGCCGGCGCGGCCAGGAAGAGCGCGCCCGGACGGATCCACTCGCTGCGCCCGCCGGTCGTGAACACGTCGGTGAAGGCGCCGAGCACGAAGCGGGCGCTGTAGGCGACGGTGAGCACCGAGCCGAGCACGACGACGGCGAGCAGCACGCCGGCCCACGGCCCGTACGCCCGGTGCAGGAACGCCTCGAACGCGCCCTCCTTCGTCACGAACCCGAACAGCGGCGGGATGCCCGCCATCGACGCGGCGGCGAGCGTCCCGACCACCGCGAGGACCGGCGCGCGGCGGGCGAGGCCGGACAGCTCGCGCAGGTCCCGGGTGCCGGCGCAGCGGTCGATGACCCCGACGGTGAGGAAGAGCGCGGACTTGAACAGCGCGTGCGCCACGACGAGCCCGGCCGCGGCGAGCGCGGCGTCCCGCGTGCCGGCCCCGGCGAGCAGGAGCATGAAGCCGAGCTGGGAGACGGTGCCGTGCGCGAGGAGCAGCTTCAGGTCGGTCTGGCGGGCGGCGACGATGCCGCCCAGCAGCATCGTCAGCGCCGCCGCGATCGCGATGACCGGCCGCCACCCGGCGTCGTCGGCGAATCCCGGCGCGAACCGCAGCACCAGGTACACGCCCGCCTTGACCATCGCCGCGGCGTGCAGGAACGCGCTGACCGGCGTCGGCGCGGCCATCGCCGAGGGCAGCCAGAAGTGGAACGGGATCAGCGCCGACTTCGAGAGCGCGCCCACGAGCACGCACACCACACCCGCCGTGACCGCCGCGCCGCCGAGGGTCGGCCCGGCCGCGACGATCGCGGAGAGGCGGTAGCTGCCCGCCGCCTCGGCGAGGATCACGAGCCCGACGAGCATCGTCAGGCCACCGGCCGCCGTGACCGTGAGGGCCTGCATGGCCGCGGCCCGGCTCGCGCGCTTGTGGGCGTCCTGCCCGACGAGCAGGAACGAGAAGATCGTCGTCAGTTCCCAGCAGACGTAGAGCATGACGACGTCGTCGGCCCAGACCAGCGCGAGCATCGCGCCGGCGAACGCGAGCAGCACCCCGGCGAAGCGTGGGAGCCCGCCCGACGACGGCGTGAAGTAGCGGGCGCAGTAGAGCACCACGAGGGCGCCGACCCCGGTGACCAGCAGCGAGAGCATCGCCGAGAGCGGGTCGAGGCGGACCGCGACCTCCACGCCGAGCGCGGGGATCCAGGTGAACCCCTCCCCGTGTGCCTGCCCGCCGAGGACCGCGGGCAGCTGGGTGAGGATCCAGGCGAACGCCGCCGCCGGGACCAGCGCCAGACCCACGAAGGCGGTGCGCCCCAGGGACCGCACGAGCAGGGGTGCGACCAGCGCGGCCGCGGCGTGCACCGCCAGCAGGACCAGCACCTATCGACCCCCAGCTCCACCGCACTCGGCACCCGTCGTCACCGACGAGCCTACCGATCGGGTCGGTCGCTCCCGGGTGGTCACGCGTCCGGGGCGGTACCCGCTATGTCCGGATCGACCACCGCGGCGCGAGCGGCGTCACGCCAGCGGTCGGCGTCGGCGCGCCGTCCCGACCGGTCGACCGCGACCTCCAGGACCCGCACGCCGGGCTCCCCCGTGGGCGCGAGGGCGCCGGCCAGGGCGTCGACGTCCACCGACCGGTGGGCGACCCCGTGGGCCCGGCAGAGGGCGGCGAGATCGGTGCCGTGGGGGGTGGCGAAGACCCGCTCGAAGGCCGCGGCGTGCGGCGGTGCGCCCTGTTCCAGGGTGGTGAACACGCTGCCGCCGTCGTCGTTCGCCACGACGATCGTGAGCTCCGGGCGGGGCTCGGCCGGTCCCACCAGCAGTCCCCCGGAGTCGTGCAGGAAGGTCAGGTCGCCGACCAGCGCGTAGGCCGGGCCGCCGTCGGCGAGGGCGGCGCCGGTGGCGAAGGACACCGCGCCGTCGATCCCGGAGACCCCGCGCGCCGACAGCACGGTGAGGTCGGCGCGCGGCTCGGCGGCGAGGGCGACGTCACGCACCGGGCTCGAGGAGCCGACGACGAACAGCGCTCCCGCCGGCAGCGCGCGGACGACCGCGGCTGCCAGGCCGGGCCCCGATCCGGCCTCGGGGCGGACCGCCCCGGACACCCGCGCGTCCGCGGCGCGGACCCGCTCGCCCCAGGCGACGTCGACGCCCCACGCGGCGGGCGCGGGCAGCGCGCCGACGCGCGTCGCGGAGGAGGCGACGTCGGTCCAGCCCGGGCGGGCGCGGGCATCCCCCGCCGCGGCGGGGACGACGACCACCTCGACCCGCGGGTCGGAGAGCAGGCGCGAGACGGGGCGGTGCAAGGTCGGCCGCCCGAGCACCACGACCCGGGCGGGCAGCAGCTCCGGGGCCGTCCCGTCGAGCGCGGACTCGAGGAGCCGCGTGCCGGCGCAGAGCGAGCGGCCCCACAGCGGCGAGGTGGGCTCGGCGAGGACCGGCACGCCGTCGGGCAGCCCGTCGGGGGCCTCGGCGCCGTGCCCGGCGACGACGAGCGTGGGCACGGCGGCGGAGAGGTCGAGCGGGGCGACGCGCGGCTCGTGCGCGGCCACCTCGGTCCACGGCCGGCCCGCCGGTCGGCCCCGCGCCCAGTCCGGGAGCGTGTCGTCGGCGACGTCGTCCACCAGCGGTTCGCGCAGCGGGAGGTCGAGCTGCACCGGCCCGGGGTCGGCCGTGGTGGTCCCCCGGGCGCGGTCGAGCGCCCGGCACACCGCCGCCCGCCAGCCGGCCGCCGCCCGCGGGCGCTCCTCGGCCAACGGCAGGGTGATCGCGGCGCGGACGGCGCCGCCGAAGAGGCCGGCCTGGTCGATCGTCTGGTTGGCACCGGTCCCGACCAGCTCGAGCGGACGGTCGGCGCTCGCCACCACCAGCGGGATCCCGGCGTGCGAGGCCTCGAGCACCGCCGGGTGGAGGTTCGCCACGGCCGTCCCGGAGGTCACGACGACGGGCACCGGCCGCCGGGAGCGTGCGGCCAGACCGACGGCGAGGAACCCCGCCGACCGCTCGTCGACGCGGACGTGCAGGCGCACCCGCCCGGCGGCGTCCGCGGCGTGCAGGGCGAGCAGCAGCGGGGCGTTGCGCGAGCCCGGACAGGCGACGACCTCCCGGACCCCGCCCCGGACCCACTCGTCGACGACGACGCGGGCCTGCACCGTCGACGGGGTCACGAGCGGCGAGGGTATCCAGCGCACGCTCGTCCGGCCGTGCGGGAGCGCCGACACCCACGCGCGCCCCGTCCGTCCCGGACCGTTCCCGACGGCCGGTGGCGTCCGGTTCGGCGCGCGCCCACGCCCTGCACGGGCGACCCCCGTGTGGGTGGAGCCGGGCGCGTCCTGACCGGGGCGCTCCGCCCACGCGCGGTGCACTGCGGGCATGCGCTCCCCCCGGCCCGCGGTCGACGGTCGAGCCCCGCGGCGCCCCGGCTCGCGGCGCCGACGGCTCCTGCTCCCCGCCCTGCTGACGAGCGCGGTCCTGCTGCTCGCCGGCGCGATCGCCGCGATCGGGGCGCCGCCGCCCACCCCCGGCGTCGTCTCCCCTGGGGTGGACGCCCAGACCTGGCGCCCGGAACTCGCGGGCGACGTCGTGGGCGTGCAGGTCGCGGACGGCGCCGCCCGGCTCGCCGCACCCCGGGCCGCGCAGCCCGCGCCGCGCCCGGGCAGCCTGCGTGGGGCCACCCGGCAGGGCTTCCTCGACCTCGGCACCCACACCTTCGCGCGGGCCGTGGACCGGTTCGCCGTCCCCGTCACGGCCGACGAGCCGGCGGGCACGGCGGTGGCCGTCGACGTCCGGGGCCGCGACGCGGCGGGCCGGTGGTCGGAGTGGACGCCCGCGACCCCGGGCAGCCCGGCCGTCCTGGACGCACCGACGCGCACCGTGGCACTGCGCCTCACGCTCGTCGCGTCGCCCGGCGACGCCACCCCGACGGTGCGCGCCGTCACCGTGCAGGCCGACCGGGTCGTGGCCGGCTCCCGCGCGCTCGCTCCCCGCGCCTCCTACCGCGTCTTCGCCACCCGCGAGGGCCTCGTCGGCGGGACCACCGCGAACGGGCACGTGATCACCGAGGAGGACCAGTTCGTGGCGCTCCCCTCGCGCCGCGCGCTCGACGCCGACGGCAAGGGCGACTACACCGTGCGGGTCTGCACCGAGGCCGGACGCTGCGCCACCGTGCCGGTCTGGGACGTCGGACCCTGGAACACCGACGACGACTACTGGAACGCGAACCCGCCGCGGCAGAACTGGGGCGACCTGGCACAGGGCATGCCGCAGGCCCAGGCCGCCTACACCGACCACTACCACGGGGGCCAGGACGGCTTCGGGCGTCAGGTGAAGAACCCGGCCGGGATCGACCTCGCCGACGGCGTGTTCCACGCCCTGGGACTGCAGGACAACGGCTGGGTGACGGTCGACTACCTCTGGACCGGCCGCTCCGGCGAGGCCCCGGCCGACGTCCACCTCGCGACGGCGTCCGCCCCGGTGACCGTGCGCTCCGCGCCGGCCTCCACCGCCACCGACGAGGGCGTCGTCGGACGGTCCGCGGTGGTCGACGTCGCGTGTCGGACCACCGGCGACGCGGTCACCGGCAGCCGCGGCGCGAGCGCGGAGTGGCTGCGCATCGGCGCCGACCGCTACGTCCCCGCCGCCTTCCTGACGGCGGGCACTCCGGCTCCGGCCTGCTGAGATCGACTCGCCCCCCGGGCTGGCTACAGTCGCGCCATGGCCACCGTGGCGGAATGGGTCGAGGGCGCGCGGCCCCGCACCCTGCCGAACGCGATCGCACCCGTCGTCGCCGGCAGCGGGGCGGCCGCCAGCAGTGACGGGTTCCACGCCCTCCCGGCCGTGCTCGCGCTCCTCGTGGCGATGGGCATGGTCATCGGGGTCAACTTCGCGAACGACTACTCCGACGGCATCCGCGGCACCGACGACGAGCGGGTCGGGCCGATGCGGCTCGTCGGCTCCCGGGCGGCCTCGCCGGGCGCCGTGCGGCGGGCCGCCTTCGTCTCGCTCGGCATCGGCGCGCTCGCGGGCGTCGCCCTGCTGGCCGTCAGCGGCGCCTGGTGGCTGCTGCTCGTCGGCGCGGTGTGCCTGGCCGGCGCCTGGTTCTACACCGGCGGCTCGTCGCCGTACGGCTACCGCGGGCTCGGCGAGGTCGCCGTGTTCCTGTTCTTCGGGCCGGTCGCCGTCCTCGGCACCGAGTACACGCAGTCCGGGCGCGCGAGCGGGCTCGGCATCGGCACGGCCGTCGGCGTGGGCCTGCTCTCCTGCGCCGTGCTCGTCGCCAACAACCTCCGCGACGTCCCGTCCGACACCGTCGCGGGTAAAAGGACCTTGGCGGTGCTGCTCGGGGAGCGGGACACGCGTGTGATGTACGCCGCCCTCGTGGTGGTCCCGCTGGGCATGAGCCTCGTCCTGAGCCTCCGCGCGCCCTGGGCGCTGCTCGGGCTGGTCTCGCTCGTGGTGCTCGTGCCCGCGCTGCGGCGCGTGCTCGGCGGGGCGCGCGGCCCGGCCCTCATCCCGGTCCTGCGCGACACCGGGCTGGCGCTGCTGGTGTGGGCGATCGGGACGGCCGTGGGGCTCTCGCTGGTGTCCTGAGCCGGGGCCCGCGGCCGGTGGGTCCGGGGCGTCCCGGTGTGGTCCGCGCCCGGACTGCGGGCCGCGTTTGGCCTACTCGGCCTGCGTGTCCCCGCGGAGCTCGGCCCGCAGCCGTTCGCGCTGTTCACGACGGGTGGCGCCGGCCGCCGCGATGGCCTCGTTCGCCCGCGTCCGCAGCGGCCGGAACAGCACGAACGACAGCGGCAGGGCGAGCACGATCGCGATGATCAGGGCGACCAGCAGCGGCAGCCCGACCAGGACCAGCACCGCGGCGATGACGACCACCAGCAGCACCCGCACGGCGGCGTACACCCCGACGGCGACGGCCACCGAGCCCGCCGCGGGCGCCGGTGCGGCCGCCGTTCCGGGGCCCTGTTCTCCTGTCTCCACGAGGTCCAGGGTAGGCGTCACGGCGTGACGGAAACTGGGGCCCGATCGTCCGATTCCTGCCTTTGTGAACCTTTTACCTCCGCACTAGCGTTCGAGTACGTGGGGGGTGCGATGTCACGATCGCTCCAGTTCGTCTGCTCCGCCCCGCGACCAACCTGGTCGCACCGGGCGACAGAACCCTGGGAGATCGGGCCCGAGCGGCCCGAGGAGGTGCAGCATGACCATCGCACCCGAGGCGACCGAGCGTCTGATGACCCCCGGCGAGGTCGCCACCATGTTCCGCGTCGACCCGAAGACCGTCACGCGCTGGGCCGCGGCCGGCCGCATCGGCTCCATCCGGACGCCGGGCGGGCACCGTCGCTTCCGTGAGTCGGAGGTCCGCACCCTCCTCGACGGGCTCACCAGCGAGGCGCACAGCTGATCGCACGCGTTCCGGGCGAGGGCCCGGGTGCACGGGACGTCCCGTGCACCCGGGCCTTCGTCGTTCCGGGGGCCGCCCTTCCCCCGCGAGGCGCACACCAGGCAGGTCCACGCGCCCTCGGCCCTGCCTCACGTGGCCCTCGCGCCGACGTCGGGTCGTCACCAGGTCGTCACCCGAACGGGCGTCACCGGGTCGTGACCAGGGCGTGTCCGTCCCGTCGCCGGTGACCCGTTCGTCGTCACCGGTCGTCCACCCGGCGGACCTGTTCCGCTTCACCCCCGGACATCACCCATGGCGGGTAGCGTGGTCGGTGTCGGCCTGGCCGGTCGATCGATGGGACTCCAGCAGTCGGGTCCGCGGGGAGGTGCGTGACGTGGTGCTGTTCGTCGTCGCGGTGATGGTGCTCGTGGCGGTCGGCGTCCTGCTCTGGAAGGCCGTCTCCGCCCAGGCGCTCGCCACGGGACCCGGCACCACCGACGACGAGGCCCCCACCGGGCCCACGCGGTCCCCCGGCGCCTCCCGCGCGCGTCGGAGCCGCCCGGTCGCCCCGGACGACGACCCGGACTTCCTGCGCAGCCTCGACGAGCAGGTCCGACGCTCCCGCGAGGACCCGCCCGGGTCCGCCTGACCCGCTGCTCCATTCGGACAGGTGCTTGTCAGCAGGTACCGACCTCCGTCATCGTTCACACAGAGTGACATCCGTCCGAGGACGTCACCTGACAGGACGAGGCGACGACGATGGCACCGACGTGGGGTATCTCCGGACCGGACTTCCTGGGCCTGTGGGTCCTGCTGGCCTTCGTGACGCTGCTCGTCCCCCACCTGGCCCGGGCCACGGTGCGGGGACGACCACCGGGCGGCCGTGAACCCGACCTGACGCTCACCCCGCCCCAACTCGGCGCGCTCGCGGCCGGGGAGGACCGGGCGGTCGCCGCGTCGGTCGCCGGGTTGCTCGAGAGCGGGCGGCTGCGGGTGGACGACTCCCGCCGGCTCGGCACCGTCGTGGGGCCCGTCCGCCCCGAGGACGACCCGCAGCTCTGCGACCTGGACGTCCGTGTCCTGCACGACGCCGCGACGCCCCGTACGGCGAACGCGCTCGTCACCGCCGTCCGTGGCGCCGCCGAGGTCCGGGAGCTCGCCGACCAGCTCGTCGCCCGCGGCCTGCTGCACGACCCCCGCGTCGTCCGCCGCCGCATCCGGCAGGCGTGGATCCCGTTCGGGCTGGTCGTGGTCCTCGGCCTGGCCCGGCTCGCCGCCGGGATCGGTCGGGGCGCCCCGATCGGCTTCCTCGTGGCCGTGCTGCTGGTCGCCGTGCTCGCCGCGACGATGACCCGGCCCCGGTCCCTGCGCCTGATCACACCCCGTGGGCAGGCCACGCTCACCGCGGCGCGGTCCTCGGCCCGCCACGTCCGGCCGTCGGTCGCCGCGGGAGGGACCGGGAGCGCTCCGTGGGTCGGCGCGGCAGCCCTCGCGGTCGCCGTCGGCGGGTTCGCGGCGTTCCCCGACCCGGAGCTCGCCGGGCTCCTCGCGCCCCCCGTGACCTTCGGGGGCGGCGGGGGCGGTGACGGCGGGTCGTCCTGCGGTTCCTCGTCGTGCGGGGGCGGCAGCAGCTGCGGCGGGGGCGGCGGCTGCGGCGGGGGCGGGTGCGGCGGATGACCGGTCCCCGGGGCGTCGGTGTCGGCTGGCGCCCGGAGATCGACCGGACCGTCGAGGCGCTGGTGGACCGCGGCGACGCCGAGTTCGTCGAGGTCGTCGCGGAGGACCTGCACCCCGACGCCCTGCCCGGCTCGCTGGGCCGGCTCCGGGGGCGGGGGGTGACCGTCCTGCCGCACGCGGTCTCGCTGTCGCTGGGCGGTGCGGAGGAGCTGCGCACCGACCGGGTCGACCACCTCGGGGCGGTCGCCACCGCCCTCGACGCCCCGCTGGTGAGCGACCACGTCTGCTTCGTCCGCGCCGGCGGGCTGGAGTCCGGCCACCTGCTCCCGGTGCCGCGGACCCGGGACGCGCTGGACGTCGTCGTCGAGAACGTGCGCGTCGCGCAGGACCGGCTGCCGGTCCCGCTGGCGCTGGAGAACATCGCCGCGCTGCTCGCCTGGCCGGACGCTGAGCTCGCCGAGGGCGCGTTCCTCGCCGAGCTCTGCGCCCGGACCGACGTCGGGCTGGTGCTCGACGTCGCGAACCTCCACGCGTGCGCCGTCAACCTCGGCCAGGACCCCGGGCAGGTGCTGGACGACCTCCCGCTCGAACGGGTGGTCTACGTGCACGCCGCCGGCGGGACGACCGGGCCCGACGGGCTCTACCACGACACCCACGCCCACCCCCTGGGTCCGGCGGTGCTCGACCTGCTGGCCGACCTCCTCGCCCGGTGTGCGGCGGTCGGGGTCCACCCGGGGGTGCTGCTCGAGCGCGACGACCGCTACCCCTCCGACGGCGAGCTCGCCGCCGAACTCGGCCTGCTGCGGACCATCCGCGACCACGGCGCCGTCCGCGCCGCCGGTCGCGAGGGTGACGTGAGGCAGGCGAGCGGACACCAGGACCTGCCTGGCGTGCACCTCGCGTCGGCAGACCGCTCGCGAGGGTGACGTGCAGGCCGACCGGCGCCAGGACCTGCCTGACGGGCGTCCCGCAGGACCGGAGTCACCGCACCCGGTGAGCGACACCCGCCGTCGGGACCTCGCCGCCCGGCAGGCCGAGCTCCTCGCGGCGCTCGTGGCCGACGCACCGGTCCCGGCGGGCTTCGACCCGCGACGGGTCGCGGCCGAGGCGCGGGCGCTCCACGGGAAACGGCGGCGGGTGCTCGGGCGGATCGTCACGGGGATGCTCGACGCGGCGGGACGCCCGGTGCCGCCCGACCTCGAGGCGCGGCTCGCCGACTGGATCACCGGGCGGCCCCGGCGGACCGGGACCGGGTTCCACGACGACGCGCACGCCTTCGTCACGACGCTGCCCGCGCCCCGGCGCAGCTGGTGGCGCCGCTGAGCCGGCAGGACGGCTAGCTGTACTGACCGGACACGTTGGTTGAACCGGTGTGACGACACGGTCTGAATGATCTTGAGGGGAGGACCTCTCGGGAGTGCTGTGGAGCTGTCTGACGGCACCCATCACCACCGGGAGGTCCTCCGTGGCCCACGCTAACGCGGCGCTGACTCCACGTGGCCGATTGAAGCTGGCGCGTCTGATCGTCGAGCAGGGATGGCCGATCGCGCAGGCCGCGCTCCGCTTCCAGGTCTCGTGGCCGACCGCCAAGCGCTGGTCGGATCGCTACCGCGAGCTCGGCGAGGCCGGCATGACCGACCGGTCCTCACGGCTGCACCGCATGCCCCGAACGACGCCGCGGCCGGTGATCCGCAAGATGGTGCACCTGCGCTGGAAGCAGCGCTTGGGCCAGCTCGAGATCGCCGCCCGGCTCGGGTTGGCGGCCTCCACGGTGCACCTGTGGCTACGTCGCTGCGGCATCAGCCGGCTAGGCCACGTCGACCGGGCGACCGGGGAGCCGGTGCGCCGCTACGAGCACCCCCACCCCGGGGCGATGATCCACGTCGATGTCAAGAAGCTTGGGAACATCCCCGACCAGGGCGGATGGCGGTTCGTCGGACGCCGGCAGGGCGACAAGAACCGGGCCGCGACCCCGGGCAAGCCCCGCAGCCGCACGCGTGAGCCGCTGCTGGGGACCGCGTATGTCCACACCGTCATCGACGACCACTCCCGGGTCGCCTCCGCCGAGATCCACGACGACGAGAAGGCCGTCACCGCGATCGGTGTCCTGGTTCGAGCGGTCGCCTGGTTCGCCGCCCGGAACGTGACCGTCGAGCGGGTCCTCTCCGACAACGGGTCGGCCTACAAGTCCCACGCCTGGCGCGACGCCTGCGCCGAGCTCGACGTGACCCACACGCGGACCCGGCCCTACCGGCCGCAGACGAACGGCAAGATCGAGCGGTTCCACCGCACGATGACCGCTGGGTGGGCGTTCCGACGGCTCTATCTCAGCGAATCCCAGCGCCGCAAGGCGCTGCCGGGGTGGCTGCACGAGTACAACCACCACCGGCCCCACAGCGCCATCGGCAGGCAAGCCCCCATCACCCGCTTGACCAACCTGTCCGGTCAGTACAGCTAGCGCGGCCCGATCCGGACCCGCGACCCCGCGCGGGGGAAGTCGTCGGCCACGACCGCCGCGAGCTCCAGCATCGCCGTGCGGGTGCGCGGGGCGAGCTTCTCGAGGTGGATCTGGGCGCCCTCGTCGAGGTGGGGGTCGAACGGGAGCCGCGCGACGGCCCGGCAGCGGCCGGCGAAGTGGTCGGCCACACGGTCGAGGTCGACCCCGCCGGAGGACTTCCGCACGTAGTTGATGACCGCCACCGAGCGGGCCACGAGGTCGCCGTAGCCGTGCGCGTCGAGCCAGTCGAGGGTGGCCGAGGCGGACAGGGCGCCGTCGATCGAGGACGACGAGACGACCACGAGCGAGTCGGCGACGTCGAGCACGCCGCGCATGGCGGAGTGCATCAGTCCGGTGCCGCAGTCGGTGAGCACGATGTTGTAGAAGTGCTCGAGCAGGTCGACGGTGCGGCGGTAGTCGAGCTCGCTGAACGCCTCGGAGACGGCCGGGTCCTGGTCGCTCGCGAGGATCTCCAGGCGCGACGGACCCTGCGAGGTGTAGGCGCGGACGTCGGAGTAGCGACGCACGAGGGCGGCGTCGCGCAACAGGTGGCGCACCGTCGCCGTCGTCTCGACCGGCACCTTCTCCGCGAGCGTGCCGCGGTCGGGGTTCGCGTCGACGGCGACCACGCGGTCGCCCCGCAG
Source organism: Actinomycetospora sp. NBRC 106378 (assembly GCF_030269685.1). GTDB lineage: Bacteria > Actinomycetota > Actinomycetes > Mycobacteriales > Pseudonocardiaceae > Actinomycetospora. The sequence continues at coordinate 557,845 of NZ_BSTT01000001.1, forward strand.
CGACGCGAAGGTGGAGCCGAGCGACGCCGTCGTCGTGGTCTTCCCGACGCCGCCCTTGAGGCTCAGCATCGCGATCTTGTAGCAGCCTGCGAGCGGCTGGTTCACGCGATTGACCAGCTCGCGGCGGGCGACGTCGGCCTCGCTCTCGCCCGGGTTGACCAGGCCCCCGCTGGCGACGAAGAGGGCGCGACGCCAGCCGGTCTGCGGCGTGGGGCGCGTCGGGCGCAGGAGCTGGGCCGACGACAGGTCGGTCGGTCCGGGCGACAGCGGCGCGAGCGCGGTGGAGGGTTCGGGGCGCCGGCGGACGTCACCGCGGGCGGCACCCGCCGTGTCGACCTGGTGGGTCGTCTCCGCCGAGGGCCCCGCATCGGCCGTCGCAGGTCCTGCGGTGGAGTCGTCCGACGGCGGGGCATCGGACGACGGACTCCCGTCGCGCTGCGCCGTGTCCTCTCCCCGGTCGTCCATCGTCCCCGCCCCCTCCGCGATCACCCCAGAGATCCTCGGGCGACCGTAGTGGGCCGGGACGATCCGGACACCCCGAACGGGGGAGGATCTCAGCCGACGCCGGCGTAGGAGTGCAGCCCCGTCACGACGAGATTCACGAAGAACAGGTTGAACACCATCACCGCGAACCCGACGACGTTGATCGCGGCGGCGCGCTGCCCGCGCCATCCGGCGGTCGAGCGGGCGTGCAGGTAGCAGGCGTAGACGACCCAGGCGATGAACGCCGTCGTCTCCTTCGGGTCCCAGCCCCAGTAGCGGCCCCAGGCGGCCTCGGCCCAGATCGCGCCGGTGATGACGGCGAACGTCCAGATCGGGAAGGCGACCGCCGTGGCGCGGTAGGCGACCCGGTCGAGCACCTGCGCGCCCGGCAGCTTCGCGGTCCAGGCCATGCGGCCGGTGCGGTCGTGGGCCGAGCGCAGCAGGTAGAGCACGCTCGCCACGCCCGCGAAGAGCAGGATGCCGGACGAGATGACCGCGGCCGTGACGTGGATCGCGAGCCAGTACGAGCGCAGCGCCGGCACCACGGGCGCGGTCTGCGTGTAGAGCACCGTCCCGCCGAGGAACATCAGCAGGATCACCGGGAGCAGCACGAACACACCCAGGCGGCGCAGCTCGGGGCGGCGGTAGAGCACCACCAGCCAGGCGCCCACGCCGACGAGGCACACCGCCGCGGTGAACTCGTACATGTTGCCCCACGGCGCCCGCCCGGCGGCCACGCCGCGGACGACCAGCATCGCCAGGTGCAGGGCGAAGCCGAGAACCGTGAGCGAGACGCCCATGCGCCCGAACCGCTCGGAGAGCGGACGGGACGGACGCGGCGGGGCGTCGTCACCGGTCGTCGGGACGGAGCTCTCGCTGCGGGCGCCGACGGCGACCGCGACCGGGACCTCGGCCATCGCGGGCTCGGCCCGGCGCAGCAGCCCGTGCTCCACCGCGTGCAGCAGCATCGCGAGGATGTAGACGGCGAGCGCCGAGTAGAAGAGCACGTCGCCGAAGTCGCCGAGGGGGGCGTCGACGCCCATCAGGAACCTCCGTGTCGGGGTCGCAGCAGGTCGTCGCGGAGCCGTTCGAACTCCTCGCCGTACCCGGCCTGGTCCGTCCGGGCGAGCCCGCCGACCTGCACGAGGCTACGACGATCTGTCGTAGACGGCGAGGCGGGGGTCACCCGCACCCAGAACCGCCGCCGTTTGACGGTCAGCGAGAGCGTGATCCCGACCAGCAGGGCGACCGCCGCGACGAGCACGGCGTCCTGGGCCGGGTCGTGGGAGACCTGCAGGTTCACCCACTCCTTGACGGAGTCGAAGCGGACCTGGGTGCCGTCGGGCAGCGCGACCGTCTGCCCGGGGACGAGGTTCTGGCGCACCATCCGGTTCAGCCGGCCCTGGTCGACCATCGACTGGTCGATGGCGAAGATCGACTGCCCGCGGCCGGAGTCGAGCCCGAGGTCGCCCTCGTAGACGTCGGCGGCCACCTCGGGGCTCGTCAGCGCCGGGAAGGTGGAGGTCACCACGGATCCGCCGCTCGAGGTCGGCGCGAACAGCCCGGTGATCGCGATCTGGGTGCGGCGCCGCTCGGCCTCGTCGGTGACCCCGGGACGGTCGAACTTCGTGGCGCCCTGGGAGAGGAAGGTGCGCTGGTCGACGGGCTCCCACTGCGTGGCGAGCGTCCGCTGCTCGCCGTCGGGGAAGGTCACGGTGAACTGCGGGGCGTAGCCGTGACCGAGCAGGTAGACCCGCTCGCCGTCGAAGCGCAGCGGGTCGTTGACCGCGATCGTCGTCGACACCGGCGGGGTGCCGTCGGCGAGCGCGTCGGCATCGGAGTACCGGACGTCGGCGGCGAACGAGTCGGCCGCGCCGTCGGGACGGTACTGCGCGGTGAAGCGGTCGACGTCCAGGCAGAACGGCTCGAGGTTCGTGCCGTCGATGCGCAGGCCCGGCCGGAACGTGTCGTACGCGAGGATGCCGGAGTTGCAGAACTCCGAGCCGTCCGCCATCACGATGACGTTGCCCTCGTAGCCGAACAGCTTCCCGACGGCGATGCCCAGCAGCAGCGCGACCAGGCTCATGTGGAACACGACGTTCCCGACCTCGCGCAGCGCACCCTTCTCCGCCGAGATCGTCCGGACGCCGTCCGGCTCCTCCCGCACGTCGAGCTTCCACCCGCGCAGCCGCGTCCGCGCCGCCGTGATCACCTCGTCGGGCGTGCGGTCGTCGTCGGCCGCGGCGTGGTGGGGCAGGCGGGAGAGGTTGCGCGGGACGGCGACCGTCCGGGCGCGCAGGCCGCGGAGCTGTTCCCAGGTCCGCGGGACCAGGCAGCCGATGAGGGAGATGAACAGCAGCAGGTAGATCGCCGAGAACCACGGCGTGCCGAAGATGTCGAACATCCCGATGCGGTCGAGCAGCGGCGCGAGCGTCGGGTGCTCGGTGAAGAAGTTCTGCACCGCCTGCGGGCTCGGGGTGCGCTGCGGCAGGAACGCGCCGGGCAGCGCGGCGAGCGCGAGCAGGAACAGCAGGATCAGTGCCGTCCGCATGCTCGTCAGCCCGCGCCAGGTGTTGCGCGCGAGCGCGAGCAGGTCGCGGCCGCGGGAACCGGTTCCCGACGGCGGGTCGGTGCGCTCGAGGGTGTCGGTCATAGCGGCGTCGAGAACCCCGCGATCGGTGCGCGCAGCTCGGTGACGAGCTCGCCCCACAGGCCGGTGGCCAGGGCGAGCCCGACGATCACGAGCAGGACGCCGCCCGCGATCTGGATGGTCCGCACGTGGGCGCGCAACCACGCCTGGGCCCGCACGGCGCGTCCGGCCCCGAGCGCGATGAGGATGAACGGCACGCCCAGCCCGAGGCAGTAGGCGAGCACGAGGGCCCCGCCGCGGACGGCGGCGCTGCCGTCGCCGCCCGTGCCGGAGGCCAGGGCGATCACGCCGGTGAGGGTCGGGCCGAGACACGGGGTCCAGCCCAGGCCGAAGGTGGCGCCGAGCAGCGGCGCGCCCGCGAGACCCATGCGCGGCACCCAGTGCGGGCGGGTGTCCCGCTGCAGGGCGGGGACGAGCCCGACGAACACCAGGCCCATCGCCACGGTGACCACCCCGCCGAGACGCTGCAGCACCGCCTCGTTGACCACGAGCGCGTCCGCGGCCCACACGATCGCGCCCAGCCCCAGCACGAACACGACCGTGAAGCCGGCGACGAACAGCGCGGCGGCCCCGGCCAGGCGCAGCCGGTGCGTGGTGGGTCGGGTCAGTGTCGCGGTGGAGCCCGGGCGGGCCTCGTCCCTCGTGACCGGCGGTGCGCTCGCCCCGACCAGGCCGGCCAGGTACGCGAGGTAGCCCGGCACGAGCGGCACGACGCACGGCGAGGCGAAGCTGACGGCCCCTGCCACCAGCGACAGCGCGAGGGCGAGCAGCACGGGGCCCGACGTCACCGTCTGGGTCAGGTCCATGCGCACTCCATCTCGCGCCCCAGGGTAGGACGCCGGCGTCGCTCCGGCGTGAGGCGGTCCTACCAGTTGTCGTAGGTCACGCGGCGCTCCCTCTTCGCGCGAGGGGAACCCTCACGCGGCCGGGGCCGGCTCCGCGGCGACCCGGTCCACCACGGGCTGCAGGTCGCTCGCGAGGACGGCCGTGAGGAACACCGCCGCCACGCGCTGCTGCCGGTCGAGCACGATCGTCGACGGCACGGCGTTGCGCGGGTAGCCGCGCAGGGCGAGCAGCGACCGGCCGGGCGGGTCGTAGATCGAGTCGTAGCTGACGCCGCGGTCGCGGACGAAGTCGGCCGCCGCGGCCCGGTCGTCGCGCACGTCGACGCCCACGAACTGCACGCCGCGGGCCTTCGACGCCTCCGCGACCTGCTCCAGGGCGTCCGCCTCGCCCCGGCACGGACCGCACCACGAGCCCCAGATGTTGAGCACCACGACCTGGCCGCGGAACTGGGCGGTCGAGAGCTGCGTGCCCGGCCGCAGCAGCGAGTCGCCCGCCACGGGCGACAGCGGCCGCCGCTCGTTCTCCGGGTAGGAGATCTGGGTCTGCCCGCCCGGCGCGACGAACGTGAACCCGCCGTCGTCCCGGTTCTCCCCCGAGGAGCAGCCGGCCAGCAGCGCGAGCGCGGCGACCAGCACCGTCACGGCCAGCTTCTTCATGCACCGGTCCCGGTCGACGTGCCGCTCGGCTCCGCGTACGCGATGTCGACCAGGGACTCGTCGTCGAAGGTCAGCGTCGTGACCGAGCCGAGCGAGCACTCGCGCTTCGCCGGGTTGTGCCAGAGCCGGTCCCCCGCGAGGTAGCGCCGCAGGGTCCAGATCGGCAGCTGGTGCGACACGCACACCGCCTCGTGCCCCGCCGCCAGCGCCCGCGCGCGGTGCGCCGCGCCCAGCATGCGGTGCGCGATCTCGAGGTAGGGCTCGCCCCACGACGGGCGGAACGGGTTGCGCAGCAGCGGCCAGTACTCCGGCTTGCGCAGCGCCCCGTCCCCGACCGCGACCTGCATCCCCTCGAACGCGTTCGCGGCCTCGATCAGGCGGTCCTCGGTGACGATCTCGAGCCCGAGCTTCTCCGCGATCGGCACCGCCGTCTCCTGGGCGCGCTGCATCGGCGAGACCAGCAGGGCGGTGACGTCGGCGCCCGCGAGGTGGTCGGCCACCCGCCGCGCCTGCTCCCGGCCGGTCTCGGAGAGCCCGTAGCCGGGGAGGCGGCCGTAGAGGATGCCCTCGGGGTTGTGGACCTCGCCGTGCCGGACGAGGTGGACCAGCGTGCGCATCAGGACTCCGTCGCGGCCGCCGCCGCCCGCGCCGCGTGGGGCAGGGCCTCGGCGATGACGCCGAACGCCTCGTCGTCGAGCGCCGCCGAGATGAAGCAGGCCTCGAAGACGCTGGGTGGGAAGTACACCCCACGGTCGAGCAGGGCGTGGAAGAACGGCGGGAAGCGCCAGGTCTCCTGGGCCTTCATGTCGTCGTAGTTGCGCCCCGGCTCCGCGCCGAACCGCACCGAGACGAGCGATCCGGCCCGCTGCATCGTGTGCACCACGCCCGCCGCGGTGAGCGCCTCGTCGATCAGGGAGTGCAGCCGGTCGGCCCCGGTGTCGAGCGCGGTGTAGACGTCCTCGGTCGCGTGCCGCAGCGTCGTCAGCCCGGCCGCCACGGCGACGGGGTTCCCCGCGAGCGTCCCGGCCTGGTAGACGGGCCCGGCCGGGGCGAGGTGCCCCATGACGTCGGCCCGCCCGCCGAACGCTGCAGCGGGCAGCCCGCCGGACATCACCTTGCCGAAGCAGTACAGGTCGCCGGCGACGCCCTCCAGGCCGTACCAGCCCGCGGCCGAGACGCGGAAGCCGGTCATCACCTCGTCCATGATCAGGAGTGCCCCGTGGGCGGCGCAGAGGCGCTTGAGCCCGGCGTTGAACCCGTCGTCGGGAGCGACGGCGCCCATGTTCCCGGCGGCGGCCTCGGTGATGACGCAGGCGATGTCCTGGCCGCGCTCGGCGAACGCGGCGGCGACGGCGTCGAGGTCGTTGTAGGGCAGCACGATCGTGTCGGTGGCCTGCGCTCCGGTCACGCCCGGCGTGCTCGGCAGGCCGAAGGTGGCCACGCCGCTGCCGGCCTCGGCGAGCAGCGCGTCGACGTGGCCGTGGTAGCAGCCGGCGAACTTCACGACGACGCTGCGGCCGGTGAAGCCGCGCGCCAGCCGGATCGCGCTCATCGTCGCCTCGGTGCCGGAGTTGACCAGGCGCACCTGCTCGACCGGCTCGACCCGCCGGACGATCTCCTCGGCGAGGTCGACCTCGCCCTCGGTCGGTGTGCCGAAGCTCAGCCCTCGGGTCGCCGCCTCGCGCACCGCCTCCACGACGGCCGGGTGGGCGTGCCCCAGGATCATCGGGCCCCACGAGGAGACCAGGTCGACGTAGCGGTTGCCGTCGGCGTCGGTCAGCCACGCACCGGCGGCCTCCCGCATGAACCGGGGCGTGCCGCCGACCGAGCGGAAGGCCCGGACCGGGGAGTTGACGCCGCCGGGGACGATCGCCTCGGCGCGCGCGAAGAGCTCGGCCGAACGGGTCACCGGTCCGGCCGCTGTCGCGGGAGCGCTGCTCACGGGGCCCATCCTCCCAGGCGCACCCGTGTGACCGCCGTCCGTGGGCCCCGTTCCCCGTGGCAGGAAAGCGTCGTCCTCATGACAGGAAAGCGTCGTTGCTGTCACGCAGTGGCAGCAACGACGCTTTGCTGCCGGACCGTCCCGGCGTGTCCCGGGCTGGCTGCGCCGGTCGAGCGATGCTTGTAACAACGAACGGATTCGCAGCGCTTCTCCGGCCGTCACTGCCGACGAGGGGGGCCGCACCGATGAGCACGACACCGCTGTCACGCCTGCACGCGAACCAGCAGCACTGGCCGGGAGGCGTCCGCGTCCTGTGGTGGGCCCTGCTTCTGCCCCTCGCCGTCGCGGCGTGGGCCTCGTGCCGGTCGCACGTCGTCGCCCGGCTCGTCGGGTACGGGGCTGCTGGCTTCGTCCTGCTCTTCGGTCTGCTGGTCGGCGTCGCGACCGTGGCGCCGGCCCCGCCGACCACGGTCGCCAGCGTCTCGGCCGCGGCACCGGACGCGACCCCTACCACGGCATCGGCTCCGCTTCCGGCTTCGGCGCCGCTCCCGACCACAACGGCACCGGCGACCGCCTCTCCGCGCGTGGTCGTGGCACCGCCTGCACCCAGGGTGGTCGTGCCGCGGGCGGTCGCGGCGCCCCCGAGCCGGCGTGCGAACGCACCGAGGTCGGTCGCCTCCGTCCCGGCACCCAGCGCGGCAGGGACCTACACGAACTCCGACGGCAACCAGATCGAGCGGCCGGACGGTAACGCTTCAGGGGCGACTGCCATCTGCAAGGACGGCACCGACAGCCATTCCGCCCACCGATCCGGAACGTGCTCGGGGCACGGCGGCGTGGCGCAGTGGCTGTGACAGCGGCCCTGCACGACCGGTCTCGGACTTCAGTGGCACGAGGGCGACTCAGCTGCACCCTTTGCCACTGAAGTCCGGGCCGCCCGCGACGACGTGACGATGCTGTCACTGGATGACAGCAACGACGCTTTCCTGTCAGGAGGGAGTCGGCGCCGCTCGCCCACGACGGATGCGCGCCACCACGTCGACCAGGCACAGCACCGCCGCGGTGGCCAGGACGACCCCGGCGGCCACCCACGCCCCGAGCACGCGCGTCAGTTCGACCGGCGCCACCAGCAGGCCGCCCGTCGAGGGAGCGGAGTCGAGGCCCCGCCCGAAACACAGCACGGCGCCCACGAGCAGCAGGACCGCGACGACCGCGGTCACGACGGCCCGACGGTTCACGACGACGGCTCGCGGGCCGCCAGCACCGCCGACAGCGTGGCGTGCAGACCCTCGGCGTCCCGGGCCCAGGCCGCGCGCCGGGTGCCGTCGTCCATCGTGACCACCACGGCGCCGAGGTGCCGCAGCACCGACGGGTGGTCGCCGAACGGCTTGATGCCGAAGCGGCCGCTGCCGTCGGGCGGGCGGACGCCGACGATGCGCGCCAGCGGCACCGTCTCCTCGCCCTGCACCAGCTCGGTGTCGGTCACCCGCACCTTCAGCAGGCGACGACGGACCCGCACGATTAGCGCGATCGGCGCCAGCAGCACCGCGCCGATCACCACCCACGCCCACGGCGTCGCCCCGCCGGGTGCGAGCCGGTCGAGGACCAGACCCCCGACCGCCAGGACGGGCCCGATCAGCACCGGCCACCAGGGCGCACCCGCCTCGGCGAACCGCACCGACCGGGCGTCGGGACCAGCGGGAACGGCGGCCATCACGCGAACCAGGCGCGCGCCGCGGGCAGGTGCAGCAGGAGCGCGCCCGCGGCGAAGGCGACGAAGTACACGCCGCCCACGCCGAGGAACGTCAGCTGGACGAGGCCCGCGACGGCGAGCACCACGCCGATCGCGGTGAGGGTCGCCCGGGCGGGTCGGGACCGGGCCACGAGTCCGCGCGTGGCCCAGAGGGTCGCCGCGCCGAGCGCGGCGAGGACCACCGCGGTCAGCACCAGGGAGCCGGTGCCGGTGTTCGGGTCGGTGTTCCCGACGACGAGGGCGATCAGGAAGAGCACCGCGGTGCCGACGAGCAGCACGCCGAGCACCGCCCAGAGGACCAGCGCCACCGTGACGACCGTCGGGCGGTGCGGCTCCTCGCGGGGCGGCGTGACCTCACGCACGTGCTCGCTCATGTCGCGCTCAACGATCGAGCCGCGTGGCCAGTTCGGTCGCCCAGTAGGTGAGGACGATGTCGGCGCCCGCGCGACGGATGCCGGTGACGGACTCGAGGATCGTGCGGTCGCGGTCGATCCAGCCCCGCTCGGCGGCGGCCGAGATCATCGCGTACTCGCCGGACACCTGGTAGGCGGCGACGGGGACGTCGGAGATCTCGGCGACCGAGCGCAGCACGTCGAGGTAGGCCATGGCCGGCTTGACCATCACCATGTCGGCGCCCTCGGCGAGGTCCAGCGTCGTCTCCCGCAGCGCCTCGCGGGCGTTCGCCGGATCCTGCTGGTAGGTGCGCCGGTCGCCCTTGAGCTGCGAGTCGACGGCCTCGCGGAACGGGCCGTAGAACGCGCTGGCGTACTTCGCGGAGTAGGCGAGGATGGCGGTGTCGACGTGGCCGGCCGCGTCGAGCGCCGACCGGATCCGCCCGACCTGGCCGTCCATCATCCCGCTGGGCGCGACGACGTGGGCGCCGGCGTCGGCCTGCGCGACCGCCATCTCCGCGTAGACCTCGAGGGTCGCGTCGTTGTCGACCGAGCCGTCGGGCGCGAGGACGCCGCAGTGGCCGTGGTCGGTGAACTCGTCGAGGCACGTGTCGGCCATGACCGGCAGGGCGTCGCCGACCTCCTCGCGGACCTCGCGCAGCCCGACGTTGAGGATGCCCTCGGGGTCCACGGCGCCGGTGCCCGTCGCGTCGTGCCGCGACGGGACGCCGAACAGCATGATCCCGCCGAGCCCGACGGAGGCCGCCTCGGCGGCGGCCTTCCGCAGGGTCTCGCGGGTGTGCTGCACGACGCCGGGCATCGACGTGATGGGCTTCGGGCCGTCCAGGCCTTCCGCGACGAACACCGGCAGCACCAGGTGGCGCGGCCGCACGTCGGTCTCGGACACGAGCCGGCGCAGCGCGGGGGTGGTGCGCAACCGTCGGGGACGGTCGGTGGGGTACATGGTCACCGCCGGCGTGCCTTCGTCTTGCGCGGGGGCGGCAGGGCGCCCTCCGCGCGCAGCTTGTCGGCGTGGGCGGCGAGCGCCTCCACCAGCGCCGGGACCTCGGCGATCTCGGGCTTCACGTCGACGCGCAGGCCGAACTCGACCGCGGTCTCGGCCGTCTTCGGGCCGATGCACGCGACGATCGTGCGGGCGTGCGGCTTGCCGGCGATCCCGACGAGGTTGCGCACCGTGGACGACGAGGTGAAGCACACCGCGTCGAAGCCGCCGGTCTTGATCGCCTCGCGGGTCGGCGCGGGCGGCGGCGCGGCGCGCACCGTGCGGTACGCGGTCACGTCGTCGATCTCCCAGCCGCGCGCCTGCAGGCCCTCGGCGAGGGTCTCGGTCGCGATGTCGGCCCGCGGGAGCAGCACGCGGTCGACCGGGTCGAGGATGTCGTCGTGCGGCGGGAAGATCTCGAGCAGGCCCTCGGAGGACTGCTCGGTCTGCTCGGCCGGCACGAGCTCGGGGTGCACCCCGAACGCGCGGATCGCCGAGGCGGTGGCCTCGCCGACACAGGCGATCTTCACGCCGGAGAAGGCACGGGCGTCGAGGCCGAACTCCTGGAACTTCTCCCAGACCGCGCGGACGGCGTTCTGCGAGGTGAACACCACCCACTGGTAGCGCCCGTCGACCAGGCCCTTGACCGCGCGCTCCATCTGCGCGGGTGAACGCGGCGGCTCCACCGCGATCGTCGGGACCTCCTCGGGCACCGCGCCGTGGACGCGCAGCCGGTCGCTCATCGCGCCGGCCTGGTCCTTCGTGCGGGGCACGAGCACGCGCCAGCCGTAGAGCGAGCGCGACTCCCACCACGACAGCGCGGCGCGGTCACCCGCGGCCTCGCCGATGGTGACGGTCAGCGGGCCCTCGAGGTCGGCGCCGTCGGCCGCCAGCTTGTCCACCGAGGAGGTGACGGTCTTCTGCTTGGACTCGGTGCCCTGCGCGGTGACCAGCGCCGGGGTCTCGGGCTTCCAGCCGTTCTCGACCAGCGACGCCGACGTCGACGCGAGGTCGGCGGCGGTCGCGGTGAGCACGAGCGGACCGGGCGCGACGGCGAGCGTGGTCCAGTCGAGACCGCCGCGGACGTCCGCGGCGGTGTGGGCCGAGCCGAGCGCGACACCGGCGTAGGCCGGGACGGCGGTGCTCGCGGGCATCCCGGGCACGACGTCGAACGGCACGCCCGCCGTTGCGATCGCCTTGACCTCGGTGATGACGGTCTCGCGGGTCAGCGGGTCGCCGCCGACCAGGCGGACGACCGACTCGCCCTCGCGGGCGCGGGTCACGAGGTGCTCGGCCAGGGCGGCCGGGTCCTCGGGCAGCGGCGCGGCGATCTCGGCGCCCTCGGCGAGGGAGCCCGCGGCGTCGTCGCCCAGCGGCGACACCTCGGCGTCGGCGCCGACGTGGCGCACCGTCACAGTGCCCTCGGGTCGGCCCTCGTCGAGCGACTCGACGATCTCGGCCGGCACGCCCGGGTCCGCCACGACGTAGGTCGCGGAGGACAGCGCCTCGCGGGCTCGGACGGTGAGCAGGCCGGGGTCACCGGGCCCGCTGCCGACGAACGCGACGCGGCCGGCGGTGGTGGAGGGGGGTGCGGTCATGTCGTTGTCTCGTCCTTATCCGTCTTCTTCACTGCGTCGGGGGGTCACGGCGTCTGCGCGCCGCGCGGCTCCGCCCCGTCGGCGAGCAGCTCGGCGGCCAGCGACCGCCCGATCTGCTCGGCATCCTTCGTCTCTCCCGTGGCCGAGTTGCGCACCGGCGCACCCTCGGCCGTGGTGGCGAACGCGCGCAGGGACAGCCTCTCCACGATGCGTCCGTCGTCGTCCAGATCCTCGACGATGTCGGCGAGTGCACCGATGGGGGCGCTGCACGGTGATCCGAGCTCCTGCAGCACCGCCCGTTCGGCCGATACCGCGGTGAACGTCGACTCGTCGTGCAGGGTCGCCCGCAGGAACGTCTCCAGGTCGGTGTCCGCCGCGCGGCACTCCACCGCGAGCGCGCCCTGCGCGGGCGCGGGCAGCATCTGCAGCGGGTCGAGGACCTCGGTGGCCTCGCCCGCTCGACCGATCCGCGCCAGGCCCGCCCGCGCGAGGATCACGCCGTCGACCTCGCCGTCGGTGACCTTGCGGATGCGGGTCTCGACGTTGCCGCGGATCCCGACGACCTCGAGGCCCAGCCCGAGCGCGTCGAGCTGCGCGGTCCGCCGCGGCGAGCCGGTGCCGATGACCGAGCCGGGAGGCAGCTCGCCCAGCACCATCTGGTCGCGGGCGACGAGCACGTCGCGCGGGTCGGCCCGCACCGGGACCGCCGCGAGGACGACCCCGGACAGACCCGCCGTCGGGAGGTCCTTGTACGAGTGCACCGCGACGTCGATGCGCTCGGAGAGCAGCGCGTCGCGCAGCGCCGAGGTGAACACCCCGACGCCCGACCCGGCGAGCGGGATGTTGGCGGCCTGCGTGCGGTCGCCGTCGGTGGAGACGTGCACGATCTCCACCGTCGCGCCGGCGGCGGTGAGCGCGTCGGCGACGGTCTGGGTCTGGGTGCGGGCGAGCAGGCTCGCCCGGGTCCCGATGCGGATCGTCCCCAGGTCCGGGGCCGTCACCGCTGCGCCTCCCCGAACGCCGGGGTCGAGCTCCGCTGCGCCGCGTCTCCCGCACTGCGCGCGGCCAGGGCCTGGTCGACCTCGAGGCCCTCGAGGTGCGAGGACTCGCTCGTCACGATCTCCGCGACCGGACCCGAGGTGACCGCGGCGGGCGCCTGCGGGTCGAGCTCGAACAGCTCGCGCAGCGCCTCGGCGTAGGTGTCCCCGCCCGGGGACTGGGCCAGCCGCTTCACCTGCACGGTCGGCGTGTGCAGCAGCTTGTCGACCACGCGGCGCACGGTCTTCGCGACCTCGCCCCGGACGTCGGCCTCCAGGCCCGGCAGCCGGCCGTCGAGGCGCAGCAGCTCGGCGTCGACCACCTCGGCCGCGCGTCGGCGCAGGGCGGTGACGGTGGGGGTGACCTCGGCGGAGCGCTGCGCGGCCAGATAGGCGCGCACCTCGTCCTCGACCAGCGCCCGGGTGGTCGCGACGGCGTGGCCGGCCGCGGCGTCGCGCAGCCGGTCGGCGAGGGTCGCGAGATCCACGAGCGTCACGCCCGGGAGGTCGGCGACCTCCGGGGCCACGTCGCGGGGCAGCCCCAGGTCGCAGACGACGAGCGCCCGGTCGGTCCGCGGCCGTGCCGCGCGGACGGTCTCCAGGTCGACCACGGTGCCGATGGCGCCGGTGGACACCATGACGATGTCGGCGGTGGCGAGCGCGGGTCCGAGGCCGTCGAGCCCGACCGCGCGGGCCGGGGTGCCCTCGGCGGCGGTGATCTCGGCGAGCCGCTCGGCGCGCTCCGGGGTGCGGTTGGCCACGACGACCTCGCCGATGCCCCGGCGGCGCAGTGCCGCGGAGGACAGACCGCCCATCGAGCCGGACCCGACGACGAGCGCCCGGCGGCCGACGAGGCCGCCCAGGGCGGTCTCGGCGTCGTCGAGGGCCTCGGTGACGACGGAGGCGCCGGCAGCGTCGATGCCGGTCTCGCTCTGCACGCGCTTGCCGACCCGCAGCGCCTGCTGCGCGACCTCGTGCAGGACGGTGCCCACGGTGCCGAGCTCGCGGGCCGTCGAGTACGCGGCGCGCAGCTGGCCGAGGATCTGGGCCTCGCCCACGACCATCGAGTCCAGCCCGGCCGCGACCGAGAAGAGGTGCTCGACCGCGGACCCGGCGTAGTGCACGTAGAGGTGGTCGGTGAGGTCCGACACGTCGGCCTGCGCGTGCCGGGCGAGGACGCCGGAGACCTCGGTCAACCCGCCGTGGAAGGTCTCGACCACCGCGTAGATCTCGATGCGGTTGCACGTCGAGAGGACCACGGCCTCGGAGACGTACTCACCGCTGATGAGCTCGTCGAGGACCTTGGCCGTGTCCTCGCCGGAGATCGCGACCTGCTCCAGCACCGACACCGGCGCCGTGCGGTGCGACACACCCACGAGCAACAGACTCATCGGAACACCTTTCCCGTCGCTTCGCGGCCTGCGGCCGCAGCGCTGCCGTCGTGGCGGGAGACGTGGAACGCCAGGATCTGCATCTCCACCGCCAGGTCGACCTTGCGCACCTCGACGCCCGCCGGGACGGACAGCACGGTGGGGGCGAAGTTCAGGATGCTGGACACCCCGGCCCCCACCAGCGCGTCGCAGACCTGCTGCGCCGCGCCCGCGGGCGTCGCGATCACTCCGATGGTCACCCCTCGGGAGGCGCACACGGACGGGATCTCCGCCACGTCCAGCACCTCCACCCCACCGATCGTCGTCCCCACCAGGGCCGGGTCGACGTCGAACAACGCTGCCACCCCAAAGCCCCGCTGCGCGAATCCGCCGTAGCCGGCGAGCGCGTGACCCAGGTTCCCGACCCCGACCAGCGCCACCGCGTGCGACCGGGTGAGACCGAGCACGGACTCCACCTGCTCGGTGAGTCGGGGGACGTCGTACCCGACCCCGCGCACCCCGGACGAGCCGATGTGCGAGAGGTCCTTGCGCAGCTTCGCGGCGTTCACCCCGGCCGCCGCGGCGAGCACGTCCGAGGAGACCGTGCGCACACCCTGGCCGAGCATCTCGGTGAGCACGCGCAGGTAGACGGCGAGGCGGGCGACCGTGGCCTGCGGGATGCGCTCGGGGTCGACGACGCGAGTCGGAGCAGGGCGCGACACGCCCCCGTCCACCGTCACGCCGGGAGCCTCCCTGCCCGCACCACACGTACCGCTCGCCGGCACCGTTCCGCTGTCACCCGAGGGTACCGTTCGTGAACGCACGCACAAAGTCGCTGGTCACGAGCGCGACGTGGGTTTCTCACACCGCGGTGACCGCGACAGTGTGCCAGCCCGTCGCGCCGTCGGGGATCGACAGGGCCTCGACGCCCGTCTGGACCGCTCCCGTGCGGTCGACGGCCCGCACCCGCAGCTGGTGGGCGCCGGGGGCGAGCGTGAGCGGCAGCCGCCACATCCGCCAGGAGTCCACGGAGGGCTCCGCGGCGAGCTGGGCGGGCTGCCAGGGCCCGCCGTCGACCGAGAGCTCCACCCCGGTGATTCCGGTGTGCTGGGCCCACGCGACCCCGGCCGCCACGGTCCGGCCGGCCGGCACGGTGGCCCCGTCGCGCGGCACGTCGATGCGCGAGGAGGTCTTGACCGGGCCGAACTTCCCCCAGCCGCGCTGCTCCCAGTAGGAGGTGAACGCGTCGAACGTGGTCACCTCGATGTCGGTGATCCACTTGGTCGCGGAGACGTAGCCGTAGAGGCCGGGCACCACCATGCGGACCGGGAAGCCGTGCTCCACCGGCAGCGGGGCGCCGTCGAGCCCGATCGCGAGCATGGCGTTGCGCCCGTCGGTGAGCGGGCCGAGCGGGGTGTTGGCGTTCCAGCCGTCGGCCGAGGTCGAGGCGATCTGCTCGGCGCCCGGCCGCACGCCCGCGAGCGCGAGCACGTCGCGCATCGGGACCCCGAGCCAGCGGCCGTTCGAGATCAGCGTGCCGCCGACCTCGTTCGAGACGCACGTCAGCGTCACCGGCGCCTCGATGAGCCGCATCGAGCGGAGCTGGTCGAACGACAGCGTGACCTCGCGGTCGACCATGCCGTGGACCTTGAGCGACCAGTCGCCCGTCGAGATCCGCGGCACCGAGAGCGCGGTGTCGATGCGGTAGAAGTCGGCGGCGGGGGTGAGCCACGGCGGGGTGCCGTCGGCCACGAAGTCCGCGTCGACCGGGACCGGCGCCGCGGCCGGGGCCGGCGGCAGCGTCACCGAGGCGGGACCCGCAGCAGAGTCGTTCACGAGCCGCCCGACGGTGCCGGCGGCGAGCGCTCCGACGGCGGTCACACCGGCCGTCGTCAGGAACCGCTTGCGGGTCACGGCCCCCGCGGGGGACGTCTCCCCGCCCTCGGTGGCCGGCGCGACGGCGAGGCCGTGCAGCCACCGCCACACCACGACGCCGACGAGCAGCGCGACGACGGGCGGGACGAGGTCGAACGGGGCGAAGGTCGGCCCGGTCACCGTGGCCAGGAGCGCGAGCAGCCCCATCCCGACGACGAGCACGAGGCCCGGGCGCGGGTCGCGGCGCGAGGCGAGCCCGGCCAGGACCGTGACCGCCACGATCACGACGGACATCCCGACGAGCAGCGCGACCTTGTCGTAGGTGCCGAACCACGCGATCGCGGTCTCCTTCAGCCACTCGGGCGTCAGGCGGATCGCGCCCTGCCCGACGGCCAGGAACGGCGACGCGGCGGGCGAGACGAGCGCCGCGACGAGCTCGCCGAGCCCGATCGACGCCGCCACCGCGAGCACGGCCGCGAGGACCGTGCGACCACCCCGTGGTCCCGGGTCGAGCGCCGGCGGGATCGAGGACCGGTCGGCGGTGGGGGTCGCCATGGGGTAGGGGCTCCTGTCTCGCGACGTGGACGGCACGTGCGATTCGGTTGTCCACGCCCGGACGGTTCACCCGCCCGCCCGACCGGCGGCTACGACGTCAGCGCGTCGAGCCCGAGCGGGGCGCCCGCGGCGCTCGGCGTGGCCCCCGTGGGCCGGCCGAGGAGGAACGCGGCGGTGGCGCCGTGCATCGCGCTCACCGGCGCGAGGGTCGCCGCCAGCGCCGCGGCGCCCGGGTCGGTGAACTCCGCGGCGCGGGCAGCGACGGTGCCGCCGGTCATGGCCTCGACGTCGACCGCGAGCGCCAGCAGGTCGGTGGGCGCGGCGGCGCGGCCGAGCGCGGCACGCCGGTCGCTCTCCACGGTGAGCGGCGTGCCGGTCACGGCGGGCGCGCCGGCGGCGGTCAGCAACGCGTTCCAGGCGGCGGCGTGCTCGGTGTGCTGGGCGCCCGCACCGGAGAGGAAGGTCGTGACCACCCCGGGCACCTGCCCGAGCCGGCCGTCCCCCGCCGCCAGCACGGCGCCCGAGTAGAGGCTCGCGGCGAGCGCGGACGTCGCGGCGCACAGCGCCACCCCCCGCTGGTCACCGACGTAGGGCACGCGGGCGGACGTGGTGGGAGTCGGCGCGGGGCTCCCGGGCGACGCCGAGGGGGTGCCCGCCGGCGGATCGTCGGAGCAGGCCGCCAGCGCGCCCACCCCGAGGAGGCCGGCCGCCGACCCGAGCAGCACCCGTCGTCGGGACAGCACGAAGCCCATCAGTTGCCCTCCTCGGGCGGCGCGGCCTTCGCGGTGGGGAAGCGGGTGTCGGGGAAGCCGACCGTACCGATCCCGCCCGGCAGCGAGGCGAGGTCCGGCGGCGCGACGACGAGGTCGGCGCGGCCGGCCGAGAGCAGCGAGTTGACCATCAGCAGGGTCGCCTTGCGGGCCGCGGACTCCGAACCCACCCGCAGGGCGAGCGCCCGCAGCGCGGGGGTGGACAGGCCCGCCGCGTCGGTGACGAGGGTCTGCGCGAGGACGTCCTCGAGGGTGAGGACGAGGCCGACGACGTCGGCCGGCGTGCGCACCGTGGGCAGGGCGGCGTCGACCACCGGGCCGTACGCCGGGTCGGGCGCGGTCTGCGCGCGGCCGCCGGCGCCGGTGGTCGCCGCGGTGAGGGCGGACCGGGCGTCGCCGAGCTCCACGACCGCCGCGGCGAGCAGGTCGCGCACCAGCGGCACGGCCGTGGCGCCGCCGCCCGCCGTGTTGGTCTGCAGGGTCCGGTAGGTCGACTGCGCGAGCACGACCAGCGCGGTCGCCGTGCGCAGCGCCGCGACGTCGTCGCCGGCGGTCTGGGCGCCGATCCCGCGGGGGTTCACGCGAGGGCCCGGCGCAGGTCGTCGGGCTCGACGCGCCACGAGGCCAGCTCCTCGCCGTCGACGAGCACCACCGGGACGCGGTCGCCGAACTCGCCGCGCAGCTCCGGGTCCGCCGCCGGGGCGTCCACGTCCACCGTCTCCCAGTCCTCCCCGACCTGCTCGCACACGGCGCGGACGACGAGCGCCATCCGGTCGCACGTCCGGCAGTCCGCGCGGACCAGCACCGTCACCCGGACGGGGTCGGACGACTTCGGAACCGACTCTGACAACCCGGATCCCTCCTGCTCGCGTGTCGTGGAGTCTGGCAGACCCGCGCCGACCGCCGACGGCGCGGTCCGGACCTCTCACCGCAGGTCAAGGGCATGTCAACGAGCCTCGTGCGGGTGGGTGGCGCTCCGGTGACGAGGGCCTCCGCGCCGCACGTATGCTCCGTCCCCAGCGTGGTCACGGGACGGTCTCGGTCTGGCAACCGGGAGGCGCGTGGCCGCGCAGGAGGAAGCGAGTGGTCGTCCAGCGAGGGAGAACGCCTTGTCCGCTGTCGTCGGCGTCGGCGTGACGACGGGGCCCGTGTGCGCCCCCGTCGCGCCCGCGGCCAGCGATGGTCGAGCCCCGCTCCGCGACGTCCCCGGCGCCGACGGTCGAGCTCTGCTCCGCGGCGTCTCCGGCGCCGACGGTCGAGCTCTGCTCCGCGGCGTCTCCGGCGGAGCGCGATGACGGCTGGTGCCGGCGGGACCCCACCCGAGCCCGGCCCCGGGCGCCGCGACCGTGTCGTGCGCTCCGGCCGGGGCTCGCTGACCGACACCCCGCCCGAGCCGCTGGGCGCCTACCCCGGTGGCGCGCCGGAGCAGGGGTTCGCCGCGGCCTACCCCGAGCAGCGCGGGCGCGACGGCGGCCGTCCGCCCGGCCCGCACCCGATGGACCACCCCTCGCACCCCGACCTGCCGCGCATCGCCGGACACCCGGCGCCGATGCGCCAGGCGCCGCCGCCCGGAGGGCCCGCCCCGACGCGGCCGGGTCCTGGTCACCCGCCGCCTCCGCCGCCTCCCCCGCGGCCGGGAGCCCCCGGTCCGGGACCCGCGACCGGGCCCGCGGCGCCGACCGGTCCCGTCCCCGTACCGCAGGTCCACCCGGCGACGACCCCGCTGCCGGCACCGGCCGAACCCGTGGGCGACGGACCGGACGGCCCCGACACCAGTGACGAGGTCGACCAGTCCGAGCTGGAGCAGGTCGGGCTGGACCAGGCCGACGAGTCGGTCGCCGACGGGTGGGCGCTGGTACGCCGCACCCAGGACGGTGACGTCGACGCGTTCGGCACGCTCTTCGACCGCTACCACGACGTGGTCTTCCGCTTCGTCTTCTACCGGCTGGGCGACCGCGGCGTGGCCGAGGACCTCACCCAGGAGACGTTCGTCCGGGCGTTCCGGCGCATCGCGTCCGTGAGCTACCAGGGTCGCGACATCGGCGCCTGGTTCGTGACGATCGCCCGCAACCTGGTCCTCGACCACGTGAAGTCGAGTCGCTACCGACTCGAACAGGCCACGCCCGAGATCACCGACGTCGCACCCGACCAGCACCGGCCCGGGCCGGAGAGCGAGGTCATCGCGGGCGCCACCCACGAGGAGCTCCTGCGCTGCGTCGCGAAGCTCGGCGACGACCAGCAGGAGTGCATCACCCTCCGGTTCCTCCAGGGGCTCTCGGTGTCCGAGACCGCGCACATCATGGGACGCAACGAGGGGGCGGTGAAGGCGCTGCAACACCGTGCGGTGCGCCGCCTCGCTCAACTGCTCCCTGAGGGTTTGCGGTGAGTGACAACGATGTAGTTCCACCCGTCGGCGTGGAGGACGTAACCGGTCGCCTATCCGGTCGTTCCGATAGACGACGGGTACGGCACGTGCCGGAGGGCACGGGCGCACGATGAGGACGGACGACATGTCGAGCGGTCGCGAGGGGGCAGACGAGCGGTTCGCCGCTGCCTGGGACGAGCAGGTGCGCGCACGCGCCACCGGCCGCCCGGCGCATGCCACACCGCCGTTCAGCGATCACGGTCCCGGTCACGGCGGTAACGATTCAGGGGTCCCCGGACGAAACCGGGCCGTGGACACCGACCTCGCCGACGATCTCCGGATCGCCGACCTGCTCCGTGACGTCGCGGCGGCCACCCCCGGCCCCGACGCGGCGGCCTCGTCCCGCATGCGCGCCTCGGTCATGGCGGCCATCACCGAGCAGGCCCCGCCGACCGGTGGCGCGCCCACCCGCTCGATCTCGGCCGTGGAGACCCCGGCCCGTCCCTCGCACGGCCGCCGTCGGGCCGACCGCCGCGGGGCGACCCGTCCGGCCGACCGCCGCCCCACCTCCGCGACCGGCTCGACCGGCCCCGCCCGCTCCGCGATGCGTCGGCTGATGTCCACCACGGTCGCGGGCGTCGCCTGCATCCTCGCGCTCGGCGCGCTCACCGTGCTGCTGTCCCGCGGTTCGCTGCCCGGCGACATGCTCTACGGCCTCAAGCGGGCCTCGGAGTCCGCCGAGATCGGTCTCACCTCCGGCCAGGAGGCGAAGGGCCAGAAGCACCTCGACATCGCCGCGCTCCGGCTCGACGAGATCCAGGAGCTGATCCAGCGCGACGCGGCCACCGCCGCGGGCCCCCGCCCGACCGCCGCCGGCCTCGACGACGCGGACGCCGCCCTCGTGGCGGACAACCTGCGGGCCTTCGACCAGCAGGCCCGCACCGGCTCCAAGCTCCTGCTCGGGCTCGTCAACCGCCCGTCCGGTCCGTCCGCGGGCACGCTCTCGTCCTGGGCCGCGCAGCAGCAGCAGACGTTCGACACCTTCTCGCCGTCGCTGTCCCCGGAGGGCCGCGAGCAGGCCGCCTCCTCGCAGCGCCTGCTCACCCAGCTGCAGAGCCGGGCCGCCGCCTTCGAGGCCGACCCCGGCTGCAGCGCCGGGACGTCCGACGAGCTCGGCCCGGTCCCCTCGGAGACCTGCCGCGCCGCGCGCCCGGGCTCGACCAGCCCGACGACCGCGCCGGAGACCTCGTCCTCGACGGCTTCGTCGACCACCCGGGCGACCACCTCCACCGAGCCGACCACAACGACGACGGGCACGGACTCCACCCGCGCCTCGAGCTCGCCGTCGGGAAGCACCCCCACCACCACGAGCACCCCCGCCCCGGTGAACGTGCCGGTGCCGGTGCCCGGCCTGCCGAAGGTCGAGCTGCCGCCGCTGCTGCCCGGTCTGCCCGGTCTCTCGCTCGGCTGAGTCGGCACGTCCGGTCGACCACTAGGGTTGGTCGGACAACGACCGGCCGGTGAGCGGGAGGGTGCAGGCGGTGGGACGACGGCGTGACCGCCAGGCCTCGGACGCGGAGTTCGAGGCCCTGGACCCCTCCTCGCTCGCCGCGTCGGGCATCGCGGACGGCGTGGCCGCGCGGGACGCCGGCGCCGCCGCGGCGGCTGCGGCCGACACCGAGGGTCCGGTCACCCCGAGCGTCCCGCCGGACCTCACCGCCGCTGCATTCTTCGACGTCGACAACACGATGATGATGGGCGCGTCGATCTTCCACTTCGCCCGCGGGCTCGCGGCGCGGAACTTCTTCTCCGGCGCGGACCTGCGCGGCTTCGTCTGGCAGCAGCTCAAGTTCCGCCTGGGTGGCGAGGGCACGCCCGAGGACATCCGCCAGCACCGCGAGGCCGCCCTGTCGTTCGTCGCCGGCCGCCAGGTGTCCGAGCTGGTCGAGCTCGGCGAGGAGATCTACGACGAGCTGATGGCCGACCGCATCTGGGAGGGCACCCGCTCGCTCGCGCAGATGCACCTCGACGCGGGCCAGCGGGTCTGGCTCGTCACGGCGACGCCGCTCGAGCTCGCCGGGATCATCGCCCGTCGGCTGGGCCTCACCGGGGCGCTCGGCACGGTCGCGGAGCACGAGGACGGGGTCTACACCGGCCGCCTCGTCGGGGAGCTCCTGCACGGCCCCGCGAAGGCGCACGCCGTCCGGGCGCTCGCCGCGCGCGAGGGCCTCGACCTGCGTCGCTGCTCGGCCTACTCCGACAGCATCAACGACGCCCCGATGCTCTCCGTCGTGGGCACCGCCGTCGCCGTCAACCCCGACGCCGAGCTGCGGGCCCTGGCGCGCAGGAAGGGGTGGGAGATCCGCGACTTCCGCTCCGGGCGGAAGGTCGCCCGGATCGGGGTGCCGTCGGTGCTTGGCGCGGGCGCGGTCGCCGGCGCGGTCGCCGCCGGTGCTGCGTACCGCCGCCGGGGCTGAACACAGCTCCCCGCTCCGCCCTTCGAGGTGCACACCAGGCAGGTCCGGGAGCCCCTCGGCCTGCCTCACGTCACCCTCGCGAACGGCGTCGTCGCGCGAGGTGCACACCAGGCAGGTCCGGTCGCCCGGAAAGCTGCCTCACGTCACCCTCGCGGTCGGGCCGCCGTCCCCGGGCCTTCCCGACGGCGGGTCGGCGCGAGCCCGACGGCTCGCCCCCGGCGAGGTGCACACCAGGCAGGTCCGGGAGCCCCGAAAGCTGCCTCACGTCACCCTCGCGGTCGGGCCGGGCCCGACGCGGGCGTGCGGCCCGACGAGCCGGCCTCAGCCCAGGAACGCGTTCCGGCGCCCGGAGAGGAGCCGGTAGAGCGTCTGCTGGATGTTCTCGCGGACCTGGTCGGTCAGGTTGAACACGAGCATCGGGTCGTCCGCGGCACCGGGCTCGTACTCGTCGGTGCGGATCGGCTCGCCGAACTCGATGTACCACTTGGAGGGCAGCGGCACGAGGCCGAGCGGACCGAGGAGCGGCCAGGTCGGCGTGATGGGGAAGTACGGCACGCCGAGGAGGCGCGCGATCGGACCGAGGTCGCCGATCTTCGGGTAGATCTCCTCGGCCCCCACGATCGAGCACGGGATGATCGGGACGCCGGTGCGCAGGGCGGCCGAGACGAACCCGCCGCGGCCGAAGCGCTGCAGCTTGTACCGGTCGGCGTAGGCCTTGCCGATGCCCTTGAACCCCTCGGGCCACACCCCGACGAGCTCGCCGTCGCCCAGCAGGGCCTCGGCGTCCGGGCTGCAGGCGAGGGTGTGCCCGGCCTTGCGGGCCAGGGCACCCGCGCCCGGCAGGCCGAAGACGAGGTCGGCGGCGAGCATGCGCAGGTTGCGGGGGGTGGGGAGGTCGTCGTGGGTGGCGACCACCGTCATCAGGGCGTCCAGCGGCAGCGTCCCGGAGTGGTTGGCCACCAGCAGCGCGCCGCCCTCGGCGGGCACGTTCTCCACGCCGATCGTCTCCACGCGGAACCAGCGCTCGTAGAGCGGGCGCAGCGTGGGGAGGATGACGTTCTCGTTGAGGTCGGGGTCGAACCCGAACTCGTCGACGGTGTACCGGCCGGCGAGGCGTCGCCGCAGGAACGCCGCCACCTCGGTGACCGTGCGCTCCAGCTCCGAGGGCCCCGACGGGGCCGGGACTGCCGGCAGGGACGCCGCCGGGGTCTCCTCGGGTTCCGGGGGCGTCTCCGCCGGCGGCGGCACGAGGCTGCGCCGACGCGGGGTCGGCCGGGGCCGCGGGCGCCCGCCCGGACCGTGCAGCGGGATGACGTCCGCCTCGCCCATGGGGTCGTTCCTCCTGCTGCTCACGTGAATCCCCTAGCGCACCGGTGCGAGAGCGGGCGTCTGGTCCTGCGCGGCCTCGAGCGCCGCCGGTTCCTCGCCGCGGATCCGCGCGGGGAGGTAGTGCGCGGCACCGCGGGCGATCGACTCGCCGACACCCACGACGCGGTCGGTGTCGACGACGGGTCGCAGGGCCCGCCCGGCCACGAAGTCGTCGAAGGCCTGCACGGTCGTCCACCGCGGCTCGAACCCGAACTCGGTCTTGAGCTTCGTCGTGTCGACGACGCGACCGTAGTTGAGCAGGCGCATCTGCTCGGGTGAGAAGTCCACGAGCCGGGCGCGGCGGGTCACCCGCCCGACCCACGGAACGAGCGGCTCGGGGATCGGCAGCGCCACCCGGCCGGCGCGCCGGATCGCCTGCGACAGCATCAGCACGCCGTCCGCGCCGACGTTGAACACGCCGGGGAGGTCGTGCGTGGTGGCCCGTTCGAGCACCGCGACCGCGTCCTCGTGGTGCAGCAGCTGCACCCGGGCGTCGAAGCCGAGCACCATCGGGACCACGGGAAGCGCGAAGTAGTGCGCGAAGGCGGTGTCGGCCCGCGGGCCGATGAAGTTGACGAAGCGCAGCGTCGTCACCGGGATGTCGGGGCGGCGTCGGGAGAAGCTCCGGACGTAGCCCTCGATCTCGACGGCGTCCTTCGCGTACCCGCCGGGCGGCAGCGCCTTCGGCTCCGTGCTCTCGGTGAAGGTCGCCGGGTCACGCGGGCTGGCGCCGTACACGCTCGTCGTGGAGCGCACGACCAGCCGGCCGACGGTGTCCGACTTCTGGCACGCAGCGAGCAGCTGCATCGTGCCGATGACGTTCATCTCCATCATCATCGAGCGCCCGCCGGCGGCGGACGGGTGCCCGGACAACGACGCGTGCACGACCGTGTCGACCTTCGCGGTGCTGATGACCTTGCCGATCAGCGGGTTGCGGATGTCGACGCGGACGAACTCGGCCCGGCCCATCCGGCGGCGCGTGTCGCGACTCGGCGGGGTGGTGTCCACCCCGAGCACGCGGTCGATCGACGGGTCCGCCGCGAGCCGTGCCGCCAGGTCGCCGCCGAGCTGGCGGCTCACGCCGGTGACGAGGACGACGGACGGCGGCATGGCTCTCCCGGACGGGGCTGGCGGTGTCGGAGGCGACCCTCGGCTCAGCCCCGGCCGGGGCCGATCACTTGCCGAGCTTGCGACGCTGCACGCGGGTCTTACGCAGCAGCTTACGGTGCTTCTTCTTCGACATCCGCTTACGACGCTTCTTGATGACCGAGCCCATACGGGTTCCCTTTCGCTACTACCTGTCGTGGAGAGCCGGGGCGTCAGGCCCCCGAGCGCAAGGCTCCACCGTACCGGTGACCCGGGCGGCGACGATGCACCGCCCGGGTCCCGGGGTCCTAGCCGGCGTCGATGTACGAGCCCCGGAGGTACTCGTGGACGGCCTCCTCCGGCACACGGAAGCTGCGGCCGACGCGGACCGCCGGCAGCTCGCCGTTGTGCACCAGTCGGTACACCGTCATCTTCGACACCCGCATGGTGGCGGCGACCTCGGCCACGGTCAGGAACTGCACCCGCGAGAGGTCGCCCTCTTCCCTCCGCCCTGCGGCGGCGTTCTGCGGCATGGTGAACCGCCTTCCGAGCACCCGTCGTGCCGCCGGTCTTCCCCTCCGGCGGTTCGACACGCACGTGCTGATCGGAGAGTAGCGAGACGCGTGTGACGGATGAATCGCTCGACGTGATGGTGCGGTGGCCGTCATCCCCTGCGCGTCAAGCGCACACGCCGCGCGTTAGGCGCACCGGACCCTCACGACGAGCGGTCGGTCCCGTACGCCGAACCCAGCGCCTGCGACCGGTCACGGCACGCCTCGACCGCGTCCGCGAACGCCGCGCGCAGGCCGTGCGCCTCCAGGACGCGCAGCGCCTGGGCCGTCGTGCCGCCCGGCGAGGTCACGGCCTCGCGGAGCAGCGACGGGTGGTTGCCGGGCTCGGTGAGCAGACCGCCCGCGCCGTCCACCGTCGCGGCGACCAGCTCGGTCGCGGTCGGCCGCGGCAGGCCGAGCGCCACGCCCGCCTCGATCATCGCCTCGGCGACCAGGAACAGGTACGCGGGGCCGGAGCCCGAGAGCGCCGTCGCCGCGTCCTGCTGCGCCTCCGGGACGCGGACCGTGCGGCCCACGCTGCGCAGCAGCTCCTCCGCCGCGTCGAGCGCCGCGTCGTCGGCGTGCGTCCCCGGCGAGAGCACGCACATCGCGCGCCCGACGAGCATCGGGGTGTTCGGCATGACCCGCACGACCGGCGTGCCCGCCGGTAGCCAGGCCTCCAGCGCCGACGTCGGGATGCCCGCCGCGAGGGACACGACCAGGCGGTCCCGTCCCCCCTCGACGGCGCCGAGCACGCCCTGCACGTCCTGCGGCTTCACCGCGACGACGAGCACGTCGGCCCGGGCGGCGGCGTCGGCGGCGTCGGTGGCGGTGATCCCGAGGCGCGCGGTCAGGTCCTCGGCCCGCGCGCCGTCGCGCTCCACGACCAGCAGCGACCCGACGTCGTGCCCCGCCGTGACGAGGCCACCCAGCAGGGCCTCACCGATCCGTCCGCCCCCGAGCACCGCCACCGTCGTCATGCTCCGCAGTCTTCCCGACGCCGGGTCCGGTCCCGACGGGCGGCGCCCGCCGGCTCCGTCGTCGTGGCGCGCTGCTGACGTCCGGCGTCAGCCGTGGGCCACCGCTGACGAGCGGGACCCCGCCCTCAGGCGCGCGACCGCGGCGAGCGCGAGCCCAGGTGGAGGCGGGCGAACAGCAGCGACTCGGCGAGCGCGTCGAGCCGCTCGTTGCGGGTCCGGGCCCGCCGGGTGGAGATCTCGACGACCACGGTCCCGTCGAAGCCGGTCAGCGCGAGCCGCCGCAGCACGTCCGCGCAGGGCTGGTTGCCGCGTCCGGGCACGAGGTGCTCGTCGTGGGTCTCGCCGGTGCCGTCGGCGAGGTGGAGGTGGATCAACCGGTCGCCCATGCGCTCGAGCAGCGCGAACGCGTCGTCACCGGCGACGGCGGTGTGGGAGAGGTCGAGCGTGTAGTGCCGCGCGCCGGGCACCGTCGGGTCGTGGCCCGGCGTGTAGCTGGACACCCGCACCCGGCCGCGGCGCAGCGGGAACATGTTCTCCATCGCCACGCGGACGCCGTGGGCCCGCTCCAGCTCGTCGATCTGGCGCGCCAGGCCGGCGGCGTAGCGGCGCTGCCAGCGGAAGGGCGGGTGCAGCACG
Organism: Actinomycetospora sp. NBRC 106378; assembly: GCF_030269685.1. Taxonomy (GTDB): domain Bacteria; phylum Actinomycetota; class Actinomycetes; order Mycobacteriales; family Pseudonocardiaceae; genus Actinomycetospora. The sequence goes on from NZ_BSTT01000001.1 coordinate 584,238, forward strand.
ACGACGGGTGCGCCGAGGCCCGCGGCCAGCACGACGCTGCGACGGAGCCGTTCGGCCGGGTCGGCGCCCCACACCCGCTGGGTGATCGCGAGGCAGGGCGCGTGCACGGCGAGGACCGGCATCCCGGTGCGCTCGGCGTGGCGGGCGACGGTGCGCAGTTGGCGGGACTCCGGCTCGTTCCACACCATCAGCTCGACGCCGTCGTACCCGAGCTCCGCCGCGGCGTCGAAGCCCGCGGACATGGGCTCGGGGTAGACCGAGGCGGTCGAGAGCGCGACGGGGACCTGGGGACCGGTCGGGAGGATCAACGAGCGAGGAGGACGAACGCGGCCGGTGAGACGGTCACGACGAGGCCGACGACGATCGCGAGCGCCATCGTCTGCAGGTCGTCCGAGCGCCGCATGGCCCGCACCCCGAAGACCAGCCCACCGGTCGCGGCGGCTGCGAGGACCAGCGCGATCACCGGCTGCTGCTGCCACAGGAAGGAGAAGCCGATCCAGAGCAGCGCCCCGAGCACGGCCCCGACCACCAGCTGGGCCGCGATCACGGCCCACTCCCGGGCGGTGGGGCGCTCGGCGGGCTCGTCGTCGTACTCGTCGTCCCAGTCGTCGTCGTCCCGGTCGTCGAGCTGGTCGAGGTCCCGCTCGCGACCGAGACCCGCGGGAGCGTCGACCCGGGTCGCGTCCGGGCGCGCGGCCGGGGATGCGGCGGTGGGCGGACCACCGTCGGCGTCCGGGCGCGGCGTCGCCGTGGTCGGGGCCGAGGCAGCGCGGGAGACGGCCGGCCGGGCCTGCGTGGGCGCCGCCGACGGGGCCATCGGCGTGGCGGTGGTGGGCGCCTCGGGCGCGGCCGGGCGGGCCGCGGGCGTCACGGTGGTCGGGGCGGACGCGGCCGGCGCCGAGGGGGCGGCGGGCGCCCACGACTGCGGCGGCGGGCTCGCGGGCTGCGGACCGGACCCCGACGGCGGGCCGGACTGACGCGGGACCGCGGCGGGCGGCTGCGCGTAGGACGCGGGGCCCGACGGCGCGTACCCGTAGGACGACGCGCTGCCGTACGGGTCGGCGTAGGGCTCGGGCGCGGAGGACGACGAGCCGTAGCCCGACCCCGGCGCGGCGTACGGGTCGGATCCGTAGCCCGAGGCTCCGTAGCCCGACGATCCGTACCCCGACGTCCCGTAGCCCGACGCGTACCCGCCCGGGGACGAGCCGCCGCCGGCGTAGCCGCCCCCGCCGTAGGAACTACTGCCGCCGTAAGAACTGCCGCCGTAGGAACTGCCGCTGTAGCCGCCGTCGCCGGGACCACCGTCCGCGTACCCGTTCGACCCGTGGTCGGTCGATCCGTACCCGGAGGAGCCGTAGCCGGAGGAGGAGTAGCCGGCGGAGCCGTACCCGTCGTCGTAGGAGGAGCCGTAACCCGAGGACGACCCGTAACCCGAGGAGGAGTAGCCCGACGACGAGCCGTAGCCGGTGTCGTACCCGGAGGAGCCGTACCCGTCGTCGTACGAGGAGCCGTAGGACGAGCCGTAGGAGGGGCTCTGGCCGTAGGAGGAGCCGTACGAGGACGGGCCGGAGTCGTAGCCGCCGTAGGAGCGGTCCGGCGCCGCGTAGCCGGCGTCGCCGTAGGGGTCGCGCGGCTCGGGTTCGGGGGGCGGTGCGGGGGACGCCGAGCGCGACTCGGCACCGTAGGCGGCCAGCAGTTCCGCCACGCTGCGCTGAGCTCCCCGCGGAGGGGGTCCGTCGGTCGTCATCCGTTCCACCGTGCCGTGGTCGAGGTCGAGCGTCCAGTCGCAGCAGGACGACCGGTGGTGTACGTCCCGTCAGCGGCGAACGGGCCGCCCTCGAGGGGCACCTGGTCGAGCCGCCCGAGGATGACGCCCTCACGCAGGGCCCACGGACACACCTCGACCTCCTGGAGGCCGAGGGCGTCCATCGCCCCGCGCGCGACGATCGCGCCCGCCACCAGCTGGTGGGCCCGGGAGGCGCTGACACCCTCGAGCTCGGCGAGGTCCGCGGAGTCCATGCGGCTGATGAAGGCGACGACCTGCCGCAGGCCCGCCACCGTCAGCCGGCGCTCCACCCGGGGGCCCGCCGAGCGCGGCGCGGCCCCGGTCAGCCGGGCGAGCGAGCGGAAGGTCTTGGAGGTGACGACGGCGCGGTCGGGCGTCCCGCCCTCGAGCAGCGCCGCCGCCGCGGGGGCCACGGTGTCGTGGACGTACTCGGCGAGCGCGCGGGTCTCCTTGCGGTCGGGCGGGTCCGCCGCGAACCAGTCGCGGGTGAGCCGCCCCGCCCCGAGGGGCAGCGACAACGCGACGTCGGGCCGCTCGTCGCGCCCGACGGCCATCTCCAGCGAGCCGCCGCCGATGTCGAGGGAGAGCAACCGCCCGGCCGACCAGCCGAACCAGCGGCGCACGGCGAGGAAGGTGAGCGCGGCCTCGTCGGGCCCGGTGAGGACCTGGAGGTCGACGCCGGTCTCCTCCCGGACCCGGGAGAGGACCGCGTCGGAGTTGTCGGCGTCGCGCACCGCGGAGGTGGCGAAGGCCAGCAGGTCGTCGCAGCCGAGGGCCCGGGCCTCGCGGCGGGCCTCCGCGACCGCGGCGACCAACGCGTCCGCGCCCTTGCGCGAGAGCTGCCCGCCGACGACGTGCTCGGCGAGGCGCAGCGCGGTCTTGGTCGAGGACTGCGGGGTCGGGTGCGCACCACGGTGCGCGTCGACCACGAGGAGGTGAACGGTGTTCGACCCCACGTCGAGAACCCCGAGACGCACGACGACCAGCCTAGACGGTGTCCGGCATCACCCGATCAGGCGTCCAGCTTGTAGCCCAGCCCGCGCACCGTCAGCAGGTGCCGCGGCTGCGAGGGCTCCGGCTCCAGCTTGGCCCGCAGGCGCTTGATGTGGACGTCGAGGGTCTTGGTGTCGCCCACGTAGTCCGCGCCCCACACCCGGTCGATCAGCTGGGCGCGCGTGAGCACCCGGCCGACGTTGCGCATCAGGTACTCGAGCAGGTCGAACTCCTTGAGCGGCAGCGCGACCTCTCCGGCCACCCCGCCGTTGTCCACCGTCACGACGTGGCGGCCGACGTCCATGCGCACCGGGCCGGCCTCCAGGACCTGGCGGTCGGAGCCGCCGGACCCGCCGTCGGGAACGCCCTCGCTGCCCTCGCCGCGGCGCAGGACCGCGCGGACCCGCGCGATGAGCTCGCGGGCCGAGTACGGCTTGGTGACGTAGTCGTCGGCGCCCAGCTCGAGGCCCACGACCTTGTCGATCTCCGCGTCCCGCGCGGTCACCATGATCACCGGCACCGAGGAACGCTGGCGCAGCGCCTTGCACACGTCCGTGCCGCTCATGCCGGGGAGCATCAGGTCGAGCAGCACGATGTCGGCGCCGTGCCGCTCGAAGTCCTCGAGGGCGGCCGCCCCGGTCCCGGCGACGCTCGCCTCGAAGCCCTCCTTGCGCAGGAGGTAGGCCAGCGGGTCGGCGAAGGACTCCTCGTCCTCCACGATCAGCACCCTGGTCATCGGTCACCTCTGGTGGTCGGTTCCAGCACGGGAAGTCCGTTGCGGTGGTGGTTCTCGTTCCCGACGGCAGGTGGGTCCGGGTCGGGGGGCTCGGGCGGCGGGGCCGGGAGCCGCAGCGTGAAGGTGGAGCCGACGCCGGGTTCGCTCCACAGCACCACCTCGCCGCCGTGGTTGGCCGCGACGTGCTTGACGATCGCGAGCCCGAGGCCGGTGCCGCCGGTGGCCCGCGACCGGGCCGGGTCGACGCGGAAGAACCGCTCGAAGACCCGCTCCTGGTGCTCGGGGGCGATCCCGATCCCGCGGTCGGTCACCGAGATCTCGATCCGGTCCGCGACCGCCCGCCGGCGCACCGACACCGTGGAGCCCGGCGAGGAGTAGGCGATCGCGTTCTCCAGCAGGTTCGCGAGCGCCGTGACGAGCAACGTGGAGCTGCCGGCGACCTCGAGTCCCTGCGGCGCGTCGAGCGTCAGGTCGGTGCCGGCAGCCTCCGCCGAGACCCGCACGCGGGCGACCGCCTCGCGGACCACGTCGTCGACCTCGACCGGGTCGAGCTCGGGCAGCGGGTCGCCGCCCTGCAGCCGGGAGAGCTCGATGAGCTCGGTGACGAGCGACCCGAGCCGGCGCGACTCGTGGAGGATCTTGCTGGTGAAGCGGGTGACCTCGGCCGGGTCGTCGGCGTCGAGCGCGGCCTCGGCGAGCACGGCCATCGCGCCGACCGGCGTCTTGAGCTCGTGGCCGACGTTCGCCACGAAGTCGCGACGCACGGCCTCGAGCCGCACCGCCGCCGAGGTGTCGGAGGCCTCGACCACCACGAACCCGTCCCCGAGCGGGCCGAGCCGCGCGATCACCGACTGCGGGGCCCGCCGCGACGCCACGGGCGGCGACAGGTCGATCTCGGCCGTCCCGCCGTGCTCGGCGATCCGCCCGGCGGCGGCCGCGACCCGGCCGTCGGGCCGCGCGTCGACGACCGCGCCGAGGACCTCCGCGCGGTCGTTGGAGAGCACCACGTCGCCGAAGCGGTTGATGACCGCCAGGCCGGCGTGCGAGCGCCGGACGATGCGGGCGAGGAGCTCGGCCACGGTCGGGCCGGCCGCGACGACCGCCGCGCGCTTGCTCCGCGCCTTCCACCGGACCCCGGCGACGCCGACGACGACTCCCCCGAGGGCCGCCAGGACGACGGCCAGCACGGTCACGTACGCCGGGACGGCCACGGGCCCGATGGTAGGGCCGTCACCCGGATTTCCACCCCTGTCGGACCGCCGTTGGTGACCCGTCCAACCCCCGGCAGGGTGACTGTTGGCGACCCGTTCAGGTGGTGTTCACCGAGCTCACCGGCCCTGGTTGGCCACCGCCGCGATGGCGTCCTCCGCCGCGTCGGGGTCGAGGTAGGTCCCGCCGGGATTCAGCGGACGCAGCTCGGCCGGGTCGTTCCTGTCGGCCTCGAGGTCGTAGCGCAGCGGGATGCCGGTGGGGATGTTGAGCCCGGCGATCGTCTCGTCGTCGACGCCGTCGAGATGCTTGACGACGGCCCGCAGCGAGTTGCCGTGCGCGGCGACGAGCACCGTGCGCCCCGCCTTCAGGTCCGGGACGACGGCCTCGGTCCAGTACGGCAGCAGCCGCTCGAGGACGTCCTTCAGGCACTCGGTCCGCGGCAGGGCGTCGCCGAGGTCGGCGTAGCGCGGGTCGCCCGTCTGGGCGTACTCGTCGTCCGGGTCGATCGGGGGCGGCGGGGTGTCGTAGGAGCGGCGCCAGATCTGGAACTGCTCCTCGCCGAACTCCTCCATCGTCTGCTTCTTGTCCTTGCCCTGGAGCGCCCCGTAGTGGCGCTCGTTGAGGCGCCAGTCGCGCCGGACCGGGATCCAGTGCCGGTCGCAGACGTCCAGGGCGATCTGCGCCGTGGCGATCGCCCGGCGCAGCAGTGAGGTGTGCAGCACGTCCGGCAGCAGGCCGGCCTCGCCGAGGAGCTGGCCGCCCCGGCGGGCCTCCTCCTCCCCGGTCGCGGAGAGCGGCACGTCCACCCAACCCGTGAACAGGTTCTTCTCGTTCCACTCGCTCTGCCCGTGCCGCAGCAGCACCAGCGTTCCGACGCTCATGGGCCCGGACCCTAACGGGCGAGGCCGGGTGCGTAGGACGAAACGGCCGGGGGTAGCCGTGCGCGAACGGACGGCCAGGCCGTCCTCCCCATGATCGAGAAGGAGCAGGGATGAACGACGACGACATCACCACCTCCGGGTCGAACCCCGGCCACGGCCCTGCCGACGGCGGCGCCTCGGGTGGGGGCGCCGACGGCGGTGCCGACGGTGGCGCCGACGGCGGTGCCCACGGCCCGGCCGACGGCGGCGCGGCGGGTAACGGCTCCGACGGCGGTGCCGACGGGGGCGCGGGCCACGGCCCGGCCGACGGCGGTGCGGCCGGTGGCGGCGCGGACGGCGGCGCGGACGGCGGTGCCGACGGTGGCGCCCACGGCCCGGCCGACGGCGGTGCGTCCGGCAACGGCGCCGACGGCGGTGCGGACGGCTCGGCGGGGCACGGCCCGGCCGACGGCGGTGCCAGCGGCGGCGGCTCCGACGGTGGGGCCGACGGCGGCGCGTAGGTGCTTCGCAGGTGAGCACTAATCCGTGCCAGAACACGGACTAGTGCTCACCTGGCGCAGCCACATTGGAGGACACCGTGACCGACCGCCCGTTCCTGCGCCGCTGCGTGGCCGGCGACCTCGACACCTTCGCCGACGAGGCGTGGGGCCGGCAGGCCGTCCTCTCGCGCGCCGACGACCTCGCCAAGGACGGCGATACCGACGCCGCCTCCGGCTACGGGGACCTCTTCTCCCTCGACGCCGTGGACGACCTGCTCGCCCGCCGCGGCCTGCGCACGCCCTTCCTGCGCGTCGCGAAGCAGGGCACGGTCGTCGACTCGAAGCACTTCACCGGCGACGGCGGCGTCGGCGCCGAGGTCACCGACCAGGTCCGCGACGACCGGATCGCCGGCCTGTTCGCCGACGGCCACACCGTGGTGCTGCAGGGCGTGCACCGCACGTGGGACCCGGTGGCCCGCCTCGCGACCGGCCTGAACGCCGACCTCGGGCACCCGGTGCAGGTCAACGCCTACATCACCCCGCCGTCCTCGACGGGGTTCTCCGCGCACTACGACGTGCACGACGTCTTCGTCCTGCAGATCGCGGGCACCAAGCGCTGGCACGTCCACGCGCCGGTCCACCCCGACCCCCTGCGCAACCAGCCGTGGAACGACCACGCGGCCGCCGTCCGCGAGCAGGCCGCCGGCGAGCCGCTGCTCGACGAGGTGCTCCAGCCCGGCGACGCGCTGTACCTGCCGCGCGGCTTCCTGCACTCGGCCACCGCCCAGGGCGAGATCTCGGCCCACCTGACGGTCGGCATCCACGTCCTCACCCGCCATGCCGTGCTCGAGACGCTCCTCGCGGGCCTGGCCGACGACCCCGAGCTGCGCGCGTCGCTGCCGCTCGGCGTCGACGTCGCCGACCCCGCCTCGCTCGCGCCGCACGTCGAGGCGGTCGCCCGGAGGGCCGCCGAGTACTTCGGGCGCCCCCTCGACGCCGACCGGACCTCGCGGCGGCTGCGCGGCCGCGTCTGGAACGGCAACCGCCCCGAGTCCCTGCTCCCGCTGCGCCAGGCTGCGGCCATCGCCGCGCTCGACGCCGACACCGTGGTGCAGCCGCGTCTCGGCCTGCGGCACCGGGTCCTTCCGGACGCCGGGTCGGGGAAGATCACCCTCGACCTCCCCGACCGCTCGCTGGAGCTGCCGGCCGCGGCCGCGACGCCGTTGACGACGCTGCTCGCGGGCGGGCCCGTGCGGATCGGGGACGTCGGAGAGGACGAGGCCGGCGACGCGATCGTGGTCGCCCGCCGGCTGATGAAGGAAGGTGTCCTGGTGACGCCCGATGCGGTCACTGGCGCCGATCACCGCGATGGAGGTACGACGGACACGTGACGGCGGAATCACTGACCCGGCAGGACCCGGCGGACGACCCCACGCAGTTCCGCTGTTCGGCCGCCGCCCGCGAACGGGACGATCCGCTGTTCGCCTCCGCCCCGCCGGCCCGGCGCTGGCTGCTGGTGGAGCACCCCGGTCCGTGGGGGTTCCAGGCGCTGGCCGGGGCCGGGTTCTCCGACCCGGTCGTCGAGGCGATCGACGCGTTCTGCCGCAGCCACGAGGCGCGCTTCCAGCTCATCCGCCGCACCGCGGCACGCGGGATGCCCACCGAGGCCGGCGGTCGGTTCGCGCTCGTCGACTCCCGCATCGGACACGAGTCGGTGCGCTGGGGACGGGTCGACTCGCCCGAGGCGCTGCCGGCGGCACTGGCCGACGTGGAGGCGTCCACCGAGCCGTCGGACGAGCCGGTGTACCTCGTGTGCGCCCACGGCCGGCACGACGCCTGCTGCGCGATGCGCGGGCGCCCGGTCGCGGCCGTGCTGGCGACGGAGTTCGCCGACCGGACCTGGGAGACCACGCACACCGGGGGCGACCGCTTCGCGGCCAACGTCGTGCTGCTGCCGCACGGCCTCGTGCTGGGACGGGTGCCCGCCACCGAGGCGGTGCGCGTCGCCGAGCGCTACGACGCGGGCGAGGTCGACCCGACCCTCGTGCGCGGTCGCGCCGGGCTCGCGCCGTCGGTGCAGGGCGCCCAGCACCATGCCCGCCTCGCCCTCGGCGAGCACCGCGTGACGGCGCTCGCGCCGGTGGCGGTCACGCCCGACCCGACCGAACCCGCCGTCGTGACCGTCCGTCTGGCGTCCGAGGACGGCCCGCTCGACGTCACCGTTCGGGAGCGGTGGATCCCGTCGGCGACGCCGCTGACGTGCAGCGCCGGACGGACCGCCTCGATGCGGACCTACGACCTGGTGTCGCTGACCCCGACGCGGCCGTAGCGGGCCGGGCCGGCGTCCCACCACGCCATCAGGCGGCGGTGGACGGGACGCTCCACGGCCTTCGTCAGGAGCCAGCCGCAGAGGACGCCGGTGACGACCATGAGTCCGGTCTGCAGCGTCGGGCCGACCCCGAGCTGCTGCGCGCGGCGCATGACCACGTACCCGACCGTCTGGTGGGTGAGGAAGACCCCGTAGGAGATGCCCGCCAACCAGGTCACGGCGCGGTTGACGCGCCCGGGCAGCCGGTCGCCCCAGTCGGGGCCGACGGCGGCGACGGTCATCGCGACGACGCCGCACCCGATGAGGGCCACCGCGATCCAGTCGGTGGCCCAGCCCGTCGTCGGGTCGAGCACCGAGGTCTGCAGCGCGTGCTCCCCGATGGCGGCGATCTCGAGTGCCAGGAAGTGCGGCAGACGCAGGCGCCCCGTCGAGTACATCCACACCGCGACGCCGGCGACGAACAGGTGCCAGCGGAAGATGCCGAGCCCGTCGACGACGTAGCCGTACATCGTCCCCGCGGGCAGGGTCGCCCGGTAGTACCACTGGGCGGCCGGGACGAGCACCGCCAGCCACATCACCACCCGGAGCCCGACGCCGCGACCGAGCGGGCTCCGCCACATCACCGCCGCGAGGCAGAACGCCATCAGCTGCAGCGGGATGGTCCAGTACGACCCGTCGACGAACCCCCAGCTCGGGTCCCAGTGCCAGAGCATCACCAGGTTGGCCAGGAGATCCCGCTTCCCGGGCAGGTACCAGCCGTCAGGGGCGAGGTAGCGCAGGAAGAGCCAGGCGTTGACGGTCGCCACGAAGAACGCGGGCAGCAGGCGCGCGATCTTGCCCCACCACCACCGGGCGGTCCCGCCGCGCCGGACACCGCCGCGACGCACCGTCGCGGCGACGAAGTAGGCCGACAGGACGAGCAGCAGGCTCGCCCCGACCTGGTGGGGGAACGTGTAGTTCTTCGGCAGGATGTCGTGGTAGACGAGCGGGCCGATGAACGTCGAGTGGTAGAGGATCACCAGCAGGACGAACCCGCACCGCAGGACGTCCCAGCTGACCCGCCGCGACGATCCGCCCGGGGTCCGCGGCGGCTGGGAGCCGGCCGTCGGGCCGCGGACGTGCGACGACGGCGAGGCCGGTCGCTGCACGATGTCGGTCACCGCGGGCACGGTAACAACGCACGGCGACCGTCAACTCACGAGGCGTGGCGCTCCGCGCTCGGCGGATCGTCCTGCGCCGCGACCGGTCGGGGAGTCCCGTGGGTGCTCACGGTGTTTTCACGGGCGCCGTCACGAGAGCTGTCACGGGAGCCCTCGTCGGAGGTCCGCGTCGGCTCGGACGGCCGTCCGTCCTCGGACAGCGCGCGGCTCTCCGCCTTGAGGATGCGCATCGACTGACCGAGGCCGCGCGCCATGTCCGGCAGCTTGCGCGAGCCAAAGAGCAGCAGCACCACGACGATCACGATCGCCCAGTGCACCGGGCTGAGTGACCCCATCGTTCCCACCTCGCATCGATCTCGGCCGCAGGCGTGCGACCGTTCGGGCGCGAGGGTAGACCCGAGATGGTGAGCATGAGGCAAAGACCGTGGGAAACCCCCGGACGGGAGGTTTGATGACTGTGGCCCCGGGGCGACGTAGGGACTGCATCGTCACCTCGTCAAGAGAGGCACCGTCATGGTCGTCTTCACCATCATCGGCTGGATCATCTTCGGCCTCATCGTCGGGTTCATCGCCCGCGCCCTGGTCCCCGGCAAGGACAACATCGGCGTCCTGCGGACGATCCTGCTGGGCATCGCCGGGTCCGTGGTCGGCGGTCTGATCGGCTCGCTGCTCTTCGCGCCGCACCGACTCTCGCTCTCGAACCCGGTCGGCTGGATCGGGTCGATCGTCGTCGCGATCATCCTGCTCGTCATCTACAACCGCGTCACCGGACGCAAGGCCGCCCGTCGCTGACCCCTCCGAACGGAGGGTTCATCGCGAGCCCCGGAATCGGAGCATGGGGCCGTTCGGTTGTGGACGATCGAACGACTCCCGACCCACAGGAGGCAAGGATGCCGAGCCGCGACGCCACCACCCACTGGGAAGGCGGCCTGCAGGACGGCAAGGGCAGCGTGACGCTGGACTCGTCGAACGCCGGACAGTTCAACGTCTCCTTCCCGACCCGCGCCGAGAGCCCGAACGGGCAGACCAGCCCGGAGGAGCTCATCGCCGCGGCGCACTCGTCGTGCCTCGCGATGAACCTCTCGGGGGTGCTCGGCAGCGAGAACCTGACCGCGAAGTCGATCGACGTCAGCGCCGAGGTGACGCTGTCGCCGGCCAAGGGCGGCGGGTTCGAGATCAGCGGGATCGCCATCACGCTCCGCGCCGTGGTCGACGGGGTGGACGAGGCGAAGTTCAAGGAACTCGCCAAGACCGCCGAGGAGACCTGCCCGGTCTCCAAGGCGCTCGCCGGCACCACGATCACGCTGGACGCCGCGCTCGAGAGCTGAGCCGCCCACGAACGGGCCGTTCGTCACCGTCGACGGTGACGGACGGCCCGTTCGTGTGTCAGGGGGCGACCAGGTCCACCACGACGCACGCCGCGTTGTCCGGCGCCCCTGCCGCCCGCACCTGCGCCAGGAGGGTCCCGACGACGGGTCCCGGCTCGGCCCGGGCGGTCAGCGTGCGCGCGATGGCCGCGTCGTCGAGCTGCGTCCAGACGCCATCGGTACAGAGCAGGTAGCGGTCACCGACCTGCGCCGTGCGCCGGTGCAGGTCGGGCTCGTCGGTGCCCAGCACGCGGGCCAGCCGCGGCCGGTCGGGATGGTCGAGCGCCTCCTCCGGCGTCAGGCGGCCCTCGTCGACGAGGGACTGCACCCGGGTGTGGTCGACCGTGAGCCGCGCGAGTACCCCGTCGCGCAGCAGGTAGGCCCGGGAGTCGCCGACGTGCGCGACGAGCACCCGGTGGCCGTCGCACCACAGCGCCGTGGCGGTGGTGCCCCCGTCGTCCGGCGGCCCGGTCCGCGCGGCCGCCTCCCCGAGCGCATCGAGGAGTCGCGCCCCGTCGGAGCCGGTCACCGCCTCGACCACGCCCCGGCTCGCGGTCGCCCCGGCGGCGTGGAAGCCGTCGGCCACCACCGCCCGGTCGTCCACCCAGGCCGCCGCGTCCTGCTGCTCGTCGCGGGCACCCCGCTCCAGCCCGGTCGCGCCCACGCACCGCACCACGTCCGTCGTCACGATCGTCTCCCTCCGCCACCGTGCGAGGAGGTCGGCGACGTGGGTGCGCCGGACGGTCGTGTCGTGCTCGACCTGCCGCCACCAGGCCGCGAGGTCCGCGGCCGCCTCGTCGTCGGGCAGGTCCAGCAGCGCGCCGATCCGCGTCAACGGCACCCCGACCTGCCGGAGCTCCGCGACCCGTCGCGCCCGGCCGGACTGGCCGTCGTCGTAGAAGCGGTAGCCCGTCGTCGGGTCGACGGCGGCCGGGGCGACGAGCCCGAGCTCGTCGTAGAGACGCAGGGCCTTCGGTGTCAGACCGGTCGCGGCCGCGAACGCCCCGATCGTCATGCGCGTCACGTCGCCACCCTCCCCCGGTCCGGGCCGTTCCCGGACCGGTGACCACGCTCGGCCCTGTCCCGGGGGCAGGGTCAAGTCCGCCGCCCACTCCACGCCCAGCCGCCGCACAGGCGGCCGTCCGACCCTCGTGAGCATGGGGATCACGTGGGTGCTGCTGGCGGCGGTGCTGTTCGGCCTCGGGTCGGTGGCCCAGGCGGCGGCACTGGGCGCGACCGGCGCCCCGTGGACGGCGATGCTGCGCCACCCCGCGTTCGTGGCGGGCACCGTGGCCGAGGGGCTCGGCGCGCTCGCGCACGTGATGGCGCTGCAGACGGTGTCGATGGCGGTGGCCCAGTGCGCGGTCAGCGGCAGCCTCGCCGTGACCGCGGTGGCCGCACGGTGGTGGTTCGGGACGCGGTTGGGGTGGCGCGGGGTCGCGGCCGTCGGCGCCCTGTCGGCGTCCCTGGTGGTGCTCGCGTCGGTCGCCGGTCAGTCGGGCACCACCACGGACACCGCGGCCCTGGACGTCGGCCTCGTCGTGACGGCGGCGGTGGTGGGGTTGGCCGGGCTCGCAGGGGCCGTCGCCCGGCGACCCACCCTCGTCGCGGTGTGCTCCGGGCTCGGCTTCGCCGCCTGCTCGACCGCGGTCAAGCTCGTCGACCTCACGCACCCGCTGTCCGCCCTGACCTCGGCCCCCGCGCTCGCCGCGGCGGTGACCGGGGCGCTGGGCTGCCTGTGGTGGACCGTCGCGCTGCGGCTCGGCACGGTCACCACGGTGACGGCCGTCGTCGTGGTGTCCGAGGTCGTCCCGCCGTCGCTGCTCGGGCCGCTGCTGGGCGACGAGGTGTCCTCCGCCTTCTACCTGGTCGCCCCGCTCGTGCTCGCCGTCGCGGCGCTCGCCTGCGTGGTGCTGGCCCGCGGTGGCGCCGAGGCGCCCGCACCCGTCGTCGGGACGCTGCCCGAGCCGGTGCCGGCGTAGCCCCGCCGCCGCCCCCATGGCAGGAAAGCCCTATCGGCGTGCTCGATTGAACTGCTGTCATCCAGTGGCAGGTGAGCCACATCGTGCGGGCCAGCCGAGCTGACAGATGTCGCGGATCCGGACGCCCAGGCCCCGGATCCGCTACCTCGTCAGCCGTCAGCCCCAGCCCGCAGGTCGGTGCACCCGGGCGGGCAGCGCCGTCGCGGCGTCACCGTGCGCGGACGTGACCTGGGGGTTCGTCAGGAAGAGCACGCCGGACAGCGAGGCGCCGCGCAGGTCGGCCCCGCGCAGGTCCGCCCCGAGGAGGTCGGACCGCCCCAGGTCGACGCCCCGCAGATCGGCGCCCATGAGCAGGGCCCCGCGCAGGGACGTGTCGGCCAGGCGACGCCGCCGCAGGTCCTTCCCGACGAGGTCCGCCCGGGCCGTCGACCGCCCGCCCGGCCCGCGCACCGCCTCGCTCAGCCGGCCGAGCAGCTCCCCCGCCTCGGCGCGCACCGCTGCGACGTCCGCCTCCGGACCGAGCGCGGCCACCCGCCCGGCGAGGGCCGCCCGCTCGTCGGCAAGGACGTCGATCGGCTCGGCGAGGTACCAGAGCACCTCGTGCAGCGCCCGCATCACGTCGAAGGCGCCGAACGCCTCGTCCGGGGCGACCCGCCAGTCCGCCCACGCCGTCACCCGCTGTCCGGCGCCGAAGCAGTCGAACGTGACGCACCCGGGGAAGCCGCGCTCGGGCAGCTCGGTGTGGATGGTGCAGGGCGCCGCCTCCCCCGGGGCCGTGACCGCCAGGTGCGGGCAGGGCGTCCGCGCCGACTTCGACAGCCCGAAGTCCGCCGAGCGCGCGAACGCCGGTGCGACGCAGCAGAGACCGCTGCACCGGGAGCAGTCGGCTTCCAGGTCCACGGGGTCCGGCTCCTTCGACGATGCGGCTTTCCTGCCGCTGGTTGACAGCAACGACGCTTTTCTGTCAAGCGAGGGGGTCAGCGCGACCCCGTCAGCGGCAGCTCCGCCACGACGCGCCACGAGTCGGGCTCCCGGGAGCCCACGAGCAGGTGCAGGGCCTCGATCCGCGCGGTGAACGGCAGCTGCGGCACGACCCGTGCCTCGGCCGCCCGCATCGCCTCCACCGGTGCGACCGAGCCGTACCCGACGGTCAGGTGCGGGTGCGGCTCGTGCTCGCCGCGGTAGGGCGGGCAGGCCGGGAACGCCTCCCACACGCAGGCGGTCAGGTCCGCGAACGGCGCCGACGGGCGCGGGGCGAGCCAGAGGTAGTCCTCGCCGAACCAGCCCGTCGTCGGGAAGGAGCAGTCGATCGCCCCGGCGCCCGCCACCGCGTGCCGCAGGCGCGTGACGACGGCGTCGTCGATCTCGGCCGGCGGCAGGAACGGGTAGAGCACCGTCACGTGCGCGGGCACGCCGGCCGCCGTCGTCGGGTCCAGCTCCCGGCGCTCCTTCCCGACGACGGGTTCGGCCTCCGGCACCAGTGCGAGGACGGCGGACTCGGTCGGTGTGCTGCTCACCGGCCCATCCTGCCGTGGCAGGTGCGCCGGCACGGATCCCGTCGTGTCCCGACCTGCCCGGGACGTCAGGCCAGGGGGCGCCGCTCGCGCTCGGCCGCGATCACGAGACCCTCACTGAACACCAGGAACACCACCGCGAGCCATACCGGTCCGGCCCACGCCAGCAGCAGCGCACCGACCGCGAACAGGGCCAGCTTCAGCAGCAGACCCGGCCGTGGTGGCAGCCGGCGAGCGGCCCGCGGGGCGAGCCACCGACCCCAGATCACGACGAAGACCCCGACGAGGACCACCACGAGGACGATCCGCCCGACGACCGAGCGGGGCAGCGCGACGCCCGCGTACACGAGCACGGCGATCATCGCGACCTCCGCCAGGAACACGCCCGCCTCGATCAGCCCCGGACCACTCGTCCGCTCCGCCACGGGCCGGACCCTAGCGAGCATCGGTCGGGCGGACGAGGAGCCGAACGTCAGGCCGTCACTGCTCGCGCCACGTCCAGCACCCGCTGGGGCTCCTCGAGTGGCGAGATCAGGAGGTCGGTGGTGCCGGCGTCGGCGAAGCGCGCGAACTCGCGGGCCAGGTCCTCCTCGCTCCCGACGACGAGCGTGTCCGCCGGTCCCTGCAGGCCCGCGCGGTCGAGCACCGCGCGGTACGCGGGCATCGACTCCACCGCCACGAAGTCGCGGGCGATCCGCTCCCGCAGCCCGTCCGGGTCGGTGGTCACCGCCGCGAGGACCTGCACCACGACGCGCTGGTCGTCACGCAGCGCGGGACGCAGCACCTCGCCCACGAGGTCCGGGCGGACCCACACCGCGATCGTGCCGTCGGTGAGGTCGCGGGCGACCTCGAGCATCCGCGGTCCGAGCGCGGAGAGCAGGAGCGAGACCGGCGCGACCGGGACGTCCAGCGCCGTGTCGACGGTGAAGAAGCGGCCCTGGTGCCGGACGTGCTCGCCGCGCAGCAGCCCGCCCACGATCTCCAGGTACTCCCGGCTGTGGGCCGCGGGCGCGGCGTAGGGCAGCCCGAGCTGGTCGGTCACCGACCAGGCGTGGCTGGGGCCGAGCCCGAGCGTGAACGGCGCCCCGCTCGCCGCGGCGATGGTCAGCGCCTCGGTCGCGGCGACGACGGGGTGCCGCGGGTAGGTGGGCACGATCGCGGTGCCGAGTTCGAGGCCCGGACCGACCCGGCCGGCGGCCGCGAGGAGCGCGAGCGGGTCCCAGGAGCCCGGCATCTGGTTGGTCCAGACGGAGTCGAGACCGCCGCGGATCGCTGCCGCGACCTCGACGGCGACCCGGTCCGGGGCGGTGGTGAGGGTGATGTTCCGGCCGATGCGCATGCCTGCCAGCTCACGCGCACCCGCCGTCGGGAACGAGATCGACCTACGCTCTACAGCGATCACGGGATCTGATCGACGGAGGTCTCCGGACGTGGAGCTGCGGGCGTTGCGGTACTTCGTCACCGTCGCCGAGGAGTTGCACTTCGGCCGGGCGGCGGAGCGGCTGCACATCGTGCAGCCCGCGGTGAGCCAGCAGGTCGCCCGGTTGGAGCGCGAGCTCGGGGTGGCCCTGCTCGACCGCTCGTCGCGGCACGTGCGGCTCACCGTCCCCGGGGAACGGGTGCTCGCGGCGGCCCGCGGCGTGCTGGCGGCGGCGGACCAGGTGCGGGTGGCGGCGGTCGACCCGGGGATGACGCTGCGGATCGGGACCGCACCGGCGCTCACCGACCGGTTGGAGCGCGCCGTCGAGATCCTGCGGCGTGAGGACCCGGCGATCCAGACCGTGCTGGTCGACCTCCCCGCCGGCGACCGACTCGCGGCGGTGCGCGACGGACGGCTCGACGTGGCGCTGATGCGCGGGACGCAGTCGGTCGCGGGCCTCACCGTCGTGCCCGTCTGGCGCGAGCCGCTCCAGGCGGTCGTCGCCGTCGACCACCCCCTGGCCGGGCGGGAGTCGGTCGCCCTCGTCGAGGTCGCGGTGGGTCCACTGCTCGATCTCGACGGCGGGTCGGACCCGGCGCTGCGCGACGCGGCGGCCCGCGCCCTCGGCGACGCGGGGGTGTGCCAGCCGCAGCGCCGCGTGGTCGGCTCGGTGCAGGACCTCGTGGTGGGCGTCGGCGCCGATCCGCGCGCCTGGTCGTTGCTGCCGGCCGCGGTCCTCGCGGGCGCGGGGTCCCGTCGTGTCCGCGGGGTGGCGCTGGACCCGCCGGTGGAGCTGGTCGGCAGCATCGTCGCGCCGGTGACGACGCCGCCCGACTGCGTGCGGGCCCTCGCGGCCGCCTTCGGCGACGCCTGAAGCAGTACCGGACATCCTGGACAGGCAAGTGAGGGCTTGCCTATGGTGCCCGGGGTGAGCGACGTCTACCGGGCGCTGGCCGACCCCACGCGCCGCGCCCTGCTCGACGCGCTCACCGCGACCGACGGCCAGACGTTGTTCGCGTTGTGCGGCGCGCTGCTCGAGCGCGGCCTGTCACCCACCCGGCAGGCCGTGTCCCAGCACCTCGCCGTCCTCGAGGAGGCCGGACTCGTCCGCGTCCGCCGCGAGGGCCGCTACAAGTTCCACGACCTCGACACCCGTCCGCTGCGGGAGATCGCGCGGCGGTGGCCCGTCCCGGAGGAGTGACCCGATGCCGAAGGTGTCCTACTGCAGCGTGTTCGTCGACGACCAGGAGCGCGCGTTGCGCTTCTACCGCGACGTCCTCGGCTTCGAGCTCAAGCACGACGTCCCGCTGGGCGAGCACCGGTGGCTCACCCTCACCGCGCCCGGCGACCCGGACGGCGCCCAGCTCGTGCTCGAGCCCGCCGAGCACCCGGCCGTGGGCCCGTTCCGCGCCGCGCTGGTCGAGGACGGCATCCCCGCCACCGCGTTCGAGGTCGACGACGTGGCCGCCGAGGCGGAGCGGCTCACCGGGCGCGGGGTCACGGTCGTGCAGCCACCGACCCCGGCCGGCCCGATCACGATCGCCGTCGTCGACGACACCTGCGGCAACCTCGTGCAGCTGTTCTCGTAGGTGCGCTGCGCGCTCGTGCGCACTCATGGTCGCCACAGCGGCCGTGAGTGCTCACCTGAGCGGAACTCACAGCGCCTCGATGATCCGGATGTCGCGGTCGGCGCCGTCCCCGAGCGCCGCGAGCGCCTCCTGGTAGGCCGGGCTCTCGTAGGCGGCGACGGCCTGCTCGACGCTGTCGAACGCGATCAGCGTCGTCCGCTCGCGGGTGCCCTGCTCGAACGCGGCTGCCGGCGTGCCGCGCGCGAGGAAGGTCCCGCCGGCGGCGCGCATCGCCGGTCCGGCGAGCGCGACGTACGCGTCGAGCTTCTCCGGGTCCCGGATCGCGCGGAAGGTGTTGATCCAGTAGGCGCCCACCCGGTCAGCCTGCCCGCCGCGTCCACCCCCCGACGACGGGTGCGGGCGTCCGGGCGAGCGCGACGTTCCGGTGCGCGCTGATGGTGGTGGCGAGGATGTGCGCGTTGCGCGCCACCACCGGGTTGTGTCGGCCCGACACCCGCTCGACCGCGCCCTCCAGCAGCTCGACGGCGTGCGCGAGCTCGGCGAGGACGTCCCGCGACCACTGCGTGCGGTCGACGCCGGCCGGGCACAGGCCCGCGCCCCGCTCGGTGAGCTCGAGCAGGTAGTCCACGACCTCGTCCATCGACCCGATCCCGGTGGTGTGCATGCCCGCAGTCCTACGCCGCCCGCAGGGTCGGGGCGGAGGCGTTGACGAGGTCGAGACGCGCGAGGCGACGGCCTTGCCGTGGCGCACACACACGGGCCCGACGCGACGGAGAAGCAAGCCCCGCTCCCCGTCCGCTCCCCAGCGACGAGGAGCGGGGCCGACCTCCATCCGGGGACCGTGTCGGCGTTCCCCGAACCCGGCGCAGCCCCTGTGCGCTGGGATTCCTCCCCCGACCGGCCCGAAACCGTCATCGGTGCGGTTTCTCGATCCAGCCGCCGTCAGCCGGTCAAGGATCGGACGTCCGCGACGTCGTACTCGGCCACCGAGGCGCCGAGGAGCTGCGCCGTCTGCTCGTCGCCCGTCCCCGCGCCGCGGAAGGCCTCGACGTCGGCCTGCGACGCCCACCGCTCGAGGACGTTGATCCGCCCGGGGTCGAGCAGGTCGGCCGACAGCGCGAAGTCGAGGCACCCGCGAGCGCCCCGCGCCTGCTCGACGACGGCCACGCACCCGGCCAGGTACGCCTCCCGCGCCTCCGGTGCGACCAGCAGATGTCCCGCCACGATGACCATGGGTCCCCTTCCGAGGTCGACGCACCGAGTGTCCCCGGGACCGGGCGCGGCGGTCAGGTCCGGGTGCCGGTGGGGTCGGGCGGACGGGATCGCCGTCCGGCGTCGGGGAACCGGGCGGGCGGCGCCCCCCGTTCGATCTCGCGAGCGACCGCACCGCGCCGTCGCTCGCCGAGGAGCTGGCCCAGGATGGCGGCGGCGGCGGTGTCGCCGTCGTCCCGGAGGAGGGCGACCAGGGCGACGCGCAGCCCCCGCGAGACGAGGCTGGACGGCGCGGGCTCGGGCCGCGCGAGCTCGGGGCACTCCTCGCCGACCGCAGCGAGCACCTCGACGACCTCACCGGTGAGCCGCACCTGCTCGGCGGCGCCCCGCTTGTCGCTGGCCGCCGTCACCTCGGCCTGCATCCCGCGGAGATCCACGCCGAAGCCGAGGAGGACGGTCCGGACGAGCGGGTCGGCCACGCTGGCCATGAGCAGGTGTTCGGTCCCGATGATCTGGGAGCCGAGTCGCAGCGCCTCCTGACGTGCCCCGAGCCGGCGCGCGAGGAGCAGCGATGCCTCCGGTACGCCGGTCACCGGGGCGGCGTCCGCCCGGCGGTCGCCTCGGCGTCGACGCTCATCACGCGGCCGACGGTAGGGGTTTCAGAAGGGGATGAACAGGGAACGGCCCTCGGCTCCCGCGGATCCTCACCACACGTCTTCGCCTGCCGACCAGGCTCGTCGCGGATCGGCCATCGTGCGACCGGGCGCGCTGCGCGTGGACGGACTGCCGGCTCGCTCGCAGCGGCGCGGTGTCACTCCCGCAGCGGTGTCACTCCCGCAGCACGGCGATCACGAGCCCGGCGTCCCGGACGGTCCGGACCCGGCCACGGCTCGACGCCGGGCCAGGAGCATCCGGGCGAGGTAGACCGGGCTCGGCGGGGTCCACCCGAGCTGCCGCCCCAGGGCCAGGTCGTCCCGGTTGGCCCAGTGCTCGACGATCCTGCCGTCCTTCATCCGGAACCAGTGGGTCTGGGTGACGGCGAACTCGCGGTTCCGCGGCGGGAAGACCATCTCCACCGCGGCGTCCGCGGTGTACGCGGTGAACGGGCCGGTCTGTCGCCCGCTCATGGTGGTGTGGAGCACGACGAGGTCGCCGTCCTGGACGGCGTCGTGCACCTCCCAGCGGAGGTCGGAGTAGGCCTCGCGCAGCCACTGCGCGGACGCGTGGAAGCCCGCGGGGCCTGCGGTCCGCGCGCCCACCGGCTCGTCCTCGGCCTCGCGGTTGACGGCCGCCGGGTCGTAGATCTCGGCGAACTGGTCGACGGTCCCGTTCGCCATCAGCTCCATCGACCTGATGCACACGGCCTTGTCCCCGGTCGCGTCCGTCGCTGCTGCCATCCCGGCACCCCCGTCACCGCCGCGACAGCGTGCTCCGGGGGGAGTCGGCGGTCAAGACACCTCGGCGCGCCCCGACCGCGGGCCCTGCCCGGAGGAGGCAGGGCCCGTCGTCGGGAAGACCGTCAGGCGTTCTCGCGGGCGCGGAGGTCCTTGCGCAGGATCTTGCCGGAGCCCGACTTCGGGATCTGGTCGATGAACTCGACCACGCGCACCTTCTTGTGCGGCGCGATGCGCTCGGCGACGAAGGACATGACGTCGTCCTCGGAGATCTCGGCACCCTGCTGCTTCACCACGAACGCCTTGGGGATCTCCTCGCCCTCGGCGTCCTTGACCCCGATGACGGCCGCGTCGGCGATCGAGTCGTTGGTCAGCAGCAGCGCCTCGAGCTCGGCCGGCGGCACCTGGTAGCCCTTGTACTTGATGAGCTCCTTGACCCGGTCGACGATGTAGAAGACGCCCTCGTCGGTGACGGTGGCGACGTCGCCGGTGTGCAGGTAGCCGTCGTCGTCCAGCGTCGAGGCGGTGGCCTCGGCGTTGTTGAGGTACTCGCGCATGACGTTGGGGCCCTTGACCCACAGCTCGCCGCGCTCGCTCTCCTCCCCGGTCTCCGGGTCGACGATCTTGCACTCGATGTTGGGCAGCGCGACGCCGATCGAGGAGAGGTCCATGTCGGGCCGGTCCTCGGGCATGGCGTGGCTGACCGGGGAGAGCTCGGTCATGCCGTAGCCCTGGAAGACCTTGCAGTTCAGCCGCTTGGCGACCTTGTGGCCGAGGTCGGCGTCGAGCGCAGCGGCGCCGGAGAAGACGACGTCGACGCAGTCGATGTCGTACTGCTCGACCATCGGGTGCTTGGCCAGGGCCACCGCTATCGGCGGCGCGATGTAGATGCGGTCGACCCGGTGCTCGGAGACGATCCGCAGGAACTCCGCGAGGTCGAACTTCGGCATCGTCACGACGGCGGCCCGGTTGTAGATGCCGTTGTTCATCATTACGGTCATGCCGTAGATGTGGAAGAACGGCAGGACCGCGAGGATCTTCGACTCGGGCGTCGTCTGCTGCATCGCCGCGAACTGCACGAGGTTCGCGACGAGGTTGCGGTGCGTCAGCACGACGCCCTTGGCACGCCCGGTGGTGCCCGACGAGTACGGCAGCGCCGCCACGTCGTCGCCGGAGAGCTGCACCGTCGGGCGCTCGGCGGTGGTCGTCAACAGGTCGGCCAGCGCGTTCTCGGGCAGCGGCGTGGACGCCTCGTCGCGGGCCGCGTCGAGCAGCACGACCTCCGTGACGGCGAGCCCCTCCTCGCGCAGCGCCGCCCGGGCCCGGTCGAGGAACGCCGACACCGTGACGAGCATCTTCGCGCCCGAGTCCCGCAGCTGGAACGCCAGCTCGTCGGGGGTGTAGAGCGCGTTGACCGTGGACACCGCCACGCCCGCGGCGAGGGCGCCGTGGAACACGACGGGGTAGTACGGGGTGTTCGGCGCGAACAGCGCGATGACGTCGCCCCGCCCGAGGCCCCGCTCGCCGAGCGCCGCCGCGAACCGGTCGACGCCCTGGGCGAGCTCGCCGAAGGTCATGCTGCGCCCCGACGGGCCGTCGATCAGGGCGATGCGGTCGGCGTGCTCGCCCAGGTCGGAGAAGAGGAACTCCGGCAGGCCCACGTCGGGGATGTCGACGTCGGCGAACGGACTACGCACGGTCATGCAGTGGCTCCTCGATCTGCGTCAGCTGGGTCACACCAACTTACCGAGCGGTACGCCGGAGAGCACGTGAAGTCACCGAGGAATCGGACAATCCGGCCGAGCCCCGCTCCGCTACGTCTCCCCCACCAGGTGCTGGAACGCTCGGAGGTTCGCCAGCGACTCGCCGCGGGACTCCCGCCAGGCCCACTCGCGCCGGATCGACGTCGCGAACCCGAGCTCGATGAGCGTGTTGAAGTCGCCGTCGCCCGCCTCAAGCACCTGCCCCAGGATGCGGTCGAGCTCGTCGTCGGTGACCGCGTGCCGCCCCACGCGACCGACGAGGTGGATGTCGCCCATGTCGTCGAGGCAGTAGTGCACGCCGTAGAGGCGCGTGTTGCGCTGCAGCAGCCAGCGGTAGACGCCCTCGAAGTTCTCGTCGGGCCGCCGGCACACGAACGCCTCGACCAGCAGGGCGTGCGGGGTGAGCACGAGCCAGCAGTTGGTCTGCAGCTTCTTGGTGCCGGGCAGGGTGACGAAGAAGCTGTTCTCGTCGCGGCGCTGGTAGGCGAGCTCGCGCTCGTCGAGGGCGGCGCGGATGACCTCGGGCAGGCTCACACCGCCACCCCCCGCGGCGCGAGCCGGGCGGCCGCCGCCTCGGCGTAGGTGGCGAGCAGGGCGTCGGCGGTCCGGTCCCACGAGAACGCCTGGGCGTGCTCGATCGCCCCGGCGGCGAGCCGACCCCGGGTCGTGCGGTCGACGGCGGCCCGCTCGAGCGCGGAGGCCCACGAGACCGCCGAGTGGTCGTCGACCAGCAGGCCGGACCGGCCGTCGGACACCGCCACCGGCAGCCCGCCCACGGCCGCGGCGACCACCGGCGTCCCGCAGGCCTGCGCCTCGAGGGCCACCAGCCCGAACGACTCCGAGTGGCTCGGCACCGCGACGACGTCCGCGGCGCGGTAGACCTCGGCGAGGGCGGCGCCCGCCCGGGGACGGAGGAATCTCACGACGTCGGTGATACCCAGTTCCTCGGCGAGATCGACGAGCACCCGCGGCTGGGCCAGACCGGAGCCCGACGGCCCGCCGACCACCAGCACCGTGAGCCGGGCACGTAGGTCCGGACGGCGGGCGATCATCTCGGCGGCGGCACGCAGCAGCACGTCCGGTGCCTTCAGGGGCTGGATGCGCCCGACGAAGGCGAGCACGACGTCGTCCTCACCCATCGACTTCCCGGCCTCCCGCGCCAGGGCGGCACGGGCCGCCGCGCGGTCGCGGGACGGGGTGAAGGTCGCCAGGTCGACGCCGGGCGCGACGGTGCGCACCCGCTCCGGGTCGGCGTCGTACTCGGCGATGAGGGCCTCGGCCTCGGCGGGCGTCGACGCGACGAGCCGGTCGGCCTCGGCCACCACCTGCTCCTCGCCGACGAGCCGGCCGAGCGGCTCGGGGGTGTCGCCGGCCGCCAGGGAGGCGTTCTTGACCTTCGCCAGGGTGTGCGCGGTGTGGACCAGCGGCACGCCCCAGCGGTCCCGCAGCAGCCACCCGACCTGGCCGGAGAGCCAGTAGTGGGAGTGCACGACGTCGAACCAGCCGGGCTCCTGACGGGCCTCGTCGCGCAGCACGCCCGAGGTGAACGCGCAGAGCTGGCTGGGCAGGTCCTCCTTGCCGAGACCGCCGAACGGCCCGGCGACGACGTGCCGGACCAGCACGCCGGGAGCGAGCTCGGCCACGGGCGGCAGGTCCGACGCGGTCTGCCGGGTGAAGATCTCCACCTCGACCCCGCGGCGCGCCATCTCCTTCGCTGTCTGCACCACGTAGACGTTCATGCCGCCCGCGTCGCCCGTGCCGGGCTGGGCCAGCGGCGAGGTGTGCACCGAGATGACCGCCACCCGCCGTGGGGACCGCCGTACCGATGCCAGGGTCCGCGGCCTCGGCCGTGTGTGGGCCGTGCCGTCCGTCGCCGCCCTCGCCGCCGGAATCACGGCCCACAGCTTAGGCAACGACCAGATCGACGTCCGTCCGAAAACCGCCCTAGGGTGGCCCGCCGTGACCACTCCCACGGAGAAGCCGCTCGTCGTCGTCACCGGGGCGAGCTCCGGGATCGGAGCCGCGACCGCCCGCGCCCTCGCGGCGGACGGCTGGCACCCGGTCCTCGGCGCCCGTCGTCAGGACCGTATCGACGCGCTCGCCGAGGAGACCGGAGGGACCGCCGTGCCCCTCGACGTCACCGACGCCGACTCGGTCGCGGCGTTCGCGTCGCGGGTCGGCGAGCTCGGCACCCTGCGCGGCCTGGTGAACAACGCCGGTGGCGCCAAGGGCACCGAGAAGGTGATCGAGGGCGACGAGGAGCACTGGCGCTGGATGTGGGAGTCCAACGTCCTCGGCACGATGCGCGTGACGAAGGCGCTGCTCCCGTCGCTCATCGCCTCCGGCGACGGGCACGTCGTGACGATCACCTCGATCGCCGCCCTCGAGGTCTACGACGGCGGGTCGGGCTACACCGCCGCCAAGCACGCCGAGGGCGCGCTGCACCGCACGCTGCGCGGGGAACTGCTCGGCGAGCCCGTGCGCGTCACCGAGATCGCCCCGGGCGCGGTGGAGACGGAGTTCGCGCTGGTCCGCTTCGACGGCGACCAGCAGAAGGCCGACAACGTCTACCGCGGGATCACGCCGCTCGTCGCCGAGGACATCGCCGCGACGGTCGCGTTCGCCATGAGCCGGCCCTCGCACGTCAACATCGACACGATCGTGCTCAAGCCGCGCGACCAGGCGACCGGGATGCGGTTCAACCGGACCTAGAGCGCGCAGCCACCTACGAGCACCGGCTCGGGCACCAGCCGCACCCCGAACGCCGTCTCCACCCGGTCCCGCACGTCGCGGGCCAGGTCGAGCAGCTGCGCGGTGGTGCCCCCGCCGCGGTGGGTCAGCGCGAGGGTGTGCCGCGTGGACACCCGCACCGGCGCGTCCGGGCCCGGGTAGCCGCGCGAGACCCCGGCGCGCTCGATCAGCGCCGCGGCGGAGAGCTTCACCCGCCCGTCGGCGGTGGGCCACGCGGTGACCGGCCCGAGGTCGCGCGCCGCCACCCGGCGCGCCACCTCGTCGGCGGTCTCCTGCCCGACGACGGGGTTGGTGAAGAAGGAGCCCGCGCTCCAGGTGTCGTGGTCGGCCTCGTCGAGGACCATGCCCTTGCCGCGCCGCAGCCCCAGCACCGCGGCCCGCGCGGCGGCCGCGGGCACCCGCGTGCCGGGCTCGACGTCCAGGACCCGGGCGAGCTCGGCGTACCGGACCGGGGCGGAGAGGCCGTCGGTGCCCACGCGGAACCGCACGGCCAGGACGATCTCGCGGTCGGCGCCCTTGAGCCGGCTCGTGCGGTAGCCGAGCCCGAGCTCCGCGGCCGGGACCGTCACCACGGCGTCGGCGGCGCGGTCGAACACGGTGACGTCCTCGAGCAGGTCGGCGACCTCCACGCCGTAGGCCCCGACGTTCTGCACCGGGGTCGCGCCGGTGCTCCCCGGGATGCCCGAGAGGCACTCCAGCCCGCCCAGGCCCTCCTCCACGCACGCCGCGACGAACGTGTCCCAGTCCTCCCCGGCCTCCACCGTCACCAGCGCCGTGCCGTCGGCGGCGGGCGACACCACGTGGCCGCGGGACTCCAGCCGGACGACCGTGCCGTCGAACCCGTCGTCGGGGACGACCAGGTTGGAGCCGCCACCGAGCACGAGCAGCCGCTCCCCGGCGGCGTCGGCCTCACGGACCGCCGCGACGATCGCGTCGCGGTCGGGCGCGCGCACCAGCCGTCGCGCCGGCCCCCCGAGATGCAGGGTGGTCAGCTCGGCCAGCGAGGCGACGGTGGTGGGCACGGCCCGACGGTAACCTGCGCGCCGTGGCCCGCCCCATCGAGCACGACGCCTCGTTCCCGCACCCGCCCGACGCCGTCGTCGGTGCCCTGACCGACGACGCCTTCCTGAACGCCCGCCTCGCCGAGCTCGGCGGGAAGGACGCCGCCCTGGTCAGTCACGACGGCGACCGGATCGTGCTGCGTCAGGGGGTGCCGGTCGAGTTCCTGCCGTCGGTGGTCCGCCGGTTCACCGGCGACGACCTCGTCCTCGACCGGACCGAGAACTGGCACGGCTCGAGCGCCGACGTGCAGGTCGACGTGCGCGGGCTGCCCGGCTCGATCACCGGGACGCAGGAGGTCGTTCCCGACGGCGACGGGTCCCGCCTCTCCGTCCGCGCCTCGACGGCCGTGCCGGTCCCGATGGTCGGCGGGAAGATCGAGGGCGTCGTCGCCGAACAGGTCTCGGAGCTGCTGCGCTGGGAGACGGAGTTCCTCACGCGCTGGCTGGACCGCTAGACGCGGTCGGCCGGGATCGCGCCGAGGCGGCCCTTCGAGAAGTCCTGGAACGCATCCATGACCTCCTCGCGGGTGTTCATGACGAACGGGCCGCCCCAGGCGACCGGCTCGCGGATCGGGCGGCCACCGAGCAGCACGACCTCGAGGCGAGGGTGCCGCGCGTCCTGCGTCCCCGCCGCCGCGACCCGCAGCGACTCCCCCGGCCCGAAGACGACCAGCTGGCCCGTCGTGACCGGACGCCCCTCGGTGCCCGCGAACCCGTCGCCCGCGAGCACGTAGAGCAGCGCGTTCTGCTCGCGGTCCCACGGGACGTGCAGCTGCGCGCCCGGCTCGACCGACGCGTGGGCCATCGTCATCGGGGTGTAGGTCGACCCGGGACCGGCGTGCCCGTCGAGCGACCCGGCGATCACGCGGACCAGCGCGCCCGCGTCGTGCGAGGTGACGAGCGCGGCCTGGCCGGCCCGGAGGTCCTGGTAGCGGGGGTGGACCCACTTCTGCGCCCGGGGGAGGTTCACCCACAGCTGCAGTCCGTGGAACAGCCCGCCCGAGGTGACCAGGGCCTCCGGCGGCCGCTCGATGTGCAGGACGCCGCCGCCCGCGGTCATCCACTGCGTGTCGCCGTTGGTGATCAGGCCGCCGCCACCGTGGTTGTCGGCGTGCTCGAAGGTGCCGTCGATGAGATAGGTGACGGTCTCGAACCCGCGGTGCGGGTGCCACGACGTGCCCTTCGGCTCGCCCGGCGCGTACTCCACCTCGCCCATCTGGTCCATGTGGATGAACGGGTCGAGGTCGGCCAGGTCGACCCCCTGGAACGCCCGTCGCACCGGGAAGCCCTCACCCTCGAACCCGCGGGGAGCGGTCGTCACCCGCCGCACGGAGCGCTCGGTGATCCCGGTCCCGACGCCGGGCTCGGGCAGGCGCGGGAGGACGGTCAGGTCGGGGACGGTGAGAGCGGGCACGACGACCTCCATCTACTTGAAGGTTGAACCATACCCCCGCCCGAGGTGGCAGGAAAGCGTCGTTGCTGCCACGGGATGACAGCAACGACGCTTTCCTGCCACGCGGGGTCGGGCTACCGACCCAGACCCTCCGTCGGCTCGGCCCCGGGCAGCAGCCCGAGGACCGACCCGGGCACCACGAGCTTCGACGCCCGCAGACCGCTCCCGACGACGACGGCCGGGGCCGCCACGACCGCCGGGTCCACGAGGACGGGCCAGCCGGCCGGGAGCCCGAACGGCGTGATCCCGCCGTACTCCATCCCGGTCAGCTCGACGGCGACGTCCATGGCCGCGAAGGAGGCCTTGCGCACGTCGATCCGGCGCCGGACCACGCCGTTGACGTCGGCCCGGGTCGTCGCGAGGACCACGCAGCCCGCGAAGCGCTGCTCGCCCGACCGCGCGCCGGTGACGACGACGCAGTTCGCCGAGAGGTGGAGCGGGGAGGAGTAGGCCTCGCAGAACGCGGCGGTGTCGGCGAGCCCGGGATCGATCTCGGCGACCCCGCAGGAGCGGGCGACGTCCTCGGGCAGCGCGGCCAGCGCCGCGACGACGGGCGCGGCCAGGAGGTCCGGCCGGTCCGGTGCGGGGACCAGCTCCAGCGTCCCGGCGGCGGCGGGCTCCGTCACCACCGTCCGCCCTGCTGGACCTCCGTCACCTTCGGCCGGACGTCGAGCAGATAGACCAGGACCGCGCACAGCGCGACGAGCCACAGGATGCCGAAGCTCGAGAAGATCCCGCCGATCGAGACGACGAGCAGCAGGGCGCCGACGCCCGTGATGGCGCACCAGGCGGGCTTGGTCAGCTTGTCGACGGCCGTGAAGGCGTCCGCGCGCTGCAGCAGGGCGTGGATGAACGCGTAGAGGCCGACCGGGATCCCGACGACCCAGATCAGCAGCGACAGGTAGTAGTCGAGGTTCAACCAGATGGACGGCACGGACAGACCCACGCCGCGAGGATACGTGCTGGTCGCGGCGGCTCCGATCCGCCCACCGGCGACGGACCGGACACCACGGGAGCAGCGGACACGACGACGGCCCCGCCCCCGCGGTGCGGGGACGGGGCCGGTCGGTGCGGGGAGCGTCAGGCCTTGCCGGTGGGCGCCTTCGGGGCGGCCGCCTTGGTGGCGGACGACTTCGGGGCGTTCTTCGGGCCCTGCTTCTTCGGGGCCGTGCGGGACGCGGCCTTGCGGGTGGCCGAGCGCGTCTCGTGCGCGACCTCCTCGCCGGCCTCCTTCACGTCGGCGGCGAGCTCGTCGCCGGCCTCGGCGATGACCTCGGCGGCCTGGCCGGTGACCCGCTGGGTGTAGCGGGCGGCGCGCTCGCCGACCGAGCGGGTCTGCTTGGTGACCTCGGCGAGGGCGGCCTCACCGCGGACGCGGACCTCCTCGGTGGCGTCCTCGAGCCGGCTCTCCAGCTCGCTGGAGACGCTGTCGACGGTGTCGAGCGCCTGCTTGACCTGCGGCTGGGCCTTGATCTGCGAGTAGGCGGTCTCGCCGCGCTTCACGAGGTCGGCGTAGACGCTGCGGACGGCGGCGGCGTAGCTGTCGGCCAGCCGGCGGAAGTCCTCGGCGGTCAGCTTGCCGCGCAGCTCCTGCAGCTCCGAGGGCAGGTCCTCGACGCGGGCCTGCACCTCGGTGGCGCCGGCCTGCACCTTGGAGAAGGCCTCCTGGGCGCTCGCCACGGCGTAGTCGCCGAGGCCGAGCAGGGCCAGTGCCGGGGCGCGGAACGGGTCGAC
The DNA here is from genome assembly GCF_030269685.1 of Actinomycetospora sp. NBRC 106378. Classification (GTDB taxonomy): domain Bacteria; phylum Actinomycetota; class Actinomycetes; order Mycobacteriales; family Pseudonocardiaceae; genus Actinomycetospora. The sequence goes on from NZ_BSTT01000001.1 coordinate 613,054, forward strand.
GGCGTCGGACACGACCTTGTTGGCCTGGTCGCGGGCCTCGCGGACGTCGAACTTGGTGGGGAAGGTGACGGGCATGTCGTTCACTCCTCGTGGGACGGGATACGGGTGAGGTCGGGAGCGACGGCGAGCGCCGCCGTTCCCTCGAAGGCGCCGGAGGCGTCGTCGCGCTCGGCGGGCACCGGAGCCGTGAGCCCGGCCGCGCGGTTCTCGCGGCGGAACGACTCGTAGATGTCGTGCAGCACCTGCTTCTGGCGCTCCGTGAGCTCCGGATCGCAGGCCAGTGAGTCGAGGACCGCGGAGCCGACTCGCTCCTCGAGGATCCCCGCCTTCACGTACAGCGCCTCGGCCGAGATGCGCAGACCGGTCGCGATCTGGGCCAGGATCTCGGCGGACGGCTTGCGCAGTCCTCGCTCGATCTGGCTCAGGTAGGGGTTCGAGATCCCCGCGACCTTCGCGAGCTGACGCAGGGACACCTGCGCCCCCTCGCGCTGCTTGCGGATGTAGGCACCGATGTCCTCGACGGCCTGGCCGAGCGCCTTGTCGACGCTGTCCACACCGGACATCGTGCTCACCTCCTCGCCTTGACTGACATCCACGCTAACACGAGTGCTAGCTGATGCAAGCACCCTGCTTGCGCAGGTGGCGTGGCCTGTGCCACAGGTTCGGTGATCGACCGCGTGCGCTGCGCGAACACCTCCGCTAGCGTCCGGGCGAGGGCGGTGGGGCCCGCCCGGGCGAGCGAGACGACGAGAGGTTCGCTCCGACAACCGCGCCACGTCGGCGCCAACGGTCCCTGGAGCCCGAGTCCACGTGCGCCCAGGGAGCTGCCCCGTGTCCGACCGCCCGGAAGTCTCCGACGACGCCGTCGCCGGACGTGAACCAGGGACCGACGTCCTGCGCGGCCAGGGCGCAGCCGTCGCCGCCGTCGCCCTCGGGGGCGTCCTCGGCGCCCTCGCCCGCTGGGGCCTCGGTCTCGCGTTCCCCACCACCTCCGGGGCGTTCCCGACGACGACGTTGCTCATCAACGTCTCCGGCTGCCTGCTGATGGGTGTGCTCGTCGTGCACGTCTCCGAGGTCCGGACGGCCCACCCGGTCGTCCGGCCCTTCCTCGGGGTCGGGGTGCTCGGCGGCTACACGACGTTCTCGACGTTCGCCGTCGACGCCCAGCAGCTCCTCGCGGCGGGTCGGCTCGGGACGGCCCTCGCCTACCTCGCCGCGACGACGGTCGGCTCCGTCGGCGCCGCATGGCTCGGCCTGACCCTGGCCCGGGCGACGGCGGGTGCCCGGTGACCGCCCTGACCGGCCTCTGGGTGGCGCTCGGCGCCGCGATCGGCGCCCCGACGCGCTACCTCGTCGACCGCGCGCTGCAGTCGACGCACGGCACCTCGTTCCCGTGGGGCACGTTCACCGTCAACGTCACCGCCTCGCTGGTGCTCGGCGTGGTGCTCGGCGGGGCGTCCCCGTCGGCCGTGGCCGCCGCGGTGGGGACCGGCTTCTGCGGCGGGCTCTCGACCTGGTCGACGCTGGGCTACGAGACGGTGCGCCTGGCCGAGGCCGGCGAGCGCTCGCACGCGGTGTTCAACGTCCTCATGTCGACGTTCGCGGGCCTCGGCGCGGCGTCGTTGGGACTGGTGATCGGCGCCGGTGCCTTCGGGCCGTGAGTCGTTGTCGCGGGTTCCCGCCGGCCCGTCGCCGCCTTGTCGCTGTGAATCACTGCGACAAGGCGCCCACGAAGGCGCGGTAGACCGCGACGAGGTCGACCGGGCGTCGCGGTGGGCGGTCAGCCGACGAGCAGCTCGCCGACGGTGTAGATGATCAGGCCGGCGAGGGCGCCCACCACGGTGCCGTTGATGCGGATGAACTGGAGGTCGCGGCCGACCTGCAGCTCGATCTTCCGTGAGGTCTCCGGCCCGTCCCAGCGCTTCACCGTGTCCGAGATGAGCGCCGTGATCTCCGGGGCGTAGCGGGTCACGACGTAGGCCGCCGCGTCGACGATCCAGCTGTCCACCTTCTCGCGCAGGCCCTCGTCGAGGACCATGCGCTCACCGAAGCGGGTGACGCCGTCGGTCACCCGCAGCCGCAGCTCGCTCGAGGGGTCCTCGGCCGCGTCGAGGATCATGGCCTTGCCGGTGGCCCAGGCCCGGCTGAGCAGGCCCTGCACGTCGGGGTGGTCGAGGAGCTGCGCCTTGATGGCCTCGACGCGGGCGATGGTCTCGGGCTCGTGCTGGAGGTCGCCGGCGAAGCTCGTGAGGAAGCGGTCGATCGCCTTGCGCAGCGGGTGGTCCTGGTCGGACTTCACCGCCCAGGCGAAGGAGAGCGCCTCGGCGTAGAGCCGGTCGCCGATGAGGCCGTCCACGAACCGCGGTGACCAGCTCGGGGCCTGCTTGCTCACGAGCGCCATGACGGTGTCGTGGTTCAGCCGCACCCAGTCGTAGGCCCGGTCGCAGATGAGGTCGACCACGCGGCGGTGCGACCCGTCGTCGAGGATCCCCTCGAGCAGCTTGCCCATGGGCGGGCCCCACTGCTGGGCGACCACGCGGCGGGTGACGGTCTGCTCGATGACCGCCTGCACCTCGTCGTCGCGCAGCACCGCCACCGCCCCGCGGACCACGGTGGCGGCCTCGGCGGTGACCCGCTCGGCGTTCGCCCGGCGCGACAGCCAGGCCCCGACGCGGTTGGCGATCCGGGCGGAGCGGAGCTTGTCGCTGACCACCGGCACGGCGAGGAAGTTCTCGCCGACGAAGTCCGACAGGCTCTCGCCGAGCTGGTCCTTCTTCCGCGGGATGATCGCGGTGTGGGGGATCTTCAGGCCCAACGGGTGGCGGAAGAGGGCCGTCACGGCGAACCAGTCCGCGAACGCACCGACCATGCCCGCCTCGGCGGCGGCCCGGACGAACCCGGTGAAGGCCGGGCCGCCGTTGCGCTCCCAGGTGAGGAACACGATCCACACGATCGCGGCGCCGACGAGGAAGCCGGTCGCCACGACCTTCATGCGGACGAGTCGGCGGCGCTTGGCCTCCTCGTCGGCGAGCCCGACCAGGCCCGAGCCGCCCGCGTCCCGGCCACCACCCGTCGTCGGGTCCTCGTCCGTCGGGTCCGACGCCCGCACGTCTGTGCTCACACCCGTCGATTGTGCCCCGACACGGCAGGATGAACCGTCGGGGCCCGTCGGACGAAACGACCGGACGGGGAACGGCTGTCCCGCATCGTCGGCGGGACGAGAGGCGTTACACCTACAGCGTGGTGGGCGCCCGGCGTCATGATGCGAGCGACCACGGGTCCGCCCGCCCTCGCACGCCCCGTGCGACCGACCGCGCCCGGCCGCACGGGGTTCTGCGTCCCTCGGCCGCCGTGCTGCCCCACGGCGGTCGGGGGACGCCCCCGCCTCAGCTCGTCTCGACGGTCGGCGAGTAGCGGCGCATCCAGGCGTCGAGCTGGAGCACGTTCTCCATCTGCGCGCGGTCGACCTCGAGGCTCGTCGTCGCGTCCCCGCTCGGCGCGTCGACGGCCGCCCGGACCCGGTCGACGTCGATGAGCGCGCGGACCGCGGCGCCCGCGTCGTTCACCAGGTCGGCGAGGTCGCTGCGGACCGCCTTCTCGTAGGCCGGGTCCTGCGTCGAGGGGTACGGGCTCTTCACCCGGTCGACGATGGAGGCCGGCAGCACGTCCCGGGTCGCGGCGCGCAGGAGCGACTTCTCCCGGCCGTCGAAGGTCTTGAGCGACCACGGGGTGTTGAAGACGTACTGGACGAGCCGGTGGTCGCAGAACGGCACGCGGACCTCGAGGCCGCTCGCCATCGACATGCGGTCCTTGCGGTCGAGCAGGATCTGCACGAAGCGGGTCAGGTGCAGGTAGCAGACCTCCCGCATCCGCCGCTCGGTCGCGCTCACGCCGTCGACGTGGGGCACCTCGGCCAGGGCGTCGCGGTAGGACTGGTCGACGTACCCCGGGAGGTCGAGCTCGGCGAGCAGGCCCTCGTCGAAGAACGACCGGGTCTGGTCCATCGGGCCCACCCGGCCCGCCATCCAGGGGAAGGTGTCGGCGTTCACCGCGTCGGCGTCGTGGAACCAGCGGTACCCGCCGAACACCTCGTCCGCCGACTCACCGGACAGCGCGACGGTCGAGCGGCCGCGGATCGCCTTGAACAGCAGGTACAGCGACGTGTCCATGTCGCCGAGGGAGAGCGGGAGGTCGCGGGCGCGCAGCACGGCCGCGCGCGCGTCCGGGTTCATCAGGTCGTCGTTGGAGAGCGTGATGGCCTCGTGCTCGGCGGCCACGTACTCGGCGAGCTCGCGGACGTAGGGGCCGTCCGGGGTGTCGCGCATCGGGTCGGCGGCGAACGAGTCCTCGTAGCCGACGAAGTCGACCGAGAACGAGCGGACCGGGCCCGCGCCCTGCGCCTTCAGCTGCTGCGCGGCCAGCGCGGTGATCGCCGACGAGTCGAGCCCGCCCGAGAGCAGCGAACACAGCGGGACGTCCGAGATGAGCTGCCGGCCGACGATGTCGTCGAGGAGCTCGCGGACCCGGGCGACCGAGGTCTCCCGGTCGTCGGTGTGCTCGAGGGCCTCGAGCTGCCAGTACCGGCGGACCGAGAGTCCCTCACGGCGGACGCGGACCAGCGAGCCCGGGCGCACCTCGTGCATCCCGCGGTACCCGCCGTGGCCCGGCGTCTTGACGTGCGAGAGGACCTCGCGCAGTCCGTCGAGGTCCATCACGGCCTCGGCCCGAGGGTGGGCGAGGATCGCCTTGGGCTCGGAGCCGAAGAGCACCCCGTCGGGCGTCGGGTAGTAGTAGAGCGGCTTGATGCCCATCCGGTCCCGGACGAGGAACAGCTCGTCGGCGCGGGTGTCCCACAGCGCGAACGCGAACATGCCGTTCAGGCGGGCGACGACGTGCTCGCCCCACTCCAGCCAGCCGTGCAGCACGACCTCGGTGTCGGAGTCGGTGCGGAACCGGTGGCCACGCTGCTCGAGCTCGGCGCGCAGCTCGGTGAAGTTGTAGACCTCGCCGGAGTAGACGATCGCCAGGCGCGTCTCGCCGCTCGCCGGGTCGTCCAGGGTCATCGGCTGCCGTCCGCCCGGCACGTCGATGATGGCCAGCCGGCGGTGCCCGAGGGCGGCGTGACGGGCCGTCCAGAGACCCTCGTCGTCCGGTCCGCGGCAGGCCATCGTGTCCGTCATCGCCTGCGCGTCGGCCGCGGCGGCACGGTCCTCGGCGAAGTCACGGGTGAAGTCGACCGTTCCTGCGATGCCACACATGGGGCTGCCTCCTGTCGTCGTCGACGCAGCAGGCATACCCCGATTGTTTAGGGCACGTAACCAGATGTGACGGAGAGGTTAACCGGACATCGGGAGCCGGATCTCGAAGGTCGTCCCGGCCGACGAGGTGTGCACGCGGATGTCGCCGTGGTGCTTGGAGACGACGATGCGCCACGAGATGTCCAGGCCGAGCCCGGTGCCCTCGCCGACGTCCTTCGTCGTGAAGAACGGCTCGAAGATGCGGGGCCGGATCTCGTCCGGGATGCCGGGGCCGGTGTCGGCGATCTCGACGACGGCGGTGTCGGACTCCCGGCGGGTGCGGATCGTCAGCGTGCCCTCGCCCCCCATGGCCGAGCACGCGTTGTCGACGATGTTCGTCCACACCTGGTTGAGCTCCGCCGGGTAGCAGGGGACCTGCGGCAGGTCGGGATCGAACTCCTTGACCAGGGTGATCCCCTCGAGCTTGCGCGAGAGCATCGTGAGCGTGGACTTCAGCAGCACGCGCAGATCGGAGGCCTGGAAGGGCGCCCGGTCGAGCTGCGAGTACTGCCGGGCCGCGTTGACCAGCGTGCCGATCCGGGCGGTCGCGTCGGTGATCTCGCCCATCAGCGTCTCGGTCTCGACGGCGTAGGCGATCCAGCGGACGGCCGCACCCAGCGTGCCGTCGGGCACCGTGCGCTCCACCTTGCCGAGCCACTCGACGTCGAGCCCGCCGGCCACGAGCACCGCCGCGAGGTCCCAGGCCCCGCCGACCTCCCGCTCGTCGAGCCAGTCGCCGAGCTCGTCCTCGGCGTCCGAGGTCTGCATGGCGGTCAGCTCGGGCGCGGTGGCGACGCCCAGCACCGCCTCCTCCTGGAGTTCCACGAGCTGCGCGACGACGGCGCCGTCGAGCTTCCCCGACGCGAGCATCGCGAGCTTGTGCCGCATCCCGGCGACCCGGTCGCGCAGCGACTCGGTGGCGCGGATGGCGGCGGCCGCGGGGTTGTTGAGCTCGTGGGTCAGGCCCGCCGACAACGAGCCGAGGGCGAGCAGCCGCTCCCGCTCCCCGATCGCGGTGTTCGACCGCTGCATCCCGACGGCGAGCCCCTCGACCAGGTGCATCGCCAGCGGGAACCAGGCGCGCAGCCGTGCGCCGAACTCCTTGGCGGGCAGCGCGAGGAACCGGGCGTCGGTGCAGGCGCGCAGGGTGTGCTTGTAGGCGAGGTGCTCGCCCTCGACGTAGGCCTCGGTGGCACCGCCGTAGGAGCCGGGCCGGCTGCTGCGGCTCACCTCGACCTCGTCGCCGCGCACGTGCCGGATGACGGCGATCTCGCCGTCGCACAGCACCCAGAAGCAGCGGGCGGGGTCGCCCTCGCGGCACACGTCCTCGCCGGCCGCGACGTCGACGACGTCGGCGTGCTCCGCGATCCAGGCCACCTGCTCCTCGTCGAGGGACTCGAAGAGGAAGAGCCGCTGCAGCGAGGCGGGCTCGAGTTCGGTTCTCATCGGTTCTCCAACCAGCGGTGCACCAGGCTCACCGCCATCGCGCCCTCGCCGACGGCGGAGGCCACGCGCTTCACCGACCCGCCCCGGACGTCGCCGACGGCGAACACCCCGGGCAGGGAGGTCTCCAGGTGCAACGGCTCACGTCCGTCGCCTCTTCCCTCCCCGGCACGGGCCAGGTCGGGGCCGGTCAGCAGGAACCCGCGGTCGTCGCGTTCCAGCGTGCCGTCGAGCCAGTCGGTGCGCGGCCGGGCGCCGATGAAGACGAACAGCCACTGCGCGTCGACCACCTCCTCGGAGCCGTCGCGCCGGTCGCGCAGGGTCAGCTTCTCGAGGTGGCCGTCGCCCTCGGCGGCGACCACCTCGGTGCAGGTCCGCACCTCGATGTGCTCGACGCCCTCGATCTGCTCGATGAGGTAGTGCGACATCGAGGCGCCCAGCGACTGCCCGCGCACCAGCATCACGACGCGTCGGGCGTAGCGGGCGAAGTTCATCGCGGCCTGGCCGGCGGAGTTCGCGCCCCCGACGACGTAGACCGTCTCGTCGGTGCACGACGGCGCCTCGGTGGTCGCGGCGCCGTAGAACACGCCCTCCCCGGCGTAGGTCGTCAGGCCGGGCACGTCGTCGAGCGTGCGGTAGGAGACCCCGGTCGCGAGCACCACGGCGTGCGCGGCGATCTCGGACCCGTCGTCGAACGTGAGCACCCGGACGCCGCCGCGGATCCCGAGCCCGGTGACCGTCCTCGTCGTCAGGACCTCGACCCCGAACTTGACGGCCTGCCGGCGGGCCCGGTCGGTGAGCTGGGAGCCCGAGACCCCGTCGGGGAAGCCGAGGTAGTTCTCGATGCGGCTCGACGTGCCCGCCTGGCCGCCGGTCGCGAGCGACTCGACCAGGACGGTCCGCAGCCCCTCGGACCCGCCGTAGACCGCGGCGCCGAGCCCGCCCGGGCCGCCCCCGACGACCGCGAGGTCGTAGAGCTCGGCCGTGGCGTGGGTGGACAGGCCGACCTGCTCGGCGACCTCGGCGTCGGTCGGCTCGACCAGCGCGCGCCCGTCGCCGGTGACCACCACCGGCAACCGCTCGGCGTCGCAGCCGGCCGCCTCGAGCAGCCGCGCGCCCTCGGGGTCGTCGGCGAGGTGGAACCGGAACGGCACCTGGTTGCGGGCGAGCAGGTCGCGCAGCTCGTAGGAGCGCGCCGACCAGCGGTGACCCACCACCCGCGTGTCGGTGGTCGGCCGGTCAGGAGCCCGTCGCCAGGCCTCGAGCAGCTGGTCGACGACGGGGTAGAGCTTCTCCTCGGGCGGGTCCCAGGGCTTGAGCAGGTAGTGGTCGAGGTCGACGACGTTGATCGCGGTGATCGCGGCATCGGTGTCGGCGTAGGCGGTGAGCAGCACCCGGCGGGCGCGCGGGAAGAGGTCCATGGCGCGCTCGAGGAACTCCACGCCGCTCATCCGCGGCATCCGCTGGTCGGCGAGGATCACCGCGACCTGCTCGCCGCGCAGGGCGATCTCGCGCAGCGCCTCGAGGGCGGCCTCACCCGAGTCGGCCCGCACGATGCGGTGGTGCTCGCCGTACTCGCGGCGCAGGTCGCGGGCCACGGCGCGGGAGACGCCCGGGTCGTCGTCCACGGTGAGGATCACGGGGCGGGGCACGGACCCAGCCTAGGCTCGTCGTCGGGGACGGGCCCCCGCTCGACGGCGGCGGGACCGGCGGTCAGTCCCAGCTCCAGCCGTCGTCGGCGAGGTCGACGCCGCCGCCCGAGGACCCGCCGGACACCTCGACGGTGTCCCGGATCGCCGCCAGCACGCTCAGCACGAACGCCGCGCCGGCCGGCGAGAGCTCCTCGGGGAGCCGCGCGCTCACCCGGTCCCGCGTGACGTCGGCCCTCCAGGCCCGGCCGAGGTCGTCGAGCAGGGTGCGACGCGGGGGGTGCCGCGCGACCCGGGTCCGCAGGCGGAGGAGCCGCCCGTCGACCTCGATCTCCCAGTCCTGCCACGGGCCCTCCCGGTGCGCCGACGCCGTCGCGACGACGTCCCGGCCGTCGAGCAGCTCGAACCGGTGCCCCTGCTGGTCGAGCCACCGGTCTCGGTCCCGGTCCCCGACGACGACGGCGCGTCCCTCGCGCCGGTCCTTGCGGGACCGCCCGGGCCGCCTCCCGGGCCGCGTCACCGTGCCGGCGGGCCGGGCGTCGAACTCGAACGGGCGGTCCCCGGCCCCGGAGGTGAGCAGGACCGAGCGGATCCCGAGACCGTAGGTCCGGACGTCGTCGTCGACGCGGCTGTCGTTCGCCGCGCCGATCGCGACGCCGATGCCCGCGAGCAGGAGCGGCAGGGTGATCGTCAGGGCCACGAAGATGCCGATCCCGGTGTCGCTGATCCCCGTGCGCACCCAGGCCGCGAGCACCGCGGCGAGCGTCCCGAGCGCCGTCACCAGCAGCAGCACCCAGATGCGGAACACGAGGCTCGTGATCCGCTGGGGACGCCACCGCGAAGCCGGACCGCCGCCGGGCACGGACGGTGACCGCTCCAGGTCGAGGTCGCCCTGCACGCCGCTCATGTCCCCGAGCGTGCCTCGTTGCTGTGACTCGGAGCAACCGGATTGGGCCGTTCGAGGGTCAGGTGAGCAGGGCGGCCACGATGAGACCCAGCCCGGCCACTCCGGACACGGCGCCGCCCCAGGCCCAGCGGCGCTGGAGCAGCAGCGAGTCCTCGCGCAGGGCGGTGGGGTCCCGCGTGGAGATGACGAAGTCGCCGACCTCGGGGCGGGCGATGACGAGCGTGCCGTCGCGGTCGTGGACCTCGCCGTGCACGTAGAGCCCGGTCCCCGGGCGCAGCACCCACTCCTCGCGGACGATCCCGCCCTCGGCCGGGTCGAACGCGTGCACCTCCGCCACCTTCTCCGGCTGGACCGCGACCGTGTCCTGCGGGTCGACGCCGATGTTGCCGGTCTCCTCGACGAGCACGAAGCGCCGGCCGGAGCTCTCCTCGAGCAGCAGGCGCGAGCCGCCGTCGTCGCTGTAGGGCGTCCGCACCACACGCCGCCACCAGACGCACTCGGTCCCGGTCTGCGGGGAGCGCAGCAGGCCCTCCTCCGCCGGGTGCGCGTACCCGACCACCGCCGCGACCCGCCGGAAACCCCCGACGGTGCCCAGGTCGACGAGGGCCTGCTGCTCGACCTCGAGATCGGCGACCTCCGAGGTGGACGCGCCGATCAGGGCGTGCCGCTGGGCGACCCGGCGGTTGGCCGCGACGATGGCCGCGGCCGCGAGGGCGATGAGCACGATCCCGAACAGCAGCATGGGGGGGACTCCCGTCGTCGTCCTTCCAGGGTCCATGACGACGGCTCGTGCTGCGGTAAAGCGCCGACCGTCACCCGACGGGAGGCCGACCGATCACCCTTCGGAGGGCCCGGCACGGCCGTCTACTCTGACCGGTGCCATGAGCACCGTCTTCGTCGTCACCGGGACCTCCTCGGGCGTGGGTCGCGCCCTCGGGCAGTTCCTCTCCCGCCACGGGGTCACCGTGATCGGCCTCGACCGGCGCGAGCCGCCCGACCGCGAGATCGCGCACGTGCGGTGCGATCTCGCCGATCCGCGGTCGATCGACGCGGCCGTCGAGCGTCTCGACGACCGGGTCGACGCCCTCGCGAACGTCGCCGGGGTGCCGGGCACCTCGCCCGCCGAGACCGTCCTCGCCGTGAACTTCCTCGGCATGCGCCACCTCACCGAGCGGCTGCTCCCCCGCATCCAGCGCGGCGGGTCGGTGGTCAACGTGTCCTCGGCGGAGGGTCGGCACTGGGTCGCGCACCTGGCGGAGCTCCGGCCGCTGCTCGCGACCACCTCGTTCGACGAGGGCCTGCGCTGGTGCCGCGAGCGCCGCCCCGACCGGCCCGTCTACGAGCTGTCCAAGGAGGCCGTGCTCGCGTACACGACCGCCTCCTCCACGCTGACCTGGCCCGAGGGCATCCGCATGAACGGCGTCGCCCCCGGCCCGGTGCGCACTCCGCAGCTGCCGGAGGTCGAGCGCTCCATGGATCCCCGTCGGCTGGCCCGTCAGCGCACGGCCGCCGGACGGGACGCCGAGGCCGACGAGATCGCCGCCGTCGTCGCCTTCCTCATGTCCAACGAGAGCCGCTGGATCAACGGGCAGACGCTCGCCGCCGACGGCGGGGTCGCCGCGGCCACCACCTGGGCGGCGCTGCAGACCCGCTGAGCGGGACCGTCACCTCGTCCCCCTCGGCCCGTTGTGTCGAAAAAGGGATCGACCGGACGGGTGAGGTGGCCGGGTGCGGCAGGGACGACGGATCACGACGGTGCTCGCGGGCGCGGCACTCCTCCTGGGTGCGGTGACCGGCTCGGCCTGGGCCGACCCCACTCCACCGCCCGCCCCGCCGGTGCCCGGTGCGGTGACCGTCCCCGGCCCCGCGATCCCCCTGCCCGCCCCGGTCGCCCTCCCGGACATGACCGCCGCGCTGGGCGGGTCGATCCACCCGGGGGTGCAGCTGCGCACCGACGGCGCGCAATGCACCGCGAACTTCGTCTACACCGGCGGCGGGAGGACGTTCATCGGGCAGGCCGCGCACTGCTCGGGGACGGGCGCCGCCACCGAGACCGACGGCTGCACCTCGGCGTCCCTGCCGCTGGGCACGCCGGTCGAGATCAGCGGGGCGTCGAAGCCCGGGAAGCTCGTGTACAACTCGTGGCTCGCCATGCAGGCCGCCGGCGAGAAGGACGCGGACGCCTGCGCCTACAACGACCTGGCACTGGTCGAGATCGACCCGGCCGACGTCGCGACGGTGTCGCCCGCGGTGCCGTTCTTCGGCGGGCCGACCGGGATCGACACCGACGGTCTCGCCGCCGGTGAGCGGGTGGCGAGCTACGGCAACTCCGAGCTGCGGGGCGGGGTCGCCGCCCTGTCGCCCAAGGTCGGTGCCGCGCTGGGTGACACGGGCAACGGCTGGAGCCACCCGGTCCTCACGCTCACGCCGGGCGTCCCGGGCGACTCCGGCAGCGGCTTCCTCGACGCGACCGGCCGGGCCGTCGGCGTGCTCTCGACGCTGAACCTGGCGCCCGCGCCGGGCTCCAACGGGGTCGGTGACCTCGCGCGGATGCTCGCCTACGCGAAGGCCCACGGTGCTCCCGGCGACCTCGCGCTCGCCCTCGGCGGCCCGTTCCGGAGCCTCGGTCTCGTCTGATCCCCACGACGACGAACGCCCCCGCTGCCGTCGGCAGTGGGGGCGTTCGCGTTCCGCGGCGGGTCGGGGACGACCCGGCGTCGGGAACTACTGGTCGAACGAGGCGATGTCGATGACGAACCGGTAGCGGACGTCGGAGTCGACGACGCGGTCGTAGGCCTTGTTGACCTCGTCGACGGTGATCTTCTCGATCTCGGCGCCGATGTGGTGCTCGGCGCAGAAGTCGAGCATCTTCTGGGTGTCGCGGATGCCGCCGATCTTCGAGCCGGCCAGGCTGCGCCGGCCGTTGGCCAGCGAGAAGGCATGGATCGAGCCCGGGTTCGACGGGATGCCGACGTTGACCATGGAGCCGTCGAGCGCGAGCAGGGCGACGTACTTCTCGAGGTCGAGGTCGGCCGAGACCGTGTTGACGATCAGGTCGAACGTGCTGTCGAGCGTCTCGAAGGTCGTCTCGTCCGAGGTGGCGTAGTAGTGGTCCGCCCCGAGCCGCTTGCCGTCCTCCTCCTTCGACAGCGTCTGCGAGAGGACCGTGACCTCCGCGCCGAGCGCGTGCGCGATCTTGACGCCGACGTGCCCGAGGCCGCCCATGCCGATGATCGCGACCTTCTTGCCGGGGCCGGCACCCCAGTGGGTCAGCGGGGTGTAGAGCGTGATCCCGGCGCACAGCAGCGGCGCGGCGACGTCGAGCTCGACGCCCTCGGGGATGTTCAGCACGTAGTTCTCGTCGACGACGACCGACTGCGAGTAGCCGCCGAAGGTCTGCTCGCCGGTGTACTCGCGGGCGTTGTAGGTCTGCACCTCGCCCTTGGTGCAGAACTGCTCCTCGCCGGCCTTGCAGTTGTCGCACTCGCGGCAGGAGTCGACGAAGCAGCCGACGCCCACGCGGTCGCCGACCGAGAACTTGCTGACCTGGTCGCCGACGGCGGACACGGTGCCCGCGATCTCGTGGCCGGGCACCATCGGGAACTCCGCGCCACCCCACTCGTCGCGGGCCTGGTGGATGTCGGAGTGGCAGATGCCGGCGTAGGCGATGTCGATGACGACGTCGTGCGGCTTCGGGTCCCGGCGCTCGATGGTCGAGCGCTCGAGCGGCTTCGACGCAGCGTCGGTGACCAGGGCGGAGACGGTGGTCGGCACGGTCTGAGGACCTTCCTTCGGTCGACGGGGCCGATCCATGCGGGACCGGCCATCGTTCACCGACCGGTTGTCCACGATTGAACGACCCGAACCGCGGGCGTTCGTCAGCTCACATCACGCAACTCCGCGGACCCCGCGCCGCGAGGGTGACGTGAGGCAGGAATCCGGGTGGCCGGGCCTGCCTGATGTAGCCCTCGCGGCGGCACGAACCGGCCCCGGACACACAGAAGCCCACCAAGCGTCTCCGCGAGGTGGGCTGAGGTGGCCAGGGGCGGGGTCGAACCGCCGACCTATCGCTTTTCAGGCGATCGCTCGTACCGACTGAGCTACCTGGCCGTGTCGGCCAGGTCCACGAGCGACTCCAGCACGACTGTGCGACCCAGACGGGACTCGAACCCGCGACCTTCGCCGTGACAGGGCGACGCGCTAACCAACTGCGCCACTGGGCCTAGCTTGTGAAACTGTAGTGCGTACCCCCAACGGGATTCGAACCCGCGTTGCCGCCTTGAAAGGGCGGAGTCCTAGGCCACTGAACGATGGGGGCTCGGTGCGAGAACCTTACCCCCTCCGGTGGTGACCGGTCCGCTCCGTTGGGTGCAGGGAGAAGCTTACGGGACGGGATCCGGACCGCTCTCAGGCACCCCCGGCAACGGATTCCCGACGGGCAGCGACGCCATCCCGCCGGCCGCCTCCCAGCGCTCCAACCAGGCCGGTTCCGCGACGCACCCGAGCAGCAGCTCCCACGACCGGACGGCCCGGTCGCGCAGGTCGGCCTGCCCCGTCGTCGCCGTGGAGACCACCCGGTGGCCGTTGCCGAGCGCCACGACGGTGCGCGCGAGGTCGCCTGCGTCGACGCCCTCGCGGAGCAGTCCCGCGTTCCGGGCGCGCCCGAGGAGGTCGAGGAAGACGTCGTCCCAGTACTGGTAGGCCCAGCGGAAGCGCTCCGGGCCGAGGACGCCCTCACCGACGGCGCGCATCCCGCCGCGGACGTGGACGTCGGCGGCGAAGACGTCCGCGATCCCGATGGCGATCATGACGGACGTGGTCATCGGGTCGTGGCCGAGACGCTCGAACGCGGCGGTGATCTCCGGGAAACGCTGCTCCATGACGGCGACGACGGCGTCCGCCATCGCCTCCTTGGACGCGAAGTGGAAGTAGAGCGCGCCCTTGGTCACGCCGCTGCGAAGGAGGATCTTCGACAGGGAGGCGGCGTGGTAGCCCTCGGCGGCGAACTCGTGGGCCGCGGCGGTGAGGATCGCCTCGCGGGTCGCCACGGCGCGCGCCTGGCGGGGCGCCGGGCGGTGGGGCTCGCCGGGGCCGGTCGGACGGGCGGGCGGAGCAGGGACGTCGACCATGACGCTCTCACGCTAATCGCGGCGGGGCCGTCCCCGCGCGGCCGACGCGCCGCGCCCGGACGGTGTGCCTCGACTCAGCGGCGGACGGGCGGCGGCTCGCCCGGTTCGCCGATGAGCCCGAGCATGTCGAGCAGGTCGCGGCAGTCCTCGGAGTCGAGGGCGTTGCGGGCGACCGCCATCCGGGCACGGTGGACCTGTTCCTCGCTGACCCGGTAGACGTCGGCGGCGGTCCGCTGCGCCGGCACCCCCGCGAGCGCACCCGACTCCGACCCGCGTGGGGCGGGGACGGACGTGGACGCCGCCTCCGGATGCGGTCCGGCCGGCCGTCGTCGTGGACCCGGTGTCACGTTCATCCGTCTCCTGAACACCCGTTCCCTCGTCCGCCGCGAGGCAGGGCTGGACGCTACCGAGCACGCGCGCGCCGTGCAGCCCTCTCTCAGGGTGACCCGGGGACTCCTCAGGTTCGTGACACAGCGTGGCATCGCTGGTCACGAAGAGCGTCAGTCGACGAGCGCCTGGTAGACGAGTGAACGCAGGCGACTGCGAATGGGGTAGGCGCTGGAAGGCAGGAGCTGGGTGAGGAACAGGGCCGTGACCTCCTCCGTCGGGTCCACCCAGAACGCCGTGCTCGCCGCGCCGCCCCAGGCCATCTCGCCGGCCGAGGCGAGGGTGCGGTAGGCCGCCGGGTCGAGCACCACCGACACCCCGAGGCCGAAGCCGACGCCGTGGAAGGGCATCTCCGCGAAGAGCGGGCGGCCGACCTGCTCGAGGTCCCGTCCCCCGGGCAGGTGGTTGCGCCCCATGTAGGCCACGGTGCGCGACCCGAGGAGCCGGACCCCGTCGAGTTCGCCACCGCGGACGAGCATCTGGACGAACCGGTGGTAGTTCGCGGCCGTCGAGACCATGCCGCCGCCGCCCGAGAGCCACGTCGGGGGCCGCAGGAACGGCTCGCCCATCGCGTCGGCCCGCACGCGCGTCCGACCGGGCCCGAGGGCGTAGAGCGCGGCGGTGCGCGACGGGTCGTCGGCGGCGAACCCGGTCGTCGTCATGCCCAGCGGGTCGAGGATCTCGGTCTGCAGGAACGTGTCGAGCGACTGCCCGGAGACCACCTCGACGAGACGGCCCAGCACGTCGGTCGCGTGGCTGTAGTTCCACTCCGTGCCGGGGGTGTGCACCAGCGGCATCTCGGCCCACGCGTCCACGCACGCCGCGAGGTCGAAGCCCGCCGGCACGCCCCACTCGAACCCGCGGGCCCGGTAGAGCTCGTCGACGGGGTGGGCGTGGTGGAAGCCGTAGGTCAGGCCCGCGGTGTGGGTGAGCAGGTGCCACACCCGGATCGGCTCGGGGCTGGGAATGGTCAGCGGGGCGGTGGAGCTGCCCTTGACGTACACGCGGGGCTCGGCGAAGGCCGGGAGCCACCGGCTGATCGGGTCGGTCAGCTCGAGCAGCCCGCGTTCCCACAGGATGAGCGCGGCGACCGACGTGATCGGCTTGGTCATCGAGTAGATGCGCCACCGCGTGTCGGCCTCGACGGGGAGCCCGGCCTCCTCGTCGCGGAGCCCGTACTCCGAGGCGTGCACGACCTGCCCCCGACGCGCGACGACGGCCTGCCACCCGGCCAGGCGCCCGTCGTCGACGTAGCGCCGGAAGTGCTCGTCGACCCGCGCGAGCCGGGCGGGATCGAAGCCGAGGTCGGCGGGGTCGGCCTCGACCGAGATCGGACGGGGCGCGGTGGTCGGTCCGGAACCGTTCGCTGCGGTGCTCACCCGGCCATCCTGCGCCTGTGACCTACGGCTCGCCCACGATCTCGGCGACCTCGTCGACGGCCTCGCGGGCCCACAGGCGGTCGCGCAGCCGACGGGTCAGCCCCTCGGCGTGGGCGAGGGCGGCCACCTCCGCCACCTTCGCCGCGCAGGCGGCCCGGGCGGCGGCGCGCAGGGCCTCGTAGCCCTCCAGGCCGGGCAGGATGCGGCCGTCGGAGCGGTCGAAGGCGGCCCCGAGCGCGTGCGCGTCGAGCAGCGCCTGGCTCTCCTCCTCGCCGGCGTGGGGCAGCAGCGGTTGGGCGGCCGCGCCGACCACGGTGAGGCGGTGGCGGGTCCAGCGCGGCAGCGGGCGCTGGTGGGCGACGACCTGGTCGGGCTCCTGGGTGGCCACCCCGGAGACCGTGCGGCGCACGTCGGGGTCGAGCCGGGACACGATCCACTCCCGCTCGGCCGGGGGCAGGTCCGCCCGGGTCACGAACACCACGTCCGCACCCCCGCTCGGTGAGGGCATCCGGGCGACCTGCAACGCCGGCGCCGACCACACCCGCAGCTCCGGATGGGCCGGCTCGCCCGCGGTGGCCGCCACGGTGCCGCGCCGGACGACGAAGGTGGGCGAGAGGGCCCCGGCCCCGCCGTCGAGCAGGGCCCGCACCCGGCTGGAGGCCCCGTCGCCGCCGACGAGCGCCTCCGAACGCCACTCCTCGCCGCCCTCGAGCGTGACCAGGGCGGCGTCGCCGATGTCCTCGACGCCGGTGAGGCGGCTGTCGTAGCGGACCGTGATCATCTCGTCGCGCGCGCAGGCCTGGGCCAGGGTCCGGCGCAGCTCCTGGCGGGCGACGATGAGCACGGGGTAGCCGAAGCGCGCCCGCACCTGGTCGCCCAGCTCGACCTTGCGCAGGGGCTGGCCGGTCCCGGCGTCCAGGTGGGTGAGGCGCTGCAGCTCGAGGGTGCGGTCCTGCAGGGGGTCGAGCAGCCCGAGCCCGTGCAGCACCCGGGTGGCGGCCGGCCGGAGCAGGGTCGTCCCCGTGAGCGCGGGATCGTCCTCGACGGCGGGGTCGGGCCCGCGGTCGAGCACCTGCACCGGAAAACCCTGGTGCGCGAGGCAGAGGGCGGTCGCGAGGCCGTCGACTCCGGTCCCGAGGACCAGGAGCGGGACCTGCTCCATGGAACGACCCCCGATCGGCATGGCCACGGACCGCGCCGATGGCACGTGCCCGGAAGACTATTCGGCGCATTCGAGTGACGCCATGTGTCGCCCGTTCGTCGGGATGGCGTCCGAGCGTCAGGCTACCGGCGCGTCAACTGACCCTTTCGAGGGATGGATCTCCGACGGCCTCCGTTCGAGGGTCGCTGCCAGTGCGACGGCCAGGCCGAGGAGTGCGCCGCCCAGCATCCATCCGGCCAGCACGTCGGTGGTCCAGTGCACCCCGAGGTAGACGCGGCTCGTTCCGATGAGCAGGACGATCAGTGCCCCGACCAGGACGATCGCACCGCGCACAACCGAGTGGGTCCGGCCCGCGTCCCGCAGCAGGACGAGCAGCGCGACCACCGTGAGACCCACCCCGAGCGCCGACATGAGCGCGTGTCCGGAGGGCAGGGAGGCGGAGGTCTCGACGGCGAGGCGGGTGTCCACCGGCGGCCGGGCCCGCTCCACGGCGGTCTTCAGCAGCCGGATGGTGAGAGATCCCACAGCCACCGCGCCCACCCACACCACGGCCCGGGACCGCCGCCCGCGCAGTGCCAGCACGAGCGCCGCGAGGACCGCGAGCCCGCCCGTGGCGACGGTTCCGCCGAACAGGGACGCGGCCTCGGCGAGGTCGGTACGGCCCGGGGTCCGCTCCGCCACCATCACGCCGAGCACCGGGGCGTCGGTGTCGGCCAGGGTCTCGTCGCGGGCCACCAGCGCGAACACCGTGGCCGACAGGCCGACGAGCACCCCGGACACCAGCAGGCAGGCCGGGACGGGCCGCGGG
Source organism: Actinomycetospora sp. NBRC 106378 (assembly GCF_030269685.1). GTDB lineage: Bacteria > Actinomycetota > Actinomycetes > Mycobacteriales > Pseudonocardiaceae > Actinomycetospora. Next base: position 631,215 of record NZ_BSTT01000001.1, read on the forward strand.
GCCCGTCGTCGGGCGAACGCGGCCCCGAGGAGGAGCACCACCGCCGTGACCGCCAGGCCGATCGCCGTCGCCACCGTCGTGAGCCCCTGTCCGCTCGAGCGTCCCCGACCCGGCGTCGGGACAGGAGAAGTACCCCGTTCGCGAGGGCGACGCGCACGCCGATGAGCGCGTCGCGCGGTCGGGCGACGGGCAGACTCGCGGGGGACGGACACGACGATCGAGCACGACGGCGGAGGTGGCGGTGCTGGTCGTCGGGCTCGCCGCCGCTCTCGTGGCGGCCGCCGCCAATGCCGGCGCGGCGATGCTCGAGGCGCTGGCGACGCGCCGGGCCACCCGGGCGGCCGGGGTGCTCACGAGCCCGGTCTACCTGGGCGGGCTCCTGCTCGACATCGCCGGCTGGGTCCTCACCGTCCTCGCGCTGCGCTACATGCCCATCGTCGCGGTGCAGGCGATCGTGGCCGGACAGGTCGTGATCACGGTGATCGCCTCGCACTGGGTCTTCGACACCCCGTTGCGCCGCGTGGACCTCGTCGCCGCGGGCGCCAACGTGATCGGCCTGGCCCTCCTGGTGGGCAGCGCGAGCACCGGCGATCTGCCCCACACCGGGGTCGCCGGGACGATCGCGCTGCTCGTGGTGCTGCTGGTGCTCGCCGTCGGGGGGATCACGCTCGCGGTGCGCAGCCGGCGCGCGGTGCCGACGGCGTTCACGGCCGGGCTGGCCTTCGGCGGCACGGCCGTCGCGGTGCGCCTGGTCGACCTCGACGGGCCCGTCTCCGAGATCGCCCGCGCGGTCGTCACCGACCCCGTGGCGTGGGCCCTCGTCGGGTACGCGGCGCTCGGGCTGGCGCTCTACACCGTCGCGCTCGCCCGCGGCGCGGTCGGCCCCGTGGTGGCCGTCCTCGCCGTGACGGAGACGCTCGCCCCCGGCCTGCTCGGGCTCCTCCTGCTCGGCGACGGCATCCGGGACGGCTGGGCCCCGTGGTTCGTGCTGGGGCTGGTGCTCGCCCTCGGCGGCGTGGTCGTCCTCGCCCGGTCGCCGGCGCAGGCGTCGCTCGCCGGTGACGACGGGGTCGCGCGGCCGCCGCTCAAGCGGGCCTGACGTCCTGCCACCTCGGGGGCTATCGCACCGCGCGCACCACGTGGTCCTCCGCCGCCGGACCGAGCACCACGTCGTAGGCGCTCTCGCGCCCGTTCACCGCCACCCGCCCGACGTCGGGGGCGCGGCCGCGGGCCCGCACCACGAGCTGGTAGGAGCCGGAGTGGCGCGGGACCAGCCGGAACGACCCGTCCGCGTCCCCGTCCGCCCGCGCGGCCTGGTGCCCCGCCTCGTCGACGAGGGTGAGGACCGCGCCCGGCACCGGGCGGCCGTCCTCGGAGCGCACGACCCTCCCGACGACGGCCGGCCCGCCGTCCGGGGAGGTCTCCTGGGTCTCCTCGGTCTCCTGAGCAGCCGGAGCCGCGGTGGACCCGCCGTCGGGCTCGCTGTCCGGGGTGCGGCGGCGGGAGACGCGGCCCAGGACGAGGTCGGCGATGCCGACCAGCAGCGCGAGCACGACGAGCCCGACTGTGATGACCAGCCCGGAGCTGATCGAGCTCGGCCAGTCGCCGCGGCTGGAGGCGAGCGTGGAGAAGAACACGGCGCCGACCGCGGAGATGCCGATCGCCGAACCGATGCGTTGCCCGGTCTGCAGCACCCCGGCCGCCGTGCCGCCCTCGCGGGCCGGGACCTCCTCGAGGGCGAGGGTCTGGTTGGGCGCGATGACGAGCCCACCACCGACGCCCGCGACGAGCAGCGGCAGGGCGATCGCCCACCCGACGCTCACGGGGTCGAGCCGCAGCACGATGTCGGTCGCGACGAGGCCGATCACCACCGTGACCAGCCCACCGACGATGAGGGGCTTGCCGAGCCGGGAGATCAACCGGCCGCCGACGGCGGAGGAGACCGCGGAGCCGACGGCGAACGGGGTGAGGGCGAGCCCGGCCTCGAGCGGCGTGAACTGGCGGCCCTGCTGCAGGAAGAGGGTGAGCACGAAGAAGATCGACGTGAAGCCGGCGAAGTAGAGCAGGCCGAGGGCGGTGCCCATCGCGTAGCTGCGGGTCCGCAGCAGGCCGAAGTTCACCAGCGGGTGCCCGTGGGTGCGCTTTGCGCGGCGTTCCCAGGCGACGAAGAGCAGCCCCAGGAGCACCGCGACGCCGACGAGCCACCACGGGGCGCCCGCGAAGTCCTGCTCGGAGAGCACGAGCGGCAGCATCAGGGCGACGACCGCGCCGCCGAGCAGGAGCGCGCCGACCACGTCGAGCGGGCGGCGTTCGCCGGAGGTGGACTCGTCGCGAGGGAGCCACCAGAGCCCCAGCAGCAGCGCGATGATCCCGATCGGGACGTTGACGTAGAACACCCAGCGCCAGCCCTCGGCCTCGCCGGTCCACTGCAGCAGCAGACCGCCGGAGAGGGGGCCGACCGCGGTCGAGATGCCGATGACCGCACCGAACAGCCCGAACGCGCGACCCCGCTCGCGGCCGGAGAACAGCTGCTGGATCACGCCGATGATCTGCGGGTTCAGCATGCCGCCCGCCGCGCCCTGCAGGAGGCGGGCGATGACGAGCATCGTCGGGTCGACCGAGAGCCCGGCCACCGCGCTCGTGATCGTGAACAGCGCCAGCGAGATGAGGAACATCTTCTTGCGGCCGCGGTCGTCGCCCAGGCGTCCCGACGAGACCAGCACCAGGCCGAAGGTCAGGGCGTAGCCGGACACGACCCAGGACAACTCGGCCGCCGACGCGCCGAGTCCGCGCTGCATGGAGGGGAGGGCGACGTTGACGATGCTGACGTCGAGCAGCGTCATGAACCCCGCGACGAGGCAGACGACGAGGGCGCGCCAGCGGCGGGGATCGGGTGCTGCCTGGCCGGGAGAGCTCACGACGGCCAGGATGCCCCCGCCGTGCCGACCGAATCACGAAAGGTGGGACCTCACGTGGAGGTGCTGTCCAGCCGCATCCTGATCCGCCCGCGGGATCCCGAGGTCGCGTGGGCGTTCTACGGCGGCACGCTGGGTCTCGCGGTCGCCCGCGAGTTCCCGGGCGGGGTCGTCTACTTCCTCGGCACCGGTTACCTGGAGGTCTCCGGGCGGGTCCCCGACGCCGGGTCGGGTCCGGACGGCATCTGGCTCCAGGTCCGCGACGTGGAGGCGGCGGAGGCGGAGTTGCGCACGGCCGGCGCCGTGGTCACCCGAGGGACGCGCACCGAGCCGTGGGGGCTGCGCGAGTGCTGGATCGCCGACCCCGACGGGCGCGCGCTCGTGCTCGTCGAGGTCCCGCCGGACCACCCGATCCGGCGGGACGTGCGCTAGCCGTTCAGAGGCCGAGGGCGCCGGCCAGCTCCCGCAGCGCCGGGCGCGGGTCGTCGAACGGCGAGTCGCCGAGCGCCTGGATCAGCACGTGGTCCGCGCCCGCGTCGAGGTGGGCGGTCACGGCCGCCGCGGCCTGCTCCGCCGAGCCCGTGCCGACCAGCGCCCGCGCGAGGCGGTCCGAGCCTCCCCGGACCAGGTCGGAGTCGTCGAAGCCCTGCCGCAGCCACGAGTTCCGGTAGTTCGGCAGGCCCGAGTAGATCTCGAGGTGGGCGTGTGCCCGGCGCATCGCGGTCTCCTCGTCGCCGAGCGCCACCGCCTGCTCGGAGATGACCCACTTGTCGGGGCCCAGGGCCTTCCGCTGGTCCGCGGTCGCCTGCGGCAGCACGAGGTAGGGGTGGGATCCGTCGGCGGCGCTGCCGGAGAGCTCCACCATCTTCGGGCCGAGCGCGGCGATGACCCGCGTCGGGCGGGCGTCCGGCTCGATCTCGGCGGGAACGGCGTCCATGCGCTGCAGGTAGTCGCGCATCGTCGCGAGCGGCTTCGCGTAGGTGCCACCCCGACCACGCTCGACCAGCGGCGCGTGCGAGACGCCGAGGCCGAGCACGAAGCGGCCCGGGTGCAGGGCGGTGAGGGTGCGGGCGCCGGACTCCGCGGCGATGGGGTCGCGCGCGTGGATGTTGGCGATGCCGGTCCCGACGACGAGGCGCTCGGTCGCGTTCAGGAACGCGCCCGCCTGCGTGAAGGTCTCCTTGCCGTAGGCCTCGCCGTACCAGAGGGAGCCGTAGCCCATGCCCTCCAGGTCGCGGGCGACGTCGGCGGCGTCGGAGATGCGCCAGGAGTCACTGGTCCACCAGACGCCGACGCGGGACGGGAAGTCGATACGTGCCTCAGGCATGATCGCGACGCTAACCCTCCGGGTCGGGCGGCGTCTCGCCGAGCAGGCGCAGCGAGCAGTGCTGCTGCGCGAGCCGGCGCACCGCTGCGAGGAGGGTGTCGCCGAGGACGGTCCCGACGACGACGCCCTCCACCGTCCGCGCCCGGTCGCCCCGGTCCACCACGGCCGCGACCTCGTGCCGGGCGACCTCCTCCATCGTCCGCATGTAGAGCCCGAGCTGCCGCGCGAGGTCCGCGTCGCCGAGGCGCACGTAGGTCGCGAGCACCCCGACGGCGGTGGCCCACGCCGGGTTCTCGGCCGAGACCTGCCACCCGCGCTCGTCGACCTGCTCGGCCAGCATCCGCTCGCCCTCGTTCCACGCCTCGTCCTGCTCCTCGGCCGCGTCCGGCGCGGTCGTCGTGGTGCCCGAGGCCCGACCGAGGGCCTGGAAGAGCGGGAGGTCCGGGTCGTCGACGGCCGCGAGCACGTCGCGGGTCGCCACGACCGACAGACCGCCGACGTCGATCAGCGCGCGGATCATCCGCAGCCGCCGCAGGTGCCCGTCGTCGTAGGCGGCCTGGTTCGGGCCGGTCCGCTCCCCGGCGGGGAGCAGCCCCTCGCGGAGGTAGTACTTGATCGTCGCGACGCTCACGCCACTGCGCCGGCTCAGCTCGCCGACCCTCATCCGGCTCCTCCCGCTGGACATCGTGAACGGATAGCTCTACTGTCCAAAGCTACCGGGCAGCCGGACGGACCAGTGTGGGGGATGACCGTGCGATCCTGGAACCGACCCCTCCTCGCCCTGACCGGGGCGATGGTCCTCCTGGCCCTGGTCTGCGTGGGCGGGCTGCTCCTCGACCCGCGTGTGCTCGGGGGTCAGCCGATCTGGGCCAAGCCGCTCAAGTTCTCCGTCTCGCTCGCGGTGTACTCGCCGACGCTCGCGTGGATGGTGTCGCTGGTCCGCGGCGACCGGGCCCACCGCGTCGCGTCGTCCGCGGCGACGGTGGTCGCCCTCGCCGGGGCGATCGAGATGGTCGCGATCGTCGGCCAGGTGATCCGCGGCCGGGCCAGCCACTTCGACGTCGCGACGCCGTTCGACACCGCGGTGTGGGGCGTCATGGCCGTGTCGATCGTGGTGCTCTGGCTGGCCAACCTGGTGATCGCGGTCATGCTGCTGCGCGAGCGCTCCTTGACCCCGTCGATCGCGTGGGGAGTCCGGCTCGGGCTCGCCGTGTCCCTGCTCGGCATGGCCGTCGCCTTTCTCATGACCAGCCCGACCGGCGCCCAGATCCAAGCCGCGAAGGCTACCGGGGCGCTGCCGGTCAGCGGGGCACACGCGGTCGGCGTTCCCGACGGCGGCCCGGGGCTCGCCTTCCTCGGGTGGTCGACCACGGGCGGCGACCTGCGCATCGGGCACTTCGTCGGGCTGCACGGCCTGCAGGTGGTCCCGCTCGTGGCGCTGGGTCTGCTGGTGCTGGCGGCGCGCGTCCCGAGGCTGCGGTCGGAGCTCGTCCGGACCCGGCTCGTGCTCGTCGCCGCGGCCGCCTGGACCGGGCTCACCCTGCTGCTGACCTGGCAGGCCCTCCGCGCGCAGCCGCTGCTCGCCCCGGACGCGCTGACCCTCGCGGTCGCGGGAGGCCTCGTCGTCGGGACCGCGCTCGCCGTCGTGCTGGTCCTCGCCCGCGCCCCGCGGCCGGCGCCGCGCGAGGCGGTGGCGGCATGAGGTACGTCTACCTCGCGCTGTCGGTGGTCGGGCTCGTCGGGACGTGGTGGTTCAACCTGGCCTCGATGGCCGCCGGCGAGGACTACCTGGCCGGGTGGTTCGCGAACGCCGCCAGCTCGTCGGCCGCGGTCGACATCCTCGTGGCCGGGCTCGCGGCCTGCGTGTTCATGGTGATCGAGGGCCGGCGCCTGGGGTGGCCGACGTGGTCGCTCGTCCTGCTCGTCGTCGGCTCGTGCGCGATCGCCGTGGCGTTCGTGTTCCCGCTGTTCCTGTTCCTGCGCGACCGCGCGCGCTCCCTCTCGGAGGTCATGGCATGAGTGCGTACGTCCGCCGCAGCGCCGACCTCGAGGGCGACTTCGTCGTCTTCCTCATCGGCACCCACGTCAACCGCTGGACCGACGTCCGCGCTTGGCTCCCCGTCTTCCGGGCGATGCCCCGCATGCTGCGCGAACTGGAGCAGCATCCGGAGATGGGCCTCCTGAAGGCCCACGCCGGCTGGATGTTCGGCGGCCCCGCGGTCGTGCAGTACTGGCGCTCCTACTCCCACCTCGAGGCCTACGCGCGCAACGCGCAGGCCGAGCACCTGCCGGCGTGGCGGGCCTTCAACCGGGCCGCCCGGACGTCGCCGGACTCGGTGGGCATCTTCCACGAGACCTACCACGTGTCCGCCGGGCAGTGGGAGACGATCTACGGCGCGATGCCCGAGATCGGACTCCTCGCCGCGAGCCGCGCGGTGGACCTGTCGTCGGGGAGCACCTCGGCGACCCGGATCGGGGCCCGCTCCGAGGACGCCGCGCCGGTGGACGCCCCCTGACCGGAACGAACGACGCGTTCGTGCAGCGAGAAGCCACGAACGCCTCGTTCGTTCCGGACCTCAGAGGCCCAGACGCTTCGCGATCAGCATCTTCTGCACCTCGGACGTGCCCTCGCCGATCTCGAGGATCTTCGAGTCGCGGTAGTGGCGGGCGACCGGGTACTCGTTCATGAAGCCGTACCCGCCGAAGATCTGCGTCGCGTCGCGGGCGTTGTCCATCGCCGCGTTCGACGACAGCAGCTTCGCAATCGAGGCCTCCTTGGTGAACGGCTTGCCGGCGGCCATCTTCTCGGCGGCGTCGTGCCATGCGAGGCGGGCCGCGACGGTCCGGGTCTCCATCTCGGCGATCTTGAACTGGATCGACTGGTAGGTGCCGATCGCGGCGCCGAACGCCTGCCGCTCGCGGGCGTAGCGGACCGACTCGTCGACGCAGCCCTGGGCGGCGCCGACCGAGAGCGCGGCGATCGCCACCCGGCCCTCGTCGAGGATCGACAGGAACTGCCCGTAGCCCTTGCCGCGCTGCCCGACGAGGTTCTCCTCGGGCACCCGACAGTCGGAGAACGCCAGCTCGTGGGTGTCCGAGGCGTTCCAGCCGACCTTCGAGTAGCTCGGCGCGACGGTGAAGCCCTCGGTGCCGCTCGGCACGAGGATCGCCGAGATCTCGCGCTTGCCGGAGGCCTCGTCCCGCCCGGTCACCGCGGTGACCGTGACGTGCGAGGTGATGCGGGTGCCGGAGTTGGTGATGAACGCCTTGGACCCGTTGATCACCCAGTCGCCGTCGTCCTGCTTCGCGGTCGTCCGGGTGGCCCCGGCGTCGGACCCGCCGCCGGCCTCGGTCAGGCCGAACCCGCCGAGGGCCTTCCCCGCCGCGAGGTCGGGCAGCCAGCGCTGCTTCTGCTCGTCGGAGCCGAAGCGCACCAGCGGCATGATCCCCAGCGAGACGCCCGCCTCGAGGGTGATGGCCACCGACTGGTCGACCCGCCCGAGCTCCTCGAGCGCGACGCACAGCGCGACGTAGTCACCGCCCATGCCGCCGTACTCCTCGGGCACCGGCAGGCCGAACAGGCCCATCTCGCCCATGGTCGCGACCAGGTCGTACGGGAACTCCTCGCGGATGTAGAAGTCCCCGATGACCGGCGCGACCTCCTTCTGCGCGAAGTCCTCGACGGTCCGGCGCAGTTCCTCGTGCTCGGTCGAGAGCTGCATGATCACTCCTGCGGGGTCACGGTGACGAGGGGCGCGTCGAGCGCGACGGTGGCCCCGGCTTTCGCTCCGAGCTCGGTCACGACGCCGGCGACCGGCGCGGTGAGCACGTGCTCCATCTTCATGGCCTCGACGACGACGAGGCGCTGTCCCGGTTCGACGGTCTCGCCGAGCTCGACCTCGACGACGGTGACGGTGCCGGGCATCGGGCTCGTGACGGCGCCGTCGGCGGCCTGTGCCGTCCGCGCCGCGGCCAGCCGCTCCTGCTCGCGCAGCGCCCACGTCCCGCCGTCGCGGGAGATCCACAGGACGCCGTCGGCGAGGGCGGTCCGGTACCGGCGGGTGACGCCGTCGAGCGTCGTCACCAGGCCGTCCGGGGTCTTCTTCCCGACGACGGGTCGGGGCTCGGTGTCCCCGACGCTCACCGACGCGGCGTCGGCCCGTCCGCGCAGGGCGACCTCGAACGTCGTGTCCTTCTCCCCCAGCGGCACGAGCGTCCAGCGTGCGGGCGCCGGCTCGCCGCCGATCCGCCAGCCGCCGAGCGTGGCGAACGGGTCGTCGGACTCGGGCAGGCGCAGGAGGCCGGCGAGGGCGGCCGCGACCACGACGTCGTCGGGAACCTGCTGCTCGGGCACCCCGAGCCGCGCGATGAGGCCGGTGTCGAGCCGCCCGGCGCGGACGTCGTCCTGGGTGATCAGCGTGCGCAGCCAGGCGAGGTTCGTGGTGACGCCGAGGACCGTGGTGCGGGCGAGCGCCTCGTCGAGCCGGTCGAGTGCCTCGGTGCGGTCGGCACCGCGGGCGATGATCTTGGCGAGCATCGGGTCGTAGGCGCTGCCGACCTCCTGGCCGACCTGCACACCGGCGTCCACGCGCGTGTCGGGCCAGTCGAGCCCGAGGATGCGGCCGCCCGTCGGGAGGAAGCCGCGGGCCGGGTCCTCGGCGTAGAGCCGGACCTCGACGGCGTGGCCGGAGAGCGTGACGTCGTCCTGGTCGTAGCCCAGCGGCTCGCCGGCGGCGATCCGGAGCTGTTCGGCGACGAGGTCGAGCCGGCCGCCGCGGACCCGCACGACCTCCTCGGTGACCGGGTGCTCGACCTGCAGCCGCGTGTTCATCTCGAGGAAGAAGAACTCGCTGGCGTCGGCATTCGTCACGAACTCGACGGTCCCGGCGCCGACGTACCCGCAGGCCCTGGCCGCGTCGACGGCGGCGCGGCCCATGGCGTCCCGCTGCTTCTCGTCGAGGACCGCCGACGGCGCCTCCTCGACGACCTTCTGGTGGCGGCGCTGCAGCGAGCACTCGCGTTCGCCGAGGTGGACCACCGCGCCGTGGGTGTCGGCGAGGACCTGGATCTCGACGTGCCGGGGGTTGGTCACGTAGCGCTCGAGCAGCAGCGTGTCGTCGCCGAACGACCCGCGCGCCTCGCGTCGCGCGGCCGCGATGGCGTCGGCGAGATCCTCGTCGCGCTCCACGACGTGCATGCCCTTGCCACCGCCGCCCGCGCTGGGCTTGAGCAGGACCGGGAAGCCGGTGTCGCGCGCGGCCTCGGCGAGCTCCGCGTCGGTGAGCCCCTTCGCGGAGCTGCCCGGCACGAGCGGCACCCCGGCCGGCTCGACCGCGGCCTTGGCCGAGATCTTGTCGCCCATGGTCTCGATCGCGGTCGGCGGCGGCCCGATCCACGTCATCCCGGCGTCGGCGACCGTGCGGGCGAACGCCGCGTTCTCGGCCAGGAACCCGTAGCCGGGGTGGACGGCCTGTGCGCCGACCCGGCGCCCGGCCGCGACGATCGCCTCGCCGTCGAGGTAGTTGCCCACCCGGACGGCGACGTCGGCCGCCCCGACGTGCGGTGACGACGCGTCGGCGTCGGTGTAGACGGCGACGCTGCGCAGCCCGCGGGCGCGCACGGTGGCGGCGATGCGGACGGCGATCTCGCCGCGGTTGGCGATCAGCACGCTGGCGAACACGGTGTCCTCTCCCTCGTGGCAGGAAAGCGTCGTTGCTGTCACCGGATGGCAGCAACGACGCTTTCCTGCCACCGCGGGGACGGGCTACATCCGGAACACGCCGAACCGCGGGTCGTCCAGCGGGGCGTGCGCACAGGCGGAGAGCGCGAGACCCAGGACCGTGCGGGTGTCGAGCGGGTCGATCACGCCGTCGTCCCAGAGCCGGGCGGTCGAGTAGTACGGGTGGCCCTGGCGTTCGTACTGCTCGCGCACCGAGTCGGCGCTCGACGACCCGACCGTGCCGAGCACCGTCGCGGCCTGCTCGGCACCCATGACGGAGATCCGCGCATTCGGCCACATGAAGAGGAAGCGCGGCGAGTAGGCGCGGCCGCTCATGGCGTAGTTGCCGGCGCCGTACGAACCGCCGATCACGACCGTCAGCTTCGGCACCCGCGTCGTCGCCACCGCGGTGACCATCTTCGCGCCGTCCTTGGCGATGCCACCCGCCTCGTACTCGCGGCCGACCATGAACCCGGTGATGTTCTGCAGGAACACCAGCGGGATGCCGCGCTGGTCGCACAGCTCGACGAAGTGCGCGCCCTTGAGCGCGGACTCGCGGAAGAGCACGCCGTTGTTCGCGACGACGCCGACCGGGTGGCCGTGGATGCGCGCGAAGCCGGTGACCAGCGTCGTCCCGTACTCGGCCTTGAACTCGGTGAAGCGCGAGCCGTCGACCACCCGGGAGATCACCTCGCGCACGTCGTAGGCGCTGCGGCCGTCGACCGGCACCACGTCGTAGAGCTCGGCGGGGTCCTTCGCCGGCGGCACCGAGGCTCGCTTCTCCCACGGGGGCGTCGGGTCGGTGGGGAGGGTGTCGACGATGTCGCGGACGATCGCCAGCGCGTGGGCGTCGTCGTCGGCGAGGTGGTCGACCACCCCGGAGGTGCGGGCGTGCAGGTCGCCGCCGCCGAGCTCCTCGGCCGTGACCTCCTCGCCCGTCGCGGCCTTCACCAGCGGCGGGCCGCCGAGGAAGATCGTCCCCTGGTTCCGGACGATCACCGCCTCGTCGCTCATCGCCGGCACGTAGGCGCCGCCCGCGGTGCACGAGCCGAGGACGGCCGCGATCTGCGGGATGCCGAGGCCCGACATCGTGGCCTGGTTGTAGAAGATGCGGCCGAAGTGCTCCCGATCGGGGAAGACGTCGTCCTGCGCGGGCAGGAACGCCCCGCCGGAGTCGACGAGGTAGACGCAGGGCAGCCGGTTCTGCAGCGCCACCTCCTGCGCCCGGAGGTGCTTCTTCACCGTCATCGGGTAGTACGTGCCGCCCTTGACGGTCGCGTCGTTGGCCACGACCACGCACGTCCGCCCGGAGACCCGCCCGACCCCGGTGATGATCCCCGCGCCCGGCGCGGCGTCGTCGTACATGCCGTGCGCCGCGAGCGGCGAGAGCTCCAGGAACGGCGACGACGGGTCGAGCAGCGCGTCCACCCGGTCGCGCGGGAGCAACTTGCCCCGCTCGACGTGGCGCGCTCGGCTGCGCTCCGGCCCGCCCAGGCGGACCGCGGCGAGCTTCGCGCGCAGGTCGTCGACCAGTTCCGCGTGTCCGGACCCGACCGTGGCGGTCACCGGCGACCTCCCTCGACGTGAACGATGACTAACACGAGACGTTAGCGAGCGTTCACATCGCGGCGCAAGAGTCGTAGGGTCGCCGCCATGGAGCTGATGGCAGGCGCGCCGACCCGACGTCGGGACCAGATCCTGGTCGAGGCCGCGCGCCTGTTCGCCCGCCACGGCTTCCACGGCACCTCGATCGACGGCATCGGTGCGGCCGCCGGAGTCTCCGGCCCGGCGATCTACCGGCACTTCCCGTCCAAGGAGGGCCTGCTCGCCGAGATGCTCGTGGGCATCAGCGAATACCTGCTCGACGGGGCCCGCACGATCGTCACGGCCCACCCCGACCCGGGCGGCCGTCTGGGCGCGCTCGTCGACTTCCAGGTCGACTTCGCCCTGCACCGGCCCGAGCTCATCACGGTGCAGGACCGCGACCTCGCCTCGCTCCCCGACGATTCCCGACGACGGGTCCGCGCGCTCCAGCGCGCCTACGTCGAGATCTGGGAGGACGTCATCGCCCGGGTCGGTCCGAGCCGCAGCACCGACGAGGTCCGGACGGCCGCCCACGCCGCGTTCGGCCTGATGAACTCCACCCCCCGCAGCGCCTCGCACACCTCACCCGAGGTGGCGGGGCCGGTGCTCGCGACGATGGTGCTCGCGGCCGTCGCGGCGTAGGGCAGCCGTCGCGAGGGGCGCACCAGGCAGGTCCGGGACGCCCGGAGGCTGCCTCACGTACCCCTCGACGGGTCAGAGCCGGGCGGCCTCCGCCGCCCGCGCCCGGCGCAGCCGCATCTCCTCGAGCCGGGAGCGCACCGAGATACGGCGCTGGACGAGCTCGCGCACGTAGTCGTCGCGGCCCTGTTCCTGGCGCTCGTGGATCTGCCGGGTGAGGCGTCGCTCGAAGTTCTCGAGGATCGTGACCTCCCCGGCGAGGCGCCGGTGCAGGGCGCGGGCCTCCTCGATCCGGGCGCGCTCGGCGTCGTCGGGCGATCCGATGATCTGCTCGGGCACCATCGCGGTCGGTCTCGTCATGGCGCACCGTCCTTCCGTCGTACGGACGTCCAGCGTGCTCCCCGTCGCGCCGGAGGTGAAGTCCCTCCGGGGAGTTTCGTGCAGTCTGCGCGGAGCGGACGGTCCGGTGGCGCCGGTCACCGAGGTGGGCGTGTAGTCGATCAGCGGGGTCGGGCACCTCGATCCATCGCCACCGATCCCGCCACCCATCTCCCGGAGACCTCACCCATGGCCGACCGCCACGTCCGCCCGTCCGACGACGGCTGGATCGTCGTCAAGCCCGCCGCCACGCGGCCCAGCGCCCACGCACCGACGCAGGCCGACGCGATCACCCGCGCCGTCGAGATCGTGCGGAACGACGGCGGCGGCGCCGTCCTGGTGCACGACCTCGCCGGCGAGCTCGTCGAGGCCACCGACGTGCCCGCCAACACCCAGGACTCGGAGCGCATCGCCACCGAGCTGTCGGCCGCCGCGGCCGCGGCGGAGGCGAAGCAGACCGGCGAGGACACCGCGCGTCGCGCGGCCGCCGAGGCCGCCCAGGCCGGCGTGGAGGTCCCCGACCTCGACCGGGCCCGCCTCGAGGCGTCCGGCCAGAGCAGCGCCGCCGAGCGCGACGCCGCCCGACAGCAGGCCTCGTCCGGGTCCGACTCCGACTCCCGTCCCCGTGAGGTCGCCGACACGGCGGCGAAGCGGGCGGGTGCGGTCGCCGACCAGGCCGCGGACTCGGCACGCACCGTCGGCGACGAGGCGGCCGGGACGGCCGACGAGGTCGGCGACGACCTCGCCACCACCGCGAAGAAGGTCCGCGGGCACGCCGAGGGATCCGCCCGGCGCGTCGGCCGCAGCGTCTCCGCGGGCGCCGAGCAGATCGCCGACGACGCCTCCGCCGCCGAGCAGTCCGTCGAGGCCGCCGCCCGCGACGCCGCCGACGTCGCCCGGGCCACGGGGCGCGAGGCCGCCGAGGACGTCCGGGGCACGGTCCGGGAGGTCGCGGGCGAGACCCGCGCCGCCGCCCGCCGCACCGCGGCGCAGGTGGAGGCCACCGCGGCCGACGCGACCGACGAGCTCCGCAACACCACCCGCCGGGCCGCCCAGCAGGGCGAGAAGCTCGACGAGGAGCTCACCGACGCCGCCGACCGCGCCGGCCGGACGATCCACCTCTACACCGAGGCCGCCGCGGCCCCGCTCGACAAGCTCGCGGCCGCGCTCAACCCGGTCCGGATCACCGGGCGGCTCGTCAACGTCGTCACCGTGGTCGGGCTCCGGCTGGTCGGATCGGCCACCGGCGTCGGCGCGCAGAAGGCCGACGAGGGCGCCCGACGCCTGCAGGACGCCACCCGCTAGAGCTCTTCCCGACGGCGGGTCCGCCTCCCTGACCCGTCGTCGGGAGCAAGATCCCATCGCGCGGAGCGAAGCGGTCGCGGAGCGATCACTTCGCTCCGCACGTCCGGATCTCCGGACCGGTGGCCCTTCCCGACGGCGGGTCCACCTTCCCAGGCCCGTCGCCGGGAGCAAGATCCCATCGCGCGGAGCAAAGTGGTCGCTGAGCGATCACTTCGCTCCGCGCGTTGGGATCTCCGGGCCGCCGGCCGGCCTTGTCGTGGGCCATCACCCCACCCGCGCCGGCCTGTCGTTGTGAATCACAACGACAGGACGAGGCGGCCCCCGCCGCAGGCCACGACAAGGTGCCATCACCGCGCCCGCGCGCTGACCTCCGGGCTGCGGGGGCCGACCTGGTTCGCGTCGTTCGCGGCCGCGACCTGGTAGTACGCCGTGGCGCCCGCCGCGACCGAGGTGTCGCGCCACGCGCACTGGGCCGTACGACAGGTGAGGACCCCGAGCACCGTCTCCCGCCCCGGGGCGTTCCCGCGCAGGATCACGTACCGGTTCACCGGGCTGCCACCGGTCTGGGTCGGTGCCGTCCAGCGCAGCACGATCCCCCGGGTCGGGTCGGTCGTCGCGGTGACGCCGGTCGGTGCGCCGGGTGCCGTCGGGGCCGGGGCACTGGTGGTCGGCCTCGTCGTCGTGGTCGTCGTCGTGGGCGCCGCGGTGGTCGGCTTCGTGGTCGTCGTGGGAACCGTCGTCGTCGTGGTCGTGGTCGGGGCCGTCGTACTCGGAGCTGCCGTCGTGGTCGGAGCCGTGGTGGTGGTGGTGGTCGGGGCGGCCGTCGTCGTGGTCGGCGCGGGAGTCGTGGTCGGCGGGGCTCCGCAGACGAGGTCGCCGTCGAGGTTCCCGTCCGAGTACTGGGCGAGCACCGCCCTGGCGCCGGTGAAACTCGTCGCGCAGTTCTTCGAGGCCGCGTCGAGGGTGGAGAGCCCGGCGATCCACAGCGGTGCCGACTCGAGTGCCCGCTTCGGCGTGAACGCCTTCGCCCAGCCGCTGCGGTAGGTGGCCGCGGTCGACGCGGTGAACCCGCCGGTGATCTGACCCCACTGGTAGCCCGTGGAGTAGATGCCGACCGTGCCGATCCCGCCGTTCGCGAGGGCGTCGAGCGCGCCCTGCAGCGAGGCCGCATTGGCCGCCGGGGTGCCATTCCAGCTGTTCGCGAGCTCGACGTCGAGCCACCAGGTCCGCGCGGTCACCCCGCTACCGAGGGCGTTCCGGGCGATCCGCAGCGAGTCCTGGCCGCCGTGCCAGCCGTAGTTGTACGCGCACCCCGGATCGGAGGACGAGTTCCGGTCGGTGCACAGCACGGGGTCGCGCGTGCCGCTCTGCGACCAGTAGAACGTGGAGATCGCGCCGGGGTTGCCGGTGTTCACGTAGAGGTCCGCGCCGTTCGCCGTCCCCGCCGCCCACGCGTACTGCGTCGCCAGGCACGGGTTGGCGGTCGACACCTTCCCGCCGTTGACGCCCACGACGCCGAACCGACCGGTCGTCGGGAGCGCGGTGCCGCACTGCGGGTAGGAGACGTCGTGCCCGACCGCCCCGGCCGGGGCGGAGACCGCCCAGGCCGCGGCGCCGCCACCGACGGCGACGACCACGGCGAGCAGGAGGCTGAGCCAGACGCGGCGGGACACGCTCCGATGTCGATCCCGCCGTCGAAACGGTTACGGGGCCGTGACCCCGTCCCTCGTCCGAGCTACTCGACCGGCTGCGACTCCCGTTCCCGCAGCACGTTCTTCTGGATCTTGCCGGTCGAGGTCTTGGGCAGGTCGCCGAAGACGATCCGCTTCGGCGCCTTGAACCGGGCGAGGTGGGTGCGGACGTGCTCGACGAGCTCGTCCGGGTCGACCTCCTCGCGTGCGGTCACGTAGGCCACCGGGATCTCGCCCCACCGCTCGTCGGGCACCCCGACCACGGCGGACTCGATCACCGCCGGGTGGCTGTCGAGCACCCGCTCGACCTCGACCGACGCGATGTTCTCGCCACCCGAGATGATCACGTCCTTGGAGCGGTCACGGATCTCGACGTAGCCGTCGGGGTGGACGACGCCGAGGTCCCCGGTGCGGAACCACCCGGCCGCGTCGACCGCCGCGGTGGCGGCCACGTCGCGGTAGTAGCCGAGCATCACGTCGTTGCCGCGGACCACCAGCTCACCGAGGGTCTCGCCGTCGGCGGGCACGTCGTGCCCGTCCTCGGCGATCACGCGCAGCCGCGCGGCCACCACGTTGCCCACGCCCTGCCGCGCCTGCAGACGCGCCCGCTCGTCGTCGTCGAGGTCGTCCCACTCGGGGTGCCAGTCGTTCACGACGGCGGGTCCGTAGGTCTCGGTGAGCCCGTAGAGGTGGGTGATGTCCATGCCGAGCTTCGTCATGCGCGACAGCAGCGTCGGCGACGGCGGGGCGCCCCCGGTCGCGACGGTGACCCGCTGGTCGAGCGGCGACGCGGTGGACCCGCCCGCGATCATCGTCAGGACCGTCGGGGCGGCGCAGAAGTGCGTGACGCCCTCGTCGCGCAGGAGGCGCCAGATCTCGTCCGGGTCGATCGCGCGCAGGCAGACGTGCGTCCCGCCGGCCGCGGTCACGCCCCACGGGAAGCACCAGCCGTCGCAGTGGAACATCGGCAGCGTCCACAGGTACCGCGAGGCGGGCGCGAGCCGCAGGTGGAAGGCCATCGCGAGGGCCTGCAGGTAGGCGCCGCGGTGGTGGTACATCACGCCCTTGGGCAGGCCCGTGGTGCCCGAGGTGTAGTTGATGGCGAGGAGTCCGCGTTCGTCGGCGACCGGGACCACGCTCGGCGCGGCCCGCCCGAGGCGCTCCTCGTACTCGTCGCCCTCGACCAGCAGGGCGGCCCCGGTCCGCCCGGCGACCGTCTCCGCGATGTCCTCGAGCTCGCGGGTCGCGAGCAGCACCCGCGCCCCGGAGTGGCTGACGATGTGGGTCAGCTCGTCGGCCGAGAGCCGGGTGTTCAGCGGCACCAGCACGCCGCCCGCGAACGGCACGCCGTGGTGGGCCTCGAGCATGACGTGGCTGTTCGTGGCGAGCGCGGCGACCCGGTCGCCGGGCGCGACGCCCAGCGCCCCGAGCGCCCCCGCGAGCCGTCGGGAACGCTCCGCGAACTGGGCATAGGTGAACCGGAGCTCGCCGTCGACGATGGCGGTGCGCTCGGCGAAGGCGTGCTCGGAGCGTTCGAGGAACGCGGTGGGCGTGAGCTCGGCGAACGTGAACGCCGCGGGCGGCGGAGTGTTCATCCTGATCGGTCCGGTGGTCACGGTGGTCCTCCCCGCGGCGGCAGTGCTCCGGACGCTGAGCGTAGGTGGTTCACGCCTGTTCGGCGCTGCACCACCACGTCGTCCGACTTCCCACGGTGCCCTTCTCCATGGGTGCGCCACACCGGGGACAGGTCTCGTCCTTCTTCCGGTGCGGGATGACCTCGCCGGTGTGCACCCCGCCGTGCTTGATCGCTTCGCGGGTCGCGTGTCGCAGGACGCGGCGCAGTTCGTCGAGCTGCTCGGTCGACAGCTCCCCCGACGGCGTGTGCGGGTCGAGCTTCGCCTCCCACAGCGTCTCGTCCGCGAGGAGGTTCCCGACGCCGGCGATCGCGCCCTGGTCGAGCAGCCGCGCCTTGATGGGGGCGGTGCCCTTCCCGATCCGCTCGCGGAACTCCTCGCGGGTGATCTCGTAGGCGTCCGGGCCGAGAACGTCCAGGTCGGGCTCCAGGCGGACGCGCCCGAGGCGGCGCTTGTCGAAGAGCTTGAAGGTGCCGCCGTCGTCGAAGAAGAACGTCACCCGGTCCCACTCCGGCTTCTGCTTCTCCTCGGTGGACTTCTTCGGCAGCCCGCCCGCGTACTCGGAGTCGCGGGAGCCGTCGGGCCCGGTGATGCGGATGCGGCCGCCCATCCCGAGGTGCACGCCGAGGTTCGGCCCGGGCTCGCCGTCGGCGGTGACCGTCTCGCACCACATCGTCTTGCCGAGCCGCTTCGCCGCCGTCAGCCTCCCGCCGACGAGGGCCTTCGCGATCTCGCCGGGCTTGTGCGGGCGGCACACGTACTCGTCGGTGTCGTCGACGTCGGTGATGGTGCGGTCGAGCGCCTTCTCCAGGACCTGGCGGGCGCTCTCCACCTCGGGCAGCTCGGGCACTCCTCGGTGATACCCCCGTCGCCGCAGCTCACGCCCGGCCGGCGAGTCCGTCCAGCAGGAGGTCGACGGTGAAGTCGAACCGGTCGTGCCCCTCGCCCGCGGTCAGCTCGGCCGCGTACCGGGAGACGTGGGGGAACCGGTCGGCGGGCAGGGCCTCGAACCGCGCGACCAGCTCTGACCGGTCACGCACCCAGGCGTCGTCGCGACCCACCACGGACCGCTCGAGGCAGTAGGCGGCGACGTAGAGCACGAGCGCGTCGGCGGTCCAGGCCGCGGCGCGCGGGACGACGTCGCCCGCGAGCAGGACCCCCAGCAGGCCCTCCTGGAGCCGGAGGACGGCGAGGTCGGTCGCGGCCATGGCGAGGGCGGCACGGGAGATGCCGGGGAAGCGCAGGTACTGGTCACGGAGCGCCGCGGCGAGGTCGTGGGCCTGCGCGCGCCACCGCGCGGGGTCTGGCTCCGGCGGGACGATCTCCGCGCACAGCCGGCCGATGAGCAGCTCGTCGAGGTCGGCCTTGTTGACGACGTGCGCGTACAGCGACGCGGGCCCCGTCCCGAGCGTCGTGGCCACCCGCCGCATGGTGAGGGCCTCGTAGCCCTCCTCGGCCACGATCCGCAGCGCGGTGTCGACGATGCGGTCCGGGGTGATGGGGGTGCGGACGGCCGGTGCCGGGTCGCCGACGGCCGCCTGGCGCGCGGCCCGTCGTTCTCGCGCGTTCACGGCCCCACTGTAGCTGGACACGAACAGCGTTCGTGTGTAGAACACTGTTCGTGTCAGACGAACAGCAGTCGCTCCGGGGCGCCTGGCTCGCCCTCACCGGCCTCTCGGCGGTCTTCCTCGTCGAGATGCTCGACAACTCCGTGCTCACGGTCGCGCTGCCCACCATCGGGCGCGACCTCGCCGCCTCGACGGCCGGGCTGCAGTGGGTGACCGGCGCCTACTCGGTCGTCTTCGGCGGCCTCATGCTCGTGTTCGGCGCGGCCGCGGACCGCTTCGGTCGCCGCCGCCTGATGACCGTCGGCCTCGTCCTGCTCGGCCTCGCGAGCCTCGCCACCGCCGCCGTCACCACCGCGCCCGAGCTGGTGGCCGTGCGGGCGACGATGGGCGCGGCCGCGGCGATGACCGCCCCCGGCGCCGGCGCCCTCGCGTTCCGGCTGTTCGACGACGAGGGCCTGCGCGTCCGGGCCATCACCCTCATCTCGACGGTCGGTCTGGTCGGCCTCGCGATCGGCCCGACCCTCGGCGGCCTCGTCCTCGCCGTCGCGCCGTGGCAGGTACTGCTGCTGGTGAACGTGCCGGTCGCGGTGCTCGCGATCGTCGCCGTGCGCCGCGGCATCGCCGCCGACGACCCCGCCGACCTGCACCGCGTCCCGCTCGACCTCCCCGGCGCCGCGCTCGGCACCGCCACCGTCGTCCTCGCGCTCGTCGCGCCCACCCTGTTCGTCGAGTCCGGCGCGCGGTCCCCGTGGCCGTGGGTCGCGGCCACGGCCGCCGTCCTCGCGGCGGTCGGCTTCGTCGTCCGCCAGCGCGCGGCGCGCCACCCGCTGCTCGACCTGGGCCTCGTCGCCCGGCCGCTCGTCTCCGGCGGCCTCGCCTACAAGGCCGCCGCCGGGCTGGCGACGGCGGGCCTCGGCTACCTCGTCACCCTCCAGCTGCAGTTCGCGTGGGGCTGGCCGCCCGCCGCGGCGGCGCTCGGGATGCTCCCGCAGGTCGCCGTGCTCCTCGCGACCGGTCCGCTCGTGAACCCCCTCGTCCAGCGGGTCGGCATCCACCGCGCCGCCGGACTCGGCGCGGGTGCGATCGTCGTCGGCCTCGCCCTCTACACCGCCCTCGGCACCGCCACCTACGTCGGCGTGGCCCTCGCCCTCGCCCTCGTCGCGGCCGGCCTCCGGGTCGCCGGCGTGGTCGCCATGGTCAACGTCCTGCAGGGCCTGCCCGCCAACCGCACCACGATCGGCGCCGCACTCTCGGACACCGCCACCGAGATCACCTCCGGCACGGGCGTGGCCCTCGCCGGGACGGTCATCGCCGCCCTCTTCACCGGCACGATCACGGCGACCGCCTGGAGCCCGGCGCAGTCCGCGGAGTTCCACGGCGCCGCACTGCTCGCCGGCACCCTGCTGACCGTCCTCGCCGCCGCCATGACCGGCTGGGCGATGCTCCGCACCCGACGCGTCGTGTCGCCGGAGCCGGTCGGCGCCGCGGCCTGACCGTGGCGGTCTGCACGCGTCGGGTGCAAGCGGACCGCCACCGTCATCCGAACGTGTGACGCCTCCCCGTTCGGCCGACACTTAACGTCGATGTCACCTCCGGGAAGATCGGACAGATGACGCTGCACCCCGTGCCTGACCCGTCCGAGATGCTCGCCGTCGCGCTCCGTGAGGCGCGCGCGGGCTACGAACAGGGCGGCGTGCCCGTGGGCGCCGCCCTCTTCGGTCCCGACGGCGAACTGCTCGGCGCGGGCCACAACCGCCGCGTGCAGGACGGCGACCCCGCCACGCACGGCGAGACCGCGGCCTTCCGCGCGGCGGGCCGACGCCCCGACTACGCGGGCACGACGATGGTCACCACGCTCTCGCCCTGCTTCTTCTGCGCCGGGCTGATCCGGCAGTTCCGCATCCCGCACCTGGTCGTCGGCGAGGCCCGCACCTTCGGCGGGCAGCACGCGTGGCTCGCCGAGCACGGCGTGTCGGTGACGGTGCTGGACGACCCGGAGTGCGCCGAGCTGATGAGCCGGTTCGAGTCCGAGCAGCCCGACACCTGGCTCGAGGACATCGGGGGGCCGGAGTGATCCCGCTGGTCGACATCGCCGACGGGCCCACCGCCGCCGTCGGGAAGGCCCTCGACGAGGCCCTGCGGACCGCCGGGTTCGTGCTGGTCACGGGCCACGGTGTGCCGGACGGCGGACCGCGGGCGGCCCGGGCGGCGGCGCGCGCCTTCTTCGCCCTGCCGCCCGCGGTGAAGGCGCGGTACGCCGTGACCGTCGGCGGGCACGGCTACCTCGGACCGGGCGCCGAGGCCAACGCCGCGGCCGAGGGGGTGGCCGGGCCGCCGGACCTCAAGGAGTCGTGGACCGTCGGCGCCGACCGCCCGACCGGCGACCCGGAGATCGACGCGGTGTGGTTCGCCCCGAACGTGTGGCCCACCGAGGTCCCGGAGCTGCAGCGCGAGCTCGAGGCGCACATGACGCGGATGCGGACGGTCGCGGACCGGCTGCTCGAGATCGGCGCCGTCGGGCTCGGCCTGCCCGCCGACCACTTCACCCGCCACGCCCGGCACCCCAGCTACACCCTCAACGTCAACCGGTACCCGCCGCTGACCGAGGTCGGCCCACCCGGGGAGGACCAGTTCCGCATCGGGCCGCACACCGACTTCGGCACGTTCACGGTGCTCGACCGCGAGCCCGGCGCGGGGGGCCTGCAGGTCGACATGGACGGCACGTGGGTCGACGCCCCGTACGTCGAGGGCGCCTTCACGATCAACGTCGGCGACCTGCTCTCCCGCTGGACCGGGGAGCGGTGGCGCTCGACCCGGCACCGCGTGCTGCCACCCCAGGCGAGCGCCCCCGACGAGGACCTCGTCAGCCTCGTCCACTTCCACGAGTTGGACCCGCACACCGTCGTCGAGTCCCTCGGCCCGCCCGTCGGGCACACCGCCGCGCCGCCCGTCCGGGCCGCGGACTACCTGGCGGACAAGCTCGCCGCCATCACCGTCAGCCCCTGAGGGAGGCCGGAGTGTCCATCGTCGAGGAGCCCAGCGACGTCGTCCTGCGGGACGGGGTCTACGGCGACCGTGTCGTCGCCGTCGAGCCCGGCGGCGCGGAGTTCATCCCGCTCTCGGAGCGGCACGGGCAGCCCCGCCAGCTGTTCTGGACGTGGTGCTCGCCCAACCTCGAGTTCGCCACGATCTTCGTCGGGGTGCTCGCGGTCAGCGCCTTCAGCCTCGGCTTCTGGGGCGCCGTCCTCGGGATCGTGGTCGGGACCGCGCTCGGGTCGCTCACCCACGGCCTGCTCTCCGCGCGGGGCCCGGCCGCGGGCGTCCCGATGATGGTGCTGTCCCGGCTCGGGTTCGGCTTCGTCGGGAACGCGCTGCCGGCCGGGCTGAACGCGATCGTGGGGGGCATCGGCTGGTTCGCGGTGAACAGCGTCTCCGGCGCGCTCGCCCTCTCGACCCTGACCGGCATGCCGGCCTGGCTCGGCCTGCTGATCGTGGCGGCGGTCCAGATCGGCGTGGCGCTGCTCGGCCACAACCTCATCCACGGCTTCGAGAAGGTCGTGCTCCCGGTGCTGGCCGTGGTCTTCGCGATCACGTCCGTGGTCATCCTGACCCAGGTCGACCCGTCGTTCACCCCGACCGACGGCCAGCCCGCCGGCCCGGTCGCGGGCTTCCTGCTCACCGTCGGCGCCACCTTCGGCTACGCCGCGGGGTGGAACCCGTACGCCACCGACTACACCCGCTACCTGCCCGCGGACTCGAGCCCGCGGGCGGTCGGCGTGGCCGCGGGACTCGGCGTGTTCGTGCCGTGCGTGATCCTCGAGATCGTGGGCGCCGCCTCCGCGACGATCGCGAGCGACCCGGAGGCCTCGCCCACGGCCGCGTTCACCGAGCACCTGCCGGGCTGGCTCGCCGCGCTGACGCTGCTCTGCATCGCGGTCGGGGCCGTCGCCGCGAACGCGATCAACATCTACTCCGGCGCCATGTCGTTCGTCGCGCTCGGGATCAAGCTGCCCCTGACGCTGCGCCGGGCGCTGGCCGTCGGTGTGTTCGGGGTCCTCGGCTTCGTCGTCGCGCTGACCGGCCTGGCCGACGCGGGCGAGGCCTACGAGGGCTTCCTGCTGATCATCGCCTACTGGATCGGCCCGTGGCTCGCCGTCGTGTTCGTCGACTGGTACCTGCGCCGCGGGTCGGGCGAGGCGCTGCTGTTCGACACCACCCACCGCAACGCCGCGGGCCCGATCGCGATGCTCAGCGGGATCGTGATCTCGATCGTGCTGTTCTCCAACCAGGTGTCCTTCACCGGGTTCGTGGCGCAGGCGGTGCCGCAGATCGGGGACATCGCGTTCGAGGTCGGTTTCCTGGTCTCGGCCACGGTCTACTGGGCGATGCGCCGGAACGCGTCGGTGGCGCCGACGACCTGACCTCCCGCGCCACGGCGGGCCTCGTCCGATCGGTGGAGTTCCCGACGACGGATCTCCACCCACGGTCCGATGACCCGCCGCGGCGCGGGCGGCAGCCTCGATCCCGTCCACGAACACGAGATCGAGGAGAACCCGATGACCGTCGTCGCCGAGCCGACCCGCTGCCGGCCCGCGCAGAGCGAGGGCTACACCGTCACCGCCGTCCTGCTGCTCATCCTCGGCGGCTTCCTCGTGCCGTTCCTGGGCTGGTTCGCCGGGGTCGTGATGCTCTGGGCCGGGCCGCGCTGGGGCGCCGCCGAGAAGTGGCTGGGGACGCTCGTCTGGCCGGCCGTCCTCGCGCTGCCCCTCGGGGTGTGGCTCGGTGTCGCGGCCCTCACCGGGCGCGCCGGGCCGGGCCTGCTGGTCGGGACGGCCGTCGGGGTGGTCACCGTGCTCGTCGGCCTGCCGTGGGCGTTCGTCCGCCTGTTGCGCGCCGCGCGCCGGTGACGACCTTGAGGACCGGCGGTGCGGGCGGGCAGAGTGCGGCGGGTGACGGCGACCCTGCAGACCCGCCCCTGGGACACCGAGGAGCGCCGCGAGCTGCGCGCGCTGGTCCGCCGGTTCACCGAGCGGGAGGTCGTCCCGTCGTTGCCGGAGTGGGAGGACGCGGGCGCGCTGCCGCGGGAGCTGCACCGGCGGGCGGGGGAGCTGGGTCTGCTCGCCCTGGGCTTCCCGGAGGCGGCGGGCGGCGAGGGCGGGCACCTCGACAGCGCGACCGTCACCGAGGAGCTGATCCTCGCGGGCGGGTCGAGCGGGCTGGTCGCCGGCCTGTTCACCCACGGCATCGCC
The DNA here is from genome assembly GCF_030269685.1 of Actinomycetospora sp. NBRC 106378. Classification (GTDB taxonomy): domain Bacteria; phylum Actinomycetota; class Actinomycetes; order Mycobacteriales; family Pseudonocardiaceae; genus Actinomycetospora. The sequence continues at coordinate 655,224 of NZ_BSTT01000001.1, forward strand.
GCGCCGCACATCGCGCTCCACGGCTCTCCCGAGCTCGTCGACCGGTTCGTGCGGCCGACCCTGCGCGGCGAGCTGATCGGCTCGCTCGGCATCACCGAGCCCGGCACCGGCTCGGACGTCGCCGCCATCACCACCCGCGCGGTCCGCGACGGCGACGACTACGTGGTCACCGGCGCCAAGACCTTCATCACCTCCGGCACCCGCGCGGACTTCGTGACGACGGCGGTGCGGACCGGCGGCCCCGGTCACCGCGGGGTGTCGCTGCTGGTGATCGAGACCGACCGCCCCGGCGTGCACCGGACGGCGCTGCGCAAGATGGGCTGGCACTGCTCGGACACCGCGACGATCTCGCTCGACGAGGTACGCGTCCCGGCCTCGAACCTCGTCGGGCCCGAGGGCAGCGGCTTCCGGCAGATCATGGAGCGCTTCGGGTCCGAGCGGCTCTCGCTCGCCGTGCAGGCGTCCGCGACCGCGCAGCGCTGCGTGGAGCTGACGATCGCGTGGGCACGGCAGCGCGAGACGTTCGGCGCGCCGCTGGCCACCCGTCAGGTCGTCCGGCACCGGATCGCGCAGATGGCCCGCCGCGCGACCGTCGCCCGGACCTACGTGCGCGACGTGTTCCTGCGCTGGGAGGCCGGCGGGGAGGTCGTCACCGAGCTGGCGATGGCCAAGAACCAGGCCGTCGAGGCGTGCGACTGGGTCGTCGACCAGGCCGTCCAGCTCCACGGCGGTGCCGGGTACCTGCACGGGGTCGAGGTGGAACGGCACTACCGCGACGCCCGGATCCTGGGCATCGGCGGCGGGACGAACGAGATCATGGACGAGGTCATCGCGTCCCGGTTGGGACTGGACGGCTGAGGCGTCCGCCCGTGGCACGCCGGGCACCTCCTCGCGCATCCGGGCCTGCCGCACGTGTCACCCGCACGGGAGATCCGTGATCGATGTGCGGACGGCGCTCGAACGGGTATGCCTGGACCCATGACCGAGCCGCAGGACGACACCGTCCGGAGCCTCATCGCCCAGGCCCGCGAGGAAATCCTCGACGAGCAGTCGGAATCCGACGAGAAGCGCGCCCAGGAAGCCGCGGAGTGATCTAGCTTACGTCGTGTGAACGCACCGTTCGGACCGGGCGAGCCCCAGCAGCCGCCCTACGGTCAGCCCGAGCAACCGATGCCCACGCAGGGACCGCCCGGGGCCGGGGTCCCGCAGCCGGGCTGGGGGACGCCTCCGCCCGAGCCGTCGTCGGTGCGGACGGCGTTCCTGCTCTGGTGCGCCGCGCTCGCGCTGTACGTCATCGCGCAGCTGCTCGGTGTGCTCTTCCCACCGTCGGCCGCGGACTACGCCGCGTACTTCGACAGCCTCGGCCTCCCGCCCGAGGCCCAGCAGCAGGCGATGCAGAACATCGGCTCGGCGACGACCATCGCGTCCGTGGTCGGCCTCGTCGTCACCGTGGTGCTGGCGGGTGTCTTCCTCTGGTTCGGGCTCCGAGTCCGCGCCGGGGCGAACTGGGCCCGCATCACCACCGCGATCCTGGCCGGCGTCGGCATCCTGTTCTCGCTCGGCGGTGCCGTCACCTCGCTCGTGGCCCCGGTGCCCGTGGCCGCCGGCGGCGTCCCCTCGATCCTCCAGCTGGTCACCGCCGTGCTGCTGATCGGGTACCTGGTCCTGCTGTTCCGGAAGCCGTCGAGCGAGTACTTCGCGGCCCGCGCCGTCCCGCGGTGACCGTGATCGATCCGCGCTGACGGGCGCGGTCCGGGCGTGTAGAACGGCGGACGTGGAGAACGCGGAACGACCCTGGGGCTTCGCCACGCGCGCGGTCCATGCCGGCGCGGTGCCCGACTCGTCGGTCGGCGCCCGGGCGGTCCCGATCTACCAGTCAACGAGCTTCGTCTTCGAGGACACCGCGGACGCGGCGAACCTGTTCGCCCTGCAGAAGTACGGCAACATCTACAGCCGGATCGCGAACCCCACGGTCGCGGCCTTCGAGGAGCGGATCGCGAGCCTCGAGGGCGCCCTCGGGGCGGTCGCCACCGCCTCCGGGCAGGCCGCCGAGTTCCTCACCTTCGCGTGCCTGGCCGGGGCGGGCGACCACGTCGTCAGCGCCGCCAGCCTCTACGGCGGCACGGTCACCCAGCTCGACGTCACGCTGCGCCGCTTCGGGGTCGACACCACCTTCGTGGCGGGCGACGACCCGGAGGCCTTCCGCGCCGCGATCCGACCGGAGACGCGCTTCGTCTTCGCCGAGATGGTCACCAACCCCTCCGGCGAGGTCACCGACGTCGAGGCACTCGCGGCCATCGCCCACGAGGCGGGGATCCCGCTCATCATCGACGCCACCACGGCCACGCCCTTCCTGTGCCGGCCGATGGAGCACGGCGCCGACATCGTCATCCACTCGGCGACGAAGTTCATCGGCGGCCACGGCACGACGCTCGGCGGCGTCGTGTGCGAGTCCGGCCGCTTCGACTGGGGCAACGGGAACTTCCCGCAGATGACCGAGTCGATCCCGTCCTACGGCGGGCTCTCCTGGTGGGGCAACTTCCAGGAGTACGGGTTCCTGACGAAGCTGCGGAGCGAGCAGCTGCGGGACATCGGCGCCTCGCTGTCCCCGCACTCGGCGTTCCTGCTGCTGCAGGGCGTGGAGACGCTGCCCCAGCGGATGGCCGCGCACGTCGCGAACGCCCAGCGGGTCGCGGAGTGGCTCGAGGCCGACGACCGCGTCGACTGGGTCCGCTACTCCGGCCTGCCCAGCCACCCGCACTACGAACGGGCCCGGCACTACCTGCCGCAGGGCCCGGGCGCGGTGTTCGCCTTCGGGGTCCGCGGCGGGCGCGACGCCGGCCGGACGTTCATCGAGTCGGTGCAGCTGTGCAGCCACCTCGCGAACATCGGTGACGCGCGCACGCTCGTGCTCCACCCGGCGTCCACCACCCACCAGCAGCTCTCCGAGGACCAGCTGCGCGAGGGCGGCGTCCGGCCCGACCTGATCCGCATCAGCGTCGGGATCGAGGACGTCGACGACATCCTCTGGGACCTCGACCAGGCCCTGACCGTCGCCACGAAGGAGGCCTGATGGGCTGGGACGGACCCACCGCACTCGACCGGCAGCAGATCCTGCGGGAGACCAGGACGGTCGCCATGGTCGGCGCCTCGGCGAACCCGGCCCGGGCGTCGAACTTCGTCGCGACCTACCTGCTGTCGAGCACCGACTTCGACGTCTACTTCGTCAACCCGAACGCCACCGAAATCCTCGGGAAGCCGGTCTGGCCCTCGCTGGCCGAGCTCCCGATCGTCCCCGACCTCGTCGACGTCTTCCGTCGCCCCGAGGACCTGGGCGGCGTGCTGGACGAGACGATCGCCGTCGGCGCCACGACCTTCTGGCTGCAGTTCGGGCTCTACGACGAGGCCCTCGCCCGCCGCGGCGAGGAGGCCGGGCTGACGGTCGTGATGGACCGCTGCCTCAAGGTCGAGCACGCCCGGTTCCACGGCGGCCTGCACCTCGCCGGGTTCAACACGGGAGTGATCAGCGCGAAGCGGAGGTGACCGCGTCCCGTGGGTGGTCATCCGTGCTGGGACACGGAGTACTCACGGGCGCGGAGCGCACCTCCCTAGCCCAGCACCGGATATCCCGACGGCGGGTCGACCCGGTCGGGGTCGAACTCGTACCCCGCCGGTCGGACCACCGCCGCGGGGACGTGCGGCTTCTCCCCGGGCGGATAGTGCCGGCCGTCGAGCGGCCAGTCGTAGCCCTCGAGCGCGTCCGTGTGCGTGCCGAGGATCTCCCCGGAACGCTCGTACTCGTCGAGGACCGCCGGCAACCCGTAGGCCTGCACCGGGCACACCTTCATGCACACCGAGCATCCCGCCGCCTGCGTGACGATCGGGAGGCACCGCTTGGTGTTGAGCTTCGCCTTGACGATGCCCCGGTGCTCCCGCCGCTGCGCCGGGATCGCACCGACCGGACACCGGCGCACGCACGCCTGGCAGCGGTCGCAGACGCCTTCCAGCCCGTAGTCGACCGGGGCGTCGAACGGCAGCGGCGCGTCGGTGTGGATGACGTTGATCCGGCACCGTGATCCGGCGTGCGGGGTGAGCAGCTGGCCGTTGAGCCCGAGCTGGCCCAGCCCGGCGGCCACCGCGTACTGGATGAACATCGATTCCCCGATGTAGGTCTCGGCCCGCGCGGAGTACCCGCGGGCGTGCAACCAGCGAGTGAGGCCCACCAACCGGTCCTGCAGCTGGGCGTAGGTCGACAGGGCGGCCTGCTCGGAGCGCTCGGACGGGATGTTCTGGGTCGCGGCGTGGTTCTGCTCGAGGATGCACACGATCACCCGGTCGCCCACCTCGTCCCCGGTGACGTACTCCGCGAACTGGTAGCGCGGGTCGTACCCGGTGACCCCGACCGCCGAGACACCCAGGGTCGCGGCCTCCGCCCGCAGGGCCGCCGACAGGGCCGCCGGGTCCTCGTCGGCGCGCGGACCGACCGGCTCGGCGCGCGACGCGACGAGCTGCTGCGTCGAGCGCACGAGCCGCGGCGCCACCGAGACCAGCGCGGGCCACAGGTACCCCGACACCACCGACACCGCGTCCGCGTGCAGGGCGAAGAACGAGTGCAGCGGGCGCTCCCGGGCGGCGCGGTCCTCGTCGTCGGGAACCCGTCCGATCCCGGGCTGGGTCCGCAGCTCCGCGGGAACCGCCCCCACGACGGGGCCCCAGGGCCGGGCGGGCGAGCGCAGGTTCCCCGTCTCGGGCATCGCCGGCAGGCGCCCGAGCCACGGCAGGCGCTGCGGGTGCACCAGCCGGCCCATCACCGGTTCGACGCGGTGGAGCACCTCGTGTGCGAGCCTCAGGCCCGCCCGTCCGAGCACACCCCGATCCGACCTGCCGGCCATCCCGCACCTCCGCGCCCGCGACCGTAACCTCGATCACGTTCCCCGGGGAGGAGATCGCTAAGCCTGCGCAACGATCTCCGGGGGCTCAGCACCTCCGCGCCGCGGGCAGGAACGCCCACGAGGCGACGGCCACCGCGCCGATCGTGAGGATCATGGCGCCGGGGACGTGGATCCAGAGCGTCGAGCGTCCGCCGTAGTAGGCCTGGACGAACGACAGCACGAACACGAGCAGGGCGACGACGGCCGGCCAGAGGGCCGCGCCGCGGAGCCGCCACAGGGCGAAGGCGGCGATCATGGCGATGCCCGACAGCACGTGGAGCACGATCGCCCCGGCCGCATGGGAGGCCTCGAAGGCGTCGTCGACCGGACGGTTGACCAGTTCCCCCGCGGAGATGAACTGCCAGAGCAGGTTGACGACCGTGAGCACCGCGAACACGCGGACCGCCGTCAGGATCGGATCGGACGTCCGCTGCGCCGGCACCGTGTCCGTCGTGTGAGCCATCAGTGGGTTCCCCCTCGTCGCCAGGATGGGTTCGCATACCCGGAGATCCGCGAACAGAACACTTGAAAGGACAATATGCCGACCGAGGTCCTCGCGCGGTATGAGTTCGGTAAGCATCGGGTGACCCTGCGTCAGGCCCGCGGAACGGACGTCCCCGCCCTCGCGGCGCTCTTCGGCGCCGACCCGGTCTCCGCGGCCCGCGGCGACTCCGGCGAGGGCGACCTGACCGACTACGAGTGGGCGTTCGCCGCGGTCGACGCCGACCCCGCGCAGCTGCTGGTGGTGGCCGTCGAGGACCCGGGACCCGTCGTCGGGACCCTCCAGCTCTCGTTCCTGCCCGGCCTCGCACGGCGTGGAGCGTGGCGGGGGCAGATCGAGGCGGTGCACGTCGCCGCGTCGCAGCGTGGGCGCGGGGTCGGGGCCTGGATGATCGGGTGGGCGGTGGACGAGTCCCGACGGCGGGGCTGCGGGCTCGTGCAGCTCACGAGTGCGGTCGAGCGGACCGACGCGCACCGGTTCTACGAGCGGCTCGGGTTCGCCGCGAGCCACGTCGGGTTCAAGCTCACCTTCTGACCCGTCGTCGGGAAAGCACTCGCGCCGCGGGGGACAATGGAGAGTCGACAGCACCGATCGACCCCGGGACCGGAGTGACCACAGCGACCACCCCCACCGCCGACCTCCCCGAGCTGCAGCGACGCGTGCGCGCGCTCGGCGGCGCCGACTCCCACCGGCTCGCCCGTCGGCTCGACGGGGCGCGGCGGATCGACGACGAGGAGAAGCGGGCCGGGACGCTCGGGAAGATCACCGGCGACGTCGAGCGCGCCGAGCAGCGCCTGGAACGACGCCGGGCGTCGGTCCCGACGGTCTCCTACCCCGAGCAGCTGCCGATCTCGGCGCGCGTCGACGACATCAAGGAAGCGCTCGAACACCACCAGGTCGTGGTGGTCGCCGGGGAGACCGGGTCGGGCAAGACGACGCAGCTGCCGAAGATCGCCCTCGAGCTCGGCCGGGGCGTCACCGGCACCATCGGCCACACCCAGCCGCGCCGGATCGCGGCCCGCACGGTCGCCGAGCGGGTCGCCGAGGAGCTGGGCACGACCGACTCCGACGTCGTCGGCTACCAGGTCCGGTTCACCAGTCGGGCGAGCGAGGACACGCTGGTCAAGCTGATGACCGACGGCATCCTGCTCGCCGAGATCCAGCAGGACCGGCTGCTGCGCCGCTACGACACGCTGATCATCGACGAGGCCCACGAGCGGAGCCTCAACATCGACTTCCTGCTCGGGTACCTCGCGCAGCTGCTGCCCCGCCGCCCCGACCTCAAGGTGATCATCACCTCGGCGACGATCGACCCGGAGCGCTTCTCCGCGCACTTCGGCGACGCCCCGATCATCGAGGTCTCCGGGCGCACGTTCCCGGTGGAGATCCGCTACGAGCCGCTGGTCGACCCCGACGAGCCGGGGGCGGAGGAGCGCGACCAGCTCGACGGCATCGTCGACGCCGTGACCGAGCTGCGGCGCGAGGGCCCGGGCGACGTCCTCGTGTTCCTCGCGGGCGAGCGGGAGATCCGGGACACCGCCGACGCCCTGAACGCGCTGCCCGAGAGCCCCACCGACCCGCTCGACGTGCTGCCGCTCTACGCCCGGCTCTCGGCCGCCGAGCAGCACCGGGTGTTCGAGCCGGGCCGTTCGAGCCGACGCCGCATCGTCCTCGCCACGAACGTCGCCGAGACCTCGCTGACGGTGCCCGGCATCCGCTACGTCATCGACCCCGGCTACGCGCGCATCTCCCGCTACAGCCAGCGCACGAAGGTGCAGCGGCTGCCGATCGAGAAGATCTCCCAGGCGTCGGCCACCCAGCGTGCGGGCCGGTGTGGCCGCGTCGCGGACGGCATCTGCATCCGGCTCTACGCCGAGGACGACTTCGACGCGCGGCCGGAGTTCACCGACCCCGAGATCCAGCGCACCAACCTGGCCTCGGTCATCCTGCAGATGGCCGGGGCCAAGCTCGGCCCGGTCGAGGAGTTCCCGTTCGTCGACCCGCCGGAGACCCGCGCGGTCCGCGACGGCGTCCGGTTGCTGACCGAGCTCGGCGCGATCGTCGACGGCGACGCCACCCGGCTCACCGACATCGGGCGCTCGCTGGCGCGCCTGCCGGTCGACCCCCGCATCGCCCGCATGATCCTGGCCGCCGACCAGCTCGGCTGTCTGCACGAGGTCACCGTCATCGCGGCCGGGCTCTCCGCGCAGGACCCCCGCGAACGGCCGACCGAGAAGACCGCCGAGGCCGACGCCGCGCACGCCCGCTTCGCCGACCCGCGTTCGGACTTCCTGTCGTGGCTGCACCTCTGGGAGCACATCCGCACCCAGCGCAAGGAGCTCACCGGGAACCGGTTCCGGAAGCAGTGCGCGGCGGAGTACCTGAACTTCCTGCGGATCCGGGAGTGGCAGGACCTCGCGGCGCAGCTCCGGCAGCTGACCGACGAACTCGGGCTCACCCGCAACCAGCCGTCGGAGGAGATCACCAAGGATCTCGCCGACCGCGTCCACCAGGCCCTGCTCACCGGCCTGCTCTCCCAGCTCGGCCTCGCCCTCGAGCCACCGAAGCCCAAGCAGGGGCAGCCGAGACCGAAGCGGCGCCCGATCACCGAGTTCGAGGGGTCCCGCGGCGCCCGGTTCACGATCTGGCCGGGGTCGTCGCTCGCGAAGCGGCCCCCGACGTTCGTCATGGCCGCCGAGCTGGTCGAGACCTCCCGCCTCTGGGCGCGCACCGTCGCCGGGATCGACCCCCGCTGGGCGGAGGAGGCGGCGGGCGACCTCGTCACCCGCACCTACTCCGAGCCGCGCTGGTCCAAGCGCCGCGGGTCCGCCGTGGCCACGGAGCGGGTCACGCTGTTCGGGGTCCCGCTCGCGATGGACCGCAGCGTGGACTTCGGCCGGATCGACCCGGAGCTCTCCCGCGAGCTGTTCCTCCGGCACGCCCTCGTCGAGGGCGACTGGAGCACCCGCCACGAGTTCGTGCGCCGAAACGCCGCCGAGATCGAGCGGGTCGCGGAGCTGGAGCGGCGCGCCCGCCGGGAGCTGCTCGTCGACGAGGAGACCCTCTACCGGTTCTACGACGAGCGGGTCCCCGCGTCGGTCGTCTCGGTACGCCACTTCGACCGGTGGTGGCAGAAGGAGTCGCGGCGCAACCCGCGGCTGCTCGACCTCGACCCCGGCACGCTGCTCGCCCACGAGGCTCCCGACGCCGGGTCGTTCCCCGACTCCTGGCAGGCCGGCGGCCTCACCCTCCCACTGTCCTACGCGTTCGAACCGGGCACCGACACCGACGGCGTCACCGTCACCGTGCCGCTGGCGGTGCTCGGGCAGGTCCGCGCGGAGGACCTCGCGTGGCAGGTCCCCGGGCTGCGCGAGGAACTGCTCACCTCGCTGATCCGCACGCTGCCCAAGCCGCTGCGCCGATCGCTCGTCCCCGCGCCCGACACGGCGCGTGCGCTGCTCGCGCGGCTCGCCGCCGACCGGCGGCCCGCCGAGGGCGAGTCCCTGCTGCGCGCGCTCACCGAGGCCGTCAAGCGGCTCGCCGGCGTCGACGTGCCCACCGACGCCTGGAACGTCGCGGGCCTGCCGTCGCACCTGCGCCTGACGTTCTCCGTGGTGCGCGACGACGGGTCACCGGTCGCCTCGGGCGGCGACCTCGGGGCCCTGCGGCGCCGCTACGCGCAGGAGACGAAGGCCGCCGTCGCGAAGGTCGCCGACGGCCTGGAGCGGCGCGGGCTGACGTCGTTCGCCGAGATCGGGGACCTGCCGCGGACCCGGGAGCAGTCCCGCGCCGGCGGCACCGTGACCGCGCACCTCGCCCTCGTGGACGAGGGGTCGACGGTCGGGGTCGGGGTGTTCGACTCCGCGTTCGAGGCCCGGGACGCGATGCGCGCGGGAACCCGTCGGCTCCTGCTGCGGTCGGTCTCCTCCCCCGCGCGGTCCCTGGTCCGCTCGCTGGACAACCGCGCCACGCTGCGGCTGAAGAGCGCGATGGCCGAGTCCGACTACACGGGCGTCGCCGACCTCGCCGACGACTGCGTGGCCGCCGCCGTCGACGGGCTCGTGGTCGCGCTCAAGGGCCCGGTGTGGACGGCGTCGGCGTTCGAGAAGCTGCGCGGCGACGTCGCCGCCCGGCTGCCCGCGGGTGCCGCGGAGGTGCTCACCCGCGCCGAGACGGTGCTCGCCGAGGCCGGCGTCGTCCGCGGGGCGCTCGACCGGCTCCGGTCCCGTCCGGGCAGCGGGCTGCTCGACCCCGCCCTGGAGGACGTCCGGGACCAGCTGTCGACGCTGGTCGGCGGTCGGTTCGTCACCCGCTGGGGCGTGACCCGCCTGCCCGACGTCGCCCGCTGGCTACGGGCCGCGGCGAAGCGACTGGACAAGCTCGCCGAGGCGCCGCGCCGGGACGCCGAGCTCATGGCCGAGGTCCACGCCGTCGAGACGGCCTACCGCACCCGTCGTCGAGCCGCGGCGCAGGAACCCCGCACGTTCGACCGCGACGGGTGGGACGCGGTGGCCGCCATGTGCCAGGAGCTGCGGGTCAGCAAGTTCGCCCAGGAGGTGGGCACCGCGGGCCCGATCTCCGAGCAGCGGATCTCCAGGGCGATGGCCGCGCTGGGCTGAGCTGCTCCGACCCGGGTCAGACCGGCCCGTGGACGTCGGGGTCGACGTGGCCCTGGCGCATCGCCCAGATCACCAGCCCGGTGGGCACGACGACGAGCAGCGCCACCGCCGCGACGGCCAGGACGTACGCGGACGGGAGCACGAGCGGGGCCGCCGCCAGCACCCCGACCCCCGTGAGCGCCAGCGCCGTGGTGCGCCACGGATGCCGGCGGACCGGGAGCACGCCGACCGCGAGCGCGTCGGCGAACCGGGCGTCGGTGCGGTGCTCGTGGTCGGAGATCGTCGCGAGGACGGCCTGCTCCTGGCCGGTGAGCGGCGTGGGGTCGGGTGTGGCGGGATGCATCGGGCGCTCCAGGACGTCGTTGTCCTCCAGGTGTCCCCACTGTGCCCGTCACGCGCACGTCACACAACGACCTCCGGGGCCAGATCCACCGCCGCGCGGAACGACCCGTCCATGTGGAACGGCACCGACTCGTGCTGGTGGACGACGAACCACCGTCCGGCCGTGCGACGCAGTCCGATCGTGGACCGGAACCACAGCGTGAACGTCCCGCCCTTGTCGCCGGTCATCGACGTCAGGGCATGCACGAACGCGACGTCGCCGTCCGCGTGCACCACCGGGTCGTGGTGGGTCAGGACGGGTGGGACGGTGAAGGAGGCGATCCAGGCGGCCAGCTCGGTGACCCCGCTGTGCTGGACCAGCGGCGGGGCGAGGTCGAACACGACCGGCCGCTCGGCGACGGTGGCCATCGCCCGCCCGGCGTCGCCCGCGGCGACCGCGGCCTGGTACTCGGCGAGGACGGCGAGAATCTCGTGGTTGCTCATACCCCGGTGTCGAGACCGGGTCCTCCGTCTCGACAGGACGGCAGAGGATTCCCGGAGGAAGGACCCGTCGTCGTGAAGTTCATGATCCTGCTGCACTCGAACCCGCACTTCGCGCAGCGCTGGGAGGCCCTGACCCCCGAGCAGCGGGCCCGCTTCGGCGTCGACCACGTGGCGCTCACCCGCGAACTCGCCGGGTCCGGCGAGCTCGTGGTCTCCGAGGGGCTGGCCGACCCCGCGCTCGCCCGGTGGGTGTCGACGGCCGAGGGTCGCCCCGTGGTGGCCGACGCCCCGTTCGCCGAGACCAAGGAGCACCTCGCGGGCTTCTACCTGGTGGACGTCGCGGACGCCGCGCGCGCCGAGGAGATCGCCGCCCGGGTCCCGGACGCGGTCTGGGGGCTCGTGGAGGTGCGCCCGGTCCTCGACATGTCCGGCTGGGACCTGTGATCGCCGTCGAGGTCCTCCGCGACGCCGCCCCGACCGCGCTCGGGGTTCTCGTGCGACGCCACCGCGACTTCGACGCGTGCGAGGACGCCCTGCAGGAGGCGCTGCTCGCGGCGTCGCGGACGTGGGCCGCCGACGGGGTGCCCGACAACCCGGCCGGCTGGCTGGTCACGGTCGCGACCCGGCGGCTGGTGGAGGCGTACCGGCGCGACACCGCCCGCCGTCGCCGGGAGGAGGCCGATGTCCACCGCGACGCCGTGGGCGAGGCCGTCGGGAGCGACGACACCCTGGCCCTGCTCCTGCTCTGCTGCCACCCCGCGCTGCGGGTACCGAGCCAGGTGGCGCTCACGCTGCGGGCGGTCGGCGGCCTGACGACGGCGGAGATCGCCCGCGGACTGCTCCTGCCCGAGCCCACCGTGGCCCAGCGGATCAGCCGGGCCAAGGCGAAGCTCTCCGCACTCGGCCGCGGCTTCACCGTCCCCGACGCCGCGGCCCGCCGCGAGCGGGTGCCCGCGGTGCTCGCCGTGCTGTCGGTCGTGTTCACCGAGGGCCACACCGCGAGCGCCGGCGCGACCCTGCACCGCGCGGACCTCGCCGACGAGGCGGTCCGGCTCGCCCGGGTGCTCGTGGCCGCCCTCGACGGGGCGCCCGAGCACGGCGAGGCGGCGGGGCTGCTCGCGCTGATGCTGCTCACCGACGCGCGGCGCGCGGCCCGCACCGGTCCCGACGGCGCGCTCGTCCCGCTGGCCGAGCAGGACCGGACGCGCTGGGACGGCGGGCGGATCGCCGAGGGCACGGCGCTGGTCACCGCGGTGCTGGGACACGGGGTCCCCGGGCCGTACACGGTGCAGGCCGCGATCGCCGCCGTGCACGCGGAGGCCGGGCGGGCGCAGGACACCGACTGGCCGCAGATCCTCGCCCTGTACGACACCCTCGTCGGGCTGTGGCCGGATCCGATGGCCCGCCTCGGGCGTCTGGTGGCCCTCGGCGAGGTGGCGGGACCGGCGGCGGCGCTGGTGGAGCTGGACGCCCTCGACGAGCCCGGGCTCCGCGACCACCATCGCCTCACCGCGGTCCGGGCCCACCTCACCGAGGCGGCCGGTCGGGGCGCGGAGGCCGTGGCCGCCTACCGGGAGGCGGCCCGGCGCACCGCCTCGGCGCCGGAGCGGGCCTACCTGCTCGACCGGGCCTCGCGGATCGCGCCCCCGGCGTGATCACGGTGACCGCTACGGGCGGTCGGGGTCGGCCTTCGGAGCGGGCGGCTCCAGCCCGCCCTCGCGCAGGGCCTTGAGGACGAGGCAGGTCGGGCCCACGACGAGTGCGATCGTCAGCACGAGCGCGATGGTCCAGGCGACGGGCAGCACCAGGGCGAGGATCACCCCGACGACGGCGAGCTGCACGACGACGTCCCGGCGCCGGCCCCGGGCCACGGCGGACTCCACCGCCGCGTCGGGACCGGAGGCCGGGGCGTTCATCCGCAGCACGTACCCCGGATCGGCGGCGTTCTCGTGGGCCGCGAGGTCGTCGAGGACCCGGCGTTGCTCCGCCGACAGTCCGGTGGGCTCGGGCGTGGGTGCGGCGGCGCTCACGGGAGTTCCTCCCCGGATCGACGGTGACAGCATCGACGATCCGGACGAAACCGGCACGGAAGCTGGCCGGAGCCTGATGATCCGCTGAGAATCCCGGTTGACGGCGGCGGCTCAGCGGCGCGGCATGATCACCCACAGCGCGATGTAGATGAGCACCTGCGGGCCCGGCAGCAGGCAGGACAGCACGAACAGCAGCCGCACGAGGTTCGCCGACACGCCGAAGCGTGCGGCGAGGCCGGCGCACACGCCGCCGATCCAGGCGCCCTCGCGGGGACGGGTCATGACGGCCATGGTGGTTCCTCTCGATCGGTGTCGGGTTCCTCCCCCACGCTGGTCCAACGTGCGGGCACCGGCCTCGGTGCCCGACCCCGGGATCACTCGGGGTCGCCCCCGAGACACCCGCCGTGTCCCGAACTGAGACAGGCAGGCCCCCACGGGGTCCCTACTGTCGAGCACTGTGAGCGAGGACACGTCGGGTGCGCGGTCATTGAAGACGGCGGCGATGGTCCTGCGGGCGCTGCGGCTGCTCGGGGACCATCCCGAGGGCCTGTCCGCGGCCGAGATCGGGGAGCGGCTCGGGAAGAGTCCGGCCACGGCCCGTTACATGGTCAACACGCTCTGCGAGGCCGGCTTTGCCCGGCGCGACGACTCCGGCCGCTGCCTGCTGGGCACGGCGCCGCCGTGGGGGGCCTGGGTGCCGGCCGAGGAGCCCGCCGCCCCGGGCGACCTGGGGCCCGGCGACCCGGCGCCCGGGGCCGTGCTGGCCGAGGCCGTGACCGAGCTCTACCGGCGCACCCGCCAGCGCGCCTACCTCGTCCGCCGCACCGGCACCCTCGTCGCGAGCGTGTCCGACGTCCGCGGCCACCAGGGCCTCGCCCGCCTGCCCGGGCTCGACACCCACGTACCCCCGGAGCGCGCCCACGGCCTGGCGTTCACCAAGGTCCTCCTCGCCGCGTCCCCGACCTACCGCGAGGCCGTGACCGCGGAGCCGCTCGCTGCCCTCACCCCCGACACCGTCACCTGCCCGGTGCGCCTCGGGGCGGAGCTGGACGACGTGGCCCGGCAGGGCTGGGCCCGTGACCGGGAGGAGTACGTCCGCGGCTTCGGCACGCTCGCCGCCCCGATCGCCTCGCCGTCGGGCACCTGGACCGTCGCGCTCGGCCTCTCCTGCTCCTCACGACGGCTCGACGGGCACGCCGACGACCTGCTCACCGACGTCGTCGACGTGGCCCGGGAGGCCGCGCGGCAGTGGGGGTCGGGCGCGGACCACCACGGGACGGCCTGCTCGTGCGCCGAGTGCGGCCCCGACGAGGCCGGCGGGGTCGTCGCGCCCCGTAACCGGGCCGTCGGCACCACCCGCGCGGGCCGGGGGCACCGCCGGCGCACCGGACGCGGACTCAGCGCCCCACGTCGGTGATACCGAAGGCGCGCAGCCGGCGGTAGAGCGTCGCGCGGCCCATCCCGAGCGCCGCGGCCGCCTGCACGCGGTTGCCGCGGGCCTCGATGAGCGCCGCGACGATGAGGTCGCGCTCGGCGGTCTCGAGCGGCGTGAGCCGCCGTCGGGTGCCGTGCACGGCGACCTCCGCCGGCAGGTCCCCGGCCTCGAGGTCGCCCGCCGGCCGGGCGGCGAGCGCCCGGCGCAGCACGTCGGAGAGCTGGGCGACGTTGCCCGGCCACCGTGCCCCGCCGAGCAGCGCGAGCGCCTCCGAGGTACAGCGCACCCGCCGTCCGGGGGCGAGCCGGGTGAGCAGCGAGTCCACCAGGGGTGGGACGTCCTCCGGGCGCCGGCGCAGCGGTTCGACCACCACCGAGCCCTCGAAGGCCCCGAGCACGGCGTGGACCGGGCGACCGATCGGCACCGCGTCCCCGGTGACCAGGGCGGCGACCCACACCTCGGACGGGACGTCGGCGAGCAGCTCGGACAGGGCGTCGGCCCCGTTCTCGTCGAGGCTCTGGGCCCGCCGGACGACGACCGTGGCGGGCTCGCCGAGGTCGTCGGTGACCGCCGCGAGGTCCTCGGCGGCCTCCGGCCCGTCGCCGTCGATCACCAGCAGCCGCGCCGCGGGCCGGATCTCCCGGTGGGCGGCGCGCACCGCGGCCAGCTTGCCGACACCGGTCTCACCGAGGACGAGGGTGCTCCGGACCGCGGTGGCCGCCGTGCGCAGCGCGGCGCTCGTCGACCGCCACGAGCGGGTGGTGCCGGCCAGCCCGGCGAGCGGCCGCTCGCGGTGCGAGGCCGGGCCGGGCAGGGTCGAGGTGGTCGCCGTGCGCGTCAGCGTGCCCGCGCCGCTGGCTGCGAGGCGCAGCGTGCTGGTGCTGCGCAGCACCTCGACCACCACCCCGGCGGGGCGGTCGGCCGGGGCGGGCGTGAGGACCAGCCGGACCGGCCCGTCGTCGAGCAGGGCACGTTCCTCGCTCTGGCCCGCGCGGCGGTACTCGGCGGCGAAGCGGGCGATGAGGTCGCGGTCGGCGGCGGAGAGGGTGTCGTCGGCGGTCCGGTTGGCGATGACGAAGTCGTCGGCGAGCGCGATCACCGGTCCCCGCACCCGGGCGCACGCCGCGCGGAAGGCCGCCATCACCGCCCGAGACCCGGCACCGCCGCGCTCGCGCAGCACCTCCTCGATGTCCCGCGCCGCCTGCTGGGCGAGGAACCGCATGAGGTCGTTCGCCTCGGCCGCGAGGCAGGTGACGTCGAGGATGCCCGCGAGACCGCCGCCGGGGCGGTGGACGGGGGCGCCGGCGCAGGCGAACGCCCGGAGGCGGTCGGTGAAGTGCTCGGCGCCGATGACCATGGTCGGGCTGTTGCCCTCCAGGGCCGTGCCGACGCCGTTGGTCCCGGCGAACTCCTCGGCGTAGCTGAAGCCGGGGGCGAGCGAGATCGCGTCGAGCCGGCGCTGCAGTTCCCCCTCGCCGACCCGGCGGTCGAGCACGTGGCCGTCGGCGTCGGAGAGCACGACGGCCACCGACATGCCGGAGAGCCGCTCGGCGAGGTCGTCGAGGACGGGGCGGGCGCAGTGGACGAGGCTGCCGTCGAAGTCGAGGTCCGGCTCGTAGGGCAGCGACAGTTCGTCGGCGTCCACGCCGGCGCGCAACGAGCGCTCCCAGGAGCGGACGATCTCCGGGCGGAGCCCGGTGGCGAGCGACCCGTCGCCCAGGAAGCGCTCCCGGGCACGGTCGAGGTGGACACCGCCGTGTTCGGTCATCGGCCACCTCGCCCTGACGCCGGCTCCACGCCGACGACCGGCCCGCCGATGTGGGATGCGCAACCGGCGATGCTAGAGGTGATCCGGGCCACGGTGAACAATCCCGGCGTCTCGATCCGAGACACCCGGGGTTCACCCGGCGACGGTGTCCACGATCAGCACGACGTTCAGCGTGATCACCACGGCGCTGATCAGGCCGAGCACCGCCTGCATCGGGCGGCCGATCGCCTCGTCGCCGAGCAGCTGCCGGTCGCGGGCCACACGCAGCAACGCGTAGAGCGCGAACGGGATGCCGAAGCAGAGCACGACCTGGCTCCCGACCAGCGCCGCCGTCGGGCTGACGCCGACCGCGAGCAGGACGAGCGCGGGCAGCATCGTCACGAACCGGCGGACCAGCAGCGGCAGGCGCACGTCGACGAAGCCCTCCATGACCACCTGCCCGGAGTACGTGCCGACCGCGGCAGAGGACAGACCGCTCGCGAGCAGGGTGGCGGCGAAGGCCAGGGCGACCGCGCCGCCGGCGATCTGACCGAGCCCCGCGTGGGCGGCCTCGAGCCCGTCGACGCCGGGGGCGGCGGGCGTGCCGCCGAACGCCCCGGCCGCGACGAGCAGCATCGCCAGGTTCACCAGGCTCGCGACCGAGAGCGCGGCGACGACCTCGGTCCGCTGGAACCCGAGCAGCCGGGCCCGGCCGGCGCGTCCGAGTCCGCGTGTGCGGCCGGCCGTCAGCGCGGAGTGGGCGTAGATGGCGTGCGGCATGACGGTCGCGCCGACGATCCCGACGGCGAGCACCAGCTGCGTGGAGTCGGCGAGCCCCGGCACCAGCCCCCCGGCGAGCCCCCCGGGGTCGACGCCCACGGAGACCACCTGGAACGCCACCCCGGCGACGATGAAGGCGAGGAAGGTGATGATGCCGACCTCGAACGGCCGGTGCCCGCGCCGCTGCAGGGCGAGCACGGCGAAGGAGATCGCGGCCGTGATGAGGCCCGACTCGAGCAGGCCCAGCCCGAACAGCAGCTGCAGCCCGACGGCGGCCCCGAGGAACTCGGCGACGTCGGTGGCCATCGCGACGATCTCGGCCTGCAGCCACATGAACACGCGGAGCGGCCGGCTCATCGTCTCCTTGGCCGCGCGGGGCACGCTGCGGCCCGAGGCGATGCCGACCTTCGCCGCGACGTACTGCACGGGCATCGCCATCAGCCCGGCGCCGACGACGACCCACGCCAGGGCGTAGCCCGACGTGGCGCCCGCCACGGAGTTGGTGGCGACGTTGCCGGGGTCGACGTAGGCGACGGAGGCGATGAAGGCCGGGCCGGCGAGAGCCACCGGCGGACGGCGGAACATCAGCGGTCCCCACCGTCCTCGCCGCGGAAGTCGTCCGGGGTCACCTGGTCGAGGAACGCCCGCATCTCGTCCACCTCCACGCTCTGGGGATGAGGCTCGTCGCCCTGCAGCTCTCGCCAGGACTGACCGGCCTCCTCCATCACGTGGTCGGCGACCGTGATCGGTAGTGCATCACGGATCGCCACCGCGAGCGCGTCGCTCGGGCGCACCGGGACCTTCGTCCCGTCGTCGAGCCGGAGCTCGGCGCGGAAGCGCTCGTCGACCAGGTCGGTGATCGCGGCCCCCGCCAGGAACCGGCCGAGGGCCGCCGCCACGTCGGCGACGACGTCCTGGGTGAGGCGGGCGTCGTCGTCGCGGGTCGGGTGCGGGCCCGCCGCCATGATCTCGGCCTGCGGCCGGCGGACCGCCACCACGAGGCAGCGGTCCTCGGCCGCGTCGGCGAGCACGGCGAGCGGTTCCCGGGTCACCCGGTGGACCACCATCGTGACGAGATGGAGCTCCTCCACGGCTCAGCGCTCCCCCTGCGCCGGCACCCCGTCACCGCGCCCGCCCGGAGCCGATCCCCCGTCGCCCGGCACCGGGTCGAACAGCGAGCGGATCTCGGCCAGCTTGTCCTGGATCTGCTCCGCGTCCTGCCCGCGGGCCCACGACGGGTCGCCGGGCGTGATGCCCATCGCCCGCAGCAGCTCCGCGGCCGGCTCCGAGGGGTCGCCCACCTCCCCGAGCACGGGGTGCAGCCCCTGGTTGGCGAGGTGGTCGAACACGAGGTGCACGACCGACCACGGGTTGAACTTCTCCTCCCCCGCGGCGCCGCTCACGTCCGTGGCTCCGTGTCGTCCTCCGGTCGCGGCGGTGGGGCGCCGTCACCGGTCACCTCGATCTCGTCGAGCGTCTCCAGCTCCTGGGCCGAGAGCGCCTGGGCGCCCTCGAGGACGGTGGACTGGTGCTCGGCGATCCGGCCGTCGACGAGCTTCGAGAGGGCGAAGGCCAGTGCGCCGGTCTGGCGCACCGTCTGCTCGTCGACCAGGTCCTGGCGGCTCGAGGTGATGGCGACGCCCGCGGGGACGCCGTCCGACACCGCGACCCCCACGGTGAAGGTCTCCCGGGGGTTCGCCGCCGGATCGGCGAAGTGCTTCTTCAACCGCCGCAGCATGCGGTGCCAGGCGAGCTTCTCGCCCTTGAGCTCGAGCCCCTCGACGTCGTCCTCGGTGAGCCCCATGCCCCGCTCGCCGCCCGCGAAGCACCGCGAGTAGGAGATCAGCGCCGTGGTCCAGAGCGACTCGACGACGACGCCGTCGAGCTGCTTCCCGACGCCGGGTCGGAGCTGGTTCACGAGGTGCTCGCAGCAGAGCAGGACGGTCTGCAGGTCGTCGAAGATCGAGGCGAGGTCGGCGAGTGCGGCGGCCGCGGGCGACCCGATCCGACGGACGGTGCGTGGTGCCACGTCGGTCATGACGCGATGCCTCCTTGACGGTGGTGGTGGAGGAGCGGCCCTACAGCCCGTAGCGCACGGCGAGCTGACCTCGGCAGATACTGGTGTTGGCGTCCACGCCGACCTGGTAGCTGCGGGCCTTGCGCAGGTGCAGCGGCAGCGCGTCGACCCCGACGGTCGCCCCCGACGGGTCGACCACCAGCGGGTCGGTGTCCTCGGACGGAATCCCCAGTTCCTGACGGCGGGCGCGGAGACGGTCGAGATCCGCCGACGGCGGTGCGTCGGCGAGGGTCATCGCGGCGACCTGCTCGGGAGTGGCGCCGTCCCGCATGAGGGGGCGCACGACGAGGTCGGTGCCGGCCATGAGGGCCCGCTCGGTGAAGGTCCGGCGCAGCTCGTGCAGCTCGGAGACCGCCTCGCCGACCTCGGTGCCGGCCATGGAGGACACGAAGCCCGCCCGGGCCGCGACCCCGGCGTTGATCGCCTCCGAGGCGAAGTGGTCGATGAGCACGACCTCGACGTCGACGAGCCCGTCCACGGTCGACACGGCGTCCCAGGCGTCGGCGACCATGAGGAACGCGAAGTTCGGGGCGCAGAAGTAGGTGGGCAGGCGCAGGGAGACGTGAGCCACGTGGCCCGACCCGGGGCCGGTCGAGGTGAGCTCGACCGACGCCACGAAGTCCAGGGAGACGACGTCGGCGTCGAGCTCCGGGTCGCGCACGGAGCGCAGCGCCTCCCACACCCGCCCGACGACCTCGGCGTCGTCGGCGCCGTTCCCGGCCGCCGGGCGGGTGAGGAAGGAGATGCTCATGCCTGGGCCACCTCGCGCTCGTCGACGAGCTGCGCGCCCTCACCGGGGGCGGGCAGGCGGCACTCCTCGGGCACCTCGATGCCGTAGAGCTTCGCCGCGTTGAGGCCGAGGATCTTCTTCTTGCCCTCGGTGCCGAGGCGCGGGTAGTCGGAGAACTCGTCGGACGGGTAGTCCCAGTCCACGAGGCCCTCGATCTGCCAGCGCGGCGTCCAGATGTTGTAGTCCGAGCCGAAGGTCATCTTGTCCTCGCCGACCCAGAACAGCAGCTCGCCCATGACCTTGGCGAAGAACTTGGGACGGGCGTGCATGAGGCCGCCGATGACCACGGAGAGGCCGGCGTAGACGTTGGGCTCCTGCGTCGCCATGAAGCAGAAGTCCTCGATACGCGGCAGGCCCACGTGCTCGACGATGAAGTTCAGGCCCTGGAAGTCCGTGGCCGCGTGGTCGACGTCGGAGACGTCGAAGGCGTCCTTGTCCAGCGGCCAGATCGTCGGGCCCTTGTGGACGTGGATGTTCTTGATGCCCAGCTCCTGGGCCCGCTCGAGGAAGCGGTAGGCCTCGGGGTCGGTCAGCTTGAAGCCGCGCGAGTCGCCGTTCCACTCCGCGGTGTAGAGCTTGGCGCCGATGGCACCGAACCGCTTCGTGTTCTCCTCGAACTCCCGCATGCCCTTGTCGCCGTCGCGCGGGTCGAAGCGGGTGTTGACGATGAACTTGTCCGGGTGCTTCTCGAACAGCGACCCGTTGCGCTCGGTCGTGTTGAACCCGTTCTTGTACCACTCGCGCAGGTACGTCGACTGGAAGATCGCCTTGTCGACGTAGCCCTCCTCGAACACCTCGCGCATCAGCTGGTCCTCGGAGACCCGCTGGAACTCCTCGATCGGCTGGTGGGTCTCGGCCGGGCCGAGGCCCTGGTAGGCGTGGAAGCACTCGATCCAGCCCTTGGCGTACTGCTCGGCGCCCTCCACCCAGTTCTCGGGTGACGCGTCCCAGTAGTGCATGTGGGAGTCGACGACGAAGTACTTCTCGCCATTCTTCTCGTACATGAATCCTCCGCAGCTGTTGTGGTGGTTGTTGCGTGCGTCTTCTAGGGCACGAGAATGGCGCGGCCGCGGACCTGGCCGGCGTCGAGGTCGTGCAGGGCGTCGAGCGCCTGGTCGAGGCGGTACTGCACGGTGTGCAGGGTGACCTTCCCGGCCTGCGCGAGGACCATCAGTTCCGCGAGGTCGTTGTAGGTCCCGACGATGTTGCCGATGACGTTCTTCTCGCCGGCGACGAAGTCGAGGGTGGGGGCGGTGAACTGGCCGCCGTAGCCGAGGACGAAGCAGTAGCCGGCCGGGCCGGTCATCGCCCACGCGTCGAGTTCGGCACCCTGCTCGGCGACGAAGTCGAAGACGACGGTGGCGCCGCCACCGGTGAGGTCCTGGACCGCCTGCACGTGGTTGCCGTCGGCGACCACGGTCTCCTCGGCACCGATCTGCTTCGCGAGGTCCAGCGCGGCCTGGTTGCGGTCGACCGCGATGATCTTCGTGGCCGTCAGCGCCGCGAGGGCCTGCACCGCGATGTGGCCCAGGCCGCCGACCCCCTGCACCACCGCCGTGGTGCCCGGGTACAGGTAGGGCACCGACTTGCGCACCGCGTGGTAGGCCGTGATGCCCGCATCGGCGAGCGCGGCCACGTCGGCCGGGTTCGTGTCGGGGTTCAGCTTCACGCAGGCCCGGGCGGTGGTGCGCAGGTACTCGGCCATCCCGCCGTCGTTGTTCGACAGCCCCGGGAAGAAGGCGTCGCCCGTGCACTGCATGTCCCGCCCCGCCCGGCACGCCAGGCACAGCCCGCAGGACGGCTGCGGGTGCAGGATGACGGTGTCACCGACCTTGACGTTGGTGACCGCGTCGCCGATCTCGTGCACCCAGCCCGCGTTCTCGTGGCCGATGACGTAGGGCAGTTCCGGGTTCTGGATGTCCTTCCAGTCCCCGTTGACGATGTGCAGGTCGGTACGGCAGACCCCGGCGCCGCCGATCTTGACGATGACGTCGAGCGGGCCCTGGAGCTTGGGCTCGGCGATGTCGTCGATCGACGGGTCCTGCTGGTACTGGTGGACGCGAACGGCCTTCACGGGTGCTGCTCCTTCTCGACGTCGGGGTGGCCGGGTCTGCTCAGCCCACCGAGGGCCCGAGACCCATCGACTGCGGGGTGCTGGCGTCCGGCGAGGGCTGGGGGATGCCTTCGTCGAGGGGGCCGTACTCGGTCATGAGCGCCTTGTTCCAGGGCGTCTGCTCCTCGGCCACCAGGGAGTTCGTGGTGAGGATGAGTCCGGCGACCGACGCGCCGTTCTGCAGCGCCGAGCGCACGACCCGCAGCGGGTCGATGACCCCGAGCTCGACCATGTTGCCGAAGCGGCCCTCGAGGGCGTCGAAGCCCTCGTCGGCGCTCATGTCGCGGGTCTGCTTGACCACGTCGTGCCCGTCGTAGCCGGCGTTCGTCGCGATCAGGTACGCGGGCTCGGAGAGCGCGGCCCGGACGATGTCCCGCCCGGTGCGGTAGTCCCCGTTGACCTCGACCCCGTCCAGCACGCTCTCGGCGTGCAGCAGGGCCGCACCACCGCCGGCCACGATGCCCTCCGCCATGGCGGCGCGGGTGGCCTGCAGGGAGTCGTCGACGCGGTGGCGGATCTCCTTGAGCTCGGCGTTGGTCGGGGCGCCGACCTCGAGGATCGCGGCCTTGCCCGAGAGGCGGGCGATGCGTGAGGAGAAGAAGTCCTCGTCGGTGCCGATCGTCGCGCGGTCCATCTCGGCGCGCAGCTGCGACACCCGGGTCTCGCGGGCGGTCGGGTCGCCGAGGCCGCCGATGATGACGGTCTGCTCGCTCGTGGCGCGGACCTGCGTGGCGCGGCCGAGGTGCTCGATCCCCATCTGCTCGATGGAGAAGGCGGACGCCTTCGACTGCACCTTGCCGCCGCACAGCGCGGCCATGTCCTCGAGGAGGTGGACGCGCTTCTCGCCGAAGCCGGGGGCCTGGATGCAGGTGACCTTGAGGTGCCCGTTGACGTGGTTGTGCACGAGCATCTGGAGAGCGGAGCCCTCGACCTTCTCGGCGATGATCACGAGAGGGCGGGGCTCGCGCATGACCCGCTCGAGCATCGGCATGAGGGACCGGACGTCGGTGATCTTCTCGGCGCAGAACAGCAGGTACGGGTCGTCGAGGACCGCCAGCATGGAACCGGGGTCGGTGACGAGGTAGGGCGAGATGTAGCCGTTGTCGAACTCGAAGTCCTCGACGAAGTTCACGTGCAGGCCGTGGAGGGGGCCGTCGTCGACGGTGATGACGCCGTCGTCGCCCACGGTGTGCAGGGTCTGCGCCACGACGCGGCCGATCGACTCGTCGTCGTTGGCGGAGATCGAGGCGACGCGGGAGAGCGACTCGACGTCGTCCACCGAGTGGGCCACCGTCGCCAGGTGGTCCACGATCTTCTGCACCGCGATGTCCACGCCCCGCTTGACCAGCACCGGGTTGCCGCCCTGCCCGATGGCCTTGAGGCCCTCCCGGACGATCGCCTGGGCGATCACGGTCGCCGTGGTGGTGCCGTCCCCGACGACGTCGTTGGTCTTGACCGCGGCTTCCTTGACGACCTGGGCGCCCATGTTCTCGAACTGGTCACGGAGGAAGATCTCGCGGGCGATCGTGACGCCGTCGTTGGTCACCTCGGGGGTGCCGGTGATCTTCTCGAGGATGACGTTGCGGCCCTTGGGGCCGAGCGTCGACTTGACGGCTTCGGCGAGCTGGTCCACCCCCGCCTGCAGGGCCTGACGAGCATCGGCTCCGAATCGCAGTTCCTTGGCCATGGCCTCTCTTCTCCTCGGGAATTCGAAGTCGATAACGGTGATGGTGCCGGGACCGCCGCCCACCCCACCCGCGACGACAGCGGTGGGCGGCGGTCCGGCGTCAGGGGATGTGCCGGATCAGGACTTGTTCACCACGGGCGGGAGCATGTCGCCGATGAATTCGGCGGCCTCCTCCATGTTCCCGAACATCACGGTCCGATCGTCCATGTGGACCATCTTCCCGTAGTGGGTGGACATGTTCTCCTCGAACTCGGCGGCGTCGTAGAAGCCTTCCTCCTCGCCGAGCGCCTCGGAGATCTCGTCGTAGACGAAATCCATCCGGCCCTTGCAGTCGACCCGGATCATCGCGGGCAGGTGCGTGACCGTCACGTTCTCCTGACGGTCCATCACCTCCGCGACGACCACGCCGATCTGGTTGTTCATCAGGGTCACGCCGGCCATGCCGGACTCGCTGTTGTCGACCTTGAACGGGCTCTCGCCGAAACTGGGTCGCGTCGTCGACTGGGTCACTGGGAGAGCTCCTTCGGGACGTCGAGGCCGAGGTCGCCGAGAATGCCGGCGAAGCGGTTCTTGGCGCGGTCGAGGGAATCCTCGAAACGGGGCGGCTTGTTGTCGGGCTGCGACCACAGGGGCTGCATCTGCCGGGCCGCCTCGAGGCACTGCGGCACCCACTTCGAGAGCCAGCCCTGCATGAGCGCCTTGTTGTGGTCGGCGAACTCCTTGTCCTGCGTGAGCAGGCCGAAGCACGCCTGGCTCCAGCGCAGGTCGCGCTGGGAGTAGTCGTACTCGCCGGCGCCCATGACGGTCGGGGTCACGTAGTCGCCGTTGCCCGGAGCCGCCTGCTGCACGAGGTTCGACCGGAACAGCTCGCCGAGCAGCGGCTCGAACACGATGTTCGTCGCGAAGATCGTCTCCGCCCAGTCGTCCTCGATCGCGGTGAGCGCCTCGCAGACCTTGCGGACGCCCTGCCACTCGGGGTCGTTGTTCCAGGCATCGACGTGTGCGGTCCCGTCGAAGCCCTCGATCTCCTCGGAGAGCGTGAGGTTGTAGAGCGCGATGTCCTGGGCGAAGCGGATCTTGTGCGCGCTGTTCACGGCCATCGCCGTGTTGTGCATGTTCGTGGGGCCGGAGCGGTTGCACGCGGCGAACACGTACAGGCCGAAGATGTGCTCGATGTGCATCCACGTGCTGACGTGGCGCTCCACGAACCGCACCCAGTTCGGGTTCCACTGGTCGAACGCCTTGGCGTTGCGGGCGTTCTCGACGTTCGCCGTGATCTGCCGCTCGACGTTGGCGTTGTTCCGGAAGATCGTGAGGTCCCACTCCTCGTTGGGATCCCGGAACTCGTGCCAGCCGTGGGCGGGCCAGTCCTGCACCGGCTTGCCACCGGAACCGGGGCCACGCTCGGGCTCGGGGTTGTCGACCCCCCACGCCTTGAGCTTGGTCCAGGTCAGCGGGTAGCCCGAGGAGCCGTCCGCGAAGCCGTAGATCCACCCCTGCGAGAGGTAGTGCCGCGGGTCGGGCTGGACCTCGACCGTGACGTCCTCGTAGTGGGTCTGCTTGCGCTTGGCCGGCTTGTAGTAGTTGTAGCGCCGCGCCGACGGTCCGGAGTCGGGGAACTCTTTCGCCCCGGCCTCGGCGTCGGTGAACTGCGGCTTCGGTACGCTTCTCTCGGTCTCGGTGCTCGTCATGTGTCGCCCTATTCCTCCGGCTCTCCGGTGGTGGTGAACTTGTCGAAGAAGATGTTGCGCTCGTCGATCCCACGCTGGCTCAGGAGTGCGATGGCCGCGTCCACCATCGGCGGCGGCCCGCACACGTAGGCATCCCTTCCCTTCAGATCGGATTCCTCCGCACGGACCGCCTCGGTGACGAAGCCGGTGAGCCCGTCCCACCCCTCTCCCTCGTGATCGGAGAGCACGGGGATGTAGCGGAAGCCGGGGAGCTTGTTCTCGAGCTCGCGGAGTTCGTCCTCGAAACAGAGGTCGTCCTTCGTGCGGGCGCCGTAGTAGAGAACGGTGCGCCGGGTCGTCTCCTTCTCGACGAGACCGCGGAGCAGGCCGAGCAGCGGCGCCATCCCCGCGCCACCACCGACGAAGATGATGTCCGAGGTGCGGTTCTCCCGGAGGGTGCAGGTGCCGAACGGCGCCTCGACCTCGAGCTTGTCGCCCTCCTGCACCTCGTTCTTGAGGAACTGGGAGAACAGCCCGTCCGGGTAGATCTTGATGATGAACTCGAACACGCCCTCGCGGTTCGGTGTGTTCGCCATCGAGAACGACCGGCTCTCCCCGGAGTCCGGGAGGATGAAGTCCATGTACTGGCCGGGGAAGAACTTGATGTCGTCGCCGGCGACCTGGCGCACCACGAGGTGGCGCATGTCGTGGGTGACGGGCTCGTTCGACAGCACCTCGACCGTGCCCTTGCGGACGGGCAGGCCCGAGCGGAGGACCTCCTCGTCGTAGTTCAGGAGCTCGATGGTCAGGTCGTTGTAGGCGTGCGCCCGGCACAGCAGCGTCTGGCCGTCGTCACGCTCCATGTCCGGCAGCGCGAAGGTCGAGTAGCTGTCGAGCTCGATGTCGTCGACCTCGCCCTCGAGCACGAAGGACTTGCACGCCGCGCACTGCCCCTCCTTGCACCCGTGCATGAGCTGGACGCCCTGCTCGAACGCGGCGCGCAGGA
This sequence comes from Actinomycetospora sp. NBRC 106378, assembly GCF_030269685.1. Taxonomy (GTDB): domain Bacteria; phylum Actinomycetota; class Actinomycetes; order Mycobacteriales; family Pseudonocardiaceae; genus Actinomycetospora. The sequence goes on from NZ_BSTT01000001.1 coordinate 681,436, forward strand.
TCGTCTGGTCCTCGTCGACCTCGATCTCGATGCCCACCGGTTCGAAACGAACGAGGTGTTTGTCGCCCATCAATGAACTCCTGGGAAGAGAGCGGTTTCGAGCACAGATCGGCTGGGGCCGGAATTGCGTTTGACGAAAGGAGATGCCGCGGCGGAATCGTCACGCGGCGCGGCGGAGACCGCGGGGGGCCGGATCACCGACCCCCCGCGGGTTACTGCTGGTCCGTCAGATCAGGACGTCGCGCCGGCCGGACGGCCGGCCGGGCCCTGGGCGTTGTAGTCCGCCACGAACGCCTCGCGCTCCGAGTCGCTCATCTCGTTGAGGATGACGTTCGGGCTGGCCACGTGCGGCATGCGCCGCATGTGGTCGAGGGTCCACATCTTCTTCGGGTCGAGGTCCAGGTGCGGCTGCGCCGTGAGCGTCTTGCCGTCGTCGCGCACGAAGCCCATGTCCTGGATGACGTCGGCCCAGTTCCAGCCGTGGTACAGCGTCTCCCACTCGCGGTGGCCGACGAGCTTGCCCATGTTGGGCGTGTCGCGACCCTCGTAGGTGGGCCGGAACGCGACCGCGTCGGTCCAGCGGCAGGCCTCGTGGCAGTAGGTGCGCCACTGACCGTCCACCTTGTCGACGACCATGTCCTCACGCACCAGGCAGGGGACCATGCAGGTCCAGCAGCGGTGCGGGTACACGTAGTCGACGTCCTCGGCCACGATGGCGTGGTGGCCGTTCGGGCGCGAGAGCCGGTTGTAGTTCTCCCACCACTTGCCGTAGCGGTCGTACCAGCCCGGGTACTTGTACTCGAACCACTCGAAGTCCTCGTCGGTCATGCCGTCGATCCGCCAGTAGTTGGCGACCCAACCGGTGGCGAAGAACTGCGCGACCTCGTGGACGTAGCCCTTGTTCCAGATCTGGTTCCACGACTCCTCGATGAGGTCGTGGGGGATCACCAGGCCGTACTTCTCCAGCGGCAGGAGGTAGGCACGGTAGTAGTCGTCGTAGATCCACCGACGCCACATCTCCGCGTAGGACTCGCGGTCCTTGCGGCGGTCCTTCGTGCCGTACTCGATGAAGGTACCGATCGCGGCGTCCACGACGCGGTGGTTGTTCCACCACGCGTAGCGCAGGTCGCGCTCGAGGAGCTGGCGGTTGTCCTCGTCCGACAGCGCCATGAGCAGCGTGGCGTAGCCGTTCGAGATGTGGCGCGACTCGTCGGACTGGACCGAGTGGAACACCGTCGGCAGCAGGTAGTCACCGTTGGCGGCCGCCTCACCGGGCATGGCCACGAACAGGGTGTTCGTGAAGGCCGTCTCGGCGACGATCGTCAGGTAGATGCTGGCCGCGGTGATCGCGTCACCGGTGATGAAGCCCTCGGCGAACTGGCGGCCGATGGTGCCGCAGTAGTCCGAGTGGAAGTTCCGGAGGGTGTTGTTGAAGCCCGCCGGGTCGATGTAGTTGTTCATGTACAGGCGCTTGAGGTTCTGCTGGATCGTCGAGTGCCTGACCTCGTCGATCATCTGGATCGCCTGGCCGTTGTGCAGCTCCGGGTTGGGAACCGCCTGGAACAGCATCGGCATCGAGCGCGCCGCCGAGATCTCCGGCAACGGGATGATCGACAGGAACAGCTTCTGCCACTCCAGCCAGCGCTCCTGCACCTGGCGGAACATGTTGCCGCGGATCGCGCCGTCCGACGCGCCGTAGACGCGGCTGTCCTTCTCCTCCTCCATGGGGAAGTAGGAGCGGAGGACCTGCTTCAGCGGGTCCTTCTTGGCAGCCTTCTTGAAGGTGTAGTCCGTGCCGTATTTCATGTACGGCTCGTGGTACTGCGGCTCCCAGGAGAGTTCCTGGATTTTCTGGTGAGCCTTCGCCAAGCTCTGACGGCTCATGCTTTCCTCCTCGGAAAGTGCCTGATGTGTGTGTCCGGCGGGTGCCGGGTCCTGCTCGTCGGGACCACCCGGTGGTGGTCCCTGCCGCTACGCCGGCCTCACCTCCTCGTCGTCGGTCCGGGCGGCCGCGACCCGGGCCCGCCACTCGCGCATCGCGGTGGCGGCCACCTCCCGGACCGCGGTGGTCAGGGCTTCGCCGTCCTGGGCGAAGCGTCGGGCCGGGCTGGACACCGCGATGCTCGCGGCGACCCGCCCGTCGGGGGCGACGATCGGGGCGCCGACGCAGCAGAAGCCCTCGGCGAACTCCTCGCGGTCGACGGCGACGCCGTCCCGGCGCACCCGGGCGAACTCGCGCTCGAGCCCGGGCGTCGTGGTGATGGTGGTGGCGGTGAACGCCGTGCGGTCGGGCTGCGCGAGCAGCAGCTCCTCGATCTCCGAGGAGGTCGCGACCAGCGCCTTCGTCACGGCCAGGGCGTGGGCCTGGGCGACCGGGATGCGCTCGCGCAGGTCCGGGATGCGGGCCAGGCCCTGGTGGCCGCGGGCGTCGACGATGACGGTGGCGTCGCCGTCCCACCGGGCGAGGTAGGACCGCTGCCGGGTGCGCCAGTAGAGCTCGGTGACCGCGTCGGCCAGGCTCTCGGGGAGTTCGTAGCGGCTGACGGGGTCGTCCTCCCGACGCAGCGGCCGGAGCTCGTCCTCCGGGGCGTCGACGACCTCGAGCTCACGGACGGCGTCCTCGTCCACCGGCTCGTCGTCCGCGGTGCCCCACGGGTCGCCCCACGGCGGGACGTCGCTGAGGCGATAGACCCCGGTGTGACCGTCGCGGCGCGCGTAGCCCTCCTGGCACAGCGTGTTGAGCAGGTACCGCGCCGTGGCGGAGCTCTTGCCGATCTCGAGAGCCAGGCCGTCGGCGGTGACGCCGTCGTGGGCCGCGGCGAGGTAGCGCAGCGACGCGAGTGCCTCGGCGGCGGTCTTGAGGGACCGCCCACTGCCGCGGGTCTGCTCCGCCATGCGTGCCTCCTCCCGCCGATCGGTGCGGACGATGCGCCACGGAACGGGCCGTGGCGGAGGGCCCGTGGTGGTGGACCCGGTGGTGTCTGCGCCGGAGCGGTGCTCCTCGGTGAGACGTGAGCCACTGAACGCGCCGATCCCCCTGTGGTCAACATCACCGTTTGGATGTGCAGATGCTGCACATTGCCACCGAACCCGTGCAGGCGACCGTTAGCCGCAGGTCAGAGACGTGTGACGCGCCGCCGGGCGGGTATTCGGTCAGGTTCGTGTCTCAGAGGGAGACACAGGAGGACCGAGATCCCCCCGGTTTCGACGCCCCGCCACGAGGAGTACAGGAGACACGTTTCGCGGGCTCGGGACCTGCCCCACGTCACCCTCGCGCCGCAGCCGGGGCCGCCGTCTCTCGCGAGACGCACACCAGGCATGTTCCGGGCCTCCGGGACCTGCGCCACGTGACCCTCGCGGACGAGGGAGGCGGGACCGAGTGGGCCGACGCGCGGCCGCCCTCCCTCGAGGGTCACGTCAGGCAGCTTCAGCGGCCCGCGAACCTGCCCTACGTGACCCTCGCGGCGGGCCGGCGAGCCGGCGGGCCGCCGGGCCCGAGATGGCCCGACCCGTCGTCGGGAAGGGCTACTCGTGCTCGGGCAGGACCGGGACCGAGATGCCCGGGTCGCGGCCGAGCTGGGTCGCGCGCCCGACGGCGGCGGAGCCGAACCGGGCGCGGACGGCGTCGAGGGCGGAGTCGAGGGCGGCCGGGTCGCGCTCGGGCCCGCCGCCGGCGAGGGCGGTGTGCGGCTCGTCGCGCTCGTCGAGGGGCAGTTCGAGCTGCTCGCGGCCGTCGCGGTCGAGGTTGGCCAGCGACAGGCCGATGAGCGTGATGCCGCGCTGCAGGATCATCGACATCGACTCCTGCAGCAGCTCGCGGGCGGCGGCGTCGAGCGGGGCGGTGCGGTCGGTCGCGGTGCGCAGGGTGTGCGAGCGGGTGGCGCGCGTGAAGTCCCCGAACCGGAGCCGGAGCACGACCGTCCGGCACGTACGTCCGCCGTCGCGCAGCCGTCGGCCGAGCCGGTCGACGATGCCGGCGAGGATCGTGTCCAGCTCCTCCGGGCTGCGCCGACGGTTCCCGAGCGCGCGCTGCGAGCCGATCGAGCGGCGGGACACCCCCGGGGTCACGCGGCGCGGGTCGGAGAAGGTGGCGAGGGCGTGCAGGTGGTGTCCCGCGGCCGGGCCGAGCAGGGAGACCAGCGCCGCCTCCCCGAGGTCGGCCACGTCGGCGACCGTGTGGATCCCCAGCCCGTGCAGCTTCGCGGCCGTCACCTTCCCCACGCCCCAGAGCCGCTCGACCCGCAGCGGGTGCAGGAACTCGCGCTCGGCGTCGGGCTCCACCACGAGGAGCCCGTCGGGTTTGGCGACGCCGCTGGCCACCTTCGCGAGGAACTTCGTCCGCGCGACCCCGACCGTGATCGGCAGCCCCACCTCGGCCAGCACCCGGCCCCGGAGCCGCGCCGCGATGTCGCGCGGGCTCCCGACCAGCTTCGCGAGGCCCCCGACCTCCAGGAACGCCTCGTCGACCGACAGGCCCTCCACCAGCGGCGTGGTGTCCTTGAAGATCGCGAAGACGTCCTTCGACGCCGCGGAGTAGGCCTCCATCCGCGGAGGGACCACGATCGCCTCCGGGCACAGGGCCCGCGCCTGCCGCCCGTTCATCGCAGTGCGCACGCCCGCCCGCTTGGCCTCGTAGCTGCAGGCCAGCACCACCCCGCCGCCGACGAGGACGGGACGTCCCCGCAGGTCGGGGTCGTCGCGCTGCTCCACCGAGGCGTAGAAGGCGTCGAGGTCGGCGTGCAGGATCGTCGCCGTCGACGCGGAGGACCCCCGGCTCCCGACGCGCGCCTCCGACACGAGGTCCAGTGTGCCCCGGCCGGGCACAATGTCCTGATGTGACGACCCGTCTCCAGGCCGGCCGGGAGTACCCCCACCCCGTCGCCGCCTTCGCCCGGGCACTCGCCGACCCGGACTTCCACCGGGCCCGGCTCGACGCGGGTGGCGGCGGCGAGGTGGAGCGCCACGAGATGCACGGCTCGCGGCTGGAGGTGGTGGTGCGCCAACCGGTGCCCACCGGGCAGGTGCCGCCCGCGATCGGACGGCTGCTGACCGGCGGGCTGGTGCTGCGGCGCACGGAGCGGTGGCGGTTGTCCGACGACCGGTGCGAGGGCACGGTCGAGGTGAGCGTGCCCCGGGCACCGGTCCGGGCGGAGGGGACGATGTCGGTGGACGGCGTGGGCGGCGACGGCACGGCCTGCGTGCTCGACGTGGACGTGGCGATCACGGTGACGATCCCGTTCGCCGGCGCACTGGTCGAGGGTGCCGTGGCGGACGGGGTGCGGCAGCTGACGAGCGTCGAGCACGACAACATCACCCGCTGGCTCGACGGACGGGACTCCTGATGCCGGCGCGCCGCAACCGCCTCGGCCGGGGCGACAAGGTCGTGGTGATCTCCCCCTACGGCAGCCGCCTGGGCGACTACGACCTGGAGACCGGCGAGGTCAGCGACGTCCCGCCCGCCTTCCGGACGACGTTCGTCGCCGAGCTCGACGAGTGGCTGGCCGCGCACGGCCTCGACCCGTTCCCCGGCTTCGGCGAGGACGGCGCACCGCGCAGGGCCCCGTCCCGACGGCAGCGCGTCCGCGACACGCTGAGCTTCCCGCGGCCCCGGGGCGCCGCGACGCGGGAGGCACCGGCGGCGCGCGACGCCGAGCCGACCCGTCGTCCGGAACGGACCGCGTTGGAGGCGGGCGTGCCGACGCCCGCCGGCGGCTGGTCGGCCGACTCCGCCGACGGCTTCCGCTTCGACTCCTTCGACGACGGCGGGCCCCGGGCGGCCGGGCACGAGCGGACCGGGCAGCGCCCGGCCCGCGACTGGGTGGACCTCGCCCGGTACACCCCCGACCACGGGCTCGCCCGGCGCGCCGCGCTCGCCCGCCGGGAGGGACGGCGGGAGGAGGACGTCGCCCTGCGGCGGCAGGCCGACGCGCGCCTCGAGGTGGCGCAGTCGCTCAGCCGGGAACTCGCCGCGCCGGTGTCGACCCGCCTCGGACGTGCCGCGCGCTGGCGCATGCTGCACGGGATCGACCTCGTGGTCGGCCACGAGACCGTGGTCCTCGACCACCTGGTCATCTGCCCGGGCGGCGTGTTCGTGCTGGAGGACCGCCCGCAACCCGGCAGCAAGGTGCACGCCTCCAGCGACGGGCTCGAGGTGGACGGGCAGCACGTCGACCTCGCCCGCATCCGGACGCTGGCCGAGGAGGTCGCCGACCGGCTCGCCGAGGGGATCGCGCTCGCCGCGGGCTTCGAGGAGGTGCTCAACCCGCCGCCGGTCACGCCCGTCGTCGTGGTGGTGGGGGCGACGATCGTCAACCACAGCCGTCCGCGCGGGGTCATCGTCACGCGCGCCGGGGACCTGGGCCGGTCGCTGCGCAGCCGTGGCGACCGGCTGACGGCCGCGGCGATCGAGGAGACGTACGCGGTGGCGCGCCGGTCGGACACGTGGACGTCGTAGGCCCCGGCGACCTGGCCCGCGACCTCCTCGACGTCCGCACCGTCTGGGCCGAGCCCGCAGCGCTGTGCTCGATGCGCGGCCAGGAGGTGCTGGGGCGCTTCCCCGACGCCGAGGTCCGCGAGGTCGACTCGCACTGGGCGATCCCCGAGCTGCACGGCAACGCGGGGAACGTGTCGCGCTGGGTGCGGGTGAAGGCCGAGAACCTCGTGCTCGGGGAGAAGAAGTCGCTGACGGTGCGACCCAACGGGCGCTCCGCCGACTTCATCGCCCCGTCGTCGGCGAACGGCTGCGCCATGGCGTGCGCCTACTGCTACGTCCCGCGCCGCAAGGGCTACGCCAACCCGATCACGGTGTTCACCAACGTCGACGCGATCCTGCGGGCGGTCACGCGGCACCTGGGGCGGACCGGGCGCAAAGCGGAGCCGAACCAGTGCGACCCGGTCGACTGGGTCTACGACCTCGGGGAGAACTCCGACTGCTCGGTCGACGCGCTCGTCAGCGACGCGGTGGCCGACGCGGTCGCGCACTTCCGCGGGCTCGCCGGAGCGAAGGCCTCCTTCGCCACCAAGTTCGTCAACCGCGGCCTGCTCGACCTCGACCCGCAGGGCTCGACGCGTGTCCGCTTCTCGCTCATGCCGCCGGAGGACGCCCGGCTGCTCGACCTGCGGACCTCCTCGATCGACGACCGCATCGGGGCCATCGACGACTTCCTGACGGCGGGCTACGAGGTCCACCTGAACTTCTCCCCCGTCGTGCTGCGCGAGGGCTGGCAGCGGCGGTGGGCGACGCTGCTCGACGAGCTCTCCGACCGGCTCTCCCCCGCGGCCCGCGCACAGGCGGCGTGCGAGGTCATCCTGCTGACGCACAACGCGGGCCTGCACGAGGTGAACCTGGGCTGGCACCCCCGGGCCGAGGACGTGCTGTGGCGCCCCGAGGCGCAGGAGGCGAAGACGTCGCAGAACGGACAGGACAACGTGCGCTACCGGGTCGACGTCAAGCGCCGGGCCGTCGCCCGGATGCGGGAGCTGATCGACGTGCACGCGCCGTGGCTCACGGTCCGGTATGCCTTCTGACGTGCTCGTCGACCGCCGCGCCCGCGGGGCGGTCATGGCGCTCTTCGCGGTCAACGGCGCCACGTACAACTCGCTGGTCCCGCGCTTCCCCGCGCTGCGCGACGGCCTCGGGCTCTCCAACGCCGAGCTCGGCACCGCCATCGCCGCGTTCCCGGCGGCGGCGCTGGTGTTCGGGGTGCTCGCCGGGCCGCTGATCGCGCGGTTCGGCAGCGGACGGGTCGCTGCCGCGGTCTCGCTGCTCGGCGCGGTCCTGCTGCCGCTGGTGGCGCTCGCGCCGGGCTGGTGGGCGCTCGCGGCGGCCCTGTTCGTCCTCGGCCTCACCGACGCCTGGACCGACGCGGGGATGAACGCGCAGGGCCTTGTCGTCCAGGACCGCTACGGCCGCTCGATCATCAACGGGTTGCACGCGACGTGGAGTGTGGCGGCGGTCGGCGCGGGCCTGCTCGGGGCGGGCGCCGCGGGGCTGGGGGTGCCGATCGGGTGGCACCTCGGCGCGGTGGCGGTGGTCCTCGTCGTGACCTCCGCGGTGGCGTGGGTGTTCACGGTGCCGGACTCGGCCGGGCACGTCGACGCGGCCGCCGGTGTCGGGATGCGGTCCGTGCTGCGGTCCCGCCCGGCGGTGCTCGGGCTGCTCGCGATCGCCGGGCTCATGGTGTGCTCGGGCGCGGTCGAGGACTCCTCGGCCTCGTGGGGCGCGGTCTACCTGCGCGACGACCTCGGCGCCGGGGCGTTCGTCGCCGGCCTGCCCTTCGTCGCCTTCCAGGTCTTCATGACGGCGGGTCGGCTCGGCGGGGACCGGGTGGTCGACCGCTTCGGCGCGGTCCGGATCGCGCGGTTCGGAGCCCTCGTGGCGGCCGTGGCCCTGGCGGTCGCGCTGCTCGTGGCCCACCCGGTCGCGGCGGTCGCGGGCTGGGCCGTCGCGGGGCTCGGCGTCGCGACCCTCTTCCCGCTCGCCTTCGCGGCCGCCGGGACCGTGCCGGGGGTGCGACCGGGGGACGGCATCGCGGTGGTCGGGTTCCTCGCCCGGCTCGGGTTCCTCGTGACGCCGCCCGTGATCGGCGCGATCGCGGACGTCTCCTCGGTGGGCACGGGTCTGCTGCTCGTGCCCGTGGCAGCGCTGGGGGCGGCCGTGCTGGCCCGGTCGTTGCGGGCCTGACCTCTCGTGGTCCTCCCCCGTGACAGGAAAGCGTCGTTGCTGTCAACCAGTGGCAGGTTCGCCGCATCCTCCCGCTGCCCCACTGCGTCACTGCTGGCACTCGGTCGCAGCAGAGCCACACCGTCGCGGCAGACTCGCCGTCGTGACCCCCGACGAGGCCGCCGCCGCGCTCATCGCCACCCCGGGTGACCTCGACGAGACGGTCGCCGGCCTCCCGGGCGCGCCCGGGCTGTACGCGTGGTGGACCACCGTGCCGCTCGGCCTGGGCGGCGCGGTCCACGACGGCCGGACGCTGCTCGACGTCGGCGCCGCGCGCATGCTGCGCAACCGCGTCCGTCGTCAGGACCTCTACCGCACCGGCGTGTCACGCCTCCGCCGCGTGCTGGCAGGCCTGCTGCTCGACGACCTGTCGCTCGCCCCCACCTGGGCCGCCGACGTCGTGCTGCCGAAGGCCGACGAGGAACGACTCACCGGCTGGATGCGCGAGCGGGTGCTGCTCACCGCCCTTCCCGACGACGACGCCGCGGACCTGGTCGGGCCGGTCGCGGCTCGGCTCGGGGAGACCGCGATGGCGTCGGAGGCGGCGGCCCGGGCGGAGGAGCGGTTCGTCGCCGCACCGGGCGCGAAGCCCGTCCGCCCGGCCGGCGAGGTGTTCCGACGCCCCTGACGGAGCCGGACTCCCTGGCTCTGGGTGCCAGCAGTGACGCATTGCGTGCGTCACGACGATGCGGCGAACCTGCCACTGGATGACAGCAACGACGCTTTCCTGCCACGGCGGGGTCAGGCGTGCCGCACACACCGCCGCGCAGCCGGCCGGGCCTCGAGGCGCTCGCCCGGGATCGGGCGGCCGCACACCTCGCAGATCCCGTAGGTGCCGGCGTCGAGACGGGCGAACGCTGCGTCGACCTCGGCCAGGTCGGCGCGGGCCCGGGCGAGCAGGGCCTGGGCCTGAGCGCGGTCGTAGGCGATCGTCTGGCCCTCGGGGTCGTGCTCGTCGTCGCCCGAGCTCGACGACGCGGTCTCGACGATGTTCGCGATCTGCGCCTCGAGCGCCACGATCCGGGCGCGGGCCTCGTCGCGGGCGAGCCCGAGGTCGTCGGCGGCGCTCACCGCACCGTCGCGAGGGCGCCGGGGACCAGTTCGATCGCCACCGAGGTGTCGCCGGGCAGCGTGATCACCTCGCCGTCGAGCTGCAGCGGGAGCTCGCCGAACGTGCGGAAGCGCAGGTGCCGGGCGCTGGGCTGCCAGCCCAGGCCCTTCCACGCGGCGCGCAGGCCGGTGAACAGCAGCCGGATGCGGCCGCGGTGCGGGATCGACACGATCTCGAAGCGGCCGTCGGCGGGGTCGCCCTCGGACAGGCGCGCGTACTTGGCCATCTCCGACAGGTTCGCGACGATCAGGCTGTCGTAGCGGTGCAGCCCCAGGTAGTCGCCAACGCCCACCCCGTCGCGGGACTCGCCCTCGAACGCCTCCAGCTCGATCTCGAACGGGCTGAAACGCAGGAACTCCCGGAACGTCGTCACCAGCTCACGCAGCGACCCCTTGCCGCCCCGCTCCAGGGCGAGCGCGACGACCGGGGTGATGCCGAGCCCGATGTAGGAGTGCGCGTACCGGGGCCGGTTCGACCCGATCGTCAGCCGCAGCACGTCGAGGTACTCCACGGTGCCCTCGGCGATCGCCTCCGCCAGCGGTCGCTTCCGCGTGACGCGGCGGTGGTCGTTCGCGTTGCCCGCCGACGTGACGGCAACGACGGTGCCGGTGCGCCGGCCGTCGCCACCGGCCATCGCACCGTCGACCACCTCGTTGTAGCCGCCGTCGCCGGACACCGAGACCACCAACGGCTTGTGGGTGCGGGCCGCGCTCTCGGCGATCGTCCGGGCGTGGCCGGCGTACTCGGTGGGGACGAGGTCGACGTCCAGACCGGGACACAGCCCGCGCAGCTCGCGCGCGAGCGTGTGGGCCTTGCCCTCGCCGCCGCCGGTGCTGTTCGGGTTGTAGACGAGCAGCACGCTGCGGAACGGCGGGGCGTCGGGAACCGGACCGGGCGCGGCGGACACGAACCGGACAGTACCGCCGCCTCCGGCTCCACGACGGAGGAACGCCCTGGTCAGGGGGTGACGAGCGCCGCCCGGACCGCCTGCTCCACCACCTGCGCCCACGGCTGCGCCGGACGGCCCAGCAGCCGGGCGAGGTCGTCGCCGGGAACGGTGAGCAGGCCCGCCGCCGCGCCCCGGTCGCTGTCGGCGAGCATCGCCGCGACCTCTTCGGGCAGACCCACCCCCGTCAGCGCCGCCGCGTAGTCCGCGGCGGGCAGATCCGTGTAGGTCACCGGGCGGCCCGCCGCCCGGCCGATCTCCGCGGCCAGCTCGCCGCGGGTGAACCCGGGAGCCCCGAGCTCGAGGACGTCGCCCGCCGACGCGCCGCCGGTCAGCGTGGCGACGGCGGCCTCGGCGAAGTCGGCCCGGGTGGCGGCGTCGAAGCGGCCCTCCCCGGAGGCACCGATCATCCCGTGCTCGATCGTCGCCGGGAGCGCGCCGAGGAAGTTCTCGACGTACCAGCCGTTGCGCAGCAGCACGGTCGGCAGGCCCGCCTCGGCGAGCAGCCGCTCGGTCGCGGCGTGCTCGGGGGCGAGGACCAGATCGGAGGTCTGCGCGTGCAGGATGCTCGTGTAGGCCACGAGCTCGACGCCGCCGGCGGTCACGAGAGCGTCCACGACGTTGCGGTGCTGCGGGAGGCGCGCGCCGTTCTCGCTGCCCGACACGAACAGCACCCGGGTGGCGCCCGCGAACGCCGCCCGCAGGGAGTCCGGGTCGGTGTAGTCCGCGTGGCGGACGTCGACGCCGCGAACCGCGAGGTCCTCGAGCGCCTCGATCCGGCGTCCGGTCGCGCGGACCTGGTCGGCGGGCACCCGCGTGAGCAGGGACTCGACGGCGAGACGGCCCAGGGCTCCGGTGGCTCCGGTGATCACGTACACGGCTTCTCCTTCGGGAGGCGGGTTCACTGCCTCGGCCAACCCGCCCCGACCTCCGCCACTTCCCATCGGAGAGTGAGCACCTTGAAGTGCTGTAGGTACCTGATGGATAGTGAGCTGGTGGAGGCCGACCCGTTCGACGCGAACTGCCCGAGCCGTCAGGTGCTGGACCGGATCGGGGACCGGTGGAGCGTCCTCGTCGTGAGCACGCTCGCGGCGGGCACGCTGCGCCACGGCGAGATCGCCGGCCGCATCGGCGGCATCACCCCGAAGATGCTCACGCAGACCCTGCGCGGCCTCGAGCGCGACGGGCTGGTGCGCCGCACGGTGTACGCGGAGGTGCCGCCGCGGGTGGAGTACGCGCTCACCGGCCTCGGCCGCGACCTCGTCGGGCTCGTCCAGCAGCTCACGCGCTGGGCGGAGGTCCACATTCCCGACGTCGAGGCGGCGCGGGCGGACTACGACGCGCGACCGACCGCCTCGAGGAAGTAGTAGTCGGCGTAGACTATCCCGACGTCGACCTCGCTGTCCTGCGGCTTCCCGCCGACGGCGTGCGCGAGCAGGGCGGGGCCGTCCGGGGCGACGTCGCGCGTGGCCAGCTCGTCGAGGGTCTCCAGCGCGACCTGCCGGTAGCGGGCGTCGCCGGTCTGTGCCGCGAGGTCGAGCAGCCCGGACGCGGCGACGGCGGCCGCGCTGGTGTCCCGCTCCTCGTTCGGCCTCGAGAAGTCCCACGACGGGACGCGCGCGCCCGGCGCGGTGTGCGCGAGCCACCAGTCGGCGGCCTTCCGCGCCGCCGCCAGCAGCTCCGGGTTCCCGGCCGCGCGGGCCTGCGCGGCGAACCCGTGGATCGCCCAGCCCTGCCCGCGGCTCCAGGTCGAGTCCGGGTCGGCGCCCTGCCAGGTGTCGCGCTTGACGAGCTGTCCCGACGACGGGTCGAACACCGCCACGTGCGCGATGCTCCCGTCGGGGCGCATGTTGGTCGTCGACGCCGTGAGCGCGTGCTGGGTCGCGATGTCCTTCCAGGCCGGGTCGCCGCCCGGCAGGGCCGCCGCCCGGTCGAGCAGCGGCAGGTTCATCACCGTGTCAATGATGACCGGGAAGCGCCAGGACCCGCGCTTGTCGTCGTCGCCCTCGGTGTCCCAGCTCTTGATCGCCTTCACGGACGGCGAGTACCGGGTGGCGAGCGACCGGGCGGCGGTGACGATCTGCTCGGCCCCGCGGCCGGTCTGGTCCAGCGCGGCGCCGTAGCTGTCGTCGACCACGAAGCCGAGATCGTGGGTATCGGTGCGCGTGACCTGCCCGGCGATCGGGTCGGTCCAGCGCTGCGCCCGGGCCACCCAGGCCGGGTCCCGCGTCATCGTGTGCGCGAGCCACAGCTCGCCAGGGAAGAAGCCGGAGGTCCAGTCGTCGACCGGCTTCGTCGTCCACGTGCTCTTCCCCGCGTCCACGGAGCGCGGGTAGCCGGCCGCCGGGTCGAGGCGGTCAGCGCTCGCCGCGAGCCGCTCCCAGGCCGTCGGCAGCACGCGGGTCACGGCCGGGGACAGCACGTCGTTGCTGCTCGGAGCGGGCGTCGACACCGGAACGGACACCGGAGCGGACGACGGCGCCGGCACCGACCCGGCGTCGGGGGAGCCGCAGCCGACCAGCAGCACCCCGGCGAGAACCACTCCTGCCACACCCGTCACACGCCCAGCGTGCCCGCCCCCGACCCCCATGACGCGGGACCGTAGCCCGAACGGGCGATCCCCGGAACGAGCGAACGGCACTCTCGTGCACATCGATGCGGTGAGAGTGCCGCTCGTTCGGAGTGGGGCGCCCCCCTAGTGGCAGGCCTCCCCGTGCGGCGCGCCGGCCGGGAGGTCCAGCGCCGGGTTGCCGTCGAAGAAGCCGGACGGGCGGAGCATGAAGCCGATCGTCGACACCGGCATCACCGGCCAGTCCTCGGGCCGCACCACGTGGTGGGCGCCGAACGTGTACCAGACGACGACGTCGGCGCCCTCGAGCGGACGGTCGCCCTCGAGGTAGTGCGGCAGCCCCGTCCCGACCGGCGCCTGCAGCGGGTAGTCGCCCGCGGCGAAGCGCTGGGAGGGGTCGTGGGCGGTGACCCAGACGGTGTGCTCGGTGAACCCGGAGCGCGGCGCGAAGACCGCCTCCGGCGAGTACATCGGCGGCACCGTCGAGCCCGGCATGAGGGCGTAGGCCGTCGGCGCGCCGGTCGGGCCGGTCTCGGTGGCGCTCTCGATCTTCCAGAAGCGCGCCCGCTCCGGGGCCGTGTCCCGGGCGCCCTGCGCCTCGGAGGCGACGGGCGTCCGGGTCGTCACCCACGCGTTCCCGTGCGGGTTGGCCGGCCCGGGCGGCGAGGGCATGGAGTCGATCTCGGTGACCGTGTTCGCCGCCCCGTCGACGGTCATGTCGAGGCGCACGCAGAAGAAGTGCTGGTGGTGCGGGCCGTAGAGGCCGGGGGCGAGCAGGACCCCGTGCTCCGGGGTCTCGCCGACCGGGATCGACCCGGTGGACAACACCCCGGAGAGCTTCACCTCGTACTCGATCATGCCGTCGTTGTAGAGGTACCAGAAGTAGCCGTACTCGTAGTTCCCGACGGTGACGATCGAGGAGATGACGAGGCGCCGGCGGCGGCGGACCTCGACCTTCTCGGTGCGGAAGTCGGTGTGCTTCCACGCGATCCCGGTGTCCTCCTCGTGCATGCAGATCGCGTTCGGGATGACGACGGCGCCACCGTCCTGGTCGTTGACGACCCCGTCGAAGTACCGGATGTGCCCGACGCAGTCGCAGCCCAGGGTCAGCGGGTTCGCGAGCCAGCCGACGCCGTACTCGCCCTGGTCGAACACGTTCTTGAAGCGGTGGGTGGGCGCGGGGTCGCCGTAGGGCACGTACATCTCGGCGAGCGAGGCGCGGTGCAGGATCGGACGCCGGGTGCCGCGGTCGTCGTAGGAGACGTCGTGCAGGACGAGGCCCTCCCGCGGGGTGAAGCCGATCCGCAGGTGCCACTTCTGCCAGGACACGGCGTGGCCCTCGACGGTGAAGCTCGGCCCCTCGGGCTGGGTGATCTCGATCGGCTTGACGTCGTCGCGGATCGTCTCGACCCGCGGCACGTTCGCCGGGTCGTGGATCCACGGCTGCTCGTAGTTGGCGGGCTGTGGCGGCAGGTCGACGATCCCGTGGTCCTCGACATCCACCACCTCGCGCCGGTCGAGGTCCACGGTGACGATCAGGCCGTCGACCGGGCGGGCGTAGCCGTGCTCCCCGGGGGCGGACCGCATCCAGGTCAGCGGCCGGACGATGCGCCGCTCCGTGGGGTCGTCCGCCGGCCCGGTCCACGACGACGCCCAGGGGTCGATCATCGCGAGGTCGAACTGCTCGATCCCGCGCCGCCGCATCGCCTCCTGCCAGCGCGGGTCGGCACGGACGATGTCCTCGGTCGCGAAGAACTCCTCGGCCATGATCGGCGCCTGCACGCCCGGCCGCGGGACCCAGGCGACGAGCGACCGGTCGGTCAGGGAGACGACCGCCTCGTAGAGCGTCCGCTCGGACCGCTCGTAGACGACCAGCTCGGCCTCGCGGGGCAGGTCCCGGCCGCTGGCGAGGTCCGCCTTCGACGGCTCGTGGAGGTGGATGAACACGAAGCGGGCGGTCGGGCCGAGCCCCCGCGCCTCCTTGAGGATCGCCGCCGCCGCCGACACCTCGTCGGCGGTCAGCGGCTCGAGCGGGTGGGCGACGGAGACCTGGGGTTCGTCCAGTGCGGTCATCGGGCGACCTCCTGCGGGGCGTCGAGCTCGGGGTCGGACAGGGAGAAGTGGCCGAGTCCCGCGTACACGTCGGGCCGCCTCGACCGCAGGACCAGGGCGATGACGACGCCGACCGCGAAGATCACCACGGGCACGTAGGGCAGCAGGGTGATGAACGGGACGCCGTCCGCCGCGGCGAGCTCGGCGCGGTTGTCGACCAGCAGGTAGCACGCGCCGACCATGGCCACGCACCCCACGACGGGCGCGACCAGTGTCGTCAGGACGTTGAAGCCGTCGCGGGCCGTCGTCAGGAAGTAGCGCACGATCGCGACGCAGACCAGCGCCTGGACGGCGAGGATGCCGAGCACCCCGAGCAGCGGCGACCAGGTGCCGAGCTTGGTCAGCGCGGCCTCGGTCGAGGGGTCGTAGAGGGTGAAGCCGAGCATGTAGAGCGCGACGATCGCCGTCGTCGTCATGGCCGCGACGCCGGGCCCGTGGTGCTTCGAGGTCCGGGCGAGCACCCGCGGCAGGACGCCCTCGCGGCCGAGCGCGAACAGGTAGCGCGCCGAGGTGTTGTAGAACGCCATGGCGCACGCGAACGAGCTGGTGACCGCCAGGATCTCGATGATCACGGTCAGCCAGCCACCGACGAAGCGGTCCGAGAGCGGGTAGAACGCCGACGCGTACGTGCCGTTCAGCTGGTCCGACACGGCCTGGACGCTGCCGGTGAGCCCCCAGCCGGTGACGAAGGCGTACGAGACGAACATGTAGAAGATGCCGAGCCCGATGACCGACCCGTAGGTCGCGATCGACGCGATCTTGTGCGGGTCGCGGGACTCCTCGGCGTAGTTCGGGGCCATCTCGAAGCCGACCCAGGACCAGAAGGCCGCGAACAGGGCGATGCCGGCCGCCGTCGTCCCGAAGATCTGCAGGGCGCCGGCGTTGCCGAACACCTGCGAGGGGTCGAACGGTGCGGCCGAGAAGCCCTCGGCGCCACCGGACACGAAGATCGCCAGCGAGAGGACGATCAGGGCGAGCACCTCGGCGACGAGCATGACGCCGAGGACCTTCGCGGTGAGCTCGATGTGGAACCAGGCGAGCAGGCTCATGATCGCGAGGCCCAGCGCCATGTACAGCCAGGCCGGCAGCGCGAGGCCGGTGAACGTCTCGACGGTCGACGCCGCGAAGTACCCCATGACGCCGATGACGGCACCCACGAAGATCATGTAGCAGAGCGCGATGAGCAACCCGGAACCGACGCCCACCACGCGGCCGAGCCCCCGGCTGACGAACGTGTAGAAGCCCCCCGCGCTCGTCACCCGCTTCGACATCGCGATGTAGCCGACCGAGAAGATCGTGAGCGCGATCGTGGCGATCCCGAACGCCGCCGGCGCGGCCCAGCCGCCGCCGTTCACGGCGACCGGGACGTTGAACAGCATGGCGGTCAGGGGCGCGGCGCCGGTGACGATGCAGAAGAGGACCGAGGGCAGGCCGAGCGCGTTGTCGGCGAGGCGGCCGTGCGAGGTCTCGGGTGGCGCTGTGGGCGGAGCGGTGGCGGTCATCGAGTTCCTTCGAGCCGGGGCGGGGGCCCGTCCACTCTCAGAAGGTCATGTGTCGTCCAGGTGACCGACGTGCTAAGCCGCACCTCGCTGACCTGCGCGAACAGGACGATCCGGGCACGTCATGACGGCGGGTGCCCGCGCCGTCGCGCTCCGGTACGGCTACGGATCTCCCCCGGCCGCGATGCGCAACAGCACGTCGGCGTGGCAGGCCTCGTCCGGGGCGCACCAGCAGGCGAGGTCGTGCCCCGCCAGCTCCGTCCGGGCCTTCTCGACGAGCTCCGGGCGCTCGACGAGCCAGCGGCGGTAGAGCGCGATCATCAGGTCCCGGTCGAGCGTGACGCGCTCGCCGCCCACCTCGACGGTCTCGCCGAGCCGGAACGGGTTGCCCCACGACGACGGCCGCGCGACGGTGACGGCCTCCTCGGGCTTGCGCCACCCCTTGGCGCGCCTCAGCTGGATGCGTCTCATGCCCCGTCGTTCCGCTCGCCCTGGACCCGGCAGGCCTCTCCCAGGGAGTTCAGCAGGCGGTCGACGTCGTCGTCGTCCGAGTAGGGCGCGAGCCCGATCCGCAGCCCGCCCGCCTCGCCGAGGCCGAGCCGCCGCGCGGGCTCGAGCGCGTAGAACGACCCGCTCGGGGCGAACACGCCGTGCTCGGCCAGGAACGCCGACGCCTGCCGGTCACCCCCGGGCACGCGCGCGAGCAGGGTCGGGGTCCGGTGGCGGGCCCGGCTCAGCACCTCGACCCCGGGCAGCATCGCGAGTCCCTGCTCGATCCGCCGCCGCAGCCGGTCCTCGTGCGCCTCGACCGCCGCCATCCCGACGACGAGGCGGTGCCGGCGGGTGCCCTCGCCACCGCCCAGGGAGGCGAGGACGTCCACCGCCGCGGTGGTGCCGGCCAGCAGCTCGTAGGGCAGCGTCCCCAGCTCGAAGCGCTCCGGCACGGCGTCGGTCGAGGGCAGCAGCTTGTCCGGGTGCAGCGTCTCGAGGAGGGCGGGGGCGGCGGCCAGCACCCCGCAGTGCGGGCCGAGGAACTTGTACGGCGAGCACAGGAAGACGTCCGCGCCGAGCGCGGCGACGTCGATCGACGCGTGCGCGGTGAGGTGCACGCCGTCGACCACGAACAGGGCCCCGGTCGCGTGCACCCGCGCCGCGATCGCCGGCAGGTCGGGGCGGGTGCCGACGAGGTTCGACGCGCCGGTCACCGCGACGACCCGGGTCCGGTCGGAGAGGACCGTCGCCACGTCGTCGAGCTCGCACGTCGCGGGGTCGAGGTCCAGCCACCGCACGGTGGCCCCGACGCGCCCGGCGGCGGTCACCCAGGGCCGCACGTTCGCGTCGTGGTCGAGGCGGGTCACCACCACCTCGTCGCCCGGCCCCCAGTCGCGGGCGAGCGTCCGGGCGAGATCCATCGTCAGGGCGGTCATCGACCGGCCGAAGACGATGCCGGCCGGGTCGGCGGCGAGGAGGTCCGCCATCGCCTGCCGGGCGGCGAGCACGACCAGCTCGGCGTTGCGGGCTGCGGGGTAGGTGGTGCCCCGGTTGGCGATCGGCGACGTGAGCGTGTCCGCGACCGCCCGCGCGACCTCGACCGGCACCTGCGACCCGCCCGGTCCGTCGAAGTGCGCGTAGCCCGCGTCGAGGGCCGGGAAGCGGGCACGGAGGGCGGCGACGTCGTAGGAGGGCTCGGGCACCCGGTCATCCTCGCGCGCCGTCCGCCGGACGGCAGGGGACCGCACCTCCGGTCGAGATGTCGCGGATCCGTCCCGGGCGGGCCGAGCGGACCCGACGGGTGACGCCTCGGCGTCGCCGGGGTACAGCCGATCGAGCCGACGGCTGCGCCGTCCGAAGGATTCCGCGACCTGATTCATCCGATCCGGGGTCCGCGGCGTTTCGGGGTAACGGCTGCGGCCCATTCTGCGGATACACGTGCGACGACCGGCGCGACGGGCGCGCCGGGCGGGAAGCGGGGTGGACGTTATGGACGAGCAGGTCATGGGTCCGGCGAACGTGATCACGCAGCGTGCGCTCGCACCCGTCCCCACCGTCGCGGAGCGTCCCGCCCCGCGCTGGCGCGAGGCCGTCGGCGCCGCCGCGCTGCTGTCGGTCGTCGAGACCGTGCGCGCACAGGAGACCGCGGCCAGCGCGTAGGCCCGATCGATAGCGGGAACAACTGCCTCCGTCCCACCCGACGGAGGTCCACCATCAGCACGACGTCCGAGGCCGGCACGAGACGGGGCCTGCGGGGCCCGGCCGCTGCCGTCGTCGTCGCCCTCGCCTTCCTGGTCACCATGCTCGGCGCGACGCTGCCGACACCGCTCTACCCGCTCTACGAACGCGAGCTCGGGTTCGGGCAGGTCGTGGTCACCCTCATCTTCGCCGCCTACGCGGTGGGGGTCGCCACCGCGCTGATCTTCTTCGGCCGGCTCTCCGACCAGCTCGGCCGCCGTGCGGTGCTGCTCCCCGGTCTCGCCCTCGCCGCCGTGTCGAGCGCGGTCTTCCTCGTCCCCGACAGCCTCACCGCGCTGTTCGTCGGTCGCGTGCTCTCGGGATTGTCGGCCGGCATCTTCACCGCGACCGCCACGGCCACGCTCGTCGACCTCGCGCCGGCGGGGAAGCAGGCCCGCTACAGCCTCGTCGCCGCCTGCGTGAACATGCTCGGCCTCGGGCTCGGCCCCGTGCTCGCGGGCGCCCTCGCGCAGTTCGCGCCGCTGCCGCTGTTCCTGCCCTACGCCGTGCACATCGTGTTGGTGCTGCTCGTGGCGGTCGGGGCCTACCTCGTCGCGGAGCCCCTCGACACCACCGGCGCGACGGCCTCGTTCGCACCGCAGCGGCTCGGCGTCCCCGCCGAGGTGCGCTCGGTGTTCGTCGGCGCCTCGATCGCGGGGTTCGCGGGGTTCGCCGTGCTGGGCCTGTTCACCGCGGTGTCGCCCGCCTTCGTCGGGCAGGTGCTGCGGATCGAGAACCACTTCGTCAGCGGTCTCGTGGTGTTCACCCTGCTCGGCTTCTCCACGCTCGGCCAGATCGCGTCGTCCCGGCTCTCGCTCCGCCCGGCGCTGCTCACCGGCTGCGTCGGCCTCGTCGTGGGCATCCTCGTGGTCGGCCTGTCCGTCGCCGTGGCCTCCCTCTGGGTGCTGCTCGTCGGAGCCGCGATCGCCGGGGTCGGACAGGGCATGTCCTTCCGCGCCGGCCTCGGCGCGGTGAACGCGGGCAGCCCGGCGGAGCGTCGCAGCGAGGTCGCGTCGAGCTTCTTCCTCGTGCTCTACGTGGCGATCTCGCTGCCCGTCATCGGGGAGGGCGTCCTGTCCGCCGCCATCGGGCTCGTGACGGCGGCCGTCGTCTTCTCCGTGATCGTCGCCGTGCTGGCGGCGGTCGCGTTCGTCAGCCTGCTGCGCGTCCGGATGGACTGAGCGCTCACGCGACCGCGAGCACCCGCCGCGCGGTCGGCCCGCTCCCGGTCACGCGATCGCCGAGTTCGTCGGCACCCCGCCGTGCCGACAGCAGCAGGACCAGCGCCACGGCGTCGGCCTCGAGGGTCTCGGGGGCCCCGTGACCCGTCGTCGGGACGACCCGGTCGACGACCACCCCGCTCGAGGTCCGCACCACCACCCGCAGCGACGCGGCGCGCGGGGTCGGCGCGTGGGCGAGCAACCGCGGCACCACCCCGACGACGAGCTCGCACGCGGCCGCGGCGGCCGCCTCGGCCGCGTCGCGGTTCAGCTCGCGGTCGAGGGCGGCGAGCAGGTCGTGGGTGTGCAGGCACATGTCGAGGCAGTGGGCGGCGAGCTCCTCGCCGTGCGGGGCGAGATGGGTGAGGTGTCGTCCGGCGCGGACGTGGGCCGCGGCGAGCTCCTCCTGCAGCCGGTCCGGCCCCGCGTAGTGCACCCCGCAGAGATGGGTGACCAGATCGGTGACGTCGGTGCCGCCGGTGTCGAGGGCCGCGCAGGCGCGGGCCCGCTCGGTGCGGGCGAGCGGACGGGCCCAATCGGCCGGACGCAGGCCCCCGACGGTCTCCTCGGTCGTGTCCCAGAGCGCGAGCAGTGCCCGGGTCGCGTCGTCCATGATGTCGCCCCCTGCCGGTCGCGGGAACCCACGGTAAGTGACGCAGACCACAGCGGGCAACGACCGGTGGGGCACGACCGGACGCGGCCGTGATGATCGGGAGCGTCGTACGGCGATCGCCCGGGCATTCCCGCCGGACCCGGGAGAAACGGCTCTCCCCCTTCTGCAAAGGTGCGGAACAATGGTCGGAATTCTCCTGCTCGTCCTGGTCGTCTGGCTCGTGCTCGCCATTCTCGGTTTCGTCATCAAGGGCCTGTTCTGGCTCGCGGTCGTCGGCATCGTCCTGTTCGTGGCCACGGCGATCTTCGGCGGCGTGAAGCGGTCCTCGCTGCGACGCTGACCCGGCGGTCGCTTGCCCCGCCCCGGTGCGCGTGTTGGGGTCGGGGCACCCTGCGACGAAGGAGTCCCGCGTGCCCGTGCGACGCCAGCTCCCCCGCTACCGCGACCTGAAGCCGCTCCTGCGCGTCCGGCCGCCGCGACTCGACCCGACCCGTCGTCGGCTCGAGTCCTCCTTCACCGTCGCCGATCTGCGCGAGGCGGCGCGGCGACGGGCCCCGCGGGCGGTGTTCGACTACGTCGACGGGGCCGCCGAGCAGGAGATCGGGCTGCGGCGGGCCCGCGATGCGTTCTCCCGCGTCGAGTTCTCCCCGCGCGTGCTGCGCGACGTCGGCTCGATCGACACCTCGACGACGATCCTCGGCGAGTCCGCGTCGATGCCGGTGATCCTCGGCCCGACCGGCTTCACGCGGATGGCCCACCACGAGGGCGAGCGGGCCGTGGTGCGCGCGGCGGAGACGGCGGGCGTGCCGTACGCGCTGTCCACGATGGGCACCACGTCGATCGAGGAGTTCCGCGACGAGGCCCCGCTCGCCCGGCACTGGTTCCAGCTCTACCTGTGGCGCGACCGGGACGCCTCCGGCGAGCTCGTCGAGCGGGCCCGCAAGGCCGGGTTCGACACGCTGGTCCTCACGGTCGACACCCCGGTGCCCGGCGCGCGGCTGCGCGACAACCGCAACGGCCTCACGATCCCGCCGTCGCTCACCGGCCGGACGCTGCTCGACATGGCGCGCCACCCGGCGTGGTGGGCCAACCTGCTGACCAGCGAGCCGCTCACGTTCGCCTCGCTGAGTTCCTGGAACGGCACGGTCGCCGACCTGGTCACGCACATGTTCGACCCGACCGCCGTCGCCCGGGACGTGACCTGGCTGCGCGAGCAGTGGCCCGGGCACCTCGTGATCAAGGGCATCCAGCACGTCGACGACGCGCGGGCGGTGGTCGACCTCGGGGCCGACGGGATCGTGGTGTCCAACCACGGCGGCCGCCAGCTCGACCGGGCGCCGGTGCCGCTGGAGATCCTCCCCGACGTCGTGGCCGCGGTGGGCGACCGCACGAGCGTCTTCCTCGACACCGGCGTGCTGACCGGCGCCGACGTCGTCGCCGCGAAGGCGTTCGGCGCGCAGGCCGTCGTGCTGGGCCGCGCCTACATGTACGGCCTGATGGCCGGCGGCGAGGCGGGCGTGACGCGGATGCTCGACATCGTGCGCGCCGAGATGACCCGGACCCTCGCGCTCATGGGCGTGGAGCGGATGGACGACCTGGACCCGTCGCGGGTGCGGCTGCGGCCCGTGTGAACGCCGACGTGTGGGTGGTGGCCGGCGCCCCGGGCGCGGGGAAGTCGACCGTCGCCGCAGAGCTGGCCCGCCGCCTCGACCCGCACCCGGCGCTGCTCGACAAGGACACCGTCTACCGCGGCTTCGTCGGCGCGACCCTCGCCGCGGCGGGTCGACCCGACGGCGAGCGCGAGGGCTCCTGGTACGACGACCACGTCAAGGTCCACGAGTACGGCGGGCTCACCGCCACGGCCCGCGAGATCCGCGCGCACGGGTGCCCGGTCCTGGTCGTCGCACCGTTCACCGGGCAGATCCGGGATCCGGCGCGGTGGGCGGCGTGGGTGACCGAGCTGGGCGGGCCCGCCGTCCACCTGGTCTGGGTACGGATCGACGCCTCCACGCTCCGACGACGGATCGAGGAGCGCGGCCGCCGCCAGGACGACGGGAAGCTCGCGGCGTGGGACGAGTTCGTCGCCCGCATGCGCCCGGACGTCCCGCCGCCGGTGCGCCACCGCGTCGTCGACACCACCGTCGACGGCGACATCCCGTGGCTCCGTTAGGCGGACGCCCTCCCCCTCCGGCCCGGCCACGTCGTCGTGGGGCGGCTCGGTGCGCGGACGCTCGCGAGGGCGTCCGCGGCGAGGCCCGGGTGGTCCGTCCCGACGGCGGGAGTGGTCACCAGGTCCTGCAGGAACTGGGCCTGGGCCTCCACGTTCAGCTCCGCGAACCGGTCGGTGGCCGGCGCGCGCCAGTCGTACCCGGTGCGGGAGCACTGCGCGCGGACCGCGTCGAGGGCGTAGCGCGCGCCGAGCCGGCGGTACTGCCAGACGTGGACCGCCTCGTGCACCAGCAGGCCGGGCGAGGAAGCGCCCTTGAGGTGGATCGACGTCCCGAGCGTGACCGGGCGGCGGCTGAGCCCGAGCAGCCCGGCGCGGTCGGGCACGACGACGATCGGGTCGAGGTCCAGCCCGTCGCCGAAGACCCCCGCGAGCACGGACCGTTCGGCGACGGTGAGCCCACGCCGGGCGCGGCCGCCGAGCGCGTCGGCGGCCCCGAGCAGCAGCCTGCCGACGAATCCGCGCACCCGGGCATCCTGGCCCTGCGGGAGCGACCCGGCGGAAGTTGAAAGTGGCACACTGATCGGCGACGATGTCGACGTCGGCGGGAGCAGCATGAGCATCGAGCGACCGGCCTCTCCGAGAGCCGCGGCGACGATCGACCGGACACGCGCGAGCATCGCCCGGGTCTACGACTGCGCGCTCGGCGGCAAGGACAACTTCGAGGTCGACCGCGAGGTCGTCGAGAAGCTGAAGACGGTGGCGCCCGAGGTGGAGCAGTTCACCGTCGACCACCGGCAGTTCCTCATCCGGGTCACGCGCTTCATCGCGGGCCAGACCGGCATCCGCCAGTTCCTCGACCTCGGCTCCGGGCTGCCCACCGCCGAGAACACCCACCAGGCCGCGCAGCGGATCGCGCCGGACACCCGCGTGGTCTACGTCGACATCGACCCGTCGGTCGTCGCACACGGCCGGGCGCTGCTCGAGGAGAACGAGCTGACCCGGTTCTCCCCGGCCGACCTGACACGGCCCGAGGAGGTGCTCGCCGACCCGATCGTCCGCGAGCTCATCGACTTCTCCCAGCCGCTGGCCCTGCTCCAGCTCGGCACGCTGCACCACTACGTGGGCGAGCGGCCCTGCGCCGACATCATGCGGACCTACATCGACGCCCTGCCGTCCGGCTCGTACGTGGCGCTCTCGCACTTCTACGACCCGCAGGACGAGAACTCCGCGCTCGCGCGCCGTATGGAGGAGACCTTCGTGCACAGCCCGCTGGGCAGCGGCGTGTTCCGGACGAAGGACGAGATCCTCGCCATGCTGCCCGGGCTCGAGCTGATCGACCCCGGGTTCTCGCTGGTCAGCGACTGGTGGCCGGACGGGCCGCGGCTCCAGCCGCTGAGCCCGGCCCAGAAGTGCCTGGCGGGCGCGGTCGGGCGCAAGCCCTAGACGAACGTCCGGGCCGGAGCGCGGTGCGCTCCGGCCCGGACGTCACGCGGCCGTCAGAGGCCGAGGCCCTCCTCGGCCTTGGTGATGCCGAGCTCGTTCTCGATGTCGGTCAGGCCGGTGGCGTCGCCGAGCTCGTCGGAGACGGCGGCGACACCGGTGGCCTCCTCGACGCCGCTGACCGCCGAGCCGACCTCCTGGATGGCGCCGGAGGGCGCCTCCTCGGCGTTGGCGACCCCGCCGCCGAAGCCGACGAGGCCGGCGGCGATCAGCAGGCCGCCGGCGAGGCGACCGGTCACGGTCCGAGAGTTCAGTGCCATGGGGAGCTCCTTCTAGACGTCGACCGCCGCCCCGACTGTCGGCGACGGGTCTTTCGGGGAACGCCGAGCGTGGGGATCGCTCGAACGTCCGAGCACTCTGTCAGGTCTGTCCGGGTGATGTCGGAAATCCCGTTACCGGTGTGTGACAAAGGTGTGCTGATCATCTCCGTCACCTTCGGGCCCGTGGGTCGGACCTGGGTCCGAAACACGGGGAAACAGTGTCGACAACGCGACGCAGCACGCACGACACGAACCGCTCCTCTACTGGTCGCGACCCGTCGCACGGCGGGGCGCGCCTAGGGTTCCGCCGGTCGAGTGCCGGGTCCGCGACCGAGAGGCACAGGCGGGCCGGTCCCCACGGCCCGTTCCACGGCGGGACAAAAGCCCGGGAGACGTCGTCCGCGCACCGCCGGAGGTCTCTGCCGTGTCCGTCGATCAACGCCATGCCGGCCCCGACAGTCCCGACCATGCCGATGCCGACCACCTCGGCGTGCTCGGCTACCGCCAGGAGCTGCACCGCGGCCTGAGCCCGTTCGCGTCCTTCGCCTCGGGCTTCTCGTTCGTCTCGATCCTGACGACGGTCTTCCAGCTCTTCATCATCGGCTTCGGGTTCGGCGGTCCCGCCTACATCTGGACCTGGCCCGTCGTGTTCGTCGGGCAGTTCTGCGTGTGCCTGGTGTTCGCGGAACTGGCCGCCCGCTACCCCATCGCCGGGGCGATCTACCAGTGGTCACGCCGGGTCGCCTCCGACCCGTGGGGCTGGATGGCGGGCTGGCTCATGCAGCTGGGCTACGTCGTGTCGGTCGCCGCCATCGCCATCGCACTGCAGGCGGTGCTGCCCGAGGTGTGGAGCGGGTTCCAGATCGTCGGGGGCGACCCGTCGCCGACCTCGGACACGGGAGCGCTCAACGCCATCGTGCTCGGCACGATCTGCATCGCGGTGTGCGTGGCCGTGCAGCTGCTCGGCGTCACCCGGGTCGCGATCGTCACGCGCATCGGGGTCACCCTGGAGATCGTCGGCCTGGTGCTCGTGGTCGTCGCCCTGTTCGCGCACGCGCAGCGGGGCCCGCAGGTCGTGTTCGAGACCAACGGGGTGCAGGGCGACGGCTCCTACCTCTGGCCGTTCCTCGCCTCGATGCTCATGGCCGCCTACGTCATGTACGGGTTCGACTCGGCCGCGGAGCTCTCCGAGGAGACGGGCGATCCGCGGCGCACCACCCCGCGGGCGATCGTGCGCTGCATGGTGATCTCGGGGGTCGGCGGGCTGCTGCTGATCCTCGCCGCGCTGATGGCCGCCCCGGACCTCGCCTCCCCCGATCTCGCCTCGCAGGGCATCGCGTGGGTGGTGACGAGCGAGCTCGGCGACGTCTTCGGCCGCGTCGTCCTCGCCGTGGTCGCCGCCTCGATCCTCTCCGCCGCACTCGCCATCTCGACCTCGGCGTCCCGCGTGATGTTCTCGATGGCCCGCGACGGGCAGCTGCCGTTCTCCGCCGCGCTCGCGAAGGTCTCCCCGCGGACCCGGACGCCCGTGCTGCCGACCGTCGTGGTCGGCGTGCTCGCCATCGCGGTGCTGCTGGTCAACCTCGGGCAATCGAGCGTCTTCGCCTCGGTCACGAGCATCTCGGTGGTCATCGTCTACCTGGCGTACCTGTTCGTCACCGTGCCGCGGCTCTACCACCGCCTCGCGCGAACCGGTCTCCACGAGCCCGAGCCCGGCACGTTCTCCCTCGGCCGCTGGGGCCTGCCGGTGAACCTCGTCGCCGTCCTGTTCGGGATCTTCCTGCTGGTCAACGTGGGCTGGCCGCGCGCCGCGGTCTACGACCCGGACGGCTCCGGGGGCTGGGTCCTCCAGTACTCGGCCGTGCTCGCCGTCGTCGTCATCCTCGCGCTCGGGCTCGTGGCCTACCGGGTGATGCGCCGGCAGAACGCCGCCCGGGCCGCGGCCTGATCGCTGCCGTCCCTCGTGGACGAACGGCACTCCCGCAGCATCGAGGTGCGCGAGAGTGCCGTTCGTGCGCGTCCCGGACGCCTCAGGCCTGCGGGCCCCAGGCGTGCCGGTCGCGGGCCGCGGGCTTCTTCCCGAGGTGGCCCTCCCGGACGAGCACGCCCAGCGAGTCGAGCACGATGCGCGAGCTCATCAGGGCGGTCTGCTCGGCCCAGTCGTAGGGCGGCGAGCACTCCACGATCTCCAGACCGGACAGGCCCGCGGCGGAGATCAGCCGGATGAGGTTGAGCGCCTCGCGCGGCAGCAGGCCGCCCGGCTCGGGCCACCCCGTGCCGGGGACGAACCCGGCGTCGAGCACGTCGATGTCGAACGACAGGTAGACCGCCTTCGCGCCCTTCCAGGCCAGCTCGAGGGCGGTCTCGGCGATCTTCTCGACGCCGACGCGCTCGACGTCGCCGATCGTCATGATCGAGGTGCCGCGCTCCCGCCCGACCTTCACCCCGGCCCGCGGTGACTGCCACCCGCCGATCCCGATCTGCACCAGGTTGGTGGCGGGCGCGTTCGCGATGTTGGTCGCGTGGAACCAGGGCGTGGTGTGCATCCGCTCGTCGAGGTCGGTCTCCTGCGTGTCGACGTGGCGGTCGAAGTGGATGATGCCGATGTTGCCGTCGACGTGCGGCGCGATCCCGCGGATCGTCGGGTAGCCGATCGAGTGGTCGCCGCCGAGGACCACCGGGAACACCCCGCGGGAGTACACGTGGGAGATCGCCTGGCTGATCTGGTCGAACGACTTCTCCAGGTTCCCCGGGATGGTGAAGACGTCCCCGATGTCGACCATGTTCAGCTGCTCGCGCAGGTCGACGCCCAGCTCGTAGCAGTAGGTGCCGAACAGGTTGGTCGAGCGGCGGATGCCCTGCGGCCCGAAGCGGGTGCCCGGCCGGTAGGTGGTGCCGGCGTCCACCGGCGCCCCGAAGATCGCGACCTCGGCGTCGTCGACCTGGTTGACGTCCTCCAGGTAGGGCGCGTTGAGGAAGGTGCCCCGCTCGCCCGCGAAGTGCGGCAGCTCGCCGCGCGAGAACGTCGGGATCGTGCGGTCGACGAGGGTGGGTGAGCCGGAGAGGCCGAAGGCCAGCCCGCGCTCGATCTCCTCGTCGTGGCGGAACAGCGAGATCGCCGCCTCCGCCTCCTGGGCCCACGCGCCTTCCTTCTGGGCGAAGGCGTCGCTGTGGGAGTGGCCCTGCTCGGACATCGGTCACCTCACCGTGGCCGTCTTTGCAGGGTCCGGTACGGCCACCCTCGTCGGCGGAGGCCGAGGCGGCCTCGAGGGGGAAATTAGCACGCCGGACGGGGCCGTCCGCCGCCGTCGCAGGCCGGTGGCGCCCACATGTGGACATCCATCGACACGTGATAGCTTCACCCGCGTGGAGCAGAACGAGACGCTCGCGTTCGACGCTCTGTCCGACCGCGTGCGGCGCCGCATCCTCGCCGCGCTCGGCGAGGACGGCGAGCTGAGCGTCGGCGAGATCGCGGCACGCATCGACGCCGTCGGACGGACGACGGTGTCCAGCCACCTGCGCGTGCTGCGGACCTCCGGGCTCGTGCGCGAACGTCGGGAGGGCCGCAACCGCTACTACTCCCTCGACACCGACGGCGCCGTCCGCGATGCTTTCGTGTTCCTGCAGAACATCCTGCGCCAGGGCATCACCGACGCCGCCGCGGCCGCCGCCGACGACCCCGTGGGCGCGCAGGAGACCGGCTGAGGCGACCACGCCCGTCGTGGGGGGCCCGATGGACACCACCACCGTCGCCGTGGAGCACACGGTGGCGCACACCCCGGAGGCGCTGTTCGCGCTGTTCGGGGCGGGCCGCGGTGCGGGCTGGCTGTTCGGGGCGCACTGCGACGACGTCCGCGTCGGCGCGCCGGTCAGCCTGCGGCTGCCGCTGGACGCCGACGGACGGCACGAGGTCGAGGTCCTCGGGCGGCTGGCGCGCGTGGTCCCGGGCGTCCTGCTCGACATCGAGCACGCCCAGCCGTGGCGCGGCCGACTGAGCCTGCGCCTCGCACCCGTCGGCACCGACCGCACGCGTGTGCGGCTGCGCGCCGACGTCCCCACCGAGGGCCTGGAGTGGCTGCTGCACCGGCGCGGGATCCCGCTGCCGGAACCGCCCGACGACGGGTCGCTGCGGCTCGGGGTCATCACCAACGCCTCCGGGCCCGGCGCGGTGTACTCCCTCTCGGCCGAGCTGATGGCCGAGCTCGCCGTCGCCGAGGTCAACGCCGACGGCGGGATCGCCGGCCGCCCGGTCCGTCTCGTCGCGGCGGACGACGGCACCGATGCCCGGCAGGCCGCGACCGAGGCCGTGCGCATGGCGCGGCTGGGCTGTCGCGCGGTGTTCGTGAACAGCACCTCGGCGAGCTTCGAGGCCGTCCGCCACGCGCTCGCCGGCCGGGACGTCCTGGTGGTGCACTCGGTGCTGAACGAGGGCGGCGGTGCGTCGCCGACCGCGGTGCGCTTCGGGGAGCGGCCACGGGCCCAGCTCGAGGCGCTGGTCGGGCCGACGATGGCGACGACGGGGGCCCGGCACTGGTTCCTCGTCGGCGAGGACTACGTGTGGTCGCACGGGGTGCACGCCGCCGCCCGGCGGGTGATCGACCGGGCGGGCGGCGCGGTCGTCGGGGAGTCGCTCACCCCGCTCGGCACCTCCGACTTCACGGCCGTGCTCGAGCGGATCGGCACCTCGGGGGCGGACCTGGTGCTGAGCAGCCTCATCGGGGCCGACGAGGTGGCCTTCGAGCGGCAGTCCGCGGACGCCGGGCTGCGCGACGCGGTGCGCACCGTGTCGCTGGTCCTCGAGGAGTCGACGCTCGCCCACATCGGCCCGCTGGCCGGCCAGGGCCTGCGCACCGCCCTGGCCTACTTCGAGAACGGCCCGATCGCCGGGAACGACGCCCTGCTGCAGCGCTACCGGGCGGCGTACGGCACGTGGGCGCCGGCGGTCACGGCCCTGTCCGAGACGGTCTACGAGTCGATCCACCGCTACGCCCGGGTGCGCCATCGCGACCCGGGCGGCAGCGCGGCGGATCACGGCCGTGCCCTGATGCGGCGACGGGCCGGCGCGGTCGACGTGGTCGGCGCGCGCGACCTCGTGACGCCCACCCTCTACGTGGCCGAGGCGGTCTCGGGACAGCTGCGGGTGGTCGGGGAGGCGAGATGACTCAGGCGCCGGCCCGGTGCCGTTCCTCGAACCCGCCGAACCGCCAGAGCAGGGCCGCCCCGCCCCAGACCAGCACGAAGAAGCCGACGATCACGTACCCGAGCAGCTCGAAGTCGTCGGCCAGGCCGGCGTAGCCCGCCAGCGCCACCACGCCGAGGTCGTCGGCCAGGACGCCCGCGAGGTAGACGCTCGCGATGAACCCCGCGACCGAGACCGTCGCCGCCGTCGTCGCGATGTTGTAGAAGAGCCGCCGCGCCGGGTTCCGGTTGGACCACGAGTAGGCGACCGACATCAGCAGCCCGTCCGCGGTGTCGAAGGCGCTCATCCCCGCCGCGAACAGCAGCGGGAGGGTCAGCGCCGCCAGCAGGGAGGCCCCGCCGCTGACGCCCGCGCTCGACGCCGTGGTCGCCGACAGCGTCAGGAGCGTGACCTCGGAGGCGGTCTCGAGACCGAGCCCGAACAGGAAGCCCAGTGGGTACATGTGCCACGAGTGCCGGATCCAGGCGCGAGCCCGGCCGCCGAGGATGCGGTTGACCAGACCGCGGTTGAGCAGCTGGCGCTCGAGCTCGGGTTCGTCGAGCCGGCCCGCCCGCAGGTCGGTCCAGAGCTTGACGATGCCGCGCAGCACCATCGCGTTGAGCACCGCGACCAGGGCGAGGAACACCATCGCGACCACCGTGGAGATCGTCCCGCCGATCTCCCGGAACGCGTCGACCTGCGCGGTGGTGGCGGCCCCGGCGGCGAGCGCGATGACCAGGGACAACGCCACGACCACCGACGAGTGGCCCATCGCGAAGAAGAAGCCGACCCCGACGGGGCGGCGGCCGCGCTGGACCATCAGCCGCGTGGTGTCGTCGATCGCGGCGATGTGGTCGGCGTCGAAGGCGTGGCGGACGCCCAGCACGTAGGCGAGCACCCCGGCCCCGGCGAAGGCTCCCGCACCGAGCGGACCCGCCGTCAGGAAGAGGTAGAGCGACCAGCCGGCGACGTGGAGCAGGGCGATGACGGCGACGATGCCGGAGAGCTTCAGACGCTGTCCGTGGGACCAGCCGGTGGCGGGGGTGGCGGCGATCGTCGTCAACCGGGGCTCCTTCTCGACGGCGGGTGGCGGCGGCGGGGACGCTACCGCGTCGTCTCAGCATGTCGATGGGCGTCGGCAGATTGTCACGACGTCATCAGGACGTCACATGTGGATGTGTCGGTGGTTGTTGACGTTTTCGCGTGGCGCTTCCTACGGTGCTCGCGTCCACCGCCGGTCGCGCCCCCTGGAGACCACCCATGCCGCTCCCCCCACCGGACCACGACGCCCTGGCCGCCGTCGCCGCCGGCTACGGCCTCGGCCTGTCCGACGACGCGGTCGACGAGTTCGCCCCGGCCGTCTCCGGCCTGCTCGGGTCGTGGGACGCCGTGGAGGAGCTCTACGCCGCCGAGGCCCCGGCGACCCCGGAGCGGGCGTGGACCCGGCCCGACCCCGCGGACAACCCGTTCAACGCCTGGTACGTCACGACCTCGATCACCGGGGCCGCGGACGGGCCGCTGGCGGGCCGCACCGTCGCGATCAAGGACAACACCGCCGTCGCGGGCGTGCCGATGACCAACGGCTCGGACACCTTCGACGGGTACGTGCCGAGCACCGACGCGACGATCGTCGCGCGTCTCCTCGACGCGGGCGCCACGATCGCCGGCAAGGCCGTCTGCGAGGACCTCTGCTTCGCCGGGGCCTCGATCACCGCCAACACCGGCGACGTGGAGAACCCGTGGGACCCGGCACGCAGCGCCGGCGGTTCCTCCGGCGGCAGTGCGGCCCTCGTCGCGGGCGGCGTGGTCGACATGGCCACCGGGGGCGACCAGGGCGGGTCGATCCGGATGCCCGCCGCGAACTGCGGCCTCGTCGGGCACAAGCCGACGTGGGGCCTGGTGCCCTACACCGGCGCGTTCCCCATCGAGGCGAGCATCGACCACCTCGGCCCCATCACCCGCACCGTCACCGACGCCGCGCTCATGCTCTCGGTGATCGCCGGGGCCGACGGGCACGACCCCCGTCAGCCCACCGGCGTGGCGGCCGACGACTACCTCGGGGCGCTCGCGCAGGGTGCGACCGGGCTGCGGGTCGGGGTGCTGCGGGAGGGCTTCGGTCTCCCCGAGTCCGAGCCCGAGGTCGACGACGCCGTGCGCGCCGCGGTCACGGGACTCGCCGACGCCGGGATGACGGTCTCCGAGGTGTCGGTGCCCTGGCACCTACACGGCCCGAAGATCTGGGACGTCATCGCCACCGAGGGCGCCGCCTCGCAGATGATCGAGAACTCCGGGTACGGCCTGAACTGGAAGGGCCTCTACGACCCCGAGCTCATGGAGTCCTACGGGCGGCGGTGGACCGAGGACGGGAGCCGGTTCCCCGACACGGTGAAGCTCGTCCTGCTCGCCGGGAAGTACGGGTTGAACACCACCCACGGCAAGCACTACGCGATGGCCCGCAACCTCGCCCCGAAGCTCGCCGCCGCCTACGACGCCGCGCTCGCCGAGGTCGACCTGCTCGTCCTGCCGACGATGGCCATGCGCGCGACCGTGCGCCCCGGCCGCGACGCCCCGGTCGTCGAACGGCTGGGCCGGGCGCTGGAGATGCTCGCCAACACCGCCCCGTTCGACGTCACCGGCCACCCGGTGTGCACGGTGCCGGCAGGGCTGGTCGACGGGGTCCCGGTCGGTCTGTCCCTCGTCGGACGCCAGTACGAGGACGCCACCGTGCTGCGCGCCGCGCACGCCTACGAGCAGGCCGTGGGCGGCTTCCCCGCGCCCGCCGCCGTCGTCGCCCAAGCCTGAGCCCCGCGTCGCGTCACACCAGGAGGAACTCGTGAACGGACTGCACGACCTCGGCGGGAAGGACGGTCTCGGCGCCGTCGCCCCGCCCCCGGAGGAGCCGGTCTGGAAGGCGGAGTGGGAGAAGCACGCCCACGCGATGTTCCCGCTCGCCTTCCGCGCGGGGTTCTTCGGCGTCGACTCCTTCCGCTACGGCATGGAGCAGATCGAGCCGGTGGAGTACCTGACGTCCACCTACTACGAGCACTGGGTCCACTCCGTGACCCACCACGGCGTGCGTCTCGGTCACCTCGACCCGGAGGAGATCGAGAAGCGCACGCAGTACTACCTGGAGAACCCCGACGCGCCGCTGCCCGAGGGGCAGGACCCCGACGGCGAGCTCGTCGCGTTCATCGAGGCCGTCATCCCGGCCGGCGCCACCGCGGCCCGTCCCGGCGAGAAGGCCCCGGCGTTCGCCGTGGGCGACCGGGTCACGGTCGTCAACGAGGTGCCGAAGGGCCACACCCGCCGCGCCGGCTACGTCCGCGGCCGCACCGGGACCGTGATCATGGCCCACGGCGAGATGATCTACCCGGACACCGCGGGCAACGACCTCGGTGAGGCGCCGGAGCACGTCTACACCGTCCAGTTCACCAACGCCGAGCTCTGGGGCGAGGAGTCGGCCGAGCCGAACGGCACGGTCACCTTCGACGTCTGGGAGCCCTACATCGTCCCCGCCACCGCCCAGGAGACCGCCGCATGAGCGCCAGCCACTCCACCGCCCCGGTCGCCTCCGACCACCAGGCCGAGGTCGTCGCCCGCGTCAAGGCCATCGAGTCGATCATGATCGAGAAGGGCCTCATGACGACGGAGGCGGTCGACCGCCTCGCGGAGATCTACGAGAACGAGGTGGGCCCGCAGCTGGGCGCGAAGGTCGTCGCGCGGGCGTGGACCGACCCGGTGTTCAAGGCCAGGCTCCTGGAGAACGCCAGCACCGCGTGCGCCGAGATGGGCATCGGCGGGCTGCAGGGCGAGGACATGGTCGCCGTCGAGGACACCGACGACCTGCACCACGTCATCGTCTGCACGCTGTGCTCCTGCTACCCGTGGCCGGTGCTCGGGCTGCCCCCGAACTGGTACAAGCAGCCGGCCTACCGCTCGCGGATGGTCCGGGAGCCCCGCAAGGTGCTGCGCGAGGAGTTCGGCTACGCCGTCGCCGACGACGTCGAGGTCCGCGTGTGGGACTCCAGCTCCGAGCTGCGCTACTGGGTGCTCCCGCAGCGTCCGGAGGGCACCGACGGCTGGTCGGCCGAACAGCTCGAGGCCCTCGTCACCCGCGACTCGATGATCGGCGTCGGCGCGCCGAAGGCAGCGCAGTGAGCACACCGATCCGGGAAGAAACCGAGCTCGGGGAGGCCCGCCGTCGGGTGCAGGACCTCGTCTACGGGCTGCCCGGTGGGGACGGCGACGTCCCGTTCCGGGAGCCTTGGGAGCTGCGGGCGTTCGCGCTCGCCGTCGCGGCGTACCACTCCGGGCAGTACGAGTGGTCGGAGTTCCAGCTGTCGCTGATCGAGTCGATCAAGCAGTGGGAGGCCGACGGCGCCCGCGCGGGCCAGGAGCCGTGGAGCTACTACGAGCACTGGCTGACCGCGCTGGAGACCGTCCTCGCGGGCAGTGGGCTGCTCTCCGAGGCCGACCTGGACGACCGCACCCGGTCCGTCCTGGCCACGCCCAAGAGTGCGAACCACCACGAGCCGCACCGCGAGCCGGTGGCGATCGACCCGGCGCGCTGACGCGTCCCGACGGCGGGTGCCCCGGCACCCGTCGTCGGGCAGGGTGGGCGGCATGTACCTCGCCATCGCCGACGACGGCATCACGCTGCACCAGCCGGACCGGCTGAAGGAGCTGTACGCCTCGTACAAGCAGCGCCTCACGCCGGCGCGGCTGCACGAGGTGCTCGCGGAGCACGGCGGCGGGGAGCTGCTGCCCGACGGCAACCACGTGATGGTGCCGGTCGAGACCCTCCGCCGCCTCGCCGCCGGGCAGGTCGACGAGGGCTGGGACGTCGAGTTCTCCCGGATGCTCTCCTACGCCGAGGGCCAGGGGTGGATGAGCTCCGACGGCACCGCGGTGCGGGCCCACCTCGAGCGGGAGATGTGAGTGTCGCGGCGGTGATACACGCAGTGTGACGACGGCAGCGGACGTCCCGGGAATTGCCGGGCAGTCTTCTCGACATCGGCCACAGAGCGTGGCCGCAGCACCGAGGAGTCGTCATGACCGCGTCCGTCACCCCCGAGCCCACCGCCACCGCGAACGGCGTCGTACCCGGGTCCAGCACCCCGGAGGTGTCGCCCCCGCGCCGCCGGCTCGGCCCGATCCTGACCGTCCTGGGCAGCCTCGCCGCGGTGGTGGTCGGCGTGATCGCGCTGTTCGGTCTGCTCGGCCCGGGCGTCGTGGACTCGTCCGTGGTCGCGAACGAGATCCAGGGACGGATCACCACCGGGCAGGCGATCTGCTCGGAGGACCTGCCGGCCGAGGTCGGCGCCTCGATCACGTGCTCCGTGCTGGACGGGGCCGACTCGTACTCGGTCCGCGCGACCGTGAGCGCGGTGGACGGCGACGACGTGAGCTACCAGCTGGAGCAGGTGTGAGCTGACGGCGCGCCGCCGTCCGCGAGGGTCGCGTGAGGCAGGTCCGGAGTCGTCCGGGCCTGCCTCACGTGCATCTCGCGACCGCTCCTGCTGACTCGACCTGGTGGTGTGAGCGGAGTCCGACCCGTCGGTGCCCGATCGGCGCGACGGATCGACCTACCGTCCTCGGCGTGCTCGAGTACCCGCGCCCCGAACCCCGTCCCGCCACCCTGCTCGAGCGGTTGACGGGGGCCGGGATCGGCGAGGAGCGGGCGCGGGCCCTGATCACCGCGGGCGGTGTCCGGGTCGGCGGCCACGAGGAGCCGGTGACCGACCCGGACGCGTCCGTTCCGTGGCCGACGGCGTGGGAGCTCTCGCCGTCGTCCTGATCAGCCGCCGAACGCGGGCGGGTAGCGGACCAGGCCGCGCGGGGTGGGACGTGACGCATCCAGGGGCAGCGTCAGGAAGGCCTCGTCGGGCACGTCGAACGGCGCCCGGACCCCGCGGTCGGACGCCGGGGTGAAGCCGAACCGCGGGTAGTAGTCGGGGTGACCGAGAACGACGACGAGGTTCTCGCCGCTCTCCCCCGCCGCCTCGAGTGCGGCGTGGATCGCCGCCGCGCCGGCGCCTCGCCCCTGGTGGCGGGGCACGACGGCGCACGGCGCGAGCGCGAGGGCCGGGGCGCCGTCGACGTGGCAGCGGGTGAGCAGGGCATGGCCGACGACCTCCTCGTCGAGGGTGCTCACGAAGGACAGGTCGAGCCAGGCGTCGGGGTCGGCGCGGAGGGCGTCGACGAGGTCGGCCTCGCTCGTCGTCGGGAAGGCGGCGGTCTCGACCCCGCGGACGGCGTCGACATCCGTGAGGGTCTCGCGGCGCGTGGTCCACACGGGCGGCAGTGTGACGGCCGGTGCCGCGACGGGCGCGGCGTTCGCGGTGTTCGTCGTGCTGAGGTGGTGACGTGTTCGAGCTGATCCCGCGGCCGCGGTGGACGATGGCGCCCGGCGTGGTGCACGTGCCGGACTGGCTCGACGTGGACGCGCAGCGCCGGCTCGTCTCCGCGGCACAGGAGTGGTCCCGCGACGGGCCGGGCGCGCGCCACGCGACGCTGCCGGGCGGCGCGCGGATGAGTGTGTCGTCGGTGTGTCTGGGGTGGCACTGGATCCCCTACCGCTACAGCCGGACCCGCGACGACCAGGACGGATCGCCGGTGCAGCCGTTCCCGTCGTGGTTGGCGGACCTGGGTGCCCGGGCGGTGGCGGACGCCTACGACTCGGAGATCGACTATCGCCCCGACGTGGCGCTGGTGAACTCCTACCGCGGGGACGCCCGGCTCGGGATGCACCAGGACCGCGAGGAGCGGGCCCCCGATCCGGTGGTGTCGCTGAGCCTCGGCGCCGCCTGCGTGTTCCGCATCGGGAGCCCGCACCACCGCCGGGGTCCGTGGCACGACGTCGAGCTCTGCTCCGGGGACCTGATCGTCTTCGGCGGCGAGCACCGGCTGGCCTACCACGGGGTGCCGAAGCTGCTCCCGGACCGCGACGTGCCCGACATCGGCGTCGCTCCCGGCGAGCGGATCAACCTGACGCTGCGGGTCTCCGGCCTCGGGTGACCTACCGGGCTCGACGCCGGCGTACGAGTCGGGTGGCCGTTCCCTCCGGGCACGGACGCTGCTGGACCGGGACGAGCGGGCTCGCGATCCTCGACGTCGTGACGGTGATCTGACGTGGACGTGGTGAAGGAGCCGATCGACCTCGTTCTCCAAGGCGGCGGGGTGAAGGGGATCGCTCTGGTCGGCGCGGTCGACCGACTGCTGGAGCGCTTCGAGGTCCAGCGGGTAGGAGGCACGTCGGCCGGGGCGATCGTGGCCGCCCTGATCGCCGCCGGCTACTCCCGCGAGGAGTTGCGGGACGCGATGGGCGAGTTGCGCTACGACCTCGTGCCCGACCCCGTCCTCCCGGTCCCGGTGCTCGGGGAGCTCACCGGCCTCCTGACCTCCTCCGGCCTGTACCGGGGCGACTACGTCCAGGACTGGGTGGCGGAGAAGCTCGCCGCGAAGGACGTGCACACCTTCGCCCAGCTGCCCCTGCATCCCGACGACGGGCGGGACCCCGGTCTCGCGGGCGACCGGGCCTACCGGCTCGTCGTCACCGCAACCGACATCACCCATGGGCGGGCCCTGCGGCTCCCGTGGGACTGCCGGGAGACCTTCGGGCGCGACCCGGCGGAGCAGTCGGTGGCCGAGGCCGTCCGGATGTCCCTGTCGATCCCGTTCTTCTTCCGTCCCGTCCGGATCACCACCTGGCGCGGGGCCGTGTCGGTCGTCGACGGCGGGGTCTCGAGCAACTTCCCGGTGGAGATGTTCGACCGACAGGACGGCATCCGTCCCCGATGGCCGACCCTGGGCGCCGGGATCATCCCCGACCTCCCCGCCGCCACGAGCAGCCTGATCCCCGGCCTACCCCGGTCGCTCCCGGGCTTCCTCGGGGTGCTCCAGGCGACGATCACCACGGCCGTGGTCGGCCACGACCAGACCTATCTGGCCGAGCCCCGCAACGCGGCGCGGGTGTTCTGCGCGGACACCAGCTCGGTCGGGGTCGTCGACTTCGGCATCGACGCCCGGCGGCGGGCGGCACTCGTGGTCGAGGGCGAACGGGCCGCGGACGAGTTCCTCGACCGGTGGAACTGGGGGGAGTACCTCGAACGCTTCTACCCGCGCTGAGCAGCCGGTGGGCCCCGTGGGACTCGAACCCACAACCAGCGGATTAAAAGTCCGATGCTCTGCCCATTGAGCTAGAGGCCCGCTCACCCGAGCCTAGTCGGCAGGGCGGGAACCGGGCACGGGTCGGTCGAGCAGTGATGTCAGTGGCACGGAGTGCCTGCGGGGGCGCTCCGTGCCGCTGACTTCTCGGGCGACCACCTCATCGCATCGACGACCGACAGCGTCGGTGGCCGAGCTGAGTCACTGGACGCGTCGGGGGGCCACCCCTCACGCCCCGACGCGTGACCGCCCCAACGCCGGGGCCACCAGCGCAATCCCGATCACGGTCGCGACGACGAGGACCACCCCGGCCACGACGATGCCTCCGGAGACCCCGGCGAGGAACGCCGGCACCACCTGCAGCGCCGAGAGCACGCGGACGACGACTGCCCCCCACAACGCCCCCCGCGAACGGCGGACCCCCCACACGGCGAGGAACAGCCACGTCAGGACGCCGAGCGCGATCGAGAGGGCGTCGACGAAGGGCGGCGCCTCGGGTGGCGGCGGGGTCAGCCAAGGACTCAGGACGTCCAGGAGCCCCAGCACCGCCAGGACCACCACACCGACTTCGACACGCCTCATCACGACCTCCTCGCCGAGGACCTCAGCGTGCGACGTCGGAGGAACCGTGTCTGCCGTAGTCCACTACGGCACCGCTCGCCCACTCGGCGCACTTGCGGTTCCGCTCGGCGCCGGCACCGATCCGGCGTCGGGAACCCGGATCCGGACACCGCACGCAGGTCGCCCGCGGCTCAGCCACCCGAGCACCACGCTCTGCCCACCCTTCGGCGGAGAGGTGGCTCACCACGGCACGGTTCCGCGACGTCGTCGCAGGTCACACGGGTCGGACCGGCACGGATGCACCAGAGGGCGACGCCACCCTCCGTGACCCCACCGATCGCGATCGGTGACATGACCGAGACGTATGGTCCGCCGCAACGTCACCACGACCGTCGGGGAAGGACACGAGTTGGGCCGTCACCAGGAGCACTCCGAGCGCCGCCGTCTCGTCCGGACGGCACTCGCCGCTGCCGCCATCGGCGTCGGGGTGCTGTCGGCGGCCGTGCCCGCCCTCGCCGCCCCCGCGGCCGGCGCACCGCCCTGCGCGGTCACCGCGAAGGCGTGCGTCAGCATCTCGCAGCAGAAGGCCTGGATCGGCGACGGCAAGGGCACGCTCGTCCGCGGCCCGGTGCCGGTGACGACCGGTGGACCGGGGAACGAGACCCCGACCGGCGTCTTCCACGTGATGTGGAAGGACCAGTACCACCACTCGCGCGAGTACAACCAGGCGCCGATGCCGTACTCGGTGTTCTTCGCGCCGGGCGATGCCTTCCACGGCGGCAGCCTGCAGCGTGCCTCCGCCGGGTGCGTGCACCTCGGCGACGACGACTCGAAGGCGTTCTTCGACTTCCTGCAGGTCAACGACGAGGTCCAGATCCTCCCGTAAACGGTTAGGAGGCCACGCGATGTCGATGGCCCTGGTCATGTCCGAGATGCCCGACCTGGTCCGCCGGGTCATGGCCGAGCACGTCCCCGACGCCGCCGGCCGGTGCGGCGGCTGCCGCGACACGGCTGGTCGGACGGCCTCCTGGCCCTGCCAGACCTACCGGGTCGCGCAGGAGGCGGAGTGGGTCGGACGCGGCAACCTGCCCGGCACCGGTCCGCACGGTCCCGTCGTCCCCGGAGCGGCTCGGCCGCGGTCCGAGCGCCCGGAGCGGTCGGAGCGGTCCCGGTGGCGGGCCGAGGCGCCGTACTCCTACGACGCCCCGCTGACCGGCGACACCCCGGCCGTCGCCGGGACCGGCGGCCGCCGTCGTCGTCGGGAAGGCGACGCCATCCCGTTCCCGACGACGGGTGGGCACGCCCGGCACGCCGCGCTGTGAGCACAGGTGAGCACTTTTCCGTGCCAGGACCCGGATGAGTGCTCACCTGCGCGAAGCGCACATAGGAAAACCCCCGGGGCATGCTTCCCTCGAGCGGCGCTCGAGGGGCTCGGATGGACAAACTCCGAGCGCCCCGGGGGTCCGGTGTCCGTCGGGAATTCACCAGCTGACGTGTCCGCCCGTGGTGGGCGGAGCCGGTCAATCCACGACCTGACGTCGGCTAGCTGACGGACACCTCACGAGTCCTGTCGTTCATCAACGTCGGACCACCTCCTCTCCCATGTACCCACCACGCTAAGCGCGGATCCGCTGATCCGCAAACGACATGGTTCGTGCAGGTCAGAGCCGTGTTCGCCAGGCGAGGAGGTCGTCGGCGTCCCGGGTGTTCACGATCTTCGAGACGGGCACCTCGCACTCCTCGGCGCGCTCGCACCCGTAGGGCTGCCAGTCGAGCTGACCGGGTGCGTGAGCGTCCGTGTCGATCATGAACTCGCATCCCGCCTCGAGGGCCTGGCGCAGCAGCGTCCGCGGCGGATCCAGTCGTTCCGGGCGCGAGTTGATCTCGACGGCGACCCCGTTCTCCAGGCACGCCTCGAACACCGCCTCGGCGTCGAACGTCGACGGCGGCCGCGTGCCCCGCCCTCCGGTGACGAGTCGCCCGGTGCAGTGCCCGAGCACGTCGACGTACGGGTTCGACACCCCGCACACCATGCGCGCGGTCATCTCCTCGCTCGGCGAGCGCAGCTTGGAGTGCACGCTGGCAACGACGAGGTCCAGCTCCTCCAGCAGGTCGTCCGGCGCGTCGATCGACCCGTCCTCGAGGATGTCGACCTCGATCCCGCGCAGCAGCCGGAAGGGCGCGAGCTCGGAGTTGACCTCGGTGATGACGTCGAACTGCCGGCGACGACGCTCCGGCGTCAGCCCGTTCGCGACCGTCAGGTTCTGCGAGTGGTCGGTCAGCACCATCCAGGAGTGCCCGAGGTCGCGGGCCGTGCGGGCCATCTCGAGGATGTCCGACCCACCGTCGGACCAGGTGGAGTGCGTGTGGCAGTCGCCGCGCAGGGCCGCCCGCAGCTCGACCCCGCCCGCGACCGGGTCGTCGTGCTTCGCGGCCAGCTCCTCCACCGCCGCCGACGTCCCGGTGGCCACCACCTCGGCCACCACCCCGGCCGTCTTCTTGCCCACACCCTTGAGGTTGGTGAGCGTGCCCGCGGCGGCGCGGGAGGCGACCTCGTCCGGCGACAGTTCGGCCAACCGGTCGGCCGCCGTCCGGTACGCCTTCACCCGATAGGTGTCCGCCCGCTCGCGCTCGTAGTAGAAGGCGACGGCACGCAGTGCGGCGATCGGGTCTCCGTCGACGGGGAGTCGGGTCACGGGGTCAGGGATACCCCACCCGGGAGGCCCTCGTGTCGCGAGGACGCGGACAATCGAGGGCAGCTGTCGAGCTGGAGGAGGTCTGCTGGTGCGGGTCACGGGAACCGGACACGCCGGGATGCGGTTCGAGACCACGGGCGGCAGCGTGCTGTGCGACCCGTGGACCAACCCGACGTTCTTCGCGTCGTGGGTCCCGTTCCCCGACAACACGGCGCTCGACTGGGCCGCGCTCGGGCAGTGCGACTACCTCTACGTCTCCCACCTGCACCGCGACCACTTCGACGCCGAGAACCTGAGCCGGAACGTGTCGAAGGACGCCCGGGTGCTGCTGCCGGACTTCCCGACCGACGAGCTCGAGAACGAGCTGCGCGACCTCGGGTTCCGGCACTTCGTGCGCACCCGCTCGGGCGAGCCGTTCGAGCTCGACGGCGGCCTGCGCGTCATGGTCACCTCGCTCAAGGGCCCGGGCGACGGGCCCATCGGCGACTCCGCGCTCTCGCTCGACGACGGCACCGCCCGCATCGTCAA
Organism: Actinomycetospora sp. NBRC 106378; assembly: GCF_030269685.1. Taxonomy (GTDB): domain Bacteria; phylum Actinomycetota; class Actinomycetes; order Mycobacteriales; family Pseudonocardiaceae; genus Actinomycetospora. The sequence goes on from NZ_BSTT01000001.1 coordinate 723,517, forward strand.
CCAGAACGACGCGCACCCGCTCGACATCCCCGAGCTGCTGGAGTTCGGCGCGTACGACGCGCACTTCACACAGTTCTCCGGCGCGATCTGGTGGCCGATGGTCTACGACCTGCCCGAGGCCGCCAAGCGCGAGTTCGCCCGCCGCAAGCGCATCGGGCAGGAGGACCGCGCGATGCGCTACATCCGCGAGGTCGGCGCCCCGAACATCTTCCCGACGGCAGGTCCCCCCTGCTTCCTCGACGACGAGCTCTTCCGCTGGAACGGCCTGGGCTACGACGGCGTCGAAGGCCAGTCGATCTTCACCGACCAGTGGGAGTTCCTCGGCCGCATGCGCGAGCTCGGCCACGACGGCGGCCACCTCCTCCTGCCGGGGACGACGGCGGAGATCGACGGACCCGCCGTCCGGGACCTCACGCACCCGATGACCGACGACGAGGTCGAGCGCATCTTCGTCGACAAGGAGAACTACCTCCGGGCGTTCGCCGAGCGCGCGCGTCCGACGATCGAGACGCAGAAGGCGACCTGGTCGGCGCCGCAGCCCGACATCCTGCGCCAGCTCAAGGAGTGGATCGAGCCGCTGATGAAGCGGGCCGACCACATGTGCGACGGCATCGGCGGCGTGGTCCGGATGGACCTCACCGGGATGCCGGCGGGCGCGCCGGGCGTCGATGACGACGGCATGCTCGCGCTCGCCTTCGACTTCGCCGGCCGCGAGATCCGCACCTGGGACGGCGAGCAGGCCCGCTACCGCTGGACCATCCCCGCGACGCTGGTGCAGACGAACATCGACACCGGCGAGGTCGACTGGTCGAACTCGCTGTTCCTCTCGGTGCGCTTCGCCGCGACCCGCGTCGGCCAGTACAACGAGTACCTCTACACGTTCTTCAAGTGTCTGTCCGAGGAGCGGATGGACTACGTGGAGAACTGGTACGACGCCGCGAACGACGACGGCCGCGACATCGAACTCGACGGGTGGAAGGTCCAGGCCCGCTGCCCGCACCTGTCGGCCGACCTGTCGAAGTTCGGCGCCGTCGACGGCGACGTGCTCACCTGCACGCTCCACAACTGGAAGTTCAACCTCGCCACCGGTCGCTGCCTCACCAGCGCCGGCCACGAGATCCGGGCGGAGAAGCTGGGCACCACGGACTGAGCGCTCCACCCCGCGTGAGGGGAACCCTGGTGCCATCAGAGCGCTCGAGGGTTCCCCTCACGCGGGACGGGTCGGCCCGGCGCGCACAATGGGAGTCGTGAAGCCCCTCCGCATCGGTCCGCACGAGCTGGCCGCCCCGGTCGTGCTGGCGCCGATGGCCGGCGTCACCAACCCGCCGTTCCGCCGCCTCTGCCGCGAGCAGGGCGCCGGGCTCTACGTCTGCGAGATGATCACCGCGCGGGCGCTGGTCGAGAAGCACCCGGGCACCGCCGAGATGATCGCGTTCGACGAGGACGAGTCGCCGCGCTCGATGCAGCTCTACGGCGTCGACCCGGTGACCATCGGGCGGGCCGTCGAGCGGATCGTCGCCGAGGACCTGGCCGACCACGTCGACCTCAACTTCGGCTGCCCGGTGCCCAAGGTGACCCGGCGCGGCGGGGGCGCGGCCCTGCCCTACAAGCGGCGACTGTTCGAGTCGATCGTGCGCACCGCCGTCGCCGCCGCGGGTCCGCTCCCGCTGACGGTCAAGATGCGGATCGGCATCGACGACGACCACGTCACCTTCCTCGACGCCGGCCGCATCGCGGCCGCCGAGGGCGCGTCGGCCGTCGCCCTGCACGCCCGCACCGCCGCGCAGCGTTACTCCGGCCAGGCCGACTGGAGCCGGATCGCCGAGCTGCGCGACGCGGTCCCGGCCGAGGTCCCGGTGCTGGGCAACGGCGACATCTTCGCCGCCGACGACGCGCTGGCGATGGTCGAGAAGACCGGGTGCGACGGCGTCGTCGTCGGCCGCGGCTGCCTCGGCCGCCCGTGGCTGTTCGGCGAGCTCGAGGCGGCGTTCTCCGGCCACGAGCGGCCCACCCCGCCGACCCTGGGCGAGGTCGCCGCGATCATGCGCCGCCACGTCGAGCTGCTCATCGCCCACCACGGCGAGCGCAAGGGCGTCCGCGACTCGCGCAAGCACATGTCCTGGTACCTGCACGGCTTCGCCGTCGGGTCCGAGGTGCGCCGCGAGCTCGGCATGATCGACGGACTCGAGCGGCTCGACGAGCTGCTCGCCCGTCTCGAGGCCGACCAGCCGTTCCCGCCCGACGCCGACGGCCCGCGTGGGCGTCAGGGCTCGCCGGGCCACGTGACCCTGCCCGAGGGCTGGCTCGACGACCCCGAGGACGCCACCGTGCCCGCCGGCGCGGACGTCATGCACTCCGGCGGCTGATCGCCGTGCGCCTCGCCGCCGTCGTCGTCGGGGTCCTCCTGACGGCGGGTCTCGCCGGCTGCGGCGCGACGGTGCCCGGGACACCGCGGGCCGCCGCGGTCCCGGCCGGCGACCGGGCGCTCATCGACTCCTACGTCGCGGCCTCCAACCAGGCCGGCACCACGGGCGCGCGGGCCCAGGCGGACTTCCTGCGCGCGACCCAGGCCGAGGGGGCGCCGTTCCCACCCGAGCGGTGCTTCGGCGAGCTCACCCTCGACACCCGCCTCGTCGCGCGCACGCTGCGCCCCGACCCCGAGTGGCGCCCACCCGCAACCCTGCCGAACGTCGGGCGCCCGGACGGGGCGGTGTACGTCGCGGCGGCCGCGGTGACCGTGCGGCGGGGCCCCACGGAGGTCCGCGAGGACGTCGGTTCGAAGCACTTCGTGATCCGGGACACGCGGGTGACCAGCTACGCTCCGTGTGCTGACTGAAATCTGACAGTACGAGCGGTCACGGCGCCCGGACTTGAGCACCCGGTCGGGCACGAATCTGACACCCAACGAGCAGCAGCCCGGATTCTCCACGCAGAGTCACGTCGACCGGACGGTGGATTCGGTTGGCGGGCGGGGTGCGGACGTTGCACAGGAACGCATCCGCGTCACACTGGAGGGGACACGGGAGCAGGGACTCGAGGGAGCGGCGGGTGGTCGTGAGGGGCTCCACGGTCGGCGGCACGCCGGACCGGGTAGCGACGGGGGTGCCCGCCACGGCGGCGGGCGGCCCCCCGCCGGAGATCCCCGGGTCCGCCTTCCACCAGCCCGCTGCCAGCACGTTCGACACCGCACCGATCGTCGGGATCGACGAGGCACTCCGTCTCGACGCTGCTGCGGGCGACCCCGGGACCGCGCGGGCGGCCCAGGCGCGCGCCCACGAGGCGGCGGCCGAGGTACTGGCCGACCGCGGTGACTGGCGGCGCGCCTACCAGCACCTGCGCGCGGCGATGGCTCTCGTGCACCTCGGCGACACCCCGCCGGTGCACGTGCCCGAACAGTTACGGCGCGAAGTCGATCGTCTCCGTCGCGAACGGGCCGAGGCGCGCGAGCAGAGTCGGCGCGACAGCCTCACCGCCACGTGGAACCGCCGCTACCTCGACGAGCGACTGTCCACCCTGCGTGACGGCAGCTCGGACACGGTCTGCGTCGCCCTCGTCGACGTCGACCACTTCAAGCTCGTCAACGACACCTACGGCCACGCCGTCGGCGACGCGGTCCTGCGGACGCTCGTCGGGCTCATGCGCGCCGAGATCGACGCCCGGGTGCCCGACGGCTTCTGCGCCCGCTACGGCGGCGAGGAGTTCGCGCTCGTCCTGCCCCGGCCGGCCGACGCCGACGCGGTGGCGCTCTGCGAGTCGATCCGCGCCCGCATCGAGGCGCACGACTGGAGCGCCGTGGCCGCCGAGCTCCGCGTCACCGCGAGCGTCGGGCTGGCCTGCCTCGACCCCGAGGACGCGGGCACCACCTGCGACGGCCTGCTCGACCACGTCGACGAGCTCCTCTACGTCGCCAAGCGCACGGGGCGCAACGCCGTGGCCTACCGCGACGAGGCGGGCCAGGTGCGGCTGGCCGGCCCGGCCTCCGGACGCCGCGGTGTCGGTGCGGTCGCCCGGGCGGTGACGGGCACGGCCCGATCGGGTCGTCCCGTCGACTGAGCGCGTCCCACCTGCGCCCGATCGACCGGGGAGCATCACGATCGGGTGACGACGCTTGCCTCGGGTGAACCTCGGGAGTAGTCCCGCGCGCGTGGCTCGGTGACGGCCTCGATACGATCCGTGCACCCCGCATCGGGGTCCCGTCCCTGAGCACCCGGGGGTCCCGTGACCGACGACCGTGAGCGCGGCGTCGGTCCCGGTGTCCCCGCGGCACGGTCGCCCCGGTCGGAGGTGCGGACCGGTCCGCCGTCGGTGCCCACGCGGGTGGTCGTGGGCGACACCGCGGCCGAACGCCGTGGTGGCGTCGCGCCGATGATGGTCCCGCTCGCCCGGAAGCGCCCTGGCCGCCGGAGCCTGCGCCCCGCCGGTGCCGCCGCCGAGACCGAGCCGATGCGCGACCTCGTGGCGGCCGCCGCGGTCGCGGCACCCGCGCCGGTCGAGCCGGCTGCGGAGCCCGCCGAGCCGCCCACGGTCCGGACGGGGCGTCCGGCTGCGTCCACCACCCCGGCCCCACCGCGAGAGGCACACCAGGCAGGCCAGGAGGCCTCGGAAACTGCCCCACGGACCACTCGCGCGCCGGAGCAGCCCGCAGAACGCCCCGTCCCGACGCGAGAAGCACACCAGGCAGGCCAGAACGCCCCCGAACCTGCCCCACGGACCACTCGCGCGCCGGAGCAGCCCCCGGAACGCCCCGCCCCCCGTGCGGTCGTCGTCCCCGCCACGCAGGAGGGCGCCCCCGGGTACGCCGCGACGTCGGCCGTGCTCTCCGGGGTCGGGGCCGGACTGCGCACACGGATCGGCCGCTGGACCTGGGCCCGGTCGCTGCGCCTCGTCGCGGCCGCGATGTCGACCGTGATCGTGCTCGTCTGCGGCGTCGCGTGGGGCGCCACGTCGTGGTTCGAGGCCGCCGTGAAGAAGATCGGCGCGCTCGACCCGACGTCGGCGGCGATCATCGACCCGGCCGCGCAGGTCGGCGACCAGAACTTCCTCGTGGTCGGCTCCGACACCCGGGTCGGCGCGCAGCCCAGCGAGGACGTCGGCGACGCCACGGACGTCCCGGGCGCCCGGTCGGACACGGTCATGGTCGTGCATGTCCCGGCGAACCGCGCCCGGATGACCGTCGTGTCCTTCCCCCGCGACCTCGAGATCGACCGGCCGGCGTGCGAGCGCTGGGACTCGGTCACCGGCGTCTACACCGGCCAGACGATGCCCCGCACCGCGAAGGTCAAGCTCAACACGGCCTACCAGGTCGGCGGGCCGCGCTGCGTGACGAAGGTGGTCCAGGAGCTCTCCGGGCTCGCCGTCAACCACTTCCTCGGCGTCGACTTCTCCGGGTTCAAGGACATGGTCGACGCCGTCGACGGCGTGCCGGTCTGCCTCGGGAAACCGCTGCGCGACACGATCCTCGGCACCGTCGTCCCGCGCGCCGGCACCTCGGTGCTCACCGGGGACCAGGCCCTCAACTTCGTGCGTGCCCGCCACGTCATCGGAGACCCCACGAGCGACTACGGCCGGATCAACCGCCAGCAGATCTTCCTGTCGGCGCTGCTGCGGCAGGCGCTCTCGGCGGGCACGCTGCTCGACGTCGGGAAGCTGCGGGCCCTGGTCGACGCGGTCGGTCGCTCCACCTACGGCGAGAACATCGAGGCCGCCCAGCTGCTCTCGCTCGGGCAGTCGCTCTCCGGCCTGGACGCCCGGGCGGTCACGTTCACGACGGTGCCGACCACCGGGGTCGCCAACGCCCGCGGCAACGAGGTCCTGCGCGTCGCCGAGGACCGGGCGCTGTTCGACGCGATCATCGACGACACCCCGCTGCCCGGCCAGCCCGGCGCCACGCCTGCAGGGCCGCCCCCGGCGCCGCCCGTGCCCGCCGACCGGGTCGCGCTGCGGCTGGTCGACGCGCGCTCCGCCACCTCCGGCTACGACGACGGGTCCGGCACCGGCTCCTCCGGGACCGAGCTGAGCGCCTCCGGCGACTCCTCGTCCGGCGACGGCTCCCGCGGCGACGGGTCCGGGGACGGCGGGTCCGACAACGGTGACGACGGCGGCTCCGGCTTCCGCCGCGACGGGGCGGCGCGGGCGGCGCAGCAGCAGGGGCCCTCGGCGACCTCGGTCGCCGGGTCCCTGCGCGGGTACGGGTTCACCGTCACCGGCGACGTCCGGGGTTCCGGGGCCGCCGCCGCGACCGACGGCCGCACCACGATCCGCTTCACCCCCGACCAGTCGGGCGCCGCGGCGACGCTGCAGAAGGCCGTGCCGTCCGCCGTCCTCACCCCGCGTCCCGACGGGACCGGCTCGCTCGTCCTCGAGCTGGGCGACGACTTCGACGGCAAGGTCGTCGACCCGACCGCCCCCGTCGCCGCGGCGCCGCTGCCGGCGTTGGTGAACGCGGCGGACGCGACCTGCCGTTGACCAGCTCACATTCCCCGTCGTTCACCGCCGGTTCATGCGGGCGACGGGTGGCCGACCGGGCGTCCGCCTAGTCTGCCGCCATGCGCGCGGCCTACCACGAGAAACTCTCGTCGCTGAACGACGAGCTCGCCCAGATGTCCCTGTTGGCCGGCGAGGCCATGAAGAAGGCCACGAGCGCCCTGCTCGACGGTGACCTCGACCTGGCCGAGGAGGTCATCTCCTCCGACACCGAGATCGACGCGCTGCGCACCTCCGCCGAGGACCAGGCGTTCGGGCTGCTGGCCCTGCAGGCGCCCGTCGCGGGCGACCTGCGCTCGGTCATCGCCGCGATCCACTCCGCGGGCGACCTCGAGCGCATGGGCGACCTCGCCCTGCACGTCGCGAAGGCGGCCCGGCGCCGGCACCCCGAGCTCGTGCTCCCCGGTGAGGTCGCGCCGTACTTCGCCGAGATGGGCCGGGTCGCCCTCGATCTCGCCCAGGACGCCCGCCGCGTGATCCTCGACCGCGACGTCGAGCTCGCGTTCACCATGGAGTCCGACGACGACGCCATGGACGACCTGCACCGCCACCTGTTCACCGTGATGATGACCAAGGACTGGCCGCACGGCGTGGCCCCGGCGGTCGACGTGACCCTGCTCGGCCGGTTCTACGAGCGCTTCGCCGACCACGCGGTCGCGGTCGCCCGCCGCGTCGTCTTCATGGTCACCGGCAAGATGCCGGACCCCCCGCTCGCCTGATCAGAGCAGCCCCCACCTGAACGAACGGCACTCTCGCGCACATAGATGCTGCGGAGAGTGCCGTTCGCTCGTTCAGGGGACGCACACAGAACGACGACGGGCCCTGCCGCACCTGGTGCGGCAGGGCCCGTCGTCGTGACGAGGAGGATCAGCCGAAGCGGCCCGAGATGTAGTCCTCGGTCTCGCGCTCGGTCGGGTTGGAGAAGATCTTCTCAGTGTCGTCGATCTCCACGAGGTGGCCGGGCTTGCCGGTGGCCTCGAGGTTGAAGAACGCCGTCTGGTCGCTCACCCGCGCGGCCTGCTGCATGTTGTGGGTGACGATGACGATCGTGTAGTCCTTCTTGAGATCGCCGATCAGGTCCTCGATCGCCAGCGTGGAGATCGGGTCCAGGGCGGAGCAGGGCTCGTCCATGAGCAGCACGTCGGGCTGCACCGCGATCGCCCGGGCGATGCACAGACGCTGCTGCTGACCGCCGGAGAGGCCGCCGCCGGGCTTGTCGAGCCGGCCCGAGACCTCCTTCCAGAGGTTCGCGCCGCGCAGCGAGGCCTCGCAGACCTCGTCGAGCTTCTTCTTGTCCCGCACGCCCTGGAGCTTCAGCCCGGCGACGACGTTGTCGCGGATGGACATCGTCGGGAACGGGTTGGGGCGCTGGAAGACCATGCCGATCGTGCGGCGCACCGCCACGGCGTCGGAGCCGCGGGCGTAGATGTCCTCGCCGTCGAGCTGGATCTGGCCCTCGACGCGGGCGCCGGGGATCTCCTCGTGCATGCGGTTGAGGGTCCGCAGCACGGTCGACTTGCCGCAGCCCGACGGTCCGATGAACGAGGTGACGCTGCGCGGCGGGACGGACAGGTTGACGTTCTGCACGGCGTGGAAGTCGCCGTAGTAGATGTCGACGTCCTTGAGGTCGAGACGCTTGGCCACAGTGCTTGATCCCTCCGAGGGAGCCTTTACTTCGAGATCGCCGAGTAGCGGGAGATGACGCTGGCCGCGAGCTGGAACACCATCACGATGAGGATCAGGGTCAGCGCGCCGCCCCAGATGCGGAGCTGGCCGGCCGCGGACGGGTTCGTCGACAGCTCGGTGTAGATCAGCAGCGGCAGCGAGGCCTGGTTGCCCTCGAAGGGGTTGAAGTTGATCGCCCGGGCGTAGCCGACCAGCACCAGCACCGGCGCGGTCTCGCCCATCACGCGGGCGAAGGCGAGCATCACGCCGGTGACCGTGCCCGAGAGCGCGGTCGGGAGCACGATGCGCAGGATCGTCTTCCACTTCGGGATGCCGAGGGCGTAGGAGGCCTCGCGCAGCTCGTCCGGGACCAGCTGCAGCATCTCCTCGGTGTTGCGGATGACCACCGGGAGCATCAGCAGCACCAGCGCGAGCCCGACCAGGAAGCCGCTCTGCGACAGACCGCCGATCGAGATGAACAGCGCGAAGATGAAGAGCGCGGCCACGATCGACGGCACCCCGGAGAGGATGTCGACCATGAAGCTCGTGATCTTCGCGAGCCGACCGCGGCCGTACTCGACGAGGTAGACGGCGGCGAGGATGCCCACCGGCACCGCGATGATCCCGGCGATCAGCGCCTGGACCAGGGTGCCGACGATCGCGTGGTAGACGCCGCCGCGCACCTCGTCCGGCGTGACGCCGGACAGCGACCTCGTCCACCAGTCGGCGGAGACGATCGCCGGCACGCCCTTGATGAGCACGCTGACGAGCAGCCAGACCAGCGGGACGAGCGCGACGAGGAAGGCCAGGGTGACCAGGACGGTCGCCGCCTGGTTCTTGACCTTCCGCGCGGTGGAGACGTTGCGGAACGTCGCGGGGACGGCGGGGCGCTCCGGGGCGTCGAGGGCAGCACTCATCAGCCGTTCACCTTCCCGCCGGCGACCACGCGGGCGAGCGCGTTGACCACGAAGGTCAGGACGAACAGCACCAGGCCGGCGGCGATGTAGGCGCCGGTCGGCAGGGGCTGGCTGAACTCGGACGCCGCCGCCGCGATCTTGGACGCGAACGTGGCCCCGCCGTCGAAGAGGCTCAGGTGCGACGGGCTGGTGGCCGTGCGGATGACGATGAGCACGGCGATCGTCTCGCCCAGCGCCCGGCCGAGGCCGAGCATCGAGGCGGCGATGAACCCGCTGCGCCCGTAGGGCAGCACCGCCATGCGGATGACCTCCCAGCGGGTCGCGCCGAGGGCCTGCGCGGCCTCGATCTGGAAGCGCGGGGTCTGCGCGAACACCTCGCGCGTGGTCGCCGTGATGATCGGCAGGATCATGATCGCCAGGACGATGCCGCCCGTGAAGATCGTGCCGGTGAGCACCGGCAGGTTGCCCGGGGCGAACAGGAAGAACCAGCCGAGGTAGGTCTGCAGGAACTGCGCGATCGGCTCGATCGCCGGGGCGAGCACGAGGATGCCCCAGAGACCGAACACGATCGACGGGACCGCGGCGAGCAGGCCGATCACGTACGAGAACGGCCGGGCCAGCCGGGCCGGGGTGTACTGCGTCAGGAACAGCGCGATGCCCATCCCGATCGGCATCGCGATCGCCAGGGCCATCAGCGAGGACAGCAGCGTCACCGCGAGCAGGTCGCGGATGCCGAAACGCAGGTTGCCGGCGTCGCTGGTGTTGAAGTCGGGGCTCGTCAGGAAGTTCGCGTTGTTGGCGAGCAGCGACGGGACGGCCTGGACGACGAGGAACAGGCCGATCAGGGCGATCGCCGCGACGACGACGAGGCCGGAGCCGGTGGTGAGCCCGCGGAACACACGCTCCCCGACTCCGCCGGAGGTCGTCCGGGAGGAGCCGGTGCTCGGGGGTTTGGTCTCGGTCACGGAGGCCATGGTGGCCGATCCGCTCGGACGGTCCCGGGTCTCGGGGTCGTCCGACGGGGCCCGCTGTGTGGTGCGTTCGCTCACGGTGTTCGGATCCGCCTCGTCGCCGTCGGGGGTCACGCGTCAGTCGATCCGGACGATCAGGAGATCGAGTTGATCGAGGTGGTCAGGCGCTGCTTGAACGCGTCGGGGATCGGCACGTAACCGCCCGAGGTCAGCGTGCCCTGGGCCTGCGGCGACAGCGCGGTCTGCAGGAACGCCTTCACGGCCGTCCCGGTCTGCGGGTCGGCGTACTTGGTGCAGACGATCTCGTAGGTCGCCAGCGCGATCGGGTAGGCGCCCGGCGTCGTCGTCTTGTAGAGGCTGTTCAGGTCCAGGGTCAGGTCGTTGCCCTGGCCGGTGACCTGGACGGCGTCGATCGCCTTGGCCACGTTGTCGGTGGACAGCGCCACCGGGGAGCCGCCACCGGCGTTGATGATCTGCGCGGCCGGGAGCTGCGCCTTCTGCGCGAACGAGGCCTCGATGTAGCCGATGGAGTTCGGGGTGTTCTTGGTGGCGTCGGTGACGCCCTGCGAGCCGCGCGCACCGGCGCCGACCCCCCCGTTGAACGTCTGGGTCGACGGCTTGCCGTAGGCGTTGTTCGACGCGGCGTTCAGGTAGGTCTGGAAGTTCTGCGTGGTGCCCGAGTCGTCGGAACGGAAGTTCACGATGATCGGCGCGGCCGGAAGGTTCTTGCCCTGGTTCAGGGCGGCGATGGCCGGGTCGTTCCAGGTCGTGATCTGACCGTTGAAGATCTTGGCGGCGGTCGCGCCGTCGAGCGCGAGGTCGGTCACGCCCTGCAGGTTGTAGGCGATCGCGATGGGGCCGAAGACCAGCGGCAGGTTGAGGGCCGGCGACGCGCAGCGGGCCTGCGCCTTCTGGGCCTCGTCGCTCTTCAGCGCGGCGTCGGAGCCGGCGAAGTCGGTCTGGCCGCCGATGAACTCGTTGCGCCCGGCGCCGGAGCCGCTGGCGGTGTAGTTCACCGTCTGGCCGTTGCAGGTCTGCTCGAACGTGTTGACGAAGCCGGTGATCGCGTTCGCCTGGGCGGTGGAGCCGCTCGCCTTGAGGGCCTGCTTGCCGCCGCAGGTGACACCCGTGGCCTGCTGCGTGGAGCCGCCCGAGTTGTTGTCGCTGCCGCACGCGCTGAACAGGAGCGCCCCGGCCGCGATCATGCCGATCGCCGCTGCGCGCCGCTGGAACCTCACAGAGATCTCCCGTCTCGTCCACCGGGCCCGACGCCGTGACGGCGAACCGGGCATTCCGGCCGCCGCGGGGACACGCGATGGCCGGACGCGGACATTAGGCAGCCGGGGTGGACGAACCCTGCTGACCGGGTGAACGCGAGGTGAACAGGCCCGTGCGGTCCCACCGGAACGGGTTGATGCTGGTCACAGCACGTGCACGTGTGAGCGCAGCGTGGTTGAACCCTCACGTATCGCCATCAGGTGTCCGCCGGATGACCATGAGATGACGCGCGCCGATCAGCGCGCGGGCAGGCGGTAGGACACGTCGGCGGCGTCGACGTCGAAGCCGAGGTGCCGGTAGGTGGTCACCGCCGGAACGTTGTCCGCCTCGACGTAGAGGATGACCTCGTCGAGCCCGCGACCGGCCAGGTGGTGCAGCCCCGCCAGGGTGAGCGCCCGTCCCAGGCCCCGCCCCTGGGCGTCGGGGTCGACGCCCACCACGTACACCTCGCCGATGGGGCCGTCGTCGCCGGAGCGGCCCTCGGGATGGCGCTTGGTCCAGTGGAAGCCCAGCAGGCGCCCCGTCGCCTCCTCCCGCGCGAGGAGGAAGCCCGCCGCGTCGAACCACGGCTCCTGCTCGCGGCGGCGCACGTCGTCCGCCGTCATCGCGCCCTGCTCGGGGTGCCAGGCGAAGGCGCGGGCGTTGACCGCCACGACGTCGTCCTCGTCGCGGCCGGGTTCGAAGGCCACGATCGACACGCCCTCGACGGGGCGCTGCTCCGGCAACGGTCCGACTCCGGAGGGTCGGCGCATCATCCACAGCTCGCGCTCGCGGACCAGGCCCCGGTCGGCGGCGAGGTCCGCCGAGCCCGCCCGGTCGCCGTGGGCCCAGACCCGGATGCGGCCGGGCCGGGCGTCGTCGTCGGCCGCGAGCGCGACGGCGAGGGCCCGCCCCACGCCCCGCCGGCGCGCGGCGGGGGCGACGCCCAGCTCGACCACCACGTCGTCCGGATCGGACTCGTCGACGTGCGCCCAGCCGACCACCGACCCGTCCTCCCCGCGGACGACCAGGTGCCGCCCGTGGCCGGTCGGTGTGGCGAGGTCGAGCAGCGTGGGCTCCGAGAAGGCGCCCACACCGTCGGCGTGCGCGAGGTCCGCGGCGAACCGCCCCAGCTCCTCCCGCTCGGCCGCCGTCGGCTCGATCCACTGCGGGGTGATCACGGGGGCGACGCTACCCGCGTGTCAGGCGCGACCCGCCCAGACGGCGGGTCGCACGACCCGGTCGTCGTCGCGGGGCGCCGCCCCGGAGGGCTCCTCGTCGTCGCCGGCGTCGTCGAGCGCGAGACCGCCGCGCGCGCCGTCGCCCCCGCCGAGCACGCCGCGCACCGGCCGGACGAACTTGTAGCCGACGTTGCGCACGGTGCCGATCAGCTGCTCGTGCTCGGCCCCGAGCTTCGCCCGGAGGCGCCGCACGTGGACGTCGACCGTGCGGGTGCCGCCGAAGAAGTCGTAGCCCCAGACCTCCTGCAGCAGCTGCGCCCGGGTGAACACCCGTCCCGCGTGCTGGGCGAGGTACTTGAGGAGCTCGAACTCCTTGTAGGTCAGGTCGAGCGGGCGCCCGCGCAGCCGCGCGGTGTAGGTCGCCTCGTCGATGACGAGCTCACCGAGGACCAGGGCACCGTCGCCGCCGGCGGCGTCGGTGGAGCGGCGCGCCCGCAGCAGGCGCAGCCGCGCGTCGATCTCGGCCGGGCCGGCCCCGGGCAGCAGGACCTCGTCCACGCCCCACTCGAGGGAGACGGCCACGAGGCCACCCTCGGTCAGGACGGCGATGACCGGGACGTCGAGCCCGGTGGAGCCCAGGAGACGGCACAGGCTCCGGGCGGCGGCGAGGTCGTGGCGGGCGTCGACCAGGACGGCGTCGTGCGGTCCGGCGTCGAGCAGGGCGGCCACTTCGGGGGCGGCGGTCCGCAGCCCGTGGGGTAGCAGGGTCAACGACGGCAGCACTGACGTCGGTTCGGGGTCGGCGGTGAGCAGCAGGAGCTCCACGCGTGTCTCCCTCCACAGTCGTGAGGGAGACCTTAGCGCTGTTCACCGCGCCGTCACCCCGCTGCGCGTTCCATGTCACGTGGAGCCCGCGTGCGCAGGCCCGCGGGGCGACTGCCTACCGTGGGGACCGGGCGTGGACGGGCGGGTCCACGGTCACGGCCGGAGAGGGGATCTGCGCATGACGGCGGCCGTCGTCACCCTGGTGGTCATCGTGGCGCTCGGCGCGGTCGTGCTGGCGGTCGGACTGCTGCTGCGGCGTCGCCGGCCCCCGGAGGAGGCGCCCGCCGCCCGCACGGGCGACATCCCGGTCCCGCGACTCCCGGCCGACCTCACCGCCCGCGACGGCGGCCTGGTCCTGCTGCAGATCTCGTCGGCGTTCTGCACCCACTGCCGCGACACCCGCAGCGTGCTCGGCGACGTCGCCGCCGAGCTGCCCGGACTCGTGCACCGCGACGTCGACCTCGCCGCCCGCCCCGAGCTGGTCCGGCTCCTCGGGGTCGCCCGCACGCCCACCACGCTGCTCGTCGACGGGCGCGGCCGCGAGCTCCTCCGGGTCGACGGCGTGCCCCGTCGGGCGGCGCTGGTCACCGCGATCGCACCCCACCTGGGCCGATCGACCGGAGACGGGTGACCCGGGCGGCCACGTTTCGGTAGCGTGACGTCCGTGGACGAAGGCCTGACACGGCGGCGCGCGGTCGACCTGTGCCGTGTCGACAGCTGCCTGTGTCCCGGCGCCCGTCGCGCGGCCTAGAGATTCTGTCGTCCCGTCGTCGGACGGGCCGCCGCGACGCCCCGGTGTGTCCCAGTACCCCTGCGGCGCCGTGACGGTGCCGTCCATCCGTGTTGAGGAGTCATTCATGAGCCGCCAGGACGCCCTGGTCACCGCCGACTGGGCGGAGGAGAATCTCGACGCCCCCGGTGTGGTGTTCGTCGAGGTCGACGAGGACACCAGCGCCTACGACGGCGGGCACATCCCCGGCGCCGTGAAGATCGACTGGAAGACCGAGCTGCAGGACCAGGTCCGCCGCGACTTCGTCGACAAGGCCGGATTCGAGAAGCTGCTCTCCGCCAAGGGCATCTCGAACGACGACACGGTGGTGCTCTACGGCGGCAACAACAACTGGTTCGCCGCCTACGCCTACTGGTACTTCAAGCTCTACGGCCACACCGCGGTCAAGCTGCTCGACGGCGGCCGCAAGAAGTGGGAGCTCGACGGCCGCAAGCTCGACAGCGCGGTCCCCGAGCGCCCGCAGACCTCCTACACCGCGCAGGAGCAGGACCTCTCGATCCGCGCCTTCCGCGACGAGGTCGTCGACGCGATCGGCACCAAGAACCTGGTCGACGTCCGCTCCCCCGACGAGTTCTCCGGCAAGCTGCTCGCGCCGGCCCACCTCCCGCAGGAGCAGGCGCAGCGCGGCGGCCACATCCCCTCGGCGCTCAACGTGCCGTGGTCGAAGGCCGCCAACGAGGACGGCACCTTCCGGTCCGACGACGAGCTGCGCAAGCTCTACGAGACCGAGGGCCTGGACTCGTCGCGGTCGACGATCGCCTACTGCCGCATCGGCGAGCGCTCGTCGCACACCTGGTTCGCCCTGCACGAGCTGCTGGGCGAGTCGGACGTCAAGAACTACGACGGGTCGTGGACCGAGTACGGCTCGCTCGTGGGCGTGCCGGTCGAGACCGGGGATGGGAAGTCCTGATGTGCGGAGCTCCTGAGCAGACGGCCGAGGTCCCGGCCGGGGTCGACCTCACCAAGGAGTCGGTGCTGGTCGGCAAGGTGACCAACGGCGGGTCGCCCGTGGGCGGTGCCTACGTCCGCCTGCTCGACGGGACCGGCGAGTTCACGGCCGAGGTCGTGTCCTCGGCGACCGGCGACTACCGCTTCTTCGCGGCGCCGGGGAGCTGGACCGTCCGGGCGCTCTCGCGCTCGGGCAACGGCCAGGCCGACGTCGCGGTGCAGGGCCCGGGGCTCTACACCACCGAGGTGCCGGTGGGCTGAGCCTCGCGGGGTGGCAGCGGAGCGTCGTTGCTGTCATCCAGTGGCAGGGAATCCACATCGTCGACACCCGTCCCGCCCCTCCCGGGCGGGGCGGGTGTTCGTCGTTAGGGTGGTCGGGTGGCCTGGGTCTACACGGTCCTCCTCGCCGCGACCAGCGCCGGGATCCTCTCCTACGCGCTGGTCCTGACGAGGCGGCTCTTCCGCGACGAAGCTCCCCGCGACCTCTCCGGAGGTGCGTCGTGAGCGACGAGGCTCCCGAGGGCCTCGCGGGCAACGAGGCCATCCGCGCCGCCGAGGAGCGCGCGGCGCGCACGCGCGGCGCGAACCGCCCGCAATGGGCCGACCTGCCGATCCCGGACGACACCGCGAACCTGCGCCAGGGCCCGGACCTGAACGACGCGCTGCTCCCGATCCTCCCGCTCGTCGGCGTGTGGCGCGGAGAGGGCGAGGTGGTCTACCCGACCATCGACGGGCCCTTCCACTTCGGTCAGCAGATCACCCTGGCCCACGACGGGCGCCCGTTCGCGTCCTGGGAGGCCCGCGCCTGGCTCCTCGACGGCCCGGGCGGCGCGGTGGTGCGTCCCGCGGCCCGCGAGACCGGGTTCTGGCGCCCGCAGCCCGACGGGACGATCGAGCTGCTCCTCGCGCACGCCACCGGGATCGTCGAGATCTTCTACGGGTCGTCGCGCACGCAGACCTCGTGGGAGCTCTCCACCGACGCCACGGTGCGCACCGCCACCGCGAAGGACGTCCAGGCCGCCAACCGCCTCTACGGGATCGTCGAGGGCGACCTGTTCTACGTCGAGGAGCGGGCGATGATGGGCCAGGAGATGCAGCCGCACACCTCGGCCCGCCTGCAGCGCGTCGCCGGCTAGTCGGCTCCCGGCCGCCACGAACGGTCCGTTCGTCACGGTCCTCCGTGATGAACGGGCCGTTCGTCCCGACGGCGGGGGCGGCTCAGCTCGGCTCGAGCACCCCGAGCCGCGCGGCGACCACGTCGCCCAGCTCGGACACGTCGATCCCGGTCAACCGGGCGACCCCGCCGGCCGGGACGCCGGCACGCAGCAGCTCGATCGCGGTCGCACACGGCTCGCCGTCCCGCCCGAGGGCGGCGACCGCCGCGTCGGGGTCGGCGACCAGCGCCGCCAGCAGACGCCGCGACCCCCTATCGGCGTGCTCGGTTGCTCCGTCGGGAAGGGCGTCCCGGCGGGCGCGGCGCCGGGCGCGCCACCCGACGACCGCGGCGACGATCAACAGGACGACGGCGATGCCGATGAGCACCGCCGCGGCCCGGATCCAGGATTCCGGCGTCGACAACCACTCCCCCATGGCGACGCAGCGTACCTGCGTCGCCACGGAGGGCGATCAGCTCTCGGCGGCGAGGTCCGAGGTGTCCTCGATCGCCTGGGGCGGGACCGGGCGCGGGGGCCCCGGCGGCGGGTACGGCGGTGGGCCGTAGGGCCGCCGCGGCGGACCCCAGGGCCGGGAGGGTCGTCCCGAGTTCGCGACGAGGTCGTCGAGATGGCCCTTGACCTTCACCAGCTCGTCGAAGACCGCGTCGCGCTGCGCCCGCAGGTCGGCCAGCGCGGCGCGCGACTCGGCGTGCTCGGCCAGCAGCGACTCCGCCGCCTTGCTGCGCACGAGCGCGGCCTCCTGCTCGGCGGCCTGCAGGATGCCGCGCAGGCGCTCGTTGAAGGCCCCGACCTGGTCGGCGTCCTGGGTCGGCGCGGGGGCGGCCGGCGCGCCGGGGGAGCCCTCCTGCAGCGTCGCGGCGAGCTCCCGGCGCGGGGTCGGCGGCACCTCGGGGGTGCGGCGCCGTTCCCGGACGGCGAGCTGGGCCCGCAGCTGCGCGACCATGCGGCGCAGCCCGGCCACGTGCTCGTCGACCTGGGTCCGGTCGTACCCGCGGAGCACCACGTCGAAGTGCGGCCCGTCCGCCTCCTCCGGAGCGTCCGGCAGGTCCAGGTAGTGCTCGGCGTCGGGGGGAGTACGGCCCCGCTCACCCGTCGTCATACATCACCTCGTCTGCTCGCCCGATCCCGTGCGTGACCGGGCGCCACCCGATCGTAAGGATCGATCCGGAGCGGGGCGAGACGCCGAACGGCCCTCGACGGCAGGAACGGCTCCGGGCCCCGGCGTGTCGCGGCGGCCTACCATCGTGGCGTGGACACCGAACTGCGGCAGACGCTGCACCGCCGCGGCCTGCGCATGACCCCACAACGCCAGCTCGTCCTCGACGCCGTGGCCGAGCTGGGGCACGCCACCCCGGAGGCCATCTGCTCCAAGGTGCAGGAGATCGCCCCCGCGGTGAACATCACCACGGTCTACCGCACGCTCGACCTGCTCGAGCAGCTCGGGATCGTGCGCCACACCCACCTCGGCCACGGCGCGCCGACCTACGCCACCGGTGAGCACGAGCACGTCCACCTCGTGTGTCACCGCTGCGGCACGGTCGACGAGGTCGACGCGGGTCTGCTCGACGACCTCGCCGAGGTCCTCGCGTCGAGGGTCGGGTTCGCCCTGGACCCCACGCACGTGGCGCTGTCCGGGCTCTGCTCGCGGTGCGAGACGTCGGATTCGGAGGCAGACGTATGACCCGCTCCCCCCTGCTCGAGGCGCCGGGCGCCATCGGCCACCCCGACGGCGACGACGCCCGTCCCGACGGCGGGGTCGCGTCGCACTTCGGCGACCCCTTCGCCGAGCAGCGCGCCGCCACCCGGCGGGCGGTGGTGGTCGACCGCTCGCACCGCGGCCTCGTCGTCGTCACGGGCGCCGACCGGCTGAGCTGGCTGCACCTGCTGGTGTCCCAGCAGGTGGCCGACCTCCCCGAGGGCGCCGGCACCGAGGGTCTCGTCCTCGACGTGCAGGGCCGGGTGGAGCACCACGCCGTCATCAGCCACGTCGACGGCGGGATCTGGCTCGACGTCGAACCGGGCACCGCAGAGGCCCTCGCGGCCTACCTGACGTCGATGACCTTCTGGTCCGCGGTGGAGGTCCGGGACGCGACGGCGGAGTACGCGATGCTCTCGCTCGTCGGGCCGGACACCGCGGAGGTCCTGACGGCGGGTGGGGTCGAGCTCCCCACCACCGACGCCGGGCCGCTCTCCGGGGGCGGGATCGTGCGCCGCAAGGAGTGGCCCGCCGACGCCGTCGACCTGGTCGTCCCGCGCGACGCCCTGCGCGACTGGTGGGAGCGCCTGCGCGGCGCCGGCGCCACCCCGGCCGGACTCGACGCCTTCGAGGCCCTGCGGGTGACCTCGCTGCGCCCGCGCCTGGGCCTCGACACCGACGACCGCACCATCCCCCACGAGGTCGGCTGGATCGGGTCCGCGGTGCACCTGTCGAAGGGGTGCTACCGGGGCCAGGAGACCGTGTCCCGGGTCGCCAACCTCGGCCGTCCGCCGCGGCAGATGGTGCTGCTGCACCTGGCGTCCGGCGACGACGCGCTGCCCCCGCCCGGCACGCCGGTGCTCACCGCCGAGGGCGGTCGGGCCGTCGGACGGATCGGCACCGCGGTGCGGCACCACGAGCTGGGCACGGTGGCCCTGGCGCTGGTCAAGCGCTCGGCCGTGGTCGCCGGGACCGAGCTCTGGGTCGCCGACGACCGCGAGGAGGGCACGCCCGGCCCCGCCACCGTCGACCCCGATTCGGTGCCGCCGGACACCGGTGAGCCGCCCGGGCGGGCGGCGGTGCGCCGGCTGCAGGGATGACGGACCTCGTCACCCGGGCCGACGTCGAGGCCGCCGCCACGATCCTCGACGGCGTGGCCGTACGCACCGCGCTCGAGCCCCTGGCCGCCGTGCCGGGCCTCCGGCTCAAGCGGGAGGACACCCAGCCGATCGGGGCGTTCAAGCTGCGCGGTGCCTTCCACGCCGCGGCCCGGCTCGACCCCGAGGTGCGGGCCCGCGGTCTGGTGACGCACTCCAGCGGCAACCACGGCCGGGCCCTGGCCTGGACCGCGCAGCGCCTCGGGGTGCCGTGCACGGTGGTGGTCCCCGACGACGCCGTGGCCCCGAAGGTCGAGGCGATGGCCGCGCTGGGGGCCCGTCTGGTGTCCGTGGCCCCGGCGGACCGCGCCGTGTGCGCCGACGAGATCGTGGCGGAAACCGGCGGGGCGCTCGTCCCGCCGTTCGACCACCCGCACGTCATCGCCGGGCAGGGCACCGTGGGGCTGGAACTGCTCGGGGCCGACGTCGACCGGGTACTGGTCCCCGTCGGCGGCGGCGGGCTGATCTCGGGGATCGCCGCCGCCCTGGCCGGCAGCGGGGTGTCCGTCGTCGGGGTCGAGCCCGAGCTGGCCGGGGACGCGGCGGCGTCCAAGCGGGCCGGCGAGCTCCTGAGCTGGCCGGCGGCCGACGTGGCCCGCACCGCCGCCGACGGGCTGCGGGCGTCCCGGCTCGGCGAACTGCCGTGGCGGCACGTCGCGGCACTCGTCGACGACGTGGTGACCGTGGGCGAGGACGCGATCGGGGCCGCCGCCCGCCTGCTGCACGGCGCCGGGGTGCCGGCCGAGGCCAGTGGGGCCGTGGCGACGGCGGGGGCGCTGACCGATCCGACGCTCGTCGGCGACCGCACGGTCGCGATCGTCAGCGGACGCAACGTCGACCCCGTGTGGGTCGCCCGTGTGCTCGCGGCCTGATCGGCGCCACGCACGACCGGCGCCCGCGCGCCGATGCCCGGTCGACGCCCACCCCGGCCCCGACGGGTGACATCGGACGGG
The DNA here is from genome assembly GCF_030269685.1 of Actinomycetospora sp. NBRC 106378. Lineage (GTDB taxonomy): Bacteria > Actinomycetota > Actinomycetes > Mycobacteriales > Pseudonocardiaceae > Actinomycetospora. The sequence goes on from NZ_BSTT01000001.1 coordinate 743,535, forward strand.
TGGGTCCGTCACCATGGGAGTCATGATCGAGTTCCGGCAGGGTGGTCGGCGGCGTCTCGACCGCGTGCTCGACCCCGGATTCCTCGCCGTGATCGGTGACCGGTCGCTCGACGAGCTCCGGGCGATGCGCGACGACGCCGCCCAGGAGGAGACCGACCTGTCCTACCTGCGTCGCCTGCTCCACGCGCGGATCGACATCGTGCGCTTCGAGGAGCGCCGCCGGGCGGGCACCGGGTCGGCCGAGGAGACGTCCGTGGTGGATGCGCTGCCGCGCATCCTCGCCGACAACGCGATCGGTCCGGCCGCAGGACGCGGCCGCCACCACACGGTGCAGCCGTCGCGCGCCGAGTCGCACCGGCGCCACGTCGAGGCGCTGCTGGCCGACACCGGGCTCTCCGACGTCGCGACCCTCTCCGACGCCGAGCTGACCGAGTCCGCCGAGGCCTACACGGCCGAGGAGGCGTCGGTGTCCGACCACCGCATCCGCGTGCAGCAGGTCATGGACGCCTGCAACGACGAGATCGGTCGCCGCTACCGCACCGGTTCGGCGAGCATCGACGAACTGCTGCGCCGGGAGCGCGAAGGGGCCTGACGGCCGCGAACGTGAACGAACGGCACTCCCGCGCACGGAGATGCTGCGAGAGTGCCGTTCGCTCGTTCCGGGGTGCGGCTAGTTGGCGCGTTCCCGGATCGCCCGACCCGCCCAGAAGTCGCGGAGCCGCCGGTAGCTCTCCATCGCCTTCTCCGCGTCGCCCTCGCGCAGGGCGTCCAGGGCGGCGGTGACGTCCTCGGCCGAGGTGTCGCCCGCCAGCGTCTCGTCGTCCACGAGCTGCACCAGCCCGCCGTAGTCCAGCTCCACGAGCGACCCGGGGTCGAAGTGCCGGAGCCAGCGCGCGGTGTCGCGCAGGACCTCCGCCGGCCCGCCGTCGCCCAGGGTGGAGCTCAGCAGCTCGGCCGCCGAGTCGGCGCGCGCGAGGGCGTCGGCCATCGACACGCGCCAGTAGCAGCGGCGGCGCAGCCCCGGCCCGTCCGCGGTGGCCGCGTCCTCGTGCGCGAGCACCAGCACCCGGTCGGTCGCCTCGACGAGCACGAACCACGGCAGCGGCACGGTCCAGGTCGCCGACACGATGTGCGTCGCGCCCTCTCCGAGCTCGGCCACCACGGCCTCCGCCCGCGAGCGCACGGCGGACTCCTCGTGGCTCAGCGCAGCCGTCCGCAGGACGGGCGACTCGGACGACAGGAAGCCCACCAGCGCGGCCGCCGCCCGCGGCCGCGTGTCGAGGGGACACACCAGCGTGGTCGGACCGAACCGGGCGGGGGCGGGCGCGCCCTCCTCGGTCACCGGGGCGTCGGCGCCGTCGGCCAGCAGGACGTCGACCGGGCCCTCGGTGGCGGTCCCGTCGGCCCGCTCCCCGGGCAGCAGACGCACCGGGACGCCCAGCTGTGCCCTGAGACACACGTCCCGTTCGCGGGCCCCCACCCGGGTGACGGGGATCGCACCGCGCGCCAGCCCGGCCCGCACACGCTGGGCCAACGGCCCCGGAAGCGCCCCCAGCGGCTCGTAGACGCGGAGATAGCAGACGAAGGGGGCGGGCACGGGCGCGATGGTGCCACGTCACGTCGCACGCGCGATCGGGCACACGGTATGGTGGTGACACGAGCATTGCTATGAGATGAGGGGGGCCGCCGGTCGTACCGGCCGCCCCCCGCCCTGTTCGAGGGGGTCATTGCCCATGGGACGCGGACGAGCCAAGGCGAAGCAGACGAAGGTCGCTCGCGAGCTCAAGTACAGCTCCCCCAGCACCGACTTCGACGCCCTGCAGAGGGAGTTGGCCAGCGGGGACCCGTTCTCGCGGCACACGGTCGAGGACGACGACCAAGTGGACTCCCGCTACTCCGAGTACAGCTACGACGAGCGCTGATACCTCGGACGGGTCTTCCTCCCCGCGCTTCACCGCTCCACCTCGGGGGCATCCCGCCCCGTCGAGCCGCCCGCGTCACGGGCGACGACGGGACGCGATGCCGTGCGTCCCGATGCGGAGGGAGAGTGCGATGTCGAAGGCCTTCAGCAAGGGTGACCAGGTCAAGTGGAACTGGGGCAACGGTGAAGGTGAGGCCCAGGTCGACGAGGTACACACGGAGCGCGTCGAGCGTCAGATCGACGGCAAGAAGCAGACGCGCAACGGCACGGAGGACAACCCTGCCTACGTGCTGAAGCAGGACGACGGCCAGAAGGTCCTCAAGCTCCACAGCGAGCTCAAGGGCGGCTGACCCCTTCCCGACGGCGGGTCCGGTGCGGACCTGCCGTCAGGAACGATCACGAGTGGCACATGAGGCAGGTCCACGGACTCCGGGACCTGCCTCATGTCCTTCTCGCGACGCCCGTCAGAAGCGCGGGTGGTCGCCGTACAGCGTCGCGCCCGGGATCTCGCCCCGGACGACCTCGCCCAGCACCCACGCGGGCACGTGCTTCGCGGTGAGGACGGCGAGGGCACGGTCGACGTCGTCGGGCGGCACGATCGCCACCATCCCGACGCCCATGTTGAAGGTCGCCTCCATCTCGGCGCGCTCCACGCGGCCCCGACCGGCGATCAGCTTGAACACCGGGGCGGGATTCCAGGTGGTGCGGTCGAGGTCGGCGTGCAACCCCTTGGGGATGACGCGCGCGAGGTTCGCGGTCAGCCCGCCGCCGGTGATGTGGGCGAACGTCCGCACGTCGGTCTCCGCGGCGAGCGCCAGGCAGTCCCGCGCGTAGATGCGGGTGGGCACGAGCAGTTCCTCGCCCAGCGTCTGGCCGAACTCCTCGACGTGACCCTCGAGGGACATCCGGGCGATGTCGAGCAGCACGCGGCGGGCGAGCGAGTAGCCGTTGGAGTGCAGCCCCGAGGAGGCCATCGCGATCACCTGGTCACCGGCGCGCACCCGCTCCGGACCCAGCACGCGGTCGGCCTCCACGACGCCGACGCCGGTGGCCGACAGGTCGTAGTGGTGGGGCTCCATGACCCCGGGGTGCTCGGCGGTCTCGCCCCCGAGCAGGGCGCAGCCCGCGATCCGGCAGCCCTCGGCGATGCCGCCGACGATCGATGCGACCTTGGCCGGGTCGACCTTGCCGATCGCCAGGTAGTCCTGGAGGAACAGCGGCTCGGCCCCGCAGACGACGAGGTCGTCGACGACCATCGCGACGAGGTCGAGGCCCACGGTGTCGTGCTTGTCCGCGGCCTGCGCGACGGCGATCTTCGTGCCGACGCCGTCGGTGGAGGCGGCGAGGAGGGGCTCGGTGTACTTGCCGGTCTTCAGCGCGAACAGCCCGGCGAAGCCGCCGATGCCGCCCCGCACCTCGGGCCGCCGGGTCGCGGCCGCCAGGGGCTTGATCAGGTCGACGGCCCGCTCGCCGGCGGCGACGTCGACACCCGCCTCGGCGTAGCTCGAGCCGCTCACGGACGCGTGAGGGCGTCCTCGGCGCCGTAGGCGGGGGTGGCGCGCGACGCCGGGATGGGCATCGGCACGCCCGAGCGGGTGCCGTTCTGGTGGACGACGTTGCCCGGGTCGCCGCAGGCGGTGCCCGCGACGTCCTCGAGCAGGTGCTTGCCCACCATGGCCTCCTCGGGCAGGGGGATCGGGTACTCGCCGGAGAAGCAGGCCGTGCACAGCCGCGAGCGGGGCTGCTCGGTGGCGGCGACGAGGCCCTCGGAGGAGATGAAGCCCAGGCTGTCGGCCCCGACCGAGCGCCGGATGCCCTCGTTGTCCAGGCCGTTGGCGATTAGCTCCGCCCGCGAGGCGAAGTCGATGCCGTAGAAGCAGGGCCACCGCACGGGCGGTGACGCGATCCGGACGTGCACCTCGACGGCGCCGGCCTCGCGCAGCATGCGGACCAGGGAGCGCTGGGTGTTGCCGCGGACGATCGAGTCGTCCACCACCACGAGGCGCTTGCCGCGGATGACCTCGCGCAGCGGGTTGAGCTTGAGCCGGATGCCCAACTGCCGGATCGTCTGCGAGGGCTGGATGAAGGTGCGCCCGACGTAGGCATTCTTCACCAGACCCATGCCGTAGGGGATGCCGGAGGCCTCGGCGTACCCGACCGCGGCGGGCGTGCCCGACTCCGGGACGGGGATGACGAGGTCGGCCTCGGCCGGGTGCTCCTTCGCGAGCTTGCGGCCGATCTCGACGCGCGCGGAGTGCACCCCGCGGCCGGCGATCGAGGTGTCGGGCCGCGCGAGGTAGACGTACTCGAAGATGCAGCCCTTCGGCTCGGGCGCGGCGAACCGCGACGAGCGCAGGCCGTCGGCGTCGATCGCGATCAGCTCGCCGGGCTCGACCTCGCGGACGAAGGACGCGCCGACGATGTCCAGGGCCGCGGTCTCGGAGGCCACCACCCAGCCGCGGTCGAGCCGGCCGAGGACCAGCGGGCGCACACCGTGGCGGTCGCGCGCGGCGTAGAGCGTGGTCTCGTCGCAGAAGGCGAGGCTGAACGCGCCGCGGAGGTCGGGCAGCAGCCGCAGCGCCGCCTCCTCGACCCCGAGGTCGGCGGCGGACTCGGCGAGCAGGCCGGTGACGACGTCGGAGTCGGTCGTCGCGGTCACCCGGCCGCGCGCGGGCGAGGTCTCGGCGCGGCGCGCGACCAGCTCCGCGGTGTTGACGAGGTTGCCGTTGTGGCCGAGGGCGATGCCGGTGCCCGCGCTCGTCGTCCGGAAGGTCGGCTGGGCGTTCTCCCAGGTCGACGAGCCGGTCGTCGAGTAGCGGGTGTGGCCGACGGCCATGTGCCCGCGCAGCGAGGACAGCGTCTGCTCGTCGAAGACCTGACTCACCAGCCCGAGGTCCTTGAAGACCACGATCTGGCGGCCGTCGGACACGGCGATGCCGGCCGCCTCCTGGCCGCGGTGCTGGAGGGCGAACAGGCCGAAGTAGGCGAGCTTCGCGACCTCCTCGCCCGGAGCCCACACGCCGAAGACCCCGCACTCCTCGTGGGGGACGTCGTCCTGGGGTGTAGTTGCCGACGGACCGGGATCGGCTTCGACCACCGAGGGGCTCCTCGAGACGGGGGCGGGACGCGCCCCCAGGGTACGTGGGTCCCCGGCCCCGGTGGAGTCGCGCGTGCAACACCTGCGGGCGGGAAAACTCACGAAACGGACGAAGCGAGCACGTCCTCGGGTCCGGGCCAGGACCGGGCGTCCGGATGGCGCAGGATGTCGTGGATGTCCTCGCGCGGCAGCGCCGCCGCGAAGTGCCAGCCCTGACCCTCGTCGCACCCGAGCCGGCGCAGCCGACCCGCCTGCGCCCCGGTCTCGACGCCCTCGGCACACACCGTCATCCCCAGCGCGTGCCCGAGGTCGACCAGCGTGCCGACGATGCGCTCGTCGACGGTGTTGGTCACCTCCTCGTCGCGCAGCCGGTCGCCGAAGGAGCCGTCGAGCTTGATGACGTCGACGGGCAGGGTCCGCAGGTAGGACAGGTTCGAGTAGCCGGTGCCGAAGTCGTCGATGGCGATCCGGACCCCGAGCTCGCGCAGCCCGTCGAGCGCCTTGAGCGGGGCGCCCTCGTCGGTGGTCAGCGCCCGCTCGGTGAGCTCGATCTGCAGCAGGTGGGGCGGGAGGCCGGTGTCGGCGAGCACCTGCTCGACGTCGCCGAGCAGCGACGGCTCGTGCAGCTGGCGCGGGGCGACGTTGACCGAGACGAACGGGGCGGCCTCGCCGAACTCGTCGTACCAGCGGCGGGCGTCGCGGCAGGCGCGGGCGAGGACCCAGTGGCCGAGCGGGACGATCGCGCCGGTCTCCTCGGCCAGGCCGATGAAACGGCCCGGCCCGAGCACCCCGAGCCGCGGGTGGTGCCAGCGCACGAGCGCCTCGACCCCGCGCATGCCGTGGTCGCCCATCGACACCAGCGGCTGGTAGAGCACGAAGAACTCCTCGCGCTCGATCGCCGCGGGCATCGCCGCCGAGAGGGCGAAGCGGGTGATCTCCGCCTCGTCGCGGCTGGGGTCGTGCAGCGCCCAGCGGCCCCGACCGTCGGCCTTCGCGGAGTACAGCGTGATGTCCGCGGCCCGCATCAGCTCCGAGGAGTCGCCGCCGACGACGGGACGCTCGACGATGCCGATGCTCGCCGAGACGGCGAGCTCCTGGCCCGCGAGCTCGAGCGGCTCGGCCAGCGCGGCGAGGATGCGCTCGGCGAGGGCGATCAGCTGCTCGACCCCGCGGGAGTTCTCGACCAGCACCACGAACTCGTCGCCGCCCATCCGGGCCACGAGCTCTCCGTCGTCGGCCTGGGCGGCGAGGCGCTGCGCGACCTCCTGGAGCATGAGGTCGCCGACGTCGTGGCCCAGCGAGTCGTTGACCGCCTTGAACCCGTCGAGGTCGAGGAAGCAGAGCCCGACGCGCCGGGTCGAGCCCGCCGCCGTCGTCGTGAAGATGTGCTCGACGCGGTCGGCGAACAGCGCGCGGTTGGGCAGCGTGGTGAGCGTGTCGTGGAAGGCCTGGTACTCCAGGTGCGACTGCAGCGCGTGGCGCTCGGTGACGTCCTCGAGCATGGCGACCTGGTAGGACGGCCGCCCGCGCTCGTCGCGGACCAGCGAGAGCGTCAGGTTGCAGATGATCTCCTCGCCGTCCTTGCGGTAGAACCGCTTCTCGATGCAGAAGTTGTCGAGCTCGCCCGCGAGCAGGCGCTCGTAGAGCACCCACACCGACGGCAGGTCCTCGGGGTGCGCGAGCTCGCCGACGGTCCGGCGGCGCATCTCCTGGGCGGTGTAGCCGAACATCTGCGTCAGCGCCGGGTTCACCTCGACGATCCGCCCGTGCATGTCGCCCAGGCCGATCCCGATCGCGGCCTCGTAGAACATCGCCCGGAAGCGCGCCTCGCTGGCGTGGAGGGCCTGCTCGGTCTGGTGACGGGCGACGATCACGGCGCGGCGGATCGCCTCCTGCTCGTCGAGCGTGCGGTCGCGCAGCGTCGTGGCGTACCCGGCCGCGAGTGCGCCGACCAGGGCGAGGACGTCGTCGCGCAGCTCCTCCCCGAGCAGCTCGGGCAGCCGGCGGCCCAGCAGCATGAGGGTGCGCTCGACCGTGGACGGGCCGGTGAAGTGCGCCTGGACCAGGCGGCGGCCCGCGTCGTGCCCGAGCGCGGTGCGGGCGGGGCGCGCCCGCAGTGCCGCGACGAGGTCGGCGCTGATCTCGGTGAGGTACTCGACGAGCTCGTCGGAGCCCATCGGCACGTAGCTGGTGCCCTCGACCTCGACGGCCCACTCCCGGGCGAGGGTGTCGACGACCCGGGTGTCGTCGGCGTGCGCGTGCATCTCAGTCACGGCGGCCCACACCCGCGTAGCCGGGGACCGCCGCTCCCGCGCCGTCGACCGGTCCGTCGGGACGCCACAGCGGCAGGGGCACCAGACCGGGCTCGACGAGGGTGAAGCCGTCGAAGAACCGCAGCACCTGCGCGTGCGAGCGCATCGACATCGGCGTCGCGGTGCGACGGTAGAGCGCGACGTGGCCGTCGGCGTGCTCGCCCGCGTCGTCGGCCGAGGCGTGGCTCAGCACGAGGACGCTGCCGGGCGCGAGCTGGTCGCGGTAGCGCGCGAGGACCTCGTCCGGACGACGGTCGTCGCCCACGAAGTGCAGCAGGGCCACCACGAGCAGGGCGACCGGCCGGTCCAGGTCGAGCAGCTCGGTGGTCACCGGGTCCCCGAGGACGCCCTCGACGTCGCAGAGGTCGGCCTGCACCACGCCGGTGAGCGGGTCGCCGTCGAGCAGCGCGAGCGAGTGGGCCACGGCGACCGGGTCGACGTCGACGTACACCACCCGCGCGGCGGGGTCGGTCGCGCGGGCGACCTCGTGGACGTTGCCGACGGTGGGGATGCCGGAGCCGACGTCGAGGAACTGGTCGATGCCCTGCTCGCCGCACCAGCGCACGGCGCGGCGCAGGAAGGCGCGGTTGCTGCGCATGATGCCGGGCAGCTCGGGCCAGTCGGCCACGGCGCGCTGCGCCATCTCGCGGTCGACCGCGAAGTTGTGGCTGCCGCCCAGGTAGTAGTCGTAGACGCGTGCGGCACTCGGACGGTCGAGGTCGACCGCCCGTGGAGCCCACGCCGGTCGCGTCACGCCCTCACCATCCCCCCTCCCGTCGAGCATACGGTCCACGGCACGCCCGCGGTCGTCCTCGCCCACCCGGACGGTGCGCTCAGACCTCCACCAACGGCAGCCACGCGGCGACCTGCCCGGCCCGGTGCCCCGACGCGGTGACGGCGCCCGACGCGACGGCGGCGTCGAAGTCGAGCCGCCCGAGCGCGAGGGCACACCACGTGCGGGGATCGGTCTCCACCACGTTGGGGGGAGTCCCACGCGTGTGACGGGGCCCATGGATGCAGTGTACTGCTCCGAACGGAGGAATCCGCACCTCGACGCTGCGCCCGGGCGCCACCTGTTCCAGGGCAGCCAGTGACAGCCGCACCGCCGCGGCCCGCTCCGGCCGGGGCGGCGCGGCGACCCCGGGATCGTCGACCCATCCGGCGACGGCGAGCAGGGCGGCGCGGACCTCGGCGGGCTCGGGGGGACGGCGACTCGGCATGGTGTGTGTGAATCTAGGCGCCGTGCTGCGGCGTGTGCTCGGTGTCCTGGTCCTCGCGGTGCTCCTGGCGTGGGGCCGCGGCCTCGCGGCCGCGCCGACGATGGAGGCCGACCACGCCGCCTACTGGCGGCGTCGGCGGCGCTCGCCGGGGTCGCTCACCCTCGTCGCCCTCGGCGACTCGCTCGCGCAGGGCATGGGGTCGACCGACCCGTCGTCGTCCTGGGCGGGGCGGCTCGCGGCGGCCTGGGAGGAGCGTTCCGGACGACGGGTGCGGGTGGTCTGCCTGGGCGTGGTCGGGGCGACCGCGGCGGAGGTGCTGCGCGACCAGCTGCCGCAGGTGCCGCCCGCGGACCTGGTGGCGCTCGGCATCGGGACCAACGACGCGGCGCAGGGCGTGCCCCCGGAGGAGTTCCGGGCGACGTTCACCGCGCTCTGCGCCGCCCTGCCGCCCGGCTCGCTCGTCGCCGACGTGCCCGACCTGCAGCGCGGCCCCGTCCGGCGGGCCGGGATCGAGCTCGCGGCCGTCGCCCGCGAGGTGCTGGCCGAGTTCCCGCAGCTGCGTCCGGTGGCCCTGGAGGCGGCCACCCACCGGATGTGGCCGTGGCAGTTCGGGCCCGACCTCGCCCATCCCAACCGGCTCGGCTACGCCCGGCACGCGGTGGCGTGGGTGGCGGCGCTGCCGGCGTCGTGACCCCCCGGTCCGTGGCAGGAAAGCGTCGTTGCTGTCACGGGATGACAGCAACGACGCTTTCCTGCCACGGGGGGTGAGGGGTCAGGCGTCCAGCACCGACGGCAGCGTCGCGGCGTGGGCGATGACGAGCTCGGCGACGTCGAGCGGGTCGACCCCGGCGATGGCGAGCACGTCGCCGCCGACCTCGCCGAGCCGGGCCGCGGGCTGCCCGACCTCGACGCAGAGGCGGGCGAGGTCGGCCTCGGCCCCGGCGGGCACCGAGACGAGCATCCGGGCGGCCGACTCGGAGAACAGGGCGGCGGCCGGGTCGAGCTCCCCGGGCGGCAGGGTGACGGCGGCGCCGATCCGGGAGTCCACCGCGCACTCGACGAGCGCCTGCGCGAGGCCGCCGTCGGAGAGGTCGTGCGCGCCGGAGAACAGGTCGCGCGCCGCGCCGTCGGCCATGACCCCGGCGAGCCGGGCCTCGACGGCGAGGTCGCAGCGCGGCGGGCGGCCCCCGAGGTGGTCGTGGACGACGCCGGCCCAGGCCGAGCCGTCGAGCTCGTCGGCCGTCTCGCCGAGCAGCCACACCGCGTCGCCCGGGGCACCGAACCCGTGGGGCACGGCGCGGTGCACGTCGTCGACGAGCCCGAGGACCCCGACGACGGGGGTCGGGAGGATCGCCGTCGTCGCGGTCTGGTTGTAGAAGCTGACGTTGCCGCCGGTGACGGGGATGCCGAGCTCGGCGCAGGCCTGGGCGAGCCCGTCGACGGCCTCGGCGAACTGCCACATCACCGCCGGGTCCTCGGGCGAGCCGAAGTTCAGGCAGTCCGACACCGCGACCGGGCGGGCCCCGGAGGACGCGACGTTGCGGACCGACTCGGCCAGCGCCAGCCGGGCGCCCTCGCGCGGGTCGAGCAGGCAGAAGCGGGCGTTGCAGTCGATCGCGAGCGCGATGCCGCGGTCGCTGGACTCGTCGAGGCGCAGCACGCCGGCGTCGGCCGGGGTGGCGGCGGCGGTGTTGCCGCGGACGTAGCGGTCGTACTGCTCGGTGACCCACGCGCGGGAGGCCAGCTGGGGCGACGACGCGAGCGCCACGATCTGCTCGGCGAGCTCCGCGGGGGTGCCGGGGCGGGCCAGACCTGCGGTCGTGGACGCCTGGAGCGCGTCTTGGGAGTCCGGGCGGGCGTAGGGGCGGGAGTAGACGGGCCCGTCGTGGGCGACCGTGCGCGGCGGGACGTCGACGACGACCTCGCCGGCGGAGCGGATGCGCAGGTGCTCGCCGTCGGTGACCTCGCCGATCACCCGGGCGGTGACGTCCCAGCGCTCGCAGACGGCCATGAACGCGTCGACGTTCTCCGGCGTGACGACCGCGCACATCCGCTCCTGCGACTCCGAGGAGAGGATCTCGGCGGGCGTCATGCCCGTCGCGCGCAGGTGGACCTGGTCGAGGTCGATCTCCATGCCGCCGTCGCCGGCGCTCGCCAGCTCGCTGGTGGCGCAGGACAGGCCGGCGCCGCCGAGGTCCTGGATCCCGACGACGAGCCCGGCGCGGTAGAGCTCCAGGCAGCACTCGATGAGGACCTTCTCGGCGAAGGGATCGCCGACCTGGACGCTCGGGAGCTTCCGGCGGCCCGCGCCCTCGCCGCCCTCGCCGAAGGTCTCGGAGGCGAGGACGGAGACGCCGCCGATCCCGTCGAGCCCGGTGCGGGCGCCGAAGAGCACGATCTTGTTGCCGACGCCGGAGGCGAAGGCCAGGTGCAGGTCCTCGACCCGGAGCACGCCGACGCAGAGCGCGTTGACCAGCGGGTTCCCCGCGTAGGTGGGGTCGAAGACGACCTCGCCGCCGAGGTTGGGCAGGCCCAGGCAGTTGCCGTAGAAGCCCACGCCGGAGACGACGCCGGGCAGCACCCGGGCGGTGTCCGGGGCGTCGAGCGGGCCGACCCGCAGCCCGTCCATGACGGCGACCGGGCGGGCGCCCATCGCCATGATGTCGCGGACGATGCCGCCCACACCGGTCGCGGCGCCCTGGTGGGGCTCCACGTACGACGGGTGGTTGTGCGACTCGATCTTGAAGGTGACCGCCCAGCCGTCGCCGACGTCGATCACGCCCGCGTTCTCGCCGATGCCGGCGAGCAGGTGCCGGCGCATCTCGTCGGTCGTGGTCTCGCCGAAGCGGCGCAGGTGGACCTTCGAGGACTTGTAGGAGCAGTGCTCGGACCACATGACCGAGTACATGGCGAGCTCGGCGTCGGTGGGACGGCGGCCGAGGATCTCGCGGATGCGCGCGTACTCCTCGTCCCGGAGCCCGAGCGCGGCGTACGGCTGCTCGTGCTCCGGGGTCGCGGCGGCGTTCGCGACCGTGTCGAGGGGCGGGATACCGGTGGCCTGGTCCTGCACAGTCACACCGGAAACCCTACTGACGCGCGCCACGCACCGCCGCCGGCGTGGCGGTGCCCACCGGACCGGTGATCGAAACGGCCCGAACGACTGAAGCAAGATCGAGAACGTGTTCGACCGGTCACTCGTCGTACGTCACCGACCGCACAACTCGGTAGCGCATCGTGTCCGTCGTTCGGGTGGCCGTTCGTGGCCCGGTTACGACTTCTCGGCGAGTCTGCCGCGTGGCGTGTCGCGCAATCACCGTGACTGTCGGACCCCCCGTTCATAGTGAACGCATGACCGCAGCTTCCGTGAGTGCTTCCGCACAGCGGGCCGCCGCCGTGCGGGCGCAGTGGGTCGCGCCGATGTCCGACGACATCGTCGCGCCGCCCGCGCCCGTGCTCGCCACCGAGGTGGCTGACGCCCCGCGCACCGACCCGCTGGCCGCCCTGTCGCTGGTGCTCGACCGCGAACTGGTCGCGGTCCGCCGGCACCGGCTCGACGTCGAGGGCCGTGTCCCCGCCGGCGTCGCCCGCTACGTCGACCCGTCGCAGGGCATGCTCGAGTTCGTCTTCGCCGGTGCGGACGACGAGCCCGTGGTCCTCGCCGTCGCGCCCGGTTCGCGGGGCGACACCGTGGTGCCCGTCCTCCCCGCGCCGCTCGACGACGAGGAGGAGGGCATGCCGGTCGGCCGGTGCGCCCCCTTCGACGAGGTCGTCGGCGACGCGCTCGAGGACGTCGACCGCGTGGTCTCCCACGTCGAGCGTCCCCACGAGATGCGGGGCCTCGTCCTGCACCTCGGCGGGCGGATGCTGATGATCTACGCCGACCTGTGGGAGCTGCGGGTCACGCTGCTGCCGTGAGGCGGCCGAGGACCGAGGTGAACAGCCCGAGGCCGTCGGCGCCCGGCCCGGTCAGCGGGTCGATCGCGTGCTCGGGGTGGGGCATGAGCCCCACGACGCGACCGTCGGTGGAGCAGACGCCGGCGATGTCGCGCAGTGCCCCGTTGGGTGCCGGCTCCGCGTAGCGGAACACCACGCGCCCCTCGCCCTCGAGCCGGTCGAGCGTCTCCGCGTCCGCCACGAAGCGGCCCTCGCCCGACTTCAGGGGCACGGTGATGGCCGAGCCCACCTCGAACCCGGACGTCCAGGCGGTGTCCGCCTCCACCCGCAGCCGGATCTCGCGGCAGATGAAGCGCAGGCCCGTGTTCCGGACGAGCGCGCCCGGGAGCAGACCCGCCTCACACAGGATCTGGAAGCCGTTGCAGATGCCGAGCACCGGCATGCCGCGGCGGGCCGCGTCCACCACGGGGCCCATCACCGGGGACCGGGCCGCGATCGCGCCCGCGCGCAGGTAGTCGCCGTAGGAGAACCCGCCGGGCACGACGACCGCGTCGACCCCCTGCAGGTCGGTGTCGCGGTGCCACAGGGAGACCGCCTCGGCGCCGGCGTAGCGCACGGCGCGGGCGGCGTCGACGTCGTCGAGGGTGCCGGGGAACGTGATGACCCCGATCCGCGCGGTCACGACTGGCCGTTCCTCTCCCGACGCACGATCCACTCCTCCATCACGGGGTTGGCGAGGAGCGTCTCGGCGATGCGCTCCAGCTCGGCGTCGTCCACCGAGTCGTCCACCTCGAGCACGAAGTGCTTACCCTGCCGCACGTCGGCGACCCCGGAGACACCGAGCCGCCCCATGGCGCGGGCCACGGCCTGGCCCTGCGGGTCGAGGATCTCGGCTTTCGGCAGGACGTCGACGATCACTCGTGCCACGCCGTCCAGGGTACCGGGTTGCCCGGGACGGCCCCCGGGGAAGGCTGGGGTCGTGACCGCCACCGAACTCGTCCACCTCGGGCACGCCTGCGTCGTCGTCGACACCGGATCCGCGCGGATCCTGCTCGATCCCGGAGCCTTCTCCGAGGGCTGGCAGACGCTGGAGGGCCTCGACGCGATCCTCGTCACGCACCAGCACTTCGACCACCTCGACGTCGACAAGCTCCCCGCGTTGCTCGCGCAGAACCCCGACGCCGCGGTGATCGTCGACAACGGCACCGCGGACGTGCTGCGGGAGAAGGGCATCGACCACACCCGCCGCGAGCCCGGCGAGACGTTCACCGTCGCGGGCACGACGATCGAGGTCGTCGGGGCCGAGCGGGGCGAGCACGCCGTCATCCACCCGGACATCCCGGTGATCCCCAACAACGGGTACGTGCTGCGCGCCGAGGGCGGCACCGTGATGCACCCGGGCGACAACTACGTGCCGGTGCCGGCCGGGGTGGACGTGCTGCTGCTGCCGACCGGGGCGCCGTGGCTGAAGGTCTCGGACGCGGTCGACTACCTGCGCGCCGTGGCCCCGCCGATCGCCGTGCCGATCCACGAGGCCGTGCTCGCGAACCCCGACCTGCACTACGGCCTCTTCGACGCGCTCTCGCCCTCGGCGACCGACGTGCGGGTCCTGCCGCGCGGGCAGTCGACCCCGCTGCGGTAGGCCTCGCCGAGGTACACGTGAGGCACCATCCGCGACCTGCCGACATGCCTCACGTGAACCTCGCGGCGGAAGGGCGTCGGGCCGACGACCCCGGCCCGTCGCGAGATGTACGTCAGGCATGGTCGGCAGCCCGCCGGCGTGCCTCACGTGAGTCTCGCGGAGGGACGCGCCGACCTCAGGCCGTCGTCGACCAGAACTCCGGGTCCACCGACCCGTCGGCGGAGCGCCGGGTGCGGCGGCGACCCACTGCCTCGGTCGCCGGGACCGGGAGGGCGCCGGCGACCAGAGCCGCGTCCACCGCGTCGAGCAGCGGCCGCGGCGAGCGGGAGGCGTCGACGGTGAGGTGCAGCAGGTCGGCCACCGCGTCCGGACGCCGGGTGAGCCGCGAGCGCCAGCCCGTCGGCGTCGGGCGGCCGGCCTCGACGACGGGGCCCGCGAGGCCCGCCGTCGGGACACCGAGGCGATGGACCCCGCCGTCGTCGAGGAGCAGGTCGAGGCCGGCCTCCGCGAGCGCCACCCGCGTGCCGGGCGACACCGTCCAGCCGGGGGCCGCGAAGCCGTCGACCGGCAGGCCGAGCGCCTCGGCCGAGCGGGCGGCGCCGGCGAGGCGCAGCCGGGCCTCGAGGACGGGCAGGCGGCGGTAGGGGCGGGCGTCGTCGTGCACCGAGCGGAAGCCGTGGAGCAGCACCGCGTCACCCGCGCGGCGACGGGCGGCGGCGAACGCGGCCACCTCGGGGTGCGGCCGGGGCCCGACGAGCAAAGTCAGCGGGACCCGGCGCTCGTCCAGCGCGTCGCACAGGGCGACGGCGGAGCCGAGCGGGGCACCGGGGGCGAGGCCGGTGACGGAGACCAGGAGACGCTGCACCCGACCATCAAGCCCCACGAATGTGCCGGGCAGGTGAACGCCGTGTGCAGGCGGCTCAAAGAGCCGGGGGCCACTGCTGGCCGGTGATGCGCGTGTAGGCCTCGACGTAGCGGTCGCGGGTGGCCTCGACGACCTTCTCCGGCAGGGGCGGCGGCGCCTCGCCGGAGTGCCGGTCCCAGCCGGACTCGGGGGAGGTCAGCCAGTCGCGGACGTACTGCTTGTCGAAGGAGGCCTGCGGGTGGCCGGGCTCGTAGGCGTCGGCGGGCCAGAAGCGCGACGAGTCGGGCGTGAGCACCTCGTCGCCGAGGACGAGCGCCCCCGAGGCGTCGCGGCCGAACTCCAGCTTGGTGTCGGCGAGGATGATCCCGCGGCTGGCGGCGTAGGCCGAGCCGCGGGCGTAGATGGCGAGCGTCGCGTCCCGCAGGGCGCCGGCCAGGTCGGCCCCGACCTGCTCGGCCACGTACTCGAAGCTCACGTTCTCGTCGTGCTCGCCGAACTCGGCCTTCGTCGCGGGCGTGAAGATGGGCTCCGGGAGCATCGAGGCCTCGGTGAGCCCGTCGGGCAGCTCCACCCCGCAGACGGCGCCGGTGGCGCGGTAGTCGACCGTGCCCGAGCCCGCGAGGTAGCCGCGCGCCACGCACTCGACGGGCACCATCTCGAGGCGACGCACGAGCAGCGCCCGGCCCCGGACCTCGTCGGGAATCCGCTCGTCGCGGGCGGCGAGGAGGTGGTGGGCGACCGGCGGCGAGGCCGCGTCGGCGCCCCCGAGCAGGCCGAACCAGAACACCGAGAGCGCCGTCAGCACCCGTCCCTTGTCGGGGATCGGGGTCGACAGCACGTGGTCGTAGGCCGAGATCCGGTCGGACGCGACGAGGAGCAACGTCTCGTCGTCGACCTCGTAGAGGTCACGGACCTTCCCGGACGCGAGGTGCGGGTAGTCCGCCAGGCTCACCACGGCGGACGACGCTAGAGGATGCTGCCGGGTGCGTACGCCGCCGCCTCGGGGAACTTCGCGACGATGCCCTCGACCTGCTCGGCGATCGCCGCCACCTGGGCCCCTGCCGCACCGACGAAGGCGCTCGGGTCGGCCACGGCGGTCTGGAGGTCCGCCTCGGAGACGTTGAGGCGGGAGTCCGCCGCGAGCCGTGCCAGCAGGTCGTTGCCCTCGATCCCCCGCTCGCGCATGTCCAGCGCGACCGCCCGGGCGTGCTCGCCGACGATCTCGTGCCCGGTCTCGCGGCCGACACCCGCGCGAACGGCCGCCATGAGCACCGCCGTCGTCGCGAGGAAGGGCAGGTAGCGGTCCAGCTCGCGGGCGATGACCGCCGGGTAGGCACCGAACTCGTCGAGCACCGTCAGGAACGTCTCGAGGAGGCCGTCGATCGCGAAGAAGGCGTCGGGCAGCGCGACGCGGCGGACCACCGAGTCGGAGACGTCGCCCTCGTTCCACTGGTGGCCGGAGAGCTCGGCGACCATCGAGGCGTTGCCGCGCAGGACGATCGCGAAGCCGTTGATGCGCTCGCAGGAACGGGTGTTCATCTTGTGCGGCATCGCGCTCGACCCGACCTGGCCCGCCTGGAACCCCTCGGTGACGAGCTCCTGGCCGGCCATCAGCCGGATCGTCGTGGCGAACGACGACGGCCCGGCGGCCAGCTGCACGAGCGCGGAGAGCACGTCGTGGTCGAGCGAGCGCGGGTAGATCTGGCCGACGCTCGTGAGGACCTCGGAGAAGCCCAGGTGGTGGGCGACGCGGCGCTCGAGCTCGGCGAGCTTCGTGGCGTCGCCGTCGAGCAGGCCCAGCATGTCCTGGGCGGTGCCGACGGGGCCCTTGACGCCGCGCAGCGGGTAGCGGTCGATCAGCTCGGTGAGCCGCCGGTGGGCGACGAGGGTCTCGTCCGCGGCGGAGGCGAAGCGCTTGCCGAGCGTCGTCGCCTGCGCGGCGACGTTGTGGCTGCGCCCCGCCATGACCAGGTCCGAGTACTCGGTGGCGCGCCGGGCGAGGCGAGCGAGGACCGCGACCGTCTTGTCGGCCACGAGACGCAGCGAGTCCCGGATCTGCAGCTGCTCGACGTTCTCGGTGAGGTCGCGACTGGTCATGCCCTTGTGCACGTGCTGGTGGCCCGCGAGGTCGTCGAACTCCTCGATGCGGGCCTTCACGTCGTGGCGGGTCGTCCGCTCGCGGGCGGCGATCGAGTCGAGGTCGACCTGGTCGATGACCCGCCGGTAGTCGTCGAGCACGCCCTCGGGCACGTCGATCCCGAGGTCGCGCTGGGCGGTCAGCACCGCCAGCCACAGCTCGCGCTCGAGGACGACCTTGCGCTCGGGCGACCAGAGGTCGCGCAGGGCGGGCGAGGCGTAGCGGGCGGCGAGCACGTTCGGGATGACCACGGTGGTCCAGGATAGATACGTGCTCGACCTGCGCTCCGACACCGTGACCAAGCCGTCGCCCGCGATGCGGGAGGCGATGGCCGGCGCCGACGTCGGCGACGACGTCCTCGACGGCGACCCGACCCTCGCCGCCCTGCAGTCCCGCGTGGCGTCGACCCTGGGGGTCGAGGCGGCGCTGTGGACGCCCACCGGCTGCATGGCCAACACCATCGCGCTGATGTGGCACCTCGAGCGCGGGGACCGGTTCCTCGCGCCCGTCGGGGCGCACGTCCTCGAGGCCGAGCTCGGCACGTCCGCCTGGCTGGCCGGCGGCCTGCCCTCGCCGCTGCCCTGGTCGTCCGGTCCCGGCCGGCCGAGCCCCGAGGACGTCATCACGACGGCGGGTCACGCGGGCCCCTACTTCGGCCTGCGGTCACGTCTGCTGTGCCTCGAGAACACGCACAACGCCGCGGGTGGTGCGGTCACCCCGGTGGGGGAGCACGTGGCGCTCGTCGAGGCCGCCCGCTCGGTGGGCCTGCGGATCCACCTCGACGGGGCCCGGCTCTGGCACGCCGCCGTTGCGCTGGACGTGGCGCCGTCGACGCTGGTCGAGGGCGTCGACACCGTCAGCGTGTGCCTGTCGAAGGGCCTCGGCGCGCCGATGGGCTCCGTGGTCGGCGGGTCCGCCGAGTTCGTGTCGGCCGCCTGGCGGCTGCGCAAGATGCTCGGCGGGGGCATCCGGCAGGGCGGGGTGGTCGGCGCGGCGGGGCTCGTGGCGCTGGACCAGGTCGGGGCGCTGCACGACGACCACGCGAACGCCGCCCGGCTCGCCGACGGCCTGCGCGAGCAGGGCTGGCCGGTCTCCACGCCCGACACGAACATCGTCCTCGTGACCACGGCCGAGCCCGGACCCGTCGTCGGGAAGCTGGCCGACGCGGGCGTGGGGGCGGTGCCGTTCGGGCCGGGCGTGCGGTTCGTGACGCACCGGGACGTCTCGCGCGACGACGTCGAGACGGTGCTGGAGCGCACGGCGGCGCTGCCGGTGCCGGCCTGACCCCGTGACCGGTGTGGCAGCAGAGCGTCGTTGCTGCCATCCAGCGGCAGGAACGTCACGTTCTCACCTCGGGAGCAGCCGCGCGGCGAGGAGGCGGGCGCGCCCGACCGGATCGGGGTCCAGCCCGAGGGCGAGGGCACTCAGCGCGCCCTCGTGGAGCAGCAGGAGGTCGGCGGTGAGCCCGTCGGCGTCGGCGGTACCCGTGTCGGCGACGAGGGCGCGCAGGCGGTCCCGGACGGCCTGCTTGTGGCGGAGGGCCGCGGCGTGGCCCGGCTGCTCGGGGTCCAGCTGGGTCACGGCGGCGACGTCGGCGCAGCCGTGGCGGTTGCCGTCATCGGCCCAGGTCGCGAAGGCGTCGAACAGGGCGAGGACCCGGTCGACGGGCTCGGTCCGGGCCGCGACGAGGTCGTCCCAGAGCTGCTCGAAGCGGGCCTGCCGGTCGTCGAGGTAGGCCGCGACCAGCCCGTCCTTGCCGCCGAAGTTGTTGTAGAGCGACCCGAGGGCGACCCCGGCCCGGCCGATGACGGCGTCCACGCCCGTCCCCGCGATGCCCTGCGCGTAGAAGAGCTCGTCGGCGGCGGCGAGCAGGCGGTCGCGGGCGCGGGTCGGCATAGAGCGATCGTTTCATTCTCGGCGCCGATGGGGAAGACTGGGCGTACTGAAGCGATCGTTCTATTCCAGGAGCTGCGCCGTGGCCGTCCGCACCGCCGTCCGCACCGCCGTCCCGCCCGCCGTGCCCTGGTCGATGGTGGGAGCCGGCGCCGCCCTGATCGGGACCTCCTACGGGCTCGCCCGGTTCGCGTACGGCCTGTTCGCGCCCGACCTGCAGCGGGACTTCGCCTTCGGGCCCGCCCTCTCCGGCGTCATCGGGGCGGGCAGCTACGTCGGGTACTGCGTCGCGATCGTGGTGGCGCTGGTGCTGACCGACCGCGTCGGGCCGCGCCGGATGGCCGTGGCGGCCGGCGTCGTCTCGACGGCGGGGACGGCGACCGTGGCGCTCGCCCCCACCACCCCCGTCCTCGCCGCGGGCGTGCTGGTCGCCGGGTCGAGCACGGGCCTGGCGTCCCCGCCGCTCGCCGCCGCCGTGGCGCGCCGGGTCGCGACGTCGGCACGGGACCGGGCGCAGACGGTGGTCAACGCCGGCACCGGGATCGGCGTGCTCGTCTCCGGGCCGGTCGCCCTGCTGCTCGTCGGGCAGTGGCGTGTGGCCTGGGGGTCGTTCGCGGTGATCGCCGCGCTCGTCACCGTCTGGGTCGCGCGGACCGTGCCGGCCGAGGGGACGGCCGCCGACGAGGGCTCCGGCGGCATCCGGCCCGGGACCGCGCGCCTCGTCGTCGCCGCTCTCGGTCTGGGGGTCGCGAGCATCGCGGTGTGGACGTTCGGGCGGGACCTGCTGACCACGGTCGGCGGCTGGTCCGCGGCGGGCTCGACGACGCTGTGGGTCGTGCTCGGCGCGGCCGGCTTCCTCGGCGCGCTCGGCGGCGACCTGGCCGACCGCCTCGGGCCCGCCCGGTCCTGGACGGTCGTCGTGGGGGTGCTCGCCGGCTCGACGCTGCTGCTCGCCCTCGCGCCGGGGACGCCCGCAGCCGTGATCGTGGCGGCGGCCGGCTTCGGTGCGTCCTACGTGTGCGTCACCGGGTTCCTGCTGCTCTGGGCCACCCGGCTCTACCCCGACCGGTCGTCCTTCGGGGTCGGCCTGGCGTTCCTCGTCATCGCCGTCGGGCAGGCGGTGGGGGCACCTGTCGTCGGGACCCTGACCGGGACGTCCGGTGCCGTGACCGCGTTCATCGTGTGCGCCGTCGTCGGGCTGGCGGTCGCGGCGGTACGGCCGCCGGCCTCCTCCTCCTGACAGGAAAGCGTCGTTGCTGGCGTCCAGCGGCAGGAACGCCACATCGTCGACCCGGGCTCAGTCCGACGGTGTGGCGTTCCTGGCCTCCAGCGCCGGCAGCGACGGACTGCGTGCACTCTCGAGGGTGTCGAGCCGGGCCCGCAGGGCGCGGATCTCGGCGAGCAGCAGCTCGGTCTCGCTCGGCTCGTCGGGGTGCAGGGCCTCGGCGACGTCCCGGGCACCGATCTGCTCGAGGAACCACGTCGCGATCGCCGCGGTCACCGTGCCGAGGATAGCGATGCCGCCGAGCATGAGGCCCGCCGCGACGAGACGACCCTCGGTGGTGACGGGGTAGCGGTCGCCGTAGCCGACGGTCGTGATCGTCGTGAGCACCCACCAGGCAGCCTCGCCGAAGCTCGTGATCGAGGCGTCGGGGGCGTCGCGCTCGGCCTCGTACACCGCGAGGGCGGCCACGAACCCGACGAGCGAGGTCGACACCGTCAGGTAGCTCGCGACCCGGCCGCGGAAGTCGTCGCGCAGCACGCGCGCCAGCGAGGTGACCACGGTGACCAGCCGCAGCAGGCGCAGGAAGCGGAAGAACGGCGCCACGACGACGAGCAGGTCGAACGGGTGGTGGGCCACGAACCGCCACGTGCGGCGCGCGAGCACGAGGCGCCCGAGGAAGTCGACCACGAAGATCGCCCAGACGACCCAGAGCGCGACGTCGAGCGCGAACCACTCGGGGTCGGAGCTGCGGAACGCGAGCACCTGCACGGCGTAGACGGCGAGGTAGACCAGCCCCACCACCGTCAGGGGCAGGTCGGTCCGGCGCTCCCAGACCTCGAGCCTCGGCTCGTCGGACTCCTCCGGCATCGACGCAGCGTAGGCCCGGCGTCGGGAATGTCTACAGCGTCGGGATCCAGGCCCCGAGCCGGTCGAGGGCCTCGCGCACGTCGTCCGTGGCGCCGGCGAAGGAGAAGCGGATCCAGGTGTGGCCGTCGACCGGGTCGAAGTCGATGCCGGGCGCGACCGCCACCCCGGTCTCGGCGAGGATGCGCTGCCCGAAGGCGAGGGTGTCGTCGGTGAGGTGGCCGATGTCGGCGTACACGTAGAACGCCCCGTCGGCCGGGGCGAGGCGCGTGATGCCGATCTTCGGCAGGCCCTCGAGCAGGAGCTGTCGGTTGATCGCGTAGCGCCCGACGTGGGCGTCGGCCTCGGCGTAGGCGGCGTCGGTGAAGGCGTGCAGCGCCGCCATCTGCGCAGGGACCGGCGCGCAGACGGTGAAGTTGCCGGAGATGACGTCCACGGCGCGCCGCAGCCGCTCGGGGACCAGCAGCCAGCCGAGTCGCCAGCCGGTCATCGACCAGTACTTCGAGAAGCTGGTGACGACGACGGCCTCGTGGCTGGTGCTCCACGCCGAGGCGGTCGCGGGGCCCGTCTCGTACTCGATGCCGTGGTAGATCTCATCGCTGATCAGCTGGGTGCCGTGCTCGTCGCACCAGCGGGCCAGGGCCGCCAGCTCGGCGGGCTCGATGACGCTGCCCGTCGGGTTCGCGGGGCTCGCGACGATCAGGCCCGCGGGCGGTTCCGGCAGCTCCTCGAGCATGGCGACGCTGGGCTGGAAGCGGGTCTCGGGCCCCGCGGGCAGCTCGACGACGTCGCAGCCCAGGCTCGCGAGGATGTTCCGGTAGCAGGGGTAGCCGGGACGGGCGAGCACGACCGTGTCCCCCGCGTCGAACGCCGCCATGAAGCTCAGCAGGAACCCGCCGGAACCGCCGGTGGTGACGACGACGTCGTCCGCCGTGACCTGCTCGTCGCCGTAGCGGCGGCGGTGGTGCGCGGCGATCGCCTCGCGCAGCTCGGGGACCCCGAGCGAGCCCGAGTAGCCCAGGACCTGGGTGGCCAGTGCGTCGGTGGCGGCCTGCCGGACGTCGACCGGCGCGGGGGTCGAGGGCTGACCGGCCGAGAGGTTGACCAGGTCACCGTGGGTGCGGGCCCGCTCCGTGGCCGCTGACCAGACGTCCATGACGTGGAACGGCGGGACCTGGGCCCGGGTGGAGGGGCGGCGCATCGTGGTCACGCCCCATCAGTACCCGACGTACGAGTCGCCCCGGGCCACCGCCTCCACCCCCGGCACCTCGCTGACCGAGCCGTACCGCCTGATGGCGTAGCGCACGGCGGCGATGATGTTGTCGACCGGATCGGTGATGTCGTCGTGCCCCGGCAGCTTGTTCGCCTCGAACGTGGGGCCGATCGTCTGCATGAGGCCCTTCGACGGCGTGCCCTTGTCGGCGTTGGAGTCCCAGTTGTTCACCGCGTCCGGGTCGCCGCCGGACTCGTGGTCGATGATCGTCGCGATGTCGTCGGCCTTCATCTTGTCGGGGTCGACCCCGTTCTCGGCCAGGATCGCGGTGGCCTGCCGAATCCAGTCCTGCACGCCGCCCCTTCCCGACGACGGGGCGGTGCCGGTGGGTGCGCCGTCCTCGGGCTCGTCGTCGGCCTTGTCGTCCCGGCCGTCGTCGCCGGCTCTGTCGTCGCCGGAGCCGTCCGCCCCGCCGTCGGCGTCGGAGTCGGAGTCGGCGTCGGCGGAGTCCGTGCCGCCGCCGGAGTTCGTGTCGGCGTCGGCGTCGGCGGAGTCCGTGCCGCCGGGACCGGGGTCGTAGCGCCCCGCGTTCCCGGGGTCGGCGGCGTCGGCCCGGGAGCCGCGGTCGCCGCCGTCGGAGGACCCGTCGTCGGCGCCCGGGCTGTCCGCAGACCCGGTGCCGTCGTCACCGGTTCCACCACCGGCCTCCGCACCCGACCCGCCGCCGGAACCGTCCGCAGAACCGGTGCCGCCGTCACCGGTTCCACCACCGGCCTCCGCACCCGACCCGCCGTCGAGAATGCGGGCGGCCCGGACCGGCTCGTCGGCGCCGATGACCGCCCCCTGTCGGTCGGTCCAGCGTGAGGTCGCCCCCGAGGACGCGGACATGACCCCGGCGTCGGGCGAGCGCAGGCGGGAGAAGCCCGTGGCGCCGTCGGCGATGCCGCGGAGCCGCCGGGCGCAGTCGGCGACCTCCTGTTCGGCACGCTCCAGGGCGGTCTCGGCGCGGGCGGTGGGGGTGGCGACGGCGACTCGGACCTGGCCGGGGCGGGCACGGGCGAGGTCGAGGGCGTCGGAGACGTGGCCCGCGACCTCCTCGCGCAGAGCCGCGAGGGTCCGGCCGAGGCCCGCGAGCTCACCCTGGATCCGGCGGGCGGACTCTCCGGTGCCCGACCCCGCGCGGGCGAAGTCGGCGGCGTACCGGGCGAACGCGTCGGCGCCGGGTCCCTGCCAGGCACGTCCGACGCCGTCTCCCCGGTCGGCCACCGCGCGCACCGAGCGGTCCATGCCCGTGGCGAGGGACGCGTACCGGCGCGCGAGGTCCGCCAGCGCGCCCGTGTCGACCCGCTCGACGCGGGCGGCCACGACGCGGAGTTCCTCGGTGCCGGGGGTGGCGTCGAGCGCCCCGATCACGTCGTAACCCCACCCGGCCACCGCGCCCTACCCGAGCGAGGCGAAGCCCCGAGCACCCGAGGCGAAGGAGCGGGCACCCAGCGACGAGGCGACACCGGTGTCGGCGGACTGCATGGCGCGCAGCGTGGCGTCGAGGGCCCGGTCGGTCTCGTCGAGGCGCGCGCCGCCGGCGGTCAGCTCGCTCTCCAGCGCGGCCCGACAGTCGGCGAGGGCTCCCGCGAGCAGGCCCGCCGACTCCAGTCCGCCGAGCCCGGACGACTGCCCGGCCGGTCCGAGGAGGTCCGCGAGCGCGGAGATGCGCCGGGCGTGCGTGGCCACCTCGGTGCGCGCCTGCTCGATGGCGGCGGTGCCGTAGACGACGTCGGGCATGCGCAGCAGGTTAGGTCGACCCCGCACGCCGTGGTGGCCGTTCGGGAGATCCCGGCGCGACGATGTGGCTTCCCTGCCACTGGATGACTGCAACGACGCTTTCCTGCCACGAAGGGGTGGGGCCTCACACCCCCGCGATCCGCCCCTCCACGGCCGCGAGCCCGATGTCGGTCCGCCAGTGCGCGCCCGGGAGCTTGACGCCCTCGATCCGCTGGTAGGCGTCGGCCCGGGCCTCCTCGAGGGACGCGCCGGTGCCGACCACCGACAGCACCCGCCCGCCCGAGGAGACCACCGCACCGTCGTCGCGGCGCCGCGTCCCCGCGTGCAGCACCCCGTGGGCGTCGGACCCGGTGATCACCTCGCCGGTCCGGACCGCGCCGGGGTACCCCTCGGCCGCGACCACGACCGTCACCGCCGAGCCGTCCGCCCAGGTCGGCGCGGGTTCCGACCCGAGCCGCCCGGTGGCCGTCGCGAGCAGCAACGACGCCAGGGAGGACCGCAGGAGGGCCAGCACCGCCTGCGTCTCCGGGTCGCCGAACCGGCAGTTGAACTCCACCACCTGCGGGCCCGACGACGTCAGCGCCAGCCCCGCGTAGAGCAATCCCGAGAACGGCGCCCCGCGGCGGGCCATCTCGGTCGCGACCGGTCGCACGATCGTCTCGACGACGTCCTCGACCAGCCCCGGCGGCGCCCACGGCAGCGGCGCGTAGGCGCCCATTCCGCCGGTGTTCGGACCCACGTCGCCGTCGCCGAGCCGCTTGGAGTCCTGCGCGGGCACGAGCGGGACCACGTCGGTGCCGTCGACGCAGCAGAACAGCGACACCTCGGGCCCGTCGAGGTAGGACTCCAGCAGCACCGGGTGGCCCGCCTCGAGCACGGTCATCGCGTGGGCGCGGGCGTCGTCGTACTCGACGGTCACGAGCACACCCTTGCCGGCCGCGAGCCCGTCGTCCTTCACCACCCACGGCGGCTCGAAACGCGCCAGCGCCGCGTCGAGCCCGGCCGGGCCGTCCACGACCTCGGAACGCGCGGTCGGCACGTGCGCCGCCGTCATGACGTCCTTCGCGAACGCCTTCGACCCCTCGATGCGTGCGGCGGCCGACGACGGGCCGAAGCACGGGATGCCGGCCTCGCGCAGGGCGTCGCCGACCCCCGCCACCAGCGGCGCCTCGGGTCCGATCACCACGAGGTCCGCCCGCCAGCGGCGCGCGAGGTCCACCACCGCGGGTCCCGACGACGGGTCGGCGAGACCCGGGTGCTCGGCCACGGCCGCCGTCCCGGCGTTGCCGGGGGCCGCGGCGAGCGCCGTCACCGCGGGGTCGGCCGCCAGGGCGAGCAGCAGGGCGTGTTCGCGGGCTCCGGACCCGATGACCAGGACGCGCACGACGCTGGACCCTACGGGGTGTCCCGGCGCGACCCCCTCGGTGGCAGGACGTCGGTGCTGCCGCCCGACGACGGCAACGACGCGTTCCTGCCACCGGGGGGAGGGGCACCGGCTGTTCACCCGTGCCCGGTGGCGGCGCGACCCGTCGTCGGGACAGCATGCGGCGTATGTCCCTATCCCGACGCGCCGCGCTCACCGTCGCCGGCGGCCTCGCCGCGACCGCCGGTCTCGCCGCGTGCTCCGACAGCGCCCCCGCCGCGACCCCGACATCGGCGACGGGCTCGACCGCGCCGGCCCAGCCGGGTGGGTCGGCTCGGGGGCAGGTGACGATCGTCGGGCACCGCGGGGCGTCGGGCTACCGCCCGGAGCACACCGCCTCGTCGTACACGCTCGCGGCGCGCCTGGGCGCCGACGCCGTGGACGTCGATCTCTGCTCCACGAAGGACCGGCAGCTCGTCGCGCGGCACGAGCCCGAGATCGGCGGCACGACCGACGTCGCCCGGCATCCCGAGTTCGCGTCACGGCGCCGGACCGTCGTGATCGACGGGACGTCGTACGACGGCTGGTTCACGACGGACTTCACTCTCGCCGAGCTCAAGACCCTCCGCGCCGTCGAGCGCATCCCGGCGACCCGACCGCACAACACGCTGTACGACGGGCGCGACCCGATCCTCACGCTCGACGAGATCCTCGACCTGCTCGCGGGCCTGTCGGAGCAGCTCGGGCGCCGGGTCGGCATCCTGCCCGAGATCAAGCACTCGACCTGGCACACCTCGGTCGGGCTGCCGATCGAGCCGGTGTTCGTCGACGTCCTGCGGCGGCGGAACCTGGCCGACGACCAGCAGGTGATCGTGCAGTCGTTCGAGGTCGCGAACCTCAGGGCGCTGAAGGCGCAGATCGGCTGCCCGCTGCTGCAGCTCATCGACTCGACCCCGAAGGCGCCCGCCGACTTCGTCGCCGCCCGCGACCCACGCACGTACGACGACCTCGTCTCCGCCCGCGGGCTGCAGGAGGTCGCCACCTATGCGACGTGGATCGGGCCGTCCAAGGAGCGGGTGATCCCGCCCACCGGGACGCCGACGACGCTCGCCGGCGACGCGCGGGCCGCGGGACTGAAGACGATGCCTTACACCTTCCGCAACGAGAACGAGTTCCTCCCGCCCCGCCTGCAGCGCCCGAACCCCGAGCGGTCCACCTACGGCGACGCGTTCGGCGAGTACGCCCAGTACCGCGCGCTCGGGATCGAGGGGCTCTTCAGCGACAACGCCGACACCGCGATTGCCGCCTACTCCTGAGTGACCTTCTCGGTCGGCCCCCACTGCGGGTCGGGCTCCGGCTCCGGCTCGGGCTCCGGCGCGCTGGCCCGGGCGAGGAAGCGGTCGTAGACGAGCGCGGCCGCCGCCGCCCCGACCAGCGGACCGACGAGGTAGGCCCACCAGGCGTCGAGGCTGCCGGAGACCAGCATCGGGCCCAGCGCCCGGGCGGGGTTGACCGCGCCGCCCGAGACCGGACCGCCGATGAGCACGGCCGCGGCCAGCGCGAACCCGACGGCGGGCCCCACCGCGGCCGGCGCGACGCGGTCGTCGGTGGCCACCGAGATGATCACGAACATGAGCAGGAAGGTGATCGCGATCTCGACGAGCAGCACCTGCCAGGCGCTCGCGGTCGTCGCGGGGACGGTCGCGCCGAGGGACGCGTCGGTCCGGGCGGCGTTGCCGAACACCGCCCACACGGCGAGGGCGGCGAGCACCGCCCCGACCAGCTGCGCGACGACGTAGGCGGGGACGGTCCGCCACGGGAACGTGCGGGTGAGGGCGAGCGCGACGGTGACGGCCGGGTTGAGGTGGGCGCCGCTCACGTGACCGAGGGCCGACACGAGCGCGACCAGCACGAGGCCGAACGCGAGGGCGACCGCGAGGGAGTTCGACGGCTGGCCGGCGATCGTCCGGCCGGTGGCCGCGGACACGGCGACGGCGGTCCCGGTGAACACGAGCAGGAAGGTGCCGATCAGCTCGGCGGTCGCGGCCCGCCGGGTGTTGCCGCCGCCCAGGTCACTGCCGTAGAGCCCGCTGCCTGCCATGCCCGCCTCCCCCGCTCGGCCACCCTCGGGCCCGAGCGGGGCGGGTATACCCGCGGGCGGGCGAGCAGCGGTTGCGCCGATCGGGCGACGCCAGGCCCCGGACTAGGGGAGCAGCCGACGGTCCAGGTAGCACCAGCGCCACGACTCGCCCGGCTCGAACGACTGCATCACCGGGTGCCCCGTCTCCTGGAAGTGGGTCGAGGCGTGGCGGTGCGGGCTGGAGTCGCAGCACGCGACGTGCCCGCAGGTGAGGCACATCCGCAGGTGCGCCCACACCTCGTAGCCCGATTCGCGGCAGTCCGGGCAGATCAGGCCCGGCTCGTCCCGATCGACGTTCGCCCGGGGCTCGTCGACGTCCTTCGAAGCGATCAGGTGTTCACAGGCGCCCACCGGACCAGGTTACGTGAGCCCTCACACCACCGAGGAGCGTCGCGTGATGGTCTCGTCGCGGCCCGGTCCGACCCCGATCGCCGACACCGGCGCGAGCGAGAGCTCCTCGATCCGCTCGACGTAGTCCCGCGCGGCCTGCGGCAGGTCCTCGAACGCCCGGCACGCCGAGATGTCCTCGAACCAGCCCGGCATCCGCTCGAACACCGGCTTCGCGTGGTGCAGATCCGACTGCGTCATCGGCATGTCCTCGACCCGCTTGCCGTCGATCTCGTAGCCGACGCAGATCGGGACCTCGGGCAGGCTCGACAGCACGTCCAGCTTCGTCAGGAAGATGTCGGTGAGCCCGTTGACGCGCGTCGCGTAGCGGGCGATCACCGCGTCGAACCAGCCGCAGCGGCGCGAGCGGCCCGTCGTCACGCCGAACTCGCCACCCTGCTTGCGCAGGTACTCGCCGTCGGCGTCGAACAGCTCCGTCGGGAAGGGGCCCGACCCGACGCGGGTGGTGTAGGCCTTGAGGATGCCGATGACGCGGTCGATGCGCGTCGGCCCGATGCCCGAGCCGGCGGACGCGCCGCCCGCCGTCGGGTTCGACGAGGTCACGTAGGGATACGTGCCGTGGTCGACGTCGAGCAGCGTCCCCTGCGAGCCCTCCAGCAGCACCGTCTCGCCCCGCTCGAGCGCCTGGTTGAGCGCGAGCCGCGTGTCGGCGATCCGGTGGGCGAAGCCCTCGGACCAGGCGAGCACCTGGTCGGCGACCTCGTCGGGGTCGAGCGCGCGCCGGTTGTAGACCTTCACGAGCATCTGGTTCTTGAGGTCCAGCGCCGCCTCGACCTTCTGGCGGAGGATCTTCTCGTCCAGCAGGTCCTGCACGCGGACCCCGACGCGCGCCACCTTGTCCTGGTAGGCCGGGCCGATGCCGCGCCCCGTGGTGCCGATCTTGGACTTCCCGAGGAAGCGCTCGGTGACTTTGTCCATGGCCACGTGGTACGGCATGATCAGGTGTGCGTCGGCGCTGATCAGCAGGTTCGTGGTGTCGACGCCGTTGGCCTCGAGGCCCGCGAGCTCGTCGAGCAGCACGGCCGGGTCCACCACCACGCCGTTGCCGATCACGTTGGTGACACCCGGCGTCAGGATGCCGCTCGGGATGAGGTGCAGCGCGAACTTCTGGCCGTCGGGGAGCACCACGGTGTGGCCGGCGTTGTTGCCGCCCTGGTAGCGGACGACCCAGTCGACCTCGCCGCCGAGGATGTCGGTCGCCTTGCCCTTGCCCTCGTCACCCCACTGGGCACCGATGAGGACGATCGCGGGCATGTGAGACTCCCTCGGGTCGCGTGCAGTTCGCGCACGAGTCCGCCCCGTGCACCGGAAGGGTAGTCGTCGATGTCCACCCGTCGCGCACCCGCCGACGGCACCGTCCTGCTGACCTGCGGCGACGCCGCGTCCCGGGTCCTCCCGACGTCGGGTGCGGTCGCCTGCGACGCGGTCCCCGCGCGGGCCGAGGTCGACCCGCTGCTCGACGACGCGACCCGGCTCGTCGTCGTGGGCTCCGACGCCGCCCTCGCCGCCGTCGTCGTGCGCCTCCTGCGCCGGGAGCGCCTCGACCTGCCGGTGGCGTTCGTGCCGGACGTGCCGTCGTCGGAGGTCGCCGCCGTGTGGGGCCTGCCGACCGATCCCGCAGCGGCCCTGGACCTCGCACTCGACGGCGCGGCGTCGCCGGCACCCCTCGTCCGCGACGACCGCGGCGGGGTGGTCGCCGGGGTGCACCGGGTGGGCCCGTTCGAGGGCGTGTCCTTCTGCGACGAGCACGAGCTCGTGCGCGGCGAGGCCGCCGGTCTGGCGGTACGCCCCGATCCGGCGGCCGACACGCGTCCCGGCCTCGGCCCGGGGGGCGGCGGAGTGGCTGTGGGTCTGGTGCAGCGGCGCCGGTTCCGGCGTGCACGGGAGCACACGACGTTCGGTCGGGCGGCCACGGTGGGCATCCGCCCGGGCACCGTGGCGGTCGCGAGCCGGGACGGCGTGGACGACGCGAAGCCCCTCGAGCGGCGCTCCTGGTACCGGCACACCGAGGACTGGCTCCTCGTGCGCCGTGACGCTCGGTGAAGGCCCGGCGAACGGTAGTCGTCGTCGGCGGGCCTCGGAGGTGACCGTTACCACACCTGCCGTAGCGGTCGTACGACGATCGGACCGACCTGTGATGTCCGAGGTTCAGCGGCTGTGAGACGGGGGTAGCTTCTGTTCATGCTGGTCGCGGTCCTCATCCCCCTGATCCTCTTGATCGCGGCCGTTCTCCTCGAACGCTTCGAGTCCCGCGTGCTCGACGTCCCGACGCGGCGCCGCCCGGTCCGGCCGCCGATGCGCCTCGAGGCACCCGCGACGGCCCCCGTCGCGCAGCGTCACCTCCAGGCGGTGCCCGAGCCGCTGGTCGTCGACGTCGTGCCGGCCGAGGTCACGGACCGTCCGCTGCCGAAGGCGTCGTAGCCGGCCCGATGTCAGCGGTGGCGCACGGCTGACACTCGACGTCAGCAGGCCGCCACGCTCGACGGCCGTACCAGCCGTGGCCCACCGCTGACGTCCAGCGTCAGCAGCTCGCCACGCTCAGCGGCGGCTCGCCGATGCCGCCGACCGCGCCGCCTCCCGGTCCATGCCCGTCGCGCACAGCAGGTCGGTGACGATCGACCGCATCTGGGCCACGACGACGTCCGCCGAGAAGCCGCCGCCGGTCCGGGGCAGCCGGGCGGCGACGTCGAGCACCGCCGACTCGGCTCCGTCGACGCGGTGTCCGCCCGCCAGGTCGATCCGAAGCAGGTCGACCGCGTCCGCCAGCTCCCGCAGCACGGGGGCGACGTCGGGACCGACCGTCTCCCCGTCGGTCTCCGCCGACACCGCCCGGCGGACGAGCACCCGGGCGTTGCGCACCGCGAGGTCGAGCGGGCCGGTGGCCGCCCGGAGCCGGGACAGCTCGCCACGGTGCCGCCGCCGCCCCGGGGCGATCGCGGTGATCTCCAGGCCGGCGTCGACGGCGCTGTCGAACGCGTCGACCGCCCGCTGACTGGCCCGGATGCGCTCCAGGACCCGGTTGCCGGTCTCGGGGTCGGCCGCCTCCAGGCTCTCGGCGGCGCCGCGCAGGGCCTCGGTCAGCTCGGCGAGCAGGGCGTCGACCGTCCGCCGGGCAGCGGTCAGCGGGTTCGACGGCAGGATCGCGGCGACCAGGAGTCCCAGGGCCGCCCCGATGAGCGTGTCCACCCAACGCGAGATCCCTGCGGACGTGCCCGGCGGCTGCAGCGTCGCCACCAGGACGGCCGACACGGCCGCCTGGTTGAGCAGCAGCGCGCCGACGTCGAAGAGCAGCGCCGCGAGCAGGGCGAGCGCGACCACCACGGCGATCTGCCACCAGCCCGAGCCGATGACCAGGACGATCGCGTCGCCCACCCCGACACCGACGCTCACCCCGACGGCGAGCTCGACGCTGCGCCGCAGCCGGTTCGTGAGCGAGATGCCGAGGACCAGCACGCAGGCGATCGGTGCGAAGAACGGCACGGGGTGGCCGAACACCTGCTGGGCGATCGCGTACGCCGCGCCCGCCGCGAGGGCGCACTGCAGGACGGGCCAGGCCGACTCGCGCAGGCGGCGGCGGCGTGTGTCGAGAAACGTGGCGATCCGGCTCATCGTGGTCCACCGGTCGGAACGAACGACCCGTTCGTGCCCTTCAGGTGCACGAACGACCCGTTCGTTCCGTCAGGGGGTGGCGTCAGGCCACACCCAGCGCGGGCGCCGCCGCCGGGTCGCAGTCGTCGAGCAGGTCACGGCAGCGGGTGGCCTCGTCGAGCTCGCCGATCGTGGCCGACGCCTTGGCCAGCACCGCGACGGCGCGCAGGAAGCCCCGGTTGGGGACGTGCTCCCACGGCACCGGCCCGAAGCCCGCCCAGCCGTTGCGCCGGAGCTGGTCGAGGCCGCGGTGGTATCCGGTGCGCGCATAGGCGTAGGCCGTGATGGTCGCTCCGGCGTCGAGTGCCTGCTCGGCCAGCGTCGCCCACGCCGCGCTCGACGTCGGGTGGTCCGCGGCGACGGCGGCCGGGTCCTCCCCGACGTCGAGCCGGTCGGTGGCGTCGGGGTCGGCGGGCAGGAGGGTCGGCTGCGGACCGAGCAGGTTGTGGCCGTGCCCGGCGGAGGGACCGGTCGGGATCGTCATGCGCCCGATTCTCCCCGGTCCCCCGCGACCCGGCCCGACCCGCCGTCAGGAAGCGGCGTTCCTGCCACTGGACGACGGCAACGACGCTTTCCTGCCACCGGGGGGCGGCTACTTCGCCAGCGACTGCCCCGTCGAGCGCAGGTTCTCGCAGGCCGTGACGACGCGCTCGGCCATGCCCTTCTCGGCCGCCTTGCCCCAGGAGCGCGGGTCGTAGACCTTCTTGTCGCCGACCTCGCCGTCGACCTTCAGCACGCCGTCGTAGTTCTGGAACATGTGCGCCGCGACGGGGCGGGTGAAGGCGTACTGGGTGTCGGTGTCGACGTTCATCTTCACCACGCCGTAGTCGAGCGCCTCGTGGATCTCCTCGAGCAGCGAGCCCGAGCCGCCGTGGAAGACGAGGTCGAACGGCTTCGAGTCCTCGGACAGGCCGAGCTTGCGGGCGGCGACCTCCTGGCCCTCCTTGAGCACGGAGGGGCGGAGCTTGACGTTGCCCGGCTTGTACACGCCGTGCACGTTGCCGAAGGTGGCCGCGAGCAGGTAGCGGCCCTTCTCGCCGGCGCCGAGGGCGTCGACGGTGTGCTCGTAGTCACCGGCGGCGGTGTAGAGCTTGTCGTTGATGTCGTTCGCGACGCCGTCCTCCTCGCCGCCGACCACGCCGATCTCGATCTCCAGGATGATGTGGGCCTTCGCGGCCTTCTCCAGGAGCTCCTGGGCGATCTCGAGGTTCTCGTGCAGCTCCACCGCCGAGCCGTCCCACATGTGCGACTGGAACAGCGGGTTCCGCCCGGCGTCCACCCGCTCCTGCGAGATCGCGATCAGCGGGCGCACGAAGCCGTCCAGCTTGTCCTTCGGGCAGTGGTCGGTGTGCAGCGCGACGTTGATCGAGTACTTCTCCGCGACGACGTGCGCGAACTCGGCGAGCGCGGTCGCGCCGGTGACCATGTCCTTCACCGACTGGCCGGAGCCGAACTCGGAGCCCCCGGTGGAGAACTGGATGATGCCGTCGCTCTCGGCGTCCGCGAACCCCCGCAGCGCGGCGTTGATCGTCTCCGACGAGGTGCAGTTGATCGCCGGGTAGGCGAACCGGTTCGCCTTCGCCCGGTCGAGCATCTCGTTGTAGACCTCGGGGGTCGCGATCGGCATGACGTTGGCTCCCTGCATCTCGTGTGGCTGCGCTGCCGTCCCCGGCGGCCGCAGTATGCCCGTCCCCGACGGGTGCCCGCTGCCTCTCGCGACGGGCCGTGGACGTGACCGATCTCCCCCGTTCGGCGGTGCCCACGACGAAGCGGGGGCGTTCTCCCGTTTCACCGACCGGGAGGCCGGAAAGGTGTCGGTGGGCTGGTCTATCGTCGGAGACGTGGTCGAGCCGGTCGAGAGCGCGATCGAACGCACGCTGGGCAGCCTGCGTGCGCTCGACGCGATGACCGGCGCGGAGGCGTCGGTCGTGCATCCGGCCGCACCTCCGGCCCACGGGACGAACGGCGCCCCGCCCCCGCCGGCGCCCCGCCGTCCCCCGATGTACCCGGGGCCCGGACGTCCCGGGCCCGGCGCACCGCCTCCGATGCCCGCGCCCCCGGCGCAGTCCGCGCCCGACGGGCCGCGCACCCTCGAGGACCTCTACCGCGAGCACCGCATGCGGTTCGTCCGGCTGGCGATCCTGCTGGTCGACGATCCGGCCACCGCGGAGGACGTGGTGCAGGAGGCGTTCACGGGGCTGCACCGGCACTGGACGCGGCTGCGCGACGAGAACGCGGCCCTGGGGTACCTGCGCACCGCGGTGGTCAACGGCTCCCGCTCGGTGCTGCGCCGCCGCCGGACCGCCCGCGAGTACACCCCGCCGCACACCGCCGACGCCCGCTCGGCCGAGTCGCTCGCCATGCTGTCGGCCGAGCACCAGGCCGTGGTGTCCGCCCTCTCCCAGTTGCCGCGCCGGCAGCGCGAGGTCCTGGTGCTGCGCTACTACGGCGGGCTGTCCGAGGCCGAGATCGCCGAGGCCACCGGGATCAGCCGCGGCACGGTGAAGTCGACCGCCAGCCGCGGCCTCGACGCCATCTCGAAGATCGTGGGCGGGACGCCGTAGGTGACCGCGACGGGCACGCCACCCGTCGCACCCACCCGTCCGGCCGTCCCTTCTCGGCCGCACGGACCCCTGGGGTCCGGCCCCTCCCCGTGGTTACGATCGCCCGCGATGGATGA
The DNA here is from genome assembly GCF_030269685.1 of Actinomycetospora sp. NBRC 106378. Taxonomy (GTDB): domain Bacteria; phylum Actinomycetota; class Actinomycetes; order Mycobacteriales; family Pseudonocardiaceae; genus Actinomycetospora. The sequence goes on from NZ_BSTT01000001.1 coordinate 777,839, forward strand.
CGAGCGACTGCTGTCCGAGGCGCTGCGGGCCCACGCGGCGGGCGGCGTGTCGACGCCGCGCGCGGTCCCGCCGTCCGAGCCGCCCACGGCGACGCCCGCCACCGACGCCCCGGCCGACCGGCCGCGACGGTTCCGCCCCCTGGGCCGGCGGAAGACCGCGGACCCGGGCCCGACCACGGGCGAACGGACCGTGCGCGCCGACGTGCCCGCGCCGCGGTCGGGCAGCCTCGCCCCGCCGCCCCCGGGCGTTCCGCTCGGTGTCCGTCCCGCGCCGCCGCGACCGGTCCCGCCCTACGGCGGGCCGCGACAGGGACCGCCCGCCGCTCACGGGCCGTACCCGTCCGGGCCGCCCGTCCCCCCGCGGGCGGTCACCCCCGCGCAGGGCCCCGGCACGTGGAACGCGAGCACCGTGGCCTGGTGGGGCGCGGTGTCGCTGCTGGCAGGAGGCACCGTCGGCGCCGCGATCGGGGTGCTCTCCCTGCTCCTGCCGGCCTGACCGGACGTGACCGCCGCCGACACCGGCGGGCGCATCCGCGGAGGCACACACCGGACACCCAGGCGCGGCCAGTACCGTGACGAGGCGTGACGCTCGCCGACGCGACCACCGTCGTCGCCCTGGGACCCCAGTGGCTCGACCCGCAGTACATCATCCAGAGTCTGGGCCCGTGGGCCCTGCTGGGCGTGGCCCTGATCCTCTTCGCGGAGTGCGGGCTACTGATCGGGTTCTTCCTGCCGGGTGACTCGCTGCTGTTCATCACGGGGCTCGCCGCCACCACGGGGTTGATCGAGACCCCGCTGTGGCTGGTCTGCGTCGTGTTGGTGGTCGCGGCCTTCGCGGGCAACGTCGTGGGCTACGGCATCGGCTACCAGGCGGGCCCGGCGATCTTCGACAAGCCGAACTCGAAGCTGTTCAAGCGCGAGAACGTCGAGCGCACGCAGAAGTTCTTCGACAAGTACGGCAACCGGGCCATCGTCCTGGGCCGCTTCGTGCCGATCGTGCGCACCTTCATCACCGTCATGGCCGGGGTCGGGCGCATGGACGCCAAGCGCTTCTTCACCTTCTCCGCGATCGGCGCGATCCTCTGGGCGGCCGGGGTGACCCTGCTCGGCGCCGTGCTCGGCCAGTTCACGTTCGTCAAGGACAACATCGAGCTGATGCTCATCCTCGTCGTCGTGATCTCCCTGGTCCCGATCGCGATCGAGGCGATCCAGGCCCGCCGGGAGAAGAAGCTGGGCGCCTCGAACCTCGCCGAGGAGACGCTCGACGGAGCGAACGCCGACGCGCCGACGCAGCAGATCCGCCGCCCGAACCCCTGAGGTCTACGGAGCAGCGTGCTCCCGGACCCAGGCGTGCATCGCGATCCCGGCGGCCACGCCCGCGTTGATCGAGCGTGTCGAGCCGAACTGGGCGATCGACACGACGAGGTCGGCGCCGGCCGTGGCCTCGGGCGTCAGGCCGGGACCCTCCTGGCCGAACAGCAGCACGCAGGCCCGCGGCAGCACGGTGGCCTCGAGCGGCGCGGCGCCCGGGCCGTTGTCCACGGCGACCACGGCGAGGCCCTCCGCGCGGGCCCACGCCACGAGCTCCTCCACCCCGGGGTGGTGCACGACGTGCTGGTACCGGTCGGTGACCATCGCCCCGCGCCGGTTCCACCGGCGACGCCCGACCACGTGCACCTGGGCCGCGAGGAAGGCGTTCGCGGTGCGCACGATCGTGCCGATGTTCGCGTCGTGGCGCAGGTTCTCGACGGCGACGTGGAACGGGTGCCGTCGGGTGTCGAGGTCGGCGACGATCGCCTCCCGTCGCCAGTACCGGTAGCGGTCGACGACGTTGCGGCGGTCGCCCCCGGCGAGCAGCTCCGGGTCGTACCGGGGGTCGTCCGGCCAGGGCCCGTCCCAGGGCCCGACCCCGACCTCGGGGGCGCCGGTCGTCCACTCGGTGGGGCCGGGCCCGGTGGGATCGGAACCGTCGGGAACGGGGTCGGTCACTCCAGGCCCAGGTCGCCGAGCCCCAGCAGCGACCGGTAGGGCACGCCCCGCTCCTGGATCACGTCGGCGGCGCCCGTGGCCCGGTCGACGATCGTCGCGACCCCGACCACCTCCGCGCCCGCCTCGCGCAGCGCGTCGAGGGCGGTCACCGGGCTGCCGCCGGTGGTCGAGGTGTCCTCGACGACGAGCACCCGCCGCCCCGTGACGTCGGGTCCCTCCACCCGACGCTGCATGCCGTGCCCCTTGGCCTCCTTCCGCACCACGAACGCGTCGATCGGGCGGCCCGGCGCGTGCATGATCGCCGCGCCCACCGGGTCGGCGCCCATGGTGAGCCCGCCCGCGGCGTCGTAGGACCAGTCGGCCGTCATCTCTCGCAGCAGCCGCCCGATCAGCGGGGCCGCCTCGTGGTGCAGGCTGATCCGCCGCATGTCGACGTAGTAGTCCGCCTCGCGCCCCGAGGAGAGGGTGACCCGGCCGTGCACGACGGCGAGCTCGCGGGCGAGGGCGGCCAGCCGGTCACGGGCCGGGCGGTCCACGTCGGGGCCGCCGCCGACGGCGGCGACGGCGCGCTCGGCGGGGGCTCCGGGCAGGGGCGCGTGCGGGGTGGGCATGGCCCCCATTGTGACGACGGGCCGGTCAGGAGCGGACGGACGCCCGCGGGTCGACCGTCGCCCGCAGCCACCGGTGCCGCCGGCTCGCCGGGTCGGTCGACGCCGCCGCCATCAGCCGCTGGCGCACGGTGGTCAGCGGCTCGCGCAGCAGCCCGATCGCCACGTCCCGACGGCGGATCACGTCGTGGTGCCGTGCGCGCAGCTCGCGCAGGAACTGGTGCTGCAGCCCGATGTTGCGCCGGAAGGCGGTCGAGGTGACCGACCCGGTGGTCAGGCGGAACGCCGACAGCGTGCGGGGCAGCCCGTAGAAGCCGCCGTGCTCGACGAGCCGGGCCGCCAGCCCGATGTCCAGGGCGTAGGAGTTGTCGGGGAACCCGCCCGCGGCGTCGTAGGCGGTCCGGCGGAAGAGCATGTTGCCGGGCACGCCCAGCGGGCTCCCCCGGTGGCGCACGATCCGCCGGATGACCGTCGCGGTGTCCTGGCGCCCGACCAGGTCCCGGCTGCGCAGGGCCCGGTCGTGGGACATGACGCGGTCGTCGTCGTCGACGAGGTCGTGCCGGCAGGACACGAGCGGGAGGGCGGGGTCGGCGTCGAGCACCGCGACCTGCTCGGCGAGCGCGGTCGGGTAGATGAGGTCGTCGGCGCTGAGCACCTTCACCAGCGGGGCGCGCGCGAGCTCCACGGCCCGCCGGAAGTTGGCCGGGGCCGGGATCGTCTCCGAGTTGCGCTCCAGACGCACCCGCGGGTCGTGGAACGAGCGGACCACGTCGGCCGAGCCGTCGGTGCAGGCGTTGTCGAGGACGACGACCTCGAAGTCGTCGAACGTCTGCGCGAGCACGCTCGAGAGCGTGCGCCCGATGTAGCGCTCCTTCTGGTACAGCGGGATCACCACCGAGACCCGGGGGGTCACGTCAGCATCCGTGCTGGTCACGCGCTCATCGTGAACAGGTTCGGACTGCGGGTCAACGATCCGGTGACCCACGGACGGGTGACGACCGGCTCCTAGCCCCGACCCGAGGCGCTGCGCCGTGCCAGCGCGTGCACGAGCCGTGGCGGAGCGAGACGGGCGCCCAGCACGATCGCCTTGTAGAGCGGGTGCGGCACCGACACCGGCCGCCCGCGCGCGAAGTCGGCCAGCGCGACGCGGACCACGAGGTCGGCGTCCATCCACGCGAACGCCGGCCCGGTGCGGGCCTGCCCGAAGCGCTGGTGGAACTCGGTCTTCACGAACCCGGGGCACAGCGCCATGACGTGCACCCCGGTGCCCGCGAGCACGCCCGCGAGGTTCTGCGACAGCATCGTGACGTAGGCCTTGCCCGCGCCGTACACCGAGCCGCGGCCGGGCAGGAACCCGGCGACGCTGGAGACGTTGAGGACCCCGCCGCGGCCCCGCGCGATCATCCCGGGAAGGGCGACGCGGGTCAGCCGCAGCACCGTGGTCACGTTGACCTCGTGGTTGGCGGCGAGCACGTCGAGGTCGGTCTCGGTGAACTCGCCCGCGGTGCCGTAGCCCGCGTTGTTCACCAGCAGGTCCACCGGACGGGTCTCGTCGGCCAGCCGGTCCTCGACCGCCCGGCGGGAGTCGGGGTCGGCCAGGTCGGCGACGAGGACCTCCGCGTGCACCCGCGTCCCGTCGCTGCGCCCGCCCTCGCCCAGGCGCTCGGCCAGGGCCTCCAGGCGGGCCTCGTCGCGGGCGACCAGCACCAGGTCGTACCCGGCGGCGGCGAGCTGGACGGCGAACTCGGCGCCGAGCCCGGAGCTCGCACCCGTCACCAGCGCGGTGCCGCTCACCGACCCCGGAACTTCCCGCTGCGCCACGTGCTGCCCTGCGAGGAGCGCTGCTCGTCCCGGCGCGGCTCCTCCGGGTCGGGATCGTCGCTCTCCAGGTCGTAGGGGATGTCGGCGGGCCGGTCGCGGTGCGTGGGGCGCCCGCCCCGCTCGTCGCCGCCCGCGTACGGGCTGGCGTCGTCGTCGCCGGACGCGAACGCCTCGAACTCGTCGTCGTAGTCGTCGGGGTCCGCGGAGTCGGCGGAGTCGTCGTCCCGCGTCGCGGGCCGGGCGCCGGACGGGCGGCCCGTCGGCGGCGCGTCCCGGCCCGAGCGGTCGACCACCGTGGTCGGGGAGTCGTCCTCGCGCTCCACGGTCTCGGTGCGGGACTCGTCGGCCGGGCTGCCCACCGCGGGCACGGCCCGGTCCGGTTCCCGCTTCCCGACGACGGCCGTGGGCGCGTCGTCGTCGCGCGCCGTCGGCCCGCCCTCCACGGCCTCCTTGATGGCGGCCGAGACCTCGACGAGCGACTCGATGAGCCCCTCGATGCGGTCGGGGTCGGCGTCCGGCTCGATCGAGGCCAGCACCCAGGTGTCCTCGGCCCAGACCAGTGGGACGTCGGCGCCGACGCGGTCGGCGGCGTCGGTGACCGGCCGGGTCAGCAGCCGGCGCCCCTCGAGGGCGTTGGAGACGAACGCGTAGCGCCGCCCGACCTGCCCGAGGTTGTCGAGCTCGTCGTCGTCGGGCCGGGGCGACTCGGGGAGCCGCAGTTCGAGGGCCACCGGCACCGCGACGGTGCCGCGCACCGCGGCGATCGTCGCGACGGTCCGGCCGTCCTGCTCCTGGTCGAAGATGCACCCGAGGCGGCGCCCGCCGGGTCCGGGCACGGCGCCGGTCGCGACGTCGTAGGCCTGGCGGGGGCCGTCACCGCGCAGCGTCCCGTAGCGCCAGGCGTGGGGCGGCGAGGACAGCGCGTCGGTGAACTCCCAGCCCTTCGACGCCGCCCAGTCCCGCCGGTCGTTGCCCCGGCGGTCGGGACGGGCACGGTCGTACCAGAGCAGCAGCGCACCGCCGGCTGCGGCGACCAGCGCCACGACGAACCAGATCCAGGCAGGCACCCACCGAGCGTAGGCCCGACCCCCACCCCGGTGGAGCAGGACACTCGGAGTGACCACGGCTTTCTGTCCGCGCACTACGCTCGGGTCGGTGCAGGCCACCCTCGTCGCCCGCGACGTCTCCGCCGTCCACGGCGCGCGCACCGTCTTCGCCGGCGCCGACCTCACCGTCGGCGCGGGTGACGTCGTCGGGCTGGTCGGCGCGAACGGCGCCGGCAAGTCCACCTTCCTGCGCATCCTCGCCGGTCTGGAGAAGCCCGACACCGGCACCGTCGAGCTCGCGCCGCCCACGGCCACCGTCGGCCACCTCCCGCAGGAGCCGGCCCGCCGTCCGGGCGAGACGATCGAGGGATTCCTGTCCCGGCGGACCGGCGTCGCCGATGCACAGGTCGAGCTCGACGCGGCGACCGCGCTGCTCGAGACCGGTGACGACGGCGAGCGCTACTCGGTGGCCCTGGAACGCTGGCTCGACCTCGGCGGCGCCGACCTGTCCGACCGCATCCCCGAGGTGGCCGCCGACCTCGGCCTGGGTCTCGGACTCGACGCGGAGATGACGGCGCTCTCCGGTGGCCAGGCCGCCCGGGTCAACCTCGCCGCGCTCCTGCTCGCCCGCTTCGACGTGTTCCTGCTCGACGAGCCGACGAACGACCTCGACCTCGCCGGGCTGGACCGGCTCGAGCGCTTCGTCCGCGAGCTGCGCGCGCCCACCGTCGTCGTGAGCCACGACCGTGAGTTCCTCGCCCGCACCGTCACCGGCGTGCTGGAGCTCGACCTCGCCCAGCAGCAGGTCGCCTTCTACGGCGGGGGCTACGAGGCCTACCTCGCCGAGCGCGCCGTCGCCCGCCGGCACGCCCGCGAGGCCTACGAGGAGTACGCCGACAAGCGCTCCTCGCTCGAGAGCCGGATGCAGACCCAGCGCAACTGGCTCGAGCACGGCGTCCGGAACGCCCGCCGCAAGGGCGCCGGGAAGTCGGACAACGACAAGAACGCCCGCAAGGTCCGCGCCGAGTCGACCGAGAAGCAGGCCTCGAAGGTCGCGCAGTCGCAGCGGCGGATCGAGCGCCTCGAGGTGGTCGAGGAGCCCCGCAAGGAGTGGGAGCTGCAGATGACGATCGCCACCGCGCCGCGCTCCGGCACCGTCGTCGCGTCCCTGCACGACGCGGCGGTGCGCCGCGGCTCGTTCACCCTCGGCCCGGTGACCCTGCAGCTCGACTACGCGGACCGCGTCGCCGTGACCGGCCCCAACGGCGCGGGCAAGACCACCCTGCTCGGCCTGCTGCTCGGGAAGGTCCGCCCCGACGCCGGGTCGGCCGAGCTGGGTTCGGGGGTGGTGGTCGGGGAGGTGGACCAGGCGCGGGGGCTGTTCGCCGGGGAGCGGACGCTGCTCGACGCGTTCTCCCGCGAGCCCGAGGTGGACCGCTGGCCCACCGCGGAGGTCCGCACGCTGCTCGCGAAGTTCGGCCTCGCCGCCGAGCACGTGCACCGGCCGGCCGACTCGCTCTCCCCCGGGGAACGCACCCGTGCCGCGCTCGCCCTGCTCCAGGCGCGGGGGGTGAACCTGCTCGTGCTCGACGAGCCCACCAACCACCTCGACCTGCCCGCGATCGAGCAGCTCGAGTCGGCGCTGGAGTCGTTCACCGGCACGGTCCTGCTGGTCACCCACGACCGCCGGATGCTCGACACCGTGCGGACCACCCGCCGCTGGCACGTGGAGGGCGGTCAGGTCACCGAGCCCACCCAGGCGTGACAGGAAAGCGTCGTTGCTGTCATCCGGTGGCAGGAACGACGCATCGTCGGCCACCCGGCGGGCTCGCTCGGGCCCGCCGATCGTCGTCCGTGGCCTTGTCGTGGTCCGCGGACGTCCGTCCGCCAGTCGCTGTGATTCACACCGACAAGACAGGGCCGGGTCGGGGAAAGGCCGCGACAAGCCGGCCGTGTACGCCACTCCCGGTCCGGCCGTGCGGCGCCCGGACCCGCGCCACCCCTACCCCGGACGCGCGAAGAGCCCCTACCACCGGACGGACCGACGGAAGGGGCCCTTCGCTCGATGCGGGCGGGGGTTCAGGCGCGCGTCACCGTCAGCGCGCCGGCCCCGTGCTCGGCGTCCTTGTCGAGGTCGACGCGGACGGTGTCGCCCTCGCGGACCTCGCCGCCGAGCAGTTCCCGGGCGAGCTGGTCGCCGATCGCGGACTGCACGAGCCGGCGCAGCGGGCGGGCGCCGTAGAGCGGGTCGAAGCCCTGCAGGGCCAGCCACTCCTTGGCGGCGTCGGAGACGTCGAGCGCGAGCCGCCGGCCGGCCAGGCGCGATGCGAGCCGGTCGATCTGGATGTCGACGATCGAGGTCAGCTCCTCGGTCGACAGCGCGTGGAACACCACGACGTCGTCGAGCCGGTTGAGGAACTCGGGCTTGAACGACCGCTTCACGACCTCCATGACCTTGTCCCGCCGCCCGGCATCGTCGAGCGAGGTGTCCATGAGCGCGGCCGACCCCAGGTTCGAGGTCAGCACGAGGATCGTGTTGCGGAAGTCCACGGTGCGGCCCTGGCCGTCCGTGAGGCGCCCGTCGTCGAGCACCTGGAGCAGCACGTCGAAGACGTCCGGGTGCGCCTTCTCGACCTCGTCGAGCAGGACCACCGCGTACGGACGGCGCCGCACGGCCTCGGTGAGCTGGCCGCCCTGGTCGTACCCGACGTAGCCGGGGGGCGCCCCGACGAGCCGCGCGACCGAGTGCTTCTCGCCGTACTCGCTCATGTCGATGCGGATCATCGCCCGCTCGTCGTCGAACAGGAACGCGGCGAGGGCCTTGGCCAGCTCGGTCTTGCCGACACCGGTGGGACCGAGGAAGAGGAACGAGCCGGTCGGCCGGTCGGGGTCGGAGATGCCGGCCCGCGTGCGGCGCACGGCGTCGGACACCGCGCGGACCGCCTCGGTCTGCCCGATCACCCGGCGTCCGAGCTCGTCCTCCATGCGCAGCAGCTTCTGGGTCTCCCCCTCGAGCAGCCGCCCGGCCGGGATGCCGGTCCAGGCGGAGACGACGTCGGCGACGTCGTCCGGGCCGACCTCCTCCTTGAGCATGACCGGGCCTGCCGCCGTCGTGGCGGCCTCCGCCTCGGCGAACTGCTTCTCGACGGCGGGGATGTCCCGGTAACGCAGGCGCGCGACGGTCTCGTAGTCGCCGTCGCGCTCGGCCCGGTCGGCCTCACCGCGCAGTGACTCCATCCGCTCCTTCAGGTCGCGGATCGAGTTGATCGAGTCCTTCTCGCCCTGCCAGCGGGCCGTGAGCGCGGCCAGCTCCTCGCGCTTCTCGGCGAGCTCGGCACGCAGGGCGGAGAGCCGCTCGGCGGACGCGGCGTCGGACTCCTTCGCCAGCGCCATCTCCTCGATCTCGAGGCGGCGCACGGAGCGTTCCACCTCGTCGATCTCCACCGGACGCGAGTCGATCTCCATCCGCAGGTGCGAGGCGGCCTCGTCGACGAGGTCGATCGCCTTGTCGGGCAGGAACCGCGCGGTGATGTAGCGGTCGGAGAGCGCGGCGGCGGCCACGAGGGCGGCGTCGGTGATCCGCACGCCGTGGTGCACCTCGTAGCGCTCCTTGAGCCCACGCAGGATGCCGACGGTGTCCTCCACCGACGGCTCCCCGACGAGGACCTGCTGGAAGCGGCGCTCCAGGGCCGGGTCGGACTCGATGTGCTTGCGGTACTCGTCGAGCGTGGTGGCGCCGACCATCCGCAGCTCACCCCGGGCGAGCATCGGCTTGATCATGTTGCCGGCGTCCATCGCGGACTCGCCGGTGGCCCCGGCGCCGACGATGGTGTGCAGCTCGTCGATGAAGGTGATGACCTGGCCGGCCGAGTCGGTGATCTCGCCGAGGACGGCCTTGAGCCGCTCCTCGAACTCGCCCCGGTACTTGGCGCCGGCCACCATCGAGCCGAGGTCGAGCGCCACGACACGCTTGTCGCGCAGCGACTCCGGTACGTCCCCCGCGACGATGCGCTGGGCCAGGCCCTCGACGATCGCGGTCTTCCCGACGCCGGGCTCGCCGATCAGCACCGGGTTGTTCTTGGTGCGGCGCGAGAGCACCTGCACGACGCGGCGGATCTCGGCGTCCCGCCCGACGACGGGGTCGAGCTTGCCGGAGCGGGCCCGCTCGGTGAGGTCCTGCCCGTACTTCTCCAGCGCCTGGAAGGTGCCCTCCGGGTCGGGCGACGTGATGCGGGCCGACCCGCGGACCTTGCTGAACGCCTCCTGCAGCGCCTCCGCGGTCGCGCCGTGGCGGGTGAGGATCTGTGCGGTGCGGCCGCCGGCCGCGGCCAGCCCGACGAGCAGGTGCTCGGTGGAGACGTACTCGTCACCGATGTCGGCCGCCAGCTGCTGGGCGTGCGCCAGGACGCGGGCCGAGTCGCCGTCGAACTGCGGCGCGGCCACTCCGGCACCGGTGGCGCTCGGCATGGCGGCGATCAGCCGGTCGGTCTCCGCGCGCACGGCGTCGGGGTCGGCCGACACGGCGCGCAGCAGCGGCAGCGTGATGCCGTCGGCCTGGTCGAGCAGGGCGAGGAGGAGGTGCGCCGGCGACACCTGGGGGTGTCCGGACGCGGTGGCGGCGCGGACCGCGGCGGACACCGCCTGCTGGGTCCGCGTCGTCGGCGAGAAGTCCATCGGGGCTGGCCTTTCGGGCTGGGAGGGGTCGGGAGGTGACTCTCGTGGGGTCCAACCTACCCAGACTTGAGTCTATTCCGCTCAAGTTCGAGAAGGTGTGTCGGCTTCGTGCCCGCCGATGTCGCCCACAGTGACGACATGGGGACAGTTGGCCGTGTCTGCGCACGCTCTGTCATGATGCTCGGGACTCGGGCGAGGGACGGGACCTGGCCGGGGGCGAGGAGGGAGTCGGCATGACGGCGGAACCGGCCGGGCCGATCGGACCAACGGAGCGCGGCGCGGGTACACCCGGCGACGGGCCCGTGGCCGAGCCACCGACCCCTCGGGGCGCCGGCCCCCACGACCCCGCACGCCGGCCCGCCCGCCTGCTGCGCCTCGTACCGACGCGGCCCGCCGCCTCCGCGGCGGCCACCACCGTCATCCCCGCGGCGCCGACCGCGGACCGACCCGCCCCGCAGCCGCCCGCCGCGGACGCCCCCGCGACGACGGTCCTGGTCGCCCCACCCACCGTCCCGCCGCCGCCCACCACGCCGCTCGCGGCCGCGGACCGACCCGCGCCCGCCGTCCGGGCTCCCGCCCCGGCCGCCGACCTCACCGTCGTGCGCGCCGCCGAGGCCGTCCGGGCGGTCTGGGACCGGGTCGCCGACTCCGAGGCGGAGGTCGCGCACTGGTTCGGCGCGCTGCTGTTCAGCCTCGCCCCGGCCCTCCGCGCGCAGTTCCCGGCCCAGGCCGACCCCGCCGCCCGGCGCCTGCTGCACGGCACGATCGCCGCCATGTCCGTCGTGGACCGGCCCGTCGACCTGGTCGCCGCCGTGCCACCGCTGGCGCGGGAGCTGCGGGCGCTCGGGCTCGACGCGACGGCCGACGAGGCCCTCGGCGTCGCCCTGGTCGGTGCGGTGCGCCGGTTCGCCGGCGACCTCTGGGCCGCCGACACCGACGCCGCCTGGGTACGCGCCTTCTCGCTGGCCACCCGGCCCGCCCGGGAGGCGGTCGCGGCCCACCCCGGCGTCGTCGGCGCCACCGTCGTCAGCCACCGACGCCTGAGCTGGGACCTGGCCGTGGTCGAGGTCGAGCCCGACGTGCCGGTCGAGTTCCGGCCCGGGCAGTCGGTCACCGTCGAGGTGCCCGCACGACCGCGCCTCTGGCGCCACCTCACGCCGGCCGGGGCGCCGCGTGCCGACGGCCGCCTCGAGTTCCACGTCCGCGCCGTGGCGGGCGGCTGGGTGAGCCGGTCCGTGGTCGCCCACAGCCGGGTCGGCGAGCGCTGGCGCATCGGTCCGGCCGAGGGCGAGGTCGTGGTCGACCCGGCCGCGGAGCGCGAGCTCCTGCTCGTGGCGGGCGGCACCGGAGCCTCGGTGGCGCTGGCCCTCTGCGAGGAGCTCGTCGGTCAGGCCGCCGCGGGCGTCGACGTCCGACCGACGACCGTCGTCGTGGGCGGGCGCACCCCCGAGGACCTGCACACACTGGACCGCTTCGCCGACCTCTGCGTCGGCGAGCCGTGGCTGGCGGTGGTCGGTGCCTGCGAGTCCGACCCCCTGGACACCGACCTGGCCCCCGGCACCGTCGTCGAGGCGGTCAGCCGGTCGGGGCCGTGGCTCGACCACGACGTCGTGGTGGCCGGGTCGCCGGCCATGATCCGGGCGACGACGGCCGCGCTCCTGGTCGACGGCACCCCGCTGGACCGCATCCACTACGACCCCTTCACCGACGACGAGACCTGAGCCGGGCCTCCGTCACTCCTGGCCGGACTCGTCCCGGGGCTCCCGGCGCGGGCGCTTCTGCACGGGCTGCCACACCACCACCGACTGCGTCCGGCGCACCGGGAGCAGGTCGCCGGAGCGGCCGGGCTGCTCGGCCAGCGCCTGCAGCCGGGCCTGGGTGCGCGCGAGATCGTCGGTGACCTCGGCGAGGCGGTCGGTCAGCTGGTCGACCTCGCGCTCGAGCTCGATGATCCGCTTGATCCCGGCGAGGTTGACGCCCTCCTCCTGGGAGAGCCGCTGCACCTCGCGCAGCAGGGCGATGTCGCGGACCGAGTAGCGGCGACCGCCACCGCTGGCCCGGCCCGGGCTGACCAGCCCGATCCGGTCGTAGGACCGGAGCGTCTGGGCGTGCATGCCCGAGAACTCCGCGGCGATGGAGATCACGAACACCGGGGTGTCCTCGTCGGCCCACGGCGGCAGCCCGGGGATCGACGACTCGGCGCGCGGGGTACGACGGGCGCGCTCCGGGCCCGTGTCCCCGGCGGTCATGACGCCGCTTCCTTGTCCGCGTGGGCCCGGTCGGCCCGCTCGGTGAGGTGGGCGCGCGGGTCGTGATCGGCCGTGGCGCGGGCGTAGGCGTCGAGCGCCTCGCTCGCCTCGCCCGACAGGCGGGCGGGGACGGCCAGCTCGAGGGTGACCAGCAGGTCGCCCGTGCGGTCCCGGCGCTTGACCCCGCGACCGCGGACCCGCAGCGTGCGGCCGGCGGAACTGCCGGGCGGCACCTTCAACGAGATGCGGCCCTCGATGGTCGGCACGGTGACGGTGGCGCCCCGGACCAGCTCGGGATAGGTCACGGGCAACGACAGGGTCAGGTCGTCGGGGTTCTTCGTCGATCGCCCGAACACGGCGTCGGCGCTGACGTGGACGATCACGTAGAGGTCGCCGGAGGGTCCGCCGGCCGGGCCGGGCTGGCCCTTGCCGGCCAGTCGGATCCGCTGGCCGTCCTCCACCCCCGCGGGGACGCGGATCGTCAGGGTGCGCGGGCGGGAGCTGACGCCGTCACCGCCGCACTCCGGGCACGGGTCGTCGACCAGGTGCCCGGTGCCCCGGCAGTCCGGGCAGGGCTCGCTGAACGAGAACGCACCCTGGCTGCGGGACACGAGACCCGCGCCGCCGCACCGCACGCAGGTCCGCGGGGTGGTGCCCGGCTTGGCACCGGACCCGTCGCAGGTCCCGCAGGTCATCGGCGAGGTGAGCCGCAGCGGCAGCGTCGCGCCGTTGACGGCCTCGGCGAAGTCGATACGGACCTCGGTCTCGACGTCGGCGCCGCGGCGCTGCCGCGGGACGCCGCCGAAGCCGCCCGTCCCGCCGCCGCTGCCCACACCGCCGGTCGGGTCGGTGGCGGTGCCGCCACCCATCCCGCCCATGCCGCCGAAGATGCCGCCGAGCAGGTCCCCGAGCCCGCCGGCGCCACCACCACGGCCGCCGCCGGCGAACAGGTCCTCGAACCCGCCGCCCGGGCTGCTGCCGCCGGAGGACCGGCCACCGCCGAAGCCGCCGAACCGCCCACCCGCGAACAACGCGCGGGCCTCGTCGTACTCCTTGCGCTTCGTGGCGTCGGACAGCACGCCGTACGCCTCACCGGCCGCCTTGAACCTGGCCTCGGCCTTCGTGTCACCGGGCTTCGCGTCGGGGTGGTTCTCCCGCGCGATCTTGCGGTAGGCCTTCTTGATCTCGTCGGCGGGAGCGTCCTTCGCGACGCCGAGCTCACGGTAGAAGTCCTTCTCGAGCCAGTCGCGATTGCTCATCGGTCCATCCCTCCTCCCGTGAACCCGGCGTCGGCCGGGACGTCCCTACTCTGCTGCACCTGCGGCGCGCGCGGAACCGCCGCTGTCGACCGTCACGGCGTCGGGATCGTGGTCGGTGACCTCGACCATCGCCGGCCGCAGCACCTTCTCGCCGAAGCGGTAGCCCCGACGCATCACCGTGGTGACAGTCGGTCCGTCGACGTCGGCCGAACTCGCGCTCGCCACGGCCTCGTGGACCGACGGGTCGAACGCGTCGCCCACCTCGCCGAAGCCCGCGAGCCCGGCCCGGTTCAGCGTCTCGCCGAGCCGGTCGGCCACGACCTTGAACGCCCCGGTCAGGTCGCCGTGCTGCCGCGCGCGCTCGACGTCGTCGAGCACCGTGAGCAGCTCACCGGCCACCTGGGCCTTCGCCCCGGCGACGGTGGCCTCGCGGTCCCGCTCGACCCGGCGCCGGTAGTTGGCGTACTCCGCCGAGAGCCGCTTGAGGTCCTCGGTCCGTTCCTCGAGATCGGTCCGCAGGCGCGTCAGCTCCGGGTCGGCCGACGCGCCGGTGGTCGCCGTGTCGACCTGACCCTCGGCCGAGGTGGGGGTGCCCCCCACCGCCGCGTCCGGGACCTCGACACCGTCGGCGGCCGTCACGGGGTTGCCCCCGGGACCGTCCGAACCGGCACCGAACTCCTCCTGGTGGTCCTCCACCGACACGTCCTCACGGACGTCCGTCGGGTCCTGCACGATGGCCTCCTCCTGGAGTCCACCGCGCCCGGCCACGCGGGCCGGGCGCGGTACCCGTCGTCTGTCTGGTGGGGCTTACTTCTTGTCGTCGTCGACGATCTCGGCGTCGACGACGTCGTCGTCGGCGCTGCCGCCCGCGGCGCCCGCACCGGACGCCCCGCCGGCCGCGCCCGCGGCGCCGCCCTCGGACTGGGCCTGGGCGTAGATCGCCTGACCGAGCTCCTGGGAGTCGGTGGCGAGCTTCTCCACCGCGGACTTGATCGTCTCGGTGTCGTCGCCCTCGAGCGCCTTCTTGAGGTCGTCGAGCGAGCCCTGGACCTTGTCCCTGGTCTCGGCCGGCACCTTGTCGCCGTTCTCGGAGAGGACCTTCTCGGTCTGGTGGACCAGCGACTCCGCCTGGTTGCGGGTCTCGGCCGCCTCACGCCGCTTGCGGTCCTCGTCGGCGTGCGCCTCCGCGTCGGAGACCATGCGGTCGATCTCGTCCTTGGAGAGGGCCGACCCGCCGGTGATGGTCATCGCCTGCGACTTGCCCGTGCCCTTGTCGACCGCCGACACGTTGACGATGCCGTTCGCGTCGATGTCGAAGGTGACCTCGATCTGCGGCACGCCCTGCGGGGCCGGGGGCAGCCCGGTCAGCTCGAACATGCCGAGCTTCTTGTTGTAGGCCGCGATCTCGCGCTCGCCCTGGAACACCTGGATCTGCACCGACGGCTGGTTGTTCTCGGCCGTCGTGAACACCTCCGACTTCTTGGTCGGGATCGTGGTGTTCTTCTCGATCAGCTTGGTCATGACGCCGCCCTTGGTCTCGATGCCGAGGGACAGCGGCGTGACGTCGAGCAGCAGGACGTCCTTGACGTCACCGCGCAGCACCCCGGCCTGCAGCGTCGCGCCGACAGCGACGACCTCGTCCGGGTTGACGCCCTTGTTCGGGTCCTTGCCGCCGGTGAGCTCCTTGACGAGCTCGGTGACGGCGGGCATGCGCGTCGAGCCACCGACCATGACGACGTGGCTGATCTGCCCGATCGAGATGCCGGCGTCCTTGACGACCTGGTTGAACGGCTGACGGCAGCGGTCCAGCAGGTCGGAGGTGATCCGCTGGAACTCCGAGCGCGAGAGCGTCTCGTCGAGGAACAGCGGGTTCTTGTCGGCGTCGACCGTGATGTAGGGCAGGTTGATGCTGGTCGAGGACGAGCTGGACAGCTCGATCTTCGCCTTCTCGGCCGCCTCGCGGAGCCGCTGCATCGCCATCTTGTCCTTGGACAGGTCGATGCCCTGCGAGCTCTTGAACTTGTCGACGAGCCAGCTGATGATCCGCTCGTCCCAGTCGTCGCCACCGAGGTTGTTGTCGCCGTTGGTGGCACGCACCTCGACCACACCGTCGCCGATGTCGAGCAGCGAGACGTCGAACGTGCCGCCGCCGAGGTCGAAGACCAGGATCGTCTGCTCGTCCGAGCCCTTCTCGAGCCCGTAGGCGAGGGCGGCCGCGGTCGGCTCGTTGACGATGCGGAGCACGTTGAGACCCGCGATCTGGCCGGCCTCCTTGGTGGCCTGGCGCTGCGCGTCCTCGAAGTAGGCGGGGACGGTGATCACCGCGTCGGTGACCTCCTCGCCGAGGTAGGACTCGGCGTCGCGCTTGAGCTTCATCAGCGTGCGGGCGCTGATCTCCTGCGCGGTGTACTTCTTGCCGTCGATCTCGGTGGTCCAGTCGGTACCCATGTGCCGCTTGACCGACCGGATCGTGCGGTCGACGTTCGTCACGGCCTGGTTCTTAGCCGACTGCCCGACGAGGACGTCGCCGTTGCGGGCAAAGGCGACCACCGACGGGGTGGTCCGGCTGCCCTCGGAGTTGGCGATGACCGTGGGCTCGCCACCCTCGAGGACCGCGACCACGGAGTTGGTGGTGCCGAGGTCGATGCCGACCGCTCGCGCCATGTCTGTTGACTCCTTCCAGGAGCTCGAAATCTCGTCCGTGAGCCCGTCGCGCTCAAGTCTACCGATCCCCGTCGCCGACGGCGAGCCGGGGATGAGCCCGAGACGCTCAACTTGCTCTCGTGGGCGACAACGAACCGGTCACGGGACTTGTTCCCGGTCGGCTCAACTCCCGCCCACCGGCGCCGTACCCGGTCGGGTGGCCAGCGGAACCAGGCCCTTCTCCGACCAGCTCACCGAGCGGGTGCCGAGCGGCACGCCGGTCTGCTGGGCCTCCATCATCTTCCCGTCGCCGAGGTAGAGGCCGACGTGGTGGATCGTGTCCGGGTCCGAGGTGTCGTAGGCGTAGAACAGCAGGTCACCGGGCTGCGCCTGCGCGACCGGGACGTGCGCGCCGGCCCCGTACTGGTCGCGCGAGACCCGGGGCAGGACGATCCCGGCCGCCTGGAACGCACGCAGCACGAGCCCGGAGCAGTCGTAGCTCGACGGCCCGGTCGCGCCCCACACGTAGGGCTTGCCGGTCTCGCGGGTCGCGAACTCGATCGCGGTCCGCGCCACGCCGGGCGGCAGGGCGGTGGCGACGCCGGCCGTCGGGCCCTCGGCACAGGGCCGGATCGCGCCCTGGACCCCCGCGAGGTCGCCCACCAGCGAGGCGGCCAGCGGCTCCCACTTCGCGTAGGCGTCGGGGAACGCCGAGCGTTGGACGATCTGCGCGGCCCGCGTGACCGGCAGGTCGGCCCAGCCCGGCACGGCGAGGAGCCGCGTGAGGAAGGTGCGGGTGGCGTAGACCGGGTCGCGCACCTGGTCGGGGCTCCCCCAGCCCTGGCTCGGCCGCTGCTGGAACACGCCCAGCGAGTCGTGGTCGACCGCCACGTCGATCCCCGCGAGCCCCATCCGCGACTCCTGCATGGCGGTGGCCAGCGCCACCACCCACGCCCGCGGCGGGGCGTCCATGCCCTTGGCGACGCCGATGATCGTGCCCGCCGTGTCGCGCTGGGTCTGGGTGAGGTCGGCCCCGGTCCGCGGGACCCCGACGGCGGCCCGCCCCGCCCCGGCGTCGCAGGCTCCCGCCGCGTCCGGGTCGCCGCCGCCGGTGAACTGGCCGACGACGAGCAGCCCCATCATCAGCACGACGACGAGCCCGACGGCGAGCACGCCCACCGGGATCAGCAGGCGCAGGAAGCGCAGCCGCGACGGGAGGCGCGGGATCCGGGGCGGGCCGCCCTGCTGGGGCGGCCGGAGCAGCGTCATCTCAGCCCGCCCGGTCGTAGCCGGCCACGCGCCAGTCGCCCGGCCCGGTCTGCACCAGCAGCAGCTGCAGGGTCACCGCGTCGGTGGGCACCTGCACCCGCACCGAGTCCGGCCGGACCTCCACCGCCCGCGGTGGTCCGGTCACCCGCGTCCCGGGCACGTTGGCGGGGTCGACGTCGGCGAGCGTCGGGAGGTACTCGTCGGTGGTGTAGGGCCGCAGCCGCTCGCTCCACTGCGCGCCGGTCGTCCCGGCCGGGTGGTCCGCCCAGGCGGTCGCCCAGCGCTGGGCGACGCCGAGCGCGGCCGGCGGCGCGGCGGAGAGCGGCAGGGTGGTCGGCGTCAGCTCCGGCGGTGGGGTCGCGGCGGGTGGCGCGACCGTCACCGTGGGCGCCTCGGGGACCGGACCCAACGCGGCGCCGGACCCCGCCGGGCGCGGAGCCAGCCAGCCCGAGACGGTCGTGAGACCGATGACGACGAGCGCGAGGACGGCGACGACCAGCGCCAGCCGGGCGGGGCTGTGCAGGGGCCACTCCCAGAGCGCGCGGTAGGCGCCGGAGCGCCCGCGACGGGTGCGGATCGGCACGGCGCGCTACCCCCGATCGCCCCGGGGCTCGGGCGTCACGCGACTCTCCAGGACCCGGCCCTCGACGACGGGGCCGGTGCCGCCGTCGCCGGCGGGGCGGCGGGTCGACGGCCGGTAGATGCGCTGCGCGGGGGCCCCGTCGACCTCGACCACGCGCGGCGCCGCCGCGGGCAGCGCCGGCCGGGCGGCGTCGATCTCCCGACGGGGTGTTCCGGACGGCGGATCCCGTCGGACGACCTCCGACTCGACGTGCACCGTGCGGGTCCGGGCGGCCCGCTCGGTGACCGCGTCGCTCTCCTCCGGGCGCACCCGCATGCCCTGCGAGTGCCGCTCGGCCCGCTCTCCCCACCACGAGTTCTCCCGGCGGTCGGTGCCGCCGAGGCGCCCGAGGGCCCGCCCGACGGCACCGGTCCCGCTCGCCGGGAGGAACCCGCCGACCTGCTCACGGGTCAGCGACACCATCGACGTCAGCCGCCGGAAGGGCCGCGAGACCGCCCAGAGGATGACGGTGACCACGCCCGTGACCAGCAGCGCGAGCCACGTGTCGACCCCGGACCCGGGGCGGAAGAGCGAGATGACCAGCAGCGAGTGCAGCCCCGCCAGCGCCCCGACCAGCAGCGTGTTGACCAGCGCGGCCCCGCCCACGCGCAGCATCGCCGGCAGCACCTCCGGGCGCAGCAGCGCGACCACCGCCAGCGCGGGCGCCACCATGACCAGGAGCCGGATCATGAGCATCGAGACGAGGATCAGGACCTTGCTCATGAGCTGGAACAGCCCGATGCACGCGGCCTGCACCAGCGCCAGGACCCCGGCCCCGACCCGGGAGCCGGAGCGCCCCTGGAAGTAGGAGTAGCGATCGCCCACCCGGTTCGCGATGTCGGTGAACTGCGCCTTCTTCGCGTCCGCCTGGGCCTGCCCGTCCTGCCCGGTGGCGACCTCCACCTTCGAGAAGGTCTGCGCGTTCAACAGCGGCCGCCCGAGGTCGCGGGCCTGCGGGACGTCGGCCGACCCGAACTCGCCCCGCAGCCAGTTCGAGTAGACGATCTGGTCGGAGAGCACGGTCGGCAGCGTGTTCTGGTCGCCGACGCCCACCTGGCGCAGGAACCCCTGCTGCATCGCCGTGACCCCGTCGAGGAGCACCCCGTCGAGGGCTCGCGACCACTGGATCGGCGCCGCGTACGCCCCGGCCGCGAGGCCCAGGGCGAGCACCGCGACGAAGCCCCGTCGGGCCTGCTGGGACAGCTCGCCGCGCATCGCGAGCACGAGCAGGATCGCGGCGAGCGCCGCCAGCGCGACCCCGACCCACGTCGTGAAGACCGCCTCGTACATCGCGCGCGTGCCGGTCTGGATGACCTGGTCGAGCGGCGTGAGCAGGCTCGAGCCCCGGGCGATGAGGTAGTGCGCCCAGTTCACGCCGCCGACGACGAGCTTCGCGACGTTGAAGACCTGGTTGCCGAGCCACGTGTCGGTGGCCGCCGCGGGGTCGCGGGCCCCGCCGGGACCGCAGCCGAGGTCGTAGGTCCACCAGACCTGCCCGGCGTAGCCGACCTCGTCGTAGACCGACCCGGGCACGCCGACCCCGATCGGCGCGGGGTCGAGCGACCCGACCAGCCCGGTGCCCGGCCGGTCCGGGTCGGGCGGCGCCTTGCAGTCGAACGCCTGCGCCGACGCGGTGCCGCCGACGGCCGCGAGCCCTGCGACGAGTGCGGCCACCACGAGGACCGCGCGCAGCCGCCGCCGGGGACGACCCGGCGTCGGGACGGGGTCCCGACCCGGCACGCGCGCCCGGCGCCAGCCGATGACCAGGGCGGCCGCGATGATGCCGAGGACGAGGACGGCACCGCTCACCCGTCGCCGCCCCACGCGGACGACCGGGCGGCGGGCACGCCGTCCTCGACCTGCGGATCGACCGGCTCCGGCGGCGCCGGGCGCGGCCCGTCGTCGACCGGCAGGCGGGCCCGGGGGGCGGACTCGACCGGGGCCGCGGGTGGGAGGTGGGCGCGCTGCGCGTCCGGGTTCGTGTCGAGGGCGGCGCGCAGGTGCCCGAGGTGCTCGCCCTCCAGGTCGACCCGGATCTTCTCGACCCCGCCGTGGCCGTCGGAGAAGACGAACTGGCGCGGGGTGTCGTCCGGGCGGTCGTCGTTCTGGGCGGCGGTGGGGCGCGGCGAGAGCGTCCCGAGCATCTCCTCGTACCCGACGTCGGTCGGCACCCGGAGGAGCCGCAGCGCCTCCGCCTGGGCCTCGGCGTCGTCGGTGCGGCCGACGAACACGGCGTCGACCAGCGACGCGAACCCCGGCACCCGCAGCAGGTCGCCCGCGAGCTGGGAGGCGAACAGCGCCCGGACGTTGAACTTCCGCGAGTCGCGGGCGAGCCGGTCGATGAGGACCTTGCCGGTCGGGATCTGCGACAGGAAGTGGGTCTCGTCGAGCGCGACGCCCTTCCGCAGGTCGCGGTCGGCGGTGTAGACGGTCCGCTGCGTCAGCCAGGACGCGAGGTTGAGCAGCTCCACGGCGAGCGACTCGCCGTCGGTCCACTCCTCGCGCGGGCTGCCCGGCCGCGGCAGCGACATCCCCTGCATCGTCAGGACGGTGAGGCGGTAGTCCTCGTCGAGCACGCCCGGGTCGCCGACCGCGCTCTCGTCCGGTCCGCGGGGGTCCTGCGGGTCGTGGGTGCGCTCGGGGAACAGCAGCGCGGCCTGCGGCAGCTCGCGGCGCTCCTCGAGGAAGTCCGCGACGACGTCGGCGTGCTCCTCGCCCTCCCGCGCGTGCCGGCGCAGGGTGGCGATGACCTGGCCCGGGTCCCGGTGCTGCCCGCCACCGACCTCGCGGACCGCGCGCAGCAGCACGATCCGGGTGTGCGGCATCCGCGCCACGTCGTAGGGCAGCAGGCCGGTCAGCACGTCGAGCACCAGCCGGCGACGGGTCGCCGCCGCCAGCGACCGTTCCCGACGCCAGGCCTTCTCCGGGTCGTCCTCGTCGAGGAAGTGCTCGCGGCGCGGCTCCGCGACGACGCGGTACGGGTTGAGGATGCCGGGGTCGGCCCCGAGCAGGTGGATGTGCCGGGAGAAGGGCGCGAGCTCGGGGACCCGGGTCAGCGCCGCCAACGGGCCCGATGGGTCGAGCACGGTCCATCGCGCCCCGGCCCGCAGCGTCTTGTAGACCATGAGCCCCGTCAGGAACGACTTCCCGGAGCCCAGCCCGCCCACCACGGCGGTGAGGCCCGAGGCCCGCCGGACCTCCTGCGCCATCCACGGGTCCCACGCGACGGGACGACGGGTCGCGGTGCAGGTCTCCCCGAGCAGCACGCCGCGCCGGTCCCCGACGCTCGCCGAGGCCGCCGGGACCCCCGCGGCCACCCAGGTCACCGAGCCCCGGCGCCGGTAGGCCGTGGAGGCGAGCGGCTCGCCGGGGATGAACTCGCGGGCGTAGGCGTACTGCGCCTCGGGGTGCTCGAGGGCGACCCGCGGGCGGTAGAGGTCGAGCAGCTGCTGGGCGCGGGTGAGCGCCTCGGCCTCGTCCCGGCCCGCGACGGCGACCCGCCACCAGCCGTAGACCCGGGTGTTGAGCTGCGTCAGGCCGCCGGAGAGCTCGTCCTCGATCTGCAGGACCCGGTCGGCCTGCCGTTCGAGCGACATCGGCGGGTCGAGGTCGTGGTCGTGGGTGTAGTGGCGGATCTGGCTGCGCACCTTGCCCATCTGGCGCTGCAGCTCGCCCGAGACCTCCTCCGGGCGGCGGACGTAGATGCGCGCGGACCACTCCACGGGGAACGGGAGCCGGTCACTGCGCTGCATCCAGGGGTCGTCGGCCTCGGGGATCCGCAGCGAGTCCATCAGGCCCACCGAGAGCACGGCGACGTGCCGGGACACCGGGTGCAGCCCCTGCCGCCCCTCGACCTGCACGGTCGGCGCGTAGGGCTCCTGGTGCATCGCGACGCCGTCGGTGAACGCCGCGAGGTCCTCGGCCTCCCAGGCCACCCCGGCCTCGGCGTTCACGTGCTGCGGCGCGGGGAGCCCGAGCGCGCACGAGCGGTGCATCAGCCAGGCCATGTCCTCCGCGGTGCACGGCACCCCGTCGAGCCCGGGCCCGCCGACGAGGGCGTCCACGTGGGCGATCTCGGTCTCCAGCGCCGTGAGCTCGGCGTTCGCCGCGCCCGGCAGCACCCGGTGCAGCACCGGCGCGGCCGACTCCAGCCAGCGGTCCACCACCGACCGCCCGGAGACCTCGACGCCGAGGAACACCTCCTTGTCGGCCATCGACAGGCCCATGAGGTGCTGCTGCTCGCCGGTGACGAAGTCCTCCCAGGACAGCTCCCCGGGGACGTCGGGCAGCCGACCCGGCGAGTTCCGGTCGAACGCCTCGGCCCACCGGGCCACCGGGAACGGGCGACTGGTCACGCGCACGTGCACCCACCGGCCCTGCAGCTCGCCCAGCTGCGTGGCGATCCGGCGGATCAACGACTCCCGCTGCGGGTCCGAGCGGAAGCTCCACGGCTGGGCGGCGAGGCGGTACCAGGCGGTGACCGTCGTGGCGGTGCGGGCGATGTTGCCGTCGATGGACCGCAGCGCGATGGCGGACCGGTACCCGGGCGCGGCCGAGGCGCCCGCGAGAGCACGCCCGCGGCGCGCCTTCTGCTTCGGCCTCGGTCGGCGCAGCTCGGGCTTCTCCGGTCGGTCGCTCGTCTCGATGCGGTCGGGGTCGAGCGGCCGCGTGTCCTCGCGCTCGACCGGGACGACCTCGCCCGCGGCGTAGCCGGCCGGGAACGCTCCCCACCCGTCGTCGGCGTCGCCCGCAGGAGGGGTCTCGCGGGCCTCGGGCCACGGCGAGCGCCGCCCCCACCCGCCGTCAGGACCTCCCCGGCGCACCGTCGCCCTCCTCGTACTCCCTGTCGGTCGCCGTCGGACCGTAGCGCCGCGGCGTGCCCGACGACGGGTCGCGGCGCGGCCGGTCCGCCCGCCGCGCGCTGACCCGCACGACGCCGCCCGCGTCGCCCTCGGTCGACGCCGTACCGGCGGGGGTGCCGCGACGCCGCGGCACGGGGCCACCGCGCGTGGTCCAGGAGCGGCGCGGGCGCCGGCGCGGCCGGGCGGATCCGCGGGCCGGGCGGGTGGCCGGGTCGTCGTCGCGCACCGCCATGGCCGCGTGCGGGTCCGTGCGCCCCGGCGGCAGCGCCGCGCGCGGTCGGGCACCCTCGATCGCGACGTGCCCGACGCCGACCGTGCTGCCGGCACCCCGGGTCCGGCGGCGCGGGCCGCGCACCTCGTGCCAGAACAACGTCAGCCATTCGAGCAGCGGCCGGTCCTCGTTGATGCGCTTGCTGACGAACCGGACCACGACGACGGTGATCAGCAGCGCCCAGGCCACGGAGAAGAAGCCGATCTGGATGCCGAGGCGCCGCTGCACGAACATCACGACGATCATGACGATCAGGCCGACGCCGTAGCTCGAGTAGCGGGCGCGCCAGGGGAAGGTGGCCCGCGGGGGGCCGAGCCAGACGGCGTCGACCCGGTACACGTCGTCGTCGGTGCGAATCTGCACCCGTTACCCCGTGATCAGCTGGGCCAGGAACTGCCCGACCGCCGGACCGTTGCCGGAGACCGCGATCCCGAGGGCCACCAGACCCACGAGCAGGCCCACGCCCCGACGGGCCACGCCGGCGTTGTCGCCGCGGCCGCCGATCCACAACATGATCACCGCGATCCCCAGCAGGAGCAGGGGGACGATGTTGTCGCGGATCCAGCCCTGCAGCCCGTTCGTGCCCAGACCCTGCGCCGTGATCTGGGTGTCGAGGAGGTGCGCACCCAGGGTCGTGAGGGTCATGCGTGGTCCTCCCGGACGGTGGTCGTGCTGGTTCGGGGTCGGCCGGTCTCGACCGGTCGAGTAAACACGGCGGGCGAGCGGGTCGGTACCCCCGGTGGTGGGCAGCGCCGACCACACTGCGCCGTGGGTGTCGCCGTCGCCCACGGACGCCGTAGGCCATCGTGGCGTGTCCGCGCGTCCGAGCGTCGGACGTCGCCCTCACGGGTCGCTGCGCGTGTCGCGGCGGGTGATGTCGCGAGCGTCCGGTTACCGGTGAGTAGTAAGTCACCCGGCTCGCGGGGACGAGTGTCGGGAGCAGCCGTTACAGTCCCCCTGATCCGGGCCGACGGCGCGACCACCACAGCAACGCGCACCAGGCCCGCCTGAACGTGGACGGACCGTGCCGTGAGACGCAGCGGTCCGCGGGGAGGTCGAACAGTGCTCGTCCGATTGATCCTGGGTCTCGCCCTGACCCTGGCCGTGGGGGTCATCGCCGCCCGACGGGCGTGGTGGCTCTACCGCCTCATCACGTCCGGGCAGCCCGACGCCAAGCGCTCCGAGGGCCTCGGCGCCCGGGTGCGCGCCCAGATCGTGGAGGTCGCCGGGCAGCGGAAGCTGCTGCGCTGGTCGATCCCGGGCGTGGCGCACCTGTTCACGATGTGGGGCTTCGTCATCCTGCTGACGGTCTACATCGAGGCCTACGGGGCGCTGTTCGTCGAGGACTTCCACATCCCGCTGATCGGGCGCTCGCCGATCCTGGGCTTCATCCAGGACTTCATCGCCGTGATGGTCCTGCTCTCGATCATCACCTTCGGCATCATGCGCCTGCAGCAGGATCCGGAGCGCAAGGAGCGGTCCTCCCGCTTCTACGGATCGCACACCTCCGGCGCCTGGATCGTGCTGTTCCTGATCTTCAACGTGGTCTGGACGCTGTTCGCCTTCCGCGGGACCTCGTCGGCCGCCGGCAACCTGCCCTACGAGTCGGGCGCCTGGGTCTCGATCGCCGTCGGCCAGCTCTTCACCGGGCTCTCCCCGACGACGCTGTTCGTCCTCGAGACCGTCTTCCTGCTGCTGCACATCGGCGTCGCGCTCGTGTTCCTCGTGCAGGTGCTCTACTCCAAGCACCTCCACATCTTCATCGCGCCGATCAACGTCGCGGCGAAGCGCCTGCCGAAGGCCCTCGGTCCGCTGCAGCCGATCGAGTACGACGGCAAGCCGATCGACTTCGAGGACCCGCCCGAGGAGGCCTCGTTCGGTCGCGGCAAGATCGAGGACTTCACGTGGAAGGGCATGCTCGACTTCGAGACGTGCACCGAGTGCGGTCGCTGCCAGTCGCAGTGCCCCGCGTGGAACACCGGCAAGCCGCTCTCGCCGAAGCTGCTGATCATGGACCTGCGCGACCACATGCTCGCGAAGGCGCCGTACATGATCGGCGGCAAGGACATGCCCGACGGCGGGGGCATCGACTGGGACGCGGGCCTCGCGAAGAACGAGCACGGCGGCCACGGCGTGCCGGAGTCGGGCTACGAGCGCCACACCGGGACCGACGACATCCAGGCCGCGCGCCCGCTGGTCGGCACCGCCCAGCAGCTCGGCGTCATCGACCCCGAGGTCCTCTGGTCCTGCACCACCTGCGGCGCCTGCGTCGAGCAGTGCCCGGTGGACATCGAGCACGTCGACCACATCGTCGACATGCGCCGCAACCAGGTGATGATCGAGTCCGAGTTCCCGGGTGAGCTCGGCGTGCTCTTCCGCAACCTGGAGAACAAGGGCAACCCCTGGGGCCAGAACAACTCCAGCCGCATGGACTGGGCGAAGGACCTCCCCTTCGAGGTGCCCGAGTTCGACGGCGAGCTGTCCCCCGAGACCGAGTACCTCTTCTTCATCGGGTGCGCCGGTGCGTTCGACGACAACGCGAAGAAGACCGTCCGCGCCACGGCCGAGCTGCTGCACATCGCGGGCGTGAACTACACGGTCCTGGGCAAGGAGGAGAGCTGCACCGGCGACCCGGCGCGGCGCTCGGGCAACGAGTTCCTCTTCCAGATGATGGCCATGCAGACCAAGGAGATGCTCGACTCGGTCTTCGAGGGTCGCGAGCCGGGGACGCGCAAGATCGTCACCACCTGCCCGCACTGCATGAACACGCTCGGGCGCGAGTACCCCCAGCTCGACGGCCACTACGAGGTCGTCCACCACACCCAGCTGCTCAACCAGCTGGTGCGGGAGAAGAAGCTGATCCCGGTCGCGCCGGAGTCCTCGCCGGTCCCGCAGGCCAAGCTCGACATCAACCCGTCGACCAACCTCCAGTACAAGGGTCCGCAGGCCGACGGCACCGAGCGCGGCCTGGTCAAGGCCGACGGGCACTCGACGAACGGCCACCCGACCGACCAGGCGGCGCCGGCCTCCGAGGTCGTCTCCTCCAACGGCCACACCAACGGGTCGTCCAACGGGCACGGCCCGAAGACGGTGACCTACCACGACCCCTGCTACCTGGGTCGGCACAACGAGGTCTACACCCCGCCGCGTGAGCTGGTGGAGGCCGCGGGCGCGGTGCTCAAGGAGATGCCGCGCCACGCCGACCGGGCGCTGTGCTGTGGTGCCGGTGGTGCGCGCATGTGGATGGAGGAGAACATCGGCAAGCGCATCAACATGGAGCGCGTCGACGAGGCCATCTCCGTCGAGCCCGACGTGATCGCCTCCGGCTGCCCGTTCTGCCGCGTGATGCTCACCGACGGCCTCACCGAGCGCCAGAGCGAGGCGAAGGCGGTCGGCACCGAGGTCATGGACGTCTCGCAGATGCTGCTGGCCGCGGTGAAGCGTGGTCAGCCGGCCGACGGCGACCAGCCGGGCGAGTCCGACCCGGCCACCACCGCCACCTCGGCGAACGTGCAGAACCCGGCGGAGTAGCTCCGCCACGGTTGAGCGAAGGGGCCCTCCGGTCGAGTAGATCGACCGGAGGGCCCCTTCGTTCGTTCCGGGGGTCGCTGTCGTGGCCGGACGAGCGGGCCGTTCCATGGTCTTTCGTGAGAACGGCCCGTTCGTACGGATCGGGCTGCGGGTCAAGATCTCGACGGGCCGCGCGAAGTGATCGCTGAGCGACCGCTTCGCGCGGCTCGTCGGGATCTCCGGCCTTCACGACGACGGGTGCAGTCGCTCGGCGTGTCGCGTTGCGCCGATAGAGTGCAGCGGTGCTGCTCTCCGACCGCGACATCCGGGCCGAGATCGCCGCGGGGCGGGTCTCGCTCGAGCCGTTCGACGAGACGCTGCTGCAGCCCTCGAGCGTGGATCTGCGTCTGGACCGGCACTTCCGGACGTTCAACAACCACGCCTACACCCACATCGACCCGGCGTTGCAGCAGGACGACCTGACGCGCATGGTCGAGCCGGCGGACGACGAGGCGTTCGTGCTGCACCCGGGCGAGTTCGTCCTGGGCTCGACCTACGAGGTCATCTCGCTCCCGGACGACGTCGCGGGCCGCCTGGAGGGCAAGTCGAGCCTCGGCCGCCTGGGCCTGCTGACCCACTCGACCGCCGGGTTCATCGACCCCGGGTTCTCCGGGCACGTGACGCTAGAGCTGTCGAACGTCGCGAACCTGCCGATCCGGCTGTGGCCGGGGATGAAGGTCGGGCAGCTCTGCCTGTTCCGCCTGTCGTCGCCCTCGGAGCACCCGTACGGGTCGCCGGTGTACGGCTCGCGCTACCAGGACCAACGGGGCCCGACGCCGTCGCGGTCCTACGTGAACTTCCGCAAGGGCCTGTCCTAGGCGGCCGCCGCGAGGTGCACATCAGGCAGGTCGACCGGACCCGCAGCCTGCCGTACGTGACCCTCGCGGGCTCAGCCGACGAGCTGTCCCGCCCGGTGCACGCGGTTGCGCCCGGAATTCTTCGCCGAGTACAGCGCGCGGTCGGCCTCGGAGACCAGGCCCTCGCCGTCGCCCGCGTGGTCGGGCAGCGTCGCGATGCCGAACGAGGCCGTGACCAGCTGGCGGCCGCCGCGCTTGAAGTCCGCCTCGACGCGTTCCCGGAGACGCTCCGCGAGGGCCGCGGCGTCCTCGGTGTCGCCGTGCGTGATGAGGATGGCGAACTCCTCGCCGCCGTAGCGGTAGGCCGTCTCACCGTCACGCATGGACGCCCGCAGCGTGCTCGCGACCTCCTGGAGGACGACGTCGCCCTGCTGGTGGCCGTAGCGGTCGTTCAGCTCCTTGAAGTGGTCGAGGTCCAGCATGATCACCGACATGGCCTGGCCGTGGCGCTTGGCGTTGGCGACGGCCGTGTCGAGGTCCGCGCCGAGCCGGCGGCGGTTGGCGAGCTGGGTGAGCGGGTCGAACTGCGACAGCCGCTCGGTGGCGGCGTGCAGGCGGCTGGCCTCGATGGCCGAGCCGGCGAGGGTCGCGAGCATCTCGACCGCCGACAGCGACTGGCCGTCCACCTCGCCCTCGCTGCCGTCGAAGCACTCGAGGACGCCGATCACCCGGGCGCCGACGACCAGGGGCACGGCGACGGCGGCCTCGTCGTCGGTGTCGGGATCGCCGCGCGAGATCTGCCCGTAGCGCGCGGAACGGCCGACCACGCCGACGCCGAGGCTGCACTGCCGCTCGAGGGGCGGGATCGCACCGCGCTCGGAGTCGTAGGCCAACTCCAGGCCCGAGCCCTCCTCGTCGAGCAGCCAGAGCAGGACCCGGCCCTCGGTCACGGCGACCGCGGCCTGCACCGTCGAGTCGACGACGTAGCGGGTGTTGAGCGAGCCCGCGATCTCGCGGGTCATGATCAGGATGGTGCGCAGGCGGTCGGTCTGGGCCTGCAGGCGCTCGGCCTGCGCCATCGACTCCTCGCGCTGGTGGCGCAGGGCGACGGTCATGTCCGCGAGCCCGTCACGCAGGGCGACCAGCTCGGCGGACCCGGCGACCGGCTCCGGTGGGTGGAGACGTCCTTCGGAGATCCCCCGGACCGAGGCGAGGAGGCCGTCGACGGGGGCGACCACGTGGCGCTCGAGCCGGCGGCGGCCACGCAGTGCGACGACCAGGGTGCCGAGCCCGACGAGGACCAGCAGCAGACCCACCGACCACTGCATGATCGAGGACATCCGCTGGTTGTCCTCGATCGCCGCCAGCGTCGCGGCGCGGGTGTCGTCCTTGCGGCCCTGGTAGTTGTCGAAGATCGCCTTGCCCTGCAGGAGGAAGGCCTCGACCCCGCCGGGCGGCGGGATCTGCCGGGCGCGGTCGGCCCACTCCGTGCGCCAGCGCTGCTGGGCGAGGAGGAGTTGCAGGACGCTCTGCCGCAGCGCGGGTTCCTCGAGGAGGTTGACCATCTGCGTGTCGGACGCCGCGAGGTCGGGACTGGCCTTCGTGGCCTCGTCGGAGAAGAACCGGTCGCCGGTGGCGAGGTAGCCGCGCAGCGACGAGTCCATCGAGAGCATCGCCTGGTGCGAGTCCTCGACGGCGAGCAGCCCGGCCTGCAGCCGGTCCTCGGTCGGCGAGGTCACCGCGGCGCTGTAGAGCACGCGGAACACGACGAGCAGCACGATCACGAGAGCGGCCACGGACACCGTGACGCCGAGGCGCTGGACCTCGGTGGTCAACCTCGGTGCTCGTCTCACGGCACCACCCTCCTGGCCCGATGTCCCCCGGGCGTCCCGCCGGAGCTCCGACGAGCGTGCTCTTCGCTGGACATCCCCCACCGGCGGCATGACGTTAGCCGGTTCTGGGTACGGGTCACAGCTTTACGGGCCGGGGCCGAGTGGATCCGTGCTCATGGAGCAGCACATACGGCCGTACGGCCGAGCAACTGGGCGGCGCGGATCAGGCCGAGAGCGACGACCGCGAACTGCGCGCCGTGGACATGCGCACGACGTTGGGGTCTCCCGCGTGCCGCGGACGCGACGGCGCCGGGGTGAGACGCCGGTGCACGAGCAGGTCGATCTCGGTCGGGTAGGGCACGCCGCCCTCGGGCGAGGTCTGCCAGGCCGCGAGCTCGGCGACGACGGCGCCGGTGGCGGCGCTGCGTGCGTCGGAGGCGGGCACGGGCAGGTGGAGCACCGGGACGCCGACCTCGACGGCACTGCGGGCGGCGGCGAGCGCCGCCTCGGACCCGCCCCGGACGACGACGCCCGCGGGGGGCTCGCCCGCGATGAGTGCGTCCAGCCGCACGACGAGGCGGGCGGCCTCCTCGGCCCAGCCGCGCGAGGGGCCGTCGAGCAGCAGCAGGCGGCCGGCCGGGGCGTCGAGCTCGTCGAGTTCCGCGTCCACCCCGAGGGGGTCCGGGCCCGTCGCCACGAGGACGGGCCTTACCGGTTCGTCGGTGACGACGCTCCCCGGTCGGCCCAGGGGCGCGAGCGCCCGGGCGTCCTCGACGGAGGCGACGACGATCAGGAGTTCGGCCACGTCCGGAGTGAGACTTCCGTCAAGGTGATCACCCAGAGTCATGGGCACCTCCCCGCCTTGATCCGCGTTACCCACGCGATCAGCACACACCACATCGTCTCAGCACGACAGACGAGTGCTTCAGGACTACCGCTTGGGCGCAATCGGATCCACGGACCGTCACCGTTTCGGCTGCGACCGCACCGAGACCACAGCGTGATCCGAGTGAGTTACATGGATGTCGTTGCGGTACGCGTGGGCCGTTCGTGGCGACGCAGGGTGCCTGATCGGCGGCTCGACGAGCCCGTGTATCGTGATGATCGAAGCAGGCGAGTGTAGTTCAATGGTAGAACATCAGCTTCCCAAGCTGAGAACGCGGGTTCGATTCCCGTCACTCGCTCCACGCGCATCATCGCAGGTCAGCGGCCCGTCGCCCGGTCATCCGGAGGCGGGCCGACGTCGTTTCTGACAGGGTCGCCCGGTGAGTGCCCTGGACCCGGACCTGGCCGCCGGTATCGGCAGGCTCGAGGCGGACGGCTGGCTGCCCATCACCCGCGGGACGCCCGAGGAGGCCCGGCAGAACTACCGCGACCTGGCCCTGCTCCGGCGCGGCGCCGTGGACCTGCCGGTGGCGGGGGTGCACGACGACGTCGTGACCGACCCGACCACCGACGTCGACGTCGTCGTGCGCGTGTACGAGCCGGCGGACCCGGGCGGCGTCACCGTGGTCTGGCTGCACGGGGGCGGCTGGGTGGTCGGCGACCTCGAGACCGCGGACGCCGCGGCACGGCGGGTGTGCCGGCACCTGGGTGCCCGGGTGGTCTCCGTCGACTACCGCCTGGCCCCCGAGCACCCGCACCCGGCGCCGCTGCAGGACGCGCACACCGCCCTGCGCTGGGCGGCCACCCGCTTCGGCGGTCGCCTCGTCGTCGGCGGCGACTCGGCCGGAGCGGGCCTGGCGGCCGGTCTCGCGCTGCTCGCCCGCGACTGGGGACCACGCCTGGACGGCCAGCTGCTCCTCTACCCGGGCATCGACCCGACGATGTCGTCCCCCAGCTTCGCCGCCAACGCCGGAGGCCCCTTCCTGACGGCGGACGACATGCGCTGGTTCTACGCGCGCTACCTGCCCGACCCGGACACGCACGTCGACCCGTCGGTCAACCTCGGCGAGGCCGCACGCCTGGGGGAGGTCGCCGACCTCGCGCCGGCGGTCGTCGCGGTCGCCGAGTTCGACCCCCTGCGTGACGAGGGGGTGGCGCACGCCGAGGCGATGGCGGCCGCGGGCGTGCCGGTCCGCCTGCTGCGGGGCCAGGGCCTCGTCCACGGCTTCTTCGGACTCGGGTCGGTCTCGTCCGCCGCGCAGCGGGAGGGCGACCGGGCGCTGGACGCCCTCGCCGAGCTCCTGGGCTGAGGAGTTCCTGAAAGCGCTGACCCGGACGCGGGCCGGACACACCCGGACGCGCCGGATCACGGCGAGACGTCCGGCCCGCTCGGCGGGAGGTCGACCGGCCGCCGTTCGCCGCCCGCTCGTCCGCCGGCCCGCTCGGCCCTGCGGACCGGGGACCGTTCGACCCCCGCCGCGCGGCCGGTCGCCGCCGGGGACACGACCCGATCGGGGCTCCGGGACCGCCGGCGGCGCACCTTTCCCGGACGCACCCGCCGTCGGGAAGGGCCGGGAGGCCCGACAGGCCCCACCCGCTCCACACGGACAGCCGAGTCCCCGCTATGTTCCGGCGGTCGGAGATCACGACGAGGTCACGGCATCACGCCGATGCCATCGCTCCCCAGCGACCTCGTCGTGCGATCACCCTGCGGCGAAGGGCGAACACACGTGGCGAGACACGGGCAACCAGCCTCCGGTCCTCGGGCTACCCGCTTCGACCCCGGCTACACACCCGTCTTCGCCGTTCCCGCCCCGATGCGTCCGATGGCGTCGCGGGCGACGGTCTGGTCCCCGGCTCCGGCGCCCACCCGCCGCGCGCCGCGCTCCCTCTCGAGCGCCACCTCCGGCAAGATCCTCGTCGCGGCGGTCGCCGCCGGCGCGGTCGTGCCCGCGGTGCAGACGCTCGACACCTCGCACACCGCCGACGCCGACCCCGGCACCGCCCAGCTCTCCGCCGCGCAGATGGCGCTCGCCTCCCAGGCGGGCCCGACGGCGCGACCGGCCGCCTCCGCGACGTCCGCGATCAGCGACGTCACCACGGTCGCGATGTCGACCGCCGACCTCGACGCCGCCGCGAAGTCGGCCGACAGCGGGCCGGACGACCTGCAGAAGGCCATGTCCGTCGCCCGCGAGAACGGCCCCGTCGAGTTCGGCCGGCCCTATGCGGCGGGGAACGACGACACCCTGAACGGCCAGATCGCGAAGGCCCTCGGGCTCATGGGGCTGCCGCAGAAGCTCGCCCCCGGCGTCAAGCAGATCATCATGCGCGAGTCCACGGGGAATCCCCGCGCGATCAACAACTGGGACTCCAACGCTGCGGCCGGCACCCCGTCGAAGGGGCTCATGCAGCTCATCGACACCACGTTCCGCAACGCGGTGCTCCCCTCGCTGGCCGACAAGGGCATCTACGACCCGGTCGCCAACATCACCGCCGGCGTCCGCACGATGATCGCCAACCACGGCCTCGACGCCGTCGTCGACGGCGGGCTGCGCAACTCCTCGGGCAGCTACATCGGCTACGGCGGGGCCAAGCTTCCCGACGACGGGTTGGGTCGCGCCGGATAGTCCCCTCCCGCCGGGCGGTGTCGCGGGCGGCCCCCGGGGTAGACCGGTTGCATGAGCGAACGAGTGTGGCTGGTGACCGGCGCCTCGCGCGGCCTCGGACGCGCGCTGGCCGAGGTGTGCCTGGAGGCGGGCGACACCGTGGTGGCGACCGCGCGCAAGGCGTCCTCGCTGGACGACCTGCGCGGCGCCCACGGAGAGCGGCTCGTGGCGAAGGACCTCGACGTCACCGACCGGGACGCCACGTTCCTGGTCGTGCGCGAGGCCGCCGAGCAGGTCGGGCGGATCGACGTGCTGGTGGCCAACGCCGGGTACGGCCTCGGCGGCGGGGTCGAGGAGGTCTCCGAGGCCGAGGCGCGCGACCAGATCGAGGTGAACCTCTTCGGCGCGCTGTGGTCGATGCAGGCCGTGCTGCCGACGATGCGCGCCCAGGGCTCCGGGCACATCCTGCCGATCTCCTCCATGGGCGGCGTCGGTGCGTTCCCGAACACCGGGCTCTACCACGCCACGAAGTGGGGTCTGGAGGGGATGAGCGAGTCGCTGGCCCAGGAGGTCGCCGGCTTCGGCGTGCACGTGACGATCATCGAGCCCGGCCCGTTCCGCACCGACTGGAACGGCGGGTCGATGGTGCGGGCGCAGCCGATGCCGGAGTACGACGAGGTCCTGGGCGCCCGTCGCGAGGCGATGGACGGCCGCGGCGCCTTCACCCAGCCCGGTGACCCCCGCCGGGCCGCCGAGGCGATGCGCCAGGTCGTGGCGTCGGACCGGCCGCCGCTGCGGCTCCTGCTCGGCAACGCCGCCGCCGACCTCGCGCCGAAGCTCTGGCAGCAGCGCATCGACGAGGCGGCCGCGTGGGAGCAGGTCGCCCGCGGCGCGGACTTCCCCGAGGGCGAGTAGCTCCACCCGTCGTCCTGAGCGAAGGGCCCCTCGAGTCGGACGGATCGACGGAAGGGGCCCTTCGCTCGGAACGCGGTCGGTCAGCGCCGAGCCGGCGAAGGGCGCCCACGGCCCGTCTACCCGACGGAAGGGGCCCTTCGCTCGGAACGGGTCAGCCGCCGGCCTGCGGGCCCTTCTGCAGCACCGGACGCAACGTGTCGAGCACGGTCGCGTCGTCGATCGTCGAGGGCACCATCGCGTCCTGGCCGTCGGCGATCTGGCGCATCGTCTTGCGCAGCACCTTGCCCGAGCGGGTTTTCGGCAGGGCCGGCACGACGGCGACGTTCTTGAACGACGCGACCGCACCCACCTCGTTGCGGACCAGCGCCACGAGCTCCGGCGCGATCTCGTCCTCGCCGCGGGTCACACCCGACTTGAGCACGACGAACCCGCGCGGGACCTGGCCCTTCATGGCGTCGTGCACGCCGATCACGGCGCACTCGGCGACGTCGGGGTGGCCCGCGAGGACCTCCTCCATCGAGCCGGTCGACAGGCGGTGGCCGGCGACGTTGATGACGTCGTCGGTGCGGCCCATGACGAACACGTAGCCGTCGTCGTCGACGTAGCCGCCGTCGCCGGTGAGGTAGTAGCCCTCGTAGCGCGACATGTACGACTCGCGGAAGCGCTCGTCGTCCTCCCACAGCGTCTGCAGGCAGCCCGGCGGCATCGGCAGCTTGATCACGATGGCGCCCTCCTCGCCGCGGGGCAGCTCCGTGCCGTCCACGTCGAGCACGTCCACCTGGTAGCCCGGGCACGGCACCGACGGCGACCCGGCCTTGAGCTCCATCGGCTCGAGCCCGCGCAGGTTCGCCGCGATCGGCCAGCCCGTCTCGGTCTGCCACCAGTGGTCGACGACGGGGACGCCGAGCTTCTCCGAGGCCCACATCCAGGTCTCGGGGTCGAGGCGCTCGCCGGCGAGGAACAGGGTCTGCAGCGAGGAGATGTCGTAGTCGCGCAGGAGGACGGCGTCGGGGTCCTCCTTCTTGATGCCGCGGAAGGCGGTGGGCGCGGTGAAGAGCGCCTTCACCCGGTGGTCCTGGATGACCCGCCAGAACGCGCCGGCATCGGGGGTGCCGATCGGCTTGCCCTCGTAGAGCACCGTCGTGGCTCCGGTGAGCAGCGGCGCGTAGACGATGTAGGAGTGGCCGACGACCCACCCCACGTCGGAGGCGGTGAACATGACCTCGCCCGGGCCGACGTCGTAGATCGCCGGCAGGGACCAGCGCAGCGCCACGGCGTGCCCGCCGTTGTCGCGCTGCACGCCCTTCGGCTTGCCGGTGGTGCCCGAGGTGTAGAGCACGTAGAGCGGGTCGGTGGCGGCCACCGGGACGCACTCGGTGGGCTCGGCGGCGGCCATCGCCTCGGCCCAGTCGAGGTCGCGGTCGGTCATCGGCGCCTCGTACTGCGGGCGCTGCAGCACGATCGAGCGGCCCGGGTCGTGCTCGGCCAGCTCGATGGCGCGGTCCAGCAGCGGCTTGTACTCGACGATCCGCCTGCCCTCGATGCCGCACGAGGCGGACACGATCGCCGACGGCGTGGCGTCGTCGATGCGCACGGCGAGCTCGCGGGCGGCGAACCCGCCGAACACCACGCTGTGCACCGCCCCGAGCCGCGCGCAGGCGAGCATCGCGACCGCGGCCTCGGGGACCATCGGCATGTAGATGATCACCCGGTCGCCCTTGCCGACGCCGACCGAGCGCAGCACCCCCGCGAACCGCGCCACGAGGTCGCGCAGCTCGGCGTAGGTGAACCGCTGCTGCGAGTCGGTCACCGGCGAGTCGTGGATCAGCGCGACCTGGTCGCCCCGCCCGGCGTCGACGTGCCGGTCCAGGGCGTTGTGGCAGGTGTTCAGCTCGCCGCCTGCGAACCACCGCGAGAACGGGAGCGCCGAGGCGTCCATGATCGTCTCGGGCTCGGTGTACCAGTCGATGAGGGCGGCGGCCTCGCGCCAGAAGCCGTCGGGGTCGGTCATGCTGCGGTCGTAGGCCTGCCGGTACTCGCCACTCATGGGCGCGAGATTGCCACGGGACGTGACGTGGCGCACCCGTCCGGACGGGCCGCTCAGCCCTTGATGCGCCGCCCCGCCGCGCGGGTGGCGGTGAGGATCTCGGCCGGGTCGACCCGCACCGGCACCCGGTCGGCAAGCACCGGGT
Source organism: Actinomycetospora sp. NBRC 106378 (assembly GCF_030269685.1). GTDB lineage: Bacteria > Actinomycetota > Actinomycetes > Mycobacteriales > Pseudonocardiaceae > Actinomycetospora. The sequence goes on from NZ_BSTT01000001.1 coordinate 813,949, forward strand.
CGCCCGCCACCCACACGTCGCGCACCGAGCGCGAGCCGGACGACCAGACGAGGTTCGACACCAGCTGCGCCGGGTCGTCCGGGTCGACGAACGCCGGGTCGTCGAGGTCGACGTGCACCACGTCGCCCCACGCCCCGGCCCGCAGCCGCCCCAGGTCGTCGCGCCCCAGCGCGTCGGCACCACCCGCCGTCGCGAGCAGGAGGACGTCGGCCGCGGTGAGGGCCGTGGCGTCGGCCCCGCGCTGCCGCGCGAACAGCGAGGCGAGCCGCTGCTCCTCCCACAGGTCGAGGTCGTCGTTCGACGCCGGGGAGTCCGTGCCGAGCCCGACCCGCAGGCCCGCCGTCAGCATGTCCCCGACCCGCGCCACGCCCGCGGCGAGCTTCGCGTTGGAGCCGGGGCAGTGGGCCACCGCGACGTCGTGCCGCGCGAAGATCTCGAGGTCCTGGTCGGACATCTGGATGGAGTGCGCCGCGAGCACCCGACCGCCCAGGCTGCCCGTCGTCTCCAGCATCGCGGGGACCGAGCCGTAGACCGCGCGGACCTCGTCGTCCTCGCCGACCGCCTCCGCGACGTGGATGTGCAGGAGCGCCCCGCGCTCGCGGGCCGCGGCCGCCGTCGTCGCGACCGCCTCCGCGGAGAGCGTGTAGGCCGAGTGCGCGCCGTACCCGAGCTCGACCCGCTCGCCGGGGCCGAACCGCAGGCCGTCGGCGTCGATCCAGGTCGAGATCCCGTCGCGCATCTGCTCCCACGTCCCGAGCCGGTCCATGCCGGGGGCGGTGATGATCCCCGGGGTCATGACGACCCGGGACCCGAGCTCGAGGACGGCCTCGACGACGGTGTCGGCCCAGAAGTACATCTCGGTCGAGGTGGTGACGCCGTGGCGCAGCATCTCCGCCCCGCCCGCGAGCATCCCGACGCGCACGTCGGCGGCGTCCAGCCGCGCCTCCGCCGGCCACACCACCTCGGTGAGCCAGCGCATGAGGGGCAGGTCCCCGCCCATCCCGCGCAGCAGGGCGAGCGGGGTGTGCGCGTGCGTGTTGACCAGACCCGGCATCAGCAGGCCGGTGAAGTGTGTCGTCGGCGCGTCGGTCGCCGGGGCGTCCGCCGCCGGTCCGACATAGCTGATCCGGCCGGCGTCGTCGACGTCCACCACCGCGTCCCGCAGCGGCACGGGTGGGCCGTCGCAGGTCAGGACGAGCGGGGCGGCGAGACGGCGCGCGGTCATGCGGTCAGTCTGATCAACGCCCCGCGAGGTCGCACAGAAGGGTCAGCTGCCGGCGCATCATCACCAGGTCGCCCCACGCCAGCGCCTTCCCGACGACGGGGTGGGTCCCGTCGAGCACGACGGTCGCGGTCAGTCGCGAGCCCGCCGGGTCGTCGTGCACCGCGTAGGTCACCGCGAACTCGCCCACCGGGCCGGTGGTGGTCCGGCGCCGGATCGTCAGGTGCTCGCCGGCGACGAACGAGTCGATCACGAAGACGATCAGCAGCCGCTGTCCCACGGCCAGGTCGTCGGCGCCCGGCGTCAGGGTGCGGGGGCTGCGGCGTCCGAGATTGTCGACCAGGTCGTAGCTGTACGGCGCGACGGTGAGCTGGCACAGCCACCGCCACAGCACGGCGGGGTCGGCCGTGCTGGTGGCGCCGCGGGTCCAGCGGTCGGTCGGACGTGCGACGAGGTCGTCGGCCGGGGTGCGGCGCGCACGCTCGGCCGCCGTGGTACCCCAGTGCTCCGGCAGGTCCACGCGGACCATCCCACCTGACGATGCGGCGTTCCTGCCACTGGGCGACAGGAACGACGCTTTCCTGCCACGCAACGCGGGCTACCGGTCCAGCAACGACCGCAGCGACCGGAGCGGCTGCAGCCACGCACCACCGGGGGGCAGCGTGTCGAGGCTGACGCGCGGCAGGGGCTCGCGGAAGACGCCGTCGATCTCCTCGAGGTCGAGGAAGCCGACGACCTCGGACGCCACGGCGAAGGCGGCGTACTCGCGGAACCCGATCACGGTGACCCGGATGCCCTGCTCGACGAGGGCCTCGAGCGGCTCGCGGAAGGCCCGCCCGTCGCCGGAGGCCACGACCACGTGCTCGAGGCCGCCCTCGGCGTTGCGCGCCGCGATGTGGGCGAGCATGTCGTCGTCGACGTCGGAGTCCTCGGCGGTCTTCGGCTTGGCGAAGACGGCGAACCCGACGTTGCGCAGCGCCTCGACCCAGGGGCGCACGATCTCGGTCGACCCGGGGACGACGTTGGTGAACACCGTGGCCTCGGCCAGGCCCTCCGGCCCGGCGAGCCCGAGCAGCCAGCGACCGACCGCGTCGAACCGCGGCCGGAACGCCGACGTCGGCCGTGCCCCGAGCAGCGAGCCGAGGCTCATGTCCATGTTCGGCGCGTCCCAGACGAGCAGCGTCCGGGGCGTCGGGGCGGGCACGGCGGCGTCGACGTCCACGTCGGGGTGGCTCCCGCCGGCCAGCGTCACCGGGCCCGTCGCGTGCGCGAGATCGGCCGGGGAGGGCGCGGGGGAGGGTGACACGTTGTCGACTCTAACGGCCCGTCGCCGACGCGTCCGTCGCGTTCCCCCGTCGCTGCGCTCCTCCCGGGAGCGGCGCCCGCCGTCGTCGTACCGGATGATCACGACGCCTCCCCCGTGCGGACGAGCAGCAGGTCACGGCTGGGTCGGCCCTCGCGCTCGGCGCGGGTCTCGAACTTCGTGCGCGGCCGCCACGCGGGGCGCGGCGCGAAGCCGCCGTGGGGGTTCTGCAGCGTCGGCTCGCCGTCGGTGACCTCGAGCATCCACTCGGCGTAGTCGGCGACGTCGGTGGCCAGGTGCAGGACGGCACCGGGGCGCAGCCGGGAGGCCATGAGCGCGACGGTCTCCGGCTGGATGATGCGGCGCTTGTGGTGGCGGCGCTTGGGCCAGGGGTCGGGGTAGTAGACGCGGAGGTTGTCCAGCGAGTCCGGGGCGACGTGGTCGCGCAGCACCACCACGGCATCGCCGCGCAGCAACCGGAGGTTCTCCAGCTCCGCGGCCTCGATGCGCATCAGGAGCTGGGCGAGCCCGGGCGGGTAGACCTCGACGGCGACGTGGTCCGCGTCGGGCTCCGCGGCCGCCAGCGCGGCCGTGGTCTCCCCCATGCCGGAACCGATCTCGAGGCGCAGCGGCGCGGTCCGGCCGAACCACCGAGCGGCGTCGAGGTGCCCGTCGGCGTCGAGGACGTCGCCGAGGTCGGCGAGCTCGCGCCCGTACTGCGGCCACGCACGGTCCCAGGCCCGCTGCTGACCGGGGGTCACCCGCCCGCCGCGGTCGGCGAAGCTGACGATCCCGCGTCGTCGGTCGAGCCCCGTGACGTCTCCTGCTGGCACGGGTCGATCCTCACATCGGGCACGGACGGACGGAGCGGCGGGAGCACCGCGGGGCGACGGGCGTCAGGAGCCGTTCGACTCGATCGCCTGCGTGGGCCCGCGGTTGTCGCGCGGCCGTCGGTTGCCGCCGCGCAGGTTGGCCGCCATCTGCTGCACCCGGTTGTTGTTCCGGATCCGGGCGAGGATCGCGAGCGTGACCACGTGCAGGATGCCGAGGAAGACCAGCATCGAGCCGATCTTGGTGACGACGTACTGCACGGTCCCCGCGATCTCGATGGGGTCCCAGGTCGACATGAGGGCGATGAAGCCGACCGCCACGAGGTAGTAGGCGACGGTGAGCAGGCGGCTCACCGACTGCGCCGCGTCCCGGTCGTCGAACACCTCGCGCAGGAAACCGAGCCCGGAGCGCTGCAGGACCATGCCGACGACGACGGCCAGGATGGTGCCGACGGCGACCACGAGCAGGTAGGTGCCGGTATCGGCGCTGGAGGCCACGGCGGAGCCCTTCCGTCAATGCCCGGGACGCCCCCGGTCGGGGTCCAGAATCCCCTGATCGGCGACGGGACGAAACCCGACGCGCGCGTGATCCCGCCACGGATGTGACGGGTGGGGCCACCGGTCCGCCCGTTCCGCCCCCACGGAGCGCGCGGGCTCCCTACCCTGCGCCCTGTGGGTCGGTGGGCGGAGGACACGGCACGGCGCTGCCGGACGATCTCGCCCGCCGTCGCGCTGCCGATCGCCGACGCCCTGGACACGGTGGCGGCCCGGGCGGTCGCCACGCCGGCGATCGTGGTCACGGGACCGGTGTCCTCCGGCAAGTCGACCCTGGTCAACGCGCTGGTCGGCCGCCGGGTCGCGCCCACCGGGGCGGGTGAGTGCACCCGGCTGACCGCCCGCTACGTCCGCGGGCCGGTCGACCGCCTCGACGTGGTGCTCGCCGACGGCACCCGCCGCCCGCTGCCGCTGGCAGAGGGCGGCCGCGTGCCCGCGGCGGTCGGGGACCGGCTCGGCGTCGACCCCGCGGACGTCGACCACCTGCTCGTCTCCCTCACCAGCGAGGCGCTCGACGGCCTCACCGTGGTCGACACCCCCGGCGCCGGCTCCGCCCGCCGGCCGCGGGGACCCGCCCGGGGCGCCGCCGACGCCGCGGAGGCCGCTCTCGTGGTCCTGCCGGCCGCCGCGCGCCCGGGGGACGTCGCGGGGCTCGCCGACGCCGCGCGACACGGTCCGGCGGGGGTGGTGGCGGTGCTCGGCCGGGCCGACACGGTGGGGCCGGCCGCCGACGCGGCCGCGGTGGCCGACGCCCTGTCCCACCGGCTCGGCGCGCAGGTCGGAGCGGTGACCCCCGTCGTGGGGCTGCTCGCCGAGACGGCCGTGACCGGTGCGCTGGTGACCGCGGACGTCGCCGCGCTGCGGGCCCTCGCCGCCGACCCCGGCACCGACGCCGCCCTGGCCGACCCCGAGCTGTTCACGGGCGCCCCACTGGCCGTCCCCGCCGCCGTCCGCACCCGGCTGCTCGACCTGCTCGACCGGCGCGGCGTCGGGCTCGCCCTGACCCTGCTGCGCGAACGGCCCGACGCCGGGGTCGGCGACGTGTGTGCCGCCCTGCTCGCCGCCTCCGGTCTCGACCGGGTCGTCGACCGGCTGCGCACCGAGGTGCGCGCCCGGGCGGACCTGCTCGCGACCGTCGCCGCCGAACGGCGCGTCGCGGCCCTCGCGGAGGCCGAGCGCGCCGCGCTGCGGGCGGACCGCCGACGCGGGACGGCCGGACCCACCGCCGATCGCGACCTCGTCCTGCTCACCGACCTCCTCGAGGAGCTCAGCGCCCGCCCCGTCCACCTCGACCGCGAGCTGGTCGAGGCGGCCGCCCGCCACGGCAGCGGGGCCCTGCCCCTGCCCGAGGACCTCGCCGCCGACCTCGACCTGCTCGCCGCCCCGGCGCCCGACCTCGCCCGGCGGCTCGGGCTCACCTCCCCGACCGAGCTCGCCGGGCACGCCGCCCGGCGGGCCGCGGCCTGGCGCGGCTACGCCACGTGGGGCACCCCGCCCGCGCGGGCCGACGTCGCCACCACCGTCCACCGCGGGTGGGCCCGCCTGTGGGGCGAGCTCATCCGGTGAGTGGTCCCTGGGCCTCGCTCCCCGAGGAGATCTCAGCCGCCCGGCGCGAGCTGGCCCGGGCCCTCGCCGGCACCGGGGCATCGACGCCGGGGCCTCCCGCTGCCCGAGGCCGCGGGGCCTCCGGGGATCGCCCCGCCGTCGCCCTCGTGGGCGCGCCGGGCCGGGGCCGGCGGGCCCTCGCGGCTGCCCTGGTCGACCTCGATCCCGCCGGCCTCCCGGCGGACCTCGACCGGCTGGGCCCCGCGGAGGTCGACGTCCCCCTGCTCGAGGAGCTGGACCTCCTCCTGCCACGCCGGTCGCCCTCCGGGGACTGGACGGCGGGCCCGGCCTCGGCGCTGCTCGTGGTCGCCGGGGCCGGGGCACCGCTCGACCACGACGAGCTCGACCGGCTCGACGTGGCGGCGGGCGCCGTGCAGGCCGTGGTGTTCGCGCTGGCCGGCACGGACGCACACCGCGGGTGGCGCACCGTGCTGGAGGCCGACCGGGACCTGGTCGCCGAGCGCGTCCCGCGGCTGGCCGACGCCCCGTGGTTCCCGGTCGCCCCGGGGCTGGCCGCCGCGGCCCGGGGTACCGGCACCGACGGCGAGCCCCTCCGGCGACGGGCCGGCCTCGCCCCGCTGCAGCAGCACCTCCACCACCTCGTCGCCCGCAGACGGCGGATGCTCGACGAGACGAACGCGGTGCGCGCCGCGGTGACCGCGCTCCGGTCGGTCGGGGACGCCGCGACGGCTCCCGACCTGCGTCGACGTCGGGCGACGCTGGAGTCGGCCCGGACCGCGCTGCGGCGCGAGCACCACGTGCGCTGGCGCTCGGAGCTCGCCGCCGCGCGGGTGGCCGTCGTCGACGACCTCGGACGACGGGTCCGCGCCCTCGCCACGACCCACCGGGACCGGATCGACCGGGCGTCGCGCCGCGACCTCGCGAGGGTGGAGGCCGACCTCGCCCGTGACCTGGAGACGGTCGCCGCCGCGGTGGTGGCGGCGCTCGGTGAGCGTCTGCGGGACCTCGTCGTCGGGACCCTCGCGGGCCTCCTGCCGCCCGCCGAGCTCGCGGGGCTCCGGATCCCCGCGCCCGCGGCCGCGCCGGCGGTCCCCGCGAGCGCGCCGCGACCGGCCGACCGGATGCTCGTCGTGGCCGGGGCGACCGGCGGGCTCGGCCTCTCCCGGCTCGCCCTACTGCCGTTGCTCGCCGTGCCCGTGGCTCCGGTGATCGGGGCGGCGCTGGTGCCGGTGTCGGTGGGGATCGGGCTCGGCGCGGCGGGCTGGATGGCGCGGGTCCGGCGCCGGGCGGCGGACCGGGCGCACGCGCGGGCGTGGTTGGCGGAGGCGCTCGGGCAGGCGCGGACCGACCTCGAGCGGGTCCTCTCCGAGGCGCTGATCGTGGCCGACCGCGAGATCACGCTCGCGCTGGACCGTGCCCTCGACGAGCACGGACGTTGGCTCGACGCCGAGCTCGCGGCCGTCGCCGGGCAGCTCACCGACCCCCGCCACCGGGACCGGACCGCCGTCACTGCGCGGGCGGAGGCGGTGCTGGACCGGGTCGCGACGGCCCTGGCGGCGGGCTGAGTTCTCCCGAACCGGCCCCACGGTCGGCGTCGACCTCCTACCGTCGGTGGCCATGACCGAGGACGAGGTCGGGCCGCAGGAGCCGGTGACCTTCCCGCACCCGCCACCCACGCCCGTACTCGCCACCGGCGACCTGCTGCCGGGCGCGCCCCTCCTCGCCGCCGCAACCGTCGACTCCGACGGCGACGGCACCGCCGACACCACGGTCGCTCCCTGGGGCGACGGGCTGGTGCTGGCCACCGACCTCGACCACGACGGGCACGCCGACGTGGTCACCCGGGTGGGCCCCGAGGGGGTCGTCACGGCCCGACACGCCGACGGCGCGGTCCACGTCGAGGAGCGGCCGTGGGGCGCGCCGCCCCCGCCCGCACCGTCGATCGACCCGCGCACCGGGGCGTGGGTGCGCGGGTAGGGCGAGCGGAGCGACGGGGGACGGACGGCTGAGACGCGCCGGGGCCGCTACCGTCGCCGCGTGTTCACCGGCGCGCGCCCCGTCGACCCGGACTTCCTCGCCCTCCCGCTGCGGCCGGTCGCCGACGCCGCCCTCCAGGTGGCACGCGACGCCGGCGCCGAGCACGCCGACGTCCGCGTCCACCGCCTCCGCAGCCGCGCCCTCGAGCTGCGCGACGCCCGGGTGGTCAGCTCCTCGGACACCGACCGGGTCGGACTCGCCGTCCGCGTGCTGCGCCGCGGGGTGTGGGGGTTCGCCGCACACGTCGACGTCACCCCTTCGACGGCGGCCGCCACCGCCCGCCGCGCCCTGGAGGTCGCGACGACGCTCGCCGCGGTGGCCCGCGAGACCGTCGAGCTCGCCCCGGAGCCCGTACACCCGGACGTCACGTGGGTCTCGGACTACGAGCTCGACCCGTTCGACGTGCCCGAGGGCGACCGGATCGGGCTGCTGGCGCAACGCTCCTCGGCGCTGCTCGCCGCGCCCGGTGTCGACCACGTCGAGGCGAGCTGCCTGGAGGTCAAGGAGCAGACGTTCTACGCCGACCTCGCCGGGACCGTCACCACGCAGCAGCGGGTGCGGGTCGACCCCGGCGTGAGCGTCACCGCGGTCGACCGCGACGCCGGCGGATTCGAGTCGCTGCGCACGGTGGCGCCCCCGGCCGGCCGCGGGTGGGAGTACCTCACCGGCACCGGATGGGACTGGGACGCCGAGCTCGCCGAGCTGCCGGAGCTGCTCGCCGAGAAGCTGCGCGCCCCGAGCGTCGAGGGCGGCCCCACCGACCTCGTCATCGACCCCACCAACCTGTGGCTGGTGATCCACGAGTCGATCGGGCACGCCACCGAGTACGACCGCGCGATCGGCTACGAGGCGAACTACGCCGGGACGAGCTTCGCCACCCCGGACCTCCTCGGCACGTTGCGCTACGGCAGCGAGGTCCTGCAGGTGACCGGTGACCGGACGGTGCCGCACGGGCTCGCCTCCGTCGGCTGGGACGACGACGGGGTCGCGACCGGCGAGTTCGACCTCATCCGCGACGGCGTGCTCGTCGGCTACCAGGTCGACCGCTCCTTCGCGCCCCGCCTCGGGCTCGATCGCTCGAACGGCTGCGCCTACGCCGACTCCGCCGAGCACGTCCCGCTCCAGCGGATGGCGAACGTGTCCATCACCCCCGCGGCGACCGACGTGAGCACCGCCGACCTGATCACCGGCGTCGACGACGGGATCTACGTGGTGGGCGACCGGTCCTGGTCGATCGACATGCAGCGCTACAACTTCCAGTTCACCGGCCAGCGCTTCTACCGGATCCGCGACGGTGCCCTGGCCGGCCAGGTCCGCGACGTCGCCTACCAGGCGACCACCACCGACTTCTGGGGCGCGCTGGAGGCGGTCGGCGGCCCGTCGACCTGGCGCCTCGGCGGCGCGTTCACCTGCGGGAAGGCCCAGCCCGGGCAGGTCGCGCCGGTCAGCCACGGCTGCCCGTCGGCGCTGTTCCGCGGCATCAACGTCCTCAACACCGCGAGCGAGGGTGCCCGATGAGCCTCGTCGAGCGGGCCCTGCAGACCGCGGGCCGCATCCGTCCCGACGCCGGCGCCGCGGTGATCCTGCGCGAGACCAGCGAGGTGGTCCTGCGCTGGGCGAACTCCACCATGACGACGAACGGGGCCACCACCGACCGCACGCTCGGGCTGGTCCTGCTCGTCCCCCTCGCCGGCGGGGGCACCGGCGCGGGCGTGGTCCGCGTGTCGGCGCCCGACTCGCTGCTGGCGGGCGGCGCGGAGGCCGACGCCCGGCTCACCGACGCGGTGCGGGCCGCGGTCCGCGCCGCCGAGGACGCCGGGGCCTCCCGGGACGCCGCGGAGCTGCCGCCACCGACCGGTCCGGCCGATCCGTTCGACGACCCGGCGGCCGAGACCTCGATCGGCGTGTTCGGCGACCTCGCCGCCGCCCTGGGCGACTCCTTCGGGACCGACCGCAGCGCCGGGTTCGCCGACCACCACGTGACCACCACCTGGCTCGCCACGTCCGCCGGGGTACGGCGGCGCTGGACCGAGCCCGGCGGGGCGGTCGAGGTGAACCTCAAGTCGGCGGCCGGCTCGGTCTGGGGCGGCACCTCGACGCGCGACTTCACCGACGTGGACCTCCCGGCCCTGCTCGGCGACCTCCGCGGACGGCTGGCCTGGGGCCGGCGGCGGATCACGCTGGAGGCGGGGCACTACGAGACGATCCTGCCGCCGTCCGCGGTCAGCGACTTCATGATCTACCTGGCCTGGTCGATGGGCGGGCGGCCCGCGCAGGAGGGCCGCAGCGCCCTGTCGCGCGCCGGCGGCACCCGGGTCGGCGAGCAGCTCACCGATCTGCCGCTCACGCTGGCGGGCGACCCGGACGCCCCCGGCTTCCCGACGCTGCGCTACGAGCCGGTGCTCGCCACCACCTCCTCCGGCGACGAGGTGTCGGTGTTCGACAACGGAGCGAGCACGCGTCGGGTGGACTGGCTGCGCGACGGCGCGGTGCACGAGCTGGCCTACCCGCGTGCCGCTGCCGCGGAGTTCGGCACCCGGTTCGCCCCGCCGTCGGACAACCTCCTGCTCACCGGCGGGTCCGACGCCTCGGTGTCCGACCTCGTCGCGGGCACGCGCCGCGGCCTGCTGCTGACCTGCCTCTGGTACATGCGCGAGGTCGACCCGGAGACGATGCTGCTCACCGGGCTGACCCGCGACGGGGTCTACCTCGTGGAGGACGGCGAGGTGGTCGGCGAGGTGAACAACTTCCGCTTCAACGAGTCGCCGCTGGACCTCGTCCGCCGCACCACCGAGGCGGGCGCCACCGAGCTGACGCTGCCCCGGGAGTGGAAGGACTGGTTCACCCGCGCCGCGATGCCGCCGCTGCGGATCCCGGACTTCAACATGTCCTCGGTGTCGCAGGCCAGTTAGCTGCGCGGCGCGATCACCCGGGTCAGCCCGGGCGGCGCGCCGAGGTCCTCGGTGACCGGCCCCTCCAGCACGGTGCCGTCCGGGGCGAACCGCGATCCGTGCAGCGGGCAGTCCCAGCTCGCCGCCGCGTCGTTCCAGGCGAGGATGCCGCCGAGGTGCGGGCACACCGCGCCGACCTCGTGCTCGACACCGCCGACCCGGCAGCGGCCGACCTTGCCCCGCACCGACGTCTCGACCCGGCCCTCGCCCTCCGCCAGGGGCTTCCCCGACGGCAGGTCGGGCTTCGCCCACCCCGTCGCGAGGTACTTCGCGACCTGCCCGTTGGCGCGGGCGAGCTGCGGCACCGACCGCAGCTCCGGCGCGCGGTCGGCGGCGAAGGTCGGGGCCCACGGGTTGTCGCGGCCGGCGACGTGGTCGGCGAGCGCGAGCCCGGCCGCGGTGCCGCCGGTCATGCCCCACTTCGCGAACCCCGTCGCGACGAGCACCTGCGGCTGCAGCGGCATCGGCCCGACGAAGGGCAGGCCGTCCTCGGGCTGGTAGTCCTGGGCGGACCAGCGGTGGGTGATCTCCGCGACCGGCCAGCGGCGGGCGCTCCACGCCGCGAGGTCGCGCTCGTGCTGTGCCATCGGCGTGTCGGTGCCCACGCGGTGACCGAACCCGCCGGTCTGCAGCAGGCGCTCGCCGTCGACGACGACGGTGCGGATCGAGACGGTCGGCGAGTCCGCGGAGAGGTACATGCCGCCCGGCAGGGTGTCCGGGTCGCGCACCCGCATCGCCTGGGCGTAGGACCGGGCGGGCTCCAGCCGGGCGAAGTACAGGCCACGGTCGAGCACCGGGATGCCGGTCGCGAGCACCAGCCGGTCGGCGAGCACCCGGCCGTGGGCGGTCCGGAGCTCCGGCGTCGCCCCGAGCGAGGCACCGAGCGACACCGACCGCACCCGGGTCCCCTCGTGGACCGGCTGCCCCGCGTCGACCAGCTCCCGGGCGAGGTCGTGCAGGTAGGGCACCGGGTCGAACTGCGCCTGGTCGTCCAGCGTGACCGCCTGGGACACCGCGAACGGCAGGTCCAGCCCGGCGTCCAGGGTGGCCGGCAGGCCCGCGGCGCGCAGGGCGTCCGCCTCGGCGCGGACCGCGCGGGCCCCGGCGGAGTCCCGACCCGCCGTCGAGAACGTGACCGCCGGAGCACGCTCGAAGCCGCAGTCGACGCCCTCGGCCCGCGCGGCGAGCCAGTCCAGGCCGGCACGGTGGGCGGCGACGTAGGCGTCGACCACCTCCTGCGGGTGGCGCTGCGCGAGCGTCGAGGCCCGCGTGCCCTGCAGCACCGACACCTTCGCCGTGGTGTTCCCGCTCGCGACCGCCCCGAGGTGGCGGGCCTCCAGCACCGCGACCGTGCAGCCCGCGCGGTGCAGGGCGACGGCCGTCGTCAGGCCGGTGATGCCGCCGCCGACGACGGCGACGTCGACGCGGAGGTCACCGCGCAGGGCCGGGTAGGTGGGCAGGTCGCGGTCGAGCCAGACCGAGCGGTGGCGGGTGGGGAGTGCGGGGGTGGTGGGCACGGGGAGGAGTAGCCGCTGGTCCACGTGGTGTACACGCGGGCCTGGCCGTGACCGACTCGTGACGAGACGGACGCGCATCGTGCCTCCGGAACGGGAACACCACCCACATGGCCGACCTCGACCGCCGCCCCCGCTCCGGCAACCCCGTCACGGGCGCCGCCCGCGGCCTGCTCGGCCTCGTGGCCGGGATCGTCCGGTTCGTCACCGGGCTGTTCGCCGTCATCCTCGCCCTGCACATCGTGCTCCGGATCCTCGGCGCGAACCCCGACAACGGGTTGACGCAGTTCGTGGCGAACGCGGCGGACTCGCTGACGCTGGGCCTCGCGAACCTCTTCGAGGTGGGCGACGGGACCGTGCAGCTGGTGCTGTCCTACGGCATCCCCGCGATCGCGTGGCTCGTCATCGGCGCGGTGATCGTCGCGATCCTGCGCGTGATCGCGCGGCCGCGCTCCGGCCTCGCCTGACCCCGGCCCCTCGGCCGACCCGACGCCCGCGGGCCGGTGGGGCACCATGGATCCGTGGGCAAGGTCGTCATGCGCTATCCCGGCTCGGTGCTGCAGGAGAGCTGGGACGCCGAGGTCCCCCTGCGCGGCGAGCTGAACGACCTCGCCGCGCTCGTGGGCGCCGGCGGGGTCTGCGTGCTCTCCGGGGCCGGGATGTCGACCGACTCCGGCATCCCCGACTACCGGGGCCCGTCGAGCGCCGCCCGCCGCCACACGCCGATGACCTACGAGGCGTTCGTGCACGACCCGGCGGCCCGTCACCGGTACTGGGCCCGCAGCCACGTGGGTTGGCCGCAGATCGAGCGCGCCCGCCCCAACCCCGCACACGAGGCGGTCGCGGCCCTGCAGCGCTGCGGCCTGATCGGCAGCGTGATCACCCAGAACGTCGACGGCCTGCACCAGGCCGGCGGCGCCCGGGACGTCGTCGAGCTGCACGGGGCGCTGGCGCGGGTGGTCTGCCTGGCCTGCCGGGCGGAGCTCGACCGGGGAGCGGTCCAGGCCGAGCTCGCGCGGGTGAACCCCGAGTTCGACGCCGCGGTCTCGGGTCTGCGCGAGACCCAGGTCAACCCGGACGGCGACGTCGAGCTCCCCCCGGAGCTCGAGGCGGCGTTCACGATGGTCGCCTGCCCGGCGTGCGGCGGCGGCCCGCTGAAGCCCGACGTGGTGTTCTTCGGCGAGTCCGTGCCGCGCCCGAGGGTCGACCGGTGCTTCGACCTCGTGGCGCAGGCGCGGTCCCTGGTGGTCCTGGGGTCGTCACTCGCCGTGATGTCCGGCCTGCGGTTCGCGAGGGCCGCCACCCGGTCGGGGACCCCGGTCGCGATCGTCACCGCCGGGCCGAGCAGGGCGGACGACATGGCCGCGGTGCGGCTCGCGTCACCTCTCGGTGAGGTCCTTCCGGCCCTGGTCAGGGCCCTCCGGGCCTGAATCGTTCAGCTTGATCGTGGAAGTGGTGCCTCGAACACCCGGTGGCGGTTCCGTGTGCAACATCTGTCGTTAACGTCGAAGTACTCCGACGGGGCCACACGGCGATGTGTTCCGGCCGCCCGACTGCCCGCACGCCGGTGCACCAGGCCGTGACCCCGTTGCGTGACGACCCCGGGTCGTCGCTCGACACTGACCGGCGAACGAGGAGTGACACGACGCATGACGGCCGCACCGACCATCCCTGGGCTCGACAACCCGCCGCTGCAGCGCCGCGAGGTGCTGGAGTGGGTGGCCGAGGTCGCCGAGCTCACCACGCCCGACCGGGTGGTGTGGTGCGACGGTTCGCCGGAGGAGTGGACGCGCCTCACCGACGAGCTGGTGGAGGCCGGCACCTTCACCCGGCTGGACCCGGAGAAGAAGCCGAACTCCTTCCACGCCGCGTCCGACCCCGATGACGTCGCCCGGGTCGAGGAGCGCACCTTCATCTGTTCGGTCGACCCCAAGGACGCCGGGGTCACGAACAACTGGATGGACCCGGCCGAGATGAAGGCCACGCTGACCGAGCTGTACCGCGGGTGCATGCGTGGTCGGACGATGTTCGTCATCCCGTTCTGCATGGGCCCGACGAACGCCGAGTCGCCGAAGCTGGGCGTCGAGATCTCCGACAGCCCCTACGTCGTCGTCTCGATGCACATCATGACGCGCATGGGCGCCGAGGTGCAGGCGCGCCTCGAGGAGCCCGGCACGGAGTGGGTGCCGGCGCTGCACTCCCTCGGCGCGCCGCTCGAGCCCGGCCAGGCCGACGTGGCGTGGCCCTGCAACGAGACGAAGTACATCAGCCACTTCCCGGAGACCCGGGAGATCTGGAGCTTCGGCTCCGGCTACGGCGGCAACGCCCTGCTCGGCAAGAAGTGCTACGCGCTGCGCATCGCCTCGGTGATGGCGCGCGACGAGGGCTGGCTCGCCGAGCACATGCTGATCCTCAAGCTGATCAGCCCCGAGGACAAGGCGTACTACGTCGCCGCGGCCTTCCCGTCGGCCTGCGGCAAGACGAACCTCGCGATGCTGCAGCCCACCGTCCCGGGCTGGCGCGCCGAGACCGTCGGTGACGACATCGCCTGGATGCGCTTCGGCGAGGACGGCCGGCTGTACGCGGTCAACCCCGAGTACGGCTTCTTCGGCGTTGCGCCGGGCACGAACTGGAACACCAACCCCAACGCGATGCGCACCATCGAGCACGGGAACGCGCTGTTCACCAACGTCGCGCTCACCGACGACGGCGACGTCTGGTGGGAGGGACTGGAGGGCGACCCCCAGCACCTCACCTCCTGGACCGGCGACGAGTGGACCCCGGGCTCGGCGAAGCCCGCCGCCCACCCGAACTCGCGCTACACGGTGCCGATCTCGCAGTGCCCCGTCGTCGCGTCCGAGTGGGAGGACCCGCAGGGTGTGCCGATCTCGGCGATCCTGTTCGGCGGCCGCCGCAAGACGACGATCCCTCTGGTCACCGAGTCGTTCGACTGGCAGCACGGCACCTTCATGGGCGCCACGATGTCCAGCGAGATGACCGCCGCGGCCAAGGGCGGCAAGGGCCAGGTCCGCCGCGACCCGATGGCCATGCTGCCGTTCCTCGGCTACAACGTCGGCGACTACTTCCAGCACTGGGTGAACGTGGGCAAGAGCGCCGACGTGACCAAGCTGCCGAAGATCTTCTACGTCAACTGGTTCCGCCGGGGCGAGGACAACCGCTTCCTGTGGCCCGGATTCGGCGAGAACAGCCGCGTGCTGAAGTGGATCATCGAGCGGCTCGAGGGCACCGCCGCCGCCACCGAGACGGCGATCGGCCACGTCCCCAGCGCCGACCAGATCGACCTCGAGGGACTCTCCGAGCCGCGCGAGGACATCGAGGCGTCGCTGCGCGTGGACCTCGACGAGTGGCGCGAGGAGCTGCCCCTGATCGAGGAGTGGTTCGACAAGATCGGCGACTCCCTGCCGACCTCGATGCGCGACGAGCTCGAGGCGCTCAAGCAGCGGCTGTCCGCCTGATCCACAGCTGAGCGAAGGGCCCCTCCGGTCGATCTATTCGACCGGAGGGGCCCTTCGCTCGTTCCTGGGGCGGGTTCCCGACGCCGGGTCCTGCCGCGACTGCGGCACGATGGTGGCCGTGCTCGAGTTCCTGCGCGGCGTCGGCGAGAGCGTCGGCGCCTGGCTGTACGTGATCGCCGGCGGTCTCGCGTTCGCCGAGGCGGCCGTGATGGTCGGGGTGGTGCTGCCGGGCGAGACGGCTCTGCTCGTGGCCGGGTTCGCCGCCCACGAGGGCGTCATCGGCCTCGTCCCCATGATCGTCGTCGCGATCCTGTGCGCGATCGCGGGCGACTCGGTCGGCTACGAGGTCGGCCGGCTCCTCGGGCCCCGGCTGCAGGCGTCCCGCGCCGGCCGGTTCGTCGGCGAGCACCGCTGGCAGGCCACCGAGGACTTCCTGAACCGCCACGGCGGGAAGGCGGTGCTGCTCGGGCGCGGCACCGCGCTGCTGCGCGCCCTCGTCCCGGGCATGGCCGGCATGGCCCGCATGCCCTACCTGCGCACGTTCCTGCCGTGGAACGCCGTCGGCGGCATCCTCTGGGGCGGCGGATGCGTCCTGCTGGGCTACGTGTTCGCGCTGTCGCTGGAGACCGTCGCCCGCTATCTCGCGTGGGGCCCCGTCCCCGTCGTCGTGATCGTCGCCGCCGTGCTGATCTGGCGCGAGACCCGTCGTCGGAAGCGGAACCGGACGAACGGGACGGAGAGCGTGACCCAGCGGTAGACGCCCTGGTGCGTACCTGTCGACGCGCCTAACATCCGCGCGTCCACCGCTCGCGTACGCCCACGAGGACTGCCGATGTCGTCATCCGTCGCGGACCCGGAGACTCCGGATCCCGCACCCGCGAGACCGCACTTCCGGTTCCGCGCCTGGAACCTGCTCCTGCTGGTCCCGCTGATCAGCCTGATCACGCCGCTGTTCAACGCGACGGAGCCGACCCTGTTCGGCCTGCCCTTCTTCTACTGGTTCCAGATCGCGGTCATCCCGATCGGCATCATCTGCACGCTCACGGTCCACCTCGTCACGCGGCACGACGACGAGGAGGGGGAGACGAAGCGCAGCGGAGCTCGACCCATGGAGGGGGACCGGTGACCGGCGCGCAGATCGTCCAGCTCGTCGTCTTCCTGCTGCTCTTCGTGGCCGTCGCGGTCATGGGGTTCATGGCGAGCCGTTGGCGGCGCGCCGACGACCTCGAGCACCTCGACGAGTGGGGCCTCGGCGGGCGCCGCTTCGGCTCCTGGGTCACCTGGTTCCTGCTCGGCGGTGACCTCTACACGGCGTACACCTTCGTCGCGATCCCGGCGCTGCTGTTCTCCTCGGGCGCACTCGGCTTCTACGCGGTGCCGTACACGATCATCGCGTTCCCGCTGGTGATGCTGCCGCTGCTGCGCCTCTGGTCGGTCTCGCGGGTCCACGGCTACGTGACGCCCGCCGACTTCGTCCGTGGCCGCTACGACTCCCCGCTGCTGGCCCTGGCCATCGCGGTCACCGGGATCGTCGCGACGATGCCCTACATCGCGCTGCAGCTCGCCGGGCTCGAGGCGGTGCTGCGCACCATCGGGCTCAACGGCTCCGGGTTCTGGGGGCACGCGCCGCTGTTCGTCGCGTTCGTGGTGCTCGCGGCCTACACCTACCAGTCCGGGTTGCGGGCGCCGGCGCTGATCGCGGTGGTCAAGGACGTCCTGATCTACATCGTCATCCTCGTCGCGATCATCTACCTGCCGATCAAGCTCGGCGGGTTCGGCGCGATCATCGACGCCGGCGCCGCGAAGCTCTCGCAGCCCTCGCCGACGACGGGTCAGCCCGCCGGGTCGACGCTGCTGACCGCCAACAACCAGCTCCAGTACGCGACGCTGGCCCTCGGCTCGGCGCTGGCCCTGTTCCTCTACCCGCACTCGGTGACCGGCGTGCTGTCCTCCTCGAGCCGGGCCACGATCCGCCGGAACATGACCGCGCTGCCGGCCTACTCGTTCCTGCTGGCCCTGCTCGCGCTGCTCGGCTACGTGGCGATCGCGGCGGGCACCAAGCCGATCGTCAACGGCTCCACCGGGCGGCCGGACTCCAACACGATCGTCCCGGCGCTGTTCGCGGGCCAGTTCCCGGCGTGGTTCGCGGGCGTCGCCTTCGCCGCCATCGGGGTCGGCGCGCTGGTCCCGGCCGCGATCATGTCGATCGCCGCGGCGAACCTCTGGACCCGCAACATCTACAAGGAGTTCCTGCGCCGCGACGCCACCCCGCGCGACGAGGCCCGCCAGGCCAAGCTCGCGTCCCTCGTCGTGAAGGTCGGCGCCGTCCTGTTCATCGTCGTCGTGGACCCGCAGTTCTCCGTCGACCTGCAGCTCATCGGCGGCGTGATCATCCTGCAGACGCTGCCCGCGGTGGCGATCGCGCTCTACACCCGCTGGTTCCACCGGTGGGCGCTGCTCGCGGGCTGGGCGGTCGGCCTGATCTGGGGCATGGTCATGCTCTACGGCATCCCCAACCCCGCCAACGGCAAGCAGCACTTCGGCGGGTCGGCCCTGGCGCTCGGCAAGCTGGACCTGTTCGGCTGGACACCGTTCGACGGCTCCAAGGTGCAGATCTACGTGGGGGCCGTCGCGCTGATCGGCAACCTCGTCGTGGCCGCCCTCGTCACCCTCGCCCTGCGCGCGGCCGGGACCCGCGAGGGCGCGGACCGCACCCGCGGGGAGGACTACCACGCCACGCGGGTGCCGGAGTCGACGACACCGGAGGCGGTCTCCTCGGTGTAGGTGCTCACCTGCGCGGAGCGCGCCCTACGATCCCTCGCCATGACCGAGGTGCCGTTCCTCCCGGCGTACGGGCACGGCACGCTCGCGGAGGTCATGCCCTCGATGGCGGCGGCGCTGGGGGTGCCGGGCTTCACCGACACCCTCGGCGTCGCCCGCCACGGCGACGACGTCAGCGCGGCCGGCGTCCTGCTCGTGGACGGGCTGGGCGCCGACCTGCTCGCCGCGCACCCGCACGACGCGCCCGCCCTGCACGACCTGGCACGCGGCGCGGCGTCGCGCGGCCTCACGGCCTGCTTCCCGGCCACCACGGCCGTCAGCCTCACGTCGCTGGGGACGGGCCTGACGCCGGGTGCGCACGGCATCGAGGGCTACTCGATGGCGGTGCCCCCGCTCGCGGAGCCGGAGGCCGCGCCGGACGTCGTCCTCAACACGCTGCGCTGGTGCGCCCACGGGGCGACCGACCCGGTCGACCTGATCGCCGACCTCCCGCCCGAGCAGGTCCAGCCCCGGCCGACGGTGCTGCAGCAGGCGCTGCGTGCGGGCGTCGCCGTGACGCAGGTGGCGCCGGAGGTGCAGCGGCGCTCCGGACTCACCCGGGCCGCGCTGCGCGGCGGGCGCTTCCACGGGGTGTCCGCCCTCGGTGACCTCGCCGCCGAGGTGCTGCACGGCCTCGCGGTGGAGCCCGAGGAGCGCGCGCTCGTCTACGCCTACCACGGTGACCTGGACACGATCGGCCACCGGCACGGCCCCGGGTCGCTCCCGTGGCGCATGCAGCTGCAGGTGGTGGACCGGCTCGTGGCCGCGATCGCCGAGTGCCTGCGGCCGGGCGCGGTCCTCCTCGTCGTGGCCGACCACGGGATGATCGCGACGGACCGGGGCTGGCAGGTCGACCTCGACCACACCCCGGCCCTGCTCGGCGGCGTCCGGCGTCTGGCCGGGGAGACCCGGGTCCGCCACGTGCACGCGCAGCCCGGCGCCGCCGACGACGTCCTCGCCGCCTGGCGCGCCGAGCTCGCCGACGCCGCGTGGGTCGTCTCCCGGGACGAGGCCGTGGACGGGGGCTGGTTCGGCCCCGTCGTCACCGACACGGCCCGGGGCCGCATCGGTGACGTGGTCGCCGCCGCGCGCGGGAACTGGACCCTGGTGCGCTCGCGCAACGAGCCCCGCGAGACCGCGCTCGTCGGCCACCACGGGTCGCTGACGTCGGCGGAGCAGCGGGTCCCCCTGCTCCTCGCCCGGGGCTGATCCGCCCCGTACCGGGGTGGCCGCTCGCGACCGGGCCGCCGGCGCCATACGCTTCCTTGACGAGCGGGGAGGTGGTCGCGGAGTGGACCGGCACACGCACGACGGGGACGACGCCGTGGCGGGCAGCCGCGACGACGCGGGTCGCGACTCCCTGCTGGTCCGGTTCCGGGCCTCGATCGCCCACCGGCCCCTGCTCGTGGGCGGCCCGCTGATCCTGGTGGCCATCGTCGCGGGCTTCTCCGACGCGCGCGACGCGACCCTGGTCTCGCTCGGCGCGGTGCTCGTGTTCATCGTCGTGCAGCTGTTCACCCTCGCCCACGACGACCGGCTCTGCCTGCGCTGCATCGCCGACAGCCCCGACGACCCGGCGCAGGTCGTCGAACGCCGGCGGCGCTGGCTGCGGCTCTTCCACTCGGCCACGACGACGGCGGGCATCGCCGTGCTCGTCGTCGTCGCGGCCGTCGGGGTCGTGGCCGGGCTGCTGTTCCGGCCCGGCTGGGGCGACCTCGTGCTGCTCCTGCCCCTCGGCACGATGGTGCTGACGGTGCTGCACCGCCGCGTGGAGCCGTGGTGCCCCTACTGCGGATGGGGTCGCGACGACGACGGCGAGGACGTCCCGGACCCGACGCCGGACCCGGACACCGCGGCGCCGCTGTCGCGCACGTGAGCGAGCCGTCCGCCGACGTCAGCGAGCTCGCGGGGCGGCTGTTCGAGATGGCCCGCCGGGGCGACGCCGACCCGCTCGCCGCCTACGTGGACGCAGGGGTGCCGGTGAACCTCACGAACGACGCCGGCGACACCCTGCTCATGCTCGCCGCCTACCACGGGCACGCCCCGGCGGTCCGGGTGCTGATCGCGCGGGGCGCGGACGTCGACCGCGTGAACGACCGGGGCCAGGCCCCGCTCGCGGGGGCCGTGTTCAGGGGCGAGGACGAGGTGGTGCGGGCCCTGGTCGACGCGGGTGCGGATCCGCTGGGCGGCCACCCGACGGCCGTCGACACCGCGCGGATGTTCGGCCGCGACGACCTGCTGACGGTGCTCACGCCCCGGCCGTGATCCGGGGGCAACATCGGGGCAACATCGGCTTCGCAGCATCGGGGGGTCAGCCGTACCCGACCGGAAGGAGCCCTCGTGGCTCGCGTCCCGCTCAACAACCCCGAAGACCCCGGCCTCGACCCGCACGCCAAGGCGCTGCTGGAGGCCGTGCACGCCGCGCAGCCCGACGTGGGCCTGCTCAACGTGCACCGCGCGCTGTCGAATCACCCGGTGGCCATGGAGCAGTTCATGGCGCTGGCCACCACGGTGTACTTCGACAACTCGCTGCCCACCGCGCGGATGCGGGAGCTCCCGTACCTGACCAGCGCGATGGCGAACAACTGCTTCTATTGAACCCCGACCCACGTGGTGCTCGGTCGAGCATCGGGTCTGACCGACGAGGAGATGAGCCACCTCCTCGACGACCCGCTCCCGGAGGGCATGTTCTCGCCCCCCGAGGAAGCGATCATCGTGTTCGCGCGGACGTCCACCTGGATGCAGCCGATCAGCGATGAGATCTACAAGAGGCTGGCGGAGCACTTCGACACGAAGCAGATCATGGAGATCTCCTTCACCGTGGGCCTCGACCAGCTGGTGAGCCGGTTCCACGCGACCGTGCGCACCGACCTCGACGGCATCACCACCGAGGCGACGAACGCCTGCGCGGTGCGGATGCCGGACCTCCCGGAGGGCTGACCGACCACGGTCGGCGGCCCGGGTCCGTCCCGGAGCGCCCGGAACAACGGGCCGCCGACCGTGCGTTGCACCTCGCATGGGCATCCCGATCTCGGTTCTCGACCTCTCCCCGGTCCCCTCCGGTTCGCCCGCCTCGCAGGCCCTGCACGACACCGTCGAGCTCGCCCGCACCGCGGAGGCCGCCGGGTACCGCCGCTTCTGGCTCGCCGAGCACCACGGCATCGCGAGCGTCGCCAGCTCCGCGCCCGAGGTGATGATCGCGGCCGTCGCGAGCGCGACCAGCACGATCCGCGTCGGCTCGGGCGGCATCATGCTGCCGAACCACAGCCCCCTGAAGGTGGCCGAGACCTTCCGCGCGCTCGGCGGGCTGTTCCCCGACCGCGTCGACCTCGGCCTCGGGCGCGCGCCCGGCACCGACCCCCGCACCGCGATCGCGCTGCGCCGCTCGCACGAGGCGCTCACCGCCGACGACTTCCCGGACCAGTTCGCCGAGCTGCGCGGCTACGTCGACGGCTTCGGCGCCGACCACCCGTTCGCCGGGATCGTCGCGGCGCCCGACGACGTGCCGCTGCCGCCGGTCTGGATCCTCGGGTCCAGCTACTACGGCGCCCAGGCCGCCGCGGCGTTCGGCACCGGCTACGCCTACGCGGGTCACTTCGGGGGCGCGGACGCCGGCGAGGCCACCCGCATCTACCGGTCCTCGTTCCGTCCGAGCACGGCCTCGGGCGCGCAGGAGCCGCACGTCATCCTGGGTGCCGCCGCGATCGCGCACCCCGACCCGGAGCGGGCGTACGCCCTGGGCCGGGCCAACGCGCTGTCGATGGCCCGTCTGCGCACCGGCAACCCCGGCCCGCTGCCGAGCCCGGAGGAGGCGCTGGCCCACGACTGGTCCGCCGCCGAGGAGCACATCGCCCGCTCGATGGCGTCCAAGGTGTCGGTCGGCACCCCGGAGCAGGTCGCCGAGGACCTCGCCCGCAAGGCGCGCGAGGCCGACGCCGACGAGCTGATGATCACGACGGCGATCCACGACCCGGCCGAGCGCCGGCAGTCGGTCCGCCTGGTCGCGGAGGCGCTGGGCGCGTCGTCGCTCGCGGCGGTCTGACCCGTCGTCGGGAAGGCCCCCGGAAACGAACGAGCGGCACTCTCGCGCACATGGAGTGCGCGAACGTGCCGCTCGTTCGTCGTGGCAGGGGTTCTACAGCGCCGCGAGGATGTCCTCCACCCGCTTCTTCGCGTCCCCGAAGATCATCGAGGTGTTGTCGCGGAAGAACAGCGGGTTCTGCACCCCGGCGTAGCCCACGGCCATCGAACGCTTGAACACGACGACATTCTTGGCCTCCCACACCCGCAGGACGGGCATGCCGGCGATCGGGCTGCCCGGGTCGTCCATGGCCGCCGGGTTGACCGTGTCGTTCGCCCCGATGACCAGCACGACGGACGTGGAGGCGAGGTCGTCGTTGATCTCGTCCATCTCCAGGACGATGTCGTAGGGCACCTTCGCCTCGGCGAGCAGCACGTTCATGTGCCCGGGCAGCCGGCCCGCGACGGGGTGGATGCCGAAGCGGACCTCGACGCCCTTGTCGCGCAGCTTGCGGGTCAGGTCCGCCACCGGGTACTGCGCCTGCGCCACGGCCATGCCGTAGCCGGGGGTGATGACGACGGACGCCGCCTCGCGCAGCATCTCGGCGACCTCGTCGGCCTGCACCTCGCGGTGCTCGCCCTCGACGTCGGCGGCCCCCGTCCCGGACTCCACCCCGAAGCCGCCGGCGATGACCGAGACGAACGAGCGGTTCATCGCCTGGCACATGACGTAGGACAGGTACGCACCCGACGACCCGACGAGCGCGCCGGTGACGATCAGCAGCGTGTTGTTGAGCAGGAAGCCCGACGCCGCGGCGGCCCAGCCCGAGTAGCTGTTGAGCATCGAGACGACGACGGGCATGTCGCCGCCGCCGATCGAGGCGACCAGGTGCCAGCCGAGCGCCAGCGCGACCGCGGTGATCGCGATCATGACGCCGAGCGACGGCGCGAGCACGAAGGCGACCGTGAGCGCGGCGAACGCGACGAGCGCGCCCAGGTTCAGGGCGTTCTTCCCGGGCAGCGTCAGCGGCCGGGACTTGAAGCGCCCGGAGAGCTTGCCGTAGGCGACGATCGAGCCGGTGAAGGTCACGGCGCCGATGAAGACGCCGACGCCGACCTCCACGGAGTGGATGCCGAGTAGCTCCGGCGCCACGGTGGTCTGCGCGGCCCCGACCGCCTCCACCTCGAGGTAGCCGTTCCACCCGACGAGCACCGCGGCGAGGCCGACGAAGCTGTGCAGCAGCGCGATCAGCTCGGGCATCCCGGTCATCTCGACGACGCGGGCCCGCCACAGGCCGACCCCGCCACCGATGACGAAGCCCGCGATCATCAGGGCGACCGCCCCGGCCTCGAGCGAGTTCGCGGCGAGGACGACGGTGGCGACCAGGGCCACCGTCATGCCGGCGATGCCGTAGACGACGCCGTTGCGCGCGGTCTCGTGCTTCGAGAGGCCGGCGAGGCTCATGACGGTGAGCAGCGCGGCGACGATGTACGCGGCGGTGGCCGCCGTTTCGGGGCTCATGCGGCCGGACCCTTCGTGAACATGGCGAGCATGCGGCGGGTCACGGCGAAGCCCCCGACGATGTTGATGCTGGCGAGGACGATCGCGACGAACGCGAGGACCGAGACGAGCGTCCCGTGCGCCCCGAACTGCACGAGCGCGCCGACGATCACGACGCCGGAGATGGCGTTGGTGACCGACATCAGCGGGGTGTGCAGCGCGTGGTGCACCTTGCCGATCACGTAGTAGCCGATGACGACGGCCAGCACGAACACGGTGAGGTTGGTGGCGAGCTCGGCGGGGGCGAACGCCGTCGCCGCGAACAGCAGCGCGAGCCCGACCGCGATGGCGCCGTAGCGCCACGCCGCCGATCGGGGCTTCGCCGGCTCGACGGCGGGCGAGGGCACCTCGGGAGCGGGCGCGGGCGGCGGGGCCGCCGACACCGAGACCGCGGGCGGCGGCCACATCACCGACCCGTCGTGGGCCACGGTCATGCCGCGCTGGACGACGTCGTCGAGGTCGAGGACGAGCTCGCCGTCCTTCTCGGGGGTCAGCAGCTTGAGCAGGTTGACCAGGTTGGTGCCGTAGAGCTGCGAGGCCTGCGCGGGCAGACGGGCGGCGAGGTCGGTGTCGCCGATGATCGTGACGCCGTTGGGGGTGACCACGACCTCGTCGGGCACCGAGCCCTCGACGTTGCCGCCCATCCCGGCGGCCATGTCGACGACGACCGATCCCGGCTTCATCGCCGCCACGTCCGCCGCGGTGATCAGCCGCGGGGCGGCGCGCCCGGGGATCAGCGCGGTGGTGATGACGATGTCGACGTCGGCGGCCTGCTCCGAGTAGATCTCCGCGGCGCGTCGGTCGTAGGCCTCGGAGGTGGCCTTTGCGTAGCCGTCGGTGGAGCGTTCCTGCTCCACGTCCACCGTCAGGAACTCGCCGCCGAGCGAGCTGACCTGCTCGGCGACCTCGGGGCGCGGGTCGGTGGCGCGGACGATCGCGCCGAGCGACGACGCCGCCCCGATGGCGGCGAGGCCGGCGACGCCCGCCCCGGCGACCAGCACCTTGGCGGGCGGCACCTTGCCGGCGGCGGTGACCTGGCCGGTGAAGAACCGGCCGAAGTGGTTGGCGGCCTCGATCACGGCGCGGTAGCCCGCGATGTTGGCCATGGAGCTGAGCACGTCGAGCGACTGGGCCCGCGAGATGCGCGGCACCGCGTCCGTGGCGAGCACCGTGATGCCCCGCCCGGCGAGGTCGGCGACCAGCTCGGCGTTCTGCGCCGGGGCGACCCGGCAGACCAGGGTCGCCCGCTCCTGCAGGCGGGCGAGGTCGGCGGGCGCCGGGGTGTTGACGGCGAGGACGACCTCGGCCCCCCACGGGTCGCCGATCTCCGCGCCCGCCGCGACGTAGGCGTCGTCGGGGAAGTCCGCCCGCACCCCCGCGCCCGGTTCGACGGTCACCGTCCAGCCGAGGTTCTGCAGTCCGACCACGGTGGCGGGGGTGGCCGCCACTCGGGTCTCGCGTTCCCGGGTCTCCCGGGGGACACCGATGCGCACGCTCGCGCCCCTTCTCGTGGGGCCCCGGACCGGGGCCTGCTCCGACCGCCGGGTCCGCCGACAGCCGTGTGGCGGACAGTAGACCGGGGCCGTGGTCCAGCATGTGACCTGTCTCGCAATGGGGCAGGCTGAACGATCGAGATGACCGGCGTCGCACCGGTCGCGGGAGCCTCACACCGGCTTCCGAGGGCGTAGCGCTCGCGTAACGACGCCGAAACGCCCGGCCCGCAGCGTGAAGAGGTGACCGCCACCCACTGCCCCTACTGCTCGCTGCAGTGCGGGATGACGCTGACGCCGCGGTCGGAGGCGGACGGCGGCGGGTACGAGGTGGCGGGCACGAACTTCCCGACGAACCGCGGTGGCCTCTGCGAGAAGGGGCTGAACTCCGCCGAGCTGCTCGCCCACCCCGACCGCCTGACCGCCCCGCTGGTGCGCGACCACCGCGACGAGCCGTTCCGCGAGGCGACGTGGGAGGAGGCCCTCACGCGGGTGGTCGACGGCCTCACCGTCGCCCAGGAGCGCTACGGGCGCGACGCCGCCGGGCTCTTCGGCGGTGGCGGGCTGACCAACGAGAAGGCCTACCAGGCGGGGAAGTTCGTCCGGGTCGCGCTGCGCAGCGCCGCGATCGACTACAACGGCCGGTTCTGCATGTCGAGCGCGGCCGCGGCGTCGAACAAGGCCTTCGGCATCGATCGCGGGCTGCCGTTCCCGCTCTCCGACATCGCCCGGGCCGACACCGTGCTGCTCGTCGGGTCGAACCCCGCCGACACCATGCCGCCCGCGATGCGCTGGTTCGCCGCCGGGCGGGAGCGCGGGGCCCGCCACATCGTCATCGACCCCCGCTACACCGCCACCGCCGCGGCCGCCGACGTCCACCTGCAGCCCGTCCCGGGCACCGACCTCGCGCTCGCCAACGGTCTGCTGCACCTCGCGATCAAGCTGCGGCTCGTCGACACCGCCTACGTCGCGGACCGGACGACCGGCTGGGACGCGGTCCGGCGCGCCGCACGGCAGTACTGGCCCGACCGCGTCGAGCGGATCACCGGGGTGCCGGTCCGGGTCATGGAGCGCACCGTCCGTCTGCTCGCGGAGTCCCGGGCGACGATGATCCTCTCCGCCCGCGGCGCCGAGCAGCACGCGAAGGGCTCGGACACCGCCCTGGCGTGGATCAACCTCGCCCTCGCCCTCGGTCTGCCCGGCCGGCCCTACTCCGGCTGGGCGACGGTGACCGGGCAGGGCAACGGGCAGGGCGGCCGCGAGCACGGGCAGAAGGCCGACCAGCTCCCCGGCTACCGGATGCTCGCCGACCCGGTCGCCCGCGCCCACGTCGCGGGCGTGTGGGGGATCGATCCCGACGAGCTCCCGCAGCCCGGCCTGTCCGCCTACGAGATGCTCGACCGCCTCGGCACCGACGGCGGCGTGCGCGCCCTGATGATCATGGCGTCGAACGTCGTCGTGAGCGCCCCGCGGGCCGCGCACGTGCGCGAGCGGCTGCGGTCGCTCGACTTCCTCGTCGTCTCCGACCTGTTCCTCTCCGAGACCGCCGCGCTCGCCGACGTCGTGCTGCCCTGCACCCAGTGGGCGGAGGAGGAGGGCACGATGACCAACCTCGAGGGTCGGGTCCTGCGTCGGCGACGGGTTGCGACGGCGCCGGCCGGGGTGCGCTCGGACCTCGAGGTGCTGCACGACCTCGCGGCGCGCCTCGGGCGCGGCGAGTACTTCTCCGCCGACCCCGAGACCGTCTTCGACGAGCTCCGCCGCGCCTCCGCCGGCGGCAAGGCCGACTACGCCGGGATCTCCTACGCGCGCATCGAACAGGAGAAGGGCGTCTTCTGGCCCTGCCCCGACGAGGACCACGACGGCACGCCGCGCCTGTTCCGCGACCGGTTCGCGACCCCGGACGGGCTGGCCCGCTTCCACGTCGTCCACCACCGGGCCGAGGCCGAGCGTCCCGACGACGAGTACCCCTACCGCCTGACGACGGGTCGCTCGCGCTCCCACTACCAGTCCGGCACGCAGACCCGGCGGACGAAGGCCCTGCTCGACGCCGAGCCCGCACCCGCCGTCGAGATCCACCCCGACCTCGCCGCGCGCCTCGGGCTCGCCGACGGCGGCGACGTCCGCCTGCGGACCCGGCGCGGCACGGCCCGGATGCGGGTGCGGCTGTCGCCGGAGATCCGCGCCGACACCGTCTTCGCCCCCTTCCACTGGGGCGACGACCAGACGATCAACGCGTTGACGAACCCAGCGCTCGACCCGGCGTCGCGGATGCCCGAGTTCAAGGTCTGCGCCGTCGCCCTGGACGCCACCACCGGAGAGGACCCCGTCTCATGATGACGACGCCGCGCTTCCTGCAGGGCGCGTTCGCCTTCGAGGGGCAGGGACTGGACAAGCCGGCCCTGCTGCACCCCTCGCTGACCTACACGGTGCCCGAGGGGGTCACCGGCCAGGTGCTCTACGTCCGCGCGGGCAACTCCTCCGACGAGCTCGCGACCGTGGTGCTGGCCTTCGACGGCGCCCCGGCGCGCTGGCTGCCGGTCGGCGCGAAGGCCGACATGCACGTCTCGCTGCGGGTGGTCGAGGACCTGCTCGCGGGCAGCACCGTCGAGATCCACTACGCCGCCCCCGCCGGGGTGTCCGGCACCCTCGTCGTCGACTGCGGTCTGGTGGAGGTCTGATGACGGCCACGCTCGGCACCGAGCAGGAGGCCGGGACCCCGGAGCCCGACCGCGCGAAGCTCGTCGTCGTCGGGAACGGGATGTCCGGGGCGCGGGCCCTGGAGGAGATCCTCACCCGGGGTGGCGCCGACCGGTTCGACATCACCGTCTTCGGCGACGAGCCGTACGGCAACTACAACCGCATCCTGCTCTCCGAGGTGCTGGCCAACGCGGCCGGCGCGGCGGTGGACAACGAGGACGCGGACGGCTGGGACCCCGACGAGCTCTTCCTCAACCCCACCGACTGGTACGCCGAGAACGGCATCACGCTGCACGCCGGCGTGCGGATCGTGCGCATCGACCGCCACGCGAAGGTCGTCATGGGCGACGACGGCTCGGTCACGCCTTACGACACGCTCGTCCTCGCCACCGGCAGCCGCTCGTTCTTCCCGCCGATGGACGGGATGTGGGCGTCGAAGACCGACCTCACACCCGGCGTGTTCGGCTTCCGCTCGCTCGACGACGCGAACGCGATGCTCGACCACGTCGCGGGGGCCCGGACGGCGGTGGTGATCGGCGGCGGTCTGCTCGGCCTGGAGGCCGCGGCCGGGCTGCAGGCCCACGGGCTCGCGGTGCACGTCGTGCACCCCACCGAGGTGCTGATGAACCAGCAGCTCGAGGCCGGGGCGTCGAAGGTGCTGCGCTCGAAGCTCGAGGACATGGGCATGCACATGCACCTCGGGGTGAAGACCTCGGAGATCCTCGTGACCGACGGGGCGGTCTCCGGCGTGCGGTTCACCGACGGGTCCGACCTGGACTGCGACATGGTCGTGGTCACCGCGGGCATCCGCCCGAACATCGGCCTGGCGATGGTCAGCGGCCTGGAGACGCAGCGGGCGATCGTCGTCGACGACCGGATGCGGTCGGTGGACGACGACGACATCTTCGTCGTCGGGGAGTGCGCCCAGCATCGCGGCGAGGTCTACGGCGTCGTCGGGCCGCTGTGGGAGCAGGCGGCCGTGCTGGCCGACGTGATCACCGGGGCGGACCCGGACGCGGCGTACCACGGCTCGCGGCTCACGACGAAGCTCAAGGTCGCCGGCGTCGACGTCGCCCAGATGGGCGTGAAGACCCCCGAGCGCGAGTCCGACGAGTTCGTGCAGTTCTCCGAGACCGGGCGCGGCGTCTACCAGACGGTCATCATCCGGGACGGCACGCTGATCGGGGCGACGCTGGTCGGTGACGTCTCGAAGGTCGCGGCGCTCACCCAGGCGTTCGACTCGCGCTCGGCGCTGCCCGAGGAACGGGTCAAGCTGCTGTTCGACCTGGGGTCGGCCGACGACTCCGCGTCGGCCGCCGACCTCCCCGACGACACCCAGATCTGCAACTGCAACGGCGTCTCGAAGGGCGACCTGGTCGGCTGCGTGCACGACGGCGCCGAGACCGTGTCGGCCTGCATGGACGCGACCCGCGCCGGCAAGGGCTGCGGGTCGTGCAAGGGGCTGGTGCGCGAGGTCGTCGAGGCCGCGCTGGGCGGTGCGGGCGCGGAGGACCCGGCGGAGTCGTACTACGTCCCGGGGATCCCGCTGGACAAGCCGGCCCTCATGCAGGAGATCCGGTCGCAGGAGCTCAAGAGCGTCTCGGCCGTGTTCGCGGCGCTCGCCCCGGAGGGCCGCGACGACGTCGCGTCGAAGATGGGGCTCAC
Source organism: Actinomycetospora sp. NBRC 106378 (assembly GCF_030269685.1). Taxonomy (GTDB): domain Bacteria; phylum Actinomycetota; class Actinomycetes; order Mycobacteriales; family Pseudonocardiaceae; genus Actinomycetospora. Next base: position 843,659 of record NZ_BSTT01000001.1, read on the forward strand.
GGCGCTGCTGCGGATGATGTGGCCCGAGGACTACGTCGACGAGCGCGACGGCCGCTTCATCAACGACCGGGTGCACGCCAACATCCAGCGCGACGGGACGTTCTCGGTGGTCCCGCGGATGTCGGGCGGGGTGACCTCCCCCGACCAGCTGCGCCGCATCGCCGACGTCGCCGACAAGCACGAGATCCCGATGGTCAAGCTGACCGGCGGCCAGCGGATCGACCTGCTCGGGGTGCCGAAGGAGAAGCTGCAGGAGGTCTGGGCCGACCTCGAGATGCCCTCGGGCTGGGCCTACGGCAAGAGCTTCCGGACGGTGAAGACCTGCGTCGGCACCGACTTCTGCCGGTTCGGGCTCGGCGACTCCACGCGGCTCGGGATCGACATCGAGGAGCGCTTCAAGGGCATCGAGGGGCCCGCGAAGATGAAGCTCGCGGTGTCCGGGTGCCCCCGCAACTGTGCGGAGTCGATGGTCAAGGACGTCGGAATCGTGGCCGTCGAGGGCGGCCGGTGGCAGATCTACGTCGGCGGGGCGGCCGGCGCGACGATCCGGAAGGGCGACATCCTCGCCACGGTCGACTCCCACGACGAGGCCGTGCTCATCACCGGACGGTTCCTGCAGTACTACCGCGAGCACGCCAACTGGCTCGAGCGCACGTACGACTTCGTGCCGCGGATGGGCCTGGACTACCTGATCGGCGTCATCGTCGACGACGTCGAGGGCATCGCGGCGGAGCTCGACGAGCGCATGCAGGAGGCCGTCGACGCCTACGTCGACCCGTGGGCGGCCGACCAGCAGGAGGCGACGCCGGGTCAGTTCCACGACGCGCTGCCGCTGATCCCGCTGCCGCAGGTCCCGGTGCGGGCCTCCGAGGGGGCCCCGGCGTGACGGCGTCGGACGAGGCCGTCTCGGTCCGGCTCGGGCCCGTCGACCAGATCCCGGTCGGCGAGGGCCGGGCCTTCCTCGTCGGCGACGAGCCGGTGGCGGTCTTCCGGCCGCGGTCGGGCGGGCTGCACGCGCTGCGGGCGATCTGCCCGCACCGCGGCGGGCCGCTCGCGGACGGGCTGCTCGACGGCGAGGTCGTGATGTGCCCGCTGCACAACCATCGCTTCGAGCTCGCCTCCGGTGCGTGCGTGTCGGGCGGCGACGTGGACGACGTCGCCGCGTACTCCGCCGACGACGACGACGGGGAACTCGTGGTGAGCCTGGTCGCGCCGTAGGGCAGGCTCACGGTCGTGCCCGACCAGCTGCTCCTCCAGGCCGCCGCGTTCGCCGACGCGGTGAGCGCGCCGGCCGCGGGGGACGACCTCTCCGCGCCCGTGTCCACGTGCCCCGGGTGGACCGTCCGCGACCTCGCCCGCCACCTCGGCCAGGTGCACCGGCGGGTCGTCCTGACGATCGGGACCGGCGCGGAGCGGATGGTCCCCCGGGACGCCGAGATCGCCGACGGCGAGCCACCGGAGTCCCGCGACGAGGTGGCGACGTGGCTGCTCCAGGGGGCGTCCGCCCTGGCCGCCACCCTGGACGCGGCCGACCCGGCGCGTGAGGTCGGCGGCTTCGTGGGGCCGGTGACGATCGCGTTCTGGGCACGGCGCCAGCTGCACGAGACGCTGGTGCACCGGCTCGACGCCGAGCTCGCGGTGGGCTTCCCGCCCCTCGCCGACGTCGCCCCGGAGGTGGCCGTCGACGGCATCGCCGAGTGGTACGACCTGCTCACCGCCTATCGGAGCGGCTCCCGCCGGGTCCGCGGCGACGCCTCGATCCACCTGCACGTGACCGACGCCCCGGACGGCGAGTGGCTCATCCGCCGCGGCGCCGAGGGCGTGACGATCACCCGCGAGCACCTGAAGGCCGACGTCGCCGTACGCGGGCGGGCGGTCGACCTGCTCGCCGTCATCACGGGACGCCGGGGCCTCGGGGACGTGGAGGACGTCGCCGTGTTCGGGGACCCCGCGGTGGCCGAGGACTGGATCCGGGTGGCAGCCCTGAGCTGACGGGTCCGGCCCGGCTGGTGTAGGTGTGGCCGGTCGGGGTGGTGGTCTGCACGGTGTGCGGCTGGTCGCCGAGGCCGTCGTGGAGGACCTCGTGGTGCCAGCCGGGGAGTTCCTTGTCCTCGTTGTGGCGCACGCAGTTCCCGCGGCCGTTCCCGAAGCTCGTGGGCCCGCCGGCTCTTTTGCCTGTGATGTGGTCGAGGTGCCGGATCGGGGCGCCGCAGAAGGCTTCTCGGCACCAAGCGCGGTCGCGCCAGGTGATCAACGTGGCGAGGAACCCGTCGAACAACCTCCGCTGCGGGTCACCCCCGACCAGGCCGCCGTGAACGGGGTGAGCGAACAGCCGCCGCCACCACCGTTTCCCACCGGTGCGGCGCAGCAACTCGACGACGATCCCGCCGGGCAGCGGCCCGTGCCCGACCAGTTCTCCGGTCTTCGGGCTGTCGGGGTCGGTCAGCGCGTCGAGAGGGAGCACGATCCCGACCTCGACGTCGACGTCCTCCGCGCGGGTCTGTCCGGTCAGCCGTTCGACCAACGTGTCGGCCAGGATCTGGTCCCGTGACCGTCCGCCGGACGCGCCGGTCGCGATCAAGCTGTCGGCGTGCTGACGGAGAGCGGCGATGCAGGCGACGCCCTGCTCGACCGGGAGCAGCCCGGACAACACCGCCATGGTGTCCGGCGCGGGGCGCAGCGCGACCCGGCGGTCCTTGCGGGCGGTGCGGCCGCGCTGGAGGAACCCGACCGGGTCAGCCTCGTAGGCCAGCTTCTTCACCGCCGCGACCGCGGCCTTGCGGCCCAGCTCGTCGAGCCCGGCCTCGGCGGCCTGCTTGTCCACCAGGCGGCGGGTCTCGGGGTCGAGGTGGCTGGTCAGGGACACGATCTGCTCGGCGAGGTACTCGCTGATCCGCCCGCTCACGAGCAGGGCGCGGGTGCAGGGCAGGTCCGTGGCGAGCGCTCGGGCGACAGTGAGGCGACGGTCGGCGACGTGTGGGGAGACGTGCGCGGCCAGGGCGATCTGGTCGCCGATCCCCCGGCCGAGTTTCTCCGGGTCCAGCCGGCCGGTCGCGATCTGGTCGAGCTGCGCCTCGACCTGCGCGCGCCCGAAAGCCACCATCGCGGTGTGCTGCGCCGCGGCCAAGGCCCCGCGGGCCCGTTCGAGCAGCGCGATCCGGTCGATGCAGGCGGCGCCGTCCCCGACCGGATCGGTGGGTAGGTCGGCGAGTTCGCCGAGGCGCGTGAGGAGTGCGGTCAGCTCTTCGCCGACCGCGTCCACCACCCCGTTCGAACTCATGTTCGCAAGCTAGCAGCGACCCCCGACAGCCACGGGCCCTTCGACGTCAGAGCGTCAGCCCCACCACGACGGCAGCCGCTCCCAGGCAGGCCGAGCCCACTCCGAGGAGCAGCGAACGACCGACCCCGTCGGCCCGGAACATCGCGAAGGCGCCGATCCCGAGCGCGGCCACACCGCATAGCGCCCCGATCAGGCTGAACAGCGGCGTGCTGCCCAGGGTGTCGGTCGGCATCACCCGCGGCAGCACCCCCGACCACGGCGCGAGCCCGAGCAGGACGCCCACCGCCCCGACGACCGTGCCGACGAGGCCGAGCCGTCCCTCGGTCCGGCGCTCCCAGGGCAGGGGCTGACGGACTGCGGCGGGCGTGCGGGTGCGGGCCGGCCCGACCCCGGTCGAACCGTACGACCCGGACCCGAACGCACCGGGGCGCAGCGGCGGGGTGCGGTCGCGGACCGCCAGCGGGCGCAGCGACGGCACCGCCTCGGCCGCCCGACGCTGGCGGGGCACCGCCGCCTCCCGGTCCTCGTCCCGACGGAGGGTGCGGTCGAGATCCGTCCGCCGAACCGGGATCGTCACCGGCTCGTCCTCGGTCGGCGTGGCCGGGAGCGGGCCCGACGGCCGTGGCGCCCTGCTGACGTCCGGTGTCCGCCGTGGGCCACCGCTGACGTCGGGCGAACCACCCTGCGTCGGGATCGAACCGGACCCGGGACCCGCCGTCGGGATCGAACCGGACCCAGGACCCGTCGTCGGGAAGGCAGTGGGCAAGCGGGGGAAGCCGGACGGCGGGGAGTCGAGGGAGCCGCGCTGCTGCATCGGGACGTCGGCGAACTCGGTCGAGGGCGCCTCCGGCGCACGGTGGCGGCCACCCTCGCGGCGGGGAGGCGTGTACGACGCGGTCCCACCCGCCTCCCGGCCGTACCCCCGCCCCCCGGTCGCCCGGTGACGGGCCTGCTGCGAGTCCTGCGCGTGCATCGACAACCACTCCCCCGAACAGACGTATGCACACCGCCACGTGCGCGGTCCCCGCCACTCTGTCCCCACGGGCACCCGCGGCGTTACCGCTTCCACCCACCCGGCCCAGCAGGTGTGCCGGACCGGGGGACCCGCGCCCGGGAACGCCGACGACACCCTCCGTAAACTGGGAGCATGACGCAGTTGCCCCGGGTTCCCGAGAAGCCGACGCTCGACGGTCTCGAGGACACCTGGGCCGCCGTATGGGAGGAGCAGGGCACCTACGCGTTCGACCGGACGGCCGAGCGCGCGGACGTCTTCTCGGTCGACACGCCGCCCCCGACGGTCTCCGGGTCCCTGCACGTCGGGCACGTCTTCAGCTACACGCACACCGACGTCGTCGCCCGCTTCCAGCGCATGCGCGGCAAGTCCGTCTTCTACCCCATGGGGTGGGACGACAACGGCCTGCCGACCGAGCGCCGCGTCCAGAACTACTACGGCGTGCGGTGCGAGCCGAGCCTGCCGTACGACCCGGACTTCGCCCCGCCGGAGAAGCCCGGCAAGCAGCAGATCGCGATCTCGCGGCGCAACTTCGTCGAGCTGTGCGAGACGCTGACCGCCGAGGACGAGAAGGCGTTCGAGGCGCTGTGGCGCCGCGGCGGGCTCTCCGTCGACTGGTCGCACACCTACCAGACCATCGACGCCCGGGCCCGCGCGATCAGCCAGCGCGCCTTCCTGCGCAACCTGGACCGCGGCGAGGCCTACGTCTCGATGGCCCCGACGCTGTGGGACGTCACGTTCCGCACGGCGGTCGCCCAGGCCGAGCTCGAGGACCGCGAGCACACCGGCGCCTGGCACCGGATCGCCTACCACGGGCCGGAGGGCGAGGTCTTCATCGAGACCACCCGCCCCGAGCTGATCCCCGCCTGCGTCGCGCTGATCGCCCACCCCGACGACGAGCGCTACCAGCCGCTGTTCGGCACCACCGTCCGCTCGCCGCTGTTCGACGTCGAGGTCCCCGTCCTGGCGCACCCGGCCGCCGAGATGGACCGGGGCGCCGGCATCGCGATGTGCTGCACCTTCGGCGACCTCACCGACGTCCAGTGGTGGCGCGAGCTCGACCTGCCGAACCGCACCGTCATCACCCGCGACGGCCGCCTGCTCCGCGAGACCCCGGAGTGGATCACGTCCGAGCAGGGGCGCGCCCGCTACGAGGAGATCGCCGGCGCCACCGTCTTCACCGCCAAGGAGAAGATCGTGACGATGCTCGCCGAGACCGGCGAGCTCGAGGGCGACGTCCGCCCGACGACGCGCCCGGTGAAGTTCTTCGAGAAGGGCGACAAGCCGCTCGAGATCGTCTCCAGCCGCCAGTGGTACCTGCGCAACGGCGGCCGCGACACCGAGATGCGCGAGGCGATGCTGCGCCGCGGCGACGAGCTCGTCTGGCACCCCGACTACATGCGCCACCGCTACGCCGACTGGGTCCGCGGGCTCAACGGCGACTGGCTGGTCAGCCGCCAGCGGTTCTTCGGGGTCCCGATCCCGGTCTGGTACGCCCTCGACGCCGACGGCGAGGTCCTGCCGGAGCAGGTCCTCACCCCCGACGACGAGGCGCTGCCGATCGATCCGACCACCGACGTCCCGCCCGGCTACACCGCCGAGCAGCGTGACCGGCCGGGCGGGTTCACCGGCGACCCCGACGTCCTCGACACGTGGGCGACCTCGTCGCTCACCCCGCAGATCGCCGGGCAGTGGACCGTCGACGACGACCTGTTCCGGCGCGTCTTCCCGATGGACCTGCGCCCGCAGGGCCACGACATCATCCGCACCTGGCTGTTCTCGACGGTCGTGCGCAGCTCGCTGGAGTTCGGGGAGCTGCCCTGGGCGCACGCCGCGCTCTCGGGCTGGATCCTCGATCCGGACCGCAAGAAGATGTCGAAGTCCAAGGGCAACGTCGTCACCCCGATGGGGCTGCTCGAGGAGTTCGGCTCCGACGCGGTCCGCTACTGGGCGGCCGGCGGACGTCCCGGCGTCGACACCGCCTTCGACCGCGGCCAGATGAAGGTCGGCCGCCGTCTGGCCATGAAGCTCCTCAACGCCTCGAAGTTCATCCTCGGGGTGGGGGTCGGCACGGGCCTTCCCGACGTCGGGTCGGTGACGGCGCCGATCGACCAGGCGCTGCTCGCGCGGCTCGCCACGGTCGTGCAGCGCGCGACCGACGCGCTGGAGCGGTTCGACTACGCGGTCGCCCTCGAGGTCACCGAGCAGTTCTTCTGGTTCTTCTGCGACGACTACCTGGAGCTCGTCAAGGCGCGCGCCTACGGCGAGTTCGACGACGCGGGCCGCGACTCGGCGCGCGCCGCGCTCGCCGTCGCGCTGCGGGTGCTGCAGCGGCTGTTCGCGCCGGTGCTGCCGTTCGTGGCCGAGGAGGTCTGGTCGTGGTGGCAGGAGGGCTCGGTCCACCGTGCCGCCTGGCCCACGACCACGGAGCTCCCGAGCGCCGAGGGGGGCGACGAGGCGGTCCTCGACGTCGCCTCCGACGTCATCTCCGGCATCCGCAAGGGCAAGTCCGACCAGAAGCTCTCGATCCGCACCGAGGTCGAGTCGCTGTCGGTCTCGGCACCCGAGGCGCAGCTCGACGCCCTGCGCGTCGTGCTGGGCGACGTGCAGGCGGCCGGACGGGTGCGCGACGTGGAGCTGCTGCCGTCCGAGGACGGCGAGCTGGTGACCCGCGTCGGCGGGCCCGTGGAGGCGGTCCAGGCCTAGCGGGAGACGGAGCCGGGCCCCGTGCGGCGGGGCCCGGTGCTGCTCAGCCCTGCAGCTCGGACTGCGGGGTGATGGCGAAGCGGTACTCGTCGCCGGAGCCGTCGGACTCGTTCTCCGGGATGCGCTCGACGTCGAGGACCTTGTCGTCCAGCGCGGACGCGGCCATCGGCTCGAGGAAGATGACGGCGCCGCCGCCCTCGAGCACGGTGTCGTCCGCCGCCGGGTTCGGCGCGACGGAGAGCTCGAGGCCCTCCTCCGCCATGTTCGGCGTGGCGGCGATCCGGAGACCGGATCCCTCGGGCATCTCGTTGGTCTCGAGGATGTTGGAGATCGCCTCGGCCGCCGTCTCCGTCAGTGCCAGCATGCCCCGTTATCATACGGATCACGGAAAGGTCACGCACGTCATCGCGCGCGCCATCACACGGGTTGGTCCCCCGACCCGGCGCCTGGTCACGGAGGAGAGCGGCCATGGCACTCCCGGTCCCCGAATCGGCCGCCGGGACGCGGGAGGACATCCTCCGAACGCTCGTCGGACATCCCGAGGGCCTCTCGGACCGTGAGCTCGCCGAGACGCTCGTCGAGGCGCACCCGGGCATCGATTACAAGGCCGTGAACCACCAGTGCCGCAAGCTGGTCACCGCGGGCGCGGTGGAGCGGGTGGGCACGAAGCCGGTCCGCACGCGGCTGGCTCCCGGGTACGTCCCGCCCGCACCACCCGACCGGCCCATCGAGGAGCCGGAGCCGTCGACCGATGCGCCTGATGTGTCCCTCGCGCCGACGACCACCGGTCTGCCCGGTCTGCCGCCCGTCCAGGCCGCCGTGCTCGCCGCCCTCGTCGACGCGCCCGCGGGCCTGACCGACAACGAGATCGCCGCGATCCTCGCGCCCGCGCACCCGGACGTCGACCCGAAGGCGTTCAACTACCAGTGCCGCAAGCTCGTGAAAGCGGGCCTGGTGGAGCGGTCCGCCCGCTCGAAGGACGCCCCGATCCGGACGCGTGTCACCGACGCCGGGCGGGAGGAGGCGGCGAGCGCGGTCCTGCCGGCTCCCGGGCCGGACCGGACGTTCACCGACCCCACGGTGTTCACCGCGGACCCCCGGGACGAGCAGGAGGACGAGGAGCCGCCGTCGCGCCGGCCCCGCCCCCGCCCGAAGGCGCCCAGCGACGACCTCGCCCGGATCCGGCGTTCCGAGCGCGCCGGCGACGACCCGGACGAGACGCCCCTGCGGTTCCTGCCCTTCTCGGCGTCGGCCTCGGTGGTGCTGCGCGAGCGGCTGGCGCAGCGGGCCGCGCTGCGGACCGTCCCGGCCCGGTCCCGCGAGGTCGTGGTCCCGCAGCGCGACGTGCTGCAGGGCTGGTCGCGGACGCAGAACGTGGCCGCGGCGGTCGCGACCTGGCTGACCCGCCGGGGCGGGACGGTGCGCCGCGCGACCGAGCAGGGCCCCGCGCTCGACCTCGTGGCGGGCCTGGACGGCGAGGACGTGCACGTCGAGGTCACCGGGTGGCCGCCGGACGGGGCACGCACGCACCCGAGCACGCTCGCGGCGGACTGGTTCCGCGCCGCGAGCGCGGCGGCGGTGCAGCGACGCCGGGCCCACCCGCGCAGCCGCGTGGTGATCGCGCTCCCGGACACCCGCCGCTACCGCGGCCTCGCCGCCGACGCCGCGTCGACGCTGGAGCAGGCGCGGGCCGAGGTGTGGTTCGTGGACGCCGACGGGGCGGTCCAGCTCTCCTGAGCCCGCGTGGAGCCCGATTGCCTCCCGCCGGGCGGGGGTAGCTCCACCGGACCACCACCGAAGGAGTTCCGAGTATGTCCGCGGACATCACCGAGATGATCCTCGACGACCACGACTGGTTCCGTCGGCAGTTCCTGCTCCTCGCGGGGCTGCGGGACCACCCCGACAAGCTGGACGAGGCCGCGCAGATCTGGGACGGGCTCGCCCGCCACCTCGAGGTCCACGCCTCCGCCGAGGAGGAGCACTTCTACCCGTCGATGGCCCGCCGCGCCGACGACGACGACGCCTCGGCCACCGAGGACGCCATCGGCGACCACGACGACATCCGGGCCGGCGCGCGCAAGGCGTTCGACCAGGAGCCCGGCAGCGAGGAGTGGTGGGCCGCGATCGACGAGTGCGACAAGGCCAACAACCACCACATGTCGGAGGAGGAGAGCGACGACCTGGCCCCGTTCCGCCGGGTGACGACGCTCGCCTTCCGCCAGGAGCTGGGCGCCAAGTTCGAGCAGTTCAAGTCCGAGCACGCCCACGCCGAGGGCCTCGACTTCGCGGACAAGGACCCGGACGCCTACGTCGAGGCGGTCACGACCACCAGCTGACGACTCCCGCGCCCAGCCCGCCGAAGGCGGCGCTGATCTCGCCGGGCCCCAGCACCAGCACCCCGACCGCCGCGAGCACCGCGACGAGCAGGAGCACCACGAGCACGGGGATCGCGCCGCGCGGCGGCCGGCGCGTCCCCGTCTCCGCGGGGACCGGCTGCGGTGCGGTGTCCGGCCCCCGGCCGGTCCGGACGACGGGTCCGGTGCCGGGGGCGTGCGCGAGCGGCGCGAGCCCGGCGTCGGGCTCCGGTCGACGCAGCGGGCCGGAGCTGCCGGGCGGGGCGTCCGACGTCGGGCGGGCGTCGTGGGGGCGCGCCGAAGCCAGCGCGGCGTGACCGGCGACGCCGGTGCCGTTCGCGGGCCGCCCGGGCTCGGCGACCGGGGCGGGAGCGGCGCCGACCCCGCCCACCCCCGTGCCGAACGCCTGCGGCCAGTCCTCCGAGCCCCGCTGGGCCTGGACGGGTGTGGAGGGCAGACGGGCCGCGGGGATGTCCGGCCCGGGCCGCTCCTCGTCGTCCCGCACGGCGGGGCCGTCGACCGTGGTGGTCTCCTCGGGGCGCTCCTCGGGGTGTTCGGGGCGCTCCTCGCGCGGCGGGTCAGTCGGCCCGTCCGGCCGCGCGAGCCCGTGCGCCGGGGTGCGGGGTTCACGGGGCACGAGCGGTTCGTCGAGCGCCGGCGCCGCTGCGGCCGGGGCGCCCACCACGGCGCCGACGCCGACCGGCGCCGACGGGTGGCCCACGGTGCGGCGGGCCCGGATCGCCTGGGCGCCGGAGGCGGCGCGGGTGGCCCGCGGGCGGGCGGGGCGCAGCAGCGCCGCGAGCCCGGTCACGCCGTCGGTGGCGCCGCCCGGCAGGACCAGGGCGTCGTCGGACCCGCCGACCAGGTCGGCGAGGCGTCGCGCGAGGGGCGTGACGCGGTCGGTGAGCACGTGCACGACACCGGACCGGTCACCGTCGTCCGGCCCGACCGCCCCGGCGGACCGGTCGATCTCGGACACCGTCTCCTGCAGCGCGTGCTCGACGAGCTGGTCGAACACCGCCCGGTCGACGGTCACGGTGTGGCCGCCGGCCGAGACCCGGGCGTGCGCGACGTCGGTGTCGGCGAGCCGCGTGCGGGCGCGGCGGACCTCGCGGCGCAGCCGGGCGGCCTCGCCGCGGGTGTCACCCGTCCCGCGGGTGCCCGGACGGGGGCCGCCGACGTGGCCCGCCGCGGGGTCGAGCGAGGAGAGCTGGGCGCGCACGACGCCGAGGAGCAGCTGGTCGAGCCGGGTCCCGGTGGCGACCGGACCCCGGGCACCGACCTCGGCCCCCTCGGCGGTCCGGACCACCGGCCAGGCGGTCAGGGCGCCGTCCCGCGCGTCCAGGACGATCGCGCGGTCGCCGACCGCGACCTCGGCCGCGACGCGGTCGCCGACCGCCGCGACCGGGCCGGGCAGCCACGACGGGGCGGGCAGCCCCACGAGCGCCGTCGCCTCGGCGATCTCCTCGAAGCGGCGCCGCTCGGTGTCGGCCGGGGTCGCGACGACGAGCCGCGACGGCCGGTCCGTGCCCTCGAGCAGGGCGGTGAACGCGTCGGCGAGCCGGTCCACGGCGTCGCCGCCGGGCTCGAGGGACGCGCTCCGCGGCGGCGACCCGTCGGCCGGGTCGCCCGTGCCGGCCGCCCGGTCCACCTCGACCGCGACCAGCTCCGACGGCGTCACCTCGACCGCCATCACCCAGCTGCTCACCGGAGTCCTCCTCGTCGTCCGCCGCGACGGTGCCGTCCCGTCGGGTCCCGCGGCGATCGCGCGCCGGGCGGACCCGGGTCGCGCCGCGGGCGCCGCCCACGGTAATGGGGCCCGATCCGGACCCCACCACCGGTGACCGGGGAGTCACCGGGGCGGGGACGAATCGGGCGTCGGTCATGGTCGATGTCACACCGGTGCGGCATGCTGACGCCCCGGGAGACCGGAGCGCAGCGCCGCCGCACCCGGAGGAGGGACGCGGCCGCCCCGGTGGGATGACGCCGTGCCGGGCGCGGATCGACGCCGCGTGGGCGGAGAGGGGGCGTGGTGGTCACCACGGGGACGGCACGCACGCCCCGGCGCGGGGCGACCGTCGACGTGCACGCGACGCTCGCGCCGCTGTGGCGGGGCCTCGTGCTCTACCGGGTGGTCGCCCTGGCCTACGCCGTCGCGAACGTCGTGCGTTTCGCCGACCTCTACGCCCGGCCCGCCCTCGGCGTGGGCGTCGTGGTGTTCATGGCCGCCTGGACGCTCGTCACCTCGGTGGCCTACCTCCGCGGGCCGTCGCGGCTCGTGCTCGTCGACCTCGTGGTCACCGTCCTCACCACGATGACCACGGTGCTCGTGGACGATCCCGCGCGCATCGCCGCCGGGCAGCCCGTGATCACCACGGTGTGGTCGGCGGGGGCGGTGCTCGCCGTCGCCGTGGCGTACGGGGTGCGGCCTGCGGTCGGGGCGGTCGCGGTGTCGGTGGCCGCGCTGGCCTTCACCCGCCGCGCCCTCGACGCCGCCCTGCTCTCCGACGCGCAGCTGCTGCTGGTCGCGGGTGTCGCCGTCGGGTTCGCGTCGGTGGCGATGCGGCGTTCGGCACAGCGACTGCAGGAGGCGATCGCGACGGAGGCCGCGGCGGCGGAGCGTGACCGGCTCGCCCGCGACATCCACGACGGCGTGCTGCAGGTCCTCGCGCTCGTCCGCCGCCGGGGCCCGTCGCTGGGCGACCCCGACCTGGTCCGGGAGGCCGCCGAGCAGGAGGTCTCGTTGCGGCGGCTGATCACGCGCGGCCCGCCCGGGCTCGACGGTCCCGACGGCGAGCCGGTCGACCTGGGTGCCGCGATCGGCGCCACCCTGCCGTCGCGGGCCGTGCTCGCGGTCCCGCCGGAGCCGGTCGCGGTGTCCGGCGCGCTGGCCCGGGCGGTGGTCGCGGTGGTGCGGGAGGCGGCGGCGAACGCGGACGCCCACGCCGGTCCCGACACCGGGCTGTGGGTGCTGGTGGAGGACGACGACGGCGCGGTGACGGTGAGCGTCCGCGACGACGGCGGCGGCATCCCCGAGGGCCGACTGGCGGCGGCCCGGGAGGAGGGGCACCTCGGCGTGGCCTCCTCCATCCGCGGCCGCACGGAGGAGCTCGGGGGGTCGGCCACGCTGGAGACGGCGCCCGGACAGGGCACGGAGTGGGAGTTGGTGTTCCCCCGATGAGCGACCCGCAGCGAGCGCCGACGCGGGTGATGGTGGTCGACGACCACCCGATGTGGCGCGAGGGCGTGGCCCGCGACCTCGGCGAACGTGGGTTCGACGTCGTCGCGACCGCGGGCGACGGGGCCGCCGCGGTGCGGATCGCGCCGGCCGCGCGACCCGACGTCGTGGTGATGGACCTGCAGATGCCGCACCTCGACGGGGCCGGCGCCACCGCCGCGATCCGCGCCGCGCTGCCCGGGACGCGGGTGCTCGTGCTCTCCGCGAGCGCCGAGCAGGGCGACGTGCTGGGAGCGGTGCGTGCCGGGGCGTCGGGCTACCTGATCAAGTCCGCCCAGGCGGCGGAGCTGGTCGACGCGGTGACGCGCACGGCCAACGGGCAGGCGGTGTTCGGGCCCGAGCTCGCGGGTCTCGTGCTCGGCGAGTTCCGGCGACGCGAGAACGCCGCGCGCCGGGAGGTCCGGCCCACCGGCGAGCCGGCGCTGACCCCGCGCGAGACCGAGGTGCTGCGCCTCGTCGCGAAGGGGCTGACGGCCCGACAGATCGCCGAGCGGCTGACGCTCTCGCACCGCACCGTCGAGAACCACGTGCAGAACGCCCTGCGGAAACTGCAGCTCACCAACCGGGTCGAGCTGACCCGGTACGCGATCGAGCAGGGCCTGGACGCCGAGTGACCCCGGGTCGCGGGGGCGGCCCCGTCACGACCCCGCCGTCCAGGGCCCGACCCCGCTGATGCGTTCCACGGTGGTCCGCACGACGTAGCCGGGCGGAGGCCCCGGAGGAGCCTGGTACTCGAAGTCCGGCGCCACGTACACCCGGGCCAGCGCCCCGACCAGCTCGGCCGCCCCGCCCTCGGTCACCTCGGCCGTGCCGTACACGACGAGGTTGGGGTGCATGCCGTTCGGGAGCGGCTCGGCGCCCGCGAACGAGATCGCGATCCGCGGGTCCCGTCGCAGGTTGCGCAGCTTGCGGTAGTTGCCGAAGTGACCGGTGACGATGTGGTCGCCGTCGAGACCCGCCCACACGGTGGAGACCTGGGGTCCGCCGTCGGGATCGAGGGTGACGAGATGGGCGAGGGCGCCGGAGCGGATGAGGGCGCGGGCCGACTCGGGGAGGGTGATGGGCACGGCGCCCACCCTCACCCCGGGCCGGGCCCGCTGCCAGTGGCCTGCGGGACGACCTGTGACAACATCGGGCCATGCCGCTCCCGCACCGCGTCGCCGTCCTGGTGCGCGACGGCGTGCTCGCGATGGAGCTCGGCATCGCCCACCGCATCTTCGGGCAGGCGCGGGACGCGGACGGGGCACGGCTCTACGAGGTCGCCACCTGCGCGGTGCGGCCCGGCACCGTCCGCACCGACGGCGACGTCGGCCTGACCGTCGAGCACGGGCCCGACCTGCTCGCCGCCGCCGACACCGTGGTGGTCCCGGCGACCGACGCCGACGACACGCTCACCGCGCTCGACCCGGAGCTCGAGGACGCCCTGGCCCGCCGCCGACCCGGCGCCCGCCTCGCGTCGATCTGCACCGGATCGTTCGTGCTGGCCGCCGCGGGCCTGCTCGACGGGCGCCGGGCGACGACGCACTGGCGCAGCAGCACGGTGTTCGCGGAGCGTTTCCCGGCCGTGGCCCTGCAGCCCGACGTCCTCTACACCGACGACGACGGGGTCCTGACGTCGGCCGGGGTCGCCTCGGGCATCGACCTGTGCCTGCACATGGTCCGACAGGACCACGGCGCCGCCGTCGCGAACGAGGTGGCGCGGCTCGCCGTCGTCCCGCCGCACCGCGACGGCGGGCAGGCGCAGTTCATCCGCCGGCCGCTCCCCGACACCGACGTGTCCCCCACCGGGCGCGCCCGGCAGTGGGCCGTCGACCACCTGGAGCGCCCGATCACCCTCGCCGATCTCGCGGCGGCCGCCGGGACGAGCACCCGCACCCTGACCCGCCGGTTCCGCGAGGAGACCGGGACGAGCCCGACCCAGTGGGTCGCGCGCCGACGGCTGGAGTCGGCCTGCGAGCTGCTCGAGACCTCGGACCTCACCGTCGAGGAGGTGGCGGCCCGGTGCGGGTACGGGACGGCGGCGTCGCTGCGGCTGCACATGCGCGAGGTCCTCGGCGTGTCGCCGCGTGCCTACCGCCGCACCTTCCTCGGCGTGTGAGGGTGCCTGCGGCAGGTGAGCAGGGCGCACCTCAGTTGAGGTGGGCCCGCCAGACGCGCGCGGCGCGCGCGAGCTCCGCGGCGTGCCGCGGGAGGCGTTCCCCCCACGAGTCCAGCAGCCGGGCGGCGTCGAGGTACTCCCCGCGCCGCCCCATCGTCGCGGCGAGCTCGACGACCTCCTCGGCGGTGACCCCCGGCAGGTGCAACCGGGCCTCCAGCACGCGGCGCAGCTCCGGGACCCGTCCGGCCGCGCGGTGCACCACCCGCAGGTTGGTCAGCATCCGCACGAGCACGGCCTCGGTGGTGACGGGGACGAGCAGGTCGGGGTGGAACGGCAGCGCCGGGTTCGCCCCGGTGGACGCCACGAACAGGGCCCGGCAGTCGGCCTCGTCGAGCAGCGTCCCCGTGAACGGGTCGACGTACCAGGCCGAGCCCACGGGATGCACGAGGAAGTGCCCCGGCATGCCGATCGGCTCGATCTGCAGCCCCGCCCGACGACCGACCTCGATCACGACGACGGCGAGCGTGATCGGGATGCCGAGCCGCCGCTCGAGGACGTCGACCAGCGAGGAGTTCCGCGGGTCGTAGTAGTTCTCGCGGTTGCCGGCGAATCCCTCCTCGGTGAACAGGCGCAGCACGAGCCCGTCCACGCTCGCGATCCCCGAGGCCAGACGGTCGAGCTCGGCGAGGGTGGCGCCCAGGTCGGCGTCGGGCCGCGCGAGCCGCGCGATCTCGAGGGCCGCCCGGTCGAGCGGCGGGTCACCGGCCTCGACGAGGGCGGCGAACCGGGTCACGGCGTCGGCCGACCCCTGGGGGTCCGGCGGCGGAGTCCGGTCCTCGGGGTCGACGGGCACGGGGCGCATCCTCCCCCGCCGGGGCCGCGCGCGCTCAGGAGGGCGTGATGCTGGTCGCGCCGCTCGTCCGGTCCCATCGCAGGACACCGCGTTCGAAGGCCTGCGCGCGACCGGCCGCCGTCGTGAACTCCTCCCCGGTCGGCAGGCCGAGCTCGGACCGGTCCGCGCCGCGCGCCCGCCAGGCGTCGAGGATCGGGCCGCTCAGCTCGTGCGCACCGGTGTCCGGCGACCAGTAGACCGACCCGTGCGCGAAGTCGGTGAACCGTCCGCGGCCGTCGGCGGTGGCCTGCTCGACGCGGTCGGGGTCGCCGAGGTCGGGGCGGTCCGCCCAGGCGGCGCGGACGTCGGTGCCCGCGGCGGCGACGAGCTTGTTCACCTCGGCGCGGATGGTGTCCATCGCGGCGAAGCCGGCGTTGCCCGGGCAGGCGGTGTTCCCGACGTCGCGGTGCGCGAAGACGGCGTCGACCGTCGCCTGACTGCCCTTGGCGAACTTCGAGGTGCCGCCGCCGTTGGAGGTCAACGTGACCTTGGCGGCCGAGTCCCGGTACATCCCGCCGAGCTTCCACGCCGCGAGCTTCTCCACCGAGGTCAGCTCGGCGGGGGTCGGAGCGACGTCGGAGAGGTTGCCCATCATCGCGATGCCGAACGTCTCGCGGTTGAACCCGCCGGCGTGCGCCGCGATCACCGGACGGTCCATGCCCCCGGCGCGGCCCTCGTAGATCGTCCCGTACTTGTCGACCAGGGCGTTGTAGCCGATGTCGCCCCAGCCGTTCTTCTTCGCGTGGTAGGCGTAGATGCCCCGGACGATGGCCGCCGCCTGCTCGGGGCTGTAGTCGTTCGACTCGGCGGTGTGGTGGATCGTCACCGCCTTCGTCGTCGGGGAGTACTCCGGCGGCCACGTCATCATGCCCTCGTCGGCCCCCCACTGCGCCCGGGTCACGTAGGCCGGCGCGACGGGGGCACCGTCCCGCGCCGCCGTCTGGCGCTCCCGGGCCCGGGCGCCGATCGCCTCGTCGTTGCCCGACGTGCCGGGGTCGATGCGCTGCACCGCGAGACCATCGGTGACCGCTTTCCCGCCCCGGGTCGCGCGCACCTCGACGGCCCGCTTGTCGCCGACCCACACCGGATCGGTGCCGCCCGGCGCCGGCGCCGACGACCGTGACCCGGTCGCCGCGGTCCGCTGTGCGTCCTGCGCGTCCCGCTCGTCGCTGTTGGCGTCCAACGGCAGCCAGGCGCCCCACGCCCCGCTGTCGTCGGTGGACCGGAGCGAGATCGTGTCGGGATCCGGTCCGGTCCAGGTCACGGCGACCAGCTGCAGCGGCGTCGAGGAACGCGCCACCTGCGCCCCGCTGCCGTCCCGGCCCTGCGGGGCGAGCGGAACGGGGCTGATCGAGGGCGGGGTCGGGTCCGCCGGCGGGAGCGTGGCCGCGGGCAGGGCGGACACCGCCGACACCGACGACGCGGGAACGGGCGCCTGCTCGGTGACCGCGACCGCCGCGGGGGCGGCGACCGCGAGGGCGGTGAACGCCCCGAACCCGAGCAGGACCCGCTGGAGCCGGCGCCGTGGCGGACCCGACGGGGCCACCCGCCGTCGGGAACCGTTCGTGGCCGACCACCGCGACATCCGTCGTCCTCCGCTCCACCGTCGTTCCTCGCCGGAGCAGACTGTGTCACCCACATGCGCCCCAGTGGTGCGCCGACGCACCACCCGCGTGGGTGATCTTCAGGAGGAGCGGGTCCAGAAGGCGACGTCGGCGTAGGTGGCGACCGAGCGCGCGGTGATGGAGTCGGCGCCCGCGCCGATCGGCCCGGAGACGAGCGGGATCAGCTTCGTCAGGTTGAGCACGCCGCGGCGGCCCGCCCGGCTCGCGAGGCGGTAGCCGATGCGGCGGTCGAGCTGCTCGCGGACCTCGGTGGGCAGCCGCCGCAGGCCGGTCAGCAGGGAGACCTCCTGCAGGTCGATCCCGGTGTGCTCGGCGAGCTCCGAGCCGTCCGGCCCGAGCACGCAGAGCAGGACCGCCGTGCGCACCACGGGGTCCTCGAGGTCGTGGCCGCGGGCGTGGGCGATCGAGGCGGCGAGCCGCGTGCACACCAGGTAGAGACCGGTGGCACCGGCGGGCGCGGTCAGCAGCATCGTCGCGGCACCGCCGAGGCTGGTGAGCAGGCCGGAGCTCGCGGCGAGCCGGACGTGCGTGGTGGTCAGGCGCCGGATCGCGACGTCGACGTCGCCGTCGGCCTCGGCCAGGTGGTCGTCGGCGACCCGCCGGGCCGGCGAGAAGGGGCCGGCACCGCCGACCCCGCGGCGGAGCAGTTCGCGGACGAGCGGGTCACCGTTCCACGTCGCCGGCAGTGGGCGGTCGGGGTCCACCTCGCCAGCCTGTCACGGATCGCGGACCGGGGACGCACGACGGCCCGGCCACCCTGGGGAGGGAGTGGCCGGGCCGTCGTGGGGGGAGCGATCGCGCCTAGAGGACGTCCAGGGCGATCGAGTTGCCGTTCAGGTCGTCGTTCAGGATCGAGGTGCAGGTCAGGTTCGCGACGTTCGCGCCACCGACCGGGACCTGGGCGATCGCGTTCGCCAGGGAGTCGCCGGCGACGGTGCTCCCGGCCGCGGCGTCGCCGCCCTTCACCGAGCAGGTGTCGCCGCCGTGGCCGTGGTGGGACCGGTGGTGCCCGCCGTCGTCGTGGCTCGGCATGTCGCCGGCGAACGCGAGCGGCGCGCCCGCCACGAGCCCGGCGCCGGCACCGAGCAGCACCGCGGCCATCGTCGTCCTCGTCATGTGGTCTCCGCCTCCGTGCCGGGGTCCGTCAGGCCGCCGGGAGGGTCGGCAGCTCGGTCGGGAGTTCGGTCGGGAGTTCGGTCGGGAGCTCGGTCGGGAGCTCGGTCGGGAGCTCGGTCGGCAGGTCGGCGCCCAGCACCGAGACCGCGATCGAGTTGCCGTTGAGGTTGTCGTTCAGGATCGAGGTGCAGGTCAGGTTGGCGATGTCGGCGCCACCGACCGGTGCCTGGGTGACGACGTTCGCCAGGGAGTCGCCGGTGATGGTGCTCCCGGCCCCGGCGTCCCCGCCGAGCACGGAGCACGTCGGGCCGGAGTGTCCGCCGTGACCGTGGTCGTCGCCGTGGGACTCGGTGGCCGAGGCGAGCGGGGCGACGGCCGCGAGGCCGGCGAGCACGCCGACGCCGACCACGCCGATCTTGCTGATCACGAGTTCTCCTGGGGAGCTGCAGGGGGAGAGCCGCCGTGCGGTGGCATCGAGGGGATCAACGGCACCTGTACGAAAAAGGTGACTCGTCGTCACCGGAAGGCGTCGTCGGTTGCTGCACCCGTGCAGAAACGTGTCCGTGAATGCCACGGACAGCGCAGATCGGTGGCCGTCGGCGACCCGGTCGAGCGGCGACGGCGATCGTTCGTCGGGGGAGGACCGCCACGCAGCGCGACGAGCAGGAGTGGATCTCCGACGGCCGGAGGTCCCCGTCCGGGGCAGTTGTGCCCGGGGGCGGGAACGACGACGGCCCGGCCACCGCGAAGGGTGACCGGGCCGTCCGGGGGTCGGGCGCCTACAGCACGTCGGCGGTCAGCCGGTTCATGCTGAGGTTGTCGTTCAGGATGCTGTTGCACAGCAGGTTGCCGACGTTGGCTCCGCCGACCGGGGCCTGGGCGACGGCGCCCACGAGCCCCTCGCCGGATCCGCGGTTGTCGGCCGTGGCCGCACCGCCCTGCGCGGAGCAGGTCGAGCTCGGGGCCGCGGGACGCGGGCTGTCGTGGTGCGACTGGTTCGCGGACGCGAAGGGCGCGATCGCGACGAGGCCGGCGGCCACGGTCAGGGTCACCAGGGCGGGCTTGCGGTAGGACACGGTCATCTCCTCGCGGTGGGTCGGGGCGTCTCAGAGGCCGAGCAGGCCGAGCACGTCGAGGCCGTCGCCGAGGACGGACAGGTCGACGACGTTGCCGCTCAGGTTGTCGTTGAGGATGCGGTTGCAGACGATGTTCGCGGCGTTCAGGCCGCCGACCGGCGCCTGGACCACGGCACCCACCAGGCCCTCGCTGTCCGCGCGGTTGGTCGCCGTGGCGTTGCCGCCCGCGACCGAGCAGGTGGAGGAGGGGCCGGTCCCGCCGTGCGGGCCGCCGTGCGACTCGGTGGCCGAGGCGAGCGGCGCGAGCGCGACGAGGCTGGCGGCCACGCCGACTCCTGCGATGCCGAGCTTGGTGATCATGGGAACTCCTGGACGGTCGTGAGGGGAGCGGTCGGCCGCCCCGAGGAGCGACATCGACTGCGTCAACGACCGTTGCGCGAACTTCGTGACCGAGTGTCACCGGAAGGCGGCATCAGTTCCCCGACCCGTGCTCGACCGGCGGCCGACGATCACGTGCGGCGACGGCCTGGCCGGCGCACGGTCCCGGATGTGGGGGTCGCGAGGTGCACTCGACGGCGGGTTCAGACCACGAAGTGCAGTGACGCGGCGTGAGATCTTGAGGATCGACGTCGTCAGTTCGGGTTGGACGCGAGCAGATCGAGCGCGGCTCCCAGATCGCCGGCCCACGCCTCCGCGCGGTCCCGGCGGGCCGCCCGTTCGAGGCGCTCCCGCTGGGCGGGCGCCCGGGTCCAGGCCACGACGACGGGGTCCACCCGCGCGCCGTAGTGCGCGTCGATGACCAGCTCGGCGAGGTGGTGGTCGGCGCTCGCGGTGTCCTTGTACTCCCAGATGCCGAGCAGGCGCGCGGGCCCGTCGCCGAGTCCGGAGGCGTCGTCGAGGAACGACGTGGCCGTCGCGACGGGCAGGTCCGGGTGCGGGCCGGGGTGCCGGTCGAGCAGGGCGACCCACAGGGTGTCGACGAAGTCCCGCACCGCGGTCCGCTCGGCGGTGGTCCAGTCGACCCAGAAGGCCGCGATGCGGGAGAGGACGGAGTGCAGGTCCACCCGGTCGTCGGTCACGACCGCGCGCAGCAGCCACGGCGTGAGGGCACGGACGTCGTCGGGGGCGCCGATGGTGGTACCCAGTCCGAGCGCGAGGGACAGCGGGTCCGCCTCCGCGAGGACGACCGGGCCCTGCCGCGGCGTGCAGCTCTCCAGGACGTCGCGGGCCGGGTGCGCGACGAAGGCGGCCTCCACCTGCCACAGTGCCGCCGCGACATCCGCTTCCACGTTCGCGATTCTGGGGCTTGACAAGCCGACACGCGCCACTGATCGGGCGCTTCCCACCTGATGGTGTCACTCTTCGTGTTCTCGCGTACGGCCGAGCGGGCAGGGCCGTCGGACCGCCTCCCCGAGTGGCACAGTGAAGGGGTGGAACGCACGCGTACCGATGTCGAGGTCAGCACGACGACGGGTGCGCTGCGGGGCCTGGCCCGCAACGGGTTGGTCTCGTGGCGGGGCATCCCGTACGCGGCGCCGCCCGTGGGTCCCCGACGGTGGCGCGCCCCCGAGCCGGTCGCGCCCTGGGACGGGGTCCGGGACGCGACGACGTTCGGCCCGGTCCCCCCGCAGGAGCGGACCGGCGAGTTCCTCGGCGCCGGGAAGCACACCCCGATGGCGGAGGACTGCCTGACGCTCAACGTCGTCGCTCCGGCCGCGCCCGCCGACGCCCCGCGTCCGGTGATGGTGTGGTTCTACGGCGGGGCCTTCGTCGTCGGGGCCGCCTCCGCGACCACCTACCGCGGCCACGGGCTCGTGGCGCGCGGCGACGTCGTCTACGTCAGCGTGAACTACCGGATCGGGGCGCTCGGCTACGTCGACGTCTCGTCCTACGGCACCCCCGAGCGACCGATCGACTCCAATCTCGGGCTCCGCGACCAGATCGCGGCGCTGCAGTGGGTGCGCGACAACATCGCGGCGTTCGGCGGCGACCCCGACGACGTCACGATCTTCGGGGAGTCCGCCGGGGCGATCTCGGTGACCACCCTCATGACCGTCCCGGCCGCACGCGGGCTCTTCCACCGCGCGATCGCGCAGAGCTCGGCGCCGGGGGTCGCCTACTCGCAGGAGCGGGCCTCCGGCTGGGGCGAGCGCTACCTCCGCGAACTCGAGCACGTGGTCGGCCGGACCGACGACCCGGTCGCACTCCTCGACGGGGCCACCACCGACCAGCTCCTGCACGCCGCCCGCCGCTACCGGCACGCCGCCGACGACACGCCGGGCGTGCTGCTCACGGCGCCGGTGGTGGACGGCGACCTGCTGCCCGAGGCGCCGCTCGACGCCTTCGCCGCGGGCCGCTCCGCGCCCGTGCCGTTGATCATCGGGACCAACGACACGGAGGGCCGGCTCTTCGAGCTGCCGGGGCTGCGCCTCGACCTCCTCGTGTCCGACGAGCGCGTCGCGGCCGTGTTCGCGGCGACCCAGCCCGAGCTGCGCGATCAGGTCCTCGCGGCCTACCGCGGCACCCCGTACCGCAAGGACCTCGGCGGCGACTACCTGTTCTGGTACCCGTCGGTGCAGGTCATGGAGGGCCACAGCGCGGCGGGCCACCCGGTCTACGCCTACCGCTACGACCTCGCCCCGCGCCTGCTTCGCCTCCTCGGCCTGCGCGCGACCCACGGGACCGAGCTCTACGCCGTGTTCGGACTCGCCCGGTCCCGCGCCGGACAGGTGCTGACCGCGCTCGGGGGTGCCCGCGCCCTCCGGGTCGTCTCGCGGAGCCTGCAGCGCGACTGGACGACCTTCGCCCGCACCGGGGCGCCCGCCTCGCACTGGCCGCGGTACACCGCCGAGGACCGGCTCACCCGGATCGTCGACGCCCACGACCGCATCGAGGCCGACCCTCGCCGGGGCCGCCGCCTCGCGTGGGCCGGCTACCGCGGCTACCGCTGACCCTTCCCGACGGCGGGTGCTCGGCGCGCTCCCGCCGCGAGGGTTACACCAGGCATGCCCGCGGCCCCCGGAACCTGCCCCACGTCACCCTCGCGGCCGGGGCGGGGTGCTCGGCGCGCTCGGCGCGCTCCCGCCGCGAGGGTTACACCAGGCACGCCCGCGGCCGCCCGAACCTGCCCCACGTCACCCTCGCGGCCGGCCGAGGGGTGGGCTCCACGCCGTGGCGAGCCGCCGGTGGACGATGACCCGCGTGGCGGAGATGACCGGCGCCGAGGTGCGCGCCCTGCTGGCCGAGGGCGGGACGGTCCGTGACGTCGTGGCCGAGGAGCCGGACCTGCACGGGCTCGACCTGTCGGGGATCACGCTCGAGGCGTGCCGCCTGCCGGGCGCCGACCTGCGGGGCGCGACGCTGGACGCGGTGACGGTGCGCGGCGGGTCGCTGGCCGGCGCGATCCTCGTCGACGCCGACCTCACCGACGCGACGTTCGAGGCCGTCGACCTCTCCCGGATCCGTCTGACCGGGGCGCTGCTGACCGAGACCCGGTTCGCCGACTGCCGCATGATCGGCGCGGACCTGTCCGGGGTGCGCGGACTCGCCGTCTCCTACCGCCTCGACGGGTGCAACCTCGGTCTGGCGAACCTGCAGGACGTGCCGTGGCGGGGTGCGCACCTGCGCGGCGTGGACCTCTCCGAGGCCGACCTGCGCGGCGCCGACCTCCGCGACGCCGTGCTGACCGACTGCGTGCTCCGCGACGTCGACCTCGGCCACACCCGACTGACCGGCGCCGACCTGCGGGGCACCGACCTCGGCGGCCTCTCCGACGACAGCCCGCGCACCCTGCGCGGCGCGATCATCAGCGAGGCCCAGGCCGCGGCGGTGTGCCGCGCCCTCGGCCTCGTCGTCGCCTGACGTGTCCTAGTGCGAGGACCCGGACGAGGTGGCGCGCGCCTTCTTCAGCCGGCCGTAGAAGCGGAAGGTCACCGCGGCCGCGACGATCGTGACCACGAGGAAGACGATCGACAGGATCGGCTCGTCGACCGGTGTGAAGAAGATGATCGCGCTGAAGAGCGACAGGAGCGTGCCGATGATGCCGATCCCGACGTTGAGCTTCAGCTCGCTCTGCTTCTCGGGCGACGAGTCGGGCGCAGCGGCGGGATTCCGGGCCAGGGCGGGGTCCATGGCTGCTCTTATACCCGGACGGCCCGCCGTGGTCACCGGTGACGTGCGAAGCCCGACGCCCGTGAGATCGGTCGCCCGACCGCGGCGCGCACCGATTCGGCCGAGCCGACCACCCGCACGCGGTCCCGCGCCCGGGTGACCGCGGTGTAGAGCAGCTCGCGGGTGAGCAGCGGGGACTCCGGCGGGGGGAGCAGCACGGTCACCTTCGTGTACTGGCTGCCCTGGGCCCGGTGCACGGTCATCGCGTTCACCGTCGCCACGTCGCCGAGCAGGGCCGGCGACCGCTCCACGGGGACGTCGCCACGACCGAAGACGGCCACGGTGCGGCTGCCGCGCGCCACGATCACCCCGGTGTCGCCGTTGTAGAGGCCCAGGTCGTAGTCGTTCTCCGTGACCAACAGCGGGCGGCCGGGCCACCACACGGCTCCGGCCTCGCGGTCGGCGTCGACCCCGCCGTCCTCGTCGAGCCACCGGTCGACCTGGGCGGCCCAGCGGGCGACGCCGTAGGGCCCGCGCCGGTGGGCGCACAGCAGCCGGTGCTCCTCCCCGGCGAACAGCGCCCGGGCCGCGTCGCCCTCGCGGGCCGCCGCGGCGACCTCGCGGGCACCGTCGACGATCTCCGCCCGCAGGCCCTCCAGCCCGGCGGGCTCCCGGTCGGTGAGGTCGGTGGCCTCCACGAACTCCAGCGACGGGGCGTCGCGCAGGCACGCCACCGCGGCGTCCGCCTCCCCCTGCCGGATCGCGAGCGCGAGGGCGGCGATGTCGGCGTTGTTGCGGTAGTTCCGGTCGAGCCGGACGACCCCGTTCGCCGCGGGACGGGCGGTGCAACCGACCGCCTCGAGCTCGGTCGGGGACGGACGGGGCTCGCCGAGCTCGGGGGCGGACACGAGGTCGCCGAGCACGGCGCCGGCCTCGACCGGCGCCAGCTGGTCGGGGTCACCGACCAGGACCACCCGGGCGTCGTCGCGCACCGCCTCCAGCAGGCGTGCCATCAGGGTCAGCGACACCATCGACGTCTCGTCGACGATCACCACGTCGTGGGGCAGCCTCCGGTGCCGGTCGTGCCGGAAGCGCGACGACGTGTCGGGCTTGGAACCCAGCAGCCGGTGGATCGTCGAGGCCTCCACGTCCCCGACCCGGACGCGGTCGTCCGCCGGGAGCGCCTCGGCCGCGACCGCCTCGCCGAGCCGGGCCGCCGCCTTGCCGGTGGGCGCGGCGAGCGCGATCCGGCACGTCGGGTCCTGGTCGCGCAGCACCGCGAGCAGGCGGGACACCGTCGTGGTCTTGCCCGTGCCCGGGCCGCCCGCGATCACGGAGGTCCACCGCAGCGTCGCCACCGCACACGCGAGCCGCTGCCGGTCGTCCGCGGCCGCGCCGACGAAGAGCCGGTCGAGCGCCGCGCGGAGCCGCTCCGGGTCGACGACGGGTGGGGAGGCCGTGGCGCGGGCGGTGAGGCTCGCGTGGACCTCGTCCTCCTGGCGGCGGTAGCGGTCGAGCCAGAGCAGCCCGTCGTCGAGCCGCAGCGGACCGCCCGCACGGGTCAGCGGGCTGGCCGCCAGGCGTGCGGCCCAGGCCGTGGGATCGGCGGGCCAGGGCAGGTCGGAGGTGTCGTCGAGGGTGCCGTCGTCGGTGAGGACGACCCGGTCGACGTCGCCCAGGTCCAGGCACACCGATCCGCCCCGCAGCGCCCGGACCGTGAGGGCGGCGGCGAGCAGCACCTCCTCGTCGTCCTCCCGACCGAGCCGACCGAGGCGCCGCGCGACCGCGGTGTCGGCCGGCGCGAGGACGCCGCGCGCGGTGAAGGTCGCGAGCAGCCCCGTGGCCCGCACGGCGTACCGCACGCCCTCCTCGGCCGCCAGATCCACCGTCATGAACCCTCCCCCGCCAACAGCTCCGACAGCGCCACCACCAACGACGGGGGCGGCCACCACCGGAAGACGCCGCACGTCGTGCCGTCCACCACCGGGGTGTCGGGGCCGCACATGCCGCGCAGGAACAGATAGGCGACGCCGCCGAGGTGCTCCTCGGGCGTGTAGCCGCGCACCCGCCAGCGCAGGAAGCGGTGCAGCGCCACGCCGTAGAGCATCGCCTGCAGCGGGTAGTGCGCCGCGATCATCGCGCCGCGCATCTGCTCGGGCCCGTAGTGCGCGGTGGTGAGCGGATCGGGCACCCCCGTCGTCGCGACGGGCCCGAGCCAGTTCGTCTTGTGGTCGACGATCACGAAGCGGCCGTCGGGGTCGCGCAGGACCGCGTCGATGCTGCCGGTCAGGTAGCCCCGCAGCACCTGGCCGGAGAGGCCCTCGAGCACGTCCGCGTAGTCGGCGAGCGGGTCGTCGCCCGGGAGGTGGGCCCGCAGCAGGGCCGCGGCCCCACCGAGGGTCACCGTGGTCGCGCGCGGGTGGTCGCCGCCCGCGAGCGGCAGCTCGAAGTCGAGCTCGACGAGCCGGTCGGACGGGACCACGTCGCCGTAGGTCCAGGCGCCGGTGGACGCCGTGCCGACCGGCGTGCGCAGGACCGGTTCCAGCGCCACGGCGAGCTCCGCCGCCCCGACGCCCGCGACCGGACGGCGAGCCAGGGCTTCGGCCGCCGCCTCGGTGAGGGCGGGGCCGAACTCGCCGGTCGAGGTGTCCACGGTCTCCAGCACGGTGTGCACGAGCACGCCGAAGGCGGGTCCGACGGGCAGGTCCGCCATCGGCGACGGCACGCCGGGGCCGGTCGCGGCGGCGACCTCCAGCTCGGCCTCGTCGTCCAGCGCCTGCTCCTCGGGCTCGGAGGTCGCGGTCGCGGCCACGTGCGCGGCGTGGGCGTCGGCGGTCAGCGACGAGTACGACGAGCGCCGCCACGCGAGGTCGAGCTCCCGGTCGAAGTGGGCGACGCGCAGGGTGCCGTGCTCCTCGGCCGGGGGCACGTACGGCAACGGGGAGCGCTTCACGACGGGTTCGACGGCGAGGTCGGGGCCCGCGAGCGCGGTGAGCTCGCCGAGCACGGCGGCGTCGTCGGCCAGGGTCACCATCGCGTCCGGCTCCCGGCCCGGACCGCGTCCCGGGCTGCGCAGCAGCCGGTTCAGCGCGGACGCTGCCGTGTGCACCGACGGCGCCCACCACGCGACCACCTGGCTGCGGGCCCGGGTGAGGGCGACGTAGAGCAGGCGGAGGTCCTCGCCGTCGTCCTCGTGGCGGTGCGCGCGGCAGTGCTCGTGCCACGCCGCGCCCTCCGTGGGGCCGCCGACCGCCCGGATCCGCCGGCCCGCGGCGTCGTGGTGCAGGACCTCGTCGGGGGTCTCCTTCACCCAGCGGTCCCACCCGAAGGGTACGTACACGACGGGGAACTCGAGGCCCTTGCACTTGTGGACGGTGAGGATCTGCACGGCGTCCGCGTCCGATTCCAGACGGCGGGTCCGCTCCGGCCGGGCGTCCGCGCGCCGCTGCTCCGCCTCGACGATCCGCAGCCGCAGCCACTCGGTGACCGCCACGACCCCGAGCCGCCCCGCCGACGCCTGGGCGTGCAGCACCTGCCCGACGTGCCGGACGTCGGTCAGCAGCCGTTCGCCGCCCACGGTGCCGAGCACCCGCCTCGTGAGGTCGGTGGTGGTCGAGATCGCCTCGAGCAGGGCCGCCACCCCGCGGTCGCGCAGCACGGCGCCCCACCGGCGCAGGTGCTCCCCGACCTCGGCGAGCTGGGCGGCGTTCGCGCCCGTCCAGCCGTCGGTGTCGAGGTCGGCGGCGCGCGTGCCCACGAAGCAGGTGAGCGCCGCCGCGCGGACGCGGATGGCCCGGCCGGGCTGCTCGAGGGCCTCCAGCAGCGCCAGCCACTCGCGCGCCGCCGACGTGGAGAAGACGCTCGCGGCGCCGGCGAGGACCGCGGGCACCCCGACGCCGGCGAGCGCCTCGCGGACCTGGTCGGCCTGCGCGTTCGTCCGGACGAGCACCGCGACGTCGCCGGGTGAGAAGGAGCGGCCGTCCCAGGAGGAGTCGGCGGCGAGCAGCGCGGTCAGGTCGGCGACGAGGTCGTCGACGACCGCCTCGCGCACCGGGCCGATCTCGGGCAGCCCGGTCCTCCAGTTCGCGCGGAGCCCGGCCCGCGGCAGGACCCGGAGCCGGAACGGCGTGTCGTCGGGGGCACCGGCGAGCCTCGACCCCGGGTGGGCGGCGCCGACCGGCCGCACGACGATCCGGTCGTCGCCCAGCGCGGCGCCGGCGAACACCCGGTCGAGCGCGGTGAGCAGGCCGGCGTCGCTGCGGTGGTTGGTCGCGAGGGTGGCCCGCGTCCCGGCGGAGTCGGCGGCGGCGAGGTAGCTGACGACGTCGGCCCCGCGGAAGGCGTAGATCGCCTGCTTCGGGTCGCCGATCACGGTGAGCAGGCAGTGCCCGTGGAACGCGGCCCGCAGGATGTCCCACTGCATCGGGTCGGTGTCCTGGAACTCGTCGACCAGCACCACGCGGTAGCGCTCCCGCAGCCGCGCGCGGGCCGCCTCGCCGAGGGTCGGGTCGGTGAGCGCGGCGTGCAGCCGGGTCAGCATGTCGTCGAAGGTGAACAGGCGCCGGCTGCGCTTGCGCCGCTCGACCTCCGCGCGCACCGCCGCCGCGAACCGCGCCCGGGCGTCGGCGGCTCCGGTGGCCTCGCCCGGCGCGGGAGCCAGCACCGCCGTGGGGTCGCTGATCGCCGCCCGCCCGAGGACCAGGGCCGTCGCGTGGTCGAAGGGCGGCGGCCCGGCGGTGTCGGGGGCGTAGGCGCGGACGTAGAAGTCGTCGACCACCTCGGTGACCACGTCGTCGATCGACTCCACGAACACCGCGTCGGCGTCGGTGTCGCCCGCGACGCCGAGCCCGGCGAGCATGTCCTGGCAGAACTGGTGGGTGGTGGCGATCGTCGCGGTGTCGAAGTGGGCCAGCGCGTGGGCGAGCCGCCGGCGCCGTCGGGACCGCTCGGCGTCGTCCACCCCGACGATCAGGGCGGTCACCGGATCGGTCGGCGTCGCATCGGCGCGCAGCGCCCGCTCCACCGCGACGAACCGCTCCCGGACGCGTTCCCGCAGCTCACGGGTCGCCTCGCGGCCGAACGTCACGAGCATGAGCTGGTCGAGCTCCGCGTGGCCCTCCGCGACGTAGCGGGCCGCCAGCGCGGCGATCGTGTACGTCTTGCCGGTCCCCGCGCTCGCCTCGAGCACGGTGGTGC
Source organism: Actinomycetospora sp. NBRC 106378 (assembly GCF_030269685.1). Classification (GTDB taxonomy): domain Bacteria; phylum Actinomycetota; class Actinomycetes; order Mycobacteriales; family Pseudonocardiaceae; genus Actinomycetospora. Next base: position 872,362 of record NZ_BSTT01000001.1, read on the forward strand.
CCGTGGGCAGCGCCCCGAGCACGTCGAAGGACGCCACGGCCGTCGTCGTCGCGGTCATCGGTAGTGGTCCTCCTGCCCGCGCTCGGCCTCGCGCAGCGGACGCCAGAACCGCACCGCGAGCTCCCCGAACCGCGTCGACTCGACGTCCCCGGCGGGACCCGCCACGTCGTCGAGGGTCCGGTCGCGTCCCCAGACCAGGACGTGCGCCGGGTCGGTCGCCTCGCCCCAGCGCGACGACCACTCGCGCCGCGCCGCGTCGAACGCCTGCTTCGTGGTGCGGCGCGGACGGTCGGAGACGTAGCGCTCGGAGACCTTCGCGAACAGGGGCAACGGCTCGCGCAGGCCCTCCGCCCGGAGAGCGACGAGGTCGGCGAGGACGGCCCGGGCGTGCGCGGCGTCGAGGCCCGTGACGTCGGCGCGCGCGGTCGGCTCGTCGCGCCCGCCCTTGCCGACGGTGGCGGCCGACCACGCCCGGTCGGGATGGGCGGCGGCGAGGGCGAGCAGCTGCACCCACGTCGCGGCGCGGTGCTTGGCGGCGAGCCGCGAGAAGCTCACGGCGGCGAGCGTCGACCCGCGGACGCCCGACACGGTGCCGACCACCGTGGTCCCGTCGTCGAGCGGGACCGTGACGGTGAGGTCGCGGGCCGGCTCGGCCCAGAGCGGGTCGGCGACCTGCTTGATGGCCTCGGCCTGCTTCCCGACCCGACGCAGCAGCGCCACGCCGAGCGCCCCCGGCGGGAGCGTGCCGCGCCGTCGTTCGGCCTCCATGCACGCGGTGACGTCGTGGCCCGCGAGGCGGTCGGCGAGCAGCCGCTCCCCGATCGCCCACGTCGCGAGGGAGTCCGGCGCCACGGGGAGGGCCTCGTCGGGTTCCTCCTCCTCGCCGCGGGCGACGAGCGAGAGCCGCTGGCGCAGGAAGGCCCGCACCGGGTGTTCGACGAACTTCACGAGGTCGGCGAGGTCCACCTCCGGACCGGGGCGGGCGGGGAGCGGGCCCTCCAGGAACACCGGGCGGCTGCGGCGCCCGGAGACCAGCGAGCGCGCCCCGTCCAGCGCCCCGGCGTCGAAGCTGAAGGGGCGCCCGGCATCCGTCGTCCGGAAGTTGCGGGGCGCGAAGGGCTGCAGCGGGTGGCGGCGCACGACGTGCTCGCGCGCGGGGCGGCCACCCACCGTCGCCGTCGCGTCGAGGGTGTCGAGCAGCTCACCGACCGGGACGGCCGGTGGGCGTGGCGCGCCGGTGCGTTCGTCGGCGCCGGAGTGCACGACGACAAGCCGCTCGGTGGCCGCCAGGAGGGCGTCGAGGAAGAGCTGACGGTCCTCCGCGGCCGCGTCGCGCTCGCCGACGTGCGGGTCGCGCGCGAGGACGTCGTCGCCGTCGGTGGCGCGCTCGCGGGGGAACACCTGGTCGTCGAGCCCGAGCAGGCACACGACCCGGTGCGGGACGCTGCGCATCGGCAGCAGCGTGGCGACCGTGAGCGTCCCGGTGCGGAAGTTCGCCCGGGTCGGGCGCCCGGCGAGGTGGTCGGCGAGCACGGCCCGGACGTCGTGCAGCGTGAGGACCGGCGGGTCGGCCGAGGACGCGGTGTCGCGCACCTCGGCGAGCACCGCCCGGGCCTGGGTCAGCTGCCACACGTCGGCCGGGACGGTGGCGGTCAGCGCGTCGAGGGCGAGCGTCAGCGCGTCGAGCCACACGTCCAGCCGCTGCTCCCCGCCGCGCAGCCGGTCGAGCACCTCGGACACCCGGTCGACCAGCTCGGCGAGGCGCCCGACCAGGTCCGCGTCGCGGGAGTCGACCTCGTCCAGCGGCAGCGCGGAGTCCAGCCACACCTGCTCGTCGCCGGACATGGCGACCCCGACGAGCAGCCGGTCCAGGCCCGCCTCCCACGTGTTCTCGCCGACCCGGCCGAGCTTGTAGTCGGCCCGGTGGGTGCGGTCGAGCCCCCAGCGCACCCCGGCCCGCGCGACGAGGACCCGCAGCCGTTCGAGGTCGTCCGCGTCGAACCGGAAGCGGCGTCGGACGGGCTCGCTCTCCGCGAGGTCGAGCAGCTCGCTCGCGGTGAGCCGGGCGTCCGCGAGGTCGAGCACCGTGCCGAGCACGCCGAGCACCGGGTTGACCTGGGTGAGCGCCCGGTCGGCCACGCGGACCTGGAGCCGGTGCCCGGGATGCGCGGTGCCCGCGTCGTCCCCGCCGAAGGCCGCCGTGATCAGCGGCGCGAACGTCTCGACGTCGGGACACATCACGACGATGTCCCGCGGCTCCAGCGTCGGGTCGTCGGCGAGCAGGCCGAGGACCGCCTCGCGGAGCACCTCGACCTGCCGGTCGGGCCCGTGGCAGGAGTGGACGACGACGCTCTCGTCCGGCGGGAGGTCGACCGGCTCCGGGGCCCGGTCGTGGCGCAGGTCGTCCTGGAGCTGCTCGAGCAGCGTCGTCGGGGGCCGTCCCGACGCCGGGTGGTGGACCTCGTGCACGCCGCCCGGCAGCCGGAGCTGCAGCTCGCGGGCGTCCCGGGCGAGGGAGCGCAGCAGCGGGTGCGCGGCCGCGTCGGCGCTCGGGTCCTCCCGTCGACGCACCACCGGGCCCGTCCCCCGCACCGCCTCCCAGAGAGCGGGCGAGGGGTGGGGCAGCCAGAGGTGGACCTCGCGGTCGGCCGCGAGCGCGTCGAGGACCGCGAGCTCGGTGGTGGAGAGCCGGGTCGGCCCGAAGACCGAGACGCGGGCGGGCAGGTCGGCCCCGGTGACCCCGCCGGGCAGCGTCTCGGCCGGGTTCGGCTCACCGAGGCGCTCGCGGAGGCGGCGGAACAGCTCGGGCTGCCAGCGCAGGTCGGGCGGGACGTCCTCGTCGTCCTTCGCCGCCCAGGCCCGCACCATGGCCGGCCGGTCCTCGGCGTACGCGTCGACGAGCCGCGCGAGGTGGCGAGCCGCGGCGAACCGTCGGCCGGCCCGGGTACCGGTGGCGTCGCCCACGACCCCGAGGTAGGTGTCCAGCGGCGCCAGCCAGGGCTCGCCGGCGCAGGCGTCGATCGTCTCCAGCAGCGGCCAGACGAGCCGCTCGGGACGCCAGGCGCCGTCGCCGGGAAGCCCCCGGGCCGACCGCACCAGCTCCCGGGGCGGGGGGAAGCGCACGTGGGCGCAGACCCCGTCGTCACCCGTGCCGGCGCCGAGGTGGTGGGAGAGGCGCTGCGCGAGCCAGCGCTCGACGCCGCGCGTGGGCACCGCGACCACGTCCGGGGCGAACGGATCCTCCGGCGGGGTGGCGAGGACGGCCGCCAGCGCCTCCGCGAGGGTGTCCGCCCGTTCGGCGCGGTGGACGTGGAGCGCCATGCCCCGGCACGCTAGCCGCGCCCTCCGACAGCCTCGGAGGTGCCTCCGACGTCAAGGGCAGCCGGAGGACACCTTCACCCGCCACCAGCCCGCCAGCCGCCCCACCACGCCGAGCACCGGCGACACCTGCCAGCGGCAGCAGCCGGGCAGGCCGAGGTCGTCGGTGGTGAGGCGGACGCCGCGGTGCGCGTCGGGGTCGTCGAACATCCGCTCGAGGAGGGCCCGGTTCGCCAGGTGCCGCTCACGCCGGGCGAGCACGGCCACGCGGACCGCGTCGAGCGAGGCGACGAGGTCGTCGCGGACCCGTTCCAGCTCGCCCAGGTCGAGCAGCCGGGGGCGCTCCGCGACCGGCACGACGGCGGCCGCCGCGAGCACCTCGGGCGCCCAGTCGACCTCCAGGGTCCGGCGCAGGCGCTCCTGCAGCATCGCGACCTGGTCGCGCAGACCGCGGCGGGACGCGACCGTCTCCGGCGCGTCGAGGATCGCGAGCGCGAGGTCGGGGCGCGGTTCGGTGGACGTCACGACGACCCCTCTCTGACGTGAGGACCCGGTGAGTGTGCGCGACCCGCGCGCGACACGCCAGATCAGGTCCCCGCCGGATCAGGTCCCCGCCAGGTAGTTCGCCGCCCGCCAGACCGCCTCGCTGACCTCCCAGCTCGCCACCCCGGGCACGCGCACGGCGCACAGCACCACCTGCCGCGCCTTCGGGCCCGCCGCCAGCCGACGCGGCGGGTCCCCGACGACGGGTGCCACCGGCCCGACCGCGTCGGCCACGACGAGGTCGCCGGAGCTGGTCGGCGTGCCGTCCCGGTAGGGCTCGCCGTGCGTGGCGGTGAGCCGCCACGGCCCGGTGGTCGCCGTCGCGTCGAGCGCGGTCAGCGGGACGCCGACCTCGGCGAGCACCGCCAGCCGGACGTCGTCGACCGGGTGGGTCGACGCCAGCGCCCCGGTCACGACCACCTCCCGGGCGTCGCGCTCCAGCGCCGTGGGCGGCACGGTCGGGTCGAGCCCGGTCTGCCGCTCGAAGGTCGGGTAGGCGACGTCGAGCAGCCGTCCGCCGCGCTCGCGGATGCGCTCCGCGGCGTGGAAGGACCCGGACAGCCGCCCCAGCCGGTCCCGGCCCGCCCGGGCGGCGGCGCGCACCGGGGTCACGGTCGCGGTCCAGAGTTCCAGCGCGCCGAACTCGGCGAGCAGCACCGGGTCGACCTCGCCCGCGCGGACCTCAGCCACGGGTCCAGGATGGGGCCATGAGCGACTGGAACCAGCAGGTCATCGAGGAGTTCCGTTCCCACGGCGGCCGGGTCGGCGGACAGTTCGAGGGTGCCCCGCTCCTGCTGCTGCACCACGTCGGGCGGCGCAGCGGGGCGGACCGCCTCAGCCCGATGATGTACCAGCAGGTGGGGGACGCCTACGCGGTGTTCGCCTCGAAGGCGGGCGCACCCGACAACCCCGACTGGTACCACAACCTGCTCGCGCACCCGGACGTCTCGGTCGAGGTGGGCGACGGCGACACCGTCGACACCGTGCCCGTCCGCGCCCGGGAACTGCCCGCCGAGGAACGCGACCCGGTGTGGGAGACGCAGAAGCAGCGCTACCCCGGATTCGCCGACTACGAGGCGAAGACGAGCCGCACGATCCCCGTGATGCTGCTCGAACGCCGCTGAACGTCCCGAGCTGGGGTTTTCGTCCCCCCGATCGAGGGGCAGCCCGAGGACCCGCGCCGGGTGACGGCACGGGGCGTGGCTACCGTGGTCACGCCCGGTCGTCGTGGAGAGAAGGAGTCGCACCATCGCCTCCCGCCACTCCGCCCGGACACGCGTCCGGAGCCACCGCTCCCCGGCCCGGCCACCGGTCCTCGAGCCGCGGCCGGTCGGACGCCCGCCCCGCAGCCGTGCGGCGGACCCCGCGGTCCGACGCGCCCCCGCCCCGCGCCGTCCCGCGACCGGCGAGAACCGGTTCCCCACCGGGCGACGGAGCACGCCGACCGGGGGGCGATCGGCCGGTCCGGCTCGCCGGCGGCGGACCTTCCCGGTCGCGCTGGTCGCGCTCGGGGTGCTGCTGGCGATGGGTGCGGTGCTCGCGATGCTCGCCGACCACCGCGCCACCGCACCGGCCCCCACGGCCGCGGCGACGGCGCCCACCGCCCCGGTGGCGGCGCCCGTCGCCGCCCCGCCGCCCGCACCCGCCGTCGTGACCCCCGCGGAGCTCGCCCGCTGCCCCGCCACCTCCAGCGCCTGCGTCGACCTGGTCGCGCGCAAGGCGTGGCTGCAGCGCGACGGGAAGGTGACCGAGGGACCCGTCCCGATGCTGCCCGGCGCGGAGACGTTCCTGCGCCCGCCGGGGCCGACGTCGTCGGCGACGCCCACCGGCTCGTTCCACGTGCTGTGGAAGGACGCGAACGCGTTCAGCTCCGAGTTCGACGAGCCCATGCACCACGCCGTCTACTTCGCCAAGGGCGGGATCGCCTTCCACGAGGGAAGCCTGACGACGTCCTCGAACGGGTGCATCCACCTCTCCGCCGCCGACGCGACGACGTTCTTCGACCACTTGCGCGCCGGCGACGGGGTCACGGTCTTCTAGGGTCGCCGCATCGAGACGATCACCGCGGCCGACCTCCTCGCCCGGGCCCGCGGGTCCGGACGCCGGGTCGGGACCACCGTCGTCGTCGTGATCGACGGCTTCTCCGGGGCCGGGAAGACGACCCTCGCCCGGGAGCTCCGGCGCGCCGACCCGTCGGTCACGGTGCAGTCGATCGAGGCCTTCTACCTCGGCTGGGACGGGCTCGCCGCCGGACCGGGACGGGCCGCCGAGCAGCTCCTCGAGCCACTGCGGCGGGGCGCGACGCCCGAGGTGGCCCCGTGGGACTGGCGGCGCGGCGAGGTCGCCCCGGCACGACGACGGGTCGTGTCCGGGCTGCTCGTCCTCGAGGGCGTCGGGGCGGCCGCCCGGCCGTTGCGCGACGCCGCGTCGCTGTCGGTCTGGGTCGACACCCCGGCCGCGGACCGGGACGCGCGCCTGCGCGAGCGGGACGACTGGGCGACCTACGCGCCGCACCGGGCGGCCTTCGAGGCCCAGGAGCAGGCGCTCGCGGCGAGCGAGGGCACCCGGGACGCCGTGGACGTCGTCGTGACGCACGACGGCGGGAGGTGGGAGACGCCGCGGAGCGGAGCTCGACCATGAAAATGGGTACCGTCCGTGACGTGACGGCCGAGACCACGGAAGCCGCTCCGGTCACCGACGCCGACCAGTGGCGTGAGGTGCAGGAGTGGAAGGAACGCGTCACCTCGACGAGCCCGCTGCTCTCGCCGCTGCGGGACTCGGTCGGGGAGATCCGCGCGCTCGTGCAGTCCGGCCTCCGTCGGGTCCCCGGCATCCAGCAGGTCGACGACGGGGTGCACGACGTCCTGCACCAGCTCGCCGCGGCGGGCGCCGGCGCCGGGGCGGCGACGGTGCGCCGGGACGCGGTGTTCGCCCGCTACCGGGGCCTCGGGCACGACGTGACCGACTTCAAGGACATCCGCCGGCTCGAGGTCACCGACGTGCAGGCCGCGATGCCCCGCCTCGACCTCGCCTACCCCGCGTTCGCGGCGGTCCAGGGCGGCACCACCTCGCTGCTGCTCACGTCCGGGGCCACCGCGATCACCGGCGGGGCGTCCCTGCTCGGGATCGGCGGGCTGCCGGGCGTGGCCGTCATCGCCGCCTCGTTGACCGGGGACGCGCTGCTCACGGTGGCCACCTGCACCCGCGCGGTCGCGCACGTCGGGGCCTACTACGGCTACGACGTCACCAAGCGCTCCGAGCAGGTCCTCGCGCTCGCGGTCCTCGCCGTCGGCCTGTCCAGCGAGGCGGACGCCCCGGGCGCCTACGAGGAGGTCTCCGGCCTGATCAGCCAGGCCGCCGAGGGCGTCAAGAAGAAGCGCCGCCAGCGCCAGCTGCGCCGTCTCGCGGCCGCCGTGCACCAGCGCCTGCTCTCCCAGATCGGCCAGCGGGAACTCGCACAGCTCGTCCCCGTCGCCGGGATCGGCATCGGCGCGGTGCTCTCGGCCCGGCTGCTCGGACGGGTGGTCGACGCCGCCGAGCACCTCTACCGCGAGCGCTTCCTGCACGAGAAGTACGACGTGCCGTTCGCCGAGGATCCGCCCGACTGGGTGACCGTCGGCTAGTCCGCCTCCCTCGGCGTCGCCGCCGGTTCATCCGCCGTCCACGTGTCCTCCACGGCGAGTCCCACCGGCCTCCCTACCGTCGCGTCCGTGACCGTCGAGAGGGCCGGCGCCATGTCCGCCGGGGATGCGCGCGCGTGGGACGCGGCGCAGCGCTGGCGGTCACGCACCGACGCCGGGCCGGGGTGGTGGGGCCGCCTCGGCTCGTGGGTCGTGACCGGGCTGCGGCACGTGCCCGGCGCCGGCCTGGTCGACCAGGTCGTCGAGACCGCCGTGGTCGGTGTCGTCGGCGAGCCGCTGCGCGACGCCGGGCTCGCGCTGGGCTGGTGGACCGCCGGCCGGGCCGACCGGGTCCTCGCGCTGCTGGCCGAGGCCGGGCACGAGGTCACCGCCCTGACCGAGCTGGGCCGGCTCGACGTCGAGGACCTCCGCGCCGTCCGCGGCTCCCTCGCCCGGGTGCACGTGGCGGCCGCCGGGCTGCGCGGCGGTCTGAGCGGAGCGGCGGCAGGAGCCGCGGCCGGGGCGTCGAGCGCCGCGACCGGAGTGGTGGCGGGGGTCGCCGCCCTGGCCCTCGACACCGTGCTGACCACCGCGACCTGCGCCCGCGCCGTCGCCCGCGTCGCGGCGCACTACGGCTACGACTGCGCCGAGCCCTCCGAGCGCGAGTTCGCCCTCGCCGTCCTCGCGGCCGGACTCGCGCCGACCCCACCGGTCGTCGTGCGCCCGCTCCCGGCGATCGGGATCGGCCTCGGCGTGTGGCTCTCAGCCCGCCAGGTCGGGCAGGTCCTGGAGGCCGCCGAGCACCTCTACACCGAGCGGTTCCTCCGCGAGAAGTACGCCCTTCCCGACGACAGGTCGGTGGCGGTCGCGTAGGCATCCCCTCCGGTCGTGCGGGGAGGATCCGAGCGTTCTCGTGGCACGGGGCCCCTCACGCCGGGCGGGTCGGCACCACCAGCAGCCGCGACCCGTCGTCGGGACCGGGGATGTCGACGACGCGCTCGGGGAGCGTGAACCCCGGCGGGAGGTCGTCGCGCACCGGTCCGACCACCAGCAGGTCGACGTCCTCGTCGCCGAGCAGCGCCGGCACCGTCACCACCGAGTCCACGGGCTCCTGGCGGGCGAGCCACGCGGTGGCCCGACGGGCCGACCAGGCCTGCGACCAACGGCCCTCGCGCGGGACCCAGGTGGCGTCGGAGGTGTCGGCGTCGAGGGCCTCGAGCAGCGCCGGCCACTCCGCGAGGCGGGCGGCGAGGGCGTCGGAGCGCCGGAGGTCGCGTTGCTCGGAGCGGGCCTCGTCGACCGCGTCGGCCGCCTCCGCGTAGCCCTCGACGTCGAGGCGCAGCAGGGCGGCGATCGTCGCCCGCAGCTCCGGCGCCTGCTCCGCGGGCAGCCGACCGTCCTGCAGGCGGGCGACGACGTCCCCGAGCTCGCGGCGGGCGAGGTCGGCGCTGGGGCGGGAGGTCAGGCGGCGTCCGGTCGCGACGACCCGGCCGACGGCGGGCAGCGAGTCCGTCGACGGGCGCACCTCGGCGGGCAGCCCCACGAGCAGCCCGCGCAGCACACCGACGGCGTCGAGCACGTCGGCGATGCGGCGGGTGATCTCGCGCAGCGACAGCAGCCGGTGCACCATCAGCGCCCGCTGCTCGGCGGGTCGCACCACCCGCCCGAGGGGCGCGAGGGCGGCCGCGACGGCCGCCTCGACGTGGCGCAGCCGCAGGTGGTCGGCCACCGCCGCCGCACCGTCGGCGGACATCGGGTCCACGCGGTTGATGGCCAGGCCGGGCAGCAGGGCCTCGGCGGCGCGCTGCTCGTCGGACTTGAACATCCGCCGCAGCGAGCCACCCGCCGTCAGGAAGGCGGCGAGGGCGTCGAAGGTGGCCGCGGCGGCCTCGGGGTCGACGGTGTCGTCGGTGACGCGGACCTGCGCGGCACCGGAGCCGCGGTCGAGCTCGGGCACGCGGTCGACGGCCGCGAGCGCGGCGGTCGCCCGGGTCCAGGCGGGGGCGGCGCGCCCGTCGAGCACGGCGTCGATGGTCGCCCGGGCCCACGCCGCGTCCTCGCCGCCGCGGCCGAGCGCGACCACCGCGGCGTCGATGCGGACGAGCGTGGGGCCGAGGAGGACCGCGGCGTCGGGCGGGAGGCAGGCGAGGGCCGCGATCAGCGCGCGGGACGCCTCGCGGGCCGGGGACCCGGCGGGCCCGGCGACGTCGAGGAGCTCGGCGGCGAGCTGCTCGACGTGCGGTTCCGGCGGCAGCTCGGCGGGCGGCGGCAGCGCCTGGTGGCGGCGGGCGGGGTCGAGGGTGCGCCGTCCGGACTCGCCGGGCACGCCGGGCACGCCGTGCTCGGCGACCAGCAGCCGGCGCAGCGCGGTGAGGTCGGCGGCGTCCAGCGGCGGCGTCGGCCCGGTGGCGGTCGGCGGGTCGAGCGGGTCGTCCGGGCCGAGGAGCCCGGTCAGCCAGGCGTCCTGCGGGGTGGCCGCGAGCTGTTCGGCGATCTCCTCGACCGACCCGACGACGCCGGCCGCGACCCGGTGCGAGCGCAGCTGCTCCTCGCCGAGGGCGGCGCGCCAGGCCCGGGCGAGCGCGGGGGTCGGGGCGACGACGCGGACCCGGCGGCCGGCGCCGCGCAGGCCCTCGACCAGCGCGGACCGCTGCTCGCCGTCCAGGCCGGTGACCACGAGCGGGCCCTCGTCGAGACGGTCGAGCACGGTGCGGTGCGGGGGCGGCGGCTCGGCAGGGCGCACCGCGGTGGTGGGCGCGGCCAGGTCCGCTGCCCCGGAGGTCTCCCCGGGTCCGGGCACGTCGTCCCCCGCCCGGCTCCGCTCCGCCATCGCCGTCACCCTGCTCCACCTCCCAGGACTCAACGGCGCAGCGCCGTCCGCGATTCGGCCCAAGTTCATCATCCGTCGGAACCGGGGGGCACGTCACGGAGTCGGAGCCCGTGACGACGATGATCGGAGCCCGATGGACCGAGACCAGGTCGCGGTGGCGGCCGCGCTGATCACCGAGCTGTCCCGGGGGCCGCTCACTCCCGACGCGCTGGCGGGGGCGCGGGTGTTCCTCGCCGAGCGGGTCCCCGCCGCTGCCCTCGACGCGGCGGCCGAGCGGGCCCTGCTCGACGCCGTCGACCCGCTGTGGACCCGGGGCTGGACCGCGCGGGACCTCGTCGAGGTCGTCCGACGCCGGATCGGCGCGGGGGCCGCGGCCCGGGCGGCGGACCTCGTCGCCGCGGACGCGGCGCGGCGACCGGCCACCTGGTCGACCACGGGGGTGGACACCACGCCACGCGAGGACCTCCTGCTCGCCGACTGGCGCGCCCGACCCGGGGTCGACGCCCTCGACGCGGTGCTCCGCCTGGTCGGCACGATGCTGGCGCTCCCGCCGCTGCCCGAGGTGCCCGCCGAGGAGCCCGACGTCTCCGGCATCGACCCGAAGGTCCTCGCCCGGGTGCGCGGCCTGCTCGCGAAGGCGGAGTCGACGACGTTCGCCGAGGAGGCCGAGGCCCTCTCGGCCAAGGCCCAGGAGCTGATGGCCCGCCACGCGCTCGCCGCCGCGGCCGTCACCGGGGTCGCGGAGGCCTTCCCGACGGCGGGTGTGCGCCGGCTCTGGCTCGACCCGCCCTACACGACGGCGAAGTCCTCGCTCGTCCACCAGGTCGCCACCGCCAACCGCTGCCGTGCGGTGAGCCTGGACGCCCTGGACCTGGTGACGGTCGTGGGGCACCCGACCGACCTCGACACCGTCGAGCTGCTCACCACCTCGCTGCTGGTGCAGGCCGGGCGGGCGATGACGGGTGCGGGCAGCGGCGCGCGGACCCGGTCGTTCCGGCACGCGTTCCTGCTCTCCTACGCCACCCGGATCGGGGAGCGGCTCCGGGAGGCCGGCGAGGCGGCGGAGGCGGCTGCCCGCGCGGAGAGCGGCGACGCCCTGCTGCCGGTGCTCGCGGCGCGCGGCGAGGTGGTGGAGCGGACGGTCGCCGAACTGTTCCCCCGGCTGACCACCAAGCGGTTCACCGTCGGCAACGCGGCGGGCTGGCGGGCCGGGCGGGAGGCGGCGGACGCCGCGAGCCTGCGGGTGGGCCGGGAGGCGCTGCACGAGTAGGTGCCACGATTCCTCCCATGGGTCTGTCCAACCGCGAGCGGCGCGCGGCCAAGCAGCGCAAGCGGGACGCCAGGCGCGGCGTCCCGGCGTCGGCCGCCCGGGACGACGCCGGCCGCGGGCTGCCCGCCGCGACCCTCCAGGCCCTGCTGCGGCGCGCCGCGGCCGACCTCGCCGACGGCCGGGAGGAGGCACTCCCCGAGCTGCGCGGCGTCCTCGCCGAGCACCTCGCCCGCCGTCGTGCCGAGATCCTGGCGGCGTGCGACGCCGTCCTCGCCGACCTGGAGCCGTCCTCCGGGCCCGGACTCGCGGGCGCCCTGGGCGGACCGGCTCCCGCGTCGGAGTGGGCCGCGACGACCGGGGCCACGACGGAGGACGCCGCGCTCGCGACCGTCCGTCTGCTCGCCGAGCAGCATTGATCGACACCTATCCCGCACGGATCCCTCACCCGACCCGGCGACATCGGGTCGCGGACCGTGCTCCGACGGCGGTTCGTCCGTTGGGTCACCCGTGGGCGGAGGGGGAACCGCCGTCCACCACCGGGGGACATCCGCCGTCACGCGGCGGACCCGGGCGGGAACGGGACCGGGGGGTCCGTCGACCCGGCCGGGCCGGACCGGGGGGACCGGACGTGTGGTGCGTCCGGTCCCCCCGTCCGGGCTCCCCGACCGGCTCTCCTTGACCGGCACCTTGGTCGAGGTCCACGGTCGGGGGCATGACGCCAGGCCACGGCGAGCTCTCCGTCGGCGAGGTCGCCGCGCGCAGCGGGGTCGCCGTCTCGGCGCTGCACTTCTACGAGCGCGAGGGCCTGATCTCCAGCCGGCGCACCACGGGCAACCAGCGTCGCTTCCGTCGCGACGTGCTGCGTCGCGTGGCGTTCATCCGCATCGCCCAGCGGGTCGGGGTGCCGCTGGCCGAGGTCCGCGCGGCGCTCGACGAGCTGCCGGACGCCCGCACCCCCACGCGCGCCGACTGGGAACGGCTCTCCGCCGCGTGGCGCACCGAGCTCGACGAGCGGATCCGCCGGCTCGAGCAGCTCCGGGACGACTTCTCCGGGTGCATCGGGTGCGGGTGCCTGTCGATCGACCGCTGCCAGCTCGTGAACCCGGGCGACACGTTGGGCGGGGCGGGGCCGGGACCGCGCGTGCTCCGCCCGTGAGCACTAACGGTCGCGGTGGCGACCTGTGATGTCTCAGCACATCCTGGACAGATAAGTCTCAGCACATCGCGGACAGGTTGGTGTTCCGCTGGTAGCGGACGCTGCGGTCAAGGGTAAGGCTGGCGGCGATCGCGTTATCGATGAGAACGGT
>NZ_BSTT01000002.1 GCF_030269685.1 Actinomycetospora sp. NBRC 106378
TCTCGAACCCTGTCCTGCCCACAGCCGAGCAGGCTGGTCACCACCGTGACCAACCCACCCAGCGGGCCTGCTCAGTGTCCGCGATGTGCTGAGACATCAACTGTCCTCGATGTCCTGAGCACAGACACCGTCCCCTGACACGGATTAGTGCTCACGGGGCTACGCCACCTGTCGCGGTCGCCCCTCGGCCTCGCGACGCGCCACCTCGGCCCGGACCAGCGGGATGACCTCGCGACCGAACTCCTCGGCGTCGGCCAGGAGGTCGTACCCGCGGGCCGAGAGGATGTCGACGCCGAGGTCCCAGTAGTCGACCAGTGCCGCGGCGACCGTCTCCGGCGTCCCGACCAGCGCCGTCGAGTTCCCCCCGCCCCCGGTCGCCTTCGCCGTGACCGTCCACAGCGCGCGGTCGAACCGCTCGCCCCGCGCCGCGACGGCGAGCAGACGCTGGGAGCCGGCGTTCTCGGGGTTCTGCAGGCGGTGGCGGTTGGTCAGCGGCACCGCCCCGCCCTGCGTCCGCTCCTCGATACGCGCCACGGTCGCGTACGCCTTCTCCCACGCCGCCTCCTCGGTGGCGCCGAGGATCGGGCGGAACGCCACCTGGATGCGGGGCATCGTCGTGCGCCCCGCGGCTCTCGCCGCCGCGTGCACGGTGCGGATCTGCTCGGCGGTGTCGGCCAGCGGCTCGCCCCACAGGGCGTAGATGTCGGCCTCCGCCCCGCCCACGGAGTAGGCGGCGGCCGACGAGCCGCCGAAGCTCAGGTTCGGCCGCGGTGACTGCAGCGGGCGGACGTCGGCGACGAAGTCCTCGAAGGCGTAGTGCTCACCGGCGTAGTCCCACGGCTCGGTGCGCGTCCACGCCTGCTTGAGGATCTGCATGTACTCCCGCGTGCGGCCGTAGCGCTCGTCCTTGGACAGGCGGTCGCCCTCGCGGGCCTGCTCGTGGTCACTGCCGCCGGTGATCACGTGGACGGTCACGCGGCCGCCGCTGATCGCATCCATCGTCGCGAAGGTCTTCGCCGCGAAGGTCGGGATCGAGAGGTTGGGCCGGTGCGCGACCAGCAGCTGCAGGTCCTCGACGTGGTCGAGGATGTAGGTGGCGGCCTGCGCGGGGTCGGGGCTGCCCGACCCGTAGGCGGTGAGCACCCGGTCCCAGCCGTGGTCCCGGTGGGCGCGGGCGAGGCGCAGCGTGTACTCGGGGTCGAAGGCGGGGCCGCTGCGGGCTCCGGTCTCCGATCCGTCGTTCGTGGCGGCGATACCGAGGAACTCGACGGGCACGGCTGTACTCCTGGGGTTTCACGACGACGGGTGGGCGCGAGGGCCCGCCTCAGGTCGCGGAGCAGACCCGCTCGAGGTCGATGTGACGCCGACGCGTCAGGAGCGGCACGCATCCACCGTCCTCCGCGGGCGGCGGCAGGTCAACGGAGGCAGGAGCCGCCCGCGGAGGAGGTGCTCACTTCGTGTCGGTGAGGGCGAACCCGACCTTGAGGGTGACCTGCACGTGCCCGACCTCGCCGTTCTCGACGTGACCGCGGATCTCGCTCACCTCGAACCAGTCGATGTCCTGCAGGGTCGACGACGCACGGGAGATGGCGCCGCGGATCGCGTCGTCGATGCCCTTCTCCGAGGTGCCGACGATCTCGGTCTTGCTGTACGTGCTGTCCGCCATGGCGAGCTCCTGGGTGTCGGGGGGTCGAGAGACCGGCGCCCGGGCGGGCGACGGCGCGCCGCGGACGAGGGCCCACCGGGGGCCGGTCGCGGGACGGTCAGCCGCGCGGACAGGCCGCGCTGCAGCGTCGCCCGAGGTCGACGTGCAGGCGGCGCACCAGGCGTCCGGGCACGGGTCTCACCTCGTCGTAGCAGGTCGGCGGCGGGCCATCGTCGTCACGCGGGGAACGCCGGGGCAAGCCGGGAGGACGCGGATGTGACCGCGACCTCCCTCCGGGGACGGGTCCGTTGACACGGTGCGCGGCTCTCCGCTTCGGTGGAGCCCGTGAGCCGACCGACCGAGGTGCTGATCCCGGCACTGCTGACGGCGCGTCTGCACGTCGACCTGCTGCTGGTCGCCTCCAGCGCCTGTCGCCCCTGACCTCGACGGTCCCCGGCGCCCTCTGAGCGCGCCGCCGCACCGCGCGTCGTCCGCGCGATCTCCCCGGCGTCCCCGCACGCCGTCCCCGGCCCGGCGCCCGCACCACCGTGCGGTCCCGCGGCCGGATCCCACGCGCGTCGGCGAGGCGCGCACATCCTGGTGGAAGGACACCCATGACCGAGGTACTCGAGCCCTTCGTGACGGCCGCCCGCGACGGCGGGGCCGACTTCGTGGCTCTACCCGTCCCGGGCACGAGCGCCGAGTGGCTGGAGCGCGCCCACCTCGTCCGGCGCATCCTGGAGGTGGACGCCGCGGAGCGCGACGCGGCCGGCGCGACGCCCTACGACGAGGTGGCCGTCCTCAAGTGGTCCGGCCTGGTCACGCTCCTGGGCCCGACGGCGCAGGGAGGCGGGGGCCAGGACTGGACGGTGGCCTACCGGGTGGTCCGGGAGGTCGCCGCCGGCGACGGGTCGATCGGCCAGCTGCTCGGCTACCACTACCTGTGGTTCTGGGCGGCGCGCCTCGTCGGCACCCCCGAGCAGATCGAGGCCGTCGAGACGCAGGCCACGGCCGAGCAGTGGTTCTTCGGTGGGGCGGTCAACCCCCGGGACGACGACGTGGTGATCCACGACGAGGGCGACGAGCTCGTCTTCCACGGCAAGAAGTCGTTCTCGACCGGCAGCAACGTCTCCGACGTGACCGTCCTCGAGGGCGTCATCTCCGGCACCGACACGCATGTCTTCGCGATCGTCCCCTCGAAGCAGGCCGGCATCGTCTACCACGACGACTGGGACAACATCGGCCAGCGGCTGACCGAGTCCGGCGGCGTCACCATCGACGGGGTGCGGGTGTCGTGGGACCTGGCGGCCGGCTTCCGCGACAAGGTCTACCAGCCGCGGGTCTACAACACCCTGAACGTCCCGGTGATCCAGCTGGTGTTCGTCAACTTCTACCTGGGGATCGCGCGCGGCGCGCTCGACACCGCGGCGGAGTACACCCGCACCACCACACGCCCGTGGCTGCACGGCGGCCAGGAACGCGCGACGGACGAGCCCTACGTCATCGACGGCTACGGCGACCTGACGGCGAAGCTCTGGGCGGCCGAGGCCCTCGCCGACGCCGTCGCCCTCGAGCAGCAGGAGATCCACCGCGACCCCGATGCCCTGACCGAGCAGGCGCGTGGCGAGCACGAGGTCCGGGTGGCCGCGGCGAAGGCGGTCGCCACGGACGTCGGCCTGGCGGCCGCGAACACGATCTTCGAGCTCACCGGGGCCCGCGCGACCCGGGCCTCCCTGGGCTTCGACCGGTTCTACCGCAACGTCCGCACGCACTCGCTGCACGACCCGGTCGCCTACAAGCGCCGGGAGGTCGGCCGGTTCGTGCTGACCGGAGAGTTGCCCCAGCCCACCTGGTACAGCTGATCGCGGTGCGTCGACGGCGCCGTGCCGGGTGCCGAGGAGAGGGAGCGAATCCGAGGCCTGGGCGTCCGGAATCGCTACCTCTCCGTGGGGACCGGCGTGCCCTGGTGGAAGAGCACCCGCCACGGCCCGCCGGGATCCCGTCGCCAGACCGAGCTGCGCAGCACGGTCCGTTCCCGACGACGGGTCCGGTAGGTGACCAGGACGACGTCGTCCGCGAGCCGGACCGCCGTCTCGTCGGAGACCTCCAGCGGCTCGTGGTCGGCGGGGAACACGACCGTCAGGACCGACTCGCGGTCCCACACCCGCCCGGAGGCCCCGTACTCGCGGAAGTCCGGGTCGATCAGCGGGCCGGCCAGCTCCCGGGACCGCCGCACGTCGAGGTCGAGCAGCCGGAGCTCGAGGTCGATCACGGCGCGCAGCTCGTCGTCCATGGGGCCAGCCTGCAGGCCGGACCACCATCTTCTCGAGAGGATGTCCATGCCCGACCGCGGACAGCGCGGCCCGGGGGCTCCGACGCCCGTGACCGGTTCCCGCCGAGGCGGGGTCCGGTCGCGCCCTGACGGTCCGCGTCGCCCCCGGGCAGCTCTGGATCGAAGGCCCGTCGAGGGCGGCGTGCGCAGGACGAGGCTGGTGACGGGTGCCCCGGACGTGTCAGAGTGGTCGGCGTGACGGGACCCGGATCGCGACTCGTGCGCCGCACGTACGTGGATCTGCTGCGGGTCGTGTCCGCGGGGTGTCGGACGAGCTGAGCTCACCGTCCGACTCGTCGGTCCACGACGGACCGCCCCTCCCCGGAGGACTCCCGTGCCCGCGTCCCGCCCTGCCACCCGCACCGTCACCACCCGCCGCCGCACCGCGGTGCGCGACCCGCTCGAGCGGGCCGTCGCGGCCGGCATCCGGGCACTGCAGACCCTCGACTCCGAGGGCACCCGCGAACGTTGGACGCGGTGCCGCCGGGTCGAGACGGCGCTGCGCGCCGCCCTCGACGAGCAGCTCACGCTCGGCCCCTCCGACGCGGTCCCGGCCGTGACCATCGCGTGCGCCTATCTCACGGCCACCGACGTCGAGGAGGCCCACGCGGCGCTGCTCCTCGCCGCGGACCGCTTGCGCGGGCGCTGACCGCGGCGGCGGGAGAGGGGGACCCCGGTGCTCCGTCACGGCACCCTGCGCCGGCACGTCGACCTGGTGCGGACGGCCAGCGCGGTGAGTCCGGGGACGCCGATCCCCGTTCCCGCCCGTCCGGAAGGTGCACCGTGCCCTCGTCCGTCCCGCTCTCGATCCTCGACCTCGGCCCCGTCCCGGCCGGTGGCACCGCCGCCGACGCCCTGCGCAACACGATCGACCTCGCTCGCGTGGCCGAGGCGGCCGGATACCGCCGCTACTGGGTGGCCGAGCACCACCTGAACCCCGGCGTCGCCTCCTCGTCGACCCCGGTGCTCGCCGGGTTGGTGGCGAGCGCGACCTCGACGATCCGCATCGGGTCGGGAGCCGTGCAGATGCCGATGACCCCGCCGCTGCAGATCGCCGAACAGTTCGGCACGGTCGCCGCCGTCCATCCAGGCCGGGTCGACCTCGGTCTCGGCCGGTTCGACATCCACAAGATCCTGTCGATGGTGCGCGCCCGGTCGGCACCGCCGGCCGACGCGCCGCCTCCACCGCCCTCGCGGTACGTCGATGGGCTCCTGATCCCAACGCCGGGTCGGGTCCCCAGGGCGGACCTCTCCACCTTCGTCTCCCTGGCCGAGCGCTTCGGGATCGACGGCGAGGCGCCCGACCACCGCGAGCAGGTCCTGGAGATCCTCTCCTACGTGCACGGGACCGCGACTCGCGACGACGGCGCGCCGGTCCATGCGCTGCCGGCGGAGGGCACCGACCTCGACGTGTGGATCCTGGGCTCGAGCCCCGGCGTGAGCGCGCAGACCGCCGGCGAGCTGGGCCTGCCGTTCGCCGTCAACTATCACACGCTGCCGACGACGGTCCTCGAGACGGTGGCCGCCTACCGGGCCGCGTTCCGGCCCTCGGAGCGCCTGGACCGGCCCCATGTCATGGTCTCGGCCGACGTGGTGGTCGCGGACTCCGACGCGGCGGCCCGGGAGCTCGCTGCGCCCTACGGACAGTGGGTGCTCGACATCCGCACCGGCCGCGGCGCCCATCCCTACGTCACGCCGGCCCAGGCCCGCGCGCGCCGGTGGTCCGACGCCGAGCGGACCGGGGTCGCCGACCGGGTCGACACGCAGTTCGTCGGCTCCCCGTGCACCGTCCGGGCGGGGCTGACGACGCTGGTCAACGCGGTCGGCGCCGACGAGCTCCTCGTCACGACGATCACCACGGAGCACGCCGACCGGGTGCGTAGCTACGAGCTGCTCGCCGACGCGGTCGGGGCGGTCGCGGCCTGAATCGCCGCTCAGGACCGAGCGAGCGGCACCCTCGCGCACCTAGATGCTGCGACAGTGCCGCTCGCTCAGGGCACTACAGGTGCTCCAGCGGCCGGGCTTTCAGGGCGGCCCAGATGCTGACCAGCGCCGCGACGAACAGGTAGCCCGCCGCGTACCAGGGCGCGCCGCCGCCGAGGGCGAGCAGCGAGGTGAGGATCAGCGGGGTGAGCCCGGAGGCGTAGATCCCGCCGCCCTGGAAGGCGAGCGACATGCCGGTGTAGCGCGTCCTCGTCGGGAAGATCTCGGCGAACAGCGTCGACTCGGCGCCGCTGGTCAGGCCGTAGGAGACCCCGAGCATCACGATCAGCACCAGTCCGACGACCACCGTCGACCCCAGCCCGAGCAGCGCGAACGCCGGGAACACCCCGACGGCGAGGACCGCGCAGCCGATCGCGAACACCCGCCCGCGGCCGATCCGGTCGCCGAGGAACCCGGCCAGCAGCACGACGAACGCGGTCACCACGGCCGCCACGGTGACGGCGACGAGCATCTCGGTCCGCGGGAGCTTCAGCGTCGACACCGTGTAGGTGAGGACGAAGACGCCCCAGGTGTTGAACGACGCGCCCTCGGCCCACCGGGCGAGCAGACCGAGACCGAGGTTCCGACGCGACTCGGGATCGCGCACGACCTCGACCGCCGGCACCCGCGAGACCTCCGCCGCCTCCTGCAGGCGCCGGAACGCCGGGGTCTCGAGGACCGCGAGCCGCACGACGAATCCGATGATCACGAGCACGACGCTCGCGACGAAGGCGATGCGCCAGCCGTAGTCGATGAACGCCTGGTCGTCCATCACGGCACCGAGCAGGGCGAACGCCCCGGTACCGAGGGCGAGGCCGAGACCGAGGCCGATCTGCGGGGTCGCGCCGTACACGCCCCGCTTCCCGGGCGGGGCGTACTCGACGGCCATGAGGACCGCGCCGCCCCACTCCCCGCCGATCGCGATGCCCTGGATGACGCGGAGCAGCACGAGCAGGATCGGCGCGGCCACGCCGATCGCGGCGTACGTGGGCAGCAGCCCGATCGCCGCCGTCGAGAGCCCGGTGAGGGCCATCGTCACGATGAGCGTGCTGCGGCGGCCGACACGGTCGCCGATGTGGCCGAAGATCAGCCCACCGATCGGGCGGGCCACGAAGCCGATCGCGAAGGTGGCGAACGAGAGCAGCGTCGCGACCGTCGGGTCGCCGTTGCCGTAGAAGAGCTGCGGGAAGACGATCCCGGCCGCCGTCGCGAAGAGGAAGAAGTCGTACCACTCGATCGTCGTGCCGATGAGGGACGCCGCGAGGACGGTGCGGCCCTCGCGGCTCCTCGCGGACGGGAGAGCGGCGTCGGCGGTGGCGGTCACCGGGCGGCGCCGGCGAACGGCACGGACGCGGCGGGGGCGTCGAGCGCGCGGGCGGCCTCGGAGCCGGCGGCCGGGGTCCACAGCCCTCGGCGGCCGAGCTCGGCCAGGGGACCCTCGCCGACCCAGTAGGCCTCCTCCAGGTGCGGGTGACCGGACAGGACGAACTCGGTGATCCCGAGGTCGTGGTACTCGGCGATGCGGTCGGCGACCTCGGCGTGGCTCCCGACGAGCGCCGTGCCCGCGCCGCCGTGGACCAGCCCGACCCCGGCCCACAGGTTGGGGGAGACCTCCAGGTCGGCGGCGGTCTTCGCCCCGCCGTCGTGCAGGGAGCGCATCCGCTGCTGGCCGACCGACTCGCTCTTCGACAGCCCGGCCTGGACGTTCTCGATCATGTGCTCGGGGATGCCGCGCAGCAGCTCCTCGGCCTGGGCCCAGGCGGCGTCGGAGGTGTCGCGGGTGATCACGTGCAGCCGGATGCCGAACCGGACCTCGCGGCCCTCGTCGGCGGCCAGTTTGCGGATCCAGGTGATCTTCTCGGCCACCTGCTCGGGGGGCTCACCCCAGGTCAGGTACACGTCGACGTGCTTCGAGGCGACCTCGCCGGCCTTCGCCGACGACCCGCCGAAGTAGATCGGCGGCACCGGGTCGGGGACGCGCTCGAGCTTTGCGCCCTCCACGTGGACCTGCTCGCCCTCGAGCGTGACCTCCTCGCCGGCCCAGAGGCGGCGGACGACGTCGAGGAACTCGCCGGTGCGGGTGTAGCGGTCGTCCTTGTCGAGGAAGTCGCCGTACGCGCGCTGCTCGGAGGGCTCGCCGCCGGTGACGACGTTGACCAGCAGGCGCCCGCCGGAGTGGCGCTGGAACGTCGCGCCCATCTGGGCGGCGAGCGTGGGGGAGGTGCCGCCGGGGCGGAAGGCGACGAGGAACTTCAGCCGCTCGCTCTCGGCGGCCAGCATGGCGGTGGTGAGCCAGGCGTCCTCGCACCACGCGCCGGTGGGCGTGAGCGCACCCTCGAAGCCGACGGTCTCGGCGGCGCGGGCGATCTGGGCGAGGTAGCCGAGCGAGGCCTCGCGGGGCGTGCCGGCGGCCGAGGCGGCCATGCCGTGGCCGCCGCCGACGAGGCCGCGGGAGTCTCCGTAGGTGGGCAGGAACCAGTGGGCGGTGATCACGAGTGCGGGGGTCCGTTTCGGCTGGACGTCGACGTGCGCTCCGCGCTCGTGAGCACTCAAGGTCGCTACAGCGACCTTGAGTGCTCAGCTGCGGAGCACACCGGGCGGCGGTCAGCTCGGACACGCGCAGGCGGTGACCCGCTTGAGGTCGACGTGGCGCCGCTGGGTGAGCAGGCGCGTGCGGTCGACCGTCATGGGCGTCCATCCTCCGGTCGCCGGACGGGGCCGACAACCGGAGGTGACGTGGACGTCAGGCCTGCGCGGACTCGCTGCGCTTCGGCAGTTTCCAGTCCGGGCGCACCCAGTGGCAGGTGTAGCCCCACGGCTGGCGGATCAGGTAGTCCTGGTGCTCCGGCTCGGCCTCCCAGAAGTCGCCCGCCGGCTCCACCTCGGTGACGACCTTCCCGGGCCAGAGGCCGGAGGCGTCCACGTCGGCGATGGTGTCCTCGGCGATGCGCTTCTGCTCGTCGGAGGTGTAGTAGATCGCCGACCGGTAGCTGCGACCGATGTCGTTGCCCTGCCGGTTGCGCGTCGACGGGTCGTGAATCTGGAAGAAGAACTCGAGGATCTCGCGGAAGGAGATCTTCTCGTCGTCGAACACGACCTCGACGGCCTCGGCGTGGTCGCCGTGGTTGCGGTAGGTGGCGTTCGGGACGTCCCCGCCGGAGTAGCCGACGCGGGTGGAAATGACGCCGGGGCGACGACGCAGCAGGTCCTGGGCGCCCCAGAAGCAGCCGCCGGCGAGGATCGCGGTCTCGGTGGCCATGAAGGTCCCTTCTCTCGACTCGTCCTGCACAACGGATCCGGGAGCCCGAACCTTCCCTATTCGCGGCTCTGCCGCCGCCGGTACTGGTCGACGATCCCGGGCGGGAGGGGCCCCGACGACGAGACGGGCAGTCCTTGCTGGCGGGCCCACATGCGCACCGACCCGACCCAGCCGGAGATGGTGCCCGCGCGGGTCGGTTCGTCGGCGTCGTGGCGACGCAGGGGGGTGATGGGCTGGTGTGCTTCAGACATACCGCCACACGTACGCCTGTGGCCGCGATCACACAAGCGCTCTCTCCACGGCTCCCGCCCGCACCAGCGGCAGCAGGTCCCGGCCGTAGGCGGCGACGTCGTCGAACGGGTCGTAGCCGCGGAGCAGGAAGGTGCTCACCCCGAGGTCGGCGTAGTCGAGCAGGGCGGCGGCGACCGTCTCCGGGGTGCCCACCAGCGCGGTGGAGTTCCCGGCTGCGCCGCTCGCGGCCGCGGTCGGCGTCCAGAGGCAGCGGTCGTGCAGCTCGCCCTGCTCGGCGGCGGCCATCAGCCGCTGCGACCCGACGTTGGTGCGGGTGGCCTCGTGGCCCTGCCGGTTCGACGACCGCCCCGTGAACGACCCGCCGCCCCCGCCGGCTGCGACGATGCGGTCGAGGACGTCGTGCGCGCGGTCCCACGCCTGCTCCTCGGTGGCACCGAGGATCGGGCGGAAGGACACCGAGATCCCCGGCATCTGCGTGCGGCCCGCCGCCCGGGCCGCGGCGTGCACGGACGCGATCTGTTCGGCGGTCGCGGCGAGCGGCTCGCCCCACAGCGCGAACACGTCAGCGTGCTTGCCGCCGACCCGGTACGCGGCCTCGGACGAGCCGCCGAAGAAGATCGGGATCGGTCGGCCGGGGCGGACGTCGGTCTGGGCGTCGGCGACGTCGTAGAACTCGCCGTGGTGGTCGAACGGCGCCTCGGCGGTCCACGTCCGCCGCAGCACGTCGAGGTACTCGTCGGTGCGCCGGTAGCGGCCCTCCTTATCGACGTGGTCGCCGTCGCGGGCCTGGTCGGCGTCGCTGCCGCCGGAGATGGTGTGCAGCGCGACCCGGCCGCTCCCGGCGAACGCGTCGAGCGTCGCGAAGGACCGGGCGGCGAGGGTCGGGGCGACGAACCCCGGCCGGTGCGCGATCAGGAACCCGAGGCGCTCGGTCGACGCGGCCAGCGCGGCCGCCACCTGCAGGCCGTCCGGGGACGAGGCGCTGTGCCCGACGAGCACCCGGTCGAACCCGGCCTCCTCGTGGGCGGCGGCGAAACGCCGCACGAACCCGACGTCGAGAACGGGTCCCGACGGCGGGTGGATCTCCGAGCCGTACCGGGTGCTGAGCTGGCCGATGAACTCCACACCGGGGGGTGCCTTCGGCTGCTGAGCACTAATCCGTGTCCCGGAACGGATTAGCACTCACGAGCCGAAGGCACCCTCCCGTCATGCACATCGTGATCATCGGAGCCGGACTCGCCGGGACCACCACGGCGCAGACCCTCCGCGAGCAGGGGTACGACGGGGACATCACGCTCCTCGCGGGCGAGGACCGTCTGCCCTACGACCGGCCGCCGCTGTCCAAGGACTACCTGGCGGGCTCCTCGGGGGCCGACGACATCCTCCTCCAGGAGCGGGGCTGGTACGACGAGAACCGGGTCGCCCTGCGGCTCGGTACCCGGGCGACGGCGGTGGACCCGAAGGCCCACCAGGTGACGCTCGAGGGCGGCGACACCCTCACCTACGACAAGCTCGTCCTCGCCACCGGCTCCACCGCCCGCACCCTCGGGCTGCCGGGGGCCGACGCCGACGGCGTGCACACGCTGCGGACCCTCGCCGACTCCGACGCCATCAAGGCCGAGTTCGGCGAGGGACGCCACGTCGTCGTCGTCGGCGGCGGCTGGATCGGGCTGGAGGTCGCAGCCACCGCGCGCGGCGTCGGCACCGCCGTGACCGTGCTGGAGCACGAGGGGCTCCCGCTGCTGAAGGTCCTCGGGCCGGAGATGGCGCAGGTGTTCGCCGACCTGCACACCCAGAACGGCGTCGAGCTGCGCCCGCTGGTCTCGGTGGGGGAGATCGTCGTGGAGGACGGCCGGGCGACCGGGGTCCGGCTCGCCGACGGGTCGACCGTCGAGGCCGACGCCGTCGTGATCGGCGTGGGCGCCGCCCCCGACGTCGAGCTCGCCCAGGAGGCCGGGCTCGACGTCGAGGACGGGGTGCTCGTCGACGCCTCGCTGCGGTCCAGCGACCCGGACGTCTACGCGGTGGGAGACATCGCCGCGCACGACCACCCGACCTACGGCCGGCTGCGCGTCGAGCACTGGAACGCCGCGTCGACCCACCCGGCGACCGCCGTGGCCGCGCTGCTCGGCGGCAACGACACCTACACGGACGCGCCCTACTTCTTCTCCGACCAGTACGACCTGGGCATGGAGTACGTCGGGCACGCCCCGCAGGGCAGCTACGCGCGCGTCGTGACCAGCGGCGACGTCGACGGCCGCGAGTTCGTCGCGTCCTGGCTCGACAGCCGGGATCGGCTCCTCGCCGTGATGAACGTGAACGTCTGGGAGGGCCTCGAGGACATCCGCTCGCACGTCGGCTCGTCCGAGCCCGTCAGCGAGGAGACGCTGCAGGTCGTCGATCAGAAGTAGCCGTTGCGGGGCAGCTCCTCGCCGCTGATCGCGAGGCGGCCGAGGGCGCTCGCCCGGTACGACGCCGGGTTGTGCAGGGTCAGGGTGCGGATGTTGCGCCAGTGCCGGTCGAGGTTCCTCGCCCGGCTGGAGGCCGACGCGCCGCCGACGTCGAACAGCGTCGTCGCCGCGTCGGCCGCCACCCGGTCCAGATGCACCTTGACGGCGCTGGCGGCCACCGACGCCGCCCGGCCAACCTCGGCGGTGGGCTCCCCGGCGCGCACCGCGTCCTCCGCGACCTGCACCGCGTCGGCCGCCGCGAGGACGGCCGCCTCCGCGACCCAGGCCGCCGACGCGAGCCGGCCCACCGTCTCCTGCAGGATCGGGTCGTCGACGGGCTGCGCGGCGGGCGCATGGTCGAACGTCCGGGTGCGGGACCGGACCAGTGTCGCGGCGTCGGCGGCGACCGACCGCAGGATGCCCGCGACCAGCGCCTGCAGGTAGAGCTGGAGGAACGGCACGTCGGACGCGGGCCGGGGCTCGTGGCGGGGCCGGACGGTGAGGAACTCCTCGTCGGCGACGACGACGTCGGTGAACCGCGTCGTCCCCGTCCCGGTCCGCGACTGGCCCATGCCGTCCCAGTCGTCGACGACGGCGACCCCCGGCCGCGAGACGGGCACGAGCACCGTCGCCACCCGGTCGCCCTCGACGCGGGCCGCCACGGAGATCCAGTCCGAGTACAGCGTCCCGGTGCTGTAGTACTTGACGCCGTCGAGCCGCCAGCCGGCGTCGGTCTCCGTCAGCGTCGTCGTGAAGTCGTGGTTCCCCGCGGCGACCGCGCCCGTCTCGGAGATCGCGTTGCCGAACACCTTGCCGGCCCGGACCTCCTCGAGCCAGCGCGTGTGCCCACCCCGGACGAAGCCCAGCGTCTGGCTGTAGTGCGTGCGCAGCACGTGCGCGACGATCGGGTCGGCCTCGGCGAGGTCGATCACGAACCCGAGCAGCTCCCGGATCGTCGCGCCCTGCCCGCCCTCGTCGACCGGCAGCGCCAGGGCCCCCAGACCCGCCGTCGCGACGGCCTTCACCTGGTCGAACGGGCTGACGTCGGAGCGTTCCCGCTCGGCCGCGCCTGCCGCGATCCCGGCGATCAGCTCACGCAGTTCCGGGGAGCCGAGGCGCACGGTCACGCCCACCCCTTTCCCCGCACGAGGGGAACCTTCGCGCCATAAGAACGCTCAAATCGTCCCCTCGCGATCAGATGCCAGGTCGCTGCTCCGTCCGCGAGGGGAGGAAATGGTCGCTCTATCGGCACGGGGGTTCCCCTCACGCGGTGACCGATCCTTCCCGACGACGGGTCGGGTCGGGTGCCAGCAGCGCCGCGGCCGTCGTCAGGACCGCGAGTCCGGCGTAGGCGAGCACGATCCACCACGGTCGCCCGTCGCCCGCGATGAGCAGCGAGGCCGCCACGAGCGGGGCGAACCCGCCGGAGAGCACCGAGCCGATCTGGTAGCCGAGCGAGGCGCCGCTGTAGCGCACGCGGACGTCGAACATCTCGGCGAACCAGGCGGCCTGCGGGCCGTACATCGAGTCGTGCACGACGTTGATCGCCAGCACCGCCGCGAGCACGATCAGCACGGTCGACCCGGTGTCGACGGCGAGGAAGAACAGGGCCAGCGCGGCCGTGCCGCCGATCGAGCCGAGCAGGTACGGACGTCGCCGCCCGATCCGGTCGGACAGGATCGCCCACAGCGGCGTCGTCGCGAGCCCGATCGCCGACACCACGACGACGGCGGTGAGCCCGGCCGACGACGAGCGCCCCAGCTTCTGCGTCACGTACGTCAGGCCGTACGTGGTGATCAGGGTGTAGAGCCCGATCTGGGAGAGCCGCAGACCCGTCGTCAGGAGCACCTCCCGCGGCGCGGTGCGCAGCACCTCGACGATCGGCAGGCGGGCGACCCGGCGCTCCTCGCGCAGGGCGACGAACTCCGGGGCGTCCTCCAGCCGCAGCCGGATCACGAGGCCGACCGCCACGAGGAGGGCGCTCGCCAGGAAGGGGATGCGCCAGCCCCAGGAGAGGAAGGCCTCGTCGGACGTGAGTGCCTGCACCAGGAACAGCGAGCCCGTCGCGAGCAGCATCCCGGCGGGCGAGCCGATCTGGGTGAAGCTGCCGTACCAGCCGCGTCGCTCGGGCGGGGCGTGCTCGGTGGACAGGACGGCGGCGCCGCCCCACTCCGCGCCGACCGCGAAGCCCTGCACGAGCCGGAGCACGACGAGCAACGTCGGGGCCAGGGCGCCGATGCTCGCGTACCCGGGCAGGAGCCCGATCAGGGTCGTGGCCCCGCCCATGGCGACGAGCGCGCCGACCAGCACGCTCTTGCGCCCGACCCGGTCGCCCAGGTGCCTGGCGACGATCGCGCCGATCGGCCGGGCGCCGAAGCCCGCCGCGTAGGTCGCGAAGGCGGCGAGCGTGCCCGCCGTCGGGCTGACCGACGGGAAGAACAGCGTGTTGAACACGAGCGCCGTGGCCGTCGCGTAGAGGTAGAAGTCGTACCACTCGATGGCGGTGCCGACCGCGCTCGCGAGGGCGACCCGGCGTGGTGTCGTGGGTCGCTCGACGGTGGCGGTCACGAGCCGTCGAGCGGGGTCAGCGCGGGCAGGTTGACCACGATGGCCTCCTGCGTCGTCCGCGAGATCACGACGACGGCCGGCGTGTCCGGGTCGAGGTTCTCCTCGCGGTGGGGCACCCACGGCGGCACGTAGACGTAGTCGCCGGGCTCGGTCTGCAGGACGACCTCGCCGGTCCCGTCGTGGAAGACGAACCGCGGGCGGCCGGAGACGACGTAGATCGAGGTCTCGGACTCGCCGTGGTGGTGGTCGGACGACGCCGTGTCGGGCGCGACGTGGGTCTCGCCGGTCCACAGCGTGGAGGAGCCCACCGACTTGCCGCTGATCGCCTCGAGGCGACGCATCCCGCCGGACTGGGCGGTGTCACCGGTGAGCTCGGACGAGCGGACCAGGTGCACGCGGGTGTGCGGGGGACGGTCGGGGAGGTCGGGGTGGAAGGCATCGGACACGGCAGGACTCCAGACGCGAGCGGGTGGGGACGTCACTCGACGACGCCCGCGACGGGCGGCGTGGGGGAGGCGCGTGCTAGCGACAGAGCGCGGACGCGGTGCGGACCAGGTCGATGTGCTCGCGCGAGGTGAGCTCCTGGCCGGACATGGTCGCGGACGCTAGGAGGCGGACCGTCGAATCTCAACCGCGGGCGGTCCGGGTCACGTGCGTTCTTGCGCCGTTCGCCGCAGGTGCGATCGAATGATGCGCATGTGCGCAGGTGGACTCCGGGCCTTCGGGCTCACGGCCTTCTGGCCGAGCCGCCGCGTCCAGGAGTTCGACCAGTGGTGTCGCCGGGCCGCGTGAGCGCGCCTCCGCTCCCCGCGTGCCTCCGCGGCCGGTCCGTGCCGTCCCCTGGTCGAACCCCTCCGAGAGGAACCCTGCCGTGTCGGTCACCGACGACTACCTGAAGAACAACGAGACCTACGTCGCGAACTTCCCCGGCGAGCTGCCGCTGCCGCCTGCCCGCAGGACGGCCGTCGTCGCCTGCATGGACGCCCGCGTGAACCCCTACGGCGCGCTGGGGCTGAAGGAGGGCGACTCGCACGTCATCCGCAACGCCGGCGGGATCGTCGCCGACGACACCGTCCGCTCGCTCGCGATCTCGCAGCACCTGCTCGGGACCGAGGAGATCATCCTCATCCACCACACCGACTGCGGGATGGTGACCTTCACCGACGAGCAGTTCGCCGACATCCTCGAGAAGGAGACGGGGGAGCGCCCGTCGTGGACCGCGAACGCCTTCCCCGACGCCGAGCAGGACGTCCGCGACTCGATCAAGCGGATCACCGACAGCCCGTTCATCAAGAACAAGGACTCGGTGCGCGGCTTCGTGATCGACGTGGCGACGGGGAAGCTGAACGAGGTGCAGTGACCGCCTCTCCGCGTTGAGCGAAGGGCCCTCCCCGTCGAGTAGATCGGCCGAAGGGGCCCTTCGCTCGTTCCCGACGGCGGGTCGGTTGTGCGTTCGCGAGTGTGACCTGAGGCATCGCGCCAGGCGTCCCGCCGTGCCTGGTGTAGGCCTCGCGCGTGGAGCCGGGCGGCCCCGACACGAGCGAAGGGCCCCTTCGGTCGATCTATCCGACCGAAAGGGCCCTTCACTCAACGACAGGAGGACTACGCGTCCACCGGCGTCGTCACCAACGGCCGCCCGACGAGCCCGGCCGCGAGCGTGTCGCCCGCCTGCGGGTCGATGACCAGGAACGAGCCCGTGGCCGCGACCGTGTCGTAGTCGTCGAGCGGCAGCGGCTCGGCGACCGTGATGGCGACGTGGCCGATGTCGTTGATCTCGAGCGTGCCCGGGTCGGCGTCGAGGGCCAGGGTCTGGATGTCCAGGCGGTCCTCGACGGCGGTGATCATGGCCTGCACCGTGTGCGTCCCGTGCTTGACCAGCAGGCGACGCCCGGGCGTGAGCGGCTTCTCGTGCAGCCACGCCAACGTCGCGGTGAACTCCGTGACCGGCTCCGGCGCCGACGACGTGGCCACGAGCACGGCACCGCGGGCGATGCCGAGGTCGTCCGCGAGGCGCAGCACGACACTGTCGCCGGCCGACGCGGAGGAGAGCGACGACGTGTACCGGTCGATGCCCTCGACGGTGGTCCGCTGCCCGTCCGGCAGCACCACCACGGAGTCGCCGACCGACACCGAGCCCGCCGCGACGAGGCCAGCGTAGCCGCGATAGTCCGGGTACTCGGCCGAGCGCGGCCGGATCACGGTCTGCACGGGGAAGCGGAACGGCGCGGTGTCGTCCGGGCCGTCGACCGGGACCGACTCGAGGTGGTCGAGCAGCGTCGGGCCGTCGTACCAGGGAGTCCGCTCGGACTCCAGCACCACGTTGTCGCCCTTCTTGGCCGACACCGGGATCGTCACGACGGCGTCCTCGCTGTAGCCCAGGGCCGTGGTGTGGTCGCG
Source organism: Actinomycetospora sp. NBRC 106378 (assembly GCF_030269685.1). Classification (GTDB taxonomy): domain Bacteria; phylum Actinomycetota; class Actinomycetes; order Mycobacteriales; family Pseudonocardiaceae; genus Actinomycetospora. Next base: position 16,887 of record NZ_BSTT01000002.1, read on the forward strand.
GAACTCCTTGGCGATCGTCAGGTAGGTCGCCTCGTCGTAGTCCACGAGGTCGATCTTGTTGACGGCGAGCACCAGGCGCGGCACCCGCAGCAGCGCCATGACGGCGGCGTGGCGACGGGTCTGCTCGACCACGCCGTGCCGCGCGTCGACCAGCAGCACCGCGAGCTGCGCGGTGGACGCGCCGGTCACGGTGTTGCGGGTGTACTGCACGTGGCCGGGGGTGTCGGCCAGCACGAAGGACCGCGTCGGCGTCGCGAAGTAGCGGTACGCCACGTCGATCGTGATGCCCTGCTCCCGCTCCGAGCGCAGGCCGTCGACCAGCAGCGACAGGTCGGGCTCGCCGTCGGCGCTCTTCGACGCCCGCTCCACGGCCTCGAGCTGGTCGGCCAGCACCGACTTGGTGTCGTAGAGCAGCCGACCGACGAGCGTGGACTTGCCGTCGTCGACCGAGCCCGCCGTCGCGAGCCGCAGGAGATCGGTCATCGGGTCCAGCTCCGCTCCGCTGCGTGTCCCGCCATCAGAAGTAGCCTTCCTTCTTGCGATCTTCCATGGCCGCCTCGGAGAGCCGGTCGTCGGCGCGCGTGGCGCCGCGCTCGGTCAGCCGCGACTCGCGGACCTCGGCGAGCACCTCGTCGAGCGTCGTGGCCGCCGACTCGACCGCTCCGGTGCAGGAGCCGTCGCCGACGGTCCGGTAGCGGACGGTCTTCGTGATGACCTCTTCGCCGTCGCGCGGACCGCCCCACGGACCCGACGTCAGCCACATCCCGTCGCGGGCGAACACGTCGCGGGTGTGCGCGTAGTAGATCGTCGGCAGGTCGATCTCCTCGCGCTGGATGTAGCGCCAGACGTCGAGCTCGGTCCAGTTCGACAGCGGGAACACGCGCACGTGCTCGCCCGGCTTGTGGCGCCCGTTGTAGAGGTTCCACAGCTCCGGCCGCTGGCGACTCGGCTCCCACGCGCCGAAGGCGGTGCGCAGCGAGAAGATGCGCTCCTTCGCCCGGGCCCGCTCCTCGTCGCGGCGACCGCCGCCGAACACCGCGTCGTGGCGGTGGTCGGCGATCGCGTCGAGCAGCGGCGTGGTCTGCAGCGGGTTGCGGGTGCCGTCGGCGCGCTCGGACAGACGCCCGTCGTCGATGTAGTCCTGGACGCTGGCCACTTCGAGGGTCAGCCCGTACCGCTCGACGACGGCGTCGCGGAAGGCGATGACCTCGTCGAAGTTGTGCCCGGTGTCGACGTGCAGCACCGGGAACGGGATGGGCGCCGGCCAGAACGCCTTGTGCGCGAGGTGAACCAGCAGCATCGAGTCCTTGCCGCCGGAGAAGAGGATCACGGGGCGGTCGAACTCGCCGGCGACCTCACGCATGACGTGGATCGCCTCGGACTCGAGGACGTCGAGCTGGTCGGTGGCCGCGGACAGCGGCGTGATGTCGACGCTCATCCGTGCAACCCGCATTCGGTCTTGGTGAAGCCCGCCCAGCGGCCGCTGCGCGGGTCGGCGCCGGGCGCCGGCTTGGCCGTGCAGGGCTGACAGCCGATCGACGGGTAGCCCTCGCCGACCAACGGGTTGACCAGCACCGCGTGCTCGGCGATGTAGGCGTCCATCTGCTCGTCGGACCAGTGCGCGATCGGGTTGACCTTCGCCAGCCCGTGCCGCTCGTCCCACGTGACCAGCGGGGTGTTCGCGCGGGTCGGGGCCTCGACGCGACGCACGCCGGTCACCCAGGCGTCGTAGCGCGCGAGGGTCTCCTTGAGCGGCACGACCTTGCGCATCTCGCAGCAGGCGCCCGGGTCGGTCGCGAAGAGGTTCTTCCCGAACTCGGCGTCCTGCTCGGCGACCGTCCGCTGCGGGTGCGCCTCGACGATGTTCACCCCGTAGACGTGGGCGACCGCGTCGCGGGTCCCGAGGGTCTCGGCGAAGTGGTAGCCGGTCTCGAGGAACAGCACGTCGACGCCGGGGCGCGCCTCGGCGCCGAGCTTCACCAGCACCGCGTCCTGCATGTTCGACGCGACGATCAGCCGGTCGCCGTAGGTCTCGGCGGCCCACGCCAGGATCTGCCGGGTGAGCTCGACGTGGTCGGTCGTGCCCTCCAGCGCGGCGAAGTGCTCACCGGCGGCCAGGGCGTCGGCCCGGGTCCGGTCCTCGATGCTGGTCATGCGGCCACTCCCGTGACGACGAAGGTGCTGCGGCAGTCGGCGCACTCCCAGGCGTTCTCGGGGGTCTCCCGGGGGCGCAGGTCCTGCTCGCCGCAGTAGGGGCAGTACTGGATCGCCAACCTCACTGGAGTCGGCCTTCTTCCGCCCGGAGCGCCCACTGGGCGAAGCGCTCGCCGTCGTGGCGCTCGGAGACGAACGCCCGGACCAGCCGCTCCACGTACGGCCCGAGGTCGGCGGAGAGGACCTTGTGGCCGCGCAGCTTGCGCCCGAAACCGGAGTCGAGGCCCAGCCCGCCCCCGAGGTGCACCTGGAAGCCCGCGGCGGGGTTGCCGTCCGCGTCGTTGACGATCTGGCCCTTGAGTCCGATGTCGGCGACCTGGATCCGCGCGCACGAGTTCGGGCAGCCGTTGAGATGGATCGAGATCGGGGTCTCGAGCTCCCCGGCGACGTCCGCGCACAGCTGCTCGAGCTCGGTGACGAGGTCACCCGCCCGGTTCTTCGTGTCGACGAACGCGAGCTTGCAGAACTCGAGCCCGGTGCAGGCCATCGTCGAGCGGCGGAAGACGCTCGGCCGCGCGGGCAGCCCGAGGTGGTCCAGCGCCGTCGTCAGGGTCTCGACCTGCTCGGACGGCACGTCCAGGACCAGGATCTTCTGGTACGGCGTGAGCCGGACGCGGGTCGATCCGACGTCCTCGGCGGCCTTCGCGACGCCGACCAGCGTGGAGCCGGAGGTGCGGCCGGCGGGCGGCGCGACGCCGACGTACTTGCGGCCGTCGGTCTGGTCGTGCACGCCGACGTGGTCGATCGTGCCGGCGATCGCCTCGGGGGCCGGGCCGTCGATCAGCTTCCGGTGCAGGTACTCGTCCTCCATGACCTGCCGGAACTTCTCGGCGCCCCAGTCGGCGATGAGGAACTTGATGCGGGCGCGGGTGCGCAGCCGCCGGTAGCCGTAGTCGCGGAAGACCTGGACGACGGCGTGCCAGACGTCCGGGACCTCCTCCAGCGGCACCCAGGCGCCCAGCCGCACCGCGAGCTTCGGGTTGGTCGAGAGCCCGCCGCCGACGTGCAGGTCGAAGCCCGGGCCGTGCTCGGGGTGGTCGACCCCGACGAAGCTGACGTCGTTGACCTCGTGCGCCACGTCCTGCTGGCCCGAGATCGCCGTCTTGAACTTGCGGGGCAGGTTCGACAACGAGCGGTCGCCGATGTACCGCGCGACGATCTCGGTGATCGCCGGCGTGCCGTCGATGATCTCGTCGGCGCTGATCCCGGCGACGGGGGAGCCGAGGACCACGCGCGGGCAGTCACCGCAGGCCTCCGTCGTCGTGAGCCCCACGCCCTCGAGGCGGCGCCAGATCTCCGGGACGTCCTCGACGCGGATCCAGTGCAGCTGGATGTTCTCGCGGTCGGTGACGTCGGCGGTGTCCCGCGCGAAGGTCTGGGAGATCTCGCCGATGACGCGCAGCTGCTCGGTGGTCAGCGCCCCGCCGTCGACCCGGACGCGCAGCATGAAGTACGAGGCGTCGAGCTCCTCCTCCTCCACGTGACCGGTGTCGGTCCCGGGGAAGCCCTCGGCGCGCTGGGTGTAGAGGCCCATCCAGCGGAAGCGCCCGCGCAGGTCGGCCGGGTCGATCGAGTCGAAGCCGCGGTGGGCGTAGATGTTCTCGATCCGCGCCCGCACGTTCAGCGGGTTGTCGTCCTTCTTGGACTGCTCGTTCTTGTTCAGCGGCTCGCGGTAGCCCAGCTTCCACTGGCCCTCGGCCTTGCCCTTGCGGGCGCGCTTGGGAGCCGGCGTGACCGGCTTGTCCTCGACGTCACCACGCATGCCGACGGAGGTCGTCTCGGCGTACGACTGCTCGGGAGTCGTGGCACCTTCGCTGGACGGGGCGCTGGTCATCGGTGGTGCGTCCTCACAGACGCAGGCGCGCGTGTTCCCGACGGCGGGTCGCGCGCGCCTGCTGACGATCGTGGTGGTGGGGTGCCCGTCGAGGGCGTCAGCGGCGGTGCCTCAGCACGCCGGGCAGAGTGCGCTGGAGACACGCGCGAGGTCGACATGACGTCGACCGACGAGCATCGGGTCCAGTGCACGCACGGGGACGAGCGTGCCACGTCGTTGCGCGTGATTCCACCGGCGGCCGCTGTGGGGTCCCCCTCGTGGCAGGAAAGCGTCGTTGCTTGCACCCAGTGGCAGGAAGGCCACATCGTCGGCACGCGCACAATGGACGGCGTGCCCTCCGTGCCCCCCGGCGGTGAACCCGCCCCGGCCGACGGCTCGCTCCCGCCCGACGCGCTCACCGGGCTGGGGACGCGCCCGTTCGGCGTCTACGTCCACGTGCCCTTCTGCGCGACCCGCTGCGGGTACTGCGACTTCAACACCTACACCGCCTCCGACCTGGGCCTGACCAGCACGGACGACCCCGCCTCGCCCGCCAGCTGGCTCGAGGGCCTCCGTCGGGAACTCGACCTCGCCACCCGCGTGCTCGGCTCGCCCCCGCCCGCCGACACGGTCTTCCTCGGCGGCGGCACGCCGTCGCTGCTCGGGGCGGAGGGGCTCACAGCCGTCCTCGACGCGATCCGGTCGACGTTCGGCCTCGCGCCCGGCGCCGAGGTGACCACCGAGGCCAACCCCGAGTCGACCGACCCCGCGCTGCTCGCCGCGATCGCCGACGCCGGGTACACGCGGCTCTCGCTCGGGATGCAGTCCGACGTCGACCACGTCCTCGCCGTGCTCGACCGTCGCCACACCCCGGGCGCGGCGGTCTCGGTCGCCCGCACCGCGCTCGACGCGGGTCTGCGCCACGTCAACCTCGACCTCATCTACGGCACGCCCACCGAGACCGACGACGACCTCCGCCGCTCGCTCGACGCCGTCCTCGCCTCCGGCGCCGACCACGTCTCGGCCTACTCGCTCATCGTCGAGGACGGCACCGCCCTGGCCCGCCGGGTCGCCCGCGGCGAGCTCCCGATGCCCGACGACGACGTCCTCGCCGACCGCTACGAGATCGTCGACGACGTCCTCGCCGCGCACGGGTTCGGTTGGTACGAGGTGTCGAACTGGGCGCGCAGCCTCGAAGGACGCTGCCGGCACAACCTCGGCTACTGGTCCGGCGGCGACTGGTGGGGCGCCGGCCCGGGCGCGCACTCCCACGTCGGCGGCGTCCGCTGGTGGAACGTCCGCCACCCCGCCCGCTACTCCAAGCAGCTGGCCGCGGGGGAGTCGCCCGCCGAGGCGCGCGAGCTGCTCACCCCGGCCGACCGGCACGTCGAGCAGGTCCTCCTCGCGCTGCGCACGGTCGAGGGCCTCCCGGAGCGGGTTCTCGACGACGACGGCCGCACGGCCGCCGAGCAGGCGGTCCGCGACGGCCTGCTCGACGACGGGTCCTGGGCCCGCGGGCAGGCGGTGCTCACCCGGCACGGTCGGCTGCTCGCCGACGGGGTCGCGATCGCCCTGACGGGAGCCTGATGACGCTGCCCGACCCGCTCCGCATCGCGCTCCCGGACGTCACGCTGTCCGTGTACGACGTCGGGTCCGGCCCGGCGGTGCTGCTCCTGCACGGCTTCCCCGACCGGGCGACGCTCTGGCGCGCGCAGATCGAGCGCCTCGTCGACGCCGGGTACCGCGTGCTCGCGCCCGACCTGCGCGGGTTCGGCGACAGCGACCGTCCCGACGACGTCGCGGCCTACCGCATCCGCCACTCCGTGGCCGACGTGGTGGCCCTGCTGCGCGAGCGCGGGGTGGACGAGATCGTCGTGGTCGGCCACGACTACGGCGCGGCCGTCGGCTGGGCGCTCGCGATGTCCTCGGACGTGGTGCGCGGGTACGTGGCGCTGTCGGTCGGACACCCCAACGCCTTCCGCGCTGCGGGCCTCCCGCAGCGCGGCCTGTCCTGGTACATGCTCTGGTTCCTCCACCCCGGTGTGGCCGAGACGGTGCTGCCCGCGGACGACTGGGCCTTCCTCCGCCGCTGGGCCCACCCCGGCACCGAGGACGACGAGCTGGTCCGCACCCAGATCGACGACCTCGCCCGTCCGGGCGCCCTCTCCGCGGGCCTGTCCTGGTACCGCGCCAACGTCGACCCGCGGACCTTCGCCGACGAGCACCCGGTGGATCTGCCGCCGATCACGTGTCCGGTGCTCGGCCTGATCGGGGCGGAGGACGTCGCGCTGACCGAGGCGCAGATGGCCGGGTCCGCCCCGTACGTCACCGGCGGCTTCGACTGCGTGACGCTGCCGGGCGCGGGCCACTGGCTCCCGGCCCGGCACGCGGACGCCGTGACTGAGCACCTGCTGGCGTTCCTCGACCGCCTCCCCACCCGGTGAGCGAACGGCACTCTCGCGCACGTAGATGCTGCGAGCGTGCCGCTCGTGCAGCTCAGGGGGCCAGCAGCAGCTTCCCGCCGGCCTGCATGGAGCGGCTGCGCCGGACCGCGTCGGCGAACTCCGCCAGCGGGTAGGTCCCGGCGATCGGCACGTCGACGACGCCACGTGCCGCAAGCGCGGCCACCTCCGGGAGCGCGTCGTTGCGCAGCGCACCTCCGCTGTTCCGGACGCCGAGCGTCGCGGCCTCCGCGGGCCGCGCGACCGTGAGCACGCGGTCGGGGTCGCCGGTGATCGCCACGAGGGCGGGCAGCACGCCGTCGGGCTCCGGGGGCGCCTCCGGTGGGGTCCAGGCGACGGGCGCGCTGTCGAACGCGCGGTCCACCGGTCCGCCCGCGAGGTCCCGCACCCGCTCGACCATGCCCTCGCCGTAGCCCGTCACCTGCGCCCCCGAGGCCCGCAACGAGTCGGCGTTCCGCGGTCCGGCCGTGGCGATCACCCGCACTCCACGGTGCAGGGCCAGCTGGGCGGCCATCCGTCCGATCACCGAGCCCGCGCCGTGGACCAGCAGCGACTCGCCCGGCGCGATCCCGAGCAGGTCCACGCACCGCGTCGCCGTCTCGGCCGCCATCGGCAGGGCCGCCGCGTGGGGGAGGTCCAGCCCGTCGGGGACCGCGGTCCACGTCGTCAGGACCGCGAGCTCCGCCGCGCCGGCCGACGCGGTGTCGAAGGGGACGGGGCCGAGCACGAGCCGACCGAGCTCGTCGTCGGGAACGCTCTCGCCGACCTCGTCGACGGTGCCGGACACCTCCAGCCCGATCCCGCGCGGCAGCCCTTCGGCCCCGACGAGGCCCTCGCACAGGGCCCAGTCGGCGGGATTGAGCCCGCACGCCGCGACGCGCACCCGGACCTGCCCCGCACCCGGGTGCGGCTCGTCGACGTCGTGCAGGGCCAGGACCTTCTCCGCCTCGCCGAGGCCGTCGTACTGCAGTGCTCGCATGGCTCCGACGCTAGGAACCGGGTGACGACGGCGTCCAAGACCTGTTCGGCCTGAGGGGCATACCGTGGCGGTATGACCGAGCTGGACCTGCGGCTGCTGCAGTACTTCACGGTGGTGGCGCGGCGCGGCAACGTCGGCCGTGCGGCGGTGGAGCTGCGGGTGGCGCAGCCGTCGCTGTCCCGGCAGATGCAGCGGCTGGAGGCGCAGGTCGGGGCCCGCCTGCTCGACCGCTCGGCCCGGGGGAGCGCGCTGACCGCGGCGGGGAAGGTCCTGCTCTCCCACGCCGAGGAGCTGCTGCGGGCGGCCGAGCGGGCCGTCGCCGAGGCGCGCGCGACGACGGAACCGGACCGGCTCGTCGTCGGGCACACGGGCAACCTCGTGATCACGCCCGTCGTCCGGGAGCTGCGGCGGCGGCGCCCGGACGCCGACCTCCGGACCGTCGCGGTGACCGGCCCCGTCCCGGACGCCCTGCTCACCGGACGTGTCGACGCCGTGATCGCGCGGCTCCCGCTGCCCGAGGACGGGCTGTGTCTCGACCGGCTGTACGACGAGCCCCGGGCGCTCGTCGTGCCCGTCGACCACCGGCTGGCGGACCGCCCCTCGGTGGAGCTGGCCGACTTCGCCGACGAGCCGCTCGCCCGGTACGGCGACCCGACGGTGGACGCCTGGTGGCGGGTCGACCCACGCCCCGACGGCTCGCGCGCGCCGGACGGCCCGTTCGTCGAGGCGTTCGCGAGCAAGTACGAGCTGGTGGCGGGCGGCGAGGCGCTGGTGGTGCTGCCGCGGAGCCCGGCGAGCACCGGGTTCCGCGACGACCTCGTGGCCGTCCCGATCACCGACATCCCGCCGACGCCCGTCGTCCTCGCGACCCGGTCCGGCCCTCCCTCCCCGTTGCTCGCCGAGGCGCGGGCGCTCGCCCGGGAGCTGCTCGCCCGCTGACGGCACGCGGATGCTGCTGATGCCGGCCGGCCCGCGCGTCTCCGGCCCGAAGCGTGGTCGTTCATCCGGGTCGCGGCGACTCGGATGGTCGGGCGGGAATCGGAGCACCCGGCTGCGAGCGTCGTCGGTCTCGAGTCCGAAGCGTGACGGAGACCGGTCAGCCCGCGGGACCGAGCGCCCCGGCGTCGCCCTCGCGGTAGGCCGCCGCCGTACCCCGCAGGGCTCCGCCCAACGACGACAGCCCGGCCGCCTCCCGGGCGATCGCGTCGATGCCCTCGGCGGCCTTCGGGTCGTACCGCGCCGCGAACGTGCGGCCCTGCTCGTCGTCACCCGCGACGTCCCCGAGCTGCCCGAGGGTCGAGCGCAGCGTCGCGGCCGCGTCCGCCGCGATCTGGCCGGCCTCGTCGAACCGCGTCGCGGCCGCGTCGAGGTCCTCGGGCCGGGTGCCGAATGCGCCAGTCACGACGCCGAGCGTAGGAAGCCTGCCCCGGCCGGGGGGCCCATTTCGACGAAGTGGCCTTTCCTGCCACTGGATGACAGCAACGACGCTTTCCTGCCACGGAAGGTGCGCGTCACGGCCAGAAGATGCTCCCCTCGTCGAACACGAACCGGATCGAGGACGGCAGCTCCAGCCCCTCGGCCTTCGCCCGGAGCACGGCGGCGAGCAGGCCCTTCCCGGCCTCGTCGACGTCGAGCGCGATCATGCGGCCGTCGACGACGAGGTCGCCCCCGCCCTGCCGGGCGAGCCGGCCGCTGCCCTCCAGCACCGCCGCCTCCACCGCGGACGCCGACGACACCTCCGGCACCGTCAACCGGGTGACACTGCCCCGATCGCCCGCCCCGATCCGCACGAGGGCGGCCCCGTCGGTGCGCGCGTGCACGCTGCGGCCCTCCGACCCGAGCAGCTGCGCGGTGTGCGCCTGCTCCGGTGGGAACGCCGCCCCCGGCGACTCGTGCACCCCCGGGCGGAACAGCGGACCGAGCGCACCCCGGGAGGCCGGGTCGAGCGCGGCCGAGATGCGGCCGTCGAGGGCACCCAGGTCGTCCTGGACCGTGCGCACGGCGCCGCCGCCCACCCCACGGGCGATCCCGCCGAGCACGCCCCCGAACGCGCCACCCGTGACGGCGGCGCCAGCGGCCTCGTCGAGCGAGTACCCGCCGCGCCCGAACGCCTCGACGCGCAGGGGTTGGGCGACGGCGAGGTCGACCACCGCCGCCTCGACCGCCCCGAACACGGCCCCGACCAGCACAGCGCCGAGGATCGCGGCCGCCGTCGCCGAGAGCTCGACCCCGATCGCGGCCGCGGCGGCCACGAGCCCGGCGCTCACGGCCCCGGCCGCCGCGGCCGACGTCCCGAACGTCAGCCAGGCGAGCCCCACCCCGGCGACGATCGTCGCGCCCGCCGTCACGGCCAGCTCCGTGACCCGACGTCGCGCGTCCTCGACCGCCTCGGCGAAGCGGGTCAGGGCGGTCCCGAGCGCCCGCGCGCCGGCCGCGTCCGCCCGTAGCGCCGCCTCGTGCGCGGCCCACGCCGCGGTGAACCGGTCGGCGGCCTCGCCCGACCAGGAACTGCGCGCCTGCGCCGCTCCCGAGCGCCCGACCTCGAGCGCCCGGTCGAGGTCGGCGGCCGCCCGGTCCCACGCGGCGGCCGCGCCCCGGAGCCGCTCGGGGTCCGCCGCGGGCCACCACAGCCCGACCTCCTCGACGACGTCCATCACGCCGCCCGGGCGGTGACGATCTCGCCGTGCGCGGCCGTGATCACGACGACCACCGGCCCGGTCAGCGTCCAGGTCTCGCTGCGCTCGTCGTGGACCGACGCCGTCGGGTCGGCGAGCGTCCGGGCGATCGCGTCGAGGGACACGGTGCTCCAGTCGATGCGGCGGAACCCGTAGTAGCGGCTCCCGCAGAGCAGCGCCGAGGTCTCCTCCCCGCGCGCGAACACCCGCACCACCTGGTCCTCGGGGGTGGACGGCCCGCAGATCGCGGGCGGCTCGGCGAGCGCCGAGGGAGCGGCCACGAGCACGGCGACCAGGGCGAGCACGGCGACGACGCACGAACGGAACACGGCTGACCTCCACGGCACGAGGGCCGTGTCGATCACGGCCCCTCTACCCGCTCGGACTGCCGCCGGCCGCGATCGGTTCCACCGGAATCCCCGTCCCCGCCACGAGCGTCGTGATCCGCACCCAGGACGGTGCGGTCGGGGTCGACCCGAAGCCGAACCGCACCGCCGGCGACACCGGCCGCAGCGGGCCCTGGTCGACCCCGTCGAACGTCGTGGTGGCGGAGACGATCCGCCGGAGGTCCTGCGCGCCGTAGTACTCGGTGCGCCCTCCGCCCGCGCTGCCCACCGTCCGCACGCCCGGCAGCACGCGCCGGGCGACCGCGTCGATCGTCGCGATCCACCACGGGGCGGTCGCGAGGCGCCACGGCACGCTGCGCAGCAGTACCCCGAGCGCGGACCGGCCGCCGAGCGTGAAGCGGGACGTGAGCGGACCCGCCGTCAGGAAGAAGTCCGGGCCGAGCGAACGCAGGTCGACCGGGACGTACCGGACCTCGTCGAACGTGTAGGTCGCGGCGACGAACTCCGCGACCGCCGCCGACGGGGCGAGCAGCAGCCGGTGCCCGTCGGGGCGTTCGACCATGACGTCGGTGAAGGTCCCGAGCGGCGACGAGGGCCAGTGCCCGATGACGTAGCGCAGCCCGGCCGTCGTGCCCAGTCCACCGATCCAGCCGTCGAAGCGTTCCACCGGCGCGGGGTGCCCGACCCGGCCTACAGATCCACCAGCACGATCCCGACCACGACGACGGCGGCCGCGACCGTGCGCCGCCACCCGAACCGCTCGCCGAGGAAGAGCGTGCCGATCACCGCTCCGATGACGATCGAGGTCTCGCGCAGCGCCGCCACGGCCGCCGTCGCGCCGCTGGTCTGTGCCACCAGCACGAGCCCGTACGCCGCCAGCGACACCAGGCCGCCGACGAACCCGACCGTGAGCGAGGACCACGGGACCCGCAGCAGCCCGCGACCTCGCCGGACCACGGCGAGCACCGGCATCACCGGCCCCTGCACGAGGAACATCCACGCCGCGTAGACCGGGACCGGGGTCGTGGCGACCGCACCCGCGTCGACCAGCGTGTAGCCGGCGATGAAGAGCCCGGTCGCGACGGCGGCCCCGAGGCCGGGCAGCGCGGCCCGGGTCAGCCGCCCGCCGTCGAGCGCCAGGGACAGCAGCCCGAGGGAGATGACGGCGACGCCGAGCAGCTGCCACCAGGGCAGTCCGCCGCCGAACAGCACCTCGTAGAGCGCGACGATCCACGGCGCCGTCCCGCGGGCGACGGGGTAGACCTGGCTGAACTCGCCGAGCTGGTAGCTCGCCCACAGCAGCAGCGTGTAGCCCACGTGCATGGCGGCCGAGGCGAGCACGGACGGCCAGGCGTGGGCGGGCGGTGGGCCGAGGACGAGCGCCGCGCCACCGCCGACGACGACGTAGGACAGCCCGATCAGGGCGAAGCCGACGAGGCGGTCGGCGACCCCGTGTGCGATCGCGTTCCACGTGGCGTGCAGGACGGCGGCGAGCAGGGTGATGGTGATGACGGCGGCGGACACCGGCGGCTCCTGGGGCGTCGGCCCGCACACCGGGTGCGGGCACGTCGAACTGGAGCCCTCGGGGTTTCTCTCCCGTCAGGTGTCGGCCGTGGGCCGTGGCGCCGCTCGGTCCAGACCCCGGGTCGCCCTGGTTGTGGGTCAGGGAGGCGGGCGTCGGGCGGAACCCTAGGCGCAAGCAGGCGACACCCTACGCCCGTGCGGCTAGCGGACGAGCCCGCCGAAGGTCATGTACTTGTGGCCTCGGGACGCCAGGCTCACCATCACGCCGCCGAGCACCGCGAGGACGGCGCCGACGGCGGCCTCGTGCAGGACGAACGAGGTCAGGGACCCGGCCAGGACGGCGATGATCAGGACGTCCCGGAGCCAGCGCAGCACGGGCCGACGTTAACGCTCCTGGACGGCGGGAACGGGTCCGCTCACCCGGACGAGATCGGTCGTGTCCTCCACGCTCCCGCGAGCCGCCGCCACGAGCGGGCGGCGGGCCCGCACGACGACGAGCTCCTCCGTGCGCTGACCCGGCTCGATCAGCCCGCGCTGCTCCAACCACGCGGCGCGGGCGGTGAACACCGGCCCGAACGGGTGCTCGCAGCGGGCGGCGACGTCGGCGTCGAGGCCGTGCGCGGCCAGCTTCTCCAGCGTCGTCCCGACCCCGTTGATCGCCGAGTGCACCAGCAGCAGGCAGCCGCCGGGCGCGAGGACGCGCGGCGCGGAGTCGATGACGCGGTCGATCACGGTGCGCCCGTCGGGCCCGCCGTCGAACGCGCGCATGGCGCCGCGGGTCGGCAGCGAGGCGTCGGCCGCGGGGACGTACGGCGGGTTCGAGACGACGAGGTCGTACCGCTTCCCGACGACGGGTGCGGTGAGGTCGCCGCGGTGCAGCCGGACCCGACGGCCCAGCCGCCGCGCGTTGGCCCAGGCACTGACCAGTGCGCGCCGCGACACGTCGACGGCCGTGACGTCGGTCCCGGGCACACCCGCCGCGACCAGCGACAACGCCCCAGCCCCGGCGCAGAGCTCGAGCACCCGCCGTCGGGTGGGCGACGCGGCGAGCAGCTCGCGCGCCAGCACGTCGGCGAGCAGCCAGGTGTCGCGCTGGGCCGGGTAGACGCCCGGGCCGCGCAGCACCGGCAGGTGCGGGCGCGACCCGTCGGCGGCGGGCAGCGGGACGATGACGTCGGGGACGAGCGGCTCGGGGGCGGTGGTGGTGCGCGGGGTCGGCACGGAGATCGACATACGCATGCTCCTCGGCGGTCACGGAGGGAGGGCGCGGACGCGGGGGCCGACCGGGGGAGACCGGTGGCCGGGCGTCCCCGGAGCGCAGCTGCGTACTCAACCGGCGGGGACGGAGGTGGGTCCGTGTTACCCGCTGATTACGCGCGCTGATCGTCCTCTTCGCTGTGATGCACACGCCGCGTGCACCAGGCCCGCCTTCGGGTAGCCGGAGCGCTCGATCCCCCGCACTCGTCGTCGAGGAGACCCGTGACCGACGTCCTGACCACTCCGGTGGCCCGCGCCGACGCCCTGCCGTCGTCCCGCGGCCCCGTCTCGTCCGCCGTCCTCGAGGTCCTCGCCGGCCGCCGCTCCGCGGAGGACCTGCCGTCGGACCCGGGCCTCGACCCCTACGGCGAGGACCTGCAGCTCGCGCTCTACGTCCTCTACGAGCTGCACTACCACGGGTTCGCCGACGTCGACCCCGAGCTCGAGTGGGAGCCCGAGCTGCTGCGGCTGCGCCGGTCGCTGGAGCGGACGTTCCTCGCCGCGCTGCAGGCCGAGGTGCCCGCCGGCGACGACGTGGACGCCGAGGTCGAGGCGCTGCTCGTCGAGCAGGCCGACGGCGACGGCCCCTCGTGGCGCCTCGCCCGGGACGGTCAGCTCTGGCAGCTGCGCGAGTACGTCGTGCACCGCTCGATCTACCACCTCAAGGAGGCCGACCCGCAGGCCTGGGTGATCCCGCGGATCGACGGGCAGGCCAAGGCGTCGCTGGTGACCGTCGAGCACGACGAGTTCGGTGGCGGCCGCGCCGAGCACGTCCACGCGAAGGTCTTCGCCGACATGATGGGCGAGCTCGGCCTCGACCCCCGCTACCACGGCTACCTCGACGCGGTGCCCGCCGAGGCGCTCGCGCCGGTCAACCTGATGTCGTTCTGCGGGCTGCACCGCCGCTGGCGCGGGGCGTCGGTCGGGCAGTTCGCGCTGATCGAGGTGACGTCCTCGCCGGGGTCGGCCCGCCTGGTGAAGGCGATGCAGCGGCTCGGCACCTCCGAGGCGGCCACCGCCTTCTACGCCGAGCACGTCGAGGCGGACGCGGTCCACGAGCAGCTCGTCCGGCGCGGCCTGCTGGCCGACCTCGTGGCGCGCTCGCCGGAGCTGGCGCCCGACGTCGTCTTCGGGATGCGCGCGCTGACGCTGCTCGAGGACCGCCTCGGCGATCACCTCATGCGGTCCTGGGACTCCGGGTCGTCCTCGTTGCGCACCCTGGTCTGACGGACCTTGCGCCGGTGGCTGGTGTCGCAGAACGGGAAGCGCTTGCTGCGCCGGCAGGTGCACACGGCGACCACCGGCCGGTCGGAGCGCACGATCTCGCCGTCGGGGGTCTCCAGCTCGACCGGGCCCTCGACCAGCATCGGGCCGCCGTCGGTGAGCGTGACGCGGGGGACGCGATCGGGAAGCGACATGGCGTGCGACTACCCGAGCCCCTCCCACCGTCAAGCGTGAGGGGAACCCTCGGGCCACAAGAGCGCTCGAATCCTCCCCTCACGTCCCGAGCAGGGCCTCCGGGACGTCGACGAGCCGGCTGCGCAGGTACTCGCCGAGACCCTTCGCCTGCGGGTCGGGACGGGTGGACGACGCGACGCCGTCGCCGAGGATGCCGTGCACCACGACGTTGACCGCCCGCAGGTTCGGCAGGGGGTGGACCTCGATCGCCAGGTCGGCGACCTCCGGCCCGAGCAGCTCCCGGACCCGGTCCGCCGTCAGGAAACCCTGCAGCCACGCGTGCGCGGCGTCCGCGCGGGCCCAGACCCCGATGTTCGCATCGCCGCCCTTGTCGCCCGACCGGGCGCCGACGACGGTGCCGAGGGGGACGCGGTGGGTCGGGCCCTCCTCCTGTGGCAGGAAAGCGTCGTTGCTGTCACCGGCTGACAGCAACGACGCTTTCCTGCCATCGGAGGTGGGCGGATCCGCCACGACCCGCCGCTCCCCGTCCGGCAGCACGACGGTGTGCGTGACGGCGGAGCGCGGCACGGCGGCCGGGCGGTAGACGCCGAAGGCCGACTCGGCGCTCGGCGGGGTCGTCGTGTGGAACCCGGCGTAGCCACCGAGCGCGAGCTCCATCGTCGCGTTGGAGAAGGACCGCCCGACGACGCGCGGGTCGGGGTCCTTCACCGTGACGCGCAGGTGGGCGGTGGCCTCGGCGTTCGACGCGGCGTCGGGGTGGTCGAAGCGGAGCAGCCGGACGTCGACCTCCGCGAACCGGTCGCGGCCGCCGAGCACCTCGAACAGCAGTTGCTCGGCGAACGCCGCCTTGGCCTCGATGTCCAGCCCGGTCAGTACCAACGTCATCGCGTTCCGGTAGCCGCCGGCGTCGTTGAGGGCGACCTTCAACGTCGGCGGCGGCGCCGACCCGCGCACCCCGGAGATCCGCACGCGGTGCTCGTCGTCCTGCGTGAGCGTGATCGTGTCGAAGTGCGTGGTGCAGTCCGGACCGAGGTAGGCGGGCGCGGCGATCTCGTAGAGCAGCTGCGCGGTGACGGTGCCGACCGACACCAGCCCGCCCGTCCCGGGGTGCTTCGTGATCACCGACGAGCCGTCCGCGTCGACCTCGGCGATCGGGAACCCCGGGTAGCGGCGGTCGGTGACCTCGGCGAGGAACGAGTAGTTGCCACCGGTCGCCTGGGGGCCGCACTCGATGACGTGCCCGGCGACGACGGCACCGGCCAGCGCGTCGAGGTCCTCGCGCGACCAGCCGTGCCACCACGCCGCCGGCCCGACGACGAGCGACGCGTCCGTGACCCGCCCGGTCACGACGACGTCGGCTCCCGCCTCCAGCGCCTCCGCGATGCCCCAGCCGCCCAGGTAGGCGTTGGCGGAGACGGGCTTCCCGACGACGGCGGGTTCGATCGCCTCCAGCGATCCCCGCAGGTCGTCACCCTCCACGTACGCGACGCGCGCGCCCGTGCCGAGGTCCTCGATCGCCGCCGCCAGCCCGGCCGGGTTGAGGCCGCCCGCGTTGGAGACGACCTTGATCCCGCGCGCGACGCAGTCGGCGAGCACGTCGCGCATCTGGGTCAGGAACGTCTTCGCGTACCCGGCGTCGGGGTCCTTGGCCTGGGCCTTCGCGAGGATGAGCATCGTCAGCTCGGCGAGGTAGTCCCCGCAGAGCACGTCGACGGGCCCACCGTCGAGCATCTCCCGGGCGGCGTTCAGGCGGTCGCCGTAGAAGCCGGAGATGTTGCCGATCCGCACCGGTCGTCCGCTGTGAGGGGAGGATTCGAGCGCTCTGGTGGCACGAGGGTTCCCCTCACGCGGGGTGGTGGGGGTGCTCATCGTGGCTTCCTCCCCGTGCCGGCCTCGCCCGCGAACGCCTGCCCGATGCGGGCCCACTCGGTGGCGGCCGGGCCTTCGACGGTCAGGGCCAGGTCGTCCCGGTGCCGCCGCTGGGTGATCAGCAGGGCGAAGTCCTCGGCCGGCCCGCTGATGCGGTCGGGCGCGTCCTCCGGTCCCCACGTCCACGTCGACCCGTCGGGCGCGGTGAGCTCGACCCGGATCGGGACGTCGGGCATCTCCAGCCCGTGCGCGGCGTAGCTGAACGGCCGGGCGCCGACGCCGATGTGGGCCACGTGCCGGATCCGGTCCGAGGGCGCGTGGGTGACGTCGACCGTGTCGTAGACGTCCTGTGCGTGCGCCCAGGTCTCCATGATCCGGGCCGTCAACGAGGACGCGGCGCTCATGGCGGGCCCGAACCACGGCACCCGCGTCTTCGGGTCCAGCTCCCGGAACGCGGTGATCAGGCGCGCCCGCGCCTCGTCGAACCACGCGAGCATCTCCGCTCCGGACAGCGACCGGAACCGCTCGACGAACGTGTCCGGGCTGACCCCGCCCTCGGCGTCCATCGCGGCCTTCTCCGCGGCGAACGCGTCGGGGTCGGTGGCCGAGCGCAGCGCGACGTCGTCGAAGTAGGCGAGGTGCGAGACCTGGTCGGCGATCGTCCAGCCCTCCGCGGGGGTCTCCGCGCGCCACTGGTCCTCGGTCAGCGCCGCCAGCACGGCCCGCAGCTCGGCGGACTCGGCCGCGAGGTCGTCGGCGAGCGCGTCCATCGACACCGGCATCGGTGCTACCTCCCCGTCCAGACCGGCGTGCGCTTGTCGCGGAACGCCGCCGGTCCCTCCTGCGCGTCCGCCGACCGGTAGACCGGCGCCCAGATCTCCTCGGCCCGCTCGTAGACGTCGGACCGGGACAGGTACGCCGTCGCCTTCGCCGCGCGCACCGACAGCGGGGCGTTCGCGGCGATCCTGCGGGCGAGCTGCTGGGCCCGGTCCCGCAGCTCGGCTGAGGGGACGACGTGGTTCACCAGCCCCACCTCCCGGGCGCGCCCGGCATCGACCGGGTCGCCGGTCAGCAGGATCTCCAGCGCCACCCGCGGCGGGACCAGCCACGACAGCGGCGCCGCCCAGGGCGACCCGCGCCCCACCTTCACCTCGCTGACGGCGAACCGGGCGTGCTCGGCGGCGACGACCAGGTCGCACTGCTGGGCGAGCAGGAAGCCGCCGGCGTAGGCGACGCCGTTGACCGCGGCGATCGTCGGCTTCGGCACGTCGATGTTGCGTCCGAACTGGGGCAGGAAGTCGGGCGGCGGGATCTCCAGGGAGGTCTCCGCCATCTCCTTGAGGTCGCCGCCCGCGCAGAACGCCTTCTCACCGGCGCCGGTCAGCACGAGGACGGCGGCATCGGAGTCGTCCACGAACCGGCGCGTGCCCTCCCAGAGCCCGTCCCGGACCTCCTTGGACAACGCGTTCCGCGCCTCCGGGCGGTCGATCGTCAGCCAGGCGACGCCGTCGTCGACCTCGTACCGCACGGTCACGGGAACATCCTCCGCAGGTCGGGCCGGTTGAGCTTGCCGCTGCCGGTGCGGGGCAGCGCGTCGACGATCTCGATCCGCCGCGGCCGGTGCATGCCCTGCAGGTCGGGGTGCTCGGCGCACCACCGGTGCAGCTCCTCCACGGTGATCTCCCGGCGGGTCACCACCACGGCCGTCACCTGCTCCACCCACCGCTCGTGTGCGGTGCCGATGACGGCGACCTCGGCGAGGTCGGGGTGGCCCGCGAGGTGTTCCTCGACCATCTGCGGGAACACGTTCTCCCCGCCGGAGACGATCATGTCGTCGATCCGGTCGACGTAGTACAGGTAGCCGTCGGCGTCGCGGGACATGAGGTCGCCGGTGCGGAACCAGCCGTCCACGAACTTCTCCGAGTCGTCCACACCCCAGTAGCCCGGCGTCACCGCGTCGCCCCGCACCCAGAGCTCGCCGACTCCGGCGTCACCCGGCTCCAGGTCCGGCGAGCCGTCGACCGGCACCAGCCGCGTCCGCACGATCTGGTCCAGGGCACGGCCCATGGAGTCCGGACGACGGGTCTCGCCGGCGCGGTAGGTCACGACCAGCCCGCTCTGCTCGGTCTGTCCGTAGATCTCCGTGCCGAGGATGCCGGTGCCCTTCTCCAGGCGCTCGATGGCGGCCGTCGGGGTCCGCGAGCCGCCGAACATGCAGACCCGGAAGGAGTCCAGGACGACGGGGTTCTCCACCGTCCGGTTCCCGACGTCGATCATCATCGTGGAGATCAGCCCGCCGTAGGTCGGGCGCAGCTGTTCGACGAGCTCCAGCCAGCGCACCACGTCCCAGCGCGGCATGAACGTGATCTGCCCGCCGCGCACGAGCATCGGGAGGCTCGCGAGCTGCAGGCCGCCGACGTGGAACATCGGCATGCAGTTGAGGACGTGGTCCTCACCGGTCAGCTCGTACACCTCGATGGCGCCGTCGACCTGCGCCGCGATGTTGCGGTGGGTCTGCCGGACGCCCTTCGGCACCCCGGTCGACCCCGACGTGTACATCAGCAGCGCGTCGTCGCCGTCCAGGCGCGGGACCACGCCGTCGAGCGGCTCCGCCCCGGCGACCGCCGTCGCGAACGAGCCCTCCGCACCCGTCGTCAGGAAGACGGGGGTCTCCGCGCCGAGCACTCGCTCGACGCGCTCGACGTCCTGCGCGGGCAGGACGACGAGCCGTGCGCCGGAGTCGAGGAGCGCGTGGCGCAGCGGCGCGTCGGGGAACATGTAGTTCAGCGGGACGCCGACCGCGCCTGCCTGCCAGGCCCCGACGATCGCGACGAGGTACTCCAGGCAGTTCGGCGCGAGCACGGCGACGCGGTCGCCCTCGTTCACGCCGGTCGCGCGGAGGTAGCCGGCGAACCGGGCGACCTGGTCGGCGAACTCCGCATACGGGATCTCG
Organism: Actinomycetospora sp. NBRC 106378; assembly: GCF_030269685.1. Lineage (GTDB taxonomy): Bacteria > Actinomycetota > Actinomycetes > Mycobacteriales > Pseudonocardiaceae > Actinomycetospora. The sequence continues at coordinate 36,399 of NZ_BSTT01000002.1, forward strand.
GTGGCGTCCAGGCGTAGCGCCACCTGCTCGGCGTGGTCGGCCGCGGCCCGCCGCAGCAGCGTCGCGAGGTTCATGACGGCTCCTCCACCACAGCCAGCACCTGGCGCGTCTCGACCTGGTCGCCCGCGCTGACGTGCAGTTCCGTGACGACGCCGTCGACCGGCGCCGCGACCGTGTGCTCCATCTTCATGGCCTCCAGGACGACGAGGGCGGCTCCCGCCGCCACGGTGTCACCGCTTGCCGCCAGCACCCGCACCACGGTGCCGGGCATCGGCGCGAGCAGGGACCCGGCGTGGGCGACGGCGTTCGGGTCGGCGAAGCGGGGCACGTCGTCGAACGCGCTCGACCCGTCCGGGCCGTCCACGAACGTCCGCCCCGCAGCGCGGTGGATCCGGTAGGTCCGGCGCACCCCGTCCAGGGTCAGCACCACCTCGGCCGGGGACGCCGACACCAGCGCGACGTCCAGCGGCTCACCGTCGACCGCGACGTCCAGGCCGGACCGGCGGAAGGAGTAGGCGACCTCGAGGGTCCGGTCGTCGGACCGATAGCCGACCGTCTGCGGCGGGCCGCCGACGTTGCGCCATCCCGACGGCAGGTCGGGCAGCACCCGCGCCTCCGCGCGGTGCTGCGCCTGCGCCGCGAGTGCCGCGGCGACGGCCCGCACCTGCTCGCCGGCGGGCGCACCCGGCGTCAGGAGCTCGGGGTGGCGCGGGAGGTAGCCGGTGTCGGTGCCGCCGGCGAGGAACTCGTCGTCGCGCAGGATGCCGACGAGCAGGTCGCGGTTGGTGGTGACGCCGTGGATGCCGGCCTGCGCGAGCGCGCGGGCCAGCGTGCGGGCGGCCTCGGTGCGCGTCGGGCCGTGGGCGATGACCTTGGCGAGCATGGGGTCGTAGTGCGGGCTGACGACGGAGCCGTCGGTCACCCCGGCATCGACCCGCACGCCCGGCAGGGCCGGGATCGCGAAGCGGTGCAACGTCCCGGTCGCGGGCAGGTAGCCCGCGGGGACGTCCTCGGCGTAGAGGCGGACCTCGATGGCGTGCCCGTCGATCCGGGCGCCCGTGACCTCGGGCGGGAGTGGGTGCCCCTCGGCGACCCGCAGCTGCAGCGCGACGAGGTCCAGGCCCGTGACCAGCTCCGTCACCGGGTGCTCGACCTGCAGGCGGGTGTTGACCTCGAGGAAGAAGAAGCTGCCGTCGCGGTCGAGGACGAACTCGACGGTGCCCGCGCCGGTGTAGCCGATGGCCTTGCCGGCGGCGACGGCCGCGGCACCCAGCTCGGCGCGCAGCGTCGCGTCGACGGCGGGGGAGGGGCTCTCCTCCACGATCTTCTGGTAGCGCCGCTGGATGGAGCACTCGCGCTCGAAGAGGTGCACGACCTCGCCGTGCGAGTCGCCGACGATCTGCACCTCGACGTGGCGCGGGTCCTCCACGTAGCGCTCGAGGAACACCGTCCCGTCGCCGAACGCGGACGCCGCCTCCCGGCGCGCGCCCTCGACGGCGTCGGCCAGATCGGACTGCCGTCGGACGATCCGCATCCCGCGGCCACCACCGCCGAAGGCGGCCTTGACCAGCACCGGGAAGTCGAGGTCGGTCGGCAGGTCCGCGCCCTCGGGGAGGAACGCGCCCGGGAGCACCGGCACCCCCGCCGCGTCCATCATCGCCTTCGCCTCGAGCTTGGAGCCCATGGAGGCGATGGCGTCCGGCGTCGGCCCGACGAACGTCAGGCCGGCTGCGGCGCAGTCGCGGGCGAACCCGGCGTTCTCGGAGAGGAAGCCGTAGCCGGGGTGCACCGCGTCGGCGCCGGTGGCCCGGGCGGCGGCGATGACGAGGTCGGCCCGCAGGTAGGTGTCGGTCGGTGACGCACCCGGCAGCCGGACCGCCTCGTCGGCGAGGGCGACGAACGGGGCGTCGGCGTCGGGGTCGGAGTACACGGCGACGGTGTCGATCCCGAGCGCCTGCGCGGTGCGCATGACGCGGGCGGCGATCTCGCCGCGGTTGGCCACCAGCAGCTTGGTGATCATGATGTGCGCTCCGCGCAGGAGAGCACTAATCCGTGCCTGAGCACGGAAAAGTGCTCACCTGGCGAAGCCACCTCCTCACATCCGGAACGTGCCGTAGCCACGACGGCCGGCGACGGGGTTGGAGTGGACGGCCGAGAGCGACAGGCCGAGCACGGTGCGGGTGTCCCGGGGGTCGACGATGCCGTCGTCGTAGAGCTTCCCGGAGATGAAGAAGCTGTGGGACTCGGCCTCGATCTGGGCCTCGATCGCCCGGGTGCGGGCGGCGTCGGCCTCCTCGTCGAACGGCTTGCCCTGCGACTGCGCCGAGGCCCGCCCGACGATCGACATGACGCCCGCGAGCTGCGCGGCGCCCATGACGGCGAGCTTCGCGCCGGGCCAGGCGAACATCAGCCGCGGGTCGTACGCCCGGCCTGACATGCCGTAGTTGCCGGCCCCGAACGACGACGCCATGTTGATCGTCAGGTGCGGCACCGCGCTGTTGGTCACCGCGTTGATCATCTTGGCGCCGTCCTTGATGATCCCGCCCTGCTCGTAGTCGGTGCCGACCATGTAGCCGGTCGTGTTCTGCAGGAAGATCAGCGGCGTGTCGGTCTGGTTGGCCAGCAGGATGAACTCGCTGGCCTTCTTCGCCTCCTCCGAGAACAGCACGCCGCGGTGGTTCGCGAGGACCCCGACCGGATAGCCGTGGACGCTCGCCCACCCGGTCACGAGCGAGGTGCCGTAGAGCGGCTTGTACTCGTCGAACTCCGAGCCGTCGACGGTGCGTGCGAGCACCTCGCGCGGGTCGAACGGCACCTTCGGGTCGGGTGGCAGGAGGCCGAGGATCTCCTCGGGGTCGTAGCGCGGGGGCGCCGCGTTCTCAGCAGGAGGAGGCCCCAGCTTGCGCCAGTGGAACCGCGACACGATCTCCCGGCCGAGCCGGATCGCGTCGCGCTCGTCGGTGGCGAAGTAGTCGGAGAGCCCCGAGACGCGGGAGTGCATCTCGGCCCCGCCGAGCGACTCGTCGTCCGCGGTCTCGCCGGTCGCCATCTTCACCAACGGCGGGCCACCGAGGAACACCTTCGCGGCCCGGTCGACCAGCACCGCGTAGTCGCACATGCCGGGCACGTACGCACCACCGGCCGTCGAGTTGCCGAACACCAGCGCGACCGTCGGGATCGCCATCGACGACAGCTCGGTGAGCTCGTGGAAGATGCGCCCGGCCGGCACGAACAGGTCGGCCTGCGTCGGCAGGTCCGCCCCGCCCGACTCGACGAGGTTGATCACCGGGAGCCGGTTGAGCCGCGCGATCTCGAGCGCCCGCAGCGTCTTGCGCAGCGAGTACGGGTTCATCGCGCCGCCGCGGACCGTCGGGTCGTGTCCGATGATCACGCACTCGACGCCGGACACGACGCCGATCCCGGTGAGGACCGACGCGCCGACCGTGAACTCCGTGCCCCACGCCGCGAGCGGCGAGAGCTCCAGGAACGGCGAGTCCGGGTCGAGCAGCAGGGTGAGCCGTTCGCGCACCGGCAGCTTCCCGCGGTCGCGGTGGCGCTGCGTGTAGCGCTCGCCCCCGCCCGCGACGGCGAGCTCGAGCTGCTCGTCGAGCTGCGCGATCACCTCGAGCTGCTGCTTGCGGTTCGAGGCGAAAGTTTCCGACGACGGGTCGAGCAGGCTGGTCAGGACCGCCACCTCAGCGCCCTCCGTAGTGCATCGCGTGGGTGTCCCGGACGACGTTCTTCTGGATCTTCCCGGTCGAGGTCCGGGGCAGTTCGGACTCGACGATCACGGCCTTCGGCACCTTGTAGCCGTCGAGGCGCTCCTTCAGGGCGGCCGTGAGCCTCTCCGCGTCGATCGTCGCGCCCGGCTTCGGCACCACGACGGCGGTGATCGCCTCGCTCCACCGTGCGTGCGGCAGCCCGACCACCACCACCTCGGCGACGTCGGGCTCGGCGTCGTAGACCGCCCGCTCCACCTCGAGCGACGCGACGTTCTCGCCGCCGGTCTTGATGACGTCCTTCGTGCGGTCGGCGAACCACAGCACGCCGTCCTCGCCGAGGCGCCCGACGTCGCCGGAGTGGAACCAGCCGTGGGCGAACGCGGTCGCCGTCGCGGCCTCGTCGTGCAGGTAGCCCTGCATCGTCGACGGCCCGCGGTAGACGATCTCGCCCTGCTCGCCGCGCGGCAGCAACCCGCCGTCGGGACCCATGATTCCCACCTGCACCCCGGTCAGCGGGGTGCCGACCGCGCCGACGTGGCTGAGCTGGTGCTCGGGGCGGAAGAGCGTGGTGATGGGCGACATCTCGGTCTGCCCGAAGAGCAGCGCGAAGTCGCACCGGAACCCGTCGAGGCAGGCCTTGATCTGGGCCTCGGGCATGGGCGCCATGGCGTAGACGGCACGCTTCAGCGAGCTCAGGTCGCGGTCGGCGAACGAGGGGTGGTCCAGGGCCGCGCGGTACATCATCGGCAGCCCGAAGACCTGGGTGATGCCCTCGGTCTCGATCGTCGTGAGGAAGCGTTCCGGGTCGAAGCCGCGGTGCACGTGGATCGTCGCGCCGACCACGATCGCGGGCGTGCAGAACGCGTTGAGCTGCGCGGTGTGGAACATCGGCATCATCGCGACGAACCGGTCGGCGGCCGTCCAGCCGGAATCGAGGGCGGCGGACATCGACTCGAGGTGGATGCCCAGGTGCTTGCCCACCACGCCCTTGGGGAACGACGTCGTGCCCGAGGTGTAGAGGTAGCTGAGCGCCGCCCGGTCGTCGATCAGCACCTCGACGGGGGAGTCGTCGGTCGACTCGAGGTCGGCCAGCGTCTGCCCGTCGGCTGTCCCGGTACCGGGCGCGACGAGCACCTCGGCCACCGAAGGGACCTTCCCGACGGCGGCCGTGATCGGCTCCAGCAGCTGGCTCTCGACGACGACGCCGCGGGCCTGTGAGTGCCCGAGGACGTAGGCGACCTCGTCGGGGCGCCAGCCGAGGTTGATCGGCACGCACACGACACCCGTCTTCGCGCAGGCGTAGTAGACGGCGAGGAACTCGGCGCTGTTGCCGGCGGCGAGCGCGAGAGCGTCGCCGACGGCGTAACCGCGGGCGAGGAGGCCGTGGGCGAGCCGGTTCACCCAGGCGTCGAACTGGGCGTAGGTGAAGCGCCGGGGGCCGTCGACGACGGCGAGCTGCTCCGGCCGGGCGAAGGCGCTGCGGGTCAGGGCGTCGCCGACGTTGACCCGCTGGATGAGGTTCTGTCCGAGGTCCCGCTGCCGGTCCATCAGTACGACCTCGGGAGACCCAGGGTCGTCTGCGCGACGAAGTTCAGCACCATCTCGCGGTTGACCGGCGCGATCCGCAGCAGGCGGGCGAGGCCCCAGTAGGGGAGGAGGCCGAACTCCTGCGAGACCCCGTTGCCGCCGTGGGTCTGCATCGCGGCGTCGCACGCGGCGAGCGCGGCCTCGGCGGCGGCGTACTTCGCCATGTTCGATGCCTCGCCGGCCGGGAGGCCCCGGTCGTGCAGCCAGGCGGCCTTCTGCGTCATGAGCGCGGCGAGCTCGGTCTCGATCTTGGCCTTGGCGAGCGGATGCGACACGCCCTGGTGGGTGCCGATCGGGCGCCCCCACACCTCCCGGTCGTTCGCGTAGCGGGTCGCCTTCGCCAGGGCGTAGCGGGCGATGCCGACGCACAGCGCGGCGCCGGTGATCCGCTCGGGGTTGAGGCCGTGGAAGACCTGCCTGAACCCCTGGTTCTCGTCGCCGACCAGCGCGGACGCGGGCACCCGGACGTCGTCGAAGCGCAGCGTGAACTGCTTCTCCGGCAGCAGCACGTCCACCGGCAGCGGCACCTTCTGCAGGCCGTCGGCGTCGGTGGGGACGAGGAACAGCGAGAGCTGCGCCTTCCCTCTCGCGTCGGTGCCGGTGCGCGCGACGAGCAGCAGCGCCTCGGCCTCGTCGACCCCGGAGATGTAGTACTTCTCGCCGCGGATGACCCACTCGTCGCCCTCGCGGCGGGCGTTCGTCGCGAGCTGGTGGGTGTTGGAGCCGGCGCCCGGCTCGGTGATCGCGAAGACCACCTTGTCCCGGCCCGACGCGAGGCCCGGCAGCCACTCCTTGCGCTGCTCTTCGGTGCCGTACTCGGCGATCACCGCCGCCGAGATCGCGTGCGTGACCAGGAGAAGCAGCATCGGTGCCCCGGCCGCCGCGGTCTCCTCGCAGACGAGCGCGAGCTCGACCAGCCCGCCGCCCCCGCCGCCGTACGCCTCGGGCACGGAGACGCCGACGTAGCCGGCGTCGCCGAGCGCGTGCCACAGCTCGGTGCACTCGGCGCCGCGCCGGGCGTGGTCGACGTAGTAGTCGCCCCCGTACGGTGCCGACACCGATGCGACGGCGGCCCGCAGGTCGCGGTGCTCGTCGGTCTCCACGAAGTCCACGCCGACTCCTCCGCTCCACGGCAGCGTTGTGACTGGCCGTTCACTCGCGGCGTACCGTAGCGTCCCGGACGGCGGGCCGGAAGGTGCCTGCGGCGACGAGTCCGGCCACGGTCGGAGCCCCCGGGGAGGCGGACATGGCGGAACCGGACGTGCCCGTCGCGCTGGCCGAGGTGGCGGACGTGAGCCGCGCCCAGTCCCGTCGGCCCCGCCGTCGGGACCCCGCCCGGAAGGACCGCATCCTCGCCGCCGCGGCGGAGCTGGTGGCGAGGCACGGCTACCACGCGGTCGGGATGGCCGACATCGGCGCGGCCGCGGGCATCGTCGGGTCGGGCATCTACCGGCACTTCGGCTCGAAGTCGGCCCTGCTCTCCGCGCTGCTCGAGCAGCTGATGGGCGAAATGCAGTCCAGCGCGGCGGCCGCGGTCGCCGAGGCGGCGGACGACCGGGACGCCCTCGAACGGCTCGTCGTGAACCACGTCCGGTTCGCCATCGAGGACCGTCGGCTGCTGCAGGTCTACTACCGCGAGGCGCACCACCTGCCCGAGGAGGACCTCCGACGGCTGCGCCGCGCGCAGCGGCACTACGTCGAGGAGTGGGTCATCGTGCTGGCGCCGCTGCGGCGCGAGCTGTCCGACGCCGAGCTGCGCGTCGTGGTGCACGGGGCGCTGGGCACGACGCAGGCCGTGCTGTTCCACCACAGCGGGCTCCCGGCGGACCGGCTCGCCGAGATGCTGGTCGGGATGGCGCGCAGCGTGTTGGGCTCCGCGTCGGGGGAGCGTGTGCCGGCGTCCGTGCGCGACGAGGGGTGACCGGAGCGGCGCAGACCGCTCCCTGGAACCCGTGCACCTGTCGAGCCGCGATCGCCCCTGGCGGACCACGCGGCAGGACCGGTGCCGGTGTCACCGGTTCTGCGGCGCCGCGCGTGGACCCGGCCGGTTCCCGGCCCGTGATCGAGGGCCGATGACGGCGGCTTTGTGAATCGTCGATAACTCGGGGCTTGCGTTCACCCGGGCCTGCTGGGAATGCTGCACGTCACACCGCAGCGGCAGGGAGGCCCGTGTGGACCTGGACGCCATCACGTTCGACGTCACGACGCTGCGGGGTCGGCGCGCCGTCCACCGGTGGGAGCGCACGTCGGTCGGCGACGTCTTCGAGCGTCTCACCTGGAGCTATCCCGACCAGGTCGCGATCGTCGGCCGCCCCGGCGCCTACGCCGACGAGCGCTTCGCCGCCGTGACCTACCGCGAAGCCGACCGGGCCGCCAACCGGGTGGCCAACGCCCTGATCGACCGGGGGCTCGAGCCCGGCGCGCGGGTGCTGCTGTTCTGCGAGAACTCGGTCGAGGCCTACCTGGCGAAGATCGGCATCGCGAAGGCCGGCCTGGTGGCGATGCCGCTGAACCCGAACCTCGCCCCCGACGTCGTCGAGCACCTCATCGCCCACGCCGAGCCCGGGTTCGCGATCGTCGACGCCGAGACCTTCCCGCGCGCGGCCCGCGCCTTCGAGGCGGCGGGCCTCGCGCCCGGCGTCACGATCCCGATCGGCGGCGGCGCGGTCGAGGGCAGCCAGGACTTCACCGCGTTCGTCGACGCCGCGAGCGACGCCGAGCCCGACGTCGAGATCCACGGCGACGACATCTGGGAGATGCTCTTCACCTCCGGGACCACCGCCATGCCCAAGGGCGTGATGATCTCCCACTCCGCGAGTCACCTCGCGGCCCTGAACTTCGCGCTCTCGCTCACGCGCGGCACCGGCCTGGAGAACGAGGTCCGCGTCGGCACCTTCCTGCCGATGATCTACCACGTCGGCGAGCTCATCTTCGCGCTCGCGGCGTTCGTGTCCGGCGGCACGCTCGTCCTGGGACGCCGCCCGATCCCGGCCGACGTGGCGGCTGCCGTCGCCGAGGAGCGGATCACCGCGCTGTGGGCGGGTTCGCCGCAGTTCGTCACGGCGCTGACCAAGGAGTTCGAGGGGCTCGAGGTGTCGTGCCTCGACGTCCTGGTCTACGGCTGGGGTGCGCTGCCGCCGGAGGTCTACGACCGGCTGATGCAGCAGGCCGGCGACCCCGTCGTGCTCGGGATCTTCGGCCAGACCGAGGCGATCGCCTGCTACCGCTTCTGGCCCCGCCGCTGGTCGGAGACCTACGCGGCCACGGCTCCCGTCGTGAACTACGTCGGACTGCCGAGCCCGCTGCTCGCCTCCGACGTGTTCGACGACGACGGGGTCTCGCTGCGCGACCGCCCGGGCGTCCCCGGGGAGGTCGTCTACCGGACGCCGACCGTCACGGCCGGCTACTACCGCAACGAGGAGGCCACCCGCGAGGCCTTCCGCACCGGCTGGTTCCACTCCGGCGACAGCGCCGCGTTCGACGACGACGGGCTGCGCGTCGTCGTCGACCGCATCAAGGACATCGTCAAGACCGGCGGCGAGAACGTCTCCAGCCTCCGGGTCGAGGCGGCCCTCTACGCCCACCCGGCGGTCGAGCGGGTCGCGGTGATCGGGCTCCCGCACGAGCGGTGGGGTGAGGCCGTGACGGCCGTCGTCGTCGCGCGGTCCGAGGTGGCGGCGGAGGACCTGATCGCGCACTGCCGCGACCGGTTGGGCGGCTACGAGACCCCGAAGGCGGTCGTGTTCACCGACGAGCTGCCCGAGACCGTCGGCGGGAAGATCCTGAAGTACAAGCTGCGCGCGCGGTACGCCGACCTGTTCGCCGCGACGGTCTGAGGTGCGGATCGGCGTCAACGTCGGGCACTTCGCGGGGGCGCCGCCGGCCGACCTCGCCGCGCGGCTGCGGGAGATCGACGAGTTCGGGTTCGCCTCGGTGTGGTTCGCCGAGGCGTACGGGTCGGACGTGTTCACCCCGCTCGCGTTCGCGGCGGCGCTGACCTCGCGGGTCCGGCTCGGGACCGCCGTCGCGCAGGTCCCCGCGCGCACCCCGGCGGCGACGGCGATGGCCGCGACGACGCTCGACCACCTGTCGGGCGGTCGGGTCGTGCTGGGGGTCGGGGCGTCCGGGCCGCAGGTGTCGGAGGGCTGGCACGGCGTCCCGTACGCGCGCCCGCTGGCCCGGACCCGGGAGTACGTGTCGGTGCTCCGGCAGGTGCTGGCCCGCGAGGCACCCGTGCGGAACGACGGCGAGTTCTTCCCCCTGCCGTCGCCGGGCTCGGAGCTGGGCAAACCGCTGCGCTCCTCGCTGCACCCCTACCGCGCCGCGCTGCCGGTGATGCTCGGCGCGGAGGGCCCGCGCAACGTCGCGCTCTCCGCCGAGATCGCCGACGGCTGGCTCGCGATGTTCCTCGCGCCGGCGTTCGACGACGTGTACCGGTCGTCTCTCGACGAGGGCTTCGCCAAGCGGGGTGGCCGACCGGAGGGCTTCGAGGTGGTCGCGACGGTGCCCGTGGTGATCGACGACGACGTCGAGCGCGCCGCCGACCGGCTCCGCCCCGACCTCGCGCTCTACATGGGCGGCATGGGCGCGCGCGGCGCGAACTTCCACCACGACGTGTTCGTGCGCATGGGCTACGGCGCCGTCGCGCAGCGGGTGCAGGAGCTCTACCTCGACCGGCGCAAGGACGAGGCGGCGGCGGCGATCCCGACCGAGCTGGTCGAGCAGGTGTCGCTGATCGGCCCGGTGTCGCGGGTGCGGCGGGAGCTCGACCGGTGGGACGGGACGGTCGTCGACGAGATCGCCGTGCAGGGGTTGCCCGACGACCTCGCGGCGGTGGCGCGCCTGCTCTGACCCTCCTCCGTGGCAGGAAAGCGTCGTTGCTGGCGTCCAGTGGCAGGTTCGCCACATCGTCGATCAGACCGGCAGGTGCGGGCGGCTCCCCGGGACGTGGACCACGGTGATCAGGCCCTCGACGCCGCGTCGGAAGGTCTCGCCGATGTCGCCGGCGTCGTCGATGGACGCCGCGCTCATGGCGCCGTCGCGCAGCATCAGGAAGTGCCGTGCGGCGCGCTCGGGTCGCGGCCCCTCGTCGTCGTCCCGGTAGACCTCGACGAAGAGGTCGCGGAGGGCTCCGACGAACCATGAGCGGTGCGCGCCCACCTCGCGGTGGACCGGGTCGTCGGGGTCGGGGAACTCGGCCGCCGCGCGGAGGAAGGCGCAGCCGCGGAACTCCGGGCGGGCGAGGTCCTCCCCGATGGACGTGGCGATGCCCCGCAGGGCGTCCGCGGGCGCCGGTGCGTTCTCGACGGCCGCCCGCACCCGCTCCCGAACCTGCGCGTCGGCCCCGCGCAGGTACGCGAGCACGAGGTCGTCCTTCGACGGGAAGTGCCGGTAGAAGGTCGCGCGGGTCACCCGCGCCTCGGACACGAGCCGGTCCACGCCGACCGCGCGGATGCCCTCGCCGTAGAAGAGCCGTCCGGCGGTCGCCAGCAGGCGCTCCCGGGCCTCGGAGCGGATCGGGTCGGTCGGCGGCACGACCGCACGCTAACAGAAAGAACGATCGGTCTTGTGTTCGCCGCCGGAGTGGTGCAGGGTCGGCGGCAGAAAGAATGGTCGTTCTACCGAGGGAGTCACGATGTCGACCACCACCTCCGCCACGGTTGCCCCTCCGGCGTCGGCCGGCCGGGAGCAGGTCCCGCTCCTGCTCGCCCGCGCCCTGGTCGCGGTGGCCTGGGCCCTCGTGGTCTGGCTCGTCGCGCCCGGCGTCGGGTGGGGTGCGGCGATCCTGCTGGCGCTCTACCCCGTGGCCGACCTGGTCCTCGTCGGGCTGGACGCGCGGCGCTCCGGGGCGACGGCGCGCATCGGGCTGGTGGCCAACGCGGCGCTCAGTGCGCTCGCCGCCGTGGCCCTCGTGGTGGCGGCCACCCAGGACGTGCCGAGCGTGCTGCGGGTGTGGGGAGTCTGGGCCGTGGTCGCGGGCCTGGGGCAGTTCGTCGTGGCGCTGTCCCGACGGCGGGTCCGCCGCGGCCAGTGGCCGCTGGTCGCGAGCGGTGGGCTGTCCTGCGTGGTCGGGATCGGCTTCGTCGTCATGGCCGCCGGGCCGGCTCCCGTGCTGACGCCGCTGGCCGGGTACGCGCTGGCCGGTGCGGTGTTCGCCCTCGTCGGGCTGGTCCGGCTGCGCAGCTCCTCGCGCGCCTGAGACTGTCGGACCCCTGGTGCACCCTCCGAACATGAGTTCGAACGATGGGGGATGCGATGTGCGGGATGTGCGACGGGTCGACCAGGGGTGCGGAGCTCCGGAAGATGATGGACCTGGTCGAGCGGTACGGCTGGGCGATCCAGTTCGTCGAGGGTGAGAAGGTCCGGGCGCAGTGGGCCTACACCGTCGGTCTCGCGCGGCACGGGCTTCCGGAGTTCGTGGTGACGGGCTTGCGGCCGGAGCGCGCGGGCGTCCTGCTGAACGACACGGCGCACGGCGTCCTGTGCCACGAGGAGCGCTGGGACCCCGGCCAGCGGTTCCGGGTGTCCGACCGCATGCGGATCGAGGTGGTCAAGGTGTCCCGTCCCGATGCGCACCTCGGCACGGCCGTCGCGCTGTTCCCCGACCAGCCGTTGCAGGCGCTCCAACTCGTGTGGTGTGACGGCCGGGGGCGCTAGCCCTGGAATCCGCGGTTCAACGGCGGAGGCGGTGGTCAGCCCGTGCTCGGCCCCCGGAGTCGCAGGGGGACGTAGTGGAAGCCGTCGCGCTGATAAGGCTGGCCGGGGGCCACGTCCACCGGGTGCGCGAACTCCGGCCCGTCGGTGACGAAGGTGTGGAACTCGCCGTTCTCTCCGCACGGGTCGACGCCGGGCGGGAGGTCGCGCAGGAGGTCCTCGTCCCAGACACGCCCGACGATCTCGGGCGGCGCCTGGCTGGGGTCGACGCACACGATCACCGCACGGAGTCCGGCGTCGAGCATGCGGCGGGCGAGGTGGTCGGTCGGACGGTCCCAGAGTGGGAAGCGGGGGCGGAGGCCGGTGCCGGCGAGGGACCGTTCGCGGTAGGCGCGGACGTCGGCGAGGAACAGGTCGCCGAACACCAGCTCGTCGACGCCCTCCGCGCGCAGGGCGGCCGACGCGGCGCCGTTGCGCGCCTCGTAGACGTCGTTCGGACACGGCCACGGCAGATCCACGGTTCGGAGGGGCAGCCCGAGGGCAGCCGCTTGGGCGTGGAGGCATGCGACGGGGACCCGGCTCATCGCCACCACGTCGCCGGTGACCGTCGTGAGCAGGCCGCTGACCTCGAGGTACGGACGCACCTCGTGCAGCGCGAATGCCCCGTCCTTCCCGCACGACCAGCTCGTGAACGCCTTCGGCACGGCTCCACCGTAGGGCGGGCGAATCGTGTCGCGGTGTGACGGTTGGCGGCTCTACCGCGGGGTAATCTCGTGTTCTACGACGTCCTGTAGGAGGTACTCGTCGTGGCTGATGTCTCACGCCTGCCCGCGGCGCTCGTGTCCCACTGGGACTGGCAACGGCACGCCGCATGCCGCGATCTGAACCAGGAGATGTTCTTCCACCCGGACGGCGAACGCGACCCGTCCCGCAGTCGACGTGTGGCCGATGCCCGGGCCGTCTGCAGGACGTGCCCGGTCCTCGATGCCTGCCGCAGCTGGGCCCACGCCGTGCAGGAGCCCTACGGCATCTGGGGCGGGGAGGGCGAGGACGAACGCCGCGCCGCGCTGCGCCGCGAACGCTCGACCCACCCGGCCGCCTGATGTCCACCGATTCCACGCACCCCGACGCCACCGGGAGATCGCCCATGTCCGACGACACCGTCACCACACCGCCCCGCCCCGCCGCCCAGGTTCCCGAGCTGACGGGCGTCCCCGTGCAGGAGGCGCACGACCGGGCGCTCGACGCGGGCCTCCTCGCGGTCCCCGAGAACGCCTTCCACACCGCGGCCGGCCGTGCCCAGGTGGGCCGGCAGGACCCGGAGCCGGGCACGTCCGTCGAGACCGGCTCGATCGTGCGGATCTGGATCAGCTCGGACTAAGCCGCCGCACCGACCCCCTGGCCGAGAAACGGGGTGGTCGGTCGGTTGTGACGGACCCGCGTGACCGGTTCGTGACGACGAGTGACACCCTCCCCGTCACCCGAGAGAGGATCTCTCGGCGTCCCGAGGGGGGAACACGTGATCCGTCCGTCACGCGTCGGCCTGTTGGTCGTCGCCAGCGCCGCGGGCGCTCTGCTCGCCCTGGGACCGATGGCCGCGGCGAGTCCGTCGGCTCTGCCGTCCCAGTCCTGTGTTCCGAGTGCTGCCGGGGTGACGCCGCCGACGACCTGTCCGACAACGCCGGCCGAGGCGCCGACCACGACCACGTCGTCCTCGCCCACGCCGACCCCGACCACCTCGTCGGACGAGCCGGCCGCTCCCGTGGCGCCCAACAGCGTCCCGGCGAATCGGCGTGTGGTCCCCGACAACGATGCGCCCGCTCCGCAGCGCGCCGGCCGCCCCGCAGGCGACCGGGACTGCGCCGACTTCGCCACGCAGCAGCAGGCGCAGCAGTACTTCGAGTCGATCGGCGGGTCGTCGACGAACAACGCCGACCGGCTCGACGAGAACCACAACGGCGTCGCGTGCGAGAGCCTGGCCGACGACGGCGACGACCAGAACGCCGAAGCCACCACCACCGGCGACGACGGGTCGACGGCGAAGACCTCCGGTGACCAGGTCACCGAGGTGCCCGAGGGCTCGGCCCAGACCGGGGGTGCCTGATGTCGCGTCCCCGCACCGCAGTCCTCGTCCTCGTGGCGGCGCTCCTCGCGCTCGTCACCGCCGCGTGTTCGGGCGGTTCCGATGACGGGCAGCAGCCCCTGGCCGCGAGTCAGCAGAGCACGGCCGGTGTCGTCCCCGGCTACACCGTCACCATCCCGAAGCTGAACGAGTCCTCGCAGCTCATCGGGTTGGGGCTCAACGCCGACAAGTCGATCCAGGTCCCGCCCCTGGCCGACCCGATGCAGGCCGGGGTCTACACCAAGGGCCCGATGCCGGGCCAGACCGGACCGGCCGTGGTCCTCGCGCACATCAACGCCAACGGCACCCCCGGGTTCGGCGAGGGCTTCCACACCCTGGCGGCGGGCGACACGATCAACGTGACGACGCCGAACGGCCCGGTCAGGTTCGCCGTGACCCGCACCGAGACCGCCCCGAAGGCCGAGTTCCCGACCGCCGACGTCTACTCCGACACCACCGGCCCCGAGCTTCGGCTGATCACCTGCGGCGGCACCCTCGATCGGAGCGCCCACAACTACCTGGGGCAGACGATCGTCTACGCGAAGAAGGTCTGACGCTCAGGCGCGGTATCGGTCGACCGCGTCCTCGTCCCAGTCGACCCCGCTGCCCGGCTCGTCGGGCAGCACCACCGCGCCGTCGACCACGCGGGCGGGGGAGCGCAGCACCCCGGCCGCGACGTCGAGGTACTCCAGCAGGAACGCGCTCGGCGTGACCGCGAGCAGGGCGGCGCTGATCTCCGGCCAGAAGTGGCTCGACACGGGTCGGCCGGCGGCGTGCGCGACGGGGGCGGACCGCAGCCAGCCGGTCACCCCGCCGATGCGGGCGACGTCGAACATCGCGTGGTCACCGGCGTCGGCGCGCAGGCTCGCCGTCATCTCGTCCTCGCCCCACCAGCTCTCGCCGAGCTGGATCGGGGTCGACACGGCCGCGCGGATGCGGGCGTGGCCGGCGGCGTCGTCGGCGCGGGTCGGTTCCTCGACCCACATCAGACCCTCGTCGGCGAGCGCCCGGATGCGCCGGATCGCCTCGGGGACGGGCAGCGTCTGGTTGAAGTCGACGGCGAGCTCGGCCTCGGGACCGACGGCCTCGCGCAGCGCCGCGATGACCTCGCGGTCCCGGGCGAGCCCCGCCGACCCGACCTTCACCTTGTAGGCGCCGAACCCCAGCCGGGCGAGCTCGCCTGCCTCCACCCGGACGTCGTCGGGAGCCATCCGCCGCAGGCTCCCGTACGCCCGCACCGGCCGAGGCGAACCACCGAGCAGCCGCACCAGCGGCAGTCCGGCCCGCCGCGCGAGCACGTCCCACAGCGCCATGTCGATCCCGGAGATCGCCATCGTCGCCAGGCCCTGCGGACGCAGGAGCCGCAACCGTCCCCGCAGCTCGGCCTCGACCGCGCGGGGCGCGTCGGAGCTCCCGACGACGGCGGCGCCCAGTTCCGAGACCAGGCTCGCCAACGCCGGCAGCACCATCGGCGTGTAGCAGAACAGGTAGGCGTGCCCGACGACGCCGTCCGAGCTCTCGACGTCGATCAGCACCAGCGGGGCTGTCGGCACCTCGCCGCTCGCGGTCTGCAGCGGCGGGTCGAGCGGGGCCAGGACCGGGCGCGCTCGGACCGACCGCACCGTCGTCGTCATGACCCGCATTCTCTGCCACCTCAACGTATAGCGGGCGGGGGGACTTGCCACAAGACCGCCCCTCGCCCGCAGACTCTGCGGCCGTGATCGACGTGCTGATCGTGGGGGCAGGGCCGACGGGGACGATGCTGGCCGCGGAGCTGCAGCTGCACGGCGTGGAGGTCGTCGTGCTGGAGAAGCGTGCGAGCGCCACCTGGCGGGCCGGTGGTCTCGGCCTGCACGTGCGCAGCGTGGAGATCCTCGACCAGCGCGGCCTGCTCGACCGCTTCGAGGCGGAGGCCACGCGCTTCAGCGTCGGCGGCCCGCTCGCCGCGATCCCGCTGCCCTGGCCGGACGACCTCGAGACCGCGCACCCCTACGGCCTCGCGATCCGACAGGAGAAGATCGAGCGCTTGCTGACCGACCGTGCGCTCGAGCTCGGCGCCGACCTCCGGCGCGGGGTCGAGGTCACCGGCCTCGACCAGGACGACGACGGGGTGACGGTCACCCTCGCCGACGGCTCCTCCCTGCGCGCCCGCTACGTCGTCGGGGCCGACGGCGGCCGCAGCGTCGTCCGCGCGGCTGTCGGGGTCGGCTTCCGCGGCGAACCGTCGACCGCCGACACCTACCTCGCCGACGTGGAGCTCACCGAGGACCCGACCGCCGTCGTCGCCGAGCTCCGGAAGACCCACCTGCGCTTCGGTGTCGCGCCGTTCGAGGGCGGCGTGTCCCGCGTGATCCTGCCCGCCGCCACCGTCTCCGACGGCCCGCAGCCGACGTTCGAGGAGTTCCGCGACCGGCTCCGGGAGTTCGCCGGCACCGACTTCGGGGCGCACTCGCCGCGCGGCGTCTCGCGCTTCGGCACCGGCGACCGTCTCGCCGATGCCTACCGCGTCGGTCGCGTGTTCCTCGCCGGCGACGCCGCGCACGTCCACCCGCCCACCGGCGGTCAGGGGCTCAACCTCGGCCTCCAGGACGCGGTCAACCTGGGCTGGAAGCTCGCGGCCGCCGTCGCCGGGTGGGCGCCGGAGCACCTGCTCGACTCCTACGAGGCCGAGCGCCGACCGGTGGCGGAGGGCGTCGTCGTCAGTTGTCGGGCCATGGTCGCGCTGCTGCGCGAGGACCCGCAGACGGCGGCGCTGCGGACCCTGCTCACCGAGGTCGGGCAGCTGCCGGGCGTCAGCGCGCACCTGACCGGCCGGATCGCCGCGACCGGCGTCCGCTACGACCTGGGCTCCGACGACGACCGCGTCGGTCGCCGCCTGCCCGACGTCGAGGTCGACTCGGATCGGCTCTACGCGCACCTGCACGAGGGCCGTGGGCTGCTGCTCGACCGGACCGGGCTCTCCGTGGGCGCCTGGTCCGACCGCGTCGATCGCCTTCCCGACAGGAGTTCTATGCAGCACGCCGATAGGGGGTCCGCTCCTGAGTCGCTGTTGCTCCGCCCCGACGGCCACGTGGCCTGGGCCGGCGACGACCAGCGGGAGCTCGAGGAGCACCTCGCCCGGTGGTTCGGGGCCTAGCTGCGTCCGCGGGGCAGGCAGCACTTCTTGTACTTGGAGCCGGAGCCGCACCAGCACGGGTCGTTCCGCCCGGGCGGCCACTCGAGCTCCGGGCCGGGCGTCGGCGCCGCGACCGAGTCGTCGGAGTCGTCGGCGAGCAGCGCCGTGAGCAGGTCGGGCGTGCCGACCTCGACGAGCGGCCGGTCGGACGGGTCGCTCTCCTGCAGGTCGCGCTCGATCATCGCGCGGTGCTCGTCCCAGGTGGCCCCGAGCTCCTCGGCCGCGTCCGGCTGCGCCTCCAGCAACGCCTCGAACGCCGCCTTCGGCCAGAAGATGTAGTCCGGCCCCTCGTCGTCGAGCTGCTCGGCGATCCGGTCGACGTCGTCGTAGGGGAGCCCCAGCTCGCGGCGGACGTGGAAGCGGCGGACCGCCAGCGCCGACTCGACCTCGCGGGCCTCGTCGGCCTCGGGGCCCGAACCCGCCCGCTCGACGATCTCGGCCGCCGTGGCCAGCGCGGTGCTCAGCCACTCCTCGGCGGTGTCGCCCCGTCCGTTCTCGGTGAGCGCCTCGGTGACGTAGACGCTCGCCATCTCGTCGCGGGTGAGCTGCGGGCGCAGCGCGTGCAGCTCGCGCATGCCCTCGTCCTCGCGCCCGAAGCGCAGCAGCAGTTCGGCGTGCCGGGCGCGGGTCCAGTGCTCGTCGGTCTCGCCGCGCGTCGCCTCGACCGAGCGCTCCGAGAGCGACAGCGCCAGGGGCCCGTCGTGCAGGCCGTCGGCGAGGTCGGCCGCCAGCCCGAGCGCGTAGGAGGCGAGGTCGGGTGCGGCGAGCCGGTCCTCGTCGACCGCTGCCACGAGCCGGTCGATGTAGGGCCGGGGGTCGTCCGACCCGATCGCCTCGGAGCTGAGTTCGGTCAGGTCGTCCTCGGTCAATGCGGGTGCCACGGGCGGCAACGCTAGGGACCGACCCAGCGTCGGTGCGCGTCCGGGTCGACGTTGCCCCCGCACACCACGGTCACGACCCGCCGCCCCGTGAACCGCTCCGGGTCCTCCAGGATCGCGGCGACGCCGAGAGCGGCCGACGGTTCGACGACGAGCCCGGCCCGCTCGTGCAGCAACCGCACCCCCGCGACGATCGACTCCTCGCGGACGAGGACCGCGTCGTCGGCCACCACGAGCAGGTCCTCGAGCACCTCGGCCAGGGGGAGCCGCCCCGCGACCCCGTCGGCGATCGTGTCGGTCGACGCCGTGGTGACCACCCGACCCTGCTGCCACGACCACGTCATCGCCGGCGCCCCGAGTGCTGCCCGGACGCGCTCGGTGTCGAGACGCGTCCGGGGCACGGTGCGGACGCTACCGACCATCCGTAGGGCCGTCGTCCACGCGCATGATCATCAGAACGAGGAGGATCCGGACGCTCGGCGTCCGGATCCTCCTCGTTCCGATGATCGAGATGCGGCGCCTGGGCTCGCCGTCGGGACGGGGCTCAGACCGCGAGTCGCCGGGCGATCACCGGGACGACGATCGCCGCCGCGACGAGGTGCGTGAGCATGAGCAGCAGCTTCGTGGCTGTCGCGGCGTCGGCGAGGACGTCCGGGACCAGCGACAGCGCGGTGAGGACGACGGTCGTCCGGACGAACGCCATCCGGGGGCTGCGGGCGGTGCGGGACAGCACCAGGGCGAGGACGAGGCCGATCACCGAGAAGATCGCGGTGAGGGAGGCGAAGCCGGGCACGGGGATCGGGGCGCCGCTGATGTCGAGGCTGATCCCGACGGCGTTCCCGGCGGCGGCGATCGCGGAGGTCGCGATCGAGGCGCCGACCGTGGCGGCGAGGCCGCCGAGGACCAGGGCGCTGGTGCGGGTGGTGGTGGCGGCGGGAGCGGTGAGGACGGACATGGTGGCCTCCGAGGGCTGGTGACCGGCTCCGTGCCGGTCTCGTACCCCTGCGTCGGACGGGCCGACGGTCCTTCGACACGGCTCCCGAAAAACTTTCCAAGATCTCATAACGCGGAGCGAAGTGGTCGCTCAGCGAGCACTTCGCTCCGCACGGCCGGATCTTGACGGGGCCTCAGGCGCTCCGGGACTCGGCGGCGTCGGGCTCCGGGCGGCACGCCGCGACCAGCGCGTCCAGCGGCAGCGACAGCTCCGTCGCGAGCGCCGCGATCGTGAAGAACGCCGGCGTCGGCACCCGGCCCGACTCGATCTTCCGCAGCGTCTCCACCGGCATCCCGACGGCGGCCGCGACCTCGGTCATCGACCGCGGCCCGCGCGCGGCGCGCAGCACCTCCCCGAGGCGGGCTCCCCGCTCGCGTTCGTCCGGGGTCAGCGGCACACGCACCATGACCGTGATACTAATACCGGGATAGTTATCCCACGCCGTCGGAGCGCCCCATGATCGAGATCAAGAACCGTCACGAGATCGAGCTGATGCGGGAGGCCGGCCGGATCACCGCGCAGGCGCTGGCGGCGGCGAAGGAGGCGGCCGTCGTCGGGAGGTCGTTGAAGGAGCTGGACGACGTCGCTGCGGAGGTCATCGCCCGGGCCGGGGCCGAGCCGCTGTTCCTGAACTACCGGCCGAGCTCGGCGTCGACACCCTTCCCGGCCGTGGCCTGCATCAGCGTCAACGACGCGATCGTCCACGGCATCCCGAACGACTACGTGCTGTGCGACGGGGACCTGGTCAGCGTCGACTGCGGCGCCCGCATCCACGGCTGGAGCGGCGACGCCGCGATCAGCTTCATCGTGGGGGAGCGCCACGACGCGGCCGACCAGCACCTCATCGAGACCACGGAGAGGGCCCTGCAGGCCGGGATCGACGCCGCCCGGTCCGGCAACAAGATCGGCGACATCGCGCACGCCATCGGCACGCTCGCGCGCGGCGCCGGGTACGGCCTGATGGAGGGGCACGGCGGGCACGGGATCGGCCGCGAGATGCACGAGGCCCCGCACGTGCCGAACGAGGGCCGTGCGAACCGCGGGTACCGGCTGCGGCCGGGCCTGGTCCTCGCGATCGAGCCGATGCTCATCGCCGGCGGCACCGACGGCTACCGCGAGGACGACGACGGCTGGACCCTCCGCACCGTCGACCGCACCCGCGCGGCGCACGTCGAGCACACCGTCGCGATCACTGCGGACGGGCCGCAGGTGCTCACGCAGGTCTGATCAGGCGGCGTCGTGGAAGATCACGCCGAGTACGTGCCGGTTGCCGCTGTGCACCGTCGAGACCCCGTGGCGCATCTGCACCCGGTGGTGGCCCCGCGCGCCCCGGCGCGGCCGGTGGTGGACCGGGAAGACGACCGCGTCGCCCTGACGCGGTCGGACGACGGTCGCGCGGGACTGCTGCCGCGGGCGCTGCTCGACGAACACGCTCTCGCCGCCGGTGAAGTCGACGTCGGGCTCGCTCAGCATCACGAGCACCTGCAGGGGGAAGACGAGGTCGCCGTAGAGGTCCTGGTGCAGGCAGTTGTAGCCGGTCGGCCCGTAGCGCAGGAGCAGCGGCGTCGGCTTCGTCTGGCCCGCGGCGGCGCACAGGGCGCGGTACTCGGCGTGCGTCGCCGGATAGCCGGGCTCGCCGAGCACCTCGGCCCACCGGTTCGCCACGGCGGCGAGCCGCGGGTAGAGGCCGGTGCGCAGGTCGGCGACCACGTCGGGCAGCGGGTCGGCGAAGTACCGGTACCGGCCCTCCCCGAAGGCGTGCCGGGCCATGACGACCGTGGACCGGAAGCGTGCGTCGTCGTCGAACATCGCGGCCAGCTCGCGGCAGGTCCCGGCGTCGAGGAGCCTGGGCAGCTGTGCGAATCCGTCGCCGTCGAGGGCGGCGGCGAGCGGGTCGTCCTGGAACAGGGTCACGCCGGGGAGAACCCCGGGGCGGACCGCGGTGTTGCGTCGCGCGACCCGTCGTCGGGAAGTCCCGGAGCATGGTGGAGCTGCGGCACGAACAGCGGACGATGCTGTGGACGCTCGCGATGCACGCGCACGACGCCGCGGCGGAGCGCCCGATCCTCGGCGACCGCTACGCCGCCGACCTGCTCGCCCGCGTCGAGGACCCGCCCGACCTGGGCGTGAGCCTCGGCGGGAACACCCCGCTCATCTGCGCCCGGGCGAAGCTGATCGACGACGCGGCGCGGACGTGGCTCGCCCGGCACGACGAGGCCGTGGTGCTGCACCTGGGCTGCGGGCTGGACAGCCGGGTCCTGCGGCTCGACCCGGGCCCGGGCGTGCAGTGGTTCGACGTCGACCAGGAGCCGGTCATCGACCTGCGGCGTCGGCTCTACGCCTCGGAGCCGTCGACGACCGTCGCCGGCGACGTGACCGACCCTTCGCTGTACGACCGGTTCCCGGCCGAGCTGCCGCGTCTCGTGATCGCCGAGGGCCTGCTGATGTACCTCGACCCGGCGGGCGTGGCGGCGGTGGTGGACCACGCGCTCACTCCGGGGAGCACGCTGGTGGCGGACACGGTCGCGCCGTGGGTCACGTGGGTGGCGGGCCTGCAGCCGGCGATGCGGGCGGCGGACGCGGGCTTCCGGTCGTCGTCGGTGGACCTCGCGCGGGTCGCTCCGCACCTCGTCGACGAGCTCTCCCTCGTCGACGCCACGGCGACCCGCACGAGCGGCCTGACGTCGACGGCGGTCCGGGTGTTCGCCCTGCTGCCCGGCGGGCGGGACGCGATGGTGCTGCAGACCTACGAGCGTTAGGCAGGGCGACGTAGCCGTCGAGCGACACGAGGCGGTCATGGCGGCGAGTATGGACCGGGACTTGTTTTTTGCAAGCGACGTCGGCACGCTCTGCGGCCATGACCCTGATGTTCGTCAACCTGCCCGTCACCGACCTGGAGCGCGCCAAGGCCTTCTACGAGGCCCTCGGGTTCCGGATCAACCCGGCGTTCACCGACCACAACGCCGCCTGCGTCGTCGTGGAGGAGGACCACAACTTCTTCATGCTGCTGCTCCGCGACTTCTTCCAGACCTTCACCGACCGGCCGATCGGCGACCCGGCCAAGGACGTCTCGGTGGCGACCGCGCTCATGCTCGACAGCCGGGACGACGTCGACGGCACCGTTGCCGCGGGCCTCGCGGCAGGCGGCACCGAGGCGCGGCCGGCGTCGGACTACGGCTTCATGTACCAGCGTCAGCTCACCGACCCGGACGGCAACCTGCTCGAGTTCGGCTGGATGGACCCGAAGGCCGCCGAGCAGGGACCCGAGGCGTTCATGGCCGACCAGCAGGCCTGATGGCGCCGCGGGAGTACGGGCAGTACGACGGGGTCACGCGCGCGATCGAGCTCATCGGGGAGCGCTGGGCGCTGCTCATCGTGCGTGACCTGCTCGTCGGGCCCCGTCGCAACGGCGAGCTCGCCGCCGGCCTGCCGCGCATCCCGAGCAACATCCTCGCCGCCCGGCTGAAGGAGCTGCAGGCGGCCGGGATCATCCGTCGGGCTCCGCGCTCGCGGGTGATCATCTACGAGCTGACGCCGTACGGGCGTGAGCTCGAGCCGGTCGTCCTGGCCCTGTCCGCGTGGGGGTTCAAGGCGTTGGGCGACCCGCGCGAGGAGCAGGTCATCACCCCGGACGCCATGACGATGGCCCTGCGGTCCGCGTTCCGGGCGCAGGTGGCGGCGTCGTTGCCGACCACGGCCTACGCGGCCCGTCTCGGGGACGCCGAGCTGCTGATCCGGGTGGACGGGCCCTCGTTGGAGGTGGCCCGCGGGGACGGTCCGGCCGACCTCGCCTTCGCCGCGGGTGCGGACATCCGCCGCGTCATCTCCGGCGAGCTCGCGCCCGACCGCGCGATCGCGAGCGGCGTCGTCGAGGTCCTCCGCGGCCCCGGGGTGCTGCTCGACCGCTTCGCGGACACGTTCCACCTGGCGGCGTGAGCCTTCCCGACGACGGGTCGGGTCGGCGGCCGCTACACCACGACGGGGTCGCGGTCCAGAGCAGTCGTACGGCTGCCCTCCCGCCACGAACCGGGGCATGCTGCCCTTCCGGCACGGAGGGGGAGACATGGGACTGTTCCGACGCAGGGTCGCCGCGCCGACGGCGCCACCCGAGGTCGAGGTGGCCGGAGTGCGCTACCGGCAGCACCGCACCGCGAGCCCGGACCCGGAGAACGCCTCGCATCTCTACCTCCCGCCGGACGAGGACCCGGCCCGGTTCCGACGACGGGTCCAGCTCGACGTCCACACCGCGCGCGGCCTGACCCCCGCCACCGTCCTCGGGCACTGGTTGCCCCTGCACGCGGCGCGACACGACGGCCCGGCCGAGATGAACCACGAGGTGTTCACGGCGAACGACGGCAGCGGTGAGTACCTGCTCGACTTCCTGCTCAGCCACCACGAGGCGGGCCTCCCGGCGTGGGAGTGGAACGCGGTACGGGTGATCCCGCACCGGGTCGGGCTCGTGGTGCTCGCGTGGACCCATCGCGCGTACGGCGAGGAGATCGACCCGTTCCTGACCGGACTCGGGGCGGAGCGCCCTGCGCTGCTCGGTCGGTTCATGGACGCGCCGGTCCCGGAGGTGACGTCGTGACGCTTCCGGCGCACGTCGCGGAACTCGTGGAGTGGATCGTGGCCGACAGCATCGAGAGCCTGCGGGCCGGCAGCGCTCCGTTCGCGCCGCACCTCATGCTCCTCGACGACCGGTCCGGCCCGCGGGACCGGGCCCTGCAGCACACCCGCTTCGGACCCGACCTCGCCGAGGGCCTCGAGCAGGCCCGGGCCACCGTGGGGCCGACCTCGCCCGCGACGCTGTACGCGATCGCGTGGGACGGCTACGCCACGGTCGACGGCGAGCGCCGCGACGCGATCCTGGTCGAGGCCGGGACCGTCGACGACCCCGACGCCTGGCTGCTCGCCCAGCCCTACGGCACGGTCGCGCGTCGGCTCCGCGGCTCGCGGGTGGAGCGGGTCGGGGACCTGCTCGAGGTCGACCGGCCCGGGTCCCGGTTGGCCGACGTCGTCCTCGTCTGGCCGGAGCGGGTCACCGTGGCCGGGCTCGTCCACGAGCTCGCGTGGCGGTCGACCCCGGTGCCCGGCTACCACAAGGCCGAGTACGTGCCGGCCGGGCAGAGCGTCGAGGCGTTCACCGCCATGGTGCTCGTCGAGGTGGACACGCGGTCGTCCGGCGCGGACGCCACGGTCGCCGCACTGCTCGACGCGATGGAGCAGAGCCCGGCCGATGTGGTCCACCGCGAGGTCGGGGACGACGGGTCGGGCGGCACCGTCGTCGAGTTCCTCGTGCGCACCGACACGGTCCGGGAGTGGAACGCCCACCGCTACGTCGACCACCCGCTCGGCGTCGTGCTGCTCGGCGTCGTCCGGCGCCTCGGCCCCGCCGACGCCGACGCCGGACCGGTCGACCGCGCGGCGGTGCTGGCCGAGCTCCGCGCGCTCCCGGTGCCCCCGCTGCAGCACTGACGTCCCGACGACGGGTCCGGCTCGCCTACCGCGCGTCGGCGGTCGCGGGGGCCGTGTCCTGCAGGGTCCGCACGGCCCGGCGGAGCGCCTCGACCGCCGGTGACCGGTCGTCGGTGCGAGTGCAGAGGGAGATGGGGCACGGCTCGACGTCGAGAACGGGGAGGAAGACCACCTCGGTGGCGGTAGTTGTCGGCGACGGAGCCGCCCGTGATGGCGATGGCCCGGCCCGAGGCGACGGCCTCGAGCAGCTCGGCGAGGGTGTGCACGACCGGCCCGTACCGCACGGGCCGCCCGCTCGGCCGCGGGTCGCAGGCCCACCAGCGGACCCACACCGGGTCGGTCTCGTCGTCGGTGACGGGACGCCGGTTGGTCAGCGTTGGTCTCCCGTGCCCTGCGGAGAGGCCGGGGGAGCCGTGTCGGGTCGCCATCCCTCCATCGCCCGCAGCTCGTTCCGCAGCGGCGGGGGCAGCTCGTCTACGACTGCACGATCTTCCTCGTTGGGTCCCGGCATCGCCTCGAGCAGACCCGTCGCGATGACGGTCCTCATCGAGTCGCCGCCCGCCGCGAACAGGTCGGCCAGTGCACTCACGGCACGAACAGCGTCCGCGGCACCCTCCGCGCCGTCGTGGACGGAGGTTCGGTACCACTCACCGACCTCGTCGAGCAGCACCGTGGACAGAACCTCGTCGAACTGTTCGATGTGCTCGTCGACGATCGTCCTGGCCGTGGTCGAGGTTGCGCTCAGCGTGTCCGCCACCTGTCGTGCGACCGCGGAGTCGATCGGCGGGTCATCGTCGCTCACCCTGTCCTCCCCAATGCGTCGAGCAGATCATCGAACTCACGTTGCGCGAGGGCGCGGTCCTCCGCGGAGGCCTCCGGATTGCGCCTTAGCCACTTTCGCAGTGCCCGTACCGTGTTGTTGGCCTTCTCGGTATGGAACTTTCCCCCGCTGGGCGAGCCCGTCGCACGCTCGTAGCGGACGGCGTCCGCGGTGGTTCCACTGCCGACACGGGACTCGGACTCCGTGCCGCGGTACAGAGGTCGGATGATTCTGTCGAGAGCGGAGTCGCTGACGTCGGGCTTGCGAGCCGCGGGCGGTCGCCCCGATCCCGAACCGCTGCCCCCGAACGGTTCCACCCTCCCGTCACCGGAGGCGGACTGCGCCACCGACATGGCCCCGACGCCGACCAGCCCCACTCCCGCGGCGATGGCGCCCGCGGACGCGGCGTGCGTCGCGATCCCGGCCGGGATCCCGACTCCGGTCGCGTCGAGGGCCAACCCGCCGAGCTGACCGCCCGCGCCGAGCGTGATCAGTCCAGCCCCGCCGAGGATCGACGCGACGGCTCCCGGGTCCTGCAGCGCCGCGTTGCCGAACGAGGCCGCGGTGTTGCCGACGTCGGCGACGAAACCGCCGACGTCGGGCCCGCTGTCCCCGACGACGGGCGGGGCAGGCTCACGCGGCACGACGGCCGCGAGCGTCGCGGCAGCCTCGCCGACCGCGCGGGCCGCGATCTCGTTCGCCCGGAGGGCGCGCTCCTCGGCGGCGAGCATGATCTCGGCCGCGTCGTCCATGGTCTGCTCGGCGGCCTCACGGGCGGCATCGGCCGTCGGCACGGCTCCCGAGCCCGCCGACGTCTTGGCCGCCTCGCCGGCGCGCATCATCTCCTCGCCCCGCGCGTACTCCTGTTGTGCGGCCCGCAGCTCGGCGGCGAAGGTTGCCAGGGGTGGCGCGGACCGGGCGACCGCGTCCACCGCGAGCTGCAGGTCTGCCGCCTGGCGGTTGATGAGGTCGAGAGCGGCCGGCGCAGCCCGGCCGCTCCAATCGGCGGTGATCGCGCTACCTCGAGCGGCAAGTCCCTCCCTCGCGACCTGGATGTCCCTGGCCGCCGACCTCAGTTCCTCCGAGGCGGTGAGGACCGCGTCCGGGTCACCGAGGACGGGCATCAGAAACCCGGGATGCTGCCGCCGATGGAGCGCGAGGCAGCAGCGTCGGAGGTCTGGTAGTTCCCCGCCGCCGCTTCGATGGCGGCCGCGGTCGCGGTGACGCTGCGCTCGATCGCGTCGACCGCCTTGTCGAGCTGCGACGACAGCTCGTTCGCGGCATGTGCCAGCGGACCCTCGCCGGACCCGCCGGCCGCCGACTGCGCTGCGGCGCCGGCCCGACCACGCGCCGCGTTCACGCCGCTCACGTCACCACGGAGTGCGCTTGCTCCCGCCCGGAGCTGGTCGGGGCGGACGTCGAAGCCGTCGGGCACGGGTCGAGGGTGGCAAACCGCGCCCGCCCTCGGGGGCCGTTTCGTCGAACTCGCGGGACAGTGGGCGACGTGTTCTTCCGCGCTCACGACGGGATCGCACTGGCGTACCTCGAGCTGGGCGCGGGTCGCCCGCTGGTGTTCGTGCACGGCTTCACGGGCTCGGCTGCCCAGCTCGTCGACGACGGTCCCGCGCCCGCGCTCGCCGCCGCAGGCTTTCGGGTGATCCTTCCCGACCTGCGCGCCCACGGGGACAGCGCTGACCCGCGCGACGCGTCCGCCTGGCCCTCGGACGTCCTCGCCGACGACGGGCTCGCGCTCGTCGAGGCGCTCGGCCTCGAGGACTACGACCTCGCCGGCTACTCGCTCGGCGGTCGGGTGGTGCTGCGCATGCTCGCACGGGGCGCCCGACCGCGGCGGGCTGTCATCGCGGGTCAGGGTCGTGCCGCGGCCGAGGCGGACGGGCCGAACACGACTGCGTTCCGGGAGCGCCTGTCGGCGATCTCGCGGGGCGAGGTGCTCGACCCGCCGTCGCGGTGGATCGTCGACCACGGCTTCGACCCCGTCGCCCTGCTGCATCTCCTCGGCACCTACGTGGCCACTCCGGACGACGTCCTCGCCGCCATCCCCGTCCCTACGCTCGTTCTCACGGAAGAGGACGACCGTGCCCGGCTCACCGCGCCCGCTCTGGCGGCGGCCCTCGGTGACGGTCGCGTCGGTGCGGTGCCGGGTGACCACGTCGCGGCGATGGCCGCTCCGGAGTTCGGCGTGGCGATGGTCGACTTCCTGGCATCCAGCTGAGCACGCCGATAGGGGACCTGGCGTAGCTGACCCGTCGTCGGGAAGGGTCTCCCGGCGTGGACGACGCCCGCCGGCTGATCCCGGCCGCCATGGACCGCTTCGGCGCGCGGGTGCACGCGGTGCCGGCGGACCGGTGGTCGGCGCCGACGCCGTGCTCGGAGTGGAGCGTGCGGGACCTCGTGGCGCACATGGTATTCGAGCACCGCTGGGCGCCGCACGTGCTGGCGGGCGAGGCGATGGACGAGGTGGGGGAGCGGTACGACGGCGACCTGGTCGGCGACGGCCCGGTCCGCGCGTGGGACGAGGCCGCTCGGCTCTCGCGCCCCGCGTGGTCCGGCGGCGCTGCGCAGGTGCACACGTCGTTCGGCTGGCTCGGGGTCGAGGAGTCCGCGGTGCAGATGCTCGTCGACCTCACCGTCCACGAGTGGGACCTCGCCCGGGGCGCCGGGCTGGATGAGCACGTGGACCCGGAGGCCGTGGGGGAGGCGTTGGCCTACATCGCGAGCGACCCGGTCATGCTCACCGGCCCGGGCCTGTTCGCCTCCCCGGTCGAGCCGCGCAGTGACGACCCGCAGGAGCAGCTGCTCGCTATGGTCGGTCGTCGGGTCTGACCGGCTCGTTGACCTTCCTGTGTGACCTGGGCCACGCTACGAGCGGATGCTGTTCCGCTCGTCGAGGAGAGGCCGATGTCCACGGACACCCCGCACGTTCCCCCGGGCCGCCTCGGCGACCCCGCCCTCACGCTCGGCACGGACCCGCGCGCCGACCCTCGCATGGTCGCCGTGTTCGGGGCCCCCGGAGCGCTGGACCACCCCCCGGCCAACCCGCTCACCCGTGACGCCGGCCGCGAGACCCTCCTCGGGTTCAGCGTCGCCGCCGAGGAGGCGTTCGAGGGCCTGTTCACCGTGCTCGCCCAAGACCTGAAGCCGGTGGACGGGGTGTCCCGCGAGGTCCGGACCGTGATCCGCGACGGGCACGACATCGCGCTTCACGTCCACCGACCGAACGGCGTCGACGGCCCGCTGCCGGTGATCCTCCAGATCCACGGCGGCGGCATGGTGATGCTGTCGGCCACCGGGGGTCTCTACGCACACTGGCGGGACGAGCTCGCGAAGGCGGGCGCGGTCGTCGTCGGGGTGGACTATCGGAACGCTGGCGGGGTGGCGGGCGCCAACCCGTTCCCGACCGGACTCGACGACTGTGCCGCGGCCGTGCGCTGGGTGCACGCGAACCTCGCCGAGCTGGGCGGCAGCCACGTCGTGCTCACGGGCGACTCCGGGGGAGCCAACCTGTCGCTCGCGCTGGCGATCAAGGCGCGCCGCGAGGGGTGGCTGGAGGAGATCGCGGGCGTCTACGCTCAGTGCCCGTACATCCTCGGCTCGTGGGACGAGCCGCCCGCCGAGCTGCACTCGCTGTGGGAGAACGACAAGTACTGGCTCGACCGGGCGCTGTTCCCGCTGCTCGCGGAGGTCTATGACCCGGACCGCACGAACATCGACGAGCCGACCTGCTGGCCGTCGCGCGCCACGACCGACGACCTCAGTGGCCTGCCCCCG
Source organism: Actinomycetospora sp. NBRC 106378 (assembly GCF_030269685.1). Lineage (GTDB taxonomy): Bacteria > Actinomycetota > Actinomycetes > Mycobacteriales > Pseudonocardiaceae > Actinomycetospora. Next base: position 65,615 of record NZ_BSTT01000002.1, read on the forward strand.
CACGTCATCTCGGTCAACGAGGTCGACCCCCTGCGCGACGAGGGCCTCGCGTACCACCGCATGCTGGTGGCGGCGGGCGTCCCGTCGGTCGGGAAGATCAATCTCGGCCTCTGCCACGTCGGGGAGCTGATGTTCCAGAACGTGATGCCGGAGGTGTAAGCCGAGGCCGTCCGCGACGTGGTCGGGTTTGCGCGATCGTTGGCGTAGACGGCTTCGCCCTGTAAGCACTTTTGCGTGCCGGAGCACGAATGACTGTCCACGAAGCGAAGCGACCTCTGGTCGTCCCGACGGCGGGTCGGGTGCGGTCCCGCGGACTGCGCGGACCGGCCACGGCCGAGTGAGAGGTCCGCCCGTGGCACAGCGCCAGCCGGGAGCGGTCACCGCCTGGAGCTCCGGATTGCCGGTACCTGCGGGCGTGCTCCGCGTCAGGAGGGCACGGGCAGGCGCCGGAGGGGGCACACGTACCGAGCAGCAGGGAGGGCCACTGGGATCGACATCGGGGAAGGCGTCGGTGGCGTGCGGTGCCAGCGCTCGGAGGTAGTCGTCGAGCTCAGCGGCGGTCAGGACGAGCTGCAGTGACGCAGCGGCCGATCAGGGCCCGAGACGAGAGATGACGAAGACGCCTGCGTTCGCGTCTAGTGTCGCGCGTCGTTAGTTGCTTGACATGGCTCGAGGTGAGATCTTGAGGGGGTCCGCCCCGGGATTGGCCTTCAACGATGACGATCGTGCGGAGTTGGAGTCCTGGTTGCGCTCGTCGACCCGCTCTGCCGGGTCGGTCGAGCGCGCCAGGATCGTGTTGGCCGTTGCCGACGGCTCAGGGACGACCGCGACCGCCCGCGCCCTCGAGGTGTCGCGTCCGACGGTGATCAAGTGGCGGGACCGGTTCGCCGCGAGCGGGATCGCGGGTCTGGACGACCAGCCGCGCAGCGGGCGCCCGAAGACCATTGATGACGCCGCGATCATCGCCGCGACCCTCGACGCGCCGCCGGATCGGCTCGGGATCACCCACTGGTCGACCCGGCTGCTCGCCGGTGAGCTCAGTATCGGCGCCGCCACCGTGGCCCGGGCTTGGCGGCGCTATCACGTGCAGCCCTGGCGGGCGGAGACCTTCAAGTTCTCCACCGACCCCGAACTCGAGGCCAAGGTCCACGACGTGGTCGGGCTCTACCTCGCCCCACAGCGCAATGCGGTGGTGCTCTGCGTGGACGAGAAGTCCCAGATCCAGGCGCTGAACCGGACCGCGCCGATGCTGCCGATGCGCCCCGGGCTGCCGGCGCGAGCGACGCATGACTACAAGCGCAACGGCACCACCACTCTGTTCGCCGCCCTCGAAGTCGCGACCGGACATGTGGTCGACCAGTGCTACGAGCGGCACGGCAAGGCCGAGTTCCTCGACTTCCTCAAGAAGGTCGCCAAGGCCTACCCGCGGCGCAGGCTGCACGTGGTGCTCGACAACTACCACACCCACAAGCACGCCGAGATCAACGAATGGCTCGCCAAGCATCCGCGGATCACGCTGCACTTCACCCCGACCTCGGGATCATGGCTCAACCTCGTCGAGGTCTTCTTCGGGATCATCACCCGCCAGGCCATCCGCCGCGGCTCGTTCGACAACGTCGCTCAGCTCGTCGAGAAGATCCGCACCTTTATCGACGGCTGGAACGACCGCTGCCACCCCTTCACCTGGACCAAGACCGCCGACGAGATCCTGCCCCACACCATCCGTCAGCGAACTCCAGACGCGCGACACTAGTAGCTCTCACTCATCGGGCTCTCCTCACGGCGCGCGGTGGCGGGGAATGGTGGGTGAGCACCTTCGCGTCCTGGCCGGCGATGGCGACGATCGGGTAACAGTCGACCTCCCAAGGACTCTGCTTCACCGGGTCGCCGCTTGCCAGCTCCAGCGCCGTCACGATCACGCGCTTCTGTGTTGCGACCTCAAGTGCCTTCCGCGCGCGTAGGCCATATCCTGCACGATCCGGGCCAGTGCCCCGGTGGCTCCCCGAACCGCAGGTAGTCCCCGCCCGTCAGGACGTTGCACTCCTCCTGGCCCAGGTCCCCGTCACCGTGCACCTTGAGCAGCCACTCCTGCTGAGGAGCCTCGAACGGCAGAACCGCCGCCGGACGGCCCTGATCGCGGCGTGGTCTCGAAGAACTGGTCGTAGTTGGTCGTCACCACCTGCGCGACCGGCGGTGCTCCCAGCGAGGCATGCGTGAGCCTGTAGCGGCGCTGGAGAAAATCGCCTGCGCGTGCATTTCCGGGTGCGACTGTCAACTTGCTCGTCGCCACGCCCGGGCCGTCCGTGCGCATCCGACGCTGAGCTCTATACGGACCGCTGTCTTAATCGACCTACGCGTTGGCGCGCTATTTTTCGCCCTCACCAGCCGACCCCCGCGACGATCGTGGCAGAGTGAGTGGACGTACCAGCCACGCTCTGATTTCTATACCGCACACATACTGGCACAGACGAGCCTAGAACAGTCTCATAGAGGGAAGGGAGGTATGGCAGGAGTAGGCGTAGGGGTAGGAGCCGTCGAGGTAGGACTGGTCTGCGTGGGCTGCATCGGAGGTGAGGTAGTGGATTTCGGAATTGTTGTAGTCAGGGGAGCTGGCGTTCTAACATCTGGCGCAGTCAGATGTTCGGCAACAGTGCCGGAGAAGAAGGTCGCTGCGACCACCAAGGCGCCGGCGAGTATGTACTTCGCCGTACTGGCGTTCTTCTTCTCGCTCACCGCCGACTGCCTTCTTTGCCAGTAATTCACGAGCAAATCCGAGAGATTTGCCTCGAAGGTGGCGCTATCGTGATCTGACGAAATTCGCCGCATCCCTCTTTCGCTCGATTCTGTGAGTTGCCACGCACCATCAACCCCTGAGTGACACGCGAGCATTAGGAGCCAGGCGGACACCGAGCTGTCTACATCTGATATTATCGATCTTGGCAGCTCAGATTGTTCTGGCGCCAATTTTTTGTGCTGGTTGGTTGCGTACGAATGGTATTCAAAGCCGCGAGCGCCTCGTGAAGTCGAGAGCAGAAATTCGTTCACGGGTTGTGAGTCTGCTTGATGAGGCGCGGCGATACGCGCCACACCTAGTTCTAGCTGGTTCCGGAAAGTGCCTCGTAGCCTCCTTACGAGCCATAAAAAGGTTGGTATAATTGATTCTTCATCCACTTCTATGCCGTGTAGAAAGACTATGCCTCGACGCCCGAACTCGTCAGGCGCGGTAGACTTTAAGCCGTATGCGACGACCGGCAACCGCTTCGTGCGCTTATGGCTTACGCATAAGAATGGGTCGACAAAACTGTCTTTCGAACTTGCTAGAGCAAATTGCCGAAGAACTTCCAAATAGTTTCCCGCCTTCTCGTCGATTGTGCAATCAACGTGGACTGATCCTCTTTCCACGCAGGCGGACATGTAGCCTTTCCCTGCCACATTCAAATAGTAGAAGTCTCTCATGCGTTCCGCGCCTCCTGGTCCTCGCTCTCTGGAGTATCGGCCGTGGAGGTCGGTTCGTCCTTTAGTATGCGCACTGGGTCTTGATGGAGGTGTCCAACGCTTTCACTTTCGAGGCGCTTCAAAACTTCGTCCACAAAGCCATCTGCTGCATAGCCAAGTACTATTGATGCGTTTTTTGTATTGATGTCTTCGTCATTAGTACTAAGTACAGTCGCCACTGTTCTTACATCGTGCCTCCTGAAAGTATCCCTGATCTTCTCGATCGCCCTCTGAAATGTGCTCTCGCAACGCGCCAGCAGGGCTCCATGATTCTCGCCCGGTCGCGCCGATTCAAGCTGATCAAATTTATTATACACAATGATCACTCGTCGTACGAATATCTCTGCACCTCGAAGTGCAAGGCTAATATTGCCGAAGAGCTTGTTGGTGTAGTATTCATCTGATCGATCTGAGGATGCCATGTCTATCGCTTCGGTCGCGTCGAACATGAATATGAGAACGACACCTGCACGTCCGCCATTCTCACTTCTGATCTTCTGGCTCTCTGTCCTTGCCTCCGACAGGGGTAAGTCTTGGAGGGTGACCTCGCCTCTGAAGTCGTGAACTCGCAACGCAAAGTGTCCTGTTACGGAAACCTTGACGGTTGGATCAGCGAAGTGCGGAACTTGAGGAAGGTCTTCTTTGTCGGAGAACGGAACGCGAGCTGTCCTTTGGAAAGGCGAGCCTGGCGTGTCATGTAACACCCATGGTGCTTCCCATTGCTTCAGCAGTGAAGACTTGCCGACATACCTGGGGCCGATCAGCAACACGGGCTGCTCGTAGCGACGTACGACTCTAGATTTACTTAGCTTTGTTCGGATCTGTCGAAGATTCTCCTCGGCTTCGCTAAGTCTCGCTCGGTTCTTCCTGCTCTGTTTCGAATAGCGCCTTGAGATGTAGCCCAAGCCGAAGGACAGGAATGCTGCGATGATGGTTGCATACGCTTCCCAGGAAATCGGTTGATTCAAAGCATGTCCTACTCGATCAGAGGTCAGGGTGGTGGTACTAGGTCGACGTGCGTCGGGTCTTCGCCTGGAGGCGTTAGACCGCTTTGGGACGCCGCGGCGAAATCGTAGCTGGAGTGATCTCGACGCCTACCGACGAATCGTTACGGCCATCCGGGTGTATCGCGCAACGTAAGCAGCTGACCGCTCCGCGTAGGGTTGCTTGCACGGCTGATGCAACCTCAAAGCATTCTGATCATGGATGGTAAGGCCAAGGACGAGTGCGTCTCCGTCGAACGGACCCCAAACGCTTCCTGGCGCTGTGTCTGATTTGACTGGAATTGGGTAATGCGTGTCTATCTGCGAATTTTCGCGCCAGTTGATGCGAAAGCATCAAGGCAGTCCTCGAGAACGGTCGTCGCCCCAACACCGCGGCACTCTCCGCGCACCGTTCCTTCGAGCATAGCTGAGCGCAATCTGCGCGCTACAGCATCGCTATCATCGATGCCTCCGAGTCGTACTCGATCGGCAAGTTGCTGACAAGGAAACAGTTGGAGCGTGGACGACGGGCTGTATGACTCCCGGGGCCGTGGTCTGGGGGCTATTGGTCTGGGAGCTAAAGGTCTGGGGTTGTTGGTCTGAGAGCCTCGAGCGTCGACTGAAGGGGCTCCTCAACTATGTCGAGCTCTTCATTAGGAAGATCGACTACTCCCGCGATGAGGATGTCCTTACCTGCCCTTGATCGCATGCAGGAAAGACAGGCAACGTCGTCAGCCTCCGTCACCGCGCTCGTCTGTCCCGCTCTTGACCCTGAGGAGGGAGGGAGAATAAGGAGTTCGACCCAGTACCGCCAGTACCCGATCTCTGTCGTCGTCTTCTAGTTACGGTTCAAGAATTCGACCATCATTGCGTCAGCGGTGGTCGTTGCCAACTCTCGATCGCAGAAGCCACGTTCGTTTGTTAACGCTTACCGCTCAAAAGAACAACTGCGGCGGCGGCGCAACCTTTGTGGCCTGGCCACAACAACTTCTGTGGGCGACCAGGGCAAGCGGGCAATCTGGATCACGGGGCGGTAGGCTGACCGATGCCGCGCCAGGTCATCCACACTGGCGGCGTGGATGCGGCAGCTAGGCCTTGGGTTCAACGGCGCTATCGGTCAGAGCTGGGACAGCAGAGCGGACCAGGCGTCGAAGGACTCGATCAACCCTTCCACGACGTCGGGGTCTTGATCGTGCCCCTCACCCATCGCTACGGCGAACAAAGCATAAGTCCAGGTGCAAGCTCCTTGCTGCGTTTGGTTCCCAACGCAGCGTTCGAGCTCGCCGACCATTGCAGGTAGAACCCGCTGTTCAAGCAGCATGTCGAGGCCGGCCTCGCCGTACGAAGCTAGAGCGTTCGCTCCCAGTGCGACTCGGTCTCGTGCTGCCGAGATCTTCGCAGTCTCAGGAGGCGATGCAGAAAGGGAAGTGTTCCCGGCATCGTCGAGACCTGTGAACAGTGCGCCTGCAAGGTAGGAGGCGTGGGAGCGGTTGTAGTCACTCCCGGGGTTCTCTTCGGAGAACACCCAGGCCATGACCCCCTGCAGGAATAGCAGCTCGAGGGCGGGCACGTCCTCGCGACGCAGTCGAGCAAGGGCATCGATCATGGTGCCCCGAGTGACGCTACTTGTCACGATCTATCCTCCAAAGTCGCACTTGCCGCGCCTTGCTGGACCGACCGCTCACGCGGACGTGCTGCCGACCGTAACTCGACCGTGATTGCGCAGGGTTGGCGGGGGCCGGTTGAAAGAGGGCAGGAAGTCTCCGACCCCATAGTCGGTCGCCAGACTGTCCAGCTGCGCGCTAATCGTGTGCGATAGATCGAGTCTCCCCGAGGACAGCTCGTGCACCTGAGCGGTCGACGAGCCGTTCGGAGACGGTACGGCGGGCCATCTCCACGGGCAGAGCCGCGGAGAATTTGAGCCCACGCACCGCCTGATCGTTCACCGGCGGCGCGACCAGGTCTACGTCCCCGGCCGCTCGCAGAGCCTCGGCGGCCTTTCGTGGGTCGAGCCCGTGCCGGAGCCGGACGACCTGGTCCCCGAAGCGTTGCGCCGGGTCCACGAGAGACGGCAGCGACGCGGCAAGTGTCCGATTCGCTGCGGTCCCGGCCCACGTCCACCAGTGCAGGTCCCCGTCAGGCGAGGATCGAAGGATCGTCGAGCCGGCCGCGACGTCTCCGGAGTGGTGCGCTCGAAGCTCGTTGAGCGCCGCGAGCGCACGCCGAGACATCGTGACGCCCGCCGGGTTCGCGCCGAGGAGGACGTCCCGCATTCCGCGGGTGATCTCGAAGGACAACCCGCCGCCCGTGCCCGACCACCGTGCCCGCCCGGGTAGATCCGTCGGCTCCACCCAGCACCGCCGGCGCTTCCAGTCCACGTGAATGACCAGCCAGGTGCGGCCGCCGAGCAGAAGGACGCGCGGAGCGCCTCCCGTGTCGGCGACCAGTACATCGTCGCCGACCATGCCGACCTCGGCGCGCCCATGCAGCACCGTGAACTCCGGCGGCGCGGTGAAGACGGCGAGCAGCTCCATGAAGTGGCGCCGTCCGAAGCGACGCTCGGCCTCTGGTCCGATAGCGAGTAGGTCGCCGTCGGGCTCGAGGAAGCCGCCGTCCTCTAAAAACGCCAGCACCTCGGCACCGTCGTCAAGCACAGAGAGCCCAGACCACCAGTCGTGCCACGTGCGTCGGCCGAGCGCACCCTCCTGGAGCGCAAGCGCCAAGAGCTGCTGAGCGGCGATGTGCCGAGGAAGAGGCGGTGCCGAAATCGGTTCCACCCAGTCGGTCGCCCAGCGGTGGAGAAGCCCGGCTGCATGGAGCACCTCGTCGAGACCAAGACCCAGGAACAGGCAGTTGCGCACGGAGTCAGCTCGCCGGCCAGTGCGTCCCAGCCGTTGCAGGAACGAGGCGACGGTGCGCGGAGCGCCGAGCTGGATCACGCGGTCGAGGTCACCGACGTCGATACCGAGCTCCAGGGTCGACGTCGCGACGATGACGCAGTCGCGTGCTTCGGCGAACGCCTCCTCCGAGCGTCGTCGTTCGGCGGCGGACAATGAGGAGTGCGAGAGGAAGGTCGACACCTCGCGGGCGCGGAGGGCGTTTCCCAGCTCCTCGGCGCGACGGCGACTGTCGACGAACACCAAGCGCTTTTCACCGCGATGCAGCGTCGAGATGACCTTGGCGGCCCCCTCGACCGACCCGACGTGGTCCAGGGTGACGTCGCTGACCGGCGGAGGACCTGACACAGCGACCACATCGCGGCGGCGGGTCACGTGCGGGCCCTGCAACCAGGCGAGCAGCTCGGCAGGGTTGCCCACCGTTGCCGAGAGGCCGATTCGCTGCAGCGGTCGACTGGCCAGCACCTCCAGCCGCTCCAGAACGGCCAACAAGTGCGAACCACGGTCGTCACCGGCGAAGGCATGCACCTCATCGACCACGACGGCCTGCAGATCGGCGAAGAACCGGTGGGCGTCGAGAGAGGTCGAGACCAGCATCGACTCGAGCGACTCGGGGGTCGTGAGGAGCACGTCCGGCCGGTCGCGGCGGATAGCAGCACGCGCGGTCGCCGAGGTGTCTCCGTGCCAGAGTGCCGCTGTCCGACCTAGCCATGCCGCGTACGACGCCAACCGTGGCTGCAGGTTCGACAACAGCGCCCGCAGCGGGCACACGTACAGCACGGAAACCCCGGCCCATCCCTCACCGGTCATCCGCGAGAGGACGGGGAAAGCAGCCGCCTCTGTCTTTCCACCGGCCGTCGGGGCTAGCAGCAACGCGTCGACTCCGTCGAGGACCGGCCCGACCGCTGCCTCCTGCAACGGACGGAGCCCCGGCCACCCCAGGGTGTTGACGATGTGGTGCTGGAGGACGGGGTTCAGGCGGTCCGCGGGGGAGGAGCTCACAGCTCGATGTCGTCCACGGACACGGCCGACGCCTCGGCCTCGGCGGCGGTGAGTTCGGAACGGTTCACGGTCAGGGCGTAGTGCTGACGCGGATCGAAGTCAGCGAACTGATCTACCCGGTCGAGGACGTCGGCCACGAGCTTGCGTAGGAACAGCCGGGGCGCGACTCCCACCCGTCCGCCCAGCCGTCCCGCCACGGCTGACGCGAGGTCGCGCACGTAGGCGTCGTCGACCAGCGAACGAATCCGGTCTGGCGCTGCGGACCCGTCGGCGTAGAGATCCCGAACCCGAACACCCAATTCAGTGAGACCGTCCAGGTCGAACCCGAGCAGCCGCACCTGCGGGGCTCGCGGGTTGTCGAAGCGAGCGTCGGTACCGAAGTCGGTGTGGAGTCGGTCGGCGAGCGGCTGGAGGGTCTGCACGCCCTGCCGCCCGTCGAAGAACGCCGGCGTCCCCGTGATGACGAGGTACAGCCCGGGGAAGCGACCGGCGTCGACCTCGTCGATCAACTGCCGCAGCGCGTTGAGCGCCTTGGCTCGGGCATCGCTCCGGACCCGTTGCAGGGTCTCGACCTCATCGAGGATCAGCACGAGTCCGGGATGACCGGCGTCGCGCAGTACGATGAGGAGCCCCTGCAGGAACGAGAGCGCCATGAAGTGGTCGACCTCGCCCTTGACGCCCCCCGCACGCCGAGCCGCCGCTGCGACGTGCGGCTCTCCCGCCAGCCACGCTGCGAGACCGTCCGCGACCCCCGCGTCGTCGGAGGCGACGGCGGCGCGGTAGCCGCGCAGTCCGGTTGCGAAAGCCGGCGTGCTCGTCGCCAGCGCCGCGAGCCGCGACCCCATCAGCTCGTCAACCGCCGCGCCCAGAGCCTCGTCGTCAAGGTCGCCCGCGGCGAGGGCGTCCTCCTCCAGTGTGAACAGCCAGGCGTCGAGCACTGGGCGGAACGCACTGGGCGGCGCCGTTGCCGTGGTCAGCCGTTCACACAGTCGGCGATAGACCGTCTCCAGCCGATGCAGAGGAGTCTCGGTCTCCGAAATCTGCACCTCGGCAACGGCCATGTTCGCGGCCTTGGCGCGCTCACCTAGCCAGCGGGAGACGAACGTCTTGCCGGCTCCGTACTCGCCTCGAATCGCCGTGAAGGAAGCCCCACCCGAGCGGCAGGTCGCGAGGGACTCCTCCAACCCAGGGGCCAGACGCTCGAGACCGACCGCGAGCAGGTCAAGCCCCGAGCCCGGCACGGTTCCTCGCCGCAGCGCGCCGAGGACAGCGTCTCGCCGGACGGGACTGACGCTCACGTCGGGAACTGCCGGTCGAGCAGCTCGCGGTCAACCGCGACGAAGGCTCCGCCGTCAACCAGTGAGATCACCGGGTAGGAGTCGCGGTTCAATACCTGGGCCATCACCGTGATCAGACCACGTAGGCGTCCGACCTGCCGTCCCGCCGCGGCGGCAACCACCGACGCCGGCGCTCGACCGCCGGCGTTGAAGACGAGATCGACGACAGAGGCAAAGACGGCGGGCTCGGGGACCGAGCGGCTCGCCGCTCCGCTGTGAGCCTGGCGGAACGCCGCTCCGGCGATCAGCTTCTGCCCACGTGATGTCGGAACGGCTGCCGCCGGTGCCGGCGTCTCCACCGCAGCCGGAGCGTCGAACAGTCCGTCACCTTCCTGCACGGCCGCCTTCCGTCGAGGCTGCTTCCGCGACGGAGCAGGTACAACGACCTCGGGGGTCGGCGTTTCATGGCCGTCCCACCAGGCCGGTGCCCCGCCGACTCGCACCGACCAACCGTCGGGAATCTCGGCCCCCGGCGGCACCAGCCCGATCAGCGGGATCGCGACCTCCGCGAGCGTTGCACCGCCGTGGTAGCCGGCCGCCGCCTTGCCATAGCGAAGACCCTCGACAGCGGCGAGCACGGCGCGGCCGGACTCGGTCAGCACCCGTGGACCGGAGACCAGTACCTCGTCGGCCTCGACCGCGCCGTTCTCCGGTCGCCACCGAGCCCCGCCACCGGTCGCCGGACGATGGACGGAGCCATTCTCCAGCACGTGCCCGTGGTCGGAGACGAGGAGCACGAAGCGGCCCGTCTCCCGCGCCCGGCCGAGAACCTGCGTCAAACCTGGAATGTCATCCGGCGTCCATTCGGGTCCTGACGACGACCGCCCCTTCCCGAGCGCATCGTCGACGGCGTTGAGGACAACGGCGACGGTTCCGCACCGCGAGTCTGGGGCAAGTGCCTCGTCGAGCTCGGGTCCGATGTCCCACCCCGGATCGCCCTTCACTGCTGCTTTGTGCAGGAGGCGAGCCGAGCGGCCTCGCCAGACTTCGAGCTGCCCGAACTCTGCGGCCTCTCTGTCCTGCTTCCCGCGCACAAGACGCCCGCGCAGCAGGGAGGACCGACTGAACTCCGTCTCGGTGGGCAAGACAGCGAGAACGGCCTCGCGCCCGCCATCCTCCGCGGCGGTTGCTTCGGTCCAACCCTGCCCCGCGAGTGCGTCGGTGAGGTCGCCGGCGACGGCGCCTGACATCCCGTCCACCACAACGACGAGGGCCTCGTTCCGCAGGGACGCCACCCGTTTGGCGAGGAAGGTCTCGACGGCGAGCAGCTGAGTCGGAGTCTCTCCAGCCGCCGCAAGGCGACGCGCAAAGGCCACGTCGATCTGCGCACGCACCGCGACCACGTCGCGACCAATGTCGCGTAGGGTCGCCCTGACCCGTTCGTCGGGATCGCCCGCGTGCACCTGATGGAGGGCCCGGTCGACCCACGACAGCTCTTGAGCATGCCTGGTCAGGCCCTCGGCGATCCCGTTGACCGCTGTCTCCGGTTCCGTGGCAAGCCAGCGACGCAGCCGCAGCCCTGCGTGCAGTCGGTCGTAACGATGCGGTTGCCGGGTTGCGTCGTCATGTTCGCGGACGTACTCCAGCGATCCTGACGACAGGTCGTGCGCGGCCAGGGCAAGCCGCTCGGTGTAACCCCTGGGCAGAAGTGGACTGTGAATCACGAGTTCGGGGGCAGCGAGCTCGTCGAGCATGGCGCTCGCGCGTGCCAAGACGCCTTCGGAGGGACGCAGTCGCACCGCTTCGAGGGCTTGGGTGGCCAGGGCAGCGACTGCAGAGCGAGCCGGGTCCATGCCGAACCTGGACTGGGTGGCTCGCCCATAGGCGATGTCTGCCGTAGACCCAGTGCCACCAAGGACGGCCTGCAGCACCAGCAGGTCGGCGAGGACGTCGTCGCGCCGCTGAGCGAGGTCGCACAGGACTCCCGCGCCGTCGCCGAGGAGAAAAACGAGGTACTCGCGCAGCCCCGCCCGTTCAGCGGCTTCGCGCTCCCGCCACCGTGCGCGAACCGAAGACTCGTCGAACCGCAGGATCAAGTCGGCCAGGTCGGCCGACTCCGGGTCCTGCCCGAGGCGATCGGTCGCCACCATGGAGAGCGCCCGACGACGGGTGAGGTCGGTGCCGAGCTGGCGGCGCAACTTCTTCTCCGCAGCGAGATCCAGCAGAGCATCGACCAACCAGACGTCGCGCTGAATGCGGCGGTCGACAATGCGGGAGCCGAGAACGCTTTGCAGCAGGGTGTACCGGTCAGCGTCGTGCAGCATTTCGCTGTCGAGCCGGGCGAGCACCGCATCGCCGAGGTCGGCCTCCGGGACATCGGTGACGATCGCCAGGACCGATTTCTCGCGAGACGTCCAGGTAGCGAAGGCGTCAAGCACCGCAAGGACCGAGCTGCACGGCGCCACGGTCACGGTCCAGCCGGATTCCGTGGTGTGTTCGGTCGGCCCACTCCACGCGTCAGGTGCGTCATTACGGATCCCGACTGCGAAGGCAGCGCTGCCGTCGCGTCGCTTGCTCCGCGTGCGTTCTTCGACCTTCGCGACGACGGCTCGCTCGGTGGCGGGTAGCGCGGGCGCCGTGGTCATCGCTCGACGACGCGGTAGGTGATGTCGATGGTGGCATCCTTGGACACCGCGTCGCGAAGCCGGGCCAGCACTTCGTCACGTGGTCCCACATCGCGATGTTGCATCGACCCCGACTCGCCGGCGCCGGCGCCGGTGGCACCGGTCGTGACGACGGACTTACCGGTGGACGAACCGCCGATGACCGGCTCGCGCCCGACGGTCTGCGTTATCAGTCCAACCGTCGCCCGGTGGGCATCGGCGAGGGTCTTCCGCAGGCTGACGACAAGCTCATCCGCAGCGGCGCCCTCGGCGAGGGCACTGCGAATCGCCTGGGCGCGCTCGTCGGTCGAGGCCCGGAGGTGCTCGAAGATCTGACGGTCGACGCCGCGGAGCGCCGCGGTGACGTCATTGGCCGACGACATTGAGGTGAGCAGGGTTCGCAGCGGCACCTCGTCGAGGTCGGCCTCCGCCAGCGCCTCGGCGACCTCGGTGGGTTCCGAGCGCACCCGCAGTGCGTCCAGCACCCGGACCGCCACCGTGGCCGTCCGGCCACGCGCCGGGTTGTCGGTCGGGTCGACGCCGAAGAGGGCCCAGTCCTTCTCCAGCACGGCCAGCAGGTCCGCTGCCGGCTCGCGTCGAGTCGCGGCGGCTGCGGTCACCGTGCGGGCCATGCGTGCGACGGACCGCGGGGAACGGACACGAGCGTCGAGGTTCGCCCCGAACAGCACTGCGGCCCGCTCCACCGCGGTGGCCCAGACCTCCGGCTCCGGAAGCCGGGCGCGCCGCAGCACCATCTCGTCGCGCACGTCATCGACGGTATTCGGCGGCTCGATCGCGTCCCCGCGATAGGACCAGGAGCGTCGGCCGAGCTCGGCGTAGGTGAGGATCACGAGGTTCGCGACCTTTGGGTCGAGCCCGTACTCCTTCGGGATGGACCGCCGCACCTGGCCGACGCTCGGCTCGTCGTCCGGAATGAGGCGGTCGAGCTCCCGCTCCCAGAAACGGTCGAGCGTGAACGGCCCGTCAAGCAATTCACCGAGGCGCAGCGGGTGCGCCACGCGCTGGAGCGCGGGTCGCTCCTGACGCTCGGTCTCCGAGAGACGCTGGTCCTCGGACTCCGCCGCGCGGCGGACGACGTCGAGCACCGTGCGCAGTTCGGCCGCCGTGACAGCGGTCCCCTTGTGCTGCGGGTCGAAGTCGGGGTGCTGCGGAAAGGTGTGGGCGAAGCACTGGTCGACGAGGCGATCGAGCGCGTCGGCGAAGGGGCGTCCGACGCCGAGCTCGGGCGAGAACGTGGGGTCGAGGCTCGCGAGGTGCTGGGACCAGTCGAGCACACTGGCCGAATCGGGCTTCGCGAGCCCGTAGGCCTGGCGCAGCACGGTCCGCAGTTCGGCGCGCAGCGAGTCGCCCTGATTACGGAGCAAGTCGATCGCGCGATAGCGGTCCTCGGGCCCGAGGTGAGTGGCGGTCTCCTGCAAGCGATTGCCGAAGAGGAGGTGGTCGATCCGTACGAGAGTGCCGATCTTGCGCTGGACGTCGCCGGTGACGAACGCCGGGAGCCAGGCAACGGTATTGCGCGGGGCCGCCGCCCGCAGGTCGCGGACGCGGGCGAGATCGTCGGCCGCGTTGTGCGTCGCCTGGTCGAAGGGATAGTCGATAACGAGGCGCCAGCGGTCGCTCTGAGACGGCTCGAAGAGCTCATCGCGCAGCTCGGTGCGATCGCGGACGTTGCCGTAGACGATCTCCAGGACCCGCCGGCTGCCCCGCCAAGTGACGGTGTGCGTGACGTCAAGTCCGCCGTCGTGCTTGACGCCTAGCTCAGCGAAGAGCAGGTCGCGGACCAGCCTCCGTTGGGCGCCGGCGTTGTCGACGTGCGCGACGCGCTCGTAGATCACCGACAGGTCGATGCCCACGAGCTGCAGTCGCACGCTCGGGTCGTCCTCGTCGCCGACCTTCAGCTCTGCGACGCGGCTCGCCCAGGTGCGGAGCCGCCGGACCACCTCGGCGACCTCCTGGCCGGGGATCATCGAGGTGACGGTGCCGTGGTTGAGGTGGGCGAGACGGCGCGCGGTGAGACCCTGCAACGCTCCGACGTGCGGGGCCAGCGCGGCAAGGAGCAGCGTCTTGACGAGGCGGTCGTCGGATCGGAACGCGTTCCAGGCCGCGGTTTCCACGGGCGCCCGGCGCTGCGCCTGCTCCTCGGTCATCGAGCGCTGCTCGAGCAGCAGGGGGCGGAGGGTGTGCTCGTAGAGCGAGCGGGCCTGGTCAAATTGGACCTTCAGCTCATGGGTGAACGGCTGGTCGGCGCCGTCGGCGATGGCGTCGTAGAGGTCGCCCAGCGGGACGATCTGGCCGAGTCGCAGATCGTCGCGCCGCTCGACGAGGATCGTCCACATCAGCTTGATCGCGGTGCGCTCGCGCTGGAGGGCCGACGACACCTCGATCAGCGTGGCCATGAAGGCGGGACTAAACGGATAGGTGCGTCGGAAGCCCTCTGCGTCGCCGTCGGAGAGCAGGACGTCGCGGGTGGCTCCCGGGAGACGGTCGGTGCGGGCGAACGCCGCCGCGATCTGCTCGCGGGCACTCTCGCTCACGGGCTTCAGCACGCGCTTCTCGGCGATCATCTCGAGGTTGCGGTCCTCGAGGTCGACGCGCCCGAACCGGCCATCCCAGTAGGACAGCTGATCCTGGAACGACAGCGACTCCGCGCCGGTGCCGTGCTGGCCGATGAGTTCGCGCAGGTCGCGTTGCCGGGCGATGAGGCTGACGATCGGGATCGGGCGGTTCGCGTCGGACGACTCGACCAGCTTCGCGACCTTCTCGGCCTCGCGACGGACGAAGTCGTCGTTGCCGATCCGGCCCGCGAGCCACAGGACGAGTTCGTCGAGGAAGAGCACGACACCGTCGAACCCGAGTGCCTTCGCGTGGCGGCTGATCGCGGCGAGACCTGCGTCGAGGGTGACGAAGGCGTTGGCGGAGCCCTGCACTGTGCGCGTGTAGTTGGGGAAGAACACCGGGACGACGTCGGAGATCAGCGCGCGGGCCTCCGAGGACTCGGGACCGGCCGCAAAGGCAGCGTCGAGACGCTCAGGGGTCCAGCCGGCCTCGAGGTCGCCCCACTCGTCGTCGCCGGATGCGGGCAGCTGGGCGAGGAACGCCTCGTCGCCGAGGATCTCCCGCTGGCGGCGAGTGTCGTCGAGCAGGCCCTGAGCTCGGTAGACCGCGGGCAGGGGGGCACCGGGGTGGTGGGCCTGGATGTA
Organism: Actinomycetospora sp. NBRC 106378; assembly: GCF_030269685.1. Taxonomy (GTDB): domain Bacteria; phylum Actinomycetota; class Actinomycetes; order Mycobacteriales; family Pseudonocardiaceae; genus Actinomycetospora. The sequence continues at coordinate 81,153 of NZ_BSTT01000002.1, forward strand.
CTTGACGTAGTCGCCGAGGATGGCCGACTCGAGCGTCTCGGCGCCGATCAGGTGGAACGGCACCTGGAGGAACCGCTTCTCGCCGAGCCAATGGTAACGGGCAAGCGTGTCGGCGAACTCCGGCTTGGACCGGGCGCTGACGTCGCCGTCGAGCAGCGCGTCGAGCACGGCCATGAAGTGGCTCTTCCCGGAGCCGAATGACCCGTGCAGGTAGGTCGCCTTCGAGCGGCCCTCCGCGAGCGCGGAGTCGATCAGGCCGAGGGCCTCGTCGAACGCCACCCGGAGCTGTGGCGTGACGACGTACTGCTCGACAGTGCGCAGACGGTCGGAGACACCCTCGGTCAGCTTGAGAACGAAGTCTCCCTGGTGGACGCGCTCCGGGATGTCGATCAGTTCGCGCAGCAGCGGCTGTGGTGTCGTCACCCTCGTGTGCCCCCTCGAGATCCGTTCTGCCGGCTCATTGTGGTCACCCGTCCCGGCGCGCCGACACCCCGGTAGGGGTACGGGGCCGGAGCAGCGGCGCGTCCGGTCGTTGGTGGACGTTCAGGGAGAGGCTGGCCTCGGATCGACCTCGTGGAGAGGGAGGGACGGGACCGCGATCCATCCTTCGATCTCTGCGATCCGGCGCTCGTCGGTGTCCGACGCGGGCGGCGGCTCCACTCCACCGGGTGTCATGGCCGACGCAGCGACGAGTGCGGCAACCAGCGCGTCGATGACGTCGTCGCCGTAGGTCTTCGACTGGAGCACCGCCTCGCGAACTTCCTCGACGTCGACTGTGTGGCCGACGGCGTTCAGGATGTCTTTTCGAGCTTTGGCCCAATTGTCGCCGTTCTTGTAGCCCGGCATATCGAGGTGCCAGTGCCGCATCGCGAGGGCGGGGTAGACCTCGATCAGTCGCCCGGTGCCGACCCGATCATGCTTGGGGTCCCTCGAGCGCCACGCGTTGAGGATCGAGGCGCACCGCATCGCCGTCGCGCCGATGTAGGTCGAGGAGACTGATAGGGGCTCTTTGAAGCGGGCAGCAACTTCCCGATCGGTCAGTCGCAGGCGCAGTATGCGGCGCGCTGCCGGACCCTCTCCACCAGGCCATGTCCGCCCCGCGGCATGAGCAGACACAGCGTCCACGAACCCTGCGGGCCAGCCGAAGGGGCAGTCGATGCCGACCTTCGCGATGCCAATTCCAGCTATGGCCTCCACAAGCTGAGCATCGGACATTCTCCGCGGTAGGACAGTCGCTCGCGGCTGAGCGTCGTCCCAGTCAAGCCGAACTACTGCCGTCCCGACGGGCTCGGCAGCGAGGTCGACTCCAAGGGTTGCGACAGTCACAGCTGCCACCAGCAGAGCGGGTCGGCGTCAGAGCCCGACTGTGCACCTCCGGTCGTCGGCAACGCGCCGCGGTGTCTTGGCGGGCTCACGCATCGGTCCTGTTGCCGTCGGACTGGGCGCGCCTCATGGCAGCTGGTAGCGAGTGCCACGCTTCTGGCCAATGGTGCTGAGCCGGGCGTCCTTGACGAGAGAGGTCGCAACTGCCCGGGCGCCCGCAGCGTCGAGACCAGTGACGTTGCGGATGTCTTCGTTGGACAGCGGACCGGAGACGGCCGCGGTCAGGACGGCGTCGATGAGGGCGGGGTCGATCGTCTTCGGCGCGCGCGAGGTCTGGGCTCTCCCGGTGCCGGATGTGGCCTGCTTGCGGGGGAGCGGCGAGACGTCGACACGCCCCTCGGGGCGCCAGGCCGCGAGACCCGCCGTTGTGACCCCATACTCGACGAGCTGGGCGTCGAGGAAGCCTTGGTAGACCTCGGCGGGAGAAGAGCCGTAGGCGGGATCGATCTCGCCGTGCCATTGCTTCACCCAGGGCATGAGTTCGGCGAAGCCGGCGAGCAGGGGGAGCATGCGTTCGTCACTCCAGCCGTCGTCGCCGCGTCGGATGGTGATCAAGACGGCAAGGGCTTGAGCCTGTTCGCGGTGGTCCCAGCCGGCCCAGCCGAGCAGGAGGCTGCCGTCGCCGTCGCGGGAGGCGGCGGGATAGGAGATGAAGCGCTCTTTGGGTACGTCGAGCTTGCCACGGTGGTGCCAGTACGAGGTGCGCAGGAAGTCGCCGGAGCCATATTTCGGGGGCACCGGGACGTCGCCGACGACCTTGCGGACCCGGTCGCGGACCTCGGGGTGGGTGGGGTCGTCATACCCGAGTTCTGCGGCGACCCGGTCTTCCTGTCGCTGCAGGTCCCAGGTCCGCTCCCATTCGCGACGGTGGGCGAGTCCAGCGGGCTTGTAGCGGAAGGCGGCGAGAAACGGCACGTGCTCCCCATCGACGAGGACGCCGACGACCGAGGCGAGGTCGACGTCGGTGCGCCCGTGCGTCTCCTGCGCCCACAGCCCAGCCACCGACACGAAGTCCTCGTCAGCGCGCAACGCGTCAGCCAGGGTGGCGACGGTGCGCGGGCTCGGCTGCTCGGCGCCTGAGTCGTCCATGGCGAACCACAGCGCGCGATCCTCTAGCCGGTCAAGCAACCACGTCTCAAGTGCCCGTGCCTGCTGCTTGTCCCATGGCTCGCTCGCCCACCGGCGTTTGCACTCCGGCCGCTCGATTAGGGCGATGTCCCTACGTCGCTCGATGAGCTCTATCCGGTGCTCGACGATGGTGCGGTACCAATCCGGCCAGTGTCCCGGGAGTTCGGTGATCGGTGTTGAGCCGTGCCGAGCGAACCACTGAGTCTCGGTCCGCCCCGCCGCGACTTCGCGTGCCAGGACGATCTCAAACGCCCGTTCACCAAGGTCCAAGCCCGGCACATCTTCGGGTTTCCCGACAACGACATCGACTCGCTCGGCGTCCGACAGCAGCCCGTAGAGGTCGTAGACCCCCCAGTCCAACTCCTCCTGCTCGGCGATCATGCGCGCCCGAAGGTGCAGGTATCGGTCGTGCGCGTCGGCCAGCAGCTCGCGGGTCGGCGTGTACTCACTGGCCACCGACTCCGGCGAGACCGACGACAGCTCCGTCGCGAGCCCGTCCAGCCGCCGCCCCGCCTCTCGCGGCAACCGTTCCGGCAACGGGAACTGCTCAAGCTTCGTACCGGTGAACTCGTAGCGGTGTTCCCACGGTTCATCTGCACCTGCCTGCTCGGCGCCTGGTCGTCCTTTGTTGTGGCTGACTTGTCTCATCCAAAAGCACGCCGCCGACGAGTTTAGGATACCGAGCAGCTCCAGGTGGTCGTCCTCGTCCGCCCCCTCCGGCAGCTTGATCACCGGCGCCGAACGGTTGAAGACCTTTCCGCCCCTGTCGAGCACGAAGTGGTTGTGCGTCGCCACGAACGCCAGAATGATCGTTGCGGGTGCGGCCTTCGGGTCTCGGGTGAGCTGATGCCACTGAAACCATGGTCGACCTTCGCAGAAGTAGGTCGAACCGCCGAAAGTCGCTCTGTTGCCCAGGACGGTTCGACTAGGCCAGAGCCATTGCGCTACATGCTCTTCGAGTGTGTTCGTTGCCTCACATTCTGGCGGTGCAGAATATGGAAATACCGATGAGGTCGTTGGCAAGCTGCGCCAGTCTCGCAGTTCGTCGCCGAGCAGAAGTGTGCGAAACGAATTGTTTTGAAGACCGCGGCGTTCGAAACTAATTCGCGGCGCCAGGAAGACTTCGTCGGCATTGGTCATACCGAACACGCCGATTCGGAGGATCGAAGAGCCGAGAGTGGAGAGCGCTCCATGCTCCAAGCGCTCAAATAGCTCCCCTGACCCGCCACCCGAAAGTGACCAGGGGTGCGAGGTGAGCCTATCGCGAGGAAGGTCGACGACACTGACCCAGTCGGACTCGCTGTCGGGCTGGTCGACCTGCTCGACTATTGCCGTCCACACCAGACCCATCTCTGGGTCGGCGGGCTGCTTGGGCTCGCCGCGGGTGCCGAGGACGGCGCGGACGGTTCCACCCGCGCGCGGGTAGGCGCGGCGGCCGATGAGGATGACGGTGGGGGTGCCGTGTCCAGGGATGTAGGCGCCGGAGGTGTCGATCACGTCGGTCAACGTAATCGTTGGAAAGAACTCGCCGATCAGCTTTGTGCCGAACTCGCGCTTCATGAACGCGTTGGATGTAATTTGACCGGTGTAGCCGGCGGCGCGGCCGTCGTAGTCGACGGTCTTCGCGAGGCGGAAGAAGAGCTGCGCGAAAGGCACCGTGAGCTGGTACTTCAGTCGACAGGCCGACCAGAGTCGGCGATACTCCTCGTTGTCGATGCTGTCCTTCGGCGTGATGTAGGGCGGGTTACCGACGACGACGTGGTAGGTGCCTTCCTCGAGAAGGTGCTGGTCGCGGTAGCGGTAGACGTCTTCGAACATGGTCGGGACCCCGACCTGCTCGTCGATCGACTCGAAAGACCCCTGCCGGGCGAGCGAACGCAGGGAGTCGCCGCAAGCGATGACTGGGCGCCAATCCTGCCCGATCGTCTCGTCGAGTCGGCGCACACCCGCGACCTGCCACGCTGCCATCGAGAGCCGGAAGCGAGCGATCGCGACGGCGAACGGGTTGACGTCGACGCCGTGGACCGAGGCCAGCGCGGTCGTCGCCAACGCGTAGGGCTCGAGGGTGGCCTGGTTGCGCCAGGCGTCGACGAGCCGGGCGAAGGCGTCGAGGAGGAAGTGCCCGGAGCCGCAGGCGGGGTCGACGATTCTGAAACCGCGGACGCCGAACTCCTCGAGTGCCGGGGTCATGGCGCGGTCGAGGATGAAGCTCTCGACGAACCGCGGGGTTTGCAGCAGGGCGTATTGCTTCTGGGCGGCCTCGGAGAGGTCCTGGTAGAGGTCGCCGAGGAAGCGGGTGTCCCAGTCGGGGTCGGTGAAGTCGTGACGCAGCGTGCCGTCGGCGTGGGTGCGACGCCAGAAGGCGACGAGGTCGCGGGCGGCGTCGTGGGAGATGGGGACCGAGTAGAGAGGGTTGTGATCACGGTCGAACAGCAAGCGGCCGGCCTCGCTGGAGCGAAGGACCTCGAACCGGCCTTCGAGCCAGACGGCGTCGTTGTGGTCGCGGTGGGCGCGGAAGTACTCGGCCTGGGCTTCTTCGGCGGCGTCACCGACGAGCGTCCCGTCGATCAGGCCGTTGTCCTCAGTGAAACGTAGGAAGACCGTGGAGAGCACCCAGGCCACGGCGACCTGAGTGAACTGGGCGTCGCGCCAGGCGGGCCACTCCGCGGCGGTCCGGCGGACGCGGCGCTGCTCCTCGTACTCCGCGCGCAGCGCGCGGGCGTGGTCGGCGACCTCATCGGTCTGGCGGTGCAGGTCGGTCTCGAGAAGTGTCACCTGCTCCTGCAGGTCAGCCAACAGCACCTTCGCGTCGATCATCGAGCCCCCACCGCTTCGGTTGTGCCGAGGCCGATCATCGTCTCAGGCGCCACCGCCGCTCGGCCATGGCGTCCGCCAACCAGCGGTCCGGAACCTTCTGATTCGACCGACCGGGCTGTTCGCTACGTTTTTCGACCGGTCCGTGATGGAGGGGGTTGCGTTGTCGATGTCCCGACGCGTGGTCGTGGTGTTGGGCGTCCTGTTCGCGATGGGGGTGGCAGCCACGACAGCCTAAGCCGCAGCACCTCGCGCGGCCGCGCCCACCATCAACGGCTGTGTGAATAAGCAAACCGGTGTGCTCCGTGTCGCGACACCGTCGCGGCCGTGTTTCACGCGGCCAGGGTTCCTACAGGAGACGCCCATCCAGTGGAACCTGACCGACGGCGGTGCACCTCCGCCGGTGACGGCTGGACAGCCCGCCGCGGTGGAGAAGCGCACGGTCACGCAGACCGTGGCCTCTGGCACCGGAGCGATGGTGAAGTCGACCTGTCGCGCCGATGAGACGGTCGTGACCGGCTCGTGGAAGGCCGACGGTGCTCAGCCCGGCAGTAAGCCTGCTGTCGGATACAGCCTCGGAACCACTGGCGAGTTCGACAACGGCTATCAGGCCGACGTGACCGCTGGTCCGAGGTACCCGGGTGATCCCGCACGGTGGTCGTCACGCTCAGTGCGACCCGTGTGAGCAGCTCATCAGGCTGCGTCGGAACCTTCCAGCCAGGCGGGGGAAGCCACGAGCCACTCCTCGCTCGACACCATGCCGATCGCTGCGCGGTCGACGTGGGGTGCCGCGCGCTCGTCCGCGGCGACGCAGAGTAGAACGAGTGACGTCGGTCCGCCGTCGCGTCCGGCGTTGCGTGCGGAGGACATCAGCCGCTCCAGCATGGCCATAGCGCCGTCGTAGCGTCCGAAAGGCGTGAGACCGTCGAGAGCGAGCACCGACTCAGCCCGCCACGACGACTCCAGTCGCGCCAACGCCAGTTTCACGATCTTGGTGAGATTTGTGCGCGCGCGATCCGGGGCGTCGTCGGCGTCGGCCCGGAGCACCGTCGCAAACGACCGCACCTTCTGCTCCGCGGCGATCTCGCGCATGGCGGTGGCGAACTCCGTCCCAGCGTCATGGACTGTCGCGCCCGTTGCGGCCGCGAGGCGACTGCGCGCCTCTTGCCACCGCGAGCGACGGGCGGTGACGATCCGGACGCCGCCATTCCGCAAGACGCGGTCGAGCCGTGGGTCTGCGCCGTCTGAGGCGATGGGCGCGGGGGTGAAGAGCGAGCTCGATGCAGCCGTCGTGGTGACGGGACGAATCTTCTGCCCGGTCCAGTCGACCGCAATGTCCATCGACCGGAGCAGGTCTCGGAGTGCGGCGCCGGAGGGCAGTGGGGGGAGCCCTGGAAAGCGGGCGGCGACCCGCGACTCGAAGACCTCAGGCTCCAGGCCGTCCGGCGGGATGGCCGCACCGGCCTGCGAGAGGCGCAGCGCTCGGGCGGGGGAGAGGTCAGCGGGGTAGAGCTCGAGCCGAGCATTGGCGAGCACTGATCCAGAGGCCGCAGCCGCCAGCCGAACGAGTCGCTGCTCGACAATGCCCGGCACGACGTCGCCGGAGATGGCACTGAGCTCGCGGATCACGGTCGTCGGGGTTGGGAGGGGCTCCCGGGCAGCAAGATCGACGGCCTTATCGCCGAGCCGCGCAGCCACTTCCAGCAGCGCGAAGTCGCTGGGGATGTCGAGGTCCTCGTCCTCAGTTACCTGCAGCGCGATGAGCATCCGGTCGTGATGACGGCGGGTTCCGAAGCGTGGATTCTCGGGGTCCTCGCCTTCCACGACGGCGCGCAGGGCGGCAAAGCCGTAGGCCCGGCGTCGGGTGGGGTCGGTCTCCGACGGGCAACCCCGCACTGCGAGGAGCTGGTCGGCCAGCTCGCTGGCGGTGGCGACGCGCCCGAGTTGCCGCAGAGCGGTCACGACCTGGGCTCGGGCCGCCGCGAGCTCGGCGTCACCAGACCAACGGTTGCGTTGCTTGTCCAGGAGATCGTTGAGCTGTCTAGGCGCGAGCCCGAAGCGGTCGGCCAACGCCTTGACCGTGGGCCATCGCGTATCTGGGAGTCGGCCACCGCGGTCGTCGGGAAGACCGAGAGCCCCGCGCACGATGGCGGCCTGATCGGCTCCGCGCTTCGGCGTGGCGGGAATCAGTCGCTCGACGAGCAGGTCGAGAGACAGCGCGGCGTCGTCGTCTCCTGATGCTTCGACTGGGGGCGTAGCGCTGCCCGCTTCCAGCCGGTCCTGCCATTCCCGCACCCGGCGAAGCAGTTCGTCGCGCGTCGGCTTCGACAGCCCGCGGGCCCGCCAGAGGTCGCGGATCGGGAGTGCGAGCAGCTGGCCGACCGTCGATGCTCCGAGGCGCTGGGCAACGGCGACGGCGCGCGGGCTCAGTCCAGCGGTGTCAAGGGCAGAGTCGAGCGAGGCGAGCGAGGCAACGCGGTCGCGGACGTCCTGCGGGTCGTCCGACATCGACGGGAGCGTGGTCGCCGGGCCAGTGCTGTCGGCCTCGGTGAACACGTCGTCCCACGCGCGGCGCATTGCCTCGGCAGACGGATGCCGATCGCCGGCCTCGCGGGCGAACGCGCGACGGAAGAACTCGGTGAGGGGTTCACGCAGGGCCGGGCTGAAGACCTCCTCGGAGATCGAGGCCTCGGCGCGTGCGACTCGTGGGTCAGACCCATCGTCGCCCCAGGTAGGCAGCTCCAAGCTGGCCATCTCGTGCAGTGTTACGGCAGCGCCGTAGAGGTCGGCGGCGTCGTCCCAGGCCGGTCGTCGGGCCGTGCCGAGCATGGGGTCGCGGTAGCCGTTCGTGCCGGCGGTGACGTCGGCGTCGGGGATCCCAGCAAGGGAGAAGTCGAAGAGGACGACGGAGGTGCCGCGCTTGGCGTGGGTGAGTACACCGATGTTGTCGGGCTTGATGTCGCGGTGCCGGACGGCGTTGCGCTCGAGGTAGGCCACGGCGTCGAGGAGCTGCGAGCCGTAGCGCTGCAGCATGTCGGGCAGCAGCGCGCCTTCCTCGCGCAAGTACCGCGACAGCGTCGTCTGCCCGGCGAGCGTGACCTCGATGGCCGTCCGAGTGCCCAGCGGGAACACGCCGCGTCGGAGCCGGACGATGTAGTCGTTCGCTAGGTCGGCGAGGACGGCGGCTTCGTCGTCGAGTCGGGCTGCGGCCTTGTCGTCGCGGCCGATCTTGAGGACGGCTTCCTCGTTGTCGCGGCGCACGAGTAGGGCGCGCGCGGTAGCGCCGGTACCGAGCCTGCTGACGACCCGGTACTCGCCGCCGACCACGTCGTCCGGTCCCGCTTCGTACGGGTCCGGCTCCGGGTCGGGGTGCACCGACTCGCGCAGCGAGGCCTCGGCGAGGCTAAGCAGCGTCAGGAAGTCTTCGATGTCCGGACACCGGTCGCTGATGATCGGGCGGGTGGCCTCCGCGACGAACGCGTCGACGTCGTCGGGCAGGGAGTCGTCGACGGCCTTGGGATGTAGTCCGTCGTCGGTGAGGAGGCGCTCGATCAGCTCGGCCTGCGTGGAAGCGGGCGCCTGACCCGTGAGGATGAGGTAGGCGGTGGCGCCGAGGCCAAAGATATCGATGGTCGTCGTGCCGTCGGCGTCTTCGCGGAACTCCGGGGCGAGGTAGGCCTGGGCGGCCTGCTCGACGTGCCGTCCGGCGTGGCTCGTGACCTCGACGCGGTGCCGGGTCTTCGACGAGGACAGTCCGCGGGCGGCGGTCTGCCACTCGCCAACTCGCAGCCGAGGGCCCTCGTCGGGAAGGTCCTCGACGATCACCGCGCGCGGGGAGAGCGCCCGGTGGACCAGCCGCCGGTCGTGGGCATAGCGGACGGCCTCGGCGAGCTGACGAATGAGGCCGAGCTTCTCAGGAAGGTCGAGGTCGCGGCCGTGTGTGACAAGCCAGTGATCCAGGCGCTGTGCGTCCGGCGACTGATCGATGAGGAGGGCTGGCCCCATCTCGTGGTCCAGCATGTCGGCCGGCACGAGTAGGCCGGGGTGCTGGATCCCTTGACCGGCTGCGAACTCACGCTGGGCAGCGAGTCGGGTGGACTCGCGTGCCTCGGGGTCGTCCTCGCGCTCGTAGAGGTAGATCCGCGCGCGGCGGTACGCGGCCTCGTTGTCCGGACGGCGGGCGTGGTGGTCCTGCCAGGTCGGGCCCGACTCGTACGGCTGCGGCTCGATGCGCCACGGACCGATCGAGATGCTCTTCTGCGTCCGGTGGATGCCGACCTTCTGCAGCAGCTGGTGCAGGCGCCGAGCGAACTGCTGGTCGATCGGCTCTCGCTGCGGCGGGGCCTCGATGAGGTCCATGACATGCGGCAGGTGCGCAACGTTGCCCTGAACGCCATAGAGGTGGTGCCGCTGGTTCTCCGACAGGTCCGCCTTCATCCCGTGCTCGGCCAGGAAGATCGACGCGGTGACGTAGGGCAGCCGCATGCGTTCGCCGCGACCTGCCGCCGCGAGGAGCGACTTCAGCTCCTTGGCCTTGAGGTCGGCGAGGGGGACCGGTGAGTCGAAGGGCGGCCGGTGGCGGCCGTCGTCAAGGATCCAGGTAGAGCCCTGGTTCGTCAGCCGGCCCTTGAAGTTCTTGATCTCGATGAGGTGCAGCCCGTTGGGGCTCGCGACCAGGAGATCTACCTCGCGGATGTGGCCCTGCTGCGAGACGAAGGTGAAGTTCGACCAGGCCTGGTAGGGGTGCCGTGGCGGCAGGCGCTCCTTGACGTAGTCAAGCGCTGCACGCTCCCACGGAAAGCTCGAGGGCGTGATCTGGTTCCAGACCATCGTTGACTCCCTCCCGTGTCAGCAGCGGTGATCCTGCCAGGCCGTCGCACTTCGGCCGCATCGGCGGGCCGCAGCCGGCGAGAACCTGACTGATGGCCCCAAAGGTGCGTCGACGGCATCAAGGTGATGTGGGTAACGTGCTTTGCCTACTGATCGACAGATCTCCGGCTAGGCACACGGCAGCGGGTCCCACGCGGAGGCAGACATGCGGCTCGAGGAGCTCGTCCCCGGGACGCTGGTGACCGGCGTTGCCATGAACGCTCCCGTCTCCGTCGTCGCGGTGGAGTGGTTCGGAGGCAACCGGCTGCTCCTGACCTATCGGCCCGCAGACGGAAGCACGGCTCGGGAGCTGGTGCTCAGTCGCAAAGACGAGGAGCGGCTCGCCGCCGCCACGACGAGCAAGCGGCAGTTGGATGCCGACCCAACAGCGTGGCTGCTCGGTACAACCGCGCTCCGCCTGAAGCATGCCGCGTTGGATCAGATGCTGGCGGTGAGCGGCGGCAACCTTCAGCCCCTCCCGCACCAGATCCGGGCTGTCTACGACGAGCTCTTGCCGCGCACACCCCTCCGTTTCCTCCTGGCGGATGACCCCGGCGCAGGTAAGACGATCATGTGCGGGCTGTACATCAAGGAGCTCCTGCTCCGCGGAGACCTTGAGCGCTGCCTGGTCGTGGCCCCTGGAAGCCTCGTCGAGCAGTGGCAGGACGAACTGTTCGACAAGTTCCAGCTGCGCTTCGAGCTGCTGACGCGGCCGCTGGTCGATGGAACTCTGGACGGAAACGTCTTCGACGAGCACCCGCTGCTCATCGCCAGGATGGATCAGCTCAGTCGCAACGAGGAGCTTCTGACCGCCCTCGGCGCGACCACGTGGGACTTGGTTGTCGTCGACGAGGCCCACCGGATGAGCGCGCAACGCTTCGGTGGTGCGGTGAACGCGACGAAGCGTTACAACCTGGGACGGCTGCTGGAGTCCACGGCTCGGCACTTCCTCCTCATGACGGCGACCCCGCACGCGGGAAAGCCGGAGGACTTCGAGCTCTTTCTGGCGTTGCTCGATCCTGACCGCTTCGAACCGGGGAACGTCCGCCGGTCGACGCGGGCCGAGGTGGACGATCTTGTGCGGCGCATGGTCAAGGAAGACCTGCTCACCATGGAGGGCAAGCCTCTCTTTCCCGAGCGGCGCGCTTACACCGTGGAGTACCAGCTCTCGGTCGAGGAGCAGGGCCTGTATGAGGCGGTGACGGACTACGTGCGCCACGGGATGGACCGGGCGCAGTCGCTGGAGGCCGAGGGGAAGACCGCACGGGGACGCACGGTCGGCTTCGCGCTGACCGTCCTGCAGCGTCGGTTGGCGTCGAGTCCCGAGGCGATCCTGCGCAGTCTGCAGCGTCGGCGCGACCGGCTGCATAAGCAGCTCCAAGAACCCGTGGTCCGCTCTGGGGTCCTTGGCGAGAAGCTTGACCTCCTCGAGGTGGACGAGGTGCCTGGGGGTGAGCAGGAAAGCCTCGAGGACGAGGTCGTCGACCTGGCTACGGCAGCGCGGTCACGCCAGGAGCTGGCTGGCGAGGTTGAAGAGTTGGACGGACTCATCCGTATCGCGGCTGACGTACGACGCCGGGATAACGACCGCAAATGGCAAGAGCTGAAGAACATCCTCGACCGCGGAGCCAGTGACAAGTCCGGTCGAGAGCTCTCGAAGCTGATTGTCTTCACCGAGCACCGTGACACCTTGCGCTATCTCGTCGACCGTATCGGTGGCCACTTGGGGGATCCGTCGGCGGTCGTCGCGATTCACGGCGGGGTTCCTCGCGAGCAGCGGCGGGCCATCCAGCACGAGTTCACGGCCAACGCGCGGGTCACAGTCCTCGTAGCGACTGACGCCGCTGGCGAAGGCCTGAACCTTCAACGAGCGCATCTCATGGTCAACTACGACCTGCCGTGGAATCCGAACCGTATCGAGCAGCGGTTCGGCCGAATTCATCGCATTGGTCAGTCCGAGGTCTGCCACCTGTGGAACCTCATCGCCAGCGACACCCGCGAGGGCGATGTCTATCTGACGCTGCTGAAGAAACTGGAGCACCAGCAGACCGTGTTCGCAGGCAAGGTTTTCGACGTCCTCGGGGAGGCTTTCCGGGAACGTCCTCTGCGCGACATGCTGCTCGAGGCTGTGCGCTACGGCGACCAACCGGAGGTGCGGGCGAGGCTCCGCCAGACCGTCGATGCGACCGTGTCCGACGGGCTCACACAACTGCTCGAGGAGCGGGCGCTCCTTCAGGAGACTCTCGATCCAGCAGCGGTCAGCGAGGTCCGTCGCGAGATGGAACAGGCGCGCGCCCGACGTCTCCGGTCGGCCGATGTGCGCGACTTCCTGGTCGCCGGCCTCCGCCATGCGGGAGGCCGGGTGACCGCTCGCAGGGACGGAAGCTGCGAGGTTCAGCGGGTCCCCACTGACCTCCGAGAGCGTGCACGAGGCAGGGTGCGACCAGCTCGCAGCTACGAGTCCCTGCGCTTTGAAGCCGACCCGTCCGACGTCTCGTCCACGGCTGATCTTGTGCGCCCTGGTCATCCGCTGCTCGATGCCCTCGTCGACCAGGTCCTCGATGACACGGTGACCGAGCGACGTCAGGGCTGCCTCCTCGTCGATGACCGCGGTGGCGCAGAGCCGCGACTCCTCGTCGCATTGGTGCAGTCCGTTGTCGACTCGCAGGAACCTCCAATGTCGGTCATGCGGCGCTTCGAGGTCATCGAACTCTGCCGGGACGGCTCCGCGGCCAACGTCGGGCCGCAGGCCCTACGGACGTACCGGGCGGCCACGGACGGCGAACGGGACAGGGCTACCTCGTTGCTCAACGAGGCGTGGCTATCGGACGGCCTGGAGAAGGCTGCGCGCTCGTGGGCCATCACGATCGCGCTCCCTCAGCTCGAGGATGAGGTGTCGGCAACGGTCGGCAATAGGGTTCAGCGCACCCGCAGGGCGGTCCTCGATCGTCTGAAGCAGCAGATCGCCCACTGGGACGGCGAGGCTGAACGGCTCGCGGCCGCGGAGCGGGCGGGGAGCCGGACGCGGATGCGCCCGGACAGCGCCGAGCGGAAGGCACGTGAACTTGAGGATCGACTGACTCGACGGTTGGCAGAGCTCGCCGCTCAAGAGCGGGTGGTCGCGGAGCCCCCGCGTATTGAAGCGACGGCCCTGGTCGTACCGGCGCGCTTGGTGGCGGGATCGCGTGGCTGAGGATCGGGAGAAAGCCCGCGCAGCCCTCCTGCAAGCCGAGGCTCTTCTCGCCCTCGCCGAGCAGGTGGAGGACGCGGTCGGCGAGCAGGACGCGGCCTTGCGGCGCGCTGTCGACGGCTCCCTGCTGAAGCTGCCACTGCCACCTGAGCGCGGCGCGGCGAATTCCGGCGTGGCGGCCATCGCTCTTGGCGTCTCCGGTCGCCCGAGTGTCCTTGTCGACACAGTTGCGGCTCAAGCGCACGCACGCCCTGCGCTGCAAGCGCAGCTGAGCAGTGCGTCGGCCATCCGACGCAGCCTCCCGAGTCTCGTCGAAGAGGCCCGGCCAGTAACCCAGGGACGTCTGCGCGGCCTCTTCTCGTCGAAGAAGACCCGTGAGCATGCCGAGATTCAGTTCGCAGCACTCGTCAAAATGCTCGACCACGTCAAGGCGAATGGCGTCGCGCAGGCGTGGAATTCGGCTCTCACGAACACCACATCTGGTCGAGCCGACGCGGTAGCGGCCACATCGGCCGCGTCCAAGGTCCTCGGCCTCGCCGCGCCTCGTGGACCGCACGTGTCAGTCAAGGTCGAGCAGCTCGACGTCATCCGACGCTTCCTGGCCATTGCGCCTTCGGTGCTCCGGCACCGTCCGCCCCTCGTCAGCGAGGTCAAGCGGACCTTCGAGTCCGTGCAGGACCGGATGGTCAGCAAGCAACTGGCCGAGATGCCGACAACGGCGCTGAAGCAGGCGACGGCAAACCGAGTACGGTTCAAGTCCTTGAGCGAAGCTCGCTGCCACACCGTTGATGATGTGCTGCGCGCCGGCTCAGCCAGGCTCGGCCAGGTGAACGGCATCAGCGAGACCACCGCCCGCCAGCTGTTTGCAGCAGCGCAGCGACTGCGCCAGGCCGTAAAAGATGATCTGCGGTTTCGCATCGATCTCGATCGCTCGGACACGCTCGTCACCCGACTTCTCACAACGCTCTTCCTTTTGCGTCAGTACGACCGGGTCTTGGAGGGACGAGGGCGCGACCTTCAGGCGGCTCTCGATCTGCTCCGTCCGCTCGCTGCCATTTCGAAGGAGGTCACTCAGCTCTCCATCGTTGGAGGCTCCGATCCTACGAACTTCCTGATGCAGATTCGGGAGACGGTCTCCGACCTCGAGGGAAGCGGCCTACTCCAACTGCTGACACAGGTGAGTCCTGGTCAAGGCCATGCCCCGGGCGCCGACAGGGTGTGGGACGACTTCGAGCGAGACAGTGCCGGCTACTACACCGTGCTCGGACAGATCGTCGAGCTTGACCTCGGCGAAGACGCTGCAGCCGGCAACCTACCGGCCGAGATCGTCGCAGCAGTCCACGCCCAGCCGTTGGACGAGGTGCTCCTCGAAGGCAAGGTCTCGCTGCGCGGCTATCAGTCCTTCGGGGCACGGTATGCGCTGGTACAGCGTCGGACGCTGCTCGGGGATGAGATGGGTCTGGGCAAGACGGTCCAGGCCATCGCCGTCATGGCACACCTCAGTGGCGGTGGCGCGAAGCACCACCTCGTGGTGTGCCCCGCCTCCGTGCTCGTGAACTGGACGAGTGAGGTACGCCGTCACAGCGCGCTCGAGGCGTTCCTTGTGCATGGCAGCGACCGCGACCGAACCTGGAGAACATGGCAACGTCGCGGCGGCGTCGCGGTGACTACCTTCGGAACACTGCCGGTGCTGCCGGCCCCACCTGCTCAGCTGCCCCTGATCGTGGTGGACGAAGCGCACTACCTGAAGAACCCGCAGACCCAGCGGGCGCGAGCGCTTCTGCCCCTCGTTGACCGCGCCGAGCGGGCGCTGTTTCTGACAGGCACGCCACTCGAGAATCGCCTCGGAGAGTTCCAACAGCTCGTCACGTATCTGCAGCCAGAGGCCGCTCGCCGCCTAGCGCAGATCGATGGCCTGGCTAGTGCGCGTCGATATCGGGAGGAACTGGCGCCGGTATATCTACGGCGCAACCAGGAAGACGTGCTGCAAGAGCTTCCCGACTTGGTGGTCACGCCCGAGTGGAGCAGCTTTACCGCTCATCAGATGCCCGGTTATCGCATGGCCGTCGCGGCCCGCAACTTCATGCGCATGCGCCGCGTGGCGATCGTGGACCATCCTGGACACTCGGAGAAACTCGCTCGGCTCCAGGAGATCACGAATGACGCTGCAGCGAACGGTCGGAAGGTAATCGTCTTCTCGTACTTCCGCGATGTGCTGGAGGAGGTCGCTGAGGTCCTCGGTGAGCGAGTCGTCGGCCCATTGACAGGCTCCGTACCCGCGACCAAGAGGCAAGCGATCATCGACGAGTTCGGTCGTGCTGGCGCGGACGCGGTGCTGCTGTCGCAGATCACCGCCGGCGGTACGGGTATGAACATGCAGGCGGGCTCGGTCGTGATCATCTGCGAGCCGCAGGTCAAGCCATCTCTCGAAAGTCAGGCCATCGCCCGGGCGCATCGCATGGGGCAGCTCCGGGGCGTGCAGGTCCACCGCCTGTTGACAACCGACAGCGTCGATCAGCGCATGGTCGAGTTGCTCGAGGAGAAGCAGCGCCTGTTCGACGAGTACGCCCGCGGCAGCGAGGTGGCGGCGTCCAGCGCCGAGGCCGTCGATGTCTCAGAGAAGAAGCTTGCTGCCGAGGTCATTGACCTTGAGATGGAACGGCTGGCGGTCAGCCGCGCTGAGCAGCTCGCCGCTGAGAGGGAGGACGAGGAGGACAACTGAACCGCCCTCCCAGGAGAACATAGATGCCGTGGCTCGTCTCAGACACCGGAGGAGCCAGTGAGTCCGGCTCGGACGCGACGAGGGAGGCTGGGGCGGATGGCTGTGGGCTGCCAGTCTTTCTTCTGCAATCTCTGCAGTAGTTGGTACTGGTACGCCCCCTGCTGCGCACAGACGTCTTTCCAGACTTGAGCGAAAGGTTCCCGTTCAAGCTGAACCTTCATGCCATCGGCCCATATCTTCCACGTGGCGTCAGTGATCCATCCTTTCTCGCGAAGCTCGCACTCGTCCTCACAGAGGCGAATATACGATCGAACGGCCTTCTCGTCACGAGTGCGAAGCTTATAGTCAGCTTCGAGCCTGAGGGCTGCGAGTGACATGGAGTCCATGAGGGACCAATATCGTTGCACGTAGAACGCCTCGAAGGATCGGAGTCTCTGGCGTTGTGCGGCGCGGATCGATAGCGCAGCGAGTACAACTCCAACCGCAGTGACGACTGCCGAGATATTCTGAATCATGACCTTTGCTTCTTGCAGAGTCTAGTTTCGGTTTATTGCAACGCGTCGGCAATTTTGCTGAGTGTTCGACCATCGGCGACTTGGAACCAGTTGGGACCCCAGACCTTGTCGGCGTCAACGCCGAGACTCTGCCGAAGGATTTCGCGCGCAAGCTCCTTCATGTCCCAAGTCTGCTCGTCGAAGGCCCAGACCACCTGCGCGTCAGCGTCCTGGCGCCACGTCGCGATGCCACGCTTCGGTTCGCTGGCCAGCCAGGCGCGGATCCCGTCGACGTCTTGCTTAATAGGCGGCACAACAATGGTGAGTGCCTGACCTTCGGAGGGCTCGTCCGCGGCCAGGAGACGATCGATAATCGGCGCGCGGCGTTCCCTATAAGAGTATAAGCCGAGTCTTTGCGCGATATCGACCAGTGTCTTGCCTTGGAGCTCGTCCCATTGCTCGGGGTTCGCGTCCGTCGGGTAGGACGGGTCCGCAAGGACAAACCATGCTGGGCCCTGGATCGCTCCCTTGCTCCTGGTGGCCTGGCCGAGAACCTCGTTCGCGAGGCCGGTTGGGGTGTAGTCCTCGCCACGCCAACGGATGGCTTTCGGTGCCTCCCCGGTCCAAAGCGCAGAGCGACGCGCGTTGTCGTCGTCCAGCCAAGCCTCAAGCGTCTCTCGAGTCTCGGCCACCATTCCGTGGGGGACGATTCGTAGCTCTGTTCCCGCGGGAATAAATCCGGACTCAACGAGGAGCTGCACGATGTTCTTGCTGCGCGCTCGTTGTTCGATGCGCTTGCCGACCTCGCCGGCCTTCACCCGTTCTGGACCGAGGGTAAATTCTTCCACCTCAGGGACGGGGTAGATGGTGGAGAAGTCCGCCACCAGCTGATCGGCCACCCGCCACAATGAGACCTGGACCAGCGAGATGTCCAGGCTCATCTCAGAAAGCCAAACGACTGACGAGGTAACCTGCTTCGGGAATGACGACGCGATGAGGACCAGGCGCGGGCGCTTGAGAACGTCGGGATCGAGATCGTCACCGACGTGATCGAGGATCCGCGATCGTGCCTCATCCACCGCGACCGTCGTCTTGAGCCTGCGGGTCAAGAAAACGGCGTTGGCCTGCGCAAGGGTCTCAAGGGTAAAGCGCGAGACCAGGGAGGCGTAGGTGATGGCTTGCAGATGGATGTCGCGGGCGGCGACGCCTCGTTTGAGCTCGACGACGACAAGCCGTCCGGCCCCGTCGATCCCGAGGACGTCGAGGCGGTCGCGGGCCGGCACGCCATCGCTCTCGGCGGCCCAGTGGTTGTATTCAGAGGCGATCACCATGACGTCTTCGCCGAGGACCGACGGGTTGTCGATCACCCACTCCTGGAGGTGGTCGCGCTCCTTCAACTTCGCGTCGGGGAGGCTCGTGGCCTCCGCCGGGCGGGCCTGCTCGTCGTCGACGATGAACAGCTGACTCATCGGGCCCCTTCTTCTCCGATGGGCGACGTCTGCCGGGCTACCGCGCCACCGGGGCGCGGGAAGAGCAAGAACGACCTGACGACGGTCTCACCGGCCGCGTTGGACAACGCCCGCTCGTACACGTGAAGCTGCCGTTCGTAGGCCACAAGCGTCTCCGGGGTGACAGACGAGTCGGTCTTGAAATCCACGATGACGAGGCCGTCGTCGTCGCGGTAGAGAAGGTCGATGTAGCCCTCGACGAGCTTGCCGTCGACCATCGTGCCGACGTAGGTCTCGCGCCAGTGCGGCCGGAGCGCGGCGCGCTGCACCACCTCCGAGCCGAGTGCTGACTGCACCGCTGCTTCGACGTCGTCGACCGCGTCCACGACGCCCTCAGCGAGCGCCTGCGACTCGGCGAGATCGCGGAGGCCGTCTCCGGTGGCGAGGTCGATCGTCTGCAGGACGGCGTGGACCGCTCGACCGAAGGCTTCGCCGTAGCGACCCTTCCGCCAGGGCGGGAGTTCGAGGTCGACCGGGTCCTTCGCCAGGCCCGGCGGGAACGACGGCAACGACACTTCACGGTGGGCGATCGCCGTCGCCGACACGGCTTCGCGCGCCGCCGACCGATTCACCGCGAGCGTGTGCGCCGAGCTCCACGATTCCCACGGCGGCGGCTCGGGCCGAGCCGGCTCGGCCTCCGGGAACCACCGCGACGGTCCGGGCGTCGAGAACGTCGAGGACGGGACCTCGAAGGCCGCCCGAGCCAGCACCTCGGAGGAGACGCAGGCCGGGTCCTCCTTGCCGGGCGGCGTCTCCTTACGGTGCAACGACACGGCTAGGCGCGACTCGGCCCGCGTGCACGCGACGTACAGCAGGCGAAGGCGCTCGCCGTGCTCGATCGCCTTCTCGACGACGTCGACGTCCGCGTAGCCCGTCGTGCGCAGCTTGGCCGACAGCGCCACCTCGACACCTCGCGACGACGGCCACAGCACCGTCGGCCGACTCTGATAGCCAGGCGACCACAGCCCGCCCACGATGACGAATGGGAACTGCAGGCCCTTCGAGGCATGGATTGTGGTGATCCGGACGGTGCGGGTGTCAGTCTCGGGTAGGACGGTTTCGGTGACGCGCACCGAGTCGTCCGCCTGCCGCGCCGCCCACGCCAGGTACTCCCGCAACGATCCGCGCTCCGCCTCGGACCACGCGCGAGCCTGGTCGACGACGAAGCGGAGCCGGCGCCACACCTCCCGGTACCGCGGCGAGTCGGCCGCGACCTCCAGCACCCGGCGCTGCTCCAGCACCAGGTCCAGCAGCTCCGCCGGCGCAAGTCGCGAGCGGGCCCGCGACCAGTCCCGCAGCTGATCGAGCGCCGATCCGACCGGCTCGGACCCGGCACGCGGCGCGAAGAGGTTCCACGACTCGCCGTCCTGACGCCACCGCCACAGCTCGACGTCCGAGCAGCCGAAGAGCGAGCTGCGAAGTGTGGCGACAACGGCCAACTCGTCGGTGGGGTCGTCGACCGCCCGCAGGCAGGTCATGAGCTCCCGCACCTCGGCGGCCGAGTAGACGATCGACGCAGCCTCGGTGCGGTACGGGATGCCGGCCTCGTCGAGCTCCGACTCAATTGCGAAGATCGCGTTGCGGGTCGGCAGGAGGATGGTGATGTCGTCGGGACGAAGCGGCCGCTCGATCCAACCGGCACTGCGGTCGGCGACGCGCCACCCCTCGCGCAATGCCGTCACGATCAACCCGGCGATGTCGCGGGCCTCGGCTTGACGAAGGTCGTCGACGGTTGTCTCGCGGCCACCAGGATGCGCCACTGACCCCAGCACCGTCACCGAGCCGCACCCGTCGCTGCGATTCGGTCCGACGTCCAGCGCCCGGTACTCCGGCTGCACCCCCGGCTCATCGACGATCAGCCGGCCGAAGACCGCGTTGATCCAGTCGAGGACGGCGGGGGAGGACCGGAAGTTGGTCGTCAGCGCGACGGTCTCGCCGAGGCGCTGCGCCTCCAGGTAGATCGCGATGTCGGCCCGGCGGAAACGATAGATCGACTGCTTGCCGTCGCCTACGAAGAAGAGCGCGCCCGCGGGCACGGCGACGTCGGGCCACGGCCCCTCCGCTGTCTCGCCGCCGGCGATGCGCACGGCGAGCTCGACCTGGATGGGGTCGGTGTCCTGGGCCTCGTCGAGCAGCAGGCGCTGGTAGCGGTCCTGCAGGACTCGACGCGCCGACGACGACCGCCGCACCAGCCGCCGGGCCAGCACCAGCAGGTCGTGGAAGCGGAGGCGGCCCTCGCACACCCGGTTCTCCGCTGCCGTCAGGACCTCGCGGGCGAGCCGCGGCAGCAGGCAGCGCACCACCTGGTCCATGACGCTGGCCTGCTCGGTCCTGCCGTCGTCGCTCAGCGACTTCAGCTCGGACCGGACGGACGCCACCTGCCCACCCCACGCGGGCGCCTTCCCGACGTTGCCGCCGGGCGCGGGAATCTCGTCGATCAGGTCGAGCAGCTGGGCCTCGTCGTCCGTCGCCTCGGCCTGCCGCACCCAATCCTCGAGGAGCGGGAAGCGTGCCAGCAACCTGTCCGAGGGATCGGTGCACTCCCGACGGCGTTCGAGCAGGGCGCGCGCTCGCGCCAGGTAGGCGCCGATATTCACGTGGGGCCGCGGCGGCGGTTCAGCGTCGGCGAGACGTTCCTCGACGAGGTCCCAGTTCGCCTCGAGTTCCATGACGAGCTCGCGGAGATGGTCGAGCTTCATGTCAGCCGCTAGGCCGAGCCGGATCAGGGGCGCGGTCTCGTCGTCGTCGAGCAGCTCGATCTGGAGCTGCCGCCACCAGCGGTCGGCGGCAACCTGCGATCCGACGTCGTCGAGTACGTCGACCAACGGCGGCAGCCGGACTTCGAGCGGGTGCTCGGACAGGATGCGCCGCGCGAACGAGTGCAACGTCCCGATCGCGGCGCCGTCCAGTTCGCGGCACGCGTCGTCGAGCCCGGCCTCTTCCAACGACTCCCGCAGCCGGTCGCGCAATTCGGCGGCTGCCTTCTCGGTGAAGGTGACCGCCGCGATGTGGCGCAGCGGCACGCCCGACTCGACCAGCCGCACGATCCGGTCGACCAGCACCGTGGTCTTGCCCGATCCTGCGCCGGCGTCGACGAAGAGCGTCGAGTCGAGGTCGTTACGGATCCGGTCGCGGACGTCGTCGTCAGGAAGCACGGCCGTCGTCATGAACCCTCCCCGAGCATGACCCGCAACTGCTCAGCACCGGACTGCTTGCGGCCCCAGACCTCGCGGACGTGTTCGGTGCTCAATCCATCCGGCGCGCACCAGGCGCAACCCCAGAAGGACGACTTCGGTGGTCGGGCGAGGAAGACGCCATCACGGATGCTGTCGACGATCACGCGGAGGACACGTCGGGTCTCGTCGAGGACGTCGTCGGTCACGTCGTAGCCGACCGGTGTGAACCCACCCTTCAGACTCGTGAACCAGTACTCCGAGTGCACCGGGCCCTCGCCGTACTGCTCGCGTGCCGCCAGGGCGTAGACCGGGAGCTGGAGACGCTGACCGTGGTCGGTCGGGTCCTCGGGTGTGATCGTCTTGTAGGAGTCGGCGCGGCCCGTCTTGTAGTCGGTCACGGCCAACCCGCCATCCCGACGACGATCGACGCGGTCGATCTTGCCGCGCAGCCTCAGCTCCCGGCCATCTCCCAGCGCGATGCCGATGGCGGGGGTGGCCCCCTCGCCGAAGGCGTACTCGGCCCCGATGGGGACAGCCTCGTCGAGACGAAGCCGGCGCTCATCGTCCTTCGTCAGCCAGGTGGTGAGGTCGCGCATCAGCGTCCGCTGGTCCTGCTCCCACAGCAGCCGTGCGCCCGTCACACCCCGCTCGACGACCTCCGCGAACGCGGACTCGGCGAGCGCCTCGATGCGGTCGGCGGCTCGCGGCGGCCACGGCTCGCCGGGGCCGGGTGCCCAGCCTTCATCGAGGGCAGCGTTGACCAGCTTGTCCCAGACGTCATGCAGCACGAACCCACGTTCCATCGCGGAGATCTGCACGACCTCCTCGGGCTCCTCCACCGGACCCACGCCGAGCAGGCGGAACTGGAAGTAGGCGTGCGGGCAGCGCACCCATTCCTCGAGCGCCGTAGGGGAGAGGCGGTCGCTGGCGGTCGGGTCGGGCACATCCTCGCCCACGAGGTTGCCGTCGTAGAGCGTGAACTGATCCGAGGCCCGTCCCCGACGAAGGCGGTGGGCACGCGCGATGGTCTCGTCGCCCTCGAGCGTCCCGGCGACCGCCGCGACCTGCCGCCATTCCTGCGCTGAAGCGGGCGTGTGAGCGGCGAGCAGGGCGGCGGGATACGACGACGACGACTCCAACCGACGCCCGATCTCGCGCCACTTCGTGGCCTGCAGGCCGCGGTCGCGACCGAGCACGCGCAGCGTCGGCAATAGCCAGCGGCTCGGGACCCGCTCGCCGCCTCGGCGAAGGTCCCCTCGGGGGAAGCTCATCGTGCGGCCTTCCCGTGGCGCTGCCGCCAGGGCTGCGAGGACGTGTCGGTGCTGGCGGGCGGTCCGCTCGCGGGTGGTGGGAAGGGCTCCATTCGTGCGTTCGCGAGCACGGTCCGGCAGTAGCGGGTCGTCCGCGGTGCGCGGCGGAAGAAGGCCTTCGGCGGCACCGAGGATGTAGACACGGTCGACGTCGTCGCCGACGCCTTCCGACACCGGGCCGACGTGGACGCCGATGCCGATCGTCCCGACGCGGTCGAGGACGGCGTCGAGCTCCAGCTCCAGAAGCTCGACCACCCGCCGTCGGGACGGTGGGGTCGTGCCGGTCGCGGCGGCGGTCAACGTCGCGTCGACGCGACGGGCCGCCGTGGCGTCCTCGGGAGGAAGGTCGTCGGCCAGGAGCTCGAGGAGGCGCCGAACGGCCGAGGTGGCGTCGGCCCACGTTGTGGCGGCATCGATGGCAGCGAGGCTGGATTGGAGACCCTCGACGAAGGCACGGAGGTCGTCGGCGGTCTCGGAGTCACGCTCGTGGCGAGCGATGAGCCAGTCGCGAGCGCCTTCCCGTTGCCGCTCGTTGGCGGCTTTGGCGCGTGTGTGGCGCGCGAACGTCTCGAGCCGCGACCATGCCGCGCCACGAGTGACACCGGCCGCGCGAGACACACGCTCCCATGCGCTGCTCGGGGCGTGCCGGTCGCCGTGGCGCACCGGTCCTCCCGCAACGACAGCGAGAACCTCGGTGCGGGCGAAGTCGTGCTCCGGCAGCGCAAGAAGGCGCATGACGGTGCGGCCGTAGGCGGACTCGACGGCGGGGCGGATGCCGCGACCGAAGAACGTGATGTCAGCGCGCGCGAGATGTTCGTGGAGGAGCCGGGCGTAGGGGTCGGAGCTCGCGTGTAGAACCGCGATGCGGTGACCCTTGTGAGTCGCGAGGTCGTCAACGACGCGACGGACGACGGCGCGGACCTCGTCATCAGGGTCGGAGGCGTGCAGGACACGCGCAGCGGTGGGGACTGCCTCGCCGTCGGGATGGACGTCGTGACCGAGGGCTCGCGCGACCGCGAGGGGTCCGGCATCCGCGTCGTCGTGGCCGGTGATGCCAAGCAGGATGCGGAGGTCGACCGTGGTGCTCAGAGCCTCGAGGAGCGCGACCTCGGGTGGGTCGAGGTCCTGGGGGAGTAACACGACCACCGGTTCGTCGCCGCCACCATGCTCAGCGGCTCGGCGTAGGAGATCGGTCTCGTCGTAGGTGCTCGTCCGGAGGTCTGCTTCGAGCGCGCGATGGACGGCGACCGTCGCTGCGACGACCTCGTCGTCGCCGAGTGCATCGAGCACGTCGTCCCTGTATGGCTTGAGCGTGCGGTGGGCGTCAGCGAGGGCGCGCACCGTGCCGATGTGGTCAGCGACTGGTTCGAAGGGGCCGGGGTCGTTTGTCAGTCGGCGCCGCACCGCGTCAGCGAGCGCTGGCCCTGTGAGTGGCCGCCGACCCTCGGCAAGCAGCGCCCGGGCGGAACGCGTCTCTGCTACCCGCCTCAAGGTCATGATCGAGATCGCGGCGATGCCCGCCGGGTGCTCGTGGTCACCTCGGGCGAGGGCTCGTCGGGCTGCGACACCGATGCGCTCAGACGGCACGACGACCGTGACGAGCTGCAGCGGGTCCCCGGCCTTGGCCTCGTGGACGGCCCGCCGCAGGGCGTTGTAGGCCGCCGCGCCGTAGGGCGTGGTGGTGACGGTGGTCGGCATCGGATCTCCCCCCGACGGGTGATGCTGGTGATCGCGGGGATCAAACAAAAGCGCTCTGCGGTCAGATCACGACATCGGGCGATGGACGGCTCCTCGTGGGGGACGTCCGGGTCGGGGTGCCGCTCGTCGATGCTCTTCGCTGTCGCGACTTTCAATCCTGAGGCCGGTCCCGCACGGCCGGCGGGGGCCATGCCGCGCGGAAGATCCACCCGAACAGGCCAACGGCGCACGGATACGTGGGCAGGAGTGGTTCCGATAGCTCCTTCGTGACCCTCACCTTGGAGCGCCGAGTCGACACGTTGCTGCGTGAGATCGACGCGGGTCGTCGGCCTGCGTCTCACGAGGTGAGCGCGGTGTGCGCCGAGATCGCCGCAATCCCGCGTGGCACAACCACGATGCCGGTGTGGAAGTGGCGTGAGCTCGACGAAGCCCGGCGCGAGCTACAGCGAACGCGAGCCGAGCGGGCCATGCCACCTATCACGTCCGCGTTGCCCCCGAACCCGCTCGAGCTTGAGGCGGATCAGATGCGGCGCCGATCAGGGCGTTACGCCGCCGGCGTCGCGCGTGGTCTGCCTGCACCCCAGCGCGCCATCCACGACCTGCTCGCCGGCTTCCGCACCCGC
The DNA here is from genome assembly GCF_030269685.1 of Actinomycetospora sp. NBRC 106378. Taxonomy (GTDB): domain Bacteria; phylum Actinomycetota; class Actinomycetes; order Mycobacteriales; family Pseudonocardiaceae; genus Actinomycetospora. The sequence goes on from NZ_BSTT01000002.1 coordinate 106,068, forward strand.
CGCTCCGCACTCGATGCGGGGCAGCGTCTCCTCAACGATGCCGCTGTGCGCGAACTGACCCAGGCCCTCATCAATCGGGGCTACGCCGCGCCAGAGTAGCCAAAGTCGTCGAGGCGGGCCCGTGCCACCTTGCGCTCCGAGTCCGTGAAGAGGTCGGCAAAGCGAGGATCAAGTACGAGCGTCTCCGGGGTGAGGTCGAGTCGCTGGTTCTCCCATAGCTTGACGAAGCCGTCGCTGGGTCCCGGCGACGTCAGCAGGCGCTGAGTTGCTCCAAGGGCTCCATGCTGAGAGATCGTCAGCCTGAAGTAGCGAGGGTTGTAACGAAGCTCCCTCATGCAGCGGTCGAGCAGTGCCTGTATGGCCCCACCGAATTCGTCCTCAAGGGATGTCTCTGACTCGGGTTCGAGGGTTCGATCAGGCTCGGTCTCGACTGCTGGCTCTGCTCCAGCGTTCCCGTGCGCAGTCCCTTCGTCGGTGCGATCTCCGCCTGCCAGCTCACCGCGCCGGCGAACGTGAGCGAGCAAGGCGTCGACGGACGTGAAGACCTCGTAGCCGAGCTCTGAGAGCCTGGCAAGATCGGCCTCCTCGGGATCGAGCTCGAGGACGACAGGATTCCCGAGCCCCGCCTGCAGGCCTTCCGACCAGAAGGCTTCCGCGACGGCGAGGGTGCGGCCGGTGCCGGGGTCGGGGATCTCGCAATCGACGGCTGGGACCGCGAAACCTCGATCGGCGAAGTCGTCGAGAAGTGCCTTGATCTGCGCGGAGCGTGGGCTATTCTCGTCCTCGTCGACGAGGCCCATCGCGTACAGGGGAGGCGACGGCCAGGCCGCCGTGCCGGCCGCCAGCTCTCCGAGGAACCGGTCCGCTTCCTCGGCGAGGAGCGAACGGCGAGCGGCGAGGAACTCGCGATAGCGGTCGACCCGCCACAGAGCCCGGTCTTCCGGGATCCACTGTGCGCGGAGGCCGTCGGGCGAGCACTCTGGGAGGTGGTCCTCCGGAAGGCGCGTTCCAAGCCTGCGCGCGGAGTCCTGCGTCACGAAGGCAAAGTTGGCGATCGCGTTGATCTCGCCGGTGCTGTATCCGGCGGCCCGGAGCTCCGCACGCGGGAAGATTTCCTGAACGTGAAGGGAGGTGGTCCGCCCTGCGAAGGGCGCGCCTACGAGCAAGTCGAGCCCGGACACGCTGCGTGTCAGAAGGTAGAGCAGTGGATACGAGCGTGCGCCCCGTCCGACGCCCTCAAAGTCCTCAGCGCGAACCGCGAGTGAGCCCTTGTGCAACTTCCGGAGCGACTCGAGGAGGCCGTCGACCCCCTCGCGGTCCGCAATCTGAAGGTCTTTATTGAGATTCGTCTCCACGGAACCCGTGAATCGACTCCGGATGGCAGCCTGCACGTACCAGGCCATTGCCTTATTCGCCTCGATGCCGTCATGGAAGCGTCCGTTCTCGCGTTGGCTAAGAATGCGGGCGAGAACCGGAAAGGCGTAGCGGCCGAACAGCACACGATCGTGGTCGATCCCGAGGCGCTCGACGGCGACGCCGAGGAGATGCTCAATGTGCTCGCGGGTGCCCTTGAGTGCCTGCTCGAACTGCTCTGCTGAGACGTCCTCCAGGTTGGAGAACTGCGATCGCCCCACAGCTACGGCCGTGACGCTGCGCAGGAGCCAGTCAAGGTTGAAGATGTAGTCGCGTTTGGCCCACTCGTCGAGGTAATGCCGCATCCACGGCCGCGCCTGGTCCCACTCGGAGCAGATCCGCGCGAGGGCAAGATCGCCCTTCGAGAGCTTCGTCCCGCCCGAGTTAACGCGGTTGAAGATGTCGACGACGACGTCGATCGTCTTATCCGGCCCGGTGATCTGCTCGATATGAAAGTCGCGGTTGAGGACGTTGTGCAGGCGAGCGACTCGGCCCATGTAGTCCGATAGCTGCTGCGGGTCGGTTGTCACGGCCATGAGTCGGCCGATTGATGGTGCCGTGCCCTCGAGGAAAAGCTTGGTGACGTCGAGCCAGCGGGCGTCGTTCTTCATCTTCATGGGCGCGTAGAAGGCGAAATCCTCGGTCTCTACGTTGAAGTGCAGGCCGGTGAAGGCGCTGGCATCGCCGTCGAAAAAGCCTGGCGCGCGGCCGCGAATGACGCCGTACAGGGTGGTCACCCGCTGCTGACCATCGAGCAGCAGATGACGCTGACCGCCGACCTGCGCCAACACCCCGCCACCGCGGGTCTGGTCGGCGCTGACCTCGGTCTCCCACACGAGCAGCGCGCCGACCGGGAACTCCCGGTACACCGACTTCATGAGCCCGCGCACCTGGTCCCGGTTCCAGACGTACCCGCGCTGAAACTCGGGCAAGAGCATCACCCCGGCGTCGACCTGGTCCAGCACCGTCGACAGCTTCGTCACGCCGTACCCCCTCGGTGGATCTCGCCCGCGATGCTGCCTGATCGATCGCGAGGGGTCAGGCATGGGGTCACTCCTTCGAGTGCCGACCGAACGAGGGCTGTCACGACTTCACGACGATCCGGCTGGCACGGGTCTGGCCGAACTTGTCGACGAAGTGCTCAGGGCGCGTTGGAGTCAAGCAAGGAGGTGGCGCAGCAGTGAGACGCTCTGTCTCCTCGGCGACTTTGTCGCCGACGGGTGAGCCCGCTCAGGCCGACGAGGTGGCACCATGCCGGCTCGTGGCGTTCCTCGACGAGCTGGCGGCTCGCGAAGCGGCGATGCGTTGGCTCGACGAGCGGACGATGCTCGCGACACAGACGGTGTCTCAGCCTGACGTCGCGAACTTCCCGTTCCAGGGCGAGGACGTTGCTCTCCTGCTTCGCCAGCAGGGCATCTGCAAGCCGCGGCAACTGGGCGCCGCGCTGTCGATTCGGACCACCTGGACTGCGCCCGGGCAGAAGCCGCCGTACGAGGACGTCGAGGGTCCGGATGGTCTGATCCGGTATGCGTACCGCGGTGAGGACCCGCAGCATGCCGAGAACCGAGCTCTTCGTCGGGCCTTCGAACAGCAGCTTCCTTTGGTGTGGTTCGTGGCGGTGGCGCCGGCGGTCTACCTCGCTCGCTACCCCATCTACATCGTGGCGGACGAGCCCGAGCAGCTCCGGGTGGCCATCGCCATCAGTGAGGACCAGCGCTTCCTCGGCATCCCGGGGCTCGAGGAGGTCGACCGCCGGCGGACGGTGCAGCGGCTCACGAAGCTACGGTTGCATCAGCCCGTCTTCCGCGCGCAGGTGCTCGGCGCCTACGAGCGATCCTGTGCCATGTGCAGGCTGAAGCATGTAGAGCTGCTCGACGCTGCACACATCATCCCCGACGGCAAGGAACGCGGAACGCCGATTGTCCCCAACGGGCTGTCCCTGTGTTCCATCCACCATCGGGCTTTCGACGCCAACGTCCTCGGCATCCGCCCCGACCTCAAGGTCGAGGTGCGGCGAGACATCCTGGACGAGATCGATGGTCCGATGCTGAAGCACGGCCTGCAGGCGATGTCGGGGGTGCCGCTCACGTTGCCCAAGCGTGTCGCTCAGCATCCGGACCGCGCACGAGTTGAAGAGCGCTATGAGGAGTTCCGCGCCGCGGGCTGAGCTCGGGCGCTGGCTCGACGGTCCCGGCGATCGTCGATGGCTGAAGGCCCGCTCTGTCGGCAGATTGGCCGGATCGGGCCCTCGGGGACGTGTGCGCCCTCCCGCCTGCCTGGCATCGATCAGGAGGCGTCGCTGCCTGTCCTCGTTCCAGCGACCGCTACCCGCATCGGTACGCCGCTGAGGGCACGAGGTCGCGGAATGTCGCCTGTGAGCCCATTGACGATGACGAGCCCATCGACAGCTGGATGCTCCGCGTACCGCCGAAGCCGCGCGGTCACGGCACCGTCGATGCCACCGAGAGCGGGTACTACCCCGAGCGACGCCTCTACCCGCGGGAACGGCTCCGCGACCAGCAGGGGCAATGAGTCCCCGCCACCCAGCGCGTAGTCGCGCACGATCACCAACCCCGCGCCGGCCAACACCACGGCGAGCGCCGCCACGAGCGCACTGCTGTCGAGGTGGGGGAGCGCCGCGCTCTCGATGATCTCGACCACGCGTTGGGTCAGCAGCTCGGCGTGCACGTCCACCTCCGGGGCGATCGACGACGGCTCCGATGATGGCTCACCGCCAGTCGTCACACGAGCCCCACGAGCACCAACCAGCACTGCTCCACAACTCCGCCCTTGACGAGGCTTCGCCAGTGTCAGATAGTCGACGCCACCGTCAAAGTCGTGGCGCGGGTCACGAGCGAGTTCAACGAGGAGCACCGCATGGCCTACGTGATCGGCGTGGACGTGGGCGGGACCTTCACCGACGCGGTCCTGGATGACGACTCCGGGTCGGTCATCGCCGCGAAGGCCCCGTCGACACCTCCGGACTACTCGCAGGGCGTGCTCGACGTCCTGGAGCTGCTGGCCGAGCAGCTGGGGCGGTCGCTGGAGGAGATGCTGGCCGAGACCCACCACATCGCCCACGGCACCACCTCAAGCCTGAACGCCCTGGTGCAACGGAAGGTCCCCGACGTCGGGTTCCTGACGACCAAGGGTCACCGCGACTCGATCTTCATTATGAACGTCGAGGGCCGATACCTGGGTCGGTCACCGCACGAGCTGCAGCACGTGCTGGCCCAGGACAAGGACCACTACCTGCTGCCCAAGCGGCACGCCCTCGAGGTCACCGAGCGGATCGACCGCGACGGCAACGTCATCGTCGCCCTCGACGAGGACGAGGTCCGCACGCAGGTCGAGAAGCTCCGCAGCGAGGGCATCACCGCCATCGCCGTCTCCCTGCTCTGGGCCTTCCGCAACCCGGTCCACGAGCGCCGCATCCGCGAGATCGTCGCCGAGATCGACCCCGACATCTACGTCGCGCTCTCCAGCGAGGTCAGCCCCCGCATCCGCGAGTTCGCCCGCAACTCGACCACGATCATGTCGACGCAGGTCGGCCCCGGTCTGCGCGACTACCTCGCCAACCTCGAGTCGAGCCTCAAGCAGAAGGGCCTCGGCGGCCCGCTGCTCGTCATGCAGTCCAACGGGGGAGCGGTCGCCGCGGGCGAGGCCCCGCAGCAGGCCATCTCCACGGTCGGGTCGGTCCTCACCGGCGGCGTCATCGGCTCCGTGCAGCTCGGCCAGAAGCTCGGCCACCGCAACATCATCTCCACCGACGTCGGCGGCACCACGTTCCTCGTCGGGCTCATCGTCGACGGCGAGCCCGAGCGCGACACCACCACCGTCATCAACCACCACCCGATCAACGTCCCCACGCTCAAGGTCCACGCCATCGGCTCCGGCGGCGGCGCGATCGCGTGGGTCGACGCCGGCGGCAACCTCCGCATCGGTCCCCACAGCGCGCAGGCCGTCCCCGGCCCCGCCTGCTACGACCAGGGCGGCACCGAGCCCACCAACACCGACGCCAACCTCGTCCTCGGTATCCTCCCGACGACGGGTCTGCTCGGCGGCCGCAAGGCGCTCAGCCTCGAGAAGGCGAAGCAAGCCATCAAGGCCAAGGTCGCCGACCCCCTGGGCCTGTCCGTCGAGGACGCCGCGGCCGCCGTCCACGCCGCGCAGAACGCCCAGACCGGCGACCTGCTGCGCAAGAGCGTCGTCGAGGCCGGGCACGACCCGCGAGACTTCGTCCTCTACGCCTTCGGCGGCTCCGGCCCGGCGTTCTGCGCGAAGTACGCGACGCACCTCGGGGTCGACGAGGTCGTCGTCCCGCTCGGCCCGGTCGCCTCGGCGTTCTCCGCCTACGGCCTCGCCGCGTCCGACATCGCGCTCGCCCAGGAGCTCTCCGACCCCGCCCAGCTCCCGGTCGACGCCGTCCGCGCCGAGAAGAACTTCGCCCAGCTCGAGGACCAGGTCCGCCAGGGCCTCGACCGGCAGGGCCTGAAGTTCGACCGCGTCGAGATCGTCCGCGAGATCGACATGCGCTATGCCATGCAGCTGGCTGAGGTCACGGTCCCGGTCGCCGACGGCCCCGTCGACGCCGGTGCGCTGCAGGATGCCGCCAACCGCTTCGAGCAGAAGTACGCCGACCTCTACGGCAAGGGCACCGGCTTCTCCGCCGCGGGCATCCAGGCCATCACCTACCGCGTGCGCGGCCGCGGCGTCCTGCCGTTCAGCCCGGAGCTCCCGCCGCTCGAGCGCGCAGACGGAGCGGCCCCGACGTCGGGAACGAGGCCCGTCTACCTCGAGATCGGCCAGGGCTTCGTCGATACCGCGATCTACGACTACACGACCCTGCGCGCGGGCCACGTCATCACCGGACCCGCCGTCATCGAGGTCCCGACGACGACGGTGGTCGTCCCCGAGGGTCGCACCGGCACCGTCGACGAGCTCGGCAACCTCCACATCAAGAAGACCGGAGCCTGATTCATGACGATGGCCGTCCCCGGCTCCGAGCACTTCGCGAGCCGCCCGATCGACCCCGCCACGCTCGCCGCGCACCTGCCGGAGAGCCTGCCGATCCACACCGTCACCCAGGAGCAGATCGACGCGCTCGACCCGCTGACCTACGAGGTCATCCGGCACCGCCTCTGGTCGGTGACCGACGAGATGGGCGAGGCGCTCAAGCGCATGTCCGGCTCGCCGATCGTCACCGACGCGAACGACTTCGACTTCGCGGTCTCCGACGAGCTCGGCCAGGAGGTGCAGGTCGGGCTCTACAACACGATGCTCGTCGGCGCCGTCGACCTCGCCATCTACTGGACCCTGCAGCACCGCTCGGTCAACCCCGGCATCGCCGAGGGCGACATGTTCCTCACCAACGACCCGTGGGTCGGCGGCGGGCTGCACCAGAACGACGCGATGGTCTACCAGCCGGTGTTCTGGGAGGGAAAGCTCTTCGGCTGGACCTCCGCGATCGCCCACCAGGCCGACCTCGGCGGCGTCGGCCTCGGCTCCTTCTCCCCGGCCGCGCAGGACGTCTTCTCCGAGTCGCTGCCCACCCCGCCGATCAAGGTCGTCCGCGACGGCGTGCTGCAGGACGACGTCGCCGACGTCTGGGTCCGCCGCTCCCGCGTGCCCATGATGATCGGGCTCGACCTCCGCGCGAAGGTCGGCGCCAACTCGGTCGGCCGCGACCGCCTCATTGCCGTCATCGAGCAGTACGGCGCCGACACGGTCAAGGCCGTGATGAAGCGGATGATGTCCGACGCCGAGTCGCGCCTGCGGGGCAAGCTCATCGACCTTCCCGACGGCAGGTGGCGCGCCACCGGCTACCAGGACCAGTCCCACACCGGCGACCGCGGCCTGCACAAGATCACCGTCGAGATGCGCAAGGCCGGCGACCACCTGACCTTCGACTTCACCGGCACCGACCCGCAGTCCGGGGTCGTCAACTGCACCTACGCCGGAATGCGCGGCGGCGTCATGCTCGCGCTGCTGCCGATCCTCGCGGGCGACATCCCCTGGTCGGCCGGCGGGCTCATGCGCTGCTTCGACCTCGTCGCCGAGGAAGGCACGATCAACAACGCGAGCTTCCCGGCCGCCGTCGGGCGCGGACCGATCGGGCCGGCCTGGCTGACCGGCAACCTCGTCGCCGAGTGCCTCTCCCAGATGCTCGACCAGGCGCCCGAGCTCGACGCGCACGTCCAGTCCGCCTGCTGCGGCACGTGGGACACCGCCGTCATCGCCGGGCTCGACCAGCGCGGCGCGGTCCCGACCCCGTTCCTCTCCATCCTCATGGACCCCATGGCCGGCGGCTACGGCGCCCAGCCGCAGGCCGACGGCATGGATACCGGCGGGCTGTTCTGCATCCCGATGGGTCGCGTGCCCGACGTCGAGATGACCGAGTTCCTCTACCCGGTCCTCGCGCTGTGGCGTCGTGAGGAGCCGGACTCGGGCGGTCCCGGACGACGCCGGGGCGGCGTTTCGGCGTCGATGGCGGTCACCCCGCACGGCACGAGCTTCCCGATCGGCCTCGTCCTCGCCTCCAACGGCAAGGCGGTCAGCCAGAACAATGGGCTCGCCGGCGGCTACCCCGGCAACACCGGCGTCGAGTACATCGCCCGCGGCGCCGAGGTCACGACGATGCTCGGGTCGGGTCAGCTGCCCGCGGACCTCACCGAGGTCGGCGGCACGGCCGAGCTGCAGCCCTGCTACGGCGAGACCTACGTGGCTCCCGGCGAGGTGTTCACGATGTTCTGGCAGGGCGGCGGGGGCTACGGCGACCCGCTCACCCGGGAGCCGGAGGACGTCGCCCACGACGTGCGCGAGGAGAAGGTCACCGCGGCGGCCGCCGAGCAGGCGTACGGCGTGGTCGTCTCTGCCTCGGGCGAGGTGAACGCCGAAGCGACCGAGACCCGTCGTCGGGAACTGCGGGAAGCCCGCCGCACCCGGGGCGAGAGCGACGGCACGCGGGAGACGATCGACCTGACCGACGCCCGGCGGCTCGACGACAACCTCGTCGCGGTCGGCGAGCAGGTCGCGTGCGTGCACTGCTCGACGGTGCTCGGGTCGGGCGCGGTGGGCGAGCTCGACCTGGTCCGCTACGAGGGGCCGGTCAGCGACGCGGGCCCGCAGGTCGTGGACAACGCGGGGGAGTACGTCGACGGCGCGGTGCACTTCCGGCAGTACTGCTGCCCGGGGTGCTTCACGGCGGTGTCGACGGCGGTCGTGCCGGTCGACCACGTCGACGACGTGACCCGCGCCAGCCGCGTCCTCGCGGACGCCCGCTCGTGAAGCTGGACCGCGTCGCCGTGCTCGGCGGGGGACCGGGAGGTCTCTACGCCGCACGGCTGATCAAGCTCGCGCAGCCGGAGTGCGAGGTCGTCGTGCACGAGCAGGGCGTGCCGGACCAGACGTTCGGGTTCGGGGTCGGGCTCGCCGCGCGGACGCAGCGCAAGCTCGCCGAGGCCGACCCCGCCTCGCTCGACGACATCCTCGACTCCGCGTGGTCGCACGACATGCGGATGCGCGTCGGCGAGCGTTCGGCGGGGATGAGTGTGAACTCGCTGGTCGCCGTCGGGCGCGCCGACTTGTTGCGGGTGCTGCAGCGGCACGCCGAGAACGCTGGGGTGAAGCTGGAGTTCGGGGTCCGGCGCACCGCCGACGATCTGGACGCGGACCTGGTGATCGCGGCGGACGGGGTCGGGAGTGCGACCCGGTCGAGCGGGGACTTCGGGGAGGACGTCGAGGTCGGGAGCGGGTGGTACCTGTGGGCCGGCGTCGACACGGCGCTGCCCCACGCGCTGTTCGCCCCGGAACGGACCGAGCACGGGGTGTTCGTGACGCACGCCTACCCCTACGCGGCCGACCGGAGCACGTTCCTGGTCGAGACGGACCCGGCGACGTTGGAGGCGGCCGGGTTCGACCGAGAGGTGCCGGCGGACTCCTCCGACGAGGAGGCGCTGGACTACCTGTCCGACGTCTTCGCCGACCACCTCGACGGGCATCGGCTGATCGGCAACCGCACCCGCTGGCTGCAGTTCCGGACGGTGCGGTGCTCGACCTGGCACCACGGGCGCACCGTGCTCCTCGGGGACGCGGCGCACACCGCGCACTATTCGGTGGGGTCGGGGACGAAGCTGGCGATGGAGGACGCGATCGCGCTGGTCACCGCTCTCGTCGAGGCCGACGATCTCGAGACCGCTCTGAGCGACTACGAGGCCGCCCGACGCCCCGCCGTGGAGCGGATCCAGGACATCGCCGAGCGCTCCCGCCGCTGGTGGGAGACGTTCCCGGAGCGCCTGGAGCTGCCGGTCGAGCAGCTGCTCGTCGCGTACATGAGCCGCGCCGGGAACGTGCCGCTCGACCGCTTCGCCACGGGCACACCCGACGTCGTGAACGCCGCCCTGCAGCAGTGGGCGGGGGAGTCGCCTCCGGAGGGTCAGCCGTGGCCCACCGCTGACACTGGACGTCAGGAGCGGGACACGGTCGGGTCGCTGGCCGAGTGGGTGCTGAGCCGGTCGCTGCGGCCGTCGACGCCCGGGCAGGACCCGGAGGTCGACGACCCGACGGTCGGCCCGCGGGGCTTCGACGCCCGGGTCATCGCCGATGATCCGAGTGCGCTCGACGCCACGGTGCTCGACCTCGGCTCCGACGCCCGCCCGTCGGGCTCGGAGGACGTCGTGGAGGACGCGGTCCGGCGCGGTGCGGCCATCATGGACACGGTCTGGCTCACGGGCGCCGACGACCGGCCGAGCGTGCTCACCCGCCTCGAGGTCGCGGAGCGGCTGCGACGGCGGACGCCTGCGCTCGTCGTCGTCGCCGGGCCGGAGGCGTTCCGCGAGGACTTCGCCGACGGCCTCGCGGCGGACCGGACGCACCTGGTGGCGCTGCGATGAGCCTCCTCGGCACGAAGACGATCGCCGACGAGTTCCATGCTGTCGCCCTGGAGCACCCCGACCGCGACGCCGTCGTCGCCGCGCAGGGTCGCCGGACCTACGCCGAGCTCGACGGCGAGACCGACCGCATCGCCGTCGGCCTCGCCGAGCTCGGGCTGCGGCCGGGCGACCCGGTGATCGTGCAGGTCACGAACCGGCTCGAGACCGTGATCGCCTGGTACGCGATGCTCAAGGCCGGGCTCGTGCCGGTGGCGACCCTCGCCGCCCACCGCGGCCACGAGATCGCTCACATCAGCCGCGCGGTCGGGGCGCGGGCGCACCTCGTCGAGGCCGGGACGCGCGGCATCGACCTGGTGGAGTTCGCTCACGAGCAGGGTCGGGACCACCCGTCGATGCACCACGTGCTGGTCCTCGACGAGCTCGTCGGTGCCAAGACTGCCACCGACATCGACCCCGACGAGGCCCGCAAGCGCGTCGAGGAGATCCAGCGCTCGATCGACCCGGCCGGGATCGCGGTCTTCCAGCTCTCCGGTGGCACCACCGGCGTCCCGAAGCTGATCCCGCGCCACCACGCCGAGTACTGGTACAACGCCCGCGCCTACGCCGACGTCCTCGGCTGGACCGCCGACGACCGCGTCGGCCACCTCATCCCCGTCATCCACAACGCCGGGGTGGTCTGCGGCGTGCACGCCCCGCACAGCGTCGGCGCCTGCCTGGTCCTCACCGACCACGACCTCGACACCGCCATGCCCCTCCTCGTCGCCGAGCGCACCACCTCGGTGCTCTTCGGTCACGTCCACTACCGCGCGCCTGCGCACCCGCTCTACGACTCGCTGGCCCAGACCCTGCGCGTCGTCGTGCTGTCCGGGGCCAAGGTCTCCGAGGAGCTCTTCCTGACGACGGGTCGCGGCGGGGCCTGGGTGGGTCAGCTCTTCGGTATGGCCGAGGGCATGTTCCTGGTGACACCGCTGGGCACCTCCGCGGAGCTGCGCCGCGACACGGTCGGCGTGCCGATCTCGCCGGCAGACGAGGTGCGCCTCTTCGAGCCGGGCACCGAGACGGAGGTGCCCGACGGCGAGGTGGGCGAGCTCTGCTGCCGGGGTCCGTACACGTTGCGCGCCTACTACGGCGTCGACCGGCCCGAGGCGTTCACCTCCGACGGCTTCTACCGCACCGGCGACCTGGCCGCGGTCCGGCTTCTCGACGGCCACCGCGCGATCTCGATCGAGGGCCGCATCAAGGACCTCATCAACCGCGGCGGCGAGAAGATCAACGCCGAGGAGGTCGAGCTGCTGCTCCTCGCGCACCCGCACGTGGTGGAGGCGGCGCTCGTCGCGATGCCCGACCCCCGCCTGGGCGAGCGCGGCTGCGCGTTCCTCACGACGGACGGGACCGACGTGACGCTGGAGGACCTCCGCGATCACCTGCACCGGCTCGACGTCGCGAAGTTCAAGTGGCCCGAACGCGTGGAGCTGGTCGCGGCGTTGCCGCGCACGAAGGTCGGGAAGCTCGACAAGAAGGCCATGACGGCCGACATCACCGCACGCCTGTCGGGAGAGAACGCGTGAGCCACCACCGGATCGGGATGATCGTCCCGAGCTCGAACGTCACGGTCGAGACCGAGATCCCGGCGCTCCTCGCCCGGCACCCCACCGAGACGTTCTCCTTCCACGGCAGCCGCATGCGCATGCACAAGGTGACGCCCGAGGAGCTCGTCGCTATGAACGCGCAGCGCGGCCGGTGCGTCGACGAGCTGGCCGACGCCGGCGTCGACGCCCTGCTGTACGCGTGCCTCGTCGCCGTCATGGCGCAGGGGCCGGGGGAGCACCGTCGGGTCGAGTCCGACGTCGCGGAACAGCTCGCGGAGCGCGGGCTGTCGGCGGGGCTGGTGTCGTCGGCGGGAGCGCTGGTCGACGCGCTGGCAGCGCAGTCGTGGGGCCGGGTCGCCCTGGTGATGCCGTACATGCGGCCGTTGGCGGAGCAGGTCGTCGCGTACCTCGAGGCCGAGGGGATCGAGATCGTCGACTGGGCCGCGCTCGAGGTCGGCGACAACACCGAGGTCGGCTGCATCCCGGGCTCACGGGTCGTCGACGCTGCTCGGGGGCTCGATCTGTCCCGCGCCGATGCGCTGGTCATCTCATGCTGCGTGCAGATGCCCTCGCTGCCGCTGGTGCCCGTCGTCGAGCAGGAGCTCGGCCTGCCCGTGCTCTCCGCCGCGACGGCGGGTGCGTTCTGCCTCCTGCGCTCGCTCGGGCTGCCGCCGGAACTTCCCGACGCCGGGTCGCTGCTGGCTGCTCGGTCCGAGGTCGCTCGAGCGGGGTGACCTCGCTCCGCGGACCGTGCCGCAGAACTGGTGCCGTCGGCATCGGTTCTGCGGCGTCGGATCGGCGCAGAAAGATGGAACCGATCGCGTGCGGCGTCAGTCAGTGCCCATGTGAAGACCGAACGCGAACCCGTCCCGAAGCTGCTGGAACTCCTCGAGGAGCCCGATCCCTCGCTGTACCGGCGGCTGCTCCGGGACGCAGGGACATCAGGCCGCTGTCCGGTCCTGCTGAACGACGGGACGCTCGACCGCTGCGATCAGGAGGCGATCGACGAGGACCCGGAGCTCGTCGACGCGAATCCGTACACCGTGCTCGCGGACTGGTGGAGGGGGCCGTGCCTGCCCGACTGCCCGTGTGACGAGCCCCTGCTCGCAACGCTGCCCGCGCCGGTCGGCTCCGGGCGGGATCTGTCCCGGCACCACGCGACGGTCGCCTCCGCGACGGGCTTCGCGCGAGCGGCGCAGGGCATTGCGCGCATGGGCGTGGTCGAGGCGGCGCGACCGGCCGACATCCCGCTGGCGCTGCGGTGGTCCGGCATGTGCAACTACCAGGACCGCGATCTGCCGCGGGCGACCGCCGTCCTCCGGAGCTGGGAGGACCGCTTCGGGGCCGTGGTGGCGTTCGTCGGGCCGGACACGCTGCTGCTCTCGGTCGCCCGGCCACCGCGCAGCCGCGAGGAGTGCACGTCGGTCGCCGCGGAGCACTTCGCGTTCTGTCCCGACCAGGTCGACCCGCAGGTCGAGCTCCGGACCACTCCGATCCCGCTCTCGGAGTACGCGGAGTCCATCCGCGGCGAGACCCTGTGGCGGTTCTGGTGGGACTGACATCGCGCGTCCTGCGAGTAGCCGCCGCCGTCTGTGCGGCCGTCGTTCTGATGCTCGGCGCGCCCGGCGTCGCGTTCGCGCAAGCGGCGGGCCCGTGGGGAGCGTGTGGACGAGGAACCGACGAGCAGAAGACGGTGCAGACCTTCCCGGCCCCCGGCGGCGAGTTGGCACTCCTGTGCGGGGGACCGCGCTTCAGCCCGACGCCGACATGGGGCTACCGACATCTCCCCTGGAGGCACAAGTCGGACTTCGAGGGGGCCGCGGGTGGGACTTATCAGAACTGGCGCGACGTCGCCGATCTCGCCATGCGCACCATCGCCGCGGATCCGGACGCGACGTAGCCTGCGCGCGGGGACCAGACCTGCCGATCGCGGGTGCTGTTCCTGAAGGATCTACGGACGAACCAGGTGGTTCGGCAGGTCATCTTCACCATGTACTCCCAGAACGGAGTGAACAGGATCAACACGGTCTTCCCGAGCAATCGCCAGTGCGGGCCGTTGTGAGCCGAAGCGGCGATCTCCTCGACGAGCTGGTGACCGCTCTCCGGCAAGAGGGCCTCGACGCCCGGTCGGCCGAGGGAGCGGACCGGTTCGTCGTCGGCACGACGCATCGCGGGGACCTCGCCGTGCCGGCCTCGGTGCGCATCCCGGTGGTCGACGGGCAGGAGTATCTGCGGGAACTGAAGGAAGGGTGGGACGGGGACGACCCCGAGGAGTACGCCTTCGGCATGCTGGTGATGCTCCTCGTCGAAGCGTTGAGCACGGTCCACGACGGCGAGAACAACCTGGTGACCGAAGTCGAGCTGCGGCGCGGTCTGGAGGGGCGGCTCGGGCTGCACGAGACCCGGCTCGAGAGTGGTGCGCCGTTCCTCCCGCCCGGGGGCCCCTACGGCTGGAGCGCGGAGCGCTAGGTCGCCGAGGCGGGTGTGTGGTGCGCAAGATCCCTGTGCACCACACACGGCACTCGATGACCTAGCGGGAGGACCACGATGAGCACCGGACGGATCGACGTCCACCAGCACCTCATCCCGGCGCGCTACCGGAGCGCGCTGGAGGAGCGGGGGCTGACGGCGGGCGGGTGGCCGACTCCGGACTGGGACCCGGACGCGGCGCTCGCGATGATGGACCGCCGCGGGATCGCGACGGGCATCTTGTCGATCAGCGCGCCGGGCGTGCACTTCGGGGACGATGCCCAGGCGCGGGAGCTGGCGCGGGCGGTCAACGAGGAGCACGCCGAGCTGGTCCGCAGCAACCACGACCGATTCGGGCAGTTCGCCGTGCTCACGCTGCCCGACGTCGAGGGTGCTGTCGCGGAGGCCGTCCACGCCCTGGACGTGCTGGGCGCCGACGGGGTGGTGCTGCTGTCCAACGCCGGCGGGGTCTACCTGGGCGACGCCTCGCTGGACCCGTTGTGGCAGGCGCTCGATGAGCGGTCCGCCGTCGTGTTCGTGCACCCGACCGCCCCGCCCGGCCTCCCGATGCTGCCGGGACTGCCGAGCCCGCTGCTCGACTTCCCGTTCGACACCACACGCGCGGCCCTGCAGATGGCGACCCGACAGGTCCTCGCCCGGCACCCGCGGGTGCGCGTGATCCTGTCGCACGCGGGCGGGTTCGTGCCGTTCGTCGCCAGCCGGCTGGCGGGGGCCGCGCGGTTCACCGAGGGGGTCACGGAGGAGGACATCGTCGAGGAGCTGCGGAGCTTCTACGTCGACACCGCGCTCTCGGCGACGCCCACCGCGCTGCCGTCGATCACCGCGTTCTTCCCGCCCGGCCACGTCCTCTATGGCAGCGACTTCCCGTTCGCGCCCGAGTCCTGGGGGACCACGTTCGACCACGTGCTCGACGAGGCGGTCGCGGCTGGCGACCCGGTGCTGGCCGGGGTCGACCGGTCCTCGGCGGAGGTGGTGTTCCCGCGGCTGGCTGCCTGATCCGCGACGTCGGGTCCGGTCGCCCGGGCCTCGCGTCGGCGCCGCCACCGGTGCGCGAGGGACCGGGCCCTCGGGTACCAGACGGGGAAGAAGACCAGCGCGAGAACGATCGCGATGAGCACCGTCAGGAAGGGTTGCGGGATCTCCTCGCGGGCGAACGCGCCGACCCGGCTGTTCCACGTGAGCGCGGACAGCCCGAGCATCGCCCAGAGGCAGACCATGGACAGCGCGCCGAAGACCGCGAGTCCGAGCTGCTTGGCGCCCGGGCGCCGGCGAGCCTTCACGTCGGACCACAGCTCGTGGGTGAAGTAGTCCTTGGCCTCCTCCTTGAGCCGCGGCGTGCGCAGGGCGTCGGCGAGCGCCTGGTAGCCGTCGAGCGGCACGAGGGGGATGAGGTTGTAGAGCGTGTTGAAGTACAGGCCGAAGGCCAGCGTGTAGGCGACGCCGCCGACGCGGGGGTCGGGGGAGAAGGCCGCGACCAGGCCGGCGGCGCCCGCGATCCCCGTCGTCGCCAGCGGCCCGCAGACCGCCACGACGATGCGCGAGTAGGAGGTGCCGAACCACATGTCGGAGGTGTCGACGAAGGCGAACGGCATCCCCATCATCAGGAGGAAGCCGCCGCGGTTGACCCGGCGTCCGTAGGACTTCACGGCGAAGGCGTGCGCGAGTTCGTGCAGCGTCGTCGCCAGGACGTATCCCGCGACGACGACGGCGCCGCCGATCCAGCCCGCGCCCCCGACGTCGAACAGAGCGCGGTGCTCGCCGGCCTTCCAGAACCCCCAGAGCCCGCCGAGGGTCAGGGCCCAGACCACGAACACGGCGAACGGGGTGAACATCCGCCACGCGAACGCGTGGTAGGCGCGCTCGAGCAGGGGGTCCAGGCCGCGGATCGAGACCTCGACGCGGATCAGGTTCTTGATCACCGCCTGCGTGAAGCGCCGCCAGGGCGTGAGCTCGGGCGCGGTGTCGGAGAGGCCGCGGACGAGCCCGGCGTCGGCGAACGTCCGGACGGAGCCCTCGATGCGCGGCAGGGCGAGTTCGCCGTAGTGGTCGAGGTAGGCGAAGAGCAGGTCGCGGATGCTGGTCTCGCCGTCGAGCCGGTCCCAGACGAAGACGTCCTTCTCGTCGAGCGAGAGGTAGGCGTTGGTCCGGGTGTTGCGCAGGATCCACACCTGTTCGCCCTGGTGGTCGGGCATCCGCTTGAGCGCCCACCCCGAGCGGCGGCGGGGTGTGGCGTTCAGCGGCTCGGTGGCCGTCGTCGCCTCGTCGTCGGCCGCCTGCTTCGTCCCGAGCATCGTGTGCTCGGTGCCGCGCAGCTGGGTCCGGGCGCCGATGTGCGTGGCGCGGGGCTGGGCGAACGTCAGCGGGACGTCGCCGACGTGGACCACGGCCTCGTCCGAGAGCACCGCGGAGTCCGATCGGAGCTCCATCTCCGCACGCCCGCGGTGGGTCACGGCCGAGCCGTTGAACGAGCCGAGGTCCTCGTACCGGAAGCCGTTCGCCTCGCGCACGATCCTCGCGTGGTGGCGGGAGACGCTGCCGTCGTCGAGAACGATGTCGTTGTAGGGTTCGCGGCCGATCGTGGTGACCGGCTTTGTCAGCGACGCGGTGGTGTCGCCCCAGCGCAGTTCCGGGGCGTCGAACTGCGCGACCTTCGCGCCCTTGCGGGCGGTCCCGCAGCGCAGGCAGTACGGGAAGTCGCGTCGGGTCCGGATGTGGCACGCCTGGCACAGCATCAGGTCCGCCTCCTCGTCTGCGTGGGTGCGCCGGTCACCAGTTCCACGGCAGGACCTTCCCGGCGTCGTGGATGATCGAGGTGCCGATGTCGTCGACGGCCTTCACGGCGTCGCTCAGCCCGTCTCCGACGGCGCCGACGACGTCGCTGACTCCCTCGGAGGCGTAGCCGGCGACCTTGGCGACGTCCCCGGTGACGATGCCGGCGTCCTTCAGCGCGCTGCTGGCGACGTCGCCGACCGCGTTGCCCACCGTCGACCCCAGGACGTCGCCGACCGATGAACTGAGGGCGTGGTCCGTCCAGTTCGACGCGTCGTGCGTCGCGGACTGGATGGTGTCGCCGAGCTTCACCTCGTTCTTCCCGAGGAGGTCGGCGACCCCGCTGACGAACTCGACCCCGTGCGCCGCGTAGTCGACACCGCCGAGCCCGGTCACGGCCTCGACGGCAACGTTCTGCGGGTTGATCGACCCGCTCGCATGGGCGTTGACCCCGACCCCGAGGGAGGCGTCCCCGTCGAAGCGGAAGCCGATGTTGTCGGTCGACAGGTCCACCCCGCCGTGGGCGCTCGCCGCGAGGCCCACGTCGGCCCCGGCACCGACCGACGCCGTGGCCACACCGAGGTCGGCCTTGCCGTCCACAGTCACGTGGGCGCCCGCGACGAAGGAGAAACCGCCGTCGAGGTCGACGCCGGTGAGGCCGGCCTTCCCGACGACCTGCCCTGCGATCTCCTCGCCGAACCGGGCGGAGGCGTTGCCGATCAGGGTCATGTCGTACCCCGTGACCGAGCCGTGCGCCGCGACGTCCGCCCCGAGCCAGGCCCGGCCCGCAGCCATCGCGGAGACCGAGTCACCGGACACGGTGGCCGTGGCCAGGCCGCCCACCCCGCCGGCGACCTCCCCGGACACGGTCCCGGCCGCGGTGATCCCGTCGACCGTGGTGGAGCCGTGGACCGAGCCGGACAGACCGAAGGAGTCCTGGAACGACGTCGAGTAGGTGTGCGTGCCGACGGCGTTGCCCAGGAGGTGGGCACCGTCGCCGGCCCAGTCGGTCAGGTTGCTGCCGGTCATCAACTGGTCCAGCGCGTCGCCGGCCTCGTCGAGGGTGTCGCCCGGGTGGGACAGGGCGTCGCCGGCCGATCCGGCGACGTCCTGTGCGGTGTCGGCGGCGTGCGACAGGGTGTCGGCGCCCTTCTGCAGGAAGTCGTTCCCGGTGTTCTCGAGGCTGCCGAGGGCGTCGGTGCCCTTCTGCAGCAGGCCGGTCCCGGTGCTCTCGAGGTTGCCGAGGGCGTCCGTGCCCTTCCCGAGCAGGTCACCCCCGGCGTTCTCGAGGGCGCCCTGCGGGTCGCTGCCCAGGGCCGTCGTCAGGGTGCCCTGCGGATCACCGAGGGCGTTCGTGAGCGCGGTCTTGCCGTCGGTGAGGGTGTTGGTGACGGCGTTCTTGCCGTCGGTGAGGGTGTTGGTGACGGCGTTCTTGCCGTCGGTGAGGGTGTTGGTGACGGCGTTCTTGCCGTCGGTGAGGGTGTTGGTGACGGCGTTCTTGCCGTCGTTCAGGGCGTTCGTCACGGCGGTCTTCGCCTCGTTCACCGGGTGCGGGGCGGACCGCGCGGCGTCGATCGCGTGAACCGGTCCGACGGTGGCGGCGGCCGGAGCGACCGCTGCTGCCGCCCCGGTCGTCGCAGCCTCGCCGGTGGGGGAGGGGCTGCTCGCTGATGCGGCGTGGGTCGGCTGCGTCACGTCCAGGTTCTCGACGTGGGAGGTCGTCGGGACCGCGGACGGTGCGGCTGTACCGGGGGACGCCCCCTGGTCGACCGGAGAGGCCGAGAGGCCCGCCGACGCATGCGCTGCTGCGTCGGAGGTGGAGTTCGACGTCGGCATCGCGATGAGGCCGGTGAAGGCCGTGCCGCTCGTCGTCGTGGTGGGCAGCGTGACGGGCACCGGGAGGGACGTCGCCGTCGGAGCGCCGAGCGACGACAGCGCGGGCACGGACCCACCGGCGGTGTCGGATGACGATGCGGCGGTCGCCGCGGCCTGGGCCGCCGCGGCCGCGGTGTGCACGCCCGACGTGTCAGTGGTGGGGACCGCGACCAGCACGCCGTCGGGGCCCATCACGACCGCCGGGTCGGTTCCGGTGTCCGCCGCAGTCGACGCGGCCGTCCCCGTGTAGCTCCGGAGGTGCATGACCGTCGGCCCGGTCCACGCCACGGTCTGCGGGGCGGTCGTCCTCCCGGTGCTGTGGTCGTAGATCGTCCGCTGTGCGGTGTTGCTGTAGCCGTCGTGGTGAACGGTGACCACGTTGCCGTTCTGGTAGTCGGCGACGATGTCCTGGTCCCCCTGGTGGTTCGTCGTCACCGTGAGCGTGATGGTCGGGTCCTTCGGATCGGGCATGACGATCGTCGAGTTGCCCGCGGAGTCCTGCGAGGAGATCAGCTGCCCGTCGGGTCCCTGGACCTCGCTGTTCCAGCTGCCGTCGGCGTTGGTGTGCAGCGAGACGGTTTTCCCGGCGGTCGTCGCGTCGTTCTCCGTGGTGGAGTGGCTTCCGTTGACATACATCGTGGTGTTGAGGGTGCGGTCGCCCCCGATCTGCGTCTGCACGGTGGCCACGACGTCGCCCGCGTTGATGGGCGTGTAGGTGGTGGTCTGGACGACCTGGTCGCTCCCCGCGGCCGTGTCGATCTTCGTGACCACGCCGCCGGGGGTCACGGTCGTCCTCGAGGTCGCGCCGTCGGGAGCGGCGTCGTACGAGTTCGAGGATCCGTCGGGGTGTATGTCGGTCTGGACGACGTGGCCCTGGGTGTAGGCGTCGTTCTCGGTCCAGTTGACGATGCCGAGTCCGTCCACGGCGCCGTTGAGGGTCCGGCCGTCGCTGGTGGTCCTGACCATGGTGGCCGTCCAGGCCAGCGGGCTGTCGGAGGCGTTCGGGTTCGGCGTGGTGACGGTCTTGGTCCAGCTGTTGTCCGGGGCGGTGTCGAACCGGGTCGTCGACCCGTCCTGAGCGGTCGTCGTGACGACGGTGTGGCCCTGGGTGGAGGCGTCGTTCTCGGTCCACTGCACGTCGCCGGTGCCCGACGCGACGCCGTTCAGCGCCCGGCCGTCGCTGGTCGTCTGGACGAGGGTGGCCGTGAACTCCAGCGGGCTGTCGGAGGCGTTCGGGTTCGGCGTGGTGACGGTCTTGGTCCAGCTGTTGTCCGGGGCGGTGTCGAGCCGGGTCGTCGACCCGTCCTGAGCGGTCGTCGTGACGACGGTGTGGCCCTGGGTGGAGGCGTCGTTCTCGGTCCACTGCACGTCGCCGGTGCCCGACACGACGCCGTTCAGCGTCCGGCCGTCGCTGGTGGTCCGCACCAGGGTGGCCGTGAACTCCAGCGGGCTGTCGCCGGCGTGCGGATTGGGGGTGACGACGGTCGTCGTCGTGCTGCCGTCGTGGGCGGTGGCGACCTGGGTCGACGACCCGTCGTCGTGGTTCGTCGTGACCAGGGAGCTCCCGTCGGGGTTCTTCACCGTGGTCACTGCGTGCGTGGTGTTCGCGTCGGTGACGTGGACCGTCTGCGTCGTCGCACCGGTGCCGTCCACCGTGGTGGCGTCGACGGTCGCCCCGTCCGCGGAGGTGACAGCCGTGGTGCTGCTGTTGTCCGCCCGAGTGGCGACCTGCGTGGACGAGCCGTCGGGGTGCGCGGTGGTGACGACGACCTGACCGCCGGGGTCCCGTTCCGTCGTCACGGAATGATCGGTCCCGGGGTCCTGGACGTGGATCGTCCGGGTGCTGTCGCTGAAGGTGACGTCGATCGACGACCGGTCGGGCGACTGCACCGTCGTGGACGAGGTGCCGTCGGGCGCGGTGTCGGTCCGCGTGACGGAACCGTCGGCCGCCTGCTTCGTCACGACGACGTGTTGGGTGGTGGCGTCGGTGGCGGTCGAGGCGACCGTCCCGTCGGGTGACGTGACGGTGGAGACGGCCGCGCCACCGACCGCCGTGGATGCTTCGGTCGTCGTCCCGTCGGGGGCGAGGGAAACCGACTGGGAGGAGCCGTCCGGATTCGTATGGGTCTCGGTCCGGGTGCCGTCGGCCCCCAGGGTCTTGTCGACGACGTGCCCGTCGGCCGAGGTCGTCGTGCTCTCGCCGTGCCCGTCGGCGTAGACGACGCTGTGGAAGGCACTGCCGTCGGAGCCCTGGACGTCCTGCACGACCGAGCCGTCCGCGTGGCGCTCGGCGCTGACGTAGCTGCCGTCGGGCGCCTGGTCGGTGTACTCGACGGCTCCGGAGTCGTTCAGCGACTTCTGGATGGTGTGCCCGGTGGTGGCGTCCTGGAGCGTCGCGTTCCAGGTGCCGTCGGCGTACACGTGCTGGTTGGCCGTCGAGCCGTTCGCCAGGTCGGCCACGACCGAGCGGGTGCCGTCCGCGGCCTGCTGGATGGTCGACGTGCTGCCGTCCGCGAGCGTGATCACCCGGTTCAGGGAGCCGTCCGCGGCGACGGTGGTGTCGACCGTCCGGCCCGTCGACGCGTTCTTCGCGACGGTGTCGACGCTCCCGTCGGCGTGGTAGGTGACCTGCGCGGTCGACCCGTTCGCCGCGGTGGTCGTCTCGACACGGGAGCCGTCGGCTGCGGACGACACGACGGTGTGCGGTGCGACGGCGGGTCCTGCCGCGGCGCCGTCGGTGGCGGCGGCGATTCCGGTCCCGGGGTCGGTGGCAGCAGCGTGACCGCCGGCGTCACCCGTCGTCGGGACCGCGGAGTGCTGAGCGCCCTGATCGAGGCGGAGCGCGCCGACGAGGTACTGCGCGACGTCGTCGGCCCACGGGGCGTTCGGGAGGCCGTTCGGGCCGGCCTTCACCGCGGTCGCCACGAACTGGGCCACCCCGTTGATCATGTTGTGGTACTCGCCGCCGCCTTGCGCGGGCCGTCCGTTCATGGCGTCGACGACGGCGCTGCGGAGGTCCTGGGCCCACTGCCCGTCGTGGGCCGCCTGGTCGGGAGCGACCACGTGGTCCGCGGCCGAGGGCGGGGACGACGGGTCGGTCAGGTGGTCGGTGGCCTGGTGGGCGAACGGCTGCTGGGTGTCGGCGCCCGGGGTCGTGTGCGCGCCCGGCGCGACGGTCTGGTGGGCGACGGGCGTGCCCGCGGCGTCGAAGGTGAAGGTCTCGGCGTGCCCGTCCGGGAACCCGAAGACCCGCGTGTGGGAGCCGTCGGCGTTCGCGATGTCGTCGACGCTGAGCCGCACGGTGGCCGAGTCGCCCTGGGGGTCGCTCGTGACCGCCACGGCCCCGCCGTCCGCCGTCGCGGAGATCGTCGTCGAGACCTGGTTGCCGCCCACGTCGAGGTGCTGCACCGTGAACAGGGACTGACCCGGGGTGCCCTGCATCGTCGAGTTCCAGGTGACCTCGGTGGTCGAGCCGGCGGCATCGGTGTCGGCCTCGTGCAGGGTGGTGCCGTCCCACGTCCGGACGACGCTCGAGCCGTCGGTGCCCGCGATCGTCGTGTGTCCGGAGGCGGTGCCCGTGGCGGTCGTGACGACCTCGGAGCCGTCGGTGTCGGTGTAGCTGTCCACCTTCTGCCCGGCCGGGTTCTGGGCCTGGTGGACCTCGACCTGGGTGCCGTCCGCGCGGGTCACGGCGAGGGTGCGGCTGCCGTCGGTGTTGGTCGCGAGGACCTGGCTCGCGACGGTGCCGCCGTGGTACGAGGCGGTCGTCGACGTCGGTGCGGTGAGACCCTGGGGAGTCGTCGTGAGGGCCGGCGCGGCGAGGCTCTGGGTCCCGTGGGCCGCGGGGTCGGAGATCGCGCCGTGGCTCGTCGTGATGGCCGGTGCCTCGGCCGGGGTGCTGCTCGACGAGTTGGTGGGCTGAGCGCCGGTGTGCGCGGTCTCGGTCGCCGAGGCGTGGCTTCCGGCGGACGCGATGGTGGGCGCGGCACCGGCGGCGCTCGTCGTCGCAAGGTGGGTCCCGGCGGACGACGCGGTGGCCGTAGCAGCGGTATCGCCCGTCGTTGCAGCATGGCCGGGTGACGACGAGGCCGTGGGCTCGGCCCCTGCCGCAGCGGTCCCGTTCGCCGCAGGATGTGCCGCGGCGCCGGTCGTACCCGTCGTCGTGGTGGACGTCGCCGGTGCGGGGTCGGTGCTGGACGTGTGGGTCGGCTGGCCGTGGGTCGACGGTGGGCTGTGGGTCGGGGCGGCGGCCGGCACGGTCGTCGGGGTGCCGGAGTTCGTCGTGGGCCCGTCCGAGGAGTGCGTGACGGGCGCGGCGTGGCCGGTGGTCGACGAGTGGTCGGTGGTCGAGGCGTGGTTGCCGGCGGGAGCGTGGCCGGTGCTGGAGGACTGGCTGCTGTTCGACGAGTGCGTCGAACTCGAGGAGTGGCTGGTGCTCGACGCGCTGTCGGAGTGGCTCGGCGAGCTCTCGGTGTGGCTCGACGAGGTCGTGTGCGAGGAGCCGCCGGAGCTGTCCGCGTGCGGGCTGGCGTGGTCACCGCCGGTGGAGCCGTGGTCCATCCCGAACAGCAGCGACGAGCGGGACAACCGCTCCTCGAGCCGACGCGCCCTCCGCGGGCCGCTCCGGTCCACCTTGAGGGCGCCGAGGAACGCGAGGTCGTCGTCGGAGAGCCCGTAGACGGTCCGCGCCTCGTCGGGGGTGTCCCGGACCGAGCGCGCGAACTCGGCGTCGGTGGCCATGCGGGTGATCAGTGACTCGGTCGTCTCGGTCATGGAGGTCTGCTTTCTCGAGGTGCGGCCGGGTCAGGGGCAGGCGTAGGTGAAGGTGCCGGCGGTCTCGGACGCCGGGCCGGGATCGAGCACGCGGAGCGTCGCGACGGCGGCGAAGCGGCCGTGGCCGCTGAACGACCAGTGCAGGTGCACCTGGGTGTCGGTCGCGCCGGAGGCGACCGACTGCGTCAGCACGTCCGTGGGCTGGCCGTCGTTGCGGTTCCACTGGTAGGTGACGGTGCCCGGACGACCGTTGGTGGCGATGGTCCCGACGACGTCGACGGTGGTGTCGCACGCGCCCGCCGGCGAGGTCGCCGTGACCTGCGCGGCGTGGGCCTGGATCGGATCGGCGTCCCGGGTGAGGAGCCAGGCGATCACGCCGGCGACGAGCGCCACGGTGATCAGCCCGCCGATCCAGGGGCGCCGCCGACTCCGGGCCCTCGCGGCAGGTCGGGCCGACCACTCGGGCGAGGCAGTCGGGGTCCGTGGCACCCCCGGCCCGAACCGGACGACCCCCTGGTCGCCCGGCCCGGTCTCGACCGCATCCGGCCGGCGCCGCCCGAACCGGGTCCCGCCGCCGTCGACCGCCGGCTCGGCTCGGCGGCCCACCTGCGTCTCGTGGCCAGTCCCAGCCTCGCGACGACCCAGCCGGGTGTCGTCGGTCTCGGTAGCCGGGGTGCTGACCGCTCGGCGCCCGAGCCGGGTCGCCGACGCCGCTCGCGACGGAGTCGCAGCTCCGTCGTCGGGCGGCGCGCCACGCCGCCCGACGCGCGTGACGCGGGGGTCCTGGTCGGCCTCGTCGTCGCCGCTCACCGGACGATCCCGCCGTACCCGGACCCGGAGCCCGACCCCGAGCCGGTTCCACAGCCGGGGCAGCCGCCGTAGTCGACCGGGTCGTCGGAGCCGCTGCCGGAGCTGGATCCGCTGCCGGACCCGGAGCTGGTCCCGGCGCCACTTCCGGAGCCGGAACCGGAGGTCGTTCCGCTGCCGCTGCCGGAACCGGACGTGGTGCCGGTGCCGCTGCCGGAGCCGGACGTGGTGCCGGTGCCGCTGCCGGAGCCGGACGTGGTGCCGGTGCCGCTGCCGGAGCCGGACGTGGTGCCGGTGCCGCTGCCGGAGCCGGACGTGGTGCCGGTGCCACTACCCGAGCCGGACGTGGTGCCGGTGCCGCTGCCGGAGCCGGACGTGGTGCCGGTGCCGCTGCCCGAACCGGACGAGGTCCCCGTGCCGGTTCCCGCACCCGTCGTCGTGCCGGGTGCGCCGCCTCCGCCGACGGGTGCTCCGCCACCGGTGACGGGCGCACCGGTTCCGGCACCTGTCGTCGTGCCGGGTGCTCCGCCACCGGCGCCGGGCGCACCGCCGGCGACGGGTACTCCGCCACCGGTGACGGGCGCACCGGTTCCGGCACCTGTCGTCGTGCCGGGTGCGCCGCCGCCCGCGACGGGTGCCCCTCCACCGACGACGGGTGCGCCGCCAGCAGCGACGCCGCGGCCGACCGGCGCTCCCGCGCCGCCACCCACACCGCGAGCCTGGTCACCGTCGGTCGTCGCGGTGTCGTCGGCCGGGGCCACCTCGCTCGTCAGCTCCGGGACTCCCGGTGGCGAGAAGATTCCGGCCAGGATGGCGGGCGTGGAGCCGGCCCCACCTCCGATGGCCGGACTGCTCGCGGGCTCGGCTCCACCGGCCGGCCGCGCGAGTCCGCCGGTCCCCGGGAGCACCGGACCCGGACCGGTCACACCGGCCGCGGCGACCGAGGTGACCTCGCCCGACGACGCGAGGGTGGCGACCGTGGCACCCCCGACCAGCAGCGCCGCGACACCGGCGCCGAGCAGGATCCGGAGGCGGTTCCCGGCGAGCGCTCCCAGGGCGGCCGACCCGAGCGTCGTCGTCGCGACCGCCGAGGCACCGACTGCCCCGGCAGCGAGCGGGAACAGCAGGGCGAGCAGGGCAGCGCGCTCGGCGAGGCGACGACGTCCGCGCTCCTCCCAGTCCGCGCCGTACCCCGCAACGGCGGCCGACCCCAGCTCGGCCAGGAAGCTCGTGGCGTCGACCGGTCGGGCGGCCGGGTCCTTCGCGAGCCCCCGGGTGACCAGCTCGCGCACCGGGGCCGGGACGTCGTCCAGCGGGATCGGGGCGTTCTCGTGCTGCCGACGCAGCCGGTCGACGCCGGGCCCCGGGTAGGGCGGTCGTCCGGTGAGGCACTCGACGAAGGTCGCGGTCGTCGCGTAGATGTCGGTCGCGGCCGACGCCGGCGCGCCCGACCACTGCTCGGGCGCCATGTAGGCGGCCGTCCCGGAGCCGGCGACCCCGCGGCCCGCCACGGCGGCGAGGCCGAAGTCGGTGAGGTGGCTTCTGCCGTCGGCGTCGACCATCACGTTCTCGGGCTTGTAGTCGCGGTGGACGATGCCCCGGGTGTGCGCCGCGCCGAGTCCGCGCAGCGAGCCCTGCAGGACGCACAGCGCCGACTCCGGGGCCGTCGGGCCGCGGTCGTCGAGCATGTGCCGCAGCGTCACCCCGTCGATCAGGTCCATGACGATGGCCGCGCCGGCGGCGCTCTGCACGTACTCCCACAGCCGGACGACGTCGGGGGCGTCGAGGGAGGCGAGGACCTCGGCCTCGTGCCGGAAGTCAGCGAGGAACCCGGGATCGCGGCGCAGCTCGTCGGCCAGGTACTTCACCGCCACCGCGGTGCCGGTCGCGTCGTGCTCGGCGAGGACCACCCGCCCGCTCGCCCCGCGGCCCAGTTCGCGGATGTCCGTGTAGCCCGGCGCCGACCACGATTCCTGCATCGAATGCCCACTCCCATCGGCGATCGTGTTGATCGACCGAGATCGTGGAACTCGGCGACGGCGCCGGTCTGCAGTAAGGAGTTACGGCATCCGCTCGGGACTCCGTTCCGTACGCAGCAACCGCAAACCGACGACGATGCCGAGGCAAAGAATCGTCAGGAAAGGTAAATCAGGTCACGACCAGATGGAGAAGTCGTAGTCGGAGTAGCGGTCCGGGGTGCTCCCGGCGTCCTCCCAGCCGTAGCGGTAGGTCCCGACGTGCCAGAGCCGGATCGTCGTGTCGGCCATGATCGGGAAGCCCGCGCGGCGGGCCCGTTCGCAGAACGCGAAGTCCTCGCCGAGGTACCAGTGGCCGTCGCCGTCGGGGACGACGAGCGGGAGGAAGTAGGGCACCGTCGGGGCCTCGAAGCGCTGGTTGCAGACCGGGAGCCCGTCGGCGATCCGCTCGTAGACCGCGCGCCGGGTCAGCAGGAAACCCGTCGGCGCGTACCGGACCTCCAGGAGCCCGCCGTGACCACCGAAGCGGACCTTCGTGGTGCCCTCGAGCAGGTGGCACGCCAGTGCCCGCGCGTTCTTCTTCGGGTAGATCCCGCCGACGACGGGGAGCTCCCACGCGCGGAGGCGCTCCACGTCGTCCGGGTCGAAGACGATGTCGGCGTCGATCCAGAGGAGCTCGTCGAAGCCGTCGGCCAGGGCGTCGGTCGCCATCTGGCTCCGCGCCTGGTCGATCGCGGCGTAGCCCCGGACGCGTCGGACCTCGTAGCCCCGCGCCTCGAGCGCGCGCAGTCCCTGTTCGCAGTCGGGTTCGACGTGGTGCCCGACGGGGACGAGGACGACGCACCGCCCGGGTGGTGTCACCGCGGCTCCTCCGGGGGCACGACCACGGCCACGAACTCGCTCCGGCCGCTCAGCCCGAGCCGGGCGCAGGCGCGGTAGATGTGACTCTCCACCGTCCGCAGCGAGACACCCATCCGTTCGGCGATGTCGCGGTTGGACAGTCCGGCCGCCGCCAGCGTCGCGACCTCCCGCTCGCGTGCGCTCACCGACACCGGCGCGGACGCGGCGGTGAGCGCCGGGGTGCGGGGTCGTTCGCATCGCTCGGCCAGGGCCGTCGCCCGGCGGGATGCTGCCGCGGCCTCGGGGAGGTCGCCCGCCGCGGAGTGCAGGACCGAGGCCTGGGCGGCGGCGTCGGCCGCGACGAGCAGCAGGTCGAGGTCCTCGAGCGCCGCTGAGGTGGCCAGGAGCGCGCGCGGATCCCGGGCGCTCCAGGCGGCGGCGTGGTCGGCCGCGGTGCGGGCGCGGGGGCTGTCGACCGTCCGGGCCAGCGCGGCGAGCGGGGCGGCCTGGGTGCGGTCGCCGAAGCAGACCGCGGTGTGCCGGATGAGGATTTCCGTCGCGTACTGCTGGGAGGCGGCCGCCTCGGTCGCCGCCCGGCCGAGGATGACCAGGGCCGTGGCGGTGGCGCCGCTCGCCGCGTCGACCCAGGCCGCCGCCCAGCCGAGCTGGGGGAGGAGCAGCGGATAACCCGGGTGCTCGTTCTCCCGCGCCTGCTCGAGGGCCGCGGCCGCCGTCGTCGCGTCGCCGGCCATCGCGGCGGCCGCGGCGATCATGAGGTCGATCCACGCGCCGAAGCCGCCGCCGTGCCCGGGGAACGACGGACGGACGCTCGTCAGGAGGTCCACCGCGCTCCGGGGGCGGGCGGTGTCGAGGGCGATGCGGCCGTCGACGAAGACGGCGAAGACCGCACCCGCGTCGCCCTCACCGGCGCGGAACCGGACCGCGATCTCGCGGGCCGCGTCGATCCGCCCTTCCAGGCAGAGCCCGACCAGCGCCATGAACGCGATGTTGGGTCCCATCACCACGACGTCGGGTGCGTCGGCCGACGCAGCGATCGCGGCGGCCGCGGTCGCCTCGACCGACGGCCCGGTCCCGCGGAACGCCCGCACCCCCACCCGGGCCCACCCCGCCAGGGCGTGCGCCGTCGGGGAGGACGTCGGGTCGGCGTCGACCCGGCCGGCGAGCGCCTCGGCCGCGGGCAGTTCGGCGTTCACCATGTGCAGGACCGCCCGGAGGCCCAGGAGATCGGTCGACCCCGCACCGTCCTCGGTCGCGAGATGGTCGTCGAGCAGCGCTATCGCCTCGGCCGGCCGGACGACGTTGTAGTACAGGTTCAGCGTCCGGCCGAGCACGGCCCGGTTGCGCTCGGCGCGGGTGCGGGCCGCGGCGGTCGCGCGGGCGAGCTCGACCTCCGCCTCGTCCGCGCGGTGCATCCACATGACGAGGTGCCCCAGCCCGATCTGGGCGTCGAAGCCGCCGCCGGAGTCCCGGGCGGCGCGGTACAGCCGCTCGGCGAGGTCGACGTCGCCGAGCCCGACCGCCTGGGCCGCGGCGGCGCCCAGCAGGGCGGGGTCGACCGTCCGGTCGCTGTCGAGCCCGAGGACCGCCTGCCGGAGCCGGTCCCCGGTGCGGCGGTCGCCGGTGGCGGCGAGGGCGTCGACGAGCCGACCACGCATGCGGCGCAGCCGGGGCACGCTCATCCGGGCTCGGACCAGCTCGCCGTAGAGCGGGTGCGCGACCCGTACCTCGGTGCGCGCACCGTCGGTGCGGACCCCGATCAGGCCCCGCTCGGCGACCTCCTCCACGGTGTCCGCCGCGGTGAGCCCCTCGAGCATGCCGAGGCCCAGCGGCTCACCGAGGGCCAGGAGTTCGAGGACCTGCCGCTGCTCGTCGGTGAGCTCGCCGATCCGGCGGGAGAGCAGCTCGTCGAGGGCCGTCGACAGGACCGGGCGCCCCTGCCACCGCCACTGGTCGGCCATGAGGACGAGGCGCCCGGCCGCACGTTCGCCCTCGACGAGGTGGCGGAGCCAGAGCGCGTTCCCACCGGTGATGTCCACGAGCCGACGGCGGGCCGCGGCGTCGAGCCGACCACCGAGGAGCTGTTCGGCGAGTCTCGTCGTCTCGTCGTCGGAGAGCGCACCGAGCTCGACCCGCGCCGCGAGGTCGTCCTTCCACAGCAGGGTGATCGCGTCGGGGCAGGGTGTGTCGGTGCGCACCGTCAGGAGGAATCCGGCGCCGCCCCGGACGACGGCCTGGTGGACCACCGCCGCGGAGACCGCGTCGAGGCAGTGGGCGTCGTCGATCAGGACGACGCGGTGGTCGAGGACCGCGTCGACGGCGCCCTGCACCGTCCCGACGTGCGGCGCGGCGGTCCTGTCCGCCGTCACCATCGGGGCCAGGGCGGCCAACGGGACCTCCGCCGCCGCTCGGGACGCCATCGCGACGCCGAGCTCCCCGTTCCCGACGAGCCCCTGGACGGCCTCGCGGGCGAGGCGCGTCTTGCCGACCCCGGCCGGGCCCACCACGACGACGGCGCGGTGCTCGCGCAATGCCTCGGTGATCACCGTCAGCTCGGCCGAGCGGCCGACGAGCTCGATGTCGGCGCCGACGTGCCGCGACACCTGGTCGCCGATGTCCACGCGTTGCCCCCCGGGAACTCCCGACACCGTTCTGATCAGCACAGAAGGTAGGGGCGCGACGGTCCGGCGTCCGAGTCGTTTGTCGATGTTCTTGCCGACAATTGACGTCGGTATTCCCGCCGCTTTCCGAGACGATGGGCAATGGTGACGGCGGGTCAGTTCACGCGCACCGACACGTGACCCCGATATCGCCCGGCGAGCAGGTCGACCAGGGCCTGCGGGGCGGCGTCGAGCCCGCCGTCGACGACGGTGTGCGTGAAGACCAGGCCCTCGCCGAGCCACCGGGCGAAGAGGTCCGGCCACTCCCCGAGGACGTGCGGGGCGTGGGCGAGGGCGAAGCCCTGCAGGCGGATCCCGTGCAGCAGCACGCGCTGGGTGTCCAGCCGCGGCCACGGCGTACCGGCCTGCTGGGCCGCGAGAGCTCCGCCGATCGCGATCCGGGCGTGCGGAGCCGACGCGGCGACGGCCGCCTCGAGCTGGGTGCCGCCGACCAGGTCCAGCGCGGCGGTCACCCCCTCGGGAGCCGCGTCGCGCAGGGCGGAGGCGAACCCGGCGTCGTGATAGTCCACGGCGACGTCGAAGCCGAGCTCGCTTACGAGCCACCGGCACTTCTCCGCCGACCCGGCCGTACCGACGACCCGCGCGGCCCCCAGCCGCCGGGCGATCTGCCCGGCGAGCGAGCCGACGCCGCCGGCCGCGCCGGTCACGACGACGACGTCGCCGTCACCGACCGCGGCGACGTCGCGCACGCCGTGGAGCGCGGTCGCGCCGTTGCCGGTGGCCAGGTGGTACTCGGGTGAGGGCAGCAGGGCCGGGTCGAGGACCTTCACGGACGAGGCGTCGACCTCGGCGTACCCGGCCCACGGCCCGTGGAAGGCGACCAGCGCGCCGACCGGCACCGACCCGGCGTCGGGAAGAACCACCGTGCCGAGCACGGGGCCGTTCACCGGCTCGTCGAGGGCGAGCGGCGGGAACGGCAGGTCGGCGTCGGCGTCCATGCGCTCGCGCAGGACGGCGGCGAGCCCGAGATGCTCGACGCGCACGAGCAGCCGTCCGGGCGCCGGGGGAGCGACCGGGACGTCGACGACGCGGAAGGCGTCCGGTCGTACGGCACCGTCCGGTCGCGCGACGAGGTGGATCGCGCGGGTCCGATCGGGGAGCGCCACGTCAGACCACCAGGGCGAGGCGGCCCCGGACGCGTCCGGTCTCGCTCCAGCGGTGGGCGTCGGCGATCGCGTCGAGCGGGAAGGTGCGCTCGACCGGGAGCCAGAAGCGGCCGGCGTCGATCAGCTCGCCGATCGTCGACATGGCGTGGAAGGCGTTGCCGTCGGCGAACCCGTTGCTGAAGTGCACGCCGTGCGTGGTGGCGCCGTCCATGTCGGCCACGGTGAGGACCCGGTCGGCGCCGCCCGTCAGCTCGATGAGCTCACCGAGGACCCCGCTGCCGGCAATGTCGACCGCCACGTCGGCGCCGTCGGGGGAGACGGCTCGCACCCGGTCGACGAGGCCGTCGCCGTAGACGACCGGCTCGGCGCCGAGCAGGCGCAGGTAGTGCTGGTTGGCCGCGCTCGCCGTGCCGATCACGCGGGCCCCGCGGGCGTTCGCCAGCTGCACCGCCACGCTGCCGATCCCGCCGGAGGCGCCGCTGAGCAGCACCGTCGTGCCGGCGCCGACCTCGAGCTGGTCGAGTACCCGCGTGGCCGTCTCGAGCGCGACCGGCAGACCCGCGGCGTCGACGAACCCGAGCGAGCGGGGGATCGGGGCGCGGTAGGTGATGAGCGCGTACTCGGCGGCGCCGGCGTGGTCGTCGGAGATGCCGAACACGCGGTCGCCGACCGCGACGTCGGTGACGCCCTCGCCGAGCTCGTCGACGACGCCGGCGACCTCGGCGCCCGTCGTCGAGGGCAGTGGTGCGCCGAAGTTCAGCGTGCCGGCGCGCAGCTTCGGGTCGGAGGCGCTCACCCCGACGGCGCGGACCGCGATGCGCACCTGGCCGGGCCCCGGGTGCGGGTCGGGCAGGTCGACGATCTCGAGGACCTCGGGCCCTCCGTACTGCTCGAACCGTGCTGCTCTCATGGCCGCCCCTTCCCTCGATCAGGAACTTACCACTGGTAAGTCGAGGTAGGCGCACGATAACCTGCGGTCGTGACCAAGGACGTCCTGTGGCTGCGCGACCAGCCGGCGGCCAGTGCACGGCGGGCCGAGCCGTTGAGCGTGGAGCGGATCGTCACCGCAGCGGTCGCCGAGCTCGACGAGCACGGGGCCGAGCGGCTGACGATGCGCCGGCTCGCGCAGCGCCTGGACGTCACCTCGACGGCGCTCTACTGGCACGTCCGCACCAAGGAGGACGTGCTCGACCTCGCCGTCGACCACGTCCTGGGCGAGGTGCCCGTCCCCTCCGGCGGGGAGCCGCGGGCCGCGGCGCGCGCCCTGCTCGTCGACTGGCGGTCGGCGATGCTGCGCCACCCATGGTCGTCGGCGCTGCTCGGGCGCCCGCTCCTCGGGCCGAACGTGCTCGCGCGGATCGAGTTCCTGCAGGCGACGCTGGTGCGCGCAGGTCTGTCGGGCGTCGACCTGCAGGTCGCGACGAAGCTGCTCTCCAACGTCGTCATCGGGACGGCGATGAACGACTCGTCCTGGCGACGCCTCGACGACCCCGCCGTGATGGTGCAGGTGCGCCAGTTCATCGCTGGTCGGGCCGACCTCTACCCCACCCTCGGTTCGTCCGGCTTCCTCGACGAGGGGTCCTCCGACGACGAGCTCTTCGAGCGCGGCCTGGACCGGGTGCTCGACGCCGTGGGGCTCAGCTCCCCGGCGTGAACGACACGGTCGGGCGGTAGAGGCCGGGGTACTGGTCGGGGCGCGGCGCGGTCGGGTCGGTGCCGAAGCGGGTCGCCGCCTCGCGCATCGCCGGGTTCGTGGAGGCGTCCCGCCAGGCCTGCTCGCTGTCCCAGCGCGCGATGTTGACCAGCTGGAACCGGGCCTCGTCGTTCACCGCCTCGTGGAGCTGGGCGCCCCGGAAGCCCGGCGCCGCGGCCATGATCGCCGCCAGCTGCTGCCAGCCGGCCTTGAAGGTCTCCACGTCGTCGCGGTCGATCTCGAAGATGTTGATGAACGTGACGCCCGCGTCCTGACCCGTGTTCTGTGCCATTGACCAATGGTAAGTCGCGCGGCGGCCGATCCGCCAGCGTGCGTGCTCCGTAAGGTCGCGGGTCATGAGCCTGCCCGAGCCCTCCCCGGACGAGACCCCGGTGCGGCGGCCTCGTCGGGAACTCGTGGAGGCGCAGATCTACGAGCAGGCGACCCGGCTGTTCGCCGAGCGCGGCTTCGCGGGCACGAGCCTGCAGGACATCGCGGACGCCATGGGGATGACCCGGCCGTCGCTGTACTACTACGTCAAGAACAAGGACCAGCTGCTCGCGCGGCTCGTCACCGAGATCACCGAGGCGCCGGCCGCGGCGACCGAGGAGATCGCCGACCGCGACCTCGACGCGGTGACCAAGCTGCGCGAGCTGGTCCGGCTGATCGCGGGCCAGCAGGCCCGGCACGCGGCGCGGTTCCAGCTCGTGATCCGGTCGGAGTCGGAGCTGCCCGACGACCTCGCCGGCGCCCACCAGGCGGCGAAGCGACGCGTGCTGGACGGGTTCGTCCGCGTCGTGGACGAGGGGATCCGCAGCGGTGAGTTCCGGCCGCGCCCGGTGCGGACGACGGCGCTCGCGCTGATCGGCATGTGCAACTGGGTCGCGTGGTGGTTCCGGCCGGGGGGTGTGCAGTCGCCCGAGGAGGTCGGGGAGCAGATGGCGGAGATGGCCGTCGCGATGGTGGCCCAGGCTCCCGACCGGCTCCCCGAGACCCCGCGTCCCGACGATCCCGCCGCGGCGCTGAGCCTGCTCCGGCAGGACCTGGACTACCTCGAACGCATCATCACGACGTCGCCGTCGAAAGATTGACGCGAGCGTAGACGACTCCTAGTCTGGGGTCATGGCACTGGAGCACAAGGTCCGCGGTGTCGACCACGCGGCGTTCCCGACGTTCGATCCCGCTGGGACCGTCCGCTTCTACCGCGACGTCCTCGGCTTCCCGGTGGTGCACTCGATCTGCGCCGCGGGCTGGGGTCCGGAGAACCACCCCGACTTCATCCACTTCTTCTTCGACATCGGCAACGACGACCGGATCGCGTTCTTCTACTACTTCGGCCTGGAGCCCCAGCACGCGCACGAGCGCGGCGACGTGTACGCCGGGTTCGGGCCGGAGGTGCCGGAGTTCTTCGTGCGGTCGCGTCACCTCGCGATCCACGTCGACGACGAGGCCGACCTGCTGGAGTACCGGCGCCGGCTCGACGACTCGACGTGGCCGGTCGAGATGCAGATCCAGCACGAGACGATCGAGTCGATCTACACGCACGACCCCAACGGCTACATGGTCGAGTTCACCCGCGCGATGCGTCCGGTGACGCCGCAGGAGGACCTCGACGCGAACCTGACGATCGATGCCTTGATCGACGTGGTCACCGCGCCGGACCCGTCGTTCGGCAAGCTCCTCGCCCGCAAGGCCGAGCTGATCGTCGAGCGCGCCGCGGACTGGGAGGCGGCGCAGGTATGACCGCGCTCTACGTCCTCGACGTCCCGGAGAACACGACGGTCGCGAAGGTGGCGGCCGAGGCCGGCGCGACCGTCGGCAAGATCGGCCCGTACTTCGAGATCACCGCCGACGGGCCGATCGTGATCGACCGCCGGGCCACCGGCTGCCGACACGCGGTCTGGTACAGCTGCGTCGCGGGCGTGGCCGGCGGGCAGATCGTGCAGCACGACAAGAACGCCCTGCAGGTCGACCCGGCATGAGCGCGCCCACGCGCCTCGGCGCGGGTCGCTACATCGCGGCCGACGAGCGCCCCGGGGCCACGACCACGAGCGTCCACGAGTTGACGACGGCGGACGGCGCCTCCGTCCGCGGCGTGCTCGCCACCGTCCCGGGCGCGCGGACCGTGGTCTGCCTGATGCACCCCCGGCAGGACGTGACCCACCACCCGCTCGTGCCGCCCTTGCTGCACGCGGGCGCGGCGGTGTGGACCCAGCACACGCGGTCGGTGAACAACGACCTGACGCTGGTGCACGAGCAGGCGCTGCTCGACGTCGCGGCCGGTCTGGCGTTCCTGCGCGACCGTGGTTTCGAGTCGGTCGTGACCCTCGGGCACTCGGGCGGCGGCACGCTGTTCGCGTTCTACGCGGAGCAGGCCGGCCTGGCTGGTCCCGATCGGATCGCGACGACGCCGGGTGGACGCCCGACGAAGCTCGGTGAGGCTCTGCTGCCCCCGGTCGACGCCGCCGTCTTCCTGGCGCCGCATCCCGGTCAGGGGCGGTTGCTGCTCGGCTGCATCGACCCGTCGGTCGCCGACGAGACCGACCCATTCGCCGCGGTGTCGGACCTGGACCCGTTCGACCCGCGCAACGGCTTCGCCGAGCCGCCGACCAGCTCGTCGTACGCGCCCGAGTTCCTCGAGCGGTACCGGGCGGCGCAACGCGACCGGGTCGCCCGCATCGACGCGCGGGCCCACGCGGCGCTCGCCCGGGCGGCCGAGGCGCGCGCCGTGCACAAGCGCACGGGTGCACCCGCCGACCGTCGTCGCGCGCTGGCACCGGAGATCATCACGGTGTTCCGCACCGACGCCGATCCGCGGTGCGTCGACCTGTCGCTCGACCCCAGCGACCGGCCGTACGGGTCGCTGTTCGGGTCACGGCCGGACCTCATCAACTACGGGCAGATCGGGTTCTGCCGCCTGACGACGCCAGAGGCGTGGCTGTCGACCTGGTCGGGGCTGTCGTCGAACGCCGACTTCGTCCGCTGCGCGCCGGGCGTCCGGGTGCCGACGCTGTTCGTCGAGCTCAGCGGCGACCAGGCCGCCTTCCCGGCCGACTCGCAGCGCATGGTGTCCGCGCTCGGGGCGTCCGACCTCACGCACGCCAGCGTGCGCGGCACCCACTTCGGCGGCGCGATCGCTGCGGGGGAGCCGACGGGGAACGAGCTCGCGGGTCGTCAGATCGTCGACTGGCTGTCGGCCCGGCACGAGCTGGCGCCGCCAGGGGAGTGAGCTGCATGCTCACGGGATGAGCCGGCCCCTGTGTCAGATCCACGCGACGCCCGCGGCCGTCGAGGCGCTCGAGCGCCTGCGCCGTGAGCACGGCGGGATCGTGCTGCACATCGCGGGCGGGGCCGAGGAGGCCGGCACACCGCAGGCCTTCGCCGTCGGCGAGCTGCGGGTCGGCTCACGGGACGTGCTGCTCGGCTCGGTGCAGGGCGTCGAGATCTACGAGCAGGCCAGCCAGCCGCACGCGCACTTCCGCGCCGGCTGGGGTTCTGCTCGACGTCGTGCCCGGCCGCGCGCCCGGGTTCTCCGTCCCGCCGGGGGACGGGATGCGGTTCTCGCTCCGCGACTCCCGGCCTGCCTGACGGCGGGCTGTTCGGGTCGGGTGGTGGCGCGAGGCGGCCCAAGATCTCGTTCTGCGG
Source organism: Actinomycetospora sp. NBRC 106378 (assembly GCF_030269685.1). GTDB lineage: Bacteria > Actinomycetota > Actinomycetes > Mycobacteriales > Pseudonocardiaceae > Actinomycetospora. The sequence goes on from NZ_BSTT01000002.1 coordinate 142,634, forward strand.
AGCGAAGTGGTCGCTCAGCGAACGCTTCGCCCCGCCCGATGGGATCTTGGCCCGAGAAGGTCAGGACTGCGGCGGCAGCTTCCGGATCACCTGCGCCGCAGCGGTCTCGGCGCGCTCGCACGGGTCGGGGTCGCCGGGCTTCAAGGTCCCGAGGCCGGTCCAGTCCGCCCGCAGAGCCTGCTTCGGGCCCAGTCCCACCGTGACGATGCAGTTGTTGTCCTCGGGCTTGGTCATCTCCCGCACGGCGGGGTAGCTGGCCACGACGACCGGTTGGAAGATAGTGAGGGCACGGGCACGATAAGTATCTGCCAGCAGGTCCCGGTTCTGATCCACGGACAAGGCGAGAATGTCTCCTCGCTTCGAGTTCCATCGACATTCGCTGTCGCCCAAGTAGGTTCGTCGATTGCCTTCCTCGACGATTGCGAGCTGGCCGAGTTCGCTAAGGGTGAGTTGGCGGCACGGATCGTCGAATATGCTGCTCACGTCCAGCGGACGCTCGACCACTGGTGCTCCAAAGCGTTCAGGTAAGGATGGGGGCGGTGCCGGCCCGGTTGGTGCGCTACATCCAGCCAAACCCAGAAGCACGGCCAGGAAGAGCGCGCTAGAGCAGACGCCCACGGTTCTCCTGTTCGGCCGCTTGATAGCTAGCCAGTTCTGCTTCCAGCGCGCCGATGAGCTGTCCGAGTCGCGCGATGCCTCCGTTGACCGCCTCGACCAGAGATCCGGAACCTCCAGCCGCGATGGCCCCAAGAACGCTTGCGGCGTCCCGGCTGACCTCGTCCTGTGTTCCGGGATCGATCTGCCTCAAGCGCAGAGCATCCATCCGCACCTGCTGCAGTTCGTCGCGAGCGGCGTACAGCTCGCGGAGCACCCCGGGTGCGGCTTCGAGGTCGACCGTGAACGCGTCGGCAGCCGGGGTGACCGGCATGGCCTCGCGAGGGACGACCTGCCCGGTGGTGAGGACGGTCGGGTCGGATGCCTGCAGCGGGCGCGCGGGCAGCCACGGGGGCGGACCCTGGGGAGGCTGGGTGTACAGCCCCGGCGGCACCGGCTCGGTCACGACAGCTCACGGTAGTGGCCCGAATCCGTCGTCAGGAGCTGTTCGGGAGAATTCGCCCGACGTCCAGTCGCCGCGCGCCGAACCCTGGGAAGAATTACTAGGTACGGGACGGAGATCCGTTCGCACACTCTGTGCGCACCACGGGTCCGATCCGGTGATGCCGAGGTCGTGCGGGGACGCCTCGAACGACTCGACGTCATGGGGGCGTACGAAGCATGGCTGCCTGGAACCCGGTCCGTACCCGGACCGCGATGGGCTTGAGCGCCCTGGTGCTCGCCGCGGCGACGACGGCGGGCCTCCCGCTGGTCGCGATGGGCGAGACGTGCACCGCAACCGACGGGCGGGCGGTCTGCACCGCGGGCGACGGCACACAGGCCGACGCCTCCGGCACCGGCGCCACCGGGCCGTCGGCGGGGTCGAGCCGGACGACGTCCGGCAGCGCCGCCTCCGGGTCGGCCACCGACTCCGGGACGACCCGCGGGGCGGGATCCTCGGGCGCGGGGGCCGCGACCTACACGCCGGCCACCGGGACCACCCCGACCCAGGCATCCGCGTCCGCGGCGGCCGCCGCGAGCAGCGGAGGCGGCCCGGCGACGGCGCCGCTGCCCGCGGCGACCGCGGCGACCTCGACGGCCCCCGGCACGGCCACCGGACGTGGCACCACGAGCAACACCAGCGCCACAGCCACGGCGAACCCCGACCCCTCCTACGTCTCCCCGGGCGCGGGCGCAGGCGCGGGCGCGAGCTCAAGCAATGATTCGGAGCAATTCGGCGGGGCGGGCGCCGGCGCCGCCGGCACGCAGAACGACGGCAGCCCGAGCACCGCGAGCGCCAGCGGTGGCGGGTTCGACGACGACCCCGAGCCCCCCGCGACCGCGTCGACCACGTCGTCGGGCGGGCCGGCCGCGGCGAGCGCGTCCGGGCGCAGCAGCGCGACCTCGACGACCGGCAGCCCGACCGGGGCGGCCGCGAGTTCGGGGGCGAAGGACTCGACGGCTACTGCGGACGCGCCGGGGGACGGGGCGCAGGCGTCGTCGACCGCCGTGGACGCCTCGAAGGCCATCTCTACCGCTTCGGGTTCCTCGTCGAAGGCCTCCTCGGCGGCGTCGACCAACTCGACCGCCACGTCCGAGGCGAAGGGTGCGAATTCGACGGCGGGGTCGGCGGCGTCGGACGACAGCACGGCGAAGGCGACGGCGGCCGGGGACAACTCGACGGCGCGGGCGTCGGCGACCGATCACGACAAGTCGGTGGCCTACGCAGGGAAGAACGCGACGGCCACCGCTTCAAGCGCCCAGAACGGGAAGCCGGCTTCGGTCACCTGCGGTGGCGGTCCCGCCTACGCAGCGAACCGGAACGGCCACACGTTCTGTGTGAGCGGGAAGTACTACTCGTTCACCTACGCGCCGAACAAGATCGACCTGACGCTCGACCTTCCGACCGCCCCGCCGAAGAAGACCTCGTCGTCGTCCTCCGCGGCGCAGAAGGCCTCGAACAGCACCGGGTCGTCGAGCACGGGGTCCTCCAACAAGGGGTCCTCGAGCACGGGGTCCTCGAGCAAGGACGCGTCGTCGGGCAGCAAGAGTTCGTCGTCGGGCACGAGCTCGTCGTCGGGCAAGAACTCGGGCAGTGGCTCGACGAAGCTGGTGACGCTGACCAAGAAGAACTGACCGCCTACGTCACGACGACGGACTGCCCCTGGATCTGCACCGCGATCGCCGGCAGGGGCCGGTCCGCCGGTCCCTGCTCCACGGCCCCTGTCGCGGCGTCGAACACCGACCCGTGACAGGGGCAGGCCAGCGTCGCCCCGGCGGGGGAGACGCTGCAGCCCTGGTGGGTGCAGATCGCGCTGTGTGCGATCACCGTGGCGGCGTTCGGCCGGACCAGGGCGACCGGCGCGCCGTTCGGGCTGTTCACGACCACGGTGCCGCCGACGGGCACCTGGTCCAGCGTGGCCAGCGGTCCGGGCGCCGGCACCGAGGGCGTGGTCTGGGGACCACCGCACGCGGAGACGACCCCGAGGCCCACGAGTGCCGCCCCGCCGGCGAGGCAGCCCTGCAGCAGCGGGCGACGCCCGAGCCCCGGGGCGGGGGGCTCGCCGGGTCCGTCCGTTCGGCTCATGCGCGCACCGTAGGACGACCGGGGTACGACGGCAGTGGGACCGACGGCCGTCACACGGCCGCTCCGGCCGTGGCGGGCAGACCCAGCCGCCCGGCCAGCCACGGCAGCGCCGTCACGAAGGCCGCGTGCGCGAACTGCCAGGTGTGCTTCCCCGGGCTGACGTGCACGGTGCAGCTGATGCCCCGGGCGGACGCCTCGGCGCACAGGGTCCGCGCCTCGCTCGCCTGCTGGCCCTGCATGCTCGCGGGCGCCGGGTCCTTGCGGCCGCCCAGGCCGGCGCGTGGATCGGCGGTGGTGGTCGAGGGTGTGGTCCCGGCCCGGCGGGGTGTCGTGGTCGCCGGGTTGTCGGCGAACCAGCCGGCCGAGTCCGGGTACGGCGCGTGGTGCGCGAGCACCGTGGCCGGGTCGAAGGCGGCCTCGGCGGCGGCGTTCCCGCCGTAGAGCTCGGCCAGCGTCTGGGCCGGGTCGCCCGCGTTCGGCGCGAGGTCGCCCTGGATGTCCTCGAAGGTGCCGAAGGCCTGCGGCGCGGTGACGCCGAGGTCGACCGCGCACGTCCCGCCCGTCGACCACCCGACCACACCCCACCGGCCGGGCGCGGCGCCCGCGCCGAAGTGGGTGACCACGTAGGGCCGTAGTTCGTCGACGAGGTGGGTCGCCGCGTCGCCGCGCGGTCCGTTCACGCACTCGGTGTCGTTGCGGAACGAGCCGGTCGAGTCCGCGAAGACGAGAATGGGCGCCAGGCCGCCGTGGGCGCGGGCGTAGGTGTCGGCGGCGTCGACCGCCTTGCCGGTGCGGATCCAGTCGGTCGGGCTGGTGAACTCGCCGCCGATCATCATCAGCGCCGGCAGCGCCGGCGTGCCCGGGGCGAACCACGCCGGCGGCAGGTAGACGTACTCGGTCCGGTGCGTGAAGTGGCTGATGTCGTCGGGACTGGTGATGGGCACGACGACGCCGGCGGTGCGGCTGGTGCCGCGCATCCCGGAGAGTGCCGTGGGATCGACCTGGTCGGGCAGCGGGCCGGCGCTGAGCTGGCTCCACGCCTCCGCGACGGTCGGGAAGTAGCCGACCCACTCGTTGGCCTGCAGCCCCACGCAGAGCACGGCGAGGACGGCGGTGACCACCGCGAGGGCGCGCCGGGACCATCCGTGCCGGACCCCGCTGACGACCAGCAGCACGAGGGCGGCCGCGCCGACGCCGGTCCACACCCACAGCCCGGGCGGCGGCGGGTCGGTCGCGAGGTCCTGGTCCCGCAGCGACCACCACGCCCACCCCACGGCGGCAGCCGCCGCGACGAGGGCGAGCACCACCACGACGGCCACGCGCGCCGGTCGCGCGCGGCGGAGCAACCAGGCGGCGAGGACCAGCAGCAGCACGGCCGCGACGAGCTGGGCGGTGAGCGGGAGCCAGCCCTCGAGGAGCGACACGCCGGCGTGACGGGACATGGCCGTCACCGTCGTGTGCGCGGCTGAGAGGAGCCTGGTGCGGGCCCCGGACCTGTGACCTTCTTCAGCGGATCCACAGCTCGTGACGCCCCTCGACTCACGGAACGAACACGAACGGCGCGGAGACTCGTGCGCATGGGCAACGAAGGGCGGATCCGGCGCAGTGTGCGCGGGGCGCGGTGGGTCGTGGTGGTCGGGATCGTGGTGGGCGCCGCGGTGGGTCTGCTCGCCGACCTGCATCTCGACCACACGCCGGTGAGCTCGACCTCGCAGCTGCTGGTCTCCGACGGTGCGCTCGGTCAGTCGTCGGCGGACGCCGCGTCGACCGAGGACCAGTACGTCTCGGCGCGCATGGCCACCTACGCGCAGCTGGCCACGGACGACACGGTGCTCGCCCCGGTCGCCGCGCAGCTCGGTACGACGGTCCCGGCGCTGCAGCAGGTCGTCCGCGCGACCCCGGTCGACGGCACGACGGTGCTCTCGCTCGCGGTCCGTGCCGCGACCCCGGCCGAGGCGACCGCCGACGACGCGGCGGTCACGGGCGCCGTCGCCGCCGCGATCACCTCGGCCGAGACGTTCGGTTCGAACCCCTCTCTGGTGGCGGTGACCGTGGCGTCGCCGCCCAGCACCCCGGACCCGATCTCCGTGCCGCCGCTCGGTCTCGTCACGGTGGCGGGCGCGCTCGCCGGAGGACTGATGGTGCTGCTCGGCGCGGTGCTGTGGGGGAGTGGTCTGATCCAGCGCCTCGGCCGGCGGGTCGACGACGCCGTGTTCGCGGATCCGGCGCAGACCATCCGGTCCTGAGGCCCGTCGTCACACCCGCGGCACGTCGTCCAGGTCCACGACGAAGACGCGCGACGACCGCCGGGCGACGACCTCCGCGGCCTTCTCGATGCCCTCCCACTCGTTGCAGAGCAGGAACAGTTTCCCGCCGCCCACGGCGCAGGCGAAGCAGGGCATCGGGGTCTCGATGCGGTGCGTGACCGTCCCGCCGTCGAGTACCCGGACCACGGCCCCGGCGGGCGCCGACGGGTCGCCGCTGTGGGCGAAGGTGTCGGCGGTCTGGGACCAGATCCCACCTTCCGCGTCGATGGCGATGCCGTCCGGGCCGAGTCCCTCCGCCCACACCCGTCGGCCGCCGAGCGACCCGTCGTCGTGCAGGTCGAAGGCCGTCAGACACCCGCCGACGGACTCGGCGATCACCAACGTCGAGCCGTCGGGCGTCACGACCATCCCGTTGGGGAAGCGGATGTCATCGGCGACGCGACGGGACGTGCCGTCGGGGGAGACGAGGTCGATCCAGCCGGGCTCGGTGAAGGAGAAGCCGCCGTCGATCCCGTCGACGAGGACGTGCCCGCGCGGGTCGACCACCACCTCGTTGGCGCCGGCGTCGCGCAGGACCGTCGCGCCCACACGGACCGCGTCGCCGGTGGTGACGAGCTGCCCGTCGGGGAGCCAGTCGAACGCCCACCCCATCTGCGCCGGCCCGGAGGCGACCACCTCGGCCGTCCCGTCGAGCCCGACCGCGATCACCTCACCGACGCCCCAGTGGGCGAACCACAGCCGACCGTCGTGCCAGCGCGCGCCCTCCACCATGGCCAGGCCGTCGAGCAGCGTCTCCATGGCGGAAAACTAACACGATGGTCCTGTTTCAGGACTGGATGCGGTAGGAATCCTGCAACAGCTCGGCGAGCTCGTCCCAGTCGCTGTGGTCGTCGATCAGCAGGCCGATGACGTTGGAGCCCCACGAGACCGTGAAGTAGGGCGGACCCATGTGGTGGAACGCCGCGACCTCGTCGGGCTCCCCGCGGAAGGTGACGCGGAACAGGCCGTCCTCGCCGCCGAAGACGTGCGCGACCGTCGCGGCGCGCACCTTCCACCGGGTGCCGACCCACGCGGGCTCCTGTCGCACGTCCGGCCAGGCGGCCAGGACGCGGTCGATCCGCTCGACGAACTCCCCGGGAACGTCCGGCCGCTCACCCACGCCGACACCCTGGCACGACCCCCCGACAACCAACGCCGTTGCGCCGGTCGCCACCTCGGGCGGCCTGCTCTCGGCGGAGTTCCACATCCTCGCCCGACGGATAGCGTCCAACCCATGACCGTCGCCACCGCCGTCGCGGACCTCAATGCCGGCGAACGCCTCAAGACCTGTGGCGAGCGATTGGCGGTGGCGGTGATCGACCGCCTCGCCGGGATCGCGGCCGACAAGGTGGACGACCTCTCCGACCAGGTCGAGAAGATGGCCTCGGGCGGTGGCCTGAAGCTCGGGGCGATCTTCGGGGCGGGCAATGCGCTGATGGCGGGGAAGAACCCGGTGGTCGGCGCGATGAAGGGCGCGTGGGGCGCGCTCGGCACCGGCCCGAAGATCGCGATCATCGTCGGGCTCGTCCTGCTCGGCGTCCTGAGCCCGGTGGCCCTCCTGCTGCTGCTCGTCGGTCTGCTGGTCGCCGCGATCGTCAGCGCCGTGAAGAACTAGCCGTGAAGAACTAGCGGTCAGGAACTAGCGGCTCGCGGCCCGGCGGTACTGCGCGCTCGCGAGCGGGGCGAACACCGCGACGACCGCCACCGCCCAGATCAGGGTGTACAGCTGCGGGTGCTGCAGCGACCACGCCTGCGAGACCGTCGCGGTCGGGTTCGGGTCGGGGTTGCCGAACAGCTCCCGCGCCGCCTGCGTCACCGCCGAGACCGGGTTCCACTCCGCGAACACCCGCAGCGGCCCGGGCAGCGTGTCGAGCGGGACGAAGGTGTTCGCGACGAACGTCAGCGGGAAGATCACGATGAACGAGGCGTTGTTGATGACCTCGGGGCTCGGGATGAGCAGGCCCAGCCAGGCCATGATCCACGAGACGGCGTAGGCGAAGATCAGCAGCAGGACGAAGCCCCACAGTGCTTCGAGCGGTCCGGTGTGGATCCGCCAGCCCACGAGCAGACCCGTGATCGACATGACGATCAGCACCAGCACGTTGTTCACGACGTCGGAGAGCGTCCGCCCCGTCAGCACCGCCGACGGCGCCATCGGCAGGGACCGGAACCGGTCGATGATGCCTTTCTTGACGTCGTCCGCCAGGCCCGCTCCGGTGTTGGTGGCCCCGAAGACGACGGTCTGGGCGAAGATCCCCGCGATGAGGAACTCGCGGTAGGCCGCCCCACCCCCGGTCGGATCGATCGCGCCGCCGAAGACGTAGGCGAACAGCAGCACGAACATGATCGGCGAGAGCGTGGTGAAGACCAGCAGGTCGGGCACCCGCTTGATCTTGATGAGGTTGCGCTTGGCGACGACGGCCGCGTCGTTCACCACGTCGAGCGTGCTCACGCGCCGTCCTCCCCGGAGGTGGTCGAGCCGGTCAGGGTGAGGAAGACGTCGTCGAGCGTGGGGCGGCGGACCCCGGCGTCGTCGACGTCGAGACCCTCGGCCTCGAGCAGGTCCAGCGCCTGCCGCAACGCCTTCACCCCGCCGGCCACGGGCATCGTCAGGGACCGCCGGTGCTCGTCGGTGACCGCCGGCGCGACCCCGAGCGGGGTGACGAGCCGCCGTGCCTCGTCGAGCCGCCCGGCGTCGGAGACGGTCAGTTCGAGGCGCTCGCCCCCGATCTGGGCCTTGAGCTGGTCGGCCGTCCCGCGGGCGATGGCCCGGCCGTGGTCGATGACGACGATGTCGTCGGCCAGCACGTCGGCCTCCTCCAGGTACTGGGTGGTGAGCAGGAGCGTGGTGCCGCCCGCGACGAGCTGCTGGATCACGCCCCACATCTCGGTGCGACTGCGCGGGTCGAGCCCGGTGGTCGGCTCGTCGAGGAACAGCACCGGGGGAGCGGCCACCAGCGCCCCCGCGAGGTCGAGACGCCGGCGCATGCCGCCGGAGTAGGTCCGGGCCGGACGGTCCCCGGCGTCGGAGAGGCTGAACTGGGCGAGCAGCTCCCGCGCCCGCTCCCGGCTGCGGCGCCGCCCGAGGTGGTAGAGCCGCCCGATCATGTCGAGGTTCTCGAACCCCGTGAGGTACTCGTCGACCGCCGCGTACTGCCCCGACAGCCCGAGCCGCCGCCGGACCTCGCGCGGCCGGACGAGCACGTCGACCCCGTCGATCGTCGCCCGCCCCGCGTCGGGCTGCAGCAGCGTGGTGAGGATGCGGACGATGGTCGTCTTCCCCGCGCCGTTGGGTCCGAGCAGCCCGAGCACGGTTCCACGCGGAACCTGCAGATCGACACCGTCGAGTGCGGTGAGATCGCCGTAGCGCTTGACCAGCCCGGCGACCTCGATCGCCACGTCCATGCCACTCCCTGATGTCCGGATCGTCCCGAGCGTATCGACGGGGTCCGACACCGTCGCTCGCATTCAGGCCCGGGCCGTCGCGCGCACCGCCGCCTCGACCGCCACGGCGAGGGTGTCCAGATCGGCGTCGTCGTACCGCTCCCGCACGACGAGGACGCGGAACAGGAGCGGCGCGATCAGCAGATCCACGGCGAGGTCGACGTCGACGGCGTCGGGGAGCTCGCCGCGCGCGACCGCGGCCCGCACCACCGTCTCCCCGGCCACCCTGCGGGGGACGGCCACGTCCGTCCGCAGCACCTCCGCCAGCGCCGGCGTGTGCGCGAGCTCGGCGAAGAGCGTCGGGCCGATCGCGGCGACCATCGGGGCGGCGACCTGGTCGCGCAGCGTGCCGAGCAGCTCGCGCAGGTCGCTCGCGAGGGCGCCCGTGGACGGGACCGGGGGCAGCGTGTCCGCGACCGACTGTCGGACGAGGTCGACGAGCATCGCCTCCTTGGACGGCCAGCGCCGATAGAGGGCCGCCTTGCCGACCCCGGCCCGCCGCGCCACCGCGTCCATCGACAGCCGGGCGTAGCCCGCGTCCGCCAGCTCCGCGAACGCCGCCCCGACGATCGCGTCGGTGACGCTCGGTCGCAGCGCCGCTCCGCCGGTCACCGTCCGGGTCTCCGCCATGGCTCCACCATACCGGAACGATACGGTTGCGTTCCACTGAGAGGTGCCTTACCGTCGATCTCGAACGGAACGAGGCCGTCTCGTTTCGGATTGTGAGGAGGATGCCGTGACCACGGCGACGAGCACCCGCGCCCGGCTTCTGACCGAGAGCCTCGACGCCTTCCACCGCGCCGACGTCGACACCTTCATGGCGATGTACGCCGACGACGCCGTGCACGAGTTCCCCTTCGCCCCGGAGGGGATGCCGAGGAAGGTCGAGGGGCGGGCAGCCATCGAGACCTGGATGCGCCAGGTGCCGGACATCCTCACGCTCGACGGCGGGATGCACGACCTGCGGATCCACGAGGGAGCGGACACCCTCACGGCCGAGTGGTCGTCGACGGGCCACTTCGCCGACGGCAGCCCGGCGGCGGTCTCCTACGTCGCCGTGGTGACCTTCGACGGCGACCTCGTCGTGCGGTACCGCGACTACATCAACCCCCTGGACCTGCAGCCGGCGACGTTCCCGCCCCGGGGCTGAGCCCTCCGGCGCGTCCGGCGCCTGCGAGGCTGCCCGCGTGACGGAACTGCTCGTCGTGCTGGTGACCGGGTTCGTCGTGATCGCCGCGGCGGCCGTCGTCGGTCCGCGGCTGGGGGTGGCCGCCCCGCTCGTGCTCGTGGTGGTCGGGGTGGGCGCGAGCTTCCTGCCGCTGTTCGCGGGCGTGGAGATCGAGCCGGAGTGGATCCTCGAGGGCGTCCTGCCGCCACTGCTCTACTCGTCCGCGGTGTCGATGCCGGCGATGAACTTCCGCCGGGAGTTCGGGGCCATCAGCGGACTGTCGGTGGTGCTCGTCGTCGCCAGCTCGCTGGTCCTGGGCCTCTTCTTCTCCCTGGTGATCCCCGGCCTCGGATTCGCGTGGGGCGCCGCGCTCGGCGCGATCGTCAGCCCCACCGACGCGGTCGCCACCTCGATCATCCGCCGGACGCCGACCTCCCGGCGGGTCGTCGCGATGCTCGAGGGCGAGAGCCTGCTCAACGACGCCACGGCGCTGGTCATCCTGCGGACGGCGATCGTCGCGACGGCCGCGGCCTTCTCCTTCTGGGGCGCGCTGGGGACGTTCGCGTACTCCGTCGCCGTCGCGGTGGTGATCGGCGTCCTCGTCGGGCGCCTCGCCCTCGCGGTCCGTCGCCGGGTGGCCGACCCGACCGTCACCACGGTCATCTCGTTCGCCGTCCCCTTCCTCGCGTCGGTCCCTGCCGAGCTCCTCGAGGCCTCGGGCCTGGTCGCCGCCGTGCTCGCGGGCCTCGTCACCGGCATCCGCGCCCCCCGCGACCTGTCGGTGCAGAACCGTCTGTCGGACACCCAGAACTGGCGCACCGTCGAGCTGGTCCTCGAGGGCGCGGTCTTCCTGACGATGGGTCTGCAGGTGCGGTCGATCGTCGAGTCCGTCGAGCGGGACCACGCGGGTGTCGGGACGGCGGTCCTCGTCGCCGTGGTGGCGCTCGTCCTGACGGTGCTCGTGCGCGCGGCCTACGTCGCCCCGCTGCTGAAGGTCCTCGCGCTCCGGTCCCGGCGCAGCGGGCAGCTGCGCGACCGCATGCAGGAGATGCGGGGCCGGATCGACACCCCCGAGGGCCGGCAGGAGGCCTTCGCCGAGGTCAATCGGCGCCGACGGAGCCCGTCACGGCGCCAGCTCGACCGGTTCGCCACCCGCGTGACCCAGGTCGTCGCCGACATCGACTACTTCCTGCGCCAGCCGCTGGGCTGGCGGGAGGGCACGACCGTGGTGTGGGCCGGGATGCGGGGCGCGGTGACCGTCGCCGCGGCGCAGACCCTGCCCGAGGGCACCCCGCAGCGCTCGGTGCTCGTGCTCGTCGCCTTCACGGTCGCCACGCTGTCGTTGCTGGTCCAGGGCGGGACGATCGGCCCGCTGCTGGGCCTCCTCGCGCCCCCGCCCGACCCGGACGCCGCGGAGGACGCCGCCGAGCAGCGCGAGGCCGACCGCACCCGGCTGCTCGCCCTCGTGCGTACGGCGGCCGAGGGCATCCCCGAACCCGTGCCGGCCGAGGGCGAACCCCGCGCCGACACCGTGCAGGCGCAGGTCCGGTGGCGGGTCGCGGTCCTCGAGGCGCAGCGCGCCGCCCTGCTCGACGCGCGCGACGACGGGACCTTCGACGCGGACGCCCTCGAGGAGGCCCTGGCCAACCTCGACGCCTCGCAGATCGCGATCGAACTCCGGGCGCGGCCCGCCGACTGAAACCGCTGCACGGTGTGCAGGACAGCACAGCACGCAAACTTGCACGCCGTGCACACATGCGTAGTGTGAAGGACGGCGCCGCGGGCAGGCCGTGGCGACTTCTCTCGCAAAGGCCGCACCCCATGACCACCGCCGCAGCGCCGCGCACCAGCCGGCGCGCCGTGCTCGTCCCGCTCTCGGGCCTGCTGATGGCCCTCTTCGTCGCGATCCTGAGCTCGACGATCGTGTCCAACGCCCTGCCGCGGATCCTCGGCGAGCTGGGCGGCACCCAGGCCCAGTACACGTGGGTGGTCACCGCATCACTGCTGGCCATGACCGCCTCCACCCCGATCTGGGGCAAGCTCGCGGACCTCTTCTCCAAGAAGCTGCTGGTCCAGCTCGCCATCGGCGTGTTCATCGTCGGCTCGATGCTCGCGGGCCTGTCGACGTCGACGCCGATGCTGATCGGCTTCCGCGTGCTGCAGGGCCTCGGGATGGGCGGTCTGACCGCCCTCGCGCAGGTCGTGATCGCCGCGATCATCCCGCCCCGCGAGCGCGGCCGGTACTCCGGCTACCTCGGCGCGATCATGGCGGTGGCCACCGTCGGCGGCCCGCTGATCGGCGGCGTCATCGTCGACACCATCGGCTGGCGCTGGTGCTTCTACGTCACCGTGCCGATCGCCGTGATCGCCCTCGTCGTCCTGCAGCGGACCCTCTCGGTGCCCACCGAGAAGCGTGAGGTGCACATCGACTACCTCGGCGCGCTCCTCGTCGCGGGCGGCGTCTCGGCACTGCTGATCTGGACCTCGCTGGGCGGCAAGAACTTCGCCTGGATCTCCTGGGCCTCGCTGGCGTGGCTCGCCGCCGGGATCGTGGCGCTGGTGCTCGCCGTCGCCGTCGAGAACCGCGCGCAGGAGCCGGTCGTCCCGCTCCAGCTCTTCCGCAACCGCACCGTCGCCCTCGCCACCGTCGCCGCGCTGTTCGTCGGCGTCGCGATGTTCGGCTCGTCGGTGTTCCTGTCGCAGTTCTTCCAGCTCGCCCGCGGCGCCTCGGCCACCGAGGCCGGGCTGCTGACGCTGCCGATGATCGCCGGCCTGTTCCTCGCCTCGACGATCGTCGGACAGCTCATCTCGCGCACCGGGAAGTGGAAGGCCTACCTCGTCGGCGGCGGTATCTCGCTGGTCGTCGGGCTGCTGATGCAGGGCCTGGTCATGGGCGCGGACACGCCGTACTGGGAGCTCGCCGTCGCGATGGTGCTGGTCGGCGTCGGGGTCGGGGCCACCCAGCAGAACCTCGTGCTCGCCGTCCAGAACCAGGTCGCCCTGCGCGACATGGGCGCGGCCAGCTCGACGGTCGCGTTCTTCCGGTCGCTCGGCGGTGCCGCCGGGGTCGCCGCGCTGGGCGCGCTGCTCTCCAGCCAGGTCTCCGCGGCGATCACCTCCGGCCTCACCGCGGTCGGCATCCCGGCCTCGGCGACCTCGTCGTCGAGCGGCCAGATCCCGAACGTCGCGACGCTGCCCGAGCCGATCCGGTCCGTCGTCGAGAACGCCTACGGCGACTCGGTCGCGCTGATGTTCCTGGTCGCGGCGCCGCTCGCCCTGGTCGCCCTGATCGCGATCCTGTTCCTCCGCGAGGTCCCGCTGCGGGAGACGATCGACATCGAGGCCACCGCGACCGCCGGGCCGACCTCCGCCGGGCCGACCTCCGCCGAGCCGACCGCCGCCGAACCGACCTCCCTCGTGACCGGGACCGTCCGCGACGGCGACCGCCCGGCCGCCGGCGCGGTGCTCACCCTGATCGACCGGACCGGCCGTCAGCTCGCCCGCGCCACCGCCGACGACGAGGGCCGCTACCGGCTCCCGGTCGACGCCGAGGTCGTGCCGCACCTGCTCATCGCGCAGCACCGCGGCACCCCGCACGTCGAGATGCTCGGCGGCACCGTCGGGAACCAGCGCCGCGACCTGCGCCTCGGCACCGGGACGACCGGACGGCACGCGCTCGACGCGAGCACGGAGGTCACGCCGGCGGTGACACGATGACCACCGTGGAGCTCGGTCGTCGGGAGCGGAAGAAGCTGGCCACGCGGGCAGCGCTGAGCGAGGCCGCCGTCGCGCTCTCGCTCGAGCACGGCGTCGAGCACGTGACGATCGAGCAGATCGCCGACGCCGCCGACGTCTCGCTGCGGACCTTCTTCAACTACTTCTCCAGCAAGGAGGAGGCCGTCGTCGCCGGGGACAGCGCCCGCGGTGACGTCCTCGTCGAGCTGGTCCGCGCGCGCCCCGCCGACGAGAGCGTGATGACGGCGCTGCGCACGGCGATGCTCGAGCACGTCGAGGACCTCGCCGGGGACGACCAGCTCGACGCGCTGCGGATGATGCGCCGCACGCCCTCGCTGCTGCCCCACCAGCTCGCGGCCTACGCCGACCGCGAACGCGCGCTCGCCGTCGTGATCGCGGAGCGGCTCGGAGACGACGTTCCCGACGACGGGTCGGTGGGGCTGCGTGCCGCGCTCGCGGCGGCCGTCGTCATGGCCGGCGTCCGGGTGGTCCTGCTGCGCTGGACCGACGGCGGGACCCGGGACCGGGACGTCCTGCGCGCCGACCTCGCGGAGATGTTCGACCAGCTCGCGGCGGGGCTGGACGACCGGTAGCGGATCGTCCTAGCGCCCCGGGCGGCGCAGGCGCTGCGGGGGCACCCCGAACCACCGGCGGCAGGCCCGGGAGAGCGTGCTCTGCTCGGTGTAGCCCAACATCGTCGCGATCCGGGGGAGCGGGCGCTCGGAGTAGCGGACGTACTGCTCGGCGAGGTCACGTCGCACCTCGTCGAGCACGACCTCGAAGGTGGTGGCCTCGTCGCGCAGCCGCCGCTGCAGCGTGCGGGGGTGCAGGCCGAGGTGCCGGGCGACGGTGCCGATCGTCGCCTGCCCGGTCGGCAGGAGCCGCTCGACCAGCCTGCGGACGTGGGTGTGCAGGTCGGCGCCGAGGGGGACGGCTGTCGTCTCCAGGTAGCGCTCGGCGAGCCGGCGGACCTCCGGGTCGTCGCCGTGCCGGGGACGGCCGAGCTGCGCCTGGTCGATGTCGAACCCGCAGACCTCGGCGTCGAACGAGACGGGGCAGTCGAAGAACGCGTGGTAGACGCCGGGCGCCGCGACGGCCGGGTGGGGGAGCAGCGCGCGGCGCGGGCGGAAGTCCTCGCCGAGCAGGATGCGGAAGAGGTCGAGGGACACCCCGAGGGAGAGTTCGAGGACCTGGACCCGCTCGGGCACCCGCGGCGCGACGATCGTGAACGTGTAGCGGGCCCGGCCGTCGTCGAGCGGCTGCAGGTCGACCTCGAAGGCGGTCGAGTAGAACTGCGTGTACCGGGTCAGCCCGACCATCGCGTCGGCGGCGGTCGGAGCGTGCCGCGCGATCATCGCGACCGCGCCGAGGATCTCGATGCCCTGGTAGCGGGCCAGGCGCAGCCCGAAGTCGGGGCAGCGGAGTTCCCGCGCCGCGTTCTCGACGAGGTGCGCGAGCGACCGGTAGGGGAGGTAGGCCTCCCGGTCGGCGGCCAGATCCGGGCGCAGACCGGCCTCGAGCATCAGCGGGGCCGGGTCGGCGCCGAGCTCGGCGACGAGGGCGTCGAAGCCCTGCAGGGAGGTCGAGCGGATCAACGCGTCCATTGTCGTGAAGAGTCAAAGACCTGTCGCCCAGGGTCAAGCCTGCGCGCGTCGGACCTGGTTCGCTCGGAAGGCCACGACGTCCTCGGGGAGGAGAGACGAGATGCCGAGGAGCGTCGGCCCCGTCGAGCTGACGACGTGGGCCCGCTGCGGGTCCACCCCCGCGGGGCGCTGATGCGCAGCGTCCTCGTGCAGGACGGCCGGGTCGGGGTCGTGGAGGTCGCCGACCCGGAGCCCGGTCCGGGGGAGGTCGTCGTCGACGTCCTCGCGTGCGGGGTGTGCGGGTCGGACCTGCACTGCGCCCGGCACGGCGCCGCCGTCAACGCGGCCACCCGCCACGCGCTCGGCGTCGAGCTGCTGGATATCGCGCGTCCGGTCAGCCTCGGGCACGAGTTCGTCGGGGCGATCTCGGAGTACGGCGCGAACACCCAGCAGACGCTGCCGGCGGGCACGCGCGTGGTGTCGATGGCCGCGCTCATGCGGGCGACCCGGGCGTGCGTCGGGTTCAGCGGACCCGAGGTCCCCGGCGGCTGCTCGGACCGCATGCTGCTCTCCGAGCCGCTGCTCATGCCGGTGCCCGACCACGTCGACACCGCCGTCGCGGCGCTCACCGCGCCGCTGGTCGCCGCGTCGCGGACCGTGGACGGGGCGGGACTCGGCCCGGACGACGTCGTGGCCGTCATCGGCTGCGGACCCGTCGGCCTCGCGGTCCTTGCCGTCCTGAGGAGCCGTGGCCGGCGTCGGATCGTCGCCGTCGACCTCTCGCCCGCGCGACGCGAGCTCGCCGGGCGGATGGGGGCCGACGTCGTCGTCGACCCGGCCCGGACGCTCGGGCCGCTCCCACTGCGACCGCCCGTCGCCTTCGCGTGCGGTGGCGCGCCGGGCAGTCAGCGGGCGGTGGCCGACGGGTCGGACACCCCGCGGACCGTCCTCGCGGGCCCGTGCCTGGACACCGACTCGCTCGGGGCGGAGGAGATCGACGTGCGGTTCGCGCCGATGTGCTCGCCGGACCGGTTCTTCGACGTCTTCGACGAGCTGTGCGCCGGGAGGCTCGACGTCGCCCCGATGATCTCGGACCACGTCTCGCTCGACGAGGTGCCCGGGGCCCTGACGCGCCTCGCGACCGACCCGTGCGACGCGAAGGTCCTCGTCGACCCGTCGCGGGCGGCACCCGCCGGAGTGGCCGAACCGGTCGACGTCGCGCGGGCGACGGTCTGACGGGTCAGGGCGCGGAGGTCGCCGTCCGCAGGCCCCCCGCGTCGAGGACGAGGTGGTCCTGCCCGTGTTCCCGGACGAGCAGCGCCTCCTCGATCTGCGCGAGGAGGGACTGCAGGCGGGCGGCCTCGTGGTCGTCGTCGGCCGGGGCGCCGAGGTGCTCGGTGAGGCTCGCGGCGTCGACGTGCAGCTGGACCGGCGGCTCGATCGGCTCGCCGTCGAGGGCGGCGAGGGCGAGCCCCGGGGTGCCGGCCGCGGCGTCGGTGAGGTCGGCGCGGAAGCCGAGCGCCGAGCGGAAGCGGTCGTAGCGTTCCTGTGGGTCCATGGGTACCTCCGGGTCTGCGAGCCACCGATGGTCCGCACGGACCCGGGGGTACGCCACGGAGGGCGGGTGTGACGTGGCGCCGGGCCTCCGTGACGTCGCCGACGGTGTGGCGTTCCCGTCACCGGACGCCCCCGTGACGCTCTCCTGCCACGGTTCGTAGCCGATGTTGCGGTCCGTGGTGAACGGGGCCAAACCAAGGTCACCTGATCGAGTGGACCGGCGGGCGACCTCACGCAAAGACACCACGAACGGCGGTGCAGGGGCGAGATCCGAAGTCGGACGATCTTTTGCGTACCACGTTCGGGAGGTCGGATGTCTGCGGGGATCGTGTGCGACGAGCGGGTCGAGTCGGCGGTTCCGTCGTCGAGGCCGGACCTGCACGTCGTCGTCGCCACACCGGGTGAGGACCCCTGGGCCTGGCGTTGCTACCGGGAGGGGCTCCGGGAGGCGTACGAGTACTACGGCGTCGGCGCGGCCCAGAATCTCGACGAGTCGCGGACGGCGCTGTTCATCACCGTCTTCACCGCGGCAGGGCACGCCGTCGGCGGTGCGCGGTTCCTCGGCCCGCACCGCGAGGCCGCCCAGATCGACACGCTCGCCCTCTGGCGCGACGAACCGGCGGCGTGGGCGGCCCTGACTCCCTACGCCCTCGACGGCGTCGTCGACCTCGAGGGTGCGTGGGTTCGCCGGGGCGTCCCCGAGCGCGCGGCGGTGGTCGCGGCGGTGCGACGGATGCCCCTCGACGGAGCGGCCATGCTCGGCGTCCGCTGGTGTGTGGCGGCCGCCGCGGAGCACAGCCTTCCGCTGTGGCTCGCGAGCGGGTGCGAGATCCTGGACGTGCCCTCCGTGCCCTATCCCGACGAGCGCTACGCCACCCGGCTCGTGGTCTGGGACGGCGATCGGGGCCTGGTCCCCGCGCCCCGGACCGCGGCCGACGACGCGACGGAGGTCCGGCCGTGAGCGACATCAGAGCAGTGGTCCTCGGCGACGACGAGGCGGGCGAGTTCCTGGCGGACCCCACGGTGGTGGTCCAGGACCGCCGCGAATCCCAGCTGGCCGACCTGGGGGACCTGCGCCGCGACCTGCCGCAGGACCGGTCGACGCGCTGGGTCTACTACCCCTGGCGTCGCACCCTCGTCGGCCTGCTCGGCCCGGAGTCGTTCCGCCGGCTCCGGCTCGACCGCAACCGCAACAAGATCACGGGGGACGAGCAGCGCCGGTTCGACGGACTCACCGTCGCGGTCGCAGGACTCTCCGTCGGCCACTCCATCGCGCACACGCTGGTGCAGGAAGGGCTCTGCGGCCGCATCCGGCTGGCCGACTTCGACGTGATCGAGGTGTCCAACCTCAACCGGATCCCGGCGACGGTCCTCGACATCGGACTCAACAAGGCGGTGGTGGCGGCCCGTCGGCTCGCCGAACTCGACCCGTACCTCGAGGTCGAGGCCCACGAGGACGGGGTCCAGCCCGCGGACGTCGACGCCTTCCTCGACGGGGTCGACGTCCTCATCGAGGAGGCGGACTCCCTCGACGTCAAGGTCCTCCTCCGTGAGCAGGCCCGCGCCCGCGGTATCCCCGTCCTGATGGCGACCAGCGACCGCGGGCTGGTGGACGTCGAGCGGTTCGACCTCGAGCCCGACCGACCGTTGTTCCACGGCCTGGCCGGTGACCTCGACTCGGCCTCGTTGCGCGGTCTCACCACCCGGGACAAGGCGCCGCACGTGGCTCGCATCATCGGCGCCGCCGATCTGTCCGCGCGCTTCGCCGCGTCGATGGTCGAGGTGGACACCTCCCTGTCGACCTGGCCGCAACTCGCGAGCGACGTCGTGCTCGGTGCGGCCACCGTGGCCGCGGCGGTGCGCCGGTTCGGCCTGGGACAGCCGCTCCCGTCCGGCCGGTGCCGCATCGACCTCGACGACCACCTCGCCGAGCTGTCCCTCCCCGAGGAGCCGACCGGGCCGTCGGTGCCCGCTCCACGGACCTCGTCGGAGGCGCCGGCCGACGACGACCGAGCGGCGATCCTCGAGGCGATCGGTCGCGCCCCGTCAGGCGGCAACGTCCAGCCCTGGCGGACCGAGACGACCGCGGACGAGGTGCGCCTCTTCCTCGACCGGACCCGGACGACGACGATGGACGTCGAGTTCCGCGGCAGCCTCGTGGCTCTCGGCGCGGCCCTGTTCAACGCCCGGGTGGTTGCCGCGCAGCGGGCACGTCTCGGTACGGCGGAGATCGCGATCTCCGAAGCGGCGGGCCCGGACGACCTCGTCGCTCGACTGCGGCTCGGGACCGGGACCGACGAACGGCTGCAGCGTCTCGACGTGCTCGCCCGCGGCACCAACCGGGGGCGCGGGGACGCACGGCCGCTCACCACCTACCAGCGGTACGCCCTGACCGAGTCCGCTCTCGCCGAGGGCGGCCGATGTCACCTCGTCGAGCGAGGACCGTTGCTCGACCACCTCGGAGAGCTGCTCGCCCGCGCCGACCGGGTCCGCTACCTGACCGAGACGCTCCACCGGGAGATGTTCGCGGAGCTCGTGATGTCGGGCGGGCCCCGCGCGGAGGGGATCGACGTCGCGTCCCTCGCGCTGGACGAGGCGGACCTCGCCAAGCTGACCACCGCCGGACGGCCCGAGGTGATGGCGCTGCTCGCGGACTGGGACGCCGGCGCCGCGCTCGGCGACGACACCCGGGAACGGGTCGCCTCGAGTTCCGGGCTCGCGGTGGTGGCGGTCGAGGGGCGAGGAGCGGCAGACTTCGTCCGCGGGGGGCAGGCGGTCGAGTCGGTGTGGGTCACCGCGGAGTCGCTGGGGCTCGCGGTCCACCCGGTGTCGCCGGTGTTCCTCTACGGCATCGACGACGCGGGGCGTGCAGAGCTCTCCCCGCGGTACGCGGACGAGCTGGCGGTCCTGCAGGGGGGCTTTCGTGACGTGGTCGGACTGGTGGACGGGGAGTCGATCGCCCTCGTGCTGCGGCTCAGCCACACCGGGGCAGCACCCGTGCGCAGTCTGCGACGACCGATCACTGAGTGGCACCGCACTGCCTGAATGGCCCAGCATCCGTTACGCTCTGTGCGTGAGCGATCCCGAGTGCGATCAACCGGGAAACCTCGATGAGCTCGTGACCTCGGTGGCCACCTCGCTCATGGGGGTGGACTCGGCTGGTCTGCGGCCTGCCGCGGAGCAGGTGCTGCGCTCGCTCGTGCAGTATTTCCAGGTCGATCTCAGCTTCCTGCGCTTCCACACCGCCCGTCGGACGACCACTCTGATGGCCGAGTGGCCGCCCCGGGAGAACATCCCCGACCCCGATCCACTCGGGGTCGTCGAGTTCGCCACCGCCGACCCGGTGTTCGCCGCCAACGAGCACCTCAGCGACATCATGATCGTGCGGCCGGTGGGCAGCGACGACTACCAGAAGCGGGTGCAACAGGCCGCCGGCGTGCAGTCCACGTCCTTGGCGATGGTGCCCCTACGCCAGGACGGCCGGACGACGGGCGGCCTCGGCTTCATCAAGTACGGCGACCGCGGCTGGGACGACGACGAGCTCCGGGCGCTGAAGACCATCGCGCTGCTGTTCGCGCAGATGCAGGGCCGGATGGCCGCCGAGGAGCGGCTGCGCCACATCGCCCACCACGACGAGCTCACCGGTCTGCCGAACCGGCGCGCGCTCATGGAGCACCTCACCGGCGTGCTGGAGGACGCCGAACCGGGCACCCGGGCGCTGCTGTTCATCGACGTCGACCGGCTCAAGGCGATGAACGACTTCCTCGGCCACGAGGCCGGGGACCGGTTCATCGTGGAGATCGCCGAGCGCCTCCGCGCGGCCGTCGACCCCGCCGACGTCGTCGCCCGATTGGGTGGAGATGAACTCGTGGTCTCCGTCGCCGGGACGTGCTCGGAGGCGCGCGCCGTGGCCCTCGCCGAACGCATCCAGCGGGCGATCGCCGAACCCATCCAGCTCGGCGGGCAGTCCCTCGGGCGCACCGTCAGCGTGGGCATCGCGGTGATGGAGCCGGCGTCGGTCTCGCTCGCGCAGTGGCTGCGGTCGGCCGACCACGCGGTGCTCGTGGCCAAGAAGCGCGGCGGCAACAACGTCGTGGTGTTCACCGCGGAGATGGAGAAGCGCGAGCAGGTGCGCGTCGCGGTGGAGATGAACCTGCTGACCGCGATCCGCGACGGCTCCCTGACGGTGGCGTACCAGCCGATCGTCGACCTCCGCACCCGCATCCCCGTCGGCGTCGAGACCCTCGTGCGGTGGAACCACCCGACGCTCGGCCCCGTCGCCCCGGAGCTGTTCGTGGGCGTCGCCGAGGCCACCAACCTCGCGGGGGAGCTGGGCGACTGGGTGCTCGGCGAGGCGTGCAAGCAGTTCGCGACGTGGCGCGCGGAGCTGCCCGCCGGGACGATGGACGGGTTCGCCATCTCGGTGAACATCTCACCGGTCCAGCTGATCGCCATCGACTTCGTCGCCACGGTGGCGAACACCCTCGAGCGCTACGGGCTGTCGGGCCGGGACCTGATCCTCGAGGTCACCGAGCACGCCGTGGTCAGCGACGACGCGGCGGCCCGGAAGACGCTGCACGGCCTGCGGTCGCTCGGCGTCTGCATCGCCATCGACGACTTCGGCACCGGGTACAGCTCGCTCGCCCAGCTCAAGGCGTTCCCGGTGAACACGCTCAAGATCGACCGCGGGTTCGTGCTGGACCTCGGCCACAGCACCGACGACCACGCGATCGTCCGCTCCATCATCAAGCTCGCGGAGTCCTTCGGCCTGGACCTCATCGCGGAGGGCGTGGAGAGCGAGGAGGCCGCGGCCACGCTCGTCGAGCTGGGCTGCCGCGTCGCGCAGGGCTACCTGTTCTCGCGACCGCTCCCGGCCGAGCGGGTCGCGTCCGCCCTCCGGACCCGGACCAGCGGGACGTACTCGCGCGGCGCGGCGTCCTAGTCGGAGGCCGGACTCAGCGCTCGGTGTCGGCGTCGTCCTCGACGGGATCCATCCGCTCCGGGTCGGGCAGCTCGGTGCCGTCCCAGAGGTCGCCGATCAGGTCGCGCAGGTTCCCCAGGAGCAGACTCATGGTGGTCCCCCGATCCACGGTGCTCGTCACGCGGCCGCCCGTTTCGTTTCACGCGTACCCCAGGCCTGTGCACGGTAACCGCTCGACGGTGCGGTCACGGAACCGGACCGATCACGAAAGGGTCTGCGGACTAGCGTGCACGCCGTGACCCCGGTGACCTCGGACCTCGTCGTGACCGCCGCCGTCCGCCTCGACGGGGTGATCCCCGACGGCGACGCCGTGGTGTGGGGGGAGGGTCGGGCCTCGGACGGGGGCCGCGTGCAGCTCGTGCGCCGCACTCCGGAAGGGGTCACGAACGACCTGCTGCCCGCGGGCTCCAACGTCCGCACCGCCGTGCACGAGTACGGCGGCGGCGCGTGGTGGGTGCACGACGGCGTCGTGTTCACCGTCGACTGGGCCGACCAGCGGCTGCGGCGGGTCGTCGACGGCGAGGTCACCCTGCTGACCCCGGAGCCCGCCGTCCCTCGCGGCGACCGCTACGCCGACGGCCACGTCGCCCCCGACGGCACCTGGCTCGTCTGCGTCCGCGAGCACCACCCCTCCGCCGGCGCGCCGGCGACCGAGGTGGTCAACGAGGTCGTGCGGCTGTCGGCGGTGGCGGAGTCCGAACCGGAGGTCCTCGTCAGCGGCCCGGACTTCGTGGCCGCGCCCCGGCTCTCGCGCGACGGGCGGCAGCTGGCCTGGCTGTCGTGGGACCACCCCTCGATGCCGTGGGACGACGTCGTGCTCACGGTGCGCGCGCTCGACTCCGGCGAGGAGACCGTCGTCGCCGGCGGCCCGGGCGAGTCGGTGTCCGAGCCCGCCTGGCACGACGACGGGTCGCTGACCTTCATCTCCGACCGCACCGGCTGGTGGAACCTCTACCGCTACGCCGACGGCGTCGTGCGCCCCCTCGTCGAGCTCGAGGCCGAGATCGGGGAGCCCGGCTGGCAGCTCGGCGGCTCCCGCTACGCGGTTCTCGACGGAGCAACCGAGCACGCCGATAGGGGGTCGCTGGTCTTCGCGCGGTCGTCGGACGGGTTCGACGCGCTCGTGGTGCGGTCTCCGGACGGGGAGCTCACCGAACTCGACACCGGGTTCAGCGCGATCCGCTCCGTGCGGGCCGACGGCGACGGGGTCGTGTGCATCGCCGGCAGCCCGACGGCCGAGCCCGGGGTGCACCGGGTGTCGCTCGCCGGGGAGGTGACCACTCTGCGGCCGCCCCGCGACCTCGGCCTCGACCCGGCGACGATCTCGGTGCCCGAGCCGATGACGTTCCGCTCCGTCGGCCCCGACGGTGCCGCGCGCGACGCGCACGCGCTGTACTACCCGCCGTCGGGAAGCGTCTCCGGCGCGCCGCCGCTGCTGGTCGTGATCCACGGCGGCCCGACCGGCTCCGCGACCCCGGTGCTGGCGGTCGGCCTGCAGTACTGGACGAGCCATGGGTTCGGCGTCGTCGACGTCAACTACGGCGGTTCGACGGGGTACGGCCGCGCCTACCGCGAGCAGCTCAAGGGGGCCTGGGGCATCGTCGACGTGGCCGACTGCCTGGCGGCCGCCCGCGCCCTCGCCGCGTCCGGGCGGGTCGACGCCGACCGGTTGGCCATCCGGGGCGGGTCGGCGGGCGGGTTCACGGTGCTGGCGTCGCTCGCGCGGCCCGACACCCCGTTCGCGGCCGGCGCCGACCACTTCGGCGTCGCGGACCTCGAGGCGCTCGCCCGCGACACGCACAAGTTCGAGTCGCGCTACCTCGACGGGCTGGTGGGCCCCTATCCCGAGGCCCGCGACGTGTACGTCGAGCGCTCGCCGCTCACGCACGTCGACCAGTTCTCGACGCCGCTCATCGTCCTGCAGGGCGACGAGGACGCGATCGTGCCGCCGAACCAGTCGGAGATGATCGTCTCGGCCCTGCGCGACAAGGGCGTGCCGGTGGCGTACCTGCTCTTCGCCGGGGAACAGCACGGCTTCCGGGCGGCCGAGAACATCAAGCGGGCCCTCGACTCCGAGCTCGCCTTCTACGCGCGCCTGTTCGACCTGTCGGTCGACGTCCCGCCGGTGGAGATCGAGAACCTGTAGCGGATCCGACGGCCGGCCGGCCGGATCCGCTACATCTGCACGCTGAGGGCCCGGCACCGGACGTCGATGATCCGGCGCAGCTCGTCGAGGAACTTCTCGGGACGTCGCACGAGGTCCACCCAGGTCACCTCGACGACCACCCAACCGTCCGCGACCAGGGCCCGCTTCCGGGCGCGGTCGCCGACGAAGCGGGTCGGGTCGACGTGGAAGGCCCAGCCGTCGACCTCGAGGGCCAGTTTCAGGGCGAGGAACCCGAGGTCGACCACGGTCTCCCGCCCGTCGGGCAGGGTCACCTCGAGGTTCGGTGTCCAGCCCGTGATGCCGCCCCGTCGCAGCAGCGCGACCGTGCGGCGTTCGGCCGTCGAGGCGGCGCGGTCCGCCGCCTCGTCCAGCATCCGCTGCGCCGTGCCCGAGCCGCGTCGTCCGACGTGCCGCTCCTGCATCGCCGTCAGATCCTCGAGGCTGACCCGCCCCTGCTGCAGGGCCCGGTCGAGGAACGCCTGTCCCTGCGGGCCCAGCGCCACCGCGGTGTCGAGGACGGCGAGCGCGCGGGCCACGACCCACAGGCCCCGGTGCTCGGTCCGGTCCCCGCGCAGGTCGCGGCGGACCATGGCGATGCCGTCCGGTGCGCGCCGCGAGGAGTGCGGTGGGACGACGACCCCGACGGGGTGCGGGGAGTCGAGGTCGAGGCCGAGCCACCACGCGGCGGCCGGCCCGGCCAGGGCGCCGGTGGGGCGGGCCCACTCCGCAGCGACCCGGACCTTGGCCGCGGGGGTCCAGCGCCAGGCGATCGCGAAGTAGACCCCGGGTGCGCGCCGGAGCCACTCGCCGGACGCCACCTTGCGGGCGATCTGGTCGTCGCTGAGACCGACAGCTCGCGCCTGGGCCCGGCTGATCACGCCGTCGTGCGCGGCGAGGAATCGCTGGAGCTTCACACAGGCTCAGACGCAGCTGGGCCCCGTTCGGATCCGGGATCTTCGAGATGTAGCGAATCCGAGGACCGAGCGTCCGAATCCGCTACATCTCGCGTCAGCCCGAGCCTCAGCCTGCGAGAGACGCCCGCAGGTCGGCGAACAGGTCCGTGCGCGACTCCGACCCGAGGCGCTGGCGCATGCCGCGGACGTGGTGCTCGACGGTCTTGGCCGTGATGAAGAGGCGGTCGCCGATCTCGCGGTAGGTCAGGCCCTCGAGGACGAGCTCGGCCACCTCGCGCTCCCGGTCGGACAGGACGCAGGGCCGCGGCGAGGGGGTCACGACGACGGGTGCGTCCGGCTCGGCGGCCTCGGCCGTCGGCGGGAGCACGGTCGGCCCGGCGAGCAGACCGCGGGCGAGGTTCAGCATGGCGGCGAGGACCCGCTTGTCGCTGGTCCGGACGGCGGCCTCCTTCGCGAGGCGCGCACCGTCGTAGGCCATGCCGGCGTCGGACAGCGAGCCCGCGACGGCGGTGACGTCGTCGGCGTCGACGTCCCCGGCGAGGACGCGCAGCCACGTGCGGGCGGCCCGGGAGAGGACCAGGGCCAGGGACCCGGCGTGGGCGGCCACGTCCGCGGCGCCCTCGGCGAGGTGGGCGGCGTGGCGCTGGGCGGCGGGCGGGTCGTCGGCGGCGACGGCCGCGAGGAAGGCGCACCAGTGCCACGGCGCGGCCCAGAGCACGGGTTCGCCGAGGGCGGTCAGCAGCTCGTCGCCGGCCTGCAGGTGCGGGGCGAGCCAGGCCAGCTGGCCGAGGCGGCCCGCCACGACGGCCAGCTCGCCGACCGGGAGCAGCGACCACAGGTCGACCGCGTGCCGCAGCACGGCCTCCCGTGCGCGGGACCAGACGGCGAGCAGCCCGCGGGTGTCTCCGGCGCGCCGGACGAGGCCCGCCTCGAGCGCGACCGCGACCAGCTCGTCCCGGGCGTGGACCGGCTCCGGTCGGGCGTTGGCGGCGTCGAGACCGGCCCGGGCGGTGAGCAGGTCGCCGCCCGCCATGTCCGCCCACGCCCGCAGCAGCAGGTGCCGACGACGGTAGGGCGCCCCGCCGAGGTCGGCGGCGAGCGCGCGGTCGACGAGGGTGCGGGCGAGGTCGGGCTCGCCGCGGTGCAGGGCGACCAGGGCGCCCAGGGCGGCGGGGGAGTCGTCGTGCAGGACCGGGGTCGCGCGGCACTCGAGCATCGCGGCGGCGCGCGTCAGGTCGGACAGCGCCGAGGCCGACCCGGCGGGTCGCACGCTCGCCCGGATCGCCTTCCCGACGAGGCCGTCGGCGCCCGCGCGCAGGGTCGGCGGGAGGGGGCGGCCCGGGTCGGTGGGGGAGGCGGGGAGTTCGCGGCCGGTGCCGACCAGGGCCACCGCCGCGGCCGGGGAGGCACATGCCGGGGCGACCGCGGCGACCCACGCGTGCAGTTCGCCGGCGTCGCCGAGCATCCCGCGGTGGGCGTGGACGCCGGCGAGGACGTGGGCGGCCCGGACGAGCTCGGGCAGCGGCGCGTCGGTGGCCAGCACCTCGTCGGCGCATCGGGCCGCCTCGACCAGCTCTCCGGTGAGGGCGGCCTGCTCGGCCAGGGCGACGAGGTCGGCGGTCATCGGGCGCTCGATCTCGGGGGCGCTCACGCAGGTGTACCGGTCGGGGTGGTGGTCGTGGAGCCGGCGGGAGGCGTCGTGGTGCCACCGGTGCCACCCGTACCTCCGGTCGACCCACCCGTGCCGGCGGTCCCTCCGGTCCCGCCCGTGCCCCCGGTCCCGCCGCCGGTCGACGGTGGCGGAGTGTTGTCCCGGGGCGTGGAAGGAGCTGGGGCCGGAGCGGGTGCAGGGGCAGGCGCCGGGGCCTTCGCCGGTGCGGCGGCGGGCGGCGGCACGACGGCGGGCGCGGCCGCCGGGGGCACGACCGGCGCGGCCGGCTTCACAGCCGCCGGGGTGGCCGCGCGGCTCCTGGTCGCGGCCACCGGCACGGCCGCGCGGCCGGAGTTGTCGGTGGTGCCGCCGGTCCCGAGGGTGTCCGGCGGCAGGGTGCCGGCAGCGTTGGCCGGCGGCGCGGCCGCGGCCGGGGTGGCGGCGTTCGGCGCGGCGGACGCGGCGACGCTCGCCTCGCCGCTGGTGTTCTTCACCATCGGCACCGCGACCGCGACGACGCCGCCCGCGACGAGGACGGCGGCGGCGCCGGCCCCGATGGCGAGGCGGCGTCGGCGGGTGTCGGGCTTGCCGGGCGGGAGCAGCGGGCCGGGGGCGGTGCCGGCGGCCCGTACGGGCGGCAGGGCGCTCGTCGGCATCGGCATCGGCATCGGCATCGGCATCGGGGTGCGGCTCGGCAGACCCGTGCCCAGGGTGTCGGTGACGGCGTCGTCGTCGGCCCGCAGGCGCACGGGGCGCGTGATCGGGTCCTCGGCGTGCACGCGCAGGGCGGCGGCGGGCCCGACGAACTCGGTGCGCGGCTCGGCCTCGGCGTGCGCGAGCAGGGCGGCCGCCG
Organism: Actinomycetospora sp. NBRC 106378; assembly: GCF_030269685.1. Taxonomy (GTDB): domain Bacteria; phylum Actinomycetota; class Actinomycetes; order Mycobacteriales; family Pseudonocardiaceae; genus Actinomycetospora. The sequence goes on from NZ_BSTT01000002.1 coordinate 170,174, forward strand.
GGCCGACCCACTCGGTGCGGGGCTCCACCGCGGGACGCTCGAAGGGGCCCGAGATCGGGGCACGACCCGGCGTCGGGAACGGACCGGAGACCGCCGGGAAGGCGCCCGACGGCGGCCGGATCACGCCGGACGCGGCCGCTGCCGCCCAGGTGGCGCCGCGGGCGACGACGGTGGTCGGGTCGGGATCGATCGAGACCGGGCGGCCCAACTCGGCGGAGAGCAGGCGCGCGACCAGCGGGATGCGGGAGGAGCCGCCGACGAGCAGGACGCCGTCGAGGTCGGCCGGGCGGACGCGGGCGGAGTCGAGGACCTCGCCGAGGACGTCGATCGTCTGGCGCAGGGCCGGCGCGATCATCTCCTCGAACTCGCCGCGGGTCACGCGCACGCGGGTGGTGACGTTCGGCAGGCGGACGTCGACGACCGCCTCGGTGTCGACCGACAGCGCCTCCTTCGCCGCCACGCAGGCCCGTCGGAGGCCGGCGACCGCGCGGACCGTGGCGGGGTCGGCCGGGTCGAGCGAGGCGACGGCGCCGCCGAGCTCGGAGCAGACGTGCCAGAACAGGGCCTCGTCGAAGTCGATGCCGCCGAGGGCCTCGATGCCCTGGCCGCGGCCGAGGACGGTCAGGCCGACCGGGGCGGCGGGCGAGGCGGGGACGCCGCGCACGACGGCGGCGTCGAAGGTGCCGCCGCCCAGGTCGTAGACGGCGACGGTGCGCCCGACCGGCAGGCGGCCGGCGGCGGCGTGCGCGGAGGCGGCGGCCTCGGGCTCGGTGAGCAGGACGACGTCGTGCAGGCCGACCTCGGCGAGGGCCTCGGTGAACACCCGCCGCCGGTAGGCGCCCCAGCCCGCGGGGTGGGCGACGGCGAGCCGGCGGGGCGCGCAGCCCTGCTGCCCGGCGACCCGGTCGGCGGTCCAGCGGACCATCTCGGCGGCCACGCCGTCGGCGGAGAAGCCCTCGCCGGCGACGACGATCGGGGTGTCGTCCCCGAGGCGGCGCTTGAACTCGCGCACCACGCGCTGCGGGGCCCACGGGGCGCGGGCCTCGGCCTCGCCGCCGACCAGCAGGGACCCGTCGTCGTCGACGAGGAGCACGGAGGGGACCTGGACGGCGCCGCGGTCGAGGCCGACGACGCGCACGTCCGGCGCGGGAGCGAGGTGGACGGCGGCGGCGGTGAAGGTGGTGCCCAGGTCGATACCGAGGTCGTAGGCCACGCGCGTGCCGGGCCCTGCCGTCCCCGCGTGCCGCGGGTCCACCATCGTCACACCCAGCTCCATCCGCCCCGGCCGCCCGGACGGGGCGGCTCCGTGTCGCTGACTCGTGGCCACTATCGACCCGTTCCGAGCCGCCGTTACACGTTCGTAGCTCGATCGTGTGTCGCTGGGCCGAACGGATGCCGGTGCTCCGTCACTCGCCGTGACCCCGGGGCGGCGACCGGGGCACCCGTGCGGAATCCCCTAGGGGGTCGCCCCGGGAACCCGGCGGGAGCCCCGATGGCCGGCGGGCCCCCGAGGACCACTGTTCTCACCACGCCGCCCGGTCCGACCAGGCCACGGGCGCTCCACACACTTCCTCTGGGGGCAGAGACCATGTCCGAGCACAAGACCCTCCTCGAGTTCCTGATGGACCTCCTCAACAACCACGACGCGCTGGCGGACTTCCGCGACGACCCGCACGCCGCGCTGCAGGCCGCCGGCCTCGGCAACGTCTGCGTCGACGACATCAAGGAGCTCCTCCCCGTCGTCCTGGAGAAGGTCGACGCCGAGAAGTGCGCGCAGTACGAGGACGACTGCGACGACGACAAGTGCTGGGACGCCGAGCCCAAGCACCACGACGACCACGAGCACCACCACAAGCACATCGACTGCGACGACGAGGGCCGCCCGGCTCCGCACTGCTCGGAGATCGACAAGGTCGTCACGCACCTCAACTACGTGACGAACAACTACTCGTACGACTCGCACGACACGATCTACAACACCACCAACGTCACCAAGATCTGGGCCGGCGACGGCTCGGACGTGCACGTCAACAACGAGACCAACAACATCGGCTCGCACGGCGTGCAGGTCCAGGGCGACTCGAACGCCCCGATCGTCTCCGGCGACCACAGCTTCGTGGGCGACGGCAACCAGGTCTCCGGCGACGGCTCGACGACCGCCTTCGGTGCCGGCAACGCCACCTCGCTCGACCACGTCGGCACCGGCCAGGGCGGCGTCATCTCCACCGGCTCCGGCACGGTGAACAACTCGAACGCGTTCGGCCACGGCAACCAGGTCGCCGGCGCCAACGGCGTCAACACCGACGCCTCGAACCACGACTCGGGCAACACGTCGCTGCACACCGACTCGCACAACACCGACAACTCCGGGTCGCACAACATCACCGACTCGCAGAACCACGACTCGCACGACACCGACTCGTCGGACTCGAACAACTCGTCGATCGAGTCGCACGAGACCCACAACGCGCTCGTCGACGCCAGCCACGCGTCCCCGGTCCTGGACGCGCTGCACGTCGCCGGCGTCTGAGCAGGTCCACCCATCGGGTGAGCGGTCCCCGGGGACGAGCGGCACGGCGGTCGGAGCGGGCCGCGTAACGTCCCCGGGGTGACGAGGGAGCCGGGACACGGGAGACCGTGTCCCGGCTTTCGCGCGTGTCGGGGAGGGACATGAGCAGGGACCTGGTCGACCTCGTCGAGGTCGCCCGCCGGGCGGCGACGGCCTACGGCCGGCCCGACCTGGAGAAGCGGCTCTCGACCGTGGCCGCGACGGTCGCGGACGACCGGGCGCGCGTGCTCGTCGTCGGCGAGTTCAAGGCGGGCAAGACCGAACTGGTCAACGCGGTCCTCGGGGGACGGGCCCTGCCGACCGACGCGCACCGGGCGACCACGGTCCCCACGGTCTGCGTCCACGGCGCGGAGCGCGCGGTGAAGCTCGCCCGAGCGGTCGAGGGCGGCGAGGAGCAGCAGCAGATCGCGCCCGCCCAGCTCGCCGAGCACGTCACCGAGGCGGGCAACCCCGACAACGCCGCGGGCTGGTCGTACGCCGAGGCCACGCTGCCGGTGGACGTGCTCGAGGGCCTGCGGCTGGTCGACACCCCGGGTGCGGGCGGGCTCGCCTCCCCGGCGTCGGTGTCGACGATGGCCGAGCTCCCCGGTGCCGACGCGGTGCTGCTCGTGTGCGACGGCGGACGCGAGCTGACCGCCCCCGAGCTCGCCCTGGTCCGGACCGCGGTCGCGGTGTGCCCGACCGTCGCGGTCGTGCTCACCCGCACCGACCTGCACCCGCACTGGCGCCGGATCGCCGAGCTCGACCGCGCCCACCTGGACCACGCGCACGACTCGCTGCGGCGGGTCCCCGTGCTCCCCACCTCGGCCGCGCTGGCCCTGCACGACGAGGCGTCGCTGCTGGCCGAGTCGGGCGTGCCGGAGGTGCGGGAGCTGCTGCGCTCCGAGGTCGTCGGCGGCCGCCACGCCCGGCGGACCCGGATGGCCGCGGACGAGGTGCTGGTGGTCTGCGAGCAGCTGGCGGGCCGCTTCCGGGCCGAGCGGGACGCCCTGTCCGACCCGGGCCGCGCGCAGCGGATCAGCGACGAGCTGGAGCGGTCGAAGGTCCGGGTCGTGGCCCTGCGCGACCGTGCCGCCCGGTGGCAGCAGACGCTCAACGACGGCACCCAGGACCTCGTCTCCGACATCGAGTACGACCTGCGCGACCGCCTCCGCACGGTCACCACCGACGCCGAGGCCGCCCTGGACGACACCGACCCCGCGAAGACGTGGGAGCAGTTCTCGCCGTGGCTGCACCAGCAGGTGTCGGCCGCGGTCTCGACGAACGTCGTCTGGGCCGAGGAGCGCACGCGGTGGCTCGCGGAGCGGGTCGCGACCCACTTCGCGGAGGACGGCGCCGGCGTCCTGCCCCCGATCGCGTCGCCGGAGGGGCAGGCCCTGTCGGCCGACCCGGTCGGGCTGCTGGCCGCGCCGGACCACGAGAAGTTCGGCCTCTCGCAGTCGCTGATGATCGGCATGCGCGGCTCCTACGGCGGCGTCCTGATGATCGGCATGCTGACCACCATCGCCGGGATGGCCCTGCTCAACCCGTTCTCGATCGGGGCCGGTCTGCTGCTCGGCTCGAAGACGCTGGTCGACGAGCGCAAGCGCGCCCTGCGCCGTCGGCAGGCCGAGGCCAAGCAGGCGGTCCGCCGACACGTCGACGACGTCATCTTCCAGGCGGGCAAGAACTCCCGCGACATGCTCCGCGAGGTCCAGCGCACGCTGCGCGACCACTTCACGACGACGGCCGAGGAGCTCGAGCGCTCGCTGAACGCCACCTCGCAGGCGGCGAAGGCGGTCGAGGCCGACGGGGCCAAGCGCCAGGCGCGGCTCGCCGACGTCGAGGCGGAGCTGGAGCGGCTCGACGCGCTGGAGAAGCGGGCCCGCCGGATCCGGGAGAGCGTCGGCACCGCCCGGCTGGTCGGCGCGTGAGCGGCGCCGCCGACACGCGCACCCGCCTCACCGACCAGGCCCGGTCCGTCGTCGGGAACGCGCAGCGGCTGTACGGCAGCGGGGCGCCGGACGCGGCGACGGGGTGGGCGCGGGCGGTGCTGGCCGACGCGCGGGCCCGGCTCGACGAGCCGCTGCGCGTGGCGCTCGCGGGAACGCTCAAGGCCGGGAAGTCGACGCTGCTCAACGCCCTGGTGGGGGAGCGGGTGGCGGCGACGGACGCGGGGGAGTGCACCCGCCTGGTCACCTGGTACCGCGACGCGCCGTCGCCGGGTGTGCTCCGCGAGGACGTCGACGGGCGCCGCGGGCCGATCCCGTTCGCGCGCGACGGCGAGGGCCTGCGGATCGACCTGCGCGGCGTCGATCCGGCGCGGGTCGGGCGCCTGCTCGTCGACTGGCCCTCGCGCGGGCTCGCGGAGACGACGCTGGTCGACACCCCGGGGCTGGACTCGATCCGCGAGACCAACTCCCGGCGCACGCTCGCCTTCGTCACCCCCGACGACCGCCCGTCCGGCGCCGACGCCGTCGTCTACCTGATGCGCCACGCCCACCGGAACGACGTCGGGTTCCTCGAGGCCTTCGCCGACCTCGCGCAGGGCGGGGCCGGCGGGTTGGGCGCGGTCGGCGCGTCGGGCACCGTCGTGGTCCTCTCCCGCGCCGACGAGATCGGCGGCGGGGGCCTCGACGCCATCACGACGGCGGGTCGGGTCGCCGAGGCCTACCGCTGCGATCCGGCGCTGCGGCCGCTGTGCCAGACCGTCGTCGCGGTGGACGGGCTGCTCGCCGAGACCGCGCGGACCCTGCGGCAGACGGAGTTCACGGCGTTGCGGGCGCTGGCCCGGGCGCCGCGCGCCGAGGTCGACGCGCTGCTGCTCTCCGCCGACCGGTTCTGCTCGGCCGAGCCGCCCGCCGTCGTCGCGGAGGCCCTCGCCTCCGACCCGGACGGCGTCCGCCTCGACGCGACGACCCGACGTGCGCTCATGGACCGGTTCGGCGTCTACGGCATCCGCACCGCGACGACCGTGCTGCGCCGCGGGGCCCGCACCGGGCGCGGGGTGACCGACTCGGTGTCGCTGGCCGAGGAACTGGTGCGCCGGTCGGGGCTCGAGGAGCTGCGCGAGGTGCTGGCCTCGCGGGTGGTCGGGCGGCGTGACGTGCACAAGGCCCGGTCGGCGCTGCTCGCCGTCGAGATGGTGCTGGCCCGGGTGCCGCGCCCCGACGCCGGGCCGCTCGCCGCCGAGCTGGAACGGGTCCTCACCGGCGCCCACGAGTTCACCGAGCAGCGCCTGCTGGCCGCCCTCCGGCAGGGCCAGGTGACCATGCCGGCCGACACCCAGCCGGAGGCCGAGCGACTGCTGGGCGGCGACGGTCCGGGCCCGGTCGAGCGCCTCGGCGGGGCCGACGACGTCCGGGCGGCGACCCTGGAGGCGCTCGACCGCTGGCGTACGCGGGCGGAGTCGCCGCTGACCTCACGCGCGGCGGCCGAGGTCGCCCGGGCCGTGGTGCGCTCCTGCGAGGGGATGCTGACGCACGGCTGAGGTGGGCTGCGCCCCGGGGAGTACCTCTCCGCGTTCCGGCACGGATCAGGACGCACGGGCGCGGAGCGCACATCCGACCGCCCCCAGCACCAGCGCGGCGCCCACCAGGACGACCGGACGGAACTCCTCGCCGAGCACCAGCACGCCGGTCAGGTAGGCGACGACCGGCACCGCATACGCGTACGTGCCGACCAGCGACACCGACGCGTGCCGCAGCAGCCACGTGAACAGCGCGAACCCGGCGAGCGAGTCGACGACCAGGAGCACGGCCACGGCCACCCACGAGGAGGCGTTCCCGACGACGGGTGTGGCCGGGTCGAGCACCAGGCCGGCGGTCAGCACCAGCGCGCCGCCCGCGACGAGCTGCACCGCCGTCGCCGCGCCGAGCGCCGGGAGGACGACGCTGCGGGCGGCGACGAGCGTCCCGGCCGCCCACAGCACGCTCGACGCCACGATCACCAGCGCCCACGGGGTCCAGCCCGGTCCGCCCGCCTCGGCCAGCACGATCACGGTCACCCCGGCGAGCCCGATCGGCAGGCCCAGCAGCTCCCGCCGCGACGGCCGGTCGCCGGTGAGGGCGCGGAGGACGACGAGCCACAGCGGGATCGACGCCGCGAGCAACGCCGCCGTCGATGCGGGCACATGGACCACGGCGAGTGCCGCGCTGCCCTGCGCGCCGAGCAGACAGCCGCCGACCAGCGCGGCCCGCCGCAGTGCGAGCGGCCCGGTCCGCCGCAGGTCCCGGGCGTGCACGACCGACAGGACCAGACCCGCCGTCAGGAAGACCGCGCCGGAGGTGGTGAGCGGCGGGAGGGTCGCGACCACGACCCGCATCGCGGGGAAGGACGAGCCCCAGCAGAGCCAGAGACAGACGAGGGCGAGCAGGACGCGGGCGGACATGACGACAGGAGAAGTCCGGGAGCCCCATGAGTCCAACGACTTCTCCTCCTACCCGGCATGATGTGCGCTCATGGACGTCGCGCTGGCCCAGCTGGACGCCGTGCTCGCGCTCGCCGAGCACGGCAGCTTCACCCGGGCGGCCGCGGCGCTGGGGCGGACGCAGTCGGCGGTCAGCCGGTCGGTCGCGACCCTGGAGCGGCGCCTGGGGGCGCCGGTCGCGCACCGAGGGCCGGTCGTGACGCTCACCGCGACCGGCCGGGAGGTCGCCGAGCACGCCCGCGCGGTGCGGGAGCACCTCGACGCGGTGGCGGGGCTCGCGCGGCGCGCCGAGCGGGCCGACCTGCGGATGGGGGCGGTGCACTCGGCGACCGTGCGGCTGGTGCCGGCGGTGGTGCGGCGGGTGCCCGGCCGGGTGTGGGTCGTGCAGGGCGACGACGACGAGCTGGCGGCCTGGTTCGCGGCCGGGACGGTCGACCTGGCGGTCTCGACGTGGGGCCCGGAGGAGTTCGCCACGGCCGACGTGCACCTCGCGCGCGAGGACGCGTTCCTCGCGGTGCTGCCGGCACGCCATCCGCTGGTGGGGCGGGGGCCGGTCGGGTTGCGGGCGCTGGTCGAGGCGGGGGTCGCCGACCCCGGGGGGACCTGCGGGCCGCAGTTGGCGGACGGCTACGTCGCGCACGGCGAGTCGTGGGTGCCCGCGCACGTGGTGCGCGACGTCGGGACCGTCCTGGCGATGGCGGCGGCCGGGATCACCGTCGGCGTGCTCCCGGCGTTGGCGTTGCCGGACCCGCTGCCCGCGGGTGTGGTCGTCCTGCCGCTGGACCCGCCGTTGGGCCGGACCGTGCACGTCCACGTGCGGTCGGTGCCGGGCGCGGCGGACCTGGCGGAGCTGTTGGCGTCGGTCTGACCCCCGCTCCGACCGGCCGCGCGAGCGGCACCCGGTTACCGTCGGCGGAGTGATCGTTCTCGACCTCGGTGGCGTCCTCGTCGCGTCGGACCAGGTGATGACCGCCGTCGCGGACCGGCTCGGGGTGCCCCGGCCGGCGCTCGAGGCGGTCTACTACGGGCCGCCCCGGCAGGCGTTCGACCTCGGCGGTGCCGACCTGGACTACTGGACCGCCGTGGGGGACGAGCTCGGCGTGTCCGTGACCCCGGAGGACGCCGCCGAGCTGACGGTGATCGATGCGCGCAAGTGGGCGGACCTGACGCCGGGCTCCGCGGAGTTCCTCGCCGCGCTCGCCGGGCGTCGCACCGCGGTGCTCTCGAATGCCCCGGCCCATCTGGCCCGCACCGTGCGGGACGCCGGGTGGTCGCGGGGCTTCGAGACGTTGGTGTTCTCGGCTGAGATCGGCCTGGTGAAGCCGGATCCCGCGATCTACGCCGCGGCCGACGAGGCCTACGGGACGGCGCCGGGAGAGTGCGTCTTCTTCGACGACCGCCCCCGCAACGTCGAGGCGGCCCGCGAGCACGGCTGGGAGGCCCACGTGTGGGAGGGGCCGGCGGCGGCGCTGGACCGCCTCGGCGTCAGGACGGGGTGAGGCGACCGACCAGCTCCTCGGACACCTGCCAGACGCGCGCCGCCTCGGCGTCGTCGCGCAGCGGCTTGTAGAGCGCCTGCTCGGCGGGTCCGCCGCCGACGTGTCCGGGGCCGGACGGTCCGTAGAGGTGACCGCCGCGGGCGTCGGGGGAGGTCGCGGCGAGCAGCGCGGGCAGGGCGGCGGACTCGGGCGTCCCGGTGAGACCGATCCGGGACAGGAGGCCGATCACGGCCCGACCGCGTGCCGGGCGCGCCCGGCCGAGCTCGCTGCGCGCGTTGAGCAGGTTGGTCGGCGCGACCCCGGGGTGGGACAGCAGGCTGGTGATGCCCCAGCCGTTCGCCCGGCTGCGCCGCTCCAGCTCGAGGCCGTAGAGCCCGAACGCGACCTTCGACTGGCGGTAGGCGGCCATGCCGTCGTAGGAGCGCTCCCACTGCAGGTCGTCCCAGTGGATCGGCCCGCGGGCCGCGGCCACGCTGATCTGGTGCACAACGCGGGCGCGCCCGGCCTGGAGCAGCGGCATCAGTCCCGCGACCAGCGCGACGTGCCCGAGGTGGTTGGTGCCGAACTGCAGCTCGAACCCGTCGGCCGTGACCTGCCGGTCGGGCGGGGTCATGACGCCCGCGTTGTTGATCAGTAGGTGGATCGGCCGGCCCTCGCGGCGCAGGGTGTCGCCGAGAGCGCGCACCGAGGTGAGCGAGGACAGGTCGAGGTCGCGCGGGGCCACCCTGGCCGCCGGGGCCTGGCTGCGGATGGCGGCGAGCGCGGCCTCCCCCTTGCGCGTGTTGCGGACGGGCAGCAGGACCTCGGCGCCGGCGACCGCGAGCCTCGTCGCCAGGTGGAGGCCGACACCGTCGCTGCCGCCGGTGACGACGGCGAGGCGGCCGGTGAGGTCGGGGACGGTGATCTCCCGCATGGTGTCTCCTTCGGTGGGCTGGCACCGAGACTGCTGTGCTTCGCGGCGGCTCACCACGGCCCGCTCATCAGGGGATCGGCGGTCCGCCCCTACGGTCGGCGCGTGGAGCTGACCCTCGACGAGCTGCGCGCGGTGGCGACCTTCGCGGCCGCGTGCGCCCGCCCGGTCCTCCCGCTGTTCGAGGCGAGCTTTCCCGATGACGGGCGCCCGCGGCTCGCGATCGCGGCTGCGGCGGCGTTCGCAGAGGGCGGTCCCCGGACGAAGGCCATGCGCGACGGGGCCTGGGGTGCGCAGCGGGCGGCGAGCGGAGCCTGCGACGCCGGCTCGCCGGTGGCCGAGCAGGCCGCACGTTCCGCCCTGGCGGCGGCCGGGGCGGGATATCTGCACCCGTTGCCCGACGCGGCTCAGGTCCGGCACGTCCTCGGCGCTGCGGCACACGCGCTGCGGGCCCGGGAGCTGGCCGGTGATCCTGCGCCGGTGGCGGCGACGGCGGACCTGGCCGGACCTGTCGTCAGGACGGTGCTGCAGCGGTACCCGGCCGCGCCGGCCGGCGGGGGACGGATCGGTGAGCTGATGCGGGCGCTGGACGCCGCGGTGCGCGACGTGGGCAGTTGATCATGCCGAGCGCGACAGGGCTCTGATGTCAGCGGTGGCACACGGCGCACGCTGAGCGTCAGCAGGTCGCCACGGTGGAGCTGGCACTACCCTCCGCGGGCGTGCGGCAGCCCGACGACCTCGACACCGTCCGCGCGTCCTACGACCGCGTGGCCGACGCCTACGTCGAGATGGTGGAGTCGACGGGGCTCGGCGACATCCGGACGCACCCCTGGCTGGAGGCGGCGGTCGACGCGTTCGCGACGTCGGTGGCCGGGCTCGGCCCGGTGCTCGACGTCGGGTGCGGGCCCGGGCTGGTGACGGCGTACCTGGCCGAGCGGGGCCTCGACGTGAGGGGTGTGGACCTCTCGCCACGGATGATCGCCCACGCCCGGCGGCGGTACCCGACGTGCTCGTTCGACGTGGCGTCCGCGACGGAGCTGGACCTGGCCGACGCGTCGTACGGCGGTCTGCTGGGCTGGTGGTCGCTGTTCAACCTGCCCCGCGACGCGCTGCCGGAGGTCCTCGCGGCGTTCGCGCGGGCGCTCGTGCCGGGTGGGCGGCTGCTTGTCGCGACGCACGTCGGCGACGAGGACCGGGTCCGCACTGAGGTGTACGGCCACGCCGTCACCTGGACCACGTACCAGTGGCGGCCCGAGCAGCTCGCGAACCTGATCGAGGGCGCGGGCCTCACGACCGTGGCCGAACTCCGACTTCCGGCCGAGCCGCCGATCGGGCCGACGGTGGTGATGTGCGCGCAGCGCACAGGGTGGGATCGGCAGGGCGTGGCTGGCGACGGACCGGAGCGGTAGGCAGGAACCGTGATCGATCGGACGGGGCTGGCGGAGTTCCTGCGACGCCGTCGGGAGTCGTTGCAGCCCGAGGACGTCGGGCTCCCGCGCGGCGCACGGCGGCGGACCAGCGGGCTGCGCCGCGAGGAGGTCGCCGCGCTCTGCCACATGTCGACCGACTACTACTCGCGGCTCGAACGGGAGCGCGGCCCGCAGCCGTCCGAGCAGATGGCGGCCTCGATCGCGCAGGGGCTGCACCTCTCGCTCGACGAGCGCGACCACCTGTACCGGCTGGTGGGGCACGTACCGCCGAGCCGCGGCGGGTCGGGCGACCACATCGGTCCGGGCCTCCTGCGGGTGCTGGACCGCCTCACCGACACCCCGGCCGAGATCACCACCGAGCTCGGCGAGACGTTGCGCCAGACCCCGCTCGGGGTCGCGCTCACGGGCGACCTCACGAGATTCCGCGGCCCCGCCCGCAGCATGGGCTACCGGTGGTTCACCGACCCGGCGAGCCGGGAACGGTACGTCCCCGAGGACCACGACCACCTGTCGCGCATGTTCACCTCGGGGCTGCGGCAGATCGTCGGACAGCGGGGTCGGGACTCCGCCGCCGGCCGGCTCGCCGACGACCTGCTCGACCGCAGCGCGGAGTTCCGGACGCTCTGGGAGCAGCACGAGGTCGGGGTCCGACCCCGGGAGCCGAAGCGGTTCCTGCACCCCGAGGTCGGGGTCCTCGAGCTGAACTGCCAGCACCTGCTCGACCCGGACCAGTCGCACCGCCTGCTCGTCTACACCGCCGTCCCGGGCAGCGAGAGCCACGAGAAGCTCCAGCTGCTCGGGGTCATCGGGGCGACGGTGTAGGAGGCCTCAGACCGACTCGGTCGCGGATGGGGCGACCGTGCGCTCTGGCTCCTTGGTCGAGAACAGCATGAAGCACCGAGTACCTGCTGCCCGGACTCGTGGGAGAGGGGCTCAAGCGCGGGCTGCCGCTGTCGCGGATCGCGGAGCTGACCTCGACCGCCCCGGCGCAGCGTTTCGGCCTGGGCGCCACCAAGGGCGACCTCGCGCCCTGGTTCGACGCCGACATCGCGCTGGTCGACCCCGACCGCTCGTGGACCGTCGACCCCGCCGACTCCGAGTCGACCCAGGAGTACACGCCGTTCCGGGGCTGGCGATCGGCTCCACCGTCACCCGCACGTTCCTGCGCGGACGGACGGTCTACGCCGACGGGCGGTGGTGGGGGAGCCGTCGGGTCGCTTCCTGTCGCGACCCATCGCACGCTGGCGGGGCCGTTCGGCGGAGATCAAGTTCGTCCGGACGGTCGCTGGTTCTGTTCGAACGTGTGTTCGATACTGGAGTCATGACCGCGCCTCTGCTCGAACTCGACCCGGCCTCGCTGCCGGGCGAGCTCGTGGAGGCCGAGCTGCGGGCGGCGTTCGCCGTCGAGAACCGGGCGGCGTGGACCAAGCTGCGGTGGCTGCGGGAGGCGTGCCGTTCGCGGGCAGGCACCACGGTTCGCGAGGTCGGTCGCGACGACGGGGCGGTGGCTGCGGCTGCGCTGGGCTGGTCGGCGTCCATGGCCGGAGCGCGGCTGGAGCTGGCCGACGGTGTCCTCGAGCGGCTGCCCGCCCTCGGGGAGGCCATGGCCTCGGGCGTCCTGGAGCCGACGAAGGCCTGGTTGTTCGTCTCGACCCTGCGCGAGCTCGACCGCGAGCGGGCCGTCGCGGTGGTCGACCGGCTGCTCGCCCGCGCACCGCGCACCCCGCACCAGAGGCTGCGCGAGATGATCGAGATCGCCGCAGCGGAGATCGACCCAGACTGGGACGAGGCGCGCCGGGCCGCAGCGCTCGCCCGGGCGCGTGTGCTGGCGCGGATCGGACCTTCCGGCGCGGCCGAGCTGTCCGGCCTCGACCTGCCGTGGGAGGCCGCCAAGGACGCCTACGACCACCTCGTCGCGGTCGCCGACGCGGTGCTGGTCCGGCTGCGCGTCGCCGGGGTGGACGAGAGCGAGGGCGTCGTCCAGGCGCACGTCTTCGTCCGGCTGCTCGGCCGCGACCACCTGGGCCACGACGACCCCGACCTGGTCGCCCGTCTGACCGCCGAACTCCTCCCCGCGAATCCCACGGCCCGCGGTGACGACGGCCCGGATGCCGACGGTCCTCAAGACGGCCCGGACGGCAACGGTCCGGACGACCATCCGGACGGCGACGGACCCGGCGACGGACCCGGCGACGGACCCGACGACGGACCCGACGACGGCCCGGACGACGGTGGCCCGGACGACGGTGGCCCGGACGACGGTGGCCCGGACGACGGTGGCCCGGACGACGGCGCCGACGACGATCCCGCGGCCGGCGGCACGCATGGCGACGTGAGCCCCGACCCGGCTGAGGGCTCCCCCTCACGGGACGGCGCGGGCGCGACGAGCGCGGACGCGGACGACCCCGGCCGGTCCCACGCGGTGGGCTCCCGACTGTCCTTCCGGCGTCGCGTGGCGGTTCGGCTGGGGCTCGCGACCCTGCTCCGGTTCGACCGTCGCCCCGCCGAGATGCCCGGCTGGGGTGCCGTCGCCGCCCCGACGGCCCGGGCGCTCGCCCTCAGGCGGAGGGCGGGTCGATGGCGCCTGCACCTCTACCGCCGGGTCGACGGGTTCCTCGAACACTCGCTGCTCGTCGAGCCGGCCGGCGGCAGGCCCGGCGCACACGACGACCCGCACTGCGCCCAGATCGTCGAACTCGCGGCCTTCACCGACGAACTCGACGCCCTCGATCCCGCGGACGTGCTGCACGGCGACCTCGTCGCGTCCGCCCAGGCGGCGCTGGCGCATGCCCGCGCCCACCCCGAGCGGCACCCGGCTCACAGCGACCGCGACGCCGCTCGCCGGTTCCCGGGCGCCGACCTCGACGACTGGGTCCGGGCCCGGGACCGCACGTGTCGCTTTCCCGGCTGCTCACGCCCGGCCTACGGCGCCGACCTCGACCACACCGTCGCGGTGACCGACGACGGACTCACCCTCGCGGACAACCTCGGCGCACTCTGTCGACGGCACCACCGACTCAAGCACACCCCGGCCGCCGGCTGGGTCCTCGAGCAGCCCGACGCCGGGCTCTTCGTCTGGACCACCCCGAACGGCACCCGTCACGAGGTGCGGCCGGAGCCCTTCGAGCCCCTCCTCGAGATCCCTGCGGCGACCGGTCCCGCCGTGCCCCTCGCGGCGTTCGCTCCGCCCCGCGACACGCGGCCGTGGCGGGCGCGACGCAACCGCTACGGGCACGTCACGAGTGCGGCGCGGGCGACGGTCGTCGCCATCCGGGCCGCCGACCGGGAGCGCCGGCCAGCTCCACCCGTCGACGACGAACCGCCGTTCTGACGCTCCGAGGTCACGAACCCACGGCGCGGAGGACGAGGTCCAACAGACGTCCGACGCGGACCCGGTCGTCGGCGTCCTGCAACGTGACGAAGGTGCCGACCAGCAGCGTCACGACGTCGTCCGCCTCGACCCCCGCGCGCATCGACCCGTCCGCCGCACCCGCCGTCAGGAACCTCCCGACCGCCTCGTCGACCACCTCCCGCGTGCGCAGCGAGGCCAGCGACCCGTCGGCGACCATCGCGCGGAAGGTGTCGGCCATGCCCCGCTTGGTGAGGACGAACTCGGCGTAGCGGTCGAGCCAGGCGCGGAACGCCGTCGCGGCGTGGGGGCCGGGGTCGACGTCGCGGCACAGGGACTCGAGCTCCGTGCGGTAGACGGCCGCGACGAGCGCCTCGCGGGTGGGGAAGTGCCGGTACAGCGTCCCGATCCCGACCCCGGCGTCCCGCGCGATCTTCTCCAGCGTCGGATCCCCGCTGCGATCCCCCGTCGCTCCGCTCGCCCCGGCGAGGAACGCGGCCGCGGCGGCCTCGAGCAGGCGGGCACGGTTGCGCTCGGCATCGGCGCGGGGCATAAGTGGAGGCTCCTCCGGTTCACGTGCTAGCGTCGTCGGGCAGAACCGGAGGCTACTCCGGATCAGCGGACGAGAGGAGCCATCATGCGTCCCGGAGGCACCGCGAAGCTGGGGGAGCACGAGGTCGTGCGCGTCGGGTACGGCGCGATGCAGCTGCGGGAGGCGGGTCCTGACGACGGGTCGGTCGCCGTCCTGCGGCGCGCCCGCGAGCTGGGGGTGGACCACGTCGACACCGCCGAGTTCTACGGCGACGGCGTGGTCAACCGCCGCATCCGGGCTGCACTCGCGCCCTACGACGACGTCGTGATCGTCACCAAGGTCGGCGCCGAGCCCACGACGGGGGAGATCGATCTCCGCCTCGCCCAGCGCCCCGAGCAGCTGCGCGCGCAGGTGGAGGCGAACCTGCGCTCGCTCGGGGTGGAGCGGCTCGACGTCGTGAACCTGCGCCGCGCCGACGCCCCGCCCGGGCTCCTCGCCGAGGGCGACCAGGTCGTGGACCTCGACGACCAGCTCGCGGCCCTGACCGCCCTGCGCGACGAGGGGACGATCGGCGCGATCGGGCTCTCGCACGTGTCGGCCGAGCAGCTGCGCCGTGCCCTCCCGGTCGGCGTCGTCTGCGTGCAGAACGCGTACTCGCTGGTCGACCGGTCGTCGGAGCCGGTGCTCGACCTCTGCCGCGAGCGCGGCATCGCCTGGGTCCCGTACTTCCCGCTCGGCAGCGCGTTCCCCGGGCAGACGCACGTGACGACGCTGCCGACCGTGCAGCAGGTGGCCGCGCGGCTCGGGGCGACGCCCTCGCAGGTCGGGCTCGCCTGGGTCCTCGCCCGGTCCCCGGAGGCGATGGTGATCCCAGGGACGCGGTCGGTCGCGCACCTCGAGGAGAACGTGGCGGCCGGGTCGGTGTCGCTCACGGCGGAGGACCTCGCGACACTCGACGCGTGACCCGGTTCGTCCTCGTCCACGGAGCCGGCGGCGCTGCGGCGTACTGGTCGCGGGTGCTGCCGCTGCTGCCCGACGCGGCGGCGGTCGAGCTGCCGCCCGACGCCGCGACGTGGGAGGAGTGCGTCGGCGTCGTCCGCGACGCGGCCGACGCCGGCTCGGTGCTCGTCGGGCAGTCCATGGGCGCCTTCGTCGTCGCCCTCGCGGCGGCCTCCTTCCCGACGTCGGGTGTGGTGCTGCTGGCACCGATGGTCCCGGCGCCGGGAGAGACCGCCGGGGCGTGGTGGGAGAACACCCGGCACGCCGACGCCGCGTCCGAGGCCGCGACCGGGCAGGGACTCGACCCCGCCGCCGTCGTGCCGGGCCCCGGGTTCGACGGCGACGTGACCTTCCTGCACGACGTGCCGCGCGAGGGTCTCGTCGAGCCGCCCGACCCGTCGTGGCCACCGGCGGCGCTGTTCGACGCGCCGTACCCGCTCGAGGCGTGGCCCGACGTCCCCACCCGGGTCCTCGCCGCCCGGGACGACCGGCTGTTCCCGCTCCCGTTCGTGCAGCGACTCGCTCGCGAGCGGGCCGGGGTCGAGGCGGAGGTGCTCCCCGGCGGGCACCTGGTGGCGCTGGCGCAGCCGGGCGCGGTCGCCGCGGCTCTCCTCGCGTGACACGGTGGAATCCATGGCGGACGACATCGAACGGGCGCGGGAGCTCATCGCCGGAGCGCAGCGGATCACCGTCCTCACGGGCGCCGGGGTCTCGACCGACTCCGGGATCCCCGACTTCCGCGGCCCGCAGGGAGTGTGGACCCTCAACCCCGCCGCCGAGCTGATCTGGAACTACGACAACTACGTCGCCGACCCCGAGGTCCGCCGTACGGCGTGGCAGGAACGCGTCGAGCACCCGATGTTCAGCGCCGTGCCCGGGCGCGCACACCAAGCGCTCGTCGACCTCGAGCGCTCGGGAAAGCTGTTCGCGCTGCTCACGCAGAACATCGACGAGCTGCACCAGAAGGCCGGGTCGTCGCCGTCGCTGGTGGCGGAGCTGCACGGCTCCAACCACGGCACGGTGTGCCTGACCTGCGGGGCGATCGCTCCGATGGCCGACGCGCTGGCGCGGGTGCGCGCGGGCGACGACGACCCCGCCTGCGAGCGATGCGGCGGCATCCTCAAGGCGACGACGATCATGTTCGGCGAGATGCTCGACGCGGACGTCCTCATGCGGGCCCGCGAGGCGGCGATCGCCTGCGACCTGTTCCTCGCGGTCGGCACCTCGCTCGGCGTGCACCCGGCGGCGGGCCTGGTCGACATCGCGGCGCAGGTCGGCGCCGAGGTGATCATCGTCAACGCGGAGCCCACGCCGTACGACCCGATCGCCTCCGTCGTCCTCCGCGGCGGCATCTCCGAGGTGCTGCCGGAGGTGCTCCGCAGGTGAGCACTTCTCCGTGCCAGAACACGGATTAGTGCTCACCTGCGAAGCACCTTGCGTTCGAGCGCACTCGAAGTCCTACGGTCGGACCGTGCCAGGATCCATTCTCGGAACCGCCGTCCGTCGCGTGGAGGACCCGGAGCTGATCCGCGGTCGCGCCACCTACGTCGACAACATCGTCCCACCGGGCGCCCTGCACGTCGTCTTCGTGCGGTCGCCGCTGGCGCACGCGCGGCTGGAGGACGTCGCCGTCGACAAGGCCCGCGAGGCGCCCGGCGTCGTCGCGGTCCTGACGGCGGACGACCTCGTCGACCTGCCCGACCACCGGCCCTTCATGGTCCTCAACGACGCCTGCGCCCGCCCACTGCTGGCCCGCGGCAAGGTGCGGTTCGTCGGGGACATGGTCGCCGCGGTCGTCGCGACCACGAAGGCCGAGGCGGTCGACGCCGCCGAGCTCGTCGAGGTGGACTACGACCCGCTCGAGCCCGTCGTCGACCCGGAGGCCGCCCTCGCTGCCGGGGCCCCGCTGCAGTTCGAGGAGCTCGGCTCCAACCTCGCGGCCGGGATGCGCGACCCCGACGATGTCGACCCGTTCGTCGGCGCCGACGTCGTCGTCCGGGCCCGCATCGTCAACCAGCGGCTCGCCGTCGCCCCGATGGAGGGCAACTCGGTGACCGCCGAGCCGGGCGACGGGACGTACGAGACGACGATCCACGTCTCCACCCAGATGCCGCACGGGCTGCGCGACCAGGTCGCGAAGCAGTGGGGCTGGGACCCCGCGCGGGTGCGCGTCGTCGCCCCGCACGTCGGCGGCGGATTCGGCGGCAAGGCCGGTCTCGCCCCGGAGCACGCCGTCGTCATCGAGCTCGCCCGGCGCCTCGGACGGCCCGTCACCTGGACCGAGACCCGCAGCGAGAACCTCACCGCGATGCCGCACGGCCGCGGCCAGGTCCAGTACGCCGAGCTCGGGCTGCGCCGTGACGGCACCTTCGTCGGCCTGCGGGCCCGCGTCGTCGGCGACGCCGGCGCCTACGCCGGGTTCGGTGGCGCCCTCGCGCTCGGCCCGACCCGCAACATGGCCCAGGGCGTCTACCGCATCCCGACGATCTCCTACGGCGCCGCTGCTGCCCTCACCACGACGACGCCGATGGGCGCCTTCCGCGGGGCCGGTCGCCCCGAGGCGGCGGCGATGCTCGAACGGCTCGTCGACATGGCCGCGCTGGAGCTGGACGTCGACCCCGCCGAGCTGCGCCGCCGGAACTTCCTCGCCCCCGACCAGTTCCCGTACACCACCGTGACCGGCTCCCTGTACGACTCCGGCGACTACGTCAAGCCGCTCGACGAGGCCCTCCGCCTGGCCGGCTACGAGGAGCTGCGCGCCGAGCAGACCCGTCGTCGGGAAGCCGGCTCTCGGGTCGCACTGGGTATCGGCCTCGCGGTCTACGTCGAGGTCACCGCGGGTGGCGCGGCGCAGGAGTACGGGAAGGTCTCGGTCGACGACGACGGCGGCGCGACCGTCGCCGTCGGGACCTCCGGGCACGGGCAGGGCCACGCGACGTCGTTCGCGATGATCGTGTCCGACCGGCTCGGCATCCCGATGGACCGGATCCGCTTCGTGCAGTCCGACACCGCGGCCGTCCCGCACGGCGGCGGCACGGGCGGCTCGCGCTCGCTGCAGCTCGCCGGCTCGAGCGTCCTCGTCGCCGCCGACACGGTGCTGTCCCGGGCCCGTGAGGTGGTCGCGTCGGTCTTCGAGGCCGCGCCCGAGGACATCGCGGTTCTCGACGACGGGTCGGTCGGCGTGGCGGGCGTGCCCGGACGGTCGCTGGGCTGGCAGGAGGTTGCCGCGGCCGCGCACGAGCAGGGGGTGTCGCTGGCCGAGGCGCGCGACGAGTCGCAGCCCGGCGCGACCTACCCGTTCGGCGCGCACGTCAGCGTCGTCGAGGTCGACCTCGACACGGGGCGGGTCACGCCCGTCCGGCACATCGCGGTCGACGACTGCGGGCGCGTGCTCAACCCGACGCTCGTCGCCGGCCAGCAGCACGGCGGGTTGGTGCAGGGCATCTCGCAGGCGCTGTGGGAGGGCTTCTCCTACGACGCCGACGGCAACCCCGTGACCGGCTCCTTCGCCGCCTACCTGCTCCCGACCGCCGCCGAGCTGCCGACGTTCGAGGCCGCGTCCACCGAGACGCCGACCCCGTACAACCCGCTCGGCGCCAAGGGGATCGGCGAGGCCGCGACGATCGGGTCGACCCCGGCGGTGCAGAACGCGGTGGTCGACGCGCTCGCCCACCTCGGCGTCCGGCACGTCGACATGCCGCTCACCCCGGACCGCGTGTGGCACACCGTCCGCGACGCCGAGGCGGGCACGCTCACCGAGCCGTGGTCGGAGCCTCCGGCCGTCTTCGCGACCCTCCCGGTGCGCGGCGCCTCGGCCGACCCGGAGGCGGCGTCGGTCGACGTCTGACCCGGATCGACGCGAACGGCCCCCGACGACGGGGCCGTTCGCGCAGGCTGGGGGCATGACGGAGCTACCTGACCACGTGCCTCGTCCGGTCCGCGCAGGTCGCCGGAGACCGGGTGGCGGCCCGGCGTCGCCACCGGCAGCGCCTGCGGGAACGACCCCGCGTGATCGACTGACGTATCCGGGAACCGGTGACGGTCGCACCGGTTCCGCGGCGTGGTCGGGGGACCGGGCTGACCGTGCGCGACGTCGCCGGTCACGGCGCGGTGCCGACCAGCACCTTCAGCTCGCTGAACAGCTCCGCCCGGCTCTCGGACCCCAGCCGGCGGCGGATGCGCGCCACGTGGTGCTCCACCGTCTTCGTCGAGAGGAACAGCCGCCCGGCGATCTCCCGGTAGGTCAGGCCCTCGAGGACGAGCTCGGCGATGTCCCGTTCCCGGTCGGTGAGGGTGGCCTCCCGGCGGGCGCGGGTGACCGCGACGGCCCGGGAGGACCCGGCGTCGGGAACGGGGACGGGTGCGGGAGCGGTGGGGACGCGTCCGGCCTGCAGGGTCCGCGCGCAGGCGAGGAGGGCGGCGGAGTCGGCGCGGTCGGTGGTCCGGATGGCGGCCTCGCCGGCGAGGCGGGCGCCGTCCCGGCCGAGGCCGACCGCGCGCAGGGCGGTCGCGGCCGCGTTCACGGCGTCGGCGTCGACCTCGCCCGCCAGCACCGCGAGCCACACGCGGGCGGCGCGGGCGGGGGCGACGGCGCGGTCGTTGACCAGGGCGGCCGTTTCGAGGGCGGTCGCGTGGGCGCCGGCTCCGGTGTGGTCCTCGGCGGTGATCGCGGCGTGCAGCCGCGCCCAGTGCCACGAGGTCGACCACGACGGCGGGTCGCCGAGGGACGCGAGCAGCGCGGTCGCCTCGGCGAGGTGCGGCTCGACCCAGCGGCTCTCGCCGAGCCGGGCGGCGGCGATCGCGAGCTCGCCGACCGGGAGCAGGGAGTACAGGTCGACCGGGTGGCGCAGCAGCGCCTGGCGCGCGCGCGACCACAGGTCGAGCAGGCGCCGGGTGTCCCCGGCGTGGCGGGCGAGCGCGACCTCGCAGGCCACGGTCACGAGCGCGTCGCGCGCTTCGGGGGTGCCCGGGAGGTCGTCGGCCGCGGTCAGCGCGGCGCGGGCGGCCGACTCGTCGTCGCGCAGCATCGCCGACCACGCCCGCAGCAGGACGTGGCGGCGGCGGAGCGCGGGCCCGCCGAGGTCGGCGTCGGCGGCGAGGTCGAGCAGCGGCTCGGCGAGCTCGGGCTCCCCCCGGTGCAGGGCGAGCAGCGCGCCGATCGCGGCGGGGGAGTCCGCGGCAGGAACCTGCTCCCCGGTCGCCGCCAGCGACGTCGTCGCGCGGACCAGCAGCGAGAGCGAGGTGCCCGCGCTGCCGTCGCGGCCGTCGACCGAGGCGAGCAGCCCCTGCGCCAGGAGCGCGTCGGCGCCGTCGCGCAGCCCGGGCAGGACGTCGGCCGCCGGGGCGAGGGCGGCCCGCGCCTCGGCGAGCGCACCCGTGCCGAGCAGGCTCACCACCGCGTCCGGCGTCCCCGCGCCCTGGCGCGCGAGCCACCGGTGCACCTCCGCGGCCCGGGCGAGCAGCCCGCGCTGGGGCAGGACCGCCGCGAGGACCCGTGCGCCGAGCAGGCGGTCCGGCCCGTCCTGGGTGCGCAGCGCGACGTCGGCCAGGCGCAGGGCCGTGTCGGAGTCGCCGGCGAGGGCCGCGTCGGCGGCCGCGGTGGCGCCGTCCGGGCCGGTCACGAGGCCGTCCCGGTCGTCGGGGTCGCCGACCCGCTGGGGGTGGGACCTGCGGCGACGGGGGTGTCGGCGACGCTCGGTGTGACCACCGGCGCCACGGGGGCCTGGGCCGCGGGCTCCGGCGCCGGGCTCGCGACGTCGGAGGCGGGGGGCGCCGGGGCGACGGCGGCCGGGGCGACGGCGGCCGGGGCGACAGGTCGCGGTGCGGCCACGGGCGGCGTCCCCCCGGAGGCCTGCGGCCGCAGGTTCTGCGCGGTCGGCGTCCGCGAGGAGCGGGTCGTGGACGCCGCGCGCCGGGTGGTGGTCTCCTCGGCGGCGCCGTTCCCCACGGTCCCGTCCCCGTTCCCGACGGCGGGTGGTGGGGCGGCGGGGGAGGAGGCCGGGACCAGGGGGCTCGCCGGGGCCGCCGCGCCCGGCGTGGCGGACGGGGCGGTGGTGGTGGGAGCGGGCGTCGTGTCCGCGGTCCGGGTCGAGGTGAGACCGGGGATCGGGACGGTGACGGCCACCGCCGCGAGCACGACGATCGCGAGCGCCACCAGGATCCAGGTGCGGTGGCGGCGCAGCGGGCCGTGCGGGGCGAGCTCGCCGACCGGGGCGGCCGCGGTGGTGACCGGTGGTCGCGGGACGTCGTCGCCGGCGATCCGCGGGCGTTCCATGAGCGCCGTCGACCCCGGGCGGGCGGGCCGGCGGACCTCCTCGTCGGCCGCGGGCAGTGCGGACGCGGGACCCCAGTCGTCGGTCGACCGCCGGTGCACCCGGGCGGCCGCCGCCCCGACCGCGGCCCCGGCGGTGACGGCCGCCCCGACCGCGGTGTGCCGCTCGACCGGCGCCGGGCGCTCGGCCTCGAGCCGACGCCGCTCCCGGACGTCCGCCGCGACCGCGGCGAACGCGCCGTGACCCGCCGTCGGGGAGCCGGAGGCCGGTCCGGTCAGGGCTTCCTGACGGCGGGCGGCCGCGTGTCCGGCGGCGGCGAGGGCCGCGCCCTCGGCGACGACGGTGACCGGGTCGAGCTCGGGGTGCACGGGGCGGCCGAGCTCCTCGGCGAGCAGGCGTGCGACCAGCGGGATGCGGGCCGAGCCGCCGACGAGGACGACCTGGTCGGGCGTGACCCCGGCCGCCTCGACGGTGCCCGCGAAGGCGTCGACGGTCGCCGCGACGAGCGGCGTGATGCGGGCCTCCAGGTCGGCGCGGGTGACGCGGACGGTCGTGTCCAGCGGTCCGATCGTCACCCGCACCGGCGCCTCGGTGTCGGCCGAGAGACGCTCCTTCGCCACCCGCGCGGAGCGCTGCAGGGCCGCGAGGGCGTGGCGCGAGGCGTTGTCGTCGAGGGCGGCGAGGGCCTCGTCGAAGGGCGCGCCGAGCTCCTCGCGGACGTGGGCGAGGACGGCGGCGTCGACGTCGGTGCCCCCCGCCCGGACCGGCGCGCCGGAGTCGGCGAGCACCTCGGTGGTGGTCGTCCCGGGTCCGGCCGCACCGGCCTCGACGCCGGACGCGACCACGCCGCGCGCGCCGCGCCGGACCACGGCGGCGCGGAACCGGCGGCCGCCCAGGTCGTAGACCGCGGCGACCCGGCCCGCGCGCAGACCACCGAAGGTCGCCGCGGCGAGCACGGCCGCCCGCGACTCGGCGACCAGCGTGGCGTGCCCGAGGCCGACCCGGACCAGCGCGCGGCGCAGGGTGCGCTCGCGGTGTCCGCCCCACCCGGCGGGGTGGGTGACCGCGAGCGAGCGGGCGGCACCGCCCTCGAGGGCGGCGACCCTCCGCACGGCCGCGAGGACGATCTCGGCCGCCACGTCGTCGGCGCGCCACGGCTCGTCGCCGACGATCAGCGGGACGTCGTCGCCGAGGCGGGCGGTGACGTCGCGGACCGCGCGGTCGGGCTCCAGGCCCGCGCGCCGCTCGGCGTCGGACCCGACCCGGACCACCCCGTCGCTGCCGCGGTGCGCGGTCGCGGGCATGCCCGGCGAGCCGTCGGCCCCGAGGGGCACGGGCTCGGTGCGGGCCTCGCCGTCACGCAGGACCGCCGCGACGACGGTCGTGCTGCCCAGGTCGACCCCGAGGTCGTAACCCACCGTATTCCCCCATCACTCGGTCGACCGCACATCGGCGCTCCCCCGTCAAGCGCAACATACTGCGCCAATCGGAGGATCGAGAGTCACGGTTGAGGCATGCCACCCGAGTGGGCGTCGAGAGTCGGGTGAACGGTGGGGCTGCTGGGGTGAACGGGACCCCCGGGACGGTCACGCCCCGGGGGTGGTCGGATCCCCCTCCTCCCCGGATCGGGTTCGCGGGGTCAACACCGATGTCCGCGGAGCCCGGGATTCCTAACGTTGCTCCCAACGCCGGATCAGACAGGTCCGGAAGGAGCAACCCTGGAGATCACGATGCCGGCGACCGAGGCCAAGACCCTGCTGCAGTTCCTGCTCGACCTCCTGCGTGACCCGCAGGCCCAGGCGGAGTTCGACGCCAACCCCCAGGGCGCGCTCACCGCGGCCGGCCTCGACGGGATGTGCTTCGCCGACGTGCGCGACGCGCTGCCGCTGGTCATGGACCACGCGCCCGCCGCCGTCGCCGCCCGCTACGACGACGACGTCCGCGCCGCCTCCGCCTCGGCCGTCGCGGTCGTCGGCGAGGAGCACCACCACGGTGGGCACGGCGAGCACCACTGGATCCCCGGCCCCGTGCTCCCGCCGCACGCGCCGGAGGTCGACAAGGTCATCCAGCAGCTGCAGTACGTGACGAACAACTACGCCTACGACTCGCACGACATCGAGACCAACCTCGAGCAGAACATCCGCGCCAACGGCGACGTGACCACCACGCTCAACCAGCCGGTCGCCTCCGGCGACGGCGCGGTCGCGGCCGGCGGCGACATCACCTCCCCGGTGGCCACCGGCGCCGGTGCGGTGGCGGGCGAGGGCAACATGGTCAACCACGACGGCACCGCGTCCTTCGGTGCGGGCGACGCCTCCAGCGTCGGCGGCTCGATCGCGGCCGGCGAGGGCGGCGCGGTGTCGCTGAACGACACCGCCACCGGGGCCAACACCGACGAGTCGGCCACCAACTTCGGTTCGGGCGCCGCGTCCTCGCAGGCCCCGGCGACCCACACCGAGACGCCGACCACCACGGTCACCCAGACCGACAACTCGCAGGCCAACGAGACCGACAACTCGACCCACACCGCGACCAACAGCGGCGCGGGCGACCTCGACGCCGGCCGCGAGGCGACGCCGCTGTTCGCCCACGAGGACGCCTCGGGCACCGCCGACGCCGACACGCTCGCCGCGCACGAGCCGCAGCACCACGACGTGGTCACCCACGCGTAGTCCGCACCGATGTCCCGGGGGCTGCCCCCCGCACTCCGCCCCCGGGACGGGTCGTGGCGACCGCGCCCGCCGCGACCCGCGTCGAACAGCCGGGACCCCGTCACGTCCGGGGTCCCGGCTGTTCCCGTATGGGCCCGTGGTTCCTCCGTCCGGGCGTCCGCGTCGCTCCGGCAGGGGCGGGTCGGCGCGTTAGAGTCGGCCGGACGGACCAGGGGGCTGGTCCTTCTGGGCTGATATTCGAGGGCGGAGACCGACGCGGGGGGCCGACGTGGAGGGGCAGCGACCGGGACCGGACCGGGACGAGGCGCGCGCGGTCACCGCGCTCGCGGTCCGGGCCGCCTCGGCCTACGGACGCCCCGACCTCGCGGCCGACCTCGGGGCGGCCGCGGACCGTCTCGCCGACCCCGGTGCCCGCGTGCTCGTCGTGGGGGACTTCAAGCAGGGCAAGAGCTCGCTGGTCTCCGAGCTCGCCGGCGCGGCGGTCTGCCCGGTGCACGACGACGTCGCCACCCGGCTCCCCACCGTGGTGCGCCACGGCCCGGAACCCGCGGCCGTCCTGGTCGGGACCGACGACGAGGGGACCGAGGTCCGCCGGCGGGTCGGGACGACCGAGCTGACCGCGGCGGTCACCGGCCGCGCCGTCGACGGCGCCGGGTGGCGCCACGCCGAGGTCGAGCTGCCGGACGGTCTGGTCGGGGACGGGCTCGTCCTCGTGGACACCCCGGGGGAGGGCGGTCCCCGCTCGGCCCGCGGGCTCGCCGTCCGCGCCGGGTTCCCGGCCGCACACGCCGTCGTCGTCGTGACCGACGCATCCCGCGAGCTGACCGCCCCCGAGCTCGACCTGCTGCGCGCCGCGGACCGGCAGTGCGCCACCGTCGTCGTCGCCCTGACCAGGATCGACCTGCACCCGCGCTGGCGGGAGGTCCGCGACCTGGACCTGCACCACCTGCGCGCCCACGACCTGCCGCAGGTCCGCGTCGTCGGGGTGTCCGCGTCGCTGGCCGCGCACGCACGCCGGACCGGCGACGACGCCCTGCTCGCAGAGTCCGGGGTACCGGCGCTGGCGGGGCTGCTGCGCGCCGAGGTGGCCGACCCCGCCGGGGCCCGGCACGCCGTCGCGGTGCTCGACCAGGTCGCCGAGGCCGTCACCGAGTTCTCCGCGGCGCTCGAGGCCGAGCGCGTCGGGTTGGAGGACCCCGAGCGGGCGGCCGGGATGGCCGCCGAGCTGACCGCGGCCCGCGACCGCGCCGCCGAGCTCCGGGAGCGCAGCGCCCGCTGGCAGCAGACGCTGGCCGACGGCGTGACCGACCTCGTCTCGGACATCGACTGGGACCTGCGTGACCGCATCCGGCACGTCGTGCGCGCCGGGGAGGAGGCGCTCGACGCGGCCGACCCGGCGTCGTCGTGGGACACGTTCGCGCCGTGGTTCACCGAGGAGATCTCGGAGGCGGTCACGACGACGTTCATCTGGGCCGGGGAGCGCACCTGGCGGCTGGCCGAGCGGGTCGCCGAGCACTTCGCGCTCTCCGGGGACTCGGTGCGCTCGCAACTGCCGGGAGCACCGTCGGTCGTCCCCCCGGGCGCCCAGGCCCTCGTCGCCGGCCGCCCGGAGCCCCCGGAGTCGCCGCTGGAGCAGACGATGCCCGGCGGGATGGTGGTCCGCGCCGAGCTGCCCGACGTCCCGGGGATCGACCTCCCGGAGCTGGAGAAGATCGGCTGGGCGAACGGGCTCGTCGTCGGGATGCGCGGGTCCTACGGCGGGGTGCTCATGGTCGGGATGGTGACGACGCTGTCCGGCCTCGCCCTGATCAACCCGTTCTCGGTGGGGGCCGGCGTGCTGCTGGGGTCGAAGACCATCCACGACGAGCGGAAGCGGGCGCTGCAACGACGGCGGGCGGAGGCCAAGCAGGCGGTCCGGCGCCACGGTGACGAGGTGCTGCACCTGGCGGGCAAGCGCTCCCGGGACCTGCTGCGCGACGTCCAGCGGACACTGCGCGACCACTTCACGGCGCAGGCCGAGTCGCTGGCACGGTCGGTGTCGGAGGCGGTGACCGCGGCGGCCGCGGCCCAGGAGATCGAGAGCGGCCGGCGGGAGCGGCGCCTGCGCGACGTGCAGGCCGAGCTGG
Organism: Actinomycetospora sp. NBRC 106378; assembly: GCF_030269685.1. GTDB lineage: Bacteria > Actinomycetota > Actinomycetes > Mycobacteriales > Pseudonocardiaceae > Actinomycetospora. Next base: position 196,940 of record NZ_BSTT01000002.1, read on the forward strand.
CCCGCGTCGAGCTGCTCGCCGGTCGGGTCGCGACGTGCCGGGCGGGATTCGTCGCCGCCCTGCAGCGTGCGGGGAACCCTCGTGCCACACGAGCGCCCGGATCCTCCCCTCACGACCGCGCGCTCACCGGAAGCGGTGTCGCATGAGCCGCCTCCTCGACGAGACGCGCGGCGTCCTCGACCACGCGATCACCGTCCTCGCGGGCGACCCCCACGCCGTCGCCACCCTCACCGCACACCGGGCACGGCTCGGCGGACCCCTGCGGGTGGCGCTCGCGGGGTCGATCAAGACCGGCAAGTCGACGTTGCTCAACGCGCTGGTCGGCGAGCAGATCGCGCCGACCGGCGTGGGGGAGTGCACCCGGGTCACCACCCACTACGCCGACGGCCCGAGCCCCCGCATCGGCGTGACCTACCGCGGCACCCGTCGGGACGCCGACCCCGTCGAGCTGCCCGCCCTGCACCGCCGTGGCTCCCTCGTGATCGAGACCGAGCGGCTCGACCTCGCCCGGGTCGCCGCCCTGCACGTCGACTGGCCCACCCAGCACCTGCGCGACGTCACGCTCATCGACACCCCGGGCGTCGACTCGGCGGTCACCCGCAGCGTGTGGGGGCAGCCGGACGCCGACGACTCCACCCCCATCGACGCCGTCGTGCACCTCGTGCGCCACCTGCACGAGCCCGACGTCGCCTTCCTCGAGTCCTACGGCGACCGTGTCGCGGAGAACGTCGGCGCCGCCGGCACGCTCGTGGTGCTCTCCCGCGCCGACGAGGTCGGGGGCGGCCGCGTCGACGCGGTGATGGCCGCCCAGCAGGTCGCCCGCCGCTACCGCACCGATCCGGCCCTGCGTCCGTGGTGCGCCACGACGACGACCGTCGCGGGCCTCGTCGCCGAGACCGCCCGCACCCTGCGCGGCGTGGAGTTCACCGCGCTGCGCACCCTGGCCCGCCTCGACCGCGCGGAGCTCGACGCCCAGCTGCTGACCGCCGACCGCTTCGTGGCGGCGTCCGGGGTGCTGCCGTCCGGGACGCGGCTGGCCCTGCTCGACCGGTTCGGCCTGTTCGGGGTCCGGCTCGCCACCTCCCTGCTGCGCCGCGGCGTCGACGACTCCGCCGCGCTGGCCGCCGAGCTCGCGCGCCGCAGCGGCCTGGACGAGCTCCGCGACATCCTCGCGACGCGTTTCCTCGCCCGCCGCGACGTCTTCCAGGCCCGCTCGGCCCTGCTCGCCGTCGACCGTCTCCTCGCGCGGGCCCGGAACGCCCCGACCGCGGGCGGGCCGTCGCGGCCGTCCCCGGTACCGCGCCCGGCACCGGCCGGTCTCGCCGCGCTCGCCGAGGACGTGGAGCGGGTGCGGGCGGGTGCCCACGGGATCGTCGAGCTGGACACCCTCACCCGGCTGCGCCGCCGTCCGCTCGACGTCCCCGGCCGCGGCGCCGGGCTGAGCGCGGAGGCCGAGCGCCTGCTGGGCGACCAGGGCCCGTCGGCGTCCGCCCGGCTCGGGGTGGCCGAGGAGACCGGGGCGGGGGAGCTGCGGGCCGTGGCCCTCGCCGCGCTGGGGCGCTGGCGCGGGCACGCCGAGAACCCGCTCGCCGACCCGGACACCGTGGAGACCGTGCAGGTCGTCCTCCGCTCCCTCGAGGGGATGCTCGCCGAGCTCCCGCGCCCGGTGCCCGTCGGCGTCTGACCCGGGCGCGACGCGCTGCCGACCCCCGACGTGGCGCGCTGCTGACGTCCGGCGTCAGCGGTGGGTCACGGCTGACGGCCGGGCGGCGGGAGGAATCCTGAGTCGACCGCGCTCACGGCCGTCCCACCCGGGACCCACGTCTCGCCTACGATGGGATGTCGGGTTCTCGAACAGCGTGGGGAGGTCGACGACATGAACGCCGAGGAACGCCGCATCGCGGTACTCCGCGCGATCGTGGCCGACTTCGTCGCCACCAACGAACCCGTCGGCTCCAAGGGCATCGTCGACCGGCACAACCTGGGCGTCTCCAGCGCCACGGTCCGCAACGACATGGCCGCCCTGGAGGACGAGGGCTACATCATCCAGCCCCACACCAGCGCCGGCCGGATCCCCACCGACAAGGGCTACCGCCTGTTCGTCGACCGGCTCTCGCAGGTCAAGCCGCTCTCGGCCGCCGAGAAGAAAGCGATCGCGACGTTCCTCGACGGCGCGGTCGACCTCGACGACGTGCTCCGACGCAGCGTGCGGCTGCTGGCCCAGCTCACGCGCCAGGTGGCGGTGGTGCAGTACCCGACGCTGACGCGGTCGACGGTGCGCCACCTCGAAATCGTGAGCCTCACCCCGGCGCGCCTGATGCTCGTGCTGATCACCGACACGGGCCGGGTCGACCAGCGGGTCGTCGACCTCGGCGACGTGCTCTCCGACGAGGACGTCGCCCGCCTGCGCGCGCTGTTGAACCAGGCCCTCGTCGGGAAGCCCCTGATGACGGCCGCCGCCGCGGTCGCGACCCTGCCCGAGGAGGCGTCCGACCTGCGTACCGTGGTCACCACGGTGAGCGCGGTGCTGGTCGAGGCGCTGGTGGAGCATCCCGAGGAGCGGCTCGTGCTCGGTGGCACCGCCAACCTCGCCCGGCAGGGCGCCGACGCCGCCTCCCTGCGCGGGGTGCTCGAGGCGCTCGAGGAGCAGGTGGTGGTGCTGCGTCTGCTCGCCGCCTCCAACGACCCGGCGCAGGTCACCGTGCGCATCGGTGAGGAGAACGAGGCCGAGGACCTGTTCGCCACCTCGACGATCTCCATCGGTTACGGCCCGGTGTCCGCACCGGCGCTCGGCGGGATGGGCGTCGTCGGACCGACCCGGATGGACTACCCGAGCACGATCGCGGCGGTGCGGGCCGTCGCGCGGTACGTCGGCGAGATCGTCGGCGGACGCTGACCGGAACGCTCCCCAGAACCAACGGATCAAGGACGACATCGGACTGTGGCCACGGACTACTACGACATCCTCGGCGTGAGCCGGGAGGCCGACGACGCGGAGATCCGCCGGGCGTACCGGAAGCTCGCCCGCGAACTGCACCCCGACGTGAACCCCGACGCCGCGGAGCGGTTCCAGCAGGTCAAGAGCGCCTACGAGGTGCTCTCCGACCCGGAGAAGCGCCGCATCGTCGACCTCGGCGGCGACCCGAACGCCACGGCGGGCTCGGGCATGGGCGGCGGGTTCGGCGGCGCCGGCTTCGGCGGGCTCGGCGACATCATGGACGCCTTCTTCGGCGCGGCCGGGGGCGGCGGACGCGGCCCGCGCGGGCGCGTGCAGCCCGGCGAGGACGCCCTGATCCGCATCGACCTCACCCTCGAGGAGTGCGCGGCCGGGGTCGCGCGCGAGCTGACGGTCGACACCGCGGTGCTCTGCGAGCGCTGCCAGGGCGGCGGCGCGGAGGCCGGGTCGCACCCGATCCCCTGCGACACCTGCGGCGGGCGCGGCGAGATCCAGAACGTGCAGCGCAGCTTCATCGGCCAGGTCGTCACGGCCCGGCCGTGCCCGGTCTGTCGCGGCCTCGGCGAGATCATCCCGAACCCGTGCCAGCAGTGCGGCGGCGACGGCAGGGTCCGGGCGCGGCGCACCGTCACCGTGCAGGTGCCCCCGGGCGTCGGCGACGGCATGCGGATCCGGATGGCCGGGCAGGGCGAGGTCGGGCCCGGCGGCGGTCCGGCCGGCAACCTGTACGTCGAGGTCACCGAGGCCCCGCACGAGTACTTCGAGCGCGACGGGGTCGACCTGCACTGCCACGTCAGCCTCCCGATGACGGCGGCGGCGCTGGGCACCACGCTGCGCCAGCGCACCCTCGAGGGCGACGAGGAGCTGCACATCGACCCGGGCACGCAGCCCGGCACCGTGCACACCCTGCGCGGCAAGGGCATGCCGCGGCTGCGCTCGTCCGGGCGCACCGACGGCCGCGGGGACCTGCTCGTGCACCTCGACGTGGCGGTCCCCGAGAAGCTCGACGCCCGCCAGACCGAGCTGCTGCGCGAGCTCGCGGCGCTGCGCGGCGAGGAGCAGCCGGAGTACGCGGGCCAGGGCCGCAACGGGCTGTTCGGTCGGCGCAAGGCGGGGCGCCCCCGGTGACGTCCACCCTCTCGTGGCAGGAAAGCGTCGTCGCTGCCGCTCGACGACGGCAACGACGCTTTCCTGCCATCTCGTCGTGAGCCGGGCGGACTGGACCCGTCCGGCGCTCTTCCTCGTGGAGGCGATCCCGACGACGGGTGCGGCGGTCACCCTCGAGGGCCCCGAGGGTCGGCACGCGGCCGACGTGAAGCGGGTGACGGTCGGCGAGGTGATCCTCGTGGGCGACGGCGCGGGCACCCGGGCGCGCGCGACCGTCACCGCGGTCGGCAAGGGACGGGTGACGGCGGAGGTCGACGAGATCCGCACCGACCCGCCGTCGGGAACCCGCCTGGTCCTGGCGCAGGCCCTGGCCAAGGGTGACCGCGGGGAGCTGGCCGTCGAGACCGCGACCGAGGCGGGCATCGACGCCGTCATCCCGTGGCGGGCGGAACGCTGCGTAACGCGGTGGGACGACGGGCCGCGCGGGGCGAAGCAGCTGGCGCGCTGGCGGTCGAGCGTCACGGAGGCGGCGAAGCAGGCGCGGCGGGCGTGGGTCCCCGAGGTCACCGCGCCGCTGACGACGAACCAGCTCGCCCAGCGCCTCGAAGGTGTCACCGGACTGCTCCTGGAGGCGACGGCGGAGGTGTCGGTGGCGGACGTGGCGCTGGGCGGCGAGGTCGTGCTGCTCGTGGGGCCGGAGGGCGGGGTCACGGAGGCCGAGACCGCGCGGCTGGTGGCGGCGGGCGCGACGCCCGTGCGCCTCGGCCCGGACGTGCTGCGGACCTCGACGGCGGCCGCGGTCGCCCTCGGAGCGCTCGGGATGCGGACCGGACGGTGGGAGGCGTGATGGCCCGTCGGAGCCTGCTCGCCGCGCTGGGCCTCACGGGGTTGCTGGCCGCGTGCTCGACGAGCCCCGCCGGCACCACCCCCGCCCCGCGCCCGGGCACCCCGGAGCCCGTCCCGCTGCGCTACGGCCCGGACCCGTCGCAGTACGCGGTGCTCCACCTGCCCCCGGGCGACCCGGGGGAGGGGCCGGAGGGCGCGCTGCCCGTCGTCGTGGTCATCCACGGCGGGTACTGGCGCTCAGCCTACGGCCTCGAGCTCGGCACGCCGCTCGCCGTCGACCTGACGAACGCGGACGTGGCGGCCCTGAACGTGGAGTACCGGCGGGTCGGCGACGGCGGCGGGTTCCCGGCCACCCTCACCGACGTCGCGGCGGCGATCGACCTGCTCGCCACGCAGGGCGTCGAGACCGCCCGGCGGGCCGGCCGGGAGCTGGACCTGCGCTCCGTCGTGCTCCTCGGCCACTCGGCAGGCGGGCAGCTGGCGGCCTGGGCGGCGTCGCGGCCGCGGCTGCAGGCACCGGCGCCCGGGGCGGACCCGGTGGTCGTGCCGAAGGGCGTCGTGTCGCAGGCCGGGGTGCTCGACCTCGTCGCCGCGGCCCAGCAGAACCTGGGCGGCGGGGCCGTCCTGGACCTGCTCGGCGGCGACCCCGTGAGTCAGGCCGCCCGCTACGCCGTCGCCTCCCCGACGGCGCTGGTGCCGGCGTCGTGCCCGGTCGTGGCGGTGCACGGGACCGCCGACGACACCGTCCCGATCGACCAGTCGCGCCGCTACGTCGCGGCGGCGACGGCGGTCCGGGGGCAGGCCCGGCTCGTCGAGCTGCCCGGTGTCGACCACTTCCAGCTCATCGACCCGGCCGCGCCCGCCTGGCAGACGGTCCGCGAGGAGACGCTCGGCCTGCTGCGCTGAAAACCGGTGGCGGGTCCTGACGGCGGGTGTACCGTCGCCTCCATCATGGAGCTCTGACGACGCCTCGACCCATCGCTGCGGCCATCGCCCGGCGGGGTCCTCGCCCTCCGATCCCGGAGTGTCGTCATGTCATCGAGCCTCGTCACCACCCTCGAGCCCGTCGTCGCGCACGGACTCGCCCGCACCTTCGGCGCCCGCCGCGTCCTCGACGGGGTCGACCTCACGGTCGCGCCGGGCACCCGCCTCGGGCTGATCGGGGAGAACGGGACCGGCAAGTCGACCCTGCTGCGGCTGCTCGCGGGGACCGACGTTCCCGACGCCGGGTCGGTGCGGGTCCCGCCCGACCTCGTGTACCTCCCGCAGGAGCCCGCCGTCGGGGCCGGGGTGACCGTCGGCCGGCTGCTCGACGACGCGCTGCGCCCGTTGCACGACGCGGTCGGCCGGCTGGAGGAGCTCGCCACGCGCATGGCGGAGGAGGACGTCGCGGCGGAGTACGACGCCGTGCTCGCCTGGTCCGTCGCCCACGACGCGTGGGACGCCGACCGCCGCGCGGAGGTCACGGCGGCGACCCTCGGGGTGGCCGACCTCGACCGGGACCGCCCGGTGGACACCCTGTCCGGCGGCCAGCGCACCCGGCTCGCCCTCGCGGCGGCCCTGGTGCGTCGGCCGGCGGCGCTGCTGCTCGACGAGCCGACCAACCACCTCGACGACGAGGCCCTCGACCTGCTGGAACGCAGCCTCGTGGACCTGCCCGGCGTCGTGGTGGCCGCGAGCCACGACCGGATGTTCCTCGACCGCGTCGCCACCGAACTGCTCGACCTCGACGCCGGCGTCCTCGGCACCGACGGTCGGGGCGGGCGCCGCTTCGGCGGGTCGTTCGCGGAGTACCTGGTCGCCCAGGCCGACTCCCGCCGCCGCTGGGAGGAGACGTTCGCCGCCCAGCAGGAGGAGATCGCGGCGCTGCGCGCGCGGACGCACGTCGACCTGCGGTCGGTCGCCGCGGGACGGGGGCCCACCGACAACGACAAGTTCATCCACGCGTTCAAGGGCGCCGGGGTCGAGCGGGCCCGCGCGCGGCGGGTCCACGACGCCGAGCGGCGGCTCGAGGTCGCCGAGCGCGAGGCCCTGCCGAAGCCCCCGGAGCCGCTGCGCTTCGACGCCCCGGTGACCGGCGGGGCGGCGACCGTGTCGGTCCGGGGCCTCCGGGTGACGGGGCGGCTCACCCTGAACCGGCTCGACGTCGGCGCGGGGGAGAAGCTGCTGGTCACGGGGCCGAACGGGACGGGGAAGTCGACGCTGCTCGACGTCCTCGCCGGGGAGCTCCGTCCCGACGCCGGGACGGTGGCGGTCGGCGCGCGCCGGGTCGCCCTGGTCCGGCAGGACCCGATCTTCGACCGGCCGGACCTCGCGGCCGGCGCGGTGTACGCGGCGGCGGTGGGGGCGGAGACGGCCGAGGCCGTGCCGCTGCGGTCGCTGGGGCTGCTGCACCCGCGCGACCACGGCACCGCGGTCGGCGCCCTGAGCGTCGGGCAGCGCCGCCGGCTGTCGCTCGCGGTCGCCGTGGCGGTGCGCCCGGACCTGCTCCTGCTCGACGAGCCGACCAACCACCTCTCGCTGCGCCTGGCGGGGGAACTGGAGGTGGCGGTGGGCGCAACGACGGGCACCGTGGTCGTGACCTCGCACGACCGCTGGTTGCGGTCGCGCTGGTCGGGTCCGACGCTGGATTTGACTGTCGGAGAGGCGGTCTAGACTGATTCACGCACGCATCACCGCACGGGGAGCACGCATCCTGAGTCCCACGTCCACCGACTCGTCCGGCGAGTCGCGCATCGTCGTCCCCGAGTCCGCGCTGCTCGCGCTGTTGGGCAAGCGTGACGAGAACCTCCGCGAGGCCGAGGACCTGCTCGACGCCGACGTCCACGTCCGCGGCAACGAGCTGACCCTCACCGGCGCCCCGCCCGACGTGGCGTTCGCCGAGCGGGTCTTCGCCGAGCTGGTCGTCCTGGCCAGCCGGGGCCAGCAGATCGACCCCGACGCCGTCCGGCGCACCGTCCGCATGCTCGGCGACGACGCGGCCGAGTCGGCGTCGCCGGCCGAGGTGCTGAGCCTCGACATCCTGTCGCGGCGCGGACGCACCATCCGGCCGAAGACGCTCAACCAGAAGCGCTACGTCGACGCGATCGACGTCAACACCATCGTCTTCGGGATCGGCCCGGCCGGCACCGGCAAGACGTACCTGGCCATGGCGAAGGCCGTGCAGGCGCTGCAGGCCAAGCAGGTCACCCGGATCATCCTCACCCGGCCGGCCGTCGAGGCGGGGGAGCGGCTCGGGTTCCTGCCCGGGACGCTCTCGGAGAAGATCGACCCGTACCTGCGCCCGCTCTACGACGCGCTGAACGACATGATGGACACCGAGTCGGTGCCCAAGCTGATCGCGTCGGGCACGATCGAGATCGCGCCGCTGGCCTACATGCGCGGCCGGTCGCTCAACAACGCCTTCATCATCCTCGACGAGGCCCAGAACACCACGCCGGAACAGATGAAGATGTTCCTGACGCGGCTCGGGTACGACTCGAAGATCGTCGTCACCGGCGACGTCACGCAGGTGGACCTGCCCGGCGGGCAGACGTCCGGCCTGCAGGTCGTCCGCGAGATCCTCGACGGCGTCGACGACGTGTACTTCAGCGAGCTGACCAGCGCGGACGTGGTGCGGCACCGCCTCGTCGCGGAGATCATCGACGCCTACGGCCGGTGGGACGCGCGGCAGAGCGAGGGGCCCAAGGCCGTGCCGCCGCGCAACGGACCGCCGCAGAATCGTCGGGAACGGCGGAACCGCTAGATGAGCATCGAGATCGCCAACGAGTCCGGGGTCGACGTCGACGAGGCACCGATCGTCGACGTCGCCCGGTACGCGCTGGACCGGATGGGCGTGAGCCCGCTCGCCGAGCTGTCGATCCTGCTCGTGGAGCTCGAGCCGATGGCCGAGCTGCACGAGCGGTGGCTCGACCTGCCGGGGCCCACCGACGTCATGAGCTTCCCGATGGACGAGCTGGACACGGCCAAGCGGCCGGACGCCCCGCCGTCGGGGCCGAGCCTGCTCGGCGACATCGTGCTGTGCCCCGCGTTCGCGCGGGACCAGGCGGTGTCGGCGGGGCACACCCTCGACGACGAGCTGCACCTGCTCACCGTCCACGGCGTGCTGCACCTGCTGGGATACGACCACGCCGAGCCCGACGAGGAGGCCGAGATGTTCGGCCTGCAGGGCGAGCTGCTCGGCGCGTGGCGGGCCGAGGTGGCGGAGCGGGCGCGCGCGGAACGGGACCGGCTGACGCGGGAGCGTCAGCGGGCTGCGGACGCGAAGCTGCTGGGCACGGTCGGGCTGGACGAGAGTTCGACGTGACCGCCGCCCAGATCGGGCAACTGATCGCCGCGCTCGTCCTGGTCCCGCTGGCCGGGGTGTTCGCGGCGGCCGACTCGGCCATCACCACGATGTCCCCGGCGCGGGTCGAGGCACTGGTGCGCGAGGGCCGGACGGGGGCGCGGGCGCTGGCCGCGGTCGTCGCCGACAAGCCGCGCCACCTCAACCTCCTGCTGCTCATGCGGCTCGCCTGCGAGGCCGTGGCCACCGTGCTCGGCGCCTACGTGGCGCTGCAGCTGGTGTCGGCCGAGGGCTGGGCGGTGACGATCGCGGCGCTCGTCGTCATCGTCGTGTCCTACGTGCTCATCGGCGTCGGGCCGCGCACGATCGGCCTGCAGCACCCGTACGGCGTGGGGCTCGCCGTCGCCGTGCCGATCCGCGCCCTCGCCCGGCTGCTGGGCCCGCTGGCGTCGCTGCTGATCCTCGTCGGCAACGCGATCACGCCCGGACGTGGCTTCCGTGAGGGACCGTTCAGCCAGGAGGTCGAGCTGCGCGAGCTGGTCGACATGGCCGAGGCGCGCGGGCTCGTCGACGACGACGAGCGCTCCATGATCCAGTCGGTGTTCGAGCTCGACGACACGATGGTCCGCGAGGTGATGGTCCCGCGCACCGAGATGGTGTGGATCGAGCGGGACAAGTCGGTCCGCCAGGCCCTCGCGCTCGCACTGCGCTCGGGCTACTCGCGCATCCCGGTGATCGGCGAGAACGTCGACGACACCGTGGGCGTCATCTACCTCAAGGACCTGGTGCGGTTCACCACCGCCCGCCAGAACGACCCGTCGAACTCGCCGGCCGACCACGCCGGCGCGGTCGGCGAGATCATGCGTCCCGCGGCCTACGTGCCCGACTCCAAGCAGGTCGACGACCTGCTCCGCGAGATGCAGCGGACCCGCAACCACATGGCCCTCGTCGTCGACGAGTACGGCGGCATCGCGGGTCTCGTGACGATCGAGGACATCCTCGAGGAGATCGTCGGGGAGATCACCGACGAGTACGACACCGCCGAGCACCGGCCCCTCGACCGGCTCGAGGACGGGTCACTGCGGGTCTCCGCGCGGCTGCCGGTGGAGGACCTCGAGGAGGCCGCGGGCGTCGAGTTCGAGGCCGAGGACGTCGACACCGTGGGCGGCCTGCTCGCCCAGCGGCTCGGCCGGGTCCCGCTGCCGGGTGCGGAGGCCGAGGTCGGGGGCCTGCGTCTGCGCGCCGAGGGCGGCGAGGACGATCGGGGCCGGATGCGGATCGTGTCGGTGCTGGTGTGGGACCCGCACCCGGCGCCGTCGGAGTCCGCCGCCGACGGGTCGGAGGACCACGGCGACGACGCCGACACGCTCGTGAGTGCGAGCGGGAGACGGACCGGGGCCGAGCTCGGCCGCCGGGCAGGAGACGCAGCGCAGCGGAGCTCGACCATGTGGTCGGGAGAGACGGGAGAGGGCCAGCGTGGGTGACGTGTCAGGAGTCCCGGGACCGAACCCGCGGCACGACGTCGTCGTGGTCGGCGGCGGCATCGTCGGGCTCGCGGTGCTCACGGCGCTGCTCGACGCCGGGCACACGTCGGTCGCCCTGGTCGAGCGGGAGTCGTCGCTGGCCGGGCACCAGACGGGGCGGAACTCCAACGTCATCCACTCCGGGCTGTACTACGCGCCGGGCTCGCTGAAGGCCCGGCTCGCGGTCGCGGGCTGCGCGGAGACGAAGGCGTTCTGCGCCGAGCACGACCTCCCCTTCCTCGAGTGCGGCAAGGTCGTGGCGGCCACCGGCGAGGACGAGCTGCCGCGGATGGCGGAGCTGGTGCGCCGGGGCCGGGCCAACGGCGTCGAGGTGCACGAGCTCGACGCGGCGGGCGTGCGCGACCGCGAGCCCGCCGTCAGCGCGGTGGCGGGCCTCTTCGTCCCCTCGACCGGGATCTGCGACTACGAGGCGATCACGGTGAAGCTGGCCGAGCTCGCCGTCGCGCGCGGCGCGGTGATCCACACCGGGCGCGCCGTGCGGTCGACGGTGCGCCGGCGTCGGGACGTCGTGGTCCACACCGACGGCGGCGACCTGCTCGCCGGGCAGGTCGTGGTGTGCGCGGGGCTGCGCTCCGACGAGATCGCACGGGCCTCGGGCTTCGACCCCGGCGTGCGGATCGTGCCGTTCCGGGGCGAGTACTCCGACCTGCGCGGACCGAAGGCCGACGCGATCCGGGGCCTGGTCTACCCGGTGCCCGACCCGGCGTTCCCGTTCCTCGGCGTGCACGCCACGCGTGGGGTGGACGGTTCGGTGCACGTCGGGCCGAACGCCGTCCTCGCGCTGGCCCGCGAGGGCTACGACTGGCGGACCCTGAAGGTGCGCGAGCTCGCCGGCACCCTGACCGACCCCGGATTCCTCGCCCTCGCGGCCAGGCAGTGGCGCTACGGGATCGGCGAGATGCAGCGCTCGCTGTCGAAGGCCGCCATGGCGAAGGCGGTCGCGAAGATGCTGCCCGGCACCACCGCCGCCGACCTGCACCCGCCGCACGACGTCATGCGCCGGGCCGGGGTGCGTGCGCAGGCGGTGCGGCCGGACGGGTCGCTGGTCGACGACTTCCTGTTCGCCGAGGACCGTGCCGAGGACGTGTCGGTGCTGCACGTGCTCAACGCGCCCTCCCCGGCGGCCACCGCGGCGCTGCCGATCGGACGCGAGATCGTGGCCCGCCTCGAGGGCAAGTCGGTGGAGGCCGCGTGACGCAGCCCTGGCCGGAGGACTTCCGTTCCGGGTTCGCCTGCTTCGTCGGGCGGCCCAACGTCGGGAAGTCGACCCTGACGAACGCGCTGGTGGGGCAGAAGGTCGCGATCACCTCGTCGCGGCCGCAGACCACCCGGCACGCCATCCGCGGCATCGTGCACCGCCCCGACGGGCAGCTCGTGCTCGTCGACACCCCCGGGCTGCACAAGCCGCGCACGCTGCTGGGGGAGCGGCTCAACGACGTCGTGCGCACCACGTGGGCCGAGGTCGACGTCGTCGGGTTCTGCGCGCCGGCCGACCAGGCGGTGGGACCGGGCGACCGGTTCATCATCTCGGAGCTGCGCAAGATCGCCGACCGGACACCCGTCGTCGGGATCCTGACGAAGACCGACCTCGCGCGCCCGGAGGTGATCGCCGAGCGGCTGCTGGAGCTGCAGCAGCTCGCCGACTTCGCCGAGATCGTGCCGGTGTCGGCCGTGTCGGGGAAGCAGGTCGAGCTGCTCACCGAGCTGCTGCTCGCCCAGATGCCGCCCGGCCCGCCGCTCTACCCCGAGGGCGAGCTCTCCGACGAGCCGGAGACGACGATGATCGCGGAGTTCATCCGCGAGGCCGCCCTCGAGGGCGTGCGCGACGAGCTCCCGCACTCGCTCGCCGTGGTGGTCGAGGAGATGGTGGAGGGGAAGACCCTCAGGATCCGGGCCGAGATCTTCGTCGAGCGGCCGTCGCAGAAGGCGATCGTGATCGGCCGGGGCGGGTCCCGCCTCAAGGAGGTCGGGACCAGCTCCCGGCAGCAGATCGAGAAGATGCTCGGCACCCAGGTGCACCTCGACCTGTTCGTCAAGGTGGCCAAGGACTGGCAGCGTGACCCCCGGCAGCTGCGCAAGCTGGGGTTCTGACCGCCGGCTTGGTGGCAGGAAAGCGTCGTTGCTGTCATCCAGTGGCAGGAACGCCGCATCGTCGGGGGGCGATCAGCCGAGCGCGGCGAAGAGCGGCGTGAGCTGGCCGGAATCGACGTACTGCGCGAGCCCCGGCTCCCCGCCGAGGGTCACACCAGGCAGCGTCCCGGGCTGCGGAACCTGCGTGACGTGAACCTCGCGCCGGATGGGGCGGCCAACCTCGCGCCGAGGGTCACACCAGGCAGCGTCCCGGGCCGCGGAACCTGTCTGACGTGAACCTCGCCGGAGCGGGCCCCTACATCGAGTAGGAGTACGAGAAGCTGCCGCCGTTGGCGATGATGAGGACCCAGAACAGGATCCACATCGCGCAGCCGATCCCGCCCAGCACGAGCGCGGTGATCGCGAGCGGCCGGCCGTTCTCGCCCGAGCGCGCGATCTGGCGCAGCGACACCCAGCCGCACACGACGGCGGCGAGCGGTACGAAGAACGCCGCGATCAGAGCGACGATCGACAGCACGTTGGTGCGCCGGGCGACCGGCGGGCCGTACCCCGCGGGCTGGGCCGGGGGTTGGCCGTAGCCGACCGGCTCGGGGGCGAAGGGCTGCTGCTGCGGAGTGGTCATGACGGGTTCCTCCCGGCTCGATGTGACGGAACGTGACATTAGCGGGGAGCCACTCCCCGTCGTATAGGCCGGACGAGTGAGCAGGGCGGGATGTCGGACCGGAGTGCCAGGATGGGTCCGTGGGCTTCTACCGCGACACCGGTGTGGTGCTGCGGTGTCAGAAACTCGGCGAGGCCGACCGGATCGTCACGCTGCTGACCCAGCACCACGGCAAGGTGCGCGCCACCGCGAAGGGCGTCCGCCGGACCACGTCGAAGTTCGGCGCCCGCCTCGAGCCGTTCGGGCACGTCGACCTGCAGCTGCACACCGGACGCAGCCTCGACATCGTCACCCAGGTGCAGACGATCGACGCCTTCGGCGGGGATCTCGTCGCCGACTACCCGCGCTACACCGCCGGCTGCGCACTACTCGAGACCGCCGACCGGCTCACCCCGGAGGAGGGCGAGCCCGCCCGCGAGCTGTTCCTGCTGCTCGTCGGCGCGCTCCGCGGCCTCGCCCTCGGGCGCCGCGACCCGCACCTGGTCCTCGACGCCTACCTGCTGCGGGCCATGGTCGTCGCCGGCTACGCGCCGGCCGTCACCGAGTGCGCCCGCTGCGGGGTCGAGCCGGAGACTCCCCTGGACGCCCCGGACGGCACGCACGGCTTCCACCGTCGCTTCGCGGTGGCCGCCGGGGGAGCGGTGTGCGACGACTGCCGACCCGGCGGGTCGGTGGTGCCCTCGTGGTGGACCTGGCGGCTGCTCGAGGCCCTGCGCGACGGCGACTGGAGCGTCGCCGAGCAGAGCCCGCCCGACGCCCGCCGCGACGCCGCGGGCCTCGTGGCCGCGCACCTGCAGTGGCACCTCGAGCGCCAGCTGCGCTCGCTCCCGCTGGTCGACCGCCGTGGCGCGGTCCCGCGGGTGGACCTCGAGGACGGGGTCCCGACGACGGAGGACGACGGCACCCGCCGTCAGGAAGCATCGGAAGGAGTCGTGTGAGTCCGCTGCGTCAGCGCGCCGAACGGAGTCGCGGCCGGTCGGGAGCCCGGCTGCGCGGACCGGGCGACCCGACGGTGATGGCCCCGACGCCGCACCCCTCGGGGGCCACGGCGCCGCCGATCCCGGCCGACCTGGTCCCGAACCACGTCGCGCTCGTCATGGACGGCAACGGCCGGTGGGCCAACCAGCGCGGCCTGCCGCGCATCGAGGGGCACCGGCACGGCGAGGCGCAGCTGCTCGACGTCGTGCGCGGGTGCATCGACGTCGGCGTGAAGTGGATCAGCGCGTACGCCTTCTCCACCGAGAACTGGCGGCGCAGCCCGGAGGAGGTCCGCTTCCTGCTCGGCTTCAACCGCGACGTGATCCGGCGCCGCCGTGACGAGATGCACGCGATGGGCGTCCGGGTCCGCTGGTCGGGGCAGCGCCCGCGGCTGTGGCGCAGCGTCATCAAGGAGCTCGAGATCGCCGAGGAGCTGACGAAGGACAACGACGTCGTCACCCTCACCATGTGCGTCAACTACGGCGGGCGGGCCGAGATCGTCGGCGCGGCGCGGGAGCTGGCCCGCCGGGCGGCCGCGGGGGAGATCGACCCGGAGCGCATCGACGAGCGGGCGCTCGCCCGCTACCTCGACGAGCCGGACATGCCCGACGTCGACCTGTTCGTGCGCAGTTCCGGGGAGCAGCGCACCTCGAACTTCCTGCTCTGGCAGTCCGCGTACGCCGAGATGGTCTTCCTCGACACGCTGTTCCCCGACTTCGACCGCCGCCACCTCTGGCAGGCCTGCGAGATCTACGCCTCCCGCGACCGTCGCTACGGCGGCGCCGTCGACGCGTCCCGGGTCGATCCTGCCGAGGAGAGCTGAGTGAGCCGCGAGGCCGCCACCACCGCCACCCTGCTGATCACGGCCCGCGAGGCCCTGGAGAAGTTCGTGGAGGTCCGCGTCGACGACGACGGGGCCCTCTCCTTCCGTCACGGCGACGTGCCGTGCGCGGTGCAGGGCGTCGAGCTCGTCGAGGGGCTCGCCGTCCTCTCCCTGACCTGCGTCGTCGCGTGGGACCTGCCCGACGACGACGTCCCGCGCCGGATCGCCGAGCGCGCCGGGCAGGGGCTCTTCGGCACGCTCGGCGTGGTGCGGGCCGAGGCCGGCTGGGACGTGACGCTGCGCTACGCGTTCCCGGCCGAGGACCTCGCCCCCGATCCCCTCGGCACCCTGCTCATGCTCGTCGTGTCCACGGCATCTCAGGTCCGGGCCGATCTCGTCGGCGCGTCCTGACGCTGCGGTTTACACCGATTGCACGCTCTCTGTCCGTTTTCTCCCGTAGTCTCCTCCGGACGTCGCATCCGGAGAGGAGGGCGCCCGCCGCACCGGGGGGCGTACCGGTATGACACAGCAGCAGGAGAGTCCCCCCGCGAGACCGCCCGAGGAACAGGGCGGGAGCGCCGCGGACGTGAAGGGCGTGCCGGTCGACAAGGTCGTCTTCGGCGTCGGCGCGTCCCTGGCCGTCGTCTTCGTGCTCTGGGGGATCCTCAGCACGGAATCGTTGAGCTCGGTCTCGAGCAGCATGATCGGCGGCCTCATCCAGGGCGGCGGCTGGCTGTTCATCCTCGCGGCCACCGGCTTCGTGGTGTTCGCGCTCTGGCTCGCGTTCTCGAAGTTCGGCCGCATCAAGCTCGGCGGTGAGGACGAGCAGCCCGAGTTCCGCACCGTGTCGTGGATCGCGATGATGTTCTCGGCGGGCATGGGCATCGGGCTGATGTTCTACGGCGTCGCCGAGCCGCTCTCGTTCTTCACCAGTCCGCCGCCGGGGTCGGTGGCCGGCGGAGACCAGGTGGAGGCGCTGCGCACGGCGATGGCCACGTCGCTGTTCCACTGGACGCTGCACCCGTGGGCCATCTACGCCGTCGTCGGGCTCGCGATCGCCTACTCGACGTTCCGCAAGGGTCGTCGGCAGCTCATCAGCCAGGCCTTCATCCCGCTGATCGGGGAGAGGGCGGCCAACGGCACGCCCGGCCGGATCATCGACATCATCGCGATCTTCGCGACCGTCTTCGGCTCGGCCGCCTCGCTCGGCCTCGGCGCGCTGCAGATCGGCGGCGGGCTCGACGCCACCGGCTTCCTGCCCGACGCCGGCAACGAGGTGCTCGTCCCGATCATCATCGTCCTGACGGCGGCGTTCATCCTGTCCGCGGTCTCGGGCGTGGCCAAGGGCATCCAGTGGCTCTCGAACATCAACATGGTGCTCGCGGGCGTGCTGGCGCTGTTCGTGTTCGTGGTCGGCCCGACGGTGATCATCCTCGACCTGCTGCCCACCGCGGTCGGCGCCTACTTCTCCGAGTTCTTCGAGATGGTGGGCCGGACGGAGGCCACCGGCGGCGCGCCGATGCTCGACTGGCTCTCGTCGTGGACGGTCTTCTACTGGGCCTGGTGGATCTCCTGGACCCCGTTCGTCGGCATGTTCCTCGCGAAGATCAGCCGGGGTCGCACGATCCGGCAGTTCGTCGGCGGCGTCATGCTGGTGCCGAGCCTGGTCTCGCTGATCTGGTTCGCCATCTTCGGCGGCACCGCGATCACTCAGCAGCAGCAGGGGCTGAACCCGGCCGGGGCGGACACCGAGTCGCAGCTGTTCTCGGTGCTGCAGGCCTACCCGCTGGCCACCGTCACCGGGATCCTGGTGATGGTGCTGGTCGCGATCTTCTTCGTGTCCGGCGCGGACGCCGCGTCGATCGTCACCGGCACGCTCTCGCAGCGCGGCACCGACGAGCCGAAGAAGTGGGTCGTCATCTTCTGGGGCGCCACGATGGGTCTCGTCGCCATGGTGATGCTGCTGGTCGGCGGCGAGGACGCCCTGTCCGGGCTGCAGAACCTGACGATCCTGGTCGCCGCGCCGTTCGTGATCATCATGATCGCGCTCTGCGTCGCCCTCACCCGCGATCTCAACCACGACCCCGTCGTGCTCCGCGAGATCAAGGGCACCGAGGTGATCGAGCAGGCCATCGACTACGGCACCGACAAGCACGGGGACGACTTCTACCTGCGGGTGCAGTCGTTCCCGGCCGACGCCGACGGTCCGTGGCGCACCGCGGTGAACGACGCCGGGGAGCGTGTCACCTACGCCGACGTGCGGCGCAACGCCGACCCGTTCCGGGAGTCCGACGAGCCGGTGCCCGCGGACGCGCCGGAACGCGGCCGCCCCGACGCCGACGGGATCGACGACACCCTGCAGGTCGGTCCGACGGGTGGCGCCGAGCGCGAGACCGCCGGTCGCCCGAGCGCCGACCGGGAGTAGCGCACGCCGCACCGTGGCCCGTCCCCGCGCGTCGGGGGCGGGCCACGCTGGTGTCCGGGCCGGCCGCGAGACTCACATGAGGCAGCCTCGACGTTCCGCGGGCATGCCTGGTGTGCACCTCGGCGCCCCGGGTCAGCGCGGGCCGGGCGAGGGACCCGTCGTCAGGAACGGCAGCCCGAGCAGGTCCCGATGATCTCGACCGTGTGATCGATCTCGGCGAAGCCGTGCTCCACCGCGACCTTCTCCGCCCAGTGCTCGACGGCGGGCCCCTCGACCTCCACCGTGCGCCCGCAGACCCGGCACACGAGGTGGTGATGATGGGTGTCCGAGCAGCGGCGGTAGGAGGCCTCGCCCGCCGTCGTGCGCAGGACGTCGATCTCGCCGGCGTCGGCGAGGGCCTGCAGCGTGCGGTACACGGTCGTCAGGCCGATGCCCTCGCCGCGGCGGCGCAGCTCCTCGTGGATGTCCTGGGCGGAGCGGAAGTCGTCGAGCTCGTCGAGGAGGTCGCCGATCGCCGCCCGCTGCCGGGTCGACCGCTGCCCGGGGACGACGGTCGGCCTCGATTCAGAGACCATGGGTCGAGCTCCGCCGTGCTGCGTCTCCCGCACTCATGCGTCCTCCTGCACGTGGTCGACGGCATCGACCACGATATGGGCCAGGTGATCGTCGACCAACCGGTAGACGACCTCGCGGCCCCGACGTTCGCCCCGGACGACGCCGGCGGCCTTGAGGACGCGCAGGTGCTGGCTGATCAACGGCTGGGTGACGCCGAGCGTGTCCACCAGCTCGTGCACGCAGCGTGGTGACTGCCGCAGCTGCATCACCACGGCGATCCGCACCGGGGCGGCCAGCGCGCGCAGCAGCTCACCCGCGGCCTCGAGGGTGGCCGGCTCCAGCAGCGGCGGCGGCGCGGGAGCGGGGGCCGGGGCCTCGTGGGAGATCGTCATCGCAGCGCCACCCCGATCGTCACCAGCACCAGCACCGCGAGGATCAGGCTCCGCGCCAGCCGCTCGGGCGGCGACATGCGCCCCCACGTCGTCGCGAGCAGCACCGCGACCCCGGCGGCGAGCAGCGCCAGCAGCAGCGCCCCGACGACGCCGCCGAGGAGCACCCCGGCGGCGAACACGACGGCCACCAGCGCGAACACCAGCACCGGCGGCGCACCCGCCAGCGGGCCCACCCCGGGCAGCAGCGGGCGGCGCAGGTCGCCCCGCCCGTTCCGTCGTCCGCGTCCGTTCGCCACGGCGCTCCTCTCCGGTGACTCCCGTCGACCTCCAGAATCCCATACTGACACCGGGTGTCGATAAGGTCCGGCGGTGCTCCTCGTCTGCCGCTTCCGTCCCGCCGACGAGGGCGAGTTCCTCACCCGCGCCCGGCGGGCGGTCGGGCTGCTGGCGGGGCAGCCGGACTGCGAGCGGGTCGAGCTCGCCCGGGCCGTCGAGGCGCCCGGGCAGTGGGTCCTCGTGGCCGTCTTCGCGTCGCTGACCGCCTACCGGCGCGCGCTGCAGCCCTTCGACGTGCGCGAGCACGTGGTGCCATTCCTCTCCGAGGCCTCCACCGCGGACGAGGCCACCTTCGAGCGGCGGCTGACCGGCCTTCCCGACGGCGGGTGCGTCGAGCACGCGAGCATCCTCGACTGAGCCGCTCGCGCCCGGTCGATACCCTGGGAGGGCCACCGAGCAGCATCAGGAGAGACCGAAGTGCCCACCCCCACCGGAAGCGCCCGCATCGAGACCGTCGTCAACCTGTGCAAGCGACGCGGTTTCGTCTTCCCCTCGGGCGAGATCTACGGCGGTACCCGGTCCGCCTGGGACTACGGGCCCCTGGGCGTCGAGCTCAAGGACAACATCAAGCGCCAGTGGTGGCGGTTCATGGTGCAGGGCCGCGACGACGTCGTGGGCCTGGACTCGAGCGTCATCCTGCCGCGCCAGGTGTGGGTCGCCTCCGGCCACGTGGACGTGTTCACCGACCCGCTGGTCGAGTGCACCAACTGCCACCGCCGCTACCGCGCCGACCAGCTCGCGGAGGACTTCGCCGAGCGCACCGGCGGCCCGTCGCTGGAGACGGTCGACGCCGAGGGCAAGGTCGGCTACGACCTCTCGACGGTGCCCTGCCCGAACTGTGGCGTGCGCGGCCAGTACACCGCGCCGCGCGAGTTCAACATGATGCTCAAGACCTACCTCGGCCCGGTGGAGTCCGAGGAGGGCCTGCACTACCTGCGCCCGGAGACCGCGCAGGGCATCTTCGTGAACTTCGCCAACGTCATGTCGACCGCGCGCAAGAAGCCGCCGTTCGGCATCGGCCAGATCGGCAAGAGCTTCCGCAACGAGATCACGCCGGGCAACTTCATCTTCCGCACGCGCGAGTTCGAGCAGATGGAGATGGAGTTCTTCGTCGAGCCGGGCTCCGACGAGCAGTGGCACCAGTACTGGATCGACGAGCGCACCCGCTGGTACACCGAGCTGGGGATCGCGCCGGAGAACCTGCGCCACTACGAGCACCCCAAGGAGAAGCTCTCCCACTACTCCAAGCGCACGGTGGACGTGGAGTACAAGTTCGCGTTCAACGCCGGCCAGGAGTGGGGCGAGCTCGAGGGCATCGCGAACCGCACCGACTTCGACCTCACCACGCACTCGAACCACTCGGGCGTCGACCTGTCGTACTACGACCAGGCCACCGACTCCCGGTACCGGCCGTACGTCATCGAGCCGGCCGCGGGTGTCGGCCGCCCGATGATGGCGTTCCTGCTCGAGGCCTACACCGAGGACGAGGCGCCGAACGCCAAGGGCGGGGTCGACAAGCGCACGGTGCTCAAGCTCGACCCGCGCCTGTCGCCGGTGAAGGCCGCCGTCCTGCCGCTCTCCCGCAACGCCGACCTCTCGCCGGTCGCCCGGGACGTGGCCGCGCGCCTGCGGCAGCACTGGAACGTCGACTTCGACGACGCCGGCGCCATCGGTCGCCGCTACCGCCGCCAGGACGAGATCGGGACGCCGTTCTGCGTGACGGTCGACTTCGACTCGCTGCAGGACCAGGCGGCCACGGTCCGCCACCGCGATGCCATGACCCAGGAGCGGGTGGCCTTCGACCAGCTCGAGGGCTACCTCGCCGCACGGCTCATCGGCTGCTGAGGCCCGTCACGACGACGGGTGCGGCGAGACCGTCGGACCCCTCACCTACCCTGGTTCCCGTGACCGAGCTGAGTGAGGTCCTGGCCGGGGGCGACGACCCGGCCGCCCCCGTCGGCGTCGTCCGCGTGCTCGCGCGGCACGGCTTCGGCACCGTCGAGCCCGGGCAGCTCCTGGCGGCCCGCGGCACGCTAACGGGCGAGATCGTCACGGCCGGCGACCTGCTGCGCGGGGCGCTCGACGCGCCGGCCACCGAGCTGGTGCGCACGGCCCTGAGCGCGCCGGGCACCCAGGAGGCGCACGTCGCGGAGGACGACGCGGTCGCCGCGGGGCTCGCCTGCGCCGGCGGGGCCACGCTCCTCGCGCACCCCCTGGCGGGCGACGCCGCGCACGCCCTGGCCCGCGGGTTCGCCGACGGCGTCCCGGCGGCGCTGGTCTCCACCGCGGACGGGACGGCGGCGCTGGTCCTCGTGGGCGGCGACCTCGCCGAGCGCCACGGCACCCTCGGCTCCACCGACCTCGACGCGGCCGCCGCGGAGCACCTGACGGCCCTCCTGCGGCGCGGGGCCACCGCCACGGAGCGCACCGAGCTCGCGGGCACCGACGTGCTCGTCGACCTGTGGGTGCCGGTCCCCGCCCTGCTCGTGGTCGGCGCCGGCGCCCTCGGGGAGGCCCTCGCCGCGCAGGCCGCCGTCCTCGGCTGGGGCTGCCGCACGACGAGCACGGTCGCCGAGACCACGGCCGCGGTCGAGGCGTTCACCGACGCCGACGTGCTCGTCCTGCTCGACCACGACCCGGCCTTCGACGAGGCCCTGCTCGCCGGCCTGCGCCACGGGCGTGGGTTCCTCGGCGCCCTGGGCTCCCGCCGCACCCAGGCGGCCCGACGGGAGCGGCTCCTCGCCGCCGGGGTCACCGAGGAGCAGCTCACCGCGATCCACGGACCGGTCGGGCTCGACCTCGGGGCCCGCACGCCCGCCGAGACCGCCGTGTCGGTCGTCGCCGAGGTGCTCGCCGTCCGCTCGGGCCGGGATCCGGGAGCGCTGTCCGCCGGGCGCGGGCAGATCGGGGCGTGAAGCGCGGGGACGCCGCGCCGCGGAGCTCGACCGGACGGTCCCGCTCCCGGGCGGCCCTGACGTGGGCGCCGCGGGTGGTGGTGGGGGCGCTGGTGATCGCGCTGCTGCTCGTCGGCGGCACGGCCGCGCGGGTGTGGTGGCTCGGCCGCGTGGACGAGCGCAGTCCCACCGACATGATCCTCGTGCTCGGCGCCGCCCAGTACGACGGCCGCCCGTCCCCGGTGCTCGAGGCACGCCTGGAGCACGCCCTGGCGCTCTACCAGCAGGGGGTCGCACCGCGCATCGTCACGGTCGGTGGCGCGGCCCGCGGGGACCAGTTCTCCGAGGCCGAGAGCGGCGACCGCTGGCTCACCGACCACGGCGTGCCGAACCGCGACGTCCTCCCGATCGACGAGGGGCGCGACACCCTCGGCAGCTTCGAGGCCGTCGGTTCGGTGGCCCGGCAGCGGGGGTGGACCTCGGCGGTGATCGTGTCCGACCCGTGGCACTCGCTGCGCTCGCGCACGATGGCCCGCGACGTCGGCCTCGACGCCACCACGTCACCGGCCAAGGGCGGCCCCGTGTCGCAGACGCGGCGCACGCAGTTCTTCTACATCGTCCGCGAGACGGCGGGGCTGATCTACT
Organism: Actinomycetospora sp. NBRC 106378; assembly: GCF_030269685.1. GTDB lineage: Bacteria > Actinomycetota > Actinomycetes > Mycobacteriales > Pseudonocardiaceae > Actinomycetospora. Next base: position 219,478 of record NZ_BSTT01000002.1, read on the forward strand.
ACCACCTCGCCCACGCCTCGTCGGACTTCTCCGACCCCGGCCTGCAGTGACCACCGCGCCGATCCTCCGTCGGGACGAACGCTTCTCGCCCGAGGCCCCCAAGCGCGGCCGGGACGGACGCTCGCCGTTCGCCCGGGACCGCGGGCGGGTGCTGCACTCGGCGGCCCTGCGGCGCCTCGCGGGCAAGACCCAGGTGGTGGGCCCGGGGGAGGACGCCGAGGTGACCGGCGTGCCGCGGACCCGGCTGACGCACTCGCTGGAGGTCGCGCAGATCGGCCGCGGGATGGCCGAGGACCTGGGCCTGGACCCGGACGTCGTCGACACCGCGGGGCTCGCGCACGACATCGGCCACCCGCCCTTCGGCCACAACGGCGAGCGCGCGCTCGACGCCGTCGCGGCCGAGGCGGGTGGGTTCGAGGGCAACGCCCAGACGCTGCGGCTGCTGACCCGGCTGGAGCCCAAGGTCCTCGAGGACGGCCCCGCGTCCGGGCTCAACCTCACCCGGGCCACGCTCGACGCCTGCATGAAGTACCCATGGCGTCGCAGCAGCGGGGGTCGATCGAAGTTCGGGGTCTACGCCGACGACGCCGAGGTGTTCGCCTGGATCCGCGACCCGGCCGACCGCCGGGCCTGCCTCGAGGCGCAGGTCATGGACTGGGCCGACGACGTCGCCTACTCCGTCCACGACGTCGAGGACGCCATCCTCGCCGGGCGCATCGACCCGGTGCGGCTCGCCGTTCCCGACGACGGGTTGATCGCCCTGGCGGCCGCGACCTTCGGCGGCGACCCCGACGAGCTGGGGGCGGCGGCGGAGCGGCTGGCGGCCTACCCGCCGTTGCGGGCGGTGGCCGGGCTCGCCACCCCCGGCAGCCTCACCGCCCAGGTCGCGCTCAAGCGCCTGACCAGCGAACTCGTCGGCCGGTTCGTCGCCGCGGCGGTCGAGGAGACGGTCGCGACGACCGGCCGCGAGTGCCCGGAGCCTTCCGACGACCTGGTCGTGCCGCCCTGGGCCCGGGCGGAGGTGACGCTGCTGAAGGCCGCCGCGGTGCGCTGGGTGATGTCCGACCCCGCGCGGCTGCGCGCCCAGGAGGTCGAACGGGGCATCCTGACCGACCTGGTCGGGCGCCTGTGGGACGGCGCGCCGGAGGCGTTGGACCCCGCGTTCCGCCCGGCATGGGACGCTGCCCCGGACGGTGCGGCGCGCCTGCGCGTCGTCGTCGACCAGGTGGCGGTGCTGACCGACGCCCAGGCCCGGTCGTGGCACCACCGCGGGGAGGGACGATGAGCGACACCATGGCGGTGCCGGCTCCGACGCGGGTGCGCGCCCTGCCCGCCGGCCTCGCCCGGCGGGCCCGCCGCCGTCCCGTGACGGTGACCGCGGTCGCCCTGACCCTCGCCGTCGTCGCGTACGGCCTGCTCATCTGGCAGCGACGCTGGGTCTCCGACGACGGTCTGATCTTCCTGCGCACCGTCCGCCAGATCCTCGAGGGCCACGGCCCCGTCTTCAACGTCGGCGAGCGCGTCGAGACCAACACCTCCACGCTCTGGACCGTCGTCCTGCTCGGGCTGGCCCTGCTGCCCGTGCCCCCGGAGCCCGCGGCGCTCGTGGTCGGCGGTCTGCTCTCGGTCGCGGCGCTCGGCTTCGCCATGGACGCGGCCCGGCGCCTCACCGGCCTCGGCCGCGTCGTGGTCCCGGCCGGGGCGCTCGTCGTCCTCGCCATGCCGCCGTTCTGGGACTTCGGGACGTCGGGTCTGGAGACCGGGCTGTCGTTCTCCTGGCTCGCCTTCTCCTGGTGGCTGCTGGTGCGCCGCTCCCACCGCGAGCCCCGGCTGTTCGTCGCCGAGGGGTCCCGACGACGGCCCGGGCGGGCCTGGCCGGTCGCGCTCGTCCTCGCCCTCGGGCCGCTGGTGCGGCCCGACATGGCCCTCGTCGCCGCGGTCGGCGGGGTCGCGCTCGCCGTCCTCGAGCAGCCGCGCGACCGGCGCGGGATGCTCCGCGTGGTCGGCCTCGGGGCGCTCACGGTGGCGCCGGCGCTGGCCTACGAGGTGTTCCGGGCGGGCTACTACGGCCTGCTCGTGCCCTCCACCGCGCTCGCGAAGGAGGCCGGCGTCTCCCGCTGGGGACGCGGCTACTCCTACCTGCGCGACACCGTGGCGACCTACTGGCTCCTGATCCCCGCCGCCGTGCTCGCGGTGGCGGCGCTGCTCGTCGTCGCGCAGCGGGTGACGCGGTCGGGCTGGTGGGCCCGCCGCCGGGGCGGGGTTGCCGGGCCGGACGAGGGCAGCGCCGACGTGCGCCGCACGCGGGGGTGGGACCGGGCGGGCACCGTCGCGGTGGCCGTCGCACCCGTGCTCGGCGGGCTCGGCATGCTGGTCTACGTCACGCGGGTCGGCGGCGACTTCATGCACGCCCGGATGTTGCTGCCGGCGATCTTCGCGATGCTGCTGCCGGTCATGGCCCTGCCGGTCCGCCGGCGGACCGTGGTGCCGCTGCTCGTGCTGCTCGTGTGGGCGGCGGTGGTGGGCACGAGCGCGCGCCCGAACTACCACGGCATCTCCGCGTCCGGCATCGCCGACGAGCGCGGCTTCTACACGCAGCTGCTCGGCAACCCGCACCCCGTCACCGCCGACGACTACCGCGCGCACCCCTACGTGGCGGGCGGCGCGGCGCTGGTCGCGCAGAGCCCGCGGCCGGTGGTGGCGCTGCTCGCCCGCGGTACCGGCCCGGCCGGGCCGCAGTGGGATCTCGTGCCGCTGGCGCCGGGACAGCCGTCCGGGCTGGTGTTCCTCAACCTCGGGGCGGCGGGGGCGCTGAACCCGCTCGACGTGCGTGTCACCGACACCGTGGGGCTCGCCGACCCGCTCGCGGCGCACACGACCAACGTGCCCGACGGCCGGACCGGCCACGACAAGAACCTCCCGGCGGCCTGGTTCGTGGCCGCGGGCGGGGGAGCGGCCGTGGACAGCCGCGCGGCCACCGGGGCGGACGTGGCGGCGGCGGCCCGGGCCCTGCGGTGCCCGGCGATCCAGGAGCTGCGGGACTCGGTGTCCGCCCCGCTGACCTGGTCCCGCTTCTGGCAGAACCTCGTCGGCGCCCCGGCCCGGACCGAGCTGCGCTTCCCGCGCGACCCGGTGCTCGCCGAGGTGTCGTGCTCCTCGTCCGTACGCTGACGACCAGGCGACCGAGCGGGCGACGACCGGGGGAGATCCGGTTGCTCCGAACCGGTGCACTTTGCCGTCGGCGCCGACGTGCTGACACGGCGTACCCAGGGCCGCCTGTCGTAGTCGCATTGCCCGGACGCCCGGAATGCACTGCGCTCTTCGGACCTGGCTGGTAGCCGAACGCCACGGCCCGACTGCTGCGAACGCCACGCTTCGTGACCGTCTCCGACCAGACCCCGTGGTGAGGCGAACGACCCGGACCGTCGACGCACCGTCGCGTCGCGAACGGACGATTCGCGTCGAGCTACTCCGTTCGGAGTCGTTGCCGCTCACGCTGGGCGAACCTACGGTGCGTCGGTCCAGTTCAGTCCCGTTCTTCGGACCAACGAAGGATTCGCGTGGTCGCACTCGGTCGGGGCACCACCCCCGTCGACGCGGTCCCGCTCGCAGCCAGTCCGCGAGCGGTCACCGCTCTGCCGGAGTCCCTGGTCGCGCTCCGTGATCTTCCCGGAGCCCGGTACGTGCTCGTCGTCGATGCCAGCGGGGAGCGCGTCCGCGGGGAGCTCGGCGGCCCGCCCGACGCGGACCTCGCGGTCCTCTCCTGGGCGAGGCGGCTCGCGGACGTGTCGCGGGAACGCGGGCGCGCGATGGAGGACGTCGTCCTGACGACGGAGTCGGCCTTCCACCTCGTGCGGTCCGTGCCCGGCGTGGGCGAGGACGTGTGGGTGGCCCTGCGCATCGACCGGGAGCACGGCAACCTCGCGCTCGCCCGGCGGGCGCTCGCGGCCCTCGTCGGCCGGTCCCGGGCCGTGACCACCCGTGCCCTGCCGTCGGGGCCGGCCGCTCCGGTCTCCGGGTCCTTCCCCGCGCCCCGCGTGGTGCCGGCGGCGCCCGACGGGTTCCGTTCGGGCACCGGGCCCGCGACCGGGTCGCTGCCCGCCGCGATGCCGTCGGCCGGTACCCCGATGCCGCCCGCACCCCGCCGTGCGCCCGACCGGGAGCTGCCCCGACCCGCGACCCGCCCCGGCGCCGACGTGCCCGCCCTCGCGTTCCTGCCGCCGAGTGCTCCGGCCGACCGTCCGGAACTCGTGGCGCCCGAGGAGGTCCCGCCGCCCGCCGTCCCGGCGGTTCATGCCCCTGGCGTCGGCGAGGTGTCGTCGACCGGCGAGTCCCACGATGGCGAGCTGCACGCATCCAGCGGGAGCAGCGCGCCATCGTCGGGCCCGGAGCCGGCGGAGGAGCCGGAGTCGGCGCCGGAGACCGTGCCCGACGAGCCCGGCCTCTGGGACCCCCGCCGTCGTCCGCTGACGGTGCGCCAGGCCCGGACCTGGCGGACCGCCCCGGAGGTCCCGCCCGCCCGGGAGCCGGCCGAGCCGATGGAGTCGGCGCCGTCCGCGCCGTCCGCGCCGTCCGCGCCGTCCGAGCCGATGGAGTCCGCGCCGTCCGCGCCGTCCGCCCCGGTGATCCCCGCGCCGCGGGCGGCCTCGCTGTTCGCGCCCGTCGTCGTGGTCCCGCCGCCGCCGTCGCCGGTCGACGACGACACCACCGAGGTCCCCGCCCCGGTGCCCTACCCGATCATCACCGCCCCGCCGCTCGAACCGGCCCCCGAGCCGGTCGTGACGGCCCCCGGACCCGCACCGGAGGAGGAGCCGCCCGCCACCGACGCCGGGCTGCCCCGACGTGTCCCCGGTGCGCACCTGCGGTCGCCGACGCCCGCACCCGAGCCCGCCCCGACCGCCGCCGCGCTGTCGACCGGGCTCCCGGGGTGGAGCACCGAGCCGTCCGTCCTGCGCCGCCTGCTCCTCGGGCTGCGGCGCCTGACCTGACCTCTCGCCGTTCCCGCCCTCCCCGACCCCGCCCGAGACCGCGGCGACCCACCCCGATCCCCCGAACACCACCAGAACCGGAGCGAGCCATGGCCGACATCGACTACATCCTCAACGCCGCGACCAACATCAAGGGCGCCTTCGCGGTCGCGCTCGTCGACTACGAGAGCGGCATGACCCTCGGTTCGCGGGGCGGCAGCGCCGAGTTCGACCTCGACGTCGCGGCGCCGGGCAACTCGGAGGTCGTCCGGGCGAAGTTCGACGTGATGGCGAAGCTGGGCCTGCGCGAGACGATCGAGGACATCCTCATCACCCTCGACACCCAGTACCACATCATCCGGCCGATCTACTCGCGCTCGGACGACGACAAGCTGTTCCTCTACCTCGTGCTGAACCGCCAGCAGGCCAACCTCGCGATGGCCCGTCGTGACCTGCGCATGATCTGCTCGCGCTTCTCCATGGACGACCCGACCGTCGCTCCGGCCGAGCCCGGGTACTTCCCGCAGCAGGCCGGACGACGCTGACCCGCCGCCGGTGGCGCGTCATCGTCATGTGACGTGCGTGCGGTCGGACGGCCTGTCGACGGTGCTCGCGTCGTTGCTCGCCGACCGGCGCGTCCTGGCCGCCACGCTCGTCGACGTCGGGAGCGGGTTCCTGCTCGACGCCTGCACCCGCGACGACGGGCTCGCCGATCTCGAGCTCCTCGGAGCGGCCCACGCCGACCTCGCCCGCACCGGCGCGACCCTCGCGCCGGGCGGCGGGGCGCTCGTGCTCGAGACCGCGGACGGCCGCGTGCACGTGCTGCGGGAGGTCGACGACCCGCACGGCGACCGGATCGTCCTCACGGCGGTCGTCCGTGGGTCGGCACGGGTCGTCGCCCGGGTGCGGCAACGGCTGGCCGAGGTGCCGGTCGAGGCGCTCACGGCCGGACCGACCCTCCAGCGCCGTCCCGTCGACGGCCGGTGGGACCTCGCGCCCGCCACACCCGACGTGCCCGCCGTCGCCCCGGAGGGCCTCCCGGGTCTCGACCCGGTCCCGACGACGGCGGACGGCGCGGCCTGGGCACCGCGGAGCGAGCCCGCCCCGTGGGCGACCGCGATGACCCCACCGGCGGTCGAGCCGGAGCAGCCCGAGCCGGACCGTGACCCGTCGTCGGGCCCCTCGGAGGCGCTCACCCGACCATGATCACGTCGCGAGGGAACGCCCACGGCGGTCGCGAAGATCGACATGGCCATGGTGGTCCCCTCGACGTGATCATGGTCGGACCTGATTCGATGCCCGGCATGGACCACCTGATCGTCACCGTCGACGGCCACGCCCCGCAGATCGACCCGACGGCGTGGGTCGCGCCCGGCGCCGTCGTCGCGGGGCGCGCGACGCTCGGGCCGGAGGTCGGCATCTGGTACGGCGCCGTGGTCCGGGCCGACAACGACACGATCACCGTCGGGGCCGGGTCCAACGTCCAGGACGGCTCCGTGCTGCACGCCGACCCGGGCTTCCCGTGCACGGTGGGGGAGAACGTGACCGTCGGGCACCGTGCGGTCGTGCACGGGTGCACGGTGGAGGACGACGTCCTCGTCGGGATGGGCGCCGTGATCATGAACGGCGCGACGGTCGGGCGAGGCTCGGTGATCGCCGCCGGCGCGGTGATCTCGCAGGGCGTGAGCGTCCCGCCGGGGTCGCTCGTCGCGGGCGTGCCGGGGAAGGTCCGCCGCGAGACCACCGAGGACGAGCAGGCGTTCAACGGCGTCAGCGCCGCGGCCTACCGCCACCTGCTCGGCGTGCACCGCACGGCCACCGACTGAGGCGGGTCACTCCGCCAACGGCGTGGAGTCGTCCGGCGCCGGACCGATCGGCTCGTCCGGCGCCGGAGCGTCGTCCGGGGCGGCCGGCATCGACTCCAGGATGAGCTGCTCGCCGTGCTCGGCGTGGCGCCGGGCGAGCTGCTCCGCGCGGTCGCCGTCCCGGTCGCGGATCGCGTCGAGGATCGCGGCGTGGTCCTCCCACACCCAGGCCGGCGCACCGCCCTGGAGCAGTACCTCGCCCATCACACGCTGCACGTTGCGCCACATGACGCCGGCGCTCTCGGCGAGCAGCGGGTTCGCGGTCGCCTCGACGACGGCGCGGTGGAACTCGACGTCGTTGCGGACCATGAGCGCGAACGACCGGTCGTCGAAGGCCTGACGCCCGGCGACCACGATCCGGGTCGCGTGCCGCAGCCAGTCGTCGGTGTGGCGGTCCGCCGCGAGGCGTGCCGCCTGGCCGTCGAGGATCGCCCGCAGCTCGTAGAGGTGGCTGACGAAGTCGCGTTCCAGGGGCGCCACCTCGAGGCCGCGCCGCCCGAACTCGCGCACGAGACCCTGATTGCGCAGCAGGAGCAGGGCCTGCTGGATCGGCTGGCGGGAGACGTTGAAGCGTTCAGCGAGCTGTTCCTGGCGCAGCGGGACGCCCGGCGCGAGCCGGCCGGTGCAGATGTCGTCCACGATCGCCTCGAAGACCTGCTCGGTCCGCGAGGGCCTCTGCGGCAGCTCCGCCATCGGCCGTCCTCCCGTGTGCCTCCGTCCCCGCTGCTGGATCAACGGATCCCGACACGGCACCGCGCCGCCCCCGCATGGTAGCGGGCGGTGATCGCCAACTCATCCTTGACTTCTGAATTCAGAATGTCGCACCGTGGAGTGACATGCGCCACGTCCATGATCGTGGTGCTGATCACCTCGACGAGGAGGGTCCATGGCGGACCGGCAGGACGCGGAGCGCAGCGGAGCCGGCCCGGCCCGTCGGCCGGTGCAGGTCGCGAGCCTGGTGGCGGAGTTCCTGACCGAGCACGGGGTCGACCGCGTGTTCGGTCTCCAGGGCGGCCACATCCAGCCCATCTGGGACCAGCTCGCACGTCGCGGGGTCCGCATCGTCGACGTCCGCGACGAGGGCTCGGCGGTGCACATGGCGCACGCCCACACGGAGCTGACCGGTCAGACCGCCGTCGCGATGGTGACGGCCGGACCCGGCGTCACGAACACCGTGACCGCCGTGGCCAACGCGTCGGTCTCGCGCATCCCGCTGCTGGTCATCGGCGGCTGCCCGCCGATCCCGCAGTCGAACATGGGCCCGCTGCAGGACATCCCGCACACCGCGATCCTGGAGCCGGTCACCCGGTTGGCGCGGACGCTGCGCAGCGCCGACCAGGTCCTCCGCGAGTTCGACGAGGCCTGGGCGCGCGCGTCGGGCGACCGCGGCGAGCCCGGCCCGGTCTACCTCGAGATCCCCACCGACGTGCTCCGCCGCGAGGTACCTCCCGCCCTCCAGATGCGCGAGCACCTGCGGGCGAAGCCCAAGCGCCGCCCGCAGCCGCACCCCGACGACGTCGCCGCGGCGGCCGACCTGATCCGCGCCGCGGAGAAGCCCGCGATCATCTCCGGGCGCGGGGCCCGGACCACCGACGGGACCGACCTGGTCCGCCTGCTCGACGCCTCCGGCGCGGCCTACCTGGACACCCAGGAGAGCCGCGGCCTCGTGCCCGACTCGCACCCGGCCGCCGTCGGGAGTGCGCGGTCCGCGGTCATGCGCGACACGGACCTGCTGATCACCGTGGGCCGCCAGCTCGACTACCAGCTGGGCATGGGCTCCCCGGCGGTGTTCCCGCACGCGACGGTCGTGCGCATCGCCGACACCGCGAGCGAGCTGATCGACAACCGCCGCGGCGAGGTCGAGATCCTCGCCGAGCCGGGCGCGACGCTGGCCGCGATCGCCGACGCGCTGAAGGACCACACGCCCGACACCACCTGGCGTGACGAACTGAAGGCCAAGCACCGGACGCGGGCCGAGGACTACCGGCAGGCCCTGCACACCACCGAGAACGGCGCCGACGGGCACATCCACCCGAACCGGATCTTCGGAGCGCTCGACGCGCTGGACGGAGACGCCCTCGACCTCGGCGACGCGATCATGATCGCCGACGGCGGGGACCTGCTGTCCTTCGCGCGGCTCGGCATCACCCGCGCACGGCGCTACCTCGACGCCGGGGCGTTCGGCTGCCTCGGCGTCGCGACCCCCTTCGCCATCGGCGCCGCGCTCGCGTACCCGGACCGCCCCGTGGTGGCCGTGACCGGCGACGGCGCCTTCGGCATCACGGCCACCGAGATCGACACGGCCGTGCGCCACGGCGCGAAGATCGTCGTGATCGTCTCGAACAACCGCGCCTGGAACATCGAGCGGTACGACCAGGAGGAGAACTACGGCCTGGTGGCCGGAACGCTGCTCGCCGACTCCGACTACGCCGCCATGGCCCGGGCGTTCGGGGCGCACGGCGAGCGGGTCCAGTCGGCCGAGGACCTGGAGCCGGCGATCCGGCGTGCGCTGGAGAACACGCCCGCCGTGGTCGACGTGGTCACCACGCAGGACGCGCCCTCGCCCGACTCCGGCAAGGGCCTCGGCTTCGTCCCGGACTACCAGGCACTGACCCCGTGGAACGACGCCGAGGTGGCCCGGCGTCAGGAAGGGCTCTGACGTGGCACGGATGGAGGAGTGGGCGTTCCCCACCCGCTACGACCAGGACTACCTGCCCGCCCCCGACTCGCCGTACTGGTTCCCGGTGCGGGAGACGATGGACCCGGCCGAACGGGACGCGGCCGTGCTCGTGCGGCTCCGCGAGGTGATGGAGTACGCCTACGCGAACTCCGGCTTCTACCGCACGAAGTGGGACGCGGCCGGGCTCAAGCCCGCGGACATCACGTCGTTCGAAGCCTTCGAGCAGGTCCCCGTCGTCACCAAGGCGGAGATGCGGGAGTCGCAGGCGAACCACCCGCCGTTCGGCGACTACACCTGCGTCGAGCCGTCGGAGATCCACCACATCCACGGCACCTCCGGCACGACGGGCGCCCCGACGGCCTTCGCGCTCGGCCGGCGGGACTGGGAGGTCATCGCCGACAACCAGGCCCGGATCCTGTGGGGGATGGGCGTCCGGCCCGGCGACACGGTCTTCGTCGCCGCGCTGTTCTCGCTCTACCTCGGCTCCTGGGGTGCGATGACGGCGGCCGAGCGCCTGCGCTGCACCGTCCTTCCCTTCGGCGCGGGCGCCCAGGGGATGACGGCGCGGGCGGTGAACTGGCTGGCCCGGATCCGGCCCGCGGCCTTCTACGCGACGCCGTCCTACGCGCTGCGCCTGGCCGAGGTCGCCGAGAAGGAGAAGATCGACCCCCGCGAGTTCGGGCTCAAGGTCATGTTCTTCTCCGGCGAGCCCGGGGCGTCGGTGCCCTCGGTGCGCAAGGCGATCGAGGACAGCTTCGGGGCGACGGTGATCGACTGCGGGACGATGGCCGAGATGACGCCGTTCATGTCGGCGTCGGCCACCGCGGGGACGCCGGACGGGATGCTCCTCTGGCAGGACATCGTCTGGCACGAGGTCTGCGACCCGGAGACGTTCCGCTCCGTGCCCTACGGCTCCGAGGGCACGCCGGTCTACACCCACCTCGAGCGCACCTCGCAGCCGATGATCCGGCTCGCCTCCAACGACCTCACCCGCTGGGTCATGGAGGACAACCCCTGCGGACGCACCTATCCGAAGCTGCCCGACGGCGTGTACGGCCGGATCGACGACATGATCCACATCCGCGGGGAGAACGTGTACCCGACGGAGGTCGACAACTACCTGCGCACCGTCGAGCACTACGGCGGCGAGCACCAGATCATCGTCCGCCGCACCGGCTCGATGGACGAGATGATCGTCCGCGCGGAGTGCACCCTGCCCGACGGGCAGCGGTCGGAGTTCGAGTCGATCACCGGCTCCGGGCTGCAGTCCTTCCTCGGCGTCCGCGTGACCTTCGAGTCCGTCGACGCCCGGACCCTCGAGCGCGCGGAGCACAAGTCGCGCCGCGTGGTCGACGAGCGCACGCACAACCAGCGCTAGACGCACCTCGACGAGGAGGAGATGGGAATGACCGTGCACACCGAGAACGGCGACCGGGTCGGGGAGGCCCCGGCCCCCTGGGGTGCGCCCGAGGCCACCGTGGAGCCCGGGAAGGGCGGCGGCTACTTCGAGACCGGCCGACCCCGGCTCGGCGGGCTCGAGCGCCCCGTGCAGTTCAGCGAACCCCGGCAGGCCGTGATCAGGGCGCTGGCCGACACGATCATCCCGCCGCACCCGGACTGGCCGGACGCGAGCGCCGTCGACATCGTCGCGTTCTGCGGCCGATACATCACGCCGACCGGCTACAAGAACAAGCACTTCCCGTGGGCCGACGAGGACTCGTTCGTCGCCGCGCTGGACGAGCTCGGCCAGGCGTTCGTCGATGCCGACCGAGCGAGCGGGCCACGGCGTTCGAGGCCCTGGAGAAGGCGGAGGACCCGTTCTTCGAACAGATCCGCGCCCTCGTCTACTACGGGTACTACTCGCGGCCCGAGGTGGTCATCGCGATCCGGAAGAACGTCCCGGCCGGCAAGGACTACCACGGCCCGCCGCTGCCCTACGGCTACATCCAGTCCCTCGAGCCGTGGGACGAGACGACGCTCGCGCAGGCGAACGACAACGGCTCCTACCTCGAGACCGACCAGGTCGAGCGCGTCGACCTCTCCAAAGTCACCTGGATCCAGTGAGGCACCCATGGCCAGCTACGAAGAAGTCGACGTCCTGATCATCGGCGCCGGTCCGGGTGGGGCCGGTGTCGCCTACGAGCTCAAGGACACGGGCGCGAAGATCGTCTGCCTCGAGCAGGGCCCGTGGGTCACGGCCCCGGAGCACCCGCACTACCACGACGAGTGGGAGATCGAGAAGCAGCGCGGGTGGGCCTACGACCCGAACGTCCGCCAGCTGCCCGAGGACTATCCGGTCACCGGGACCACGACGCCGTACATGATGAACAACGTCGGCGGCTCGACCGTGCACTACGCCGGGCACTGGCCGCGCTACAAGCCGGTCGACTTCCGCAAGGGCACCGAGCACGGCCTCGAGGGCACGATCGACTGGCCGATCTCCTACGAGGACCTCGCGCCGTTCTACGACCGCAACGACGCGATCTACGGCATCTCCGGTCTCATCGGCGACCCGTCGTACCCCGACCGCAAGAACGCCCAGCGCGACCCGATGGTGCTGCCGGGCAAGCTCGGGCTGAAGTACGCGAAGGCCTCGCGCGACCTCGGCTGGCACTGGTGGCCGTCGGACAACGCCGTGATCACCCGCCCCCGCGAGAACCGCGAGGCCGACGTGGGCATGGGCAACGAGCTCTCCGGCAGCCCGACCGGGTCGCTGTCGACGCCGGCCCACGCGCACTGGCCCTACAACGTCCGCGCCGGGGTCGACCTGCGGACGATGGCCCGCGTCGAGACGATCACCGCCGACGGCGGCAGGGCCACGGGCGCGGTCTACATCGACCGCAACACCGGCAACCGCCACGAGATCCGCGCGAAGATCGTGGTGCTCGCGGCCAACGGCATCGGCTCACCGCGCATGCTGCTCGCGAGTGCGCAGAAGGGCCACGAGAACGGTCTGGCGAACTCGAACGGCATGGTCGGCAAGCACCTGATGCACCACGTGTTCTCGTTCTGCGACTCGTGGTTCGACGAGCCCGTCGAGGGATTCAAGGGCTCCTTCGGGTCGCCCATGTACTCGCACGAGTTCTATCACACGGACGTCAACCGCGGATTCGTCAACGGATTCGGCATGCAGGTGGCCCGTTCCTTCGGTCCGTCCTACGCGGCGATGGGCACGCACACCGGCTACACGGCGCCGTGGGGGGAGAAGCACCGGGACTTCTTCGCCAACCACTTCGCCAACCACCTCATGGTCTTCATGTTCGGCGAGGACCTCCCGGTGGAGACCAACCGCGTCACGCTCGACCCGGACGTGACCGACTCCGACGGCATCCCCGCCGCCCACGTGAACTACGAACTGCACGAGAACGACATCGCGCTCGCGAAGTACGGCATCGAGAAGATCTTCGAGGCCACGCGGGCGGTCGGAGCGGTCGAGACCAACGACACCGGGGTCCTCTACCCGCCGCCGGCCTGGCACCTCATGGGCACCTGCCGGATGGGCAACGACCCGCAGGACTCGACGCTCAACAAGTGGTGCCAGACGTGGGACCTGCCGAACCTGTTCGTCGTGGACGGCTCCACGCTCACCACCGGCGGAGCGGTCAACCCGACCTCGACGATCGGTGCCCTCGCGGTGCGGGCCGGCGAGTACATCAAGCGCAACCACGACCACATCACGAGCCAGAGGACGACGCCGACGATGTGAGCTGCGCTCAGGTGAGCAGTAATCCGTGCTCCAGCACGGATTACTGCTCACCTGCACCGCACCGTAGGGTCGGTCCGGTGACGTACGAGGTGACCCAGGACGACACCGCACTGGCCCTCGGGAGCGGCGACGTTCCCGTGCTCGGCACCCCCCGGCTCATCGCGTGGCTCGAGGCCGCGACGCTCGAAGCGGCCCGCCCGAAGCTCGCGGACAGCCAGACGACCGTCGGCACGGCGGTCCGGGTCAAGCACCGTCGTCCGACCCGCGTCGGCGGCACGATCACCGCGTCCGCGAAGCTCACCGCCGGCCCCGACGAGAAGGGTCGCCTCTCCTTCTCGGTGTCCGCGGTCGACCACGACGGGTCCACCGTCGCCGACGGAGAGATCGACCGCGTCATCGTCGAGCGGATGGGCGCGTTCGCCTCCTGATCACGCCGGGCCGGTGACGACGGCGACGGCCGTGTCCCGCAGGGCCGCCGTCGCCGCGTCCGGGTCCAGGCCGCACAGGTCCAGCAGCGTGAAGACCGACTCGGCGCTGATCACGACGGCGAGCCGGGTCGCCAGCGCCGCCCGCGTCGGCGACTCCGGCAGCGGCGTCAGGGCGTGCTCGATGAGGGCGAAGCGGTGGGCCGCCCGCGTCCCACGGCCGGTGAGCGACGCGGCGACGATGGCCCGCACGGTGGCCTCGTGGCCGATGGTCCGCTCGGCGAAGGCCGTCGCGACCCGCGCGACGCGCTCGGTCAGGTCGTCCACCCCGTCCAGCGGCACCATCTCCGCCGGTGCCGGCCACGTGTCGCCCACGGTCTCGCGCAGGAGCGTCACGAGGTCGGGGTAGTAGCGGTACGCCGTCGCCTCCGAGACGCCCGCCCGGGCGGCGACCGCCGGCATGGTCACCTCCGCGTTCCCGACGACGAGCTCCTGCGCCGCCGCGGCGATCGCCTGCCGGGTCCGCTCCTTCTGTCGAGTTCGCACCGCCATCGTGAGAGCGTACTTGCACGAAGCCTCCCGAAGCGACTACCGTCCCGTCGTGAAAGTTCACTCTCACGAGAGAAGGTCAGCATGACCGAGGTGTCGATCGTCGGCCCGGAGGCGGGGGAGATCGCGCCGCTGGGCCCGGTCACCATGCGGATCCTCGAGGACGGGAGCACCACCGACCACCGGCTCGGGATCAGCGAGATCACCATCGCGCCGCACACCGAGGGCCCGCAGCAGCACCGGCACGCCCAGCACGACGAGGGCTTCTACGTCGTGCGCGGGACGGCCCGCTTCACGGTCGGGACGACGACGCACGACGCCCCCGCGGGCACGCTGGTCATGGTTCCGCCCGGGGCGCCGCACACCTTCGAGAACCCGGGCGACGAGCCCGCGGTCCTGCTCAACACCTTCACGCCCGACCTCTACGTGCAGTACTTCCGCGACCTGCGGGCGATGATCGAGAGCGGCCGGCCGATGTCCCCGGAGAACGTGACCCCGGTGATGGCGCGGTACGCCACGGTGCCCTCGACGGAGTACGCGCCGGCGGTCGCCGAGCAGGGGAGCGGCCGCCCGGTGATGGTCCTGCACGGTGGCGGAGGGCCGTTCTCGGTCGCCGGGCTCGCGGCGCAGCTCGGCGCCGACCACCACGTCCTCGCCCCGACCGTCCCGGGCTTCGACGGCACTCCGCGGCCCGAGGGCTGCCGGACCGTCGCCGACGTCGCCGCCCGCTTCCTGACGGTGCTCGCGGAGCGCGACCTGCACGACGTCGCCCTGGTGGGCAGCTCGATGGGCGGTTGGGTCGCCGCCGAGATGGCGTTGCAGGACACCGACGGACGCGTCGGGTCGGTGGTGTTCGTCAACGCGGTGGGGATCGAGGTGCCCGACCACCCGGTCCGCCCGATCCTCGGCCTGCCGATCGATCAGATCGCCGAGTTCTCCTACGCCGACCCGGACCGCTTCCGCATCGACCCCACCACCCTCCCGCCCGAGCGCCAGGCCGTGATGGCGGCCAACGCAGCGGTGTTCGCCGACTACGCGGGCGAGCCCTACATGCACGACCCGACGCTGCTCGGGCGGCTCGGTGGGATCCCGGTCCCGACCGCCGTCGTCTGGGGCGAGGCCGACCGGATCGTCGACCTCGACTACGGCCGGGCCTACGCCGCGGCGCTCGGGGCCCCGTTCACCGTCGTCGAGGGCGCGGGTCACCTGCCGCACATGGAGCAGCCGGCCGCCACGCTCGCGGCGGTCACGGCCGTCGTCGACGGGCCCGGCCGGATGCGGCCCCGGCCGCAGCGCCCGTCGTCGTAAACTCGCCTCCGTGGCGGGACGCATCCGGGACTCCGACATCGCGGAGGTGCGCGACCGCAACCGCATCGACGAGCTGGTCGGCGACTACGTGGCCCTGCGACCCGCGGGGCCGGGCTCGATGAAGGGGCTCTGCCCCTTCCACGACGAGAAGTCGCCGTCGTTCCAGGTGCGGACCAGCCACAACACGTACCACTGCTTCGGGTGCGGGGCGCACGGCAGCGCCATCGACTTCCTCATGCAGATCGACCAGCTCGGGTTCGTCGAGGCGGTCGAGAAGTTGGCCGACCGGGTCGGGTTCCGGCTCACCTACGAGGGCGGCGGGTCCAGCGTCCAGCGCGACCGCGGGACGCGCTCCCGGCTGCTGGCCGCCAACAAGGCCGCGGCCGAGTTCTACGCCGGGGAGCTGCGCGCGCCGGGGGAGGCGCAGCGCGCCCGGGAGTTCCTCGCCGAGCGCGGGTTCGACCAGGCGGCGGCCGAGCAGTTCGGGTGCGGGTTCGCGCCCGGCGGCTGGGAGAAGCTGACCAAGCACCTGGTAGGCCTCGGGTACACGCTCGACGAGCTCGAGAAGGCCGGGCTCTCGGTGCCCGGCCAGCGGGGCCACCGCGACCGGTTCCAGCGTCGCCTGCTCTGGCCGATCCGCGACCTGGGCGGCGACGTCGTCGGGTTCGGGGCGCGGCGGCTGTTCGACGACGACCGCATCGAGGCCAAGTACCTCAACACCCCCGAGACGTCGATCTACCACAAGTCGAAGGTGCTCTTCGGGCTCGACAAGGCCAAGCGCGACATCGCGAAGTCCCGCCAGGCCGTGATCGTCGAGGGCTACACCGACGTCATGGCCATGCACCTCGCCGGCGTGCCGACCGCGGTCGCGAGCTGCGGGACGGCGTTCGGCGAGGACCACGTCGCGGTGCTGCGCCGGCTGTTGCTCGACGACTCGTTCGACCGCGGCGAGGTCATCTACGTCTTCGACGGCGACGCCGCCGGGCAGGCCGCCGCGCTGAAGGCCTTCGACGGCGACCAGCAGTTCTCCGCGCAGACCTTCATCGCCACCGCCCCCGACGGCATGGACCCCTGCGAGCTGCGCCAGGCCAAGGGCGACACCGCGGTGCGCGACCTCGTGGCCCGCCGCTCGCCGCTGTTCACCTTCGCGATCCGCTCGATCCTCGACGAGTACGACCTCGGCACCGTCGAGGGCCAGACCGCCGCGCTGAAGCGCTGCGTCCCGCTGGTCGCCCAGATCCGCCAGGTCGAGCTGCGCGACGGCTACGCCCGCCGGCTCGCGGGCTGGACCGGGTGGGCCGACGAGGCGCAGGTGGTCCGCCGCGTGCGCGAGACCGCGGGCCAGCCCGTGGACCAGCGCCAGGGCTCTTCCCGACGGCGGGTGCGGCCGGTCGAGCAGGCCGCTCCCGACGGCCCGGCGCTGCCCCCGCGCGACGACCCGCGCCTGCGCGTGCAGCGCGAGGTGCTGAAGTCGGCGCTGCAGGTGCCGGCCCTCGCCGGCCCGGTGTACGACACGCTGCCCGACGACGCGTTCTCCCACGAGGGCTACCTCGCGGTACACCGGGCGATCCTCGCCGCCGGCGGGACCTCGACCGGCTACTCGGGGGCCTCGTGGGTCGCCGCGGTCACCGAGGCGATCACCCCGCCGTCGTACGGCCGGCTGGTGGCCGAGCTCGCCGTCGAGCCGATGCAGTCCCGGGAGGCCGACGACCACCGGTACGTCTCCTCGATGCTCACCGCCCTGCAGGGCGCGCTGGTGGAGCGCCAGGTCGCGGAGATCAAGTCCCGGCTGCAGCGCATCTCGCCGGTGACCGACGCCGACGAGTACCACGAGCTGTTCGGCGACCTCGTCGCCCTCGAGCAGTACAAGAAGGCCCTGCGCGACCAGGCGATCGGCGGGCAGTGGTCGGCGTGAGTCGTGGTCCTCGCCGCGAGAGTGACGTGAGGCAGCTTTCTGGCGCTGCGAGCCTGCCTGGTGTGCACCTCGGGAGGGACGCGTGAGGTTCACCGACCGTCTCGCCTCGGTCCTGCTCGGTCGCGAGATCACGCCCGAGGGGTTCACCGGCACGCTGGAGCCCGAGGAACGGGTGCTGGCCGACGCGCGGACGCGGGCGGGCGACGTCGTGCTCGCGACCGACCGCGGCCTCTGGTTCGGCGACCGCCGGGCGCCGTGGCACCTCGTGTCGAAGGCGACGTGGGCGAACGGGGCCCTGACCGTGGTCGAGGCGACCGAGTCGGCGCGACACGGTTCGGTGGTCGTGCTCCGCGACGCCGCCCCGGTCCGGCTGCCGCTGCCCGACCCGGGGCGGGTGCCCGAGACCGTGCACCGCCGGGTCACCGCGGTGATCACCACCCGACAGCACCACGACCTCCCCAGCGGCGGCGCCTGGTTCGTGCAGCGCCGCACCCCGGAGGGCATCGAGGTGCACGTGCGCCCCGACCCCGGGACCGACACCGACGAGGTGCTGACGCTCGCCGAGGGGATCGCCGAGAAGCTCGGCTGACCTAGGGTCGACCGTCACCGACACCCGTGGGGGACGAATGGACACGATGGCGCTCGCGCGCGACGAGCGGACCGACTTCGCGGAGTTGCTCGCGGGACTGACGCCGGAGCAGTGGGACGCCCCGACCCTCTGCGTCGGCTGGCGGGTCCGTGAGGTCGTCGCCCACGTGTACAGCTACGAGGACCTGGGCTGGCTCGGCCTGGCCGCGCGGATGGCGCGAACCGGCTTCAACGTCGACCGGGCCAACGCCGCGGGCGTCGCCGACCACGCCGCGAAGGACCCGCGGGAGCTCACGGACCTGGCCCGGAGCCACCTCCGACCGACGGGCCTGACCTCGATGCTGGGCGGCCGCATCGCGCTGACCGACGGGATGATCCACCAGCAGGACATCCGCCGGCCCCTCGGACTGCCGCGCAGCATCCCGGACGAGCGGCTCGCCGCGGCCCTCGACACCGCGCGCATCGCCCCCACGATCGAGGGGGCGAAGCGCGTGAAGGGCCTGCGCCTGGTCGCCACCGACCTCGACTGGAGCCACGGCCGGGGCGACGAGGTCCGGGGGACCGGAGAGGCCCTCCTCCTGGCGATCGCCGGCCGCCGTGGGATCGCGGAGGAGCTGGAGGGTCCGGGCGTCCGGACCCTGGCCGCACGCGCGTAGGGAGCCTCCGTGAGCCCGTCAGCGGGGTCGAGGGTGTGGCTCCGTGTCAGGTCGGTGGCAGGTCACGGCTGCGGGGTGGAGGAGTCCGCCGAGGATGTCCCGGCAGGAGGATCGAGTCGGTCGCGGAGGATGTCGCGGAGACGGTGCGCAGCCTTCACCGAGCACGGCCAGCCGGCGTAGAACGCCAGATGGGTGGCGAGTTCCGCGAGTTCGTCGGCGGTGACGCCGTTGTCGAGCGCCAGTCCGAGGTGGAGGTCGAGTTCGGCATCGCGGTAGAGCGCGAGGAGAGCTGCGACGGTGATCAGGCTCCGATCGCGTTTGCTCAGAGCCGGACGCTCCCAGACGTCTGCGTAGAGCACCTCGTCGGTGAGATCGGCGAGCTTCGGGGTGATGTCCCCGATGGTGCGCTGTCCGGGCTTCTGCGTGGTCATCGTCGGGGGCCTCGGGTGATGGTGGGGCACGATCGCGTGGGTGGGGCTGTCACGCCGCACAGTCTCGGAGCGCGGCAGTCCCTGGACGAGGTGCCGGCGAGACAGATGGCGTCAGGATCGGGCCATGGGGCGTCACCGGATCGGTGCCGCTGCCCCGCTCTCATCGGCGCGACGCCAAGACACCGACGGAGGGGGTTTCGGGTGCGTGAGAGCAAGCCCGATCGTGCGGTGGTCGGGCCGTGAAGGCCCTGACCTGGGGGAGTGCTCCTCCTACTGGACTCGAACCAGTAACCCTGCGATTAACAGTCGCATGCTCTGCCAATTGAGCTAAGGAGGACCGTGCAAGCGGGCCGGTCCGGTGTCCGATCCGCTCGTCGTAGACCGTACCCGACCCCTCTCCGCGGCCGTCAGGCAGGATGGGTCAACGCCGTCGTCGGGAGGATCCGGACATGAAGTTGCTGCCGTTCGCGCTGGGTGTGGGCGTGGGCTACGTACTGGGAGCCCGCGCGGGACGGGAGCGCTACGAGCAGCTCTCGCGTGCGTACCGCCGGGTGGCGGACAACCCGCAGGTGCAGGCGGCCGCCGGCGTCGCCCAGGCGAAGGCGGGCGAGGCCGTGCACGCGGCGGTGAACGTCGCGAAGGAGAAGGTCGCGCCGTCGTCGGGACCGGGCCAGCCGCAGGGCCACCAGCCCGCCGCCCCGGGTCGTTCGGCCGGCCCCGGGCGCTGACGACCGCACCTC
This sequence comes from Actinomycetospora sp. NBRC 106378, assembly GCF_030269685.1. GTDB lineage: Bacteria > Actinomycetota > Actinomycetes > Mycobacteriales > Pseudonocardiaceae > Actinomycetospora. The sequence goes on from NZ_BSTT01000002.1 coordinate 239,308, forward strand.
GAGAACCGGACGGACCGGACTCTTCGGGCGGGCTTTACCAGCCCTGGAGGCGCTGTTCAGCGGTTGTTCCCCGGCGTGGGCGTCGGGTGGTGGTCGCGCGTACCTACCGTGCGTGGTGATCGCGCCCGTTCGCCGCCCGGAGGGACCCGCCAGGGCATGGACATCTCACTGATCGTCATCGTCGTCATCGTGACGGCCTTGGCCTTCGACTTCACCAACGGCTTCCACGACACCGCCAACGCCATGGCGACCTCGATCGCGACCGGGGCGCTCAAGCCCAAGGTCGCGGTGCTGATCGCCGGTGTCCTCAACATCGTCGGCGCGTTCCTGTCGGTGGAGGTCGCCAAGACGATCTCCAGCGGGCTGGTCGACGAGACGAAGATCAACCCGTACATCATCTTCGCCGGCCTCGTCGGTGCCATCCTCTGGAACCTGCTGACCTGGCTGCTCGGCCTGCCGTCGAGCTCGTCGCACGCCCTGTTCGGTGGCCTCATCGGCGCCGTGCTGGTGGCGGCGGGCGCGGGCGCGGTGCACTTCCCGACGCTGCTCTCGAAGATCATCCTCCCGGCCGTGATCTCCCCGGTCCTCGCCGGGGTGATCGCCCTGGTCGGCACGGTCATCGCCTACCGCAGCACCCAGCGCTCCGACGACGAGACGGTGAAGAAGGGCTTCAAGGGCGGTCAGATCGTCTCCGCCTCGCTGGTCGCGCTGGCGCACGGCACGAGCGACGCCCAGAAGACGATGGGCGTCATCACGCTGACCCTCATCGCCGCCGGCGTCCTGGCGCCGAACTCCGGGCCCCCGATCTGGGTGATCCTCGCGGCCGGTCTCGCGATCGGCCTGGGCACCTACCTCGGCGGCTGGCGCATCATCCGGACCCTCGGCAAGCGGGTCTCGGACATCCAGACCCCGCAGGGCTTCGCCGCCGAGACCTCGACGACGGCGGTCATCCTCGCCTCCGCGCACCTCGGCTTCGCGCTGTCGACGACCCAGGTGGCCACCGGCGCGATCTTCGGGGCCGGCGCCGGCCGCCGGATCGCCGGCGTGCAGTGGGGCGTCGCGGGACAGATGGCGGTCGCGTGGATCCTGACCCTCCCCGCGGCGGCCGTCGTCGGTGCGGTGGCGGCCTTCGCCGCCTCGCAGGGCGTCGTCGGGACCGTGCTCGTCGGGGTCGTCGCGGTCGCGGTGGCGGTCGGCATCTACGCGGCCTCGCGCCGCACGCCGGTGACCGCCGACAACGTCAACGACGTGCCGGCGCCGGTGGCCCCGGACGAGCAGCGTGAGGTGGCGCAGGCATGACCGGGCGAGCGAAGCGACGGGAGAAGTAGATGAGCATCGCGTGGGGTTCCCTCGGACTCGTGGCGCTCGTGTCGTTCGCCGCGGCGATCGTCGTGACGGCGCTCGTCTCGTTCGGCATCGTCGGGCTCGCCGCCCGGGCGCCGCGGGCCGACGGCCCGGAGCCGGCGCTCTCGCCCGCGGTCGGCACCGCGGTCGGGGCGATCTGCCTGACGGTGGCCGTGCTGATCGTCCTCTACGGGCTGTACCTGATCGTGGCCTGAGCGGCGTTCTCGGGAAAGTCGGCGGGGGTCGTCGAAACGACGGCCCCCCGTTCGACGTCGGGTCGGAAGGACGCCCACCCCGAGAGAGGCCCGCCATGACCAGCACCGCCCGTCGGATGTTCGACCTCCTCGAACCCATCTGCCTCGTGACGTACCTGGAGGACGAGACCAACGAGGAGTACGCCGCCCTGGGCCACCGCACCTACTGGGACGGGTACTTCGCCGCCCGGGCCGCCGGCCTGGGCCGCGTGTCGGCCGAGGTGGTGGACGCGGCGTTCTACAGCTTCGCGCCGGGCGAGGTCGCCCGGCACATCCCGAGCGCGTGGGAGACGGCGTCGCCCGCGGAGTCCTTCGCCGCCCAGCAGCGGGGGAGCGTGGCGTCGCTGCGTCGCATCCTGGGTGAGCAGGCCGACGCGCCGCACGTGGCCCGCGCGGCCGACCTGACGCTGCAGGCCGCGTTCGGGGCGCCGGTCGCGGGGCGGGTGATGTACGCCGGGATGCGGACCCACCCGGTCCCGGAGGAGCCGCTGGCCCGGTTGTGGCACGCGGCGACGATCCTGCGGGAGCACCGCGGGGACGGCCACGTCGCCGCGCTGGTCGGGGCCCGGATCGGCGGCACCGAGGCGCACATCCTCTCGGCCCTGGACATGGGCATCCACCCGGCCGAGTCGTTCGGGCGCGTCCACCACCTGCCGCAGCGGCGCCTCGCGGCGGTGATGGAGGGCCTGCGCGAGCGCGGGCTGGTCGACGCCGAGGGCCGGTTCACCGACGCCGGGCGGGAGACCAAGCAGCGCGTCGAGGACCTCACCGACGCGGCCGCCGCCGCGCCCTACGAGTCGCTCACCCCGGCCGAGCTCGACGAGCTGATCGCCTCGCTCGAGCCGATCACGGCGGTCCTGACCGCCCCGGCGCCCACGGCCTGACGGTGGGCCCGGTCACACCCGGACCGCCCCGCGGGTCGGCAGGATTTGGTGGGATCGGGCCATGGCCACGCTCCCGATCCTCGACCTGGCGCAGCTCGACCGGGACGGTTCGGCGGCGGAGCGGTTCCGGGCCGACCTGCGCGACGCGACGCACGAGATCGGGTTCTGCTACCTCGCCGGGCACGGCATCCCCGACGACGTCGTGGCGGGCGCCTTCGCCGCGGCGCAGCGGTTCTTCGATCTGCCCGACGAGGACAAGCGTGCCGTCGAGATGCTGCGCAGCCCGCACTTCCGCGGCTACACGCGGACGGGCGGTGAGCTGACCCGCGGGCAGGTCGACTGGCGCGAGCAGATCGACCTCGGGGCGGAGCGCCCGCGTTGGAGCGCCCGCGACGCCCCCGACTACATGCGCCTCGAGGGCCCGAACCTGTGGCCGGCCGCCCAGCCCGAGCTGAGGACGGTGTTCACCGACTGGGAACGCCGCTGCACCGTCGTCGCGCAGCGCCTCATGGAGGCGTGGGCGCTCTCCCTCGGCGGCCCCGCCGACCTCTTCGACGGCCTGTTCGGCGACCGCCCCTCCACGCTGATCAAGCTCGTCCGCTACCCGGGCCGCGAGGAGCGGGGCCAGGGCGTCGGCGCCCACCAGGACCCCGGGGTGCTCACGCTGCTGATGATCGAGCCGGGCAGGGGTGGCCTGCAGGTCGAGCGCGACGGGGAGTGGATCGACGCGCCCGCCGTGCCCGGGGCCTTCGTCGTCAACATCGGGGAGCTCCTGGAGTTCGCCACCGACGGCTACCTGCGGGCCACGGTGCATCGCGTCGTGTCGCCGCCACCGGGGGAGACGCGCCTGTCGATCCCGTTCTTCTTCAACCCCGCGCTCGACTCGACGGTGCCCCGCGTGGAACTCCCGCCGGAGCTGGCCGACCGGGCCCGGGGCGTGACCGTCGACCCCGACAACGTCATCTCCGGCACCTTCGGCGAGAACATGCTCAAGGCACGGCTGCGCGCGCATCCCGACGTCGCCGCGGCCCACCACCCCGACCTGGTGGCTGCCCTGGCACGATGATCGTCCGTGGCGGGTTTCGCGGTGTCGGACTGGCTCGAGGACCGCTGGTTCATCCGCTCGCACCTGCTGCAACGACGGCTCGTGGGCACGGTCGGGTTCGCCCTGCCGGTGCTCGTGGTCCTGTTCGCCTGGGCCTGGGCGCTCGTCGTCGACGCCGCGAACGGCACGCACGTCGCCCCGAGCTTCTGGGACTCCGTGCAGAGCTCGATCAGCGCGTACTACTACACGTACTCGGCCAACATCTTCGTCGGCGCCCAGATCGCCTTCGCCGTGTTCCTCGTGACCTACCGCTACGGCGTGTGGGAGCGTCGCGTCGGCGTCGTGGCGGGGCTCGGCGCCGCGGTCGTGGGGCTGTGCCCGACCACCCCGAGGGACCCCACGACGCTGCAGCGGCTGGTCGGCGGCCTGCACCTCACCGCCGCCGCGGTCTTCTTCGTCGGGATGGCGGTCTTCTGCCTGTTCCTGTTCCCGCGGGACCCGGGCGCGGCGGTCAACACGGTGCCGCGGGGTCGTCAGGTGCTCTTCCGGGTGTGCGGCGTGATCATCGTCGTGGCGCTGCTCGTCGCCCTCGTCGGCGGGTTCGTGCTCGACGACGCCACCCGCGACGCGATCCGCTTCCTGCTCTGGCTGGAGTCGGTCGCGGTGTTCGCGTTCGCCCTCGCCTGGCTGGTCAAGGGGCAGGATCTGAAGCCCTGACGTCGGGTCGGGGCACGATGGGCGGATGCCGCCCGCCCTGTTCGCCGGCTTCTGGGTCTCCGACCTCGAGGCCGCGATCGCCTGGTACTCCGCGCTGCTCGGCGCCGGGCCGGTCATGCGCCCGAAGGACGACGAGGCGGTCTGGGAGATCGCCGAGGACCGGTACGTCTACGTCGAACGTGCCGCGGACCGGGCCGGGCACTCCCACGCCACGGTCTTCCTCGACGACCTCGACGGGTTCCTGACGGCGGCCGGGGTCCCGCCGGCCTCGACCGAGACCTACGACGACGGTGTCCGCAAGGTGGTCTTCCGGGACCCCGACGGCAACGAGTTCGGCGTCGGCGGGGCCCCGTGAAGAGCAGGATCCGGTCGCGCCGAGCGAAGTGGTCGCTCAGCGAACGGATCGCGCGGCGGAACGGGATCTCTGCCGGGCCGGGGCTCCGTCAGCCCTCGATGACCTTCTTGATCCGCTCCAGGGTCACCGGGATCGACGTGTGCGCGTCGTTCACCCGCAGCGTGACGCCGTCCTCGCCGAACGTCTCCCGGAGGGCTTCGCGCCCGGCGGGGCGCAACTCCCAGTTCTGGGTCAGGCGCGTGCCGCCGCGCTCGGGCGCCATGGTGAAGCCCCAGTGGACGAGACCGTCGCGGACCTCCCACGCGAACTCCTGCCCCGGCGTGGCGACGACGACCTCGCTGCGGGTCGACCACTCCCGGCCCGGGCGCGAGTTGTGGCCGGTGAAGTGGGCGCCGACGACGGCGCTCGTGGCGTCCTCCCACTCGCAGGACCGGGTGAACTCGCTCCACTCGCCGTGGCGGGTGACGTCGGAGACGACGTCGTACACGTGGTGCGGGGTGGCGTCGACCCACACGAAGTCGGCGAAGGTGTACGGGTCGCGGGGGTCGTCGGTCACGGTCACATCCTGTTCGGCGTCGATCGGGGGCATCGTGTGGATCATGACCACCTCCTACGCGGGAGCGTCCGCCCACTACCTGTCACCGCACCGTCGGGACCCCGTGAAGCGGTTCTGGGAGGAGCCGGTCAATCACCGCATCCTGGCCCGCGCCCTCGCGTTCGTCGAGGGCGACCCGGTGCGGGTGGTCGACGTCGGGTCGGGCACCGGCGACGGGCTCGCCCTGCTGGAGGCGGTCACCGACCGGCCGCTGGACTACACCGGCATCGACCCCGACCCGGAGATGGTCGCGACGGCGGGCGCCACCCACGAGGGCCGCGCCGGCGTGCGGTTCCGGCAGGCCGACGTGCGCGACGACCTCGCCCTCGCCCCTGACCTGTGGCTCTCCGCCGGCGCCCCCTGGTCGCACCTCGACCACGACGAATCCCGCACCACCCTCGTCCGCCTCCTGCGCGACGCCGCCCGGCGCGACCGGCCCACCGCCGTCGTCGTCGACACCCTCGGCCGCTGGTCGCCGGAGTGGCCGGCGCACTGGGCCGACGAGCGCTGGGACTACCGCATGTCGTTCTTCCAGGGCGCGGGCGACGACCCGGTCGCCGCGCCGATGAGCACCCACACCCGCTGGTCGATCGACGCCGCGGTGCTCGAGGCGGACGTCCCGCTCGCGGCGCTCGAGTTCCACGACCGCGCGATCACGGTCGGCCGCCACACCTCGACCGCCGCCTTCCACCCGGGCCTGCCGGACTACCGCGGCCTGGTCAACGCCCTCTACGACGGCGACGTCGAGCTCGACCTCACGGAGCTGGCGCTGCGCCCGCCGTCGGGAACGGCGCCCGCGGAGGTGGAGGCGTTCTTCGCGGCGTTCGCCGCGCTGTGGAACGCCCGGCTGGACCGGGCGATCGAGCAGGAGGCGGCCCTCGGCCGGTCCCCGTCCCGACGACGGGTGCTGGCGGCGGATCTCTGCGCCCTCGAGCACGGCGCCGCGCCGGGGCTCGGCGTCGGGCACTCGCTCATCGCGCTGATCGTGGTCGCACCGTGAGGGGGGTCCTGTTCGACTTCGACGGGCTGCTCGCCGACACCTACCCGGTCTGGCGCGCGGCGTCCGTCGCCGTGGTCCCGACCTGGACCGAGGAGGACGAGCGGTCGCTGCACGGGCTCGACACGGAGACCGCGATGACCCGGCTCAGCGCGCGGGCCGGGCGGGAGGTCACCCGCGAGGAGATCCTGGGCGCCTACCGGGAGCGGATCGACCAGGTGCGGCTCATGCCGGGGGCGGCGGAGCTGGTGCGCTCGCTCGACCTCCCGCTGGCCGTCGCCTCGAACAGCCCGACCGACCTCGTCGGCGAGCAGCTCGTCGCGCTGGGCCTCGGCGACGCGTTCGTCGCGGTCGTCGGGCTGGAGCCACCCCTGGCCCCGAAGCCCGCGCCGGACCTCTACGAGGCCGCCGCGCGCCGGCTCGGCCTGCTGCCGGGGGAGTGCGTGGCGCTCGACGACTCCCCGGCGGGCGTGCTGGCCGCGGCGAGCGCGGGCTGCCGGGTGATCGGCGTGTCCGCCGCGACCCTGCCGGTGGACCGGCAGGTCACGTCGCTGACCGAGCTCGTCGGCGTCGGCACCCCGGAGTGGTGACCGCCGGAATCCCCACGCGGCCCGGTCCGGCCACGTCGTACGGTGCGTGATCGTGTTCGCCGTCGATCTCACGCCCGACCTCGTCCGGGGTGCCCTCGAGCTGGAACCCACCCCGGCCGGCCTGCGCCCGCACCGGCTTCCCGCCTGGGCCCGCGCGCAGAACGTCGAGCCGCAGCTCGCGATGGCGGAGTCGCAGCCGTCGGGGGTGCGGCTCGCGTTCCGCACCGGGGCGACGACGGTCGAACTCGACACCCACCGCACCGTCCACTCCTACCGCGGCCTGCCGCCGCGCCCGGAGGGCGTCTACGACCTCGTCGTCGACGGCGAGGTCCTCGCCGCGGCGAGCACCACCGGCGGGACGGTCGTGGAGATGGACCCGATGACCGGCGAGACGGTCACGACGGCGGGCCCGCCCGGCACAGTTCGCTTCGCCCTGCCCGACGGCGAGCACGACGTCGAGATCTGGCTGCCGACCCACGAGACGACCGACCTCGTGGCGCTCCGCGCGGACGGGCCCGTGCACCCGACGTCGGGACGGGGTCGGCGCTGGGTGCACCACGGCAGCTCGATCAGCCACGGCTCGAACGCCGCGTCACCGACCGGCATCTGGGCCGCCGTCGCCGCCCGCGCGGCCGGGGTGGAGCTGACGAACCTCGGGTTCGGCGGCAGCGCGATGATCGACCCGTTCGTCGCCCGGACGATCCGTGACCTGCCGGCCGACGTGATCAGCCTGAAGCTCGGGATCAACGTGGTGAACGGCGACGTCATGCGCCGGCGCGCGTTCATCCCGGCGGTCCACGGCTTCCTCGACACGATCCGCGAGGGGCACCCGACGACGCCGCTGCTGCTGGTGTCGCCGATCTTCTGCCCCATCCAGGAGGACACCCCCGGGCCGGGGAGCATGTTCGTCGTCGACGGGCGGCTGCACTTCGGCGCGACCGGCGACCCGGCCGACGTCCCGGCGGGACGGCTCACGCTGCGGGTGATCCGGGAGCTGCTGGCCGCGATCGTGGCGCAGCGCGCCGACGACCCGCACCTCACCTACCTCGACGGTCGGCAGCTCCACGGGGAGGCCGACGAGGCGGAGCGGCCGCTGCCCGACGCGCTGCACCCCGACCCCGCGACGCACCGGGTGATGGGGGAGCGGTTCGCCGCGCTCGCGTTCGGCGAGGGGGGTCCGCTCGGCGGCTGATCCGGGCATCCTGCGGGCTCGCGACGACGAGGGGTGGCCCGACGATGCTGCTCGACCCGAACGACCCGCTGCTGGCCCACGCCCACGAGCGGCTGCACGACGAGCCGGTGATCTGGCTGGCCACGAGCCGCCCGCACGCCGTGCCCGTGTGGTTCCGCTGGGCCGACCCCGCGCTGACGGTCTTCAGCCGCCCCGACACCGCCAAGATCGCGCACCTGCGCCGCGACCCGCGCGTCGCGCTGAACCTCGACACGGCCGCGCACGGCACGGACGTCGTCCTGCTCGAGGGGCGGGCGGAGCTCGACGCGACCCCGGTCGGCGAGGAGGCGTTCGCCCGGAAGTACGCGGAGATGCTGGGGGAGCAGTCGTTCGCGGACTGGCGGGAGACCTTCTCGCTGGCGCTGACGATCACGGTGCGCCGGCTGGTGGTGTGGCGGGCGGGCGCGGACGGCCTCGAGCAGCGGTCGGTGCCATGATCGGCGCCGTGACCGAGGTGCTCAGCGCGACGGACTTCCGCGCGCCGATCGACGACCGCTGGTTCGACGACTACGTGGTGGGCGAGACCTACGAGTACGGGAAGCTCGCGCTGGCCGCCGACGACATCGTCGAGTTCGGCCGGCAGTACGACCCGCAGCGCCTCCACACCGACCCCGCGTGGGCCGCGACCGGGCCGTTCGGCGGCCTCATCGCCAGCGGCTGGCAGACGGCCGGGCTGATGATGCGGATGTACTGCTCCCACTACATCTCGGCGGTCGCGAGCCTCGCCTCCCCTGGCGTCGACGAACTGCGCTGGCCCGCGCCGCTGCGCCCCGACGAGTCCGTGCGGCTGCGGACGACGGTGCTCGAGTCGCGGCTCTCGCGCTCGAAGCCCGACCGCGGGATCGTGCGGACCGGGATCGCGGTCCTCACCGACGACGACCGCGCGGTGCTGACCGGGATCGCGATGAACATGGTGGCGGTCCGCCCCGGGTCGTGATCACGCGGCGTCGTGGCCCCCGCGGAGGCGGCGCGAGATCGCGCCGGCGATGGCGACGACCGCGGCGCGCACGGTCTCCGGATCGAGCTCGCCGGGGGGACCGACGACCGAGACGGCCGCAGCCGGGTCCGGCGTGCGACCGAAGACCGGCGCCGCGACCGACGCGTAGCCGGGACCGGCCGAGCGGGCGATGGTCGCGACCCGGTCCGCGCGGACACGGGCGATGCGCCTCTCGAGTGCGGCCCGGTCCACGAGCGCCCCCTCCGGCTCGATGCGGTGTTCGCGGGCGGTGAAGCCGTGCCGGAAGTCCTCGGGCGCGAACGCCAGGAGGGCGAGACCGACGCCGGTCCCGGCCAGCGGGAGCCTGCTCCCGACCGGGTAGATCGGGCTCCGGTCGTCGACCGGGGACAGCAGTTCGATCAGGACCGCCTCGTCGCCGTCGCGCACCCCGAGCAGGACGTGGTGCCCGGTCGCGCCGTGCAACTCCTCGAGGTAGGGCAGGGCGATCGACCGGAGGCCGTGACCCCGCGGGGCACGGGCGGCGAACTCCAGCATCCGCAGGCCGATGGTGAAGGTGCCGTCGTCGGCGCGCTCGAGCAGGCCCAGGTCCGAGAGCCGCCGTGCGAGGCGCAGCGCGGTCGAGGGCGAGAGGCCCGAGCGACGGGCCAGCTCGGCGAGCCGGAGTCCCCGTCCGGACGCGTCGAACGCGTCGAACAGCCGGACGGCACGGTCGAGCAGCGGTTCGCCGACCGGCGGCTTGCGTCCCCGGGACGACACGGAGCGCACTGTGCCACTGAATGGCACGTTCCGGGGCGCGGGGACGGGAACCGTCGACGATCACCGCATGACCGACAGCACGGCGACGTCCCCGGCGACCCGCGACGCGACGGACCGCATCGATCTCCATCACCACTACTTCCAGCAGTTCGGGGACGCCCCGGCGTCCGACGTCACGGCCGCCCTCGCCGCGGTGGCGCGCTCGACCGGCTGGCGGATGCCGGCCGAGAACGTCCCGTGGAGTCCGGAGAAGAGCATCGCGGCGATGGACCGGCTCGGGGTACGGCGCGCGGTCCTGTCGGTGCCCCAGGGCGGCAACGAGGCCGACGCCGACCACCGCCGGGCGGTGCGCCTGCTCAACGACACCGCCCACGCCGCGGTCGCGCGCCACCCGGAGCGGTTCGCCTTCTTCGCCAGCGTCCCCGTCCCCCTCGACCCGCAGGCCGCGATCGACGAGATCGCGCGCGGCCTCGACGAGCTCGGCGCCGTCGGTGTCACGCTCACGACGTCCTACGGGGAGGGCGACGACGCGCACTACCTGGGCAGTGACGTGTTCGACCCGGTGTGGGAGGACCTCGACCGCCGCGGTGCCGTCGTCTTCGTGCACGGCGACCAGACCCCCAACCGCAACCGGTGGCCGAACCGCTTCCTGCCCCTGCCGGTCACCGAGGTGCCCAACGAGACCTACAAGGCCGCCGCCGACCTCGTCACGACCGGCAAGAAACGCGCCCTGACGAACACGAGGATCGTGCTGTCGCACTCGGGCGGGAGCACGCCGTTCCTCGCCGCCCGGGTCGCGGGGCTCAGCCGGTACCTGGGCACCGCGCTGTCGGAGACCGAGCTGATCGACGACTTCCGCTCGTTCTACTACGAGACGGCGCTCTCCGGCTTCGAGACGAACCTGGCCGTGCTCGAGTCCTTCGTCCCGGCCGACCACATCCTGTTCGGCACCGACTTCCCGGCGGTCCCGGTCGAGACCGCGGCCTGGTACACCGCGAACGTCGCCGACTTCTACGCCACGCGCCCCGAGCGGCACCGCGCCGTGGTCCGCGACAACGCGGTGGCCCTCCTGCCGGCGCTCGCCTGACGGTCGTTCAGGCTCCGACCAGGTCCCCTCCGCCGTCGTCCACCCGGTCGGTCGGCAGGGCGTGCAGGAGGTGGCGCTCGGCCCCGAGGGCGGAGAGGACGAGCCGGGCGAGGGAGGGCTCGTCGTCGCGGAGCAGGGCGCGGAGGACCTCCAGGTCGGAGACCTTCCCGTGAGCGGCGCTCGGGTGGCCGGCGGTCCGGATCAGGGCCAGCACGCGGGGCGACACCGGGATCCGCTCCGTGGGGACCGCGCCGGTGCGGCACCCGGTCCCCGCGATGCCGGCGAGCGCCGCGACCACCGACGCCTCGTCCGCGCCGGCCGTGCGCAGGATCGTGGCCGCGTCGGTGTCGCCGTGGCGCAGGAGGGCCTGGAGGACGTGCTGGGTGCCGACGCTGCGGTCACCGCCGGCCGCGGCGATCTCGCGAGCCGTGGCGATGCCCGGCCAGAAAGGGACCCGGAGCCCGTGCGCAGTCACGTCCCCTCATCGCACGCAACGGGTCTTGCGTGACCCGCCGTCGGGAATCGATCCGGTCACAGCACGCGATGCGACCGACCGGGCACGGACCGAGATCCTCCCTCAGCGTTGCCCGTAGCCCCGGAACCGCTCGACGGCCTCGGCGACCTGCTCGGTCGACAGCAGCCGCGGGGTCCCGACGGCGGCCGCGCGCAGCCACACGTCGCAGAGCCACTCGAGGTGCACCGCTCCGTCGTACGCGGCGCGCAGCGACGACCCGAGCACGACCGTGCCGTGGTGGCGGAGCACCGCGGCGGAGCGGTCGGTGAGCGCGGCCGAGGTGTTCGCGGCGAGCTCCTCGGAGCCGTAGGGCGCGTACTCGGCCACCGCCACGGCGCCGCCGAAGATCGCGGTCTGGTAGTGCACCAGCGGCACGTCGTCGCGGAGCAGGGACAGCGCGACGGCGGCCGCGGAATGCGTGTGCACCACCGCCGACGCGCCGTGGCGGGCGTAGCAGAGCAGGTGCAGCGGGAGCTCGCTCGTCGGCCGCAGGGTCCCGACGACGGGCGTCCCGGCCAGGTCGACGACCACGACGTCCTCGGCGGTCATCGTGTCGTAGGCGACGCCGGAGGCGGTGACGGCGACGAGGTCGCCGACCCGCACGCTGACGTTTCCCGCGGTGCCCGCCACGAGGCGGTCCGCGACGAGGCGCCGGGCGTGGTCGGCGACCGCCGTCCGGGCTGCGAGCAGGGCGTCGTCCTCGATACCGGTCACGGCCAGGTCGTACCAGGGCCGTGGGAGCGTGCCCGGCCGCCACGTCGTCCGATCGTGTCGTCCCGGGCCGTGACGGCGACCGCCCGGCGCGTGGATCGACCGCTCCACGCGCATGCAGAGAGTGACATGGTTGTACTTTAAGTAACGTCCGACCCGTGAACGATCAGCACCGAAGGAGTGAGCAGGCGCGGGTCGCCGCCCGCTCGGTGCTCGCCAACGTGGAGTCGCTGGACGACCTCGGCGCGGACCACCGCGCGCAGGTCGTCGCCCTCGCCGAGCAGCTCAGCCGGGGGCACCTGGACCGGGCCGGCACCCTGTGGGCCGCCGCGCAGCTCCGCGGTCTGCTCGGGCCCGCGCGGGCGCTCGCGGCGCGGACCGTCGTGTCCTGGCTCGACGACCTCTGCCTCGCGGCCTGACGTCGCTAGGGTGGCGGCCATGGTGGAACGTCTCGCGGCACGTGTCGGGACGACCCCGATGCGCCTGCTCCTCGGCGGTTGGGGCGTCGCCGCCGTGCTCCTGCTCGGCGGCCTGGCGCTGGTGCTCACCGGCGCGTCGACGGCCCTCGGCTTCGTGCTCTTCATCCTCGGGGTGATCCTCACGATGGGCGTCTCCGTGAACCTGCTCCGCCTCCGGGCCGGGGACCACGTCCGCAAGCCCTCGAAGTAGCACTCCACCGGGTGAACTCATGTGGTGATCGAGGGTTGAGGCTGGACGAACGCGTGGTCCGTGCCTCACTCTTTCCTCACCGACGGACGGTTGGTGTCGGTGTTCGGGGAACGCCGACTGCCCGGGTCGGCGGCGGTCGCTGGGGAGCGGACCGCCGCCGGCCCCGGCACTCCTCGCCGCAGGTCAGGACGCTGCGGTGACCCGGTAGAGGCGCTGAGCCCCCCGGATGCCCTTGAACCGTCGGGGTGCGGCCACCCGCCACCGGAACTCCCCGCCCTGGCCCGACTCGCCGGTCCGGGCGACCACGGCGTCGTGCACCGCCGCCGTCACCACCACCTGGCCGGGCCGCGCCGTCGTCGTCACCCGCGACGCCAGGTTGACCGGCGGGCCGTACCAGTCGCCGGCGTGCGGCACACCGATCCCGTTCGCGACCCCCACCCGCACGTCCGGGCGGCCGTCGTCGGAGTCCGACCAGCGCCGCGCCAGTTCGACGGCGGCCCGGACCAGCGCCGTGGTGTCGGAGGACACCAGCATCACGGCGTCGCCGATCGTCTTCGCGAGCCGGACCGGCCGGGTGGCGATGTCGGTGGCGCAGGCCGAGAGCTGCTCGGCCACCTCGGAGAGCTCGGCGGCCGAGACGTTCTCGCCGAGGTCGGTGAAGCCGACGAGGTCGGCGAAGCACACCGACACCTCCTGGGCCCCCTGCAGCCGCCCCGCCGTCGACTCCTCGATCGCGAGGGCGTGCGAGCGGATGCGATCGGCCAGCGCCACCGAGACGAGGTGGGTCAGGTGCAGCATGTCCTGCTCGGCGATGCGGCGCGCCTCGATCGCGTAGCGCAGCGCCATCTCCGGCTCGGGCTCGCCCGCCGCCAGCAGCGCCTCGCCGAGCAGCCCGCCCAGCGCGTCGGCCATGTTCAGCACCCCGCGGCCGATCGCGCGGACGACCGGCATCATCTCGTCGTCGCTGAAGCCCAGCGCCCGGTAGCGCTCGATGCGCTCGGCGATCTCGGCGTCCTCGTCGGTGTACATCTCCTCGTCGGGGTCGCTCGACACCGGCCGGCCCAGCGCGCGGAACCACTTGGACACGACCTCCGGGTCCTGCCCCGTGTGCGCGCAGATCCCCGACATCGACCAGCCGTCGTCGGGAGCGAGCGTGCGCTCGATGAGGAGCAGGCCGAGCCGGCCGCGCTCGATGGCCTCGCGCATCGTCTCGATCCCGACGCCGTCGCCGGCGAGGGCCGAGAGGACCTCGACCCGGATCCGGCGCTCGTTCCCGGTGAGGCCCTCGAGCAGGCCGGCACGGTCGTAGTCCGTCTCCGCCATCGCCGAGCGCAGGCGTTGCGGGATCGGCAGCGACGTCAGGTGGCGCGGTGGCACGACCTCATCATGGCGAATCCCGGGGCGCGTGGCGCGGCTAGAGTGATCGCTCGATGGCCCCCAGCCTGCTCGCCACCAGCGACCTCCACGTCAATCGCTCCGAGAACGAGACCGTCGTCCGGGATCTGCACCCCACCGACCCGGGGGACTGGTTGATCGTCGCGGGCGACGTCGCCGACAAGGTCGCCGACGTCCGGTGGGCGCTCGCCCTGCTGGCCGACCGCTTCGAGCAGGTGATCTGGGTGCCGGGCAACCACGACCTGTGGACGCCGCCCGGCGACGAGGTCCAGCTCGTCGGGCCCGCCCGCTACGAGCACCTGGTGGAGGTCTGCCGCTCGCTCGGGGTGCTCACCCCCGAGGACGAGTGGCCGGTGTTCGCCGGACACCTCGTCTGCCCCATGTTCCTGCTCTACGACTACTCCTGGCGCGTGCGCCCGGACATGGCGGCCCTGTCGACCGCGGACGCGCTCGACGTCGCCCGCGAGGCCGGGGTCGTCTGCACCGACGAGTTCCTCATGGCCTCGCGTCCGCACGCCGGCCCGGCGGCGTGGTGCGCCGCGCGCCTCGCCGAGACCCGCCGCCGACTTGCCGCGCGCCCGGCCGGGATGCCGACGGTGCTGGTCAACCACTGGCCGCTCACCGAGCTGCCGCTGCGCGTCCTGCGGTATCCGGAGTTCTCGCTGTGGTGCGGCACCACCGAGACCGCGCGCTGGCACGTCGAGTACGACGCCTCGGTCGTGGTCTACGGCCACCTCCACGTCCCCCGCACCACCTGGGAGGACGGGGTCCGCTTCGAGGAGGTCTCGGTCGGCTACCCGCGCGAGTGGCAGCGCCACGACATGCTGCGCGGGCCGCTGCGCCGGATCCTCCCGGCCCCGGAGCCGGCGCCGGACCCCGAGGTGCCCGACCCGTTCACCGCCTGGGCCCTCGGGCACGGCGCGCGGTGGGAGTCGGTGCGGTGAACCCGCTCGCCGACGTGCTCCCCGCCGCGGCGGTCACCGCGGTCCGGTTCGACGACGACGGAGCCGGCCCGCTGCACCCGGACGAGGAACCCGCCGTCGCGAAGGCCGTCCCCACGCGGCGGGCCGAGTTCACCACCGCGCGGCGCTGCGCCCGGGACGCGTTGACCGCGCTCGGCGCGCCGGTCGCGGCGGTGCCGGTGGGGGAGAAGCGCTCGCCGGTGTGGCCGCCCGGGGTGGTCGGGTCGATCACGCACACCCGGGGCTTCCGCGGTGCCGCCGTCGCGTGGTCGACGGAGCTGCGCTCGGTGGGGGTCGACGCCGAGCAGCACGGTCCGCTGCCCGACGGCGTGCTCGAGGCGGTGTCCGCCGCGGGGGAGCGGGCGGTCCTCGCGGACCTGGCGGCCCGGCACCCGGGCGTGCACTGGGACCGGATCCTCTTCTCGGCCAAGGAGTCGGTCTACAAGACCTGGTTCCCGCTCACCGGCCGCTGGCTCGGCTTCGAGGAGGCGTTCCTGACGCCGGGTCCCGACGGCACCTTCCGCGCGCAGCTGCTCGTGCCGGGCCCGGTGGTCGACGGCGTGACGGTGTCGGAGTTCCACGGCCGGTGGGCGGTGCGCGGCGAGCACGTCGTGACGGCGATCGGGCTGGGGCCCCAGGTCTGAGGCCGGCCCGCCGTGGCCGCGAGCCTCACGTGAGGCAGGGTCCGGGGCGGCCGGGCCTGCCTGGTGTCGCCCTCGCGAGGGGACACCGTCAGCCCGCGCGGAACTCCTCGGAGGGGGTGTCGGCCGGGCCGTCGTCGTTCTCGGCGTCGGCGTGGTCGTCGTTCCCGTCCGGCACGGCCTGCGGCGGCGGGTAGGACGGGTTCAGCGTCACCGTCCGGGTCGCCCCGATGCCGCGGTAGCGGGCCGGGGTGCACGTGAGCACCACGACCTGGTGCGAGGACCCCGCGGCGGCCGCCCCGAACACCGCCGCCAGCCGCTCCAGACGGCCCGGGTCGGAGTGTCCGAGCGCGTCGTCGATGAGGACCGGCACACCGTCCTCGGCGTCGACGAGCGCGGCCACGGCGAGGCGGGCGCAGAGGCCGAGCTGCTCCTTCGCGCCAGTCGACAGCGCGTCGAAGGGGACCGTGACGCCGTTCAGCGTGCGCGAGACGATCCGCAGCGCCGGATCCACTTCGAGGGCGAGCGACGGTCCGAAGACGATCCGCGCCAGCCGCTCCACCTCGCGGCGGAACGGTGCGACGTAGGCCCGCCGGACCTCGTCGCGACGCCGGGCCAGGGTCTCGTGCAGCCGCACCGCCGCGGCCGCCCGCCGGGACACCGATGCGTGCTCGCGCTCGGCCGCGGCCAGCTCGGTGCGAGCCGCGGCGAGGCGGTCGTGGCGGCCCTCGCCGCCCGCGACCTGCAACCGACCGGTGACCTCGGCCCGGCGGCGCTCCACGTCGGCCGTCCGCCGGGTCAGCGCCTCCACCGCGCGCTTCGCCGTCGCGTACAGGGCCTCGACGGTCGTCGGGTCGTCGGCCTCCAGCGCGGCGGCGCGCTGCTCGTGGTCGGCCTCGAAGCGCCGGGCGCGCGCCAGCGCCTCCGTGGCGGCCGCGGTCAGCGCCTCGTCGGCGTGCTCGGCCCGGGCGGCCCGGAGTTCCGCGACGCGTCGATCCGCCTCGCTGCGCGCGACCGCCTGCGCCGTCCGGGCCGCCACGACCTCCGCGCCGGCCGTGGTCACCGACGCGTCGAGTCGGCGCCACGCGTCCTCCGCGGTGCGGGCCAGCCGGTGGGCCTCGTCCGCCAGGTCCAGGCTGCGCACCGCCTCGAGGCGGAGCGGTTCGAGGTCCTCGGGCTCAGGGTCGGCCGAGGGATCGTCGAGCAGGCCGGCCTCCTCGAACAGCCCCGGCTCGTCGGGTACCGCGCGCCGGGCGCCCCGCCGCCGCGTCGTCGGCTCCGGGGCCGCCTCGGCGGGCATCCGCTCGGCGAGGGCCGTGACCGCGGTCCGGACGTCGTCGAAGGACCGTCCGGCCAGCTCCCGCTCCACCACCGCGGCGAGTTCCCGCGACCGCGCCGCGGCCTCGCCGGCCGTCCGCAGCGCTGCCCGGGCCGCGGCCACGTCGGGGACCTCCAGCGCGGCGCACGCCGCGTCGCGGGCCGCCCGTGCGTCGGCGACCCGGCGCCGGGCGCCCTCGCCGTCGAGGCCGGGTCGGACCGTGAGCCGCACCGCCCCCGGCACGTCGATGGTCACCGCGTCGGCCACCGGCAGCGTCGTGGTCTCCCCGTCCGCGATCTCCCGGTCGGCGCCGTCGACCGTGAGCGGGGTGTGGTCGGCGAGTCCGGTGACCTCCACCGTCGCGGCTCCGGCGGCGAGCTCGGCCTCGGCCTGCACCACGGCCCGGTCCAGCGTCTCCAGCCGGTCGACCGCCGCCGCGTCCGCGCAGGGTCCGGCCACGGCCCGGGCGGCCTCGCGCCGCGCCTCCTCGGCGGTCCCGGCCCGTCGGAGACGGCCGCGCAGGTCGGCGAGCTCGGTGCGGTCGCGCGCCGCGGCGAGCGCGTCGGCCGCCGTACGGGCTGCCGCGGTGGCGGCGTCCGACGCGGCCTGGGCCCGGTCGGCCTCGGCCCGCCGCTCCGCGAGGTCCTCGCGCCTGGCCCGGTCGCCCGCTTCGAGGCCGGCCAGGATGCGCCCGGCGTCCTCCGCAGCGCCCTCGGCAGCCGCGGTCACGGCCACGAGCGACGTCCGCGCGTCCTGTCGCTCCGTGGCCCGGGCGGCCCGCTCCCGCGCCGCCTCGGCCCGCTCCGCGCTGGTGGCCACCTCCTGCTGCCGCGCCTGCAGCGCCGACCAGCGGTCCTCCAGCTCGTGCACCCGGGCGTTCTGCGTGCGCCGTTCCTCGGCCAACGACGCGGCCTCGCGGTCGAGGTCGGCGCGCAGGTCGACGTCGCGCTCCACCTCGGACACCGCCGCCGCGGCGGCCTCCGCCTCGGCGCGCGCGACCCGCTCCCGCTCGGCGGCCTCCCGCAGCGGTCCGACCGGACGCCCGTGCCCGCCGTGGTAGCGCCGGACCTCGGCGAGCGCCCGCTCCACCAGCCCCTCGGCCGCCGCGTCGGCCGCGGGCCCGACCGCCTCGGCGCCGCCACCGCCCGCGGCCCGGTCGAGCGCGCGGGTCAGCGCGTCGTGCCCGCCGAGGTCCGCCTGCCCGAGCGGGGTGTGCTGCTCCACCCGCAGCGCGAGCCACAGGTCCCGGTCCATCGTCTCGTCGAGGATCGCCAGCAGCCGGTCGTGCGCCTCGCGACCGGTCAGCTGCTCGGTGGCGGGGCCGGTGACGGTCAGCTCGGTGAGCCGGCGCCGGAGCCACCGCTTCCGGTAGACGACGCGGTACGGCCCGGTGACGAACTCGGCCTCCACCTCGGGCCCGGCGTCGCGGCCGGACGGGGCGGCGGCCCGCACGGGGGCGGCCCGGGAGTCGTCGCGGAAGTCGATCAGCAGGTCGAGGGCCACGACGGTGGAGGTCTTGCCGACCTCGTTCTCGCCCTCGAGCACCGTCACGCCGGACTCCGCGAGGTGGACCTCGCGGTCGTGCACCCCGCGGAAGTCGCGCAGCCGGATGCGGAGCAGCCTCATCGCGCCACCGCCAGGCGGTGCAGCAGCGCGAGCGCGTCGAGCGCCGCGGGGTCGGCGGCGTCACGGGCCGCGTCGGCGAGCTCGCGCGCCGCCTCGGCCGCGAAGCCGGTGAGCCCGAGCGCCTCGACGTCCGCGTCGTCGGGTCGGGTGGCGACGGCCGTCGTGTCGACCTCCAGGGCCGCGAACACCGGGGCGTGCGCCTCGGTGACCTCGTCGAGCCGCGCGCGCTGCCGCAGCGTCACCGTGCCCTCGACCGCCAGCCGCAGTGCGGTCCGCTCCGGCGCGTCGAGTGCGTCAAGGCGGGCGTCGAGCGCCGCCAGGTCGTCGTCGGTGTCGACCACCGCGTGCTCGCGGGCGAACGTCCACCGCCCCACCCGGACCGGACGCACGGACGCCGCCCCGTCGGCCCCGACGTCGACCACCAGGACGTTGCCGGGGTCGGTCTCCTCGTGCGAGGTGACCTCCGGGGCGCCGGAGTACGCGATCCGCGGCTCGCCGTGCAGCTGCCACGTGGAGTGCCGGTCGCCCAGCGCGACGTAGTGCACCCGCCCGTCGGCGAGGGCGGCGCGGCACTCGGCGGTGCGGATCACCGCGGGGTTCTGCTCGTCGGGGCTCAGCACGTCGACCGCGCCGTGCCCGGCCAGCACCCGCACCACGCCCTCGGGAGCCGGCTCCAGGGCCCGCAGCCGGTCGCCCACGAGGTCGGAGAGCGGGCGCTTGGTGGCCCACGGCGCCGCCACCACCTCGATGCCGGGCGCCACCTCGTGCACCCCCGGCGTGTCCAGCACCGTCACGTGCGGTGGGCAGCGGCGCGTGAAGTCGGCGCGGCGCATGACGAGCGAGGCGTCGGCCGGATCGTGGTTGCCGGGCAGCAGCAGCACCGGGACCGTGAACGAGCGGAGCGCCTCGCACGCGCGGCCCACCACGTCGGGCCCCACGAGGTTCGACTCGAACACGTCCCCGCACACCACGACGAAGGCCGCACCCTCGTCGGCCGCGACCCGGCCGAGGGCGGCCACCGCGTCGAGGCGGGCCTGCGCGAACCGCGCCTGCGCCTCACCGACCGCCTGCCCGACCCGACCCGCGCCGAGGAACCGCCGGGTCATCCCCAGCTGCCAGTCGGCGGTGTGGACGAAGCGCATGCTCACCTCCCCGCACGAGCACCGTAGGCCGCGCGGCCGGAGGCCCTTCCACCGACACCCCGCGTCGACCATGATCAGGAGAGCACAGGGGTCCGACAGTCACAGCGGGATCAGGTCAGCGCGTCGAGATCCAGCGTCACGCCGAGCTGCAGCGCCGCCGTCCCGCGGTGCACCGCCACCTGCCGGTACCCGCCCTCCACGAGGGAGAACTCGGTCAGCTCCACCGGCGGCCCCGGGTCGACCACCAGGTAGGTCGGGATTCCGGCGTCGGCGTACTCGTGGAACTTGACGATCCGGTCGAGCCGGCGGCTGCCGGGGGAGAGGACCTCGACCGCGAGCTCCGCTTCGCTTCGTCTCCCGCCGACGCAGCCCAGCCTAGAACGGTTCCACTCCGGTGGCGGTGACCCACAGAGCCGACCAGGCTCGCCGTCGTGACCTCCCCGATCCGCGTCGAGACCGGCACCGACCCCGCCCTCGCGGTGGTGACGATCGACCACCCGCCGCTCAACCTCTACGACGGCACGATGCACACGGCGCTCGCCGAGGCCGTCGCGCAGCTCGAGGCCGAGCGCCCGCGCGCCGCCCTGTTCCGCGCCGAGGGCAAGGTCGTCAGCGGCGGCGTCGACGTCCGCGACTCGTTCCTGCCGCTGGCGACGGACGGCGACGTCGAGCGCGGCACGCGCTACTTCGCCGAGCTCGTCGAGCTGGGCGAGCGCGTGCACCGCCTCCCGTTCCCGACCGTCTTCGCCGCCCACGGCCTCACCCTCACCTGGGCGTTCGAGCTCGCCCTGGCCTGCGACCTCATCGTCGCCGCCGAGTCCGCGAGCTTCGGCCTCATCGAGGCCACGGTCGGCCTCACCCCGGCGATGGGCGGCACGCAGCGGCTCGCGCAGCGCTGCGGCCAGGGCCGCGCGACGTACTTCGTCACGACGGCGGGCCGCTTCGGCGCCGCGGAGATGGAGCGCTGGGGCGGGGTCGACCGGGTCGTTCCCGACGACGAGCTCGACGGCTCCGCGCGCACGCTCGCGGCGGAACTCGCCGCCGGCCCGACGGTGGCCCACGCCGCGACCAAGGAGATCCTCGCGGCGTTGGCCGACGGCGGGCTCGACGCGGCCAACGCCCGCACCGCGGGCATCGCCGGGAAGCTCTTCGCCACCGCCGACCTGCGCGGCGCGATGGACTCCTTCGTCGAGCGCGGCCACGGGAAGGCGACGTTCCGGGGCGAGTGAGCCCGACCCGGCGTCGGGAACCCCTAGGTCAGCGGCAGCACGCTGATCGCCTCGAGGTCGCCCTCGCGGGTGGAGCGCTCGAACCGCACCCGGGCGGTCCGTCCGGTCAGTTCGAGGGTCGCGATCGCGTTGCCGAAGTACGGCCCGCCGATCGCGTCCCACTCGGCCGGCTCGGGCGGCACGCCCCAGCGACGCCCGAGCCGGCGGGCGATCCGGGTCGCCCGCCGGGTCCAGCCCGCCGCGAACACGTACTCCATGAACCACGGCACCGCGTTGCGCACCGGGGAGCAGGTGAGCTGGTAGACGTGCGAGCGGACGGGGGTCGGGAACGTCGCCCGCGCGGCGTAGCAGTGGTGGACGTCGCCGGAGAGCACGCAGACGGTGGCCGGGGCGGCCGACGACGCCGCGGCGCGTTCCACGAGCCGGGCGAGGCGGTCGAACGACGCGCGGAACGCCGGCCAGTGCTCCAGGTCCACGGCCTGCCGGAGCCACTCGGCCGCGCGGCTGCCGGCCGTCGCGGAACGCTCGTTCATCGACTGCACCTGGCTGATCGCGGGCGGCATCAGCCACGGGATCGACGACCCGATCAGCACGTGGTCGAGGTCCGGCGCGGCCGTCTCCGTCTCCAGCCAGGCGAAGGTCTCGTCGTTGATCATGAGGCGCTCGTCGTCGTTGAGCACCCGCCCGCAGCGTGAGTCGACCATGAGCAGCCGCGTCGTGCCGAGGTCCCAGCGGTAGCTCCAGCGGATGCCCTCCGGGCGCCCGACGGCGGCGTCGGCGCGCGCCGCGAACTCCTCGAGCACCGGGTAGGCGTCGCCCTCGCAGGCCAGCACCTTGCGGTAGAGGTCGTCGGACTCCAGCGTCTCCGGGTCCAGGTTGCCCAGGTGCTGGTAGACCCAGTAGGACGCCAGGCCGGCCCGGACGCGCGTCGGCCACCAGTCCAGCTGCGCCATCTCCTCGCGCCAGGCCTGGGAGGTGTTCCAGTCGTCGCGGATGTCGTGGTCGTCGAAGATCATCGCGACCGGCGCGGTGGACAGCAGCCAGCGCACCTCGGGATCGCGCCAGGTCTCGGCGTAGAGGTGGGCGTACTCGGGGTAGTCGGCGATCTCGGTGCCGGCCCCCTCCTCGTCGCCCCGGCGAGCACGGATCCACTCCTGCGTGCGCGGCGTCGTCTCGTCGGCGTAGACCTGGTCGCCGAGCAGGCAGATGGCGTCGGGGAGCTCGGCGGCGGCCGTCTCGTCGTCGGTGACCCCCTCCAGGCGGCGGACGAGGCGCGCGGCGTAGGCGTCGAGCCCGTCGACGCCGAGGGTGGCCTCGAGCTCCGGGTCGCCGGTCGGGGGGTAGCGGCAGGAGCCGAACACGACGCGCTGCGTGCGCTCGGTGCGGTCGGACCGGGTCCGGATGCGGGAGGGTGGCAACCCGTCGGCCGGCCACACCTTCACCCCGTCGAGGTGGACCTCGTAGGCGTGCACGCTGCCCGGCTCGAGGTCGCGGACCACCACGAGCGCGTAGTGCTCGCCGCACACGGTGAACGTCGGCGCGGCGTGCCCGAGGACCTCCACGGTGCCGGGGTGGTCCACCTCGACCCACACCGTCGCCGTCGTCGTCCCGACGTGGCGCAGGAGGGGGCCGAGGACGAGCGCGGTGCTGTCGGTCACCCCGACAGCGTGCCTCACGACGGCCCGGTGAGCCGCTGCAAGCGCCGTTGGACCTCGTCGAGCCGCGCCTGCAGCAGCGTGACCTCCGCGGTCAGCAGGGGGATCTCGGCGTCCGGGGGAAGCCCGTCGTCCGGAACGGGTAACGGGGCCAGCGGGGCCAGGACGGACCGCTCGGCTCCCTCGTCGACGGTTACCGGGACGCCCGCGAGCCGGGTGAGCTGCGTCAGCGAGAGCACCGCCCGGCGCCCGGCGCACTCGCGACACACGGCCTCGAGCCGACGCCAGCCGACGATGCCGCCGCCGACGTCGTCGAGCGCCGCGGCGGTCCGGCCGCAGCGGCAGCGGCCCAGGTGGACCGAACGCACGGTCTGGCGCTGGTAGCGCAGCCCGAGCTCGTAGGACACGTACCGGCCCGACGCCAGCACCTCGAGGAGCACGCTGCGCTCGTACTGCTCGTCGCAGGCCAGGGCGCGGGCCTGGTCGGCGTCGTGGAAGCAGTAGAACCCGCAGTCGCACCACGTCGACGGGCACCGGTGGCGTGGTGACTGCACGCAGACCGCCTCCGCCACCGTGCCGTAGACCTGGCTGCGACCGAGGGCGACGCCGTTGAAGCCGACCGCGGCGCCGTCCGCGGAGAGCATCGGGTAGGCGATCTTCCAGCCGGGCAGGGCGGGCCGGGTGCCGGTGTCGGCCCCGCCGTCCGGCTCGGCGTGGCCGCGCCGGGAGCGCGGGCGCAGGTCAGCTCCCGCTGCTGACGGGGTCCGGGGTCCGGGTCTCGGCGGGTGCCTCGTTCGTCCCCGCCGCCGGCTCCGGGGTCTCGACCTCGGCGGGTACGGGCGCGGGCGGGTCCTCGGCGATGCCGGCGGAGAGTCGACGTCCCAGGCGCATGATTGCCTCCACGAGGTCGGGTCACCCGATGGTCGGCGCCGCGGTGGGAGATGTCCAGCGATGACCCGTGATCGCAACGAACACGCGGTCATCCGTTCCACGCGGTCGGACCCGGTGTGGTCGCCCGATAGGGTGCTGCGCGCGGCCGCGCGGTGCGGCGGGCCGCACGGGGGCAGTAGCTCAGCTGGTCAGAGCAGCGGACTCATAATCCGTCAGGTCGTCGGTTCGAGCCCGACCTGCCCCACCATCCGTGCTGGTCACGGGCTTGCAGCCTCGTCGCGAGCAACATCAACACCCACAGAACCCCCACTTAATGCTCCGTCTTCTCGTCGGCGCCTGATCCGAGCGCGGCGTCGAAGGCGTCGGCCGCCTCTCGTCCGGCGGCCCGCTTGTCCATGTAGACGTCCTGGGTGATCGAGGGCCGGGCGTGCCCGATGTGCCCGGCGATCGCGCGGGCGGAGAGCCCGGCCTGATCGAGGATCGTGGCGGCGGTCTTGCGGAAGACGTGGCTGGTGACCCACTCGTAGCCGGCCGCGTCGAGGGCCTCCCGGAGCCGGGCGCCGGTGTTCTGCGGGTCGCGCCAGGACCCGCGCCCGAGGTCGTGACCGCGCGAGTTCGCGAAGACCATCGAGGTCGGTACGACGTCCTCCGGGCGCCGCTCGCGCAACATCTCCACGACGAAGGCGGGCAGCGGCAGCAGGCGGCGCGCGGCGAACGTCTTGCCCTCGTGGCGTACGAGTCCCATCCCCTTCACGCGAACGACGTTGGCGACGATCGCGACCTCGCCGGACGAACCAGCGGCTGCGGGGCTCCATTGTCTCGGCCGGTCTGCGGCCGGCGGACCTGGCCGAGCGCATCGGAGTCGACGCCAAGACCGTCGGACGCTGGATCACCAAGGGTCGCCTACCGCACCGCACCCACCGGGTCGCCGTCGCATCCGCGCTCGCGGTCGACGAGGGCTACATCTGGCCCGAGGTGGTCGAGCTGCCGGTCACGCAGTCCGCGAGCCAGGCCGAGCTGCTAGCCATGCACCCGTCCCGAGGGTCGATCCCGCACGAGACCTGGGCCCAGCTTATGGACGGTGCCCGCGAGGCGATCGACATCCTCGTCCACGCCGGGTCATTCCTCTTCGAGCAGTACGATTTCCTACACGTCATCCGCCGCAAGGCCAGCCAGGGAGTGCGCGTCCGCATCCTCATCGGCGATGAGACCTCCGACGCCGTCGCACTTCGCGCAGAGGAGGAAGGCACCACCGGTGGACTGCAGGGGCGCATCCAGCTCCACCGCCGCTACCTGCGCGACCTCGATGGTGTGCCCGGCGTCGAGGTCCGCGCACACGGCACGACTCTCTACAACTCGCTCTTCCGCTTTGACCAAGACTTGCTCGTCAACGGGCATGCCTGGGGCGCCCCTGCGGGCCAGTCGCCAGTGATGCACCTACGCCGCGTCCCGGGAGGTCGCACTTGGGACCACTACATGCGTTCTTTCGAAAAAGTTTGGGGATTCGGGGAATAACTCACTTGACGGCGAGTGGGAGCATACGCGCGTGGATGAAGGTCATGACGTCGAGATGCACGCCGTCTTCGTTGGTGAAGTGCACCCGGTCTCGGGAGGCTGGGCCTTAGACGACCCGATCGAGATTCCTTTCGGAGACTCTCATTGGACGATGATCCTGAGTTCGAGCAGGGTGCACGTGGTCGTACGCGGAGAGATGCCTTCTGATATGGAAACCTTTATCAACGAGGTAAGGGCCGTCTCTCAGGGATGTATCGATAGTCTGGGCATGCTGCTAGGTGCATCTCTAAGACTGGAACTTACTTCAATCATAGTCAACGGAAATAGAATTTACCTGCCGTCGCCTTTCTGGTATGCGAAGGCGGTTAGTCGCGTTGAGGGTGACCGGCTCATTCCGGTCGTAGCCGCTGCGGTTTCGGAACCTCTGGCTCGGTTGGCGTTGGCAGACCTTCGCGTTGCTCAGACTTCGCCTGACGATTCAGGGTTTTTGGCGTATCGTGCCGTCGAGAGCGTGCGTCAGTACTTCTTCTGCCCCGCCGATGGTAAGCGGTCTGATGAGAAGTCATGGGAGCGATTGCGAACGTCCCTCGACTTCTCGAAGTCCGAACTTGTCCGGTTGTCTGAGTTGGCAAGAGTTCGTCGACACGGCGGCCTCCCGCGCCATACGGAAGCCGAACGGATCGAGTCCTTCGACATCGCTCTGAGAGTGGTGAAGTCGTTTCTAGAATTTCTACATAGAGTCGAAACGCCGGAAGCGTCCTCTGGGTCTGACTGAGTCTGGGCGCCGAAAGCGGATACTCCGCGTGACAACGGGTGGGGGGTTGATGATGGTAATTCGAAAGGGCCGAGAAGCGTCACCGAGTATCGAGGCACTCGGAGTGTTCGCTGAGTTTGACGTGTCATCTCGCAACACCACGTTAGGAGATTTTCAGCGCCGCCAACAGGTGGTCGAGATGTTCAGCAAAGGACTCGATGAGTCACTCGCCCGCGACTCGCGGCTGCATGGTGTTCGAGTTCAGAATATGTTTTACGCGTTAGTGGTTGTGCTTGGTCAATTCAAACTTTTCAAGGTCGAGGACTCTGGCAATTTCTATTTTGACGACAGCGCTGGCGAGGTGGCCCTTCCTGACTTCCGCCTAGTTGACGCAGACGGAGAGCAGTTCGTAATCGAAGTCAAGAATGTGCCGCCGTCGAGCGCCCTCGAGACTACTGTCCGAAAGAAGATGCTCTTAAGGCAACGTCGTTACGCTCAGTTGACGTACGCCCGACTTTTGTATGCGCACTACTGGTCGGGCTTCAATTTGTGGACACTAATTGACAGCTCGATTCTAGATGGTAGTAAGGACGACTCTGAATCGAATCTTCGACTATCTTTGCCTGATGCAATGAAGGCTAATGAAATGAGCCGTCTCGGAGATGCGATGATTGCGACGCGCTCACCATTAACGATGCAGATACGAGCGGATCGCTCACGAGGTCGGAAGCATGGACGAGACACTATCGACGACCTCGAGAAACTTGAAGTCAGTTTCTCTATCTCTGACGTTCGCTACTTTAGTGAAGGCAATCTCATCGAGGACGAAGTTGAGCGCAACCTTGCACACTTTCTCGTATTCTTTGGTCGCTGGGAGACACGCGACTCTATAGAATTCGACGACGACATGCCTGTGTCGATGAGCTTCGTCTCGCGGCCGGAGCCAGAGGAGGATACGCAGAGCTCTCAGGGTTTCACGAACATCGGGACTCTTAGTTCTATGTACTCGACGGCTTTCAATGTTAAAACGCTCGATCGAGACTCTCAAATAACTGGCCTTGCCGAGCAGCCAAAACCAGAGTTCCTTTCGGGTCTACTTCCTGGCGAGTATTGGGAGCGCGACTCCCGCGTACTTCCGATCTGGAAGTTCGTGCAGCGGGCGCCAGAGCCGTGAGGACGAGTGCGGGAGCGGCACGCGTCCTAGGATGCTTGGCATGGCTCGAGTTGATTACTACAACGATCCGACCGCTCCGCGAGCTAACAGTCTCGTGCCGTCGGTGACAGCTGCAGCGCGTGACGACCGTGGGCGCATACTCCTCGTCGAGAAAGTTGATAACGGGTTCTGGGCTCTACCGGGCGGCGCTATGGAGCTTGGAGAGTCGATCCGGGACGCAGCGATCCGAGAGGTGGAAGAGGAGACCGGTGTGCACGTTGGAATCATCGGACTCGTTGGTATCTACACCGACCCAAGACACGTGATGGAGTACGACGATGGCGAAGTTCGCCAGGAGTTCTCGGTATGCTTCCGCGCTCGCCCACTAAGCGGCGAGCCGAGAAAGGACGGGACGGAGACGAAGGCGGCCCGGTGGGTCGATCCGGTCGAGCTATCAGGACTGTCCATCCACCCAAGCATGCGTCGACGGATCGACGCCGCGCTGGCGGGCGGAAGCGAGCCGGAGATCGTCTAAGCGGGGGCGGCCAACCGGCTGGTAGTGCGCTCGGTCGCGGCCGCAATGTCGGGCCGGGCGCGCGTCATGGCACGGCCAACGATGGAGTCAGGCTCGAAGCGGGCGAGGATTTCGGCGAGGCGGTCGGCGTAGTCGAAGGATTGGCCCCGGGGGCCGGTGGTCATGTCGGCCGTCCAGAGCGCGTCGGGCACCGGACCTTCCTCGCGGGGCCATTCGGCCAGCTCGTCGGCGAGGTCCCGTTCCTCGGCCTCGAAGGTCGCGGCTGAGTGGTGAGCGACCAGCGCGCATAGACGAGGCGAGTGGCCCCGAGCGGCGAGGTAGCGGGCACCGTCGATCGGGTGGAACCCGGTCTGCACCAGTCCAGGCGCGTATCCCAGGTCATGAAACCAGGCCGCAACGACGAGGAGGTCCCGGTCCTGCTCTGGCACCGCGGCGGACAGCTCGTCCGCACGGCGGGCGACCTGCTGAGTGTGCGTCCACCGCGCGCCGAGAGGGGCCAGCAGCTCCCGTGCGAGATCGGCAGCGGCAGCGGGTCCTGGACGTTCCTGCACGGTCACGACTGTAGGACTCTGCGCGACCGCAGCACCGCGCGCGCGTCGTCACGCCAGCCGTACGGCTGGAACTCGTGGCGTGGAACCGTCACCGGGCCGAGCGACAGTCCAGGCCAGACCACGAGCGGAGAGCCACCTACGGGCACCGTCGAGGCCGTCGCGCTCGGCGGCGGCGAGGAGGTCGGTCTCCTGCCGGACGCCGATGATGTGCTTCCACGCCTCGCGAGGGATAGCGATTCCTTCGTCTGCCTCCTGGTCATCGGCGGCGATCTCCTCGTCGCTCGCCTCCTGGCCGAGGCCAGCGAGGGTGCCTAGGTCCCGGCGACCCGTAGACCAGGTGAGCTGCCGCCGTCCGTCGCTCGCTGCTTCCCACTCCCACCACCGGGCCATGTCGGTGGCTTCGTAGGTCTTCGCGACGTCGCCGAGGAGCTGCATCGGGGTCCGGCCTCCGTGGCGGTGGCCTTCCTTGCGGTGCCCGCTCGTCACTTCGTGGCGTTGGCGTCCGCTGCTGTCCTCGCGATCGTCGCAGCGGCCATCGTGCTGGACACGCTCGTAGGTAGCGACTTCGTCATGTGGGCCGGGCTGGCGCTGATCGTCGGCGCCTGGACGATAGTTTTGGTCATGCTGGCGCGACGCTACGGATGGCACAGCGGAGGACCAGGAAACGGCTGAGGCGGCGTCTACCCCGGCGCTGCCTAGGGCTGGAGCTGATCCAAGATCGTCTCCCCACCTTTCCCCCACGGAAGCGCGAGGAGTGGGCATGACCGGCCGGTAGGAGTGGTGAGGAATCGCCGGACGTTCCGGCAGCTCAGAAGCCACATCACGGACCACCGGCAGACCACCGGCCGCTACGACGCGACATCCGTCAGGTCGTCGGTTCGAGCCCGACCTGCCCCACCCTTCCTGCCGGCCTGCGATCGTGGGTGGCGGCGGATCCGAGCGCGGCGCCGGAGCCGCGCCTGCGGCTGTTGGTGTGGTGATAGTTAGCTGTTCAACCGCTGGGGGAACAGCGGATAGGACACAGCTGAACCCCGGGCGCTGCCGAGACCGTGCAGCGTGCCGGTACGTGCAGTCACTTCGGGGAGTGGGTGCAGCGTGGGATTCGCCGACGTGCCGTACCACCAGGGGCCGCGGGACCTCGAACGACGGAAGGCGTTGCAGAACCGGGCGGCGACGGTCATCGCCGCGTTGGAGGACTGGACGGCCGCCGGTGTCCGGGACGAGGTCCTCGTCGCGATCCGGTACCACGCGGAGCATCTCTGCGACCTGTCCGAGGGCGCGCCGCTCTCCCCGCTGGCGTGCCGGGCCCACGCCTACGGGCTGGCGGCACTTCTGAGCTTTCTCGACGCGACCCAGGCAGGGCACCTCGCCACGGACCTCTTCGAGATCATCGCGGAGTGGACCGACGAGTCGGGTACGTGACCGGAGCGGAGAGCGCGGCTCGAGGACCACGTCCTGCAGTCGATGCTCCGCGCCGAACATCCCGTCGCGAGGACCGGCCGGCGGCGCTGTCTGCTCAACGCCGCCGGCCTCACCCAGCAGATACCCGATCGGTCGTGCGTCATTCCCTGGGGCACGGCCACGTCGCCGGGGCAGCGGGACGGACGCGCCACTCGTTCGGGTGGTCCTGGACCCGTCGCAGTCCGCGTCAGCGAGCCTCGTCTGCTGGTCCTCCCGGGTGACGCCGTCGCGTGTCGCGGCGTCCCGGTCACACACGATCACGCCTGCGACCGGACCAGGACGATGATCGGGCGACATTCGCCGGGTCGACCCGGCGTCGGAGCGCCGGCTCGGCGGATCAAGTCCCCGGCCGCGCCGACCGTCGAGAGGGACATGACCGTCTCCCTCGACCACCTCGCCGTCCCGAGCTCCCGCGAGCCGGCCTCCGGTCGCTTCCCGGCCGTGCGGTCCGACGTCCCCGGTGCGGTCGCCGCGCTCCGCCGCGCCGTCGCCGACGGCACGGTCCACCACCACGGGGCCACGCCCGTCGTCGCGACCGTGCGGGTGTGGGCCGCGGGCGGTGACCTCGACGCGCAGCGGCGGGCCTGCCCCACCTGCGCCGGCTGACGCGGGGGAGGAGGCTCCCGAGACGTGATCCCCGAGCCCGACCTCCCTGAGTACCCGACCCCGCTGGCCACCCGGCTGCGGGACCTCGCCGCGGAGGCGCCGGACGCGCCGGCGGTCTCCGACGGCGACGCCGCATTCACCCACGACCAGCTCGACCGGCACACCAACCGGCTCGCGCGCACCCTCGCCGACCGCGGGGTCACCCGTGGCGACCTGGTCGCGATCGCGCTGCCGAACACGGTGCACCACGTCGCGGCCAGCGTCGCGGCGTGGAAGCTCGGCGCGGTCCCGCTGCCGCTCTCGGCCCGCCTGCCCGACGCCGAGCGGGACGCGGTCCTCGCCGTCGCGCGACCCGCCGTCGTGATCGACCGGGCGCCGGAACCGGAGAGCGCGGACGACTCCCCGGTCCCCCCGGTGATCGGCCCCTCCTGGAAGGCGCCCACCTCGGGCGGTTCGACGGGCACGCCGAAGGTCATCGTCGCCGGTCAGGCCGCGTGCACCGAACACGTCCTCGCCCGCGCCGACGGTCTGCGGATCGACCGCGACGGGACGTTCCTCGCCACGGCCCCGCTCCACCACAACGCGCCCTACATGTTCAGCCTCATGGCGCTCCTGCAGGGCCACCACGTCGTGCTCATGCAGCGCTTCGACGCGGCCCGCACGCTCGAGCTCGTCGCCGAGCACCGCGTCACCTGGCTCTACCTCGTGCCGACGATGATGTCGCGGATCCTGCGGACCGTTCCCGACGCCGGGTGGGGGCACCTGGACAGCCTGCGCACCGCCCTGCACGTGGGGGCGCCGTGCCCGCCCGAGGTCAAGCGCGGCTGGCTGGCCCGGCTGCCCCGCCCGGAGATCCTCGTCGAGCTCTATGCGGGCACGGAGTCGCAGGCGAGCGCCATGATCGACGGCCGGGACTGGCTCGCCCACCCCGGCTCGGTCGGACGGGTCACCCGCGGGCACGTGCGCATCACCGACGACGACGGCCACGAGGTGCCGCCCGGCGTCGTCGGCGAGCTCTGGATGCGCCCCGAGGGCGCCCCGACCTACCGCTACCTCGGCGCCGAGCCGCGGGCCCGCGACGGCTGGGAGTCCCTCGGCGACCTGGGATCGTTCGACGAGGAGGGCTACCTGTACCTCGCCGACCGGCGCGCGGACATGGTCGTCGTCGGCGGCGCGAACGTGTACCCCGCCGAGGTGGAGGCGGTCCTGCTCGCCCACGCGGCGGTGCACGACGCCGTGGTGGTGGGGGTTCCCGACGACGACCTCGGCCGGGTCGTGCACGCCGTGGTCCAGGCGGAGCCGGGCGTCCAGGAGGCCCTGCGCGAGCACGTGGCCGGACGGCTGAGCCGGCACAAGCAACCCCGCGGCTACACCTTCGTCGACCACGCGCTGCGCGACGACGCCGGGAAGGTCAGGCGCGCTGCCGTCGCAGCCGCAGTTCCAGATCGGTAGCCGACACCGGCGGGCTCCAGAAGTAGCCCTGCGCGTAGCGACAGCCGAGCTGCCGGAGGGCGTCGGCCTCACCCGCCGTCTGGACCCCCTCGGCGATGGGCACGAGGTCGAAGGCGTGGGCCATCACGAGGATCGCCGCCGTGATGCGCATCTGCTGCTCGTCGACGTCGAGGTCGCTGACCAGCGAGCGGTCGATCTTGACCTCGTCGACGAAGGCCCGGCGCGCGTAGCCCAGGGACGAGCTGCCGGTGCCGAAGTCGTCGATCGCGACCCCCACCCCGGCCGCCCGCAGCTCCTCGAGCGCCTCGCGGGTGAGGGCGTCCTCGCCGAGCAGGCGGTGCTCGGTGATCTCGACGGTGACGTCGCGCGGCGCCAGCCCGTGCCGTCGGGTGCAGTCGACGATGTCCTCGACGAACCGTGGAGCCCGCAGCTCGACCGGGGAGACGTTGACGTGGACGGTGAACGGGACGTCCCCGAGCACGCTCGAGCGCCACCGGGCGACCTGGGCGGCCGCGGTCTCGAGCACCCACAGGTCGAGCGCCGTGATCAGCCCGGTGTCCTCGGCGACCGACAGGAACATGTCCGGCGTGAGGAACCCGCGCTCGGGGTGGCGCCAGCGGGCGAGGGCCTCGACGGCGACGACGCGGTCGGTCTCCAGGTCCATGATCGGCTGGTAGAGCACGACGAGCTCGCCGGTGATCAGCGCGGTGCGCAGCTCGTCCGCGAGCCGGGTCCGGGCCTGCGCCTCGCGACGCATCGCCGGCGCGAACACGCTCACCCCGCCCCGGGACCGGGCCTTCGCGCGGTACATCGCGGTGTCGGCGTCCCGCAGGAAGTCGTCGGTCGAGCCGCCCTGCCGGGTGCCCAGCCGGACCCCGACGCTGGCGCTCACCCAGCACGTCCGCCCCTGCACGACGACGGGTGCCGCGAGGACCGCGCGGATGCGCTCGGCGATGTCGAGGGCCTGCGCGGCGCCGGCGTCGTGGACGAGGATCGCGAACTCGTCGCCGCCGAGCCGCGCGACGGTGTCGGTCTCGCGCACGACGCCGCGCAGTCGCTCGGCCACGGCGACGAGCAGCGCGTCGCCGACCGCGTGGCCGAAGCTGTCGTTCACGGCCTTGAAGCCGTCCAGGTCGAGCACGAGCACTGCGGGCACGACCCCGGAGGCCTCGGCGTCGCGCAGCCGCTGGGCGAGCAGGGTGCGGTTGGCCAGCCCG
Source organism: Actinomycetospora sp. NBRC 106378 (assembly GCF_030269685.1). Taxonomy (GTDB): domain Bacteria; phylum Actinomycetota; class Actinomycetes; order Mycobacteriales; family Pseudonocardiaceae; genus Actinomycetospora. The sequence goes on from NZ_BSTT01000002.1 coordinate 272,118, forward strand.
GTCAGCGGGTCGGAGAGGGCGAGCAGCTCCAGCGCGGCGTGCGCGTCGGCGAGCTCGCGGGTGCGTTCGCTGACCCGGCCCTCGAGGTCGTGGGTCAGCCCCTGGAGCTCCTCGGCGAGCATGTTGAGGCCGACGACGATGGCGTCGATCTCGTCGGACTCGTGCGAGGGGTGCAGGCGCGCGTCGAGCCGGCCCGCGGCGAGTTCCACCACGAACCCCGCCAGCTCGTCGAGCCGACGGGCACGATCCTCACCCGTGTGCGCGGTCATCGCGGCGCCGTCTGCTCGACACGCAATCGAGCTTACGGCAGCGCTACGACGAACGGAGCAACAGCGATAACTCTTTCGGTCTACTCGCGATTGCGCCGCGCTTCGGCGCCGGTCTCCTCCGCGTACCCGGGGTCGTCGCCGGCGACCCGCCCGACGAACTCGTCGGTGTCCCCGGTCCCGGTCGTCGACATCTCGTCGCCGTGGGTCTCGTCGTCGGGGTGTTCGCCGCCGGTGGCCCGGCTGCTCGCCACCCGCGGGTCCTGCGGCACGTCCTGTTCCGACGGCTCGCCGGCCGCGGGCGGCCCGAGTGCGCCGTCCTCGCCCTTGATCGCATCGGCGGCTTTCGAGAGCGCGTCCTTGAGTCCCATGCTCCGGGGTGCCTCCGGCAGGTGAGCACTAATCCGTGTCAGGACACGGAAAAGTGCTCACCTGCGGAGCACCTAGTGGGCCATCGCCGGTCCGTCGGAGGGCGTCGGCTTCCCGTGTCGCAGCATCAGGGCGAGCGGGACGCCGAGCGCCGTCAGGATCGCGGTGACGTAGAGCAGGTCGTTCATGGCCGTGACGAACGAGAGGCTCTGCAGCCGGGAGTACATCTGGTACTCCATCATCATCCCGCTGGACCCGTCCGGCATCGAGGCCGTCCCGGTGCGGTCGGCGGACGCCTGGGCCTGCTGGATCGTCATCATCGCGGTCATGGCGGCCAGGCCGATCGCCGACGAGGCCCGCTGGACCAGCGTGTTCACGGCACTGCCGTTCTCCGAAAGGAACGACGGCAGGGAACCGAGCCCGCCCGTCATGATCGGCATCATCGCGAGGCCGATGCCCGCGGCGCGGGCGGCGAGCAACATCTCGAGGTGGCCGTGGGAGACGTCGATCGTCATCCCGGCGAGCTCCCACGTCGTCCAGGAGACGATCGCGAGGCCGAGCGCCGCGGGGATCCGCGCCCCGATCTTGTCGTAGATGAACCCGGCCGCGGGCATCACGAACGCCATCACGAGCGCCTGGGGCAGCAGGAGCAGACCGGTCTCGAACGCCCCCAGTCCCTGGTACTGCTGCAGGAACACCGGGATGTAGAAGAGCACGCCGAACAGGCCCATCGAGATGATCGCGATGAGCAGCAGCGAATTCGTGAACGGCCAGTGGGCGAACACCCGCAGGTCCAGCAGCGGCTCGTCGACCTCGAGCTCGATCACCACGAACAGCGCCAGCGCGAGGACGCCGACCGTCAGCAGGATCAGGGTCGGGTAGGACGTCCAGCCCCAGGTCGGCCCCTCGTGCAGAGCCAGCAGCATCGAGAAGAGCCCGACGGCGACGGCGAGGAACCCGGGGACGTCGAGCTTCTTGCCCGCCGTGCGGGAGAACGTGGGCAGGAAGAAGATCGCCGCGAGGACCCCGACCACGCCGATCGGCACGTTGATGAAGAAGATCAGCCGCCAGTTGACGTACTCGACGAGGTAGCCGCCGAGGGTCGGGCCGATCGCCGGCGCGAAGATGATGCCGAGGCCGTAGATGCCCATGGCCGCGCCGAGCTTGTCCTTCGGCACGATCTTGTACAGCGCCGCCAGGGCCACCACCGGGATCACGCCACCCGGGATGGCCTGCAGGATGCGGAAGGCGACGATCGAGTTGATGTCCCACGCGAACCCGCAGAGCGTCGAGAAGATCGCGAAGAACACCATCGCGATCGTGTAGACCCGCCCGAGTCCGTAGCGGATGCCCAACCAGGCGCTCGCCGGGACCACCACGCCCTCGCAGAGCGAGTACGCCGTCGACACCCACTGCATCTGGTCGGTGGTGGCGCCGAAGTCGTTCTGCATCGTCGTGATCGCGACGTTGACGATGCTGATGTCGAGGACCGACATGAACATGCCGGCGACCAGCACGAGCAGCGGGACGATCCAGGTGTTCCCGCCGGGCTTCCCCGCCGCCCGCCCCGTTCCCGACGACGGGTCGGGTCGGCTCGGGGTCGTCGGCTCCGGAGCTGACGCCGGACGGGCGGGGGGTGCTGCGGGCGCTGCGGTCGCCGTCGCGGCGGGCCGCGGCGCGTCCTCGACGAGCCCGGTCCGGGCGTCGAGGTCGGTGTCGGTCGACATGCCGCCTCCTGCGTCAGCGATCTCGTTCGGGGGCCACCCTTCGTGGTACCCGCTCCATCGCGAATGTGGCAGTGAGTGTCAGCAACTATCGACGAGAGCTACATCACCGGATGCGGCCGAACGAGTAGTCCCCGAACAGGTTGCCCAGCTTCACGGTCTGCCCGGTCTCGGGGGCGGTCCACATCTTGCCGCCGCCCGCGTAGATCGCGACGTGGTAGATGTCGCCGGGCGAGCCCATGAACACCAGGTCGCCGGGCTGGGCCTGGCTCTGGGAGATGTGCTGCGCGGCGTCGTACTGCTGCTGCGCGGTCCGCGGCAGGCTGATGCCCATCTTCCCGAACACGTACTTCGTCAGCCCGGAGCAGTCGAAGCCGCTCGGGGTGGTGCCGCCCCACTCGTAGGGGACGCCCTTGAACGCGGCGGCCTGCGACACGATGCGCTGGCCCAGCGAGCCCAGGCTCGCGGGCGCGGCCGCGGCGCTCTTCTTCGCCGCGGCGGCCTGCTTCTTCGCGGCCGCCTGCTGCTCGGCCTGCTGCTCGGCCTTGGCGGCGGCGGCCTTCTGGGCCGGGGACACCGTCTTCACGGCGGGCGCGGCGGCCGCGGGGGCGGCGGCCAGCGACACCGGTGTCACGGTGGCCTCGCGCGGGGCGGGCACGGCGGCGGCGTCGGAGGAGGAGACGGAGAGCAGGTTGGTACCGGTGCTCGCCACGTCGGCGTCGCCCAGCGACGGGAAGGTGCCCGTGGAGCCGGCGACGGCGGCCGCGCTCGCCGTGACGAGGGCGGCGGCGATGCCGGCGCGGGTGAGCGAACCCGTGGTGAGGGGACCGGACGCGGTGCGGGGCCCGCCGTGTCGGCGGCGCGCGGGGGCCGGGTCGAGCCCGATGGCGCCGAAGGGGGCGGTGAACGGGGCACCGGCGACGGCGGCGTGTCGTGCCATGGGGAGATCTCCTGGCCGGAGACGGTGGCTCGGGGTTCCACCGCTCCCGTCCTGCGGCCGCTCGGGAGGACTCCGGATCGCTGGGGATCGGTCCGGGGTCCGCACGCGGTCGTCCCTCGTCCTCCACCCGGGGAGCGGGCCACCGGGACGGGACGGTGACCCGGGCGGAGAGCGCGGTGGCCCGTCGGGTGACGAGCCGCCGTGACCGTACCGAGACCTTTCCGTGATCTACAGACCCCGTGCCTTCCGGCGCAGCGGACCGCTCGACGTCCGGTGGTCGCGCGAGGCGACCGTCCGGCGCGGAGGTGTCGACACCCGTCGTCGGGACGGGACGGCGATACCGCCGGGTGGAGCAGGAGGTCGGCGAACGGCGGCACCGCTTCCGGGGTCCGACGTCCCGCTCGGGACTTTCGTCCGGTTCCGTCGTCCGCGCCCGCTGGTCGGGCGGTGGCGCCGAGCGGTGAGGTGTACAGTTCGAGATGAACAGGTTGGACTGTGTTTCTCCGATCGGGGGCGGGTGTGGACGGATCGGCGGTGGACACGGCCCGGGCCGTGCGGGTGACGCTCGGCCGGCTGCGTCGGCGGCTGCGCGAGAACTACGACCGGGCGGAGCTGACGGCGTCGCAGCTCGGCGTGCTCACGCGGCTGGACCGCGAGGGCCCGGCCACCGTGAGCGACCTGGCCGCGGCCGAGGGGGTGCGGCCGCAGTCGATGGCGATGGCGGTCGGGGCCGTGATCGAGCGGGGCTTCGTACGCCGCGATCCCGATCCCGACGACGGGCGTCGTCAGGTGGCGTCGTTGACCCCGGCCGGGCGCGAGCTGTTGGCCACCTCGCGGGCGGCGGGCCAGGGATGGTTGGCGGGCGTGCTCGCCGAGCGGCTGACCGGAGAGGAGCGGGCGCGGGTCGTCGAGGCGATGGAGCTGCTCGAGAAGGTGATCGGATGACCGCGACCCGGACCGACACGTTCGACCGTCGCCTGCTCGCGCCGATGGTGCTCGGGTCGATCCTCAACCCGGTCAACTCCACGCTGATCGCGGTGGCGCTCGTGCCGATCGGGATCGCGCTGGGGGCGTCGGCCTCGCAGACGGCGTGGCTGGTGTCCGGGCTGTACCTGGCGACGGCCGTCGGGCAGCCCGTGACCGGGCGGCTCGTCGACCTCTACGGTCCCCGACCGCTCTACCTCGTGGGGACCGCGCTCGTCGGGCTCGGCGGCCTGCTCGGGCTGCTCGCGCCCGACATCGGGACGCTCGTTGCGGCTCGCGTCGTGATCGGGCTCGGCACCTGCGCGGGCTATCCGGCGGCGATGGCCCTCGTGCGTCGCGAGGCGGAGCGGACGGGGCAGGACAGCCCGGAGACGGTGCTCACCGTGCTCTCGGTGGCGACGCAGACGATCGCGGTGGTCGGGCCGACGCTGGGCGGCCTGCTGATCGGGCTCGGCGGGTGGCGGTCCACGTTCGCGGTCAACCTGCCGCTCGCCGTGCTCGCCCTGGCGGTGGGTTGGTGGCGGCTGCCGCGCGGCGCGGGGGAGCGGTCCACGCAGGAGCGGGTGGTCTCGCTGGTCGACCCGGCGGGCATCGCCCTGTTCACCGTCACGCTGGTGTCGCTGCTGCTCGTGCTGGAACGCCCGGCGCTGTGGCCGCTCGCGGGTGTCACGGTCGTCGCCGCCGGGGCGCTCGGGTGGTGGGAACGGCGTGCCGCCCACCCGTTCCTCGACGTCCGGGTGCTCGCGGGCAACGGCCCGCTGCTGCTGACCTTCCTGCGTGCCCTGCTCGGCGCCACCGTCTCCTACGCGATCCTCTACGGGTACACGCAGTGGCTCGAGCAGGGCCGCGGGCTGTCGGCCTCCGGCGCCGGTCTCGCGCTGCTGCCGATCTTCCTGGGCGGCATCGGGGTCGCGGCGCTCACCGGTCGGCGCCGGGAGATCCGCGGGAAGCTGCTGGTGGGGTCGGCGGCGCAGATCCTCGTCGCGGTCCTGCTGCTGTTCCTCGGCTCGACGAGCCCGATCTGGCTCATCGTCGTCGTCGCCCTCGTCGCGGGGGTGCCGCAGGGCCTGAACAACCTCGCGATCCAGAACGCCGTCTACCGCCAGGCCGACCCGGAGCGCACCGCCTCCTCCGCCGGCCTCATGCGGACCTTCTTCTACCTCGGTGCCATTGCAGCCGGCACCACCGGCGGGTTCGCCTTCTCCGCCGACGGGGCCACGACGGCCGGGCTCCACGTCCTCGCGGTCGTGATGCTCGTGGCGTCCGGCCTCTTCCTGCTCGTCACGATCCTCGACCGCTCCCTCGCCCGGCTGGAGGCCGCATGACCCTGACCACCGTCGACCCCGTCGCCGCGCTCGTGGTGATCGACCTGCAGGAGGGCCTGCGGGCGGCACCGACCGTGCCGTCCCCGCCCGACGACATCGTGGCGCGGACCGCCGCGCTCGCCCGCGCGTTCCGCGACCGCGGCTCGCCCGTGCTGCTCGTGCGGGTGACCGTCGACGGCGCCGGCTTCAGCCCCGGCCGCACCGACGCGGGACACCGCGGCACCGGGACCCGGCCCGAGGGCTGGGACGAGGTCGTCGCCGAGCTCGCCGACCTCGGCGACGCCGTGATCACGAAGCGGAACCCGGGCGCCTTCGTCGGTACCGACCTCGACGTCCAGCTCCGCCGGCGCGGCGTGACCCAGGTCGTGCTCACCGGCATCTCCACCTCGATGGGCGTGGAGAGCACCGCCCGCGCCGCGTTCGACCTGGGCTACCACGTCGTGCTCGTCACCGACGCCGTGGGCGACCTGGACGAGGCGTCGCACCGGCACGTGGTCGAGCGCGTGTTCCCGCGGATCGGCGAGACCACGACGACCGACGAGGCGCTCGCGATGCTGGGTCTACCGTCGGGCCGATGAGCGAGACCAGCACCGTCGCGATCGAGATCGTCGAGCGCATCGACGACGACCTGCTCGACGCGATCCGGCACCTCCTGCCCCAGCTCTCGCGGTCGGCGACCTTCGACGAGCAGACGATCGCGTGGGTGGTGCAGCACGAGGCGTGCACGCTGTTCACCGCCGCCGTCGACGACGTGGTGGTGGGCGCGCTGACGCTGGTCATGTACCCGCTGCCGACCGGTCTGCGGGCCCACGTCGACGACGTGGTGGTCGACGACGTGGCACGCGGCCGCGGCGTCGGCGAGGCGCTGGTCCGCGCGGCGCTCGACCGCGCGGTGGAGGTCGGCGCCCGCACCGTCGACCTGACCTCGCGGCCCTCGCGGGAGGCGGCGATCCGGCTCTACGAGCGGTGCGGCTTCGTCCGCCGTGACTCCACCCTCTTCCGGTGGACACCGCCCGAGGCGGGGTAACCCGACGTCGTGACCGATCTCCCCGCGGCGGACGCGAAGAACTGGGGCGGGCGACTGCCCCGCAACGAGTCGCTCGACCTCGACGACGACCAGCAGGCCGCCGCCGAGCGGATCCACCAGCGCCAACAGCGCTGGGCCGAGAAGTCCGGCTTCGCCGCGACCGACGACCAGGGCGGCCTCATCGGACCGTTCAACTCCTTCGTGCTGCGGCCGGGCCAAAGCGCTGGGTTCAACCAGTGGGTCGCGAACGACCAGCGGAACTCCTCGCTCCCGGCGCCGATCCGGGAGGTCGTGATCCTCACCGTCGGCGTCGCGTGGGACGCCGCGTACGAGATCTACGCGCACGTGGCCGTCGCCCGGTCGGTCGGGCTCTCCGAGACCGTGATCGAGGGCCTGCGCACCGGGTCGACCGAGGGCTTCACCGGCGAGGAGCTCGCCGCCCACCGGTTCACCGCCGAGCTCGTCCGCGAGCACCGGGTGGCCGACGCGACCTACGCCGCGGCCGAGGCCGCGTTCGGCCGCGACGGCGTCCTCGACATGGTGCACCTCGCGGGCATGTACCTGGCCACCTCGGCCCTGCTCAACGCCTTCGAGGTGCCGGCCCCGGAGATCCCGCCGGCGCCGTGAGCGACCTGTACGCGCCGCCGCGCCCGCTGCCGTCCATGGCCGACACGCACCCGGAGGCCTTCCGTCGGCTGACCGGCGAGCCCGACTTCCTGCTGCTCGGCGCCCGGCGTCTGGGTTAGGGTGCCCTTACCATTCGCGGTGCTCCAGGAGGTCGACCCGCATGACCAATCCGTTCGACGACGAGAACGGCCGCTTCCGGGTGCTGGTGAACGCCGAGGACCAGCACAGCCTGTGGCCGGTGTTCGCCGAGGTGCCGAGCGGCTGGACGGTCGTGTTCGGTGACGGGCCGGACGGGGCGGCCCGCTCCGAGTGCGTCGACTACGTCGAGGAGCACTGGACCGACCTGCGCCCCCGGAGCCTGCGCGAGCGCCTGGCGGCCGACGCGGCGGGCTGAGCGGAGCCGACCCGTCGTCGGGAAGGCCCTTCGGAGGCTTCCGGCGGCGGGGCGCCACCGGCAGACTCGCACCGGTGGGGACGACCATCGTGGGCGCGCGCGTGTTCGACGGGGAACGGTCGCTCGGGCCGGCCACGGTGGTGGTCGACGACGCGGGGACGATCGGGTCCGTCGAACCGGGGGAGCGGGCGCCGGTCGACGGCGAGGTGGACGCCCGGGGCGCCACGCTGCTGCCGGGGTTGATCGACGCGCACGTCCACCTGCGCGGCGCGGGGAACCTCGGCCAGGACCTGCGGCACGGGGTGACGACCGTGCTCGACATGTTCTCCGCCCCGCCGCAGTTCACCGCCATGCTGCGGCGGCGGGCCGGGTCGCGGGACGACGAGGCCGACCTGCGGAGCTCCGGTCTGATGGCCGGTGCGGTCGACGGCTGGCCCGCCGTGATGCTGCCGCCCGACCCGACCGGCTGGCGCATGCCCGGGCTCGCGGGGCCGGACGACGCCGAGCGCTTCGTGGCCGACCGGGAACGCGAGGGTTCGGACTACCTCAAGGTCTTCGTGGAGAACGCCGCCGACGTCTCGCGGCCCACGCTGTCGCCGGAGACGGTGGCGGCGGTGTGCGGGGCCGCGCGTCGGCGGGGACTGCTGACCGTCGCGCACGCCCCGACGCGCTGGGCCTTCGCCACCGCCCGCGCCGCCGGGGTCGACGTGCTCACCCACCTGCCGCTCGACGGGCCGGTCGAGGCGGCGGCCGACCTCGCGGTGGTGCCGACGCTGACGATGATGGCGGCGCTGAGTTCGCAGGATTCGCTCCGTGACCTGCTCGCCGACCCCCGCCTCACGGCGCGGCTGCCGGGCGAGGTGGTCGCCGGACTCGAGGCGGGGGACCGGGGCGGCCTGCCGACCTCGTCCGCCGCCGGTGCCTCCTACACGCACGCCGAGGACAACCTCGCCCGGCTGCTCGAGGCGGGCGCGACGATCGTGGCCGGCACCGACGCGAACGACGTCCCGGGGCGTCCGGCCGCCGTGCTGCACGGCGCGTCGATGCACCTCGAGCTCGAACTGCTGGTGCGCGCGGGGATGACGTCCGCGGACGCGCTGGCCGCGGCGACCTCCCGGGCCGCGGACGTCTTCGGGCTCGCCGACCGCGGGCGCATCACCGCGGGACGACGGGCCGACCTGCTCCTCGTCGGCGGCGACCCACTGGCGGACATCACGGCGACCCGCGAGCTGCGCACGGTGTGGCGCGGCGGGACCGCGCACGACCTGTCGTCACCACGCCCCGCGCCCGGCCGGGACGTGGTGGGTCCCGCGCGACGTCGTTAGGACGACTCCGCGTCGCCGAACACCAGCGTCGCCTCGCCGTCACGGACGGCGGTGACGCGGTAGGTGACGTCGTTCAGGGTGTTCGACCCGCCGGGTCCCGACGTGATCCGGGAACCGTCGGCGGTCGTCGTGACGGTGTCCGGTCCGACGTCGGTGACGGTCACGGAGCCGGCGTCACCGAGGTCGACGACGGTGCCCGGCGTGGCGGTGACGGTGCACTGCGCGTCGGGACACTCGACGGTGCGCGTGCCGCTCGGCTCGTTCCCGACGGCGGGTGCGGACTCGGCCGCGCAGGCCGTGCCGCCCAGGCCGACCAGACCCGTCGTCAGGAACAGGGCGAGACGTGGCAGGACCCCCATGGCGGCGGAGTCTCGCAGCCGGGGTGGCACCGGGCGGGAACCGACCCGCCCGGTGCCACCAGTGGGTGACCGGTCGATCAACGAGGCCCGGTCGGCAGGACCTGACGGCCCCAGGTGGCGTTCGTGACCACCGCGAACGAGGCGTACCAGGCCGCCAGCGCGGTGAGGATGCCGAGGTAGCCGCCGATGGTCGCGATGCCGTCGGTGCCGGTGAGGTCCCCGATCGCGAGCAGCAGGAACGTCAGGAACAGCAGCACGAAGACGGCGATGAGGGCGCCGGTGGTGCGCAGCGAGGCGATGGCCATGTAGCCGGTGAAGATCGCCCAGCCGAGGAGGAAGAGCCCGGCGCCGGTCGTGGCCTGGCCCGTCGGCAGGCCCGGCTCGACGAACTTGACGAAGGCTGCGAAGGCGAGCCAGAACGCGCCGTAGGAGACGAACGCGGTGGCGCCGAACGTGTTGGCCTTGCGGAACTCGAAGAGCCCGGCGATCAGCTGCGCGAGCCCGCCGTAGAACAGGGCCAGCGGCAGGACGGTCGACTCCAGCGCCTCCGGGGCCAGTCCGGCGTTGAACAGACTGAGCAGGAACGTGGTCAGCGCGAACGCCGCGAGCCCGAGCGGGCCCGGGTCGGCGAAGCTCCGGGTCGGATCGGCGGCGTGCTCGTCCATCGTGGACGCATGCACTGCACCGCGGCTCTCACTGGTCGTGGACATGGTGGTCCTCCCCGTCGACATGATCGAACGGCCCCCGAGTTCCACCAGGAGTGCTGTTTCAATCACATTTCGCGAGGTTACTTGGCTGAACCGTGCGAGCTCGGACGAACAGGACAGTACGATGCGCGGCCACTCCTGCGAGCGTCGCCGTGACGGCCGCGGCCGGCAACGGGTCGACGCCCGTCCGGACGGCGAGCACCGTCGTCAGCAGGGCCATCGCGGCGGCCGCGACGAACGGGCTCACGACGCCGGGTCGGGCCGTCCAGCACGCCCACGCCGCGATCCCGGCGGTGACGACGGCGACCACCGCGGGCGTCGCGACGTCCGCGCCGGCGCGGGGGAGACCGGCGAGGAGCGTCAGCCCGTGGGCGGCGAGCAGGACCGCGGCCGCGACGACCGCCGCGCGCTCGAGGTCGGGGGTGACGACGACGGGTCGGTGCGCGACGAGCACCGCGGCCGCGGCGCTCGCGCCGACCGGGACCACGACGAGCAGCGCCGCCGGGGCGGGGAGGCCGGGACCGACGGCGCCCGTCAGCGTGGCGGCCACGGCGACGGCGGCGCCCAGCACCGTGAGCGCCGGGCCCTCCGGGCGGCCGGTGACCAGCGCCGCCGCCGCGAGGGTCAGCACGCCGGGCACCACGAGGGCGGCCACCCCGACGACGAGCGCGGCGGCACCCGTCGTCGGTACCGCGAGCAGGAGCAACGCGCCCGTCCCCAGCACGAGCAGTGCGGGTACGAGCGAGCAGGCGGCGAGCAGGGCGCAGGCCGCGCCGAGGGGCCGGGTGAGCGACAAGGGGACCTCCGCGATGGTGCGACCATCCGGAGCATCGGCGGTACGGCTGAACGAGTGACACCACCGCCGAGGGTTCGCTCGATCGGGTGTCAGGCGCGGCGGGCGATCCCCGCGACGAAGGCGGCCTGGCCGGCGTGCTGGATGTCGTCGTCCACGACGCTGATGATGCGCACGCCGCGGGTCACGGGCGGGTCCCAGGCGTCGTCGATGACCTCGTCGAGGTCGTCGTCGGAGAGGGAGCGCAGGTAGTCGACGGTGCGGTCGTGCACGGCGTCGTGGTAGTCGACGAGCATGGCCGGGTCGGTCACGTGGACGGCCGCGACCTGCTCGGAGGTGTGGCCGTAGCCGATCGACGCCGGGTCGAGGTCGAACCCGAAGGCGTCGGCCCAGCCCTGCGAGGTGTAGACCTGCTGGTGCCCGGCGAGGTCGGCGATGTGGTCGTCCTGCACGCGGGTGAGGTGCCAGACGAGCCAGCCGACCGGGTTCGCGTCGCCGTCGAGACGCAGGTTGAGGGCACGTTCGTCGAGGCCCTCCACCGCGCGGTGCACGTCGGAGCGGACCCGGCCGAAGGCGTCCACGAGGACGTCGGAGCTGTTCACGCCCCCGGTGTACCCCCGCTGTCCAGCCGGATCCACACATCGAGTGGACCCCTCCCCGGCCCCGCGCGTCCCGGTAACGACGCTCCGGCCCAGCCCCGAGTCCTGCCCGTGCGGCGACGAGAGGGGTTGGCCATGGGGACGCGGCGACGGGCGGCGGGCGTGCTGGCGGGGTTGGTGCTCGGCGGGGCGACGGTCGGGATCGGGGTGGCCCACGCCGACGACATCGTCTGGGGCTGCCCCTCCGGCTACACGCTCAGCGGGACGAGCTGCCGCGCGGCGGACGGGGCGACCATCGCGGCGCTCGGCCTCCTCCCGGGCGACGTCGACCCGGACACAGGGGAGGTCCTGCTGCCGATCGTCACGAATCCGGACCCGACCACCGACCCGACCACCGACCCGACCACCACCGCGACGACGACGCCCCCTGCCACCACGACGACGGCGCCGCCGGTCGCCAGCACGACGACGGCGCCGCCGGTCACGAGCACGACGACGGCGCCGCCGGTCACGAGCACGACGACGGCGCCGCCGGTCACCAGCACCACGGCGCCGCCGGCTCCGGCGTCCACGGGCGTGCCGCCCGTGCTGCCCTGTCCGCGGCCGGTGGCGGCACCCGCCGTCGGGAACGACGTCGTCCGGACAGCGGCAGCGGTGGAAGCGGCCAAGGTCCGCCTGGCGACGGACGTGCGTCGCGGTGCCGCGCCGGAGGTGGTCCGGGCCGATGCCCAGGCCCTCGCGTCGGCGATCCGCGGTCACGCCGCCGCCCTCACCGTGCAGCGGCTGCAGGGCATCTGTCCGCGCTGACGGACCCCGGCCGGCCGGCGCAGCACCTGTGGCCAGGGGTGACGACCGGATAACGAAGGGTCACCGGATGAGGCGTCACCTGACGACCCGGGCTGGCCCGTAGCCCGTTCGGGCCAGTGAGATGGCCTCTCGTGGGGACGTCGAGGAGACCGGGTCGATGAGCACGCTGTCGGAGTCGCCGACCGCAGCCCTCGGCCCTGCGGAGCCCGCCCGTCGGGTGCCGTGGTGGGTCGAGGCGCTCGGCCTGCTGCTCGCGCCCGGGGTCGTGGCACTGGTGCTGCGGTTCGGGCAGGTGCCGCCGGCGTCCGGTGACGTCGGACTGCGCTACGTCCTCGCGCTGGTCGCGACGGTGCCCGCCTACCTCTGGCTGCGCCGACGTTCGCTCGCGGCCGGGGCGCTCGCCGTCGCGGTGGTCCTGAGCTCGCCCGTCGTCCATACGGCCTGGGACTCAGACCGATCCGACCGGATGGCCCTCGCCTTCCTGCTCGCGGGGCTCCCGCTGCTCGGGTTCTGGACGACGGGGGTGCGCCGCCTGCTGATGCGCGGCCTCGCCGGGGTGTTCCTCGGGCTGGCCGCGCACGCCGAGCCGACCGCGGCGCCGCTCGTGGTCGGGGCGCTCGTCGCGCTGGCGGCGAGCGCGTACTCGCGGCACACCGGGATACGTCGTGCCCGGGTCCGACGGGTGTCGGTCGAGCTCGTCGCCGTGATCGGCGGACTGGTGCTCACGACGCTGCTGCTCGACGGACGGCCCGACACCCTCGCCCCGGCCTTCGATCAGGTGCGGTACCCGAAGGACGGCCGCCCGTGGTCGCCGTCGGCCACCTCCCTCCTGGTGCCACCCGCCGTCGTGCTCGCGTGGGCGTGGCTCTGCCGTCGGCGCCGGTGGCTGCTGGGGGAGTGGCCGCGACGCGGCGACGCCGTCGTGGTGCTCGGCAGCGGGCTGGGTTACCTCGCGTTCCTCGCGGTCCGGGCCGCCGACGGGTCCACGTCGATGGACGCCTTCGCCCTCTCGCTGCTCTGGGCCGGGACCTGCCTGACGACGGCGCTGCTCCTGTCGACGTTGTCGTCCTCCTGGTGGCCGGTCGCTGCGGTGCTCGGCCTCGGTGCGCTGCAGGTCAGGATCGGCGCACTGCGCTTCGAGCTGCTGCCGGGCGGGCTGGCGCTCGCGCTCGTGGTGGTCGTCGCGGCCGCCGTGATGGGCAGCCCACGCCGACGGTCGATGCCGATGCTGGTCGTGACGATCGGGCTGGCCCTGCTCACGACAGGCTGACCGAGCGGCGTCGTCTCGGGCGGCGGACGCGGTCTACGCGAGCGTCCAGGGACGGTTGTGGCGGAGTGTTCGGGTGGGGTCGAGCCAGTGCGGTGGTCGGAACCAGGGCATGTGGTCGACCATGATCACTTCCCAGCCGCTGTGGTGGACCAGGTCGTGGTGATACCGGCACAGGCACACGAGGTTGTCGGGTTCGGTGTCGCCGTCGTGGGCCCAGTGCTGGATGTGGTGGATCTGGGCGGTGCGGGCGCGGCGGCGGCAGCCGGGGAACGCGCAGTGCCGATCCCGGACGGTGACGGCGCGGCCGGTGGCGGTGGGGATCGATCGGGTCTTGCGGCCGACGTCGAGGACCTCGCCTTTCGAGCCGAGCACGATGGGGATGATGTCGGCGTCGCAGGCCAGGCGCCGGGCGGTGTCGGGGCGGATGAAGGTGGAGTCGCCGAGCAGCGCGAGCGCGGTGCTGGTGTCGGTGAGTTGTTGGCGCAGCGTCTTGTAGTCCAGGGTGACGGTGAGGGTGACCCGTTCCCGCCCGGGCAGGGCCATGCTCGCCGGGTCCGGCGGAGACCACGGCGTGTGTGGGGGTGGTCCGGGCGGCGGAGCGGCTGCCCCGGGGTCTGGTGGTGGCTCCCCGGTGTCGCTGCCGGTGTCGCTGCCGGTGTCGCCGGCCTCGCGGTGGCTGTCGGTCCGGTCGTCGGACTCGTCGGGTGGGCCGGGGCCGAACCGCGGCGGCTCCTCGGTGGCTGAGGCCGTGTCCTCGGCGTCGGCCAGGTCGGCCGTCGGGCCTTCTTCGTCGTGGTCGGCGGGTCCTTCGGGGGTGCCGTTGCCGGGGAGGTCCGCGTCGGTGGCCCAGGGCGCGGCGGTGTCGTCCTCGTTGTCGAGGTCCGGGAGCGGCATGGAGGCGGTAGGGCTACCTGGGGCCTGCTCGTCCTCGGTGTGGTCCAGCCCAGCCCGGTGGGAGGCGGCGAGCAGGTCGAGCAGCCCGCAGGCCTGCCGAGCGGGCTTGGTGTCCCGCGCCTCATCATCCGGGCACTGGCCACGCTCACCGTCCGGGCCGGTCGGGGCCTCACCGGTGTCCGGGTCCGCGACGGCGGCGGAGGCGGGCGGCGGGGTGGCGGCGCGGATCGCGTCGTCGAACAGCGCCACCCCGGCGGGGTCGCGCAGCACCAACTTCGCGTGCAGGTGCCCGTCGCGGCGTTTCGTGTAGTGCAGCTCGTTGCCGGCGGGGTGGTCGTCCTTCGGGGCGGCGCCATCGGGGTCGAGCCGGTCGGCGATCACCTTCGCCGCGGCGTACAGCCGCTTCGGGGAATGCGTCCCCGCCAACCCGGCGAGCTGCTCCTCGGCCACCGCCAGCGTCGACTCATCCAGGACCGGCACACGACGCAACCGGTCCATGACCTTCGCGATGACCTCGACGTGATCAGCATCGACCGTCCCCTCGTCCACCGCGGCTGCGGTCGCAGGCAGCGACGCGGGCGTCGTCGAGCCGGTCGGGGTGACGGTGTCGTGCAACGCCTCGGCGTGTCGGTCGAGTTTGGTCACGGTCGTGCGGTCGAGGCGGACGTGGTCCTCGAGCAGCGGCGACAACTTCCGATAGCCCGACTCGGCCAGCACGTCGCCGGCGCGGACGGCGGTGAACGCCCGGTACACCCGTGCCCCTGCCAGTCGCTGCGCCCGCACGGCGTCGGCCAGCTCGGCGAGCTCGGCCCGCGACCGCGCCGACAAGCCCTCCTCAGGCGGTGCCGCGTCAGACACTCCCGGGACGGCCCAGCCCGGTTCATCGTCCATCGGGCCGTCGGCCGCCGCGTCGAGCTCGGCCCACCACGCCACGGTCTCGTCGTCAGGAAGCTCGAACGCAGGCTCGTCAGGATCCTCGTCCCACGACGGCGGCGCGGGCAGCGGCAACCCCGTGTCGGGGTCCCACCCTGCCTCGATCGCCATGACTCCATGTTCGAACATGTGTTCGACAAGATCAAGCGGCAGATGGAGCAACTTCGAGCCGACCGGACCCGCCGTCGGGAACGGGGGCTACGCCACCCCGAGCCGACGGCGCGTGGCCCGCCGGACGAAGCCCGTCGCCCCGACGACCGCGAGGCCGAGCTCGACACCGCCGAGCACCAGCACGCCCGATCCCGGGCCGCTGATGTTCTCGGAGAGCCGGGGGTGCAGCGCGCCCGCGCCCTGCGCGCCGGCGACGAGGGCGAGCGCGAGCGTCACCTGCATCCCGAGTGCAGCAGGGAAGGCCAGCCACGGCGTGAGGCGTTCGCGGCCGAGGACCAGGTCGACGACGGGGAGCAGCGTGAGGATCCCGAAAGCGATCAGCAGGAGGACGGCGGGTCCCTCGGCCACCGCGAGCGGGGTGATCGCGTCGCCACGGACGTCCCGGGCGATCGGCAGGAACATCCCGACGAGGCCGAGGAGGCACAGTCCGAAAGCGGCCCAGGGTCGGCTGGTCGGACCGCAGGTCACCAGCCACCAGCGGGCGCGCAGCCGGAGCCCGCGGGTGCCGGCGACGACGAACCGGTCGTGCGGGACGCGTTCGAGCGGCACGTGGGGCCGGCGATGGACGTCGTCGTCACTGGCGGACTCGTCGCGGGCGAACTCACCGGCCGGCATGGGACCTCCCGACGTGCACATTCTGGTCGGGCAGCGGCTACCCCGCGTTCTCGAAGATCACGCGGAACACACGCGTGCTCACACACCGAGACGGTCGAGGGCGGCCTGGAGGCGCCGGGCGTAGAGGGCGTGTCCGGCGTCGGTGGGGTGCACCCCGTCGGCGGCGATGAGGGGTCCGCCGTCGTACGCACCCGTGAACCAGTTCTCGGCCATCGGGTCCACGAAGGTCGCCCCCGCGTCGCGCGCGGCACTCGCGAGCGCGTCGCGGACGGCGAACGCCTTCGTCGACGTCCCCGCGTTCCAGAACGGTCCGACGACGACGATCCGGGTCCCGGGCAGCCGGGCGGTCAGTTCGCGGTAGAGCCGGTCGGCGGCGTTCCGGACGTGCTCGGGCGGCAGGCCGATGTCGTTACGCGACCCCTCGACGACGACGAGGCGCGGTCGGGCCGCGACGGCCCGTTCGAGCTGCGCGGCCTGGAACGGAGCGGCCGAGCCGGCGTTCACGTACCCGGTGCCTCCGATGGCCGTGTTCGTCACGAGCCAGTGCTCGGCCGTTTCGACGAGTGCGGTCCAGTTGGTGACACCCCGACCGCCGTACGGCGTGCCGGCGCTGATGCTGTCGCCGATCACCGCCACGGGGATGGAGTCCGTTGCTCCGACCACCTCCGTCGGCGGGGCGGGGAAGGGTGCGACGGCGGGTGCGGGCGCATCGCGGCTCACCGCGACTCCCATGACCGCGGCCACCACGGCGACGGCTGCGGCCACGAGCCACGTCAGGAGGCCCGAGCGCAGGTCAGGGCGAGGCAGGGTTCGACGGGAACGGGAACGACGAGGCACGGCGGGTCTCCCTCCGAATTGATCCGGGCACGGACGACCCGGTCGAGGAGGGGAATCGAGGCGTTCGCAACGGCCGTTACGCCACTCGGACTAGCGTGATGTCTTCGAGATGATCCGGTTCGGCCGCCTCGCACCGAGGGCCGGTGATCGCCCGGGCTCCGGAGGCGTTAGCCCAGGGAAGTGTGATCTGGTCCGGATGGCCTAGCCGTCGGACTTCCGGCCACTCTCCGCTACCTTCTCAGACATGAACGAGCTGGATCGTTCCGCGCGCGTGCTGGTGGCCGGTTCCGGGGGGCTGGTCGGTTCGGCGGTGGTGCGGGCGCTGGGGGCGGCGGGTTTCTCGGATGTGGTCGGGGCGCGGTCGGCGCAGGTGGATCTGCGGGATGCGGACGCCGCGCGGGAATTCGTGACGGCGGCGGCGCCGGCGGTGGTGGTGGACGCGGCCGCCCGGGTGGGCGGGATCGCGGCGAACAACGCGCGGCCGGTGGAGTTCCTGCACGACAACCTGCGGATCCAGGCGAATCTGTTGGACGCGGCGCATGTCGCCGGTGCTGACAGGTTCTTGTTCCTGGGGTCGTCGTGCATCTATCCGAAGTTCGCGGAGCAGCCGATCCGGGAGGATTCGCTGTTGACCGGGGCGTTGGAGCCGACCAACGACGCATATGCGATCGCGAAGATCGCGGGGATCATGGGTGTGCAGTCGTACCGTCGGGAGTACGACCGGCGGTGGATCTCGGCGATGCCGACGAATCTGTACGGGCCGGGCGACAATTTCGATCTCGAGTCGAGTCATGTGCTGCCGGCGTTGATCCGGAAGTTCCACGAGGCCACCGTCGCCGGTGAGCCGACGGTGACGGTCTGGGGGACCGGGACGCCGCGGCGGGAGTTCCTGCACGTCGATGACCTCGCGGCTGCCTGTGTGCACCTGTTGGAGGCCTACGACGATCCGGCGCCGGTGAACGTCGGGACCGGTGAGGACGTGACGATCGCGGAGCTGGCGTCGTTGGTGGCGGCGACCGTGGGGTTCACCGGGGAGATCGTGTACGACACCTCGCGGCCGGACGGGACGCCGCGCAAGGTGCTGGACGTCTCGAAGATCGCGGCGACGGGGTGGAAGCCCCGGATCGGGCTCGCCGAGGGCCTGGCCTCGACCTACCAGTGGTACCTGGACAACTACGTGCACGAGGGAGCTCGATGAAGCGGGCGCTGATCACGGGGATCACCGGTCAGGACGGGTCGTACCTGACCGAGCTGCTGCTGGCCAAGGGCTACGAGGTCCACGGCATCATCCGCCGGTCCAGCACCTTCAACACCGGCCGGATCGAACACCTCTACCAGGACCCGCACGACCCGGACCAGCGACTGGTCCTGCACTACGGCGACCTCACCGACTCCTCGCGTCTGGTGACGCTGATCGAGAAGGTCCGGCCCGACGAGGTGTATCACCTCGCCGCGCAGTCGCACGTGCGTGTGTCGTTCGACGAACCGGAGTACACCGGCAACACCACCGGCGTCGGCACCGCCCGGCTGCTCGAGGCGATCCGGATGGTGGGGATCGAGACCCGCTACTACCAGGCGAGCTCCTCGGAGATGTTCGGGGCGACGCCGCCGCCGCAGTCCGAGGAGACCCCGTTCTACCCGCGCTCCCCTTATGGGGCGGCGAAGGTCTACGGCTATTGGATGGCGCGGAACTACCGTGAGGCGCACGGGATGTTCGCCGTGAACGGGATCCTGTTCAACCACGAGTCCCCGCGGCGCGGGGAGACGTTCGTGACCCGCAAGATCGCCCGCGCCGCCGCCCGCATCGCGCAGGGCAAGGAGCAGTTCGTCTACCTGGGGAACCTGGACGCGGTCCGGGACTGGGGCTACGCCCCCGAGTACGTGGAGGGCATGTGGCGGATGCTGCAGGCCGACTCCGGTGATGACTACGTGCTGGCGACCGGGACGGCGACGACGGTGCGCGAGTGGGTCGAGTACTGCTTCGGGGCGGTGAACCTGGACTGGGAGTCCCATGTCCGGTTCGACGAGACCTACCTGCGCCCGACCGAGGTCGACGCCCTGATCGGTGACGCCACGAAGGCGGAGAAGGAACTGGGCTGGAAGGCGCAGACCATGCCCGACCAGCTCGCCCGCATCATGGTCGAGGCCGAGCTGAAGGACCTCGACGTCGCCCGATGAAGGGCGGACTGGCGCTCTTCCTGGGGCGCGTCGGGGGCGTGGCGGGTGCGCTCGTCCTCGGGCAGGTCGTGCTCGGCCTGACCTTCGTGGTCGGCGCTCGCACGATGACGCCCGCGACGCTCGGGCTCATCGCGACGTGCGCCGCCATCGGTCAGGTCGCGGCGACCGTCGTCGACTTCGGACTGATCAACTACCTCGTCCGGGAGACCGCGTCGGGCCGGGTGACCAGCGCCCACGCCCGGGCCCTGACCGCGGCCAAACGGCCGTGGGCCCTGGCGGCGCTGCTCGTCGTCGGGGGCGCGTCGAGCGTCCTCTTCGCCCCGGACCCGGTCGCCGGGCTGCTGCTGACCTTCGTCGGCGCCGGGGTGTGGGAGGCCCAGAACGCGAACGGCCTGCTGCGGGCGCAGGAGCGGTTCGGGAAGGCCTCGACCGGCCAGATCCTGGGGCGCGTCGGGGGGCTGGTCGCGGTCGTCGTCCTCGCGCTGGTCGGCGCCGGTGACGCGTCGCTCGCGACCGCGATCCCGCTGTCGTTCGTGCTCGAGGCCGTCCTGGACCGGGTGTTCCTCGGCCGCGCCGGCACCCGTCGTCGGGAAGGCCGCGGGGAGATCGTCGCCGCGCACCGGGAGTCCGTCGGCTTCGGACTGGCGACCCTCGCCGTCTCGGCCCAGCAGCTCGACACCCCCTTGGCGACGGCGGGTGGCGGCGCCTACGAGGGTGGCCTCTACGCCGCGGGCGGCCGGTTGATCGGTCCGCTGAACTTCCTCGCGAACTCGGTCGGGCTGGTGGCCGGGCCGTGGCTCGCTCGGGCGGGGACGGACCCCGCGGCGCTGCGGGTCGAGGAGCGGCGGGTCCTGCGGGTGAGCGTGGCGCTGTGCGTCGCGCCGCTGCTCCTCGCCGTCGTCGGGCCGCCGCTGATCCCGCTGCTGCTCGGCGCGGAGTACGAGAGCTCCGGCACGGTGTTCGCCGTCCTGGCCGTCGGCGCGGTCATCGTGACCCTCAACCAACCGTTCGCCGTCATCCTGCAGAACCGGGGGCGGCCGCAGGTGGTCGCGGTGGGGATCGCGATCGGGCTCGGGGTCGGGCTCGTCGCGACCTTCGTCCTGGCGTCGCTGGGCGGCGCGGTGTGGGCGGCCGTGGGGTACGTGATCAGCCAGCTCGTGATCTTCGTGTTCCTCGGGCTCGGCGCGCGGCGGGTCCGCCGTGACGGGGTCATGGCAACGCCGACCGCCGGGGCGGCGAGCGAGGGGCCCGAGCCGAGCTGACCGTTCCCGTCGGCCGGGTCGAGTCGGGTCGGGTCGGGGCGCGAGGGTGACGTGGGGCAGGTCCGGACGGACTGGAACGTGCCTGGCGTGCGTCTCGCGACGGCGGGTGCGGCGGGTCTCGGGGCGAGAGTCACGTCAGGCAGCCTCGGTCGGGCTGGAGCCTGCCTGACGTGCGTCTCGGTGGCGGTGGACCGCTACGCCGACGTCGGGGTCGGGCGCACGGCGCGGCGACGGCGCCGACCGTTGGTGCTGTGGCCGTTGGTGCTGTGGCCGTTGGTGGCGTGCCCGTTGGTGGTGTGCCCGTTCGTGATCGGCTCGGGCTCCGGGGTGGTCTCGGCCATGGGGGTCGGCTCCGACCACGAGGACGTCGCCCGCCGCCGGCCGCGCCGCTTGGGCCCCGAGCCGTTCGTGACGACGGGTGCCTCCGGCTCCGGCTCGGCCGCTCGCGCCGCGGGAACGGACACCGGCTCGGAGCCGGTGCGGGCCGCCGGGACGACGGGGGAGGACGACCCGCGGGCCGGGATGCGCCCGGTGACGACGGTGTCCGCGGGCTCCGGCTCGGCCGCGACGGGCTTCTCGACGACGGGCTTCTCGACGACGGGCTTCTCGACGACGGGCTCGGCCTTCGGCTCAGCTGCCTGCGGCTGCGGCTGCGAATCCGGCTCGGGCTCCGGCGCAATCGGCGCCACGGACCCGGCCCGGGCTGCGGGCTCCGGGGCGGCAGGCTCCGGGGCAGCAGCCTCGGGCTTCGCCGCAGCAGGCTCGGGCTTCGCCGCAGCAGGCTCGGGCTTCGCCGTGGGATCCGGAGCGACGACCGGCGACGGGGCCGCCGACCTCGACCGCCCGGCCGGGAGGGCCCGGCGGGTCTCGACCGGGGAGGCCGGAACGTCGACGGCGAAGGTGAACACCGCGCCGAGGGCCACGGCATCCACCGTCCGGAGTCCGGCGGCCGCGACGTCGAGGTCCTCGGGGCGCGCGGACCCGCGGCGGGCGACCACCACGACGCCGTCGGCCAGGCGGGCCAGGTCCAGCGCGGCGGGGCTGCCGCTCAACGGCGAGGCGTCGAGCAGGACCCACGTGTACGTCGCCCGGAGCGCCGTCAGCACCTTCGCGCCGTCGGCCGACCCCCACACCTCGCCCGGCCGCTCCACGGCCGAGCCGGCGGTGAGGACGTCGAACGAGCCCGGCGCGAACCGCTGCACGCCGACGACCCCGCCCGTGGCCTTCCGCGCCCGCAGCGTGTCCGACAGGCCCGGCTCCTCCGGCAGCCCGAGGACGGTGGCGATCCCGGGGCGCTGCAGGTCGGCGTCCACCAGCACGACCGACTCACCGGCGAGGGCGAGCGCGACGGCGAGGTCGACCGCCACCGTCGTCGTGCCCTGCTCGGTCCGCACCCCGGTGAGCACGAGGCAGCGCCGGTCGCCGGCCCCCGCCACGACCGCGGTCCGCAGCCGCCGCACGGCCGCTGCCCGGTCGCGGGCCTGCGCGGCGGTCCGGCCCCGACGCCCGGCGGCCGGTTCCGCGAGCAGGGCGGGACGTTCCGGACGACGGCCGAGCGCGGGGACCGCGGCCAGCAGCGGGGCGTCGAGCCCTTCGGAGAGCATCTCGGCGGAGTCCACGGCCCGGCGCAGCGCCCGGCGACCGAGCGCGACGCCCGTCCCCAGCACCACCCCGGCGAGCAGACCGGCGGCCAGGAGCATCGTCGTGCCGGGGCCCGCCGGGTAGACCGGCAGCGTGGGCGGGTAGATCAGCTCGGTCGACACCACCGGCCGGTTCACGGCCTGACCGGTCGACTCGATGCTGTTGACCAGGCGGGTGAACGCCGTGGTCACGGCGGTACCGACCAGCTGCGCGTCCTCCGGCGTCGGCCGCGTGATGCCGACGTTGAGCACGACGGTCTCGGCCACGGCGTCCGCGCTCACCGAGTTCTGGATCTCGTCGGCGGTCGGGGTGCCCCCGAGCAGCGCCGAGGCGTCGGCCGCCACGCGCGGGCCGGTGATCAGCTCGGTGTAGGACTTCACGCGCTCGGTGGAGAGCTGCGCGCCCTGGTAGGACTCGGTGGAGCTCGACGCGGTCTGCTGGGCGGCCACGTAGAACACGGCGTTCGAGGTGTAGGTGCGCGGCAGCAGCAGCGCGACGGCCGCCGCGATCGCCACGCACACGACGACGATGCCGCCGATCAGCAGGCGGTCCTCACGCAACACGGTCCAGTACTCGCGGGCGTTCACGATGCGGCTCCACTGGGTTCGCGGATCCCGAGCCGGCGCTGCAGCCGGCGGGGAAGGAGGTGTCCGGGCGCTCGGCGCTCGGCGTCGGTCAGGTCGTCACAGGCCAGCGCCAGCGCGACGAGGATGAACACCCACGTCGAGGCGGCGGCGGGCTGGGAGAGCAGGAGGGTCGCGAACACGACGAACGCGACGGGGGCGGCGCGCCCGCGGGTGCCGGGAGCGGGACGGACGAGCAGCAGGGGCACGAGCAGGGCCGCGGTGACGAGCAGGACGAACGGCAGGCCGTTGACGGCGATGTCGGAGATCAGGTTGATCCCGGCCTGCTTCTCGGTGCCCTGCCCGCCGAAGGGCTTGCTGGTGATCGCCCGGACCCCGGCGGCGGTCGCGTCGGAGCGCTCGTCCAGCGAGGTCTCGTTGGAGGTCTGCTTGGCCTGCAGGCCCAGCACCGGTGCGTAGAGCGCCACCCAGGCCGCCCCGCCGATCGCGCCGAGGCCCCCGATCTGGCGGACGAAGCCGCCGAGCCCTATCCCGCCGCGCGGCATGAGGAACGCCTCGACGGCCAGGACGACGATGAACACGCCGAAGCCCGCCGTGGACAGCGTCCCGACCAGTCCGGCCAGGATCAGGCCCTTGACCAGCCACGACCGGTAGCCCACGGCCTCGGACAGGAACCAGCCGGCGGCGCAGTACATCGCCATCCAGCCGGACTCCCGCCCGATCCCGGTCAGCCGCGGCACGTCGGTGCCGAAGACCGCGGACGTCGAGTAGCTGATGGTGAACGGCAGGTACACCGGCTGCGGGCCGACGGTGCCGACCGGGATCATCCCGAGTTGGCCGGTGCCCACGCCCACCACCGCCCACCACAGCGCCGTGACCAGCCACGACGCCCCGATCAGGCAGAGCACCACCACGAACCCGCGCGCGACGGCGAGCCGGGCGCGCGGGTCGGAGAGCACGAGGACGGCCCCGACCAGCGAGCCGACGGTCAGCACGAAGTCCTGGAACTGGCTGCGGATGCGCAGGAGGTCGTCCACCCACACCGAGTGCAGGACGAGCCACACGTAGGCGGCCACCACCAGCGCGAGGAGCGCCGAGACGGCCCGCGCCGGGCGGGTCGGGGCGTGCTCCCGGCGCAGCATCGCCGCCACGCCCGCGGCGAGCGCCAACCCGCAGCCCGGCAGCGCGGTGTACTCCCCGAAGGTCCCCGGGCGCAGGAACGGGAGCGAGGCGAGCAGCAGCCCGGCGGGTACGGCGGCCGGGACGCGCGGGGTGGTGGCCGTGCCCCGCCGCCCGACGACGGTGGCCCGTGCACCCGAGGAGATGGTCACCCGTCGTCACCTCCCCGCGGCGTTCACGGACCGTCATCTTCCACCGAACAGCCTAACGAACGGGTGAAGGATCGCCTACTGCTGCGGGTGAATGGTCACAACACGTCGCCGAGCAGTCCTCGGATGAAGTCCTCGGTCCCCAGGCGGGCCTGGACGCGCCGAGCGGCGGCGACGCGGCGGGCGTGGGTGGACCGGAGCCGCCGCACCGCCTCCGCGACGCCGGGGGCCGCGTCCGGGCCGCCGACCTCCGCGACCTCCCCGATCCCCGTGCCGGTGACCATGCTCGACGCCCATCCGCGCGCCGGACCGAGCACCGGCACCCCGCGCGCGGCGGCCTCGGCGACGATGCCGCTCGGCGCGTCGTTGTCGTGCAGGACCGCCACCGCGTCGACCCCGGCCACGGCCGCGTCGAACTCCGCCTCGGGCAACAGGCGGTCGTCGACGTGCAGCCGGCCCTGCGCGCCGAGCGGGGACACGGCGAGGGCGGCGGTGACGTCGGCGTCGCACCGACCACCGACGACCAGGTGCACGTCCGGCACCTGCTCGAGGGCGGCCAGGAGCAGCGGCACGTTCTTGCGCGCACTGATCACGCCGAACACCCCGAGCCGGAAGGGTGCGTCGGGGTCGCGGGCCGGCGGCGACCCGGCGTCGGGAACGAGCACGGGGTCGCGCACCGGTTCGATGCCGGGGAAGCCGCGACGACGGACCACCACGCCGAACGCGTCGGTGAGGAAGCGGACCCGCATCCCGGGCAGGCGTGCGAGCACCCACGCCAGCGGGGGCTTGACCGCCATCCCCGGCGTGGTCCGCTCCGACCCGCCGGGCAGCACGGTGCGCATCAGCAGCAGCGACACCGCGGGCGGGGCGCCCACGCGGGCGAGTGCCGCGAGGAGCGGCGCGACGTTCTTGTCCCCGTCGGGCACGACGAGGTGTGCCCCGGCCTGCGCCGCGGCCGCGACGGCGGCCCGCACGGCCGCGAACCGGCCGGTCGGCACCTCGAGCACCTCGGCCGCCACGTCGGCGAGGTGTTCGGCGAACTCCGGCGAGGACCGCACGGCGGGCGGCACGAGCAGCAGCGGCGCCGGTCCGGAGGCACCCGCGGCGACGAGCAGGAGCCGGACGTAGCGGAGGCGGTGGCCGAGCGGGTCGAGCTCGAGCACGGCCACGCGTCGTCGAGACACCGATGACGCTCCGTCCGTTCGGCGCGCTGTCACAGCCACGTGAGCCACATCCTGCTGTCTGCGTCCCTCGGTTGAACCATACTCACCCGTGTGGCGCACACCGTAGGTCACGACGACGGGGACTCGGGCATGAAGATCGCGTGGCTCACGGACGCGCAGGCGCCCTACCGCGAACCGCTGTTCTGCGAGCTCGCGGACCGCTGTGAGTTCCGCGTCCACTTCCTGTTCGCCGAGGAACCCGAGCGCCACTTCCGCTTCCGGCCGCACCCCGGGTACCGCTCGGGGGTGCTCGCGTCGGTGCCGATCCCGCTGCCGCGCCCGGTCGCGCAGCGGCTCGACTCGTACCAGGCCGCGCTGCGGCCCGGCGTGACGCGGCGGGTGCTCGACGCCGCCGACGTCGTGGTGATCCCGACGTGGGCGCAGGTGGCGAGCGCCTGGACGATGCTGCGGGCGCACCGCCGCGGCGTGCCCTACGTGATCTTCTCGGAGTCGACCCTGGACTCCCGGCAGTTCGACCGCGGCCCGGTCGCGTGGCTGCGCCGGCGGCTGTTCACCCGCGCGGGCGCCGTCGTGGTCCCGGGCCCCTCCGCCCGCGACGCCGCGCTGCACACCGGCGTGGCGCGCGACCGCATCGTCGAGTCGGTCAACTCGATCGACCTCGAGGCGTTCGGCTCCCGGCCGCGGGACCTGCGTCGTCAGGCGGGGGAGACGACCGGGCCCGACGCCACGGCGCACCGCTTCGCCGTGGTCGGCCAGCTCATCCCGCGCAAGAACGTCCACACCCTGCTGGACGCCTTCTCCCGGCTCGACGGCGCGCCCACGCTCGACGTCGCCGGAGACGGCGTCGAGCGCGCGGCCCTGGAGGACCAGGCGCGGGCGCTCGGGGTGCTCGACCGGGTGCGCTTCCTCGGGTTCCTCGACGAGCCCGGCGTGGTCGAGGTGCTCGCCCGGGCGCAGACGCTCGTGCTGCCCTCCACCGAGGAGGTCTACGGCTTCACCGCGCTCGAGGCCCAGGTCGCCGGGCTGCAGGTGGTCGTGTCGGCCCGCGCGGGCATCGCGGAGAACCTCGCGGGCGTCGCGGGTGCCTGGGTGGTGGAGCCCGACGCCGAGCACCTGCTCGGTGGCCTGGAGGAGGCCCGACGGGCGTGGACCGGGTGGACCGAGGAGGTCCCGGCGGACGCGGCCTCGCCGAAGCGCAGCGCGGACGACGTGCTCGCCGCCGCGCAACGCGCCCTGCGCTGACCTCCCGGCCGCCCTCGTCCCCGATCTCACACGGTCGAGTTCGACCCCACCGCGACCCGGGTCACGTCGTCGAGGAGCAGGGCGTCGTCCAGGGACGGCCCGGACACGCGGTTGCCGGTGATCGACCCGCCGTCGACGCCGTGGAAGGCGACCGCCTGCACGTCGTCCGAGCAGCGGAACACGTTGCCGGTGACGGTCACGGCCGTCGGCGGCACCACGGGACGACCGCCGGCGGTGCTCCCACGTCCGCCCGCGAGGGCGTTGACCACGGCGATGTCGGAGGTGTTCGGGGTCGCGTCGAAGTCGTTCCCGCGCACCACCACCCGCGTGCAGCCCTGGATGATCTGCACGAAGGCGAACTCGGAGAGCCCGCAGGCGGTCATCCGGTTGCCGGTGACGACGACGTCGGAGGACCAGTCCTCGACGTGCACGGCCTCCATCCGGTAGTTCGTCATCGTGCACCGGCTGACCGTGACGTCGGCGCAGTAGGCGACGCCGACCGCGAAGCCGGGGGAGTCGTTGTCGCGGAACGTGCAGTCCTGCACCCGCACCCCGCGGAACGAGCCGCCCGGGCTGTTGAACTCCAGGTCGGTGTTGGCGTCGAACGCGAATGTGCAGCCCGTGACGTCGACGCCCGTGGTCACCGCGGACGAGTCGTTGGCCTGGTAGAGCCCGTAGGTGAGGCGGTGGAACAGCGAGTCGCGCAGCACCAGGGCGGTCGAGGTGTCCCCGTCGACGCCGAGCTGCACGCCGTGGCAGAACGACTCCCACACGTCCACCGCCCCGGAGAACACCAGCCGGGACAGCGTCAGCCGGTCGAACCGACCCACGCGGAGCAGCACCGTCTCGACGTCGCCCGCGCGGGCCAGCTCGAGGCCGTCGAGCGCGCAGTCGGCGCCCGCCACGTCGATCGCCGCGGTCGCCCGCGGGGTCATGCGCAGCACCGACCGGCCGGGCTCCCCGGCGAACAGCACCCCGGCGGGCAGCGTCAGGGGCTGCGGGAGGACCAGGTGGTAGGTCCCGGCGGGGACGAACACGGTGTCGCCGGCGGCCGCGCCCGCGAGGGCCCGCGCGAACGCGGCCGCGTCGTCGGTGACGCCGTCCCCGGTCGCCCCCGCGGCACGCACGTCGTGCACGGTCCCGCGCTGCAGCGGGGGACCGGACGGGCGGGGCAGGTCGGCGTCGGCCGCGGGTGGGCCGGCCGGCCGGGAGCCGACGAGCGAGGCGCAGGCGGCGGTACCGACGACGGCCGCGCCCGCCGCCGCCGTCGTCGCCAGCACCCGTCGTCGGGACAGCGCCGCGGGAGGACTCACCGCCCCTTGGCGAACAGCACCTCGGAGACGGTCCGCAGCAGCACCTTCGCGTCGAGCCACAGTGACCAGTTCTCGATGTAGTAGTTGTCGAAGCGCGCCCGGTCGGAGATCGGGGTGTCGCCGCGCAGACCCGAGACCTGCGCGAGACCCGTCAGCCCGGCGGGCACCCGGTGGCGCTGACCGTAGCGCGGGTGCTCGGCGGAGAACCGTTCCACGAAGTGCGGACGCTCCGGGCGCGGCCCGACGATCGTCATCTCGCCCCGCAGGATGTTGACCAGTTGGGGGAGCTCGTCGAGCGAGGTCGCCCGCAGGACGCGCCCGACGGGACCGACGCGGTCGTCGTGGGCGATCGACCACTGGGTGTCGCCCTCGGCGGAGGTCGCGGGCCGCATCGACCGGAACTTGAGGCACTCGAAGCGCCGCCCGTCCCGCCCGACGCGTACCTGCCGGAACAGGATCCCCGGCCCGCCCTCGAGCCGGACCGCGAGGGCGCAGGCCAGGAGCACGGGGGAGAGGACGAGCAGGGCGAGGCTCGACGCGATGACGTCGGTGGCGCGCTTGAGCGCCCGTGCCGGCCCGTCGAGGGCGGGGGTGCGGATGCGCATCACGGGCAGCGACCCGATGTGGTCGCTGTTCCCGGTGGCGGTGGCGAACGCGTGCAGCCGGGGGACCACGAGCAGGTCGCACCGGTGGGTGGCGGGGGTCCGCACGCGCTCGAGCAGGTCCTCCTCGCGGAAGACGCCGTCCCCGACCAGCAGCACGTCGACGCCGTGCGCGGCGACCAGGGCGTCGAGGTCGTCCAGGGTGCCCAGCCACGGGACCTGCGCCGAGGCCGGGCCCGGTGCGGTGTCGACGTACCCGGCGACGGCGAGGCCGTAGCGGGCGTAGCGGTCGAGCAGCGTGGCGACCTCACCGGTCAGCTCGCCGCCCCCCACCAGCAGCGTGCGGTGGGCGACGATCCGCCGCCGTCGGGCCGTGAGCACCACGGCGGTCGACACCGCACGCCCGGCCACGACCAGCCCCACCGACGCGAGGGAGCTGAGGACGAACTCCGTGACCCCGACGTTGTCGTGCCGGACGGCGAAGACGGCGGCGACGAGTGCGATGGCGACCAGCAGCCGGCCGAGCAGGCCGGGCAGCTCGTCCAGCACCGACAGGTGCAGCCGCGCCCGGTAGCGCCCGCCGCCGCACACGAGGGCGACGGTGATCACCGAGAGGGCCGCGAAGGCCTTCCAGTAGTGGGCGTTCCAGGCCATCGGCAGCGCGGTCAGCACCGCGTCGAGGGGCAGGACGAGCATCCAGGCCTGCACCGATCCGGACCGGTGGACGCCGAGCAGGGGGCGGACCCGGGGCGCTTCGAGCGGGCGCTCCGGCCCGGCGGCCCGCGGGCCGGGCAGGTCACGCAGCACGACGTCCCGCGAGGTGCTGCTCACGTTGCTCCGTCCGGGTGTGGAC
Organism: Actinomycetospora sp. NBRC 106378; assembly: GCF_030269685.1. Taxonomy (GTDB): domain Bacteria; phylum Actinomycetota; class Actinomycetes; order Mycobacteriales; family Pseudonocardiaceae; genus Actinomycetospora. The sequence goes on from NZ_BSTT01000002.1 coordinate 301,271, forward strand.
CGGAGCAACCTGACGGGCCCCCGGACACCGGCCATGCGCACCGTGCCTCCCCTGCACTGATCACTCACGGCAACTGGCAGCCCCGATCGTGCTCGATTCAATCGACACAGACCCTGGGAACAGTTCCCAGGTCTGCGCCGTCCAGCTCACTCGACTGAGAGGACACTCCTGCGCTGTTCGTCCGTTAGAGTGATGCACGGCTACGCGGTGCGGTCGCTGGATCTTCCTTTCCCGGTCTGATCCAATCGGAGCATCGTTCGATCGGGTGGACGGCAGTACACACAGTGCTGGGAGGGTCCGGGTGTCGACGACGGCGGGCGGGTACGCGGCGTCACCACCCCGGACCGCGGACCGCGCCCCGGTCGGACGAGGGGCGGAGATCGCCCGGCTGCACGAGGTCCTCGACCGGGTGCGCCGCGGGCGCGGGGCGCGGATCCTGCTGACCGGGGAGTCCGGGGTCGGGACGACGACGCTCGCGGACGCGTTCTGCGACCAGGTCGCCTCGGGGCCCGACGGGGCGGTGGTGGTCCGGGTCGTCGCCCCCGAGCCCGTCGGCGCCCCCGTCGCCCACGCCACCGCCGAGCTCCTCGCGCGGGCCCTCGACGACGTGGCCGCGCCCGAGCGGCCCACCTCCGCGCGCTCCGCGCTGGCCCTGCACGACACCCTCGCCGTCGTCCGCGTCGCCCTGGGACCCCGGCGCCCGCTGGTCCTCGCCCTGCACGACCTGCACCTCGTCGACCCCGCCTCGGCGACCGTCCTGGCCGACCTGCTCCGCCGGCTCCACGGGGGCGGCCTGCTGGTCCTCGCCTCCGCGACCGACCCGTCGCGGCTCGCGGTGCGGGGTCGCGCCTGGTGGCCGCGGTTGTTCGCCGACGGCGGACCCGGGACCGGACCGGACGGCACCGCGCTCGCGGGCGTGCCCACCGAGGTGCGCACCGTCGTCGTCGGGGGGCTGGACACGGCCTCGGTCGCCGCCTTCGTCGCGACCCGCCGTCCCGCGGCGCCCACGCCCGGCCCGGCCGTCGCCGCCCAGCTCGCGGCGGCCACCGGCGGGCACCCGGTCCACCTCGCGCTGCTGCTGCGCACGCTGCCCGACGACGTGCTCTCCGGCGCCGACCGGTTCACCGGCCGGCGGAGCCTCGCCGCCCACGTCGGCGACGCGGTCGCGGCGCTGGCCCCCGCCACCCGCGGCCTGGTGACCGCGCTCGCCGTGCTCGGCGGGCCGGCCCCGGTGGCACTGCTCGAGCAGGTGGCGGCGGTCGCCCCGGGCAGCACCCCGCCGGCCGCGGCGGCCGAGGCGGCGGTCGCGGGCCTCGTCACCGTGGACGCGCGGGGGCCGCGGGTGGAGCTGCGCTTCACCCACCGGCTCGTGCGCGACGCCGTGTACCGGGGGCTGTCCCCGGAGACGGCCGCCGCCCTGCACTGCACCGCGGCCGCCGCCACCGGCGGGCGGACCGGGTTCGCGCACGCGGTGGCCAGCGCCGCGGGCTCGCCGGCCCCCGAGATCGCCGACGCCCTGGTGACGGCGGCGCGCGCTGAGAGCGACCACGACGAGGCCGCCACCCTCCTGCTCTGGGCCTCCGAGCTCGCCCCCTCGGGGGTGGAACGCGAGGGGCTCCTGCTCGACGCGGCCGTCCACCTCACCCTCGCCGGCAGCATCGCCCGGCTCCGGGGGATCGAGTCGGCGCTGCGCGACGCCCGGGCCTGCGGCGCGCGCGACCTCGTGCTCGGCACCCTCGCCTTCGAGAGCGGCGACCCCGACGCGCACCTCCCGCTCGCGGCCGCGGTCGCCGACGGGGAGGCGGCCGCGGAGGTGCGCGCCCTCGCGGCCCTGAAGCTCGGGGCGCACCACGTGCTGCACGGCCGGGGCGCCCGCGCGCTCGAGGTGGCGGCACAGGTCGACGACCTGACCGACGATCCCGGCCTGCGGGAGGGCGCCCGCACCCTCGAGGTCGTCGGCAGCGCCCTGCGCTGGGGCCCGGACACCGCGCTGGACGTGCTCGGCGACCGCCTCGACGGCGTCTACGGCCCCGACCTGCTCGTGATCTGCGGACGGCTGCACCTCGCGGCCGGCGACCCGGTGGCCGCGTACACCCGGCTGCACCAGGGCCTGGACCGCATCCGGGCCGGCTCCGGCACCACCATGGGCCGGCTCGTCCACCTCTTCCTCGCCGAGGCCGCGTTCCGCACGGGCCGGTGGGACGAAGCGGAGGCCGAGGCGCGGGTCGGCGCCACCGCGGCCCGGGAGGCGGGCAGCGCGTGGATCGCCCCGGTCTCGCGGGGCATGTGGTCGATGGTCCGGGCGGCCCGGGGTGGGCTCGGGGACGCCGAGGCCGACCTGGACGCGCTCCGCCGCGACCTCCACCGGACGCCGAACGCCCTCGGGGCCTTCACCCGCGATCTCTGCGAGGCCTTCGTCGCCCAGGTCCGTGGGGACGCCGACCGGGCCTACCGGGTGCTGAGCGACCTCGCCGACGGTCCCGTGCCCGCCCTGGAGGCAGCACCCCTGGCCCTGTGGCGGGTCCTGCTCGCCGAGGCCGCGATCGACGCGGACCGGCTCGCGACGGCGGGCGCGGTGCTGCAGGGCTTCCCCGCGGCCGGGACCCCGCTGTGGTTCCAGCTCTCCCGGCACCGGCTGCTCGGGCGACTCGCCGAGCGCAGCGGCAACGTCGCGGCCGCGCGCTCGAGCTTCCGGGACGGTCTCGAGCTCGCCGCGGCCCGCGAGGCGGAGGCCGCCGAGTGCCCGATCGAGGTCGCGGCCCTGCACGCGGCGGCCGGGCGGCTCGCCCGGCGGCAGGGCTGGGCGAACGCGGCCGAGGACCTCGTCGCCGCCCGGCGCGCCTTCGCCGCGCTCGGGGGGTCCCCCTGGGTCACGCGGGTCGACGCCGAGATCGACCTCGGCGTCCCGGGCGTGACCTCGTCGGCGCCTCCTGCCCCGACCGTGCCCGAGCCCACCCCGTCGGGCCCGCAGACACCGACCGGGCCGATCGGGCCGATCGGGACCGGCGTGGCGACCCGGACCCCGCCGGACACGCTGCCGGCCGCGTCGGCGACGGCACCGACCGCGGAGGCGCTGGACGCCGCGTCCGCGGCGTCGCTCACGCCCCGCGAGCGCGAGGTCGTCCGGCTCGTGGCGCAGGGACTGACGAGCCGCGAGGTGGCGGCCGCCCTGTACGTCACGCCGAAGGCGATCAGCTACCACCTGGGCAACGTCTTCGCGAAGCTCGGCGTGACCTCCCGGCGGCAACTGTGGGGACGCACCTTCGACTAAGGCCGTATGGGTGTCGCCCGACCGGGGTAAGGAGATCGTCATGGCAGAGCGTTCCCGACGGCGGCTGTGGTGGCTCGTGGGCGGCGCGGCGGCGCTGGTGGTCGCCGTCGGAGCGGTCGGGGTCGTCGGCGTGCGGGAGGCCACGGCCGACCCCGGCACCGGCATGCTGCGCCTCGCGCACCTGTCCCCGAACACCCCCGCGGTGGACATGTACGCGACCGGACCGGATCTCCCGCTGACCAAGGTCGCGGCCGGCGTCGCCTACCGCGCCGTGAGCCCGTACCTCACCGAGCCCGCGGGCACCTACCGCATCCAGGGGCGCCCGGCCGGCGCCCCCGAGAGCGCACCGCCGCTGTTCGACGTGGCCGTCGACGTCCCGGCGGGGTCGGCGCAGACCGCGACGTTCGTCGACATCGGTCCGAACGGCGCCACCCAGGCCCAGGTGCTCGACGACGAGACCGCCCCGGCGGCCACCGGGACCGGCGCCCTCCGGATCGTGCAGGCCGCCGCCGAGGTCGGCCCCGTCGACGTCACGGGCACCGACCCGACCGGGGACAGCCCGCCGGTGCCGCTGGCGCGCACCCTGTTCTACGGCTCCGCCACCCCCTACGCGACGGTCCCGGCGAAGCCGTGGGAGCTGCGGGTCACCAGCCGTAGCGGGAAGTCCTCGTCGGTCGAGGTCCCCGTGACCAGCACCTCCGTGGCCACCCTCGTCGTCACGCGCGGTGCCGACGGCGGGCTCGCCACCCAGCTCGTCGCCGACGCCGCCTCGGCCGCACCCACCCCCGCCCCGGCGCCGGGCGCCCCCGCCCCCACGCCCAGCACGGCGCCGCGGACCGCCGAGTCGTCGGTGCCGCCGGTCGCCCCCGGGACGCAGGCCCCGCCCCAGCCCTCCACCGCGGAGACCACCACGTCGGCGCCGCCGGCCCCGAAGGCCCCCACCCCGCCCGCGGGCGGGATCGGCGCCGGCCTCGGCGGCCTGAGCCACGCGGGGCTGGCCAGCGGCGGGATCTGGGACACGATCTCCGGCTGGTTCTCCGACGACCCCACCGACGGCGTGCCGGACGCGGTGAAGATGCCGCTGGCCATCGCGACCGCCCCGCCGCCCGGCGGGCCGCACCCGACGTCGTTGTCGATCCCGGCCATCAACCTCGACGTGGACGACCCGGTCGACCTGCGTGTCGACTACCGCGGCGCGCTGCAGGTCCCCACCGACTTCTCGAAGGTCGGCTGGTTCAGCTCCTCGGCCGTGCCCGGCGACCCGGGCTCGTCGGTGATGGTCGGGCACGTCGACACCCGCCGCGGGCCCGCCGTGTTCGGTGCGCTGGACGACCTCAAGCCCGGCGACCTCATCGAGGTGGGGCGCTCCGACGGCGGCACCGCGCGCTTCGGGGTCGACTCGGTGGAGACGTTCGCGAAGGACGGGCTGCCGACCGAGCGCGTGTACGGGCCGACCACCACGCCCACCCTGCGGCTGATGACCTGCGGCGGGCCCTTCGACGACGCGACGCTGAACTACCGCGACAACATCGTCGTCTTCGCGACCCCGCGCTGACCCGGCTGCCGACCCAGCGCCACCGAGGCGACCCGGTGGCGCCGGGACGCGGGGTCGGTCGACGCGGCGGCGATGAGCCGGGACCGCAGCCAGGTCACCGGTTCGCGCACCAGACCCGCCGCGACGTCACGGCGGCGCACCACCCCGCGGTGCTCGCGCCGCAGGGCCCGCAGGAAGGCGTGCTGCGTGGCCGTGTTGGCCCGACGGTGCGAGGAGGTCAGCGAACCGGTGGCCAGGCGGAACCCCGACAGGCTCTCGGGCATCCCGTAGAAGCCGCCCTGCGTGACCAGACGCGCGGCGAGCCCGACGTCGAGCACGTAGGTCTCGGCGGGGAACCCGCCGCAGGCGTCGTAGGCGTCGCGGCGGAAGAGCATGTTCCCCGGGGCGCCGATCGGGTTGCCGCGGTGGCGCACGATCCGGCGCAGCACGGTGGTGGCGTCGCGCGGGCCGATGAGGTCCGGCGAGCCGAGCGCCCGGCCCGTCACGATGACCCGGTCGTCGTCGTCGACGAGGTCGTGCCGGCAGGACACCAGGGCGAGCGCCGGGTCGGCGTCCATGAGGGCGACCTGCTCGGCGAGCAGCGTCGGGGCGAGCAGGTCGTCGGCCATGAGGACCTTGACCAGCGGGGCCCGGGCCAGCCGGACGGCGCGGTCGAAGTTCTCCGGCGCGGGCACGGTCGCGATGTTGCGCTCCAGGCGCACCCGGGGGTCGCGGAAGGAACGGACGACGTCGGCCGAGGCGTCGGTGCAGGCGTTGTCCAGCACGACGAGCTCGAAGTCGGCGAACGTCTGGTCCAGCACGCTCGCGACGGTGCGGCCGATGTAGCGCTCCTTCTGGTAGAGCGGCACCACGACCGACACGCGGGGTGTGTCACCCACCGTCATCCGCAGCGGCGCATTCGTTCGTTCGGGGGACACGTCGTCATCCTCCGTGTCGCGAGTTGCGGGCGTCAACGGGCGAATCGGACACAGCTGCGCCGTTCGGCGGCCTCGTGTGGTCCACCCGGCTAAAACCTGGGATCTGTTCCCAGGGCGGCCGCGGACCGTCCTGTCGACCATCGGGACACGGAGGAGTCCGCCGCGAGAACAGGAGCCGATCCGATGGTGCTGGCCCCGGGCCGACCCGCAGGCGGTGGCGCGGCGGACGGGTGGAATCCGTCCCGCGGGACGCTCGACGTCCGCGTGATCGGGATGCACTACGCCCCGGAGCACACGGGCAACGCGCCCTACACCACCGGCATGGTGGCGGCGCTGCACGCGGCCGGACACCGGGTGCAGGTCGTCACGGGCTATCCCCACTACCCGGCGTGGGAGGTCACCGCGGGCTACACGGGACTGTGGCGCCGCGAGGTCCTCGACGGCGTGCCGGTCACCCGCGTGCGCCACCCGGTCCCCGCCGTGCCCGACGCGCGCCGGCGCATCGTCATGGACGCCGCCTTCACCGCCCACGCGGCCAGCGTCGGCGGGCGCCGCCCCGACGTCGTGATCGCCGTCAGCCCCGTCCTGCTCACCGTGCTCGCCGGCCTGCGCTGGCGCCGGCCGGGCCGGACCGCGCTCGGCGTCGTCACCCAGGACCTCTACTCCCGGGCCCTCACCGAGACCCGGATGACCTCCTCGCGGGTGGCCTCGCTCGGCGCCCGGCTCGAGGGGGCGCTCCTCGGGCGGGCCGACGGCGTCGCGGTGGTCCACCCGTCGTTCACGCCGACCCTCACCGGCCTCGGCGTCGACCCGGCACGGCTCACCACGATCCCGAACTGGTCGCACATCGCCCCGCCGACGCGCGACCGCGCGACCGTCCGTCGCGAGCTGGGCTGGCGCGAGGACGAGGTCATCGCGCTGCACGCCGGGAACATGGGCGTCAAGCAGGGCCTGGAGAACGTCGTCGAGGCCGCCCGCCGGGCCGACCTGGCCGGCTCCAAGGTCCGCTTCGTCCTGCTCGGTGACGGCAACCAGCGCGCGCGGCTGGCCGAGCTCGGCGCGGACGTCGAGCGGCTCACGATCCTCGACCCGCTGCCCGGCGACCGGTTCCCCGACGCCCTCGCCGCGGCCGACGTGCTCGTGGTCAACGAGGCCGAGACGGTCGCCGAGATGAGTGCGCCGTCGAAGCTGACGTCCTACTTCGCGGCCGGCCGGCCCGTGGTCGCCGCCTCGTGGGCCCGCTCGGCGGCGTCCGCGGAGCTCGCCCGCGCCGACGCGGGCCTGCGGCTGGACCCGGGCGACCCGGAGGCGCTGCACGCCGCCGTCCTCGCGACGGCGGGTGACGACGCGGCCGGCGCGCGCGGGCGGGCCTACGCCGCCGACGCGCTCGGCGCGGGCCGGGCGCACGCGGCGTACGTGGCGTGGGTCGAGGGGCTCGCGGCGTCACGTGGTGCAGCGCGGTAGCCCCCGCCCGCCCCGGTCGCCCCGCACGACGTAGACCTCCGAGAGGTAGCCGGTGCGGCCGTCGGGGAAGGACGCGCGGTACCAGAGGTCGGACTGGGCGCGGTCGGGGTTGCGTCCCTGGTCGGGGTCGGCGAGGTCGACGTTCCACATCATCTGGCCGGTCGTCCAGCAGTTCGCCACGATCGCCGCGCCCGACCACATCTCGGTGCCCGGCACCTTGCACGACCGGCTCGGCGAGGCGCAGTAGGCCAGCGCCTCCGTCGAGAGGTAGGCCGGCGTGCGGTCCTCGACGAGCCGGTCGGCGCCCAGGGCGACCTTGTTCTGCACCTCGATCGCCTCCACGGTCTGCGGGACGACGGGCGGTCCGGGCTCGGTCACGCGGCCGAGGAGGAACCCGAGGGCGAGGCCCACGACGGCGACCGTGGCGGCGACGAGCAGGAGGCGCTTCCGGACGGCGGGTCGGGTGGGCTCGGGCGTCAGCGGTGGCACACGGCTGACGTCCGACGTCAGGAGGTCGCCACGCTCGTCGGGCGGCGCGACCGCGGCGGGCGCCGGCTCGGGCGGCTCCTCCTCGGGCGGGGGAGTGCCGGGCATCGTGCGCAGGGCGTCCCAGCGGGCCCGCCAGGGGTCGGGGTCGGCGTCACAGGCGCGGACGTAGTCCTCGACGGTCTCCCAGCGCGGCAGGTGCCGCCCGGCCGAGGCGTCGGCGAGGGCGGTCTTGGAACGGCCGGTGCGCCGGGCCATCGTCGTGAACTTCGGACTCCCGGCCCGTTCGCGCAGCGCGCGCAGGTCGCGGGCGAACTCGACGAGCGGACCGCCGGCGGGGTCGAGCTCGCGCTGCGGTCGGGGCACGTCGTCGCTCCGGTGTCGGCGGTGGTCGTCCCAGGTTCAATCGTCGGGGGACCGGCCTGCCGTTACCCGATCGGGTGACCACTCCCGCCCCGGCCGAACGCTCCGGGGTGCCCCTCGAGACCCCGGACAGGCAGTCCCGACACGAGCGCGGGAGTGGTCACCGCGGCAGCTTCGCGGGCCGGATGATCTCGCCGGAAGGGAAGCGGACAACCCCGGATTCCGCCGGACAACCCCCGGACGACGGCGGACAACTCGCCGCCCGACCGGGAGTGACCTGCACGGACACCTCCCGGCCCCTAGCATCCGGCCCCATGCCGACACCCCCGCTGCCCACCGAGGTCCAGGACCTGCTCGCCCGGCCGAACCCGAGCGTGATCACCTCGCTGCGTCCCGACGGATCTCCGGTCTCGGTGGCCACCTGGTACCTGTGGGACGACGGCCGCGTCCTCGTGAACATGGACAAGGCCCGAACCCGGGTGCGCTACCTCGAGAACGACCCGCGCACGACGATCACCGTGCTCGCCGAGGACGACTGGTACACCCACGTCTCGATGCAGGGCCGCGTCGTCGAGTGGGCCGACGACGAGGGGCTCACCCGGATCGACGAGCTCTCCCGGCACTACACCGGCAAGCCCTACCCGGTGCGCGACCGCGAGCGGGTCACGGCGTGGATCGAGGTCGACCGCTGGCACGGGTGGGGCTCCGCCAAGGCCAGTGACAATCCGGAGAACTGACCGCCGGCCGGCGTCACCGGGAGTATCCCGCCCGCCCGGATGTGTTCTACTCGCCTGACCGTGCCGGATGTATCGACGGCGCGCGAGGTGACGGACGGTCACGTCTGGGGGAGCGGTGGCGGCGATCCGTCTGCTCGGTGAGGTGGCGGTGGCGGGCACGCCCCCGCAACGGAGTTCCGTCCTGCGATCGTTGCTGGCCCAGCTCGCCCTGGAGCCGGGGCGGTCGGTCGCGACAACGACGCTCATCGACGAGCTCTACGGGTCCGCGCTGCCGAAGAACCCGGCGGCGGCCCTGCACATCCAGATCACGCGGCTGCGCAAGTGGGTCGCCCCGGTGACGGTGAGCAGCACCGGCGGGGGCTACGCACTCGAGGTCTCCCGGGCGGACGTGGACCTCACCCGTTTCCTCGACGCCGCCCTCGACGACACCACCACCGCCCTCGGCGCCTACGGCGGCGAACCGTTCCCGGGCTGCCGGATGGGGTCCCGCCTCGACGCCGAGCGGCGGCGGGTGCTGCGCCGCCACCACGAGGTGGTGGAGGTGCACGCCCGGGCGTTGCTCGCGGCGGGCGCGGCGCGGGAGGTCGTCGCGCTCACCGCGGACGTGCTCGAGGTCGCCCCCGACCACGAGGGCATCGTCGCCGTCGCCGGGCTCGCGCTGCACGCCGACGGCCGCACGTCCGAGGCGTTGCGCCTCTTCGCCGCCACCCGTCGTCGGCTCCGCACCGAGCACGGCGTCGACCCCGGGGACGTCCTGCGCGCGGCCGAGCGCTCGGTCCTCGACAGCGGAGCGCAGCAGCGTCGCGACGTGGTCGGCCGCGCCGCGCCGCTCGCCACCATCCGGGAGGCGCTCGACGACACCCGGGCCGGCCGCATCGTCATCGTGGCGGGGGAGGCGGGCATCGGGAAGTCCACGCTGCTCCGGGCGGCCGTCGAGGAGGCCGGGCGCCGCGGGGCGACGGTCGGGGGCGGGCTCTGGGAGCACGACCAGGCGCCGTTCGCGGCCTGGGTGCAGGCGCTGCACGAGGTCGGCGTCGCCCCGCCGTCGCTGCGCGACCCGGCGCCCGGCCGGACGCTGCGCCGCCGGCTGTCCGCCGCGGGCGCCGACGAACTCGTCCTCGTCGTCCTCGACGACGCGCACCGGGCCGACCCCGCGTCGCTCCACGTCCTGCGCGGGCTCGGGGCCGTGGGTCTGCCGGCCGGCGTGGTGGTGCTCGTGGCGGCCCGGGAGCCGGACGCGATCGCCCACCCCGCCTGGAGCGACACCGCGGCCGACCTGACCCTGCTCGACGGCGTCCTCCGGCTCCCGCTGACCGAGCTCGACGAGGCCGGCGCGCGGTCGATGGTCGAGGACACGATGGGCGGCGGGGGCGACCGGCTCGTCGCCACGCTCTGGGCGCGGACGGCGGGCCATCCGCTGCACCTCTCCGCCCTGCTCGCCGAACTGCGCGACCTCCCCGACGACGAGGCCCGCGAGGCCGCGACCCACCGCGTCCCGGCCCGGCTGCGCCCACTGCTCGCCCACCAGCTCGACGGCCTGCCCGACGCGTGCCGGACCGCCCTCGAGGCCATGGCGGTGCTGGGGCCGACGCCCCTGGCCGACCTCGCCGACGCCGTGGGCGCCGACGAGCGCGTCCTGGCGCGCGAGCTCCGACCCGCCGTCGGGATGACCCTCGTGGTGCCGACCGCGGACGGGTTCGTCTTCCGCCACGACCTCACCGCGGCGGCGGTGCTCGACACCGTGCCCGCCGTCGTGCGGGCGCAGCTGCACCGCGCGCGCCTCGCCGGGCTGGGCACGGCCGCCGAGCCGTTCACCGTGCTGCGTCACACCGTCGGGGCGGCGGCGCTGCTGCCCGCGGCGGTCGTCGCCGACGCGCACCTGCCCGCGGCACACGCCGCCTACCAGGACGGGGCGCTCTCCGCGGCCCTGCTGCTGCTCGACACCGCCGAGGCCGCCACCTCGCGCCCGGTGCACGCCCGGATGCTGCGCGGGCTCGTGCTGGAGGGCCTGGGCCGCGTGGACGAGGCCGCGGACGTGTTCGACGCCGTCGTCACCGACCCCGCCGCCGACGTGGCCGACGCCGTCGTCGCCGCCCTCGGCGACGACGCGCAGGGACCCTCGATCGCCGGCCGTCCGCGCCGCCTGGAACGGCTGCGGCGGGTGCACGCGCTGGCCCTGACCGACGTCCAGCGGGCCCGGGTGCTGCGCGGCCTCGTCGTCGAGGAGCAGCAGCTCGACATCGAGGGGTCGGCCGCGCTGCTGGCCGAGCTGATCGCGCTGGGGGAGTCCGCCGCCGAGCCGGTGCTCGCCGCCGAGGTGGCGGTCACGGAGGCCTACCTGCAGCTCGGCCTGTCGGTCCCGTCGGCGGAGCGCGTCGCCACCGCCCGTCGCGCGGCCCGGCTCGCTCGCGCGGCCGACGTCACCGCGTTGCGGTTCGAGGCCGACGAACTGCTGGTCGCGGCCCTGGTCGGCAGCGGGGACCTCGACGAGGCCCTGGAGCTGCACGCGGTCCTGGCGCCCGAGGCCGAGCGCCGGCACCGCCCGCGCACGATGTGGGCGGCGCGCCTGATCGAGGCCTCGGTGATGCTGGCATCGGGCAAGGTCGAGGAGTCCGACCAGGCGGCGCAGGAGGCGTTCCAGCGCGGCGCCGAACTGGGCATCGCCGACGCCCTCGGCGCCTTCGGGTCGCACCTGGCGATCCGCCACCTGCTGACCGGGAGCCTGCCCGTGCTCGGCGGCCTGCCCGCGCGGACCGCGCAGGACTACCCGCACGTGCCCGCGTGGGCGGCCTGCGCGGCGGTCGACGCGGTGCAGGGCGGCGACCCTCCGACGGCCGCCGCCCACCTCGCCGAGTTCCACCGGCGCCGGGAGGGCCGGGAGTCGGGACTGTTCGATCGCGTCGGGCTCTGCCTGGCCGCCTGCGTCGCGTTCGCCCTCGACGACCGCCCCACCGCCGACCTCGTCCTGGCGGCGCTCCCGGACGACCCGGGCGGCACCGTCGTCGTGGGCATCGGTGCGACGTTCCTCGGGCCCGTCGATCTCTACCGTGGCCTCGCGTTCGCGGCCCGCGGCGACCTCGCGGCGGCCCTCCGGCACTTCCGGGCGGCCACCGCCACGGCGACCGCGCTCGGCTGGACGCCCTGGGCGGACGCGGCCGAGGACCTCGCGGAGATGACGGGGAGGACGGCCCCGGGGCAGCCCTCCGACACCCCGGGACCCCCGTTCCCCCTCGGACTCCGCCGGGCGCCCTGAGAGCGTCCCCTCCCGGCATGCATCCACCGTCAGATCGAACCGGGCCGACCTTTCCGGAACCTTTCCGCGACGACGGGTGGGTCCCGACGGCGGGTGCGGTGCGGTCGCGGAGGTCGATCATGGAATGGTCGCCGCAGACGCGCATACAACCGGTCGTGTTCGGGTAATTCGTTCGGCTCCGTCTCCGGTGACAATTCGTCGGGGTCCGGAGAACGTGTGCGTCAATGGTGTTCGTCCTGCTCAGGGCCCTGTCCGACCGATTTCGTGCTTTTCGGCAGAGATCGGCGTCACCCGTCCGTGATCGCTTCGTTATCTGCATCAGGCGACGGTCCGTGACCGTCGTTTCCCGGTTCGGGGGACACCGGGTCCTCCTGCCGTGCGATGTCCAGGGACGAACGAGGAGGACCTCATGGGTGCACACAGCACTCCCCGCCGTCGCGACGGCCGGCTCGCCACCATCGCCGGACGCGGTGCCTTCGCCGCCGTCGCGGCGCTGACGGTCGCCGGTGGCGGCACCGGCGTCGCGCTCGCCGGCGAGCTGCCCGAGCAGTCGACGACCACCACCGAGCACGACGGGCAGCACGACGGCCACGAGTGCGGCTGCGGGCACGGGCACGGCAAGCACAGCGGCAAGCACGGGCACGGCGGGAAGCACCACGGCCACGACGAGCCCGGGCACCACGCTCCCGAGCACCCGGAGCCGCAGGGGCCGGGCAGCATGCTGCCGGGGCTTCCCGACCTGCCGGGGCTGCCCGACCTGCCGGGCACGCCGGGCGACGCGACCGACCCGGGCCCGACGCCCGGCGCGGGTGACACCGACCCGGGGGCTGGCGACACCGATCCGGGGGCTGGCGACACCGACCCGGGGGCTGGCGACACCGACCCGGGGGCTGGCGACACCGACCCGGGGGCTGGCGACACCGACCCGGGGGCTGGCGACACCGACCCGGGGGCCGGTGACACCGATCCGGGGGCTGGAGACACGGACCCGGCTGCTGGCGACACCGACCCGGGGGCCGGCGACACCGACCCTGCGTCCGACGGCCTCCCGTCGCTGCCCGGGGACGAGGACGCCACCCCCGACGGCGGTCAGTCGAGCGACGAGGACCCGGGCGACGCCGGCGGCACGTCGTCCGACCAGGTCCCCGGTGCCGACTCCGGCGCCGGCACCGAGACGATCCTGTCCAGCATCATGTGACCCCCCCGGAGGACCGGGCGGGCCGGCGCGAGGGGGGCGGCCCGCCCCGACGGGTCCGGATTTCAGTGGCATGCGGTGCCCGTACGGGCGCTCCGTGCCACTGAGATCGACGGGCCCGTCCGGGGCCGGACCCGTGTGGCGTCACCGCCCGGGGCAGGGCGACGCCGTACGGGTCCGGTTCCCACCCGCGGGACGGGGCTCAGCCGATCCGCTGCCACACCCCGGGCGTCCGCTCGGTCCAGACGGACGCGGACGTGTCGGTGACGGCATCGGGCACCGGGCTGGAGAGCAGCGTCCCGCGCGCCTCCTCGTCCGGTGCGAGCATCGCGGCTCCGCCCGCCCCCGAGGTCCGCGCCTCGAGGACGCACGCGTCGGCCGGCAGGCCCGGGTACGACGCCGGGCCCGAGCCGAGCGGGGACACCGCCGGGCGGTTCTGGCACAGCACGGCCGAGGGGCCGGTCGTGACCGACGCCGGCAGCGCGGCCAGCGCCACCTGCACCCGCAGGGAGGTGAGCGGGTTCGGCGCCGGGGCGCCCGAGGTGTTCCGCACGACCAGGGGCGCCAGGAGCAGGTGCGAGCCCGCCGTCGAGCCGCGCGCGCTCGCCGCGAACGGGCCGACCCCGAGCGTGTAGGAGTAGCCACCGAGCTGCACCGGCGTCCCGGGGGTCACCCCCTCGCTCGCGAGCACCGGCGGGGGCGGCCCGCCGACCGCCGCCGTGCCCGACCCGGCGTCCGAGTCCGACAGGAACGTCAGCGCCAGCACCACGACCAGCACCGCCGCGAGCACGCCCAGCACCACGAACACCGGGACCCGCCCGCGCCCGCCCCAGGTCGTGCGCTCTCCGGGCCAGTACCCGTCGTCGGGTAGGTCGGACTCCGGGAGCTCACCGAACGGCGACCGAGCCACGTGCTCTCCCTCCCGACGACGGGTCCGGCCGGACAGCCTGCCAGTAACACCACCGTCAGACCCCGTCGCTACTCTCCCGCGCCACAAGGATCACGGCGGCGAGCTGGGGGAATGCGGTGGAATCGGTCGACTGGGGCACGGAGTGGCTCACGAGCCTGGGCTGGATCGCGGGCGTGTGGGTCGCGACGGTCATCGGGTTCGCGATCGTCGCGACGATCATCATGCGGTCCCTGACGTGGGGCCGGCAGTTCTGGCGCCTCGCCGGCCCCTGGATCGATCCCCGGACCAGCCCCGACCGCTACCGCCCGGTGCTCTACGTGCTCGCCCTGCTCGCCCTCGTGGTGCTGCAGGTGCGGCTGACGATCCTCTACACCTACCAGACGAACGACCTGTACACGGCGCTGCAGAACCTCGACGCGGGTGCGTTCTGGCGGTCGCTGGGCATCTTCGCGGTGATCGCGGCTTTGTCGGTCGCCGAGGCCCTGGTGACGTACTACGTCGGGCAGCGCTTCCTCATCCGACTGTGGGAGTACCTCACCGACCGGTTCCTGGGCGACTGGCTCGGCGACCGGGTGTACCACCGGTCGCGGTTCTCCCCGACGCAGGTCGACAACCCCGACCAGCGCATCCAGGAGGACATCGCGTCCTTCGCCCAGACCTCGTACTCGCTGTCGATCGGACCGAGCGGGGCGGTGCAGGCGCTGGTCACGCTGCCCTCGTTCACGATCATCCTGTGGCAGCTCTCCGGGCCGTTCACGCTGCTGGGCGTCGAGATCCCGCGCGCGATGACGTTCATCGCGTTCCTGTACGTCATCGTCGCGACGGTGTTCGCCTTCCGGATCGGCAAGCCGCTGATCCGGCTGAACTTCCTCAACGAGGGCCTCGGCGCCTACTACCGGTACGCGCTCGTGCGGGTCCGTGACAACGCCGAGAACATCGCCTTCTACCGCGGCGAGCCGGTCGAGCGGCGCACCCTCGACGGCCGGTTCTCCGACGTGATCGCCAACTACTGGCAGATCGTGATCCGGACCCTCAAGTTCAACGGCTTCAACCTCGTCGTCACCCAGATCTCGCAGGTGTTCCCGATCATCCTGCAGGCGCCGCGCTTCTTCGCCCAGCAGATCAGCCTCGGGGACATCCAGCAGACCGCGCAGGCGTTCGGCCAGGTCCACGACTCCCTCAGCTTCTTCCGCAACGCCTACGACACGTTCGCGAGCTACCGCGCCGTGCTCGACCGCCTCACCGGGCTGCTCGACGCGGACCAGCAGGCGCGCGACCTCCCGACCGTCACCGCGGGGGACCGGACCGACGGCGTCTCCGTCAGCGACCTCACGGTGCGGACGCCCGACGGCACCGTCCTCGTCGAGGACCTCGACCTCACGCTGGCGCAGGCGGACACCCTGCTCATCACCGGCCGCTCCGGCTACGGGAAGACCACGCTGCTCCGCAGCCTCGCCGACCTCTGGCCCTACGCCGAGGGCACGGTCGAGCGCCCCGGGGGGCCGCGCTCGATGTTCCTGTCGCAGCAGCCCTACCTCCCGCTCGGGTCCCTGCGCACGGCGCTGGCCTACCCCAACCCGCCCGAGACGGTCCCCGACGACGAGGCGTGGCGTGTCCTGCGGGCCGTCGCCCTCGGCCACCTCGCGGACCGGCTCGACGACGACGAGGTCTGGTGGCGCACGCTCTCGCCCGGTGAGCAGCAGCGTCTCGGCTTCGCCCGGCTCGTGCTCGCGCGGCCCGACGTGGTGTTCCTCGACGAGGCGACCGCGGCGCTCGACGAGGGGCTCGAGCACGAGCTCTACACGCTCGTCCGGGCGGAGCTCCCCGCCCTGGTCCTCGTCAGCGTGGGGCACCGGTCGAGCCTGGAGGCCTTCCACGAGCGGCGGCTGGCGCTGCAGGGCGAGGGGCGCTGGGAGGTCGAGGCCATCGCGTCCTCCTGACCGGAGCGACGTCGGGAACTGGCCAACGCGGCGGGATGCCACGATCCTGTCCGGGACCACCGACGACGGGGGAGGGGCATGGGCACGCTGTACCGCGCGATCTGGGGCTCCGACGATCCCGCCGCGGTCGAGCTCGCCGACGACGCCTTCACGCGGTGGGCCGAGCGTGCCGCCGAGCGGGACCACCGCCCGCTCACCGAGTCCGGCCGCATCCGCACCAGCAAGCAGGACCGCTACACGCTGCGTCGCGACGTCCACCGCGACCCGACCGACACGAAGATCACCGCCATCGTCCGCGCGGTGTTCATCGCGAACCGCCGCGACGGCATCCGGTGGACCACGACGCTGCGCACCTGGTCGGGCGGGACCGTCGAGCACGAGGGTGCCCGCGCGTGGGTGTGGGTCGACGTCGACGCCTCCACCCACCATCCCAACGAGCCGATCGTCCCGCGTCCGCCGATCTTCGTCGGCGATCTGCTGACCGCGACCAAGGCCGCGCGACGGGGGGTCCCGCTGCGGGCCGGCCCCATGCGTTTCCGCGGCCGCGACGGCGCCGAGGAGCTCGCGGACCTCGTGACTCTCGCCGACCGGGACGTCCCCGTCGTCGTCCTGGCCGACCTCGGGGACGACGTCGCGGTCGACGACGGGCGGGTCCTCGACGCGGTGGTGCGCCGCACCGTGCGTGACGTCGCGGGGCTCGCGCCGGTGGCGGTGATCGATCCCGACGGCGGGTCGGCACTCGCCGACGCCCTCGGGGAGGCCTCCGCGATCGGCCCGGGCGGGTTGCGCGTGTACCTGCCGGGCTTCGACCCGGCCGAGAGCGACGACGGCGGCGGCACCGACGACCACCGCCTCGACGTCCGCGCCGAGCGCTTCTGGACCAAGCCCGGCCTGGCCGGACGGATCGTCGCGGGTCTCGTCGCGCCGCTGTCCACGGGTCGCCGGCCCCCCGACTCCTACGACCGGGCCCGCGCCCACCTCGACGCGCAGGCCCCCGCCGAGGTCGGCGCGACCCTGGAGAGGGCGACCGCCCGCATCGCCGACCTCGAGCAGGACCTGGCCGCCGAACGCTCGCTGTCCGAGGGCGTGATGGAGGAGTACGGCGACCTGGAGCACGAGGTCGCGAGCCTGCGCGACCAGCTGCGCGCGCTCACCGCCGACCTTGCCCGCCTGCGCGGCGAGCAGGCCGAGGCCGGGGTCGAGGAACTCGACGTCGCACCCGTGCACGCCCGCGACTGCACCGACGCCGCCGCTCTCGCCCGCAAGCACCTCGGCCGCTACCTCGTGTTCCCGACGACGGCCGGGGTCGACCTGGAGCTGCTCGACCGCCAGTCCGCAGGGGCGGCGTGGGGTGAGCAGGCGTGGCGGGCGCTGCGGGCCCTGGCCTGGTACTCCCGCGCCCGGTCCCGCGACGGGGTCGAGGCCGACTTCTTCCAGTGGTGCTGGAACTCCGGGCACCCGATGGCCTGGCCGGCGAGCCCCCGCAAGCTCGCGATGCGGGAGTCGAAGTCGGTGATGGACCGCTGGCCCGACACGCGGACCTTCGACGTCGACGGCGAGCGCCGGGTCGTGGAGTCCCACATCAAGATCTCCTCGGCGGGTCTGGCGCCGCGCATCTACTTCACCTGGGTCGAACGCACCCGCTCGGTGCACGTCGTCTACTTCGGCAGGCACCTGCGCAATACCATGACCTAACGTCGACCCCGACACCGGGATCCCCGGTAACGGGAGGCGACGTGACCCAGCTCGACCGGACCACCCCCGCCGTCGGCAGCATCCCGGAGCCGCGGCGCCCGTCGGAGCCGCTCGCCCCCTGGACCCCGACGCCACCGAGCGGGATCCGCTGGCTCGACGCCGAGCCGCCCGCCGCGCCCGCCCCGGCACGGCGCGGGCGCGGGGTCCGGTGGGTCCGGTGGGTCGTGGCCGCGGTGGTGGCCGTGGTCGCCGTCGTCGGGACGACCGCCGCACTGCTGGACAAGGCGGGCCGGACGATGACGGTGCAGGGGACGGTGGTGGTCGCCGTGTCCGGAGCGACCCTGCCCGGGGCGCCCTGCACGGCACAGCCGGTGTCGGGGTGGACGATGTCGATCTTCGACGCCGACGGGACCGTGGTGGGGTCCGCGGCCGTGCCGCAGACGGGCTACGCGGTGGACCGGTGGGGGTCGAGCACCCCGTTCGCCGACGGCTGCCGGTTCGACGTGCTGTTCACCGCCGTGCCCGCGAACGACTCCGTCTACCGGGTCGGGGTGGGCCGCAGCATCGCCGACAGCACGCCCTTCTCGCGCGACCAGCTCGAGACGACGGGTGCGTCGATCACCTACGGACGGTAGAACCTCGGGGTGTGCGGCGCGAGTGCGGTGATGACCCGGGGCGTCGTCACCGTCTCGCCGGGCACGCCGCTCGGGGACGCCCGCGCGCTGCTGACCGGCAACCGCTTCTCCGCGCTCC
This sequence comes from Actinomycetospora sp. NBRC 106378, assembly GCF_030269685.1. GTDB lineage: Bacteria > Actinomycetota > Actinomycetes > Mycobacteriales > Pseudonocardiaceae > Actinomycetospora. The sequence goes on from NZ_BSTT01000002.1 coordinate 319,810, forward strand.
CCGTGACCGACGGAGGCGGCCGGCTGCTCGGGATCGTGACGACGCTGGACCTGCTGCGCGCCGAGGTCGAGGGCCGCGCCGGGGCGCGGGTCGCCGAGTTCATGACCCGCGAGCCCATGACGGTCGGCCCGGACACGCTCGTCGGGATCGTCGCGCACCGCATGCGCCGCTACGGCGAGGTGCGGGTGCTGCCGGTGGTGGAGCGGGGCCTGCTGGTCGGGATCGTCACCCGCGGCGACCTGCTGCGCACCCCGGAACGCCGCTCCCTGCTCGACCGGTTGCTCGGCACCCCCGACGTCGACCTGGACGTGCCGCCGCCCGACCGGCCCCGGATCGGCACGGTGGCGGGCGACGTCATGACCCCGATCGACGACTGCTGGGTGGCGGCCGGGTCGACCCCGGTCGCCGACGCGGCCGCGTGGCTCTCCGCGCAGCGGTTGTCGGCGCTGCCGGTGCTCGACGACGACGACCGCCTGCTCGGCGTCGTCAGCGAGGCCGACCTGCTGCCCGACCGGCTCTCCGGTCGCGGCCCCGCGCCGCGCACGTGCGGCGAGGCCATGACGACCGGCGCGACGGCCGTGCGGCACGACGTGCCGCTGCCCAAGGTCGCGAAGGCGATGGTGCGCCGCCGGTTCCGGTCGCTGCCGGTGCTGGGTGCCGACGACCGCGTGGTGGGGATGGTCAGCCGTGGCGACCTGCTCCGCGCGCAGGCGCCGGGCTGAGCCGTGCGCCGGGGTCAGCGGTGGCCCACCGCTGACGTCGGACGACAGGAGGGCGCCACGCTCGCGGAATCGGCCTCCCCGGGGTGCTCGACCGTGCGACCGGACGAACGGCATACTCCGCCGCACGTTCGACCGGGTGCGTCGACCGGAAGGACCGGAAGGACCGGGAGGAGGCGGAGTGGCCGATCCACGTGGCGACACGCCACCGACCGGTGAGCCGCTCACGGTCCGGATGCCGCCGACCGGCCCCGTGGCCGCCGCCGACCCGGCCGGACCCGTGACCACGGCCGGCCCCACGGCCGAACCCACGCCCCCCCTCGTGACCCGCCCACACCCGCCGTCGGGAGGTCCCGGTGGCCGGCCCTCGCGCTGGCCGGCCTGCTCCTGCTGGCGCTCGGGGCGGCGGGCGGCTGGCTGGCCCGGGGGGCCCTGACCCCGGCCGCCACGACCGCCACCGCACCCACCGTGACGACGACGGCCGCGGCGACGACCACGACGAGCACCGCGGCGCCGCTGCCGGTCGCGGGCCCGCCGATCGTCCCGACGACGAGCACGCGCAGCCAGGACGGTCCGCCGCTCGGCCGCTCCCGGGGATCGCAGCGCGGCTACGGCGCGGTGCAGCCCGCCGAGATCGACGGCGGCAGCGACCGCGGGCTCGTCACCGGCATCACCTGGGAGGACTGGGGCGAGGACCGCGCCACGGGCCGCGGCACCGCGCTCTACCGGCCGGGCGACGAGCCGGACGCCCCGGGCGTGCAGGACCGCGCCACCGTCGTCGCGTTCGACCTCGGGGACTGCGACGGCGACGAGGCCTACCGCCGCGTGACCTGGTACTTCCCGCAGCACGGTGAGTCGTTCCGGGAGTCACGGGCGCAGGAGTTGTGCGACTGAGCGTGACCGGCTGACCCGCGTCCGGGCTGATTCGTTGCGTTCCGTCACACCGTGGACTGGCTCCTCGGCCCGCAGGGAATCTCCTGGGACATGGGGACGGTGCACGCGCTCGGTCGGGTCCGGACGGCGCTGTTCCCGCGCCCGAGTGCGCTGCGACGGCGGTCGGACCGGATCGAGACGGCGGTGCTGCGGTTCGCCGTCGTCCTCGTGCTCCTCGTGCTCCCGTGCACGTTCGTGCTCGGCCAGCGCGGGGCGGAGGACGCCCGGGAGGCGGCCGCCGTCACCCGCTCGACCGCCCACCCCGTCGACGCCGTCGTGCTCGAGGCGCCCACCGCGACCAGCCCCGCCGTCGGCTACACGGGCGGGCTCTCCGACGTCGACGTCGCGTGGGTCGACCCCGACCTCGCCCGCCACGTCGCGGCCGTCCCCGCCGCGCCGTCACTCGAGCCGGGGGACCACCTGCAGCTGTGGGTCGGCGCCGACGACCGGCCCGTGATCCCACCCGCCAGCGCCACCGACGCGACCGTCGAGGGAGTCGTCGACGGGGTCGGGGCGCTGGTCGGGGCGATCCTGGTGCTCGGCTCGGTGGTGCTCGCGGTGCGGTTGACCCTCGACCGCGGCCGCATGCGGGCCTGGGACGCGGACTGGTGGGCCCTCGTCCACCGCCGCGACCGCGGCACCACCGGGTAGCACGCCGCTAGAGCAGACCCGACGTCAGGAAGTCGTCGCAGGTGATCGGCAACGACCGCACCCGCACGCCCGTCGCGTGGTACGCGGCGTTGGCGATCGCGGCGGACACCCCGACGATCCCGATCTCCCCGATGCCCTTCGCGCCCATCGGGTTGATGTAGGGGTCGTCCTCGTCGATCCACTCGGCCTCGACGACGCGCACGTCCGCGTTCGACGCGACGTGGTAGCCGGCGAAGTCGTGGTTGATCACCTCGCCGAAGCGGGGGTCGACCACGCTCTCCTCGTGCAGGGCCATCGACAGCCCCCACACCATCCCGCCCTGCAGCTGCGACCGGCCGAGGGTCGGGTTGAGGATGCGACCGACGCCGAACATGCCGAGCAGGCGCGGGACGCGGATCTCGCCGGTGTCGGCGTGCACCGCCACCTCGGCGAACTGCGCGCAGTAGGCCGCCATCGCGTACTCCCCGGCCCAGGGGTTGTCCGGGGTGGCGGCGTCGGCGTGGTCGCCGTCGTCCGGGTTCTCCCCGTACTTGTCGCGGAACCGGTCGGCCGCCTCGACCACCGTCGAGCCCCACGACGCCGTGCCCGCCGACCCACCGGCGATCGACCCGACCGGCACCTGCGTCGACCCGATCTCCACCGTGATCGACCCGACGTCGACGCCCAGTGCGTCCGCGGCGATCTGGGTGAGCACGGTGCGCGCACCCTGCCCGATGTCGGCCGCCCCGATCGCCACGACGTAGCGGCCGCCCGTGAAGGTGATCTCGGCCGCGGATCCCGGGAAGCGGAGGGTCGGGAAGGTCCCGCAGCCGACGCCGACGCCGTGCCACCAGCCGTCGACCAGCCGGCGCCGTGGCGTGCGGTCCCAGCTCGACCAGCCGAACCGCTCGGCCCCGGCGTGCAGGCACTCGACCAGACCGCGCGAGGAGAACGGCAGCCCGTTCTCCGGGTGCACCTCGGGCTCGTTGCGCACCCGCAGGTCGATCGGGTCGAGGTCGAGCGCGACCGCCAGCTCGTCCATCGCGCACTCCAGCCCGAAGCTGCCCGGGGCCTCGCCCGGACCGCGCATGTACGTGGGCCCGTCGAGGTCGAGCGGGACCGCCCGGTGCGAGGTCCGGCGGTGCGGGGCCGCGTACATCGACCGGGTCGACCCGCCGGCCGGCTCCACGAACTCCTTGTAGCGCGCGGTCGCGCCGACGACGTCGTGGGTGACGACCTCCAGCCGCCCGTCCCGCGAGGCACCCAGCGCCATGTGCTGGACGGTCGCCGGGCGGTAGCCGACGGTCTCGAACATCTGCCGGCGGCCCAGTGCGAACCGCACCGGCCGGCCCGGCACCGTCCGCGCGGCGAGCACCGCGAGCACCGTGCCGGCGTGCAGGCCCTTCGACCCGAACCCGCCGCCGACGTGCGAGGCGTGCACCACGACCTCGGCGTCGAACAACGTCGCCAGCGTCTGCCGGGAGGACTCCACGCCCTGGGTCGCCTCGAACACCTCGATCCGCCCGTCGACCCACGTCGCCGTGGTCGTGTGCGGCTCCATCGGGTTGTGGTGCTCCATCGGCGTCGCGTACGAGGCCCGCACGACGACGGGTGCCGCGGCCAGGGCCGCGTCCGGATCGCCCACGCCGGAGTCGGGCGGCTGCCCGTTGGCCAGCGCCGACGGGGTGTAGGCCTGGGCGTCCGGGTCGAAGCCGGTCGTCGACGGGTTCTCGTCCACGGTCACGACGACGAGCCGCGCCGCCTCGGCCGCGACCTCCGCGTGCTCGGCGAGGACCGCGGCGACGTACTGGCCGCGGTGGTGGATCGTCGTGCCCTGCAGGACCCGGTGCTCGGGGTCGCCGGTGTCGCCGAGCGTCGGCGCGTCGCGGTGGGTGAGCACCGCGACGACCCCGGGCAGGGCCTGCGCCGCCGCGGTGTCGATCGCCGTGATCTCGCCGCGCGCCACGCCCGCCTGCACCGGGTGGAGCACGAGCGTCCCGTCGGCCACGGAGTCACCCGCGTACGTCGCGGTGCCGGTGACCTTGTCCGGGCCCTCGATCCGACGGACCGAGGTGCCCATGCTGCGGGCGTCCATCGTCGTCATGCCGTACCTCCGGCCAGGCCTCGCAGGGTGCTGACGACCGTGCCGGTCACCAGCGGGAGCTTGAACGTGTTGCCGCCGAGCGGGCTCCGGACCGGCTCCGCCGCGTCGAGCTCCGCCGCGATCGCAGCGCGGAACTCGTCGTCGGTGGCCGGGCGCCCGCGCAGGGCCGCCTCGGCGACGGTGGCCCGCCACGGCTTGTGGGCGACCCCGCCGAGAGCGATCCGCACGTCGGCGACCGTGCCGTCGCGCACCTCCAGCGCCACCGCGGCGCTCACGAGGGCGAACGCGTACGACGCCCGGTCGCGCACCTTCCGGTAGGTCGAGTTCCGGACGGCGGGTGTGGGGGCGGGGAGGTCGACCGCGGTGATCAGGTCACCGTGGGCGAGGACGGTGTCGCGCGTCGGGTCGTCACCGGGCAGCCGGTGGAGCTCGCCGATCGGGATCGTGCGCGCTCCGTCGGGACCGAGCACCTGCACCTGCGCGTCGACGGCGACGAGGGCGACCGCCAGGTCGGACGGGTGGGTCGCGATGCAGCCGTCGGCCGCGGTGCCCAGGATCGCGTGGTAGCGGGCCCAGCCCTCGCGGGCCGAGCAGCCCTGGGAGAGGTCGCGCTTGGTGCACGGCGTCGTCGGGTCGGCGAAGTAGACGCACCGGGTGCGCTGCAGCAGGTTCCCGCCGGTCGAGGCCATGTTGCGCAGCTGCCCCGACGCACCCGCGAGGATCGCCGCGGCGACCGCCGGGTAGCGCTCCCGGACCCGCGGGTCGGCCGCGAGGTCGGAGTTGGGGACGCCCGCACCGATGCGCAGGCCCCCGTCGGGGAGGTCCTCGATCGCCGTGCTCGTGACGCGGTTGACGTCGACGAGCTGCGACGGCTCGACGACGCCGAGCTTGAGGTGGTCGAGCAGGTTGGTGCCGCCGGCGAGGAAGCGGGCGTCGGGGTCGGCCGCGAGCGCGGCGACGGCCTCGGACGCCTCGGACGGCCGGGCGTAGGTGAACGGCTTCATGCGCGGGACGCCTCCTCGACCGCCGACACGATGTTCACGTAGGCCGCGCACCGGCAGAGGTTGCCGCTCATGCGCTCGGCGATCTCCGTGCGGTCCAGCGTGACCTCGCCGGTGAGGTCGGAGGTCACCGCGCTCGGCATGCCCTGCCGGGCCTCGTCGATCGCCCCGACCGCCGAGCAGATCTGGCCCGGGGTGCAGTAGCCGCACTGGTAGGCGTCGTTCGCGAGGAACGCCTCGGTCACGGGGTGCAGCTCGCCGTCGGTGGCGAGGCCGTTGGCCGTGACGACGTCCGCGCCGTCCTTCGCGACGGCGAGCGTCAGGCACGCCAGCACGCGCCGGCCGTCGAGCAGCACGGTGCACGCGCCGCACTGGCCGTGGTCGCAGCCCTTCTTCGTGCTCGTGACGCCGAGCCGGTCACGCAGGGCGTCCAGGAGGGTCGTACGGGGGTCGACGTCGAGGTCTCGTGGCTCGCCGTCGACCGTGATGGTCAGGGGAATGGTGGTGGACATACCCGCCTCTGGTTCACGGGACCGATCCGGTCCGTCACCCACCGTCGCACGTCCCCGCCCGCTCAGCCTGGCCGTGACAGTCCCAGGCTGAGCGGAAACACGATCTTCTCCGGGCCGCGACGCGCGCGTCCGGTCGCGGGGAATCGCCCGTCCCTCCGCGCCTTGTCGCGCTGAATCACTGCGACGAGGCCGGCACGGGCTGTCGGAAGGCCGCGACAGGACGGCGGAGCGGCCGTGCCCTACTGCTCCCGCGTGATGTCGATCGACGCCTCGGCGCCGTTCACCGCCGTCACGGTCGCGCGGAAGCGGGCGGCCTGCCCGTCGAGCGTGCCGTCGCACGTGGAGGTGCCGGCGACCTGGGCGGGCAGGTACCCGGGGCAGATGACGTCGGAGGCGCCGGTGCGCGTGCCCACCTCGGCGGCGAGCGCGTCGGACGGCAGCTCGGGGCCGTAGTCGCCGTCGGCGACCGCCACGGTGCCCGGCCCGACCGGTCCGGTGACCGCGGGTGTCGGGCCGGCGGGGGAGGGATCGGCGGGGGAGGGATCGGCGGGGGACGGATCGGCGGGGGCCGAGGCGGCGGGCAGGTCCGGCGCCGTCGTCGGGACGGAGCGCAGGACCTGCCCGGCGAGGACGGTGACGTACACCGTCGCCGCGATCCCGAGCAGGAGGAAGACGACCGAGAGCACGAGCCCCGTCGTCGCCAACCCGCGGCCCGGCTGCCCGGTGCGCGCGGTCTGCCGTCGCCCGACGACGCCGAACACGATGCCGAGCGGCGCGAACAGGAACGCGAAGACGATCGCGAGGACCGCCATGACGTTCGTGCCGCGCGAGGGCGGGGGAGACCTGGGGGGCGGCCCGGGAGGCCCGGGTGGCATCGGCGCGCCGTAGCCGACCGGCGCCCCGGTGCGCGGCGGCACCGGGGGTCCGTAGCCGCCGGGCTGCGGCGCGGAGTACGGGTACTGCGGCTGGCTCATCGCGGCGTCCTCACCGGGGCAGGAGCGGGTGTGGCCGGACGCTAGTGCGGGGCGGATCCCCCGGGGCAGCGCTTCCGGCGAGGTGCCGTAGTGCCGCCCGGCGAATGCCGTAGTCCCGGGACGGACGAGCGCTCAGCGCACCGCACCCGCCGCGCGTAGCGCCGCGATGCGGTCGTCGGCGTACCCGAGCGCGCGCAGCACCTCCCCGGTGTGTTCGCCGACCGCCGCCGCCGGCGCTCCCGCCGTCGTCGGCGTCCGGGAGAAGCGCGGGGCCGGCGCCGGCTGCACGACCCCGCCCACGGCGGCGAACGTCCCGCGGGCGGCGAGGTGTGGGTGCGAGGGGGCCTCGCTCATCTCCAGCACCGGCGCGACACACGCGTCGGTGCCCTCGAACAGGGCCGCCCACTCGTCCCGGGTCCGGGTGGCGAACACCTCGGCGAGACGGGCGCTCGAGGCGGGCCAGGTCGACGGGTCCCACTGGTCGGGGAGGTCGTCCAGCCCGAGCCGCTCGGTCAGGGCCGCGTAGAACCGCGGTTCCATCGCCGCGACGGAGACGAACCGACCGTCGGCGCACGCGTAGACGTCGTAGAAGTGCGCCCCGCCGTCGTTCGCGTTCGACTGCCGCGCCTCGGTCCAGGCACCCCGCCCGAGCAGCTCGTACATCATCGTCATGAGGTACGCGGCGCCGTCGACCATCGCCGCGTCGACCACCTGGCCGACCCCGCTGCGCCGCGCGTCCACGAGCGCCGCCGCGATGCCGAGGGCCAGCACGAGCCCGCCGCCGGCGAAGTCGCCGAGCACGTTGAGGGGCGGTGCCGGCGGGGCGCCCGCTCGTCCGAGCGGAGCCAGGGCGCCCGCCACGGCGATGTAGTTGAGGTCGTGCCCCACGGCCTGCGCGAGCGGCCCGTCCTGCCCCCACCCGGTGAGCCGGCCGTACACCAGGGCCGGGTTCCGGCCGAGGACGACGTCGGGGCCGAGCCCCAGCCGTTCCATGACGCCGGGCCGGAAGCCCTCGACGAGCGCGTCGGCGGAGTCGAGCAGGGCGAGCGCGACGGCGAGCCCGTCCGGGTGCTTGAGGTCCACGGCGACCGATCGGCGGCCGCGGCCCATGATGCCGTCGGTCAGGGCGTCGACCCCACCGCCGGACGGCCCCGCGCTCGCGCGGTCGAGGCGCACGACCTCGGCCCCGAGGTCGGCGAGCACCATCGCGCAGAAGGGCGCGGGGCCGATGCCCGCGACCTCCACGACACGCACCCCGGCCAGCGGCCCTTTCGAGTTCCCGAAGCTCGACCCCGACATGTCGAAGGACCCTAGACCGCGCCGGGACCCGCGGCCTACAGTCCGGGGGCGAGCTTCGAGATATCGAAGACGACGACGGGATTCCGAAGGCGGCGGCCAATGGCGGGCACCACAGCGGCACGGGGCGAGCAGCGACGGGTCGCCGCCGCCTGCATCATCGGCAACGTCCTCGAGTACTTCGACTTCGCGCTCTACGGCTTCTTCGCCGTCGTCGTCGGGAAGCAGTTCTTCCCCGAGGCGAGCCCGAGCTCGCAGCTGCTGTCCTCGCTCGCCGTCTTCGGGGTCGCGTTCCTCATGCGCCCGCTCGGCGGACTGGTCTTCGGCATCATCGGCGACCGCGCCGGGCGCCGGCTCTCGCTGTCGATCAGCGTCGCCGTGATGGGAGTGGCCACCGCGCTGATCGGCGTGCTGCCCACGTACGCGACGATCGGGGTCGCGGCGCCGGTGCTCCTCGTGCTGCTGCGCTGCGTCCAGGGTGTGTCGGTCGGCGGCGAGTGGGGCGCGAGCTCGGCCTACCTGATCGAGACCGCCCCGCCGGGCCGGCGCGGCATCCGGGGCAGCTTCCCCTCGATGGCGGCGGCGTTCGGCCTGGTCGGTGGCAGCCTGCTCGCGCTCGTGCTCAGCCTGCTCCTGTCCACCGAGCAGCTCGGCAGCTGGGGCTGGCGCATCCCGTTCCTCGTCGCCGCGCCGCTCGGCCTGTTCGGCGTGTGGATCCGGCGCCGGCTCGAGGACACCCCGGTCTTCCAGGAGCTGGAGCGGCGCGCCGACCTGCCGCGGGCCCGGGTGCGCGACGCGTTCCGGCGCGACCAGGCCCGGGCGATCCTCGTGACGTTCTGCTTCTCCTGGATCTGCGGCGTCGGCCTCTACTTCCTCGGCTCCTACGTCATCAACTTCCTGACGGCGACGGTGAAGGTCCCGCAGCTCACCGCGGTCCTGCTGACCGGTGCCGGCCTGCTCGTCTACGCGGCCCTGTGCCCGATCGCCGGCCGGCTCTCCGACCGCTTCGGTCGTCGCCGCACCGTGCTGTTCGGCTGTCTCGGGCACACTGTCCTCGGGATCCCGATGTTCCTGCTCATGAGCACCGGTGACCCGGTCGCGATCATCGTCGCCCTGCTCGTGTTCGGCGTGATCCAGGCGCCGATCAACGCGAACACCTCGCTGATCCTCATCGAGCTGTTCCCGGCCGCGACCCGGCTGACCAGCGGCTCGGTCGGCTTCAACCTCGGCGTCGGCGCCCCGTCGGGCTTCGGGCCACTCGTGGCCGCGGCCCTCGTCGTCGGGACCGGGCTGACCTGGGCGCCCGGCATCTTCCTGGCCGCCGTCGCCGCGATCTGCGGGCTGGTGCTCGTCGCGCTGCTGCCCGAGACGGCAGGACGGGACCTGATGGCCGAGCACGACGCGACGAAGACCGCCGCCGTCGTCGGGGAGTCCCGCGGATGACCGCCGCCACGCTCCCGTCCCTGGTGGCCGAGCTCGCCGCCCGCACCCCGGATGCGCCGGCCCTGGTCGCGGGGGAGCGGCGGCTCAGCTTCGGTGAGCTCGACGAGGCGGCCCGCCGCGCGGCGACGGTGCTGGCGGACGCGGGGGAGAGCGTCGGCCTCCTGGCACCCAACCGGGCCGACTGGCTCGTCGTCGCCCTCGGGGCGATGCGCGCGGGCGCCCGGGTCGACGCGTTCAACACCTGGTCCAAGGCCTGGGACCTCGAGCACCTGCTCGCCGCCTCCGCGTGCCGCGTGCTCGTGACGGTCGAGCGCGCCCGCTCCACCGACACCCTCGGCGAACTGCGCCGCCTGGTGCCGGAGGTGCTCGACGGCGGTCGCTCGGAGCGGTTCCCGGCGCTCGAGCGCGTCATCGTGCTCGGCGAGCAGTGGGACGGCCTGCTGGCGACCGCCGGGCCGACCGACGCCGATCACAGCACGCCCGACGACGTCGCCTTCGTCCTCTACACGTCCGGCTCCACCAGCCGCCCGAAGGCCGTACCGCTGTGTCAGGGCGACATGCTGGCCAACGGCGCCTCGATCGGCGACCGCATGGGGCTCTCGGCCGCGGACCGGGTGTGGCTGGGCTCCCCGCTGTTCTGGAGCTTCGGGTCGGCGAACGCCCTGCCCGCCACGTGGACGCACGGGGCGTGCCTCGTGGTGCAGGAGCACTTCGCCCCCGCGGAGGCGGCCGACCTGCTCGCCGCCGAGCGCTGCACCGCGGCCTACCTGCTGCCGACCATGGTCGACGCCCTGATCCCGCAGGCCGGGCGCGTGCGCGCGGTGACGAGCCTGCGCACGGGGCTGACGATCGGACGGCCCGAGGAGGTCGAGCGCGCGGTCCGCGAGCTCGACGTCCCGGAGCTGTGCAACGTCTACGGCTCCACCGAGGTCTACGGCAACTGCTGCGTCACCCCGCACGACGCACCGCTGGAGCTGCGCCTGGTCAGCCAGGGCCCGCCGCTCGACGGGGTCGAGGTGCGGGCCGTCGATCCCGACGGCCGGGTGCTCCCGACCGGTGAGGCCGGCGAGCTGCAGGTCCGCGGGCACGTGATGCCCGGCTACCTCGGCGCCCCCGAGGCGACGGCGGCGGTGATGACGGCCGACGGCTGGTTCCGCACCGGGGACCGCCTGCTCGTGCGCGACGACGGGTACGTCGAGTTCGGCGCCCGCCTCACCGACATGATCAAGACGTCGGGCATCAACGTCGCCCCGGCCGAGGTGGAGAGCTACCTCGCGGGCCACCCGGCGGTCGCCGAGGTCGCGGTCGTCGGCGCCCCGCACCCGAGCCGGGGAGAGGTCGTGATCGCGTTCGTCACCGTGACCGAGGGGGTCGACGGGGAGACGCTGCAGGCGTGGTGCCGGGAGGGCATCGCCGGTTACAAGGTGCCGTTCCGGGTCGTGGTGCTGCCCGAGCTGCCGCGCACCGTGACCGGGAAGCTCACCCGGTCGACGCTCGTCGAGCTCGCCGTCGAGGAGGCCCGATGACCAACTGGGGACGCTGGGGTGCCGACGACCAGGCGGGCGCCCTGAACCTCGTCGACGCGCGGGCGACGCTGGCCGCCGCCGGCCTGGTGACCGAGGGCCGCACCATCTCGTTGGCCCAGCCCGTCGGACCCGGCGCCGGGGTGCCGCCGCACCGGCGCTCGCCGCAGCGGTTCATGGACCGCGACGCCGGCGACTACGCGGCCGGGGCGCGCTCGCCCGACGGCTTCCGGTTCGCCGAGGACACCGTCCAGTTCGGCACCCACTCCGGGACCCACCTCGACGCCCTGGCCCACACGTGGAGCGGCGACGAGCTCTACAACGGCCACCCCGCGGCCTCGACGCGCTCGACGAAGGGCGCGAGCCGCTGCGGCGCCGAGCACCTGCGTCCGGTCGCGGCCCGCGGCGTCCTCGTCGACCTCGGGGTGCTGCCCGCCCGGCACGCCGTGGGCCGCGCGGAGCTCGAGGCGGCCTACCCGGGCGGCGTGCCGCAGCCGGGCGACGTGGTGCTGATCCGCACCGGGTGGTGGGAGTCGCGCGGCGGACGGGCCGACTACTTCGACGACGAGCCCGGCCCCGACGACGAGGCGGCGCGCTGGCTCGCCGCGCACGACGTCGCGACGGTCGGCGCCGACAACTACGCCGTCGAGGTGCAGCCGTCGGCCGCGGGCACGTTCCCGGTGCACCTGGAGCTGATGCACCGCCACGGGGTGCCGCTGCTGGAGAACCTCGACCTGTCCGTGCTCGCCACCACCGGCCGCACCACGTTCCTCGTCGTGGTCGCGCCGATCCCGCTCGCCGGCTCGACGGCGGGCCCGGTCGCCCCGGTGGCGATCCTGTGAGGCTCTCGTCCGGTCTCCAGGCGGGTGACCTCGTCGTCGCCGGGCAGGGCGTGGGGGAGCCGACCCCGCTGCTGCGGGCCCTGCTCGACGACCCGGCACCGGTGGATCTGTTCGTCGGGCTGTCCCACTCCGACGTGCTGCGCGGACCGGTCCCGGCCCCGGTGCGGCTCGTGTCGTTCGGGGCACTCGGACCGCTGCGCGACCACGACGTCGAGGTCCTGCCGGTGCACTTCCTCGACCTCCCGCGCCAGCTGCGCCACCGCCCGCGGAACCGGCTCGTCCTGCTCGTGCAGGTCTCGCCCCCCGACGCCGACGGGCGGCACCGCTTCTCGGCCGCCGTCGACCACACCGCGGAGCTCGTCGACGACGCCGACGTGATCGTCGCCGAGGTCAACGACGCCCTCCCCACCACGATCGGCCCGACCCTGGACCCCGCGCGGATCGACGAGGCGGTCGCGACGTCGCGGCCCCTGCCGACCGTGCCGCGCGCCGAGCCGACCGACGTCGCCCGGGCGATCGCCGCGCACGCGGCGGCGCTGGTCGGCGACGGCGCCGCGCTGCAGCTCGGGCTCGGCGCCGTCCCGCAGCTGATGGGGGAGGCGCTCGCCGACCGGACGGGGCTGCGGGTGCGCTCCACGCTCGTCGGCGACTGGCTGCTCGCCCTCGACCCGGCGGAGACGGTGCTCAGCGAGGCCGCCGGCTCCCCGGAGCTCTACGCCCACGTCGCCGCGCACGCCCGCATGGTCGGCGTGCCCGAGGTCAACACCCCGGTCGACGGCCTGGTCGCCGTGAACTCCGCCCTCGAGGTCGACCTGAGCGGCGCGGTCAACGCCGAGGCCACCGCGCGCGGGTACGTCGGCGGGATCGGCGGCCAGGCCGACTTCCTGCGCGCCGCACAACGCAGCCCCGGCGGGCTCGCCGTCGTCATCCTCCCCGCGACCGCCGAGCGTGGCCGCCGCTCCCGCATCGTCCCGACCCTGCACGCGGGCACCGTGACCACCCCGCGCTCGTGCGTCGACGTCGTCGTCACCGAGCACGGCGTCGCCGACCTGCGCGGGCGCGGGCTGCGCGAGCGGGCCCGGGCGCTCGCCGCGATCGCCGCGCCCCACCACCGCGACACCCTCGGACAGGAGGCCGCGTGACCCCGCTCGCCGCGCTCGAGGCGTTCCTGCACGCCCCGGGCCGGGTGGTCGACGTCCGGCGCACCGGCGTCGGGCGCTCCCGCCAGAACTGGCTGTTCGACCTCCGGCACGACGACGGGTCGCGCGAGCCGCTGATCCTGCGCTCCGATCCCGACGGCGGGTTGGTCGAGACCGACCGTGCGCTCGAGTTCGCGCTGCTGGGCGCGCTCGTCGACGCCGACCTGCCGACCCCGCCCCCGCACTCCCTCGACGCCGACGGGACGGCGTTCGGCAGCCCGTCGCTGATGATGGGCCGGCTGCCCGGGACCTGCGACTACCGGGTGCTCACCGGGGACCGGCCCGAGGCGGAGCGGGTGGCGATCGCGGTGGCCCTGTGCGAGCTGCTCGCCCGTGTGCACGCCACGGACTGGAAGGCCCTCGGCCTCGGCGAGCTGTTCACCGACCCCGGCGAGCAGGCGGCGCGCCACGAGCTGGACCGGTGGGAGGGCATCCTGCGCCGCGACCGGCTCGCCGCCCACCCGGAGCTCGAGCTCGCCCTCGTCGCCCTGCGCGAGCGCGCCCCGCGCTCCCGGCGCACCGTGCTCGTGCACGCCGACTTCAAGCCCGGCAACGTGCTGCTCCGTGGCGTCGAGATCACCGCCCTGCTCGACTGGGAGCTCGCGCACCTCGGGGATCCGCTCGAGGATCTCGGGTGGGTCACGCAACCGCTGCGCGCCGGCGAGCACGCCATCCCCGGGCGCTGGGAGGCCGCCGACCTGATCGGCCACTACGAGGAGGTCACCGGCGAGCCGGTCGACCGCGAGGCGCTGCGCTGGTGGGTCACGTTCTCGACGTTCAAGACCGCCGTGATGCAGGTCAGCGGGCTGCGCGCGTTCCTCGAGGGCCGCAGCGACGAGCCCTACCGCCCGCACCGTCGCGTGCTCGGGTCCCTGCTCGACGACGTGAACCGGGGGTTCTGATGCGCCCGACCATCGACGACCAGCTCGGCGGCGCCGACCGGCTGCTGGACCTCGTCGCCGCCGACCCCGGTCTCGGCGACGGCTCGCGGGAGCTCCTCGTCAACGCCCGTCGGCTGCTGCGCACGGTGCGCCGCTCGTGGGACCGGGTCGTGCCGTTCGCGGTGGCCGACAACGCCCGGATGGCGGAGCTGTTGGGCGAGGCCGCCCCACCCGACGTCGGGAAGGGGCCGCTGGAGCGGCAGGAGGAACTGCGCGCGGCGCTCGCCGCCGCGATCCCGGATCTCGACGACGGGGCCCGGGCCGAGATCGGCCGCTACCTGCGCGAGCGCGTGGAGGAGGACCCGGCATGACCCAGGCAGGACCCGACGCGTGGTTCGACGAGCAGTTCCCGCTCTCGCCCGCCGACGACCACATGATCCACCAGACCCCGGACCCGGTCCGGGTGGTGTGGACCGGCGACCCGCGGGCCTACGAGCGGTACTGGGTGATCTGCCACGACCCGGCCGGCGAGGTGCTCGTCGCGACCGGCGGCAGCTTCTACCCGAACCTCGACCGCGCCGAGGCGTACGCCGTCGTCAACCACGGCGGGCGGCACACCGCGGTCCGCAGCTTCCGGCGGATCGGGGCGGACCGCACCGACCTGCGGGTGGGCCCGATCGCCCCGCGCATCGTGCGCGGGCTGCGGGAGTGGCGCTTCGTGCTGGAGCCCAACGCGTGGGGGATCAGCTGGGACCTCCGCTTCGTCGACACCACCCGGCAGGTGTTCCGGGAGCCGCTCTCGAACTCCGCGCACGGCACCCCGCCGGGGCGACGGGGCGACGTGACGGCGGGCTTCGAGGGGTTCGGCGCCGTGACCGGCTGGGTGGAGGTCGACGGCCGGCGCCTCGAGATGCCCGAGGGGTCGGTCGGGACGCGCGACCGGCACTGGGGGACCGGGCGCGGGGTCGGCGGGCCCACGATGTCGCTGGGCGGGCGCCTGCACGTGGGCACCAACGGCAACGCCTTCGTCTCCTTCGGCGACTGGACGCTGTGGGGCGACCGCGTCTTCTACCCCTTCGGCTCGTCGACCCCGGGCGCGACGAAGGTGCTCAAGCCGTCGCGGCGACTGCGCTTCGAGCCGGACACCCAGGTGTTCGCCGAGGGGATCGTCGACTACCGCTTCGCCGACGGCTCCACCCGGCAGCTGCACTACGAACGGATCGGGCAGCAGACCGCGTACCTGCGGTGCGGGATGTACGGCGGCACCCCCGACGGGGACATCCACCAGGGCTCCTACGACGGGCCGGACCACACCGAGGGCGAGACCTACGACGTGAACGACCCGGCGACCCGGGTGTTCGTCCGCGGGCTCGACGAGCACCTGTGCCGGGTGACCACCGACGACGGACGGTCCGCGATCGGCGTCTACCAGGCGATCGACCCGGCGGCGTTCGAGCAGTGCACGGCCGGGCGGCCCGGCTGGGCCTTCCTGTGATGATGTCGCACCGTGGCGGGTGTTGAGCAGAACCGGGATCGCTACGCGCGGACGTTCGACGTCCTCGAGCTGCTCGCCGGCCACCCCGAGGGCCTGACCGTCACGGAGATCGCGACGCGCCTCGAGCTCCCGGTGTCGTCGAGCCACAACCTCCTGGGGCGGATGGCGGCCAGCGAGGTCGTCTCGGTCTCCGACGGGCCGCGCTACTCGCTCGGCCCACGGGCGGTGCGGCTCGGCATCCGCATCGCCGACGGCCTCGAGGTGCGCGCCCTCGCCCGGCGGCACCTGCAGGACCTCGCCCGGACGACGGGTGAGGACGTCTACCTCGCGATGCGCCTGGGGCGCCGGATCACCTACGTCGAGCGGGTCGCCGGGTCGCGGCCGGTCACCGTCGAGATCCGGTTGGGCCAGGACCTCTACCTGCACGCGACGGCGGTCGGGAAGCTCTTCGCCGCAGCCGACGACGGGTTGCGCCGCCGGCTCTGGTCCCGGGAACGCCCGCGGCTCACCGAGCACACCCTGGTCGGCACGGAGGAGCTCACCGCGGAGCTCGACGCCATCCGCGAGGCCGGGGTGGCCGTCAGCCGCGAGGAGGCGATCATCGGCGTCGTCGGCATCGCGGTCGGGGTGCACGACGCGCACGGCGAGCTCGTCGCCGCCGTGCACGTGTCCGCCCTGCGACCCGCGCTGCCGCCGGACGCCGAGACGTCGCTGACCACCGCCGCGCGCGGCTGCGCCGTGGCGATCGAGCGGGACCTCGGCCGGAGCCATCCCGTCACCCGATAGCACTACTGTTCGTAACACCGGAGCAACGGGCTCCGACATCCGCGGCATCAGGCGTCGGAGTCGGGGAGCGGGCAGCGTGGGCACGGTGGAGAAGGTCTGGTCGGGGATCGGCGCGGCGGTGTTCGGTCTCGTCGCCGTCAGCGCGTTGACCCCCACGTCGAGCGCCACCGCCGCCCTCGCCGCGGACGCCTCCACCGAGAGCCCCAGCCTGAGCACCGTCACCGTGACCGACGTGCTCGACGGCGACACCGTCATGGCCGGTCCCCAGGTGATCCACGTGCTCGGCATCGACTCCTGCCCGGTGTCGACCCCCGGCGGGGCGGCGGCGAAGCAGATGGCCGAGTCGATGCTGGGCAGGCGGCAGATCACGCTGCGCACCGAGCCGGGCGTCGACCGGGACGCCTCCGGGCGCCTGCTGCGCCGCATCGACCTGGCCGACGGCGGCGACTACGGCTCGTTCATGGTGCCGTTCGCGCACACCGGGGCGGACGCCTCCAACGGGGTGAGCCGGCAGTACCTGGCGAGCCTGCGCGAGAACGACGGCAACGGCCGCTCCTGCGGCTGAGCCGGTTCCATCGGGATCGCCGAAGGTTGCATTCGGGAGACGTCGTCGGTGGTGCCGGTCCGGCGCTGGAAAGCGCCCGCATCGCGTGACACGCTCGTATGCATGGATATCGGACGCGTCCAGCGTCGCTTCACCGCAGAACCCGTCGAGAGCCCCGTCCCCGCCGCCCCCGAGGCGCCCGTGGAACACGTGGAGCACCTCGAGGCCGAGACCGTCACGGCCGACGCACGCCCGTGACCGCCCCGCACCGCGTGACGGCGGTGCCGGACGTCCCGGCCGCCGTCCTCGGCTGGCGCACGTGGCGCGTCGGCCGGCGGGCGCAGCAGCGTCACGCGCTCTTCTCTCCCCTCACCGGGACCCCGTGGCCGGCCGCCCGCCCGATGGTCGCCGCCTGCGCGAGCCCGCGACACACCCCGCCCGGGGACACCTGCCCGTGCGGGCTGTACGCGGTCGCCGACACGACCACGCTCGGGTGGAGCCCGTCCGACCACGAGGTCCTCGGCGTCGTCGCGCTGTGGGGCGACGTCGTCGAGGGGCAGTACGGCTGGCGGGCCTCCCACGCCTACCCCCGCTTCCTCGTGGCGGGACCGGGCATCTCGACCGAGCAGCGGGCCGCCCTGTCCCGCCGCTACGGCGTTCCGGTGCACCTCGTCGGGTCGGGGCCACGCGAACTCGCGCGCCGGCTCGAGCGGTCCGACGCCGACGCCCTGCGCCACGCCGACCCGGCCGACGTGACCGACCTGCTGGCGGCGGCCTGCCGTCGTCCGGACGTCCCGGCCCCGCGCCGGCGGACCTGGCGGTCCTGGCTCACGTCGTGAGGCGCAGCAGCGTCCCCACGACGTGGGCCCCGAGGTGGCGCCCGAGCTGGCGGTAGACCTCGACCTGGTCGTCGTCGAGCGTGGTCGTCTCGTCCGGGAAGCGCGGGTGCCCCGCCGCGTAGGAGATGACCGCGTCCGGGGCGTCGGCGGTCAGCCGTGGCATCGCGAGCACGAGCCGGCCGCGCCGCCCGGACGGGTAGGTGATCCGCCCGGCGACGACGGCGGTGCCCGCCAGCCGGGTGCGGAACGGGCCCGCCGCCTCGCCCGCGAACCCGGTGCCGGGCTCGAGGTCGGACACGTCCTCGATCTCGATCCCGCGGGGGAGGGCGGGCGGGCCGCCGTCGGCGTCGATCACCACGGTCGTCCCGCACTCCTGGCGCAGCGCCGCCGCGACGCCCACGTGCTCGTCGACGTAGCAGAGGTAGCCGTCGGGCCGGACCCAGCCGGTCGCCCGCAACACCTGCAACGCCCCGAGGCTGACCGCGGCCGCCCGGGCGCCGCCGGCCGCGGCACAGATGCCGACGGTGCCCGCGCCCTGCTCGTCCCGACGCCGGGTGGGGCGGCGTCCGAGGGTGCGTACCGCCATGGCGTCCTCCGGTGCTCGAGGGAGTGGTCCGAGGATCGCGCGCCGGGCTTTCCGGCACCTTTCCCCGCGCCGCGCGGGTGTGACCCCGCCGCCGACGGGCCACCCTGCGGCCCATGAGCACGCCCGCCACACCCGCCCCGTCCTTCGCCGTCACCGGTGCCACCGGCCACCTGGGCCGGCTCGCCGTCGACGCCCTGCTCCGCCGCGGGATCCCCGCCGGGAACGTCTTCGCGCTGGTCCGCGACCCGGACCGCGCGGGGGAGCTGGCCGACCTCGGGGTCGGCGTCCGCGTCGCCGACTACGACCGGCCCGAGACCCTCGGCCCGGCCCTCGAGGGCATCGAACGGCTCCTGCTCGTGTCCAGCCCCGACCCGGGCGACCGGGTGCGGCAGCACTCCGCGGTGATCGATGCCGCGAAGGCCGCCGACGTCGAGTTCGTCGTCTACACGAGCGTGCTGCGCGCCGACGAGACCGAGCTGATCCTGGCGCCCGAGCACGCCGCCACCGAGGACGTGCTGCAGGGCTCGGGGCTGCTGTTCGCCGTGGCCCGGAACGGCTGGTACATCGAGAACTACACCGCCCGGCTGCCGGAGTACCTCGGCAGCGGCGAGTTCATCGGGGCCGCGGGGGAGGGTCGGGTGTCCGCCGCGACCCGGGCGGACTACGCGGAGGCCGCGGTGAGCCTGCTGACCGGCGACGTCGTCGACCAGCAGGGCTACTGGGAGCTCGGCGGGCCCGCCTTCTCCATGTCCGACCTCGCCGCCACGATCACCGAGGTCACGGGGACCACGGTCGTCTACCGCGACCTCAGCCCCGAGGCGTTCGTCGAGTCGATGGTCGACGTCGGGGTCGACCGGGGCACCGCCGAGTTCGTCGCGGCGCTCGAGACGTCGATCGCGCGCGGCGAGCTGGAGACCGACAGCCCGGCGCTGGAGAACCTCCTCGGGCGGGCCCCGACCTCGCTGGCCGACGCCGTGCGGGCCGCGCAGCTCTGAGTCCCCGGCCGCCGCCGGACGCCGCTGACCGCCGCCGCCGCACCGTTCGCCGGGTGGCGGCGGTCCGTACGGCTCGCGACCACCCGTCCGAGGTAGTACCCCCGTGTCGCCGCACCCCAGGGGGTCTCATGGAGGGTCCGCTCGCCCACGCCACCCGGACCCGGGTGGAACGGGCGTTCATCGACAACCTCTCCGACCACGCCCGGGTGGCCCGGGACCGGGCGAGCGGCTCGCGCCCGGAGCGGATGTCGAAGCGCCTGCTCGTCGACGTCTCGCACGCCGTGGAGAAGGCGGTGATGGCGGGGACCGTGGAGCCCCCGACCGTCGTGGTCGCCCTGTTCCAGCAGCTGTCCTACTTCGACCGGGAGCGGGCGGTCTACGAGGCGATGGCGGCGGCGGGCGTGACCGCCGTCGTCGGGTTCGTGGCCGGGCAGGCCCACGAGGCGCCGGTCGGGGTCCCCGTCGTCGAGCTCGACCCGGCGGAGGCGCTCGCCGACGAGTGGACGGTGGTGGCCCTCGGGCCACGGGCCGGCGCCTTCCTGGTGGCGACCGACCAGCACGCCTTCGACCCGGCGGAGTCGGCCGTCGAGCCGAGCCGGGTCTTCGACGGCCGGTGGGGCTTCTCGCGCGCCCAGGCGGCCAACGAGCTGGCCCGCCTGCGCTTCGCCCTCGGCACCCGGCTCGATCCGGAGGTCCTGCGCACGATCGACGACCTGCTGGCGCGCACCATGCCCGCGGGCGGCGACGCGGCCGGGTCCGCCGGCAGCCCCGGCGAGATGTGGGCGACCACGTCGCTCTACCACATGATCGACCGCATGCGGGACGCGCACGCGGGCACCCGCGAGCTGCGCGAGCAGATCGCCGACGCGCACGCCGCGGCCGGGGCGCGCGCCGCGGCCGGCACGGACGCCGCGAGCGGCCTGCCCGACGCGGGTTTCCTCGAGCGCTGGACCCCGCGCGGTGGCCCGGGCGCGCTGCAGGTGGGCGTGGCGCTGTTCGACATCCCGGCGTTCGAGGACGAGGCGCTCACCGCGGGCCGGGCCGCCTACCACGCGGCGCACCGGGTCGCGGCCGCGCTGACCGAGCCGCTCGGGCCGGTCGACGTGGCGGTACGGCTCGACGCCCGCACGTTCGTCGTCCTCGTGCCCGGGGCGTCGGCGGTGCACCTGAACGACCTCGCCGACCGCATCGGCGAGGGCCTCGCGCTGGCGTCCGAGGGGCATCCCGGCGTCTCGTTGACGGCGCGGGTGGCGACGACGACCACCCGCGGGCGCCCGCTGCCGATCGACGACCTGCGGGCCGCGCTGGCCCACGCGGACACCACCGGCGAGCCGGTCGACGCCGGCCGCACGCCGTCGGGCGGGCGCATCATGGTGGTCGCGACGACGGGGGAGGAGCCGGTCCCGGACGACCCCCTCGAGTCCGAGGCCGCCTTCGAGGCCGCCTTCGAGGCCGCCTCCGAGCCCGCCCCGGAGCCGGAGCCCGACCACGCCGGTCGGCACGTGCGGCTCGTGGCGGACGTGCCCGACGACGACGCGCGGACGCCGCGGCCCAGCCCGCTCGGGTCGGCGTTCGCGCGCCCGCCCCGGCCGTCGCCCCCGACCTTCGACGGCCTCGACGCCCCGACCGGCTGGTTCGGCGAGGGGCGCTGAGGCCCTACGCCCCGGCGAAGGGCGGGCCGGGGTGCAGCGGGACGACCGCGACCAGGACGTCGTCCAGGTCCTCGCGGCCGAGCTCCTCCCGCCGGCGGCAGGCCTCGGCGAGCGCGTGGCCGTAGGTGTACGGCCCATAGGAGTCGATCTCGCCCGTGACCGGGTCGAGCACGAGCACGATGAAGAGCGACGCCTCCTCGCCGGGGCGTCGGGTCTGCTCCGACCCGGGCACGATCGGGAACCTACAGACCGGTCGGTTCCGGATCTCGGTCGGGCGCGCCCACCTCACCCGTCCGCGTGAACGCACACGCGGTGTGTTCGGGGCGGGTGCGCCGCGGATACGGCGTCAGGTCACGTCGGCGACGAACACGTCGACCGGGTGGCCCGGTGCACGCACCGCGACCGCCGAGCGGACCTGCTCGACGAGCCGGCCGACCGGGGCGCCGTCGCACATCGAGACGGACACGGCGATGCGTGCCGACCCGGGCCCGTCGTCGGACACCCGGATGCCCGCTACCCGGCGCCCGGTCAGCGGCGTCCCGGAGGGGTCGGGATCACCGGCCACGAGGTCCGCGACGAGCGGGCAGGCCCGGACCGCGGCGGCGACCCGGTCGACGTCCACCCCGGCCACCCCGGCCGGGGCGGCGTCACCGGGACGCACCGGGTGGGTCACCGGACGCGGGCGGGAGCCGGGGCCGGAGCCGGGGCGTCGTCCTCCTCGTCGGGGAGGTGCAGGTCGACGACGTCGACGTTGACCTCGGTGACCTCGAGGCCGGTCATCTGCTCGACGGCGCCGATGACGTTGCGGCGGATCGCCCGCGACAGCTCGGCGATCGCGACGCCGTACTCGACGACGATGGTGAGGTCGACCGCGGCCTGGCGCTCGCCGACCTCGACGGCGACGCCCTGGGTGGCCGAGGAGCGGCTGCCGGGGATGCGCTCGGTGATCGCCCCGAAGGCGCGGGCGGCCGAGCCGCCGAACCCGTGCACGCCGCGCACCTCGCGGGCGGCGAGGCCCGCGATCTTGGCCACGACACCGTCGGCGACGGTGGTCTTGCCCTGCGTGCTCTCCAGCGCCGACCCGGTCGGGGTGACGGGGCTCGGCGTCGTCGTCCTCGGCGCGGTGGGAGTGGGGGTGCTCATGGGTGAACCTCCTTCGTCGGTGGTTCGCGAGCTCCGCCCCCGGTGGGCGGAACGTGCCGTCGAACTCGTCCCGTAGGACGCGATCGGGTCGCGGATCCTCACGGGCGGGTCCCGGTGGCACCCGTCACACGGCCGCGGTCAGCGCGGCTCGAGGAGTCGGACCGCCAGCCGTTGCAACCGGGCGACCGTCCGCTCGCGGTCGGTGTCCGGAGCCGTGAGGTGGCTCAGGGCGGCGCGGACGATGAGGTCCGCGGTGTCGTCGAGGATCGGCCGGGGGAGCCGCGGGTGGTGACCGCGCAGCCAGGTGGACAGCATGAGCCGGGCGCGGGCGATGATCCTGGCGCTGCCGGTGACGAACTGCGGGAGCAGGCTCGTGTCGTCGTGCGCCGTGGTCAGCACGGTGTCGAGGAGCGGGTGGGTGTCCCGCGCCGACACGGTGGTCCGCAGCCCGGCCGTGAGGCCCGACCGCCAGTCGGGGGCGTCGATGAGGGCCTGGCCGACCTCGGCGATCACCCGGTCCGACTCGTGGGCGACCAGCGCGTCCGCGACGGCCTCCTTGTCACCGAACTCGCGGTGGATCGCCGATCGGGACACGCCCGAGCGTCGGGCCAGGTCGCTCATGCGGACCTGGTTCCAGCCCTGCTCGGTCGCGGCGGCGGACGCGGTCTCCAGGACGCGCTCGCGCAGGGTCTCGCGGAACTGTTCCCGCAGGCCCCGCGGTGCCGGGTGCGGCCGGGCGGGGGCGGCGGGACGGGTGTCGGACCGGGTCACGACGCGTTCGCCCGCCCCTCGTGCTGCGCCCCGTGCAGGGGGCACAGCGGGTTGACGAACGCGCTGCCGTCGTCCGTCGGGTCGTTGAGCAGGAACGAGCAGTGGCAGCCCTGGGCCTGGGCCTCGGGGCTCCCCGGGGGTAGTGGTGTCCGGGCCGTCGTCTCGGCCGGTACGTCGGTCATTCGGGCCTCCCGTCGGGGTCGACGTCGGGCAGGGGCACTCCGGGACTATCGACCCGGACCCCGCGGGCGTTACCCCGGCGTGACAAAGAGGTGTGGACCACCGGTCCCCGTGCTGGTCAGAGGCGTCGACGGGTCCACTCGAGAGCGGCGTCACAGCGGCGCAGGATCGAGATGTGCCCGTCGACGGGCGAGACCCACTTCTCCGCCTGCGGCATCGCGGTCCCGAGGGCTCGGGCGTGCGTGGCGGGCACGAAGGTGTCGGCCTCGCCGTGGAGCAGGACGGTCGGGCACCGGGCGTCGGCGGGATCGAAGCGCCAGGGCGTCACGAGCGCGATGTGGTCGTCGGTGCGGGCCTCGACGGCGGCGGGGCCGACGGTGCCCTGGTCGGGGAACCAGCCGTGGTCGAGCGCCTCGAGGTCGACCGGGGGGAAGAGCCAGCGCAGATCCGGGTGGGCCCGCTCGAAGTCCAGCTTGTGCTCCCGGCCCTGCGTGGCCGCGCGCAGCGACAGGGTGGCGGCCGGGTCGAGGTGGGCGTACCAGTCCAGGTCCGCCGTGTCGCAGGGCGCGAAGGTACCGATCGCGACCGCGGCGAGGACCCGTTCGGGGAGCAGCGCCGCGCACGCCAGTGCGTGCGGCGCGCCGGCCGAGTGGCCGACGACGGCGAACCGGTCGATGCCGAGGTGGTCGGCGACGACGGCGATGTCGGCCGCGACCGAGGCGACCGAGCGGCCCGGTCGGCTCGACGACCGGCCGTGCCCGGGGCGGGCGACGCTGACCCACCGCAGCCCGAGCCGGGCCGCGGCGGCCACGAAGGGCCGGGGTGGGGCGCCGTCGCGCAGGGTGCCGTGGTGCCAGAAGACGGTGCCGCGGTCGGACCCGTGCGACAGCGACAGCCGGGCGGCCAGCTGCCGTCCGTCCGCCGTCCGCACGTCGACCGCGTCGAGTTCCAGGAAGATCCCCCCTGCGCATCGTGACACGACTCAGGGCGGTGCGGTCGGGCGCCCCGGCTCCGCTCGCCCCTCCGTGACGCTGGCCTCCGCGGCCGCGCTGCGGACGTGCGCGTCGAGGGGGGACCGCGCACGCAGGATCGCGTCGGTGAGGCTGCCGACGCGGTCCTGCACGTGGACGTTGAGCGCCTCGTAGATCTCGGGCCGCCCGCAGACCGCGAGCATCTCGATGACCCGCCGCCGCGCGTCGTCGTCCAGCTCGTCGCCCTCGCGCAGCGCGTCCGCGGCGCGGCGGGTGCGTTCGGCCTGTCGGGCGAGGGCGGCGCGGAGTCGGGGGTTCGGCGTGCGGGCCACCGGGCCAGGTTCGCACACCAGTTCGAATCAGTGCATCCCGAGCAGGTTGGTGCGGACGTCGACGAGGTGGGCCCGCATGTGGTCGCGGGCGCCGTCGGCGTCCCGCTCGGCGAGCGCGTCGACGATCTCGCCGTGTGTGCACTCGTACCCGCGGCGCCGCTCGGGGGTGGCGGAGCGGCGCTTCAGGCTGCCCCACACCGGCAGGTCGCGCGCGGCGTTCATGGTGTCGAAGAGCCGCAGGAGCAGGCCGTTGTGCGCGGCGGTCGCGATCGCACGGTGCAGGGCGGAGTCCCAGGCCTCGAACTCCTCGTAGGTGGTCGTCGCGTTGCCGCGCGCCAGGCAGTGACGGACGTGCTCGAGGTCCGACGGGGTGGCGTGCCGCGCTGCGAGCGCCGCGATCTCGGGCTCGAGCACGAGGCGGGTCGCCATGATCTCGGCCGGGCTGGTCTGCAGTGTGCCGCGAGCGGGCACGGGCAGGTCCGGGCCGCCCTCGAGCTCGGCGAGGAAGGTGCCGCGGCCGACGTGGCGGGTGATCCGGCCCTCGCGTTCGAGCTCGGCGAGCGCGGAGCGCACCGCGGTGCGCGAGACCTGCAGGGTGTCGCAGAGCGCCCGCTCGGTCGGGATCTTCGCGCCGGTCCCGAGGGTGCCGGCCGCGACGGCGTCGTCGAGCAGGGACCGCAGACGGGCCGCGACGGGGCCGCCGGTCGGTGGTGCGGACATCGTGGACTCCTCGTGAGCTCGACCAATATTAGACCAATGCCGAGGGCCTGAGCGTCTTGGCAGGCCTGTCGGCGGGTCGTACCGTCCCTCGTACCGCGGACATGCCGCACCGATCGACCATATTGGTCTTGATTGGTCGCCGCCGCGCGAACGAGGGAGAGTGGCTGTGAAGCTGGTGACGTACACCGACGGCGGGCACGAGGCCGTCGGCCTGGTCGAGGCCGACGGGACGACGGTGCTCGACCTCGGGCCCGTCGTCGGGAACCGGACCCTGGTCGAGGTCGTCGAGGACTGGGCGGCGCTGGCGCCCGCGATCGCGGCGGCCGCGGACCTGCGCCGCATCGAGGGGCCCCGCCTGCTCGCGCCGTTCCCGCGGCCGCGCCGCGACCTGTTCGCGGTGGGGAAGAACTACCGGGAGCACGTGGCCGAGTTCGGGCGGTCCGGGTACGACACCCCGCAGCGCTCCGAGGACCTGCCGGAGAAGCCGATCGTCTTCTCGAAGGCGACCACGGCCGTCACCGGTCCCCACGACGACGTCGAGGCCCACCCCGGGATCACGAGCGAGCTGGACTACGAGGCCGAGCTGGCCGTCATCATCGGGCGCGGCGGGCGCGGCATCTCCCGCGAGCAGGCGCTCGAGCACGTGTGGGGCTACACGATCGTCAACGACGTCACGGCCCGGGACGTGCAGCGCGACCACAAGCAGTGGCTGCTCGGCAAGTCGCTGGACACCCACGCCCCGATGGGGCCGTGGGCGGTCTCCGCCGACGAGGTCGGCGACGTCACCGCGCTCGTCGTCTCCTCGACGGTCAACGGGGAGCCGCGGCAGAAGGCGCCCGTGGCCGACCTGATCTTCGACGTCCCGGAACTGATCCGGGTCATCTCGGCGGGGATCACCCTGCTGCCGGGGGACGTCATCGCCACCGGCACCCCGGCCGGCGTCGGGATCGGCTTCGACCCGCCGCGCTTCCTCGAGCCCGGTGACGTCGTCGAGTGCTCGATCACCGGTCTCGGCTCGCTCCGCAACACCATCCGCTGACACCCGGGCAGACGCCCGAAGGAGGACGACCACGTGCAGGTGAACGGCAAGGAACTGGCGGTCGAGATCACGGGGGACGGGCCCGTGGTGCTGCTCGTCCACGGGCTCGGCGGGACGTCCAACTTCTACCAGCCGCAGGTGGCCGCCCTCGCCGAGCGGTTCACGGTCGTCCGGCCCGACATGGAGGGCTCCGGGCGCTCGCCGGTCGCCGGCACGGTCTCCATCCAGAGCTTCGCAGGCGACCTCGCCGACCTGCTGGCCCGGCTCGACGCGGGGCCCGCCCGCGTCGTCGGGCACTCGATGGCCACCATCACCGCGCGCCTGCTCGCCGCGACCCGGCCCGAGGCGGTGTCCCACCTCGCCCTGCTCGGCGCCGTGCCCGCCCCGCTGCCCGAGGCCGGGCAGCAGGCGCAGCACGACCGGGCCGCGAAGGCCCGGGCCGGCGAGATGCCCGCGATCGCGGACGCGGTCATGGCGAACGCCACCGCCGAGACCACCCGCCGGGACTCCCCGGCCACCGCCGCCCTCGTCCGGGAACTCGTCCTGCGCCAGGACCCCGAGGGCTACGCCCGCTCGTGCGAGGCCCTCGCCGGCGCACCCGACCCGGGCCCGATCGACCCGCAGCTGCCGCTGCTGCTGCTCACCGGCGCCGACGACGGCGTCGGTCGGCCCGCGATCAGCGAGGCGCTCGCCGAGGCCCACGGCGCGGCGACGCTCGACGTCCTGCCCGGCTGCGGTCACTGGACCGCCCTCGAGCGGCCGAACGACGTGACCGAGCACCTCCTCAAGTTCTTCTGACCCCCACTGCCCGACCCTCGACGCCGAGGAGCCCCCATGAGCAAGGTCCTGTTCCGCAACGTCTCGATCCTCGACTCCACCGGGGCCCTGCCCTACCCCGGTGACGTGCTCGTCGAGGACGACCGCATCGCCGCGGTGGGCACCGTCGACGCCTCGCGCGCCGACGGCGCGCAGGTGGTGGAGGGGCGCGGACGCACCCTCATGTCCGGGCTGTGCGACGCCCACACGCACTTCTCGTGGAACAACTCCGCCGACCTCGACGGGCTCGGCCTGATGCCGGTCGAGGAACACCTGCTCTTCTCGATGGAGTCGGCGAAGAAGTACATCGACTCCGGCTACACGATGTGCCTGGGCGCCGCGTCGGCCAAGGAGCGCCTCGACGTCGTCTGCCGCGACGCCATCGCCGCCGGCCGCATCCCCGGCCCGCGCTACCTCGCCAACGGCCCGGAGATCGCCGTGACCGGCGGCGCGCTCATCAAGTCGATCACGAAGTTCGCGGACGGCCCCGAGGGCATGCGGAAGGCGGTCCGTGAGCTGATCGACCTCGGCGTCGACCAGATCAAGCTGTCGATGACCGGCGAGGAGATCACCGGTACCCAGCGCGCCGAGGACACCTACTTCTCCGACGAGGAGGTCGCCGCCGCCGTCGCCGAGGCCCACCGCCGCGGCAAGCGCGTGTGCGCCCACGCCCGCTCCGCGGAGAGCGTGAAGATGTGCCTGCGGAACAAGGTCGACATCATCTACCACGCCTCCTTCACCGACGCCGAGGGCATGGACATGCTCGAGGCCAACAAGGACTGGGTGTTCGTCGCCCCCGGCATCAACTGGCTCGTCGCGACCCTCTACGAGGCCGAGGCGTTCGGGTTCCCCCAGGAGGCGGCCGAGGCCGTCGGCTACAAGAAGGAACTCGAGGTGGCCACCGAGGGGCTGCGCGAGATGCACCGGCGCGGCATCAAGCTGCTGCCCGGCGGCGACTACGGGTTCGCGTGGACCCCGCACGGCACCTACGCCCGCGACCTCGAGCACTTCGTCGAACGGCTCGGCTTCACGCCGATGGAGGCGATCATCTCCGCCACTGCGTGGGGCGGCGAGATCATGCTGCAGCCCGACGAGCTCGGGAAGGTCCAGCCCGGCTACCTCGCGGACCTCATCCTCGTCGACGGCGACCCGCTCGAGGACATCACGGTGCTGCAGGACCACGACCGGCTGCACGCGATCATGAAGGACGGGCGCTTCCACAAGGAGGACGCACCGCTCGTGACGCACAGCGGGCTCGACGACCCGGCGGGCCCGGTCAGCCCGGCGACCCGCGAGTACGTCGAGGCCCGGCCCTGACGTGCCGCTGCTCGTCTGCCGGACCTGCCCGCGCGACCGCGCGGACACCGGCTCCTTCGGTGCCGCGCTCGACCCGCTCCTGACGGGGGCGGCCGGGCGCGGCGTCCGCGTGCGGCACGTGCCGTGCCTCGGCGGCTGCCCGAACGACGGGAACGTGGCCGTCGACGGGCCGGGCAAGCCACGGGTGCGGTTCTCCCGGATCGCCGCCGAGGACGCCGCCTCGCTCGTCGAGGCGGGGGTGGCGTTCGACGCCAGCGAGAGCGGTCTCCCCGACGTCGGGTGGGAGGTCCCGGACGCACTGCGGGGCCGGCTCACCGCGGTCACCCCGAAGCGGGTGGAGTGACCGGCTGGCCGTCCCCGCCGCGACCGACGATCATGCGTCCGTGACCCTCGGCGAAGCGGCGATCATCGCGGTCGCGGGCGTGTGGGCCGGCATGATCAACACGATCGTCGGGTCCGGCACGCTCGTCACCTTCCCGGTCCTGCTGGCGCTCGGGTTCCCGCCGCTGACGGCCAACGTCTCGAACGGCCTGGGGTTGGTACCGGGCTCGGTGACCGGGGCGATCGGCTACCGGCGCGAGCTCCGCGGCCTGGCCGGACGGACGGTCCGGCTGGCGATCCCGACGGCGGTCGGGGGCCTGGCCGGCGCGCTGCTGCTCTTCGCGCTGCCGTCGTCGGTGTTCGACGCCGTCGTGCCGGTGCTCGTCGCGCTCGCGGTCGTGCTCGTGGTGGTCCAGCCCGCCGTCGCACGTCGGATCGCCGCCCGCCGCCCGTCGGGCGAGCCGCGCACGGCGGTGCGGCCCGGGCTCGTGGCGTCGGTGTTCGGGACCGGGCTCTACGGCGGGTACTTCGGCGCCGCGCAGGGGGTGCTCCTGCTGGGGGTGCTCGGCATCCTGATCGACGACGACCTGCAGCGCCACAACGCCGTCAAGAACATCCTGGCCGCGATCGCGAACCTGGTGTCCGGGATCGTGTTCGCCCTGGTCGCGCCGGTGTCCTGGCCGGTCGTCGGGTTGATCGCGGGCGGCTCGATCGTCGGGGGTCTGATCGGCGCGCTCATCGGCCGACGGCTCCCGCCGCTCGTCCTGCGCGGGGTGATCGTGGTGGTCGGCCTCGCGGCGCTGGTGCAGCTCCTGCTCCGCTAGTCCCGCCGCTCCGCTAGTCCCGCCGCGAGGTTCACGTCAGGTATGCCGGCGGGCCCGTGACCCTGCCTGATGTACACCTCGCGGCAGCGGCGCACAGCCCCGCGGTGTCGCTCAGCCCTTCAGCGGGGCGATCACCTGCTCGGCGAAGCGCAGGACCGGCTCCGTGGAGCGCGGGTGCCCGAAGTCCATGACGACGTGGTCGACCCCGAGGTCGCGGTGTCCCGCGAGCTCCTCCACGAGCTTCGCGGCGTCGTCGTCGCTCTCGGGCAGCGCGCGCTCGAGCGTCACCGTGACCTCGATCGTGTCGGGGTCCCGCCCCGCCTGCTCGGCCGCGCTGCGCACGATGTCCCAACGACGGGTGAAGCCGTCGCCCGCCGGCCCGTTCCACGAGTCCGCGAGCCGCCCGACCATCGGGAGCCCGACCTTCTCGCCCGCCGCGCCGATGCACACCCGCGGCGGCGTCTCGGGCAGCGGCGGCGCGGAGGCCTCGGTGATCGTCGTGAACCGGCCCTCGTAGGAGGGGTACTCCTGCGTCCACATCCGGCGGCAGATCTCGATGGTCTCCTCGAGCTGCGCGAACCGCACCGACGGCTTCGGGAACTCGTAGCCGTACGCCTCGTACTCCTTCTCCCGCCAGCCCGCGCCGATCCCGAGCACGAACCGTCCGCCCGAGAGGTACTGCAGCGTCGCCGCCATCTTGGCCAGCAACGGCGGGTGCCGGTAGCCGACCCCGAGCACGTGGTGGCAGAGCTCCACGGACTCGTGCCGCGCCGCGAGCCATGTCAGCGTCGTCCACGCCTCGAGGAACGGGTCGGTCTTCTCGTCGAACCCGTAGAAGTGGTCGGCGATCCACAACGAGTCGAAGTGCGGCAACGCCGTCGGCAGGATCTCCGTGTCCTGGTACGCGGCGATCGGCACCTGGTCCGACCACCGGTTGCCGATCACGGGGGAGAGCCATCCGAACCGCAGGGCCTGAGTCACGGCGCGATCATCGCACTCAGAGGATGACGAGGTGGCGGTCCTCGGCAGCCGGCACGGCGTCCCGTCCGACTCGACGGTCGACGGTGACGAAGCGACCGTCGTAGCGGGCTGCCAGCGCGAGGAGGTAGGCGTCCGTGAGCCGGCGGGGGCCATGGATGCGTTCCGTCGTGAGCACGTCCTCGTCGAGGGAGCTCACGTCGCAGGGCCAGAACTCGTGGTCCGAGCCGTCCCGCGACGTCCGGAGCAGATCGACGGCCCGGTGGGGGCTGACCGGGCTCGGGTATCTCGGCTGGCTGATGATCCGCACGAAGCCGTTCTCGGTGATCGCGCACGAGGCCCAGCCATGGGACAACTCCGTGTCCGCCCACTCCCAGGCGCGCTCGTGGTCCAGGTGGTCGGCGTCGAGTCCCTCGGTGCCTCGACACTCACCGCTCGCTGTCGAGCTGCGCCATCGCCGCCGCGGGGTAGCGGTCGCCGGAGACCGACCCGGCCGGGATCAGCTCGTCGATCCGGGCGAGGTCGTCCGCGGTGAGCTCGACGTCGGCCAGCGACGACGTCACCTGGTCGACCCGCCGCGCCCCGATCACCGGCACGATGTCCGGCCCCTGCGCGCTCACCCACGCGATCGCCAGCTGCGCGACCGACACGTCCTTCGCGGCGGCCATCTCGTGCAGACGGGCGACGAGCGCCTGGTTGTGCTCGAGGTGCTCGCCCTGCCAGCGCGGGGTCATCGCTCGGCCGCCGGTCACCGCCCCGCTCCCGCCGATCAGTCCGCGCCCGAGCACGCCGTAGGCGGTGATCCCGACGCCGAGCTCCCGGCAGGTCGGCAGGATGTCGGCCTCGATCTCGCGGCTGAGCACGGAGTACTCGATCTGCAGGTCGCAGACGGGGGTGACCGCGGCGGCGCGGCGGATCGTCGCCGACGAGACCTCGCTCAGCCCGACGTGGCGCACGTAGCCCTGCTCGACGAGCTCGGCGATCGCGCCCACGGTGTCCTCGATCGGCACGGCCGGGTCGAGGCGCGCGGGCCGGTAGACGTCGACGTGGTCGACGCCGAGCCGCTGCAACGAGTAGGTGAGGAAGTTGCGCAGGGAGGCGGGGCGCGCGTCGACCCCGCCGATCCCGCCGTCGGGACCCCGCATCGCCCCGAACTTGACCGAGAGGACGACGTCGTCGCGGGACCGGTCGGCCAGCGCGCGGCGGATGAGCATCTCGTTGTGGCCGGAGCCGTAGAAGTCGCCGGTGTCGAGGAGGGTGCCGCCGGCGTCGAGGTAGGCGTGGATCACGCGGACGCCCTCGTCCTCGTCGACGGCGCCGTAGACGCCGGACAGGCCCATGCACCCGAGGGCGGGGGAGGAGACGACGGGACCGGTGGAGCCGAGCTGTCGGTGCTGCATGGCGTCCACCCTGCGCCCCTCGACGGGGAGGTGGCAGGCCCGGGCCAACCAGGGACCGGCCGACCCTGGCTCGCTTCCCGACGACGGTTGATGCTGGGGCGGTGATCGACCGCGCGGGCCTCGGGGACTTCCTCCGGCGACGACGGGAGCTGCTGCGACCGACCGAGGTCGGTCTCGTGCCGGGCCCCCGACGACGGACCCCGGGGTTGCGCCGCGAGGAGGTCGCGCAGCTGGCCGGGCTCTCGGTCGACTACTACACGCGCCTCGAGCAGGCCCGCGGCCCGCACCCGAGCGAACCCGTCGTGACGAGCCTGGCGCGGGCGCTGCGCTGCGACCTCGACGAGCGCGACCACCTCTTCCATCTCGCCGGCTTGGTCCCACCGGCGCGGCGGGCCGGCCGGCACGTGTCGCCGGGTCTGATGGCGCTGGTCGACCACCTCACCGACGTCCCCGCCCGCATCCACACCGATCTGCACGACGTGCTGTGGCAGAACCCGCTCGCCGACGCCCTGTTCGGCACCAGCACGGTCAATCCGGTGCGGCAGTGGTTCACCGATCCAGCGTTCCGCTCGTTGACCCCGGACGAGGACCGGGCCGCGTTGTCCGCCGGACACGTCCGCGACCTGCGCGCCACCGCGGCCCGGCGGGCGGGCGACGCGGACGTGACCGAGCTGGTCGACGACCTGCTCGCCCGCAGCACCGAGTTCCGGGAGCTCTGGGAGCGCCACGAGGTCGGGGTCCGGCGGGTCGACCGGAAGCGGTTCCGGCACCCGGAGGTCGGGCTCGTGCACGTCACCTGCGAGGTCCTGCTCAGCCCCGAGACCGACCGGGTCCTGCTCGTCTACTTCCCCACGGAGGGGACCGACGCCCGGGAGAAGCTCGACCTGCTGCGGGTGATCGGCACGCAGTCGATGGTCGAGCTCCGCTCCGCTTCGTCTCCCGAGGACCTGCACCCGTCGTCGTGATCAGTCCGGTCGGCCCGCCCGGTCCATGGCCGCGGTGAGCCGGTCGAGGAAGGCACGCACGACGACGGTCTCCTCCGGGGAGAGCGACCGGCCGACCTCGTCGATCAGCCGCAGACCGGGGAGCCACACGCGCAGTGCGTGGGCCTGCGCGTCGGCTGTGGCGGCGAGGGTGACGCGGCGGCGGTCGGTGGGGTGCGGGGTGCGCTCGACGTGCCCGGCGGCCTCGAGGCGGTCGATCAGCACGGTGGCCGACGCCGAGCGGATGCCGAGCCGCTCGGCCAGTTCGGCGGCGCCCATCGGGCCGTGCTCGCCGAGCAGGTGGATCGCGGTCATGTCGGTGACGTTCATCCGCATCGCCTTCGCCATGCGCACGACGAGGTCCTGTGAGGCGCCGATCAGGTCGCGCACCGCGAACGTGGTCGCGTCGAAGTGCGCGATCTCGGTCTCCGGCTCCATCCGTGGCACCTCCTCAGGTAGTTAGAGAATCTAGCGACAGGGTATCCGGATCCCATGACACGCCACGCACTCATCTCCGGCGCGAGCGTCGGCGGCCCGGCCCTCGCCCACGAGCTCAACACCCGGGGGTGGCGCACCACCATCGTCGAGCGCTACCCGCGCCTGCGTGACGAGGGGCAGAACATCGACGTGCGCGGGGCGGGTCGGATCGTCCTGCGACGGATGGGGCTCGAGGCCGAGGCGCTCGCCACGAGCACGACGGAGGTGGGGACGCGGTTCGTCGACGACCGCGGCGGGACGGTCGGGGAGTTCCCCGCGGGGGAGGACGACCTCCACGGCCCCACCGCGGAGCTCGAGATCCTGCGCGGCGAGATGGCCCGCATCCTCTACGAGCACACGGCCGACGACACCGACTACCGCTTCGGCGAGCAGATCGCCGACCTCACCGACGCCGACGACCACGTCACCGCCACCCTGGCGAGCGGGGAGCGGATCGACGCCGACCTCGTCGTGGTCGCCGAGGGCACCCGCTCGCGGACCCGGACGCTCGTCGTGCCGGACGCGCAGCTCTCCGAGCTGGGCCTCGTCATCGCGAACATCACGATCCCGCGGACCGCCGACGACGACCGCTGGTGGCGCTGGATGCACACCACGCGCACCCGCGGCGTCAGCCTGCGGCCGGACAACGTGGGCACCACGCGGGCCATGCTGAGCTTCCTCACCGACGTGCGCGGCCTGGAGCAGCTCGACCACGACGACCAGGTCATGATCCTGCGGAAGACCTTCGCCGACGTCGGCTGGGAGGCGCCGCGCGTGCTCGCGGCGCTCGACGACGCGCCGATGTACGTCGACGCCGTCGCCCAGGTGCGCCTCGACCGCTGGAGTTCCGGACGGCGGGTGCTGCTCGGCGACGCCGCCTGGGCCACCGGTCCGTTCGGCACCGGGACGACCCTCGCGCTGACCGGCGCGCACGTCCTCGCGGGCGAGCTCGACCGGAACGCCGATCACCGGGTGGCCCTGCAGCGCTACGAGGAGGTCATGCGGCCGTTCGTCGCCGAAGCGCAGAACGTCAACCCGCGGATGATCCGGGCCGTCAATCCCGGCTCGCGCGCGGCACTGGTCGCCCAGCAGTCCGTGCTCCGCACCGTGGCCACGCTGCAGCGCTGGACCGGGCTCGCCGACCGCCTCTTCAGCCCGCCCGCCGACCAGGTGGAGCTGCCGGACTACCCGGTGCCGGCGGCCAGTCGCGCGAGTGTCGGATAGTCGGTGTGGCTCGCGCGTCCCCGCGGCAGGACGTCGAGGCGTCGGCCGCGGCGAGGCGCGATGTCGAGCCGACGCCGCACTTGTCGCGACCAGATCGGCGAAGTGCACCTTGTTTCACGGGGCGGCGGACGCGCGCAGCCCGAGCAGCGACGGAGCGAAGTCCACGTCGAAGAACAGCGCCCCCCGCTGCCACCCGACCACCAGTCGTCGTGCCGTGGCCGCGGACCGGCCCGTCGCCGCCGCCAGATCGCGCCACCGGGCGCGGCCGTCGCGGGCGAGCGCGTCGAGGAGCAACCGGTTGTCCTCGGCGCACGGCCTATGACGAGCAGCTCCGCCCCGCCGACGTGTGCTGCCCCCACGACGTCTCCGGCAGCCGCGCGATCGCGTGCGCGAGCCCATCTGCGGCGTCCGGCGCGCAGCCGACCCGCACCAGCCACTGCCGCTCGCCGACCGCCTCCGGTCACGTGCTCGCGGTACTGGCGTTCCAGGTGCGTCGGACACGCCGAGCGTCTCGGCGACGAGGGCGAACCCCCCCCGGCCGTCGAGCTGCAGCGCCTGCAGGAGTCCGCGTCCGATCTCGTCGGCGAGGGGTGCCACGGGTCCAGCTCAGGACACGATTCGCGGTCGTTGACGAGGACCGGTGCGGGGTAGCCGACGGCATGGGAGCACTGGACGGGACGGTCGCGGCGGTGACGGGCGCGTCGAGCGGCATCGGGGAGGCGACGGCGCGGGCGCTCGCGGCCCAGGGGGCGACCCTCGCGCTGCTCGCGCGGCGGGCGGACCGGCTCGAGGCGCTCGCCGCGGACCTCGGCGGGCACACCAGCGTGCACGCCGTCGACCTGGCCGACACCGACGCGGCCGTCGCCGCGATCGGGGAGGTCGTGGCGCGGCACGGTCGGCTGGACGTGCTGGTGAACAACGCCGGGTACGGCTCGCTCGCGCCGGCCCGCGGGTCGGACCTCGCCGACTGGCGCGCCACGACCGCGATCAACCTCGACGGCCTGCTGGCGGCCAGCCACGCCGCCCTCGAACCGCTCGTCGCCGCGGCCGGCGGCCCGCGTGGCGTCGCGGACCTGGTCAACGTCAGCTCCGACGCGGGACGGCGCGTGCTGCCGGTGGGGGCGGTCTACAGCGCGACGAAGCACGCGGTCGGCGCCTTCTCCGAGTCGCTGCGCCAGGAGCTCGCGCCGGTGCACGTGCGGGTCGGGGTGGTGGAGCCGGGCATCACCCGCACCGAGCTCCCGGACAAGGGCGAGGGCGACACGCCCGACCTCGACTCCCTCGGCGAGCTCGGCGTCCTCGAGGCGGCCGACATCGCCGACGCCGTCGTCTGGATGGTGACCCGCCCCGCCCGGGTCGCGGTCAACGAGATCCTCGTCCGCCCCGCGGAGCAGACCTGACCCGTCGTGTAACCCGCGCCGGAGATCCCGCGATGGGCCCTCGACGCCGCCGGCACACCGGCCGGCGGCCACCGTCGGGGGGACACCGTGACCGAGACCGCCGGGGCGACCTGCCCCACCTGCGCCACCGCACTGCCCGCTGCGGGCGCCTCGTGCCCGCGCTGCACGCCCTGGTCGGCCACCGCGCAGCCCGCCGCTCCCCGTCCGATGCCCACGGCCCACCCGTCGTTCCCGCCCGTGCCGGCGCCTCCCGGATACGCCCCGCAGGGATACGCCCCGCAGGGATACGCCCCGCAGCCCTACGCCCCGCAGCCCTACGCGCCGCTGCCGCCGTACGGCCCGTCGCCCCATGCCCCGCAGTCGTTCATGCCGCAGCCGTACGGTGCGCCGTACCCGCCCGCGGCGGCCCGGCCGGTGAAGTCGGCCGGGGTCGCGGTGCTGCTCTCGCTGCTCTGGATCGGCGCCGGACACCTGTACCTCGACCGCCTCGGCACCGGGCTGGTGCTGATGGGCGCGCACCTGTTCCTCGGGCTGCTGCTGATCTTCATCTTCCCGATCAGCTTCTTCCTCTGGCTCGCCGCCTTCATCACCTGCGCCGTGGTCTGCTCGAACCTCGCGAACCAGATCAACACCGGGACGGTGCCGCCGCGCAGCACCTGGTGAGTGCCGGCCGACGTGTCCGCCCCGTGGAGCAGCACCGTCAGGAGTCCCAGATCGGGCCGTAGGCGGGGATGCCCTGCCGACGGAGCTCGCCGACCACCCGGAGCGTGGTGCGGCGGTTCGAGATGCAGACGACGGCCTCGGCGCCGGTCTCGGCGACGGCCCGGGCGGCGAGGGCGACCAGGTCGGGCTTGCCGGCGGCGTCGGTGTCCCAGAAGACCGCCGTCGGGTCGGCCGTGCGGATGTCGGCGACGAGCGCGGGCCCGTAGGTGCGCTCGGGGTTGCGGGTGACCCAGACCAGGTGCGCGGGGGTGTCCTCGCCGAGCAGGTGCGGCAGCACCGGGGCGATGCCGCTGCCGGTCGCGATCCAGACGACCCGGGTGAACACCCGCGAGACGCTGCCGACACCCGTCGTCGGGACCCCGCGGACCCAGAGGGCGTCGGGTCGGTCGTCGATGAGGTCGGCGGTCCAGTTCCCGGCGCGGGAGACCGCGAGGCGGAAGTCGGTGCGGTCGGGGCGGGCGACGGTGGCGAAGGCGTGCCACTGGCCGAGCGGGTGGCGGGCGATGCGGGTGGCCGACCCGATGCGCACCGGTCGGCCCCGGTCGGCCGTGACGAGGGCGACGTGGTCCGACGGGGTCTCGATCGTGACCGGCAGGCGGCGCAGCTGCAGCCACGGGATCACCGCGGCGACCGCGACGGCGAGCAGGATCCAGGTGCCGGGCGAGGTGGCGAGGGCGACCGGGAACGAGGTCGGGGCGTCGGCCGCGAGGACGATCGTCAGGGCCGTGAACAGGGCGAGCGCGGCCCAGCCGCCCCAGCGGTGCGAGTGCTCGAAGCGGTCGTGGTGCCGCTCGCGGGCGCTGGGCCGGGCGAGCACGGCCATGGTGACCAGCACCGCGAGGATGCCGGTCGCGATCGCGAGCACCGCCGGGCGCAGGGGCGTGGCCGGGGCGAGCGCGGTCAGCGCAGTGAAGGCGACGAACCAGCCCACCGCGGAGATCGCGGCGCCGACGTGGACGCCGGCCCCGACCTGGTGCACCTGGGCGATCGCGGCCCGCAGACGCAGCGGCCAGCTCCGCGGCGTGCGGGTGGCGAGCGCGAACAGCCCGTTGACCACGTCCTGCTGCCGGATCAGCGCGGCGAGCCCGACGTCGACGCTCGCGATCGTGCCCGCAGCGGCGGCCGCAGCGGCGAACGACGTCGCGGTGAGCAGGAGGACCGCGGCGACGACGACGTTGGCCGCGAGGACCGCCAGCAACCAGCAGCGCATCGGCCGGGTGGCCAGCCGGGCGGGGTCGACGACCCGCGGCACGGCGGGGGAGAGCGCGGCCGGAACCGCGGGGACGGGCAGGGTGGCGACGCTCATGACGTGCCCCTCTCGGGCGTTGACCGGGGGTGTCCCGGCGACCCGGGAAGCGTCGGACGGCGGCGCCCGTCGTCCTGTCGGCCCATCGGCCCGGGTTCGGGCCACACGGGCCGTCCCCTCGTCGGGGGACACCGCTGTCGTCCCCCGGTGTGGCTCCTCGGGGGACGGGACGGCCCCGGTCGCGGCGGCAGAGTTCTCCTCGTCAGCACGGAGAGCGCCCCGACCGGGACGGTCCCCGCACCGCGTCCCTCACCCTCGGGAGCTCGTCATGCGCCTCACCCGGATCGCCGCCACCACCCTGATCGCCGGCTCGCTCGCCCTCGCCGGCACCGGCGTCGCCCTGGCCGACACCGTCACCCCGGTCGCGAGCTCGTCGGCCGTCTCCGCGGTCTCCGCAGCTTCCGAGCCCGGTGACCTCATGCTGTCGTCGACGACGGTGAAGCCGGGCGCGCACCTCACCTTCTCCGGCTCGGTGGCCACGCCGACCAGCGGCGACGGCCCGGTCACCGTCACCTCGTCGGCGTTCGCCGGATCGGCCACGATGACCCGCACCGACCCGACGGCCTTCGCCGGGTCGGCCACGATCGGCACCGACGTCACGGCGGGCACCTACACGGTCACCGCGTCGTCCTCGGCCGGGACGGTGTCCAGCCGCATCACCGTCACCGGCACCGCTCCGACGCCCGCCCACCACGGCAGCAGCGGCACCCGTGCGGGACACGGCTCGTCGTCGGGCACCGGGAGCACCGACGCCGACAGCACCGCGATCACCGACCCCGGCTCCGACGTCCTGCCCTGGGCCCTGGGCGGCGCGGGTGCCGTGGCGCTGATCGGCGGCGGCGCCTACGCGATCGGCCGCGGGCGTCGCGCCGATCGGGACCGGGCCGCGCAGGCGCGGCAGGACTACCGCGAGCCGCGCACCGAGGTCATGACCCGGCGCTGAGCACGGTCGAGACGTCACCCATCGGGCCGGCGGGGTGGGTCGAGCCGGATCAGTGACGTCTCGTGCAGCCGGAGCCGCAGGAGTGGTCATCACCCGACGCCGAACACCGCGAGACGTCAGTCGTCGGCCGGGCAGGGTCGGTCGAGCCCGATGAGTGACGTCTCGAGCCGACCCAGAGCGGCTCTGACACGGAGCCGGCCGGAGGTCACACCTCGGGGCCACCCCGCGCACCGACCGACGTCTCGTCCCGGGAGCCGGACCCGTCGTCGCGCCGG
The DNA here is from genome assembly GCF_030269685.1 of Actinomycetospora sp. NBRC 106378. GTDB lineage: Bacteria > Actinomycetota > Actinomycetes > Mycobacteriales > Pseudonocardiaceae > Actinomycetospora. The sequence goes on from NZ_BSTT01000002.1 coordinate 358,907, forward strand.
AACACCCGCCAGACGACGACGCCGACCGTCACCAGAGCGATCACCCCGAGGACCACGAGGTCCGGGATCCCGGCCCCGACCGACACCGCCCCGTTCTCCGCCGCGGCCGCCGTCGCGGGGTCGGCGCCGATCAGCCCCGCCGTCCCGTCGAACACGATGAACAGCACGCCGATCACGATGAACAGCAGCCCCGAGATCACCGACGTCGTGTGCAGCCGCAGCCGGCCCAGCGAGAACTCCCGCCCGCGCAGCCACGAGCGGCGACCCAGGTCGAGGCGTTGCCAGAGCAGGGCGAGCACGAACAGCGGGAGCGCCATCCCGACGGCGTAGACCGCGAGCAGCGCCGCCCCGCGGACCGCCTGCCCGCTCGCGGCGGCGACCGTGAGCACCGCGCCGAGGATCGGGCCGGAGCAGAAGCCGGCCAGGCCGTAGGCGGCGCCGAGCCCGAGGGTCGCGAGCCACGTCCCGCGCCGCGCCATCCGCGACTGGAACCGCGCCGCCGCGCCGAACGCCCACCCGCCGCCGAGCAGCGTCACGACGCCGAGCACCACGATCACCGCACCGGCGACCGTCACCACCACCGACCGGTACTGCGTCAGCACACCCGCGAGCGCGCCCGAACCGGCCCCGAGCGGTACCAGGACCGCCGCGAGGCCGAGGAGGAACACGCCCGTCCGCGCGACGAGTTCGGTGCGGCCGCTGAACGCGTAGGCGAAGAACGAGGGCAGCAGCAGCGCGCTGCACGGACTGAGCAGCGCGAGGACCCCGCCGAGCAGGGCGGCCGCGTAGCCGAGGTCGGGCACGGTCAGCGAGACCGCGCGAGGGCGGCGTCGAGGGCCTGCTGGAACGTCGACAGGGGCTGGGCGCCGAAGATCAGCTGGTCGCCGATGACGAAGCTGGGCACACCGCCGACGCCGAGGCGTGAGCCCAACTGCTGGTCGGCGGCCACGTCGGAGGCGATCTGCGGGTCGGCGAAGTCGGCCTGGAAGCGGGGCACGTCGAGCCCGAGCCGTTCGGCCAGCGCCGTCAGCGACGCCTCGGTGACCTCGCCGCGGTTCTCCGGCGCCTGGTCGGCGTAGAGGGCCGCGTGGAACGGCCAGAACTGGCCCTGGCGTCCGGCGGCCCGGGCGGCGCGGGCCTCGAGGACGGACTCGGGGCCGAGGTAGGCGAAGTCGTGCCACTCGATGCGGACCTGCCCGGAGTCGACGTACTGCCGCATGAGGGCCGGCTCGGTCGACGTCGCGTACAGGCGGCAGAACGGGCACTGGAAGTCGCCCCACTCGGCGAGCACCACCGGCGCGTCCACCCGGCCCAGCGCCAGGGGGTCCCCGGCCTGACGACGGGGCACGTCCAGCCGGGCCTGCGCCACCGGGTCCGCGGAGGTCGTTCCCGTCGCACCCGTCGGGGCGGGGGAGCGGCCCGTCACGGCCACGATCGCGAGGGCCACCAGGACGACCAGGACGATCCCGGCGCCGACCAGCAGCCGGGTGCGGGTCGGACGACGCTCTTCGGTGTCGGTCACGACGGCGGGGTACCCCGACCCGCCGTCGTGACCCGGATCCACGGCGAACGGAGAGGAGGACCGGACCTGACCGCCTCCCCCGACAGGCTCCGCTCATGGCGATCAGCACGGTCACGCACCTCAACTTCACGGGCAACGCGCGGGCGGCGCTCGAGTACTACCACGCGATCTTCGGCGGACAGCTCGTGATCGGGACCTACGGCGAGGGTGGCGTGCCGCAGGACTCGGCCGACTCCGACCGGGTCACCTTCGCCCCGGTCCCGGCGGACTCCCCGAACGCCGACCTGGTCGGGTTCGGCCTGGTCGCGGCGGAGAACGGGTTCCGCATCGCCGCCTACGACGTGTTCGACGCGCGGGGCGGGGTGCTCGCCGGGGCCGACGGTCCGGGGCGCGCCGACGCCCTGGTGCACACCGAGTCGCTGTTCGTGCTGCTGAACGGGGACTCGCTCGAGGAGGTCGCCGGGTACTGGACGGGGCTCGCCGACGGCGGACGTGTGATCCAGTCGCTCGCGCCGACGCCCTGGGGTACGCCGTACGGGATGGTGACCGACCGTTTCGGCGTCACCTGGATCGTCGGGGTGAACCCGGGCTGACCGGGTGCGGTGCCGGTCCCGACCGACCGCCGCACGTCCGGTCGAACCCGGCCAGGTGGGCGGCGAGCGCGTCGGGCTGCTCCTCGGGCACGAGGTGGCCGCAGCCCGGGACCGCCACGTGCGTGACGTCGTCGGCGATCCCGTCCAGCTGGCGCCCGACCGCGTCCCCGACCACCCCGCCCGCGACGGCGAGGGCCGGTACCGTCAGGCGTCCGGCCGCCGCGAGCTGCTCGGCGTGCACGTCCATCGCGCGGTAGTAGGCGAACCCGCAGCGCAGGGAGACCGGGTCGGCGTAGGCGGCGACGAAGGCGTCCCGGGCCTCGGGGGCGATGCCGACCCCGTCCGCCGTCCCGGCGCGGTAGAACCAGTCGAGGTACTCCGCCTCGTGCCCCGCGAGCACGGTCTCGGCGAGCCCTGGGACTCCGTGGAAGCCGAACCACCACGGCGGCGGGAAGTCCTCGGCGCCGGGGAGGCGTCCGAGCAGGCCCTCGGTCACCGCGAGGCCGCGTACCCGGTCCGGGTGGCGCAGCGCCGTCATCGCGGCGATCGGGGCACCGAGGTCGATCCCGACGACGAGGGCGTCCGCGACCCCCAGCGCGTCCATCGTCGCGACGACGTCGTCGGCGCCGGTGTGCAGGTCGTAGCCCTCGGCGGTGCGGCGGCTCGCGCCGAGTCCGCGGAGGTCGGGGGCGATCACGCGGTGGGTCGTGCGCAGGCGGGCGATGACGTGGCGCCACAGGAACCACGTGTGCGGCCAGCCGTGCAGCAGCACGACGGCAGGTCCGGTCCCGCTGCTCACGACGTGCCGCCCGTCGACGTCGTGGTGGTCCATGCGAGCTCCTCGATGCCGGTAACCTGTGGTGACCAGGTCATCGTCGGGAACCGGACGGTGGCCCACAAGGACGCACGTCGAGGTGAGGAGGTGAGCCCGAGGTGACCGCCTCCCGCCGTGGGGACCTCCTCGACCCGGCATGTCCGACGCGCCAGATGCTCGACCGGATCGGCTCGAAGTGGGTGTCGATGCTGTTCCTCGCCCTCGGGTCCGAGGACGAGGTGCGCTTCGCCGAGCTCCGCCGCCGCGCGCCCGGCATCTCCTCCAAGGTCCTCGCGGACACGCTGCGCGTCCTCGAGCGCGACGGGTTCGTCGTCCGCCGGGTCGAACCGACGGTCCCGCCGGCCGTGCACTACGGCCTCACGCCGCTCGGGCGCTCGCTCACCGGCCCGCTCGCGGTGCTGCGCGACTGGGCCGAGACGCACATGGCCGCCGTCGACGACGCGCGGTCGGCCTACGACAGCCGGGCTCCCGTCGGGACGCCGAAGTCGATGTTGTAGGAACATCCCCGGTGCGATCCCTCCTCGCCGCGTCCGCGGTCCTGCTCGCGGTCGTGACGACGACCGCCGGGTGTTCCGCCGCGCCCACGCCCCTGTGCGACGCGGCCGCCACGCAGCTGGCGGCCGGTCGGGTCGGGGCGGCCACGGAGCTGTCGGCGCGGGCGGTCGCGGCACAGGAGGGCGACTGCGCGACGTCGGGTCTCACGGCGGCGAGCGAGCGCTACGCGGCCGCGTACTCCGAGGTCGCGGCCGGATCGGAGGCGGAGACCGCCGGCGACCCCACCGGCGCGACCGGGCACTACCGGGCGGCGCAGCGGCTCGACGTCGGGAACCCGGTGGCGATCGAGGGGCTGACGCGGCTCGGGGTGCAGGCGGCCACCGTCGACACGCCGGTGACCGTGACGCCCGCGCCGGTCGTCGAGCAGCGGGGCGTCGGCCGGCCGTGGATCGTCGCGGGCGCACTGGTGCTCCTGGCCCTGCTCGCGGCGCTCGCCTATGCGGGGTGGGAGAGCCGACGGCGGCTGACGGCCCGGATCGAGGAGCTCGACCGCCGGGTCGACGCGGGCGAGGGGATCGGGGCCCGGGTCGAGGCGCTGGCGGGCGACCACGACCGCGCACTCGACGAGGTCCGCGGCTACGTCGACGACCTGGAGACCGACCAGCTCCGGCTGCTCGGCCTCGTCCTCGACCGCACGAGGACCGGGGAGATCCTTGCGGACGTCGGGTCGCTGACGCTGCTGCACTGGCCCGACCGGTCCCGGGCCTACGACGTCTCCGAGGGGGAGGACCCGCCGCCCGACCGGCTCGACCTCGCCGTCGTCAGCACCCGGACGACGGCGGCGGCGGACGGGCCGCGGCTGGTCGTGCACCAGTACCGGGTGGAGGCCGAGCGGCTCGACCTCGCCGCCCTTCTCACGGCCGACGACGCGTTCCGGGCGCTGACCGACCTGGCCGACGACCCCGACGACACCGACCGGCTCGCCGCCCTCGAGGCGAAGGCCGAGGACGTCCGGCGGTGGCGGACGGTGGAGGCGACGCCCGGCGGGTCGCTGCCGGCACCCGTCGCGGAGCAGCAGTTCTGGACCGACCTCCACGCGACGGTGGTGCTGACCTGGTCGCGGAGCACCGGCACCCGGCGTCGGGAACGGGACGTGTGCACGCTGTCCCACCCGGCGGCGGCCGCGGCGCTGGTGGACGTGCCGACGATCGTGGACGGCCTCGCGAAGCCGCGCGGGGAGGACCTGGCCGACCTGGTCCGACCCGCCCTGGAGCGGGCGCTCGTGCACGCGGTCTGCGGGGAGGACCCGCCGCGGGTGGAGCCGCCGGAGGCGGGGTCGCTCGTCGTCGTGACCCCGGACGGGCTGGCGCCGCGGCCGATCGCGGAGGCGCTGGGGGGCGCGGACCCGGCGGTCTGAGGGACGTCGCGTCGCCGGCTGCTCGGCCGCTCTCCGCGGGCCACGCCGCGGAACCGGTGCGAGCGGTCCCGGTTCCAGGGCACGGCCCGGGAACCCGCGTCACGCTCCGTGTCGGTCGATCACGAGACGTCCTGGATGCGGCGTGCGGGGGACGGTCGGCCCCGATCGGGTGGCACCGGTGACGCGTCGATAACGATGTCGTCGGGCACCCCGAACCACCGGTCGACGGATCGAGGGTCGGGGGACCACATGGGGCGGCACCACCAGCAGGGCACGGCACGCCGGGCGCACGTCTCGCTCGGCGCCGCGACCCTGGCCGGCCTGCTCTGCTCGGCGACGTACGCGCTGGCCGCGCCGGCCGTGGCTCCCGCGGCTCCCGTGGCCGCGCCGGCCGCGCCGCTCGCCGTCACGACGACCTGCGACCTCTCCGGTCCGCCGGTGTTCGGCGACCCGGCGCACCCGGACGAGATCACCAACCGCGCCTGCGGCTGGACGGACGCGCAGGGCCGGGAGCGTTCCGGCGACGCCTGGATCGACGACCAGCTCCGCGCCGCCGGACGCTGACCCGCTACTTCGCTCCCTGCCCCGCGTCGACGCGCAGGACGTGGCCGGTGATCTGGTCGGCGTTGTCCGAGGCGAGGAAGAGCACGGCGTCGGTGATGTCGGAGACCTCGGTCCGCCACTTCGGGCCGGGCATGTTGCCGGCGGCGGAGAACATCTCGTAGGCGTCGTCGGGCGTCATCCCGACCTCGCCCGCCAGGCCCAGCACCATGCCCGAACCCTGCTCTTCGCCCGGCTTGATCGTCGCCGGCGCGATGGCGTTCACGTTGATGTCGAACTCCGCGAGCTCGAACGCCCACGCCGAGGTCAGGCCCTGGATCGCGTGCTTGGCGGCGACGTAGTGCGAGAGCTGCGCGTGGCCGGAGCCGGTGACGCCGGACGAGATGTTGATGATCTTGCCGCTGCGGTGGCCGATCATGCTGGGGACGACGTACTTCGCCACGTACATGTGGCCCTTGACGATCGTGTCGATCACGGCGTCCATGACGTGGGAGCGCATGCCCTGGATCGAGTCCAGCGCGGCGACCCCGGCGTTGTTCACCACGATGTCGATGCGGTGGTCGAAGTACCCCAGGGCCTTCGCGACGGCGGCCTCGACCTGCGACTCGTCGCGCAGGTCGCACGGCAGCGGCAGGCACCGGCGCCCCTTGGCCTCGACGGCGGCGACGGTCGCCTCGAGCATGTCGGCGGTGGCCAGCGGATAGATGTCGTCGATCGGGTCGGTGATGTCCAGGGCGGCGACGTCCGCGCCCGCGTCCGCGAACGCCAGGGCGTGGCTCAGGCCCTGGCCCTTCGCGGCGCCGGTGATCAGGACGGTCTTGCCTTCGAGTCCACGCAGCATCGCGGGCATCGGGTTCTCCTCGGTGGATCGGGCGGGGGTGGAAGGGGTCAGGACAGGGCCCCGGCCAGGCGCGCACGCCATTCACCGAGGTCGACGTAGTCGCGGAAGGCGGTGATGCGGTCGGCCGCGGGATCGAGTTCCACGACGGCGGTGCAGGCGACCGCGTACTCGCGGCCGTCGATGACGAAGCGGTCGACCCGCTCCAGGAAGCACCGGCGGGTGTCGACGGCCGCGGTGACGATCTCCCACCGCACGTGTTCCGAGCGCTCGAGGATCGGCGCGAGCAGGTCGCGGACCCCGGAGGGCCCGACGACGGGCGGGTGCGGCACGTTCGCGTAGGGCGCGCCGTCGGCGAAGCAGGCGCCGGCGGTCTCGGGGTCCCGTGCCTCGACCGCCGTCAGGAAGCGGGCCAACGCCGGCGGCAGGTCCATCAGGAGAAGAGCACGGGGTAGGACGCGAAGTGGTCCCGCGCGGAGTGCGGGTCGCGCCGGGCCGGGTGCTCGGGGTCGGGGCGGGCCCCGGCGCCCAGCAGTGCCTCGAGCATCAGCGTGACGGTGCCGAGGACCTGCTGACCGTCCTCGGCGGCCGCCATCGGCACCCCGCCCGCGAGCTCGGTCCCGATGCACGCGTGCATCCCGCCGCCGAAGGCGTGCCCCCAGCGCGGGACCTCGGCGGGCACGGCGCGGGTGGGGTCGTACTCCCCGGGCCGGTCGAACACGGTCGCGTCCCGGTTCGCCGCGGCGATGTCGAGCACGACGACGGCGCCCTCCGGGACCTCCGTGCCGTTCCGCAGGGCGATGGGGGACTCGGCCCGGCGTCGGGCGACCGGGCTCGCGGGGTGCAGCCGCAACGTCTCGTACACGCAGGCCTGCAGCAGCGCCGGGTCGGTGCGGGCCCGGTCGGCGGCCTCGGGATCCCGGGCCGACCAGGCGAACCAGTCGTCGGCGGCGTGGCTGAACGCGTCGGCCGTGCTGTGCGAGCCGGCCTGCAGGTAGAAGGCGCACTCGCGGCGGATCGCGTCGTCGGAGACGCCGAGTTCGTCGCGGTGGCGCAGCAGGGCGGTCAGCACGTCGCGGGGGAGTGCGGACTCCTCGATCTCCCCGGCCGTGAACTGCTCGAGCAACGCCGTCCGGCGGGCGATCGAGGGCTGCAGGAAGACCCGGTCGAACTCGTCGAGAGCCGCCGCCACCTCGGCGCGGACCTCGTCGGGGTCGCGGGTCGTGTGCACGAGGGTGGCGCCCTCGGAGAACTTCTTGGCCAGCCGGTAGAGCACGTCGGTCTCGGCGTCGGAACCGGTGGGCCGGTCGACCCCGGCCACCATCGCCGTCAGGGTCATGATCGTCCGGTAGCCGAGCTCGATGAGGTCGGCCCGACCCGTCGTCGTGAAGGGGCGCAGCGTGTCGACGACGACGTCGCGGAGGAACTCCCGCTCCCAGTGGCGGAAGGTGCCCCGGCGGAACAGCCGGTTCTCGACCCGGCGGCGCACCCGGTGCTCCGCGCCGTGCAGCACGAGCAGGCAGTCGGCCATGACCACTCCGCCCGCGTCGTAGAGCGCCTGGGCGAGTTCGTGCCGGCGGAACGCGTCGCGGACGTCGGCGTAGCGGTCGAGGGTGATGGTCGACATGACAACTCCGTCGCTGCGTCGCTTCCGGCTGGCTCGGCGTTGCGACATTAACGACGGCGGGGTCGGTCGGGAAGGGATGCGGGCGCATTGCGGCGTCAGTTCGCTGACGACTACCGTCGCGGCACCGTCACCGAGGAGGCGCGATGACCGTCACCGTCGACACCTTCGCCGACGCCAAGGACGTCTACCGCTCCCGCGACCTGCGCCAGTCCCTCTACGACGAGGGCGAGGTGGTGATGGCCGACGTCCTGGTGAACCTGCACGGGACCGAGCACCGCGACCGCCGCCGCGTCGAGAACCGGCTGTTCCGGCGGGACGTGTTCGAGCGCTACGAGCGCGAGCTGTTCCCGGGCATCGTCGAGCGGACCCTGGCCCCGCACGTCGCCGCGGGCGGGGCCGACCTGGTGCACCTGGGTCACGAGCTGATGCTCAACCTCGCCGCGCTCACCGCCGGGGTGGACCGGCCCGAGGGCACCGCGGCGGAGACCGACCGCCTGCACGCCTACATGCTCCGGTTCATCCAGGGCGCCACGCTCGCGCACGGGACGGGGGACCGGGAGGCCACCGTCGCGGCGGTCGCCCGTGCCCTCGCCGACTGGGACGAGGAGTTCCTGGCGCCGTCGGTCGAGCGTCGTCGGGCGTTGCTCGCCGCCGAGGCCGCGGGGGAGCCCGTCGAGGTGCCCGCCGACGTCCTGACGACGCTGCTGCGCCACGGCGACGAGCTCGGCCTGCCCCGGCACGTCGTGCGCCGCGAGGTCGCGTTCTTCCTGCTCGCGGGCGGGCACACGAGCGCGACCGCGTTCGTGCGGACCGTCGACCACCTGCTCACCTGGTTCGACCGGCACCCCGAGCAGGCCGACCGGTGGGACGACCCGCTCTTCGTCCAGCGGTGCGTGCACGAGACGGTGCGGCTCAACCCCTCGAGCCCGGTCGGCCGCCGCCGGGCGCTCGCCCCGGTCCGGCTGCGCTCGGGTGTCGAGATCGGTGTCGGCGACACGGTGGTGATCGACCTCCATGCCGTCAACCGGGGCGAGTCCGTGTTCGGGCCCGACGCGGGGGAGTTCGACCCCGACCGCGCCACGCCGCCGGGGGTCGGTCCCTTCGGGCTCAGCTTCGCCGCCGGGATGCACGTGTGCATCGGGCAGGACCTGGCCGCCGGGGTGGTGGCGCGCCCGGACACCGACCCGTCGTCGCACCTGACCGGGCTGGTCACCGGCGCGGTCCGGCAGCTGTTCGCGGCCGGCGTCGCCCGCGACCCCGCCCGTCCACCGGAGCCCGACACCGCCACCGCCCGCCCGTACTGGGGGACCTATCCCGTGCTGCTGGGGGTCGGCCGATGAGCTGCCGGGTCGTGGTCGACGCCGACGTCTGCATCAGCTCGGGCCGCTGCGTCGCGGAGCGTCCCGACGTCCTGCGCTTCGACGACGACGAGCTCGCCGAGGTCGTGCCCGGGGCGCCCGAGCTCCCGGACGACGCCGGGCGGACGCTGGCCCGAGGATGTCCCTCCGGCGCGATCGGACTGGTCGACGCCGAGACCGGTGCGGAGATCGACGTCGACTGAGGAGGCGGGCATGGACCTGGGGCTGCGGGGACGACGGGTGGCGGTGGCGGCCGGGACGGGAGGGCTGGGTCGCGCGTGCGCGGCCGCGCTGCGGGCGGAGGAGGCGCGGGTCCTGCTCTGCGGCTCCGATGCCGGGCGCGCCCGGGCGGCGGCGGAGGAGCTCGGGGCCGACTGGACCGTCGCCGACCTCACCGATCCCGACGCCGCGGCGGGGTTCGTCACGGAGGCGACCGACCGCCTCGGCGGGCTCGACGTCCTCGTCGTCAACGGGCCGGGCCCGAAGCCCGGCCGCGTCGCGGACACGGTCCTCGACGACTACCGCGCCGCGCTGGACCGCAGCCTGCTCGCCGTCGTCGGGATGTGCCAGGCGGCGGTCCCGACGATGACCGCGCAGGGCTGGGGCCGCATCGTTGCGATCACCTCGCTCGGGGTCCGGCAGCCCTATCCGAACCTCGCCCTGTCGAACACCGCCCGCGCCGGCGCCACCGGGTTCCTGCGGACCCTCGCCCGGGAGGTCGCGGCGCACGGCGTCACCGTCAACTCGGTGCTGCCGGGTCTGCACGACACCGACCGCGTGCGCGGCGTCTACACCGACCCGGAGGCGCTGTCGTCCGCGCTCGCGGGGGTCCCGGCCGGTCGGCTCGGGACGCCGCAGGAGTGCGCGGCCCTCGTCGCCTTCCTCTGCTCGGAGCTCGCCGGCTTCGTGACGGGGGCGGCGATCCCGGTCGACGGGGGCGCCTACGCGGGCCTGCTGTAGCCGCCACACGCGTTCTTGACGCGGGCGTCGTCAGCTTCCTAACGTCTACGGTGCGGCGAGGCTCCCTCCCGCGTGACGACGTCGTCCCGGGAGGCCCCGTGTCCGCTCTCCACCCCACGCCGCCGGACACCGCGACCGCCGACGATCCGGAGGCCCGGCGGGCGCTCCGGCGCCTGCTGCTCGGCGGGGTGATCGGTTCGCTCGTCGAGTTCTACGAGTTCTCCGTGTACGCGGTGCTGGCGACGACGCTCGCGGCGGTCTTCTTCCCCTCGGTCGACCCGACGACGGGGCTGCTCTCGGCCCTCGCCGTCTTCGCGGTCGCGTTCTTCGCGCGGCCGCTCGGCGGGTTCGTGTGGGGTGCCGTGGGTGACCGCATCGGCCGCCGCGGCACCCTCGCGCTGACGGTGCTGCTGATGTCGGTCACGACCACGCTGATGGGCCTGCTGCCGGGCTACGCCGCGATCGGGGTCGCCGCGCCGGTCCTGCTCGTCGCGCTCCGCTTCGTGCAGGGCGTCTCCGCGGGCGGGGAGATCTCCGGCGCGGTGTCGTTCGTCGCCGAGCACGCGCCGACCCACCGGCGTGGCCTCTTCGTCGGGATGATCTCGGTGGGCTCGGTGGTCGGCACGCTGCTCGGCAGTCTCCTGCCCGGCATCCTGCTGCTCACCCTCTCCACCGAGGCGATGCAGTCCTGGGGCTGGCGCATCCCGCTGCTCGCCGCGCTCCCGCTCGGGCTGATCGGGCTGTTCATCCGCCGTCGCCTCGACGAGACGCCGTTCTTCCTCGCGCTGCGCGAGGAGTCCGGCCGCGCCGCGAACCCGGTGCGGGCCGCGCTCAGCGGTCGCCCGGCGCGGCGCCTGCTCGTCGTCGCGTTCTGCCTGGTCGCGGTGAACGCGTCGTCGTTCTACATGATCGTCGGCTACCTCCCGAGCTTCGCGACGAAGAGCCTCAAGCTCACCGGTTTCGAGGCCTTCGCGCCGTCGCTGATCGCGCTCGCGGCGTGCCTGGTCGCCGAGGTCGCCGGCGCCTGGATCTCCGACCGCGTCGGCCGCAAGCCGGTGCTGCTGACCAGCGGACTCGGCCTGCTCCTCCTGGCCTACCCGAGCTTCCTGCTCATCACCTCGGGCACGTTCGGCCTCATCACCTGCGGACTCGTGCTGTTCGGACTGCTCGCCGGTGCCTACGCCGCGGTGATCAACGCGGCGCTCACCGAGCAGTTCCCGACCCGCGTCCGCGTCAGCGGCCACGGCATCACCTACAACCTCTCCGTCGCGCTGTTCGGCGGATCGGCGCCCTACCTGCTCACGTGGCTGGGCGGCGTCACCGGCAGCACGATGGTCGGCGCCTTCTACGTCATCCTGCTGGCCCTCGTCTCGTTGCCCGCCGTGCTGGCGCTGCGCGAGACGGCGGGTGCTCCGCTGCGTTCCTGACGACGGGTCGGCACGGCTCCGCCCCTCGAGGTCTACACCAGGCAGGTCGGCGGGCCTCCGGAGCTGCGCCACGTCACTCTCGCGGCCCGCTGGGGGCGCCGGGCCGCGGCGATCCGACCCCAAGATCCCAACCAGCCGCGCGAAGTGTTCGCTGAGCGAGCACTTCGCGCGGCACGTGTGGATCTTGGCGACTGGCCGACCCGTTCGGCCGGTCCGGCGCGGCCGACCGCGTGCAGCGACACGCCCGGAACCCGCGTGCGCGACGCAACGCCGGGCCGCCGGGGGAGACACCCCCCCGCGAGGTCTCCATCAGGCAGGTCCGCCGACCTCCGGAGCTGCGCCATGTGAACCTCGCGCCCGGGCTCGGGGCAGGCCCCAGCTCGAGGTTCACATCAGGCAGGGCGACGGGCCGGAGGAGCTGCGCCATGTGAACCTCGCCGAGGGCGGGTCGGGCGGTACCGCCGGCCTCCGGGACTGCGTCACGTGAACCTCGGCGCCGGCACGCCAGGCAGGCCCCGCGACGGCGGGACCTGCCTGACGCACCCGGAGACGGCGGGCAAGGGGCCCCGCCGTCAGGACAGTCGGAGCAGGCGCTCCGCGTTGGTGGTGAGCTGGTCGGCCCAGGGCCCCGACGGGGTGTCGTCGGCGTCGGAGTCCCAGCCCGCGAAGTTGGTGCCGAAGACCAGGTGCGCCGGGTCGGCCCGGGCGCACAGCAGTTCGACGGAGCCCTCGTCGTGCACGTGCACGTCGAACCACAGCCGCCGGAAGAAGTGGTCGAACCCCTGCTCCCGCAGCGCCGTCGACGCCCACGGGCGCTTCCCGGCCGCCCGGGCGAACCGCCCGGCCAGGAACGCGGCCGCACCGCCACCGTGCGAGAGGCAGACGTCCAACGACGGGTGCCGCTCGAGTACGCCGCCGAAGACCAGCGCCGCCACCGCGAGCGTCTCGTCGTAGGCGAACCCGCACTGCAGGTCGAGGTCGAAGCGCCGCAGTCGGGGGTCGGCGGGCGGACCGCCCGGACCGATCGGCGACGGGTGCACGAACAGCGGGACGTCCAGTGCGACGACCGCCTCGTACAACGGGTCGAGCGCGGGGTCGTCGAGCGTGCGCCCGGCCGGGTCGGTGTCCAGGTACACGGCCACCATCCCCAGGTCCCGCACCGCGCGCCGGGCCTCCGCGATCGCCGCGTCCACGTCCTGCGCCGGCACCTGCGCGGCCGCCAGCAGCCGGGAGGGATGCGCGTCCACCACCGTCGCGAGCCCGTCGTTGTACTGCTGGGCGAAGGCGACGGCGTCGGCCACGGGCAGGTCGCCGAAGTAGGTGAGCGGGTTCGGGGAGAGCAGTTGCCGCGCGATCCCGGCGCGGTCCATCGCCGCCAGCCGGACGTCGACGTCCATGAACGGGCTGCCCGCGTAGCGCACGCCGCGCAGGACGTAGTCGCCCACGCGGTAGAACGGCGTGCCGTCGTCGAGCGTCCCCAGCTCGGGCCCCGCCGCCCCCGCCGCGCCCTCGGACGCAGCCAGGACCGCGTGGGCGTGGACGTCGAGGACGTCAGACATGCGACAACCGCTCCAGGTCGTCCTCGGTGAGGGCGAGCGACCGGGTCAGCGGGCAGGCGGCGAGGAAGCGGACCTGGTCGGACGCGCGCTGCCTGCGCTCGGGGATCGGGGTCGTGATGTCGACGCGGCGCCCGTCCTTGATCACCTCGACGATCCGCTCGCGGTCCTGGAGGACCCGGACGTCGCGCAGCGGGTCGCCGTCGACGACGAGCACGTCGGCGATCCGGCCGACCTCGAGCGTCCCGAGCTCGCCCTCGGCGCGCATCGCGAAGGCGCCGTTGCGGGTGGCCGCGACGATGGCCTCCATCGGCGTCATGCCCATGTACTCGACGAACATCTCGAGCTCACGCGCGTGCCACTCGCCGACCGGGGTCACGGCGAAGCCCGTCTCCGAGCCCGCCAGGAACGGGACGCCCGCCGCGTGCGCCTTCGCCAACTGGCGGGCCGTCACCTCGATCTCGGCCCGGAACACGTCGAGCAGCTCGGGAGCGGTGCCGATCTTCGCGCCGTAGTCGGCGAGGTTGCCCAGCAGCGTGAAGGTGGGGCAGAGCGCGCTGCCCGCCTCGACGACGGCCTCGAGCGCCTCGTCGTCGACGTAGGAGGCGTGGTAGATCAGGTCGACGCCGGCGCGGGCGGCGTCACGGGTGGAGTCGGAGTTGCGGCAGTGCGCGACGACCTTGGTGTTGAGCTCGTGGGCGGTGTCGCAGACGGTGCGCAGCTCGTCGATGTTCCAGACCTTGACCTCGGGGCCCTTCATGGACGGGATCAGCCCGGTGACCATGATCTTGATCCAGTCGACCCCGTACTTGATCTGCCGGCGGATCTCGTTGACCATCACGTCCCGCCCGGTGACCACCGTGGCGTAGCCGGTGCGGCCCTCGTCGGCGATCATCCGGCCCGCCGTGCCGCCCAGCATCGTCATGAGCGCCTGGCCGCCCGCGCGCATCCGCGGGCCCTCGACGATGCCGGACTCGATCGCGTCGCGGAGCTCCACGCCGATGTTCCACAGGCAGTCGGCGTCGAGCACGCTCGTGACGCCGGCGCGGAGGACCTTCCGGGCGTTGTAGGCCGAGAGCATCGAGCTGTAGGCCTCGGTGCGGTGGTTGAACAGCTCGTCGTTGCCGGTCGGCTCGCCGAAGGTGAGGTGGGTGTGCGCGTCGATCAGCCCCGGCATCACGGTGCGGCCGGCTGCCTCGACGATCTCGGTGTCGGGATCGGTCGATGCCGCCGCCTCGGACCCGAGCACGGCGACACGACCGTCGCGCAGCAGCACGTCCTCGCCCGGACGCGCCGCCGACCCGGTCCCGTCGATCAGGGTGCCGCCCCGGATGAGGATGCTCGTCATCGTGCCTCCCGCGTCGTGCTGTGACTGACGACTACCGCCAGGACGTGCGTCTCCCTGCACCATAGACGGGAGCATCGTCGCTCACTAGCGTCGTTACCCCGACCACTACGCTTCCAGGGCACGACGACGAGAGGGGCAGCCGTGACGAGGTGGGCCGTGATCACCGGCGCGGGCAGCGGGATCGGCGCGGTGCTCGCGCGGCACGCGGCCAAGGAGGGCTACCGGGTCGCGGCCTGGGACGTCGACGAGGAGGCGGTCTCCTCCGTCGCCGCGGCGATCGGCGAGGCCTGCGTCCCGTCGCGCGTCGACGTCACCGACGACGGGGCCGTCGTCGCCGCGATCGCGGACCTGCCCGAGGCGCCCGCCCTCGTCGTGAACAACGCCGGGGTCGTGCGGTTCGGACCGCTGCTGGAGCTCGCGGCGCAGGACTGGCGCACCGCCCTCGACGTGAACCTCACCGGCACGTTCCTCGTCGCCCGCGCCGCCGCCGCCCGCATGATCGCCGAGGGCCTCGGGGGAGCGATCGTCAACATCTCCTCCATCAACGGGCTGGCGGCCGCGCCGGGGGCGGGCGCCTACACCGCGTCCAAGGCCGGCGTGGTGATGCTGACCGAGCACATGGCGCTGGAGTGGGGCGCCCACGGGATCCGGGTGAACACCGTCGCGCCCGGCCTCATCGACGCCGGCATGTCGGACGCGATCTACGCCGACCCCGAGGTGCGTCGTCTGCGCTCGGGCCGCGTCCCGCTCGGCCGGCTGGGCACGGCGCAGGACGTGGCCGACACGGTCCTGTTCCTCGCCTCCGACCGCGCGGCGTACGTCACCGGGCAGATGCTGGCGGTCGACGGGGGCATCACCCGCGCCGCGCTGAACGCCATGCCGCGGGCGCGGTCCCAGATCGACGGGTAACGACCTGGGACGATGGGAGCCATGTCGCAGCAGAGCGTCATCGACGAGCTGGGCCGCCTCGGCATGTCGGGGTACGAGGCGAAGGCCTACGTCGCGCTGGTCGCCGCCGGGACACCCCTGAACGGCTACGAGGTGGCCAAGCGCTCGGGGGTCCCGCGCAGCACCGTCTACGAGACGCTCGGCAAGCTGGTGGCGCGCGGCGCCGCCTACGAGGTGCGGGCCGGGGAAGCGAGCGTCGGCTACCTGTCGTTGCCGCCCTCGGCGCTGCTCGACCGGATGCGCCGCGAGTTCGACGCCTCCATCGACGTCCTCTCCGACGCGCTGCCGCAGATCGCCGCGCCGACCGAGGTGCGCATCGTCCACAACCTCACCGACCGGGAGTCGCTGCTCGCCCGCGCCGAGGACGTCGTCGCCGCGGCCCGCGACGACCTCTTCGTCTCCGGCTGGCCCGGCGAGATCGCACCGCTCAAGGCGTCGGCCCGCCGCGCCGAGTCCGAGGGCGTCGACGTGTCGGTGGTGAGCTTCGGCGAGGACGAGGAGCCGGTCGGGCGCACCACGGTGCACCGCTACTCCAGCCCCGAGGTCGTGCTCGAGAACCTCGGGTGCCGCCTGCTCGTCGTCGCGGCGGACCGCGAGCAGGCCGTGATCGGCGGCGTGGTCGGCGACGACGCGTGGGGCGTCTACACCGACGACCCGGCCGTCGTCCTCGTCGCCGTCGAGTACGTCCGCCACGACATCGCCCTGCACCTCGTCGCCGAGAAGCTCGCCCCCGACGACTTCGAGCACTTCTGGGAGAACGAGCCCGCCCTGCGCCGGCTGCGCGACGACCACGGCATCCCGGCGGCGCTGCTCCAGCTGGGTACCGCGCGGCCGCAGAGACGACGGAGGCGGTAGGCCTCAGGCCTGCGTCACCCCGAGCCCGAGGCCGCCGTCGACGGTGAGCACGTTCCCGGTGACCCACTCGGCGGTGAGCAGGTACTCCACGGCCTCGGCCACCTCCTCGACGGTGCCGGGCCGCCCGAGCGCGTGCGCCGGGCCGAGCGACTCCATCCGCTCGGCGGCCGTCGCGTCGTCGAAGAGGCCGGCGCGCTGGTTGATCTCGGTGAGCACCCCGCCGGGACGCACGCAGCTGACCCGGACGCCCTGCGGTCCCAGTTCCGCCGCGAGCACCCCCGTCAGGGTCTCCAGGGCGCCCTTCGTCGCGGCGTAGGGGGAGGCCCCGGGGAAGGCCCGCTGCGTGTGGACCGAACCGAAGAACACGACGGCGCCCCGTGCCTCGACGAGCGGGGGGAGGGCGAGCCCGGTGAGCAGCATCGGGGCGATGGTGTTCGAGGCGAACACGTCGTGCAGGCCCTCCGCGGTCAGCTCCGCCAGCGGCCCGCGGTACATGTTCCCCGCGGCGTGCACCACGGCCCCGAGCCCGCCGCCGTGCTCCACCGCGGCGTCGACCATCGCGTGGCGGTCGGCCTCGACGGTCACGTCCCCGACGACGCCGCGGGCTCCCGTCCTCGCCGCCACGGCCTCCACGCGTTCCCGACGACGGCCGGTGAGGGTCACGTGGGCCCCGAGCGCCGACAGCCTCGCCACCACGCCCTCGCCGATCCCCGAGCCACCGCCCGTGACCAGCACGGACATTCCCTCGATCGCGCGTCCCACCGTCAGCTCCTCCCGTCCAGCACGCCCTGCGCCGCCGCCCGCAGCGCCCCGGCCCGTTCCCGCGGCGCCGTGTCCAGCAGCTCGTCCGACTGCACCTCGACCGCGAGCGGGAGGTCGGCCGGCAGTGCGCCCAGGAAGCGGGCGAGGTCGAGTCCGCCCTGGCCCGGCGGCAGTCGCAGATGCCGTGCCTCGAACGCCGGATCCGGCTCGGACGGCCGGTCGGGGGCATCGGTGAGCTGCGCGTAGCCGACGACGTCGGGGTCGGCCGGTGCGCCCAGGTCGTCGCCCGCGCGGTGCAGGTGCAGCGGGTCGAGCAGCACCTGCGCGCCGGCGGCCCGGGCCACGCGCTCGGCGTCGGCCCGCCGGCGCAGGCCGGTGAACACCATCGACTCCAGGGCGACCCGCGTGCCCGACCCGCGCAGGTGGTCGACCAGCGCCGCGACCTGGTCGACGGCGAGGGCCTCGTCGTCGTGGTCGGCGACCGTGAGGAGGAAGCGCGCGCCGAGCGTGGCGGCCGCGTCCGCGAGCGCCCGGTGGTCGTCGGTCCGGGGGCCGGCCGCGAGGCGCACGACCTCGACGTCGAGCAGGCCGAGCCCGGTCCGCGCGAGGGCCGTCCCGACGCCGGGTGCCTCGCGCCGCGGGTCGGCGAGCCGGACCCCGGCCCAGGCGAAGCCGGCCGCGGCCGCGCACTCCACGACGTCGGACGGCGCCAGGTCGAGCACGCTCCCGGCGCTCAGCGACAGATCACGCACGGCCGGCCCACCGGATCGCGCGACGCACGATCCCGGCGTGCTCCGGGACGGCGTACGACGCCGGGTGGTGGCCGAGCGCGTCGTAGACCACCCGGGCGGCGCCGTGCTCCCGGGCCCAGAGCAGCGGCATGACCCGGCGCCTCTCGTCGGGCTGGGCGGCCTGCAGCAGCGGGTCGACGGCGGCGGTGAACTCCAGGTCGCCGTAGACCTCGTCGACGATCGTGAACCCCTCGACCCCGGCGACGATCTCGTGCTGCCCGCACACGGCCACCTCGACGGGCGGTCCGAGCGGCGGGTGCTGCGAGTGCCCCCACACCCAGCGGGCGCCGAGCGCGTCGGCCCACTCGGGCCAGTCGTCGAAGCAGATCGGCGCGGTGTGCATCGCGAGCAGACCACCGCCGCCCGCGAGGTGGGCGTCGAAGGCGGCACGCTCTCCCGACGACGGGCTCGCCCCCTCGACGGCGGCCTGCACGCGGTAACGTTCGGGGACCTCCGGGGCGGTCATCGTCCAGCGCAGCGCGTTCACGACCAGGAGTGCGGCGCCCGGGAGAGCGCCCAGGGCGGCGTCGACGTCGGTGTGCACCTCGGAGGTCAGGCCGACCGCGTCGAGTTCGGCGACCAGGCAGGCGGTCGTCGCCGGGAAGTCGTGCGTCAGCCCACCGGAGAGCACGACCGCGTGCATGGACCACTCCCGTCGTCAGGAAGCTGACGACTACGGAGGTTACCCGGCTCCGGCCACCGTGCCGAGCGAGCGGCCGTGACCTACCGCCGCGCCAGCCGCGCCAACGCCGGGGCGACCAGCAGCATCAGGATCACCCGGACGACCTGCACCGCCACGACGAAGGTGACGTCCCCGCCGGCGGAGATCGCGGTGGCGAGCACGGCGTAGATGCCGCCGGGGTTGGTGGCGAGGTAGCCCTCGAGCGGGGTGACGCCGGTGATCGCGGAGAGCAGCAGCCCGAGCGCCGCGCACACGACCATGATCAGCAGGATCAGCCCGGTCGCGAGCGGGAGCACCCGCAGCACCGTCCGGACCGCCTCGCGGGTGAACCGCACCCCGGCCTGCCAGCCGATCACGGCGTAGGCGAGGTCGACGAGCAGGTCGGGGGCCGAGCCGCCGAAGGTCAGCCCGGTCACCGACAGCACGATCGCGACGGCCATCGGCCCGAGCAGCGCCCCCGCCGGCACCTTCAGCTTCTCGGCCGGCCACGCCGCGAGGGCGCACACCGCGACCAGGGCGAGCCCCACGTACCAGGGCGCCGTGCCCTCCGCGGAGCCGCCCGCCCCCGCGTGGGAGGCCCCGAACACCGCCGCCGCGACCACCGGCATCGTCGCCGTGACCAGCCCGACCCGCAGGTACTGGATCACCGACACGATCCGCTCGTCGCCGCCGATGTCGCGCGCGATCGCGGTGAGGCCGGAGGCGCCGCCGGCGGTCAGCGCGAGCATCCCGGTCAGCGGCGACACCCCGCGCTGCACCCCGAGCAGCAGGCCCGCGCCCATGCTCGCCGCGAGCGTCCCGAGGCTGACCAGCAGCACCGGCAGCCACTGCGACGCCACGGCCGTCAGCGTGTCCGGCCGGGCCAGCAGCCCGATGACCACCCCGATCACGGCCTGCGCCCCGCCCACGGCGGGGCGGGCGACGGTGCGCGGTCCGAGCCCGAGCAGCGCCAGCACGGTCGCGACCCCGAGCCCGGCGAACAGCGCGGCCGACGGCACGCCCACCGCCTGCAGGGCGACGGTGGCCACCAGCGTCAGGGCCGCCAGGACCGCCCACCGCTGCCACGTCCTCATCGCCGTCGACCCTTCCGCAGCCACGGCGGGCCGTCGAGCGGATGTGGTGCGGGGGACTACTCCTCGGAGTCGGCCGTGGTCGTCGTCGTGCGCGGCGCCTTCGTCCTGGTCGGCGCCGAGGTCGTGGTGGTCGGCCGCGTGGTGGTCCGTGGTGCGCTCGTCCGGGCGGCGGACGGGGCCGGGCCCGCCACGGCCGGGGCGTCGAGCAACGCGACCGGACCCGCCGTCGTGCCGAGGGCACCGGGCTCGCGCCCCGGCGACGGTGAGGTCAGCGTGGAGCCGAGGACCATCAGCCCGACCACGGCGAGCGCGGTCGCGATCGCGGTCAGCGCGGTGGTGCGCCGTTGCCGTGGTGATGACGGTGCGCTGTGAGCCGCCATGGTGCGGTCGCCTCCCCGGAGGTGTCGGCCGTCGTCGGCCGTCACCACGGGGCAACGAGCGTGGCGCGTCCCGGACCACGCCTGTCGTCCGGATCGCCCGGATCGGGCGAGGCCTTTTCCGGACGACGGGTCAGGCGGTCGCGTAGGTGAACACGGCGCCGTCGGGGTGGCGGGCGACGAGGCCGGCGCTCGTCTCCTCGAGGACGGACCCGCCCGCGGCGACGACCGCGGTCGCGGCCACCCGCAGGTCGTCGACGACGAGGGTGACGCCCTCGCGCGCGCCCCGGGGGACCAGCACGAAGGTGCCGACGTCGACGGACCCGTCGTCGCGACGCACCGGCTCGGCCCCGGTGAGCGCGCGGTAGAGGGGCAGGGCGGCGACGACGTCGTCGACGGCGACCCGCACCCGCGACCCGCTGACCACGGGGCCCGTGCGTGGCACGAGGAGCACCGGGGATCCCGCGGCCGCCGAGCCCCGCAGGGCCGTCACCAGGGCCGAGCCGACCGGGACGCCGAGCCCGGTGCACGCGTCCCAGCCCGGCCCGGCGGAGTAGGCGCCGTTGGTCCCGGCGGTGATGTCACGGAAGCCCGGGGCGACCGCCCCCGCCGTCGTGGACCCGTAGAGCCGCGGCTGGAGCAGGCCCAGCGGCGTGCCGAGGGCCTGCGTCAGGCGGGTGGCGAGCGCGGCCCAGAGCGGCGCGACCGCGCTGGTGCCGCCGATGACGGCGTCCTTCCCGTCGACGCGGACCTGGTAGCCCGTGGTCGGGTCGGCGACCGCGGCGACGTCCGGGACGCCGCGACCGGCCTTCCCGCTCCCGCTCGCCGTCGGGACCCCGATGCCCGCCTGCCACGACGGCACCGGGAAGGCGTCGGAGACGCCGCCGCCGGTGGCGCCCTTCCCGACGCCGTTGTTCCACACGGTCTCGCTCGTCACCGTTCCCGACGACGGGTCCGCGACCAGGTTGGTCCCGCCGCAGGCCAGGGCGTGCGGGCTGGAGGCCGGGAAGTCGGCGTGGACGCCCTGGTCGGTCGCGCGGTCGGTGCTGCCGTCGTCGCCCGCGGCGGCGGTGACGACGACGCCGAGCGTGGCCGCGTCGGCCATCGCCTGGTCGAGCGCCGTGCGGGCCTGCTCGCTCCACTCGTCCTCGCTCTGGCCCCAGCTGATGCTGATCGCCGCGGGCGTGGGGGAGGCGTGCGCGGCCTGGGAGACGGCGTCGAGGAATCCCGCGTCGGTGTTCGGCGCGAAGTAGACGACCACGGCCGCCTTCGGGGCGAGGGCGCCGGCGACCTCGATGTCGAGCAGCACCTCGCCGTCGGCGCCGTCCGGATCCTTCCCCGGGACGTTGGCCGCCCCGTCGACGCCGACCGCGGTGACGGTCGGGCCGGTGATGCCGAGGCCGGAGAAGTAGGCGTCGAGGTCGTCCTGGCCGAACCCGCCGCCGAGCTCGACGATCGCGATCGTGCGGCCGGTGCCGTCCGTGCCGGCGGGGAAGTCGTAGACCTTCGCGAGGTCGAGCGGGGAGTAGCTGGTCGACACCGCGCGCGGGTCGGCGGTGCTCGTGCGGGTGCGGGCCTGGGGCCGGTCGTCGAGGCCGAGCACGGCGGTGACCACGTCGCCGAGCGCCGCGGGCACCGCGAGGTCGCCGCGGCGCACCCGGAACCCGGTCGCCGGGTCGACGGCGAGGTCGGCGCCGAAGACCGACGCGAGGACGTCCGCCCGCCCGGCGACCCGCACGAGCCGGGCGGCGGGCTGCACCCAGAGCACCTGCACGCCGAGCCCGACGAGGGTGGAGGTCACGAGCGCGACGTCGTCGGGCGCCGCGCCGTGGGCGGCGGCGAAGTCGGCGGCGGGCAGCACGGCGGTCGGGTCGGGCGCGGCACCCGGGCGGCGCAGCACGACCGTCGCCTCGATCCGGGTGTCCGGCGCCAGGGCGGTGGTGGCGGCGGGCGCGGTGCCGGCGACCGCGCTCCCCGCGAGAGCCGACAGGGTCAGGCCGTTGTGCATGCTCACGACAGCCTGTACCCGGCCTTCACGCCGGACCCACCGCCGCCACCACGACACGGCCGCAGAGTCCCACGAACGGCCGCAGGTCAGCCGTCGGTTCACGCGCGCGGCCGTACCGTGGGGCCATGACGGCGTTCGGCGGGGTGTTCCGGTCTCCGAAGCTCGAGGGTGTCGAGGAGGGCGAGGACTCCGGGCAGCGCGCCCGGGTGGTCGGACTGGACCTGGAGAGCGGCGTCGTCCGGGTGCAGGCGTCGCGGCCGACCCCCGAGCCGGCCGAGCCCGTCGAGGAGGACCTCCCGGAGACCTGAGCGGTCGCGGGTTCGAGGGCCGGGCGTCCGAATCCGCTACCTCTGACGGGAGCCGAGCCGGCGTTGCACCAGCGGGTGGTGCCACACCACCCGGGCCAGGTCCCGCGCGACGTGCTTGGCCGGACGCCGCGGGATCCGCACCAGGAGTTCTCCCCGCTCGTGGGCGTCGAGTGCGGCGCGGGCGACCTCCTCGGGGGTGTTCCACACCGTCACGTCGCTGACGTCCTGCCCGGAGCGGGCGTGGAAGTCCGTGCCGGTCGAGTCGGGGCGGACGGTGGTCACGACGACGCCGCTCCCACGGACCTCGGCGCGCAGGCTGCGGTCGAGGCTCTCCAGGAACGCCTTCGACGCCCCGTAGGCGGCCGCACCGGCCTTCGGCCCGACGGCCGCCGGGCTCGACACGGTGACGATCCCGCCGCGCCCGGCCGCGAGCATGCCCGGCAGGACCGCTCGTGCCAGCGACGACGCGGCGACGACGTTCACGGCGAGGACCGCCTCGAGGTCCTCGACGGGCATCGTCGCGAACGGGCCGAAGGCCCCGCCCAGCGCGGCGTTGTTCACCAGGAGCCCGACGCCCTCGGCCGCCTCGACGACGGCTGCACGGCCGGCCGCCGTCGCCAGGTCCGCGACGACCGTGCGGGCGCCGAGGTCCTCGCCGAGGACCGCGAGCGCGGGCGCCGACCGCCCCGTCAGGACGAGCGACCAGCCCCGGGCGGCCAGCTCGTGGGCGAACGCGGCGCCGATACCCGACGTGGCGCCGGTGACGAGGGCGAGGTCCACGGCGGGAGTCTGACATGCAGCCGGGTAGGAGCCACCCGTCGTCGGGAAACCTGTCGCTGCCCGGACCCGTTCCGTGCTCGACTGCCGAGGTGGATTCCCGTCTCGTCGCCTTCCTCGCCGCGGCCGCGCTGGTCATCGTGATCCCGGGCCCGAGCGTGGTCTTCGCGATCAGCCGGGCGCTGGCGGTGGGGCGGCGGAGCGCGCTCGCCTCCGTCGTCGGGAACGCGCTCGGGGTGCTGCTGCAGGTCGCGGGGCTGGCGATCGGGCTCGGGGAGCTGATCGAGCGGTCGGTCGTCGCGTTCACGGTGATCAAGCTCGTCGGCGCGGCCTACCTGGTCTGGCTCGGCGTGCAGGCGATCCGGCACCGCCACGATGCGTCCGAACAGCTGGCTGTGGCGGCGCCGGAGGCCGCGACCGGGCTCGTCCGCAGCGTCCTGCGCGGGGTGCCGGTCGGGCTGTTCAACCCGAAGACCGTGGTGTTCTTCGCGGCCTTCCTGCCGTTGTTCGTCGACCCAGCTCGCAGCGTTCCGCGACAGCTCCTCGTGCTCGGAGCGCTCTTCGCGGGCATCGCGGTGGTGCTGGACAGCATCTGGGCGATGACCGCGGCCTCGGCCCGCGCCTGGTTCAGCCGGTCACCGCGGCGCCTGGCCGGACTCGGGGCCGTCGGCGGGGTGGCGATGATCGGGCTCGGCGCAGGCGTGGCGACGGCGCAGCGGGCCACGTAGCGGGGTCACGGCCCGCCGCGGTACCCCAGGGCCCTCGACGCCGAGCGCGCCGCGTCGAACAGCACGCGGAGCTGGTCCGGCCGCTCCTCGGACGGCAGGTGCGCGCTGAGCCCCGAGAGGCTCAGCGCGGCCACGACCGAGCCGGTGTGGTCGCGCACCGCGGCGCTGAGGGCGGACACCCCGGTCTCCACGTCGTCCTCGCTGAACGCGTAGCCGTCCTCGAGGATGCGGTCGACCTGGGCGCGGAGGGCGTCCTCGCGCAGCCCCGGGACGACCCGGCGGGCGAAGGGGCCCGCGAAGTACGCCTCGCGCTGCTCCGCGGGCAACGACGCGAGGAGCAGCCGCGGACCGGCACCGAGGTGCAGCGGCAGCACCCCGCCGACGCGCAGCGTGTGGGTGGCGGCGTAGCGCCCGTCGAGGCGCTCCACGCACACCGCCTCGTCCCCGTGCGGGACGAGCAGGAAGACCGTCTCGCCGGTGGCCCGGTACAGGTCCTGCATCGCGGGGAGGGCCCGTTCGCGGACCCCCATCCGCCGGGCCATGGCACTGCCGATGCGGAACGCCCCGACCCCGAGCCGGTAGGTCCCGGCCGAGGGTCGTTCGACGAAGTCCTCGGAGGCCAGGGTGCTCAGGATGCGGTGGCAGGTGCTCTTGTTGAGATCGAGGCGCGCGGCGATGTCGCCCAGGGACATCTGCTCGTTCGACTCGGCCAGCAGGTCGAGCACGGCCATCGCCTTGACGAGGACGCGCACGGGCTCGCCACCCGCGGTCCGGTCCGTCATCCGTCGCCCCCTGCGCGCCCGCCGCCCGTCCCGCCTCTACCGCCCCTGCCGTCGCCCATCCTCACACCGGGACCCCGCGACCCCCGTGCTCGGCCAGGAACGCGAGCGTCGTGTCGAGGTCGGCGATGCCGGCGTCCGACCCGAGACCGCCCGCCACGAGCGCCGCGGTCGCCGTGCCCAGCCGCGCCGCGCCCGGCGGCGCGAGGCCGCGGTCGAGCCCCACGAGGAAGCCCGCGCAGAACGCGTCGCCGCATCCCGTCGTGTCCACCACGTCCACGGCCAGGGCCGGGACCCGCTCGACGGCGCCGTCGACCAGCAGGGCGCCGTCGGCGCCGCACGTGACCACCACGCCCCCGACCCCGGCCGCCCGCAGTTCCCCGGCCGCGTCCTCGAGGTCGTGCCGGCCGGTGAGGGCCCGCAGCTGGTCGTCGTTCGGCAGGAACCAGTCCACGTGCTCCCACAGCGCGCCGAGCTCGTCGAGCAGCCCGGCCCGCCCGACGCTGAGCAGGTCCATCGAGACGGTCGTGCCGTGCGCGACGGCGTGGCGCAGGATGCCGGGCAGGTCCGCCGTCGCGAACCCGCCCAGGACGTCGGGCCCGCCGACGTGCAGCACGTCGGCGCGGGCGACGAGGTCCGGGTCGACGTCGTCGGCGGTCAGCGTCGCCATCACCCCCGGTGCGTGCAGGGCGGGCCGGGAGCCGTCCGGGCGGATCGGCAGGATCGTCGACGGCGTCGCCCCGCCCGGCCGCACGACGAGCCGGGAGGCGTCGACGCCGTGGTCGGTCAGCAGGGAGCGCAGCATCCGGCCCGCACCGTCGTCGCCGACCGCTCCGATGCCGACCACCTCCGCGCCGAGCTTGGCCAGGTCGACCGCGGTGCCGCCGGCGGTCCCGGCCGCGGTCAACCGGATCTCGTCGAGGACCCGGCGCCCCTGGCCGGCGGGGATGTCGGTGACGGGCCGCCCGAGGACGTCGAGGATGTGGGCGCCCAGGCAGACCACCCTCACGGCCGCGACCTCCGGGCGACGACGGCGTCGAGCTCGTCGGCGTGCAGCACCCGGGGCTGACCGAGCCGGGCGGCCGTGGTGTGCAGCTCGCACAGCCACTCCACGAGCCGTGCGCGGTCGTAGGCCTCCTCCAGGTCGGAGCCGTAGGCGACCGCGCCGTGGTTCTGCATGAGCGCCGCCGTCCGGTCCGCCAACGCCGCCTGCACCGACGCCGCCAGCTCGGGGGTGCCGTAGGTGGCGTAGGGCGCGACCCGCGGGGGGCCGCCGAGCCGGACCACGTAGTAGTGCAGGGCGGGCAGCTCGTCGTGCACCACCGAGACGGCGGTGCTGTGCATGCCGTGGTGGTGCACCACCGCGCCCGCGTCGGTGCTCGCGTAGACGGCCAGGTGCAGCGGCGTCTCCGACGACGGGCGGTGGGGCCCCTCGACGACGGCGCCGTCGAGGTCGACCACGCACACGTCCGCTCCGGTGACCGCGGCGTACGGCATGCCTGACGGCGACACGGCGACCAGGTCGCCGACCCGCACGCTCACGTTGCCGGCCGTGCCGGTGACGAGACCGTCGGCGAGCATCGCCCGGCCCGCGTCGGCGACCGCCTCCCGGGCGGCCTCGAGCTCGGCCGCCGTCATGCCCCGACCCCGACGCCGGCCCCGACGCCGACCCCGCTGCCGGATCCGACGCCCGCCCCGACCCGCTCCGCGGCGGTCTCGGGCACGAGCACCCCGGCCGCGGCCGGCCACGAGACCTCGACGCGGTCGCCGCGCGTGGTCGTCGCCGCGTCCCCGGCGTCGCGGACGAGGCCGGTGGACCCGTCGTCGAACCGGACCAGGATGCGGCGGAACGCCCCCTGGTACACGACGTCGCTGACGGTCGCGGACAGGCGGTTGGCGCCGTCGGCGGGCGCAGCACCGATCCGGAGCCGTTCGGGGCGCACGACCAGGCAGCCCGGCCCGTCGGGGCCGTCGCAGTGCAGCTGCGCGGACCCGGTGTCGAGCAGGCCCCCGTGGACCGTGCCGGTGAAGACGTTCGAGTCGCCGAGGAAGGTGGCGACGAAGCGGGACGCCGGCGTCTCGTAGAGCTCCGTCGGGGTGCCCACCTGCTCGATGCGGCCGTCGCGGAAGACCGCGATGCGGTCGGAGAGCGCGAGGGCCTCCTCCTGGTCGTGGGTCACGAAGACGAAGGTGATGCCGAGCTCCGAGTGCAGCCGCGAGATCTCGAGCTGCAGGGACTCCCGCAGCTTCTTGTCCAGCGCACCCAGGGGCTCGTCGAGCAGCAGCGCGCGCGGGGAGAAGACGACGGCGCGCGCGAGGGCGACGCGTTGCTGCTGCCCGCCCGAGAGCTGGGAGGGCAGGCGGTCGCCGTGGCCGCCGAGGTGGACGAGTTCGAGCGCCTCGGCGACCCGGCGGGCCGTCTCCGCCTTCCCGACCTTGCGCTGGCGCAACGGGAACGCGACGTTCTGCGCCGCGGTCATGTGGGGGAACAGCGCGTAGCTCTGGAACACCATGCCGAGGTTGCGGCGGTGGGCGGGCAGGCGGGCGATGTCGTCGTCGTCGAGCAGGATGCGCCCGGAGGTGACCTCCTCGAAGCCCGCGATCATGTTGAGCGTCGTCGTCTTGCCCGACCCGCTCGGGCCGAGCAGCGTCATGAACTCCCCGGCCGCCACGTGCAGGTCGACGGCGTCGACCGCGGGAGCGGACGCGCCCGGGAAGCGTTTGGTCAGGGCCTCGGCGCGGATGGTGGCGCCTGCGCGGTCGGTCATGGGGTGGACTTCCTCCGGGTCAGCGCGACGAGCCCGAGCAGGGCGGTGGAGACGACGAGGACGACGGTCGACGCCGCGGCGATGGTGGGGTCGACCTCGTTGGTGACCGAGGTGAACATCCGCACCGGCAGGGTCTGCAGCTGCGGGGACTGGACGAACAGGGAGACGACGACCTCGTCGAACGAGGTGACGAACGCGAAGAGCGCCCCCGCCAGCACGCCCGGCCGGATGATCGGCAGGGTGACCTGGCGGAACGTCGCCCAGCCCGAGGCGCCGAGCCCCGCGGCCGCGCGCCCGAGCACCGGGTCGACGTTCTGCAGCGCGGCGGCCACGTTCACCACCACGAACGGCAGGGCGAGCACGGTGTGCGCGACGACGAACCCGAGCGGTGTCCCGATCAGCCCCCACCCGAGGAACGCGGCGTAGAGCGCCACCGCCACGACGATGCCGGGGATGATCAGCGGCGCCATGAACAGCCCGTCGAGCGCGCCCCGGCCGCGGAACGAGGTGCGGTCGAGGGCCAGGGCGGCCGCCGTGCCGAGCAGCGTGGCGACCACCGTGACGATGAGCGCGATCTGCAGCGACACCAGCAGCGAGGTCAGCCAGCTCGACTCGGTGAAGAACGTGGCGTAGTGCTCGAGGCCCCAGCTGCTCGGCGGGAACGCGAAGCTGTCCTCGCCCGAGAAGCTGATGGGGACGACGACGAGGGTCGGCACCACCAGCCAGACGCCGACGAGGATCCCGATCCCGACGAGGACGCGGCGCAGCGTCGGCCCGCCGGTCACGTGAGCCCCCCGGCGATCCCGCTGCCGGTCGCGCCTCGGGTGCGGGTCAGCATCCGGACCCCGCCGAGCAGCAGCAGCGTCACGACGAGCAGCGTCACCGCGAGCGCACCGGCCGCGCCGAAGTCCACGAGCTGGTTGACCTGCACCGAGATGAACTGCGCGAGCATCGACTGCTGCGGCGAGCCCACGAGCGAGGGCGTCACGTAGAAGCCGAGCGAGAGGACCATGACCAGCGTCGCGCCGGCGGCCACCCCCGGCAGCGAGAGCGGCAGGTAGACCCGGGTGAAGGCGGTGACCGGCCGCGCGCCGAGGGAGAGCGCCGCGTCGACCAGGCGCCGGTCGATGCCGCGCATGGCCGTGTACACCGGCAGCACGACGAAGGGCAGCATGACCTGGGCCATCGCGAGCGTGACCCCCGCCGTCGTGCCGAGCAGCCGCACCGGGCCGAGGCCGACCGCCCCGAGCACCTGGTTGACCACGCCGTTGTCCTGCAGGAGCACCACCCAGGCGAACGTGCGGGCCATGAGCGAGGTCCAGAAGGGGACGAGCACGACCGCGAGGAGCACCCCGCGCCACCGTCCCGACACGATCGTCATCAGGTACGCGTAGGGATAGGCGACGAGCACGCAGACGACGGTGACGACGGCGGCCATGAGCAGGGTCCGCAGGACGATCGTCGTGGTGACGTCGTCGGCGACCAGCGCGGTGTAGTTGCCGAAGCCCGGTTCCGGCGTGGTCACGGAGAGCCAGAGCAGGCGCAGCGCCGGGACCACGAAGAACACCAGCAGGACCAGCAGGGCGGGGACCGCGAGCAGCAGCGACACCCGTCGGGCGAGGCGCCGTCCCGGGGGCGGGTCGGGGGCGCGGGGCGGGGCGGGCGCGGCCGCTCCCGCCACGGGCGACGTCACGGTCATCGACGGGCCTCCAGAGCTCGCAGCAGCCGATATGCGTTTCACGAAGTGGAATGACGGTGTCGGGTCGCCGTGGTCGCTGTCAAGCCTGGATGCTGGTGTTTCGCGGGCGAAACTCGGACGTAACGCCCTGAGTGGGCCATCTGCCACCGCCTTGACAGTGCGAACTCGACATGGCCATTCTTTTCTAGATGCGAACACCGTTTCGCAATACGAAATCTACGACAGAGGGAGGCCCCGTGCGCACCAGGAGGAGCACGCTCGTCGCCGCCGCGTTCGCCGGCGTCGTCGCGATGACCACCGCCGGCTGTTTCGGCCCGGCCGGCAGCCAGGGTGCGGGCGGAGCGACGGTGGTGTTCGCCAACACCGGGGGAGCGCTCGCGGAGGTGTTCAAGGCCAACGCCTACGCCGACCTGTCGGCCCAGGGCGTCACCGTGGCCGACGAGTCGCCCAACAACGAGGCCAAGCTGACCGCGATGGTGCAGGGCGGCAACCCGACGTGGGACGTCTTCTACTCGACGCCGTACACCGCGATGGGCAAGTGCGGCACCCTCTTCGAGCCGATCGACTGGAACCGCGTCGACCGTTCCGGGCTCGACCCCGCGCAGACCTCGGAGTGCGGCGTCCCGGTCATCAACTCGTCGTTCCTGCTCGTCTACAACAAGGACAGGTACGGCGCGAACCCGCCGACGAGCTGGGCCGACTTCTACGACACGGCCCGCTTCCCCGGCACCCGCGGGATCATGAACTACGCCAAGGACGCCGGGATGGAGACCGCGCTGCTCGCCGACGGCGTGCCGGGCGACCAGCTCTACCCGCTCGACTACGACCGCGCGTTCCGCAAGCTCGACACCATCCGCGCGTCGACCCGCTTCTACGACACGGGCGCGCAGCAGACGCAGGCGCTGCAGTCCGGCGAGGTCGACATGATGCTCGCCTGGCCCGGCCGCGCCTACGACGCGGTGAAGAGCGGCGCGCCCCTGGGTGTCGCCTGGAACCAGCCCCTGAGCTACTTCGACACGCTGACCGTGGTCAAGGGCGCCCCGCACCGTGACCAGGCCTACCAGCTGATCAACGCGCTCATCGGCCAGAAGAACCAGAAGGCCATCACCGACCGCATGCCCTACCTGCCCACCAACACCGCGGCCGCGCCGAGTGCCGACCCGACCATCCGCGAGTTCATCGACGGCCCGCAGTCGAACGGCACCACCGTGGTCCGGGACAACGCCTGGTGGGCGCAGAACCTCGACCAGGCCACGCAGCGCTGGACCTCGTGGGTCAACCGGTGAGGCTGCTCGGCTACGCCGACCGCCTCTCGGTACCCGCGGGCGGGCAGGTCGCGGTGCACGTGTCGAGCGAGCACGCCGAGGTCGCGGTGTCGCTGGTGCGGCTGCGCCGCGGTGGGTCGCCCCGCCACCACGTGGACCTCGTCGAGGAGCCGGTCGGCTCGGACCTGCCGCCGCGCATCGCCGGCCGCGTGCAGCGGACGTGTTCGGGCTCGTTCGCCGCGGCGGAGGTGCGGGCGGACCTTCCCGACGTCGGGTGCGCGCTCTGGTTCCGCCCGACCGCGCCCACCACCGAGCCGCGCCCGCTGCTCGTCGTCGGGACGCTCGGTCTCTGGTGCTCGGCCGAGGCCCTGGAGCTCCGCGACGGTGGTTCGGTCCTCGCCCGCCTCGACGTCGACGCGGTGCGCGGGCGGTGGGCGTTCGCGGCGGCGACGGTCGACGGGCAGGGACGGGTGCGGCTCACGCTGCACCGCCCCGGCCTTCCCGACGAGGCCGTCGGGACCACCGCCGTCGTCGCCCCGGTGTCGGGGCGACTGCTGCTCGGCTCCGACGGGACCGTGCGGCCCGGGCTCGGCGCGACGTTCAACGGCGGCGTCGCCCGCCCCGTGGTCTCGCGGGCCTGGACCGCCGAGGTGACCGACGCGCTGCGCGCCGGCGCCGACCCGCTCACCCTGCTCGACGCGGCGCACACGAGCGTCCTCGACCTCGCGGCCGACCCGGGCGGGGTCCGGGTGCCCGACCGCGGCGGCCTCACCGGGGGCGCGGCCGTGCACCACCTGCCCGCGCGCGGCGTCCCCGGCCCGTTCTGGTCCGGCGCCGAGCGCGACTTCCGGGCCGCGCCGGCCGAGTTCGACGCGCTGCACCTGCACGACGACGACCTCGCCGACGCCGGCTGGGACGTCGACGCCACGTGGACCGTGCCGGCGGACCTGCCGAGCGGGGTGTACGCCGTGCGCCTGGCCGCGGGCGACGACGTGGACCGCGTGCCCGTCGTCGTCACCCCCGCCCGGCACACCGCCCGCGTGCTGCTCGTGCTGCCGACCTGGACCTACCTGGCCTACGCGAACTGGCGGACCTACGCGGAGTACGAGACCGAGCGCCTCGGGCTCTACGGCGAGGACCGCGGGATCGACGACCGCGACCGCTGGCTCGCGGCACACCCGGAGTTCGGGCGCTCGCTCTACGACGTGCACTCCGACGGCAGCGGAGTCTGCTACTCGACCCGTCGGCGGCCGATCCTCAACCTCCGGCCCGACTACTACACGCCCACCACCCGCGGGTTCCGGCACTACGCCCAGGACCTGCTGCTGCTCGACTGGCTCGAGCGGCGCGGCGAGGACCACGCCGTGGTCACCGACGACGAGGTCGAGCAGCAGGGCACGGCGCTGCTCGACCGCTACCGGGTGGTGCTCACCGGCGGCCACCCGGAGTACTGCTCGGCCGGGATGCTCGACGCCTACGCCGCGTACACCGCGACCGGCGGGCGGCTGATGTACCTGGGCGGCAACGGCTTCTACCAGGTCACGGCCCGCCACCCGGGCCGTCCGGACGCCCTGGAGATCCGTCGCGGGCACGCCGGCGTCGCCACCTGGGTGTCCGACCCGGGGGAGGAGCACCTGTCCGCGACCGGGGAGCCCGGGGGGCTGTGGCGCATGCGCGGACGGGCGCCGAACCGGCTCGTCGGGGTCGGGTTCACCGCCCAGGGATTCGACCGCGGGCACGGGTACCGGCGCAGCGCCCGGAGCGCCGAGCCGGACGTGTCGTGGGTGTTCGACGGGGTGAAGGCGGGGATCGGCGAGGTCGTCGGCGCCGAGGGCCCGGGGCTCGGGGGAGCGGCGGCCGACGAGTTCGACCGGGCCGACGTCGGGCTCGGCACCCCGCCCACCGCGGCGGTGCTCGGCTCGTCGGTCGGGCACTCGCACAAGATCGGGCTCGCGCCCGAGGAGATCGACCACGGCTACGCCGCCCCGCCGCCCGGGGTGCACCCGAACGTCCGCGCCGACCTCGTGCTGTTCGGCCTGCCCGGCGGCGGCGCCGTCTTCTCCGTCGGCTCGATCGGCTGGTCGACCGCGATGAGCCACGACGGCGGCGACAACGACACCGCCCGTATCACCGGCACCGTGCTCGACCGCTTCCGCGACCACGAGGGGCCGGTGGCCCCGTGAGCACCTCCCGAGGAGGACCGATGGACCTCGCCGACCGCGCCCGCTTCGTGCGCACCGAGACCGTGCGCCTCACCCGGATCGCCGGCGCCGGGCACTACAGCGCCGTATTCTCGTGCGCCGAGATCCTCGCGGCGCTGTACTACGGCGAACTGCGGCTCGACCCGGCCCGGCCCGACTGGCCGGACCGCGACCGCTTCGTCATGAGCAAGGGCCACGCCGCGATCGGGCTCTACCCGGTGCTCGCCGACCTCGGCTTCTACGACCCGTCCGAGCTCGACACCTACACCCGGCTCGGCAGCGCCTTCGGCGACCATCCCGACGCCAAGCGCATCCCCGGCGTCGACTTCTCCTCCGGTTCGCTCGGGCACGGCCTGTCGATCTGCGTCGGCATGGCGTGGGCAGGCCGGCTGCGGGGGAGCGACCACCGCACGTGGTGCCTGCTCGGTGACGGCGAGCTCGCCGAAGGTCAGGTGTGGGAGGCCGCGATGGCGGCCGCGCACTACGGGCTGGGGAACCTCGTCGCGGTCGTGGACGCCAACCAGCTCGGCATCGACGGGTTCGTCGCCGACGTCATGGCCGCGGAGCCGATCGAGGACCGCTTCGCCGCGTTCGGCTGGGACACCCACCGCGTCGACGGGCACGACCTCGACGCCCTGCTCGCGACCTTCGACGCGCTGCCCGCCCGGGGCGGCGACCGGCCGCAGGTGATCGTCGCCGACACCGTCAAGGGCAAGGGCGTCGCGCGCATGGAGCTGAGCCCGGACTGGCACGTCGGCAACCTCGTCGGCGCCGACTACGACGACGTGATGGCGGAGCTGACCGCATGACCACCACCCAGGACCAGACACAGGACCAGGCGGCCATCTTCAACGGCACCGCCACCTTCAAGGACTCCCGGTCGGTCGACGGGACCGACACCCGCGCGATGCCGGCGTTCGTGCTCGGCGAGGAGCTGGCCGAGCTCGCCGAGGTCGACCCGCGCATCGTCGTGCTGACCGCCGACCTCGGGCGGTCCAACCGCACCACCGACTTCGCCGCGCGGCACCCCGACCGGTTCGTCAACGCCGGGATCGCCGAGAAGAACATGATCACTATGGCCGCGGGGATGGCGGCGAGCGGGCTCGTGCCGTTCGCCGCGACCTTCGGGTCGTTCGCGGCGCTGCTGTGCGCCGAGCAGATCCGCACCGACTGCGCCTACCCCGACCTGCCCGTGCGCGTCGTCGGACACCACTCGGGGATGTCGATGGGGTTCTACGGGACGAGCCACCACAGCCTCGAGGACCTGGCGATGATGCGGTCGATCGCCGATCTCACGGTGGTGTCCGCGACGGACGCGAACCACCTGCGGGCGCTGCTCCGCCTCTCGCTCGACCACCCGCACGCGATGTACCTGCGGCTCGGCCGGGGGCGCGACCCGGAGGTGTACGCGGAGGTGCCCGAGCTCGTCGTCGGGAAGGCCCTGACCCTGCGGGAGGGCACCGACCTGACGATCGTCACGACCGGTTCCGAGGTCGCGCCGGCGATGCAGGCCGCGGACGACCTCGCGGCGGCGGGGGTCGAGGCGCGGGTCGTCGACATGTGGACGATCTCGCCGCTCGACCGCGACGCCGTGCTCGCCGCGGCGCGCGAGACCGGTGCCGTGCTGACCGTCGAGGAGGCCAACGGGACCGGCGGGCTCGGCTCGGCGGTCGCGGAGTGCCTGCTCGACGCCGGGCTCGCGCCCCGGTTCCGCCGCCACGGGGTGCCCGACCAGCACGTGCCCGTCGGCCCGCCCGCCGCGCTGTACGCCCACTACCGGCTCGACGGTGCGGGGATCGCCGCCGTCGCGCGGGAGCTCCTGGAGGGGAATTGACGATGACCACACTCGAGATCGGACTGGGCGAGCAGGAGCTGGCGCTGCGGGAGCGCGCGGGCCGGGTGATCCCGGGCGGGATGTACGGGCACATGTCGGTGTCGGCGTTCTCCACCGCGCACCCGCAGTTCGTGGTGTCGGGGGAGGGCGCACGGGTGTGGGACGCCGACGGGCGCGAGTACCTCGACCTGATGTGCAGCTGGGGCCCGATGATCCTCGGGCACCGCCACCCCGCGGTGACGGCGGCGATCGTCGACCAGCTCGGGCGCGGCGACTGCCTCGACGGCATCAGCCCGACCGCGGTGGAGTACGCGGAGCTGCTCGTCGACACCGTGGCCGCCGCGGACTGGGCGCTGTTCTGCAAGAACGGCACCGACGCGATGACCACCGCCATGACGACGGCCCGCGCGGCGACCGGGCGCCGCAAGGTGCTCGTCGCACGCGGTGCCTACCACGGCGCGGTGCCGGGCTTCGCCGTGCGCGGCGGCGGCGTCACCCCGGAGGACCAGGCCCACCTGATCCGCTACGAGTACAACGACCTCGCCTCCGTGCGAGCCGCGGCGGACGAGGCGGGCTCCGACCTCGCCGCCATCCTCGTCACGCCGTTCCGGCACGACATCAAGCGCGACCAGGAGCTGGTCGACCCGGCCTTCGCGCGCGGGCTCCGGGACCTGGCCGACCGGACCGGCGCGGTGCTCGTCCTTGACGACGTGCGCGCCACCCACCGGCTCGACCTCGCCGGCTCGTGGGAGTCCCTCGGCGTGCGCCCTGACCTGTCGGCGTGGTCGAAGCCGTTGGCCAACGGGCAGCCCCTCGGCGCCGTGACCGGCATCGACGCGCTGCGCGAGGCGGTCGGCACGATCTACGTGACGGGGTCGTTCTGGACGGGTGCGGTGCCGCTGGCGGCGGGGTTGGCGACGCTGACCGAGCTGCGTCGCGGCGAGGCCCTCCCGGCGATGGAGCGGGCGGGGACGCGGTTGCGCTCCGGCCTCGCGGCCCAGGCCGCCGCGCACGGGGTGACGATCCGGCAGACCGGGCCGGTGCAGATGCCGATGCTGTCGTTCGACGACGACCCGGACTTCCGGCGCGTCACGGCGTGGGCGGAGGCCGCCGTGCAGCGCGGGGTGTACCTGCACCCCTGGCACAACTGGTTCCTGTCCTCGGCCCACACCGACGAGGTGATCGACGCGATCCTCGAGCGCACCGACGGGGCGTTCGCGGCGGTCGCGTAGGAAACCGCGCGCGGCACGTGGGCATCACGATGCATGATCTGTGCATCGTGATGCAGCTGGCGTATCGTTCGGTGCATGCGCACAACGATCACGATCGACGACGGTCTGCTCGACCAGGTGCGCCGACGGGCGGCCGAGCTCGGCCGGACGGTCAGTCAGGTGATCGAGGACGGCGTCCGCGAATCGCTCCTGCGCCGGGAGGAGGGCCCGGCTTCCGCCTTCCGCGTCCGCCCCTTCCACGGCGGGCGGGTGCGGGCCGGGGTCGACCTCGACGACAACGCGGCGCTGCTCGACGCGATGGACGACCGGTGATCGCCTGCGACGTGAACGTCCTCGTCCACGCCTTCAACGCCGACGACGAGCAGCATGAGCCGTACCGCCACTGGTTGGAGGCGGCCGCCGGCGGGCACGAGCCGTTCGGGCTGTCGGCCGTGGTGGCGAGCGGGTTCATCCGGGTGGTGACCCACCCGAAGGTGCTCGACGAGCCGCTGGCCGTATCGGCGGCACTGGACCTGCTGGCCGCTCTCCGGTCGGCTCCGGCGGTCGTACCCCTCGAACCGGGCCCGCGGCACTGGGTCCTGTTCGACGACCTGTGTCGGCGCGCGGGCGCGCGAGGCAACGCCGTCCCGGACGCCTTCCTGGCGGCCCTCGCGATCGAACACGGCTGCACGTGGGTGACCGCCGATCGCGGATTCGCGCGCTATCCCGGTCTCCGGGTGCGGCACCCGCTGGAGTCGTGACGCCTCTCGGTTCCGCCCGGAGGTGCTCGGGCCATGAGTAGTATCCCTAGTCACACCTAGAACATCGAGGTGGTGGCGATGGCGGCGACGGGCACGGCCGGGGCGGACCCGCAGCTCGAACGCGCGGTGCGGGCGGTGGCGGCCCTCGACGTCGTCGACATGGCGTTCGCCGCGTCGATGCCCTCCCCGCGGACCTTCCGCCTCGGGTACATGCGGGGTCACCGCGTCGGCTCGATGGACGGTCTCGAGACGTCCGTCGGGGCCGGACTCGGGGGGAAGGTGCTGGCGCTGGACCGGCCGCTGGCCGTGGCCGACTACGCGCGGGACCCCGGCATCACCCACCAGTTCGACCAGGCCGTGGCCGCCGAGGGGCTGCACGCCGTGTTCGCCCTGCCCGTCCGGGTGGGGACCGACCTGCGCGGCGCGGTGTACGGCGCCGTGCGCCGACCGCTGGACCTCGGGGAGCGGTTCCTGCGGGGCGCGGTCCGGGCCGTGCGGGCCGCGACGCGGGTGACCGCACCGCACCCGGCCGGCGTGGTCCTCGGCGCGGACGAGGTCGCTGAGCTGCTGGCGATCCTGGCGGCGACGCGGCCCGCCGTCCCCGACGCCGACGTCCGCGACCGGCTGGACCGGCTCACGACGCGCCTGGACCGGCCGTCCCACGAGGCCACCGCCCGCGCCGCGCTCTCCGCCCGCGAGCTCGAGGTGCTCGGCGTCGTCGCGCTCGGGTGTGGCAACGCCGAGGTCGCCCGGCGGCTCTTCCTCAGCGTCGAGACGGTCAAGTCGTACCTGAAGTCGGCGATGGCCAAGCTCGACAGCCACACCCGCAGCGAGGCGGTCCACCGGGCGCGTGCCGCAGGACTGCTCCCGTGACGGACGCACCGGCCCCGCCGAGTCGGATCGAGCGCAAGCGCGCGCAGCGGGTGGCCGAGCTGGAACGGGCCGCGGCGCGACTGTTCGCGCAGCGCGGGTACGACCGCACGAACTTCGAGGACGTCGCGGCCGAGCTGGACCTGCGCGGACCCAGCCTCTACCACTACTTCTCCTCCAAGGAGGACCTGCTCCGCCGCTGCCTGCAGAGCTCCTCCGAGGAGGTCCTCGGACGCCTGCGGGCGATCGTGGACGCCTCGGGTCCTCCCTCCGCGGTGCTGCGCTCCCTGTTCCGCGAGCAGGTGCTCATCGAGGTCCGCGACTTCCCGGAGTTCGCGCCGCTCTTCCTGACGATGCCGGTGTCGGTCCCCGAGATCCGCGCGATCGTCCTCGAGGTGCGGCGCGCGCACGCGGCGATCTTCGAGGAGGTCGCCGAGCGGGTCGTCGACGCTCCGGGCCCCGAGACGATGCGGGTCCGGATGTCGGTGGTCTTCGGCGCCCTGGCCTACATCCCGGAGTGGTACGACCCGGCGGGGCGGCTCGCTCCGGACGCCCTCGCCGACGAGATGGCCGACACGCTCCTCGCGCTCTTCACCGCACGCGGCTGACCCGCCCACCCCTCGATCGTGGGTATCGGGGGTGTGACCCGGGCCATAGCGTCGGGCGCCCAACGGCCAGCGCCGGCCGCGCCCGACGACGAGGAGCCCCGCCCGTGGACGTCCCGAGCCTCATGCGCCAGTCCATGACCCTCTACCGCGACCGGACCGCCCTGGTCACCGAGACCGCGACCTTCACCTTCGCGCAGGCCTGGGAGCGCGGGGTCCGGCTCGCCAACGGGCTGCGGGCGCTGGGAGTCCGGCCGGGCGACCGCGTCGCCGGGCTCGAGGACAACAACCTGGGCGCCGCGGACCTGTTCCTCGGCGCCGCCATCGCGGGCGCGGTCCGGGTGCCGCTCTACGCCCGCAACGCGCGGCAGTCCCACCGCCACATGATCGAGCAGACCCAGACGCGGGTCGTGCTCGTCGACGCCGTGCACGCCGCCGAGGTCGAGGGCCTCGACGCCGAGATCGAGGGACTGTCGCGCATCTTCGTGCGCGACGACGGCTACGAGTCCTGGCTCGCCGGGCAGTCCGACGTCGATCCGGAACTGGAGGTCGACGGCGACGACTGGTACAT
Organism: Actinomycetospora sp. NBRC 106378; assembly: GCF_030269685.1. GTDB lineage: Bacteria > Actinomycetota > Actinomycetes > Mycobacteriales > Pseudonocardiaceae > Actinomycetospora. The sequence continues at coordinate 397,317 of NZ_BSTT01000002.1, forward strand.
CATCCGCCACTCGGCCGGGACCACGGGACGTCCGAAGGGCATCGGCTACACCCAGCACGACTGGCTGGTCAACTGCCGGAACTGGTACTACCGGCTCCCGAACCTGCAGACCCACAGCGTGGTCGGCCACGCCGGACCCATCTCCCACGCCTCGGGCTACCTGTTCCTCCCCGCCTGGCTGCACGGCAGCGTCAACCTGCTCTTCGGGGCGTTCGACGCGGCGAAGGTGCTCGCGATGATGGAGCGCCACGGGGTGACGCACATGTTCGCGCCGCCGTCGATGGTCCAGATGCTCACCGCGGAGCCGTCACGTACCGAGCGCGACGTGTCCGCGCTGGAGTGCCTCCTCGTGGGCGGTGCCCCGATCACCGACGCCACCGCGCTGGCCGGCCGCGCCGCGTTCGGGGACGTGCTCCACCAGGTGTTCGGGCAGACCGAGGCCGTGCCGCTCACCGTGATGACCCCGCAGGAGTGGTTCTCCGAGGTCCCGGGGTCGCAGCCCCTGCGGGCGGCGGGCAAGGTCCTGCCGTTCGCGCGGCTCGAGGTGCGCGACGAGGAGGGCACCGTCCTCCCGCTCGGCGCCGAGGGCGAGCTGTTCGCGCGGGTCGAGTCGCAGATGACGGGCTTCTGGAACGACGACGAGCTCACGGCCACGCGGCTGGTCGACGGCTGGATCCGCACCCGGGACATCGGGCGGATCGACGAGAACGGCTACGTCTACATCCTCGACCGGGCCGACGACATGATCGTCTCGGGTGGCTTCAACATCTGGCCCGCCGAGCTCGAGTCGGCCATCGCCGACCACCCCGCCGTCATCGAGGTCGCGGTCTTCGCCGTCCCGCACGAGAAGTGGGGCGAGACCCCCATGGCCGTCTGCCACGTCGCGCCCGACGCCGAGGTGACCGCCGACGAGGTGATCGACCTGGTCCGCCGCCGCCTCGGCTCGTACAAGAAGCCCGGCGGCGTCACGTTCACCCACGAGCCGCTGCCGAAGAACGTCGTCGGGAAGCTGCTGCGCAAGACGCTGCGGGAGCCCTACTGGGCCGATCAGGGGCGCCGGGTCGCCGGCGCCTGAGCCGCCGCGCGGGACATGGTCGCCTCGATGCGTGCCCCGAAAATCTAGGCATGACTAGAACAATGAGCGTACTGTCGAGATCCGCCGACCACCCCGGGAGCCAGCGATGACCCAGACCACCGACCGGCCCGTCGACCAGGCGGCCGACGCGCTGCTCGAGGAGGACTACGGCGTGCCGTGGGCCCTCGAGGACCACCACCGGGAGTGGCAGCGGGCGATGCGCGACTTCTGCACCCGGGAGGTCGCGCCGGGCGCGGCCGAGCGCAGCATCGAGGGGCGGTTCGACGCCGACCTCGCACGGGCCGCCGGACGTCTCGGCGCCTACGGCCTGCTCGCCCCGGAGCGCTTCGGCGGCGGGGGAGCGGACCTCCGCACGCTGTGCGTCGCGGCCGAGGAGCTGGCCCGCGTCGACTCCTCGCTCGCCGTGACCGTGCACGTGCAGGCGATCAGCGTCGCCCTGCTCGCCCACCTCGCCCAGGGCCGGGACGACCTGCTGGAGGAGGTGCTGCCGTCCGCCTGCACGGGCGAGACGTTCGTGTCGTTCGGGCTCACCGAGCCGACCGGGGGCTCGGACGCCGGCAACATCGCGACGACCGCCCGCCGCGACGGCGACGGCTGGGTGCTCAACGGCGCGAAGCAGTTCATCACCAACTCCGGCACGCCGTTCTCCCGCTACGTGATCCTCTTCGCCGCGACCGGCGACGCGATCACCCCGGAGACCGTGGCCGCCCGCGGGCGCCGCCCGGTGTCGGCGTTCCTCGTGCCGCTGGACGCGCCCGGGGTCACCGTGGGCGGCCCCTACGCGAAGATGGGGTGGCGCGCCTCGGACACCCACCCGCTGTTCTTCGACGAGGTCCGGCTCCCGGCGGAGGCGCTGCTGGGCGAGGAGGGCCGCGGGTACCGCGAGGCCCTGGGCTTCCTGACGTGGGCCCGCCTCCCGATCGCGGCGATGAGCACCGGCCTCGCGCTCGGCTGCCTCGACGACGTCCGGCGCTTCGTCGCGGACCGCACCTCCTTCGGCGCCCCGCTCGGCGGCCACCAGGGCGTGGCCTTCCAGCTCGCGGACATCGCTGCTCTTGCCTCGACGGCGCGGGTGATGACCTACGACGGCGCCTGGAAGTACGACCGCGGGATGCCGATCGCGAAGGAGGCGGCGACGGCGAAGCTGGTGGCGTCCGAGGCCGCGAACAAGGCGGCCTACATCGCGACGCAGCTCGAGGGCGGCTACGGGTTCGTCCAGGAGAGCGCGGCGACGCGGCACTACCAGGACGCCCGCATCCTCACGATCGGCGAGGGGACCTCCGAGGTGCAGCGCCTGCTCCTGGCCCGCGGACTCGGGCTGCCGGTCTGAGGATGACGACGCTCGAGCGCCGCGACGACGCGGACGACCTGAGGACGGCCACGGAGCGGGCGCGCGCCGGCGGTGACCCCTCGCGGTGGCCGACGAAGCTCCCGGTGCGCGACCGGCTCGCCGTCCTGCTCGACCCGGGCAGCTTCGTCGAGGACGGGCTGCTCGCCGACGCCCACGCCGACGGCCTGCCCGCCGACGGCGTCGTCACCGGGGTCGGGCGGGTCGACGGCCGCCCGGTCGCGGTCATCGCGCACGACTTCACGGTGAAGGCGGGCTCCTGGGGCGAGCTGACCTGCGAGAAGCAGATCCGCATCCTGGAGCGGGCCGACCGGGACCTGCTCCCGGTGTTCTACCTGGTCGACTCCGCGGGCGGGCGCCTGAGCGACCAGATGGGCTTCTTCCCCGGACGACGCGGGGCCTCCCGGATCTTCGCCCTGCAGGTGCGGCTCTCCGGGCGGGTCCCACAGATCTGCTGCCTGCACGGGCCCTCGGCGGCGGGCGGCGCCTACATGCCGGCCTTCACCGACTGGGTGGGGATGGTCGAGGGCCACGCCTCGATGTACCTGGCGTCGCCCCGGATCGCGGAGAAGGTGACCGGGGAGCGGACGACGCTCGAGGAGATGGGCGGCGCGGTCATGCACGCCACGGTCTCGGGGTGCGGGGACGAGGTCTTCACCGAGGACTGGGAGGCCGTCGCGGCCGCGCGGCTGCTGTTCTCCTACCTGCCCGACCACTGGGAGGCGCGACCCCCCGTGGCGGAGCCCGTGCCGCCGGCCCGGGAGGACTGGGACGGAGCGGTCCCGTCCGACCCGAACGTCTCCTACGACGTCCGGGAGGTGATCGACCGGTTCGTCGACGGGGACAGCTTCTTCGAGATCAAGGCGGGGTGGGCCGAGGAGATGGTGGTCGGCCTCGCGCGCCTCGACGGGCAGGTGGTCGGCCTAGTCGCGAACCAGCCGATGGTGCGCAGCGGGGCGATCTTCGTCGACTCGGCGGACAAGGCCACCCGCTTCATCACGATGTGCGACGCCTTCAACGTCCCGATCGTCTTCCTCCACGACGTCCCGGGCTTCATGGTCGGCGTCGCCGTGGAGCGGCAGGGGATCATCCGGCACGGCGCGAAGCTGGTCAGCGCGATGGCGAGCGCGGAGGTGCCCGTCATCAGCGTGGTGCTGCGCAAGTCCTACGCGGCGGGCTTCTACGCGATGTGCGCTCCCGGCTTCGCGCCGCGGGCGACGCTGGCGCTGCCCACCGCCACGATCGGCACGATGGCGGCCGAGGCGTCGGTCAACGCGATGTACGCCGGCCGGGTCGCGGCGATCGAGGACGAGGCCGAGCGGGCCGCGTTCGTCGCCGCCCGGGTCGCCGAGCAGGAGGCCGACGTGAACCTGCTGCGGATGGCGAGCGACCTCGTCGTCGACGCGGTGGTCGAGCCGACCGACCTGCGCGGTGAGCTCGCCCGTCGCCTCGCGGACGCAGCGCGTTGGACCCGGGGACCGAAGTCCCGCCACCGACCCAACACCCCGGTGTGACCGTGCTGCACAGCGTGCTGATCGCCAACCGTGGCGAGATCGCCGTGCGTGTGGCGCGGGCGTGCAGGGACGCAGGCCTGACGAGTGTCGCGGTGTACGCCGACCCGGACCGCGACGCCCCGCACGTGCGGATCGCCGACCAGGCCTTCGGCCTCGGCGGGCAGACCGCGGCGGAGTCGTACCTGAACATCGAGAAGATCATCGACGCCGCGCGCCAGTCCGGCGCGAACGGTATTCACCCCGGCTACGGGTTCCTCTCGGAGAACTCCGACTTCGCCCAGGCCGTCATCGACGCCGGCCTGATCTGGATCGGCCCGTCCCCGCAGGCCATCCGCGACCTCGGCGACAAGGTCACCGCCCGCAAGATCGCCGAACGCGCCGGCGCCCCGCTCGTGCCCGGCACCAAGGACCCCGTCGCCGACGCCGACGAGGTCATCGCCTTCGCCGACGAACACGGCCTGCCGGTCGCGATCAAGGCCGCGTTCGGCGGCGGCGGCCGCGGCATGCGCGTCGCCCGCGAACGCGCCGAGATCGCCGACATGTTCGACGCCGCCGTCCGCGAGGCCGTCTCGGCGTTCGGGCGCGGCGAATCCTTCGTCGAGCGCTACCTCGATCGGCCCCGCCACGTCGAGGCCCAGGTCCTGGCCGACCAGCACGGCACCTGCATCGTCGTCGGCACCCGCGACTGCTCGCTGCAGCGCCGCCACCAGAAACTCGTCGAGGAGGCCCCCGCGCCGTTCCTGACCGACGAGCAGCGCAAACGCATCCACACCTCCGCCCGCGACATCTGCCTCGAGGCCGGCTACTCCGGTGCCGGGACCGTGGAGTTCCTCGTCGGCGAGGACGGCACCATCTCCTTCCTCGAGGTCAACACCCGCCTGCAGGTCGAACACCCCGTCTCCGAGGAGACCTCCGGCCTCGACCTCGTGCGCGAGCAGTTCCGCATCGCCAACGGCGAACACCTGCGCATCACCGAAGACCCCGAACCCCGCGGGCACTCCATCGAGTTCCGGCTCAACGGCGAGGACGCCGGCCGCGGCTTCCTCCCCGCCCCCGGCACCGTCACCCGCTTCGTCGCCCCCTCCGGGCCCGGGGTGCGCGTCGACGCCGGGGTGGAGTCCGGATCGGTGATCGGCGGCCAGTTCGACTCCATGGTCGGCAAGCTCATCGTCACCGGCGAGGACCGCCAACAGGCCCTGGAACGCTCCCGCCGCGCCCTGTCCGAGATCGTCGTCGAGGGCCTGCCCACCGTCATCCCGTTCCACCGCCTCGTCGTCACCGACCCCGCCTTCACCGCCCCCGACGGCGCCTCCTCCTTCACCGTCCACACCCGCTGGATCGAGACCGAGTGGAACAACACCGTCGAGCCCCACGAGGACCGCGGTGCCGCAGGAGCGTTGGTGCGCATCGGGAAGCGGTGGCTGCCGGTCGCGGTGCCGGGCCTGTCCGCGGCGGTGGGGGAGCGGGCCGCGGCCGCCGCCACCCGGCCCCGCGGCGGCGGGGCGTCGGCCTCGCCGTCGTCGGTGGCGGCGCCGATGCAGGGCACCGTCGTGAAGATCGCCGTCGCCGCGGGCGACACCGTCTCCGCGGGCGACCAGATCGTCGTCGTCGAGGCCATGAAGATGGAGAACCCCGTCACCGCCCACCAGGACGGCGTCGTCGTCGGGCTCGACCTCGCGGTCGGCGCCTCGGTGTCGCAGGGGCAGGTCCTGTGCCGGATCGACGCCGTCCCCCCGAACGCAGAGGAGCAGCAGTGACCGAGCAGGTGGACCGGCCGGTGTCCGGGCGCTGGTTCGAGGAGCTCGAGGTCGGCGACGTCGTCCGGCACGCGACCCGGCGGACGGTGACCGAGACCGACAACGTCCTGTTCACCACGATGACCATGAACCCGGCCCCGATGCACCTCGACGCGGAGTACGCGGGCGCGAGCGAGTTCGGCCGGCCGCTGGTCAACAGCATGTTCACGCTCGGGCTCGTCGTCGGGCTGTCGGTCCCGGAGCTGACGCTGGGGACCATCGTCGCCCAGCTCGGGCTCACCGACGTCGCCTTCCCCGCCCCGGTGTTCCACGGCGACACGATCGCGGTGGAGACCACCGTCGTCTCCCGGCGGGAGTCCCGCTCGCGGCCCGACGCCGGGCTGGTCGAGTTCGAGCACCGGGCCACGAAGCAGGACGGCACGCTGGTCTGCCGGGCGACGCGGACCGGGCTCATGTCCAAGCGGCCGCAGGGGCGGTCGTGAACGCTCCGCACGCCACGGAGGTCGTGGGGGAGGCGGTGCTCGGCGCGCCGGAGGAGGCCGACCCGGCGTGGCCGTGGCACCGACCCGGCGTCTACGCGGTCGCGCCGGGCGTCTTCCGCATCCCGCTGCCGCTGCCCGACGCGGGGCTGCACTCGGTCAACGCCTACGTCCTCGACGGCCCGGACGGCGTGGTCGTCGTCGACCCGGGGCAGGCGACCCCGGAGGGGCGGGAGCACCTGGCGCGCGGGCTCGCGATGCTGGGCCGCCACCCGCGGGACGTCCGTCGGTGCCTCGTCACCCACGTGCACCGCGACCACTACACGCGGGCCGTCGAGCTGCGCCGTGAGTTCGGGCCCGGCATCGCGCTCGGCCGGGCGGAGCGGCGGTCGCTCGCGCTCATCGCGGACCCGGCCTACAGCATCGTCGGGACGCAGCTGGAGCTGCTCGTCCGCGCCGGTGCCGCCGACCTCGCCCGGGAGCTGGCCGACGCCGACGACGGGGTGCCGCGCGACCTGTGGGAGCAGCCGGACACGTGGCTGGAGGACGAGGCGGTCGATCTCGGCTCCCGCGTCCTCGACGCGATCCCGACGCCGGGCCACACCCGCGGCCACCTGGTCTTCCGGGACGACGCCGCCGGGCTGCTCCTCGCGGGCGACCACGTCCTCCCGCACATCACGCCGTCGATCGGCTTCGAGCCCGACGTGCCGGACCGTCCGCTCGGTGACTACCTGCGCTCGCTCGCCCGGGTCCGCGCGCTGCCCGACACCTGGCTGCTGCCGGCCCACGGCCACGTCACGAGCAGCGTCCACCGCCGGGTCGACGAGCTGCAGGAGCACCACGCGCACCGCCTGGAGGAGACGGTGGTGCCGCTGCTCGAGCGGACCTGCACCGCGGCGGAGGTCGCCGGCCGGCTGCGGTGGACCCGCCGTCGTCGGGCCTTCGAGGAGCTCGGGCCGTTCGACCGGATGCTCGCCGTGCTGGAGACGCGCTCGCACCTGGACGTCCTCGTCGACCGGGGCCGCGCCCGCCGGGCGGAGGACGACGGGGTGGAGCGCTACGCCTCGACCTGATCACGCCAGACCGAGCGCCCGCCGGAGCTCGTCGGCGGTGATCGACCCCGGCCGCAGCCCGTCCCGGGCGGCCCGCCGCGCGAGCGTGGTGAGCCCGGCGTTCAGCGGCGCCGGCCGTCCGACGCGGCGGGCGGTCAGCGCGATCTCGCCGTTGAGGTAGTCGGTCTCGATGCTGCCGGTGCCGCGCATCAACGACTGCCAGCTCGACCCGCCCAGCTGTTCCGGCTCGCCCGGCACGGGGAGGAACTCGAGGCCCTCGGGCTCCCACCCGGCGCGGGACTCCTCCTTCCCGACGACGGCGACGCCGGCGGCCTCGAGGACCTCCTCCGCCTCGACGCGGGTCGCCTTCGCGATGTCCTCGGCGCCGGTCGTGTCGCCGAGCAGGGCCTCCAGCGCGTTGCCGGTGTTGGCGATCAGCTTGCGGTACTTCCACGCCAGGACCGCGTCGGTCGGCCGGACGAGGCATCCGGCCGGGTCCCAGTCGGCGGCCATCGCGGCGAGCAGGTCCCGGTCGGCCGCCGGGTCGGGGGAGTGGCCGTAGCGCCCGACGTGGAAGACGCCGCGCAGCGGCGCACCGCGGACGATGACCTCGCCGGGTTCGATCAGCACCGTCGGGAACCAGACGCACACGGCGAACACGCGGGCGGCGCGGCGCAGGGCGATCTCCTCGCCGGCCACGCCGTTGAGGGCGACGAGCACGGGCAGGACGTCGGCGGCCCGGCCGACCTCGGTCCCGTCGCGGTCGTGGACCGGGGCGTCGCCCCAGGTGTCGAGGATGGCGGCGGCCTGCGGGGTCTTCGCGGTGAGCACGAGGACGTCGTCGACGGTCAGTCGCGCCTGCTCGGGGGCGGTGGCCACCGGTACGGCGAGGGTCTCGGTGAGGTCGGGGCAGCGCAGCGTGAGGCCGCGCTCGGTCATGACCCGCGCGTGCTCGCCGCGGGCGACGAGCAGGACCTGCCGTCCCTGCCGGGCGAGCAGGCCGCCGAGTGCGCTGCCGACCGCGCCGGCGCCGAGGAAGACGTACCGCGGGGAGTGATCCACCGGCTCTTCCTACGCCCCTGCGGGGCCCGACGGGAGGCCGGGCCGGGGGCGCCCCTGGAGCCGTCGCACGGCCTCGTCGTCGGGCGTGTCCCCGGCGGGCGCCGCCCCGGGCCGCAGCCCCGCGAGGGCGAGGGCGAGGGCGCGGCGCCAGGTCCCGTCGTCGGGTGGGCCCGCGGCCTGGACGCCCGAGACCATGAGGTCGACGAGCACCAGGTCGCCCGGGCCGATCCCGGCATCGATCGTCCCCGCCGCGTGGGCGCGGGCGAGGAGGACCTCGATCGAGGGCGTGATCCGCTCCTGCGCCCGGCCGGCGAGTTCCGGGCCGAGCGGGCCCGACCGCAGGACCTGCGAGAGCCCGCCCTCCCCGGCCTGCTGCTCGGCGACCGTCGTGAGGAAGCGCTCGACCCCGTCTCCGTGCCGGTCGTCGGCGACCGCCGCCTCCGCGAGGGCGGCCACCGCGTCCACGTGACGCTCGAAGAGGGCCCGGACCAGGGCGTCCCGGTCGGGGAAGCGGCGGTACAGCGTCCCGATCCCGACGCCCGCGGCCGCGGCGACGTCCTCGAGCGGCACGCCGGGGCCGCGCTCGACGACGAGCCGGGCGGCCGCGTCGAGGAGCCGCTGCCGGTTGCGCTCCGCGTCCCGGCGCAGGGGCGTCCCGTCGGTCACGGCCGGACGGTATCCCTCACCGCAGGCCGCGGAACGTGGCCCGGACGTCCTCGACGAGCGCGGCGGGCTGCTCCATCGCGGCGAAGTGCCCGCCCCGGTCGTGGCGACGGTGGTGGACGACCGTCGCGTACCGGGCCTCGATCCAGCGCTGCGAGGCCCGGACCGGTTCCTTCGGGAACACGCTGACCCCGAGCGGGGTGGGGTTCGGCCCGCCCGCGGCGGGCGCCTCGCGGGCGGCCTCCCAGTACAACCGCGCCGAGGACGCCCCGGCATTGGGCAGCCAGTAGAGCATCACGTCGTCGAGGATCGCGTCGGAGCCGAGCACCGCGGCGGGGTCGCCGTCGGTGTCGGAGACATCGGCGAACAGCGCGTGGATCCAGGCGGCGAGGCCCACGGGGTTGTCGGCGAGCAGGTACCCGACGGTCTGCGGCCGGGTCGACTGCACGGCGGCGTAGGCCGAGAGCTCGGCGGTGTACCGCCCGGCGGACGCGATCATCTCCTGCTCCTCGGGCGTCGCGGAGGCGACCTCGTCCGCCGTCGGGAAGGCCGGGACGAGGTTGAGGTGCATCCCGACGAGGCCGGGCGGGGCGTCGCGCCCCATCCGGTCCACGACGGCGGCCCCCCAGTCGCCGCCCTGGGCCCCGAACCGGTCGCCGTAGCCGAGCCGGTCCATGAGCTCGGCCCAGGCGCCCGCGATGCGGCCGACGCCCCAGCCCGTCGTCGTGGGCCGGTCGGAGAAGCCGAAGCCGGGCATCGAGGGCACGACGACGTGGAAGGCGTCCTCGGCGGACCCGCCGTGGGCGACCGGGTCGGTGAGCGGCCCGATGACGTCGCGGAACTCGAGCACCGAGCCGGGCCAGCCGTGGCAGAGCAGCAGGGGGAGGGCGTCGGGCTCGGGGGAGCGGGTGTGCAGGAAGTGGACGCCGAGGCCGCCGACCTCGGTGCGGAACTGGCCGAACCCGTCGAGGACCTCCTCGGCGCGCCGCCAGTCGTAGCGCGTGCGCCAGTGCTCGACCAGCGCCTGCATCGCCCCGAGCTGCGGGCCCTGACCGGCGTCGTCCACCGTCTCCGCCTCCGGCCAGCGGACGTGGCCGAGCCGGGTCCGGAGGTCGTCGAGCACGGCGTCGGGGACGTCGGGGCGGAACGGGGTGATCGTCACGAGGCCAGAGTACCCATGAAATGGAGGAAAACCTCCTCTTTGGTACCTTGACTTTCCAGGCGGGCAAGAAGACTCTGTTTCCACCTAGGAAAGAGAGGTGGTCGCCATGGAGCGCATCACGAACGACCAGGCGCAGGCCGCGCTCGACCGGGCCGCCGTGGCGCGCGGCCGGGTCGCCGCCGAGGTCGGGCTGCCACGGTCTTACTGGTGGGGGCTGGCGGCAGGCTGGGTGGTGCTCGGCGCGCTCGGCGACGTCGGGCCGTCGTGGCTGGCCACGATCGCGACCATCGTGTTCGGGATCGGCCACTCGATCTTCGCGACCCGCCTGCTCGACGGGCGGCGTCGCACCGGGAACCTGCAGGTCAGTGCGGCGGTCGCCGGACGCCGGACCGCTCCGCTCGTCGTGGGCATGCTGCTGGTGCTGGTCGCCCTCACGATCGGGATCGCGTTCGCGCTCCACGCCGACGGCGCCCGGCACGTCGGCCTCTGGGCGGGTCTGTTCGTCGGCGCCGTGGTGGGGCTGGGCGGCCCGGAGATCCTGTCGGCGCTGCGGTCGCGGCTCGAGCGGTGACCGTGCCGCGGTTCGACGACCTGATCCACCCGGCGACCCGGCTCTCCCTCGTCGCGACCCTCGCGGCGGCCGACTGGGCCGAGTTCGCCTTCCTCAGGAACGGCCTCGGGCTCTCGGACTCGGCGCTGTCCAAGCAGCTCACCACGCTCGAGGACGCCGGGTACGTGGCCACCGAGCGCCGCCTCGAGGGCAGCCGGCGCAAACTGCGGGCGCGCCTGACGGAGCAGGGGCGCGACGCCTTCGACGGCCATGTCGCCGCCCTGCGCGAGATCGTCGACGGCGCCGCTCGGGTGTCACTGGGCGCCGACGACACCTCGACCTGACCCCGGTCGGCTCAGCTCGCGTCCTTCGGGCGCCAGACGCCGAACCGGTTGCCGTCGGGGTCGAGCAGGTGGGCGAACTCGATCGCCCCGCCGTCGACGAGGGGCACGGCGACCGTGGCGCCGAGGGACTCCGCCTGCCGCACGGTCGCCGCGACGTCGTCCACCTGCACGTAGAAGATCGCCCAGGTGCCGCCACCGAGCGACGTGGTGTCCCACAGCCCGCCCCGGTCGCCGTCCACCATCCGGTAGTCCTGCGGCGAGGGCTCCCCGACGGCCCAGCCGAACAGCCCGCCGTAGAAGCGCCGGGCCTCCTCGGCGTGCGGGGTGCCGATCTCGAAGTAGTTCACGGTGGCCATCGCGGTCTCCTCGGGGTGGTTCGGGACTGCCCTCTCGTGCTCGACGCGCGAGCACTCGCAGAATCGACAGCCGCCGCGTGTCGATGTCGGGCAGGCTCGCGCGTCGGGATGGTGGACGACCCGAGCGGCGGGCCGCCGAGGGAGAGGACGGACGACATGGCCCAGTACCTGGTGCTGATCTACAACGACGAGGCCGCGATGGACGAGGCCCGCGAGGAGGACTCCCGGGCGGTCACGGTGGCGCACCAGCGGTTCGCCGCGGAGCACCGGGCGGCGCTGCGCGGCGGGAACGCGCTGGAGCGCTCGTCGACGGCGACGTCGGTCCGCCCCGACGGTGCCGGCGGGTTCACGGTCACCGACGCCCCGTTCGCCGAGACCAAGGAGGGCCTCGGCGGCTACTACCTGATCGAGGCGGCCGACCTCGACGAGGCGGTGGCCGTCGCGAAGCAGGTGCCGACGATCGGCGGCGGGGTCGAGGTCCGGCCGGTCCGTGTCGTCGGCTGAGATCGCCGCGGCGGTCGCGGACGCGCATCGTCGGGAATGGGCCTCCGTGCTCGCCGCGACGGTGCGCGTCACCCGCGACCTCGACCTCGCCGAGGAGTGCGTGCAGGACGCCTACGCCCGGGCGCTCTCGGCCTGGGCCGCCGACGGCGTGCCGCGGAGCCCGGGGGCGTGGCTGACCACCACCGCCCGACGACGGGCGCTCGACCTGCTCCGCCGCGAGAGCACGGCCCGGCGGGCCCTGCCGCTGCTGGTCGAGGACGAACGGGTCGGCGCCCCCGAGGAGGACGACCGGCTCCGGCTCGTCTTCACCGCCTGCCACCCGGCGCTCGCCCGGGAGGCGCAGGTGGCCCTCGCGCTGCGGCTGCTGTGCGGGTGCTCGACGGCGGAGGTGGCCCGGGCGTTCCTGGTCGCCGAGCCGACGATGGCCGCCCGGATCACGCGCGCCAAGAAGAAGATCGCGGCGGCGCGCATCCCGTACCGGGTGCCGCCCGTGGACGAGCTCGGTGAGCGGGTGGAGGCGGTGTGCGAGGTGGTCCACCTGCTGTTCACCACCGGGCACGCCGCCCCGGCGGGCGCCGACCTGATCCGCCGCGACCTCGTCGAACGCGCGCTGGACCTCGCGCGGATGCTGCACGCCCTGCTCCCGCGCCGTCCCGAGGTCACCGGGTTGCTGGCGCTGATCCTGCTCACCGACGCCCGCCGGGAGGCGCGGCACGACGACGGGTCGCTGGTGCTGCTCGGCGACCAGGACCGCGGGCGGTGGGACCGGGCCGCGATCACGGAGGGCATCGCGTTGGTGCGGGAGGCGCTGCGCCACCGGCCGCCCGGGCGCTACGCGCTCATGGCCGCGATCGCCGCCGTGCACGACGAGGCGCCCTCGGCCGACGCGACCGACTGGCACGAGATCGTCGGCCTGTACGACCTGCTGGTCGCGCTGTGGCCCTCGCCGGTCGTGGCGCTGAACCGGGCGGTCGCGATCGGGTTCGCCGACGGGCCGGCCGCGGGGCTCGCGGCGCTCGAACCCCTCGGGGACGAGCCGCAGCTGGCGGGCTACCCCTATCTCGCCGTGGCCCGGGCCGAGTTCCTGCAGCGGCTCGGACGTGGCGCGGAGGCGCGGGACGCCTACGAGGAGGCGCTGCTGCTCACGGAGAACACGGTCGAGCGGGACCACCTCGCCGGGCGGCTGGCGCAGCTCGGACCGTGACCTCCCGAGCCCGGACCTCCCCTCCGCGAGGCGTCACCCATCGGGCTCCGGAGCCTTCGGCAGCCTGATCAGTGACGTCTCACGTGTCCCCGATGCGGTCGGGTAAGCCGTCCGTGAGATCCGGTCCGGCCTGCTCCATCGGCCCCTACCCTCGGCCTCGTGATCGACGACGGCGGCCGCCCCTTCCGCTTCGGCGTCGTCCTGCTCGGTGACGCGACGCCGACGTGGACGCAGCGGTGCCGGCGGGTCGAGGCCCTCGGCTTCGACACGCTGCTGGTCGCGGACCACTTGGGACGGCCAGGCCCGTTCACCGCGCTCGGTGCCGCCGCGGGCGTCACCGAGCGGACGCGACTCGGCACCCTCGTGCTCAACGCGGCCTTCCACGACCCCGTGCTGCTCGCGCGCGAGATGGCGACCCTCGACACCCTGTCCGGCGGCCGCGTCGAGCTGGGCCTCGGCGCGGGGTACGTGCGGTCCGAGTTCGACGCCCTCGGCATCCCGTACGGCACGGCCGGTGAACGCCTCGACGGGCTGGAGCGCTGCCTCGATCGACTCGCGCCGCTGCTGACCATGCCGCTCTTCCTCGGCGGGAACGGCGACCGCATGCTCCGGATCGCCGCGCAGCGGGCGCGGATCGTCGGCTTCAGTGGCACGACCACCGACCGGGAGGGTCGCCTCTCCCTGATCGCGGGCAGCTCCTACGCCGAGCGGGTCGACCATGCGCGCAGCGCCGCTGGGGACCGAGCGGGCGAGATCGAGTGGAACGCGCTGCTGCAGGTCGTCGAGATCACCGACGACCGGGAGCGGACGGCCGAGGAGCTCCGGCGGGCCCGCGCTCCGCACCTGACCCTCGACGAGTTCCTCGCCGCCCCGACCGTCCTCGTCGGGACCGTGGACGAGATGGCCGCCGAGCTCGAGCGCCGTCGTCGGGACCTCGGCCTCAGCTACATCACCGTGCTCGAACCCGCGATGGAGTCGATGAGGGCGGTGCTCGCCCGGGTCCGGGCGGGGTAGCAGCTCAGCGCTCGAGCAGGCCGATCACACGGTCCAGCTTGGTGTCGATCGACGAAACTCTCTCGTCGAGCGAGGTGACTTTGGTGTCGATCGCGGTCACTTTGGTGTCGAGCGAGGTCACTTTGGCGTCGAGCGAGGTGACCTTGGTGTCGAGCGCCGTGACGTCCGCGCGGAGGTCGGACACCTGGCCCCGGAGCTCGGTGAGGTCGGTACCCAGCTCCGCGAAGCGGTTGTCGTGGCGCCGCTGCGTGCCGTCGATGCGGGCGAGCATCTCGTAGATCGCCTGGACCTCGTTGTCGAGCTGCCGGATCTTCCGATCCACGTCGGCAGGAGAGGCGCTCATGGCGCTGATGCTACGACCTTCGCCTCGCGGGCAGGGGCCGATCCGGCCGGACGCGGTGTTCCGGGTCGAGGCCCGCGAGACGTCACCCATCGGGCTCCGGAGCCGCCGACGGCCCGATCAGTGACGTCTCACGGCCCCAGCCGGCGCAGCCCGAACGGCAACGGACCCGCATCCGATTCGACGTACCGCCCGAGGGCAGCCGCCGCATCGGCCCACGGCGTCCAGCCGAGCCGCCCCGCGAGGTCGGCCGCGACCTTGAACGCCTGCCGGGCCGGCTCCGGCTCGCCCGCGGCCAGCAGCGCCAGCCCCTGGTAGGTCGAGACAGGGCCGAGGGTCCCGGCGCCGATCCCGATGATCAGGAGCGCCTCCGGGTCCGGCGGCAGCCCCGCGAGCACCTCCCGCGCGGCGCGCTCGTCGCCGAGCGCGAACGCCGCCACCGCGGCGCAGCACAGTCCGGAGCGGTCGAAGAGCCGGTAGGGACGTCCTTCCCGACGGCGGCTCCACTCGGCCAGGTGGGTCCGCGCGGCCTCGGCGTCCCCGGCCTGGGCGGCGTCGGCGGCGGCGACGGCGGACCAGGCGGCCACGTGCGGGTAGAACTCGGCCGCGCCCGCCGGCAGCCCGTTCAACGAGGGCAAGGTGCCGGCGAGGACCCGGGTCGAGGCGAGGTGGACGCCGTAGGCGCCGAACGCGTCGGGGATGCCAAGGTCGAGGCCGCGGTCGCGGGCGCGCTCCGCCGCCGCGTCGGCCGCCTCCGCCTCGCCCCGGGCCGCGAGCAGCGTGGCCTCGACCAGCAGGCACGCCCAGATCGACCGGGAGTGCCGGTGGCGCGCGGCCGCCTCTCGCAGGCCCGTGCTGAGCGCCTCGGCGTCGTCCGTCCGCCCGGCGGCGAGCAGCGACGCGACGAGCAGCTCCTCCGCCTCCAGCCGCAGCTCCCGATCGCCGGTCGCCACGGCGAGACCGTGGGCGCGCTCGCCGTGACGGATGCGCTCGCGGACCACGACGGGTTCGTCGGCCAGCTGGTTGCCGCGCAGCAGGGCGACCTCGGCCTGCAGGCGCGGGTCCTCCGGGCTCGCCGCGGCGAGGGCGAGCAGCTCGGGCACCGCGTCGGCCTCGGCGTCGCCGAGGAACTGCTGCTGCTCGACGATGAGGGCGCGCAGCACCCGCACCCGGTCGCGGCGGTCGAGGGGGAGGCCCCGCACCTGCTGCAGGCGGGCGAGCCGTCGGGGGCGTCCGGCGACGGAGATGCCGACCGCGTCCGCCCCGACGGCGGCGTCCACCAGGGCGGGCACCGACGCGGCGGTGTCGGCGACGACGGCGTCGAGCACGTCGTCCGACTCGTCGATCCGCCCGAGCGCCTGCAGGACGAGACCGCGGGCGACCTGGACGGCGCACGGGTCGGACGCGGCGGAGGCGTCGCCGGCGGCGTCGAGCAGCGCGAGGGCCTCGACGAGGGCACCGCGTTCCCGCGCGGTCGTGGCGGCGGCGGCGCGTGCATCCGCGACGACACGCGGCGGCACCATGCTCGCGGCGCCGACCGCGTGCCGGAGCCGCTCGAACGGCTCGGCGTCGGCCGGGAGCTGGTCGAGCCGGGTCCGGTGGAGCTGGGCGCGCTCCGGGGCGGGCACCGGCTCTGCGGCCGCGGCCGCCGTGAGTTCGTGGCGGAAGGCGTAGCCGGCGCCGTCGGGAACGACGAGGCCGAGGTCGGCCGCGGGCCGCAGGGCCTGCAGCACCCGGCGCACCTCGAGGCCCAGCACCTCGGCGAGCGCGTCGACCGAGATCGGGGCGAGGACGGCGAGGGCCTCGAGCACCTCGCGGCAGTCGGCCGGGAGCCGGGCGAGCTGGTAGCCGAGCAGGGGCCGGAGCCGGTCGGGCACCGTCGGGCCGGACCCGTCGTCGTCCAGGGTGTCGAGCAGGGCCGCGAGGTGGAGCGGGTGGCCGGCGGAGCGGCTCCAGAGCGCGCTCGCGGCCTCGTCGTCGGGAAGTCCCCGCAGCGCGAGGAGTTCCGCGACCGCCGCCCGGTCGAGTTCCCGCACCGGGAGCTCGTGGACGCCGGGTAGCCGGGCGAGGTCGGCGCGGATCTCCTCCCACCGCGGATGGGCCACGGCGTCCGGCTCGCGGGCCGCCACCAGCACGACGATGCCCGGGGGCAGCCCGCGGCGGGCGAGCGAGAGCAGGGTGCCGAGCGACGCGGAGTCGGCGCGGTGGGCGTCGTCGAGGGTGAGCAGCAGGGGAGCGTCGGCGGCGCGCAGGCGCAGCACGCGGTGCACGGCGCGGCCGAACTCGGGGTCGTGGGGCGGGACCGGCGTGCCGAGGTCGTGGAGGCCCTCCGACCAGCCCGTCAGCGGGGTGTCGGCCTCGTTCCAGGCGCCGGAGCCGACGACCGCTCCCCGCAGGCCCGCCTCGTCGCGCGCCGCGCGCAGGAGCGACGTCTTGCCGATGCCGGCCTCGCCGAGGGCGAGGACGACCGCGCCGCGGTCGGGGTCGTCGAGCCGGGCCCGGACGGTCGCGAGGAGCTCGGCCCGCCCGACGACGGGTTCGTGACGGACGGGGAGGCGGCGCGGGGCGGCGAGCAGGGCCGCCTCGAGCTCCCGCAGTGCCGGTCCGGGGTCGACGCCGTGCTCGACCCGCAGCGCCCGCCGCGTCTCGGCGAAGGCGGCCAGTGCCTCGACGGTGCGCCCGAGCCGGTGCAGCGCGCGCATGGCGGCGCCGACGAGGCGTTCACGGTCGCGGTGGCTCGCGAGGTGGGGGAGGAGCGCCTCGACGGCGGCCTCCGCGTCGCCGGGGGCGTCGCGCTCGAGACGGGCGTCGGCGAGCCGTTCCAGGACGCGCAGGAAGCGTTCGTGGGCCTGGACCGACGCGGTGCCGAGCCGCTCCGAGGGCAGGCACCCGGGGAACGGCTCGCCCCACAGCTCAAGGGCGCGTTCGGCCGCGTCGATGGTCGTGTCGTCGCCGTCGGGGTCGAGCGCATCGGCGGCCGCCCGGAGGAAACGGACGAGGTCGACCTCGTCGTCGTCGAGGTGCAGGACGTACCCGCCGGCCGAGGAGACGAGCGCCGTGGGCGCGTCGGTGAACCGCTTCCGCAGGCGGGTGACCAGGACCTGCAGCGCGGCGGCCGGGCGGCGTGGCAGATCGGTGCCGTAGCACCCGTCGACGAGGGTGCCGCCGGAGACCGCACGGCCCGGAGCGAGCGCCAGGTGCGCGAGCAACGTCCGCAGACGCACGCTACCGACGGTGACACCGTCGATCTCCACCGTGCCGAGTAGTACCACGCGCGGACGATCGGCTGCCGAGTTCTCGGCCATCTTCCCCCCAGGGCTTCACACTCAGTGAAACTGGCCTGAAGATACGTCCGGGGGCGTGACGAGGACAGTGCTGGGGGGCACGCACGTGGACACGATCGCGACGACATCGGTCGAACCGGGCGAGATCCTGCTCGTGACGCAGCATCCGACGAACGCGCTGGCCGCGCTGATCGTCGAGCTAGACCGCTCGCCGAGCGGGTTCTCGCACGCCGGGATGGCCGACGACTACGGCATGATCGTCAGTTCCTACCCGTACTACCAGCCCGACGACGTCCTCGACCTCGGCGGACTCCGCCACGATCCCTTCGAGCACTTCTGGGACGAGGGGCAGCGGGTCCACCGGCTGCGGTTGCCCGACGGTGTCTCGCCCGGCGGGCCGGCACGGCTGCTGCGGGACTACCCCGACGACCGGGAGGGTGCCTTCGGGTTCGCCAAGGTGGTCATCGTGGCGGCCGCCCTGCACGCGTTGCTCCCGGAGAACGTCCTCGAGCCGGAGGCGGAGTACGAGGTCGTCATGCGGGCCGTCGACGCCGGGTGGGCGTGGGCCTCCGAGGACGACTTCTACTGCGCCGAGTTCGTCGCGTACCTCTACGGCCGAGGGTTCACCCTGGGCGAGCTCCGCCCGCCGACGAATCCCGTGATCGACGACGACGGCCCGGACGACTGCGTTCCGCTGCGGGGACCGACGGGGCTGACGCTGGCCACCATCAGGATGGGGGCCGCGTTCATGTCGCTGTTCGCGACGTCGGAGCAGCGCGAGACCCTCCGCGCGCTGAAGAGGGCCGTGTGGAGGTACGACCCGGCCTTCTTCGAGGAGAGCATCGACGTGGTGTTCGGCGACGAGCCGATCCACCACGATGCGCTCGCCCGCCGTCACGAGGCGTCCCGGCTGGAGGACGACCTGGTCCTCCCGCCCGCCCTGGTGACCCCGCGGATGCTCGAAACGTGGGGGAGGGGCACCGACGTCTTGGCGGCTTCGACTCCGCTGCGCCCGCGAGAGGCTGATCAGGAGTTGGCCGCCGGCTGATCGCCCGGAGCGACCCGCACGACGCGGAGTCCGATCCGGCTGAGATGTCCTGGGATCGCGAGGACTGCGTCGCGGTCCTTCTGCCGAGCGGTCTCGTCGAGGTCGGACCAGTCCACGAGATCGGGGTGCTTTTTCTCGACGTCGTTCCGCGCACCCGTCTTCCACCCGCGTGCTTCCTTGCTCTTGCGCCAGCGGACGTGCTCATCCTCGGCTCGGCGCTCCACTTCGCCGCCCGCGAAGGCGAACTCCTCCCCATGCCCGTCGTCGGGGACGACGACCGCGGGGAGGGTGCGGAGGTACCTCCCGAAGGCGTGGGCCTGTGCGAGGTTCTCCGTGCGCAGGTCTTCGTCGAGGTGCGACCAGGACACCGTCGACGGGTTGGTGTGCGTCGTCTCGCCTCGCGCCCGGGCCTGTTCGACGTACGACTCATGCGCGGCCCGGGCGAGCTCCTCGTACAGTCCGCGACGTAGGGCGGCGAGGGCATAGGCCTCCTCGGCCACGTTGAACAGGTGGAGCTCCGCACCGCCGTATCCGGATGCTGCAACGTCCTGCGGGGTGATCCTCGCGCCCAGGGCGGTACTGGAGTGCGTCGCGACGACCACTCCGACTGGCCTGCCCCTGACCTGACGCAGCACGCGGAGCCCCAACGCCACCGCCGACTCATCCCCGTCGACCACGACGACCACGAGATGCAGGCCCTCCGACGGCACGATCGAGCGGACCTCCGAGGGCGTCAGGTACGACGGCTTCATGTCACGGCCTGGACGCTCGCACCTGCGCCCGAGTTCGGTGCGCGCGGCGTCGTACGTCTCGCCGCTACCGATGAGCACCACGTCGCCCCGAAGAGCGGTGAGGTGGCGGTCGAAGAGTCGGCGGACCGCCCGGGTGGTCGGGTCGAAGAACTCCAGGTGCACCGCCGACGGCGAGGTCAGTTCGTGCGCGGCGAGGGCGACCGCGAACTCCGGCGACCGCATCTCCAGGAAGCAGGCGGGCGCGTGAGAACCGCCGTCGAGCGCTTCGCGGACGGAAGCAGCGATGTCCACGTTCCGGGTGCTCTCGCCCGAGACGATCATGACCTCGCGCGCGGCGTCGATCCTGGCTTCCCGCAGGACCGCCGGGTCGCTCGGATCGCCCTCCACCGCGACGGCGCCCGCCACGGTCATCGCTTCCGTGCCCACGACGGCGCAGGAGGCCCCCTCGGCGACCACGGCTCGAGCAATCAGTCGGGCCTGGGCGCCCTGACCGAGGACCACTGTGTGGTCGTGCAGCTGTCGGGAGCGCACGGCGTGGTAAGTCGAGCGGTAGACAGTCCACGCACCGACCACCAGTCCGAACGCCGTGCTGGCGGGCGCGAGGAACCGCGCGATCTCGAGCGTCACTGGCAGGTTCGTCGCCGTCTGCAGGGGTGCGGCGTCGAGGAGGAAGAGTTGGAGCGTGTAGTAGACGAGATCGGTCGTTTTTGTGCCCGCCTGGATGGTCGAGGTGGGCAGGAACGTCGCGAAGCCCGCGTATCCGAGCAGGAATCCGGCGAGCGCCGCGAGCAGGCCGATGAGAGCCCGTGCGTTCTTGGTCAGCCAACCACCGGTCACGAGCCCCCCTCGCCGTCCGAAGGACAGGACGATCTCCGAACGAGCGGAACGTCGCTACCGGCCGTTCGAGTGAGGTGTCGAGGCCGGCTCCAGTGCGCAACGCATATAACTCTCCGCGACCTTCCAGAGATCGACGCCGGATCAACCCCCGTTTGGCGGATAGCACGTACTACCGACAGTTCACATGATATGTCCGTTCATGAGGACAGAGCGTCATGAACGGGGGCCTCCGGGGGGAGTGAATGACGGCGAACAGCCGGTGGTGGGAGCAGGCTTTGGCCCGGCGCGGGGGCGCCCTCCCGATCCACCCCGCAGATTCCCACGCGGGGGCCGCGGTCCGGCAGCCCCCCGCGGCCGCCCCCCGGACCGCATTCCTGTCGCATTCCAGCGTCGACGGCGCCGTCGCTCGGGAGGTCTGCGCGGAACTGGAATCGCAGGGGATGTCGTGCTGGATGGCGCCGCGCGACATCGTTCCCGGGACGGAGTGGGCGTCGGCGATCGTGGACGGCATCGCCCGGTCGAGCCTGGCCGTCGTGCTGCTGTCCACGAGTTCGGTCGTCTCGCACGAGGTGCGTCGGGAGGTCGAGCGCGCCTACAAGGAGGGCAAGCCGGTCCTCCCGGTGAAGATCGACGCCTCGACGTTGGAGGGGACCCTGGCCTACTACCTGGCCGAGGTGCACTGGATCGACCTGACGCGGCGCCCCGTCCGTCGTCATCTCTCGCCGCTCGTGGCCCGGACCCGAGACCTGCTGGGAGTCGCCGCGCCCGCGGCGTACCCGGCCGTCGTGGCCGCGGAGATCCCCGAGGTCCGGCTCGACCGGCTGTTCTGACCCACTGCACATCTGGGGGAAGCAGATGACCGACACCCGACCTGGGTCCCAGTTCTTCGGACACTCCTCGTCGTCCGCGCCGTCTCCGTCCGCGCCATCCTCTTCGGGAGCGTCCGCGGGTGGCGGGTGGCCGTCGCCGCCCGGACCGACCGCGACACCCGGTGCAGGGTCCCATCCCTCCGCGGCCGCGACGCTCGTGGCACCCGCCGCGCACAGCGTCGTGGACCAGGCAAAGCGGGGCGACCAGCAGGCGCTGCGCACCCTCTTCGGGCAGTTCATCCCGCCGGCCGAGGCGGTCGACGAGGCCCATTACCTCGGCGTCATGGGAATTCTGGGCTTCGGGACGCACAGCTTCGCGGCACTCACGCCCCGTCGGGTGGCGACCGTGCGGATCGGGATGTTCGGGGAGGTCAGCTACCAGGACGCCCCGTTGGAGTACCTGAACAGCACTGCGGTGTACCAGCCGTCCCGTCTCAAGCTCTACGCGTGGCCTGCTGGGTGGGTGCTCCTGATGCTGTACTTCTTCGCGCAGGGGATCGGCCTCATGGGGTACGACGTCACAGGACTCGGCTTCGCCGTCCTGGTGATCTCGATCCTCGGGCTGCTCGCCACCCCGCTCGCGGTAAAGCTGAGCTACCGCTTCGTCAAAAGTGGTCTCGTCCTGTGGGTCCGCGAGGGACTGGCGGTCGACGTCTTCATGGACCGCCAGCGGATCACGCACGCAAACCGGTACTACCGCCTCCTGTCCGAATACCGCGACGAACGCATCCGCACCGTGGGGAACCCGTGAGCCCGGTCGTCCGGTCCACCGTCGGCCGTCTCGGCCCCGCTCTCTTCCCGCTCCTGGCGTTGGTGCTCGCCTTCGGCCTCACCACCCTGATCGGTTCCTTCTTCCCGGCGGCGGACCTGGCGCGTCCCCCCGTTCCGGCCCCGTCGGTCGGGACGGCGTTCGGACTCGAATCCCGCTCTCTCCCGGCCGGGTCGATCCGCTTCGTCGTCCTCGAGGGCGAGGCAGCCGCGCCCGACCCCGACGACCGGCGATGGGGACCGTGGCCGCAGGACGGGTCCCTGATCGTTCCCACCGAGCCGCTCTCGACCCACGAGGTGTGCGTGCAGGCGCCAGAGGGATGGCGGGTCGCGGTGCAGGCGCCCTCCCGTCCGGCTGCCGGGCCCACGAGCGAACGGACGAGGTGCTGGGGCCCCTGGACGTCCGGGAACCCCCTGCCGGAGCGCGTCCTCTTCACGGTCGACGGGACGGGCCGATGAGCGACCGGACTGCGGGAGCCAGGAGGTTTGTCCTGCTCAGCTGTGTGGCCGCGACGTTCGCCGGCGCGGTCCTCGGCCTGCTCGCCGTGCGCCCGGCGCTGATGCCCTACGTATCCCTCCTCCTGCTCGTCCTGCTCGGCTGCGCGGGTATCACCGGCTACCTCGGCATCGTGAGCCTCCACGGCACCGGGACCGGAGCCGGTCGAGGGAACCGGCCACGGTCCCCGCAGGAGCAGCATCGGCTACCGGGACCGCCCGCTCCGTCGGACGCACGGGGGCCGAAGGCGCGGGCCGGAGGTCTGTTCGAGGGCCACCCACAGGATGTGCGTACGCCCGGCGACGACCAGCCTGCGCGACCAGGCAGCCAGACTCTGCGCCAGGTCCTGCCTGCCGGGGACGACTGGTGGAACCAGAAGAGAGCTCCGCGCTCCTCGGGCGCCCTGTCCGCCCCCACACGGCGCCCGGCCCCGCCGCCCGCACCCGCCGACCCGCGGGAGTACCTGGCCGACGCCCTCATCGCGCAGTGCCCGGCGTGCGGGTCGTTGTTCGTCGACGTCGCTCCCGTCGAGACCGGTTACGAGGTCCGGTGCCGATCGTGTGCCACCCCGATGTGGCTGTGGCGGCCGGACCGGCCGTGGCCTGGGGTGACCCTTCGGCCAGGGGCCGAACACGCCCCCGCTCCTGCCCGCGCCATCTCCCCGGAAGGGCTCTGATGTACCAGCGATCGATCTCCCGCCGGAACCCGGCCTGCATCGTCGTCCTCCTCGACCGGTCGGACTCCATGAAGGAGCCGTGGCGTCAATCCGGTACCTCTCTGGCCGACGGCGCCACCCGGGCGGTGAACAGGCTGCTCCTCGATCTGTGCATGCGGTCGACGAAGGAGGTGGGCGGCGACGTCCGCGACTACTTCAACGTCATGGTCCTGGGCTACGGCGCGTGCCCGGTGGCGGGCGGCGAGGGAGTGGAGCCCGCGCTCGGCGGAGCGCTCGCCGGTCGTGGCATCGTATCCGTCCGGGACCTCGCGATGGCTCCCCTCGCGGTGCGGGACGAACCGTCCGCCGACCGGTTCTCCGGGCCGTCTCGCTCGCCCGTGTGGATCGAGTCGGTCCACGGATACCGAACCCCGATGTGCCAGGCGATCGCCGAGGCCGGCCGGTACGTCTTCGAGTGGACGGGCGAGCACCCCGACTCGTTCCCACCGGCGATCATCAACATCACCGACGGCTTCGTGACCGACAGCCCCTTCGACGGGGCGGACCTAGCGGAGTGGACGAAGCGCCTCACCACGATTGAGACCGATGATGGGCCGGCGCTCCTGTTCAACGTCTTCCTGTCCCGGACCGGCGAACCCCGCTTCTTCCCGACGAGCGGTGCTCAGCTCCCCGACCCCGGACCACAGCTTTTCGAGATGAGCAGCTCGCTGCCGGACGTGATGGTCGCGAACGCCCGGGCCGCGGGCAAGACCGTGGAGCCGGGCGCCCGTGCCATGTGCTTCAACGCGGACATCGACGCCCTGACGGCCTTCCTCGAGATCGGGACGCGTGTCGCCGAGGTACGGGACCGGTGAGCCGACGATGACCCTGGTCCCGCGGATGGTGGCATTCTCCGTGCCCAAAGCCGGGAACACCGACGCCGAGTGGGAGGACGGGGTTGCTACGGACCCCGGTCATCCGGGCTCCGGCCGACCGGTGCGGGTGGCGATTGCCGACGGTGCAACCGCCGCCTACGGGGCGCGTCGCTGGGCCGCCGAGCTCACCGCAGGCTTTGCGTCGCCGCGCACGGCACCCGCCGGGCTCGACCCGACAATGCTGACCCACTGGTTCGGCGACCGGCAGGCGGCGTGGAGCGAGGGCTGTCCCGCGGTGGGGACGGTGCTTGAGGAACTCAAGGTGGCCGAGGGGTCGTTCGCGACCTTCGCGGGCTGTGTCCTCGACGTCCTGGCCGGCCCGGGGGCCCGGTGGGAGGCGGCCACGCTGGGGGATTCCGTGCTCTTCCATGTGCGCTCCGGCGCCCTGGTCGCCCACCTGCCGCCCCTCGGACCGGACGACTTCGGACGGGATCCGGCCGGTGCCTTCACTCGTCCCGACGCCCTGTTGCAGATGGCCCAGGACCTGGTGTGTGGCCGGGGTGAGCTCGTACCGGGTGACCACCTGTTCCTGGCCACGGACGCCCTCGCGCAGTGGATGGTCCGTCGCGCTGACAAGCCGGAGACGTGGGAGTTCCTGGCGCGCCTGAGCCATCCCGCCGAGTTCTCCCGCTTCGTCACCACCGAGCGCGACGCGGACGCGATGACCAACGACGACGTGACGCTGCTGCGCGTCTCACTCTCACCTACCGCTCCTCGCCGTCTGGTGGTGTGTCGATGACCGAGTTCCCCACCGTCGAGGACTACCGGGTCGCGGTCCAGCATCCCGCCCGGGTGTTCTCCTCGGCCGACCTGCAGCGGGCGGAGTTCGCCGTCCACCCCGTCCTCGGGATCCCGATCCCAGCGACGGGCAGTACGGCAGCGGTCTTCCAGGCCACCGTCGGAGGGCGCTCGCAGGCGCTGCGCTTCTTCACGCGGGAGGACCCGGCCGGCGCGTCGCGGTACGGGCGTCTGCGCGCCCATCTGGCGAACAGCGAGCTCGCGGGACAGGTGGCGCAGGCCGAGTGGCATGAAGCCTCGATCCGCATCCGGGATCGGTCGTGGCCGATCGTGCAGATGGAGTGGATCGAGGGGCGGACGCTGGACCGCTACGTGGACCACCTGGTGGAGGAGGGCGACCGAACGGGCCTCTCCGCTCTGGCGACCGCGTGGCGGGACCTCGTGATCACCATGCAGGCCGACCACTTCGCCCACGGCGATCTTCAGCACGGCAACGTCCTCGTCGACCAGCACGGTCGGCTGCGGCTGGTCGACCTCGACGCCGTCTGGATCCCCGGGCTGGTCGGGCTCCCGGCGCCCGACGAGTCCGGCCACCCGAACTACCAGCGGCAGGACGCCCCGTGGAACGAGCACCGCGACACCTTCCCCGGCCTCGTCGTCTACCTGGCCCTTCGTATGTTGGCGCACAACCCTCAGCCTTGGGCCGTCCTACACAACGAGGACAACCTGCTCTTCACCCGCGAGGACTTCGAGGACCCCGCCCTCGGGCCGGCCTGGAAGCACCTCTCAGCCCTGCACGACCCGTCGCTCGACCGGCTCGGCGACCAATTGCGAGCGGCGTGCGACCCGTTGTGGCGGGCCGTCGACGACTTCGCGTCGATCATCGGACGCGCCGGGGACGTCGTCGGTGGTCCCGACTCGCGTCCCTGGTGGGTGCAGACGGCGGACCGTCGCGGCGAGGTTCCGGCCGGGACGACGTCGACAGGACCGCTTCGCCCACCGCCGCCAAAGGAGACGACGCAGCAGCCCACCGCGTCTCCGGCCGGTGCACGGTCCGCCTCGGATCGGCGTGCTGGCTCCGAATGGTGGGGCTGGCAGCCTGAGACCGAGATCGATGTGCCACCGCCGGACGGCCGACAGTGGAAGTCGCTGTGCCTCGCCGCGGTCATGGGGGTCGCGGCTGGTTTCATCGTTGCCGTCGTCGCGTCCCACGGCGGCGGAAACGGTGGGGAGGGCTTCGCTATCGCCTTCTTCTCGGTCGGGTTGATCACGTACCTGGTGAGCCTCGCGGTGTTCGCAACGCGGCCGCCGCCAGGCATGCCATAGGACAGGCCGCGGTACCAGAGAGGCGTCTGGCAGTGTCGTGGAATGCGTGCGCGATCCGCCGGACTTCGCGGCTCGGTGGACCTGTCGTAGGGTCCGGGCCGCCATGACGAGGACGACTCGCCTCCGCGAGTGGGGTTCGTCCTCAGCCGCACGGCCTGGCAAGATCTGAAGCGGGTCATCGTGGCCGAGCCGGCTGAGCGCGCTTCGAGCCGCCTCAAGCGCGCTTCAGTGTCGGCTCATCCGCATCCAGTGCCGTCCTGCGGCTCGACGCCCACGAACTGCATCCACTCCGCGCTCGTCAAACTCCGACCCGCCGTGGTGCAGGCGGCCCGCACCCAGTCGGTTTCACGAAGATCGAGGTCCTGGAGCATCGCGCCACCCGAGGCGACGAACATGTGATCCTGCCGGTGTCCTTCGACAATGACGGAGGCGGCGAAGGCGTTGTCACTGCCGGAGTTCGGCGCCGGCGTGGGATGACTGCCAAGGACGGCGCCCGACCGAGCGTCAATGATCTGAACGGTGCCGTCGGCGAGGAGCGCCACGACTACTGGCTGGAAGACGTCGACACCGATCCGAACGGTGGTGGGATTGAGCACCACGCTCCGTGCGGGGCTGCCGTCGAGGGGATGGCTCTCGATTTGTCCACTTCGGGTTAGAATATCTAGTTCGTCGCCCGCGAACTGCACGGTGCGGGCTGGGGTGGGCAGCACTGCAGGGAGGTTGGAGCCGGGACCGTTGATGACCTGGACTGCTCCGTCTCCTCGGATGAAGGCCGCCGTGCCGGACACTGGATCGACATCGGCGGCGCCTGCCCCCGCGAGGTAGTCTCCTCCTGGGATGCCACCTGCGTCCGGGCGTACTGGCGGCCTATAGGAGCGGGTCACGGCGCCGTCGGTCACACGCCGCTCCTGGACCCTGCCGTTCGTGTCCATGCTGATTACGCTCGAGCCGTCCGCCGACAATGCCGCGCTCAGGACCATGTACCCCGTACCTGGAGTCACGGCACGGGCGTCGACCACACGTGGCAGGCCCGAGGTGTCGACCTGTTCGTCCTGCTGGTTCGCGCCGCCTATGAGGAACAATCGGCGGCCGTCGGCCGACCAGACCGGGTAGCCGTAAAACCCTGAAGGACCGGGCGGGGGCAGCGGCGTCAGCGTCTCGGTGGTGCGGTCATAGACGGCACCCTCGACGCTCCCGCGGTCGACGATGGCCATCTTTGTGTCATCGGGCGATAGGGCCACCACAGGCGGTGCTCCGTCGTTCGGGGACACGCCGAACCGGAGCAGCCCATCGTCGGAGATGATGGTGTTGGGACCGGCGAGGTCCCACATCGTGACTGTGTTCCCGGACGCTGAGACCAAGTGCGAGTCGTCGCCGAAGTCGAGAAGGTCCGGACTCACCGAGCTCACCCCCGTGAGGGTGATCGGTGCTGGCCCCGCCGACGTGTCGCCGCCAACTCCGACCGGGACGACGCTGATCCTGCCGCCATCGGCGAGCGCCGCCCGGTCTCCGACGGGGCTCAAGCTCAGAGCTGTCGCTCCGCGGGGCACGCCGACCGATCCTGCGAGAGTCGGAGCGGATGGGTCGGGGGGAAGGAGCTTGCTCCACGCCGAGATCTGCCCATTCTGCTCGAGCAGATAGAAGGCTCCGCCGGCTGCGCGACCGACGATGAAGCCTTCGGCGCGTGCCAGGTAGCGCGACGACCCGTAGGCCGGGCGCAGATCGGGCATGGAGAGTATTTGCCAGGCGCCTTCGATGGACTCGACTTGCACGCCGTTGTCTCCGAGGAACGTGACGCGGTCGGAGGACCGAACCGCCGTCGGCCCGGCGATCTGCTTCCCATCCCCAGCGTAGCTCGCCAGAGGCTGTGTGCCCGTCAGCATCTTGGGGCCGCCGAGAACCACAACGGAGGTGCCGGTCGGGGAGACCGCGATGCTGAGCGGGTTGATCGCGCCCAGGACGAGCGGCGCGACCGAACCAGTGTCCGGATGCCATAAAACAGCTTGGTGCGGACCGGCGGCGGCACCGACGACTGCGGCGTCATCGCTGACGGAGACGCTTGTGACGGCGGAGCCCACCGTCGTCGACCACCGCGCGCCGTCTGAGGTACGAATGCGAACGACCTCGCCGGAGGCGGTGCCGACGACGACCGCCGACCCGTCGCGCGATGCAGACAGGGCCGTGACCGGTGAGCTTAACGTCGCGAACCTGAGCGCGTTCGGGTTACCAGTCACTGCCTGGAAGAGTGCCGACGTGCTCTCGACCGTGGCGTCGAGCTGGTAGGCCGCGGCGGCGAGCATGTCCGATGCCTGAAGATTGGAGCTCAGATTGCTGACGGCGCTCGCGGCGAGTGATCGCGAGGCGGCCAATCTGGCCTCGTCGGTCTCCCTGCTGCGCGCATGGGACACCGCGACAACGAGGATGAGTGCGACGACGAGGAGCAGCGCCATAGTCGTCGTACCCACCAGGGCGGTGGCGCGGGTGCGCCGCTGCCAGCGAATGTGCTCGCCTGTCAGTGCGTCTTTCTCCACGCCCCGGATTGGTGCCGACAGAGCCGCTACAGCGTTACGCAGACGAGGGTCACGGCGGCCGCCCATCCCGACGTTGTGCATCCATCGAAGATCGACCCACAAGGGTTCGGTCTCCAGAGCCTCCCTCAGGCTGGGAGGAAGCACGTCCGTAGCCGGAGCTATCGAGTCGGTTTCAGGGTCCCATTGCATGACCCCCTCGATGACCACGAGCAGGAGCCGATCGGCCGACCTGTGCGCGATCCACCAGCTGACCTCCTGGTCGACCCACCGTGAGGACGCGGCAGCGGGGGAGACGAAGACGATCAACCAGCGACTCGCCTGCAGCGCGTCCTCCAGCTTCGCCGGCAGGTCCGCGTCCGCCCCCAGATTCGTCGTGTCGCGAAAGACGCGCATTGCCCTCGCTCGATACCAGGGCTTTGCAAACCCCTCCATCTGTCGGTGGACGAGTGCCGCCACCTCGGCATCTAGGTGGCTGTAGGAGATAAAAGCCGCATAGTCGTCCAGCGCGTCGACGGATGACGAGCTCGGGTCGAGATCGGGCGAAGCGGACGCCTTGAAGTCCATCGGGCCCCCCGCTGGTCGGCATCGGCAGATGAGTGTCGACGATGGAGCCGGACGAGCCCGCAAGGCAAGAACACGGTTCACCTGATCAGAGCAGGAGTGTCTTGCCGCACGGCGTGGACTCGAGGTAGAAAGTCGGTCTTCAGCACCTCCTCGGGCCTGTTCGGCTCCGGATGCCGAGAGCGTCGGTCCCGCAGCGGCGCGGCGCTCACGCCATGTCCGGCGGACCCACCCAGAGTCCGCGGACGTAGGCCTCGTGCCATTCGGCCTTCCCGCTCCGCCGAAGCGCACGGTAGGCGAGGGCCCGCCCGCCGGCGCCCGCCGTGAGAATCATCCGGATGGCCCTGGTCTCGAGGCGGGAATGGTGCCGCCCGACGTCGCGCATCATCGACGACCCGCGCAGTTGCGACATCCTGGTGGGGCGGTCGCCCGAACCGCCGGAACCGTGGGCGACGAGGAGATCGGTCCGGAAACCCTGCCGTAACCCGGCTCCCCGGATACGGCGCGAGAGGTCGACGTCCTCGTTGTAGACGAAGAACTCCTCGTCGAAGGCGCCGAGTTCGAGGAACAGCGAGCGGCGGAGCGCGCAGACCGAGGCGCTCACCCAGTCGATCGCCGGCTCGGAATCGGGCTCCGGCCGCGCCCACAGGCCGGTGCGCGGGAACAGGTAGTGCCACCCGCTGGCGTGCGACAGCGCCCGCCACCAGGTCGGCTCCCAGCCGGCGGTGCCGAGCTCGACCCGACCGTCGTGACCGACGGCCATCGGGCAGACCTGCACGCAGGCCGGGTCGTCGCGCACGTCGCCGGCCAGGGCGTCGAGCGTGGCGGGGGAGGGCCGGCTGTCCGGGCCGACCAGCATCACCAGGTCACTCCGAGCCGCCCGGATACCCAGGTTGGCCCCCGAGGCGAAGCCCCGGCCCGGCCCGTCGAGGACCCGCACGTGGCGCAGTCCGCGGAGTCGGTCGGCCAGACCGTCCGCGCCCCGACAATTGTCGACCACAATGAAGGAGAAGTCGCTCCCGAGATCTCGTATCAATTCGGTCACGAGATCGGCGCTCCGGTAGGCGACCACCACGATCTCGTAGTCGCGCAGCGCGGTGGTCGCCGGAACGGACATCACAGGACTCCTCGGAACAGTTCGTGTGCCGACGGACGGAACCACGAACGAGCGGCGCAACCGACACGCCACGTGAGCGTCTACCACTCGAACGATGAGGTCAAGATCGCGAATGACTGACCCTGGTCAGATCATTTGCGCCGTGCGTAGTGTTCCACTCCTTGCGCGCGGTGCTTGATCCATCGCGCATCGGCTGGGGGGACATCGGTGGGTATCGACGGGCGCGCGCGCCCACAGTTCGCGGGAGCCGGACCGAGAATGGTCCGGGCACGAAGAATTCTGGGACGGGTACCGCATCCGAGGAGCTCCGGGGAGAACGCGGAGAAGAACGAGATCTTCTCCGAGGGCACGGCCCGCCGATTGTTCGATCTCCCGATGCAGGTCTTCTCCACCCCGGAGGTGGCCGCACGCCGCCTGGTCGCCGCCCGGCGCCCGGACCGGGCGGTCGCGGCGTTCACCTGCAACGTCGACCACGTCATGCTGACCCGCGCCGACCGGTCGTTCCGCGAGGCCTACGGCCGCGCCGACGTCGTCACGATGGACGGGGCACCCGTCGCGCTGCTCTCCCGGTGGACCGGGACACCGGGGGCGGTGCGGGTGACCGGCGTCGACATCGTCGCGGCGCTCGGGTCGGTGGCGGCCGAGCAGCGGCTGCGGATGGCCATCGTCGGTGGGGCCCCGGGTCGTGCGGACCGGGCCGGGCGCGCCCTCGCGGACGCCAACCCGGGCCTGCCCCGGGTGCTCGCCCTGTCGCCGTCGGCCGGCTTCCCGCTGGGCGGCCCCGAGGACGAGGCCCTCGTCCGCGCCCTGGCCGACCTCGCGCTCGACGTCGTGGTGGTCTGTTTCGGGGCGCCCAAGCAGGAGCTGTGGATCGACCTGCACCGCGACGAGCTGCCGGGCGCGGTGCTGATCGGCGCGGGCGCCACGGTCGACTACCTGTCCGGTGCGATCACCCGCGCGCCCGCGGTCTTCCAACGCACCGGCACCGAGGCGTTCTGGCGGCTCGGGACCGAGTTCCCCCGCCTCTGGCGTCGATATCTCCTCCGCGACAGCCCGTTCCTCGTGCTGTTCGCCGTGACCCTGGCTCGCCACCATGCCCGCACCGCACCCGCGGTCCCGACCCCCCGCCCCGCCGCCGACGACGTCCCGGAGGCCGCCTCATGACCATCGACGACTTCCTGCGCATCGTGCGCGACCGCTGGGTGGCGGTCGTGGCCGGTCTCCTCGTCGGCGCTCTCGCCGGCCTCGCCTTCGGGTTGCTCAGCCCGGCGTACTACACGGCGTCGACCACGCTGTACGTGTACTCGCCGAGCGGCGACTCCACCGACGCCGCCTACCAGGGCAGCCTCGTCTCCCAGCAGCGCGTGTCCTCCTACGCCGAGCTCGTCACGAGCGAGGAGGTCACCGACGACGTCGTCGCCCGGTTGAACCTCCCGGAGACTTCCCCGGAGCTCGCGAAGCAGCTCTCGGCGTCGAGCGCCAGCGACTCGGTGCTGATCGACCTGTCGGCCACCGACGGCGACCCGCAACGTGCGGCCCTGATCGCCAACGCGGTCGCGACCTCGTTCATCGCGGTGGTCAACGACCTCGAGAAGCCGTCGACGCCGGGCGCGCAGCAGCAGGTCTTCGTCCGCCAGGTCCGCCCGGCCAAGGCGCCGGTGGAGGCAGGCAATCCCTCGTTCCTCGTGACCGGGGGAGTGGGCGCCGTGCTCGGGCTCGCGCTCGGGATCGTCGCGGCCGTCGTGCTCAGCGCGCTCGACAAGTCCGTCCGCTCGGTCGGGCAGCTCACCCGCCTCAGCGGCGTGCCCACCCTCGGCGCGGTGCCGATGGAGACCTCCGGGCTCGACGGACCGGTGGCCGAGTCGCTCGCCGGGGGCTCGGCGTACGCGGAGGCCCTGCGCTCGCTGCGGACCAACCTCGAGTTCGTCGACGTCGACCACGCGTCCTCGCTGATCGTCGTGACCAGCCCGCTCGAGGGAGAGGGGAAGACGACGACGGTGACCGGCCTCGCCGTCGCTCTCGCCTCCGCCGGCAAGCGGGTGATCATCGTCGACGCCGACCTGCGCCGCCCGCAGCTCGCCACCCGCCTCGGGTTCGACGGGGCGGTCGGGCTGTCCGGGGTCCTGGCCGGCAAGGTGACCCTCGACGAGGCGCTCCAGCCCTGGGGCCCCGGCCTGACCCGCGTGCTCACCAGCGGCGTCGTGCCGCCCAACCCGAGCGAGCTCCTGGCGAGCCGCCAGGCCCGCGACCTGTTCGCCGCGCTGCGGGAGCGCGCCGACGTCGTGCTGATCGACACCCCGCCGGTGCTCCCGGTGACAGACGCCGCGACGGTGTCCCGGCACGCCGACGCCACGGTGCTGCTCTGCCGGATCGGCCGGACCCGGGTCGCCCAGCTCGAGTCGGCGCTGACCGCACTCCGGGCCGCCTCGGCCACGGTCGTCGGCACGGTGGCCACGATGGTGCCGGCGACCGGGGACTCCTCCTACGTCGGGCGGTCGGCCTACCACCGGACGGGAACGCCGGTTCCCACCCCGAGCCCGACACCTCCGAGGCCGGCGCCGAACGGCTGGTCCCGCCCGGTCCCGCCGCCCGCCGCCCGCTCCGTCCCGGCGCCCGCGATCCCCGGCCCGCGACCCAGCCCCGGACCGCGCCCGGCTCCAGCGGCCCGGCGCAGCGTCCCGGCCTTCGACCCGGACGTCGACGACCCGACGCCCACCGTCGCCGTCGCGCCGGTCCGGCCACCCGAATCCGTTCCCGACGACGGGTCCGACGTCACCGAGGCCCGCGAGGAGCCCGAGGCACCTCCGGAGGACGCAGGAGAGGCCGAGTCGGCGAAGGACACGAACGAGGACGACGACCAGCACGACGACGTCGAGGCCACCGTCGTGACCACGGCGGAGAAGGCGTCGACGTGACGCGCGTGCTCGTCGACGCCCGCTCGGCGGGGTCGACGCGGCTCACCGGATGGGAGCGGTACGCCCGCGGGGTGGTCGGCCTGCTCGCGGACGTGCCGGAGGTGCAGCTGCGGATCACCGACCCCGGCCCGTTCCCGAAGCGGCTGGCCGAGGACCTCGTCGCGCTGCCGTTCGCGGGCCGGTCGGCCGACCTCGCGCACCACCTCACCTTCCCGCCGGCCCGGATCGCCGGGCCGACGGTGATGACGCTGCACGACCTCGTCTGGTGGACCCATCCGGAGACCGCGAGCCGCGGCGGTCGTCACTACTACACACGGCTCGCGGAGCGGGCTCTGCAGGACGAGCGGACGAGCGTGGCCACCGTGTCGCACACGGTCGCCCGCGAGATCGCCGACCGGTTCGGGAAGGAGGCCCACGTCGTGCACCCCGTCGTGGTCCCCCGGGTCGTACCGCCCGCGCGGCGTGAACGCCCGTACGTCCTCGCCGTCGGCAGCGTCGAGCCCCGCAAGAACCTGGCCCGGCTGGTCACCGCCTACGAGCGGTCCCGGCTGGGGGAGCACACCGACCTCGTCCTCGCCGGCCGGCGGGCGTGGGGGCAGCTCCCGCCGGGCGTGGACTTCGTCGAGGCCCCGGACGACGACGAGCTGTGGGCCCTCCTGCGCGGGGCGTCGGCCCTCGTCCTGCCGACGCTGTACGAGGGCTTCGGGATGCCGGTCGTGGAGGCGCAGGCGGTCGGGGTGCCGGTGATCTGTTCCGACCTGCCGGTGCTGCGTGAGGTCTCCGGCGGCCACGCCTGCTTCGTCGACCCGTACGACGTCGACGACATCGCGGCGGCCCTCGCGGCTCTCGCGCCCGAGGCGCCGGCACCCGTCGTCGGGAAGGCCCTGGAGCTCGACCTCGACGCCGCGGAGTGCCACAGCACCCGGTACGGCCCGGCGACGGCGCTCGACCAGCTCGCCGACCTGTACCGCGCGCACGGGCTGGACCTGCATCTCCGATGACCGTGCACCCGCTCGTCCGGCGCATCGGGGGCTTCGCCGCGGTCCCGTTCGTCGGGGCGATCACGCCGTTGCTGCTCCTGCCCGTGATCGCGCGGGTGACGAGCGTCGAGGGGTGGGCGGCCGTCGCCGTCGGGCAGTCGGTCGGGGCGGTCGCGATGATCGTCGTGACGTTCGGCTGGAACCTCTCGGGGCCGTCGCGGACCGCCCAGGCCGACGACGCCGGACGGCAGGCGCTCTACCGGGAGGCGCTCGCGAGCCGGCTCGCCGCGTTCCTCGTGGTCCTCCCGGTCGAGGGTGTGGTCGCGTGGCTGCTCGCCCCCGAGGGGTTCCGGGTGGTGGCGGTGCTGATGGCGCTGGCGGTGTCGGCCACCGGGCTGTCGCCGGCCTGGTACGCGATCGGTGCGGGCCAGGCACGGACGCTCCTGGTCTACGACGCGCTCCCGCGGGTCGGCGCCGCCGTCGTCGGGGCACCTCTGCTCGTCCTGGGCGCCCCGCTCGAGACCTACCCGATCGCCCTGCTCGCCGCGTCGCTCGGGACGACGGCCGTCCATGCCCGGCACACGCTGGGCCGGTTCGGCCTCCGCGCGGCCCTGCGGCAGGTCGACCTGCGGATCCTCGTTCCCGACGCTGCCTCCGAGATCGCGTCGGGCTCCTACTCGGCCGGTGCCGTCGCGCTCGTGGGGCTGGGGACCGGGGTCCGCGAGCTCGCGGTGTTCGCCGCCGGCGACCGGCTGTTCCGGCTGTCGCTGTACGCGATCTCCAGCCTGTGCAACGCGCTGCAGGGATGGGTCGCCGAGCCGGCGGACCGGGCCACCGTCAGGCGCCGCTTCCACACCTCGCTCACTCTGCACTCGTCCGTCGGCGTCCTCGGGGCCTTCGCGATCGGGGGAGCGGGCCCGTGGGTCAGCGGGGTCGTGTTCGGCTCCGACCTCGCGGTCGACCTCCCGACGGCAGCCGGCTTCGCGGTCGCGTTCCTCGTCATCTCCCTGGAGACGTCGGTGGGCCGGCACTACCTCATCCCGCGCGGCTACCGGCGCACCTACCTCGCCGCGGTGACCAGCGCGGTGGTCGTCGGCGTCCCCGCCCTCGTCGGCTTCGCGCACCTGTTCGGCGCCCCCGGCGGGGCGTGGGCGGTCGCGGCCGCGGAGGGGACGATCTGCGTGGTGGTCGTCGGTGCGGCGGGCGTGGTCGCGCGACGCACGGCGATCCCGGAGCCGGCGCGATGAGGACCTCAGGGCACCGTGGTGTCGGGCGCCGACCCGTAGGTGGGCGGGACGACGCGGCTCGTCGGGGCCAGGGTGGTCGAGCCCGGGCTGCGGAAGAGCCCGCGCCGCACGCCGTCAACGGTGCCGCACTCCAGCGTCGAGGCGACCAGCGACGCACTCGGGGCGTAGTAGATCGTATCGACGCCGCTCACCCGCGGGTCCCGCACCACGATGCCCTGCAGCACGGCGTCGTCCGCCGCGTAGTTGAGGAAGAACGCCGTCGTCCAGTTGGTGACCGTCGCGTCCTGGACGGTCACGTCGTCGACCGCGCCCGTGAGGAAGGCCGAGCCCCGCGGTGCCTGCCCCGTGGCGGCCGACAGGGTCGCGCGGTCGACGGTGACGCCGGCGCTGTCGGTGTAGAAGCCGGAGCGGGTGGCGTTCCCGATCACCGTGCAGTCGGTGAAGGTGCTCGACACCGGGGTGCCCGACGGCTGGGTCTGGGGGACCACGGCGTAGGCGTCGATGGTGGGGCCCGTGGTGGTGACGGTGCAGTTCTGCACCTGCACCCCGGTGCAGTCGCGCAGCAGGATGCCGGGGTTCTTCGCGGCGACCACCCGGTTGCCCCGGACCACCGTGTTGACGGTGTGGATGCCCGACTCGATGCCGGTGTCACCGACGTCGGAGATCACGTTGTCGAGGATCTGATGGTCGCGCACCGAGGCCCGCGTGGGCGTGGAGCCCGACGACGCCGTCACGAAGATGGCGTTCTGCTCGTCGGTCCCGGCGACGGTGTTCCCGACGATCACCGACGCGTCGGCGCCGGCGTTGCCCACGATCACACCGTTGTCGCGGCAGTTGGTGATCCGGCAGCCCTCGACCCGGGCCCGCGGCCGGCCGTAGACGGCGATGCCGTTGGACGCGCTGTTCTGCAGCTCGAGGCCGGTGACCGTGACGTCGGCGGCGGCGACGCGCAGCACGTCGGAGCGCTCGGACGCCGCGGTGCGGTTGCCGTCGATCGCGCCGCCCGGGAAGCCGCGCACGGTGGCCCCGTCGCCGCGGATCGTCACGAGCACGCCCGACGCCTCGGGTTGGCGCACGATCGTGCCCCGGACGTCGAGACCGACGCCCGCCGGGACGACGATGCCCGCCGTCAGGAAGGTCTGGCCGGCGGGGATCTCGACGGTGCCACCGCCGCTGCGGGCGGTGCGGTCGATGAGGTCCTGCAGGTCGCTGCGGACGGCGACGCCGGAGAGGTCCCGCGACGGGTAGACCGGGCGGGGCGCGGTGGGCGCCGCCGCGGCGCAGGACGTCGCCGCGAGGGCCGAGAGGATCAGCAGCCGTCGGCGGTTCAGCCTGGTCATCGAGTCCTCCGGGCGTGGCACGGGGGCACCCCAGAAACCGACCCGCCCCCCGCGAGTGATCGCATCATGCCCCACCCGGGGTCGTCCAGGGAGTCGATCGCATGACCGTCGGCGTACTCGTCGTGATCGGGCTCCTCCTGGGGTGCGGTTGGATCGCCCTGTGCTGGCGGGCGGCGCACGCGGCGCTGCTGGTGATCCTCGTGGTGCTGATCGTCGGCAGTCACGTGCTCGCCCTGCTGCACACGGCCGGGGTCGAGTCGGGGCCGCTGCGGGCGGCGCTGGCGCTCAAGGACGTGCTGGCCTGGTCGATGCTGCTCGTGCTGGTGCTGCGGGCCGTCGTGACCAAGACCCGGATCGGGCCGGCTCTCCTGGTCGTCGCCGCGGTGGCGGTGATCGTCGGCTTCCTGGTCTTCGGCACGTCCCCGGCTCCGATGAGCCCGCGCCTGGAGTCGATCCGCGGGGCCCTCGTCCCGTTCGTCTCGCTGGGCTGCGCGGCTTTCCTGACGGCGGGTGAGCGTGCCCGTGCCGCGGTCGGGTTCGTCGCGGTGACGGTGCCCGCGGCGGTGTACGCGCTGGTGGAGATGACGCTGCCGTCGTCGTTCCTGCTCAACACGATCGGCGTGGGCCGGTTCTGGGTCGACGTGAAGGGCGTGCCGCTGTTCCTCGATCCCGCGACCGGGCTGCCCGGGAACTTCTTCGTGACGTCGGGCTTCCCCCGGCTGACGGGCACCTTCGGCGACCCGCTCTCCGCGGGGACGATCCTCGCGGCGGCCCTCGTGGTCGCGCTGGTGCACCGGGCGCGCCTGCGGGCGCCGACGCTCTGCGCGGTGATCCTGACCGTCGCGCTGCTGCTGACGTTCACCCGCGGCGGCTGGGTCGTCGCCGCGTTCGGGGTGGTGGCCCTGCTCGTCGTGCGGCTGGGGCCGACGCGGGCGGCCGTGGTGGGGACCGCCGGCGCGGTCGTGGCCGGCGTCGTCGCGCTGGTGGTGACCCCGATCCGCACCTACCTGGCGACGATCCTCGCCGGCCGCGACTCCTCGACCCTCGCCCACCAGGAGGCGCTCTCGGCGGCGGGTCGGCTGCGCTTCACGCTGTGGGGGCAGGGGTGGGGGACCGGCGGGACCGTGGCGCAGAGCAGCTTCGCCGAGGCGGTCACGGCGGAGAGCACGTATGTCGCGCTGTTGACCCAGATCGGCTACGTCGGGACGATCCTGCTCGGGCTGCTCGTGGTGGCCCTCGCGGCGTCCGGTCTGCGGCGCTCGCCGGTCGCGCCCGTCGGGGCGGCGATGCTCGTCGCCCTCGCCGTCGGCGGGATCGTCAGCGAGAATATGCTGACCTTCACCGGCGCGTTCCCGGTGTTCGTGGGGGCGCTCCTGCTGACCGGCGTTCCTGACGAGGGACCGGTGCCGGATCCGGAGCCGGTTCCTGCCGCGGCGCGGGAGGCCGTTCCGGCCTGACGTCGTCGGGCGCCTTCCGCGGAGCCGGGAGCACCGGCTCGCGCATCGCCTCGAGCGCCTGCTCGTCGAGCGTGCCGTGCCGTGCCATCGAGATCCACGGCGCGGCGACCCAGGCAATTCCGGCAGCAATCGCCGCGGCCCCCACAATCACCTTCACCATGCCCCCCGGCAGTTCCCCTTGGCTGAACACCATAGGAGGAACGGTGGAGCCCGACTCGCACGATTTGATGACGATTCGTGAGATCGCCGAAGGAACTCGGTCGAGAGATCCGAAATCCGGCCACCTGACGTCACGGAGAGCAAGAACGTTCGTCAGGGCAGACGGCTCCGGCCCGAAAGATGTTGTCCCGGTGCCAGGCGAAATATCCGTTGCTGGGCGGGCGGAACGCCAGGCAACGCCCTCCGACCACGGGGTCGAGATAGCTTGCGATCGCGGCGTCGGTCATCGCACCCCCCGAGGCGACCACCGTGCCGGTGTCATCGACGCCGAGGAAGCCGACCTCGAACAGCGCGTCACACCCGAAGACGCAGGCAGCCATCGCGATGTTGGTGAGATCGCGCTTCTCGTCCTCGGAGCAGACCGATCGCGGCTTGATGTGCGCAGCTCGGAGGAACTGCACCGGGTACGTCCGTCGGCAGAGTGCGCAGCGGCCGTGGCTGCGGGTGGAGAAGAGCCCGGCGCGCAGTGCGGCCTGCTCTCCCCGTTGCAGGGCGACCGCGGCACGGTCCAGTGGACGGGTGACGTCGAAGAACTCGTTGTAGCCAACGGTGCGCCCGTCGACGTCGGCGTCCGCGCGCGGCCGCCCCAACACGATCTGCCCGCCCACCACCCTGACACCCGGGACGGTCAGGAGCGCTGCCCGGAGTAGCGCGGCCTGCCAGCCTCGACCTGCGGCGACGTCGATGCTCTCTCCCTCACCGAGCTGTGCTAGGGCCTCCTCGAACGGCGTGAGTCCCATCGAGCGGAGCTCCCTGTCGTTCACCGAGACCTGGACCATCGCCGGGCTGACGGCCTGGATACGGAGGAGGAGGCGGCCGTCCCGGTCCCGCAGTTCGAGACCGAGCAGGCGGCGGAGGAGGTCGACAGCGTCCTCGGAGGCTTCGGCCGCCATCGTCGAGTGCCCCCCGCCGAGTGGCTCCCCCCGCTGCACGAGCGCCTCGACGGCCGCGGCCTGCTCGTCGGTGAGCGACGTACCTCCACCCTGCGGATGCCAGTGCACCGAGCCCACTTCTGCTTCGAGCTCGGCGGTGGGGACACGGTCGTCGATGTCGAGCACGCGGTCCCACACCACGTCGACGAAGTGTGCGGTCTCGCCCGCTGCGGCTCGTTCCGCATCCCAGTGCGGCTCGAGCCGGGCGTCGGAGTTGACCCGCCCCATGGCGACGACCCCGGGTCGATCAGCTCCCTGCCGCAGCAGGAACACCCGCTCTCCGAGCTCCACCTTGGTGCGGGAGCCGGTCGACCAGTGGTCCTCGACCGGTTTCGGGTGGGGGCCCGAGGTCTGCTGGACGTGGCGCTTGTACTCATCCCCCTCGTACGCCCACTTCGCCGGATTCCACGTCAGCAGGAAGGTCACGACCGTCTTCTCGTGCCCACGAGCAGGATCGTTAGTCGGCCTGGATAAAAGGGCGCCGAGCGTCCGTCAGTCCTCGAACCGCCGCGGTACCGACCTGTCGACCCCGTGCACGGCGGCCAGGTGGTCGTTCAGCTCCTCGATGGCGGTCTCCTTCGACCGACTCCGGCCGAGGAACGACGAGCCGGCGCGAGGGGACGGCGCGTCAGGACACTGCGGCCAGCTGAAGGGACACTTCGCGTGGTGTTCGCGGTCCATGTAGATGACGCGGATGCGCAGGACGTCGTCGTGCGACCCGACCGGGGACTGCTTCTTCCTGCCGAACACGGTTCTCTCCGCTCTCAGTTGCGCCAGCCCTGGCCGCGGCACGCGGGGCATTCCCGCTTTCCCCGGCAGGTCGGGCAGTTGACGGGGATGACGCCGCCCTTGGTGCCGACACCGTTGCAGTTCGGACAGATTCCCTTGCCGGTACAGACACGGCAGGTGGCCATCGACAGTCCTTCGAGGTCGTGGGAGTGAGGTCGGAATCCGCGTCTCAACGGGGCGCGGGAAGCGGGCGTGCGTCAGGCTGGGCGATGCCCTTCATGTTCCATTCGCCCGCGGTCGCGAGCGGCGTGCCCGGAGATCCGCCGAGGAACCCGCCGGACTCGAGGAGGATCGCGGAATAGCGCTCGTAGAAGTCCTGGATGTGGGGCACGGAGTCGCGGTCCCACTGGGCGATCGCGTTGAGGACGTTCTGGGGCCAGGCGTGCATGTCGGCGGTCGGGTATCCGGCGCGCCGCACGAACGTCACCCAGTCCCGGTGGGTGCCCATCCCCTCGATGAATTGACGGGCCTTCGCCGAGAAGAGGATGCCGAGCCTCTCCTGGGTGGCGAACACGTTGTGCGGGGTCGCGGGGAAGCCGGCCTGCTGGAGGACACGGACCGCGTAGTCGGTGTCGAGCTGCGGGGCCCCGAACTCGGCCCGGGGGACCGGCAGCACCGGCGACGGCGTTGTCGGCGGCGCCGGGGGAGCGGACGGCGTCGGCACGTACGCGGAGTTCGACGGACCGGGCTTCGTGTTCGACGAGGGGAAGGGAGCCTTCGCCGTCGGGCCCACCTGCACCGCCGGGCCGGTCGGGAACGTCGGAGCGCTCGCCGGTGCCGGCATGGGGTCGATCCGGGCGTGGCGGCCGGACGGCGTCGGGTCGACGAGCGGCGCCGACTTCTGCTGGGTCGCGGTACGCGGACTCGTCGGGACGATCGGCGCGGCCGGGGCCCTGGACGCAGCCGCGGTCGTCGGCACGGCCGGACGTCGGTAGGTCCCCGGCTCGGGGCGGCCCAGCCAGAGCCAGAGGCCGAGGTTGATGGGCCAGAGCATGGACTTGATCAGGCACCAGCCCAGGCGCGCCCACAGCTCGGGCCCTTCGATGGGGCGCCCGCCGCGGGCTTCGACGCGTCGACGGACAGCGCGCATCCCACGACTGAACGTG
Source organism: Actinomycetospora sp. NBRC 106378 (assembly GCF_030269685.1). Lineage (GTDB taxonomy): Bacteria > Actinomycetota > Actinomycetes > Mycobacteriales > Pseudonocardiaceae > Actinomycetospora. The sequence continues at coordinate 438,664 of NZ_BSTT01000002.1, forward strand.
ACGATGCAGGACACGATGTACCCCGCGAGGTACAGCAGCCCGAGAAAACCGAGGAACTCCACGAACACTCCAGGAAAGAGAACGGCTGAGGTCGGCGCGACCCGTCGTGCGGCCGCGAACAGTGATATCGGATCGAGATCCGAAGACCAGTGATTCCGGTCTATGGGGGTTCCGACCTGCGACGACGGGTTACGGCCGCCGTCGCAGGCCGGTCTACGGGACTCGTCCGCCGCGTAACGCGGTCGGTCAGCAGGCTGGGACGCCCGGGACGACCGCGTTGGCGTTCTGGCGGTCGTCGACGAAGTGGGCGTTCAGCCAGCCGACGTTCGGTCGGCCTGGAGCGTTCGGGCGGGTGAGATTCGCGCTGTAGTACCAGAGTCGGTTCCCGAACCGACCGATCGATTCGCCCCAGCCGTAGCAGCGGAGCTGGACCCGGTCGTTCTGGTAGACGCCGTAGCCGCCCAGGCGCGGCCCGGAGGCGGCGGGGTTGTCGCGGAACCAGACGCCGTCCGGCGGGGTCTCCGAGGTGTTCATGACCGTGAAGACCGGCTGGTTCGACACCGGAGGAGTGGGCGGCGGCGGGGTGGAGGCCGCGATCCCGGGCGGCATCATCCAGCCGAGATAGTTGTATGCGCCGGCGCGGTCCGCGAGGCCGAAGGTGTGCACCCCAGGGACCGTGCGCTCGTAGCTCGAGATGACCTGTCGGTTGCCCAGCGACAGTGCGACGTGGCCCGCGCCGTTCCAGCGGGTCGGGCCCCAGAAGACGAACGCTCCACGCGGCGGGTTGGCATCACCTCGGTGCTGGAACTGCGGGAAGTGGTTCCAGAAGTCGACGGCGGTGGTGTTGCCATTGGTGGACATCCCGCCGCGGGTGTCGGTGCCGGCCCCGAGCCGGTAGGCGTCGTAGACGAACTTCAGGCACAGCCCGTCATAGGCCCGCGAGCCGGCCTGGCTCTGCGCCCACCTGACGGCCCGGTTCACGGCGTCGGCGGGTGCGGCCTGCGCCGGTGCCGTCTGCGAGGTGGCGGTGAGGAACAGGAGCGGCCCGCCGACGAGGACGAGAACGGTGGCCACGAGGGCGGCGAGCCGGCGGCGACAGGACCCGCGCACACCGCATCGACCGGCGAATTCTGAGGACACGGAGAATCCCGATTCTCGAGGGGCGGAAGGCCCAATGCCATTCCGCCGTCGAGAAGGAACGTTAGGAAGACCGGACGCGCCGACCCATCCCCGAGCTCGGGGGTGGCGACGCGGATCGTGAGGACCCGCGGGCGAGTGCGAGCCGCACGGTGGGCGCGTCGAGCCCGGAGCTTGGGGCGATTCCCGACGACGGGTCCGCGAACCAGCGCCGGGACCCCTCCGGCCCCCAGAGCAGGACCAGGAGGACCGCCTTGGCCGGCAGGGCGACCACGACCAGGCCGATGGCGTCGAGACCGAAGGCACCGGCCAGGGCGACCGCGCCCGCGAGGTCCAGCACGTGCAGCGTCGTGAGCGTCGAACGGACCGACCGTCGTCCGGCTCCGATGCCGCGGAAGGCCCAGATGCCGACGGCGGCGCTCACGAGCAGCAACACCGAGAAGAGCACCAGCCACCGCGACAGGGCGGTGATCGTCGCCCCGGCGCCGTCGTCGTCGCCCGCGCGGGAGATGGCGTCCCCGAAGCGCGACCCGACGAAGGCGAACGCGAAGCCGCCGAGCGCCCACGCAGCGTCTCCGATGCCCCCGAGCACGATCAGGACCCGCGCGGCGGTGATGGCCCCGGGTCGATGCAGCGGGGTCGGAGTAGGAAGGACCGCGCCCGGAGGAAGCCCGGCCGGAGCCGGATGAGGAGCAGCGGGGACGCGCTCCGACGGGCGGAGACCGCACTGGCCGCACCAGCCGTCTCCCGGTGCGGCGACGACCCGGCACCGCGGGCAGGCCGACATCGATCAGGCCGGCTGGCCGTCGCGGCGGGTGTGCCGCCCGAGTGCGATCGGTGCGGTGATGGGATCGTCGGAGGCCGGGGCGGCCGCGACCGTGTCCTCCGGAGCCGCCTGTCGGCGGGTGTCCGGAGCCGGCAGCGGGCCCGACCGCGGGCCGGGTGTCATGGGCCGCGCGTTCGACAGGGGTGCGCCCCAGGCCGCCGACGAGAACGAGGACGGTGCACCCGGGGCAGGCCCCCACGGTGCTGCCGGAGGCGAGAACGGTGGGGCCGCGGGAGCCGACTGCCTCGGGACAGGTGTCCCGGTGGCGGGGACCAGGGCGATCGCCTTCCGGTGCCACTCGTCCACGGCGGGGAGGGGGACGTCGCCGAAGTGGAGACGGGCGTCGGTCGGCACCCACAGCGGTGCGACGACCGCCGCGTGCACCACGAGCCCCACCAGCAGGGCACCCGCGCTGCCCGAGCCCGCGGCGGAGATGAGCAGGAGGAACGCGTCGATGCCCGCGACGACCGACACGGCCAACCGCGCACCGCGATTCCCCGAGCCCAGGGCCCGGACCGTCCAGAACCAGAAGGCCGCGATCCCGAGGGTCGGCACGGCCAGCGCGATCATCGCGCCGCCGAAGGCCCCGAACAGCCCACCGACCAGCATCGTCGCCGAAGAACCGCCGGAGGAGGCGGCGCTCGAGCCGAGCGCGACGGTCCCGCCGACGAGCATGGACAGTCCGATCAGGGCAGCGATCGATCCGAGCACCCCGGCGACGATCCGCACCAGCGCGACCGACACCGGTCCGCTGCCGGTGTGCCCGAAGGGACCGGTGAAGAAGGCCCGGGCCGACGGGCTGAGGACCAGCGTGCCGGCGGCGGCCACGCACGCCAGTGCGATGAGCACCCAGCCCGCCGTGGTCGCGAAGCCCATCGCGAGGGCGAGCAGACCGACGGCGGTGACGACCGCGAGGGCCCGGGCGACGCGGCTACCGCGGTAGAGCCGGTGGGCGAGCAGGCCGAGGCCGACCGCGATCAGCATGGGTGGCAGGAGGAGGAAGAGCCCGGCTCCCTGCACGACGGCGACGAGCAACGTCAACACGGCCGAGCCGGCGAAGGTGCCGATGACGGCCCACAGCGGACCGGGGACGGCCTTGGCGCGGGCGCTCTCCGTGCCGATGCCGAGCACGGTGCCGGCCTGTCCACCCTGCACCCGGGCCCGGTGGCGGCACTCGCTGCACCACTGACCCAGGGCCGGGCCCCGCCCGCACTCTCGACACCGCTCCATCTCGTCCCCCTCGTCCGCACCGCATCCCCCGTGCGGTCGGCTATCCGATCGCCCTGTCGGGTCCGGGCGTTAGCACCTTCGGTGCACGAAGGTCAGTTCAGCCATCCCCGAGCCCGGGGATGGCGGGCTCCTCCGGACCGGATTCCGGAGGTGCAACATCCGGCGTCCTCGCGGCGATGACGACACGACGGTGCGGGACGCGCCGTCGTGGGCGGGGGGAGAACGAACGTGACCACTGCGCTGGGGGCGCCGGACGCGCCGCAGGCGATGCCGCCGGGATTCGTCGTCGGGCGGCTCCTGGGGCGCGGCGGGTCGGGCACGGTGTACGAGGCACGGCAGGTGTCCACCGGACGCACGATCGCGCTCAAGATTCTCGACCTCGACGCGGTGGGACCTGAGGTCCTGCGACGCTTCGGGCGCGAGCGCGCGGCGATGGGGGAGCTCGCCGGCCACCCGCACATCGTGTCGATCATCGACGCCGGGATGCACGCGGGACGCCCGTGGCTCGCGATGGACCTGTACCAGGGAGGCTCGCTCGCCCAGGTCGAGCGCCCGATCGATCCGTCGCAGGCGCTCTCGCTGCTGCACACGATCGGCGCGGCCCTGACCGCGGCGCACCACCGCGGGGTGCTGCACTGCGACGTCAAGCCGGGCAACGTGCTGATCAGTGCGTACGGGCAGCCTGCTCTGTCCGACTTCGGGATCGCGCGGATCGCGCTCGAGAGCCAGGGCTCGCGCATCGGCGGTTACACGCTCGACCACGTGCCGCCGGAGATCCTCCGCGGCGACCGGCCCACCGACCGCGGCGACGTGTACTCCCTCGCCACGACGCTCTTCCAGCTCCTCGAGGGCCGACCGCCCTTCCGGACCGCTGACGACGTGTCTGCCGTCAGCGTCATGCGTCGCATCGAGTCCGAGTCGCTCCCGGCCTTCACCCGCCGCGACCTGCCGCGGGGGATGGCCGAGCTCATCGTCGGGATGACGGCCAAGGACCCGACGGTCCGGCCCACCGCGGCCGACGTCTCGACGCGGGCTGCGGACATCGCGGGTCACGCGAACCTGCCGTTGACCTCGGCGCTCCCGGTTCCGGCGCGCCCCCAGGCACAGGTGGCCACGGTCGGGCCCGCGGTCTCCAACCCGCCACCCCCGCGGTACGGCCGGACCGGCCCGCCGTCGACCGCACCTCGGACCACCTCGTCCGACGCCGATGACGCCCCGACCAACGCGTTGCGTCAGGAGTCGCTGCACCGCGCGACGGCGGCAGCCGCACCACAGGGCGCCGCACCACCGCGGCGTCGGCGGTGGGGACGCATCCTCGGCGGTCTCGCCGCGCTGGTCGTCCTCGCGATGATCGGGGGCGGCATCGTGACGTGGAAGCTCATGCCGACCATCCAGTCGATGACCGGGACCGCGCCGACGGCGGCACCGACCACGACTGTTGCTGCGGCTCCGACGCCGGCCGCGCCCACCGTCGCCCCCGCAGCGCCGACGGCCGCACCGGCTGCGAGCGGGGTGCCGCCGCTCTACCTCGCGCAGGTGGAGGAGAACAGCTCCTCGTACAACCTGACCAAGCAGGGCTACGGCATCAGCGGCCAGTTCTACCCGCTGAGCATCAATGTCAGCAGCCCCATCACCAGCGACTCCTACGCCATCGACTACCTGCTCAACCGGCAGTACCGGTCGTTCAGCACGGTCTTCGGTGTGGCCGACGAGTACAGCGAGCTCAAGGAGTCCGGCGCCGTGCCGGCGACCTGCAGCGTGCAGGTGCTGCTCGACGATCGGCCGGTGGTCCCCCTCCGGAGCGCCAGGCGCAACGCGCCCATCACCTTGACCAACGTCGACGTCAGTGGCGGCACACGGCTGAGGTTGGTCGTGAGTCAGACCGGATCCGGTGGCGGGGCGAGCCCGTACCCCTGCACCTTCGGCAACCCCATGGTCAGCGGCTGAGCCCGCGAAGCACGACGAAGGCCCCGCGCCCGGGTGGACGCGGGGCCTTCGTCGTCGTGCTCGTCAGTGCGCGTCGACGAAGCTGACGCGGCGCTCGAGTTCGTCGGCCGATCCCGCGATGGCGTGCAGCGGGTACTCGAACTCCTCCACGCTCATGTCCTCGAGCGGGACGGCGTGGCGGAGGGTCACCATCCCGCCGACCAGGGACAGGCCGCCGCACACGAGCTTCTCGACCTCACGGAGCAGGACGACCAGGTCGACCTTGCGGAGCTCGCCGATCGGCGACTCGACGGTCGCGAAGCCCGCGCCCCCGTTGTTCTCTGCATAGCGCACGTAGATGAACTGACTGCGCCCGTCCTGGAAGTGGAAGAGCATCTTCACGAAGTCACCGTTGTCGGTGTCGACGCGGTAGTTGCCGTGCAGGTAGTTCCGCACATCGGTCCAGGTGGCCATGTCAGTTCCGCCATCCCTTGCCGTCGCAGGCCGCGCAGTGGCCCTTGCCGCGGCAGGAGCTACAGCTCGACGAGATGACACCGCCGTGCTTGCCGCTGCCGTGACAGATCGCGCAGACGCGGTGCCCGTTGCAGACGCGACAGGTCGCCATGAATTCCTCCCGGGGTGAATGGTCGATCGACGGCGAGCGTGACCGACCCGTGATCCGGCGGGCAGGCCTTTTGGTCTACGGGCGAGAACGGTTCCCCGGAACCGGAGGAACCGGTCTACGGAACCCGTCCGCCGCGTAACGCGGAGGCCCGGACCCGCCGTCGGGAAGGAACGCTAGGAGGAAGGGCGTGGCGGTCCCATCCCCGAGCTCGGGGATGGGATTCGGGCTCAGAGGTAGGTGCGGGGATCTGCCCGTACGTCGACCATCGCCTCGGCCGCCGCGGCCTCGATCATGCGGACGCCGAGCCACCGACCGTCGCGGAGCCGGGCCAGGTAGTCGGTCGCCCCACCGTCCCGCCGGACCTGGTCGTCGGCGATCTCGGAGTAGGCGTAGCGCCATACCTGGGGTCGGCTGTCGCGCGGCGACCAGCCGGCGAGCCACAGGCGGTCGTGGGTCATCGCGAACACGACGCTGCCCAGCACGTCGTTCGACGGGCTCAACCAGGCTCCTTCGGCCGCGCCCATGATCGCGGTGCGGTTGCTGTGCGCGTCGGTGAGGGCACGGTCGAGGACGTCGGAGACCGCCGAGTTCCGCCGCAGCGCCTCCTCGGCGAACAGGCGGCGCTTCGCCGCGCCCGAGGGGTACGGCACCCGCCCGCCGAAGCGGGGCTGCAGGTCGGCGGCCTGTTCCTGCGCGGTGTTCCCGACGATCGGCAGGATGTCCGGCACGTCTTCCGGCGGCACCCAATGGTCGAACGTCCGGGTCTCGAAGTCGAGGTCGAAGCCGTCGCCCTCGGCATAGAGGTAGAGGGAGCCGAGCTTGAACATGGTCGCCTCTAGGGCGACGTGCCGGAACAGCGCGGGACCCTCGGCGAGGTCCTGGAGGATCGGCGCGCGCATCGTGACCAGCGTGAGGTCGCCGACCGGCTCCGACGTCACGGCCACGTGCGTGGTGCCGAACGGCACGATGATCACGCCGACGGGGTTGACGTAGACGCCCTCGAACCGGCCGCGGAGCGCAGACGCGACCGCCGCGCCGAAGGGGCCGTTGGCCGGGGGAGTGGTCACAGGGCCTCCGCACGCTCGGGGATCGGGTCGGTCAGCCCGTCGGGCCGGACGGTCTATTCGTTAGCGGCCGGTGTCACGTCCGGCGCTCGTCCGGCGATGAGCACCCCGAGCGGACCGTGCGGTTCGTTCCTCGGGGGGAGACGGGAATGGCGAGCGACGCGACAGGGATGAGCTGTCGGACCTGCGGAGAGACAGCACAGGCCGGTCGGAGATTCTGCACGCGATGCGGCTCGGCCCTCCCCGCTGCGGCCCCGAGCCCACCTCCGGTCACCCGTGCCGCCCCACCATCTGCGATGGCCGCGCCTCCCAGGCCGCCGTCGGGCAGCTTCCCGACCGGCCCGTCGTCCGGCAGCTTCCCGGCCGGCCCGCCACCCGGTGCGTTCCCGGCCGGGCCGCCTGCGGGACGCTTCCCGAGCGGTCCGGCCGCATCGTCGCCGTTCCCCGCCGCTCCCGGGCCCGGTACGCCCTTCCCGACGACGGCCGCCCCGGCGCCTGCCCGGCCCACGCAGGAGTGGCCCGGGTTCGCGCCGTCGCCGCAGCGCCGGACGCTGCAGGAGGCCACGCCGTCGACCCCCGGGGTCGCCGCGGCAACCGGAGGGTTCGGCGCCGGCGCCATCATCACGGCCGTCGTCGCAGTGGTGGCGATCGTCGTCGTCATCCTGGTCGTCATGTCACGCTCGGGCTCGACCTCCGCACCGGTCGCCTCCGGCACGGCCGGGACCGCAGCCGGGTCAGAGGCCTCCTCGGCGGTGTCCGCCGCGGCCGCGCCCTCTACCGAGCTGCCGGCCGACCCGGCCGCGCAGCTGCAGGCCCTCGCCGCGCAGGACTCCTCGACGGTCGAGGGGATGGTCGGTTCGTGGATCCCGCAGCTGTCGTCCAAGCGACCGGGGCTCGTTGCTGAGGGGAAGACCTGGGACGAGTCCGACATCCTCGCCGAGTACCGCTCCCTCCAGGCGACCTATCCGAGCGCGCGCCTCCTCTGGACCGGCGACTTCGCGAACTACCGGGGCCGGAACTTCTGGGCGACCGTGGTGGGCCAGCCGATGCCGACCGCTGCGGCCGCCAACGCCTGGTGCGACTCGCAGGGACTCGACGCCGACCACTGCTACGCGGTGCGGCTGACGCACACCGGGGGTCCGGACGGCAACTCCGTCCAGCGGCCGCACCGATGACGCCGCGCCCGAGCGCGCTCCGTGTTGCGCGGCCTGCGGGGCGTCCGACGACCGTCGCTCGTCGTTCTGCGTCCAATGCGGATCGCCGCTCGCTTCTCTCCCGCCCGCAGGTCCGCGGTCCTTCCCCTCCGGTCCCGCGGCGACCTTTCCGACGACGGGTCGATCCACCCCGTTCCCGACGGCGGGCCCGCAGATCGGGGAACCGAGGACGGAGCCGTCCGGCGGCGGGCCGCGGACGGCCGTGCTGGTCGGCTCGATCGCCGTCGCGCTCGCGCGCTCGCCGTCGTGGCCTTCGTCCTGCTCCGCCCGTCGAGCTCATCACCGCCGACCACGTCCTCGGCCGCTCCCTCGTCGGCCACCACGACCCGGACCGGTGTCGTCTGCCCGACGGAGGCGTCGGCGACGTTGCCGGAGACGGTCGGGAGCGGGCTGCTCGTCGCGTCGAACCAGCGCATCCACATCGCCGTGTGCTCGGGTGCGTCCGGGACGCTCTACTACTACGGCGCCGACGACCGCACCAATCTCACGATCACGCTGCCCGCCACACGTTCCGCCGACGGGTTCACGGCCACGAACAACGGCGTCACCTACACGATCTCGGCGGACCACCTCCTGGTCGCGAAGGCGGGCCGGACGCTGGAGGACGAGGATCTGACGTCGGGTTGGGTCGGCTGAGGCCGACACTGACGGCGTGGGAGGCCCACGCAGGACCTCGTTCCCCTCAGTCGACGTCGACAGTCGCGTGCTCGATGAGCTCGGCGAGCATGGCGGAGTCGATGTGCCGGTTGCCCGCCGCGCGACCCTTGTCGTCGAACGTGACCCCCTCGGCCTCCAGCATCGTGCGTGGTGACGCATCGTTCGACGGGTCGAGCCAGACGAAGTCGGGGGAGACCATGCCGCCGGCGCGGAGGACCCGGTGAGGGTTCGGGGTGGCCACGGTGGCGAGGCGCGTCCCGACGACCCGCGCGATGACGCCGAGCAGGGCCGCGAGATCGCCGTAGGTCGTCCAGTGACCCGCGGGGACATGCGCCAGCGCTTCATTGAGCAGGTCCCACCGGACGCCGTCGTCGGAGGGCCCCGGCGCGGGGGTGGAGGAGGGTCCGGGCCAGGTCGCCGCGACCAGGTCCGCGAGGGCGAGCGAGCGCTGGGTGATCTCCTCGCGTCCCCAGGTCTCGTGCTTCGCGATGTCCTGGTTCATCCGCACGCCGCTCTGCGCGAGCAACTGTCGCTTCGCGGGGAACGGGTTGTTGCTCAGAGTGGCGTTGTAGCCGGTCAGCGTCAGGTTGCCGAGGGTGTGGACGAGGCTCTGGTGGAGCTGCCCGATCGACTCGTCGTCGTGCCCCTCGTCGCGGGCGAGTTCGGCGCTCCACGCCGGTGTCAGCGTCTGCGGGAGGACGTGCTCGATCGTGAGCTTGGCGGTGTCGACCGGCTCCTTGCTCCCGTACGTCTCCTCGATCCAGGCCAGCACCAGGAACTTCTGCCGCGGTCGGCCGTGGAGATAGAAGGGGATGGCGGGGAGTCCGGCGCGGAGGTCCTCGTCCGTCGCGAAGTGCTTCCTCCCCGTCGACAGGTACTCGAGCACCGCGACGTCCACGGCGGCGTCCTGGTCCATCTCCTTCGCGGCGTCGAGGAGGATCCGGTTGAGACCGGCCGTCGCCCGGCCGACCAGGAGCCGGCGGACCAGAAAGCTCTCGATGGTGAGGAGCGCACGGGCCACCTCGTCGGAGGTCGCCGTGCCCGCGTCGCGCTGCGAGAGCAGGTGCAGCTGGAGGGGCCGCACAGTCGTCGTGCCCCACTCGTTCAGGCGGGCGAGCCGCTGCCTGACGTCGGGATGGGGTTCCGACGTCGGGTCGAGCATCGTCCTGAGCAGGGTGCCGAGCACGGACCATCGCGTCACCTCGGCCTCGATGGCCTCCTCGGTCTTCAGACCGTCGAGCCGGGCCTGCTGGCGTGAGTAGGTGTCGCTCTGCTTGATGCGGGGATCGATCTGGACGAGGTCGAGCCAGAACAGCAACTCGAGGTCGTCCGGGCTCAGCGAGTCCTGGAGGGGCTTCCAGAGGCTCGTGTAGACCGACGGGCCGCGGTCCGGCATCCGCATGAAGACGTAGTTCCGCAGCAGGTCGCCCTGCGTGAGCTTCAGACCGGTGTTGTTCAGTGACTCGAAGATGCGGTGGGCATTGTCGCCGGGTTGCGCGGTGACCGACACCAGCGCGAGACCGGAGGTGAGGGCCTCCTCGACGTCCTCGGCCGAGAGTTCGGGGGCTTCCGCCGCGAGATTGAGCAACTTCCCCTGGAAGAAGCGGAAGGCGCTGCCGATCCGGTCCACGCCGCCGGCGTTCGGGGTGGAGTAGAGGATCGCTTCGTAGGACGGGCGGTCCGCCTGCGTCGGCGCCAGCTTGGCCTTCTGTTCGTGCTTCTTCGCCCACTTGTTGACGAGGAAGTGGTCGGAGATCCGCTCCGCGTGCTCGGGTGACTCGTGAGCACCCCGGTGGTCGCGGACGGCGCAGAGCAGCACCGAGAGGGTCGTCAGACGCTGCTGCCCGTCGACGACCAGGAATTCCTGCACTCCCGTCGGGCCGTTGCTCGGACTCGGAGCCAGCACGAGGGAGCCGATGAAGTGATCCGCCTTGGCATCCTTGAGCCGATCGATCGCGACCTTGACGATGTCCTTCCACAGGCGGTCCAACTGAGCGTCCGTCCAGGAGTACGTCCGCTGGTACAGCGGAATCTGGTACTGGATCGAGGCCTGTAGCAGTTCCTGGATCGTCGTCTCCCTGGCAGCGACCACTTCTACCCCCATCGGTGTCCGAGTGCCGCGGCGATCGCTCGCCGCCGCTGCGGGCCGAAGGGTACGGAGCCTTGCCGAGAGTGGACCGAGGGGTGTCACCTCTCTCCACCCCGAAGAGGCGCACGTCGGGGCGGCCTGGTGCCGACCGCCTCGACGTGCCCGTCTTCTCGTGGTCAGCGCGCGACCGTCACCTCATCGCGTTCTTGTAGACGCGGATGTAGTCGACCTTCATCTGCTTCGACATGGCTCCGGACGGCGGCGGGCCGGCCCAGCCACCGACGGCGAGGTCGACGATGATGCTCTGCGGGTGGCTCTGGATCGCGCTCCAGAGACCGGCCTGCTTCGCGTTGGCCTGGGCGGCCGTGATGGTGCGCACCGGCTGGTCGTCGATCGACCACGTGATGTGGCCGTTCGTGCTGTTGTCCCAGTCGATCGCGTAGGTGTGCCAGCCGGACACGTCGCCGGAGGGCACGGTCGCCGAGGTCCCCCAGTTCACATCCGGCGAGCCGTAGTGGATGGTCTGGTGGACGACGTTGGCGGCGTCCTTCGTGCCGATGTTCTCCATGATGTCGATCTCGCCGATGGTGGGCCATTCCTGACCCGTGCTCGGGTTGCCGATCGTCCAGAACGCCGGCCACAGGCCCTGGCCCAGCGGGAGCTGCATCCGGGCCTCCCAGTGGCCACCCGCCTGCTCGAACGTCGGAGCCCCCTGCTTCGACCAGTCGCGCATCGTCAACCGTGCGCTCGCGTGGGTGCAGACGTTCGGTCCGCACTTCTGGCTGGTGTCCGGCTTGGTGTCGGCGGTGATGACGAGGTTGCTGCCGTCCTGGACGGCGTGGTCGTCGCGGTACTGCACGGTGGTGTTGTTGCAGCTGTCGGCGTTCTTCCAGCAGGGGTCGGTGAACCAGACGGTCCTGCCCAGACCGGAGTTGGCGTTCCCGCCGGCGTTGCCGTTGAACTCCTGCGAGAAGGTGACCGGGTTCGAGGCGGTGGTCGTGAGGATCCGGTGGGGGTCGAGGTTGAACCACGTGCCGTTCACCTGGACCGCGACGAACACGTCGTAGGACCCGGCGTCGAAGGTGCGGGCGGCCGAGGTGAAGGTGTAGCCCGACGTCGGGATGGAGGCGGACTTCGCCCCGGGGAAGTCGAAGGCCGCGCCGGAGCCGTTGCGTGCGGCGATGGTGACGGCCTGGACGGCGACGGTGGTGCTGGTGGCGTGGAGCTTGGCGGAGGCGGTCACGCTCTGCCCGGGCGCGGCGGTCGGCAGCGTCAGGCTGTCCACGACGACCCCGGACGACGCCCCGCCCACCGTGAAGGATCGATGCGGATCGAGGTTGTACCAGGTGCCGGAGATCTGGACGGCGACGAATGCGTCATAGGTCCCGGCCGCGAAGGTGCGGGAGCCTGCGGTGAAGGTGTAGCCCGTCGTCGGGACGGCGGCGCTGGTGGCGCCGGGGAAGTCGAACTGGGCTCCCGAGGTGTTCCGGACAGCGATCGTCACGGCCTGGACGTTCACCGTGCCGCTGGTCGACCGGACCCGCGCCGACGCGCCGACCGACTGTCCCGGCTGCGCCGACGTCGGCACCGTCAGGAGGTCGACGACGATGCCGGGTGCGGCCGAGGCCGTCGGTGCGAGGGCGAGGGAGGTGCCGAGCGGGACGAGGAGAAGGGCCAGCCCCGCGAGGAGGCTCAGAAGCCGGCGAGAGAGCGCCTGCCTGGTCATGGTCGTGAGATTCCGATCCGGGAGAGCCGGTCCCCGCGCCGGCGGTGGAGCCCGACCGAACGGCGCGGGCGGCGTCGCGAGGGCGCCCCCCGATGCCCTCGCGCCAGCACTTTCTGCCAGCGCGGTCACCGTCGGTGGAGCGGTCCTGGACGGTCCTGGACGGTCCTGGACGGAACGCGACACGATCGGGGACCCACGGATGCCCGCTGTTCCGGAGCGTCGTCGTACGGCAAGATCGTCACCCGACCAGGGGGGCGTGGTCCGTGCCGTCGCCCCTGCCCGGCTCGAGCCGCCAGGAGCTTGCGTTGGTCTCTCCCGACGAGATCCGCGACCGTGAGACGTTCGGCGCCGCCATCCGATCACTCATGGGTCGGGGGCCGCTGTCGCGTGAGGAGTCCCTCCGGGTGACACGGGAGGCTCAGCAGCGGCACTTCGTGGTCGAGGAGCATCGCCGCGCGACGGTCTATGCCTGGCGCAACGGGAGCCTGCCGCAGAAGAGCGAGGGGCCCTACCTCGGTTTCCTGCTCGCCCACCGCGTTCCGGTCGACGAGCTCGGCTCCTGGATCCGGGCGCTCGAGCGGGCCCGCACGCAGGCAACGCCACCGGCGTCCGCACCATCGGACCCCGAACCGGTGCCTGAGGCAGAGGAAGCACGATGGCCCGACGGCGAAGGCGGGGCGCCGGCCGCGCCCGCGCAACCGTCCGACGAGGACAATGCCCGGCACCCGGGCCGTCGTCGCTGGCCGCTCGTCGCAGCGGGTGTCGGGCTGGTCGTTGTGCTGATCGGTGTCACGCTGGTCGTGCGGACCGCGGGGAGCGGTGCCGCTCCCCAGCTCGGCTCCCCGCTCCCGTCCACGGTCGAAGAGCCCTTCCTGCGGGAGGACTTCGACGAGCTGTCCGGTGTCCTCTGGCGGCCGCCGTCCGAGCCTGCACACATGTTCGCCGCCGATCGGGTCCTCAATCTCGTCGGGGCCACCGACGCCGACCCGCGTGAGATCGACGTCGACCTCGAGCCCCGCTCTCCACAGGACTTCCGCGAGATCGATTTCACCGTGAGCATCCGGGATGCGCGGGTGCCGGGGGCGGGCGGCGGGAGCCTGGTGCTGACCGAGCAGGACGGCCGGACCCACAAGCTCGTCTTCGGTCCCACGCCCAGCACGCCGCCCACGGAGGTGGCGGGAGCCCTGATCTGCAGCCGCCCGTCGTGTCGTAGTTATGACGACTACGACCCACCACCGCCCACCCGTCCGTTCGAGTTCCTGAGCGGCGACGAGGTCGTGCCGTTCCGCGTCGTACAGAACGACGGCACGCTGACCTTCCTCATGCGCGGCCAGGTCATGGGACAGGCGCCGCTGGCCACGCCGTTGCGGTCGTTCCGCTTCAACGCCTATTCCGGGCCCGAGGAGCGGTGGCGCATCACGGTGGACGCCCTGCGCGTCTACCGCTGACGCCGCCCGGGCACCGACCCACGAGGGGCGGTGCCCGGCGGTCGTGCCTCGGGGTCAGCCGGCCGCGGGGCTCACGTAGCCGTAGATGCCCGACTTCTGGCTCGATCGCGCGGTGACCGCGTCGCTGACGTTGCCGCCGATCGTGCGGACCGACCCGTCACTGTTCACCGCCACCACGAGGTCGACGTGCGAGGTGCTCGACGTGCTGCCGTAGAGGACGGCGTCACCGGGACGCACACCGGCGAGACCGGAGTGCGCGAGTCCCTTGCCCTTGCCCCAGTTCCAGATGCTCACGGCGCCGGGGTACCGCGGGATGTCGACGCCCGCCTTCTGCCAGACCCACGTGGCGAACAGCGCGCACCACTGGACGCACGGCCCGTAGGGGTTGCAGTTGTTCCCAGTCTCCTTCACGCCCAGCTGCGACTGCGCGAGCTGCACGATCTTGCCCCGCTGGTCGCTCGCGGTCGGGGCCGGAGGCGGCGGCGGGGTGTAGGAGATCCGGCCGCTGTACTTGGCGTCACCGAAGGCGAACACCCCACCGTCTCCGCCGGCGAGGAAGTACCCGGCCTTGGTCGCGGCGATGGTGAAGACGCCCGCGTTGAGCGGCTGGTCGGCCATCGACCCACGGAAGGTCGCGTCGCCGAAAGCGAACACCCCTCCGTCCGACGCGCCGAGCAGGTAACCCTTGCCCGACGGCGACGCGGCGATCCCGGTGATCGGGGAGTTGAGCGTCGTGCCGTTCATCCCGCCCGCGAACCCGGCGCTGCCGAAGGCGAAGACCCCGCCGTCCCCGGCGGTGAGCCAGTAGCCGGCGCCGTCCGGGGTCCCGGCGATGCCCACCACGGGCTGGTTGAGCGCCTTGCCCGCCATGGAGCCCGCGAACTTCGCGTCGCCGAAGGCGAAGACGCCGCCGTCGGCGCCGACGAGCCAGTATCCCTTGCCGGTGGGCGACGACGCGATCCCGACGACGGGTGCCGAGAGCGCCTTCCCGCCCATCGACCCGAAGAAGCCGGCGTTGCCGAAGGCGAAGATGCCGCCGTCCTTGCCGGTGAGCCAGTAGCCGCCGCCGTCGGGGGTCGCTGCCATCGCCACGATCGGTGCAGACAGGGTCTTGCCGCCCATCGAGCCGTAGAACGGCGCGTTACCGAAGCTGAACACCCCACCGTCGGCCGCGGCGATCCAGTATCCGCCGGTGGGGCCGTGCACGGCGAAGCCGGTCGCCGGCGTCGAGCTCGTGGGGGTGGCGGCGGTGGCGTAGGGGGCGAGGAGCGCCGATCCGATCGCCGAGCCGAGGAGGAGCGTGAGGCCCACGAGGAGGCCCACGAGCCTTCGGGGGAGCACGTGCCTGTTCATGATCCGTTCCATCCGATGAGGGCCGGCCGCGCCGGCCGAGGAGCTCCGCCCGGCTCGGGACGAGGGGCGGGTTGTCGCGAGGACGCCCCCCGAGCGGCCCTCGCGACGGAACCCATCCATGCAGGTCATCGCCGTCGGAGATCACCTCCGGGACGATCCGGGACGGTCCCGGACCGCGCTCACCCGGCCGGTCCGCGAACGGAGCCGACGATCACCCTCAGGGTCGTCTCGAAGTCAGCGGTCGGCCCTGCGCGCAGGTCTGCGTTCTGCCGCACACTCTCCGCTTTCGTCACTCTGACGATGATTCACCGGCCTGCGGGCGGGGCCTGGGTCGTCGGCGCCCTGGGCGTCGTGACGCGAGCCGTCGCCTCCCGCACCCCGCGCTCGGTGCGCTGGCGGCAGGCCTCGTCCTGCTCGGGGTGGCCGAGGCCGGCGGGGCCTTCATGCCGCCGTCGCTCGCCGCGCTGAGCCCGCTCTTCTCCGGCGCGGGTCTCGTCGCCGTGGTCGTCGTGCTGTGGGGAAGTCTCGGGCTGGCCCGCCGGGCCCTGTTCGTGCTCGACGACGAGCAGGCGTCCCAGGAGGAGGAGCTGCGCCGCGCGGAGCAGCAATTGGCCCGGGCCGAGGCCCGCGACCACGACCTCCGCAACGGCCTCGCCGGGCTCGCCTCGGCGGCCGCCGTCATGGGTGGCGGCCGCCGAGGCGAGCCCGGCTGAGCCACGTGGTCGCCGACGAGCTCCGCCGTCTCGACGACCTCCCCCAGGGGCACACGGGCGACGATTCGCCGGACGCGCGGGGCCGCTACGCGGTGGCCCCCGCGCTCGAGGGCCTGGTGATGCTGCGGCGCAGCGCGGGACTGGACGTCCGGGCCGACGTGGAGCCCGACCTCCATGCCGTCGGATCGCCCCGCACCCTCGCCCAGGTCGTCACCAACCTGCTCTCGAACGCCGCTCGGCACGCTCCGGGCAGCCCGGTCCGCATCACGGCCGTCACCCGCGACGGCTCGGCGGAGATCCGCGTCCGCGACTTCGGGCCCGGGATCCCGCCCGGGCAGGAGCGGGCCGTGCTCGAGCGGGGTGTCCACGACGCGAGCGCGGGCGGGCTGGGGCTCGGTCTGCACCTCTGCCAGACCCTGCTCGCCGCGGAGGACGCCGCCATCGAGGTCAGCGCGACCCGACACCAGGTGCCGGGCTGCGAGGTGCGCCTGGTCCTCCCGGCGTCGTGACGACGGCGAGCGGCGCGACCGAGGCCGGCCCTCCCTATCCCATCGCCGTGATCGACGATCACGAGCTCTTCAGCACCGCCCTCATCATGGCACTGCGCGGCGAGGGACTGCACACGTTCGCCGTGTCCGTCTCGGACGTGGGCCGGTTCCTCGGCGACGCCGACGCCGACACCGGGCTGGTCGTGCTCGATCTCGACCTCGGACAGGACGCCGAGGGGACCTACCGCCACGGCGCCGACCTCGTCGGGCGCCTCCGGGAGCGGGGCTGGGCGGTGCTCGTGGTCAGCGGAAGCGTCGACGAGCCGGGAACCGCAGGGGCCATAGCCGGTGGAGCCATCGGCTCGGTGCCCAAGTCGAGCTCCTTCGACGTGCTGCTCCCGGCAGCCCGCGGCGTGCCCTTGATGACGGAGGCCGAACGCCGGGAGTGGGTCGACCTCCACCGCCACTACCTGGCGCGCGAACGAGAACTCTCCCGTCGGCTCGCCCGATTGAGCCGCCGCGAGCGTGAGGTGCTCGAGCTCCTCGCCGAGGGCCGCCGCGCGGCGGCCGTAGCGGAGCGCCTCGTCGTCAGCATGCCGACCGTCCGCACCCAGATCCGGTCGATTCTCACCAAGCTCGAGGTCAGCTCCCAGCTCGAGGCCGTCGCCCTCTTCCGCCAGCAGCCCGACACAGGCCGAGGCCGCCGCGCCTGATCCTCATCACGCCGAGAGCCCGCGGCCCGAGTCGGGCTCGACCCCCGACCCCTCCAGCGTCCACGCCCGATCGGCTCCGCTCAGTCACCGAACGCTCGTGGGACGACACGCGTTCACTCGACCGTGACACGGCGGAAAGGTCAACGAAAGGCCAGGGCCGGAGAGTCTGGCCGTCGGGGGACACCACGCTCCGTGGCGATCATCCGCCTTGGTACAGACCCAAACAGGTCTGATCGGGGCAACTCGCGTCAGAGGTGCTGGGCGTGTCGGCCGGAAACGCCGCGCAAAGTATCTGAACCGAGTAACAGGGCGAGCGGTCTGGAGCGATAGCCGGGTGAGGGGCACACGAACAGGGGCCGGCAGCGAACGGGCGACCCGGGTGGGCAGTGATCGCCGACCCATGTACGCTCTTGCACCGTCCGTGATCAGGGGGGGTCACCGGAAGTGACACAGCAGCAGGAACTTGAGGCGACGGCGTCGTCTCAGGCGCCTACGCAGGGAGCACCCGCGCAGCGGGATCGCTCTGGCGCGGAGCGCCTCGACACGCCGTCCCTCGCCCAGACCGTCTATGTGACGAGCCGGCCGATCCTCGGGATCGGCTCAGCGCGCGGCATCGCAGCCTGGATGATCGTTCCTCCGGTCGATGCGGTGATGCTGCTCCTGCCGCTCCTCTGGGCGCCCGAGCACTTCAAGGCCATCGTCCTCATGGCGGCCGTCTCGATCGCTCTGCTCTTCGGCGCCGGTCGTTACCGCGCACGTCTGCACCTGAGCGTCCTCGACGAGATTCCGACGCTCTTGGGGCGCCTGCTCACGGCCGCCGCCGTGGTCGCGACCCTCTTCGCGCTCGTGAACCAGACCGCAGAGGTTGGTCCCTTCCTAGGATTGCTGCTGGGCACCATCGGGCTAGTCCTCGCGGGGCGGTTCCTCACGACGACGCTGATCCTCACTGCTCGCCGCCGCCGCATCGTGGCGCACAAGACCATCATTGTCGGTGGAGGCGTGCGGGCGGCCGAGATGGCAACGCTCCTCAACCGCTACCCCCAGTACGGGCTCGTGCCGCTCGGCTTTGTCGACGACGACGGCGACGGCGCCGAGGCCGGACGAGTCATCGGTCATCTGGGCGAGGTCCAAGACCTTGAGTTGCTCGTTCCGGCCACCGGTGCCGACGTTCTGCTTGTCGCAGACGGCAACCTCGCCGAGACCGAGCTCCTCGACATCGTGCGCAGCCCCGAGTGCGAGGACTGCGATCTCCTCGTCATCCCGAGGCTCCCGCAGTTCCACACGCAGGTTGGTCATGTCGACCACATTGGGTCCGTCCCTGTCATGCGCATCAGGAACCCCTCCCTCGAGGGTCCCTCTTGGGCTGTCAAGCGTGCCTTCGATGTCGTGATTAGCGGTCTGGCGCTCCTTGTCCTGGCACCGATCATGGCGATGTGTGCGCTGGCCGTGCGCCTCGAAGGAGGGCCTGGTGTGCTCTTCCGGCAAGACCGAGTCGGGCGTGATGGTCAGCTCTTCTCATGCCTCAAGTTTCGCTCGATGAAGCCGGCGACCTTCTCCGAATCAGCTACGCAGTGGAACATTGCAAATGACAAACGTGTGGGGCCAGTCGGGAAGGTACTCCGTCGGTCCTCTCTGGACGAATTGCCGCAGCTTTGGAGCATTCTGCGTGGGGATATGACGCTTGTCGGCCCGCGACCGGAGCGTCCGCACTTCGTCGACAAGTTCTCGATTGAGGTGGACCGTTATGCTCATCGCCACCGTGTTCGGGCGGGATTAACGGGCCTGGCGCAGGTGAGCGGGCTCCGCGGCGACACCCCTATCAGCGATCGCGCGCGATTCGATAACTACTACATCGAGAACTGGTCGCTTTGGCTGGACGCGAAGGTTATCCTCAGGACCTTCGGGGAGGTAATCTTCGCTCGGGGCCGCTAGATGTCAGTGGAAAGTCAGTACGCGAAAGCATTCTGCGGGGATCGTCTTGACATTAAATGAGTACGGGCGGGTTTTAAAGGATCGCTGGACTTGGATCCTAGCTGTTCTGCTTGTCGTAACGCTAGGAGCAGTTGCTTACTCGATTCTGCGTGCTCCAAAATTTACGGCGGTCACCACTCTGTACGTAGCGGCGCAGAGCGACACAAACAGTGCTCAGGCCGCGTACCAAGGCAGCCTGTTATCAGAGCAGCGTATTACGTCCTATGTGGAACTAGCTACGAGTCCGCGAGTACTTCAGCAAGTCATCAATGAGCTGCAACTACCCGTCACTCCTGATCTGCTCGCAAAGCAAATCAGTGCAAGTAATAAGGTAGATTCTGTATTGCTTGACGTGTCCGTGACCTGGGATGATCCACAAGACGCAGCAAACATTGCGAATGCAGTTGGACAAATCCTCCCTCAGGTTATCAACGAACTCGAAAGGCCCGCTGACCCTCGTTTGCCAGCTGCGATTGCAGTTCGGCAGGTAGCGCCAGTCGGTGCGCCCCTTGAGCCGTCAGGAACGAGTCCGCTCAGCTTAGTGGCTGCAGGCTTGGTTGGAGGCCTGTTACTAGGCTGTGGAGTTGCTCTCCTAGTCAATGTTCTAGACACGCGGGTGAAGAATCGCGAGGACCTCCGGAAAGCGGCTAACGCCCCTGTCCTCGCAACAATCGGAGCCAACAGCGCGGCGGAGGCAGCGACCCTCGACTTGTCGGTGGCACTTCGAGGATCAGCCGCTGACGACTATAAATCTCTACGGACAAACCTAACCTTCTCGAACGTCGACGATCCAGCGACCACAATAGCTGTAACCAGCTCTCTTCCGGGAGAAGGGAAAACGACCACTTCCTGCCTGCTTGGCGCCGCTCTTGCCGCAGCAGGTTCAAAGGTGCTCTTGGTAGACGCCGACTTACGACGACCAGCGCTTGCTAATCGACTATCGATAGAGCCACGTGTAGGTCTGACTACAGTGCTCAGCAATCGCGTCGATCTCGCTGAAGCTGTCCAACCCTCTCGGATTACCAATCTTGATGTTTTAGCTAGCGGCGAGGTGCCAGCGAACCCAAGCGAGATACTTGCATCGGCCTCAATGAGTAACCTGCTCCGAGAGGCTAGGCGAAGTTACGACTATGTGGTCGTTGACACGGCGCCAGTGCTGCCAGTGCCAGACACCCTCGCCCTTACGAATTTCGTTGACGGAACAATCCTACTTTGCCGGACCGACCGAACAAGGAAAGTTGATACTCGGGAAGCTTGCGACCGCATCAGCAGTGTTTCAGGGCGCCTGCTTGGCACTGTGCTCACGATGAGCAAGGGTCTCTCGCGGTCCGCATACAACAAGTACGGTTACTACTCTTCATTGAACGAGGAGGAAAGCCACTTGGCACCAAGCGTAGTTGCACCCGCTCGCTTCCCCAGCACCTCCGCAGTGCGTTCGACTCGGTCGTCGGACGCGATCGATACAAGGGCCGACACGATCAACATGGATCGTCGCTCTCAACCCACTCCTGCTCCGCGAGCGTCTCCGCCGGTTCGGGGACCGCACGGGCCTTGATGAACGCCTCGATGCGAAATAAAATCAAATCCCGGCTTGGCCGCAACACGTTGGCTAGCTTCGCTGGCCAACTTGCCAAGACCGGCCTTCAAGGTGCTTACTTCGTGATCGTAGCCCGAGCTCTTGATGTCGATGGGTTTGGTGCGTTTTCAGCAGTTGTAGCACTCGCAGCGATTCTCTCGCCTTTTGCTTCATTAGGCACGATGAGTCTCGTAATCCGCAATGTTGTTCGAGATCCATCTTCGGCTTCTGAACAAATTTCAACGGCTTTATGTGTGACTATTGCTGCTTCGTCTCTTTGTGTGTGTGCGATAGCAGTAGTCGGTCCGATGCTGCTTCCTGCATCCGTTGGGCTGACTCCCATCGTTTTGGTTGCGCTGGGAGACATTCTTGGGATTCGAGTGGCCGAGCTCTGTTACGGCCTGTTTGCTTCTAGCCTGCGGATGACGGCATCCGCCGTTTTCCAGCTCCTCATGTTCGGTGCCAGGCTGCTCGGGGCGGTGGCCCTATTCGTCTTTGGGTTTTTCACGCTAGAAGCCTGGTCAGTCGTGTACGTGTCCGTCACAGGGATGATCGTGGCTGTGATTGTCCTCTATACTCGCCGACAGTACTCTTTCTCGCGACCGGATTTCAACCGTTATCGAAGTGAATACAAAGATGGTCTTCTGTTTGCAGTTGGGCTAGCTTCACAATCCATCTATAACGACGTTGACAAAGCAATGCTAGCTAGATTCTCCACCCTGGATGCCGTAGGCGTGTACACAGCCGCGTACCGCGTCATAGATATGGCATTTACTCCGGTGCGTGCGCTCCTATCTGCCTCCTTTCCCCGGTTCTTCCAGCATGGCGCTACAGGGGCAGAAGGCGCAATGAGGTTCGCGGGTAAGGTCTTACGTCCCAGTTTATTGTATTGTGCACTGTCCTGCGTTGGTCTTTTACTCTTCGCCGACGTGGTTCCTCTCGTTCTCGGGGAGGGATATATAAATTCCGTCGATGTGCTCCGCGCCTTGAGCGTTCTGCTTCTGCTGAAGGCGTTCCACTACTTTGCTGCGGACGCACTCAGCGGCGCCGGCTACCAGGTTCAGCGCAGCGTCACGCAAATTTCCATGGCTGTGATCAACGTTGCTATCAATATCCCGTTGATTACTTCCTATGGCTATTGGGGAGCAGTTTATTCGAGCCTCATCACAGATGGCATGCTCGCGGCAATTCTTTGGCTTCTACTTCTAAATTCCAGAAGACGAGAAACAAATGCACTCCAACACTCGGCAAGGGTCCTGTCCTAATGCGAATAGGAATATCAACGGCCTCTGGTCCGCCATCGGACGTTATGACTTGGTCGGGAACGCCCGCTCATCTTCTCCGGCATCTCCGCGCACGGGGGACCGATGTGATTGAGATCCACCCGAAGCGCCGAACCGGGTACTTTGTCGCCAACAACCTTTCAAATCTAACGGCGAGATTCAATCTCAAGGTCAATTGGGAAGTCGAGCGCAAATATGTCGCGAATTTGACGCGAACCGCCGTAGCGAGCGCGAAGTCCGCAAACTGTGACGTGCTCGTCGCTATGGGCTGGATTCCATATTGCCGGTTGAAGGAAGAACTGCCCGTACTCTATTGGGGCGATGCAACGATCGGGCAGCGCTTGGATAAGGCTCCTCACTGGTCGAATTTGTCCAGAAGAACCAGAGACCGAGCAGAATCATTCGAGCGACAGGCTTTTGGTCGACTCGATGCCGTTGTCATGGCTTCACATTGGGCGGTTGTTGATGTCCAGGAGCGATACGGAATCTCTCCCGAGAAAGTAAAAAGAATTCCGTTCGGTGCCAACATCACAGACCCCGGTTTGTCGAGTCGGCGCTGGAACGGCGCTACATTGCGTATTCTAACCGTTGGCGTCAAATGGCACCGGAAGGGAATCGATACAGCCGTTCTGGCAGTAGACGCTTTGAAGCGTTCTGGGCTTGATGTACGACTAGACGTGGTTGGCGTCCGGCCGCCCGACTCGACCTGGGAACGGCCTTACGTGCGATATTGGGGATTTCTGTCGAAAGAGGACGAAGACGATGCCGCAGTCCTAAGCAACCTTTATGCTACACGTGATATCTTTCTACTACCTACACGTAACGATCCTTTCTGCCTAGTCGTTGCAGAGGCAGCCGCATTTGGGATGCCAGTAATCTCGACGGACACCGGTGGTGTTCCCGAGCGCATCGACCGGGGCGGAATTCTCGTACCCGTTGAGAGTCCCCCGTCCGTTTTCGCCGAAGCGATCCGCAAAGTTGTCACGGACGAGGTTGAGTACGAGCGGTTTAGCTTAGGTGCGGTTCAGGATTTCCATGATCGCACAAGTTGGCCAACCTCATCGGAACAACTGTTAGAACTCTGCAGGTCTATGGTTGATTTCTCGCGCGGGGTTAACGGCGATTCGATGGAGGGGGCATGACTCATGTTAGCGTGATCATTCCGACGGTTGGCCGACGCTCATTGCCTGCTGCCGTGAACTCTGCACTCGACCAGGTCGACGTCGAGGTGGAGGTGATAATCGTGTGTGACTTGGAAGATGTGCCTTTCTCCGTACAGAGTTTGAGTGGACCGCGAGTCACAACCCTTTGTACGGGCGGCGCAAGAGGCGGTTCGTACGCTCGCAACCTCGGAGTGCGAGCGGCGACAGGCGAGTATGTTGCATTTCTCGACGATGACGACGAGTGGGTTTCGGAAAAACTTGTTTTGCAAATCGCAGCCGCGAAAGAAATTGAGCGAAGCGGACAGCAGCCGGTCGTGTCATCTCGAGTTCGACAGCGCTACGCCAGTCAGGGACGGTTGTCTGTTCCCAGCCCGCGACGCCTGATCTCATCCGCAGAAAGTCCTGAGCATTTTCTATTCAATCGGCGGTCTATCGGTGTCGGCAGGCCGCTGATGCCGACCTCCACACTTCTGACTACGAGAAGTGTCTCCGAGTCGGTTACGTGGGACGAGACGCTCCGTCGCCACCAAGATTGGGAGTGGCTGATAAGGGTTGCACGTGTCCCCGGTGTGACGGTCCTCCAGATCGAGGAGCCGACCACTGTCTACAACGTAGGAAGTCCCTCCTCCATCTCCGCACGTCCAGAATGGACACCATCCTACGAGTGGGTGCAGCGGTATAGAGATGACTGGCCAGGGCAACTATACGCGAGCTTTATCTTCTCGCACGTGCTTCGTTTCTGCCTACATTCACGGAACTGGTACGATACATTTCGTATCGCTGTAGAAACCCTACGTGTTGGTCGGCCAAACTTCATGTGTGTCGTCGCTGCTCTCGGTGGAATTATTCCTCGTGGAGTGCTCGAAAGGCTCGCGTTTAGCTCTGAACTTCGGGGGAAATGATGGTTGACCAGCCCCAGAAGATTCACTTTGTTTTCCCCCAGCTAGTCCCTTTCTATGGGATGGAACGAGCTGCTTATTATGTGTTGAGTGCATTGCGTGATCAAGGTGTTCTCGTCTCGGCGACAGTGCTGTCTGGGGGAGTGCCTTCAGAATTTGAGCCGTTTGACGTAGACCTTCTTGATGGGGGCGAGCGATTGACTCGGCTTATCGAGATTATCCCCAAGCTGCGCTCGTCCCTCTCACGTAGAGCGCCCGACGTCGTCGTGGGGAGCGGCCTTTGGGCATCAGTCCCCTTGGGCGTGGCACTGATCGGGTTGGGACCGCGGTTTGTTCATTGGGAGCATTCGCTGCTAGAACCACGTCTACAGCTCGACCCTCGATTGCGACTCCTGGCAAATTGCTTGAAACTAGTACCTAAGTCCCCGGAATTGGTAGTAGCGGTTTCGAATGCGGTTCTAGAGGCCGCCAGGCTGATGTACAGCCGCGTGGGAGAGTTTGAAGTTATACCTAATGTTGTGATTGAACCAAACCGTCGGAGCACTGGCGAGGAATTGAGGACATTGCCGCCCGAGACAGGGGTGCGCCTTCTGACGACAGGCGCCTTTCGGCAATACAAGAACTACCGCACAGCAGTTACTGCGATGCTCTTTCTGCCGCAGAGATTTACGCTTACGATGGTGGGTGACGGGCCTCAGAGGGAGATGCTGGAGGCCCTTGTTGCGAAATACGGACTGGGCGACCGCGTGTCATTTAGGGGCCGAGTGCCCAACGTTCGAGATTTTCTGCTCGATGCCGATCTTCTGGTGCATCCGTCGTTAGCGGAAACTTTCGGGTTTAGTCTCGTTGAAGCCGCTCATTACCGTGTTCCCGTTGTTAATCTACCTGCGCCGGCTATGAGCGAGCTTGTCCCTGTACTTGTTCCTGGTGCGACTGCAGCGGGGTTCTCGCCGGAACAGCTTGCGTACGCAATCAACATTGTTGCAAGCAATCCGCCCAGTTCGGAAGACTTCGATACGGCTCGTGACCGGCGTTCGGTGAAGTTCTCACCGGACACAGTTGGGAGACAATGGTGTAACGTGCTGGATCGATTTGCAGCGGTGATTTAGCGGTGTCCCTTCCAATAGAAGTTGAGTACTTCGCAGCTCTTCTGTCACTCTTGGGTGTGGCGGGCTTGGCGTGCGTGTTCCGCAATAGGTCCGCATTTCTCAGGAATGGGCCGCTCGTGCTAGTTGCCCTATATACAATAGGCACGACTGCGGTCGTACTCTTGTTGCCAGGCTACACTGCATACCCGCTAGGCGGGCTAGCGGTCGCACTTCTCTCTCTTTCGTTCTGCTTCTTCTCCTCGCGACAACAGGTCTTGGGATCGCAGGATGAGTTCGTCAGGCTTGCGTGGGTATGCTTCGGCCTGTTGGTGGTTTGGTGTTCTTTCGTTGATTTCCTAACTGTTCCAGGGATTTATGGTGGTCGATGGGTCGGATATGGAGTTGCGGCGCTCCAATGGTTAGCTGTCGGTCATCTCTTGTCGTACGCGCGTGTTTCTATGAGAGATCTCGCTACGATTACCCTGTTGATTGTGTCTTTATTAATAGCGCCATCCTTCTTCATGGGCGCCAGTTTTTGGCTCCCGTGCAAGACGGGAGACCTTGAGAAATGTTCAATAGCAGGCGCCTTATTCACGAGTTTCGCTACGTCGGAGAATGTTGTTGGGATCATCGCCGCGTTCGGCTTGATCTTGAGCTTGCAGGGTTTCTCTGGACGGGTCAGAATAGCCAGCGTCCTAATTTTCGGGATGGTTGTACTGCTGTCCGGCTCGCGTACCGCATATGTTACTTTGATTATTGCTCTGTCCTGGCATGCTGTATCGTCGCTGATCGAACGTCAAAGAAAAGTTTTCCGCATTCCTTTTCCTGTCGGTCTGACATTGGGAGTTGCGGCTGCATCGGCTGCCATGTTTTTGATCTATACGGCGGAACCTGAGAGTTTCAGCAGGCGTGGTCGCATCTGGATCGCGGTTTCTTCACAGGTGGACGATCAGATAGTTACGGGGATCGGTCTATCAAAGTGGGTCTATTTCCAGACCTTGGGTGAGGCTCCCGATCATTTCTTTCACTCCGGGTACGCGTTGCTGTACTTTTCGGGTGGGTTAGTGGCGTTGCTCCTTTCGGCTGTCGTCTTAGCTGGGTTGCTTGCCGCAGAATCACCGCTTGGGCGTGGTTTAACAGAGAAATCCCTTGTAGTTCTCTTCGCAACATATTCATTCACGGAGACAATTTGGAATCCATTAGCGGTCGACACTTACTCGTGGATTGTCATCGGAATCTTTTTAACTGCTGCGGCGACTCCAAGCGATAGACTGTTTGACGCAAGAAAACTGTTGAGTGCGCAATCAAAGACGCAAAATATCTGAGTTTCCAGAGAGGGGTGTCAGGGGTGTTCGGGCGTCGGGTGATGGTGGTGGGGACGGGCTACGTCGGGCTCACGACGGGGGCCTGTCTGGCGTCGTTGGGTCACGAGGTGGTGTGCGCGGACATCGACGCGGGCAAGGTGGAGCGCCTGCGTCGGGGTGTGGTGGACATCGTGGAGCCGGATCTGGCGGAGCTGGTCTCCGAGCAGACCTCGGCCGGGCGGTTGTCGTTCGTGGTCGGCGCGGGGGCGGCGCTGGGTGCGTTCGAGGACTCCCGGCCCGCGGAGGTGCTGTTCCTCTGCGTGCCGACGCCGATGGGCGCGGGCGGGGTGGCCGACCTGCGCGCGGTGGAGTCGGTCATCGAGGAGGTCGGCGCCGAGCTGGCGGCGGGCACCGTGGTGGTCAACAAGTCGACGGTGCCGGTGGGCACGGCGGCGCGGACCGCGGAGCTGCTCGAGCGCACCGACGTCGCGGTGGTGTCGAACCCGGAGTTCCTGCGGGAGGGGTCGGCGGTCAAGGACTTCCTGGGCCCGGACCGGATCGTGGTCGGCTCGGACAACCAGGACGCCGCGGAGCGGGTGGCGGCGCTGTATGCGCGCCTCGGTGCTCCGACGGTGCTCACCGACGCGGCGTCGGCGGAGCTGATGAAGTACGCCGCGAACTGCTTCCTGGCGATGAAGCTGTCGTACGTGAACGCGATGGCCGAGCTGTGCGAGCGGGTCGGCGCCGACATCGGGGACGTGACCGAGGGGATCGGCTACGACCGGCGGATCGGGCAGGCCTTCCTCTCGCCCGGCCCGGGGTGGGGCGGGTCGTGCCTGCCGAAGGACACGCACGCGTTGTTGCAGGTGGCGGACTCGGCGGACTTCGAGTTCCGGTTGCTGCGGGCGACGATCGACACGAACACCCGGCAGCGGCAGCGGATCGTGGACAAGGTGCGCCTGGCGGTGACCGGGAAGCGCACGGGGTCGCTGTCGCGGGTGCGCCTGGCGCTGCTGGGGCTGACGTTCAAGGCGGGCACCGACGACCTGCGTGACTCCCCGGCGTTGGCGATCGCGGCGCTGCTGCGCCAGGCCGGCGCGGACCTCGTCGGGTTCGACCCGATGCTGCGCGGTCCGGGTGAGCTCGACGGCATCACGCTGGCGTCCGACGCCGTGGAGGCCGCCCAGGGCGCCGAGGCCGTCGTCGTCCTCACCGAGTGGGCGGAGTTCCGCACCCTGGACTGGGCCGAGATCGCCGGGGTGACGAAGCAGCCGATCGTCGTCGACACCCGCAACATCGTCGACCCGGCCACCCCGCGCCGGGCCGGCCTCACCGCCGTCGGCCTCGGCCGCCAGCAAGACACTGTTCACCAAACATGATCAAGAACGAAAGCGCCCGCTGATCTTCGCGCTGTGTCGGCCGCTCCAGTGAGACCCACGCGCCGCCGCGTTTCGAGCGCTGACCGGCCCTAGTCCAGGCTTCGGCGTCTAGTTCAGGTGGTAAGCACCTGTCTCTATCGATCGGGCGAGGAGGACTCGGAGATGGTATTGGGCGCCTCTCTTGCAATGCGCGTGCGTGAAGGCCGTCGTGTCGGTCCAGCCTGGCGCTCTAGTCTACTTGAGCCCGATAATCGTGCGTTCAAGGTAAGGGTTCGCCCCGTGCCGGCCTTTCGTATGGCGACTTTTGAGACCGTCGGGCCACCCCTCAAACAATCCGCAGACGCCTTCGGCGAGACGTAGCCATCCCGTACGGCGGACGAGTCACCTACTTGACAACCGCCTCGCTCATGAGCGCGTTGGTCGTCAAGCGTGAAGGAAACGGAGCCGTACCTCCGCGCGGTGAACATGAGGTCGTCTACCGTAAACTGCGCGTATTGTTCCGCGACTGGCCCGACCGGAGCTTATCTGGCGGGCAAGGATTTAAGGCTCGGAGCTAATAGGGATCCTTATACGGTGTGTCACACCGCGAAGTACCGCCCTGCGAACGACGGCCCGTGATTTCTGCCATCGCGACCTGATGCCCGAACGGCAGTGCGGGCTTTCGACGGCGTCGAAGCGTGTACGCGAGGAGGGCATCCATTGGCCTGGAAGAGAAGCCTACCGGTCTGAACTCGGGCGGGAGGCTTGCTAGGCGCGTTCCCATCTGAGGAGAGTCAGGCGAGGACGTTGTCGAACCGACCAGGGTGGCCGCCGACGATCTGATCGGGGGCGGCGCCGAGGACGTTCTCGGTGAGGGTCGCGTACAGGTCGCGGAAGTCGACGTGGGAGCGCAGGTCGCCGCCGTCGAGGTCGGTGAGGCTGGGGGTCTGGCCGGTGAGGCCGCCGGTGACTGGGGTGCCGGCGAGCAGGACCGGGCCGGCGGTGCCGTGGTCGGTGCCGTCGGAGCCGTTGGCCTTGACGCGGCGGCCGAACTCGGAGTGGACCATGACGACGACCTGGCGGCCGGGGTCGGTGGCTTCGAGGCGGGTTATGAAGGGGGCGAGGGCGGTGTCGAGTTGGCCGAGGAGGCGTTCCTGGGTTCGGCGTTCATCGGCGTGGGTGTCGAAGCCTCCGAGGGACGCGGAGTAGACCCGGGTCGGGACGCGGGCTTCAATCAGGGCGGCGATGAGCTGGAGCTGGCGGTCGAGGTCGCCGGTGGGGTTATCCTTCCCGGCCCGTTGCATGGCGGCGGTGGTGGTGCGGCGCAGGGTGGCGAGGTGGCCGATGGAGGCGGCGGTGCGGGCGCGCCAGTCCTCGTCGTCCAGGTCGGGCGAGGCAAGGGCGGCGACGGCGTTGCCGAGCGGCCCCTTCGGCAGCTCGAGAGCGCCGGCGGCGATGGTGGAGCCGGCGTAGCGGTCGCCGACGAGCAGGGGTGGCAGGACCGGGTCAGTGGACAGGGCGCGTAGGGGGTCGGCGGCTGAGCCGTCGCTGGTGGCGTCGAGCCAGCGGCCGAGCCAGCCGGCGCCGTTGGGGCTGGTGGGGTTGGCGGTCTGCCAGATGGCCATGGAGCGGAAGTGGCTGTGGTCGGGCTGGGGGTAGCCGACGCCCTGGACGACGGCGAGCGACCCGTCGTCGTAGAGGCCCTTGAGGCCGCGCAGGGCGGGGTTGAAGCCGAGGCCGTCGCCGAGGTCGAGGACCTCGTCGGAGCGGTAGGCGAGCTCGGGGCGGGAGCGCTGGTAGACGTCGTCGCCCGCGGGGATGACGGTGTTGAGGCCGTCGTTGCCGCCGTAGAGGGTGACCACGACCAGGACGCCGGCGTCGGGGTCGAGGTCCCCGGCGGAGCCGGCGATCTCCTCCCACCCGATTGCCGTAGCGCCGATCGCGGCGGCCCCGGTGACAGCCGTGGCCGCCAGGAAACGTCGGCGGGTGAGGACGGGGACCGTGGTGCTCCAGGGGCTTCTCATCCGCTCACCACGTACTCCGGGCTGACCGCCGCGACGATCAGCAGCTGACGAGGATCGGCGACCTGGCTCAGCGCGGCGCGGGTCCGGGCGCTCCAGGCGTCGACGCCCAGGGTGGCGCGGGCCCATTCGGCCCGCGCGTTGGTTCCCGACGGCGGGTCGTCCACGCTCCCGA
Organism: Actinomycetospora sp. NBRC 106378; assembly: GCF_030269685.1. Lineage (GTDB taxonomy): Bacteria > Actinomycetota > Actinomycetes > Mycobacteriales > Pseudonocardiaceae > Actinomycetospora. The sequence goes on from NZ_BSTT01000002.1 coordinate 468,711, forward strand.
GCGTGCCGCCGGTCAGAAGTACGGCGGCGAAGCGGACACGGGCGACGGTCGCGGTCGGGGTGATGTACGGGGCTCCGGCGGGCCAGCCGCCGACGTTCGGCGGCCTGAACGGCGTCTGGCCGAGGGCCTTGAGCTGGTTCAGCGCCGTGGCGCGGTCCTTGTCGTCGAGCGTGCCGACCGGTCGTCCGACCGCCCGGGCGAGGCCGACGGCCCACTCCACGGGCTGCTTGACGAGGGTCTTGGTCGGGTCGCGGAATGCTGCGGAGGTGGCGAGGGCCCGGAGGAGCCCGCGGACCGACGTCCCGGGGCCGTACGCGTCGGTGAGCTGCTCGAGCTCGGCCTCCGACGGCGAGTCGCTCGACACCAGGCGGTTCCACAGGCGGGTGGCGATGAAGCGGGCGGAGTCGGGGCGTGCGGTGAGCAGGTCGACCAGGGAGTCGCTGTCGAGGCCGGCGATGCTGCCGAGAACCGTCTTAGGGCCGTCGTCGAAGTTCGCCTTCTTGAATGTCAGTGCCCGGTCTTTATAGCTCCACCCTGTGAGGGCGCGTGCGGCCTGGCGGACGTCGCTCTCCGAGTATTCACCGACACCGAGGGTGAACAATTCCATCAGTTCGCGGCCGAGGTTCTCGTTGGGAGCGAACTTCCGGTTGGTATGGTTGTCGAGCCAGATATTGAGGGCGGGGTCGACGACCATGGCTTGGGCGAGCTTCGCGACCGAGTCCTGGCCCTGGGCGCGGAACGTCTGGTTCTGAGTGAGCATGAGTCCGACGTCGCGGACCTTTTCGTTGCTCGTGGCGAAGTGCCCGTGCCAGAACCACGTGAGCTTCTCGGCCCGGGGCGCCTTGACCGTGGCCATGCGGTCGAGCCACCAGAGGATCGCCTGGCGCTCCTGGTCGGATCGCTGCTGGTCCTGGGCCTTCCGAGCAGGATCGTCGGCCGGAAGGTCCCGGATCTGCGGCGGGTCCGGGACGTTCGTCGGGGCGGGCTCGTCGATCGTGAGCAGCTTCGTGAGGGTGACGTCGGGGCCCTCGAGGATGCTCTGCTCGAGGTCCTGCCGGGTGGCGCCCAGGCCGAGCCGGTCGTGCAGTCGACGCACGACCGCCCGTTCGCTCAGAGCCCCCCGGTCCGGCATGGCGTCGAGTATGTCGGGTCCGCGGATGAGGCCGGCGTGTGGTCACGGAATCGTCATGAAGTTCTGCGTGTCGTACGGAGTGTCGTCAGTCAAAAACAGTGCGTTGACGCTTGCTGCGGCATTCGGGTGATGTGTGACCGATGGGGCTAACGGACGAATATCCACTGCGGAGACACTCGTGACGTCGTCCGAGTGGGGGAGTACGACAGTGCCGGCAACAGATCTTCTTCCGATGCGTCCGGAACCGGAAGCGCCTGACGAGAACCGTCGGCGTCGTATTCTCCGGGGGCTGATGTTCCTGCTGGGGGCGGGCCTGGTCCTGGCGCTGCTCGCCGCGGGCGGGTTGTTCGCCGTCACGCAGCAGTTCAGCGACCGGATGCACCGCTACGACGGGGTCTTCGACATCGATCCGTCGACCCGGCCGGTGCAGGGGGAGGGGCAGACGTTCCTGCTCGTCGGCACCGACACCCGCTCGCCGGACCCGACCACCGGCACGGAGGCGACCGCGTCGGACTGGGTGCCCGGCGCGCAGCGCAGTGACGTGATCATGCTGGTGAACGTGGCCGACGACGGTTCGCGCGCGTCGGTGGTGTCGATCCCGCGTGACTCGTGGGTGCCCATCCCGGGCCACGGCACGAGCAAGATCAACGCGGCGTACTCGTGGGGTGGGCCGTCGCTGCTGGTGCAGACCGTGGAGGCGCTGACCCGCGTGCGGGTCGACCACTTCGCGGTCATCGACTTCGCCGGGTTCGCGCAGATGACCGACGCGGCCGGGGGGATCGACGTCAACGTCGGGCAGGCGTCGAACTTCGGCGGGGTGGCGGTGCCTGCGGGTCCGCAGCACCTCGACGGTGCGCACGCGCTGTCCTACGTCCGGGAACGCAAGAGCCTGCCGGGCGGCGACTTCGACCGGGTGCGCCGTCAGCAGAACGCGCTGCGGGCGCTGGCCACCTCGGCGATCAGCTCGGGGACGCTCTCGAGCCCTACCCGGGCCTACGGGCTGGCGGACTCGCTGGTGACGTGGGTGGGCGTGGACGACACGTTCAGCGCGTCCGACCTGCGGTCGTTCGTGTGGGGATTGCGCGACCTCCGCGCGTCGAACATCGACTTCCTGACCGCGCCCGTGGCCGGGACGGGCATGGAGGGCGCGGCATCGGTGGTCTATCTCGACGCCGACCGGGCCACCGAGCTGTGGTTCGCGGTGAACACCGACGGCGTCCCGGCGTGGGTGGACAGCCACCCCTCGGCGGCGCTGCCGGCGGTGCCGCGGTAGGCGGCCTTCGCGAGGCGCATCCGGCATCGTCCGTCAGGCTTCTCGCGTCACCTCCGATCGCGCGCCGTCAGCTCAGCAGCCGGACACGTGCGACTGATCCGCCTGGGCCCACGGCTGAGGTCTCGGTCCCAGACGGCAGGTCAGGCGCGCCCACCACTCCACGCCGAGCGCGGAGGCGCTCCTGTGCAGCAATGACCGCTGCCCGCGGTTCGATGAGATAGGCGTCGACCTCCGACAACACTCCGAGGAACACGTCGAGTTCCCCGCCCGGGAAGCCGTATCGCTGACGAAGCCCGACGGCAGGCTCGTCGCGATCCGTCGTCTCCTCGACCCGAGGTCGGTCCACCCGCACGCGAGGAGGCCGCGCGACGTCGGTGGTGAGGCCACGTTGCGCGCGCCAGGCGTCAGCCGCCCGGGCGTTTCCCGCTGTCTCCGCCAGGTTCTCGAAGGATGCTGCCTGTACGGCAAGAACAAGGCCGTCATCGGCCGAACGGCGGCCTTCCCGGTTCGCTCCGACCTCGACGGACGCCGTGGTGATCCGAGATCCGGTGACGAGGGTGCTGACAACGAGTCCAGGCAGGTTCATATCTCGAACTGCGGGTGCGATCTGTCGGCACCCGCTCGCCAGGCTTTCTTCACATGGGATGGAGTTCTGGTCCCCTTCGACTCCACGAGGGCGACAGTGAAGTTCGTGTGGCCGGGCCGCCGAGCAGCCAGCACGAAGTCAGGCCGATGCTCGCTCTTCGCTGCCCAACTCACGAGGCGGGCGGGTAGTTGATCCACGTCGGCGACCCAGATCGGCGAGGCCGGGTCTGCCCGAGATGCCATCCATCTCGATCCTGTGTGCAGGCCGAACGCGATCCCGAGCTCCTCGCTCAGGACTCGACGCTGGTTGCCGCACACGGCTTCCCCGGGTTCGGAGAGCACCAGGTGGTCTTTCTTGTGCTCGAAGGAGCCCACGTAGCGCGCGACCGCCCAGTTCGCCTGTACCTGGAGGAGGTCGGCGCTCAGCGTTGCGGCTGATGCCACCGCGAGTCCGCGGAGCGCTTCGAGTGGGACGACGGGTTGAGGCCCGTTCAGCGCAGCGCAGGCTGCGAGGCGAGCGTGGGGCAGGTCGGCGCGTATCGGCAACGCCTCATCGCTGACACCGCGCACTGCCGTCCTGGCCGTGAGCGTGTGTAGGGCGTGCTTCAACGCGCCGTTCATGATCCTCCTCGGTGGTTGTCGGCATCGTCCCGGGAGCGTGCGTGGTGGAGGACCATGATCACCCGAATGCCGAGGTGCCGGGCAGTTTCTTGTCGAGGGAGATCGCATCGTCGGTTCATCCAGTCGAGCTGGCACACCCCAGGGTGTCGACCCGGCCTGGGAGATAGGGAGTCCCTAACGTTCCCGGCATGAGCGACGCCCGCCTGCCCGCCCATATCTCTGTCGCGGCGAAAGGCGACCGTCGCGCGCGAGACTGGTGTGTCCGAGCAGTCGACAGCTACACCCATGCCACGCTCGCGCACGGCGGCCCGCGTTACTCCGGCTCGCGCTTCGATGATGTCGCGGCCTCAGACCCTGATCGGATCACGCCGGGCGACCTGCTCGCGGTCACCATGCTCGACGTCGCGGTGCCCGCCGACGCGGTGATCCGCTTCCTCGGCCCGGCGGCCGACCACATCACGAGCCTTCTGACCGATGTCCGGGCGGACGTCGACCTGCACGAGGTGGACGTCAAGGAGGTCGCGAACAGCTCGAAGGCAGGCAAGTTGTGGACCTACCTCCGAGCGTGGAACCGACCGGATCCTGGCACCGGCCCCACGACGACCTCGAAGCTCCTCGCCCGGAAACGTCCGCGATTGCTTCCCATCTGGGACCGGGTCGTCGGGGAGCAGCTCGGGCTCCGCGACCACCGCGATCACTGGCGGGAAGTTCACGAACTCCTCCAAGATCGAGGGCTCGTCGAGCTCTTGTCCACGACGCGCTCGGAGGCCCGCGTCGACGGACTTGCACTCCTCCGGGTGCTCGACATCCTGCTGTGGATGAGCGATACGCTGCGCTACGACGGCCCGGAGTACAGCTCGTAGCCGGCGTCCTGCTCAGACGCGCCGCGTAGGGTTCCTGAGCTTGCCTGAACCTCGGCCCTCGACGGGTCGGCGGCGACGCGCAGTGGGAAGGTTGCTTGACCGCGGTACAAGGCGTTCGCCTCCGCGATCGGAGTCGGCGTGAGGGAACGCGCGAACGACCCGTGGTGGGGGGAGAGGTCCCCGACCACGGGTGGATCGGTGCTGTTTCCTGCCCGGACGCCGTATCGGACGTCCTGGTGACGCCGGTGCGGCGGCCGACGCGGGCCGCGCACGATGACGTGCGCGGCCCACGTCGATGGGACCTCAGATCGCGGGCTTGTCGTAGACCCGCACGTAGTCGACGTACATCTTGGCCGGGAAGGTGGTGCCCGACGTCGAGTCGCCCGGCATGTCCCCGCCCACGGCGAGGTTGAGGATGATCGAGTGCTTGCCCTGGAAGGACTTCCAGGCAGCCCCGGCCTCGGAGGCGGTCAGCGTCTTCAGGACCTTGCCGTCCACGCTCCACTTGATGTAGCCGGTGTTCGAGGCGTCCCAGTCCACGGCGTAGGTGTGCCAGTCGGCGATGGTGCCGGAGGGCAGCGCGTAGCCCTTGCCGGAGTTGAACGGCGTCACGGTTCCGTTCGTCGACGTGCCTCCGTGGGCGAACTCGTACGCCGTCGTGGGCGTGTTGCCGAGGGCCTCGAGGATGTCGATCTCGCCCGACACCGGCCAGGGCGCGCCCGTGGCCTTGGTCTGGTCACCGACGGTCCAGAACGCGGGCCACAGTCCGGCGCCGGTCGGGAGCTTCATCCGAGCCTCGAAGTGGCCTCCGGCGCGCGCGAACGTCGGGGTGCCTCCGCTGGCCCAGTTCTGCATCGTCAGCCGGGACGACGCGTAGGTGCACGTCTTCGAGCCACACTTCGTGTTGCTCGTGTCGAGGTTCTTGTCCGCGGTCAGGACGAGGTTGCCGGCGCCGTCCTGGCGGGCGTGGTTCTCCAGATACTGCGCAATCGTGCCGGTGCAGCCCGACTTCCAGCAGTCGTCGTTGAGCCAGTAGCTCGCCGACAGCCCCTGGTTCGGGCCGGAGCCGGCCGCGGCGTTGAACTCGGACGCGAAGACCAGGTTGCCGGGAGAGGCGCTTGCGCCGACGACGAGAATCTTGTGGGGGTCGAGGTTGTACCAGGTGCCGTTGACCTGAACCGCGACGAACACGTCGTAGGACCCGGCCGCGAAGGAGCGTGCGCCCGAGGTGAAGGTGTAACCACCGGTCGGGACGCTGGCAGCCGTCGCGCCCGGGAAGTCGAACTGCCCGCCCGAGGCGTTGCGGGCCGCGATGGTGACGGCCTGGACGTTGACGGTGGCGTTGGCTCCACGCAGGCGTGCCGACGCCGTGACGCTCTGGCCCGCAGCAGCGGTCGGGAGGGTCAGGCTGTCGACCACGACCCCCGAACTCGCGCCACCGACGGTGAAGGACTTCGTCGGCGTCAGGTTGTACCAGGCACCGCCGACCTGGACGGCGACGAAGGCGCTGTAGGTGCCCGCCGCGAAGGTGCGGGTGCCCGACGTGAAGGTGTAGCCCGAGGCCGGGACGCCCACGTTGGTCGCAGCGCCGGGGAAGTCGAACTGCGCGCCGGAGCTGTTGCGGACGGCAATGGTGATGGCCTGGACCGTCACCGTGCCACTGGTGCTGTGCACGCGAGCGGAGGCGTTCACGCTCGAGGCGGGCCCGGCGGAGGTCGGCACCGTGAGCAGGTCGACGGTGATGTTCGGCGCGGCAGCCGAGGCGGCCGGAGCGATCAGACCGGCCGTGAGAATGGATGCGCCGGCGACGAGCATGCCGACGAGCAACGCCAGCAGGCGTCGGCGACGAGCGACAACAGATTTCACTGGTTCCCCCCAAGGAACGGAAGCCGCCCGTCACCGTGACGACGGCTCGACGCGCGCGGCATCGGCGCCGCGAGCGGAGAATGGTGTGAGAAGGCCGGAATCAGTTGGCGAACATCTGCACCCAGCGGCCCGAGTTGCGGGCGTCGTACCCGACCCCGGTCCGGGTGAAGGAGCAGGTCAGGATGTTCCGGCGATGCCCTTCGGAGTTCATCCATCCGACCACGACGCTGTCGGCGTCGCGGTAGCCCATCGCAATATTGTCGGCCAGCGTCCGAAACGACACGCCGGCGGCTTGCGCGCGGCCCGTGGAACTCGCCGGAGTCGGCGCCCTGCCGGTGTGGCTGAAGTAGTTCCGTGCGGCCATGTCCGCGGCGTAGTTCTGCGACGCGGCCGCGAGGCCGCCATCGACGCGCAGTGGACCGCAGTGGGCGCGAGCCCGCTGCGCGTTGGTCAGCTCGACGACCCGGGCGGCCGGGGAAGAGGTCGCGGGGGCTGTCAGCGAGGTCTGCGTGGACCAGACCGGCCGGTTCCCGGGTGCGACGACGACGAGGTTGCCGTCGTCCTGGAGGACCAGCACAGCGCCGTTGTTCCCGCCCGTGCTCGTCGACCAGCGTGGGACGTTCCCACGGCTGTACACGACGAAGTTGCCGTCGCCCTGCATCCTTGCGACGGCGTCCGGCTGCCCTCCGGTGCCGCTCGACCAGACCGGACGGTTCCCGGGAAAGACGAGCACCAGATTTCCGTCGCACTGCATCCGTAGCACGGCCTGGCCATTCGGGGAGGAGATGCTGGCGCAGGTGTTGATCTGCCCGCCCGCCCCGAGAACGGTGTTCGCCGCGGACGCCGCCGGAGCGGCGTGGAAAGCGAGGGAGACTGCAAGAATGGCGACCACCGCCCACGTTGCCCAGCGAACAGATCGCCCGACCGGTTGGGTGCCGACGAATGGTCGACGCAGCAAGATCCTGCGCATGGAACCCCCAGGGAAGAGATGACACGGCAGTGCCCCGCGCATTCGATGTGCGGCTTTCCGCGAGACAGAGCGGGCGTGCCGTGAGATCAGTCGTCTTCCTTGAGGATGTGGTTACCGAATCAGGCGGTCTTCACCCGCTTGGAGCAGTGTGGTCGTCACGTGGAGGAACGTTCAGTCAGTCGTCTGGGCAAGGACTGCGGGTTCCCTTTCGCCCGTCCGGTCTCGCGGAGTACGTGCCCGAACTCATCGTGGTCTTGGGGACGGGGACGATGCCTCAGAACGAGGAACTGCCCTGCTCGCGATGGTGGTGGGCGGGTGGGCCTCAGCCGCATCCGCGCGAGCACCTCACGGAGCGCGAACTCGAACGGCTTTGACGCCGAGAGCGTCGTGATCTTGATCCTGCTGAGGAGCTCGAGTTCCGCGACTGCCGAATTCCTTGAGCCGCGCGGGCCGGGCCGCCGGGGTCCCGCATGCGCTGCAGAGGGCGTCACCGACATCGGCCTGGCGGAGCAGGAGCCGCAGGCCGTGCCGGTCGCCGGGACCGTCATCGCGCCGTTACCGAATCCGTGGTCGCAGTCCGCCGGAAGCATGGAGCAACTGAGATGGCCCTCTGTGTCGTCGTCCTTGGCGAGGAGGAGTGGCGAAGGGTCAATTGGTCGTCCTGGGGGGACGTTCCGTGATCGTGAACGGGCGAAGTCTCGTACGGCCGGTGGGCCGCGCCGAGGCGCACCGGGCGGACATAGACCGACGCGGGTCCCGGATCTCCGAAACCGGTCTATGTGCCGACCGATCGGTCGACACACGGTCCAAACCGGGCCCCGGTCCATGTCGTTCTCTGTTCGGATGCCGGGAGCCGTGGGCGTTGTCGGCGGAGGGTGGGGGACGGATGAGTCGGTCGATGTCGGACGCACAGGTGGCGGTCGGGATCCGGGCGGTCGCGCTGGCGTCCGCCTTCCTCGTCCGCAAGCTCCGGGACCCGGAGTTCCTGGCGACCGCGGCCGGCGAGGAGGAGGACGCCCCGGTCATGGTGTCCGGGCCCCCAGCGACCGAGCCCGCGGTGGACGCCGACCGGGGCGGACGGTTCCGGTCCATCGTGAAGCGAGGCGGCGAACTCGCGAGGCAGGGCGGCGGTTACGCGCGGCAGGGCTTCGAACGCTGGGCCGCGGCTCGTCCGGGCACGCCCGCGTGGGAGGCCGCCGGACTCGATCAGCGCTGCGACTGGTGGTTCGCCAACCTGGGCCGGGCGACCTCCGTGCTCGCCGCACTCCCCGGACTGACCGGCGCCGCGGGGGACCGGATTCCCGTCCGTGACCTGGTCTCCGCAGCGGGACAGGGGCTGTTGCTCGTGGCGATCGCGCTCGAGTACGGGATCGAGGACACCGATGACCACGTCGCGCTGATCGGAGAGATCCTCTTCGGACGCCAGTTGGATGCCGCCGGGCAGGTCTCGGCCGCTCGGGACGAGGCCGACGAACTCGCCGTCGGCGCGACCCGTCGGGACGCCGGCCGCCGGGCGCAGGCGGCGGCACTCGTCCGGATCGGTCGGACGCTCAGCCAGCTCGAAGCGGAGCTCGGCAAACGGCCCCAGGGGCACCCCGGGCAGCGGTTGGTCGGTGCCCTGCCCGGGGTGGGTGTGATCGGGCACTACCGGGGTGAGCGGCGCGGACTGGAGGTCGTGTCCGAGCAGGGCCGGGCGTGGTGTGCGGCGCGACGCGCATCCCGCGGTGCCATCGAGGTCCCCGGACTCCCGTCACGGTCGGCCGTGGTCAGCCCCCGCGTGATCGCGGCGCCGCTGTTCGAGCACCGCGGGATCGCACGGCGCGCGCTCGACGGCGTCCCCGGCGCCGATGGTGCGCTCGTCGTCGGGGCCGCCGAAGCGGCCTGGCTCTCCCCGGGAGACGCCGTCCTGACCGAGATCGTTCTCGCGGTGACCCCGACCGACCTGCGCATCGCCGGACGGTCCGGGATGCGGCCCGACCCGATGGTCTGGACCTTCCTCCACCCCCATCTGGCGGACGATCACGTGCGCCGGGACCGCGGGGTTCTCGACTTCGTCGCACGCATTCCCGACGGCCGTTGGCTCGGGATCCGCCTGCTCGATCCCGAGAGCGGCGAGGCGATCCGCGAGGCCCGGGCTTCCGCGGTGGCCGCCCGCTGACTTCCGCCTTCACACGGGCAGGATCGCGTGACGGTCCATGAGGTGGGCGGTCATGGCGATGGCCGCGTCCGACGGCGAGGACGAGGAGCCGCCACTCGACCGGAAGGCGACGACGAGCCCGATCCCGAGCACGACGAGCAGCAGGACCATGACGAGGACGAGCACGGGGACTCCCGGAGGATCGGTTCGCGGGCATTCATGGAATTGCAGCTGTGCGTGGGGTCGCCGACAAAGGCGACGAGAATCGACACTTCGTGGACGTACCGGACATAGTCGCTGGTTAGGCGCCGTCGGGACGGATTCCGGCCTACTGGCTGCAAGATCGAGAAGGCGTCGGTCTATCGTCGTCCCCGTCGGACAACGTCCTGGGGGGGACACTTCGTGCCACGACCGCAGCGCCCGCTCGACCCTGATGGCGGCGTACTCGCACAGTTCGCCACAGAACTGCGAACATTACGAGAACGTGCGGGCTCACCGAAATTCGTCACCATGGCGCGCCGCGTCGGACGTTCGAAGAGCACGCTCGCGGAGGCCGTCGGCGGACGGCACCTCCCGCGATGGGACACGGTCGTCGACTTCGTGCGCGCCTGCGACGGCGACCCGGCCGAGTGGCGCCCGCTGTGGGAGCGCGTGCGGACCGAACTCGCCGAGATGGCACCGCAGGCGGTCGACCCGGACCCCGACGCAGGGGCCGAGGTCGAGACGCCGCCCGAGCCGCTCGTGGAGCCCGTTGTCGAGCCGGAGCCCGTTGTTGTCGAGCCCGAGTCTGCGGTCGAGCCGGTGGCCCCAATGGCCCCGGAGGCCGAGAGCGAGGCCGATGTCGAGCCCGAGGTCGAGGCTGCGCCGGCTCCGGCCGAGCCGGTCGTCCTCCCGCAGCCACGCCGCCGCCGAGCGATGCTGCTCGCGGCCGTCGTCGTGCTGTGCGCGCTCGTCGGCGTCGCGGGCTTCGTGCTCGGGCGCTGGAGTGATCTCGGGCCGCAAGGCCCCGCGGTCCGCGCGATCGAGGTGCAGAACAAGGTGGCGCTGGGACCGGACCGACTCGTCGAGGACCGCACGCCCGCCTACCTGTCCACCATCCCGATCTCCTACTGCGCGGTGACCGACCGCAGCTGCAAGGTGCCGGGCACGGAGATGCAATCGGGGGCCGGCCTCGTCGCGCACTGCGTGGTGCACGGGCAGGAACTGCACAACTACAACCTCGACGAGGTCGCCGCCTGGTCGAACCCGGACCGCTCGGACTCGGACCTGTGGTACCGGGCATCCTTTCCCGACGGACGGATCGGGTATATCTCGGAGGTCTACCTGACGTCCTCGAGCCGAGGGGGACTCGGCCTCGCGGACTGTGCTCCTGGCGCGTCCGTCGACCGCGCCGGCGGCGCCGGGTGATCAGGTGGGGTCAGGGCCGAGAGCTCCTTGCCATCTCCGTGATCCGCGGATCGGACACTTCCCACCATGACTTCAAGGCCATGAGGCCGCCCAGCCCGGTCGCGGTGAAGGGGACACCCCCGTCGTCGGTAGCGCGCAGCGCGGTGGACATCGTGACCGCGGCCTCGCCGATCAGATCGATCGTCGCCTCGATCATCGTCCGGGCGCCCGGGCCGTCGACGAACTGGCAGGGATCGAAGAGACGCTCGCACATGATGGCGGCCTCACCGTCGCACTCGATGACGTAGGGGGCGCCGATCCCCGCGGTCGTCCGCCACCGACTGACGAAGCGGTAGAGCTCGAGTGAGGGGCGGCTGCGGATGCGAGCAGCAGAGAAGATGCTGAACGACCACCGCGTCTCCCCGCCGCCCCACACGCAGATGCCCACGCGTGCGTCGCCGGTGCTGTAGAGGAAGGAACCCGGGAGTTCGTCGTCCTCGAACAGGTCATCGCCTTCCCGTGCGCGTCTGTCGCCGAAGCTGCGGATCATCCTGAGGACCTCGCTCTTCAGGAGCGGAGCATCGACGCGGGTGCGGGCCGGCGGCTGTGGCGCCTGAATCGGAGGTGGCTCGGGCGCGAGAATGGCGTCGACGGTGGTGCCCAGTTGCCCGGCCAGAGTTCTCAGGGCGGCGGAGCTCATCCGCTCCTTCATGCGGGCCGACTCCAGGGCGGACTCCGCGTCGCGGACCTCACGCCGCCCTTGGGCCGCCTGCCATGCGCGTTCGGCGTCGCGCACGGCTTGCTGCACGAGTTCGTGACCTGCTTTCGCTTCCTCGCGTGAGAAACCCTGCACGATCCCCCCTGTTGATACTCAGAATCCGTTGGGAAAGAGGTTGCCCCCGCCGCCATCCCCGTTGGGGCGATTCCCGTCGTCCCCGTTGTTCCCGCCGTCGCCGTTGTTGCCGCCGTTGTTGCCGCCCTCGCCATTGTTGCCACCACTGCCGCCGGAGGTGGGGCCGTTGCCGGGCGCCGCGGTCGTCCGAGCGGGTGCGGGCCTCGGAGCCGGAGCGACGGGACGAGCTGGGGTGGTCGGCGTAGCTCGGGAACGAGGAATCGCTACCGCGTCGAGCGCCGGACTCGCGACGGTCGTCGGCACCACGGTGACGATCGGCGCAGGAGGTGGAGCCGGTGGAAGGGAGGCCGACGTCGCCGCCGGCAGCGGCGCGAGCTCGGCATCGATCGGCCAGAGCAGAGCCGCGAGGATCGCGAGGACGGCGACACCAGTGCCGATCCAGGTCAGCAGGACGCTACGGGTCACGGAGTACCTCCAGCGGTGGAACGACTCGGCAGGACCGCGCCGTCGACCGGCACGACCACGGCGTGCACGGGTCCGTCGGCCATGATCATCGACGTCACGCCGTGGACGACCCGTCCGCTCGCCACGACCGGCAGCTCCTGACGGGTGCCGCCCTCGATCGCGACCTCCGCCACCGGCGCCGACGCGTCGAGCGTGTAGCGGGCCCAGGCGGTGCCGCACGCCCCCGAGGCGCGGACCTCGAGCATCCCGATCGGCACCTCCAGGCGCCCGCGCTGCGTCGTGACCACGCGGCTGGTCACCGTCTGCGCGTCGTCGGCGCAGCGGCTGGTCGAGGGGTCGGCCCCGACCAGCGAGTCCCGAGCCGCCGGCAACGGCGCCACCGGCGTGGCGCCCGAGCCCAGCGCCACGGCACCGATCGCTCCCACCAGGCCGAGCGCGGCCAGTCCACCCAGCCACACCCGGCGTCGGGAAGGAGCGGTGACCGCGGCGGTGAACGGTGCCGTCATCGTGGAGGGCAGCGCGGTCGTCGCGAAGGACTCCGGGGCGGAGCGGCGGGCGGGCGTGGTCAGCGTCATGAGGCGAACGTTAGGAACATCGGCGTGCGGGTCCCATCCCCGAGCTCAGGGGTGGTCATCACGCGTCCCACCACTGCGCCTCCTGGGTGCGCAACCAGGCCTCGTCATCGAGAAGCCGCAGGTGGGAGCGGGTGATCGCGCCGCAGGCGAGCAGCAGGTCGACCATCACCGACGGGGTCAGGCGCGCGCCGCGTTCGGCCAGCCCACCCCGGACGAGCTTGACCCGCAGCGCCTTGAGGTGTTCGTGGATGCGGCCGGTCAGCCGGCGGCGGGCGGCCTCGTCGGTGTCGAGGACGTGCACGAGGTGCCAGCTGTTGGTCGCCTCGAGGACGGCGCGTGTGAGCTGCGGGACCTCCGGGGGCGGCGCCAGGTCGGTCGCGTCGAGCAACCGGTGCCGGCAGAGCATGAGGGCGGTGACGAACTCCTTGGTGTGCGTGCGCAGCCGGACCGGTTCGCGGGTCGCGGTGCCGGTCGGGTCCATCGTCAGGACGGCGGGTGCGGCGCTCGTCGCGGTGACGGTCACGACGAACGGGGAGGCGCCCCACGAGGGGCCGGTGACGGTGGCGGAGCCGCGGGTCAGGACGTAGCCGCCAGCCGCGCCGTCGTCGGAGGCCGGAGGGAGACGGGACAGCGCCCCGTCGGCGTCGACGACGAGGCCGTGGGTGCGGCTCAGGCAGGTGAGGACCGCTCCACCCCCGGTCGGGAGGACGGCGAGCGCGCGGCGCGAGAGGCGGGCCTCGGTCGGGAACGACAGTGCGCAGGTCTCGTCCCGCCCGACGACGAGACGGTCGATCACCTCGAGCGTGCGACCGTCCGCGGCACGGATGACGGGGGCGTTCACGGGCGGCGCGCTCATCGCCGGGCCGGGTCGAGCCGGCGGAGCAGCCACCACGCGAGCGCCACGAAGAGCGCGGTCACGACGGCGAGCGCGGTCAGGTCCGCGAGCCAGGCCCCGGCGGTGTGGTCCCACAGCGGGTCGGGCTGGTCGAAGGGGCGCGCGGCGGGGCCGGTCGGGATGCCGATCGTCGACGCGCCGGCGGCGAATCCCCACCGGGCCGGGACGAGCCACGCGAGCTGACCGAGCCCCGGGCGCTCGCCGATCTGCATCAGCGCGCTGGACAGGATGAACTGCAGCATCGCGAGGAGCACGAGCAGCGGCATGCCACGGTCGGCGTTGTCGATCAGCGCGGACACTGCGAGCCCGACCGCCATGCTCGCCGCCGTCAGCAGCGTGAGCGCCACGACGATCTCCGCGACGCCGCTGCCCAGCAGCACCGGGTCGTCCGGTGGTGGCCGACCGATGGTCCCGAGAATGCCGAGCACGATCGCCTGCACCCCGACAATGGCGCCGAGGACGACGAGCTTCGAGGTCAGGTACGCGCCGCGGGAGAGCCCGATGGCCCGTTCCCGACGATAGATCTCGCGTTCCTTCACGAGCTCCCGGATGGAGGCGGCGGAGCCCATCAGCGCCGCGCCCACGACGAGGACCAGCCACAACAGGTGGGGTGCCCCGGCTGCACCCCGCATCTGTTCGGTCATCGACAGGCCTGCCTCCCCGGGCAGGGCGTGCGCGAGGACGCTCAGCACCAGGGGGAGCGCGGCCATGAAGATCAGGTACTGCCGGTCGGCGGCGATGACCGCGAGGTAGCGGCGCGCGAGGACGGCGAACTGCCTCCGGACCGACTGCTGCCTTCTCGCCGGCGTGCCTGCGGAGGTCTGCTGCGTCGGCTGGGGTGGGGCGCTTGGGCGTCCCACGTAGCGCGCGTGGGCGGGGGAGCGGCGGAACCGGTCGCCCCAGTCGGAGTGCTCCTGCAACAGGAGGAAGACGTCGGCGAAGTCGGTCTTCCCGAAGTAGGCGAGCGCCTCCTCGGGCGGCCCGAAGAAGGCGACCTCTCCGCCGGGTGCGAGGAGCAGGAGCCGGTCGCAGAGGTCGAGGTTGGCGACGCTGTGGGTCACGACCACGACCGTCCGGCCATCGTCCGCGAGCCCGCGCAACGTGCGCATGACCGACTTGTCGAGCCCCGGGTCCAACCCGGACGTCGGCTCGTCGAGGAACAGCAGCGACGGGCGGGTGAGGAGTTCGAGGGCGACGGACGTCCGCTTCCGCTGCCCACCGGAGAGCGTGTGGATGGGCTGGTCGGCCTGCCCGGTGAGCCCCAGCTCGTGGATGACCTCGGCGATGCGTCGCTGGCGTTCCTCTGGGGCGACGTCGTCGGGGAAGCGGAGTTCGGCGGCGTAGCTCAGTGCTTTCCGGACGCTCAGCTGCGGATGCAGGATGTCGTCCTGCGGGACGAGCCCGATGCGCTGCCGAAGTTCGTCGTAGTCGGCGTAGAGGTCGCGGCCCGCGTACTCGACCCGGCCCTCGTCGGCGGGTCGGAATCCGGTCAGGGCTCGGAGCAGCGTCGACTTGCCCGCGCCGGACGGCCCGACCACCGCGAGCAGGCTCTTCGACTCGAGCGCGAACGTCACGTTGGAGAGCAGTTGCTTGCCCTTCGGCGTGCGGACGCCGATGCCCTCCGCGCGGAATCCGACGGCCCCGGTGTCGACGTACTCGACGAGCCGGTCGCCCTCGAGGTGCAGCAGGACGTGCCCGATGCCCACCACGTCCGCCGGTCCCAGTTCCTGACGGCGGGTGCGGGTCCCGTTAAGGAAGGTCCCGTTGGAGCTGTTCAGGTCCTGGATGACCCAGCGGCTGCCCTCGCGCCGGAGTTCCGCGTGGAAGCGGCTCGCGAGGAGGTCCTGTACGACGACGTCGTTGCGTTCGTCGCGGCCGATGGTCAGGGCGGCGGGTGTGGTGCGGAGGTCGTGGACGGCCTCGAACCGGCCCTGCCTCGAGCTGCGCTGTGCGGCCTCGGAGATGTAGGGCGTGCGCGGTCGCGGCGGGGTGTGCCGGGGGACCGGGGTGAGGACGAGGTGGACCTGGGGTGCTCCCGTTTTTGCTCCGAGCGCGACCGTGAGCGAGCCCCGGACGACCTCCGTCGTGACGCGTCGCTGCTGTGCGAACGTGCCGTTCCGGCTGGTGTCCTCGACGATCCAGCCCTGCGGACCGTGGGTGATGCGGACGTGGTGCCGCGACACCTCGGGGCCGATGACCTGGAGATCGGCCGACTCGTCGCGGCCGATGGTGAACGGACTGCCGGGGTGCACGTGTGCACGCCGGTCGTGGGTACGGACCTCGAGGGGGGCGATCGGGGCCGCGCGGGCGCGATCAGCCGACTCGTCGAGCTGGGTCATCGACTTCCCTGTCGTGGAACCGAGTCGGGACGACTCGGATGCGGCGAGGTAGGTGGCGGCTCAGCCGACTGGACCGGGCGGGGTCGCGGGTGGTTGGGTCGCGGGCGCACCCTGACCGGTGCCGACACCCGTGCCTGTGCCGGCATTCGGTGCGGGAGGCGGAGTGTTGTCCTTCGGGTGATCCTCCGTGGAGGGGGTCCCGCCGGTGTTGGCCGGATTGCTCGCCGTCGCTTGGGCGGGCGGCGCCACCACCTGACCTCGCTGGACACCCGGCGCGGCGGGAATTGCTGGCGCGGGCGCGGCGACAACGTTCGGCTTGACTGCTCCGCCCGCCGTCGCGGCACGCGAGCCGGACCGTTGGTTGTCGGACAGCGACGTTCCGGGGGGCGGCGGGAGGTCGGGATTGGCCGGGTCGGCGAGAGCGAGCAGCGGGGCGTCGACGGTGGAGTCGGCGCAGCTCGGGATGGACTGCCGGTCGGGGACGCGGACATAAAGCATGGAGACGAACAGGCCGTCCGTGGTCTTGAGCCAGGTCGCGGTGTGGATCGAGCCGTTCCGGACGTCGTCGCCGGTCTGGCCGCAGGTGACAGCCAGACGGGAACCCGGGCCCGCGCTGTCCTTGGCCGTCGCCGGGTCGACGCGCGCCTCGGAACGCAGGAAGACGCCGGCCGGCCCGGTGTCGTGGACGACTCCGGTCCAGGTCATCGGGGCGATCGACGACGAGGCGATGGCGGTCGAGGTCCCGCCCACCAGCCACATCGCGGTGCCGAACAGGAGGAAGACCTGCACGACAGCGATCGCGCTGATCAGGGACCGGCGGCCGGCCGGGGTCTTCGCGGCCTCGACGGCGCGGCGCCACCAGGCAGCGAGGCGGACGGCCACCGGGGCTGAGCCGTCGTCGGACAGGGGCGTCTGCTCGCCGGAGGGGTGCTGCGGCGTGGGGCGACCCTGCGGGGTGATCAGCGGAGAGCGCATGGCGGGTCCGCTGGGCGGACCGAGGACGCGTGGCCCGACAGGGAACGGGCCGGAGCGGGGCGGGAGGGGAGGACCGCCCTGGGTCGGGATGGCCGACTGCGGCGCACGAGCACGCAGGTCGGCGCCCCGCAGGTGCTCGGTGACGGGCTCGGGCGCTCCGTCGCTGGTCCTCGTCATGCACGTCCCCCTTCACCACGGCTCACCCCCCGGCCGTGTGATTGGTGATCGGATCGTGCCGCGAAACAGTTACGTGTCGTTGTCGTTCTCTTTCCGAGACCGAGCGACTTTCACGAACGAGTGACGGCTCGACTACTCCGCGATGATGTCGAAGGTGACCTGGCGGTCGTTCACGCTGGTCACCGACGCCCGGAGCTGCTGCGTCCGGCCGCCGTTGGAGACGGTGCACGTCACCGACGCGCCGACCTGGGCAGGCAGCGAGTCGGGACACGACACCTGACTCGCTGCCAGGCCGGACTGCGCCACGATCTGCGCCTCGACCGTCGAGGCGGGGACGGCGGGTGTGCGCAGGAACAGGATCGTGGCGATGACGGCGACGACGGTCAGGACCGCGCCGATCCCGAGGGCCGCGGTGCCCTGCTTCGTCTGACCCCGTCGGCGGGCGAGGAAGCCGAGCACCGCGCCCACCGGAGGGACGACGACGGCGAGGACCAGGGCGACCAGGCCGACGCGTGCGCGAGCCGGTGCTGTCTCCGGTGCGTCGGCGGCGCGCCGCTCGAGTGGCGGTGCCGGCTGCTTCGGAATGGGACCGGTGGCGTCCGCACCCGGGTCGCGGGGCCCGCCGTCGGGAAGGGGCACGGGCCGCGGAGGAGTGGCGTGGCGGGGCGGGGTGCGGAGCGGGACCCGGGGGCGTGGCGGAGCTGGCATGGAGGGCGTGGTCTCGAAGGTGCGCGCCTCGGTGAGCGACTCCGCCGCCTTCGCGTCCCGCCGCACGACCTCCGCCGCGGCGGAGGCGAGAGCACCCGTCGTCGGGAAGCGGCCCGAGGGGGACTTGGCGAGGGCGGAGAGGACGACGTCGTCGAGCCCGGTCGGGATCGGAGCGAGGGAGGAGGGGCGGGGCGGGGCGTCGTTGAGGTGGCTGAGCATCACGGCCATGCGCTCGCCGACGAACGGTGGGCGGCCGGTGAGGGCCTCGAAGAGCACGCAGCCCAGGGCGTAGACGTCGAGGCGCTGGTCGAAGGGGTCGGCACGCAGCTGCTCGGGGGCCATGTAGGCGGGGGTGCCGAGGGTGGAACCGGTGGCGGTGAGGCGGGGCTGCTCCGTGGCCTCGCGGACGTGGACGATGCCGAAGTCGGCGAGGTAGACGAAGTCGCGGGCGGCGAGCAGGACGTTGGACGGCTTGACGTCGCGGTGGACGATTCCGGCCTGGTGCGCGGCGTCGAGCGCGTCGGCGACCTGCTCGACGATGTGCACGGCCCGGTCCGGTCGGAGCGCACCTTCGGCGTGGATCAGCGCGCCGAGGTCGCGGCCCCGGACCAGGCGCATGTCGATGAACATGCGGCCGTCGATGACGCCGAAGTCGTGGATCGGGACCACGTGCGGGGAGTCCAGGCGCGCGGCGATGCGGGACTCGCGGCGGAAGCGTTCGCGGACGTCGGGGTCGTCCTGGTCGTCGGCGTGCAGGCGCTTGAGCGCGACGGTGCGTTCCTTCACGGTGTCCACGGCCTCGTGGACCTCGCCCATCCCGCCCTTGCCGAGCCGGGCGCCCACCCGGTACGGCCCGAACAGATCCCCCGTCATCCACGCCCCATGCCGATCCACGCCCCCGCGCCGGGAGGGAGCATAGATCGGACGGAGCGCGTCGGCGCCGGTGGAGCAGCGGTGCGACAGTCGAACTCACGGTCACCAGTTCCACGGGTCCTGCTGGGCACTGAGAACGAGCTGCGGGACCTCGCCCCAGGTGTCGATGACTGCCGCGATCCGTTCGTCGCGGGTGGGCAGCAACGTGCTCACCACCTCGCCGGCCGGGGTGAGGACCAGCGCGGCCTCGGGCGTTGCTCGGGAGAAGGTCAGGGCGGCTGTCGTGCGGCCCTCGCGCTCGTCCAGGTTCTGCACGACGGCCTCCACGGTCGGTCCGCCGCTCACGGGGACGACCACGAGGCGGTCGCCGACCCTGAGCAGGGCCGGGTAGGCGATCCGGGCCGGAGGGACGGAAGTCGCCGCGTGCAGCGACAGCGCGGCGAGTCCGGCGCGGACACGCACCGGCCGCTCCAACCGGAATCGTCGCTCGGCCAGCCGCAGCGTCGTGCCCGCGCCCGGCACGCCCCCGACGACGAGCAGGCCCGGCAGGACCGGCACACCGAGCGCCACCACGTCCCCCTCGGCGTCGTCGAGAACGACGACGGACTCGCGGATTCTCTCGGGGTCGCCGGCTCCGAGGTCATCGAGTGCGGCGTCGTACTCCTCGCGCAGACCGACCGCGGCCAGGCAGTCCAGGTGTCGGCGCCGGAGAGCGGCGGACCGGAGTTCCGCATCGACCCGGTCCCAGACGGCGAGCGCACGGCGGTGAGCGTCGGCGTCGTGGTGCCGGACGAACGCGGAGATCGGGTCGTCGTCCGCGATCCGGACCGCGATGAGGGCCGAGTTCCAGGCAGCGACCGTGTCCTGGAGCGCGCGGTGGCGCTCGGCGTGGGCGCGGAGCTCGGTGGCGATCCCGGCCTCGTCGTCGTCGGTCGTCTCGTCGATCGCCGTGCCGACGACGCCGCTCGCCCGGTCTGCGAGTGCCCGGAGCCGGAGATCGAGCGACGAGAGCTCGTGCTCGACCTCGGAACCGGTGCGAAACATGTCGGCCAGCAGCGCAGCAGTGTCCCGGTCGGGATGGGCGGAGGTCGCGTGATGCGCATCCCGCCGCAGCCGCCATTCCCGGAGCAGCGCCTCGGTGTCGCCGAGGGCCGCCTCGACGGTGACGAGTTGCTCGCGCACCTCCGACCGCCGTTGCTCTCGGGTCCGTCGTTCGACGAAGGCCTCCTGCATCCGCTGCCGTTGCTGCGGCGCCAGCAGCGTGGTGTCCCGGACCGACACCGACCTGGACTTCTTCGTCTCGAGGTCGGTGGCGGTGACGGTGAGGATGCAGTCGGCGTCGATCTCGAACGTCACCTCGATCTGCGGCACTCCCTGCGGGGCGCGCCGGATGCCGTCGAGGCGGAAGTCGGCGATCTTGGCCGCCGGGGTGAGGCTGCCGCCCTGGAACACCTCGATGTCGACCGCCTGCTGGTCGTCCTCGGCGGTCGTGAAGGTCTCCGAGCGCTTCGTCGGGATCGTGGTCGCAGCCGGGATGAGGTCCTTGAACTCCCCGTCCCGCTCCTCGCCCTTCACCCGGAGCCCCAGACTGAGGGGCACGACGTCGAGGAGCAGCATCTCCTTGAGGTCGCCGGACAGAACCGCGCCGTAGAGCGCGGCTCCCCGGGCGACCGCCAGGGTCGGGTCGCCCACCCGCACGGTGCGCATCCCGAGTGCCTCCTCGGCGACGGCTTGGGTGGCCGGGGCGAGAAACGGGCCTCCGACGAGCACGGCCGTCGCATCCGACGGCCATGCGGCCCGGCGGAGCTCGGCGCGGAAGCGGCGACAGACCGTCGCGAGGCGTTCCAGGGGGGCAGCGAGGATGCCGTCGAGCCCGGCGCGGGTCAACGAGAGCGTGGCCTCCTGCCCCCCGGAGAATCCGGGCAGGACCTCGGTGACCTCTGCCTCGGAGGAGAGCCGGACCTTCATGCGCTCTGCCGTGACCTCGAGTCGTCGGCGACCGGCGGCCGAGATCTTCAACCCCTGTCGCTCCACCTGCGCGACGAGCGCTTCGACGACGGCGGAGTCGAGGTCGGCGCCACCGAACGAGGTGTCGCCGTCGACGAGCTGGACGTCGTAGACCCCGTCACCGATCTCGAGTGCGCTCAGGTCGAGCGTGCCCGCGCCCAGGTCGACGACGACGACGCGTTCGCCGAGGTCTCTGCGTCCCCGGTGCGCTGCGAGGCATGCGGCGGTCGGTTCGTGAATCAGACGCACGACCTCGACCTCGCCGATCGACCCGGCGTCCCGGGTGGCGTTCTTCTGGTTGTTGTGGAAGAAGGCCGGCACGGTGACGACGACTTTCTTCCGATCGACCCGGAACGGATGGTCCGTTGCCAGCTCGTCGAGCCATCCGTCGCGAACCTCGATCCCGAGCTCGGCGCGGGCCAACTCGGCGACGCGCTCGCGCACGTGGTCCGCGAGGTGCCCCTCGACGATCGTCCGCGCATGGTGGACGAAGCGAGCAGACACGTCCTCGGGGGTGAGGTGCCGGGATCGGACCTGCCATCGGCGACGGGTCCCCATGAAGCGCTTCGCCCCGCGGATCACGGCGATCACCCGGTCGTTGAGCTCCTCCTCCCGTTCCAGGCCGATGACTTCCTCGCCTGTCCGCTCCACCGCGAGGGACGACGGGAAGCGGTCGCGACCACGCAGGCGACACGGGACCGCCTCACCTGCCACTCGGTCGTAGACGGCCACGACGCTCGTCGACGTGCCGAGGTCGAGCGCCCAGATGTCGGAGAATCGCCGATCGACCTCACGGCGCGCACGACCGAGCAACTGGGGCAGAGCTGCGACGAGCCGGGCGCGGTCGTCGGCCTCCGCCTCCCCGAGCCGTCCCCGCGCCCGGGCCGCCGTCTCGGGGGCGAGGAGGTGCCCACGGGCGCGCACGAGATCGCGGAGGTGGCCCAACGCCGGGCTGTCCAACCCCTGGTGGTCGACCGCGATCAGACAGGCGTCGGCGAGTTCCGAGAACCGGCCCGCGTCGGTTGCGCACCGGACGAAGGCGGCCGACGCACCTGCCTCGGGGCCGAGCCGTTCGGCCCAGCAGTCCATGGCCGCTGCCGGATCACCGGCCCGTTCGTAGCGCTCCGCAGCACCCTCCAGGTCCCCACCCCGCCGTAGCTCGACGGCTGCTCCCAGCAGGTCGCCGCCCGCCTCGCGCGCCCTGGCTCGTGCGATGCATGCGTCGGGCGAGCTGTCGCCGTCGTAGACCGCATAAGCGTCGCCGTGACGTCCGGCGTCGATGTAGAACCGTGCTGCGCGGTAGCGATTCCCGCCCTCCTCCGCCAGGCGGGCGGCCGAGACGGGATCGCCGGCGCGCTCCTCGACCTCGCTGTACTCGAGCAGGAGGCCGGCGCGCTCCTCGAAGCCGCAGTCGCGGAGGCGCGTGCGATAGTGCTCCCGGACCCTGCCGCGAACTGCTGCGAGGGTGGACCGCGCCCGGTCCTGCAACGGCCCGTCGGAGGACGAGGCAGCGACGAGGGCGGCGGCGAGCCCGGCCCCGTCTCCGAATTGTGCGGTCGTGACCAGCGCGTCGACCCGGTCGAGGACGGGGTCGGCGAGGCGCGCGACCCACGCTGCCGATGTCGCGTCCTCGAGCCGTGCGCACCCCTGGAGGGCTTCCTCCCACCGACCGGACCGTTGGTGCAGTTCGACGATCCGCTCCCACTCGTTCAGCGCTTCGAGGTGGGGTAGCGCCTCGTCGGCGCGGTTCCCGGCGATCAACGCGTCGACGAGTCGGCGACGAGCAGTGGCGCGACCCTCGTCGTCCTCCAGCCCGCGGGCGAGGTCGAGGGCGACGGCGAGGTCGTCGGCGTGGTCCGACGCCAGACACGACCGGAAGGCACGCCGTCGTTCCGAGGGTGTGCGGGCGAGCTCGGCCGCCCACCGTCCGCGGTCGAGGAACTCCGCGACGTCGAAGAGCCACGGCAGGGCCGCGGAGGGAACACCGTCGAAGACGGCCTGCCAGCCCTCGGCGCTCTCGGCGAGCTTGTGACGGCGCAGGTGGAGTTCGACGGCCGTTCGTAGTCGCTCGGAGGTGACGAGACCTCGGCGGGCCAGTTCGCGGAGGAAATCGGTCAACCGGTGTGGATCGCCGCTGGCGAGCTGAGGCAGGAGACGGGCGAGCACGTCGTCGCGCAGCCAGGTCAGACGACCGTCATCGGCGACCTCGACGACGGTCACGAGGGCGTCCAGGTCCTCGCAGCCCTCCGCTGCCGCGCGCAGCGGCCCCTCCTGGTCGGGTCCGAAGGCGAGTGCGCGCTCCTCGGCGTGCAGGCGGCGGATGCCGGTCTCCCGGTGGAGGCGTACGGCCGAAGGCGGGTCGTGGCGCAACGCGTCCAGCAGCACATCCCGGTAGCAGGCCGCCACCTCGTCACGATCGCGGTCCCCCGACCCGTGGTCGAGGAGCGCGTCCAGCCGCTCCTGACGTCGCGCGGCCGCCTTCCGCTCCCGCCGACGCCCGAGCTCCTGCCACCACGTCATCGCGGCCCCCCTCGCTCCCCTGATGAGACTCAAGCGGGACACGGCCGGTGGCGGAAGGGCCCGGTCCAGCCGTGGGGCGTCGTTCCGACAACGAGTCGGGGCCGCTGGGCCGTCGGTAGGCAGCGATTACGCCGGACGAGCGAAGAGGTCGTGGTCGGGAGATATCGGGCAATCGGCGTCGAAGGCGTCGGAGGCGTCGGAGGCGTCGGAGGCGTCGGTCAGGCCCGTCGGTCGATGTGGGAGGAGCACCTCGCAGTGGTACCTTGACATGGTGGGTGGGACGCACGCCGTGTCGATGGGCGACCGCGGTCGGATCGTGGTTCCGGTCGAGTTGCGGGAGCGTCTCGGGCTCACGGCGGGCTCGCCGCTGCTCCTGGTGGAGACGGCGATGGGGATCGTCGTGACCACGCGCGAGCGGGCCCGCGACCTGGTGCGCCGGCAGTTGCAGGGCGACGATCTGGTCGACGAACTGCTCGACGAGCGCCGCGCCTCGGCGGCGGAGGACGACCGGTGAACCTCTTCGATTCCTCGGCGTTGCTGTGCTTCCTGCAGGGGGAGAGCGGCGCCGACCTGGTCGAAGGGGCTTTGACCGACGGCGGGCGGTGCAGTGCCGCCAACTGGTCGGAGACCGCCCAGAAGGTGCGGTCTCGATCGGCCGACTGGTCCTTGGCGCGCGGGGTGCTCGACAGCTACGGGGTGATCGTGGAGCCGGTGACGGTCGACGACGCCGAACTCGCGGCTCGGTTCTGGCGTGCAGGGAGCGGGCTGTCCCTCGCCGATCGTCTCTGCCTCGCCACCGCGGAGCGCCTGAACGCGACGGTATGGACCGCCGACGCCGCGTGGGGTGACAGCGGACGAGTCCGTCAGGTGCGCTGACGCCGCTCGAGACAACGACGCGCGCAAGCAGGCCGCGCTTCTCGCCGGGGTCCGACTGCAGCTACCGCATGGACAATGCAGGCATGGCGACGTCGATCACCGTGCGGGACGTTCCGGACGAGGTGCGGGTCGAGTTGGCGTCCTGCGCCGCTCGTGCGGGACGTTCCCTGCAGGAGCACCTCAGGCGGGAGCTCATTGAGATGGCGCGCCGCCCGAGCGGCGAGGCGCTGCTGGAGCGGGTGAGGACGCGGGTCGAGACCACGGGGACCCTGCTGGACGTGGAGACGATCCTGAATCACCGCGACGCGGACCGGCGGTGACGCTCGTCCTCGACGCGTCGGTCGTCGTCGCCGCACCGATCGACAACGGCGAGGTCGGTCGGTGGGCCCGGCCCGTCGTCGCGTCGGGACCTCATCGTTCCGCACCTGATGGCGTTCGAGGCCGCCGACATCCTGCGGCGCGTCGCACTTCGGGCGGGCGTCTCCGATGACGTGGTGCGACTGGCGCACGCGGACCTGCTGGACGCCGCGATCGAGTACGTGGGTCACGAGGTCGTGGCGACCCGCGCCTGGGAGCTGCATGGTTCGGTGACCCTGTACGAACCTGCCTGCGCTTGCCCTGGCCGAGGTCTCGGGCTGCTCGCTCCTCACGCTCGGTCTGCGTCTGGTCCGATCCTCGTCCGCGTCCAGGCGAGATCGGGTCGAGGACGACGGGCGGGGTTGACGCCGCCGGCGTGGGGCCGACGGTGCCCGCGCGATCGGCTGCGGCTCTCGCGCGGGATGCGCGGGCCACGGGGTGCGTCGGAGGGTTGGGGGCCGCCGTCCGACAACGGCCATGCGGTTCGTCTCCTGGGACGTCACGGCGTCCTCGAGCAGCCCCTCGCGGACCGTCTCGGAGCGGCGGCCGGCCGCAACGTGCTGGTCCACGAGTACGTCGACGTGGACGACGGGATCGTGGTCGAGCGACTGGGTGACCTCACCGATCTCCACGAGTTCCTGCGGGCGGCCGCGGGGTGGCTGGCGCGGTCCTGACCGCGCGGACGAGCAGACCCCACCCGCCGTCGGGAAGCACGATCAGGCGAACGCGCTCGACCAGGTCGGTGGCCCGCCGCGGGTGAGTCGGCGGACCAGGACCCACACCGTGGCGAGCACCGCGACGAGAACGGGCGTCACGATCCACTCGGGTCCGCCGGGGAGGATCCAGACCAGGCCCCACACCAGCGCTGCCGCGAAGGGCGCCGGGGCCCGCACGCGCTCGACGACCCAGGTGCCGGAGATCGCGAGCGCGAACACCGCCGCCCACGCGAGGAGCACCGACGCCTCGCCGCCGCCCGGCCCCAGGCCCGCTCCGAGCAGCTCCCCGGCGGCCGGAGTCAGGGCGGCGGTCCACCCGAGGGCCAGGGACACCGGGCCGTGCAACGTGAGGCGCAGGCGGAGGGTGCGCGCAGGTTCGAGGCGGACCAGTCGGGCCGCTGCGACGGCGAGGGCGACGACGCCGACGACGATCGCGGCACCGGCGACGAGCGGCTGCGCCCCGAGCAGGACGAGGGCGATCTGAGCGAGGAGCGCGAGGGTCAGCGGGAGACGGACCGCGCGCCGCCGAGGCCAGGCGAGCTGCTCGGCCCGCAGCGACTCGACCGCGAGCACGAGGAGGCCGACCAGGACGAGCAGGCCGATGGTGGTGGCGGCCGCCGCGGGATGGACGACATCGGCGACCGGGACCGGCTGCCCGTGCAGGGCGAAGGTAGCGAGCGCGACGACGGCGAGGCCGAGCAGCAGCCACGCCCCGACGCGGTCACGGAGCTCCGGCATCGGGTGCATCTCGGACACGGGGCGCAGCATGCCGTGCCCGGTCTGTGCCGGCGCCCACGACGGCGAGGTCAGCCCCCGGTGGCCGCCGGGATCGCCTCGACCACCGCGGCCACGGCCGTGCGCAGCGCCGCGACGTGTTCCCGCTCGAGCGCGGTGCTCCAGCGCGCCTCGGGGGTCGCGACGCTGAGTCCGCCGAGGAGACCGCGGTCCGGGTGCACGATCGCCACCCCGACCGAGCAGACGCCGGGCTCCACCTCTCCCCGGTTGCGGGCGTAGCCCCGGGAGCGGACCCGCCGGAGCTCCGCGAGGAGCGCGTCGACGTCGGTCAGGGTGCGCGGGGTCCGGGCCGGGAGG
Organism: Actinomycetospora sp. NBRC 106378; assembly: GCF_030269685.1. Taxonomy (GTDB): domain Bacteria; phylum Actinomycetota; class Actinomycetes; order Mycobacteriales; family Pseudonocardiaceae; genus Actinomycetospora. The sequence goes on from NZ_BSTT01000002.1 coordinate 494,972, forward strand.
ACGCCGCCGGGGTAGGCCGCGCGGACGGCGTCGTCGTCGCGGGTCGCGAGCATGGCCTTGCCGACGCTGGTGGCGTGGGCGTCGCGGGTCTGGCCGACCCGGCTCGCCACCCGCAGCGTCGACGCGCTCTCGATCACGTCGACGTAGCGGACGTCGGTGCGGACGAGTTCCCCGAGGTGCACGGTCTCCGCGGTCTCCGCGGCGAGCGACACGAGCACCGGGCGGACGACGCCCGCGAGGTCGAGATCGGCGCCGGCGGCCCGGCCCAGGTCGGCGAACGCGGGTCCCGGCCGGTAGCGCCGCGAGACCGGGTCCTGCACCGCGAACCCGCGGTAGACGAACATCGCGAGCAGTCGGTGGGCCGTCGACTGCCCGACGCCGAGGTGCTCGCGGACCTCGGCGAGGGAGACCTCGCGCCGGTCGGCGAGCAGGCGCAGGAGCAGCAGCGTCCGGTCCACGGACTCCAGCGGGTAGCGGGGCGCGACCTGGTCCTCGGCCCCCGGCTGCACGGCCACAACCTAACCGAGCTGCTCGACGCGGGTGCGGTCCTCGCCGATGCGCGCGGCGGTCACGGTCAGCTGGCGCACCCACTCGGTGAGCTGGTGCCGGTCGTAGCGCACGGTGGGCATCGCCAGCGAGATCGCCAGGGCGGGGGAGCCGGGGGGACCCTCCACCCGGCGGCCGATGGCGGTCACGCCCGTCTCGGTCCGCTGGTCGTTGAGCGCGAACCCCTGCCGCCGGACCCGCGCGAGGTCGCGCAGCAGGGCCTCGACGTCGACGTCGACGTCGACGTCGACGTCGGTGTCGGCGTAGAGCGCGCGGACCTCCTCGGGGTCCCGGGCGGCCAGGGCCGCGCGGCCGCCCGACACGAGGTGGGCGGGCAGTGCGCGCCCCTCCCGGTCCCCGACGCGCAGCGTGTGGCCGCACTCCACGGTCGCCGCGAAGCGGGCCTCGTCCGCGACGACCACCATGAGGTTGCTGGTCTCCCCGGTGCGGGCGGTGAGCGCCTCGAGATGCGGGAGCGCGATGCCCCGCAGGACGGCGGCCGGTTCCGACGGCGCCGAGCGCCGCAGCACCGGCCCGGCCACGTACCGGCGGTCGGGCTGCTGCTCGGCGAAGTCCCGGTAGACGAGCATCGCGAGCAGCCGGTGCGCGGTGGACCGGGCGACGTCGAGCCGCTGCGCCGCGTCGGTCACGCGCAGCGCCCCCTCCTGCTGCAACAGGAGCGCGAGGCGGAGCGCATGGTCCACCGACTCGATCCCGTAGCCCGGCTTGTTCTTCACATCAGAACTGTATCGGGCGTCGAGCGGAACGCTCGTACCGTTCGTCCTGGCTTTCCCCGACGATGCAGGAGACCCGCGATGACGACGCGTACGGCGCCCCCCTCCACCTCCCGGCCCGCGGCGGGCCGCACGCGTTCGGCCGTCCTCGGCACGCTCGGCAACGTCATGGAGTGGTACGACTTCACCGTCTACGGCTTCCTCGCCGCCTCGATCGGTGCCGCGTTCTTCCCGGGCACCGACCCGGTCGCCGCGCTGCTGGCCTCGTTCGCCGTGTTCGCGGTCGGCTTCGTCGCGCGCCCGATCGGCGCGCTCGTCCTCGGCCCGGTCTCCGACCGCCGCGGGCGCCGGTTCGTGATGCTGCTGTCGATGCTGCTCATGGCCGCGGGCTCGCTCGTCATCGGACTCAGCCCCACCTACGCGAGCATCGGCGCCGTCGCGCCCGCCCTGATCGTCCTCGGGCGGCTCATGCAGGGGTTCTCCGCGGGCGGCGAGTTCGGCAGCGCCGCGGTCTTCCTCACCGAGTGGGCCAGCCGGGGCCGGCGCGGGCTCTACGGCAGCTTCCACCAGGTCGGCACCTACGGTGGCCTGCTGCTCGGCATCCTCGTGGTGTCGCTGCTGACCTCCGTCGTCGGGCCGGACGCGGTGCGGGAGTGGGCGTGGCGGATCCCGTTCCTGCTCGGGGCGCTGCTCGCGCTCGTCGTGCTGGTGCTGCGGCGCACCGTCGGGGAGACCCCGGAGTTCGAGGACCTGGAGCGGGCCCGCGCGACCGGTGCGGAGACGCGGACGGAGTCCTCGGTCCCGGTCGGTCGGGCCTTCGTCCTGGCCCTGGGGGTCGTGGCGCTGTGGGCCGTCACGTCGTTCGTGACGATCAACTACATGCCGACCTTCGCCGCCACGTTCGCGAAGGTCCCGGCGACCTCGGCCCTGTGGGCGACCGCGATCGGCTGCGTCCTCGCGGTGGCCCTCATCCCGGTCTTCGGGCACCTGTCCGACCGGGTCGGGCGCCGTCCGCTCATCGTCGGCTCGGCCGTCGCCTTCGTCGTGCTCCCGGTGCCGCTGTTCGCGCTCCTGGTCGCGCTGCCCTCGTTCGGCACGCTGGTCCTGGTCCAGGTCGTCTTCGCGGTCCCGACGAGCATGATCGCGGGTGCCGGCACCGCCACCATCAGCGAACTGTTCGGCACGCAGCGCCGGGGAGCGCTGGTCTCGATCGCGTCGGCGATCTCGGTCGCGGTGTTCGGCGGCGCCGGCGGGTACGTCGCGACGCTGCTGGTGAGCACCACCGGGCTCGCGATCTCGCCGTCGTTCTACATCGTCGCCGTCGCGCTGATCACCCTGGTCGCCGGTCTCGCGCTGCCGCGCACGGCGGGCCGGTGAGGACGTCCTCCGTCCTGGTCACGGGCGGCACCGGATCCCTCGGTGCCGCCCTGTGCCGTCGGTTCCGGGCGGACGGCCACGTGGTGGTCGCGGCCGACCGGTCCGGCGCGGCCACCGTGCCGGACGTGGTGCACCACCACCCGCTCGACGTCACCGACCCGGCGAGCGTCGAGGCCTGCCTCGACGCGGCCGAGCGGCTCGCCCCGCTCTCGACGGTGGTCCTGGCGCACGGGGTGCTCCTGCCCGCGCCGGGGCGCGAGGCGGCCGGGGAACGGATGGCCCGCACGCTCGAGGTGAACCTGGCCGGCGCGGCGCGGGTCGCCGCGCTGGCCGCCGACCGGATGCCCTCGGGGAGCATCGTGTTCCTGAGCAGCCACGCGTCCCGCTTCGGCCGCATGCCCGGAGCCTCGGTGTACTCGGCCAGCAAGGCCGGGGTGGAGGCCCTGGCCCGGGGCCTGGCCTGTGAGTACGCCCCGCGGCTGCGGGTCAACGCGGTGGGCGTCGGGTTCCTGGAGACCCCGATGCGGGGCGCGGGTGCCGAGGCGCGGGCGGCCGCCTCCGGGGATCTCCTCGCGCAGGTACCGATGGGGCGCTACGCCACTCCCGACGACGTCGTGGAGGCCGTGTCCTACCTGGCCTCGGACCGTGCCTCCTACGTCACCGGGACCACGCTGATGGTCGACGGCGGGGTCACCGCCCGCTGACCCTGCCCCCGACGTGCGAGAGCGGGGCCACCCTCAGGGTGGCCCCGCTCTCGTGTGCGATCACCAGGGGCGGTCGCCGGGCTGCGGGTGCGACCGCACCCCCGCGTCGTCGAGCAGGTCGAGCACCGCCCGGAACCCCTGCAGCTCGGCCGGGCTCCACAGCGGGAAGTTGATGAGGATGTTCCGCACGTCCTGCCCGGTCAACCGCACGAGACGCTCCGCGACCTGCTGCGGGGTGCCGACCAGCTGCAGCATCGCCTCGCCGCTGCCCAGCGCGCGGACCGCCTTGTCCTCGCCGAGCTTGTCGAACATCGCCCGGGCCGACTCGATCGAGCCGAGGATGTCGCCGGCGATCTCCCACGCCGCCTCGTGGTTCAGCGACTCCAGCAGGCGCGCGTACTCCTCCTCTGCCTCGCCCTCGTTCTCGCGCACGAGGGCGATCGCGAACGGGGTCACCGAGACGTCGCGTCCGTTGCCGGCGGTGAGCCCGGCGAGCCGCTCGCCGACGCCGCGCAGGGCGTCGTCGTCCTTCGCGAGGGTGACCAGCTCGTCGCAGTAGTTCGCGGCGAACGCCGTGCCTGCGGTGGAGGCGCCGGCGCTGACCAGGTGCGGTCGCGGGTCGCTCGCCGGCCGCGGCGCCTTGATCCGGCCCCTGAGCCGGTAGTAGCGCCCGTCGTGGTCGATCGGCTCGTGCTCGGTCCAGAGCCGCTCGACCACGTCGACGAACTCGGCGGCCATCGCGTAGCGCTCGTCGTGCTCGACGAACTCCGCGCCGAACAGGGCGGCCTCGGCGTCGGAGAACCCGGTGACCACGTTCCAGCCCCAGCGCCCGGAGCTGAACGAGTCGAGCGTCGCGCCCATCCGGGCCACGTGCGCGGGTTGGTGGTGGGTGGTGTGGAAGGTGGAGACCACGCCGATCCGCTCGGTGACGGCGAAGATGCCCATGGCGAGCAGCGGGGCGTGGTAGGCGGGGGACTGGTGGCCCGCGACCTCGGCCGCCCGCTGGTGACCCGACCAGTTGTCGGCGATGAACAGCGAGTCGAAGCCGACCTGCTCGGCGGTGCGGGCGAGCTCGAGCAGGTTCTCCTTGTTGAGCCGGGGGGTGCGGCGGGCGGCCTCGTCGGACCAGACGTGGTTCGTCTGGCCCGCGGGGAAGAAGTAGCCGATCGACAGCCGGTCAGGTGCCATGGGTGGTCGTTCCTCTCGGGAAGCGGCGACTCAGTCGTCGGCCTGGGTGAAGACGCGGGAGAACTCGTGGGCGTCCTCGGGGGAGTTCACGACCTCGATCAACGTGGCCCGGCGGTCGGCGAACGCCTTGTCCAGAGCGGCACGCAGCTCGCCCGGGGTGGCGACCCGGCGACCTTCCAGCCCGAGGCTCGCGGCGTAGGCCGCGTGGTCGATGGGCGGGTCGCCGAAGGTCCAGCCCATGACGTCCTCGGCATCGACGAGCGGGCTCTTCGCGACGGTCGCGAGGGCGCCGATGTCGCGCCAGCCGCCGTTGTTGAGGATGACGAACACGACGGGCAGGTCCTGCTGGGCGGCGGCGTAGATCGCCGTGGAGGAGAACATGAACCCGCCGTCGCCGAGCAGGGCCACCACCCGGCGGTCGGGCCGGGCGAGCTGGATCCCGATCGACGCCGGGCCGCCCCAGCCCTGCGCGCTGGCCTTGCTCGAGATGCCGAAGAAGGTGTCGGTGTCGGGGTAGGGGAGGAGGTCCTCCACGAACGGCTCCCCGGACGCGCAGTGGTTCACGACGATCGTGCCCGCCGGCATCGCGGCCTCGAGCTCGGTGAGGATTCGGCCGATGGCCAGCTCCTCGGCGTCGAACCGGATGCCGCGGATCCGCTCGTTGCGGGCGTCCCGCGCCTCGTGCAGCTCGCGCGCCGCGGCCGCCCGGCGGTCCCGGACCTCGTCGGGAACGGCACCGAGTGCGGCCGTCACCGCCTCGAGGGTGGGGCGCGGGGAGCCGAGGACGGCGAGGTCGGGCCGGAGCTGGCGGGTGAGCAGCATCGGGTCGGGGCTGAGCACCACGGTGGTGGCGTCGCCGAACTCGACCGGTCGGGTCAGCCCCGACTCGGTCAGCTCGACCCCGAGCAGCAGCAGCACGTCCGCCCGGTCGACGACGCCGCGGTGGGCGCCGAGCCGACCCGCGAACTGCGGGTGGGTGGTGGGGAAGCCCAGGTCGGCGATCTTGTCCTCGTGCAGCACCGTCGCCCCGAGCGCCTCGGCGAGGGCCACCGTGGCCTCGACGGCGCCGTAGCGCGCGACCTCCGCCCCCGTGACCATCACCGGGTGCGTACTGGTGCGCAGCAGCTCCGCGACCCGGTCGACGGCGGCGGGGGCCGCGACGACGTCCGCGAGCACCTCGGTCGGCCGGCGCTGCTCGACGTCCTCGGTCTGCTCGAGCCAGACGTCCATCGGGAAGGCCAGGTGCACCGGCCCGTAGGGCGGGGTGTTCGCGATCTGGAAGGCCCGCTCCACCAGCTCCGGGATCCGGTCCGCGGACGGGATCTCGGCGCTCCACTTCGTGTACTGGCCGCTCATCTCGGTGACCGCGCGCGGCACGGCGGCGTACTGGTCGCGTCCGGCCAGCGCGCGGCTCGACGTGGTGGTGGTGAAGACCAGCGGCACGCCGTCGGCCCACGCCGTGGTCAGCGCCATCATCCCGAGCCCGGTCCCGGAGGCGTGGTAGACGTTGACGAACGCGGCCGAGCGGTTCGCCCGGGCGTACCCGGCGGCGATGAGCCCCAGGTTGGTCTCGTTGAGCGCCGAGACGTAGCGGACCTCGTCGCGGTGCGCGTAGAACGCCTCGGCCAGGGGGAACAGCCCCAGCCCGACGATGTTGAAGGCGTCCTTCACGCCGAGCCGCACCAGCGTGCGGACCAGCGACTCCGCGCCGTTGATCGGTGCCATGTCGTGTCCTCCGTCGTCGTTCGTCGGCTCGCTCATCGGCCGAGCACGTCGGCCACGCCGTGGAACCGGTCCCAGAACGCCATGCGGGCCGGGTGCGGCTCCTCGCCCGGCCCGGGGTCGACGTCGAGGGCGAGCACGCCGTCGCCGAGCGTCGGCCAGTCCAGCGCGCCGGAGGCGGTCGGGTCGCCGGTCCGGAGGAAGTCGACCCAGGCCTGCTGCACCCGCGCGGAGAGGGCCCGGTCGGCGTCGGTCCAGTCCCAGGCCCAGGTGTCGAGCGTGCCGAAGGCGTACGGGACGTCGGCGCCGTGGAAGGCGCCCGCGTACTCCCGCTCGACGAGGTCGTAGCCCGCCGGGATCGGGGGCACGCGCAGGAACCGGTGGTAGCGGACCGGCGAGGTGAGCCGGCGGTGGTGCAGGCGGGCGGCCGTCCAGGTCGACCAGACGAAGACCTGGTCGGCGAGCAGGGCCCAGCTCGACTGCTGCGCCTCCTCGTCGGTCGTCGCCGGGTAGAGGTCCAGGACCTCGGCCGCGAGATCGCCGAAGGCCTCCTCGACGTCGGCCCGGTACGCGGCGAGGGTGCCGATGTAGGGCAGCCCGGAGGCCTCATTGCCGGTGTTGCCCGCGAGCATCGGCACGTCGGCGACCTCACCGGCGACGAACGCCGCGAGCGGGTCCTGCGGCAGCACGTGGCCGTCGATGACCGGGTAGCCGGTGTCGAACAGGGCCAGCCCGACCTCCGCGCCGGGGACGAGGTCGAACGACCAGCGGCCCGCGGCCCGCGGCAGCTGGGTGGCCATGAGCTGCTCCGCGGGGAGGGCCCGCAGCTCGGCGAGGGTCGGCGCGCCGAGGGCCTGCGCCAGCTCGGCGCCGGCCTGCTCGCCCGCGGCGAGCGTGGAGGGGTTCGCAGGGTGACCGGGGCCGTCGAGGGCCGGGCCCATCCCCGGACCGCTCGACACGATGACCTTGTCGAACAGCCCGGCGGCCAGGGGCGAGCTCCGCAGGTTGTGCACGCTGTGCCCGCCGGCGGAGACACCACCGAGGGTCACGTTGGCGGGGTCGCCGCCGAACGCGGCGATGTGGCGCCGTACCCACTGCAGGGCGGCGATCTGGTCCATCAGGCCGTAGTTGCCGGAGCCGCCGTAGCCGGACTCGGCGGTGAGCTCGGGGTGCGCGAGGAACCCCAGCCGGCCCAGCCGGTGGTTGACGGTGACCACCGTGACGCCCGCGGCGGCCAGCGAGGTCCCGTCGTAGATCGGATTGCCCGCCGACCCGAACTGGTAGGCGCCGAAGTGCAGCCAGACCAGGACCGGGCGGCCGGTCCCGCCCTCGGCGCCGGTCCAGACGTCGAGGTGCAGGCAGTCCTCGGAGAACCGCTGCTCGCCCCCGGAGTACAGCGAGTTCGGCGGCGGCGGGAACTGCGGCGCGGCGGGCGCGTGCCCGGTCGCGTCCCGCGTCCCGGTCCACGGGACGACGGGCTGCGGCGGACGCCACCGCAGGTCGCCGACGGGCGGGGCGGCGTAGGGGACGCCGAGGAAGGCGCGCACGCCCTCGGCCGGGGTCAGCCCGGCCAGCTCGCCGTCGTCGGTCGCGACCATGGGGGTGGTCGACGTCGGTGTCACCACGAGAAGCTCCGCTCGCTCGGCGGGAGCCAGATTCCGGCGTCCCGGCAGTGGTCGAGGACGCTGCGGAAGGACCGGACCTCGTCCGGGTTCCACAGCGGGAAGTTGACGAGCAGGTTCTGGGTCGAGGTCTCCTTCTTGAGCTCGACGAGCTGCTCGGTGACCTGTTCCGCCGTACCGAGGAACTTCAGGATGCCGCGGCCGCTGCCCCAGGCCTTGGCGGCCTCCTGCGGGTCCTGACCGGCGAAGGCGCTCCGGATCGACTCCACGCCGCCGAGGATGTCGGCGGCGAGTTCCTTGGTGGCCTCGACGTTCAGCGTCTCGGTGAGCCGCTCGTACTCCTCCTCGGCCTCGCCCTCGCCGTCCCGGACGATGACGATGGAGAAGGGCGCGGTGCTCACCGTCCGGGCCGGGCTCCGTGTCTCGAGCAGGTCCTCGAGCCGCTGGTCGACGGCCTGGATCTTCTCGACGGTGTTGCCCGCGACCACCAGCTGGTCGCACTGCTCGGCCGCGAACGCCATGCCGGCCGGGGAGGCGCCTGCGCTGACGAGCAGCGGCGTCGGCTCCTGGACCGGCCGCGGCGCCTTCATGCGCCCCTGGGCGGTGTGGAACCGGCCCCGGTGGTCGATCGGCTCGTCCTCGGTCCAGAACCGCTTGACGACCTCGACGAACTCGGCGGCCGAGGCGTAGCGGTCGTCGTGCCCGGCCATGGCGGTCTCGCCGAACAGACGGGCCTCGGCGTCGCCGAACCCGGTCACGACGTTCCAGCCCCACCGACCGCCGCTGAAGGCGTCGAGGGTCGCCCCGGCCCGGGCCACGTGGGCGGGGCGGTGGTGGCTCGTGTGCATCGTCGTGATCACGCCGAGGTGCTGCGTGACCGCGAAGAGGCCCATGGCGAGCATCGGGGCCTGGTACTTCGGCGACTGGTGCCCGCGGCGTTCGGCCTCCCGCTGGTGGCCCGACCAGGTGTCGGCGATGAACAGTGAGTCGAACCCGGTCTCCTCGGCGGCGCGGGCCATCTCGAGGAAGACGTCCCGCTCGAGGGTCGGCGTGGCGGCGGCCGCCTCGTCGGACCAGATGTGGTCGGTCTGCCCGGTCGGGAAGAAGTAGGAGAAGCTCAGCAGGTCGGGGTCGTGGTGGCGTGGCTTGGCCATGGACGTCCTCGTTCGATGGGAGTGCGACTAGGCCGACAGCCCGCGGACCAGGTGGTCCCAGGCGGAGTGCACGGCCGCGGGGTGGTAGATGTGCTCGCGCTTGGCCAGCGCCTCCTCGTCGTCGGTCCACCGCGGGGTGCCGCCGAAGGCGAGCGTGCGCAGCATCTGCTCGGCGGCGGACTCCAGGAGCAGGGCCGCGAACGTGGCCGTCTGCAGGTCGGGGCCGACCGTGACGAGGCCGTGGTTGACGAGGAACAGTCCCGAGCAGTCGTCGAGAGTCTTCGCGACCGAGCGGCCCAGCTCCCGCGTGCGGATGAGGTCGGTGGTCTCGGTGAAGACGGGGACGGCCGGGGGCACGAAGAAGGTCGCGGCGTGGCTCACCGGGCGCAGCTCGACGCCGGCGGCGGCCAGCGCGACGGCGTGCGGCGAGTGGGAGTGCACGACGCCTCCGACATCGGGCCGCGCCGCCAGGATCTCGGTGTGGATGGGAAACTCGACGTGCCGGGGCCCGTCGCCCTCGAGGACGTCGCCGTCGGGCGAGACGAGGTGCACGTCGTCCGGCCTCACCTCGGCGAGTCCGAGGCCGCTGCGCTTGATCCACGCGCCGCGCCCCTCGGGGTCGCGGGCCGACGCGTGACCCCAGATGAAGTCGTCGTGGTCGGCCGCACCGAGGACCCGGGAGGCGAGCGAGACCAGCTCGCGGATGTCGTCGCTCATGGCGCCCTTCAGTAGGAGATGTTGATCGACTTGAGTTCGGTGTAGCTGAGGAGCTCCTCGAGGCTCTCCTCGCGACCGACACCGGAGGCCTTGACCCCGCCGTAGGGCACGTTGGGGAAGTGCTTCGCCGAGTCGTTGACCCAGGTGAAGCCGGCCTCGAGCTCGTGGGCCAGGCGCAGGGCCCGGCCGATGTCGCGGGTCCAGACGGCCGCGGTCAGTCCGTAGGGCGAGTCGTTGGCGATCCGGACGGCGTCGTCCTCGTCGTCGAAGGCGAGGACCGACAGGACCGGGCCGAAGATCTCCTCGCGGGCGACGGTGTGGTCCTCCCGGACCCCGGTGAGCACGGTGGGGGCGATGAACAGGCCGTGCGGCCGGCCCTCGGGGCGGCCGCCCCCGGTGACGACCGTGGCGCCCTCGCGCTTCGCGGTGTCGAGGTAGCCGAGGACCTTGTCGTACTGCCGCTGGTCGATCATGGTGCCCTGCTCGGAGGCCGGGTCGAGGGGATCGCCGAGGCGGTGCCCGCGCAGCCGGTCCGCGATCCGGTCCACCAGCTCGTCGTGCACCGACCGTTCCACCAGCAGGCGGGAGTTCGACCCGCAGGACTGGCCGGACCAGGTGAAGTTCATGCCCCGGATCGCGGCGTCGGCCGCGGCGTCGAGGTCGGCGTCGGCGAAGACGACCATGGCGTTCTTGCCACCCAGCTCCAGGCTGACGTCCTTGATGCCGGACGCGGCCGCGGCCTGCTGGATCGCCCGGCCGGTGCGCTCGGAGCCGATGAACCCGATCCGCCGGACGTCGGGGTGCCGGACCAGGCGGTCCGGGACGGTCGGCCCGTTGCCGACGACGATGTTGAGCACCCCGGGCGGGAAGACGTCGCGCAGCAGCTCCCCGAGCCGCAACGCCGAGAGCGGGGCCACCTCCGGCGGCTTCAGGATCGTGGGGTTGCCCGCCACCAGCGGCGCGAAGATCTTGCCGGCGAACATCAGCGGGTGGTTGAACGGCACGATCCGGACCACCACGCCCACCGGCTGCCGCACGGTGAGGTGCAGGCCGGCGCTGGCCGGGATGGTGTCGCCCTTCATCTCCAGCGCGAGCCCGGCGAACAGCCGCGCCTGGGCGAGCGTGATCTGGACGTCCGTGCGGGAGTTCGCGAGCGGCGACCCGGCGTCGATGGTGTCGAGCAGGGCGAGCTCCTCGCCGTGCTCGGCGATGATCCGCGCTGCCTCCACGACGGCGGCCGCCCGCTGCGGCGCCGGCGTCAGTCGCCACATCCGGCGGGCGGCGTGGGCCGCCGCGACCGCGGCGTCGGCGTCCTCGATCCCCGCGTCGGGGACGGTGGCGATCGGCTCGCCGAGGAACGGGCTGATCCGGGCGTAGGTGCGTCCACCGGTGGCCGGCCGGAGCTCCCCGCCGATCAGGAGGTTCCAGCTCCGGTCGCGCACGGCCAGGTGGCCGGAATCCGGCTCCGTCCGGGTCGGCGTCTGGACCGCGTCCATGCGGGCTCCTCACCTCGTCGTCGGTGACGAGACTCGCCGGGAGCCCCTCGGGGAGGAAGAAGATTCTGTAAGCCAGAACACGGCGTCCGCTGGACGGCGTTCCTCAGGACAGAAAAGATCGCGGCCCGGCGGGGAGTGGCCGGAGGATGCGGGGCAGGCCCGAGACGAGGAGTCGACCCGCATGCAGTTCTACCTCGACGGCTACGAGCCCGGGGACCCCCGGATCGCCCGTCCGCTCCCGGTGGCGCCCGAGCGCGGTGAGCAGCCCCCGGACACGACGGACGTCCTGATCGTCGGCGCCGGACCCGCCGGGCTGGTGCTCGCGGCCCAGCTCGCGGCGTTCCCCGAGGTCCGCACGGTCCTCGTCGACCGGCGCGACGGTCCGCTCGCGGTCGGCCAGGCCGACGGGGTGGCCTGCCGGACGGTGGAGATGTTCGAGGCGTTCGGCCTGGCGGACCAGGTCATCGCGGAGGGCTACCAGGTCAACGAGGTCACGTTCTGGCGGCCCGACCCGCAGGACGAGGCGTCCATCGTGCGGACCGGGCGGGTCGACGACGTGGAGGAGGGCATCTCCGAGATGCCCCACATGATCGTCAACCAGGCCCGCATGCTCGCCTTCCTCCGCGAGCACACGGCGCGCTCGGCCGGCCGGGCCGAGCCCTGGTACGGGCTGCACGCGACCGGCGTGCAGGTCGACCCCGACCCGGCGGCCGAGTACCCGGTGACGGTCACCCTGCAGGAGATCGAGGGGGGCGGGACCCGCACGGTCCGCGCCCGCTACGTCGTGGGCTGCGACGGGTCGCGCAGCGCGATCCGCAAGGCCATCGGCGCGCGGCTGCAGGGGGACTCGACGCACCAGTCGTGGGGGGTGCTCGACGTGCTCGCCGTGACCGACTTCCCCGACATCCGGCTGAAGTCCGCGATCAGCTCCGCCGCGGGCAGCATCCTGATCATCCCGCGCGAGGGCGGTTACCTGGTGCGGCTCTACATCGAGCTGGACAACGACCGCGACAGCGCGATGCTGCGCGACCGCAGCGTCACCCCGGAGAAGCTCGCCGAGGTGGCCGACCGGATCCTGCACCCCTACCGCATCGACGTGCGCGACGTCGGGTGGTGGGCGGTCTACGAGATCGCCCAGCGCGTCTGCGACCGCTTCGACGACCTTCCCGACGACCTCCCCGACGACCTTCCCGACGATGCCGCCGCCCGGCTGCCGCGCGTGTTCATCGCCGGCGACGCCTGCCACACCCACAGCGCCAAGGCGGGCCAGGGGATGAACGTGTCGATGGCCGACGCCTGGAACCTCGGCTGGAAGCTCGGCACCGTCCTGCGGGGGACGTCCCGCCCGGAGATCCTGCGGACCTACTCCACCGAGCGCCAGGCCGTGGCGCAGCGGCTGATCGAGTTCGACCGCGAGTTCGCGGCCCTGTTCAGCGACCGGGACGCCGAGCCGGAGAAGTTCCAGCACTACTTCCGGGAGCAGGGTCGCTACACCGCCGGGGTCGCGGTGCGGTACGGGCCGTCCGTGCTCACCGGCGAGCCCGCGCACCAGCACCTGGCCGAGGGCTTCCCGGTCGGGATGCGGTTCCACTCCGCGCCGGTCGTCCGGCTGGCCGACGCCAAGCCGATGCACCTCGGCCACGCCGCCCGCGCGGACGGCGCCTGGCGGCTCTACGCCTTCGCCGACCGCGCCCACCCCGCCGCCGCCGACTCCCGGCTCCGGGCCCTCTGCGACGTCCTCCCCGACCTCGTCGCCCGGTTCACCCCGCCCACCGCCGACCCGGACGCGGTGGTCGACGTCCGCGCGGTCCTGCAGCAGGGCCACCGCGACGTCGAGGTGCACGATCTCCCCCCGGTCCTCCTGCCCCGCAAGGGTCGGTTCGGGCTCGTCGACTACGAGAAGACGTTCTGCCCCCGCCCGGGCGAGGACCTGTTCGACCGGCGCGAGGTGGACCGCGAGCAGGGCTGCCTCGTCGTCGTGCGCCCGGACCAGTACGTGGCGCAGGTGCTGCCCCTGGACGCGTACGCGGACCTCGCCGACCTGCTCGGCGGGTCGCTGGTGCCCGTCCGGTGAGGGAACCCGAGCTGCCGGTCGTCGACGCGCACCACCATCTCGTCGAGGACGCCGACGACCGCATGGCTGCCCTCTGGGGCCGGCGGACCCTCCTCGCCGACGACTACGCCGAGCTGGTCGGCGAGGAGCGCGTCGTCGCGACGGTCGCCGTGGAGGGGCACACGCGGTACCGGACCTCGGGCCCGGAGCACCTGCGCCCGGTGGGGGAGACCGAGTTCCTCGCCGGGCAGGGCGACGGGCGGATCGCCGCGGCCATCGTCGGGAACGCCGACCTGCGCCGGGGCGACCGCGTCCGGGAGGTGCTCGAGGCGCACCTCGCGGCGGCGCCCGACCGGTTCCGGGGCATCCGCCAGGCCGCCCTGTGGGACGAGGACCCGGCCGTCCTCGGTGGGCTGTTCGACCTGCCGCCCCACCTCTACGCCGACGCGGGCTTCCGGGCCGGGTTCGCCCACCTCGGGCCGCTGGACCTGGTGTTCGACGCGTTCGTCCTCGCACCGCAGCTCGCCGACGTCGTCGACCTCGCCCGGGCCTTCCCCGACACCCGGATCGTGCTCGACCACCTCGGCAACCCGGTGGGGACCGGCCGCCACGCCGGACGGATGGCCGACCAGCTGCCCGCGTGGCGACGGCACATGGCCGAGCTCGCCCGCTGCCCGGAGGTGACGGTGAAGATGAGCGGCCTGGGCACCGTCCTGTCGGGCTCCGCGTCCTACCGGGCCGACCCGCCGGTGGGCCCCGACGTGCTCGCCGAGGAGTGGCGCCCCTGGGTCGAGGAGACCGTCGAGCTCTTCGGCGCCGACCGCGTGATGTTCGGGAGCAACCTCCCGACCGACCGCGTCGGCCCCTTCCCGACGATCCTGAGCGCCTACCGGACGATCACCCGCCACTGCTCGGACGCGGAGCGCCGCGCGCTCTTCGCCGGGACGGCGGCGGGCGTCTACCGGCTGGACCTCGAGGGCCGGTGGTGAGCGGCCTGCGGGCTCAGCTGGCCCGGCCGGGCGGGGGCCACCAGTCGATCGCGGACACCGGGGTCGCGGGGGCGCCGGTCAGGCGGGGGACGACGTCGGTGACCGCGGCGAGCCCGCCCTCGGCGATCGCGAGGTACCAGGAGATCCAGGCTTCGATCTGCTCGCCCGAGAGCCCCAGCCGATAGCGGCGGTCGAAGGCCTCCTCGGGGGTCTCGGGCTCGTACCGGTAGGGCCGGCCGCTGGCCAGGGCGACCTGCTCGACCTCCTCGGCGAGGGTGAGCGCCTCCGGGCCGGTGACCTCGAGGACGGCGCCCTCGTGGTCGTCGGGAGCGTCGAGGGCCAGGGCGACGATCACGGCGGCGATGTCCTCGTGGGCGACGAAGGCGGTCCGGCCGGAGCCGCCGGGGCCGCGGACGACGAGGTCGTGGTCGGCCAGGGAGGCCGGGGTGGAGGCGTAGATCCCGGCCCGGACGATCGTGTGCCGGACCGGGGCCGACTCCAGGTACTGCTCGGTGAGCCAGTGGTCGCGGGCGTTGCGGTAGGTGGCGTCGGGGGCAGCGCCCAGCAGCGACACGTAGATCACGCGCTCGACCCCGGCGGCGACCGCTGCCTCGACGGCGGTGGCGTGCTCCTCCAGGCGGCGGCCGGTCGGGCGGCCGGAGACGAGCACGAGGGTCCGGGCGCCGTCGAGGGCGACGCGCATCGCCTCGCCGTCGTCGTAGGCCGCGGGCCCGCGGGGCTGTGCGCCCCGGAGCCGGGGGAGCCGGGCGGGGTCACGGGCGAGCAGGAGCTGGGGCGCGTCCCGCTCGGCGAGGTGCCGGGCCACCCGGGAGCCGAGTTCCCCGGTGGCGCCGGTGACGGCGATGGTGTCGTGACGGGGCGTCGACATGGAGCACCCTCCGCTCGGGGACCGGGGCGATCACGGTGCCACGGACGTCCCGCGCCGCGCGGGCCGGGCGGGCCCCGCGCGGCGCGCGCTCGTCAGCGGCTGACGCCGTGCCCCGGGGTGTCGGCCTCGACCGGCCCCACGACCGGGTCGAGGTCCACCCCGCGGGTCTCGGGCAGGGCGAGCACGGCCAGCAGGCTCGCGACGGCGACGACGACCATCGCGGTGGCGAGCAGCCACGGCCCGCCCACGGCGGCGACGAGCCCGACCGCGATCACCGGAGCCGGGCCGGCCAGGACCGCGCCGGGGATCTCGCGGCTCAGCCCGAACCCGCTCAGGCGGTACTGCGCCGGGAAGAGCTCGGCGAAGAACGCGGCCTGCGACCCGAAGATCGCGAGGCAGCCGCCGCCCAGGGCCAGGGCGAACGCCAGGACGATCAGGGCCGGGTTCGTCGTGTCGAGCATCCAGAAGAACGGGAACGAGATCAGCGCGCAGAAGCCGGAGACGACGACGTAGACGGGCCGTCGTCCGGCGACGTCCGACCAGCGCCCGACCAGCGGGATCGCGAGGGCACCGACCGCGCACCCGACGAGCAGCGCCAGCAGCGACGTCGAGCTCGGGACGCCCTTGGTCTTCAGGTAGCTCAGCGCGTAGGTCTGGACGACGTAGATGTTGAACGCCAGCGGTCCGTTGGCCACCATCGCGAGCAGGAGCCGCTTCGGCATCGCCCGGATCATGTCGGCGGCCGGGACGCGGGTCTCGGCGCGGGCGGCCTTGAGGTCGGCGAACACCGGCGACTCGGGGACGCGCAGCCGGATGATCAGTCCGACGGCGACGACGATGATGCTGAGCAGGAACGGGATGCGCCAGCCCCAGCTCAGGAGCTGCTCCTGCGGCAGCAGCGCGACGGCGCCGCTGACCGCGGCCGCGAGGCCGATGCCGAGGAACACCCCGGCGGCCGGGAGCGAGGAGAAGTAGCCCCGGCGTGGGCGCGGGGCGAACTCGGCGACCATCGTGACCGCCCCGACGTACTCCGCGCCGACCGCCAGGCCCTGCAACAGCCGGAGCGCCGCGAGCAGGATCGGCGCGCCCACCCCGATCGCGGCGTAGGTCGGCAGCAGCCCGATCAGGGTGGTGGCGACCCCCATGAGCAGTAGCGTGGCGACCAGGGCGATCCGGCGGCCGTAGCGGTCACCGACGTGCCCGAAGATCGCGGCACCGATCGGCCGGGCGAAGTACCCCACGCCGAACGTCGCGAACGCGGCGACCAGCCCGGCGGTGCTGGAGAACGACGGGAAGAACAGCGCGCCGAACACGAGCGCCGCCGCCTGGCCGTAGATCGCGATGTCGTACCACTCGATGAGGCTCCCGACCATCGTGCCGGGGATGAGCCGTCGTCGGGACTCCTCCCAGATGTCGGTGGAGGAGGGGGCAGCGGCGGTCATCGGCGCTCCTGGAGGGACGGGGCCGGCAGGCCCCGGGACGGGCGGACGAGGTGGGAGAGCGGGCCGCCCGTGGCGAGGCGGTTGATGTTCGCGGCGATCACCGCGTACCGGCGCTGCGAGAGCTCCCGGGTCCACGCGCTGGAGTGCGGCGTGCACCAGACGTTCGGGAGGTCCCAGAAGGGCCGGCGGGCCGGGGCCGGATCCGGCTCCGAGGAGCTGGGGTAGCGGTACCAGACGTCGAGGACCGCGCCACCGATCGCGCCGGAGGTGAGCGCCTCGTACAGCGCGTCCTCGTCGACGACCTCGGCACGGGACACGTTGATCACCACCGCCTGCGCCTTCATGACGGCGAGCGCGGCACGGTCGACCAGCCCGGTCGTCTGCTCGGTGAGCGGGCAGGCGACGACGAGGAAGTCCACGTCGGCCAGGAACTCGGGGAGCCGGTCGGGTGGGAGGACGGTGGTCGTCCGGTCGTCGAGGGCGTGGTCGTCGAGGGCGAGCACCCGCATCCCGAACGCCGACGCCCGGGCCGCGACGGCCCGGCCGATCCGCCCGTAGCCGAGGAGCCCGAGGGTCTTCCCGTGCACCTCGCCGTGCGGGACCCGGTGGCGGTACTGCTCCGGCCACGCGTCCGCGGAGAAGCGGTCCGTCATCTCGCCGGCCCGGATCTCCCAGTCCAGCAGCCGGGCGAGCACGAACTCCGCGATCGGGATCTCGTGCTCGAAGACGTTCGCGACGGCGGTCTCCGGGCGCAGGTTCTCGAGGTCGATCCCGTCGAGCCCGGCGCCCGGCACGTGGAGCAGCCGGAACGACGGCATCCGCCCCGACGGTCGCCGGAACCGCAGCGAGACGACGACGTCGTCCGCGCCGATGCGGTCGTCGTGCGCGTCGGTGGTCGCGGCGTCCGCGGGGAGGGCGACCACCTCGTGCGACGGGTCGAGGTGCGCGGTCAGGTCGTCGGCGTGCGTGGCCGCCTCGCCGACGAGGAACACGGTCACGGCCGGCCGCCGTCCAGGGCCGCCTCGAGGATCGCGCGCACCGGCGCCTCCTCGACGGGCGCCGGGTTGCGGCCCTCCCACGGGTCGGAGCCGTGGCCGCCGGTGGTGATCTCGACGATGCGCTCCACCGCCTCCCGGCCGACGCCGACGTCGGCGAGCCGGACGGGCAGGCCCGCCGCCGTGGCGAGGTCCCACAGGTGCCCGGCGAGGTCGGTGGTACCGACCGCCCGGGCGACGAGCCCCAGCGACTCCGGGGCCCGCTCCAGGAGGTGGGCCGTGACGTAGGGCAGGACGACGGCGTGCGCGGTGCCGTGCTCGACGTCGTAGCTCCCGCCCAGCGTGTGCGCCACCGCGTGCTGCAGGGCGAACCCGCCGGTCAGGGCGGCGCCCGCGAGGTAGGCGCCGTAGAGCAGGTCGGAGCGCACGCCGAGGTCGTCGGGCGCGGCCAGCAGGCGGGGGAGGGCGTCGCAGACGACGCGCGCCCCCTCGACGGCGGCGGGGACGAGCAGGGGGCTGGTCGACGGCAGGTAGACCGCGTCGATGCAGTGCGCGAGGGCGTTCATGGCACTCGCGGCGCTGACCCGCACGGGCAGGCCGACCGACAGCTCCGGGTCGTAGAGCACCGTGGACGCGAGCATGTCCAGGCTCTGGTGCATGTACTTGACGCCGTCGATCGTCATGCCGCAGAAGGCCGTCATCTCCGAGCCCGAGTACGTCGTCGGGACGTCGATGATCGGCAGCGCGTGGCGGTAGGCGATGCCCTTGGCGAGGCCGGTGGCCGCCCCGCCACCGGCGGCGACGAGACAGTCCGCGCCGAGCTCCCTCGCCCGGGCCTCGGCGGTGGCGGTGAGCTCGATCGGGACCTGCGAGACGGCCTCGGGCAGCAGGCCGGCGCTCCGGTCACCGAGGTCGGCGACGAAGCGCTCGCCGAGGGCCGTCCGGCCGGGGGTGGTGACGACGAGGGCGCGGCTCGCCCCGAGGCGCTCGACCTCGGCGCGCAGCGTGCCGGCGCAGCCGGGCCCGAAGACGATCCGGGGCGGCGTGGCGTTGTGGGGACCACCCGGCGTCGAGAAGGTGCGGAGGTCGCTCACCAGTCGACCACCGTTCCGTCGGGCAGGACGGCGGCACTGCTCTGCGGGATCTCGGGCTCGTAGGGGTGCTTCGCCGCCTCGGCCTCGTCGACCTCGACGCCGAGGCCGGGGGCCTCCGGGACCAGCCAGTGGCTGCCTTCGCGCGTCATCGGCGTGGAGACCACGTCGTCGTACCAGCTCACGGCACCGCTCATCTCTTCCTGGATCACGAAGTTGGGGGTGCTGACCGCGTAGTGCAGGGCCGCGGCCCCCGCGATCGGACCGTTCGGGTTGTGGGGGGCGATCCCGACCTGCTCGACGTCGGCGAGGGCCGCGATGCGCTTGCCCTCGAGCAGGCCGCCGGTGTGGTTGAGGTCCGGCTGCGCCACCGCGATCGCCTTCGAGGCCAGCACGGGGAGGAACTCGCGCAGCCCGACGAGTCGCTCGCCGGTCGCGAGCGGCACCGAGGTGTGCTCGGAGACCCAGCGCAGCGCCTCGGTGTCGCCAGGAGCGACGGGCTCCTCGCAGAACAGCGGGTCGTAGGGCTCGAGGACCTCGATGTACTGCAGTGCGGCCGCGGGGGAGGCCGGGCGGCCGTGGAAGTCGACCATGATGTCGACGTCGGGCCCGACGCCGTCGCGCAGCGCCGCCATCAGTTCGTCCACCTGGCGTCGCTCCCGGGCGACCGTGAGGTGGTGGCCGTAGGGGACGAACACCACCTTGAGCGCGTCGTACCCCTTCTCGACGACGGCTGCGGCCTTCTCCTTGATCGCGGTCGCGTCGAAGGTCTCGTACACCGAGCGCATGTCGCCCAGCCCGAGGTGGGTGTAGACCCGCACCCGGTCGCGGACCCGCCCGCCCAGCAGCCGCCACACGGGCTGGCCGAGCGACTTGCCGAGGATGTCCCAGAGCGCGTGCTCGATCCCGCTGATCGCGGTCGTCCCGACGATGCCGAGCCGGTAGTAGCTGTGCTTGGTCATGATCCGCAGCAGCTGCTCGATGTCCCGCGGGTCCCGACCGACGATCATCGTGGCGAGGTCCTCCACGGTGCCGACGACGGCGCGGGTCTTCCAGTTCAGGCTGGCCTCGCCCCAGCCGACCAGGCCGTCGACGTCGGTCCGGACCTTGACCAGGACCCAGTTCCGCATCTCGGCGTTGACGACCACCGTCTCCACCGCGGTGATGCGGATCGCGAGCGGGTCGTCGGGTGGGGCTGGCATGCGCTGTGGCTCCTCGTCGTCGGTGACGCAGCGCACGCTAGGTCCGGCCCTCAGATCAGGTCCAACTCTCTTTCCGGCTCTCTTGATAAGCAGGAGCTGTCACGGGTAGGACGGCGGGTGTGGACCGGTTCCGTCTCGAATGCTTCGTCGCGCTGGCCGAGGAGCTGCACTTCCACCGCGCCGCCGAGCGGTGCCACATCAGCCAGCCCGCGATGAGCCAGCAGATCCGGGCGCTCGAGCACGAGATGGGGGTGTCTCTCGCGCACCGCACCCGGCGCAGCGTCGCGCTGTCCCGGCCGGGGGAGGTGTTCCTCGACGAGGCCCGCAAGCTGCTGCGGCAGTGGGACCACTCGGTGGCGCTCGCGCAGCGCACGCACCGCGGCGAGATCGGGCAGATCGTCGTCGGCGCCACCGCGCCCGCGCTCTACGTGCTGCTGCCCGAGGTGGTGGCGCTGTTCCGGGAGCGGATGCCCGGGATCGGCGTCGTCGTCGCGGAGCTGTCGATGTCCGAGCAGGAGGCCCAGCTGCGCTCCGGCGACATCGACGTGGCGCTGATCCACCCGCCCCTGGACGACCCGGCGCTGGTCGCGGAGGAGGTCGCCCGACCGGCCTTCCGGATCGCGCTCCCCGAGGCGCACCCGCTGGCAGCGCACGACGCCCTGGACCTCGCGCAGCTGGCGGGCGAGCAGTTCGTCGTGTTCCCGCGCCGGATCGCGCCGCAGCTGCACGACACCCTCATCGCGCTGTGCCGCGACGCCGGCTTCCCGCTCGACATCGCGGTCGAGGCCCACCCGGCGCAGACGATCATCGGCCTGGTCGCGGCCGGCGTCGGGCTCGGCTTCATCGCCGCGGAGGCGCAGCAGCTCAACCGCGACGGCGTCGTCTACCGGCCGCTGCGGGGCGCGCCGCTGCGGCTGTCACTGGGCGTGGCGCACCGGTCGGGCAACGTGCCCTCGACGGTCTCGGAGTTCGTGGCCGCCGCCCGCGACGCGGGGGTGCGGGTGCGGTAGGGCGACCGCACCGCTCCGGACCCACCCTCAGCCGGCGCCCTCGCGCCGCGCGAGCTGGCGACCCTCCGGCGTGATCGCCGTGGGCAGCGGGAAGCGGTCCTGGTGGGTGATCTCGATGTAGCCGGCCTCGGCCGCCTCGGTCACCACCCGGGCGCGCTGCTCGGGGTCGATCTGCACGCCGTCGACGGTCCAGTCCGGGGGCGGGACGTCGGCGCCGCCCTCGGCGTGGGAGTCGCCGAGGTGCTCGTCGAGGTGGCGCAGCAGGCTGGTGAGGACGTCGGCGTCGGGTGCAGCGGTCATCGGTGACCTCCGGGTCGTCGGGCGACCCGGCCGCGCGGACGGAGCAGCGCCGGGTCGTCGACGGGGTGTGCGAGGAGGGGGACCGCCAAACGACGGTCCGCCCCTCGGCGCCCGATCACCGCATCGCGTCCTCGACGATGGTGCCCATCTCCGGCAGGGCCGCGGTGATGCTGTCCTTCGCGCCGGAGCGGGCCAGCTGGTAGGTGACGCGGGCCCCGACGCTGTCGGCGGCCGCGGCGAACCGGTCGCTCACGCCCACCAGGGCGGCGCTGACCTCGGGGGCGCGGTCGGCGAGGAAGCGGCCGAAGCTGCCGGAGGCGCCCGTGGCCCGGTACGCGTCCCACTGCGGCTGGAGGGCGTTGGCGTAGCCGACGAGCTGGCGGTCCATCAGGGTGCGGGCGGCGTCGGGGTCGCCGGCGGACGCCGCTGCGAGCGATCGGGCGACGATCCCGCCCTCCTCCTCGGCGGTCCGTCCGGCCGCCGCGGTCAGGCGGTCGACGACGCCTGCGCGCTTCGCCGGGTCGGTCAGGGTGGTGGCGAGCGAGCCGGCCGGGACGAGGAGGTCCTGGTTCTGGGCCGGGTCGAGCGCGGTCGCGGTCCCGACGGGGAGGACCGGGCTGGTCACCACCGGGGCGATCGCGCTGAGCGCCCCGGCGGCGAGGCCGGCGACGAGCAGGGACCGGAGGCGGAGGGAGGTCGGCGTGGAAGCGGAGCGTGATGTCATGAGCACGCTCCGAAGCGTGTAAAACACCCGGGGCACTACTCCGTCCGGAGTAGGACAGTCGCGATCGGCGGTCGTTCTCGTGCGGTCGGCGGTGATCAGGTCACGACGCGGCCACCAGGGATCGGGAGCATCGTCACCGAGGTGAGACCCGTCGTCGGGAACGGGTCAGAGCTGCTTGATTCAGAGCGCCTTGGTGAGGAAGTACTTGGCGTGGCCGGGCGGGTAGTCGGCGAGTTCGCCGAAGAGCCGGTAGCCGTGTGCCTCGTAGAAGGGGCGGGCCTGGAAGCTGTAGGTGTCGAGCCAGACCCCGCGGCAGTCCCGACGCCGGGCCTCGTCCTCCGCCGCGCGGAGGAGTGCGGAGCCCAGGCCGGTGCCGCGCCGGGACGCGTCGACCCAGAGCTGCTCGACATAGAGCCACGAGAAGTGGGTGTAGCCGGCGAGGCCACCGACGAGCCCGTCGTCGTGGGCGAGGACCGCGAGCGTGCGGTAGCCGCCGTCGGGCCGCTCGGGGATCTCGGCGTGCAGCGCCGCCTTGAGGTCGGCGACGTCGTCGTACGGCGGGTCGTCGGTGACGGTGAGCGGGTGGTCCACGCGGCCAGGGTGGCAGGCGCCGACGTCTCGCCCGGAGCGACCTGATCGGGCCGGCCCGCGCCGACCTCAGCCGGGGCGCCGGGTCCCGGGGGACGGTGCTGCTCGCCGCGTGAGCGTCCGACGCTCCGGGGCCCGACCTGCGCGTCGCGCACACGGTTCGAGGACCGGACGACCCGGCGGCGGCGACCCCTGCGCGTCGCGCACACACGGCCGTCGGATGTGTGCGTCACGCGTCGGGATCGCGCGGGTCGACCGCCGGACCGGCCGGAGTGTGTGCGTCACGCGCAGGTCTCGCCGCGTCATCAGTGCCGCCGGAGTACCGCCTCGTCCTGCCCGACGTACCGAGGTAGCACAGGTGCTACATTGGCGACATGGAGTCCGTGGGACTGCGCGAACTGCGGCAGAACGCGTCCGAACTCGTGCGCCGGGTCGAGAACGGCGAGCGGATCGAGGTCACGGTGTCCGGCCGCCCGAGTGCGGTGCTCGTGCCCGCGGAATCACGGCGCTGGCGGACGTGGGCGGACGTCGCCGAGGTGTTCGACGGCGCCCAGGACCCCGACTGGACGGCTGACCGCGAGCTGATCGACCAGGAGATCCGCGATCCGTGGGGCGACCGGTGAGGGCCGTCCTGGACACGAGCGTGTTGATCGGGATGGACGTCGCGGAGCTCGAGGGGGAGCTGGCCGTCAGCACGATCTCGCTCGCCGAACTCCACTACGGCGTGCTGGTCGGGCGCGACCGGAATGTACGGGGCGAACGGCTGCGGCGGCTCACGGCGATCCGCCGTCTCTTCGACGCCATCCCGGTCGACGACGCGGTCGCCACCAGCTACGGCCTGCTCGCGTCGGCGGTAGCCGAGGTGGGCCGCAGTCCGCGGCCCCGGAGCATGGACCTGCTCATCGCGGCCACGGCACACGCCCACGCCGATCGGCTCTACACCCGCAACGCCCAGGACCTCGTCGGGCTCGAGAACGAGCTCGAGATCGTGTCCTGCTGAGCCCGAGGCGCCGACGGCCGGTGGCCGTCGGCGCCACATCCGGAGCCGGTCAGGCGGCCTTGGCGGCAGGGGCCTTCGCCGAGGAGCTCGTGGCGCCCATGAGCTTGCCGACGAGGATGCTGCCGACCCAGCCGTAGAGGCCGCCGATCACGAACGAGATGAGCATGACGGTGAAGGGTCCGGTCGCGAACGCGAAGTCGGTGCCCGAGGCGCTCGTGAGCAGCCCCCACCCGACGGTCATGGCGAAGGCGATGACGGCGCCGGGCACGAACTCCAGCAGCGGCACGAGCGCGCCGAGAATGAGGATCAGGGTCCCGGCACCCACGACGACACCGGTCAGCGCGGGCCCGGAGACGAGGCCCGCGACGATCAGCGTGATCGTCCCCATCACGACGCCCCAGATGTTCGCGGGCATGGACTTCTTGAGCGCCGGCAGGTCGCCGCCCGCCGCGAAGTAGCACGCGGCACCCATGAAGGTCGCCGGGACGAACAGCCCCAGAGCGGCGAGCGGTCCCGCGTACAGCCAGGTCAGGATGCCGCCGACGACGCCGACGACGATCGCGAGAGCAACGGGGAGTTTCACGAGGGAGGGCTCCTTCTGACGCAGCCACGCATACGCCGAGTGGCCGAGAAAAGTGCGGTCATGTCGCAGAGTGCAGGCAGGCAACCGGGCGAACAATGCGATACCCGCGTTGTCACCACGTGTTTTCCGGACGACATGATCCCGACATCGATCGTGTTGTTCCTGCGATGCGGGTAACAGCACTGGTGCTGCGGCAAGGCATGAAAGTCAGCGCGGTTTCGTACGGACTACGTGCACGAAACCAATGTTGCGCGGCACCGAGTCGAGCCCGACGACGTACACGGCGAGGCGCCGCTGGACTACGCCGAACCGGTGAACCAGGGCAGCGTCGACGGTTAAAGCGTGACGGGTCGGCGGTCGGCAGGCGCCTGCGCGGCTCGGACGGCGACCGCCGGACCGAGTCGTCCTGACCCGGTTCGGGGAGAGCCGGTCGGAGCTGGAAGCTCGCCGGACGCCGAGAACGCCGGGACCGGGTCCATCCGACCCGGTTCCGGCGTGGTGGTGCGGAGCTCAGCGCCGGGTCATGACCTCGGTGCGCGGCTCGCGGTCGTCCTCCCGGCGCGGCGCCGCGGGCACGGAGCGCCGGCCGCGGCCCAGCGCGTAGGCGCCGCCCCCGGCGAGCACGACCAGGCCGGTGCCCCCGAGGACCCAGGGCAGCAGGTCCGGCCCGGATGCCGGGTCGACGGGGGTCGCGCTCACGGCGTCGGTGCTGGTCGTGTCGGTGGACTCCTCGGCCGTCGTGTGGTGCCCGGCGGTGTGCGTCCCGGCGGCGGTCGAGTGGTGTGCGGGGACCGGCGGCGGGACGGTGCCGACGACCGTGATCCGGCTGGTGACCGTCCCCGCCGAGGAGGACGCGGTGACGGTGTAGGTGCCGGCGTGAGCGCCGCTCGCGATCGTGGCCGACCCGTCGAACGCCTCCGGGTTCGACCGCGACAGCGTCGCGGGCCCGGCGAAGGCGGGGGAGGTGACGGTGATCGGGCCGGTCGCGGTCGAGGCGGCGGGCTCGGCGAAGGTGCCGGAGAAGGTGACCTGTGCGCCGGGCTTCACCGAGGACGCGGACAGCGTCAGGACCCCGGGCTCGGAGACGACGGAGACGGCGGACGAGTTGGTGACCGGGGTGACGGTGTCGGCGAGGGCGACGCCGGTCCCGGCGAGGGCGAGCGAGCCGGCGATCAGGGTGGTGGCGGCGATCCGGGTGAGGCGCATGACGAGCTCCCGAGGGTGAGGGAGGCGGTGCGGGAGGGGCCTGATGGGCGGCTCCCGTGCTGACAGGGAGAACTCTGCCGCCGCGACCGGGGCCGTCCCGTCCTCCGAGCAGCCACACCGGGGGACGACACCACCGTCCCCCGACGAGGGGACGGGGCACTTCCGGCCAAGCCGACAAGGTGGACACGCCAGGTGACGAACTCGCCACGGAGAGATCCGTGTCTTGTAACGACGTCACTCGTTCGAGCGACTGACGTCTCGTCCGCGTCCGACATAAGCGGGCTCATTCACTCGGCCGGAGGTCCCCTGGATGCGAGAACCGACCGTCGTGCTCTACGAGCTCAACGAGGTTCCCTGGCGTCTGGTCGACGCGTACGTCGCCGACCACCCCCGCTCCACCATCGCGCGGCTCCTGCGCGAGGGCACCACGTGGACGACGGTCAACGAGGACGCCGCGCACCTGAGCCCGTGGCGGACCTGGCCGACGGTCCACCGCTCGATGTACGCGGCCGACCACAACAGCTTCGAGCTCGGGCAGGACCCGGCCACCTTCCGCGGCGTCGACCTGTGGGAGCCCCTCGACGAGGCCGGCATCCGCGTCGGCACGTTCGGCCTGCTTCAGACGTGGCCGCCGCGGGGGCACCGCAGCGGCGGCTTCTCGGTGCCCGACACCTTCGCCCGCGACGCCGCCACCGAGCCGCCCGAGCTGGGCACCTTCCAGCGGTTCAACCTCAAGATGACGTCGGAGAACGCCTACTCCTCGGACGCCCCGCTCTCCGCGACGGATCTCGCGCGGACCGGGATCGACCTGATCAGGCGGGGCCTCACCCCGGCCTCCGCCACACGGCTCGCCGCCCATCTCGTGCAGGAGCGCCGCGAACCCCGGTTCCAGGCCGCGCGCCCGATGATGCAGGTGCTGCCCGCCTTCGACCTCTACTGGCGGCTGCACCGCACCCACCGTCCGCGGTTCTCGGCGTTCTTCACCAACCACGTCGCGGCGATGATGCACCGCTACTGGGGCGACGCCCTCCCGGAGTACGCGGCCTCGTTCGACTACGAGCCCGACCCCGTCTACGCCACCTTCTGCGACACCGCGATGACCCTGGCCGACCGCCAGCTCGCCCGCGTCGAGCGGCAGCTGCGCCCCGGCGACCGCCTCGTCGTCGCCGCCAGCATGGGTCAGGGCCCGATTGACCACCGCGTCGACACCTCCGGGCTCCTCGTGCTCGACGACGGGCCCGCGCTCGCCCGGTTCCTCGGCGCCGGCCCGGCCGCGCAGGAACTCGCGATGCACCCCATGTGCTCGCTCGCCTTCGACACCGTCGACGCGGCGGCCCGGGCGGCGGACCGCCTCCCGCAGGTCGTCGACCACCGCGGCGACGCGCTGTTCGAGCGGGTCGAGCAGCAGGGCCGGTCGGTCGGGTTCTCCACGCGCTACACCGCCGTCGCCGACGACGACCCGCGCACCGCCCACCTCGAGGGCATGACCGCGACCTACGGCGAGCTCGGGCTCGCCGTCCGGGAACGCCTGGGCGGCAGCAACACCGCGTACCACATCCCCGAGGGCATCCTCGTCGACCGCGAGATCGGCGCCACCGGGCGCGGCGACGTGCGCCGCGAGATCAACGTCCTCGACGTCGCACCGTCGCTGCTCGCGACGGTCTACGGGGTCATGCCGCCCGCCTCGATGAAGGGCGGCGTCGACGGATCGCTGTTCCACCGCACGCTGGGAGCCTCGTGACCCGCTCGTTGGACGTCCGGATCCTCGGACTCAACTACGCCCCCGAGCCCACCGGGATCGCCCCGTACACGACGGGCATGGCGCGGTTCCTGGCCGACGCGGGACACCGGGTCGAGGTCGTCACCGGCCTCCCGCACTACCCGCAGTGGGCGCTGCCCGCCGGCTACCGGCGCGAGCGGATCCGCGAGCGCGACGGCAACGTCCGCATCACCCGGGTGCCGCACCCCATCCCGACGAAGCCCACCGGCCGGGCCCGCGTCGCCATGGAGGCGGCCTTCGCGGCGCAGGCGGCGCTGGTCCCGGGGCCCCGACCCGACGTCGTGATCGCCGTCAGCCCCGCCCTGCTCACCGTCGGCGCCGCCCTGCGCCACCGGGCGCAGGGCGCCGCGGTCGGCGTCGTCGTGCAGGACCTCTACGGCCGCGCCGCGGTCGAGGCCGGCGTGCTCACCGGCCGCGAGGCCGCCGCCACCGCCGCCCTCGAACGCCGCCTGCTCGGTGCCGCGGACGGCGTCGTCGCCATCCACGAGCGCTTCCGCCGCTCGCTGATCGGCCTCGGGGTCGACGACCGTCGCATCACCACGATCCGCAACTGGACCCACGTCGGCGCCGCCACCGGCGACCCGCGCGCGCTGCGCCGCCGCCTCGGGTGGGGCGACGACGAGGTGATCGCCCTGCACGCCGGCAACATGGGCGTCAAGCAGGGCCTGGAGAACGTCGTCCTGGCCGCCCGCCTCGCCGACCGGCAGGGCCTCCCGGTGCGATTCGTGCTCCTCGGTGACGGTCACCAGCGCAACCACCTCGCGGCACTGTCGTGCGGCGTCGAGCGTCTGGACATCCTCGACCCGCTGCCCGACGGCGAGTTCGAGACGGTCCTGCGCGCCGCCGACGTCCTCGTGCTGAACGAGCGGCCCGAGATCGCCGAGATGTGCGTGCCCTCGAAGCTCACCTCCTACTTCGCCTCGGGCCGCCCCGTCGTCGGTGCGACCGGGCTGCACAGCGCCGCCACCGCCGAGATCGCCGCCTCCGAGGGCGGGGTCACGGTCACCCCGGGCAATCCGGAGGCCCTGCTCGGCGCCGTCCTCGGAGTGGTCGACGACGAGGAGGAGGCCCTCGCGATGGGCCTGCGCGGCGAGCTCTTCGCCCGCGACGTCCTGCACGTCGACGCGGCCGCGGAGGCCTACGTCGACTGGGTCGAGCGTCTCGCCGGCGTCGCCGCGCCGGCCGAGGTGATCCCGCAGCGCCGCCGCCTCCTGCGACGCCCCCCGATGCACCCGCGGGCGGTCGAGCGGGAGGGCGCGTGAGGGTCGCGCTCGTCCACAGCTTCCACCACAGCGACGTCCCCAGCGGCGAGAACGTCGTGGTCAACGCGCAGGAGGAGGCGCTGCTCGCGGCCGGCCACGAGGTCGTCGTGGTCGCGCAGGACAACGACGAGCGCAGCCGGCGCCGCACCTATCCGCTCGAGGCCGCGGCCACCGTCGTCACCGGCTTCGGGCCCGACCCGACGGAGATGCTGCGCCGGATCGCCCCCGACGTCGTGCACGTCCACAACCTGTTCCCGAACTTCGGCACCCGCTGGCTCGCCCGCTGGCAGGGGCCCCTGGTCGCGACGCTGCACAACTTCCGTCCGATCTGCCCCGCCGGCACGCTCCTGCGCGACGGCCGGCGGTGCGTCGACTGCACCACCGACCCCCGGGCGGCCGTGCGGCACCGGTGCTTCCAGGAGTCGCGGATCGCGACGCTGCCGCTCGCCGTCGCCACCCGCGGCGGCGCGACCCGCCACCCGGTGGTCCGCCGGGCCGACCGGCTCATCACCATCTCGGCGCGCGCCGCCGCGGAGTACCGCGCGGTCGGGGTGGCGCCGGAGCGGCTCGTCGTCGTGCCGAATGCCGTTCCCGACGACGAGCCGGGGCCGGTCCGCAGCGCCGTCGAGCACGAGATCGACCCGCGGTGGGTGTTCCTCGGCCGCCTGTCGGCCGAGAAGGGGCTCGTGGAGCTCCTCGCGCGCTGGCCGGTCGGTCTGCCGCTCGACGTCATCGGGTCCGGTGGACAGGAGGCCGAGCTGCGCGCGAGCTGTGCCGATCGCCCCGAGGTCCGGTTCCTCGGCGCGCTGTCCAACGTCGAGGTCCGCACCCGTCTCGCGGGCTACACCGGCCTCGTCGTCCCGAGCCTCTGGGCCGAGGCCGGACCACCGCTGACCTACGTCGAGGCGCTCGCTGCTGGCGTGCCGGTCGTCGCGGTCGAGGGCAACGGGGCCGCGGACGACATCGCCCGGCACGGGACCGGCGTCGTCGTCGGGAGGGACGAGGACCCGGCGGTGGCGCTGAAAGACGTGGCGCGGGACCGGACCCGCCTCTCGCCGCGGGCGCGCGCCGTCTACGAGCAGTACTTCTCCACCGGCGCCTGGGTGACGGCGCTGACGAACGTCTACCGGGAGGCCGCACGTGGCTGAGGCGGGCGGCGGCACCTACGCCGCGATCCTGACCGACCTGCTCGAGCGGCGGGTCCTCGCGCCGACGGACTCGGTCCTCGTCCAGTTCGCCGGCGAGTTCGACGAGAAGATCACCGCCGAGCTCGGGCTGGTGAACTGCACGTTCTCCAACCTCGCGCCCGACTCGCCGTCGTCGCGCCTCGCCGACGGTCACGGCGCCGACGGTCGAGCTCCGCTGCGCTCCGTCTCCCGAGCCGACGCCCACCGCATGCCCTACGCCGACGCGAGCTTCGACCACGTCATCGGCCACGCCGGGCTGCACCACTGCTCCCGGCCCCACCAGGCGCTGCACGAGATGTACCGGATCGCGCGCCGGACGGTCGTCGCGGTGGAGAACCAGGACTCGCCGCTCATGCGCGTGGCGTGCTCGCTCGGGCTGGCCGGGGTCTACGAGCACGCGGCCGTGGCCGACGGCGGCGGCACCACCGGGGGCGTGGACGGCACCGGCGTGCCGAACTTCGTCTACCGGTGGACGCGGCACGAGGTGCGCAAGACGGTCGCCACCTTCGACCCCGGCCGCGCCGTGCCGGTCGAGTTCCACGCCCGCTGGCTCATCGGCTCCGACCGGGCACTCACCGCCTCGGTCCGCGCCGCGATCGGCGGCCGGGAACGCGTGATCGGGCTGCTCAACCGCGGCCTCAACACCGTCGCCCGCCGCCAGGGCAACATCTTCGGCTTCACGATCCGCAAGGACCTGGCCACCCCGCATCCCTGGATCGCCCTGGAGGCCGCGTCATGATCCGCTCGCGCCGGTTCCGCACCCTGTCCGCCCTGCTCGCGGTGTTCCTGCCGGGGCGGCTGCGCCGGTGGGTGCACACCCGCCTGCTGGGCTACCGCCTCGACCCGACCGCGACGATCGGGCACGCGTTCATCGACGTCGACGCCCTCGAGATGGGCCACGGCGCCCGCATCGGCCACCTCGTGATCCTCCGCGGCTGCGAGGAGGTTCGCCTCGGCGACTGGGCGATCATCCAGATGCTCGTGTGGATCAACTCCGTGCGCGCCGACAAGGGCTACTTCCGCGACGTCGAGCGTCGCCCGGCCCTGATCCTGGGCCACAAGTCCCTCATCACGATGCTGCACTTCATCGACGCCTGCGACCTCGTGGAGCTCGAGGACTTCGCCTCCCTCGCCGGGTTCGGGTCGCTGATCCAGACCCACGCCGTCGACCTGAAGAACCTCAAGCAGGACTGCGCGCCGGTGCGGATCAGCGAGTCGTCGCTGGTCGCGAGCCGGTCGACGCTGCTGCCGGGCGCGATCGTGCCGAGCTGCTCGATCGTCGCGGCCGGGTCGGTGGTGAACGGCAAGATGGTCGGGCACCACCTCTTCGGCGGGGTGCCGGCCAAGCCGCTGCGCGAGACGGACCTGACCTGGGGCTACTTCAACCGGCCCCGCGAGGGAAGGCCCGGGGCCTGGTGAGGCGGTCCGTCCTCGGCGTCGCCGACCAGGTCGTCAGCTCCGGCTCGAACTACCTCACGGCGTTCCTCGCCTCGCTCGTGCTCGCCCCCGTCG
The DNA here is from genome assembly GCF_030269685.1 of Actinomycetospora sp. NBRC 106378. Classification (GTDB taxonomy): domain Bacteria; phylum Actinomycetota; class Actinomycetes; order Mycobacteriales; family Pseudonocardiaceae; genus Actinomycetospora. The sequence continues at coordinate 526,045 of NZ_BSTT01000002.1, forward strand.
ACTTCGGGGCGTTCGTCCTCGCCTACGCGGTGGTGACGGTGCTGCTCGCCGGCACCCGCGCGGTTGTCGGGGAGCCGCTGCTCGCCCACCTGCCGACGGTCGAGGGTTCCCGACGACGGAGCCTCGGCGCCTCCGCACTGTCCCTCGCCCTGGTGCTCGGCCTGGTCTCGGCGCTGGTGTGCGCGGCGGGCGGGGCGTGGTTCAGCGCGCTGCTGGTGTTCGCGGTGTGGATGCCGGCCGCGCTCGTCGCCGACGCCGCGCGCTACGTGCTGCTCGCGCGCCGCGACACGGGGCGGGCGCTGGTCGTCGACACGGTGTGGGTCGTGGTGCAGCTCGCCGTGCTCGGCGGGGTCCTCGCGTGGGGCAGCTGGTCGATCGGGTGGCTCGCCGCGGCGTGGGGGATCGGGGCGGTCGCGGCCGTCGTGGCGTTCGGGGTCGTCGCGCCGGAGCGGTTCGCGGCGCCGCGCGCGTGGTGGGCCGAGTCGCGCTACCTGTCCGGCTGGTTCACGGCGACCTCCGTGCTCGGCCAGGTGCAGATCTACCTCGTCCTGCTGCTCGCCGGGGCCGTGCTGCTCGCCGTCGACACCGCCGGGCTGCGGGCCGTGCAGCTCCTGGTGTTCCAGCCCGCGATCACGCTGATGGCCGCGCTGCTCGTGCTGCTGGTCCCGCCGATGGCGGCGTGCACGGCGGCGGGCGACCTCGCCGGGCTGCGCCGGGCCCGGGGTCGGGCGCTGGCGGCGATGGCCGTGATCGGGGTGCTGGCGCTGCTCGCGATCCCGCTGCGCGAGGTGCTGCTCTCGACGTTCTTCCCGCGCTACACCGCCTACGCCGCGCTCGTCGTGCCGATCGCCCTGCAGACCGCGATCGGCGCGCTGACCGTGCCGTTCCAGGCGCAGATCCGCGGGTTCCGGCAGGGCCGGGCGCTGTTCGCCCAGCAGCTCGTCCAGGCCGGGGCGCTGATCGGGTGCGCCGGGATCGGGATCGCGCTCGGCGGAGTGGTCGGCCTCGCGTGGGGGCTCGCGGTCGCGACCGCGATCGCCCTCGTCGCCATCGTGGCGCGGGCACTGCGGCTGGAGCGACCCGTCGTCGGGACCCCGGTGGTGGCGGCGTGACCCTCACGACCGGCGTGAGGGGAACCCTCGCACCCCACGAGCGCACGAGGGTTCCCCTCATGGAGGCGGGGGTCCTCGCCGCGATCGCCGTGGTCGCCGCCCTGCTCGTGGTCGGCGTGCTCCTCGCCGACGGCCGGGGCCTGGTCCCGCTGACGCGGTCGGTCCCGGTCGTCGTGGCGACGGCCGTGGTGCTGGGCGTCGTCGCGGTGCGGGGGATCGAGGACCTCGGGGTCGGCCTGCTGCTGCTCGCCGCGCTGACGGCGACGTGGAACGGGCTCTCGAGCATCGGGCTCTCGGTGGCGCAGCCCGCCCTCGCCGGGGCGCTGGTGGTGCTCGCGGCGGTGGCCGTCGCGCTGCGCCGGCCCGTCCACGTGCCGGGCTGGGTGTGGGTGCTGCCCGCGGTGCTCGTCCTGGTCGCGGTCCTCGCCTGGTTCTTCCCGCCGTCACCGGGCTACCTGGCGACCCGCGTGCTCGTCCCGGTGCCCGACTCCGTGGCGGCCGAGACCCCGCCCTTCGCGCTGGCCAACGTCGTGAACCTCGTCCGCTGGCTCGTGTCGGCGGCCGCGCTGCCCGTCGCGGCCTGCCTCGCGATCGCCGCCCGCCCCCGCCTCGCGCCGGTCCTCGCGGTCACGGCCGCGGTCGGGGCGACCGTCAACGCCGCGGTCGCGGTCACCGACGAGCTGGGCCTCACGGCGATCAGCGCGCGCCTGGTCCCGATCGTCGACGTCGGCGGACGGCAGGCCGGGCTGAGCATCCAGCCGAACCACCTCGCGCTCGCGATCGCCGTCGCCGTCCCCGTGGTGACCTGGCGCGTGCTCGTGGCGTCGACGCCCGCCCGGCGGGTGGGGTGGCTCGTCGTCGGGACGGTCCTCGCGGCGGGCCTGGCCACCTCGGCGTCGCGGGCCGGGCTCGTGTCGGCCCTGCTCGGCGCGGCGCTGACCGTGCTCGCGCTGCGCGCCGGGCGACGGCTGGTGCTGCCGCTGGTCGGGGGCGTGGTGGCCCTCGCGGTCGTCGCCGTCGCGGCGTTCCCCGCCCTGCTCGACCGCGTCGCCGAGCAGCTCCGGCTCTCCGGGGCCGACTCCGCCGACGAGAGCAACGCGATCCGTGCGGGCATCGCCCGGCAGGCGTTCACCGACTTCGCGCACTCGCCGCTGCACGGCCTCGGGCTGCCCGTCGCCGCCGACGCGCACGACGTCTACCTGCAGCTCCTCGCCTCCGGCGGGGTGCTGCTGCTCGTCGGCTTCGGGGTGTTCGTCCTGGGCTTCGTCCTCGAGGTCCGGAGCCTGGAGAGCCCCGGACCCGGCTCCGGCGACCCCGACGACGGGCTGCCCCGTGTCCTGCTCGTCGCCGTCGTGTCCTGGCTGCTCGTCGGGGCCGTGGTCAACCAGCTCACCGACGCCTTCCTGTACCTGCCCGTCGCGATCGTCGCCGGTCTGGCCGCCGCTCGCGCATCCGCCGTCCCTCATGCCGGAGGACCCGCATGACCCTGACCGTTCTCCTGCGGTCGCTCGCCCGCCGCTGGCCCTACGTCGTGGCCGGACTGGTCGTCGGCCTGCTCGCCGCCGGCGCCGTCGTCCTGTTCAGCCCGCGGGTGTACGCGTCGACGTCGAGCGTCTACGTGTCGGCGACCGACTCGGCCGCCAACGCCTCGAACGCCTACCAGGGCACGCTGTTCTCGCAGCAGAAGGTGAAGACCTACACCGAGATCCTGACCTCCGAGCGGGTCCTCACGCCGGTGGTCGCGCAGTTCGGGCTCGGCTCGGTGTCCGACCTCGCCGACCACGTCGCGGTCGCCTCCGACGCCGAGAGCACCCTGCTGCGCATCACCGTCAGCGACGACGACCCGCAGCGCGCCGCCGAGCTCGCCAACGCCGTGACCACCCGCTTCATCCAGGTCGTCGGCCAGCTCGAGCGGCCCCGCGTGCCGGGGGCGCCCGCGCCGGTCAGCGTGGACGTCGTCGACACCGCGCAGCCCTCGTCGGACCCGGTCAGCCCGAAGGTGACGCTCGACCTCGTCGTCGGCGCCGTGCTCGGCCTGCTGGTCGGCGTGGCCGCCGCCGTCGTCCGCAGCGCCGCCGACACCACGATGCGGACCTCGGAGGAGCTCGCCGCCGCGACCGGGGCCGGGGTGCTCGGCCTCGTGCCGACCGACCGCGGCCTGCGCGACGGGGCGGCGCCGGCCGCGGTCCCGGGCGGCGCCTTCGGCGAGACGGTCCGGCGCATCCGCACGAACCTGCTCTTCGCCGACGTCGACCGGCCGCCGGCGCTGCTCACCGTGACCTCCAGCGAGCCCGGCGAGGGCAAGACGACGCTGGTCATCGCGCTCGCGGCGGCGTTCGCCCCGACCTCGCGGGTGGTCGTGGTCGAGGGCGACCTGCGCCGCCCGACGATCGCCGGGCGCCTCGGGCTCGTCGCGGAGTCGGGGGTCACCGACGTGCTCGGCCGCCGCGTCGACCTCGCCCACGTCGTGCAGACCTGGGGTCCCGGCGTCGACGTGCTCACCGCCGGGACGCTCCCGCACAACCCGAGCGAGCTGCTCTCCTCCGCCGCGATGGCCGACCTGCTGAAGACGCTGCGGGCGCGCTACGACGTCGTGCTCGTCGACGCCCCGCCGCTCGGCCCGGTCGCCGACGCCGCGATCCTCGCCTCCGGGTGCGACGGCGCCGTGCTGCTCTGCCGCTCCGGCGTCACCCCGCGGGCGAAGGTCGTGGCCGCCGTCGAGGCCCTGCAGACCGTCGGCGCCCGGCTCTTCGGCGCCGTCCTGACGATGACCGAGATGCCCCGCGGCGGCTACGACACCTACGGGCCCGCCCCGTCGGCCCGGCCGGCCGGCGCGCCGAGCCGTGCCCCCGAGTCGCCGGCGGTCGGGACGCCGCAGGCCCGGCCGGTCGTCGACGACGCCGCGACGGTCGGGACCTACCTGCCGCCCTCGGCCACGGTGCCGCGGACCATGAACGTCGTCTCCGGTCGACGACGCAGCGACGGATGAGCCGGGGAACATCTCCGGCGAGGACTCCGGCGATGTCCCGGCGGGCCGCGCTCGGGCTCGGGGTCGGGCTCGGGGCCGCCGGGGGAGTGGCGCTGCTCGCCGGGTGCGGGTCGCCGGCGCCGACGACGGACCCGGCCGCGCTGCCCGACGTCCGGAACACGGTCTCGACGGTGTGGAGCAACCGCCCCGACGGGCCGATGCCCGCCGTCGGCGACGAGGGGACGCCGTTCACCGTCGTGCTCACGGGGGCGCCGCAGCGGCCCACGGTGGCGGACGGGGCCCTCGTCGGGAACCTGCCCCGTCCGGGCGCGATCTACGTCGGGCAGCAGCTCGCCGCGCCGGTGCGCCGGCTCGGGGCGCGGTTCGGGTTCGGGACGGGGGACGCCGGGGGCGCGCTGGCCCTCGTCGCGTTCACCGACGAGCAGCCCCCGCGCGCCAACCTGCACCTGTCGCTGACCTCGGACCGCTGGATCCTGGGGGTCGTCGCCGACGGGGGCGTCGACGAGGTCGCGCGGGACTTCTACGCGACGCCGGTCCCGACCGACGGCACCCCCGTGCAGGGCGAGGTGCGCCTCGCCGGGACCACCGCCTTCGTCGCGGTGCCCGACGGCAGCGTCCGCCGGGTCGACGACCCCCGCTTCGGCGCGGTCGCCGGCTCGATCGCGACGTGGGAGTTCTTCAAGCTCACCCCCGACTCCTCCGACGTGCGGATGTACGCGACGTGGGCGGGGTGATCGCGCCGCCGCGGCGGCGGGTGTCGCTGGCCGCGCTCGTGTTCTGGGCCGCCGGGCTGGTGCTCGGCGCGGTCAAGCTCGTGACGGTCGTGGCCACGCCCGACCCGTGGAAGCTCCTCGCGTTCGGCTCCGACGACGTGCACTACTACCTGCTCACGGCCCTGCACGCGGCCGCGGGGGACGGCTCGACCTTCGACGGGCTGCAGCCCACCAACGGCTACCAACCCCTGTGGTTCCTGCTGCTCACCGGCCTGTTCCTGCCCGGGGTGGACCGGTCGGGCGCGGTGGTCGTCACGATGGTGCTGCTCGTCGTCCTCTGGGCCCTGGCGCTGTGGCTGGTGTGGCGGATCGCCGCGGTGACGGTGGGGCCGGTCGGCGCCGTGGCGGCGCTCGTGGTGCTGCTCCCGCACGCCCGCTGGTGGGGTGGCTGCGAGAACGCGCTCGTGGCGGTGCTGCTGCTGGCGCTCGTCGACGTCGTCCTGCGCCGGCGGTTGCTGGACCGGCCCGACGTCGGGTCGGTGCGGGTCGCCGGGGTGCTGCTCGCGCTGCTCTCGTTGGGGCGGCTGGACTGTGCGGTGCTGGTCGGGCTGTTCGCGCTCGTGGGGTGGTGGCGCTGGCGGTCGGTGCGCCTCGTGCTGGATCTGGTGGCGCCGGCCGTGGTGTCGCTGGTGGTCGACGCGGCGGTGAACCACGCCCTGCTCGGGTCGGCGCTGCCGGTCAGCGGGGTGGCGAAGCAGCTCGGTTCGGGGGAGAACTGGGCGGCGCTGGGTCAGTTCCTGCTCTACGGCTCCCTCGGTCCGTTGCCGATGGGGTTCGGGCTCACGGTGCTGGTGCTGGCGGTCGTGGCGTGGGTGGTGGCTCCGGGGGTCCCGCGGGCCGCCGAGCTCCGGGCGCTGATCGTGCTGCTCGTGCTGGCGCAGCTGATCCAGGTGGCCTGGTACGTCGTGACGACCCCGGGCTGGGAGCTGCAGAGCTGGTACTTCTCCACCGGGACGGTGGCGTTGGTGCTCTCAACGCTGGTGATCGGCGCGCGGCTGTCGGCCGTGCGCCTCGCGGCTCCGGTGATCGTGGGTCTCGCGGTGCTGATGCTGGCCGTGTTCGCCGGCAAGGAGGCCGTGCAGGTGCTGCCGCGCGACCCGTCGTCGTCGCCGTACACCCGCGACATCGACGCCGGGCAGTGGGCGGACCGGACGCTGCCGCCCGGATCGGTGCTCGCGATGGGGGACTGGGCGGGCTCCTTCGCCTTCTCCACGCAGCATCCGGTGGTGCAGCTCGAGGGCCTCGTCGGGTCCCCGCAGTACCTGGCGGCGCTGCAGGCGGGCCGCGGGGCCGAGTACCTGCGCTCGCTCGGCGTCGACTACTACGTGCGCCTGCTGCACCCGGGGGAGCCGCTGTCCTGTCGACCCGCCGAGCCGTGGTTCGGCACCGGGCCGAAGCTCGACCTCGACCTGTGCGGGCGCCCGATCGTCTATCGCGGCGACGTGCGGGGGGCGATCGACCTCGTGGTGTGGGACCTGCGCGGCGTCCCGGGGCCGTAACACCGGCGTGCCACGATCACGCGATGCGCCCCGGCCGACGCCTCCGGAACCCGACCCGACGCCGGGTGCTGGCGGGGGTCCTGGTCGTCGTGGCGATCGCCTGGCTGCCGCTCAACAAGCCGGTCGAGGGTCCCTGGCTGCTCCGGCTCGCGCCCGGGCACTCCGTGACGGCCGCGGATCTGGTCTCGGTCGCGCTGGTCCTCGTCGCGGTCGGGCTGCTGTGGAGCACCCGACGGCGGTGACGGCTAGAGCAGGACCGCCGCGACCGCCTGCGCGATGTCCTCGCTGCCCCGGTCGTTCGGGTGGATGCCGTCGGTGAAGAACCCCCGGGCGGCAGCGTCGGCGTGCGCCCCCCAGCGGGCGCGCAGGTCGAGCAGGGGGACGTCCTCGGCGTCGGCGAGCCCGTAGAGCGCCGCGAGGTAGTCGGTCAGCGGCGGGTCGAGCACGTGGTCGGGCGGGAAGATCCCGGGGTCGGGTTCGCCCGGGGTGGCGAGCAGGACGTCGCCCCCCGTCGCCCGTTGCCGGCGGATCGTGGTGCGGATCCGCTCGACGAACGTCGCCACCGGCACGTGCGCGCGGAAGTCGTTGGCCGAGACCAGCAGGATCGCGAGGTCGGCGGCCATCGCGTCCACGCTGACGGCGAGTCCGCGCAGGCCCCCGGCGTCGTCGGCGACCAGCGACCCGGCGGACAGGCCCGCCCGCGCGAGGTTGGAGACCCGCATCCCGGTCGCGGTCCCCGCCTCCACCCCGAGCAGCGAGGCGGTCGACGTCGGCTCGCGTCCGGGGGAGAGGACCCGCAGCACGTGGGTGCCGTACTGCCCCGCGGGCACCGTGGAGACCACGTGGGTCGACCCCACCTGCGACGACGGCAGGACCGGCACCCCGTCGACGGCGAAGCGGATCCCCGGCCCGAGGTGGTGCACCCGGAAGGTGTCGCCGTCGCCGGTGAACTCGACCGCCGCCCCGTCGTCGGGAGCGCCGGGGATGCGCAGGCAGGCGCAGGCGTGCATCCCCAGCGGGGCCTCGCCGACCGGCCCGAACACCTGGAAGCGCGGGTCGGTCGGCAGCAGCCCGTTCCACGGCACCGCGACGCCGGTCCCCGACGGGCCGAACCGGCCGTCGAGGATCCGCCGCAGGCGCCCGGGCCAGGAGTACTGCTGGCACGGACGCGACAGGCCCGGCACCCCGGCGCCGTGGGTGATCGAGTCGAGCATCGTCGTGACGTGCCCGCGCCCGGCCGTACGCGCCGCGGTCCAGCGGGGCCACGGGGCGTCCGGGTGGTAGAGCGACCGGGCCGGGTCCCAGGCGTGCACCCCGCTCGCCCACGCCGGACGGTCCGCGGGCGGGGGCGAGGAGCAGGCCGCCGCGAACGCGCCGGCCGCGCCGAGGGCGCCCAGCGCGAGCACCCGACGGCGCGGTATCCCGACCACGGGCGCATCCTCCGACCTGACGACCCCGTTCACCCGTCCGCGCTCAAGATCGTCACGTCCCGAGACCGCGTTGTTTACACGTCGCTGGTCGAATCCGCCGTGATGTCCCGTCTCGCCGTCCTGAGCCTCACCGACCCCGACGCCGTCACCTCCGGCGGCACGGCGCGCACGCGCGCCCTCCGGGACGCGGTGCGGTCCGCGGGCCACGACGTCGAGTGCTTCTTCCCGACGACGGGTGCGGCCAGCCTGGGCACGCGGGTCCCGGGCCGGCTCGGGGCGCTGAAGCGGCACTTCCTGCCGTTGCCGACCGTCGCCGGGGGTCGCAACCCGGCGCTCGCGCAGCGCCTGGCCGCGGCCGGCCCGTTCGACGCCGTCATCGTCTCCGCGCTCTCCCAGGTCCCGCTCGCCGCCGCCACCGGTGCGCCGGTGTGGGTCGACTTCATGGACCTGTGGAGCGCGTTCGCCGACCGGGAGGCCGCCGCCCGCTCCGGGCCCGCCCGCGTCACGGCCCGCGCCCAGGCCCGACGCCTGCGCCGCGCCGAGGAGGCCGCGATCGCGGGCGGCGCGGCCGTCACCGCCGCGGGCTGGCGCGACGCGGAGGTGCTGCGCGACCGCCGGCACGCGATCTCGTGGCTGCCGACCCCCGCCCCGTCCCGCCCGGCCGCCCGACGCCCCGGGCCCGTCCGCACGGTCGGCCTGCTCGGGGACTTCACCTACTGGCCCAACCTCGACGCCCACGACGTGCTCGTGCGGCACTGGCTGCCCGGCCTGCGCGACGCGGGCGTGGACGTCGTCGTCGCCGGCCGCGGCAGCGCGGACCTGCCGCCGGTGGCCGGCGTCGAGCGCCTCGGACCCGTCGACCGGCTCGAGGACTTCTACGCCCGCGTGGACGCCGTGCTGGCCCCGGTCCGGCTCGGCGGCGGCATCAAGGTCAAGGTGGTCGAGGCCCTGCTGGCCGGGGTCCCCGTCGTCGCCACCCGGATCGCGCTCGAGGGCCTACCTCCTGCGGTCCGGGACCTCGCGGCCGCCGTCGAGCCGACCGGTTCGGCGGCGGCCGCCCTGCCCGCCCTGCCCGCGGTCGACCCCGGCGACCCCCGCCTGCACCCGCTCACGACGACGGGGTTCGCCGAGGCCGTCGACGACGTCCTCGCGCGGCTGCTCCGGGTCCGGGCGGCCGCGTGAGGGTCCGGGGCCGAGGTCAGCGGTGGCCCACCGCTGACACCCGACGTCAGCCGTGTGCCACCGCTGACGTCCGGGCGCTGCTCCTCGCGGCCCTGCTCGCCCTGCTCGCCGGCTGCGCGTCCGTCCCGACGCCGACCACCGCCGCCGACGGTCGGCTCGTGGTCCCGTCCGACCGGCCGGTCGCCCTGCTCGTGGCCGGCGACTCCCTGGCCGCCGGCTTCACGACGACCGACGGCGACCGGGCCTTCGTCCGGATCATCGCGACGACGCTCGGGGCCACCGTGACGATGCCGCCGCTGCGCGACCAGCCACTGACCACCGTCGACCGGGTGCTCGACATGCCCGGCGGCCAGGACGTGGTGCTGGTCGAGCTCGGGACCAACGACATCGGCCGCCGCACCCCGGCGATCGACTTCCGCGCCCGCTACGCCGCCCTGCTCGACCGCGCCCGCGAGGGATCGCCCGCCGCCGCGCTCGTCTGCCTCGGCACCTGGGCCGGCGACGGCGGGAGCTCGGGCGGCGCGGACTACGACACGATCATCTCCTCGCTGTGCGCCGAGCGCGCCGGCCGCTTCGTCGACCTCGGCCCGATCTACCGCGCCCCCGGCACCCGCGGCACCACCGACTTCCACCCCGACGACGACGGGCACCGCATGATCGCCGACGCGGTCCTCGGCGTGCTCGACACCCAGGAGGACCCGTGACCCTGCTCGAACAGCTCCCCGACCAGGCCAGCGAGGTCGCCCTGATCACGGGCTGGATCGAGAGCGCCCGTCCCGACGCCGGGCCGGTGCGGATCCTCGAGGCGGGCTGCGGGAACCACTGGCCGCTGGCGGTGCCCGACGCGCACCTCACCGGGCTCGACCTCGACGCCGACGCCCTGCGCATCCGCCGTGAGGAGCTCGGTGACCTCGACGAGGCCGTCGTCGGGGACCTCGTCGACGCCGACCTGCCCGACGGCGGGTTCGACGTCGCCTACTGCGCCTACGTCCTCGAGCACGTCCCGGCGGCCGACCGGGTGCTCGGGAACCTGCTGCGCTGGGTCCGGCCGGGCGGCCTCGTCGTCGTGAAGGTCCCCGACCCGCACTCGGTGCGCGGCGCGGTGACCCGGGTGACGCCGCACTGGTTCCACGTCGCCTACTGGCGCTACGTGGTGCGCTACCCGCACGCCGGGGAGCCCGGGTACTCGCCCTACCCGACCTTCTACCACCCGGTGATCTCGCGTGCGGGCCTGCGCCGCTTCGCCGCCGAGACGGGGGCGGAGATCGTCGCCGAGCGCGGCGACTCCCGCTACAACGGCGACGCGCCCGGGCTGCTCGGGCGGGCGATCGGGCGGTTCGTGTCGGCGGTCGCGACGGCATCGCGCGGGCGGCTGACCGCCACGCACGACAACCTGCTGGTCATCCTGCGTCGACCCTGACGCAGCCGGTCACGCGCGGGAGCGCACCACCCGCGCCGGCACCCCGGCGAGCACCGAGTACGGCGGGCAGGAGTGGGTGACCACCGCGCCCGCCGCCACGACGGTGCCCGTCCCGAGCTCCACGCCGTCCAGGATCACCGCGCCGGTCCCGATCCAGCAGTCGTCGCCGATCGTCACCCCCTGCTCGGTGGTGCCCTGCCGGTTGATCGGCACCCGCGGGTCGTCGTAGACGTGGTTCTGGGCGTGGATCGCGACGCGCTGCCCGACGAGGACGTCGTTCCCGACGACGACGGGCGCGGCCGCCCCGATGAACCCGTAGTCGCCGAGCGAGCTGTTGTCCCCGAGCCGGATCCCGGCCCCGAGCTCGTGCAGGACGCCGGTGCACTCCATGGTCGCCCACCGCCCGATCGTCACGCCGCGACCGAGCACGACGCCGTCGCGCGCGAGAGCCCGGATCGTCACCCCGCGCTCGAGGACACTGCCGGCCCCCATCGTGAGGTGGCGGCGGTGCGCGATCCGGACGCCGTCCTCGCAGAACCGCAGGCGCGGCCCGGCGACCCCGCGCAGCCGCCACTGCGCCGCGAGCAGGCTCGTCGCCCGGGCCCGCAGCTCGGCGAGCAACGAGCGCTGGGAGATGGCCGGGTCGACGTGGTACGGCCGCCCGCCGCGGATCGCGGGGACTGCCCGGGCGATGAGGCGGTGCAGCGGGGGAGACGCAGCGGAGCGGAGCTCGACCGGGTCGGGGGGAGACGCAGCGGAGCGGAGCTCGACCGGGTCGGGGGGAGACGCAGCGGAGCGGAGCTCGACCGGGTCGGGGGGAGCAGGCGGCGTCATCGCGGGGCCTCCGGGAGGGCGGTGAGGAGCAGTTCGGCGTAGCGCCGGTGGCCCTCGACGGTGGGGTGGGCGCCGTCGGGGCCCCAGGGGATCCGCCAGTCGAGGGCGGGGACGTAGGTGCGCTCGGCGGCCGCGGTCGCCGCGCGCAGCACCCCGTCGAGCCGGGCGACGTCGTCCGGCGACGCCACGGGCGGCACGACCGGACCGATCACGACGACGGCCGGGACCCCACGCAGCCGGCCCAGCAGGTCGGTGATCGCGGCGCCGACCTCGGCCGGGGGCCGGAGCCGGTCGTTGAGACCGCCCTCGACGACGACGAGCCGGGGAGCCCGGGCGAGGACGGCGCCGACGCGGTCGGCGTAGGTCTGGTTCCCGCAGTAGCCGGGGTTGACGAAGCCGGTGCCGTCGATCGCGTCGACCCACGTCGTCGTCCCCCACGCGCGACCGACCGCGGCGGGGAAGGCCTCCGCCTTGGGGTCGGGCAGCGTGGATCCCTCGGCGAGGGAGTCCCCGAGGACCACGGCGGTCGGCCCGCCCGTGCTGACCGGGACGGTGTCGTCGCGCCGCGCCGTGGTCAGGCGGGTGACGCCGGCGCAGCGCTCGGCGGTGAGGTCGGCCGGGGTCGCCGCCGGGACGTCGGCCGCCGGCGGGCCGCTCGGCGCGAGCGCGGTCTCCCGGGCCGCCACGAGGACGACGGCGGCGGTCAGGACGAGCCCGACGACGGCGAGCGCCACCCGCCGTCGTCGGGAACGGACCTCTCCGTCGATCACCGTGGGATCTCGGTGGCGGGGGCGGGCAGGACGACGGGGAGCACGGTCTCCGCCCGCCGTGCGCGGCGTCGCGCGGGCCACTCGCGCACGGGGCGCTCGACGAGCACGCACGACGCCCAGGCGAGCGGCAGGGTGACCGCGAGCGCCGCCGCGAGCAGCAAGAACGGCCGCCCGACCCCGACGCCGAGCAGGACGAGCAGCTGCTGGACCGGGTAGCCGTAGAGGAAGACGCCGAAGGAGACGTCCCAGCGCAGCCGCAGGCGGGGGTGGCGCAGCGAGGCCGCCGTCGTGTGGAGCAGGTAGACCAGCGCCGGGGCCGTCAGCGGGGAGACCGCCGGCACGGCGAGCCCCACGACGGAGAGGGCCGCGGCGCCCGCGACCCACCACCGCCCGACCGGCAGCCGGTCGCGGTAGAGGTACACCACCGACCCGAGCAGGAAGTGCGAGACGAAGCGCAGCGTCTGCGTCTCCAGCCAGAGTCCGGGCGACCCCCAGGTCCGCGCGACGAGGAACGCCGCGAGGACGACCGCGGCGAGCGCGAGCACCGCCCGGCGGTGCCGCCAGAGGCCGAGGACGCCGAGCGTCACCACCATGAGGTAGCAGAACGTCTCCCACTGCAGGCTCCACAGCGTGCCGTTCCAGGCGCCGTCGAGCGGCACCCCGGTCGGCGTCCCCGCGACGTCGAAGAAGCTCATGTGCGTGGTGGCGTTCGCCGCGACGTACGCCCACGCCGAGTGCGGGCCGGAGAACACGGCGGTGGGGTCGGTGCCGGCGATCCACGCGCCGAGCGGGGCGACGACGAACCCCGTGACCACCAGGCAGACCCAGAACCCCGGGAACATCCGCAGGAAGCGGGCCTCGAGATGCCGGCCCACCCGTGGGAGGCGTTCCCAGCTTGCGAGGACGAGGAAGCCACTGATCGCGAAGAACAGGTCCAGCGTCGTCTCGAGGAACCCCACGACCACCGAGCTCGACGCGTCGACGTCGGTCCCGGCGAGCGGGAAGGAGTGCCAGGTGACGACGAGGCAGGCGAGCCCGAGTCGGATGAGGTCGTAGCCGTTGCGCCGCGGGTCGTAGCGCGCGCCGAGGGTCTGCACCGGCCTCACGCGCGCTCGTGCACCTCGGACATCGCGGCGAGCAGGGGTTCCTCCCCGCCGGTCCGGTTGTCGTGGCAGGTGAGCGTGCAGGCCTCCATCACCGCCCCGCAGTCGGGGCAGGAGTAGAGGTCGAGGGGGTCGACGATCACGGGGAGGTCCTCTCGGGAGCGGGGGTGACGGCGGTGGACGGGCGGGTGGGGGCGCGGCGCGCGCGCCGGTGGCAGGGCCGTTCGACGAGCACGTAGCCGAGGGCCGTGAGCAGCGCGGTGGAAGCGGCCCAGATCCCGAGCAGCGGGAGGTGGCCCAGCCCGGTGGAGCGCTCGGTGAGCAGCGTCCAGGGCAGGGTGTGCCAGAGGTAGAGGCTGAAGCTGACGTGACCGAGCCCCACGAGCACCGGGGATTCGAGCACGCGCAGCACCGGTGCCGCGGTCCGGTCGTGCGCCACGACCAGCGTTGCCACCGTCGCCGCGACCACGAGCGGGGTGCCGAGCAGGCGGTGCCACGCGCTGTTCTGGTCGGTGCCGAGCAGCTGCCAGACGACGACGGCGGCCAGACCGGTGGCGGCCCACGCCGGGGGCAGGCGGCGGGGTCCCCGCGCCCCGAGGTGCAGGGCGAGGGCCGCGCCGGCGAGCAGCGGCGCGAACCGGGACAGCGGGCCGAAGTAGTACCAGGCCGACGGCATGGGTAGCGACACGGCGTACACCGCGAGCGCGATCACCAGGGTGACGCGGGCGCAGCGGGCCGGGTCGGTGCCGCGGCGTCGCCAGTGCAGGACCACCAGCGGCCAGAGCAGGTAGAAGTACCACTCCACGGTCAGCGACCACGTGATGCCGAAGGGGCGCAGGTCGAGCCCCGCCGCGGCGGCCGGTGCGGTCAGGTGGGCCAGGGTGATCAGCGCCGAGCGCAGCGCGATCCGCGGGTCCACCCCCGAGACGGGCAGCGCGGCGGCGAGCACCAGCCCCACGGCGACCAGGACCAGGGTCGGCGGCACCAGGCGCACGACCCGGGCCCGCAGGAACGGGCGGTACGCCGCGCCGGGCCGCCACAGCCACGTCGTGACCAGGAACCCGGAGAGCACGAAGAAGATCTCGACCCCGGGTCCCGCCCCCTGCCACCACCCGGCGTGCTCACCGATCCAGTGCTGGCCGACGACGAGGGCGACCGCGAGTCCGCGCAGCCCGTCGAGGGCCCGGCTGCGGCCCGGACGGACCCCGGCCGCCGTCACCGTGGCCCGGCCGGGACGGCGGGGGAGGCGGGCGGGGTGAACAGCAGCGGCAGGCCCCGTCGGGGGTGGCGCGCGGCGAACCGGACTCCTACGAGCACCTCGCGCCACGGGCGCGGGTCGCGCCGGCCCCAGCGCTGGGTCGGGCGCTCCACCAGCAGGTAGGCGCCGGCGGTGAGCAGGACCGTCGCGCCGGCCCAGATCGGCAGCAGCTGTTCGTAGGTCAGTCCGGTGGAGCGCGGGGTGAGCAGCGTCCACGGGATGGTGTGCCAGAGGAAGAGGCTGTAGCTGACCGCGCCGAGCCCGACGAGCAGCCGCGAGGAGAGCGCCCGGATCGCGACCGCGTCCGGCTGCGTCATCCCGACCACGACCACTGCGAGGGTGGCCGTCACGGTCAGCGGCGTGCCGACGAAGCGGTACCAGAGCGAGTCCTGGTCGGGCCCGGCGAGCTTCCAGGCGACGATCGCGACGACGGCGAGGCCTGCCGTCCAGCCGGGCGGGGTCCACCGGAAGGCGCCGTTCCCGGCGCGGATCGCGGCCACCCGGTAGGCGACCGAGGCGCCGAGCAGCAGCAGCCCGAACCGGGAGACCGGGCCGAAGTGGTACCAGGACGCGGAGAACGTCAGCGACACCGCGTAGAGCAGCAGCGCCGCGACGAGGGTGTACCGCGCGCACCGGGCGGGGTCGGTCCCGCGGCGGCGCCAGGTGAGGGCGACGACCGGCCAGAGCAGGTAGAAGTACCACTCGATCGACAGCGACCACGTGATGCCGAACGGCCGCATGTCGATCCCGCCGGCGGAGACGAGCGACGTCAGCTCGCTCACCGCGATCGTCGCCGAGCGCAGCGCGATCCGCTCCGGCACCCACGACCAGGGCAGCACCGCGGCCAGCAGCAACCCGCCTGCGATCATGACGAGCAGCGAGGGGACCAGCCGCAGCACGCGGCGGCGCAGGAAGGCCCGGTAGCCGAACGTCGAGCGCATCAGCCACGACGTGACCATGAAGCCGGAGAGCACGAAGAAGACCTCGACGCCCGCTCCCGCCCCGCGCCAGAAGCCGTAGTGCTCGCCGATCCAGTGCTGGCCGACGACGAGCACGATCGCGACCCCGCGCATCCCGTCGAGATGGCGGGCGCGTCCGGCGAGGGGGAGCGGAGCTGCGTCAGGAACGTCACGGAGGGCCACGCCGGGGAGTGGACCATGACCGAGAAGGGGTCACCCGGTCGTGTAGTTGACCTTTACATAGTGGAACATCAGGTTTTACAGAGTCCTGTTTGTCTGTGCCTCTCGCCCGAACGGAGGCCGGTCGTCGGCCTTCCGCGTCACCCGGGCGGACGACCGGAGGAGACGGGGCTTGCAGGCAGCCGTGCAGCGGCCGGGCGACACCGGCCGGTTCCACGCGCTCGACGGCCTGCGCGGCGTCGCCGCCCTGGTGATCGTGGCCCACCACGCGGCGATGACCTCCCCGCTGGTGACCGTCGGCCCGGACCGGCCGGCGGATCCGGTCGCCGTCGAGGTCGGGACCGCCGCGTGGCTGGTCCCGGCGCAGGCGACGCTGTGGCTGGGGCCGGCCGCGGTGGCGGTGTTCTTCGTGCTCTCCGGCTTCGTCCTGGCCCTGCCCGGGCCGGCGCCGGAGCCGCTGCGGCGGGCCCCCGCGTTCTGGGTCCGGCGCCTGCTGCGGCTCTATCCGCCGGTGTGGGCCGCCGTGCTGTTCGCCTACGCCCTCGCGCTCGCCGTCCCGAGGGTCGCCGTCCCCGGACAGAGCTGGTGGACCGCCGTGCACGCCGCCCCGGTGACCCTCGACGCGCTCGTCACCGACCTCGTCGTCGTCCGCGGGGTCACCTGGGCGAACAGCCCGCTGTGGACGCTGCGCTGGGAGATCCTGTTCTCCCTCGCCCTGCCGCTGGTCCTGCCCGTCCTGCGGTTCCTCGGGCGTCGGCCGGTCGGCGCGGTCGCGGTGGTCGTCGCCCTGCTCGTCGCGGTTGCCGCGGGCCGGGCGACCGGCAGCAACGCGCTGCACTACCTGCCGATGTTCGGGGTCGGCATCGTGCTCGCCGGCCACCACGGGCGGCTCCGGGGGGAGTCCCGCCCGGCCTTCGCGACGGTGCTGGTGGGCGCCCTGGTGCTGCTGGGCGCGGGGGCCGCCGTCGACGGACCGACCCCGGTGACCGACGCGCTCGCCGTCGCCGGAGCCGGCGCGCTGGTCGTCGCGATGCTGTCGGTCCGCGCGGCCGGGTTCGGGCGGGCGCGGGCCGTGCGCACCCTCGCCGCCTGGTCGTTCGGGCTCTATCTCGTGCACGAGCCGCTCGTGATCACCGCGACCGTCCTCGCGCCGGGACTCACCCCGCCGGTCCTGCTCGTCGTGGTCCTGCCGCCGGCGCTGCTGCTGGCGTGGGCCCTGCACCGTGGGGTCGAGCTGCCCGCCGCCGCGCTCGCCGCGCGGGTGAGCCGGCAGGTCGCGCGGGGTGTGCGGGGTGGGCGGCCGAACACGGTGCCGGTCGTGGCGGGGCGCCCGTGACCGGCCCCGTGCTGTGCTTGCACCCGGGCGCCGAGCGCTACGGGTCGGACCGCGTCTTCCTCGCCGCCGTCCGCGCGCTGGCCGCCCACCACCGGGTCGAGGTCGTCCTCGGCGGCGACGGGCCGTTGGCGGCCGACCTGCGGGCGGTGGGGGCGAACGTCCGCGTCGCCGACGTGCTCGTCCTGCGCAAGGCGCTGCTGCGGGCCCCCTGGCGGCTCCCGCTCGCGCTGCTCCGCGACGTCGCCGCGTGGCGGCGGCGGGTCCGCCGCCTGCGCCCCGCCGCCGTCTACGTCAGCACCGTGACCCTGCCCGGCGCGCTCCTCGGGGCACGGCTGGCGGGTGCGCCCGTGCTCTGCCACGTCCACGAGGCCGAGCCGCTCCCGCGGCCGGTCCGCACGGTCCTGCTGGCGCCCCTGCTCGCGGCCCACCGGGTCATCTCGATCAGCGGCGCCACCCGCGGCTTCGTCGTCGGGACCCTGCCCGTGCTCGCCGCGCGGGTCCGGCCGCTGCGCAACCCCGTCCCGCCGGTCACGGCGCCCCCGGCGCTGCCCGCCACCGCGCCGCAGCCGCTGCGGCTGGCCCTCGTCGGGCGCATCTCCGAGCGCAAGGGCACCGACGTGGCCGTCCGCGCCACCGCCCTGCTGCGCGACCGGGGCCACGCCGTGCGGCTCGACCTCTACGGCGACGTCTTCCCGGGCTACGAGCCGTGGTCCGCGCACGTCGACGCGCTGGTGTACCGCCTCGGCCTCGACGGGGCGGTGACGCGCCACGGGGTCGTCGCCGACACCGGCGCCGCGTACCGCGACGCCCACGTCTGCGTCGTGCCTTCCCGGGTCGAGCCGTACGGCCTGGTTGCGGTGGAGGCCCGCCTCGCCGGCCGCGTGCTCGTGGTCTCCGACGTCGACGGCCTGCGCGAGACGGTCGACGGCGGGTCCTCGGGCACCCTCGTCCCGCCGGGCTCGCCCGATGCGCTCGCCGACGCCGTGGAGGCCCACCTCGCGGCCTGGCCGGACGCCGTCGCCGCCGCGCGGGCGTCGGGGGAGCGGGCCCGCGTCGACCACCACCCCGACCGGTTCGCCGCCGGCCTGCACGCGATCGTCGCCGAGGTGGTCGCGTGACGCAGGCCCCCGCGATCGCCCGCGGGGTGGTGCTCCAGGTCGCCGCCCGGGGGGTGGCCCTGCCGCTCTCGGTGCTCACCGTCGCCGTCGCCACCCGCTACCTCGGGCCCCGGGGCTACGGGGTCCTGACGACGGCCGTGGTGCTGGTGGGGCTGTTCGAGGCCTTCACCGAGCTGGGTGTGGGTCCGGTGATCGTGCGGCGGGTCAGCGCGCGGGGGGAGTCCCTGGAACGCCTGGTCGGCCTCTCCGCCGGTCTGTCCGCGACCTACGCGGTGCCGCTCGCGCTGCTCGCCACCGGCGTCGGGGCGCTGCTGCACGGCGACCGCCCGGAGGTCGTCGCCGCCTGCGCCGTCGTCGCGAGCGGGCTGGTCTGGCGCACCCTGTCCTCCAGCCTCGACCCGGTCTTCGACGTCGCGGTGCGCTACGGCGCCGTCGCGACCGCCGACGTCCTCGCCCGCGCCGCGGGACTGGCCGCCGCAGTGGTGGTCGCGGCCTACGACGCGGGACTGGTCGCGATGGCGGCCGCGGTCACCGCGCCACACCTGGTCCGGGCCGTCGTCGTGACAATCGGCGCCGCCCGGCGGGTCCGGATCCGGCCCCGCATCGTGCCCCGGGAGAGCTGGGCCCTGCTGCGCGAGAGCCTGCCGCTGACCGTCGTCCTCGTCGTCGGCGTCGTCTACTGGAACGCCGACGGGCTGCTGCTCTCCCTGCTCTCCGACGACACCCAGGTCGCCGCGTACGGGCTCGCCCTGCAGATCGCCTTCGCGCTCGCCGTCGTCTCGGTCGTGTTCGAGCGGGCCGTGCTCGGCAGCATCGCCGCCGCGGTCCACACCGACCCCGCCCGCTTCGCCGCCGGCGTCGACCGTGCCTACCGGTTCCTGCTGCTCTGCGCGGTCCCGGTCGCGGTGTTCGGCGCCCTGCTCGGCCCGCGGGTCGTCACCCTCGTCGCGGGGGAGGCCTTCACGACGACGGCGGGTCCGGCGCTGTCGGTCTTCTTCGTCGCCGTCGCCTGCATGTTCCTCACCGCCGTCTCCGGCGACGTGCTCGTCGCCGCGGGCGACCAGCGGTGGCTCACCGCGGTCTCGGTGGCCAACCTCGCCGGCAACGTCGCGCTGAACCTCGTGCTCATCCCGTTCCTCGGGGCCGTCGGCGCGGGACTCGCGCTGGTCACCTCCGAACTGGTCGGCCTCGTGCTCGCCCACCGGCGGATGCGGCGCCGCCACGGCGCGCCCGCCTTCCCCCTCGGCGCCCTCCTCCGCCTCGTCCCCGCGGTGGCGGCCGGGCTCGTCGTGACGTGGGCGGTGTGGGCGCTGCCCGTCGTCGTGGTCGGCCTCGCCGCCGGCGCCGCCGTGGTGGTCGCCGCGCGGCTCACCGGCGCCCTGCCCCGCGAACTCCTCGCCACCCTCGTCGCCGGTCTGCGCCCGGACCGGCCCCCGACCTCCGCCGAGTCCCCCGCCCCGACCCCCGCCCCGACCCCCGCCCCGACCCCCGCCCCGCCCGTCGTCTCGCCGTCCCCGGAGGCCTCCCCGTGACCAGCTCCACCGACGCCCCCGTGCTCGGGGTGGTCGTCGTCCACTTCCGCAGCGAGGACACCGTCGTCGACACGGTGTCCGACGTGCGGGCGGTCGCCCCGGACGAGCGCATCGTCCTCGTCGACAACTCCGGCACCCTCGAGCCCGGGGACTTCGCGGTCCGCGTGGTCGCGCCCGAGGTCAACGGCGGCTACGCGGGCGGCGTCAACCGCGGCGTCGCCGAACTCCCGGCCGACGTCGACACGGTCCTCGTCGTCACCCACGAGGTCCGCGTGGACCCGGCGTCGGTGACGGCGATGACGGCGGACCTGACCGACGGCGTCGGGCAGGTCGGACCGGTGCTGGTCGACGCGTCCAGCCCGGACGGCGCCATCTGGTCGGCCGGCGGGCACTACTCGCGCTTCCTCGCCTACCCGCGTCACCGGCTCTCGGTCGACGACCGGGCCGAGGTGGGGTGGATCGACGGGGCGGTGTTCGTCTCCCCACGCGCGGCGTTCGACGCGGTCGGCGGCGTGCCCGAGCACTTCTTCTCCTACATGGAGGACATCGCCTACAGCCGCTCGCTGCTCGCGGCGGGGTACCGGGTCACGGTCAGCCCGGCCGCCCGCGCCGAGCAGAGTGGGAAGGGACCGTCGATCCGGCTCGCCGTCCGGAACCGCTGGCTGCTGCTGCGCGAGTTCTTCCCGCCCGTCGTCGCGACGGCGGGGGTGGCCCAGCTGCACCTCAAGGCGCGGCTGCTCGCGCTGGTGCCGACGGCCTTCCACCGCGACCGCGCCCGGGAGTACCGGGCCGGGCTCACCGACGCCCGCCGGATCCACGCCGAACGTCGCGCGGCCCTGCAGGAGGCCTCGTGACCACCGCGTCCACCCGCCCGCGGCTGGCGTGGGTCGACATCGCGAAGGCCGTGTCGATCTTCTTCGTGGTCAGCGTGCACGCCGGCGACTGGCTGGCCTTCACCGGCGTCGAGCGCGGGCCCGTGCTGGAGGCGGCCACCACGTGGGGCGAGTACTTCCGGATGCCGGTGTTCTTCGCCGCGTCCGGTGTCTTCGCCGCCCGCTGGCTCGCCGTCGGGTGGCGCGAGCTGCTGAACCGGCGCCTGGCCACGCTGATCTGGGTGTTCCTCACCTGGCAGGTGGTGATGTTCGCCTACAAGTACCTCGCCGCGCTCACCCTCCCCGGCCAGCGCGACACCTCACTCGGGGCGCACCTGCTGCGGGTGGTCCTGTCGCCGCTGCGTCCCAACGCCGAGCTCTGGTTCCTCTGGGCCCTGGTCGTGTTCTTCCTCGTCGGCCGGCTCGTGCACCGGTTCGACCGGCGGTGGGTGCTCGGCGTGGCCGCGGTGGTGTCGGTGGCGTGGTCGAGCTGGGTGCTCGTGGACCTCGCCCCGCCGGGCTCACCGCTGATGCGGGCGTTCGGGGCCGGGCTGCAGAAGGCCCCGATGTTCCTGGTGTTCTTCCTGGCCGGCGCCTACGCCGGACCCTGGCTGCTCGCGACCGCCGCCCGGGTGCGGTGGTGGCAGGCGGTCGGGGCGATCATCGTGTTCGCCGCCGCCACGGTCGCCGTCGACCGGATCGGCCTCTACGCCACCCCCGGGGTGTCCTTCGCCCACCAGGTGCTCGGCCTGGCCGCCGGGCTCGGCGCCGCCCTGCTGCTCGCCCGGATCCCCGGGGTCGGGCGGGGCCTCGCCGCGGTCGGCCGCCGGACCCTCGCGATCTACGTCGTGCACTCCGCGGTCGTCGTCGTGACGGTCGTGGTGCTGTGGGAGACCGGCCTGTCCGGCCTGCTCGTCGACCACGGCCCGACAGCCGTGCTCGTCCTCACCGCGCTCGGCTTCCTCGCGGGCCTCGTCCTGCACCGCCTCGCCGCCGGCACGGTCCTGCTCGAGGCCCCGCCGTGGTTCCGCCCCGGCGGCCGGGACCGCGCCACCCCCGCCGAGCGCTCCGAGCCCCCCGCGACCCCGGTCGACGTCGTCGCCCGCCCGACCCTCCCCGTCAGGAGCCCCGAGTGACCCTGCGCGACTTCCTCCTCGTCCTGCGGACCCGGTGGCGGGTCGTCGTCGCCTGCGCGCTCGTCGGCGCGATCGCCGCCGCGGCGTTCGCCGCCCTCCGACCGGCGACCTACACCTCCCACGTGCTGCTCTACGTCTCCTCCCAGCAGCAGAGCGACCGGGACAGCGCGTACACCGGCGGCCTGCTCTCCGAGCAGCGGGTGTCTTCCTACGTCGAGCTGGTCGATCGGCCCTCGGTGACCGCGGAGATCGTGCGCCGGCTCGGGCTGACCCTCACCCCCGAACAGCTCGCGGGGCGCATCTCCGCCTCCGCGGGCGCCGACTCGGTGCTCATCGACGTCGCCGTCACCGACCCATCCCCGGCGCAGGCCACCGCGATCGCCGACACCTTCGGCACGGTCTTCCCCGAGCTCGTCGCCCGGATCGAGCAGCCGCGTACCCCGGCCGGCGTGGTGCCCGTCGTCGTCAGCCCGGTGGAACCGGCGACGGTGCCGACCGCGCCCGCCTCCCTCGGGGCCGGGTCCAGCGGTCTGCTCGGGCTGCTCGCCGGGCTGCTCATCGGGCTGCTCACCGTGCTCGTCGTCGACCTGCTCGACACCCGGATCACCAGCCGCACCCGGCTCGAGTCGGCCGCCGGTCGCCCCGGGCTCGGCGACCTGCCGCTCGACCGTCACCTCGACCAGCGGCCGGCCGTGCTCCGCGACGCCCCGCTCTCCCCGCTGGCGGAGGCGTTCCGCGCCCTGCGCACCAATCTGCGCTACGTCCGGCTCGGCGGCGGCACCCCCGTCTTCCTGGTGACCAGCGCCCGGCAGGGCGAGGGGAAGTCGCTGACCGCGCTCAACCTGGCGCTGGCACTCGCGCAGAACCGCCAGAGGGTGCTCCTCGTCGACGCGGACCTGCGCCGGCCCAGCGTCGCCGAGCGCACCGGTCTGACCGGCGACGTGGGGCTCACGACCGTGCTCACCGGGCAGAGCGAGCTGACCGCCGTCGTCCAGAGCTGGACCGACGCCCCGCTCGACGTCCTGACCAGCGGGGCGCTCCCGCCCAACCCCAGCGAGCTGCTGGGCTCGGACGAGATGCGGACCCTGCTCGACGAGGCCCGGGCCGCCTACGACGTGGTGCTGGTCGACTCGCCGCCGGTGCTCCCGGTCGCCGACGCCCCCGCCCTCGCGCCCCTCACCGACGGGGTCCTGCTCGTCGGGCGGCACGGGCTCGTCACCGAACCGCAGGTCCGCGCCGCGGTCGCCGCCCTCGACGCCGTCGGGGCCCACCTGTTCGGTGTCGTGCTGTCGGCCGCTCCCGGCCACGACCGCTCCGGGGGGTACGGCTACGGCTACGGGGCGGTGGCCGCTCCGACAGCAGCTGCCCCGGCTGCCTCCGAGGCTTCGGAGGCCGACACCGCGGCGCTCCCGGTGATGTCCCCGAGTGGTCCCGTGACGCGGACGGAGACGTCCGTCGACCACGGTGAGGGACCACTCGACGGCGACTCCCGCTCTCCTGCCGAGAAGGAGCCGGACGCGGTCGACGCCCCGCCGGTGCCGGCCGAGCTGCGGGGATGAACGTCCTCCCGCGGACCGTCCCCGCGTTCCCGGCCGCCGCCGGTGGAGTGCTCCTCGGGGTGCTCGCCGCGGGACTCGCCGGGGTGGCGCTCGCCGACCGCGGCGTCGTCGGGCTCCTGGTCGTCGCGGTGCTGACCGCCCTCGTGGCCGCCACGCTGGCCGACCGCGCCGCACCCCTGTACGTCGCCCTCGCGCTGGGGCTGACCGCCCTGCCCGCCGTCCTGACCTCACCGGTCCGGATCGGACCCCTGTCGGTCCTGCCGTTCGAGCCGTTCCTCTACCTGGGCGCGGCGCTGCTCGCGATCTCCGCGCGCCCCCGCCTGCCGTGGGCGCTGTGGGCCTTGGCCGGGGTCGTCGGGCTCGGGACGGTGGTCGGCGTCGTCGTCGGGAACCCGATCGGGATCCTCGTCAGCGAACTCCGGCCGACCGTCGACCTGCTGGTCGGGGCCTGGGTGGCGTGCGCGGTGGTGCGCACCCCGACCGCCCGCCGGCTGCTGATGACCGCGGCGGTGATCCTGTGGACGTCGCTGCCCCTGACGATGCTCGGCTCGCTCGGGCTGATCCGGCTGGGCGGCCGCGAGGAGTCGGCCGTCACGGGCGGCGACGCCACCTCGGGGGAGGCGGTCCGTCTCCTCACCCCGGCGGTGACGCTGGCGTTCGTGGCCGTCATCGCCGCCGTCGCGCTGGTGGTGACGGGCCGGGTCGCCCTCACGCGGGTCCTGCCGTGGCTCCTGCCCGCCGTGCCGATCGTCGTCCTCGCGTTCACCCGGGGACACATCCTCGGGTTCGTCGCGAGCGCGGTGTTCGTGCTCGTCGTGCTGCGCCGGTGGGCGATCGTGCTCGTGGCCGTCCGGACGGGAACGGTCCTGCTCGTGGCCGCGCTCGGGGCCGGCCTGGCCGTGCTGCTCTCCCCGGCCGGACGCTGGTTCGGCCTGCAGCTCGACGGGTTCCGACGGCGGGTCCTCGACGGCCTCGGCGCGGCCGGGACCACCGACCCGTCGGTGCTCTACCGCGAGCAGGAGACCACGAACGTGGTGCCCCGGATCCTCTCGTCCCCGGTTGTCGGCCACGGCTTCGGCGCGGCCTACCAGCGGCCGCGCAGCGGGTTGGGGTCCTTCTTCGCCGAGCAGGCGCCGTACTACCTGCACGACTACTACCTCTGGCTCGCGCTCAAGGTCGGCCTGTTGGGGCTGGCGGTCTACCTCGTGCTGCTGGTCGTCCCGCTGGTGCGGGTCCTGCGCGCCGGCCCGGCCGCACCCCCGGCCGCCGTGGCGGCGGGCGCCGTCGTCGCGGCCTGGCTGGTCGTCCAGGTCACGACGCCGGTGGGGCTCGGGTTCGCCAGCGCCACCGTTGCCGGCGCCCTCTACGCGACGGCCTGGTGCCTGGCGCCCGCCGCTCAGGCGAAGGAGGTCAGTCCCGAGGCCGCCCAGGCCGGCGACCGGACGGTGCGGGCGGACCGCACGCGGGCCAGCGCGTCGAGCTCGGCGAGGTAGTCCTCGCAGACGTCGTCCCAGTGGTAGCGACGGCGGACGACGTCGCGCCCGCGGGCGGAGAGCTCCGCCCGCCGCGCCGGGTCCCCGAGCACCCGGTCGATGTGCTCGGCGAGCTCCGCCGGGTCGCGGCGGTAGGTCGGCGCCGCGTCCGCGAGGACCTCGCGGTTGAACGGCGTGTCCAGCGCGAGGGTCGGGCTACCCGCACCGAGGGCCTGCAGCAGGCCGGGGTTCGTCCCGCCCACCGAGTGTCCGTGCACGTAGACCCCGCAGTGCTGCCACAGCTGCTCGAGCAGCCCCTGGTCGGCCACGTGCCCGAGCCACCGCACGTCCAGGCCGTGGCCGAGTTCCCGGAGCTGGGCCTCGATCGGGTCGCCCGGCACCGCGGACCCCACGACGACGACCGTGTGCCGGGTCCGCGTGCGGCGCAGCGCGGCCAGGGTGAGGTCGACGCTGTTCTCCGGGACGAGCCGGGCGACGACCAGGACGTAGGAGCCCGGCGTCAGGCGGAAGTCGTCGAGCCGGTCGTGAGGGAGGTCGGGCAGGACGTCGGCGCCGTACGGGATGAAGACCGGGTCGACGTCGAAGTGCTGCTGCCAGTAGGTCTTGATCGCCGCGGAGTCGGCCACGAGCCGGTCCGCCCACCGCGCGGAGAGCTGGGCCCCGGTGCGGAAGACGCGCTTGCCCAGCGCGCTCCACTTGTCCCGCTCCCACTCGATGCCGTCGGTGTTGAGCAGCGTGGGGATCCCGGCGGCCCGCAACGTCGGGAGCCAGTAACCCATCGCGCAGTTGAGGACGAGCGCGGCGTCGTACCCGGTGCGCGCCGCGTGGCGCGCGGAGGAGCGACCGAACGAGAGGGTCGACGCGCTGCGGCTCTCGACGCCGCGCGTGTGCACCACCCGCACGCCGTCGATCATCTCCGGGACGTCCGCCCGCGCGGCGTCCCGGCCGTAGACCGTCACGTCGTGGCCCTGCGCCACCAGGTAGGGGGCGAAGCGGCGGACGAAGGTCTCGAACCCGCCGTAGGTGCTGGGGTACCCCCGGCTGCCCAGGATCGCGAACCGGCGCCGTGCGCCCCTTCCACCTCGACGGCCCGCCTGGGCGGGGATCAGGGCCGGTGTCCTCGACGAGGGTGCGTCCCGCAGCTCCGTCACGCGTGTGCTCCCGTCCTCGGCGGGCAATCGCTTCACCCGTCCGAGTGACGATGATCCAAGGCCGAACCAACTCCTGCTTCACATGACCCACAACGGACACTTATCCCATCGGCGTGTCTTTCGGACCCGCCGTGAGGACTATCGAAGTTGGGCCGAAAAGAGCAGTTCTCGGATGTCGATCATGGTATCGGCACGTTTCCGGACAGTGTCGTCCGTGATCGGACGTGTCGGCGCCGTTACTCCGTGAGCCGCAACGGCTACACCCGGTCGACGACCGTCTCTACGGTTGCCCCCGTGATCGTCCAGGCCGCGGACCCGCCGTCCGCCGCTGCCCGCGCCGGCGACCGGCGCGCCGTCCTCGCCCCGCCGGTGCTGCTCGGCGTGGCGGCGCTCGTCGTGCTCGCCCCGGCCCGCGACCTGTTCCTGCGTCCGGTCACGGCCCAGGACGACGGGCTCCTGCTGGCCTACCCCGATCTCGTCCTGCGCGGCGCGGTGCCCAACCTCGACTTCGCGACGGTCTACGGCCCGCTGACCTCGTGGGTCACCGCGGCGGCGTTCTGGGCGATCGAGCCGTCGGTGCTCGTCCTGCGCTCGGTCGGTCTCGCGCTGCGGCTCCTCGCGCTCGTGGCGGTGTGGTTGCTGGTGCGCCGGGTCTCGCGGACGGGGGCCGGTCTCGCGGTGGTCGGCGGCGCGCTCGTCGTCTCCACCACCGACCTCATGCCCTCGGCCGCGATCGGAGCGCTCGCGCTCGGTCTGCTCGCCCTCGTCGCGGCGGGACCGGATCGGCCGGTGGCGGCCTGGCGCTGCGGCGCCGCCGGGATCGCCGGCGGTCTCGCCGCCGGGTTCCGGTGGGACGGGGCGCTGCCGGTCGTGCTGTCCCTGCTCCCCGTCCTGCTCGCGTGGTCCGGCCGACGTCGGCTGCTGCTCGCCGCGGGGTTCGTCGTCGGGCTCCTCCCGTGGGCCGTCGAGGTGGTCCTCGCCGGCCCGGACGCGGTGTGGCGCAACGTGGTGACCGAGCCGCTGCTGGTCTCCTCGGCCGGGCGGCGGCTGCCGCTGACCGACGTCCCGGTCCCGCTGCCGGCCGGGCTCGCGCTCGTCGTCGGGGTGGGCCTCGCCGCCGTCGTGGTGGGTGCGCGGCGGCGCCACCGGCTGCTGCTCGCCCTCGCCCTGATCTGTCTCGGGCAGGTGCCCTACCTGGTGTCGCGGCTCGACCTCGCCCACCTCGCGCCGATGCTCGTCGTCCCGATCGCGACGGCGGTGGTGCTGGCGTCGCCGTTCGCGGTGCCCGGCCGGGTGGCGGTCGGGGCGCTGGCGGGCGCGGTCGTGCTGGCCGCGCTCGGGCCGCTCTGGGCGTACGGGGTCAAGAGGAGCGTGCTCGGTCGGCCCGTCGCGTCCGTCGTCGTGGGGGAGCGGTCGGTGCCGCTGCCGCCCGCGATCGCCCCCGACGTGCAGGCCGCGGTCGACGCGGTCGTGCGGGTGTCGCGGCCCGGCGACCGCCTCGCCGTGCTGCCGGGGGACCCGAGCCGCGCCTTCTACAACGACACCTACCTGTACTTCCTGCTGCCCGGGTGGCGGCCGGCGCCGTTCCACCTCGAGATGAACCCGGGCGTCGCCAACGCCGCCGGCTCCGTGCTCCCGGGGCAGGTGGCGACCGCGGACGTCGTCGTCACCGACGACGCGTGGAACCGCTCCGACGAGCCGAACACCGCCGATGCGCCCGGCTCCGATGCCACCGCACGCGTGCTGGCGGGGCGGTTCGTCGAGGTGGGCCGGTGGGGCACCGTGCGGGTCCTGCAGCGGGACCGCTGACCTCCTCCGTCAGCGCGCCCCGGACAGCTCGAGCAGGAGCTCCGTGAGCTCGACCGGCGCGATCACCATCGCGTCGTGCCCGCTGACCAGCTCCCGGACGCGCTCGCCGTCCGGGACCCCGGGGCGGCGGGTCGGGCTCGACGGGTCGACGCAGTGGACGTGGGCCCGGGGGACCGCCTCCGCATCGCGCGGCCCGAGGTGGACCGGTTCGAGGAAGCAGCGCACCGACTCGTCGCCGAGGGTGGCGCACAGCCAGGCGAGGTCGTCGGGGTCGGTCACGCCGAACAGCCCCCACGGGGCGGGCCGCTCGGGCAACGGCGGGATGCGCCACGGGTGCTCGCTGGTCGCGGCCGCGTCGATCATCGTCTGGGTCACGGGCATGACGTCGAGGGCGCTCTCGCCGTCCGCCGGCACCATCGCGTCGAGGAAGACCAGCAGCGCGACGCGGTCCGGGATCCGCGCGGCGACTCCGGAGATCACCATGCCCGCGTAGCTGTGGCCGACGAGGACGACGTCGGTGAGGTCCTCGGCGAGGACCAGCGCGACGACGTCGTCGACGTGGGTGGAGAGCCCGACGTCGGGTCCGAGCAGGTGGGCCTTCTCGCCGTGCCCGGTCAGCGAGGGGGTGCGGACGCGATGGCCCCGCGCCTCGAGCAGCGGGCGCACGCGGCGCCACGCCTGCCCGTCGTGCCAGGCGCCGTGGACGAGGACGAAGGTGCGGGTGGTCATGGCCCGGACGCTAGGGACGACGACGGGTACCTCGAGGTTCCCGCCGCGGTGGCAGGGTGACTCCCGTGGCCGCCTCCGACGTCTTCCTCGCGGACTGCCCGACCCGGCTGACGCTCGAGGTCATCGGCGGCACGTGGGCCGTGGTCGTCCTGCACGCGCTCGCCGACGGGCCGCAGCGCCACGGCGAACTCGTCGCCCGGGTCGGCGGGGTGTCCCGCAAGGTCCTCACCCAGACGCTGCGGCGTCTGCAGGACAGCGGACTGGTCGAGCGGCACGAGTACGCCGAGTTCCCGCCGCGCGTGGACTACGCGCTGACCGAACTCGGACGCACGCTCGAGGAGCCCATCGCGATGCTCACCCGCTGGGCCCGGACGTACGGCGCGGACGTCGTCGCGAGCCAGGAGGCATCGGCGGCACGACGGGGTGGTGACGACGACGGCACCGTCACCCGTCCGGGTGGTGTCGGTGCTCGTTCGGGAACGCGACGCTGATCGACTCCGAGGTGCTGGGCGACGCATCACCACCTCGGGGGACCCAGATGAACCAGCCGCCGTACCCGTATCCGTATCCGTACGTGCAGCAGCGCGCGTACCCGCCCGCACCGGCCCACGCGTCCGACGCGTTCCGCTACGTCGCCCTGGCGTGCGGCACGCTGCTCGCGATCGCGGCGCTCCTGCTGGCCGGCATGGTGCTGCTCCCGCGCACGGCCGCGCCGGTCGTGGTGGCCGGGACCGCGTCGAGCCCGGTGGTCGCGACCGTCGCCGACCCCTCGACGCCGACCGTGCCCGCGGGCGGTTACTCCTGTGGGTCGACGGGGTCGGGGCACGTCGTGGTCGTCGAGAACGGGACGGTGCCCT
This sequence comes from Actinomycetospora sp. NBRC 106378, assembly GCF_030269685.1. Lineage (GTDB taxonomy): Bacteria > Actinomycetota > Actinomycetes > Mycobacteriales > Pseudonocardiaceae > Actinomycetospora. The sequence goes on from NZ_BSTT01000002.1 coordinate 555,146, forward strand.
GCGACCACGCGGTCGAGGTCGCCGCGACCTGGCTCTCGAGCGGCACGACGCCGGGCTCCGGCCTGGGGTCGGCCGGAACCCTGTACTCGTGGACCTGCTCGGCGAACGCCGACGGCGGCGGCCGCTGCACGTCGAAGATGGGGAGCCACCTCGCGATCGGCGCCTGACCGCCGGCCGAAGTTGCTCCGTTCGCCGCTTGATCTTGTCGAACATGTGTTCGATGATGGGTGTATGGCGATCGAGGCAGGGTGGGACCCCGAGGTGGGGTTGCCACTGCCTGTGCCGCCGTCGATGTGGGACGAGGATCCCGACGAGCCCGCATTCGAGCTACCGGACGACGCGGAGCTGTCGTGGTGGGCCGAGCTCGACGCGGCCGCGGACGGTTCGTGGCACGAGGAGCCGGTCGCCGAGGAGCCGGGCTGGGCGGTCCCGGGGGTGTCGGAGGAGGCACCTCCGGAGGAGGGTCTGTCGGCGCGGTCGTTGGCCGAGTTGGCGGAGCTCTCAGACGCGGTGCGGGCGCAGCGGCTGGCGGGGGCGCGGGTCTACCGGGCGTTCACCGCGGTCCGGGCGGGGAACGTGCTGGCCGAGTCCGGGTACCGGAAGCTGGCGCCGTTGCTCGAGGACCACGTCCGCCTCGACCGGGTCGCAGTGCTCAAGCTGGATCGGCACGCGGAGGCGTTGCACGACACCGTCACCCCCACCGGCGCCACCACCCCCGCTTCGCTGCCCGCGACCTCAGCCGCGGTGGAGGACGGGGTGGTCGACGCCGATCACGTCGAGGTCATCGACAAGGTCATGACCCGGCTGCGAAAGGTTTCCGGGTTGGACGACGCCGTACTCACCGTGGCCGAGGAACAGCTCGCCGCGCTGGCCGCGACGCACTCCCCGAAGCGGCTGTCCGCGGCCGCCCAGGTGATCGCGGACCGGCTCGACCCCGACGGGGCCGCCCCGAAAGACGACCAGCCGGCCGGGAACGAGTTGCACTACGCGACGCGGCGCAACGGGAATCTGCACGCGAAGCTGGTGCTGCGCGACCCGGCCGCGGCGGCGTTGTTCGACGACGCGATCCGCGCCGCCACCTCACCCCCGGCGTCGGCGGCTGTGGCCGATCCCGACGCCGAGCCCGGGCAGGTGTTGCGGGACGAGGCCCGTGACACCAAACCCGCCCGGCAAGCGAGCGGGATGCTCGACCTGATCTCGGCGTCGCACCGGGCGGGGTTGGACCACACCGCCGACGAGCAGGCCCCGGGCAGCCCCACCGCCTCCATGCCGCTCCCGGACCTCGACGACCACAGCGAGACGGATTGGCTCGGCGACGACCTGCCAGGCAACGGCACCCCCGAGGCGCCCACCGAGGGCGAGGCCACCGACCGCGAGGCCGCCGACCACGAGGCCACCGACCACGAGGCCACCGACCGCGAGGCCACCGACCACGAGGCCACCGACCACGAGGCCACCGACCACGAGGCCACCGAGGACGAGGCCACCGGGGAGCGGCCGCTGTTCAGGGCCGGTGCGCCTGACCCCGAGCCGCCCGACGAGTTCGTCAACGCCGAGGACACCGGCGACAGCGACGACACCGACACCGGCGAGCGCGGCGAGCCCGGCCCGCCCGGCGAGCTACCGCCGCACCGGCCGTGGACCCCGCCGGACCTCACGGGCATGACCCTGCCCGGGCGGGAACGGGTCACCCTCACCGTCACCCTGAACTACGAGACGCTGCGCCAACAACTCACCGACACCAGCACCGCACTCGCACTACTCGGGGACTCCACCTGGATCCGCCCCGAGACCGCGCGCCGGTTGGCGTGCGACGCCGACATCATCCCGATCGTCCTCGGCTCGAAGGGCGAGGTCCTCGACGTCGGCCGCAAGACCCGGTCGATCCCCACCGCCACCGGCCGCGCCGTCACCCACCGCGACCGGCACTGCGCGTTCCCCGGCTGCCGCCGCCGCGCCCGCACCGCCCAAATCCACCACATCGTCCATTGGGCCCACGACGGCGAGACCGAGCCGGACAACCTGGTGTGTCTGTGCCGATATCACCACGACCTGGTCCACCACAGCGGCTGGGACGTGATCATGGTCGATCACCTGCCCTGGTTCCGACCACCGGCCTGGCTCGACCCCACCCGCACCCTCAGACACAACCGACCATGGACGCTCGCGGCGCCGGAGTCGTGACGAGGGGCCCGGCTCACCCGGGCTGTGTCACGCCCGCCGGGCCGAGGACGTTCAGCAGCGCCAGGGCGTCGGCGTCCCGCGAGCCGGCGGGCGCGCTGTAGAGCACGAGATGCTGGTCGCGGTCGGTCACGGCGAGGCCGTCGCAGGTCAGCGTCAGCGACCCGACGTCGGGATGGTGGAAGGTCTTGCGCAGCGCGGGCGGGACGTTCACGTCGTGGCGCTCCCACAGTCGCGCGAACTCGGTGCTGCCCTCGCGGAGTTCCGACACGAGCCCGACGACGTCCGGGTCGTGCGGGTAGCGGGCGAGGGTCGACCGGAGCTGGCCGACCACGGTCTGCCGGAAGGCGGCGACCTCGTCGATCCCGTAGATGCGCCCTTGCTCCGGGCCGAGGAAGGCGCGGCGCGCGAGGTTGCGGTCGCGCGGCGCGAGGCGGGAGAAGTCCTGCATGAGCGCGGCGGCGAGGTCGTTCCAGGCGAGGACCTCGTAGATCGCCGACGTGACGAAGCCCGCCGTCAGCGGAAGCCGGTCGAGCAACTCCAGGATGCTGGCTGGGACGTCGCGTCGGTGCCGGCCGTCCCGCTGCGGTGCGGTACCCGCGAGCAGGTGCAGGTGCGCGGCCTCGGCGTCGGTCAGGCGCAGCGCGCCGACGAGCCCGGCGAGGACCTCGCCCGACGGACGCGGCGCACGGCCCTGCTCGAGCCGCACGTAGTACTCGGTCGAGATGTGCGCGACCACCGCCACCTCCTCCCGGCGCAGCCCCGGGGTGCGGCGACGCGGTCCCGACGGCAGACCGACGTCCTCGGGTCGCAGCCGCTCCCGCCGGCTGCGCAGGAACGCCCCGAGCTCGTGCTTGTCCATGCTCCGAGTGTGCGCCGCGGACGATCACGGACCCTGGTACCGGTTGTGCCTGCCTCGCGCGTCGGCGGGTCTGCACGGTGGAGCCATGACCACCAGCACTGCCATCGGCCTCCTTCAGGGCAAGATCGTCTTCATCACCGGCGCGAGCCGCGGGATCGGTGCGGCCGCCGCACGGCTCTTCGCCCGCGAGGGCGCGGCGGTGGTGCTCGCGTCCCGCGGCACGGATGCGCTCGACCGGCTCGTCGGGGACATCCGGGCCGAGGGCGGCACGGCTGACGCCGTCACGGTCGACCTCGCCGACCCGCGCACGATCGAGGCCGCGATCGACCGGGTCGACCAGCTCCACGGGCGGCTCGACGGCGCCTTCAACAACGGGGCCGCGATCCAGCAGCCCGGCCCGCTCGACACCACCTCCGCCGAGGACATCGACCAGCAGTTCGCCGTGAACTTCCGGGCGCACTGGACCGCGATGAACGCCGAGGCGGCCCTCATGCGACGCACCGGTGCCGGCGCGATCGTGAACACCTCGAGCATCGGCAGCCGACGGGCCAACCCCCAGCTGCCCGCCTACGGCGCGATGAAGCGCGCGCTCAACAGCCTGACCGAGACCGCCGCGGTCACGTGGGGTCGCGACGGCATCCGCGTCAACGGCATCACGCCGGGTGGCACGGCCACCGAGATGATCGACACCTGGGAGGCGGCGACCCCGGGCGTGGTCGAGCGGATCGAGGCGACCATGCCGCTGGGTCGGATGGCCCGGCCGGAGGAGGTCGCCGAGGTGGCGGGATGGCTGCTCAGCGACCGGGCCTCGATGGTGACCGGCGCGATCGTCCCGGTCGACGGGGGAGCGGGGGCCTGAACCCCGTCCGCCACCGCTCCGCCGTCGGGACACGACGACGGGCTGTGGTCCGACGGTCGCGGCGGGCGGTTCTACCCGCCGTAGTGCAGTAGTCCGAACGGGGGATGTTCCACCGCGTCGATAACAGGTTCTCGACGCCGTCCGACACGAGCGGTGTCAGCACTGGTTCGGTCGGGGGGTTCATCATGACGATGCAGCAGGACGGTTCGCAGCAGGGGCAGTACGGCCACCCGTCGCAGTACGGGTGGGTCCAGATGCCGGCCGGGGGAGTCCCGGTGCCGCCGCCCGAGCCGCGCAACGGTCTCGCGACCGCCGGCTTCGTCGTCGCCCTCATCGGCGCGGTGTTCGCGCTGATCCCGCTCGTCGGCATCGTCTCGTGGGTGATCTCGCCCGTCGGCCTGGTCCTCTCGATCGCCGGCATCGTCGCGGCCACGAGGCACGGCGTGGGCCGCGGGCTCGCGATCGCCGGTGCGGTGCTCGGCGTGATCGGCCTGATCATCTGCCTGGCCTGGGTCGCCGCGATCGGGTCGGCCGCGTCGAAGGCGCCGAGCTACAGCTCAGGCAGCTACAGCTCGGGCAGCTACGGCTCGTCGAGCTCGTCGTCGGGATCATCGGCCGCGAGCCTGCCCGCCGGGACGTACGGCGCCGGCACCTACGCGGTCGGGTCGGAGATCCAGCCCGGCACGTACCGGACCACCGGGGCGAGCTACTGCTACTGGGCGCGCCTGAAGAGCGCGGACGGCGAGCTCGGCTCGATCATCGCGAACGACAACGTCGACGGCAGTTCGACGATGGTCGTGAAGTCCACCGACCAGTACATCGAGTTCAGCGGTTCGTGCACCTGGACGAAGAAGTAGGGCCGTTCCGCTGGACCCGTTCGCTTCGTACGAGGGGCGGCCGACGGGTCAGTCGGACTGGTGCCGCGCGTGGTGGTCCTCGGGGCAGTTGCGGGTGTCGCCGGAGTGGTGCTTCCCGCTGCCGTCGCCCCAGCCGTTCCCGCCGTGCTGCCCGCCGTGCTGGTCGCCGCCGGGGAGGCCGGGGAGATCCCCGATCCCGACATCGGGACCGCTGCGGCCGGAGATGCCGACGCCCACGGGGCCGGCGCTGCCGCACACCGACGGGCTGCGGACCTCGAAGCCGACGGCGATCCCGTCGCGGCAGCGCGCGCGGGTGGGGGAGACGTCGGCGGTGCCGCCGAGCAGGGCGAGGGCGTAGGCGCGGTCGTGGTCGACGGCGGCGGCGCGCGCCGTCGAGCCGGTCCTGATCGCCTCCGCGGCGGCCTCGCTGTGGTTCGTCGCCGCCGCGCCGGCCGTGGATCGGTCCCCGGTGGCCGAGGCGTCGACGGTGCTCCGGTCGGTAGCGGCCGAGGCGGCACGGGCGTCCGGTCCCGAGGCGGTCGACCGGGCGCGGGAGACCTGGGCGTGGGAGGCCTGGGCGCGGGAGGCCTGGGCGCGGGCGGCCGTCGCTCCGGAGCGCGGCACGGAGGCGCTCGCGAAGGAACTGCCGTCGGGCGTCGCCCCGTCGGGTCCGCCCGAGAAGCCGCCGAACCCGGCCGCGGCGAAGGGAAGGGCACCGTCCTGCGGGCCCGACGACGCCTGCCCGGTGAAGGGCTCGTCCGGCGTGCCGGTGCCCGCGGCCGCTGCGGCGGCGCCGGAGCCGTCGGCTCGTGACCCGGCCACGCCGACGGTGGGGGCCTCGTCGGCACCCACCCCGGCGCCGGCGGCGGAACTGCCCGCGGTGTCGCCCGATCCCAACCCCGCGCTCGTGAAGCCGTCGGTGGCCGTCGCGCTCGCCGAGCCAGTGGGACCCGTCGACGGTTGAGGCGCGAGGGTCGGCTCGGTCGCGCCGCACGCGCGATCCAGCTCCAGGAGTACCAACGACCGTGATCCGCTGGGCCGACCGGGCTAATCGGGCCTCTCGGTCGGGTGAGGACCCCGCACCAGGTGCAACGCGAGGTGCCTCCGCTCGGACATACCGAGCATGACGCGGAACGATGACGGCGCGGTCACGGGGCTGGTCACGGACCCGACCACCGACGAGGCGGTCGACGAGGCGCTCGCCGAGTTCGGTCGAGTGCTGGTGACGGGCCCGTCGGTGGTCGCGGTGCGCGCTGCCCTCGCAGCGGCGGTCGCGCGGCACGGCGATGACCTCGCCGTCGTCCACGACGCCACCCCGGCCGAGCTCGAGGCACTCCCGGAGCAGGGGCTGATCGGGGTCCGCCCGCCGGTCCTCGACGCGGTGCTCGGACCCGTGCCCGACCTCCCCTTCGTCCTCGTCGACACCCTTCCCGACGACCGGTGCGAGGTCCCGGAGGCGGTCCGGGCGGTGGTGGCTGCCGTGACCGACCGGCACCGGCTCGCCGTCGGGAAGGCCCTCGACGAGGCCGAGCTCGCCGCGCTGACCGAGCACGCGGACACCCTGGACGCGGCCCTCGAGGCCGGGCTGGTGCACCGGACGACGCTCGACGGGCAGCCGCACCTCGCGCCGGACCCCGCCGTCGTGGACCTCGCCGAGAGCCCGACCGGCTGGCCGATCACCACCGCGTTCGCGCGGCGCCTGCGCGACACGGGGGACACCGCGCGGCTGCTGGTCCCGGGGCGGGTCGCCGTCGCGCGGGGTGACGCGGGCGTCGGCGCGGTGCTGCTCGGGCGGCTCGATCCGGACGAGGTGCCGGTCGAGACGGCGTGGGCGGTCGCGACCGCCGCGGAGCAGCACGGGCACGACGAGGCGGCCGCGCGCTGGCACCGGTCGGTCGCCGACCGCGGCGACGCCGAGGACGCCCGGGCCTCCCGACGCGCGGCCGGGCTGGCGGAGCTGCGTTCGGGTCGCCGGCGCGCCGCCCACGACCTGCTCGCCGGGATCGACGGCGCCGACCGCGCGACGCAGGACGTGCTCGCCCGCCTGGCCCTGGCCGGGTCGGGGAACGACGGCCGGCTCGAGGCCCGCCGCCGGTTCGAGCTGGCCGCCGACGGCGACGACGAGCTCGCGGCCGGTGCCGCGCTCGCCCTGGCCACGATGGCCCGCGAGGACGGTGACGACGACGCCGCCGTCCGCTGGTTGCGGTTCGCCGCGCGCACCACGACCGACCGCGAGCGCGCGACCCGGGCCCGCATCGTCGTCATCCCCGTGCTGGCCCGGCTGGGTCGGACGACGGAGGCGGACGCAGCGGCGGACGAGCTCGACGACCACCTCGTCGACTCCGACCCCCGCCCCTGGCGTGAGGCCCTGGTCCTGGCCCGGGCGGCGCTCGCCCGCGCGACCGGCGACCTCGAGCTCACCCGGATCGTGCTCGACGGCGCCGCTCCCGACCTCCGGGGCGCGGCCTGGTCGGCGGCTTCGGTCGAGCTCGACGTCGAGCGTGGGCTCGTCGACGACGTGCTCGACGCCGGACGGCCGGAGTGGGTGCACCTGCGGGCCGTCCGGTCGGACCGTCCGGGGCAGTCCCGCCGCCTCGACCCGCAGCGCCGGCTGCGCGCCGCCCGTCAGGCCGCGCTGCACGCCCGCGACGGGCGGTTCGCCGCCGTGCCGGCGCCGCGCCGGGAGGGGACGTCGTCGACCGTGCCGTCGATGGCGCGGACGACGGCGTAGGCCCCGCGAGTGCGGCGGAGTGCGTCAGCGGCGACGCAGTCCGCCGCACTCGGCGAACGTCGGCCGCGCACCCGCCGTCGGGAACGCGCACACTCGGAGGTGATGACCGCCGAAGCGCCTCCGAGGCGCGACCGCTACACCCCGGTCCCCGACGAGATCGACGCCGTCGACCTGCCGGTCGAGGGCGCGCTGCCACCGGAGCTGGACGGGCGGTACATCCGCAACGGCCCGAACCCGCTGCCCGGTGACGACCCCGGGCACTGGTTCCGCGGGCACGGGATGCTCCACGGCCTGCGGCTGCGCGACGGCCGGGCCGAGTGGTACCGCAACCGCTGGGTCCGCACCCGTGCGCTCGAGGGGAAGCCGTTCCTCGGGCTGCGCGGTCCCGACCTCACCGCCGTCCCCGCCAACACCCACCTCGTCCCGCAGGCCGGGCGGCTGTTCGCGCTGGTGGAGCAGGGGCTGCCGTACGAGGTCGACGAGGACCTCGCCACGATCGGCCCGTGCGACTTCGACGGTCGCCTGAAGACCGCGATGTGCGCGCACCCGAAGACCGACCCGGTCACCGGCGAGATGCACTTCCACGGCTACTCGCCGTTCCCGCCGTACCTGACCTACCACCGGCTCTCCGCGACGGGCGAGCTCATCGAGAGCCGTCCGGTGTCGGTCGACCGCCCGACGATGATGCACGACCTCGCGATCACCGACCGCCACGCGATCTTCCTCGACCTGCCGATGACGTTCGCCTGGCGCCGCATGGTCGTCTCCGGCATGCCGTTCGGCTGGGAGGAGCGCTATGGCGCGCGGCTCGGCGTCATGGCGCTCGACGACCCGGCGGCGCCGGTCCGCTGGTTCGAGATCGACCCCTGCTACGTCTTCCACGTCGGGACCGCGAGCTTCGTTCCCGACGACAGGTCGGGTCGGATCGTGCTCGACGGTGCCCGCTACTCCGCCGCCGACGCGGCCGCGCTCTTCCCCTCGAAGCGCCGGAAGCGGCCGCAGCGCGACCCGGCGTCGGAGGCCGTGGCGCTCGGCGTCGCGCGCTACCACCGCTGGACGCTCGACCTCACGACCGGCGCCGTCAGCGAGACGCCGCTCGACGACCGCGCCCTCGAGATGCCCACGCTCGACGACGACCGCGTGGGTCGGTCCGCCCGCTACCGGTACGCGGTCGCGTCGGGGCGGCGCAGCGACTCCGTGGTGAAGCTCGACCTCGACACCGGGGTCACGACGACGCACGACCCCGGCGACGACGTCTCCGCCGGCGAGGCCGTGTTCGTCCCCTCCGCCGCCCCGGACCGCGCCGAGGACGACGGCTGGCTGCTCACCATCACGACGCGCCGCGACGGCTCGACGTCGCGCCTGCTCGTCCTCGACGCCACGGACGTCACCCGCACCGTCGCCGCGGTGACCCTGCCGCGGGGCGTGCCGGCCGGGTTCCACGGGAGCTGGATCCCTGCCTAGCGGGTCTCGAAATCGTCCGGTCCCGACGCCTCGAGCCGGGCGCGGTAGTCGACGATCCGCCAGGGCAGCGTGTTGACCACTCGCCCGACGGCGTTGCGGTACCAGTTGGTCATCCCGGGGTGCGTCCAGATCATGCCGGCGTGGGCGGCGTCGACCTCCGCGTCGTAGGCCGCCGCCACGTCCTCGCGGACCTCCAGTGCGGTGCCGCCGCCGTCGAGCAGGCCCGCGACGAGCCGCGCGACGTAGCGCATCTGCAGCTCGATGATCGTGATCTGCGAGCCCCCGTGGCCGAGCGCGGTGTTCGGGCCGGAGAGCAGGAAGAGGTTCGGGAACCCGGGCACGGAGACGCCGAGGTGGGCGCGGGCGTCGTCGTCCCCCCACCTCTCGGCGAGCGAACCGCCTCGACCCTGCACGTCCACCCCAGCCAGGAACTCGTGCGCGGCGAACCCCGTCGCGAGCACGACGACGTCGGCCGGGTACTCGGCGCCCGAGGTCGTCCGCAGCCCGTGGGGCAGCACCTCGGCCGCGGCCTCCGTCACGAGCTCGACGTCGTCGCGGCGCAGAGCGACGAACCAGCCGTTGTCGAGCAGCATCCGCTTCCCGAACGGCGGGTAGTGGGGGAGGGCCTTCGCGACGAGGTCGGGGCGTCCCTCGAGCTCGGCCTCCAGGTAGCGGGTGAAGTGCCGGCGGTGACCGTCGTTGGCGGCGTTGACCGAGCGCTCAGGGTGCTCCCACGCGGGGTCGACGACGAGGGCCGGGTGCACCTTGTCGTTGAACGTCCACGCGAGCCGCGCGCGGTACCAGCCGGCGTAGAACGGCACGTCGGCGAGCACCTGCTGCTTGTCCGCGCCGATCTCGTCGAAGTAGCCGGAGTGCGGGGCGATCCACTGCGGCGAGCGCTGGAAGATCGTCACAGCGCCCGCCTCCTCGGCGATCCGCGGGACGATCTGCATGGCGCTCGCGCCGGTCCCGACGACCGCCACCCGACGTCCGGCGAGGTCCAGGTCGTCCGGCCAGCGGGCGGAGTGGAAGAGCGGACCGTCGAAGGAGTCGAGCCCGGGCAGGTCCGGCGTCCTCGGGCGGTTGAGCTGTCCGACCGCCGAGATCAGCAGGGCCGCCGACCGGGTCCCGCGGGTGCCGTCGGCGTGCCGGACCGTCAGCGTCCAGCGGTGCGTCGCCTCGTCCCACGACGCCGCCTCCACCTCCACGCCGAGCTCGAGGTGACGGCGGAGGTCGGCGTCGTCGGCGTAGTCGCGGAGGTAGTCGAACACCTCGTCACGGCGGCCGAAGGCGGTCGACCAGGGGTGCGGGCGGAACGAGTAGGAGTACAGGTGGCTGGGGGTGTCGACGCCCGCGCCCGGGTAGCGGTTCTCCCACCAGGTGCCCGCGACCTCGGTGTTCCGCTCCAGCGCGGTGACCGGGATGCCCATCTCGCGCAGGGTCGCGACGGCGAGCAGGCCACCGACGCCCGCGCCGATGACCAACGCGTCCGTGCCCGGCGGCACCCTCGGGCGGGGGGTCGGCTCCGCGGCGGCCGAACCGAGGGTCTCGGCCATCATCGGCTCGAACTCGTCGCCGACCGGCTCCCCGGTGAAGGTGCGGAGCATCCGCAGGAGCAGTTCGCCGCGGGGCGCCGGGATCGCGGCCGGCGTCCCCGCCCGCCACGCCGCCACCGCCTCGGCGGCCGCGTCCCGGATCTCGGCCCGGACGTCGTCCGGGAGGCCACCGGTGTCGTGGTCGTCCAGCCCGCGCGCCCGGGTCGGGGCGTACGGCGCCTCGAGCCAGCGGAGGTCGCCGGTCAGCTGGACCAGGGACATCGTCAGGCAGGGGACGTTCGCCGCCTCGAGCGCGCGGCGCAGGTCGGTCGGAGCGGCGGTGGTCACGACGACGGACCTTACGACGGGTAGGCCGCCCGGGCGCAAGACCTGGGTTCCGGGCAGGTCAGTGCTTGACGTGTGGTCCGAGCCACAGCACAGTGACGATCCTCTGGCCTACCCGCTGATAGGAGAACCGGCGATGGAGCTGGATCTGGCGATGCGCACGACCGGGACGTGCCGGTACTTCCGCGAGGACCCTGTGCCCGACGAGGTGCTGCACGCGGCGATCGACGTGGCCCGGTTCGGGCCGCAGGGCGGCAACCGGCAGCCGGTGAAGTGGATCGCCGTGCGCGATCCCGCGCGCAAGCAGGCTCTCGCCGACCTCTACCTCCCGATGTGGGACGCCTACTTCGCCGGCATCGGCGAGGGGACCGTGCAGGCGAACGCGCTGCCGAAGACCGTCCGCGATGCCGACCACTTCGCCCGCCACCTCGCGACGGTGCCCGTGATACTCGTGCTCTGCGCCGAGACCTCAGGCCTGCACCCGACCGACACCGAACTCGGCCGCCTGTCGGTGGTCGGCGGGGCGTCGATCTACCCGACGATGCAGAACCTGTGCCTCGCGCTGCGCGCCCAGGGCGTGGCGAGCGCGGTGACCACCCTGCTCTGCGCGGTGGAACCCCAGGTCCGTGAGCTCCTGGCCGTGCCGGACGACCACATCACCGCCGCCCACGTCGCCGTCGGCTACCCGGCTAAGTCCTTCCCGACGAAGCTCTCCCGCACCCCGGCCGAGGAGATCACCTTCTCCGAGTCGTTCGGCACGCCGCTGTTCGCCGGAGCTCCTGCGTGAGCTCGGCCGGGGTCCTGCCCGAGGTGCACCGCCGCCCGGTGGGCCGGGCGACGATCGGCGACCAGCTCCGCCGCCACGCCCGGACCCAGGGCAGCCGGATCGCGATCGTCTCCTACGACGGCGGGTCGCGGCGCGAGACCACGTACGGCGAGCTCGACCGGCGGGCGAATGCGGTCGCGCACCACCTGCTCGGCGTCGGGGTCCGCCGCGGGGACCGGGTGGCGGTGATGGCTCGCAACGGCGTCGACGTCATCGTCGTGTACTACGGCGCGCTCAAGGCCGGCGCCGCGTTCACCGGCATCAACGTGCTCCACGGCCGCGAGGAGGTCGCGGCGCAGCTCGACCACGCCGAACCCGCCGTCGTGATCGCGGGCGCCGAGTTCGTCGAGCTGCTCACCCCGATCACCACCGGCGTGTCCGGCCGGGTCGTCCTCGGCGACGCCGGCGAGGGCTGGACGCCGCTCGCCGTCGTGCTGGGGGGTCCGGACCACGAGCCGGACGTCGACGTCGACGAGCACGACCTCGCGATGCTCGTCTACACGAGCGGGACCGAGTCCACGCCGAAGGGCGTGATGATCCCTCACCGCAACTACCTGATCTCGACGGCGCCGGCGTGGAGCTGGGGTCTGCGGACGGGGCCGGACGACACGTGGCTGTTCGCCATGCCGTTCTTCACGATCGCCGGGCTCGGGTCGATGACCACGTTGACGATGATGGGCGCGACGCTGGTGCTGCCGGACTCGCTGGACCCGGCCCGTGCGCTGGAGCTGATCGCGTCCGAGCAGGTCACGGTCGTCGCGCAGACGCCGACCTTCTACCTCGCACTGGCCCGCGATCCGGGGTTCGGGTCGGCGGCGGTCGGCACGGTGCGCCGCGCGATGACCTACGGCGGGCAGGTCTCGCCGGCCGCGGTCGACGCCTGGGCCGACGCCGCGGAAGGCATCGTCTGGGGCACCTACTGGGGGCAGTCGGAGCTGTCGCAGCTCGGCTCCGTCGGCTGGTTCTCGCGGCTCGAGGACATCCCGGACGCCGACCCCTCGTGGATCGGCACCCCGGTCACGCACCTGGAGACGCGGATCGTCGGGACCGACGGGGCCGACGCCGCGCCGGGGGAGCCCGGCGAGCTCTGGTGCCGTACGCCTTCGGTGATGCTCGGCTACTTCAAGGAGCCCGAGCGGACCGCCGAGGTGTTCTCCGACGACGGGTGGCTGCGCACCGGCGACATCGTCCGGGCCGACGAGGCGGGCAACCTGTTCTTCGCCGACCGCGCGAAGGACATGATCAAGTCGGGCGGGTTCAACGTGTCGTCGCAGGAGGTCGAGCGGGTGCTGCACGGCCATCCCGAGGTGCTCCGGGCGGCCGTCGTGGGTCGGCCCGACGAGTACTGGTCGGAGGCGGTGACGGCGTTCGTGATCGTGCGCTCGCCGGTCGAGCCGGCCGCGCTCGTCGCCTACTGCCGGGAGCACCTGGCGTCGTACAAGACGCCGAAGGCGGTCCACGTCGTGGAGGGGTTCCCGGTCGACGGTCAGGGCAAGGTGCTCAAGCGCGAGCTGCGGCGGGTGCATGTCTGAGCCGGTGCCGCTGGCCGGGCGCCGCCGCGTCACGCCCGAGCAGATCGTCGACGCGGCGGCGGCGTTGTTCGCCCGCGAGGGCTACCACGCCGTCGGCACCCGGCACATCGCCGACGAGCTCGGTATCCGTGGGGCGAGCCTCTACCACCACTACCGGTCCAAGGAGGAGATCCTCGCGGCGATCTGCCGCCGGGTCACCGCGGAGCCGGTCGAGGAGACCCTGCCGCTGCTCGACGACGCCGGGACGCCCGGGACCCGCCTCGCCGCGCTGGTCCGGGCGCACCTGCACCACCTGGTCCGACGGCGAGTGGAGTTCCTCGTCGGGCTCCAGGAGCTCGCGGCGCTGACCCCCGAGCACCGGGCGGAGGTCGAGTCGCACCGGCGGCACTACCAACGGCGGGTCCGGGACACCGTCGCCGCGGGGGTGCGGTCGGGGGAGTTCACGGTCGACGACCCGGGTCTGGCCGCGCTCGCCCTGCTCGACGCCCTCAACGGGACGGCGCGCTGGTTGGACCCGGACGGCCCGCGGTCACCGCACGCCGTCGCGGACGTCTACGTGCGGATGTTGGTCGACGGACTGCTCGGACGGCAGGGCTGAGCCGGGCGAGGGGAGTCAGCTGCCGTCACGCAGGACGACCAGGAACGCCTGGAGATCGGCGGGCCCGGACGCGGCGATCATGTGCACGCGGGCGAGGTCGAGCTTCCCGTAGGCATGGACGATGAGGTTGCGGAACGCCGCGGCGCGGGCGAGGCGCTCGGCGAGCGCGGCCTCGAGGACCCCGGCGTCCGCCAACAACCGGAAGGCGTCACCGTAGGTCGCCGGGCGAGGACGCTCGCGCTCCGCTCGGCGAGGAGATCGTGGTCGACCGTCATCCGAGCGACGCCAGGATCTCGGCCTGAGCCCGACGGATCACCGGCTCGGCGTCGCACCAGAAGCGCACGGCGTCGAGTCGGAAGTCCAGGAAGGCCTCCGGGTGCATCTCGACCAGGGCGACGCCGTCCCGCGCGGCGCGGAAGCGCAGGACCGCGCTGGCGTGGCGGAGATCGACGAGGTCGACCTCGTCCGTCCCGAGGGTCGAGGCCAGCACGTCGAGGAGGGCGGCGGGATCGACGTCGGCCCCCGGGGCGGCGACGTAGCCGAGGTCCCAGTCGGAGGACGGTCGTGCGTCACCGCGGGCCCGAGAGCCGTGGAGGACGAGGAGTTCCACCCCGCCGAGGGCGGCCCGGCCCGCGAGGGCTGCCGCGATCTCGTCGTTCTCCACGGGCGGAACCGTATCGCGGTGCGGCCCTACGCTGCTCGGGGTGACGACGGTGCTGCTGATCTCGGGGAGCACGCGGGCGGGGTCGACGAACACCGCGGTGCTCCGCACGGCGGCGGTGCTGGACCCGGGGCAGACGCGGCTCTACGACGGGCTGGCACAGCTGCCGGCGTTCAACCCGGACGACGACGTCGAGCCGCTCCCACCCGCCGTCGCGGAGCTGCGGCGGGCGCTCGCGGCGTGCGACGCGCTGCTCGTCTGCACCCCCGAGTACGCGGGCGCGCTGCCCGGGGCGTTCAAGAATCTCCTGGACTGGACCGTCGGCGGCGCCGAGATGCCCGGGCTGCCGGTGGGATGGATCAACGCCGCCGGGGTCGCGGCGCCGACCGGAGGGTCCGGCGCGCACACCGAGCTCGCGACGGTGCTGGGGTACGTGCAGGCCCGGATCGTGCGGTCGGCCTGCCGTCGGGTGCCCCTGGCGCGGTCGCAGGTCGGCGACGACGGGATCATCGCCGACCCGGTCGTCCGGGCCGAGATCGCGGCGGCGCTCGACGCCCTGACTACCGCCGCCGACCCCGTTCGACCAGCGCCGTGACGTCGACGTCCGCCCACCCGTCGGCGGCGACCTGGAGGTAGGCGTCGCGGGCGGCCGTCGTGACGGGCTGCGGGTCGGTGGCCAGGCCGAGGGCGTGGGTGAGGTCCTTCGCCCCGAGCGGGCTGGTGAACCAGCCGGCGTGGTCGGGGTCGACGAGGCCGTCGATGCGGTTGGCGAGCCCGGGCGCGAGCATGGGGGAGTCGCGGAGCAGTTCGGTGATCGCGTCGTCGTCGAGGCCCGCGGCGCGCCCCAGGCGCACCGTCTCGGCGACCATGGCGACCCCGACCAGCAGCATCTGGTTCGACAGCAGCTTCACCACCGACGCGCGGGCGGGGTCGTCGCCGGCGTCGGTGGTGGTCGCGAAGGCCGCCCAGAGCGGGGCGAGCGTGGACCGGGCCGGCGCGGGCCCCCCGACGAGCCACCGCGCCTGACCACTGGCCACCGCGTGCGGGGCGCCGAGGATCGGAGCGGCGACGAAGCGGTCGCCGTAGGCGCCGGCGAGCGTGGTCTGCGTGGCCGGGGCGACGGTCGACGCGTTCACGACGAGCATGCCCGCCCACGCCGACCGCGCCTGCCCGTCCGGCAGCGCGACCTGCAGCAGGCTGTCGTCGTCGGCCAGGGACACGACGACGGCGTCGGCCGTCGCCGCGTCGGGATCGACGAGCACCTCGGTCCGGCCCGCGAAGGGTTCCGCCCCTACCGGCGACCGGTTCCACACCTCGAGCTCGTGGCCCTCGTCGAGCAGCCGCTCGGCGAGTGCGCTGCCCATGCCGCCGAGCCCGATCACCGCGATGCGCATGCGACCGAGCCTCCCACCGGCCGTCCGGTGGGGCTCGTCGTCGGGAGGCTCAGCCGCCGACCGGGACGAGCGGGTGGACGGCCAGCGGCGCGGCGAGGTGCTCCCCGGCGACCGCGAGCGCCTGGGCGACGTGCGGGGTCTGCATGTGGGCGTCCAGGTCGGCCTGGTCGCGCCACTGCTCGACCGTGACGAAGACGGTGCCGTCGGCCCCGGAGCGGTTCAGCTCGTAGGACAGGCAGCCCTCCTCGCCGCGGGTCGCGGTGACGAGCTCCTGGAGGGCCTGGCCGACGACCTCCTCCGAGCCGGGCTTCGCGGTGATCAGGGCGACGACCTGCAGCGACATCGACGACTCCGGGTTCTCGTGGGGCCACATCCGATCGCGGCCACCGTAGAGGGGGCGACGTCGATCCGGCGCACCGGAGGTCCGTCGACGAGACTGGGTCCCGATGCTCCGCCTCGGCTTCCCCGTCCTCGGTGTCACCGACCTCGACCGCGCCGCCGCCTTCTGGCGCGCGGCGCTCGACCTGCAGGTGAGCGACGAGTGGTCGAGCGCGACCTGGCGCACGCTGGTCACGGCCGACGGCGGGCGCGCGCTCGGGCTGATGCGCAGCGACTCACCCGTCGAGGCGCGGCCGCGGCTGCACCTCGACCTCACGGTCGACACGACCGCCGAGCAGGCCCGCGAGGTCGACCGGCTCCTCGGGATCGGGGCCACCGACCCGGGCTGGACCGACTACCCGGCCGAGCCGGACTTCGTCGTGCTCGCCGACCCCGACGGCAACGTCTTCTGCGTGGTCGACCTGAGCCGGGCCCCGTCGTCGTGACCCGACCCGTCGTCCTCACGCACTGCGCGTGAGCACCTCGAGGTTGTGGCCGTCGGGGCTGTCCCAGTAGAAGCCGCGGCCCCCGGACATCGTGTTGAGCTGCTGCGGACGGGTGTGCATCGGGTCGGCCCAGTAGGGCAGGCCGCGGCCCTGCACGCGGTCGAGCACCTGGTCGAGGACGTCGTCGGACACGAGGAACGCCAGGTGCATCGGCTGCGCCGGCAGGTCCGGGACGTCCATGAAGTCCAGGCTGACGCCGTTGCCCAGGCGGACGACGTCGAAGTGCCCGAAGGTGGAGGCCTCCAGCCCGAGCAGGTCGGCGAGGTCGGCGGCTGCGGCCCGCTGGTCGCGGCTCGCGACGATGGTGTGGTTCAGCTCGACGGTCATGCCCACGACGCTAGGAACTCGACCGCGGTTCAGGTCAAGGAAGAGGGTGCGGCCGGTGGCCGACTACGGACTGGAGTTCGACGACGCCGAGCACGAGCGGCTGCGGCGTCAGGCGGCCGGGGTGGACCTGCTCGACGAGGACCTCATCGCGGCGGCGGGTCTGCTCCCCGGCGCGCGGGTGGCCGACCTCGGATGCGGTCCGGCGGCGGTGCTCCTGGCACTGCGCGAACGCGTCCTGCCCGGAGGTCGGCTGTGGGGAGTCGACGCCGACCCGGAGATGGTGGCCCGCGCCCGGGCCGAGGTCGCCGGGCTCCCCGACGTGACCGTCACCGAGGGCCGGGCGGAGGAATCCGGGCTGCCGCCCGGCAGCATGGACTGCGTGTTCGTTCGCCTGGTCCTGCAGCACAACGGGGGCCGGGAGCAGGCGATCGTCGACCACGCGGCGTCACTCGCGCGTCCTGGCGGCGCCGTCTTCGTCTACGACCTCGACACGACGATGATCCGCGTCCAGCCGCCGTCGGCACCCGTCTCGGAGCTGGGGGACCGGTTCCTGGACTACCAGCGCCGCGTGGGCAACGACCCGGCCGTCGGCGTCCGGCTCCCCGAGCTCCTCGCGACGGCAGGCCTGGACGTCGAGATCTTCCGCGGCCAGTGCCGTACCGGGCGCCGGACGGCGGGGACCCGCGGACCGACCTGGGCGGCCCGGAAGGCGATGGTCGCCGCGGGGGTGGCCGACGAGGACGACCTCGTGCGCTGGGCGCGGGAGTTCGAGGAACTCGACGCGGCGGAGACCCAGCCGTGGACCATCGGCGTCGTTTTCGCGGCGATCGGGCGTCGCCCCTGAGGCGCTTGGCGCGACGCCGCCGGCGAGGCGCAGGCGTCATGACGCGGTGAAGCAGTGTCGATGCTCTCAGTAGTTGCCCACGCTATGCAGTTGCGTGATCTGCTCCGTCCGGACCGGGGGCTCGGAGAGGAGCGGCAGTGGACGGGATGAACCGGCGGGACGCGTTCAAGGTGGCGGGGGCGGGCCTCGTCGGGGGCGGCGCCGCGCTCGGTGCGGCGGCGCCCGACAGTGCGGCGACACCCGTCGGCGGGGCGCAGGGCCCGGGCACGCACCTGTTCCACCTCACGGCCGCGAAGCCCTCCGAGTACGACGGCGGGAGCCTGCGGGGCGCGAACGAGCAGACGTTCCCCGTGCTGGCGGGCCAGGACGCCTCGGTCTACTTCGTGACCCTCGAGGTCGGCGGCATCCGGGAGCCGCACTGGCACCCGAACGCCTGGGAGCTGAACTTCGTGGTGTCGGGGCACGCGCACTGGACGGTGCTCGGGACCCATCCCGACGGCAGCTACCACAACGACGAGTTCGACGCGGGCCCCGGCGACCTCGTCTTCGCCCCGACCGGCTTCTTCCACTACTTCGCGAACACCAGCCCGACCGACCCGCTGACGGTGCTCATCGTCTTCAACTCGAGCACGCCGGAGCCGAACGACGACCTCGGCATCGTCGGGTCCTTCAACTCGGTCCCGCGCGCGGTCATCGCCGCGACCTTCGGCATCCCGGTCTCGGCCCTGGACGGCATCCCGACCGAGGTCAGGCCCGTCGTCATCACCCGCGCCCGGTGAGCCGGCCACCGGCGGCGCCCGATCGGGAGCCGCCGGTCCCCGGCCGGGGAAGGTCTAGCCGAGCGGCGCGATCTGGAAGCCGACCTGGGTGCCGTTCACGGCGTTGACGGTGACGCCGAGCCGGACCTGCTGGCCGTCGACGGTGGCGGTGCACACCGTGGAGGCGCCGACCTGGCCGGGCAGCGGCTCCGGGCACGTGACGTCCTGGGCGGCCGTCTGAGCAGCGACCTCGGGCGCGAGCTGATCGGGGCTGACGACCGGGGTGTTCGCGGTCGGCGCGCCCGGGGTCGACTGCGAGGTGTCCGGCTGCTGCGGGAGCTGGCTCGCGACGGAGGCGGCCATGACGCCCACGAGCACGGCCGTCACGATCCCGATCAGCACGAACGCGATCGAGAGCCACATGCCGATCGTCGCCAGCCCGCGGCCGTTCTCGTGGCGCTCGGCGGCCTGCCTGCGGCCGATGACGCCGAAGACGATGCCGAGCGGGGAGAACACGAAGGCGAAGACGATCGACAGGATCGCCATGGTGTTGGTCCGCTGCGGCGCGGCCGGGGCGGGCGCGTGGCCGGCGGCGGGCTGCTCGGGCGAGGCGTACGGGGGGAGCTGCTGAGTCATGCCGCCCTGATCGTCCGGGGTGCACGTAACGCGACTAATGCGGACGAACTTGATCGATCCTTCACTCGTATGTCGCAGTTTCGACGCGGCTTTCGTCACGAGAGGTGTGTGCCTCTGGCGGTGGACTGACCAGCACCCCGGTCGGGCACTCCCGGCCCGTGCCGCGCTCCCTCCCCGCGACCCCGCTCGACGAGGCCTTCCTGGACCTCCGTGCGGTGTCGGTCCTCTCGGTCCACCTCGAGCTCCGCGTCACCGGGCGCGTCGACACGCAGCGGCTCGCGACCGCGCTCGCCACGGCCGCCGACCACCACCGGATGGCTCGGGCCCGTCCCGCGCCGGGGCCGCCGTGGGCCCTGCGGGCGCACTGGGTGCTCGACGCGCCGCTCGCGGTCGAGGTCACCGACGACGTCGCCGTCGCGCGCGAGCACCTGCAGTCGCACCTGCCCGACGACCGGGCGGTCGCCGTCGTCGTGGCCCGTGATCCCGACGGCGACGTCCTCGCCTTCCGCTTCCACCACGCGGCCATCGACGGACGCGGGGCCCTGCGCTTCGCCGCGTCGGTGGTCGACGCCTACGCCGGGCGGACCCTGCCCGACGATCATCTCGAGCGGGCCCGCGACCTGCGGCGCCTCGCGGGAGCCCGGAGCCTCTCCGACGTCGCCGCCCGCGCCGGGAAGATCGCGTCCGACGTCCTGGGGCGCGCGGGCCTCACCCGGATCGCCGGCGACGGGGGAGAGGACGGCCCGCACCACGCGTTCACGACCCGTCGTCTGGAACCCGACGTCGTCGCCGCGCTGCGGGACGGGCGGCCGGAGGGTGCGACCCTCAACGACGTCCTCCTCGCCGCGCACCTGCGCACGGTCGTCGCGTGGAACGCGCGACGCGGTGCGCGGGTCGGGCGCAGCGTGTCGGTGATGATGCCGGTGGACCTGCGCGACGGCGACGACGCCGGTGACGGTGACGGTGTGGTGGTGGCCAACCTCGCGAGCTACGTCGCCGTCGTCGTCCCGGTCCGCGACCTCGCCGACGCGCCGGCCGCGATCGCCGCCGTGTCGGCCCAGACCCGCGCGGTGAAGCAGGACGGGACCGCCGGGTGGATCGTCGACGTGCTCACCCCGCTGCTCGTGCCGCGCGGGCTCAAGCAGGTGGCGCCGCGACTCCTGCCGCTGGTCGAGGGGCGGTTCGTCGAGTCGACGATCCTGTCCAACCTCGGGCCCGCCCGATTCGGCGAGCTCGGGGACGCGGGCCCCGTGCGCGAGGTCTCGTTCAGCCCGCCGAACCTGTCACCGCGGATGGCCGTGACGCTCGGCGTGGCGGGTCACGACGACGGGTTGACGCTCACCTGGCGCTCGCTGCGCCGGCAGGTGAGCGAGGCGGGCCTGGCCGAGTTCGCGGAGACGCTCCTCCGGTGCCTCGACGAGGCGCGGGGCTGATCGCCGCCGGCGCGCGGAGTCGGGACGAGGCGCTGAGGGGAGGAGGTCCTCGCTGCTGGAACCTCCACCCGAGCGCGGACCATAACGACTCTTACCCGGTTGTGCCAAACCTTTCCGTCACGCCGCCGTGGCGGACGGGTGCGGTCCGGGGAGGCCCGCACGGTCGTCCAGCGCCCGCTGCACCGCGTCGTCGTACGACATCGGCTCGAACGGCACGAGCCGGCGGATCGCGTCGTCGCGCACCACCACCTCGTTCGACATCGAGTCGATGAGCGAGCGCCCGGTGGCGGTGTCGACGTCGGTGACGAGGGAGAGCCAGCGCGACGACAGCGACGGGGTGAGCAGCGGCACCGGCACGATCACGAGGCGGCGGCGCCCCATCACCGCGGCCGCGCGCTGCATCATGTCGGCGTAGACCAGCACGTCGGGGCCGCCGACGTCGAAGGCGCGGCCGGTGGTCGCCTCGACGTCGAGGACCGAGACGAGGTAGCGGACGACGTCGGCGATCGCGATCGGCTGCGTGCGGGTGTAGACCCACTGCGGGCAGACCATCGCCGGCAGGTGCGACACCAGCTGGCGGGTCATCTCCCAGGAGATGCCGCCGTGGCCGACGATGATCCCGGCGCGGACGGTGGTGACCGGGACACCGCCCTCGGCGAGGTGGCCCTCGACCTCGCGCCGGCTGCGGAGGTGGTCGGACAGGTCGTCGCGGTCGTCCCCCAGGCCGCCCAGGTAGACGATCCGGCGCACCCCCGCGTCGGCGGCGGCGCGTCCGAACGCGCGGGCACCGTCGGCGTCGGCGCGGACGAAGTCGGCCCGGTCGAGGGAGTGCACGAGGTAGTAGGCGACCTCGTGACCGGCGAGCGCGTCCGGGAGCGACGCCGCGTCGTGCACGTCGCCGCGCACCGGGTCGCCGCACCCCTCGTAGCGGTCGGGGTTCCGGGTCATGGCGGACACGCCGTGGCCGGCGTCGGTGAGGGCCTCGCACAGTCGCTGCCCGACGAAGCCCGACGCGCCCGCGATCAACAGTCGCATGGTCCTGAGGTACCCCCCGGTCAAACCTCGGGGCTCGTCTACCGTCCCGCGGCATGCCCGCCGACGGCCCGACCATCCTCGCGACCTCCGGCGGGCTGCGCGCCGCCGACCGGCTCGACTGGCAGGTCGCGCCGCTGACCCACCACGCCGTCGAGCTCGCGGGCGTCACCGGACGCGCGCCGCGGGTCTGCCTGATCCCGACGGCGGTCGGCGACGATCCGCGGCTGGTCATGACGTTCTACGACAACGCGTGGCGGGTCGGCTGGGCCGCGAGCCACGTCGCGCTGCTGCCGATGCCCAACGTCGACGACCTGCGCGCGCACCTTCTCTCCCAGGACGTCGTCTGGGTGTGGGGCGGGAGCGTCGCCGGCCTGCTCGCGCTGTGGCGGCTGCACGGGCTCGACACGATCCTGCGCGAGGCGTGGGAGGCCGGGGTGGTGCTGACCGGCGTCTCGGCCGGATCGATCTGCTGGCACGTCGGCGGCACCACGGACTCCTTCGGTCCGACGCTGCGACCCGTGACGAACGGACTCGGCCTGCTGCCCTACGCCAACGGCGTGCACTACGACTCGGAGCCCGGACGTCGGCCGCTGCTGCACCGCCTGGTCGCCGAGCAGGTCCTGCCCACCGCCTACGCCACCGACGACGGTGCCGGCCTGCTCTACCGCGGCACCGAGCTCGCCGAGGTGCTCACCGAGCGCGACGACGTCCGGGCCTACCGCGTCGAGCGGGGCGCCGACGGGGCCGCGGTGGAGACCGAGCTCGCGTTCCGGCGGCTGCCCTCCCCGCGTTCCTGACCCGTTCCCGACCGGCCTCAGGGGCAGGCGGGCTCGTCGGTCCAGAGACCGTCACGCTCGTGGAGCGGTCGCAGGGCGACGAGGTGGTCGCGCATCGCCGCCTCCGCGGCGGGGCCGTCGCCCGCGGCGATGTGATCGGCGATGACCCGGTGCTCCGCGTCCACCCGGTCCCACTCCGCGCCCGCGACGCCGACCCGGCGCAGCCGCGCGCGGAGCACGTCGTTCACCGGGCTGCCCATGACGGTGAGCGCCAGGTTGCCGGTGGCCGTGAGCACCGTGGTGTGGAAGTCGAGGTGGTCGGCGACCCCGCCCGGCTCGCGCCGGTCGCGCGGGGCACCGGCGGCAGCCCGGATCGCCTCCACCGTGTCGGCGTCCGCCCGCTCCGCGGCCAGCCGGGCTGCGGACGGCTCGAGCAGGAGCCGGGCCTCCAGCAGGTCGTGCACGCGCAGCCGCGGGGTCATCACGAGGACGCCGAGCGCGCCCCCGACGTCCTCGACGACGCGGACTGGGTCGGGCGCCGAGACGAAGGACCCGCCCTGCACGCCCCGGGTGGTCTCGACGAGGTGCTGGCTCGCCAGCACCCGCAGGGCCTCCCGCACGGTGCTGCGGCTGACCCCGAAGGCCCGGCCGAGGTCGGCCTCGTTGGGCAGCCGCTCGCCCGCGGCGAGGGTGCCGCCCACGATCTGGGCCCGCAGCTCGTCGGCGACCTGGCGGTAGGCCGGCCGGACGCGTGGCACCCGCAGCCGCGCCGCCGGGACCGACCGGGGGGCCGAGGAGGGACGCGTCGCTGCCACGTCGGTCAGCGTAGCGGGGGCGGAGGCCTTGCTCGACAAACGTCAGATGTTTAGCGTTCACCCGACGGAAGGGGCGCGACGATGACGGGGTTCCCGACGACCGGTGCGCTGCGCGACCAGGCCGCCCGGCTCGGCTTCACCCTCGACGACGACCTCGTCGAGGTCATGCACACGGCGGTCGCGGCCGCGGAGCCCGCCGTCGCGGCGCTGCGCGACCGGCCGGTGGCGCTCGAGGTCGCCGCCGACCCCGCCCACGGCGACGCCTGGGTGCGGACCGCCGCCCGCGTGGTCGAGCGGATCCCACCCGTCGTCGGGACCCCGCACGACGACGCGCCGGGCGTGGGGGACCTGCTGGCCGCCTACGCGGCGGGGGAGCGTTCGCCCGAGGACGTGGTCGCGGGCGCGCTGGCCGACCTCCGCGCCGCGCACGAGGAGCTGAACTGCACGATCCGCTTCCTCGACGAGCGGGCCGGTCGGGCCGCGGCCGAGTCCGCCCGGCGCTGGCGCGAGGGCGTCCCGCGGCCGCTCGAGGGGGTGCCGTTCGGGGTCAAGGACGTCATCGACGTCGCCGGGGTCCCGACGACGGCGGGCTCCTGGTGCCACGGCGACGCGCCGGCGGCCGCGTCGGCCGAGGTGGTGCGCCGGCTCGAGGAGGCGGGCGCCATCCCGGTGAGCAAGGACGCGACCACGGAGTTCGCGGTCGGCGGACCCCACCCGCCGCGGTTCGGGCCGACGCGCAACCCGTGGGCGGCCGACCGGTGGGCGGGCGGCTCGTCGACGGGGTCGGCGGCGGCGGTCGCCGCGCGGGCGCTGCCGTTCGCGCTCGGCACCGACGTGGGCGGGTCGGTGCGGCTGCCGTCGGCGTGGACCGGTCTGACCGGGCTGAAGCCGACGGCGGGAGCGGTGCCGCGGACGGGGGTGATGCCGCTCTCGTGGACGGCGGAGACGGTGGGGCCGATCGCGCGGTCCGCCGACGACGTGGCGCGGGTGTTCGACCTGCTCGCCGGGCCCGACGGCCGTGACCCGCGCGCCTGGCGGCCGGAGCCCGCCGTCGGGAACGACCGCCCCGGCGAGGATCTCGCCGGCCTGCGCATGGCCGTCCCGGGCGGCGCGCTGACCGATTTGTGCGACGCCGAGGTGCGCGCCGGGGTCGACGCGCTGGTGGCGGAGCTGGTCGCGGCCGGCGCGGAGGTGGTGCCGGGGGAGATCCCGAGCGCCGCGGCGGCGCTGCCGATCGGCTACGTCGTGGTGTTCACCGAGGCCGCGGCGCTGCACCGCGTCGACCGCGATCGCTGGGGCGACTACGACCCGGTGGTGGTGCGACGGATCAGCCAGGGCATCACGACGCCCGCGCAGGACTACCTGCGGGCGCTGCAGTTCCGCGTGGAGCTGCAGCGGGAGCTGGACGCGGTGTTCGCGGGGGCGGACCTCGTCGTCGTGCCGACCTGCCCCTCGACGGCGCCGCGCCTGGACGGCACGGTGGTGGTCGACGGCGTCGAGTACCCGCTCTACGCCGCCCAGTCGCGCTCGACGATGCTCGGCAACCTGACCGGGGTGCCCGGGCTCGCCGTGCCGACCGGCATCGCCGCCGACGG
This sequence comes from Actinomycetospora sp. NBRC 106378, assembly GCF_030269685.1. GTDB lineage: Bacteria > Actinomycetota > Actinomycetes > Mycobacteriales > Pseudonocardiaceae > Actinomycetospora. The sequence goes on from NZ_BSTT01000002.1 coordinate 580,094, forward strand.
CTGCCCGACGTCCGCGCAGCTGATCGCCCCGCCGCACGGCGAGGCGACCGCCCTGCGGGCCGCCCGCTGCTTCCAGTCACGGACCGGTCACCACCGGCGACGACCCGCGCCCGTCACACGGACGACTCCGGCGTGACAAACGTCCGAAGTATCTTCCGTGGCTGGTCACGCGAGGCGTGCGGACGGAAGGTGTGGTGGTCATGGACTTCGGGGTCTTCATCCCGATCGGCAACAACGGCTGGCTGATCTCGGAGAACTCGCCGCAGTACAAGCCCTCGTTCGACCTCAACCGCCGCGTGGTGCAGGAGGCCGAGGCCCAGGGCTTCGCGTTCGCGCTGTCGATGATCAAACTGCGCGGGTTCGGCGGGAAGACCGAGTTCTGGGACCACAACCTGGAGTCGTTCACGCTGATGGCCGGCCTCGCCGCCGTCACCGAGCGGATCAAGCTGTACGCCTCGACCGCGGTCCTCACGCTGCCGCCGGCGCTGGTGGCCCGCATGGCCGCGACCATCGACTCGATCGCCCCCGGCCGCTTCGGCGTCAACATCGTCTCGGGCTGGGCGAAGGGCGAGTACGAGCAGATGGGCCTGTGGCCCGGCGACGAGTACTTCGGCTACCGCTACGACTACTCCTCGGAGTACGTGCGGGTCCTGCGCGACCTGTGGGAGAACGGTCGCTGCGACCTCGACGGCACGTACTTCCAGATGGACGACTGCGTCCTCTCACCGCGGCCGTCCGGCAAGGTCGACATCGTCTGCGCCGGTCAGTCGGAGCGCGGCATGCGCTTCTGCGCCGAGTACGGCGACTACAACTTCATCCTCGCCCCCGGCGTCAACGACCCGCAGGTCTACCGCGAGCCCACCGAGCGCCTGGCCAAGGCGGCCTCGGCCACCGGCCGCGACGTGCGCTCACTGCCGCTGTTCATGGCGATCATGGCTGACACCGACGAGGAGGCCCGCGCGAAGTGGGACTCCTACCAGGCGGGCGCCGACCTCGCCGCGCTCGGCTACATGTCCGACGAGGGCAGCAACGACACGACCGCCGACGAGTCCGGCACCGCGCGCACGATCAACCTCCCCGAGGGCGCGGTCAACTTCAACATGGCCACGCTCGTGGGGTCCTACGAGACCGTCGCGCGCCAGATCGACCAGGTCGCGGAGATGCCGGGCGTCGAGGGGATGATGTTCACCTTCGACGACTTCGAGCAGGGCGTCCACGACTTCGGCACGAAGGTGAAGCCCCTCCTGGGGTAGCCGACCGCCTCGTAGGCTCCGCCCGTGCCTCGTCGGCGGATCACCGCACTCGTCCTGGTCGGGCTCGCGATCCTGTGGTTGCCGCTGAACCAGCCCGTGGAGGGCCCGCAGCTGCTGCGGCTCTCCGAGACCCACGCGGTGACCACGGCCGACCTGCTCTCGGTCGCGCTCGTGCTGGTCGCGGCCTGGCTGTGGTGGTCGGCGCGTCGGCGTGAAGGCCGGTGAGCGCGCCGGTCAGCGCGCCGGTGAGCGCGCCGCTCAGCGCACGCCGGACCGGGCGTGCCGGGGTGGGGCGTCGGTGGTGACCGGTCGGGTCGGGCGGCCGGGTGGCCCGTGGCCGGCGGGCGCGGCGTAGGTCGGCGGCCCGGGGGGCGCCGCCGGGTGGGTCGGCGCGCTGCCGACGTCGTACGCGCGGGCCGGAGCGGCGGGTGCCGGGGCGACCGGACCACGCCCGTCGTCGGGCACGGCCGCCTGGGCCTCCAGGAGGTCGCGGATCTGGGTGAGCAGCTCGACGTCGGTCGGCTGGGCCGGACCATCCTCCTCGCCGCGCAGGCGGCGGTTCTGCAGCGCCTTCATCGGCGCGACGACGAGGAAGTAGACGACGGCTGCGGTGATGAAGAACGTGATCGCCTGGTTGATGAAGCTGGCGTAGTCGAACCGCACGCCGCTCACGCGGAACGTGCCGCGGAACTGGTCGCCGCCGGGGGAGAGGAGCTGGATCAGCGGTTTGAGGAAGGACTCGGTGAAGGCCGTGACGACCGCCGTGAACGCGGCACCGATGACGACCGCCACCGAGAGGTCGATGACGTTCCCGCGCAGCAGGAAGTCCTTGAATCCCTTGAGCATGGTGGTCCTCGGGCAGGGAGCTGGGGAGCCCGACCCACGCTAGGGACCGTGCTCCCGCCGGTCCTGGCGCGGACGGCGGGTCGCGGTGGGCCGGGCGTGCGGTGCGGTGAGCGTGTCGGGGGTCGGAGACGCCGTCCCGGACACCGCGCGACACGCGCCGCCGGGCGAACTCAGTCCGAGCCGGTCCCGGTGGTCGTGCTGGAGGCCGTCCGTCTCGCGGTGCTGCTGCGGCCGCCCGGTACGACGGGCGGGGCGGCGGTCGGGGGTGTGACGGCGGTGGTGGTCGTCGGGGTGGTCACGGCGCTGGTCGCGGGGGTCGGTTCCTCGTCGGCCGAGGTCAGCGCCGCCGCGATCCCGACGAGGGCGGCCAGACCGAGCGCTCCCGCACCGCCGGCGACCACGAGGGCGAGACGCAGCTTCGGGCGCGGCCGGCGGTGGTGGGAGCGGGCAGGGACGGCCGCGATCTCGAGGGGACGGGTCGACGGCCGCACCGCGACACCGACGCCGGTGGGCGTCTCGTCGATCTCCGGGGCGGCGTGGCGGCCCGTGCCCGGCGGCGTGTCGGCGGGCTCCGGCCGCGCGTGTCGACCGGTCACCGTGCTCTGTCGGGTCATCGGTGCCTCCCAGCCCTCACTGGGTGCAACGCGCGAGCGGCCGGGAGGTCACTCGTCCGGGGGTTCGGGCCGTCAGGTGGGCGCGGGACGAGACGTCGCTCATCGGGCGGCCGGGTGCGCCGCCGGCCTGATCAGTGACGTCTCGGCCAGGCTGCGGCGGTGGGACAGGAGGTCTCCCCGGCCGATCGGTGACGCCTCGACCCGCCGTCGGGAACCGAGCTACCGCGCCAACGAGCGCAGGAGCAGCGTCTCGGCCAGGACGCAGCGGCGGAACATCGCGAGGTGCAGGCTCTCGTCGATCCCGTGCCAGCGGGAGGCCGGGTCGCCGACGCCGGTGACCAGCACCGTGGCGCCCGGGAAGGTGCGGGCGAACTCCGCGATGAACGGGATCGTGCCGCCCATCCCCATCTCGACGGTCTCGGAGCCGAAGGCGGCCGACAGAGCATCGCGCGCGAGGTCGTAGACCGACCCGGTGGGCGACAGCGCGAACGGCTCGCCCGCGGCGTGCAGGGACACCTCCAGCCCGACGCCCCAGGGGGCGTGGCGCGCCAGGTGCTCGCGCACCGCCTCGAAGGCCGACGTGGTCGCGTCACCCGGGGCCAGCCGCACGCTGATCATCGACCGCGCCCGGTGGACCAGGATGTTCGCCGCGCCCTCGACGGCGGGTGCGTCGATGCCGAGCACCGCGATCGCGGGCTGCTGGGCGATGCGCTCCTCGATCGTCCCGGTGCCGAGCAGGTCCACGCCGTCGAGCACGCCGGCGTCGCCACGGAACTGCTCCTCGGACATACCCGGCACGTCGGACGACCCGCGGACCAGCCCGGACACGGCCACCGAGCCCTTGTCGTCGTGCAGGGTCGCGAGCAGGCGGCACAGCGCGGTGAGGGCGTCGCCGGCGGGCCCGCCGTACACCCCGGAGTGCACCGCGCGCTCGAGCATCGACACCTCGACGACGATGTTGGTCAGGCCGCGCAGTGAGGTGGTCAGCGCGGGGACGTCGACGGCAGGGTTCCCGGCGTCGGCGATGACGATGACGTCGGCGGCGAGCTCGGCGTGGTGCTCCGCGAGCAGGGCGGACAGGGTCGGCGACCCCGACTCCTCCTCGCCCTCGATGAACAGGGTCACACCCACGGGCGGGCGCCCGTCGTAGGCGCGCAGGGTGGCGAGGTGGGTCATCACGCCGGCCTTGTCGTCGGCGGCGCCTCGCCCGTAGAGCCGCCCGTCGCGCTCGGTGGGCTCGAACGGCGCGCTCGTCCAGAGATCGTCACCGCCGGTGGGCTGCACGTCGTGGTGGGCGTACAGCATCACCGTCGGCTGCCCCTCGGGTGCGGGCCAGTGCGCGACGACGGCGGGTGCCCCGCCCTCGGCCGCCAGCACCTGCACCGAGGCTGCCCCGGCCTCGCGGGCGAGCGTGGCCACGGCGTCGGCCGAGCGACGCGTGTCCTCGCGATGCCCGGGATCGGCCCAGATGCTGGGGATCCGCACGAGGCCCTCGAGATCGCGCCGGGCGTCGGGGAGCACCGCGTCGACGGCGGCCTGCAGGTCGGCGGGAACGTCAGCCATGCCCCCGACCCTAGAACCCGGCGCGACGGAAATCCCGCTCCGCACGAACGGACCAATTCCGTCGGACGCAGGATGCTGTCCTCCCCGCACCTGCGGCCGGAGCCCCCGTCGCGCGCCGAGGACGCGGGGCGACGTACCGCCGTCCGGCCGCCCGCCGACCGGCCCCCTCCGGTCGGCCCGGTTCGTCCGGGAGATCCCACCGGGTACGACCTCGCCCATGACGATCGCCGCCCTCCACCGCTACCCGGTCAAGTCCATGCAGGGCGAGGCGCTCGAGCGCGCCACCCTCGACGAGCGCGGGGTCCTCGGCGACCGCGCGTACGCCCTGCTCGACGCGGCGACGGGCATCGTCGCGAGTGCGAAGGTGCCGAAGCGGTGGGAGCAGCTGCTGCGCTTCTCGGCCGCGTTCGCCGCCGAGCCGGTCGCGGGGGAGCCGGCGCCGCCCGTCGTCATCACCTTCCCGGACGGGTCCACGCGCCGCAGCGACGACGAGGACGTCGACCGGGCGCTCTCCGCCGTGCTCGGGCGCGACGTCTCGCTCGTCACGACCCCGCCCGACGGCGCCGGGTTCGAGGAGATCTGGCCGGAGATCGACGACCTCGCGCCGCAGCACGTCATCGACGCGACCACGGCCCGGCAGGAGGACACCGGCGAGGCCATCAGCCGGTTCGACGTCGCCGCGTTCGCCCCGCCCGGCCGCTTCTACGACCTCGCCGCGCTGCACGTCATCACCTCCTCGACCCTCGCGCGCCTCGGCGAGCTCGCCCCCGACAGCCGGTTCGACGCGCGGCGCTACCGGCCCAACGTGGTGCTCGCGGACACCGGTCCGGGGTTCGTCGAGAACGACTGGGTCGGCCGCGAGATGTCGCTCGGCGACGCGGTGCGCGTGTCGTACACCTTCCAGACGATGCGCTGCGTCATGACCACCCTCGCCCAGGAGGACCTCCCCGAGGACCGGGACACCCTGCGGACGGTCGCGAGGCACAACCGCGTCGACATCGAGAAGAAGGAGGTCGCGGGACGCTGGGCGTGCGCCGGGGTCTACGCCGACGTCACCGCCGGCGGGGAGCTCGCGGTCGGCGACCCCCATTCCTGACGGCGGGTCCTGACGGCGGGTCCTGACGGCGGGTCCTGACGGCGGGTCCTGACGGCGGGTCCTGACGGCGGGTCTCACGGCTCCTGGCTCGTGGCCGCCAGGAGCCGGCCGACCTCCGCCTCGACCCGCGCCTTGTCCAGCCCGAGCCCGGTGAGCACGCCCGCGCCGTCCTCGGCCTCGAGCAGGGCCAGCAGCAGGTGCTCGGTGCCCACGTAGGTGTGGTCGAGGCGCAGGGCCTCGCGGGACGTCAGCTCGAGGACCTTCTTGGCCCCCGTGTCGAACGGGATGAGGGCGGGCGGCTCCTCGACGGGGGCGGGCAGCCCCTCGGCGACCTTGCGCCGCAGCGCCTCGCTGCTCACGCCCTGACCGGTCACCACCCGGGCCCCGAGCCCCTCCGGCTGGGCGAGCAGACCGAGGGCGAGGTGGCCGGGGGTGATCTCGGGGCTGCGCGCCGACCGGGCCTCCTCCTGCGCGGCCACCACCACCCCGCGGGCCCGCGGCGTGAACCGTCGGAACCCCTCCTGCGGATCGAGGTCGTTCGTCCCGCCCTTCGGCACGAAACGCTTCTGGGCGGCCTGCTTCGTGACGCCCATGCTCCGGCCGATGTCGGTCCACGACGCCCCCGACCGGCGGGCCCGGTCGACGAAGTGGCCGATGAGGTGGTCGGCGACCTCGCCCAGGTGCTCGGCGGTGAGGACCGCGTCGGAGAGCTGGTCGAGCGGCTGGTCGTGGACCGTGGTGATCGCGGAGATGAGGTCGTCGAGGCGAACCGGCGCCGAGGGAGGAGTCATGCGTCCACCCTAGGTTGACGCTGAAGATAGCGTCAACCCAAGGTGGACGATCGACGGTCGAGCGCCACGACCCCGAAGGTGTTCGCGGGCGCGAGGCGCGCGCCGAGCGACTGGGCCCACGTCGCCTGGGTGGACCAGTAGGGGTGCAGCGACACCGTCCCGAACCGCTCGGCGAGCAGCGCGGCGACCGCGGCGGAGTCGACGCCGTCCCGGACGCAGTGGTACTCGGACATGTCGGAGGGGTTCGCGGTGTCGTAGACCCCGCGCAGGCGCCGGATCTGGGTCCGGACCCCGCGCGTGACGTCACCCTGCCCGACCCGCCACGCCAGCGTCGCCGCCTTCGCCAACGCGCGGGAGCGGCGCGACTGGGTGGAGTACTGCAGCGGGTCCTGGAAGCTGATCAGCGCGCCTCCCGGGCGGACGCGGTCCGCGGCCGCGCGCAGGGCCGCGAGGTAGTCGGGGATGTGGTGCAGCACGGACATGAAGACCACGAGGTCGACGTCCGGGGGACCGGAGAGGTCCCCGTCGCAGTCGTGGACGACCTGCACGAGCGGGTTGTGCCGGAAGCGGGCCCGCAGGTGCTCGGCGCTGGGCGCGCTCATCTCGGTGACCACCACCTCGGCCCCCGCGGCCAGCAGCGTCTCGGTGAACGGCCCGTGCCCGGCGCCGACCTCGAGCACCCGCGGCCGCGCGGCGGAGCGGTCGGCCAGGGCGGCGACCACCCCGTTCAGCGTGTCGCGCATCCAGCCGTTGAGGCGGGCGTGCTGCAGGTGCGGGGACCCGGTGACGTAGTCGTGGTCGCGGCCGTGCGCCGACTCCTGCAGCGCGTGCATCGTCGCGGTCATGCCCGCTCTCCGTCCCCGTGCTGCGAGACCGAGACGTAGCCCTCGGTGCGGTCGAAGTGGTCCCCGTCGACGGGGCGCTTCGCGGTCGCCGGGCTGCCGGCGTAGAGGTGGCCCGCGAGTGGCAGGTCGCCCTTGACCACCGAACCCATGGCGACGAGGCAGCGGTCCGGGATCGAGCAGCCCGGGACGAAGACGATGTTGCTGCTGATCAGGCAGCGCTCGCCGATCACGATGGGGTGCGGGCGCTGGGTGTTCGTCGTGACGTCCACGCCGTGGGTGATGAACGTCGAGCGCACCCCGGCGATCGAGGTGAACGCGCCGATCGACAGGCCGCCGCTCACGTCGAGGTAGTGCCGGCTCATCAGGGCGGCGTGCCGGCCCATGACGAACGTGCCCGGGCGGTCGTCGTCCGGCTCGTAGCGCGCGAAGGCGGGGACCGCGCTGATCCAGTTCCACTGCAGCACCCCGGAGTCCTCCGCGAAGCGCACGAGGCGCACCGAGCGGATGACGGTGCCGGTGCCGATCCGGGCGCGGGCGGCGAGGTCCAGCCGCCCGACGTGCATCAGCAGGCAGGGGGAGACGCGGGCGCTCGGGTGCACCCGGTGCCCGAGCCCGCGCAGCAGGAGGTTCTTCACCCGCGAGGCGGGGAGCAGCCCGACGACGAGGACGAGCAGGGTCCGGACCGCGCCGGGCGTCGCGGGCAGCGGTCCCCGTAACGGGTGAACGGGTGTGTGCCCTCCGCCGATCGGAGCAGCGCTCGGGGATGCTGGAGCGACGGACGGCTCAGCAGATCGCGTGGACGACGGGATCATCAGAAGCGCTCCCCGATCACGGACGCCCGCGGGGCCCCGTAGACGGCACCGGGCGGCACGTCCCGGTCGACGACCGTATTGGGGGTGACGATGGCGGAGCGCCCGACGCGCACGCCCCGCAGCACGATGCAGCGGGTCGTCACCCACGCGCCGTCCTCGACGACGACCGGCGAGGTCACGACACCCATGTGCCGGCGGTCGTGCGAGCCCGTCGTCACGAACGTCTCCTGCGAGAGCACGACGTCGGACCCGAGGACCACGCGGTCCCGGTTGGAGATCCAGACGCCCTCGCCGAGCCAGCAGCGGTCGCCGACGGTCAGGTTCCACGGGAACCGGATCCGGACCCGCGGGCGGATGATCACGTCCGCGCCGATCTCGGCCCCGAACGCCCGCAGCGCCCGCGCGCGCAGCGCCGACGAGGGCTGCAGCGAGTTCGTCACCAGCAGCCGCTGCACGACCCACCACAGGACGACGCGCCACGCGGGCCGCGCCCGGGGGTCGTCGAACGGCGGCACCTCGTTGAGGTCCACGACGGGCACGGGCGTGACGGCCGGTGCGGGCGGGGTCGTCGGGCGCGGAGGTGCCGCGGTCGCGGCGGAGGCACGGGCGATGCGGGCGCGTCGGTCGAGGCCGCCCGGCTGGGTCGGCATGTCCGGCACCAGCTCGGTGCCCGGCCGGACGGTCGGGACCGGGGTCGGTGCCTCGGGGCTGGTCATGGGAGCTCCAGGTCGATGAAGGGGGTCACGGGGTGAACCGGTACGTGTGGCAGGCGAGGCAGCAGTGGCGACGGCTGAGGCCGGGCACGCGACGGGGTGTGTCGGTCGGGGCCGGGGTGCTGGTCCTCGTGCTGGTGGTCGCGGTGGTGCTGGGCGTGACGCTGCGGTGGAACGACGTGGGCGCGAGCGCCGAGGCGGTCGGAGTCGACCGCGGCAGCACGGTGGCGGTGATCGGTGACTCGATCTCGCAGGGCACGAAGCTCGGTGGGGTCGGCAGAGCGAACTGGACGAGCATCGTCGGCGTCGCGCGGGGCTGGACGGTGACCGACGTGGCCGTCGGCGGTACCGGCTACGTCTACGCCTCGCCCGGCACGCAGGACTTCGCGGCGGGCCAGCTCGACCGCGCGGTCGCGGTCAGGCCGACCACGGTCGTCGTGCAGGGGTCGCGCAACGACGGCCTCACCCCGCTCCCGCAGGTCTCCGCCGCGGCCGCCGACCTCTACCGGCAGCTGCAGCAGCGGCTCCCCGGCGTCCGGCTGATCGTCATCGGTCCGGTGTGGTCCGACGGCACGATCACGCCGAGCCTGGAGGCGCTCAGCGACGCGGTCCGCGCGCCCGCCCTCGCGGCCGGGGCGACCTACATCGACCCGATCCGCGAGAACTGGTTCGCCGGGGCGGACACCGCGTCGCCGCCGCTGATCGGCAGCGACGGCGTGCACCCGACCGACGCGGGCCACCGGCTCATCGCCGACCGCGTGCAGCGCGCGCTGGAGCGGGGGTGAGGGCGACGGTGACACGGCTCAGCGCTTCTGCAGGAAGACCATGAGGGTGGCGCCGGCGGCCGAGGGCAGCACCTTGTTCACCCCGAGCAGCGTCCGCATCGCGAGCGTCGAGCCGCCGACGTAGGACGGCTCGGCGCTCATCGCGTAGACGTGGTGGTCGAAGCCGCGCTCGGGGAACCAGCGCCGGATCGCCTCGCGGGAGTTCAGCTCGTAGGCCACCGGGAACGTGTCGCGCTCCTGCTTCGCGGGCTGCAGGCGCGCCAGCGCCCGGTGGTGCAGCACGTTCGGCACCAGCCGCGCGCTCATCCCGACGACGCCCCACTTGCGCGGCGTCCGCGCGCACAGCCACCCGCCCGGGCGCAGCACGCGGTGGATCTCGGCGGCGAGGACGCCGGGGTTCGCCACGTGCTCGAAGGTCCAGTTCGACACGATCATGTCGACCGACGAGTCCGCCAGCGGGAAGGCGCCGTCGGGGTCGTAGACCTCGGCGCGGGTCAGGGCCGGGTTCTCGGTCACCGCGGCGTCGACGTCGAGGCCGATGAGCTCGCCGCAGCGCGGCCACAGCCGCTGCAGCTCGCGGCGGGCCGGCACCGGGTCCTCGAGGAACTTCCCGCGCCCGGCGCCGAGGTCGACGACGACGTCGGTCGGTCTCATCAGCGCGTTCACGCGGAAGTAGAACTCGACGGTGCCGTCGAGGCGGGTGAATCCACCGGCGCCGTACTCGGGGAACACGTGGGCCAGCGGGGCCTCGTTCCCGACGACGGGTGGCGGCGCGGCCGACTCCGGGGTGGGGACGGGGCGCTGCTCGAGAGTGGTCATCGCGAATCTCCGGTGAGGGCGGGCGCCGGGGACGACCCGGCGTCGGGAACGGGACCGGGAACGGCCGAGGGGGACGGCCGGGTGGAGAGCAGCCAGAGCACGCCGACCATGACGACGACGCGGGCCATGGCCTGCAGCAGCGAGCCGCGCAGGAGGATGAACTCGTAGCCGGCGACGGCCGGGACCAGGACCGCGACGAGCGGGGTGCCGCCGCCGGCCCAGAGGCGGGCGCGGCCCAGCGCGTCGTCGAGGCGGCGCGCCGCCAGACCACCCGCCGTCAGGAAGGCGGCGACGCCCAGCCAGCCGAAGTCCACCCAGCCCTCGGCCCACAGCGGGGAGTCGAGGTTGGTGAACTTGAAGCCGATCTGGTGGGCGATGAGGACCGCGGTGTTGTCGGGCTTGTCGGGCCAGACCGACCGGGGGAACCAGAAGAGCAGGTCGCCGGCGAGCTGTTCGCCGAGCTGGAAGCCGTTCACGTCGGTGACGCGCAGGGCGATCCCGATGTCGGTGACCGACCCGTAGTCGGTCTTGGCGAGGACGTAGTCGACCGGACGGGAGAAGTCGTTCTGGTGGAGGTTGTAGAGCCGGGCGGTGGAGTCGCTGACCCGTGTGGCGTCGAGGTAGGGGAAGACGACGAGCGAGCTCATCGCGAACAGCGTCACGAACGCCGCGAGCACCAGCGGGCGGGCGGTCCGGCGGTAGAGGTAGACGACGCCGAGGATCACCGTGAACGCCCAGAAGCGGGAGTTCGAGATCGGGTTGTTGATCAGCAGGTTGATGCCGAGGAGCAGCGCGAAGAGCACCTGGTTGCCGAGGAGCCGGCGGAAGGCCCGGTCGTCGACCAGGAGCTTGCCGACGGTGAGCAGCGCGACGTAGGGCAGCACGTTGGCGAAGGTCGCGAGGGTGCCGCCGACGGCGTTGCTGGCGTCGGTGTAGAGGCCCTGCTCGGAGAGGGTGTCGTAGACGGCCTCACGGCTGGAGAGCAGCGCGGTGGGCCCGCCGAGGACGAGCACGAGGAACGGCGAGATCGCCACCGAGAACCAGCCGAGCAGCTGCACGCGGCGCGGGCTGAGCAGCCGTCCGGGGCCGGCGGGCACGGCGGCGGGGCGCATCCGGGACGCGACGTCGAAGCAGACCATCCCGACGAGCACGACCAGCCCTTGGCGCACCTGCTCGTCCGGGGTGAGGGTGACGCCCAGCGGGTTGGTGTCGGCGAGCGCCTGGGTGAGCCCGGCGACGGCGATCCAGCAGTAGGTGAAGATCCAGAAGCCGATCGTGAGCCACTGCGGGCGCGCCTGCCACATCAGTCCGAGCAGCCGGGCCGCGCTGTAGACGACCGCCACCGCGAAGAGCAGCGCCGGGAGCCCGAGCTCGGGGTTGCCCTCGAGCACGGGGGCGAAGAACAGCGCGGTCGGGACGACCAGCAGCACCACGAAGCACAGCAGCGGCACGAGGAACTGCATGCCCGTGAGGGGGACGGGCGGGAGGCTCGGCGCGTCGAAGGAGGCGCGCAGTTGGGTCAGGCGGGTGCTCATGAGGCCCAGCTCTCGGCGAGGAGGACGGTGGCGCCGCCGGGGCGCAGGGAGAAGAACTCCCAGCCCGGGACGGTGCCGCGGACGTCGGCGACGGAGGGGTCGGTGACCGTCTCGACCGACCCGTCGGGGAGGTGGATCACGGCGGAGGGCCCGCCGTCGAGGTCGACGGAGACGGTGTGCAGCGAGCCGTCCTGCGGGAGGTTCACCGGTCCGTCCCGCAGGGCCGTGAGCGTGGTGCCGGACGCGACGGAGAAGATCCAGCGGGTCGGGCCGATCACGAGGTGGCAGTTGGTGTCGGTGATGGGCCGGCCGAGCCAGGTGGCGAGGCAGAGCGAGCCGGCCGTCGGATCGCCCGGGCCGAACCCGAACCGCGCGCCGATGGTGCGCACCGGACGTCCCAGCGCCTGGGTCAGGTAGATCGCGCCCGCTCCCTCGATGTTGCCCACGGCGACCCCGTCGCGGACGGTGGGCGTGGCCCGGACACCGAGGTTGGTGACGTCGAGGGGCACGCCCTCGTCGCCGGTGGCGGGCAGGGGTCCGTCGGGGTGGGAGCGCCAGACCGTGCGCAGGTCGGGGCCGGTCTGGGCGGCGCGCACCGGGTAGGCCGGGGCGGCGCACGCGGCCAGCGGGAGCAGGGTGGTGGCGGCGAGGCCGCCGAGGAGGAACGAACGGCGGTTCACGGGACGGTGACCTCCTGGGCCCGGGGCCCGACGGGGAGCGGGGCGCGTTCGGCGGCCACCGCCATCACGGTCAGGGAGACCGCGCCGGCGATCGCCATGCCCCACGCGAGCCCGTCGACGCCGCCGACGAGGAGCCCGAGGGCCGCGCCGGTGAGGACGCCGCTGGTCATGACGATCTGGACGCCGAACAGGGCGCGGGCCCGCCGCATCCCGCGCAGCTTCGCGTGGAAGGCGACGGTCAGGCCGGCGAGCGCGCACTGGATCGCCACGGGGACGACGAGGGGGCTGAACGCGGTGTAGCGCGGGAAGAGCAGTTCGAGCAGCACGTGGCGCAGGGGGATCGCGGAGAGCACCACCAGGCCCAGGACGGCCATCGCGCCGAGGGTCAGGGTGCGGAAGCGGTCGAGCGCGACGCGGTCGCCGGCCACGGCGCGGCGGGCGAAGATCGGGGTGAGCAGCACGAGCACGGCGGCCATGAAGGTCATCGGCGGCTGGTAGACGAGCAGCTGGACCGCGCGGAGACCGGCGGCGTCGGTGTGCGAGAGCAGCAGGCCGGCGAGGAGCAGGACGACGTAGACCTGGCTCTGCCCGATGATGCTGACACCGGTGAACCAGCCGGCGAGGTAGCGGCTCTCGCGCAGCCAGGGCCGCGGGTCGGCGGGACGGGGGAGCCCGAGGAGCGGCAGGAGTGCGATCCCGCCCAGGGCCCCGACCCCCCACGCGGCGGCGAGCGCCGTGACCGACCAGGTCCCGGCCAGGGCGATGCCGCCGAGGGCCACGGCCTGCGCCGCCGCCCACGCCGTGTCGATCGCGAGGGCCTTCGCGGTGTCGGAGCGGACGAAGCAGGCGTAGCGGCCCGCGTCGGCGACCAGGGCGCCCGGCAGCCAGAGGGCGAACGCGGTCAGCCAGGCGAGCGGACCGCCGACGAGGGTCCCGACGGCGAGGGCCAGCAGTCCGCCCACGATCCCCAGGACGGCGGCGGCGCCGAGCGACGAGGCGACGAGGCGACGTCGATGCCCCTCGTCGTCGACGGAGGGGAGGTGGGCGAGCAGCGGTTCACCGACGAACGCGCGGACGGCGGCCGAGTAGATCGTGACCACCGCGTAGGCGACGACGAAGTAGCCGAACCCGTCGGGAGCGAGGACGACCGAGGCGATGAACGCGGTGAGATAGTTCGTGCCGGAGCTGAGAACCTGGTCGGCGACCCCGAGCACGGCCCGGCGTGACCTCGTCCGTGGCACTGGCACGACACCTCCCCCCGAGGCCCTGGTTGGGCCGACGCTACGGGGATAGCGCCTCAATGGCGCAGTGCGTTACTCCGTTCGGACGATCGATTCAGAAGATCACCAGGCCGTGTCCGCTCCGAGATGCGCTCGACCGGTGGGGTCGGTCGTTCGATCGGTGCCCCTGCGAGGTCGGCGCGCCTGCGAGGTCAGCGCGCCTGCGACGGATGTGGGCGCGGGACCGGGCAGGTCAGCGGGTAGCCGCGCCCGGCGTAGTCGAAGCCGTCGAGGGCGAGCTCGGATCGCGCCGGATCGACGGGGGAGGCGTAGTAGGCCCGGATCTCCGCGATGAGCCCGCTGGGTTCGTCGAAGACGTACCACTCGTCCCCGCGCAGGACCGTGCCCTCCGCGGTCCTGAAGTGGCTCCACTCGATCACGGCCTGGGCGCTCGCGGGGTCGGCGAGGAGGCGGTCGATCGTCCACGCGGAGCCGAGGGTCGCCACCCGGTGCGCCCAGTTCTCGGCGATCGTCCGCGCGCCCCGCCACGCGCCGCCGTACATCCCGGGCGGGAAGTAGTGCACGGCGTCCGGGGTGAAGCAGGCGATCATGCCGTCGACGTCGGCGTCGTTGCAGCCGTCGAAGTACCGCCGGATCAGGGCGTCCATGCGCTCCGCGGTGAGCATGGCCCCGAGCTTGTCGCCGTGGTCGGATCGTGGCCAGGCCGGGGTTCCCCGGTGCGGGATGCCCCGGCTCAACCGGTGGCCAGCCGGCGCGCGCGGTCGAGGGCGTCCGTGGTGCCCTCCACAGCCCGGCGGGCGACCGCGCCCTCGAGGAGCAGGAAGACGTGGTCGGCGCGGTCCGGGTCCCCGGTGAGGCGCTCGAGCTCGTCGCGGACCGCCTGCTTGTGGGCGCGGATCACGGCGAAGCCCGGATGGTCGTGGGGGAGTTCCGCGGCGGCGCGCTGGAAGCCGCACCCGAGTGCGGTGTCGAACTGCGGGTGCGCGAGGTAGGTGTCGAAGACGGTGTCGACACTGTCCGCCGTTTCCAGGCGGTCCTGCAGGTCGGCCCACCAGCGGTCGTGGCGGCGCTGCAGGTAGGCGGCGACGAGCGCGGCCTTCGAGCCGAAGCAGTCGTACAGCGTCTTCTTCGTGACGCCCGCGGCCTCCGCGATCCCCGCGACCCCGACCGCCGTGATCCCGTGGGCGTAGAACAGGGCCGAGGCGGTCTCGAGGATGCGCTGCCCCGCCGGAGTGGTCACCCCTTGACGGTATACCGACCGGTGGGTGAAGGTCAGCAGGTAAACCAATCGGTATAGGAGCCCGCCATGATCCGCGCACTGACCTTCGACGTCGTCGGGACGTTGATCGACTTCGAGTCCGGGATCCTGCGGTGCGTCCGGTCCTTCGACGCCCCCGACGACGGATCGGTGCTGGCGGCGTTCGGCGCGGCCGAGGACGTGGTGCAGCGCCTCAGCCCGGAGCTGCCGTTCCCGGCGATGCTCGACCCGATCTCGACGCGGCTGGCGGCCGAGCTCGGAATCCCGGAGCTGGAGGGGTCGCCGTCACCGCTGCGCCGGTCGCTCCCGTCGTGGCCGGCGTTCCCCGACGCGGCGGAGGTGCTCGGTCGGTGGCGCGAGCGGTTCCGGCTGGTCGCGCTGACGAACGCCGACCGGGCGGCGGTCGAGGCATGGGGACCGGTGCTGGGGCATCCGTTCCACGACGCGGTGACCGTCGACGAGGTGGGCGTGAACAAGCCGGACCCGCGCATGTTCCGGGCCGCCCTCGACAAGCTCGCGGCGGTCGGGATCGCTCGCGACGAGGTGCTGCACGTGGCGCAGAGCCAGTACCACGACATCGGGGCCGCGCACGCCCTCGGCCTGCGGACCGCCTGGGTGGAGCGCCGGCACGGACAGGCCGGGTCGGGTGCGACACCGGTCGCCGCGACCGTGACCCGCCCCGACCTGCACGTCCACTCGCTGGCCGAGCTCGAGGAGCGGCTAGAGGGCGCGGATGCACTCCTCGGCGGGCGCGCGGCGGGGTAGCGGGATCACCGGCGGGACCTGCTCGTCCCACACGTCCTGCTCGTGCTGCCAGGACCGCACGCGTTGCACGTCGAGCGTGCCCTGCCGTGCCAGTGCGATCCACGGCGCGGCGAGCCACCCGACCGCGGCGACGGCGGCGGTCGTGATGACCGCCGCCGTCGCCCTGTGCGGCCCCGGCGCTCGACCGCCCCCTCCCCCCGGCGGGGCGGTGTGTCGGCGCGCGCGGCTCACGCTGCTGATCACACCTGCCCGGCCTTTCGTACGGCTTTCACCCGCCGCGCCCGACCAGTTGCCAGGGTCGGTTGTGTCGGAGGGTGCGGGTGGGGTCGAGCCAGGCCGGTGGTCGGAACCAGGGCAGGTGATCGACCATGATCACGTCCCAGCCGCTGTGGTGGACCAGGTCGTGGTGATACCGGCACAGGCACACGAGGTTGTCGGGTTCGGTGTGGCCGTCGTGGGCCCAATGCTGGATGTGGTGGATCTGGGCGGTGCGGGCGCGGCGGCGGCAGCCGGGGAACGCGCAGTGCCGATCCCGGAGGGTGACGGCGCGTCCGGTGGCGGTGGGGATCGACCGGGTCTTACGGCCGACGTCGAGGACCTCGCCCTTCGAGCCGAGGACGATCGGGATGACGTCGGCGTCGCACGCCAACCGGCGCACGGTGTCGGGGCGGATCCAGGTGGAGTCGCCGAGTAGTGCGAGCGCGGTGCCGGTGTCGGTGAGTTGTTGGCGCAGCGTCTCGTAGTCCAGGGTGACGGTGAGGGTGACCCGTTCCCGCCCGGGCAGGGTCATGGCTGCCGGGTCCGGTGGGGTCCACGGCGTGGGCGGCGACGGGTCCGGTGGCTGCTCTGGCTCGCCAGGTGGCCCGGCGCCGAACAGCGGCGACTCGTCGCTGCAAGCGGGCGCCTCGGGGGTGCCGTTGCCTGGCAGGTCGTCGCCGAGCCAATCCGTCTCGCTGTGGTCGTCGAGGTCCGGGAGCGGCATCGAGGCGGTGGGGCTGCCCGGGGCCTGCTCCTCCTCGATGTGGTCGAGCCCAGCGCGGTGCGAGGCGGAGATCAGGTCGAGCATCCCGGAGGCCTGGCGGGCGGGTTTGGTGTCACGGGCCTCGTCCCGCAACACCTGCCCGGGCTCGGCGTCGGGATCGGCCACAGCCGCCGACGCCGGCGGCGGGGTGGCGGCGCGGATCGCGTCGTCGAACAACGCCGCCGCGGCCGGGTCACGCAGCACCAGCTTCGCGTGCAGATTCCCGTTGCGCCGCGTCGCGTAGTGCAACTCGTTCCCCGCCGGATCGTCGTCCTTCGGAGCGGCCCCGTCGGGGTCGAGCCGGTCCGCGATCACCTGGGCGGCCGCGTACAGCCGCTTCGGGGAATGCGTCGCCGCCAGCGCGGCGAGCTGCTCCTCGGCCACCGTGAGCACGGCGTCGTCCAACCCGGAAACCTTTCGCAGCCGGGTCATGACCTTGTCGATGACCTCGACGTGATCGGCGTCGACCACCCCGTCCTGCACCGCACCCGCGGTCGCCCGTAGCGAGGCGGGGGTGGTGGCGCCGGTGGGGGTGACGGTGTCGTGCAACGCCTCGGCGTGCCGATCCAGCCGCACCACTGCGACCCGGTCGAGGCGCACGTGGTCTTCGAGCAACGGCGCGAGCTTGCGGTACCCGGACTCGGCCAGCACGTTCCCCGCGCGGACCGCGGTGAACGCCCGGTACACCCGCGCCCCGGCTAGCCGTTGGGCTCGGACGGCGTCGGACAACTCCGCGAGCTCGGCCAGCGACTGCGCCGACAGGCCCTCCTCGGGCGGCGCCTCGTCCGACACTCCCGGGACCGCCCAACCCGGTTCGGGTGCAACCGGCTCCTCGGGCTCGTCGTCCCACGGGCACTGCTCGCCGACCGGGACGACGCGGTCGAGGTACTCGAGCCATGCGAGTTCGTCGCCATCGAGCGGCTCGAACGCGGGCTCGTCAGGGTCCTCGTCCCACATCGACGGCGGCGCAGGCAGCGGCAACCCCACCTCGGGGTCCCACTCTGCCTCGATCGCCATACACCCATCATCGAACACATGTTCGACAAGATCAAGCGGCAGACGGAGCAACTTCGGACGCCGGTAGCGCCACCCGATCGTGGCGTAGTGCTCCGATCGCGCCGCGTAGTTCTCCGAGATTCTTGGCGATCTGGCGTCACGGAGTCACCGACCCACCGTTTCCAGCCCGTAGCTACCCCGAATGGGGCAGCTGGAACCTCCGGATGCGACGTCGTCTGTCACAGAACGTCGTCGTATGACGCGAAGGCTCCGTACCGCTCGCTGTCTGTCGGGGACCAGCGCACCGATCGTCGACGGAGGTGAACGATGACCCCGCAGTCGCGGCTCCGGGTCACCGTCCTGGGGCTCAACTACGCCCCGGAACCCACGGGCATCGCCCCCTACACCACCGGGCTCGCCCGGTTCCTCGCCGAGGCGGGCCACGACGTCCACGTCGTCACCGGTCTGCCGCACTACCCGCACTGGCGGGTCGACCCGGCCTACCAGCGGCGCACCGTCGAGGAGCGCGACGGCGACGTCCGCGTCACGCGGGTCGCCCACCCCGTGCCGGTCAACCCGATCGGCCCCGGACGCGTCGCGATGGAGGCGGCCTTCGCGGCCCGTGCCACGCGCGTCGTCACCCGGAGCGGCTCCCGCCCCGACGTCGTCGTCGCCGTGAGCCCGGCCCTGCTCTCGGTGGCGGCGGCCGCGACCCTGCGCCGCCCCGGACGCACCGCCGTCGGCGTCATCCCGCAGGACCTCTACGGCCACGCCCTCGCCGAGACGGCGCTGGGGTCCGGCCGTGCCGCCGCCACGGCCGCCGCCCTCGAGCGCCGGCTGCTCGCCCGGGCCGACGGCGTCGTCGCCATCCACCGGCGCTTCCGGTCCTCGCTCGCCGTGATGGGCGTCGCGGAGGACCGCATCACGACGATCCGGAACTGGACCCACGTCCCCACCGCCACCCGCCGTCCGGCCGACGTCAGCGCGATCCGTCGCGAGCTCGGCTGGCGCGACGACGAGATCATCGCCCTGCACGCCGGGAACATGGGCGCCAAGCAGGGGCTGGAGAACGTCGTCGAGGCAGCCCGCCAGGCCGACCTCGACGGCTGCCCGATCCGCTTCGTGCTCCTCGGTCACGGCAGCCGCCGCGACCACCTCCGGGCCTACGCGCAGGGCGTCCGGCGCATCCAGTTCCTCGACCCGCTGCCCACCGAGCGCTTCACCGACGCCCTCGCCGCCGCCGACGTCCTCGTGCTCAACGAGCAGCCCGGCGTGGCGGAGATGTGCGTCCCCAGCAAGCTGACCTCGTACTTCGCCGCCGGACGCCCGGTGGTCGCGGCCACCGAGCGGCTCTCGGCCGCGAGCGCCGAGATCGCCGTCTCCCAGGCCGGCGTCACCGTCGAGCCCGGCTCGCCGCGGGCCCTCCTCGAGGCCGTCATCGACGTCCGCCTGGCGCCCGACGAGGCCGAGGCCATGGGGTTGCGCGGCCAGCTGTTCGCCCACGACGTCCTGCACGTCGACGCGGCCCGCGCGGCCTACGTCGCGTGGGTCGAGGGGCTCGCCGCCTCCCGCTCCCGGCCCGACCACGAGCCCCTCCCGGAGGTGGCCACGGACGTCGGGGTGAGCGACGGCGGGCCGCGGCGGCTCCCGAACTCGTGGGTGGAGCCGGCGTGAGGATCGCGCTCGTCCACAGCTACCACCACACCGAGGTGCCCTCGGGGGAGAACGTGGTGGTCGACGCCCAGGCGCAGGCGCTGCAGGACGCGGGCCACGAGGTCGTCGTCGTCGCCCAGCACAACGACCTCCGCCGCCGCCGGCGCACCTACCCGCTCGAGGCCGCCGCCACCGTCGCCACCGGACTCGGACCGGACCCGACGGCGATGCTGCGCCGCATCGCCCCGGACGTGGTCCACGTGCACAACCTCTTCCCGAACTTCGGCACCCGCTGGCTCGCCCGGTGGGAGGGCCCGCTGGTCGCGACGCTGCACAACTTCCGCCCGATCTGCCCGGCCGGGACGCTGCTGCGCGACGGGAAGCGCTGCACCGACTGCATCCACACGCCGAGCGCCGCGGTGACCCACCGCTGCTTCCAGCACTCGCGGATCGCGACCCTGCCGCTCGCGGTCGCCACCCGCGGCGGCGCCGTGAACCACCCGGTGGTCCGCCGGGCCGACCGGCTGATCACCATCTCCCGGCGCGCGGCCGACGAGTACCTCGCCGCCGGGGTGGACCGGGACCGGCTCGTCGTCGTCCCCAACGCGGTCGCCGACCTCGCGGCGACCACCCACGACGCCGACCACGTCCATGCCCCGCGGTGGCTGTTCGTCGGCCGGCTCTCCGCCGAGAAGGGGGTCGCAGCCCTGCTCGACGGCTGGCCCGCGCACCTGCCGCTCGACCTGATCGGCACCGGCGACCAGCAGCCCGAGCTCGGGCGCCGCCACGGCGACCGGCCGAACATCCGTTTCCTCGGGGGCATGGGGAACGAGGAGGTCCGGACCCGGCTCGCCGGCTACACCGGCCTCGTCGTCCCGAGCCTGTGGGCCGAGGCCGGACCGCCCCTGACCTACGTCGAGGCACTCGCGGCCGGCGTCCCCGTCGTCGCCTTCGTGGGCAACGGGGCGGCCGACGACATCGCCCGGCACGGCACCGGGCTCGTCGTCCGGAACGACGCGCACGAGCTCGCCGTCGCCCTCAAGGACGTGCAGCGCGACCGGCCCGCGCTCTCCCGGCGGGCCCGCACGGCCTACGAGCAGCACTTCTCCACCCGCGCGTGGGTGTCCACCCTCACCGACCTCTACCGGGAGACCTGCCATGGCTGACGCCGGCGGCGGCACCTACGCCGCGATCCTCACCGACCTGCTCGACCGAGGGGTCATCGCCCGGGACGACGCGATCCTGGTCCAGTTCGCCGGAGCCTTCGACGAGGCCGTCACCGCGCGGGTCGGGCTCACCCGCTGCACGTTCTCCAACCTCGCGCCCGACTCGCCGTCGTCGCGCCTCGCCGACGGTCACGGCGCCGACGGTCGAGCTCCGCTGCGCTCCGTCTCCCGAGCCGACGCCCACCGCATGCCCTACGCCGACGCGAGCTTCGACCACGTCATCGGCCACGCCGGGCTGCACCACTGCTCCCGGCCCCACCAGGCACTGCACGAGATGTACCGGATCGCCCGGCACACCGTGGTGGCCGTCGAGAACCAGGACTCCCCGCTCATGCGCCTCGCCTGCTCGCTGGGGCTCGCCGGGGTCTACGAGCACGACGCGGTCGCCGACGGCGGCGGTACCACCGGCGGGGTCGACGGCACCGGCACCCCGAACCACGTCTACCGGTGGACCCGCCACGAGGTGCGCAAGACCGTGGCCAGCTTCGACCCCGGCCACGCGGTGCCGATCGAGTTCCACTCGCGCTGGCTGATCGGGTCCGACCGGGCCCTGACGGCGAGCATGCGCTCCGCCGTCGGCGGGCGCGAGCGCGTGATCGGGCTGCTCAACGGCGGCCTGAACACCGTGGCGCGCCGGCAGGGCAACATCTTCGGCTTCACCGTCCGCAAGGACCTCGCGGTGGCCCAGCCCTGGGTCGGGGTGCCCGCATGATCACCCACCGCACGCTGCGCACCCTCGCCGCCGCGATCGCCGTCGTGCTGCCGCGGCGCCTGCGCCGGCTCGTCCACACTCACCTGCTGGGCTACGAGCTGGCTTCCACTGCGTCGATCGGCCACTCGTTCATCGACGTCGACCGTCTCGTCCTGGGCGAGCGCGCCCGCATCGGCCACCTCGTCGTCATGCGGGGCTGCGAGCGGGTCGTCCTGGGGACCGGCGCCGTGGTCCTCATGCTCGTCTGGGTCAACTCGGTCCGGCGCTCCACCGGCTACTTCGCGGGCCTGGAGAGCCGGCGTCCGGAGCTGGTCATGGGCGACCACTCGATGATCTCCGCGCTGCACCTCATCGACGCGTGCGACCTCGTCGAGCTCGGCGACTACGCCGCGATCGCGGGCTTCGGGTCGATCGTGCAGACCCACGCCGTGGACGTCGAGAACATGGTCCAGGACGCCCGCCCGATCCGGCTCGGCGAGTACGCGATGGTCGCGACGCACTGCGTGCTGCTGCCGGGAGCGGTCGTCCCGCCGCGCTCGATCGTCGCCGCCGGCTCGACCGTGACCAAGGCGCTGCACGTCGAGCACCAGGTCTACGCCGGGTCGCCGGCCCGGCCCGCCCGGGCGCTCGACCCCGCGATGGCGTTCCTGCACCGCACGACGTCCGAGATCGCCTGACGATGGGCCGGGGACGGGCGATCACGGGGATCGTCGGGATCACGGACCAGATCGTGAGCTCGGCGAGCAACTACCTGACCGCGTTGGTGGCGTCGGCGGTCCTGGCGCCGGAGGCGTTCGGGGCGTTCGTCGCCGCGTACGCGGTGGTGACGGTGCTGTGCGCGGCGGCCCGCGCGGTGATCGGGGAGCCGCTGCTCGCGCACCTCCCGACGGTGGACGTGGCGCGGCGCCCACCGCTGGGTTCCGCGGCGCTCGCGGCCGCGGTCGTCCTCGGCGTGGGCGGCCTCGCGGTGTGCGTGATCGGTGGCCTCGCCTGGGACGGCCCCGTCGGGGACGCCCTGCTCGCCCTCGCGGTGTG
Organism: Actinomycetospora sp. NBRC 106378; assembly: GCF_030269685.1. GTDB lineage: Bacteria > Actinomycetota > Actinomycetes > Mycobacteriales > Pseudonocardiaceae > Actinomycetospora. Next base: position 602,353 of record NZ_BSTT01000002.1, read on the forward strand.
GGTGCCGGGTGCGGTCGCGGTCGACGCCGGCCGGTACGTCCTGCTCGCCCGGTCCGACACCCGCCGGGCGCTGCTGATCGACGTCGTCTGGCTGCTCGCCCAGGGGCTCGTCCTCGGGGCCTATCTCCTGACAGAGCAATCGAGCACGCCGATAGGGGGTGCGGGCATCTCGGTTGCCGGCGTCGCGGCCGCGTGGGGGGTCGGCGCGCTGGTCGCGCTGGCCGCCGTCGTCGTGGTGACGCCGGAGGCGCGGCACCTCGGCGACGCGGCTCGCTGGTTCGCGGAGTCCCGCCACCTCGCCGGCTGGTTCACGCTCACCTCGGTGCTCGGGCAGGCCCAGGTGTACCTGGTGCTGTTCGCGGCCGGGGTGGTGCTGACCGCCGACGACGTGGCGGGCCTGCGGGCCGTGCAGCTGCTGGTGTTCCAGCCGCCCGTGACCGTCCTCGCGGCGCTGCTGGTGCTCACGACCCCGGTGATGGCGCGCCACGCCGTCGCCGGGGACCGCGCGGGGCTGCTGCGGGCCCGTCGGGTCGCCCTCCTCGGCGCCGCCGGGCTCGGCGTGGTCCTGCTCGGCGCGATCCCGCTGCGCGAGACCCTCATGGGGCTGCTGTTCCCGCAGTACGTCGGCCACGCCGGGCTCGTCGTGCCGATCGTGCTGCAGACGGCCCTCGCGGCCCTCGCGGTGCCCTTCCTCGCCCAGATCCGCGGTGAGCGCCGGGCGCGTTCGCTGTTCGCGCTCCAGGTGGTCACCGCCGCCGGGATGCTCGCGGGCGCCGGAGCGGGCCTCGTCGTCGGGGGCGCGGCCGGCTCCGGGGTCACGGGGCTGGCGTGGGGGCTCACGGCCTCCTCGCTGGTCGCGCTCGGGGCCGCGGTCGCCGCGACCACGGGGGAGCGCTCCACCCCCGTCGTCCGGACCCGGGTCGCGGCGTGAACCGCGTCCTCTTGCTCGGCGGGGTGGTCGCGCTCCTCGTGGCCGGGCTGCTCGTGCTCGACGCGACCCGGCTGGTGGGGGTGACCTCGACCGTGCCGGCGCTCGCGCTCGTCGTCGGGATCGGACTCGTCGTGGTGCTGCGGGGCGCGGGCGACCTCGGGGTCACGCTGCTGGCCTGCGCGGTGGCCACGGCGACGTGGAACGGGGTCTCCCTCGGCCTCCCGCTGGGCCACCTGTTCCTCGCCGCGGCGCTCGTGGTGCTGGCACTGCTCGCCGTCGGTGGTGGCGTGCGGCTCGAGGTGCCGCGGTGGGTGTGGCCGCTGCCCGCGGCGCTGCTGCTGGTCGTCGTGTGCTCGGTGCTGTTCCCGGTCGAGCGCGGCTACCTCAGCGGGCGGTTCGGGGTGCCGATCGACGCCGCCACCGCGGCCGCCATCCCGAGCCCGGGCATCGCGAACCTGCTCAACGGGGTCCGGTGGATCGTCCCGGCGCTCGCGCTGCCGCTGGCGGTGTGCCTCGCCGTGGCGGGCCGCGAGCCGAACGCCCGGACCCGGCTGGCCCGGACGCTCACCGCGGCGTGGGTGCTGGGCGCCGCCGTCAACGCGGCGGTCGCGCTCGCCGACGAGACCGGGCTGACGGCCATCAGCGCCCACTTCATCAGCGTCGACGTCGGCGGACGGCAGGCGGGCCTCACCGCCCAGCCCAACCACCTCGCCCTGTCCGTCGGGCTCGCCGCCCCCGTCGCGGTGTGGTTCGTGCTCTCCACCCACCGCCGCGAACGGCTGCTCTGGGCGACGGCGGCCGCGGTGATGGGCGGCGGGCTGTTCGTCTCCGGGTCCCGCGGCGGGCTCGTCGTGGCCCTCGCCGCCGTCGTCGTCGCGCTGGCCGTCGACCGCCTCGGCCGCCGGACCCTGCTCCCGCTCGCGGGCGGCGCGCTCGGCGCGGGCACGCTCCTCGTCGCCTTCTTCCCGACGATGCTCGACCGGCTCGGGACCGCGCTCCGGCTCTCCGGCGCCGAGAGCGCCGCCGAGTCCGACGCCATCCGGGCCCGCATCCACGCCCAGGCCGCCCTCGACATCGAGCACTCGCCGCTGCGGGGCATCGGCCTCGCCGTCATGACCGAGGGCCACAGCATCTACCTCCAGCTCGGTGCCTCCGGCGGGGCGCTCCTGCTCCTCGCCTTCCTGACGACGGCGGCCGGCGCGCTCCTCGACGGCACCGCGCTCGCCCGCTCCGGGGGCGCGGCCGCCGGCCCCGCGCGGGCGCTGGTCGTCGCGTTCGCCGCCTGGCTCGTGGTCGGCGTCGTCGAGAACCAGATCGCCGACCTCTACCTCTACGTCCCCCTCGCCCTGCTCGCCGGGCTGGCCGTGTCGGCCGCGCCCGCCGCCGACCCGACCAGGCCCCTGTCCACCGCCGTCCCGTCCCCACCGGCCCTCGTCCGCTCCGGCGCCCCGGGAGAACCGTCATGACCTTCGTCGCCCTGCTCACCGCGCTCCGCCGCCGCTGGCTGCTGCTCGTCGCCGGCCTCGCCGTGGGGCTCGCCGTCGCCGCGGGCGTCACGGCCTTCCTGCCCCGCCACTACGCCGGCACGGCCAGCCTGTACGTCTCGGCCGTCGACGACACCTCGGCCCAGAACGCCTACCAGGGCGTCCTGCTCTCCCAGCAGCGGGTGAAGTCCTACACCGAGATCCTCACCTCGGAGCGGGTGCTGCGCCCGGTCATGGACGCCGCGGGCATCCCCGGGTCGACCGCGGACTTCGCCGACCACGTCGCGGTCACCACCGACACCGACTCGACGGTCATGAAGGTGACCGTCACCGAGGACTCCGCGCAGCAGGCGGCCGACCTCGCGAACGCCGTCGCCGCCCGCTTCTCCCAGGTCGTGGGGCAGCTCGAGCGGCCGGCCGGGACGGGGCAGGGGACCCCGGCGGTCACGGTCGCCACCGTCGACGCGGCCGTGGTGGACCCGACGGCGGTGTTCCCGCGCTGGTCGGTCAACCTCGTCGTCGGGGTGGTCGTCGGGCTGCTGCTCGGGGCCGCCGCCGCCGTGGTCGCCGCCGCCACGGACCGCTCGCTGCGCCGCCCGGCCGACCTCGCCGCGCTCGTCGGCGCCCCGTCGCTCGGCAGCCTGCCCACGGTGCGCGGAGCCTTCCTGCCCGACACGCTCGACGCCGGCGGCGACCACGCCGAGGCCGTCCGGCGGGTGCGCACGAACCTCGCGTTCGCCGAGGTCGACGACGCCGTGCGGGTCATCACCGTCGCCAGCGCGGTGTCGGGGGAGGGCCGCACGAGCCTGGTCCAGGCCCTCGCGTCCGCGTTCGCGGCGACCGGGCGGGTCGCCGTGGTCGAGGGCGACCTGCGCGCCCCGGTGCTCGGCGAGCGCCTCGGCCTGCACGGCCACCTGGGCCTCACCGACGTGCTGCGCGGTCGGTGCGCGCTCGAGTCGGCGCTGCAGCAGCACCGGGGCGTCGACGTCCTGGTCAGCGGTGAGGTCCCGACCGACCCGTCGGGCCTGCTCGCCTCGCGCGCCCTCGGCACGGTGCTCGAGCGGCTCCGGGCCACCCACGACGTCGTCCTCGTCGACGCGCCGGCGCTCGGCCCCGTCGCCGACGCGGCCGTCCTCGCCGCCGGGTCCGACGGCGCGGTGCTGCTGTGCCGGGCGGGCACGACGCCCGCCGAGGCCGTTACCGCCGCGGCCGACGCCCTGCGCGCCGTCGGCGCCCGGGTCGTGGGCACGGTGCTGACCGGCGACGGCGAGACCCGGGCCGCGCCCGCGGTGCCGGCCACGTCCCGCTCCGACGGCGGGATCGGCTCCGCCCCGAGGCTCGCCCCGGCCGCGGGCCCCGCCCGGCCCGCGCTGGTCGGGCTGGAGAGCCGGTCGGCGGGGACGGTCGCGAGCTTCGACCTGTGGTCGACGCGGCGCGCGTCCGGCGGCGGCGCCCACCGGGCCGTGCGGTGACGCTCACCCGGCGCGGCGTCCTCGGGCTGGGCGGCGCCGCGCTGCTCGGGGCGCTCGCCGGGTGCGGCGCGTCGGCCCTCGCGACCCCGGTCGCGGGGGTCCCGGACGTGCCCCTGCGCCGCCACACCCGCTGGACCGGTCGCCCGGACGGTCCGCTGCCCGCCGCGGGGGACGAGGGCGTGCCCTTCACGACGCTGCTCTCGAACACCACGGCCCGGCCCTCGCTGCGCGGCGGCGTGCTCGTCGGGAACCTCCCGGCCCGCTCGTCGGCGGCGTACGTGACCCAGCCGCTCGGGGCGCCGGTGCGGCGGATCGGCGCGCGGATCGCCTTCGGGCCGGGGACGACGTCGGGCTCCGCGGCCCTCGTCGCGTGGAACGGTGCCCCGGAGGTCGACCGCGTCGACGGGCACCTGCACCTGGTGTTCACCCCGGACCGGTGGATCGCCGGCGTGCTCGAGGGCGGCCGCGTCCGCGAGATCGCCCGGGACGACTACGGGCTCGCGCTGCCGCAGGACGGCACGCCGCGCACGGTCGACGTCGTCACCGCCGGGGACACGGTGGTCCTCCGGCTGCCCGACGGCACGGCCACGTCCGTCCGCGACGCCCGGTTCGGCACGGGCAGCGGCACGGTCGCGGTGTGGGAGTTCTACAAGAACGCCGACGACTCCGCGGAGGTCACGTTCGCCGAGACGTGGGCGGGCTGATCCCCGGGTCGCCGCGCGGTCTCCGAGCGGAAGCGCGTCGGGTCATCCGGGTCGTCGTGACCCGGATGGTCCGGGGTGGCTCGGCTCCGACACCGAGGCCCGCGTCCCGCGCACCGTGATCACGAGGTCGGCCGGACCCGGCGCGTCGAGCACGACGTGGTCGTAGCGGTCGCGCAGCGGGTCGAGCACGGCGGCGACGTCGTCGTCGGCCAGGGGCGGGCCGCTGCGCCCGGTCGGGAGCACGTCGATGCCGCCACGCGCCCACGCCCGGATCGCCCGGTCGGTCTCGGCGACGCCCGCGATCACCTCCCGGACACCGGGGGAGGGGTCGGCGACCCGGCGCACCCGCGAGGAGGGCGAGCGCGGCCCGGCCTCGACGAGCAGCACGCGGGCGCCGTCGCGGGCGAGCGCGGTCGCGACCTCCGCGGCCGCCGACACCGCCGCCCGCTCCGGGGACTCGACCACCGCGATCACCCGGCCCCCGCGCACCGATCCCGCCACCCGCATCGTCGCCGCGACCCGGCGGGCGTGGCGGTTCCCGGTCCCCCGGGTGACGGCCACGGGGTCCCGGGCCGACCGCGGGAGCCGACCCGACCCGGCGTCGGGACGGGCCCGGCGGTGGCGCAGACCGGCGGCGAGCAGGCCCGGCAGCAGCCCGAGCAGCGCCCCGGCCGCGAGGACGGTGCCGGGGTGGGGCGAGGGTCCGGCGTCCCGAGGCTCCGCCTCGCCGATCACGACGGCGGGCCGGTTGGCCGGGCGGCCGTCGGCCGTGGCCAGGGCGATCCGGCGCGCCGCGGCCGTGGCGAGCGCGCGGGCGACGACGGCGGCCTCGTCCGCCGTCGCGGCGCGGGCGCGGACGCCGAGCACGCCGTCGGTGAGGTCGACGCTCGCCGTCGCGGCCAGTTCCGCGGGGGTCGGGGTGCCGCCCAGCAGGGCGGACGCGTCGGCGAGGACGTCCGGCCCGGGGGCCGCCGGGAGCGGGGCACCGGGGGCGACCAGCACCGGCCGGTCGAGGGCGGCCGTGGACGAGGGCGGGTCGACGTGCAGGACGACCGCGGCCGCGGCGAGCCCGACGGCGGTCGACGCGAGCACGAGCCACCCGCCGCGTCCGCCCACCCGGACCCCCTCCGCCGTGATCACCCGATCGTGGCAGGCGCGCGGCCCGGCCGGAAGATCAGCGCGTGCCGGTGAGGACCCGGACGGTGCGGCCGTGTCGGTCGTCGTGGGCGGTCGCGTGGTCGCAGAAGCGGGCGAGGTGGGCGAAGCGGGGGTCCTGGTCGGCCATGCCGGACCCGCCCGGGTCGCGGGGCACGCCCCGGCACTCCGCGACGACCGCCTCCGCGCTGACCCGGACGTCGAGGGTGTGGTCCCCGGGCGGCAGGTCGGCGCGGCCCGCGAGGTCGACCCCGCACGCCAGGAGCATCGCCTCGTGGGCGGCGAGGACGGCGGCCTCGGCGCGCTCGCCGTCGAGCCCGGCGTCGCGGACGGCCGCCGCGAACCGGTGGCGCAGCGCCGCGAGCGCCGCCCCGTCGGGCACCGGCACCCGGTCCACCGACGACCCGAGCACCGCGGCGGGGACCGGGCTCGTCGTCGCGGGCGGCGTGTGGTCGGGGGAGAGGACCGGGCCGCCGGCGGTGAGCAGCCAGGGGTGCGTCCGACGGGCCTCCTCGACCTGGGCCGGCGCGTAGACGCAGACGACCGACAGCGGCCGGTCGGCGAGGAGCACGGTGAGGGCGTCCTCGGCGAAGGGCCGGTCGGGCGGGGCGGCGTCGGCGCAGACGCGACCGACCACCACGGCGCCCGTCTCGCGGTCCGCGAGCCGGTGGCCGAGGGTCGCCGCGTCCACGTCGACCGGGGAGGGCAGCTGCAGCCCGGCGTCGGGGCGGGCCGCACGGAACGCGCGGGCGCCCCGCCGGTCGAGCACGACCTCGACCGGCGCGCCCACGGCGAGCGCGGCGTCGACGACGGGCAGGCAGAGCGGGACGAGCTCGTCGGGGTCGTCCGCGACGACCGCCGCGTGCAGCAGCGCCGGCCCGCCCGGGCTCACGCGGCCCCGCCCTCGCTCAGCACGATGGAGTCGGGCCGCTCGAGCGCGTCGAGCAGGCGACGCAGCAGCCGGGGCGGGTCGTGCAGCACGAGCCGCTGACCGGCCGGCGCCGACCGGGCGGCGAGCACCATCAGCTGGGCGCAGGCCACGTCGACGAACCCGACCGCGGCCAGGTCGACGTGCAGGTCCGGGCTCCGACCGGTGCCCTCCTCGGCGTCCGCGAGGGCCTGGCGCATCGCCCCCGTCAACGCCCCGCCGAAGCGCTGGGCGACGTGGGCGTCGAGGTCGCCGGACACGCGCCAGCGGCCGCACGACTCCCGGGCACCCCAGCCGACGTCCAGCACACCGCGGTGGTGGATGCCGAGCGAGTGCACGACGGCGGCCTCGTTCTCCACCGCCGTGGTGAGCTGGCACAGCACGTGCAGCGGGAAGCGGTCGGCGAGCGCGTCGTAGCCGCCCTCCTGCCGGGCGAACACCGCCACCTCGTCGGCGTCGCCCAGCGGCCGGCGCGACGACTCCTGGGTCATCGCCACCGACGTCCAGCCCTCGTCGAGGGCGCGGTGCAGCTCCTCGCTCTGCACCCGGTGCAGCCCCTCGGCCGTGCCGCCCACGAGGTCGATCAGGTGCGGGAACGCCATGAACTCCAGCTGGCCCGTCTCCAGGGCGCGCCGCGTGCGCACCGTCGCCTGCGGCCCCGCGATCCAGTGCTTCTCGATCCGTCCGTCGTCGCCGAGCCAGCCCTTGTAGAAGACCTTGGCGCCGAAGGCGAGCTCCCGGTCGAGCCAGGCAGCGGTCCCGACCCGCTGCGCGTGGTCGCTCTCGGCGACCTGCAGCAGGTGGGCGTGCGCCGGACCCGCGTCCACCGTCATCGCGTCCGTGACTCCTGCGTCCGTCCCCCGACGTCCGAGGACCGGCCTCGCCGACCGGTTCCGCCGACCAGCATCGCCCGGTCACCGCCCGTTCGGGAGCGATCACCGGGCAGGTTCACCCGATACGCACAGGTTGTGACGGCGCGTGATCGCCCTAGGGTCCGCAGTATGCCCGTCCTCCTCGGTGACGCCTACCGCGACGCCCACGCGCGCCTCGACGCACGGCTGCGCACGCTCGCCGCCCTCGACCCCGACGCCCTCGGCACCGCGGTGCCCGCCTGCCCCGGCTGGACGGTGCACGCGGTGGTGTCGCACCTCGCCGGCCTCGCCGCGGACGCGGTGGCGGGACGGCTCTCCGGACCGCCGGACGAGGCGTGGACCGCCGGGCACGTCGACGCGCGGCTCGGGGTGCCGGTCGAGGACGTGCTGGCGGAGTGGGCGCCGCTCGTCGACCCCATGGTGGAGGCCCTCAACGGCCGCGCCGTCGGCCCGCCGCCGTGCGCCGACCTGCTCGTGCACGAGGGCGACGTCGTGGAGGCCCTCGGGGACGAGGTGCCGCCGATCGGGTCGTGGGGCCCGGTCGCGACGATGCTGTGCGGCGGGTGGCTCAAGGGGCTCCGGGTCCCGGGCACGCTGACGGTGCGGGTAGGGGACCGTGAGCTGGCCGCGGGCACGGGGGACGGGCCGGCGGCCACGGTGACGATCGGCCCGTGGGAGTTCTTCCGCGGCGTGTTCAGCCGCCGCAGCGTCGACCAGATGCGCGCGTGGGACTGGGACGGCGACCCGGAGCCGTGGCTCGCGCCGCTCTGCGTGTTCGGTCCCCGGACCGACGACCAGCCGGTCGCCCGGTGATCAGCGGCTGACCCCGGCGTCGCTGCGGAACCGTTCGCGGTAGGCGTCCCAGTCGAACGCCGACAGGAAGGCGGCGGCCGCGTCGTACCCGCGCCGGTAGAGGGCGTCGGTGCGGCTGCGGCTGATGCCGAAGTCGAGCAGGCCGACGCCGCCCGCGTCGACGTGGATCGTGCGGGCCGCGACCCACGGCCGGTTCAGGTAGGCCTGGTCGCGACCGACCACCATCGTCGTCAGGAGCTGCTCGAGCAGGCGCAGCGCGGCCGGCTGCGGCCAGGAGTCGAGCGGGGCGCGGTAGAGCGCCACCCGGTCCCCGAGGCCGGGCCGGGTCGTGATCGTGACCCCGAACGTGGGCCACGCGGGCGCGGCGCCGTCGGTGCGGTCGAGGGAGTCGATCGGGAAGTTCGACAGCAGCCCGCCGTCGACCAGGGTCGAGGAGAGTCCGCCCGCGCCGTGCACCAGCGTGGTCGGGCGGAACAGGAACGGGATCGACATCGACGCCCGCACGGCCTCGGCGACCGGCTGGGTGTCCGGGTCGAGCCCGTACACGCCGCGGTAGTCCCAGGGCAGGCGGACGAGCTGGCCGAGGGTGAGGTCCGAGCAGGTCACGACGAGGGAGTAGCGCTGCTGCGGCGGCAGGGCCGGGTCGTCGAGGCGCAGGTCGGCCCACGTGTGCACGCCGAGCGCGGCGAGCTCGGTGGTGATCCACTCGAGCAGGTACTCGCCCGCGTACAGGCCGGCGCCGGTCAGCAGCGACAGCCCCGGCCCGACCAGTGGCAGCCGGCCGAGGCCGTGCCGGTCGGCGACGGCGCGGAAGTCGAGCCGGCGGGTGATCTCGCCCAGCCGGTCGCCGCGGGCGCCCGCCGCGGCGATCGCGCCCACGAGGGCCCCCGCCGAGGTCCCGGAGATCCGCTGCGGGGTGTACCCCGCGTCGGTCACCGCCGCGACCGCCCCGGCGAGGCCGATCCCCTTGACCCCACCACCCTCGAGCACCAGGTCCGCACGCCTCACCGCACCGATCATGCTCCGCGCGGGCCCGCGGCGCCCACGCGCGCGCCGCAGGTCCCGCAGAAGGAGGCCTCGGCGGGCACCGGGGTGCCGCACAGCGCGCAGGCCAGCTCCGCCGTTCCCGACGGGGGCTGCCGCGACCAGGCGCTCTCGTGCGTGGTGGGGAGCGGGTCGGCCGACGTGGCGTACCAGGCGGACCCGCCGGACCTGCCGGACCCGCCGGACCCGGCGGCCGCAGCGGGCGCCGAGGACGACGCCGTGGGCCCGAGGGCGTGCACCCGTTCGACCAGCCGGCCGACGGCGGGCCACGGCGCGTCGCCGACGTGCCGTCGGGCGTCGTCGGGGACCCACAGCGCCCCGATCACCACGGCCGCGACCGCGAGCCCGAGGAGCGTCCACCGGTCCCAGGCGACGAGCGCGCCGAGACCCGCGAGGCCGGCGAGCACGGTCGCGGTGACCCGGGCGCCGCGGGCCGAGCGCGGCGGTGTGCGCGCGAGGGCGGCGAAGACCCAGAGGAGGAGGGCGGCGAGGCCCGCGCTCAGCACGGCGGCGACGAGGACGAACCCGCCGATCACGCCGAGGAGCCCGCCGAGGGCGGCGCCGATCTCGGAGTCGTCGCCCAGCGAGGCGGTGACCAGCCCGCCCAGGAGCGCCACGAGCCCGATCACGCCGAGGACGACGGCGGTGAGCAGCCAGCCGATCGCGGCGCCCAGCGAGCCGGTGCGCACGAGCAGCACCGAGACCGGACCGCGCACCGGCCGGGCGTACGGCCCGGCGAACCAGGCCCGGGCGTCGGGGACCAGCACGAGCACGACGGCCGCGCCCACGGTGAGCAGCGCCGCGGCCGCCAGCGGGACCACGAGCAGGCCCGACACCAGGGCGCACGTGCCGAACACCGCGCCGACCAGCGTGAACGCCCGGGCGGGACGGCTCCCCAGCACGAGGAACCAGGCGGCGAGGCCCAGCCACACCGTGCCGACCAGACCGAAGCCGGGGGACGCGGTGCCGGCGGGGCTCGCGAGCACGGCCAGCTCGTCGGTGGACAGGGCGTCGGCGGCGGAGAGCGACCCGATCAGCGTGGTCAGGCACAGCACGGCGCCCAGCGCGAGCGCCCCGATCGCGGCCCACAGCAGCACGGGCATCGCCTGGGCGCGGCCCGGCGGCGGTCCTGCCGGACGCTCGGAGGTCACGAGCGTCCCGGTCGCCCGCGCGGGAGCCGCGGCAGGACCCGACGTCGGGACGGGCGAGCCCGCGGGCATGCCGCAGGTCCGGCACCACCCGCCCTGCACCGGCCCCCCGCCGCACTGCCGGCACTGCTCCATGGCGCCCATGGCACCACAGATCGGTCAGACCCGGCGGGAGACACAGCCGGTCGGCGCGGCACCCGGCGGGGACCACACCGCGACCGTCTGGTCGCCGGCGACGGCGGTCACCCGGACGTCGCGCGCGGTGGCCACCCAGAACGACGAGGCCGCGGGAGAGCCGGACACGGCGCGCTGGTCGAGGGTGAGCGTGACGCCCTCCGGGTCCGAGGTGCGGTCGACGGGATAGCCGACGACGCCGTAGCGGGGGTAACCGCCGCGGGTGCGGACGACGAGGTCCAGCGAGACGTCCGTCGGCGGCCGGGCGGGACCGTTCGAGTCCTTGACCGCCCACACCGACATCTGCTCCCCGGTGCCGAGGTGGGTCAGGGAGGCCTGCACCGAGATTCCGGAGCACCCGACCTCGAGGGCCCGGCGCTGCACGGTATCGGTGGCGGGGATGGTCACCGTGATGTCGGTCAGGGTCATGTCGTAGCACTGCTCGCCGATGTCGATCGCGGTGCTGGGGATCCCGACCGAGCCCGCCGGCATCGGGGCCTGGGTGCCGGAGATCGCGCGCAGCGTCGAGGAGTGGCCGGCGTGCTTGAGCTCGATCATGCGCGAGCGCCACGTGCCGGACACCCGCTCGACGGTCGAGAGGACCAGCGCGTTGATGCCGAGCATGTTCTCGCAGTCGAGCCGCAGGTCGTGGAACCAGCCACGCCAGACGCCGTTCCGGGCGGAGAACCCGGCGGAGACCAGCGCGAACCGCCCGACCTCGACGTCCTGGACGATCTCCCAGGGGATGCCGAGGAAGTAGTCGGCGCCCGCGTTGACGCACAGCCGGGGGCCGGCGAGCACGGTCGGGTCGCTGCTCGTGGCCACGATCGTCCAGGGGACCGGCAGCTCGAGGGTCACGGTCGACCCGGAGAGCCCGACCACCCGGTTCCACTGCTCGGCGTCGTAGGTGAGGCCCTCGCCGTCGACGAAGGGCGGGTTGTCACAGCGGACGTTGACGATGTCGCCGACCCGCAGCACCGCGTCCCCGAGCGGTTCGGTGAGCCGCACCGTCCGGGAGCCCGCGGTGATCGGGGCGAGCGTGCGCACCGCCCAGCCGACGCCCGCCCGGTCGGCCTCCATCGCGACCGGGTGGATGTCCCCGATGCGGAAGCTGTGCGCGAGGGCCCAGTCCAGGTTGGTGCCGCGCGGACGGGGGTTGACCAGGGCCGTCGTCGGGACCCCGCCGTTGCTTCCCGCGCCCAGGTGACGCTGCCCGGAGTGGACGACGATCGCGCGCGAGTGCCGGTAGGTGCCGGCGGGGTAGAAGACGCCCGCGCGGCCGGCGTCCGCGGCGGCCTGGATGGCGACCCCGTCGAGCTCGTCGGCGAGGTCGACGGCGCCCGGGTAGACGCGGCGGGCGTCGTCGAGCGTGGCGAAGCGCGTCGACAGGGGGCGCGACGCGCCGTCGCCGACGGCGCCGTGGTCGGTGACGACGGTCCAGCCCGCGACGCGCGCCGCAGCCGCGGTCGCGGGGGAGTCGGTCGCCGCGCCCCGCGGCGCGGCGGGCAGCGCCCCGAGGCCGAGCGCGCCGACGGCGAGCCCGGCGGCGAGGACGCTGCGGCGGTCGACGGGCCCCATGATCCGAGCATGCGGCCGGCACCGGCCGTTGCAGGCCGTCGTCCACCCGATCGTGTCGCGCCCGGGGTCGTGGGCGACGCTCGGGGGGTGCTCTCGGACGCGTGGTTCGCCCTGCTGCGGGCGGCGGTCGCCGCCGGGGCGCGCGACCGGGTGCTCACGCTGCCCACCGCGGCGGGCCCGGTGCGCCTGCGCCTGGCGTCGGTGACCTTCGCGGGCGGCTCGCTGCTGCGTCCGGGGCGGGTGCGCGACGTGCGGGTGGAGGCGACGGACGTCGAGTGGTCCGGCCTCGTGGTGCCGCGGGCACACGTGCACGTCGCGACGCTCGACGTGCGGCTCACCGGCGCGCTCGACCCGGCGGGGGTGACCGTGTCCGGCACGGTGCCGTTGCCGACCGTGCAGGCCCTGCTCGCGCGGAGCCGGGGGGCGACCCTGCGGCTCGGGTTCACCGACGGCGCCCCGGTCGTCCGCTGGTCCCGGGCGCCGCGGGCGGTGGCGCTCGAGGTGCGGCCCGAGGTCGACGACGCGGGGCTCGTGCTGCGGGCGGTCGCCCTGCGGTCCCGTCGACGACGGTGGCGGCTCCCCGCCCGCCTGCCCCCGCTGCCCGGCAGCGGACTGCCGCTGCCCGGCGGGTTCCGGCTCGAGGACGTCGTGCCGTGCGACGACGGGGTGGCGGTGCGGCTGCACCGCCCGTGACGGCTCAGGAGACGCGCAGGACCTGCGCGCTCCCGCTGCTGCGCTGGGCGGGGACCGAGACCTCGGGCAGGTCCGACGCGGCGGCCACGATCGCCTCCCGACGGCGGGCCCGCCGGACGGCGACGGCGCGGTCGGCCTCGGCGCGCGCGGCGGCGCGGGCCTGGTCGTCGAGCGTGCCCCGGCGGGCCATCGCGACGAACGGCGCGACCAGCCAGGCGCCCGCGGTGGCTCCGACGGCGGCAACTGCGGTGATCATCATGATGTCTCCCCCGACACACGACGACGCCCCGGACGGAGCGTGCTCACCTCCAGGGTCGTACTGCGGCATCCGGTCGTTAACGAGATCACCCGATCGGATGAGCAACCATCACCCGAGTCGCGCTGCGGTGGCGAACCCGATGACGAGGGCCGCGGCCAGGAAGAGGACCACCACGGCGACCCCGACCACCTGTCCGGCCGTCGTCGTGCCCGGCCCGAGCCGCCCCGCGCGCAGGCCCGGCGGCAGCCCGGGGGCCACGACCGCGCCGAGCAGGCCGCCGACCGCCCCCCAGGCGAGGCCGAGCACGACGCCGGTCGCGAGGTCGAGGCGCAGGCCGAAGGGGCCGGCGAGGACCGAGGTCGCGGGCACCGCCACCGCGAGCAGCGCCGCCAGCCCGGGCCCGAGCGCCCAGCCGCGGCGGACCGCCTCGTCCGGGCCGGGTGCGTGCAGCGCGGCGACCATCCCGCCGAGCGTGCACACCACCCCCGCCACGAGCGGCGCGAGCCACCACGACGGGCCCTCGCCGAGCAGGTGCACCAGCCCGACCTCGCCGTCGCCGAGCGGGGTGTGCGGGGTCAGCGGGACGCCCAGGGCCACGGCGAGGGCCACCAGCAGCGCGGACGGCGTGAACACGACGACGAGCAGCACCGCGGCCACCGGCGGGGTGCCCGCGGGCAGGGTCCCGCCGCCCGGGAGGACGGCCGCGCCACCGGAGCGGGACAGGACGGCCGCCACCACGAGCGCGAGGCCGGCGAGCCAGCAGGCCCCGAGGATCGCGCCGAGGCCGGCGACGGGGCCCGCGAGGAGGTCGCGGGGACGCCGGAGGGCGTCGGGCAGCGCGTCGGGTCGCCGCCACGCGATCGCGAGGGCCAACCCGCCGCCGAACCAGAGGAGGCCGCCGAGCAGCGTCGGCGCCACCGCGACCGTGAGCGACCCGGCCGTGGCGCCCGGGCCGGCGCTCGCGCCCGCCCGGCCCGACAGCGCCACCGCGGCGAGGCCCGCGAGGAACAGCGCGAGCGCCCGCGCGGCCTGCAGCGGCACCTCGGCGGCCGGTCGGGAACGGGTGACGACGAGGCCCGCGCCGGCGGCGACCGCGACGCCGGTGACGAGCAGCGGCGTCGCGGCGACCGTGATCCCGAGCCCGAGCGGCGCGACCGTCACACCGACCGACCCGCCCACCCCGAGGGCGACCGCGACCGGCAGGAGCAGCAGGGGCGACCCACCCCCTGCGTCGGCGCCGAGCGTCACGGCGAGCACGGCGCCGGGGAGTGCCAGCACCACGAGGACGAGCAGGGCCGTGAGCGCCGCGACGGCCCAGTCGGCGACCGACCCGACCCGCACGGTCGGGCGCGCCACCGAGGCCGGGCCGCGCGGGACCCCCGCACCGGGGGTGTCGTGCAGCGGGACCCGGACGCGGCCGGCGGGGTGCTGGGCGGGGCGCTGCCCGGGCCCGTCGGGCCGCTCGGGCCGGAGCGCCGGACGCGGGGCGGGCTCGATGGTCGGCCATGCGGCCGGGCGGCCCTCGCCCTCCGGCCGGCGGGGCCGGGGGAGCGGGCGCGGCGGGGTCTGCGGGGCCCGGCCCGCCGACGGCAGCGGCCCGGACCGCGGCGTCCCGACGGGACCGGACGCGGGGCCCGTCGTCGGGAGGAGCCCGGAGGGTGGGTCGACGGGCTCGATCGGCTCCGGGCCCCCCGCGCCGACCGGGCCCGCTGCGCTGCCCGAGCCCGCCGCGCTGCCCGGGCTCTCCGCGGCGCCCGAGCCGCCCGAGCCGTGCCGGGCCGCCGCCTCGACCGCGGCCGGCGCGCGCGCCTCCGGTGGCGCCTGCCGGGGTGCGGGCACGTCGACCGCGCCGCACGAGCGGCAGAACGCCCAGTCGTCCGTCCGCGGCGCCCCGCACCGTGAGCACGACCCTGCCACCGCACACCCCCGTCGATCCCGCCCCCCGACGGCGCGGTCGTTGACATCCCACGAGGTCGGCGCGCCGGGGTCGAGGGACACGAACGGGGGTCCTCGACGGGCGGTACGGCTGAACGAGTGATCATCCGGTGTGGACGCGGCGCCGCGCGACGCCGTCCCCTGCACACGGGCGCCACCCGGTATATCGTTAGCCTCAGCAACCAACACGTGGAGGCTGACGTCATGACGGCGACCGTGGAGACCGGAGCGGCAGGCACGTCGGAGGCCGGGGACCCGCACTACCCGATGGCGCGGCAGTGCCCGTTCGACCCGCCGCGCGAGCTGACCGCCATCCAGGAGCAGGACCCCGTCCGGCGGGTGACGATCTGGGACGGCAGCCACCCGTGGCTGGTCACGAAGCACGCCGACGTCCGGGCCGTGCTCGCCGACCAGCGCTTCTCCGCGGACGTCTTCACCCCGGGCTACCCCGCGACCTCGGCGAGCGTCGGCGCGCGCCGCAAGAACGCCCCGAGCTTCATCGCGATGGACGACCCGCAGCACGCGTTCTTCCGCAAGATGCTGATCAGCGAGTTCAGCGTGAAGGCGATCCGGGCCCTGCGTCCGATGATCACCGAGGCCGTCGACGGCCTGCTCGACGCGATGGCGGACGGGGAGCAGCCGGTCGACCTCGTCCAGGCGTTCGCGCTGCCGCTGCCCAGCCTCGTGATCTGCCGGATGCTCGGCGTGCCGTACGCCGACCACGCGTTCTTCCAGGCGCGCTCGCACACCCTGGTGGACACGCGCTCGAGCGTGGAGGACTCGGTCGCCGCGTCCGACGACCTGCTCGACTTCCTCGACGCGCTCGTCGCCGAGCGTGAGGCGTCGGGGGCGGAGGACGACCTCCTGGGCCGGCTCGCGGTCCGCCACGTCCGCACGGGCGAGATCACCCGCCACCAGGCTGCCTCGATGGGTCTCCTGCTGCTCGTCGCCGGGCACGAGACCACCGCGAACATGATCGCGCTCGGCACCCTCCTGCTGCTGCAGGACCCGGAGCAGGCGGCGAAGGTGCGCGACGGCGAGTCCGTCGCCGGTGCGGTGGAGGAGCTGCTGCGGCTGCTCACCGTGACCCACTTCGGGCGCCGCCGCGTGGCGACCGAGGACGTCGAGGTGGGCGGCGTGACGATCCGGGCGGGGGAGGGCGTGGTCGCGGCGGGTGAGATCGCGAACCGCGACCCCGAGGTCTTCGCCGACCCCGACACGCTCGACGTCGACCGCACCCCCAACCACCACGTCGCCTTCGGGCACGGCGTGCACCAGTGCCTCGGCCAGCAGCTCGCCCGCGTCGAGCTCCAGATCGCCTACCCGGCGCTGCTGCGCCGGTTCCCGGGTCTGCGGGTGGACACGCCGCTCGACGACGTCGCCTTCCGCGACGCCATGGTCGTGTACGGCGTCCATGCTCTCCCGGTCACATGGTGAGTTGCTCACCGCGTCTTTCCGGGTAGCGGGGAGAATGCGTTCCCGACGGCGGGTCCCGCCCGTCGTCGGGAATTGTCCGGAATGAGTGGGTCTGGGGTCGATGACGTCGAAGGTGCGGCTGCTGGCCGTCACGGTGATTGCCGGGATTCTCGTGGCGGGGCTGGCGTTCCCGCTGGTGGGCGGCCTGGGCTTGCTGTCCAGTCAGGCCATCGTGGGGGCGCAGGACACTGCCCCGGGCGTGATCGGGGGCGACATGCCCTCGATCACCACCATCACCGACGAGAACGGTGCGCCGATCGCGTACCTGTATGACCAGAATCGTCAGATCGTCCGTTCCGACCAGATCGCGGTGACGATGAAGGCGGCCATCGTCGCCATCGAGGACCGCCGCTTCTTCTCCGAGTCCGGTCTCGACCCCCGCTCGATCGCGCGGGCGGTGGTGAACAACGGCACCGGCGGCTCCACGCAGGGCGCCTCGACCCTCACCGAGCAGTACGTCAAGAACTACGACGAGTACGTCGCCGCGAAGACCCCGGCCGAGCAGCTCAAGGCCACCGAGGCCACGTTCGGGCGCAAGCTGCGCGAGGCCCGCGTCGCCGAGCAGCTCGACCACTCGCTGTCCAAGGACGAGATCCTCACCCGCTACCTCAACGTCGTGTACCTGGGGAACCAGGCGTACGGCGTCGCCGCGGCCGCGCGCACCTACTTCAACACCACGCCCGACAAGCTGACCGTGCCGGAGGCCGCGCTGCTGGCCGGGATGGTGCAGAGCCCGACGGCCTACGACCCGGTGAACCACCCGCAGGCCGCCACCGGGCGGCGCAACGTCGTCATCGACCAGATGCGCCAGCAGGGTGAGCTCACGCCGGAGCAGGCGGCCGCGGCCGCGGCGTCCCCGCTCGGCGTGCAGACCCCGCTCACCGGGCTCGCCAACGGCTGCGTCGGGGCCGGGGACGACGGGTTCTTCTGCAGCTACGTGCTCGACTACCTCGACCAGGAGGGCATCACCCCCGAACAGCTGCGCGCCGGGGGCTACACGGTGCGCACCACGCTCGACCCCGCGGCGATGGCCGCCGCGAAGCAGGCCGTGGACGCCAAGGTGCCGCCGACGCAGCCGCACGTGGCCGACACCCTCGCGATCGTGCAGCCCGGTGCCACGTCGCACCCGGTCCGTGCGCTCGCCGCCAACCGCGGGTACGGGCTGGACGCCGCGGCGGGCCAGACCACCTACGACCTGCCGGTCGAGCCGGAGAACCTCGGCGCCGGCTCGGTCTACAAGATCTTCACCTCGGCGACCTACCTGCTGGGCGGCGGGGGCATCTCGAACGTCATCCCGGTCCCGCCCTCGGGGTACGCCTCCCCGCTCTCGCCGGGCTTCGTCGTCGCGAACGACGGCAACTACCCCGGGCAGCTGACGCTGCAGGACGCGCTCGCGCAGTCGCCGAACACCGCCTTCGTCAAGCTCGAGGAGACGACCGGCGTCGCACCGGTGGTCGACATGGCCGTGAACATGGGCATGACGTCGCTCGCGAAGCCGACGGCCAACGGCGGCCCGTCCATCGCCGACACCGTGAAGGCGCAGAACCAGGCGTCGTTCACCCTCGGGCCGACCCCGACGAGCCCCCTGGAGCTCGCGAGCGTCGGGGCCACGCTCGCCTCGCACGGCACCTGGTGCCCGCCGGACCCGATCATGTCGATGAGCGACGCCTCCGGGGCGCCGGTCTCGCTGCCCTCCACGGCGTGCCACCAGGCGCTGCCGCCGCAGCTCGCCGACACCCTCATGACGGGGATGTCGAAGGACGACCAGCCCGGCGGCACGTCCGCGGCCTCCGCCGTGGCGGCCGGCTGGAACCGGCCGACGGCGGCGAAGACCGGGACCACCGAGGTCTCGGAGTCCGGGGCGTTCGTGGGGGCCACCCCGCAGATGTCCGGGGCGTCGATCGTCTTCGACGACTCGTCCTCGCCGCGCCCGATCTGCAACGGCAACCCGCCGACCTCCTGCGCCACCGGCAACCTCTTCGGTGGCGAGACGCCCGCGGCCACCTACTACCAGGCGATGACGACGGTGCTCGCCGGCCAGCCGGTCGCGCCCCTGCCCGCCACCGACCCGCGGTTCGTGGCGGGCGGCAACCGCATCGCGGTGCCGCAGGAGATCGGGCAGCCGGTGGACCAGGCGGCCGCCGCACTGCGGGCCGCCGGGTTCGTCGTGACCACCTCGCAGGTCGACAACCGTTCGCCCGCGGGCACGGTCGTCGGCCAGACCCCCGGCGGGGGCGGGGGACAGGGCATCCAGGGGCAGACGATCGCCCTGGTGTCGTCCAGCGGACGGGTCGCGGCACCGCCCGCACCGCCCACCACGCCCTGATCGACCCTCACCCGACCGGGTTGTTCGCGCGAGACAATCGCGCGCAACTGAAGCGATCCCGACGTCAGGTCTCCTGATCGTCGGTTCACTCGTCGGAGTGATCCGTCGCCCGTCCGCGACACGGCGGGCCCGACCCGACGTCGGGAAGGGGCGCCGGGTGTCGGATGCCGCGACGAGATCACGGCACGGTCACGAGGACGGTGATCACACGCTCCGTAGCCACTGCTGCGGTCAGGGCTGACTGCTCCATTCGGAGTAGCGCTCCTGGCCTGCCCGCCGATGCCTGCTGGTGACACGACCGGCAGAGCAGCGAGAGGCGAGGTGAGCAGCGGTGACCAGCATGCGGGACCGGACGGACGAGACCGTCGAGGCGCCCCGGCGCCACGGGTTGTCCCTGGAGGCCGTCGCGGGCATCGCCCCGGGCGACCCGCTGGTGGCCGAGACCGGCGTCGCGGGCGTCGACGACGTCCGCCGGTCCCGGATGGCGTGGGCCCACAAGATCCTGCTGCTCGACCTCGGGATCGTCGCCCTCGTCGGGCTCGTCGCCGCCGCCTGCGTGCCGACGATCGCCGAGACCCACCCGGCGGTGACGGTCGGCCTGCTCGTCGGGCTGGTCGCGCTGCTCGGCACCGCCCTCGCGGTGGGCCGGTGCTGGCACCCGATCGTCGTGTCCTCGGGAGGCCTCGAGTACACCCGCGTCCTGCAGGCCGGGAGCGGCGCGCTGCTGGCGCTGGCCCTCACCGAGGTGGCCCTGCGCGACTACCGGCTCCAGCCCTACACGCTCGTCGTGCTCCCGGCCGCCGTCGTCGGCGTCCTCGTGGGTCGCACCGCCGCCCGCGCCCTGTTGCACCGCCGGCGTCGGCGGGGGATCGGCCTCACCGGGGTCCTCGTCGTCGGGTCGGACGAGACGGTGGCCGACCTCGTCACCCGGACGCGGCGGGCCCCGGAGTTCGGCTGGACGGTGGTCGGCGCCTGCACCCCCGCGGGCACGGGCGAGGTCGCCGGGGTCCGGGTGATCGGCGGGCTCGACGACGTCTCCGACGCCGCGCACTGCGTGGACGCCGAGGTCGTCGCGGTGACGCCGTCCCCGGGCTGGACCGGCCGGCGTCTCCACCGCCTCGCGTGGGAGCTCGAGGGCACCGACCTCGACCTCGTCGTCGACCCCGGCCTCATGGAGATCGCGGGCCCCCGCCTGCACATGACCCCGGTCGACGGTCTCCCGATGATCCGGCTGACCCAACCGATCTTCCGGGGCTGGGCGCGGGTGTCCAAGGCCGTCGTCGACCGGCTCGCGGCGGCCGTCGCCGTCCTGCTGCTCTCGCCGGTGCTCCTGACCATCGCGCTGCTGGTCAAGCGCGAGGACGGCGGCCCGGTGTTCTTCCACCAGGAGCGGGTGGGCCGCGAGGGCATCGCGTTCCGGATGGTCAAGTTCCGCTCGATGGCCACCGACGCCGAGGGCACCAAGGCCGCGCTCGACGCCGCCAACGAGGCGGCCGGCCCGCTGTTCAAGATGCGGCGCGACCCCCGGGTGACCCGCATCGGCAGCGTCCTGCGCCGCTACTCGCTCGACGAGCTGCCGCAGCTGTTCAATGTGCTCGGCGGGTCGATGTCGCTGGTCGGGCCCCGCCCGCCGCTGCCCCGCGAGGTCGTCGAGTACGCCGACGACGCCCGCCGGCGCCTGCTCGTGCGGCCCGGCATGACCGGCCTGTGGCAGGTCTCCGGCCGCTCGGACCTGTCCTGGGACGAGAGCGTCCGCCTCGACCTGCGCTACGTCGAGAACTGGTCGCCCGGCCTCGACCTCCACATCCTCGCCCGCACCGTCACCGCCGTCGTCACCGGCCGCGGCGCGTACTGACCCCGAAGGACACCGACATGCCGCTGAACGTGCTGATCCTCGGCCTCAACTACGCCCCCGAGCCCACCGGCATCGCGCCCTACACCACCGGGACGGCCCGTTTCCTCGCCGACGCCGGGCACCACGTCCACGTCGTCACCGGGCTGCCGCACTACCCGCACTGGGAGGTCGCGCGGCCCTACCGCAACCTGCGGGGCGCCGTGCTCCACGAGCGGGACGGCGACGTGCGCATCACCCGGGTCGACCACCCCGTGCCCGCCGACCCCACCGGCGCCGGCCGCATCGCGATGGAGGCGGCGTTCGCCCTCCGGGCGGGGCTGGTCCGCACCCGGCGCCCGGACGTCGTGCTCGCCGTCAGCCCGGCGCTGCTCACCGTCGGCGCCGCCCTGCGGTGGCGGGCCCGCGGCGCCGCGCTCGGCGTCGTCCCGCAGGACCTCTACAGCTACGCGATCGCCGAGGCACAGGCCCTGGGCGGCCGGGCGGCCGGTGCCGCGGGCCGGCTCGAGCGGACCCTGCTGCGCCGCGCGGACGGCGTCGTCGCCATCCACGCGAGCTTCGCCCGGTCGCTCGCCGACCTCGGCGTCGACCGCGACCGCATCACGACCATCCGCAACTGGAGCCACGTCACGCCGGTCGACGCCGGGCCCGACGAGCTGGCCGGGCTACGCCGCGAGCTCGGCTGGCGCGACGACGAGATCGTCGCCCTGCACGCGGGGAACATGGGCGCGAAGCAGGGGCTGGAGAACGTCGTCGAGGCCGCCCGCCTGGCCGACGCCACCGGCGCCGCCGTGCGCTTCGTCCTGCTGGGCACCGGCAACCAGCGTGCCCGGCTCGAGCGGCACGGAGCGGGCATCGAACGCCTGCAGTTCCTCGACCCGCTGGCCTCCGGCCAGTTCGAGCGCGCGATGGCCGCCGCCGACGTGCTGGTGCTCAACGAGAAGCCGGGCGTCGAGGAGATGTGCGTGCCCTCGAAGCTCACGTCGTACTTCGCCGCCGGCCGGCCCGTCGTCGCCGCCACCGGCGACCGGTCCGCCGCCGCCGCGGAGATCCGGGCCTCGGAGGGCGGGGTCCGGATCGAGGCGGGCGTGCCGGAGGACCTCCTGCGCGCGGTCCTGCGCACCGGGGTCGACCGCGAGGGCGCGGCCGCGGCCGGCCTGCGCGGGCGGCTGTTCGCGCGGGACGCGCTGTCCGAGGACGCCGCCCGGGCCGCGTACGTCGGCTGGGTCGAGGGGCTGGCCGCGGGCCGGTCGTCCCGCCGCCCCGGCCACGCGCGCCCGACGACCGCACCGTTCGCGTCCGTGCCCGCGCAGGCGCCCGCACCGGCCTCCGAGCAGGTGCGCGGGACGCGCGCTCTCGAGGAGGCGACCTGACACGTTCTGTGTACAACGACTCGCTCTGCGTGACTTCATTGTTTAGCGTGTTGCTCTGTTCAGAGCAACGGCCGCCCCGAATGCCGAGAGGTGACCGCATGACTGACTGCTCCGACCCGCTCACGACCACCTGCCTGCACGACATCGACCTGTGGGGAGCTGCGGCATGAAGCGCGCGTTGATCACCGGTATCACCGGCCAGGACGGTTCGTACCTCGCCGAGCTGCTGCTGTCGAAGGGATACGAGGTCCACGGGATCATCCGCCGGTCCTCGACCTTCAACACCGGCCGGATCGAACACCTGTACCAGGATCCGCACGATCCCGATCAGCGTCTGGTCCTGCACTACGGCGACCTGACCGACGCCTCGCGTCTGGTGACGCTGATCGAGAAGGTCCGGCCCGACGAGGTCTACCACCTGGCCGCGCAGTCCCACGTGCGCGTCTCGTTCGACGAACCGGAGTACACCGGCAACACCACCAGCGTCGGCACCGCCCGGTTGCTCGAGGCGATCCGGATGGTCGGGATCGAGACCCGCTACTACCAGGCGTCGAGCTCGGAGATGTTCGGGGCGACCCCGCCGCCGCAGTCCGAGGAGACGCCGTTCTACCCGCGCAGCCCTTATGGGGCGGCGAAGGTCTACGGCTATTGGATGGCGCGGAACTACCGTGAGGCGCACGGGATGTTCGCCGTCAACGGGATCCTGTTCAACCACGAGTCCCCGCGCCGCGGCGAGACGTTCGTGACCCGCAAGATCGCCCGCGCCGCCGCCCGCATCGCGCTGGGGCTCGAGCAGCACGTCTACCTCGGCAACCTCGACGCCGTCCGCGACTGGGGCTACGCCCCGGAGTACGTGGAGGGCATGTGGCGGATGCTGCAGGCCGACCACGGTGACGACTACGTGCTCGCCACCGGCACCGCGACCACCGTCGAACAGTGGGTCCGCTCCTGCTTCGACCACGTGAACCTGGACTGGGAGGACCACGTCCGGTTCGACGAGACCTACCTGCGGCCCACCGAGGTCGACGCCCTCATCGGCGACGCCTCGAAGGCCCGCACCCAGCTCGGCTGGACCGCGCAGACCATGCCCGCACAGCTCGCGACGATCATGGTCGAGGCCGATCTCGCCGAGAACCGGGCCGCGGTCCCGTCCGCGACGGCGGTCGCCCGATGACCCGCCGCCCCCGACCCACCCCTCGTACTCCCCGATCCGGAAGGACCGCACGGTGACCGCGCGCGACCATCTGAACCTCCTCACCCAGCAGTGGCGGGTGATCGTTGCGGCGGGCCTGCTCGGGATCGTCGTCGCCGGCATCCTCGTCCTCGTCGCCCCCGTGAAGTACGCGGCCTCGGTGACGCTCTACATCTCCACCCAGCAGACGAACTCCAGCTCCACCGACGCCTACCAGGGCAGCCTGCTCTCCCAGGACCGCGTGAAGTCCTACACCGAGCTGCTGTCCAGCTACCGGCTCGGGCAGGAGGTGGCGACCGACCTCGGTCTCCGCGAGGACCCGCAGGCGATCGCCGACGAGGTCTCCGCCAGCGTCACGCCGAACACCGTCCTGCTCACCGCCGAGGTCACCGACGTCTCCCCGGAGCGCGCCGAGGCCATCGCCGGGGCGATCGGCCGCCGGTTCCCGGCGCTGATCGCGCAGCTCGAGAAGCCCGCGAACTCCGCCCTGCCGCCCTCGGTCACCGCGACCGTCGTGCAGGGGCCGCTGCTCGACCCGTCCGCGGTGTCGCCGCGCCCGCTGGTCGACCTCGGGATCGGGCTCGGTGCGGGCCTGCTCCTCGGGATCGCGATCGCCGTGCTGCGCCGCACGCTCGACCGGTCGGTGCGCAGCACCGAGCAGCTCGCCACCGTGGTCCCGAAGCCGCTGCTCGGCACGCTCGCCGACGACCGCACCGTCGAGTCGGTCCCGCTGTTCCTGCGCGACCGGCCGTCCTCGCCGATCGCGGAGAGCATGCGCGCGGTCCGCACCAACTTCGACATGTTCGACTTCGACCGGGCCACCACCGTGTTCGCGGTGACGAGCTCGGTGGAGGACGAGGGCAAGTCCACGGTGCTGGTCAACCTCGCCCTCGCGCAGGCCGGCGCCGGGCGCCGGGTGCTGGTCATCGAGGGCGACCTGCGCAAGCCGCGGGCCGCGCAGTACCTGGGCCTGTCCGAGGACGCCGGCCTCACGCAGGTGCTCACCGGCAAGGCCGACGTCGACGACGTCCTGCAGCAGGGCCCGGTGCCGGGGCTGCACCTGCTCGCGAGCGGGCCGCGCCCGCCGAACCCCTGCGAGATGATCGAGTCGGCCCAGATGGCCGAGCTCCTCGCCGGGCTGCGCGAGCGCTACGACCTCGTGCTCATCGACGCCCCGCCGCTGCTGCCGGTCGCCGACGGGCTCGCGCTCGCCCGGCTCGCCGACGGCGTCGTGTTCACCGTCCGGGCCGGCTTCACCAACACCGCGCTCGTGCGCCGGGCCCACGAGATGCTCGAGACGGCCGGGGTGACCCACGTCGGCGTGGTCCTCAACCGCACGAAGGACCGCACCGACGGCTACTACGCCGGCTACTACTACGCCGAGCCCGACCGCCGCGGCAGGGCGACGCCCGCTCCGGCCCCGACGCCCGCCCCGGCCCCGACACCCGGTCCGCGGCAGGAGTTCGCGGCGGTGCCGGCACCCGGCGGGGAGCCGGACCGGACCACGCCCGCCGTCACCGGCCGCCACCGGTGAGCACCGGGACCCGCCCGGCGCCCGTCGTGCCGGCGGGTCCCGTCGCCGGACCCCCGCTCCGCCGGGTACCGCGCGCCGTCGTCGTCATCCTGACGACGGCCGCGGTGCTGCTGGTCGCGACCGTCGCCGTCGCCACCGTCCTGGCGCCGCACCCCGCCGTGGGTCCCGGGTCCCGGGTGGTCGTCGTCGGCGACAGCTACTCCTCCGGCACCGTCCAGGGCGGGCTCGGCGGGTCCAACTGGACCGCCCTGCTCGCCGACCGCCGGGGCTGGGCGCTGACCGACACCGCGATCCCGGGCACGGGCTACCTGCGGGCCCGCCCCTACGCGGGGAGCTTCGTGGCCGCCCAGCTCGACGGCGCGCTGGCCCTGCGGCCGGAGCTCGTCGTGGTGCAGGGCTCGCTCAACGACGGCGACCTGCCGCCCGCGCTGGTCGGGGCCGCGGCCGCCACGCTCTACGCGGACGTCCACGCCCGCGTGCCCGGGGCCCGGCTCGTGGTGATCGGGCCGGCGTGGCCGGGCGACGTCCCGCCGGCCGGGCTCGTCGCCGTGCGCGACGCGGTCGGCGAGGCCGCCCGCGCTGCCGGGGCGGTGTGGATCGACCCCATGACCGAGGGGTGGTTCGCCGGCCCGCAGGGCGCGGCCCTGATCGGCGCCGACGCCCTGCACCCCACCGACGCGGGCCACCGCCTCATGGCCGACCGCACCGCCGACGGCCTGACCCGCGCCGGCCTCTGACCCCGGACGGGTGAATTCCCGTTCCGCGTGATCGGGCCGCCCCGTCACCGGATCCGGTGAACGCCGCACCGGTCGCGACATGGCTCCCGGGGTCGTACGTCGGATCCGTACGACGTGCCCAGAACAGTGCCGAAACCGCTCGAGAAGGTCACGGAAGAATCACGGGAGCCGTTCCGCCGGGAATGGCCGACGTAGCGGAATCGCCATCGCCCGCGATTCACCTCCCGACCCGCACAGCAATTCCCGGAGGACATCGACGTGAGCCCGACCGCACCGAAGACCGCGTTCATCACCGGCATCACCGGCCAGGACGGGTCCTACCTCGCGGAGCTGCTGCTCTCCAAGGGTTACGAGGTCCACGGCCTCATCCGCCGCGCCTCGACGTTCAACACCCACCGGATCGACCACCTCTACCGCGACCCGCACGAGCACGGCGCGAAACTGCACCTGCACCACGGTGAGCTCACCGATTCCTCGCGCCTGGTCTCGCTGCTCTCCGAGATCGCGCCCGACGAGGTCTACCACCTCGCCGCCCAGTCGCACGTGCGCGTCAGTTTCGACGAGCCGGAGTTCACCGCGAACACCACCGGCATCGGCACCATCCGGCTGCTCGAGGCCATTCGCATGATCGGGCTCGACGTGCGCTTCTACCAGGCGTCGAGTTCGGAGATGTTCGGCGCGACGCCGCCGCCGCAGCGCGAGGACACCCCGTTCCACCCGCGGTCGCCCTACGGGGTGTCGAAGGTCCTGGGCTACTGGACCACCCGCAACTACCGCGAGGCGTACGACCTGTTCGCCGTCAACGGCATCCTGTTCAACCACGAGTCCCCGCGCCGCGGCGAGACCTTCGTGACCCGCAAGATCGCGCGCGCCGCCGCCCGCATCGCCCTGGGTCACGAGTCCGTGGTGCACCTCGGGAACCTCGACGCCGTCCGCGACTGGGGCTTCGCGCCGGAGTACGTCGAGGGCATGTGGGCGATGCTGCAGGCCGACGAGCCCGACGACTACGTGCTCGCCACCGGCACCGCCCACACCGTCGAGGACTTCGCGCGGATGTGCTTCTCCCACGTCGGGCTCGACTGGACCCGCCACGTCCGCTTCGACGAGCGCTACGTGCGCCCCACCGAGGTCGACGCGCTGATCGGCGACCCGTCGAAGGCCGCCCGCGAACTCGGCTGGCGTCCGCGCACCTTCGCCCCCGAGATCGCCCGCATCATGGTCGACGCGGAGCTGTCGATGCTGCAGGGCCCCGCCGCGCACGTCGCGCCGTTCCCGAACGCGTCCGGGTACGCCGGCCGCTCGATCGCGGGCTGACGATGTCGACAGCCCCGGGATGGTCGGCCGCCGCCGACGAGGACGCCACGCAGCGCGCCCGCCGGCGCCGCCGGTCACGGCAGGCGTGGCGGGCCGCCCTCCTGCGGACCCTCGATCGCCTGCCCCGCCCCCACCCGTTCGTCCGGCTCGACCCGCCGCGGTCGGGTCGGCGGTGACCGTCCCCCTCTCCCGACGGCGGGCCCTCGCCGGGCTCGCGCTCGGGGTCCCGGCCCTCGTGCTCGCGACGGCGTGCTCGGCGTCGGAGGCCTCGGAGGCCTCGGAGGCCTCAGCCGGTGGGCCCGACGTCCGGCTGCACACCGACTGGACGGCCCGGCCGGACGGCAGTGCCCCCGACCTCGGGGACGACGGCGTGCCGTTCCGGGTGGTCCGTGACGGTGCCGGATCGGCGCCGTCGGTCGTCGCGGGCGCACTCGTGCCGGCCCTGCCGGACCGGCTGTCCTCCTCCTCGATCGCGCAGGAGATGCGGGCGCGCGTCCGGCGGATCGGGGCCTCCTTCACCTTCGGCCCGGGGTCGGCCCAGGGTGCGCTCACCCTCGCGGCGTGGACCGCCGTGCCGTTCGTGAACGCGCACTGCCACCTCGTGCTCACCCCGGCGCAGTGGCTCCTCGGGGTGGTCGAGGAGGGGACGCTGCGGGTGGTCACCCAGGGCACCTTCCGGACGCCGCTGCCGCAGGGGCCGACCCCCTCGAGCGTCGACGTCACCGTCGCCGGCGACACCGCCACGGTGCGGCTCCCCGACGGCGGATCGACGGTGGCGCGCGACCCGCGGTTCGCCACCACCCTCGGCACCGTGCCGTGCTGGGGCTTCTACAAGACCGCGCCGGGCGGTACCGACGCCCGGCTCCTGCGCTCCTGGGCGGGCTGAACCATGACCTCGTTGTTGCAGGTGCTGCCGACCTACGACCCCGCCTTCGGCGGGCCGGTCTCCGCGGCGCTCGGCGTCTCCGCGTCCTACGAGGGCGTCGAGGACGTCACGCTGACCACCGTCGCCTGCGGCCCGGCCGGGACGGGCTGGTCGCGGCACGACACCGTGTCCTGTCGGGCGTACGCCCCGCCGGTGGCCCGGCACGTCCTGTCGGTCTCGCCCGGCCTCGTGGCGTGGCTGGTGCGGCGGCTGCGGCGCTTCGACCTCGTGCACGTCCACTACAACCGTGGCCTGGTCATGATCTGGGTGCCGCTGCTGGCGTGGCTCGCCGGCGTGCCCTACGTGCTCCAGACGCACGGCATGTGCCGCCCGTGGCGCGGCCCGCTCGCCCTGGTGGACCGTCTGTTCACCCGCCCGGCGATCCGCCGGGCCCACGCGGTGCTCGTGCTCGGCGAGGCCGAGCGCGACCAGATCCTCGGCATCGTGCCGCGGGCGAACACGGTCGTCGTGCACAACGCGGTCCGGGCCCCGGAGGCGCGGCCGGACGCCGCGCCCGAGCCCGGCGCGGGACCCCGCCTGCTGTTCTGCGCGCGGCTGCACCCGCGCAAGGGACTCGCCCGCTTCCTCGACGTCGTCGAGCGGCTCGCGCCCGAGCACCCCGGGCTGGAGGGCCACGTGGTCGGACCCGACGAGGGCGCGCTCGCCGCGGCCCGGGAGCGGGTGGCGGCCGCGGGACTGCCGGTGACCTTCCACGGCGGCCTCGACCGCGACGGGGTCGACCGCGCGATGGCGGGCAGCGACGTCCTGCTGCACCCGGCGCCCCGCGAACCGTTCGGGATGTCGATGATCGAGGCGTTCGCCGCGGACCTGCCCGTCGTGGCCGCCGCCTCCAGCGAGCTCGCCGGGGTCTTCGCGGCCGAGGGTGCGGCGCTGCTGCCCGCCGACGACGACGTCGAGGCGTGGGTGGCCGCCGTGCGACGGGTGGTGACCGACCCCGGGACCGCCGCGGACCTGCGCGCCGGGGGTCGGGCCGTGCTGGAGCGGAACTTCTCCCGGGCGTCGTTGACCCGGACCCTGGCCGGAGTCGTTCACGCAGTGTGACCGGCGCGTGCGGCGTCGTCAGGCCCGTCACCCACGCCCGACGACAGCGGTGCACCCGCCGTCGACCTGCGGATGCACCACACGGGGCGGACGTTCTCGATCGTGCCCGGAAGCGTGACGAAACGTGACCGAAAACCGACAGATACGTCACACTGCGTATGTGGGAGTCCTCCCGGCACCGACCGACCGCCGTTCCCGGTTCTCGACCGTCTCGATCGGTCGGGTCGCGGAGCGGCTCGTCGGCGTCCGCGTCGGCGCGACCGCCGCGCTGCCCGACGTCGGGGTGGGGGAGCGGGATGCCGACTACCTGCCGCGGGCGGCGGACGACCTCCTGGCCGAGCGGCTGACCGCGTCGACGCACCCCGTCGTCGTCGTGAGCGGTCCGCCCTCGGCCGGCGTCACGCGCACCGCGGCGCACGCGGTGCGGCGGCACCGCCCCGACGACCTGTTCGTCGAGATCGACGACCCGTACCGGGTGCGCCTGGAGGAGGTCGTCGAGCGCGCCCGGCGACGCGCGACCCCGTCCCGGCCGGTGCTGGTGTGGTGTGACGACGCCCCGCTGACGCTGCTCGACGAGGTCCGTGACGACCTCCTGGCCGCCTGCCGGCAGGACCGGACGACCGTCGTGCGGCTGGTCCTCACCGCGCGCTGGGGGCTGACCGCGCTCTCCCGCGGCGAGCTCGCGGCGCCGCGGTTCGCACCCGTGGTGGTCGCCCCGGTGACCGCCACCGAGGTCGTCGGCCGCGAGTCCCACGGTCTCGTCGCGGAGCTCGGGGCCGAGCGGATGACGGGCCGGCGCCTCGGTGACCTGGTCGCGCCGCTCGAGGCCGCCCGGGAGGCGTTCGCCGGGCCCTCGGGGGACGTGGTCCGGCTGGCCGCCGTCTGGCACCGCCTCGGCATCCCGACCGCGCTCGACCTCGACACCCTCGCCGCGCTGCGACCCGACGACGCGACCGGCGACGTCGCGGAGATCGTCGCCGGTCTCGTCACCGACGGGTGGCTGCGGCGCACGACCCGCGCGGGGGAGCGGCACCTCGCGCCCGCCCGCGCACTGGTCGACCTGGCCCGCCTGCCCTCCGAGGAACTCGTCCGCTGCATCGCGGGCCGCCTGGACCACCACGCGCGCTACACCGCCGCGCGCACCATGCTCGCCGGCGGCCTGGACAGCCTCGCGGCGGCGATGGTCGCCGACCTGGAGCCCGACCCGCTCGGTCCGGTCGTCGCCCTGCGGATCGCCCGCGGGTACGCCGGACTGGAGCGCGACCGGGAGGCCGCGCAGTGGTTCGCGTTCGTCATCGCGGTCGGCGACGAGGAGCAGGCCCGCGCGGCCCACCGCGGGCTCGGGCTGGTGTTCTACCGCTACGACCGCCTCGACCGCGCCCGCCGCCACCTCGACCGGGCGGCCGACCAGCTGGGCGTGCAGGTCGTGCTCGCCGACATCGCGCTGCGGCAGGGGCGGATCGCCGACGCGCGGGCCCTGCTCACCGTGCTCCGCCGCTCGCGCGACCCCGCGCTCGCCGTCGAGGCGGCCTGCCAGCTCGGCACGCTCGAGTCCTCCGTCGGCCACCTGGTCGCCGCGCGCGACGCGTTCACCGCGGCCCTGGCGGCCGCCGACCCGGCCGTGGTCGCCCGGGCCCGGACCGGGCTCGCGGCGCTGCCGCCCCTCCCCGGCGCCACTTCCGGCGCCCCTTCCGGTGACAGGAAAGCGTCGTTGCCGGCATCCAGTGGCAGTGCCGCCACATCGTCGGAGCCGGCCGACACGGAGCCCGGCCCCGACGACGAGATCGACGACGAGATCGACGACGAGATCGACGACGAGATCGACGACGAGGTCCCGCCGAGCCGCGTGGTACCCCTCGCGGCGAGATCGCGCGGCTGAACGGACCGACCCGTCGTCGGGAACGGGATGGCAGGGTGGGGCGCATGGCCGTCACGCACGTCGTCACGTTCAGCTGGGTCGAGGGCACCTCGGCCGCGACCGTCGAGGACATCCTCAAGAACCTGCAGTCCTGGATCGACCGGGGGGAGGGCCTCGAGGGCCTCGTCTCCTGGCAGGCCGGCCCGGACCTCGGGATCAACGAGGGCAACGCGTCGTTCGCGGTGTCGGGCACCTTCGCCGACCGGGACGCCTACCTGCGCTACCGGGACCACCCGGAGCACAAGCGGATCATCGCCGAGCAGATCGCTCCGCTGATCGCCGCCCGCTCCGCGGTGCAGTTCGAGCACTGACCCGGACACGCGGGAGCCCGGCGCACGACGAGGTCGTGGGCCGGGCTCCGGGGTGCTGGGGCTACTTGGCGCCCGCGGTCGGGGTGGTCTTCGGGCCGTCGGGCACGCGGGAGCCGCCGCCACCGCCGCCGGACCCGTCGTCGTCGGGACCCTCCTCGGTGGTGGGCCCCGCGGCCGGGTCGTCGACCCAGATCATGATGGTGTCGCCGGGCGTCGCGGTGGCGCCCGCCTTCGGGCGCTGGTTGGTGATGATGCTGCGCCCCGCGCCGGTGTGCCGGGCGTTCTGCGGGATCGCCAGCAGGCGCGCGTCCAGCGCGGCGTCGTGGGCGTCGGCCGCGGCGAGCCCGACGAGCTCGGGGACCGTGGTCGTGTCGGTGAGGCTGTCGGCCATGCCCCCAAGGTACCGATCGGTGACGCGTCGTGTCGGAGGGGTCGGGCCGCGTGTCCCCGGCGGTGCGACGAGGAGTTCACTCGGAAAGACTAGGACCGTCGTCACAGTGTGGACTTAGAGTAGCTGACATCGCGGGTTGACGCCGGAGTGTGCGGGTCTCGGGCCCCGGTTGACTCGCGGTCACCACCACACGTGAACGAACCGGGGGATCCCGTGATGCGCGCCGTCTACCGCGTCCTGGCCTGTCTGCTCGCCCTCGAGGTCGTCGTGCAGGCCGCCTCGATCGCCTGGGCCCTGTTCGGGCTGTCCACCTGGGTCGAGAACGGCGGGGTGCTCGACAAGGCCGGGATGGAGAGCGAGTCCGTCGTGTTCGACGGGGTCGCGGGTTTCGCCGTGCACGGCATGAACGGCACCGTCATCGTGCCGGCCCTCGCCCTGCTCTTCCTCGTGTCCTCGTTCTTCGCCCGCTTCCCCGGGGCGGTGACCTGGGCGGGAGCGGCGTTCGGCCTGGTGGTGGTGCAGGTCGCCCTCGGCATCCTCGCCCACTCGGTCCCCGCGCTCGGGATGCTGCACGGGGCGGTCGCCCTGGGCCTGCTCGTGGTCGCGCTGGTGGCCGCGCGGCGGAGCAGCACCGCGGTCGCGGTCCGGGAGCCGGCCACCGCGGGCGCCCACCACGCGCCCGTCGTCTGAGGTGCTCACCGACGCCCGGTCCGCCGCGGTGGTCGCCCCGCGCCGCCGCCGGACCCGTCGTCGCACCGTCGTCGCGCTGCTCGCGACGCTCGTCGTCCTCGCCCCGCTCGCCTGGTTCTGGGCCGCGAGCCTGCCCGCGGGCAGCTGGTCGGTGGCCGGGATGGGCGTTCCCGACGACGGCGGTGGCCCGCCGACCATGCCTGCCATGACCGCCGGGCACGACGGGACGGCCGGGCGGTCGGTGGACACCCTGCGGCTGCCGGACACGGTGCCGGCGGACGTGACCGTCACCCTGGTCGCCCGGGCCGAGGGCTCGCGGTACACCCTGAACGGGCAGACGCCCGGGCCGGAGATCCGGGCCGTCGCCGGCCAGGTGGTGGCGGTCCGTCTGGTGAACGCCGACGTCCCCCGTGGGCTCACGCTGCACTGGCACGGCGTGGACGTGCCGAACGGCGAGGACGGGGTCGCCGGGGTCACCCAGGACGCCGTGCTGCCGGGGCAGGAGTTCGTCTACCGCTTCCGCGCCGAGCAGGTCGGCTCGTCCTGGTACCACTCGCACCAGGTGGCCGACGAGCAGGTGAAGGGCGGGCTGTTCGGCTCCTTCGTGGTGGTGCCACCCGGGGGCGTGGGCGCCGAGGCGACCGCGTTGGTGCACCTGTTCGACGGCCGGCGCACCGTGAACGGCGCGCCGGGCGAGGTGACCGTGCCCGCAGCACCGGGCAGCACCGTGCGGGTGCGCGTCACCGACACCGACGACGGGCCGATGCGGGTCTGGTCCGGAACGCCCTACCGCGTGCTGGCGGTCGACGGGACCGACGTGCACGCCCCGACCCCGGTGACCGGCGCGGCCCTCGCGGTCACCGCCGGCGGGCGGGCCGACCTCGAGGTCACGGCGCCGGCCCGGGTCGAGCTCGGGGGAGCGGCGGTCGTGGTCGGCGGGGGCGGGGCGCCGGC
This sequence comes from Actinomycetospora sp. NBRC 106378, assembly GCF_030269685.1. Classification (GTDB taxonomy): domain Bacteria; phylum Actinomycetota; class Actinomycetes; order Mycobacteriales; family Pseudonocardiaceae; genus Actinomycetospora. The sequence continues at coordinate 635,598 of NZ_BSTT01000002.1, forward strand.
ACCCGTCCCGTCCACGACGGTCGACCTGCTCACCTACGGCTCGCCCGCGCCCCTCGGGTTCGACCCGAGCGTCCCCGACCGCGTGTTCGACTACGCCATCGGGCGTCGTCCCGGCTTCGTCGACGGCGTGCCGGGGCTCTACTGGACGATCAACGGCGGGATGTACCCCGACGTGCCGATGTTCATGGTGCGCGAGGGCGACGTCGTGCGGATGCGGATCAGCAACTCCTCCGGCGAGGTGCACCCGATGCACCTGCACGGACATCACGCGGTGGTGCTCGCCCGCGACGGCGCGCCCGCCACGGGCAGCCCGTGGTGGATCGATTCGCTCGACGTGCCCGACGGTGCGACCTACGACGTCGCCTTCGTCGCCGACAACCCCGGCATCTGGATGGACCACTGCCACAACCTGGCCCACCCGAAGCAGGGCCTGGTCGCGCACCTCATGTACGAGGGGGTCACCACGCCCTACCGGGCCGGCCCGGACACGCCGAACGACCCGGAGTAGGGCCCGACCCCCGTGGCAGGAAGGGGGAGTCAGGCCTGCACGTCCCGGGCCATCGCCAGCTCCGGCGCCGAGACCCGGACCCGCTCGGCGAGGGGGCGCCGCCCCGGAGCGGAGACGACCAGCAGGTACTCCCCGGCCCGCGGCACCTCGAGGCGGTAGTGCCCGTCGTCGGTGCGCGTGGTGCCGACCTGCGCGCCGGTGAGGGCGTCGATGAGCGTGACGGTCCCGTCGACCGGGACCTCGCCGTCGAGCACCCGCCCGGACAGCCCGGGGACGGTGACCTCCTCGACGGTCTCGGGGCCGCCCCAGGAGTCGGAGTCGCCGGCCGGCAGCTCGCGCGGCGCCGGGCCGGAGTCCGACACCGTCGCGTGCGGCCGTCCCGCGGGGACCAGCAGGCCGCAGACGACGGCCGCGACCACGAAGATCGCCGAGGCGACGAGGAACGCGCGGTCGTACCCGGCCAGGGCCGCGGCGCGGGGTGCGAGGCCGACCCCGAGTGCGGTGGCCGTCGCGGTCCCCGCGATCGACGAGAGCAGCGCCGTCCCCACCGAGCCCCCGACCTGCTGCATGGTGTTGACGGTCGCCGACGCGACGCCGGCGTCCTGCGGCGCGACGCCGAGCGTGGCGGTGTTGATCGAGGTCGACATCGCGGTGCCCATGCCCAGGCCCATGAGGATCAGCGGGCCGAGCACACCGCTCGCGTAGCTCGACCCGGGCGTGAGGTGCGAGAACCAGAACAGCGCACCCGCGCCGAGCAGGAGGCCGACGAAGATCAGCGGCTTCGGACCCAGCCGGGGCAGGACGAGCGCGGGCACCGTCGTCGACGCACTGACGATCGACGCGACCATCGGCAGGAACGCGACGCCGGTCAGCACCGGGGAGAGTCCGAGCTCGGTCTGCATCACGTAGGCGAGGAAGAGCGAGAGGCCGAACATCCCCGTCGTCAGGATGAGGATCGTCAGGTAGGAGCCGCCCCGGTAGCGGTCGAGCAGGACGCGCAGCGGCAGCAGGGGCGCGGTCCGGACCCGCTGGACGGCGACGAAGACCGCCAGCAGCACGACACCCGCCGCGAGGAACGCGTAGACGGGCCAGGAGGTCCACCCGTCGGTCTCGGCGGTGGCGAACCCGAAGACGACGCCGAAGAGGCCGGCCGAGGCGAGGACCGTGCCGACGATGTCGAGGTGCGGCCGGTCGCCCGCGGGGTGCGCCGGCATGAGCAGCAGGGCGCCGATCAGGGCGATGACCGCGAAGACCACGTTGACGTACATGCACCAGCGCCAGTCGGCGTACTCGGTGAGCGTGCCGCCGAGCAGCAGTCCGATCGCGGCGCCGGACCCGGCGAGCGCCGAGAACACGCCGAAGGCGCGGGCGCGGTCGCGGCCGGCGGGGAAGGTCGTCGTGAGCAGTGACAGCGCGGCGGGCGCGAGCACCGCGCCGAACACGCCCTGCAGCGCGCGGGCCGCGACGAGCAGCCCGAAGCCGGGCGCGAGACCGCCGAGGACGGAGGCGACCGCGAACCCGATCAGCCCCACGACGAAGGCCGCCTTGCGCCCGAACAGGTCGGAGAGCCGTCCGCCGAGCAGCAGCAGGCTGCCGAACGCGAGTGCGTAGGCGGTGACCACCCACTGGCGCTGTGCGTCGGAGAACCCGAGGTCGGCCTGCGCCGAGGGCAGCGCGATGTTCACGATCGAGTTGTCGAGGATGACCATGAGCTGGGCGACGCCGATGACGGCGAGGATCCACCAGCGGCGGGTCGGTGCTGCGGTCACGCGTTCGACGTTAGGACCTGGAGTGCGCTCCAGGTCCAGGACTTTCCCGACGTCGGGCTCGGTGGACTGGGTCACAGAGCGCGCAACAACGCTGCAACCCTTGCCCGTACCGGGCCTCGCGCGTGACCGTGGTCACCTCACCACTGGCCAACGAGAAGAGGTGCCGCGTGACGCAGACCCTGGATCGCCCCGGGAGCGAGGTGGCCGACCGCGTGGGGGCATGGGTGTCGGCGTTCCAGGACGCCCTGACCGCGCGCGACGTCAGCGCCGCGACGTCGCTGTTCGCCGACGAGTGCTACTGGCGTGACCTGGTGTCCTTCACCTGGAACATCGCGACGGTCGAGGGCAAGGACGAGGTCGCCGACCTGCTGGGCAGCGTCCTCGACCGGATCGACCCGACGAACGTCGCCGTCGACGGCGAACCGACCTCGGCCGACGGCGTCGACGAGGCGTGGCTGACCTTCGAGACCGCGGTCGGCCGGGGGACCGGGCACGTCCGGCTGAAGGACGGGAAGGCCTGGACGCTGCTGACCTCGCTCGACGAGCTCAAGGGTCACGAGGAGAACCAGCGCGAACGGCGCCCCTTCGGCACCGAGCACGGCGCGAACCCCGACCGCGTGACGTGGAAGGAGTCGCGGGAGGCCGAGGCCGAGGAACTCGGCTACACCCGCCAGCCCGAGGTCGTCATCATCGGCGGCGGGCAGGGCGGCATCGCCCTCGCGGCGCGGCTGCGCCAGCTCGGCGTCCCGACGATCGTCGTCGAGCGCAACGAGCGCCCCGGCGACTCCTGGCGCAAGCGCTACAAGAGCCTCGCCCTGCACGACCCGGTCTGGTACGACCACCTGCCCTACCTCCCGTTCCCGGACAACTGGCCGGTCTTCGCGCCGAAGGACAAGATCGGCGACTGGCTCGAGATGTACACGCGGGTCATGGAGGTCAACTACTGGGGCTCGACGACGGCGGAGTCCGCCGTGTTCGACGACGCCGAGGGCCGCTGGACCGTCACGGTGCAGCGCGACCGCGGCAACGGGCCCGAGGAGGTCGTGCTCCGACCCGCGCAGCTCGTCTTCGCGATGGGTGTCTCGGGCAAGCCGAACAAGCCCGAGTTCCCCGGCATGGAGACGTTCCGGGGCGTCATCCAGCACTCGTCGGAGCACCCCGGGCCCGCGGGCTACGAGGACAAGAAGATCGTCGTCATCGGGTCCAACAACTCCGCGTTCGACATCTGCGGGGCGGCCTGGGAGGCCGGCGCCGACATCACGATGGTGCAGCGGAGCTCCACGCACATCATCAAGTCGGACACCCTCATGGAGCTCGCCCTCGGCGGGCTGTACTCCGAGGAGGCCGTGAGGAGCGGCATCACCACCCGGACCGCCGACCTCGTGTTCGCGTCCCTGCCGTACCGGATCATGGCCGACTTCCAGCGGCCCGCCTACGACGAGGCGAAGGTCCGCGACCAGGAGTTCTACGACCAGCTCCGGGCCGCCGGCTTCGACCTCGACTTCGGCGACGACGACTCGGGCCTGTTCATGAAGTACCTGCGCCGCGGCTCGGGCTACTACATCGACGTGGGTGCCGCGCAGCTCGTGGCCGACGGCAAGGTCAAGCTGGTCAACGGACAGGTGCAGGAGTTCACGGAGACCGGCGTGAAGCTGGCCGACGGCACCGAGCTCGAGGCCGACCTCGTCGTCCTCGCCACCGGGTACCGCTCGATGATCACCTCGGTCGCCGACATCATCGGCGAGGAGATGGCCGGGCGGGTCGGGAAGGTGTGGGGCCTGGGCTCCGACACCACGAAGGACCCGGGCCCGTGGGAGGGCGAGCAGCGCAACATGTGGAAGCCCACTCAGCAGCGGAACCTGTGGTTCCACGGCGGGAACCTCCACCAGTCGCGGCACTACTCGCTCTACCTGGCGCTGCAGCTCAAGGCCCGCCAGGAGGGGATCGACACGCCCGTCTACAAGCTGGCGCCGTCGCACCACCAGGAGTGAGCGGCCCCTGATCCGTACGAATGGCACTTTCGCGCACATAGATGCTGCGAAAGTGCCGTTCGTGCGTTATCCGGCGCCTTCGGAGACGACGGGTGCCGCGGCTCGCGCCCGCGGGTAGACCGGGGACATGGAGTACACGAAACTCGGGTCGACCGGCCTGGACGTCTCCCGCATCTGCCTCGGCACCATGAGCTACGGCGTGCCGAACGACCGCTGGAAGTGGGCGCTGCCCGAGGACGAGGCGAAGCCGTTCTTCTCGGGCGCGCTCGAGGCCGGGATCAACTTCTTCGACACCGCCGACGTCTACTCGCAGGGGACGTCGGAGGAGATCACCGGTCGCTGGCTGAACGAGATGGCCGACCGCGACGAGATCGTCGTCGCGACGAAGGTGTTCAACCGGATGCGCTCCGGCCCGAACGGCGCCGGCCTCTCGCGCAAGGCGATCATGACCGGGATCGACCACTCGCTGCGGCGGCTGGGCATGGACTACGTGGACCTCTACCAGATCCACCGGTTCGACCCCGAGACGCCGCTGGAGGAGACCCTCGAGGCGTTGCACGACGTCGTGAAGTCGGGGAAGGCGCGCTACATCGGCGCCTCGTCGATGTTCGCGTGGCAGTTCGCCAAGGCGCTGCACCTGCAGGACGCGAACGGCTGGGCCCGGTTCGTGACGATGCAGAACCACTACAACCTGCTCTACCGCGAGGAGGAGCGGGAGATGAACCCGCTGTGCCTCGACGAGGGCATCGGGACGATCCCGTGGAGCCCCCTCGCGCGCGGGAAGCTCACCCGCGACTGGGACGAGACGACCACCCGCGGCGACACCGACGAGTTCGGCAAGACGCTCTACCGCGACTCCGACCGGCACATCGTGGAGAAGGTCGCCGAGATCGCCGACAAGCGCGGGGTCAGCCGGGCGCAGGTGGCGCTGGCGTGGGTGCTCGCCCAGCCCGTCGTCGACGCCCCGATCATCGGCGCGACGAAGATCGAGCACCTCGAGGAGGGCATCGCCGCGGTCGACCTGCAGCTCGACGAGCACGAGCTCACCGAGCTGTCGGAGACCTACGAGCCGCGGGGGATCGCGGGTCACAGGTGACTTCGTCGTGTGAGTAGTAGTCCGCGCTCCGACACGGATCAGTGCTCACAGGCCGGGAGGCACACCACCTGCGACGCGAACGTCAGGCCCGCCCCGAATCCGCACAGCAGTGCGAGGTCCCCGGGGCGGGCCGCACCCGTCGTCAGGACCTCGTGCATGGCGAGCGGGACGGAGGCCGCCGAGGTGTTGCCGGTGACCGCGACGTCGCGGGCCACGGTCACGTGGTCGGGGAGCCCCAGCGCCTTCACCAGGCCGTCGGTGATCCGCGCGTTGGCCTGGTGCGGGACGAAGGCGTCGAGCTGCTCGGGTTTGCACCCGGCCTTCTCCAGCGCCTCGAACACGAGCGGCACCATCCGCGACGTCGCCCACCGGAACACCGTGGGGCCCTGCATGCGCAGGGCGGGTCGCTCGCCGGTCTCGCGGGCCTGCGCCCAGGTCACCGACTGCGCGATCAGGCCCGCCTGGGTCCCGTCCGCGCCCCACGCGGCCGGCCCGATCCCGGGCTCGGTCGACGGCCCGACCACCACGGCCCCCGCGCCGTCGCCGAAGAGGAACGCCGTGGAGCGGTCGGTCGGCTCGACGATGTCGGACATCCGCTCCACCCCGACGACGAGGACCGCCCCGTGGCCCGCGTCGACCAGCGACGCCGCCACCTCGAGCGCGTAGCAGAAGCCCGCGCACGCCGCGCCCACGTCCATCGCGGCGCCGTTCACGGCCCCGATCTCCGCCGCGAGCCGGGTGCCGACCTGCGGGCACCCGGTGTCCGCCGACATCGTCGCGACCAGCGTCACGGCCACGTCGGCCGGCGCGACGCCGGCGGCCGCCAGCGCGTCCCGGGCCGCCGCGGCGCCCATCGCGACGACGGTCTCCTCGGGCCCGGCCATCCGCCGCGTCGAGATGCCGGAGCGGGCATGCACCCACTCCGCGTCGACCTCGAGGTGTTCGCACACCTCCTCGTTGGTGACCACCCGGTGGGGCCGGTAGGCGCCCAGCCCGAGGAGTGCGGCGTGGTGGCCGGTGCTGATCGAGCTGATCGAACCCAAGAGGGTGCCTCGCGAGACGGTCGGGGGCGGACGTCGGGTCCACGGTCACCCGGGGCCTCGGTTACTCGGAAGTCCTACTATCTGGTACGTCGGTGCGTCCGGTCACACCCGCGCTCCCCGACCGTGCTGTGGCCTTCCTGTGACCGGCCGCCGGCCCTGCCGCCGGATGCCCCGACCGGGCTACCGTCCGGCTCGTGACCACGCCGACGACCACGCCGATGACCACCCCCGCCCCGGCCGGCTCGACGCCGGCCGACATGTCCGCCGCCGTGCGCGCGGCCCAGGAGGTGCACACCCTGCGGGTCGAGGTCCCGGGCATCGGGGAGGTGCCGCTGCCGTCGGTCGACGAGCTGGCCTTCGTCGGCGGGCTCGTGGCGCTCGGGGCCCTCGGCGCGCTCGAGTGGCCCCTCGTGGCGGTCCTCGGGGTCGGCCGGGTGCTCAGCCACGTCCACCGGTGGCGCAGTCTCGCGGCGTTCGGCGACGCCCTCGAGCACGCCTGACCTACCGGAGCGCCGCCACCGCCGCGCACAGGTCGGCGCCCAGCTCCCGGTCCGGGTTCAGCGGTCCGTAGAGCACGTGCTCCGCGCCGGCGTCGGCGTACTCCCGCAGCCGGGCGGCGACGTCCTCCGGTGTCCCGTACGGCACGCAGGCGTCGACGATCCGGTCCATGTCCTGCCCGTAGATCTCCCGCAACCTCCGGACGGCGAGCTCGCGTGCCTCGGCTCGCGACGACGCCACCGCCGACCACGCGAGCATCCCGCCCGCGACCGGTCCCCGGCCCTGTTCGGCCGCGACGTCGTTCACCACCCGCAGCCCGCGGGCGACCCGGTCCGGCGAGCAGAGGTAGGGCATCCACACGTCGCCCGCCCGCCCCGCGCGGCGCATCGAGGCCTCGGAGCGGCCGCCGATCCAGATGGGCACGGGGCGCACCGGCGGCGGGTCCAGCGCGTGCCCGGCCACGGCGTCCCCGCGCAGGTAGGCGCGCACCGTCGGCAGCGCCTCGTCGGTCCGCCGGCCCCGCGCGCTCACCGGGACCCCGACCGCCTCGAACTCCGCCGGGAACTCCCCGCCGACCCCGACGCCGAGCTCGAAGCGCCCGTCCGAGACCCGGTCGACCGACACCGCGAGCTTCGCGGCGAGGGCTGCCGGATAGAGCGGCAGGAGGGTCACCGCCGAGAGCAGCCGGACCCGGGACGTCACGGCAGCGGCGGCCGCCAGGGAGACGAACGCGTTCGACGTGGGGCTGCCGAACAGGACGTGCTCGCCGCTCGCGACGAGGTCGAACCCGACGTCCTCGGCCCACCGGGCGACCCCGGGGACGTCCGCCGTGTCGGTGGCGAGCATCAGTCCCAGCCTCACACCTCCACGCCTGCCTTCCGCAGGGTCGCGGCCGCCATCCGCAGGTGCACGTCGTCGACCATCTCGCCGTTCACCACGCCGACGCCGCTGCGCCCCGCCTCGACGACGTCGCGCGCGTGCGCCACCTCCTCCTCGGACGGGGTGAACACCTCGTGCGCGAGCGTCACCTGCGTCGGGTGGATGCAGATCTTGCCGTCGTAGCCGAGGTCGCGGCCCTCGCCCGCGTCGCGGCGGAAGCCCTCGGCGTCCCGAACGTTCACCACCGCCTGGTCCAGGGCGCCCACGCCCGCCAGGCGGGCCGCGAGCAGGACCTCGGAGCGGGCGAAGAGCACCTCGTGGCTCGACGGCGTCCGGCGCCCGCCGATCGAGGCGATGTAGTCCTCGGCGCCGAAGTAGGCCGCGGTGACGTCCGCGCCGTCGAGCAGATCGCGGGCGCGCGCCACCCCGCGGGCGGTCTCGATCCCGACGACGACGGGCCGGTCACCGATGGTCCTCCGCAGGTCCCGCAGCTGGGCCGGGTCCTCGTACTTCGGCAGCACGACCCCCGCCGCCGTGGCGGCGACGGCCTCGACGTCGTCGTCGTGCCACGGCGTCGCGGGCGGGTTGACCCGCACCAGGACGAGCGATCCGGCGTCGGGGAGGTTCTCCGTGGCCGTCCGGCGCGCGGCGACCTTGTCGTCGGCGGCGACGGCGTCCTCGAGGTCGACGGCGATCGCGTCCGGGGACGAGCGCGGGGCCTTCGCGATCATGTCCGCGCGACCGCCGGGGACGAAGAGCAGCGACCGCGGGACGTTCACGACGAGGGCCTCCGGTGCATCAGGCCCGTCCGTCGCACGGTGCAGACGGTCTCGTCGCGCTGGTTCTGCGCGCGGTGGGCGAAGATCACGATGCCCGCGTCGGCCCGGGAGCGCGACTCGCGGGCCTCGACCACCTCCGTCGAGACCCGCACCGTGTCGCCGTGGAACACCGGCTTCGGGAAGGCGGCGTCGGTGAGGCCGAGCTGCGCGACGATCGTGCCGAGGGTCAGCTCCGGCACGCTCAGGCCGACGACCAGCGCGAGGGTGAACATGCTGTTGACCAGCGGGCGCCCGAACTCGGTCCGCGACGCGTAGTCGTGGTCGAGGTGCAGCGGTGCCGGGTTCATCGTCATCGTCGTGAACAGCACGTTGTCGGTCTCGGTGACCGTCCGCCGGGTCGCGTGCTCGACGACGAGCCCCGGCTTCAGGTCCTCGAACCACAGTCCACTCACGAGCGCACGGCCTCCCTCAGCACGTCCAGCGACGACGGGTCCTCCAGCGCGGAGGTGTCGCTGCGGGCCTCCCCGTGCAGCAGCACCTCGCGCATCAACCGTCGCATGATCTTGCCCGTGCGGGTCTTCGGCATCGCGGCGGTGACGATCACGCGGTCGGGGCGGGCGAGGCCGCCGATGGTGTCGCCGACGAGCGCGACGACCTCGCGGGCGACGTCCTCGGCCGCACCCGTCGTCGTCACGAAGGCGACCGGCACCGTGCCCTTGGTGTCGTCCGGGATCCCGACGACGGCCGCCTCGACGACACGCGGGTGCGAGCCCACCACGGCCTCGATCTCCATCGTCGAGAGGCGGTGGGCGGCGACGTTGATGACGTCGTCGGCGCGGCCGAGCACCCAGAGGTGCCCGTCGTGGTCGACGACGGCCTCGTCGTTGGTGGCGTAGCGGCCGGGGAAGCGGGAGAAGTAGGTCGACAGGTAGCGGTCGTGGTCGTCCCAGACCGTGCGGGCCAGCGTCGGGAAGGGCCGGGTCATGACCAGGTTGCCCTTCGTGCCCGCGGGCACCGGGTGCCCGTCGTCGTCGACGACCTCGCACGCGTGCCCGGGCAGGGTGGTGCCGGCCGACCCCGCCTTCAGGTCGTCGACGCCCGCGACCGGATAGGTCCACGTCGAGCCCGTCTCGGTCTGGCCGTAGGCGTTGACCACGGGCACCCCGAGCGTCCCGGTGGCCCAGGTGAACGTCTCGCCGTCGAGCGGTTCGCCCTGCACCGTGATGAGGGCGAGCCGGGGGAGGGGGTGCTCGTGGGCCAGCGAGTCGCCGAACTTGCGCAGCATCCGCAGGACCGTCGGCGCGCACAGCACCTTCGTCACGGCGTGCTTCTCGCAGACCTCGTAGAACCGCGCGGTCGACGGCGTGTCCAGCGCGCCCTCGTAGCAGGCGATCGTGGCGCCGTTCGCGAGCCCGCCGATCACGGCCTGGATGGGGAACGTCAGCCAACCGACGTCCGCGGCGACCCAATAGACGTCGTCGTCGGTGATCGCGGTCTGCCAGTGCGCGTTCGCCCAGGTGCCCAGCAGGAACCCGCCGACGGAGTGCACCACGCCCTTGGGCTTCGACTCGGTGCCGGAGGTGAAGATGAGGAACGCCGGCTCGTTCGGGTCGAGGGCGACCAGCTCGCTGCCCTCGGGGTGGGCCTCGACGAGGTCGGCGTAGCTCGTCTCGCCGTCCTGCAGCGGGACGCCGTTCCCGGTGCGGTCGACGACGACGACGTGCTCGAGCGTCGGCGCGTCGGGCCGGGCGTCGCGCAGCGTGTCGAGCAGCGGCACCGGCTTGCCGCGGCGGTAGATGGCGTCGGCGACGACGACGACCTTCGCGCGGGCGGACGCGAGCCGCGAGGCCACGGCGTCGCGGCCGAAGCCGGAGAACAGCACGGTGTAGATCGCGCCGATCCGGTTGCAGGCGTGGATGGCCGTGAACGCCTCGACGAGGTTCGGCATGTAGATCGCGACGACGTCGCCGCGTCCCACCCCGAGGGCAGCCAGGCCCGCGCCGAGCCGCGAGACCTCGTCGGCCAGCTCGGCGTAGGTCACCGTGCGGGAGTCGCCGGGCTCGCCCTCCCACACGACGGCGGGTCGGTCGGGGACGGACTCGGCCCACCGGTCCACGCAGTTGTCCGCGACGTTGATCAGGCCGCCGTCGAAGTAGCGGAAGTCGCCGAGTTCACCGGTGCGGACGGTCTCCCAGGGCCGCATCCAGCGGTGCTGCTCGGCGACCCAGGCCCAGTAGTCGTCGGGATCGGCGTCGTGCAGGGCGCGGGCGTGCGCGATCTCCTCCACGTACCGGGGTGAGCGCTGCTCCTCGCGGAGCGGGATCCGTGGTGCGGCGATCAGGGCACCGAGCGAGTCGTCCATGACCGGCTCCTCCTGGGATGGGGATCAGACGGGGCTGACGATGTGGTGCCGACGGGGCGCGGACCGGGTCCACCCGTCGGCGTGGCGGAGTCGGACGGCGAGCTCCGTGCGGAGCCCCTCCGGCGGCACGACGGTGTCGATGACGAGGTCGGAACCCATCCGGAGCAGGTTGATCTCGGCGCGGTGTTCCTCGACCCGCGCCGCGACGAAGGCCTCGCGCTCGGCCTCGTCGGTGATGTCGGCGATCTTGCGCGCGTACACGGCGTTGACCGAGGCCTCGGGCCCCATCGCGCCGATGAACGCGCTGGGCAGGGCGATGGTGGCCCGGGGCTCGAAGCCGGGGGCGCACATCGCGTAGAAGCCCGCGGCGTAGGCCTTGCGCAGGATCACCGAGAACTTCGGCACCTCGGCCGAGCTCATGGCGGCGATCAGCTTCGCGCCGTGCCGGATGATGCCCTGCCGCTCGACCGCGACGCCGACCATGAAGCCCGGGACGTCCTGGAGGAACACCAGGGGGACGTTGAAGGCGTCGCACCAGGAGACGAAGCGGGCGGCCTTGTCGGCGGAGTCGACGTGGATGGCCCCGGACCGCACGCTCGGCTGGTTGGCGATCAGACCGACCACGCGGCCCTCGAGGCGGGCGAGCCCCACCACGATCTCGGGCGCCCAGTCGGGCTTGATCTCGAAGAACGAGCCGGCGTCGACGAGGCGGTCGATCACCTCGGTCACGTCGTACCCGGTGACGGGGTCGGCGGGGATCAGGCCGTCCCAGTCGTCCTGCTCGGGCGCCCGGGCCTCGGCGACGGCGGGCCGCGCGGTCCAGTCGCTCGGCAGGTAGGAGAACAGGAGCCGGGCGGCGGCGACGGCCTGCCAGTCCTCGTCGAACACGGAGTCGCCGCAGCCGGAGACCTCGGCGTGCATGCGCGCGCCGCCCATCTCCTCCTCGGTGGTGCGCTCGCCGGTGACCTTCTCGGCCACCCGCGGGGAGGCGAGGAACATCGACGCGCGGCCCTCGACCATGCCGACCCAGTCGGTGAAGGCCGGCATGTACGCGCCACCGGCCGCGGACGGTCCGTGCAGGCAGCAGATCTGGGGGACCCGGCCCGACAGCGCCACCTGCAGGCGGAAGATCGCGCTCGCCCCGCGCCGCCCCGGGAAGAAGCCCATCTGCTCGGTGAGCCGGCCGCCCGCGGAGTCCACGAGGTAGAACACCGGCAGCAGGTCCCGGTCGGCGCGCTCGAGGATGCGGATCTGCTTCTCGCAGGTCTGCTGCCCCCACGAGCCGGCCTTGACCCCGAAGTCGTGCGCGATCACGGCGACCGGGCGGCCCTCGATCATGCCGACCCCGGTGACCACCCCGTCGGCCGGCAGGGGACCGGCGAGCAGGCCGTCCTCGACGAAGGTGCCCTCGTCGAGCAGCACCGCCAACCGCTCCCGTGCGGTGAGCGTGCCCGGGTAGCGGCTGGTGTCGCCGCCCCGGAGCGCGCGCTCCGCCGCGGCGAGGATGTCGTCCGCCGAGGGAGGTGCCGGCGCCCCAGGGGGGACGGGCGCCGACACCTCCCTCGGCGGACGGAGCCCGTTCGTCGTGCCCGTCACGGGATCAGCCGCTTCGAGAGGATCTCCAGCTGGATCTCGTCGGTGCCGCCGCCGATACGCAGGATCCGGACGTCGCGCTCGTGCCGCACGATCGGCGTCTCCTCGAGGTAGCCGGCGCCGCCGAAGAGCTGCAGCGCCTCGTCCACGACGTGGTCGGCGACCTTCGCGGCGAAGTACTTCGCGGCCGCCACCGAGCGGCCGGCCTCCGGGTGATCACGGTCGAGGCGGTCGGCGGCCTGGTAGGTCAGCGCGCGGGCGGCCTCGAGCTCGACCTCCGCGGCCGCGATGCGGTGGCGGATCGTCTGCAGGTGGGTCAGGGGGGCGCCGGCGACCTCCCGGCCCTTCACGTACTCGGTGACCATGGTCAGCGCCTCGGCCGCGTGGCCGAGGCCCATCGCGGCCAGCACGACGCGCTCGAGCTGGAACGCCGCCATGATCTGGTAGAAGCCGCGGTTCTCGGCGCCGAGCACGGCGTCGGCCGGCACCTCGACACCGTCGAGGACCACCTCGCGGGTGTCCGAGGAGTGCCAGCCGAGCTTGCGCAGCGGCTGCCCGACCGACAGGCCCGGCGTGTCGGCGGGGACGACGAACGTGGTGATCCCGCGGTGACCGGTGGCCTCCGTACGGGCCCCGATCACCAGGACGTCGGCGATGCCGGCGTTGGTGATGTACATCTTGCGGCCGTCGATCCGCCAGCCGGTCTCGGTGCGGACCGCCTTCGTCGTGATGCCCGCGACGTCCGACCCGGCCCCGGGCTCGGTCACCGCGATGGATGCGATCGCCGTGCCCGTCGCGATGCGCTCGACCCAGTCCTGGCGCTGCTGCGGGGTGCCGTGGCGCACGAGGTGCGGACCGGCCATGTAGGCGCTGACGAGGGCGCCGACCGCGATCCCGCCGCACGCCCGGGCGAGCTCCTCGGCGAGGACGGTGACGGCGGTGTTCTCGCCGCCCTCGCCCGCGGACCCGCCGAACTCGGCCGGAGTCAGCAGGCCGAGCAGTCCGGCGGCGCCCATCTCCTTCCAGAGCCCCTCCGGCGGGTGGCCCTGGCTCTCGGACTCCACGACGACGGGACGGATCCGTTCGTCGGTGAAGCGGCGGACCGCCGCGCGGAAGTCCTCGTGCACCTCGTCGAGCTCGAACGCCACGCTGCATCTCCGCACTTCGACCGACCGGTCGGACGAAAGTAGGCTGGCTCACAGGTCGAGGTCAACCGTCTAGGGTCGGTGGATGTGACACCGCGAGCGAACGGCTCCCGAGCGGAGGAGCAGCGACAGCGCATCCTCGCGGCGGCCGTCGGGGTGTTCAGCCGGCAGGGATACCGCGCGACCTCGATGAACGACGTCGCCGCCGGGGTCGGGTTGTCCAAGCCGACGCTGTACCACTACGTGCGCACGAAGCAGGATCTGCTGGTCCAGATCTACGAGCAGGTCCTCGACGAGAGCCTGGCGTCGGCCCGCGCGATCGTGGCGGCGGCCCCGACCCCGCTGGACGCGGTGCGCGACCTCATCGTCGAGCGGGTGGCCTACACCTGCGAGCACCGGGACCTGCTGAAGATCTGCTTCGAGGAGGAGTCCGAGCTCCCGCCCGAGCTCGCGTGGCCCGTCCTGGAGCGGCGGCGCGCCTTCGAGGCGGTGGTGCTCGAGGCGGTCGAGGCGCACCTGGCCGCGAGCGGCACGGTGCTGCCGATGCCGCCGAAGGTGTACGTCAACACCTGCCTCGGCGCCGCCAACTGGGCCTACAAGTGGTTCCACGCCGACGGGCCGTCGAGCCCGCGGGTGCTGGGGGAGCAGGTCGCGGCCGTGCAGCTGGCGGTGCTGGGCGGCTGAGGTGCTGGGCGGCTGATCGTGGAGTGCGGCATCCTGCGTCACCGGTGACGCACTCCGCCGCACTCACGATCAGGAGCGCGCGGCGAGGACCTGACGAAGGCCGTCGATGAACACCTCCGGCGAGCCGGTCAGCTCGTACCAGTTGGTGCGGATCACGGTCCATCCGGCGGCCGCGAGGGCGTTCTGGCGCCGCGCGTCGTGGAGGAAGGCGCGCAGATCGCGGTGGTAGGCCCAGCCGTCGATCTCCACGATGACCTTCTCGCGCCGGAACGCCACGTCGGCGACCGCCCGTCCGAACCCGGGGAGGTCCAGCTCGAGGTTCGCGGTCCACCCCCGGATGCCCTCCGCCGTCATGGTGCGGTGCGCCCGCCGTTCGGCCTCCGAGACCGCTCCGCCCGCGGCGAGGGCCAGCAGCCGGGTGACCACCGGCCGTCCTCGTCGTCGCGGTCGGGCCTCGTGGAGCCGCTCGAGGATGGGGAGCGCGACCATCCGGCGCTGCAGCGCCGTGTCCATGACCCGCGCGCCCTCGACCCGGCCCAGCGCCGCCGCCGTGTCGAGCACGGTGTGCGGGACCGTGGTCACCCGGACACCACGCTTCGTGTCGCTCGCCGCGCGGGGCACGACCCGCCGCACGATGCGGACGCCCGGTCGTGCCCGGTGCTGGTGTCTGGGAGCGACCGCGACGTCGATGACGTCCGGGCAGCGATCGATCAGCCCGTGCCACCATGCGGCTGCCGGGCCCACCAGGACGGCGTCCCCGCCCAGTGAGAGCAGGGCGGCCCGGACGAGGACGGCAGGCGTCCGGCGGTGCGACCCGAGCAGGTAGACCCGGTGGGCGAGCCGTGTCCACTCGCCGGCCGCCACCTTGCGGCGCACGGTCGTGTGGCTGTAGCCGCACTCCAGCGCCTGGCCGAGGGTGATGGCGCCGTCCTGGTCACGCACGGTCCGATGCAGACGCTTCTCGTCGAGGCTCACGTGGGTTCTGACGGTGCCCCGGCGTCCACGGATCCATCGGATCTCCAGCGCGAGCCCGGAGTGCAGCGGAATGCGCCACCAGTGACGCACTTCGCCGCACTCGACGGAGCAGGTCGCGGCGGTGCTGGGCGGCTGACCGGGCCCCGGACGGCGGGTTGCGCGCGATCGGAGCACGATCTCCGTTCGTGATGAGCCTCGGACGGCGGCTGGGTGTCGCCCTCGCAGCGGTGTCGGTGCTGGCCGGGTGCTCCACCGGCTCACCGCCTGCCCCGGCCCCGGCCCCGGCCCCGGCGACGGTCGCGCCCTACCCCGCGCCGGAGGTGCCGGCGTCCGGGGCGGGGCTGGTGCTGCCACCGATCTCCGGCGCGGCACCCGTCACCGCGGCGCCGTCCGGCGGAGTACGGCCGGGGGCGGACTGGACGACCTACCACGGGGACGCCGCCCGCGACGGCTACGTCGCGTCCGGCCCCGACCCGTCGTCGCCGGCGCTGGCGTGGCAGACCCCGCTCGACGGGAAGGTCTACGGGAGCCCCGTCGTCGTGGCCGGGGAGGTCGTCGCCGCGACCGAGGGCGGGTCGGTCTACGGCCTCGACGCGGTGAGCGGGGCGGTGCGGTGGCGGACCCACCTGGCCGACCCGTTGCCCGGGTCCGCCCTGCCGTGCGGGAACATCGACCCGATCGGCATCACCGGGTCGCCGGCGTTCGACCCGGCCACCGATCAGGTCTTCGTCGCGACCACCGAGGCCGGCGTGCGCCACGAGCTCTACGCCGTGGATCCGGCGAACGGTGCGGTCCGGAGCCGCCGCGACGCCGACGTGCCCGGCGTCGACCCGGCCACGCATCTCCAGCGCGGCGCCCTCCTCGTCTCGCGCGGCACCGTCTACGTCCCCTACGGCGGCAACTACGGCGACTGCGGGCAGTACCGCGGGAGCGTCGTCGGGCTCCCGACGACGGGTGGCGGCGCGGCGACGACGTTCGTGGTCCCGACCGGGCGCGAGGCGGGCATCTGGGCCGCGTCGGGTCCGGCCGGCCTGCCCAACGGCGACGTCGTCGTCACCACGGGCAACGGCGAGGCGACGTCCGGGGACTGGGACCACAGCGACTCGGTGCTGCGGCTCTCGTCGTCCCTGGCGCTCGTCGACGGGTTCGCTCCCGTCGACTGGGCGCAGGAGAACTCGGTCGACGCCGACCTCGGGTCGACCGGTCCGGTGCTCCTCCCGGGGACGCACCTGGCGGTCGCAGCCGGGAAGGGCGGCGGGGTGTTCCTCGTCGACCTGTCCGGGCTCGGTGGCGTCGGCGGGCAGAAGGCCGCGCTGCAGGGCTGCGAGTCCTATGGCGGTGGGGCGGCCGCCCCGGTGCAGGGCGGGGGAGCGGTGGCCTATCTGCCGTGCAGCTCCGGTCTGCTGCAGGTGCGCGTCGGTCCCGACGGGGCGTTGGCCGCCGGCTGGCGGGCGCCCGCCCAGGTGACGGGGTCGCCGGTCGTCGTCGGCAGCACGGTGTGGTCGCTCCAGCAGGACGGCGCGCTGATCGGGCTCGACGCGGCGACGGGGACGCAGCGCGCGACGCTGTCGGTCGGGGACGCGACCCGCTTCGCGACCCCGGCGGTCAGCGGCAACGCGCTCTTCCTCCCGACCTCCCGCGGCGTCTCGGCGGTCCGGCTGGCGCCGTGACCCGTCGTCGGGAAGGAGGACCGGAACCGGCCGCCTCCGTCGCTACGGTTCTCCCACCAGCGACGACCAGGGAGGAACCGTCCATGAGCACCGACCCGAGCACCCTGACCGGTGAGCGGCGCGATCTCGTCGAGACCCTGACGATGCACCGCGCCCTGTTCCTGCAGACGCTGCAGGGGCTCACCGAGGAGCAGGCGCGGACCCGGACGACGTTCTCGCTGCTCAACCTGGCGGGCCTCGTCAAGCACGTCGCGCAGACGGAGGCGGGCTGGCTGGAGTTCGCGAAGCACGGGCCGTCGGCGATGCCGATGGAGTGGCCGGACGTGGACATGACCGACCCGGTGATCCAGGAACGGATCGCGTCCGGGGACATGCGCCACGACGAGTTCAACCTGCTCGGCGACGAGACGCTCGACGGCATGCTGGCGTACTACGCGAAGGTCGCCGACGAGACCGACGCCTACGTCGCGACGGCCGACCTCGACGTGTCGTGGCCGCTCCCAAAGGCGCCGTGGTTCACCCCCGGCGCGACGAGGTCGGTGCGGCGGGTGGCGATGCACATCGTCGCGGAGACCGCCCAGCACGCCGGGCACGCCGACTTCCTGCGCGAGGCGATCGACGGGGCGCGGACGATGTGAGCCCCGGGACAGGAACGAGCGGGCCGTCCGTCACGCAAGACCGTGATGAACGGCCCGTTCGTCCGGTCAGGAGGAGGGCGTCACCGCCGTGTCGGTGACGCGCACGCGCCGGCGCAGCTCCCCGGTGTCGCGCGCGTCGAACCCCTGGCCGGCGAGCCAGGCCTGCACGCCCTCGCGGTCGGGGTGGTTCACCGGGACCACGTTGTAGACGTAGTTCAACGAGCGGGCCGCGGCCTCCTCGGCGAGCTTGTTCATCGCCCACGACCCCACCCCGTGTCCGCGGAAGGCCGGGACCACGGCGACGAGGACCTCGGCGTCGCCCCAGGTGTCGTCGAGTCGCCCGTACCCCGCGATCGAGCCGTCGGTGGTCGAGACCTGCCACCACGCGTCGCCCAGGGCGTCGCCCTCGGACGGCGAGCCGAGCCCGTGCAGGGCAGGCCCGGCGGGGGAGAAGGCGTCGGCCTTCGTGGCGTCCCACACCGGCGTCGGCTCCGCCGTCCACGTCCACTCGCCCACCGTCGACCACCTCCATGACTGTCTACGGGTCTTCCCCACTGCGTCACAGCGTCGTAGAATGTGGTCCAGACGACAAGGGGGAGGTCCCACGGTGACGGTCCTGGACGAGCCGGTCAACGCGACCGCTGCTCCCGAGCGGGTCCCGCACGTCGACTTCGACACGAGCCCGGACCGCTACCGGCACTGGCGCTTCACCGTCGACGGCGACACCGCGACGGTCTACCTCGACGTCGACGAGGCCGGCGGCCTGGTCCCGGGCTACGAGCTGAAGCTGAACTCGTACGACCTCGGCGTCGACATCGAGCTCCACGACCTCACGCAGCGGCTGCGCTTCGAGCACCCGCAGGTCCGCAGCATCGTGCTGACCAGCGGCAAGGACTCGAACTTCTGCGCCGGCGCGAACATCCGGATGCTGGCCGGGTCGAGCCACCCGTGGAAGGTGAACTTCTGCAAGTTCACCAACGAGACCCGCAACGGCATCGAGGACATGTCGGCGGCCGGCCAGACCTGGATCGCCGCGCTCAACGGCACCGCGGCCGGCGGCGGCTACGAGATGGCCCTGGCCTGCGAGCGGATCCTGCTCGTGGACGACCGGTCGAGCGCGGTCAGCCTCCCCGAGGTCCCCCTGCTCGGCGTGCTCCCCGGCACCGGCGGGCTGACCCGGGTGATCGACAAGCGCCGGGTGCGCAAGGACCGCGCCGACGTGTTCGCGACGAAGTCCGAGGGCTTCGGCGGGCGCAAGGCCGTCGAGTGGAAGCTCGTCGACGAGGCCGTCGCCCGCCGCGAGTGGGACCGGGTCGTCGCCGAGCGCGCCCAGGAGCTCAGGGGCGACCGGCCGGCCGACGCGCAGGGCGTGGCCCTCACCCCGCTGCAGCGCACCGTCACCGACGACGCGATCACCTACGACCACGTGCGCGCCACGATCGACCGGGACGCCCGGACGGCCACGCTCGTCGTCGCGGTGCCCGACACGCTCACCGACGACCCGCAGCAGCTCCACGACCAGGGCGCGCAGCACCCGCTCCTCGCGATCGTCCGCGAGCTCGACGACGCCATCCTGCGGCTGCGCACCAACGAGCTCGAGATCGGCACGTGGCTGATCCTCACCGAGGGCACCGTCGACGCCGCGCTCGCCGCCGACCGGCTGATCGCCGAGCACCAGGACGACTGGCTCGTCGCCGAGACCACCCGGTTCCTCAAGCGCACGCTCAAGCGGCTCGACGTCACCAGCCGCAGCCTCATCGCGCTGATCGAGCCGGGCAGCTGCTTCGCCGGGCCGTTCCTCGAGCTGGCCCTGGCCTGCGACCGGCAGTACATGCTCGAGGGCACCTTCGAGGAGGCCGAGGACGCGACGCTGCCCAGCGGTGCCGCCGCGACCGAGCCGGCCACGCTCGTCGTCACGCAGGCGCAGTTCGGCACGTTCCCGATGGGGAACGGGCTCTCGCGGCTGGAGTCCCGGTTCTACGGCGAGTCGCTGGACGGGATCCCGCGCGACGAGCCCCTCACGGGTGCCGATGCCGACGACGCGGGCCTCGTCACCGACGCCCCCGACGACATCGACTGGACCGACGAGATCCGCATCCTGCTCGAGGAGCGGGCCTCGCTGAGCCCCGACGCCTTGACCGGCATGGAGGCGAACCACCGGTTCGTCGGCCCCGAGACCATGGAGACCCGGATCTTCGGCCGCCTCACGGCCTGGCAGAACTGGATCTTCATCCGGCCCAATGCGAGCGGCCCCGAGGGCGCGCTGCGCAAGTACGGCACCGGCCGCAAGGCCGACTTCGACCAGAAGCGAGTGTGAGATGACGAGCGCCCGTCCGAAGATCGACTTCGACGCCAAGATCCCGAACAACGTCGACCTCGCCGGCGACCGCAAGCTCCAGCGGGCCCTCGAGCGCTGGCAGCCGAACTTCCTCGACTGGTGGGGCGACATGGGCCCCGCCGTCGACACCAAGGACGTCTACCTGCGCACCGCGGTCGACGTCGGCCGGGACGGCTGGGCGCATTTCGACCACGTCCCCATGAACGAGTACCGCTGGGGCGTCTTCCTCTCCGAGCACGACCCCGACCGCACGATCGCCTTCGGCGAGCACAAGGGCGAGCCGGTCTGGCAGGAGGTCCCCGGCGAGTACCGCGCCGACCTGCAGCGCCTCATCGTCATCCAGGGCGACACCGAGCCCGCGTCCGTCGAGCAGCAGCGCTTCCTCGGCGCCACCGCGCCGTCGCTCTACGACATGCGCAACCTGTTCCAGGTCAACGTCGAGGAGGGCCGTCACCTCTGGGCGATGGTCTACCTGCTGCACGCCTACTTCGGCCGGGCCGGGCGCGAGGAGGCCGACCAGCTGCTGGCCCGCAACTCCGGCTCGGACGACTCGCCGCGCATCCTCGGGGCCTTCAACGAGGAGACCCCGGACTGGCTGTCGTTCTACATGTTCACCTACTTCACCGACCGGGACGGCAAGTACCAGCTCGGCACGCTGAAGGAGTCGGGCTTCGACCCGCTGAGCCGGACCTGCGAGTTCATGCTCAAGGAGGAGGCCCACCACATGTTCGTGGGCACCACCGGCATCGACCGCGTGGTCCGGCGCACCGCTGAGCTCATGCAGACCCACGACACCGAGGAGGTCGCCGGCGCCGGCGGCATCCCGCTGACGATGATCCAGAAGTACATCAACTTCCACTACACCGTGTCGCTGGACCTGTTCGGCAACGAGTCCTCGACCAACGCCGCGAACTACTTCACCGCCGGCATCAAGGGCCGCTGGCAGGAGGAGCGCCGCGCCGACGACCACCTGCTCGCCGACGACGCCGGCCACGTCGACGCCTTCCGCGACGGGCAGATCACCCGCAACGAGGTCCCGGCGCTGCTCGCGCTGAACCAGGACCTGCGCCACGAGTACATCAACGACTGCAAGACGGGCCTCAAGCGCTGGAACCGCATCCTGGCGAAGGCCGGGATCGACGCCGAGCTGTACCTGCCCCACGTCGGGTTCAACCGGCAGGTCGGCGCCTTCGCGGGCGCCCACATCACCCCGGACGGCAAGGTCGTCTCCGAGTCCGACTGGAACGCCCGCAAGGACGCGTGGCTGCCCACCGAGCTCGACAAGACCCACGTCCGCAGCCTCATGCACCCGGTCCTCGAGCCCGGGAAGATCGCGAGCTGGATCGCCCCGCCGTCGACGGGGATCAACGACAAGCCCGTCGACTTCGAGTACGTGCACTTCCACTAGTCGGCCACGGAGCAAGGGCGGTTGTCGTGCTGTCCCACCACCAGCAGTTCAACGCGTCGCACTACCTGCTCGACCGGCACCTTCCTGATAGGGGGTCCAGGGTCGCCGTCCGGGCCCTGACGCCCGGGGGCGTGCGGGAGCTGACGTACGCCGAGGTCGCGGCCGAGGTGCGCACGGTCGCGGCCGGCCTGCGCGGACTCGGCGTGCGACCCGAGCAGCGGGTGGTGATGTGCTGCTCGGACGGCGTCGAGCTGTTCACGGCGATCCTCGCGGCGATGCGGATCGGGGCGGTCGCCGTCCCGGTGTCGACGATGCTGCGCGGGCCCGAGCTCGCGAAGCTCGTCATCGACTCGCGCGCCGCCGTGCTGATCTGCTCGCCGGAGTTCGGGTCGGTCACGCGGGAGGCGACCCGCCTCGCCGTCGAGAACGGGGCGCACGACCTGACCGACGTCGTCGTCACGCCGGCGGGGGTCCCGGTCGACGACGACGCGCCGATGGACGGCTATCCCGTCCGCACCCGCGACTGGACCGACCTCGCGGCGACCGGCTTCGGGTTCGACGACGGGCTCTACGCCACGTGGGACGAGTCGCCGGCGCTGTGGCTCTACACCTCGGGGACGACGGGCACGCCGAAGGCCGCGATGCACCGGCACGCCGACCTCCGCACGGTCTGCGAGACCTACGCCGCGCAGGTGCTGCGCATCCGGCCCGACGACGTGTGCTTCTCGGTGCCGAAACTGTTCTTCGCCTACGGCATCGGGAACTCGATGTTCTTCCCGATGTCGGTGGGGGCCTCGGCGGTGCTCTCGCCGGGCCGCCCGTCCCCGGCGGCGATCGCGTCGGTACTCACCGAGCACCCGGTGACCCTGTTCTTCGGCAGCCCGTCGGTGTACGGGCCGCTGCTCGCCTCCGACCTGCCCGACTCCGTGTTCGCCCGCGTCCGGCAGGGCGTCAGCGCGGGGGAGGCCCTGCCCCCGCGCATGGTGCTGGGGATGCGGGACCGCTTCGGGGTCGAGGTGCTCGACGGGATCGGGTCCACCGAGGCGCTGCACATCTACCTCTCCAACCGCCCCGGCGAGGTCGCGCCGGGCACGTCCGGCGTGCCGGTGCCCGGCTACGAGGTGGAGATCCGCGACGACGACGGCACCGTGGTCGCAGACGGCGAGAAGGGCACGCTCTACCTGCGGGCCGACTCGCTGTGCACCGGCTACTGGTGCCGCACCGACGTCAACCGCCGCGTGTTCGAGGGCGAGTGGATGCGGACGGGCGACACCTACGTCCGCAACCCCGACGGCACCTACCAGTGCCTGGGGCGGACCGACGACGTCCTCAAGGTCGGCGGGATCTGGGTGACGCCGATGGAGGTGGAGGAGCGTCTGGTGCTCCACCCGTCGGTCGCCGAGGTGGTCGTCGTGGGCGTTCCCGACGACGACGGCCTGGACCGGACCGTCGCCTGCGTGGTCCCGGCGGAGGGCGCGGTCCTCGACGCCGAGGCCCTCATCGCGTGGTGCCGGGAGGGCCTGGCGTCGTTCAAGAAGCCCCGCCACGTCCTGGAGATCGACGCCGTGCCCCGCACCGCGACCGGCAAGGTGCAGCGCTTCCTGGTGCGCGAGCTCGCGGCGGCGCGGCTGTCGGAGGTCGTCGGCGCGCGGGGGTGAGCCGGTCGCGTCGCGGGGGTCAGGCGGCCGGCCACCAGAAGGCGCACGCCAGATCGAGGTCGACGAGGTCCGGGTGGCGCCACAGCACGGCCTCGTCGCGGTCGAGGCGCCGTGGCGCAGCGGGATCGGTCGGGCAGTCCGCGCGGTGCGGGACGGGCGAGAGCCGTCCGGGACGGGCGGCGGAGCAGAACGAGCAGGTGCCGAACATCGGCCACCTCCGGCAATCGGGCCGTCGGTGGTGGACGACGACTGCAGGGGCTCCGGGCACCTCGTCGAACCCGGCTGACCTCGGAGGTTGCCCGACCGGGGGCCCGTGGTGACCGGGACGTGACCGTGCGCACGCGGTGAGCTGCATCGCCGCGGGCCCGGCCCACCGGGACGAGGGCGCACCGTTTTCCGTCGACGGCCGGTTAGGACCGGTGTGAGCCTCTCCGAGCCCCTCGCGCTGCCGTGCGGCGCGGTGCTGCCGAACCGCCTGGTGCGCGCGGCGATGACCGAGAGCATCGCCGACCGGCACGGCGACCCGTCGCCGCGCCACGACCGGCTCTACCGCGACGCCGCGGCCGGCGGGCCGGGTCTGGTGATCACGGGCAACGTCATGGTGGACCGCGCGCACCTGGAGCGGGCGCGCAACGTCGTCGTCGACTCCTGGACCGACGACGCCGCGCTGCGCCGGTGGGCGGACGCCGCGAGCGCGGTGCCGACGA
The DNA here is from genome assembly GCF_030269685.1 of Actinomycetospora sp. NBRC 106378. Lineage (GTDB taxonomy): Bacteria > Actinomycetota > Actinomycetes > Mycobacteriales > Pseudonocardiaceae > Actinomycetospora. Next base: position 659,339 of record NZ_BSTT01000002.1, read on the forward strand.
TCGTGCAGCTCTCGCACCCGGGGCGCCAGACCACCCGCTACGTCAACCCGCATCCCGTGGGGCCGTCGTCGGGACCGGCGGTGGCGCTCGGCGGCGCCTACGCGCGGCCGCGGGCGCTCTCGGTCGTGGAGATCGCCGACCTGCAGGAGCGGTTCGTCGAGGTCGCCCGCCGGGTGGTCGACGCCGGGTTCGCGGGTGTCGAGGTGCACGCCGCGCACGGCTACCTGCTCTCGAGCTTCCTCGACCCGGAGACCAACCGGCGCACCGATCCCTACGGCGGCTCGCTGACCGGCCGGGCCCGGTTCCTGCTCGGGATCGTCGCGGGCGTGCGCCGGGCGCTGCCGGAGTCGGCGATCGTCGCGGTCAAGCTCGACGCCCGCGACGACGACGAGCTCGTGACGCTCGGCGGGTGGCTCGACGACGAGGGCGTGGACCTGCTGGAGGTCTCCGGCGGCAACTACGAGAAGCCCGCGATGGTGGGCCTGGACGCATCCGGGGGTGACCTGGCGGGGGAGCACGAGTCGCCGTTCTGGAACTCCGCGGCGGCCCTGTCGAAGGAGGTCGACGTCCCGGTGGTGCTCACCGGGGGGTTCCGGTCGCGGCGGGAGGTGGACGAGGCGATCGGGTCGGGCGTGTGCGACGCCGTCGGCGTCGGGCGGCCGCTCGCCGTGCGACCCGACCTGGCCGGCCGCTTCGTCCGCGGGGAGGTCGACACCCTCGACCGACCGGCTCCGCGCCTGGGCGGCCCGGTCCCGGTGCGGGCGCTGCTCGGTGCGGCGGTCGGCGCGGGGTGGCACCGCATCCAGCTGGCGCGCGCCAGCCGGGGTCGGGGTCCGGCACTGCGGCTGCCCGCCCTGCTCGCCGGCATCGACTACAGCGTGGGCGACTGGGTGCGGAGCCTCGTCGAGCGGCCCGCCCGGATGCGGCGGGCGCGGCGGTTCTGACCGGGCGGTGGTTCTGACCGGGCGCGGCGGTTCTGACCGGGCGGTGGTTCTGACCGGGCGCCGTGTCGGAGGTCAGGCGCCCCAGCGGCAGCGCACGGCCGCCAGCCCTCCGTCGACGGCGTCGAGGCAGGCCGTCCGGGAGTCGGCGACCCCGATCGCCAGAGCGACCCGCCCGTCCATCACGGCCCCGGACGGCGGCGACATCCGGACCCCGGCCGGGACGAGGGGCATGACCAGGTCGACGCCGGCCGGGACGGCGCCCTCGTCGACCTCGACCGACTCCAGCAACGCGTCGGACCCCGGCGGGTAGGCGAAGCGGACGGCCGCCCACCGGTCGGTGGCCCCGCCGGGCACGACGGGGAGCTCGAGGTCCTCGCCGCAGGCGGCGGCCGCCGCGAGCGGACCGGCCGCGATGCCCGACGCGCGCTCCCCGAGGTGGGGGATGAGGTCACCGCCGAGACGGGCGTTGACCTCGATGACCCGCGGGCCGGTGTCGGAGAGCCGCAGCTCGGTGTGGGTCCAGCCGTCGCGGAAGCCCAGCGCGGCGTGCGCCTCGTCGAGGACCGAGCGCAGCACCGGGTCGGACAGGAGCGGGTCCCGACCCTGCACGACGTGGCCCGTCTCCTCGAAGTGCGGCGCGTACCCGATCTCCTTGTGCGCCAGGTACACGGGGTGGACCCGCCCGGAGCGGACGACGGCGTCCACGCTGATCTCCGGCCCGCGCACGAACTCCTCCACCAGCACCGTGGCGTCGGTGGCCGGCAGGTCCGGCGCGGTCACGCCGTCGCTCGCCGGGAGGTGCACCTCCAGCTCGTCGGCGTCGCGGACGACGGCGACCCCGTCGCTGGCGGCGCCTCCCCGCGGCTTGACCACGACCGGATACCCGAGGCGCTGCGCGGCCGCGCGCGCCTGGGCCGGTCCGGTGACCGGGACGGACGCGGGCTGAGGAACCCCCCGCGCCGCGAGGGCGGCGCGCGTCCGGGCCTTGTCCCGGCAGTTCACGGCGGCCCGGAGACCCGGTCCGGGCAGCTGCAGGGCGTCCGCCGCGGCGGCGGTCGCGACGACCCGGGCCTCGGACCAGGTCAGCACCCCGCGCACGACGTGCCGGGCGACGAGGCCGCGCAGGGCGGTGGTCACGGCGTCCGGACCGTCGAGCGGGAGCACCGTGGCGTCGTCCACGTACCGGCACTCCCAGTCCGGCGCGCGGTCGGTCACGAGGTGCACGCGGCGGTGCTCGGACAGCGACCGCAACAGGTACTCGCGGTAGAGCCGGGGTCCGGTGGCGACCACCACCAGCAGACCGTCATCCCGCACGCGTCGCACCGATCCCCACGAAGCACATGAGCGCGGGCCCCGGGCCGTCGTTGCGCCAGGCGTGCCGCGTGCCCTGCTGGACGACGCAGGTCCCCGGGTGCAGGTCGACCTCGCGCCCGTCGTCGAGGACCAGCGTCAGGGTGCCGGCGAGGCAGACGCCGTAGTCCAGGGTGTCCGTGGTGTGCATCCCCGTGGGGTCGTCGGGGTCGAACACCTCCGCGAGACCGGGCAGCCGCGCGGCGACCTCGGCGGCGCTCTCCGGGTCCGTCGGCGGCGTCGTGGTGGCGTCGGACGCCGGGAAGGTCACGAGCATGAGCCGCGACCCGCCGGTCCCGGCGAAGAACGGCAGCGTCGAGGGGCCGGGGGCGGCCGGCCCGACCACGGCGCCGCCGTCCCGGCTGCCCCACAGGAGCCGGAACTCCTGACCCGGGAAGGCGCGCACGGTGAGCGGTTCGGGGTGTTCGTCCCGCTCCACGGTGCTGTTCCCGGCCGCGTCGTGCCCGACGACCACGAGGCGGGGGACGACGCTCACGACGTGGCCCGGAGCGGCACGGCGGTCCGCAGGGTGGCGAGGAGCGCGTCCTCCGCGGCGCCCAGCTCCGCGCAACGGTCGCCGAGGCGCGCGACGTCGACGCGCCCGGTCGCCCGCCCGACCATGAGGTTGTTGCGGACGTCCCGGTAGCGGGCCACCAGATCGGCGACGGGCGCCCGGGCGGCCTCGTGCTCCGGGTGACGGTCCAGGTAGGTGCCCAGGCAGGTGCGCGAGCCCTCGAGCAGGGCGAAGGCGTCGTAGAGGAGGTCGTACACGCGGGCGGGGGTCCGCCACGGATCGGTCGCGAGGTCGGCCACCTCGCGCAGCAGGCGCCGGCTGTCGGAGAAGCCGGCGAGGAGCTCGGCGAAGGCGACGGCGCTGCCCCGGGCGGCGTCCGCCGCGTCGTAGGGGCCCGACCGGAACCAGCTGACGTGCCGCAGGCGCCCGTTGTCGTAGGCGTCCGCGACGATCTGCCCGGAGTACTCGTAGCGGCAGAGGACGCTGGCCCGGTTGTCGTCGAGCACCGACCACCGGTCGGCCGCGGCGTCGTGGTCGACGAGGGTGATCGTGTGGACGACGTGGTCGCGCCGGTACTCCGGGGTGTGGGGCAGGTAGAACACGTCGATGAAGGCGATGGCGTACCCGACGTCCCCGATCGCCGCGAGCACCGTCGGACGGGCCTCCCCGAACGTCTCGAAGGGCACGTACTCGCGCGTCACGCCGAGGCGCCCGAGGGCGTCCGGGTCGAGCAGGTCGTTCGGGAAGTCGTACTTCGGGACGCCTGCGCGGACCACGTGCTCGAGGACGGCGTCGGTGCTGATCAGGCACCGGTGGAACAGCTCCGGGAGGTCCGGCACCCGCTCGGCGAGCATCACCGCGCCCTGCCGCTGGTAGCAGTTGAGGAACGAGCGGTCGTAGAGCGCCGCGTCGTAGGGGTAGACGTCGTCCGCCACGACGATCAGAGCGCCTTGGTCATGTAGGCGCTGTGCGGGTCGTGGTCGTAGTCGCCGAACGGACCGCACGGCTCGAAGCCGTACTTCGCGTACAGGGACCGAGGGGCGAGGAAGAAGTCGGTCGCGCCCGTCTCGAGACTGAGCCGGGACAGGCCCATGTTCTTCGCCTCGGCGAGGATGTGCTCGAGCACCAGGGCCCCGATGCCCGTGCGCCGCCGGTCGGGGTGGCTGCGCATCGACTTGATCTCGCCCTCGGTCCCGTCCAGGCGCTTGAGGGCGCCGCAGCCGATCACCTCGTCGCCGTCGAGCACCGTCCAGAAGGTCACCTCGGGTGCGCGCAACGCGTCGAGGTCGAGCGCGTAGACGCTGCCCTCGGGGGTGATCTCCCGCATGTGGTCCAGGTGGGCCTGCAGGAACCGGGCGATCTCCGGACCGCGGAGATCGTCGACGATGATCTTCATGGTGTACCTCCGTCTCGGGGGGTTCGCGTGCCTGCGCGCAGGGTCGCGTAGGCGGAGAAACCCGGGGCCGACGACTGGGCGAGCAGCACCGAGCCGGGCTCCCAGCCCTCCCCGGACTCCCGGTCGATCAGGTTGAGCAGCCAGTCGGCGTTCCCGCAGTGGCCGTCGCGCTCCATGATCGTCCGGAAGTGCAGGCGGTCGCGCGGCAGGCCCACCGCCAGGGCGTTGACCCCGACGAGGGGCGCGAACAGGTTGCTCGGCAGGACGACCGCGACCTCCCCGGGCTCCACCCCCGCCGGCCGCAGCGCCCGCGCGAGGGCCGCGCGGGCCGCCTGCTGCCGGGAGCGGAAGGAGTCCTGTCCGCGCAGTCCCTCCGGGTCGACCGCGGTGGCCTGGGCCACCAGTTCCACCGTCCCCGGTGCCCCGCGGTGCAGCAGGCATCCGGCCGCGGCGTCCCCGAACACCGCGAAGCTCCGCACCCGCGCGAGGTCGTCGGGGGTGAAGTCGAGCGCGACGAGCACGACGGTCCCGACGTCCGGGTCGTCGAACATGCCCACCGCCCGCGCCAGGGCGTCGAGCGAACTGCAGCACTGCAGGTGGGACACCAGGGCGGGTACGCAGGAGCGCAGTCCCGCCCCGAGGAGGACGGCGGCGGCGAGGTCGGGGTCGAGGCGCGCGAGACAGGGGTCGGACGTGGCGAGCACCAGCCGGTCCACCTCGGCCGGCTCGGTCCCGGTCCGCTCGAGCACGTCCGCGATGCAGTCGAGGACGTACGCGAGCACCGGACGCCGGAACCGCCGGAACGTGCCGGCCCCCATCGCGGCGAAGTCGGTCGAGGGCATCAGCTCCGACCAGCGTTCCGCGAAGCCCGGCACGGACTCCGGCTTCTCGACGTCCTCGCCCACCGCGCAGGCGAACCCGGAGATCCCGATGCTCACGCCGAGCGGCTCCCGGTCGCCGCGTCGATCTCGGCGAGGACCGTCCGCAGCCCGGCGACGTCGTCGAGCAGGGGGACCCACTCCGGCTGGAGCGAGAGGCCGTCCGCGCCCCGCGACTCGATGTAGCCCGCGATCAGGATGAGCATGTCCAGCGAGCCGATGCCCAGCTCGGCGCGGGTGGCGCTCCCCGTGAGGTCCTCGTAGGTGAGGTCGTGCCCGGGTTGTCCCGCCACGAAGTCCGCGAAGGCGCGCAGGTGCCGGTCGTCCGTCCCGGCCTCCGCCGCCTCAGCCCGCATCGGACACCTTCGGGAACTCGAAGCCGTTGAGGTTGCGCTCGGCGAGGCGGTTGTAGCCGTACCGGTCCGCACCGGCCACGAGCACGCAGCTGTGGTAGTCCAGGTTGATCTCGTCGCCGAACTCCACGAGGCGGTCGACGTGCTCGTAGACCTTGACCGTGGGGGAGACGTAGCGCGAGGCGTAGCCGAGCCGGGTCTCCTGGCTGGTGTTGGGCAACGACCCGTGCACGCACTTCTCGACGAAGAGCACGAACTGTCCGGGGGCCATCTCCATGTCGACCACCCGCTCCTGCTCGGGGCTCCAGGCGGGGTCGACCTGCAGCTCCGAGTAGTCGTAGCCGAAGAAGTCGGTCTTGAGCTCGGGCCGCTTGGTCAGCCGGCGCTCCTCGTCGTAGAACCACTGCCGCTGGCTGCCGGGCAGGAAGCGCAGGCATCCCTGCTCCTTGCCCGCCGCGGAGAACGCCGTCCAGACGCTGACGTCCATGACGATCTCGGGGTCGTCGCGGTCCTCGGTGAAGGCCAGCGACGGCGTGGCCGCCGTCGTGGTCTCCCCGACGATGTACTTCTCCACCTGGTGCCAGCCGGTCCCCGCGTCCCCGGGCTTCTTCTGGAAGATGTTGGACTTCCAGCAGAGCACGTCCGGACCCATGAGGCTGCGGACCCGCCCGACGATCTCGGGATGGGCGATGTGCCGGGACAGCGTGTCGCAGTCCAGGTGGCGGTCGTAGTTGATGATGTTGGAGTTGTGGGGCTTGTTCTTCGAGAGCGCCATCTCGATCATGGCCTTGCCCCAGACCTGCTGCGCCTCCTCCGGGGAGTACAGGTCGAACGGGCCGACGAAGCCGTTCTCCTTGAACGACCGCACCTCCGCCTCGGTGAGCGCGGGACTGTAGGTCTGGGTCATGGCGTGCGGTCCTCTCCGGTCATCCGTGGCACACGATGTCGACGACATCGCGGACGTACTCGGCCTCGATGAGGCGCTCCAGACAGCTCATGGTGTCCACGCCGGTCTGCTCCTCGAGCACGAAGATCAGGCTCATCAGGCCCACCGAGTCGAGGCCGAGATCGCCCTGCAGGCTCATCGACGGTTCCACCCCGCCCTGCACGGAGGCCCGGGGCAGGACGCTCGCGATGATCGAGCAGACCGTGCTCTCGTCCACGGGCGCGGCCATCAGGCACCGCTCCCGGACGTGGCGGGGGCGAACACCGCGCGCCCGACCGCCGCGCGGTCGACCTTCAGGTTGCGGGTGAGCAGCCCGGACGCGGCGCTGAGTTCGTCGGCGGGACGGACGAGCACCTCGGCGATGCGGTGGGAGGCCGGCCGTTCGGCGTTCCGGGCCTGCACCCGGGCCCGGACCGCGGCGGCGCGTTCCTCCGTGTCGCCCGCGGCGTCGTCCAGCCAGACGACGCACACCAGGCGCCCGTCGCCCGGGCGGGCCATGACCACGGCCCGCGTCACCGGCCCGTCCGCCTCGACGGCGGCCTCGAGCGGCTCGGGGTTGATCTTGACGCCGCTGCGGGTGATGATCACGTTCTTCTTCCGGCCGGTGAGCCGGAGGAACCCGTCGCGGTCGAGGCGTCCGAGGTCGCCGGTGGCGAGTCGGCCGTCGGGTCGGAACACGGCGTCCGCGGTCTCCACCCCCTCGAAGACGTAGCCGTGGGCCTGGGGGCGGGCGACCCGCAGGAGGATCTCCCCGTCCTCCCCGGTCTCCACCTCCACACCGGGGACCGGGCGGCCGGCGGCTCCCACCCGCGCCGCGCCGGGGACGTTGCACGCGATCCACCCGCTCTCCGTGGAGCCGTAGATCTCGTGCAGCGGGGCACCGAGGACCTGGAAGGTCGCGACCATGTCCGGCGCCACGGGGGCCGAGCCGGTGAACATCAGCCGGACGCGGGGACCGTAGACCGCGGTCCACCGCCGACCGAGGCGGGCCCGCCACCGCCGTGTGAGCCCGTGCGGCGCGACCCGGAACAGGACCGCGGCGAGCCGGTAGGGCCGTCGGTCCCGCTCCTGGTCGGCGTGCAGGCGGTTGACGGCGAACTCGAAGAACGACGGCGGGCCGAGGATGATCGTCGGGGCGAGCGTCCGCATGAGGAGGAACATGCGCTCCGGGGCCACCACGGTGGCCGAGCAGCCCGCGTGGATCGCCAGGTAGACCAGGTAGCGCTGCTGGAAGTTGGAGAAGGGCAGGACGACGAGGATGTCGTCGTCGGTCCGCACCCGCCACAGCGCGGCGGACACCTCGACGGTGTTGAGGATCCCGTCGTGGGTGAGCGGCAGGCCCTTGCTCGTGCCGGACGTGCCCGAGGAGAACGCCACCGTGGCGACCTCGGACGCCAGGCCCGACGGTGGGCGGGGGATCGGGGTGAGGGCGAGCGGGCGGTCCTCCAGCCGGGCGAGCGCCGCCGGGAGCGGCGCACCGGGTGCGAGGGCCCGGGAGACCAGCGCCCCGACCAGCCCGTAGCGCTCGACGGCCCCCGCCAGCTCCTCCGGCGTGAACCCCGACTCGAGCGGCAGGGCCACCGGGACGGCGCCGAGGGCGAGCAGCGCGAGGTCCGCGAGCACCCAGTCGTAGGAGTTCGGTCCGAGCAGGCCCACGGGATCGCCCGCGCCGACGCCGCCGGCCCGGAGCTCGTCGCGGAGCAGCGCGACGTCCGCGTGCACCTCGGCGAAGGAGCGCGTCGTCGTCGACCCGTCGCGACCCACCACGCGCAGCCTCGCCTGCGGGTGCTCCAGCAGACGCTCGTGCAGGGTGTCCAGCGTCATCGGCCCTCCTCCCTCGAGAGTGCACGCGCAGAACGGGATCGCCATTCTCGGGTGGCGCGCCGGGCGCCCGGAGAGAATGGCGGAAGAATTGCGGTCGGGTGCCGCGCAGAACGGGAAAAGACGTCCCTCGGGTCCGGTCGGTCGACGATGACCCACGGACCGCGGCCACGTCGGACATTGCCACGGGCGAGACCGTCAGGCAAGGGTCCGCGAACGGTTCCGTGCGTCGGTTCGGACACTCGGACGAACCGATCCCGCCTCCTCGGAATCGCTGCCATGATGTGTCGATGACCAGCGGTCCGACAACGGTCGGAGAAGTCGACGAACGATTGCGCGCGGTGTGCGACATGATGGTCGCGCCGGTCCGGGAGGAGGCCGGGCGGCACGAGTACGACGGGGTCGTGCAACCGCTCGACGCGTCGGGCGTCGCCGCCGGACTCGCGCGGATCGGTGCCGCGGAGGCGCCCCGCGCCGACGCCGTCGTCGAGGCCCATCTCGCGGCCTTCGAGCAGGCGGCCCGCGTCCGCTTCGGGCGGCTCGAGGCCCATCGGTGGGACCCGGTGCTGCACGTGACCAACCTCGACGTGAGCTGCTACGACCGCGACTACGGGCCGGCGGAGCAGCGCGCGGCGGCCCGGGAGCGGCACCTGGCGGCGTGGCCCGCGGCGGTGGACGCGGCCGTGCGGACCCTCGACGCGGTGTCCGCGCCGGTCGCCGGGATCGTGCTGCCGATGGTCCGGGGCCTGGGCGAGGGACTGACCGGGGCCGACGGTGCCGCCCGGTCCGCCGTCGAGCGGTTCGCCGGCCACCTGGAGCACCTGGCCCGGACCGGGAACCCCGATCCGGCGCTGGGCGCCGAGACCCTCGCGGCCCTCATGAGCTGCGGGGAGGGCGACGTCCCCGACCTCGAGCTGCTCGCCCGGCGGGCGGCCGAGGAGTCCGCGCGGCTCGACGAGGCGCTCGTCGAGGCGTGCGCGGACCTCGCGCCGGGTCGCCCCGCGCGCGAGGTCGTCGCCGACCTGCACGCCGACCGGCCCGACGGGGTCGCGGCGCTCGGGTCCGAGGTCGGCGCCCTCGTCGAGGAACTCACCGCGTTCTGCCGGGCGACCGACCTGGTCCCGTACACCGACGGCGAGCTGCGGATCGGCGAGCCCCCGGCGTCGCGCCGGTTCGCCATGGCGATGATGGCGTGGGCGGCCCCGGACGAGCCGGACGGCCCGAGCTGGTACTGGATCACCCCGCCCGACCCGACGTGGCCGGACGAGGACGTCGAGGCGTGGAACGCGGTCTTCTGCCGGACCAGCCTCCCGGCCATCACGGCCCACGAGGTCGTCCCGGGGCACCTCGCGCACGCGCGCGCCCTGCGCCGGGTCGAGGCGCCCGAACGGCGGCTGCTGCACTCGCCCGCGTTCGTCGAGGGCTGGGCGCACTACGCCGAGGAGATGCTGGTCGAGGTGGGCTTCCGGGCGCAGGACCGACGCTTCCGGCTCGGCGTCGTGCTCGAGGCGCTGATCCGGGTGACGCGGTTGGAGGTGGCGATCGGCCTGCACACCGGCGAGATGTCGCCGGCGGAGGCGACCGACCGGTTCCGCGTCCGGGCGCTGCTCGACGGGGTGGCCGCCCGCTCCGAGGCGGAGCGCGCGCTGGTCGAGCCGACCTACGGTCGGTACGCCTGGGGCAAGCTCGCGATCCGGGAGGCGGCGGACGGGGCCCGCCGCCGATGGGGTGCCGACTTCTCGCTCCCGCGCTTCCACCGGTCGCTGCTCGAGCTGGGCAGTCCGCCGATCACCCTCCTCGGACGGGCCCTCGCCGTCTGACCGGGTCGCCCCCGGTTGCGGACGCCCGGTCATCCGGCGGCCGTGACGTCGACCCCGACCGTCGTCCGCACCGTCTCCAACGTCGCGTCGAGCGTCTCGCCGTCCGGGGCGGCGAGCACGACGCGACCGACCCGGTCGGCCGAGGACCGCAGGACGGGCACGGCCTGCCCGGGCACCACGTCGGCCTCGGCCAGGACCACGTGCGGGTGGGCCCGGATCTCCTCGAACCCGGTGACGGCCCGGACGGTGCCGGCCGGGGCGACGGGCAGGTGGACCGCGGCGAGGCGCGGCGGGGTCGACGGCAGCGGGGCCGGCTCCCACCCGAGCGCGAGCCGGACGAGGGCCTCGAACCAGTCGACGCCGTGAGCCAGCCCCAGGAGGTCCATGATGTGGTCGCCCGGGGTGCGTACGGCCACCTCGATGACGACCGGCCCCGCGTCGCCGAGGCGGAACTCGAGGTGCACCACCCCGGTCCGCATCCCGAGGGCCGCGACGACCGCCTCGCCGAGGCCCTCGACCGCCGGGACGTGCGCCGGGTCGAGCCGGGCGGGCAGCCGGTGCCCGATCTCGATGAAGCGCGGCGCGCCGGTGGTCTGCTTCTCGGTGACGTTCGCGAGCAGGACCTCCCCGTCGCGCACGAGGGCCTCCCAGCTGTACTCGGGACCGGCGACGACCCGCTCCACGAGCAGGCGCCCCTCGCCCTCGCGGGCGGCGACGGCCCCGGTCCAGCCCTCGGGGTCGGCCACGAGCTCGACGCCCGCGCTGCCCGCCCCGGACAGCGACTTGACCATCACCGGCCAGCGCGTGGCCGCCCACTCCGCGGCCTGCGAGAGCCGGTCCACGACGAGGTACTCGGGCCCGGGGATCCCCGCCGCGGCGAACCTCGCCCGCTGCAGGCCCTTGTTCCGCGAGGTCGTGGCCGCCCGCAGGGACGGGCCCGGCAACCCGTACTCGTCCGCCACGAGGGCGGCCGCCATCACCTGCGGCTCGCTGAAGGCGATGACCCCGTCCGGGCGGTGGGCCGCCGCGGCGGCGTGCGCCGACTCGGCCCACATCTCGTCGGCCGGGCCCCGGCACGGCAGCACCTCGTCGACCTCGCCGACGAGCCCGTCGACCCGTGCGGCCAGCTCCACGGCGTGCACCCGCACCCCGAGGCGGCGCGCCGCGGCCAGGTAGGGGCGGCCCATGCGGCCGACCCCGAGCATGAGCAGGGTGGGTGCAGCGGTCACGTCGTGGCCTCCTGGTCCTCGAGGTGCGTCGGCAGTCCCCGGGTCACGGCGACGACGGCGGGTCCGGTCACGGCGAAGACCGCGGCGAGCACCACCCACCCGAGGGTCCCGCCCCCGTCGTCGAGCACGGCCCAGGTCAGCAGGGCCGGTCCGACCGCGGAGGCCGCGCTGATCCCGAGCTCGTAGATCCCGAGGTAGTAGCTGCGCTCGGCGGGCGGGGCGAGGGCGAACGACAACCGCCAGGCCCCCGCGCCCTGCCAGATCTCCCCGAGGCTCAGGACGACCGCGACGGCGACGATCAGGACGGCCGCGGCGAGGGCCCCGGTCCACGCGGCCGCGGCGGCGAGCAGACAGCACCCGGCGAGACTCAACCCGGCCCGGAGCTGGCGGTGCGCCGCGGCGGGCGCCGAGTCCAGCCCCCGGCTCAACGGCACCTGCAGGACCACCGCGATGACCGTGTTGACCACCACGAGCACCGCGATCATTGCCGGGGGAGCGGCGGTCCGGGTGGTGATCCAGAGCGGGAGGACGACGCCCAGCAGGATGGTGTGCAGGTAGAGGACGCCGTTGAGTCCCGTGAGAGCGAGCAGGCGGGGGTTCCAGGCCCGCCGCCAGGCGCCGCGCGGGAGCGGAGGGGCCCCCGCGCGGGCGCCCGCGGGCGGCACGTCGAGGCGGGTCAGCAGCGCGGCGGTGACGACGAAGGACGCGGCGTCGAGCAGCACGAGCACCGTGAACGTGCCGGTGTCGCCGGCCGTCACGGCGATCCCGGCGAGCAGGGCGCCGACGGTGAAGCCGATGTTGCGCACGGAGAAGACCGCGGCCATCGTCGTGACCCGGTCCGCCCCGTCGTCGGTGGCTCCGACCAGGCTCTGCACGAGGGGCCCGCCGCTCCACTCCGCGACACCGATGACGAACGACAGCGCGACGAAGCCGACCGGACCGTGGAGGAACGGCAGCGCGGCGAAGCAGACGCCGCGGAGCAGGTAGAGCGCGACGAGGACCGGACGGGCCCCGACCCGGTCGGCGAGCCGACCCACGGGGACCGTGCCGAGCAGCCCGCCGACGCCCCCGGCGGACACCCCGATGCCGACCTCGACGGGGGAGAGCCCGATGGTCCGGGTCAGGAACAGCGCGGACGTGGCGAGGTAGAGACCCGTCCCGGTCGAGTCGACCAGGGCCGCGACCAGCAGCCGGCGGCCGGTCGCGTGGGGAGGTACCCACCGCCGGACGCGGGCGACGAGGCCGCCGCGCGCAGCGTCCCCCTGCCCCTCGCCCGTCGGGTCCGCTCCGTCGGCGGTCATACGGTCACCCCGACGGGCTCGACGCGGACCTCCTCGAACAGGGCGCCGAGGAAGGCGCGCAACTGGGCGGTCGAGCCCGGACCGACCAGCCCGGCCGCCGGGACGAGGTGGTCGGCGTAGGTCACCGTCGTCGAGATCGGCTCGTCGGGGTCGCGCTCCACCCAGCGCAGCATCAGCGGGTCGTCCCGGAAGCGCTCGTGGCCCCGCACCCGGCAGTGCGTCGAGCCCAGGGTGTGCCCGGGGAGGACGAACCAGCCGTACCGCGCCGACGGGTCGGTCGGGCGGGGCCGCGGGGGGTCGATCGGTCCGTCGACGAGCAGCTGCACGTGGGCGGGCGGCAGGCGCACACCGGTCGCGAGCTCGAAGGTGTCGACGACGTCGGCGCCGCCGAAGCGCGCGCCGAGCTCCAGGAACACCGGTCCGTCGGGCGTGACGATGCCCTCGAGGTGGAAGGGGCCGTCGCGCACCGCGAGAGCGTCCAGGCACCGGCGCGACCAGTCCTCGAGTGCCGGGTCGAGCTCGGTCTGCACCGAGCCCAGCGGCCGGCCCGTCGCGAACCCGAGGCAGGTGCCCACGTACTCGCTGGCCACCACCGCGACCAGCTCACCGGCGACGACGAGACCGTCCACGTGGACGATCGGACCCTCGACGAACTCCTCGACCTCGTACTCCCCGACGGCGACGTCGGTGCCCGCCGCGAGCGCGGTCGCAGGATCGGGGAAGCTCTCCACTCCCTCGCTCGAGGCGCCCGCCAGGGGCTTGAGCACGGTCGCGCCCTGCCAGCCCAACCCTCCGGGGCCGCGCCGCAGCGCCTCGGCGAGCGGGAGGAACCGCGGCACCCGCAGACCGGCCGCCGCCACCGCCCGCTTCATGACGACCTTGTCGCGGACGGGCAGGACCTCGGCCTCGGACGGCCCGGGCAGCCCGAGCCGGTCGCGCAGCCGCCCGGCGGCCAGCAGGTCGTACTCCGAGAGCGCCACCACGACGTCGGGGGTGGGCAGTCCGGCGATCGCGTCCAGCACCTCGTCGGCGGTGTCGCCCTGCCCGGGCCGCTCGAGGCGCAGGCCCCCGACCGCGGCGGCGGGCAGGGTCACGGCGCGGTCCGCGGTGTGGACGTAGGTGACGTCGTGCCGGGCGTGGTCGATGTTCTCGGCGTACCGGGCGAAGGAATCGGGAACGCGGTGCAGGACGAGGACGTGCATGGGGCCTCTCCACGTGTCGGAGTCATTCTCGTGCAGCGTGATCGTGAACTGCCGGACCGGGTCGGACACCTCCGTCGCGTGGTTCCGCAGTTCTCGTAACTCGACTTTTACACTTCGCGCTCGACTTCTCCCGGAACGCCTGGCTCGATGGAGTCGACAGCGGACACGACTTCGTGAGCGAGGCTGGCTTGACCATTTCCGGTGCTCGTCGCATCATTGATTTCCATTGTCACGTGGCGTCCGGGATGTGTTTCCCGCCCTCGTTCGGTGCCGGGGTGGTGGACAACGCGCTCGCCGCCCTGCGGGCCCGCGGACTGGCCGTGCCCCGCAGCCGGGTCGAGCGCATGCACGAGGTCACGCTGGACGACCCGTGGTGCGACCGGCTCGTGGCCGAGATGGACGAGGCGGGCATCGCCGAGGCCGTCCTGCTCGTCCCCGACTTCACCTACGCGCTGCCCGACGGCACGCACACCATCTCCGAGCTCCTGGCCCACCACCGCGCCGTCCGCGACCGGCACCCCGGACGCTTCCGCGTGTTCCCCGGCGTCGACCCGCGCTGGGGGCAGGAGGGGCTCGCGCTGTTCGAGCGGGCCGTCGTCGAGTACGGCTTCGACGGGATGAAGCTCTACCCGCCGTGCGGGTACCGGCTCTCCGACCCCGGGCTCTACCCCTTCTACGAGCTCTGCGCCGAGTGGGGGTTGCCGGTGCTCTCCCACATCGGGGCCACCTCGCCCGCGCTGGAGGCCGAGCCCGCCCGCCCGATCTACGTCGACCGGGCGGCCAAGGACTTCCCGACGGTGGACTTCGTCCTCGCCCACGGCAGCGTCAACTACACCGAGGAGTGCGCCATGCTGTGCACCAGCCGGCCGAACATCCACGTCGACGTCAGCGGCTACGAGACCGGGGGCGTCGCGGGCCTGGCCCGGCTGTTCGAGCTGGGGCTGCACCACAAGGTGCTGTTCGCCACCGACTGGCCGATCTTCCGGTTGCAGGGCCGGCAGGCGAGCTTCGTCGAGCGCCTGACCACCGAGGGCGCGTTCCCGGCGACGATGACCGAGCGCGAGTTCGACCTGTTCTTCCACGGCAACGCCGAGCGCATCCTCGGGAAGAGGCGCGTGCCCGCCGCGGCGGTCCCGAGCGGAGCGCCGGAGCGTGACCGGCCGGTGGCCTGAGCCGACCATCGTCATCCCCCCACCCCGGCCGTGGGGGGAGCGACGGGGACCCGGTCCTCCACGATCATGGACGCGCCCTTCTCGGCGATCATGAGGGTCGCGGCGTTGCTGTTGCCCGAGACCATCGAGGGCATCACGGAGGCGTCGACGATCCGCAGGCCGGTGAGGCCGTGGACCCGCAGCCGGTGGTCGACCACCGCGCCCGGATCGCGCCCCATGCGGCAGGTGCCCACCGGGTGGTAGGACGTGTCGCCGCACTCGCGGGCGTAGTCGGCGAGGTCCTCGTCGCTGGTCGAGGCCGGACCCGGCGTGAGCTCCTCGCCGCGGTAGGCGTCGAGGGCGGGGCGCCCGACGATCCGGCGGGCGAGCCGGGCCCCGGCGACCAGGAGCCGGAGGTCGTCCTCGTCGGAGAGGAAGGCGGGCTCGATCCGGGGCGGCTCCGCCGGGTCGGGACTCGACGCGTGGATCGAACCGCTCGAGCGGGGCCGCAGCGGGTAGACGCCGAGGGTCATGCCGGGGCGGTCGTCGAAGCGCCGGCTCGGTCCGGCCCCGTAGCTCGCGGGCGCGAAGTGGAACTGCAGGTCCGGGCGGTCCGATGCCGTGTCGGAGCGCAGGAAGGCGTAGGCGAGGGCCGTGGGCAGGCCGAGCACCCCGCTCCCGTCACGCAGGTAGCGGACCGTCTCGCCCAGCAGCCGGGTGCCCCGGGTGCGGTCGTTGAAGGTGACCCGGCGGCGGACCCGCCACCGCAGGCGGACGGCGTAGTGGTCCCGGTAGTCGGCGCCCACACCGTCGAGCCGGTGGCGCGTCGGGATGCCCGCCGCCCGCAGGACCTCCGGGGCCCCGACGCCGGACAGCTCGAGCAGGTGGGGCGTCTGGACCGCCCCGGCGCAGAGGACGACCTCGCGGGCCGCGCGCGCCCCGTGGAGGCGCCCGCCCCGCCGGTAGCGGACCCCCGTGGCCCGGGTGCCCGACCAGTCCACCGCGACGACGTGCGCGTCGGTGACGACCGTGAGGTTCCGACGGCGACGGGCGGCCGCGAGATGGGTGTGCACCACCGCGGAGCGCCGCCCCGCCCGGGAGGTCGCCTGGTAGTACCCGATGCCCTCCTGGTCGCCCGCGTTGTAGTCGGGGTTGTGCCCGTGGCCGAGGGAGCCCGCGGCGGCGAGGAACGCGTCGCACAGCTCGTCCGGTCCGCCGGGGAGCCCGACCGGGACGGGTCCACCGACACCGCGCGTCGGGCCGGGGAGCTCCGAGTCCTCGAGGGCGCGGAAGTGGGGCAGGACGTCCGTCCACCCCCACCCGGGGTTCCCCGCCGCGGCCCAGTCGTCGTAGTCGGCGCGCTGGCCCCGGACGTAGAGCATGCCGTTGATGGCGTTCGAGCCGCCGAGCAGGCGCCCCCGGGGGATCCGCACGGAGCGGCCGCCGATGGTCGGGTCGGAGGCAGTGTCGAAGGACCAGTCGTAGCGTGGGGAGCCCATCCAGAGCACCTCCGCGGCCGGTACCGCGAGCAGCGGGTTGCGCCGTTCGGCACCGGACTCGAGGCAGAGCACGCTGACGCCGGGGTCCTCGGACAGGCGCGCCGCGACGATGCAGCCGGCCGCGCCGCCTCCCACGACGACGTAGTCGTGCACCGCGGCATGGGCGGTCCCGGCGCTCATGCGGCGCCCGTCGTGGCCCGCGCGGCGCCGACGACCGCGGGGACGCCGCCCGCGATCGTGGTGCGGTGCATGTGCCGGTGGTAGCGCTCGCCGTCGTACCAGGAGGCCCGGTGCATGGCACTGCGGTTGTCCCACAGCACGATGTCGCCGGCGCGCCACCGGTGCCGGTAGGTGAACACCGGACGGACCGCGAACTCCTGCACGAAGGTGATCAGCGGGGCGCTCCGCTCGGGCGGCAGCCCCTCGATGCGCCAGGGCACGTTCCCCCCGCAGTAGAGCGCCCTGCGCCCCGACACCTCGTGCGTCCGCACCAGCGGGTGGGTGACGTCGGGCCACGAGGCGCGCTCGGCCTCGGTGACCGGCGGCCGGTCGGGATAGTTGTAGGGCCTCGACTGCACCCGCGAGATCACCACCCGGAGGTCCTCGATCGCGGACCTGGTGCGTGCGGACAGTGCCTCGTAGGCGGCGATCATGTTGGTGAAGCTGGTGTCGCCGCCCTCCGGGGGCACCTCGATCGCGTAGAGCATCGAGCCGGCCGGCGGGTCGGGCAGGTAGTGCCCGTCGCTGTGCCACACGCGGCCGCTGACCGGCGAGCCGATCAGGCGGCCGTCCCGCGCGATGTTGGAGAGCACGAGGATGTCGGGACTGGTGTCCTCGTTGAACTCGGGCCTGGTGTAGCTCACCACCTCGCCGAACCGCCGGGTGAACGCGACGTGCTGCTCCTGGGTCATCCGCTGACCGCGGAAGAGCAGGATCGTCGTGTCGATCCACGCCTGGTAGATCCGGTCGAGGTCCCGGGCGGGGATGGGCCCGGTGACGTCGACCCCCCGGACCTCGGTGCCGATGGTGTCGGTGAGCGGGACGAGGTCGAGCATCGGGTCCTCCTCGGTCGGGCGGGCGTTCACGCGACGGCGACGTGGTGCTCGGTGATCCAGGCGTCGGCCTCGACGAGCTGGATGAGCAGATGGGGTCCGCTCGAGCCCCCGGGGAGCTCGGACCGGAGCTGGCCGGCCTCGATCTCGTCGAGCAGGGAGCTGACCCGGGCGGTGTCGAACAGCGGCCCCAGCGGCGAGTCGCGGCTCCCGACGATGCGCCGGGCCGCCGCGATCAGCCCGCGGTCGTACTCGGGGTGGTGGACGTGCGGGTAGGCGCTCTTGCGGCGTCGCAGGCTCGACCCCGGGACGACGTCGGCCACGGCGTCCTTCAGCAACCCCTTGAGCTCGCCGGTGCCCTTCATCGACCACGGGACGTTCCACAGCAGCTCGACCAGGCGGTGGTCGCAGAAGGGGAACCGCACCTCCACGCCGTTGTGGGCGCTCATGCGTTCCTGGCGGTCCAGGATCACCGCCAGCGGGCCCGCCATCCCGAGGTACATCACCTCGCGCATGCGGGCGGACAGCGCGTCCTCCCCGGGCAGCCGGGGCACGTCCGCGAGGAGCTGGTCGTACCGGGCCGCCTCGTCGGCCCGGGGGTCGACCACGGCCCGGACCTCCGGCGACAGGAGATCGGCGAGCCGGGGGCCGTCGCCGAGCCAGGGGAACGTCGGCCGCTCCACCAGGCCGGGCTTGAAGTAGTAGGGGTAGCCGGCGAAGAGCTCGTCGGCCGCCTCCCCGGTGAGCACGACGCGGCGGTCCCGGGCGATCCGGGCGAAGAGCAGGTGCATCGAGGCGTCGAACTGGCCCCAGCCCGGGAGCCCGCGGGCGTCCCGGGTCGCCGGGATCGTCGTCAGCAGGTCGTCGAGGCCCGCGGTGACGCGGTGGTGGCGGAGCCCGAGCCCGGACGCCGCTGCGGCCGCGTAGGGCGCGTCGACCTCGGGGCGCAGCTCGGTGGCGGCGAAGTGCTCGGGGTCGCTGGCGAACTCGACGCAGTACGAGTCGAGGGCGGCCCCGGGGTCGGCCCGGCGCAGCGTCCCCACGGCGAGGGCGGCCACCGAGGTGGAGTCGACCCCTCCGGAGAGCATGGCGGCGTACCCCGCGGCGTCGTCGACCTGGCGGCCGACGACCTCGTCGAGGACGTCCCGGACGTCGCCGACGGTCTGCTCCCGGGTCCGCTCGTGCGGGCGGCTGCGCAGGCGCCACCACCGGTCGCGCCGCACTCCCGCGTCGGTGACGACCACGCGTTCACCCGGCCCGACCTCGGACAGCCCCAGCAGCGGCGTCTCTCCCGGCAGCGCCAGGCGGGGCTGCAGGAGCAACGGCAGCCGCTCGGTGTCCAGGCGGGGCTCGAAGAGGGGGTTGGCGAGGATGCCGTGCGGGTCCGAGGCGCACAGCACCCCGCCGTCGTAGGGCGCGTAGTAGAGCGGGCGGACGCCGAGCCGGTCACGGACCAGGGTGAGCCGTCGGTCGCGGCCGTCCCAGACGGCGACGGCGAAGGTGCCCTCGACACGGTCGACGAAGTCCGGACCCCAGGCGAGGTACGCGCCGAGCAGCACCTCGCCGGCGGTCCGCAGGGGGCCGCCCGACCGGTCGTGGCCGGCGCCGCGGACCGCGGCGCGCAGCCCGGCGAGGTCGTCCGGCCGCCCGGTGTGGGCGAGGACGACGTGCGTCGTGCCCGTCGCCGCGACCGCGGGTCCGCGGGCGGTGCCGCCGGGGGTCGTGACGAGTTCCCGGCGCCCGAGGGCGGCCTGCGCGGAGATCCAGCAGTCCCCGCCGTCGGGACCGCGTCGGGCCGCCGTGGCCGTCATGGCGGCCACGGTCGCGGCGTGGGCGGTGAGGTCGCGCCGATGGTCGACCCAGGCGACGAGCCCGCTCATCGTGCCCCCCGATCGGCGAGCGTCCGGACGTCACGAGCGCCGGCGACCGCCGCGCGGAGGGCGACGAGGGCCGGGCGCAGCGTGCCGGTCGGGACCGCGAGGGTCAGGCGCACGCGACCGACGCCCGGGTCGGCCCCCCGGTCGCCGGGAGCGGTCAGGTACCGCCCCGGCATCACCGTGACGGCGTGGTCGCGCCACAGCCGCCGGGCCACGTCGAGGTCGTCGGCCGTCCCGGGGAGCCGCAGCCAGAGGAAGATCCCCGCCGGTGGGCGCCGGTAGCCGGGAAGGTCCCCGAGGACCTCGTCGGCGACGTCCCAGGCCCGGGCGAGGCCCGCGCGCATCGCCGTCACGTGGACGTCGTCGGCCCACAGCGCCGCGGCCGCCGCACACACCGGGGCGGCCGAGGACACCCCGCAGGACCGGTTGTGCTCCGCGTAGCGGGCGACGGTGTCGACGTCGCCCGCGAGGAACCCGCTGCGCAGGCCGGGCGCGCCGGAGCGTTTGGACAGGGTGTGCAGGACCGCGTACGGCCCCGGTCCGGCCTCGACCGCCGACAGGAACCCGGGGACGTCGACGGCGGCGAGGTCGACGTAGCACTCGTCGACCAGGAGCAGGGCTCCCACCTCGGCGGCGGCCGCGGCCACGGCGCGCAGGACGTCGGGGTCGTGCACCTCGCCGCCCGGGCTGCCGGGGTGGCAGACGACGACCGCCGCGAGGCCCGGGGTCGACCGGACGGTGGCGGCGAGCGAGGGCACTCCGGAGGCCGGGTAGAGCACGGCCCGGGCGCCGGCGGCCGCCGTGGCCGCGAGGTACGTGGGATAGAAGGGGTTGGGGACGAGCACCGCGGGCCGGTCGGCCCCGCGGTCCCGGGCCGCCGCGACCGCGAGGGCCAGGAGCGTCGCGCTCGCCTGCTTGGTCCCCGGGGTGGGCTCGACGGCGCACCGGGCCGCGCCCGCCCCGCCGAACCGCCGCACGAGCCAGTCCCGGTACGCCGCGACGAGCGGGCCGGTGCCGCCCAGGGGCGGGTAGCTCGTCCAGGCCGCCGGGTCGCGCACCGGGGCCAGCAGGTGGTCGGGGGTCCCGAGCCGGCACTCCCCGAGGTGCAGCGCGACGGGGACGACGTCGTCGGGGGGAGCGACGTCGGCCAGCAGCGCCCGGAGGCGCGCGAAGGCGCTCGGTGCGGTCACCGGGGCGCCCGGAACACGTCGTCGAGGTCCAGCTTCGCCCGGGTGCCGGCGTCCGCGTACTTGACGATGACGGCGGCGTACGTCGCGAGCCCCGGGTCGACGGTGTCGAGGCGGGAGCCCGGGACCACGACCGCGTCCGGTGGCACCTCACCGCGGTGGACCTCCCCCGTGGCGCGGTCGATGATCGGGGTGGAGCGTCCGAGGTAGACCCCCATCGACAGGACGGCGCCGCGCCGCACCCGCACCCCCTCGGCGACCTCGCTGCGGGCGCCGACGAAGACGTCGTCCTCGATCACGACCGGCTCCTCGCCGACGGGCTCGAGCACGCCGCCGATCCCGGCGCCGCCCGCGATGTGGCACCGGCGGCCCACCTGGGCGCAGGACCCGATCGTCGCCCAGGTGTCGACCATCGTCTCCGGCCCGACGTGGGCGCCGATGTTGACCATGCTCGGCATGAGGACCGCGCCCGGCCCGAGGTAGGCGCCCCGGCGCACGACGGCACCGGGGACCACCCGGATGCGGGCGCGGGCGAAGTCCTCGTCGGTCCAGTGCTCGAACTTCAGCGGGACCTTGTCGTAGCTGACGGGGCGGGCGGGGCCGCCCCGGGCGACGACGTTGGACCGCAGGTGGAAGGAGAGCAGGATCAGCTTCTTCACCCCGGTGTCGACCACCCAGTCGTCCCCGACGGGCCAGGCGGCGCGCAGCCGGCCGGCGTCGAGGTCGACGAGCCCGGCCTCCACGACCGGCGCCAGGTCGGCCGCCTCGGCCGGGGTCAACTGGTCGCGGCGGGCGTACGCGTCGTCGAGGCGGGCGCGGTCCAGGGGAGCCCCGGGCAGGTCGGCGAGGTCGACGGGGGTCACCGCACACCCGCCGGGAGGACGGACGCGGGCGACCAGCGCACCGTGCTGACGTAGTCGTCGAACGTCTCGGCCCGACGGATCTCGACGACGTCGCCGTCCGCCGTCAGGAGGAGTTCGGCGGGCCGGAGCCGTCCGTTGTAGGTGAAGCCCATGGCGTGCCCGTGGGCGCCGGTGTCGTGGACGAGGGCGATGTCGCCGGGCCGGGGGTCGGGCAGGTGTCGGTTCACCGCGAACTTGTCCATGTTCTCGCAGAGGCCCCCGACCACGTCGACGGCGCGGAGCGGTCGGTCGTCGGTCGACGGCAGGGTGATGTGGTGGTAGGCGCCGTAGAGCGCGGGACGCATCAGGGCCGACATGGAGGCGTCGAGCCCCACGACCTCGCGGTGCTTGCGGCTCCGGTTGATCACGCGGGTCACGAGCACGCCGTGCGGCCCCGTCACGATGCGCCCGAGCTCGGTGCGCAGCTGCGGCGCCCGGTCGGGGAACCACCGGTCGCGGGAGGCGATCACGGCCCCGGCCCAGCGCCGGACGTCGAGGGGCTCCTCGCCCGGCCGGTAGGGGATGCCGAGGCCGCCGCCCACGTTGACCACGTCGAGGTCGATGCCGTGGTCGCGCAGCCCGGCCCCCACGGCGAGGACGTCGTCGGCGGCCTGCGCCGCCCGCTCGGCCGAGGACTCGTTGGCGCAGCTCATCCCGTGCAGCCCGAACGAGGTGACGCCCCGCGCCCGGACCGACCGGTAGGCCGCCGGGAGGTCGTCGACCGGCACCCCGAACTTCGAGCCGGCCGCGTCCCCCATCAGGTGGGAGCCGGCCGCCCCGTGGGGGGCGACGCGGAACGACACCGTGTGCGGCAGGGTGTCCAGACGCTCGGCGAAGGGTCGGTCGTCGAAGGTGATCGCCGCGCCCGCCGCCAGCGCCTGGTGGTACTCGGGCAGGGCGGTGTTGTTCGACGTGAAGACCAGGTCGTCCCCGCGGACGCCCAGGCGTTCGGCGAGGTGCAGCTCCGTCCCCGACGCGCAGTCGAGGCCGCTCCCCGCGTCGCGCAGCAGGGCCAGGACCGCCGGGTTGGGCAGGGCCTTCACGGCGAAGTACTGGCGGTGCCCGGCGCCGGCGAACGCCTCGGTCACCTCCCGGTGGGAGGCGACGATGCCCGCGGCGTCGTAGAGGTGGAACGGGGTGCCGTAGGTGCGCACGAGGTCGTCGAGCAGCGGCAGCAGCCGCGCCGAGAAGGCGGGGGAGAGGGGCACGTCAGGGGACCCGGGCGATGCAGATCGTCCGGTTCCGCATCCCGCTGATCGGCCGGAAGTAGGGGAAGTAGTACGACTCGACCGGGTCGAAGCCGGCCCCGGCGAGCTCCTCGGCCAGGTAGTCCCGCGAGACGAACCAGAAGTTCGCGACACGCTCGTGCGGTGCGAAGGCGGCGGTCGCGTCGCGCGGGGAGTCGTTGGAGAACACCAGCTGGGTCCCGGGCGGGAGCGCGAGGCTCTTGATCTTCTGGAGGGCCGGTCGCACGTGCTCGGCCGTGTCGAAGAGGTGCCCGAGCAGACCGTCGGCGTAGAGCGTGGTCGTCCCCACCACGTCGTCGGCCGAGAGCTCGAAGAAGTCGGCGGAGAAGGCGTCCACCCCCTTGGTCCGGGTCAGACGCACCGCCTCGTCGTTGCAGTCCATGGCCCGCACGGCACGGGAGTGGGCGATCAGATCCGCCTCCACGAACCCGTTGCCGCAGCCGATGGAGAACACGGAGCCGTCGTCGGGGGTGACCGACAGCAGCTTCAGCACGATGTGGGACCGGTACTCCGGGACGTAGGTCGACGGCGTGATCGAGTCGTTGAACGCGCCGCCGGACTCCCATATCTCGTACACCGTGGCGTCCTCGCGCTCCGTGCGCGGCGCGCAGTAGTAGTCGTGCACGCTGTCCAGGTCCTGCTTCACGGGGTCCTCCTTCAGCGGGTGGGGGTGGCGGCCGAGAGTGCTTCCTGGAGGTAGTCCACGGTCGGGAGCGCCCCCGGGCGCAGGGCGTCGACCAGGGGGGCCAGGGCCCCGTTCCGGGGCCCGAAGGTCCGCCAGAGGGCCACGGCGGGCTCGGCCGTGCCGGTGAGGACCGCGTCCGCGAGGACCCGGGCCAGGGACCGGAGCCCGGCGACGACCGCCCCGGGCTCGCCGGCGAGGCGGACGCCGTCGTCCTCGGTGAGGTCGAGGGCGCCGACCTCGACGAGGTAGGACAGCTGCAGGAGCATCCCGTCGCTGTCGGGGAAGGAGCCCGACCCGCGGTCGGCGTACCGCAGGCACTCCGCGAGGTAGTAGGCGATCGCGTCGTCCTGGTCGACCCCCAGCTCGCGGACCCAGACGTCGGCGAGCACGAGCGCGCCGAAGACGTCGGCGAGGACCTCCTGCAACACCACCGAGGCCCACCGGTCGGCGGCGTTGAGCGGCTTGAACCGCGTGCCGGGCCGCCTCACCCCGTGCCCGATCTCGTGTCCCAGGACGCCGAGTGTCGGAATGTGTCGAGAACCGGGTTCGGTGGGGTCGAAGAGGTGTCCGACGGCGAGGTGGCGCTCGGCGAGGGACCTGCCCACGGTTTCGAGCAGAACTCGGTGGGTGTTGCCGAAATAGTATGTCTTCTTGAACGGCGAGCGCTTGATCCCCTCGTCCTCGGGAAGGAAATAGGCGATGTGCTTGGGGTGGCGCTCGCCTTCTCCGGCCATGAAGAACAGTCGGCAGGCGACGAAGGCGGGAACGGGGGAGAGTTCCAGGTCCGGGTGCAGGTCGCGCACGTAGGCCCGGACCGCGTCCAGGGTCGCGAGGGCTGCGGTCACCTGCTGCTGCTGCTCGGGCTCGCGCACCGCCGCGAAGGCCGTCGGGAGGCCGGTGTTCTCCTTGCCGATCCACGTCGCGATCCGGCCCGCGACGACGACGACGTCCTCCTCGATCCCGACGAGGGCCTGGAGGTCCTCGTCGGAGTAGCCCTCGAGCAGGGCGCGAGCCCGAATCTCGAGCGCGGTGCGGTCGGGTCCGGGCGGCATGAGCGCGGCGATCCGGCGCATGGCCTCCGCCGCCGGAGCGGGACGCGGGAACCGGGTGCGGCCCGGGTCCTCGCCTCCGCGCACGGCCGTCCACTGGTCCTCCACCGCGTCGCGGAGATCCGCGAGCCCGGTCAGCAGGTGCGGTCCGAGTTCCGCGACGACCTCCTGCGCCGCGGGCCCGAGATCGAGTGGGATCACCGAATAGGAATGCGCCGGGGGCCAGAAGTCTCCGCGCCAGCCGTGATAGCGGCCCGCCCGGACGACGTTGATTTCGTGGTCGAAACGGTCGGCGAGCACCAACTGTCTCCCCCATCCTCGCAGTGACCCGATGGATCTCATCAAGCAATTGCGAGGTTTCGAGAGACGGCGCGACCGGTGAACTTGTCGTTACGTCAGGAAACGGGCGCCGACCACTCCATCGGAGCATCGAGTTCCGTGCATTGTTCGTGTAAGCGGATCTCGAGCGGAATGGCATCGCCGCGATGCTGGACGGGACGGCGGCGGATCTGCGTCCCTTCGGGCACTTGCCATCCCGCGCGGACCGTGTAGATCCGCCCCGACCCCGATCCGTGCACCACAGCGGCGCTTCGTCCGGACTCGTCCGATCGTGTGTCCACCGGGAGCGGTGGGTGATCGCGGCCAGGGGGCGGCGCAGCGGCGCAGGGGGCGCTCGGAGCCCGGCCGCGCCGGCGCCCGGGGGCGGTCAGAGCCCCAGCTGCGCCAGCGCCGACTCCGCCTGCGCCACGATGGCCTCGGGTCCGGTGACCTCGTCGGCGTCCGCGGCATCGCCCATGTCGCCGGCCTGGTAGCGGGTCCACACCCCCGCGTGGATGCAGGCCGCGCGCCAGCGGGCGAAGGCGATGTAGAAGTCGATGTCCGGCAGCTTCGCCCCCGTCGCCTGCTCGTAGCGGGCGATCAGGTCCTCCCGGGTGGGGAAGCCGCCGAGCTCCGTCGGGTTGGGCAGCGCGGCCGGGACCTCGTCGCCGGGCTGCGACCACGAGACGAGGATGTGCCCCAGGTCGCAGTAGGGGTCGCCGATGGTGGCGAGCTCCCAGTCGAAGACCGCGGCGGCGGACCCGTCGTCGAGGTAGGAGATGTTCCCGGAGCGGAAGTCGCCGTGCGCGATGCGGTTGGCGGGCGGCTCGGGGACGCGCTCGGACAGGGCCTGATGGGCGCGATCGATGGCCGCCAGGTCCTCGACGGCGGACTGGTGGGCCTGACGGTGCCAGCGCTTGAGCTGGCGTTCGACGAAGTTGCCGGGCCGGGCGAGGTCGTCGAGCCCGACCTCCGCCGGCTCCACGGCGTGCAGCGCCGCGAGGACGTCCATCGTCGACTCGCCGATCCGGCGCTTGACGTCGTCGGAGGTCACCCACGCGGCGTCGGACACGCTGTTCAGCACGCGCCCCGGCGCGAAGTCCATGACGTAGAAGTCGACGCCGGCGACGTCGCGGTCGTCGCAGAACGCCACCGGCGGCGGCACCGGGACGTCGGTCGGGGCGAGGGCGGACAGGAACCGCCACTCGCGGCCCATGTCGTGCGCGGTCTCGAGCACCCCTCCGAGCGGGGGACGCCGCAGCGCCCACGTGGTGCCGTCCTCGTCGGTCACCCGGTAGGTCAGGTTCGACCGACCCCCCGTGATCCGCTCGAACAGCAGGTCGCCCGAGATGTCGGGGACGTGCGCGCAGAACCAGTGCACGGCCTCGTCGGGGACGCCGGAATCACCGGAGATGCTCATCAGGGGGTCACCACGATCTTCCCGACCTGGGCGTTCGACTCCAGGTACTCGTGCGCCTCCACGATCGAGTCCAGACCGGCGAACACCCGGTCGACCTGCGGCGCGAAGTCGCCGGAGCGCAGTCCCGCGCCCACGAACTCGCCCGCGCGGCGCAGTCGCTCCTCGTCGTGCGTCATCGCGAAGAGGGTATAGCTGCGCATCCAGAGATCCGGCAACGTCTCGGCGGGAAAGATCGTCGGCTGCCCGGAGAGCAGGCCGTGGATCGTCACGATGCCCCCGGGCGCCGTCGCGCGGCAGAGGTCGGCGACGCCCGGCCCGGCGACGGCGTCGAAGACGTGCTCGACGCCGTGGCCGCCGGTGATCGCGAGGACCCGCTCGACCAGGTCCTCCTCGCCGGTCGCGACGACGTGCGCGGCACCCGCGTCGAGGAGCTGCGGGGCCTTGGACGACGAGCGCGACGTCGCGATCGGGATCGCCCCGACGCGGCGTGCCACGGCCATCGCCGCGAGCCCCACGCTGGAGGTCGCGGCGGTGATGAGGACGTGGTCCCCGGCCTTCAGCCCGCCGGTCTCGACGAGCCCGCCGTAGCCCACGAGGAACGGCATCCACACCGCGGCGCCGTCGACCCAGGAGGTGCTCTCCGGCAGCGGCACGACGGCCCGCGCCGGCACCAGGGCCCGCTCGGCGTACACCGAGTAGTCGTTCATCGAGAACCCCGGCACGACGCTGACGCGGTCGCCGACGGCGAAGCGCCCGGGGGCGCCCACCGCCGACACCGTCCCGCTGCACTCGTAGCCGAGACCCGCGGGCAACCTCGCCTGCTCGATGTAGGTGCCGCGCCGGAACATCGACTCGGCCCGGTTCAGCCCGATCGCCGCGACGTCGACGACGAGCTCGCCCGGCGCGGGTTCGGGATCGGGCACCTCCTCGAGGCGCAGCACCGACGGATCACCCAGCTCGGAGAACCGCACCGTCCTCGTCATGGGTCGCGATCATGCCGGGGGAACCGGGGGGCCGCACCCTCTTCCCGGGCAGGGCCGGCGGGTCTACGGAGGAACCATGACCACGACCGAGATGGCCCCGGCCGACGCCGTCGCCCCCGACTCCACCGACGAACCCGCCCTGGTGGCCTGGCTCGCGACCATGCGCGCCGAGCACCCCGTCTGGCGCGACCGGTACGGCATGTACCACGTGTTCCGCCGGCAGGACGTCCTCACGGTCCTGCGCGACCCCGCCCGCTTCTCGTCGGACAAGGGCCGGCTCGCTCCGGCGACCGCGTCCGTCTCGCGGGGGATGCTCACCCAGATCGACCCGCCCGAGCACCGTCGGCTGCGCTCCGTCGTCTCGACCGCCTTCACCCCCCGGCGCGTCGCCGACCTCGAGCCGCGGATCCGCGAGATCACCCGCCGGCTGCTCGACGCCCTTCCCGACGACAGGTCGTTCGACCTGGTCGACGCCCTCGCGTTCCCGCTGCCGGTCACCGTGATCGCGGAGATGCTCGGCCTGCCCGAGGCCGACCACCCGCTCTTCCGCGCGTGGGCCGACCGCCTGTTCTCGATGCAGGTCGACGACCCGACCGACCCGGCGCTGGGCGAGCGCGTCGCCGCGGCGATGGCCGACATCGCCGCGTACCTCACCGCCCGCGTGCAGGAGCGGCGGGCGGCGTCGACCGACGACCTGGTCTCCGCGCTGGTCGCGGCGGGGCTCGACGACGAGGAGGCCGCGAACTTCTCGCTGCTGCTCCTGCTGGCCGGGCACATCACGACGACGGTGCTGCTCGGCAACGCCGTCCGGACCTTCGCCGAACACCCGGGCGTGTGGGAGGGGCTGCGAGCGGACCCGACGACGATCCCGGCCGCGGTCGAGGAGGTGCTGCGGCTGCGCAGCCCGTTCACCGCGACGGCGCGCGTGACCACCGAGGCGGTCGGGATCGCGGGCACGACGATTCCCGCCGAGCGCTTCGTCCTCGCCTGGATGCTCTCGGCCAACCACGACGAGAGCGCCTTCGCCGACCCCGAGGCGTTCGTCCCGGACCGGGGGATCGGGGGGCAGCGGCACGGAGCCCGCGGCGCTGACGCCGGAGGAGCAGCGCAGACGGCGTTCGGTCACGGCGTGCACTTCTGCCTCGGGGCGCCGTTGGCCCGGCTGGAGGCCCGCGTCGCCCTGGAGGAGCTGACCACTCGATACGACGCGCTGTCGCCGGCGCGTGACGCGATGGGGGACCTGCAGCCCTACCCCCGGGGGGTGCTCGGGGTGCGACGGCTGCCGGTGAAAGGTGTCCGGAGCTACACAAGGTGACCGGTTGCAGGCGGAATTTCACGGTGCGTCACACTGGCGCGCGTGACGACCGGGACGGCACCGCGCCTGCTCCTCGCGACGGCGTGCTTCGCCGCGCTGCTCGGTGGGGTCGGGGTGGTGTCCGGGGCGGTCCCGGTCACGCCCACCTCGCCCGTCGCGGCGCCCGCGCCGCCGACCGTCTCGCCCGCCGCCGCACCGGAACTGCTCGCCGCCGGTGAACCCGCCACCGTCCTCGCGGTGGCCGACCCGGTGACCATCGACGTCCGGCTCGAGGGCGGCCGGACCCTGCGGGTGCGGGCGCTCGGGGTGCAGCCGCCGGACCGCTGCTACGCGGGGCAGGCCCTGCAGTTCGCCCGCAAGACGCTCGCCGGGAAGGCCGTGACGCTGACCGGCGACGGCCGGTCCGACCGCTTCTCCCGGGCGCTGGCCTGGGTGTCGCTCCCGCAGGACGACTACGCGGTGCTCGCCGCCGAGGCCGGGACCGTCCGCGCCTACGCCGCCGACGCCCCACCGGAGCGGATGCCGGCCGTGCGCGCCGCGGAGGACCGCGCCGAACAGGCCCGGCGGGGTCTGTGGCTCGCGCCCTGTGAGCAGTAGGGGTCGCGACCGCCACCTTTAGGGCGCACCCGCCGTGGGCACATCACCGGAATGCTGCTCGCCGGGGTGCTGGTGGCCGTGGCGGCGGCGGCCTGCAACGCCGCCGGCTCGGTGCTGCAGCGAGCCGCGTCCCGCCGTCACGACCCGACGTCGGGATGGCGGCGGGGACTCCTCGCGCTGCTGCGCCGACCCGCCTGGACCGCGGGCATCGCCGCCCACTTCGTCGGGTTCCTGCTCCAGGCGGTGGCCCTGACCCTGACGCTCATCACGGTCGTGCAGCCGGTCCTCGTCGTCGAGCTCCCGTTCACGCTCCTGCTGGGCGCGCTGCTGCTCGGCGCGCCGCTGGGCCGGCGGGCGTGGCTCGCGGTCGCCGCGATGGCGGGCGGGGTCGTCGTGTTCCTCGCGTGCCTGCGTCCGCAGGGGGGTGGGCCGCAGAGCGCCTCGACGGCGGCCTGGTTGATCGGTACCGCCGTCGTCGTGGTCGTCCTCGTCGTCCTGACGGTGCTGGGGCGGGCCGGACGGGGCCGGGAGCGCGCGCTGTGGTTCGGCACGGCCGCCGGCGTGACCTACGGCTTCAACGCCGCCCTGCTCGCGGGGCTCGCCCCGGCCTACGCCGACGGG
Organism: Actinomycetospora sp. NBRC 106378; assembly: GCF_030269685.1. GTDB lineage: Bacteria > Actinomycetota > Actinomycetes > Mycobacteriales > Pseudonocardiaceae > Actinomycetospora. The sequence goes on from NZ_BSTT01000002.1 coordinate 688,996, forward strand.
CTGTCCGGGGTGCTCTCGGCGTGGCAGACCTACGGGGTGCTCGTCGGCGGGACCGTGTCCTTCCTGTTCCTCCAGCAGGCGCTGCAGGCCCACGACCTGCTCTGGGCCCAGCCGGGCATCACCCTCGCCAACCCCGTCGTCGCCGTGGTCTGGGGGCTGACGGTGTTCGGGGAGCGCCTCGCGGTCGACGTCCGGCTGCTCGGGCTCGCCGTGGGCGTGATCGCGATCGTCGTCGGGACGGTCGTGCTCAGCCGGATCGAGGAGGAGGTCGACGGCGGCTGACGCACAGCCCACGCACAGCCGGCTCTGGACGTGATCACGTGGTCGGGCCGCACGCTGCGGGCGTGGGATACCAGCGTGGCCTGTCCCTGCTCGACGGCTGGCTGCCGTGGACGGTGCAGGCGATCGTGCTCGTCGCGTTGCTCGCCGTCCTCGTGCCCCTGGTGGTGTCCCGGCGACGGGTCCGGTACCGGTGGCTCCGGCTGGCCGCCGTCGTCGTGCTCGGGGTCGCCGGCGCCCTCGCCGCACTGGCCGCGTTCGCCGGGAGCGGCCTCGCCTCGGACCCGGCACCGGCCCTGCTCTGGGTGTGGGTGGGGCTCACGGTCGCGGCGGTGGTGGCCGTCGTCGTCGCCTGGGGCCCGTCGCCGTGGTGGCGCCGCGGGCTGTCGGTGCTGGTGGTGCCGCTGGCGGTGGTGTGCGTGGCCCTGGTCCTCAACCAGTGGGTCGGCTACGTGACGACGGTGCAGGAGGGTTGGTCCGAGCTCGACGCCGGGCCGTTGCCCGACCAGGTGGACGCCTCGGCGCTGCCGGGGATGATCGGGCACGCCCGCGCCACCGGCGCCCTCGTGGAGGTGTCCGTCCCGTCGACGGCGAGCGGGTTCGCCCACCGCGACGAGGACGTCTGGCTCCCGCCCGCCTGGTTCGCGTCCGGACCCCGGCCCGTGCTGCCGGCGATCATGATGATTGGCGGGGAGTTCAACACCCCGGCCGACTGGATCCGGGTCGGGAACGCCGTGCAGACCGCCGACGCGTACGCCGCCGCCCACGGAGGGCTGGCGCCCGTCCTCGTGTTCGCCGACGCCGGCGGGACGTTCAACAACGACACCGAGTGTGTCGACGGGCCGCGCGGCAACGCCGCCACGCACCTGACGAAGGACGTGGTCCCGGACGTCGAGCGCTCCTTCGGCGTCTCGTCCGACCCGCGGGCGTGGGGCGTCGTCGGCTGGTCGATGGGCGGGACGTGCGCGGTCGACCTCGCCGTCATGCACCCGGAGCTGTTCGACTCCTTCGACGACATCGCGGGCGACGCCGGCCCGGAGGTCGGGACGAAGCAGCAGACGATCGACCGGCTCTACGGCGGGAACGCCGCGGCCTGGGCCGCGTTCGACCCGGCGACCGTCCTCGCCGCCCACGCGCCCTACGCGGACACGGCCGGTTGGTTCGACGACTCGTCCGACGGCGGCGGCGGGTTCGGCGGCTACCACGGCGGCGGGCAGCGACCGCCCGGCGCCCGGCCCGGCGGGCGTCCGCCCGGGTCGTTCCACCCGCCGTCGGGAACGTCGGGCATCGGCGGCCGCGGTGGTGGGGGAGCGACCGGCCAGGAGCTCCCGGCCGCCCGGCAGCTCTGTGCCCAGGCGCAGACGCGGGCGATCGCGTGCACCGTGGCGACGCAGCCGGGGCGGCACTCGTGGCAGTTCGCGACGACCGCGTTCCAGCTCGTGCTGCCGTGGATGGCGGACCGGGTCGAGCACCCGGGGGTGCCCGCCTCCGCCGCGACCGCGTGACAGGAGAGCGTCACGGCCGGCACTGGACGCCAGGAACGCCACATCGTCGGGCGGCCCAGCCGGCCGGCTCGGTCGCGAGGGGCACACCATGCAGGTTCGGCGGCACCCGGACATGCCTGGTGTACCTCTCGCGACGGCGGGGCGGGCCCACATGCCCGCAGAGGGCGGACGCCCCCCGGCAACACGGGCCCGTTCCGCGACGTCAACGTCGGTCCGGCGGACGTCAACGCGGCGTCAAGACCGCGGCCCGCGGTCCCGGGTCGCCCCTAGCGTCGACCACGCACGATCACCGACGACCCCGAGGGTGGACGACGTGGACATGGCCTGGCGTTCCAGCAGCTTCGCGACCGGGAACGACCGCGTGGAGTGGCGCATCGAGGCGGGCCGGGTGGAGCTGCGCCACGGCGGCCACGCCGACCAGGGCACGCTCGTGCTGTCCCGCGCGGAGTGGCAGGCGTTCCTGGCCGCCGCGAAGTCGGGCCAGGCCGGCGCGATCGCCTACTGACTCACAGCACCAGCCGGGCCGTCATCTCCCGGCGGCTGGACACGCCGAGCTTGGCGAACACGACCTTGAGGTGGTCCTGCACGGTGTGCGGGGACAGGTGCAGGGTCGCGGCGATCGTCCGGGTGTCGGCACCCTGCAGGACCAGCAGCGCGACCTCCTCCTCCCGCGCGGTCAGGCCGTGCGCGGCGAGGGCGAGCCGGCTCAGCTCGGCGCGGGACGTGGGCTCCACCGTCAGGACGACGTGGCCGGCGCCGCCCGGGCCCGACAGCGGCGCGCTGCGCAGGCTCAGCCACCGCCCGGTGGCGCCCAGCACCCGCGACTGCCCCGGGACCTCCTGCCGTCGGGTGCTCGCGACCACCGCGAGCATGCTCGCCGGGAGCTCGCCGTGATCGCGGCCGCCCAGCTCGGCGATGGTCGCCTCGGCGGCGGGGGTCAGGTGGGTGACCTGGTCGGCGCCGTCGACGACGAGGACGGCGGGCCCCGGGTCGGCGGCGGCGTGCACGACGTCGCGGTCGACCCGGAACAGGCAGCGCTGGATCGCCTCGGCCAGCAGCGCGCTCACCGCGCCGAGCTGGTCGCCCTCGAGGGCGGTGAACGGGGGGTCGCCGGGACCGCGGTAGAGCGCGAGGGCGCCCCAGGTCGCCCCCCGGTCGACGAACGCGACCCGGAGCTCGTCGGTGAAGCCGAAGCGCGGCGCCATGAACTCGCGGTGTCGCCGGCAGAGCTCGGGACGCCCGTCGGTGTCCACGGAGAGCACCCCGACCGGGGGCCGGCGCCGGGCGATCTCGGTGAACCCGTTGACGTCCGGCGGCCCGTACTCGGTGGCGGCGAACTCCTCGTCGCCGATGCCGAGGTCGCGGGTCTTCGACGCCCACGTGATCAACCCGGTCGCCGGGTCGGTGGTGGCGAAGCAGGCGAAGTCGAACGCCACGTGGCGCGCGACGGCGGTGTACACGGTGCGGGCCAGGGCCTCGCGGTCCGCGGCCACGGTCGGCATCCGCCGCAGTCGGTCGAGCAGTGCTCGGGATCCCCCCATGGCCACCATCGTGCGCCGCGGACCGGCGGGGGAGAACCCCAGGTTGTTGGGATGGGACCAGCTCGCCGGCGGCCGCAGGCTCATCGCCATGACCACGACGAACACCCTCGAGCTCCTCCACCGCCACGACTCCCGCTGCTGGTGGGACCACCTCCAGGCCCACTGGGTCTGCCCGCCGGAGTCCCGGACACCGGATCGGCCACCGGTCGACGTCCGGGACATGCTCCTCGTGCACACCGCGCTGCTCCGGGAGTTCCGCCTCGCCCCGGCCGCCGTCGCCCGGGTGCCGCTCGGCGAGCGCCGGCGGGCCCGTGCCGTCGGCCGTCACCTCGACCTGCTCGCCGACCTGCTGCACGGCCACCACGAGGGGGAGGACGACCTCCTCTGGCCGGTCCTGCGCGACCGCGTCCCCGGTGCCGCCCTGCCCCGCCTCGCCGCCGCCGAGGCCCAGCACGAGGGCATCGACGCCGCCCTCGAGCGGGTCCGGACGGCCCGCCGCGCCTGGGGGGAGCAGGTCGACGGGACGACCCGCACCGCCCTCGTCGAGGCCCTCGAGGAGCTGCACGCCCTGCTCGCCGAGCACCTCGACCTCGAGGAGCGCACCCTGCTGCCCCTCGCGGCGGTGCACCTCACGGAGGCCGAGTGGGCCGCCGTCGGGGAGCACGGCGCCGCGTCGGTCCCGAAGCCGGCCCTGCCGCTGGTCATGGGGATGTTCGCCTACGAGGGCGACCCCGAGGTCCTCACGACGATGCTGGCCGCCGCTCCCGCGGTGCCGCGCGTCCTCGTCCCGCTCATCGCCCCGCGGCTCTACGCCCGCCACGCCGCGCGCGTCCACGGCACCGCCCGTCCCTGATCCGCCCGCCCACCGGGAGCCACACCAGGACCACGACCGCCGTCGACGAGCCGACGGGACGCGGCGCTACGCCGTCGACCACCCCGTCGGAGCGGGGGCCCGGGCAGCCGTAGCCCGACGACGGGTCAGCCGACCGCCGTCCGCAGCGCCGTGACCATGAGCCCCCGGAAGGCGCGCATGGCCGGCGCGTGCGGCACGTTCGCGTCGGCCCCGTGGTACATCGCCGGCTCGACGACGAGCTCCACCGGCACGCCCGCCGCCCGCAGGCGACCGGCGTAGGAGACGTCCTCGTCGTGGAAGAGGTCCTGGTCGCCGACCCCGATCCAGGTCGGGGGGAGCCCGGTCAGCTCCGGTCGGCGGGCCGGGGCGGCCCCGGGCGGCACCCCGGGGTCGCCGGCAGGGCGCCCCACGTACGCGGTCCAGGCCCGCCGGTTCATCCGGGCGTTCCAGATGAAGCGGCCGCGGCCACCGGGGACCTTGGCGAGCGCCGTGCGGTCGTCGAGCATCGGGTACTCGAGCAGGGCGAACGCGACCGGCCGACCCTCGTCGTGGGCGCGGTGCACGGTGGCCGCGGCGAGCCCGCCGCCGGCGCTGGCGCCGCCGACCGCGATCCGCGCCGGGTCCACGCCGAGCTCGCCCGCATGGTCCTGCAGCCAGGACAGGGCCGTGGAGCAGTCGTCGAGGTCGGCCGGGAAGGGGTCCTCCGGCGCGAGCCGGTAGTCGACGCTCACGACGAGCACCCCGGCCTCGGCGGCGAACCGGCCCGCGAGGTCGTGGTCCATGCCCGGGTGCCCGACGAGATGCCCGCCGCCGTGGATCCACAACAGCGCGCCGCTCGGCGTGCGGCGGGACCCGTCGTCGTAGACCAGCACCGGCACCCCGTCGGCGCTGCGTCCGGTCACCTCGACCCCGGGCGGGACGTCGGTGTCCTGCCGCATCCGGGCGCGCATCGCGGGCACCACCCCGAGCGGCAGCCAGGCGAAGGAGATCACCAGCCGCGGGGTCCGCAGCTCCGGGGCGACCCGGGCGAGGGCGCGGAGCACGCCGAGGGCCCACGTGCCGAGCAGGACGGCGACGAGCGCGGCCAGGACCCGCTTCACAGGATCTTGCCGGGGTTGAGGATGCCGTGCGGGTCGAGGGCGGCCTTGACCGCGCGTTGCATGGCGAGGTTCTCCGGGGACTGCTCGGCGGCCAGGCCGTCGCGCTTGAGCAGCCCGACGCCGTGTTCGCCGGTGACGGTGCCGCCGAGGTCGATCGCGGCGGCGATGATCTCGTGGAACGCGGCCTGGGCGCGCCGACGGGCGGGTTCGTCGCCGACCGGGGTGACCAGCAGCGGGTGCAGGTTCCCGTCGCCGGCGTGGGCGATGTTGGCGATCGTGGTGCCGTGCCGCTCGCCGATGGCCTGGATGCGGCCGAGCATCTCCGGCACCGCGGCGCGCGGGACGCAGACGTCCTCGGTGAGCACCGGGCCCTGCCGTTCCAGGGCCGGGTAGGCCAGGCGCCGCGCGGCGAACAGGGCGTCGGCCTCCTCGGCGTCGGCGGCGCGGGCGGAGAAGGAGGCCCCCGCGGCGTCGAAGTGCCGGATCATCTCCTCGGCCTCCGCCTCGCCGGCGGCACCAGGGGCGTCGGAGCGCCCGAGCAGCAGCACGTCGGCCTCGGCGGAGATCCCGAGGTTCTTCCAGGCGTCGACCGCCTCGAGGCAGGTCCGGTCGACCAACTCCAGCGCGCTCGGCGTCAGCCCGGCGGCGGTGATCGAGGCGACCGCGCGGCCGGCGTCGACGAGGTTCGCGAAGTAGCCCGCCACCGTCTGCTCCGGCGCCCGGGCAGGCCGCAGCTTCACGGTGATCTCGGTGATCAGCCCGAGGGTGCCCTCGGAGCCGACCATGAGTCCGGCGAGGTCGAGCCCGGCGACGCCCTTCGCGGTGCGCCGCCCGAGCCGGACCAGCTCGCCGAGCCCGTTGACCACCTGCACGCCGAGCACGTAGTCGCGGGTGACGCCGTACTTCACGCAGCACATGCCGCCGGCGTTGGTGGCGACGTTGCCGCCGATCGTCGACCACGGGCTCGACGCCGGGTCCGGCGGGTACCAGAGGCCCTGTGTCGCGCACTGCGCCCGCAGGTCGTCGTTGACGATCCCCGGCTCGACCACGGCGAGGCGCTCGGCCGGGTCGATCTCGTGGATGCGGGTCATCTGCTCGACGCTGACCACGACGCTGCCCGCGGTGGCGTTCGCCCCGCCCGAGAGCCCCGTCCCGGCCCCGCGCGGGACCAGCGGCACCCGGTGCTCCAGGCACGCCCGCACCACGGCCTGGCACTGCGCAGCGTCCAGCGGACGGACCACGGCCGCCGGGAGCTCCCACGGCGCCCACTCCGCATCGTCGTGGGCGTACGACGCGAGGACGTCCGGGTCGTCCACCACCCGGTCCGCGGGCAGCGACGCCCGCAGGGTGGCGACGACGGGGGCCGGGGCGACGGTCGTCATGGGGCTCTCCGCGGTCGGTGGCTGGGCTGACCTCACGGTAACCCGGCCCCCCGACACCCACGCCCGCCCGCGGCCGGGCTCCCGGGCGGTGCCGGGGAACCGGTGCCGTCGGCACCGTTCCTGCGAGGTGCTCCGCGGAGGCGGGCGACGGACGGTGCAGCTCAGGCCCGCGGCCCCGCGGACGGCGCCCGGACGGCTCCGAGCGCCGCGACGGCCCGGGCGAGGGCGGGGGGTGACGCCGGGGCGAGGGGCATCCGGACGTCGGGGGTGGCGATGCGCCCCGCAGCATGCAGCAGGGCCTTCACGACGACGGGGTTGGGCTCGGCGAACAGCGCGCTCACCACCGGCAGGAGGGCCGTGTGGTGCGCCCGCGCCGCCTCCGTGCGGCCCGCGAGCCCGTCGGCGACCAGGGCCGCGAACCGGTCGGTGGCCACGTGCGAGGACGCGGCGATCGCCCCGCGCCCGCCGAGCAGCACGGTCGGGGCGATGAACGGGTCGTCCCCGGCGAGGACCGCCAAGTCCGGGGGAGCGGCGGCGAGCACGGTGGCGGTGTCGAGGTCGAGCGCGCCCACGGCCTGCTTGAGCCCGACGACCTGCGGGTGGCCGGCCAGGTCGAGCAGGGCGGCCGCACCGAGGCCGAGGCCGGTCCGGGCGGGCACGTTGTAGACGACGAGCGGCACCGGCGACCGCTCCGCCACGTGCGTCAGGTGCGCGACGACCGCCGGCTCGCCCGGCCGCACGTAGTACGGCACGACGGTCAGGGCCGCCGTCACGCCGGGGACGTCGGCGAGTGCCGCGTGGCGGGCGAGGGTGCTGCGGGTGTCGTTGGTCCCGGCGGCCACGACCAGCCCGGCGCCGCGGTCGCCCGCCACCTCGGCGCACACGGCGACCACCGCGCGCCGCTCCTCCGGCGTCAGCGACGTGGGCTCCCCGGTGGTGCCGAGGGCGACCAGGCCGCGGGCGCCGTCGTCGAGAACCTCCGTCGCGAGCCGCCGCAGCGCGTCGAGGTCGACCTCGTCGCGCTGCGTGAAGGGGGTGACGAGCGGGACCCAGAGACCGTCGAGATCGACCATGACCGGACCCTGGCCCGCCGTGGGCACCGGGAGAAGCGAGGGTTCGCCGGGGGTGCGTGAAGCCCAGCTGCAGGCTGACTCCGTCCCGGGGAGGGCTCGGCCCGCGTCGGAGAGGTTCCCTGGCCGTAACGGCAGGCAGCGCCCGGCGGAACGGGAGCCACCTAGGGTGGACCACGATGAAGCGCACCCCCACGGGCCCCACCGTCACCCTCTGCCGGGGCTGCTGCTGCGGCACCACCCGCAAGCACCCGGGCGTCGACCACGTCGGCCAGGTGGAGCGGCTCCGGGAGGGCACCGCGGGCGCGGGCCGGGTGAAGCTCAGCGACTGCCTCGACGCGTGCGCCCAGTCCACCGTCGCCGTCGTCTCGCCGTCGCCGGAGGGCCGGCGCGCGGGCGGCAAGCCGGTGTGGCTGCTCGGGGTGCTCGACCAGGACACCGAGGACGAGATCGTCGCGTGGGTGCAGGCCGGCGGACCGGGCGTGGCCGACCCGCCCGGGATGCTCGACCTGCGGGTGTTCACCCCGGCGCGGCGCATCCGCACCCAGGTGCCCTGAGTCGCGCACACTGGGCGGCATGCAGCGCGTCGCCGTCCTGACCGAGCCGGACCACGTCGTCCTGGAGGACCGCGAGGTCCCGGAACCCGGTCCGGGTCAGGTGCAGGTGCACGTCCGTGCGGTCAGCGTCTGCGGCTCCGACGTGCACTACTACGACCACGGCCGCATCGGTGGCTTCGTCATGCACGCCCCGCTGGTGCTGGGGCACGAGACCTCGGGCGTGGTCAGCGCCGTCGGGCCCGGGGTGACCGCACCCGCCGTCGGGACCCGCGTGGCGGTGGAGCCGCAGGCCGAGTGCGGGCGCTGCGCCCAGTGCCGGCAGGGCCGCTACCACCTGTGCCCGGACATCGCGTTCTTCGCGACCCCACCGGTCGACGGCTCCTTCGCCGAGTACGTCGTCGTTCCGGCACACCGGGCGCACCCCGTGCCCGACGCGCTCTCCGACGAGGCGGCCGCGCTGATCGAGCCGCTGTCGGTGGCGCTGCACGCCGCGGCCAAGGCCGACATCGGTCCGGGCTCGCGGGTGCTGGTCAGCGGCGCCGGGCCGGTCGGGCTGCTGTGCCTGCAGGTGGCGCTGGCCCGCGGGGCGTCGGCGGTCGTGGTCACCGACGTGATGGCGCTGCGCCGCGAGGCGGCCGCCGAGTACGGCGCCACGGCGACGGTCGACGCGAACGACCACGAGACCGGGCTCGCCGCGGTCGGCCGGACGCTCGGCCAGGCCGACGTCGTGCTCGAGTGCACCGGCGTGCAGCCCGCGATCGACCTCGCCGTGGCGGCGACCGCGCCCGCCGCGACGGTCGTGCTCGTCGGGACCGGGGCCACGGTGACGCTGCCGCTGGACGTGGTCCAGGCGCGGGAACTCGTGGTCAAGGGGACGTTCCGGTACGCCCACGTCTACCCGGCGGCGATCGACCTCGCGGCCTCCGGGCGCATCCGGCTCGACGACATGGTGACCTCGCACCACCCGCTGGAGGACGCGGTCGGCGCGCTGCTCGCGGCCCGCCGGGACCCGATGGCGCTCAAGGCCGTGGTGCACCCGTCCCGCTCATGACGGGACCGTCGTCGCCGGCACCCGGTGCCGGCCACGACGGTCCTGTCACCGGCGGGCGCGCGCCACGACGGCCAGCGAGACCAGCCCGAGCCCGCCGAGGACCCCGAACAGCACGCTGTAGGACACGGCGAGCGAGGCGACGGCGAGCACCGCGGGGACGATGAACCCGACGTAGGCCAGCGCGTAGAAGACGGCCGTCAGCCCGGCGAGGTGGCGGGGCGCGGCGAGGCGCTGGACCTCGGCGAGGCCGCTGACCAGCGCGAACCCGTACCCGGCGCCGAGCACGAGGGCCGCGACGATCGCGAGCACCACGCCCGGTGCCGCCGCGGTCCACGCCGCCAGCGCCATCCCGGCGACCGCGAAGAGCGCCGCCACCATGCCCCCGCGGGCGTCGTCGAGCCCGAGCCGCTTCGCCACCGACTGGGCGGCGACGCCGGCCACCAGGGTCACGGCGGTCATCAGCGCCGCGAACGCGATGGCGTGCCCGGGCACCGCGTCGGCCACCAGCGAGGGCAGCACGGCGTAGGCCACGCCGGCGCAGGTGAACACCCACGGCGCGACCGGCGCCACGACGGTCCAGAACTCGCGGTGGCCCCGGACCGGGATGCGCAGGTCGTCGCGCAGCCGTCCCGGCGAGGGCTCGGTGAGGGTCTCGGCGGTCCGGGTCGCCAGCAGGCCGAGTGGGATCCCGACGAGCACGTGCACCGCGTAGGAGAGCACCTCCGGGACCGGCGCCCACTGCGCCAGCACCCCCGCGGCGGCCGGCCCGAGCAGGAAGCCCAGCGTCAGCGACATCGCGGCGCGTGAGGAACCGCCCGCCGCGGAGAGCTCCTGGATCCACGTCGAGCCGACGGCCATCGCGACGCCGAGCGCGAGCCCCGCCAGCACCCGGCCGAGGAACAGGAGCGGCACGTCCTCGCCGCCGAGCGCCAGGACGAGGCTGCCCGCGATCGCCAGCGGCGGTGCGGCGAGCATGAGCGGCTTGCGCCCGAGCCGGTCGGACAGCGGACCGCCGACGAGCATGCCCGGCACGATCCCGAGCACGTAGGCGCCGAGCAGCACGTCGACCGTGGCGGTCGAGAACCCGCCGAGCTCGCGGTACATCACCATCAGCGGGGTGAACTGGTTGCCGCCCCAGGCGACGACGAACAGCGCCAGCCCCACCGGGAGCCAGCTCGTCCCCGTGACGTGCCGTCGCGCGTCCCGGGTCCGCAGGGTCGCCGTCATCAGCCGTGTCCTCCTCGATGGGTGTGGTCCAGGTGGGCCACGAGGGCGGTGCGGAAGCCCTCGACGTCGCCGGCGGCGACGAGGTCGCGCAGGATCCGGTGCTCGGCGAGCACCGACTCCGCGGTGGTGCTCCGGCGGCGGACCGACTCCGCGGTCATCCGCTGCTGGCGTTCGCGCAGCCCGCGGTAGAAGCCGGTGAGCAACGAGTTCCGGCCCGCCTCGGCGATGAGCCGGTGGAACTCGGCGTCGGCCACGGCGAAGGCGGCCAGGTCGGCGTCGTCGTGCGTCTTCTGCTGCACCGCGATGGTGTCGTCGAGCTCGCCGACCAGCGCGGCGAGGTCGTGCGGGCGCCGTGCGACGTCGGTGAGGGCGTGCGTCTCGAGCAGGGCCCGGGCGTCGAGCACCTCGTCGATCTCGCGGGGGGCGACGGGCACCACGAGCGCGCCACGCTTCGGGAACAGCCGCAGCCACCCCTCGACCTCGAGGCGCAGGAACGCCTCCCGGACCGGGGTGCGGGACACGGTGAGCGCCGCCGCGATCTCGCCCTCGCTCACCATCCGGCCGCCCTCGAGGTCGCCGGTCAGCACGCGGTCCTTCACGTGCCGGTACACGAGGTCGGCAGCGGAGCACGCAGAGGCACCACTGGTGGACAACATAGATACAAGTTAGCCCGACCGATCGGTGGGCCACAACCGTTCGTGGTCGGCCGCACACGGGCCGACGGCACTCCCGCTCTCAAGTCCGTCAGCGGGAGTGCCGTCCGCCCCGGAGGGCAGAGAGCTCAGGCTCCCGTGCGCGCCGTCAGCCCGGCGGCCTCGATGCCGGCGACGACGGCCTCCTCGTCGGCGGTCGAGGCGTCCCCCGAGGCGCCGGCGGCCCCGATGACCTCGCCGTCCGCGTCGGTGATGAACACCCCGCCCGGCACCGAGAACACCTTCCCGCCCGCGAGCGCGGCGACCGAGGTGAAGAACTCGGGGGAGTCGGACGCGCGCTGGGCGATGGCGCGGCTGTCCATCATGAGGCCGATGACGCCGTGCGCCTTCGCGATCGCGACGTCGGGGCGCAGGAAGCCCGACCCGTCGGCGCGACCGAGCGCGACGAGGTGCCCGCCGGTGTCCAGGACCGCCACGGTCAGAGGCTTGTAGCCCGCCGATTCGCCGTGCTTCAACGCCTCGGCGACGATGGTGCGGGCGTGCTCGTAGGTCAGGGAGCTCATGGCTCTCCCTTTCCCCGTCGGGACGGCCGTCACCCACCGTGCCCGTGAGTCGGGCGGACTCCGGGAGATACCGTGGAGCGCATGGACTCGACGATGCCGGCGGGGGCTCCCTCGCCGACACCGCCGAGGGGGCTGCGGAGCCTGCACGCACGGATGTTGTCCGGGATGTCCGAGGCGGTCGTGGTCACCGGGCCCTCCCACCCGGGTGGCGAGGAGATCGTGCACGCCGCCAACCCGGCGGCCGGGCGGCTGCTCCCGGGCCTCGTCGTCGGGACGCCCGTGGCGGACGCCGGGCACGACGCCTTGACCGACGCGGTCGTCCGGGCCCGGCCGGGTTTCGAGACCGAGGTCGCCGGCCGCGTCCTGGCCGCCCGGGCGGTCCGGCTGGACGACGACGGGGCCGTCGTCGACGCCCTCACCTGCTGGTACCTGCGGGACGTCACCGAGGAACGTCGCGGGTCGGCGTCGCTGGTGCGGGCGCAGGCGCGCGCCCAGTTCCTCGCGGAGGCCGGGCGCGCCCTGCACGGCGTGCTCCACCTCGACCGCACGCTGCGCACCGCGGCGTCGCTGGCCGCGGGCACCCTCGCGCCCACCGTGCTCGTGCTGCTCGCCGACGGCTCGGACGTCGTCCGTTGGGCGCGCGCCGACCGCGACGGGGCGCGCCCGCACACCGGTGAGATGACCCGCGCCGACCTGCGTGCCACCCCGCGCCTGCACGAGGCGCTCACCGGCCGGGCCCCGGTCGACCCGTGGGTCGGCGTCGAGCTCGCCGAGCTGCCGGTGTGGCACGAGCCCCCGACCGACCGGGTCGTGGCCGTCCCGGTGCCCGGCACCGTCGTCGCGGGGGTGCTCGTCCTGGTCGGCCCCGACCTCGACGACGACGTGCTGCCGCTCGGCGAGGAGTACGCGGTCCGCGTCGGCACCGCGCTGTCGGCCGCGGCGCTCTACCGCGAGCAGGCCCACCTCGGCCACGTGCTCCAGGCGAGCCTCGAGCCGCCGCCCCTGCCCGACGAGACCTCCGGCGGCCTGCTCGTGGGCAGCGCCTACCGGCCCGCGCGGGAGAGCCTGCGGGTGGGCGGCGACTTCTATGAGGTCCTGCCGCGCACCGCCGCCGGCCGCACCCCGTTCCTGCTGGGCGACGTCTGCGGCAAGGGCATCGAGGCCGCCGTGCTCTCCGGGCGCGTCCGGCAGTCGCTGCACGCCCTGCGCCTCGTCGAGCAGGACCCGGCGACCCTGCTGCGCCTGCTCAACGTCGCCCTGCTCGACGCCGCCGACCTCGACGCCCCCGGCGCCGCGGTCCCGATGCCGCGCTTCGCCACCATGGTGCTCGGCGACGCGGAGTCCCTTCCCGACGGCGGGTCGCGGCTGCGGCTCGCGACGGGCGGACACCCGCCGCCCTACGTGCTGCACGCCGACGGTCGGGTCGAGGAGGTCGACGTCGCCGGGTCGCTGGTCGGCGCCCTGCGCGACGCCGAGATCGGCCACACCGAGATCGACCTCGCCCCCGGCGAGACCTGCCTGCTCTACAGCGACGGCGTCACCGAGGCGCGCGGCGGTCCGGGCGGCCGCGAGTTCTACGGCGAGGAGCGTCTCGAGGCCGCGCTCGCCGGCTGCGTCGGGGCGCCCCCGCAGGTGGTCTGCGACCGGGTGCTGCAGCTGCTGTCCGACTGGCTGGGCGGTCGCGACCACGACGACGTGGCCCTGCTCGCCCTGCAGGCTCCCCGCGGGAGGCACGTGTGACCGCCCCGACGACGTCGACGACCGGACGGCGCGCGGACTACCTCGACCGGCTGGGCGCCTCCGACGAGGAGGGCGCGATCGCGGTGGCGCTCGCTGCGCTGGACGCCGGCCTCGACGTGGAGACCGTGCTGCTCGACGTCGTCGCCGAGGCCCAGCGCGAGGTGGGGGAGCGGTGGGCGGCCGGTTCCTGGACGGTGGTCCAGGAGCACATCGCCACCCACATCTCCGAGCGGGTCGTCTCCGCCGTCGCCCGCCACCGCCCGGCCGACCCGCCGACCGGGATCGGCCGCATCGCGGTGGCCTGCCTCGACGGCGAGTGGCACGCGCTGCCCGCCCGGCTGCTCGCCGAGGTGCTCGCCCGGCACGGCTGGGAGGTCACGTTCCTCGGCTCCAGCGTCCCCGCCGCCCAGCTCGCGGTGCACCTGCACGAGACCGGGCCCGACGTCGTCGCGGTCTCCAGTTCGCTGCCCTCCCGCCTCCCGGCGGCGCGCCGCATGGTCGAGGCCTGCCGCGCGTCCGGTATCCCGATCCTCGCCGGCGGCCCCGCGTTCGGCCCGCAGGGCGAGTGGGCCGGCGCCGTCGGGGCCGACGGGTGGGCGCCCGACGCCCGGGCCGCGGCGGCCCTGCTCGAGAACACCCTGCCGCGGCGTGACGACGGCCGCGTCGACGACGTCTCCCGCGAGGAGCAGGCACTGCTCCAGACCCGCCGTCCGGAACTGGTCGCCGGACTGGCCGCGCGGGTGCGGGCCGGCCATGGCACCGACCCGCTCGCCGACGACCAGCTGGCCGACGACCTGGGCCACCTCGTCGACTTCCTCGCCGCCGCCGTCTACGTCGACGATCCCGGTCTGCTGGCCCGCTTCCTGCGCTGGGTCGGCACCGTCGCCGTCCCGGGCGGCCTCGCCCGCGAGGAGCTGCGGGCGGTCGTCGAGGACCTCGTCGAGCGTCTGGGCGACTCGCCCCGCACCGTCGCGCTGCTCCGGTCCGAGCCCGTGCAGGAGGCGTGTTCCCCGGCGGCAGCGGCGTGATCGCGCCGGAGCCGGACTTCGCGGTCCGCATCGAGAAGGAGCAGGTCCCCGACGTCGGGCCCCGGGTGCTCGTCGTCGTCACCGGGGACGTCGACTACACGCACTTCGGCGAGCTCGAGACGGCGCTCGAGCACGAGATCGGCCGGTCGACGGGGCCGCTCGACCTCGTTGTCGACCTCACCGCCGTGCCCTACTGCGACTCCTGCGGGATGCGCGTCCTGCTCGGCGCCTCGCAGCAGGTCGCGGCCGGCGGCGGCGTCTTCGGGCTGCGTGGGGTCCACGGCCAGGTCGCCCGTGCCCTGAAGCTCACCGGTCTGGACCGGGTGCTCGGCGCCTGACGGGTCGGGTTGAGCGGTCCCGACGACGGGTGATCTAGTCCGGGGCATGACCTCCCTGCCCGAGTCCCTGGAGACCCTCGCCGTCGACCGGCCCGCCGAGCACGTCGCCCGGGTCTCGCTGGTGGCGCGCGCGATGTCGCCGACGTTCTTCGCCGAGCTGCCGCAGGTCATGGCGGCCCTGGACGCCGACCCCGGGACGCGCGCGATCGTGGTCACCGGGGTGGAGGGACGGTTCTCCTACGGTCTCGACCTGCAGGCCGCCGCCGGGTCGCTCGGCGGGGTGCTGGGCGACCCGAGCGCGAAGAACCGGGAGTGGTTCCTGCGCCACGTCCGGGAGCTGCAGGGGTCGATCACCTCGGTGGCCGACTGCCGGACGCCGACGGTGGCCGCGGTCCAGGGCTGGTGCGTGGGCGGCGGGGTCGACCTCGCCACGGCCTGCGACATCCGCCTGGCCGGGGCCGACGCACTGTTCTCGGTCCGCGAGGTGCGCATGGCGATGGTGGCCGACATCGGGTCGCTGCAGCGCCTCGTCGGCATCGTCGGCGACGGGTTCCTCCGCCAGCTCGCCCTCACCGGCGAGGACGTCCCCGCCGCCGAGGCCGAGCGCATCGGCCTGGTCAACCGCACGTACGCCTCGGAGGACGAGCTGCAGGCCGCGGCCCTCGAGCTCGCCGGGCGCATCGCCGCCAACTCCCCGCTCGTCACCCGCGGCATCAAGGACGTCCTCGACGCCGAGCGCGCCCCCCGGGTCGAGGCCGGCCTGCGCTACGTGGCGGCCTGGAACGCGGCCTTCCTCCCCAGCGCCGACCTGCAGGAGGCGTTCACGGCGTTCGCCGAGAAGCGGGCGCCGCGGTTCGACTGATCGGCCGCACGCCGCCGCGAGCGAGCGGCACTCTCGCAGCATCCATGTGCGCGAAAGTGCCGTTCGTTCAGGACGGGGCGACCCCCGGCACCCGGACGACGGTCCGGGTGCCCGGCGCCGTGGTGTCCAGCGTGAAGGTCCCGCCGACGCCCTCGACGCGGGCCCGCGTCGAGGCCAGCCCGATGTGCCCGTCGGCCAGCCGGGCCGCGAGGACCGACCGGTCGACGCCCACTCCGTCGTCCGACACCTCCAGCGTCCGGCCGCCGCCGTCGTCGTGGACCGCCACCCGCACGTGCCCGGCCCGCGCGTGCTTCGCGACGTTCGTCAGCAGCTCGCGGGCGACGCCGAAGAGCAGTCGGTCGTGCGGGCCGGCGGGGAGCAGCCCGCCGTCGACCGTCACCGCGAACCCGGCCTGGGCGGCCGCCCGCTCCGCGACCCGGCGCACCGCGACCACCAGCCCCGCCTCGTCGAGCACGTAGGGGTGCAGCGCGAACACGACCTCGCGGATCTCGCGGATGCCGGTGCGCAGCGCCTCGTCGGCGGCCTCGGCGCCGTCCAGCTCGTCGAGCTCCTGGCCGGCGACGAGGAGGGTCTGCAGGGCGTGGTCGTGCAGGTCCTCGGCGAGCCGCCGCCGTTCGCGGGCCTCGGCGTCGAGCACCTGGGCGGTGAGCGCGTCGGCGTCGGCGAGCAGCGCGCGGATGCGGGTCGCGCGCCGGGCGAGCACGACCGAGAGCAGGAACGTCGCGACCGCCACGAGCGTGAGCACCGCGGCCTCGGCGGCGAGGGTCGCGACCGTGATGTCGGGCCGCTCGATCGCGGCGGTGAGGACGAACGACGCGAGTGTGGCCACCCCGACCCCGGCCGAGAGCGCCGGCCGGTACCGGAACGCCGCCATCACGGGGATCACGACGTAGGCCAGCGTCGGCAGGGTCCCGCCCCCGCCGGCGAGGAGGGAGAGGACGGTGATGGCGACGAGGTCGGACGTGGTCGCGATGAGCCCGGTCGTCGGCGCGACCGGCCGGCGGGTCACCTTCGCGAACCAGCCGACCGCGAACAGGCCGTAGGCCGCGAGCACCACCCAGAAGCCGACGCCCTCGACCCGGGTCTGGTCGAGCACGCCCGCGAGCGCCAGCAGCGCGACCAGCCCGAAGCGCATCAGGCTCGTCGTCCGGGACGCCTCGGCCTGGAACTGCGCGAGCGCCCGCTCGGCCGGGGTGCTCACTCCCGCCGTCACTCCAGCAGCCCGCGCCGCATCGCCTCGGCCACCGCGGCCGCGCGCTCGGTGACCTCCAGCTTCTCGTACATCCGCTGCACGTGGGTCTTGACGGTGCTCGGCGCGACGTAGAGCTGCTTCGCGATCGCCGGCGTCGTCAGACCCTGCGCCATCAGCCGCAGGATCTCGGTCTCGCGCTCGGACAGGGCGGGTCCGCGGTCGGCCCGCCGGTGCCGGATCTCCCCGGCGAGGCCCGCCGCGAGGTCCGCCGGCAGCACGGTGCCGCCGTCGGCCGCCGTCCGCACCGCCTCCACCAGTTCCCGACGACGGGTCTCCTTCGGCAGGTAGCCCGCCGCGCCCTCCTCGATCGCGCCGTACACGAGCGTCGCGTCGGTGAACGCCGAGAGCACCACGATGCGGGTGGCGAGCCCGTCGCGGGCCGCGCGCCGGACGATCTCGGTGCCGTCGAGCCCGGGCATGCGGTGGTCCACGAGGGCGACGTCGGGGCGGTGCTCGACGATCGCCGCCAGCGCCGCCTCGCCGTCGTCGGCCTCCCCGACGACGTCGATCCAGCCGCTCCCGGTCAGCGCCCGGACGACGCCGTCGCGGTACATCTCGTGGTCGTCGGCGACGACCACGCGGATCCTCTCCCGGGAGTCACGCACTCGCCCAGAACTCCGTCGCGACCTCGAGCCACCGGTCCGCGGCGTCGATGTGCGGGCCGTGCCCGGACTCCGCGAACATCTCCGTCCGCGCCCGGCCGCCCGCCTGCTCGTAGGCCGCCAGCACGTCCCGGATCTGCGTAACCATCGGCTGCGGCGGGAACACGTCGGCGCCCGGCCAGCCCGGCACGATCCCGGCCTGCCCCAACGTGCCGAGCTCGAGCATCGACCCGTCGGCCACGACCACGTCCCGCGTCCCGTGCGTCCACAGCACCGGCGGCAACGGGTCGAGCTCGGGCAGCCACGACCAGTCGCAGTACTTCGGCGAGAGCGCGTTCAGCAGGCCGCGCGTGCCGGGGGCGGCGCCGGGCCAGTTCTCCGAGGTCGTGGCGTCGCCCGGGTAGCCGTCCTCGTCGATCCGCGACAGCAGGATCTCGTCGACCAGCAGGTCCACGCGCTCCGCCGGCAGGGTCACGTCGGGCGACCAGTAGGTGCCGGTCATGACGTTGCGCGGGCTCAGCGGGGAGTCGGCGGACCGGTCGCCCTCGCGCAGCCTCGCGATGAACTGCGGGTTGGCGACGCCCGCGCCCGACCCCGCGAAGTCCTCGAAGCAGGGCCGTCCGTCGGGGTGGGTGCCGCCGTAGCCGTGGGGGCTGACGGGGTCGAGGAAGAGCAGGCTCGCCACCGGTCGCTGCCGGGCGACGAGGGCGATCGCCGCCCCCGCCGTCGACCACCCCACGAGGTGCGGGCGCTCGATCCCGAGGGTGTCGAGGTAGGAGACGAGGTCGTCGGCCCAGTCGCCGAGCCCGCGCGTCGCGTCGATCGGGGCGGCCTCGGTGCGCCCGAAGCCGCGCATGTCGGGGGCGAGGAACCGCCACCGGTCGCTCGCCGGGCTCATCAGGTGCTCGAAGAAGCGGCCGGTCGACAGGTTGCCGTGCACCAGCACGACCGGTTCCCCGTCCGCCGGGCCCGACGTCAGGTGGTGGATGCGGATACGGGCGTCGACGGTCCCGGCCTCGACACCGGGCAGCAGCTCACTCATGGTGCGCGGAACGCTAGTGCCGCTCGGCCGTTCGCGGAACGACCCCGACGACGGCCCGATCCGGTGCTGCTGCGCGTCGCGCACACATTCGGCCGGGGGGCACGGTCGGTGCCGGCGACCCCAGCGCGTCCCGCACCCAGATCGGTGAGCCGCCCGCCCGGGCCTCCATGATCACGTCGAGTGGCCGCCATGGCTGATGTCGATCTTCGATACGGCCATGACGGTCCCATCGACGAGATCATGGAACCTGGTCGCAGCCGCCGTCGCCCCTGCGGCCGAGGAGTGTGTGCGCGACGCGCTGGGGTGTGCAGACCTGTGGCCTCGAGGGAGCGGAGTGTGTGCGCGACGCACACCGAGTCGACCCGACGTCGGGAAGACCTACCCGAGCGGGACCCGGGCGAGGATGCCGTCGACGTCGACGCCCCGGGGGAGCGTGCCGAAGGCGGCACCGTGCTCGCCGGCGACGCGGGAGCCGACGAACGCGTCCGCGACCGCCGTCGGCGCGTGCCGGACCAGCAGCGACCCCTGGAGCACGATCGCGAGGCGCTCGGCGAGCCAGCGGGCGCGGTCCTCGGCGACGTCGCGCAGGTCGTCCTGGACGGCCTTCCACGCCGCGTCGAGCCGGTGGTCGGCGCCCGCGGCGAGCTCGACCTCGGCGCGGTAGGCCTCGAGGGCGGCCGGCTCGCGGGAGAGCACCCGGAGGAGGTCGAGGGCGTTGACGTTGCCCGAGCCCTCCCAGATGGAGTTCAGCGGCGACTCGCGGAACAGGCGCGGCATGCCCGACTCCTCGACGAATCCGTTGCCGCCGAGGCACTCCAGCGCCTCGCCGACGACCGCGGTCTGGCGCTTGCAGATCCAGTACTTGCCCAGGGTCACGCCGATGCGGCGGAAGGCGGCCTCGTGCTCGTCGGTGACGGAACGGTCCTGGGCGCCGGCGAGGCGCATCGCCAGGGCGACCGCCGCCTCCGACTCGACGGTCAGGTCCGCCAGCACCGCGCGCATCAGCGGCTTGTCGATCAGCGCGGACCCGAACGCCGACCGGTGCCGCAAATGCCACGCCGCCCGCCGGACCGCGTCGCGCATCCCGGCCGCCGAGCCCAGGGCGTTGTCCAGCCGGGTGCAGGCGACCATCTCGATGATCGTCCGGACCCCGCGGCCCTCGTCGCCGACCCGGAACCCGATCGTCCCGTCGAACTCCGGCTCGCTGGAGGCGTTCGAGCGGTTGCCGAGCTTGTCCTTGAGCCGCTGGATCGCGAACGCGTTGCGCGACCCGTCGGGGAGAATCCGCGGGACGAGGAAGCAGGTCACCCCCGCGGCGGTCTGCGCGAGCACCAGGAACACGTCGCACATCGGGGCGCTGGTGAACCACTTGTGGCCGGTGAGCGAGTAGGTGCCGTCGGCGTTCGGCGTCGCCGTCGTCGTGTTGGTGCGGACGTCGGAGCCGCCCTGCTTCTCGGTCATCCCCATGCCCGCGAGCAGGCCCGCCTTCGACGTCGGCTCGGCGAGTCCGGGCTGGTAGACCCGCGACATCAGGCCCGGCCCGTACTGCGCGAACAGCTCGGGCGCGACGCGCAGCGCGGGCACGACGGCGTGCGTCATCGACACCGGGCAGCCGTGACCCGCCTCGGCCTGCGACCACACGAGGAACCCCGCCGCACGGGCGACGTGCTGCCCCGGCCGGCCCTCCCACACCGCGCCGGCGAACCCGCGGGACACGGCCTCGCCGAGCAGGGCGTGGTAGCCCGGGTCGTAGTCGACCTCGTCGACCCGGTACCCGAACCGGTCGTGCGTGCGCAGGACCGGCTCGTGGTGGTGCGCGGCGTCGGCCCACGCGCGGACCTCGGCGCTGCCGACGCGCCGCCCCGTCTCGTGCAGCTCGTCGAGCGACCATCCCGCGCCCTCGCGCTCGACCGCCTCGAGCAGGGGCGGGTCGGCGGCCGCGTCGAAGCCGACGAGGTCGGGAGCCTGGTTCGTGACGACGTGGGTGGGCGCCATCCCCTGATCCCACCACGGCCGGCTACCCGTGGGTAGGGCCGTCAGATGAGGAGGGCGAAGACGGCCGCCGCCACGGTCAGCACCCCGAGGGAGACGAGCGTGCCCAGCACGTCGGTCCGCGGCTGCGGCGCGCCGGGGGCCGGTTCGAGCCACCGGCCCAGGGCCCGGGTGACGAGGGGCATGACGATCCACGTCAGCACGCTGACCGACGTCACGTTGCCGACCAGCAGGGCCGCCCACAACGGGGCCGCCGGCCAGAGCGCGGACAGTCCGAGGGTGAGCAGGACGACCGTCGGGTAGAGCCCGACCAGCACCGACAGCGCCGTCTTCCAGGACGGCGTGACCGGGCCGGGCGCACCGGTCGTCGGGAACCAGCTCCCGAAGGAGGCCGGGACCCGCTGGAGCCGGAAGTGGTGGAACCGTTCGCTCTCGCCGATCAGACGGGCGCGTACGGGGGAGTCGAGCCAGGTCTCCAGGTCGTGCTCGGAGGCGAACCGGGTCACCGCGACCCAGTCGTCCTGCACCCCGGCGACCGGCGGGTGCAGCTCGGTACCGCGATGGCCCGGGGACCGGCGTTCGGCGTCGGTCATCCGGTGCTGCCAGGCGAGGAAGGCGGCCTCGTCGTCGTGCGGGACGTGGTGGGCGACGACGACGGTGACGAGGTCGGTCGCCCGGTCGACGCTCATCAGTAGGGGTGCCGGTCGGGGACGGTCAGGTACTCCTCGTACACCGCCGCTCCGAGGTCCGGGCGGAGCTGCTCGATCTTGATGCGGCGCTCGGACAGCGGCCGCTGGAAGTCCTCGTACTGGAACTGGTCGTCGAACCCCGCCCCGCGCGTGGCCTCGAGGTCGTTGGCGAAGTAGACGGCGTCGCAGCGCGCCCAGTAGATCGCGCCCATGCACATGGGGCAGGGGATGCCGCTGGTGTAGACCTCGGTGCCCATGAACATCCGGGCCCGCGCCTCGACGACGTCCGGGGAGCCCTCCGGGCGCGGGACGAGCGCGAGGTGGCCCTCGGCGCGCTGCTCGGGGGCGATCGTCGGCGCGTAGGGGTGCAGCACGGTCGCGGCCTTGCGGAGCATCTCGACCTCGGCGTGGGCGGTGACGTCGCCGGTGAGCAGCACCCGGTTCTGACCGCGCGCGACGATCTCGCCGTCCTTCGCGAGCACCGCGCCGAACGGGCCGCCCCACCCCTTGCGGACCGACTCCGCCGCCAGCCGGCAAGCCTCCGCCATCAACTCGTCGTGGGTCATGCGTGGCCTCTCGCCGGGGTCCGCGGGGTTGCGGACGCGGCGAACGCTAGGCCGTATGGCGAACCTCTGATAGCTCGTTCGGAGTAACGAGTGGTCTCGGATCGGCCACGTGCTCAGAGGATCTCGAGGGCGCGCTTGCGGTCCGGGGGCGGGAAGGCGGCGTCGAGCTCCGAGAGGTCGTCGTCGGTGAGGTGCACGTCGAGGGCCCCGCGGTTCTCCGCGATGCGCTCCGGCGTCGAGGTCTTCGGGATCGCGATCGTGCCGGGGCGGCGGAGCACCCAGGCCAGCGCGACCTGGGCGGGGGTGGCGTCGTGGCGGTCGGCGATCCCGCGCAGCGCGGGCGCGCGGAGGAGCCGGCCCTGCTCGACGGGGGAGTAGGCCATCACCGGGACGCCGTGCCCGGCGCACCACGGCAGCAGGTCGTACTCGGGGCCGCGGCGGGTCAGGTTGTAGAGGATCTGGTCGGTGGCCACGGCCCGGCCCCCGGCGGGCCCGACCAGCTCCTCCATGTCGTCGGTGTCGAGGTTGCTGACGCCCCACGCACCGATCTTTCCGGCGGCCTGCAGCTCCTCGAAGGCGGCGACGGTGTCGGCGAGCGGGTAGCGCCCCCGCCAGTGCAGCAGGTAGAGGTCGATCCGGTCGGTGCGCAGCCGGCGCAGGGCGCGCTCGGCGGCCTCGACCGTGCCCCGACGCGACGCGTGCGAGGGCAGCACCTTGTCGACCAGGAACGCCTCGTCCCGCCGTCCGGCCAGGGCCTCGCCGACCAGCTCCTCCGACCCGCCGTCGGCGTACATCTCCGCGGTGTCGATCAGCGTGATCCCCTGGTCCAGCGCCGCCCGCAGGGAGGCGATCTCGTCCCGACGGCGGGACGGGTCCTCCGCGTAGTGCCAGGTCCCGGCGCCGAGGACCGGGACGGGCGTGCCGTCGGGCAGGGACGTGGTGGGGATGCTCATCAGGGCGGATGCCTCCGGGGGTGAGCACCCAATCCCACGTCCGGTCGTCGGTCGGCGGTCACCGAGCGTCACCCGTGAGTTCGAGACGTGCCGTGGAACCGGGATCGGTCGCACCGGTCCTGCGGAGTGCGCCGCGTGGCCCGCTCGCCGGCACGCGAGGATCCGGGCATGCCGAAGGCCCACGACCACGACGCCGGCGGCGACGCCGACACCCTCGCCGCGAAGCAGGAGCTGCGCGAGCAGGTGTGGGCGCGCCTGTCCGAGGAGAAGCAGGCGCGCTTCCCGGGCGCCCGCAACCGCATCCCGAACTTCGTGGGGGCCGAGAAGGCGGCCGAACGGCTCCGGGAGACCGACGTCTGGCGGAACGCCCGCACGCTCAAGTGCAACCCGGACTCGGCGCAGTGGCCCGTCCGGCAGCGGGCGCTCGAGGACGGCAAGACCGTGTACATGGCCGTCCCGCGCCTCGCCGAGGAGAACCCCCTATCGGCGTGCTCCCCTTGACTCCTGCTCAAGACCCGGACGACCTCGGCGGCCGCACCCCGCGCCAGGCCTCGTCGATCAAGGGTGCGAGCGCGGCCGGACGCACGGTGGCGGTGGAGGACCTGGAACCGGTCGACCTCGTCGTCACCGGCTGCGTGGCGGTCACCGAGGACGGTGCCCGGCTCGGCAAGGGCGGCGGGTTCTCGGACCTGGAGTACGCGATCGCGTTCGCCGCCGGGCTCATCCGGGCCGACACCCCCGTCGTCACGACCGTGCACGAGCTGCAGGTCGTCGACGCGATCCCGACGGTCGGGCACGACGTCACGCTGGACCTGTTCCTCACCGCGGAACGCAGCCACGCCTGCCGTCGGGAGAACCGTCACGAACCCGGCATCGCGTGGGAGGAGCTGACCGAGGAGAAGATCGAATCCATCCCGCTCCTGGCTTCCCGCCGCCACATGCGCATGGCACCGTGAGATCCGGGTCACGCACTCGACGACGAGGAGACAGACGATGGCCGACGCACCCTCGATGGCGGAGCTGCTCGGGGACAACCCCCCGAAGAACTGGGGCAAGTGGGGCGACGACGACGAGGTCGGCTCGCTGAACTACCTCGACGCCGCCCAGGTGCTCCGCGGGGTCGCGAGCGTGAAGAACGGGCAGGTCTTCACGCTGCAGTGCCCGATGGGCCACCCGCACGGCGACCCGGTCTTTCCGGGCCGGGAGGGCATCAAGCGCGAGATGGTGTGGGACCAGGAGCTGTTCGAGTCCGGCCAGGGCCCGTCGTTCCCGGGCGGCCTCCGCGCGACCGACGACAAGGCCGAGATTTTCCTCCAGGGGTCCTCGCAGTACGACGCGCTCGGCCACGCCTGGTACGACGACACGCTGTGGAACGGCCGCTCGGCCGACACCACGAACGGCGGCGGGATGAGCTGGGCCTCGGTCCTGCCCATCGCGGAGCGGGGGATCGCCGGGCGCGGCGTCCTCGTCGACATGGCGCGCCACCGCGGGAAGGAGTGGCTGGACAAGGGCGAGACCTTCACCCACGCCGACCTCGAGGAGGCCGCGGCGAAGCAGGGCACCTCCATCGAGGACCGCGACATCCTGCTCGTGCGCACCGGGTTCCTGAAGTACTTCTACGCGACCCCCGCCGAGGAGTTCTACGAGGACTTCGTGGAGCCGGGCCTGACCTACTCCCGCGAACTCGTCGAGTGGTTCCAGACCAAGGAGATCCCGAACCTCGTCACCGACACGATCGCGAACGAGGTCACGGCGGACCCGGAGACCGGCGTCCTGCTCCCGCTGCACGCGTCGCTGCTGCGCAACCTCGGGATCAGCCTCGCCGAGATCATCTGGCTCGACGACCTCGCCGACGCGTGCGCCGCCGACGGCCGCTGGGACTTTCTCTACACCGCCGCGCCGCTGAAGATCCACGAGGCGACCGGGTCGCCCGTCAACCCGGTGGTGATCCGATGACCTCGGTCTACGAGGAGAAGCCCTGGCTCGCGCGCTACCGGGACGACTACAACCACGGCGCGGTCACGAACGAGTACCCGAGCGCGCTGCACATGGTCCGCGCGGCCGTCGAGCGCGACCCGGACTGCCGGATCGTCCGGTACTTCGACGGCGGCCTGACGCTGCGGGAGCTCGACGAGCTCTCCGACGCCTTCGCCGTGGCCCTGACCGAGCGCGGCTTCGCCAAGGGCGACCGCCTCGCCACGTACCTGCAGAACATCCCGCAGGTGCTGGTGGTCGTCGTCGGGACCTGGAAGGCCGGCGGCATCGTCGTCAGCGTCAACCCGATGTCGCGGCAGCGGGAGCTCACGACGATCCTCACCGACTGCGAGGCGACGGCGATCGTCGCGCAGGAGGACCTGTGGTCGATCGCGAGCGAGGTGCTGCCGAACACGAGCGTCCGGACCGCGTTCACCACGTCGGCGCTGGAGTTCCAGACCCGGCACGACGAGCGCCTCTTCACAGGCATGGAGCGGATCGACTGCGACGGGGCCGAGGACCTGACGACGGTGCTGGAGCAGTTCCGCGGTCGGACGCCGGAGCCGGTGGAGCTGAGCGGGGACGACGTCGCCTTCCTCGGCTACACGAGCGGGACGACGGGTCCGCCCAAGGGTGCGATGAACACGCACGCCAACATCGTGTTCAACGCCCAGACCTACCGGGACTGGATCCAGCTCGGGCGGGACGACTCGGTGTTCGGGGTGGCGCCGCTGTTCCACATCACCGGCGTCGTGGGGCACATGGCGATCGCGCTGCTGCTGCCCTGCCCGCTGGTGCTCGCCTACCGGTTCGAGCCCGGCGTCGTGATCGACGCGATCCGGGAGCACCGGCCGACGTTCTCGATCGGGTCGATCACGGTGTTCATCGCGATGATGAACGCGCCCGGGGTGGACCGGGACGCGCTGTCGTCGATGGTCAAGGTCTACAGCGGCGGCGCGCCGATCCCGCCGTCCACGGTCAAGGCCTTCCAGGACCAGTTCGGCCACTACATCCACAACTTCTACGGGCTCACCGAGACCAACTCGCCGTCGCACGGGGTGCCGCTGGGCGCCACGGCGCCGGTCGACGAGGCCTCGGGCGCGCTGTCGGTGGGGGTGCCGGTGTTCGACACCGTCGTGCGGATCGTGCGCGACGACGGGACGGACGCCGACGTGGGGGAGGTCGGGGAGATCGTCACCCGCGGCCCGCAGGTGGTGCCCGCGTACTGGGGCAAGCCCGAGGAGACCGAGAAGGCCCTGCGCGGGCCGGGCGGCGTCGTCGAGCTCAAGACCGGCGACGTCGGGTACATGGACGCCGAGGGCTGGTTCTACGTCGTCGACCGCAAGAAGGACCAGATCAACGCGGGCGGCTACAAGGTCTGGCCGCGCGAGGTGGAGGACGTCCTCTACGAGCACCCCGCGGTCCGCGAGGCGGCCGTCGTCGGGGTCCCGGACGAGTACCGGGGCGAGACCGTGAAGGCGTTCGTCTCGCTGCGCCCCGGGCAGTCGGCGGAGCCCGACGAGCTCATCGCGTTCTGCAAGGAGCGGATGTCGGCCTACAAGTACCCGCGGCAGGTCGAGCTGCGGGACGAGCTGCCGAAGACGGTGACCGGCAAGCTGCTGCGCCGGGAGCTGCGGGGGACGTAGCTCCGGATCCGAACGAACGGCCCTCTCGCGCGCATCGATGCTGCGAGAGTGCCGTTCGCTCGTTCCGGGGTCAGGCGCCCGCCAGCACCTCGTCGAGCACCCCGGTGCGGACGTCGGCCACGAGGTCGGCGAGCTGGACCAGGCTCATCTGGATGCGCTGGCCGAAGTCGTCGGTGATGACGACGCGGCGGTCGTCGTCCGCGGCCGGGTCGAGGTAGAGCTCGGGGCAGCCGCAGTTGCACTGGCCGCAGAACGTCGCGATGTGGATCATGCCGCTCGACCCTAGGAGCCGGCCCGCCGACGAGGGGTCGTCCGATCGGGTCGGCTTCAGCGCGACGCGCGCCGCAGGCTCAGGGCGAGGCCGATCTCGGAGGCGCCGCGCAGCAGGAACCCGAACCCCGCGAGCAGGGCGATCGTCCCGACCGCGGCGCCCGGCGAGAACAGCAGGATCACGGCCGCGAGCAGGGCGAGCACACCCATGCCGATGTTCCAGCCGCGGTGCTCCTTCGAGCGGGCGGCGACGAAGAGGTCGTTGATCCCGGCGAAGAGGAACCACAGCAGCAGGCCGACGACCATGATCGTCACGCCGGTGCCCGGGAAGAAGATCACCAGGATGCCGGCGAGCGCGGTGATCACTCCGAAGATCACGACCCACCACCGGCCGGGCGCCCCGTGCTGCACGCGCAGCGCCACGGTCGCCTCGATGATCCCGGAGATCAGCAGGCCGATCCCGAGGAACACCGCGAGGACCAGGACGGTGGCGATGGGGAAGACGAGGGCGATCAGGCCGACGATCACCCCGAGGATGCCGTCGGCGAGGATCCAGCCCCAGCGCTTGGACACCTGGCGGAGGTCGATCGAGGAGGTCACGCGTCGTGCCTACTCGTTCCGTGGCGCGCTGACCAGCACCGCCGGGTGTACGGCGCGCCAACAGCCGCTCGGGCAGGGTGGGACCGTGTTCCGCGCCCTCCTGGTCCTCCTGGCCTTCCTGACGGCGGGCTGCGCCGCGACCCCCACCGCGACGCCCGCCCCCGCGGCCGACGACGCCGGGTTCGCCACGATGATGATCCCGCACCACGAGCAGGCCCTCGACCTGTCGGCGTTGGTGGCCGGCCGGACGACCGACCCGACCGTCACCGACCTGGCGTTCCGCATCGACCGGGAGCAGGTCGAGGAGGTCGGGCAGCTGCAGGGATTCCTGAACCTGCGCGGCGCGCCGACCCCGGCGCCGACGGGGGCCATGGCCGGCATGGCGGGCATGGCCGATGCCGCCACGCTCGACCGGCTCCGGGCCGCGTCGGGACCCGCCTTCGACCGCCTGTGGCTGCAGACCATGACCGCCCACCACGAGGGCGCCCTGACCATGGCGCGGGACTACCTCGCGGGGCCACCCGGCGCGCTCTCCGAGTTCGCGCGGACGCTGCTGCGCACCCAGCAGATCGAGATCGACCGGATGCGGGCCGCGCTCGGCCCGGTGTGATCACCTGATCGGCGGCATCATCCATCGAACCGGATCGGTCGTTGGAGCGGAGACGGAGTGATCCGACGTCGCCGTCCGCATCCCCGGGAGCCTCCTCCTGACGACCACCTCGCCCACCGAGCGGATCAGCGCGCCGCTCCTCGAGGAGCCGCCGCCGGAGGGCCCGTCGCCCACCCGCCCCGACCGGGCGCCCCTGCGGCGGGTGCTGCGCCTCGTCGCCGCGCTCGCGGCCCTGGTCGTCGGGATCGCGTCCGTCGTCGTGGCCCTCGCGGTGCCCGGCGCGCCGGTGGAGTCGTCGACGTCGACGGTGAGCTGGCCGCGCGCGGGAGCGGCGCCCGAGCCGACGACGCTGTTCCTCGTCCCGTACCGGCCGGTCTCGCTCGAGGTGACCGTCCCGTGCGGGGCCGTGCAGGCGGCGCGGGCCCGGACCGCGGACACGACGGTGTTCGCGACCACGGTGGGCGCCCCCGCCGACGCCCTCGCCGTGCGGACGCGGGCCGCCACCGACGACGGCTCCGCCGCCCTCCAGGTGATCTCGAGCGGGCGCGTGGTGCCGGTCGAGGTCCCGGCGGACAACTGCGGGCTGCGGCTCGTCGCGGACGCCTCCGGCCTGACCGTGACCGTCGGCGACCGCGTCGCGGCCACCGTCCCCGGGGCCCCCGTCCCGGAGGTCTTCGCCGCCACGACCGACCTCACCGGCCGCGACGCCGACGGGCTCGCCCTCACGGCCCGGACCCCGGCGTGGTTCGACAACGCGCCCGCCCCGGAGAAGTCGGCCCTCCTCACGGCTCAGCCCCAGCTCGCCCTCGTCGGCCTGCTGCTCGTCCTGCTCGCCGGCGTCCTCGCCCCGCCGCGCCGCGGGGACCGGACCCTCCGCGAGTTCGCCTCGGTCCGCGGTCTCGCGATCGCGCGGACCCGCTGGCGCCGGGCCCGACGACGGGTCCGCGCGGCCGTCCTGCGCACGGTCGCGGCTCCGTGGGTGCTCGCCCGGTTCGCGGTGGACGCCGTCGTCGCCGTCGGCCTGGCCTGGTGGTCGATCGTGGGCCCGCTGACCGACGACGACGGCTTCGCCGCGGTGATCGCCCGCGAGATCCGCGACGGCGACGTCGGCAACTACTACCGCTGGTTCAACGCCTCCGAGGTCCCGTTCGCCACCAACCAGCGCCTCCTCGCGGGCTTCCTCGACGACGGGATCGGTCCGCTCGCGCTCCGGACGCCGAGCGTGCTGGCCGGGCTGCTGACCTGGGTGGTGCTGACCCGCGGCGTGCTGCGGCCCGCGCTCGGCCCGGCCGGTCGGAGCGTGGCGGTCCGTGCGCTCGCCGCGGTGGCGTTCGCGGTGTGGTGGCTGCCCTACGACCTCGGGACGCGCCCGGAGCCCGTCGTCGCGCTCGGGACGGTCGTCGTGACCGCCCTGGTGCTCCGCGCGGTCCGCCCGGCCACCGGATACGTCGTCGGGCACCCCGTCGTCCTGCTCGCGGTCGCCGCCCTCGCCGCGGCGCTCACGATCACCGTCGCGCCCTCCGGGGTCATGACGGCGGCGCCCTTCCTGCTCTGCCTGCCCCGGGTGCTGCGGGCCCTGACCGCCGGCGAGCGGGAGGACGGCCGGGTCGCCCGGGTGACGCAGGCGGTCCTGCCGGCGGCGCACGTCGCGGTGGTCGTGGGTCTCGCCGCGGTCGCCCTCGTCGTCGTGTTCACCGACCAGTCGTGGCACGGGTTCGGCGTCGCGACCGAGATCCACCGCCAGATCGGCCCGAACCAGCCCTGGTACGCGGAGTGGCTGCGCTACGGCTACCTCTTCGGGGAGGACTCCTGGGGCGCGGCGGCCAAGCGGGTGCCGGTGGTCGTCGGGCTGGTGCTGGCGGGCACCGGGCTGGTGGTGCTGGCGCGCGGCTCCGGGGCGGAGCGGGGGCGGTCCTGCGACGGCGTGCTCGGCCGCGAGTCCGTCCTGCTCCTCGGTCTGCTGCCGGCGGGGTTCGGCCTGCTCGCGGTGACGCCCTCGAAGTGGTCGCACCACTACGGCGCGCTCGCCGGGTTCGGGGCGATCGGGATCGTGGCCACGGCCGTCGCGCTGTGGCGGGCGAGCCGGCACCGCGACCGGGTCGTCGCGGCGACCGCCGGTGTCGCGGCGCTGCTGCTCGCCCTCGGCGGCGCCTTCGCCTTCGCCGGCCCGAACGCCTGGTGGGCCTACTCCGGGTTCGGCATGCCGGGGTCGACGGGCCCGCAGCACCCGTTCGACGCGGTCGCCCTCTGGTTCCTGGTCGCCGTCGTGGCCGCCGTGGTGGCGGTCGTCGTCGTGGTGCGGTGGCAGCGGGCCCCCGACGACGGGCCGCCGCTGGTCGCCGCCGCGGTGGCCGCGGCCCCGCTGGTCCCCGCCGCGACCGCCGTCGTCGTCGTGGTGGTCTCGGTCCTGCTCCTCGGCTCGTCCTTCGCCACGGCCGCCGACCGCGGGGACCGGTACTCGCTCGCGGCGCAGAACCGGGCCGAGCTCGCCGGGACGCCGGGAGCGTGCGGGCTGCAGGACCGCGTCGAGGTGCTGCAGACCGTTCCTGCCGGGCCGCTCACCCCGGTCCGGGGGTCGACGGCGACGATGTCCGGCTTCGTCGCGGACGGCGGGGCCGTCGACCCGCCCCCGCTGCGACCGGACCAGACGGACGGGACCGACGGCACGCCCGACACCCGCGACGGCCGCTTCACGTGGGGGAGCCGCGCCGACGGGGACGGGTCGGTCGGGGAGATGACCACCGGCTGGTTCGGGCTCACCCGGCCCACCGGGGACGAGGAGCTCGCCGTCGGCGTCGCCGGCCGCACCTCCGACGGCGCCTCGCTGACCTGGGAGTTCGGGCGGGGTGACCGGGTGGTCGGGGAACGGCCCGTCGTCGAGGACCCGGAACCCGACCGCGGGTACCGGGGCTACGCGGGCACCGCCGAGCAGGAGCGGCTCCAGGACGCCGGGGTCCGGCTCGACCGCTGGCGCACCGTCACCGTCCCGGCCGCCGAGGTCCCGGCAGGCGCCGACCGTGTGCGGCTGCGCGCGACCGACGACCGCACCGACACGGGCGGCTGGATCGCCTTCACCGGCCCGCGGGTCGTCGCACCGGAGCCGCTCGACCGCTGGCTCGCCGACCGCGGACCGGTGCTCGTCGACTGGGCGATCGCGTTCGCGTGGCCGTGCGCGGGAGCGCTGCCGCGGGTCGCGGGCGGGGTCGCGCAGACCCCCGGCGCGATCATCACCACGCCGACGGCACCCTTCGACCCGGTGCCCGGCGAGCGCACCACCAACCCCAGCCCGCCGGGCGACATCGTCCCGGAGCGCTGGACGGGCGGCACCGGCGGACTGTTCCTCGGGCAGGACTCGGGCGGCAGCTTCGCCGGGCTGGAGGCCGTCGGATCCCTGCGCGAGCTCGACACCCGCCTGCCCGACGAGCCCGGCCGGCGGTGGGGGCGTGTCCTCGTGCCGGACCTCGACGACCTGGGGACCGACCGGTACGACGTCGCGACGAGCACCCGGACCGTCCCGGGCACCGGGGGCGACCCGGCCCCGACGGTGGACCCGCAGGTGCGCTCACAGGGCGAAGCCACCTACCGGTAGCGCTGCTCCAGCTCCCGCACCTCGGAGATCCCCACGACCTCGGTGAAGGCGTCGAGACCGGGCACGTCGAGCTGCTCCAGGGCGCCGGTGGGGGAGCCGTGCTCGGTCAGGTGCTCCAGCATCTCGCGCACCCCCGAGGCGGCGGCGAGCAGCGTCGACACCGGGTAGAGCACGAGCGCGAACCCGAGCTCGGCGAGCCGGGAGAGCGGCGGCAGCGGGGTGCGCCCGCCCTCGGCGCCGTTGAACACGAGCGGGTGACCGGACAGGGCCGACGCGACCTTCTCCAGGTCGTCGCCGGAGGTGGGGGCCTCGACGAACAGCAGGTCCGCCCCGGCGTCGGCGAACGCCCGGGCCCGCTCGATCGCGGCGTCCACGCCGAACATCTGGGCGGCGTCGGTGCGGGCGATGAGGACCAGGTCGGGGTCGGTCCGCGCGTCCACGGCGGCCCGGATCTTGGCCACCATCTCCTCGAGCGGCACGACCTCCTTGCCG
Organism: Actinomycetospora sp. NBRC 106378; assembly: GCF_030269685.1. Lineage (GTDB taxonomy): Bacteria > Actinomycetota > Actinomycetes > Mycobacteriales > Pseudonocardiaceae > Actinomycetospora. Next base: position 721,043 of record NZ_BSTT01000002.1, read on the forward strand.
GCCAGGTGCCCGCACTTCTTCGGCATCACCTGGTCCTCGAGGTGCAGCCCCGCCACGCCGGCCTGCTCGTACTCGCGCACGGTGCGGATGACGTTGATCGGGTTGCCGTAGCCGGTGTCGGCGTCGGCGATCAGCGGCACGTCGATCACCGACGCCATCCGCCGCGCGTTGTCGACCATCTCGGCCTGCCCGAGGAGCCCGACGTCGGGACGCCCGAGCAACGAGGCCGTGGTGCCGAAGCCGGTCATGTAGACGACGTCGAACCCGGCCTGCTCCACGAGGCGCGCGGTGAGCGCGTCGTAGGCCCCGGGGGCGACGACGGGGCGTCCCGACCCGAGCAGCGCACGCAACCGCGCCCGACGTCCGCTGGGGTGGCTCAGCAGATCCGCCATGACCCGTCCCTCCTCGTTGTGTACAACCGCGCAAACTTTTCCTGGAACTGTGCCGCCCGACACCCTACGTTGCACACAACGACCGGAGGGAGGATGCAGTGCCGACGACCACGAGCCGCGCCCATGTCGCGCTCCGGGAATCGATCCTGCGCGGCGAGCTCGTCCCCGGTGCGCACCTCGGGGAGGTCGAGATCGCCGACCGGCTCGGTGTCTCACGCACCCCGGTCCGCGAGGCGTTGTCCCGGCTCGCCGCCGAGGGGCTCGTGGAGGTGCTGCCACACCGGGGCGCACGGGTCGTGAGCTTCTCGACGGCCGACCTCGACGGCATCTTCGACGTCCGCCTCGCCCTCGAGCCGCAGGCGACCGGCCGCGCGGCCGCGCGCGTCACCGCGGCCGACCTGGACGCGCTCGACGACCTCGCCCACCGCATGGTCGCCGTCGGCGCCCCCGGTCCGGAGCAGGACCTCGACGCCCTCGTCCCGCTCAACCGTGACTTCCACGCCCGGCTGCTCGACGTGGCCGACGCGCCGGCGCTGTCCACCGCGCTCGCGAACGTGGTGCACACCCCCGTCGTCCTGAGGACCTTCCACGCCTACGACGCGGCCTCGCTGGCCCGCAGCCTCGCCCACCACGTCGAGATGGTCGCCGCGCTGCGCGTGGGCGACGCGGACTGGGCGAGCGCGGTCATGCGCAGCCACATCGGCAACGCCCGAGCGGTGATGGTGACGCGATGAGCAGCAATCCTCGGGGAGATGCAGCGGAGCGGAACTCGACCAGTCCGCACGGCAGCAACTTCGCCGGACGCGTCGGCTGGGGGAGCAGCCCCGCCGTCGTCGTCGTGGACCTGGTGCGCGCCTACACCGAGCCCGGCGGGCCGTTCTTCCTCGACGGGCAGCAGGACGGCGTGCTCGCGGCGACGGTGGAGCTGGTCGCGGCGGCGCGGGCGGCGACGGTGCCCGTCGTCTGGACGGTCGTGCAGTACGCCGCCGACCTGTCCGACGGAGGTTTCTTCGCTGCGAAGGTGCCCGCGCTCGCGTGCTTCGCCGAGGGTGCCGACGGCGGGTGGGGCGAGCTCGCGCTGGCCCCCGCGGCCGACGACGCGCTGCTGGTGAAGCAGCATGCGTCCGCCTTCGCCGGGACCTCGCTCGCGGGGACGTTGCGCGCGCGGGGGATCGACACGGTCGTCGTGGCCGGCGTCTCGACCTCGGGCTGCGTGCGCGCCACGGCGACCGACGCGCTCGCCGCCGGCTTCCGCCCCGTCGTCGTCGCGGAGGCCTGCGGTGACCGGAGCGCGCCGCTGCACGAGAACAACCTGGCCGATCTCGACGCGAAGTACGCCGACGTCGTCGGACTCGCCGAAGCCCTCACCCACCTCGGAGGTAGATAGATGCAGTACGGCGTGTTCATCCCCAACGCCACGAACGGCTACATCATCTCGACGGGCAGCCCGCAGTACCGGCCCAGCTTCGCGCACAACGTCGCGATCACGCAGGAGGCCGAGAAGCAGGGCCTCGACTTCGTGCTGTCGATGATGAAGCACCGCGGGACGGGCGGGCCGAGCGACTTCTGGGGCGAGTGCCTCGAGTCGTTCACACTGTTCGGCGGGCTCGCGGCGGTCACCGACCGGATCGGGCTCTACCCGTCGGTGACGACCCTCGCGACCCACCCGATCATGGCCGCCCGCATGGTCGCGACGCTCGACGAGATCTCCGGCGGGCGCTGCGGGCTCAACATCGTCACCGGCTGGAACAAGCCGGAGTACACGCAGATGGGCCTGTGGCCGGGCGACGACTACTTCAACCGGCGCTACGAGTACGCCGCGGAGTACGTGCAGGTCCTGCGGGCCCTGTGGAGCGAGGGCCCGACGACGTTCCACGGCGAGTTCTTCGACTTCGACGAGGCCGACATGCGGCCCAAGCCGCTGCACACCCCGACCGTCGTGTGCGCGGGGCAGTCGCCCGCCGGGCAGGCGTTCACCGCGAAGTACGGCGACCGGAACTTCATCATGGCCGAGCGCTCGAAGGTCGGGTCGATCGCGGGCGGGGTGCGCGACCTCAGCGCGGGCGAGGGACGCGACGTGGGCACCTTCGCGCTCTACTGCATCATCGCCGAGGAGACCGACGAGGCCGCCGACGCGCTCTGCGACCACATCGTCGCGAACGCCGACCTCGAGGCCATCAGCTACATGACGACGGGGGCCTCGCTGGACACCAACCCCGACGGCACCTCCGCGCAGCTGCTCGCGTCGCTGGAGCGTCCGGCGGCGGAGGGGAACATGGCGTTCCTGTCGCTCCCGGTCATCAAGGGCTCCTACGAGCGGGTCGCCGCGCAGCTCGACGAGATCGCCGTGACCACCGGGATCACCGGCGCCCTGCTCACGTGGCCGGACTTCGTGGACGGCGTCACCAAGTTCGGCGAGCGGGTCAAGCCGCTGCTCAAGGAGGCCGCGCAGCCGGAGGTGGCCGCCACCCGATAATCGGGGGCGTGAGCGTGCTGTCCCCGCCCCAGGTGCCGATGCTCTTCGTCGAACTCGACGCCGTCCGCAAGACCGAGGCCGACCTCGGGCGGCCCCACCGTGGGCCGCTCGACGTCGAGGTCCACCTGGACGCGGTGGAGCGGCTGCGTCTGTGGAAGGCCGGCGGCGGGCGGGCCGTCGGCTTCGCCCACCTGCCGGCCGTGGCCCGGGGGGAGCTCGGCGAGGACATGGCGGTCCGCCTGCTCTGGACGATCCACGAGCGGGCGGGCAACCCCTTTGACACGCTCGTGCACTGCCCGCACGACCCGGACGCCCCCACGCCCGACCTGTCCCGCTGCTGGTGCCGGCCGCCGCTGCCCGGCCTCCTCATCGCGGGGCAGGAGCAGGTGGCGCTGCGCCAGCGGGAGCGCTACCCGGTCTGGATGGCGCTCGTCGTCGCCGCGAGCGACCCGGTGCGAGCCTGCGCCGCGGGCCTCGGGCTCGACGTCGTCGACGCCGCAGCGTGGCGCTGGGGCGCGGCCGGGTGATGTTCCGCGGCTCACCGTCCGGTACGCGCTGACCTGGGCGAATGACGTCGAACGTCCCGTGGCCGGGAGGTGAGCGGCAGGTGTATGCCGGAGGCACACACCGTCGCTCCGGGGAGCGTGTGACATGCCCGACCGCCCGATGTCCGACCGCAAGCACGTGGTGCCCGCGCCCCCGTCGCACTGCTGGGAGGTCCGCGGGTGGCAGCCGCCGCCCCCGCCGTCGGAGGAACGGACCGGCTGGCACACGGTGGCCTTCTGTCCCTCCCACGACGACGCGGTGGTCATCGCCCACGCGCTCGTCGCCGGGAACGGTCCCGACGGCGGGGTCGGGCTCGCGTCGGTGCCCGCCCGGCCGTTCGAGTACGTCGAGGTGTGGGGACCGTCGGAGGAGGAAGGGGGCCGTTCGCACAGCTGCGAGCGCTATCCCGAGCCCGACGTGGACGAGCGGCGCGCGATGTGGCTGCGCGCGGCGTCGTCGTTGTACACCGACGGATTGTCCGTCTGATACCCCTCGACCCGTGCACGGAAGCGCATGCGCCTCCGTGACAGGATAGATGCATGGGGTCGGCCACACGGGATGCGTTCTTCGACGCCGCGCTCGGGCTGCTGGCTCAGGGCCACGACGACGGCACCCACCACGACGGGGTCGTCCGGACCGGGCTGAAGCTCGCGCCCCTGTGCCGCGCCGTGGGCGTGACCACCGGGTCCTTCTACCACCACTTCGACGGGTGGGACGGATTCGTCGTCGCGCTGCTCGAGCACTGGGAGACCACCGAGACCGCCCGTCTGGTGGAGGCCGCCGCGCAGGAGGCCGACGCCTCGGAGCGGCTGGCCCTGCTCACCCATCTCGCGCTGACCTTCCCGCACGAGGCCGAGTCCGCGATCCGGGCGTGGGCCCACCTCGACACGCGGGTCGGGCAGGTCCAGCGCCGGGTGGACGACGCGCGCCGGGAGGCCGTGGCCGCCTGCCTGCGGGAACTGCGCCCGGAGGACGGCGAGGATCTCGCCGCCCTCGCGGTCGACGCCCTGGTCGGCTTCCAGTCGCGGCTGCGTCCCCTGGACACCGACGTGCTGCGGCGGCGGTTCACCCTGATCCTGCGCCTGGCCGGCCTGCCGACCCCCGACGGGCTCCTCCCGCGGACCCCGACCGGGTGCGCCCGCTGAGGCAGCGATCCCGGAGCGCGCGCCGCTAGGGTGATCGTCCATGGCGGCCGTTCGCATCGCTAACTGTGCCGGATGGTTGTGGGACCGGTTCTCGGGGCTGCGCGACGCGCTCGCGGGGCCGGTCGACGTGGTCACCGGCGACTACCTCGCCGAGCCGACGCTGCGCCAGCTGGCGCTCGAGCGCGGCAAGGACCCGTCGCTCGGCTACGCGCGCAGCTTCCTCGCCCAGTTCACCGACGCCGTGGACCTGCTGGTCGAGCGCGGCGCGAAGCTCGTCGTGGACGCCGGTGGGCTGAACCCGGCGGGGCTCGCCGAGCAGTGTCGCCGGGTGCTCGCGGAGCGGGGCCACGGCCTCGTCGTCGCGCACGTGGAGGGCGACGACCTCCTCGACCGGCTCGGGGAGTTCGGGGCCCTGCCCCATCTCGACGACGGACGCGCCCTCGCCGGCTGGGGGCACGACCCCGGCACCGCGAACGCCTACCTCGGCGGCTGGGGGATCACGGCGGCCCTCGCGGCGGGCGCCGACGTCGTGATCACCGGCCGCGTCACCGACGCCTCCCTGACGACGGGGGTCGCCGCCTGGTGGCACGGGTGGGGCCTCGAGGACTGGGAGGCCCTGGCCGGAGCCGTCGCCGCGGCGCACGTCATCGAGTGCGGCCCGCAGGCCACCGGCGGGAACTTCTCGGGCTTCACCGCGGTGCCCCGCGTCGACGACCTCGGCTACCCGATCGCGGAGATCGCCGCCGACGGCACGGCCGTGATCACGAAGCACGACGACGCGGGCGGCACCGTCACCACCGACACCGTGACCGCGCAGCTGCTCTACGAGATCCAGGGGCCGGTCTACCTCAACCCCGACGTGACGGTCGACCTCACCGACGTCACGGTGACGCAGGAGGGCCCGGACCGGGTCGCGCTGACCGGCGTCCGGGGCACCCCGCCGAGCCCGACGACGAAGCTCGCGATCACCGCGCCGGGCGGGTTCGAGTCGAGCGTCTCCTTCTACGCGACCGGCCTCGACCTGGAGGCCAAGGCCGCACTGCTGCGGACCCACGTCGACCGGATCACCGCCGGGCTGGACCTGTCGCTGCTGCGCGTCGACCGGATCGGCACGCCCGTGGAGGACCCGCACGACCAGTGGGAGGCCGCCCAGCAGATCCTCGTGACCGCGCAGTCCCGCGACCGCCGCCAGGTCGGCGCCGAACGCTTCATCGCGCCCCTGACCGGGCTGTTCCTGCCCGGCTACCCGGGGCTCTACGTCAACCCCCTCAAGGTCGCCGCGCCCGTCGTCGAGTACTGGCCGACGCTGGTGCCCACCGAGGCGTTGCACCACGAGGTGGTCCTCGCCGACGGCAGCCGGCTCCCGGTGAAGGACACCCCGGTGCGGGCGGACTTCCGCGGACAGCCGCCGTCGGCCCCACCCGCCGTCGGGAAGGCAGCGGCGACGCGGCGGGCCCCGCTCGGGTACGCCGCGCACGGCCGGTGCGGGGACAAGGGCGGGAACTCGAACGTCGGGTTCTGGCCGCGCGGGGACTCCGACGCGGCGTGGGCGTGGCTGCGGTCGGCGATCACGGTCGACTGGATCGCCGAGGTCTACCCGGGCGCGGAGATCGAGCGCCACGAGTTCCCCGGCCTGCGGGCGGTGCACCTGGTGATCCACGGGATCCTGGGCAAGGGCGCCTCGTCCAACGGACGGCCCGACATCGCGGGCAAGGCCGTCGCGGAGTTCCTCCGTGCCCGGCACGTCGAGATCCCGGAGGAGCTGCTGTCGTGAGGGGACGATTCGAGCGCTCTTGTGGCACGAGAGTTCCCCTCGTGCGGAGGGGGAGGGGAGCGGCATGAGCGGGCTGACCGAGCGGCTGCAGCAGGCGTGGGAGAAGCCGGTCGCGGCGGAGGAACCGTTCGACCTGCTCGGCGAGCTGGAGACGGTGCTCGGCGGGGTCGGGCTCTCGGCCGCCGACGCCGGCGGGACGATCACGACGACGGGGGCCGACCCGGTGGTGCCCTCGCCGATGCGGATCGGGGGCGCGGCGACGCTCGGGCTGCTGACGAAGTCGGTGGCGGCCGCGGCCGTGCACCGGTGGCGCGGCGGGCCCGGGCAGGACGTGCACGTCGACCTGCGTCGCGCGCCGCACCGGCTCTGTCCGTTCTACGACCGGCGCTGGGAGCGGCTGGGCCGGTACCCGGTCGGGTCGTCGCTCGAGCGCGGCAACGCGATGGCGTTCTCGTTCTTCCGATGCGCCGACGACCGGTGGGTGATGCCGCAGAACATGTACCCCGGCCTGCGGGAACGCGCCCAGGAGCTGCTCGGGGTGCCGCTGACCAAGGACCGGGTGCGCGAGGCGATCGCGGCCTGGACCGCCCCCGAGATGGAGGCCGCGGCGGCCGAGGCGGGCGTCGTCATGCCGATGCTGCGCACCGTCCCGGAGTTCCTCGCCTCCGAGCAGTACCCGCACCTCGCCGACCTGCCGCTGATCGAGCTGACGAAGGTGGGCGACGCGGACCCGCAGCCGCTGCCGGCCGTCGGGAAGAACCCGTTCGACGGCCTGCGGGCGCTGGGGATGGGCCACGTGATCGCCGGGGCGGGGTTCGGGCGGTCGTTCGCGCTGCACGGCGCGGACGTGCTGAACCTCTGGCGCCCGGGCGAGGGGGAGCACGAGTCGACGTACGCGTCGGCGAACGTCGGGATGCGGTCGACGTGGCTGGACCCGCGCGCCGACAGACAGGTGCTCCTCGACCTCCTCGACCACGCCGACGTGTTCTTCCACAACCGTCGCCAGCAGTTCCTGGCCGAGATCGGGCTGACGCCCGAGGAGGCGTGCGCGCAGCGGCCGGGCCTGATCTACGTGTCGGTGTCACTGCACGGGCTGACCGGTCCCTGGGCGGGACGGCCCGGGTTCGACCAGTCCGCCGGGTCGGTCACCGGGATGATGCTGCTCGAGGGCTCCACCGACCGACCGCGGCTGCCGCCGATCATGGTGGTCAACGACTACATCGTGCCGTGGCTCGCCCAGGCCGGGGTGGCGGCGGCCCTGCGGCGGCGGGCCGACGAGGGCGGGTCGTGGCACGTGCACGTGTCGCTCACGCGGGTCGCGCTGTGGATCCTCTCGCTGGGGATCTTCGACCGGGAGTGGGCGCACTCCGTCGCGGGCACGGCGGGGGAGCACGAGTACCTCGACCCGGAGACCTTCACCGCGGCGACGCCGATGGGTGCCTACCAGGGCGTCACCGACCAGGTCGCGATGTCGGCGACGCCCGGCGCCTACGACCCCGTGCTCGACGCGCGGGGCTCGGCGCCGGCCGCGTGGCGGCCGGATGCCCAGAGTTCGTAGAGCATGTCCACGAACTCGGGGTTGTTCAGGGCGCCGTGCCGGGCCTCCCGGACCGCGGCGATCGCGTCGTCGGCGGTGTAGCCCTCCCGGATCAACGCCGCGGCCGACAGCAACCCGGAGCGGTTCATCCCGGCCGCGCAGTGGATGAGCACCCGCTTGCCGCTCGCGTGCATCGAACGGACGAGGTCGGCGAGGGAGATCAGCGTGTCGCGGTCGGGCTTCGGCCCGTCCTCGATGAGCCAGTGGACGTAGAACTCGACGTCCTCCAGCGGCTGCTCCTCGCCCGACAGGTCGAACACCGCGTCCCATGCCTCCCCGGGGCTGGGGTGGCCGGACTGCCAGAGCCCCGGGACGACCTCGTCCGCGGGCCAGGGCGGGGCCTCGTCGGCCCGGTCGTCGCGGAGATGGGCGGGGACATAACCCTCGAGTGGATCAGAGCTCACACGGGGGGTGTACCCGGGCGCGGTCAGTACATCATCCGCGGATCGTCGTAGTGCTTGAACTCCAGCAGGTTGTTCGACGGGTCGGCCACCACGAACGTCCGGTGCTCCTCGACGAGGCCCTCGAAGCGGCGGGACGGCTCGGCGAAGAGCGGGAGCTTCCGGGTCTCGACGAGGGCGAGGAGGCGGTCCCAGTCCGCGCCCTCCCGGAAGGTCACGCCGAAGTGGCGGGGGTAGAGCGCGGGATGCCGCTCCCACCCGTCGGAGAGGTGGCACACGACCTGGTCGCCGAAGAAGTCCAGCGTGATGCGGTCGGCGTAGCGGCGGGCGAGCCGGCACCCGAGCCCGGCGAGGTAGAACTCCTGGGCCTCGTCGAGGTCGCGGGCCGGGATCGCGAGGTGGAAGGCGTCGTGGGTCTCGCGCATCAGCGGCGTCCGAATGTGTCGGCGCGCAGCCCGAGGCGCAGCGTCTCCAGCCCGACGACGTCGGCCGTGGCCACGTTGCCGAGGTTGACGTCCGTGCCGAACCGCCCGAGCAGGTCCACCTGCAACGCCCGCGTCGGCGCCTCGAACAGCAGGACGTCGAGCGGGGCACCGCACCCGGCGAGCGCGTCGAGGACGTCCTCGCGGGGCGTCCCGTCGGCGGTGCAGAAGCCGCTGCGGCCGCTCTCCCGCGCCTCCAGCGTCACGGTCGTCGCGCCCGCGGCCAGATCGGAGCACACCGACCAGGCCCAGTCCGCGGGCGTCAGGGTCATCGACCGGCCGCCGTCCTTGAACCCGACCTCGCTGATGACGGTGAACTCCTCGGCCATCCGCCGGATCCAGCCCGACTTCTCGGTCGCGGACATGACCACGGTGCCGTCGGAGATCTCGACCGTGGTGACGCCGGCGGCGCGCTGCAGCGCCACCCAGTCGTCCACGGCGTCGCCCGCGACGTAGCGCTCGAACAGCGTGCCGCCGAAGTAGGCGTCGACCCCCGCCGTCCGGCAGACGTCGATCTTGGTCTTGATGTCCCGGGTGACCAGGCACGTGCCCCAGCCGAACTTCACGGCGTCGATGAGGTCCCCGTGGCTCTCGACGAGGTCCTCGAACGCGCGGGTGGGCGTACCGGTGTCGATCACCATCGTCCGCCCGCGCGGGCGGGGCTTGCCGGCACGGACGGGGACGGCGGGCGGGGCGTACGGCGAGTCGATGAACACGGGTTCCTCCTCGGGGGACGGGACTTGCCGGTCAGGGCGAGGCAGAGCGGGGTGCGGCGGGCGATCGCGACGACGACCAGGGAGCCGACCGCGCCGACGGCGTAGAGCACGACGGCGACGACGGGGCCGGGCAGGTCACGGAGCAGGGCCGCGGACCCGGCGACGGTGGCGAGGTACATCAGCATCGGGTGGGCGAGGAACACGCCGAACGAGCGGTCCGAGCCGTAGCGGACGGCGGCGGCGCCCCGCCCGGTCGGCACGCCGCCCGCGCGCCCCGACCACACCTCGCCGAGGGTCCACATCCCGACGACGGCGGCGGCCGACCAGAGCGCGACGGCGGGGTGGAAGACGTCGGCGGCGGCGGCCGGGGTCGTCCCGTCGTGGACCGCGAGCAGATAGGCGGCCTCGGCCAGCGCACCGGTCGTCAGGACCACGAGGGCGACGAGGGCGCCGCGCCCGGCGAGCGCCCGGCGGACGCGGTCGCGGTGCAGGGCGAGCAGCCCGCCGCCGACGAACCAACCCACGTAGGTCGGGGCGAGCACGCCGGCCCAGGTCTGCGCGCCCGGGTCGGCGTGCAGCAGGGCGTCGACGACGAACTGGAGGGCGGCCGCGCCGGCGAGCAGCAGCCCGTGGTGGCCGCGGGTGCGGGCGAGGAGCCCGCGCAGCAGCGGGAACAGCACCGCGAACTGCAGGGACACCAGCAGGAAGTAGAGGTGGTACTCGGCGGTGCCGGTGAGCACGGCGAGGACGGTCGTGCGCAGGTCGTCGCCGAAGAGCCCGGCGTAGAGCAGGGACCAGACGAGGTAGGGCAGCCCGATGAGCAGGAACCGGCGCCGGACGAACGAGCCGTAGGGCAGGGGCTGCCCGGCCCACCGCAGCACCAGGACGAAGGCCGTGAGCACGAAGAACGCCTCGCGGGTGGCGTGCAGGAGCATCAGCACCGCGCCCGCGCCCACGCTGGAGGCCGCCGTGCCCACCGCGGTGGCGTGCACCGCGATGACCGCGGCGAAGGTCAGGACCCGCATCACCTCCGCCGGCCAGACACGGTCCCGGGGTGTCACGCGCCGGCCGCCACGAGCTCACGCAGGTCGGCGCGGCGGACCTTGCCGGTGGCGCCGCGCGGGAGGTCGGCGAGGACCTGGATGTCGACGGGGCACTTCCAGCGGCTGAGCTCCGCCCGGCAGCGGGCGTGCAGGGCGTCGGCCAGCTCGCCCCCGCCGCCGCTCGCGCGGACGCAGGCCACGGGGACGGCGCCGAGCACGTCGTGGGGCCGACCGACGACGACCGCCTCGGCGACGCGTGGGTCGCCGAGCAGCACCTCCTCGATCTCCCGGGGGTGCAGGAGCTCCCCGCCCCGGTTGATGACGTCGTCGTCGCGACCGGCGAGGAAGAGGAATCCGGCGGCGTCCAGGTGGCCGACGTCGCCGGTGTCGAGCCAGCCGTCCACGAACCGTTCGGCGGCGCGGCCGTCCTCGTAGGCCGTGATCACCCCGGCCCCGCGGATCCACACGCGACCGCGCGCGTCGGGGCCGACGTCGTGGCCGGCCCCGTCGCGGACGGCGACCTCGGCACCCGCGGCACGCCCCGCCGAGCCGGGGGGACGGGGTCCGTGCAGGGGCACCGCCGTGATCTGGCTGGCGGCCTCGGTCATCCCGTAGCTCTCGACGACCGGGACCCCCGTCCGTGCCTCGACCGCGGCGCGGACGGCGGACGGCAACGGGGCCGACGCCGAGCGCAGCAGGCGCAGGCGTGGCGGCAGCACCGGCGCGACCGCGTCGCGGCCGAGCACCGTGAGGATCGCGGGGACCGCGTTCACCCACGTCACGTCGTGGGCCCGGGCGCACGCCCAGAGGTCGGTGCGGTGGAACCGGGCTTCGAGCACGAGGGAGGCGCCGGCGGTGAGGGTGGCGAGCAGGCCGACCACCTGGGCGTTGACGTGGAAGAGCGGCAGCGGGGTCAGGCCGCGGTCGGCGGAGCTGAGCTCGAGGTGGTCCGCGACCGCCCGGGCCACGTGGCGGAGGCGGTCGGCGGTGAGCAGGACGCCCTTCGGCTCCCCGGTCGACCCGGACGTCGCCAGCAGGGTCGCCCCGCCGTCGCCGCTCCCGCGATGCGGGCCGATCGTCGGCAGCGGCCCCGGACGCCCGCTAGGTTCGACGACGACGGAAGGGACGTCCCCGGTGGCGGGGCCGCCGTCGGTCACGAGCAGCACCGGCCGGGTCCGGCCGGTGGCCCGCCGACGCTCCGCGGCGGGAGCGCCGGGGTCGAGCGGCACCGAGATCCGGTCGCAGGCGAGGACCGCGAGGTGGACCGTCGCGAAGGTCAGCGGGTCGGCGACGGCGATCGCGATCCGCGCGCCACGGGCGACCCCGGCCCGGTCGAGCCGGTCCCCCCAGAGCTCCGCGGCGCCGCGCAGGTCACCGTGGGTGATGTGGGCCGTGCCGCGGGCGGCGAGGAACACCGGGCGGTCGTGCACGCCGGGCGAGAGCAGTTCCGCGATTCCGTTCACCGCCCCGACCGTGGACCGGTCGGCTGTGTCCGGGCTGTGCGCGCGCTGGAGGTCCGCTGATTCCGACGATTCACGGAAATACTCCCCGGCCGTTCTAGGCTGGTCGACGATGCGACGTCGTCTGCGGCCGGGATGCGCGGTCACGGCCGTGCTGACCGCTTTTCTGGTGGTGGTCGTCGGATATGTCGTGCTCGCGCCGCTCCCGCCCCCGCCGGTCCTTCCCGTCGTGGCCACCGGACCCGCCGTCGCCGCCGTGACGATGCCGCTCGTGGCGCCGCCGGGCACCGTGCTCAGCACCCGCAGCGTCGTCGTCGGCGGGCTGCGGCGGACCTCGGTGCTCGTCCGGCCGGCCGGTGCGACACCCCGCGCGCTCCCGCTGGTCGTGGTGCTGCACGGGCGCGGCCAGTCGCCCGGCGCCGCGGTGACGGTCAGTGACCTCGGGGCGCTCGCGGCCTCGGGACGAGCTGTCCTGCTCTACCCGGAGGGTCTCGGCGCCTCGTGGAACGCGGGCCACGGGTGCTGCGGACCGGCGGCCGTGCGGCGGCCCGACGACACGGCCTTCGTGCAGGCCGCCGTCGCCGACCTGCGAGAACACGTCGACATCGACGATCGGCGCATCGCGCTGGTCGGCTACTCCAACGGCGGCAAGCTGGCCTACGCGCTCACCTGCGACCCGCACGGCCCGTTCTCCGCGCTCGCGACCTACGGGGCCGTGCCGCTCGGTCGGTGTCCCGGACCGGCCCCGCCCCGCCCGCTGTCCTACCTGCTCGCGGCCGGGACCGCGGACACCGTGATGCCGCTCGGGGGACGCGAGCACGGGGCGACCCCGGAGCCCCCGGTCGCGGTCGGTCTCGCGTGGCTGCGCGCCCGCGACCGCTGCACCGCCCCGCCCGTCGCGGCCGGGACGACCACCACGTGGCACTGCGCGACCGGGACGCGCGTCGTGTTCCGGCTCTATCCCGGTCACGGGCACGCGTGGCCGACAGATGGCGACGGACCGCCCATGTCCGCCGTGATCGGGACGTTCCTGTCCGATCCCGCGATCGGAATCATTCGCGACGACTCGCCCCGCCCGTTCTGACGCAATCGTCCCGAAGAAGATCACGAAAACATCACGAGATCGGCCCGCGGGCTCCTGCCGTTGTTTTCCTGACAACATCTTCACGGCCACCGGTCAGGATTCGCGGACGCATTGTCCGGGCCGCAACTCCCGGGGAGGGAGGAGCGCCCGTGACACCCGGACGGACCACGCGTGCCGCGACCGAGCCGGCCGGGGAGCACGAGAACGGGTCGTCGGCCTGGTCCCGGGCGCTCACGGTGCTGGAGATGCTCGGAGCACCCGAGGGTGCTGAGGGGCTCGGCGTCGTCGAGATCGCGCGGCGGCTCGGGCGCGACAAGTCCTCGGTCTCCCGGATGCTGCGGGGGCTGGCCGAGGAGGGCTACGTCGAGCGGGAGCCGCGCTCGGGGCGCTACCGCCTCGGGGCCCGGCTGTTCGCGCTCGCCGCGCACGCGGTGGACGAACGTCTGCGGGCCGAGGCGGACCTGCTCGTCGAGCGCGAGTCGGTGCGGCTCGGCGAGCGCGTCGAGGTGGGCGTGCGGACCGGCGGGCTGTGCCTGACGCTCGCGACCGCCGCGCCCGGGCTCGAGCTGCGCACCGTCGGCTGGGTGGGCCGGACGGTGCCCCTGGCGGGCTCCGCGCTCGGCCGGGCGCTGCTCGCGGATCTCGCCGACGACGACGTCGCCCGGCTCGTGGTGCTCGGCGGCCTCCCCGGGGCGGTCGCGCCCCGGTCGCTCGACGCGCTGCTGGTGGGGCTCCGGGACGACCGCCGGCGCGGGTGGACCCTCGCCGACGACGACACCGGAGGGCTGGCCGCCCTCGCGGTGCCGGTGCGGGACGCCACGCGGCGGGTGGTCGCCGCGGTCGGGCTGAGCGGGCCCCGGTCCCGGCTGGCATCCGGTCTCGAGGAGGCCGCGGCGGCGCTCGTCGCGGCCGCGGGCGCTCTCTCCGGGGCGCTCGGCGGCCCGCCGTGCGTCCGCCGGTCGGTCCCGACCGGCCGGCCGCGCGGGCCCGCCGCCGCCCCGTTCCCCCCGACCACCGCCATCGCCCCGGACCCCGAGGACGCCGACACATGACCGCCACCCGCGAGCCCCGCACCCCCGACCGGCCGCCGGCCGACATCGTGTTCGACCACGTCGTGAAGCGGTATCCCGGCCAGGAGACCCCGGCCATCGACGACCTGTCGTTCACCGTGCGGGCCGGGGAGACCTGCTGCCTCGTCGGCCCGTCGGGCGGGGGCAAGACGACGGCGATGAAGCTGGTCAACCGGCTGATCGACTTCGACTCCGGCGACATCACCATCGGCGGCCGGAGCATCCGGTCGGTCGACGTCACCGCCCTGCGCCGCGACATCGGCTACGTGATCCAGCAGGTCGGCCTGTTCCCGCACATGACGATCGCGGCGAACATCGCGGTGATCCCGAACCTCCTCGGCTGGTCGGGCGACCGCATCCGGGCGCGCACCGACGAGCTGCTCGACCTGGTGCGCCTCGACCGCGCGTTCGGCAAGCGGTACCCGGCGCAGCTCTCCGGCGGCCAGCAGCAGCGCGTCGGGCTGGCCCGCGCCCTGGCGGTCGACCCGCCGGTGATGCTCATGGACGAGCCCTTCGGGGCGCTCGACCCGATCACGCGGACCGAGATCCAGGACGAGTTCCTCAACCTCGAGAGCGAGATCGACAAGACGGTCATCTTCGTCACCCACGACATCGACGAGGCCATCAAGATGGGGGACCGGATCGCCGTCCTGCGCCAGGGCGGCGTCCTCGCCCAGTACGGCACGGCCGACGAGCTCCTCGCCCACCCCGCCGACGACTACGTCGCCGACTTCGTCGGGGCCGACCGGGGCCTCAAGCGGCTCTCGCTGCGGCGGATGCGCGAGATCGTCGCGCCGGACGGACTTCCCGACGGGGCAACCGAGCACGCCGATGGGGGGGTGGGGCCGAGCGTCGACGCCGACGCCTCGCTGCGCATCGGGCTCTCGACGCTGTTCGCGGCCGGCGCCGACTCGGTGCGGGTCACCGACGGCGACCGGGTCCTCGGGCGGGTGTCGCTCGCGCAGCTGCAGGGCGCGGTGTCGGGGAGCGCGGTGTGAGCGGGCTCCCCGCGCAGGTCATCCCGGTCTTCTCGGGGACCGAGTGCTCCCCGGACGACCCGCTGTGCTGGTCCTGGGTGACCGGCAACTGGGACTCGGTCCTCGCGCCCGCCCTGGTCCAGCACGTCTACATCACGCTCATCGCCGTGGTGGTGGGCCTGGTGATCTCGCTGGCGGCGGCGCTCTACGCGTTCTCCCGCAACTGGTTCGCCGCCGGGTTCTCCGGGCTCTCCACCCTGCTCTACACCTTCCCGTCGCTGGCGTTCTTCATCGCCTTCGTCCCGATCACGGGGATCTCGTTGACCACGATCGAGATCGGGCTGACGAGCTACACGCTGCTGCTGCTGTTCCGCAACGCCCTGACCGGCCTGCGGACCGTGCCGCGCAGTGCGATCGAGGCGGCCGAGGGCATGGGGCTGACGCCCGGGCAGATCCTCTTCCGCATCCGGTTCCCGCTGGCCCTGCCGTCGATCATGGCCGGGGTGCGGGTGGCCACGGTCACCGTCATCTCGTTGGCGACCGTCGCGGCCGCCGTCGCCCCCCTCGGCCTCGGCAAGCCGATCTTCGACGCCATCCACACCCTGTTCGACACCGAGCTGGTGGCGACCGGGGTCCTGACCATCCTGCTCGCCCTCGTCGCGGACGTGGTGGTGCTCGGCATCCGCTGGGCGGTCACGCCGTGGCTGCGGGCCGCGCGGTGAGGAGCACCCGATGACGAGCTACTTCTCCTTCTTCGGCGAGAACGCCGGCCTGCTCCTGCAGATCACGTTGGGGCACATCCTGCTGTCGGTGGTGGCCGTGGTGGTGGCCGTCGTCCTCGCCCTGCCGCTCGGGGCCTGGATCGGGCACCTGCACCGCTTCTCGTTCGCCGTGGTGACGGTGACCAACGTCTTCCGGTCCCTGCCGACCCTCGCGCTCGTGGCGATCGCGATCGCGTTCGTGGGGTTCGGCTTCACCAACATCCTCATCGCCCTGGTGGTCCTGGCGTTCCCGCTGGTCCTCACCAACACCTTCACCGCCGTGGAGGGGGTGGACCGCGGCACCGTGGAGGCCGCACGGGGGATGGGCATGACCGGTCCGCAGATCCTCTTCCGCGTCGAGCTGCCCTCGTCGGTGCCGCTGATCATGACCGGGGTCCGGACGTCGTGGGTCTACGTGGTCGCCACCGCCTACCTCGCCGTCTTCGCGGGCCGGACGGACACGCTCGGCGACGTCATCAACGACCAGGCCGGCTACGGCTACGCCGGGGTGATGGCCGCGGCGACGGTGTCGGTGGTGCTGGCCTTCCTCGGCGACTTCCTGCTCGGGCTCCTCGAACGGGCCGTCACCCCCACCGGGCTGCGCCTGATGGCCGCGCAGGCCCGGGGCGCCGCCGTGCCCGTGCCCGCCTGACCCCCCTGACCCCCCGGACACCGCCGATGACGGCGGGTACTGCAGAAGGAGACACCACCTATGTCCACCACGACCACCGGCGGTCGCCTCGGGCGACTGTCCCTCGTCGGCGTCGCGGCCGCCGGGGCGCTGTTCCTCGCGGCGTGTGGCGGGGGCGGCAGCAGCTCGTCGGCCCCGTCGAGCGCCGCGCCGAGCAGCACGTCCAGCATCCCCGCGGACGCCGCCTCCGTGACCGCGACGCCCGGGTCGATCCAGCTCCCGGCGGGGACGCCGGGGGCGGGCAAGCCCGCCATCGTGATCGGGGACAAGAACTTCCCCGAGGAGTTCGTGCTCGGCGAGCTCTACCGCCAGGCCCTGGCGGCGAAGGGCTACGTGGTGTCGATCAAGTCGAACATCGGCGGGTCCGAGCTCATCGACACGGCCCTGAGCTCCAACCAGATCGAGATGTACCCCGAGTACCTCGGTGAGATCGTCACCAGTGTCGCGAAGGAGAACGCCCCGACCAGCGCCTCCGGCACCTACCAGGCGGCCAAGCAGTTCGAGGAGTCGCAGCGGCAGTCCACCGTGCTGCTGCAGACGCCCTTCCAGGACGTCGACACGGTGATCGTCCCGAACGCCTACGCCCAGCAGCACGGCCTGGTCTCCGTCGGCGACCTGACGAAGGTCGGGCCGGGAGGTGCGGGCGCGACGATCGCCGGGCCCGTCGAGTTCAAGACCCGCCAGACCGGGTTCCTCGGCATGCAGCAGCAGTACGGGCTGACGCAGATGGGCTACCTGCCGGTGCAGGCCGGCGCCCAGTACACGGCCATCGACCAGGGCACCGCCCAGGCCGCGGACGCGTTCAGCACGGACTACCAGCTGCTCTCGAACAAGTACACCGCCCTGTCCGACCCGAAGGGGATCTTCGGGTTCCAGTACGTGGCGCCGGTCGTGAAGCAGTCGGTGGTCCAGGCCGAGGGCCCGGAGTTCACCCAGACCCTGAACTGGGTGAGCTCGCTGCTCTCGACGCAGGCGATCCAGGCCCTGAACTCGGCGGTCCAGGGTCACGGCGCCCAGCCGGCCGACGTCGCCGCCCAGTTCCTGGCGGCGAACGGCCTCAAGTAGGAGCGGGGTCGGGAGCCCGGTGACCCGGGCTCCCGGGCCGTCCCCCGGTGGTCGGTGCCCCGCTCGATCTCGACGTCGTCACGATCGGACCGGCGGGGTGTGAAGCGGCGGCCGCGGCGGCATCCGGTGGCACCGGTCGGATCTCCTGCCGGCTCACCATCGCACCGCGTCGGGGCGGGGCGATCCGGGCGCCGGAAGGCCGTGGCCGTGATGCGTGTGCGCAGAGTCCTCGGGGTCGTGGTGGCACTGGTCGCCGCCGTCGGCGTGCTCGCCGCGTGCGCCACGGCGAGCGCCCCGCCACCGGGCGCGCCGCCGACCGCGGCGGCACTCACCCTGACCCCGGCGGCGGGCGCCACGAACGCCGACCCGGGAGCGCCCGCGACCGCGAGTGCGCCGAACGCCGACCTCACCGGGGTGCAGCTGCTCGGCCCGGACGGCCAGGTCATCCCCGGCGCGCCGTCACCGGACGGGCACCGGTGGAGCACGACGGCCCCGCTCGCCTACGGCGCGACCTACTCCTGGACGGGGACCGCGAAGGCCTCCGCCGGCCCGACGACGCTCTCCGGCTCGTTCACCACCGTCGCGCCCTCCGACACCACGAAGGCGTCCTTCACCGAACCGGACGACAACGCGACGGTCGGGATCGCCGCGCCGATCATCCTGCAGTTCCGGGGGCCGGTGCAGGACAAGGCCGCCGTCGAGCGGGCGATCACGGTGCACACGTCGGTGCCCGTCGTCGGGGCGTGGGCCTGGCTCCCCGACGACAATGGGGGCGCGCGGCTGCACTACCGGCCGCAGAACTACTGGCCGGAGAACACCGTCGTCGACGTGACGGCGAACCTGCTCGGGGTCGACCTCGGCGGCGGCACCTTCGGCGCCGGGGACGTCTCGACCCACTTCACCGTCGGCCGCTCGCTCATCACGAAGGCCGACATCAACAGCCACCACCTCGTCGTCGTCCAGGACGGCCGGACGGTGATGGACGTGCCCGCCAGCTACGGCCTCGGGACCGATCCGAACCGGATCACCCGCAACGGGACGCACGTCGTCATGGACAAGCAGCAGACCGTGCTGATGTCCAACCCCGCCTACGGCTACGTCAACGAGCCCGAGCACTGGGCCGTGCGCATCAGCAACAACGGCGAGTTCATCCACGCCAACCCGGCCTCGTCGAGCGCACAGGGGTCGAGCAACGTCACGCACGGCTGCGCGAACCTGTCCGACGCGGACGCCACGGCCTACTTCAACCTGGTCATCTACGGCGACCCGGTCGAGGTCACCGGCAGCCCGATCCAGCTCTCGGGCGCGGACGGCGACATCTACGACTGGGCCGTGCCCTGGGACCAGTGGCGGGCGATGTCGGCGCTGGCCTGAGCACCGGCGTCGGCCGCCGCGACCCCGGGGGCGTCGACGATCCGGTCGGGCAAGGCGGACCGCTGCTCACGGCGTGGCGTCCGGGCGCCGATGGGCCGAGCGACCCGTCGGGGTCCCGCTCACCAGGTCGGCCACGGTGCGCCGCCGCGGGGAGGTCGTGTCGTGTCGGGAGGGTCCCGACGGCGGGTGCGCCCGGCCCGCGGGGGTCGGCCCCGACGCCGGGTCACGCGGCCCGGGGACGACGGGTCCCGGAGGCGCGGGACGCGGCGTCGGCGTGGGCGGGGAAGCGGGGCGGGTGGCCGGAGCCGGTCGCGGCCGGGGTGGTGTCGGCGGCCCCGACCGTCCCGACCGTCCCGGGGGTACCGGGGTCCCGAGCGCGGGCGGGACCGCCGGGCCGTTCGCGCCGCGGGTCGGTGACGGACGGCCCGGTCGTCCCGTCGAGGGCGGGGGGCCCGCCGGGACCGTGCCGGAGCTCCCGGCGCGCGCGTGCAGGGGCGTCGGGCGGGTGATGGCGGCCTCGGCCGCGGCGGCGGCGTCGGCCGCCGCGAGGGCGAGCAGGCGCAGCGGGTTGGTCACGGGGTCGACGAACGCCGGCAGGGCCGGGCGCCGCCGCGGCGGGACCGGGCGGGCGGCCGGGACCGGCACCGGGTCGGCGGCGGGCCGCTCCGCCTGCTGCGCGGCCCACAGGTCGGCGTAGACCCCGGGGCGGGCGAGGAGGTCGGCGTGGCGGCCCTGCGCCACGATCCGGCCGGCGTCGAGGACGACGACGAGGTCGGCGCCGGGGGCGGGCGTGAGGTCGTGACTGACGACGATCGTGGTCCGCCCCCCGGAGAGCCGGCGCAGCGGGTCGAGCACGGCACGGGCGGTGGGCGCGTCGAGCCCGGTGGTCGGCTCGTCGAGGACCAGTACGGGGGAGGTGCGCAGCAGGGCCCGCGCGATCGCGAGTCGCTGCCGCTGTCCGCCGGAGAGGGAGGCGCCGTCCTCGCCGACCAGGGTGTCGAACCCGTCGGGCAGGTCGCGGACGAACTCCAGCGCCCCCGCTTCCCGGGCGGCCGCCTCGATCTCGGCCCCGGTGGCCTCCGGGCGCGCGTAGGCGATGTTCTCCCGCACGGTGAGGTCGAAGAGCATCGGCTTCTGGGGCAGCAGTGTGACCGCCGCGCGGACCGCGGCGATCGTGCGGTGCCGGACGTCCACGCCGTCGAGCAGGATCGACCCGTCCTGCGCGTCGACGAAGCGCAGCAGCATCCGCGTCAGGGTCGACTTCCCCGCCCCGCTGGGCCCGGTCACGAGGACGAACTGGCCCGGGCGGACCTCGAGCGAGACGTCCTCGATGCCGGCGGCCTCGGTCCCCGGGTAGACGTAGCGGACCCCACGCAGTTCCACGTGGCCGTCGCGGACGGGGGTGGCGTCGGCGTCCGGGGTGTCCTCGACGTCGGGGGAGGCGTCGAGGATCTCGAGGAGCCGCTCGCACGAGGCCGACGCGGCGGTGATGGTGAGGTGCAGTGACCCGAGCTGGGACAGCGGGGGGTACAGGTAGCCGAGGTAGGCCGCGAAGCCGAACAGCCCGCCGACGGTGAGCTCGCCGGTGGCGATGAACGCGGCTCCGGCGATGAGGACCGCGAGCAGGGCGCCGCTCTGGATGATCGTGCTGATCGGGGCGTAGATCATCTGCAGTCGGCTCTCGCGGGCGCGGGCGCGCCACCAGACCTCGGCGTGGTGGTCGAGGCGGGCGCTCTCGACGTGCTCGGTGCCGTAGGACTGCACGATCGGCAGGTTCTGCAGGGACTGCTGGATCGACGTCCCGACCTCGCCGGCGGCCGCCCGTTCCACGCGCGCCGCGGAGCGGGTGAAGCGCCCGGTGATCCGGCTCGTCAGCCACATGAGCGGAGCGAGGGCGACCACGATGAGCGCGAGCTGCCACTGCACGAGCACCGCCGCCGCCGCGTAGGCGATCGCGGTGCCGACCGCGATGACCGTCGTGACGATCCCGGAGGAGGCCAGGGCCTCGACCCCGTCGATGTCGGTGGACAGCCGCGAGATCAGGTCGCCGGTGGCGTGCCGGGAGAAGAAGGAGGGCCCGAGCCGCTGGAGGTGGTCGAACACGTCGTGCCGGAGCCGGAACACGAAGCGTTCCGCGGCGCCGACCATGAGCCAGCCACCGATGACCGACAGCAGGCCACCCAGGGCGGTCAGCACCATCCACTCGATCGCGGACGGCCAGACGGCGGACATCGACCGGGCCACGGTGGCGCCGTCGACGATGCGGGCGAACATCGTCACGACGTAGGTGTCGCAGGCCGTCGAGGCGGCCATGAACAGGAAGGCGAGGACGAGCTTCCCGCGGTCGCCCTGGGTGTGACGTCCGAACCGCCGGATGATCGCGCGCAGGGTCAGGGGAGGGGCGGTGAGGTCCGGCCCGCCGTCGCCACCACCGTCGCCGGCGACGACGACGTCGCCGCGGACGTCGGGGTCCGCCGTCGTCGAGTGCGCGCCCACGGTCTCCTCCCGTCCGCCCTCCGCAGAACGGCCGGGGACCTCCCCCAGGAGGTCACCGGCCGGACCGTCATTCCACGGGCCCGTGCCCCGGGCCCGCGCCTCTCACACGGACTGCGTCAGT
Source organism: Actinomycetospora sp. NBRC 106378 (assembly GCF_030269685.1). Classification (GTDB taxonomy): domain Bacteria; phylum Actinomycetota; class Actinomycetes; order Mycobacteriales; family Pseudonocardiaceae; genus Actinomycetospora. Next base: position 742,714 of record NZ_BSTT01000002.1, read on the forward strand.
CGTCGCAGCAGTGCTTCGGCTTGCACTCACGCTTCTGCTCACACGGCTGCGGCTTGCACTCGTGGCAGTGGCAGCTCTTGTGGTGGTGGTGCTTGTGCTTCGGGGGAGCGCAGCCGTCGAGCAGGAAGAAACCCATGATCGATCCTCTCGGGGGAAGGAACCATCGCCTCGCCGGTCGGCGAGGCCTGGTCACGATCGGGTCACGACATAAGAATGAGCTGTGAATCGGCTGTCACCCGATCGAGTGATGCGCACATGTCTGTGAATGCATCAAAGAAATGGTCAAGAACGGGGTGTCGAGACCAAAGAGACGTCAAGGGCGGACCTTCTCAGAATCTACTCAGGCCGCGGTTGTCAAGGCGGGCCGACGACGCCGGGCGTGCACCAGATTGATCGCCACGGCCGCGGCGCCGAGGACGACGACCACGCCGCCGTAGACCTCCGCGGCGGTCGCCAGACCGACGATGCCGCTGCCGATTCCCGCGACCACGGCGGGCACCGAGAACGCGGTGTAGGAGATGACGTAGGCGACGGCGAACAGTTCGCCCCGTTCGCCCGGTTCCGCGATCTCGGCGAACACCCCGAAACAGGCCAGGGCGGCCGCCCCGAATCCGATCCCCGCGACCACGGTGCCGAGTCCGGCGACGAGCACGGACGTCAGGGCCATCCCGGCCAGGGTCACCGTCGTGCCGACCGCGAGCAGTCCGGCCGCGGGCGCCACCAGGCCGCGCACCGGGCGGTCGCGCAACAGGTAGGACGCCAGGGCGCCGGTGCCACAGAGCAGGGTCACGACCAGCCCGCCGACGAGCCGCGACCCCACCCCGAGCAGCGTCGCCGCGATGGACGGCCCGAGGGACATGTAGAGCCCGCCGAGGGCCCAGCTCGTGACGAGCACCGGGGTCACGGCGAGCACCTCGCCGCGCAGGCGGGGGGCGACGCCGACCCGCGGGACCAACGACGCCCACACGCCGGTCCGCCGCGTCGCGGTCTCCGGCAGTACGGCCACGATCACCGCCGAGAGCACGAGGAGCGCGAGCAGCACGATCCACACCAGGCGCGTGGGCGCCGGGGCGAGCTGGATGAGCGCGCCGGCACCGACCGCGCCGGCGGCCAGGCCGGCGAGGGTGCCCACACCCGTGACCATCCCGGCGCGGTGCGGGGCCTCGCGGGGCGCGAGGTCGACCATCGTCGCGCCCAGGGTCGTGATCGCGGCGCCGGTCGCGATGCCCTGCAGCACCCGGGCGACGAGCAGCGCCGGGACCCCACCCGCCGTCAGGAAGACGACGAAGGAGATCGCCTCGAGGGCGATCGCCCCGGCCAGCACGGGGCGGCGCCCGACGTGGTCGGAGAGGGCGCCGACGACGAGGAGTGCGCCGAGCAGTCCGAGCACGTAGACGGCGAAGACGATGGTCAGCGTCGCGGCCGAGAACCCGAAGAGCTGCTGGTAGAGCGGGTACAGCGGGCTCGGCACGCTGGAGGCGGCGGGGAAGAGCACGACGATGCCGCCGACGGCCGCGAACAGCCGGGCACGGGTCCGATCCTCAGAGCGCACAGATCGCTGCGTTTGCACGACGGCGACGCTAGCACGCCTGCGGCAAAGATCGCTGCGTTAGTATTGCCGTATGAACGAGGCGAGCGGGTCGCGGCCCGGAGGACGGTCCGCGCGGGTGCGTGCGTCGGTGCACCGGGCGGTCGAGGACCTGGTCGCCGAGGGCGTGCGGATCGAGGACCTCACCATCCCGGTCATCGCGGCCCGGGCCGGGGTCCACGCGACGACGGTCTACCGGCGCTGGGGATCGGTGGCGGAGCTGCTGGCCTCGGTCGCGGAGCACCGCTTCACCGGCGACGTGGTGGTGCCCGACACGGGCTCCCTCGGCGCCGACCTCGAGCGGTGGGCCACCGACGTGGCGCGCGACCTCGCCGACCCGGACACCCTCGCGCTGATGCGCGCCTCCATCGGGGCGGGGGAGACCGCCTCGTGCGCCTGCACCGCCGACCGCCGCACCCAGATCGCCGCGGTCCTGGAGCGGGAGACCGCACGCGGGGGAGACGTGCCCGCGGTCGACGCCGTGGTCGACGGCCTCCTCGCGCCGCTGTACTACTCCGCGCTGTTCGTGCCCGCGCACGACGACGGGCCCGCACCCGGGGATCGGGTACGGGCCCTCGTCGGGAAGCTGCTGGGCGGCGACGTGCTCTCCGCTCAGGCGCTGACGCCGTAGCGCCGGCGCTTGCGGGGCAGCACGTTGGCGAGCTCGAGGTCGCCGTCGTAGTGCGCCCGGACCTTCGGGTCCATGACGGCCCGCCACAGCGGCGGGATCACCGCGACGACGATCATCGTGCCGTAGCCGCTGGGCAGCTGCGGCGACTCCTCGAAGTGGCGCAGCGTCTGGTAGCGGCGCACCGGGTTCGCGTGGTGGTCGGAGTGGCGCTGCAGCTGGTAGAGCAGCAGGTTCGAGACCGTGTGGTCGGCGTTCCAGGAATGGCGCGGGTCGACCCGCTCGTACCGGCCGTCGGCCCGCTTCTGGCGCTTGAGCCCGTAGTGCTCGAGGTAGTTCACGACCTCGAGCAGGCTGAATCCGACGAACGCCTGGACCAGCAGCCACCCGAGCACGGTCCAGCCGAAGACCGCGGTGAGGGCGCCGAACAGGACGACGGTCATCGCCCACGCGATCAGGATGTCGTTGCGCCAGGTCCAGTAGCTCTTGTCGTGGCGCGCGAACCGCTTCTTCTCCAGGTGCCAGGAACTGGTCAGCGAACCCCAGACGCTGCGCGGCAGGAAGCTCAGCCAGAAGTTCTCACCGAGGCGTGAGCTCGCCGGGTCCTCCGGGGTCGCGACCCGCACGTGGTGACCGCGGTTGTGCTCGACGTAGAAGTGGCCGTACGCGGACGTGGCGAGCGCGATCTTCGAGAGCCAGCGCTCGTTCTCCTCGCGCTTGTGCCCGAGCTCGTGCGCGGTGTTGATCGCGACCCCGGAGACGACGCCCATCGTCAGGGCGAGCCCGAGGTCGCTGTACCAGGGCAGGTCCTGCGTGGCCCAGACCCAGCACGTGAAGACGAGGCTCACGTACTGCACCGGGAGGAACAGGAAGGTGATCCACCGGTAGTACCGGTCCGCCTCGAGGCGGGCCCGCTCGGACTCCGGCGGGTTGTCGTCGGTGGTGCCGACGAGCAGGTCGAGGGCCGGCAGCGCTACGAACAGGATGATCGGGCCGAGCCACCAGAACAGACCCAGGCCGGTCGCGTGCACCAGCCCGTATGCGGCGATCGGCAGGGCCGGCATCACCACGCCCAGTGGCCACAGGTACCGGCGCCGGTCGCGCCACGGCTCCTGCTGCTCGATCGGTTCCCGTGCCTGTTCGATGGTCATCGTCGGCCTCCTCACGCTCCCCGTACTCGAATAACTGTGACAGCGCGTCGCCGTAGAAACAAGACCGAGTTTTTGTCTCAGAACGGGCAGTGGCTCCGGGACGGCGGGTTCCGGGGTGGCGGGCTCCGGGGTGGCAGGAAAGCGTCGTTGCTGTCATCGGGCGGCAGGGACGCCGCATCCTCGATCTCTTCCCGACGACGGGTCGGCCCGGCGGGGCCTGGGCGGGGCGCCCTCCTGGCGTCCTGTCGCGGTCTGCCGTCCGGCCGGGCTGGCCTTGTCGTTCTGGTTCACAACGACAAGGTCCGGGGGCGGCTGCGGCTCGCCACGACAGGGCGTACGCACGGTCGGGAAAGCACATGATCACGTCGGTGGGACGCAGGTAGGTGATGTCGATCTTCGAAACAGCCACCACCGTCCCCTCGACGTGATCATGTGCCGGAGGGGAAGCGGCGGGCGCACGACGGTGCGCTCGTGGCGCAGCACGCGGCCCGACTCGTCGCGGATGCGGTCGGCCGGAAGGAACTCACGGGCCGCCGTCGACGTGCTGTCGACAGAGCTCGTCGTCCGCGAGGCTCGGGAAGCCGACCAGGGCCAGCGCCTCGTCGCTCGCGCCCTCGCCGGGCAGGTAGTAGCCGTGGTGGGTGCCTCCGTGGCGGTCGACGAGGTCCATCCAGGTGGCCGCGAACCGTTCGAGGACGTCGATCTCCGGCGGACCGATCGTGCAGCGGACGACGCAGGTGGTCACGCCACGCGGACGACCCGGGCGGACATGATCACGAGAGGCAGAGCAGGCAGGCGGCGATCCGGGCGAGGCGGTCCGCGGCGTCGGCATGGCTGAGGCCGGGGGAGACCAGGTGGCTGATGGTCAGGCGGACGACCGCGTCCACGGCGTCGTCGACGACGCGGCCCTCCACCTCGGGCGCTCGGCGACGCACCCAGGCGCCGACCAGCCCGGTGCCGCCGGAGATGATCGCGTCGCCGCGGGTGGTGAGGAAGGGCAGGAGACCGGTGTCGCCACTGCGGCTGCCGGTGAGGATGGCCCGCAGGAGCGGGTTGTCGGCGGCCTCGTCGAGGGTGAAGCGGACCGATGCCCCGACGCCGTCGGGAACGCTCGCCGAGTCCTCGAGGACCGACGCGATCCCGGTGAAGAAGCGCTCCGCCTCGCGCGCGACCAGGGCCTCGCCGACGCCGTCCTTGGTGCCGAACTCCCGGTAGAGCGTGGGTCGGGACACCCCCGACGTCGTCGCGACCTCCCCGATCCGGACGCGGTCCCACCCGTGCTCGACGGCGAGCGAGGCGGCGGTGTCGAGCACGCGCTCGCGCACCTGGCGTCGGAACTCGACGCGGAGAGATTCGCCGGTCATGCGTCGAGTCTCACTCATAGCGACCGGTCGTGACCCGGGAGGACACACATAGCCGCCGGACGGGTGTCGACACTCCGCCCGTTATCGCATCGTGACCCGACTATTTGGTGGTGGGCGAACGGCCTGACCTGCAGGTCTGGGCGGAGCAAACACAGGGGGTGTCCGCTAGGCCGACCGAGTGAAGCGATCACACACGGCCAGACGGGTGTAACGCGTTCGTGTGCCTACCGATGAGTCGGCCAGATCAGGTGCTGGACAGGTCGTCGGGGCCAACGAACGAGGAGTCGCAAGGATGCGAGCACGTCCCGGGCGGTTGCTGCCGAGTGTCATGGTCGGCGGACTTCTGATCTCCGGATTGGCCCTGGGGGCCGGTGTCGCGGGCGCCGCGACGGTCGGTACCGATCAGTGCCTCGTCGGGTCGGACCTCTACAACATCAAGAACTCGACGCTCATCACCAAGGACGGGGACAAGTGCTCGTTCGGCGGCGCTGTCGTCACCTCCGTCGCAGATCTCGCGGCCGGGCTTATCGAGAAGGTCCAGACCGCGGCGGAGAACCCTGCCACGAAGACCGACCCCGCGACGAAGACCGACCCTGTTCCGAAAACTGACCCGGCTACCGGCTCGGGGACGGGTACTGGGACGACGAGCAGCACGGGTACTGGCACGGGCACCGCATCGAAGACTGAAGGCACGTCAACCACCCCTCCGGCGCCCGCTCCGGCTCCCCTCGTCGCGGCCCCGCCACCGGCCGCCCTGCCCGTCGCGGCGCCGGCTGCGCTCGGTGCCGCCGGTCCGGTCGGAGCGCTGCCGCCGCTGGCCGGGATCGCGCCGGCGGGGCTGGCGTCGAACCTGTTCAGCGCGAACAGCTACGACCCGGGCCTGCTGTTCGGCTCCCCGCTGGGCAACGCGGCGTCGGCGCTGTTCTCCCCGAAGGCCGACTCCGCCGTCACGACCGTCAGTCAGGCGCAGGCGCTCGCCGCTCCGACCGGAGGCGGTTACGGCACGCCCGCGACGATCGGCGTGGTCATCCTGGCCTGCCTCGTCGGGATCGCCGTGCGGCACCGGGTGATCAGCCGGATGAAGAGCCGGGAACTGCCCGCCGCCGAGTACCAGCCCCGGCACGCGGCCCCGGAGCCGGAGGACACCGAGCAGGTCACCGGACCGGACGCCGAGCCGGAGACGGAGCTGCACGACGCGTCGGAGGCGAGGACGCTCGTCGTGCTCTCCCGTCGCTGACCCTCGTGCGGCACGGGGAGACGCGCGATACTCCCCGTGCCACACCGCGAAGCCACCCCGGTCGGTCCGCGCCGACCGACCGGCCTCCGACGGCCGGCCTGCCCCCGGCCGCCACCGAGGGTCCGGCGGCGCACCCTGGGTGCCGCCGGATCCTCGGACCTCCCCGGGTCCACCCGACGATCCCGACGACCTCCGCGGCGACCCACGACACCCGGCTAGCGTGACCGCCCATGACCGACACGCCGTGGGAGCCGCCGCTCGCCGGCACGGAGACCCAGCAGCTCGTCGGCGCGCTCGAGCGGCTCCGGGCCACGTTCCGGTGGAAGGCCGACGGGCTCGACGAGGACGGCCTCGCCGCCACGGTCGGCGTCTCCTCCCTGACCCTCGGCGGGCTCCTCAAGCACCTCGCGTGGGTCGAGGCCCTGACGTTCCGGGCCAAGCTCCACGGTGATCCGCTCGGCCCGGAGTGGGACGACGCCCCCTGGGACGACGACCCCGACTGGGAGTTCTCCTCGGCCGCCGCCGACACCCCGGCCACGCTCTACGCGCGCTATGACGCCGCGGTCACCGACGCCCGGGACGCGCTGCAGAAGGCGCTCGACCACGGAGGCCTCGACCGCGCCGTCCACCTCACCGGTCCCGACGACGAGCCGGTGAGCCTCCGCCGCCTCGTCTGCGACCTCGTCGAGGAGTACGGCCGCCACACCGGCCATGCCGACCTGATCCGCGAGTACGTCGACGGCCGGACCGGAGAGGATCCCCCGGCAGGGTGGAGTCCCACGTGAGCAGGCTCGTCCTCGGCTGCATGCGCATCGAGGGTCTCGACGACGGGTCGATCCGGTCGCTGGTCGACACCGCGCTCGACGTCGGGATCACGGAGTTCGACCACGCCGACATCTACGGCTCCACCCGCCACGCGTGCGAGCGCCGGTTCGGCGAGGCGGCCGGGCTGACCGGCAGCCGCCGGGAGCAGGTGACGATCCAGACCAAGGTCGGCATCCGCGAGGGCTACTACGACTTCTCCCGCGAGCACGTCCGCCACTCGGTCGACGAGTCCCTCGACGCCCTGCGCACCGACCACGTCGACGTCCTGCTCCTGCACCGGCCGGACGCGCTCGCGGACCCCGACGACGTCGCCGAGACCCTCGACGGGCTCGTCACCGCGGGCAAGGTCCGGGCGATCGGGGTCTCCAACCACACCTCGGGGCAGATCGAGCTGCTCGCCCGCTCGCTGCCGCACCCGATCGTCGCGAACCAGATGCAGCTCGGGCTCGGCCACGCCCCGATGATTACGGCCGGGCTCGCGGCCAACGTGGCGGGCCTCGACCAGTCGGTCGACCGCGACGGCGGGGTGCTCGACGCGTGCCGGCTGCGCGACATCACCGTGCAGGCCTGGTCCCCGTTCGCGGACACGCACGGCCGGATCGTGCTCGGCGACCGCGAGCACCACCCGGAGCTGAACGACGCGCTCGAGGAGATCGCCGACGCGCACGGCGTCACCCCGACCGCCGTCGCCACCGCGTGGATCACCACCCACCCGGCGCGGATGCAGGTGGTCCTCGGCTCCACGCGGCCCGAGCGCATCCGCGAGGCCGCCGCGGGCGCGGACCTGCGGCTGACGCGGCCCGAGTGGTATCGCCTGGTCGCCGCCGCCGGCTACGCCATTCCCTGACGTAACGCGCTGGTCCGAATGGCCGAACATTCCGACATGGATTCCGTCGCGAGCTGGGTGGTCCTCGGCCTCGGGCTGCTCGTGATCCCGCTGGTGTCCGCCGTGCTGACCTACCGGCTGCTGCGTGCCCCGGCCCGCCTCTGGCAACTGACGCTGGCCCGGACGCTCTCGGGCCTGCCGGCCTTCCTCGGCATCGGCGCCGTCACGACGATCGCCCTGTCGTTCGCGGGTGGCCTGCCCGACGACGTGGGCGCGGTCGCCGCCGTGGTGACCGGCGTGCTCGTCGCGGGCAGCGTCTGCTTCACCGCCCGCGGGCTCCGGGTGCCGGTCGGCCCCGTGGAGCCGGTCAGCCCGCCAGACGCACCGGCAGGTGCTTGATCCCGTTCACGAAGATCGACTGCAGTCGGTCGGGCTCGCCGACGACCTCGAGGGTCGGCATCTCGGTCAGCAGCCGCCGGAACATCACGCCCGCCTCGCGCCGTGCCAGGTGCGCGCCGAGGCAGAAGTGCGGACCGTGCGCCCCGAACCCCTGGTGCGGGTTGGGGGAGCGGTGCAGGTCGAGCCGGTCGGGCTCGGTGAACACCGACTCGTCGCGGTTGGCCGACCCGTAGAGCAGCAGCAGCTTCTCCCCGGCCGCCACGGGCACCCCGCCGACCGTCGTGTCCGCGACGACGGTGCGCCGCATCCAGTTGATCGGCGACGCCCAGCGCACCACCTCGTCGACCGCGGTCGGCAGCTCCGGTTCGGCGGCCCACTGCTTCCGCACGGAGGGGTCGAGGTGCATCCCCCAGACTCCGTGCGTGACGGCGTTGCGGGTCGTCTCGTTCCCGGCGACACACAGCAGGATGAAGAACGACGCGATCTCCTGGGGGGAGAGCCGCTCGCCGTCGACCTCGCCGTGCACGAGCGCCGAGAGCACGTCGTCGCGCGGGGTCGCCTCGACGTCCGCCGCGAGCTCGGTCATCAGGCCCGCGAGGCCCGCGCCCGCCGTGAGGTAGTCCTGCAGCGGGTTCTCCGAGGTGACGTACTCCGGGTCGTCCCCGGCCAGGATCATGTTCGACCAGGTGAAGACGTCCGCTCGGCGCGACTCCGGGATCCCCATCATGTCGCAGATCAGCAGCAGCGGGAGCGGCGCGGAGATCTCGCTGACCAGGTCGAACTCGCCGCCCTGCTCGGCCGCCTTCGCCCGCGCCCGCGCGAGGACCTCGTCGGCGATCCGCTCGACGTCGTCGATCAGCCCGGAGACCCGCTTCGGGGTGAACGCGGCCGCCGCGATCCGGCGGATCTTGGTGTGGCGCGGGGCGTCCATGCTGATCAGCGAGCCGAAGAACTCGTGGGCCTCGGCGGGCAGGTCCAGGATCGACACCGCACCCTGCCCGGAGCAGAAGCGCTGCGGGTCGCGGCTCACCTCGTCGACGTCGGCGTGCCGGGCGACCACGCGGAACCCGGGGCCCTTCTCGAAGCCCGGGAACTCCGGCTCCTCGAACCACGGCAGCCCGTCGGTCGCCCGCAACTCCGCGAAGGCGGCGTAGCGGTCCTTCCAGGGCAGCATCCAGAACTCGCGGTTACCGAGATCCATCAGTCCTCCAGAACGGTCACGAACGCGGTGGTCAGGAGCTTCCGGACGGCGGGTCGGTCGAGCGAGCCACGCACGAGCCACTCGCGCGAGGCGGCCCGGACCATGCCGAAGAAGGCGCGCACGCGGGCGCGCAGCGGTTCGTCGCAGGCGTCGCGGCCGAGCGCGGTGAGCACCCGGTCGACGGCGGTCTCGTCGGCGTCCTCGACCACGGCGTCGACCTCGGGGTCCCCGGAGAGCCCGATCCCGACCGACAGCCACAGCGAGCGGCGGTCCTCCACCGTGTCGAGGAACCAGTCGACGGCCGCGCCGGCGCGGTCGTCGGGACGCTGCCCGGCGAGGTCGGTCGCGGCCTGCTCCGGGATCGTCAGCAGCTCGCGCAGCGCCTCGAGGTAGAGCGCGCGCTTCGTGCCGAAGTAGTGGTTGAGCAGGGCGCGGGCGACGCCCGCCTCCCGGGCGAGCTCCGTCGTCGACACCTCGCCGTACGGGCGCTCCGCGTAGAGACGCAGCGCGGCGTCGAGGATCTCCGTGCGGCGCGCGTCGGGGTCGAGCCGGCGGCGCGCCGCGAGCTCGGTCACCGCAGCACCGTGAGCGGGAGCCGGAGCGCCGCGGGTGCCTCCTCCGGGACGACGGGTCGGACCGGCGCGACCGGCTCCACCCGGCGGTACGCCGTGCCCGGCGCGGGCCGTGCGTCGGGCTCGCCCGCGTTCGGCCACAGCGACAGCGCCCGCTCGGCCAGCGCGGTGATCGTCAACGACGGGTTCACCCCGAGGTTCGACGGGATCGTCGACCCGTCGATCACGTGCACGCCGGGGTGACCGTGCAGGCGGTGGTAGGCGTCGACCACCCCGTCGTCGGGAGTCGACCCGAGTACCGCGCCGCCCAGGAAGTGCCCGGTCACCGGGATGTTCGCGAGGCTCGACGCCGCGCCCACGGGCACGCCGCGGATGCGCCGCGCGACCCGGCGGGCGACCTCGTGCCCGGCCGGGATCCACGGCGGGTTCGACTCGCCGTCGGGCTTGGCGCTCGTGAGGCCGGGCAGGAAGCGGCGCCGGCGGACCGTGAGCGAGTTGTTCAGCGTCTGCATCACCAGCAGGACGATCGACTCCTCCGACCAGCGCTTCGGCCGGTGGAGCAGGGGGAGTTCCCGACGACGGGTCACGACCTCGCGCAGGATGCGGCGCCAGCCCGGGCCCTGGCGACCGATCGTCGGGTCGGACGGATCGGCGGAGCCGTCGATGAGCATCGCCGACATCAGGGCGAGCAGGTTCGACCCGTGCCCGTAGCGCACCGGTTCGACGTGGGTGTTCTCGTCGACGTGGATCGACGACGTGATCGCGACGCCGTCGGTGAAGTCGGCCGCCGGGTCGGGCGTGCGGGCCGCCAGGATCGCCTCGGAGTTGGTGCGCACGCCGTGGCCGAGCCGGGCCGAGATGCGGGGGAGCAGGCCCTTGTCCCGCTGCCGGTGCAGGAGCCGCTGCGTGCCCAGGGCGGAGGCGGAGACGACCACCTGACCCGCCGTCAGCACCCGTCGTCGGGAACGGTGGCCGGGACGCGGGGTCTCGCGGACCTCGACCTCGTAGCCGGAGGCGCCCGAGAGGTCGCCGTGGCGGGGGCGGATCAGGGTCGCGGTGGTCATCGGGTGGACCGTGGCGCCCGCGGCCTCCGCGAGGTGCAGGTAGTTCTTCGCGACCGTGTTCTTCGCGTTGTGCCGGCACCCGGTCATGCACTCGCCGCAGTCGATGCAGGTGCGCCGGGCGGGTCCGGCGCCGCCGAAGTAGGGGTCGGGCACCTCGACGCCGGGCTCGTCACCGAAGAGCACCCCGACGTCGGCGTTGCGGTAGGTGTCGCCGACGCCCAGCTCCTCGGCCACGTCGCGCATCACGGCGTCCGCCGCGGAGGTGCGCGGGTAGGTCTGCACGCCGAGCATGCGCGAGGCCTGGTCGTAGTGGCGGTCGAGCTCGTCGTCCCAGTCGACGCCGGCGGGCCAGGTGCCGTCGGCGAACACCCGGGCCGGGGGCCGGTAGAGCGTGTTGGCGTACACCAGCGACCCGCCGCCCACGCCCGCGCCGGAGAGCACGAGCACGTGGCGCAGCGGGTCGACGCGGAAGATCCCGTGGAAGCCCAGGCGCGGGGCCCACAGGAAGTCGCGCAGGTGCCAGGAGGTGCGGGCGAAGTCCTGGTCGGCGAATCGGCGGCCCGCTTCGAGCACGCCGACCCGGTAACCCTTCTCGGTGGCTCGCAGCGCGGCGACACCGCCGCCGAATCCCGAGCCGATCACGAGGACGTCGTAGTCCATGTCGAGAACTCTGCGCCGCTTGTTGGCAGCTTGTCAACAGTGGGTCGCCGTTCTGCTCCTGGCGGATCCGGGGGACGGTGGGCGGCCCGGTCTGCGACCGTGCTCGCATGGGTGAGCTGATTCGGCTGGACGCGCACCGGACGGACCGAGCGACCGGCACTCTCGCGCACGGAGATGCTGCGAAGGTGCCGCTCGCTCGGGACGCAGCCCCGGAACCCCTGTGGCGCGAGGTGGTCGGCCGCCGGATCCGGGCCGTGCGTCGGGAGCGGGGCGAGCGCCTGGCCGACACCGCCGAGCGCGCCGGCATGTCGCCGCAGTACCTGTCGGAGGTCGAGCGCGGCCGCAAGGACCCGTCCAGCGAGATCCTCGCGGCCGTCGCCGGGGCGCTCGGCGTCCCGCTGCGCGACCTGATCGGGCTCGTTCACGCCGACCTCGCCCGCGGTGCCGGGTCCCGGGGGCCGGTGCTGCTCGCCGCCTGAGCGCCGGCGCTCCGGGGGCCCGACCTGCGCGTCGCGCACACCGTTCGAGGACCGGACGCCCCGGCGGCGGCGACCCCTGCGCGTCGCGCACACACGGCCGTCGGATGTGTGCGTCACGCGCAGGGATCGCGCGGGTCGACCGCCGGACCGGCCGGAGTGTGTGCGTCACGCGCGGGTCTCGCCGCGTCATCAGTGCCGGTCGATCACCTGGTCGACGATCCCGTAGTCGCGGGCCGCGGCGGCGGTGAGGACGAGGTCGCGGTCGGTGTCGCGGCGCAGCACCGCCTCGTCCTGCCCCGTGTGTCTCGCCAGGATCGCCTCCATCTCCGCGCGGACCCGGACCACCTCGTCCGCGGCCAGGATGAGGTCGGGGATCGCGCCGCGGCCCTGGGCGGCGGGCTGGTGGAGCACCACCCGGGCGTGGGGGAGCGCCGACCGCCGCCCCGGTGCGCCCGCCGCGAGGAGCACCGCCCCCGCCGCGACCGCCTGGCCGACGCACGTCGTCGCCACCGGCGCGCGGACGTACTGGAGGGTGTCGTAGACCGCGAGCATCGCCGCCGTGTCCCCGCCCTCGCAGTTCACGTAGAGCCCGATCTCCTGCTCCGGGGCCTCCGCCTCGAGGTGCAGCAGCTGGGCGATCAGCGCGTTCGCGACCCCGGCGTCGATCGCCGTCCCCAGGTACACGATCCGTTGGCTCAGCAGGTGCGAGTAGACGTCGGTGATCCGCTCGCCCCGGGAGTCCCGGGTCAGGACGTTGGGGATGGTGTAGCTGCTCACGCCGCCACCCCCATCCCGACGCGCAGCCGCCGCACCGGCATGACCTGGTCGAAGCTCGACACGATCCCGTCGACGAACCCGTAGTCCCGAGCCTCGTCGGCGGTGAACCACCGGTCGTGCAGCGAGTCCTCGAAGACCCGCTCCGGCGGCTGTCCGGTGTCCTCGGCGATGAGGCCGAGGACGGTGTCGCGGGTGTGCCGCAGGTCGTTGGCCTGCACCTCGACCTCGACCGCGGATCCTCCGATCCCCGACGAGCCCTGGTGCATCAGGATCTTCGCGTGCGGCAGCGCGAAGCGCTTGCCCGGCGTGCCGGCCGAGAGCAGGAACTGGCCGGCGCTGCACGCGAGGCCCAGCGCGAGGGTCGAGACGTCGACTGGCACGAGGCGCATCACGTCCCGGATCGCGAGCATCGCCGGGACCGACCCGCCGGGGGAGTGGATCCACAGCGCGATGTCCGCCGAGTCGTTCTCCGCGGCGAGGGTGAGCAGGTGGGTGGCGAGGGCGGTGCCGTTGTCGTCGTCGAGCGCGCCGTCGAGCACGAGCACGCGGTGGCGCAGCAGCTGCGCCCGCAGGTCGGGGGAGAAGGACGTCGGGTCGGTCATGGCCCCGACCCTGACTTCCCGACGCCGGGTCCGGCCGCGGCTTCCGCCGTCGGCAGCGTCGCGCTGCTGTGAGCGGCGGGGCTCCGACTCCCTACCCTGGACGCCGTGATCGTCGCCGCCCTCCACGTCGCGCCGGAGCGGAAGGCGCCGATGCAGGCGGTCGAGCGGATCGAACTCGAGGCCGGGAAGGGCGTCGTCGGGGACCGCTACTTCGGCACCCGACACCGCCACGTGTCCCTGCAGTCGCTCGAGGAGCTCGCCGAGGCGGCCGACGCCCGCGGCGCCCCGGTCCCCGCCGGCGCCACCCGCCGCACCGTCACCGTCGACTCCGGCCGCGTCCCCACGACGCCGGGCGCCCGCATCCACCTCGGGGACGTCGAGCTCGAGGTCGTCCGCAAGGCCGCCCCGTGCCGCGTCATGGAGACCTCCGTCGGTCCCGGCGCCGCCCGCGCGATGCACGAGCGCGGCGGGGCGATCTGCCGGGTCCTGACGTCGGGTGTGGTCGCGCTGGGCACGTCCGTGACCCTCGCGTGACCGCGGGCGGGGCGCACTCGCCGGATGGGCCTGCGCATCGACCTGCGCGTGGGTTCCGGACGCCGGCCGCCCTGGCCGACCCCGCGCCCGTCTACGCGAGACTCCGTCGCCTGGGCCCGGTGCTGCGTGCGCGGGACCTCCTCGGCAGCGGCTACGTGCTCACCCGGCACGAGGACGTCGCCCGGGTCCTGCGCGATCCGCGCTTCGCCAACGACCGTGGCTCCGTCCCCGGCGTCCGGTCGCTGGACCGGTGGTGGACGCCGTCGATGGCGCGGCTGCTCGTCTCCAGCATGGTGTTCAAGGACCCGCCGGATCACCGTCGCCTGCGCGGTCTGGTCCAGCAGGCGTTCACCCCCGCCCGCGTCGCCCGCCTCGGCGAACGGGTGGCCGAGATCGCCGACGACCTGCTCGACGCCGCGGCCCGGAAGCCGGTCGTCGACCTCATGGCGGACTTCGCGCTCCCCGCTGGTCGACTCCGCCATCGAGGAGATCCTGCGGTTCACCAACCCGGTCGGCTTCGTCGCACCCCGCTTCGCCATCGAGGACATGGAGATCGCCGGGGTCCCCCTCCCGCGCGGGAGCATGGTGACGCCGCTGATCGCGTCGGCGAACCTCGACGAGTCGGCCTTCCCGCGCGCGGACACCCTCGACATCACCCGCAGCCCGAACCGACACCTGTCCTTCGGGCTCGGGAGCCACTTCTGTCTCGGCGCCCCGCTCGCCCGCCTCGAGGCCCGGATCGCCCTCCCCGCGCTGCTCCGCCGCTTCGAGCGCCTCGAACTCGCGGTACCCGTGGAGCAGTTGTCCTGGCGCCCGCACGTCGCGCTGCGCGGGGTCCGGGCGCTGCCCCTCACGGTCACCCCGACGACGGACGCCGCGCTGCGCTCCGCCGGGACCTGACGTTCACGCCGGTGATGGCGAGGCCCGTTCCACGGTGACCTCGTGGGCGAGCATCACGGCCTGACCGCTGACCGGGTCGAGGTGCGCGGGCCCGCCCGGGATCACGTCGTTGACGTTGACGCCCGGCAGGGCCCGGGCCCGCCGCGGACCCGTGGCGGCGTGGCCCCAGCCGTGCGGCACGACGACCACGCCGGGCGCGACGTCGGTGGTGAGCGAGACCGGGAGGGTGATCCGTCCGGTCGGGCTCGACACCTCGACGAGGTCGCCGTCGTCGAGGCCCCGCGCCGCCCCGTCGTCGGGATGGAGCAGCGCGCTGTTGCCGTCGGGCTGACGGATGTGGCTGTTGTTGTGCATCCACGAGTTGTGCGAGCGGCGGTCGCGGCGCCCGACGAGCCGCAGCACGCCGGGGCGGGCGAGGTCGGCCTCCGCGGCCTCCAGGCGGGCGAGGTCGGCGAGCAGGTCGGCAGGCGCGAGGTCGACCAGGCCGTCGGGGGTGGCCACCCGTCGTCCGAGGAAGGAGCCCGGCTCGGTCGCCGGGAGCAGCACGCCCTCGGGGTGCCGCCGGAGCTCAGCGAGCGTCGTCCGGCGACCCCAGCGCAGGAGCAGTGCGACGACCTGGTCCGGGCCGACACGCAGCCGACCGCGCAGCCGACCGGGGAGGCGGGCGAGGAGGCGGTCCAGCCAGGGCAGGACGTGCGCCGCCGTCGTGCCCCAGGGCCGGACCCCGGCCGCGAGGGCGAGGTCGGAGAAGATCCGCCACTCGGTGCGGCGCTCGCCGAGCGGCGCGACGACGGGCGGGGTCCACTGCGCGTGCGGCACGACCTGCAGCGACTGGTGCGAGGCGGGGAAGTCGCTGCGTTCGAGCATGTCGGTGGCCGGGAGCACGTAGTCGGCGTGGGCGGCCGTCTCGTTGCGGTAGAGGTCGACGCTGACGAGCAGGTCGAGCTGCGGCAGCGCGTCGCGCAGCTCGCCGCCCGGCACCGAGTGCACGGGGTTGCCCGCCGTCACGAACAGCGCCCGCACCCGGTCCGGGTGGTCGGTGGTGATCTCCCCGGCGAGGGCGCCGACCGGGAAGGCGCCGGCGACCCGGTGCCAGCGGCCGTCGGTGGTGCGGTGCTCGTCGAACCGGCCGAGTCCGATCAGGCCGGCGAGCCGCACGGTGTCGACGGCGCCGCGGGGGACCAGCAGCCCGCCGCGCCGATCGAGGTTGCCGGTGAGCAGGTTCAGGCCCTGGATCAGCCAGTAGGCGATCGAGCCGAAGGGCCCCATGTTGACCCCGGTCGAGCAGTACAGGGCCGCACCGTCGGCGGCCGCGTAGGCCCGGGCCAGCTCCCGGATCGTCGCGGCGGGGATCCCGGTGACGGCTGCGGCGCGCTCGGGCGTCCACGGCGCGGCGGCCGCGACGAACTCGTCGACCCCACGGGCGACCCGACGGGCGCGCGCGAGGTCGAGGTCGTCCTCGTGGGCCAGGACGTGCAGCATCGCGGCGAGCAGGTAGGCGTCGGTGCCCGGACGGATCGGCAGGTGCTCGCCGACGCGTCGGGCGGTCTCCGTGCGGCGCGGGTCGACGATCACCACGCGGCCGCCGCGCTCGGAGATGCGCTGCAGCACGCCCGCGGCGTCGGCGACGGTGATGACCGACATCTGGCTGACCAGCGGATTGGTCCCGAGACAGACGAACATCTCGACGTGGGAGAGGTCGGGCACCGGGTGGACCAGGGAGAGCCCGTACATCTCGGTCGAGACGTGGAACTTGGTGTTGACGTCCACCGAGTGCGAGGCGAACACGTTGGGGGAACCGAGCGCCTCGACGAACGCCGCCGACATGGTGGTGTGCGCGAAGGAGAAGAAGGTCGGGTTGCCCTGGTAGAGCGCGACCGACCGCGCTCCGTGGTGGTCGACCAGCCCCCGCACGCGCGCGCCGATCTCGGCCAGCGCCTGGTCCCAGCCGATCGGCACCAGCTCGCCGTCCACGCGCTTGAGCGGGGTGTCGACCCGGTCCTCGTCGTGGTGCAGGGCGCCGAGCCCGAGGCCCTTGACGCAGCAGTAGCCCTGCGACACCGGGTGCTCGCGGTCGGGGCGCACCTTGACCACCTGCTCGTCGACCACGTCCACGACCAGGCCGCAGTGCACCTCGCAGATGCGGCAGAAGGTGCGGACGCTGCGGGGCGGGGCGCTCACCCGGCCGACCCTAGGTCGTCGGACGCGCCGCGAGGACCTGCTCGCGCAGGATGTCCGCGTGCCCCTGGTGCTGGGCGAGCTCGCGCAGCACCTGCAGATGGATGCCCCGGACGGTCCGGCCGCGGTCGAGCCCGTCGTCGGGACCCTCCTCCTCGGTCAGCCCGTCGAGCGTGGCGACGAGGCGCTCGCGGTGGTCGTCGAGCAGGGCGGTGATCGTCCCGAGCTCGGATCCGGTGGTGGTCATCGGGGCGACGGTGCGGCCGGAGGCGCGTGAACGGCAAGCGACCTTGCCGGATCGGCAAGCCCCTGGTGTGAGTCGACCGCACGCTCGAGGCGGCGGCCCACCCCGTCGCAGTGCTCGGCGGTCGTGGCGAGGAAGGCGGCGAGCGGCGGCGAGGCGTCGTCGGTGCGGAACACGAGGCACAGATCCGGGAGCGGAACCGGCGGGCGGACCTCCACCGTGGTCGTCTCGGGACGCACCGCCGCGCGCGCCCCGGACGGCAGCAGGCCCACGCCCAGCCCGCACGCCGCGAGACCGACGATCGTGTGGACGTCGCGGGCGCGGGTCACCGGTGCGGTCGGATCGCGGTCGTGCAGCAGGTCCGCCAACGCTGCGGTGGTGGCGGGCTCGTCGTCGTCCGAGGTGGCGATGAGCGGGGCGCGGCGCAGCTGGCCGTGGTCGACCGCGCCCGTCGTGGCGAAGGGGTGGGCGCGGTGGACCACGGCGACGAGCTGGTCGCTCTTCACCGCGACCGAGGTCAGACGCTCGGCGCCGGGGCCGCGCGGCGAGCCGCGGGTGATGGCCACGTCCGCCGCGCCGGAGAGCAGGGCGGCTGCCCCCTGGGTGCTGGAGAGCTCCGTGCACTCCAGCGACACCCCGGGGTGGGTCGCCCGGAACCGCGCGAGCAGCGAGGGCAGCAGCGCGACGAGCGCCGACCCGATGAAGGCCAGCCGCAGCGTCCCCGACTCGCCGCGGGCCGCCCGACGGACGTCGTCCGTGCCCCGGTCGACCTGACCCAGGACCTGCCGGGCGTGGGAGACGAGCACGGTGCCCGCCGCGGTCGGGACGGCGCCGTGCGCGGTCCGGTCGAACAGCCGGACCCCGAGCTGGTCCTCCAGCGCCGCGATCTGGCGCGAGAGCGGGGGTTGGGCGATGCCGAGCGCGCGGGCGGCCCGCCCGAAGTGCCGGTGCTCCTCGAGTGCCAGCGCATACCTCAGGTGTCGCAGCTCCACGTCCCCGTCATACCCGAGAGGTATCGGGCGGCGACGGCGCAGGCATCGGGTCGACCCGGGCCCGACCCCGTCGTCAGGGTCGGGGCATGCGGATCGGAGTGACCCTCGGGGCGGACCGGGGACGGGTGGACGTGGTCGACGAGGCCGTGGCCGAGGCCCGGGAGGCGGCCGGGGTGGGCATCGGCTCGGTGTGGTTCGGCCAGCGCTTCGGCACGGACGCGATCGCCCTGGCGGGGCTGGTCGGGCGGGAGGTCCCGGAGATCGAGGTCGGGGTGAGCGCGGTGCCGGTGTTCGGTCGCCACCCGGTGCTCGTCGGCTCCCAGGCGTTGACCGCGGCGGCGGCCACCGGCAACCGGTTCCGGCTGGGCCTGGCGATGGGCACGGCCGCCTGGACGGAGCGGGCCTTCGGTGTCCCGCACGAGCGTCCGGCCGCGCGCCTGGCGGAGTTCCTCACGGCGCTCGGGCCGCTCCTGGCCACCGGCACCACCGACCACCGCGGTGATCTCATCACCGCCGCGACCCCGACCCCCGCCCTGGTGGCCGGCGCGAAGGCCCCGCCCGTCCTCGTCGCCGCGATGGGCCCGCGGGCGCTGCGGGTCAGCGGGGCGCTGGCGGACGGCATCCTGCCGCGGCTGGCCGGCCCGCGGGTGCTCACCGACCGCATCGTCCCGACCGTCACCGACGCCGCCCGGACGGCGGGGCGGGGTGACCCGGCCGTGCTCGCGATCGTGCCCGTGACCGTCACCGACCGGCCCGACGAGGCCCGCGCCGCGGCCCGCGAACGCCTCGCCTTCTACGAGACCGTCCCGGCGTACCGCCGCATCCTCGACGAGGAGGGCGTCGAGCGGGCCGGCGACCTCGCGCTCGTGGGCGACGAGCGCACCGTGCTCGCGGGGCTGCGCCGGTACGTCGACGCCGGGGCGACGGAGCTGCTCATCGAGACCGACCTCGACGACCCGGACGCCCGCCGTCGCACCTGGGAGGCCGTGGGCGGGTGGTGATCAGGTGATCACTGAACGGTGGGGCGCAGCGCGACGACCACCGCGGACGCCACCACCGCGTGCATCGCCATCAGGCCGACCACGTTGGCGACGGTCGCGCCCTGGCCGAACAGCAGGAGGTCCGGGATCCAGGTCAGGGCCACGACGACCGGGATGACGACCGGCAGCGCCCGCGGGGCGACCCGGCGTACGGCGAACCATCCCGCGGTGCCGAGCAGCACGCCGACGACGGTTGCCGGCAGGAACACCGCGGGCTGCAGCCCCATCCCGATCCCGCCGTCGTCGAGCGCACCCGCGACGGTGGCGAGCAGCAGGTTGACCAGCGCCGCGACGACGACGGCGACGCCGAGCCGGGCGGGGATGGAGGTGGTGCGGACGGCGGTCGTCATGACGGGCGCTCCTCGGGTTGCGTGTGCAACTCAGAGCATGAGCCGGGTTGCCTGTTAAAGTCAACGCTCGTGGAGGACGAACCGCGCTGGCTCACCGACGAGGAGCGCCCGGCCTGGATCGCGCTGTGCAAGACGCTCATGACGCTGCCGGGCGCGCTGGAGAGCCAGCTGCTGCGCGACGCGGACCTGACGCTGTTCGGCTACATGATCCTGGCCCGGCTCTCGCTCTCCGAGGGCGGCACGAAGCAGATGAGCGACATCGCCGAGATGGCCAACGGGTCGCTCCCACGCACGTCGCACGCGGTGGCCCGACTCGAGGCGCGGGGTTGGGTGACGCGGACGGTGTGCACGGGGCAGGGCCGCCGGTTCACCGTCGCCACCCTCACCGACGCGGGCCGCGCGCACCTGGAGGCGGCCGCCCCGGCGCACGTGGCCGAGGTGCGGCGCCTCGTCGTCGATCCGCTCGGCGGGGACCTGCTCGCCGTCGGCGGCGCCATGGAGCGTGTCGTCGCCGCCCTCGGCCTGCCGGCGGGCTCCCTCGCGCCCGGCGACTGACCGCAGCCCCGATCAGCGCCGCACGAGCAGCGGCACCGCCACGTCCCGCAGCGGGCCCGGCTGCACGAGCCGGTCGCAGGCGTCGAAGTGGGTGCCGCCCTCCTGCGCCAGCACGTCGGTGGGCACCCCCGGCCACGCGTCGACGAGCAGCCGCTGCTGGCGGTCGAACTCGCCGGGCTCGTCGCCGCCGCAGGTCAGGAGCAGCGGCCCCGGCCCGGTCGGGGTCATGTGCACGGGGCTCGCGCCGTGCGCGGTCGACTCGCTCATCGCCAGCACGTCGTTGAGGTAGGAGCGCCGGATCGGGTCGAGGTCGTAGAGCCCGCTGATCCCGACGACGGGTCCGACGGTGTCGGCCGGGAGGTCGTGCGCCGCCCAGTCGGTCGCCATCGCCGTCGTCACGAGGTGCCCGCCCGCGGAGTGCCCGACGAGACCGATCGCGGTGCCGGACGCGCCGAGATCGGGAGCTCGCCGGGCGAGCTCGGCGATCCCGGCGCGCACGTCGGCGACCACGTCGTCGATCGCCACGTCCGGCACCAGCCGGTAGTCGAGCGAGGCGAAGACGGCACCAGCCGTCAGGAAGGGCTCGGCGAGGAACCCGAAGGTCTCCTTGTCGAGCGCCTGCCAGTAGCCGCCGTGGACGAACACGACGAGCGGCGAGGTGCCGCCGCCCGGGGCGGGGGAGTAGACGTCGGCGGCCTGCCGCGGGTCGTCGCCGTAGCGGATCGTCAGCGGCGGGTGCTCCCGCCGCAGCGCGTCGCTACGGGCCGCCCAGTCCGCGATGATCGCGTCCGCGTCGTCCACCAGCGCCCGCGCGTCGTACTGCGCATCGAGCCATTCCCTCGTCGCCGCCATGGGCCCGGTCTACCCGGCCGGCGGCCACCTCAGCGCGTGAACTCGTCGACGCCGAGGGCGAAGTCCCAGTGGGTCATCCCGTGGTTGGCGAGCGCCACGGTCACCAGGCCCATCCCCTCCAGCCAGTGCGCCATCGCGAGGCCGCCGACGTCGAGCGGTCGCAACCCGAGGCTCTCGACGAAGGCCGCGACCCGTGCCTTGGCCTCCGCGTCGTCCCCGGCGAGGAAGACCGCCGGCCGACCCTTCTCCAGCACCCCCGCGAAGATCGTGTTGAACGCCTTGACCACGGCCGTGTCCGCCGGGGCCACGGCGGCGGCCTCCCGTGCGACGGAGGTCTCGGTGTCGTGGGCGAGCCCGTCGAAGGTGGCGTTGAAGGGGTTGCTGATGTCGACGACGACCTTGCCCGCGAGGGCGTCGCCGTACTCGGCGACGACCGGGACGACGCTGTC
The DNA here is from genome assembly GCF_030269685.1 of Actinomycetospora sp. NBRC 106378. Taxonomy (GTDB): domain Bacteria; phylum Actinomycetota; class Actinomycetes; order Mycobacteriales; family Pseudonocardiaceae; genus Actinomycetospora. The sequence goes on from NZ_BSTT01000002.1 coordinate 764,181, forward strand.
GGCCAGCAGGGCGGTGACGACGATGTCACCGGCGGGGACCGCTCCCCACGTGCCGGTCGTCGCGCCGTCGCCCAGCGTGTTCGCCAGGGCGTCCGCCTTGCCCTGGTCGCGCCCCATGACCTCCACGGCGTTGCCGCCGGTGAGGGCCAGGGCGCCGAGGGTGCGGGCCATGTTCCCGGTGCCGATGATCGTGATGGTGGCCATGAGAGGTGCCTGTTCTCGAGTGCCGGACGGTGTCGCTGACGTCCTCGACCCTCCGCCCGCCCCGCCGCCGACGTCCAAGACCGTTTCCGGCCGCGGTGATAGCGTCGAGGTATCACCGCCCCGGGAGGCGCCGTGGACCTCGACCTGCGGAAACTGCGCTACTTCGTCGCGGTCGCCGACCGGCTGCACTTCGGCCGGGCCGCGGACGACCTGCACATCGCACAGCCCGCGCTCAGCCGCCAGATCAGCGCCCTGGAGCACGACCTCGGCGCCCCGCTGTTCGTCCGCGACCGGCACGGGGTGGCGCTGACCGACGCCGGCCGCCGGCTGCACACCGACGCCGGTCCGCTGCTCGCCTCGGCGGCCGCGGTCCGGCGGCACGTCCAGGCGGCCGCGCGCGGCGGGAGGCGGCTCGTCGTCGGCTTCCGGACCGGCATCCCGGTCATCCCCGCGGAACGGGCGTTCGCGGCCCGCCACCCCGACGCCGTGGTGGAGGTGCAGCGGACCGAGGCCGACGACCAGGCCGCGATGCTGCTCGACGGCCGGGTCGACGTCGGCTACGTGCGCCTCCCGGTCGACGAGACCGGCCTGCGGGTCGTCCCGCTCTACACCGACCCGTGGATGGTGGCGCTGCCGGCGGCGCACCGCCTGGCCGGCAAGGAGGAGGTCGCCGAGGCCGACCTCGCCGGGGAGACGCTGGTCTGGCACGACGGTGCCCCGCCGACCCGGCGCTCCCTCCCGGACGCGGGGTTCCGGGCGCGCGGGGTGGAGGAGAAGCTCGAGCACGTCGCCGCCGGTCGGGGCATCTCGTTCGTGGCCCGCTCGGAGACGACCTTCCACTCCCGCCCGGACATCGGCTACGTGGCCATCCCGGAGCTCCCGCCCAGCCAGGTCGCCCTCGCGATCGCCGCGGCCCGGCACTCGTCCCTCGCCGAGGACTTCGTCACCGCGGCCCGGGCGAGCGCCCAGATCACGGCGGAGTGCGGCGCCGTCCCGAGTACCGCCGGAGGCTGAGCACCCGCGCGCGCCCGGGCCGGGCGCGGCAGGGGTGCTGCTGCGCGCCGCGCCGCCGTACGGTCGGCGCATGGCGGACGGCGGGGCGCTCGACGTGACCGGGGCCGGGTCGTGAGCGCGCACCCGGGCGCCGCGGTCACGGCGCCGTCGGACGCGCGACGGGAGGTCCTGACGCGCCGGGTCCGGGTGCTGGTCGCCGTGACCATCACCTACAACGTGATCGAGGCCGCGATCGCGTTGGCCGCGGGGACGGTGTCGTCGTCGACCGCCCTGGTCGGCTTCGGGCTGGACTCGGTGATCGAGGTGTCCTCGGCCGCCGTGGTGGCCTGGCAGTTCGCCGGCCGGGATCCCGCGGCACGGGAGAGGGTGGCGCTCCGGCTGATCACGGGCTCCTTCGTGGCGCTGGCGATCTACGTGTCGGTGGAGTCGGTGCGGGCCCTGGTCGGCCTCGCCGAGCCCGCACACTCGCCGGTGGGGATCGGGCTGGCGGCGGCGTCGCTCGTGGTGATGCCGTGGTTGTCGTGGGCGCAGCGCCGCGTGGGTCGCGAGCTCGGGTCGGCCTCGGCCGTGGCGGACTCCCGGCAGACGCTGCTGTGCACCTATCTCTCGGCGGTGGTGCTGGTCGGGTTGGTGCTGAACAGCACGCTCGGCTGGTGGTGGGCCGACCCGGTGGCGGGGCTGGTCATCGCGGTGATCGCGCTCAAGGAGGCCCGGAGCGCCTGGCGCGGTGAGGGGTGCTGCGCCCCGACGTCGCCGCCCGTCGCCGCCGGGGCGTGCTCCTGCTGCGAGATCGGCTCCGGCGATCGGTGCTGTTCCTGACGCCGTCCGGATGACGCGGTTCGGGCGCGGCGGTGGCGGGGTCGGCCGTAGAATCCGTGGGTCGACCGGGACCTCGATGCGGTGCCGAGGTGAGGACCGCGGAGGTGGAGACGTGGCGGAGGAGACGGCAGCGGCCGCCGTCGCGTGCGGTGGTGTCACCGACCCCGAGCGGTTGACCGCCCTGCAGCGGTCGGGCCTGGGCCCCCGCGCCGACGCGACCATGCAGTGGTTCGCCGAGCGGGTGCAGCGCTGGGTGGGGGTCCCGGTGGCGTTGGTGTCCCTGATCCGCGCCGACGAGCAGGTCTTCCCCGGTGCGGTCGGACTCGAGGGGCCGTTCGGCGAGGCGCGTCGGACCGGGTTGTCGCACTCGTTCTGCCAGCACGTGGTGGCGAACGGCGGACCGTTGATCGTCGGCGACGCCCGCACGGACCCGGTCCTGGCGACGAACCTGGCGGTCCCGGAGCTCGGGGTGGTGGCGTACGCGGGGATGCCGTTGACCGACGGGTCCGGGCACGTGCTCGGGGCGTTGGCGGCGATCGACCACGAGCCGCGCGCGTGGGCGCCGGCGGAGATCGAGCTGCTGCGCGACCTCGCGACGGCGTGTTCGACCGAGCTGCGGCTCCGCCTGGCGCGCGTCGACGCCGAGACCGACCGGGCCCGCCGGGACCGGCTGGAGCTCTCGTTGCGGGAGTCGTTCGAGCGGTCCCAGCTGCTGCTCGAGGTGTCCCGGTCGGTGGGCGACAGCACGTCGACCGAGCAGGTCCGCGCCGGGCTGGCGGACGTGGCCGGCGGTGTCCTCGGCGCCGACCACGTGGCCCTGTTCGCCGTCGACGGCGACGACCTGCGTCTGCTCGTGGCGCCCGGCACCGAGGGGACCGACACGAACCGGGCCTGGTCGGCGCTCGAGGTCGACGAGCAGGCTCCTCCGTGGCGGGCGGTGCGCGAGCAGCGGATCGTGTTCTGCGCGACCCGCGACGAGTGCGACGAGCAGTTCTCGGCCGCGGCGCGCGCGTTCGACCTGCAGGCGGTGGTGGCGGCGCCGGTGCCCGACCCACGCGGCGTCCTGGGCGCCCTGATGCTCGGGTGGAGCGGGCCCCGCGAGTTCTCCCCGGCGGACCTGCTGCTGGTGAACACCGTCGCGGCCTACACGGCCCGGGCGTTCGACCACGTCGACTGGGTGCAGCACCGGGTGACGGTGGCCCGGGAGATGCAGCAGGCGATGCTGACCACGCTGCCCGAGGTGCCGGGACTGGAGCTGGCGGCGCGCTACCAACCGGCGGACGGTCGGGAGTACGTGGGCGGGGACTGGTACGACGCGTTCCCCCTCCCCGACGGCGGCCACCCCGGGGACGCGGTGGTGACGGTGTCGGTCGGCGACATCATCGGGCACGAGCTGGGCGCGGCGATCGACATGGGGAAGGTGCGCTCGATGCTGCGCCAGACCGCCTGGGACCGCGCCGGCGAGCCGCCGTCCGCCGTCGTGCACGCCTTCGAGACCGCGAACACCGGCCTCGGTCTCGACGCGGCCGGCACCGCCGTGCTGGCCCGCCTGGAGCGCCGCGGCGAGCGCGGACCGTGGTCGATGACGTGGGTGAACGCCGGGCACCCGCCCCCGGTGCTGGTCGACGCGGACGGGAGAACCGCGCTGCTCGAGGGCCACGGACGCCTGTTCGGGCTGCCGCGCGGGGTCCTCGAGCCACGCGAGGACCTCGAGGTCGCGCTGCCCGCCGGGAGCACGGTGGTCCTCTACACCGACGGCCTGGTGGAGCGCCGCGGTGTCGATCTCGACGAGCGCACCGGGGAGCTGTGCCGGTTCCTGTCCGGCCACGCCGCGTCGGACCCGGACGCCCTCGTGGACGCGGTCCTGGCCGAGTTCGGCCGGGGGGCCGGCGACGACGTCGTCGTCCTCGCGGTCCGGGTCACCGGAGCGGGCGACGCCGACCCGGAGGCCGGACGCGGGCCGGGCGTGACGGGTCGCGTCACACCGGTGATCGGTGGCAGGCCCGCGTACGACCTCTAAGGTGTCGGACGTGCTCCACACCGCCGTGCTCGAGCAAGTGCGTGACGAGTTCTGGCCGAGTCGCCGCCTCGACGCGTTCGACGAGTTCTGTCGACGCTGAGACGCTGTCCGATTCCACCGGCCCGAGCCACGCACTCCAGGAGACCTCCAGCATGAGCACGCCCGACGCCCCCGGGGCGAACTGGTCCTTCGAGACCAAGCAGATCCACTCCGGCGCCGCGCCCGACACCGCCACGGGTGCCCGCGCCACGCCGATCTACCAGACGACGTCCTACGTCTTCCGCGACACCCAGCACGGCGCCGACCTGTTCTCGCTGGCCGAGCCGGGCAACATCTACACGCGGATCATGAACCCGACGCAGGACGTGTTCGAGCAGCGCGTCGCCGCGCTCGAGGGCGGCGTGGCCGCGCTGGCGTTCGCCTCCGGGTCGGCCGCCACCACCGCCGCGATCCTCAACATCGCGAACTCGGGCGACCACTTCGTGTCGAGCCCGAGCCTCTACGGCGGCACGTACAACCTGTTCCACTACACGCTGCCCAAGCTGGGCATCGAGGTCACGTTCGTCGAGGACCAGGACGACCTCGAGCAGTGGCGCAACGCCGTGCGGCCGAACACCAAGCTGTTCTTCGCCGAGACGATCGCCAACCCGGGCTCGAACGTCCTCGACATCGCCGGCGTCTCCGGTGTCGCCCACGAGATCGGCGTGCCGCTGCTCGTGGACAACACGGTGCCCACGCCCTACCTGCTCCGCCCGATCGAGCACGGCGCCGACGTCGTCATCCACTCCGCCACCAAGTACCTCGGCGGTCACGGCACCACGGTCGCGGGCATCGTCGTCGATGGCGGCACCTTCGACTTCGGCGCCCACGGCGACCGCTTCCCGGGCTTCACCGAGCCCGACCCGAGCTACCACGGCCTGAAGTTCTGGGAGGCCCTCGGCCCGGGCGCCTACGCCGCCAAGCTGCGCGTGCAGCTGCTGCGCGACACCGGCGCGGCGATCGCCCCGTTCAACTCCTTCCTCATCATCCAGGGGATCGAGACGCTCTCGCTGCGCCTGGAGCGCCACGTCCAGAACGCCCAGGCGCTCGCGGAGTGGCTCGAGGCGCGCGACGAGGTGGAGAAGGTCTACTACGCGGGCCTGCCGTCGAGCCCCTGGTACGAGGCAGGGAGGAAGTACCTGCCCAAGGGCGTCGGTGCGATCGTCTCCTTCGAGCTGCGCGGCGGCGTCGAGGCCGGCCGCGCGTTCGTCGACGGGACCAGTCTGCACTCGCAGCTGGTCAACATCGGCGACGTGCGCTCGCTCATCGCCCACCCGGCGTCGACCACGCACAGCCAGCTCTCGGAGAACGAGCAGGAGGCCAGCGGCGTGACCCCCGGCCTGGTGCGCCTCGCCGTCGGGATCGAGAACGTCGAGGACCTCAAGGCCGACCTCGAGGCAGGCTTCACCGCGGCGAAGTCGAAGACTGCGTGACGGACTCCCAGGTCGAGCTCCGCCCCGCTGCGTCTCCGGTGCTCCTCCCCGGCGGTGTCCCGGCCGGCTCGCCGGGGCCGCTTCCCGACGACGGCTCGGTGCCGGTCCTCCCTCCCGCCACGGGTGCGTGGCGGGAGGGGGACCCGGTCGGCGGGCGCCGGTTCGTGACGCTGCCCGACCCGCTCCCGCTCGAGAGCGGGTCGGCCCTGCCCGACGCCACCGTCGCCTACGAGTCGTGGGGCCGCTTCGACGGCTCGAACGCGATCCTCGTGCTGCACGCGCTGACCGGCGACTCCCACGTCGTCGGGCCGGCGGGGCTCGGGCACCCGACGCCGGGCTGGTGGGCCGGGATCATCGGCCCGGGCCTGCCGATCGACACCGACCGCTGGTACGTCGTCGCGCCCAACGTCCTCGGCGGGTGCCAGGGCACCACCGGGCCGGCGTCGGCGGCACCGGACGGCCGGGCCTGGGGCTCACGGTTCCCGCGCACCACCGTGCGCGACCAGGTCGCCCTCGAGGTCCGGCTCGCCGACCAGCTCGGGATCGGCTCGTGGGCGGCCGTCCTCGGCGGCTCCATGGGCGGGATGCGGGCGGTCGAGTGGGCGGTGACCCACCCCGACCGCGTGGAGCGGCTGCTGCTGCTCGCGACGTGCGCCGCCGCGTCGGCGGACCAGATCGCGTGGGCCGCACCGCAGCTCGCGGCCATCCGCGAGGACCCGAACTGGTGCGGCGGGGACTACCACGACCGCGGCCGGGGTCTCGGGCCGCACATCGGCCTCGGGGTCGCCCGGCGCATCGCGCACGCGACGTACCGGACCGCCGAGGAGCTCGACACCCGCTTCGGGCGGCGGCCGCAGCCGGGGGAGGACCCCTACGACGCCGCGTCACCGGGACGGTTCGCGGTCGAGTCCTACCTCGACCACCACGCCGAGAAGCTCGTGCACCGGTTCGACGCCGGGTCCTACGTGACCCTGACGGCGGCCATGAACGCCCACGACGTCTCCCGCGGTCGCGGCACGATGGCGCAGGCCCTCGCGCGCGTCACCGCGCGCACCGTCGTGGCCGGTTCGACCACCGACCGGCTCTACCCGCTCTCGCAGCAGGAGGAGCTGGCCGAGCTGATCCCGGGCGCGGGCCCGGTGGAGCGCATCGAGTCGCCCTACGGGCACGACGCGTTCCTCATCGAGACGCGGCGCCTCGCGGAGATCCTGTCGACCCTGATGGGGTGAGCGGGGCGAACGGCTCGACCGACCCGGCGTCGTGGATGCGGTCCAGCAGGTCCTTCACGACGGCGTCGGCGAGGCGGTAGCGCACCACGCGGCCGTCGCGGTGCGCGCTGACCAGGTTCTGCGCGCGCAGCAGCCGCAGGGCCTGGCTGGTGGTGGAGTCCTTCAGCCCGGCGGCGAGCGCGAGGTCGGACACGCAGATCTCGCCGACCTCGTGGATGCAGAGCAGCAGCGTCAGCCGTGTCGGGTCGGCCAGCAGTGCGAAGCGGGACACCCAGCCGTGCATCGTGGCCGCGTCCGGCAGCGCCTCCACGGCGGCACAGACACGGTGGTCGCCGTCGACGCCGATCGCGTCCGGATCCCCGGTGAGATGCACGGTCGGAGTATCCCACGGGGAGCGGGGGCGCCGGGTAGCGTGCCGGGACGTGGCGACGGACGTGGCGACGGACGTGGTGAGCCCGGACCCGACGGTCGCGGTCCGCTCCGCTCCGACTCCGCTCGTCCCGCCCTTCCGCGGGAACCTCCTCGGGGAGTCCCGGTTCCAGCTCGAGCTCCTGGCGCTCCTGGCGTCGGGGGTGCACCGGGGGAAGGACGTCCGACCGGGCGACGGCGACCCGGTGCTCACCGTCCCCGGGTTCCTCGCCGGGGACGCGTCCCTGGCGGTGCTGCGGGCGTGGCTGCGGCGCTGCGGCTACCGCGCCTACCGGTCGGGGATCGCCTGGAACGTGGACTGCTCCGAGGCCGCCGTGCGCCGCCTGGACCGTCGTCTCGCCGACGTGGCGGAGCGCGCGGGCCGGCCGGTCACGGTCATCGGGCACAGCCGCGGCGGGCTGCTGGCCCACGCCGTCGCCGTCCGCCGGCCGGGCCGGGTGCGGCGGGTGATCACGCTGGGCAGCCCGTTGTCCTCGCCGTTCGACGCCTCGGTGCTCACCCTCGCGGCCGTCGGCGGGGCCCGGCTCGGCCAGAACCTGCTGCGGCCCGCCCGACCGCAGTGCCTCACCGTCGACTGCCCCTGCGCCTTCGGCCGCGACCTGCGCGCGCCGCTGCCGGTGCCGCTGACCAGCATCCGCACCGTCGAGGACGGCATCGTGCGCCCAGAGTCGTGCGTGGTCGACGGCGCCGACAACGTGGCGGTGCGGGGCAGCCACATCGGGTTGTGCGTGAACGCGGAGGTGTACTCCCGGATCGCGCGTCTGCTCTGAGCCGGGCGGGTAGTAGGAGGCCATGGCCCCGTGGACCTCCGCCGACATCCCCGACCAGACCGGCCGCACCTTCGTGGTGACCGGGGCGAACTCCGGCCTCGGCCTCGTCGCCGCCACCGAGCTGGTGGCGCACGGCGCCCACGTGGTGCTGGCCTGCCGCAACACCGACAAGGGCGAGCAGGCCGCCGCCCGCATCGCCGCCGACGGCGGGCCGGGCACCACCGCCGTCGAGGAGCTCGACCTCGCCGACCTCGCATCGGTGCGCAAGTTCGCCGCGCGGCTCGACGGGCCGGTCGACGTGCTCGTCAACAACGCCGGGCTGATGGCGGTCCCGTTCCGCCGCACGGTCGACGGTTTCGAGATGCAGTTCGGGACGAACGTCCTCGGCCACGTCGCGCTGACCGGCCTGCTGCTCGACCGGCTCACCGACCGCGTCGTCACGATGTCGAGCCTGGCCCACCGCATGGGCTCGATCCGCCTGGACGATCTCAACTGGGAGCGTCGCCGCTACCAGCGCTGGCTGGCGTACGGCCAGTCGAAGCTCGCCGACCTGATGTTCGCCTACGAGCTCGAGCGCCGCTTCGTCGCCGCCGGGTCGCCGCTGCGGTCGATGGCCGCGCACCCCGGTTACAGCGCGACCAACCTGCAGTCGCGGACCGAGTCGGTCCAGGACGCGATCATGGGGCTCGGCAACCGGGTGATCGCGCAGGGTCCGGAGATGGGCGCCCTGCCGGAGCTGTACGCGGCGACGGACCCCGACCTGCCCGGCGGGGTGTACATCGGCCCCGACGGCCCGGTCGAGGCGTGGGGGCACCCCATCCCGGTCGGCTCCACGGCCGCCTCGCACGACCGCGAGGTCCAGAAGGCCCTCGTTCGGGCGTGCGAGGAGCTGACCGGTGTAACGGTCGCCGTGTCCTGAGGCGGCCGTTCGGGGGACACACGTCGCATATCCCCGCCCGACCGTCGCCCCGTCGGATCGATTGGGCATGATCGGCGCGTGAGCGACCGAGTGGAGACCGGCGGTGAGGCGACGGACGACCCGGCGCCGCTGGCCGTCCTGCGCCGGTTGGTCGCGGAGGAGGCCCCGCTCGCGCCGATCCACGCCGCGACCCACGCGCGGCTGACCCGCGTCGAGCGGGGATGCTGCGAGGCGCGGATGCCGACGACGATCGGCGACGGGCTGCTCGAGTCGCTCCTCGTCCTCGCCGACTTCGTGCTCGGGGTGTCCTACTCGAGCTCCCTGCGCGCCGGCGACCGGATCGTCACCGTGCGACTGGCCGTGCAACTGCTCGGGCGGCCGCTCGCGGGGGAGGACCTCTACGCGACCGGCGCCCTCGACGACGCCCGCCGCGGGGTCGGTCTGAGCTCGGCGACCATCACCGACCGCGAGGGCCGCACGGTCGCCCGCTGCGTGGGCCGCAACGCCGTCCTCACCGACGGGCTGGCCGACCAGTACGGCCGGACCGCACCGACGTGGGCCAAGCGCCCGTCGGGCTGGCGGCTGCTGATGCCGCACCGCGGGGAGGACCCCACCCGCGACGGCACCACCCTGGTGGCCCATCCCGACCCGTCCACGCGGAACTCCGCCGGCGTGGTCCAGGGCGGCGCGCTCGCCGGGCTCGCCGCCCGCGGCCTCTCGCACGCGCTCGACGTCATGCCCGACGACTTCGCGGTCAGCTTCGTGCGCCCGGTCCGCCCCGGCGACCACCCGGTGATGTGCCGCGTGGTGGTCGAGCACGGTGGCCGCCGCATGCGCGTCGGGCGGGCCGAGCTCGTCGACGACCGCGGGCGCCTCCTCGCGACGGCGTCGGGGACGTCGTTCAGGCACTGACCGCCGCGGCCGCCCGGGCCCGGCCGGCCCGCGCCGACGCAGCGCCCCAGACGGTGGTCGCGACGACGAGCAGCCCGATCACGACGGCGGGGACCACGGCGTTGACCACGACCATCGTCGGGACCGGCAGGCGGTAGGTCAGGACGATCCGCACGACGGCCTCGCCGAGCAGCCCGAGGCCCCACATCACGGTCAGCCCGCGCTGGGTGCGGCGGAAGCCCGGGTACTGCCACAGCCCGTTCCACCACGCGATCCGGGCCGGGTCGCCGTTCGTCGCGAACCGGCGCCCGAACAGGAACATCACCGGCCGCGGCGCCAGGAGGCTGCCGAGGAACACGAGGCCGACCAGCCCGGTCACGGCCGACTCCTTGAGCAGCAGCAGCCGCGGGTCGTCGAAGAACAGCGACGTGATCACCCCGACGGCGAGCAGCGTCAGGATGAACAGGCTGAACTCGTCGACCCGGCGTCGGACGGCGACCGAGAGCAGGGTGCTGAGCGCCGGCCCGATCGCCGAGAGCAGCAGCGCGGGCACGTCGGCGAGCCCGGCGTCGGTGGCGACGTCGTAGATCACGATCGGGGCGGCGATGTCGAGCACCGCCATCGACACCCAGGGAAGGATCTTGGCCAGCATCGCGTCGCCCCCGTCATGTGACATCATCGCTCCCGACCGTGAACGAGAACGTACACCGAGATCGCCGCCAGGGAACCCCCGCCGCCCTGGTCGCCGGCCTGTTCGGCACGGCGGGGCGCTCCGTCCTGCCCGGCCCCGCGCTCGTCGCCCTGCTCGGTGACCTCGGCCTCCGTCCCGACGCGGCCCGCCGCGCCCTCGCCCGCATGCGCGAGGCCGGCCAGCTGACCACCACGCGACGCGGACGCCGGGTCGACCACCACCTCGCGGGCGCCTTCGGGGCCTCCGTGCTGCGGCTGCGCGACGACCGCGGGACCCCGCCGCGCTGGGACGGCGCGTTCCACACGCTGCTGCACCACGTCCCGGAGTCCGCCCGCCCCTACCGCGACCGGTTCCGCCGGGCTGCCGTCCTCGTCGGCTACGGCCCGTGGCAGCCCGGCGTGCTCATCAGCCCGGTCGACCGCTCCGCCGGGCTCCGCGACGTCCTGGCCGACGTCCCACCGGAGGCGTCGGTGGTGCTGGGGCGTCTCGTTCCCGACGACGGGTGGGGCGGCTCGGTCGGCTCGGTCGGCTCGGTCGGCGATGGCGCTCTGCTCGCGCCGGGTGGGAGCGGCGGGACATCGTCGACCACCGTGGCCGCCGCGATGGCCCGCCGGGCGTGGGCGCTCGACGACGTGGCGGCGGACCTGCGCGCCCACCACGCGCGGTTGCTGGACGTGCTGGACCGTCCGGTGCCGGACGACGGGGCGGCGGCGTTGAAGCGCCTGTCCGACGCCACGGGGCCGGTGTACGTCGACCTGCTGCGCGACCCGGGCCTGCCGGTCGAACTGCTGCCCGCCGACTGGCCCGGCGCCGACCTGCGCGCCGCGCTGGGCCGGGTCGCGGTGGCCTACCTGCCGACCGTGGTCGCGCACGTCCACGCCCGGATCGCCGACGTGGGCTGAATCCGCCCCCACCCCCGGTGGCAGGAAAGCGTCGTTGCTGTCATCCAGCGGGAGGAACGCCGCATCGTCGACCCGGCCCGGCCCGGCCCGCTCCGGGCTCGGCGCGCGACCGCGAGATGCACGGAGGGCAGGTTCCGGGCGGCCCGCGCATGCCTGGTGTGCACCTCGGCGGCAGAACCGGCCCGACCGGCACCGTCCCGGCGTCGGGAAAACCCCCATGGACATCGGCGCTCGGACCGACCTAGCGTGACGTGGCTGACACTCATCGTGGAGGAGAGCTCGTGAGCAGGCTGCGTTTCGGCACGTTCCTCGCCCCGTTCCACCGCGCCGGGGAGAACCCGACGCTCGCGCTGCAGCGCGATCTGGAGCTCATCGAGCACCTGGACCGCCTCGGCGTCGACGAGGCCTGGATCGGCGAGCACCACTCCGCGGGCAGCGAGATCATCGCCTCGCCGGAGATCTTCATCGCGGCCGCGGCGGAGCGGACGAAGCGCATCAAGCTGGGTACGGGTGTGACCTCGGCGGCGTACCACAACCCGCTCTGGGTGGCCGACCGGATGGTCCTGCTCGACCACCTCACGCGCGGTCGGACGATGCTCGGCGTCGGGCCGGGTTCGCTCCCGAGCGACTCCGCGATGATCGGGCTGAACCCGACCGACACGCGGGAGCTGCTCGACGTCAACCTCGACATCATCATGCGGCTGCTCGCGGGGGAGACCGTCACCGCGCAGACGAAGACCCACAACCTCGTGGAGGCCAGGCTCCAGCTCCGGCCCTACACGGAGCCGTGCTTCGACATCGTCGTCGCCGCGGTGGCATCGCCGACCGGACCGCGCATGGCGGGCCGCCACGGGGTGGGCCTGCTCAACATCGGCGCGACGATGACCCAGGACGGGTTCGACGCCCTGGCCCACCACTGGAACGTCGTGAAGGAGCGGGCGGAGCACTACGGGCAGCCCGAGCCCGACCGCGACTCCTGGCGTCTCGTCGGCCTCATGCACATCGCGGAGACCAAGGAGCAGGCCTACCGCGACGTGGAGTACGGCATCGAGTCGTGGTTCCGGTACTTCCAGAAGACGGCGGCCTTCCCGCAGATGGCGGTCGAGGGCGGCGACGTCAAGGAGATGATCGACTTCATCAACGAGGCCGGCATCGGGGCGATCGGCACCGCGGAGGACGCCCGCGCCCAGGTGCAGCGCCTCGCCGACCAGTCCGGCGGCTTCGGCGCGATGCTGCTGCTCGGGCACGAGTGGGCCAACCCGGAGGCGACGAAGCGTTCCTGGGAGCTCCTCGCCCAGCACGTCATGCCGCACTTCCAGGGCCGGACCAGGGGCGGGGTGTCGCACGCCGAGTCCACCCAGCAGGCCAAGGAGCGGGCCGGCCTCAAGCGCGACGAGTACGCGGCGACCCAGCTGACCGCCGTCGAGCACATGACCCAGAAGTACGCCGACGAGGTGGCGGCGAAGGGCTGAGCCACCCTCGTGGCAGGAACGCGTCGTTGCTGTCGCCGGGCGGGAGGAACGCCACTCCCTCGACCGGGTCGCCGCGGGCGGCCCGGCCGTTAGGGTGGCGCCCGTGCTGGACCGAGACCCCGCTGCCGACCGGTGACCGTCACCGTCGTCGGCATCGGCGCCGACGGGTGGCCCGGACTCGCCCCGCCCGCACGCACGGCCTGTGAGAAGGCGGCCGTCGTCCTCGGGGCGCCGCGCCAGCTCGACCTGCTGCCCGCGGCCGTGACCGCCCGCCGCGAGGAGTGGCCGGCCCCGATGATGCCGTCGCTGCCGAGCCTGCTCGACCGGCTGGGCGGCGAGGAGCTCGTCGTCCTGGCCAGCGGCGACCCGATGTTCTTCGGGATCGGCACCAGCGTGCTGCGGCTGCGCCCGGACGCCACGGTGGTGCCGCACCCGTCGTCGGTCGCGCTCGCCTGCGCGCGCCTGGGGTGGGCCGAGCAGGACGCGGTGGTGGTCTCCGCGGTCGGGCGACCGCTCGAGGCGGTCCGGGCGGCGCTCGCGCCGCGTCGCCGGCTGCTCGTGCTCGCGGACTCCGGCGCCCTGCCGGGCCGCCTCGCCGCGCTGCTCGTCGGCGCCGGTTACGGAGAGGCACGGCTCTGCGTGCTCGGTTCCCTCGGGGCCGAGCACGAGTCGCGGGTCGACGGTGTCGCCGCGAGCTGGAGCGCCCCCGACGGCGACCCGCTCGCCGTCGTCGCCGTCGACTGCCCCGCCCTTCCCGACGACGGGTGGCTCGGTCGGGCCCCCGGCCTCCCCGACGACGCGTACACCCACGACGGCCAGCTCACCAAGACCGAGATGCGGGCGCTCTCGGTGGCCGCCCTGCGCCCGCTGCCCGGTCAGCTGCTCTGGGACGTCGGCGGCGGGGCGGGCTCGATCGGCATCGAGTGGTGCCGGGCCGAGCCGACGGCGCGGGCGATCGCGGTCGAGTCCCGCGAGGACCGTGCCGCACGCATCGTCGAGAACGCGGCGGCCCTGGGCGCGCCCGCGGTGCGGGTCGTGCCGGGCCACGCGCCCGAGGTGCTGTCCGGGCTGGAGACGCCGGACGCCGTCTTCGTCGGGGGCGGCGTGTCCGTGCCCGGCATGCTCGAGGCCTGCCGCCGGGCACTGCGCCCCGGCGGACGGCTCGTGGCGAACGCGGTGACGCTGGAGGGCGAGGTGGCCCTCGCGGCGGCGCGGGCCGAGTACGGCGGCGAGGTGCGGCGGATCGCGGTGTCCCGGGGCCGCCCGGTCGGCCGCTACCTGGGTTGGAAGGCCCTCGCGCCCGTGACGCAGTGGGTGCTGCACGTCGGGACCACCGACGCCGGTCCGGCCACGGCCGGCGACGTCCCACCGCCGACCCCGCCTCCCTGGAGACTCTCGTGACCGTCCGCTTCGTCGGCGCGGGCCCCGGTGCCGCCGACCTCATCACCATCCGCGGCCTGCGCGCGATCGCGACCAGCCCGGTGTGCCTCTACGCCGGTTCGCTCGTGCCGGAGGACCTGCTCGCGCAGTGCCCGCCGCACGCCCACAAGGTCGACACGGCGCGCCTCACCCTCGACGAGATCGTCGCCGAGCTGGTCGCCGCGGACGCGGCGGGCCACGATGTCGCGCGCCTGTGCTCGGGTGATCCCGCCGTGTTCTCCGCGGTCGCCGAGCAGACCCGCCGGCTCGACGAGGCCGGGATCGCCTGGGAGATCGTGCCCGGCGTCCCGGCCTTCGCCGCGGCGGCCGCGGCGCTGCGCACGGAGCTCACCGTGCCCGGCGTCGGGCAGTCCGTCGTGCTCACCCGCGACGCGGCGAACGCGACCCCGATGCCCGAGGGCGAGTCGCTCGACGTCTGGGCCGCCACCGGCGGGACGCTCGTGCTGCACCTCGCCGTGCAGCGGTGCGCGGAGGTCGTCGGGACCCTGCTGCGGCACCGCCCGCCCCACGAGCCGGTGGCCGTCGTCGCCCGGGCCTCCCGCGACGACGAGCTGGTGCTGCGCGGCACGCTCGCCGACATCGCCGAGAAGGTCGAGGCCGCCGGGGTGAAGCGGACCGCGGTGATCGTGGTCGGACCCGTCGTCGGGACCCGGGACGGCTGCGAGTCGCACCTCTACTCGGCGCAGCGCGTTCGTCCGTGAGCGAGCCCGTCCTTCCGAGCGAACGGCACTCTCGCAGCATCTATGTGCGCGAAAGTGCCGCTCGTTCAGGACGGCGGGTCCTCGTCCTCGGCGGCACCGCCGAGGCCCGGGCACTGGCCGACACCCTGACCGCCCGGGGACACCACGTCACCACCTCCCTGGCCGGACGCACCCGCGACCCGCGCCTGCCGGCCGGGGAGATCCGAACCGGCGGGTTCGGCGGCGCCGAGGGTCTCGCGGCCGCCCTGCACCACGTCGAGCTGCTCGTCGACGCGACCCACCCCTTCGCCGCGCGCATGACCGACCACGCCGCGCAGGCCGCCGCGGCCACCGGCACGCCGTGGGTGGTGCTGCGCCGGCCCGGCTGGGTCGAGCAGCCCGGCGACCGCTGGGTCCGCGTCCCGACGACGGGTGCGGCGGCCTCGGCGCTCGGGGACGCGGCCCGCGTGTTCCTCGCGATCGGGCGCCAGGGCGTGCACCACTTCGGGCACCTCGACACCGTCCGCCTCGTCCGCGCGATCGAACCGCCCGAGGTGCTCCCGCCGCACGCACACCTGATCCTGGCGCGCGGCCCGTTCGACCCGGACGACGAGCGCGCGCTGCTCGCGGCGCACCGGATCGACGCGATCGTCGCGAAGGACTCCGGCGGCGCCACCGAGGCGAAGCTGGTCGCGGCACGGGAGGCGGGCGTCCTCGTCGTGCTGGTGGACCGACCCGCGCTGCCTGCGGGAGCGACCGTCGTCGCCGATGCCGATCGCGCGGCCGAGTGGGTGGAGCGATGACGGGACGGGATCCGGTGCGCCGGGCGTCCGGAGTGCTCCCATGCACCGTGCTCGTGGACGCCCTGCGGCTGCTCGCCGACGACGGCCCCGCCGCGGACCTCGAGCGGGCCGCGGCGGAGCTCGCCGCCACCGACCCGGCAGCGGCCGCCCTCGTGCTGCGGGTGCGCTCGACGATCGAGGCGGGCCGGCGGCGGGAGGCCGAGCTCGCGGCGCTCGTCGACACCGCGCGGGACCTCGCCGGGGAGTCCGACCCGGGCCTCGTCCTCGATGCCATCGTGCGCCGGGCCCGGGCCCTGCTCGGCACCGACGTCGCCTACCTGACCCTGTACGACGCCGAGCGCGGCGACACCTTCATGCGCGCGACGGCGGGGTCGGTGTCGGCGGCGTTCCAGGCGCTGCGCCTGCCCGTCGGGGCCGGCCTGGGCGGGCTCGTGGCGCAGTCGCGGCACGCGCACTGGACCACCCGCTACCCGGCCGACCCCCGGTACCGCCACACCGACGAGATCGACGCGGCGGTGGGGGAGGAGGGCATCGTCGCGATCTGCGGGACCCCGCTGCTGGTCGGGGAGGAGTTCGTCGGCGTGCTCTTCGCGGCCAACCGCTCCGCCCGGCCGTTCACCCCCGACGACGTCGCCCTGCTCGGGTCGCTCGCCGCCCTCGCGGCCGTGTCGCTCACCCAGACCCGGGCCGCCGCGGAGACGGCGACGGCCCTGGCCGGGCTCCGCGCGGCGCACGCCGACCTGGCGCGGGCCGCGGACGCCCACGACCGGTTCGCCGCCCTGGTCCTCGGCGGCGGCGACGTCACCGATCTCGCGGCCGCCCTCGCGGACCTGCTGCACGGCTGGGTCCGGGTCGTCGACGACGCCGCCGCCCCGATCGCCGCCGCCGGTCCGGTGCCGGACGATCTCGACGCCGCCGCCTGTGTCCGGGCCGCCGCGGCCGACCCGGGTCGGCTCGTCGCCGCCGAGGGGGCGGAGGCCGTGACCGTCGTGGCCGACCACCAGCAGCTCGCCACCCTGATCGTCGCGCCGCCCGCGCCGGGCGGGACCTCGCGGGGGCCCCGGTCGCGGATCGTCGAGCGCGCGGCCACGGTGAGCGCACTGGTCCTGCTCTTCCGCGCGCAGGCGTCGGAGTCGGAGCAGCGCCATCGAGGGGAGGCGCTGCTCGAGCTGCTGGACGGGGAGACGCCCAGCGCGGCGCTGCGTGACCGGGTCCGCGCGCTCGGCGTCGAGATCCGCCGCCCGCACCGGGTGCTCGTCGCCCGCTGCGCCGAGCACCAACGGGCGCGGCTCGCCGTCGACGCCGCCCACGCGGCGGGACGGACCGGGCTCGTCGCCGAACGACCCGACGCCGTCGTCGTGCTCCTTCCCGACGACGGGAGTGCTCGGCTGGCCGAGGACCTCGCCCGTCCGGCGTCGGACGAGTCGACCGCGGTGACGGTCGGGGTGTCGGAGCCGGTGCTGCCCGCGGACGGCCTGGCCGGGGCGGCGGCGGACGCGCGGCGGGCCGCCGAGGCCCTCGTGGCGCTCGGGCGGGAGGGGCGCGCCGGGTCGGTGGCCGAGCTGGGCTTCGCGGCCCTCCTGCTCTCGCGCAGCCCGGACGTCGGCGGGTACGTGGAGAGCGTCCTCGGCCCGCTCCTGGAACACGACCGTCGGCGGGGCACCGACCTCGTCGGCACCCTCGCGGCCTGGTTCGCCGCCGGGCGCTCGCCGACCCGCGCCGCGAGCGCCCTGCACGTGCACGTCAACACGGTCACGCAGCGCCTGGAGCGGGTGCGCGCCGTGCTGGGCGAGGACTGGCAGGAGCCCGAGCGCACCCTCGAGCTGCACCTCGCCCTGCGGCTGCGGGGCCTGGCGCGCTAGGGGAACAACGCTGGACCCGTCGGGGTTGGGGCGGCTACAGTAGTTGACAGTTCAACTTCAGGAGGTCGTCATGCAGTTCGGGGTCTTCACCGTCGGCGACGTGACGCCCGACCCGACCACGGGCCGCGAGCCGACCGAGGCCGAGCGCATCCGCGCGATGGTGACGATCGCGCGGAAGGCCGAGGAGGTCGGGCTCGACGTCTTCGCCACCGGCGAGCACCACAACCCGCCGTTCGTGCCCTCCTCGCCCACCACGCTGCTGGGTTACGTCGCCGCGCAGACCGAGCGGCTGGTGCTCTCCACGTCCACGACGCTGATCACGACCAACGACCCGGTCAAGATCGCCGAGGACTACGCGATGCTGCAGCACCTCGCCGAGGGGCGCGTCGACCTCATGATGGGACGCGGCAACACCGGACCGGTCTACCCCTGGTTCGGCCAGGACATCCGCCAGGGCATCCCGCTCGCGCTGGAGAACTACGCCCTGCTGCGCCGGCTCTGGACCGAGGACGTCGTGGACTGGGAGGGCCGCTTCCGCACGCCGCTGCACGGGTTCACCTCGACCCCGCGCCCGCTCGACGGCGTCGCCCCGTTCGTCTGGCACGGCTCGATCCGCTCGCCCGAGATCGCCGAGCAGGCCGCCTTCTACGGCGACGGCTTCTTCCACAACCACATCTTCTGGCCCGCGTCGCACACGAAGCAGATGGTGGAGTTCTACCGCCGCCGCTTCGAGTTCCACGGCCACGGCTCGGCCGACCAGGCGATCGTCGGGCTCGGCGGGCAGGTGTTCATGCGGAAGAACTCGCAGGACGCGGTCGACGAGTTCCGCCCGTACTTCGACCGGGCCCCGGTCTACGGCGGCGGACCCTCGCTCGAGGACTTCTCGTCGCAGACCCCGCTGACCGTGGGCTCGCCGCAGGAGGTCATCGACCGCACCCTGGGCTTCCGCGACTACGTCGGTGACTACCAGCGCCAGCTGTTCCTCATCGATCACGCGGGCCTGCCGCTGAAGACGGTCCTGGAGCAGATGGACCTGCTCGGTGAGGAGGTCGTGCCGGTGCTGCGCCGCGAGTTCGCCGCCCTGAAGCCGGCCCACGTCCCGGACGCGCCGACGCACGCCTCCCTCCTCGCGGCCCGCGACGCGCAGGAGCTGGCCGCGGTCTGACCATGGTTTCCGAACGAGCGGCACGTTCGCGCATACAGATGCTGCGACCGTGCCGCTCGCTCGTTCCGGGATGGCCCGACGACGGGTCGGTCGATTTCAGTGGCATCGGGTGCACCGGACGCGCCGTGGTGCCACTGACGTCCGCCGGACCCTCACGGGGCCGTGGCCGGCTCCAGGTCGCGCAGCGCACCGGACAGGCCGACCACGAGGACGACGACCACCCACACCGCCACCACCGAGAGCCCGGCCGCCACGGGGGACCCGACCTCCGCCACGACACCCGCCAGACCGATGCCCGCCGGTGCCGCGACCTGCAGCGACGCGTTCTGCAGCGAGAGCACCCGGCCGTGGGTGGCATCGGGGATCCGCTCCGCCTGCAGCACCCCGAGGATCGCGCTGAGCGTGGCGTTCGACAGCCCGAGCACCACGGCCCCGGCGAGCACGACGACCGGCGACGCGAGGCTCGCGATGGCGACGAACCCGCCCGTGGTCCCGACGAGCGCCCCGACGGTCCACCAGCCGCGGGAGCCGCGCACCCCCGCCGTCGCGAAGGCGGTGGTCCCGACGAGCATGCCCAGGGCGAGCGCCGTGAGGACGAGCCCGAGCAGGTCGGGGCGGCCGAGGGCACTGAACCAGACCGGCAGCACCAGCCCCTGCAGGCCGCCGAGGACGACGGCGAGCCCGAGCGTGAGCGCGACGGTCCCGCCGAGGAACCGGCTGCGCCGCAGGACGCGCGCGCCCGCGAGGAGTTCGGCGAGGACCGAGGTGCGGGCCGGGGCGGCCTCGACCCGTCCCAGCCGGTGGGGGAGCGCGAGCGTGAGCAGCGCGGCCGCGGCCGAGGTGGCGGCGGTGACGAACAGGACGGTGCTGCCGTCGAACAGCGTGAGCAGCGTGCCCGCGGCGGCCGGCCCGACGACGAGGGCGATCGAGGTCGTCGCCTGACGCAGCCCGACGAGCCGCTCCACCGACATCCCCGTGTGCCGGGCGACCGCCGGGACCAGCACCTGACGGGCGGTGAGCCCGGGGACGTCGCCGAACGACCCGACGACCGCCAGCACGATCAGCCAGCCCAGCGTCAGGCCCGAGACCAGGTCGACCACCGGGATCGCGGCGACGGCGAGCGCGGAGACGACGTCGGCGAGGATCGAGCTCGTCCGGCGGTGGACCCGGTCGATGACCAGCCCTGCCGCGAGGCCGACGACGAGGGCCGGTCCGGCCGTCGCCACCGAGACGGCCCCGACGCTCGCGGGACTGCCCGTGGCCTGCAGGACGATCAGGGGCAGCGCGACGGCGGCGAGCCCGTTGCCGAGCAGGCTGAACAGGTGGGCGCCGAGGTAGGCGAGGGCGACCGGCCGCACCGTCACGGTCTCCGGTCGACGAGCCGGCCCCGCAGGGTGAGGGCGCGTTCCGTGGCGGCGACCGCGCCCGCGATCCCGATGGCCGTCAACCACCCCGCGGACAGGGTCCAGGGCAGCGTGATCGTGCCGATCCGCGCGGCGACCTCGGGGTGGCGGGTCACCGACTGTGCGGCGTGGGCCAGCTCGACCGCACCGGCCACGAGGACGAGGAAGGTCGCGAGCGTGCCGAGCACGCGGCTCGCGGTCGGGAAGCGTCGGCCGAGGTTCGTCCGCCGGCCCTCGAGCGTGCGCGGGTGCGGATCCAGGGTCCGGTCCGTGCCGTCGTGCGCCACGTACGCGACCCGTTTCAGGCCGTGCTCGTTCTCGGCGATCTCGATGACCCCGGGCACCACGAAGGTGGCGGGCAGGCGGGACCGGGCGACCTGGACACGGTCGCGGTACAGCGTGGCGACGCTGTGCCCGCTGTTCGGGTCGGCGCCGTAGCGGACGTCGACGTCGAAGCGGTGGACCTCGACGTCGAGCCCGAAGCGGGTCCGGGTGAACAGGTGCCGGACGCGGAGCTCGGGGAGGGCGCTCCCGTCGCCGGGTCGGACACGGGCGAGCTGTCGCTGTCGGCGGTAGGTCGTGAGCATGCCGACGACGCTCACCCGTGCCGTCGCGGCACGCTCCAGTGCGAGTGGTCCACGCCACAGGCCCCTCGCGTCGCGACTTGAGGATGCCGCGACGGCATCGTTTCTCCTGCGCGCATGACCCGTTCCGACGTCCGAACCCGCCCGGTGTCCGTGGAGGACCTGTTCGCCCCTCCCGAGCGTGGCCGCCCCTCGATCTCGCCGGACGGCCGCCGGCTCGCGTTCCTCGCGCCCTGGCGCTCCCGCCTGAACGTCTGGGTGGTCGACCTGGGCGCCCAGGGGCAGGTCGATCTCGACCGCGCCCGCCGCGTCACCGCCGACGACCACCGCCCCGTGATCGACCACCGCTGGACCGACGACCCGCGCTTCCTGCTCTACCTGCAGGACGACGACGGCGACGAGAACCACCACGTGTTCCGGGTGGACCTCGACGACCCGGAGGCCGTGGCCGTGGACCTCACCCCCTACCCGGGGGCCCGCGTGTGGGAGATGGTCGAGGTGCCCGGACTGCCCGGCTCCGTCGTCGTGAGCCTCAACCACGTCGACCCCGCCCGGATCGACCTGTGCGAGCTCGACGTCGCGACCGGGGGGCTCACCGTCCTCGCCGAGGGTGGCGACGGGGCGTCCTGGTTCGTGACGAGCCGTCGCGAGCTCTACGAGGTGGCCGTCACCGAGGACGGATGGGAGCTGCGGCAGGGCCTCGACGACGGCGGGCGGCGCGTGGTCGCCACGTTCGCGGGGGACGACTTCCCCTACGGCCCGATGACCCACCCCGCTCCCGACGGCGCGGGCCTGTGGTTCGGTGCCTACGGCGACCACGACCAGCTCGCGCCCGCCCGGCTCGACCTCGCGACCGGCGAGGTCACCGAGATCGACCGGCACCCGACCCACGACCTCGACACGATCTCCGTGGTCGCCCCGCTGCTGCCGTCGCCCTGGATCACCGACCGCGCGAGCGGTGAGCTGGTCGGGGTGCGCTACTCCCGGGAGCGCCAGGTGATCCACCCGCTGACCCCGGGTTTCGCGGAGGTCCTGGCCGCGCTCGAACCCCTGTCCGACGGCGACCTCGGCCCGGTGACCTCGGACCGGTCCGGCCGGTTCTGGGTGGCGTCGTTCCTGCACGACCGGAACCCGTCGTCGTGGCTCTACGACCACACCACCGGCGAGGCGCGACCGCTGTTCCGTCCGCTGGGACGGATCGACCCCGAGGCGCTGGCCCCGACCCGTCCGGTGTCGGTCACGGCGCGGGACGGCCTCGAGCTGCCCTCGTACCTGACGCTCCCCGTGGGGTGGGACCGCGAGGAGCACACGCCGCCGCCGCTGGTGCTCATGCCGCACGGCGGGCCGTGGTTCCGGGACGTCTGGAGCCTGGACCTGCAGGTCCAGTACTTCGCCACCCGGGGCTACGCCGTGCTGCGACCCCAGTTCCGGGGGTCCACCGGCTTCGGCCGGCGCCATCTGCAGGCCGCCGTCGGCGAGTTCGGGGGCGCCATGCACGACGACCTGGTCGACGCCGTCGAGTGGACCGTGACCCACGGGTACGCCGACCCGGCCCGCGTCGCGATCTTCGGTGGGTCCTACGGCGGCTACGCGGCGCTGGTCGGGGTGACGTCCACGCCGCACCTCTTCGCCGCCGCCGTGGACTACGTCGGGGTCTCCGACCTCGCGGCCACCCTGCGCAGCTTCCCCGAGGCCGTGCGGCCGGGCCTGCGGCACAACTTCCACCGCTACGTCGGCGACCCGGACGTTCCGGAGCAGGAGGCCGACATGCTCGCCCGGTCGCCGATCAGGCACCTGGACCGCGTCGAGACGCCCCTCATGATCTTCCAGGGGGCGAACGACGTCCGGGTCCGGCAGTCGGAGTCCGACAACGTCGTCGAGCGGCTCCGGGGCCGCGGCGTCGAGGTGGCCTACCGCGTCTTCGCCGACGAGGGCCACGCCTTCGTCAACCCGGAGAACCTCATGACGATGTTCCGGGAGGCGGGGGAGTTCCTGGCGCGGCATCTGGGCGGGCGGCCGTAGCCCGCTCGGCCCGACCGAGCGTCCGGAGCCGCCGGAGGACGTCGAGCTGGGCGGGGTGGAACACCTCCGCCGACACCTGCTCGACCGTCCTCCGGTACCGGTGCGGGTTCTGCGACCCGAGCGTGTCGAGGCCGGGGAACCGGGCCCGGAGCAGCTGGAGGTCGGCCAGCATCCGCCGGGCGAGGTCGTCGCGCGCGGCCTCGTCCGCGTCGGGTGGGAGGGCGTCGAAGTCGTCGTCACTGGCCGAGCGGACGTCGTCGCTCAGCAGCTCGGCGTAGAGGCTGCGCTGCTCCGCAGGCAGCAGCCGCCCCATCACGGCCGCGAACCGCCGGTCCGGCTCGGAGAGCGCGGCGGCCTTCCCGACGACGGCGAACTCGGCCGGCAGGTCGGTCGGCAGCCGCTGTTCGAGCATCGCCGCCACCTCCTCCCGGACCTGCTGCAGGCGCTCGATCTGCGCGACGAGGTCGGCGTCGAGCGCCCGCAGGGCCTCCTCCGGGTGCTCGTCGCGGTCGCCGAGCTCGGCGATCTGCGCCAGGCCGAAGCCGAGTTCGACGAGCCGCGTGATGCGCAGCAGCCGGATCAGGTGGGTGACGCCGTACTGCTTGTAGCCGTTCGACCGCCGTTCGGGCTCGGGGAGGAGCCCGACGTCGTGGTAGTGCCGCACGCTGCGCAGACTCGTCCCGGCGAGGTCGGCGATCTCCCGGGTGCTCCAGGTCATCGGCTGCTCCTCGTCCCCCGAGCGGCCACCCGGACCGGGGTGACGAGGCGGTGGGTCGTCCGGCGGAACGCCCAGAAGACCACGAGGGTGACCAGTGCCGTCAAGGGGACACCGAGGGCGATCCGGGCGGTGGCGAGCCCCGCGACCGACCCGGTCCACCAGAGCATGCCGCTGACCAGCGCCCGGGCCCCGAGCATGGCCGCGACGGCGAGTGTGGCGAGATCGTGCGCCTGACGCGAGGGCCGGTCGGAGCGCCACGGGTGGCCACCGCCGTGCAGCACGTTCCAGAGCAGCCCGGTCACGGGCCGACCGACGACGAACGACGCCGCGACGGGTCCGAAGAGGGCGGCGGACGTCACGATGCCGACGAGGAAGAAGTCGCTCGCCGACCCGGTCCACAGCGCGATCCCGGCCGCCACCGCGACACCCAGCACGCCCCCGAGCGCGGCGGCGGTCTCCTCGCCGCGGAGCCTGCGCACGACCCCGAACGCGGCCGCGACGGCGAACGCGACCCCCGCGGTCACCGGCAGCGTGGTCAGGTTCGTGAGCACGACGAACATGACCTGCGGGAGCCCGGTGCCGACGATGCCCCAC
Organism: Actinomycetospora sp. NBRC 106378; assembly: GCF_030269685.1. GTDB lineage: Bacteria > Actinomycetota > Actinomycetes > Mycobacteriales > Pseudonocardiaceae > Actinomycetospora. Next base: position 788,284 of record NZ_BSTT01000002.1, read on the forward strand.
CAGCCGCCGAGGCGGTCGAGGAGGGTCAGGTGTGGGGTCTCGGTGAGCATGCCCGGCAGGACACGCCATGCCGTCGCGGCACACTCAAGCTCGGGCGGTCGACCGGCGCGCCGTCAGGCCCGGAGGCCGGCCAGCGCCACGTACGCCGCCACCGCCGCGTCGACCAGGTCACCGCGGACGTCCGGGTCCTCGTCGATCCGCTCGGCGAAGCGCCGGACGATCCCGGTGATCGCCTCGGACACGAGGAGCGGTGCCATGACCGGCGCCGCCCGGCCCTCGTCCGCCAGGCGGGCCAGGAACCGGGCGTTGCGCCGGTGCACGCGGTCGAGCAGCTCGGTCTGCACCGAGGAGTACGCCGGGTCGGTGCGGGCGAGCTGGGCGAGGACCTCGAGGACCCGGCGGTGGCGCACCGTGAGGTCGAGGTAGTCGGTGATCGCGCGGCGGGCGATGGTCGTCGGGTCGGAGGTGTCGCGGACCTCCTGGGCGGCGAGCACGTCGTCGCGGACCCGGGCGACCAGCGCGGCCACCACGTCGGCCTTGCCGGCCGGGAAGTGCGCGTAGACCGTCGGGCGGGTGACCCCGGCGGCCTCGGCCAGCTCGCCGACCGACGCCGCGTCCACGCCCCGACGCACGAGCACGCCCTCGGCGCCCGCGAGGATCGCCTCCCGGGTGCTCACCGGGTGTCCACGATCGCCCGCCGGGGCGGCAGGGGCCCGTCGGCCGCGGCCAGGGCGGCGAGGACGACCGCGGCCGTGTCGGCCGGGTCGATCACGTCGTCGATCTCGACCACCTCGGCCGCCGAGAGGGCCTTGCCCTGCTCGTAGAGCGCGGCGACCAGCTCGTCGTAGCGGGCCTGGCGTTCGGCGGGCCCGAGCGCCGCCAGCTCCTTCGCGTAGCCGAGCCGGACCGCGCCCTCCAGGCCCATCCCGCCGAACTCGCCGCTCGGCCACGCGACGGTCGCGACCGGCACCCGCATCGATCCGCCCGCCATGGCCATCGCGCCCAGCCCGTAGGCCTTGCGGAGCACCACGCACACCACCGGCACCCGCAGGTTCGCCCCGGCCACGAACATCCGGGAGAAGCGGCGCACCGTCGCGGTGGCCTCGGCGTCGGGACCGACCATGAAGCCCGGGGTGTCGCACAGCGAGACCACCGGCAGCCCACGGGCGTCGCAGAGCTGCAGGAACCGTGCCGCCTTCTCCGCGGCCTCGGCGTCGATCGCGCCGCCGAGCCGCCGGGGGTCGTTGGCCATCAGCCCGACGGGCCGGCCGTCGAGCCGGGCGAACGCGGTCACGATCCCGACCCCGTACTCCGGCCGCAGCTCCAGGACCGACCCCTCGTCGGCCAGCCCCTGCACGGCCGCGCGGACGTCGTAGACCCGGAGCCGGTTCTCGGGGACGACGTGGCGCAGGAGCCGGGCGTCGGGCCGCGCACCGGGCACGACGCGGTCGAGGGCGAGGTAGCGCCGGGCCACCGCGATCGCTGCCGCCTCGTCCGGGACCAGCACGTCCACGACCCCGTTCGGCACCTGGACCGAGGTCGGCCCGACGTCGTGGGGGTCGACCTCGCCGAGCCCGCCGCCGGCGATCATCGCCGGGCCGCCCATCCCGAGGTTCGCGCCCTCGACGGCGACGAGCAGGTCGGCGCACCCGGCGAGCGCGGCGTTGCCGGCGAAGCAGTAGCCGGCGACCACGGCCACCGTCGGGACCCGCCCGGAGAGGCGCGCGAACAGGGCGAACGTCGGCACGTCGAGCTGGGCGACCGCGATCGTGTCGGTCTCGCCGGGGCGTCCGCCGCCGCCCTCGGCGAAGAGCACGACGGGCAGGTCGTGGTCGAGCGCGAGGTTCAGGGCGCGGTCGGTCTTCGCGTGCGAGAGGACGCCCTGGGTGCCCGCGAGCACCGTGTAGTCGTAGGCGAGCACCACGACGCGGCGCCCGTCGACCGCGCCGATCCCGGTGACGATGCCGTCGGCCGGGGTGCGTTCGCGCAGGTCCGCCAGGGTGCGCCGCGCCCGCTGCGCGGCGACGGCGAACGCGCCGTACTCGACGAACGTGCCCTCGTCGCACAGGTCGGCCACGTTCTCCCGCGCGGTGCGCCGGCCCGCGTCCCGACGGCGGGTCACGGCGGCCGGGCGGGCCTCGTCGCGGGTGAGGTGTCGCCGGTCGAGGACCTCGGCGAGGTCGGGACGGACGTGGTCGGGGTCGATCTCGCGGTCGGCCTGCTCGGCCGTGTCGTGGGCGCCGGGCGCGAGGACCGCCAGCACGTCGCCCTCGGAGACGACCTCCCCGACGGCGACGACGACCTCGACGACCGTCCCGGCGCCCGGGACCCCGACGACGTGCTCCATCTTCATCGCCTCGAGCACGACGACGGCGGCACCCGCGGCGACGGTGTCCCCGGGACCCGCCTCGACGGCGACGACCGTGCCGGCGGTCGTCGCCCGGAGCTCCGTCCCGTCCTCCTCTCCTTCCTGTGTGAGGGGAACCCTCGTGCCATCAGAGCGCTCGGATCCTCCCCTCACGATCTCGGGGAGCAGCCGCTCGACGAGGCCGGTGTCGGGGGTGGGCACCTCCGGGCGGGCCAGCAGCGCCCGCAGCACCGGGACCGTCGTCGGGACCCCGTCGACGTCGAACGCGGCGAGGGCGCGGTCGAGGTGGCCGAGGGCGCGGCCGAGGTCGGTGTCGTGCACGACGACCTTCGCGAGCAGCGAGTCGTACCGCGGGTCGACGGTCAGGCCGACCCGTCCGTGCGTGTCGACCCGAACCCCCCGGCCCGACGGCGGGGTGAAGCGGGTGAGCGTGCCCGCGGCGGCCCGGACCGACCCGTCCGCGTCGATCGTCTCCGCGCACACCCGGGCCTGCACGGCCACGCCGCGCGGAACCGTCGGCAGGGTGAGGTCGGCGAGGCCGGCCCCGGCGGCGATCCGGAGCCCGGCGCCGACCAGGTCGATCCCGAGGACCTCCTCGGTGACCGTGTGCTCGACCTGCAGGCGCGGGTTGACCTCGAGGAACGCGATCTCGGCGCCGGCGACGAGGAACTCCACGGTCGCGAGTCCCCGGAGCGCGGTGGAGGCGCCGAGGGCGTGCGCGTGCTCGTGGAGCCGGGCCCGGACGTCGTCGGGGAGGTCCGGGGCCGGGGCGATCTCGACCATCTTCTGGTGCCGTCGCTGCAGGCTGCAGTCGCGGTCGGCGAGCACGGCCACGTCGTGCCCGTCGCCGAGCAGCTGCACCTCGACGTGGCGCGCGCCCTCGAGGTAGCGCTCGACGAACACGCGGTCGTCGCCGAACGCGGCCCGCGCCTCGGCCGCGGCGGCCCGGCGCGCCTCGTCGAGTTCCGTCCGGTCCCGGACCACCCGCATCCCGCGACCCCCGCCGCCCGCGACGGCCTTCACGACGACCGGCGTAATGGTGCCGTCGTCGTCGAGCACCGGCACCCCGAGCTCGACGGCACGGTCCCGGGCCCGGACCTTGTCGCCGAACAGCTCCAGCGTGGCGGGGGAGGGGCCGACGGTCGTGATGCCGGCGTCCTCGCACGCCCGCGCCAGCGCCGGGTTCTCGGACAGGAACCCGTACCCGGGGTGCACGGCGTCGGCCCCGGACTCCTTCGCCGCGGCGACGACGGCGTCGACGTCGAGGTAGGCGCCGGGTCCGGTGCCGGGGAGCGCCACCTCCCGTGGCAGGAAAGCGTCGTTGCTGTCACCGGACGCCAGGGAATCCGCGTCGTCGGCGGCCCGCACGAGCACCGCCTCCAGCCCGAGGGCCGCGACCGCATCGGCGATCCGGACGGCGATCTCGCCGCGGTTGGCGATCAGGACACGGTGCACGTCAGCTGTTCCTCGTCACGCGGATGCCGGCGGCCTCGCGGTCCCAGGTGGCCGGGCCGACCCCGGCGTCGCGCAGGAGGTTCTTCTGGACCTTGTGGGTCGGGGTCTTCGGCAGCGCGTCCGCCGTCTCCACGTAGCGCGGCACCATGAAGTAGGGCAGCCGGTCGACCAGGAAGGTCGTCAGCTCGGCCGGGTCGAGCTCGGCGTCGGGCTGGAGCACGACGACGACCTTGATCTCGTCCTCGGTGAGCGCCGACGGGACGGCGACCACCGCGCTCTCGTACACCGCCGGGTGCTCGTTGACCGTGCGCTCGACCTCGAAGCTGGAGATGTTCTCCCCGCGGCGGCGCAGCGCGTCCTTCATGCGGTCGCAGAAGAAGAAGCGGCCGGCGTCGTCGGTGCGGAAGGCGTCGCCGGTGTGCAGCCAGCCGTCGCGCACGACGCGGGCGGTCTCCTCGGGCCGGCCGTGGTAGCCGGCCATCACGGTGTGCGGCACCTGCGGACGCACGAGCAGCTCGCCGATCTCGCCGGGCCCGACGTCGCGGCCGTCGACGTCGACCAGCCGCAGGTCGTAGCCCTCGCGCGGGAAGCCGGCCTCGCCGCCGACCACCGTCTCCGGTGGCCCGTCGAGCACCGCGCCGATCTCGCTCATCCCATAGACGGCGGCGAGGTCGACGCCGAAGCGCCGCCGGAAGGACGCGACGTCGCTCGCGAGGGGAGCCATGATCGCGAGCTCGAGCGGGTTGTCGGCGTCGTCGGGAGCGGGCGCGCGCTGGGCGAGCAGCTCGGCCATCGCACCCAGCAGCACCGTGATGGTGATGCCGTGCTCGCGCACCGTCGGCCAGAACCCGCCGACCGAGAACCCCGGCTCGAGCACGCACGGGATGGCGTGGATCAGGGCCTGGTAGACGCCGTACCACTGGCCCGCGAGGTGAAACACCGGCAACGTGACCAGCGCCCGGTCGCCCGCGCGCGGTCGTTCCTGGTGCTCGCGGCTGGCGTAGGTGTAGGCGTGCGCGTGGGGGACCAGGACGCCCTTGGAGAGTCCGGTCGTCCCCGACGTGTACATGATGGCGTGCAGGTCCTCGGGGCGGCGACGGACCGGGTTCGCCGGGGCGTCCACCTCGTCCAGCCCGATCACGCGGAACCGCCCCGGCGGCAGGACGTGCCCGTCGACCGGGCCGCGGACCACGACCGTCCGCAGCGCCGGGACCTCGTCCGCGATCCGCGCGAGCCGGTCGAGGTAGTGGGCCTCGACGACGAGGGTCACGGCGCCGCAGTCGCGGAGCACGTGGGCGAGGAAGGCGCCCTTGTAGGCGGTGTTGACCGGTACCTCGACCCCGCCGGTCAGCACCACGCCGAGCCAGACGTGCACCGCGTCGAGGGAGTTGTCCAGCAGCAGCGCGACGGGCCGGTCGACTCCTGCCCCGAGGCCGCCGCCGACGCGCAGGGACCGCTCGAACGCCTGCTCCAGCGTCCACGTCCCGGTCCGGTCGGTCTGCGTGACGGCGTCCCCGACGGCGAGGGCGCGTTCCACCGCGGCCAGCAGGGTCCGGTCCTCGAGTGCGGGCAGGCCCACGGTTCGTCCCCTCTCGCAGCGTCGCTCCGAGGACTTTACAGAGCTGCCAAGCCTCGAGAGGCACGACGACGCGCCCTGCCCGGGGAGCCGCGCCCGTCGGAGGTCATGCCGGGCCGGAGGTCCACCGCCGGGGACTGAAGACGCGGTCGGCCACCCAGCGCGTCTGCGACGACCCGATGATCAGCAGGGTCCGCATGTCGATCTCGGACGGCTCCAGCGCACCGAGCTCGACGACGCGCACCGACTCCTCGGGCCCGTCGACGTCGCGCCCGACGATCACCGGGGTCGCGTCGTCGCGGTACTTGAGCAGCAGCTCCTTGGCCGCCTCGACCTGCCACGTCCGGGAGCGGGACGCCGGGTTGTAGAGGGCGATCACCATGTCGGCGTCGGCCACCGCGGCGAGCCGGCGCTCGACGACCTCCCACGACTTCAGGCGGTCCGACAGCGAGATCGTCGCGTAGTCGTGGCCCAACGGCGCCCCGATGCGGGCGGCCACGGCATGGGCGGCGGTCACGCCGGGGAGCACCCGCACCTCGACGTCGGGGTAGTCCTCCGCCGCGACCTCGACGACCGCCGAGGCCATCGCGAAGACCCCGGGGTCGCCCGAGGAGACCACCGCGACCCGTCGTCCGGAACGGGCCAGATCCAGGGCGAAGGCGGCGCGCTCGGACTCGACCTTGTTGTCCGACCCGTGGACGCGCTGACGCGGGTTCACCGGCACCCGGGCCACGTAGGTGGTGTAGCCGACGACGTCGTCCGCGGCCGTGAGCGCGCTGAACGCCTCCGGGGTGAGCCGGTCGCGGCTGCCCGGGCCGAGTCCGACGACGGTGACGAGGCCGGTCGACGATGTGGCGTCACTGTCACTGGATGCCAGCAACGACGCTTTTCTGTCACGCGGGGCGCCGTCCGCCCGCGCCTGCTCCGTCGTCGCCACGTGCACCCGCGAGGGCACGATCCCGACGCTGAAGTACGGCACCGACGCCGGGTCGACGTCCTCGAGCCGGCCCTGGCGCTCCTCGGGCTGGCTGGCGCGCTCGACGTACCGGGCCTCGTCGGCACGGCCCGCGACGCGCAGCGCCGTCCGGACCCCCGTGAAGGTGCGGCCCAGCTTCATCACGGCGGCGGCATCGGTGTCGGCCAGGCGCCGGGCGAGCTCGTCGGGCGGGAGCGTGCCGGGCAGCACGGTGAGGACCTCGTCGCGCTCCACCAGCGGCGTCCCGAGCGTCGCGGCCGCGGCGGACACGCTGGTCACCCCGGGCACCACCTCCGCGGCGTACCGGTGCGCCAGCCGCTTGTGCAGGTGCATGTAGGAGCCGTAGAAGAACGGGTCGCCCTCGGAGAGCACCACCACGTCGCGGCCGGCGTCGAGGTGGGCGGCCAGCCGGGCGGCCGCCTCGGTGTAGAAGGCGTCGATGCGGCCCTGGTAGTCGTCGGTGTCCTCGGTCGTGACCGGGTAGGTCAGCGCCTCCTCGATCTGCGTGCCGAGGTATCCCGCCGCGATCCGCCGGGCGTTGGAGCGCCCGTGCCGTGCGCAGTGGTAGGCGACGACGTCGGCGGCGCGGATCAGGTCGACGGCCTTCACCGTCATCAGCCCGGGGTCGCCCGGACCGACGCCCACGCCGTAGAGCCGGCCCGTCGTCATGCCTTCGCCCCGAGAGCCAGTGCGTTCACGGCCCCGACCGTCATCGCCGATCCACCCCGGCGGCCGTGCACCACGACGTGCTCGAGCTCCGAGGGATGTCCGGCCAGCGCCGCCTTCGACTCCATCGCGCCCACGAAGCCGACGGGCAGGCCCAGGACGACGGCGGGTCTCGGTGCGCCGGCCTCGATCAGCTCCAGCAGGCGGAACAGTGCCGTCGGGGCGTTGCCGATGGCGACGACGGCGCCCTCCAGCAGCGGCATCCACAGGTCCAGCGCGGCGGCGGACCGGGTCGTCCCGAGCGCCGCGGCCTTCGCCGGGACGTCCGGGTCGTTCAGGGTGCACACCACGTCGTTGCCCGCCGGCAGGAACCGCCGCGTGATCCCGGAGGCGACCATCATCGCGTCGCACAGCACCGGCGCCCCCGCCCGCAGCGCCTCGTGGGCGGCGGCGACGGCACCGGGCGTGATCGCGGTGTCGGCCCCGAGGTCGGTCATCCCGCAGGAGTGGATCATCCGTACGACCAGATCGTGGGCGTCCGCCGGCAGGTGCTCCAGCGACGCCTCGGACCGGATGATCGCGAAGGAGCGCCGGTAGATCTCGTCGCCGTCGACCACGTGGGCAGGGATCGCCCGCGAGTCCGGCTCATGAATGACGCCCGCCGTCGGAGCCACGTCGCCCGAGATCATCCGTTCACCTTCCCCGAGCGCACGATCGTCCGGTACGTGCCGCTCGTCTCCGCTTCCACCACGGCGACCCTGCCACCCGGGGTCCCGCACGCCCGCGAGCAGCCCACCCAGTGCTGCCGCACCTGCCCGCCGACGTGCCCGGACGCCACGGCGGCCGCCAGGTCACCCCGTACGTCGGTCAGCGACTTCCGGCACCGCGGCGCCCCCACGCACGCCGAGATCCCACGCCAGCGCGACGACGGATCGGTCTCCACCAGCCCACGGAGCCGCTGCGCGGCGTCCGCCGGTGCGTCGCGCAGCACGAGCGTGCGCCAGGGTGTCGCGCGCAGCGTCGCGCCCCGGTCCAGCAGCTCCAGCAGTGCCATGACCGTCGGCAGGTCGACCTCCCCGAGCCGGGGGAGCACCTCCAGCGCGGTGCCGTCCGTGCCCAGGCTCGTGGGGTCCGCCGGTCCGGGCTCCAGGGTCCCGACGCCGGGTGTGGTCACCTCGGCGAGCTCGGCCCCGACCGCGGCCCGGGCCGCGTCGTCGAGCTCGCGCACCCGCCAGGCGGACCCGCGGTGCGTCGTGAACGCGTCGACGGCGGCGAGGGCGAGGACGGCCGGGTCGTCGTGCCGCAGTCCGGTGTCGACGCCGTCGAGCAGCAGGGCAGCCCCGTCGTCGTCGGGAAGGACGACCGTGATGTCGCCGCCCTGCCCGCTGACGTCCCCCTCGGTGGCAGGAAAGCGTCGTTGCCGGCGTCCAGTGGCAGGAGAGCCACTCCGTCGGTCCTCGATGGCCACCAGCAGCCGCCCGGGCACGTCCACCCGGCCCCGCAGCCCCGTCGCCACCGCCCCGGCCACCGGGTCGACGGCCGTCGACCGGGGGGAGGCGATGATGCTGCAGGGCACGTCGCGGCCGCGGGCGTCGACGAGGGCGTCGGGGCGGTCGTCACGGAGCGCATCGGCGAGGTCGTCGGCGGTGGTACCGGCGAGCCCGCGCACCTGCCACGATCCCCGGGAGGTCAGTTCGATCGGCGACCCGCCGGCCGCGGCCGCGCCCGCCAGCAGGCGGAGCTCGGTGGCGGTGGTGGCCCCGCCGACCGGGCGGAACCGGGCCAGTGCGCCGTCGGCGGCGTCGTGCCGGCGCCAGGCGCCGGGGCAGGCGTCGGGCCGGGATCGGGTGCGGGGCATCCGCCACACAGTACGGCCGATGACACACGGTGTGCGCAGATGATGAGATGTTGCGCGTGCTCCTCCTCCTCTCGACGTCCGACACCGACCTCCGCTCGGCCCGGGCCGGCAGCGAGGGAGCGGCCGACCAGGCCCTGACGTGGCGCTGGGCCAACCCGTCCCGGCTCGACCCGGAGAGCGACCTGCCCGCCCTGCTCGACGGCGTCGACCTCGTCGTCGTGCGCCTGCTCGGGTCGCGGCAGTCGTGGGAGACCGGGCTCGACCTGCTGGCCGCCGGCCCGCGACCCGTCGTCGTGCTCGGCGGGGAGCAGGCGCCGGACGCGCAGCTGATGGAGTCGTCGACGGTCCCCATCGGGGTCGCGACCCAGGCGCACCTCTACCTCGCCCAGGGCGGCCCGGACAACCTGCGCGAGCTCGCCGCGTTCCTCTCCGACACCGTGCTGCTCACCGGACACGGGTTCGCGCCGCCGGCGGAGCTGCCGACGTGGGGTCGTCTGCCGGGCTGGTCGGCCGACGATGTGGCGGAACTGCCACTGGACGCCAGCAACGACGCTTTCCTGCCACAAGAGCCGAGGGTCGCCGTCGTCTACTACCGCGCGCACCACATGGCCGGGAACACCGCGTTCGTCGACGCCCTGTGCCACGCCGTGGTCGAGGCCGGGGGAGTCCCCGAGCCGGTGTTCTGCTCCAGCCTCCGCAGCCCCGACGCCGAGCTGCTCGACGTGCTGAAGACCGCGGACGTGCTGGTCACGACGGTGCTCGCCGCCGGCGGCTCGAAGCCCGCGGCCGCGAGCGCGGGGGAGGACGACGAGTCGTGGGACACCGGCGCGCTCGCCGCCCTCGACGTCCCGATCCTGCAGGCGCTCTGCCTCACCCGCAGCCGCGACGAGTGGCTCTCCGACGACGACGGCGTGAGCCCGCTGGACGCCGCGAACCAGGTCGCGGTCCCGGAGTTCGACGGCCGGATCATCACCGTGCCGTTCTCGTTCAAGGAGACCGACGCCGACGGCCTGCCGGTCTACGTCGCCGACCCCGAGCGCGTCGCCCGCGTCGCCGGGCTCGCCGTGTCCCACGGCCGGCTGCGCCACCTCACGAACGCCGACAAGAAGGTCGCGCTCGTGCTGAGTGCCTACCCGACGAAGCACGCCCGGATCGGCAACGCGGTCGGCCTCGACACCCCGGCCTCGGTCGTCGCCCTGCTCCACGCCATGCGCGACGCCGGCTACCGGATCGGCGACGTGCCCGGGCTGGAGGAGCACGACGGCGACCTGCTCATCCGTGCCCTCATCGACGCCGGCGGCTACGACCAGGACTGGCTCACCGAGGAGCAGATGGCGGCCAACCCGGTCCGCATCGACGCCGACGAGTACACGGCCTGGTTCGAGACCCTGCCGCAGGACTTCCGCGACGGCGTCACCGAGCACTGGGGCGCCGCGCCGGGCTCGATGTTCCTCGACCAGGGGGCCATCGTGCTGGCGGCGATCGAGCGCGAGCACGTCGTCGTCATGATGCAGCCGCCGCGCGGGTTCGGGGAGAACCCGATCGCGATCTACCACGACCCCGACCTGCCGCCCTCGCACCACTACCTCGCCGCCTACCGCTGGCTGCAGACCGGCTTCGGGGCGGACGCGCTGATCCACGTCGGCAAGCACGGGAACCTGGAGTGGCTGCCGGGCAAGACGGCGGCGCTGTCGGCGTCCTGCGCGCCCGACCCGATCCTCGGGAACCTGCCGCTGGTCTACCCGTTCCTGGTCAACGACCCGGGCGAGGGCACGCAGGCCAAGCGCCGCGCCCACGCCACGCTGGTCGACCACCTCGTGCCGCCGATGGCGCGCGCCGAGTCCTACGGCGACCTCGCACGGCTGGAGCAGCTGCTCGACGAGTACGCGTCGATCCAGGCGATGGACCCCGGCAAGATCGAGGCGATCCGCGGGCAGATCTGGCAGCTCATCCAGGCCGCGAAGCTGGACAGCGACCTGGGCGTGTCCGAGGCGCCGGACGGGGAGCGCTTCGACGACTTCATCATGCATCTCGACGGCTGGCTCTGTGAGATCAAGGACGCGCAGATCCGCGACGGCCTCCACGTCCTCGGCAAGGCCCCGGCCGGTCAGGAGCGGGTCGACATGGTGCTCGCGGTGCTCCGGGCGCGGCAGATGTGGTCGGGCACGCAGGCGCTGCCGGGGCTGCGCGAGGCACTGGGTCTCGACGAGGCGGCCGGTGCGGCCTCCCGGATCGACGTCGACCGCGCGGAGGAACTCGCGCACTCGCTCGTCGTCGGGATGGAGAAGCGCGACTGGAACCCGGCCGACGCCGCCGACGTGGCCACGGAGATCCTCGGGCGAGGACCCGACGAGGACGTGGTCAGGATCCTGCGCTTCGCGGCGACCGAGGTCGTCCCGCGCCTCGACCGCACCACCGAGGAGATCGACGGCGTGCTGCACGCCCTGGCCGGCGGACACGTGAAGGCCGGGCCGTCGGGGTCGCCGCTGCGCGGGCTGGTCAACGTGCTGCCGACCGGACGGAACTTCTACTCGATCGACCCGCGCGCGGTCCCGTCGCGCCTGGCGTGGGAGACCGGCCAGATGCTGGCCGACTCGCTGCTCGAGCGCTACCGCGCCGACCACGACGGCGAGTGGCCCACCAGCGTGGGCCTGTCGCTGTGGGGCACGGCCGCGATGCGGACCAGCGGGGACGACGTCGCCGAGGCACTCGCGCTCATGGGCGTCCGGCCCGTGTGGGACGAGGCGTCGCGCCGCGTCACGGGGCTGGAGGTGGTCGACGCCGACGAGCTCGGCCGGCCCCGCGTCGACGTCGTCCTGCGGATCTCGGGCTTCTTCCGGGACGCGTTCCCGCACGTGGTGGCGACGATGGACGACGCCGTGCAGCTCGTGGCGAACCTCGACGAGCCCGACGAGGACAACTTCGTGGCCGCCCACGCGCGGGCGGACCTGTCGTCGGGAAGCACCTGGCAGGCCGCGACGACGCGCATCTTCGGCTCGCCGCCCGGGGCCTACGGTGCCGGTCTGCTGCAGGCGATGGACTCGCGGGACTGGCGCGGGGACGCCGACCTCGCCGCGATCTACACGACGTGGGGCGGGCACGCCTACGGCCGCGACCGGCACGGCGAGTCCGCCGTCGAGGAGATGAACGCGGCCTACCGGCGGATCGCGGTCGCGGCGAAGAACATCGACACCCGCGAGCACGACATCGCCGACTCCGACGACTACTACCAGTACCACGGCGGCATGATCGCGACGGTCCGCGCGCTGACCGGGGTCGCGCCGGCCGCCTACGTCGGGGACTCGACGCGGCCCGAGGCGGTGCGCACCCGGTCCCTGGTGGAGGAGACCGCCCGGGTGTTCCGGTCCCGCGTGGTGAACCCGCGCTGGATGGCCGCGATGCGCCGGCACGGCTACAAGGGCGCCTTCGAGATGGCGGCGACCGTGGACTACCTGTTCGGCTGGGACGCGACGGCGGGCACCGTGAGCGACTGGATGTACGGCTCGCTGACCGAGAACTACGTCCTCGACCCGGAGAACCGGGAGTTCCTCCGCGAGGCGAACCCGTGGGCGCTGCACGGCATGGCCGAGCGGCTCCTCGAGGCCGTGGACCGGGGTCTCTGGGAGAACCCGGACCCGGCCATGGTCGAGTCGCTGCGCGAGGCGTTCCTCGAGGCGGAGGGGGATGCCGAGGGAGGTGCCTAGCGGCTCGTGAGCACGACGTGGGCCGATCGCCCCAACGTGGTGCTCACCTGCCCGGAAGGCACAACCCGGGCGGCGTCGCCGTCCGTCCGACGTTCCGGCTCCACGTGTTCGCGGTGCCCAGCGTCCCGGTGCCCGTCGAGGCGTCGGCGCAGTCCGTCCCGACGCTGCCCGTCGCCACGTTGCGGGTGAAGGTCACCCCGGTCGCCGTGGCCGCGGCGGCGATGCCGTTCGTGCCGGAGGCGGTGACGACGTTGCCGGTCACGACGCCGCTGCCCTCGTTGACGACGATGCCGGTGCCCGTGCGGCCGCGGATCGTGTTGGTGTCGATCACCAGGTTCGTGCTCGGGGCCGCGCCGAACGGGACGGCGCCGTTGGTCGAGAGCCCGTTGCCGGTCCCGCCGGTGAGGACGTTCCGGCTGACCGTGAGCCGGTCGGTGTTGCCCACGACGAAGATGCCCGTACCGGCGACGGCGGACGGCGCCTTCGTGGCGATGTTCCGGGTGACCAGCGCACCGTCGGCGTTGTTGATCACGGCCAGGTTGCCGTCGTCGACGCTGCGGTTGTCCCGGACGACGAGACCCCGCGACCGGGACGTCGGGTCCCCGATCGAGTTCACGGCGGCGCTCCGGTGCCCGCTGAACAGGTTGTCGCCGATCGTCAGGGCGTTGCCGGGCCCGGAGGTGATGAGCACCCCCGCGCCACCCTGCGGGTCGGGCACCGCGTCGTTCGCCACGAACCGGTTCCGGGCGATCGTCGAGGGCGCCGGGCCGGCGGCGTCGACGTTCATCCCGTTGGCGTTGCCGGTGATCACGTTGTCGACGAAGGAGAAGCCGGAGCCCCGCGCGAACGCGTCGATGCCGTCGCCCGCGTTGGAGGCGATCGTGAACCCGTCGATCACCACGCCGTCGACCGCGCCCACCGTGAAGCCCGCGCCCGCGGACCCGGTGACCACGGACTCGTCCGCCACGGTCGTCCGGCCCGTCCGCGCGTCCCGTCCGTACTGCGCCCCGAGCAGGCGCACGGGCCGGTCGATCGTGACGCGCTCGCGGTAGGTCCCGGCGCAGACGAAGATCGTCGACCGCGGCGCCGCGGCCGCGACGGCCGCCTGGATCGTCGGGAAGGTCGCCGGGCAGCGGGCGGACCGCGTGCCCACCACCGCTGCGCCCGACGGCGCCGGGGCCGGTGCGGCCGCGGCGGCCACCCCCGCCGTCGTGACCGCGCAGACGAGCACCGTCGCCCCCGCCAGCACCGTCCTCGAGAACCGCTCAGCCCGCATCCCCATCGCCCCCCGGCGTCCCCCCGTGCGACCCGTCCGGGGCGCGGCGGAAGTCTGCTCGTGACGGCCCGCGTACCGCGCCTACACGATGGGGTGACGTCCGGTCGCCGACGTCCGGGCGGGACGACGGCGGGTGATCACCGGTGGGTCGCCGCGAGCGCCGCGTAGATCCCCGCCGGCTCGGTCCCGGAGGCCAGCGGCCAGTCGACGACGTCGACGACGCCGGGCGGGAGGACGTCCCACCGCCCGAGGATGCGGGTGAGCTCGGCCCGGCTCCGCAGTCGGAGCGGAGCCATGGTCGACTCGATGACCGGAGGGACCTCGACGATCTCGGTGCCGTCGAGCAGGTCGGGGTGCGGGACGCTCAGCACCAGCAGGCTGCCGGGCGGCAGGGCCGCGCGGTAGCGCTCGAGGGAGGCGGCGAGGTCGTCGGCGTCGCTGTCCGCGACCCACTGCAGGACGGCGTTGCAGACGATCGCCACGGGCCGGTCGAGGTCGAGCAGTCCGGTCTCACGCGCCTCGTCGAGCACGCGGTCGGCCTCGCGGAGATCGGCGCGCACCGCCGCGGTCCGGCTGACCTCCTTCTGGTCGGCCAGGAGCTCGCAGGTGTGCGCCACCGCGACGGGGTCGACGTCGACGTAGACCACCCGGGCGCCGGCCGGGCCGACCAGCCTGTGCAGGCCACCGGGGGACGGGATGCCGGAGCCGAGTTCGAGGAACTGGTCGACGCCGCGGTCGAGCGCCGTCCGGACCGCCCGTCCGACGAAGGCACGCGACGCGCGGAACCGGGTGCCGACCGCGGGGTCCATCGCGAGCAGCGCGTTGATCGCGGCGCGGTCGGCCGCGAAGTTGGCGCCCCCGCCGACGAGGTAGTTCGTCGCCCGGGCGAGGTTCGGCCGCTCCATGGCGTCGAGGTCGGTCGAGGCGACGTCCGCCAGGATCCGTTCCATCCCACCCCCTGTGTCCGCCGTCATGCCTCGGTCATCGTTCTAGGCCGTTCAGGTGTAACAGGTGCGCTGTAAGGACCATCGCGGAACGCGAGGCTCAGGAGCCGCAGGTACCCCCGTAGGTGGTGATCTTGTAGTCGACGACGGCGAGCGCGGTCTGGAGGTCGCGCAGGTGCGAGACGACGGCGGCGCGGTGCTCGAGGAGCAGGGCGAGCCGTTCGTCGGCGGTGTGGGTCCCGGCCTGGGCCAGCTCCACGTACCGCGTCACCGAGGCGATCGGCATGCCCGAGAGTCGCAGCCACGTGACGAACATGATGCGTCCGAGCGCCGCGCGGTCGTAGGCGCGGCGACCGGCCGCGTCCCGGGCCACGACGACGAGTCCGATCCGCTCGTAGTAACGCAGGGTGTGCGCCGTGATACCGGTCAGGTCGGCGACCTCCGCGATGCCCAGCGTCTCGGGCAGGTCCTCGGGCAGGGCCATCGCGCGCACCAGCTCCTGGTCGAGCGGCGGCAGCGTGCCGTCGTCGGCCGCGGCCGACTCGAGGACGGTCCGGAGGCGGGTGGCCGGGTGGTGGTGCTCCAGCGTGCTCGTCACGGTCACCGAACCTAGGACTTCGAGTGCACTCGAAGCCAGTCCGCGACGCGGTACTGCTCACGTTGACGAGTACCTGTTACCGCCGGTATCGGTGGAGGATGTGAAGGCCTCCGCGTTCGCCGACCTCCTGCAGGACGTCGCGTTCCCGGTCCGCCGCCCGCAGATCGCGGCGGCCGTCGAGGGCCGCGGGGTCGACCCGCTGGTGCGCCGCAAGATCGAGCAGATCCCGGACCGGGAGTACACCGACGTCTTCGACATCGTGGTCGCCCTCTCGCTCACACCGGCGCACCTGAAGGGGCGCCGACCCCTGTAGACGTACCGCCCGAACCGCACGCACCGGCCCTACCGAGGCACGAATCAGGCGTTCCACCTGCGAAAACGGTGTGGGGTGATCACGGACCCGCTCCGGGGGATGTGCCACTGTGGTGCCCGGCGTGTGCGGCGCCGGGGAGCGAGGCATGGTCGTGCTGGGGTCCACACCGACGGGTGCGCGAACGGGCGTCCCGCTGCTGCTGGCGGTCCTCGCCGCCGTCGTGGCGGTGCTCACCGCCTGCTCGTCCGGAGGCACGGGCGGTGTCGGCGACGCCTCGCCCGCCGCCTCCGCCTCGCCCACGGTGCCGCCGCCGGGTCCGCGGGTGACCGTCGACCCCGCCGTCGCCGTGAACCCGACCACGCCGGTCCACGTGCACGCCGACGGAGGCCGGCTGACCTCGGTGCGGATGACCAATCCCGCAGGGGACCAGGTCACCGGGACGACCGCCGCGGACGGCGCCACCTGGACCACCGATGAGCCGCTCGCCTACGGCCGCACGTACACCGTGGTCACCGACGCGGTCTCCCCGCAGGGCGCCCCCACCCACCTGCAGTCGACCGTCACGACCCTCGACCCGAAGCAGACCGACACCGCCGCGGTCGATCCGGGCACGACCGACGTCGGCGTCGGGCAGCCGATCGCGGTCACGTTCAGTCACGCCGTGAACGACAAGGACGCCGCGGTGAAGGCCCTGACCGTGACCTCCACGCCGCCCCAGACCGGTGCCTGGCACTGGATCTCCTCGACACAGGTCGACTACCGCCCGGCGGAGTACTGGAAGCCCGGCACCGCCGTCACGCTGGACGGCAAGCTCTACGGCGCCGACCTCGGGGGTGGCGCGTTCGGCGCGAAGGACATCCACGAGACCTTCCACGTCCACGACGCCTGGATCGCGAAGGCCGACGGTGCCAGCGAGCAGATGCAGATCTTCGACAACGGTGCCCTGGTGAAGACGATGAAGATCAGCCTGGGTGGGCCGAAGTTCCCGACCCACCTCGGGCCGCACGTCATCTCCGACAAGCAGCCGAGCGTCGTCATGGACTCCGCCACCTTCGGCGTCATGCCCGGTCAGCCCGGCTACTACAAGGAGACCGTCCAGCTCGACGAACGGATCTCGAACGACGGCGAGTTCGTGCACTCGGCGCCGTGGTCGGTGGGCCAGCAGGGCAACGCCAACGTCTCCAACGGCTGTGTGAACCTCAGCCCGGCCGACGCCCAGTGGTTCTACGACCACTTCGGCATCGGCGACGTCGTCGAGGTCACGAACTCGGGTGGTCAGACGCTCCCGATCTGGGACCGCTGGGGCGACTGGGAGCTGCCGTTCAGCCAGTGGCAGGCCGGGACCGGCTGACCCGGCCCTGTCAGCCGCGTGGTGATCAGCCCCGTGTAATCAGCAGCGTGGTGAAGGCGCCCACGTGCACCCGGTCGCCCTCGTGCAGCGGGACCACGGTGTCGAGGGCGATCGGGTCGTCGCCGTAGTTGATCGTGGTGCCGTTCGTCGAACCGGGGTCGAGCACCGACCAGCCGCCGTCATCGGGTCGCGGCAGCAGCACGGCGTGCAGGTGCGACACCCCCGGGTCCAGGGGCGGCCCGGCCAGGTCGATCTGGGGCGGCGGAGCCGAACCGTTGACCCGGCGCCGCCCGATCCGCACCTCCGCGCCGGCGAGCGCGAGCTCGGTGCGCGGGTAGTAGTGCGGGAAGGTCACCGCGGCGATGTCCGGGCCCTCCCGGGCCAGGACGGTCTCGTAGTAGCGACGGTCCGCGTCGACGGTCACGGTCCAGGGCCCCGTTCCCGACGTCGGCCCGGGCCCGGTCCCGACGGCGGGTGCGGCCGGCGGGGAGGCGACGCCGCCCTGCACCACGAAGTCGTGCCCGTCCTCCTCGCAGAACCGACCGGCGCGGGGCGTGCCGCACACCGGGCACACCTGCGTCGGGCCCTCCACGACCTCGTCGGGCTCCGCACCGGAGAGCGCACCGGGGACGGGATCGCCGCCGATCGGCACCCCGCACTCGTCGCAGAAGTCCGTGGTCTCCGAGACGTGGCCCTGGCGGCAGGTCACGCTCATCCGCTCTCCCGCACCCGCGCGGTCCGCGTGGACCGGACGTCGAGGGTCATCTCGTCGGCCGCCGTGACCTCCCGGCGCAGCCGCACCCGACCGGTGGCCGGGTCGTCGACCTCCACGACCTTCTCGAGCAGCGCCGAGGTCTCGGCGTTGCCGGAGGCGGTCGCGAGCGCGACCGCCCGTCCGAGCCGGGCGGTCGCGGTGGGCACGTCGCCGGCCCGGCGGGCGTCGAGTCCCTCCTGGATGGCCTCGGCGAGCTCGGCCTGGCCCGTGTAGTGGGCGACCCGCGGGTTCAGCCTTGTCGACAGCGCCGGGTCGCCGGTCCACGTCACCGGCACCCGGGTCTCGGCGAGGACCTCCACCGCCGACCCGGTCCCGGCCCCGGGGGCGGCGACACCCACCCGCGCGGCCAGGATCTCCTCCCCGACGGCGAGCGGCTCCAGCGCGATCCGGACGTGGTACTCGCGGGTCTCGTCGCCCCACGAGCCGAGCGGGTAGAGCCCGACGAGGGGCTTGGCCGGGTCCGGGGTGCGGCGGTCGGTGAGATCCTCGACGGCGGGGGAGACCTGCTTCACCGAGCGCACCGTGGCGCCCCGGGGCGCCCACACCCGCAGGGCGACGTCGCCGACACCCTTGCCCATCGCGCGCTCGACGATGCCCTCGAAGTCGGCCGCGAGGCCCTCGGGCTCGGCGACGATGTCGGCGGTGCCGAGCAGCCGGCCCGCGATGCCCCGCACCTCCTCCACCACCCAGTCGGTGCCGATCCCGCGCGCGTCGCAGGTGAAGACGCCCTCGCACGTCGACAGCGCCGCGGCGAGGTCCTCCGGTGTCTCGTGCTCGTCGCGGCCGTCGGTCAGCATGATCGCGTGCCGCAGCCGCCGGGGGTGGGGCGTCAGCAGCCGCTGCGCGAGGGTGAGCCACGTGCCGATCGCGGTGCCGCCAGACGGTGCGAGCGTCTCGACCGCCGCGTGGGCCTGCCGCCGCGTGGTCCGGTCGAGGACCACCAGGCGTTCCGCCGTCGGGAACACCATCCGGGCGTCGTGCCGCCCGGCGACCACGGCGACGAGCACCCCGTCCGGCAGGGCGTCCAGTGCGGCGCGGGTGGCGCGCCGCGCGGCCGCGATCTTGGTCGACGGGTCGCCCATCGAGCCCGAGCAGTCGATCATGACCACGACGGCCGACTCGGTGGTGGCACCCGCCGCCGCCGTGTCGTCGGCCGTGACCGCCACGATGGCGTCGACCTCCCGCCCGCCCTCGGGCAGGTGCGCCTCGTGAAACGCCTCGAGGGTGAACCGGGGACCGCTCACGACGACCCGCCGACGGGAGCCACGACGTCGACGACCACGAGCGTCGTGTTGTCCGTACCCCCGTCGTCGAGCGCGGCGTCCAGCATCGCGGTCGCCGTGTCGGCCGGGGCGTCGGCGACGAGCCGGGCGAGGTCGGCGGGGGAGGGGACGTGGTTCCACAGCCCGTCGCTGCAGATCAGGACGATCCCCGAGCGGTCGGCCGCGTGGGCGATCACGTGCGCGGGCCCGGGCGGCGCGTCGGCCGCGACCCAGCGGGTGATCGCGTGGGCGCGCGGGTCGGCGTACGCGGCGGCGGCGTCGAGCAGGCCGATCGCGACCGCCTCGGCCGCCCACGAGTCGTCCGTGGTGAGCACGACCGACTCCTCCGGGGCGTCGGGCACCAGCCAGTACGCCCGGCTGTCGCCGATCCAGCTGATCACGAGGATCTCGTCGACCACGAGCGCGGAGACATAGGTGCACGCGGGCGCGTCCCGTCCCGCGGCCAGGGCGGTGACGGCGTCCATGGCGGCGTCCGCGCACACGTGGGCGAGCTCGGTGAGGTCGACCCCGCCGGTGGCCGCGAGGTCCGGATCATCGACGTCGGGATGCGCGAGCGCGTCGCGGGCGGCCTCGAGGACGGCATCGCACGCGGCCAGCGACGCCCGCTCGCTGCCCGGGACCGACGCGACGCCGTCGCACACCACCCCGACCACGAGCTCCCCGGCCTCGTGCGCCAGGGGGAGCCGGGCCAGACCGTAGGCGTCCTCGTTGGCCGCGCGGACGCGACCGAGGTCGGTGACGGCGGCCGCGCCCGGCACCGCGTGCTCGGCGTGGTCCCGCGCCTCGGGCGGGACCGTGCCGTCGCCCGCGTCCGGGGCATCGGCCGGGCGGCCGCACTCGTCGCAGAAACGGTCGTCGGCGATGGTGCCCTCCCCGCACGCCGCGCAGGGCGTCTCGCTGTGGTCCGTCGTGGGTGGTGGCCCCGCCGGCTCGGGCTGTGCGGCCGCCCCGACCGACACCCGCGCCGTGACCGGACGGGCGCGCGTCCCGGGCCGCAGGCCGGCCGGCGGCCCGACCGTCTCCGGGAGTGGCGCCCCGCACCCCTCGCAGAAGCGGTCCCCGGGGTCCCCGACCTCCCCGCACGTCGCGCACACCGCACCGACCTCGCCGACCTCGCCGACCTCGCCGACCTGCGCGTCCGGCGTCGACGGGCCGGCTCCGCTGCGCTGCGCGTCCGGCGTCGACGGGCCGGCTCCGCTGCGCTGCGCGTCCGGCGCGCTCACCGCGCGGTCCACGGCCGGGCGTCGTTCGCGGCGTCGACCAGGGCGAACCGCTCCGTCGTCGTGCGGGCGAAGCGGGCCCGGAGCCGGTATCGCTCCTCGAGGGCGAACCCGAGCGCGTCGTCGTCGAGTGCGCAGCCGAAGAGGGTGCCGCCCGGGCGGCCGTCGTCCAGGCGCCGGGCGGCCTCCAGGACCTCGGTCTGCAGCGTCGCCGCACGCAGCGCATCCAGCTCGACCGCCTCGGTCCGCGCACCCGCCTCCATGACCGCCGAGCGTGTCAGATGCGACGCGCCGAGGAGCACCCGGACGGCCGCCACGCGCGCGTCGGCGGCGTGCACCGACGTCGGCGGCACCTCGTCGAGCACCGCGACGGCCCCCGCACGGTCGCCGCCGTCCGCCCGGAGCCGGGCCAGCGCGAAGGCCGCCCCCGTCCAGGTGGGGTCGGTGCGCCAGATCCGCTCGAACCGCTCCGCGGTGATCTCGTCGACGACCTCCCCCGAGACCGAGGCCCGGTGTTCGCCCAGCACGGCGAGTGCGAACACCGGCGCGAGTTCGCCGGGCAGCGCGTCGGCCACGGCGTCGGCGAGCTGGGCGGCGAGCCCGGTCTCGCCGGTCGCGGCGGCGTGCCGGGCACGCAGCCACGTCCACGTCCACTCGCCGGGCACGGCGTGCTGGTCGAGCGCGTGGCCGGCCGCGTCGACCTCGCCGGCGTCGAGGTGGGCCGCCACCGCGGACAGGCGCGCCTGATCGGTGTCGAGGGCGCCGTCGGCGGACACCGCGGCGAGGACCGCCCGCGGACCCTGGGCGGCCGCGGCGACGAGCTCGGGGGTCGAGGGGTCGTCGGGATCGGGTAGCGGCGGCGGGAGCGCGGCGGCCAGCTCGGACGGTGCGGCCGGCCCGTCGATCCCGACCGCGGCGGGCGGCGCGGCCAGCATCGTCGAGAGCCGCGGGGGCGGGGTGGTGTGGGCGGAGGTGAGCTGGCGGAGCACCCCGACGGTCTGGTCGGCCAGCTCGTCGACGCTCGCGAAGCGCTCCGCCGGGTCGAGGGCGGTCGCCCGCTCCAGCAGCCGCCGCAGCGGTTCGTGCTCGAGGGCCGGGGCGTCCTCGGGCAGGGGCAGCACGTCGCGCATTGCGCCGTGGAAGTCGAAGGTCGCCACCAGCACCGCGATCGTGCGGCCCACCGTGTAGACGTCGGAGGCGACCGAGGGGCCCACCCCGTCCGGGGCGATCTCCGGGGCCTGGTAGCCGACGGTGCCCCACACGTCCCCGCCCGGGTCGTCGATCCGACGCACGGCGCCGAGGTCGATCAGCGTCACCTCGGTGCCGGTCTGCACCACGTTGTCGGGCTTGAAGTCGCAGTAGAGCAGGCCGCGCTCGTGCATGTGGGAGAGCGCCGGCAGCACCTCGAGCACGTAGGCCAGGGCGTGCTCGGGGTCCATCGGCTCGCGCGGGTCGCGCATCGCCCGCAGCGACCGCCCGCCGATGTACTCCATGACGATGTAGGTCGCGTCCCCGTCGGCCCGGCTGTCGGACACGACGTTGTAGATGCGGACGATGCGCGGGTGCACGAGCTGCGCGAGGAAGCCCTGCTCGGCGTCGGCGGCCGCGAGCGCCGCCGCGTCGCCCGTGTTGAGCAGGCCCTTGAGCACCACCCAGCGGTCGCGGACCCGCCGGTCGCGGGCCAGGTAGATCCACCCGAGCCCGCCGTGCGCGAGGCAGCCGAGCACCTCGTACTGGCCGGCGACCAGGTCGCCCGCGGCGAGACCGGGGGTGAACGAGAAGCGGGTGCCGCACTGCGGGCAGAACCCCTCGGTGCGCCCGGGGCGGTCCTCGCGCCCCCGTCCGACCGGCGCGTCGCACGCCCCGCAGTACCGGCTCCGCTCGGGCACCACGGGGTCGGCCAGCACGGCGTCGGCGGGGTCGGCCGCGGGCTCCGGGTCGATGGCGACCAGGCCCGCCCCGATCCGGCGTCGGCTCGAGCCCGACCGGGTACGCCCGGAACCCCCGCCCGACACGGTCGGCCCGGAGCCGGTGCGCCTCGAGGACCCCGAGCCCGGAGCGGTCGCCCCCGAGCCCCCGGACGCCGCCGTGGCGGGGCCGGAGTCGGGCGCCGGGCCGCCGCCCGGCGTCGCACCGCCCGGCGTCGCACCGCCCGCCGTCGCACCGCCCGCCCTGGCACCGGCCGACGTCGGGACCGGCACCGCCGCCCGGCCGCAGGTGTCGCAGAACCCGTCGTCCTCGAGGGTGCCGTCGCACCCCGGGCGGGCGCAGGGGGTCGGGGGAGCGGTGGTCACGACGCCGCCCCGTCCTCGAGGGCCCGCTGGTAGGCGCGGACCGCGACCGTCGACGCGGCGAGGTCGCACGGCGCGGTCCACAGCAGGTCGCGGGCCCTGGTGTGCAGCGCGTCGAGGGCGAGGTCCTCGCTGCGACCACGCGCCGCCGCCTTCGCGCGCAGGGCCCCGAGGCGCCCCCGCAGCTCGGCGCGCCGGTCGAGCAGCCCGGCGAGCACGGCGTGGTCGGACGTCGCGGCCGCCCGCGCCGCGCGAACACCCGCGGACACGGCGGTGAACCCGGTCGACGCGGCTGCCCACGCGCCCCGCCGGGCGTCGTCGTGCGCCTCCCGCAGCGCCGTGCGCAGGGCGGGCGCGCGCCGGTCGGGCACGGGGAGACCGGGCGGCCCGACGACGAGCCGGGCCGTCTCGGCGGCCACCGCCGCGGCGGCCGCCTCCGCGCCCGCCAGCTCGTCGACCGCCGCGGTGAGAGCGGCGACCCGGTCGTCGAGCCCAGCCCGCAGGGCCCGCGCCTCGGCGAGCGCGTCCCCGACGGCGGCCACCCCCGCCTCGATCTCCGCGACCGCCGCGGGATCGACCGCGGACGTGTCCCCCGACCGCGCCAGCGGGTCGGTGAGGGCCGCCGTGCGCAGCGCTGCCAGCCGGTCGGCCCAGCGGCGGAGGTCGGCCGCGACCCCGTCCATGGCGGGCTCGGCCCACAGGTCCTCGAGCGCGCGCTCGACCGGCCCGAGCGCGGCGGCCACGTCGTCCCACACGGCGGCGACCGCCGCGACCACCTCCGTCGCGGCGTCGAACCCCGCCGTCATCCGGGCGAGCAGGGCGTCGGCGCTGGTCCGGGTGACCCGGGACGTCGGCCCCAGCAGGCCGCGGCGCTGCAGCGGCACCGCCTCCTCGGCCACGACCACCGTCTCGCCGTGCAGCGCTGCGTCGGCGGCCGTCAGCTCCTCGGTCGAGGGCCGGGAGCGGGTGCCCCGGGCCTCGCGGGCGGTGGCCACGGCGCGCCGGTAGAGCGCGAGGTCCCGGTGCAGCTCGGCGACGGTCGCGAGCGTCTCCTCCCGACGGCGGGCCGAGATCCCGGTGAACCCGCCCGGGGCGAGCAGGCCGTGCCCGGGGTGTGCCTCCAGTTCGACCAGCGAGGCGGACGCCCGCACCACGGCGTCCTCGGCGGCGGCGAGGTCGGCGTCCAGCCGGTCGCGATCCGGCGCGCTGGTCCCGGGGCTCACGGCGGTCATCCGGCGTACGCGGCGACGGCGGGGACGGCGGCGGGGCTCCCGACGGTGGACGTGGCGATCCGGGCGAGCGTGCCGTCGGCGCGCAGCCGGTCGAGGGAGCCGTTCACGAAGCGGAGCAGGTCGGTGGCCCCGGGGGCGACCGCGATGCCGTAGGGCTCGGCGTCGAGCGCGGCGCCGCGCACCTCGAGTCGGGGGTCCTCCAGGGCAAACCCGGTCAGGATCGCGTCGTCGGTGGTCGCGGCGTCGACCTGGCCCTGCTGGAGCAGGACGAGGCAGTCGCTGTTCTCCGGCACCCCGACGACCACCGGCGGGCGGCCGTCCGCCCCGCGGCTGTTCTGCAGGGTGGCGATCGAGGTGGTGCCCAGCGGCGCGCACACCGGGCGGCCCCCGAGGTCGGCGATGCCGGTCACCGGCGAGGTGCGGGGGACGACGAGGCGCTGGGCCGCCTCGTAGTAGGGCGCGGACAGGCCGACCTGGCGCTTGCGGTCGCACGTGATGGTCATGGCCTGGACGACGAGGTCGACCGAGCCGTCCAGGAGGTTCGGGATGCGCTGGGCGGAGCTCTCGATGCGGAACCGCACCCGCTGCGGGTCGCCGAGGATCGCGCGCGCCATCTCGCGGGCGACGTCGACGTCGAGCCCGGTCAGCTCCCCGGTGCGCGGGTCGCGGTAGCTCAGCGGCACGGTCGACTGGTCCACGCCGACGATGAGCGCGCCCCGCGCCACGATCGCCGCCATCGTCGATCCCGGCGGCATCGCCCCGGGCGCGGGCGGCGGGGTGGGCGTGAGGCTGACCCGGGGGTCGCCGCAGCTCGTGTCGCGCCCCGCGGCGGGGGGACCGGTGACCACCGTGGTGCCGGCGGGCACCGGGCGCACCGGTTCGACCGGCGCCGGTGCCGCGGCCGAGGAGCACCCGGCGAGCAGGGCGAGGAGCACCACGAGCAGGGTCGCCCGCCGTCCCGCGCGGCTCACCGGTACTCCTGCAGCCGAGGCCAGACGCCCGCCACGAGCCCGCCGGCCGCGACGAGGGTCAGCACGACCACCCCGAGCGGGAGCAGCACGGTCGCGGCCCGCGCGGTCGACGCGGACCGGGCGGTCGTGTCCGCCGTGCCCGCCACCCCGCGGTCGAGGGCGTCCAGGACCTCGGTGACCGCGCCCTGCCCGCCGTCGGCTCCGGCCGAGAGGGCGAGGGCGACGGCCTGGTCGTACTGCCCCGACACGTCGAGGGTGCGGACCAGCTCGTGCACGACGATGCCCCGGCGCCCCGCGTCCTGCGCGGTCGTGGCGTCGTCGGCCACCGCGCCGTCGCCCGCGGCGGTCCGGGCGCGGTCGAGCAGGCCCTGCCAGCCGTAGAGGACGATGCTGCGGCGCACGTAGTCCTGCTCGTAGGAGCCGCCGGTGGAGCGCGCGACGAGGGTGAGGATCTCGTCGCTGCGCGACTGCAGCACCGCGAACCGGGCGGCGACGAGCTCCCGGTTCGGCGCGGTCCCGTCGTCGCGGGCGGTGGCGGTGGAGAGGGCCGAGAGGCCGAGCGCGAGCACGCCCCAGACGACCAGCAGGGCCAGCGCGCCGCCCGCCAGGACCACGCCGGGGGTGCGCCGCCGGCGGGTGGTGTGCGCGATCCGCCGGTGCAGGCGGCGGAGCGCGACGAGGGCGGCGATCCCGGCGACGAGCGCGAGGACCGCCCACACCCCGCCCTCGACGCCGTCCTGGGCGTCAGCGAGGGCGGCACTCTGGAGGTCGTAGATCTGCTGGGCGGCGGGCAGCAGGTCGGTCCGCAGGAACGACGAGGCCTCCCGCAGGTACGCCGAGCCGTACGTGAGGCCCTGCCGGTCGACGGCCCGCGCGGTCTCGACCAGCCCGGTGTAGGCGGGGATGCCCTGGGCCAGGGTGGTCACCGCCGTCGCGTCGGCCCCCGTGCCGGTCGACGCCGAGCCGAGGACGGCGAGCGCACGCCCCGCCGCGGCCAGGTCGGTCTGGTAGCGCAGCCGCAGCGCCGCCGGCTCGTCCGCGCCCAGCAGGAAGCCCTGCCCGGCGCTGGTGTCGGCGTCGGACAGCGCGCGGTAGAGCTCCTGCGCCGAGGCGGTCAGCGGGCCGCTGCGGGTGACGACGTCGTCGGCCGCGGCCCCGGTGCGCAGTGCGGCGACGAGCGCCAGCACCCCGGTGAGGACCACCAGCAGCAGGGCGACCAGGGTGGCCCGCGCCAGCTGGCCCACCCGTGTGGTGCGGCCGAGTTCCGCGAGGTCCGCCGCCCGCGCCCGCCAGGAGGGGGACGACCCGGCGTCGGGAACGGGCCTCTCCGCCGTCACGCTCACCGGTGTCCACCCCCTCCCGTCGTGGTGTCGATCACCCTAACCGAGGGGACCGACGACGTGGCCGACGAGACGGGGCACCGGGAGTCGGCTCAGTACGGCGCGTACGCCCAGCCCAGCGGCCGCTGGAAGTAGTCCACCGGCACGATCCCGACCTGGTGGTGGGCGCTGGAGGACACCACGCGGCCGTCGCCGAGGGAGAGCGCGACGTGGCCGTCGGAGGAGGTGTCGTAGAAGACCATCGCGCCCCGCGGGGCGTGCCGCCAGTCGCTGTGCTGGTCCTGGGACTCCCAGTCCTGGATCGCGCTGGCGTAGTGCCCCTGGGTGCCGAACGCGTTCTCCACGGCGCGCTCGCACCAGTTCTCGTAGTTCGTCGACCCGATCTTCGACTCGAACCGCGCGATCGCGGCGTCCACCTTGCGCGCCTGCTGCTGCAGGCCCGCCGCCTTGGTCAGCTCGGGAACGGTCGCCGCCAGGGAGGTCGGGTCCGCCTGGACCGGCACCACCGAGGCGTTCCCGACGGCGGGCGTGCTCCCGGCGGTCAGGTGCAGGTCGGCGGCGACGGTGGCGACCGAGTGGTCGGCCCGGGACGGCGCGTGCGTCCCGACGGCCCCGAGGGCCGCGGCCCCGACGGCTCCGGCGGCGATACCGAGGACGGCGGTCAGCGGATGGACGCCGACGGGAGCGGCGCCGAGGGCAGCGGTCATGGTGCGGGGTCACCTCATCTCCGGCGGTCCGGTCGTGGGAGCGGGGGGAGCGTGACCGGGCCGTGATCCGACCGGGGCACATTAGCAACCGATTCGTGATCCGCACGTCGGGCGTGACGACTTTCCGTGCCACCGGCCGGGATTTTGCCGATTCTTGGTCGATACGCTTTCGGAGGACGACGTCGACCGAGAGGACCGTCATTCGTGTCGGCACATCTGAGCTGGCTGGAAGCCGCCGTGATCGGGGCGCTGCAGGGCGTCGCCGAATTGTTCCCGGTGTCCAGTCTGGGGCATTCGATCCTGCTCCCCGCGGTCATCGGCGGTTCGTGGGCGCGCGATCTGGACGTGACCGCGAAGGATTCGCCCTATCTCGCCTTCGTGGTCGGACTCCACGTCGCCACCGCGCTCGCGATGATCGTCTACTTCTGGCGCGACTGGGTCCGGATCCTCACCGGGCTGGTGACGAGCGTGCGCGACCGCCGGGTGGTCACCGACGACCAGCGCCTCGCCTGGATGCTCGTCCTCGCGACCATCCCGGTCGGGCTGGCGGGCCTCGTGCTCGACCAGCTCTTCCGCACCCTGCTCGCGAAGCCGGTGCCCACCGCCGCGTTCCTCGTGGCCAACGGGGTGCTCCTCATCGCCGTCGAGCACCTGGCCCGACGGCGGGTCGCACCGGTGGCCGCGGTCGACGCACCCCTCGACGCACCCCTCGACGCGCCGACGGTGCGGCTCGACGCGCCCACGCAGGTGCTGCGCGGCGGCTCCGTCGGGGTCGCGGCGCCGGCCACCGCCGAGGAGGAGGCGGACGCCCGGCTGGCGCGGTTGCCGCTGCTCACCGCCGTGCTGATCGGTGCGGCCCAGATCCTCGCACTGCTCCCGGGGATCAGCCGCTCCGGGGCAACGATCGGGTCCGGCCTGCTCGCGAAGCTGTCCCACGAGGACGCGGCGCGGTTCGCCTTCCTGCTCGCCACGCCGGTCATCCTCGCGGCCGGGGTGCTCAAGCTCCCCGAGCTGTTCGGGCCGGAGGGCGACGGCATCCGCGGGCAGGTCCTCCTGGGCTCGGTGCTCTCCGGGGTCGGGGCGTACCTCTCGGTGCGGTTCCTGACCCGGTACTTCGAGCACCGGTCGATGCGCCCGTTCGGGGTGTACTGCATCGTCGCCGGCGCCGCCTGCCTGGCGTGGTTCAGCCTGTCCTGAGCGCCGTTCCGACGGTCCGGCTCAGTGCCAGCCGTAGGCCGAGCGCAGCTCGTCGGCCACCCGGTCGAAGCGGTCCTGCGGCATGACGGCGCCCTCCCGCCGGATGCCGTGCTCGGGCACCTCGAGGACGCGGTCGAGCCGCACGTAGGAGTCCCGGCCCTCGCGGTCCCAGGGGCCCGACCCGATCGACAGCCAGTTCGTGTCGTCGGCCCGGTGGCCCTGGGAGGACAGCATCAGGCCGAGGAGCTCGCCCGCCTCGGAGGCGCGGGCGACGACGAGGACGGGGCGGTCCTTGCCCTGCGAGGCGTCCTCCTCGAACGGCACCCAGGTCCACACGATCTCGCCGGGGTCGGCGGCGCCGTCGAGGTCCGGCGCGTAGCTGATCTGGCGGGCGCGCTCCGTGGAGGGCACCGACCGCACGCCGCCGGGGGCGGGTGGCGGCGGGCCGGCCGGGGCGCGGCGCCCGGAGTCGTTGTCGTCGGTGGAGGTCAGGATGTCCAGCCCGACCTGCAGCGCCTTGCCCACGAAGTCCCCGAATCCGGCCACGGCCGCACAGCATGCCGCACCCGACGTCGGGAACACTCCCGCAGGTGACCGTGCTCCTCGTGGTCGTCGGCGCGATGCTCGCCGCCGTGCTCCTCGCGGGGGCGGGTGACCGCCTGCGCCTGCCCTGGCCGGTCCTGCTCCTGCTGCTCGGCGCCGCCGCGGCGTTCGTCCCGGGGATCGAGGCGCCCGACATCGACCCCGAGCTGATCCTGCCGCTGTTCCTGCCGCCCCTGCTCTACGCCACGGCCCAGCGCACCTCGTGGGCGCTGTTCCGGTCGCGGTGGCGGGCGATCGCCTTCCTCGCGGTCGGCCTCGTGGTGGCCACGGTGGCGGCCGTGGCCGGGACGCTGGTGGCCCTCACCGCGGTCCCGGTCGCCGCCGCGCTGGCCCTCGGGGCGGCGGTCGCCCCGCCGGACCCGGTGGCGGTGGAGGCGGTCGCGGGACCGCTGCGGGTGCCCCGCCGGTTGGTCGCGACGCTGCAGAGCGAGGGGCTGTTCAACGACGCCACCTCGCTCGTGGTGTTCACGACGGCGATCACGGCCGCCTCGGCCGGCGGCGGGCTCGGCGGCGTGTCGATCTTCCTGGAGTTCGTCTACGGCGCCGCCGGGGCCGTGGTGCTCGGTGTCGTCGCGGCCTGGCTCGTGCGCCGGCTGCTCGACCGGCTCACCGACCTCGTGGCGGGCAACGGGCTGACCCTGGTCCTGCCGTTCGCGGTCTACCTCGCGGCCGACGCGCTCGGGGCGTCCGGGGTGATCGCGGTGGTGGTGACCGCGCTGCAGATGCGCCAGCACTCCGACGCGGACGCCTCGGCGGCGCGCCTCGCGGCGGCGTCGTTCTGGAACGT
The DNA here is from genome assembly GCF_030269685.1 of Actinomycetospora sp. NBRC 106378. GTDB lineage: Bacteria > Actinomycetota > Actinomycetes > Mycobacteriales > Pseudonocardiaceae > Actinomycetospora. Next base: position 817,775 of record NZ_BSTT01000002.1, read on the forward strand.
CGTCGAGCTCCTGGTGACCGGGGTCGCCTTCGCGCTGATCGGGCTGGAGCTGCGCACCGTCGTCGAGCAGGCCGACCGCTCGTTGGGCGGGATCCTCGCGCACGCCGGGGTGGTCTGCGTGGTGGTCATCGGGGTCCGGGGGGTGTGGATGACGGCCGCGTGGCTGACCTACGGGGGGCGGCGCGCGGCCCGCAGCGAGGAGCGGGCGCCCGTGACCGCGGCGGAGACCGTGGTGCTCACGTGGGCCGGGATGCGGGGCCTCGCCACGCTGGCGCTGGCCCTGGCGATCCCGCTCACGCTCGACGACGGGTCCGCGTTCCCCGACCGCGCGGAACTGGTCATCATCGCCTGCTCGGTGCTCGTGGTGACCCTCGTCGGGCCCGGCCTCACCCTGCCCTGGCTGGTGCGCCGGCTCGGGCTCCGCGAGGAGGACGGCGTGGCGGAGGAGGCCGAGCGCCGGCTCGCGGACCGCGCCCGCCGCGCGGCGCTCGACGAGCTGACCGCCGTCGACCGCGAGGCCCTCGGGATCGACGACGAGCAGGGCGAGCAGGTCCTCGACGCCCTCCGCGGCCGGTTCGCCCGCATCGGCCGGTCCCTCGCCGGGGACGACGTGCCCCGTCCGGGGGAGGAGGACGACGACGTCGACCGGGACTACACCGAGCGCCTCGCCCGCATGCAGCGCCGCCGCGAGCAGTGGAACCGCCTGCAGTCCGTGGCGCTCGCCGCCGCCCGGCGCGAGGTCGTCGCGGCCCGCGCCGAGCCCGGCGTCGACCCGGAGGTCGCCGACCGGGTGCTGCGCCGGCTGGACGTGCGGACGCTCGGGGGTGGCTTCGCCTCGTGAGCGGTCGAGGTCGCCACGGCGACCTCGACCGCTCACCCGGCGAGCGCCGCGAGCCACACCGTGACCGCCTCCGCCCCCGCGTCCCGGTGCCCCTGCACCCGGTCGCCCAGGTAGGACGAGCGGCCGCGCCGCGGGGCCATCGTCTCGGTGGCCTCCGCGCCCTCGCGGGCCGCGTCGAGGGCGTCGGACACCGACCCGGACGAGGCGAGCGCCGACGCCGCGGGGAGCAGGGCGTCGAGCATCGTGCGGTCCCCGGCCCTCGCCCCGCCGAGGTCGGACACGCCCTCGGCGCCCGCCTGCAGCGTCGTGGCCCACGGCCCGCCGTCGGCGAGGTGCTCGGCGGCGTGCAGCAGACCCGTCGCGTAGAGCGGGCCCGAGGTGCCGCCGATCGCCCGCCGCAGCGTCGCCGCGAGACCCTGCAGCACGGCCACCGGGTCGTCCCAGCGGTAGGAGTCCAGCTCGTCGGTGATCGCGGCGGCCCCGCGCGAGAGCGACGTGCCGAGATCGCCGTCGCCCGTCGCGGTGTCGAGCTCGGTCAGGTGCGGCTCGGCCTCGCGGACGGCCGCGCACACGGCCTCGACGGCCTCGCGCAGTCCCTCCGGGGCCGCGACCCCGGACGACGTCGACGCGGCCGCCTCGCCGGGCGCGTCCGGCACCGTTGGCACCTCGCCCGACACCGCACCCGACCCCGAGGGCCAGGCGGCGGACCGTGCGGGGGCGTCGAGCCGGTCCAGGCGCTCGTCGTCGAGCCCGAGCACCGCGACGGAGAAGCCCGCCATGTCGATGGAGGACAGGAAGGTGCCGGCCCACGCCCGTTCGACGGTGATCCCGCTCGACGCCAGCCGCTCCAGGGCCCGGCGCAGCAGGATCGACAGCTCCATCGGCGGGGTGGCCCCCGTGCCGTTCACGAGGACCGCGACCCGGTCGCCGTCGGAGAACCCGCGGTCGGCGCAGACGGTGTCGACCACCTCGTCGACGAGGTCGTCGGCCGGTCGCAGCGACTCCCGGCGCACGCCCTGCTCGCCGTGGATGCCCAACCCGATCTCGATCTCGTCGGTGTCGAGCACGAAGCCGGGCTCACCGGCCGTCGGGACGGTGGCGGCGGAGAGCGCCACGCCCATCGTGCCCACCGCGGCGGCGGCCTCGCGCGCGGTGCGGGCGACCTCGTCGAGGGACGCCCCGGCGTCGGCCGCCGCGCCCGCCACCTTCGTCACCAGCACCGTGCCGGCGAGCCCGCGGCGCCCGGCGGTGACGTCGTCGTCGGCGTCGAGCGCGACGTCGTCGGCCACCGTGACCATCTCGCAGGCGATGCCCTCCGCGCGCGCGAGCTGGGCGGCGAGCCCGAAGTTCAGCCGGTCCCCGGTGTAGTTCATGACGACGAGCAGCACGCCCGGGTGGTCGCGGAAGGCCCGGATGCCGGACAGGACCGCGTCGGCGGAGGGTGAGGCGAACACCTCGCCGCACACCGCGCCCGCGAGGTGCCCCGGCCCGACGTACCCCGCGTGGGCGGGTTCGTGCCCGGAGCCGCCGCCGCTGAGCACCGCCACCCGGTCGGTCGGCAGGTCCGTCCGGACGAGCACACTGGTGCCCTCGACGAGTGCGGCGCCCGGCGTGGAGCGCACCACACCCTCGAGCGCCTGGCCCACCACGTTCCCGGCGTCGTTGATCAGCTTCTTCACGGGCGTGGAGTACCCGGGGAGATCACCCGTTCAGCCCGCGACCTCACCCCGATGCCGTCGAACCTCCGGGTGTAGCCGGTGCGGACAGCGGCTATGAGTACGTCCGCCGAACGACAGGAGGCCGATGGGGATCCAGCACGGGCCCGCCACGGGGGCCCACCGCGCGGTGCGGCCCGGCCCTCCGCGCTGGGCGGTCGCGCTCGCGGCGGTCGCCCTGGTCGCCCTGGGGGTCGTCGTCGGGCTGCTCGTGGCGCCCCGCTCGGGGGGGACGCCCGCGGTCGCGGCCCCCACGGTCGTGACCTCCCCGGTGTCCGCCGCCCCGGCCACCTCCCACCCGACGATGCTCGGCGAGGTGGTGCGCGTCGACTCCGGTGACGAGGTGGTGGTGCGCGTGGGCGGGACCGAGACCGTCGTCGCCGTCCTCGGCATCGCCGCGCCCCGGTCGGCCGGTCCGCAGCGGGCCACGGGGGAGTGCGGGGCCGCGGAGGCGCTGCGCTTCGCCGACCGGACGTTGTCCGGCCAGACCGTCACCCTCGTGCCCGATCCGACGATCCCCGAGGTCGACGACGCCGGACGGCGCCTCGCCTACGTCGTGCTCCCCTCACAGCTCAGCTACACCGACGCCGCGCTGCTCGCGGGCGTCGTCGCCGCCGACACCTCGCGACCGCTCTGGTACGCCCCCGTGTTCGCGCGGGAGCAGAGCGAGGCGGTCGCGGACGACCGCGGGCTGTGGGGCGCGCCGTGCCGCGCCACGCCGGGGGAGCCGTTCCCGCCGGAGCGCTGAGACGCCCCGCGGTGTGGCAGGAAAGCGTCGTTGCCGTCGTCCGGTGACAGCAACGACGCTTTCCTGCCACCGGGGAGAGCGGTCGGAGACGGCGGGTCGCGCGAGTTCGGGGAGGATGGTCGTCATGCCCGAGATGCACGTCCGGCTCCGGTGGCCCGACGGGTCCACCGACCGCGTCTACTCGCCCTCGCTCGTCCTCGCCGAACACCTCGAGGAGGGTGCCTCGTACCCGCTCGAGGACTTCGGCCGCCGGAGCCGCGAGGCGCTGACCGAGGCGAGCGAGCGGGTCCGCGCCAAGTACGGGTTCCCCTGCAGCCGGGCTGCCGCGTCCCTGGCCGGGATCGAGGACCGGCTGGCCCGGCAGACCGGCGGCGAGGTCGTAGTGGAGGCGATCGAGCGCTAGTCGCCCGCCGAGCTAGCGGCCGCCGCCGAGCGCGCCGCCGAGCAGCCCACCGACGCCCTGCAGGACCTCTCCGACCGCGCCGGGACGGCGGGTCGGCGTGGCGGCGGATCCGTCGGAGCCCCCGGCTCCGCCGGTCGCGTCCGCCGTGTCGTCGTCCGGCCCGGGTGACGTCGGCTCGGGCGCGGTCGGCTCCGCCGTGGTCCCGTGGGTCGGCGCGGTCCGCGTGGGCTGCGTGGGCTGCGGCGAGCGGGACGGTTCGGGGGAGGGGCTCGCCGCCCGCCGCACGGGCTCCGACGCCGGGGCCTCGGTGGTGGCGGTCGCCGGGGCCTCGTCGGTCTCCTGCCCCGCGGGCGACGAGGACGGGGCCGGGGCGGGCAGGACGAAGGCGGGCGCACCGGTGTCGGGCGCCCCGACGGTGGCGCCACCCGCGACGACCGACGGGCGGTCGTCGGCGGAGACCTCCGCGACCGGTCCCGACGAGGCGATGGCGACGGTGCCCGCGAGGACCGCGCTGGCGGCGAGGCCGGCGAGCACCAGCACCCCGCGGGTCCCCGTCGCCCGGGGCGTGCCGCGCCGCGCGTCGGGTGATCGCCGTGCGGCCGCGCCGCCGACCCCGGTGAGGACGCCGAGGCCGGTCGTGGCCGCGGGCCCGACGGCGTGGACGGTGCGCGCGTGGGAGGTCGTGAGCAGGGCCGCGGTCGGCGGCTCGGCCTCGACCAGCGCGCGCCGGAGCGTGCCCGAGGCCGTGGCGGCGTCGGGGCGCTCGGCGGGATCCGTGGCGGTCATGCCGGTGAGCAGGTCCGCGAGGTCCGGGGAGAGCCCGTCGGGGAGGACCGGCCCGCGGTCGAGCCGGGCCTGGGCGGCGGAGAGCGGGTCGCCCGGGAAGGCACGGCGCCCGGTCAACGCCTCGATCAGCACCAGGCCGAGGGCGTAGACGTCGGCGCCCGCGCCCGCCGGCTCACCCCGGACCTGCTCGGGGGCGAGGTAGGGCGCGGCCCCGACGGTGAGGCCCGTGTCGGTGATGCGGGGCGCGTCGGCGACGAGCGCGACCCCGAAGTCGGCGAGATGGGCGCGCCCGTCGCCGTCGTAGAGGACGTTGGCCGGGGTGACCCCGCGGTGGGTGACGCCCGCGCGGTGCAGGTGGTCGAGGGCTCCGCCGACGGTCGCGGCGGTACGCAGCGCGTCGGCCAGGCCCAGGCCCTCGTCGCCGGCGGCGAGCCGGGAGACGAGCGACCCGCCGTCGAGCAGCGCCATGACGACGAAGGCGCGGCCGTCGTGTTCCTCGACGTCGTAGACCGGGACGAGGCCCGGGTGGTCGAAGCGGGCGAGCAGGCTCAGCTCGCGCCCGGCCCGCGGGTCGGACTCGACCCGGAAGATCTTGACGGCCGCATCGCGGCCGAGCAGCGTGTCGTGTGCCCTGATCACCACCGAGCCGACGCCACGGCCGAGGACCGGACCGGCCTCGTAGCGTGCGGACAGGCGTGTCGGCAACGTCGGAACGCCCACCGTCGTCATGCCGGGTCAACCTCCACCGCTCGCGGGCCACGGCATCGTCCCGTGCGGTTACCCCACTCGGCCCATCCACACCCGGGATTCCCCCGAAGATGTGAGCCCCTCGATCGTGGGTGACCGGGCCGTCTGAATCGTTGACAGAAGTTGCAGTCCCGAGTAGAACTTTGCCACGGGTCGCCCGGCGTCGAGCCGCGCGCGGCCTGGAACCACCAGCAGTCCCGGACCATCCGGGGAACGACCGCAAGGACGCGACGAGCAGTGGGCGCCGAAGGCCTCGAGGACGAGGACGTACCGGCCCTGACCACCGGTCAGGCGGCGGACGTGCTCGGGGTGCAGCCGGCGTTCCTGCGCAGTCTGGACGCGGGTCGGATGTTGCGCCCGCAGCGATCGGCGGGCGGGCACCGGCGTTGGACACGCCGGCAACTGACCCTCGCCGCCAGAGTGCGCTCGCTCTTCGACGAGGGCCTGACCCTCACCGCGGCCTGGAAGGTCGTCACCCTGGAGGACCGGGTGGGCGAGGTCGAGCGCGAGCGCGACGTCGCCCTGGCCGAGCTCGACCGCACACGCCGGGAACTGGCCCGTGTGCGCCGGGGATCGGCCGAGGCAGTGAAGGCCCGCACCGAGAGCACCACTCGGTCCGGGTCGTCCGTGCACGTCAACCGCGTGCCCGGACTCCCGCGCGTCACGGGGACCTCCCCCGGTGCCGCGTGCACGTCGACCACCCCTGCGACCACGACGGATCTCACCTCGCCATGAAGCTCATCGACCCCCTCCGCACCCACCGCCCGGTCGAACTCCGCCGCCCGATGCCGCCGTCGCTGGCCCGCATCCCGCTGGTGGATCTCTGCACCTGCAAGCACCCCCGCGAGTCCCACGAGCACTACCACGCCTCCCAGGACTGCGCGCAGTGCGACTGCCGCTCCTTCGACCGCTGGGAGCCCGCGGGCATCTGAGTCCGCGTCCGAGGAGGGCCCTCGTCCCGCCGTCACCGACGGCGGGCCGGGGGCCTTCCGCGTTCCCAGGAAGGTCCCCGGGTCCGCGGGGCCCGAGACCCGTGTCGCTTCCGGAGGGCGTCCCCCGACCCGCCCGCCTACTCTCGGTGGCGTGACCACCGTCGACGAACCGGCGCCCACCGGCCCGGCGCCGCTCCCGGTGGCCACCACCTCACCGCACGCGCTCGTCGTCGGGGCGGGCATCGCGGGGCTGGCGGCGGCCAGGTCGCTGCACCGGGCGGGCTGGCAGGTCACGGTGTGCGAGCGCGCCCCTGCGCGGAGGACCGGCGGCTACTTCGTGCGGCTCGCCCCGGAGGGCGTGGAGGCCGCCGAGCGCCTCGGGGTCGACGAGAGCCTGCGCAGCCGGCTGCCCGCCGACGGGATCATCACCGGCGTCGACGGACGCGGTCGCACCATCTCCCGGGTCGACGCCGCGATCGTCGAGGACGGGGTGAGCCTCGCGCTGGTCCGCGGCGACCTCGAGGCCGCGCTGTGGGCCGGGTTGCCCGACGAGGTCGAGGTCCGGTTCTCATCGGCCCCGAGCGCGGTCGCCGACGACGGCACCGTGACCCTCGACGGGAACACCCGCCGCTGGGACCTCGTGGTCGCCGCGGACGGGGTCCGCTCCACGGTGCGCGAGATGGTCTTCGGACCCGAGGCCGCGTTCCGGCACGACTTCGACCACGTCGTCGTCTCCGCCGTACTCCCGCGACTGCCGGGCACCCTCGTCGAGGGCGACTACGTCGTGCTCGTGGAACCGGGCCGCACCGCGCACCTCATGGCGATGGCCGGACACGATCCGGTGGTCTTCTTCACCTACCGCGCCGACCTGCCCCAGGCGGTCGGCACCGAGCCGGCCGCGCACCCCACGGAGGCGCTGCGGGCGGTCTACGGGGACTTCGACGGCCTGATGCCCGAGATCCTCGATCTCGTCGTCGAGGCCGGCACCACCCACGCCGACACGGTCGGCCAGATCCACCTCCGCCGATGGAGCAGCGGCCGCGTGGTGCTGCTCGGCGACTCGGCCTGGTGCCCGACGCTGTACTCCGGTCACGGCTCCGCGCTCGCCCTCGCCGGCGGCGAGGCCCTGGGCCGCCACCTGCGGGTTCCCGACGACGGGGCGGCGCCGGACGTGCCCGCCGCCCTGGCGGCGTGGGAGGCCGAGCGCCGACCCGGCACCCGCTCCGCGCGCACCGCGGCCCGTCGGGCGCGGCACTTCTTCCTGCCCGGGAACCGCCTGATCACCGCCCTGCGGGGGCTGGCGATGAGGGTCGCGTCGTGGCCGGTCGTGTCGCGGGTGTTCGGCAGTGGCGCCCGTGCGCGCGGGACGGACGTTCACCGGACGGCCACCGCGTCGTCGGGACCGGTCCCTCGACGGCGTCCGTAGACTGTCGCTCGATCGGTGCTCCAGGGTCCGCTCTAGGATCGGATCTCCGATCGCTGCAGGGCACAGGCGTTTTCACCGCCGACGAGGCCGGGAAGAAGCCGTCCGGGTCGCTCCACCGCCGTGGCGCCCGCCTGCTCCGCGCGACGTGTGTCGAAAGGACGAGTCCCACCCCCCATGCACCCTGATCCCGCGATCGACCTCCCCCGACGCTCCCGGTCCCTGCTGGCGCGTCTGGCCGACCCGCTGGGCGTCGCCCGGGCCGCGGTCGACGCCCTGGACCCCTCGCGGTACCGGGGTCGGAGGGTGTGGCGTGGGGACGGACGCATCCACATCGGGGTTCCCGCGACCTCGCGGGAGGCGGGCTCGGAGCTGCTGCGCTCGGTCGAGAAGGCGCTGGCCGCCCACCCGGCGGTCGACTGGGCGAGCGTGAACGCCGCGCTCGGCGTGGTCGTGGTGGCGCTCGCCGAGGACGCCGGTGTTCCGGACGACCTCGACGACACCGTCGACGACCTCGTCGACCTGGTCGAGGTGCTGGAGGAGCAGGAGGCCACGACCGACGGGGCCGCGCACCCCGCGGGTGGCCACTCGCCGACCGCGGTCTCCCGGGCGCTCACGACCTTCGCGGCGGACCTCGCCGGGCTCGGTGCGGCCGGGATCGGCTCGATCCTGCGTCGGACCCCGCTCCCGGTGGAGCTCGCGTCCGCCGCCTCCTTCGTCGACCACCAGCCCCGGCTGCGGGCCGCCGTCGAGCGGGCGCTGGGCCGTCAGCGGGCCGACATCCTGCTCGCGCTCACGAACGCCGCCGGGCAGGGGCTGGGGCAGGGTTCCACCGGGCTGCTCGTCGACGCCGCCTACCGTGCCCTGCAGATCGCGGAGGCGCGCGCCGCCGACGAGGCCTTCACGCGGGCCGAACCGCGCCTCATGGCCGACCCCGAGCAGGTCAGCGCCGCCGCCGAGGACGCCCTGTCCCTCGACGCCCGCCCCGTGCCCTTCCCGCTCGGCCCGGTCGAGCGCCATGGTGACCACGTCGGCCTCGCCGCCCTCGGCGGGTTCGGCGCCACCGTCGCGCTCGCGGGCCCCCGGCGCGCCGTCGGCGTCGCCCTGTCGACGCTGCCGAAGGCCGGGCGCATGGGCCGTGAGGGCTTCGCGACGACGTTCGGGCGCGTCCTCTCGCGCCGCGGTGCGGTCATCGTCGAGCCCACCGTGCTGCGTCGCATGGACCGCATCGACACGGTCGTGCTCGACGCGGCCGCGCTCACGACGGGCGCGCTGATGCTCGGTGACCTGGCCCTCGTCGACGGGGAGGGCCTCACCGCCCCGGACGGCACCGGGGTGTCGGTCGAGTCGCTGACGCCGCTCGTGCACGAGCTCTTCGACCCCGCGGACGCCACGCGCACCGTCGAGCACCACGCCGGCTGGTCGCTCGCCCCGCTCGAGCCGGGCCGTGAGGACGACCCGGTGGTGGCCGACGCGGTCGACACGCTGCGCACCGACGGTGCGACCGTCGTGCTCGGCCTGTCCCACGACGGGGCCCTCGTGGCCGTCGTGGGTGCGCTGCCCGAGCCCGCCGCCGCGGCCGAGGCGCTCGGGGCCGCGGCCCGCCGGGCCGGCCTGACGCTCGTCGTCGGGTCGGACGAGGCCCTGGCCCGCTCTGCCGGGAACGACACGAACGACACGGACGACACGAACGACGACGACGCGGGCGCCGCCGTCGCACTCCCGGGCGCCGACGGCGCCGTCCCCGCCACCCGCCGCACCGTCGACCGCCAGGTCGCCGGGGGAGAGGGCCTGGCCACGGCGGTGCGCCTGCTGCAGCTCGAGGGCGCCGGGGTGCTCGTGGTCTCCCGGGACCGCCGGGCGCTCGCCGCCGCCGACCTGGGCATCGGCGTCACCCGCGCCGACGGCATCCCCGCCTGGGGCGCGCACGTGCTGGTCGGCGACGACCTCACCACCGCGGCGCTGCTCATCGAGGGCGTGAAGGTCGCGAAGGCGACCTCCGGACGCTCCGTGGCGCTCGCCCGGGCGGGCACCGTGCTCGGTGCCGCGATGGCCACCGCCGGCACCGCCCCGCGCGGGGCCTCGCTCGCCGGTCTCGCGGTGAACGGCGCGGCCGGCGTCGCGCTCGGCGCGGGTGCCTGGTCGGCGTCCGAGCTCGGCCGCAAGACCCTGGTGCCCGGCGTCTCGCGCACGCCGTGGCACGTCATGCCCGCCGAGACGGTGCTGACCCGCCTGGACGCCACCGAGCGGGGACTCTCCGCCGCGGAGGCGGCACGGCGCATCCGGGAGGACCCGGCGGCCGCGGAGGAGACCACGTCCCTCGGCCGCGCCTTCATCGACGAGCTGAACAACCCGCTGACGCCGGTGCTCGCGGGCGGCGCGGTGCTCTCCGCCGCCATCGGGGCGATCGCCGACGCGGCCATCGTCGTCGGCGTCACCGCCGCGTCCGCGCTCATCGGCGGGGTGCAGCGGGTGGTCACCGACCGCGCCGTCGCGGGCCTGCTGGAGCGTTCGTCCACGCGGGCACGGGTCCTGCGCGACGGCGTGCCCACCACGGTGACCGCCGAGGACGTCGTCGTCGGCGACGTCGTGGAGCTGGGCCCCGACGACGTGGTGCCCGCGGACTGCCGCGTGCTGCGCGCCGACGCCCTCGAGCTCGACGAGTCGTCGCTGACCGGCGAGTCGCTGCCGGTGCCGAAGACCGCCGCACCCGTCATCGCCCGCTCGGTCGCCGACCGCCGCTCGATGCTCTACGAGGGCACCACGGTCGCCACCGGCCGGGGCCGTGCGGTGGTCGTGGCCACCGGGTCGTCGACCGAGGTCGGCCGCTCCACCGCGGCCGCCCGGGCGAACGCCCCGGTCGCCGGCGTCGACCAGCGCCTCTCCGGCATCACCAAGATCACCACACCCCTCGCGCTGGCCTCCGCGGCCGCGGTCGTCGGGGCGGGCGCGGTGCGCGGCCTGCCGATGAACCAGAACCTGCACTCGGGCGTCGGCCTCGCGGTCGCCTCCGTGCCGGAGGGCCTGCCCTTCATCGTCTCCGCGGCCCAGCTCGCCTCCGCCCGCCGCCTGAGCGCGGAAGGGGCCCTCGTCCGGAACCCGAAGACCATCGAGGCCGTCGGCCGCGTCGACGTCCTGTGCTTCGACAAGACCGGCACCCTCACCGAGGGCAAGCTCGCTCTCTCGGCGATCTCCGACGGCGTGAAGCTGCGGCCCACCGACCGGCTGCGCAAGCGCCAGCGGCGGGTCCTCGCCGCCGCGCTGCGGGCCACGCCGCGCCCGAAGGCGGGCGAGCGCCTCGCCCACCTCACCGACCGCGCCGTCGTGTTCGGCGCGCAGTCCTTCGACGTCGACCCGGAGCACAAGCGCACGGCGTGGTGGCCGGTCGCCTCGCTCGACTTCGACCCCAGCCGCGGCTACCACGCCACGCTGGGCGAGGCGCGCGACCAGGAGGGCGTCAAGGAGCAGGTGCTCTCGGTCAAGGGCGCGCCCGAGGTGGTCATCGCCCGCTGCGTCGACTGGGCCGGCGCCGAGCTCGACGACGAGGCGCGCCAGCGGCTGGTCGAGCACACCGATCTGCTGGCCGGGCAGGGCATGCGCGTGCTCGCGGTCGCGGAGCGCTCGGAGCCCTGGGGGGACCGTCCGGTGGACGGGCTCGAGGTCACCGACGACGACGTCGCCGAACTCAGCTTCGTCGGCTTCGTCGGCTTCACCGACCCGGTGCGGGCCGGTTCGCAGGCCACCGTCCGCGACCTCCGGGAGGCCGGGGTCCAGGTCGTCATGATCACCGGGGACCACCCGAGCACCGCCGAGGCCGTGGCGGAGGAGCTCGACGTCCTCAACGGCGGCATCGTCATCACCGGCCAGGAGATGGACGAGCTCGACGACGACGCCCTCGACGCGGTGCTGCCGACGGTGCGGGTCGTCGCCCGCGGGACGCCCGCGCACAAGGTGCGGGCCGTGCAGGCGTTCCAGCGGCTCGGGCGCACGGTCGCCATGACCGGCGACGGGGCGAACGACGCCCCCGCCATCCGGCTGGCCGACGTGGGCATCGCCCTCGGCCGCCGCGGGACCCCCGCGGCCCGCGCGGCCGCGGACCTCGTCGTCACCGACGACCGCCTGGAGACGATCCTCGCGGCGCTGGTCGAGGGGCGGGCCATGTGGGCGTCGGTCCGCGAGGCGCTCGGCGTGCTCGTGGGCGGCAACATCGGCGAGATCGCGTTCACCGTGCTCGGCGCGTCGACGACGGGCACCTCACCGTTGACCGCCCGCCAGCTGCTGCTGGTCAACCTGCTCACCGACCTCGCGCCGTCGCTGGCGCTCGCCGTCCGCGCCCCGGCGCCCGGAGACGCCCGGTCGCTGCTCGCGGAGGGACCGGAGGCCTCGCTGGGCGACGCCCTGAACCGGGAGATCGGGTTGCGGGCCGCGGCCACCGCCGGTGGTGCCACGCTCGCGTGGATCCAGGCGCAGGCCACCCCCTACGGCAGCCCGGCCCGGGCCCGCACGGTCGCGCTCGCGGCCCTCGTCGGGACCCAGCTCGGACAGACCGTGGCCGCCGGCGGGCACCGCAGCCCGCTCGTGGTGGGCGCCTCCGTCGTCTCGGCGGGAGCGCTCTTCGCCGTGGTCCAGACGCCGGGTGTCAGCCAGTTCTTCGGCTGCACCCCGCTCGGCCCGATCGCCTGGGGACAGGCGGCCGGGTCGGCCGCGCTCGCCACCGCCGCCTCGATGGTCGGGCCGGGCCTCGTGCGCCGCTACGGCGACGTCGTCGCCCCCGAGGGGTCGGCGCTCGCGGCCCTGCTGGACCGTCTGGCGGAGGTCCGCGACGAGGCCGGCGCGCGCTACCTCGAGCTGCAGGAGAAGGCGACCGCTGCACTGACCGGGTGAGTGGTGCTGGTCACTGCCTGGTGTTTGTGCAGGTCGCAGGCGGGGAACACTGTGCGTGACAACGAACCCGGACCAGGGGAGTAGTGGGAACCGCCATGGCCGACCGCGACGTGAAGCCGACCGACGACGGCTGGCAGGTGCTGAAGAAGGGCGCCCAGCGCGCGAGCGCGAAGGCGCCGACGCAGGTCGAGGCCGTCGCCCGGGCGACCGAGATCGTGTCGAAGGACGGCGGCGGCAAGGTCGTCGTCTACGGCACCGACGGCAAGGTCCGCGAGAGCCAGACCGTGAAGGCCGGTGCGGACACCGCCACCGAGGCACCGAAGAACGCCGCCAAGGCCACTGCGGCGGGCGCCCGGGCCACCGGCAAGGCCGCCGCCGACAAGGCCGGCAAGACCGCGGAGGCGGTCGCGTCCGACGCGAAGGCGACCGGCGAGAAGGTGGCGGACCGCGCCGAGACCTCCGCCAAGAAGGCCTCCGCCCAGGCACAGGCCGGCGCCGAGGGCATCGCCGACGAGGCGAAGGCCGCCACCAACGGCAAGGCCCCGAAGGCCGCGGCGCAGGACGCCGCGACCATCGCGAAGACCAGCGGTGAGCAGGTCGCCGAGACCACGAGCCGCGCCGGCGAGCGCATCGCGAAGGACACCGCCCGCGCCGGCAAGCGCGCGGGGCAGACCGTCGGTGCGGCCGCCGAGGAGGCGGGCGAGAAGGCCGTCGAGGGCGGCGACCGCGCGGCGCGGGTCAGCAAGGGCGTCGACCAGGAGCTGAACACCGTCGGCGACGACCTCGCCGGCACCATCACGAGCGTCACCGAGGCCCAGGCCCGCAAGGTCGACGAGGCCGTGGAGGAGGCGACGAAGCAGGCGAACGCGGCCGCCCCGTCGTACAACCCGGTGCGGATCGCCGGCCAGGTGGCGGGCTTCGCGGTGCGGACCGCGTTCAGCGTCACCGGCGCCGTCGTGTCGGCCGGTGGCTCGCTGCTCTCCGGGGCAGCCCGCAAGGTCACCGGGCGTCGGTAGGCGCCCTGTTCTGGGCGAAGGGCCCCCTCGGTCGATCTCCTCGACCGGCGGGGCCCTTCGCTCGTTCCGGGCGCCCCAGCTCGTCCGCGAGAGTCACACCAGGCAGGCTGCGCGGCCCCGGAACATGTCTGACGTGACTCTCTCGCGAAGGGGTGGCCCCTGCACGACGAAGGGCCCGCCCCCGGTGTCCCGGGAGCGGGCCCTGCGTGCGAGTCGATCCGTCAGGCGGAGACGCCCAGCGAGCGGCCGGAGAGGCGCGCGCGGCGCATGTCGCGGCGATCCTCCTCGGAGGTGCCGCCCCACACGCCGGCCTCCTGGCCGGTGTCGAGCGCCCAGCGCAGGCACGCGGCCTGGAGCGGGCAGGTGCCGCAGATGAACTTCGCGGCGGTCAGCTGCTCCGCCCCGGGGCCCTCGGTGCCGACGGGGAAGAAGAGTTCGGGGTCGTGGTCGCGGCAGGCCGCGAGCTCCCAGTCCATGGGTCCTGCTGTCCTTTCCGGTGTCGCCTTCGGTGTTGTCGCCTGCGCGCGGTGGTGCTCCCGTCGTGGCGCGTGCGCACGCTCGCGCGCCCGACGTCCGGTGTGGACGCCGTGACGGGTTCAGTCGTCGATGGGTGCTGCCAGCCGGGGCACGCCGATGCCGGCGACACGATCCCTGGGTGGGACCACGGCCGCCTGTGACATCAAGCCGCCCGATCCGCCTGTGCGTCCAGCGGTTTCCCGCCGACGTGGAGCGATCTCGGACCGACAGCGCTCGCGGCACCGTCCGGCTTTCATAAATATCCGGACGACATCGCGAACAAACGAGTCTCGTCCCGATCCGCGTCCGAGTGAACTGTGATTCGCACCACAGATCAGTGTCGCGGACGGTGACGATCTCGCCTGGACCACGGTACGTGCATCGGGCTCTCGCGGGGGGCACACTGGCCGGTGATACCGATGACACCGGGAGGGTGACGTGCGGGCGATCGTCCTGGCGCTGCGCGACATCGTGGTCGGGGCGATCTGCGCGGGTGCCCTGGTCGCGTTCGTCCTGCACTACCCGATCATCGGCGCGATCCTGGGTGTCATCGGCCTCTGGCAGGTCGTCCGGATCTTCAACGGGCGGCCGAGCATCATCGGCATCGACCAGCGCTGGGCCGACCGGGAGGGCAAGCCGAACGTCCGCGGATGACGTGATCGCGGGCACGCGCCAGGATGATCGGATGCGCTGCGCCGTCATCGGCTCGACCGGCTACCTCGGGACCCGGCTCGTCCCCCGTCTGCTGGCCCGGGGCGACGAGGTCGCGGTCCTGGTGCGCTCGCCGCGCAAGCTCGCCCTGACGACGTGGGCCGACGCCGTCGACGTCGTGCCTGGCTCGCTCGAGGAGCCGGACGCCGTCGCGCACCTGGTCGCGGGCGCGGACGTCGTCGTGCACCTCGCCCACGCCCTCGAGCAGTCCGACTTCCCCGAGCGCGACCGGGCCGCGGCCCGCACCGTCGTCGGGGCCGCGACCGCCGCGGGCGTCGGACGCCTGGTCTACCTGGGCGGACTCCGCCCGCCCTCGGGCACCGCGGCCTCCCGGCACCTCGCCTCCCGCGCCGAGGTCGCGGACGTCTTCCTCGCCTCGCCGATCCCGACGGCGGCCCTCGAGGCCAGCATCGTCGTCGGGTCCGGTTCCGCGAGCTTCGAGATGATCCGCTACCTCGCCGAGCGGGTGCCCGTGCTGCCGGCGATCCCGTGGCTCGCCCACCGCACGCAACCGATCGCCGTCGACGACGTCCTGCACGCCCTCGTCGCCGCCACCGTCCTGCCGCCCGAGGTGGACCGCCGTCTCGACGTCGGCGGCCCGGACGTCCTGACCTACCTCGACCTGATCCAGCGCTACGCCCGCCTCGCGGGGCTGCCGCAGCGGGTCGCCGTGCCGGTCCCGCTGCCCGTGCCGCCGGGCGGCCCCGTCGTCGCGGCCATGGCGATGGAACTGCTCTCGCCCCTGCCCCGCAGCCTCGTGACGCCCCTCATCGAGTCGCTGCGCCACGAGCTGGTGTGCGACCCCGACTCCCTCGCCGACGCCCGACGGTTGCTGGGGGACCCTCCGGGCGGCCCGACGACCTACGGCGCCGCGGTCCGGGCCGCCCTCGGACGGCGCCGTGACGGGGTCGACCCCGCCGACCGGGACCCGACCCCGGTCCTCGGCCAGGCCGGGCGCCCCGCCGCACTGGCCCTGCCCTCCGACCCGATCGGCTCGGGCGGGGCCACCTGGCGGTGGTCGACCACCGTGCAGGGTCCGGCCGCGCCCGACCGCGTGTGGGCCGCGGTGCAGCGGATCGGCGGCGACACCGGCTGGTACGCCCCGCCCGGCGTGTTCGGGGCGCTCGGCTGGGCCGACCAGCTGCTCGGCGGTGTCGGCGGCTACCGGGGCCGCCCGTACGGACGCGATCTCGTCGTCGGGGACGTCATCGACGGCTGGCGGGTCGAGGGGCTCGTGCACGACGACGGGCTCCGGTCGCTGCGGCTGCGCGCCGACCTCAAGGTGCCCGGACGGCTGTGGCTCACGTTCACGGTGCGTCCCGACGACGGGGGAGGGGCCGCCGTGACGCTCGAGGTCGCCTTCGCGCCCTCGGGCCTCGCCGGGGTGGCGTACGGCGCCGGGCTGCGGATCGGGGCGCCGCTCGTGTTCGGACCGATGGCGCGGGGTGCGCTGCGCGCCGGCGAGCGGGAGCCGTAGGGCCCGCTCAGGTGCCCACGAGCGCGGAGCGCACCACCTCGCGCACGCCCCCGCGGGCGAAGGCGGCCCGCTGCACCGCGGACCCCGTCGCGCCGTCCAGCACCCGCCGCACACCCGCGTGGACGGTCTGCCGGTCGGCCCCGAGGGCGTCGTCGACGTGCTCCAGCAGGGCCGACACCGCCTCGTGCGCCGGGACCGGGCGCCCGCCCGTGGGGTGCACGAGCACACCGGTCTCGCCGTCGACACCCACGCAACCCGACCGCGCCGCCCGCCAGTGCGCGAGCCGCAGCATCTCGATCGACCAGGGGGTCGGCGGCTCCCCGGCCTCCCAGCGGGCCGCGGCCGTCGCGACCAGGGCGCGGGAGAGCAGGGCGATCGTCACCGCGTCGTCGACGGTGAGGGACACGTCGGCGACGCGGACCTCGACGGTCGGGAACCGGGCGGCCAGGCGGGCGTCGAAGTAGACCATCCCGTCGTCGACGATCGTGTCGGTCGCCACCATGGCGTCCACGGCGGCGTCGTAGGCCGCGACCGAGCCGAACACGCGCGACGGCCCGGCCGAGGGCATCCGCGCCCAGACCAGCGACCGGTAGCTCGCGTACCCCGTGTCCTCGCCCCGCCAGAACGGCGAGTTCGCGGAGAGCGCCCGCAGGACCGGGAGCCACTCACCGATGCGGTCGAGGACGCCGACGCCCTCCTCGCGGGAGCCGATCTCCACGTGGACGTGCTGGCCGTTGGTCAGCTGGGCGGTGGCGATCGCCCCGAAACGGTCCTGGATGAGCCCGTAGCGGCCCTCCACCGACGTCGCGGGTCCCGGCGTCACGGGGGAGGTGGCCAGGGCGGCCACGGCCGCGCCCGACGTCCGCGCGGCCCGTGCGGCGTCGACCCGACGGCGACGGAGGTCGGCGTCGAGCGCGTCGGCGTCGGTGTGCGGCACCGAGCCGGTCTCCACCTGCTCCGGCCGCATCTCGCCGTCGAGGTCGTCCGCGGCGGGCAGCACCGCCGGCGCCAGACCGAGCGGGCTCCCGTCGTCGGGGTCGACGAGCAGCAGCTCCTCCTCGACGCCCATGCGCCGTGTCGATGCGTCCACGACGGGGGATGTTCCCAGGAGGGACCGGCGGACGAACGGGAGACTCGGGTGGCGCGCGGCGCGAACGGTGACGGGTGGGTGTCCTGCGGGCAGGGGCACCGGCACTGGGGGCGCTACGGGGCGGCCGGGCTGCTGCTCGTCGCGGAGGACCGGCTGCTGCTCGCCCATCGCATCTTCTGGAGCCACCACGGCAACACCTGGGGCATCCCCGGCGGGGCCCGTGACGAGCTGGAGACCGCCGTCGAGGCGGCGCTGCGGGAGGCGGTCGAGGAGACCGGGCTCGACCCGGCGGCACCCGTCGTCGGGAACGTCTCGACCGACGACCACGGGGGGTGGAGCTACGCGACCGTGCACGCCACGCTCGACGAGCCCGTCCCGCTCACGCCGCAGGACGGGGAGGCCTCGGAACTGCGCTGGGTCCCGCTGGCCCAGGTGGGTGACCTGGACCTCCACCCGGGATTCGCGACGTTCTGGGCGGAGCGCCTAACGTGGCCGGGTGGCTCCCGACCCCAGTGACTTCCTCGCCGTCGACGCCGAGCTGACCGCGGAGGAACGCGACATCCGCGACGCGGTGCGCGACTACGCGTCCGCGGAGCTCGCTCCCCGCATCAGCGAGTGGTACGAGTCGAACACCCTCCCGCGCGACATCGCCAAGGGACTGGGCTCGCTCGGTCTGCTCGGCATGCACCTCGAGGGCTACGGCTGCGCCGGCACCAACGCCACGAGCTACGGCCTCGCCTGCCGCGAGCTGGAGGCGGTCGACTCGGGTCTGCGGTCGTTCGTGTCGGTGCAGGGCTCGCTCGCGATGTTCGCGATCCACCGCTGGGGCTCCGAGGCGCACAAGCAGGAGTGGCTGCCGCGGATGGCGACCGGTGAGGCCCTCGGCTGCTTCGGGCTCACCGAGGCCGACGCCGGGTCCGACCCCGGCTCGATGCGCACCCGCGCGCGGCACGACGGGGACGACTGGGTACTCGACGGCGCCAAGATGTGGATCACCAACGGCACCCTCGCCGAGGTGGCCGTGGTGTGGGCGCAGACCGACCCCGACCAGGGGAGCAAGGGCATCCGCGGCTTCGTCGTGCCGACCGACACCCCCGGGTTCACCGCGAACGAGGTGAAGCACAAGCTCTCCCTGCGCGCGTCGCTCACCGCCGAGCTCGTGCTCGAGGGCGTGCGGCTGCCGGCCGACGCGGTGTTCCCCGAGGTCACCGGGCTCAAGGGCCCGCTGTCGTGCCTCAACGAGGCCCGCTACGGCATCCTCTGGGGTGCGGTCGGCGCGGCGCGGGCCTGCTACGAGGCGGCGCTGGCGTACGCGATGAGCCGCGAGCAGTTCGGCCGCCCCATCGCGGGCTTCCAGCTCACCCAGCGCAAGCTCGCCGAGATGGTCGTCGCCGTGAACCAGGCGTCGCTCACCGCGGCGCGCATCGGTCGGCTCAAGGACGCCCACGAGCTGCACCCGGCGCAGGTCAGCTTCGGCAAGATGGCCAACGTGCACGCCGCGCTCGACGTCGCCCGCACCGCCCGCACCGTGCTCGGCGGCAACGGGATCACCCTCGAGTACCCGGTGTTCCGGCACATGACGAACCTCGAGACGGTGCTGACCTACGAGGGCACCGAGGAGATGCACACCCTGTCGATCGGTCAGGCGCTCACCGGGCTGCCCGCGTTCCGCTAGGAGCGCCTCAGGCCGGGTCCGCCGCCACGGTGCGGTTCCGGCCCGCACGCTTCGCGCGGTACAGGGCCGCGTCGGCGGCGGCGAGCAGTTCGTCGACCGACCGGCTCCCCGCCGAGCACGTCGCGCAGCCGATCGACGCGGTGAGGCCCTGCACCCGGGCCAGGGTGCCGATCGGGGTCGGCACCTGGACGTCGATGTCCCCGATCCGGCTCCGCAGCCGCTCCGCGGTCACGGTGGCGGCGGCGGGGTCGACGCCGGAGAGGAGCACCACGAACTCCTCGCCGCCGAACCGGCCCACGGCGTCGTAGGCCCGGACCTCCGCGGACAGCGACGCGGCCACCGCCCGGAGCACCTCGTCCCCGACGAGGTGCCCGTGGCGGTCGTTGACGGCCTTGAACTCGTCCAGGTCGACCATGAGGACCGCGAGCCCGACATCCTGCCGGGCGGCACGCGCGATCTCCTTGGCGGCGACCTCGCTCCACGCGGCGCCGTTGGCGAGGCCGGTCTTCGAGTCGGTCCGGGCGGCGTGCCGGAACTGGTCCACCAGCACCCCGCGGTGGAGCATGATCACCGGGACCAGCAGGATCGGGACCAGCCACGGCGACGCGGCCGCCAGGACGGCCAGGGCCGCCCCGAGGGCGAGGGCGCCGAGACCGAGCAGGGTGTCCGCCGGGCTGGAGAGGTGCCGGCGCAGCGACCGCTCCTTCGACGTCAGCAACAGGATGCCGACGACGAGGCCGTGGTTCACGGTCCACCGGACGATCGCGGCCGCAGCGATGAGCACGAGGCCGAGGGGACCGGCGGCGGTCGGCAGCAGGGTGCCGATCTCCACGCCGGGCAGGAGCAGCCCGGCCGCGGCCGTGCCGAGCACGACCGTCGCCCAGGAGAAGATCCACTTGTGCGGCGCCGAGTGGTGGCGGCCGTTGCGCACCCACCAGTACGCGAAGGTGCCGCAGACCAGCACGAGGGTCGGCCCGGTCGGGGTGAGCAGCAGCGCGGCGAACGTCCACATCGACTTGAGGTCGATGAAGGGCCGGTCGACCTTCGAGATCCGGATCCGCTCGATGTGCCGGGCGGCCTCCGCGTGGGTCACCGCGCCGAGGAACAGGAGCCCGGCCACCGTCCACCCGTGGTCGGCGGTCCCCAGGGTCAGCGCCGAGACGATGACGGCGACCGCCGCCAGCTCGATGACGAGGATGTACGCCAGTGGGCCGCGGGGCAGGGACCAGAGGGCCCATCCCCGGGGACCCAGCCGCCTGCTCCGGTCACGCACGGTGGCCAACGCGCCGTCCCGGCTCGATGGCCTGGCGCGCGAGTCGGTCACGTTCTGTCGCCTCCGGGGGCCGGCATCGGTCGCTCCGCGCCGTCTCCGTCGGGGCGCGGGAGTCGACTGAACGCTACCTGGTCGGCCTGTTGAGCTGCGGAAGGGATCACCCTTTCGTGGCATCTCACCTGGATGGTTGACGCCTGGTCGTCGTCTGGTCACCGACGGCTACGGTAGTCACGATAGATCTCGTCCGTCGTCGCGCTCGGTGGCCCCCCTGCGGATCGCCGTGCCGAAGGCGAACACGTTGAGTGACTGACGTCGTCCTCGGACGTGGCACGACCACGGCACGAGCGACGGCGACGGACACGGCAAGCGACCGAGCACACGTCCCGGAGGAGAACTCATGCGTCCCGACTCGCACTGGAACCGCGACTCGCACTGGAACCGCGACTCGCACTGGAACCGGGACTCGCACTGGAACGTCGTCGACTCGAACTGGGTCCGCGACTGCCACTGGCGCTGAACGAGAACGCATCCGAGCCGCCGGCCGGGGCCTCCGGGCTCCTGGCCGGCTCTCGTGCGTCCGGTCACGCCGCCTCCTCGGCGGTGTCCTCCCCGGCGTCCTCGCGGCGGCCGCTCGAGCGCCGTGGCGGGTGCGCCGACGCCCGGGACCAGGCCCGGGCCGCGAGGCCGGCCACCACGACGCCCACGGCCCCGCCGACCGCCACCGCGACCGACGGCGTCGTCCGCTGGGCCAGGACGCCCGCGAGCAGCACGCCGACCCCCTGGGTCACCCGCAGCGCCGTCACCGCGAGGCCGAACGCCTGGCCGCGGCGCGCGTCGTCGACGCTCACGACGAACGTCGCGTTCGCCGGCACCTGGTAGGCGCACGCCATGCCCGAGACCACCCAGGCGACGATCAGCACCCACAACGGCGGTCCGAACGCCGACACGACGAGCGGGACGCAGGACGCCACCGCGAGCGGGCCGATCAGCCGCGGCCGCCGGGCCGGCGCCACGAGTCGCGTGAGCAGGAGGATGCCGACCACCTGCCCCAGCGGATTCGCCGCGAGGAGGAGTCCGACGGCGGCCGTCCCCACCCCCAGCTCGGCCGCGTACGGCGCCGCGAGGCCTTCGACGGTGACGACGAACGCCGAGATGCACGCCAGCCCGATCAGCGCGCGCAGCCGCGGGTCGGCGCCCACCACGCGCGCCCCGGCGACCACCCGCGCGGCCTCGCCGCGCAGCCCCGGCCGCACCGACCCGGCGTCGGGAACCGCCTGTTCGGGGACGCCGAGCCGGAGGACGACCGCGGAGACGAGGAACGTCGCGGCGTTCGCCGCCAGGGCGGGGGAGACCCCGAGGAGGGCGACCAGCGGGCCGCCGAGGGCGAAGCCGAGGACCTGCGCGACCTGGTAGGTCGTGCTGATGACGGCGTTGCCCGCGACGTAGCGGTCGCCGGTGAGCAGGTGGGGGAGGATCGCCGAGCGTGCGGCGAGGAACGGGGCCGCCAGCAGCTGACCCGCCACCAGGAGGGTCGCCAGCGCGGGCAGCGGCATCCCGGGCACGGCCATGGCGGCCACCAGGAGGGCCCGCACGACGTCGGTGACGACCATGACTCGTCGTCGGGGGAACCGGTCGGCGAGCCCGGAGAGCAGCGGGCCGGCGACGAGGTCGGGCAGGAACGTCAGCGCGTAGGTCAGCGCGGTGAGGGCGGCCGAGGCGGTGCGGTCGAACACCAGGACCGAGAGCGCGACCCGGGCGACCTGGTCGCCCAGGATCGAGAGCAGCTGGCCGAGCCAGAGCCACCGGAAGGCGGGGACGGCGAGGGCGTCCCGGAACGTCGCCGGCCGCTCGTCGCCCCGCTGGTCGCCCCCCGTCATCGGTCGCTCACGCTAGGCGATGGACGGGGTCGGGATCCACGGTCGACCGGGTCGCGACACGCCGAGGTGCGCCGATCACTGGCGCATCAGGGGTCTCAGCGGGCACACTGCTGCACCGGTTGGTCATCGCGAGCCCGAGGACCGAGTTCGAGGACGTTGGGGAAGACGCTTCTCGTCTCGACCGGAGGTCAGCAGTGAGCACCCGTGGCGTGATCTACGTCCACTCGTCGCCGCCTGCGGTCAATCCGCACGTCGAGTGGGCCATCTCGGGCGTCCTGGACGCCCGTGTTCAGCTGGACTGGACCGCACAGGACGCGGCTCCGGGCCAGATGCGGGCCGAGTGCTCCTGGACGGGGCAGGTCGGGACCGCCGCGCGGCTGGCGAGCGCGCTGCGGGCCTGGGGCATGCTCCGGTTCGAGGTGACCGAGGACCCGAGCCCCGGCACGGACGGCGAACGCTTCTCGCACGTCCCCGGACTGGGCCTGTGGCACGGCCGCACGAGCGCCAACGGCGACGTCGTGATCGGCGAGGACCAGCTGCGCTCGGCGATGGCCGCGGCCCGCCGGTCCGGGCCCGACGCGCTCCACCACCGGCTCGACGAGCTGCTCGGCCGGCGTTGGGACGACGCCCTCGAGCCCTACCGCTTCGCCGGCGACGGCTCCGCCGTGGGGTGGCTGCACCAGGTGGGCTGACCCGGGCTGGTTCGATGTCGCCATGCGACTCTGGCGGCCCGCGGTGACCGTGCCGATCGCCCTGGTGCTGGTGCTCGCAGCCCTGGGGACGGTCGCGGCGCTGCTCGCCGGCCGCGCCGCCGGGACCGCCCGTGACGCCCTCGGCGACACCGGACCCGCGCTCGCCGGCGTCGCCCTTCCCGACGACGGGTCGGCCGGCCCCCCCACCGTCGCGCTCTCGCCCGCGGCCGCCGCGTTCCCCCGCGCGGCCGAGATCCGCGACCTCGTCCAGCGCCAGGTCGACGCCCGCAACGCCGGCGACTACGTGGGCTGGGTGTCCACCTCGTCGGCCACCTCGGTCGCGTCGGTCTCCCAGGCCCAGTTCGCCGACCGGAACCGGACCGTGAAGGTGGGCTCCGCGATCCTGCGCCGCATCGATCCCGTGGGCGGCGGCGAGTACGTGGTGCCCACCGGCTGGATCACCACCCAGGACCCCTCCGCCGCGCCCCCGGACGTCCCGTCCGCCCGCCTGTGCTGGCAGGTGTCGTTGACGATCGTGACCGAACGGGGCCAGCTCCGGATCGTGGACCCGTTGGCGGGGAGTTCGCTGCGGACTCCGTGTGGCTGACGCCAGGTGAGCACTAATCCGTGTCCAGGCACGGATTAGTGCTCACCTGGCGAAGCCACCTGGAACCGATTGGCCTCGGCGCCGGTCCAAGCCGGTGTGAGGGACTCCCAGGAGTGGCAGCTGATCCTGCACCGGCAACACCTCGTCTTCGCCCGGTCCCAGGCCCTCGGTGCGGGCTCCACCGACGAGCAGATCGAGGCTGACGTCGCCGCCCGTCGGACGAGACCGCTCTTCCACGGGGTCTACGCGGCCGCCACGGGCGAGCCGACGGCCGAGATGTGGCGGCAGGGGGCCCTCCTCTTCGTCCGTGGCCCGGCGATGCTCAGCCACGAGTCGGCCCGCCGCGGTCCTCGGGCTGCGTGGAGGCAGGGACGGCAGGCCCGTCCACGTCACGGTGCCGTACGGGTCGTCGGCCCGCGGGTGCGACGGCGTCGTCGTCCATCGGAGCAAGGCCTTCGCGCACATCGGGCTGACCGATTCCGACCCGCCGGTGACGACGAAGGTGGTCACGTTGATCGATCTCGCGGTCGAGGCGCCGACGGCTCGCGACGGGATGCGCTTCCTGACAGCGGGTGCCGCAGCAGCGCGACTGCCGGGATCGACGATCCTCGAGAACCTGGACCTCCGCCGCCCCCGTCGGTACGGCAAGGCGCTCCGCGCCGCCGCGGAACTCCTGGTGGAGGGGGTCGGCTCGGTCCTCGAACTCGGGTACGTGACCGACGTCGAGCTGGCCCACGGGTTGCCTGCCGGGACCCGTCAGGTGCTCCACCGCGTCGGCGACACCAACCGGTACGAGGACGTCGAGTACCGGATGCCGTTCGGTGTTCTCATCGTCAGGCTCGACGGCTGGATCTATCACGCGAACCGTCGCACGGCCCGGAGCGACCGCGCCCGCGACAACGCGGCCGAACTCGAGGGCAGGGCCCGACTGACGTTCGGCTACGAGGAGATCCACGGCGACGCCTGCGCTACGGCCCGCACGGTGTGGAGGCGGCTTCGTCAGCTCGGGTGGCCGGGGGAGTTCGTGCCGTGTGCCCGCTGCGCGAGCAGGTGAGCACTAATCCGTGCCTGGACACGGATTAGTGCTCACCTGAGCGAAGCTCACCTACA
Organism: Actinomycetospora sp. NBRC 106378; assembly: GCF_030269685.1. Taxonomy (GTDB): domain Bacteria; phylum Actinomycetota; class Actinomycetes; order Mycobacteriales; family Pseudonocardiaceae; genus Actinomycetospora. Next base: position 842,298 of record NZ_BSTT01000002.1, read on the forward strand.
AAAGCACAAGCTCACGTTGTGCCCGCCGAACCCGAACGAGTCGTTCACGGCCGCGTCGAGGGACACCTTGCGCGCCTCGCCGGAGACCACGTCGAGCTCGACGTCGCCGTCGAGGTCGGTCAGGTTCGCGGTCGGCGGGATCTGGCCCTCCTTGACCGCGAGGATCGTGGCGATCGCCTCCACGGCCCCGGCGGCACCGAGCAGGTGGCCGAGCGAGCCCTTGGGTGCGGTCAGCACCGGGTGGTCGCCGATCGCCTTGCGGACCGCGACCGTCTCGGCCACGTCGCCGACCGGGGTCGACGTCGCGTGGCAGTTCACGTGCCCGACGTCGGCCGGGTCGACGCCCGCCGTCCGGAGGGCCGCCGCGATGGCCCGGGACTGACCCGTGCCCTCGGGATCCGGCGCCGTGATGTGGTAGGCGTCGGCGGTGGTACCGATCCCGGCGAGCCGACCGTGGACCGTCGCGCCACGGGCCTCCGCGAACTCGGCCCGCTCCAGCACGACCATGCCGGCGCCCTCGCCGAGCACGAAGCCGTTGCGCTTCGCGTCGAAGGGGCGGGAGGCCTGGGTCGGGTCGTCCCAGTCGTGGGCCATGGTGCGGGCCTGGCAGAACCCGGCGAGCGTGATCGGCGCGATGCACGCCTCGGCGCCACCGGCGACGACGACGTCGACCTCGTCGGCCTGCAGCATCCGCCACGCCCAGGCGATCGCCTCGGCGCCGGAGGCGCAGGCCGAAACCGGGGCGTGGATGCCGGCCGCCGCACCGAACTCGAGCCCCACGTGGGCCGCGGGCCCGTTGGGCATGAGCATGGGGATGGTCAGGACGGCGACCTTGCGCAGGCCCTGCTGCTCGAGCAGGTCGTCCTGGTTGAGCAGGGTGGTGGCCCCGCCGATGCCGGTGCCGATGATGACGGCGAGGCGCAGCCCGTCGACCTTGGGCGACCCGCCGTCGGTCGAGGGGTAGTCCCCGAGGTCCGCGTGCTCCCAGGCCTGGCGGGCCGCGATGATCGCGACCTGCTCGGACCGGTCGAGGCGGCGCAGTTCGACCCGCTTGAGGACCTCGGACGGCTCGACCGCGAGCTGCGAGGCGAAGTCGACCGGCAGCTCGAAGCGGGCGTAGTCCTCCGACAGCGGGCGCGTCCCGCTGGCACCGGCCAGGAGACCGTCCCAGGTGGACTGCACGTCTCCGCCGAGCGGGGTCGTCGCTCCCATCCCGGTGACGACGACCCCCTGGCCGGCGGCGCTCACGAGTGGGAGGAGATGTAGTCGACGGCGTCGGACACGGTGGTGAGCTTCGCGAGTTCGTCGTCGGGGATCTTGACCCCGAACTTGTCCTCCGCCTGGACGGCGATCTCGACCATGGAGAGCGAGTCGATGTCGAGGTCGTCGACGAACGACTTCTCCGGGGTCACCTCGGAGGCGTCGACGCCGGCCACCTCCTCGACGATGCTCGCGAGGTCGGGGAGGATCTCTTCCTTGGAGGCCACTCGGGTTCCTTTCGTTGATTGCCGACGGTGGTGCCGGCGAGGAGGTTAGGGGAGGACGACGACCTGGCCGCCGTACGACAGGCCGGCTCCGAACCCGACCAGCAGGGCGACGTCCCCGGACCGCACGCGCCCCGCGGCGCGCATGTGGTCGATCGCCATCGGGATCGACGCCGAGCTGGTGTTGCCGGAGTACACGATGTCGTCGGCGACCACGAGGTCGTCGCGCGCCCCCTCGGACCGCAGCTTCTTCGCGATCGCCTCGACGATCCGCAGGTTCGCCTGGTGGGGGACGAGCACGTCGATGTCGGCCGGGGTGAGACCCGCCCGCTCGATCGCCTGCAGCGCGACCGGCGCGATCTTCGTGGTGGCCCAGCGGAACACCGCCTGGCCCTCCTGGCGGAGGTAGTTCTGCTCGTCGATGCCGATGGTCTTGACGAGGTCGCCGGCCGCTCCCAGCACGACGGGGCCGACCCCGACCTCCTCGGGGGTCTCGGCCGCGGTCAGCACGGCCGCCCCGGCGGCGTCGGCGAAGATGATGCAGACGCTGCGGTCGTCCATGTCGAGCCAGTCGCTCAGCTTCTCCGACCCGACGACGAGGACGTTGCGGGCGCTCCCGGCGCGGATCATGTCCGAGCCGACGCCCACGCCGTAGCAGAAGCCGGCGCACGCGGCGTTGAGGTCGAACGCGGCGATCCCGTTCACCCCGACGCGGTCGGAGAGCTGCGCCGCCGCGTTCGGGATGGGGTTGGGCATGGTGCAGGTGGCCACGATGACGGCGTCGAGGTCGGTGGGGGCGATCCCGGCGTCGGCGAGGGCCTTCGACCCGGCGTCGGCGCCCATGGAGACGACGGAGTCGGTGTCCGCGGCGAAGCGGCGCTCGACGATGCCGACGCGGCTGCGGATCCACGCGTCGTCGGTCTCGACGCGCTGCGCGAGCTCGTGGTTGGTGACGACGCGGTCGGGCTGGGAGCTGCCCAGCCCGATGATGCGGGCCCCGGCGACCGGCGCAGCGGTGCGCAGCGACGTCACGACGTGCCCCGCAGGGTCTCGACGGCGGACGAGAGGTGGTCGGGGGTGGAGACGTTCACGGTGGCGGTGCCCTTGATCTGGCGCTTGACCATCCCGGTCAGCGTCCCGGCGGGGGTGAGCTCGATCGCGGCGGTGATGCCGCGCTCGCGCAGGGTGTCCATGCAGGCGTCCCACCGCACCGAGAGCGTCACCTGCGCGACGAGGCGGTCGAGCATGTCGTCCCCGGAGGTGACGACGGCGCCGTCGGCGTCGGAGAGCAGGGGGGTGCTCGGGTCGGCCGGGGCCAGCTCGGAGCGGTGCTCGGCGACCCACGCGCCCAGCGCCTTCTCGGCCGGCTCCATGAAGCGGGTGTGGAAGGCGCCGGCGACGGCGAGCGGGCGGACCCGGGCCCCCTCCGGCGGCTCGGCGGCCAGCGCCTCGATGTCGCTCGTGCGCCCGGCCGCGACCACCTGACCGGCCCCGTTGCGGTTGGCCGGCTCGAGGTCGTGTGACGACAGCACCGCGAGCACGTCGTCGGAGTCCCCACCGAGGACCGCCGCCATGCTCGTCGGTTCCACCGCGCAGGCCGCGGCCATCTCCTTCCCGCGGACGGCGGCGAGCGCGACGGCCCGGTCGGGCGCGAGCACACCGGCGATGGCCGCGGCGGCGATCTCCCCGACGGAGTGGCCCGCGACGACGGTGCCCTCGGGGAGCTCGCCGCCCAGCTCCTCCCGGAGCGCCTCCCACGACAGCAGGGCGCTCGCGACGAGCAGCGGCTGCGTGACGGCGGTGTCCGCGATCGCGTCCGCGTCGGCCTCGGTGCCCAGGTGCTCGAGGTCCAGCCCGGCGGCGGTGGAGAACTCGGCCAGCCGCTCCCGGGCGCCGGGCCGCTCCAGCCACGGCGCCAGCATCCCCGGCTTCTGGGCGCCCTGACCGGGCGCGAGGATCGCGATCACGACACGTACTCCATCACGGGCGGGAGGTCATCAGCAGCTCGTGCGGTGACGAATCCTCGGCGGGGTTCGTTGTGGGGTCCCGACAACAACCCTTCCCGACGGCGGGCCGCCCGGCATCGGCCGACCCGGCCGGATCCGCGTCGGGACCACGTTGACGACGTCATCGGTGCAGGTCAGATGGTCGGGTCCGGCTCCGGTGCGGCGCCGCTCGTGCGGAGCCGGTCGAGCGCGATGGCCATTCGCAACAACGTCGCGCCGCGCGCGTCACCCGGGTGGGAGCCGGTGAGGTCGGCCACTCGACGCAGGCGGTAGCGGACGGTGTTGGGGTGCACGTAGAGGGTCCGCGCGCACGCCTCGAGCACGCCGGCGTGGTCGAGGTAGGACTCGACGGTCTCGGTGAGCGACCCGCCCGCCTCCCGCAGCGGCCGGGCGACCTCCTCGACGAGCGTGGTGGCCGCCGAGCGGTCCCCGGCCAGGACGCGTTCGGGCAGGAGGTCGTCCGCGGCGACGGGGCGCGGCGCTCCGGGCCGGGCCGCGACGGCGCGGTGGCCGGCGAGGGCGCGGGCCGCCGACTCGTGGGCCTCCAGCAGTCCGGCGACCACCGGCCCGGCGACGACCGGACCCGGCCCGAACGCGTCGGTGAGCGTGAGGACGGCCTTGGACTCCCCGCGCAACCCCGACCCGTCGTCGGGAACCTCGTCCGCGGACATGATCATCAGCAGGTGGCGGCCGTGCGCACCGAGCAGTACCGCCGCCCCCGCGCGGTAGGCGGCGCGGCGGACGCCGTGCAGGGGGTCGGGCCCGGAGGGCCGCCGGGGGTCGGGGTCGGCGGCGGGCGGGTTGCCGACCAGCACCCGGGCCCGCGCGGCCGGGTCCCAGCCGAGGGCCGCGGCGCGGGAGAGGACCGCCCCCGCCGAATCGTGGTCCCCGCGGACCACGGCGTCGACCACGAGGGCCTCCAGCCGCGCGTCCCAGGCGCCGCGCGCCTCGGCGGCGGACGCGTAGACGGTGGCCGCGGCGAACGCGACCTCCCGGCCGAAGCGCAGCACGGCGGCGACCAGGGTGGCCCGCTCGGTGCGGCTGCCGCCGAGGGCGGGGATGCGCTCCTCGAAGACCTCGGTGGCGATCCGGACGAGCTCGACGGTCTGGCGCAGCGTCATCTGGCGTGCGAGGTCGGGCGGGGCGCTGCGGAAGGCCTCGGCGGTCAGGCGGGGCGTCGCGTCGGGGTCGCGCAGCCAGGCGACGAAGTTGGCGGCGCCGAGCTGGGTGACCATGAGGACCCCGGCCCGCTGGTCGGCGGTGAGGCGGTCGAACCACGGCAGCCGGGCGGACATCTCGGCGACGCCGGCGCCGGCGACCCCGCCGGTGGCCAGCTCGAGGCGGCGGAAGGTGTCCGCGGAGACCGGGGTCACGGCGACACCCCCTCGTCGGAGCCGGAACGACGAACGGGGCCCCGCCCGGCATCGGGTGCCGGCCGGAGCCCCGCTCGTGGTGAACGCGTTGTGCGCGCTACTTACAGCGGCGTGACCTGAACGGCCTGCAGGCCCTTCTGGCCCTGCTCGACGTCGAACGAGACGCGCTGCCCCTCGTCCAGGGTCCGGAACCCACGAGACTGGATCGCCGAGTAGTGGACGAAGACGTCAGCGCCACCACCGTCGGGAGCGAGGAAGCCGAAGCCCTTCTCGCTGTTGAACCACTTGACGGTGCCTTCTGCCATTCCTGCTCCTCATACCGATGTCCCGGGGGCTTCTTCCTGCCCCCAGCCTTCGAGCCGCCGCCGGAGCGATGTACTCCAACCGCCGGACCCGCCGGTGGCCCCGTTGGCTACGAGGTGGACCGTGCGGTCGGCGACAGCCTAGCGGGATCCCCCGGGGAGGAAACCAGCCCCGAGCCCGGAAAAGTCACCGCCCGGTCACGGGACGGCCCCCGTCCCCGGCGATCAGGCCACCCCGCTGTCCGACTCCTGCGGTCCGGCCGCCTGGGGGTCGTGGATCTGGTAGCGGGCCGCGGCGTCGCGGACCGTCGACTGGTCGACCTCGCCGCGTCGGGCGAGGGCCGCCAGGACGGCCACGACGACGTTCTCGGCGTCCACCCCGAAGTGCCTCCGGGTGGCGGGCCGGGTGTCGGACAGACCGAAGCCGTCGGTGCCGAGCGTGGTGTAGTCGCCGGGCACCCAGGGCCGGATGAGGTCGGGCACGGCGCGCATCCAGTCCGAGACCGCGACGACGGGACCGGCCGCCTCGGCGAGCGCGGTGGTCACGTACGGCGTGCGGGCCTCGAGCTCGGGGTGGGCCTGGTTGTGCTGCTCGCACTCCACGCCGTCGCGGCGCAGCTCGCCGTAGGAGGTGGCCGACCACAGGTCGGCCTGCACGCCCCACTCGCCCGCCAGCATCTCCTGGGCCCGCTGCGCCCAGGTCATCGCGACGCCGGAGGCGAGGATCTGAGCCCGCGGCCCCGGCCCGCCGGGGGCCTGGGCGTAGCGGTAGAGGCCGCGCAGCAGCCCGTCGACGTCGACCCCGTCCGGCTCGGCCGGCTGCCGGTAGGGCTCGTTGTAGACGGTCAGGTAGTACAGGACGTTCGGGTCCCGGCGGGTCGACGCCGAGGCCTCGTGGTCGGGCTCCGCGGGCGGGTGCTCCTGCTCGTCCTGGCCGTACATCCGCTGCAGGCCCTCGCGCACGATGTGCCCGATCTCGAAGGCGAAGGCGGGGTCGTAGGCGACGACGGCGGGGTTGGTCGCGGCGAGCAGGTGCGAGTGCCCGTCGTTGTGCTGGAGGCCCTCGCCGACCAGCGTGGTCCGACCCGCCGTCGCGCCGAGCAGGAAGCCGCGGGCCATCTGGTCCGCGGCGGCCCAGATGCCGTCACCGGTGCGCTGGAAGCCGAACATCGAGTAGAAGATGTAGATCGGGATCATCGGCTCGCCGTGCGTCGAGTACGACGTCCCGACGGCGGTGAACGAGGCGACCGACCCGGCCTCGTTGATGCCCTCGTGCAGCAGCTGCCCGGTCTCCGACTCGCGGTAGGCGAGCAGCTGGTCGGCGTCGACCGAGGTGTAGAGCTGGCCGAGCGGGTTGTAGATCTTCAGGTTGGAGAAGAACGAGTCCATCCCGAAGGTGCGGGCCTCGTCGGGGATGATCGGGACGACCCGCTTGCCGATGTTCGCGTCGCGGGTGAGCTCCTTGACCAGCCGGACGAACGCCATCGTCGTGGCGATCTCCTGCTTGCCCGAGCCGCGCTTGACGACCTCGTAGACCTTGTCGCCCGGCAGCACGAGCGGCTGGTGGCGCAGGCGGCGCTCCGGCGAGGGGCCGCCGAGCTGGCGGCGGCGCTCGAGCATGTACTGGATCTCGGGCGCCTCCTTGCCGGGGTGGTAGTACGGCGGCAGGTACGGGTCGCGCTCGAGCTCGGCGTCGCTGATGGGGACGCGGACCTCGTCGCGGAAGGTCTTGAGGTCCTGCAGCGTCAGCTTCTTCATCTGGTGGGTCGCGTTGCGGCCCTCGAACGTCGGGCCGAGCGTGTAGCCCTTGATCGACTTGGCCAGGATGACCGTCGGGCGACCCTCGTGCTCCATCGCGGCCTGGTAGGCGGCGTAGACCTTGCGGTAGTCGTGGGCGCCGCGCTTGAGGTTCCACACGTCGTCGTCGGAGAGGTCCTTGACGAGGTCCTTCGTCCGCGGGTCGCGGCCGAAGAAGTGCTCGCGGACGTAGGCGCCGTCGTTGGCCTTGTAGGTCTGGAAGTCGCCGTCCGGCGTGGTGTTCATGAGGTTGATCAGCGCGCCGTCCCGATCGGCGTGCAGCAGCCGGTCCCACTCCCGGCCCCAGATGACCTTGACGACGTTCCAACCGGCGCCGCGGAAGAACGACTCCAGCTCCTGGATGACCTTGCCGTTGCCGTGCACCGGCCCGTCGAGGCGCTGCAGGTTGCAGTTGACGACGAAGGTCAGGTTGTCCAGGCCCTCGGCCCCGGCGACGTGGATCGCGCCGCGCGACTCCGGCTCGTCCATCTCGCCGTCGCCGAGGAACGCCCAGGTGTGCTGCTGGGCGGTGTCCTTCAGGCCGCGGTTGTGCAGGTACTTGTCGAAGCGGGCCTGGAAGATCGCGTTGATCGGGCCGAGGCCCATCGACACCGTCGGGTGCTCCCAGAACCACGGCATGAGCCGCGGGTGCGGGTAGGACGGCAGGCCGCCGCCCGGCCCGGCGTGCGAGAGCTCCTGGCGGAACCCGTCGAGGTGTTCGGCGCCCAGGCGGCCCTCGAGGAAGGCGCGGGCGTAGATGCCGGGGGAGGCGTGGCCCTGGATGTAGACGTGGTCGCCGCCGCCCGGGTGGTCCTTGCCGCGGAAGAACCAGTTGAAGCCGACCTCGTAGAGCGAGGCGGCCGACGCGTACGTCGAGATGTGCCCGCCGACCCCGACGCCGGGGCGCTGCGCCCGGTGCACCATCGCCGCCGCGTTCCAGCGGATCCAGGCGCGGTACCGACGCTCGGTCTCCTCGTCGCCCGGGAACCACGGCTCCTGGTCGGTGGGGATGGTGTTGACGTAGTCGGTGGAGAACAGGGACGGCACCGCCACGCGGCGCTCCCGGGCGCGCTGGAGCAGCTGCAGGATGAGGAACCGCGCCCGCTGCTGCCCCGCCGAGTCGAGCACGCCGTCGAAGGACTCGATCCACTCGGCGGTCTCGTCCGGATCGATGTCCGGCAGGTGCGTGGACAGCCCGTCCCGGATGACGTGCACGCGGTTGTCGTTACGGGAGTCGTTCTGCGCTGACAACTGCTGCCACTCCTCGTGCTCTGGTCCTGTTCCTGGCCCGCCGGTCGGGTGTGACGCGGACGATCGGAACCGATTCTGCCCGCGAGTTCTCCGTCGGGCCCCTCCATGGTCACCCCGTGTCGCCGGAACGTCATCTCTACCGGCCGGTAGGCACGGCCGGTCGTGTCGTCCGGCGCCGGGCCGTCGGGAGGGGTACCGGCCGCGTGGCTGGTTGCATCCGGCACCCCGGCCGTGTTCGCTGTCCGTCACGAGGCCCCGGCGGGGCGTCGGGGTGGCGGACCCATCGGGGTGCGCCCGGACACGGAGGAGGGACGGGAGACGTGGTCGCGGCCGCGGGGGACTCCGACGGCAGCCGGAGTGATCTGGCCAGCAAGCTCGGGGTCGAGCCGGGGATGATCGTCCAGGAAGTGGGCTGGGGCTCCGACGTCGACGGCGACGTCCGGTCCGCGATCGAGGAACGCTCCGGCGAAGATCTCCTCGACGAGGACGCGCAGGAGGTCGTCGACGTGGTCCTCATGTGGTGGCGGGACGACGACGGTGACCTCGTCGACGCCCTCATGGACGCCCGTGGACCCCTCGACGACAACGGCGTGGTCTGGGTGCTGACGCCCAAGACCGGTCACGAGGGCCACGTGGAGCCCTCCGAGATCGCCGAGGCGGCCCCGACGGCGGGGCTCTCCCAGACCTCGAACGTCAACATCTCCGAGGGCTGGGTCGGGACGCGGCTGGTCGCGCCGAAGTCGGGAGGCAACCGACGGCGCTGAGGTCGATAGGGTGGCGCCGGCACCAGCCGGAACACCCTCACGAGGAGACGCACGCGCCATGACGGTCGAGGTCGGATCCCAGGCCCCCGAGTTCACGCTCCCCAACCAGGACCGTGAGGAGGTCTCGCTCGCGGACTTCCGTGGCAAGAAGGCCGTGCTCCTGGTCTTCTACCCGTTCGCGTTCTCCGGGATCTGCACCGGGGAGTTCTGCGAGGCGCGCGACGACCTGTCGGCCTACGTCAACGACGACGTCCAGCTCATCGGCGTCTCCTGCGACCCGGTGCCGACGCTGAAGGCGTGGGCCGACCAGGAGCGCTACAGCTTCCCGCTGCTCTCGGACTTCTGGCCGCACGGCGCGACCGGCGCGAGCTACGGCGTGTTCTCCGCCGACCTCGGCTTCTCCTTCCGCGGCACGTTCCTCATCGACCGTGACGGTGTCGTCCGCTTCGCCGAGCAGAACGGGCCCGGCGAGGCCCGCGACCAGCAGGGCTGGAAGGACGCGATCGAGCAGCTCAAGGCCTCCGCCTGAGACGGTGTCCGTTCCCGACGGCGGGCCCCGGGTACCGTTCCCGGGGCCCGTCGAGGGGCGCATAGCTCAGCGGTAGAGCGCCGGCCTTACAAGCCGTCGGTCGCAGGTTCGAATCCTGCTGCGCCCACCCCTGCCCGCGCACCCGGTCGTCCGCGAGGGTGACGCCAGGCAGGTCCGGCGGTTCGTGAGGATGCCTGAGGTCCACCTCGCTGCGGGTCCGGACCCGCCGGGTCGGCGCGAGGGTGACGCCAGGCAGGTCCGAGGCTGCCCGGGCATGCCTGGCGTGCCCGTCGCGGCCGTGTTCGCCGGACCGCAACCGACGGGTGGAACTCCGCCGGGCCGGTCCGGCACGGTGGGGCGATGTACCGCGTCGTCCTCCTGCGCCACGGCGAGACCCACGGCTACCTCGGCGATCTCGGGCTGACCGAGCTGGGGGAGTCCCAGGCCCGCGACCGGGGGCGGCAGCTCGCGAAGGAACTCGCCGCCACCGCTCCGCCGGGGACCCGGGTCCGGTTCCCGCACGCCCCGACCGCCCGCGGCACGGCGACGGCGGTGACCCTGCGTGCGACCGTGGTCGAGGCGCTCGGCGACGACCACGGCCTGGTGCTCGGCGGGCTCGAGCCGGACACGCACTTCGACAGCCTGCAGTTCTTCCACGACGGGGCGGCGCGGGAGTCCTCCGGGGTCGCGAAGGACCGCCGCGCCCTCGACCCGGGCAGCGGCGCCGACCCGGACTGGGCGCTCGAGTTCGACCGCTTCGACACGAACTACGGCGAGCTGTCGAAGGCCGGCGGGCCGATCGATCGTTGGTTGACCTCCACCACGCTGCGCTTCGAGCCGCCCCAGATCGCGGTCTACCGGCTCTGGGCCGGGATCATCGCGCTCGCGGCCCGGAACGAGATCGCGCTGGTCAGCACCCACTCCGGACCGATGCGGGCGTTCGTCGCCGCGGCGATCGGTGGAGACCCGGGTGAGCCGGAGAACCTCGAGCCGGTCGAGATCACGCTCGACGGCCGGCTCGCCGAGGTCGTGTTCCGCGATCACCGGGTGGTGGTCGAGATCCCCGACCGCCTCCCACCGTGGATCGCCCCCGGCTACGTCGCGGGCGACCGCACGTAGTCGGCCAGGTGCTCGCCGGTCAGCGTCGACCGGCTCGCGACGAGCTCGGCGGGCGTTCCGGTGAACACGACCTGCCCGCCGTCGTGGCCGGCCCCCGGGCCGAGGTCGATGATCCAGTCGGCGTGGGCCATCACGGCCTGGTGGTGCTCGATGACGATCACCGACGTGCCGGCGTCGACGAGCCGGTCGAGCAACCCGAGGAGGGCCTCGACGTCGGCGAGGTGCAGGCCGGTGGTCGGCTCGTCGAGGACGAAGATCCCGCCCTTCGACCCGAGGTGGTCGGCGAGCTTGAGACGCTGCCGCTCCCCGCCGGAGAGCGTGTTCAGGGGCTGGCCGAGCCGCAGGTAGCCGAGCCCGACGTCGACCAGGCGCGCCAGCACCCGGTGGGCCGCCGGGAGCTTGGCCTCCCCGTCGGCGAAGAAGGCCTCGGCCTCCGCCACCGACATGCCCAGCACCTCGCTGATGTCCTGTCCGCCGAAGCGGTACTCCAGGACGTCCGCGGAGAACCGCTTCCCCTCGCACACCTCGCAGGGCACCGACACCGACGCCACGACCCCGAGGTCGGTGTCGATCACCCCGGCGCCGTTGCAGTTCGGGCAGGCGCCCTCGGAGTTCGCGCTGAACAGGGCGGGCTTGACGCCGTTGGCCTTGGCGAACGCCTTGCGGATCGGCTCCAGCAGCCCCGTGTAGGTGGCCGGATTGCTGCGCCGCGACCCGCGGATGGGGGTCTGGTCGACCACCTCCACGCCGTCCAGCCCGGCGACCGACCCGGTGATCAGCGAGCTCTTGCCCGACCCCGCGACGCCGGTGAGCGCCACCAGCACCCCGAGCGGGACGTCGACGTCGACGTCGCGCAGGTTGTGCGTGCTCGCGCCCCGGATCCCGAGCTGCCCCGTCGGCGTCCGCACCGCGTCCTTGAGCGCGGCGCGGTCGTCGAGGTGGCGGCCGGTGACGGTGCCGCTCGCGCGGAGCTCGTCGACGGTGCCCTCGAACCGGATGGTGCCGCCCTCGGTGCCCGCGCCCGGCCCGAGGTCGACGACGTGGTCGGCGATCGCGATCGTCTCGGGCTTGTGCTCGACGACGAGCACGGTGTTGCCCTTGTCGCGCAGCGCGAGCAGCAGCTCGTTCATCCGGGCGATGTCGTGCGGGTGCAGCCCGATCGTCGGCTCGTCGAAGACGTAGGTCACGTCGGTGAGCGCCGACCCGAGGTGGCGGATCATCTTCGTCCGCTGCGCCTCGCCGCCGGACAGCGTGCCCGACGGGCGCTCGAGGCTCAGGTAGCCCAGCCCGATGCGGACGAACGAGTCGAGGGTGTGCGACAGCGACTCCACCAGCGGCTTCACCGACGGCACGTCGATCGTGCGGACCCACGCGGCCAGGTCGCTGATCTGCATCGCACTCGCCTCGGCGATGTTCACCCCGCGGATGCGGGCCGACCGGGCCGCCGCGGTGAGCCGGGTGCCGTCGCAGTCGGGGCAGGTGGTGAACACGACGGCCCGGTCGACGAAGGCGCGGATGTGCGGCTGCATCGCCTCCCGGTCCTTGGACAGCATCGAGCGCTGGATCTTCGGGATGAGCCCCTCGTAGGTGAGATTGATGCCGTCGACCTGGATCCTCGTGGCCTCCTTGTGGAGCAGGTCGTCCAGCTCGCGCTTCGTGTACCGCGCGATCGGCTTCGCCGGGTCGAGGAAGCCGCTGCCCTTGAAGATGCGCCCGAACCACCCGTCCATCGACCAGCCCGGGATGGTGATCGCCCCCTCGTCGAGCGACTTCGAGGCGTCGTAGAGCGCGGTGAGGTCGAAGTCGGACACCGCTCCCCGGCCCTCGCACCGCGGGCACATGCCGCCGGTGATCGAGAACTCGCGGCGCTCCCGGACCTCCCGGCCGTTCTTCGTGGTGCTCACCGCGCCGGCGCCGCTGACCGACGCCACGTTGAACGAGAACGCCTGCGCGGACCCGACGTAGGGCTCGCCGAGGCGGCTGAACAGGATGCGCAGCATCGCCCCGGCGTCGGTCGCGGTGCCGACGGTGGAGCGCGGGTCGGCGCCGAGGCGCTGCTGGTCGACGATGATCGCGGTGGTCAGCCCGTCGAGGACGTCCACGTCCGGCCGCGCGAGCGTCGGCATGAAGCCCTGCACGAACGACGGGTACGTCTCGTTGATCAGCCGCTGGGACTCCGCCGCGATCGTGGCGAACACCAGGGAGCTCTTGCCCGAGCCCGACACGCCCGTGAACACGGTCAGCCGGCGCTTCGGCAGGTCGACGTCGACGTCGCGCAGGTTGTTCTCCCGCGCCCCGAGGACACGGATCCGCTCGTGCGTGTCCGCCGCGTGCGTGCCGATGCTCATCCGCTTCTCCCTCGCTCTGCCCGGTCCACCCGCTCGACCCGACCGGCCCCCGGAACGTGACGCGACACTAGCGAGACCCCCCGACATCCAGGGTCGAGCTCCGCTGCGCTCCGTCTCCCGCCGACAGCCACGCCTACGATGGGACGGATGCGGCGATCCGGGACGGCGGCCTTCGTCGCGGCGTCGGTCTCGCTGGTCGCCGTCTGTGCCGCCGCCGGGGTGCCGGCCCCGCTGTACGTCGTCTACGCGCGGACCTACGACATCCCGACCGTCGCGCTCACCGGCGCCTTCGCCGTCTACATCCTGCCGCTGCTGGTCGCGCTGCTCTGCTGCGGCAGCCTCTCCGACCACCTAGGACGACGACGGGTCGCGCTGCCCGCGGTGCTCGCCGGCGTCGCCGCCTGCCTCGTCCTCGCGACGGTCGACTCGGCCGCGCCCCTGATCCTCGGGCGCGCGCTCCAGGGCCTCTCGATCGGCCTCACGCTGAGCTCCCTCGGCGCGTTCGTGGTCGACCTCGCGCCCGCCTCCCGCCCGGGGGCGGCCGGGGCGGTCACCAGCGGCGCCCCACCCGGCGGCATCGCGATCGGCTCCCTCACCTCCGGCGCGGCGGTCCAGCTCTGGCCCCACACGGCGCCCGTCGCGTCGTTCCTGGTCATGGCCGGGGTCCTGACGGCGGCGGGCGTCACCGTCGCGCTCCTCCCCGAGACGTCAGGTGGCCGGCCCGGCGCCCTCGCCTCGCTGCGCCCCGTCGTGCAGATCCCGCCGGGCGCGCGTCCGGTGTTCCCCGCGGTCTGCGTGCTCGTCGCCGCGACCTACGTCCTCGGCGGCTTCACCCAGGCCCTGGCGCCGTCGTTGGCGGTGTCGGTGCTCGGCCGCCAGGACCTCTTCAGTGGGGCCCTCGCCGTCGGGGTCTTCCACCTCGTCGGCCCCGCCGCCGGCCTCGCGTCGAGCCGCCTGCGCGCGGCCCACGCCCTCACCGGCGGCGCGGCGGTGCTGGCGCTCGGCGTCGGGGGCTACGTCGTCGGCATCCTCGTCGCGAGCTTCGCGGTCTACCTCGCCGCGGCCGTCGTCGCCGGGATCGGGTTCGGCACCGCCTTCGCGGGCGCCATGCGGGTGCTGCTCGACCGGAGCCCGGCCGGGTCCCACGCGGGCACCCTCTCGGCGGTCTACCTGTACTGCTACCTCGCGGCCGCCGCGTCGAGCCTGCTCGCCGGGCTGGCGGTCGACGTCTGGGGGCTGGCCACGGTCGCGCTGGTGCTCTGCGGCGTGGTCGTGCTCATGGTCGCCCTGGGGGCCGCCGGCTCGGCGCGGCGGATGCGCTCCGCGAGCTGACCCGATCGAGGGCCGCCCGCGGGCGCCCCCGACCTGTCACCCTGGGCCGGATGACCGGACAGCTCGCCGACCACTACCGCCGGCTCGCCGCGACCTACGACGAGCACTGGACCTACGACCCGGAGTACGTCCGGGGATTCGCCCGGGCGATGGCCGGGGCCCTGCGGCTGCACCCGGGCGACGGAGTCGTCGACGTCGGCTGCGGCACCGGCCTGTACACCCGCCAGCTCGCCGACGATCTCCAGCCCCTGCGCCCGATCGCGGCCGTCGACCCGACGGCCGCCATGCTCGACCGCGTCCCGGTGTCACGGCTGCTGCGACCGGTCCTCGCGAGCGCCGAGGACCTCGCGTCGGGGCGGGTGTCCCTGCCGGTCCCCGGGTCGGTCGACGCGGTGCTGGTCAAGGAGGCGATCCACCACGTGCCCGACCGCGCCGGCACCCTGCGCGGCCTCGCCGGACTGCTCTCCGACCACGGCCGGATGCTGGTGGTGATGCTGCCCCGCACCATCGCCCACCCGCTGTTCGCCGCCGCGCACGACCGCTTCGAGGCCCTCCAGCCCGATCCGACGGAGATCGCCGACGCCCTCACGACGGCGGGCCTGCGCGCCTCGGTCAGCCGGCGCACGTTCCACGTCGCGATCGACCGCGAGCGCTACGTGCGCATGCTGGAGTCGCGGTACATGTCGGTGCTCGGCGAGTTCTCCGAGGCGGAACTGGCCGAGGGCATCGCCCAGTTCCGCCACGCCTACCGCGAGGAGCCGGTCCTGCGCTTCGAGGACCACTTCGCCTTCGTGACGGGGTGGGTCAGGCCGGCCTGACCCGTCGTCAGGAACCCAGCACCGCGAGGTCCCCGGTGCGGGCCACCTCCCCGAAGAGCTCCGCGCTGCGCCGCGGCACCCGGCGGAGCCCGTCGACGCGGTCGATCCCGACGAGCCCGAACGTCGGCCGGTAGCCCACGGCCCACTCGAAGTTGTCGAACGACGACCAGTACAGGTAGCCGCGCACGTCCACCCCGTCGGCGAGCGCGGACGCGACCTCCGCGAGGTGGGAGGCGAGGTAGCGGACCCGCTGGTCGTCGTCCGCCGTCGCGATCCCGTTCTCGGTCACGACGACGGGCAGCCCGGCCTCCGCGATCCGGCGCAGCACCGCACCGAAGCCGGCCGGGTACACCTCCCAGCCCATCAGCGTCGTCTCCGCGCCCTCCGGCGGGGGAGCGGTGAGGTCGGCGGCGGTCGCGTCGATCAGGGCCCGCGAGTAGTACTGCAGCCCGACGAAGTCGCCGACGTCGCCGCCCGCCCGCAGGTCGTCGAGGTGGGTGTCGACCATGACCAGCCGCGCCGCTGCGGCGGCCCCCTCGTCCGCCTCGTCGCCCGGGCGCAGCGGTTCGAGGTGCGGCAGGTGCAGGCACGTCCCGAGCTGCGCCGACCCCGGCCCGGCCCGCAGCACCTCGACGGCCGTGCGGTGCGCCTGCGCGAGGACGCCGTTCACCGTGACGGCCTCGGTGAGATCGTGGTGCCCGGGCGGGAACTGGCCGGACAGGTAGCACTCGCGGGCGACGATCTGCGGCTCGTTGATCGTGCAGACCCAGGGCATCCGGTCGCCGAGGGCGGCGGACACGACCCCGACGTAGCGGCCGAACACGTCGAGCGCGTCGGGCGCGAGCCAGCCGCCGCGGGCGGCGAACCAGCGCGGCAGCGTGAAGTGGTGCAGCGTCACGAACGCCGTCAGGCCGTGTCGCGCGAGCGAGTCGAGCACGCGCGCGTAGTGGTCCAGGGCCGCCGTCGAGAACTCGCCCTCGGCCGGCTCGATGCGCGACCACTCGAGGGAGAAGCGGTGCGCGTTCTGGCCGAGCGAGGCCAGCAGCGCGAAGTCGTCGTCGTAGCGGTGGTAGTGGTCGATCGCGTCTCCGGAGGGCTCGACGCAGGGTGAGGCCGGATCGTGCTCCCAGTCCCACCAGTCGTTGTTGACGTTGTTGCCCTCGACCTGGTGGCTGGCGGTGGCGCTGCCCCAGTGGAACCCCGGCGGGAAGATCGGCACGGTCGCCCACCCTGGCATGGTCGGTGTCGGCGCGGGGCATCCGAGGTCCATGGCCGACTACCGGCACTCCTACGTCGACGTGGGCGAGGTGGTCCTGCACGTCGCCTCGACCGGACCCGACACCGGCCCGCCGGTCCTGCTGGTCCACGGGTTCCCGCAGACCTGGTACTCGTGGACGCAGGTCGCGCCGCTGCTCGTCGAGGCGGGGTACCGGTGCGTGATCCCGGACCTGCGCGGCCTCGGCGACTCCACCCGCCCGCTGCACGGCTACGACAAGCAGACCCTCGGCGAGGACCTGGTCCGGCTCCTCGACGCCCTCGGGATCGACCGGTGCGCCGTCGTCGGACACGACTGGGGCGGGGTCGTGGCGTTCTCGATCGCGGCGCGGCACCCGGAGCGGGTGAGCAGGCTCGGCGTCGTCGACGTCGCGATCCCCGGCGACGGGCAGCCGAACATCTCCCAGGGCGGGCGTCGCTGGCACCACGCCTTCCTGGGCACGCTCGACCTCCCCGAGGCCCTCATCAGCGGGCGCGAGGAGGTGTTCCTGCGGTGGTTCTACGAGCACTACGGGCACCACCAGAAGGTCCTTCCCGACGATGCCGTGGCCGAGTACCTGCGCTGCTACACCGCCGCGGGCGCGCTGCGCGCGGGCTTCGAGCTGTACCGGACCGTCCCGGCCGACATCGCGGCGAACGAGACGCTGGAGAAGATCGACGTCCCCGTGCTCGCCGTCGGGGGCGCGACCTCCTTCGGACGTGGGGCCGAGGTCGAGGAGTCGCTGCGCCGCATGGCACACGACGTCACCGGCCACGTCCTCGCCGACTGCGGGCACTGGGTGCCGGAGGAGAAGCCGCGTGAGCTCGCGGAGCTGATCGTCCGACACCTCTCGTGACGCAGCCGGCGACGGCCGTGGCTCGCCGACCCACCGGGAGCGGGCTAACGTCGTCGCCGTGACGACAGTCCCTGACATGCAGCTGGGCCCGATCGGGGCGCTCCTCCCCGTGTCGTTCACCGACACCCCGCCGGTGGCGGCGCAGCGGGCCGCGGCGCGCCGCCTCGAGGCGGCCGGGTACGGGGCGCTGTGGGCGAACGAGATCCCCGGCAAGGACGCACTGGTGCAGGCCGCGCTGCTCCTCGACGCCACCGAGCACGTCGTGCTCGGCACCTGCGTGGCCAACGTCTGGGTGCGCGCGGCACCGACGGCGCACGCCGCCGCGGCGTTGCTCGCGCAGACGTTCCCCGGCCGGTTCGTCCTCGGCCTCGGAGCAGGTCACCCGGAGCAGGCCGCCGCCCTCGGACGGGACTACGGCTCGCCGGTCCGCACGGTGCGGGAGTACCGGACGGCGATGACCGCGACGCTCGCTCCCGACGCCGCCTACCCGTGCCTGCTGGCAGCCAACGGGCCCCGGATGCTGGCGCTGGCCGCCGAGATCGCCGACGGTGCCCTGCCCGCCATGGTGGAGCCGGCGTTCACCCGTGAGGCCCGCCGGGTGCTCGGCCCCGACCGGCTACTGGTGGTGCTGACCCGCACCGACCCGGACGAGGTGCGTGCCCATCACGCGGCGGGCGCGGACCACGTCATCGTGTCGGTCCCGCCGGGCGGTGATCTCGAGGCCGGCGTCGAGGCGTTGTGCGCGGTGCGTCCCTGACGACGGTCAGCGCTCCCGGGGCGGCCCCACGTCCAGGTAGCCGCGGATCGCGTCGCGGAGCAGGTCGACCACGGGCCGGCCCTCCTCGATCGCCCGGATGTGCAGCTCGTCGCGCAGTGCCCGGGGGACGCGTCCGGAGAGGTACACGAGCTCCTGACGGGTGGGCCGGCGCCCCCGGGCGGCCCCGTCCACGGGCATGAGCGGCCCGGGCGCGGGGGAGAGCATCGAGGTCGGCTCCGGTCGGCGGCGTTCCCCCGGCGGCGGCCCGGCACGACGACGGGGCGTCCCCGGCTCGGGCGCGGGACGTCCGGGCTGCGTCCCGCGGGGCTCAGACGGCGGCATCGAGCCGGACCTCCAGCTGGTCGGCGAGGGTGGAGAAGATCTCGACCAGGGGCCGAGCCGGGGCGCCCCGGGCCCGCAGCGGCTGCGCGGCGTCGATGGCCTCGGCGAGCACGGCCCGTGACGGCACGGGGGGCGACCAGACCAGCCCGCCGAAGGTCTCGGCCACCGAGTCGGTGTGCCAGGCGTGCAGGCCGCGTCGCCGGTCGTGCTCGTTGACGATCACCCCGGACACCGCGAGCTCCGGCCGGCCGAGGTGGCGGCGGTAGGCGGCGACGAAGTCGCGGACCCGGATGGCGCCCTGCAGGTGGTCGTACTCCGGGCGCAGCACCAGCACGACCGTGTCGGCGGCCGCCAGCCCGAGCTGCGTGAGGTGCCCGAGCGAGGGCGGGCAGTCCAGCAGCGTCACGTCGTAGTCCTCGGCGACGCCGGTGAGGGCGACGTCGAGCCGTTCGTGCGAGCCGAGCTGGCCCGCCTCCGCGACCCGGGCCTCGAGGTCGTAGCGGGCCGGCACGAGGTCGATGCGGGCGGCGAGGTCGGGGTCGGCGGGCAGGGTCCAGCGACAGCCGACGACGGCGTCCGCGGCGCAGCCCTTCTGGTTGGCCGCCACCACCTCGGCGGCGGTCACCATCTCGGTCAGGTCGGCCTCGCCGTAGCCCAGGCGCCGGGAGAGGTTGGCCTGCGGGTCGAGGTCGACCGCCAGGACCCGGCGTCCGCGCGCGGCGAGGGCCTCGGCGAGGTGGGCGATGGCGGTCGTCTTGCCGGCCCCGCCCTTGTTGTTGGCCACCGCGATGCGCATCGATCGTGCACCCCCGCCCCGACGTTCCCCGACCGGCGAGCCTGCTGGGTGCAGCGGCGCCGGACGAGCACAGTGACACCCGCGCACCGGTGCTCACAAGCACTCCTGCACACGTGCACGTGTGCACACCCGTTCCCTGCTCCGGGTGGGTCAACCGAGCACGTCGAGCGGCGTGCACCACACCCGGTCGGCGCAGCGCAGACGGGTGAACGGCCTGCGATGTTTCGTTTCCGGAGTGTTCCGGCCGCCCCCCGTCCCCTTCCGGACGCACGCGGCGCCGCCTATGGTCCAGCGACACCGATCGCGGCCCGGCGCCGCCGGGGCCGGGCCCCGCCGCCGCGTGATCACGGCGTCCGCACCACGTCACCACGGCGTGGCGACGCCGCCTGCGCGCGGTGACGACGAGGGGGAGCTGTGATGGTGATGAAGCCGGCCGCGCCACCGCCGGGGAGCCGCGCGCGGTCCGGGGGAGCGGCCGGGCTGACCACGGCACGGGAGGCACGCCCCGACGGCGTCGTCGTCCGGCTCCGCGGCGGCCTCCACGCCGCCACCGCCTGCGTGCTCCGCGAGGCGGTCGAGGGCGCGCTCGAGGGCGGGCCCTCGACGGTCGTGCTCGACCTCACCGACGTCGTCGCCGACGACGACCTCGGGCTCTGGGTGATCCCCGCCGTCGCGGGGGACGCCCACGCCCGCGGGGTCGCCTTCACCGTGGTCGCCCCGAAGCGGGCCCTGCGGAGCCGGCTGCGACGCCTTGGCGGGCGGCCGTTCGACATCACCGACGTCCGCCCGGCGGGGTGCTGAGCCGAACCGGGAAGACCCGGCCCGAGATCGAGCCGACCTGGCGTCGACCCCGCCCAAGATCTCGTTCCGCGGAGCGAAGTGTTCGCTGAGCGAGCACTTCGCTCCGCACGTGAGGATCTTGCGGTCGGGGCGGTCGGGGCGGTCGGGGCGGTCGGGGCGGTCGGGGCGGTCGGGGCGGTCGGGGCGGTCGGGGCGGTCGGGGCGGTCGGGGCGGTCGGGGTGGTCGGCCGCGTGCCGCGAGGTGCACGTCAGGCAGGAGCCGACGTCCTCGGGCCTGCCCCATGTGACCCTCAGTGTCAGGGTCGGTGGTGCCGCTGTTGCGGTGGTCGGGATCCTGGTCGTCGGTGCTCTGGCTCTCCATGTGACTGCCCCTGATGGGCCAGCGCGAGCTGTGCCGGGCACCGGCGGCCAGGCCGGCCGGCGTGACTTGATAGGAG
>NZ_BSTT01000003.1 GCF_030269685.1 Actinomycetospora sp. NBRC 106378
CCACCGACCGCGAGGCCACCGACCGCGAGGCCACCGACCGCGAGGCCACCGACCGCGAGGCCACCGACCGCGAGGCCACCGACCGCGAGGCCACCGACCGCGAGGCCACCGACCGCGAGGCCACCGACCGCGAGGCCACCGAGGAGCCGCTGTTCGGCGCCGGCCCGCCCGACCCAGACCCCGGCCCCGACCCCGACCCCGGCCCCGATGAGCCACCAGTCGACCAGCCCCCGCCGCACCGGCCGTGGACTCCACCGGATCCGGCGGGCATGACGCTGCCCGGGCGGGAGCGGGTCGCCCTCACCGTCACCCTGGACTACGAGACGCTGCGCCAACAACTCACCGACACCAGCACCGCACTCGCGCTACTCGGCGATTCCACCTGGATCCGCCCCGAGACCGTGCGTCGGTTGGCGTGCGACGCCGACGTCATCCCGATCGTCCTCGGCTCCAAGGGCGAGGTCCTCGACGTCGGCCGCAAAACCCGATCCATCCCCACCGCCACCGGACGCGCCGTCACCCACCGCGACCGGCACTGCGCGTTCCCCGGCTGCCGCCGCCGCGCCCGCACCGCCCAAATCCACCACATCCAGCATTGGGCCCACGACGGCGAGACCGAACCCGACAACCTGGTGTGCCTGTGCCGCTATCACCACGACCTGGTCCACCACAGCGGCTGGGACGTGATCATGGTCGATCACCTGCCCTGGTTCCGGCCACCGGCCTGGCTCGACCCCACCCGCACCCTCAGACACAACCGACCATGGACGCGGGTGTAGACGGTGCTGACTTCAGCGCGAGGACACCCGACGTCGGGTCTGCACCGGAATCGCGCCCGACCAGCCGAACTGCTCGGTGTGGACGCGCTCGGCGGGGACCCCGAGCTGCTCGATCGCCGCCAGGGAACCCGCCAGGAGCGACGGCGAGCCGCACACGAACCAGTCGAGGTGGCGGCGGCCCCGGCCCGGGACCACCTCGTCGAGCATCGCCGCGTCCACCCGCCGCCCGGAGGTCCGGGTGACCCGCAGGTCCAGTCGACGGGCCAACGACGCCAGCTCGGGCTCGAAGAGCGGCTCGTCGGGACGTTGGGCGACGATCAGGTCGAGCGGGCGCGGGTCCTGCGAGTCGGCGAGCGTGCGCAGCATCGACATCATCGGCGTGATCCCGACCCCGCCCGCGATGAGCACCAGACCCGACGCCTCGGGCGCGGCGGAGAAGGACCCGTGTGGTCCGTCGAGCCAGACGCGCGAGCCGGGCGGGAGCGAGGCCAACGTCGTCGAGAAGTCCCCGCTGCCGCGGACGGTCAGCTCGAGGCGGCCGGTGACCTGGGCCGACGAGGCGATGGTGAACGGGTGCTCCTCGCTGCCGAGGACCGAACGGCGGAGGCGCAGCCACACGAACTGGCCCGCGTGGAAGCGCATGCCGCGCTGCAGGTGGACCGGGGCGAGCACGAGGGTCGCGGTGGACGGACCCTCCGGGCGCACGCCGTAGACCACGTACGCGCCGTGCCGGGAGAACAGGGGCCGCCACACCCACCGCAGGAACATGACGGCGAGGAACGCCAGGGTCAGCGCGGAGAGGACCACGCGCATCACCGGGTCCTCCAGCAGGTCACCCAGCCAGAACACGTGCAGTCCGGCGAGCACGATCGCGGCGGCGGCGAGCAGCACGTGCACCCGCGCCCACACCTCGTAGCGTCGACCCGACCGGCGGCCCCAGGCGGCGACGAGCCCGACGACGAGCATCGCGGCGGTGGCCAGCCAGCCCCACTGGATGGACAGCGACGCGGCGAACGGGTTCCAGAGCTTCGGCGACCGGACCACCGCCACCGCCAGGTGCACCAGGACGGCGCCGATCGCGACGACCCCGAGCCAGCGGTGGGTGCCGATGATGCGATCGATCCCGAACGTGCGGGTCAGGGTCCGCAGCCGCGCCGGGGCGACCATCGTGACCGCCATCGCCAGCAGCGCCACCACCCCCACCGCCGTCAGGATCACCGACAGCGGCCGCCCCGAGCCCGTCCGCCAGACCGTCAGCGCCACCGGCCCCAGGAGCACCAGGGCCGTCACCGCCGTCCAGATCGTCCGTCGTGTCGCGAGATGCACGGGGCGCGACGGTAGGGAGGCGCGCTGTGACCACCCCCGAACCTGAGAGCGCCGACGATCAGCGGTGGCGACCGCGCGACGAGAGGTGGGTGTGGCTCAGAGAACCGTCCGCAGCCGGTAGGTCCGCGTGATCTGCTGCGGGTTGTCGTTGTCGTCGCTGATCAACAGCAGCTCGAGGGCGCCGTCGGGGTCGCGCCCCGTGATCGTCATGCCCTCGATGTTGTCGAGCAGCGGGTTGCGCTGGGGCTGCTTCGCGGTCGCTCCGAGCGACGGGCAGGCGCCGAGATCGGCGAGGACGGTCACGCCGGCCGGGCTCGTCCGCGGGTCGACGAGCATGAGGTGCACGGTGTTGCCCGTGGTCTCGTCGTAGCCGCGTTCGAGGGCGAGCAGGCGTCCGTCACCGACCGCGACGAGCTCGGAGACCCCGAGGTCGGCCGGCAGCGGCATCGGGATCTCCGGCCCGGGAACCCCGGCTCGCCACGTCAGCAGGCGGGTGTCGGCCTCGCCGGTCAGCGGCTTCTCCAGCGAGGCGACCAGGGTGCCGTCGGGCTGCAGCGCGAGCCCCTCGAACGTCGCGTTGTCCTGCGTGCGCCCCACGATGTCGGCGGGGATCGGCAGGGCGCCGAGGAGTCGGCCGTCGGGGGAGTAGCGCAGCACCTGCGGCCCGGTCTCGTCACCGATCAGCAGGCTGCCGTCCCGGTCGATCACGAGCGACTCGGAGTCGAGCGGCTGCCCGGCGGGGTCGGCCAACGGGACGGAGCCCAGCGCGCGCGTCGCCGTCGCGTCCAGCGTGTACAGCACGGAGCGGTCCGACAGGGCGTACACGGTGCCGTCCGGACGCGTCGCGAGCGCGGACAGGTTCGCGACCCGCCCCTCGAGGGCGTCGGAATACGACTCGATGGTCGTGGTCGGGGAACAGGGTCCGGGCCCGGTGTTCCCGACGGCGGGTGGCGCAGGGTCAGGTGATCCGCACGCCGCCAGGAGGAGGGCGGCGACGACGAGCAGGAGGCGGCGCACGGCGGGCAGCGTGCCCGACCAGGGTGGCGGGCCGGTGAACACGACGTCGTCGAGTGGTCCCCGTGCTGTCCGCGGGCTCCGGCGACAGCGCTCCCGGACCACTCGACGCGATCACGGGCGAGCATCACGTGTGGCCGACCGGGCGGTGGAGAACCCGGCCGGCATGAGCATGACGGTGGCGGTACTCGGCACGGGCCTGATGGGGTCGGGCATGGCACGCAGCCTGCTGCGCGAGGGACACACGGTCCGCGCGTGGAACCGGACCCGGGAGAAGGCCGACCCGCTCGCGGACGACGGCGCCACGGTGGTCGACACCGCCGCCGAGGCCGTCGACGGTGCCGACGCGGTGATCACGATGCTGTTCGACGCGGACGCGGTGGCCTCGACGATGGCCGACGCCATCCCGCGGTTCGGCACGGACACCGTGTGGGTCCAGACGTCCACCGTCGGCGTCGACGGCATCGAGAAGCTGGCGCGGCAGGCCTCCGACGGGGGCGTCGCCTTCCTCGACGCCCCCGTCGTCGGGACGAAGGGGCCGGCGGAGCAGGGGAACCTCGTGGTCCTCGCCTCGGGCGAGAAGGACCTCGTCGAGCGCGTGCAGCCGGCGCTCGACGCGATCGGGCAGAAGACGGTGCACGCGGGCGACGTCGGCACCGGCAGCCGGCTGAAGCTCGTGGTGAACGCCTGGCTGTCGACGGTCGTCGGCGGGGTCGCGCAGTCGATCGCGCTGGCCGGCGACCTCGGCCTCGACCCGCAGCTCTTCCTCGACACCATCGACGGGCAGGCGCTCGACAGTCCGTACGCGCAGCTCAAGGGCAAGGGCATGATCGAGGGCGACTTCACGCCGTCGTTCGCGGTCGACGGGGTCCTCAAGGACACGCACCTGATCCTCGACGCGGCGCACTCGTCGGGGACCTTCACCGGACTGCTCGCGATGCTGGCCGACCGCCTCTCGACCGCCGATCGCGCGGGCCACGGAGACGAGGACGCGGCCGCCGTGGTCCACGCCTACCGGGCGCACCGGGGCTGACGGTCACCGGGTCACGAGGGCGACCACCTGCATCACGAAGGCGAGCACCATGCCGACGGTGCGGCCGTGGTGCAGGTGGCGCCAGCGGTCGCGCACGTCGTGCCACGCGGGTGGCGGGTCGTCGGCCGACCACGTGTGGACGAGGGCGTTGATCGGCACCACCCGTCGGACCGTCACGAGAACCGTCGTCGCCACCACGAGGACGAGCCCACCGACGTGCAGGGACACCGCGGTCACGGTCGGGTCGCCGAGGGCGAGGGCTGCGAGGTCGGCGATCACGACGGTCGCCAGCAGGACGCGGTAGCGCACCGACCCCATGGCTGTCGTCGCCTGCTCGACCCGGACCCACGTCGATGCAGGCAACCGCCGGCCGGCGGGAGCCACCACGAGGCTCCCGTCGACGTAGCAGCCTGCCAGCAGGCCCATGAGGACGACGGCCACGGCGTCCGCGGCGACCGCGCCGGTCACGGCCCGTTCTCCCCGGGCACAGTGGCCGCGACCAGGGTGCGGACGTACTCCCGGGCCTCGACGCTATGGACCCGGTCGAGCCCGAGCCGCTGCTGGAGCAGGACGAAGGCGACCAGGCTGCCCATGAACGACCGGGCGAGCAGGTAGCCCCAGGTCGGATCGTCGGGCGCGAGGACCCGGCCGAGGCCGGTCGCGGCGCCGTGCACGAACTCGACGAACCGGGTGTCGTCCGCGAGGACGTGCTGCTGGCTCACGAGCAGGACCAGCAGGTCGAGCTGCTCGGAGCACGCCGCCACGAACGCGACCCCGACGTGCTCGAGCAGGTCACGTGATCGCACGTCGCCCGGCGGCGGGCCGCCCAGGGCCGAGAACCGCGCGATCCCGTCGTCGACGATGCCCCGCAGCAGGTCCTCCTTGTTCGCGAAGTGCCGGTAGATCAGCGCGTCGCTGACGCCCGCCGCGGCCGCGATCTCCCGCGTGGTGGTGGCGTCGAAGCCGCGCTCGGCGAACAGGCGGCGCGCGGCGGCCAGGATCTCGACGCGGCGCTCGCTCCGGGGGAGCCGCCGTGTCATGCGAGTGCCTGCCTTCGACCGATCAGGACCTCGCGCAGCCACAGTCCCCCGCCGGCGTTGGCCAGCCCGATCGGGATCCAGTCGGCGACGGAGTGCGGGCCGAAGCCCGTCGGGTCGGCGATCGTGATGATCACGGCGAGCACGGTCGCCACCTTGATCGCCACGGCGACCCCGGTGAGCAGGACGGCGCCGCGCCGCGTCCGGCCGATGACCCCCAGATCGGCGACGGCGAGGAGCACGAGGGCTACGGGCAGCAGGTGCACCGCGGCGACGAGGAGCTGGTCGGGAAGCAGCCCGGGGCCGGCGAAGTGGCCGCCGATCCATCCGAGGCCCACGGCCATGACCACGGCGGGGCCGCGGGACGGGGTCGTGCGGGCGCGGTCGTTCATCGGAGGGCTCCTCTCGCCGGGAGCCAGTATGTAAGCGGGCGCCCACTTAGGACAAGAGGTGATCCCGGATCCCGCGTACCTCGCCCGCCAGCGCCACCAGCACCCCGTCGTCGGGATCGGGCTCGGCGGTGCCCTCGAGCACCGCGAGCGATCGCCCGACGGCGGGGTGCTCGTCGTCGGGATCGAGCACGGACGCCGTGGCGAGGACGCGGAGGTCGACGAGGCCCTCGCGGAAGCGGTCGAGGTCGGCCTGCTGGTCGGCGGTGAGCCGGTCGTGGTCGGGGGTGAGGTCGGCGGTGGCGCGCAGGGCCGCCCGCTGCGCGGCGACCACGTCGCCCCGGTGACCGCCGAGGGACCGGACGGCGGCGACCGTCGCCGACACCGCGTCCTCGACCCGCACCCGGAGCGCCGGCGGCCGCACCCCCGGCACCACCGCGAAGCCGACGACCACCGCGATCACCAGCGCGCCCGCCGTCAGCAGCACGTACTCGACCAGCGTCCCCACCGGGTCGAGGTGGCGCAGCGACGAGTTCATCGCGACGCTCATGCACACCATCGCGGCGCTCCCGAGCGCCGGCCGCGTGGTGATGGTCGACAGCCCGATCACCAGCGCGACGCCCGCGATCGGGGCGTACGCGGCGGCCGGCACCAGCAGGATCACGACGATCACCACCGCCGACCCCGCGGCCAGCCCCACCACCTTCGGCCAGGCCTTCCCGAGGGTGTCGCGCCAGCTGGCCTGGAGGACGCCGAACGTCGTCATGAGCAGCGTCGGGAGCAGCGGGTCGCCGGGGCGCAGCCGCACCGAGAGCAGCAGCGCGGCCAGCACGCCGAGCCCGGTCCGGAGCGCGTGCCGCACCTGCGCGGTCCGCAGCCACCCGGTCAGCGGGACCGAGCGGAGGTCCCGCCGGGCCCCGGGAGGGATCGGCACCGGATCGTCGTCGCGCGCTCCGGCCGCCCGGTCGATCGCGTCCAGTGCAGCGTGTGCGGCGAGCACGGGATCCTTCCCGACGTCGGGTGTGGTCACCTCGGGCGCCTCGCTGCGCTTCGCCCGCACCCGGTCGGCCACCTCGTGGGCGCGGGCGCGGAGGTCCTCGAGGGCCGGGTCCTCGGCGTCGGACCGACGGGCCAACGCCTCGGCCGCGCGCCGGGCCAGCCGGAAGCGTCCGGCCTCCTGCAGCACCGTCCCGAGCCAGCGCCGACGACCGTCGGCGTGCCAGAGCGAGACCGCCTCGGAGACGTCGCCGTCCCCGTCGAGCAGGTCGGCCACGGCCGCCCGGGTCGGCTTCGAGGGGTCGGCGAGGCCGAAGGCGAGCCGGAGCACGAGGGCGACGATGACGCCGGCCGCGGCGGCGAGCACGAACTGCCACGAACTCGCCGGGGAGAGCAGCGGGATGCCGTAGGCGAAGAGCGTGACCATGCCGAGCCCGAGCGCCGTCGTCGTGTACCGGGAGCCACGCAGCGGCAGCAGCGCGCCCGCCGTCACGATCACGACGATCAGGGCGAAGGCGGCGGGGCGGGACACGTCCGCGAGCAGACGGGGCCCGACCGCCGCGCCGAACAGGACCGGGGCCAGGACCGCGAGACGGCGCAGGTCCGGCCAGAGCGGTCCGCCGAGGGACGTGATCAGCCCGAACAGCGCGACGAACGCGCCGACCACCGCGGCGGGCCCGGCGCCGAGGAGTGTCCCGACCACGAACGCCGGCACGGCGACGATCACGAGCAGGGGCAGCAGACCGCCCTTCACCGGCCGGGCCCGATCACGGCGTCGTGGTGCAGGTGCTGGTCGGCGACGAGGGTCAGGAGGCGACGCGCGGAGCGCGGGGAGTCGACCACGCCGGGCGGCACGGCGCCGCGGGTCTGCCGGTAGGCCCGTGCGGCGAGGTCCTCGAGCAGGTCGCTCACCGGCCCGTCGGTCGCGAGCCGGAAGCCGGTCGCACGGCCGAGGTGGCGGGTTCCCGTGGAGCCGTAGGTGCGTTCGGCGTACTCGGGGAAGACCCCGGCGAGGAACAGCGCGCCGTCGCCGATCCGGCGCCACACGCCGGGACGGGCGTCCTCGGGCGTGTCGGCGAGCAGCTCGGCGAGCCGGGGCAGGTCGAGCTCGTCCCACCGGCGGCCGCGGGGTCGCCCCCGATCGTCACGGCGCCAGGCGACGCCCGACGTCAGACGCGCGTAGGAGGCGAGCAGCTCGGCGAGGAAGAGCCGGTGGGCGGGGTCGGCGGGGAACGCCGCCAGGACGGGACCGTCGAGGACCGGGATCCGGGCGCGCGGCCCGGTGCGGTCGAGCACCGAGGTCCGGCCGACCAGCGCGTTCGCCGTCCGGTGGACCGCGGCGGCGAACACGAGGAACGGCGAGACGTACCGGAACCGTTCCCCGGGGTCGTGCGTGGCGGAGAGGACCGCGTCCGCGACCGCGGGGCGGTCGAGCAGGTCGAGGACGAGCTCCGGACGGCGGCGCAGCGCGGGGACCTGGTCGGGCCGGTCATCGGTGAGGGCGAGCAGGTCACGGTCGGTGAGGTGCTCGCCGTAGCGTCGGGCCACCGCCTCGCGTGAGGTCATCCGGTCATGCTGCCTGCACACCGGCGAGCTTGCCCGGACTGAGCTGGGCGGCGAGTCGCACGAGCTGCCCGGTGTCCGCGTCGAAGTCCGCCTGCATCACCACCGTGAGCGCCCCGCCGACGCGCACCAGCACCGCGGGCGCGCCGTTGAGCACGCCCACCTCGATGGTCGCCGCCGCGGCCTGGCGCGCCAGCCCGGCCACGAACCGGGCCACCCGCGCGCCGCCCTCCACCGGCCGCCGCGCGGCGCTCACCACACCGCCGCCGTCGGACACCGCGACGGCGTCGTCGGCCAGCAGTTCCTCCAGGGCACCGAGGTCCTGCCCGGCAGCCGCGGCGAGGAAGCGGGCCAGCAGGTCGGCGACGCGTTCCGGGTCGGCCTCGAACCGCCGCCGACCGCGCACCCGCTCGCGGGCCCGGTGCAGGTGCTGGCGGACGGTGGCCTCGGGGAGGTCGAGCAGGGTCGCGACCTCGGCGTGCGGGTGCCCGAACGCCTCGTGCAGCACGAACACCGCCCGCTCGGCGGGGGAGAGGGCCTCCATCAGCTGGAGCACCCCGAGCGAGAGGGTCTCGCGCTGCTCGGCGGTGTCGAGCGGCCCGAGGTCCGTGCTCGGGGCGACGGGCTCGGGCAGCCACGGCCCGACGTACTCGGTGCGCCGCACCCGGAGCGAGGTCAGCCGGTTGCGGCACAGGTTGACGACGACGCGGGTGAGCCAGGCGGGCGGGTCGCGCACCTCGTCGAGCGTGCCGGACCAGCGCAGCCACGCGTCCTGCACGACGTCCTGCGCCTCGTGCAGCTCGCCGAGCATCCGGTAGGCGAGCCCGGTCAGCCGGCCGCGCTCGGCCTCGAAGACCTCGGCGTCGTCGGGTGCATCCGGTGCGGCCGTCATGCGCTCGTCGGGATCCGGGGGTGGCGCTGGACGCGCAGTGCGTTGACCACGATCGCCTCCTTCACGGCCGCGGCGAGCCGACCGGTGAGCACGGCCTCGCGCGGCGAGTCGTCCGCGTGGACGAACTGCACCAGCCCGTCCCGGCGGCCCAGGCTGACGCACCGCAGCGCGTACCGGAAGCGCAGCGGGGCGGGCTCGGTGCCGGCGAGCAGGGCCGCGACGGTCCGGGCCGCCTGCTGGGCCTGCGGGAGCCCGGTCGCGCACGCCATGCGCAGGACAGTGCCGTCCGGGCGGGTCGGCGCGGCCGCGTCGCCGACGGCGAGCACGTCCGCGTGCGAGGTCGACCGGAGGTCGGGCCGGACCAGCACCCGCCCGTCGTCGTCCACCGCGAGGCCCGCGCGACGGGCGAGGTCCGGGACCGCGAACCCGACGGTCCCGACGACGACGTCGGCCGCGACCCGGGTGCCGTCGGCCAGATCGAGCCCGGCGTCGTCCGCCGCCACGGCCCGCACCCCCTCGCGCACGACGACGCCGAGGCGCCCGCAGACCCGGCGCACGTGCCGGGCGCCGCGCTCGGACAGGTCCGCGCCGAGGGTGCCGTCGGTGACGAGGGTGACCGTGTGGCCGCGTTCGGCGAGCTCGGTGGCGAGCTCGATCCCGGTGAGCCCGGCCCCGACGACCGCGACCCGGCGCGCTCCCGCCGCCAGCCGGTCGCGCAGCCGGGCCGCGCCGGTGGCGGTGGAGACGTCCTCGACCGGGCCCGGCAGCGCGTGCGGGTCGGCGTGGCTGCCGAGGGCGTGGACGAGCAGGTCGTAGCTGAGCGCCCCGCCGTCACGCAGGTCGACCCGGCGGGCCGCGAGGTCGAGCGCCTCCGCGCGGTCGTGGACGAAGCGCACCCCGGTGCCGGCCAGCAGGTCGGTGTACCGGGGCGCCGCTGCGGCGCTGCCCGCCGCGACCTCGTGCAGCCGGACGCGCTGGACGAACCGGTCGGCCTCGTCGACGAGCGTCACCGCCGCGTCGGTCCGCACCGCCAGCGCCTGCGCCGCGAGCTGACCTGCGTACCCGCCGCCGAGCACCACCACCCGCGCCCCGGCGCGCGACCCGCACGCACCCGTGGTCGGGAACCTCTCCTGGACCGTCATGGCCGACCTCCTCGCTCGTGTCCCGGGGAAGACCGACAGCCGGGCGCCGTCGTGACAGCGGCGGCTGTGAGCCCGCGCACACGACGGCCGGCCCCGTCCGTTCGGCCGGGTGACGCAGCCGGACGGTTTTCCGATCGATGATCACAGGGAATCTGAACGGCGTGTGAGGTCCGCGCGTCGTCGTGCGGACCCGGGACGGAGGGGCCGAGATGGACCACGTGCGCTGGCTGGAGACGCTGTCGTCGGGCGACGTCGACGCCGTCGGGGGGAAGAACTCCTCGCTCGGCGAGATGATCCAGAACCTCGAGTCGGCCGGGGTCCGCGTCCCCGGGGGCTTCGCGACGACCGCGGACGCCTACCGCGCGTTCCTCTCGGCCTCCGGGCTGGACGACCGGGTGCGGGAGCTGCTCGACGGGCTCGACCCGGAGGGCGACAAGCTCGCCGAGGTCGGCGCGGCGATCCGCGACGAGTTCACCAAGGCGGAGTTCCCGGAGGACACCGCCGAGGCGATCCGCGAGGCCTACGCCGAGCTGTCGCGCCGGTACGACACGGAGAACGTCGATGTCGCGGTGCGGTCCAGCGCCACCGCCGAGGACCTGCCGGACGCGAGCTTCGCGGGCCAGCAGGACACCTACCTCAACATCACCGGCGCCGACGACCTCATGCGCGCCTGCAAGGACTGCTTCGCCTCGGTGTTCACGGACCGGGCGATCGCCTACCGCACCGAGCAGGGCTACGACCACCTCGACCTGGCGCTCTCGGTCGGCGTGCAGAAGATGGTGCGTTCCGACGAGGGCAGCGCCGGCGTCATGTTCACCATCGACTCCGACACCGGCTTCCCCGACACGATCGTCATCAACGCGGCCTGGGGCCTCGGGGAGAACGTGGTCGGCGGCGAGGTGACGCCCGACCAGTACACGGTCTACAAGCCGTTCCTGGACAACGAGAAGGTGGTCCCGATCGTCGAGAAGTCGGTCGGGGCGAAGGAGAAGACGCTGCAGTACGCAGCCAGGAAGAAGGACGGGGGGGACCCCGAGCAGGCCGGCGACACCACCGAGAACGTCGACACGCCGACCGAGCAGCGCAACCGCTTCGTCCTCTCCGACGACGAGATCCTCGAGCTGGCGCGCTGGGGCGTGACGATCGAGAAGCACTACGACCGGCCGATGGACATCGAGTGGGCCCGCGACGGCCGCTCCGGCGAGCTGTTCATCGTGCAGGCCCGGCCCGAGACCGTGCAGTCGAACGCCGGCGCCGGGACGCTGCAGACCTACCGCCTCGACGAGACCGGCACGGTCGTCGTCAGCGGGCTCGCCATCGGGCAGGCCGTCGCGTCGGGTGCGTGCCAGTTCATCGCCTCCGCCGACGACATCGACACCTTCGAGGAGGGTCGGGTCCTCGTCACCGAGATGACCGACCCGGACTGGGTGCCGATCATGCGCAAGGCGGCGGCCATCGTCACCGACCGCGGCGGCCGGACCTCGCACGCGGCGATCGTCTCCCGCGAGCTCGGCGTCCCCGCGATCGTCGGGACCGGCGACGCCACGACGACGCTCTCCGACGGCCAGGAGGTCACGATCTCCTGCGTCGAGGGCGACCAGGGCCAGGTCTACGAGGGGCTGCTGGAGTACACCGTCGAGGACCTCTCGCTCGACGACGTCCCCGAGACGAAGACCCGCGTCATGATGAACATCGGCAACCCCGCGGCGGCGATGCAGTGGTGGCGGCTGCCGGCGCACGGCATCGGGCTCGCGCGCGTCGAGTACCTCGTCAACAACGTGATCCAGGCCCACCCGCTCGCGCTGCTGCACCCCGACCGGGTCGACGACGAGGCGCGGGCGCGGATCGAGGAGCTGACGACGGGCTATGACTCGAACGAGGAGTACTTCGTCGAGCAGATGGCCCGCGGGATCGGCGTGATCGCGGCCTCGCAGTACCCGGAGCCCGTCGTCGTGCGGCTCTCGGACTTCAAGACGAACGAGTACGCGGGCCTCATCGGCGGGACGACCTTCGAGCCCGACGAGGAGAACCCGATGCTCGGGTGGCGCGGCGCCTCGCGCTACTACAGCGACGACTACAAGGAGGCGTTCGCGCTCGAGTGCCGCGCGCTGCACCGCGTGCGCGTCGAGATGGGCTTCACCAACGTCATCGTCATGGTGCCGTTCTGCCGCACCCCGGAGGAGGCCGACCGCGTCCTCGAGACGATGGCCGAGTTCGGGCTCGAGCGGGGCCGGGACGAGCTGCAGGTCTACGTGATGGCGGAGATCCCGTCGAACGTGCTGCAGGCCGACGAGTTCTCCGAGCGCTTCGACGGGTTCTCGATCGGCTCGAACGACCTCACCCAGCTCACGCTTGGGATCGGCCGCGACGACGACCGCCTGACCCACCTGTTCGACGAGCGCAGCCCCGCCGTCAAGAAGATGATCTCGATGCTCATCGAGACGGCGCACGCGCACGGCAAGTACGTCGGCATCTGCGGCCAGGGCCCGTCGGACCACCCCGAGCTCGCCGAGTTCCTGGTCGAGCAGGGCATCGACTCGATGTCGCTCAACCCCGACAGCGTGCTCACCGTGATCGAGAAGGTGGCCGAGGCCGAGAAGAAGTAGCTCGACAGGGCCGCGACGATGGTCGGTGATGCTGACCGCCGACGAGATCCGGGACTTCGTCGACGACGGGTTCGTGGCGGTCCGCGGGGCGTTCCCAGGGGCCGTCGCGGACGCGTGCGCGGACGAGATCTGGGCGGCGCTGCCCGAGTCCCCGGACGACCCGTCGACCTGGACCGTGCCGGTCCGGCGGCTCGACGGCTTCGGGACGCCGCCGTTCGCCGCGGCCGCGCAGGCACCGGTGCTGCACGAGGCCTTCGACCAGCTCGTCGGGCCGGGCCGGTGGCTCCCGCGGACCGGGCTCGGCACGATCCCGGTGCGGTTCCCCTCGTCCGAGGAGCCGGGCGACGACGGGTGGCACCTCGAGGGGAGCTTCGCGGGCCCGGACGGCGGGCCGCGGGTGAACCTCCGCAGCGCCGGCCGGGCGCTGTTGATGCTGTTCCTCTTCGCCGACGTGGGCCCGGACGACGCCCCCACCCGCATTCGGGTCGGGTCGCACCTCGACGTCCCGTCCTTCCTCGTCGAGGCCGGCGACGAGGGGCGGGAGTGGATGGCGGTGTGCAGGGACGTGGTGCCGGCCTCGGCGGACCGGCCGGTCGTCACCGCGCACGGGGCGGCGGGCGATGTGTTCCTGTGCCACCCGTTCCTCGTCCACTCCGCCCAGCCGCACCACGGCACGCGGCCGCGTCTGATGGCCCAGCCGCCGCTCGAGCCCGTCGGGCCGGTCGACCTCGAGTCGCCGTTCCCGGTCGCCGCGGCGATCCGCGCGGGGCTGCGTTCCTGACGGCGGGTCAGGCCATCCAGGGCGGCACGGTGGGTTCGCCGCCGGGGACGACGGCGTGCGCGGCGCCCGGGCCGGTGACCAGGGCGACGAGGCCGTCGTCGGGATCGGCGTGAATTCGACGGGTGCTCCCGGCGGCGAGCACGACCGAGTCGCCGGGTCCGATCGCGTGGGTCGCGCCCCCGACGTCGATGCTCGCCGCGCCGCGCAGGACGGTCCACACCTGCTCGCCGTCCATGACGTGCACCGGTCCCGCCGCGCCGGCGGCCATCTCCACCTGCCAGAGCGCGTGGGCGCTCCCGCCGAGGCTGGGCGAGGCGTAGGTGGTCATGACCGCGTTGGGGGTCTCGGTGCGGCGGGTGTCGGCCCGGCGGATGACGGTCACGTCGGCTCCTCGGTAGGATGGTCAACCTGGTTGTCGACGAGAACGGTAAACCGAGTTGTCTTCTTCGGGAAGGGCGATGTCCGGCGGAGAACTCGCCCTGCGCCTGTTCGCGGTCTTCCGCGACCTCGTGGACGAGGTGCACGGCGAGCTCGCCGCCCGGGGACATCCCGACGTGCGGCCCTCCCACGGCTTCGCCCTCCAGGCGGTCGGCGCGGAGGGGGTCACCGCCGTGGAGCTCGCGCGGCGCCTCGGGGTGTCGAAGCAGGCCGCGGGCAAGACCGTCGACGGGCTCGTCGGGCTGGGATACGCCGAGCGGGCGGGCGATCCGACGGATGCGCGCCGCAAGCTCGTGCGCCTGACGGCGGAGGGCCGGGAGGTGCTCGCCCTCTCGGCGGGTGCCTTCGACCGGGCCCGCGCCGGGCGGCTGGAGGGGCTGGACGTCGAGCGCGTCGCCGGATTCGAGGACGTGCTGCGCGCGGTCAGCGACGGGGTGACACCCCGTCTCGACGCCGCCGCGTGGCTCACCGGCCCCGACCCGTCCTGACGCCGGGTGCAAGAGCTGCCACCGGGACACGGATCTTGGTGGACCCGGCGTCGGGGGAGTGGGATCGGCGCCATGAACGAATGGATCGCCGAGGTGGGCCCCGAGAACGCGGAACTGTTGGCCACGCGGTCGCGCACGGCGGTCCTGGCCCGCGAGTACCGGCCCGAGGACCTCGGGGACGGTCGGATCCGTTACTCGAAGGCGGCCCTGGGGGCCTCGCGGGAGCTCTCCGAGGAGGAGGAGGGCGCGATCACCGACGACGCCGAGGGACTGCGGGTGTGGGTCGGAGACGACGCCTACGACCTCGAGGAGCTCTGACCTCCGGGTCCCGGTCCTCGGCGCAGGACCCGGTGTCGCCGGCCGGGCGTCGCGCTCGGCCGTGGCGGACTCGACGGTCCGGTGCACGGCCGCGCGGTCGAGCAGGGACCCGGTGCTGATCCGGGCGACGCCGAGCACGGATCCTTCGACGACCGTCGATGCCGGACCTCCGTCGGGCGCCGGGCCGGAGCGATCGTTCAACGATCCGGCGAACGCCGTACGCTGTCGATCGTGACCGACGCGGCCGCCGACGCCCTCGCGGCGCTGGCGCGTGCGCGGATCGTGCCGACGGCGACGACCGCCGAGCGGACGGCCGACGCGGTCCGCGAGCAGGTCGTCGAGGGGCGGCTGGCGCCGGGCGTGCGGCTGCCGGAGCAGGCGTTCTGCGACGCGCTGTCGGTCTCGCGCAACACGCTGCGCGAGGCGTTCAGCCAGCTCATCGCCGAGCGCATCCTCGCCCGCGCCCAGCACCGGGGGGTCTTCGTGGCGACGCCGGGTGTCGCCGACGTCCGGGACGTCTACCGAGCCCGACGCCTCGTCGAACCCGGGGCCGTGCGCCACGGGGTGCACGCGGCGGACCCGCTGGGGGGCAAGGCGCTGCGCGCCGCGGTGGAGGAGGGGCGGGCCGCCGCGGCGTCCGGGGACTGGACCGGCGTCGCCGACGCGAACCAGCACTTCCACCGCGCCGTCGTCGGGCTCGCGGGCAGTACCCGGCTCGACGCGTGGATGGCCCTGCTGCTCGCCGAGATGCGTCTGATCTTCCACCGCATCGGGGCCGTCGAGGACTTCCACGCGCCCTACCTGGAGCGCAACGCCGCCGTCGCCGACCTCGTGGAGCAGGGGCGCCTCGAGGACGCCGCCGCCGAGCTCGACGCCTACCTCGCCGACGCCGAGGCCCGCATCGTCGCGGCCCTGGAGGGCTGAGACGGGCCGCGGGCCTCGTCACGGGCCGGAGACGTCCACCCACACCGCGCCGTCGTCGACACGGCAGGGGAAGCTCGCGACGGGCGCCACCGCCGGGATGCCCCGCGCCTCGCCGGTGTGCAGGTCGAACGTCGAGTTGTGGGCCGGGCAGACGATCTCGTCCTCCGGGGTGACGTGCCCCTCCGAGAGCGACTGGCCCTGGTGCGTGCACGTGTCGTGCACGGCGCAGGCCTCGGTGCCCGAGAGCAGCACCACGCAGACGGGCGTGCCCTCCAGATCCACGCGGAGCGGTTCGCCCTCCTCGAGCTGGTCGACGTCGGCGACCGCTTCCCATGCCATCACGGCCCCCTCGCCCCGACACCGGTCGCCGAGGGTGCCCGATCGCTGCTGCCGGTACTCCGCCTGCCGGCCGCGTCCCGTGCGTGACCCGAACCGACCCGGCGGGCGTCGGTACCGTCGCGGACATGGCCGGATGGGTACGACCGTGGCTCCAGCTCGTCGAGATCTCGGTGTCCGCACCGATCGTGATCGGGGTGCGCACCGCGCGGATCGTCGCGACCGGACGCCCGCCGGGGCCGAAGGAGCGCCGCGAGCTGCGTCGGATGGTCACCGAGAAGGCGGCGGCGTTCACCGAGGCCGGACGGATCGCGGTGACGCGGCCGCCCACCGACGTGGCCCGTTACGTCGGTGACGTGCTGGCCCCGGTGCACCGCGCGGTCCGCGGCAACCGCCGGCGGCTCACGCGCCTCTGATCACGCGCCTCCGGTCACACGCATCACGTCACGCAGCTCGGACCCGGGCCACGACCACCGAGTTCACGACGTCGGTGAACGGGTGGACCACCGACAGCGTGTCCATGCCGGGCAGGTCGTGCGGGTCGAGCACCGGGTAGAGCAGGCCACGCAGGGAGTGGGCGCTGCGGGCCAGGACCAGCGTGCCGGGCGTCAGGGTCCGCGCGAGGTGCGAGAGCAGACCGAGCTTGGCGTCGGGGTCGAGGCCGGCGAGGGCGGCGAGGTAGACCAGGTCGTAGCCCGCGAGGTCGTGCCGGTCGATCACGTCCCCGACGTCGAACCGCAGACCCGTGCGCCCCAACCGGTCGGTGAGGGCCGCCCCGAGGGTGACCGCCTCGGGTTCGCGGTCGAGGTTGTCGACCTCGCAGCCGTACCGCTCGGCCAGCAGCATCGAGGTGAGGGGCAGCGGACCGGAGCCGACGAACAGCACGCGCCCGACCTGCTCCGGGATGAGTCCGGAGACGGCGTGGTGCTCGAGCCGGGTCAGGTCCACGTAGTTCCGGTGGTAGGGGAAGCGGGCGAGCTCGGCGGCGGGGTCGGGCGCCGCGACGACCCGGCGAGCCCAGTGGCGCTCGAGCTCGAACTCCCCGGCCGCGCAGAGCTGCCGCAGGGCGGGGAGGAGGGTCTCGACGGCGGGGTCGGCCAGGACCGCGTCCGCCTCGCGGGCGGCGGTGGGGTCGACGGCGAGGGCCACCAGGCGGCCGAAGATCTCGTTCGTCCGTGGACCGGGCTTCAGGTCCGGACACGCCGCGAGCGCGTCGTGCAGGGCGCGGACCTGGGTGACGACGGCGGCTCGCCCGGACCCGGTGTCGCCGCGACCGCAGGCGTGCACCGCGGGGCGGGACGGGCGACGCTCCTGGTGCTGCTGGGTCGGGTGGGTCGGGTGGGCCACGGAACGACGGATCGGCGTCGAGCTCGTCATGATCGTTCGACCTCCACGATGGTGCCCGGCGGGAACACGTGCCAACATACGTGCTCGTGTGCGCACGCAACACCACTGAACCGGTCGACCCGTGGCAGGAGCTGCCCGCGGAGGACCGCGTCCAGGAGGTCGTCGACGGCCTGCGGATGCTGGCCGACCCGACGCGCCTGCGGTTGTTGTGGCTGCTCTGCGGCGGCGAGCTCGACGTCTCGACCCTCGCCGAACGGCTCGGTGTCGCCCGCCCCGCCGTCTCGCAGCACCTGGCGAAGCTCCGCCTCGTGGGGCTCATCACCCAACGCCGCGACGGCCGGCGGGTCCTCTCGCGCGCCCGGGACCACCACGTCGGCGAACTGCTCACCGACCTCGTCCACGACGCCGGGCACCGGCTCGCGCAGCGCTGAGCGCGGCTCTCAGTACTTCGGCCCGACGAACTCGTCCAGTCGCGCGACCGAGGCCCTCCTAGCCACCGAGATCGCGTTCCACCGCGGACGGCGGTGCTCGATCCCGACCCGGTCGAGCGCCCGGGAGCAGATGTCGAGGATGTCGGTCGACTGGTTGGAGAACCAGTACCGCGGATAGACGTAGCGCTTCCCGTCGGGTCGGGGACGCGCCCAGTTCAGGGTGCGGCACCCGTCGGAATGGATGAGCCCGCGCAGCAGACGTCCGGTGTGCTCGCGCACGACGTCCTCCTGCCACGGGGCCAGGACGATCGGCCGCTCGTGCTTCCGTCCCGGCCCGTGCTGCGGGAACAGACAGGCCCAGTGGGTCGAGTAGCTCTTGACCTCCCGGCAGCCCGTCCGGACGACCTGGGAGACCGACGAGGTGGGCATCACCGCTCGCATCGCCCGGTCGACCTCGTCCCGGATCCCCGGCCAGTCGTCGGCGCAGAACACCGACAGCGACGCCACCGCGCGGCGACCGACCGAGATGTGTCCGTCTCCGAGGTACTGGCCGAGCAGGTAGGCGTACTCGTGCCGGTCGAGGTCGGTCCCGTGGCACCGCGCGCAGCGCTCCCGCCGCGAGTCCTCGGACACGGACTCGTCCCGTCGACCGCGGCACCAGTGCCACACGGTGGTCGGCGGGAGGCCCAGTCGCCGCGCGATCGCACGAATGGCCAGGCCGTCGTCGAAGAGGGCGAGAGCGGCGTCCACCGCGGCGCGATCGTGCACGGCGGAATGGTGGCCCGAACCCCTGACAATCAGGTCGAGGATGGGAGCGACCGACCCAGTACCGCATCTCGGACGCGCAGCCGACTGCACTAGGATCGGGAACTGCACGACCGAGCGGAGTAGCCCCCGTAGCCCAATTGGCAGCAGGCAATGGTCTCAAACTCCATACAGTGTGGGTTCGAATCCCACCGGGGGCACCATCTCGCCGCGAGTGGCACATGGAGCAGGTCGGCGGGCGGGTCGGGCTGCCTGGTGCAGCTCTCGCCGCGGCGCGCACGGCCACACGCGCGGTTCCGAGGTCGTCGCCGCGCACTGTGAGAGCGCCCTCATCATGACGCTCGTCGTCGACGGCCGACCGGAACAGCTCGCTAGGCTGCACTGAATCGAGCCCGCCAGCGACGGGAACGAGGTTCGGCCCGCCCCTCGGGGGAGACGTAGGGCGGTACGAGCGGCAAAGACGCGCACAGGAGGACCCGCCCATGAGCCAGCAGGCCGCGGACATCGTCGCCGAGGCGGACACCGCCCCCGAGCCGCAGGAGGCGCCCCGCGAGGCGCTCCGGGTCCTGGTCGCGGAGGACGAGGCGCTCATCCGCATGGACCTCGTCGAGATGCTCCGCGAGGAGGGCTACGACGTCGTCGGCGAGGCCGCCGACGGGGCGCAGGCCGTGGAGATGGCCCGCGAGCTGCGGCCCGGCCTCGTCATGATGGACATCAAGATGCCGGGCACCGACGGGCTCGAGGCCGCCACCACCATCGCGCAGGAGCGGATCGCCCCCGTCGTGATGCTGACCGCGTTCAGCCAGCGCGAGCTCGTGGACTCGGCGCGCGACGCGGGCGCGATGGCCTATCTGGTCAAGCCGTTCACCAAGACCGACGTGGTACCGGCGATCGAGGTGGCGGCCAGCCGGTTCGCCGAGGTCCGCGCGCTCGAGGACGAGGTCGCCGGCCTCACGGAGCGGCTGGAGACCCGCAAGGCGGTCGAGCGGGCGAAGGGCCTGCTCATGGCCAAGAAGAAGATGACCGAGCCGGACGCCTTCCGCTGGATCCAGCGCACCGCGATGGACCGGCGCACCTCGATGAAGGTCGTTGCGGACGCGGTCATCGAGACGTTCGGCTGACCGAGGGGCGCCGGCCCCGAGACGATCACGGTGACGGTGCGTCGATCGGCCGCGTGAGTGACCGACGACGCTGACCTGCAGTAACGGACGTACCCGCCCCCGGGGTTCACCTGATCGTGACCTACGGTGTCCGGCCATGAGGCGAACCGCAGCGTTGGTGACGGCCGTGGTCGCGGCTGCCCTGACCCTCACGGCCTGCGGGGCGGGGGGTTCCTCGCCGGGGGACTGCGGCACCGACCGGGGCACGTTGACCCTCGGTCTGATCGCCCCGCTGTCCGGCGAGCTCGCGAACGTCGGGGCGGGCATGCGCAACGCGGCCGACCTCGCCGTCCGGCAGGCCAACGAGCGGTGCGCGATCCCCGGTTACCGCCTCGCGCTCGACGCGCGGGACGACCGCGCCGACCCGGCGACGGGGGCGCAGGCGGCCCGGCAGCTGGTCGCCGACCCGAGCCTCGTCGGGGTCGTCGGCACGTACAACTCCTCGACCGCGCAGGCCGTGCAGCCGGTGCTGAGCGACGCGGGCGTCGTGCAGGTGTCGCCGGGCAACACGAACGTCTCGCTGACCCGCGGGGCCAACCCCGTCACGGCCCCGCTGCGGCAGTACCAGACCTACTTCCGCGTGGTCGCCACCGACGCGGTGCAGGGACCGCTCGCCGCCGACTACCTGGCGGGCACGGGACGGACCCGGGTCGCGGTGGTCAGTGACGGCAACACCTACGGCGAGGGCATCGCGGGGGAGTTCGTCAAGCAGTTCCAGACGCGCGGCGGGCAGGTGGTGCTCCGCCAGACCCTCCCGGCGAGCGCGCCCGCCTCGGCCCGCGACGCCACCGTCGCCGCCGTGCGCGCCGCCCGCCCGCAGGCCGTGTTCTACGGCGGTGAGTACCCCGCGGGCGGACCGCTCTCCGAGGCCCTGGCGGGTGCCGGCGGACCGGTGATGGGCGGGGACGGCATGGTCAACCCCGCCTACGCCGCGGCCGGGGGACAGGACGGCGACCTCGGCACCTCCGTGGGGGCGCCGCCGGAGACGATGCCCGGCGCCCAGGCCTTCCTCGCCGCCTACCGGGCGGGCGGGTACGCCGAGTCCTACGGCGAGTACGGCGCCTTCAGCTTCGACGCGGCCAACGTCGTGCTCGACGCTGTGGCGGCCGTGGTGAATGGTCGTGGTGGCGGAGAGTGGTCGACCGATCAACGACCCGCGGTAGACCAGGCGGTCCAGTCCACGGACGCGGACGGAGTCACCGGGCCTCTCTCGTTCGACCGGTTCGGGGACGTCAGCACCGACGCCGTCGCGGTGTATCGGCTGGTCGGAGGGCGCTGGACCCCGGAGCGTACCCAACCTTAAGCGCTTGCGCTCACCGGCCCCTCACAACCGGCGAACCCGACGTTACGGCTCCGATACCAACGGGACGCCTGCTGTTCCTCGCAGAGATTTGGGTCTATGTTTCCCACCCGACCGGCGGAGTTTGGAACTTCAACGGTCGCTCTGCGAGCACACCAGCATGGAGGTTGTTTCAGTGGTCCGACGTCGGTTCGCCGCCGCGGGCGCCCTGGTCGCGGCAGCGGCTCTGGTGCTCTCCGGCTGCGCCAACCAGAGCGGGAGCGGTCCGGCGCAGACCAGCGCAGCCCCCGCCCCCGCCCAGCCCAACAACGCCGTCCTGCCCGCCGGTGACGGCCAGGGCCGGTGCGCGCCCGGCACCTCGATCGCGTACGTCGGCACCCTCGCCGGCCAGAACGCCGCGCTCGGCCAGGCGATCGCCAACGCCACCGAGCTGGCGGTCAACCAGCACAACCAGGCCAACGCGGGCTGCCAGGTCACCCTGGTCAAGGCCGACTCGGGCGGCACGCCCGACACGGCCGTCGGCCCGACGCAGGCCGTCATCAACAACCAGGCCGTCCTCGGCATCGTCGGCCTGCCCTTCTCGGGCGAATCGAAGGCCGTCGGTCCGGCGCTCAACGCCGCGGGCCTGGTCAACATCACGCCGTCGGCCACCAACCCGGGCCTGACGCAGAACGGCTGGACCAACTTCTTCCGCGGCCTCGGCAACGACGCCGTCCAGGGGCCGGCCGCCGCGAAGTGGATGCAGGGGAAGTTCAACCCGCAGAAGATCTGCGTCATCAAGGACGACTCCGACTACGGCATCGGCCTCGCCACCGCCGTCTCGCAGGCGCTCGGCCCGCAGGTCGCGTCCTGCCAGGGCGACGTGAAGACCAACCAGAAGGAGTTCTCCGCGACGGTCGGCCAGATCCAGCAGGCCGCCCCGCAGGCGATCTTCTACGCCGGCTACTACACCGA
Organism: Actinomycetospora sp. NBRC 106378; assembly: GCF_030269685.1. Lineage (GTDB taxonomy): Bacteria > Actinomycetota > Actinomycetes > Mycobacteriales > Pseudonocardiaceae > Actinomycetospora. The sequence goes on from NZ_BSTT01000003.1 coordinate 22,020, forward strand.
GGCCGCGCCGCTGATCCAGCAGCTGCGTGACGCCGGCGTCCAGACGCCGTTCGTCGCCCCGGACGGCGTCAAGGACGAGCAGTACGTGGTCAACGCCGCCGGTGCGGCCAACGGCTCGTTCCTGACCTGCCCCTGCGTCCCGCAGGAGGGCTTCACCGCCTTCACGCAGGCCTACCAGCAGGCCTACAACACCCCGCCGCAGACCTACTCGGCCGAGGCGTACGACGCCGCGACCATCCTGCTGCAGGGCATCGACAAGGGCGCGAACTCGCGTCCGGCGCTGCTCAACTTCGTCAAGTCCTACAACGGCCAGGGCCTGACGAAGAAGTTCCAGTGGCAGCCCAACGGTGAGCTGACCGACACGCCGGTGTACGTCTACCGGGTCGACGGCGACAAGATCGTCACGGACTCGCCGATCTCCGGCTGATCACCACCTCGACGGCCGCGTCCGGGCCACCCGCCCGGGCGCGGCCGTCGCACGTCCGCCCCCGCGGCGTCTGACACGATCGCCGCGTTCCCCCGGCCGGCCCACCCGGACCCGGCCGCCGGCGCCCCCAGGGAGAGCGTCATCCACACCCTCACCGCAGTCACGGACCTGGTCACCCAGGGCACCGGGCCGTGGATCAACTTCGACGTCGGGTTGTTCCTCGACCGCTTCTGGGCCAACACGATCAACGGGCTCTCCTACGGGAGCATCTACGCCCTGGTCGCCCTCGGCTACACCCTGGTCTACGGGGTGCTCCAGCTCATCAACTTCGCCCACTCCGAGATCTTCGTGATCGGGGTGTTCGGCGTGTACTTCACCTTCCTCGCGCTGGGCTTCCAGCCCGGGCAGACCCCGAACGTCCCGCTCGCGGGCATCATCGCCAACCTGGTCCTCGCGGGCGCCGTCGGCATGATCCTCGCGGGCGTCGCGGCCGTGATCCTCGAACGCGTGGCCTACCGGCCGCTGCGCAAGCGCAACGCGCCGCGCCTCGCGTTCCTCATCACCGCGATCGGCGCGTCGTTCGTGATCCAGCAGGTCTTCCGGATCACCCGCGGGTCGAACCCCGAGGGCACGATCCGGCTGCTGCCGCCCGAGCCGGTCTTCCGCATCTTCGGCGCCCCGGTGACGAACCTGCAGATCATCATCATCGTGGCGGCGCTCGCGCTGTTCGTCATCGCCGACACGTTCGTCAACCGCACCCGCCTCGGCCGCGGCGTCCGCGCCGTGGCCCAGGACCCCGCCACGGCGACCCTCATGGGCGTCAACCGCGAGCGCGTCATCATGATCACGTTCCTGCTCGGCGGCCTGCTCGCCGGCGCGGCCGCGCTGTTCTACCTGATGACGATCCCGCAGGGCGCGGTCTTCAACGGCGGCTTCCTGCTCGGGATCAAGGCGTTCGCCGCGGCCGTCCTCGGCGGCATCGGCAACCTGCGCGGCGCCCTGCTCGGCGGGCTGATCCTCGGGATCGCGGAGAACTACGGGCAGTCCCTGTTCGGCGGCGACTGGCGTGACGTCGTCGCGTTCGTGCTGCTCGTGGGCGTCCTGATGTTCCGGCCGACCGGGATCCTCGGCGAGTCGCTCGGGAAGGCGAGAGTATGACGACGACGGAAGAGCGCCCGGCCCCGGCGACCCCGGCGAAGCCGAGCCGCCGCGGCGAGATCTCGCGCTGGTGGAACGCCCGCACCCGGGCCCAGCAGTGGGGCCTGCTCGTGCCGGTGGCGGCGATCATCTACCTGCTGCCGGTCCTCAACCCGCCGATCATCACCACGGAGCCGGCGACCTCGTTCCCGATCGCGCTGTTCAACGCGGCCGTGTTCGCGCTCATCGCGATCGGGCTGAACGTCGTCATCGGGCAGGCCGGCCTGCTCGACCTCGGCTACGTCGGCTTCTTCGCGATCGGCGCCTACACCGCGGCGCTGCTCTCGTCGCCGGACTCCGAGCTCGGCGTGCGCTTCCCGTGGCTGGTGATCGTGCCGATCGCCATGGTCGTCACGATGATCTCCGGGGTCATCCTGGGGACGCCGACGCTGCGGCTGCGCGGCGACTACCTCGCGATCGTCACGCTGGGCTTCGGCGAGATCGTCCGCCTGCTGGCCGACAACATCGACCCGCTGCGCGGCAACCGGGGCTTCCAGGACATCGCGCGGCCCGGCGGCACGTACTCCGACGGCACGCCGATCTTCACCCAGAACGACGCTCAGGGCTTCTACTGGCTCGCGGTCACCATCGTCATCATCGTCCTGCTGTTCATGGGGAACCTGGAGCGCTCGCGGGTCGGGCGCGCGTGGATCGCCGTGCGCGAGGACGAGGACGCCGCCGAACTCACGGGCGTCCCGACCTACCGGTTCAAGATCTGGGCCTTCGCGATCGGTGCCGCGGTCGGTGGCCTGTCGGGCACGCTGTTCGCCGCGCAGGTCGGCTTCGTGAACAACCAGCGCTTCGACGTCACCACCTCGATCCTCTACCTCGCCGCGGTGGTCCTCGGCGGGCAGGGCAACAAGATCGGTGTCGTGGTCGGGGCGTTCCTGGTGTCCTACATCCCCGACCGGTTCCAGTTCGAGCCCGAGTACCGCTTCCTGGTCTTCGGTCTCGCGCTGATCATCCTCATGATCTTCCGACCGCAGGGCATCCTCGGCATGCGCCAGCACCTGCTCACCTACGGCCGGCAGGCCTACCAGAAGCTCTTCGGGTCAGGCACCGGCGTCGCGCCGACGTCGTTGACGCCGTCGAGCAGACCCGCGGGAGAACCCCCGGAGGCCGTTCCCGACGACAGGTCCGGGTCCCGTCCGCAGGGAGGTGGCGAGTGAGCAGTCCAGCGTCCGAGGAGGGCCTGCTCGAGGCCGTCGAGCAGATGGCACCCGAGGAGCGGGCCGAGCACGAGGCCGCGGTCGCCGAGAAGGTGGCGGCGGACCGCGAGATCGCGGTGTCGGCGGGGGAGACCCTGCTGGCGGTGCAGAACCTCACGGTGCGATTCGGCGGGCTCACCGCGCTCGACGACGTGTCGTTCGACGTCCGCCGGGGCGAGATCCTCGGCCTGATCGGACCGAACGGCGCCGGGAAGACGACGTGCTTCAACATCGTCACCGGCGTCTACCGGCCGACCGAGGGCGATATCCGTCTCGAGGGCCAGTCGCTCGCCCGGATGAAGCGGTACAAGATCATCCAGGCGGGCGTGGCCCGCACGTTCCAGAACATCCGGCTCTTCGGCGCGATGACGGCGCTCGAGAACGTCGTCGTCGGCACCGACGCCCGGCACCGCACCTCGGTGCCCGGGGCGCTGCTGCGCCTGCCGCGGCACCGTCGCGAGGAGCGGGAGGCGGTCGACAAGGCGATGGCGCTCCTGGAGTTCGTCGGGATCGCCCACCGGGCCGCGGACAAGGCGACGTCGCTGCCCTACGGCGACCAGCGCCGGCTCGAGATCGCCCGCGCGCTCGCGACGGAGCCCAAGCTGCTCTGCCTCGACGAGCCGGCGGCCGGGTTCTCGGCGGTCGAGAAGGACGCGCTCTCCGAGCTCATCCTCAAGATCCGCGACGACGGGTTCACGGTGGTCCTCGTGGAGCACGACATGCGCGTGGTGCTGGGCGTGACCGACCGCCTCGTCGTCCTGGACTTCGGCCGCAAGATCGCGGACGGCGTGCCCGACGAGGTGCGGCGGGACCCCGCCGTCGTGTCGGCCTACCTCGGAACGGCGGTGGACGAGTGAGCCTGCTCGAGCTCGCGGGAGTCAACGTCGCCTACGGGCGCATCCAGGCGCTGCGCGGCATCTCGCTGACCGTGCAGGAGGGACAGATCGTCTCGTTGATCGGCGCGAACGGCGCCGGCAAGACGACGACGATGAAGACGATCTCCGGACTGCTGGGCCTGCAGTCGGGGTCGATGACCTTCGACGGCGAGGACCTGACGAAGGTCCGCGCGGACCTGCGCGTGCGCAAGGGGATCTGCCAGGTGCCCGAGGGTCGCGGAATCTTCCCCGGCATGACGGTGCTGGAGAACCTGGACATGGGTGGGTTCGTCCGGTCCGACCGGCGCTCGAAGGAGTTCACCGAGGACCAGGAGCGGGCGTTCACGTACTTCCCGCGTCTGGCCGAGCGACGCAACCAGGTCGGCGGCACGCTCTCCGGCGGCGAGCAGCAGATGCTCGCCATCGGGCGCGCGCTGATGGCCCGACCGCGGCTCCTGCTGCTCGACGAGCCCTCGATGGGGCTCGCCCCGCAGTTCATCCAGCAGATCTTCCGGGTGATCGAGGACATCAACCGGGAGGGCGTCACGGTCCTGCTGGTCGAGCAGAACGCCACGCAGGCGCTCGGGCTCGCCCACCAGGCGTACGTGCTGGAGACCGGGGAGGTGACCCGCTCCGGCCCCGGCTCCGAGCTGCTCGCCGACCCGACGATCCAGGACGCGTACCTGGGCGTGTCGTAGGGCCACCACGGAACGGCACGAACGGGCCGTCCGTCACGATGCACCGTGACGGACGGCCCGTTCGTGCGTTCCGGGCCGGGCCACCGCCCGGGCCGCCCGCCGGCTCAGGGCGGTCACGGCGGCCTCGAGGGGGCCACGGCCCGCGGTCGCGCGCCAGCCCCAGCCGAGCAGGAGCACGGCGACGACCTGGATGAGGTAGCCCGTCGTCGGGCCGTAGACGTCGAAGTCGGAGTTGATGAACAGGACGTGCAGGACGTAGAAGGTCAGCGTCATCCCGCCGGCTGCGGTGAGCGGGGCACGGACCACGTCGAGCGCGGCCCGCGGCCGCGGGCGCCGGACGTGGTCGGCGAGCAGCGCGACCCCGAGCACCGCGAGCGCGACCCCGATCGTGAGGGCGAGGTCGAGTGGCGTGGAGGAGTGCGGGGTGTCGACGGCGAGCCACCACCAGGTCGTCGTCGGCGTCACCCCGTCCGGGCCGACGGTCAGGGCCTCGTGGACCGTCTCCGGGTCCGCGCCCGCCGAGGCCGCCAGGATGCTCGGCAGAGCCCGCTCCGTCAGCCGGTCCGAGACCAGGGCCGCCGTGACCGCGAGCGCGGTACCCACCCCCGCCAGCGCGGCGGCCGTCCGTGCCGACGACAGGCGCATCCGGCCGACGGCCAGCCCGACGCACAGGTAGGGCAGCCAGGACAGCACGGGGTAGTAGCCCGTGACCGCGATCTCGGTGAGCATCCCGGCCGGGTCGTCCACGAGCCACGTGAACGACGGATTCATCCCCGTGGCGACCGGGAGGTGGGCCCGGAGCGCCTGGCTCGCGAACGGGACCCCGACCGTCAGGACCGCGCCCAGCGCGAGGAGGGTGCGCCGCCCGAGGAACACCAGCGGCACCGCGGCCACGAACAGCAGCGCGTAGTAGGCGAGGATCACCGCCGCGATCTCCGGGTCGTTGCCTCCGAGGGCGAGCCCGACCAGCCCGACGGCGAGGCCGCGCACCACGAGTGCCACCGCCGTGGGGAGCGCGCGATCGCTCCGCAGCGGGACGCGGCGGCGGCCGGTGGTGAAAGCGATGCCGACCCCCGCGAGCAGCGCGAACAGCGCCGCGGACTTCCCGCCGGCGAGCACCGAGGTCCACGTCGCGTTCCCGGCGGCGTCGGTCTCGTACAGCGCGTGCACGGCCATCATCCCGAGCAGGGCGAGGCCACGGGCGGCGTCGACCCCGAGGATGCGCTCCCGCGGGGGTGCGGGGTCCTCGGTGACCGGTGGGGCCGGCAGCGTGCGGGCATGCGTCATCGCGGGTCCTCCTCGGGAGGGGCAGCAGGGTTCAGGGGTGCGGCAGGGCGCCGCGGGAGGTGAGCAGGTCGGTCACGGCGGGGAGGTCGCGGAAGGCCGCGGCCACGTCCGCGGGGGTCGCCACGCGGTGGGCGTTCACCGCGAGGTAGCGGCGCACCGCGTCGTCGAAGGCGGGCGCGCCGACCCGTCGTCGGGCCTCGAGCAGGGTGGCGGCGCCCTGGACGTAGACGCCGGTCTCGTAGCGGTCGAAGCTCCCGTCCCACGCCGACAGGGGGTCGCCGAGGCGGCCGTCGAGGCGGCGGGGCACGTCGTCGAGGGAGTACTCGTCGGGTCGGCCGGTGGCGACCGCCTCGGCCCAGGTGGCGAAGGCCTCGTCCATCCACGGGTGCAGGCCCTGGTCGTTGCCGACCAGGGAGTAGAACCACTGGTGGGCGAGCTCGTGGGTGGCGAGGCTCGGGAGGTCGCCGGGTCGGGTGTCGCCGAACTGCAGCGCGCCCGGGTACTCGATGCCCGACGACTGGCCGGGTGCGAGCGCGACCCAGAGGTCGGGGTACGGGAACGGGCCGAGCAACGGCTGGAGCCGGCCGATCGCGGTGTCGATCTCCGTGACCCAGCGGTCGGGGTCGGTGCGGGTCCCCGGGAGCAGGAACAGGTGCAGGCGGGTGCCGGCGACGTCCCGCTCGACGACCTCGTACGGGCCCACGGCCACCGCGACGTCGCGGACGGCGTCGGCGGTGAAGCGATGGGTGGTGCGTCCGGCGGCGTCGGTCGTGCCCACCGCGCGGCCCACCCCGGACACCGCGAGGCCGCTCGGCGCGGTCACCTCCAGCGAGCGCAGCGTGAACTCCTCCGAGACCGCGTTCTCCCCGGGCGCGGTCGCGGCCGGGGTCCGGACCCAGCCCTGGCCCCGGACCCACGCGAGCAGCGGGAAGGCCGAGCCGAACCAGGCGACGCCGCGCGAGGTGCCGAGCCGGTCGTCGGCGTCGGGCCCCAGCGCGAGCGTGAAGCCGAGGTCGACCGTCACCGTGCGACCGGCGGGCACGCAGGACGGCAGGGGCAGCGTCACGAGCGTGCCCGGCGCCCCGGCCGGGGCACCGGCCGCCTCGACGCGGGGCGCGACCGGGGTGCCGTCGACGGCCGAGGTGTCGACGCGCAGCGAGCTGCCCGCCGCGGCCGACACCGGCGCGTTCGGCCACGCCCGGAACACCAGCTCGCAGACCGGGGCGTCGGGGGTGAACGCGACCTGCTCGCGGCCGGTCGCACCGCGCAGGTCGTCGGCGACGTCGAACGCGAGGGACACCACGGGCCGGGCCGGGTCCGGGGCGGCCCGCGGAGGAGTGGTCGGACCCGGTGAGCACGCGACGAGCAGCGTGGCCAGGAGGGCGACGAGGGTCGTGCGGATCACGTCGTCGCCGCCGTGACGAGGTCGTCCGCGAGGTCCCGGGCGTCGTGGACGGGCAGCCCGACGTCGGTGAACCAGTCGGCGGTCGCCTCGGGGTGCGGCCCGACGACCCCCACCCGGCCGCGCCCGTACGCGGCGACGAGGGCAGCGACCTCGCCGCCGGGGTACCGGGCGAGGACGTCGGTCCCGTCGGTGCGGGTGAACCGGGCGCCGTCCTGGAAGAACAGCGTCCGGCGACGTCCCCGCCAGTCGACCTCGACGAGGGCATCGGCGTCGGGGTCGTCGACGGTCGCGTGCGGCGACGTGACGTACTGGTCGGTGTCGCCGGGCAGCAGGCCCAGCCCCGGTCCCCGCCCGGCGAGGTACGCGCCGAGACAGAAGCCGACGTAGGACCCGCCGTCCGCCACCCAGCTGCGCAGCACGCGCCGGTGCCGGCGCAGGTGCCGCCAGGCGTGCCGCAGGCTCCCGCCGCCGGGCTGGGCGTACAGCGCGGCCCCCGCGAGGACCTCCGCCTCCAGCGGACGGTCGCCGTCGGGGCCGACGGTGGCGACGTCGAACCCGTGCGCGGTGAGCAGCGCCGCCACCGCCTCGGGGCAACCCGGCAGGGTGGCGGGGCCGTCGTAGACGAGCGCGAGACTCACGCCGCCACCGCCTCGGCGGGGATCCCGCCCGACCGGCTCCGGGCCGCCAGCTGCTCGCCCTTCATGACGAGGCTGAGCGGGCCGAGCTCCGCGCCCGCCCCCACCTCGCCGTCGTAGAGCACGATCGAGCGGTCGCCGACCGTCGCGCCCGCCTCGACGCGCACCGTCGACAGCTTCATGACGCGGTCCTCGAACAGGTGGGTCTGCAACGAGACCTCGCGGCCGACCGCGGCGTCGTCGCCGACCTCCACGAGGTCGAACTCGGTGAGGTAGGTCGTCGCCAGCCACACCCGGCTTCCGATCCGCGCACCGAGGAGCCGCAGCGCCCAGGGCAGGAACGGGGTGCCGGTGAGCAGATCCAGCCCGGCGGGGACCGCGGCCGCCTCGTAGAGCCCCGTCACGAACTCCGAGCGGCGCACGAACTCGTCCCACAGGGGAGCGGTGCGCGGGCGGTAGGTCCCCACGACGTGGTGCTTCACCGCCGCGACGTAGGCGATCACCAACGCCGACGCCGCTGCGGCGAGGAACGGGGCCACGAACGCCGGGACCCAGAGCGGTCGTCCGTCGGCGACGGTGGAGAGCGCCGTGAGGTGCAGGTAGACGGCCAGCCCGAGCAGCGACGCGGGCAGCGAGGCGCGGACGAACTCCAGCGCGAGACGCCGCCGGACCCGGCGTCGGGACGGGCGGAAGGTCTCCGAGTCGGGGTGCGACCCGGAGTCCTCGCGCCGCGGCAGGTGGATGGCGGGGGAGCCGAGCCACGACGAGTCGCGGCCCACCACCGCCGGCGGGGCCGTCGCCACCCCGACCAGCGACCCGCTCCCCGCCCGGGTGCCGCCGGGCAGGAGGGCGGCGTTCCCGACGAAGGCCCGTTCCCCGACCACCGTCGGACGCAGCAGCATCCGCCCGCGGGCGAACACGGCGCTCCCGACCCCCGCCATGTCGGCGACGAAGCTGCCGGCGCCGAGGTCGAGCAGGTCCGGGTCGACGTGGGCGACCGTGGAGATCTCCGCGCCGGGGCCGATGCGCGCGCCGAGCAGCCGCATCCACCCCGGCGTGTAGAGCGTCGCGTAGAGCGAGTTGGTGAAGGTCAGCGAGTCGACCAGCAGGGCGTCGGCGAGCCACTTGCGCAGGCCGAGCCCGGACCGGACGGGGTGCACGCCCACCGGGGTGCGGGGGAGGAGCAGCCGGCGGCCGCCCGCCACGATCGCGCAGACGGTGAGGACGAACAACGGGCCGGAGAGCAGCGTGGCGACGAGCCCGGCGAGCACGCCCCAGGCCAGGAGCGCGGCCCAGACCGCGACGACGGTCGGGACGACCATGAGCACCGCCGCGGCCTCCAGCCCGACGACGCCCACGATCGCCGGGACGAGGTGGTACCAGCGCCAGCCGCGGGCCGGTCGGGCCCGACCCATCGCGCCGAGCATCGGGTCGGCGACGTCGACGGGGACCGGCGGGGAGCCCGCCACCGTGGCGCCCGCGGGTACGTGCCCGTCCCGGGACAGGACGGACTGCTCGCCGATCGCCGCGTCGACCCCGACCCGGGAGCCCGGCGCGAGGACGGTGCCCGTCCCGACGACGGCCCGCGCGCCGACCGTGATCACCCCCACCTCGACCCGTCCGCCGCGCACCTGCCACGGGCGCAGCGAGACGCCGTAGCCGAGGGAGGCGTCGTCGCCGAGTCGCAGCAGGCAGGGGGCGCTGACGGCGGAGGCAGCGAGGTGGACCCGTCGTCCGACCCGGGCGCCGAGGAGGCGCAGGTAGGGCGACGCGAAGGGGCCGCCGGCGAGCACGGGCAGCGGCGAGAGCCGCAGCAGCAGGTCGACCGCCCACAGCCGGAGGTACACGGTGCCCCAGAGCCGGTAGGTGCCCGGGCGGAGCGCCAGCGTGAGCGGCCGCACGAGCAGCACCGGCAGCAGCCAGCGGACGCCGAGATAGGTCGCGGTCCCGGCCGCGAGGATCTCGAGCAGGACCGCCGGGGAGACCACGCCGTCGTTCCACCAGTAGACGACGGACGCGGGCAGCGTCAGGGCGAGCAGCACCAGGTAGAGGGCGACCGCCTGCGCCCCACCCGCCACGGCCACGCGCCGGGCGGAGTGGCACAGCGGTGGTTCCGCCGGGGCGGCCGCCGGGGGCCGGTCGCGCAGGACCGCCGCGAGCCCCCGCACGTGCGGGTGGGCGTAGAGGTCCCGGACGGCGACCCCGAAGCCGGCCTCGCGCAGGGCCGTCACCACCCGGGCGGCGAGCAGCGAGTGGCCCCCGAGGTCGTCGAAGAAGTCCGCCGTCGCGGGGACCGCCTCGAGGCCGAGCACGGAGGCCATGACGCCGGCGATCCGGGACTCCGGGCCCGGAGCGGGCGTGTCGCCGGCGGCCGCCGACCCCACGAACCGCGACCCCGTCGGTGGAGGCAGCGCGGACCGGTCGACCTTGCCGCTGGCCTGGGTCGGGAGGGCGGCGAGGACGTCGAGGGTGGCCGGGACCATGTAGGGCGGCAGGCGCTCGGCGGCCACGGCGTGCAGGCGGTGCCGTCGGGTGTCCGCGTCCGCGACGCCCACGGCGGGGTCCACCACGTACGCAGCGAGTTCTCCGGAGGCCGGGTCGAGGGCCACGACGGCCGCGGCCACCTCGTGGTCGGCGAGCAGCACGCTCTCGATCTCGCCCAGGTCGACCCGGCGGCCCCGGACCTTCACCTCGGCGTCGGCCCGTCCGAGGTAGACGATCTCGCCGTGCTCGTCGAGCCGCCCGAGGTCGCCGGTGCGGTACACGCGCTCGCCCGTCCCCGGGTGCACGACGAACTTCTCGGCCGTGAGCTCGGGGCGGCCCAGGTAGCCCAGCGCCACGCCGGGTCCCCCGAGCGTGATCTCCCCGACCTCGCCGTCGGCGACCGGCGGGTGGTCGGGGTCGTCGGGGTCGGTGAGCTCGGCGGTGTAGGTCGGGAGGGGCCGGCCGATCGTCACGGGGCGCCCGGGGTGCAGCTCGCACCAGGTGGCCGTGACGGTGGCCTCGGTGGGCCCGTAGGTGTTGAGCAGGCGGCGCCCGGGGCGAGCCCAGCGCTCCACGATCTCGCCGGGGCAGGCCTCCCCGCCCACCAGCACGGTGCGCAGGTCCGGCAGCTCGGTCGGCACCGTGGCGAGCAGGGTCGGCACCGCGCACAGCACGGTGATCCGCCGCGTGGCGAGGTGCTCGCCCAGGTCGGCGCCGAAGGCGCGCTCGTCGTCGGGACCCGCGACCACGGTCGCGCCGACCGCCCAGGCGGACCAGATCTCCTCGATCGAGAAGTCGAACGAGATCGTCATGCCCTGGTGCACGCGGTCGTCGGGCCGGACGTCGTAGATCCCCGGGATCACCGTCAGGAAGTTGGCGATGCTCGCGTGGGAGACGGCGACGCCCTTGGGTCGTCCGCTGGAGCCGGAGGTGAAGATGACGTACGCGGTCCCGACGGCGGGGCGCGCGGCCGGGCGGGTGGGGCGTGCGGCGGCGAGCTCGTCGCCGGCCTCGTCGAGGACGAGCACGGCGGTGCCCGTGACCCGGTCCGCCAGCGCGCGGACGGTGAGCACGACGGCGACCTCGGCGTCGTCGACCACGTGGGCCACGCGGTCCGCCGGTGACCCGGGATCGAGGGGCACCAGGGTGGCCCCGGCCTTGAGCACGCCGAGGATCGCGACGTAGGTCCGCCCGGAGCGCGGCAGGAGCACCGCCACGCGGTCGCCGGGGCCGACGTCGCGCGCGGCCAGCAGGTACGCGAGCCGGTTGGCCCGCGCCTCCAGCTCGCGGTAGCGGACGGCCTCGCCGTCGGCCTCGACCGCGACGCGATCGGGCCACCGGTCCGCGATCGCCTCGAAGAAGCCCTCCATACGGACGGGGCCGGGGGCCGGCTCGGACGTGGGCGGGCAGGGGGATACGTGCGTGGTCACCGTCGCGCCTCCGGGCGCCCCCGGTCCGGGGGCGGTGGGATCGTGACGGACGGCGCGCGACGCCGGTGGTTTCCACGCGGCGGTCGTCCGGAGCTGCAGGGGATCGCGGCACACGGGTGCGCGCGACCAGCTGGTGGGTCACCACCCGGTCGTGCGACCAAACGTCACCCGGACGTGGCGACCGGGTGACGCGCCGTCAGGCCTGCGGGGTCGCGTCGCGGTAGATGCAGGTCAGCTTGGCGGTACAGACGCGACGGCCCTCGTCGTCGGAGATGACGATCTCGAACGTGCCGACCGTCCTCCCGACCGACGCGGGCGTGCAGACCGCGGTGACGTGGCCGGAGAGGGCCGAGCGGTGGTGGGTGCACGCGAGCTCGAGGCCGACCGGGCGGCGGTCACCGATCCGGTTGAGGTAGGCCGCCGTCGAACCGACCGTCTCGGCGAGCACGGCGCTCGCGCCGCCGTGCAGCAGGCCGAAGGGCTGGCGGTTCCCGGCCACCGGCATGGTGGCGACGGTCCGCGCCGGATCCCACTCGGTGATCTCGATGCCCATCTTCGTCCCGAGCTGCTCGTCGGGGTAGGCGACCTCGAGCTCGGGGACGGCCTGCTGTTCGGGGGACTGTGCCACTCCGCCACCCTAGGGACGACGGGCGAGGCTGTCGGACCCCCCTGGCAGACTCGGCGTCGTGGCTGGGACGAAGACCGCAGACAAGCCCGCGACGACGCCGGGGGACCGGGCCGGGGGCGCACGGCTGCTGCTGCTCGACGGGCACTCGCTGGCGTACCGGGCGTTCTTCGCGCTGCCGGTGGAGAACTTCACCACGACGTCGGGGCAGAAGACGAACGCCGTCTACGGCTTCACCTCGATGCTGATCAACCTGCTGCGCGACGAGGCACCGACGCACGTCGGCGTGGCCTTCGACGTGTCGCGTCAGAGCTTCCGCTCCGAGACGTTCGCGGCCTACAAGGCCAACCGCAGCGCGACGCCGGACGAGTTCCGCGGCCAGGTCGACCTGATCCGGGAGATCCTCGCGACCCTGCACATCCCGGTGATCATGCGCGAGGGGTACGAGGCGGACGACGTCATCGCCACGCTCACCACGCAGGCGGTGGCCGAGGGGATGCAGGTGGCGATCTGCACGGGCGACCGCGACGCCTTCCAGCTCGTCTCCGACCAGGTCACCGTGCTCTATCCGCGCAAGGGCGTGTCCGACCTGGTGCGCTACACCCCCGAGGCGGTGCTGGAGCGCTACACGCTGACCCCGGAGCAGTACCCCGACTTCGCGGCGCTGCGCGGCGACCCCAGCGACAACCTGCCGAGCATCCCGGGCGTGGGGGAGAAGACGGCGCAGAAGTGGGTGCGCGAGTTCGGCAGCCTCGACGCCCTCGTCGAGCGGGTCGACGAGGTGCGCGGCAAGGCCGGTGACGCGCTCCGCGAGAACCTGTCGTCGGTGGTGCTCAACCGCCAGCTCACCGAACTGGTGCGGGACGTCGAGCTCGACGTCACGCCCCCCGAGCTCGAGGCCCGGGCGTGGGACCGCGACGCGGTGCACCGCCTGTTCGACGAGCTGGAGTTCCGCGTCCTGCGCGAACGGCTGTTCTCCACGCTGCAGTCCGCCGAGCCGGAGGCCGACGAGGGCTTCGAGGTCCGCGGGTCCGCGCTGGAGCCGGGCGCGGTCGCGGCGTGGCTGGACGCGCACGCCCGCGACGGCAGCCGCGCGGGGCTGGGGTTCCGGGGCACCTGGTCGCACGGCACGGGCGATCTCGACGGCATCGCCATCGCGGCGGCCGACGGCGAGACCACCTACGTCGACGCCCGGGCGCTGACACCGGAGGACGAGACGGCCCTCGCCGCCTGGCTCGCCGACCCGGAGCTCCCGAAGGCCGGCCACGAGATCAAGGGGCCGCTGCACGCGGTCCGCGGGCGGGGGTGGCGCCTGGAGGGTGTCACCAGCGACACCGCCCTCGCCGCCTACCTGGCCCGGCCCGGCGAGCGCAGCTTCGACCTGGCCGACCTCGCGCTGCGCTACCTGCGCCGCGAGTTGCGAGTGGAGGAGACGGGCTCCTCCGACGGCGACCAGCTCACGCTCGACGGCGGCGAGGAGGAGGCCGACGCGACCCTCGCGCAGACCGAGATGCTGCGGGCCCGCGCGGTGGCCGACCTCGCGGACAAGCTCGACGCCGACCTCGCCGAGCTGGGCGGCACCGCCCTGCTCACCGATCTCGAGCTGCCGCTGCTCGCCGTGCTCGCCGACCTCGAGGCCGCGGGCGTCGCCGTCGACGTCTCGGCGCTGCAGGACCTCGAGTCGCAGTTCGGGGGCCGGGTGCAGGCGGCGGCGCAGTCGGCGTACGACGTGATCGGCAAGGAGATCAACCTCGGCTCGCCGAAGCAGCTGCAGGTGGTGCTCTTCGACGAGCTGCAGATGCCGAAGACCAAGCGCACGAAGACCGGCTACACCACCGACGCCGACGCGCTGCAGACGCTGAACGAGTCCAACCCGCACCCGTTCCTCGAGCACCTGCTCGAGCACCGGGACGCCACGCGGCTGCGGGTGACGGTGAAGGGCCTGCTCGACTCGGTGTCCGACGACGGGCGCATCCACACCACGTTCAACCAGACGATCGCCCGCACCGGCCGGCTCTCCTCGACCGAGCCGAACCTGCAGAACATCCCGGTGCGCACCGAGGCGGGGCGACGGATCCGCGACACGTTCGTCGTCGGGGCCGACTCCGCCGACGGCGCCTACGCCGAGCTGATGACCGCGGACTACTCGCAGATCGAGATGCGGATCATGGCGCACCTGTCGGTCGACGCCGAGCTGATCGAGTCGTTCAAGTCCGGGGAGGACTTCCACTCGGTCACCGCGGCGAAGGTGTTCGGGGTCGCCGAGGACGAGGTGAGCCCCGGGCAGCGCGCGAAGATCAAGGCGATGAACTACGGGCTCGCCTACGGGCTGTCCGCGTACGGGCTGTCCGCCCAGCTGCGCACCTCCACCGACGAGGCCAAGGAGCTGATGGAGGACTACTTCGCGCGGTTCGGCGGGGTGCGCGACTACCTGTTCCAGGTGGTCGACCAGGCGCGCAAGGACGGCTACACCAGCTCGATCCTCGGTCGGCGCCGCTACCTGCCCGATCTCACGAGCGACAACCGCCAGCGGCGCGAGATGGCGGAGCGGATGGCGCTCAACGCGCCCATCCAGGGCAGCGCGGCCGACATCGTCAAGGTCGCGATGCTCGGGGTGCACGCGGCGCTGCGCGAGGAGGGGCTGCGCAGCCGGATGCTGCTCCAGGTGCACGACGAGCTGGTGCTCGAGGTCGCGCCGGGGGAGCGGGACCAGGTCACCGAGCTGGTGCGCCGCGAGATGGGCGCGGCCTTCGCGCTGGACGTGCCGCTGGAGGTGTCGGTCGGGTTCGGTCGGTCGTGGGACCAGGCCGCGCACTAGGGAGCCGCAGCCCGGCGGAGTCCGACGCGCGAGAAGGGGTTGGTACGCGGCGGTACCGCACGGTAGGGTGGTACGTATGAGTACCGCGGACGGGGCCGTCCCCGAGCACCTGGATGTCGTCATCGTCGGCGCGGGCCTGTCCGGGATCGGCACGGCCTGCCACCTGAGCACCGAGCACCCGCAGCGCTCCTACGCCGTCCTCGAGGCGCGCGAGGACCTGGGCGGCACGTGGAGCCTGTTCCGGTACCCGGGCATCCGGTCGGACTCCGACATGCACACCCTCGGCTTCAGGTTCCGTCCGTGGCCCGACTCGGTCGCGCTCGCCGACGGTCCGTCGATCCTGCAGTACGTCCGCGACACCGCCGCGGAGTACGGGGTCGACCGGCACATCCGCTACGGCCGGCGGGTCACCGCCGCCGCCTGGTCGAGCGCCGAGCAGCGCTGGGACCTGACGGTCTCGGGCGCGGCCGGCGAGGAGCACCTGACCTGCTCGTTCCTGCTGTGGTGCTCCGGCTACTACCGCTACGACCAGGGCTACACCCCCGACTTCCCGGCCATCGAGCACTTCGGCGGCACGGTCGTCCACCCGCAGCTGTGGGATCCGGAGCTCGACTACGCGGACAAGAAGGTCGTCGTCATCGGCTCCGGGGCCACCGCCGTGACGCTGGTGCCCGCGATGACCCAGGGCGAGGGGCGCGCCGCCCACGTCACGCAGCTGCAGCGCACGCCGAGCTACGTGCTCGCGATCGGACGCACCGACCCGATCGCCGAGACGCTGTCGCGCTGGCTGCCGGCGAGGATCGCCGACCCGATCGTCCGCGCCAAGAACATCGCGCAGCTCACGGCGCTCTACCAGATCTCCCAGCGCTTCCCCGGGTTCATGAAGGGTGTCCTGCGCAAGCAGGCGGTCGCCCAGCTGCCCGAGGGCTACGAGGTCGACACCCACTTCAACCCGCCGTACAACCCGTGGGACCAGCGCATGTGCATGGTCCCCAACGGCGACCTGTTCAAGGCGATCAAGCGCGGCGACGCCGACATCGTCACCGACCGGATCGACACCTTCACCGAGCACGGCATCCGGCTGGCCTCCGGCCAGGAGCTCGAGGCCGACATCGTGATCACCGCGACCGGCCTGAACCTGCAGCTGTTCGGTGGCGCCACGCTCACCGTCGACGACGAGCCGGTCCGGCTGCCCGACACCATGGCCTACAAGGGCATGATGCTCTCCGGCGTGCCGAACCTCGTGTTCATGATCGGCTACACGAACGCCTCCTGGACGCTCAAGGTCGACCTCGTCGCCGAGTACTTCTGCCGGCTGCTGCGGTGGATGGACGCGCACGGCCAGGCCGTGGCCACCCCGGAGCGCGACCCCGCCGTCGAGGAGCGCCCGCTGCTCGACTTCGAGGCCGGCTACGTGCAGCGCTCCATCCACGAGCTGCCCCGCGGCGGCGACCGCAAGCCCTGGACCCTGGCGATGAACTACGCCATCGACGCGGTCGCCCTCCGACGCGGCGACCTGAAGGAGGGCATGCGCTTCGAGCCGGAGCGCGCCACGATCCCCGCGTGACGACGGTCGGGATCCACGCACCGGGCGCGATGGGCACGGCCCTCGCCCGGTGCCTGCAGGCGGGCGGCCACGAGGTCCGGACGACGGCCGCGGGCCGCTCGCCCGCCACGGCGCGGCGGCTCGCCGACGCCGAGGTGCCCGACGCCGGGTCGCTCGACGCGGTGGTCGCCGACGCCGCGGTGCTGGTCAGCGTCGTGCCGCCCGGGCAGGCGCGGGAGGCCGCCGCTGAGATCGCGGCGGCCTGTGGGCGGACCGCGGCGCGCCCGCTCCTGGTGGAGGCGAACGCCGTCGCGCCGGACACCGTCGCGGCCATCGCGGCGGACCTGCCGACCGACCTGGTCGACGCGGCGATCTCGGGGCCGCCGCCCTCGCCCGACGCGGCGTCGCCGACCAGGATCTTCCTGGCGGGGGAGCGTGTCGACGAGGTCGCCGCGCTCGCGGTCCCGGGCGTGACGTGGGTCGACCTCGGGGCGACGCCCGGCGCGGCCAGCGCCGCCAAGATGTGCACCGCGTCCGTGCGCAAGGGCTTCACCGGGCTGCTGGCCCAGGCGCTCGTGACCGCCGAGCACCACGGCGTCCTCGACGCGGTCCTCGCCGACCTGCGCCTGGACTTCCCGACGGCGGGGGCGCGCGCGGCCGCCGTCGCGGCCACCAAGGCGTGGCGGTTCGTCGACGAGATGACCGCCATCGCCGACACCCAGGCGGGCGCCGGCCTGACCCGCTCGCTGTTCGACGGCGTCGCCGAGGTCTACCGCGACCTGGCCACCAGCGCGTACGGGGACCGGCGGCCGGAGGACGTCCCGGATGCACCCGACGTCGGGAAGCTCCGACCGGGGAGCGGGCCCTAGGCGGACCGCAGGCCGCCGGCCGGCCGGACCTCCCACAGCGTCCACAGCGGGCGGTAGCCGACGCGGGGCCAGAAGACCGAGGAGAGCGGGTTCGGCGGGTTGTAGTAGAGGTAGGTGCCCCGGCCCGGGAGGCCCGACTCCGTCGCCTCGAGTTCCGGCAGGGCCGCGGCGGCGAGCCGGTGGCCGACGCCGCTGCCGCGCTCCGCGGAGGTCACCGACGCGCAGTTCACGTACCCCCACGCGCCGTGCGGCAGGAGCCCGGCGAGCCACGTCCCGGGCGCCGACTCGGTCCGACCGCACTCCATCATCCCGACGGCCCGGTCGCCCCGCAGGGCGATCCAGGTGGGTTCCCCGCGGGTGAGCCGGTCGCGGATCGCGGTGCGCTTCACCGCCTCGGCGTCGGCCCGCACGATCGAGCCGCCGACCTGGCTGGAGTAGGCGAGCTCCTCCAGGGCGAGGCGCACGCAGGCGTCCAGGTCGTCCGGGGTGGCCCGGCGGACGTCCACCGCGGGGTCGGGCGGCGGGGCGGGCAGGGGACCGGGCGGGCGCACCGCGAGGACGGCGAGCGGGACCAGGCCGTGGTCGAGGAACACGCGGGTGGCCACGACGTCACGGCTCGGCCAGGTCACGGTGGCCGCGGAGTCCGGCTCCCGCAGCACGGCGGACAGCAGGCGGCCCCGCCAGGCCTCGACCAGGGCGTGCAGCGGCGCGTGGCCCGCGGCGCCGACCACGGGGTGCAGCTCGGAGACCTGGGCGGCCGACCACAGCAGCGGCCCGCTGCCCGCGGGCCAGGTGTGGTGGGTGACGACGCCGGCGACGCGGTGGGGCGGCGTCCCGACCACGACGATGTCGCCCGGCGGCGGAGCGACGGCCTCCGGGAGCCGCGCGTCGAGGGCGGCGAACCGGCGACGCTGCACCTCGAGGAGCTCCGCGAGGACCGTGGCGGGGGAGTCCGGCGCCGTCCTCGCCGCGTGGCGGGGCATCAGGCCGGCAACCGGCAGCGGAAGATCGCGGTGCCGGGGAAGAGCGCTCCCCGCAGCGGCGACCACTGCCCCCACACCTCGGTCAGCCCCGCGGGCCACTCCGGCTCCACGAGGCCCTCGAGCACGAAGCCCGCGCCCACGATCTCGGCGATCCGGTCGCCGAGGGTCCGGTGGTGCTCGACGTAGGTCGCCCGGCCGTCGTCGTCGAACTCGGCGTAGCCGATGCGGTCGAAGTAGGAGTGGGCGACGGTCAGACCGTCCGGGCCGGGGTCGTCGGGGAAGATCCACCGCAGCGGGTGGTTCACGGCGAACACCCACCGGCCGCCCGGGCGCAGCACCCGCGCCACCTCGCGCATGAGTGCCGCGGTGTCGGCCACGAACGGGACGGCCCCGAAGGCCGAGCAGGCGAGGTCGAACCCGTCGTCGGGAAAGGGCAGCCAGGAGGCGTCGGCCTGGACCAGCGGCACGTCGGTGCCGGAGCGCCGGGAGGCGGCACGGGCCTCGCGCAGCATGCCCATCGAGAGATCGACGCCCACCGCGTCGGCGCCGCGGTCGACCAGCCACCGCGAGCAGGAGGCCGCCCCGCACCCGATCTCGAGGACCGTCGCCCCGGCGAGGGACCGGGTCGGGCCGAGCAGCTGCGCGTCGGCCTCCCGGAGACGCTCCGGGCACCAGACGAAGTCGGCGTCGCCGAGGAAGGCGCCGTGCTCGGCCTGGTAGTCCGCGGCGTCGGCGTCCCACCAGGCGCGGGAGGCCGCGACGGACTCCGCGTCCCCCACGGCGCCGTCGCTCATGCGCCGCATCCTGGCACGCCATCCGGACACGCCCGACACGCCGGGCGGCCCGCGTGCGGTGACCCGTTTGCCGGTCCGTCGCCCGAGTGGATACGATGGTGTTCCACGTCAGTGGTCTCGCCTGCGTCCGGTCGGCTCCGGTGGGCAGCGATCCCCTCGGTCCCCGCAGGTCCGATTCGAGCGTCAGGACGACGTCCGCCCTCGTGGGTCACGAACACGTCCACCCGACCGAGACCTGCCCATTCCGGAGCCATCCACCGTATGTCCATCGACACCCACACCGCCCCGAGCCACAGCAGCCCCCAGGTTGCTGTCAACGACATCGGGTCGGCAGAGGACTTCCTCGCTGCCATCGACGAGACGATCAAGTACTTCAACGATGGCGACATCGTCGAGGGCACCATCGTCAAGGTCGACCGCGACGAGGTCCTTCTCGACATCGGCTACAAGACCGAGGGCGTCATCCCCTCGCGTGAGCTGTCCATCAAGCACGATGTCGACCCCAACGAGGTCGTCGCCGTCGGCGACGAGGTCGAAGCCCTCGTCCTCCAGAAGGAGGACAAGGAGGGCCGGCTGATCCTGTCCAAGAAGCGCGCGCAGTACGAGCGCGCCTGGGGCACGATCGAGCAGCTCAAGGACAACGACGAGCCGGTCAAGGGCACCGTCATCGAGGTCGTCAAGGGTGGTCTCATCCTCGACATCGGCCTCCGTGGCTTCCTCCCCGCCTCGCTGGTCGAGATGCGTCGCGTCCGCGACCTCCAGCCGTACGTCGGCAAGGAGATCGAGGCCAAGATCATCGAGCTGGACAAGAACCGCAACAACGTGGTCCTGTCCCGCCGCGCCTGGCTGGAGCAGACCCAGTCCGCCGTGCGGAGCGAGTTCCTCAACCAGCTGGCGAAGGGGCAGATCCGCAAGGGTCAGGTCTCCTCCATCGTCAACTTCGGTGCGTTCGTCGACCTCGGCGGCGTCGACGGTCTGGTCCACGTCTCCGAGCTGTCCTGGAAGCACATCGACCACCCCTCCGAGGTCGTCGAGGTCGGCCAGGAGGTCACGGTCGAGGTCCTCGACGTCGACCTGGACCGCGAGCGGGTCTCGCTGTCGCTCAAGGCGACGCAGGAGGACCCGTGGCGCCAGTTCGCCCGGACCCACCAGATCGGCCAGATCGTGCCCGGCAAGGTCACGAAGCTCGTGCCGTTCGGTGCGTTCGTGCGCGTCGACGAGGGCATCGAGGGCCTGGTCCACATCTCGGAGCTGGCCGAGCGCCACGTCGAGGTGCCGGAGCAGGTCGTCCAGGTCGGCAACGACGTCATGGTCAAGGTCATCGACATCGACCTCGACCGTCGCCGCATCTCGCTCTCGCTGAAGCAGGCGAACGAGGGCATGACGCCGGAGACCGAGTTCGACCCGGCGCTCTACGGCATGGGCGCCGAGTACGACGACGCCGGCAACTACATCTACCCGGAGGGCTTCGACCCCGACTCCGGGGAGTGGCGCGAGGGCTTCGAGTCCCAGCGCGAGGAGTGGGAGCGCCAGTACCAGGCGGCGTACGCCCGCTACCAGCAGCACATCGCGCAGCTGCAGCGCACCGCGGAGCAGGAGGCGGAGGCCGCCGAGGCGGCCCCGGCCAACTACTCCTCGGGCGGGCCCAGCGACGACGCCGACGAGTCGGCCGAGCCCCGCGACGACGACGACCCGGGCCAGGGCCCGCCGTCGCAGTCCGGTGCCGGTTCGCTGGCCAGCGACGCCCAGCTCGCCGCGCTGCGTGAGAAGCTCTCGGGCAACTGATCGCCTGACAGCGTCAGACGGGCCCTCACTCCTCCGGGAGTGGGGGCCCGTCGTCGTGTCGGGGGTGCTCCCGGGCGGTCACTCCGGTATCTTTCGTCCCGCCAGTCACATGAGTCCCAGGGGGTTCCGGATGTTCTCGTGGCGTCGTCGGCCGGGTCGGCACCGTCTCGGAACCACCGGTCTGACCTGGGCCCGCGAGCACGGGTCCGTGGCGGTCGCGCTCGAGGTGCCCGCCGTGGCCCGGCGCGGGCTGTTCGAGACCTTCTTCGCGACGGCGAGGCACTCGGCTCTCGCGTGATCGTCGGCTCGGGCAGACTGCGCGTGTGCTGCGCGTGGGACTGACCGGAGGCATCGGGGCGGGCAAGTCGACGGTGGCGTCGGAGCTGGCGTCGCTGGGAGCCGTGGTCGTGGACTCCGACAAGATCGCCCGCGAGGTGGTCGAGCCGGGCACCGACGGTCTGGCCGCGGTGGTCGAGGCGTTCGGTTCCGACGTGCTCGACGCCGACGGGGCGCTCGACCGGCCGGCCCTGGGCCGCATCGTGTTCAACGACGACGAGGCGCGCCGGCGGCTCAACGGCATCCTGCACCCGCTCATCGGCGCCCGGACCGGCGAGCTCGTCGCGGCCGCGCCCGCCGACGCGGTGCTGGTGCACGACGTGCCCCTCCTCGTGGAGAACGGCATGGGGGCGGCGTTCGCGCTCGTCGTCGTGGTGGATGCCCCCGAGGACGTCCGCGTGGAGCGGCTCGAGCGGACCCGGGGCATGACCGAGGACGACGCGCGGTCGCGGATCCGGGCGCAGGCGACGACCGAGGCGCGGCGGGCGGCCGCCGACGTGTGGATCGACAACGTGGGCTCCGAGGACGAGGTGCGCGCCGGGGTCCGGGAGCTGTGGAAGGACCGGCTGGTGCCCTTCGAGGCCGCCGTGCGGGCAGGGACGGCGACGCCGTGGCCGGAGGAGGTCGTCCCGGCCGACCCGACGTGGCCCGACCAGGCCCGCCGCCTGGCCGCGCGGCTCGTGCTCGCGGGCGGCGACCGGGTGGACCGGGTGGAGCACGTCGGCCCGACGGCGGTGTCCGGGACGTCCGCGCCGGACGTGATCGACCTGCTGGTGCTCAGCGCGGCCACTCCCGACGAGCTCGCGAACCCCTTCGGGCGCATCGGGTTCCCGACGGCGGGCGACGGCCGCTTCGGCGGCGCCGACCCGGCGCGACCGGCGCGGGTGACGGTGGCCCCGGAGGCGGCGGAGGTGGCTCGCGGGTTGCTGTCCGCGCGGGACGAGGCCCGGTGATCCGGTCGTTCTAGCGCCAGGGCCAGTCGAGGACGACGCCCCGGGTCGCCAGCCACGCGTCGAGGTCGTGGCCGTGCTCGGCGATCCCCACGTGGGTGGTCGACGCGGTGGTGAGCGCGCGTTCCGCGGCCTCCGGGGCGAGGACGCCCGCGGCGACGGCCTCCACGTACTCGTCGACGTCGAGGAGCTCGGTGCGCTCGCCCGTGTGGACCACGAGATCGAGGTAGAAGTCGGTGGTCGTCCAGGTGTCGCCGTCGCGGACCACGTCGGCGATGTCGACGTAGAAGTCCTGCCGGCGCTCGTGCCCGGGCTTGAAGGTGAAGTCGGTGACCCGGATCCCGAGGTCGGGCAGGAGCCACGAGCGCATGTGCGTCAGTGTCGGGTGGTCGGGCATGGGGCGGGCGAGGTAGAGCCCGAACGGCTCGGTGCGGTACAGGTCGACGGCCCGGACGAACCCCTTCGGGTCGGTGTTCGTGCCCGCGGCGACGGCGAACGTCTCGACCTTCGGAGGATGCAGGGCCACGTCGCGGGACCCTAACGACGACGGGTCCTGCCCGACGGTCGCGCCGGGTCGGTAGTCC
Organism: Actinomycetospora sp. NBRC 106378; assembly: GCF_030269685.1. Classification (GTDB taxonomy): domain Bacteria; phylum Actinomycetota; class Actinomycetes; order Mycobacteriales; family Pseudonocardiaceae; genus Actinomycetospora. Next base: position 44,956 of record NZ_BSTT01000003.1, read on the forward strand.
CTCGAACGGACGCTGGCGGCCACGGAGCGCCACCATGATCCTGTGCCGGTGTTCGGCTTCCTCCGTCCGTGTCGGCACCACCTGGCCCCGGAGCTGCACGCCCTCTGGTCCTCGCACCTCTGCGGCCTCTGCCTGGCGTTGCGCGACGGGGCGGGCCAGCAGGCGCGGGTGACCACCCACGTCGACGCGCTGGTCGTGTCGGTGCTCGGCGAGGCCCAGGGCGTCGTCGGGACCCGGCGGGCCGGCCCGTGCCCGCTGCGGGGGATGCGGCCGGCGACGGTCGTGACCGGTGACGGTGCGCGGCTGGCCGCCTCGACCGCGCTGCTGCTCGCGGCCGACCGGGTGGTCGACCACGTCGAGGACCGCGACGGCCCGTTCGCCTCCCGGCCGGCCGCCGCGGTCGGCGGTCGCGTGGCGGCGCGATGGGCACGGGCGGGGACGGTGGTGGCCGCCGAGGTGGGGTTCGACGCGACGACGCTGCTGGCGGTGCCGCCCCGGCAGCGGGAGGTGGAGGCGCGCGCGGGGGCGCCGCTGTCCGGGGTGACCGCGCCGACGGAGGCGGCGGTGGGTGCGGCGCTCGCGCACACCGCGGTGCTCGCCGGGCGGCCCGGGAACGTGGCGCCCCTCGACGAGGCGGGGCGCCTGCTCGGCCGGCTCGCGCACCTGCTCGACGCGGTGGCTGACCTCGAGGAGGACACCGCGCGCGGTCGGTGGAACCCGCTGGTCGCGACGGGATCGAGCCGGGGCACGGCGCTCGACCGCTGCCGCGACGCCGTCGGAGGGATCCGGGCGGCGCTGGCGGGGGCGTCGTTCGAGCCGGGGGCGGCCCGCCGGCTCACGCACGCCCTGCTGGTGCACGAGACCGGGCGGGCGGTGGAGCGGGTGGCCGACCCGCGGGATCCTCCGCAGGCACCGTCGGGACCGGAGCGGCGAGGTCCGTTCGGCGGCTGCGCCGCGGCGGTCGGGCTGTGCTGCACCGGCCAGCTGTGCTGTGCCGACGAGTTCGTCGGACCGTGGTCGGGGCAGCCGCGACAGAACCCGTGCGCGCTGTGCCCGGACTGCGTCGACTGCTCGGAGTGCTCCTGTGACTGCTGCTCCGCGTGTGGCGACTGCGGCGACTGCTGCTCGTGCGACTGCGGGTCCTGATCCGGCCCTGACCTGCTCCTGACCTGGGCGGATCGTGACTGTCGGGGGGTCGGGTTAGCCTCGTGTCATGGCGTTCGCTACCGAGGTCCCCGGGGCCGCGCGTGACCAGCACGAGCACGAGACGGGCACGCTGCTCGACAATCCCGAGGGCCTGCCCGACGACGCCCTCGCCGAGTCGGAGTTCCGGCCGATCGGCGAGATCGAGCGGACCGGCGCGCCGTTCCAGGTCATCAGTCCCTACCAGCCCGCGGGCGACCAGCCGGCCGCGATCGACGAGCTGGAGCGCCGGGTCCGGGCGGGGGAGCACGACATCGTGCTGCTCGGCGCCACCGGTACCGGCAAGTCGGCGACCACGGCGTGGCTGATCGAGCGGGTGCAGCGTCCGACGCTCGTGATGGCGCCGAACAAGACGCTGGCCGCCCAGCTGGCGAACGAGCTCCGGGAGCTCCTGCCGAACAACTCGGTCGAGTACTTCGTCTCGTACTACGACTACTACCAGCCCGAGGCGTACATCGCGCAGACCGACACCTACATCGAGAAGGACTCCTCGATCAACGAGGACGTCGAGCGGCTGCGCCACTCGGCCACCTCGAACCTGCTGCTGCGCCGCGATACCGTGGTGGTCGCGTCGGTGTCGTGCATCTACGGCCTCGGCACCCCGCAGTCCTACCTCGACCGGTCGGTGAAGCTGGAGGTCGGCGAGGAGATCGACCGCGACACCCTGCTCCGGGCGCTGGTCGACGTGCAGTACACGCGCAACGACATGGCCTTCGCCCGCGGCACCTTCCGGGTGCGCGGCGACACCGTGGAGATCATCCCCGCCTACGAGGAACTGGCGATCCGCATCGAGTTCTTCGGCGACGAGGTCGAGGCGCTCTACTACCTCAACCCGCTCACGGGCGACGTCGTGAACCAGGTCGAGGACGTGCGCATCTTCCCGGCCACGCACTACGTCGCCGGGCCGGAGCGCATGGAACGGGCCATCAAGGCCATCGAGCAGGAGCTCGAGCAGCGGCTCGCCGAGCTGGAGAACCAGGGCAAGCTGCTCGAGGCCCAGCGGCTGCGCATGCGCACGAGCTACGACATCGAGATGATGCGCCAGGTCGGGTTCTGCTCGGGGATCGAGAACTACTCGCGCCACATCGACGGCCGCGGCCCGGGCACCGCCCCCGCGACGCTGATCGACTACTTCCCGAACGACTTCCTGCTGGTCATCGACGAGTCGCACGTGACGGTCCCGCAGATCGGCGGCATGTACGAGGGCGACATGTCGCGCAAGCGCAACCTCGTCGAGTACGGGTTCCGCCTGCCGAGCGCGACCGACAACCGGCCGCTGACCTGGGAGGAGTTCGCCGACCGCATCGGGCAGACGGTGTACCTCTCGGCCACCCCGGGCGACTACGAGATGCGCCAGGCCGGCGGCGAGTTCGTCGAGCAGGTCATCCGCCCGACGGGTCTGGTCGACCCCGAGGTCATCGTCAAGCCCACGAAGGGCCAGATCGACGACCTGGTGGGGGAGATCCGGGCACGGGTCGACAAGGACGAGCGCACGCTGGTCACCACGCTGACCAAGAAGATGGCGGAGGACCTCACCGACTACCTGCTCGAGCTCGGGATCAAGGTGCGCTACCTGCACTCCGAGGTCGACACCCTGCGCCGGGTCGAGCTGCTGCGCCAGCTCCGGGCGGGGGAGTACGACGTGCTGGTCGGCATCAACCTGCTCCGCGAGGGCCTCGACCTGCCCGAGGTCTCGCTGGTCGCCATCCTCGACGCCGACAAGGAGGGCTTCCTGCGCAGCGAGCGGTCGCTCATCCAGACGATCGGTCGTGCGGCCCGCAACGTCTCCGGCCAGGTGCACATGTACGCCGACAAGGTCACCGAGTCGATGCAGTACGCGATCGACGAGACCGCGCGCCGCCGCGAGAAGCAGATCGCCTACAACACCGAGCGGGGCGTCGACCCGCAGCCGCTGCGCAAGAACATCGCCGACATCCTCGACCGCGTCTACCGCGAGGCCGAGGACACCGAGGTGGAGATCGGTGGCTCCGGCCGCAACGCCTCACGTGGCCGGCGCGCCGCGGGCGAGGCCGGCGGCACGCGCGGACACTCCGGGGTGGTGGAGCACCGCGACACCAGCGGGATGGCGCGCGCCGAGCTCGCCGACCTGATCCAGCAGCTGACCGACCAGATGATGAGCGCCGCGCGCGACCTGCAGTTCGAGCTGGCCGGCCGCCTGCGCGACGAGATCGCCGACCTCAAGAAGGAGATGCGGGGGATGGACGCGGCCGGGGTGAAGTAGGCCCGGTGAAGGAGGCCCGGGGCCTATGCCAGGAGGGCCGCAGCGACCCGGAGGTCGGCGACGAAGCCGGCGCGCATCTCGTCCCCGTCCTGGCCGCGCGCGGGGTCGGCGCGCAGGATGGCCGACGGGTGGATCGTCGGCACCAGCGTGGTGCCCTCCCACTCGCGGGCCTCGCCGCGCTCGCTCGTGATGCGGAACGACGAGCCGAGCAACGCCTTCCCGGCGGTCGCGCCGAGCGTGACCACCACGTGAGGGCGGACCAGCGCGAGCTCGCCGTCCAGCCACGGGCGGCACGCCCGGACGTGGCCGACCTTCGGCGTCTGGTGGATGCGCCGGTTGCCCTGACGGCGGAACGAGAAGTGCTTCACCGCGTTGGTCACGTACGCGTCCTCGCGGGCGATCCCCGCCTCGACCAGGGCCTCGTCGAGGAGCTTCCCGGCCGGCCCCACGAACGGCGAGAGCTGCCGGTCCTCCTGGTCGCCGGGCTGCTCGCCCACGAACATCAGGCGCGCCGTCGTCGGGCCGGTGCCGAACACCGTGCCGGTCGTGCCCTCGTACAGCTCGCAGGCGGTGCAGCCCGCCGCGCGCTCGCGCAGGTCGTCGAGGGTGGGCGCCTCGGACACGGCGACGGCCGGCGTCGGGGACTCCTGCTCGGTGGGGAACAGCGGTTCGGTCACCGGCCGGGGGTGCCCACCGGTGTGCGGGAGAACCCGCCGCTTCGCCGCGAGGGTCACGTGAGGCATCCGGACGGGGCTCGGGTGCTGCCTCATGTGCATCTCGCGCGGCCGGGGTGTGGCGAGGCCCGGCTCGGTCGGCCCCGTCCCGCCGCGAGGGTCACGTGAGGCATCCGGACTGGTCCCGGGTCCTGCCTCATGTGCATCTCGCGAAGCGACGCGAGGCGCGCCACCGGGGGAGCGCCGGCCTCCGCTCAGCCGAGGCGCCGAGCCATGATCAACGACGAACGCAACGTCCCGTCGGCGCGCAGGTAGTGCCGGTCGCGCAGGCCCTCCACCACGAAGCCCGTCGCGGCGTACAGCGCGATGGCCCGGGCGTTGTCCGGCCACACCTCGAGGTCGACCTTGTGCGCCCCGCCGGCCCGGGCGAACGCCAGAGCCGCCTCGACCAGGGCACGCCCACCGCCCCGCCCGCGGCCCGCCGCGACGATCGCCATGCCGAGCCCGAACACCCCTCGGGTGCGCGGGGTGAGCGACAGGTAGCCCTGCACCACGCCGCCGTCCTCGAGCACCCAGGCCGCGCCGTCGCCCGCGAGCAGGTCCCGGAACCCCGCCGCGCGCGTGGCGACGTCCACGGGCGGCTGCGCCCCGAGGGTGTCCTCCGGCGCGACGACGGCGATCACCCCGGCCATCGCCGCCGCGTCCTGGTCGACCGCCCGCCGCACGTCCACGGCGCGAGCCTGCCCCAGACGCCCCGGAGCCGCCGTCGGGAACCTGTCTCCGGGGTCACAGGCCGGGTTATGCTGCGCGCCACAGGAGGTGCACGTGGTGGACGACGGCGTCTGCGCGGTGACGCGGAGTACCGACCTCCGGCAGCACGCGCGTCTGCTGCACCAGGCCCACGACGCCCGGCTCTCCGGCGGCCGCGTGACGACGGGTCTGCGCCGGGTCGTCTCCCGGTCCTGGGACCGCATGCTCGCGCTCGGGGTCACCCCCGACGTGCGGTCGCTGCCCGACCCGGCCGCCCCGGAGATCGTGGAGCGCCGGCGGGCGGAGTCGCCGATCGCCGGGGTCCTGCCGCAACTGCGGGCGAGCCTCACGGCGGTGGCCGAGGACGCCGAGCACATCATGGTCGTCACCGCCGCGGACGGGTTCGTGCTGTGGCGCGAGGGGGCGACGCGGGTCGCCCGGCTCGCCGAGGGGCTCGGGTTCTCCCCGGGTGCGGACTGGACCGAGGCGTCCGTCGGCACCAACGCCATCGGCACGGCGCTCGCCGAGCACGCCTCGGTCCAGCTGTTCTCCGCGGAGCACTTCGCCCGGGCCCAGCACCCGTGGACGTGCACGGCGAGCCCGATCCACGACCCGCGGACGGGGGAGCTGCTCGGCGTCGTCGACCTCTCCGGTCCGGCGCCGACGGTGCACCCGACCACCGTCGCCCTCGTGCACACCGCGGTGCGGCTCGCCGAGTCCGGGCTGTGGGCCCAGCACGAGCAGCGGCTGGACTCGCTGCGGGCGGTCGCCGCGCCGCTCCTGGCCCGGCGGAGCGGCCCCGCGCTCGTCGTGGACGACCACGGCTGGGTCGCCGGCGCCACCGGACTGTCCCCGCGCGACCGGGTCGGGGCGCCCCGGGCGGGGGAGGTCATGCTCGTGCACGGCCTCGGCCCGTGCCTGCCCGAACCGGTCCCCGGCGGCTGGCTGCTGCACCCGGTGGGCGGCGAGGGGACGACCCGCCTGCGGCTCGACCTCGCGGCGGACCCGCCGGTCGCCGTGGTGGAGGGCCGCGAGACGTGGCGGCACACCCTCTCGCGGCGCCACCTGCAGATCCTCGCGCTGCTGATGCAGGCCGGGTCGGCCGGACTCGACGCCGCCGCCCTGAGCCGGGCGCTCTACGACGACGCCGACCACCTCGTCACCGTGCGGGCCGAGCTCTCGCGGCTGCGGCGCGTGCTGGGCAACCTCGTGGTCGCCCGGCCCTACCGGATCGCGCCGGGCGTCGGGATCGAGGTCCCCGCGCCCGACGTCATGACCGGTCTGTTCGGTCCTGCAACACGACTGCAACGGTATCCGTGACGGCGGTCACCCCCGTGGGATGAGGTCACCCCACCGAGGAGGACCGCTCATGAAGGCAGCCCGGTTCCACGGACGCGGTGACGTCCGCGTCGAGGACATCCCCGAGCCGCACCCGGCCCCCGGTCAGGTGCAGGTCGCGGTCGAGTGGTGCGGCATCTGCGGCACCGACCTGCACGAGTACCTCGACGGCCCGATCTTCGCGCCGACCGACGCCGCCCCCCATCCCCTGACCGGCGGCGCCGTGCCGATCACCCTCGGGCACGAGTTCTCCGGCGTGATCGCCGAGGTCGGCGAGGGCGTGACCGGGCTGTCCGAGGGCGACCGCGTCGTCGTCGAGCCGTACGACGTCTGCGGGACGTGCGTGGCCTGCCGGGACGGGCGCTACAACATCTGCCGCCAGCTCGGGTTCATCGGCCTCGACGGCGACCAGGGCGGGTTCGCCGAGCGGATGGTCGTCGACGCCCGCTGGGCGCATCGCATCGACGGGCTGACCGCCGAGCAGGGCGCCCTCGTCGAGCCGCTCGCCGTCGGCTACCACGCGGCGAAGCTGTCCGGCCTGCAGCAGGGCGGGACGGCGGCCGTGTTCGGCTCCGGTCCCATCGGGCTCGTGACGGCGGCCGCGCTGCGCGCCACCGGCGCGGGGCAGGTCATCGTCGTGGAGCCGGCCGAGGCCCGGAAGGCCAAGGCCCCGGGGGCGGGCGCGGACCACGTCCTCGACCCGACCGAGGTCGACGTCCCGGAGACGATCCGCGAACTCACGGGCGGACGCGGCGCCGACGTGACCTTCGAGTGCGCCGGGATCGACCAGGTGCTCGCGAGCGCCGTGGCGTCGACCAGGCCGGGCGGCACCTGCGTCAACGTGTCGATCTGGGGCCACCCGGCCACGTTCGACGTCAACTCGCTGGTGTTCTCCGAGATCACCCTCGTCGGCTCGCTGGCCTACGCGAACCGGCACGAGGAGGTCATCGAGCTGATCCGCAGCGGCACCGTCGACGTCGAGCAGTTCATCACCGGCCGGATCGCGCTCGAGGACATCGTCGACCGGGGCTTCCGCGAGCTCATCGACCACAAGGAGTCCAACGTCAAGATCCTGGTGCACCCGTGAGCGCGCCGGAACGAACGACGCGTTCGTGGCTTCCGGCTGCACGAACGAGTCGTTCGTTCCGGCAGGAGAGGCCCGGGCCGGCCGCTTCGCGCCACGCCGGGGGCCCAGCGGTTGCGCCCCCGGGTGGCGTGAGTAACATCGTCGTCATGATCGCGCGGGCAGAGGTAGTACCCCAGCGCGTCGGGTGAGCCAGGCTCCCGGCGCGCAGACCACGGCGCGCCGCCGTGAGCACCCGTGGACGACCTCCCCGAGACCTGGCTCGGATTCCAGTCAGCGGATCCCAGCACGTCCCAGGAGCCTTCGTCATGACCACGCTCGAGCCCGCCCGCATCCCCGCCGCCACCATCGAGCGCGCCGTCAACGGTCCGGGTCGCCGCGCCTCGCGCCTGCCGCGCCCGTTCACCATGGTCACCACCGGTGGGATGCCCGGGGTCATGTCCCTCGCGTCCAGCCTGTGCGAGCTGGGCTACCGGATCCCGGACTTCGCCGTGGACGTCCACGAGGGCGTCTCCTGCACGAGCATCACCTGCACGGTCGCGCTGACCACCGACGAGTGCGACGCCTTCGCCGACACCGTCCGGGGCCTGCCCGGCGTCGAGTCGGTCCAGCAGTACTGACGTCCGCCGGCCGCGAAACGGGGTCGCGCCCCGACCGGTCGGCGTCCTAGCGTCGGCGCGATGCGCCCCGACACTTGACTCTCCACCCGACCGGCCGACCGCCGTCCCTACCCTGCACCGCCCCTCCGGCTCGACGACCCGCCGACGGCGACCGGCCTGCTGTGTGCCCTCCTGCGTGCCCGCCCCGGACTGGTCGCCGCGACCGTCGTCGTCGGCACCCTCTGGCTCGTGCCCGGCGCCCTCGTCCCGCTGGTCGCCGGGGACACCGTCGACACCGGCATCGCGGGCGGGGACACCGGCGCCCTCCTGGGGGGCGTCGCCCTCGTCGTCGCCCTCGGCCTCGCGCAGATGGCGGCCGGTGCGGCGCTGGACTTCCTGTCCCACGGCATGTGGCTGCACGCCGCGTCGAGCACCCAGCGCCGCCTGACCTCCCACGTGCTCGGCCTCGGCGCCTCGCTGACGCCCCAGGTGAGCAGCGGCGACGTCACCGCCGTGACCACCTCGGACCTCAACAAGATCGGCAATCTGTTCGACACCGCCGGGCGGTTCGTCGGGTCCGTCGTGGCGTTCGGCGTCGTCGGGGTGGGCCTGCTCGGACGCTCGCCGCTCCTCGGTGCCGTGGCCCTGGTCGGCGTGCCCCTCGCCGTCGTCGGGATCGGCCCCCTGCTGCGTCCGCTGCAGCGTCGTCGCGACGCCCAGCGCACCGAGCTCGCGGCGGTGAACGCCCTCGCCGCGGACATCGTCGCCGGGCTGCGCATCCTGCGCGGCGTCGGTGGGGAGAGCCGGTTCGCGGCCCGCTTCGGCGCGGCCACCACCCGCGTCCGCGCGGCCGGCCTCGACGTCGCGCGCAGCACCGCGTCGCTCGCCGCGGCGGAGGTGCTGCTGCCCGGCCTCGTCCTCGTGGCCATCACGTGGCTCGGGGCGCGGCTCGCGGTCGAGGGGACGATCAGCCCGGGGGAGCTCGTCGCCGTCTACGGGGCGTCCGCGTTCCTCGTCGTCCCCGTCACGACGGCGACGGAGGCGGCCGCGGCGCTCGCCGCCGCCCGGGCCGGCGCGAAGAAGGTGGCGCGTCTGCTCGCCCTGCGCCCGCTGCTCGACGACCCGGGGGAGCGGGGCACGCCGTTGCCGCCCGGCGCGCTCGGGGTCGGTGACCCGACGACCGGCCTGACGGTGCACCCGGGCGAGCTCGTCGTCGTGGACGCGGGGGCGGGGGCCTCCGCCGTCGCCGCGCGGCTCGCCCGGTTCGACGACGGCGGCACCGTCGCCGACTGCGCCGCCGACACGGTCGCCCTCGCCGAGCTGCGCCGGCGCGTGGTCCACGCGGGCCCGGAGGACCTCTGGTTCTCCGGCCCGCTGCGCGCCGAGCTCGAACCGCGGGGCGCGCTCACGGTCGACGAGGCGCTCGACGCCGCGGCCGCGACCGAGATCCTCGACGGGTTCCCCGACGGGCTCGACGAGGTCCTCGGCGAGCGCGGCCGGGAGGTCTCGGGCGGGCAGCGGCAGCGGCTCGCCCTGGCCCGGGTGCTGCTCACCGACGCCGACGTCCTCGTCCTCGAGGAGCCCACCTCGGCGGTGGACGCCCACACCGAGGCCTGGATCGCGGCGCGGGTCGCCGCGCGCCGCCGGGGCCGCACCACGGTCGTCCTCGCCCAGACCGCGCCCTGGCGCCACGTGGCCGACCGCACCGTCGACCTCACCCGAACCCTCGAGGGGAGCACCCCATGACCGCCGTCCTCGGCTACGCGTCCTCCCGGGAGGCCCTCACCTGGGCCGTCTCGGTGCTGCGGGCCCGCCGCGGGCGCTTCCTGACGACGACGGCGCTCTTCCTGACGGCGTCGGCCGCGGGCCTGGTCGGCCCGCAGCTGCTCGGGATGATCGTCGACGAGGTCGCCTCGGGGACCCGGTCGACCGTCCGCATCGATGTCCTCGCCGGCGTCTTCCTGGGGGCACTGTTGCTCACCGCCTGGCTGCGCCGCGCGGCCCGGTGGCGAGCCGGCGCCCTGGGGGAGGACCTGCTCGCGGCGAACCGCACGCAGCTCGTCGACCGGGCGCTGGCCCTGCCGCTGGGACAGGTCGAGGCGGTCGGGACGGGGGCCCTGCTCTCCCGCGCCACCACCGACCTCGACCGGGTCGACTCCGCGCTGCGGCAGGGACTGCCCGAGGTCGTCACGGCGGCGGTGACGGTGGTGCTGACGATCGTCGCGATGGTCGTCACGTCCCCGCTGCTCGCCCTCGCCCTGCTCGTCGGGGTGCCGACGATCGTGTTCCCCACCCGGTGGCTCTGGCGCCGCCTCCCCGACGCCCAGCGCCGGATGCTCGACGCCTGGGCGCTGCTGGCCGCGCGCGCCCACGAGTCGACGGCGGGAGCCCGGACGCTCGACGCGCTCGGTCGCGTCCCGAGCCGCCGCCGCGGCGACCACGCGGCGCTGGACGGCGGCGTCGACTCCGAGCGCGACCTCCGGGACCTGTACGTGCGCTGGACGCCGTGGCTGGAGATCTCCCATGTCCTCCCACTCGCGGCGGTGCTGCTGCTCGGCGGCTGGGCCCACGGCCAGGGGCTGGTCTCCCTGGGCACGGTGACGACGATGGTCGTCTACACCCAGGCGGTGGCGACACCGCTCGAGACCGCGCTGTGGTGGGTCGAGGACCTCATGGTGGCGGCCACCGCGCTGCGCCGGGTCCTCGGCGTGCGGGTGCCGTCGCGACCGGCCCGGCGTGCGGTGGGGCCGCAGACCGACGCCGGCCTGGAGGTCGACGGCGTGCGCTTCGCCTACCGCAGCGGGCGCCCGGTGCTGCGCGGGATCGACCTGCGGGTGCCCCGCGGCGAGCGCTGGGCGCTGGTCGGCGGGTCCGGGGCCGGCAAGTCGACGCTGGCACGCCTGATCGCCGGGGTCTCGGTTCCCGACGGCGGGTCGGTGCGGGTGGGCGGCCGCGAGGTCACCTCCCTCGACGACGACACCTTGCGCTCGGAGGTCCTGCTGCTGACCCAGGAGCACCACGTCTTCACGGGCACGGTGCGGGACAACCTCTTGCTGCCCGCCGGTGCGTTCACCGACGACGACCTGCGCGCCGCCCTCGACGTGGTCGGGCTCGGGCCGTGGCTCGCCGGTCTGTCGGAGGGTCTCGACACCGCCGTCGGGGCGGGCGCCCGGACGGTGCCCGCCACCGTGGCGCAGCGGCTCGCGCTGGCCCGGGTGGTGCTCGCCGACCCCGGCACCGTCGTCCTCGATGAGGCCACCTCCCTGCTGGACACCGCGTCGGCGCAGCGGACCGAGCGTGCGCTCGACCGGGTCCTCGCCGGCCGCACGGTCGTCGCGATCGCGCACCGGTTGCACACCGCCGCCGCCGCGGACCGGGTGGCGGTGATGGCCGACGGGCGGATCGTCGAGCAGGGTCCGCCCGCCGAGCTGCTCGCCGCGGGTGGCGAGTACGCCCGGCTGGTGGCGGCGGCCTCCTGAGGGCGTCCCCGGGATCAGGCGAGGAACCCGATGAGGTGGTCGAGGACCAGGTCGGGCACCTCCTCGGGCAGGAAGTGGCCGGCCGGGAGTTCGGCCCCCGTGACGTCGGTGGCGTACTCCCGCCACACCTCGAGCGGGTGGTAGGCCTTCCCGACGATCGAGTCCCGACCCCAGAGCGCGAGCGTGGGACACCCGACCTGCTCGCCGACGGCGGCGGAGGCGTCGTCGGCGGCCAGGTCGCTCGTGCCCCCGGCGCGGTAGTCGGCGCAGGTGGCCGCGATGGTGGCGGGATCGGAGAAGCAGCGGACGTACTCGGCCATGACCGCCGGGTCGATGCTCGCGCCCGGAGCGAGGAGCCGTTCGATCGTGGCGCGCAGCCAGAACTCCGGTTCGTGGGCGAGGAGGCGTTCCGGGATGCCCGCGCCGGTCGCGGCGAAGAACCAGTGGTAATAGGCGCCCGCGACGGCCAGGTCGAGGTGGCGCAGGACGTGCCGGGTCGGGAGCATGTCCAGGACCGCGAGCCGGCCGACGACGTCGGGATGGTCGAGCACGAGGCGCTGGGCGACCCGGGCACCGCGGTCGTGGGCCACGACGTCGAACCGGTCGAACCCCAGGGTCCGCATGACGGCGACCTGGTCGGCGGCCATCGCCCGTTTCGCGTAGACGGTGCCGGCGTCGTCGGGCGTGGGTTTGTCGCTGTCGCCGTAGCCGCGCAGGTCGGTCGCGACCACCGTCCGGTCCTCGGCCAGGCGGGCGAGGAGGTGCCGCCACATCAGACGGGTCTCGGGATACCCGTGGAGGAGGAGCAGCGGGGTGCCCTGCCCGCCGACGGTGGTCCGGATGCGGACCCCGTCGGCGTCGACGTCGTGGTCGGTGAAGGTGGCGCCCATCAGTCGGTGTCCTCGACGCGGACACCCTGGGGGATGCCGTTGTACCCCCAGTTCAGGGGCGGGACCTCGTGGATCGCGACGTAGAAGATGCTCGCGAGCGGCCCGAGGATCCGGCCCAGCGCCTCGTGGGCGTGGGCGATGAAGGCGGCCTTCTCCTCGTCGGTGTTGATCCCGTCGGAGAGCAGGACGTCGAGGTGGCCGCCGACGCCCTCGACGGGGGCGGCGCCGACGTAGACCGACCGCTCGGGCTGCAGGTCGACGTCGACGACGGTGATGCGAGCGATCTTGCGCAGGTCCTGCGCGAGCAGGTCGGTGATCGTGCTCGCGAGGGTGTCGACGGTCCGCGGGGGCAGATCGGGCCGGTTGAGGGTCAGGCGGACGAAGGGCATCGGGGGCTCCTCGGTCGTGAACTGGGCTGGCTAGACCAGTAGAGAGGTGAGGGAACTGGTCTGTCAAGCCCAGTTCCCGTAGTCTCGTCGTCATGACGGAGGTGGTGCGGCGGCTGACGGCCCGGGGGGCGGCGACACGGGAGAAGATCGTCGCGGCGGCCGCGCAGCTGTTCTACGAGCAGGGCGTCCGGAACACCGGCAACGAGGACATCCGCCGGGAGGCCGGGGTCAGTGGGTCGCAGCTGAACCACTTCTTCGCCACCCGCGAGGACCTGGTGCGCGCCGTGCTGGCGCGCCGCACCGCCGAGGCGGCCGACCCGCAGCGCATCCCGGGCCTGGGGAGACCCGCCACCCGGGCGGCGCTGCGGGACTGGGCCGACGAGTACGTCGACCACTGGCGGGACCGCCTGGGTGGCTGCCGCGTCGGGTCCATCGCCGCCGAGACATTGAAGAGCGGGTTCGCGCTGGACGAGGACGTCGCCGGAGCCTTCGAGCAGTGGCGGGCGGCCCTGGAGGCGGGGCTCGTCGCCCTGCGGGAGAACGGCGAACTGGCGCCCGACGCCGACGTCGGGAACCTCGCCCTGGTCCTGCTCGCCTCCCTGCAGGGCGGTCTGTTCCTCACCCAGGCCCTCCGGGACGTCGCCCCGCTGGAGGCGGCGCTGGGGGCCGCACTCGAGGCCGTGGACCGCGCCGGCCCGGTGTGAGCGGTTCCATCAGGCCCGGCCCCTCGGCGAGCCGAAGGTGAAGTGCTCAGCCGACTCGCCGTCGTGGGCGAGTGCCTCGAGTCGCTCGACGCCGTCGGCCCAGCAGGGCCGGGCACCGTCGTCGGTGGTCCATACGACGTGCCCCGGCCAGGGGCCCTTCAGAAACCAGTCGTACCGGAGCCGGAGGGCCTCGCGGTGCAGTCCGGTGTAGACGAACGAGCGGGCGGTCGCGAGGTCCTGCCACCGACTCAGCGTCGCGATGTGGACGTGGGGATCGTGTCCCGCGAGGTCCGGGAGCCCCAGGGGCACCGCATACGCGCCCCAGCCGTCGTCGCCGTCGCGGTGGGCGTCGCCCCGGCCGAGGAAGCCGGGAGCCTCGCAGACGGTGCCGTAGATCTCCGTGCCACGGCGGGCGAAGTCGGCCACGGCGGCCGGATCGGCCGCGGGGTCGAGCAGGCCGAAGGTGTAGAGCGCGAGGGAGCCCACGAATACGGTCCTACTCCTCCGGGGCCGGCGCGCGACGCGCCCCCCGCCGGCGGGCGCACACTGGAGGCATGGCTGATCAGGACCGCGCGCGCCGGGAGGACCCGGGGCCGGGCCCGCTGTTCGAGGACCTCCTGGGGCGGTTGGTCGACCTCGACCTGGGCGCGCTCTTCGGCGGGGGGTTCGACGAGCCGGAGCGGCGCGACGATCAGGGGGGCGACCGGCGCGACGACCGCTGGGACGCACCCCGGCAGGACCCGCCGTCGGGAAGGACCTCGAGGCGCACCCCCACGCTCGATCGGCACGGGCGGGACCTGACCGCCGACGCCCGCGCGGGGCGACTCGACCCGGTCTTCGGGCGGGACGACGAGCTGTCGCAGGTCGTCGAGATCCTGGCGCGTCGGAGCAAGAACAACCCGGTCCTGCTGGGAGAGCCCGGCGTCGGGAAGACCGCGATCGTCGAGGCGCTGGCCGCACGGATCGCCGCGGGCGAGGTGCCGGCGGCGATCCGGGACACGCGGGTGGTGTCGGTCGACCTCGCGGGGATGGTGGCGGGCACCAAGTACCGCGGCGAGTTCGAGCAGCGGCTGACCGCGCTCGTCGCCGAGGCGTCCCACCCCGACACGATCCTGTTCGTCGACGAGCTGCACGCGATCGTCGGGGCGGGGTCGGCGCAGGAGTCGCCGATGGACGCGGCCGGGATCCTCAAGCCGGCCCTGGCCCGCGGGGAGCTGCGGCTGGTCGGGGCGACGACCACCGCCGAGTACCGCCGCCACGTCGAGCCCGACGCCGCCCTCGCCCGCCGGTTCGCCGCCGTCGACGTCCCGGAGCCGAGCCCGGCACAGACGATCACGATCCTCGACGGGCTCGCTCCCGGCTACGAGGCGCACCACGGGGTCGTGCTGCCGCCCGCGACGCGACGTGCGGCGGTGGAGCTGACGGCCCGCCACGTGCGGGACCGCCACCTGCCCGACAAGGCCATCGACGCCCTCGACCGGGCGGCGGCGCGGGTCCGGATGCGGGAGCCGGAGGGCCGGCCGACCGTGGGCGTCGACGACGTCGCGCGGGTGGTCGCCGACCTCACCGGCATCCCCGTCGCCGACCTCACCGAGGACGACCGTTCCCGGCTGCTCGACCTCGACGCCCGGCTGCGGGCGCGGGTGGTCGGGCAGGACGGGGCGGTGGACACCGTCGTCGACACGGTGCTCGCGGGCCGCGCGGGGCTGGCCGATCCGGAGCGGCCCCACGGGGCGATGCTGTTCGTCGGCCCGACCGGGGTCGGGAAGACCGAGCTGGCGCGGGCCCTGGCCGATGCGCTCGGCACCGAGCTCGTGCGGTTCGACATGGCCGAGTTCGGCGAGGCCCACACCGTGTCGCGGCTCACCGGGGCGCCGCCCGGGTACATCGGGCACGACCGTCCCGGCGAGCTGGCCGAGGCCGTGCGCCGGCACCCGGCGTCGGTGGTGCTGTTCGACGAGATCGAGAAGGCCCACTCCGACGTGGTGGCCGTGCTGCTCGGGGTGCTCGACGCCGGGCGCCTCACCGACTCGCACGGCCGGACCGTCAGCTTCGCCGACACCGTGCTGATCATGACGTCCAACCTCGCGGCCGCCGAGCTGAAGATCGTCGACGACCCCGAGGAGGCCCGTGAGCCGGTCATGCGGGTGCTGCGGCGGTCGTTGCGCCCGGAGCTGCTGGGCCGCATCGACGACGTCGTGCTCTTCCGGCGGCTGACCGCCGACCTGCTGGCGCGGGTGGTCGGACTGGCGCTCGACACCACGCGCGAGCGCCTCGCGGCGCAGGGCATCACGCTGACGGTCGAGCCCGCCGCGCTGGCGACCCTGGCCGCCCGCGCCGACCCGGCGTCGGGAGCCCG
This sequence comes from Actinomycetospora sp. NBRC 106378, assembly GCF_030269685.1. Taxonomy (GTDB): domain Bacteria; phylum Actinomycetota; class Actinomycetes; order Mycobacteriales; family Pseudonocardiaceae; genus Actinomycetospora. The sequence goes on from NZ_BSTT01000003.1 coordinate 60,667, forward strand.
CGGGTTGCGGCAGGTCGTGGCGCGCGAGGTGGAGCGCCCGCTCTCGCGCCGGATCGTGGCCGGCGCGGTGCGGGACGGCTCGGAGGTCGTCCTCGACGGTGAGCTGCGGCTCGAGGTGCGCTGACGCGGACCTATTCCACCGTCACCGACTTCGCCAGGTTGCGGGGCTTGTCGATGTCCCGGCCCAGCGCCGCGGCGCAGTGGTAGGCGAAGAGCTGCAGCGGGACGCCGAGCAGGATCGGGTCGAGTTCGGGCTCGACGCGCGGCACGCGGATCACGGCGTCGGCGAGGCCCTCGGGCAGGTCGGCGTTCGTCACCGCGATGACGGGTCCGCCCCGGGCCTTGACCTGCTCGATCGTCGAGACGTTCTTCGCGACCAGCTCGTCGTCGGGCACGACGATCACGCACGGCATCGTCGCGTCCACCAGCGCCAGCGGCCCGTGCTTGAGCTCGGACGCCGCGTACGCCTCGGCGTGCACGTAGGAGATCTCCTTGAGCTTCTGGGCGCCCTCGCGGGCCACCGCCGAGCCCCGCACGCGCCCGAGGAAGAACATCGACCGGGAGCCGGCGTAGCGCCGGGCGACCTCCGCGATCTCGTCCTCGACCTGCAGTGCGTCCGAGACGGCGTCCGGCAGCCGCCGCAGCCCCTCGACGAGCCGCGTGCCGTGGGCGGCCGAGAGGTCGCGGACGCGGCCCAGCAGGAGCGCGAGCAGCGCGAATGACGTGGTCATCGAGCTGAACGCCTTCGTCGAGGCGACGCTGACCTCGGGGCCCGCGTGCAGGAACATCCCCGCCCCGCACTGCCGCGCGATCGCCGAGCCGATGACGTTGACGCAGCCGACGACCCGCCCGCCCTTGCGCTGCAGCTCCTCGACGGCGGCGAGGGTGTCGATGGTCTCGCCGGACTGGCTGACCGCCACGTACAGCGTGTCGGGGTCGACGAGCGGGTTGCGGTAGCGGAACTCGCTCGCCTGCTCGGCGTCCGCGGGGACCCGGGCGAGCTCCTCGACCAGCGCGGCACCCATCTGCCCCGCGTAGTGCGCCGATCCGCAGCCGAGGAACGTCACCCGCCGGATCCCGCGGAGCTCGCGCGGATCGAGGTGCAGGCCGTCGAGCCGGGAGGTGGCGAAGCGGGTGTCGAGCCGCCCGGCGAGCACCCGGTGCAGAGCGGCGGGCTGCTCGTGGATCTCCTTGGACAGGAAGTCGGGGTGGCCGTCGAGGTCGTAGGCGTCGTCGCCGACCTCCACCGTCGTCGGCGGACCCAGCCGCGAGCCCTCGTACCCGGTCGCGGTGATCGTCGCGATCTCGCCGTCGGCCAGGAAGATCACCTGGCGGGTGTGGCGGACCAGCGCGGCGACGTCGCTCGCCACGAACATCTCGCCGTCGCCGAGCCCCAGCACGATGGGGCTGCCGTTGCGGGCGACCACCAGCTCGTCGGGCCGCTTCGCGTCCAGCACCACCAGCCCGTAGGTGCCCTCGACGACGCGCAGCGCCTCCCGCACCGCGGCCTCCAGCGAGTCCTGCTGCTCGACGGACTGCGCGATGAGGTGGGGGAGGACCTCGGTGTCGGTGTCGCTGGCCAACGTGATCCCGTCGGCCACCAGCTTCGCGCGGAGCTCCTCGGCGTTCTCGACGATGCCGTTGTGCACCACCGCGATCCGCCCTGCGGTGTCGGTGTGCGGGTGGGCGTTGCGCTCGCTCGGCTCGCCGTGCGTGGCCCACCGCGTGTGCGCGATCCCCGTCCGTCCCGACGACGGGTCCCCGGCCACCTTCGCCCGGAGGTCGTCCACCCGGCCGACCGCCTTCGTCGTCCGGAGGGCCTTGCGGTGGGCGACGGCGATGCCGGCGCTGTCGTACCCGCGGTACTCGAGACGGGCGAGCCCGTCGACCAGGATCCGCGCCGCCGGTCGGTTGCCGACGTACCCCACGATGCCGCACACGGTGCTGCCCCCTCTAGCCGTAGACGATCCGTCGCAGCTGCCGCTCGCTGACCTCGCCGGCCCGGACGGGCCGCGTCGCCAGTTCGGACGCGATCACCGCCCAGATCTCGGCGTTGCGCCGGTCGCGGGCCTGCAGCTCCCGGTGGCGTCGCCGCACGTACTCCTCGACGCTCTCGGAGAAGTAGGCGACGACGTCGGCCACCACGCGGGCGGCGACCGGACCGGGCAGACCCGTCGACGCGGAGACGTTCCGCACCAGCTCCGGGTCCATGCCGCAGGAGCCTGCCCGCCTTGGACGATTCAGGCCAGGAGTTTGCCCGTAGACGGGCACGCTCGTGCGCAGAAAAGGGGGCTATGGGCCCAGTCAGCACTCACCAGGCGGAGCCACATAGCGGGCGGAGGGCCGGATGATCGTCGAGCTCCGCGTCTGCTCCAGGACGTGGGCGCACCACCCGACCATGCGGCTGACCGCGAAGGTGGGCGTGAACATCTCCCGCGGGATGCCGGCGAGCGACATCACCACGCCCGCCCAGAACTCCACGTTGACCCGGAGCTCCCGGCCCGGCCGGTGCTCGGCGAGCAGGGCCTCGGTCCGGTCCTGCGTCGCTCCGGCGAGCTCGACGAGCGGGCCGCCGAGGCCCTCGGCGACCTCTCGCAGCAGGACGGCTCTGGGGTCGGCGGTGCGGTACACGGCGTGCCCGAAGCCCATGACCCGGTCGCCCGCCGCGAGCTTTCCCCGCACGTAGGGCTCGATCCGGTCGGCGCTGCCGATCTCGTCGAGGGCCTCGAGCGCCCGGTCCGGCGCCCCGCCGTGCAACGGGCCGACGAAGGTCCCGATCGCGGCGACGACCGCCGACGCGACGTCGGTGCCCGCCGAGGCCGCGACCCGGGCGGTGAAGGTCGAGGCGTTGAACCCGTGCTCGATCGTCGCGACCAGGTAGCGCTCGACCGCCGCGGCCGCCGCCGGGTCCGGCTCGACCCCGTGCAGCGCCCACAGCCAGGCCGCGCCGCCGTGCAGGTCGTCCCGCGGCTCGACCGGGTCGAGTCCCCGCCGGCGCCGCCACAGCGCGGCGAGGATCGTCGGGGTCACCGCCACCACGCGCAGGACGTCGTCCCGACGGCGGGCGGGGGTCGCTCCCCACGTCGGCTCCAGTCCGTCGGCCTCCGCCAGCACGCAGAGCGCGGCGCGCAGGCCGGCGAGGGCGTCGAACCGGTCCCCGGCCCCGGCCACCGCCGGGAGCACCGCGACGACGGCGGCCGGGAGCGTCCGGTGCACGGCGAGCTCGGCGCGCAGGCCCGCACCGCCGTCGTCGGGAAGGGCGCCGTCGAGGACCAGCGCGGCGGCCTCGTCGAAGGAGACGGTGCGGGCGAGCTCGACGGCCGACCGGCCGCGGTAGTGGTAGTAGCCCTCGGCGCCGAGCACGTCGCCGATCGCGGTCTCGCTGACGACGACCCCGCGGAGCCCGGGAGGAACGTCGAGTGTGGATGTCATGGCGGGAACGCTGCGCCGATCGATCAATGTCGTCAATCTTGATAGTGTCAACCCGTGCGGACGTTGACGACCTCCGAGGCCGTGGCCCGGCTCGGGGTGAAGCCCGAGACGCTGTACGCCTACGTGAGCCGGGGGCTCCTCACGTCTCGGCGCGGGACCGGCGGGCGTCCGAGCACGTTCGACGCCGACGAGGTGGACGCGCTCGTCGCAGGCCGGGGACGTCGCCCGACCGGCGTCGCCGAGACGATCACCACCCGGTTGACGCTGGTCGAGCCGGACGACGCCGTCGTCCGGGGCCACCGGCTCGTCGACCTCGCGCGGACCGAGACCCCGGAACGGATGGCGTCGCTGCTGTGGCTCGGCGACCTCGACGCGCCGCTGCCGGAGGCCGTTCCCGACGAGGCCGTGGTCGCCAGGGTGCGCGGGCTCGTCGCGGGCATGCCGGGCGACGCCCGGCCGGTGGACCGCCTCCGGCTCGCCGTGGCCGCGCTGGCCCCGAGCGACCCGTGGCGCTTCGATCTGGAGACGGCCGCCGCGAGCGGGCTGCGGTGCTGGCGGGGCATGACGGCGGCCCTCGGCGGACTCTGGCCCGCGCTGTCCGACCGACCCGAGCCGCCCGGGGTCCTGCGCACCGCCCTCGTCCTGCTCGCCGACCACGGCCTGGCCGCGTCCACGCTGGCCGCGCGGGTCGCGGCGAGCGCGCGGGCCCATCCCTACGCGGTGGTGTCGGCCGGGCTCGGCGCCCTCGACGGCCCGGTCCACGGGACCGCGTCGACGGCCGCCTACCGGTTCCTCGCCGAGGCCCTCGACGACCCGTCCCGCGCCGTGGCGGACCGCCTGCGCGCGGGGGAGCGGCTCCCCGGGTTCGGGCACTCGATCTACCGGGAGCGCGATCCGCGGACCGAGGTGCTGCTGGGGACGATCGCCGGGACCCGCGAGGCGGCGCTGGTGGCCGAGCTCGCGACGCAGGTCGCCGGGCGCCCCGGGGTGTTCCCCAACGTCGACCTCGGGCTCGCCGCCGTCATGCACGCCCACGGGATGCGCCCCGACGCCGGAGAGGCGGTCTTCGCGGTGGCCCGGACGGTCGGCTGGGTCGCGCACGCGATCGAGCAGTACGCCGAGCCGGGCCTGCGGTTCCGGGTCACCGGCACCTACGTGGGGGAGCGCCCGTGAGTCCGTTCGCTCACGGCCCGTCGGGCCCGCGGCCCGGGCGCCGCTTCCGCGCGGCGGTCGAGCGCAGGGTGTCCATCGCAGCGCGTTGGAGCGGGGAGAACCAGGTGGTGTCGCGGGAGAAGAGACCGATCGTCTCGACGAGCTCGGCTCCGCGGACCGGCACGGCCCGGAGGCGCCCGGCGGCGACGTCGTCGGCGACGCAGTAGAGCGGGGCGAAGCAGACCCAGCCGTTGTCGGCGACGGCCCGTTTGAGGGCCTCCGCGTGGCCCAGCCGGATCACGTACGACGGGGTGGTCAGGCCCGCCGCGCGCAGCTGCCGGTCGAGGACGCGTTCGATCGCGACGCCGGCCGGGACCCCGACGAGCGGGAGTCCGACGACGTCGGCGAGGTCGACGACGTCGTCGGCCGGGGGACCGTCGGGCGCCGCGCAGAGCACGATCGGTTCGTCCCAGAGCTTCTCGGAGCGGACGCCCGACGGCGGGACCTCGTCGAGCCAGGTGGTGACGGCGAAGTCGACCTCGCCCGTCTCGACGCGCCGCATCGCGACGGCGGGCTCGCTGATCGAGATCGTGATCTCGGCCCCCGCGCGCTCCCGGCGCAGGTCGGTCATCAGCGGCGGGATCAGGTAGGTGCCGATGGCCATGCTGGTCGCCACCGCCAGGGTGCCCGCCGCGCCGGAGGTCAGGTCGTCGATGTCCCGTTGGGCCTGCGCGGCACTCGCGAGGACCTCGGTGGCCCACGCGTAGAACCGCCGCCCCGCTTCGGTGAGCACGTTGCGGCGGCCCTCGCGCACGAACAGCGGTGCCCCCACCGACTTCTCCAGGGTGCGCAGCTGCGCCGACACCCAGGGCTGCGCCACGTGGAAGTGCTCGGCGGCCCGGGTGACGCCGCCCTCGTCGACGACCGCGCAGAACATCTCCAGGCGGCGCAGCTGGGAGACGAGAGCCATACGAGAAAGCCTATCGGGAGGACGAACTTCTCGTCTTTGTCCTATGTGTCCTGCGTCTCTAGCGTTCCTCGCACCGGCATCGACGAGGAGCCCGCGATGAACCCGCTGTTCAACGACAACACCCTGAAGCTCGGTCTGTTCTGCACGAACGGGACGGGAGCGTCGCAGACCCTGGTGCCGGAGGCGCCCGACATGTCGTGGGACATGTCGCTGCGCACCGCCCGCGCCGCCGACCGGGCGGGCCTCGAGGCCGTGGTGCCCTTCGCGCGGTGGAAGGGCTATCTCGAGGGCCGCCCCGAGCACCGTTCCGGTCGGGTCATGGAGCCCTTCACGTGGGCGGCGGGCATCGCGGCGGCCACCGAGCGGATCGGCGTGTTCGCCACCTCCCACGCGCCCACCCTGCACCCGATCGTCGCGGCCAAGCAGGCGGCGACGGTGGACCACATCTCGGGTGGGCGGTTCGCGCTCAACGTCGTGGGCGGCTGGAACCGCCCGGAGCTCGAGATGTTCGGCGCGCCGCTGCGTGAGCACGACGAGCGCTACGACCACCTCGCCGAGTGGCTCGAGGTGGTCCGGCGGCTCTGGGCGGAGACCGAGGAGTTCGATCTGCACGGTCGCTTCTTCGACGTCGTCGGAGGCGTGTCGCAGCCCAAGCCGGTGCAGCCCACCATCCCGATCATGAACGCCGGCGGCTCGCCGCGCGGCATGCGGTTCGCGGCCGAGCACGCCGACCTCTGCTTCGTGATCGTGCACTCCGAGGACGAGGACGCGATCCGCCGCCAGGTGCAGGGCTACCAGCAGATGGCGCGCGAGGAGTTCGGCCGCGAGGTCCGTCTGTGGACGCACACCGTCGTGGTCCAGCGGGACACCCAGGCCGAGGCCGACGCCGCCCTGCGCCGCTTCTCCTCCGAGCTGGAGGACACCGAGAGCGTCGACGCCTGGATGCGGCTGCAGGGCGCGAACACCCAGGTGGTGCCGCCCGAGGTGATGGCCGCGATGCGGCAGCGGTTCGCCGCCGGCGCGGGCGGCTTCCCGCTGGTGGGGACCGCCGAGCGGATCTCCGAACGCCTCGAGATGCTCAGCGCCGCCGGCATCGACGGCGCCCTGCTCACCTGGGTCGACTACGACGCCGGGCTCGACGCCTTCACCACCGACGTGCTGCCGCGTCTCGAGCGGGCCGGGCTGCGTCGCCCGGTGGGTGCGGACGCCGGCGACGCCGCGGACGCCGTCGCCTCCCGTCCCGTCGCGGCGGCGGTGGCCGGATGAGGCTCGCCCGCTTCTCGACGACCGACGGTGCCCGCGGCTTCGGCCTCGTCGAGGACCGCGAGGTCGTGCGGCTCGACCATCGCGTCGCGACCTTCGAGGCGCTGCTGGCCGACCCGGTGCCCGCCCGCGGGGACGACCCCCGGCTGCCGACCACCGACGTGACCTGGGAGCCGCCGATGGGCGAGCACCCCAAGGTCGTCTGCGTCGGGTTCAACTACGCCGCGCACGCCGCCGAGTCCTCCCGGTCCGACCCCGGGACGCCCGCGCACCCGACCCTGTTCGCCCGCTTCGCCGACTCCCTGGTTGGCGCCGGCACCCCGGTCGTGCGGCCGGCGGGGGAGGACACCCTCGACTGGGAGGGCGAGATGGCCGTCGTCGTCGGACGCCCCGGCCGTCGCATCGCCGCGGCCGACGCGTGGGACCACGTGGCCGGGGTGACCTGCATGGCCGAGAACAGCGTCCGCGACTGGCAGCTGCACTCCAGCCAGGCGACCGCCGGGAAGAACTGGTTCCGCTCCGGCTCGCTCGGCCCGTGGCTGACGACCACCGACGAGGCGGGTCGCGGTCCGTTCCGGGTGACGACGCGGCTCGGCGGCGAGGTCGTGCAGGACGACACCACCGACCGGCTGACCTTCCCGGTCGCCGAGCTCGTCGCCTACGTCAGCACGTTCACGCCGCTGCGTCCCGGCGACGTGATCGCCACCGGGACGCCGGCGGGGATCGGGCTGCGCCGGGAGCCCCCGCGCTTCCTGCGGCCGGGTGACGAGATCGAGGTCGAGGTCACCGGCGTCGGCGTCCTGCACCACGGGGTGGTCGACGAGGTGGGGGACGGCGTCGTCGCGACCCCGGCGGAGGTGTCCGCGTGAGGTTCTTCGCCGAGGCCGACGTGCGCTCCGGACCCACCGTCCCCGACGTCGTCGAGGCCCTCGAGGCGGTCCTCGCCCACGAGGCCGAGGGCACCGCGTGGAACGTCGACAAGACCATGAGCACCTGGCCGACCGGGGCCGGCCGGGCCAGCGCCCACGGGCTCGGCGCGGTCGACCTCACCGCCGGTCTGACGGTCTTCAAGACCTGGGTGAACACCCCTGCCGGGGCGAGCGCCCTGCTCACGATGTTCGACGCCACCGACGGCCGCACGCTGGGCGTCGCCGAGGCGGGGACCGCCGGCGCGCTGCGGACCGCGGCCGTCAGCGGGGTCGCGACCCGGCACCTCGCCGACCCCGGTGCCGACGAGCTCGCCCTGCTCGGCGCGGGCCGGCAGGCGCTGCGGCAGGTCGAGGCCGTGGCCGCGGTCCGGCCGCTGCGGCGGGTGCGCCTCTGGAACCGGAGCGCCGCGGGCGCCGAGGCCCTCGCGCGACGGGTCCGCGACGAGTTGCACCTGACCGCCGACGTCGCCCCCACCGTGGAGGCCGCGACCCACGACGCCCCGATCGTCACCACGATCACCCGCGCCGACGAACCGTTCCTGGCGGCACACCACCTCGCGGTCGGCGCCCACCTGAACGCCGTCGGGGCCATCCTGCCGAGCCACGCCGAGCTCGCCCCCGACGTCCTCGCCACCTCCTCGATGACCGTCGTCGACAGCGAGCCCAACGCCCGCCGCGGGTCCCGGGAGCTCCGCGAGCACCTCGGCGCCGACCCCGCGGACGACTGGAGCGGCGTGCACGGCCTCGCCCAGCTCGTCGTCGGGAAGGACGCCCGACCCACCGCACCTCGCCTCACCGTCTTCAAGGGAATGGGCATGGGACTCTCCGACCTGGCCGTGGCCGCGCTCCTCGTCGGGGGGCGGCCGTGAAGTTCCGCAGCGACCCCACCCGCATCCGCGGCTCGATCGCTCCCGTCGTCACCCCGTTCACCGACGACGGCGCCCTCGACCTCGACTCGCTGCGCGGGCTCGTCCGCCGGCAGCTCGAGGCCGGCGCGCACGGCGTCTCCGTCGGGGGCTCCACCGGGGAGCCGTCCGCGCAGTCGGTGGCCGAACGGATCGCGGCGATCCGCGCGGTCGCCGCGGAGGTCGACGACGCCGTGCCGTTCCTGCCCGGCACGGGCTCGGCGAAGCTCGACGAGACCCTGGAGATCACGGCGGCCGCCCGGGACGCGGGCGCCGACGCCGTCCTCGTCATCACGCCGTACTACGCGCGCCCCACCCAGGAGGCGCTCTACCGCTGGTTCTCCACGGTCGCCGGTGAGTTCCCCGACCTGCCGGTCGTCCTCTACAACGTGCCCTCCCGGACGGCGGTCGACGTCGACCCCGACACCGTCGCGCGGCTCTTCCGGGACCACGACAACGTCGTCGGGATCAAGGAGACGACGAAGGACTTCGAGCACTTCTCGCGGGTGCTCCACCGGTGCGGGCGCGACCTGCTGGTGTGGTCGGGCATCGAGCTCCTCGGGCTCCCGCTCCTCGCGCTCGGCGGCGCCGGCTTCATCTCGGCGGTCAGCAACCTCGCCCCCGGCGCGGTCGCACGGATGTACGAGGCGTGGGAGGCGGGCGACCACGAGACCGCCCGCGACCTGCACTACGCGCTGCACCCGCTCGTCGATCTCCTGTTCGTCGAGACCAACCCGGCCCCCGCGAAGTGGGTGCTGCACCAGCAGGGACGGCTGGCCTCCGCCCACGTCCGCGCCCCGCTCCTGCCCCTCACCGCCGAGGCCCGCCCCCGGGTCGAGGCGCTGCTCGCGCAGGGCGCCGCCCTGCTCGATCGTCCCCTCGAGAGGAAGACCTCATGAGCCTCACCGACACCCGTCCCGAGACCGCGGCCCGGATGCTCGACGTCAGCGGGGACCCCGCCTCGACGCCGCAGCCGTGGGCACCCGTCAAGGTCCCCCGCCACGCCGTCGAGGCCGAGATCCAGCGCCTCGCCGACGCCCCCCGACCGGCGAACGGGCGCCGGGCGAGCCGCATCGTGCACCCGGCGGCGGTCGCGCCGGGACTGGGGCTCGCGCCCGGTGTGGCGGTGACCATCGAGGTGCTCAACCCGGGGGAGGAGACCGTCCCGCTCCGGGAGAACGCGCACCGGGTGGAGATCGGCATCCTGGGTCGCGGACGCATCGAGGTCGCCGACACCGCGGTCGACCTCGCGCACCTCGACGTCGCGAACCTCCCCTCGATGCAGCCGTTCCGCTTCCGCAACGACGGCCCCGGGGTGTGGGCCCGGCTGAGCTACTCCAACGCCCCGCTGCTGGAGAAGCTCGGCGTGCACTACGCCGAGGACCTGCCCGGGTCCTGGCGGCCCTCCCCGCTCGACGCGCCCGCCCCGGCGACCGAGGACAGCGAGAAGGTCACCTACACCCGACGGACCGCCCCGGACATCGCGATCGGTGACCAGGGGGCGCGGCTGCGGGGCTACGAGTTCCTCGTGGACATCGAGGTCGTCGAGTCCCGCCCCCTGCACTGGCCGTGGGCCGAGGTCTCGTCCCACCTCTCGAGTGCGGCCGGCGACGGGAAGCGCACGATCATGGCCCTGTACAACCCGGCCACCCAGCGCCGTCAGGGTGCCACGCACAGCTTCTTCGTGACGGCGTCCGCGATGCCCGCCGGACGTCCGCCGCGCCCGCGCGGCCCGGGGCACCGGCACTCGTCGGTCGCGATCAACTACCACTTCGCCGGGTCCGGGGTCAGCACGGTCGACGGCGTCGACATCCCGTGGGAGGCCGGCGACCTGCTCCTCTCCGCACCCGGCTGGCTCGAGCACGCCCACTACGAGGGCCCCGAGGGGCTCGCCGTCTACACCGTCCAGGACCACCCGCTGCACGTCGGCATGGAGTCCCTGGTCTGGCAGGAGGAGATGGACGGGCCGGTGCTCGCCCTCGGCTCGGAGGCCGGACAGACCGGCTACGTCGGCCCACGCGAGGCGGGGGCGTGAGCCCGGTCGACCTGGACCCGTACGCGGCCGACCTCACCGAGCCCACCGTCTGGGAGGTCTACGAGGCGGCCCGGGAGGCCGGGCCGGTCGCGTGGTCGGACCGGCGCGGCGGCTTCTGGGTGGTGACCGGCTACGACGACGTCCGCGCCGTCCTCCGCGACGCCGCCACGTTCTCCTCGGCCTCCGGGCACCGCATCCCCACCGACGGCACGCAGCGGGCCGTCCCCATCGACTTCGACCCGCCGCTGCACACCGGCTACCGCAAGCTCATGACGCCGGTGCTCTCGCCGGCGCGCGTGCGCGCCCTCCGGCCGTTCCTCGAGCGGACGATCAGTGAGCTCGTCCGCGCGTTCGCCACGCGGGGCGGGGGCGACTTCGTCACCGAGGTCGCGCTGCCCCTGCCCCTGGCGGTCCTCACCGAGCTGGTCGGGTTCGCCCCGTCGACCGTGGAGCGGTTCCGCGAGGTCACCGAGCAGATGTGGTCCGGGCTGGACGCGGACGGCGCGGCCGTCGACTTCGTCGGGGCCCGGCAGCGGGTGTACGACCTGATGGCCGACGAGCTGGCGGCCCACCGGTCGGACCCGGTCGACGACGTCGTCGGTTCGTTGCTGACGGCGGAGGTCGACGGGCGCGCCCTCGACGAGGATGAGCGGATCAGCATCCTCGCGACCTTCGCCGTCGCGGGGCACGAGACGACCATGAACGCGGCGAGCACCCTGGTGCACCTCCTGGTCGCGCACCCGGAGCACCAGCGCCGGCTGCGCGCCGACCCGGAGCGTGCGCCCGCCTACGTCGAGGAGATGCTGCGCCACCGCAGTCCCGCCCAGAACTTCGCCCGGCGGGCGACGTGCCCCGCCTCGGTGGCGGGCCACCGGATCGCGGAGGGCGACGCGGTCCTGCTCTCCCTCGCGGCGGCGAACCGCGACCCCGAGCGGTTCGCCGATCCCGCGTGCTTCGACCCGGACCGTGACGCGCGCGGCCACCTTGGCTTCGGCTGGGGCATCCACCAGTGCCCCGGCGGGGTCCTCGCGCGGACCGAGCTGGCCATCCTGCTGCGGACGCTGGGTGAGCTGCCGCCCCTGCACCTCGACGGCGAGGTCACCTGGAGCGGGCTCCAGGGCGGCAACCACCTCGGGCCGACCCGTCTGCCGATCCGGTTCGCCACGGACGGCGCCTGAGGCGGCCGTCGGCGAGGACGGGTGCGCGGAGGTCCCCGGCGTGTGGCGGGACCCGGGCGTGGGCACTCCCGACCTCTCGACGAGCGGCGCCCGGGGACCCGGTCGACCGGGCACCCCGGGCGCGACGAAGGAGTACGACGACGTGACCGACACGACCGCGGACCTCGGGCAGCAGGTCTTCCGCCTCGTCTACCGCAGCCGCACGACGATGGGCAGCGAGAACCGGCCCGCCGAACTCGAGGAGATCTTCGAGGTCTCGCGCCGCAAGAACCACGACCTCGGGCTCAGCGGGGCGCTGCTCGTGTGGCAGGACACCTTCGTCCAGGTCCTCGAGGGCGACGAGGCACGGGTGCGCGACCTGTACGCCACCATCGCCGCCGACCAGCGCCACGAGAAGGTGGAGACGCTCGACGAGGGCGTGGTGTCCGCGCGCGCCTTCGGCCTGTGGGCGATGGCGCACGTGTCCGACGACGAGGGCGCCGACCTGCCGGCCGCACGCGGGGCGGAGGCGACCGACGCGCCGCACGCCATCCCGCGGCTCGAGGACCGACGTCAGGAGATGCTGCTCGACCTGATGCGCGAGTACGCGAACCCGGAGATCACCCCGCTCTGAGCGCCGACGGGGCGAGACCGGCCCGGTCCGATCCGGGCGCGTGGATGGGGTAGAGCGACGGCCCCCCGGGCAGGGGGATCTCGGGTCCGGTGCGCTGCAGGCCCATCGCCTGCCAGAGCGCGAGGTTGACCGGACTGGACGCCTCGGCGTAGAGCCCCACGGCGGGATCGCCGAGGCGGCGGGTGAGGGCGCGCAGCATCAGCACGCCGCGTCCGGCGGCCTCGGGGCGGGCTGCGGCGAACATGACGTGCACGTGGGGCGGCAGGTCGCCCGGGTGGTGCTCGTCGAGGGCCGCCATGAGGGTGACGGCGCGCTCGGCGCACGGCCCGGTGACGCGCGCGAGCTCCGCGAGCCACGCGGCGTTCCCGGCCTCGTCCAGGTCGGGCTGCCCCGGGGGCGACCACACCGCGACCGCCTCGTGCCCCGAGGTGTGGGCCACCCGTCCGTCGTGGGCGAGGAGCAGCGCCGTGGTCGACCGGAGGAACCCGTCGAGCCACCGCTCCCGGTCGGGGGTCTCCGGCGGCACGGTCCAGCGCAGGACGGGGTCGTCCCGGAAGGCCTCGACGAGGGTGGCGGTCACGGCGTCGAGATCGGGGTCGGCGGTGACGACGAACGGCTCGGGGTTCACGGGGCCTCCTCGAGGACCAGCGCGCCGGGGTGGCGCAGGCGGGCGCGGAGCTCGACGACCACGTCGGCGCACGTGTCGACCTCGTCGGTGCCGGTCTGCCAGTTGCAGACCGAGAAGCGCAGCGCGGGCTCGCCGTCGGCGACCGTGGGACTGGCCCAGGCCCGCCCGTCGGCCTGCAGGGCGGCGGTGACCGCGGCGGTGACCTCGGCGCGCGAGCGGTCGGGCTCGGGGTCGAAGCGGACGAGGACCTGGTTGAGGACGACGTCGTTGACGACCGACATGCCGTCGGCGGCCGCGAGGCGCCCGGCCAGTCGGCGGGCGAGCGCGCAGCACCGCTCGACGAGGTCGACCACCCCGTCGCGACCGAGGTGGCGCAGCGTGGTCCACAGCACGACCGCGCGGGCCCGCCGGGACATCTCCGGGGTCCAGTCGACGGGGTCCCGGTGCTGTGGGGCGGCCACGGTGAGGTACTCGGCGTGCGTGCGCAGCGCCGCCCGGTGGGCCTTTGGATCGGCGCAGAAGGCCAGCCCGCAGTCGTAGGGGACGTTGAGCCACTTGTGGGCGTCGGTCGCCCACGAGTCGGCGTCCGCCAGGCCCGCCAGCCGCGGCCGCAGCCGGGGGCTCGCGGCGGCCCACATGCCGAAGGCCGCGTCGAGGTGGACCCAGCCGCCGCGGGCGTGGGTCAGGGCGCAGACCTCGGCCAGCGGGTCGACGGCGCCGGTGTCGACGTTGCCCGCCTGCGCGCAGACGATCAACGGACCGTCCCCGTCGTCGAGGACCCGCGCGAAGGCGTCGAGGCGCATGCGCCCCTGGTCGTCGGTGTCGATCATCCGGATCTGCCCGGCGAGCCCCAGGAGCCGCAGAGCGCGCAGCACCGTCGCGTGGCACGCGCGGCTGACGAGCACCCGGGGGACCGGTGCGCCCACGAGCCCCTGGGCCTCGACGTCCCAGCCGTGCCGGGCGAAGACCCGGTGCCGGGCCGCCGCGAGACCGGTGAGATTGGCGGTGGCGCACCCCGAGGTGACCCCGACCGACGTCGTCGTCGGCAACCCGAACAGGTCGACCAGCCACGCGGCCGTGACCTCCTCGGCGACCGACGCGGCGGGGCTGGTCGCGTGCAGCGCGGCGCACTGGTCCCAGACCGAGAGCAGCCACTCGGTCGCGACGGCGACCGGGTGGGCGCCGCCCATGACGAAGCCGAAGAAGCCCGGGGCGGCCGAGGGCAGCAGTCCCGGCTCCGCGCCCCGGACCAGCTCGTCGAGCACCTCCGCGGCGTCCTGGCCGTGCGCGGGCAGCGGACCGCCGAGCGCGGCGCGCAGGACGTCGGTGCTCGCGGCGACCGAGACCGGCCGGGAGGCGGCGCGGGCCTCGTACTCGGTCGCGTGGTCGGTGACGCGGCGAAGCAGGTCGGGCAGGGCCGTCGTCATGCCCGCACCCGCGCCCGGACGAGGTCGGCGAGGGCGCCGACCGTGTGGGTGTCGAAGACCTCGGCGTCGTCGAGCTGGACGCCGAAGTGTTCCTCGATGCGGGTCACGAGGCGCAGGAGCCGCAGCGAGTCGACGCCGTCGAGGGTGCGCAGATCGGTCGCGGCGTGGAGCGGACCCTCGATGCCGAGCTGGTCGGCGACGATGGCAGCCACGGCGGGGGCGAGGTCGGTGGGGGCGGGGGTCGTCATGCGGACGCTCCGGGGACGGGCCGCCCGAGGGCCGCGACGCGGTCGCGGGTGTCGAGACGGCGGACCTTGCCGCTGGTGGTGCGGGGGATGGTGCGCGGCGGGACGGGGAGGACGACGAGGGGCAGGGCGCCGAGGGCGGCCGCGACGCGGGCGCGGAGGGTCTCGACGAGGGCGGTGGTCGTGGGGTCGCGGGGGTCGGCGGTCTCGACGACGAGCTCGATGCGCTCGCGCCCGTCGTCGTCGGTCCCGGTGAGCGCGACGCAGCGACCGCGGTGCACGCCGGGCAGGTCGCGGACGAGGTCCTCGACGTCGGCCGGGTAGAGGTTGCGTCCGGCGACGGTGACCATCTCCTTGCGGCGGCCGGTGAAGAACAGCTCGCCGTCGCGGAGGTAGCCGAGGTCGCCGCTGCGCAGCCACCCGTCGGCGGTGTACAGCTCGGTGTCGCCGGCGGTGCCGGCGAGGTAGCCGCGGGTGGCCATCGGCCCGCGCAGCTGGATCTCGCCGATCCCGCCGTCCGGCCGGGGTCCGTCGTCGTCGGCGATGCGCAGCTCGAGACCGGGGACGGGGGAGCCGAGGCCGACCAGGGCACGGGCGTCCGGGTCGTCGGGAGCGACCGGGACGGCCTCGCCGGTACCGGCGGCGAGGGCGCGGTCGACGTGCTCGACGCGGAGCGGGCGGCCGGGCGGCGGCAGGGTCGCCGCGAGGGTCACCTCGGCCATCCCGTAGGCGGGCATGAGCACGCCGGGCCGGAGGCCGGCCGGGGTGAAGCGCTCCAGGAACGCGGCGCTCGCGGTGGCGGAGACGGCCTCGGCGCCGTCGAAGGCGATCCGCCAGTGGGAGAGGTCGAGCCGGGCGGCCTGCTCGGCGTCGACCGTGGCGACCAGGGTGTCGTAGCCGAAGTTCGGCATCGCGCAGATCGTGGCGCCGGACGCGGCGAAGGCGGCCAGCCAGCGGGCCGGGCGGCGGACGAAGCCCGCGGGCGACCACAGGTGGGCCGGGTTGCCGTGCAGGATCGCGGTGAGCGCCCCGAACAGGCCCATGTCGTGGAACAGCGGCAGCCACGCGCCGTGCACGTCGTCGTCGCGCAGGTCGATCGCGGTCGCGATGGCCCGGAGGCAGTGGCCCACGTTGGCGTGGGTGAGCACGACCCCCTTCGGCCGGGCGGTGCTGCCGGAGGTGAACTGCACGACGACGGGTGCGTCGACGTCGACCGTGCGCACCGGCGCCGCGACGTCGGCCCGCTCCAGGTCGCGGTCGTCGATCAGCAGGGGGCCGTCGGCCAACGCGGGCGTGACGCGGTCGGCGAGGCGGTGGGAGACGACGACGCGCTCGATCCCACCGGCGGCGAGCACTCCGCGCAGGCGGACGGCCCAGTCGACGACGTCGGCGCCCATCGGCAGCGACAGCGGGGCCGCCGCCGCACCGACCCGGCTGCACGCGAACAGCGCGACCAGGAACTCCGGGGCGTTCGGCGCCAGAATCCCGACCCGGTCGCCCGGGCGCACGCCGTGGGCGTCGAGGCCGGCCGCGGCGGACGCGGAGCGCGTGGCGAGGTCGGCGGCGGTGAGGCTCTCGTCCTCGTCCGGGAAGTGGATCGGCGTCGCCGGGCGCCGGCGGGCCGTGGCCTCGAGGTGGACGTGCAGGGGGACGGTCGACATGGGGTCCTCACGGAGCGCTCGTCGCGTCGGTGCGGAACCCAGTCAAGGTCTCCGTCCGGGGACCGATCAAGGTCGATACCGAGCCGCCACGGGTCCGATAGCCGGGTGCTCCGGCCTCGCGCGCATGAGGCGGTGCCTATGGCGCGCCGTCCCGCCGCGCCGGGACGGCGACCATCGCGCGCATGACGACGACCAGCACGACGACGGTGCCGACCGTCCGGGGTCCCGTGGCCGCCGACCAGCTCGGGCAGGTCCTCGCCCACGAGCACGTCTTCGTGCGCAGCGAGGAGATCCTGCGCAACTACCCGCACCTGTGGGACGAGCCGGCGCGCGTCGCCGACGCGGTGGCGCGGCTGCAGACCATGGTCGACCGGGGCGTGCGCACGATCGTCGACCCGACCGTGATCGGGCTGGGCCGCGACGTCGAACGGGTCGCCCGGGTCAACGCGCAGGTCCACCTGAACATCGTGGTCGCCACCGGGGTCTACACCTACGACTCGGTGCCGTTCTTCTTCTCGCAGTACGGGCCGGGCACGCTGCTCGGGGGCGACGATCCGATGGTCGAGCTGTTCGTCCGGGACATCACCGACGGCATCGCCGACACCGGCATCCGGGCGGGGATGCTGAAGTGCGCCATCGAGACCGAGCTGACTGTCGGGGTCGAGCGGGTGCTCGTGGCCGTCGCCGCCGCGCACCGGGCGACCGGGACGCCGATCACCGTGCACACCAGCCCCGGGCACGGCACCGGGGCGGTGGCACTCGACGTGCTCGAGCGGGAGGGCGTGGACCTGTGCCGCGTCGTGCTCGGGCACAGCGGCGACTCCGACGACGTCGACGCCCTGCGCGGCCTCGCCGACCGGGGCGCGATCCTGGGGATGGACCGCTTCGGGCTGGACGTGCTGCTGCCGACCGACCGCCGCGTCGCCACGATCGCCGCGCTGGCCGCCGCCGGGTACGCCGACCGCATGGTCGTCGCGCACGACGCCTCGTGCCGGATCGACTGGTTCGCCCCCGAGACCCTCGCGGCCCTCGCGCCCAACTGGCACTTCACCTTCATCCACGACGAGGTGCTGCCCGCCCTGCGCGCCGCCGGGGTCACCGCCGAGCAGGTCACGACGATGCTCGTGGACGTCCCGCGCCGGCACCTGGCCGGTGGGCTGTGACCGCGCCCGCGCGGCTGTGCAACGTCCGCGACGTCGCGACCGCCGCTCCCGACCTGCTGCGCCCCGGCGTGCTGTACCGCTCGGAGGCACCGCAGGCGCTCGACGAGACGCCCACGGGGCTCGTCTGGCCGCCCGCCACGGTCGTCGACCTGCGCGGGGAGCGCGAGCGGGCGGGTCGGCACCCGCTGACGGGCCCGGGCACGCGGGTGGTGGCGCTCGGTCTGGCCGACGCCCTCGCGCCGGACGCACGGACGCGGAACCGGGCGCGGTCCGCGTCGTGGACGCGGCTCTACCTCGACGTGCTCGACGTGGCGGACGCCTGGCTGCCGCCGCTGGTCGACCTCGCCGCGACCGCCGAGGGGCCGGTGCTGCTGCACTGCGCCGCGGGGAAGGACCGCACCGGGATCGCGGTGGCGCTGCTGCTCACGCTCGCCGGGGTGCCCCGACCCGCCGTCGTGGCGGACTACGCGCGCAGCGCCGACGGCCTGTCGGGGGTGCACGCGCGGCTCGACGCGGCCGCCGCCGCGGCCGGACGGATCGTCGACCCGCACAGCGGGACCGCGCCGGAGGCCCTGGGAGCAGTGCTCGACGCGGTCGGGTTCGCGGTCGCGAGGGGTGTGTCCGCGTCCGCGCTGACCCGCTGGCGGAGCCGCGTACGCCGGGCCACATCGGACGATCGGCACCGCCTCTTCACGGCGGCGCCCGGGGACCGCGGTGGGCACCATGCGGTCGTCGCACCGGAGTGACGAGGGGGACGCGGAGATGGCGGAGGTCGACGACCGGCGGGACGACACCGACCGGGCGCGGGACTACCGGGCGTTGGTGGAGTACGGCGCGGCGGCGGGGATCGGGCTCGGACACTCGCTCGGGTTCCGGCTGGAGTCACTGACCGCGGGCCGGTCGGTGTGGACGCTCGTGCCGTCCTCGCGGGCCGCCGACGCGCGCTACGCGCTGGCCGGCGGAGTGCTGGCCGCCCTGATCGAGGTGGCGATCTCCAGCGCGGTGCAGGCCGGGCTCCCCGACCGGACGACGCAGACGACCTCGCAGCTGTCGACCTCCTTCGTCGGCGCGGTGCGCGTCGACGACCCGGAGATCTGTTGCGAGGCCACCGTCCTGCACCTCGGGGGGCGGACCGCCACGGCCGAGGCGCGGGTGTTCGGGTGCGACGGGACCCTCGTCGCGCACGGCACCGCGACCTGCCTGCTGTTCCCGATCCCGTCCGGAGCGGCCCACGAGTGACGGGCGCTACCCGCTGCCGCGGACGGTGATGCCCCGGCACGATCCAGTTCCTCCGACGTTCACGCGTCGTTGCCCGGGGCCTCCTACGGTCGGAGTCACCACCGCCGAGGAGACCCCATGGAACTGCGGCACCTGCACTCGTTCCTCGCCATCTCGGAGGAACTGCACTTCGGACGCGCAGCGCAGCGCCTGCATCTCGCCCAACCCTCGCTGAGCCAACAGCTCCAGCGGCTCGAGCAGAGCGTCGGGGTCCAGCTGGTCGCCCGGTCCTCCCACGAGGTCCGGCTGACCCCGGCCGGGGAGGCCTTCTGCCCCGAGGCGCGCGCCGTGCTCGCCCAGGTGGAGAAGGCGGGCGAGGCCGCCCGCCAGGCCGCCGCCGGCCGGACGGGCACGGTGCGGGTCGGCTACAACTACCCGGCCGGTCAGGGCGTGCTGCCACGCGTCCTGGCCCGGGTGCACGCGGAATTGCCCGAGGTCGTCGTCACCCCGCGCGAGATGCGGACCGGCCCGCAGATCCGGGCGTTGCTCGACGGGGACATCGACGTCGGGATGATCTACGGCCGGCCCACCGACGCCTCCCTGGGCCACCGCCGGCTCCTGCGGCTGCCGCTGGTCGCGCTCGTGGGGGAGCGCCACCCGTGGGCCTCGCTGGCCCAGGTGCCCTTCGCGGAGCTCGCCCACCAGCAGTGCCTGCTGTTCCGGCGCGAGCAGAGTCCGGCGATGTACGACCTGATCACCCACACCGCCCAGGCCGCGGGGTTCACGCTCGACGTCGTCGACCAGGTCGAGGACCCGGTGGCGACCTCCATCGTCGTCTCCACCCGCAACGTCGTCGGGTTCTGCTCGGCACCGCGCGCGGCGTCGGTCTGCTCCTCGGCGACGGGGATCCGGCCCGTGGCGTTGTCGCTGGTCGACCCCACCCCGGTCCTGGAGCTGCACGTGGTGTGGCGGGTGGACGTGGACAACGCGCTGGTCGAGGAGTTCCTCCGCTGCGTGCAGGCGGCCGGGCCGTTCGGGATGCCGGGCCTGCCGCGGGAGGCGCGGGCAGTCGGCGCCTGAGATACGCGCACGGGGATCGCCCGGGTCGATCGGGTGATCGGAAGTCCGCCCTTGCCGTCCCCGTCGTCCCATCCCGACGATCGGGGCCGGTCGGCGCCGCGCCGGCCCGGAGGACCGGGAGGCGACGTGGAGCTGACGGTGCTGGGCTGCTGCTCGGGCATGCCGGCGGGCGGCGAGGCGAGCTCGGGCTACCTCGTGCGCGGAGGCGGCACCTCGGTGCTGCTCGACTGCGGGCCGGGGATCGCGACGGCGCTGGGGGCGCTCGGCGGGCCCGCCCCGCTCGGAGCGGTGGTGATCAGTCACCTGCACCTCGACCACTGCTACGACCTGCTGCCCCTGGGCAAGACCCTTTTGACGATGGTGCTCGACTACCCGGGTGGCCCACCGCGGGCGGCCGGCGCGCCCGACCCGCTGCCGCTCTACCTCCCGCACGGCTGCGCCGACCTGCTGCGCCGGTGGGCGGCCCTCTTCCCGGTCCCGACGCTGCCCCAGCTCGACCGCGCCTTCGACCTCGCCTTCGACGTGCGCGAGTACCGCCCGGGCGACACCGCCCGGATCGGCGCGCTGGACCTCGAGCTGCACGAGCTGCGCCACGGCGCGCCGAACTGCGGCACCCGGATCACCGACGGCGCCGCGACGCTCGCCTACACCGGCGACACCGGCGTCACGCCCGCGCTCGAGGACCTCGCACGCGACGTGGATCTGTTCGTCGCCGAGTGCTCCCTCGACCGCACCGACACGGGCCCGCAGGGGCACCTCAGCGGCGCCGACGCCGGGCGGGCGGCCACGAGTGCCGACGCCCGGGAGCTCCTGCTGACCCACTGGACCAGCGACGACCCGGCCTGGCGGGCGGCCCGCCGCGACGACGCCCGTGCGGTCTACGGCGGGCCGGTCCACGCCGCGCACGCGGGCTGGACCGACCGCGTCGGCGCGCTGACGCGCCTCTGAGCACGTCGAATCGCGCCATAGCCCTCCGGGGCGGCCGGCTGGGCTGCGATGGGTGCGTCCGTGAGCTCACGACGCGACGAGGAGCCCCACCCCGATGGACGTCACCACCGCCGACGGCGCGACCTTCGTCGTCCGGCTGACCGAGGCCGCCGATCCGGCCGCACCCGTGGTCGTGGTGCTGCCGGCGATGGCCATGAAGGCCAAGTTCTACCGGCCGCTCGCCGCCGCCCTGCACGCCGAGGGTCTCGCGGCCGCCACCTGCGACCTGCGGGGGCACGGCGAGTCCACGCCCGCCCTCGCGCCCGGGGCCCGCCACGGGTACCGCGAGATGATCGAGACCGACCTGACCGCGGTCCTCGACGCCCTGCACGACCGCCTCCCGGACGCCCCGGTGGTCCTGCTCGGGCACAGCCTCGGCGGCCAGGTCGCCCTGCTGCACACGGCCTGGCGCCCCGAGCGGGTCGCGGGCCTGGTCCTCGTCGCCGTCGGCACGGTCCACTGGTGGCGCTTCCGTACGCTGCGTCGGCGCCTCGAGGTGCTCGGCCAGGTGCAGTGGATGGCGCTGCGCAGCCGCCTCGCCGGCTGGTGGCCCGGCGGGGTCGTGGTGCCGCTGCCGGTCTCCGGCCCGGTGGTCCGCGACTGGGCCCGCCACTGCCTGACCGGTCGGTACCGGCCCGCCGGCTCGCGGGTCGCCTACGACCGGGCCCTCGCCCTCCTCGACCGCCCGGTGCTGTCGATCTCGCTGGTCGACGACCCGCTCGGCCCGACCGAGACCGTCGACGCCCTCGGGTGGCGGCTGCGCGCGGCGTCGGTCACCCGCCGCCACCTCGGCCCCGACGACGGGGTCGCGGAGCCCGGCCACTTCGGGTGGATCGCCAGTGCGCCGGCCGTCGCCGCCGAGGTCGCCCGCTGGATCTCGGCCGCCCGGACGGCGACGCCCGCATGACCGCCGTCACGAGCCCGCTCGCCGCGCTCGCCGACGGCGGCCCGCCGGTCGACCTGCCCGACGACCGCGGCCTCGCCCACGTCGTCGACGAGCATGCACGCACCGACCCCGGGCGCGCCGTGTTCCTGCTGCCCGACGGGACGGAGATCCCCGCCGGGCGGCTGCGGGACGACGTCGACCGCGCGGCGGCCCGTCTCCTCGCCGCGGGACTCGGGACGGGGGAGCGCCTGGCCGTCCTCGGCGTCACGAGCTACGCGTGGGTGGTCGCCGACCTCGCCGCCCTGTCCGTCGGCGGGGTGGTCGTCCCGGTGTACCCGACGTCGTCGCCGGCCCAGCTGCGCCACCTGCTCGCCGACTCCGGGGCGGTGCTCGCGCTCGCCGACACCGCCGAGCAGCGCGCCGCCCTCGACGCCACGGGTCCGGGGCTGCGCCGCCCGGCGGCGCCGCTCGCCGACGTGGTCGCCCCGGGCGAGGCGCCCGCGGCGCCGGACCTCACCCGACGTCGGGACGAGGTCGGCGCGGACGACCTCGCGACGATCGTCTACACGAGCGGAACGACCGGGGACCCCAAGGGCTGCATGATCACCCACCGGAACATGTTCGTGGCGGCCGCGGGCGTGGTCGACCGGCAGCCGGGCATGTTCGGCGTGGACGGGAGCGCGGCGACGACCGTGCTCGCCCTCCCGCTCTCCCACGTCTTCGGGCGGACCGTGCTCATGTCGTGCCTGATCGGCCGGACCCGGGTCACGCCGGTGCCGGGCTTCCCCGAGATGCTCGAGGCCCTGCCCCGTGTCACGCCCACGTTCATGACACTCGTGCCGTACGCCCTGGAGAAGATCCGCAAGGCCGGCGCGACGTCGTTCGGCGGGCGGTTGCGGCACGTCATCTGCGGCGGCGCCTCGCTCGACCCCTCGACGCACGCCTGGTTCGCCGACCAGGGGGTCACCGTGTACCAGGCGTACGGGCTGACCGAGTCGGCCACGGCCGTCACGGTCAACGGACCGGGACCGGACGACCGGATCGGCACGGTGGGCCGGCCGATCGCCGGCGTCCGGGTGGGGATCGCGGCCGACGGCGAGGTGCTCGTCGCCGGCCGCAACGTCACGCCCGGGTACTGGGGCCGGCACCCGGCGACGGCGGACGGCTGGCTGCCCACCGGGGACCTCGGTGCCCTCGACGACGACGGCTTCCTCACCATCACCGGCCGGCGCAAGGAGATCCTCGTGACCTCCGGCGGCAAGAACGTCGCGCCGACCCCGCTCGAGGACCGGGTGCGGCTGCACCCGCTGATCAGCGCCTGCATGGTGGTCGGGGAGGGCCGGTCCTACGTCGCGGCGCTCGTGACGCTCGACGAATCCGCGCTCGAGCGCGCCGGGCTCGACCGCGACCACCACGCCGACACGATCCGCGCCGGAGTCGCCGAGGCCGTCGACGCCGCGTCGGCGACCGTCTCGCGCGCGGAGGCCATCCGCCGTTTCCGGATCGTCCGCGGCGATTTCACGGTGGCCGGCGGACACCTGACACCGTCCATGAAACTCAAGCGGGCGGCCATTCTGCGGGACTGGTCGGCGGATCTCGACGAATTGTATTCCTGATCACGGCGACGGGTCCGCCGGGCGGCGGACCCGTCATCGTGAACGGAATGTCGTGGAGGGATTCAGCCGACCTGGCAGACGTAGTCGAACGCCATCTTCGCGACGAGGACCCCGGATTCGTCGCGGAGCACGGCCTTGCCGTCCATGTCGAACTTCCCGCGGGTGTCCCCGGCGAGGACGGAACGCACCACGCGGTCCTCGACGGTGCCGTAGGCGCTGATGCGCCCGAGGGCCGGCTTGAGGAACGTGGTGCGGGCGTCGCGCAGCACGAACAGCTTCACCTCGCCGAGCACCGGGGCGAACGCGCCGCACATCGCCGCGGCACACGCCACCTCGCCGAGCAGGAACAACACGCCGGCGTGCACGGTGCCCATCTGGTTGTGCAGGTGCTCGGCGGCCGGGTTCTCCACCGTCGCGCCCTCGGGCCCGACCTCGGCGATCCGCAGGCCCACGTGCGCGGTGAACGGCACGATCGCGTCGACCGTGGTGCGGATGAGGTCGTAGTCGGGCTCCTCGCCGGGCGCCGGCGCGATGTCGGCGAAATTCGACGGGCGGAACGTGGACAACGTCGAGGTCTGCGTCATGGGCCGCACCCTCACCGATCGACATGGACGGCCGGTGAACGGCAGGGGTGAATCGTCGCGGTCATCGCCGGCGGCTATCACCCGATCCCGGGGAACGTCTGTGCGTTGCTTTCGCAGAGTGCGACTCCGCATGCTCGTCGTCGAGATCGAACCGATCACCGCAATCGCATGAGGAGTGTTCGCAACATGTACGACGTCGTCGTGGTGGGCGCGCGGGTCGCGGGTTCCTCACTCGCCCTGCTGCTGGCCCGTCAGGGGCACAAGGTCCTCGTCGTCGACCGGGCGACGTTCCCGAGCGACACCATCTCGAGCCACTTCCTGCAGCAGACCGCGCTGACGCGGCTGCGCGACTGGGGCGTGCTGGAGGCGGCGGTCGGGGACTGCACCCCCTTCCGCAACCTGACCATGCACTACACCGGCATCGTGCTCGACGGGTTCGCCGACCCGGTGGACGGCTTCGCCGAGACCTACGCCCCACGGCGCACCGTCTTCGACGCCGCGCTCGTCGACGCCGCCCGCGAGTCGGGCGCCGAGGTGCGCGAGGGCGTCACCGTCGAGGACGTCATCTTCGACGAGGGCCGCGCGGTGGGCGTGCGGATCCGCGAGGGCGACGGCCCCGTGCACGACGTCCGCGCCCGCGTGGTCGTCGGCGCCGACGGCGCGAACTCGCTGGTCGCCGAGAAGGTCGGCGCCGAGAAGTACGACGTGCACCCCGCGGGCTGCTTCGTCGTCTACTCCTACTTCAGCGGCCTCGACTGGTCCGCTCACCACCGCACCGGCTTCGGCCGCGAGCAGATGGGCGCCTGGCCGACCAACCACGGCCTGCACATGGTGGCGACGATGGCCTCCCGCGACCAGATGCGCGCCTACCGCAGCGACATCGAGGGCAACGTCGACGGCACCATCGCCCGCTGCGCCCCCGAGTTGATCGAGGACCTGCGCGACTCCGGGGTCCGCGAGGAGCGGTGGCGCCAGATGGCCTACCCGGACAACTTCTACCGCCGCTCGCACGGGGCGGGCTGGGCGCTGGTCGGTGACGCCGGCTACCACAAGGACCCGTTCACCGGGCAGGGGATGACCGACGCGATCAAGTACGCCGAGCTGCTCGCCGAGCACCTGGGCGCGGCCCTGGCGGGGGAGCGGGAGGTCGACGGCGCGCTCGCCGAGTACGCCCGCGAGCGCGACGAGCGCAGCCACCACACCTTCGAGTTCACGGTGGCGATCTCCGAGCTGACGCTGCCGCCGAACCTGGAGCCGGCCCTGCGCGCCACCGCGATGAGCCCGGAGTACACCCGCAAGTTCTTCGGGATGGTCGCGGGCGCCGTGTCCGGCGAGGACTTCTTCGCCCCGGACAACCTCGCCTGGCTCTACGAGACCACCGGCATGCCCTCGACCGTCGCCGCCTGACTAACCTCCGCCGACCGGGAGCGCCGCCGTGCCGACCATGCGACTGACCGTGCTGGGCGACAGCTTCGTCGAGGGCCGGGGCGACCCCGATCCCGACGGCGGGTTCCGCGCCTGGGCCCCGCTGCTGGCCGAGTCCCTGGGGGTGCGCCCCGACCGGTGGCGCAACCTCGGGGTCTACCGGGCCACCACCCAGGACGTGGTGGACCGTCAGCTGCCCCGCGCGGTCGCCGACCAGTCGCCGCTGGTCGGCGTGGTGGTCGGCACCAACGACGTGGTGTCCGACTACGAGCCGGCCCGCTTCCGCGCCAACCTCGACACGATCTTCGGCGCCCTCACCGGCGCCGGGACCGTCGTCTTCACCGCGGGCTATCCCGACATGCCCGCCCGCCTCCCGGTGCCCGAGCGGTACCGGACCCTCCTGCGCGACCGCTTCACCGAGGCCAACGCCGCCCTCGCGATGACCGCCCGCCGCCACGGCGTCGTCGTGCTCGACCTCGCCCGGTGCCCGCACTGGGCCGCCGACGACGTGTGGTCCGCCGACGGGCTGCACCCCAACGCGGCCGGGCACCGGCGCTTCGCCGCGACCGTGCGCGACGCCCTGGCCGACGACGGCTGGGGCGTCCCCGCCGCGGCCTGACCGCGCGTGCCGACCCGCCCCGCCGTCGGGAACCCCCCGCCTTCTCGAGGAGCCCCGTGAGCCCCGCCGTCCCCTCCCCGCACCGCCCCGGTGACCTGTCCGCACGCCGGCTGGCCGAGACCCCGATCGCGGTCGTCGGCATGGGCGGGCTCTTCCCGCAGGCGCCGACCGCGCGCGACTACTGGCAGAACATCGTCGACGGCACCGACTGCACCACCGAGGTCCCGGCCGACCGGTGGCGCATCGAGGACCACTACGACCCCGACCCGTCGGCGCCGGACAAGTCGTACTCGCGGCGCGGCGGGTTCGTGCCCGACGTCGACTTCGACCCGCTGGAGTTCGGGCTGCCGCCCAACCAGCTCGAGGTGACCAGCGCCCTGCAGACGCTGTCCCTCGGCGTCGCCCGCGACACCCTCGCCGACGCCGGGGCCACCGGTTCGAGCTGGTACGACCCGAGCCGTACCGGCTGCGTCCTCGGCGTGACGGGTCCGGTGCCGCTGATGCACCCGCTCGCGGCGCGGCTCTCGACGCCGGTGCTGCGCGAGGTCGTCCGCAGCTGCGGGCTCACCGAGGACGACGGCCGGCGGATCGCCGAGACCTACGCGCAGGCGTTCGCCCCGTGGGTGGAGAACTCGTTCCCGGGGCTGCTGCCGAACGTGACGGCCGGGCGGGTCGCGAACCGGCTCGGGCTCGGCGGCATGAACTCCACCGTCGACGCGGCCTGCGCGGCGTCGCTGTCGGCGATCCGCGTGGCGGTGGCCGAGCTGGTCGACGGCCGCGCCGACCTCATGCTCACCGGCGGCGCCGACACCGAGAACTCGATCTTCATCTACCTGTGCTTCGCCAAGGTCGGGGCGCTCTCGCACTCCGACCGCATCGCCCCGTTCGACCGCTCCGCCGACGGCACACTGATCGGCGAGGGCATCGGCATGCTCGCGCTCAAGCGCCTCGCCGACGCCCACCGCGACGGCGACCGGGTCTACGCCGTGATCTCCGGGCTCGGCTCCTCCAGCGACGGCCGGCACAAGAGCATCTACGCCCCGCGCGCCGAGGGCCAGCGCCTCGCGCTCGAGCGGGCCTACGACGACGCACAGCTCTCGCCCGCCGAGCTCGGCCTCGTCGAGGCGCACGCCACGGGCACCGCCGTCGGCGACCGGACCGAGCTCACCGCGCTCGGCGGGCTGCTCTCCGACCACGGCGCGACGCCCCGTTCCGTCGCCATCGGCAGCGTGAAGTCCCAGATCGGTCACACCAAGGGCGCGGCCGGCACGGCGAGCCTCATGAAGGTCGCGTACGCCCTCCACCAGCGGGTCCTGCCCGGGACGATCAACGTCGAGGCGCCGAACGAGGCCCTCGACGCCGACTCCGCGCTCTACGCCAACACGCGCACCCGTCCCTGGGTCAGCGGCCGCCCGCGCCGCGGCGCCGTCTCCGCCATGGGCTTCGGCGGGACCAACTTCCACGTCGTGCTCTCCGAGGAGCCCGTCGTCGGGCCCCGCCCGGTGCTGCACCGGACGGCGCGGTCGTCCGTCTTCCACGCCGCGGACCTGCCCTCGCTGAGGGCGTTGCTGTCGTCCGACGCCCTTCCCGACGAGGGGCCGGTGCCGGACGGGCACGTCCGGGTCGGCTTCGCCGCGGCGGGCGAGGAGGACGTCGCGGAGCTGCGGGCGCTGGCGCACGCCGGCCTGCAGGGGCTCGCCGACGACGTCGAGGAGTGGACGCACCCGCGCGGGATCTGGTTCCGCCGCGCCCCGCTCGCCGACCGCCGGGTGGCCGCGGTGTTCGCCGGCCAGGGGAGCCAGTACCTCGACATGGGCCTCGACGCGGCGCTGAACAACCCGACAGTGGCGGACGCCCTGGATCTGGCCGACTCCGTGGTCCCCGGGCTCGGCGCGACGATCTTCCCGCCCCCGGTGTTCGACGCGGCGGAGCGGCGCGCGCAGGAGGCGGCGCTGCGGGCCACCGAGCACGCCCAGCCGGCGATCGGGGCCCTCGCGGCCGGCCAGTTCCGGTCCCTCGCCGAGCGCGGCCTCGACGTGTCCGCCGCGATGGGCCACAGCTTCGGGGAGCTCACCGCGCTGTGGGCCGCCGGGTCGCTCACCGACGCCGACTTCGTCGCGCTCGCCCGGGCGCGGGGGGCGGCGATGGCCCCCGGTTCCTCGGGTGACCCCGGCACGATGGCGGCCGTCTCGGCGACGCGGGACCAGGTCGAGGAGCTGATCGCCGGCGCCGGGCTGGACGACGTCACGGTGTGCAACCACAACGCCCCCGAGCAGGTCGTCGTCGGCGGCGGCACCGAGCAGGTCGAGCGGTTCGTCGCCGCGTGCGCCGAGCAGGGGATCGGGGCGAAGGCCCTGCCGGTCGCCGCGGCGTTCCACACCGCCCACGTGGCGCACGCGGTCGGCCCGTTCCGGGCCGCCCTCGCCGAGGTCGACGTCGCCGAGCCGCGTATCCCGGTCGTCGCGAACACCGCGGGCGCCGCCTACGGCGCGGACGTGGCGGCGAACCGGGAGGTGCTCGTCGGGCAGCTCTCGGCGCCGGTCGAGTTCGTCGCCGGGCTCGAGGCGCTGCGGGGGACGGTCGGCGTGGTCGTCGAATTCGGCCCGAAGCAGGTGCTCACCGGGTTGGTCCGGCGGGTCCTGGGCGACGACGTCATCGCGATCCCCACCGACGCCGGCCCCGTCGGCGACTCCGACCTCGCCCTCGAGCAGGCCGCCACCCGGCTCGCCGTCCTCGGCGTGCCGCTGTCCGCACCCGTCCGCGGCACGGTGCCGTCGCTGCCCGAGCGTCGGTCCGGCGGCATGACCGTCACCCTGACCGGCGCCGAGCACGTCCCCGCCGAGCGGGCCGCGGCATACGCGGCGGCCCTGGCGGACGAGCGGCCGTTGGAGGCGGTGGCGTCCGCGGCGGCGGCGGCGGCCACCTCGCGTGAGGGGAACCCTCGTGCCACAAGAGCGCTCGATTCCTCCCCTCACGGGGTGAGCGCCCCGGCCGTCCCCGTCGCGCCCGTTCCACCCGTTTCGAGCGAAGGGTCCCCTCGCGCAGGAGAGCCGCCCGTGGGCGCCCACGGCCAGAACGTCCCGGAGAATCCCGTGTCCGAGCCGTCCGCCGACGTCCTCGCCCAGCACACCGCCCTGCACACCCGCTACCTCGACGGGCAGCTCGACCTCGCGCAGCGTCTCGTCGACGCCTGGCACGCCGACGCCGGCCCGGAGACCACGGAGCGGCTCCGCGCGGTCGCCGACCACGCCGACGCCATGTCCCGGGCCCACGTGCGCGCCAACGAGGTGCTGGCGTCCCTGGCGGCGCTGGAGCACGGGGTCGCACCCGGCCCCGTTCCGAGCGAAGGGTCCCCTCGCGCGGTAGAGCCGCCCGTGGGCGCCCCTCGCCAGCTCGCCGCCGCGCCGCCCGTGCCCGCGCCCGCCCCCGTTCCGACCGAAGGGTCCCTTCGCGCGGTAGAGCCGCCCGTGGGCGCCCCTCGCCAGATCGCCGCGCCGGCCCCCGTTCCGACCGAAGGGTCCCCTCGCGCAGTAGAGCCGCCCGTGGGCGCCCCTCGCCAGGAGCTCGCCGCCACCAACGGCCACGCCACCAACGGCCACGCCCCGACGACGCCCTCCACGCCCCAGCCCGCCGGGTTCGATGCCGCCGCGCTGCGCCAGGTGCTCGTCGAGGTCGTGGCCGACAAAACGGGCTACCCGGCGTCGATGGTCGACCCGGGCCTGGACCTGGAGGCCGACCTCGGCGTCGACTCGATCAAGCGGGTCCAGGTCCTCGGGGCGGTGCAGGAGCGCTATCCCGATCTGCCCGCGATCGGTCCGGAGTCGATGGCCGAGCTGCGCACCCTGGACCAGATCGTGCAGCACTTCGCCGCCGAGGCCCCCGCAACCACCCAGCCGGTCGGCGGGTTCGACGCCGCGGCCCTGCGTCAGGTGCTGGTCGAGGTCGTTGCGGACAAGACGGGTTATCCGGCGTCGATGGTCGACCCGGGTCTGGACCTGGAGGCCGACCTCGGCGTCGACTCGATCAAGCGGGTCCAGGTCCTCGGGGCGGTGCAGGAGCGCTATCCCGATCTGCCCGCGATCGGTCCGGAGTCGATGGCCGAGCTGCGCACCCTGGACCAGATCGTGCAGCACTTCGCCGCCGAGGCCCCCGCAACCACCCAGCCGGTCGGCGGGTTCGACGCCGCGGCCCTGCGTCAGGTGCTGGTCGAGGTCGTCGCCGACAAGACGGGTTATCCGGCGTCGATGGTCGACCCGGGTCTGGACCTGGAGGCCGACCTGGGCGTGGACTCGATCAAGCGCGTGCAGGTGCTCGGGGCGGTGCAGGAGCGCTATCCGGACCTGCCGGCGATCGGTCCGGAGTCGATGGCCGAGCTGCGCACCCTCGACCAGATCGTGCAGCACTTCGCCGCGGACGAGCCGCGCGCACCGAAGCCCGCGGCACCCGCCGTTGGGAAGGACGAGGACACCGTCGAGCGCCACGCCGTCGAGCTCGTCGACCTCCCCGCCCGCGAGGACGGCGCCGCGGCCTTCGCGGCCGACCCGGTCGCCGTGCTGGTCGACCGCGGTGGCCCCGAGCCGGACGCCCTGGACGAGGCGCTCACCGCCGGCGGGTGGACCGTGCGCCGCGTCGGCCTGCCCGAGACCACGGGGTGCGACTGGCCCGACCCTGCCGACGATCGCACGCTCGACGGCCTCGACGACGCGCTCACCGGGCAGGTCGACGCGGTCCTGCTCGTCCTGCGCGACGACGAGGACCTCGCGAGCAGCGTCAGCCAGCTCGCCGACGCGGTGCTCGTCGCCGGAGCGGCCCGCGACGTGCTGACCCGTACCGCACAGGCCGGCACCCGCGCCGCGTTCGTCACCATCACCCGCACCGACGGCGGCCTGGGCCTGCTCGGGCACCGCATCGCGGCCGACGCGGTGCTCGCCGGGGTCGGCGGACTCGTCAAGACCCTGGCGCGCGAGGCACCGGTCGTCTTCTGCCGGGCCCTCGACATCGCTCCGGTCGACAGTCCGGACTCCGCCGCGGAGATCGTCCTCGCCGAGCTCACCGACGCGGCGACCGACGTCGTCGAGGTCGGTGTCGACGCCGACGGACACCGTCGCACGGTCCGCGTGTCCGACCGACCCGCCCCGACCATCGGCGACGCCACTCCCGTGGGGCCCGAGGACGTCGTCGTCGTCACCGGCGGCGCCCGCGGCGTCACGGCCGACTGTGTCCGCGAGCTCGCGCGCCGGGTCGCCCCGGAGATCGTCCTGCTCGGTCGGACCACGCTCGCCGAGGAGCCGGCCTGGGCCGTCCAGGTTCCCGACGACGGGCTGACCGCGGCTGCCGCCCGAGCGCTCGCCACCGACGGGCGGCCCGGCCCCCGCGAGGTCGCCGCCGCCCGCGACGCGGTGCTCGCGCAGCGCGAGGTGCGGGCGACCCTGGAGGCGGCCCGGACACACGGCTCGGCGGTCCACTACCGGTCCGTCGACGTGACCGACGCCGACCAGGTCCGCGACGCCCTCGCCGACGTCGCCCACCGCGCCACGGTCCTCGTGCACGCCGCCGGTGCCCTCGCCGACGCCACGCTGCCGGACAAGACCCCCGCGGCCGTGCACCGGGTGCTCGCCCCGAAGCTCGTGGGCCTGCACCACGTCGCCGAGGCCCTGCGCGACGCGCCGCTGCACACGGTGGTCCTGTTCGGCTCGGTCGCGGGCGTCCACGGCAACCCCGGCCAGGCCGACTACGCCCTGGCCAACGAGGCCCTCGCCCGCTTCGGCGCCAGCGCCGACCGCCACCGCGCCCCGCGCCGGGTGAGCACGTTGTCCTGGGGCGCCTGGGACGGCGGGATGGTCACGCCCGACCTGCGCGAACACTTCCGGGCCCGCGGCGTCCCGCTCATCGATCCCGACGCCGGGTCGCGCGCCTTCGCCGACCACCTCACCGGCGGCGCCACCGGCTGGGTCCTGCTCGGCGCCCCCGACCCGCTCACGGGTGAGCAGCCGCGGCCCGTCGCCCTGCCCGCCACCACGTCCCGCGACCTCGAGAGGCTGCGCGCCGAGCCCGTGCTCGCCGCCCACCGGATCGGCGACGAGCCGGTCCTGCCGGCCACGGTCGCGCTCGGCTGGATGATCGATGCCACCGAGCGGCGCACCCCCGACCGCGTCGTCACCGGCGTCCGCGACCTCGCCGTCCGCAGCGGTCTGGTCTTCGGCGACGAGGCCGCCGGGTCGCTCACCGCGGAGATCGACGCTCCCCACGACGACGGGTCGGTGCCGGTCGCCGTCCGCGGCGACGGGTCCGCCCCGCGGTACTCGGCGACCCTGCGCCTCGGACCGGTCATGCCCGAGGCCGGCACGGTCCGTGACCTGCCCACCGGCCCCGGCGAGGACGGCACGGAGCTCTACCGCCGCGCGGTCCTCTTCCACGGCCCGGCCCTGCAGGGCGTGCGGCGGGTGCTCGAGCAGTCCGACGACCGCGTCGTCCTGGAGTGCGCCCTGCCGCCGACCCCGCTCGCCCGCGGCGCCTACGCCGGGCGCCGGCACGACCCGGTGACCGCCGACGTCGTCCTGCACGGCCCGCTCGTCCTCGGCCACCGGCTGCTCGGGTCGGCGTGCCTGCCGCTCGCGATCGGCCGGATCGACCTGGACGCGGTGATCCCGGCGGGGGAGACGTTCGTGCTCCTCGTCGAGAACCCGCGCGCCGGGACGAGCACCCTGCGCTGCGACGTCACCGTGTGCGCTGCCGACGGCACCGTCCTGCAGCGCTGGATCGACGTCGAGGTCGTCACCACCGCGGGTATGGACGAGCGCTTCGCCCGGGGGGTCGCCTCCTGGAACGGCGCGACGACGGCGGCCGCCCGGTGAGCGCCGTCCTGGAGTTCGACGGCGAGGCGTTCGACCCCCTCGCCGCGCCGCAGCAGGTGCCCGTCCCCGTCACCGCTCCGACGACGACGGCGGCCGGCTCCGTCGAGCCCGCCGCGACCCTCGCCCGGCTCCGCGCCGGGGTGGTCGCCGCCCACGCCGGTGCGCTCACCGCTCAGACCGCGCTGGCCCGCCGCCTGCTCGCCGGCGCCAGCCCGACCGCCCCCACCCCTTTCCGAACGAGCGGCACTCTCGCGCACCTAGAGACTGCGAACGGCACTCTCGCGCACAACACCGTGCCTCCGCCCTCCACCCGGGAGGCCGCGTTCAAGCCCCCGGCCCGCCCGAACCGGACCGACCTCGACCGCCCCGCCCTCGACGCCCTGGCCATCGGGGACATCGCCGCCGTGTTCGGCCCCCGCTACGACCAGCGCGGCACGAACCCCGAGGTGCGCACGCACGGCGGGCACCTCGACGCCGTCGCGAACCTCGACCTCCGCGGCGGCGCGACCGGACGCGGCGGGCTGACCGCCACCCCGACGCCGGGTGCGACCCTGCGTGGCGCCGCCGTCGAGGCCGTCGAGGTGCTGGCGATCGCGCTCGGGCTCCCGCTCGTGCTCGCCGGCACCACGCTCGAGTCCACCTCGGACGCCCCCGAGGTCCCCGTGCACCAGGAACTGACCGTCGACGCCCTCGAGGTCGACCTCATCCCTCGGCCGCACGTCGTCGCCCGGGTCGGCGCCCACGAGGTCACCGTCACCGTCCGGGAGCTGCCGGGCACGGCGGTCGGCCCGGACGCCACCGGCCGCCTGGCCACCCCCGGCCGGGTCTGCTCACAGGGCGAGCTCGCGGTGCTCGGCGAGTTCCACTTCACGCACATGTCCCGCGGCGAACCGGGCCTCGCGCACGGCCCGCAGTATGCCCACCTCCTCGGCCGCCGGGCCACCCGGCTGCCGAGCCACGGCCTGCAGCTCGTCGACCGGGTCGTCTCGATCGACGGGGAACGCGGCGCCTTCACCGACGCCACCTACGTCACCGAGTACGACGCCCCCGCCGACGCCTGGTACTTCCACGACACCGGCAACGTCGACGCCCCCAACGTCATGCTGATGGAGACGTCGCTGCAGTCGGCGCTGCTCGTCGGCTACCACCTCGGCGCCACGCTCTCCGACCCCGGCCAGGACTACGTGCTGCGCAACCTCGGCGGCACCGCGACCCTGCGCCGCGAGCTGGACCTCCGGGACCGGACGATCCGCCAGCACTCCCGGATCACCGCCACCACCCCGATGCCCGGCTCGATCCTGCAGGAGTTCACCTACTCCCTGACCGTCGACGGCGAGCCCTACTACGACGGCGAGTCGATGTTCGGCTTCTTCACCGCCACCACGATGGCCAACCAGACGGGGCTCGACGGCGGCCGCGACGTCCCCTCCTGGCTCGACCGGGAGGACCCGACGTCGCGCCGGACCCTCGACGCCGCCGTCCGTGGCCCGCGCCGGCCCGTCGACCACCTCGCGTTGCTGGAGCGCATCACGGTGGTCGACGGCGGCGGCGAGCACGGGCAGGGCTACCTGCACGTCGCGCAGCCGATCGACCCCGGCGCCTGGTACTTCGCCCGCCACTTCCACCTGGACCCCGTGATCCCGGGCTCGCTCGGGGTGGAGCAGGTGCTCCAGGCGATGCAGGCGTGGGCGCTCGACGCCGGGCTCGCCGACGAGCTCGACGCCCCCGACTTCGTCGTCCCGGTCGGTGCCACGCTGACCTGGCGCTACCGCGGCCAGGTCGTCCCGACCGACGGCACCGTCACCTTCGAGGTCCACCTCCGCGGCGTCGAGCGGCGGCCCGGCCGCATCCGCGTGAGCGCCGACGCGAGCCTGTGGAAGCCCGGGCTGCGGATCTACGAGATCCTGAACGCGACGATCGAACTGCGCGAGGCGGGAGCCGCACCATGGTGAGCACCGACGCCCTCCACGACCTCGACCGTCCCTGCTGGGCGGTCGCCGGCCCGCAAGGCCCGTTCCTGACGTCGAGCCCTCCCGCGGCCGGGCAGCGCGTGCTCGCCGCCGTCGGGCCGATCCGGGAGGAGTCGCTCGGCGCTGCGTCCTTCGGCCGGCACCACGGAGTGCGCCGCGCGGTCATGAGCGGCGCCATGGCCGGCGGCATCGCCTCCGCCGACCTGGTCGCGGCGATGGCGCGGGCGGGCTACCTCGGCTCGTTCGGCGCCGCCGGGCTCACCGCCGCCCGGATCGAGGACGCGCTGACGCAGCTCGACCGGGCCGGCGCCCCGTACGCCGTCAACCTCATCCACAGCCCCCACGAGCCGGCGCTGGAACGGACGATCGTCGACGCGTGCCTGCGCCACGGCGTGCGCACGGTGGAGGCGTCGGCGTTCCTCGACCTCACCGAGGAGGTCGTCCGGTACCGGGCGACCGGCCTGCGCCGGGCCTCCGACGGTGGCGTGACCACCGACCACCGGGTCATCGCCAAGGTCTCCCGCGCGGAGGTCGCCGAGGTGTTCCTGCGCCCCGCACCCGAGCCGGTGCTGCGCCGCCTCGTCGCGCGCGGCGCGATCACCGTCGATCAGGCCGACCTCGCCCGCCACGTCCCGATGGCCGACGACCTCACCGCCGAGGCCGACTCCGGTGGCCACACCGACCGCCGACCGCTCCCGGTCCTGCTGCCGGCCATGCTCGCGCTGGCCGAGCAGGTGGCCCGGGAGTCGGGGACGACGCCGGCCCGGGTCGGCGCCGCGGGCGGGATCGGCACGCCCGCGGCGATGGCCGCCGCGTTCGCCGCGGGCGCCGCCTACGTCGTCACCGGCTCGGTCAACCAGTCGTGCGTCGAGGCCGACCAGTGCGCCGCGACGAAGGAGCTGCTCGCCGCCGCCGGCGTGGCCGACACCGTCATGGCGCCCTCGGCGGACATGTTCGAGCTCGGCGTCGACGTCCAGGTGCTGGGCCGCGGCACGATGTTCCCCGCCCGCGCCCGCCGCCTCTTCGAGCTCTACCGCAGCCGGGACTCCCTGGCCGACCTCACCGCCGCCGAGCGCACCGAGCTCGAGGAGCGCATCCTGCGCCGCCCGGTCGAGGCGGTCTGGGACGACACCCGGCGGTTCTTCGCCGAGCGGGACCCGTCCCAGGTCGCCCGCGCCGAGACCGACGAGAAGCGGCGGATGGCCCTGGTGTTCCGCTGGTACCTCGGCCTGTCGTCGACGTGGTCGAGCCGCGGCGAGCCCGACCGGGTCCTCGACTACCAGATCTGGTGCGGCCCGGCGATGGGCGCGTTCAACGCCTGGGTCGCCGGCACCCACCTCGCCGCGCCCGCGCACCGGCGGGTCGCCGAGGTCACCGACGCCCTGCTGCACGGCGCCGCGATCGAGGCCCGCGCCACCGTGCTGCGCCTGGCCGGGCTCCGCCTGCCGCCCTCGGCGAGCACCTACCGCCCCGTGCCACCGACGACCGACGACCGCATCCCCGCTCTCGCCATCCGGGAGAACCGATGACCGCCGCCCGTACCGACGACACCGGCGACTGGCTGGTCTGTGCCGGCTGCCGGACCCTGCTCTACGCCCGCCGCTTCCGCCGCCACCGCCAGGTCTGCCCGGACTGCGGTCACCACGCCCCGTTGACCGCCCCGGACCGCGTCGCCGACCTGTTCGACGAGGGCACCGCCCGCACCTGGGAGCCGACCGCCACCGACGTCGACCCGCTCGGCTTCGTCGACAGCCGCCCCTACCCGCAGCGCGTCGTCGAGGCCCGCGCCCGCACCGGCCTCGACGAGGGCGTGCTCTGCGTCCGCGGCACCATCGCGGGCCGGTCCGTCGTCGCCGCCGTCATGGACTTCCGCTTCCTCGGCGGCAGCCTCGGTGCCGCGGTGGGCGAGCGCATCACCGCCGCCGCCGAGGCCGCGCTGGCGCAGCGGGCCCCCCTGCTGCTGGTGTGCGCCTCCGGCGGTGCCCGCATGCAGGAGGGCGTCGTCGCCCTCATGCAGATGGCGAAGACCGTCGCGGCGCTGCAGGCCCTCGACGAGGCGGGGGTCCTGACGATCTCGCTGGTCACCGACCCCACCTACGGCGGCGTCGCGGCCTCCTTCGCCACGCTCGCCGACGTGGTGATCGCCGAGCCCGGTGCCCGCCTGGGCTTCGCCGGCCGCCGCGTCATCGAGCAGACCATCCGCGAGGAGCTGCCCGAGGGCTTCCAGACCGCGGAGTTCCTGCTCGCCCACGGCATGCTCGACCTCATCGTGCCCCGCCCCGAGCTGCGCACCACGATCGGCCGGCTGCTCGGCGCCGCGTCCGGCGGCGGGCCCCGGCCGCTGCGCACCTCCCCGCTCGTCACCGATCCCACGGCCCTCCCCGAGCGCGACCCGTGGGAGGCGGTGCGCCTCGCCCGCCGCCTCGGGCGCCCGACGACGCTGGACTACCTCACCCACGTCG
This sequence comes from Actinomycetospora sp. NBRC 106378, assembly GCF_030269685.1. Classification (GTDB taxonomy): domain Bacteria; phylum Actinomycetota; class Actinomycetes; order Mycobacteriales; family Pseudonocardiaceae; genus Actinomycetospora. Next base: position 97,969 of record NZ_BSTT01000003.1, read on the forward strand.
TCGAGGACTTCGTCGAGCTCCACGGCGACCGTCGCCACGGCGACGACCCGGCCATCGTCGCGGGGCTCGGCCGCCTCGACGGCCGGCCGGTCGCCGTCGTCGGGACCCAGAAGGGCCACGACGCGGCCGCCCTCGCCGCCCGCGGCTACGGCATGTCCGGCCCGGCCGGCTACCGCAAGGCCGCCCGGGTGATGACGCTGGCCGCGAAGCTCGGCCTGCCGGTGGTCACCCTCATCGACACCGCCGGCGCCTACCCGGGCGTCGCCGCCGAGGAGCAGGGCCAGGCGCTCGCGATCGCCGAGAACATCGGGCTCATGGCGTCGCTGCCGGTGCCGGTCGTCGCCGTCGTCACCGGGGAGGGCGGCAGCGGGGGAGCGCTCGCGCTCGCCGTCGCCGACCGCGTCCTCGCCTGCGCGAACGCCGTCTACTCGGTGATCAGCGCCGAGGGCTGCGCCTCCATCCTCTGGAAGGACGCCGCGCAGGCCCCGCGCGCCGCGGCCGCGCTGCAGGTCGACGCCCGCGCCCTGCTGCGGCTCGGGATCGTCGACGGCGTGCTGCCCGAGCCCGGCGACGGCGCCGACTCCGACCACCTCGTCGCCGCGCGCACCCTGCGCGACGCCGTCTCCGCCGCCCTGCAGGGCCTCGAGGGTCACGACGGCGGGTCGCTCGTCGCGTCCCGCCGGGCCCGGTTCCGCGCCTACGGCGCCGAGACCGCGCTCGGGGCCGTCGAGACCGGATCCACCGCCGTGATCACCGACGTCCGGGAGTCCGCGTGAGCACCCCGCCCCATGTCAGCGGTGGCACACGGCTGACGCCCGACGTCAGCAGCGCGCCACCGTCGCACGACGGTCCCGTCCCGTCGCCCGCCGACCTGGACGCCGTCCTCACCGTCCTGGTCCGGCACGTCCGCGACCTGGCCGGCCTCGGCACGGTCCGGATCGCCGCCGGCGCGGTGACCCTCGAGGTCGGGCCGGCCACGACGGCAGAAGTCGCACCGGCGCCCGTCGTCAGGAACCCGCCTCCGGTGCTCGCAGCGGTGCCGGACCCGGAGCCCCCTGTCGGCGTGCTCGATCGCTCTGTCGGGCCGGACGGACCGACCGTGTGCTCGACGACCGTGGGCGTGTTCTACCGGGCCGCCGAGCCCGGGGCCGCGCCCTTCGTCGCCGAGGGCGACACCGTCGCCGTCGGGCAGCAGATCGGGATCGTCGAGGCGATGAAGCTGATGATCCCCCTCGAGTCCGACCGCGCCGGGACGATCGCGGAGATCCTCGTCGGCGACGGCGACGCCGTGGAGCACGGCCAGCCGGTGCTGCGTCTGGCGTCCTCGTGAAGAAGGTGCTGGTCGCGAACCGCGGCGAGATCGCGGTCCGCGTGATCCGGGCGTGCCGAGACCTCGGGCTCGGCACCGTCGCGGTCCACTCGGCCGCCGACCGCGACTCACTCGCGGTGCGCCTGGCCGACGAGTCGGTGCAGGTCGGGCCGGCCGCAGCGCGGGCGAGCTACCTCAACATCCCGGCGCTCGTCGAGGCCGCCCGCATCCGGGGCGCGGACGCCGTGCACCCCGGGTACGGCTTCCTCTCCGAGAACCCCGACTTCGCCGAGGTGTGCACAGCCGAGGGCCTCACGTTCATCGGGCCACCCGCGCCGGTGATCGAGGCGCTGGGCGACAAGGCCCGCGCCCGGGCCACCGCGATCGAGGCGGGTCTGCCGCTGCTGCCCGGCTCCCGCGGCGAGCTGGCCGACGTCGACGCCGCGCAGTCCCTGGCCGACGAGATCGGCTACCCGGTCATCGTCAAGGCGGTCGCCGGTGGGGGTGGGCGCGGGATGGCGGTGGTGCGCCGGTCGGAGGACCTCGCGCGGGCGTGGGCCGAGACCCGTGCCGCCGCCGTCGCCGTGTTCCGCGACGGCCGATTGTTCCTCGAGCGCTACCTCGACTCCGCCCGGCACGTCGAGGTGCAGATCCTCGCCGACGCCCACGGGCATGCGGTGCACCTCGGGACCCGCGACTGCACCCTGCAGCGCCGCCACCAGAAGCTCGTCGAGGAGTGCCCGGCGCCCGCCCTGCCGCCGTCGTTCCTCGCCGAGATCGCCGACGCCGCGGTCCGGATGGTGCAGGCGTCGGGCTACGTGGGCGCGGGCACCGTGGAGTTCCTGGTCGACCCCTCCGGCCCGGCGTTCTTCTTCATGGAGGTCAACTGCCGGCTGCAGGTCGAGCACCCGGTCACCGAGATCGCGACCGGCATGGACCTCGTCGCCGAGCAGCTGCGGGTCGCCGCGGGGGAGCCGCTCGGGTTCACCCAGGCCGACCTCGTGGTCCGCGGCGCCGCCGTCGAGTGCCGCATCAACTGCGAGGACCCGGCCCGCGGCTTCGTGCCCACCCCCGGTGTCATCGAGCGCTGCGAACTGCCGGGCGGCGCGTTCGTGCGGGTCGACACCCACGTGCACGCCGGCTACCGCGTGCCCGCCGCCTACGACTCCCTGCTCGCCAAGGTCGTCGTCTGGGCCCCCGACCGGGAGCGCGCCTTCGCCCGCATGCGCGGCGCCCTCTCCGAGGTCCGCATCGAGGGTCCCGGCATCGCGACGACGGCGGGCTTCCTGCGTGACCTGCTCGACCACCCCCGCGTCGTCGCGGTGGAGCACGACACCGGCCTCATCGGCGAGGTCGTCGGCGCCTGACCTATCGCGCGAGTGCTCCTCCCTCTGCGCCGACCACCGACCCGTCCGGCGCACCACGATCGGTTCCGACGCCCCAGCCCCTCCCCGGAGCTCCCCATGGTCGACACGACCGCCGTCCCCCGTGAGCCTGCCCGCAGGACGATCAGCAACCCCTACCTGCACCGCCTGCAGCGCCGGCACTTCCTCCTCTTCGACGTCGCCCCGATCGCCGGCACCGCCGCCGCGCTCGCCCTGATCCCCGTGCTGCCGTTCGGGGCCACCGAGATCGGGCTGCTGATCGGGATGTGGATCGTCACCGGCCTCGGGATCACCGTCGGCTACCACCGGCTGTTCACCCACCGCACGTTCACCGCCTCGCCCCTGACCCGCACCGCCCTCGCGATCGCCGGGTCGATGGCCGGGCAGGGCGGGGTCGTGTCGTGGGTCGCCATCCACCGCCGCCACCACGAGTGCAGCGACCGGGAGGGCGACCCGCACTCGCCGAACCTCTCCGGCGACGGGCTGCGCGGCGTGCTCCGCGGCCTCGTGCACTCGCACTTCCTGTGGATGCGCCGCCACGAGTACCCCAACATCGCCCACTACGCGCCCGACCTGCTGCGCGACCGCCGCGTCGTCGCCGTCGGCCGGCGCTACTACACGTGGGTCCTCGTCGGCCTCGCCCTGCCCACCGTGATCGGCGGGCTGGTGCACCTGTCCTGGACGGGCGCGGTGTCCGGGCTGCTCTGGGGCGGCCTCGTCCGCATCTTCGTGCTCGAGCACATCATCTGGGCGATCAACAGCTTCCTGCACCGCTGGGGCACGAAGCCCTACGACTCCCGCGAGAACAGCCGCAACGGCGGGGTGTTCGCCCTGCTGACCTTCGGCGAGTCCTGGCACAACAACCACCACGCGTTCCCGGAGTCGCCCACGTTCGGGCTCCAGTGGTACCGGCTCGACCCGGGCTTCTGGCTCATCCGCTCCCTCCAGGCGGTCGGCCTCGTCCGGGACCTGAAGACCCCCAGCGCCGACCGCATCGCCTCGAAGAAGGTCACCGCATGAGCACCGGTCCGGACACCGCCGAGATCCTCACCTGGGCCCGCGGGTACCTCGCCGACCTCCTCGGCACCGACCCGACCGCCCTCGACCCGCACGCCGACTTCGACCAGCTCGGAGTCGACTCCGCCCTCGCGGTCTCGCTGCTCATGGAGATCGAGGGCCGCTACGGGGTGGACGTCCCGCCCGAGTCGCTGTTCGAGAACCCGACACTGGCGGCGGTGGCCGCGATCGTGGCCGCCGAGCGGGCACCGGCGTGACCCTGTCCGCCGCGGCCGCCGTCCGGCACCACTACGACGTCGGCAACGACTTCTACCGCCTCTGGCTCGACCCCGGGCTCACCTACTCCTGCGCCCTGCCCGCGGGTCCCGACGACGGGCTCGCCGCAGCCCAGGCCCGCAAGGTCGCCCACCACCTCGACGCCGTCGGACCCTGTCGGCATCTGCTCGACGTCGGGTGCGGCTGGGGAGGAGTCCTCGACGCGGCCCTCGAGCGGGGCACGCGGACCGCGGTCGGGCTCACCCTCGCCGAGGAGCAGGCGGCGCACGTCCGGGCCACCGCCCGGCCCGGCGTCGAGGTCCGGGTGGAGAACTGGACCGACCACGAGCCCGACGCGCCCTACGACGGCATCGTCTCCGTCGGCGCCCTCGAACACTTCGCCCGCCCCGAGGACGACGACGAGCGCCGCGTCGGGCGCTACCGCGACTTCCTCACCCGCTGCCGCGACTGGCTCGTCCCCGGCGGCGTGCTCTCCCTGCAGACCATCGCCTACGGCTCGATGGACCGCAGCGAGGCGAGCGCCTTCATCCAGCAGGACATCTTCCCCGCCGCCGACCTGCCGTCGCTCGTCGACCTCGCCCGCGCCGCCGACGGTCTGATGGAGGTGCGCACGCTGCGCGACGACCGCCCGCACTACGCCTGGACCTGCGAACGCTGGCTGGCCAACCTCCGGGCGCACCGGGACGAGGCGGTCGCCCTGGTCGGCGAGGAGGTCACCGCACGCTACGAGCGCTACCTGCTGCAGTCCGCCCTGGGCTTCCGCATGGGGCGGATCGGGCTGCTGCGGATGGTCCTCGCGCCGCGGCAGCGGGCCTGGGGTGCGCTCCGGTGACCGCGTCGGGCGCCGTCCGGTTCAACCCGTTCGACCCGGCCTTCCGCGCCGATCCCTACCCGCAGTACCGGGCGCTGCGCGAGCACGCCCCGGTCCACCGGGCCTTCGGGATGTGGGTCCTGACCCGCCACGCCGACGTCACCGTGGTGCTCCGCGACCGCACGGCCTCGGTCGGGCTCGTCCCCGACCTCGTCGAGCGCCAGACCGCCCGATCCGCGGCCCGGACGACCGTGGCGCCGGAGTCGCTCATGCGGATCTCCCGGCTCGCCCGTACCTCGCTGGTGTTCACCGACGACCCCGCCCACCAGCGCCTCCGGGCCCTGACCGGCCGGACGTTCGGGCCCCGCACCCTCGAGGCGCTCCGGCCCGGGATCGTCGCCGAGGCCCGCCGGCTCGCCACCGCGCTGCGGCTCGACGGCGGCGGCGACGCGGTCACCGACCTCGCGGCACCGCTGCCGCTCGCGGTGCTGGTCGACGCGCTCGGACTGCCGCCCGAGCGGCGCGGGGACGTGGCGGACTGGACCCACCGCATCCGGTTCCTGCTCGAGCCGGGGCTGCTCACCGCCGACGACCTGCCGGACGTCGCGGACGCCGTCGACGCGTTCGCCGCCACCCTGCACGACGTCGCCGCCGCCCGTCGTCGCGATCCACGCGAGGACCTCCTCGGCAGCCTGGCCGCCGCCCGCACCCCCGACGGTGATCGGCTCGACGACGAGGAGCTCGTCCTCGTCGCGATCATGACGTGCGTCGCCGGGCTCGAGACCACCGCCGCTCTGCTGGGCAACGGCCTGCACGCCCTGCTGGCCCACCCCGACCAGGCCGCCCTCCTGCGCGCCGAGCCGCACCGCCTCCGGGACGCGGTCGCCGAGCTGCTCCGCTTCGACAGCCCGTTGCAGCTCACCCGACGTGCGACGACGCGGGAGACCGTGCTCGGCGACGCCGTCGTCCCCGCCGGCGCGTCGGTGCTGCTCTGCCTCGGCGCCGCGAACCGGGACCCGGAGGTCTTCGTGGACCCGGACGTCCTCGACGTCACCCGCACCGCGGGCGCCCACCTGGCCTACGGCCGCGGGCTGCACGGCTGCGTCGGCGCGTCGCTGGCGAGCCTCGTCGCCGAGGTCGCGCTCCGCGAGCTCCTGCTGCTCCCGGGGACCCTCCGGCCGGCCGGACCGGTGACCTGGCAGGAGCACAGCCAGATCGTCCGCGCCGTCGCGCACCTGCCGGTGGTCCTGCGGTGAGCCGTCGGTCCTGGCTGCGGCGTTCCGACGACGGGGATGCGCGGCTCACGCTGGTCTGTCTGCCGCACGCCGGCGCGGGCGCCTCGTCGTTCGCGCGGTGGCCGGCGCTGGTCGGGCCGGACGTGCGGGTCGTGCGGGCGCAGCTGCCCGGGCGGGAGGAGGTCGCCCACGAGGAGCCGGTCCGCCGGGTCGCCGACGCGGTCGCGGGCCTCGGCCCCGACGTCGCACGCCTGGCCGCCACCGGGCCGGTCGCCCTGTACGGGCACAGCATGGGAGCGCTCGTCGCCTACGAGCTCACGCGGGCGCTCGTCGCGCTCGACCTTCCGCCGGTGCACCTCGCGGTGTCCGGCCGCCGCGCCCCGCACCTGCCCCGGCGGTTCCCGCTGATGCACCTGCTGCCCGACGAGGAGTTCCTCGAGCGCCTCGACGCCATGGCGGTCACCCCCGAGGGACCGCCCCCGCCGGCCCGTTCGGCCGCCAACCGGCGCTACGCCCTGCGCGTGGCGCGCGCCGACCTGGAGCTGGGCGAGACCTACGCGCACCGGGGACCGCCGTTCGACGTGCCGGTCTCCGCCTTCGTGGGGGAGTACGACCCGGTCGTCGACCTCGCCGAGACGCTGGCGTGGAGCGAGGTCACCCGGGGCCCGTTCCGCGCCCGCCGCCTGCCCGGCGGACACCTGCTCGACCAGTCGGCCCGCGTCGCGCTGGTCGACGCCCTGCGGGCGGACTGGGCAGCCCTCGTCCCCACTCCCCGTGGTGCGAGGGGAACCCTCGCACCACGAGAGCGCCCGAGTCCTCCCCTCACCCGACGACCCACCACGGAGACCGCCGATGCCCGGCCCGCGTGAGGTCCTCCGCCGTCGTGCCCGCGAGACCCCCGACCGGCGCGCCTACGTCTTCCTCGGCCCGGACGGCACGGAGGTCGAGGCCCTGACCTACGGCGAGCTGCACGCCCGGGCCCGCGCGACCGCGCTGCGGCTGGCCGCCCACGCGTCCCCGGGCGACCGCGCGCTGCTGCTCTTCGCGCCCGGGCTGGACTTCCTCGTTGCGTTCTTCGGGTGCCTGGAGGCGGGCGTCATCGCGGTGCCCGTCGCCCCGCCGCGGCGCGGGCACGTGCAGGACGCGACCCGCAGCATCGTCGCCGACGCGGAGCCCGCCGTCGTCCTCGCCGACCCCACGACGACGGCGGAGGCCCGCGACGCGCTCGCGCCGCACCTGCCGTGGCTGCTGGTGGAGGGCGTCGCGGAGGGCCGTCCCGACGAGGGGCCCGCCGACCCCGCGAGCCCGGCCTTCCTGCAGTACACGTCCGGCTCGACGTCGGCGCCCAAGGGCGTCGTCGTCACCCACGGCAACCTCGCGGCGAACGAGGACATGATCCGCCGCGCCTTCGGCCACGACGGGACGTCGACCTTCGTCGGCTGGGCGCCGCACTTCCACGACCAGGGCCTCATCGGCAACGTCCTGCAGCCGCTGCACCTGGGCACGCTCGCCGTCCTGATGGCGCCGTCGACCTTCATCCGGCGCCCGCTGGTCTGGCCGGAGACGGTGTCGCGCTTCCGCGCCCGCACCAGCGGCGGCCCGGACTTCGCCTTCGCCGCGTGCGTCGCCGCCGCGGCCCGCTCCGGCCTGCCTGCAGGGCTCGACCTCAGCTGTTGGACGGTCGCCTTCGACGGCGCCGAACCGCTGCGCCCCTCGACCCTGCGCGGCTTCGCGGCGACGTTCGGCCCGGCCGGGTTCGACCCCGGCGCGCTCTACCCCTGCTACGGCCTCGCGGAGGCGACGCTGCTCGTCACCGGGAGCCGTCCCGGCCGTGGACCGCGGTGGCTCGGCGTCGACCCCGAGGCCCTCACCCGCGGGCGCCTCGAACCCGGGACCCGGACGATCGTCGGGTCGGGGCAGGTGCTGCCCGGCGAGGAGGTCCGGATCGTCGACCCCGACACCGAGCACGCCTGCGCCGACGGCGAGGTCGGCGAGATCCGCGTCGCCGGCGCGCACGTCGCGGCGGGGTACTGGCGGAACGCGGCGGCGACGGACGCGACCTTCGGCGGCGGCGAGCTGCGGACCGGCGACCTCGGCGCCCTGGTCGACGGCGAGCTCTACGTCGTGGGCCGGCGCAGCGACGTCATCGTCGTCCGCGGCCGCAACCACCACCCCGGCGACCTGGAGACGACCGCGCTCGGCGCCCACCCGGCCCTCGCCCCGTCCGGTCCGGCCACCGCCGTCGCGGTCGGGCTTCCCGACGACGAGGGCGGCGGGGAACGGGTCGCCGTGGTGCTGGAGGTGCGGGACCCCGACCTCGACGAGGCCCAGGTCGTCGGAGCCGTCCGGGCCGCGGTCCTGCGCGAGCACGACCTGGCCCTCGCCGCCGTCGTCCTCACCCGTCCCGGCGCCCTGCCCCGCACGAGCAGCGGCAAGATCCGTCGTCGGGCCGCCCGCGACGTCCACCTCACCCACGGGTTCCCCGCCCTCGTCCCGGAGGAGGTCCGATGACCGCCCCGAACCCCGACTACGACGCGTTCATCCGCCGTGTCATCGCGACGATGCCGGCGCTGCGGTCCTTGGGGATCGAGGTCGTCGACCTCGCGCCGGGTCACGCCGAGGTCCGGCTGCCGGAGCGTGCCGAGCTCGCCCAGCACGACGGCTACGTGCAGGGCGGCCTGATCGGCACCCTCGCGGACGTGGCCGGTGGCTGCGCGACGGCCACCCTGCTCCCCGCGGGCTGGGTCGGGATGACCGCCGACTACACCGTCAAACTCGTCGCCCCGGCCCGCGGGACCCTCACCGCGCGAGGGCGCGTCGTGTCCGCCCGGCGCACGACGAGCGTGGCCGCCGCCGACGTCCTCGACGCCGACGGCACGGTGTGCGCGACGGCCCTGGTCACCATGCGCAACGTCGACACGGGCCGCTGACGGCGGGCCCCGGCCGTGCCGGTGCGCTCAGGCGGGCGCGCCGAGGTGCACCGGCAGGGTCGCACGGCCGGACACCAGCGTGGTGGGACGGCGCTCGCCGGCCCCGACCGGGGTGAGCCGGGGGAAGCGCCGGAACAGGGCCGCGAGCCCGGTGGCGGCCTCCATCCGGGCGAGCCCCGCACCGAGGCAGTGGTGCGGACCGTGGGAGAACGCCAGGTGGGCGCGCACGTTCGGGCGCCGTACGTCGAACCGGGACGGGTCGGGGAACACCGCCGGGTCGTGTCCCGTCGCGCTCACGTGCACGAGGACGAGCGTGCCGGCGGGCACGGTCGTCCCGGCGACCTCGACGTCGCACACCGCCCGGCGGGCCGCGCGGGTGACCGGGCCCTCGAGGCGCAGCAGCTCGTCGACGGCATCGGGCCACCGGTCCGGCTCGACGGCGAGGAGGGCGGCCTGCCCCGGGTGGGCGGTGAGAGCGACCGCGCCGGTCGAGAGGAGGTGGGTGGTCGTCTCGAACCCGGCCGCGAGCAGGAACATCGCGGTGACGACCAGCTCGTCGGGGTCGTCGTCGGGGTTCTCGTCCGCCAGGCGCCCGAGCAGCCCGGAGGCGTGCCCGAGCTCGCCGCGCAACCACGTCTGCAGCGCGGACAGGTCGTCCTCGATCGCCGCGAAGCGCTCGAACGACATCCCGGTGTCCAACGCCGCCACCACGGAGTCGCTCCATCGCGGCAGCCCGGCGGGCAACGGGCGGGTGAGCCCGAGGAACGCCGTGATCAGGCGCAGGGGCAACGGGTGGGCGTAGCCGGCGACGAGGTCCACCACCCCGCCGTCGCCCGCCGTACCCGGGAGGTCGTCGAGCAGGTCGTCGGCGATCCGCGCGGCCTCGTCGCTCCAGGCCGTGAGGGCGCGCGGGGTGAAGGCGCGGGAGAGCCGGGCGCGGTGGCGGACGTGGTCGTCGCCGTCGAGCGCGATCAACGACGGCCGGTGCTGCGGGCCCGGGGGACCGTCCGTACCCGAGGGTGGTGGCGGCATGGCGAAGGCCCGCGAGGCCAGGACCTCGCGGGCCACGTCGTGGTGGACGGTGACGAGCGTGCCGGGCAGGGCGCCCTCGGCGAAGGGGCGGTGCGCCCGGAGCTCCGCCCAGGCCACCTGGCGCTCGTCGGCGCCGGTCTCCTCGTCGGCGAGCACGGCGTCGGCGACGCCGGCCCGCGCCCGCCGTCGGACCGTCCCCCGCACCACGCCGTGCGAGGCCGCCCACCGGCGCCGCCGGTCGCTCACCGCAGCCCGGAGCGCACGAACGCGCTGACCACCTGGCGCTGCAGCACGAGGTAGAGCGCGAACACCGGCAGGCAGGCGAGCCCCGACGCCGCCATCAGCGGCCCCCACCGCACGCCCTCGGTGCCGAGGAACCCGCGGATGCCGAGCTGGATCACCGCGCCCGAGCGCTGCAGCACCATCGCCGGCCAGAAGTACTCGTTCCAGGCGGTCACGAACAGCAGGATCGCCAGCGCCGCGAGCGCGGGGCGCAGGACCGGGACGACGACGGTCCACAGCGTCCCCCACGACCCGCGGCCGTCCATGCGGGCCGCCTCGAGCAGCTCGCCGGGGATGGACCGCATGTGGGAGCGGAGCAGCAGCACCGCGACCCCGGAGAGCAGCTGCGGGAGGATCACGCCGGCGAGGGTGTTGAGCAGTCCGGCCTGGTAGAGCAGCACGTAGTTGGGCAGCATCGTCACCTGGAACGGGATCAGCCAGGTGCCGATCATGGCGAGGTAGAGCAGTTTCTCGCCGCGGAACCGGTAGGCGGCGAACGCGTACGCCGCGAGCAGGGCCACCAGCAGCTGGCCGACCGCCACCCCGACCGCGACCACTGCGGTGTTCGCGAGCAGCCCGACCACGTCGAGCTCCCGGGCGGCCTCGCGGTAGCTCCCCAGCGAGAGCGGCCAGGGCAGGAGCGAGGTGGCGAACACGTCGCCCGGCCGGCGCAGCGACGTCGCGTACATCCAGTAGATCGGGAACACGCACGCCAGCCCGACGGCGGCCAGCACCAGGTGGCCGCGCACGGCCCGGAGACGGTCGGTCACGAGGCTCGCCCCTAGTCGTCGTGGAAGCTCAGGCGGTCGGACAGGGTCACCAGCACCCACGCCACGGCGAGGAAGACGACGAAGAACACGAGGCCCGCGGCCGCTCCGTGACCGGCGTCGAACGAGCGGAAGCCGTACTCCCAGAGCAGGTAGTAGATACTCGTCGTCGCGTCGCCCGGGCCGCCCTGGGTCAGGGTGTCGACCAGCGGGAAGCTCCACTGGGCCGACAGCAGGATCGTCATCAGCGTGAGGAACACCAGGGTCGGCGAGAGCAGCGGCAGCGTGATCCGCCAGGTGATCTGCCGGGGCCGGGCGCCGTCCACCGACGCTGCGGCGGCGTACTCGTCGTCGGTGCCGCCCAGCCCGGCGGAGACGATCAGCGTCGCGAAGCCGAGGACGTGCCACCCGGTCACGACGATGATCGCGACCTGCGCGGCCGTCGGGTCGGCGAGCCAGTTGACCTGCAGGCCGAGGACCCGGTTGACCGCGCCGGAGCCGGGGTCGAGCAGCCACTGCCAGATCGCGGCGCTGGCCACGGGGGCGACGAGCATCGGCGCGAACACCAGCGCCTGGTAGAGGGTGCGGGCCCGCCCGCGCACGCGGCGGGCGGACAGCGCGATCACCACCGGCAGCACGATCGTGAAGGGCAGCAGCCCGACGATGAACAGCGCGGTGACCCCGACGGCGTCGCCGAGTTCCGGCGCGGTCAGCACCTCGCGGAAGTTCGCCGCCCCCACCGGCGTGGCCGGCGAGGTCGGGAGCAGGTTCCACGACAGCGTGGACAACTGCACGGCCTGCAGCAGCGGGCGGTACGTCCAGACGACGAGCAGGGCGAGGGCCGGCGCGAGGTAGAGGTAGGGCGCGGCGGCCCCGACGAGCCGCCGCCCGGCGGACCGGCGGGCGGGCGGCACCTCCGCCGCCGGCGCGGGGGCCGGCGGCGGGACCTCGACGAGCAGGGTCATCGGGTGGTCGGCAGCAGCGCCGCCGCCTCGTTCTGCGCCGCGGTCATGGTGGCGGTCGGGTCGGCGCCCTGGAAGACGACGCTCTCGACGCCGGCCATCATGCGGTCCTTGATCCGGGTGTAGTCGTTGCCCGGGAAGGACTGCCAGCGCTGCAGGCGGGAGAGCTGCTCGAGGTTCGGCGCGAGGAGCGGGTTCCTCGCCGCCCACGGCTGCAGGTAGCGGGGGTCGTCGACGAGCGACGTGCGCAGCGGCAGGTAGCCGATCTTCGAGGAGATCGTGGTGTAGGCGCGGTCGCTGGTCAGGAACTGCACCAGCTCCCACGCGGCGCGCTGTTTCGCCGGGTCGTTCGAGAGCACGAACAGCGCCGCCCCGGAGTTGGTCGGCATGGTCGGGCGGCCGTCGAAGGAGGGCATCGGGGCGGCGCGGAGGTCCCACTTGCCGGCCGCGCCCTTCTGGAACGTGCCCTGCAGCGAGCTCGACTCGAGCAGCATCCCCATCTCCCCGCGGGCGAACTGCGGGTAGGCCTGGGCCTGGGAGAGCTTCGGCGCGGCGCCGGAGTTCACGAGGTCCTGGACCATCGCGACGGCGCCGACGGCGGGCGGTTCGCCGAAGGTCAGACGGGAGCGGTCGTCGGAGATCACCGAGCCGCCGTTGGACTCGACGAGCGCCTGGTAGCACCAGTCGTTGGCCACGCGGGTCACGCAGTCGACGTAGCTGCCGTCGCGACCCGTCCGCGCCTTGATGGCCTGGGCCGCGGTCTTCACCTCGGCCCACGTCCGCGGCGGGGTGTTCGGATCGAGGCCGGCGGCCGCGAACAGCGACGCGTTGTAGTAGAGCACCGGGGTGGAGAAGACGAAGGGGACGCCGTAGGTCTTCCCCTCCCAGTCGCCGAGCGTCCGCGCCGCCGGGGCGTAGGGGTGCTCGCCGCCGAAGTTCGCATCGACGGCGGGCCGGCCGACGAGGTCGTCGAGCGGCTTCGCCCCGAGCTGGTGGACGGTGAAGTCGAGGTCGCCGAAGCCGAGCTGGGCGACGTCGGGCGGGTTCCCGGTGACGAGCTGCGCCTGGACGCTCGGGACCGCGTTCGAGACGCCGTTGGGGCTCGTGCCCTGCGGCTTCTGCGCGTTGACCGTGATGTTCGGGTGCTCGCGGGAGAACTCGCCGAGGAGCTCGTTGAAGGTGTCGGTCCAGGTCCCGGCCTGCGAGAGGTTGTAGCTCTCGAAGGTGATCGTGACCTTCTGGTCGGGGGCGAGCTCCGGGGCGAACGCGGTGCCGCCGGAGGTGGTGGGCGCCCCGATCCCGCACGCGGTGAGCACGAGGGCGGCGGCGACCAGGAGGCCGGCGAGACGGGCGGGTGGACGGGTCAGCAGGTGGCGGGACGGGCGTGTCACGGCAGGCTCCTCGCGAGCGGGCGGTCGTCGAGCGCGGGCTCGACGGCGGGGGAGGACGGGGCGGGGGAGACGGCGCCCGGTCGACGTTCGAGGCGCCGTCCGGAGTCGGGGTCGAACAGGTGGACCCGGGCGGGGTCGACGGCCAGGCCGACCTCGCGGCCCGGCACCACACCGAGCGGACGGGGGCCGCGGACGGTGACCTCGGGTCCGCCGTCGGCGCCGAGCACGCACCGCGCCAGCTCCTCGCTGCCGAGGTTCTCGACGGCGCTCACCCGGCCCCGCAGGACGGCGTCGGGGGCGTCGGGCGCGCGGACGACGAGGTGCTCGGGGCGGACGCCGAGCACGAGGGCCCGGGAGGACCCGGCGTCGGGAACCGGCCCCGGCCCGGCGTCGGGAAGGGAGAGATCCAGACCGACGGCGCGGGCGCGGACGCCGTGGGGGCCGACGACGGCGTCGACGTCGAGCAGGTTCATCGGCGGGGAGCCGAGGAAGCCGGCGACGAAGGTGGTGGCCGGGGCGTCGTAGACCTCGGCGGGCGTGCCGACCTGGACGAGCCGGCCGCCGTCGAGCAGGGCCACGCGGTCGGCCATCGTCATGGCCTCGACCTGGTCGTGGGTGACGTAGAGGACCGTGGCGCGCAGGCGGCGGTGCAGGGCGGAGAGCCCGGCGCGGGTGGACGTGCGCAGCTTGGCGTCGAGGTTGGACAGCGGCTCGTCCATGAGGAAGGCCCCGGGCTCGCGGACCAGGGCGCGTCCGAGCGCGACGCGCTGGCGCTGGCCGCCGGAGAGCTCCTTCGGACGGCGCCGCAGCAGCTCGGTGAGGCCGAGCTCGGCCGCGACGGCGGCGACCTTCTCGCGGACGACGGCCCGGCGCTCGCCCCGCACCCGGAGCGGGAACCCGAGGTTCGACGCGACGGTGAGGTGGGGGTAGAGCGCGTAGCTCTGGAACACCATCGCGAGGTCGCGGTCGCGCGGCGGGACGGCGGTGACGTCGGCGTCGTCGACCAGGACGCGCCCGTCGGTGGGCTCGATCAGGCCCGCGACCATCCGCAGCAGCGTCGACTTGCCGCAGCCGCTGGGGCCGAGCAGGACGAGGAACTCCCCGTCGGCGACGTCGAGGTCGATGCCGTCGACGGCGACGGTGTCGCCGTAGGTCTTGCGCAGTCCGCTCAGCCGGATGCGGCTCATGTCCGGGGTCTCCTCCGGGTGTCGGGCTAGCGGTCGCTAGAGGTCGAGGACGAGGCGAGGGGAGCGCGCGCGGGAGACGCACAGGAACATCGAGGTCCCGGCGGCCCGCTCCTCGTCGGTCAGGATCGAGTCGCGGTGGTCGACGAGGCCGTCGACGACGCCGGTCTCGCAGCTCGCGCAGGTCCCCTCGCGGCAGGAGGAGGGGACGTCGGCGCCGGCGCGGCTGACGGCGTCGAGGACGCTCTGGCCCTCGGCCACCTGCACGACGGCGCCGGTGGAGCGCAGCAGGACCTCGAACGGTCCGTCGGCGTCGGCGTCGGTCACGACCGCCTTCGGCGCGAAGCGCTCGACGTGCAGCGTCACGTGGTCGGGGCGGGCGGCCTCGGCCGCGGCGAGCAGGCCCTCCGGGCCGCAGCAGGACACGGCGGTGCCCGGCGCGAGTCCGGCGAGCAGCCCGGCGACGTCGAGCAGCCCGTCGACGTCGTCGTGGTGGTGCTCGCCGCCGAGCGCGGTGACCTCGGCGGCGAAGGGGGACCGGGCGGCCGAGCGGGTCGCGTGCAGCAGACGGACGGGGGTACCGCGCCGGTGGAGCTCGCGGGCCATCGGCAGCAGGGGCGTGATCCCGATGCCGCCCCCGAGGAGCAGGTGCGCCGGGGCGTCCGGCAGCGCGAAGTTGTTGCGGGGGTCGCCGACCTCGAGGACCGAGCCGACCCCGATCTCGTCGTGCAGGGCCACCGAGCCGCCGCGCCCCCCGGCCTCACGCAGGACGCCGAGGCGCCAGCGGCCGCGATCGGCGGGGTCGCCGCACAGCGAGTACTGGCGGACGGTGGCGGCGTTCAGCACCACGTCGACGTGCGCGCCGGGGGCCCAGGCGGGCAGGGGAGCGCCCTGCGGGTCGACGAGGTCGAGGGCCACGACGTCGTCGCACTCCACGGTGCGGCGGTCGACGCGCAGCGGTCGGGTCCCCGAGGGGCCGATGTCGGCGGGGTCCGGGGAGACGGTCAGGGGGGCGGAGCGGGACATGGTCGGACTCCGTCGCAGACGACGTGGGGGAGCGGGAGGAGCCGGGTACCGAGCGGCCCGGCGACGTGAGCAACCCTGACAGCCCGCCCCCGGGAGGTGCGCCGATCAGGTCATCGGAAACGACGATCGAGGGGCGGGCCGGAGGGGATCGTTCGCCAGGCTCACCACCTGTGAGCAGCACCGTGTCGCGCCGTCACCTGTCGCGCGGGGGTGGCTTCGCCGCCCTCGGCCTCGTGCTGGGCCTGTTCTTCTTCGCCGCCGCCGCACCCTCGGCGCTCTACGCCCTCTACCAGGCGCAGTGGCGGTACTCGGTGACGACGCTGACGGCGGTGTTCGCCGTCTACGCGATCGCGCTGCTCGTGGCGTTGCTGACGACGGGTTCCCTCTCGGACGTCGTCGGGCGCCGCCCGGTGCTGCTCGTGGCCATCGGGGCCCAGCTCGTGGCGCTGGTGCTCTTCGCCGCGGCCGACGGGGTGGGCTGGTTGTTCGCGGCCCGGGCGGTGCAGGGCGTGGCCACCGGGCTCGCGACGTCCGTGCTGTCGGCCGGCCTCGTCGACCTGGCCCCGCCGGAGCGTCCCTCGACGGCGTCGGTGGTGACGACCGGCGGGCCCACCACGGGGCAGGCGCTCGGTGCGGTGGGCGCGGGGGCGTTGGTGCAGTTCGCGCCGGCGCCGACCGTGCTCGTGTACGCGGTGATGATCGTCGGGTTCCTCGCCTGTGCGGTCGCCGTGTGGTTCCTCCCCGAGCCGGTGACCCGACGGCCGTTGCGGGTCGGGGTCTTCGTCCCGCGGGTCGGCCTGCCGCGGGAGGCACGACCCGCCTTCCTGGCTGCGGCACCCTGCGTGATCGCGGTGTGGGCGCTCTCCGGGCTGCACCTGTCGCTGGGGCCCTCGCTCGCCGGCGTGCTGCTCGGGTCGGGCGACCGGCTCCTCAGCGCCCTCGTGGTCACCCTCCTGACCGGCTGCGGGGCCGTGGCCGCGGTGTCCGGCCGGGGGCGACCGCCCCGGACGGTGCTCGTCGCGGGCTGCGGGTTCCTGCTGCTCGGGATGGCGCTGACGCTGTGGGGGATCGGGCCGACGGCCTCGGTGACGGTGTTCTACGTCGGGACGGGGGTCGCCGGCCTCGGCTTCGGACTGGGCCTGCTCGGGACCGTGTCGACGGTCATGACGGCAGCGCCGGCGGCCGACCGGGCCCGGGTTGCCGCGACGATGTTCGTCCTGGCCTACCTGTCGTTCGGGCTGCCCGCCGTCGCGGCCGGAGCAGCGACGCCGACGTTCGGGCTCCGGACCGTGGCGATGGTCTACGGCCTCGCGGTCGGGGTGCTCGCCCTGGTCGCGCTGGTGGCGACCCTCGTGGTGCGGCCGGCTCCTGCCCCGGCCGCCGATGCCCCGGCCGCCGATGCCCCGTGCCCGACCCTCCGTGGCCACGTCCGTGACGCCGAGGGCGGCGCGGTCGACGCCGTGCTCACGCTCGTCGACCGCCACGGGCGCCAGGTGGCGTGCGGGACCACCGACCATGACGGCGGGTTCGCCCTGGCCGGCGCGACCGCCGCGGGCACGGGCATCCTCGTGGTCCGCCGTCGTGACGGGGATCGGGCGCCCACCGCCGTGTCGGTCGCGGTCGGGCAGACGGTGACCCACGACGTCGTGGTGTGAGCGCCTCCTGCCAAGGTGGCGTCAGGAGTGCCCGGGAGCGACGAGCATCTTCCCGGTGTTCTCCCCGCGCAGGAGGCCGCGGAAGGCGTCGACGGCGTGGTCGATCCCGCCGACCACGGTCTCTCGGAACCGGAGCTGTCCCCCGGCGACCCACGGCGTGACGTCCTCCAGGAAGTCGGCGTTGCGGTCGAGCGAGTCGGTGACGATGAAGCCGCGGATCGAGAGGCGTTTGCGGACGATCTGGGCGAGGTTGCCGACGCCCGCCGAGGGCTGCTCGGCCGTGTCGTTGTAGCCCGCGATCATGCCGCAGACGGCGAAGCGCGCGAAGTCGTTCGCCGAGGCGAGGGCGGCCTCCAGGTGGTCGTGGCCGACGTTGTCGAAGTAGAGGTCGATGCCGTCCGGTGCGGCGGCGCGCAGGGAGCGACGCACGGGTCCGTCGCGGTAGGAGAACGCGGCGTCGAACCCCAGTTCGTCGGTCAGCCACGCGACCTTCTCGGCGGAGCCGGCGCTGCCGATCACCCTGGCTGCGCCCTTGAGCCGGGCCAGCTGACCGACGAGGCTGCCCACGGCGCCCGCCGCCCCGGACACGAACACGGTGTCGCCGGCGCGCAGTCCGGCGATGTCGAGCAGCCCGACCCACGCGGTGAGTCCCGGGACCCCGAGGACGCCCAGGTAGGCCGAGGGCGGCACTCCGTCGGGAACCCGGAGACGTTCCACGCTGCTCGCGGGGGCGATTCCATGGGTGCGCCAGCCGAGGTTCGTGCGGACGAGGTCGCCGACGGCGACGTCGTCGACGGTCGAGGCGAGCACCTCGCCGATCGCGCGCCCGTCCATGACCTCGCCGAGGGCGTAGGGCGCGACGTAGCTCGGGATGTCGTTCATCCGCCCGCGCATGTAGGGGTCGACCGAGAAGTGGTGGTTGGCCACCAGCACCTCGTGCTCGCCGAGCCCCGTGAGCTCGCGGTCGACCAGGGCGAAGTCGTCGTGCTCGGGGAACCCGTGCGGGCGCCGGACGAGGTGGACCTCGCGCGCGACGACCGCGCGCGGGAGCGGATGCACCACTGCCGTGTTCATGCCCAGCTCCAGTCGTAGGTCCCGCCGACGCGCTCCACGACCCGCCGGAGGATGCCGTCGTAGACGGCGATGCTGTCCTCACCGGCCACCGGCGCCGCGTCGAGCACCGCGGCCAGCGCCTCGGGTTCCACGCTGCGCACCGGGTCCCCGGACGCCAGGGCGTAGCGCTGCAGGTGGTTGCGGAACAGGCGGGTGGCCGGGGAGAAGGACCGGTTCGCCGGATGGGCCATCGCGGTCTCGAGGGACACGAACCGCACGCCGAGATCGCGGAAGCGACCGAGGATCTCCGAGGTGAGGTCCTCGGCGAGAGGGGTGCCGTGGATGAGCCAGATGTAGGGGAACGCGGCGCCGAACATGCGCTTCCCGGCCTCGGCGTGCCAGACGAGGTGGCCCACGGCCGCGTCGACGAAGGAGGTCCGCAACAGCGCCTGCGCTTCGGTGTCCCCGGTGCGGACCGCGCGCTCGTACGGTGCGGTCCAGGCGAAGTCGCCGAACCAGGCGGTGATCGGTGCGGTGGTGTAGCCCTGCTCCCGGAGGTGGTCCTCGACGGCTCCCCGCTTGGCCTCGGTCTGCCCGGAGGAGTCCATGGCGTGCCGGAAGTAGCGGACCGGGGCCTGGTCGACGTAGCGCCCGATCCACCGCTCCGCGCGGGCGATGTCGGCGCAGTAGGCCTGCGCGTCGAGCCAGTTCAGGCTCGCGTGGTGATGCGTGTGGTTGCCCAGGTGGTGCCCGGCGGCGCACCAGGTCTCGAGGACCCCCTCGAGGGAGGGATCGTCCTCGACGGGGGAGGTGTGGGCGAAGCCGTAGACGCCCGACAGTCCGTGCTCGGCGAAGGCCCGGCACAGCCCGTCGGTGATCGTCCGTGCGGTGTGGCCCGCCGGCATCGGCGTGCCTTCCCACAGGATCAGCTCGTCCACCGTGACAGCGACATCGATGTCCAGGTGCATGACGCCACCGTGGTGCCGAGCGCCGCGCAGGAGTTCGTCGCGGGCGCACGGAAGTCAGCGTGGACGCACCGACACCGCGCGGGCCGGCGCGGAGGTCCGCCGGACATCGACCGGGCGCAGCCCGAAGCGCCGTCGGAACGCCGTGCTGAAGGCACCGGGGCTCGCGAACCCGCACTCCGCGGCGATCCGGGCGATCGAGGTGGTCGTCCCCTGCTCGAGACGGGCCCGGGCGCGCTCGAGCCGCACCTCACGGATCAGGGCGGTCGGGGTCGTCCCCTCGTCGTGGAGCACCGTCTGGACGTAGCGCTGCGACCAGCCCAGGGCTGCGGCGACCGCAGGGCCGTCGAGTGCGGGGTCGTCCGCGTGCTCCTCGACGAAGCGCCGGACCGACGCGGACACCGCCGCACCGTGGCCCGAGCCCGCGTCGCGGGCCCCGGCCGCCGCGAGGCACACCAGGTCGACGGCACGCTCGCAGACCGTGTCGAACTCCCGCTCGGTGAGCGCCGCTCGCTCGCCCCAGAGCGTGCGGAGGAGCTCGAAGGCCACCCGTCCGACCCCCGCACCACGGTCCAGGGCGGTCGCCGGCCGACCGACGGGCGACCACCGCCCGAGGACACTCGCCTCGGGCACGACCAGGGCGACCGCGGCGAAGCCCGCGCCGTGCCAGAGCGCCGTCGCCCGGTCGGCCGGGCAGAGGACCATCGTGCCGCGCGCGAGGTCGACCCGACGGCCGCCCTGCTCCACACGGCCCCGCCCGCGCACGGCCGCGAACAGCGAGAAGGTCCCGCGCGGGTCCCGGCGCACGTCCTGGGGGGCCCGGCGCACGCCCTCCTCGTCCCCGGACCAGCAGACCATGCGGTGGCGCTCGGAGCGCTGCCAGGTCAGGCGGCCCCGGTAGTGCTGCGGTGTCGCGATCCGCACCCGCCCGTGCTGCTCGCTGACCGCCGCGGACCAACGCTCGTCGGCGACCCGCTCACCGCCTTCGTACACGGGCACCTCCGGCTCGTCCGATGCACCATCTTGGCCCGGGACACCCGCTCGATCGAGCGGTCGAGATGCCCGGGTGCCGTCGGCTCGCGGTCGCCTCCGCCTCGGAGGACGCTCCTCAGGCTCGTCCACCTCGGACGTCAGATGTGGGCCTTGGCGACGATCACGCGGCGACGATGTGCCGAGGCACCGACAGCAGCACCGATCCCGCTGCCGCACGATGCGAACTCCGTCACCCACCCCGTCCTGTCACGACGAGGTCTCGACCGACGATGATCCCTGGGGGCAGCGCGTGGCCGGGGGACATCGACAGCGAGGGATGGCGTGGTGGCACAGGCGACACCGACCGTGGACGACCGCGACGGCGAGCCCGGGCCGGTCCACCCCTACGTCGAGGCGCTGACCGGCCTGCCCGGCGTGG
This sequence comes from Actinomycetospora sp. NBRC 106378, assembly GCF_030269685.1. Taxonomy (GTDB): domain Bacteria; phylum Actinomycetota; class Actinomycetes; order Mycobacteriales; family Pseudonocardiaceae; genus Actinomycetospora. The sequence goes on from NZ_BSTT01000003.1 coordinate 118,660, forward strand.
AGCACGTGGCGGTCGTGGACATCTCCGGGCAGCACGTGCTGGGGGAGTGGGGCGGCCCGGCCGGCTCGGCGGACCCACTGCTCGCCCGCGCCCGCGAGGCCGCGGACCGGACGGGACGCCGCGAGCTCGAGGACGTCGTGTCGACGACCCCCGCCGCCTTCCACCTCTCCCGGCTCGTCCTCGCCGGCCCGGGTCACCCCGAGTCGGTGTGGGTGGCCCTGCGGGTCGATCGGGCGCAGGGGAGCCTCCCGTGGTCCCGGGCGGCGCTCGCCGGGCTGGACGGCCCCACGGGAGCCCCCGTCCCGCGGATCCCGGCGCCCCGGGAGGAACCGTCCGGCGGACCGGTGGTGCCCTCGCCGCGGATCGTGCCCCCGCCGCCCGTGCCGCTGGTGGCTCCCGCACCCGCCGTTCCCGCCGTTCCCGCCGCACCCGCCGCCGTCGTGCCGGTGCGGACCCACGTCACCCTCACGGCTCGAGCGGCCGCGCCCGCCCCGGTCGCTCCTCCGCCCCCGGACGACCGGACCGCCGAGACCCCGCTCGTCGAGGTCCCGACGACGGTGGAGCTGCGTCTCCCGGCGCCGCCGGCTCCCGAGCCCGAGCCCCCGGCCGCCGAGCCGGAGCGGCGCAGTTCGTTCGCGCCGGTGCTCACCGTGGCGCCGCCACCCTCACCGGTCCCCGACGACGGGACTACCGAGGAGCCGGCGCCCATGCCCGCGCCGGTCGTCTACGCCCCGGACCCCGTCGAGGAGCCCCGGGCGGCGGACGAGGTGGACGCCGACGAGCCGCGGGTCATGCGGCGCCTGATCCACGGTCTCCGCCGCCGCACGTAGGCCGAGACGTCCCTCATCGGGCTCCCGGTGCCCCGCCGGCCCGATGAGTGACGCCTCGGCCGGCACGCCGGCCGGCCCGACGGGTGACGACCCGAGCCGTCAGCTCGTGATGTCCTTGCGCCGGAACCACCAGACCGCCGTGGCGCCGAAGGCGACCGCCCACACGAGCGCGGCGAGCACACCCTGGGCCATCTCGGTGCCGTCGACGTCGGCGGTGAGCAGGTCGGTCCACGCGAACGCGTAGTGCGTCGGGAGCACGTTCCGGATCGATCCGAGCGCGTCCACCGTGTCGAGGATCTGCGACAGGATCGACACCAGCACCGCGCCGCCGACCGCCCCGAGCGGCGCGTCCGTGACCACCGAGAGCAGCGTCGCGACGCCCGCCACCCACGTCAGCTGCAGCGCGACGTAGACCGTCGCCAGCAGCAGGCGCAGCACCCCGGTGCCGTAGGGCAGCGTCTCCCCGGTCGGCGACGCGAGCGGTCCGTCGCCGTAGACCAGCGTGCCGAGCGCCAGCGCGACGAGCGGCAGGACGGCGATCACCGTGATCGAGAGCAGGCCCGCGACGATCACCTTCTGCCGCAGCAACCGCACCCGCGGCACGGGGATCGCCAGGAGGTAGCGCAGCGACGACCACGACGCCTCGCTCGCCACGGTGTCCCCGAAGAACAGGGCCACGACCACGACGAACAGGAAGCTCGCCGAGGAGAACAGCGCGAAGACCACGAAGTTCGGCCCGGAGGTCTGCGCGAGGTCGGTCAGCGAGAGCCCGGCCTGCCCCGACGAGTCGTCGCCCACCGAGAACGCGATCCAGAGGATCACCGGCAGCAGCGCGAACAGCCCCACCGTGATCTGGGTGCGCCGGCGGCGGAGCTGCCGCAGCAGCTCGATGCGGACCGGCAAGGTCCGTCCCGACGACGCCTGCCGCGGCCCCAGCCGCACGTCACCGCTGGTCATCGCTGCTCCTCCCCGATCAGCGCGAGGAACGCGTCCTCGAGGCGCCGCCGCGGGCCCACCCCGACGACGTCCACGCCCGCCTCGACCAGCAGCCGGACGACGGCGGCCCGCTCGGTCTCCGTGCTGCCGCTGTCGGCGATGACCACGTCCGCCCGCTCCGGGTCGGACTCGGCGGCGAACCCGCCGTCGCGCAGCAGCACCACCGCGCGGTCGCGGTCACCGGCGACGGCGACCGCCACCTGCCCACCCGCGACGAGCTCGGCCACCTCCCCGGCCGCGACGACCTCGCCCCGGTGCATGACGACGACGTGGTCGCAGGTCTGCTCCACCTCCGCCAGCAGGTGGCTCGACACCAGCACCGTCCGCCCGCTGCCCCCGCCCGCGTACTGCTTGAGCACCTCACGCATGGCGTGGATCTGGGGCGGGTCGAGGCCGTTGGTCGGCTCGTCGAGCACGAGCAGGTCGGGCAGCCCCAGCATCGCCTGGGCGATCGCGAGGCGCTGCCGCATGCCCTGCGAGTAGGTGCGCACGACCCGGTCGACCGCCATGCCGAGCCCTGCGATCTCCAGGGCCTCGTCCATCCGCGCCTCGCCGATCGGGCGCCCGGTCGCCGCCCAGTACAGCTCCAGGTTGGACCGCCCCGACAGGTGCGGCAGGAAGCCGGGACCCTCGACGAACGACCCGATCCGTCCCAGGACCGGCGCCCCCGGCGTGACGCGGACCCCGAAGACCCGCAGCTCACCGGCCGTCGGGCGCAACAGTCCCAGCAGCATCCGCAGCGTCGTCGTCTTGCCCGCCCCGTTGGGTCCGAGCAGCCCGAGCACCTGCCCGCGCTCCACGCGGAACGACACGTCGCGCACCGCGGTGAACCCGTTGCGGTACCGCTTCGCGAGCGAGCGGACCACGAGCGGCACGTCGACCAGGTCCGCGTCGACGGCGAGGTCCCCGCCGGGCTCGGCGTCCCGACGACGGCGCCGGGCCGCCACGACCCGCCCGATCACCACCGCGGCGACGACGCCGAGCAGCAGCACCCCGATGGCGACCAGCGGTCCGGCCGGCACGCTCGACCCGCCGGTCTGCTCGCCGGGCACCTCGGGCACGGACAGGGCGGACCCGGCGAGCGCGATCCGGTACACGGCCGGGTCGGCGGGCGACGCGAACCCCTGGTCGGTCGTGGCGAAGGCGACCTCGAGGCGGTGTCCTGCCTGCACGGTCGCGACGACGGCGGGCAGCGTCACGGTGACCGTCTGCGTCCCGGGCTGCGCGGCCAGGCGCAGCGGGGCCACGGCGTTGCCGAGCAGCGAGCGCGTGTCCGGCGCCCCGTTCCGCCCCGGGGCGACGTCGTAGACCTTGCCGAAGAGCACCGGTCCCGACGACGGAGCCGGGGCACCCGGGGCGGTCGCGCCCGTCGTCGTGACCGCGATCCGGACCCGCGGCGACCCCGAGACGATCGTGCGGTCGGCCAGCGGGGCGGTGCGGAAGGTCGCGGCCTGGCCCGGGAGGTCGGACGCGAGCCGGCCGAGCAGGGCGCTCGCCCCGCCGCCCCCGCCACCACCGGAGCCCCCGCCGCCCGAGCTCCCGGAGCCCGAGGCGTCGGACCCACCGCCCGCGCCGCCCGCCAGCGCCGACAGCCCCGGGATGGAGGACACCGAGCCCGGCACGCCGCCCGCGGGGGCGACGACCGCCTGCTCGTCGCCGGTGAGCGCGAGGTCGGTCCGGGGCGCGGCCGCCGGGTACGACGGCGCGGTGACGACGCGCTGGGTGGGGGCCGACCGACTGCGCACGCCCGAGGGCAGGACGTAGGTGAACTCGGCCGGCGGCGCCGTCGTCGTGGTGCCCAGCAGATAGTGGTCGAGCCATGCGGAGATCCGGGCGTTCGTGCGGGAGTCCGTCGACCCGCCGTCGTGACCCCCGTTGAACCACGCCACGGCGACCGTGCCGCCGCCGGCGGCGATGGCGCGGGCGTTCGCGTCGGCCTGGTCGAGGCCGAAGAGCGTGTCGTTCTCGCCCTGCACGAGCAGCGTCGGGGCCTGGATCCGGTTCGCGACGGAGGCGGGGGAGGACCGTTCGAGGTAGCTCGCGAGGGCGGCGGGCTCGCGGCCGGTGCGCACCGCCTCGACGTAGCCCGCGCAGACCTCGGGGAGGAACCGGCCGCAGACGTCGGGGGTCTGGCCGGAGCCGGACCGCGTGCCGATCCCGAAGAACAGGGACGCCCAGGACCGCTTGAACACCCCGTCCGGCGCGTCCGCCCCGACCGCCGGGGTGCCGGCGAGCGGACCGGTCGCCGCGTCGTTGGGGAAGAGCGCCTGGCCGAGGTCGTTCCAGGTGATCATCGGGACGGTGACGTCGATGCGCCGGTCGTAGGCGGCGAGCAGCAGGGCGAGTGCGCCGCCGTAGGAGCCGCCCATGACCCCGACCCGCGGGTCGCCCGGGCCGTCCTGGGTCACCTCGGGCCGCGCGGCGAGCCAGTCGACGAGCTGGGAGGCGTCGGCGACCTCGTAGTCGGGGTTGTTCAGCGCGATCTGCCCGGTGCTCTGCCCGAACCCGCGGGCCGACCACGCCAGGACGACGTACCCGCGGGCGGCGAGGCTGCGGGCCTCGTCCGCGACCGACCGCTTGTCCGCGCCGAACCCGTGGGCCAGCAGCATCGCCGGCGCCGGGGTGCGCGCCGGGAGGTAGAGGGTGGCGTCGAGGGACTGCGGCTGGTCCCGTGCGGGGCCGTCGCGGACCTCGATGCGGAGGTCCTGCGTGCGGACGTCGCCGTCCTGGGTCTGGGTGGGCACCGCCTGGGCCGGGGCTGCGAGGAACACCCCCAGCAGCACGATCAGGGGCAGCACGAACAGGCGGATCACCACCGGAACCCTAGGTGGCCGTGGTGATGTCGGCGTGCGGCGCCGGGGTTGCCGTCCCCCGGGAGTGAACTTCGGAACACCCCGGGTGCCTGCTGTGGACCGGCCATGGAAGAGTCCGCGGTGGAGGGGAGTATCCCCGGATCGCCTGCGAGCGCCTCGTCAGCACGACAGCCGGAAGATGTCCGGGGCGCTCGGTGCGCCGGCCCATCGCGGGTCGGGCGCGGGAGAGACCTCCGGTGTGAACGTCGTACGTCGTCACCGGAGGAAGAACATCGTGCTGTCTGCTGTGCCGGGGCCCCTGGTGGCCACCGAGGGTGAGCCGTTCTGGGTGTGGGCCCTGACGATCACCGGTCTGGCCGTGATCTTCGCGATCGACCTGTGGGCGGGCCGTAAACCCGCCGAGGTCACGATGCGCCAGGCCGGGCGCGGGGTCGCGATCTACGTCGGGTTGGCGGTGATCTTCGCGGCCGGGGTTCTGCTGTTCGGCGGTCAGCCGAAGGCCACCGCGTTCATCGCCGGCTACGTCACCGAGTACTCGCTGTCGGTGGACAACCTGTTCGTGTTCCTGCTGATCATGACCGCGTTCGCCGTGCCGAAGGCGTTCCAGCACCGGGTGCTGCTGGTCGGGATCCTGATCGCACTGATCATGCGCGGCGGGTTCATCCTCGCCGGGGCCGCGGTGATCGAACGGTTCTCCTGGGTGTTCTACCTCTTCGGCGCCTTCCTCGTGCTCACCGCGATCAAGGTGTGCTTCGAGAAGAGCGACGACGAGGAGGAGTTCCGGGAGAACGCCCTGCTGCGGCTGGTCCGGCGGGTCGTGCCGGTCACCGAGGACTACCGCGGCGCGAAGCTCACCGTGCGGGAGGCGGGGCGGCGGATGATCACCCCGATGCTGATGGTGATGATCGCCATCGGGCTGACCGACCTGCTCTTCGCGCTGGACTCGATCCCGGCGATCTTCGGGCTCACCAAGGACCCGTACATCGTCTTCACCGCCAACGCCTTCGCCCTGCTCGGCCTGCGGCAGCTGTACTTCCTGCTCGGCGGGCTGCTGTCGCGGCTGGTCTACCTGCAGTACGGGCTCGGGGTGATCCTCGCGTTCATCGGGGTGAAGCTCGTGCTCGAGGCCCTGCACACCAACACCCTCCCGTTCGTCAACGGCGGGCAGCCGGTGCCGGTGCCGCTGATCGGGATCGAGCTGTCCCTGGGCGTGATCATCGGGGTCCTCGCGATCACCACCGTGGCCAGCCTCCTGCGCACCCGGGCGAGCCGGGACCGCGATCTCGAATCGGTGTGAGGCCTCACGGCGGATACGCCTCCCGGATGGCACTCTCGACGGAGTGAACGGGGTCGGCGGGACGGAGCGTGGCTGCGGGTGACCGCGATCCTCGACCGTCTCCGCCCGACCCGCGACGACGGGGCGCCGCCGCCGATCCGGTCCGTGCGGCTCCGGCGGTGGACCGTCGTCGCGGTGGTGGCGGCGCTGCTCGTGGCCGTGCCGGTCGTCGTCGCGGCCTGGCCCGTGTCGCCGGCGGTGTCGGTGTCGCCGTCGGAGCTGCGTGACCGCGTGGCGGCCTCGCAGGACCTGCCGTGGTCGGGGTACGCCGAGGCGACCGGCGGGCTGAACCTGCCCGACGTCGCGCAGTTCTCCGACGTCACGTCGTTGCTCTCGGGCACCTCGCGGCTGCGCGGTTGGTACGCGGCGCCCGACCGGGTCCGCGTCGACCAGCTCTATCCGGGCGGCGAGCGCAGCCGCTACACGACCGGCACCGGTCAGGTCGTGTGGGACTACGGCGCCCAGCTGCTCACCTACGTCCGGCGCGACCCGCTCGTGCGTCTCCCGCGCCCCGACGACCTCCTCCCGCCCCAGCTCGCCCGGCGGCTCCTCTCCGGGACCCTTCCCGACGATCCGGTGGCCGCGTTGCCGGCCCGCCGCGTCGCCGGGGTGGACGCGGCCGGGTTCCGCGTGACCGTGGCCGACCCGCGGACCACCGTCGGCGCTCTCGACGTGTGGGCCGACCCGACGGACGGGCTGCCGGTCGCGGTCGAGGTGCGCACGAAGAACGCGTCGGGCGCGCTGGCGAGCGGACCCGCCGTCGGGACCCGCTTCCTCGAGCTCGACCGCACGACGCCCGACCCGGCCCTGTTCGTCGCCGCGCAGACCCCGGGCGTCGGGGTGACCCGCAGCCCGACCTCCGACCTGTTCGGCGTGCTCGGCCGGGGGAGCCCCGACGCGGTCCCGGGCACCGTCGACGGGGTCGACCGGGTGGCGCCGCAGCGCGGGTTCGCCGCGATCGGGAAGTACGGGACGACGCTGTCCCAGCTCATCGTGGTCCCGCTGCCCGCCGACATCGCCGGCTCGCTGCTCGGCAACATCGGCGACGCCGGGTCCGCGGGCCGGACCATCACCGTCACGGCGCCCCAGAACGCGCTCGGGCGCACGGCGAACGCGTCGGCAGGGGCGTTGGAGTCCTCGCTGCTGCGACTCGCCGTGCTGCGCGTGGGCAACCGGGCGTGGGCCGTCGGCGGGCTCGTGACCGACGACGTCCTCGACCGCGCCGTGGCCGACATCGCCGCCGACTCAGCAGGAGCACCGTGACCAACCCGGGCGACCGTGGTCCCTCCGCCGGCACCGGGGTCCGCACCCCGAGCGAGCCCGTGCCCGTGCAGCGGGCGCGTCCGCTGCCGGGGCCGCCGGTCGACACCCCGCTCGTCATCGAGACCCGCGGGCTGACCAAGCGGTACGGCGCCCGCGCCGCCGTCGACGACGTCGACCTGCACGTGGCCCGCGGCGACCGGTACGGCTTCCTCGGCCCGAACGGCTCGGGCAAGACGACGATGGTGCGGATGCTCCTCGGGCTGGTGTTCGCCACCCGCGGCGAGATCCGGGTCCTCGGACACGAGGTGCCGCGCGAGGTGCACCAGGTCCTGCCACGGATCGGGGCGATGGTCGAGGGCCCGGCGGCCTACGGCCACCTGTCGGGGCGGGCCAACCTGGACCTGCTCGACGCCTCCGGCCCGGGGCCCCGGGCGGGCCGCCGGCGCCGGGTCGGCGAGGCCATGGAGCGGGTCGGCCTCGGCGGGGTGGACCGCCGTCCGGTCCGCACCTACTCGCTGGGCATGCGCCAGCGGCTCGGACTGGCCGGCGCCCTGCTGTCACAGCCGGACCTGCTCATCCTCGACGAACCGACCAACGGCCTCGACCCGCACGGGATCCGCGAGATCCGCGAGCTGCTCATCGAGCTCAACCGCGAGGGCACCACCGTCTTCCTCTCCAGCCACCTGCTCGCCGAGATCGAGGCGCTGTGCACGACCGTGGGCGTGGTCGACCGCGGGCGCCTCGTCCTGGAGGAACCCCTCGAGGCCGTACGTCGGCGGACCGGGCGGGTCGTGCTGACGACCCCCGACGCCGACCGCGCGGCCGCCGCCCTCGGTGCCGCGCTGGTGGACCGCACGCCCGACGGCGGGTTGGTCGTGGCCCCGGCCGACGGCGACGGGGCGTCGGGTCTCGCGCGCCACCTGGTCGGGACGGGCGTGCGCATCGAGGCCCTGGTCCCGGAGACGGTGAGCCTCGAGGACGTCGTCGTGCGGATCACGGGACCCGGGAGCGATCGCGCGTGATGGTCGTCGAGCTGCGCAAGCTCTTCCGGCGGCCGCGCACGTGGGTGACGATCGGGCTGCTGTGCCTGCTCCCCGCGATCGTCGCGGTGTTCCTCGCCTCCACGCGCATCGCACCCGCTCCCGGGCAGGGCGCGGCGTTCCTCTCCGCGGTGCTGGAGTCGGGCTCGCTCTACCCGGCGGCCGCGCTGGCACTGGTGCTGCCGATCTTCCTGCCGGTCGCGGTGGCCGTGATCGCGGGCGACACCGTGGCGGGGGAGTCCGGCGCGGGCACGCTGCGCTACCTGCTGGTCCGTCCGGTGGGTCGCACGAAGCTGCTCGTGGCGAAGCTGGTGTCGATCGTCGCGTTCGTGGTCGCGACCGTGGCCGCCGTGGCCGGCACGTCGTACGTGGTGGGCGTGACGCTCTTCGGGGCCGGCGACCCGGTCGCCGTGGTCAACGCGATCCCGCAGATCTCGGGCCCGGGCGGCGGGGGATCGTCGTCCGCCGGGTCGGGTGGCGGCACCGCGTCGGCCCCGTCCGCGGGGGGCTCGGCGAGCGCGGCGGACCCGGCGGCCCCGGCACCCGCCGCACCGGGAGCCCCGGCCGCGGGGACGTCCGGGGCCGGCAGCGGGGCGCCCACCCAGCTGGATCCGACCGAGGCCCGCGAACGTGCCGCCGACTCCGTGGCGTCGCTGTCGGGCGATCCGCTCTCCCCGGCCGACCTGGCGCTGCGGCTGCTCGGCGCGATGGCCTACATCACGATCTCCATGCTCGGCGTCGGGGCGATCGCACTGTTCCTCTCGACGGTCACCGCCTCCTCGCTCGGCGCGACCCTCGGGGCGCTGGCGGCCCTCATCTCGTCCCAGGTGCTCGTCACGCTGGACGCGGCGGCCTCGGTGACGCCCTACCTGCCGACCCGGTACTGGCTGGCGTGGATCGACTTCTTCCGCGACCCGATCTTCCTGCGCGACATCCGGGCGGGCCTGATCGTGCAGGCCGCCTACGTCGTCGTCCTCATGCTGGCCGCCTGGGCGAACTTCACCACGAAGGACGTCGCGCAGTAGCCGTACCGTGAGCACGCATGGCCGTCCCGCAGAACGGTGTGCTCGCGCTGGGCACCTCCTCGCACGCCTACCTCGAGTTCGACCGGGTGCCGGGCGTCGACGCCGCCGCCCTCGCCCGCGGGCTCGCGGGCCTCGCCGTCTCCGTCCGGACGACGGGGGCGGTCGGCCTCGTCGTCGGGATGCGCCCCGAGCTGTGGGCCGAGGTCGCGCCCGGCGACGCCCCCGCGGACGTGCACGGCTTCGACGAGCCGGTCACCGGCCCCGACGGGTTCACGATGCCCGCGACCCAGCACGACGCCGTCATCTGGGTCTCCGGCGGCAGCCGGTCGGTGGTGTTCGACGGCAGCACCTCCGCCGTCGCCGGCCTGCACGGGGTCGCCTCGCTCGCCGACGAGACCGTGGCCTGGTCCCACCACCACGACCGCGATCTCACCGGCTTCGAGGACGGCACCGAGAACCCGTCCGCGGCGGAGGCCCCGGGGGTCGTGCTCGTCCCCGACGGCGAGCCCGGGGCGGGCGGGTCGGTCCTGCTCCTGCAGAAGTGGCGCCACGACGCCGACCGCTGGTACGCCCTGGACCGCACCACGCAGGAGCGGGTCATCGGGCGGACGAAGCCCGACTCGGTCGAGCTCGACCCGAAGCCCGCCGACGCCCACGCCGCGCGGACCGACCAGGACACCTACGGCCACATCTTCCGCCGCAACTCCGCCTACGGGGACACCGGCGACCACGGGACGATGTTCGTCGGGTTCTGCGCGTCCCAGGGCCCGCTCGCGGTCATGCTCGACGCCATGGCCGGCCACGACGGCCCGCGCGACGCCCTGACCCGGTACACGACCGCCCTCACCGGCGCCTACTACGTGATCCCGGCCGCCGACGCCCTCGTCCGGCTCGCCCCGGCCGCGGTCGGCTGACCCAGCAGCAGCTCCAGCGGCGCGATCCCCAGCACCTCCCCGTCCTTCCCGACGACGGGTGCGGCCGTCACCCCCGCGGTCAGCAGCCGGTCCCGGGCGTCGGCGAGCGTGTCGTCCGGCCCGAGCGTGACCGCATCCGCCACGACCTCGCCGGAGCGCCGCACCACCCCGACGAGCCGTCCGTCGTCGGCGACGCGCAGCCGGAGCCGGCCGGCGCCGTCGTCGGGAACGGGGGCCATGACCTCGTCCACGAAGCGCACCGAGAGCGGGTCGACGCCGTACTCGCGGGACAGGTGCCCGCCGCGACGCGCGATCTTCTCCGTCAGGACGGAGCGCCTGAGCAGCAGGACCGACACCCCGTACGCCGTCGCCGACGCGACGAGCAGGGGCAGCAGCGCCGACCAGGCGTGGGTGAGCTCGAGCGGGAAGACGACGCCGGTCAGCGGCGAGCGCATGACCCCGCCGACCGTGGCCGCGAGCCCGACCAGCGCCCAGAACCCGGGGCCGACCGGCGGCAGCACGGTGCCCGCGAGCGCGCCCAGGGCGGCACCGATCATGAACGTCGGGGCGAGCACGCCGCCCGAGGTCCCCGACCCGAGCGAGAGGCCCCAGATCAGCGACTTCACGACGAGGATCCCGACGATCAGCGACAGCGCGGCCCGGCCGGAGAGCAGATCGCCGATCACGTCGTAGCCGACCCCCAGCGCGTGCGGGACGACCAGTCCGCCCAGCCCGATGATCAGGCCGCCGATCGCCGGCCACCACATCCAGTGCAGCCGGCCGCGGAGCAGCTCGAACGTGTCCTCCGAGCGGTAGACCAGCGCCGTCACCGCCACGGCGAGCAGGCCGCCCAGCACCCCGATGCCGACGCTGAGGAGGTCCGCGGGGGTCCCGATGCCCCAGCCCGCGGTGTCGAGCCCGAAGAGCGGCCCGGAGCCGAGCAGGGGCGCCCGGAGCAGCGTCGCGGTGACCACCGCCGCCGTCACCGGCAGGAAGCTGCGCGGCCGCCACTCGAAGAGCAGCAGCTCCACGGCCAGCAGCACCGAGGCCAGCGGAGCGTTGAACGTCGCCGCCATGCCGGCGGCCGCCCCGGCGACCATGAGGGCCTTGCGCTCGTCGTCGGTCAGGGTCAGCCGCTGTGCGACGAGGGAACCCAGGGCCCCGCCGGTCATGATGATCGGGCCCTCGGCGCCGAACGGGCCGCCGGTGCCGATGCTGATGGCGGCCGACGTCGGCTTGAGGACGGCGACCTTCGCCTCGACGACGCTGCGCTTGAACAGGATCGCCTCGAGCGCCTCCGGCATCCCGTGGCCGCGGATCTTCTCCGACCCGTAGCGGGCCATGACCCCGACGACCAGCCCGCCGAGCACCGGCGCGCCGAGCACCACCCACCACGGGGCGTGCAGCTGGCCGGGGCTCACCGTCTCCGTGGAGAGCCGCCCGCCGAAGACCGCGTTCGTGATGAGCCCGATGAGGGTCAGGAGCAGCCAGGCGGCGCCGGCGCCGAGGGCACCGATCGGGATCGCCCACGCGACGATCACGCCGACGCGGGGGGTGAGGGTGAAGTCGGACAGCGGGCCCGGGCGTCTCACGGGGTCATCAGCTCCACGGGGCCGGTGCCGTAGTCGGCGCCGGCGGCCTCTCGAAGGGCGGACAGGGCGGCGGTGAGCGCGGTGCGCTGCTCGGGCGGGAGTCGGGCGACGAGCTCGGCCAGCGCGTCCCGACGACGGGTCAGGACCGTGTCGACGACCGCTCGGCCCGCCGCGCTGGGCTCGAGCACCACGACGCTGCGGTTCGCCGGGTCGCGACGGCGGGTCAGGTGGCCCGAGGCCTCCAGCTGGTCGCCGAGCCGGGTCACCGACGACGCCGCCGTCCCGAGCCGCCCGGCGGCGACGGTGCCGGCGCTCGGTCCGAGCTCGTCGAGCACGAGGAGCAGCCGGAACTGCGGCAGGGTCATGCCGAGGTCCTCGAGGGCGCGGGTCGCGACCCCGACCAGGAGCCGGGTCGTCGCCATGAGCGCGTCCACCGCTTCGTTCACACAAGCAACTCTTGCGCACTGCAAGGCTTGCGTCAGCTCAGTGTGGTGCCGATCATCGGGATCAGCGGGTGCCGACGAGGACGGGACGTCCGACGCCCTCGGCCTGCAGCCGGGAGCAGTCGCCGGGCACCGGGACGGGGAGCGGCCGCGTCCCCAGCGCGCGGAGGGTCAGCCCCACCGCGAGACCCGCCGTCGGGAGCTGGCCGTGACCGATGAGGATGCCGTCGCAGACCGCCTGCAGCCGGATCGAGCGCACGCCGGGCAGGGCGGACGAGGTCGGCGGCGTCACGGTGTCGTCCTGGTCGGTCCAGAGCGACAGCCACGGGATGTCCGGCCGGGGCTCCGCGGCGAGGCGGGCGAGCAGGGAGCTACCGGGCGCGAGCTGCTGGCAGGCCCGCGGACAGGCGCCGGGGACCAGTGCGCCACCCGCCGCGGCGAGCTCGGCGCCCTGCAGCGGCGAGCCGAGGGTGACCAGGCGCCGGATCGCGGGCGCCGTCGTGCCGGTCTGCAGGTAGAGCCACGACGCGACGCCGCCGGCGGAGTAGCCGACCAGGTCGACGCTGGTGGCGCCGTCGTGGCGGATGAGGTCGCGCACCACGTCGTCGATGGCCGCCGCCTGCGCGGCGAAGTCCCCCGTCCCGCCGTCGGGGAGGTCCACGACGACGGCCGGGCGCCCGACCACCTGCAGGCGCAGCGCGAGCGCCTGCAGCGCCGCCGTGTTGCCGCCGTAGCCCGGGACGAGCACGACCGGGCCCATCACGGCGGGATCCGCCTTCGCCGGCACGGCGTACTCGCGGGCGACCGAGACCCCCACGAGTACGGCCACGGCCAGCACGATCGCCGCCGTGATCAGCACGAACAGGCGCCGGCGGGGAGCGAGGCCGCCGAGGGGCGCTCGTTCGGGCCACCGGGTCACACCGTCCAGTGTGCCCATGATCGTGTGTGGTCGCGTTAGCGTGCGTCCCCGTGGAGCCCAGCGACGTCGCGCGCCTGTACCGCCGGATCGAGCCCCTGCACTCGATGATCTACTTCGCGCCCGAGGTCGGTGAGGAGCTGACCGAGCTGGGCATCGGGCATCCGCGGGCGCAGTACTTCGCCCAGCGGTCGGCCGCGATGGGCCCCGTCGGGCCCGGGGTCGTGGCGGCGACCTACTACAACTTCAACCCGGCGCTGGTCGTGCGCTTCGTGCCGGTCGTCTGGATGTCCGCCCCGCCCGAGGACGTGCTGAACGCGCGCCTGCGTGCGGCCGACCGGGCCCTGCGCCGGCTGCTCGGCGACGCCGTGTCCTCCCGGGAGTGCGAGCGGGCGGGCGTGCTCGCCCGCCGGGCCTCGTCGGCGTGCACCCCCGAGGGCCGCCCGCTCTACGCCGCCCACGCCGACCTGCCCTGGCCCGACGAGCCGCACCTCGCGCTCTGGCACGCCGTGACGCTGCTGCGCGAGTACCGGGGCGACGGGCACCTGGCGGCCCTGCTCGCGGCGGGCGTGTCCGGGCTGGAGGCGCTGATCCTGCACACCGCGACGGGAGCGGGCTTCCTGCCCGAGGTCGCCCAGGCCACCCGTGGCTGGTCGGCCGAGCAGTGGGGCGAGGGCGTCGCGGGCCTGCGCGCCCGCGGGTTGGTGGACGACGGGCTCTCGCTCACCGCGGAGGGCGCCGCGTTCCGCGAGCACATCGAGGCGGAGACCTCCCGGATGTCCGCCGCGCCGTGGGAGCACCTGGGGGAGGACGACCGTGCCGAGCTGGCCGAGGTCGGCGGGGGCCTGACGAAGCGCCTGCTCGCCGCCGGCGCCTTCCCGTCGGGCGTGTTCGCCCCCGGCGCGGACCGGACGCCGAAGTCCTGAGCCCTCCCGAGCCCGCTCCGGCCCCGAGGGTCACGTCAGACAGGTTCCGTCGGCCCTGGACCTGCCTGACGTGACTCTCGTGGGCGGGAGTCCGGGCGCGACCGCGACGAGAGGTACGTCCGGCATCCCGGGGGGCCCGAGAACATGCCTGACGTACGTCTCGCCGAGGCGATGCCCGCCTCACCTCAGGCGCTGCGGGTCGCCCGCGTCCACCTCCCCGTGCGCACCGGCCCGCTTCGCGAGCCAGATGCCGCCGCCGATCACGAGCACACCCGCGATCAGCCAGCCCAGCGCCCCGAGCAGCCAGTGCACGAGGGGCAGGACCACCCCACCGAGCAGCACGAGCGCGCCGACACCGACCAGGATCCACACCACGATCTTCATGACGTCGAGCCTGCGCCGCGCTGCGGCCCGCGGGATCGGGGTGCGACCCTGAGTTTCATGCGGGTCGTCGTGGTGGGCGCCGGGATCGTCGGGCTGTCGACGGCGGACGCGCTCCTGCGCCGCGGTCACGACGTCACCGTCCTCGAGGCGCGCCGGCCGCTCGGTGCGCGCAGCGTCGGCAGCTCGCGGATCTTCCGCCTCGCCCACGGCGACCCGGAACTGGTCGCCGCGGCGGCCGAGGCCCGTCGGCTGTGGGACGCCTGGTCCGAGCGCGCCGGGCGCCCGCTGCTCGGCGACGAGGGCGCGATCGTGTCCGGCCCGCGGGTCGACGCCTGGGCCGCCGCGATGGCGGCCGCGGGTGCGCCGCACGAGGTGGGGAACCCGCCGTCCGGGACCCTCGGGCGCACCGACGGCCCGGTGCTCCACGACCCGGCCGGGGGAGCGCTCGACCTCGCCGGCGCCGGCGAGCTGCTGCTCCGGGCGACGAAGCCCCACCTGCGGCCCGGGCGGGTGGTCGACCTCGACGAGCTGATCGCCGACGCGATCGTCCTGACGGCCGGTGCGGGCACCGCCGAGCTCGCCGCGCAGGTCGGCGTCACCGTGCCCGACGAGCCGTGCCACCACGTCCGGTTCTCGTTCCCGCTGCGTGAGCGCCCGGCCACGGTCCCGCCCGCGCACATCGACGGCGCCACCTACCAGCACCGCACGCCCGAGGGGCACTGGGCGATCGGCGGGCACCTCCCCGACGCGGTCACGACGACGGCGGCGCACTCCCTCGACGAGGTCCGGCGCCGGTCACGCGAGACCGTCACCGCGCACGTCGCCGAGCGACTGCCCGAACTCGTGCCGGAGCCGATCGGCGAGGTGACCTGCACGCCGACGGCGGGGGAGGGCGACGGGGTACGGACGGCGCGGGCCGGGAACGTGCACGTCCTCTGGGGCGGGAACCTCGCGAAGTTCGCCCCGTTGCTGGGAGAACGCCTGGCCGCGGCGGTCGCGGAGGACCACGTGGCGCACGCCATCGGTCCACATGACGACCCGACGGATCACGGTCGGTAACCTGGGAGGGTCCGACTCCCTTGTGGAAGGCAGTTCTCTCTCGTGACCACGTCCGCACCCGAGCGGCCCGGGTCCGCCGATCACGCCCTGCGCACCGACCTGCGCAACATCGCGATCGTCGCCCACGTCGACCACGGCAAGACCACCCTCGTCGACGCCATGCTCCGCCAGTCGGGCGCCTTCTCCGCGCGGGCCGAGCTCGTCGACCGGGTGATGGACTCCGGTGACCTCGAGCGCGAGAAGGGCATCACGATCCTCGCGAAGAACACGGCCGTGCGCCGCGGGGACGTCACCTTCAACATCATCGACACCCCCGGCCACGCCGACTTCGGCGGCGAGGTCGAGCGCGGCCTGTCGATGGTCGACGGCGTCGTCCTGCTGGTGGACGCCTCCGAGGGCCCGCTCCCGCAGACCCGGTTCGTGCTGCGCAAGGCGCTCGCCGCCCGCCTCCCCGTGATCCTCGCGGTGAACAAGACCGACCGTGCCGACGCCCGGTGCGAGGAGGTCGTGAACGAGTCGCTGGACCTGCTGCTCGAGCTCGCCACGGACCTGGAGATGGACGACGACGTCGTCTCCCAGCTCCTCGAGCTCCCGGTCGTCTACGCCTCGGCCCGCGCCGGCAAGGCCTCGCTCGAGCGCCCGGCCGACGGCACGGTGCCCGACTCGGAGAACCTCGACCCGCTGTTCGAGCTGC
The DNA here is from genome assembly GCF_030269685.1 of Actinomycetospora sp. NBRC 106378. Lineage (GTDB taxonomy): Bacteria > Actinomycetota > Actinomycetes > Mycobacteriales > Pseudonocardiaceae > Actinomycetospora. The sequence goes on from NZ_BSTT01000003.1 coordinate 134,891, forward strand.
TCCTCTCCGAGGTCCCGGCGCCGGCGGACGACCCGGACGGGCTGCTGCAGGCCCACGTCACCAACCTCGACGCGTCGGCCTACCTCGGCCGCATCGCGCTCTGCCGCGTCCGCTCCGGCCGGATCCGCCGGGGCCAGCAGGTCGGCTGGTGCCGCGCGGACGGCACCGTCACGCGCGTGAAGGTCACCGAGCTGCTGCGCACCGAGGGCCTCGAGCGCGTCTCGGCCGAGGAGGCGGAGGCCGGCGACATCGTCGCGGTCGCCGGGATCTCCGAGGTCACCATCGGCGACACCCTCGCCGACCCGGACGACCCGCACCCGCTGCCCCGGATCACCGTCGACGAGCCCGCCATCGCGATGACGATCGGGATCAACACCTCGCCGCTGGCCGGCCGGGACCCGAAGCCGGGCACCAAGCTCACCGCCCGCCTGCTGAAGAACCGGCTCGACGCCGAGCTCGTCGGCAACGTGTCCATGCGCGTGCTGCCCACCGAGCGTCCCGACGCCTGGGAGGTGCAGGGCCGCGGCGAGCTGGCGCTGGCGATCCTCGTCGAGACGATGCGCCGCGAGGGCTTCGAGCTGACCGTCGGCAAGCCCGAGGTCGTCACCAGGACCGTCGAGGGCAAGCTCCACGAGCCGTTCGAGCGCCTCTCGGTCGACGTCCCCGACGAGCACCTCGGCGCGGTGACCCAGCTCCTCGCCGCCCGCAAGGGCGAGATGCTCGAGATGACCCACTCGACGTCGTCGGACCACGTCCGGCTCGAGTACCGGGTCCCGTCGCGCGGCCTGATCGGTTTCCGGACGGAGTTCCTCACCGAGACCCGGGGCACCGGCATCGCCAACCAGCTCTTCGACGGCTACGGGCCGTGGGTCGGGGAGCTGCGGGCGCGGCTGTCCGGGTCGCTGATCGCCGACCGCTCCGGGCCGGTCACCGGCCACGCGGTGGGCCTGCTCTCCGAGCGCGGGGAGCTCTTCGTCGGCCCGACGACGCTGGTGTACACCGGCATGATCATCGGCGAGAACTCGCGCGCCGACGACATGGAGGTCAACATCACCCGCGAGAAGAAGCTGACCAACATGCGGTCCTCCACCGGGGACGAGCTGGTCCGGCTCACCCCGCCCCGGATCATGTCCCTCGAGCAGTCGCTGGAGTTCTGCGCCGAGGACGAGTGCGTCGAGGTGACGCCGTCCGCGGTGCGCATCCGCAAGGTCGAGCTCGACTCGCACACCCGCAACCGCCAGCGGTCGCGCGCGAAGCAGGGGCTCGCGACGAAGTCGTAGTCGCGTCGGGGCTCCTCGGTCCGTCACGATGATCGGGACACCGAGGAGGATCCCGATGACCGTGACCTTCGACGTCGACCTCGACGCGGGCCGCATCAGCGCGGTCTGGATGCTGGGGTCGTTCCTCGTGGTGTTCCTGGTGACCCGCGTGATCACCCGGCTCATCCGCGCCGGCCGGGGCCCCTTCCGGGACACCTCGGTCGGCGGGGTCCACGTCCACCACCTCGTCTACGGCATCGCCCTGATGCTGCTCGCCGGGGCGGGGGAGTTCATCTACCGTCCCGACGGCGGGTGGCGCACGGTCCTCGCCGTCGCGTTCGGCGCGGGGGCGGCGCTGGCCCTGGACGAGTTCGCGCTGTGGCTGCGCCTCGCCGACGTCTACTGGTCCGACGAGGGTCGGCTCTCGGTCGACGCCGTGCTCATGGTGGCCGTCGTCGGCACCCTCCTCGTGCTCGGGGCCAATCCCTTCGGCACGAGCGGCCAGGGCGGGGCGCTCGGGGTCGCGCTGTCGGTGCTCGTGACGACGGGTGCGGCGATCACGGCCGCGTTCAAGGGCAAGATCGTCACCGCGATCGTCGGGGTGTTCCTGCCGCCCGTGGCGCTGCTCGGGGCGCTGCGGCTCGCCCGCCCGAGCTCGCCGTGGGCGCGCCGCCGCTACACCCCGGGCTCGCCCCGCGACGTCCGTGCCCGCCGGCGCTACCCCGCGGGGGCGCGCAACCCCTGGGACCGCGTGGTCGACCTCGTGGGCGGCGTGCGCAAGCCGTCCTGACCCCGGCCGGCCGAGACGTCAGGACCTGTCGTCGGGCTGGAGGACCTGGGTGGGGGCCTCCATCCGCCGGACGGCCCGGTGCCTGCGGTAGCGCTTGACCAGCATCCAGCCGACGAGCGCGACCAGCAGGGTCAGCACGACCGTCTGGAAGACCCCCGCGTACTGCTCCACGAGCTGCCACCGGGATCCCAGGGCGTAGCCGCCGCCGACGAAGACGGAGTTCCAGACCAGGCTGCCGAGCGTGGTGAAGAGCGTGAACTCCCACCAGGGCATGCGGCGCTGTCCGGCGGGGATCGAGACGAAGGACCGGACGCCCGGGATCATCCGGCCCCAGAACACCGAGGCGCGGCCGTGACGGTCGAACCAGGACTCCGCCTTGCGCACGTCGTCCTCGCTGACCAGCGGCATCCGCGCGATCGTGCGGCGCACCCAGCCCTCGGAGCACAGCATCCCGACCAGGTAGAGCGCGAACGCCCCGACGACCGAGCCCGCCGTCGTCCAGAGGATCGCCGCCCAGACCGAGAACTCCCCCCGACCCGCCGCGAAGCCCGCCAACGGCAGGACGATCTCCGAGGGGATCGGGGGGAACACGTTCTCCAGCGCGACGATCAGGCCGGCGCCCGGAGCGCCGAACGTGGCCATGAGGTCCGTGGCCCAGTCGGCCAGACCGCCGTCGCTCGCAGGTGCCTGCACGGGGAGCATGCCCTGTCCAACGTCCGACTCGTCCGGATTTCTCCCGGCCGGCCGAGATCTACGCCTCGGACTCCGCGCGGTCGTCGGTGGCCCACGCGGTGTGGAAGGTGCCCTCGCGGTCGGTGCGGCGGTAGGTGTGCGCCCCGAAGAAGTCGCGCTGGCCCTGCACGAGGGCGGCGGGGAGCCGGTCGGCCCGGATGCCGTCGTAGTAGGCGAGGGCCGAGGAGAAGCCGGGCGTCGGGATGCCGAGCTGCGCGGCGCTCGCGACGACGCGGCGCCACGAGTCCTGCGCCCCGCCGATGGCCTCGGCGAACGCGGAGTCGGTGAGCAGCGTGGTCAGGCCCGGCTCGCGCTCGTAGGCCGCCGTGATCTCCTCGAGGAACTTCGCCCGGATGATGCAGCCGCCGCGCCAGATGCTCGCGACCTTGCCCAGGTCGATGTCCCAGCCGTACTCCTCGGCGCCGGCCTGGATCTCGTTGAAGCCCTGGGCGTAGGCGACGATCTTCGACGCGTAGAGCGCCTGCTCGATGTCGTCGGCGAAGCCCTCCGCCGCCGCTCCCTCGAGACGGGCACCGCTGACCCCGGGGAGGCCCTTCGCGGCGTCGCGCAGCGTCCGGTTGCCCGAGAGCGACCGGGCGAAGGTGGCCTCGGCGATACCGGTGACGGGGACGCCGAGGTCGAGCGCGGCCTGCACGGTCCAGCGGCCGGTGCCCTTCTGCTCGGCCTCGTCGGCGACGATGTCGACGAACGGCTTCCCGGTCTCGGCGTCGGCGTGGGCGAGGACCTCGGAGGTGATCTCGATGAGGTACGAGTCGAGCCGGCCCCGGTTCCAGCCGGTGAACGTCTCGGCGATCGCGGCCGGGTCCATGCCCAGGCCCTTGCGCAGGAGGTCGTAGGCCTCGGCGATGAGCTGCATGTCGGCGTACTCGATGCCGTTGTGCACCATCTTGACGAAGTGGCCCGCACCGTCCGCCCCGATGTGGGTGCAGCAGGGCTGCCCGTCCACCTTGGCCGAGATGTCCTCGAGCAGCGGGCCGAGGCTGTCGTAGGCCTCCTTCGGCCCGCCGGGCATGATGCTCGGCCCGTTGAGGGCGCCCTCCTCGCCACCGGACACGCCCATGCCGACGAAGTTGAGACCCTTCTCCGAGAGGGCCTTCTCCCGACGGCGGGTGTCCACGTAGTGCGCGTTGCCGGCGTCGATGATGACGTCGCCCTGCTCGAGGAGGGGGACGAACTCGTCGATCACCGCGTCGGTGGCCTTCCCCGCCGGGACCATGAGGATGATCCGGCGGGGCTTCTCGAGGGCGGCCACGAAGTCCTCGGCCGAGTAGGTCGGGACGAAGGTGCCCTCGTCGGAGAAGTTCTCGGCGAGATCCTTCGTCCGCTTGTCGGTCCGGTTGTGCAGCGCGACGGCGTGGCCGTGCCGCGCGAGGTTGCGTGCGAGGTTGCGCCCCATGGTGGCGAGGCCGCTGACGCCGATCTCCGCTGTCTGACTCACAACGAGCAGAGTGCCCGACAACGGGGGCCGCACACGCTCGACGGGGTGACTTTCCCGTGACCCGCTAACAGTTGGGATCCCCGGCGCGAGGAACGGGTCGTACCGCGACGGGAGCAGACCGTCGCGGACGGTCACGGGGGAGTACGACACACGATGACGGATCGGACGTCGGACGCAAGGATCACGATCCAGGGCGGTCGCGCAGCGGTACGACGCGCCGCCACCCGGGCCACCCGTCGGACGCGGTTCCTGGTCGCTGCCATGCTGACCCTCGTGGTCGCGGGCGGCTCGATCTTCGTCGGGAACGCGGTCGGCTCCGCGGCCTCCTACGCCCAGATCTGCGGCCAGTTCGGCTCCCAGGTCGTCGGCGGCAAGTACGTCGCCCAGAACAACCGCTGGGGCACGTCCAAGAACCAGTGCATCACCCCGTTCGACACCGGCTTCACGCTCGACGTCGCCGACGGCACCAACAACGCGGGCCCGTCGTCGTACCCGTCGCTCTACCGCGGGTGCGTCTACGGCTACTGCACGCCGGGCTCGACGAACGTCTTCCCGGCCCCGGTGCGCACCCTCGGCGCGGTCCGCTCGAACTTCGCGACGACGGGCCCGGACAAGTCCCAGCCGGTCAACCAGTACAACACCGCCTACGACATCTGGTTCGACCCGACCGCGACCAACGCGGGCCGCAACACCGGGGCCGAGATGATGATCTGGCTCAACCGGACCTCGTGGGTGCAGCCGATCGGCAAGCCCTACTACGACGTCAACATCGGCGGCGTGATCTACACCGTCTGGTACGGCAAGATCGACCTGCCGGTCATCTCCTACGTGCGCAAGACGCCCACGACCACGGTGTCGAACCTGCCGATCGACCTGTTCGTCCGGGACGCCACGAACCGCGGTGTGATCAGGTCGACCTGGTACATGACGAGCGTCCAGGCCGGGTTCGAGCCGTGGACCGGTGGCAAGGGCCTGAAGGTCACCAACTTCTCGGTGACGCGGAACGGGCTGTAGCGGCCCCCTCACCTCCGTGGCAGGAAAGCGTCGTTGCTTGCACCCGGTGCAAGCAACGACGCTTTCCTGTCAGGCGGGGGTGCTGCCCGGCAGGCCCAGCCGCTGCGTCCAGGACGCCAACCCCTCGAGGGCGGCCTTCGCGCCGGCCTCGGTCTCCGGGGCGGGCGTGAACACGCGCTCGTCGCCCTCGCCCGAGACGTTCTTCATCGCGAACGGGATCGGGACGGCGGCCGACACCGGCACCATGTTCAGGCCCACCAGCACCGGCCAGAGCGCCTCGGCCGCGCGGGTGCCGGCGGCGACGCCGCCGTAGCTGACGATCGTCGCGGGCTTGCCCGCCCACTCGCGGTTGAGGTGGTCCAGCGCGTTCTTCAGGGCCGCGTTGAAGCTGTGGTTGTACTCCGGGGTGACGAACACGAAGGCGTCCGCACGGTCGACGATCGCGCTGAACCGCTTGGTGGAGTCGAGCGTGTAGCGCCCGAACCGCGGGTGCTCGGGCTCGGCGAACATCGGCAGGTCGACCTCGGCGAGGTCGACGATCTCCACCTCGAAGCCCTCGTACGCCCGCGCGTAGTCCGCGAACCACCGCGCGATCGGCTCGCCGATCCGGCCCGGTCGGGTGCTCGCGACGATGATCTGCAGCAGCGGGCGGCGGGCGTCGTCGCTCATGGATACTCCTTGGTCGGGCTAACAGTTGTCTGCACAACCATCCTGCACCTGATGATGTCGGGGTGCCTCGTTACCCTGGGCACGTGACGACGCTCCTGACCCGGTCCGACCTCCGCGGTGGCGTCCCGGCCCCCGCCGAGCTGCGCGCGATGCTGCCGCGCGCGGAGATGAACGTCGACGCGGTCGTCGAGAAGGTCCGTCCGATCATCGACGACGTGCGCGCCCGCGGGGTCGACGCGGTGCTCGAGTACGGGGAGCGGTTCGACCGGGTGCGCTCGGAGTCGGTGCGCGTGCCGCACGCGGCGCTGCGCGAGGCGCTCGACGCCACGGATCCGCAGGTGCGGGCCGCGCTCGAGACGAGCATCGAGCGGGCCCGGGCCGTGCACGCCGACCAGCGGCGCACCGACACCACCACGCAGGTGGTCCCCGGCGGCACCGTCACCGAGCGGTGGGTGCCGGTCGCCCGCGTCGGGCTCTACGCGCCGGGCGGGCTCGCGGTCTACCCGTCCAGCGTGGTCATGAACGTGGTGCCGGCGCAGGCCGCCGGGGTCGAGGGCCTCGTCGTCTGCTCGCCGCCGCAGCAGGAGTTCGGCGGCCGACCGCACCCGCTGATCCTCGCCGCGGCGGCCCTGCTCGGCGTCGACGAGGTGTGGGCGGTCGGCGGCGCGCAGGCCGTCGCGCTCCTCGCCTACGGGGGCACCGACACCGACGGAGCGGAGCTCGAGCCGGTCGACACCGTCACCGGCCCCGGCAACGTCTTCGTGACGGCCGCCAAGCGGGTGCTCCGCGGCCGCATCGGCATCGACTCCGAGGCCGGCACCACCGAGATCGCGATCCTCGCCGACCACACGGCCGACCCGGTGCACGTCGCGGCCGACCTGATCAGCCAGGCCGAGCACGACCCGTCGGCGGCCTCGGTCCTCGTCACCACGTCCCCGGACCTGGCCGACGCGGTCGACGCCGAGCTCGCCGCCCAGGTCGGCACCACCAAGCACGACGAGCGGATCCGCACCGCGCTGTCCGGGCCGCAGTCCGGGACGATCCTGGTCGCCGACCTCGACGCCGGGGTGCGGGTGGTCGACGCCTACGCCGCCGAGCACCTGGAGATCCAGACCGCCGACGCCTCCGCCGTCGCCGCCCGGGTCCGCAACGCCGGCGCGATCTTCGTGGGCCCGCACAGCCCGGTGTCCCTCGGCGACTACTGCGCCGGGTCGAACCACGTGCTGCCCACCGGCGGCTGCGCCCGGCACTCGAGCGGGCTGTCGGTGCAGACGTTCCTGCGCGGCATCCACGTCGTCGACTACTCCGAGGACGCCCTGCGCGCCGTCGCCGACCAGGTCGTCGCGCTCGCCGAGGCCGAGGACCTGCCCGCCCACGGTCAGGCCGTGGCCGCCCGCTTCGGGAACCGCCGGGAGTGGAACACGTGAGCGACCTGATCGGAGCCGGCGTCGAGCTGGCCGACCTCCCACTGCGCGAGGACCTGCGGGGGCGCTCGCCCTACGGCGCACCGCAGCTGCAGGTCCCGGTCGCGCTGAACACGAACGAGAACCCGTTCCCGCCGCCGCCGGCGCTCGTCGACGACGTCGCGGCCGCCACCCGGGAGGCGGCCGCGACCCTGCACCGCTACCCCGACCGCGACCACGTCGCCCTGCGCACCGCGCTCGCCGAGTACCTGACGACGGCCACCGGCGTGGCGCTGGCGCCCGAGAACCTGTGGGCCGCCAACGGGTCGAACGAGGTGCTCCAGCAGCTCCTGCAGGCCTTCGGCGGCCCGGGACGCCTCGCGCTGGGCTTCGAGCCGAGCTACTCGATGCACCCGATCCTCGCGGTCGGCACCCGCACCGACTGGCTGCCGGCGCCCCGCCGCGACGACTTCTCGCTCGACGCCGCGGCCGCCGTCGACGTGGTCCGCGAGCGGCGGCCCGACGTCCTGTTCGTCACCACGCCGAACAACCCCACCGGGCAGTCGATCGAGCTGGACGAGCTCGCGGCGATCGCCGACGTCGCGCCGGGGATCGTCGTGGTCGACGAGGCCTACGTCGAGTTCTCGTCCGGTCCGAGCGCGGTCGAGCTGCTCGCCACCCACGGCCACAAGCTCGTGGTGAGCCGGACGATGTCGAAGGCGTTCGCCTTCGCCGGCGGGCGCCTGGGCTACCTCGCGGCCGCCCCCGCCGTCGTGGACGCGCTCATGCTCGTCCGGCTGCCCTACCACCTCTCGGCCCTCACCCAGGCCGCGGCGCTCGCCGCGCTGCGTCACGCCGACGAGACCCTCGCGCTCGTCGGCACCCTGTCGCGCGAACGGGACCGGATCGCGGGAGCGCTGACGGAGCTGGGCTACGCGGTCGTCCCCTCGACGGCGAACTTCCTGCTCTACGGCGCCCTCCCGCGTCCCGACGCCCACGCCACGTGGCAGGCCTACCTCGACGCCGGGGTGCTGGTCCGCGACGTCGGGATCCCGGGCCACCTGCGCGTCACGGTCGGCACGCCCGAGGAGAACGACCGCTTCCTCGAGGTGAGCGCCGCCCTGCGGTGATCCGGGACGCCGCGGTCGTCGGGGCGGGCGTCGCCGGTCTCGTCGCCGCCCGCCGTCTCGTGGCGCGGGGCGTCCGGGTCCGCGTGCTGGAGGCCTCCGGGCGGACCGGCGGGCGGGTTCGCACGCACCGCTTCCCCGGCGGCGCCACCGTCGACCTCGGGGCGATGCGGCTCCCGCCGGAGTCACGGCGCACCCTGGCGCTGATCGGGGAGCTCGGGCTCTCCGACCGGTTGCGGCCGTTCCGGACGATGTTCGGTCATCTCGACGACGTCGTCGTGCGCCCGGCCGGGCCGGTCCGGGTCGCCGAGGCCGGGCCGGTCCTCGCGGCGGAGGTCCGCGCACTGCTCGGACGTCCCGTGGACGACCGCCGCGCCGCCGCGCTCGGCTGGCTCCTCGCCGTCGTGGACGCGCTCGGCCCGCCGGAGGCCCGTGCCGCGGTGCGGGCCGACGCCGCCGGGATCGCCGCGGGACTGCGGGCCGACGTGCCGGCCGGCCCGGGCGGGCTCGCGGGCCTCCTGCGGGTCGACGCCGGCCTGCGGGGGCGCTGCAGCGACGGCCTGGCGGGTTTCGTCCTGGACCTCGCCTCGGAGCTCGATCCCGGGCTGTGCACCCTCGACGGCGGGCTCGGGCTGCTCACCGATGCCCTCGCCGCCGGCCTGCCCGTGGAGCTCGACCGACCCGTCGTCGGGATCGAGGCGGACGACGGCCGGGTCACGCTCACGACCGCGGACGGTGCGTCGACGGCGTGCGAGGCGGTCGTGTGCACCGTGCCGATCCCGGTGCTGCGCACGCTCACGCTGCGGGGTGTCCCCGCGTCGGACCACGATCTCGTGGCCCACACCCCGTACGGGGCGGCCACCAAGGTCGCCGCTGCCCTGCGCGCACCGCTGCGGCCGAGGGGCGGGGGCTCGTTCGTCGGCGGCCTCGCCCGCCAGCTCTACCTCCCCGACACCGCGCCCGGCGAGCCCGCCGCGGTGCTCGCGGGCTATGCGATCGCCGAGGACGCCGAGGTCCTCGGAGCGCTCGTCCCCCGCGCCCGCGGCGACCGGGTCCTCGCCGACGTGGAGCGCGCCTTCCCCGGCACGGTCGACCTCGTCGTCGGGACGGCCTCCGTGGCCTGGGCCGACGAGCCCTGGGCCCGCGGGTGCGTCGCCCGGCGTCCGGCCCGCCTGACCGGCACCCGTCGACTCGCCTTCGCCGGGGAGCACACGGCGGACCGCACCGCGTGGGTCGAGTCCGCGGTGGAGTCGGCCGTGCGGGCGGTGGATCAGCTGACCGGGCCCGCCAGCCCCTGAATGCGTCGGACGTCCTCGACGGTGGGCGGCAGCTCGCGCAGCATGCGCTCGCGCTCGGCGGCCACCTCGGCGAACACCTCGGCCGAGCCCCGCACCGCGCCCGCGCGGTGGGCGAGCACCGGCATCGGAGCCTCGGGCTCGACCCCGAGACCCGTGAACACGCAGTAGAAGCTGCCGTTGGTCCAGAAGTTGCGGAGCTCGGCCTCGAAGTTGGCGTAGTAGGTGCCGACGTCGACCGTCGGCTGGTTCACCGGCAGCCCTGCGCGGTAGGTGGCGATCTTCTCGCGGACGTCGTCGCTGAGGGTCAGCTCCCGCTGCGCGCGCCAGAACGCGGTGTCGGTGCGGGGGGAGAGGCAGTAGTGGGTCTGCAGGAAGTCTCGACTGTCGTCGAACATGCGGACCACCTCGGCGTTGAACCGGTCGATGAGCGCCGGGTCGAAGCGGCGGTCGGTGAGGTGGCGGACGAGCAGGTAGAGGGCGCCGTAGACGAAGTACAGGCCCGTGGACTCGAGTGGCTCGAGGAAGCAGGAGGACAGGCCGATCCCGACGCAGTTGCGGACCCAGGCCCGCTCGTTGCGCCCCACCCGGAAGCGCAGATGGCGCAGGTCGGCCTCGGCCGGGTCGAGGCCCCACAGGTCACAGAACTCGCGCGCGGCGTCGTCGGGGTCCTGGAAGTCCGCCGAGTAGACGTACCCGGTCCCGAAGCGGCCCAGCAGCGGCACCTTCCAGGTCCAGCCCGCACTCATGGCGATCGAGGAGGTGTAGGGCTCGAGCTCGGCGTCGTCGTAGGGGACGGGCGTGGCGATCGCGCGGTTGCAGCGCAGCCGGTCGCCCATGTCGAGGAACGGCTCACCCATGGTCCGGTTGATCAGCAGGGAGCCGAACCCCGAGCAGTCGACGAACAGGTCCCCCTCCAGATCCCGACCGCCGGCGGTGCGCAGCGCGGTGATGAAGCCGCGGTCGTCCAGGACGGCCTCGGTCATGCGGTCCTCGACGTGTTCCACCCCGAGCACGGTCGTCGCGTGCCGGGCGAGGAAGTCCGCGAGGAGGTTGGCGTCGAAGTGCCAGGCGTGTGCGGTCGCCGAGGTGCCGTCGGCGAAGCGCGGTCCGCGGCGGGCCTCCATGAGCGCGGGCTCCCAGTAGCAGTCCTCGTCGAAGGAGCCCGTCGCCTCGCCGTCCGCGCGCCGCTGGGTCCAGTACTGCGACAGGGGAAGGCCCTCGTGCTCCCGGAGCAGGCCGAACACGTGGTAGTAGGAGTCGCGGACCCGACGTTCCCCGCGGCCCGGCGTCGCCCAGTTCACGAACTTGATGCCCATCTTGAAGCTCGCGTTGCAGTGCGGCATCCACTCGTCCTCCGACAGGCCGAGGAGGTCGAAGAAGACGCTCTGCAGGTTCGGGATCGTCGCCTCGCCGACGCCGATCCGCGGGATCTCGGGGGCCGCGAGGACCACCACCCGCACGTCGGGGAGGGACTTCGCGAGGTAGCAGGCGGACATCCAGCCCGCCGAACCACCGCCGAGGACCACGATGCGCCGCAGGGGACCCGCCGGGTTCGATTCCGCCACGTGACGAGTCCAGCACGCGCTGTCGCGGCAGTGGGGTGAGTGGATCTCGGCTGTTCGTGTGGAACCGGTCCACTCCCGCAGCGGATTCTCGTCGGGCGCACCACGTGGCACCGTCGGGGCGTGGCGGACGCGGAGTGCCGGGTGGTGCGGGGCGGGGGCTATCTCGGCAAGCAGGGGATCGAGTACTCCAGTGCGGGGATCTCGGCGGAGTCGGCCGGGGCGCAGGGCCTGTGCCTGCACACCCAGGTGATCCCGCCCGGCGGCCGCGCCAGGGCCCACCGCCACGACCACCACGAGTCCGCCGTGCTCGTCGTCTCCGGCGAGGGTGAGATGTGGTGGGGGGAGGAGTTCGAGCACTACGAGCGGCTGGCAGCCGGGGACCTCGTGTACATCCCTGCGGGGGTCCCGCACCTGCCGGGCAACCCGAGCGCCACCGAGCCGGCCTTCGCCGTCGTCGCCCGGACCGATCCGAACGAGCAGGAGAGCGTCGTGCTCCTGCCGGAGCTCGACCCGCGCGCGGTCCGGCCGGATCAGGTCTGACGGGTCCGGATGTGGGCCCGCTCGCCCTGCGGGCCGAACAGGGCGAGGATCTCGGCGGGCTCGGTGCCGGCGTTCCCCATGGCGTGCGGGAGGTGCGTGTCGAACTCGACGACCTCGCCCGGGCGGAGCACGACGTCGTCGTCGCCCAGCCACAGCCGCACCTGCCCCGACAGGACGTAAGCCCACTCGTAGCCCTCGTGCGACTGCTGCTCCAGGTCCCGGCCCGGGTAGTCCACCGGCATGATCAGCTTGTAGGCCTGCAGGCCACCGGGTCGCCGGGTCAGCGGCAACATCGTCAGCCCGCCTCGCTGCACCGGCCGCATCCGCACCCGCGGGTCGCCCGTCGGCGGGGCGTCCACGAGTTCGTCGAGCGCCACCTGGAAGGCCCGTGCGAGCGGTAGCAGCAGCTCGAGCGTCGGCCTGCGCCCGCCGGACTCCAGCCGCGACAGCGTCGAGAGCGAGATGCCGGTCGCCGTGGCCACGTCGGTGAGCGTCAGGCTGCGCGCGGTGCGCAGGGCGCGCAGCCGCGGCCCGACGTTGTCGAGGATGTCGCTGTCGTCCACGTTGCCGTTATAGCAAGAACCTTTGCCAGTTCGTCGGTGCTGGGCGCAGGCTCGTCCCATGACCGAGAACTGGGACGTGATCGTGGTCGGCGGCGGGGCCGCCGGGCTGGCAGCCGGGCTGACGCTGGCCCGTTCCCGACGACGGGTGCTGGTCGTCGACGCGGGGGAGCCGCGCAACGCGCCGGCCGCCCACATGCACAACTACCTCGGCCGCGAGGGTGCCTCGCCGGCCGACCTGCTCGCCGACGGACGCGTCGAGGTGGAGTCCTACGGCGGGGTCGTGCGGCAGGGGACGGTCACGGACGCGGGCCCGTCGGACGCGGGCGGGTTCGACCTCAGCCTGCACGACGGGAGCACCCACCACGCCCGCCGGGTCGTGCTGGCCACGGGTGTGGTCGACGAGCTCCCCGACGTCGAGGGGTTGGCGCAGCGGTGGGGGCAGGACGTCCTGCACTGCCCGTACTGCCACGGCTGGGAGGTCCGCGACCGGCGGATCGGGGTGCTCGCGACGAGCCCCCTCGCGCTGCACCAGGTGCAGCTCTTCCGGCAGTGGAGCGACGACGTCGTGCTCTTCACGAACGACGCCCTCGACCTGGACCGCCACGCGAGCGACGAGCTCACCGCCCGCGGGATCGAGGTGGTCGGCGGCAAGGCGACCCGGCTCGTCGTCGGGAACACCGGGTTGGAGGCCGTGGAGCTGGCGGACGGGTCGCGCATCGCGGTCGACGCCCTGGCGATCGCGACCGTCGTCCACGCCCGCGGCGAGGTCGCGACGATGCTCGGGCTGCCGCTGGTCGAGATGACGATGGGGGACGTCGTCGTCGGGAACCTCGTCGAGAGCGACGAGCAGGGGCGGACGGCGGTGCCGGGCGTGTGGGCGGCCGGGAACGTCACCGACCTGCGGGCCACCGTCATCGTGGCGTCGGCGCAGGGCACGGCGGCCGCGGCCGCGGTGAACGCCGACCTCGTCGCCGAGGACGTCCGGCTGGCGCTGCACGCCTCCCGCGACGGCAGCCCCGAGTTCTGGGAGCGCTTCTACGCCGAGCGCGAGCAGGTGTGGAGCGGCCGGGTCAACGCGGCCCTGGAGGCAACAGCGGCGCCCCTGGCGCCGGGGACCGCCCTCGACCTCGGCGCGGGGGAGGGCGGCGACGCGCTGTGGCTCGCCGGCCGCGGATGGCGGGTCACCGCCACCGACGTCTCGCAGACCGCCTGCGACCGGATCGCCGCCCGGGCCGGGGACCTGGCCCTGACCACCGAGCGCCACGACCTCACCGAGACGTTCCCCGACGGCGAGTTCGACCTGGTGACCGCGTCGTTCCTGCACTCGCCGCACGCCGACTTCCCGCGGACCGCGATCCTGCGCCGGGCCGCGGCGGCGGTCGCCCCGGGCGGCACGTTGCTCGTCCTCGGCCACGGGAGGCTCACGCCGTGGTCGTGGGACCCGTCGCTGCGCCTGCCGACGGCCGACGAGGTCCTGGCCTCCCTGGAGCTGGGGGAGGAGTGGGAGGTGGTCCGCGTGGCGTCGCCGGAGCGGGTCGCGACGGGGCCCGACGGCCAGGAGGCGACCATCACCGACGAGATCGTGGTGGTGCGGCGGCGGCCCTGACGGGGTGCGTCACACTGGAGGACATGAGCCGCACCGGACGCGTGGAGCGTGTGACGAAGGAGTCGAGCGTCCTCGTCGAGATCGACCTCGACGGGACCGGGCGCACCGAGGTCGCCACCGGGGTGCCGTTCTTCGACCACATGCTCGACGCGCTCGGCAAGCACTCGAGCTTCGACCTCGTGGTGCGGGCCACCGGCGACGTCGAGATCGACGCCCACCACACGGTGGAGGACGTCGCGATCGTCCTGGGTCAGGCGCTGCGCCAGGCCCTCGGCGACAAGTCCGGCATCCGCCGCTTCGGCGACGCGTGGATCCCGATGGACGAGGCCCTCGCGCAGGCGGTCGTCGACGTCTCCGGGCGCCCGTACTGCGTGCACACCGGCGAGCCCGAGGTGATGACCGGGTTCGTCGTCGGCAACAACTACCCGACGGTGCTGAACCGGCACGTGTTCGAGTCGATTGCCTTCCACGCGGGGATCGCGCTGCACGTCCGGGTCACCGGCGGGCGGGATCCGCACCACATCACCGAGGCCGAGTACAAGGCGATCGCCCGCGCGCTGCGGGCCGCGACCGAGGTGGACGTCCGGCTCGCGGGCGGGACCGCCTCCACCAAGGGCGTCCTCGAGACGTGAGCGGCGCCCAGCTCCTGGCCCTCGGGCTGCTGCTGCTCGCCGGGTTCCTCATCGGCGGGGTGATCAGCTTCGGCCGCGAACGGCGGTGGATCCCGGCCGGGATCCTGACGGTCCTCGCCGTCGTCGCCGCCGTCGCGGGCGTGCTGCGTCTCGTGTGACCCGACTCGTCGGGCGACGTCCGACCGCACGCGGTTGAAGTCCCGTCGCCGGGGAACCAGGGACGGGGTGCGAGGCGGGGTGGTGACGATGGAGACGCAGCACGGCGGCCGGAGGGCCGAGGCGTTCGAACGACGCGCCCGCGCGGCGACGGGCCCGTCGGAGGTCCGTGAGGTCTACGACGAGTGGGCCGCGTCCTACGACGTGGACCTCGCCGGGCCGCACGGCGACGACTACCCGTTGCCGGGTGTCGTCGCCGACATCGTCGCGCGGCTCGACGAGCCCGAGACCGACGTGCTCGACGCCGCGTGCGGCACCGGTCTGGTCGGGGCGGCCCTGGTCCGGCACGGCTTCAGCTCGGTCGACGGCCTCGACGTCTCGCCGCGCATGATCGCCCACGCCCGCCACCGCCGGGTGTACCACGACCTGGGCCCTGCCGATCTCACGCAGCGGCTGCCCGGTGCCCCCGACAAGTTCGGCGTGGTGACCTGCGTCAACGCGCTCGAGACCGGGCACCTCCCGCCGTCCGCGCTGGTGGAGTTCGCGCGCGTGGTGCACCGGGGCGGGCACATCGTGCTCACCGTGAGCACCGACGGCTGGGACGACGTGGAGCACCACCTGCGTCGGCTCGCAGCCCGTCGCATCGCCCGGGTGGTGGAGACCGGCGAGCAGCCGCTGCACCCCTCGACCGGGGCCCGGCACGTCGTGGCGGTGCTCGAGGTGGTGGCCGCGTCCGCGCCGACGACGGGACCGGGCTGGTGACCCCGCCCGGATAGGCTGAGGGCATGTCGACCTCCCCCCACGTCGTCGTCCTGGACTACGGGTCGGGCAACCTGCGCTCCGCCGAGCGGGCGCTGGAGCGGGCCGGCGCGAAGGTCGAGGTGACCTCCGACTCGCGCGCCGCCATCGACAGCGACGGGCTCGTCGTGCCCGGGGTCGGCGCCTTCGCCGCGTGCGCGGCGGGGCTGCGGGCCGTCGGCGGTGAACGCATCCTCGAGCAGCGGCTCGCGGGCGGGCGCCCGGTGCTGGGGATCTGCGTCGGGATGCAGGTGCTCTTCGAGCGGGGCGTCGAGTTCGGCGAGGAGGCCGAGGGCGCCGGGCAGTGGCCGGGCACCGTCGAGAAGCTGCACGCCGACGTGCTCCCGCACATGGGCTGGAACACCGTCGCGGCGCCGCCCGACTCGCAGCTGTTCGCGGGCATGGCCGCCGACGAGCGCTTCTACTTCGTGCACTCCTTCGCCGCGCGGCGCTGGGAGCTGGAGCCGGTGGAGCCGTTCACCCCGCCGAAGGTGACCTGGGCCCACCACGGCGAGGACTTCGTCGCGGCGGTGGAGAACGGGCCGCTGTGGGCCACGCAGTTCCACCCCGAGAAGTCCGGCGACGCCGGGCGGCGGCTGCTGGAGAACTGGCTCGCGGTGCTCTAGAAGTTTCTCCACGCCGGGTGTCGAAGGCCCGTCCGCCCGTTCGACGTGGGGGTGCGGGCCGGGGAACGGACCCCGGCCGAGGAGCACGAGGAGCACCCGCGATGCGCTACATGATGATGATCCAGGCCCCCGAGTCGGCGATCCCGACGGACCCGGCCGCCATGACCGAGTCGTTCGAGACGATGGGCCGCTACAACACCGAGCTCGTCGAGGCCGGGGTCCTGCTCGCCGCCGAGGGGCTGGCGTCGAGCGCCGAGGGCTTCACGGTGACCAAGGAGGACCCGTTCGGGGAGGCCGCGACGGTCACCGACGGGCCGTTCACCGAGACCAAGGAGCTCATCGCGGGCTTCTGGATCCTCGACGTGAGCTCCCGCGTGGAGGCCGAGCAGTGGGCGCGGCGGTGCCCGGTCGGCCCGGGGGTGACCCTGGCGGTGCGCCGGGTCCACGAGATGGACGAGTTCTCCGACGTCGCGCCCGCCGAGGTCCTCGACGCCGAGGCCGCGCTGAGGTCCCGGATCGCCGACCGCAACGACCGTTGACGGACCCGGGAGGATGCCGCCATGCGTTACATGCTGGTGCTGACCTACGACGAGGCCGAGGCGGCGGGACGCCCGCCCGAGCCGGAGATCTTCGAGGAGATGGGCCGGTTCAACCAGGCGATGGTGGACGCGGGCGTCCTGCTCGCCGGGGAGGGCCTCGCCCCGAGTTCCCAGGGGGCGATCGTGGCCTTCGGCGACGGCGAGGGGGAGGGGGAGGAGCCGACCGTCACCGACGGACCGTTCACCGAGGTCAAGGAACTGATCGGCGGCTTCTGGATCCTGACCGTCGACTCCCTCGAGGAGGCCACGGGCTGGGCCCGGCGGGCGCCGTTCCGGCACGGCGAGCGCGTGCAGGTCCGGCGCGTGTTCGACCCCGAGGACTTCGCGGGCGTGGCGCCGGACGAGGTGATGGAGGCGGAGCAGCGGATGCGCGAGCAGACGGCCGAGCAGCACGGCTCATGACGGCGGCCGCCCCGTCACGGCGTGATCCCTTCGCGGTCCTCGACGCCGTCTGGCGGGCGGAGTCGGCACGAATCGTCGCCGGCGTCGCCCGGGTGGTGCGCGACGTGGGCCAGGCCGAGGAGCTGGCGCACGACGCCCTCGTCGCGGCCCTCGAGCAGTGGCCCGCCGAGGGTGTGCCGGACAACCCGGGCGCCTGGCTCGCGGCGACCGCCCGCCGGCGGGCGATCGACACGATCCGACGCGAGCAGACCTTCGCCCGCAAGGCCGAGGAGGTGGGCCGCGCCGAGGCCCACCGGGTGGCGCCGGACGCCGCCGACGTGGTCGCCGACCCGACCCGGACGGTCGGCGACGACGTCCTCGCCCTGCTGTTCGCCACCTGCCACCCGGACCTCGCGCGCGAGTCCCGGGTGGCGCTGACGCTGCGCCTCTTCGGCGGGCTGACCACCGACGAGATCGCCCGCGGTCTGCTGGTGGCCTCGACGACGGTCGGCCAGCGCATCTCGCGGGCCAAGAAGCGGCTCTCCGCGCAGGGGGTCGAGCTGGAGATCCCGTCGGCCGAGGACCTGCCCGCCCGGCTCGGCGCGGTCCTCGAGGTCGTCTACCTCGTGTTCAACGAGGGCTACTCCGCGACCGCCGGCGCCGACTGGGTCCGCCACGACCTCTGCGACGAGGCGATGCGTCTCGGCCGTCGGCTCGCGGCCCTGCTGCCCGACCGCGCCGAGGTCCACGGCCTGCTCGCCCTGATGGAGCTGCAGGCCTCCCGCCTGCGCGCCCGGACGGGGCCCGACGGACGGCCGGTCCTGCTCGCCGACCAGGACCGCGGCCGCTGGGACCGGTTGCTGGTGGGGCGCGGGCTCGCCGGCCTGGACCGGGCCCGCGCGCTCGGTGGGGCCGACGCGTACACCCTGCAGGCGGCGATCGCCGCCGAGCACGCGCGGGCGCGCAGCGTCGCGGCCACCGACTGGGCCCGCCTTGCCGAGCTCTACGGCGAGCTGTCGGCGCTCTCGGGGTCGCCGGTGGTGGAACTCAACCGCGCCGTCGTCGTCGGGAAGGCCTCGGGGCCGGGTGCGGCGCTCGCGATCGTCGACGGTCTGCGGGAGGACCCGGCCCTGGCCCGCTACCACCTGCTCCCGGCCGTGCGGGCCGATCTGCTCGTGCAGCTCGACCGGCCCGACGACGCCGCCGTCGAGCTGGAGCGGGCGGCCGAGCTGGCCTCCAACCAGGCCGAGCGGGACCTGCTGCGGCGCCGGCTGGAGGACCTGCGGGAGGCCTCGCTCGGGGGCCGTGCGTGACCACTAGGCTCACGGACCCGTGAGCTTCGACCTGCTGCCCGCCGTGGACGTCGTCGACGGCCAGGCCGTCCGCCTCGTCCAGGGCGAGGCGGGCACCGAGACCGGCTACGGCGACCCCCTCGACGCGGCCCGCGGCTGGGTCGACGACGGTGCGGAGTGGATCCATCTCGTCGACCTCGACGCCGCGTTCCGTCGCGGCTCGAACGCCGAGCTGCTGGCCGCGCTCGTCGAGCAGGTCCCGATCAAGGTCGAGCTGTCCGGTGGGATCCGGGACGACGACTCGTTGCGTCGGGCCCTCGACACCGGGTGCGCCCGGGTCAACATCGGCACGGCCGCGCTCGAGCACCCGGAGTGGTGCGCGAAGGCGATCGCGGAGTTCGGCGATCGCGTCGCCGTCGGGCTCGACGTCAAGATCCGGGACGGGGAGCACCGGCTCGCCGCCCGCGGCTGGGTGTCCGACGGCGGCGACCTGTGGGAGGTCCTCGCACGGCTCGACGCCGAGGGCTGCGCCCGGTACGTGGTGACCGACGTCGGCCGCGACGGCACGCTGACCGGCCCGAACACCGACCTGCTCACCGCCGTCTGCGCGCGGACCGACGCGCCCGTGGTGGCCAGCGGTGGGGTCGCGACCCTCGACGACGTGCGGGCGCTCGCCGCGCTGGCGCCGCAGGGGGTGGAGGGCGCGATCATCGGCAAGGCCCTCTACGCCGGGGCGTTCACGCTGCCCGAAGCGCTCGACGTCGCGGCGCGACCGGCTCAGTAGGCTGTTCGCATGGGTGTGGCCGTCCGTGTGATCCCGTGCCTGGACGTCGACGCCGGGCGCGTGGTCAAGGGCGTCAACTTCGTCGACCTCCGCGACGCCGGGGACCCGGTGGAGATGGCCCGGCTCTACGACGCGGAGGGCGCCGACGAGCTCACGTTCCTCGACGTCAGCGCGTCCTCCGGCGAACGGGAGACCACCTACGACGTGGTGCGCCGCACCGCCGAGCAGGTGTTCATCCCGCTGACCGTCGGCGGGGGCGTGCGGACGAACTCCGACATCGACAAGCTGCTCCGCGCGGGCGCGGACAAGGTCGGCATCAACACCGCCGCGATCGCCCGGCCGGAGTTCCTCGGCGAGGCGAGCCGCCGGTACGGCTCGCAGTGCATCGTGCTGTCGGTGGACGCCCGGCGGGTCCCGGCCGACGGGCAGCCGACGCCCTCCGGGTTCGAGGTGACGACGCACGGCGGTCGGCGCGGCACCGGGATCGACGCCCTCGAGTGGGCGCAGCGCGGGGCGGAGCTCGGGGTGGGCGAGATCCTGTTGAACTCGATGGACGCCGACGGCACCAAGAACGGGTTCGACCTGGAGATGCTGCGCCGGGTCCGGGCTCTCGTCGACGTCCCGGTGATCGCGTCCGGGGGCGCCGGCGCCGTCGAGCACTTCGCCCCGGCGGTCGAGGCGGGTGCCGACGCCGTGCTCGCGGCGAGCGTGTTCCACTTCGGGATGATGCGGATCGGCGAGGTCAAGGACGCCCTGCGGGAGTCCGGGGTGGAGGTCCGATGACGGTGGCGCCGGACCTGAGCTCACGGGTGCGCTGGAACGCCGACGGGCTGGTGTGCGCCGTGGTGCAGCAGTACGACACCCGTGAGGTCCTCATGGTCGCGTGGATGTCGGACGAGGCCCTGACCCGCACCCTGGAGAGCCGGGAGGCCACCTACTGGTCCCGGTCCCGCCAGGAGCTGTGGATCAAGGGGGCGACCAGCGGCCACACGCAGGCCGTGCACGAGGTGCGGCTCGACTGCGACGGCGACACCGTGCTGGTGCTGGTCGACCAGCAGGGCGCGGCCTGTCACACCGGCGACAGGACCTGCTTCGACGCCGACGTGCTGCTCGCCGACGAGGGCTGAGCGAGCACGCCCGGCACGGTCACGAGTCGGGGTTCGTCGTGCCGGGCCCGTGACCGGGTGCGGGCGCCCGGGCGGCGGCCGTGGCCCGCAGGGCGGTGACCGCCGCGCGGACCGCCGGGGTCTCCCGCTCGGAGCGCCAGACCGCGTCCACGGTGCGGGCGAGCACGGGCGTGGTGGTCAGCATGCGGACCCCCGACGGCAGCACCGGGCGGGCCAGCCGCGGCACCATCGCGGCCAGCCCGGCCCCGGCCACGAGCTCGAGGTGGATCGCGAACCCGCAGACCCGACTCGTGACCCGCGGTTCCACGCCGGCCCGGCGCAGCGTGTCGAGCAGCCAGTCGTGGGCGCGCGAGCTGCGGGTGTCGGCGACCCACTCCAGGTCGGCGTCGGCGAGCTCGCCGAGGGCGACGTGGCCCCGCGACGCCAGGGGGTGCTCCCGGGGGAGCGCGAGGTCGAGGACGTCGTCGCAGAGCTGGGTGCGGCTGGTGCCCGGCGGTGAGGGCGAGGGCAGGCCCTCCCAGTTCTCGACCACGGCGAGGTCGAGGTCGCCGGCGAGCAGCGCGGGCATCGTCTCCTCGGCCTCCCCGTCGTCGAGCAGCACGGTGAGATCGGGGTGGGCGACCCGCAGCCGGGCGAGCGTGGCGGGCGCGAGGGCGTGCGCGGAGGTGGGGATCGCCCCGATCCGCAACGGGCCCACCACCTCCTCGTCGAGCCGGTCGAGGTCCCGCCGGGCCGCCGCCATCCGCTCCAGCAGGGCCGCCGCGTGCTCGGCGAGCACGAGCCCCGCCGGGGTCAGCCGGATGCCACGCCCGGCCGGCTCGGTCAGCCGGGTCCCGGCCTCGCGCTCGAGGGTCGCCAACTGCTGCGACACCGCCGACGGCGTGAGGTGCAGCGCGGTCGCGGCCCGCCCCACCGTGCGGTGCGTCGCGACCGCGTGGAGGGCCTGGAGACGGGCGATCCCGAACATGCAGGGGAGCTTACGGTTCCTGGCCAGGAGAAGTCGCTGGTCCTGAACAGTGCGGCCGCGCAGGCTGGAGCCGTGGCCGTTCCCGACACCCTCGCGACCTCCACCCCCACCCGTCGTCGGGCGGTCGATCCGCGGCTCATGGCCGTCGTCGGCAGCCTCTGCATCGCCCTCTCGCCGATCCTCATCGCGCTCTCGGGCACCTCGCCGGGCACGGCGACGGTGTTCCGCTGCCTGCTCGCGCTGCCCGTGCTCGTCCCGCTCGCGCTGCTCGAGCGCCGGCGGACCCGGCGGACGCAGCTCGGGGCGGACCGGCTCGCCCGGCTCGGCCGTCCCTGGCTCGTCGTCGTCGGGGGCCTGCTGCTCGGGCTGGACATGACGCTGTGGACCGGCGCCATCCACGCCGTCGGCGCGGGGGTCTCGACGGTGCTCGTCAACGCGCAGGTGGTGATCCTGCCGCTGCTGGCGTTCCTCGTGCTCCGCGAGCGCATCCGGCTCTCGTTCCTGCTGACCGTGCCGGTGATGCTCCTCGGCGTCGCGCTCGCCGGCGGGCTGGTCGACAGCGACCCGTCCACCGCGCCGGACCCGGTGCTCGGCACCGTGCTCGCGCTCCTCGCGGCCGTCGCCTACGCGGGCTACCTGCTGTTCCTGCGGCTCGGGGCGGCGCCCGGGGAGAAGGCCGCGCCGGTCACGCTCGCGACGGCGGCCGCCGCGGTCAGCTCGTTCGTGCTCGGGTCGCTGTGGGAGGGCGTCGACCTGACGCCGGGCTGGACCGCGGTCGCCTGGCTGGCACTGCTCGCCGTCGTCGGGCAGTCGATCGGCTGGGTGCTCATCGCCGGTGGGATGGCCGCCCTGCCGTCGTCGACCGGGGCCTCGATCCTGCTGCTCCAGCCCGTCGGGGCGGTGCTGCTCGGCATGCTCGTCCTCGGCCAGTTCCCGACCGCCTGGCAGCTCGTCGGCTGCGCGGTGGTCATCGCGGCGGTCGCGATCGCGGTCCGACGGCGGGCGGAGCCCGCCCCGGAGGAGGCCGCCGCCTGAGAGTGTCGGACCCGGCGTCCACAATGGGCGGCGTGTCCGTGACCGACCCGCCGACCACGCTCGGCGCCGTCCAGCCGAGCCGCGAGCAGTTCCACGAGCTCGCCGCCCACCACCGCGTGATCCCGGTGGTGCGCCGGCTGCTGGCCGACGACGAGACCCCGCTGGGCGTGTACCGCAAGCTCGCCGGCCGGCGCAGCGGGACGTTCCTGCTCGAGTCGGCCGCGAACGGCGAGTCGTGGTCGCGGTGGTCGTTCGTCGGCGCCCGCAGCGCCGCGGCCCTCACCGAGCGCGGCGGGCGGGCGCACTGGACCGGGACCCCGCCGGTCGGGCTGCCCGGGAACGAGGAGAACCCGCTCGACGCCCTGCGGGAGACCCTGGAGCGGCTGCGTACCGACCCGCTGCCGGGCCTGCCGCCGTTGACCGGCGGGCTGGTCGGCTACGTGGGCTACGACGCGGTCCGGCGCCTCGAGCGGCTCCCGGAGCTCGCGGAGGACGACCTCGAGATCCCCGAGCTGGTCATGCTGCTGGCCACCGATCTCGCGGCGCTCGACCACCACGAGGGCACCGTCACCCTCATCGCGAACGCCGTGAACTGGGACGACAGCCCCGAGCGGGCGGACGCGGCCTACGACGACGCCGTCGCCCGCCTCGACCGCATGACCGCCGAGCTGGGTGCCCCCGCCCCGTCCACCGTCGCGCAGTACGACCCGACGGTCGGGCGGACGCCGCAGGTCCGGCGCCGCTTCGACCGCGACGCCTACCTCGCGGCGGTGGAGACGGCCCAGGAGCGGATCCGGGCGGGCGACGCGTTCCAGGTGGTGGTGAGCCAACGGTTCGAGTCCGACACCGACGCCGACGCGCTCGACGTCTACCGGGTGCTGCGGGCCACCAACCCGAGCCCCTACATGTACCTGCTGCGGCTGACCGACGCGGCGGACCGGCCGTTCGAGATCGTCGGCTCGAGCCCGGAGGCGCTCGTGACGGTCCGCGACGGGGTGGCCACCACCCACCCGATCGCGGGCACGCGCTGGCGCGGGACGGACGCCGAGGAGGACCTCCTGCTGGAGAAGGACCTCCTGGCCGACGAGAAGGAGCGCGCCGAGCACCTCATGCTCGTCGATCTCGGCCGCAACGACCTCGGCCGGGTCTGCGTCCCCGGCACCGTCAAGGTCCACCGCTTCTTCGACATCGAGCGCTACAGCCACGTGATGCACCTGGTGTCCACCGTCAGCGGCCGCCTGCGCGACGACCGCAGCGCCTTCGACGCCGTCGCGGCGTGCTTCCCGGCGGGCACCCTGTCCGGGGCGCCCAAGCCGAAGGCCATGGAGATCATCGAGGAGCTCGAACCGACCCGGCGCGGGCTCTACGGCGGGATCGTCGGCTACCTCGACTTCGCGGGCGACGCCGACACCGCCATCGCCATCCGCACGGGGCTGCTGCGCGACGGCGTCGCCCACGTGCAGGCGGGCGGCGGCATCGTCGCCGACTCCGACCCGGTCGCCGAGGACACCGAGGCGTCGAACAAGGCCCGGGCGGTGCTCGCGGCCGTCGCGACGGCCGCGACGCTGCGCGCCCCCGAGCCCGGTCGGACCGCCCCGTGAGGGGCCCGCGCCTGCTCGGTCTCGCGGTGGTCGGGCTGCTGCTCGCCGCCGTGACCCTGTGGGGGGCGTCCCGCGGCACCTGGCTGACGGCGACCTGGGACGTGCCGCTGCGGGGGCGGGTGGTCGTCACGGCCACCGGGGCCGACGCCGAGCCCGTGCTCGTCCCGTGGGCCCTGCTCGCCCTCGCCGCGATCGGCGGGCTGCTCGCGACGTCGGGGTGGGGGCGGCGCGCAGTGGGCGCGGTCGTCGGGATCGCGGGACTGTGGGCGCTGCTCCGCTCGCTGTCGGGGCTCGCCGCGCCCGCGCCGGACGCCCTGCCCGCGGCCGCCCGCCAGGCGGGCCGCGCGGTCGGCGTGGAGGCCTCCGTGGTGTGGCCGCTGCTCGGCGGCGTCGGCGGGCTCCTGCTGATCGGCGTCGGCCTGCTCGTGGCGCTGCGGGGTGCGGCGATGCCGCGCCTCGGGGCCCGGTACGACGCTCCCGGTGACGACCGCCGCCGCCGGGACGACGACGAGGAGCGCTCCCTGTGGGAGGCGCTCGACGCCGGGGACGATCCCACGGCGCGTCCGCAGAGCCCGACACCGAGGGCACCGGACGGAACCGACGGGACCGGGAGTTAAACTTCCGGTGTACTCGCCAGGGACCGGATCCGGTGCCCCGCATGTGCGGGAGACCGGCTCGATCGAGAGCCCGAAGGATGGGGGCAGCACCCGCGTGAGCGTCCTGGAGCAGATCCTCGAGGGGGTCCGGGCCGACCTCGCCGCCCGCGAGGCCGCCGTTCCCTTCGACGAGGTCAAGGCGGCGGCCGCCGCCGCGCCGCCCGCCAAGGACGCGCTCGCGGCCCTGCAGGGGCAGGGCATCGGGGTGATCGCCGAGGTCAAGCGGGCGTCGCCCTCGCGCGGCCACATGGTCGACATCCCCGACCCGGCCAAGCTCGCCCGCCAGTACGTGGAGGGCGGCGCGCGCATCATCAGCGTGCTCACCGAGCAGCACTACTTCGAGGGGTCGCTGACCGACCTCGACGAGGTGCGCGCCGCGGTGGACATCCCGGTGCTGCGTAAGGACTTCGTCGTCGGCACCTACCAGGTGCACGAGGCGCGCGCCCATGGCGCGGACCTGGTGCTGCTGATGTGCTCGGTGCTCGAGCAGAACGCCCTCGACGCGCTGGTCGACCGGGTGCACTCGCTGGGCATGACGGCCCTCGTCGAGATCCACGACGAGATCGAGGCGGACATGGCGCTGCAGGCGGGCGCGAAGCTCGTCGGCATCAACGCGCGCAACCTCCGCACGCTCGACGTCGACCGCGAGGTGTTCAGCCGGCTCGCCCCGGGCCTGCCCGGCGAGGTGCTGCGCGTCGCGGAGTCCGGCGTGCGCGGCCCCGGCGACCTCATGACCTACGCGGGCCTCGGCGCCGACGCGGTGCTGGTCGGCGAGTCCATGGCCACCGCCGAGGACCCGCGGGCCGCCGTGCGCCAGCTGGTCACCGCCGGGTCGCACCCCGCCTGCCCCAAGCCCGCGCGATGACGGCGCTCCCCACCGCCGGCGACGGGCTCGCCGACCACGGGCACGACCCCGACGGCGGCGGCCACTTCGGCCGCTTCGGTGGCCGGTACATGCCCGAGGCCCTGATCGCCGCCGTCGACGAGGTCGCCGCGGCGTACGAGAAGGCCCGCCACGACCCGGAGTTCCTCACCGAGCTCGACCGGCTGCAGCGGGACTACGCCGGGCGGCCCTCGCCCGTCACCGAGGCCCGGCGGCTCTCCGAGCACGCGGGCGGCGCGACGATCCTGCTCAAGCGCGAGGACCTCAACCACACCGGGTCGCACAAGATCAACAATGTGCTCGGCCAGGCCCTCCTCACCGTGCGGATGGGCAAGACCCGCGTGATCGCGGAGACCGGCGCGGGCCAGCACGGCGTCGCGACCGCGACCGCCGCGGCCCTGCTGGGCCTCGAGTGCGTCGTGTACATGGGCGAGGTCGACACCGAGCGCCAGGCGCTGAATGTGGCCCGCATGCGGCTCCTCGGCGCCGAGGTCGTGCCGGTGACCACCGGGTCGCGCACGCTCAAGGACGCGCTCAACGAGGCCTACCGCGACTGGGTCTCCTCGGTGGAGCACACCCACTACGTGCTCGGCACGGCCGCCGGCCCGCACCCGTTCCCGATGATGGTGCGCGACTTCCACCGCGTCATCGGGCTCGAGGCGCGCGCGCAGGTGCTGGCGAGCCACGGGACGCTGCCCGACGCCGTCCTGGCCTGCGTCGGCGGCGGCTCGAACGCGATCGGCATCTTCCACCCGTTCCTCGACGACGCGGGCGTCCGGCTCGTCGGGTGCGAGGCCGCGGGCGACGGGGTCGACACCGGCCGCCACGCCGCCTCGATCACCGGCGGCTCGCCCGGGGCGTTGCACGGGGCGCTCACCTTCGTGCTGCAGGACGACGACGGGCAGACCGTCGAGTCGCACTCGATCTCGGCGGGACTCGACTACCCGGGCGTCGGACCGGAGCACTCGTACCTCGCCGAGATCGGCCGCGCGGAGTACGTCGCGGTCACCGACACCGAGGCGATGGACGCGTTCCGGCTGCTCTGCCGCACCGAGGGGATCATCCCGGCCATCGAGTCCGCCCACGCGATCGCCGGCGCCCTGCGCCTCGGACGCGAGCTCGGTCCGGACGCGACCCTGCTGGTGAACCTCTCCGGCCGCGGCGACAAGGACGTGGAGACCGCCGCCCGCTGGTTCGAGGTCGTCGACCCGGCGGCACTCCCGACGACCGAGCCCGTGCCCGACGACGCCGCGGCGGGGGAGCGGGAACTGTGAGCGGAGCCGCCACGGGCACCGGGCTCACGGTGCTCGACGAGGTCTTCGCCACCGCCCGCGCCGAGGGGCGCGCCGCCCTCATCGGCTACCTGCCGACCGGATACCCGACGGTGGCGGGCTCGAAGGGACTGCTCGCGCAGACCCTCGACGCGGGCGCCGACCTCGTCGAGATCGGGCTCCCGTACTCCGACCCGGTGCTCGACGGCCCGGTCATCCAGCACGCGGTGGAGACCGCGCTGCGCGGCGGCGTCCGGACCAAGGACACCCTCGAGGTGGTCGAGTCCGTGGCCGCCCGTGGAGGCCGCGCCGTCGTCATGACCTACTGGAACCCGATCCTGCGCTACGGCGTCGAGGCCTTCGCCCGCGACCTCGCGGCCGCCGGCGGACTGGGCCTCATCACGCCGGACCTCGTGCCCGACGAGGCCGCGGGCTGGCTGGACGCCGCCGAGCGCCACGGCCTCGGCCGGACGTTCCTCGTGGCCCCCTCGTCCACCGAGGAACGCCTCCGCTCGACGACCGCCGCGACCCGCGGGTTCGTCTACGCGGCGTCGACGATGGGCGTGACCGGGGCGCGGGACGCGGTGTCGGACACCGCCCCGGCGCTCGTCGAGCGCACCCGCCGGCACACCGACCTGCCGATCGGCGTGGGGCTCGGCGTGCGCTCGGGTGCGCAGGCGGGCGAGGTCGCGCAGTTCGCGGACGGCGTGATCGTGGGCTCCGCGCTCGTGTCCGCGGCCGAGCACGGCCGGGCCGCCGTGGCGCGCCTCGCGAGCGAGCTGGCCGCGGGCGTCCGGGGCAACCACACCGGCCGCTGAGGGCGTCGGGCCCGCCCCCGCCTCACGGACGGTGTCGGGGGTGACCGATAGCGTGAGCGCCGTGCTCGCCTCCCTGCCGCTGACCATCCCCAGCCCGCCCCAGGGCGTCTGGCAGCTCGGTCCGATCCCGCTGCGCGCGTACGCGCTGTGCATCATCGCGGGGATCGTCGTGGCGGTGTGGCTGACCGAGCGCCGGTTCGCCGCCCGCGGCGGGGCGCCCGGGTTCGTGATCGACGTCGCGGTCTGGGCCGTCCCGTTCGGGCTGGTCGGGGGCCGCCTCTACCACCTCGCCACCGACTGGCGGACCTACTTCGGCCCGGGGGGCGACCCGGTCGCCGCGCTCTACGTCTGGAACGGCGGGCTCGGCATCTGGGGCGCCATCGCGCTCGGCGCGATCGGCGCGTGGATCGCCTGCCGCCGGCGGGGGGTGCCGCTCACCGCCTTCGCCGACGCCGCCGCCCCGGGGATCGTGCTGGCGCAGGCCGTCGGCCGGCTCGGGAACTACTTCAACCAGGAGCTCTACGGCGCCCCGACCACGCTGCCGTGGGGTCTGGAGATCTACCGGCGGATCGACCCGGGCACGGGCGCGGTCGACAACCTCACCGGGGTGGCGGTCGACCGCACCCCGGTCGAGATCGTGCAGCCCACGTTCCTCTACGAGCTGATCTGGAACGTCGCGGTCGCGGTCCTCGTGATCTGGGCCGACCGTCGCTTCACGCTCTCCCGCGGGCGCGCCTTCGCCCTCTACGTCGCCGGCTACACCCTCGGCCGGTTCTGGATCGAGATGCTGCGCACCGACCCCGCGCTCACGCGCGTCGAGGGCGTACGGGTGAACGTGATCGTCGCGGCCGTGCTGTGCCTCGCCGCCCTGCTCTACCTCGCGCTCGCCCGTGGGCCGCGCGAGGACCTGTCGGCCTCGATGGACCCGGACCCGACCGGTTCGTCCGGGGGCGGCACGGGTAAGCCCGGTCTCGTGACTCCCAGGGACGACGAGAACGACGACGCACGGGCGGCCCGGGCGGCGCGGGACGAGGCCGCAGGGCCGGACCGCGACGACACCGACACCCACCACGGTGCCTCCGAGCCCTCGGGCGTCGACGCCGAGCCCGAGGGCGCCCAGCCCGAGGAGGAGGCCGCGGCCGCCCCGCCGTCCTCCGCGCACGGGTCCGCCTGAGCGAGGTCCCCGCGGGGTCCGCGCACCCCGCCGTCGCCCGTTCTCCGGGCTAGACTCTTCCCGGGCCACCGTCGTCCCGGATCCCCACCATCCGGCTCGCGACGACCGCGGGGCCGCCTGCCCGTCACTGCGGACGACGGGCACCGGCCCCCGGCGATCAGGGAGGCCCGCCTCGTGCTGTTCTCGACCGTTCCCGAGCCCCAGGGCCTCTACGACCCCGCCTTCGAGCACGACGCCTGCGGGGTCGGCGCCGTCGTCGACACGCACGGCCGCCGCAGCCACGCGATCGTGGCCGACGCCCTCCAGGTGCTGCACAACCTCGACCACCGCGGAGCCGCCGGCAGCGAGCCGACCAGCGGCGACGGGGCCGGCATCCTGCTCGGCGTCCCGCACGAGCTGCTCCGCGCCACCGTCGACGTGGAACTCCCGGAGCCCCGGCCCTCGGCCGACGGCGGTCAGGACGAGTACGCCTACGCCTGCGGCATGATCATGCTGCCCGCGGACGAGGACGGGGGCGCGAAGGCGGTGTCCCTGCTCGAGCGGATCACCGCCGAGGAGGGCCTCGAGGTCCTCGCGTGGCGCGACCTCCCGATCGACCCGGACGGCGCCGACGTCGGCTCCGTCGCCCGGTCGGCGATGCCGCGCTTCGCCCAGGTGCTGGTGGCGCACCCGGAGCGCACCCTCGCGGGCATCGAGCTCGACCGCATCGCGTGGATCGTCCGCAAGCGGGCCGAGCACGAGTCGGTCGAGCAGGGCTGCGGGCTCTACGTGTCCTCGCTGTCGAGCCGCACGGTGACCTACAAGGGCATGCTGACCACCGACCAGCTGCCGCTGTTCTTCCCGGACCTGCGTGACGAGCGCCTGCAGAGCGCCGTGGCGGTGGTCCACAGCCGCTTCTCGACGAACACGTTCCCGAGCTGGCCGCTCGCGCACCCGTACCGCACGATGGCGCACAACGGTGAGATCAACACCATCCGCGGCAACCGCAACCGCATGCGGGCCCGCGAGGCGCTCCTCGGTACCGACCGCTTCCCGGGGGACCTGCAGCGCGCCATGCCCGTGTGCCCGCCCGGGTCGTCGGACTCCGCGAGCTTCGACGAGGTCCTCGAACTGCTCACCCTCGGCGGCCGCTCCCTGCCGCACGCGGTGATGATGATGATGCCGGAGGCGTGGGAGAACCACGACGAGATGCCCGCCGACCAGCGGGCGTTCTACCAGTTCCACGCGAGTCTCATGGAGCCCTGGGACGGGCCGGCCGCGGTCGTCTTCTCCGACGGCACGCTGCTGGGCGCGACGCTCGACCGCAACGGGCTGCGGCCGTGCCGCTGGTGGCAGCTCGCCGACGGGCGGGTGGTGCTCGCCAGCGAGTCCGGGGTGCTGGACGTCCCGGCCGAGGACGTCGTCGCGAAGGGGCGCCTGCGGCCGGGCCGGATGCTGCTCGTGGACACCCGCGGGCCGGGCATCGTCGACGACGACGCCTTCAAGTCCGAGCTCGCCGCCGCCGAGCCGTACGCCGAGTGGCTGCACGCGGGCCTCGTGCGGCTCGACGAGCTCCCCGACCGCGAGCACGTCGTGCACACCCACGAGTCGGTGATGCGCCGGCAGCAGACCTTCGGCTACACCGAGGAGGACCTGCGGGTCCTGCTCGCCCCGATGGCGACGACGGGCGCCGAGCCGCTCGGGTCGATGGGCACCGACACCCCCACGGCGGCCCTCTCCCGCCGGGCACGCCTGCTCTTCGACTACTTCGTGCAGCTGTTCGCGCAGGTGACGAACCCGCCGCTGGACGCCATCCGCGAGGAGCTCGTCACCTGCATGTCCCGCCCGATCGGCGCGGAGCAGAACCTGTTCCACCCCGGGCCGGCCAGCTGCCGCCAGGTGGTGCTGCCCAACCCGGTGATCCACAACGACGAGCTCGCGAAGCTCATCCGCATCGACGACGACGGCGACATGCCCGGTTTCGCCGCCACCGTGATCTCGGGGCTCTACGAGGTCGACGGCGGCGAGGCGGCGCTGCGCACCGCGCTGGACGAGGTGCGCCGGCGGGCGAGCGAGGCCATCGCCGACGGCAAGCGGATCCTGGTGCTCTCCGACCGGGACTCCGACGCCCGCTACGCCCCGATCCCGTCGTTGCTGCTGATCTCGGCGGTGCACCACCACCTCGTGGCGACCCGGGAGCGGACCCAGGTGGCGTTGATCGTCGAGGCCGGCGACGCCCGCGAGGTCCACCACATGGCGCTGCTGCTCTCCTACGGCGCTGCCGCGGTGAACCCCTACCTGGCGTTCGAGTCGATCGAGGACATGATCACCTCGGGCTGGCTCGACCACCTCGAGGTGGACGAGGCGATCGCCAACTACGTCAAGGCCTGCGTCAAGGGCGTGCTCAAGGTGATGTCCAAGATGGGCATCTCGACCGTGTCCGGGTACACCGCGGCCCAGGTCTTCGAGGCCATCGGGCTCTCCCAGGAGTTCCTCGACGAGTACTTCCACGGGACCTCGTCCAAGCTCGGGGGCGGTGGGCTCGACGTGCTCGCCGCCGAGGTCGCGGCCCGGCACGCGGCGGCGTACCCCAGCAACCCGACGGAGCGGGCGCACCGCCGCCTCGACGTCGGGGGCGAGTACGCCTACCGCCGCGAGGGCGAGCTGCACCTGTTCACCCCGGAGACGGTGTTCCTCCTGCAGCACTCGACGCGCACGAAGCAGCGCGACGTGTTCCGGCGGTACACCGCCGAGGTCGACCGCCTGACGCGCAGCGGTGGTCAGTTGCGCGGCCTGTTCCGGCTGCGCTACGAGGACCGGACCCCGATCGACCTCGACGAGGTCGAGCCCGCGACCGAGATCGTCAAGCGGTTCGCCACCGGCGCGATGAGCTACGGCTCGATCTCCGGCGAGGCGCACACCGACCTCGCGATCGCGATGAACAACATCGGCGGCAAGTCGAACACGGGCGAGGGCGGCGAGGACCCGGTCCGCCTGGTCGACCCGTCGAAGCGCTCGGCGATCAAGCAGGTCGCGTCCGGCCGGTTCGGGGTGACCAGCGAGTACCTGGTCAACGCCGACGACATCCAGATCAAGATGGCGCAGGGCGCGAAGCCCGGCGAGGGCGGGCAGCTCGCGGGCAAGAAGGTCTACCCGTGGATCGCCGAGGTCCGCTACTCCACGCCCGGTGTCGGGCTGATCTCCCCGCCGCCGCACCACGACATCTACTCCATCGAGGACCTCAAGCAGCTCATCCACGACCTCAAGAACGCCAACGACGCCGCGCGGATCCACGTGAAGCTGGTCAGCTCGGTGGGCGTGGGCACGGTGGCGGCCGGGGTCAGCAAGGCCCACGCCGACGTCGTGCTGATCTCCGGCTGGGACGGCGGGACCGGCGCCGCCCCGTTGACCAGCCTCAAGCACGCCGGCGCGCCCTGGGAGATCGGGCTCGCCGACACCCAGCAGACCCTCATGCTCAACGGGCTGCGTGACCGCATCTCGGTGCAGGTCGACGGCGCGATGAAGACCGGCTTCGACGTGATGGTCGGGATGCTCCTCGGAGCCGAGGAGTACGGGTTCTCCACCGCGCCGCTGGTGGTCAACGGCTGCATCATGATGCGGGTCTGTCACCTCGACACCTGCCCGGTCGGCGTCGCGACCCAGAACCCGGAGCTGCGCAAGCGGTACACGGGCAAGCCGGAGTTCGTCGAGAACTTCTTCTGGTTCATCGCCGAGGAGGTCCGCGAGTACCTCGCGAAGCTCGGGTTCCGCTCGATCGACGAGGCGGTCGGGCACTCGGAGCTCATCGACGCGGGCGAGGCGGTCGACAACTGGAAGGCGCAGGGCATCGACCTGTCGCCGCTGTTCACGGTGCCCGACGTGCCCGAGGGCGCGTCGACCGACCGGCACCGCACGAAGGCCCAGGACCACGGGCTCGACGAGGCCCTCGACCGCACCCTGATCCAGCTCGCCGAGGGCGCGCTCGACGACGCGATGCCGGTGCGCCTCGAGATGCCGATCCGCAACGTCAACCGCACCGTCGGGACCCTGCTCGGCGCGGAGATCACCCGCCGCTACGGCAAGCACGGTCTCGCCGACGACACGATCCACATCGAGTTCACGGGGTCGGCCGGGCAGTCGTTCGGGGCGTTCCTGCCCCACGGGATCACCCTCGACCTGGTCGGCGACGCGAACGACTACGTGGCGAAGGGCCTGTCCGGGGGCCGGGTGATCGTGCGGCCGCCCGAGGGCTCCCGCTTCACCGTGGACGCCGACTCCGACCGCGACGAGCAGCACACCATCGCCGGCAACGTCATCGCCTACGGCGCGACGTCGGGCGAGGTGTTCCTGCGCGGGCAGGTGGGGGAGCGGTTCTGCGTGCGCAACTCCGGGGCGCTCGCCGTCGTGGAGGGCGTGGGCGACCACGCCTGCGAGTACATGACCGGCGGGCGCGTGGTGGTGCTCGGCAGCACCGGACGCAACCTGGGCGCCGGGATGTCCGGCGGCATCGCGTTCGTCCACGACCTGCCGGAGATCCGGGTCAACCAGGAGATGGTCGACCTGCTGCCGGTCGACGGCGAGGACGCCGATTGGCTGCGACACGTCGTCGAGTGCCACCTGGAGCACACGGGCTCGCCCAAGGCCGCCCGCCTGCTCGACGACTGGTCCGACCAGGTCGGGCACTTCACCAAGGTCATGCCGACCGACTACCAACGCGTGCTCGACGCCGAGCAGCGCGCCGCGACCGAGGGTCGCGACCCGAACGAGGTCATCATGGAGGTGGCTGGTGGCTGACCCGCGCGGGTTCCTCACCTACTCCCGCGAGGACAACCCCAAGCGGCCCGTCGAGCAGCGACGGGCCGACTGGCACGAGATCTACGCCGACGTCACCGACGCGGGAGTCGAGGCCGAGACCCGTCGGCAGGCGGCGCGCTGCATGGACTGCGGCATCCCGTTCTGCCACTCCGGGTCCGCGGGCTGCCCGCTGGGCAACCTCATCCCGGAGTGGAACGACTTCGTCCGCCGCGGCGAGTGGGGCCGGGCCAGCGAGCGGCTGCACGCCACCAACAACTTCCCGGAGTTCACCGGCGCGCTGTGCCCGGCGCCGTGCCAGGAGGCGTGCGTCCTGTCGATCACCTCCCAGCCCGGGTCGGTGACGATCAAGCGCGTCGAATGGTCGATCGCCGAGGTCGCCTGGCGGGACGGGCACGTCGCCCCGCAGCCGGCCGCGGAGTCCTCGGGCCGGCGCGTCGCCGTCGTCGGGTCCGGCCCGGCCGGGCTCGCCGCCGCGCAGCAGCTGACCCGCGCCGGGCACGACGTCACCGTCTACGAGCGGGACGACCGGCTCGGCGGTCTCATGCGCTACGGCATCCCCGAGTTCAAGTTCGAGAAGTGGGAGCTGGACCGCCGCCTCGAGCAGATGCGGGCCGAGGGGACGCGGTTCGTCGTGAACTGCGAGGTCGGCGCGGAGGGGCTGCCCGTCGAGCGCCTCCGTGCGGAGTACGACGCCGTCGTCCTCGCCGTCGGTTCCCTCGCCGGCCGCGACGACCGCTCCGTCGAGGGCCGCGACCTCGAGGGCATCCACCTCGCGATGGACTACCTCACCCCGGCCAACCGGGAGTGCGAGGGCGACGGGCCGTCGCCGATCAACGCCCGCGGGAAGAACGTCGTGGTCATCGGCGGTGGCGACACCGGCGCCGACTGCTACGGCACGGCCACCCGGCAGGGCGCGATCGGCGTCCACCAGCTCGACCAGTACCCCGCCCCGCCGCAGATCCGCGACGAGACCACGTCCCCCTGGCCGACCTGGCCGTACATGTACCGGACGCCGCCCGCACTCGAGGAGGGCGGCGAGCGCCTGTTCGCGACGGCGGTGCAGCGGTTCGTCGGCGACGACCGGGGCCACGTCCGGGCCGTCGAGCTCTCGACCGTCGAGGTCCGGCGCACCGAGGACGGGCAGCGCGAGGTGGTCCCGACCTCCGAGGAGATCCACACCCTCCCGGCCGACCTCGTGCTCTTCTCGATCGGCTTCACCGGGCCCGACGACATGGCCCTCATCCCGGGCCTCGGCCTCGAGCGTACGCCCAAGGGCACCATCGGGTGCGGCTCGGACTGGCAGACCGACGTCGCGGGCGTGTTCGTCTGCGGTGACGCCCACCGAGGTGCGTCGCTGATCGTCTGGGCCATCGCCGAGGGCCGGTCGGCGGCCGCCGCGGTCGACCGGTTCCTCTCGGCCGACGGTCACACCGACCTGCCGTCGCCGGTGCACCCGGGAGCGCTGCCGCTCAGCGTCTGAACGGTCCGCCTCGGCGGGCGAGCGGCACTCCCGCAGCATCGACCTGCGCGAGAGTGCCGTTCGCCCGCCCCGGACCCGCCGTCAGGACTGGACCTGGGCCTGCTGGATCTGGACGGGGATGGTGGGCTTGCCACCGCCGGCCGGGTTGGAGTTGTCGTCCCCGCCGGCTGCGACCTTGTCGAGCACGGCGAGGCCCTCGGGGGCGATGCGCCCGATCACGGTGTACTCGGGCGGCAGCGCGGAGTCGCCGTACACGAGGAAGAACTGGCTGCCGGTGCTCGCGGGCTGGGACGCCTTCGCCATGGCGACGAGTCCGCGGCTGTAGTTGGACGCGCCCTGGCCGAGCGGGGACGGCGCGAGGTTCGTCGGGGGCTCCTCGGCGTACCGGTACCCGGGGCCCCCGGAACCCGTGCCGGTCGGGTCACCGCACTGCAGGACCTGCAGACCCTGGCCGGTCACCAGACGTGGGCAGGGGGTGTCGTTGTAGAAGCCCTGCTGCGCCAACGACGTCACCGCGTTCACGGCACAGGGCGCCTGTGCGCGGTCGAGGGTCAGCGGGATCGCGCCCTGCGAGGTCTGCAGGGTGAGCCCGACGACGCCGGTCCGCTCCGGGTTCGGGTCCGGCGCCTGCACGGGCCGGGAGGCCTGCCCGTCCGGGGTGTAGGTGCAGGCCCCCGACGCGGCCGCGGGTGCGGCGACGGTCTCGGAGGGCCGGGTGGCGACGTAGATCGCGATCCCGGCCGCGAGGACCGCCACCACGGCGCCGACGGCGATGATCGCGAGGCGCTGCCGGCGCCGCCGCGCCCGCTCGGCCCGGCGCTCGATCTGTCGCTCCAGCTTGCGCTTGGCGGCCTTGCGGCGCTGCTCGTTGGTCGGCACGGCGGCATCCTAGGAAGTCAGGTCCCGGTGAGTTCGGGCAGGTCAGGGGACACCGGGTGGTGCCGACTAGGCTGGACGACAGTCGTCTCGAGGAGGGTGGACCCACGTGCTGGTCGCCGGGTTCCCGGCCGGGAGTTTCCAGACCAACTGCTTCGTGATCGCGCCGGACGAGGGCGGTCCCTGCGTGGTCGTCGACCCGGGGCAGGACGCCGAGGAACCGCTGCGCAAGGTGCTGGCGGACCGGCGGCTGACCCCGGTCGCCGTCCTGCTCACCCACGGGCACCTCGACCACATGTGGTCGGTGACCCCGGTGTGCGACGGGGACGACATCCCGGCGTGGATCCATCCCGAGGACCGGTCGATGCTCGCCGATCCGCTGAGCGGCGTCGGTCCCATGGGCGCGCAGCTCGCGGCGATGTACCCGGGGCTGCAGTTCCGGGAGCCGAAGCACGTGGAGACGCTCACCGACGGCTCCACGCTGGATCTCGCCGGCCTCTCGCTGACCGTGGACCACACGCCCGGCCACACCCGCGGCTCGGTCGTCTTCCGCAGCGCCACCGAGGACGGCGCGCCGTTCGTGCTGGCCGGCGACACCCTGTTCCAGGGCAGCATCGGCCGGACCGATCTCCCCGGCGGCTCGCTGGAGGAGATGATGACGAGCCTGCGGACGAAGCTGCTCACGCTGCCGGACGAGACCGCGGTGCTCCCCGGGCACGGGCAGCCCACCACGATCGGCGACGAGCGGCACACCAACCCGTTCCTGCAGGGGCCGCAGAACGCGCCCGGCCGGAACCTCTAGGAAGAACACCGAATTGGCTGACATCCCGCCGGGCGGCTTCGTCGCGCCCAAGGGCATCCCCGAGTACGTCGGGCCCGACTTCGTCGCGGTCCGCGACACCCTCGTGCGCGAGGCCGACCGTGCCGGGTACGCCCATCTCGAGCTGCCCGTCTTCGAGGACACCGCGCTCTACGCGCGCGGGGTCGGCGAGTCGACCGACGTCGTGTCGAAGGAGATGTACTCCTTCGCCGACCGCGGCGGTCGCAGCGTCACCCTGCGTCCCGAGGGCACGGCCGGGGTCGTGCGCAGCGTCATCGAGCACGGCATGGACCGCGGCACGCTGCCGGTCAAGCTGCGCTACGCCGGGCCGTTCTTCCGCTACGAGCGCCCGCAGGCCGGTCGCTACCGCCAGCTCCAGCAGGTCGGTGTCGAGGCGATCGGCGTGGACGACCCGGCCCTCGACGCCGAGGTGCTCGCCGTCGCCGACGCCGGGTTCCGCGCGCTCGGGCTGACCGGCTACCGCCTCGAGCTCACCTCCCTGGGGGACGCCGAGACCCGCCCCGAGTACCGGGCGACGCTCCAGCGGTTCCTCGAGAAGTGCGACCTCGACGAGGCGACCCGGGAGCGGGCGCGGATCAACCCGCTGCGTGTGCTCGACGACAAGCGGCCCGAGGTCCGCGACCAGCTGGCCGATGCGCCGCTCATGGTCGACCACCTCTCCGACGCCGCGGCGGCCCACCACGCGAAGGTCAAGCAGTACCTCGACGAGCTCGGGGTGGCCTACACCGAGAACCCCCGCATGGTCCGCGGGCTGGACTACTACACGAAGACGACCTTCGAGTTCGTCCACGACGGGCTCGGCTCGCAGTCCGGGATCGGCGGGGGCGGACGCTACGACGGGCTGATGGCCGAGCTCGGCGGGCAGGCGCTGTCCGGGGTCGGGTTCGGCATCGGCGTCGACCGGACGCTGCTGGCCTGCCGGGCCGAGGGTCTCGACGTCGCGCCGGCCCGCCGCGTGGAGGTGTTCGGGGTCCCGCTGGGCGAGGCGGCGAAGGACCACCTGGTGGGCCTCGTCGGGCAGCTGCGCCGCGCCGGCATCCGGGCCGACCTCGCCTACGGCGGTCGGGGGCTCAAGGGCGCGATGAAGGCGGCCGACCGCTCGGGGGCCCGCTACGCCCTCGTCCTCGGCGACCGGGACCTCGAGGCCGGCACGATCCAGCTCAAGGACCTGGGCGACGGCAGCCAGACCGAGGTCGCGCTCGCCGACGCGGCCGCCGCGGTCGACCGGGCCGTGCACGGCTGAGCCGCCACCGGGTGGCGGTCAGAGGCGCGGGATGGGCCGGGTCAGGTCGTCGCCGGCCGTGACCGACGTGGGCACCGCGCCGGTGGGGGCGGCGTGCCGGCCGACCGTGACCCGCAGCGGCACCCGGCCCGAACCCGTCGTCGGGAACGGGGCGGAACCGGCGCGCTCGACCGCCTCCCGGGCGGCCTTCTCGGTCGCGGCGGCGAGCGTCCGGGCCATGATCCGGCGGGCCAGCAGCACACACAGGTGGCAGAGGGCGGCGTAGGCGAGGAACTTGACGACGTCCTCGGCGTGCCCGAGGAACGTCGCGATTCGGTCGTTCCGGCCCTCGAAGAGCGACTCGAGGACGTCACCGCCGAGCGAGCCGCCGAGCAGGGCGAGACCCGTCAGGAACGTCAGGCCGAGCCGCTCGGACCGCATCGGGCGGAACGCCCACGCGACGAGGGCGAGGCCGAGCACGGCGTAGACGGCGAGCGCGGCGTCCTCCGGGATGCCCGCCCCGGGCAGGACCGCGTCGTGGACCATCATCATGTCGTCGAAGCCGAGCCAGACGCAGAGCACGGCGAGCGCGAGCCCGGCGGTCAGGGCCGGCGAGTTCGCCGCCGTCGTCCCGGTCGTGCGGGCCCACGCCCGCGACACGACGAGCGCACCCAGCGCGGTGCCCGCGCACACCATCAGCGCGCTGGAGAAGGCGATGGTGAACAGGCCGGAGTACTCGGAGTCCTCGGGGAAGCGGTCCTGGAGCACGATCGTCAGGTCGTGCCCGGTCCCGCCGTAGACGGCGAGCGCCAACCCGAGCAGGACCCCGACCGGCAGCACCGTGCGCAGCAGCATCCGGGCCGCCTCCGCCAGATCCGACCGGTCCTCGGGCACCGGCCCCGCTGGGTGCGTCATCTCGAGCCTCCGTCCCGCCGCGTGCTGAACGTGTCCCGTCACGATCACGACGAAAAGATGAACGTGAGGGTAACGAGCGTTTCCGGACACCGGATATCGCCCCCATGCTCAGCATCTCCTCAGAACCCCCGATCGGTACCGGCGGGTAACGGGGCGTGTGCGGGACGCTGAGCTGCGACGGTCAGCAGGGGAGGAGCCACGATGGCGGCAGGCGGGACGGGCGACGAGGGCGTCATCCTCGACGACCCGATGCGCACGAAGGGGACCGCGTTCACCGCCGAGGAGCGCACCGAGCACGGGCTGCGGGGTCTGCTGCCCTACGCGGTGACCACCCTCGACGAGCAGGTCCGCCGCTGCTGGGGCGAGGTGACGCGGCAGTCGACGGACCTCCAGCGCTACGTCTACCTGCGCTCGCTGCAGGACCGTAACGAGCACCTCTTCTACTCGGTGCTCGCCGCCGACGTGCCCACCGCGCTGCCGCTGGTGTACACCCCGACCGTCGCCGAGGGGTGCAAGCGCTTCTCCGAGCTGTGGCGCCGGCCGCGGGGGCTCTACCTCGCGTGGCCCGACCGCCACGACCTGAGGGAGATGCTGCGCAACCGGCCCCACGCCGACGTCGACGTCATCGTCGTGACCGACGGGCAGCGCATCCTCGGCATCGGCGACCAGGGCGTCGGCGGCATGGGCATCCCGGTCGGCAAGCTGTCGCTCTACACGCTCATCGGCGGGATCGACCCGGCCCGGACGCTGCCCATCCTGCTCGACGTCGGCACCGACAACGCCGATCTGCTCGACGACCCGTTCTATCTCGGCTGGCGGCACCGCCGGATCGACGACGACGACTACTTCACCTTCGTCGAGGACTTCGTCGCCGCGGTCGAGGCCGAGCTCCCGGACGTCCTGCTGCAGTGGGAGGACTTCGCCACCCCGCACGCGGCGCCCATCCTCGCCCGCTACCGGGACCGGCTGCTCACCTTCAACGACGACATCCAGGGCACCGCGGCCGTCGCGCTCGGCGCCCTCCAGGGCGCGACCGAGGTGGCCGGCTCACGGCTTGCCGATCAGCAGGTCGTCATGCTCGGCGCGGGCTCCGCCGGCATCGGCGTGATGGAGATGGTCCGTCAGGAGATGGTGGACCAGGGCCTCTCCGCGGACGACGCCCGTGCCCGCTGCTGGGTGGTCGACGTCCGCGGGCTCCTGACGACGGACCGCGACGACCTCTCCGACGACCAGCAGGCCTTCGCCCACGACCCCGCGGACGTCGCCGACTGGGGTCTCGACGGCCTCCCGGGCCTCGCGGACGTGGTCGAGCACGTGACGGTCGGCGTGCTGCTCGGCCTGTCCACCGCGCAGGGGGCGT
This sequence comes from Actinomycetospora sp. NBRC 106378, assembly GCF_030269685.1. Lineage (GTDB taxonomy): Bacteria > Actinomycetota > Actinomycetes > Mycobacteriales > Pseudonocardiaceae > Actinomycetospora. Next base: position 175,204 of record NZ_BSTT01000003.1, read on the forward strand.
TCACCGAGGACATCGTCCGCACGATGGCCGCGAAGGTGGACCGGCCGATCGTGTTCCCGCTGTCCAACCCGACCTCGAACGCCGAGGCCCGCCCGGCCGACGTCGACGCCTGGACCGACGGCCGTGCCCTCATCGCGACCGGCTCACCGTTCCCGCCGCTCGCGCGGGAGCACGGCGACGACGTCCCGGTCGCGCAGTGCAACAACGTCTACATCTTCCCGGCGGTCGGGCTGGCCGTGACCGCCGCGCGGGCCACGCGGGTCACCGACGCGATGATGCGGGCGGCCGCCCGGGCGCTCGGGAACGCCTCGCCCGCGCTGAAGGACCCGACGGCGCCGCTGCTGCCGGCGTGGGCGGACGTGCGGGACGTCGCGGACGACATCGCGCTCGCCGTGGCGCGGCAGGCGGTCGCCGACGGGGTGGCGCCGCAGGCGTCCGACGACGAGCTGCGCGCGGCCGTCCGTGCCACGCGGTGGGACCCGGCCTACTGAGCGAAGGGCCCCTCGGTCCGACCAGCCGGCGGTGGGCGCCCCTCGCCGGTCGGCGGCCACCTGAGCGAAGGGGCCCTCCGGTCGGTCCCGCCGACGGAAGGCGCCCTTCGGTCGGGAGGGTCAGCCCTCGACCGCCTTCTGCCGACGGCCGGCCGGGAGGCGGTCGACGAGGCGGCCGAGCCGCTCGGTGGTGCCCTGGAGGGGGGCGAGGGCGTCGGCGAGGACCTTGATCTGACCGTCGAGGTCCTCGATCCGGCCCGCGACGGTACGGAGGTCGGGTGCGACCCGCACGAGCTCGGACGCCGCGACCGACAGCGACGAGTCCAGCGTCTGCAGCCGCGGCGGCAGCTCCGGGAACGTGGTGTCGGCGTGGTGGGCGAGCGTCTCGACGTGCTCGATCGCGGCCGTCAGCTTGCGCACCTCGGGCACCGCCTCGGCGAGCGCGCGGATCGTCGGCACGGCGTCGGCGATCTGCTGGGCGGTGGGCACGGCGTCCGCGATCGCCTGCACCGTCGGCACCGCCGCGGCGACCTTCTCCACCGTCGGCACGGCCGCGGCGAGCTGGTCGAGCGTGCCGGTGGCCTCGGCGAGGCGCTCGATGGTGGGCACGGCGGCGGCGATCTGCTCCACCGTGGTGACGGCGTCGGCGATGCGCTCCACCGTCGGCACGGCGGCCGCGATGGCCTCGACGGTGCCGACCGCCTCCGCGATGCGCTCGATCGTCGGGACCGCCGCCGCGATCTGCTCGATCGTCCCGACGGCGCCCGCGATGGCCCCGATGTCCTCGGTGGCCGCGGCGATGCGGCCGAGGTCGTCGACCGCGCTGCCGAGCCGGGCCAGTGAGTCGACGGCGCCGGTGAGCAGGTGGAGGTCGGCGGCGGCACCCCCGAGCTGCTGCAGCGCCGGGACGGCCTCGCGCAGGGCGTGGATGTCCTCGGCGGCGCCCCCGAGCTGCTGCAGGGCGGGCACCGCGGCTGCGAGGGCGTGGATGTCCTCGGCGGCGCCCCCGATCTGCCTCAGGGCGGGCACCGCAGCGGTCAGGGCATGGATGTCCTCGGCCGCTCCGCCCAGCTGCTGCAGGGCGGGGACGGCGGCGGTCAGGGCGTGGATGTCCTCGGCCGCTCCGCCCAGCTGCTGCAGGGCGGGCGCGGCCTGCGCGAGGGCGTGGATGTCGGCGGCCGCGCCCCCGATCTGCTGGAGCGCCGGTACGGCCTCACGGAGGGCGTGGATGTCGTCGGCCGCCCCGCCCAGCTGCTGGAGGGCGGGCACGGCCTGCGCGAGCGCGTGGATGTCGGGTGCGGCCGAGGCCAGCTCGTCAAGCGACCGCTGCAGGTCCTGGGCCAACGGCAGGAGCTGCTCGAGCACCGTCACGACGCGCGGGAGCGCCCGTAGCGCGTCGCCGACCAGGGGTGTCACCTCGACCGACACGGTGTGCGCCGCGGATGCGAGCCCCCGCACGATCGACGGCCCCCGCAGCGTGAGCTCGACCGCGGTGCGGGCCGAGGCCGCCGCGAGGGCGTACACGGTGTCGAACACCCCCGGGGCGGGCTGCGGCGCCCGCGACGCCGGGCGGATCGCTCGCGGAGTGGGGCGGTCGCCCGACGGCGGCGTCGTCGACTGCGTCATCGGGCCCTCGCTACGGCATCCGGGGGACGGGTGTGGCTCGCACCCTAGAGGGTTCGCGCCCCGGACGTCCTGATCAACGCCCGGGCGAGGCGAGTCGCCCGCCCAGCTCCAGCAGCCGGTGCGGCGCCTTCTGGGCCAGCTTGAGGAAGGTCTCGCCGGCGCGGGCCCGCGCGAGCGACCCGTGCCCGAACTTGCGGGAGAGCCCGGAGTGGTCACCCGGCAGCAGGTGGTGCTGCGGGGTCTGGGAGGCCTCGGTGGCGAGGGTGCGGCCGATGACCATCCGCTGGATCTCGCTGGTGCCCTCGAAGATCGTGTAGAGCTTCGCGTCCCGGTACCACTTCTCGACCGGCAGGTCGCTGACGTAGCCCCAGCCGCCGCAGGTCTGGATGGCCTGCTCGGCCGCGCGGACGGCGACCTCGGAGGCCTTGAGCTTGGACATCGAGCCCTCCCCGCAGTGGAAGGGGACGCCGTTGGCGGCCATCCACGAGGCTCGCCATGCCAGCAGGCGGGCGGCGTCGATGTCGGCGGCGAGGTCGGCCAGCGGGAACGCGACGCCCTGGTTCTCGATGATCGGCCCCCCGAAGGCCTCGCGCTTCGAGGCGTAGTCGCAGGCGTACTCGAACGCCGCCCGCGCGACGCCGAGCGCCATCGCGGCCACCATCGGCCGCGTCTGCTCGAAGGCACCCAGGGCGGCGGAGCGGGTGGAGTCGCCGCGCCGGGCCTTGTCGAGCTTGTGGTTCAGCTTGTCCTCGCTGCCGAGGAGCTGGTCGCCGGGGATGCGGCAGTCGGTGAACGACAGCTCGGCGGTGTGGGAGGCCCGGTGCCCGAGCTTGTCGAGGCGGCGCACCTGGTCCATCCCGGGCGTGCCCTTCGGCACGAGGAACATGGCCTGGCCCTTGGTGCCGAGGTCGGGGTCGACCACGGCGTTCACCACCGTCACGTCGGCGATGCCACCGTTGCCGATCCAGATCTTCGTACCGTTCAGCACCCAGTCGTCGCCGTCCTTGACCGCCCGGGTCTGCAGGTTGGAGACGTCGCTGCCGCCCTGCGGCTCGCTGACGGCGAGGGCGGCGAGCTTGATGTCGCCCGGGGTACCGAACATCTCCGGCGCCCAGGTGGCGATCTGCTCGGCGGTCCCGGCCTGGTTCAGCGCGGAGAGGGCGAGCGCAGGCAGGACGATCGTGAGCCCGATGCCCGCGCACCCCCAGAAGATCTCCTCGAGGAACAGCGGCAGGGAGAGACCGGTCGGGTCCGCGATCAGGTCGGCGTAGAACAGGGCGTTGTAGAACCCCTCGCGGGCGGCCGCGTCGACGATGTCCCAGGGGCACTCCTGGAGCTCGTCGTACTTGGGGGCGGCGGGCCGGATCACCTCCTCCGCGAACGTGTGCGCGCGACGCACCAGCTCGTGGTGCGCGGGGGTGAGCTCGAGCGTGAACGCCATGACGCGGCCTCCTGATCCGGTGTGATCTGCAGTACCGCGTACCGCGAGTACCGAAACCAGACCGGGCACTCGAACTTGCGTTCGATACGAACACGTGTTCGACTCGACCCATGCGGTGGTCGGGTCAGCAGCTGGACGACGACGGGGCGCTGCCGGGGATGCCGGCGCTCAAGGGTCTCGTGCGGAGCGTGCAGACGCCGGAGTTCGCCGGGATCACCTTCCACGAGGTCCGGGCCCGCTCGGTGCTCAACCGGGTGCCCGGTGGGTCGCCGATGCCGTTCGGCTGGACCGTCAACCCGTACCGCGGGTGTTCCCACGCCTGCACGTACTGCGTCACCGGCGACACCCCGGTGCTGCGTGCCGACGGCGGGTCGGTGCCGATGGCCGACCTGCGGGTGGGCGACGCGGTCGTCGGGACGGTCACCGAGGGCGGCGTGCGTCGGCTCGTGCGGACCCACGTGCTCGCGCACTGGTCGAGCCGGCGAGCGGTGGTACGGGTCCGGGTGGCCGACGGCACCGCGGTGGTCGTCGGGGCCGACCACCGGCTGCTCGGCCGCACGGGGTGGCGCCACGTCTCCCGGGCGGGCGCCGACGGGCACGGCGGCACCTGGTTCGTCCCGGGCGACGCGCTGGTGGGCGCGGAGACGCTGCCGGCGCCCGGTCTCGCCGGGGTCCGCGACGTGCTGGACGAGTCCCGCGGCGCCGACCGCACGCTGCTCGCGGTGGAGCCGGCGGGGGAGGACACGGTCTACGACGTCACCACGACGACGGGTGACTACGTCGCCGTCGGGCTGGTCCACCACAACTGCTTCGCCCGCAACACCCACACCTATCTCGACCTCGACGCGGGCGACGACTTCGACCGGCAGGTCGTCGTGAAGCTCAACGCCCCGGAGGTGCTCGCCCGCGAGGTGCGCTCGCCGCGGTGGTCGCGCGAGCACGTGGCCATGGGCACCAACACCGACCCGTACCAGCGGGCGGAGGGCCGCTACCGGTTGATGCCCGGGATCATCCGGGCGCTCGGGTCCTCGGGCACGCCCCTGTCGATCCTCACCAAGGGCACGCTGCTCGCACGGGATCTGCCCGAGATCGTGGCCGCGGGCCGCGACGTGCCGGTCGGCGTCGGGGTGTCCCTCGCCCTGCTCGACCCCGAGCTGCACCGCTCGGTCGAGCCCGGCACCCCGACCCCGCGGGCCCGGCTCGACCTCGTGCGCCGGATCGCCGACGCCGGGCTCCCGGTCGGGGTGTTCGTCGCGCCCGTCCTGCCGGGGCTCACCGACTCCGACGAGGCCCTCGACGCCCTGCTCGGGGAGATCGCCGCCGCCGGGGCGAGCGGGGCGTCGGTGCTCGCCCTGCACCTGCGGCCCGGCACCCGCGAGTGGTTCCACGGCTGGCTCGCCCGCGAGCACCCGCACCTCCTCGAGCGCTACGCGCAGCTCTACCGGCGGGGCGCCTACGTGCAGCAGGCCTACCGGGACGATCTCCGGCGGCGGGTGGGCGCGTTGCTGCGCCGCCACGGGCTCGACGGCGGCGGGCACCACATGGGCGGCCGCCTCGAGGGAGACCGAGCGAGGCGGAGCTCGGCTCGGCTCGACGGCGGGAAGGGCGCACAGCCCGAGAACCCCGAGCCGTGGCCGGACGGGGCGCTGCCTCGCGTCCCGTCCGGGATCGTGCAGGAGACCCGGCCTGAGCAGCTCTCGCTGCTCTGACCCGGGCGGGCCCGGCCGCGAGGGTCACACGAGGCAGGTCCGCGGGGCCGGGGGGATGCCTGACGTGCACCTCGCGGGCCGACCGTCAGGAGGGCGTCGCCGCGAGCTCGGCGCGGACCCGGGCGCGTTCGGCGTCCAGGAACGCCGCGAACGCCGCCCCGGTGAGCGGGGCGTCGGTCCAGCCGTTGCGGGCGACCGCCGCGCGCCAGGCGGCCGTGGCACGGAGGTCGTCGGCCAGGGCGGTGAGGCGGTCGAGGTCGGAGGGCGCGAGGTCGGGCGGCGCGACCAGCCCCCGCCAGTTCTCGAACACCACGTCCACCCCCGCCTCGCGCAGGGTGGGCGCCTCCACCCGGGGGGAGCGGGCCGCGGAGGTGACGGCGAGGGTCCGGACGGTGCCGAGGTCGACCTGGGGAGCGGTCTCGCCGAGGCCGGTCACCGCCACGGCCACGTCGCCGCGGAGCAGGGCGGGGAGCAGGGCGTCGCCGGGCAGCGACGCGTATCGGACCCCTTGGGCAGGGATGCCGACCGCCGCCGCCAGCTGGGTGGTGACCAGCCAGTCGGGGCCCCCGCGGGCCGAGACCCCGCCGATGACCACGCGGGACGGGTCGGCGCGCCACGCCGCGACCAGGTCGGCCAGCGTGCGGTACGGGGAGCCGGCGGTGACGGCGACGAGTTCCGGCTCGCTGATCAGCCGGGCCACCGGCGTGACCGGCAGCCCACCGGGACCACGCCCGTCGTCGGGAACGGATCCGAGGAGGCCGAGGCCCATGACCATGAGCAGGTCCGGGCTCGCTCGCTCCGCCGCGAGGCGGGCGAGGGCGGCCCGGCCGCCGTCGCCGGGGACGACGACGACGGCGGGTCCCGGCTCGCCCTCCTGTTCGGCGACGGCGGCCGCGACCGTGCGGGCGGTGAGGTCGTAACCGCCGCCGACCTCGGTCGGCACGAGCAGGCGCAGGTCACCGGTGCCGGTGCCACAGCCCGCGAGGAGCGCCACCAGCACGCCGAGGACCAGACCCGCGCGCCGCACGGCGATCACCCTCCCACCCGGCGCACGTGAATCCCGCGCGCCGAGGCGCCAGACTGCTCGGCGTGACCGCCCCGCCCGTGACCCGCCGGCGGAGCACCCTGGCCGGTCAGGCGCTGGCCCTGCAGCTCGGCGTCGTGGCCCTGGTGCTCGTGGCCGTGGCGGCGGTCAGCGTCACGCAGTCCCTCGCGGCGTTCACGCGCACCGAGAGCCGCCGGGTCCTCGCGGTCGCCGAGGACGTCGCCGTGGACGGGGTGGTTCGCCAGGCCCTCGCCGCGCCCACGGTCTCGCCCCGCAACCCGGTGACGGCCGTCGCCGACGGGGCCCGGGCGGTCTCGGGGACCTCGGCGGTCGTGGTCGCCGACGCCGGGCTGCGGGTCGTGACCGCGACCGACCTGGCTCTCGTCGGCCTGCCTCTCCCCGTCGCCGACGCCGACGGTGGGGACCCGAGCCGGGTGGCCGAGGGGCGGAGCTGGACCGGGTACCTCCGGCTCGTCCCCGACGGCCCGCTCGCGGTCGCGGCACAGGTCCCCGTGCTCGCGTCCGACGGCCGGCAGCTCGGCGCGGTCGCGGTGACCAGCGACCTGCCGGGCGTCCTGCCCCGTCTCGTGGCGTCGGCCCCCGACCTGCTGACCTATCTCGGGCTCGCCACCGCCCTCGGGGTCGTGGGGTCGCTCCTGCTCGCACGCCGGGTGAAGCGGCAGACGCTCGGCCTGGAACCACGGGAGATCACGGCCCTGGTGCAGCAGCGCGAGGCGATGCTGCTCGGGATCCGGGAGGGCGTGCTCGGCGTGGACGCGGACGGGCGGGTGGTCCTGGTCAACGACACCGCCCGCGAGCTGCTGGACCTGCCCGCCGGGGCCGTCGGGCGCACCCTCGCCGAGCTCGGCGTCGACCCGGAGGTCCGGGCGGTGCTGAGCGGCCCCGGGCGCGTCACCGAGGACGCGGTGATCCCGCGGGCCGACGCCGTCGTCGTCGCGAACCGGCGCCCCTTCCTCGTGGACGGGACGGTGCGGGGCTGGGTGACGACCCTGCGCGACCGCACCGAGCTCGCCGCCCTGCAGCGCGAGCTCGGCACCACGCGGGGAACGACCGAGACGCTGCGCGCCCAGGCGCACGAGTTCTCCAACCGGCTCCACACGATCTCCGGGCTCATCGAGATCGGGGAGTACGACGAGGTGGTCCGCTACGTCGGCACCCTCCAGGGCTCCGCGGAGGACGACGCCGCGGTGACCGGCCGGGTCGGAGACCCCTCGCTCGCGGCCCTGCTCGTGGCGAAGGCGCGGCTGGCCCGCGAGCGCGGCGTCGTCCTGGAGGTCACGGGCTCGCTCGGCCGGGTCTCCGACGACCTGTCGGCGGACCTGGTCACGGTGGTCGGCAACCTGGTCGACAACGCGTTGGACGCCCTGGCCGCGGGGACGGTCACCGTCGAGCTCGCGGAGCCCGACGGCACGGTCGAGGTCCGGGTGGCCGACACCGGACCCGGCGTCGCGACCGACCCGCCGGACGCGGTGTTCGGGCGCGGGGTCTCCACCAAGGGTGACGGCCGCGGCATCGGGCTGGCCCTGGTCCGCGCGGTGTGCGTCCGTCGCGGCGGCGCGGTCGCGGTGCGGTCGCGGCCGGGGGAGGGTGCGGTGTTCACGGCGCGGCTGCCGAGGGAGAGGACAGCGGATGACCGGCGGGTCGGCGCCGGGCGATGAGGCCCTGCGTGTCCTGGTCGTCGACGACGACTTCATGGTGGCGAAGGTCCATGGCGGGTTCGTGGCCCGGACCCCGGGCTTCAGCCCGGTCGGCGTCGCCCACACCGGGGCGGAGGCGCTCCGCCGGGCCGTCGAGCTGCGGCCCGACCTGGTCCTGCTCGACCTCTACCTGCCCGACCGCAGCGGCCTCGAGGTGCTCGCCGACCTGCGGGGAGCCGTCCCGGACGTCGACGTCCTCATGGTGACCGCAGCCCGCGACGCGGAGACGGTGCGCGCGGCGGTACGGGGCGGCGTCGTGCACTACCTGATCAAGCCGTTCGGGTTCGAGGACCTGCGCGACCGGCTCCTGCAGTACGCGGCGGGCCGGCGGGCCCTGCCGGCCGGGCAGGCCGACCAGTCCGCCGTCGACCAGCTGTTCGGCGGCGGGCGGCCGCTCCCCGCGGTGCCGGGTCCCCGGGCGCCGTTGCCCAAGGGCCTGTCCGCGGAGACGGCCGACCTGATCGCCGCCGCGCTGCGGGCCGCCGAGGGCGACCTGTCGGCCTCGGAGACCGCGGAGCGGGTGGGCATCTCGCGGGTGAGCGCCCGCCGCTACCTGGAGTTCTTCACCGACACCGGGCGGGCCGAGGTGCGGCTGCGGTACGGGAACGCCGGCCGGCCCGAGCGCCGGTACCGGGCCCTCTGACGGGTACCCCGTCGGCATGGACCTCGACCAGGCACGCGCGTACCTCCGCGAGCACCACCACGCCGTGCTCGCGACGACCCGCAGCGACGGCGCTCCGCAGCTCTCGCCCGTCGTCGTGGGGATCGACGACGAGGGCGCGGCGGTGATCAGCACCCGGGAGACCGCGGTGAAGGCGAAGAACCTCCGACGGACCCCGCGGGCGTGGGTGTGCGTCTTCCCGGACGGCTTCTTCGGCGAGTGGGCGCAGGTGGAGGGCGACGTCGAGATCGTCGACCTGCCCGCCGCCCACGAGCCGCTGCGGACGCTGTACCGCCAGGTCACCGGCTCCGAGCACGAGGACTGGGAGGACTTCGATGACGCGATGCGCCGCGAGCGGCGGGTGGCGCTGCGGATCCACCTCGACCGGGCGGGGCCGAGCGTGAGCGGCTAGATAGCCTGGGTGTCTCCCACCCGACGCGACCAGGAGATTCACCGCAGATGATGCGCACGCACCCCGCCGGCACGCTGCGCGCCGACCACGTCGGCGCCACCGTCACCCTCGCCGGATGGGTGGCCCGTCGCCGCGATCACGGCGGCGTGGTGTTCATCGACCTGCGCGACGCCTCCGGGGTCGTCCAGGTCGTGTTCCGCTCCGGCGAGGTCGCCGAGGCGAGCCATCGGCTGCGCGCGGAGTACTGCATCCAGGTCGTCGGCGCCGTCGAGGCCCGCCCGTCGGGCAGCGAGAACGCCGACCTGGCCACCGGCGCGGTCGAGGTCAGCGCCACGGAGCTGACCGTCCTCTCGGAGTCCGCGCCGCTGCCGTTCCAGATGGACGAGACGCCCGGCGAGGACGTCCGGCTGCGCTACCGCTACCTGGACCTGCGCCGCGAGGGCCCGGCCCACGCGATCCGGCTCCGCTCGCGGGCCAACAAGATCGCCCGCGACGTCCTGTCCGACCGCGACTTCGTCGAGGTCGAGACGCCCACGCTGACCCGCTCCACCCCCGAGGGCGCCCGCGACTTCCTCGTGCCGGCCCGCCTGCGCCCGGGCAGCTGGTACGCGCTGCCGCAGTCGCCGCAGCTGTTCAAGCAGCTGTTGCAGGTCGGCGGCCTGGAGCGGTACTTCCAGATCGCGCGCTGCTACCGCGACGAGGACTTCCGGGCCGACCGCCAGCCCGAGTTCACCCAGCTCGACATCGAGGCGAGCTTCGTCGACCAGGACGACGTCATCGCGCTCGGCGAGGCGATCATCGGTGAACTGTGGTCGGAGCTCGCGGGCTACGCGCTCCCGTCGCCGGTCCCGCGCATGACCTACGCCGACGCGATGGCGCGCTACGGCTCGGACAAGCCCGACCTGCGCTTCGGCATCGAGCTCACCGAGCTCACCGACTACTTCGCCGAGACCCCGTTCCGGGTGTTCCGGGCGCCCTACGTGGGCGCGATCGTCATGCCGGGCGGCGCCTCCCAGGCCCGCCGCACGTTCGACGGCTGGCAGGAGTGGGCCAAGCAGCGTGGCGCCCGCGGCCTCGCCTACGTGCTCGTCGGCGACGACGGGGAGGTCGGCATGGGCGGCCCCGTCGCGAAGAACCTCTCCGACGCCGAGCGCGAGGGCCTCGCGAAGGCCGTCGGCGCCAACCCCGGGGACTGCATCTTCTTCGCCGCCGGGCCCCGCTCGTCGTCGCGGGCCCTGCTCGGCGCCGCGCGCGGCGAGATCGCCCGTCGTCAGGAGCTGATCGAGCCGGGCACCTGGTCGTTCGTATGGATCGTCGACGCCCCGCTGTTCGAGGCGGCCGACGAGGCGACGGCGGCCGGCGACGTCGCGGTCGGGTCCGGGCAGTGGACCGCGGTCCACCACGCCTTCACCTCGCCGACCCCGGAGTGGATCGACCGCTTCGAGGAGGACCCGGCGCACGCCCTCGCCTACGCCTACGACCTCGTCTGCAACGGCAACGAGATCGGCGGCGGGTCCATCCGTATCCACCGGCAGGACGTCCAGGAGCGGGTGTTCGCGCTCATGGGGCTGTCGCCCGAGGAGCAGCGGGAGAAGTTCGGCTTCCTGCTCGACGCGTTCTCCTTCGGCCCGCCGCCCCACGGCGGGATCGCGTTCGGCTGGGACCGGATCTGCGCGCTGCTCGCCGGGGTGGACTCGATCCGCGACGTCATCGCCTTCCCCAAGACCGGTGGCGGGTACGACCCGCTCACCGCCGCGCCCGCGCCGATCACCGCGCTGCAGCGCAAGGAGGCGGGGGTGGACGCCAAGCCCGCGAAGCCTGCGGAGCCGGGCCCGGGGACGCTGCCCGCCGCTCCGGTCAAGCCCCCGGAGCGGCCGGTGGACGACCCGGGCGAGGGCCCCGGCGAGCAGCCTTCCTGACGTCGGGTCGGCTCCGTCCGGCCGTTCGGTTGCGCGCTGTCGCTCCCACAACCGGTGACGCCGCGCAACCGGATCGTGGCTCGCCGCTCACTCACGTGCATCGATTCCGAACGGCCCGAGTTCGCGTTACTCGCGAGTAGTAGACGGTCCGGACGGTAAGCTCCATCGTCTGATGACCCCGCTCACGGCCGATGACTCCGATGCTCCCTCCGTCCTCGACGCCGCCACCGGGCGCACCGACCGTTCGGTCGAGCGCACGGTCGCGCTCGCCGAGGATCTCCTCACCCGCCGGGCGGGCGCCCGCGTGCGGCTCGCGGACGCGGAGGATCTCGGCGGGAGCAGTCGTTCGCGGGTGGTCCGGGTCCGGGTCGCGCAGAACCCGTTCTCGCTGCCTCGCACCCTCGTCGTGAAGCACTACCCGGGTGAGGCCGCGGCCTCGGAGCGGACGTCGGCGACCGAGCGCGTCGACCCGTTCCCCTACGAGGCGGCGAGCTGCCAGCTGTTCACCGCGATGCCGGCGGACGACCGCGCCACGCCGACGCTCTACGCCAACGACCCGCAGCAGCGGCTGCTCGTGCTCGAGGACCTCGGCCGCGGCTCGACGCTGGCCGACAAGCTGCACGGCGACGACCCGAAGGCGGCCGAGCGCGCCCTGCTCGGCGCCACCCGGGCCCTCGGGCGGCTGCAGGCGGCGACGGCCGCCCGCGAGGGCGACTTCGGGGCCCTGTTGCGCCGGTCCGGGGTGAAGCACTGGCGGGACCCGCTCGCCGACGACGCCCGCTCCGCGCTCGCCGAGATCCCCGACCTGCTCGCCGGTCGCCTGCGCGTCGAGGCCGCGCCCGCGGCGGTCCAGCATGCCCGCGCCGCCGCCGGGCTGCTCGGCGGTACGCGCTACCGGGCGTTCAGCCCGTCCGAGGTGTCGCCGGAGAACTGCCTGCTGACCGGGGCGGGCGCCCGGTTCCTGGACTTCGAGTGGGGCTGCTTCCGCGACGTGGCGTTCACGGCCTCGTCGGTGCGGCTCCCGTTCCCGGGCTGGGCCGCGCCGTACGCGTTGCCGACCGGGATGGCCGAGGCGATGACGGCGTCGTGGCAGTCGGAGGTCGCGGGGGTGTGGCCGGAGCTGGCCGACCCCGCGGTCGCCGGCCCGCGCCACCTCGCCGCGACGACGCTGTGGGTGTGGGTGTGCACCCGCTCCCTGCTGCCGGTGGTCGTCGGGGACGGCGCGGGGCCCGAGCAGGTCGTCGTCGGGCGGCCGCCCGAGCGCGCCGCCGCCGTGCTGTCCGGGTACTGGCAGCGCCTGGCGACCGACGCGACCCGCCAGCAGGAGCAGGCCGTCGTCGACCTCGCCGAGGCCGTCGTGCGTGCGCTCGCCCCCTACGGCGGGAGTTGCCCGCTACCGCTGTTCCCGGCGTTCGCCTGAGGGGGACCCGTCGTCCGGGACCCGTCGTCCGGGACCCGTCGTCCGGGACCCGTCGTCCGGGACCCGTCGTCCGGGACCTGACTCAGGACCCGATGAAGCGCGCGATGCGCTCCAGGGCCTGCTCGAGCTGGGGGAGCGCGGTGGCGTAGGAGCAGCGCACGTGGCCCTCGCCGGAGGGACCGAAGACGTTGCCCGGGACCACCGCGACCTTCTCCTGGGTGAGCAGGCCCTCGGCGAACTCCTCGGAGGTCATGCCGGTGGAGGCGATCGACGGGAAGACGTAGAAGGCGCCGCCGGGGACCGGGCAGGTGAGGCCCAGTTCGTCGAGGCCCTTGGAGAACAGGCGCCGACGACGGTCGTAGTCGGCGACCATCTCGTCGACGTCGTCCTGTGCGGTGCGCATCGCCTCGAGCGCGGCGATCTGCGACATGTGCGGGGCGCAGAGCATCGTGTACTGGTGGATGCGGTGCATGAGCTGCGCGAGCGGCTCGGGCGCACACACGTACCCGACCCGCCAGCCCGTCATCGCGTACGACTTCGAGAAGCCGCCGAGCGTCACCGTGCGCTCGGGGGCGGACGCGGCGACCGGCGTGTGGACCCCGTGGTAGGTCAGCCGGTCGTAGATCTCGTCGGAGAGCAGCCAGAGGTCGTGCTCCCGGGCGAGCGCCGCGAGGGCGTCGAGGTCGCCCGCGCTCTGGGCGCTGCCCGTCGGGTTCGACGGCGAGCCGAACAGGATGGCCTTCGTGTTCTCCGTGATCGCCGCCCCGATGATGGCGGGGTCGAGGCGGTAGGCGTCGCCCGGGTCGAGCGCCACCGGCACCGGGATACCGCCCGCGAACGCCACGCACGGCTGGTAGGCGACGTAGCAGGGCTCGGGGACGATGACCTCGTCGCCGGGGTTGAGCAGCGCCCGCAGCGTCAGGTCCAGGCCCTCGGAGACGCCGCTGGTGATGAGGCACTCGTCCTCGGCCCGGTAGCGGACCCGGTAGCGGTCGGCGAGGTCGTCGACGATGGCCTCGCGCAGCGCGAGCAGCCCGCTGTTCGAGGTGTAGGTCGTCGCGCCGTGCTCGAGCGCGTGGATGGCGGCCTCGCGGGCGCTCCACGGCGTCGGGAAGTCCGGCTCGCCGACGCCGAGCGAGATCACGCCCTGCATGCTCTGCGCGAGGTCGAAGAACTTGCGGATCCCCGACGGCGGGATGGCCTCGACCGTGCGGGAGAAGGGCTTCTGCGGCTGCATCGACGGTCCGGTTCCGCTCCGCTGCACGTCCGTGGCCATCAGGGCGTCACCGACAGGCGCTGGTCGGGCTCGGGATCGGTCAGGAGCTGGCCGTCGTCCTTGTAGCGGCGCAGCAGGAAGTGCGTGCTGGTCGCGGTGACCCGGTCGATCCCGGAGAGCTTCTGCGCGACGAAGTCGGCGACCTCCTTCATGGAGGCGCCCTCCACCTCGACCCGCAGGTCCTGCGCCCCGCTCACCAGGTGGACGGCCCGGATCTCGCGGAACCGGGCGATCCGCTCGGCCACGTCGTCGAACCCGCGACCCCGCTCGGGCGCCACGGTGACGTCGACGAAGGCGGTGACGCGCTCGTCGCCGTACCGGTCCCAGTCGACGACCGCCTTGTAGCGCCGGATCACCCCCGACGCCTCCCACGCGGCGATGTGCTCGCGCACCGTCGCCTCGTCGATCCCGGTCAGCGTCGCGATGCGCTCGGCGCTCGCGTGCGCGTCGGACTCCAGCACGGTGAGGATCTCCCGCATGGTGTCCGACCCTAGCCGGGGCGTCCGGTCGTCCGTGGCCGGCGGTTGCGGGGGAGTGGCACCCACCCTCTGCGGCAGGAAAGCGTCGTTGCTGTCGTCGGACGCCAGGAACGCCGCATCCTCGGGTCGCGGGAGGAGCCGCCGTCCCGTGAGGTGCACACCATGCAGGAACCGCGGCGCCGGGGTCTGCCTCACGTGACTCTCGCGGGCCGGGGTGTCGGGGGTGGGCAGTAGCGTCGGACGGGTGAGCGAGGAGGGGCTGTTCGACGTGGCGCCGCCGGAGCCCGAGCGGCCCGCGGTCGAGGACCTGCGGCCGGTGACGCGGGGTGTGGTCGAGGACCGGCCCGTGCCTGCCGGCAGCGACGTCCGCCCGCCGCTCGCGGTGCGGATGCGGCCCGCGTCGCTCGACGAGGTCGTCGGGCAGGACCACCTCCTGGCACCGGGCGCCCCGCTGCGCCGGCTGGTCGAGGGCGCCGCGCCCGCGTCGGTGCTGCTCCACGGCCCGCCCGGCACCGGCAAGACGACCCTCGCGCGGCTGATCTCCCAGGCGACGGGCCGTGCGTTCGAGGCGCTGTCGGCGCTGTCGGCGGGCGTGAAGGAGGTCCGGGGGGTCATCGAGGTGGCCCGTCGTCGGCTCGCGGCGGCCGAACCGCGCCGCACGGTCCTGTTCATCGACGAGATCCACCGCTTCAGCCGCACGCAGCAGGACGCGCTGCTCGGCGCAGTGGAGGACCGGGTGGTGCTGCTCGTCGGCGCCACCACCGAGAACCCCAGCTTCTCCGTCGTGGCCCCGCTGCTGTCCCGCTCGCTGGTCCTGGGGCTGCACGCGCTCGAGGACGACGCCGTCGCCGCGCTCCTCGACCGCGCGGTGGCCGACGAGCGCGGCCTCGCGGGCACCGTCACGCTCACCGACGAGGCCCGTGCCCACCTCGTCCGGCTCGCCGCCGGGGACGGGCGCCGCTCCCTGACCGCCCTCGAGGCCGCCGCGGACGCCGTGGGCGAGGGCGGGACGATCGACCTGGCGGTGGTCGAGCAGGTCGTCGACGAGGTCGCCGTGCGCTACGACCGGGCGGGCGACCAGCACTACGACGTCATCTCGGCCTTCATCAAGTCCATCCGCGGCTCCGATCCCGACGCCGCCCTGCACTACCTCGCCCGGATGATCGTCGCGGGGGAGGACCCGCGCTTCATCGCGCGGCGCCTCGTGGTGCACGCGAGCGAGGACGTCGGGCTCGCCGACCCGACCGCGCTGCAGGCCGCGACCGCCGCCGCCCAGGCCGTGGCGCTCATCGGGCTGCCGGAGTGCCGGATCGCGCTCGCCCAGGCGACCGTCCACCTCGCGACGGCGCCCAAGTCGAACGCCGTGATCACCGCGATCGACGCGGCCATGTCCGACGTGCGCAGCGGCGCCGCGGGTCCCGTGCCGCCCCACCTGCGCGACGGGCACTACGCGGGCGCCCAGAAGCTCGGCAACGCCGTCGGCTACCGCTATCCCCACGACGAGCGCTCGGCCGTCGTCGCGCAGCAGTACCCGCCCGACGAGCTGGTCGGCCGGGACTACTACGCGCCGTCCGGCCGGGGCGAGGAGCGAGCCATCGCGGAGCGTCTCGCCCGGCTCCGTGAGGTCGTCCGCGGGCGTTAGGCCACCGGCGGCAGCCGCCGGAGGATCTCCTCGAGCATCCCGGTGTGCTGGTCGAGCGTCGCCGAGTGCTCGGCGAGCGTCGCGGTGTGCTGGTCGAGCGTCGCCGAGTGCTCGGCGAGCGTCGCGGTGTGCCGGTCGAGCGTCGCGGTGTGCCGGGCGAGCGTGACCTTCTGCTCGTCCAGTGTCGTCTGCACCTCGAGGACCGAGTCGGACAGCGCGGTGATGTCCTCGCGCAGGGAGACGTACTGCCCCTCCAGGCGGTCGACGCGGGGAGCGAGGTCGGGCTCGGTCATGGCGGCAGGATAGCGACGGGCTGCTCGGCGGCGGGGCCCGATCGGGAGGACCGTCGACGCCGGATCGGCGACGATCACGGGCAGGTCGCGGACGCCGGTGGCGGCTCCCGTCGGTACAGCCCGTCACCACGTCCCGCGCCGATCTTGGGCTACCGGTAGCCTTCCGCCACCGTTCGGTCCGCGGGCCGAGATCGGACTCTACGACCACCAGCGAATGGGGAATGACCGTGTCGGTCGGGCAGATCGCGGCCATCATCGCCGCGGTGGCGTTCGTGATCCTGGTGCTGCTGCTGGCCGTTCCCTTGATCAAGCTGGGTCGCACGCTGGACGAGGCGACCGTCGCGATCCGCAAGGCGCACGAGGGGTCCGCCCCGCTGCTGAACGACGCCCAGGTCACGCTGACCACGGTGAACACGCAGCTGGAGCGCGTCGACGGCGTCACGGCCAGCGCCCAGGCGGTCGCCGCGAACACGCGGGCGCTGAGCTCGCTGTTCACCGCGACCCTCGGCGGCCCGCTCGTCAAGGCCGCCGCCCTGTCCTACGGCCTGCGCAAGGCCAGTCAGGCGCGCAGGCTGAAGAATGCACCGCCGCAGAAGCGGTCCACCAGGAGCAAGCGGAGTGCCCGCGCATGAAGCGTCTGTTCTGGGTGGGAGTCGGCGTCGCGATCGGCGTCAGCGCCACCCGCAAGGTCAACCAGGTCACGCAGCGGGCCACGCCCGCCGGGATCGGCACGAGCCTCGGTGAGGGGCTGCGCGAGCTCGGGGCGGGGCTCGGCGCGTTCGGCGCCGAGGTGCGCGCCGGCATGAACGAGCGCGAGCAGGAGCTCTACTCGCTCGTCGAGGACACCACCGAGATCCCGGTGCGTCCCCAGGCCTTCGTCGAGCCGACGCCGAGCGGCCGGCACGCGCGAGCGTCCCGGCGGGGACCCGCCGGGCGCTGACCGCGCCCGCCGTCGGGACGCTCCCGCACCCGAGCCACCCACCTCGCGGGTGGCACCCGTCGCTGCCCACGGGGCACGCGGAATGATGGGTGCTGCCCGCCCCACTGACGACGAGCAGGACTGACGTGCAGACCCACGAGATCCGTCGACGCTTCCTCGCGCACTTCGAGAACGCCGGCCACACCCCCGTCCCCAGCGCCTCGCTGATCCTGGACGACCCCACGCTGCTGTTCGTCAACGCGGGGATGGTGCAGTTCAAGCCGTACTTCCTCGGCGAGGCCCCGCCGCCCTACCGGACGGCGACCTCCATCCAGAAGTGCGTGCGGACCGGCGACATCGAGAACGTCGGGCACACCACCCGCCACAACACGTTCTTCCAGATGGCGGGCAACTTCTCGTTCGGCGACTACTTCAAGGAAGGCGCCATCCGGCACGCCTGGGCGCTGGTCACCGGTTCCCAGGACGACGGTGGATACGGCTTCGACCCGGAGCGCATCTGGGTCACGGTCTACGAGAACGACGACGAGGCCGAGCGGATCTGGCGCGACGTCATCGGCCTGCCGTCGGAACGCATCCAGCGGCGCGACGGCCGGGACAACTACTGGGACATGGGCATCCCCGGGCCGGGCGGGCCCTGCTCGGAGATCTACTACGACCGCGGACCCGAGTACGGGATCGAGGGCGGGCCGGTCGCGGACGAGGACCGCTACCTCGAGATCTGGAACCTCGTGTTCATGCAGGACGTCCGGGGCGAGCAGAGCCCGAAGTACGGGGCGTCCCCGATCGGTGAGCTGCCGCAGAAGAACATCGACACCGGGCTCGGCGTCGAGCGCGTCGCGTTCCTACTGCAGGGCGTGGACAACGTCTACGAGACCGACCTCGTCCGCCCGGTGATCGACCGCGTGCAGGAGCTCTCCGGACGCTCCTACGACGAGGGCGGTGAGGAGGACGGCGTCCGCTTCCGCGTGATCGCCGACCACGTCCGCACCGGCACCATGCTCATCGGCGACGGCGTCGTCCCGGGCAACGAGGGCCGCGGGTACGTGCTGCGCCGCCTGCTGCGCCGGGTGATCCGCAACGCCCGCCTCCTCGGCATCACCGAACCGGTCCTGGTCGACCTCGTGGGCATCGTGCGCGACGCGATGGCCCCGTCGTACCCCGAGCTGGAGACCGGGTTCGAGCGGATCGCCGCCGTCGTGCGTCGCGAGGAGGAGGCCTTCCTCGCCACGCTGGCCACCGGCTCGCGCATCTTCG
Source organism: Actinomycetospora sp. NBRC 106378 (assembly GCF_030269685.1). Taxonomy (GTDB): domain Bacteria; phylum Actinomycetota; class Actinomycetes; order Mycobacteriales; family Pseudonocardiaceae; genus Actinomycetospora. Next base: position 193,530 of record NZ_BSTT01000003.1, read on the forward strand.
AGTCGGCGGTGGCCAACACCCGCGCCGCCGGGGCCACGACGCTGCCCGGCGAGTCCGCCTTCGCGCTGCACGACACCTACGGCTTCCCGATCGACCTGACGCTGGAGATGGCCGCCGAGGCCGGTCTCGCCGTCGACGAGGGCGCCTTCCGCCTGCTCATGGACGAGCAGCGTGCCCGGGCCAAGGCCGACGCCGCCGCCCGCAAGCACGGCGGCGCCGACGCCAGCGCCTACCGCGAGGTCCTCGAGCGCTCCGGTCTCACCGCCTTCCTCGGCTACACCGACCAGCGGGCGGACGCGACCGTCGTCGGGCTCGTCGTCGACGGGGTGGGCGTGCCGGCCGCCGTCGAGGGCGACCAGGTCGAGGTGATGCTCGACCGGACGCCGTTCTACGCCGAGGGCGGCGGCCAGCAGGCCGACACCGGGCGGCTGTTCGGCGAGGGCTTCACCGTCGAGGTCACCGACGTGCAGACCCCGGTGCCGGGCCTGAGCGTGCACCGCGGCCGCGTGATCCACGGCGAGGTGACCCGCGACGCCGCCGTCTCCGCCCAGATCGACATGGAGCGCCGGGCCGCGATCTCCCGGTCGCACACGGCCACCCACCTCGTGCACGCCGGGATGCGCAAGGCCCTCGGCGACTCAGCCGCCCAGGCCGGGTCGCTCAACGCCCCGGGCCGGCTGCGCTTCGACTTCACCTCGCCCGAGGGCGCGGTGCCGACCTCCGTGCTCGCCGACGTCGAGGACGAGGTCAACTCGGTCCTGCTCGGCGACGACGAGGTCCGTGCCTTCGTCACGAGCATGGACGAGGCCCGCAAGCTCGGCGCCATCGCGCTGTTCGGCGAGAAGTACGGCGACGCCGTGCGGATCGTCGAGGTCGGCGACTACTCCCGCGAGCTCTGCGGCGGCACCCACGTGGGCCGTGCGGGTCAGCTGGGTCTGGTCAAGCTGCTGGGCGAGGGCTCGGTCGGGTCCGGGGTGCGGCGCGTCGAGGCCCTCGTCGGCATCGACGCCTTCCGCTTCCTCGCCCGCGAGCACGTGCTGGTCAACCAGCTCGCCGAGCAGTTCCGGGCCCAGCCCGAGGAGCTGCCCGAGCGGATCTCCGGCATCGTCGACCGCCTGCGGGCCGCGGAGAAGGAGCTCGAGAACGTCCGGGCCCGCGAGGTGCTCGCCTCGGCCGGGGCGCTCGCCGAGGGCGCCGACGACGTCGCGGGCGTCTCGCTGGTCGCCTCCCGCACCCCCGACGGGGTCGGCGGGGGAGACCTCCGCACGCTCGCGTCGGACGTCCGTGGCCGCCTCGGCGACCGGCCGGGGGTGGTCGCGCTGTTCGCGCCCGACGGCGACAAGCTCTCCTTCGTCGTCGCGACGACCGCCGCCGCCCGGGACCGCGGGCTCGCCGCCGGTGACCTGGTGAAGGCGTTCGCGCCGACCGTCGGGGGTCGCGGCGGTGGCAAGGCCGACCTCGCCCAGGGCGGCGGCTCGCCGTCGGGCGGACCGGCCGGGATGGACGCGGGGATCGGTGCCGCCATCGACGCGCTCCGGGCGCAGGTGGCGACGGCAGGCCGCTGACGGTGGCCGGCCGCGTGCTCGGGGTCGACGTCGGCGCGGTGCGCGTCGGCGTCGCCCTCTCCGATCCCGCCGGAGTGCTCGCCACGCCGCTCGTTACTCTCGATCGCGACGAGACGACGTGGTCCGACCTGGACCAGCTCGTGGACCTCGTCGTCGAGCACGAGGTGGTGGAGGTGGTCGTGGGCCTGCCCCGCACCCTGGCCGGCCGGGAGGGTCCGGCCGCCCGGGCCGCGCTCGGGTACGTCGACGACCTCAACGAGGTGTTCGACGAACGCGGCGTGTCGGGGGTGCCGGTGACCATGGCCGACGAGCGGCTCTCCACCGTGACGGCGGGGCGGATGCTGTCCGACCGCGGGGTCAAGGGACGGGCCCAGCGCCGGGTGATCGACCAGGCGGCGGCGGTCGCGATCCTGCAGACCTGGCTCGACGCGCGCGGGACGGCCCGGTGACCCGGGGATCCGAACGGCCCCGCCTGGTCCCCATGTCGACCTCGTCCGGGGCCGACCGCGAGCACCCGACGTCGGGTGGCCCGGGCGCCGAGCACCGGATCCCGCGGCGCAGCCGCGGGCTGCGCCACCCGGGCGCCGAGAGCGCGCCCACCCGTCGTCGGGAATGGGAGACCCCCACCACGGCCCTCTCGGCTCCCGGGACCGACGAGCCCGACGCCGTGACCGACACCCTGGCCCGCCGGGGGGCGAACCCGCCCGAGGTGCCCTCCCGGGTCGCCCTGCCCGAGCCGCCGCGCCACCGGACCGGCCCGGCCGAGCAGCGCACCCGTCCCGTCCCCGCGCGCCCCGAGCGCGCGGCGTGGGCCCCGGCCGACCCCACGACGCCGACCCCTGCCGGTGGCGCGGCACGCCGGTCCGCGCCCGCCGCACGACGTCCCGACGACGACCTCGACGTGCTCGGCGGGCTCGGCGCGCCGCGGTCGGAGGAGCCCGCCGACGACCGCCCCGCGGGCCGCCGCCGGATGGTGTGGCCGATCGTGGCCGCGGTGCTCGTCCTCGCGCTCGCCGGCGGCGCCTTCTTCGCCCGCGACCTGTGGGGCGTGGTGTTCCCGCCCGACTTCGACGGCCCCGGGTCCGGCCACGTCGTCGTCCAGGTGGCGGACGGGGACTCGACCCGCGACATCGGGGAGTCCCTGGTGACGGCCGGCGTGGTGGCCTCGGCGCGCGGCTTCGGCCAGGCCGCCGAGGACGATCCCCGCGGGCGCGGCATCCAGCCCGGCTACTACGACATGGCGCGGCAGATGTCGGCCGCCGGGGCCGTCGGCCGCATGCTCGACCCGGCCTCGCGCCTGGGTCGGCTCGAGGTCCGGGGCGGCACGCAGCTCGACGACACCGCAGGCGTCGGCAACGCGCGGGTGCCGGGCGTGCTGTCGCTGATCTCCGAGGCCACCTGCGTCGTCGAGGACTCGGGGCAACGCCGCTGCACGTCCGTCGACGACCTGCGCCGCGTCATGGCCACCACCGACCCCGCTCAGCTCGGCGTGCCGGACTGGGCGCTCGACGGCGTCCGGAGGGCGCTGCCGGAGCGGCGCCTGGAGGGCCTCGTGGCGCCCGGCACCTACGACGTGCGCCCCGGCGCGGACGCCGCGTCGGCCCTGACGACGGTGGTGCGGACGTCGGCCGAGACGCTGGAGGCGGCCGGGCTGGTGACGAAGGCCGCGGCCAACGACGTCACGCCCTACCAGGCGCTGATCGTGGGCTCGATCGCCGAGCGCGAGGGCATCGAGTCGGACTTCCGGCGGATCACGCGGGTGGTCTACAACCGGCTGCCGATCCCGATGCGACTGCAGATGGACTCGACGATCAACTATCCCCTCGACCGGCAGACGCTTCTGACCACGCCGGTCGACCGCGCCGCGCCCGGCCCGTACAACACCTACCTCAACTTCGGGCTGCCGCCGACCCCGATCGGCGCGGTGTCGACCCCGGCGCTGACGGCGGCGCTGAGCCCCGAGGTGGGCGGCTGGGTTTACTTCGTGAAGTGCGAGAAGGACGGCGCCTCCTGCTTCGCGGTATCGCCCGAGGAGCACGACGCGAACCGGCGGCTCGCCCAGGCCCGCGGGGTCTACTGATGGCCGGGCCGCGTCGCGCCGCGGTCCTCGGCTCGCCGGTCGCGCACTCCCTCTCGCCCGTGCTGCACGCAGCCGCGTACGAGGCGCTCGGCCTGCACGGCTGGACCTACGAGCGGCGGGAGTGCACGGCCGACGACCTGCCCGGCCTGGTCGGCGGGCTCGACGCGGCCTGGGTCGGGCTCTCGGTGACGATGCCCGGGAAGCGGGCCGCGCTCGCGTACGCCACCTCGGCGTCCACCCGGGCGCGGCGCCTCGGTGTCGCCAACACGCTCGTCCGCACCGACGCCGGGTGGTCGGCCGACTGCACGGACGTCGACGGGATCGCGGGGGCCCTGCGCGGCGCGGGGATCGCCGACCCCGTCGGCTCGCAGGACGTCGTGGTGCTCGGGGCCGGGGCCACGGCGTCCGCCGCGGTCGGGGCGCTCGACGCGCTCGGGACCGGGGACGTCCAGCTCGTGGTCCGCGATCCCGCCCGGGCCGCGGAGACCACGGCGGTGGTCGACGCGTACGGGATGCGGGGCCTCGTGCGGACCTTCGACGGCCTCGACGAGGTCGACCTGTCCAGTACGACGGCACTGGTGAACACCACGCCGGCCGGTGCGGTCGACGCCGTGACGGCGGACCGCCTGGTGGACGGGCTGCCCGCGCACGCCGTCGTCCTCGACGCGATCTACCACCCGTGGCCCACCCCGCTCGCGGCCGCGGCCGAGCGGCGGGGCCTCGCCGTCGCGACCGGACTGGACATGCTGCTCCACCAGGCCTTCGGGCAGGTCGAGCAGTTCACGGGGTGCAGCGCGCCCCGCCGGGAGATGCACGCGGCGCTCGTCCGGGCGACCGGGTTCGACGTCCGTCCGCCGTAGCGCTGCGTCCCCACCGGCACCCGCGACCCCGGTTGTCCACAGCCCGACCGGGCCGCCGTGACAGAGGCCGGCGCGGGCGCCGACGCTCGGTGGCGTGGCGATGTGGGTGGACGTGGTCCTCGGGGTGCTCGTGCCGCTGGCGGTGGGCGCGGTGGTCGGCGCCGGGGTGCGCCGCGGGCTGGCGGGCGCACGGCGGGGCGTGCCGGTCGGGCGGGGGTGGTGCGAGGTGGGGGTCGGGTCGGCCTGGGCGGCGGTCCTGACGGCGGCGGTGCTCGGCCTGGTCGGCCCGGCGTGGGTGCCCGTGCTCCTCGTGGTGTCGGTGGTGGCGGTGGCAGGGTGCGCCACCGACCTGACGGCGGGCCGGCTGCCGGACGTGCTGACCCTTCCGGCGGTCCCCGTCGGCTGGGCCGCGCTCGTCCCGCTGGGCGGCCGGGCGGTACTCGCGGGCCTGGCCGGGACCCTCGTGCTCGGGGCGCTCCACACGCTGGTGGGGCTGCTCGTGCCCGGGGCGGTCGGCGGCGGTGACGTGAAGCTCGCGGCCGCGCTGGGAGCGCCCCTCGCGGCCGCCGGGTGGTGGGCGGTCGCGGCGGTGCCGGTGGCGGCCGCCGTGCTGCTGGCGGGCGCGGCGGCGGTGCGGGGACGGCGGGCCCTGCCCCTCGGGCCGCCGCTGCTCGGGGTGAGCTGGATCGTCCTTCTGGCCGCGGGCTGAGGGGCAGGGCGGAGGACATGGAACGATGGCGCACGTGTTGCGGTGGTTGACGGCAGGCGAGTCGCACGGTCCGGCCCTGATGGCGGTGCTCGAGGGCATGGTCGCGGGGGTGTCGGTGTCGTCGAAGGAGATCTCGGCGGAGCTGGCGCGACGACGGCTGGGCTACGGGCGCGGCGCCCGGATGAGCTTCGAGGCCGACGAGCTGGAGATCCTGGGCGGGGTCCGCCACGGGTCGACGCAGGGCGGCCCGGTGGCGCTGCGGATCGGCAACACCGAGTGGCCGAAGTGGGAGACCGTGATGGCCCCCGACCCGGTCGACCCGGCGCTGCTCGAGGGCCGCGCCCGCAACGCGCCGCTGACGCGACCGCGCCCGGGCCACGCCGACCTGGCCGGGATGACGAAGTACGGGTTCGACGAGTCCCGCCCGGTGCTCGAGCGCGCGTCGGCCCGCGAGACCGCGGCGAAGGTGGCGCTCGGCGCCGTCGCCAAGGCGTTCCTGGCCCAGGCCCTCGGGGTGGAGGTCCTCTCGCACGTGATCTCCCTCGGCACCGCGGACGCCACCCCCGACGTGATCCCGCAGCCGGGGGACGGCGAGCGCATCGACGCGTCCCCGACGAGGGCCGTCGACGAGGCCTCCACCGCGCGGATGGTCGCCGAGGTCGACGCCGCGAAGGAGGACGGCGACACGCTGGGCGGGGTCGTCGAGGTCGTGGTGCACGGGCTGCCGGTCGGCCTGGGCTCCTACGTGCAGGCCGACCGCCGGCTCGACGCCCGGCTGGCCGCCGCGCTCATGGGCATCCAGGCCATGAAGGGCGTCGAGATCGGCGACGGGTTCGCGACGGCGCGCCGCCGCGGGTCGGCGGCCCACGACGAGATCGACGCGGCCGGCGACGGCGGTATCGACCGCGCGTCCAACCGTGCGGGCGGCATCGAGGGCGGCATGACCAACGGCGAGCCCTTGCGGGCCCGCGTCGCGATGAAGCCGATCTCCACCGTGCCGCGCGCGCTGCGCACCGTCGACCTGGCCACCGGCGAGGCCGCGACCGCGCACCACCAGCGCTCGGACGTGTGCGCCGTCCCGGCCGCCGGCGTGGTCGCCGAGGCCCTGGTGGCGCTCGTGCTCGCCGACGCCGCGCTGGAGAAGTTCGGCGGGGACTCGCTCACCGAGACCGCCCGCAACGCCGCGGCGTACCGGGCGGGGATCGACCCGTTGCGGGTCGTGGACCGATGAGCCCGGTGGTGGTGCTCGTCGGGCCGCCCGGCGCGGGCAAGTCCACCGTCGGGCGGCTGCTCGCGCAGCGGTGGGGCGTGGCGTTCGCCGACACCGACACCCTCGTCGAGCAGCGGACCGGCCGGGAGATCGCCGACATCTTCACCACCGACGGCGAGCCCGTGTTCCGCGCCCTGGAGCGCGAGACCGTGGCCGAGGCGCTGGGCACCCACGACGGGGTGCTGGCGCTCGGCGGGGGAGCGGTGCTGGCCGAGGCCACCCGGGAGGTCCTGGTCGGGCACCCGGTGGTGCTCCTCTCGGTGGGGCTCGCCGCCGGGGTGCGGCGTACCGGGCTGTCCACCGCGCGCCCGCTGCTGGCCGGGGTCAACCCCCGCGCGACGTTCGCCGCCCTGCTCGCCGAGCGCCTGCCGGTGTACCGGTCGGTGGCCGCCCACGAGGTCGCCACGGACGCCCTCGAGCCCGAGGCGGTCGCCGAGGCCGTCCACGCGCTCATCGGACCGGAGGTGGCGTCGCGTGGTTGAGACCGTGCACGTGGCCTCGGCGAGCCCCTACGACGTGACCATCGGACGTGGGGTCACCGCGACCGTGGCCGCGGCCGTCGCCGACGGCGGCCCGCTCGCGGGGACCTCGCGGATCGCGGTGCTGCACCAGCCGGCGGTCACGGGCGTGGCCACCGACGTCGCCGCCGGGCTCACGGCCGCCGGGATCGACGTGCACCACGTCGAGCTGCCCGACTCCGAGGACGGCAAGGACCTGGCGACGGCGGGCCGGTGCTGGGAGGAGCTCGGTCGGATCGGCCTCACCCGCTCCGACGCGGTCGTCGCGGTCGGCGGCGGCGCGGCGACCGACCTCGCCGGGTTCGTGGCCGCGGGCTGGATGCGCGGGGTCCGGGTGGTCCACGTCCCGACGACCCTGCTCGCGATGGTCGACGCCGCGGTCGGCGGCAAGACCGGGATCAACACCGCCGCCGGGAAGAACCTCGTCGGGGCCTTCCACGAGCCCGCCGCCGTGGTCGCCGACCTCGACAGCCTCCGCACCGTCGGGCCGGAGGAGATCGCGGCCGGGATGGCCGAGGTGATCAAGACCGGCTTCATCGCCGACCCGCGGATCCTGGAGCTCGTGGAGGCCGACCCGAAGGCCGCCGTGGACCCGGACGGCGACGTGATCAGCGAGCTCGTGACCCGGTCGGTCCGGGTCAAGGCCGAGGTGGTGGCGGCCGACCTGCGCGAGTCGCACCTGCGGGAGATCCTCAACTACGGCCACACCCTCGGGCACGCCGTCGAGCGGCGCGAGCGCTACCGCTGGCGCCACGGCGAGGCCGTGAGCGTCGGGCTGGTGTTCGTCGCCGAGCTCGCCCGCCGCGCCGGTCGGCTCGACGACGCCACCGCGGAGCGCCACCGCGACGTGCTCGCCTCGGTCGGCCTCCCGACCCGCTACGACGCCGACGCACTCCCCGACCTGGTCGAGCACATGAAGGTCGACAAGAAGAACCGGGGCGCGCTGCTGCGGTTCGTCGTGCTCGACGGCCTGGCCCGCCCGGGACGGCTGGAGGGCCCGTCGCCCGACGAGCTCGCCGCCGCGTACGGGGCCCTGGCCGGCTGAGGCCGTCGCAGCGGAGCGACGGGAGAAGCATGCGGGCCCGCGCCGACGTCGCGGCGGCGTTCGCCGCGACCGACCCGGAGCACTACCAGCGCGACCCGGACGGGACCCGGTACGCGGAGAGCACCCGACCCGACGTCGTGCTCGCGATGCTCCGCCTGCTCGACCTGCCCCGGGGGGCCCGCGTTCTCGAGATCGGCACCGGGTCGGGGTTCGCGACCGCCGTGCTCGACCGCGCGGTCGGGCCGGACGGGAGGGTGCACTCCGTGGACGTCGACCCCGAGGTCACCGCCCGGGCCCGGCGGCTGCTGACCGCCGACGGGCGCACCGCCCCGCACCTGAGCACCGGGGACGCGCTGCACGGGCTCGAGCTGCACGAGCCGGTCGACCGGCTCGTGGCCTTCCTGTCGGCGGCGACGACGGTGCCCCCGCACTGGATCGGGGCCGTGCGGCCGGGCGGCCTGCTCGTGGTCCCCCTGCGCGGACCGGGACGGGTCGTCGCCCACCGCCGCGACCCGGTCGACGGCACCCTCCGGGCAGGGCGGGGTCTCGGTGCGGTCTTCGACGCGCCGCGGGATCCGGAGCGCGCCGCCGGGTGCTGACCGGGTAGGTAGGCCGCTGCGGCACCAGGAGTCTCTCGGCGGCGTGGCCACCCGCGCCGGACTCGAGCGCACCGACGACGCCCGCGAGGGTGCGACCGCCGCGCTGCCCGACGGCGGGCGCGGAGGGTCGGCCCCAGCCGGTCGGCCCCAGCCCCCGAGCGGCTCGACCTCGCGCTGGACCGGCTCCACGGCGTCGAGCGCGAGGTCAGCCGGCGGGCGCGCACCCTCGAGCGGACCCCGACCACGCTGACGCTCATGGCGCGCACCGAGAGTATGGCGGTCTGGCCGTGGTCGACCTGGCCCTGGCGTCGCGGATCGACGACGTGGTCGCCGGCGTCGGGTCGGGCGGCTAGACGCGGGAGGGCTCCGAGGCGAGCGGTGGGCCGGCGTCGGGAAGACGCTCCCCGCTCCGCGCGGCCCCGACGCCCGCGGCGACGACGAGGACGATCCCGCCCACCGCGAGCGCCGAGGGCACCTGCCCGAGCGCGACCGCCCCGACCGTCAGGGCGATCGCCGGCTCGAGGGCCATCAGCGTGCCGAAGGCGCCCGCGGCGAGGCGGCGCAGGGCGAGCAGCTCCAGCGCGAACGGCACGACGGGCAGCAGCAGCGCGAGTGCGAGGCCCGTGAGGACGACCGGCCACGTCAGCGCGGCGCCGAGGTCGGGCACCAGCGCGCCCGCGGCGACGATGCTGACCAGCCCGGCGACCGGCATCGACACCGCGAGCCCCTGCAGGCCGGTCACGGCGTCCCCGACGCGCTGGGTGAGCAGGATGTAGCCCGCCCAACACAGCGCCGCCCCCAGCGCGAAGAGGACGCCGACGGGGTCGGTCGCGCTCTGCCACGGCTCGGTGAGCAGGACCACGCCGGCCGCCGCGAGGACCGGCCACAGCAGCGCCCGGCCGCGGCCCCGCAGCACGGCCACCCCGAGCGGCCCCAGGAACTCGATCGCGGCCGCCGTCCCGAGCGGGATGCGGGCCACCGCGGCCATGAACAGCATCGTCAGGCCCGCCGTCACGATGCCCAGCAACGCCGCCGCGACGAACGAGGAGCGGGTGAACGAGGAGGGGCGCGGTCGCGCGATCACCAGGAGCAGCACGCCCGCCCACCCGAGGCGCAGCGCGGCGACACCCTCGGGCGGGACGACCGTGAACAGGCCGACCGACGCGGCGAGCCCGAGCTGGACGCAGGACATCGAGCCGAGGGCGAGCAGGGCACCGGAGCGGGCACGGGGCGTGGTCACGGTCGCCGAGTGAACGCGGGCAGAACCGTCCGTGTCCACGTGAGAATCGACGACGATCCGTCCGTAGGATCAGGACGGTGGACACCCGACGACTGCCGTACCTGGTCGAGCTCGACCGGCTCGGGTCGATGCGGGCGGTCGCGGAGACGCTCGCCACGTCGACGTCGGTCGTGTCGCAGCAGATCGCGGCGCTGGCCCGCGAGGTCGGCGCCACGCTGGTCGAGCCGGACGGGCGGCGGGTCCGGCTCACGCCCGCCGGTCGGCGCCTCGCCGAGCACGGCCGCGGCATCCTCTCCGCCGTCGACGCGGCCCGCGACGACCTCGACCCGGCCGCCGAGCCCTCCGGCACCGTCCGGGTCGCCGGGTTCGCCACCGCGATCCGCCGGTCCCTGGTGCCGATCGTCGCCGGGCTCGCCGTCCGGCACCCCGCGCTGCGCCTCACGTTCCTCGAGCAGCAGCCGGCGGAGGCCCTCGCCCTGCTGGAGAGCGACGGCGCGGACCTCGCCCTCGTCTACGACTACGACCTCGCCCCGGCCGCCCCGCTGCCGCCCTCGCTCCGGGGCGGGCGTCGGCTCTGGGAGACCCGCTGGGGCCTCGGGGTTCCCGACGACGAGGCGGTGCCGGTCGGGGCCGCGACCTCGGCCGAGGTCCTCGCCGCCTACGCCGACCGGACGTGGATCGGCGACTCCCGCAACGACGCCGACGAACAGGTGCTCCGCCTGCTCGCAGCCATGGCGGGGTTCGACCTGCGCATCACGCACGAGGCCGACAGCCTGGACCTGGTCGACGACCTCGTCGTCGCCGGACTCGGGGTCGGTCTGCTGCCGCAAGACCGGCCGACGCGCGCCGGGGTGCGGGTGCTCGACCTGCCCGATCCGCCGGTCCGCCTGCGGGCCCGCGCGGTCGTGCGGCGGGGCCGGGAGTCGTGGCCGCCGCTCGCGGCCGTGCTGCGCGCCGTGGTCGGGGACGGGCCCGGGTGATCAGCTCTCGTCGTCGGTCGGGCGGCGCAGCCCGAAGCGGCGCCGGCCCGACGGGCGATCCTCGTCGTGCTCCTCGGCCGTCGGGCGCGCGGTCTCGGGCAGCGGGGTGACCGGCGGGAGCACGGCGACGACGGGGGAGTAGGAGCCCGAGCGCTCGGCGAACGGGCCGGTGCCGAACGGCAGCCGCGTGGGCTCCTCGTCCGGGACGCGCTGCCGCCGCCGCGGTTCGGGGGCGGGCGTCCCGGGGGCGGGTGTCCCGGGGGTGGGCGTGGAGCCCCGGCGGGCGCGTCGCGAGGCGACCTTCTCAGTCGTCGACTCCGGCAGCACGGGCGGGGCGGCGGGCGTGCCGGACACCGTCGAGGGGGCGTCCGGGGCGTCGCCGGCCGGGAGGTCCACGTCGGCGCCCGGGTCGTCGTCGGCCCGCGGGTCGTCCGCGCGGCGCAGCGACAGCCACCCGAACCGCGCGCCCAGGCTCACCGAGGTGAGCACCAGCAGGATCGTGAACGAGGCGCGCCCCACCAGGGCCGACCCGAGGTCCTCGACGCCGGTCGCGTCGACGAACGAGGCCAGCAGCACCCAGCTCAGGAGCCCGGCGGCCGGACCGGTGGCCACCGAGGCCTTGAGCCACGTCCACTCCGGCGGGATGCGGTCCGCGATCACCTCGGCGCCGCCCCACACCAGCCCGACCAGCAGCAGCAGCCCGAGCAGGACGAGGGTCCACACCAGCGAGAGCGACACGAAGCGCGACGACAGCGCGACGAAGGCGGTCTGGCCCACGCCGTAGAGCACGGTCATGATCACGGCGCGGAGGACCCAGGGGCTCACGGGCCTCACCGTACGGTGCGGCAGGTCACGCTCCCGCACTACCCTCGCGCGGGTGAGTGCACCCCGTGCTGTGGCCCGGCCCCGCCCGCATCCCGCGGGCACCCGCCGTCGGGACGCGCTGCGGGGCCTGCTCCGGGCGGCCGAGGTCGACGCGCTGCTGGTCACCGACCTCGTCAACGTCCGCTACCTGACCGGGTTCACCGGCTCCAACGCCGCGCTCGTGGTCCACGCGGAGGACACCCCGGACGCCGAGGACCGCACGGTGCTCGCCACCGACGGCCGCTACACCACGCAGGCCGCGGCCGAGAGCCCGGACCTGCGGCTGCTGGTGGAGCGGCAGTGCGCGCCCGAGCTCCTCGCGGTCACGACGGCGGGTCGGGTCGGGTTCGACAGCGCACAGGTCACCGTGGACGTCCACGACGTCCTGCTCGCGGCCGCCCCCGGGGAGCTCGTCCGCGCCCCCGGGCTCGTCGAGCGGCTCCGGGCGGTGAAGGACGCCGCCGAGATCGACGCGCTGCGCCTGGCCTGCGCCACCGGCGACGCGGCGCTGGCCGGGGCGATCGCCGACGGCGTGCTCGCCCCCGGGCGCGCCGAGCGCGAGGTCGCCCGCGAGCTGGAGGAACGGATGGTGGCCGCGGGTGCGACCGGTCCGAGCTTCGAGACGATCGTCGCCGCCGGCACGAACTCGGCGATCCCGCACCACCGGCCGTCGGACTCCCCACTGGCCGCGGGGGACCTCGTGACCATGGACTTCGGCGCACTCGTGGACGGCTACCACTCCGACATGACCCGCACCGTGGTGCTGGGCCCCGTGGAGGACTGGCAGCGCGAGGTCTACGCGCTGGTCGACGCGGCGGCCGCGGCCGGGCGGGCGGCGCTGCGACCCGGCGTCGCGACCAGCGCGATCGACGCGGCGGCGCGGGACGTCGTGACCGAGGCGGGCTACGGCGAGCAGTTCGTGCACCCGGTCGGGCACGGGGTCGGGCTGGTCATCCACGAGGCTCCGGCGATGTCGTCGAGTGCGACCGCTACCCTGGAGGTGGGCATGACGGTCACCGTCGAGCCGGGCGTCTACCTCCCCGGCCGCGGCGGTGTGCGGATCGAGGACACGCTGGTCGTCACCGATTCCGGCGCCGAACCACTGACCTCCTCGACGCGGGAACTGGTGGTCCTGGGCTGACGGGTGCCCGGGTACCACACCATCACGAGCGCAGGAGACGACGCGGCAGTGGCGACGACGAACGACCTGAAGAACGGCCTGGTGCTGCGGATCGACGGAAACCTCTGGTCCGTCACCGAGTTCCAGCACGTCAAGCCGGGCAAGGGCGGCGCCTTCGTCCGGACGACGCTGAAGAACGTCCTCACCGGCAAGGTGGTCGACAAGACGTTCAACGCCGGCACCAAGGTGGAGACGGCGAACGTCGACCGCCGGGACATGACCTTCCTGTACCGCGACGGCGACGACTTCGTCTTCATGGACGCGAGCGACTACGAGCAGATCCCGGTCCCGGCGGCCACCGTCGGCGACAACGCGCGCTTCCTGCTGGAGAACCAGGAGGTGCAGGTCTCCTTCAACGACGGCTCGCCGTTGTTCATCGAGCTGCCGTCGTCGGTCGAGCTGGAGATCACCCACACCGACCCGGGCCTGCAGGGCGACCGCTCCACCGGCGGCACCAAGCCCGCCACCGTCTCCACCGGCGCCGAGATCCAGGTGCCGCTGTTCCTGGAGACCGGCACGGTCGTCAAGGTCGACACCCGTGACGGCCGGTACCTCGGCCGCGTGTCGAACTAGTGGGAGACGGAGCGCAGCGGAGCTCGACCCGTCGGAACGTGCCGCCGAAGGTCGCTCGACGAGGATCGCGGTCGAAGGCCCGGAAACGGGCCCTGGACATCCTCTTCGAGTCCGAGGCGCGCGCCGAGGACCCGCTCGAGGTGCTCCGCCGCCGGATCTCCGGCTCGGACGCACCGCCGGTGTCGGACTTCGCGGCGACGCTCGTCGAGGGCGTCGTCGAGCACCGCGACCACATCGACACCGCACTCGGTGAGCTGGCCCGTGGCTGGTCGGTGGAGCGCATGGCGGCGGTCGACCGCGCCATCCTGCGCATCGGGGCGTTCGAGATCCTGTTCACCGACGACGTCGACGACGCGGTGGCCATCGACGAGGCCATCAGCCTGGCGCGCGAGCTCTCGACCGACGACTCGCCGCGCTTCGTCAACGGCGTCCTCGCGGCCCTGGCCTCGGGGGAGCGGGTGCCCGTGGCGGCGCCGGCCCGCGAGCGCGTCGACCTGCCCCCGGACGCCCAGCCGGCGGGGGACCCGGACCCGGACCCGGACCCGGAATGAGCGAAGGGCCCCTCCGGTCGAATAGATCGACCGGAGGGGCCCTTCGCTCACATCCGGGCGGGGCGTGACGGGAAGGGCGAAGGGCGCCCCCGGCCCGTCTACCCGACGGAGGGGGCCCTTCGCTCAGAACAGGGCCGCTCAGTCCTCGCGCGACAGGCGCGCCTCGGGCGGCAGCACGCCCCATTCGACGAGCTGCTCGGACAGGTCGCCCGGCGTCATGTCGTAGATGATCGCGAGCGAGCGCAGGTCCTCGTTGCGGATCGAGAGGACCTTGCCGTTGTAGTCGCCGCGCTGGCTCTGGATGGCCGCGGCGTAGCGCGCGAGCGGCCCGGCCTTGTCCGCGGGCAGCTGCTGCAGCCGCTCGAGGTTGATCACGATCTTCGCGGCCGGCTCGGACCCGGACGGGATCCGGCCCTCGGGCAGCAGCTCGGCCACCGGCACGCCGTAGAAGTCGGCGAGCTCGGCGAGCTTCTGCACGGTCACCGCCCGGTCGCCGCGCTCGTAGGAGCCGACGACGACCGCCTTCCACCGTCCGCCCGACTTCTGCTCGACGCCGTGCAGCGAGAGCCCCTGCTGCTGGCGAATCCCCCGAAGCTTGGCGCCGAGCGCCTTCGCGTAATCGCCCATCTGGCGGCACCCCGTTCCCCGCGCGCCGAGCCCTGGGTGCTCCGACGCAGTCATGCTGAAGTCGATACGGAGAGTGATGATGCGCCCTCGGCGATCACGAGGTCAAGCCGGGGTCCGTCGCAGCGTGCTCCGGTGTGTCGCGCGGCACGCCGTCCGGTCGGGTGGATTCACTTGCGCCCGACCGAATGCCCCCCGTGATCGCCCGGACGCGCTCCGCCCGTCGGGGAGACGTCGAGCGTGGCGGAGCCGACGCGATCGGTCGCACACGGTGGCTGATAGTGTCGATCCCGACCCACTAGACGTCCTTTAAGAGCCGTCCCGCGAGGCGGAGAAGGAGGTCCCCCAGTGCCCACGCGGCGCCGGGGCGGTCCCGTACCGAACGGTGCGTCGAACGCCGAGGGTGAGCGCGAGCTCCTCTCCCCGGCCGACCTCGCCCGGACGGTGGCACGGATCGCCCACGAGATCCTCGAGAAGACCGCGGAGTCCGGAGCACCCGTCGTGCTCCTCGGCCTCCCCACCCGCGGCATCCACCTGGCGCACCGGCTCGCCGAGCGCATCACCGCGATCGATCCCACCGTCGGCAGCGTCCGGACGGGGACGGTCGACCCGACGCTCTACCGCGACGACCTCCGCCGCCAGCCGACCCGGCCGCTCGCCGACACCGACATCCCCGCCGGCGGCATCGACGACGTCATCGTCGTCCTTGTCGACGACGTCCTGATGTCCGGACGGACGGTGCGTGCCGCCCTCGACGCCCTGCGCGACCACGGACGTCCCCGCGCCGTGCAGCTGGCCGTGCTCGTCGACCGCGGCCACCGCGAACTGCCCATCCGTGCGGACTACGTCGGCAAGAACGTGCCGACCAACTGGGCGGAGGACGTCGTGGTGTCGCTGGTCGAGTCCGACGGGGTCGACGGGGTGGCGATCCGATGACGGAGATCGGACTCCGGCACCTCCTCTCCACCGAGGGGCTGCGCCGCGAGCAGGCCGAGGCGCTGCTCGACACCGCCGCGAGCATGGAGCAGGCGCTCACCGGCCGGGCCGTGCGCAAGCTGCCCACGCTGCGCGGGCGCACCGTGGTCACCCTGTTCTACGAGAACTCCACGCGCACCCGGGTGTCCTTCGAGGTCGCCGGGAAGTGGATGAGCGCCGACACCATCAACGTCTCGGCGAGCGGGTCGAGCGTGGGCAAGGGCGAGTCGCTGCGCGACACCGCCTCCACCCTCGCGGCCGCCGGCGCGGACGCGATCGTCGTCCGCCACCCGGCGTCGGGTGCCCCGCACCGCATCGCGAGCTGGCTCGACCGGGTCGGCCACTCCCACACCGACGGCCACGTCGCTGTGGTCAACGCCGGCGACGGCACCCACGAGCACCCCACGCAGGCCCTGCTCGACGCCGCGACCCTGCGCAGGCGGCTGGGACCAGACCTCGCCGGACGCCGGGTCGCGATCGTCGGCGACGTCCTGCACAGCCGGGTGGCGCGCTCCAACGCGCACCTGCTGGCGACGCTCGGCGCCGAGGTCACCCTCGTCGCGCCCCCGACGCTGCTGCCCGCGGGGGTGGAGGCGTGGCCGGTGACGGTCACCCACGACCTCGACGGCCACCTCGCCACCGGACCGGACGCGGTGATGATGCTCCGCGTGCAGGCCGAGCGGATGCACGGCGGCTTCTTCCCGAGCGCCCGGGAGTACGCGGTGCGGTTCGGGCTGAGCGCCCGCCGCGCCGACACGCTGCCCGACCACGCCGTCGTCCTGCACCCCGGACCCGCGGTGCGCGGCATGGAGATCGCGAGCGCGGTGGCGGACTCGGACCGTGCCGCGATCAGCGAGCAGGTCACCGCCGGGGTCCACGTACGGATGGCCGTGCTCTACCACCTGCTGGCCGGAGAGGACGTGGCATGACCACGATCAGGATCGCGAACGTCCGGCCCTACGGCGAGGACCCGACGGACCTGTACGTCCGCGACGGGGTGCTCGTCGACGCGCTCGACGACCCCGACGAGACCCTGGACGCCGACGGGCTCGTCGCGCTGCCGGGCCTGGTCGACCTGCACACCCACCTGCGCGAGCCGGGCGGCGAGGAGGCCGAGACAATCGCCACCGGTTCGGCCGCGGCGGCGCTCGGCGGCTACACCGCGGTGTTCGCGATGCCGAACACGAACCCGACGCAGGACTCGCCGGTCGTCGTCGAGCACGTCTGGCGCCGCGGCCGCGAGGTCGGTCTGGTCGACGTGCACCCGGTGGGGGCGGTCACCGTCGGGCTCGGCGGCGAGAAGCTGGCCGAGATGGGCATGATGGCCGCCTCGGCCGCCGGCGTGCGGATGTTCTCCGACGACGGCCGGTGCGTGAACGACCCGCTGATCATGCGGCGCGCCCTCGAGTACGCGCGCTCGCTGGACGCCGTCGTCGCCCAGCACGCCGAGGACCACCGGCTCACGGTCGGCGCCCAGGCCCACGAGGGCCCGGTCGCCGCCCGGCTCGGTCTCACCGGCTGGCCCGCGACGGCCGAGGAGTCGATCGTCGCACGCGACGCGATGCTCGCGGCGGCCGCCGGTGCCCGGCTGCACGTCTGCCACCTGTCGACGGCGGGGTCGGTCGAGGTGCTGCGCTGGGCCCGGGAGCACCTGCTCCCGGGCACGGCGGCCGCAGTGAGCGCCGAGGTCACCCCGCACCACCTGCTGCTCACCGACACCGCCGCCGAGGACTACGACCCGGTGCACAAGGTGAACCCGCCGCTGCGTCCCGAGGCCGACACCCTCGCGCTGCGCCGGGCGCTGGCCGACGGCGTGATCGACTGCGTCGCCACCGACCACGCCCCGCACGCGGTGGAGGCCAAGGACTGCGAGTGGTCGCAGGCCCGACCCGGCATGCTGGGCCTGCAGACCGCGCTGTCGGTGGTCGCGTCGACCATGGTGACGACGGGTCTGCTCGACTGGCGCGGCGTGGCGCGGGTCTGCAGCGAGGTGCCGGCCGCGATCGCCGGGCTGTCCGACCAGGGCCGCCCGCTCACGGTCGGCGAACCGGCGAACCTCGTCCTGGTCGACCCCGAGGCGCGCTGGACGGTGCGCGGGGCGGACCTGGCGAGCATCGCCGACAACACCCCCTACGAGGGGATGGAACTCCCGGTCTCCGTGGTGCACACCATGCTGCGGGGACGGTGGACCGTGCAGGACGGGAAGGTTGCAGGGTGAGCAGGACGGACACGAAGCCGACAGAGGCGTTGCTGGTGCTGGAGGACGGCACCGTCCACCGCGGCGAGTCCTTCGGGGCGACCGGCCGCACCCTCGGGGAGGCCGTCTTCACCACCGGGATGACCGGCTACCAGGAGACGCTCACCGACCCGAGCTACCACCGACAGATCGTCGTCGCGACGGCGCCGCACATCGGCAACACCGGCTGGAACGACGAGGACGACGAGTCGACCCGCATCCACGTCGCGGGCTACGTCGTGCGTGACCCCACGCGGACGCCGTCGAACTGGCGGTCCCGCCGCCCGCTCGCCGACGAGCTCGAGCGGCAGGGCGTCGTGGGCCTCGCGGGCGTGGACACCCGGGCGGTGACGCGCCGGCTGCGCGAGCACGGGTCGATGCGCGCCGGGCTGTTCTCCGGCGACGGTCTCGCCACCGAGCGCGAGATGCTCGAGGCGGTCCGCGACAGCCCGCAGATGGCGGGCGCCGACCTCGCGGGCGCGGTCACCACCGCCGAGCCCTACGTGGTGCCGGCGGAGGGGGAACGGCGCTTCTCGGTGGCGGCGCTCGACCTCGGCATCAAGGCGAACACGCCACGGATGCTCGCGCAGCGCGGCATCGAGACCCGGGTGGTCCCGAGCAGCACCACCCTCGACGAGCTCCTCGACGGGTCCCCCGACGGGGTGTTCCTGTCCAACGGGCCGGGCGACCCGGCGACCGCCGAGCACGCCGTCGAGCTCACCCGCGGCGTACTGGAGCGCGGGGTGCCGCTGTTCGGCATCTGCTTCGGCAACCAGATCCTCGGACGGGCCCTCGGGATGGGCACGTTCAAGCTGCGCTACGGCCACCGCGGGATCAACGTGCCGGTCGTCGACCACACCACCGGCACGGTGGCCATCACCAGCCAGAACCACGGCTTCGCGCTGGCGGGCACGCCCGGTGAGCACGTCGACTCCCCGTTCGGCCGGGTGCACCTCTCGCACGGCTGTCCGAATGACGACGTGGTCGAGGGCGTGACCTGCACCGCCGTCCCCGCGTTCTCCGTGCAGTACCACCCGGAGGCGGCCGCGGGCCCGCACGACGCCGCGGATCTCTTCGACCGTTTCGCTGCCCTGATGGGAGGGCGCTGAGGTATGCCGCGCCGCGAGGACATCCACCACGTCCTGGTCATCGGCTCCGGCCCGATCGTGATCGGGCAGGCCGCCGAGTTCGACTACTCGGGCACGCAGGCCTGCCGGGTGCTGCGCGAGGAGGGCCTGCGCGTGTCGCTGGTCAACTCCAACCCGGCGACGATCATGACCGACCCGGAGATCGCCGACGCCACCTACGTCGAGCCGATCGACGTCGAGCACATCACCAAGGTCATCGAGGCCGAGCGGCCCGACGCGCTGCTCGCGACCCTGGGCGGCCAGACCGCGCTGAACGCCGCGATCGCCCTGCACGACGCGGGCGTGCTCGAGCGGTACGGCGTCGAGCTGATCGGCGCCGACGTCGACGCCATCCAGCGTGGCGAGGACCGGCTGAAGTTCAAGGACATCGTCCGCTCGATCGGCGGCGACGTCCCGCGCTCCGAGGTCTGCCACTCCATGGAGGAGGTCCGTGCGACGGTGGCCGAGGTCGGCCTCCCCGTCGTCATCCGGCCCTCGTTCACCATGGGCGGTCTGGGCTCCGGCCTCGCCTACACCGACGAGGAGCTCGAGCGCCTCGCGGGCACCGGCCTCGCCGCGAGCCCCGTCCACGAGGTCCTCATCGAGGAGTCCGTGCTCGGCTGGAAGGAGTACGAGCTCGAGCTGATGCGCGACGGCAAGGACAACGTCGTCGTCATCTGCTCCATCGAGAACGTCGACCCGATGGGCGTGCACACCGGCGACTCGGTGACGGTCGCCCCGGCGATGACGCTGACCGACCGCGAGTACCAGGTCATGCGCGACACCGGCATCCAGGTGCTGCGCGAGGTCGGCGTCGAGACCGGCGGCTGCAACATCCAGTTCGCGGTGGAGCCGACCACCGGGCGCCTCGTCGTCATCGAGATGAACCCGCGGGTCTCCCGTTCCTCGGCCCTCGCGTCGAAGGCCACCGGCTTCCCGATCGCGAAGATCGCCGCGCGGCTCGCCGTCGGCTACACGCTCGACGAGATCACCAACGACATCACCGGCGAGACCCCGGCGAGCTTCGAGCCCACGCTGGACTACGTCGTGGTCAAGGTGCCGCGGTTCGCCTTCGAGAAGTTCCCCGGCGCCGACCCGACGCTCACCACGACGATGAAGTCGGTCGGCGAGGCGATGGCGCTCGGCCGCAGCTTCCCCGAGGCGCTGAACAAGGCCCTGCGCTCCACCGAGACGAAGGACGCCGGCTTCGGCACGCGGCCCGACCCCGCGGGCCTCTCGAAGGACGACGCCCTCAAGCAGGCGGCGCTGCCGCGCGACGGGCGGCTCTACGCCGTCGAGCGGGCCCTGCGTCTCGGCGCGACGGTCGCCGAGGTCAGCGACGCCTCCGGGATCGACCCGTGGTTCGTCGAGCAGATCGAGGGCATCGTCGCGCTGCGCCGCGAGATCGCCGAGGCCCCGGTGCTCGATGCCGGACTGCTGCGCCGGGCCAAGCGCTCGGGTCTCTCGGACGCCCAGATCGCGACAATGCGCCCCGAGCTCGCCGGCGAGGCGGGGGTGCGCGCGCTGCGCCACCGCCTCGGGGTGCGGCCGGTCTACAAGACCGTGGACACCTGCGCCGCCGAGTTCGAGGCGCGCACGCCGTACCACTACTCGGCCTACGAGTCCGACCCCGCGGCCGAGTCCGAGGTCGGCCCGCAGGACGAGCGGCCCAAGGTGATCATCCTGGGCTCGGGTCCGAACCGGATCGGGCAGGGCATCGAGTTCGACTACTCGTGCGTGCACGCCGCGACGAGCCTGCGCGCGGCGGGCTTCGAGACCGTGATGCTCAACTGCAACCCGGAGACGGTCTCCACCGACTACGACACGGCCGACCGCCTGTACTTCGAGCCCCTCACCGAGGAGGACGTGCTCGAGGTGGTCCACTCCGAGCGGCTCTCCGGGGGCGGCGACGCGACCCGCGGTGCCGACGGCCGCTGGACCGCCGGGCTCGCCGGTGTGGTCGTCCAGCTCGGCGGGCAGACGCCGCTGAAGCTGGCCGCCGCCCTGGAGGCCGCGGGCGTGCCCATCGTGGGCACGCCGCCGGCCGCGATCGACCTCGCCGAGGAGCGCGGGGCGTTCGGCGCCGTCCTCGACGACGCGGGCCTGCCCGCCCCGCCCTACGGCACCGCGACGAGCTTCGACGGCGCCCGCCGGATCGCCGCCGACATCGGCTACCCGGTCCTCGTGCGGCCCTCGTACGTGCTCGGCGGGCGCGGCATGGAGATCGTCTACGACGACGAGACGCTGGCCGACTACATCGCCCGCGCCACCGAGGTCACCCCCGACCACCCGGTGCTCGTCGACCGGTTCCTCGACGACGCCATCGAGATCGACGTCGACGCGCTGTGCGACGCGACCGGCGAGGTCTACCTCGGCGGGGTCATGGAGCACATCGAGGAGGCCGGGGTCCACTCCGGTGACTCGTCGTGCACGCTGCCCCCGATCACCCTGGGCCTGTCCGACCTCGAGGTCGTGCGTGCCTCCACGGTGGCCCTGGCCCGGCGCCTCGGCGTGCTCGGCCTGATGAACGTCCAGTACGCGCTGAAGGACGAGACGCTCTACGTCCTCGAGGCCAACCCGCGGGCGAGCCGCACGGTGCCGTTCGTGTCCAAGGCGACCGGCGTGCCGCTGGCGAGCGCGGCCGCCCGGGTGATGCTCGGCGCGACGATCTCCGGCCTGCGCCACGAGGGCGTGCTGCCTGCCACCGGCGACGGCGGGCACCTGCCCGCCCAGCACCCGGTGGCGGTCAAGGAGGCCGTGCTGCCCTTCCACCGCTTCCGTCGGCCCGACGGCCGCGGGGTGGACTCGCTGCTCGGCCCGGAGATGAAGTCCACCGGCGAGGTGATGGGCATCGACATCGCCTTCTCCACCGCGTTCGCGAAGGCGCAGGCCGCAGCGGCCGGACCCCTCCCGACGTCGGGACGGATCTTCGTCTCGGTGGCGAACCGCGACAAGCGGGCGCTGATCTTCCCGGTGAAGCGGCTGGCCGACCTCGGCTTCGAGATCCTCGCGACGGCGGGGACCGCGAGCGTGCTGGAGCGCAACGGCATCCCCGCGCAGGTGGTGCGCAAGCACTTCGAGGGGCCGGACAACATCGTCGACACGATCCTCGCGGGCGAGGTCGGCATGATCATCAACACGCCGGTCGGGCACACCGGCCCGCGCATCGACGGCTACGAGATCCGTGCGGCGGCGCTCCAGGTCGGGGTCCCGTGCATCACCACGGTGCAGGGCGCGGCGGCCGCCGTGCAGGGCATCGAGGCGGTGATCCGGGGTGAGATCACCGTCACGCCACTCCAGGTGCTGCACGAGCGGCTGGCGAAGGCCCGGGCCACGGAGGGCGTGTGAGCCGGGCGAGCGAAGCGACGGGCGAGGGATGAGCGCCCCCCGGGCGGCCTTCACCGACCGGCTGAGCGGGGCCGTGGCGACCCACGGCCCGCTCTGCGTGGGGATCGACCCGCACCCGGGCCTGCTCGCGCGGTGGGGCCACGAGGACGACGCGGCGGGGGTGGAGCGCTTCGGGCGCGACGCCGTCGCCGCGCTCGCGGGACACGTCGCCGTGATCAAGCCCCAGGTCGCGCTGTTCGAGGTGCACGGCAGCGGGGGAGTGCGAGCCCTGGAGCGGGTCCTCGCCGACGCCCGCGACGCCGGGCTGCTGACGATCGCCGACGCGAAGCGCGGCGACATCGGCTCGACGATGACCGCGTACGCCCGGGCCTGGCTGGCGGACACCTCACCGCTCGCGGCCGACGCGGTGACCCTCTCGCCCTACCTCGGCGTCGGGTCGCTCACGCCCGCGCTCGACCTCGCCGCGGAGACCGGTCGCGGGGTGTTCGTCCTGGCCCGGACGTCGAACGCGGAGGCGGCGGCGGTGCAGTCGGCGCAGTCGTGGACCTCGCTGTCGGACCCGTCGAGCCCGGGGATGCGTGAGGTCGCGCAGAGCGTCGTGGACGCCTGCGGGGCCGCGAACACCGCACGGGCCGGCGCGGCCGGGAGCGGACCGGCGGGCGTGGTCGTCGGCGCCACCGGCGGCACGACCGGGCGGGCGCACGGCCTCGACCTCACGCGCCTGCGCGGTCCGGTCCTCGTCCCGGGGCTCGGTGCGCAGGGCGCGACCCCGGACGACCTCGCGCGGACGTTCGCCGACGGGACCGGACCCGTCGTCCCGTCGAGCTCGCGGGAGGTCCTCGCCCACGGGCCCGACCCGGAGGCGCTGCGCGACGCGTGTCTCGCGTTGAACGGCGCCCTGCGTGCCCTCGCGCTGCCCGCCGGACCGATCGGCGCGTAGCAGGCACCGACCGTCCCCCGCCGAGCGGCGGGACGCGGCGCGCGGCGGGTGTCCGCGGACGACGAGACCGTTCACACCCCGGACACCCGAGGACTGTGGACTCCCACCCCAGACGGTACGTTCGCCAGCGACGAGGGCGTTCGCGCGGTGCGCGGGAGCCCGGAGACCCATCCACAGATATCGGAGGAGACCGTGGCACTTCCCGAGCTGACCGAGGAGCAGCGGGCGGCCGCGCTGGAGAAGGCCGCCGCTGCCCGCCGCGCCCGGGCCGAGCTCAAGGAGCGGCTCAAGCGCGGCGGTACCACCCTCGGTGACGTGCTCGAGCAGGCCGACTCCGACGAGGTGCTCGGCAAGATGAAGGTCTCGGCCCTGCTCGAGGCCCTCCCGGGCGTCGGCAAGGTGCGCGCGCAGCAGATCATGGAGCGCCTCGAGATCGCCCCCAGCCGACGGCTGCGCGGGCTCGGCGAGCGCCAGCGCAAGGCGCTGCTCGCGGAGTTCGACGGGGAGTGACGCACGACGGTGGAGCGACGGGCGGGCGGGGACGTCTGCTCGTCCTCGCCGGCCCGTCCGGCGTCGGGAAGAGCACCGTCGTGGCGGAGCTGCGACGGATGGACGCGCCGCTGTGGTTCAGCGTCTCGGCCACCACCCGGGCGGCCCGCCCGGGGGAGCAGGACGGTCGCGAGTACCACTTCGTCACCGAGTCCGACTTCGACCGCATGGTCGACGAGGGCGAGATGCTGGAGTGGGCCTCGATCCACCGCGGGCTGCACCGGTCGGGAACCCCGGCCGCCCCGGTCGAGGCGCACCTGGCCGCGGGCGAGCCGGTGCTGCTCGAGCTGGACCTTGCGGGCGCCCGGGCGGTCCGGCAGCGTCGACCGGACGCCCTGCTGGTGTTCCTCGAACCTCCGTCCTGGGAGGTCCTGGTGGACCGGCTGACCGGCCGGGGCACCGAGCCGCAGGACGTGATCGACCGGCGTCTGGCCACCGCCCGCATCGAACTCGACGCGTCCCGCGAGTTCGACGAGCACCTGGTGAACCACGACGTCCGGGAGACCGCGCGGCGATTGGTAGACTTGGCACACCCGTCCGACGCCGCTGCCTGCACGGACACCCGCGCGGGCGCCGTCGGACCCCGATCCGCAGGAGCCAGTGAATGAGCATCACCACCAGCCGCGTCACCGGTGGATTCCACGACGTGCCCGAGGGCATCACCAACCCGCCGATCGACGAGCTGCTGGAGACCGTCAGCTCGAAGTACGCGCTGGTGATCTACGCGGCCAAGCGGGCGCGTCAGATCAACGACTACTACGCCCAGCTCGGCGAGGGCCTGCTCGAGTACGTCGGCCCGCTCGTGGAGCCGGGCCCGCGCGAGAAGCCCCTCTCGATCGCCATGCGTGAGATCCACTCCCACCTGCTCGAGCACACCGAGGGCGAGTAACACCTTCCCGGATCGGGCACCGGAGCCGGGCGAGTGCAGCGACGAGAAGTCGGGAGCCATGGCTGAGATCGTCCTCGGCGTGTCCGGCGGCATCGCCGCCTACAAGGCCTGCGAGCTGCTCCGGCGGCTCCGCGAGGCCGGGCACGGCGTGCAGGTGGTGGCCACGCCGAACGCCCTGCAGTTCATCGGCGCGGCCACCTTCGAGGCGCTGTCCGGGCGCGAGGTCCTCACCGGGGTCTTCGAGCACGTCCCGGACGTGACCCACGTCGCGCTGGGACGCCGGGCCGACCTCGTCGTGTGCGCCCCCGCCACCGCCGACCTGCTCGCGCGGATGGCGGCGGGCCGCGCGGACGACCTGCTCACGTCCACGCTGCTCACCGCGCGATGTCCGGTGCTCGCCGTCCCGGCGATGCACACGGAGATGTGGGACCACCCGGCGACGGTGGACAACGTCGCCACCCTCCGCCGCCGCGGCACGATCGTCCTCGAGCCCGCCTCCGGCCGGCTCACCGGTGCCGACTCCGGGCCGGGCCGTCTGCCCGAGCCCGTCGAGATCGCGGAGTTCGTCCGCCTGCTCCTCGAGGCGCCCGACGCGTTGCCGCGCGACCTCGAGGGACGCCACGTCGTCGTCTCCGCAGGCGGCACCGCCGAACCGCTCGACCCCGTGCGCACCCTCGGCAACCGCTCGTCGGGCCGCCAGGGTTACGCGCTCGCCCGGGTCGCCGCGCAGCGCGGCGCGCACGTCACGCTCGTCGCCGGCACCACCGCCGACCTCGAACCGCCGGCCGCCGTCGACGTGGTGCGGGTGCGCACCACCGAGGAGATGCGCTCCGCGGTCCTCGACGCGGGCAAGGACGCCGACGTGGTCGTGATGGCCGCCGCCGTGGCCGACTTCCGCCCGGTCGACGTCGCCGGATTCAAGATCAAGAAGGGGCCGGGGGAGCCGGACGCGATCCGTCTCACACGGAACCCGGACATCCTCGCCGAGCTCGTGGCCGAGCAGGTGCCCGGCCGGCTGGTCATCGGCTTCGCCGCGGAGACCGGGGACGCCGACCACGACGTCCTCACCTTCGGGCGCGCGAAGCTCGAACGGAAGGGCAGCGACTACCTCGTCGTCAACGCCGTGGGGGGTCCCACCGGGCACAACGCCTTCGAGGGCGCCGACAACGAGGGGTGGCTCCTGGGCGCCGACGGGTCGTCCACGCAGTTGCCGATGGGGTCGAAGGCGGCGCTCGCGGCGCGGGTCTGGGACACCGTGGCCGAGCGCCTGGCGTGACCGTCCGACCACGGAGCGTGGTCGGGAATCGTCGGGAAATCCACTCCCACACCTCGTGACGGCGCACAACCGGTCTGTGACGCGCTGCGCAAAGCGGCCGGTCAGGGGCCTGCCAGTTGGGCCGGATGCCGTTACTGTTGGCCCGTCCCACTGTCGAGGCAGGGAGAAATTGTGCCCGCTAGGCGTTTGTTCACTTCCGAGTCCGTCACCGAGGGCCACCCGGACAAGATCTGTGACGCCATCTCCGACGGCATTCTGGACGCCTTGCTGGCGCAGGACCCGAAGAGCCGCGTCGCCGTCGAGTCGATGGTGACCACCGGCCAGGTCCACGTGGCCGGCGAGGTCACCACCAACGCGCACGTCAACTACGTCGACATCGTCCGCAAGACGATCCTGGACATCGGGTACGACTCGTCGGCCAAGGGCTTCGACGGCGAGACCTGCGGTGTCTCCATCTCCATCGGCGCGCAGTCCGCCGACATCGCCCAGGGCGTCGACGAGGGCTACGAGTCCCGCGTCGAGGGCTCCGAGGACGCGATCGCGAAGCAGGGCGCGGGCGACCAGGGCCTCATGTTCGGCTACGCCGACGCCGACACCCCCGAGCTCATGCCGCTGCCGATCGGGCTCGCCCACCGGCTCGCGCGCAAGCTGACCAACGTCCGGCGCGAGGGCGTCCTGCCCTACCTGCGTCCCGACGGCAAGACCCAGGTCACCATCGCCTACGACGGCGACAAGCCGGTCGGCGTCGAGACCGTCGTCCTGTCCACGCAGCACGCCGCGGACATCGACCTCGACGAGATGCTCGCGCCCGACATCCGCTCGAAGGTCATCGCGCCCGTGCTCGAGGGCATCGACCTCGACTCGTCGAACACCCGCATCCTGGTCAACCCGACCGGTCGCTTCGTCACCGGTGGCCCCATGGGCGACGCCGGCCTGACCGGCCGCAAGATCATCGTCGACACCTACGGCGGCTACGCCCGCCACGGCGGCGGCGCGTTCTCGGGCAAGGACCCGTCGAAGGTGGACCGCTCCGCCGCGTACGCGGGCCGCTGGGTGGCGAAGAACGTGGTCGCCGCCGGCCTCGCACGCCGCGCCGAGGTCCAGCTCGCCTACGCCATCGGCAAGGCCGAGCCCGTGGGCGTGTTCCTCGAGACCTTCGGCACCGCCAACGTGGACCCGGCCAAGATCGAGAAGGCCATCGCCGAGGTGTTCGACCTGCGTCCCGGCGCGATCGTCCGTGACCTCGAGCTGCTGCGCCCGATCTACCAGCCGACCGCGGCGTACGGCCACTTCGGCCGCGACGACCTCGACCTCCCCTGGGAGCGCACCGACCGTGCCGACCAGCTGAAGTCGATCGCCGGCTGACGCTCGTCCGACCCGGTCAGACACACGGCCCGGCCGCCCCGCGACAGGGGCGGCCGGGCCGTCGTCGTTCCCCCTCCGTGGCAGGAAAGCGTCGTTGCCTGCATCCAGTGGCAGGTTCGCCCCATCGTCGCCCGGGCGGTCGGGGCGTTCTGGTAGACCGGCGCCCGTGGGCGGATCACCGGGCGACGAGGCGCTGCTGGCGCTGCCCGGCATGCCCGTCCCGGCTCCACCCGCCGTCGGGAAGACCGAGAAGGCCGCGAAACCCCCGAAGCACAACGAGCGGCTGCCCGCGGAGTCGAACTCCGTCGCCTCGGTCGCGGTCGACGTCCCGCTCCCGCACCTCGACCGGCCCTTCGACTACCGCGTGCCCGTGCAGCTCGACGGGACGGCCGTCGTCGGGGCCCGTGTGCGGGTGCGCTTCGCCGGACGCGTCGTGGACGGCTACGTGCTCGACCGGTCCGACACCACCGAGCACGACGGTCGCCTGCAGTGGCTGGAGAAGGTCGTCTCGCCGGAGCCGGTGCTCGCGCCCGAACTCGCGGCGCTGTGCCGCACGGTCGCCGACCGCTACGCCGGCACGCTCGCCGACGTGCTGCGCCTCGCCCTCCCGCCGAGGCACGCGCGGGTGGAGAAGGAGGACCCCGACACGGCGCCGGTCCCGGGTCCGCCGCCGGGTCCCGACGACGACGGCGGCTGGGCGGTCTACCCGCGGGGTGCGGCCTTCCTCGAGGCGCTCGCCGCCCACCGACCGGCGCACGCCGTGTGGCAGGCGCTGCCCGGCGAGGACTGGCCGCGTCGCCTGGCCGAGGCGGCCCGGGCCGCGCTCGCGGCCGACCGGAGCGCCGTCGTCGTCGTCCCCGACCGGCGGGATCTGGACCGGCTGCACGCGGCGTGCGTGGAGGTCGTGGGGGAGGAGCACGTCGCCGCGCTCGCCGCCGACCTCGGGCCCGCCGAGCGGTACCGACGCTGGCTCGCCGTGTCGCGGGGCCGCAAGCGCCTCGCGATCGGTACCCGCGCCGCCGCGTTCGCCCCGGTGCGCGACCCGGGCCTGCTCGTGGTCTGGGACGACGGCGACGACTCGCACACCGAACCCCGGGCGCCCTACCCGCACACCCGCGACGTCCTCATCGCCCGCGCCCACGGCAGCGGGGCCGCGCTGCTCGTCGCGGGCACCACCCGCACGGCGGAGGCCGAGGTGCTGGTCCGCAGCGGGTGGGCGCACCCCATCGTCGCCGAGCGCACGCGGGTCCGCGAGCACGCGCCGCGGGTGACCGCGATCGGGGAGGACGAGCGCCAGCTGCTGCGCGACCCCACCGCCCGGGCGGCCCGCATCCCGTCGGTCGCGTTCGAGGCGGCGCGCGGCGCCCTCGCGGCGGGGCGCCCGGTGCTGGTCCAGGTGCCCCGGCGGGGCTACCTCCCGGCGATCGCGTGCGCGCAGTGCCGCGAACCCGCCCGGTGCCGGCACTGCCACGGCCCGCTCGGCATCCCGGCCGGCACCGAGGATGTACCCGCCCCGCCGACCTGCCGCTGGTGCGGGCGGCCCGCCACGAACTACCGCTGCCCGGCGTGCGCCTCGCCCCGCCTGCGCGCGACCGTCGTGGGCGCCGGACGAACGGCGGAGGAGCTCGGCCGGGCCTTCCCGCAGACGGTGGTCCGCAGCTCCGGCGGCGGGACGGCGATCCTCGGCACGGTCGACGCCGCTCCTGCCATCGTCGTCGCCACCCCGGGCGCGGAGCCCCCGGCCGACGGCGGGTACGGCGCGGCCCTGCTGCTCGACGGTGCGGCCCTGCTCGCCCGCCCCGAGCTCCGCGCGGCCGAGGACACCGTGCGTCGGTGGTTCGCCGCGGCGGACCTGGTGCGGCCGGGCCCCGAGGGCGGCCGGGTCGTGGTCGTGGCCGAGTCGAACCTGCCGGCCGTGCAGGCGCTCGTGCGCTGGGACCCGGCCGGCCACGCGGGCGCCGAGCTCGACGCGCGCACCGAGCTGGGCCTGCCACCCGCCGTCCGGATGGCCGCCCTCGACGGCGAGCCCGCGGCCCTGCGCGACCTCGTCGACACCGCCCGCCTGCCCGACACGGCCGACGTCCTCGGGCCCGTCGAGCTGCCGCCGGGCACCCGCCTCCCCGGAGCCGAGGAGCGCACCGAGCGGGCCGAGCGCACGCTCGTCCGGGTGCCGCGCCCGGCCGGACGGGACCTCGCGAAGGCCCTGCAGGAGGCCCAGGCCGTCCGCGGTGCCCGCCGCGAGCGCGAGCCGGTCCGGATCGTGCTCGACCCGCACGACCCGCTCTGAGCGGCCCCACCCCCGCGCGTGAGGGGATCCCTCGTGCCACCAGAGCGCTCGGGTCCTCCCCTCGCGGGACGCGGTGATCCATCGCGCCCCCGCGCGTGAGGGGAACCCTCGTGCCGGCAGAACGCCCGGCCCGACGCGAAGATCCGATCGCGCGGAGCGAAGTGGGCGCTGAGCGCGCACTTCGCTCCGCTCGTCGGGATCTCCGGCGCCCGACCGGCTGCAGGCGGACGGCGATCGGGCCGGAGCGGACGCGCGCCTAGACTGGACGACCGTGACCGTCCAGCCCGTCCGCTACTTCGGGGATCCCGTCCTGCGGGAACGCGCCACCGAGGTGACCACGTTCGACAGGGAGCTCCGGCAGCTCGTCGCCGACCTCGACGAGACGATGCGCGAGCAGGGCGGCGCCGGGCTCGCCGCCCCCCAGATCGGCGTGGGGCTGCGGGTGTTCACCTACCGCACCGGCGAGGACATGCACGGCCACCTGGTCAACCCGACGTGGAACGTCCTGGACGACACCGAGCAGACCGGCCCCGAGGGCTGCCTGTCGATCCCCGGGTTCCGGTGGGACTGCACCCGCTACGACCACGTGGTCGCCACCGGCTGGGACATGCACGGCGAGCCGGTACGGATCGAGGGCACGGCGATGCTGGCCCGGGCGATCCAGCACGAGACCGACCACCTCGACGGCGTGCTGTTCCTCGACCGGCTCGACGCGGCCACCCGCAAGGAGGCGATGGCCGCGATCCGGCAGGCGGAGTGGTTCGACCCGACGGCGCCACCGCGGATCCAGCAGAACCCGCACGCCAACCCGCTGTTCGGGGGCGTCCGCTAGATGCGGCTCGTCTTCGCCGGCACCCCGGAACCGGCCGTGCCCTCGCTGCGCCGCCTCCTGGAGGGCACCGCGCACGAGGTCGTCGCGGTGGTCACCCGGCCCGACGCGCCCGCCGGCCGGAAGCGTCGGCTGCAGCGCTCGCCGGTCGGGCAGCTCGCCGACGAGGCCGGGGTCGAGGTCCTGACGCCCGCGAAGGCCTCCGACCCCGGGTTCCTCGACCGGCTCACGGCCCTCGCCCCGGACTGCGCGCCCGTCGTCGCCTACGGCAACCTGCTGCGCCCGGCCGCCCTCGCGATCCCG
Source organism: Actinomycetospora sp. NBRC 106378 (assembly GCF_030269685.1). GTDB lineage: Bacteria > Actinomycetota > Actinomycetes > Mycobacteriales > Pseudonocardiaceae > Actinomycetospora. The sequence goes on from NZ_BSTT01000003.1 coordinate 224,312, forward strand.
ACGCACGGCTGGGTCAACCTGCACTTCTCCCTCCTGCCCGCGTGGCGGGGGGCCGCGCCCGTGCAGGCCGCGATCCGCGCCGGCGACGCGATCACCGGCGCGAGCACGTTCCGGCTCGAGGCGGGCATGGACACGGGCCCGGTGTTCGGGACGGTCACCGAGAAGATCGACGACCACGACACCGCGGGCGCCCTGCTCGAGCGGCTCAGCCACAGCGGCGCCGACCTCCTCGCGGCCACCCTCGACGGCATCGCGGACGGGTCGCTGCACCCCGTGCCCCAGCCGGACGACGGCGTGTCGCTCGCCCCCAAGGTCACCGTCGACGACGCCCGCGTCCGGTGGACCGACCCGCCGCTCGCGATCGACCGACACGTCCGGTCGGTCACCCCCGCGCCGGGGGCCTGGACGGAGTTCCGTGGCACGCGCATGAAGATCGGGCCGGTCACGACGACGGGCTTCGACGACCTCGCCCCCGGGGAGATCGTCGTCGAGCGCACGCGCGTGCTGGTGGGCACCGCCGCGGCGCCGGTCGCCCTGAGCACCGTGCAGCCGGCGGGGAAGCCGATGATGCCCGCCGTCGACTGGAGCCGCGGCGCCCAGCCCGCCCCCGGCGAGCGGTTCGACCCGAGCGAGGAGACGGCAGAGGCATGACCGACAGCTCCGTCCCGCCCGGGGGACACCGCTCCGGGCGCGGGCCGCGCCGCAAGCCCGGCCGCCCGCACCGCTCCGGCCCGCCCCGGGGGCGCACCGCGCCGAACCGGCCCCCGGACGGCGACCAGGCCCGCGAGGCGGCGCTGGACACCCTGCGCGCGGTCCGCGAGGACGACGCGTACGCGAACCTCACGCTGCCGAAGCTGCTGCGCGAACGCCGCGTCTCCGGACGCGACGCCGCGCTCGCGACCGATCTGGCCTACGGGGCGTGCCGGGCCCAGGGCCTGCTCGACGCGGTCCTCGGGGCCTGCGTGGACCGGCCCCTCGACCGGCTCGACGGCGTCGTCCTCGACGCCCTGCGCCTCGGTGCACAGCAGCTGCTGCGGACCCGGATCCCCGCGCACGCCGCGGTCGGCGCCACCGTGGAGCTCGTCCGCTCGCGGGCCGGCTCGAAGCCCACCGGGTTCGTCAACGCCGTGCTGCGCCGGGTCGCCGAGCGCGACGAGGCGGGCTGGGTGGCCGAGCTCGCGCCCGACGCGGCGTCCGACCCCGTCGGCCACCTCGCCTTCGTCCACGCCCACCCGCGCTGGATCGCCGAGGTCTTCGCCGACGCCCTGCCGTCCTCGGAGCTCGACGCGGCCCTCGCCGCGGACGACGCCCGTCCCGCCGTGCACCTCGCCGCCCGGCCCGGGGAGATCAGCGCCGAGGAGCTCGCCGCCGTCACCGGGGGCGAGGAGACGCCGTACTCGCCCTACGGGGTGCTGCTCACCGAGGGCGGCGACCCCGGCGACCTCGAACCGATCCGCGAGGGGCTCGCCGCCGTGCAGGACGAGGGCAGCCAGCTCGTCGCCCTCGCCGCGGCCCGCGCCCCGCTCGAGGGCCGCGACGAGCTGTGGCTCGACCTGTGCGCCGGACCGGGTGGGAAGGCCGCCCTGCTCGGCGCGCTGGCGGCGATCACCGGCGCGACCCTCGACGCCGTCGACCGCGCCCCGCACCGCGCGGCGCTGGTCGAGAAGGCCACGGCGGGCCTGCCCGTGCGGGTGCACACCGGCGACGCCCGGGAGATCGCGCTGCCCGAGGCGGCCTACGACCGCGTCCTGGTCGACGCACCGTGCACGGGCCTCGGGGCGCTGCGGCGCCGTCCGGAGGCCCGCTGGCGCCGCCGGCCGGAGGACGTCGCCGACCTCACCGCCCTGCAGCGCGACCTGCTCGCCCACGCCCTGGAGCGGGTGCGCCCCGGCGGCGTCGTCACCTACGCGACCTGCTCGCCGCACCCGGCGGAGACCGTCGACGTCGTCCGGGCGGTCGTCGAGGCGACCGGCGCCGAGGTGCTGGACACCGCCGCGAGCCTGCCCGAGCTGATCGGGGCCGACGTCGGGAAGGGCCCCGGCCTGCAGCTCTGGCCGCACCGGCACGGCACCGACGCCATGTACTGCGCCACCCTGCGGCGCACCGGCTGATCGCGGGTGCGGGAGACTGGCGCCGTGCCCGCCCCGCTCATCGCACCCAGCATCCTGTCCGCGGACTTCGCCCGGCTCGCCGACGAGGCCGCCGCGGTACACGGCTCCGACTGGCTGCACGTCGACGTCATGGACGCGCACTTCGTGCCGAACCTGACGCTCGGCCTCCCGGTGGTGGAGAGCCTGCTGAAGGCGACCGACATCCCGCTGGACTGCCACCTCATGATCGAGGACCCGGACCGGTGGGCCCCGCCGTACGCGGAGGCGGGCGCGCACAACGTCACGGTGCACGCCGAGGCGGCGCACGACCCGCGCAAGATCGCGAAGGACCTCCGGGCGGCAGGCGCGCTGGCCGGGCTGTCGGTGAAGCCGGACACCCCGCTCGAGGACTGGATCGAGGTCCTCGCGGACTACGACACGCTGCTGATCATGAGCGTGGAGCCGGGGTTCGGCGGGCAGAGCTTCATGCCGCGGGTGCTGGACAAGGTGCGCACGGCGCGGCGTCTGGTCGACACCGGACACCTCAGGGTCCTCGTGGAGATCGACGGCGGGATCGGTGCCGACACCGTGGAGCAGGCGGCCGAGGCCGGCGTCGACTGCTTCGTCGCCGGCAGCGCGGTCTACGGCGCGGACGACCCGGCACGGGCGGTCGCGGCGCTGCGCGAGCAGGCGGCGGCCGTCTCCCCGCACCGTTCGCTGACTACCCGCGAGTAACCTGAGCAGTGGTGGTTGTCACCGGGAACGACACCGGTGGAGCGCGGCCACGCGAGGAAGATGCAGGCGAGGTCGTTCGTACAGGGTCGACGACGACCGGAATCGACGGGCAGGGAGCCGCGAGTGTTCACGGGGATCGTGGAGGAGGTCGGCGAGATCGTCGACGTCACCCCGCAGGCGGACGCCGCGCGACTGCGGATCCGCGGTCCGCTGGTGGTCTCCGACGCCCGGCCGGGCGACTCGATCGCGGTCAACGGCGTCTGCCTGACCGTGGTCGACCCGGCCCCGGACTCGTTCGCCGTGGACGTCATGGGGGAGACCCTGCGCCGCTCCAGCCTCGCCGACGCCGCCACCGGCACGCCGGTCAACCTCGAACGCGCCCTGGCCGCGGGCGCCCGCCTCGGCGGACACATCGTGCAGGGCCACGTCGACGGCACCGCGACGGTCGCCGCGATCGAGGCCTCCGAGCACTGGACCGCGGTGCGCTTCAGCACGCCGCGGGCCGCCGACGGCGGGGTGGGCATCGCCCGCTACATCGTCGAGAAGGGCTCCATCGCCGTGGACGGCGTGAGCCTCACCGTGACCGAGGTCGACGACGACGGGTTCGCCGTCGGGTTGATCCCCACCACCCTCGCGGAGACGACGCTCGGGTCGCGCGAGGTCGGTGCCACCGTGAACCTGGAGGTCGACGTCGTGGCCAAGTACGTCGAGCGGCTGCTCGGCACGGGAGCCGTGCCGCAGTCGGCGGGAACGGAGTCGGGAGCATGAACCACGTGGACGGCTTCGAGCACATCGAGCGGGCCATCGAGGACATCGCCGCGGGCAAGGCCGTCGTCGTGGTCGACGACGAGGACCGCGAGAACGAGGGCGACCTGATCTTCGCCGCGCAGATGGCGACGCCGGAGCTCGTGTCGTTCATGGTGCGCTACACCTCGGGCTACATCTGCGTACCGCTGACCGGCGACGCGTGCGACCGCCTCGACCTGCCCCCGGCCCACTCCATCAACCAGGACCGGCACGGCACGGCCTACACCGTGTCCGTGGACGCCCGCGAGGGCATCGGCACCGGGATCTCGGGCGCCGACCGGGCGCGGACCATCCGGGTCCTCGCGAACCCCGAGTCGGCCGCCACGGACCTCTCCCGCCCCGGTCACGTCGTCCCGCTGCGGGCCCGCGAGGGCGGCGTGCTGCGCCGCCCCGGCCACACCGAGGCCGCGGTCGACCTCGCCCGCCTCGCCGGGCTCGAGCCCGCCGGCGCGATCTGCGAGATCGTCTCCCAGAAGGACGACGGCGAGATGGCGCGCTACGAGGAGCTCGCGGTCTTCGCCGACGAGCACGACCTCGCGCTCATCACGATCAAGGACCTCATCGCCTACCGGCGCCGGTCCGAGAAGCAGGTCGCCCAGGTCGCGCACGCGCACCTGCCCACCGTGCACGGCGAGTTCGAGGCCTACGGCTACGACTCGCTGCTCGACGGCATCGAGCACCTCGCCCTGGTCTACGGCGACCTCGGCGACGGCGAGGACGTGCTGGTCCGCGTGCACTCCGAGTGCCTGACCGGCGACGTGCTCGGGTCCCGCCGCTGCGACTGCGGCCCCCAGCTCGACGCGGCGATGGCCGCGGTCGCCGCCGAGGGTCGCGGGGTGGTCCTCTACGTGCGCGGCCACGAGGGCCGGGGGATCGGGCTGATCCACAAGCTGCAGGCCTACCAGCTGCAGGACGCCGGGGCGGACACCGTCGACGCGAACCTCGCGCTCGGCATGCCCGCCGACGCCCGCGACTACGGCACGGGCGCCCAGATCCTCGCCGACCTCGGCATCAAGAGCATGCGCCTGCTGACGAACAACCCGGAGAAGCGGGCGGGGCTCGAGGGCTACGGCCTGCAGATCCTCGACCGGGTCGCCCTCCCGCTGCGCGCCACGCCGGAGAACCTGCGCTACCTGCGCACCAAGCGCGACCGCATGGGCCACGACCTCGAGGGGCTGGACGTGTACGAGGCCGGTCTGGCGAGCAGCGAGTCCGGCGCATGAGCACCCAGGGACGCCCGGAGATCGCGGTCCCCGACGCGACCGGCCTGCGGCTGGGCATCGCCGCCACCCGGTGGAACGCCGAGATCGTCGAGACGATGCTGGAGCGGGCGTTGCTCGCCGCCGAGCGCGGCAACGTCGAGCACCCCACGGTCGTGCGCGTCGCCGGGGCGATGGAGTTGCCCGTGGTGTGCCAGGCGCTCGCCGCCGGCCACGACGCCGTCGTCGGGCTCGGCGTGGTCATCCGTGGCGCCACCCCCCACTTCGACTACGTCTGCGACGCGGTGACGGCGGGGCTGCTGCGGGTCGGGCTCGACGAGCGCACGCCGGTCGGCAACGGGGTCCTGACGACGGAGGACCTCGACCAGGCCTGGGAGCGCGCGGGCACCCCGCAGTCCACCGAGGACAAGGGCTTCGAGGCGGTCGTCGCCGCCCTGGACGCGGCGCTGACGGTGCAGGGACTGCGCGACGGGGCGCACCGCGCGCCGGTCCGGTTCGCCCGATGAGTGCCGACTCGCCGGTCGTCGTCCCGCCGGAGGGCCTGGAGCTCGGCCCCGTCGAGCTGGAGGTCCGCCCGCGCCGGATCCGCTGGGTCGCGTGGGTGCTCGCCGTCCTGCTGTTCGCGTTCTTCGCCACCGGCGCCCTGCTGGTCTACGTCCAGTCCGCGGGCTTCAACTTCCGCCCCGCCGACCAGGTCGCGATGGTGGTCCTCGGGGCGATCCTCGCGGGCTGCGCGCTGCTGTTCACCCGGCCCCGCCTCCGGGCGGGCTCCGGCGGGGTCGAGGTCCGCGCGACGATCCTCACGCGGCGCGTCGCGTGGGACGACGTCGTCGGCGTCAGCTTCCCCGACGGCGCCCAGTTCGCCCGGATCGACCTGCCCGACGACGAGTACCTCGTGGTCTCCGCGATCCAGGCCGTCGACCGGGAGCACGCCGTGCAGGCGGTCCGGCGACTGCGGGAGCTGCGCGCGAAGTACGACGGATGACCCTCTACGAGAACCTGTTCCGCCACGTCGCCGTCCGCGTCCCCGCCGAGCGGACCCACCGCATCGGACTCCGCGCCCTCGCCGCGGCGACCCCCGTGATCCCCGAGCGCACGCCCGATCCGTCGCTGGCCGTCACCGCCATGGGGCTGGAGTTCCCGTCGCCGCTCGGGGTGGCCGCGGGCTACGACAAGGACGCCGAGGGCGTGCGTGGGCTCGCCCGCCTCGGCTTCGGCGCCGTCGAGATCGGCACCGTCACCGCCCGCCCGCAGCCGGGCAACCCCCGTCCGCGGCTCTTCCGTCTCCCCGACGACCGCGCCCTGGTCAACCGCATGGGCTTCAACAACGCCGGCGCCGACGTCGTGGCGGAGCGGCTCGCCGCCCTGCGGGCCGCAGGTCCCCTGGGGACCGTCCTCGGGGTCAACATCGGCAAGTCCAAGGCCGCGTCCGGCCCGGAGCGGACGGTCGCCGACTACCGCTACTCGGCCCGCACCCTCGGCCCCCACGCCGACTACGTCGTCGTCAACGTCTCCTCCCCGAACACGCCGGGGCTGCGGGACCTCCAGGGGGTGGACGCCCTCGAGCCGCTGCTCACCGCCGTCCGCGACGAGATCGGCGCCACGCCGCTGCTGGTCAAGATCACCGCCGATCTCGACGGCGCCGGTGTCGACGCGGTCGCCGACCTCGCGGTCGCCGCCGGCCTCGACGGCATCGTCGCCACCAACACCACCGTGGCACGCACGGGTCTGGTCACCGACCCCGCCGTCGTCGACGCCGCGGGCGCCGGCGGCCTGTCCGGCGCCCCACTGGTCGAGCCCGCGCGCGCGATCCTCGACCGCCTCGTGGCCCGCGTCGGTGGCCGCCTGACGATCGTCTCCGTCGGCGGGATCGCCGACGCCGCGGAGGCCCGCCGGCGCCTCGAGGCCGGGGCGACGCTCGTGCAGTCCTACACCGGCTTCGTCTACGGCGGCCCGGCCTGGCCGTCCCGCGTGAACGCCGAACTCGCCCGGTCGCCGCACCCCTGACTCCACAACCTCGGGCACGGCACGGCACGGTCCTGCTGACTTCTCCGCGTGGCGCACACACTCCGGCCGGGCCGCGACACCCTTCCGTGGACTCCAGCGCGTCAAGCACACACCGGCCCGTCCTCGGCGCAGTCGTGGTGATCCCGACGCGTCGCGCACACTTCCCGCGGGTCCTCGGCACGCTTCTGGGGACTCCAGCGCGTCGCGCACACATCGCGGGTTCCGTCCGCATGGCCTGCGCGCGGCGCCGCCGATGTGTGCGCGACGCGCAGGGATCGGTGCCACCGAGCGCTCGGGGCGGTGGAGTGTGTGCGCCACGCGCAGGGGTCGGCGACACCGTGCACTCCGCCCCGTCACGTGTGTGCGCCCCGCGCAGGGGTGCTGCCAGTCCTCGGGCGTGCCGGCCTCGACGTCGAGCTCGGGCGCCCGAGACGTCCACCACCCCCACCCCACCCGCGGACTGTCCACCATGTCCCCGGCACAACCTGTCCACCATGTCTCGGGTATTGACACGTCCCGCCGAGCAGCAACGGGCCCGACACATGACGTCTCGTCGCGCCGACCCTCGGCCCACCCGGCACGATGGTCCGCCGTGACCGCCCCGCAGATCGCTCCCGCTCGTCGTCCGAAGGTCGTGCTGTTCGACCTCTTCGAGACCTGCCTGCAGCTCGAAGGCCTGCGTCCGCGGTTCGTCGCCCTCGGCCGACCGGGGCACGAGCTGGAACTGTTCTTCGCCCGCCTGCTGCACCAGGGCATGGCGATGACGCTGGCGGGCGAGGCGCCCGCGTTCCGCACCGTCGCCACCGACATGCTGCGCCGCACCAGCGGTCGGGACCTCGACGACGACCAGGTCGCCTCCGTCCTCGACGGCTTCCGCGAGCTCCCGGCGCACGACGACGTCCGCGCCGCCTTCACGCTGCTCCGCGACGCGGGGATCCCCGCCTACGGCTTCACGCACGGGTCGGCCGCGACCGCGAGTGCGGCGCTGGAGAACGCCGGCGTCCGGGACCTGCTCGCCGACGTCTTCTCCTGCGAGGAGATCGCCTCGTTCAAGCCGCCGCGCCGGGTGTACGACTTCGCGGTGCAGCGGGTGGGGGGCGAGCCGGCGCGCACCGCGCTGGTCGCGGTGCACTCGTGGGACGTGCACGGCGCCGTCTCGGCGGGCCTGCTGGGCGGGTACTGCGAGCGTCTCGAGGGCCGGGTCCCCGACGCCGTACTCCGGCCGCACGTCGTGGCCGAGAGCCTGGACGACGTCGTCGCCGGGCTCCTCGCCCTGCCCGAGTAGCGCCCCGGGTACGTTCGACGACCAGCCGCGACCACCACCGCGACCCCGACGGAGGCCCCACCCGTGACCACCGAGCCGTCCACCACCCCGACCGGACTCACCCGTCGTCGTGCCCTGTGCGGCCTCGTCGTCGCCCTGGCCGCACCCGCCGCGCTCGCGGCCTGCTCGTCCGGGAGCGAGGCACCCGCATCGTCCGGCGGCGCCGGTGGCGGCTCGGCGGGCACGACCACCGCCGCTCCGGCGGGCGGCACCCCCGTGTCCCGGATCCCGGTCGGCGGCGGCGTGGTCGTGGACGGCCCGAACGGGCCGGTGGTGCTCACCCAGCCCCAGGCCGGCGTCATCAAGGCCTTCGACGCGGCCTGCCCGCACCAGGGCACGACCGTCGACCCGCCCGAGGGCGGCACGATCACCTGTCCGAACCACGGCAGCCAGTTCGACGCCACGTCCGGCGCCCTGATGAAGGGCCCGGCCGAGAGCGGGCTGACCCCCGTCGCGACGACCGTCGCGAACGGGCAGGTCCAGTTCGTCTAGCGACGATGCTCGCGCTGCACGCCGCGTGGTCACCCGGCCGGGGGCTCTGCTTCTGGGCCGAGGATCCGGCACGCGTGGCGGGCGGCTCCCGCAGCCGGGCCCGAGGCGCCCGGCCGCACCCGTTCGCCGCGGACCACGAGCGGCTGTGGGCCGTCGCGGCCGCGCTCGGGGCCACCGGTGGTGAGGGCCAGGCCGTGCTGCACCTGCCCTCCACCGCCGGCCCGTCCGGGGCCACGCGGGAGCCGGTGCCCTCCGACGCCGCCACCGTGTCGGCCGCGCTCGCGCCGTGGACGGTGCCGGTCCTCGAGCTGGACGCCGGCGTCCTGCTGCGCTCCGAACCGCTGCCGGGGGAGGGCGGGGAGTTCACGGTCCTGCGGGCGCTGGGCCGGCTCGCCGCGGACCTGGTCACCCGCGGGCGGGTCCTCCCGGCCCCGGCACCCGACGACGACACGCCGCTCGGCTGGCGTCCGGTGCTGCAGGGTCCGGACCTCGTCGCCGCCGACGCCTTCGCCGCCGCGCTGCCCCCCGCCGTCCGGGCCGAGGCCCTCGACGGCCGACCGGTGGCCGACGGCGTCGGCCCCGACCCGGCGGAGCTGGTCACCGAGGCCCTGACCGCGCTCGTCGACGCCGAGGCCCGCCACCGGCTCCGGTCGGAGCCGGTCCCGCCGGCCCTGCTGCGGGCCGCCGCGACGGGCGAGCTGGAACCGGGGCTCGCCCGGTGGGAGGTCGTCGGCGCACCGCACGCCGGCCCCGCCCGCGGCACGTTCCGGCTCACCGAGATCGCGGTCGACGACCTCGGGCACGCGGTCGACGGGGAGCCCCGGTTCTGGCTGGAGTTCTCGCTGCAGTCCGCCCAGGACGCGAGCCTGCGTGTCACCGCCGAGTCGATCTGGCGCGACGCCGGGTCGCTGCGGCGCTGGCTCGACGACCCCAGCGAGATGCTGCTCGCCGAACTCGGGCGCGCCGCCACGATCTACCCCGAGCTCACCGACGCGCTGCGGGTGCCCCGGCCGACGGGGATGGAGCTCGACCGCGCGGGCACCCACCACTTCCTGCTCCACGTCGCGGCTCCGCTCGACCGCGCCGGGTTCGGGGTCCTGCTGCCCAGCTGGTGGTCCGAGCCCGCCCGTCTGGGGATCACCGCGAACGCGACGGGTGGTGCCGGCCCCGAGGGCGTCGTCGCCCTCCGCGGGCGGCTGCGCAAGGAGGAGCTCGTCGACTTCTCGTGGAAGCTCGCGGTCGACGGCGAGACGCTCTCCGACGACGAGATGCGGGCACTGGTGCACGCCAAGGCACCGCTGGTGTTCCTGCGCGGCCGCTGGGTCGCCGTCGATCCCGACCGCCTGCGTGCCGGCCTCGAGTTCCTCGACCGCGCGCCCGCCGAGGGCACCGTCGGCGACGTCCTGACCCTGCACTCCGCCTACCACGACGACCTGCCGCCGGAGTGGGCCGCGCCGCTGCCCGTCGAGGACGTCACGGCGGGCGGCTCGCTCGGCGCGCTGCTCTCGGGAGCCGCCGACGCCCACCTCGAACTGCTCGACGACCCGCCCGCCCTCGAGGCGACCCTGCGGCCCTACCAGCGCCGCGGGGTCTCGTGGCTCGCGTTCCTCTCCGGGCTGCGCGTCGGCGGGGTCCTCGCCGACGACATGGGCCTGGGGAAGACGCTGCAGGTCCTCGCGCTGGAGGCCCACGAGCGCGCGGACCCGCTGCCCCCGACCCTGCTCGTCGCGCCCACCTCCGTCGTCGGGAACTGGCAGCGGGAGGCGGCGCGGTTCACGCCCGGCCTGCGGGTCCTCGTGCATCACGGTGCGGGCCGGACGACGGGTGACCTCACGGCCGTCCTCGCGTCCGCGGACCTCGTCGTGACGTCCTACGGGACGCTGACCCGCGACGTCGCGGAGCTGTCCCGCCACGCCTTCCACCGGCTCGTGCTCGACGAGGCGCAGCTGGTGAAGAACAACCGGTCGCGGGCCGCGCGGGCCGTGCGCACGATCGACGCGCAGCACCGGCTGGCCCTCACCGGCACGCCGGTGGAGAACCGGCTGGCCGAGCTGTGGTCGATCATGGACGCGGTCAACCCCGGCCTGCTCGGCACCGTCACGGCGTTCCGTGACCGCTACGCCGTGCCGATCGAACGCCACGGCCGCTCCGACGTCGCGAAGCGGCTCCAGGGTGCGGTGCGCCCGTTCCTGCTGCGGCGGGTGAAGACCGACCGGAGCGTGGTCGACGACCTGCCCGACAAGATCGAGACCGTCGAGCGGTGCGGGCTCACCGCCGAGCAGGCGTCGCTGTACCAGGTGGTGGTCGACGAGATGACCGAGACGCTGTCGGGGCTGGAGACGGCAGGGCGCGAGGGCATCGAGCGGCGCGGGAAGGTGCTCGCGGCGCTGACGAAGCTGAAGCAGGTGTGCGACCACCCGGCCCTGCTGCTCCACGACGGGTCCGCGCTCGCGCGACGCTCCGGCAAGCTCGCGCGGGTCGAGGAGATCGTGGCCGAGATCCTCGCGGCGGGGGAGAAGGCGCTGCTGTTCACCCAGTTCACGGAATTCGGGGACGCGCTCGCGCCGCACCTGGCGCGCCGGTTCGGGGTCGAGGTGCTGTGGCTGCACGGCGGGACCTCGCGACGTGCCCGGGACACCATGGTCGAGGCGTTCCAGGCCGACGACGGGAGCGGCCCGCCGCTGTTCCTGCTCTCGCTCAAGGCGGGCGGCACCGGGCTCACCCTGACCGCCGCCCAGCACGTGATCCACCTCGACCGCTGGTGGAACCCCGCCGTCGAGGACCAGGCCACGGACCGCGCCTTCCGGATCGGGCAGAAGCGCACGGTGCAGGTCCGCAAGCTCGTCTGCGGCGGCACCGTCGAGGAGCGGATCGACGACCTCATCGAGGGCAAGCGCGCCCTCGCCGGTCAGGTGATCGGTGACGGCGGCGACGACCCGGACTGGCTCACCGGCCTCTCGACCGACGAGCTCCGCCGCATGGTCGCCCTCGGACCGGGCGCGAGCACCGGCGACGAGGACGAGGTCGACGACGAGCTGGACGACGACGATGCCGCCTAGACGCCGCCGGCCGACGGAGCCGTTCCGGGAGAAGTTCCCCGAGCCGGGGCCCGACCGGTTCGAGGGCTACGGGAAACGGATCGCCGTCGAGGACGGGATCGCCGCGAGGAGCCGCCGTGGCGCGATCGGGGAGTCCTGGTGGTCGGGCCGCTTCCTCGCGGTCCTGGAGAAGCTCGGGGTCGGTGGCCGCCTGGACCGCGGGAAGACCTACGCCCGGGCCGGGCAGGTGGTCGACCTCGCGATCGACCCCGGTGAGGTCGTCGCGACCGTGCAGGGCTCCCGGTCCGAGCCCTACCGCGCACGGATCGGCATCACGACGTTCGCCGACGAGGCCTGGGAGGCGGTCGAGGGGGCGTTCGCCGCCGACTCCTGGTACGCCGCCTCCCTGCTCGGCGGCACGGTTCCCGACGACCTCGAGGAGGTCTTCGCCCGCGTCGGACTCTCGCTCTTCCCGACGGGGGCCCGCGAGATGCCGATGGACTGCTCCTGCCCGGACTGGTCGGTGCCGTGCAAGCACCTCGCGGCCGTCGCCTACCTCGTCGCGGAGCGCTTCGACGACGACCCGTTCCTCATCCTGCGCTGGCGTGGACGCGACCGGACGACCCTGCTCGCGGGCATCCGCGAGCGGCGCGACGACACCGGCCCCGCCGTCACGCCGCTGGCGCAGGTGGTCGACCGCTTCTGGTCCGCCGGCGGTCCGCTGCCCGACCTCGGGCGACCCGTCCCGGGCAACTCCGAGGAGCTGCTCGACCAGATGCCGCCGCTGGGCGTGGCCGTCGACGGCACCGACGCCCGCGAGGCGCTCCGACCGTTCTACCGGCGATTCGGGTTGTGACGCGGTAGAACGGAGCCCGTGGCTCGCATCCTCATGATCGTCGCGCACCCCGACGACATCGACTTCGGCAGCGGCGGCTCGGTGGCGAAGTGGGTCGCCGAGGGCGACACCGTCGACTACTGCATCGTGACCGACGGGGACGCGGGCGGGTTCGACGAGGCCGTCGGACGCGTCGAGATGGCCGAGCTGCGCCGCAAGGAGCAGCGCGCCGCCGCCGACGTCTACGGCGTCGGGGAGATCGACTGGCTCGGCTACCCCGACGGCAGGCTCTACGTCACCCACGAGCTGCGCCGCGACCTCTCGCGCGTGATCCGCCGGCGCCGTCCCGACCGCTGCGTCGTGCCCTCGCCCACCCGCAACCTGCGCAGCACCTACGGAAGCCACCCCGACCACATCGCCGCCGGCGAGGCGTCGATGTGCGCGATCTACCCCGACGCGCGCAACCCGTTCGCCCACCCCGAGCTGCTCGCCGACGAGGGCCTCGAGGCCTGGACCGTGCCGGAGACCTGGATCGCGAACCCCGGCGAGGGGGCCGACCTCTACCTCGACATCACCGACACCCTCGACCTCAAGATCGAGGCCCTGCGCGCCCACGAGTCGCAAACCGCCCACATGACCGACCTCGCCGAGCGCATGCAGATGTGGGGCTACGCCCAGGCCAAGGCCGCGGGCTGGTGCACCGACGGCACTCCCGCCGACGAGCGCCGCTACGCCGAGGGCTTCCTCGTCCTCGACACGAAGTAGCCCTTCCCGACGCCGGGTCGGTGCGGGTGTGCGGTGCCTTGTGCGTCCCGCGCACAGTCTCGCCGGTCCGGCGAGAACCTCGGGTGACCCCGACGCGTCCCGCACACACTCTGGCCGGTCCGGCGGGAAGCTCGGGGGACTCTGACGCGTCCCGCACACACTCCGGCCGGTCCGGCGAGAACCTCGGGCGACCCCGACGCGTCCCGCACACACTCTGGCCGGTCCGGGGAGAACCTCGCGTGACGACGACGCGTCCCGCACACACCTGGACCCGGAGTGTGCGTCACGCGTCGGGTTCGGCCGATCTTCTTGCTCGGCTGCCTGGAGTGGGTGCGTCCCGCGTCGGGTTCGGCCGATCTTCTTGCTCGGCTACCCGGAATGTGTGCGTCCCGCGTCGGGTTCGGCTCACCTTCTCGCTCCGCTGCCTGGACTGTGTGCGTCCCGCGCAGAGGTCACCCGCACCCGACGGAGACGTCCGGACGCGAACACCACGACTCGGAGCGCTCCGGCCCCGGATTCACCGAACCGCCCCTCCCGCGAGGGCGCTGCACCTAGCGTTCGTCCCGTGGCCGACGAACCCGTGCCGAAGTTCCCGCCGTGGGGTGCCGAGCTCGTGGCGGAGAACGCCGAGTTCGCGTCGTCGGTGCTCGACCACCTCGTGCCGGCGGTCGTCCAGATGCACCGCGCCGACGCGGCCCGACTCGGGCTCGATCCGACGGAACTGGCGATCCTCGAGGTCCTCCGGGTCGTCGACCCGCTGTCGATCTCCGCGCTCGCGGGACGGGTCTCGCTCAGTCACGCCGCGACCGCGCGGGCCGTCGGGCGGCTGGAGGAGCGGGAGTGGGTCGCCCGGAACCACGACCCGCACGACCGGCGGGGGTGGCTCGTCTTCCTGTGCCCGGAGGCCCGGACCATGCTGCAGGACGCCCGGGCCGGCGTCCGGCACCAGCTGGCCGAGGCGGCCGACGACCTGGCCCCGGAGCGGCTGCTCGCGACACTCCACGCGCTGGTCCAGGTGACCGACCGCGTGATGCGCTCGGCCCGCGACCTGGCCGACCAGCGGTGGCAGGAGATCCAGTACCGGCGGTGGCAGGAGCGTCGGCGCACGCCCGGCGGCGAACTCTGACGACACGATCCGACGCAAGCCGACACACCGGTTGGCAAGTGTCTCGCGGCGGGACACGCCGAACGACACGCCGAGACCACCCGCTTGGGTGCACGCCGACACGCTGAGGAGACACGCCTACTCTGGTGCTCGCCATGGCCGATCCGAGCACCTACCGCCCCGCCCCGGGAACCATCCCGGAGGCGCCTGGCGTCTACCGGTTCTCCGACGCGAGCGGCCGCGTGATCTACGTCGGGAAGGCCAAGAGCCTCCGCAGCCGCCTCAACTCCTACTTCGCCGACCTCTCCGGTCTGCACCCCCGGACGCGGCGCATGGTCACCACCGCCGCGGCGGTGCAGTGGACCGTCGTGGGCACCGAGGTCGAGGCGCTCCAGCTCGAGTACAACTGGATCAAGGAGTACGACCCGCAGTTCAACGTCCGCTACCGCGACGACAAGACCTACCCGGTCCTCGCGGTGACGCTGAACGAGGAGTACCCGCAGCTCAAGGTGTATCGCGGGCCCCGCCGCAAGGGCGTGCGCTACTTCGGGCCCTACGCCCACGCGTGGGCGATCCGCGAGACGCTGAAGCTGCTGACCCGGGTGTTCCCGGCACGGGTGTGCTCGCCCGGGGTCTTCAAGCGCCACGGGCAGATCGGCCGGCCGTGCATGTTCGGCTACATCGGCAAGTGCGCCGCGCCGTGCGTGGGGCGGGTCTCCGCCGAGGAGCACCGGCAGATCGTGCTGGACTTCTGCGACTTCCTCGCCGGCCACACCGACCAGCTGATCACCCGCATCGAGAAAGAGATGCAGGCCGCATCGGCGGAGATGGACTTCGAGCGGGCGGCGCGGCTGCGCGACGACGCCGGGGCCCTCAAGCGCGTCGTCGAGAAGCAGGCCGTGGTGCTCGGCGACGGGACCGACGCCGACGTCGTGGCGTTCGCGCTCGACCCGCTGGAGGCGGCGGTCCAGATCTTCCACGTCCGCGGCGGCCGCGTGCGCGGCCAGCGGGGCTGGGTGGTGGAGCGGGGCGAGGAGGACTCGCTGGAGGTCCTCACCGGCCAGTTCCTCTCCCAGTTCTACGGCGAGCAGGCGGCGCTGGCGGGCTCGGCCGACGACGCCGTGCAGCCGGTCCCGCGGGAGGTGCTCGTCCCGGCGCTGCCGGAGGACCACACGGCGCTCGCGCAGTGGCTGACCGAGCTGCGGGGCAGCCGGGTGAGCCTGCGCGTCGCGCAGCGCGGCGACAAGCGCACCCTCGCCGAGACCGTCGAGCGCAACGCCAAGGAGGCGCTCACCCAGCACAAGCTGAAGCGGGCGGGCGACCTGACGGCGCGCAGCGCGGCCCTGGAGGAGATCCAGGAGTACCTGGAGCTCGACTCGGCGCCGCTGCGCATCGAGTGCACCGACGTCAGCCACGTCCAGGGGTCCGACGTGGTGGCGAGCCTCGTGGTGTTCGAGGACGGGCTGCCGAAGAAGTCGGACTACCGGAGGTTCGCGATCCGCGGTGGCGCGGAGGGCGGCGACGTCGCGGCCATCGCCGAGGTGGTCCGCCGCCGTTTCCAGCGCTACCTGCGCGAGACCGCCGAGGACGCCGAGCACGACCCGACGACCACGTCCTGCTCCGGGGAGACCAGCGACGGGGCCCCGGCGTCGCGCGAGATCGACCCGGCGGAGATCGACGGACCGCTGCCCGGGATCGACCCGACGACGGGGCGCCCGCGCAAGTTCTCCTACGCGCCGAACCTGCTCGTCGTCGACGGCGGGGCGCCGCAGGTGGCGGCCGCGCAGGAGGTCCTCTCCGAGCTCGGCATCACCGACGTCGCGGTGTGCGGGCTCGCGAAGCGCCTGGAGGAGGTGTGGCTGCCCGGCGACGAGATGCCGGCGATCCTGCCGCGCACCTCCGAGGCGCTCTACCTGCTCCAGCGCGTGCGCGACGAGGCGCACCGCTTCGCGATCACCTACCACCGGCAGAAGCGCTCGGCGCGGATGACGACCTCGGAGCTCGACGGGGTGCCCGGGCTCGGCTCGACGCGCAAGACCGCGCTCATCAAGCACTTCGGGTCGGTCAAGAAGCTGCGGGCGGCGACCGTCGAGGAGATCACCGAGGTGCCCGGCGTCGGGAAGCGCACCGCGGAAGCGGTGCTCCACGCACTGAACACGGGAGACGCAGCGCAGCGGAGCTCGACCACGGACAAGGGGGAGGCGTCGTGAGCGACGGCGGGGTCGAGGTCGCCATCGTCACCGGGGTCTCGGGAGCGGGACGGAGCACGGCGGCGAAGGTCCTCGAGGACCTGGGCTGGTTCGTCGTGGACAACCTGCCGCCCGAGCTGCTCGAGACCGTCGTCGACCTCGGCGCGCGGTCGCAGGGGCAGGTGACCCGCATCGCCGTCGTGATGGACGTGCGCAGCCGGGCGTTCACGGCCGATCTCGGGGCCGCGATCAAGGAGCTCGACACGCGTGGCGCCCGCCCCCGGGTCGTGTTCCTCGACGCCGACGACAGCGTGCTGATCCGTCGTTTCGAGTCCAACCGCCGCTCGCACCCGCTGCAGGGCGACGGGCGGCTCGTCGACGGGATCGACGCCGAGCGCGAGCTGCTGGCGCCGCTGCGCGACCTCGCCGACCTCGTCGTCGACACCTCCCACCGCTCGGTCCACGAGCTGCGCACGGCCATCGAGGAGGCGTTCCACGAGAGCGCCGCCGAGGTGACCTCCAGCGTCACGGTGCTGTCCTTCGGCTACAAGCACGGGCTGCCGCAGGACGCCGATCTCGTGGTCGACGTCCGCTTCCTGCCGAACCCGCACTGGATCCCGGAGCTGCGCGAGCACGACGGGCGCGAGGCCGTGGTCAGCGACTACGTGCTCACCCAGGAGGGCGCGGCGGAGTTCGTCGACCGCTACCTCGAGCTGCTGCGCATCGTCGGGGTCGGGTACCGGCGGGAGGGCAAGCGGTACCTCACGGTCGCGGTCGGCTGCACCGGCGGGAAGCACCGCAGCGTCGCCATCGCCGAGGAGATCGCCCGCCGCATGGCCGGCGAGGACGGCGTCCGCGTCACCGTCTCGCACCGGGACGTGGGGCGCGAGTGAGCACGCACGTGAACGGCCACGACGGCCCCGGCGCCCCGTTCCGGGCGACCGCCCTGGGCGGCGGGCACGGCCTGCACGCCACCCTGCGCGCCCTGCGCCGGCTCACCGACGACGTGACGGCCGTGGTGACGGTGGGGGACGACGGCGGGTCCTCCGGTCGGATCCGCCGCGAACTCGACATCCTCCCGCTGGGCGACCTGCGGATGGCCCTGGACGCCCTCGCGGAACGCGACCACGTCGGGCCGACCGACGCGTCGGCGTGGCGGCGGCTGTTCGAGCACCGCTTCGGCGGCTCGGGGGCGCTCGCCGGACACGCCGTCGGGAACCTCGTGCTCGCCGGGCTGCTCGACGTGCTCGGCGACCCGGTGGCGGCCCTGGACGAGGCGTGCCGGCTGCTGGGCGTCCGCGGGCGGGTGCTGCCGATGAGCCCGATGCCGGTCGACATCGAGGCCGACGTGACGGGGCTGGGCATCTCCTCCTCCGCCGCCCGTGACGACGATGTGGCGCACCGGATCCGCGGGCAGGTCGCGGTCGCGACGACGCCCGGCCACGTCCGCCAGGTCCGTCTCGTGCCGCGGCGGCCGAAGGCGTGCGCGGACGCGGTCGCCGCCATCCGCGCGGCCGACGTGGTCACCCTGGGCCCGGGCTCGTGGTTCACCAGCGTCATGCCGCACCTGCTGGTCCCGGAGCTGTTCACCGCGCTCTGCGAGACCGAGGCGCGCCGGATCCTGGTGCTCAACCTGGCCCCGCAGCCGGGCGAGACGGCGGGTTTCTCGCCCGAGCAGCACCTCGACGCGCTGGCCGAGCACGCCCCGCGGCTGCGGCTCGACGTCGTCATCGCCGACCCCGACGCGACGCCGGAGCCCGACCGGCTCCGCCGCGGCGCGGAGGCGTTCGGCGCGACCACCCTGTTCACCGCCGTCGGGGAACCCGACGGCGCCCCGCGCCACGATGCCGTGGCACTGGCCGGGGCCCTGCGCGAGGCGGCGGGCAGTGCCGCCTCGCGCGAGCGCGTGCCCGACGACGAGTGGGACGCGCGCGTCGAGACCTGGGGGAGAGCGGCACGGCGCCGCCTCGGAGCGGACGTGTTCTTCACGCCGACCGACGGCACCTACCGCCACGACGAGGAGGACCTACGGTGGCCATGACCGCTGCGGTGAAGGACGAGCTGAGCCGACTCGCCGTCACGAAGACCTGCTGCCGGCGGGCCGAGGTGTCGGCCCTGCTCCGCTTCGGCGGTGGGCTGCACATCGTGAACGGGCGCGTCGTGGTGGAGGCCGAGCTCGACACCGGGAACGCCGCCCGCCGCCTGCGCCGCGAGATCCACGAGCTCTACGGCCACCAGCCCGAGGTGCACGTGCTCTCCCAGGGCAACCTGCGCAAGGGCACCCGCTACGTGGTCCGGGTCGCGACCGACGGCGACTCCTTGGCCCGCCAGACCGGCCTGCTCGACCCGCGCGGGCGTCCGGTGCGCGGGCTGCCGCCGCAGGTCGTCTCCGGCGGGGTCTGCGACGCCGAGGCGGCGTGGCGCGGGGCGTTCCTCGCCCACGGCTCGCTCACCGAGCCGGGCCGCTCGTCGGCGCTGGAGATCACGTGCCCGGGCATGGAGGCGGCGATGGCGCTCGTCGGCGCCGCCCGCCGGCTCGGGGTGGCCGCGAAGGCCCGTGAGGTGCGCGGCGCCGACCGCGTCGTGGTGCGCGACGGCGACGCCATCGGCGCCCTGCTCACGCGCATCGGCGCCCACTCCTCGGTGCTGCAGTGGGAGGAGCGCCGCATGCGCCGGGAGGTGCGGGCGACCGCGAACCGCCTGGCCAACTTCGACGACGCGAACCTGCGACGCTCGGTCAAGGCCGCCGTCACCGCGTCCGCCCGGGTGAACCGCGCCCTCGAGCTGCTCGGCGACGAGGTGCCCGACCACCTGATCACCGCGGGCCGGCTGCGGGTGCAGCACGAGCAGGCCTCGCTGGAGGAGCTCGGCCAGCTCGCCGACCCCCCGATGACGAAGGACGCGGTGGCCGGGCGCATCCGCCGCCTGCTCGCGATGGCCGACAAGAAGGCCAAGGACATGCGCGTGCCGGACACCTCGGCGGCGGTCTCCGCGGAGGACCTGGAGGACGACATGGTCGAGGTCCCGGCCGGACGCGAGCACTGAGCCGTCGTCCGCGCCCGTCCGTCCCCGGACCTGCTGGTCAGCGGCCGCAGGTGAGGTCTTCGCGACGATGCGTGCCCCGCGCCGCCTTCGTTAGGGTCGGTCCTGCCAGCACGAACACCCCGAAGAGACAGGACTGCGCGTGACCATCAAGATCGGCATCAACGGCTTCGGCCGGATCGGACGCAACGTCTTCCGCGCGCTCGAGGTCCAGCGCGCCGCCGGTACTGCCGACATCGAGGTGCTGGCGGTCAACGACATCACCGACAACAAGACGCTCGCGCACCTGCTCAAGTACGACTCGGTGCTGGGCCGCTTCGACGGCACCGTCTCCTACGACGACGACTCGCTGACCGTCAACGGCAAGACCGTGAAGACGTTCGCCGAGAAGGACCCCACCAACATCCCGTGGGGCGACCTGGGCGCCGACATCGTCATCGAGTCGACCGGCATCTTCACCGACGCCGAGGGCGCCGGGAAGCACATCAAGGCCGGGGCCAAGAAGGTCGTCATCTCCGCCCCCGCCAAGGGCGAGGACCTGACCGTGGTCATGGGGATCAACGACTCGTCCTACGACGGGTCGCAGACCATCCTCTCCAACGCCTCCTGCACCACCAACTGCGTCGCCCCGATGGCGAAGGTCCTGCACGACGCGTTCGGCCTGCAGACCGGCTTCATGACGACGGTGCACGCCTACACCGGCGACCAGCGCGTCCACGACGCCCCGCACAAGGACCTGCGCCGCGCCCGCGCCGCCGCGGTCAACATCATCCCGACGACGACGGGTGCCGCCCAGGCGACCGCCCTCGCACTGCCCGCGCTGGAGGGCAAGCTCAACGGCGTGGCCATGCGCGTCCCGGTGCCGGACGGCTCGGTCACCGACCTGACCGCGACGCTGGACCGCGAGGTCACCGCAGAGGAGGTCAACGAGGCGTTCAAGAAGGCCTCGGAGGGCGAGCTGAAGGGCGTGCTGGTCTACACCGAGGACCCGATCGTCTCCTCCGACATCGTCGGCAGCCCGGCGTCGTGCACCTTCGACTCGGGCATGACGAAGGTCCTCGGTGGCAACACCGTGAAGATCATCGGCTGGTACGACAACGAGTGGGGCTACTCGAACCGCGTCGTGGACCTCACCACGCTCGTGGGCTCGAAGCTCTGATGAGGCGGGAGACGAGTTCAACGGAGCACGCCGACAGGGGGAGCTCGACCTCATGAAGACCGTCGACGACCTCGTCGCGGAGGGCGTGCAGGACCGCTACGTCCTCCTGCGGGCGGACTTCAACGTCCCGCTCGACGGCTACTCGATCACCGACGACGGCCGTATCCGGGCGGCCCTGCCGACGATCACGAAGCTGCTCGGTGCGGGCGCGAAGCTGCTGGTGATGGCCCACCTGGGCCGGATCAAGGACCCGGAGCCGCTGGGCCGCGACAAGCGGTCCAGCCTCGCCCCGGTCGCCGGGCGGCTCGGACAGCTGCTCGACCAGCGCGTGTCGCTGGCCGAGGACGTCGTCGGACAGTCGGCCCGGGACGTGGCCGGCGCCCTCACCGCGGGCGGCGTCGCCATGCTCGCGAACGTGCGCTGCGAGCCGCGCGAGACCGGGTCCGGCTCCGAGCGCGACGCGTTGGCGACCGAGCTGGCCGAGCTCGTGCCGGGCGGGGCGTTCGTCTCCGACGGCTTCGGCGTGGTGCACCGCGAGCAGGCCTCGGTGTACGAGATCGCCCGCAAGCTCCCGGCCTACGGCGGCGACCTGGTCGCCCGCGAGACCGAGGTGCTGCGCCGGCTCACCGGCGACCCGGCCCGGCCGTACGTGGTCATCCTCGGCGGGTCGAAGGTCTCCGACAAGCTCGCGGTGTTGACCAACCTGCTCCCGACGGTCGACACGCTGCTCGTCGGCGGGGCGATGTGCTTCACCTTCCTCGCCGCCGAGGGCAACGACGTCGGCGGCTCGAAGCTCGAGTCCGAGCAGATCGACACCTGCAAGGACCTGCTGTCGCGCTACGCCGACACGCTGGTCCTGCCGGTGGACGTGGTCGTGGCGGACGCCTTCGCGGCGGACGCGGACACCCGCACGGTGCCGGTCACCGAGATCCCCGAGGGCTGGATGGGTCTCGACGTCGGGCCGGAGACGGTCCGCCTCTTCGGGGAGAAGCTCGCCGACGCGGCGACGGTGTTCTGGAACGGCCCGATGGGCGTGTTCGAGATGGAGCCGTTCGCGGCCGGCACCACCGGGGTCGCGGAGGCGGTCGCCGACTCGCCGTCGTTCTCGGTGATCGGCGGTGGCGACTCCGCGTCGGCGATCCGGGCGGCCGGGCTCGACGAGGAACGGTTCGGGCACATCTCGACCGGGGGCGGCGCCTCCCTGGAGTTCCTCGAGGGCAAGGACCTCCCCGGCATCGCGGTACTCGAGGAGGGCTCCTAGGTGGCACGCACGCCGCTCATCGCCGGCAACTGGAAGATGAACCTGAACCACCTCGAGGCCATCGGGGTCGTCCAGAAGCTCTACTTCGCCCTGCCGACGAAGTACTACGACCACGTCGACGTGGCCGTGTGCCCGCCGTTCACCGACCTGCGCAGCGTGCAGACCGTGATCGACGCCGACTCGATGCCCATCACCTACGGCGGGCAGGACTGCTCGCCGGAGGAGTCCGGCGCGTTCACCGGTGACGTCTCGGCGGCCATGCTCGCGAAGCTCGGCTGCACGTGGGTGGTGCTCGGGCACTCCGAGCGCCGCACGATCCACGGCGAGGACGACGCCCTGGTGGCCCGCAAGGTCGGCAAGGCCCTCGAGCACGGGCTCACGCCCATCCTCTGCCTCGGCGAGGGGGAGGACGTGCGGGAGGCGGGCGACCACGTGTCGCACTGCACCGCGCAGCTTGACGGCTCGCTGAAGGGGCTGTCGTCCGAGCAGGCCGGCCGCGTGGTCATCGCCTACGAACCGGTCTGGGCGATCGGCACGGGGAAGACCGCCACCGCCCAGGACGCGCAGGAGGTCTGCCGCGCCCTGCGTGCACGCCTGCGCGAGCAGCACGGCGGTGCGGTCGCCGACGCCGTCCGCATCCTCTACGGCGGGTCGGTGAAGTCCGGCAACGTCAAGGAGATCGTCGGGCAGCCCGACGTCGACGGCGCGCTCGTCGGGGGCGCCTCGCTCGACCCGGAGGGCTTCGCGGAGCTGTGCGCCCTCGCGGCGGGCGGCCCGCTGTAGGCCTCCCCGGTCCCGAGCGAGGGGCCCCGTCCGTCGGTCTCCTCGACGGACGGGGCCCTTCGCTCGTCCCCGGACCACCTGGCGTGGGGCGCCCACCCACCCGACCGCAGGTGCCCTCCGCCCCGTCCAGGGGGTCCACGCCGGCCGCCGCGACCGCACCCTCGGGCGCGATCCCGTCGTTGCACCGGTACCGGCCACCCCGACGGTGTGACCGGCGGAACCTCCCGTCGGAGGGGCCGGGTAGTGTGACGCACGAACGCCCGCCCCGCATCCGGGGCGGATGGAGACCTGGAGGTCACGGAGCCCGCGATGCGACTGTTCCTGGAGATCCTGCTCATCGTGTCCAGCGTGCTGCTGGTGCTGCTCGTGCTGCTGCACCGCGGCCGGGGCGGTGGTCTCTCGTCGCTGTTCGGCGGCGGCGTGCAGTCGAGCCTCGCCGGCTCCAGCGTGGTCGAGAAGAACCTCGACCGGCTCACCCTGTTCGTCGGCGCGATCTGGTTGATCGCGATCGTGGGGACGGGCCTGCTCATCAAGATCGAAGGTTGATGACCCCGGACCTCGCTGCCGGGTGACGATGCGGAGGTAACGCCGACATGGCCGCTGGCAACGCGATCCGGGGCACCCGGGTCGGTTCGGGTCCGATGGGGGAGTCCGAGCGGGGGGAGAGTGCGGCCCGCGTCGTCGTCTCGTTCTGGTGCTCGAACGGCCACGAGACCCGGCCGTCCTTCGCCCACGACGCCGAGCTGCCCGCCACGTGGGACTGCCCGCGCTGCGGTCTGCCCGCGAACACGGACATGAAGAACCCGCCGCCCGCGCGGCGCACCGAGCCCTACAAGACGCACCTCGCCTACGTGAAGGAACGGCGCAGCGACGCCGACGGCGAGGCCCTGCTCGAGGAGGCGCTCGCCAAGCTGCGCGCGCGTCGCGGGGAGAACTGAATCTCTGACAGGGTGTCCGGGTGACCGCAGAGATCACCGACACCCGCTTCTCGTTGAGCCAGGCCGAGATTCCCTCGGCCTGGTTCAACGTCGCCCCGCACCTGTCCAGCCCGCTCGACCCGCCGTTGCACCCCGCGACGCGGGAGCCCGTCGGGCCGGACGACCTCGCCCCGCTGTTCGCGGGCGAACTCATCGGCCAGGAGATGTCGGCCGACCCGTGGATCGACATCCCCGGTGAGGTGCTCGACGTCCTGCGGTTGTGGCGGCCCACCCCGCTGATCCGGGCCCGTCGGCTGGAGGCGGCGCTCGGCACCCCAGCGCGGATCTACTTCAAGGACGAGTCGGTCTCGCCGGCCGGCTCGCACAAGCCGAACTCGGCGGTCCCGCAGGCGTTCTACAACGCCCGCGAGGGCATCAAGCGCCTCTCCACCGAGACCGGCGCGGGCCAGTGGGGCACCGCGCTCTCCTTCGCCTGCGCGCAGTACGACCTCGAGTGCGCGGTCTACATGGTGCGCAGGAGCTTCGAGCAGAAGCCGTACCGCAAGGTCATCATGGAGACCTGGGGCGGCAGCGTCGTGCCCTCGCCGATCGACGACCCGTCGAACGCGGGCTCGCTCGGCTCCGCGATCTCCGACGCCGTCCGCGACGCCGTCGGCCGGGACGACACCCACTACGCCCTGGGCTCGGTGCTCAACCACGTGCTTCTGCACCAGACCGTGATCGGCCTCGAGGCCCAGCAGCAGCTCGCGCTCGCGGGCGAGACCCGACCCGACGTCGTGATCGCGCCCTGCGGCGGCGGCTCGAACCTCGGCGGCCTCGCGCTGCCCTTCCTGCCCGACCCCGCGGTCCGGCTGCTGGCCGCCGAACCCGCGTCGTGCCCGACGCTCACGCAGGGCACCTACGAGTACGACTTCGGCGACACGCAGGGCCTCACGCCGATGATGAACATGTACACGTTGGGCCACGACTTCATGCCGCCCGGCATCCACGCCGGCGGCCTGCGCTACCACGGCGACTCGCCGATCATCTCCAAGCTGGTCCACGAGGGCCGGATGGAGGCCGTGGCGCACCGCCAGAAGGCCGTGTTCGAGGCGAACGTGCTGTTCGCCCGCGTCGAGGGCAAGCTGCCCGCGCCCGAGGCCGGTCACGGCATCGCCTCCGCGATCGCCGAGGCGAAGGACGCGAAGGAGAAGAACGAGGAGCGCGTCATCCTCTTCAACTACTGCGGCCACGGCCTGCTCGACCTCAAGGCCTACGAGGACTATCTCGCGGGCGACCTCGGCGAGGAGCCCGAGGACTGAGCCTTCCCGACGTCGGGTGCCGGCCCGGCCCCCGACGTCAGGAGGAGGGCTCGTCGATCCCGACCGGGCGCGGCTCGACCAGCGACGTCTTGATGACCGCCGTGACCGTCGAACCCCGTTCGATCCAGAGTTCCAGCACCCGGTCCAGGTCGGCCACGTCGCGGACCTGGATGCGCACCAGCAGGCAGTCCTCGCCCGTGATCCGGTGGGCCTCGGTCACCTCGGGCGTGCGCGCCACGATCTGCTCGAGCGCCTTGCCCTGTCCCAGCGCCGGCCGCACCCGCACCCACGCGCCGATCGGGTAGCCCACCGCGGCCGGGTCCACGTCGAGCCGGTAGCCGCGGATCACGCCCGCCCGCTCGAGGCGCTGCACCCGTTCGGTGACGGCCGGCGCGCTCATCCCGACGGCCCGGGCGAGGGCGCTCATCGACCGGCGCGGGTCGTCGGCGAGGGCCCGCAGGATGCCCCGGTTGACGTCGTCCAGGAGCCCCTTGTCGTTCTCCAGGTGAAGCCGGCCCCGCGGTTCGAGGGTTGAAGTCATGTGGCCACTATGTCCGTGGATCGTCCCTGTCGTCCAGCCCCGGGACCTCGCAGGATGGAGGCATGTCAGACGACGGTGGTGAGCGCGGCGGACGGGGCGGAGCCCAGCGACGCCCACGCGGCCGCGAGCCGCTCCACGGCGTCGTCGAGCACGTCGACGCGGTGGGTGTAGGGCACCCGGAGGAAGCCCTCGAAGGCGCCGCCGATGCCGAACCGCGGCCCCGCCGCGAGGTGCAGACCCTGCCGGGCCGCCGCGTCGACGAGCGCGCTCGAGCGGGGTGCGCCCAGGTCGATCCAGGTGGACAGCCCGCCCGTGGGGCTGGGCACCGTCCACTCCGGCACGGCGCGCCGCAGGGCGGCGACGAGGTGGTCGCGCTGCGCCGCAGCCGCCGCACGGCGCTCGGGCAGCAGGTCGTCGAGGCGCGTCAGGAGCGCCGCGGCGACGAGCTGCTCGAGGACCGGCGAGGCGATGTCGTCGGAGGCGCGGCTGGTCGCGATGCGGCGCAGCACCGCCCGCGGGCCACGCATCCAGCCCATCCGCAGGCCACCCCACACGGTCTTGCTCATCGACCCGATGGTGAGCACGGGGGCCTCACCACCGGCCGTCGCCCAGGCCCCGAGCGGCGGCGGGACGGGCTCGTCGAGCCACATCTCGCGCAGGCAGTCGTCGACGACGAGGGGCACGCCATGCCGCCGCGCGGCCGCGACGACCGCGCCGCGGGTGTCCGCGTCCATGACCGCGCCGGTCGGGTTGTGGTGATCGGGCACCAGGTAGGCCAGGGCGGGGGAGGACTCGCGCAGGCCCGCGGCGAAGGCGGCGACGTCCCAGCGGGTGCGGCCGTGGTGGTCGCGGTCGAGCGCCATCGGGACCGGGCGGGCGGACGTGTGCCGGACGAGGTCGACGGCGCCCGGGTAGGTGGGCTGCTCGATGAGGACGCGGTCACCGGGCCGGACGAGCGCCCGGACGGCGAGGGCATGGGCGTGCTGGGCGCCGGCGGTCACCATCACCTCGTCGGGTGCGGTCGGCAACCCCTGGGCGGTGAGGCGCTCGGCGATCGCGGTCCGCAGCAGCGGCGTCCCCAGCAGGTCGTAGCCCGGCCCGACGAGGTGGGTCGGCAGGGCCGCGAGGGCCTCGGCGCCGGCGGCCGTCATCGCCTCGATCGGGGCGGCCGGCGCGGCGTGCGCGAGGTCGATCACGCCCTGGGGGAGGTCGGGCGACACCGCGAAGGCGCCGCTCGGGGCGAAGGGCGCCGGGGAGGTGGTCGGGGTCCCGGACGGCAGGGCGGTCCAGGTGCCCGAGCCGCGACGCCGCAGCAGGTGGCCACTCTCGCGCAGCTGCTCGTACGCCGCGGCGACCGTGCCCCGCCCGATCCCGAGGGCGAGCGCCAGCTCCCGCTCGCTCGGCACGCGGGTCCCGACGGCGAGCCGGCCGTCGCCCAGCAGGGTGCGGATCCGCCCGGCCAGGGCCGCATAGCCCATCGAGCCGTCGGCGAACTCGCCGAGCTGACGGACGAGCGCGTTGCCACCGAGCTGTTGTTCCACCGGTCACCTGCCACTTCTGCCACTTGGCCTGCCACCGTGGAGCCAATGGCCGTGGCACGCCTGTCAATGTCCAGCCACTCTAGAGATACCACCTCCTG
Organism: Actinomycetospora sp. NBRC 106378; assembly: GCF_030269685.1. Classification (GTDB taxonomy): domain Bacteria; phylum Actinomycetota; class Actinomycetes; order Mycobacteriales; family Pseudonocardiaceae; genus Actinomycetospora. The sequence continues at coordinate 251,583 of NZ_BSTT01000003.1, forward strand.
ACCACGAAGGAAGTCATCATGTTCGAGCTGCTCACCGTCGTCCTCGTCCTCGCCGCCGTCGCGGCCCTCGTCGCCCGGTACGGCGCCGACACCCGCTCGCACGACGGGGCGGACCACCGTGACCCCGCCCTGCCCCGGGGCCCCCAGTACGGCCACACCCCGGCCTCGGACCTGCGGCTCCTCGCCGCCTTCGCCCGCCGGAACGCGGCCCAGCGCCAGGCGTGGGCCGCCTACGACCGGTCGCTGCGTCCGTGGGAGTCGCAGCGCACCCGTCCGATCGGCTGACCGGCCCCCCGACGCACGAACGGCACTCTCGCGCACATCGATGCTGCGAGAGTGCCGTTCGTGCGTTCGCGGGCGACCTAGATCTTCGCCGCGGCCGCCTCGTCGAGGAGCCAGAGCGTCCGCTCCGTCCCGGCGAGCCCGGCGAGCGGGATCTCCACCTCCGTGGCGCCGTGCGCGGCCTGCGCGAGGGCGTCGGCCTTGCCCTCCCCGGCCGCGACCAGCCACACCTCGCGGGCGGAGCGGGCGGCGGCGAGGGTGAGCGAGATGCGCGTCGGCGGCGGCTTCGGACAGTCCCGGACCGCCACCACTCCGGGCGCCGTCGCGTGGACGGCGGGGGAGTCGGGGAAGACCGAGAGGGTGTGGCCCTCCGGACCGCAGCCGGCCAGCAGCACGTCGAAGGCCGGGATGCCGGGCACGCCCTCGCCGAGCCGGGCGGCCGCCTCGGTGAGCACCTGGGCGTAGGCCTGCGCGCCCTGGTCGGGGTCCGCCGAGTCCTCGGACTCGAGCGCCGAGGGACCCGGCGTCGACGAGGCCATGGGGTGCACCCGGGCCGGGTCGACGGCGAGGTGGTCGAGCAGGGCCGCCCGCGCCTGGGCGTCGTTGCGGTCCTCGGACCCGGCCGGGACGAAGCGCTCGTCACCCCAGAAGATCTCGACCTGCGACCAGTCGACGGTCCCGACGTCGGCCGACGACGCGACCGCCTCGAGCATCGCGATCCCGATGCCCCCACCGGTCAGCACCACCGAGGCGACCCCGCGGGCCGACTGGGCGGCCGCGAGCGCCGCGAGCAGCCGCGCCGCGCCGTCCGCCGCCACCGACCCGTCGTCGGGAAGGGTGACGATCTCGCGCTCCGTCATGCCTTCACCTTTCCCTTGGTGGAGGAGGCCCGCTTGCCCGCGCCGGCCCGCGGGATGGCGGCGAGCGCCTCGTGGAAGATCTCGTCCGGGTCGAGACGGCGCAGCTCCTCGGCCAGGCAGTCGCGGGCGGTCCGGCGGGGGAGCGCGACGCGACGCACGGGCTGGCCGGGCTGCGTGAGCCGCGCGGTCTTCGAGTCCTGCCGCTTGAGCTCGACGACCCCCGAGGGCCGCTCGAGGCGCACCGCGCCGAGGTGCCCGCCGGGCACGTCGACGACCCGGCGGGTCACGGGCACGCCGAGCCGCGAGGACAACCAGCCCGCCAGCAGGTCCGCCGACGCGGACTCGGCGACGCCGTCGACCTCGGCACGCGTCACGTCGTCGTACGGGGGCTCGTCGAGTGCGGAGGTGAGCAGCGCCCGCCACCCGGTGATCCGGCTCCACGCGAGGTCGGTGTCGCCCGCGTGGTAGTTCGTGCCGAGCTTGAGCAGCGTCTTCGACGGCGACTTCGTGCTGGACACGTCGGTGATCCGACGGCCCGCGACCGCACCGACCGGATCCTCGGACGGAGAGAGCGGGGGCTCGCCAGGCCACCACGTGACGATGGGCGCGTCGGGCAGCAGCAGCGGGACGATGATCGACCCGCCGTGGTCGGCGAGCGGGCCGTACATCCGCAGCACGATGACCTCGCTCGCGCCCGCGTCCCCGCCGATGCGGATCTGCGCGTCGAGCCGGGTGGCCGCCCGGCGCAGGCCGCGCGCGAGCACGAGGACCCGGCAGGGGTGCTCCCGGGACGCGTCGTTCGCGGCCTGGATGGCCTGCTCGGCCTCCGGGCCGTCCTCGGTGGAGATCACCAGCGTGAGCACGCGCCCGAGGGCCACCGCGCCCGCGGACTCGCGCAGCTGCACCATCTTGCGGTTCACCGCGGACGTGTCGGTCGAGGGCAGGTCGACGATCATGGTCTCCTCCAGACCCGGCCGGTCCGCGAGAGCAGCTCGTCGGCCGACCGCGGGCCCCAGGTACCGGCCGGGTACGCGTCGGGGGAGCCCTCGCGGTGCCACTTGGCGATCACCGGGTCGAGGATCTTCCAGGACAGCTCGACCTCGGTGTTGGTGGGGAAGAGCGACGGCTCGCCCAGCAGGACGTCGAGCAGCAGCCGCTCGTAGGCCTCGGGGGAGGCCTCGGTGAACGCGGTGCCGTACCCGAAGTCCATCGTGACGTCGCGGACCTCCATGCCCGAGCCGGGCACCTTGGAGCCGAACCGCAGGGTGACGCCCTCGTCGGGCTGGACCCGCACCACGAGCGCGTTCTGCCCGAGCTCCTCGGTCATCGTCTGGTCGAACGGCAGGTGCGGGGCCCGCTTGAAGACGACCGCGATCTCGGTGACCCGTCGTCCGAGCCGCTTGCCGGTCCGCAGGTAGAACGGCACGCCCGCCCAGCGGCGGGTGTTCACCGAGCAGGTGATCGCCGCGTAGGTCTCGGTGACCGAGTCCGGCGGGAAGCCGTCCTCCTGCTGCAGGCCCTTCACCTCGGTGGAGCCCTGCCAGCCCGGGGCGTACTGGCCGCGCGCCGTGGTCTCGTCGAGCGGTTCCGCGAGCTTCGTGGCCGAGAGGACCTTGATCTTCTCCTCCCGCAGGTCGTCCGGGGAGAACGACAGCGGCTCCTCCATCGCGGTCAGCGCGAGGAGCTGCAGCAGGTGGTTCTGGATGACGTCGCGGGCGGCGCCGATCCCGTCGTAGTAGCCGGCGCGCCCGCCCACCCCGATGTCCTCGGCCATCGTGATCTGCACGTGGTCGACGTGGTGGGCGTTCCAGATCGGCTCGAACAGCTCGTTGGCGAAGCGCAGGGCGAGCAGGTTCTGCACCGTCTCCTTGCCGAGGTAGTGGTCGATGCGGAACACCGAGTCCTCGGGGAAGACGTCGTTGACGATGCCGTTCAGCTCCCGCGCCGAGCGCAGGTCGTGCCCGAACGGCTTCTCGATGACGACCCGCCGCCACGCGTCCTCGGTCGACTCCGCGAGGCCCGCCCGGGAGAGCTGCTTGCACACCGTGGGGAAGGCGTCGGGCGGGATCGACAGGTAGAAGGCGTGGTTGCCGTTGGTGCCGCGCTCGGTGTCGAGCTCGGCGACGGTGTCGGCGAGCCGGTCGAACGCGGCGTCGTCGTCGAACGTGCCCTGCACGAAGCGCAGGCCCTCGGCGAGCCGGTCCCACACCTCGGAGCGGAACGGCGTGCGCGAGTGCTGGCGCACGGCGTCGTAGACGATCTCCGCGAAGTCCTCGTGCGACCAGTCCCGCCGGGCGAAGCCGACCAGCGCGAAGCCGGGCGGCAGCAGCCCCCGGTTCGCGAGGTCGTAGATCGCGGGCATGAGCTTCTTGCGCGCGAGGTCGCCGGTGATCCCGAACAGCACGAGGCCGCTCGGGCCGGCGATCCGCGGCAGGCGCTTGTCCCGCTCGTCGCGCAGCGGGTTGCGCCACGCGGCGGGGGCACTCACCGGCTGACCTCCGCGACCGCGTGGGAGAGGGCGACCAGTCCGGCGGCGCGGTCGGCGAGGTGCAGGCGCAGGACGGGGCGATCGTGCTGCGAGATCACCTGGGCGTCGCCGGCGGCCTGGGCGTGCTGCAGCTCCCCGAAGGTGAACGGCTGGTCCGGGATCGCGAGGTCGTCCGCGACGGACCCCGTGATCTGCAGGAACACGCCGTTCTGGTGGCCGCCCTTGTGGTACTGGCCGGTGGAGTGCAGGAACCGCGGCCCCCACCCGAAGGTGGTCTGCAGCCCGGTGTTCTTCGCGATCTCCGGGCGGAGCACCTCGGCCGAGGCGTCGTCGAGCCGGTCGAGGTAGGCCTGGACCGCGACGTACCCGCCGTCGGGAGCCTGGTCGATCAGCTGCTGGAGCGCCTCGGTGAGGGTGGCGGGGGAGTTCAGCCACGAGCCGCGCACCTCCACCGCACCCTCGACGAGGACCGGGGCCTCGTCGGTTCCGGTGGTGCCGTCACCGTCGAGCAGCTCGCGGGTCGCCTGCTTGGCCGACTCGACGTCGGGCTGGTCGAACGGGTTGATCCCGATCAGCCGGCCCGCGAGGGCCACCGCGGTCTCCCACAGCAGGAACTGCGCGCCCAGCGACCCCTCGGTCGCGATCTGCGCGTTCCCGACGGCGGGTCCGATCGTCACCGTGGTCGCGTCCCCGCCGTGGTCGGCGAAGCCGGGGGCGTCGGGGGACTCGACGACGACGGGCAGCAGTCCGAGGCCCTGCTTGCCGGTCGACTCGGCGATGAGCTGCTCGGCCCAGTCGCCGAACCCGATCAGACCGGAGCCCGAGTCGGCGAGCACGACCTTCTCCGCGCCCGCGTTGTGCGCCGCGGCCAGGGCGGCGCCCAGCTGGATCGCCGGGTTGTCGGCCGAGTCGCGCTGCAGCTCGGGGGCCGCCGCGGCGGCCTCGTCGAGCAGTCCGCCGACGTCGACCCCGGCGAGGGCGGACGGCACCAGGCCGAACGCGGTCAGTGCCGAGTAGCGGCCGCCGACGTTCGGGTCGGCCTCGACGGTGGTGCGGTAGCCCTGCTCGGCCGCGAGGTCACCGAGCTTCGTGCCCGGGTCGGTGACGACGACCATGCGGCTCGCGGCGTCGATCCCGTTGGCCGCGAACTGCTCGGCGAACACGCGGCGCTGGCTGTCGGTCTCGACGGTGCCCCCGGACTTGGAGCTGACCACGAGCACCGTGCGCGACAGGTCGCCGGCCAGGGCGTCGCGCACCTGGCCGGGGTCGGTGGTGTCGAGCACCGTGATCGGGTGCGTGCCGCCGACCGCCGAGCCGGAGCGGGTGTGGCAGATGACCTCGGGCGCGAGCGACGAGCCGCCCATGCCTGCGAGGACGACGCGGTCGACGCCCTCCGCGTGCAGGTCGCCCCGCAGCGCCGTGAGCCGCTCGACGAGCGGCTTCGAGGACTCGTAGAGCGTGACCCACGACAGCCGCTTCGACGCCTCGTCCTGCGCGTCCGGGCCCCACAGCGTGTCGTCCTGGCGGGCCAGCTTCGAGGCGACCTCGTCGGTGACCAGCTTCTCGACGAGGGCCGACGCGGCCTCGGCGAGCTGCGGGTCGACCAGCGAGACCGTCAGCGGGGCCTCCACCGGGGCGCTCACGACTGCTCCGGGCTGCGGCGGGTCAGCTGCTCGGAGATGGTCTCCAGGAGCTCGCCCCACGCCTTGTCGAACTTGTCGACGCCCTCGTCCTCGAGCACCTGGTAGACGTCGTCGACGTCGATGCCCACGTCGGACAGGGCCGCGAAGACCTCGGCGGCCGCGTCGCCGGTGCCGGAGACGGCGTCCCCGTGCAGCTCGCCGTGGTCGGCGAACGCGTCGAGGGTGGCCTCCGGCATCGTGTTCACGGTGTCCGGAGCGGCGAGCTCGGTCACGTACATCGTGTCCGGGTAGGCCTTGTTCTTCACGCCGGTCGAGGCCCAGAGCGGGCGCTGGATCTGCGCGCCGGCGCCCTTGAGGGTGGCCCACCGCTCCGTGGAGAACGTGTCCTGCCAGGCCGCGTAGGCCAGCCGGGCGTTCGCGACGGCGGCCGTGCCCCGGAGGGCGAGCGCGGCGTCGGTGCCGATGGCCTCGAGGCGCTTGTCGACCTCGCTGTCCACGCGGGAGACGAAGAACGACGCCACCGAACCCATGACCGACAGGTCGTGCCCGTTGGAGCGGGCCTGCTCGATGCCGGCGAGGAACGCGTCCATCACGGCGCGGTACCGGTCGACCGAGAAGATCAGCGTGACGTTGACGCTGACGCCCTCGGCGAGCACACGGGTGATCGCCGGGAGTCCCTCGGGCGTGGCCGGGATCTTGATCATCAGGTTGGGCCGGTCGACCGTCTTCCACAGGTCGAGGGCCTCGGCCACGGTCTTCTCGGTGTCGTGCGCGCTGCGCGGGTCGACCTCGAGCGAGACGCGCCCGTCCTTGCCGGCGGTCTCGTTGTAGACGTTGCGGAAGATGTCGCAGGCGTGCCGGACGTCGTCGGTGGTGATCTCGCGGACCGAGTCCTCGACCGACGCGCCGCGGCGGGCGAGGTCGTCGAGCTGCTCGGCGTAGTGGTCGGCGTCGGCGAGCGCCGCCTGGAAGATCGACGGGTTCGACGTGACCCCGACGACGTGCTTCTGCTCGATGAGCTCGGCGAGGTTGCCGCTCTCGATGCGCTGGCGCGACAGGTCGTCGAGCCAGATGGAGACGCCGGCGGCCGAGAGGTCGGCCAGGGGGGTGGAGCTCATGATGTCCTCACTTCGGGTCGCGGGGCGTGGTCACTTCGACGCGCGGGCCAGGGAACGGCGGGCGGCGTCGACGACGGCCTCGGCGGTGAAACCGAACTTCTCGAACAGGGTCTGGTAGTCCGCGCTGGCACCGAAGTGCTCGATGGAGACGGGCTCACCGGTGGTCCCGAGCAGGCGGTACCAGGGCTGCGCCACGCCGGCCTCGACGGAGACGCGGGCGGTGACCGCCGTCGGGATGACGCTCTCCTGGTAGTCCGCGTCCTGGTTCTCGAACCAGTCGAGGCAGGGCATCGAGACCACGCGGGTGGGAACACCGTCGGCCTCGAGGGTCTTCCGGGCCTCGACCGCCAGCTGGACCTCGGAGCCGGTGGCCACGATGATCACCTGCGGATCGCCGGAGGCGTCCTCGAGCACGTAGCCGCCGCGCGCGACGCCCTCGGCCGAGGTGCCCTCGAGCACCGGGAGGTTCTGCCGGGTGAGCGCGAGGCCGGCCGGTCCGGTCGGATTGTCCATGACCGCCTTGAACGCGAACGCGGTCTCGTTCGGGTCCGCGGGCCGGACCACCGACATGCGCGGGATGGCGCGCAGGCTCGCGAGCTGCTCGATCGGCTGGTGGGTCGGACCGTCCTCGCCGAGACCGATCGAGTCGTGGGTCCAGACGTAGGTGGTGTTGAGGTTCATCAGCGCCGCCAGGCGGACCGGGGGCCGCATGTAGTCGGAGAAGATGAGGAAGGTGCCGCCGAAGACGCGGGTGCCGCCGTGCAGCGCGATCCCGTTGAGGATCGAGCCCATGGCGTGCTCACGGACCCCGAAGTGCAGGACGCGGCCGTAGGGGCTCATCCGGCCCCAGTTGTTCGTCTCCACGCTGTCCGGCCCGAACGACGGCGAGTCGGGGATCGTCGTGTTGTTGCTCTCGGCGAGGTCGGCGGAGCCGCCCCACAGCTCCGGGAGCACGGGGCCCACCTCGCCGAGGATCTTCTGCAGCGCCTTGCGGGTGGCGAGCGGCTTGTCCTCGGTGGTCCAGGTGGGGAGCTTGTCCGCCCACCCGGCCGGGAGCTCGCGCTTGGCCATCCGGTCGAACAGCTCGCGCCGCTCCGGGTTGGCGTTCGCCCAGTCGTCGAACTTCTTCGTCCAGGCCTCGTGGGCCTGCCGACCGCGGTCCTTGACCTCACGGGCGTGCGCGAGGACCTCGTCCTCGATCTGGAACGACTTGTCCGGGTCGAAGCCGAGGATCTTCTTGACCTCGGCCACCTCGTCGTCCCCGAGGGCCGCACCGTGCGCGGCGCCGGTGTTCATCTTCTCCGGGGCGGGATAGCCGATGACGGTCCGCAGCGCGATGAAGCTCGGTCGTCCGGTCTCGGCCTTGGCGTTCTCGATGGCCTCGCGGATGCCGACGACGTTCTCGCCACCGCGGACCACCTGGGTGTGCCACCCGTAGGCCTCGTAGCGGCCGACGACGTCCTCGGAGAGCGCCACCGAGGTGTCGTCCTCGATCGAGATGTGGTTGTCGTCGTAGAAGACGACGAGGTTCCCGAGCTGCTGGCGACCCGCGATCGAGCTGGCCTCGGCGGTGACGCCCTCCTCGATGTCGCCGTCGGAGGCGATCACGTAGACGAAGTGGTCGAACGGGCTCTCGCCCGGCGCGGCGTCCGGGTCCCACAGGCCGCGCTCGCGGCGCGCGGCCATGGCCATGCCGACGCTGGAGGCGAGGCCCTGGCCGAGCGGCCCCGTCGTGATCTCGACGCCCGTGGTGTGTCCGTGCTCGGGGTGGCCCGGCGTCCGCGAGTTCCAGGTGCGGAGCGCCTCGAGGTCGGCCATCTCGAGGCCGTAGCCGGAGAGGAAGAGCTGGATGTAGAGCGTGAGGCTGGAGTGGCCCGCGGACAGCACGAAGCGGTCGCGGCCCGGCCAGTCGGCGTCGTTCGGGTCGTGGCTCATCGTGTGCTGGAAGAGCGTGTAGGCCAGCGGTGCCAGGGACATCGCGGTGCCGGGGTGACCGTTGCCGACCTTCTGCACCGCGTCGGCGGCGAGCACGCGGACCGTGTCGACCGCACGCTGGTCGAGGTCGGACCAGTCGTCGGGACGGTGCGGGGTGGTGAGGGCTTCGATCTCCTCGGGCGACTCGCTCGCCGGGTGGGTGCTCTCGGTCGTGGTCACGAACCTGCTCTCCCTGTGTCTCACGTCGTGAACCGCACGCGGGTGGCTGCGGCCCTCCTGCCCGGAACGATGCGGACGCAGCTCGGGCGCCCCCGTCGGGTCCGGTCGCGCCGGTGCGATCTGGATCGATCCGGAATGTCCGTCGAGCCCATGCTGTCACGCCAGGGCGACAACACGGGAACCGTCGGGTGACCAGTCGGCCGACCAGTCACCCGGCTAGTCGCGCTAATACCCGCTCGGCGCTGCACGGACACGCCGGGGCGGGGCCCGGCGAGGGGGGACGTGTCGCCCTCTACGATCACTTTCCGCGCCTGCGTGCGTGACGTGCCCCGCACCACCACCCCCGCCTCGGGGGGCGGGCGAGCGCGAGGGGCGTCCGGGGTGCAGACTGCACCCACGACAGCGTGTAGGAGGCGGCCCCGTCGGGGCCGCCGAACGCCTGAGAGGACCGGGTGATCGGGTGAGCACGGCGGTCGGTCCGACGCCGACGGGGGCGAGGACCAGGCTCGGCGGGTACTGGGCCCGCTCCGCGGCCACCGTCCGCGCGTACCTCGCGCTGACGAAGGCCCGGATCATCGAGCAGCTGCTCGTGGTCACCGTGCCGGCGATGATGCTCGCGCAGCGCGCGGTGCCGTCCCTCTGGCTGGTCCTCTCGGTCCTGCTCGGTGGCGCCGCCGCGGCTGCGAGCGCCCACGCGCTGAACTGCGTGATCGACGCCGACATCGACGCGAAGATGGCCCGCACCCGCAAGCGGCCGCTGGCCCGCGACGCGGTGCCGCGCTCGCACGCGCTGGTGTTCGGCCTCGTTCTCGGTGCGGTGTCCGCGGTCTGGCTGGGCCTCACCGCCAACTGGGTCGCCGCGGCCCTCTCGGTCGCTGCGATCGCCTTCTACATCGTGGTCTACACGTTGGTGCTCAAGCGCCGGACCTCGCAGAACATCGTCTGGGGCGGAGCTGCCGGCTGCATGCCCGTCGTCATCGGCTGGGCGGCCGTCACCGGCGGCGTGGGCTGGCCCGCCCTGGTGCTCTTCGGGATCATCTTCTTCTGGACCCCGCCGCACTTCTGGGCCCTCGCGATGCGCTACCGCGACGAGTACGCCGCCGCCGGCGTCCCGATGCTGCCGGTCGTCGCGGCGCCGCAGCGGGTGTCGCGCCAGATCGTCCTCTACTCGTGGGCGATGGTGGCCTGGTCGGTGCTGCTGATCCCCGCGACGTCCTGGATCTACCTCGTCACCGCCGTCGTCGGTGGGGCCTGGTTCCTCGTGGCCGCGCACCGGCTCGACCGTGCCGTGCACCGCGACGAGGTCGTCAACTCGATGCGCCTGTTCCACCTGTCGAACACCTACCTCACGGGGCTGTTCGTCGCCGTGGCCGTCGACTCGGCCTTCGGCTGGCCGGTCTTCGGCTGGCCGTTCTAGCCCTTCCCGACGGCGGGTCGGGCCTTGCTCGGCCCGCTTCGTCACCCGGTGTACGCCGAGGCACGGCCTCGCGTCCCGGCCTCGCGGTGCACCCGGCCCACCCCCTGCGCGAGGTTCACATCAGGCAGGTGTGAGGCGCCCGGTCCCTGCCTCACGTCACCCTCGCGTCCCGGCCTCGCGGTGCACCCGGCCCGCCCCCTGCGCGAGCTGCTCCTATGTCAAGCCGCGGCGGTGGCCGGGGTGGGTTGGGACTGCAGGAGCAGGTTGAACACGACTCGGGCGAGGCGTCGTTTGAGGGCCCGCATGGCTTCGTTGTGGTTGTCGCCGCGGGCGCGGCGCTTCTCGTAGTAGGCCCGGCCGAGGCTGCCGGGCAGGCGGGTCTGGGTCAGCGCGATGCGGTGCAAGGCGGCGTTGAGTTGCCGGTTGCCGCCGCGGGCCAGGCGGTGGCGGTCGGTGCGCCCGGAGGAGGCGGGGATCGGGGCGGTTCCGGCGTGCATGGCGAAGCAGGCCTCGGAGCGGAACCGGCCCGGTCGGGCGGTCTCGGCGATCAGCTTCGCCGCGGAGAGCGGCCCGCAGCCGGGCAGCTCGAGCAGTTGCGGGGCCAACCCCGCGACGCGGTGGGCGATCTCGCGTTCCAGGGCCCGGATCCGGGTGGTGCGCGCGAGGATGTCGCCGACCAGCTCGGCGGCCAGCTTTCCGACCAGCCCGGGATGCGCGCCCGGCAGCTGCGCGGCCAGCGCGGTCAGGCGGGTGGGCTTGTCCAGCCCGCGGGAGGGGATGCTGCGCTCGAGTTCGGGGTCGAGTTCGTGCAGGTGCCAGCGCAGCCGGCAGATCATCGCGGTCCGCTCGGTGACCAGGTGTTCGCGGTGATCGACCAACAGCTTGAGCTCGCGGGACTCGGGGTCGTGCTCGGCGAGCGGCAGGTCCGGCTCACGCAACGCGGCGCGGGCGATCGCGGTGGCATCGATCGGGTCGGACTTCCCGAACTGCCGCGCCGAGCTCCGGGCGCCGGCCATCAACTTCGGCGGGACCCGCCGGACCCGCTGCCCCGCGGCGAGCAGCGCCCGCTCCAAACGCAGCGACACATGCCGGCAGTCCTCCACCGCCCACTCGAGCTCCTGCTGCTCGGGGGCGAGTGTCAACGGTCCGCTGAAGTTGACCCCGCGCGGGTCCGCGAAAGTTGACCCCTTGAGCGTGGTCGAGTGGGGTCTCGAGGACCAGCGGAGGTGCTCCTCGCCGTCTTCGCCATAGCTCCGGGGCCGATCGCTCAAGTGGGCTGCGTGGGACGCTCGAGGACGACTTTGTGGTCGGCGTAGCCCAGCGCCCGATAGAAGCGACGTGCCGAGGTGTTCGCGGCGTAAGCGGTGACGGTGGTGCAGGTCGCGCCTCGGCGAACAGCCCACTTCTCGAAGTGCTCAGCGAGGTCGCGGCCCATCCCGGACGACCGCGACGAAGGATCTACGAACATGCTCTCCAGCTCGGCCGGGCTCACTCCAGGCCGCAGCGGGTTGGGCTCGTGCAGGCGCCCGACGAGAAAGCCGAGGACGGCGGTGTCGTGCTCGGCGAGCAGCACCAAGGCCTGTTCGTCGTCGAGGAGATCGGCGTAGTAGGACCGGCCGTGCGTTCTTGGCCAGTCGATGTCGGTCGCGGGGTCCCTGGTGCCGGCGTCCTCGGCGAACAAGGCGGCGACGAGCTGCAGCAACGGGCCGAGATCGCTAGCAGTCGCATCACGTACTCGCATGCAACGAGCGTAGGAAATCGGACCCCGATGATTAAATGGGCAACTTGCTCAGCCCACTCTTCGAGTCAGTCGTGGCTGCGGTCTTTGGCGAGGAGTTCGCGGCGGGCGCGGGTGCGGTAGGAGTCGCCGGAGAGGGTGAGTACCTCGGCGTGGTGGACCAGCCGGTCGATCATCGCTGCGGCGACGACATCGTCGGAGAACGTCTCGCCCCAGCGCCCGAACGGCAGGTTCGAGGTGACCATGATCGAGGCTTGTTCGTAGCGGGAGGCCACGAGCTGGAAGAACAGGTTCGCGGCGTCGGTGTCGAAGGGGATGTAGCCGACCTCGTCGACGATGATCAGCCGGTAGCGACGGATCTTCTTCAGCTCGGTCTCCAGCTGGCCGGCGTGGTGGGCGACGCCGAGCCGGGCGATCCAGTTGGACGCCGTGTCGAACAGCACCGAGTGGCCGGCTTGGGCGGCTTTGACCCCAAGCCCGATCGCGAGGTGGGTCTTGCCGATCCCGGGCGGCCCGAGCAGCACGACGTTCTCGGCCTTGGCGACGAAGGTGCCGGTCGCGAGGTGGGCGAGCAGGTCGCGGCGCAGCGAGGGCAGGTGGTCGAGGTTGAAGTCCTCGAGGGTCTTGACCTGCGGGAAGTGCGCGGTCCGGATCCGCATGGTGGTGCCGGCGGCCTCGCGGTCGGCGACTTGGCGGGCAAGCAGGGCGGCGAGGTATTCCTCGTGCGACCAGTTCTGGTCGCGGGCCTGCTCGGCGAGCTGTTCCCAGCAGGCCGCCATCGTCGGGACCTTCAGGACCCGGGTCAGATAGGCCAGCTGCGCCGAGAGCCCGTCCGAGCCCGCCGCCCGTGTCCTCGCAGCGCTCGTGGTCGCGGGAGCGTCGGTGGGGCCGGCAGGAGTGCCGTTGCTAGCGGCGATGTTCATGAGGGGATGCCCTCCGTGGGTTCGAGGTCGTCGTGGCTATCAGGGGTGGGGTCGAAGTCGACGCCGAACAGGGCGTCGTAGTCCGGCAGCGCGCGCAGGACGACGGTGTGCCCGTCGGTGTGCTGGCGAGCGAGGCGGGCGTTGGCTTCGCGGCGGGAGTGGTGCTCGCGGCGCAGTGCCTGCGCCAGCTCGAGGTGCGCAGGGTCGTTGATGACCTGCCGTTTGGCCCAGGACCGTGGATGGCGGGCGACGACGGTTCCGTCGCAGGACGCGCTCACCGTGCTCAGCGAGGCGGTGACGTCGACGAAGCGGCCGATCACCCGCGGGTCGACCGAGTAGTCGCAGGTGTCGACGCGGACGTAGTGATCCCGGGCCAACCGGGTGCGGGTGTGCAGCCCGACCGGCGGGTCCAGCGGCGGCAGCGGGACCATCGCGGCGTAGTCGGCGTCGAGCAGCTCGACCGGGCGCCCGCCGGTGGAGCGGACGGTCCGCTGGTTGGCCCGGGCCAACCAGTCGGCGAGCTGGGTGTTGAAGTCCGCCGGCGAGGAGAACGAGCGCCCGGGCAGGAAGCTGGTCTCAAGGTAGCCGTTGGCGCGTTCAACCAGGCCCTTGAACTCCGGGTCCCGCGCCGGGGCCAGCTTGATCCGGGTGGCCAGGGTGCCGGTGAACGCCGCGACCGGCGCGTGGACCTGGCCCTTGCCGGCGATCCCGGCCTCGCGGTCCCAGACCAACGTCTTCGGGACCCGCCCGATCCCGCGGATCAGCCGCCACATGCCTGAGAGCAAGTCCCCGGTCTGCCGCGACGGGATCATCGTCGCCGACAGGAACCGCGAGTAGCCCGACGCCATCACCAGCACCGGCAGCACCCGGGTCTGGCCGTGCCCGACCGCCACCTTGGCCGGCGGGAACCACAGGTCGCACTGAGCGAGCTCGCCCGGCTCATAGGAGGTCCGTGAGACCGGGTCGACCCCGACGTACTCCGGTCTGATCTTGGCCAGCCGCTTCTTCAGCGGCCCCTCCGAATAAGGCCAGTCGATCCGCGCCGCGATGATTGGGCCCGGCATCCGCGGCCAGGTCGCCAGCAGCGCCCGGATCGCCGGCTCATACGGATCGACCACCGACCCCCGCGCCGGACGCTCATACCGAGGCGGCCGGTCGGTGCGCAGCACCGCTCGGACCGTGTTTCGGGCTAGCCCCATCTGCCGGGCGATCTCCTTGATCGGCAGGCCCTCGGCGCGATGCAGCCGCCGGACCTCCGCCCAGTCCTCCACCGTGATCACCTCCCGCAGCCTCACGGGAGGGGGTCAACATTCCCGGTACCCGCGCGGGGTCAGATTTCACGAACCGACGACAGCGAGTTGCTGGCCTTCGCGCTCAGCCCAGGCCAACAACTCCAGGTGCCCGGCATCGGTCGCCTGCACCCGACGCTGCGCGCGGCGGACTCCGAGTTGATCGACCACGACCGCGGTGTGGGTGTCCTTGTGGACATCGACTCCGACCATCAGGACCATCGAGGGGTCTCCTGCTCCTAGCCTGCGGGGGACAACAGGCCGGGCCGGTCGGCGGACACACCTCAGTGGGGGCGCTGCCACGCTCCTATCAAGTCACGCCGGCCGGCCCTGGCCGCCGGTGCCCGGCACAGCTCGCGCTGGCCCCTTCCCGGAGCAGTCACACCAAGAGCCAGAGCACCGACGACCAGGATCCCGACCACCGCCACCGGCGGCACCACCGACCCTGACACTGAGGTTCACATCAGGCAGGCGTGGGGCGCCCGGTCCCTGCCTCACGTCACCCTCGCGGTGGTCACACCAGGCACCCGCGCAGCGCGAGCGTCTTGAGCAAACGCCGGACGAAGGTCAGCGGGAGGCGCAGGTCGTCCGCCGTGCACGGGACGACGATCCAGCCGCACGAGGCGAGTTCGGCCAGGCGGGACTGGTCGCGCCGCCACTGCTGCTGGTCCTCCCGGTGCCCGTCGCCCTGGTACTCCGCGGCGACCTTGAACTCCTCCCAGCCGAAGTCCACCCGGGCGACGAACAGGTCCTGCGCGTCGTGGACCTCGAGCTGCAGCCTCGGTCTCGGGACGTCGAACCGTGCCATCACGAGACGCATCACCGTCTCCGGTCGCGAGCCGGCCCTCGGGTCCGACGCCTCGACCGCGGGTCCCACCCGTCGTGCGCCTCGTGCACCGGCAGGGCGCTCCAACAGACGCTCGGGGTCGAACTTCCCGACCCGTGCCAGCGCATCGAGCGCCACGACTCCGTCCGTGAACCCGAGCCGACGCACGAGGTCCCACGCCGTGCGCTCCGGCGTCGTCACGAGGAGGCCGCCCCGCTGCTCGACGTCCCCCTCCGCCAGGACGTCACGACGGATCGTGAGACCGGGCCGTGGTCGGACACTTCGTCGACCGACCACCAGGTCGACCGGCGCCATCGTGGGTGCGATCGCGGCACCGTGCACCTCGGCGGCCGCGTACCCGCCGACCACGGGCGGGTCGCCCCGCACGTAGAGCACGGCCTCCCGGGCGCGTCCGACGAGGTCGTCGCGGGGCGCCGCCCGACCGGCCGCCACCCTGACGTTCGGGAACAGGCGGGTCGTCGCCGGTCCGGCGAGGCGGCCGCGGGTGATGTCTCCTGCTGCGAGGGCCTCGTTCGCACGGAACGGCCCGGTGATGTCCTCCACACCTGCTTGGAGTGCGCGGACGCGCGCACGGTTCCACCCCCTTCGCGAGGTGCACACCACGCAGCCTTCGGACGCCCGGACCATGCCTCACGTGACCCTCGCGGAGGTGGAGGGAGTCGGAGGGAGTCGGAGGGGCCGGCGGACGCGGTGGGAACGAGGCGGAGGAGGCGCCCCTACGGGACCAGCAGCAGCTTCCCCGTCGTGGTGCGGCCCTCGAGTTCCCGGTGCGCGTCCGCCGCGGCGTGGAGGGGGTACCGGCCCCCGACCCGCACCGACAACGACCCGTCCGCCACCGCGCCGTACACCGACGCCGCGCGGGAACGCAGCTCCGACGTCGTCCGCACGTGCCAGCCCAGCGAGGGGCGGGTCAGGTACACCGAGCCCGCCGTGTTCAGCCGCTGCGGGTCCACGGGAGGCACGGGACCGGAGGCGGCACCGTAGAGGGCGAGCACGCCCCGCACCCGCAGCGACGCCAGCGATCCGTCGAACGTGGTCGCGCCGACCCCGTCGTACACGGCCGCCACCCCCGCTCCGGACGTCAGCGACCGCACGTCGTCCGCGAACGATCCGTACCCCACCACGTGCGCGGCCCCGGCGTCGCGCGCCAGCGAGGCCTTCTCCGCGGTCGACGTCGTCGCGATCACCGTGGCCCCGAGCGCCGACGCCATCTGGCAGAGCAGCAGCCCCATCCCGCCCGCGCCCGCGTGGACCAGCACGACGTCGCCGGGCTGCACGGCGTACGTGTCGTGCAGCAGGTAGTGCGCGGTCAGGCCCTGCAGCAGCGCGGCCGCGGCGACGTCGACCGGCACGCCGGTCGGGACCGGCACACAGCGCGCCGCCGGGATCGCCGCGACCTCGGCGTAGGCCCCCGGCCCGTCGCAGAACGCCACGGTGTCGCCGACCGCGAGGTCGGTCACCGCCGAGCCGACCGAGCGCACCGTGCCGGCGCCCTCGAGCCCCGGCACCGTGGGCAGCGTCGCCGGGTAGAGCCCGCCGCGCAGGTAGGTGTCGATGTAGTTGACCCCGGCCGCGGTCAGGTCGACCAGGACGTCCTCGGCGCCCACGTCGGGCTCGGGCACCTCGGCCGGGACCAGGACCTCGGGCCCGCCGTGGGCCTCCACGCGAACGGCTCGCACGGAGGTCAATCTAGGCCTGCGCCGCCACCATGGCCCGCGGTGAGCCCGACGACGGGTCCGCGAGCGCCGGTCGCGTCGTCCCGGCCCACAGCCAGGCCGTGGCCGCGACGACGAGCATCGAGCCCAGGACGTGCAGCGCCACGAGCACCTCGGGCACCCCGATGGCGTACTGGATGCCGCCGAGCAGGCCCTGTGCCAGCGTCACCACGACCAGCACCCGGAACCGCACGAGCACGGATCGCGGGGCGGCCACGGCGTGGAGCAGGAAGCCGAGCCCGACCAGCAGGCCGAGGAAGGCGAACAGCACGTGGGCGTGCGCCATCGCGAGGTCGGCGACGGAGAAGGCGGTCAGCCGGGGCGTGGCCGGATCCCCCGCGTGCGGTCCGGCCGCGGTGACCAGCGTGCCGAGCACCACCAGGACGAACAGCACCCCGGCGCTCACCCCGACCAGCCCGCGCACCGCCCGAGGCACCACCGTCTCGCGCCGTTCGCCGTCGTCCGGAAGC
The DNA here is from genome assembly GCF_030269685.1 of Actinomycetospora sp. NBRC 106378. Classification (GTDB taxonomy): domain Bacteria; phylum Actinomycetota; class Actinomycetes; order Mycobacteriales; family Pseudonocardiaceae; genus Actinomycetospora. The sequence continues at coordinate 268,527 of NZ_BSTT01000003.1, forward strand.
GCCCACGCGTCGCGCGCCAGCAGCACCGCGAGCCACACGAGCGGCACGGACACGATGAAGTGCGGCGCCACGGTGTACCAGGCCAGCCCGGTCAGCACCGTGATCCCGCCGAGGACCGCCTGTGCCACGACACCGAGCGGCATGGTGCAGGCCAGCAGCACCAGCCGGCGCCGACGCGTGCGGACGAACAGGGCCGCGATCACGCACGCCCCCGTCACGAGCACGAGCGCGATGCCGAGGAGACGGTTGCCGAACTCGATCCACTGGTGCAGCACCGCCACCTCGGCGTGCGCGACCGGGACCATGCTGCCGGGGAAGCACTGCGGCCAGGTCGGGCAGCCGAGCCCGGACCCGGTGACGCGCACGGCGGCGCCGGTCACCGCGATCCCGCCCTGACCGACCACGGCCGCGACCGCGAGCCCTCGCATCAGCGCCGGAGGAGTTCTCACGGGTTCAGCCTACGACAAGGCGTAGTTAATCCCACGCGAGCGTCAGTCCCACTTCAGCGTGCGGCCCGCCACGAGCCCCGCGGCGACGCCCCACACGACCAGCACCACCACGTGTGCGAGGCCCGGGGTACCGCCGAGCAGCACGTCCCGCAGTCCCTCGGCGAGCGCCCCGCTGGGCAGCAGCTCCACGAGCGCGCCCAGGGGGCCGGGCAGCTGGTCGGCAGGCACCACGATGCCGCCGACGAAGAGCAGCACGAACCAGACGACGTTGGCGATCACCAGCACGAGGTCGGCGCGCACCGACCCGCCGAGCAGCAGCCCGCACGCGCCGAACGCGCCGGCCCCGAGGACGACCAGCAGCAGCGCCCAGCCGAGCGACCCGGCGTCGGGACGCCAGCCCAGCGCGAGCGCGACCCCACCGAGCACGACCACCTGGATGACGACGACGGCGGCCATGCCCCCGAGCCGCCCGGTCACGACGAGCCATCGCGGGATGGCCGTCGCGGCCAGCCTCCGCATGAGCCCGTACCGCCGGTCGAAGCCGAGCGCGATCGCCTGCGACGTGAAGCCGGTCGACATCATCGCGAGCGCCAGCACCGTGCCGAGCGCGGCGTTCACCCGCGGCTCCGGCAGCTCGACGAGCCCCTGCAGCAGGGTCAGGCCGACGAGCAGCGCGAGCGGGATGACGAGCGTGAGCAGCAGCTGCTCGGAGTGCCGCAGCGCGAGCAACGTCTCGGTGCGTGTGTGCACGACGAGCATCCGGCCGCGCGAGCCGGACCCGGGGTCGGGGGCGAAGGTCCCGGCGTCGAAGGTGGCGCTCACGAGCGCAGCTCCCGTCCGGTGAGGTCGAGGAAGACGTCCTCGAGGCTGCGGCGACCGACGCGGACGTCGTCGGCGAGCACGCCCTGCCGGGCACACCAGGCGGTGACGGCCGCGAGCACCTGCGGGTCGATGCGCCCCGACACCGTGTAGTGCCCGGGCGGACCCTCCTTGGACAGGTAGCCCTCGGGCAGGACGCCCTCGAGCAGGGTCAGGTCCATGCCGGGCGGCGCGCGGAAGCGCATCGTGTCCTCGGCGCCGGAGGTGGTCAGCTCGTCGGGGGAGCCCGCGGCGACGACCCGGCCGTGGTCGACGATCACGACGTCGTCGGCCAGCGCCTCGGCCTCCTGCATGAAATGGGTGGTGAGCAGCACCGCGACGCCGTCGGCGCGCAGCGCGCGGACCAGGTCCCAGACGAGGTGGCGGCCCTGCGGATCCAGACTCGAGGTCGGCTCGTCGAGGAAGACGAGCTCCGGGCGCCCGACGATCGCGCAGGCCAGGCTGAGCCGCTGCTGCTGGCCGCCGGAGAGCCGCTTGTAGGGCAGCCTGGCGCAGGAGTCGAGGCCGAGGGTCTCGATCAGCCAGCCGGTGTCGAGGGGGTGCGCGGAGCACGCGGCGACGAGGTCGAGCATCTCGCGCACGCGCACCATCGGGTACGCCCCGCCGCCCTGCGGCATCACGCCGATGCGCGCGCGCAGGGCCTCCGGAGCGCCCGCCGGGTCCTGCCCGAGGACCCGCACCGACCCCGCCGTCCGGGACCGGAAGCCCTCGCAGACCTCGACGGTGGTGGTCTTGCCGGCACCGTTGGGCCCGAGCAGGGCGAGCACCCGCCCGGGCCGGAGATCCAGGTCGAGTCCGTCGACCGCCGTCGTCGTGCCGTAGCGCACGACGAGGTCGCGCACCTCGACGGCCGGATCCCCGGAGACGGAGCGCAGCGGAGCTCGACCCTCGGAACCGGTCACGAGGCCCAGCCTAGGTCTCCGTCCGCGGCGGGACCCGCGGGGTGTTCCCCCGCGCCGCGAGCAGCGGCACGATCGCGACCAGCAGTGCGGCCGTGATCGCCATCGGCAGCTGGTAGGCGCGGAAGGTGAAGTCGTTGCCGGTGGGCGGCACGAGCAGCGACACGGCCGCGCAGATCGCCACCGCACAGCCGCGGATGCGCGGGGTGGTCACCGAGCAGGCCAGCGGCACCATCAGCCACAGCAGGTACCAGGGGTGCAGCACGGGCCCGGCGAGGAACACCGCTCCGAACCCGTAGGCCACGCCCGCCACCGGGTGCAGCCGCCCGCGCAGCACCATGAGGACGAGCAGCACGCAGACCAGCGCGGCCACGCCGAGGCCGGCGGAACGCGTGAGCGAGAGCACCGCGTCGGTGTGGTCGCCGAGGCCGAGCCAGATGCCGATCTGGCCGCCCAGCACCCCGAGGTCGGTGGTGACCGACAGCCACGAGCGCAGCAGGTTCGGCACCGAGAGCGCCGTGATCCAGCCGAAGCCCAGCCCGGAGCCGACCGACACGGCCACCACGACGGCGAGCCCGGTCCCGGCCACCGCCGCGCCCCAGCGCAGCAGCGCGATCACCCCGTCCCGCCCGCAAGGGTCCTTCCCCGCCGCGAGACAGCGCTCGCGGGCGAGGTGGGCCCCGAGGAACGCGAGCGCGAGGATCGCGGGGATCTTCCCGGAGGCGCCGAGTCCGATGAGCAGCGCGCCGACGAACCAGGAGTAGCGGAAGCCGATCTCCAGGCCGAACAGGACGACGCCCATCATGATCGCGTCGTTGTGGATGCCGGAGACGAGGTGGAAGAGCACCAGCGGGCTGACCGCGAGCCAGAGGGCCGCGATGGGTTCGACCCCGGCGCGGCGGGCCAGGTGCGGCGCCGCCCAGATGACGAGGCCGAGCCCGATCAGCGCCAGGATCCGGTGCAGGTAGACGCCGAGCACGATGTTCTCGCCCGCGACCGCGGTGACGAGGCGCCCGAAGGTCAGGAAGCCGGGACCGTAGGGCGAGGGCGTCGTCCGCCAGATCGTCGGGATGGAGGAGACCAGCGGGTCGTCGAGCCCCAGCGCCTGGGCGGCTCCGAAGACGTAGGGGTCGAAGCCCCGCGAGACGACCTCGGCCTGCGAGAGGTAGCCGTAGACGTCGGTGGAGAAGAGCGGGGGAGCGACGGCCAGCGGCGCGCACCACATCACGAGGATGCGGGAGAGCTGACGCACCGTGAGACGCACGCGCCCGGGCCACGCCAGGCGTCCCAGCCAGAGCCAGGCGAGCACGAGCATGCCCATCCCGACGTAGGCCATCGCGAGCGACACCGTCGGCAGCCGGCCGGGCAGCCCGAGGACCCGCATCCCGAGCAGCGGGTTGTACGCCGAGGCCGGGGTCGCCCCGCATCCGAGCGCGCCGATCGCCATCAGCAGCGCCCCGGTGAACCCGAAGCGACGGCAGAACCGGAGCCGGCGTCGTTCGTCCGGCGTGGCGGGCGCCAGCAGCTTCGCCGCGGCGGAGCTCCGACCCGACGACGGATCGGTCCCGGAGGGAGCCGTCGGGGCCGTCGCGGTCACCCCGGGAACGATACCGAGCGCCTTCCCGACGCCGGGTCGGACCCGGTCGGGTGCCCGGGTGCGCCGTCCGCCGTCGTGACCCGCGCCACCCGCCCGTGCCCGGCTTTGCCGCCCCGGCAGATATAGGCAAGACTGGTGTTGCCAAAAGCGACGGGCGATGTGTCATGATCGACCGGAGTCGAACGAACGGAGGTGGGAGATGACCGTGCAGGACGCACACGCCGAGCACGCGCGCTCCGCCGCCGACGGGCGCACGCGGGACGCGGTGGTCCGCCTCCTCCTCGAGCGCGGCCCCACCACCGCGGCCACGCTCGCCGACCAGTTGCACCTCTCGGGTCCCGGGGTCCGGCGCCACCTCGACGCACTGTGCGCCGAGGGCACCGTCTCCACCCGGGAGGCCCCGGCGTCCGGCAAGCGGGGCCGCCCGGCCCGGCAGTTCCTGCTCACCACCAGCGGGCGCACCCGCGCCGGCCGCGGTGAGCACGGTCCGGCCGACCTCGCGGTGGCGGCACTGCGCCGCCTCGGCGCTGCTGCCGGCGACGAGGCGGTCCGGGCGTTCGCCCGCGACCGCGCGCTGGCCATGGTCGGCGCGCACCGCGAGCACATCGAGTCCGGCGCCGACCGGGCCGACAGGGCGCAGCGGCTGGCCGGGGCGCTCACCGCCGAGGGCTACGCGGCCTCCAGCCGCAGCGCCACCACGCGCGGCGCGGGCGAGCAGCTGTGCCAGCACCACTGCCCGGTCGCGGACGTCGCGGCCGAGTTCCCCCAGCTCTGCGAGGCGGAGGCCGAGGTCTTCGCCGAGGTGCTGGGGACCCACGTACAACGGCTCGCCACCATCGCCCGGGGCGACGCCGCGTGCACCACCCACGTGCCGGCCCAGCGGGCCGACACCACCGCACGATCCTCCGCCGTCACCACCGGCGGAGCACCCGAGGACCAGGGAAGGCAGGTCGTATGACCACCGCTCCGGAGAAGGAGACGCTGACCCAGGAGGAGACCATTGCCTCCCTGGGCAGCTACCAGTTCGGCTGGCACGACAGCGACAGCGCCGGGGCGAGCGCCCAGCGCGGTCTGAGCGAGGCCGTCGTCCGCGACATCTCGGGCAAGAAGAACGAGCCGGACTGGATGCTGCAGCTCCGCCTCAAGGCGCTGGGCATGTTCGACAAGAAGCCGATGCCGAACTGGGGCTCCGACCTGTCGGGCATCCACTTCGACAACATCAAGTACTTCGTGCGTTCCACGGAGAAGCAGGCGGCCACCTGGGACGACCTGCCCGCCGACATCAAGAACACCTACGACAAGCTGGGCATCCCCGAGGCCGAGAAGGCCCGCCTGGTGTCCGGTGTCGCGGCGCAGTACGAGTCCGAGGTCGTCTACCACCAGATCCGCGAGGACCTGGAGCAGCAGGGTGTCATCTTCATGGACACCGACACCGGGCTGCGCGAGCACCCGGAGCTGTTCGAGGAGTACTTCGGGTCGGTCATCCCGGCCGGCGACAACAAGTTCTCCGCGCTGAACTCGGCGGTCTGGTCCGGCGGCTCGTTCATCTACGTGCCGAAGGGTGTCCACGTCGACATCCCGCTGCAGGCCTACTTCCGGATCAACACCGAGAACATGGGCCAGTTCGAGCGGACGCTGATCATCGTCGACGAGGACGCCTACGTCCACTACGTCGAGGGCTGCACGGCGCCGATCTACTCGTCCGACTCGCTGCACTCCGCGGTCGTCGAGATCGTCGTGAAGAAGGGCGGCCGCTGCCGCTACACGACCATCCAGAACTGGTCGAACAACGTCTACAACCTCGTCACCAAGCGCGCCAAGGCCGAAGAGGGCGCGACGATGGAGTGGGTCGACGGCAACATCGGCTCCAAGGTGACGATGAAGTACCCGGCCGTCTGGCTGATGGGCCCGCACGCCAAGGGCGAGGTGCTCTCGGTCGCCTTCTCCGGCGAGGGCCAGCACCAGGACGCCGGCGCCAAGATGGTGCACCTCGCGCCGCACACGTCGTCGACGATCATCTCGAAGTCGGTGGCCCGGGGCGGTGGCCGCACCTCGTACCGCGGCCTGGTGCGGGTGAACAAGGGGGCGCACCACTCGCGGTCGACGGTGAAGTGCGACGCGTTGCTGGTCGACACGATCAGCCGCTCGGACACCTATCCCTACGTCGACGTCCGCGAGGACGACGTGACCATGGGCCACGAGGCGACCGTCTCGAAGGTCAGCGAGGACCAGCTCTTCTACCTGATGTCCCGCGGCCTCACCGAGGACGAGGCCATGGCGATGATCGTGCGCGGGTTCGTCGAGCCCATCGCGCGCGAGCTCCCCATGGAGTACGCGCTCGAGCTCAACCGCCTGATCGAGCTGCAGATGGAAGGAGCGGTGGGCTAGTGACCCCGCCCCAGAACGAGCCCGCGGCGCAGGTCGGCGGGGGCGTCATCAGCGCCCCCGCCGACTCGGCCGAGGAGTACGACCCCGGCATCGCGGCCGCGTCGCCCCCGGCGTCGCGGCCCGGGTCGCCGGCGCTCGCGCCGTGGGAGGAACGTTTCACCTCCTACGACGTCGAGGCCTTCGAGGTCCCGCGGGGGCGCGAGGAGCAGTGGCGCTTCACGCCGCTGCGGCGTCTGCACGGCCTGCACGACGGCTCGGCGACCGCCGACGGCGAGGTCGAGTTCACCGTGCGCTCCGGCTTCGGTGACTCGGCCTCCGACGACCTCGGTGGCGTCCGCGTCGAGCACGCCGAGCGCGGCGACGCCCGCCTCGGCGACGGTGGCGTGCCCGCCGACCGCGTCGCGGCCCAGGCCTGGTCCTCCTTCACGACGGCGACGGTGGTCACCGTCGCCCAGGCCCGCTCCGACGACGAGCCGCTGACCGTCCAGGTCGAGGGACCCGGCGTCGGGAAGACCGCCTTCGCACACCTGCAGATCCGCCTCGAGCGGCACGCCGAGGCCGTCGTCGTGGTCGACCACCGCGGCTCCGGCACCGTCGCGGCGAACACCGAGCTCGTCGTCGCCGACGGCGCGAAGCTCGAGATCGTCGAGGTGCACGACTGGGCGGACGACGCCGTGTTCGTCGGCGCCCAGCACCTCTCGGTCGGGCGCGACGCGACGATCCGGTACACCTCGGTGACCCTGGGCGGCGACCTCGTCCGGCTCTCCCCGGTGGTCAACTACCGGGCGACGGGCGGCGACGTCCAGCTCGACGGGCTGTACTTCGCCGACGGCGGCCAGCACCTCGAGCACCGGCTGCTCGTCGACCACTCCGTGCCGAGCTGCCGCTCGAACGTGATGTACAAGGGCGCGCTGCAGGGGGCCGACGGCGACACGGCCGCGCACACGGTCTGGATCGGCGACGTGCTGATCCGCAAGGAGGCCGAGGCGACCGAGACCTTCGAGCTCAACCGCAACCTCCTGCTCACCGACAACGCCCGCGCCGATTCGGTGCCCAACCTCGAGATCGAGACGGGCGAGATCGTCAGCGCCGGCCACGCGAGCGCGACCGGCCGCTTCGACGACGAGCAGCTGTTCTACCTGATGGCGCGCGGGATCCCCGAGGAGCAGGCGCGGCGCCTCGTCGTGCGCGGGTTCTTCGGCGAGGTCATCCACAAGATCCGCGTGCCCGCGCTCCGCGACCGGCTCGAGGCGGCCATCGAGGCCGAGCTCGAGGTCGTCGGCGCCTGACCACCACCACCCGCGTTCCGAAAGAGGATTGATGTCCACCCTCGAGATCCGCGACCTGCACGTCGAGGTCGAGACCGAGTCCGGCCCCAAGGAGATCCTCCGCGGTGTCGACCTGACGGTGAGCTCGAACGAGACCCACGCGATCATGGGTCCGAACGGCTCCGGGAAGTCGACGCTCGCGTACTCCATCGCGGGTCACCCGAAGTACACCGTGACGCAGGGCGAGGTCCTGCTCGACGGCGAGAACGTCCTCGAGATGGCCGTCGACGAGCGGGCCCGCGCCGGCCTGTTCCTCGCCATGCAGTACCCCGTCGAGGTGCCCGGCGTCTCGATGTCGAACTTCCTGCGCTCCGCCGCCACCGCCGTCCGCGGCGAGGCGCCGAAGGTGCGCCACTGGGTCAAGGAAGTGAAGTCGGCGATGACCGACCTCGAGATCGACCCGACGTTCGCCGAGCGCAGCGTCAACGAGGGCTTCTCCGGTGGCGAGAAGAAGCGCCACGAGGTGCTGCAGCTCTCGCTGCTCAAGCCGAAGTTCGCGGTGCTCGACGAGACCGACTCCGGCCTCGACGTCGACGCGCTGCGCATCGTGTCGAAGGGCGTGAACGACTACAAGGCGCAGTCCGACGTGGGCGTCCTGCTTATCACGCACTACACCCGCATCCTGCGCTACATCTCGCCCGACCGCGTGCACGTGTTCGTGAACGGCCGCGTCGCCGAGTCCGGCGGGCCCGAGCTCGCCGACGAGCTCGAGGCGAACGGCTACGAGCGCTTCACCAGCGCCAAGGAGGAGCAGCCGGCATGACCTCCCTCGCATCCGTCCCCACCACGACGGGTGCGACCCTGGATGTCGAGAAGATCCGCGCGGACTTCCCCATCCTGAGCCGCACCGTCCGGGACGGGAAGCCGCTGATCTACCTGGACTCGGGCGCCACCTCGCAGCGCCCGCGCCAGGTCCTCGACGCCGAGCGCCACTTCCTGGAGACCTCGAACGCCGCGGTCCACCGCGGTGCGCACGCGCTCTCCGAGGAGGCCACCGACGCCTACGAGTCCGCCCGCGAGCGCATCGCGGGGTTCATCGGGGCGGACTACGGCGAGATCGTGTTCACCAAGAACGCGACCGAGGCGCTCAACCTCGTGGCCTACGGGATGTCGAACGCGCTGACGAGCGACGACCCGAAGGCGGCGCGGTTCCGCGTGGGTCCCGGTGACGAGGTGGTCGTCACCGAGATGGAGCACCACGCCAACCTCGTGCCGTGGCAGGAGTTCTGCCGCCGTACCGGGGCGACCCTGCGCTGGTTCGGTGTGACCTCCGACGGGCGGCTCGACCTCGACCCGTCGGTGATCACCGAGCGGACCAAGATCGTGGCGTTCACCCACCAGTCGAACGTGCTCGGCACGGTGACCCCGGTGGAGCAGATCGTGGCGATGGCGAAGGCGGTCGGGGCGTACACCGTCCTGGACGCCTGCCAGTCGGTGCCGCACGCCCCGATCGACGTCCACGCGCTGGGGGTCGACTTCGCCGCGTTCTCCGGGCACAAGATGCTCGGACCCTCGGGGATCGGTGTGCTCTACGGGCGGCGCGAGCTGCTCGAGGCGCTCCCGCCGTTCCTCACGGGCGGATCGATGATCGAGCTGGTCCGCATGGAGGGCTCGACCTACGCCGCCCCGCCGGCCCGGTTCGAGGCCGGCGTGCCGATGACCTCGCAGGCCGTCGGGCTCGGCGCGGCCGTGGACTACCTGAACGCCCTGGGCATGGAGAACGTCCACGCCCACGAGAACACGCTGACGGCCGCGGCGCTCGAGGGCCTGGCGGCCATCGACGGCGTGACGATCATCGGCCCGCGCACCACCGAGTCGCGTGGGGGAGCGGTGTCGTTCGAGATCGACGGCGTGCACCCGCACGACGCGTCACAGGTGCTCGACGACTCCGGCATCGCCGTCCGCGTCGGCCACCACTGCGCGTGGCCGCTGCACCGGGCGTTCGGTGTGCAGAGCTCGATCCGCGCGAGCTTCTACGTCTACAACACCCTCGACGAGGTGCAGGCGCTGCTCGACGGCGTCCGTCGGGCCCAGGACTTTTTCGCCCACGGCGGCGTTTCCCTCTAGGAGGAGGTCACCGGCGTGAAGCTCGAGACGATGTACCAGGAGATCATCCTGGACCACTACAAGAACCCGCACGGCAAGGGCCTGCGCGAGCCCTACGAGGCCGAGGTCCATCACGTGAACCCCACCTGCGGGGACGAGGTCACCGTGCGGGTGCACCTGGAGGGGTCGGGCGCGGACGCCAAGGTGGTCGACCTGTCCTACGACGCGCTCGGCTGTTCCATCAGCCAGGCGGCCACGTCGGTGGCCTACGACCTCGTCGTCGGGCACACGGTCGGCGAGGCGTTCGAGGTGCTGTCGGCCTACCAGGAGATGGTGCAGGGCCGTGGCAAGGTCGAGCCCGACGAGGACGTGCTGGACGACGCCGTCGCGTTCGCGGGTGTCGCCGCCTACCCGGCGCGCGTCAAGTGCGCGCTGCTGGGGTGGATGGCGTTCAAGGACGCGGTGGCCCAGGCTGACGAGAACGCCCCCGAGCTGGAGGGACAGCGATGACCGAGACCGAGACGCCGCGCGGCGCCGAGGGGATGCCGGACGCGCCGGCCCCGAAGGCCGACACCCCGTCGATCGACGACCTCGAGGAGGCCATGCGCGACGTCGTCGACCCCGAGCTCGGCATCAACGTGGTCGACCTCGGCCTGCTCTACGGCATCGACGTCCACCACGAGGACGCCGGCACCGTCGCCACGCTCGACCTGACTCTGACGTCCGCGGCCTGCCCGCTGACCGACGTCATCGAGGACCAGTCCCGTGCCGCCCTGACGAAGGGCCCGGGCGGCGGGCTCGTCGACGACGTGCGCATCAATTGGGTCTGGATGCCGCCGTGGGGCCCGGACAAGATCACCGACGACGGCCGCGAGCAGCTGCGCGCGCTCGGCTTCACGGTGTAGGTGGCTTCGCCTGGTGAGCACTAATCCGTGCGGGAGCACGGATTAGTGCTCACGACTCGAAGTAGTCCTCGTCGACCTTGACAACGGTGTAAATCTGCTCGATCTGGACACCGACCCGGTACTGGATCATGAGGTCGGTCAAACGCTTGCCGTCGATCAGCACGACGGCCGCGTTGACCTGTCGGGCGTACTCTCCCGCTTCCTTGCTGAAGCTGCTTGTCGTGATGAAGACGCCCTGGTTGGCCTGTTGTCCGTGCAGTGCCCCCACGAAGCCCTGGATCGCTGGCCGTCCGACGACGTTGTCCGCCGCGTACCGCTTCGCCTGCACGTAGATTCTTCCGAGGCCGAGCGGGTCCTGGTCGATCACGCCGTCGACCCCGCCGTCGGCGCTTCCCCCGATGTGGCGGGCTCGTTCTCCCGCCGATCCGCCGTAATTCATGGCAACGAGCAGCTTCAGCACGATCTGCTCGAAGTCGACGGGTTTCATGTCCCGCAGCCGGCGGATGAGTTCGAGAGCGACATCCTGATGGATCTGGTTGACCCCCGCTGAGATCTGCTCGTGTGGACTCAGCGCACCAGGATCAGTAGTGAAGTCATCACTGATCGTGGCCGTCGTCGTTTGCTTCTTCGACGGGACGTAGTCGCGATACGCGGGGATCAAAAGGAGACGGCTCTCGGTCAAGCCGGACGGGCTCGCGGCGAGCAGGCTCTGACCCTGCTCGGCAATGATGTAGGTGCCTCGCTTGGGACGCGCTACTGCTCCGGCTCGGGCCAACGCTGACATCGCCCAGCTCGAGCGGTCCCGATAGCGCTCCATTCCGGAGTTGATGGTTTCGAGGCGTTGCTCCGGCGTGAGCTCGAGGATGTCGGCTGCGGTGTCGGCGACGTCTCGCGCCGACCGCGGTGCCCCGTCCGCCAGGACACTGAGAACGGGACGGAGGAAGCCCTCCCAGGTAGGCATGTCGGTCGTCACCTGTCCGGGCACGAGCCGACCGTAGAGCTGCCGCCTTCTCCGGCAGATCTCGGTCGTGGTTCTCGAGGCACCATCGACCAGGCTCCTCAGGAAGTAGCTGATCCCTGCGCCTCGCGCGCAGATCCGCTACGTCTTCGTGACCACTGAACGGCTCGCAGCTGCGGCGGGGCCTATCGCGTGCTCGGGGTCGTTCACAGCGGCCCCTCACTCGTGGCGAGGATGACGCCAGGCAGATTCGGCCGGCCCGGAATCTGCCTGACGTCACTCTCTCGGTCAGTGCCGGCGGGCGGGGCGCCCACGATGCGGCGTCCCTGCCACTGGATGCCCGCAACGACGCTTTCCTGCCACCGGGGCAGGGCTCAGGACGACCGGCGCACCACGTGCGGCTTGAGGTGCTTGTAGCCCCGCACGTGCAGGGGCGGCACGGAGCGGAGCTCGACGTCGAGGTCGGCCGCACGGACGGCGTCGGTCATCTCGTCGTCGAGCAGGGTCGTGCCCGGGCGGGCGTGTGAGGTGAGGCGGCTGGCGATGTTCACGGTCGGGCCGTAGACGTCGCCGTAGCGCGGCAGCACGTCGCCGTAGGCGAGCCCAATCCGCAGTGCGAGGCGCTCGTCGGGGTCGGGGACCTCGTCGTGCAGTGCGAACGCGATGTCGCAGGCGGCGGAGACGTCGCCCGCCACGAAGAGCACCTCGTCGCCGAGGGTCTTCACGATCCGGCCGCCGAACCGGGAGACGACGTCGTTGGAGACGCCCTCGAACCGTTCCAGCAGCGAGCGCAGCTCGTCGGTGTCGACCTGGCGCGAGAGCGAGGTGAACCCGACGATGTCGGCGAACCCGACCGCGGCGGTGGCGCGTCGCCCGTCGTCCTCACCGTCCTCCGAGGCGAGCGAGGACATCATGCGGCCCGCCGTCACGAGCAGGTGCCGACGCCAGGTGTAAGCCTGCAGCTTCTCGATCAGCGGGACCAGCGAACGCACCGAGTCGACGACCGCCTCGGGGTCGTCGCCCGAGCCCCGCTCGGCGATCACCCGACGCAGCAGGTTGGCCTGCCACTCCGCGAGGCGGGCCATGCTCTGGCCGAGCGTGCGGGCGATCGCCAGGGCCTCGGCCTCGTCGAACGCGTCCTGGGCCAGCAGGTCCTCGACGTAGGAGAGCGCGTCGAGGTCCGAGTCGGTGAACGCCTCGACGTCGTCGGGCACGCGGGGGAAGCCCAGCGCGCTCCACAGGCGACCGGTCTGCTCGAGCGGCACCCCGGCGCGCTCGGCGACGTCCGCGCGCCGCAGCGTGCGGTCGCCGCCGATGAGGAAGTCCTCGACCTCCCGCCGCGCCTCCCCCCAGGAGGGGTCGCTCACGTCGTGTGGACGATGAGCACGTCGGTGGGGGCCTTGCGGGAGATGCCCTGCGGCACCGAGCCGAGCAGTCGGCCGGAGAAGCTGTTGAGTCCGCGGTTGCCGATGACGAGCAGGTCGGCCTTCTTGTCGGTGACGACGGAGGTGACCACCTCGATCGGGTCGCCCTCCTTGGCCACTGTCTCGACCTCGCCGACGCCCTTGGCCGACGCGCGCTCCTTCGCGGTGCGCAGCGCCTCCTCGGCGGGCGTCGAGCCCACGACGTGGTAGGCGGCGTCGTCGCCCAGCGCCTGCTCGGCCGCCCCCGTGTTCTTCGCCGGGTGGTACGCGCTGATGATCAGCAGGGTGGCCCCGCTGTCGGCGGCGACGGTGGCCGCGCGGTCGACCGCGCGGAAGGAGGAGTCGGATCCGTCCGTGCCGACGGCGACGAGCTGGTAGGCGCCCATGGTGGTCTGCTCCGTTTTCTGGCGGTCTCATCCCGCCCGTCCACGGAACGAGCAGGAGCCGCGGATGGTAACGCGGTACTCCGTTCGGACGTCCTAGTACCCGTCCTCACCCGAATGATCGCGACCGGCACCCAGAAGTGATCCGGCGATCAGGTGGCCGCGCAGGCGCGGCGAGAGGTGCCGGAAGACCGCGAGCATGGCCCCCATCGAGTTCGCGACGTCGTCGTGCGCGCCGAGGTAACCGCGCTGGGCCGCCGCCGGGAGGCTGAAGAACCGCTCGAAGAACTCCGGGACCTCGCACGGCGGCATCCGCAGCAGGACGTCGAGGCCGCGCCGCCGCATCGCGTGCACGACCCGGCCGGCCGTCGAGCGGACCGCTCGACCGGCCGCGTCGAGCCGGGCTGCATGGTCGGGTCGAGTGGCCAGTGCATCGGCCAGTCGAGTGGCGATGACCAACGATCGCGTCAGGGAGTAGCCGGTCGCGGGGTGGACCAGCGACGCCGCCGCCCCGAGGGGGACGACGCCGGCGGGCGGGCGGTGGCTCGGGGTGTCGACCGCGAAGCGCACGTGCTCGACGCGCGTCCGGTCGTCGAGCGGGATGTCGCCCTCCTCGAGGCCGCACGCGACCAGTCGGCGCCGGAGACGCTCGGTGAGCTCGGCCAGCGGGAGCCCCGGACGACGGGCCAGGGAGGTCTCCTCGAGCAACCAGTCGTCGCCGCCGAGCGGGATGGCGTAGAGGAAGGTCGGCCAGCCGGGGTGGCCGTGCAGCGGGCGCCAGTCCATGAAGACGAGCCGGCCACCCGTCACCCGGGCCGCGACCGACGACGGGACGACCACCCCGACCGCCGTCTGCTCGGCCGCGCGCGGGACCTGCCGTCGGGAACGGGAGAGCACCTGGGCCGCGCCGGTGGCGTCGAGGACCAGGGGAGCGGCGAGCCGCTCGCCGCCGTCGAGGAACGCGGTGCCCTCCGCCCGTCCGACGACCCGGCCGCGGTGCACGGTGACCGCAGGGTGGTGCAGCGCCTCCTGCAGCGCGCCGGTGTCGAGGACGGCGTAGTCCCCGGCGAGGGGGTGCGTACGGCGGGCGATCGCGAACCCCGGGCCGGACGCGGCCACCACGTCGCGCGGGAGCGCGTCCGGGCCCGTCAGCGGCACCTCGTCGGCCCAGGCGCCGTAGGTGTGGCGCCACCGCCGGTCGGGATGCGGGTCGACGAGGGTCACGGCGAGCCCCCGCCGCGCGCACGCCCGGGCGGCCGACCACCCCGCCGGACCGCCGCCGGCGACGAGGACGTCGGCCGCGCGTGCGGTCAGTCGCCGATCTCCCTCTCCCACGCCGCGAGTCTTTCGCGATCGGCCTTCGCCCGCGCGTTCCAGTCCCGCATGGCCTGGGGGTAACCGGTCACCTGCACGTCGTAGACCGGGACCTTGCACCGACGGGCGAGGCGCTCCGCGGCGCGTGGCGTGCCCACCCGACGACGGGTCCACTCGCCGTCCTGGGCGACGGCGACGACGGTGGTGTCCGTCGCGGTGGTCTCCGGCTCGACGAAGAACTCGACCCCGGTGCGGCTCCCGGCGAACCGGCGCAGGTGATCGAGGTCGGCGGGCCCACCCTCGCGGTCGAGGACCTGGCGTCGGCCGTCGGCTCCGAGGCCGGTCGACCCCGAGCGGCGAAACCAGTTGAACAGGCCCATACCCGCCATTATCCGGGCCGCGTGTGAAGAAGCCCTACGACCCGGACGTTGTCGCCGTGGTCACTCGGAGCGCCGGATCCTCACCGGCCGGGGGATCGAGCGCAACGCCTCGCCTACACTGGACCCCTGTGATCACTGCGTCCGACCTCGAGCTGCGCGCCGGCTCCCGCGTCCTGCTCGCCGGGGTGACCCTGCGCGTGCAGCCGGGGGACCGCATCGCGTTCGTCGGCCGCAACGGCGCCGGCAAGACCACCTCGCTGCGCGCGATCGCCGGGGAGTCCGAGCCCTACGGCGGCACGGTCCGCTCCACCGGGCCCGTCGGGTACCTGCCGCAGGACCCGCGTGAGGGCGACCTGTCGGTCCTCGCCCGGGACCGCGTGCTCTCGGCCCGCGGGCTCGACCAGATCCTCCGGGACATGGAGAAGGTCCAGACGGCGATGGCCGAGCTGGCCGACGACGCCGAGCGGGACAGGGCCATCGCCCGCTTCGGCCGGCTGGAGGAGCGGTTCTCCGACCTCGGCGGGTACGCCGCGGAGAGCGAGGCGGGGCGCATCTGCTCCAACCTCGGCCTGCCCGACCGGGTGCTCGCCCAGCCGCTGGAGACCCTCTCCGGCGGCCAGCGGCGCCGCGTGGAGCTCGCCCGCATCCTGTTCGCCGCGTCCGGCGACGGCGGCAACGCCGGCACCACGCTGCTGCTCGACGAGCCCACCAACCACCTCGACGCCGACTCGATCTCGTGGCTGCGGACGTTCCTCAAGGGCTACGACGGCGGGGTCGTGGTGATCAGCCACGACACCGACCTCCTGGCGGACGTCGTCAACAAGGTGTGGTTCCTCGACGCCACCCGCGGTGAGCTCGACGTCTACAACATGAACTGGAAGAACTACCTGCAGGCGCGAGCCGACGACGAGGCGCGGCGCCGGCGGGAGCGTGCCAACGCCGAGAAGAAGGCCTCCGCGCTCTCGGCGCAGGCGGCGAAGATGGGCGCGAAGGCCACCAAGGCGGTCGCCGCCAAGCAGATGCAGCGCCGCGCCGACGCGCTGCTCGCGAACCTCGACGAGGAGCGGGTGTCCGACCGGGTCGCCGCGATCCGCTTCCCGACGCCGCAGCCCTGCGGGCGCACGCCGCTGACGGCCGCCGGGCTGTCGAAGAGCTACGGCTCGCTCGAGGTGTTCACCGGCGTCGACCTCGCCGTCGACCGCGGCTCCCGGGTGGTGATCCTCGGCCTCAACGGCGCGGGCAAGACCACCCTGCTGCGGATCATGGCGGGCGTCGAGACCCCGGACACGGGGGGAGTGACCCCCGGTCACGGCCTGCGCCGCGGCTACTTCGCCCAGGAGCACGACACCCTGGACATGGGCCGCACGGTCTGGCAGAACGCCCGGTCCGCCGCCCCGGACACCCCCGAGCAGCAGCTCCGCACGCTGCTGGGCGCCTTCCAGTTCACCGGCGAGCAGCTCGACCAACCGGCGGGCACCCTCTCGGGCGGCGAGCGCACCCGCCTCGCCCTGGCAGGGCTCGTGTCCAGCGCCGCGAACGTGCTGCTCCTCGACGAGCCGACGAACAACCTCGACCCCGCCTCGCGCGAGAAGGTCCTCGACGCGCTGCGCCACTACGAGGGCGCCGTGGTGCTCGTGACGCACGACCCGGGCGCCGTCGAGGCCCTCGAACCGGAGCGGGTCATCCTGCTCCCCGACGGCACCGAGGACCACTTCAACGCCGAGCACCTGGAGCTCGTCGAGCTCGCCTGACCCACCCCCGACGATCTCGTTGATCGTCGAACGGCCTTGCTGAGCTGGAACGATGGTGATTGGTCCGCCCGGAGGTGATCTCGCTCCGATCGGCCCAACCGCTCACCGATCATGTGGATTGTGCCGTGGCGCACACCGCCTCCGGCGATCATCATGGGTCGACCGGGCACCGTCCGGGAGAGGGGTGGATGAACCATGGCCGACCTGAAGAAGGGCGCCCGCATCACGGGCGACCAGCGGGACAAGCTCGCGACCGACCTCAAGAAGAAGTACGAGAAGGGGGCGAGCATCCGCTCGCTCGCCGAGTCCACGGGCCGTTCCTACGGCTTCGTGCACCGGGTGCTCTCCGAGTCCGGGGTGACCCTGCGCGGGCGCGGGGGTGCCACGCGTACCAAGAAGACGTCCTGACTCCATCGTCACCGGGTCGTCGCGGTAGCTCCCGGGTCCGTCCAGCAGCGGGCGGGTCGGGGACACGACCGCCGTGCTCGCCCGTGGCGAACACCCTGCGCTACCCGCGCATCGTCGCGCGCTCCCGCGGATAATCGAGGGCCGGACCGGCGGACCACCACCCGCCGCGGCTCTCCGGCGTCCGCTTGACCTCAACGAACGTCGAGGTCGCACGCTCGGGGCCAGGTCCGAGCGAGGTGGGGAGAACGGCGTGGAGAACGCCTGGATGTTGATGATGTCGATGTCGCGCAGCGAGAAGCTGCCGAGATCGGTGCCCAAGGGCACGCTGGGGCGCATCTGGCGGTTCGCCGCGGCGCACCACCGGATGCTGTACGCCTTCCTCGCGCTGACCACGGTCTCGGCCGTGATCGCCGTCGCGGTGCCGGTCCTGGCCGGGCGTGCGGTCGACGCGATCGTCAACCGCACCGGGCTCTCGACCGTCGTGTGGGTCGCCGTCGCGATCGCGGGGCTGGCCGTGGTGGACGCCCTGTTCGGGCTCGCCGAGCGGTGGATGAGCTCGCGGATCGGCGAGGGCCTCATCTACGACCTGCGCCGCGCCGTCTTCGGCCACGTGCAGTCGATGCCGGTCGCGTTCTTCACCCGCACCCGTACCGGGTCGCTCGTCAGCCGGCTCAACAACGACGTCATCGGTGCCCAGCGGGCGTTCACCTCGACGCTCTCCGGGCTGGTCACCAACGTGATCCAGCTCGTGCTCACGGTCGCGGTGATGATCACCCTCGCCTGGCAGGTGACCCTGCTGGCGCTCGTGCTGCTGCCGATCTTCATCCTCCCCGCCCGGCGGATGGGCCGGACGATCGCGGCGCTGCAGCGCGAGTCGGCGAACCTCAACGCCGCGATGACCGGGCAGATGACCGAGCGGTTCTCCGCCGGCGGCGCCACGCTGGTCAAGCTCTTCGGGCGGCCGCGGGCCGAGGCCGAGGAGTTCGGCGACCGGGCGGACCGCGTGCGCCAGATCGGGGTGCGGACCGCGATGGCCAACCGCGTGTTCATGACGAGCCTGACGCTCGTCAGCGCCCTGGCCCAGGCGATGGTCTACGGCGTCGGTGGCTGGCTCGCCTTCACCGGGCGCATCGAGGCCGGCACCGTGGTCAGCCTCGCCCTGCTGCTCACCCGCCTCTACGGGCCGCTGACCCAGCTCGCGAACGCCCGCGTCGACGTCATGAGCGCTCTGGTCAGCTTCGAGCGGGTCTTCGAGGTGCTGGACCTGCAGCCGTCGCTGACCGAGCGGCCCGACCCGGTCCCGCTGCCCGCCACGCCCCTCGGCGTCCGGCTGCGCGACGTGCGCTTCACCTACCCCGACGCCTCGACCATCTCGCTCGCGAGCCTGGAGGAGGTCGCGACGCTCGAGCACACCGAGAACCACGAGGTCCTCCACGGCGTCGACCTCGAGGTGGCGCCGGGGCGGATGCTGGCGCTCGTCGGACCGTCCGGGGCGGGGAAGTCGACGATCGCCTCCCTGGTACCGCGGCTCTACGACGTGGACTCGGGCGCGGTCGAGGTCGGGCGCCCCGGGGCGTGGACCGACATCCGGGACACCTCGTTCGCCGACCTGCGCGGTGCGATCGGCGTGGTCACCCAGGACGGCCACCTCTTCCACGACACGATCGCCGGCAACCTGCGCTACGCCAAGCCGGAGGCCACCGACGCGGAGCTGGTCACCGCGCTGCGGCGGGCCCGGCTCGGCGACCTGCTGGCCGACCTGCCCGACGGGTTGGCGACCGTGGTCGGCGAGCGCGGCTACCGGCTCTCCGGCGGCGAGCGCCAGCGGCTGACCATCGCGCGGCTGCTGCTCGCGGCCCCGCGGGTGGTCATCCTCGACGAGGCGACCGCGCACCTGGACTCGGAGTCCGAGGTGGCCGTGCAGGAGGCCCTCACGGAGGCGTTGGTCGGGCGCACGGCGATCGTGATCGCCCACCGCCTCTCCACGATCCGCAGCGCCGACACCATCGCCGTCGTGGAGAACGGGCGGGTCGTCGAGCAGGGCCCGCACGAGGTCCTGCTCGCTCGCGCGGGCCGGTACGCGGACCTCCACCACACCCAGTTCGCCGGGGCCGCATGATCACCGAGGGTGATGTTGTCGGGGGTGCGTGATACGCCGGACACCAGCGGTCGAACCCCTGCACCGGTCGGTGCCCGCGTGTAGCGTCGTTCGCCGTGCCTCACGGGACTCGTGGGGCTCGACGTGATCCACCCCGTGAGCACCGAGGGGAGAGTGAGACCCATGGCCGCCCCCGCGATCGAGCTCGATCCGGCCGCGCCGGTCCCGGACCGCGCCGCCGCTGCCGCGTACGTCGCCTCGGTCTGCTTCAAGCACGGGCCGCCGCGCCTGCTGGGAGCCGAACTGGAGTGGCTCGTCCGCTCCGCCTGGCGCCCCGCCGACCCGATCGACCCCGCCCAGCTGCTGCGGGTGCTCGGGCCCCACGCCCCGGGCACGCTGCGCACCTCCGTCCCCACCGTCACGGGCGCCCCGCCGTCGCCCCTGGTCCCCCCGGCTCCGTTGCCGCTCCCCGCGGGGAGCACCGTCACCGTCGAGCCCGGCGGCCAGGTCGAGATCGCCACGCCGCCCCTGGAGAGCCTGTCTGCGCTGGTCAGGGCGGTGCACACCGATGCCGCCGCCATCCGCGAGCGCCTGGCCACCGAGGGACTGACCCTCGTCGACCGCGCGGCCGACCCGCTGCGACCACCCCGTCGCATCCTCCGCGTGCCGCGCTACGCCGCCATGGAGGCCGCGTTCGACCGCGTCGGCCCCCACGGCCGCACGATGATGTCGTCCACCTCGGCGGTCCAGCTCTGCCTGGACGCGGGGGAGGGCGAGCAGGTCGCGGCGCGGTGGCGGGCGCTGCACGAGGTCGGTCCGACGCTGGTCGCGATGTTCGCGAACTCGCCCGCCGCGCACGGGCGGCGCACCGGCTGGAAGTCCTCGCGGATGGCGGCGTGGCTCTCGCTCGACCCCGAGCGCACCCGCCCGCCGGAGCTGCTCGGGGAGGACCCGGCGGTCGAGTGGGCCGAGCGCGCCCTCGGCACGCAGCTGCTCTGCGTCCGCCGGCACGGCCACTGGAACGCCCCGCCGGCGGTGACGTTCGGTGACTGGATCGAGGGTCGGGGCGGGTTGGACATCGCCCCGACGTGGGACGACCTGGCCTACCACCTGACCACGCTCTTCCCGCCGGTCCGCCCGCACGGCCACGTCGAGGTCCGCTACGTCGACCAGCAGCCCGGCGGGGAGTGGGCGGCCCCGCTCGCCCTGCTCACCGGTCTGCTCGCCGACCCGGTGACCCTCGACCGGGCCCGGGAGGCGGTCGCCCCGGTGACGCGGCGGTGGGTCGCCGCCGCCCGCCACGGGCTCGACGACGCCGAGCTGGCGCGGGCCGCCGCCCGCCTGGTCGACCTCGCGCACGCGAGCCTGCGCCCCACCGACCCCGAGCTCGCCGACCTGCTCGCCGACGTCGCCGAGCGACGGACGCTGCGCGGCCGCTGCCCGGCCGACGACCCCACCGTCGAGCCCGGCGAGGGCGAGCTCGGACCCGCCGTCGAGAACCCGTACCCGTACCCGCGTGACCCGGACGAACCGGTCCTCCCCGGAGGCGATCGAGCATGACCCGCTACCCCGACGACCTGCGCGCCCGCCTGGCCGAGGAGCTGGCCACGGCCCGCCGCCGCACCCAGGCGCTCACCGACGCCGTCGACGACGTCGAGCTGACGCGCCAGCACTCGCCGCTGATGTCCCCACTGCACTGGGACGTGGCGCACATCGCGAACATGGAGGACTTCTGGCTGGTCCGCCGGGCCACGCCGGGGGACGGTGTCACGCCGGGCGTCCGGGAGGACGTCGACCACCTCTACGACGCCTTCACCAATCCCCGGGCGGGGCGTCCGCAACTGCCGCTGCTCGACCCCGTCGAGGCGCGGGCCTACGGCGCCACCGTGCGCGAGCGCACCCTGGAGATCCTCGACGAGGCCGGATCCGACGGCCGCGCGTTGCTCGAGGACGGCTTCGTCTACGGCATGATCGCCCAGCACGAGCAACAGCACGTGGAGACCATGCTCGCCACCCACCAGCTCCGGGTGGGCCCGAAGGCGCTCCACGCCCCGGCGCCGCCCGCTTCCGGCTTGGCGGACGAGCTGCGCGGCGCGGAGGTGTTCCATCCCGGCGGCCGCTTCACGATGGGCGTCGACGCGACCGGCGCCGACGTCTATGCGCTGGACAACGAACGCCCGGCCCACCCGGTCGACGTCGAGCCCTTCTTCCTCGGCGCCGCGCCCGTGACCAACGGCGAGTACGTCCGGTTCCTCGACGACGGCGGCTACACGCGCCGCGAGCTGTGGTCCGACGCCGGCTGGGAGCAGATCACCGCCGACGGCTGGTCCGCGCCGATGACCTGGGAGAAGGTCGACGGGGCCTGGCACCGGACGAGCTTCGGCGAGCGGCAGGCGATCGCCGACGTCGCCGACCAGCCGGTCCTGCACGTCTGCTTCCACGAGGCGGACGCGTACGCCCGGTGGGCCGGGAAGCGTCTGCCCACCGAGGTCGAGTGGGAGTACGCCGCCCGGTTCGACCCGGCGTCGGGCGAGACCCGGCGCTTCCCCTGGGGCGACGACGACCCGACCCCCGAGCGCGCGAACCTCGACCAGCGCCATCTGCAGCCCGCACCCATCGGCGCCTACCCGCAGGGCGCCTCGCCGCTCGGGGTGCACCAGCTCGTCGGCGACGTCTGGGAGTGGCTGGACTCCGGCTTCGAGGGGTACCCCGGTTTCGCCCCGTTCCCGTACAAGGAGTACTCCGAGGTGTTCTTCGGCGGGGACTTCCGGATGCTGCGCGGCTCCTCCTTCGGGGTGGGCGCGATCAACGCGCGCACCACGTTCCGCAACTGGGACCTGCCGATCCGGCGCCAGATCTTCTCGGGCTTCCGCCTCGCCCGGAGGGCCTGACCCGCATGTGCCGACACCTGGGCCACGTGGGCCCGCGCCCGGTCACCCTCGCCTCGCGGGTGACCGAACCGCCGCACTCGCTGCTCGTGCAGTCCTACGCCCCGGCCGACATGCGCGGTGGCGGCACCGTCAACGCGGACGGCTTCGGCGTCGGCTGGTACGGCGCGGACGCCGGCTCCGCGCACTCCTACCGGCAACCGGTGCCGATGTGGACCGACGCCTCGTTCCTCGACCTCGCCACCGCCGTGTCCTCGACCGCCTTCGTCGCGGCCGTGCGTTCGGCCACGGTCGGCATGCCGGTGTCGACCGGCGCGTGCGCGCCGTTCCGGGACGGCACGCGGATCTTCAGCCACAACGGCGTCGTCCGCGGCTGGCCGGGCTCCCTGCGGGACCTGGCGGCCGAGCTCGACCCGGAGACCCTGATGACCCTCGAGGCGCCCACCGACTCGGCGGTCCTGTGGGCGCTCGTCCGCCGTCGACTCGACGCCGGCAAGGACCCGGCCGACGCGGTCGCCGACGTCGTCACCCGCGCGCTCGCCGCAGCGCCCGGCTCGCGACTGAACCTGATGCTGCTGACCGAGGGGCCCGACGGCAGGCCGACGCTCGTGGCCACCGCCGTGGACCACGCGCTGTCGTGGCGGTCCGACGCCACCGGCGTGACCGTCGCCTCCGAGCCCCTCGACGACCACGACTGGACGCCCGTCGACGACCTGCGCCTGCTCGTGGTGCGGGACCTCGCCACCGTCGAGGTCACCGCCCTGTAGCGACCCGCACTCCTCGCCCCTGACCCTCCTTCCCCGTCGCTTCGCTCGCCCCTGACCCTCCTTCCCCGTCGCTTCGCTCGCCCCTGCTTCCCGACGCCGTGAACCAGGCCCTCCCCGCCCGGAGTGGGCCGCGACCGATCGGACGTGAACCTCCGCCGTGACCCCCCATGGCACTCTCCCCACCGTCGACGTCCACCTCACCGAGGCGGACGCCGACGCCGCGCTGCGCGCCGACGCGCTGCGCGGTCTGACCTCGACGCCGAAGGTCCTGCGCCCGCAGTGGCTCTACGACGCCCGCGGGTCCGAGCTGTTCGAGCAGATCACCGCGCAGCCCGAGTACTACCCCTTCGTCGCCGAGCGCGAGGCCCTCGCGGCCCACGCCGACGAGATCGCCCGGACGGCCGCGGCCGACACGTTCGTCGAGCTCGGGTCGGGTTCGTCGACGAAGAGCACCCTGCTCCTCGACGCCATGTCGCGGACCGGGCTCCTGCGTCACTACGTCCCGGTCGACGTGTCCGCGGCGGCCCTCGAGGAGGCCGTCCCGGGCCTGGTCGCGGGCTACCCCGACCTCGACGTGCACGGGGTCGTCGGCGACTTCATCGCGGACCTGCGCAGCATCCCCGCGGTCGGACGCCGCCTCGTGGTGCTGCTCGGCGGCACCATCGGCAACTTCGAGCCCGAGGACCGCCGCGCCTTCCTCACCGCGCTCTCCGACACGCTCACCTCCGGCGAGCACTTCCTCGTGGGCACGGACCTGATCAAGGACGAGGAGACGCTGGTCGCCGCGTACGACGACCGCGCGGGCGTCACCGCCGCCTTCGAGCTCAACGCACTCACCGTGCTCAACCGGGTGCTGGGCGCCGACTTCGACGTCGACGGGTTCTCCTACGTCGCGGCCTGGGTGCCGCAGTCGAGCCGGATCGAGATGCGGGTGAAGGCCCGCCGCCCGATGACGGTCCACGTCCCGGCCCTCGACCTCACCGTCGAGTTCGCCGAGGGCGAGGAGATGCGCACCGAGATCTCCACCAAGTTCACCCGCCAGGGCATCGCCGCGGAGCTCGACGCCGCCGGCTTCGACGCGGTCGGGTGGCTGCCCGACCCCGGCGAGCGGTTCGGGCTGACCCTGGCACGCCGCCGGTAGTGGACTGGAACGACCGCTTCGCCGCCTCGACGGTCGGGCGCCCCGGTCCGCCGTCGGTCCTCGTCGGGCGCGAGGACCTGGTCCCGACGAGCGGTCGCGCACTCGACGTGGCCTGCGGACGCGGCACGGTCGCGGTGTGGCTCGCCGCCCGCGGCCTCGCCGTCGACGCGGTCGACGCGGCTCCGGCCGGGCTCGCGCTCGGCCGCGAGCTCGCCGGGGCCGAGGGCGTGTCGGTCCGCTGGATCGAGGCCGATCTCGACGACGGCCTGCCGGTCACGGTCTCCGGGAGGTACGACGTCCTGGTCTGCCAGCGCTTCCGCGACCCGCTGCTCTACCCGACGTTCGCGGGACTGCTGACGCCGGGCGGGTTGTTGGTCATGACGGTGCTGTCGACGGTCGGCGACACCGGTGGTCGCTTCCGCGCCGCCCCGGGCGAACTGCGGGCGGCGTTCGACCACCTCGACGTGCTGGTCGACGAGGAGGCGGACGGTGAGGCCCACCTCGTGGCGCGGCTCCGGTGACCTGACCTGGCTGGTCGCGCTCGGCGCGGCGCTGTGGGGCACGGACGCCCTGCTCCGTGCGCCCCTCGCCGGCGCCCTGCCCGCGGCGAGCATCGTGCTCTGGGAGCACCTCATCATCGTGGTGGTGCTCGCGCCGTGGCTGCCGCGGGCGTGGCGGGCGTTCCGGCGCATGCCGGCGCCGTCCCGGGTCGCGATGGGGGTGATCGGCGCGGGCTCGTCGGCGCTGGCCACCGTGCTCTTCACCGAGGCCCTGACCCTGGGCGACCCGATCACGCCCCTGGTCCTGCAGAAGATCCAGCCCCTCGTCGCCGCGCTCGGGGCCGCCTGGCTGCTGGGGGAGCGGCTGCACCGCGGCTACTGGGCCTACGCCGTGCCCGCCCTGGTCGGGGCGTGGTTGCTGGCCTTCGCCGATCCGTTCGACGTCCACGTGCAGGCCGTGGTCGCCGCCGCGCTCGCGGCCGGCGCGGCCGTCCTGTGGGCGGCGGGCACGGTCCTGGGCCGGTACGTGGGCGCGGGGTCGGACGCCACGCCGTGGGAGATCACCGTGCTGCGCTTCGCGATCGGACTCCCGGCCGCGCTGGTGGTGCTGCTCGTGGACGCCGGCCCGCTCGCGGTGACGGTCGGTCAGCTCCCACCGCTGGTCGCCCTCGCGCTGGTTCCGGGTCTGCTCGGGCTCGCCCTGTACTACCCCGGGCTGCGCCGCACACCCGCGGCGCGGGCGACGCTCGCCGAGCTGGCCTTCCCCCTCACCGCCACCGTCCTCGGGGTCACGCTGCTCGGTGGCACGCTCACCGCGACCCAGGTGGTGGGCCTCGTCGTCGTCGCGGTGTCGGTGACGGCGCTGGGCCTGCGGGAACGGTCCCGACGACCGGTGGTGGCGGCCGGGGATGCTCCCGGGGAGACGGTCAGCTCGCGCGGCAGATGACGTCCTGGCCGGGCACGGAGATCGTCTGGGACGCCACGGTCTGCCCGTCGACGCTGATCCGGCACGAGAGCCGGGATCCGGGCGGGACACCGACGGCCCCCGCCTGGAGCTTCGGCGCCGGCGGGTAGGGCGTCGTGAGCGTGAGCTCGTAGGGCACGCCGGAGAAGTTGGTCTCCGCCGTGCTCCCCAGCTCGCCCACGGTCACGTACCGACCGAAGACGTTCCCGCCCGCGGTGCCGGTGACCGAGAACTGGACGGTGTACTGCCGCGCGGGCGGCGGCGGCTCCGACGAGCATGCGCCCGCGCCGACCAGCACCACCGACGCTCCGAGCAGCGTTGCCGCCACCCGGCTCCACCTCGTGCCTGCCATGATCCTCCTCGGTGAGGGCGGCAGCCTATTCGGTGGCGCGCCGACGCGCGGCGGACACGCCCGGTGGCGTCCACCCGAGCACGCCGTCGAGGGCACGCACGGTGACCGCCGCCGGGACCAGACGGCCCAGGGCGTCGCGACCCGCCGTCGGGACGGCGCCGGACAGGCCCGCGACGAGGCCCGCCAGCCGGGCCCGGCGGGTGAGACGTGCCGTGCGCGGACGGCGGAGGTGGTCGTAGCGGGCGAGGTCGTCGGCGCACCGGGACAGCACGGCGGCGTCCTCGAGCGCCAGGCAGCCGCCCTGGCCGAGGTTGGGCGTCATGGCGTGCGCGGCGTCGCCGACCAGGACACGGTTCCCGCGCACGAAGGAGGGCAGTGGGGGCAGCCAGGCCAGGCCCGTGACGTGCGCGGACTCCGGATCGGCCGCGTCGAGGAGTTCCGGGATCGGGGCGTGGAAGTCGGCGAAGCGACGGCGGAGCGCCGCGAGGTCGGTCGCGGCCGGCTCACCCGCCCGCACCACGGCCCACAGGTTCACCCGACCGTCCCGGAGCGGCGCCACCCCCGCGTAGCACCCGTCGCCCCAGGTCTCGCCGCCCTCCGACGGCGGGTCGGTGACCTGCGCGGCGAGCCGCCACGCGACGGTGCCCGTGTCGCGCGGCCGGGCGTCCGGCGCGACCAGACGCCGCACGACCGAGCCGATCCCGTCCGCCCCGACGACGAGGTCGGCGTCGATCTCGCCCGGGCGCTCCACCGGCGCGGAGGTCCGGACGAGGCCGGGCGGGAGCGCGTCGCGCAGGATCGCGAGCAGGCGGGCGCGGCGCAGGACGGTGATCCCGTCGCCGTGGCGGGCGATCATCCGCCGGTTGTCGCTGTGCACGATCCAGCGCCCGCGCCGGTCCCGGATGCCGCCCGCGGCCTGCACCAGCCCCTCCGCGCGGACGGTGTCGCCGAGCCCGAGTGCGTCGAGGGCCCGCAGCGCGTTCGGCCAGATCGAGATACCGCCGCCGAGCCGGCTCGCGGACCCGTCCTCGTCACCGCTCCCGTCGGCCAGCCGCTCGAGGACCTCGACGTCCCAGCCCGCGAGGACGAGCCCCCGCGCGGCCGCCAGGCCACCGATGCCGCCGCCGACGACCACCGCGCTGCGTCCCACGGGACCCGCATCCCCGGCTCCGCGGGGTCACAACCTCAGCCGAGCCGGCGGGCGAGTTCCGCGAGCAGTCCCGGGAGCCGACCGGCGCACGGGGGACAGACGCAGTCCGACCCGTGCACGGCCAACCGGTCGGCGACGGCGAGCGCGCCCTCGAGGTCCGCCGGGACGTGCAGCTCGTCGACCGGGATCTCGTCGTGGTCCATGGGCCTGGGGGTCCCTCCGCGTGGGGCCGGCCGGTGGGCGCCGCGGGGGGAGCGACGCCCGCCGACCGGTGTGGACGAATGTACGCCGCACTTGTACAAACGTCCACAAGGTGGGTCAGGCTGGGCCGGGGCCGTCGAGGACCCGGCGGAACATCCCGCGGAACCCGTCGACGGTCAGCGGCGGGTCGGCGATCGCTCCCTGCATCAGCAGCCCGCAGAACATCGCGGCCAGGACGCGCCCGGTCACCGCGTCGGTCCGCGCGCTGAAGATCTCGATCAGCGCCTCGTCCCAGGCGTTGCTGAGTGCGCGCAGGGACGGCCGGTGCAGCGCGGCGATGTAGAGGTCGTACTCGACGACGGTGTGCGGGCGCTGGTCGTTGAGGTGTTCGACGACGAGGTCGGCCAGCGCCGAGGCGAGGTCGGCGTCGACCGGCAGTCCGCTGGCCCAGGTGCGGACGAGGCGGATGTTGTCGTCGGCCGCGCGCTGGAGGGCGACCGCGAGCAGATCGTCCAGGGTCGCGAAGTGGTAGGTGGTCGAACCCAGCGGCACGTCGGCCTCCGCGGCCACCGCGCGGTGGGTCAGCCCGTCGACCCCGCTGCGCGAGATCACGGTCATCGCCGCCCGGGCGATGCGCTCCCGCCGGTCCGGATCGGTCGCGCGGCCGCGTCGTACCCCCGGGGTGCCCACGCCGCACAGTATATGGACACCTGTCCGCGTTCCGTGTACACCTGTACGAATTCACCGGGTGCCCACACCGCCCCCGTCGGCCGGCCTGCGCGCGCACCCGTCGTCGGGCGCGAGTGCCCGCAGCACAGACCGAGGAGGCCGCCCAGGTGGGCCAGCTCTACATCGACGGTACGTGGACCGACGCCGCGGAGGGTGGTGTCCGGGAGATCCGGTGCCCGGCGGACGGCCGACTCGTCGGCGAGGTGAGCGAGGCGACCGCGAAGGACACCGAGCTCGCCGTCGGCGCCGCCCGGACCGCCTTCGACGACGGGCGCTGGTCGACCGTCCCGCCCGCCGAGCGCGGCGCCCTGC
This sequence comes from Actinomycetospora sp. NBRC 106378, assembly GCF_030269685.1. GTDB lineage: Bacteria > Actinomycetota > Actinomycetes > Mycobacteriales > Pseudonocardiaceae > Actinomycetospora. Next base: position 296,738 of record NZ_BSTT01000003.1, read on the forward strand.
TGCTGCGGGTCGCGGACCTGCTGCAGCGCGACAAGGACCGGCTGGCCCGGGCGGAGACCCTCGACACCGGCAAGCGCGTGGCCGAGTCCGAGATCGACATGGACGACATCACGAACTGCTTCCGCTGGTTCGGCCACCTCGCCGCGACCGACGACGGCCGCCTGGTGGACACCGGCGTGCCGAACGCGCGGAGCAAGGTCGTCCACGAGCCCGTCGGGGTCTGCGGGCTGATCACGCCCTGGAACTACCCGCTGCTGCAGACGGCGTGGAAGGTCGCGCCGGCGATCGGGGCGGGGTGCACGTTCGTCCTCAAGCCGAGCGAGCTGACCCCGCACACCTCGATCATCCTCATGGAGCTGCTCGCCGAGGCCGGACTGCCCGACGGCGTGGCCAACCTCGTCCTCGGGGCGGGCGCCACCGCGGGCGGTCCGCTCTCGACGGACCCGCGCATCGACATGGTCAGCTTCACCGGCGGCCTCGCGACCGGACGCACGATCATGGCCAACGCCGCCGCGACCGTGAAGAAGGTGGCGCTGGAGCTCGGCGGCAAGAACCCGTTCGTCTGCTTCGCCGACGCCGACCACGACACCGCCGTCGACAACATCCTCACGGGGATCTTCCTGCACTCCGGCCAGGTCTGCTCCGCAGGCGCCCGGCTGGTGGTCGAGGAGTCCGCGCACGACCGGATCGTCGACGACCTCGTCGAGCGCGCGCAGCGCATCGTGCTCGGGGGACCCGACGACCCGGGCACCGAGACCGGTCCGCTGATCTCCGCGGCGCACCGCGAGAAGGTCGAGGCCTACGTCGCCCGGGGAGTCGAGGAGGGCGCGGTCCTGCGCTGCGGCGGCTCCCGCCCGACCGACGAGCGCCTCGCCGACGGCTTCTACTACCCGCCCACCATCCTCGACGGGTGCACCCAGGACATGTCGGTGGTGCACGACGAGTCGTTCGGACCGGTGCTCACCGTCGAGACCTTCACCGACCTCGACGACGCCGTGCGCATCGCCAACGACACCGAGTACGGGTTGGCCGGTGCGGTGTTCTCCGCCGACCACGGCGTGTGCGAGGAGGTCGCGGGTCGGCTGCGGCACGGCACCGTGTGGATCAACGATTTCGGCCCCTACGTGCCCGCCGCCGAGTGGGGCGGCTTCGGGCACTCCGGCGTCGGGCGTGAGCTCGGCCGTGCCGGTCTCGCCGAGTACCAGGAGGCCAAGCACATCTGGACCAACACCCGGCCAGGGCCGACCGGGTGGTTCCCCTCTTCCACACCCGGGAGTGGCTCGTGACGATCTCGAAGGACAGCTCCGACAGCCAGGACATCGACGAGTTCGGCTACAAGCCGAGCCTCGTCCGCTCGTTGGGCAGTTTCCACACGTTCGCCGCGGGGATCAGCTACATCTCGATCCTCACCGGCACGTTCCAGCTGTTCTACTTCGGGCTGGGGTCCGGGGGGCCGGCGTACTGGTGGTCGTGGCCACTGGTCTTCCTCGGCCAGCTCATGGTGGCGCTGTGCTTCTGCGAGCTCGCCGCGCGCTTCCCGGTGGCCGGCTCGATCTACAACTGGACCAAGCGCCTCTCCAGCCCGCACACCGCGTGGCTCGCGGGCTGGACGATGCTGACCGCCTCCATCGTCTCGATCGCCGCCGTGGCGCTCGCCCTGCAGGCGACGCTGCCCGAGCTGTGGTCGGGCTTCCAGTTCATCCCGATGGCGGGCGACGACGACACCGGCGCCCAGGCACTCAACGGCGTCATCCTCGCGGCCCTGCTCATCGTCTTCACGACCGCGGTGAACGCGTTCGGCACCAAGCTCATGGCGCAGATCAACGCGGCCGGGGTGTTCATCGAGCTGGTCGCCGCCGTGCTGCTCATCGTCCTGCTGGCGATCAACATCGTGCGCGGCCCGCAGATCGTGTTCGACACCGGCGGCATCGACGCCTCGGGGCGGCCGCTCGGCTACGCCGGCGCCTTCCTCGTCGCGATGTTCGCCTCGCTCTACGTCATGTACGGGTTCGACACCGCCTCCTCGCTGGCCGAGGAGTCGCACGACCCGCGCCGCAACGCCCCGAAGGCGATCCTGCGGGCCCTCTTCTTCTCCTTCCTGCTCGGTGGCCTGATCCTGCTCTTCGCGCTGATGAGCGCCCCCGACCTCGCCGACCCCGCGTTCAGCTCGCTCGGCGGCCTCCAGTCGCTGATCCTCGCCGTGCTCGGACCCGTGGGCGGCTCGGTCATCCTCGTCGCGGTGGTCATCGCCGTCGTGGTCTGCGCGCTCGCGGTGCACGCCGCCGCGATCCGGCTGGCGTTCGCGATGAGCCGGGACAACAACCTGCCGGCCGGGTCGACGCTGTGCACGATCTCGCCGCGTTTCGGCACCCCGGTGGTCGCCTCGGTGGCGATCGGCGTCGTCGCGGTCGTGCTGCTGTTCGTCACCTTCAGCCCGCAGATCTACACCGTGGTCACCTCGATCGCGATCATCATGATCTACACCGCCTACCTGCTGGTGACCGTCCCGCTGCTGATCAAGCGGATCCGGGGTCAGTGGGAGCCGCGCGAGGGCGCCTTCTCCCTCGGCCGCTGGGGCATCCCGGTCAACGTGCTCGCCGTGGCATGGGGCGGGTTCATGACGGTGAACCTCGCCTGGCCGCGCAACGAGGTCTACAACGCCACCGAGCCCTTCCACTGGTACCTGCAGTGGGGCGGTGTCCTGCTGCCCGGGGTGATCCTCGGGGTCGGCTTCGCCTACTACTGGACCGTCCAGCGTCACAAGACCGGGGTCGTCGCCGCGCACGCGCGCGAGACCACCCCGGAGACCACCACGCCCGTCGTCGGGGAGGCCTGATTCCTGTGGAGACCGAGTTCGACTACGTGATCGTCGGCGGGGGCACCGCCGGCTGCGCCGTGGCCGCGCGGCTGTCCGAGGACGCCGACGTCAGCGTCGCGCTGATCGAGGCCGGGCCCTCCGACGTGGGCGACGACGCGATCCTCGACCTCTCGCGCTGGATGGAGCTGCTCGAGTCGGGCTACGACTGGGACTACCCGATCGAGCCGCAGGAGTCGGGCAACTCCTGGATGCGCCACGCCCGCGCGAAGGTGCTGGGCGGCTGCTCGTCGCACAACTCCGCGATCGCGTTCTGGGCGCCGCGGGAGAACCTCGACGACTGGGCGGCGTCGGGTGCCACCGGATGGTCGGCCGAGGAGTGCTACCCCTTCTACCGCAAGCTCGAGACCGCGCTGGACACCCTCGACGAGGCCGAGGCGCCCGGACGGGGCACGGACGGGCCGGTCACCATCCGCACCGTGGGCGACCTCGACCCCTGCGGCGAGGCCCTGCTGCGGGCCTGCGACCAGGTCGGGCTGCCGACCACGCCGTTCAACACCGGCCGCACCGTGGTGCGCGGAGCCAACTGGTTCCAGGTCAACGCGAAGCCGGACGGCACCCGCTCCTCGGCCTCGACCGCCTACATCCACCCGAACCTCGACCGGCCGAACCTCACGGTGCTCACCGGTTACCGGGCGGAGAAGCTCACCGTCGACACCTCCGGGCCCCGCCCGCGGGTCACCGGCGCCCGTCTGCGCACCCCGGACACGCGCCGGGCGGTCGAGGTGACCGCCCGCCGGGAGACCGTGCTGTCGGCCGGCGCGATCGACGGCCCGAAGCTGCTCATGCTCTCCGGCATCGGGCCGGCCGAGCACCTGCGCGAGGTCGGGATCGACGTGCTGGTCGACGCGCCGGGCGTGGGGGAGAACCTGCAGGACCACCCCGAGGGCCTCGTGCAGTGGGAGGCCCTGCAGCCGATGCCGACTGCGTCCACCCAGTGGTGGCAGATCGGCATCTTCGCGGGCTCCGAGGGCCGGACCACCCCGGACCTGATGTTCCACTACGGCTCGGTGCCGTTCGACCTCAACATCGTCCGGTACGGCTACCCGACCTCGGAGAACACCTTCTGCCTCACCCCCAACGTCACGGGGGCGCAGTCGAAGGGCACCGTGCGGCTGGCCTCGCGCGACTTCCACGACAAGCCGAAGGTGGACCCGCGCTACTTCACCCACGAGCACGACCGCGAGGTGATGATCCGCGGCATCCGCGTGGCCCGGGAGATCGCGGCGGCGCCGGCGCTGCAGGAGTGGGTGGGCAAGGAGCTCGCGCCCGGGGAGCAGGACTCGACCGACGAGGAGCTCTTCGAGTACATCCGCAAGACCCACAACACCGTCTACCACCCCTCGTGCACCGTGAAGATGGGCGCCGAGGACGACCCGATGGCGCCGGTGACCCCGACGTTGCAGGTCAAGGGCGTGGACGGGCTGCGGGTGGCGGACGGTTCGGTGATGCCGGACCTCATCACCGTCAACCCCTGCATCACCACGATGATGATCGGCGAGCGCTGCGCGGACTTCATCAAGCGCGGGGTCTGACGGCCCGGGTGTGAGACTGCGGGCGTGAGCCCGCGACGCGGTCCCGGCCGGACCCGGGTGCGCAGCGCCGACGAGACGCTGCCGCCCGGGACCGGGGACCTGTTCGTCTCGCAGGTGCGGCTCGATCCCGACGACGGTTCGGCGGGGTATCCGTGGGACCTGCCGGTGGTCCGGGCGCTCCGCGCGGCGGGCGGACTCGCGTTCGACCGGCCGGTCACCTTCGTGGTCGGCCTGCAGCGTCGACCCCACGATCACCACTGCGGCCTCGTCGAACACCAGTTCGTCCATGCCGCGGAGACTGGTGGGACCCCCCGACAGTCACGGATCAGCACGATCGGGGCGGCCCGGCGAGCGGCGGCATCCCGCCCGCCGGCGCCCTCGGGTCCGCCTCCCCGCCCCCGGACACCACGGTGACCGGCCCCCCGGGCGTCGGCGCCACCAGCAGGTCCACGTCCGGGTCCCGGAAGCGCGCCTCCAGCCAGGCCACGCGCACCGTCCGCGGACCCACCCACGACACCGCCACCCCCGCGGCCGCCGCCGACCGCGTCGCACCCACGACGCGCAGGACCGGGTCGCCGTCGGCGGGACAGCCGGCCGGCGTCAGGGCCAGCGCGGAGCCGAACGGACTGCCCGCCCCCGCCGAGCTCTGCACCCCGACGGCGTCGACCACCCCGTCGGGCGCGGGCACCCGCAGCACCTCGATCCGTTCCGCGTCCGGCGCGCACGCCCCGAGGACGACGAGCGCCAGGACCGCGACGACCAGGAGCCGGGACACGGCAGCGATCCTGTCCAGGTCTCGTCCGATCTGCACTAGTTAGGGTAGCCTCACCTCGCCGAACGAGGAGGGGCATGACCACCGAGGCCACCCGGACCAGCACGCCGTACGCACTCCGCCACGCCGAGGTGCTGGACACCCGACGGATCACGCCCGGGACGGTGCGCGTGACGCTCGGCGGGCCCGACCTCGTCGACCTCCCGCACGCGGCGCCCGACGGCTACCTCAAGCTGTTCTTCCCGCGTCTGCGCGGGGAGGTCCCGACCCTCCCGGAGGTCCCGGCCGACGGCGACATCGGCCGCTGGTACCGCACCTACCTCGCGATGCCCGACGCCGAGCGGCCGCCGATGCGCACCTACACCCTCCGTCGCCGCCGCGACCACCCCGGCGGCGTCGAGATCGACGTCGACCTCGTCCTGCACGGCGACGGCCCGGGCTCGACGTGGGCCCGGGACGCCGCCGCCGGCGACCGGGTCGCCTTCACCGGCCCCTACGGCCTGTACGGCCCCCGCGCCGAGCACGACTCGGTCCTGCTCGTCGGCGACGAGACGGCCGTGCCGGCCATGGGCGCGATCGTCGAGTCCCTCCCCACGGGCACGCGGGCGGAGGTCGTGGCCGCGGTCTCCTCGGGCGCCGAGGTCACGAGCTTCACGACGGCGGGCGAGGTCGGGGTGAGCTGGGTCCACGGCGGCCCGACGCTGCTCGAGGTCGTCACGCAGACCGACCTGCCCGGGGAGCGGCCCTACGTCTGGCTCGCCGGCGAGGCCGGCACCGTCCGGGAGCTCCGGCGCCACCTCGTCCGGGAGCGCGGCGTCGACCGGAAGGACATCCAGTTCTGCGGCTACTGGCGCCGTGGGAAGAGCGAGGACCAGGCCGCGGCGGAGGCCATGGCGGCGAGCGGAGCGACCGGGGAGGACGATTGAGCGGCCGCCGAGCGGGGCGAGGAACTCGCCGAGTGAGGCGCGTGTCAAGGTGAGCCCCGTGCGCGAGCTGCTCTGGTCGACCTTCCTGCCCTGGGCCCGGATTCCCGGCACGCCGTCGTACCGCACGGTGGAGGCCCCCGCCGACCTGCCCGGGTACCGCCCGTACGCGGGGGACCACGAACTCCCCGGGGCCACGGTCGACGACACCCGGTCCCGCCGTGTGTACGCCCGCATCCTGGCCGCGGAACCCGAGCGGGTGGCCGAGGCCGCGGCGCTGCTCGACCGGCTCGGGTTCGGGCACGGTCCCGACGACGAGGCCTGGCGCGCGGTCGGTGCCTGGTTCGCCGCCCGCGAGCCGGACGCCGTCACGCCGTCGCTCGCGCTCGACCTCGGGCTGCTCCTCGGCCGCCGGCTCGTCGAGGCCCGTGAGGGTGCCCGGTGGGCGGCCGACGCCGACAGCGTGCAGGCCTACCCCCAGGTGGTCCTGGGGGAGAGCGGCACGGTCATCGCGCTGCCGCTGCAGGCCGTCGAGGCGCACGCCGACCTCGGCGAGGTCCTGACGACGGGTCTGGAGACCGCGGAGCACGACGCCGCCGCGGAGTTCACCGCCTGGCTCGACGAGACCCTGGCCGAGCGCGAGGGCCCGCTCGACGACGGCGAGGTGGCCTGGATGCTCTCCGAGTGCGGCCTCGAGGAGCTGCCCGACGAGGCGCGGGAGCGGCTCGACGAGCACGCAGCCCGCACCGACCCGACGTCGGGAACGGCCTAGAGACGCCGACGGGCGGCGCTCCTCGTCGAGGAGCACCGCCCGTGGCAGGGGTCGTGCCTAGCCCAGCATCTTGCGGAGCACGAACGGCAGGATGCCGCCGTTGAGGTAGTACTGCGCCTCGCCGGGCGTGTCGATGCGCAGGCGCGCGTCGAACTCGACCGGGCTGGCGTCGTCCGAGCCGTCGCCGGTGGCCTTCACGTGCACCGTCTCGGGCACGCCGCCCTCGTTGAGCTTCTCGACGCCGGTGATCTCGAAGGTCTCGGTGCCGGTCAGGCCCAGCGAGTCCGCGTTCTCGCCCTGCGGGAACTGCAGCGGGAGCACGCCCATGCCGACCAGGTTGGAGCGGTGGATGCGCTCGTAGGACTCGGCGATGACGGCCTTGACGCCGAGGAGCGTCGTGCCCTTCGCCGCCCAGTCCCGCGAGGAGCCGGAGCCGTACTCCTTGCCCGCGAGGACCACCAGCGGGGTGCCCTGCTCGGCGTAGTGCTGCGCCGCGTCGTACACCGCGGCCTGCTTGCCGCCGTCGGTGTAGTCGGCGGTGTAGCCGCCCTGGTCCAGTGACCCGCCGTCCTCGGTGGGCAGCAGGTTGCGCAGCCGGATGTTGGCGAACGTCCCGCGAATCATCACCTCGTGGTTCCCGCGCCGGGAGCCGTAGGAGTTGAAGTCCTTGCGGTCGACGCCGTGCTCCTGCAGGTAGCGACCGGCGGGGGAGTCCGCCTTGATCGACCCGGCGGGCGAGATGTGGTCGGTGGTGACCGAGTCGCCCAGCTTCAGCAGCACGCGGGCGCCGGAGATGTCCGACACCGCCGACGGCTCGCGGTCCATGCCCTCGAAGTACGGGGGCTTGCGGACGTAGGTGGACTCGTCGTCCCAGGTGAAGGTCTCGCCCTCGGGGGTGGGCAGCGAGGTCCAGCGCTCGTCGCCGGCGAACACCTCGGCGTAGCGCGAGGTGAACTGCTCGGCGGACAGCGAGGACTCGATGACCTCCTGGATCTCCTGCGGCGAGGGCCAGATGTCGGCCAGCGTCACCGGGTTGCCCTGCGCGTCGTGGCCGAGCGGCTCGGTCGACAGGTCGAGGTCCATCGTCCCGGCGAGCGCGTAGGCCACCACCAGCGGCGGGCTGGCCAGGTAGTTCATCTTGACGTCGGGGTTGATGCGGCCCTCGAAGTTCCGGTTGCCGGAGAGGACCGCGGTGACGGCGAGGTCGTTGTCGTTGATCGCCTCGCTGATCTCCTCGGGCAGCGGGCCCGAGTTGCCGATGCAGGTGGTGCAGCCGTACCCGACGAGGTTGAAGCCAAGCTTCTCCAGGTAGGGCAGGAGCCCCGAACGCTCGTAGTAGTCCATGACGACCTTGGACCCGGGCGCGAGGGAGGTCTTCACCCACGGCCGACGCTCGAGGCCCTTGTCGACGGCGTTGCGCGCGAGCAGGGCCGCGCCGATCATCACCGACGGGTTCGAGGTGTTGGTGCACGAGGTGATCGCGGCGATGGTGACGGCGCCGTGGTCGAGCTCGAGCTGCGTGCCGTCCTCCAGCGTCACCGGCACCGGGTTCGACGCGCGGCCGCCCGGGTCGACCGGCTGGCGGTGCACCGACGGCTTGTCGTCCTCGCCGTTGGGGTGCTCGGCGGGCGGGTCGGAGGCCGGGAACGACTCGACGTCGGACTCCTCGGACTGCGACGTCGCGGCCCCGTCGTCGTCGACGTAGTCGGGCAGCGACGCGCGGAAGGAGTCCTTCGCGGCGTCGAGCTGGATGCGGTCCTGCGGGCGCTTCGGGCCGGCGATGCTCGGCACGACCGTCGACAGGTCCAGCGACAGCGTCTCGGAGTAGTCGGCCTCGTGCGACGGGTCGTGCCAGAGGCCCTGCTCCTTGGTGTAGGCCTCGACGAGCTTGACCTGCTCCTCGTCGCGCCCGGTGAAGCGCAGGTAGTTCAGCGTCTCGTTGTCGATCGGGAAGATCGCGCAGGTGGAGCCGAACTCGGGGCTCATGTTGCCGATGGTGGCGCGGTTGGCCAGCGGCACCGCGCCGACGCCCTCGCCGTAGAACTCGACGAACTTCCCGACGACGCCGTGCTCGCGCAGCATCTCGGTGATCGTCAGCACCAGGTCGGTGGCGGTGGCGCCCGCGGGCAGCTCACCGGAGAGCTGGAAGCCCACGACCTTCGGGATGAGCATCGACACCGGCTGGCCGAGCATGGCCGCCTCGGCCTCGATGCCGCCGACGCCCCAGCCCAGGACACCCAGCCCGTTGACCATCGTGGTGTGCGAGTCGGTGCCGACCAGCGTGTCGGGGTAGGCCTGACCGCCCCGGACCATGACCACGCGCGCCAGGTGCTCGATGTTGACCTGGTGGACGATGCCGGTGCCGGGCGGGACGACCTTGAACTCGTTGAACGCCGTCTGGCCCCAGCGCAGGAACTTGTAGCGCTCCTCGTTGCGCTCGTACTCCAGCTCCACGTTCTTCTCGAACGCGTCCGGGGTGCCGAAGAGGTCCGCGACGACCGAGTGGTCGATCACCAGCTCGGCCGGGGCGAGCGGGTTGACGCTCGACGCGTCGCCGCCCAGCTCCGTCACGGCCTCCCGCATGGTGGCGAGGTCGACGATGCAGGGGACGCCGGTGAAGTCCTGCATCACGACGCGGCCCGGCACGTACTGGATCTCGGTGTCCGGCTCGGCCTGCGGGTCCCAGTGCGCGAGGGCGTTGATCGAGTCCTGGGTGGTGACCAGGCCGTCCTCGGTCCGGAGCAGGTTCTCCAGGAGCACCTTGAGGCTGAACGGCAGCCGCTCGTACCCCTCGACCGCGCTCAGGCGGAAGATCTCGTACGAGGTGCCGTCGACCTCGAGGGTCCCCTTGGCGCCGAAACTGTCGACGCTCCCGCTGGCCTCTTCGCTCACGCGTCTCCTCCTCGTTCCCGACGGCCCGTGGTGGGGACCCGTCGGTGCTGGCTGCTCTCGCGGCCGGTCTGCGGATGTGGTGCCCAGCGCCGCGGCCGGTCAGTCCTGGTCGGCGATGGGGTGGGCGGCTCGAGGGCCGCGCCGAACCCCTCTCGCGGGGAGTCTGTCGCACGCCCCCGGACGGCGCACCCGCACCCCCGGACCTGCTGCGACCAGGTTACGACGATCACGCCGGGCGGGCCGGGTGCCCTGCGACACGCCCACGGGCGCGTGGTGGCGCCGCGCCGCGGACCCGAGCTGATCCACTACGGCCGCCGGTGGACGGGCCAGGGGGTGGACAGGTGGTGCGAGCGGTCGTCCTGACCGGCGTCCTGCTGCTCGCGCTCGCCGCCCCGGCCCTCGCGCAGACCCCGCCGCCCCCGCCGCCCGGCGGGAGCGCGGACGCCGCGTCCGAGGTGGGGCGGCTGGTCGGCCAGCTCTCGACCCTGCAGTCGCAGCTCGACGACCTCGCCGCGACCGCCGGACACCGCCGCGAGCTCGCGAACCGGGCGGTCGCCGACGAGAGCGCCGCGCAGGCACGCGTCGCGCAGGCCCGGGCCGACGCCACGACCGCCCGGCAGGAGGCCGACCGGGTCGCCGCGGAGGCCGAGCAGGCCCGGTCGCAGGTGGACGCCTGGGTGGCCGCCCAGTTCCAGCAGGCCGACTCCGCGAGCGTGCTCGCCGCGCTGGCCGGCACGAACGGTCCGGACGACGTGGCCGAGCGCCTGCAGCTGCAGGGCCTCGTCGCCGCCGAACAGACCCAGGCCCTCGACGGCTACGAGCGGATGCGGGTCGACGCGGCCAACGCCGACTCGCGGGCCCGGAGGGCCGCGGCCGACGCGCAGGCCGCGGCGGACGGGGCACGGTCGGCCGCCGACGCGGCGCGGGACCAGCTCGCCGCCGCCCAGTCCGCCGTGGCCTCCCAGCAGCAGCGCATCGCCGCGGTCACCGCGCAACGGGCGGCCGCCCAGGCCCGGCTCGCCACGCTCGAGGCCTCCGACGCGGCCCTGGCCGCCCAACGACGGCGCGCCGAGGCCGCGCAGGCAGCTCGGGACCAGGCGCAGAGTGCCGACGACGCCGCCCGCCGGGCGGCCGCGCAGCAGCGGCTCGCCCGCGCCGCCCCCCGACCCGCCGTGACCACGCCGGACCCACGGCCCCCGTCGGGAACGGCTCCGGCTCCGACAGCGCCTCCCGCACCCGCCGACCCCGTCGAGATCGTCATTGACCGGGCCCTCTCGGAGCTCGGCACCACCTACGCGTGGGGCGGCGGGAACGGCCAGGGCCCGACGAAGGGCGTCCGGGACGGCGGCGTCGCGGACGCCTTCGGCGACTTCGACCGGACGGGCTTCGACTGCTCCGGGCTGATGGTCTACGCCTTCGCCGGCGTCGGGAAGCAGCTCCCGCACTACTCCGGCTACCAGGCCGACGCCGGGCCGAAGTTCCCGCTCGACCAGCGTCGCCCCGGCGACATGCTCTTCTGGGCCGACGGTGACGGCATCCACCACGTCGCGCTCTACCTGGGCGACGACATGATGGTGGAGGCCCCGGAGTCGGGGAAGGTCGTGCGGGTGACCCCCGTGCGGTTCGACGACGAGATCGTGCCGACCGTGACCCGTCTGCTCTGAAGCCCGCCACCTCACCCCACGTTGTCGGTGGGGGTGGGTACCGTCACGCCCGATGTCTGACGAGGGAGAGCGTGTGTCTGCTGCGGAGAACCCGGCGACCCCCGCGCACGACGCCGAGCAGCTCGAGCGCACGATGGTCGAGGTCAAGCGGGTGATCGTCGGCCAGGAGCGCCTGGTCGAGCGGATGCTCGTCGGCCTCCTCGCCAAGGGCCACCTGCTGCTCGAGGGCGTCCCGGGCGTGGCGAAGACGCTCGCGGTGGAGACGTTCGCGACGGTGGTGGGCGGCAGCTTCGCCCGCATCCAGTTCACGCCGGACCTCGTGCCCTCCGACATCCTCGGCACCCGCATCTACCGGCAGGGTCGCGAGGCGTTCGACGTCGAGCTCGGACCGGTCGTGTCGAACTTCGTCCTCGCCGACGAGATCAACCGCGCGCCCGCCAAGGTGCAGTCGGCGATGCTCGAGGTGATGGCCGAGCGGAAGGTCTCGATCGGCGGCGTCAGCCACCCGATGCCCGATCCCTTCCTCGTGCTCGCCACGCAGAACCCGATCGAGAACGAGGGCGTCTACCCCCTGCCCGAGGCCCAGCGCGACCGGTTCCTGTTCAAGATCCTCGTCGAGTACCCCACCGCCGAGGAGGAGCGCGAGATCGTCTACCGGATGGGCGTGCGCCCGCCGACGCCGCACGCGGTGCTCGACCCGGCGGAGCTGCGCCGGCTGCAGGACGTCGCCGCCCAGGTCTTCGTGCACCACGCCCTCGTCGACTACGTCGTGCGCCTCGTCGTCGCCACCCGGTCGCCCGCGGAGCACGGCATGTCCGACGTCGCCGGGTGGGTGGCCTACGGCGCCTCCCCGCGTGCCTCGCTCGGCATCATCTCGGCCTCCCGGGCGCTCGCCCTCGTCCGCGGACGCGACTACGTGCTGCCGCAGGACGTCGTCGATATCGCCCCCGACGTGCTGCGCCACCGTCTCGTCCTGTCCTACGACGCCCTCGCCGACGGGGTGCCGGTCGACCACGTGGTCACGCGGCTGCTGCAGACCGTGCCGCTGCCACAGGTCAGCGCCCGGCCGGTGGCCGTCACCGGCCCGGCCGCGCAGGCCCCGCAGCAGGGTCAGGCGCCGCAGGCGGCGGCCGGCTCGTGAGCTCGGCGGAGTCCCCGTCGCGCTCCGGGCCCTCGTGGTGGCCGCGGCTGCTCGGCCGGCTCGGGGTGGCACCGGAGGAGGAAGGAGCGGGCGTTCCCGACGCCGGGTCGGCGCCGGCCGGCGAGCCGGCCGACGATCCCGGGCGTCCGGGACGTCGCGAGGGCGCGGGCGCCGAGCCGCACCCGCCGTCGCTCGCTCCCGACGGCACCCACCTCCAGGCGGCGCTGCGCACGCTCGAGCTGACCGTGCGGCGGCGGCTCGACGGGCTGCTGCAGGGCAACCACCTCGGGCTGGTCCCGGGGCCCGGGTCGGAGGCCGGGGACGCCCGGGTCTACCAGCCCGGCGACGACGTGCGACGCATGGACTGGTCGGTCACGGCCCGTACGTCCGAACCGCACATCCGCGAGACGATCGCCGACCGCGAGCTGGAGACCTGGCTCGTCGTCGACCTCTCCCCGAGCCTCGACTTCGGCACGGGCGGGTGCGAGAAGCGTGACCTGGCCGTCGCCGCCTGCGCCGCCGTGGTGCACCTGACGCAGGGCGGGGGGAACCGGATCGGCGCGGTCGTCGCCAACGGCACCGGCCTGGTGCGGCTGCCCGCGCGGGGCGGTACCGCCCACGCGCACGGCCTGATGCGGCGCATCGCAGGCACCCCGCGGGCGCCGGAGGGCACGCGCGGCGACCTCGTCGGTGCGCTCGAGGCGCTGCGCAACCCGCCCCGTCGGCGCGGGCTCGTCGTCGTGATCTCGGACTTCCTCGGCGACCCCGACTGGAGCCGGGCGCTGCGGGCGCTGGCCGTGCGCCACGACGTGCTCGCGATCGAGGTGGGCGACCTCCGCGACGAGGAGCTGCCCGACGTCGGGACGGTCGTGCTCGCCGACCCGGAGTCGGGGCACTCCCGCGAGGTGACCACCACCCCGACGCTGCGCCGCCGGTTCGCCGCGGAGGCGGCCGCGCACCGGGACCGGGTCGCCACGGCGATCCGCGCCGCCGGGGCGGGGCACCTGCGGCTGCGCACCGACCGGGACTGGATCGCCGACGTGGTCCGGTTCGTGGTCGCGCGCAAGCGGGGCTGGTCGGGGCAGGGGACGACGGCGATCGGCGGGAGACGCAGCGGAGCGGAGCTCGACCCGGCCGGCGGGGGTCGCGGCTGATGTTCTCGCACCCCTGGTGGCTGCTCGCGCTGGTCGTCGTCGCCGCGCTCACCGCCGCGTACGTGGTCAACGAGCGGCGTCGCCGCCGCAACACGATGCGGTTCACCAACCTCGGCGTGCTCGAGAAGATCGCGCCGAAGCGGCCCGGACGGCTGCGGCACGCCCCCGTCGCCCTGGTGCTGGTGGCGCTGACCTGCCTCGTCGTCGCCCTCGCCGGCCCGCTCGCCACCGAGCAGGTGCCGCGCAACCGCGCCACGGTGATGCTCGCGATCGACGTGTCGCTCTCGATGCGCGCCACCGACGTCAGCCCGAGCCGGCTGCAGACCGCGCAGCAGGCCGCCACCGAGTTCGTCGACCAGCTGCCGCCGGGCATCAATCTCGGCCTGGTGTCCTTCGCCGGGACCGCGACGGTGCTGGTGTCCCCGACCCGGGACCGGGAGACCGTGAAGCGCGCGATCTCGACGCTGCAGCTCGCGGAGTCCACGGCGACCGGTGAGGCGATCCAGGCGTCGCTGGCCTCGATCCGGTCGGTGGCCAGCCAGATCCAGGGGCCGGAGGAGCCGCCGCCCGGCCGGATCATCCTGCTCTCGGACGGCAAGCAGACGATCCCGTCGGACCTCGAGGCGCCGCGGGGTGCGTTCACCGCGGCCGACCAGGCGAAGCAGCAGAGCGTGCCGATCTCGGCGATCTCGTTCGGCACCGACTACGGCGAGATCGAGATCGAGGGCCGCCCGGTCCCGGTGCCGGTGGCCGACTCCGACATGCAGGAGATCGCCCGCCGCTCCGGCGGCGACTTCTCCAAGGCCGCGACGCAGCAGGACCTGCGGGCCACCTACGACACGTTGCGCGAGCAGATCGGCTACGAGTCCCAGGAGGTCGACACCGGGGGCGACTGGCTGTTGGCCGGCGCGATCCTCGTGGTGATCGGTCTCGGGACGGCCTTCGCGCTGGGTGCCCGGTTGCCCTGACTCACAGCGGTCGCCCCTACCGAGGGGTAGCCGATAGCGTTCCCGCGCCGAGGGGGTCGAGCTCCGCTGCGCTCCGTCTCCCGGCGTCGCCGATGACCGTGGGAGGACATGCGTGAGCCGGGTCGTGCTCGTGACCGGAGGCAACCGGGGCATCGGCCTCGCGATCGCAAAGGAGCTCGCAGCACGCGGTGACACCGTCGTCGTCACCCACCGCAGCGGCGAACCGCCGGAGGGCCTGCACGGGGTGGTCTGCGACGTCACCGACTCCGCCGCGGTCGACGCCGCGTTCTCGCAGGTGGAGTCCGAGCACGGTCCGGTCGAGGTCGTCGTCGCGAACGCGGGGATCACGCAGGACGGCCTGCTCATGCGCATGCCCGAGGACGCCTTCACCGGCGTGCTCGACGCGAACCTCACCGGCGCCTGGCGGGTCACCCAGCGGGCGACCCGCGGGATGATGAAGGCCCGCTTCGGCCGGCTGATCTACATCTCCAGCGTCGTCGGTCTCACCGGCGCTCCCGGGCAGGTCAACTACGCGGCGTCCAAGGCAGGTCTGGTCGGCATGGCGCGGTCGGTCGCGCGGGAGCTCGGCGGGCGGGGCATCACCGCCAACGTGGTCGCGCCCGGGTACGTCGACACCGACATGACCGCCGACCTCACCGACAAGCGGCGCGAGGAGATGATGGCGGCGATCCCGCTCGGGCGGACCGCCCAGGCCGAGGAGATCGCCAAGGCCGTCGCCTTCCTCGCCTCCGACGACGCCGCGTACATCACCGGCGCGGTCCTCCCGGTCGACGGTGGCGTCGGCATGGGCCACTAGAACCGCCACCAGAACCGAGAAGGAGCTTTCGTGGGTCTGCTCGACGGCAAGCGCATCCTGATCACCGGGATCATCACCGACGCGTCGATCGCGTTCCACGTCGCGAAGGCGGCGCAGGAGGCGGGGGCGACGGTCGTCGTGACCGCCTTCGGCCGGGTCTCGCTGGTCAAGCGCATCGCCCAGCGCCTGCCGGAGCCCGCCCCGGTGATCGAGCTCGACGTCCAGAACCAGGAGCACCTCGACGGGCTCGCCGACGCCGTGCGCGAGCACGTGGACGGCCTCGACGGGGTGCTGCACTCCATCGGATTCGCCCCGGCGTCCGCGCTGGGGGAGGGGGCGTTCCTCAACGCCCCGTGGTCGGACGTCGCGACCGCCATCGAGGTGTCGGCCTACTCGCTCAAGTCCCTCGCGGTGGCGTGCAAGCCGCTGATGGGGCGCGGGTCGAGCATCGTCGGGATGGACTTCGACAACCGCGTCGCGTGGCCCGCCTACGACTGGATGGGGGTCGCGAAGTCCGCCCTCGAGTCGACCACGCGCTACCTCGCCCGCGACCTCGGCCCCGACGGCATCCGGGTGAACCTGGTCGCCGCCGGTCCGCTCAAGACGATGGCCGCGAAGTCGATCCCGGGCTTCGCGTCGTTCGAGCAGGCCTGGACCGACCGTGCGCCCCTGGGCTGGGACCTGTCCGACCCGACCCCGGTCGCGAAGACGGCCTGTGCGCTGCTCTCGGACTACATGCCAACCACGACCGGCGAGATGGTCCACGCCGACGGCGGGTTCCACGCGGTCGGCGTCTGAGCTCTCCCGGTCCCGCGTGTCAGCCGTGTGCCACGACTGACGGTGGACGTCCGGACCGGGACACGCTCGGTCGGCCCGCTCCATGATCATGTCGACGGGACCGTCGGGCTCTCGGGCCATGCGTCCAGCCGCACCGGCCGTCCACTCGACGTGATCATGTCGGCGGGACGGTCGTGGCTGCCGGCGGGGGCCCGGGACAGCCATGGACGTCCCGCCGACTGGATCACGCCTCTGCCGGGACGTCGAACGGCCACACCCCGTCCGGCCACGCGTCGCCCACGAACAGCAGCCGTCCGCCGGCGTAGAGACAGACGAGCGCCGTCGTGACCCAGATGCCCTGCCACACGATCGCCGGGATCCAGGTGTTCCGCGCCATCCACCAGGCATCCGCCCCGGCTCCGCGACTCATCCCGACGGAACTGCGGACGCCGCCCAGGAGCATGAGCCAGACGAGACCGACGGCGACGACCATCTGCAGCATCGTCGATCCGAGCCACAGGGCGACGACGATCCCGACGACGGCGAACAGGGTGACCACGTTCGCCAGTCCCTTCCGGGCGTAGAGAAAAGCGGCGAACAGGAGGAAGGCCGCCACGGCGAGGACGCCCCACGCGTTGCCGTTCGCGAGAACGGCCGCGCCGCCCAGTCCGAGAAGGGGCGGTGTGAAGTAGCCCGCGGACCGGGTCAGGAGTTCCCCGACGCCCCAGCCGGTCTTCGTCACATAGGTGCCGGCGTTGTCGCCGTCGTCCATGGTGAAGTGACTGAACCCCCTCAGTGTCACCACGGACATGATCATGTGCCCGCCCTCGTGGGCCACGGTGACCAGCGATCCGGCCCAGTCACCGGTGAAGACCACGAGTAACAACACGATGAGCGCAGCCTCGTAGACCACCGGTTGGCCCACGATCGGCACGTCGATCAGCTCGTCCACGACGCCCCCCGGCGACCCGTTCGGCGAGCCCCCCTCGCCGTGCGTGGTCAGAAGATAGGTCCACTCACCCGTTCGTGGAGATAGGCCGAACGGGCGGGCGCGCATCACAGGTGGCAGGACGGGGCGGACGGGGAACGATGGAGATGTGAGCACCACCCCGTACGACGCCGTCCTCGTCCTGTCCTTCGGCGGCCCCGAGGCTCCCGACGAGGTCCGACCGTTCCTGGAGAACGTGACCCGTGGACGCGGTGTCCCGCCCGAGCGGCTGGACGCGGTCGAGGAGCACTACCAGCACTTCGGCGGCGTCAGCCCGATCAACGCCCTGAACCGGGAGCTGGTGGCGGCCCTGCGCCGCGAGCTCGCCGAGGCGGGCCTCGACCTGCCGGTGTACTTCGGCAACCGCAACTGGCATCCCTTCGCCGAGGACACCGTCACCGAGATGGCCCAGGACGAGGTCCGCAACGCCCTGGTGTTCGCCACCAGCGCGTACGGCGGGTACTCGGCGTGCCGGCAGTACCACGAGGACATCGCCCGGGCCCGCGAGGCGGCGACCGAGCGCACCGGCGGCGCCCCGGACCTGACGAAGCTGCGCCACTTCTACGACCATCCGCTGTTCGTGGGCGCCGTGGCCGACGGCGTGCGGGCGGCCCGCGAGACGCTCGACGCCGGGCACGAGGCGCGGCTCGTCTTCACGGCCCACTCGATCCCGATCTCGGCCGACGAGACGTCCGGGTCGCCCGGGGAGGGCGGCCACCGCTACTCCCGGCAGATGGCGGAGGCCGCACAGCTCGTCGCCGATGCGGTCGGCGCCGGGGACCACGACCTGGTCTGGCAGTCCCGCTCCGGCCCGCCCCAGGTCCCGTGGCTCGAGCCGGACATCGTCGACCACCTCGACACGCTGCACGAGAAGGGCGTGCCCGCCGTGATCGTGAGCCCGGTCGGCTTCGTGTCCGACCACCTCGAGGTCGTGTGGGACCTCGACAACGAGGCCTCCGAACACGCCGAGGAGATCGGCATGGGCTTCGTCCGGGCCGCGAGCGCCGGGTCGGACCCGCGCTTCGTGAAGATGGTCGTCGAGCTGATCACCGAGCAGGTCGGCGACACGACGCCGCGCACGCTGGGGATCGTGCCCCGGGCGGGGGTGGGCTGCAACGGCGCCCTCTGCGCGCCCGGGTGCTGCGAGCCGCCCGCCCGACGTCGTCCGGCCGCCTCCTGAGACGAGCGAGCGGCACTCTCGCGCACATAGAAACTGCGAGAGTGCCGTTCGTTCGAGGTGGGGCGGCGATCAGGCCGCGCTGAGCACCCGCACCGTCTCCGCCACGGCGGCCACCCGCGCCGCGCGCACGGCCGTCGCGAGCGGCCGCAACGCATCGGTGCGCGCCAGGGCCGCGCCGGAGGTCAGCGCGCCGCCCGGGTCGTCCCCGGAGGCCGCGACCAGGATCGCCTCCACCTCGTCAGCGTGCTGGAGCACCCGCAGCGGCCGGCCGGGGGTCCCCGTGGGCCACGACGCCTGCGGTCGGCCGCGTAGCCGCGCCGCGATCTCCTCGCGCACGCCGGCGCGGGGGCGGGCCACATCCATCTCGGCCAGCGTGGACGCCGCGTCGCGCACCCCGGAGCGCAGGTCGGCCTCGGCGTCGGCGAGCGACGGGTGGGCCTGCGGCGGCACCGCGTCGACCTCGTGGGCGGTCCACCGCAGCACGCCGTCGGCCACGGTCGAGGGCACGACGGCGAGCCCCGCGCCGGCGAACACCGCGCACTCGCCGACCTCCAGGGCCGCCGCGCGCAGACCGTCGGGTCCGGGCAGCCCCCGCACGTCGCCGGGCGCCGGCAGCACCACCCGCGCGTCGAGCCCGAGCGGGCCGCAGCGCTGCCGCAGCAGGACGAGGAGGGCGCCGAGTCCGGCGCCGGCGTGGTCGGGGGTCGGCAGGTCGGTGGCGACGGCGACCCCGATGTCGGCCGCCACCACGTCGTGCGCCTCCGACCACGGGGTCAGGGCGTCGAGGACGTCGTCGGCGGCCACGGCACCGGCGATCCAGGCCGCGCTCCAGACCGCCAGGGACGCGCTCGCAGCAGGCATGCCGACCAGGGTAAGCACGCGTGTCGGTCGCCGGGCGACGACGTCCGAGCACCTACCGTCAACGCCCGTGGCGAGGACGCAGGGCCGGGGCATGCACGGATCGGGCGGCGACAACGCCTTCCGGACGACGGGTGGTGCCGGCCGGGCCCCGATGGGCCCGAAGGCGGGTGGCCCGTCGTCGGGAAAGGGACGCAGCGGCGGTCTCCCGGGAGACGGAGCGCGGAGCTCGACCCAGCTCCCCGGCATGGCGAGCCACAAGCCCAAGGTCGAGATCCTCACCCTGGAGGCCGAGCCCGGGCTGGTCGTCGAGGACGCCACCGGCAGCTTCTGCGGGGCGGTGATCCGCGCCGACGTCCGCGAGGTCGTGCTGGAGGACCGGGAGGGCCGACGGCGGCTGTTCCCGATGAAGCCCGCGTCGTTCCTCTACGAGGGCCGACTGGCCACGCTGACCCCGCCGCGCCCGCGGCAGTCGCCCGAGGCGCAGCGGTCGGCGTCCGGGTCGGTGCGCGGCGACGACCGGCGCGCGAAGGTGGCCCTCCCGCACCGCATCTGGGTGGAGGGTCTGCACGACGCCGCCATCGTCGAGCGGGTGTGGGGCCACGACCTGCGCGTCGAGGGCGTGGTGGTCGAGCCGCTGCACGGCGCGGACGTGCTGGTCGAGGCCGCCCGCGAGTTCGGCCCCGGGCCGCAGCGCAAGCTCGGCGTGCTCGTCGACCACCTCGTGACCGGGTCGAAGGAGTCCCGGATCGCCGAGGGGCTGCGCCGGGATCTCGGGCCCGCCGCGCAGTACGTCCAGGTGCTCGGCCACCCCTACATCGACATCTGGGAGGCCGTGAAGCCCTCCGTCGTCGGGATCCGGGAGTGGCCGACGATCCCGCGCGGCATCGAGTGGAAGAAGGGCGTCTGCGACGTGCTGGGCTGGGGCGACGAGCGCGACGGGGCCCGCCGGGTCCTGGGTGCGGTGTCGGACTGGAACGACCTGCAGACCCCCCTGATCACCGCGATGGAACAGCTGATCGACTTCGTCACCACGTGAGGAGGATCCGGGGCACACTGGACGTGTGATCCCGCTCATCTGGGCGATCGCGGGGGTCGTACTCGTCGTCGCCGAAGTGCTCTCCGGCGAACTCGTACTGGTCATGCTCGGCGCCGCCGCCCTCGGCGCGGCCGGCGCCTCGGCGCTCGGCGTGCCCCTCGGCCCCGACGTGGCGGTCTTCGCCGTGCTCGCGGCCCTGCTCGTGCTGCTCGTGCGGCCCGCGGTGAACCGCCGGCTCCGGGTGCACGACCCCGTCAACACCGGCACCCGCGCGCTGCTCGGCGCCGAGGGCGAGGTGGTCGAACCGATCACCGCCGAGAGCGGGACGGTGCGGCTGCGCGGCTCGCTCTGGTCGGCGCGCGCCCTGCACGACGACGAGCTCGCGGCCGGGACCGCGGTCGTCGTCGTCGAGATCTCGGGGGCGACGGCCGTCGTCACCCCCCACGGAAGGAGCTAGGGATGGGAACCGTCCTGCTCGTGTTCCTGGTGCTCGTGGTGATCCTCGTGATCACCACGGTCGCCAAGAGCGTGACCGTCGTCCGCCAGGCCGAGGCCGCCGTCATCGAACGCCTCGGCCGTTACCAGCGCACCGCCGAACCGGGTCTGACCTTCCTGGTGCCGTTCATCGACCGCATCCGCGAGCGGGTGGCCCTGTGGGAGCAGGTCGTCTCGTTCCCGCCGCAGCCGGTGATCACCCGCGACAACCTGACGGTGTCGATCGACACCGTCGTCTACTACCAGGTCACCGAGCCGCGCAACGCCGTCTACGAGATCAGCGACTACATCAACGGCGTCCAGCAGCTGACGACGACGACCCTGCGCGACGTGGTCGGCGGGATGAGCCTGGAGGAGGCCCTGACCTCCCGGGAGACGATCAACACCGGCCTGCGTCGGGCCCTCGACGACGCCACCGGCCCGTGGGGCCTGCGGGTGGTCCGCGTGGAGCTCAAGGCGATCGACCCGCCGCCGTCGATCCAGGACTCCATGGAGAAGCAGATGCGCGCGGATCGGGAGAAGCGCGCCATGATCCTCACCGCCGAGGGGCACCGTGAGGCGTCGGTGACCGAGGCGCAGGGCAACAAGCAGGCCGCGATCCTCAACGCCGAGGGCGCCAAGCAGTCCGCGATCCTCGAGGCGGAGGCCGACCGGCAGTCCCGGATGCTGCGCGCGCAGGGCGAGCGGGCGGCGCGCTTCTACCAGGCGCAGGGCCAGGCGAAGGCGATCGAGAAGGTCTTCGCGGCGATCAAGGCCGGGAAACCGACGCCGGAGCTGCTCGCCTACCAGTACCTGCAGACCCTGCCGCAGATGGCGCAGGGCGACGCCAACAAGATGTGGGTGGTGCCGAGCGACTTCGGCAGGGCCCTGGAGGGCTTCACCCGCATGCTCGGGGCGCCCGGCGAGGACGGCGTGTTCCGGTTCCAGCCCTCGCCGGTCGACGACGAGACCGTGGCGAAGCGGGCGGGCGATCACGACGAGGACGTCGCGGACTGGTTCGACACCCGCACGGATCCCGAGATCGCGGCCGCCGTCGCGAAGGCCGAGGCGATCGCCACGCAGGGTGTGGCGGGAGACGGGGCGGAACGGACCTCGACCCTGCCGGGCAGCCCCGGGTCGAACGGAGGACCGGCCGTGGCCGACCACTAGCCTGGGGACCATGCTGGATCGCGCGACCGTCGACTCCCTCTTCCCGGCCGACCTGCCCGAGACCGAGGAGTGGGAGCGGCGGTACCCGCCGCGCGACGTGCCGCAGGATGCCCTCGTCACACGTTTCGGGCCGAGCCCGACGGGCTTCGTCCACATCGGCGGCATCTACACCGCGATGGTGTCGCGCGACCTCGCGCACTCGACCGGCGGCACGTACTTCCTGCGGATCGAGGACACCGACCAGGCGCGCGAGGTGGCGGGCGCGGACGTCCAGTTCGCCCGGGCGTTCGACGCCTTCGACCTGCGGCCCGACGAGGGCCCGCTCTCGGGCCACGAGGACGACGGTCCCTACGGCCCGTACCGGCAGTCGCAGCGCGGCGAGATCTACCTGAGCTACGTGCGCGAGCTGCTGCGCCGCGGGCTCGCGTACCCGGACTTCGCGACGAAGGAGGAGCTCGCCGAGATCTCCGACGCGCAGCGGAAGCTGAAGCTGCCGACGGGCTACTACGGCCGGTGGGCGCCGTGGCGCGACGCCGACGAGGGCGAGGTCACCCGTCGTCTCGAAGCCGGGGATCCGTACGTGGTGCGGTTCCGCTCCGAGGGCAAGGTCGGGGAGCGGGTCGCGTTCACCGACCGGCTGCGCGGCCGGGTCGAGGCCGAGGACAACCACAACGACGTCGTCATCCTCAAGACGTCGGCGACCGAGCCGCGGCTGCCCACGTACCACTTCGCGCACGTGGTCGACGACCACCTGATGCGGACCTCGCTGGTGGTCCGCGGCGACGAGTGGCTGTCCTCGGTGCCCACCCACCTGCAGCTGTTCGCCGCGCTCGGCTTCCCGCAGGTCGAGTACGCCCACCTCGCACCGCTGATGAAGCAGGAGGGCAGCTCGCGTCGCAAGCTCTCGAAGCGCAAGGACGACGAGGCGTCGGTCGACTTCTACCTGCAGGCCGGCTACCCGACGGACGCGGTGCTCTACTACCTGCGCGGGCTCGCGAACTCGCCACTGGCCGAGGTCCCGCTCGCCGAGGCGCTGGCCACGCCGCTGCAGCTCGACCGGTTCCAGTCGGCCGGCCCGCTGGTCGACATGGTCAAGCTGGCCGACATCTGCGCCGACCACATCGCGACCCTCCCCGCCCCCGAGGTGCTCGCGGGCGTGCTCGGGTGGGCCCGCGAGTACGACTCGACGCTGGTCGAGGTACTGGAGGAGAACGAGAAGCTGGCGCTGGCGGCCATCGACGTCGAGCGGGTCGGGGTCGAGAACCCGCGCAAGGACCTCTCGTGCTGGTCGGGGTTCCGGGCTGCCTACGGCTTCTTCTTCCCGGAGCTGTTCACCGACGTCACCGACCCCGCCGACGAGCGCTTCGGCGGTCTCGACCCGGCCCTGGTGTCCCGGCTCGCCGAGGACCTCGCGGCGCGCTACGAGCACGAGGGCGACCAGCCGACCTGGTTCCAGCAGATCCGCGACCTCGCCGGGCGGCACGGCTTCGCGCCGAACCCGAAGACGTACAAGAAGGACCCGGACTCCTACCCGGGCATGCTGCGCGACGCGGCGAACGTGATCCGGGTGCTCGTCACGGGAGCGCAGCGCAGCCCCGACCTGTACGAGGTGACCCGTGTGCTGGGCGCCGACGAGGTGGTGCGCCGGATCCGCGCGGTGGCCTGAGGTCGGTTTCTGCCCCAGGGTGGGCCCGTGTCCACCGACGTCCCGCTCCGACCGCCGCGTGAGTCCCTCGACCCGCGCGTCCGGTCGTGGTGGCGGGTGCACGGGCTCGTGTGGCCGCTGCTGCTCGCCGTCGTGCTGGCGGTGCTCGGCCTGCTGATCCCCGCGATCGGCTGGTTCCTGCCGCTGGCCGGCGCGGTGGCGGTGGTCGGGCTGCTGGTGGCGCTGCTGTTCCCGGCCTACTGGTACCGGGTGCACCGCTGGGAGCTGACGCACGACGCGGTGTACACCCGGTCGGGGTTCGTGTGGCAGGAGTGGCGGGCGGCGCCGCTGTCGCGGATCCAGACCGTCGACACCACCCGGGGGCCGTTGCAGCAGGCGCTCGGGCTGGCCACGCTCGTCGTCACGACGGCGTCGGCGAAGGGGGCGGTGACGGTCGCGGGCCTGGACCACGCTCGGGCGGCGGAGATCGCCGAGACGCTCACCCGGGCCACGCAGGCCGTGCCGGGGGACGCCACGTGAGCTCGCCCGAGGACGGGTGGCGGCGGCTGGACGCGCGCACGGTCCTCGCCTCGGCGGTCCTGGCGCTGGGCGCCTGCCTGGCCGCCGGGGTGCCCGTCCTGCTCGGCCAGCGCGGCCGGGACACATTCGCCTTCACCCTGGGGTTCATCGGCACGGGCGTCGTCCTGCTCGTCGGGGCGGCCGCGGTCATCGAGTACGTCCGCCTGGCGCGGACCCGCTTCCGGGTGGGCCCGGAGCGCGTCGAGGTGCACAGCGGGATCCTCGTGCGGGCCCGCACGGGGCTCGCGCGGGAACGGGTCCGGTCGGTCGAGGTGACCGCCGACCCGGTGCTGCGGGTGCTCGGGCTCGCGACGGTCCGGATCGGCACCGGGCAGAAGGCCTCGGCGTCCGACAAGCCGCTCGAGCTCCGCGCGCTGCGCCGTCCCGACGCCGAGGCGCTGCGTCGGGAGCTGCTGGAGCGGCCCGCCCCTCCGGATCCGGCCGACGTGCCACCCCGCGACGAGACCCTCGCCGTGCTCGACCCCGGATGGATCCGGTTCGCGCCGCTCTCCGCGCTCACCCCCGCCCTCGGCGTCGCGGGGTTCGGGGCGCTGCTGCAGGGCTCGGACTGGTTCGGGCTGCAGCGGACCGTGCTGGACGACGCCGCCCGTCTCGCGCTGGTGCTGGGGGTCGCGGTGTCGCTGGTCGTGGCGGTGCTGGTGGTCGCGGCGGTCGGGACCGTGGCGTCGCTCGCGGTGTTCGTCGAGTCGTGGTGGGGCTACCGGCTGACGCGCGAGCCGCGCACCGGGGCGCTGCACGTGCGGCGGGGCCTGCTGACCCGGCGGTCGACGACGCTGGAGGAGGACCGCCTGCGCGGGGTGGCGGTCGTGGAGCCGGCCGCGGTGCGCTGGTTCGGGGCCGCCCGGGTCGACGCCGTGGCGACCGGCCTGTCGCGCGGCCAGGAGCAGCGGTCCGATCCCCGGGGGCTGCTCCCGGTCGCGCCGGCCGCCGTGGTCGACCGGGTGGTGGCCGAGGTGCTGCGCGAGCCGGCGGCGCCCACCACGCAGGTCGTGCTGCAGGCCCACCCGCCCGCGGCGCGCACGCGGCGGGTCCGGTGGGCGTCGGCGGTCTGCCTGCTCCCGGCGGTCGCGCTGGCGCTCGTCGGGCTGGCGGCGGACGCACACGGGCTGTGGCTCCCGGCGCTGGTGCTCGTCCTCCTGGGGCTGGCCGTCGGGACCTGGCTGGGTCGGCTGGCCTACCGCAACCTCGGCCACGGGCTCGTCGGTCGCTACGTGGTGACCCGGCACGGGGCGCCCGGGCGGCGGACGGTCGCGCTGCGCCGCGACGGCATCCTGACCTGGACCCTCACCCGCACGCCGTTCCAGCGGCGGGCGGGGCTGGTCACGCTGTGGTTCACCACGGCCGCGGGGGAGGGCGCGTACGGCGTGTACGACCTCGGCGTCGAGCAGGCCATGACCCTCGCCGCGGAGACCCTCGGGGACCGCTTCACCCCGTACCTCGCCGAGACCAGGGTGGTGGCGTGACGGCCCGCGCGGTGCTCCACCTCCACGAGCACACGCACACCTACGGCCTCTCGCTGTCGGGGCTCGCGGTGCGCGGTGACCGGATGCTCCTCGCCCCCGACGAGGGAGCGGCGCTCCTCGGGCTCACCCGCCACTCTGAGGAGGACTGGGGCGACCCGGTGGAGTTGCCTCTCGGGGACCTCGTCGACCTCCCGGGCGATCCCGGCGACGAGGTGGACGTCGAGGGCATCGACGTGACCGACTCCCACGTCTGGGTCACCGGCTCGTTCTCGGCGAAGCGCAGGCGGGTCAGGCAGGGGACCCCGCCGACGGAGGTGGCGGCCCGGCTCGCCCGCGTGTCGGGGGAGAAGTCGCGCCGGGTGCTGGCGCGCCTCCCGCTGGGCCCCGAGGGGTTCCCGACGGCGGGTGGGGTCCGGTTGCCGTCGGGGCGTCGCGGTCTGTTCGGGATGCTCGCCGACGACGAGCACCTCGGGCCGTTCGTCGGCATCCCGGGCAAGGACAACGGGTTCGACGTCGAGGGGCTCGCCGTACTCGCGCCGGACCGGGTCCTGCTCGGCCTGCGGGGCCCGGTTCTCCGGGGCTGGGCCGTGGTCCTGGAACTGACCCTCGGGGACGGCGACGGCGAGCTGACGCTGCTCGGCGTCCGGAAGCACTTCCTGGACCTGCGCGGCCTCGGGGTGCGCGACCTGCTCCGCGACGGCGCGGACCTGCTCGTCCTGGCCGGCCCGACGATGGTGCTGTCCCGTCCGGCGCGGGTGCTGCGCATCCGCGGGGGAGCCCGGGGACTGCCCGACGCCGTGCCGGCCGGGGACGTCGAGACCGTGTGCGAGCTCGTGACCGGAGACGGCGAGGACCACCCCGAGGCGATCGCCGTGCTCGGTCCGGGGTCGCTGCTGGTGCTGCACGACAGCCCGTCCGCCGACCGGCTCGGGGAGCACACCGTGGCCGGGGACGTGCTGCGCGGGCTGGACGTCGGCGGGGCCTGAGCCCGCGCTCGGATGGCTGGGTGGTCGGTGGTGTGGCCGGGTGGCAGCCTGCGCGTCCCGCACACACTGCGCTGGGACCTCGACCCGGATGCGGTGACCCCTGCGCGTCCCGCACACACCGCGGCCGGACCTCGGCCCGGATGCGGTGACCCCTGCGCGTCCCGCACACACCGCAGCCGGACCCGACGCCGCGTCGTGCCCGGCACGGATGTGTGCGTCCCGCGTCAGGGTCGGCGACGTCGAGTACTCGGCCCCGCCGGATGTGTGCGCCCCGCGCAGGGCGCGACCCACCCCTGCGCTCGCGCGCCCGAGGTGTCACCCATCGGTCGGCCGAGGGCCTCCCGGCCCGACCGATGACGTCTCGCCGGCCACTCGCGAAGTGCGCCCGGTCGAGGCCTCACCTGTCCGCCTCACCGAGCGGCCACGGGCGGCCCGACAGGGGACGTCTCGTCGGCCGGCCAGAGCCGCCTCGTGGCCGGGGACGTGCCCTCAGAGCTCCAGCAGGCCCCGCACCACGGTCGCCGCCGCGCCCACCGCGGCGACGGCCAGCATGAGGCGCCGCCCGAGCACCGGGTCGAGCCGCCGCTGCACGGGCCCGCCCAGCAGTACCCCGGCGGTGATGGCGACGAGGCCGGCCACCCAGGTCGTCGTGGCCAGGGCGGGGACGCCCTTGACGAGCAGGGCGGTCAGGTTGACGGCGAGCAGCACCGCCTGCGCGGTCGGCACGAACACCCGCGGCTCGATCCGCTGGGACGTCCCGTAGGCCGAGATCAGCGGCCCGCCGACACCGGCCGTGGCATTGACGAAGCCCGCCGCGACGCCGGAGCCCACGGCTCCGGCCGGCCCCCGCAGCGCCGCGCCGGCCGCCGGGACCACCGACAGCCCGACCCCGAGCAGTGCCAGCAGTCCGACCACCACCAGCAGTGGCGCCTCCGGCAGGGTCGTCGCCACCAGCGCACCCGTCGGGACCCCGACCGCCGCGCCCAGCAGCAGCAGCCCGACCGCCGACCAGCGCGCGTCCCGCCACGTCTGCACCAGCACCAACGTGCAGAGCACGCTCTGCAGCGCGTTGCCGAACGACACCCCGTCGCGTGGCCCGAGCACGGCGACCAGGAACGGCGCCCCCACCAGGGCCAGCCCGAGGCCGGTGGTGCGCTGCAGGGTCGCGCCCGCCATCACCGGCACCCCCACGAGGAGGGCCACCACGACGGGGCTCATGCCCGGCATCCTCGCACTCCGTGGTCGGCACGTTGCGTGACTGGGATCTGGTGCGCACTCGGCGGATCGAGGCATCATTCGGGCGCAGTCAACACCGAGGGTGAGAGAAGGCGCGCCGTGGCCATTCGTTCAGCCCAGTCGACCCGACCCGACGTCGGGAAGGAGAGCGCGGACCGTGAGCAGCAGGGTGGTCAACCCCACGCCCCGCACCGCGGTGCGCCGCCGGGCCGGCGGCCGGCGCTCGCCGTCGGGGTGGCGGGGCTGCTGCTCCTCGGTGCCTGCGGCAGCGGTGGGGGCAGCGCGGACGTCCGCTGCTCGGCCGGCCACTGCCGGGCGGTGGTGACCGGGACGCCGATCGAGGTGTCCGAGCCGTCGAGAGCGGGGTCGATGGCCCTGATCGCCGGGACGTCGACGAGCCGCCCGAAGCCGACGACCTCGAGGTCCAGCCCGTCGAAGCCCACGACGCGGCCCACGACCCGCAGCACCACCACCCGCACCACGCGCGACCGCGACGAGGTGGACTTCATGGTGCGGGCGATCGGGCCGGGCTGGGTCGAGATCGACGAGCACGGCGTACAGCGCATCGCCGTGGGCCAGGTCTTCGCCGAGGACGACGCGCTCGTCCGCGTCGAGCCGTCCGACGGACGGACGGCCGTGTTCACGTGGTGAGCACTTCTCCGTGCCAGGACACGGAGAAGTGCTCACCTGTGCTCACACGTTCATCGCGACGTACTTGATCTCCAGGTACTCGTCGATCCCGACGTCGCCGCCCTCGCGGCCGAGCCCGGACTGCTTCACCCCGCCGAAGGGGGCGCCGGCGTTGGAGACCATGCCCTGGTTGAGGCCGACCATGCCGGCCTCGAGGCGCTCGGAGAGCCGGATCGCGCGCTGCAGGTCGCGGGTGTAGAGGTAGCTGACCAGCCCGAACTCGGTGTCGTTGGCCGCGCGGATGGCCTCGTCGTCGTCGGTGAAGGTGAAGATCGGGGCCACCGGGCCGAAGATCTCCTCCTTCACCAGCCGCGCCGAGGTCGGCACGTCGGCGAGCACGGTCGGCGGGTAGAAGTAGCCCGCGCCGTTGGGGATCTCCCCGCCGGTGCGGACCTTCGCGCCCTTCTGCACGGCGTCGTCGACGAGCTCGGCGACCTTGTCGCGCTGGTCGGCCTCGACGAGCGGGCCGACCTCGACGCCGTCCTCGGTGCCGCGGCCGATGGTCATCGACCCCATGCGATCGACCAGCTTCTTCGTGAACTCCTCCGCGACGTCGGCGTGCACGTAGAACCGGTTGGCCGCGGTGCAGGCCTCGCCGATGTTGCGCATCTTCGCGAGCATGGCGCCCTCGACCGCCGCGTCGACGTCGGCGTCGGCGCAGACCACGAACGGGGCGTTGCCGCCGAGCTCCATCGAGGTCTTGAGCACCTGCTTCGCCGACTGCTCGATGAGCTTCTGCCCGACCTCGGTCGACCCGGTGAACGACAGCTTCCGGATCCGGCCGTCCTCGATCAGCGGGCCCATCACCTTGCCGGTCGACTTGGTGGTGACGACGTTGAGCACGCCCTCGGGCAGGCCCGCCTTCGCCAGGATGTCGGCCAGCTTGAGGATGGTCAGCGGGGTCAGCGAGGCCGGCTTGATCACCATCGTGCAGCCCGCCGCGATCGCCGGGCCGATCTTGCGGGTGCCCATGGCGAGCGGGAAGTTCCACGGCGTGATCAGCAGGCACGGGCCGATCGGCTGGCGCATGACCAGCACGCGGCCGGCGCCGGTCGCGTTGACCTTCCACTCGCCCTGGATCCGCACGGTCTCCTCGGAGAACCAGCGGAAGAACTCGGCGGCGTAGCTGATCTCGGCCTTGGACTCGGCGAGCGGCTTGCCCATCTCGAGGGTCATGAGCATGGCGATGTCGTCGACCTGCTCGGTGATCATCTCGAAGGCGCGGCGCAGGATCTCGCCGCGCTCCCGGGGCGCGGTGGCCGCCCACTCGGCCTGCTTCTTCGCGGCGGCGTCGAGCGCCGCCATGCCGTCCTCGGGGGAGGCGTCGGCGACCTCGCACAGGATCTCGCCGGTGGAGGGGTCCTCGACGGGGAAGGTCTTCCCCTCCGCGGCGTCCCGCTCGCGGCCGCCGATCAGCAGCTTCTTCGGAACGTCCTCGATGACCCGTCGCTCACGGTCGGCGTCGCTCATCTGAAGAGCTCATCTCCTCGTTCGTGCTCGTTCGGTCAGGCACAGATGCCCGCCGCGTCGGTCCGCTACTCACAACGTCACGGCGACGTACTTCGTCTCCAGGTACTCGTCGATCCCGACGCGGCCACCCTCGCGACCGAGACCGGACTGCTTCACGCCGCCGAAGGGCGCCGCGGGGTTGGACACCATGCCCTGGTTCAACCCGACCATGCCCGCTTCGAGCCGCTCGGAGAGCTCGAAGGCCTTCCGCAGGTCCTGGGTGTAGAGGAACGCGACCAGCCCGTACTCGGTGTCGTTGGCCAGGCCAATCGCCTCGTCGTCGTCGGTGAAGGTGAAGATCGGCGCCACCGGACCGAAGATCTCCTCGTGCGCCAGCCGGGTCGACGGCGGGACGTCGGCGAGCACCGTGGGCGGGTAGTAGTAGCCCTCCCCGTCCGGCACCTCGCCCCCGAGCCGCACCGTGGCGCCGTCCGCCACGGCCTCGGACACCAGCCCGTCGACCTTGTCGCGCTGCACGCCCGAGATGAGGGGCCCGACCTGGACGCCCTCCTCGGTCCCGCGGCCGACCTTCTGCGCGCCCATCCGCTCGGTCATCTTCGCGGTGAACTCCTCGGCGACGTCCGCGTGGACGTAGAAGCGGTTGGCCGCCACGCACGCCTCGCCGATGATCCGCATCTTCGCCACCATCGCGCCGTCGACGGCCTTGTCGACGTCGGCGTCCGCGCAGACGATGAACGGCGCGTTGCCGCCGAGCTCCATCGAGGTCCGCAGCACCGTGTCGGCCGCCTGGGCCAGGAGCTTCCGCCCGACCGCGGTCGAGCCGGTGAAGGAGAGCTTGCGCAGCCGCGGGTCGTGCAGGAGCGGCTCGACGACACCGCCGGGGTCGGTGGTCGTCACGACGTTGAGCACGCCCGCGGGGAGCCCGGCCTCGGCGAGCACGTCCGCGAGGTAGAGCATCGTCAGCGGCGTCAGGTCGGCGGGCTTGACCACCATCGTGCAGCCGGCGGCGATCGCCGGGCCGATCTTGCGGGTGCCCATCGACAGCGGCATGTTCCAGGGCGTGATGAGCAGGCACGGGCCCACCGGGCGGCGCATCACGAGCATGCGGTTGCCGGCGGGGTCGGTCGCGAAGTCCCCGGAGATCCGCACGGCCTCCTCGGAGAACCAGCGGAAGAACTCCGCGGCGTAGGTGACCTCGGCCGTCGACTCGGTGACCGACTTGCCCATCTCCAGCGTCATCAGGACGGCGAGCTCGTCCCGGCGCTCGATGAGCAGGTCGTAGGCGCGGCGCAGGATCTCGGAGCGCTCGCGCG
Source organism: Actinomycetospora sp. NBRC 106378 (assembly GCF_030269685.1). Lineage (GTDB taxonomy): Bacteria > Actinomycetota > Actinomycetes > Mycobacteriales > Pseudonocardiaceae > Actinomycetospora. Next base: position 328,140 of record NZ_BSTT01000003.1, read on the forward strand.
GCGGGGTGGCCGCCCATTCCCCGGAGGCCGCCACGGCAGCGTCGAGAGCTGCACGGCCCTCCTCGGGCCCGGCGTCGGAGACCTGCGCGATCGTCTCGCCCGTGGAGGGGTCCTCCACCCCGAAGGTCCGGCCGGTGTCCTGCGACTTCCCGCCGATCCGCAGCCCGGTCCCGACGGCTCCGACGATGGCCTTCTCGTTGTCCTGCACGGGCGCTCCTGCTCTCGTCTCCCGGCTACGCCTTCCCCGATCAGCAGTGCCCCGGGGAGGGAGACCACAACCGCCAGCGACGGCGGGAGTACGCCGGGATCCCTACCCTCGGCGAGGTGTTCGCTCCGCACGTCGTGGTCGCTCCCCGCCCGGACCTTCCCCAGCGCCTTCCTGACGGCGGGGGTGGTGCGGTCGTCGTGGTCGGCGGCGGTCTTGCGGGCGTGACGGCCGCGACGGTCCTCGCCGAACGGGGGATGTCGGTCGAGCTGCTCGAGGCGGCGCCCCGGCTCGGCGGCCGGCTCGGGACCTGGCCGCGCACGCTGCCCGACGGGACCGAGGTCACCGTCGAGCACGGCTACCACGGGTTCTTCCGGCAGTACTACACGCTGCGCGACGTCCTGCGCCGCGTCGACCCGGACCTCTCCTTCCTCCGCGACGTCGGCGGGTACCCGGTGGAGAGCCGGGAGTGGGAGTCCGAGGACTTCACCGACCTGCCCACCACGCCGCTGGCCAACCTCGCGGCGCTGGTCTGGAAGTCGCCGAGCTTCCGGCTGCGCGACCTGCGCAAGGTCGACGGCCGCGAGGCCCTCGCGATGCTGCGCTACGACCCGGTGCGCACCTTCGCCGAGCACGACCACCGCACCACCGCCGAGCTGCTCGACGCCTTCGGCTTCTCCGAGCGCGGCCGGGCGATGCTCTTCGAGGTCTTCGCGCACTCGTTCTTCAACACCGAGCAGCGCTACTCGGCCGCCGAGTTCCTCGCGATGTGCCACTTCTACTTCACGGGCAACCCCGAGGGCCTCGGGATGGACGTTCCGACCGACCACTACGACGCCACGATCTGGTCCCCCTTCGCGGCGCTGCTGGAGAAGCACGGCGCCACGGTGACGACCGACGCGCGGGCCACCGTCGTCGTCGACGGGCCCGGCGGCTGGTCGGTCGGCGTGGAGGGCGGGCCGTCGCGCACCGCCCGTCACCTCGTCGTCGCCACCGACGTCCCCGGCACCCGCACGCTGCTCGCCCGCTCACCCGGCTTCGCGATGACGGCGCCACGGCTCGCCGGGCAGGTGGCCGAGCTGCCGGGCGGCGAGCCCTACGTCGTCGCCCGCCTGTGGTGCCGGGGCGACGTCGACGCCCGCCACGCCGACTTCACCGGCGTGACCCGCGAGCGCATCCTCGACTCGGTCACGCTGTTCCACCGCATCGAGGCCGAGTCGGCGGCCTGGGCGTCGCGCACCGGCGGCTCGGTCATCGAGCTGCACTCCTACGCCTGCCCGCACGAGGCCTCGCGCGACGAGCTGGTCGCCGAGATGCGCCGCGAGCTGGAGGGGCTGTGGCCGGAGTTCGCCGACCTCGAGGTGCTCGACGTCGACGCCCACCTCTACGCGAACGCGCCCGGCTTCGACCCCGGCTATCACGCGCGCCGGCCCGGCGTCGTCACCGACGCCCGCGGCCTGCGCCTGGCGGGGGACTGGGTGGCCACCGACGTCCCGTCGGCCCTCATGGAGCGCGCCGCGGTGACGGGCGTGCTCGCCGCCAACGACATCCTGCGCGAGGAGGGACTCGCGCCCGAGCCCGTCCGGTCGATCACTCCACGCGGCGTCCTCGCGGGGCGTAGGCGATAGGGTGCGGCGCGTCAGGCGTTCACAGCTCGAGGAGAGGGACAGCGTGCAGACCCGACGGGTGGCGTCCTTGCTGGTCATCGCGGCGGCCTCGGTGGCCGTGCTGTCGGGGTGCGTGTACGACGCCGAGCCCGCGCCGGGCTCGCCGCCCAACCCCAACGTGTTCTCCACCGAGGGCTTCCCGGCGCCCGGCCCCGCCCCGGTGCCCGGGCAGATCACGCCCGGCCCGGTCGCCCCGCCGGCCCCGGCGGACTCGCCGCGCCCGTCCACCGGCCCGGAGGGCGTGCAGCCGACCCCGGCGCCCCAGACCTCCGAGACCGAGCCGCGTCCGACCAGCGCGCCCGCCCCGGCTCCGGGCAGCTAGCACCCCTTCGGGCAGGAAAGCGTCGTTGTTGTCGCCCGGCGACAGCAACGACGCTTTCCTGCCACGGGGGGTCGCGGCCTACGCGGACCCGTCGTCGTCGGGAACGGCGGCAGGACGCCGACGACCGCGGGCCGAGACGAGGATCCCGATCAGGCCGAGGGTGCCGGAGATCCCGAACGCGATGAAGGACTGCGGCGAGATCCCGCCGCTGACCGCGTCGCCGAGGAAGACGACCGCCGCCGTGCCCGGGATGAGTCCGACCAGCGTGCCGATCAGGTACGCGTGCCAGCGGACGCTGGTCACGCCGAGCGTGTAGTTCAGCGGCGCGAACGGGATGCCGACCAGCCGCGACGAGGTGACGGTCAGCAGTTCCCGCTCGCAGAGCCGGGCCTCGAGCGCCCGGACGCGCGCAGGGCCCAGACGGGCGATCGCCCGGCCCCCGAGCCGGCGCGCGATCCAGAACCCGACCAGCGCGGACACCATCGACGCGGCCACGGCGAGCGTGATGCCCCAGAACGGGCCGAACATCAGCCCCGCGGCGAGCGTGAACGCGGTGCGGGGGATGGGCGTCGTCGTGATGATCGCGTGCACGAGGAAGAAGATCAGCGGCGCCGTGGGGCCGACGGCGAGCACCCACTCGCGCAGTTCGGACGGGCTCGGCAACGGCACGACCACCGCCACCACCACGGCGACGACGAGCAGGCCGAGTGCGAGCAGGCCCCGCGTCCGGTTGCGCACGCCCGTCCTCTCCCTCGGCGGCCCCCGACGGGACCTCAGACTACTCAGCCGACGCGCGCGAACAGCCCCTGGTACTCGCGGACCAGCCCCAGCCCGTCGACGGTGAAGGCGAACGACCCGTACAGCGGGTCGGCGTAGATCCAGCGGTCCGCGGCCTCCCGGCGGTAGGTCTGCGCGACCCGCCGGACGGCGAGCGACGGGACGTCGACCCAGGCGACGTCGACCGTGCGCTCCTCGCCGACCGCGAGGCCGAGCCGCCGGACCACGAGGGTGTTGGTCAGCGGGCTCACCGAGACGTCGACGTCGTGGCAACCCTCGAGCTCCGGCCAGGTGCGCCCGTCGAGCGTCCAGTGCCCCAGGGCGTCGGCGCCGAGCGTGACCCGGTCCAACCCGTCGCCCCCGAGCGCCTCGAGGAAGCAGGCCCGCGTCTGCCACCGGGCGTCGACCACCACCGAGAACCGCGTGGACCACGGGCGCGGGGCGGCCTGCTCGCCGATCGGGCCGGTGTCGTCGGGGGAGTCCGCCCCGAGGGCCGCACCGTCGAGGAGGAACGCGGCGTCCGGCTGCTCGGGGGTCGGGTCCATCTCCGAGACGACGCCGTGCACCAGTCCGTGCGGCTCGTCGAGGCGTCGCCAGAGTGCGGTCCCCAGGGGCATCGCGACATCGTGGCACGATCGGGAGGGGACGAAGTCGATCAGGTCGATCGTTCGGACGGGGAGGGAACGCCGTGAGCGAGCCGCAGGACCGTGGCCGTGCGGACGACGGGTCGGTCCCGCCCTGGGACCCTGCGCGCTCCGGCGACCAACCGTCGGGCGGCTGGCAGAGCCCCACCGGACCGACCCCACCGCCCGCGGCCGCGCCCCGCACCCCGCCGCCCGCCGGCGACCCCTGGGGCTTCGGCGGGCCGGTCCCCTCGCCGCGGCCGGGGATCGTGCCGCTGCGCCCGCTCGCGCTCGGCGAGCTGCTCGACGGGGCGTTCCAGTACATCCGCGCGCACCCGAAGGTCGTGCTCGGCGTCTCCGCCGTGGTCGCGGTCGTCACCACGCTCATCCAGGCCCCGTTCCAGGCGATCTACGGGCAGTCCCTCGAGGCGTTCGTCGGCCCGGCCGGCACGACGCCCGACCTGGCCCGGCTCTCGGGCGTCATCGGCGGCGCCTCGGCGCTGCTCGGCGCGAGTGCCGTCGTCGGGCTGCTCGCGAACACCGTGCTGACCGGTCTGCTCGTCGTGGTGCTGTCGCGCTCGGTGCTCGGCGCCCCCGTGGACGCCCGCGAGTGCTGGAACGCCGCCCGACCCCGGCTGCCCGGGCTGCTGGGCGTCGTCGTGCTCGTGGCGCTCGTCAGCCTGCTCGCCTTCGTCGTCGTCCTCCTCCCCGCGGGCGTGGCGTACCTCGCCGGCGCGACCACCCTCGCCGCGGGCCTGCTCGTCCTGGGGATGCTGGTCGGCGCCGTCGCGACCCTCGTCGTGAGTGTCCTGCTCGCGCTCGCCGCGCCCGCCTACGTCCTCGAGGGCACCGGCGTGGTCGCGGCGCTCGGCCGGTCGCGGCACCTGGTCACGGGCCGGTTCTGGCCGATCCTCGGCACGCTCCTGCTCACCTACGTCATCGTCCTGATCATCGCGGGCATCGTCGGGGTGCCGTTCACCGGCGGTGCGGCCGCGGTCGCGGGCGCGATGGGCACGAGCCCCTACGCCTTCGTACCGCTGCTGATCTCCTCGATCGGCAGCGTCATCGGCACCGCGCTGACCTCCCCGTTCCAGGCCGGTGTGACGGGTCTGCTCTACATCGACCAGCGCATGCGCCGCGAGGGCTTCGACATCGAGCTGCAGCGGGCCGCGCACGGTCTGACGTGAGCGGGTCGTGAACCCGCCGCCGCCGCTCACGCCCACCGCCGACCAGGCGCGGGAGCTGGCGGCGCGCGAGCTCGCGAAGGCCGCGTACCGGGAGCGCGAGCCGGGGCTGCTCGAGCAGGTCGGCCGCTGGCTGCTCGAGCGGCTCGACGACCTGGTCTCCCTGCTCACCGCCGACCGGCTCGGGGGTGCCGGCGGCGTGCTGCTGGTCGTGGCCGTGCTGGCGCTGGTCGTGGTCGTGGTGCGATGGCGGCTCGGGCGGTCGTCGCGGGCGGCCCGCGCGGCCTCGGTGTCGCTGGACGCCACGGGGCGCAGCGCCGCCGACCACCGGGGGCGTGCCGAGGAGCACGCGGAGGCCGGCCGGTACGACGAGGCGGTCCGCGAGTGGATGCGTGCCCTCGTCCGGGACCTGGAGGAGCGCGACGTGCTCGCCGCACGCCCGGGTCGCACGGCCGGCGAGGCGGCCCGCGAGGCCTCGGCGGTGCTGCCCTCCGCCTCGGCGGCGCTCTCCGACGCGGCCCGCTGCTTCGACGAGACCGTCTACGGCGGCCGTCCGGGCGACCCGGCGGCGGTCGACCGGATGCGGGCGGCCGACCGCACGGTGCGCGACGTTCCGGTGGTCGCCGGGTGACCCTCCTCCGACCGGTGCGCCGGGCCCGCGGTCCGGTCGTCGTGGGCGCACTCGTGGTCCTGGCGGCGGTCGTCCTCGCGATCGCCGGCGCCCGCGCCGGGCAGGGGCTGCTGGAACCCGACGGCGTGGACCCCGAGGGCAGCGGCGCGCTGGTCACGGTGCTGCGCGAGCAGGGGGTGCGGGTGGACGTCGCGACCCGGCCCGAGGACGTCGTCGACGCCGGCCCGGACACGACGGTGCTGGTCGCGTTCCCCGCGCGGCTGGGGACGGCGGGTCGGGTGGCGCTGGCGCACGCGGGCTCCGACGTCGTGCTCGTCGCCCCGGACGCGCCCACCCTCGAGGCCCTGGCGCCCGGCGTCCGCGTCACCCGACCCTCGCCGGACCTGCTCACCACCGGCGTCGTCCCCGCCCCGGCCTGCCCCCTGCCCGCCGCGGTCGCCGCCGGCCCGCTCACCCTCGACGGTGCCGTGTACGAGGTGGACCCGCCCGCCGTCGGGTGTTACCCGGTCGACGGGGTCGCGCCGGTCGCGGTCAGCGGCCATACCGTCGTGGTGGGCGACGCGACGCCGTTCACCAACGACGCCCTCGACCGCGACGGCAACGCCGCGCTCTCCCTGACGCTGCTCGGCGCCCACCCGCGGGTGCTCTGGTACCTGCCCGACCCGGGTGCGGGGGGTGACGCCCCGCTCGCCGACCTGGTCCCGCGCGGCGTCGTGTGGGGCACGGTGATGCTGCTGCTCGCCGGGCTCGCGGCGGCGCTCTGGCGGGGGCGGCGGCTGGGGCCCGTCGTGGCGGAACGCCTGCCGGTGCGGGTCGCGGCCGCCGAGACCACCCGGGGCCGCGCCGCCCTCTACCGGCGGCTCGGGGCCCGCGGGCGGGCCGCCGCGGTGCTGCGCGCCGACGCCCGGCGCCGGCTCGCGGCCCGGCGCGGCCTCCCGCCCGACGCCCCCACGGAAGCTCTCGCACCCGACGTCGGGAAGGATCTCCTGGACGGCCCGGACCCGGCCGACGACGCCGCCCTCGTCCGGCTGGCCGACGATCTCGACGAACTGCTGAGGAGCACCCCGTGACCCCCGACGAGGCCCGCGAGGCCCTGACCGCGCTGCGGGGCGAGGTCGCCAAGGCGGTGGTGGGGCACGACGCCGCCGTCACCGGCCTGGTGATCGCGCTGCTCTCCCGGCGGCACGTGCTGCTCGAGGGCGTGCCGGGGGTGGCGAAGACGCTGCTGGTCCGGGCGGTCGCCGCCGCCTGCTCGCTGGAGAACCGACGCGTGCAGTTCACCCCCGACCTCATGCCCGGCGACGTCACCGGGTCGCTGGTCTACGACGCCGGCACCTCGGCGTTCGACTTCCGCGCCGGCCCGGTGTTCACCAACCTCCTCCTCGCCGACGAGATCAACCGGACGCCGCCGAAGACGCAGGCGTCGCTGCTCGAGGCGATGGAGGAGTTCCAGGTCTCGGTGGACGGGACGCCCCGCCCGCTGCCCGACCCGTTCGTCGTCGCCGCCACGCAGAACCCCGTCGAGTACGAGGGCACCTACCCGCTGCCCGAGGCCCAGCTCGACCGGTTCCTGTTCAAGCTCGTGCTCGACCTGCCGGGCCGCGACGACGAGATCGCGGTGCTCGAGCGGCACGCCGGCGGGTTCGACCCCCGGAACCTGACGATGGTGCGCCCCGTCGCCGGGGCGGAGCACCTCACCGCCGCGCGCACGGCGGTCGGACAGGTGGCGGCCCGCCCGGAGGTGCTCGCGTACGTCGTCGACGTGTGCCGGGCGACCCGCACCTCGCCGTCGGTCGCGCTCGGCGCGTCCCCGCGCGGCGCGACGGCGCTGCTGGTGGCGGCGCGGGCCTGGGCGTGGCTCGCCGGTCGCGACTACGTGACCCCCGACGACGTCAAGGCCTGGGCGCTCCCCGTCCTGCGCCACCGCCTCGCGCTGCGTCCCGAGGCCGAGCTCGAGGGCGTCACCACCGACGGCGTGGTCACCGGCGTGCTCGACTCGGTGGCCGTCCCGCGGTGACGGGCCGGGGCTGATGGCCGTCTCCGGGCGGTTCGTGCTGGCGGTCGTGGCGGGCGCCCTCGTCGTCGCGCTGCTGGTGCCGTCGCTCGCGGGAGCGCTCGGGATCGTGGCGGCGCTGCTCGTCGCCGTCGTGATCGACGTGACGCGGGCCGGCTCGCCCGCCGCGCTGCGGCTCGAGCGGGCCGAGGACCTGGTGCAGGTGCGGCTGGGCGAGGAGGTCGCGACCACGCTCGTCGTCGTCAACCCTTCCCGACGACGGGTCACGGGGGTCGTGCGCGACGCCTGGCCGCCGTCGTGCGGGGCCCGCCCCGACCGGCAGGCGCTCGACGTGCCCGCGCGACAGCGGCGGCGGATCACGACGACGCTGGTGCCCGGGCGCCGGGGCGAGCACGCGTCCGCCGTGGTGACCGTCCGCGCGTGGGGCCCGCTGGGCCTGGCGGCGCGGCAGGGGTCCCGCGCCGTGGTCGGGCGGGTGCGGGTGTTGCCGGAGTTCGCGTCGCGGCGGCACCTGCCGTCCCGGCTGGCGCGGCTGCGGGAGCTCGACGGGCGCCGTGCCGTGCAGGTCCGGGGCGCCGGGACCGAGTTCGACTCCCTGCGCGAGTACGTCGACGGCGACGACGTGCGCTCGATCGACTGGCGGGCCTCGGCGCGGTCGTCGTCGCCGGTGGTGCGGACGTGGCGCCCGGAGCGGGACCGGCACGTGCTCGTCGTCCTGGACACGGGGCGGACCTCCGCCGGGCTCGTGGGGGCGGGCGCGGCGACGGGGGAGGACGGCACCGAGGCGCCGCGGCTCGACGCCGCACTGGACGCCGCCCTGCTGCTGGCGGCCCTGGCGCACCGGGGCGGGGACCGGGTGGACCTGCTCGCCGTGGACCGGGCCGTGCGGGCCTCGGTGGTCGGCGCGCGGGACCCGCTGCCCGCGATGACGGCGGCGCTGGCGTCCGTGGAGCCGGTGCTCGTCGAGACCGACATGCGGCTGCTGGCCGCCACCGTGCTGACCCGGGCGTCCCGGCGCTCGCTCGTCGTCCTGTTCACCGGGCTCGACGACGCCGCGGTGGCCGAGGGCCTGGAGCCCGTGCTCGGGCCGCTGCTGCGCCGGCACACGCTGGTCGTGGCGGGCGTGGCCGACCCCGTGGTGGCCTCCCTCGCCGCCGGCCGGGGCTCGGGGGAGGCGGTGTACGGGGCCGCGGCGGCCACGGTGGCGGCCGAGGAGCGGCGGGCCGTCGTGGGGCGGTTGCAGCGCCGCGGGGTCGAGGTGGTCGACGCCCTGCCCGACGAGCTCGCGCCCGCCGTCGCGGACCGGTACCTGGCGTTGAAGGCGCGCGGTCGGCTCTAGCCAGCACTGCGTCACAGCGTGCACCGGACGCAGGAAAGGCCCCATCGACGCGCCCACGAGGTCCGAGCGCTACACCCCGCCGTCGAGCACGCCGACGCGGGTCCGCAGCACCCGCCGCCCGTGCAGCACGTAGGCGACGAACAGCAGCCACGCCAGGACCCCGATGCCGATGCGGGCCCAGGTCGGGAGCCCGGAGGGGGTCACGAACGCCTCGATGACCCCCGACACCAGCAGCACCCCGACCAGCCCGAGCGCGATCCCCACCGTGGTGCGGGCCTGCCGGGCGAGCGACGCGGCGCGGGTGAGCGGGCCCGGGTCGATCCACGACCACCCGAGCTTCAGCCCCGCCCCGGCCGCGACGAACACGGCGGTCAGCTCGAGCAGGCCGTGCGGGGTGATGAGCCCGAGGAACAGGTCGAGCCGGCCGTTGGCGGCGAGGATGCCGCCGGAGATGCCGACGTTCACGACGTTCTGGAACAGCACCCACAGCACCGGCAGCACCAGCACCCCGGTGACGAGGCACGTGGCGGCGACGAGCGCGTTGTTGGTCCACACGCGGGCGGCGAACGAGGTGGCGGGGTCGGACGAGTAGTAGGCGGCGAACTCCTCGTCGACCAGACGACGGGTCTCCTCCGGCGAGGCGATCGCGCCCGCGACGTCGGGGTTCCCCGCCACCCAGGCACCGACCACCACCATGACGACCAGCGAGAGCAGCGCCGTCGGCACCCACCACCGCGCGGACGCGGCGAGGGCGGCCGGGAACTCCTCGGTGACGAACCGCCGCACCGTCGCCCAGCTCCACGGCCTCGTGCCCAGCACCGCCGACCGGGCACGGGCGACCAGCGAGGAGAGCCGCGAGACCAGGGCCGGGTCGGGGGAGGAGGACCGCACCACCGACAGGTGCGTGGCCGTGCGGCGGTACAGGTCCAGGGCCTCGTCGGCCTCGTCCGCGCTCCACCGCCGCCGACCCCGGAGCAGCCGCTCGAGGCGGTCCCACTCCGCGCGGTGGGCGTCGGTGTAGGCGTCGACGTCCACTCGCGGTACCCCTCCTGGTGGCAGCATGTCCGATCATGGCCCCACCGGACCCCGGCGTCGTGATCGGCGAGGCGGTCGAACTCGATCTCGCCCCCGCCAAGCTACCGAGCCGCGCGCTCGCGTTCGCCCTGGACCTGGTGATCGTCGGGGCGCTGCTCCTCGCGGTGACGATCGGCGTGGTGGTGTCCGGGATCGAGGTCGACGAGGCGCTCGCGGTCACCCTCGGCGTCGTCCTCGCCGTACTCGCCTTCATCGTGTGGCCGACGGCCTGGGAGACGCTCACCCGCGGCCGGACGCCCGGGAAGGCGGCGTTCGGGCTGCGGGCGGTCTCCGACGACGGCGGGCCGATCCGCTTCCGTCAGGCCCTCGTCCGGGCCCTGGCCGGACTGTTCGTCGACTTCGGCCTGGCCGGCGGGGTCGTGGCGATCGTGGTGGCGGCGTGCACGCGGCGCGGCCAGCGGGTCGGCGACCTCCTCGCCGGGACCATCGTGCTGCGCGACCGGGCCCCGCGCTCCACGCGCCACCCGACCCTGCCCGAGCCCGACCCCGCGCTCGCCGGCTGGGCGTCGACGCTGCAGCTCTCGGCCCTGCCCGACGACCTCGCGCTCGCCGCCCGGCAGTTCCTCGCCCGAGCCGGCGACCTCGCGCCCGACGTCCGCCGCACGCTCGGCGAGCGCCTCGCGACCGACGTCGCGGCCCGGGTCGCGCCCGACCCGCCGTCGGGGATCACCGCGGAGACCTACCTGACGGCGGTCCTGGCCGAGCGGCGTCGCCGGGCCTAGGGATTCTGGGGACTCAGTTCCGCAGCCGCACGCTCGACGTCACCACCAGCACCGACGACAACGCCATCGCGAGGCCCGCGATCAGCGGGCTCAGCAGGCCCAGCGCGGCCAGGGGGATGGCGGCGACGTTGTAACCGAAGGCCCACACGAGGTTGCGACGGATCGTGGTGGCGGTGCGGCGGGCCAGGTCCAGGGCGTCCGGGACGGCGCCCAGGTCGTCGCGCACGAGGATCACGTCGGCCGCGTCGAGGGCCACGTCCGTGCCCGCTCCGACCGCCAACCCCAGGTCCGCGGCCGCCAGAGCCGGCCCGTCGTTGATCCCGTCGCCGACCATCGCGACCCGCCGCCCCCCGGACTGCAGCGACGTCAACGCCTCGACCTTGCCGGCGGGCAGCACGTCGGCGATCACCTCGTCGACGCCCACGGCCGCGCCCACCGCCGACGCCGCCTCGGCGCGGTCGCCCGAGAGCAGCACCGTCCGCAGTCCGGCGGCCCGCAGGCGGGCGATCGCCGGCGCGGCCGATGGCTTCACCTCGTCGGCCAGTTCGAGCACGGCGGCCTCGACCCCGTCGAGGGTCACGACGACGAGCGTCGAGTCCGGCTCCGGCGCGGGGGCCCAGGAGGGCAGCGGCCCGAGCGGTTTGCCCAGCCGGACGTCGACCCCGTCCACGACGCCCCGGGCGCCCAGACCGGGCAGCGCCTCGAAGCCCTCGACCGCCGGGAACGAGGGCACCTCCGCCCGGGCGCACGCCACGACCGCCCGTGCCACGGCGTGCTCCGACGCGTCCTCGACCGCGCCCGCCGAGGCCAGCACCCGCCGTCGGGAATCCTCCTCGGCGAGGTGGACGGAGCGCACGGTCATCGCCCCCGTCGTCACCGTGCCGGTCTTGTCGAACACGACCGTGTCGACGACACGGGAGGTCTCCAGCGCCTGGTGGCTCTTGAGGAAGATGCCCTCGCGCGCGCCGCGGCCGGACGCGACCAGCATCGCGGTCGGGGTCGCGAGGCCCAGGGCGCAGGGGCAGGCGATGACGAGCACCGCGAGCGCGGCGGAGAAGACGTCACCCGCGGTACCGCCGACCACCCACCAGCCCAGCGCGGTCAGCACCGCCAGCCCGATCACGATCGGCACGAACACCGACGAGATGCGGTCGACGAGCCGCTGCACCGACGCCTTCGACGCCTGCGCGGACTCGACGAGCCGGATCATCCCGGCGAGCTGGGTGGCGCCGCCGACCGCCGTGGCGGTGACGACGAGCCGCCCGGAGACCGCCACGGTGCCGCCGGTCACGGCGTCGCCCGCGGCGACCTCCACCGGCACGGTCTCGCCGGTGAGCATCGACCGGTCCACCGCCGAGGCGCCGCTCTCCACCGTGCCGTCGGTCGCGACCTTCTCCCCGGGCCGGACGACGAAGCGGGTCCCGACGGCGAGCGCGGAGGCCGGGATGCGCGCCTCGGTCCCGTCGGGCAGCAGCACCGCGACGTCCCGCGCGGCGAGGGCGGCCAGCGACGCCAACGCGTCGCCCGCCGACCGCTTGGCCCGCGCCTCGACGTAGCGCCCTGCGAGCACGAACGTCGTCACCGCGGCGGCGACCTCGAGGTAGAGCGGACCGACCGGGTCGAGGAAGACGCTGAGCGCACCGGCGCCGGGGTCGGGCAGGTGCCCGGTGAGGATCGAGCCCAACGACCACACGGTCGCGCTGATGATGCCCAGCGAGATCAGCGTGTCCATCGACGAGGCGCCGTGCCGGGCGTTGACGAACGCCGCGCGGTGCAGCGGCCAGGCCGACCACCCGACGACGGGCGCCGCCAGCGCCACCACGACCCACTCCCACCCCGGGAACCGCGCCTGCGGCAGCACCGAGAGGACCAGCGGCAGATCGACCAGCGGGATGAACAGCACGGCCGCGACCACGAGCCGGCGCCACAGGTCGGCCACGCGGTCGTCGCGCGCGGCGGTGACGTCACCGAGCTCGTCGTCGGGAACCGAGAGCGGCGTCGCGCCGTACCCCAGCTTCGCGACGACGTCGACGACCGTGGAGCGCCCGACGTCGGGCCGCAGCGTGACCGTCGCGCGCTCGGTCGCGTAGTTCACCTGCGCGATCACGCCGTCGACCTTGTTGAGCCGACGTTCGATCCGCGACGCGCACGCGGCGCACGTCATGCCCGTGAGGAGGAAGTCCTCGCTCTGGTCCTCCCGGGGTGCAGCGACGGTCATGCCCCCGATGATGCGCCCCCCGCGCGAGCGCGTGCACACCTGGTGTCACCATCGTCGACGTGACCAGCACCGACGAGAGCACGCCGGACGCTGCCACCGACACCGGCGCCGGTGCCACGGGCGCGGCCACGTTCGCGCTGGTCGTGGCGGGGATGGCGCTGGTCAGCGCCTGGACCGGCTGGGGCGGGATGGCCCTGGGCCTCGTCGCGCTGGTGGCCGCCGTCGTCGCGCTCATGCGAGTGCGGTCCGGTCGGGCGTCAGGTCGCGGTAAGCCGCTGGCAGCGCTGGGTGTGGCCCTGATCGCCGTGGTGATCGGCACGGCGATCGAGTGGCCGACCATCGAGTCCGCCGTGACCTACCTGCACGCCTCGCAGGCCCGCACGCTCGACGAGTGCATGCGCCAGGCGATCAACGAGAAGGAACAGCACGTCTGCAAGTCCCAGCACCTCGACGAGTACCGGGCCCGGTTCCCCGGCCGCCTCGACCCGTGAGGCGCGTCGCGCCCGCGGGCGCCGCGGGGCTGGTGACGGTCCTCGTCGCCGCCCTGCTGCTCGGCCGCTCCGCCTACCCGGTCCTCGGTCTCGCCGACCCCGGCGAGCTCGTCCAGCTCGGGCTGCCGCTGCTCCGGGTCCTGACGGCGGGTGCGGCGGCGGTCGCACTCGGCGCGCTGGTGCACGGGCTGGTGGTGGCGCCGGGTGTCGCCGGGCTCTCGCCCACGGCGCGGGGTGTCGCCTCGGGTGCAGCGTGGGCCTGGGCGGCCCTGGCGGTGGGCACGGCGGTGTTCACCGTCGCGGATCTCTCCGGTGGCTTCGTCGCCCCAGGGCCGGATCTCGTCGTCGGGATGGTGGTGCGCGCGGCGCCGGTGGGATGGCTGGCGTGCGCGGTCGGCGCGGCGGTCGTCGCGGTGTGGGTGCGCGAGGCGCGGACGTGGTCCTCGACGCTGGGCGCCGGGATGCTCGCGTGCCTGACGCTGCTCGGCCCGGTGATGACCGGGCACGCGATCGACGGGGTCGGCAAGGACCTCGGGACGCCCGCGGTCGCGTTGCACGTGATCGCCGCGACGGTGTGGCTGGGGACCCTCGGGGCCCTGGTGGTGGCGCCGGTCGCGCCCGCGCGCAGCGGTGCCGTGGCGACGGTGTGTGCTGTGGTGACCGTGGGGAGCGGTGTGCTCGCATCGGCCGTGCTCGTGCCGTCGGTGGGCGAACTCGCGACCGCGTACGGCGTGCTCGTGCTGCTTGCCGCCGCGGTGACGGTCGTGGTGCTGGGCGTGCTGGTGCGCCGCCGGGTCAGCGGTGCGCGGACCCTGGCGGTCACGGAACTCGCGCTGCTCGCCGTCGTGACCGGGCTGTCGGTGGCGATGACCCGCGCGGTCCCGCCGGTGCAGGCGCCGTTCCACACGACCCCGACGGAGGCGATGCTGGGCTTCGGCATCCCCGACCCGCCGACCCTCGGACGGCTGCTCGGCGCCTGGCGGCTCGACGTCTGGTTCGCGGTGCTCGCGGTGGTGCTGGTCGTGGTCTACGCCCGGTGGCTGCGACGGGTGGACGGCTGGCCGCGCGGGCGGGCCGCGTCCTGGTTCGCGGGGTGCGCGCTGCTGGTGGTGGCCACCTCGTCGGGGGTCGGGCGCTACGCCGACGCCCTGTTCAGCGTGCACGTGGCCGAGCACATGCTGGTCAGCATCGTGGTCCCGGTGCTGCTCGTGCTGGGCGGGCCGGTCTCGCTCGCCCGTCGGGCGCTGCCCGAGGAGGGCGACGCCCGTGACCGCCTCGAGGCCGTGCTCGACGCCCCGCTGCTGCGGTTCCTGACCCACCCCGCCGTCGCCGCCGTCGTCCTGGTCGGCTCGCCGTTCGCGTTCTACCTGACCCCGCTGTTCTCGCTGCTCCAGCCGCTGGGCTGGCTGATGCCGGCGATCTCCGCGTGGTTCCTGACGGCGGGCTACCTGTTCTTCTGGGTCGTCGTCGGCGTCGACCCGACGCCCGGGCAGAAGCTGCCGCACGTGGCGCGGCTGGCCGTGCTGATCGCCTCGATGCCCTTCCACGCCCTCTTCGGGGTGATCCTGCTGGCCGCCGCCACCCCGGTGGCGCAGACCCCGTCGACCCTGGCCGCCGACGGCGGTGGCGGGCAGGTGTTCGTCACCGACTTCTACTCCCGCCTGCGCCTGCCGTGGGCGCCGGACCTGCTCGCCGACCAGCACCTGGCCGCCCTGCTCTCGTGGGGGATGGGCGACCTGCCGCTCGTCGGCGTGCTGGTGGTCCTGCTCGTGCAGTGGCACCGGGCCGGGCTCGCCGAGGACCGGGCCGCCCGGGACCTGCTGGCCGCCCGTCGCTGACGCGTTGCCCCCTTGTCGAACGAACGGCACTTTCGCGCACCTAGATGCTGCGAACGGGCCACTCGTTCGGATGCCGATCCCATTGAGTGAGACGGTGTCTCGCCTGCTGGGCGATCGTGAGGCATGCTGACGAACCGTGAGCACGGAGACGAGCGCCCCGGCCCGCCCACGACGCCGCTGGGCGATCCTCGTGGTCGGCGTGCTCGCCCAGACCGCGGCGTCGTCGTTCGTGTACGGCATCCCGTTCCTCGTGCCGACCCTTCGTGACGAGCGCGGCCTGTCGCTCGCCGAGGTCGGCATCGTCGTCGCGGCCCCGACGACGGGGCTCCTGCTCGCCCTGGTCGCGTGGGGTTACGTGGTCGACCGGGTGGGGGAGCGGATCCCGATGGCATCCGGGCTCACCGTGGCCGGGCTGGTCGTCGGCGGCGTGGCGCTCGAGACCCCGTCGTCGCTGGTCACGATCGCGCTGCTGCTGGGGGTCGGTGGGTTGGGCGCCGCCTCGGTGAACGCGGCCAGCGGCCGGCTGATCATGGGCTGGTTCTCCGCCGACGAACGCGGGATCGCCATGGGGATCCGGCAGACCGCGCAACCGCTCGGCGTCGCGCTGGCCGCCCTGGTCCTGCCCGTGCTCGCCACGACGCAGGGCCCGTTCGTCGCCCTCGGGTGGACGGGACTGGCCTGCCTGGTCGCGGCAGGCCTCGTCGTCGGGATCGCCCAGGACGCGCCGCGCCGGGCGCCGGAGCCGCACGAGCCGACCGGGAACCCGTACCGGACCCCGACGTTGTACCGCCTGCACGCGGCGTCGGCCCTGCTCGTCCTGCCGCAGTTCGCGATCTCCGCCTTCGCGCTGGAGTACCTGGTCCGCGAGCAGGGCTGGTCGCCCGGCGTGGCGGGCGTGTTCGTCGCGGTGTCGCAGATCGCCGGGGCGGCCGGGCGGATCGCGACGGGCTGGTGGTCGGACCGCGTCGGCTCGCGCCTGCGGCCGATGCGCCAGCTCGCGGTGGGGTCGGCCCTGGTGATGCTCGGCTTCGCGGCGGGGTCGGTGTGGGTGCCGGTGATCGCGGTCGCGGGGATCGCCGTCGGCGCGATCGTCACCGTCGCCGACAACGGGCTCGCCTTCGTCTCGACCGCCGAGATGGCCGGCCAGGCCTGGTCGGGCCGCGCGCTCGGGGTGCAGAACACGACCCAGAACATCGTCGCCTCGCTGGCCCCGCCGGTGCTCGGCGCGATCATCGGCGCGACGAGCTACGGGGTCGGGTTCACCGCCGCCGCGCTCGCACCGTTGGCCGCGATCGCCGTGACACCGGTGCGGGCCGAGCACCGCTGAGACCGGTCAGACCAGGAAACGGAACGCCGGGGACCCCGGCTCGAGGACCTCGATCTGCAGCGGCGACCGGGCCATCCGCTCCAGCAGCGGCTCGTAGTCCTCCCGCCGACCGATCTCGACGCCGACGAGGGCGGGGCCCGACTCCCGGTTGTCGCGCTTGACGTACTCGAAGCGCGTGACGTCGTCGTCGGGACCGAGCACCTCGTCGAGGAAGCGCCGCAACGCGCCGGGCTCCTGGGGGAACTCGACGAGGAAGTAGTGCTTGAGCCCCTGGAAACGCAGCGAACGCTCGATGACCTCGGCGTAGCGCGAGACGTCGTTGTTCCCCCCGGAGAGGATGACGACGACGGTCTCGCCCGGTGAGAGGTCAAGCTCCGGACCGTCCGAGCGCACCGCCGCGCCGGCCAGCGCGCCCGCGGGCTCCGCGATGATCCCCTCGGTCTGGTAGAGCGCGAGCATCTCGGTGCACACGAGGCCCTCGTCGACGGCGAGCAGCTGCGCGCCCGAGCGCCGGATCAGCGGGAACGTCACGGCGCCCGCCTTGCGGACCGCGGCGCCGTCGACGAACCGGTCGAACCCGTCCTCGTCGAGCACCACCGGCGAGCCGGCGTGCAGGGCCGCCGCGACGTTGCGCGCCCCGGCGGGCTCCACGCCGATCACCCTGGTCCGCGGGTAGGTCGCCGCGAGCCAGGTCGCGGTGCCGGCGAGCAGACCGCCGCCGCCGACCGGCACGACGACGACGTCGGGCGCGTGCCCGAGCTGCTCCACCACCTCGGCGATCACCGTCGCCTGCCCGGCCACGGTGCGGGAGTCGTCGAACGCGGGGACCAGCGTCGCGCCGGTCTCCTCCGCGTAGGCGGTGGCGGACGCGCTCGCCTCGTCGTAGGTGTCGCCCTGCACCACGAGGTCGACCATGTCCCCGCCGAGCGCGGCGATCCGCTCGCGCTTCTGGCGCGGCGTCGTCGACGGGATCACGACCCGTCCCCGCACCCCGTGCGTCCGGCACGCGAAGGCGAAGCCCTGGGCGTGGTTGCCGGCGGACGCGCAGACCACCCCGGCCGCGCGGGCCTCGTCGTCGAGCTGGGAGATGAGGTTGTAGGCGCCGCGCAGCTTGTACGAGCGCCCGACCTGCAGATCCTCACGCTTGAACCAGACGTTCGTGCCGGAGTCGGCCGACAACCGCGGGTTGTACTGCAGCGGCGTCAGCTCCGCGATGCCGGTGAGACGCTCCGCGGCCTCGAGCACCTGCTTCTCGAACGCGGTCCCGCCCGTCATCGCCCTGCTCCTCCGTGCTGCTGATCCGAACGGCTCATCGTAGGTCCGCCCTTCCCGACGACGGGCCACGGGGCACGCCGGGTCGGACGAGGCTGTCGGTGGGCCCTGGTATCCCTTCGACCATCAGTTCGAACGAGGGGATTCCGATGAAGGTGCTAGTGGCCACGGGCCGCACCCAGGGCACGCGCGGGAACGACTACCACCACGCCGTCGAGGGCGAGTTGGTGCGGATCGACCCGCCCTGCCGCAAGGACCGCGACGATCCCGACGGCCGGTGCGGGTGCGGCCGGGGGTTCGCCGGGATGAACTCGCAGCGGGCCACGACGACCGCGCGGGTGGCGGAGGTGCCGCTGACGCGGGAGGAGTACGCCGAGGCGCTCCGGTCCTCCCTGGAGCGCGACGGGGTGGACCAGTGCTCGTGCCGCGCGCTCGACGAGGCCGACGGGTTGGCCGAGCTCGCGGCGACCTGGCCGGTGGGCACGGTCGTCGAGCGCCGGCTCGACGCGCTGACCCGGCGCACGCAGGAGGTGCCGTCGTGAGCCGGTCCGGAGGTACCGTCGCGTCCATGGCGGCCAAGCGGCGGGTCAGCTTCTCGATCGACGAGTTCTCCCTCGAGCTGCTCCAGGCGGCCGCCGACCGGGCCGGGAAGCCGCTGTCCGTGTGGCTGGCCAGAGCCGCGATGAGCGAAGCGGTGCGCCAGGGCGCCCCTCCCGAGAAGCCCTGGGACGAGGACGCAGCCGCGGCCGACGACGCCGACCTGGCTGCCTCCGAGGCGATGCTCCGCCCGTCGGGGTGAGCCGTACACCTACGCACGCCCGCGAACCGCCGGACGGTGCTCGTTCTGGCGGGCAACGACGTGATCCGTCCGACCCGGCCGTGGGTGCTCGGGATCGCGATCCGGTCGGACGATCCGGAGGACCTCCTCGCCGTACCGCTCGGTGACGGGCGATTCGCCTACGCGGGCGATCTCGGTCGGCTGTACCGCGCGTGGTTCGGGCGACGGGCCGGTCGAGTGGACCCGTTGACCCTCACCCGGATCGACACCGTGCTGCGCGTCGCCCTCGACCTCTGAGTCACTCCGGCGCGACCTCGAGCAGCGGATCACCTGGCGTGACCACACCCGACGGGAGGACCGAGACGCGCGACGGGTCGACGTCGAGAGCGACGACGGGGCAGACGGCCGAGAGCCCGCGGGCGCGGACGTCGGCGGGGGACCAGCGCACGACGGGATCGCCGGCCGACACCACGTCGCCCTCCGCGCGCAGCACCTCGAACCCCTCGCCCCGCAGGCCGACCGTGTCGATGCCGAGATGCACCAGCACGCCGAGCCCGTCCACCGTGACGAGCGCGAACGCGTGCGGGTGCAGCTTGACGAGGGTTCCCGGGGCGGGCGCGCACACCACGACGGCGTCGACCGCGGGCTCGATCGCGGCGCCCGGGCCGACCATCCCGCCGGCGAACACGACGTCGGGAACGGCGTCCAGACCGACGACCGTCCCGGCGAGGGGAGCGGCGACGATCACCGCCCGGCTCAACTCCCCGTCGCTCCGCTCGCCTCGAGCAGGTCGTGCACCTCGTCGGCGATCACGTCGGCCTGCGGCCCGACGACCACCTGCACGACGCTGCCCTGCACCACGACGCCCGACGCCCCGAGCGCCTTCAGGGCCGCCGCGTCGACGAGGGCGGGGTCGCGGACCTCGGTGCGCAGGCGCGTGATGCAGGCCTCGAGGTCGTCGATGTTCGTCGCACCGCCCAGACCGGCCACGATCGCCGCTGCGTCCATACCCCGCACCCTTCTCCGACACCGGGTCGTTGCTTCCTGCAACGTCCGCCGCACGGTACTGGAGGGGGGCCCGATGACCGCGACCACCGAGACGCCGTCCCGGGGAGCACGGGGGCTGGCGGGGCTGCAGCGGCTCGGCCGCAGCCTCATGCTGCCGATCGCCGCCCTGCCGGCCGCGGGCCTGCTGCAGCGCCTCGGGCAGGACGACCTGCTGGGCGGCGTCGCCGCGTTCAAGAACGTGGCGACGGTGCTGACCGGTGCGGGCGGCGCCCTGTTCGACAACCTGCCGCTCATCTTCGCCGTCGGCATCGCCATCGGGTGGGCCCGCCGCTCCGACGGGTCCACGGCACTGGCCGCGGTCGTCGGCTACCTCGTGCTCGCGGGCGTGTTCACCGCCCTCAGCCCGGTCCTGCTCCCCGGTCGGCTGGACTCGAAGGGCGAGCAGGCCACGATCGACTACGGGGTCCTGGGTGGGATCCTCGTCGGGCTGGTCGCCGCCGTGCTCTGGCAGCGCTACCACCGCATCAAGCTGCCGACCTACCTCGCCTTCTTCGGCGGCCGGCGCTTCGTCCCGATCGTCACCGCGCTGGTCTCGATGCTGCTCGCGGTGGTGCTGGCGCTGCTCTTCCCGCTGTTCAACGCGGGGCTGACGGCGCTGGGCAACGCCGTCGCGGCGAACGCGGTGGTCGGCGGCGGCATCTTCGGCGCCGCGAACCGCCTCCTCATCCCGCTCGGCCTGCACCACGTCCTGAACTCGGTCGTCTGGTTCGTGCTGGGCGACTACGACGGCGCCCACGGCGACATCGCGCGCTTCTTCGCCGGCGACCCGACGGCCGGGACGTTCATGACCGGCTTCTTCCCCATCATGATGTTCGCGCTGCCCGCGGCCGCCCTCGCGATCTGGCACGAGGCGCGCCCGGAGCAGCGCAAGGTCGTCGGCGGGATCATGGCCTCGGTCGCGCTGACGTCGTTCCTCACCGGGATCACCGAGCCGCTCGAGTACGCCTTCGTCTACGTCGCCTGGCCGCTCTACGTGGTGCACGCCGTGCTGACCGGCACCTCGCTGGCGTTGTGCAACGCGCTCGGCATCCACGACGGGTTCACCTTCTCCGCCGGCGCGATCGACTACGTCATCAACGTCGGGCAGGCCACCCGGCCGTTGTGGCTGATCCCGATCGGCCTGGGCTACGCGGTCGTCTACTACGTCGTCTTCCGCGTGGTGATCCGACGGTTCGACCTGCGCACGCCGGGTCGCGAGCAGGAGGGGGAGGCGTCGGTGAGCGCCGATCCCACGCGCGACCCGTCGTCGGGATAGCTGTCGGGGGGTCCGTTTATCGTGGAAGTCGACCACGTCGGTGAGCCACGAGAGGACGCAGGGAAGCGATGACCGAGACGATCGAGTTCCAGGCCGAGGCCCGTCAGCTGCTGCAGCTGATGATCCACTCGATCTACTCCGACAAGGACGTGTTCCTGCGGGAGTTGATCTCCAACGCGTCCGACGCGCTGGACAAGCTGCGCATGGAGTCCTACCGGGACAAGGACCTCGGGGTCGACACCACGGACCTGCACGTCGAGCTGCGCACCGACGCGGCGGCGCGCACGCTCACGATCACCGACAACGGGATCGGGATGAGCCGCGACGACGTCGTGAACCTCATCGGCACGATCGCGCGCTCGGGCACCGCCGAGACGCTGTCGAAGCTGCGCGAGGCCCAGGCGTCGGGCAGCGAGGAGGCCACGGCCGAGCTCATCGGACAGTTCGGCATCGGCTTCTACTCCAGCTTCATGGTGGCCGACCGGGTGGAGATGACCACCCGGCGGGCCGGCACCGACGGCGGCGTCCACTGGGAGTCCGCGGGTGAGGGCACGTACGAACTCTCCGAGGTGGCCGACGCGCCGCAGGGCACGAGCATCACCGTGCACCTCAAGGCGGAGGACGCCGAGGACAACCTGCACGACTACGCCGACCCGTCGGTCGTGCGCCGCATCGTGAAGCGGTACTCGGACTTCATCACCTGGCCGATCCTGCTCGACCCGAGCGGTGTCACGGACACCGTCGTGGAGGGCGCGGAGGAGGACACCGAGGAGTCCGCGCCCGACACCTCGAACGAGCCGATCAACTCGCGCAAGGCGCTGTGGGCCCGCCCGCGTTCCGAGGTGAGCGACGAGGAGTACGCCGAGTTCTACCGCCACGTCTCGCACGACTGGCAGGAGCCGCTCGAGACGATGCGGTTCACCGGCGAGGGCACGTTCGAGTACCAGGCGCTGCTGTTCCTGCCCGCCCACGCGCCGATGGACCTGTACTACCGCGACGCCAAGCGCGGGGTGCAGCTCTACGTCAAGCGCGTCTTCGTCATGGAGGACTGCGAGGTGCTCGTCCCCGAGTACCTGCGGTTCGTCAAGGGCGTCGTCGACGCGCAGGACCTCTCGCTGAACGTCTCCCGCGAGATCCTCCAGCAGGACCGCCAGATCCAGCTGATCCGCAAGCGCCTCGTGAAGCGGGTGCTGCAGACGATCACGGCGTTGCGCGGCGAGAACGCCGAGAAGTACGAGACGTTCTGGCGCGAGTGCGGGCGGGCGCTCAAGGAGGGGCTGCTCTCCGACCAGGACAACACGCAGGCGATCCTCGAGGCGTCCAGCTTCGCCTCGACGCACGACCCGGAGCGGCTCACGACGCTCGCCGACTACGTCGCACGGATGCCCGAGGGCCAGGAGTCGATCTACTACGTCACCGGGGAGAACCGGGCGGCCGTGGAGAACTCTCCGCACATCGAGGCGTTCCGCGCCAAGGGCTACGAGGTCCTGCTGCTGACCGACCAGGTCGACGAGGTGTGGGTCGGGATGGTCCCGTCCTACGGCAGCGGCGAGGACGCGAAGCCGTTCGCCTCGATCGCGCAGGGCGACGTCGACCTCTCCGACGACGCGGAGAAGCCCGAGGGCTTCGACGACCTGCTCACCTGGATGACCACGACGCTCGCCGACGACGTCTCCGAGGTCCGGCTCTCCACCCGCCTGACGACCAGCCCGGCCTGCCTGGTGGGCGAGGTCGGCGGCCTCCCGCCGCAGCTCGAGCAGATGATGCGCTCGATGGGGCAGGAGATCCCGGTCCAGAAGCGGGCCCTGGAGCTCAACCCGAAGCACCCCCTGGTGGAGAACCTCCGCACGGCGCACGCGGCGAAGCCCGACGACGCCGGGATCGCCGAGACCGCGTCGCTGCTCCACGACATGGCGCTGCTCGCCGAGGGCGGAGAGCTCAAGGAGCCGTCCGCCTTCGTCGGGAAGCTCGCGCAGCGGCTCGCCGCCACCCTGTGACGGAATAGCCGACCGATCCGACGAGTTGGTCGTTGAACTTGCAACGACTTGGGAGGTAAGCCGTGCACGTCGGCGTCGACAGCTTCGTCGCGAAGGTCACCGATCCGGACACCGAGCACGTGGTGGGTCCGGTCGAGCGCTTCGCCCACCTGCTGGAGGAGATCGAGACCGCCGACCGGGCGGGCCTGTACTCCTACGGCATCGGGGAGCACCACCGCAGCGAGTACTACGACGCCGCGCCCGCCGTGATCCTCGCGGCGGCCGCGGCGCGCACGCAGCAGATCCACCTGCGGTCCGCGGTCACGGTGCTCTCCGCCGCCGACCCGGTCCGGGTCTGGCAGGAGTACGCGACGGTCGACCTGATCTCGGGCGGACGGGTGGAGCTGGTCGTCGGGCGCGGGTCGTTCACCGAGGCGTTCCCGCTCTTCGGGCTGCCCTTCTCCGACTACGACGAGCTCTTCACCTCGAAGCTCGACCTGCTGCTGCAGATCCGCGACCACGAGCGGGTCACCTGGTCCGGGCCGCACCGCCCGGCGCTGAAGGACCAGCCGGTGTACCCGCGGCCGGCGCAGGACCCGTTCCCGATCTGGGTGGGCGTCGGTGGCTCGCCCGAGTCGTTCTACCGCGCCGGCGCGCTGGGGCTGCCGCTGATGATCGCGATCATCGGTGGCGCGCCCGCGCAGTTCGCGCCGCTGGTCGACCTGTACCGCCGGGCAGGCGCGGAGGCCGGGCACTCGCCCGAGCAGCTGAAGGTCGGGCTGCACTGCTTCGGCTTCCTCGGCGACGACGTCGCCCAGGCGACGAACGCCTTCTACCCGGGCTGGGAGGCGATGTTCACGACGATCGCCCGCGAGCGCGGAGGCATGCCGCCCTCGCGACGCCAGTTCGACGCCACCCGCGGCCCCGACGGCGCGTACTTCATCGGCGACCCGGACATGATCGTCGAGAAGGCGACCCGGGTGGCCGAGCAGCTCGGCGGGGTCGACCGCATCAACCTGCAGATGACGAACCCGCGGCTGCGCCACGCGGACCTGCTGCACTCCATCGAGCTGCTGGGGGAGGCCGCCCCGAAGCTGGCCGACGTGTAGGCGAACCGGGGGACGATCGGCCGCGTCGGAAGGAGTGTGATGACCGGTCCGACGTGGCCCGGTCACCTCCTGAGCCTCGACGAGTGGGCGGCCCTCCCGTGGCCGAGCACCGCGGGACCGCGCCCCTGCAGCTCGGCGTGACGCTGGACCTCGACGCGCTCGGCTGAGACCCGCGCGGCTCACGAGGGGGACACCAGGCATCCCGGGCACGCCCGGACCCTGCCTGACGCCACCCTCGCGCGATCCCGGACCGGGCGAAGGGCCCCTTCCGTCGGACGGACCGACCGGAGGGGCCCTTCGCTCGGGACGGGTCAGACCAGCTCGTCCTCCCGCTCCGGAGCGGCGGCCGCACCACGGCGGCGCAGCACCAGCGGGACCACGAACAGCAGGGCGATCACCGCGTACACCGTGATCGACAGGGGTGTGGAGACCAGCGTCGTCACGTCGCCGTCGGCGATCTGCAGCGCCCGGCGGAGCTGGAGCTCGGCGTCGGGACCGAGGATGACCCCGATGATCGCCGGCAGGACGGGCAGCCCGAAGCGGCGCATGAGAAAGCCGATCCCGCCGATGGCCAGCAGCACCACCAGGTCGATCGGGGAGCCCGACACGGCGTAGGCCCCGACGCAGGCGAAGAACAGGATGCCGGCGTAGAGATACGGCCGCGGGACGCGCAGCAGCTTCGCCCACATCGGCGCGAGCGGCAGGTTCAGCGCGAGCAGCATGATCAGGCCGACGAACAGGCTCGCGATCAGCGTCCACACCAGGGCCGGCTCCCGCTCGAAGAGCAGCGGGCCGGGCTGGATGCCGAACTGCTGGAAGGCGGCGAGCATGATCGCGGCGATCGCGGTCGTCGGGAGCCCCAGCGTGAGCATCGTGGCGAGCGTGCCCGCCGACGACGCCGAGGCCGCCGACTCCGGGGCGGCGAGACCCTCGATCGCGCCCTTCCCGAAGTTCTTCCGGTTCCTCGAGAGCCGACGCTCGGTCACGTAGGCCATGAACGTCGACATCTCGGCTCCGCCGGCCGGGATCGAGCCGAACGTGAACCCGATGAACGGGCCGCGCAGCCACGGCTTCCACGCCCGGCGCACGTCGTCCCGGGAGAGCCACGGACGCCCGACCGGGATGACCTCGGTCGGCTTGCGCCGCAGGTGGGCGGCCACCCACAGCGCCTCGCCGACCGCGAAGAGCCCGACGGCCACGATGACGACGTCGATGCCGTCCGCGAGCTGCGGGACGCCGAACGTCATGCGTGGCTGACCGGAGATGGGGTCGAGCCCGACCAGGCCGATCGTCAGTCCGAGCACCAGCGCCGCGAAGCCCCGGACGCGGGACGCCCCGAGGACGCCGGTGACGGCGACGAACGCGAGCACCATGATCGCGAAGTAGTCGGGCGCCCCGATGTCGACCGCGACGGAGGCGATCAGCGGCGCGACGAGCACGAGGCCGGCCACTCCGACCATGCCCCCGACGAAGTGCCCGATCGCCGCGGTGGCGAGCGCCTGGGCCCCGCGGCCCTGCTTGGCCATGGGGTTGCCCTCGATCGCCGCCATCACCGAGGCGCTCTCGCCCGGGGTGTTGAGCAGGATCGAGGTGGTCGAGCCACCGAACATCGCCCCGAAGTAGATGCCGGCGAACATGATGAACGCGCCGGTCGGCTCGAAGGCGTAGGTGACGGGCAGCAGCAGGGCGACGGCCATGGCGGGGCCGATGCCGGGGAGGACCCCGATCGCGGTGCCGAGCAGGACGCCGATCGCGGCGAAGAGCAGGTGGGTCGGGGTCAGCGCGTTGGCGAACCCGTCGAGCAGGCCGAAGTCGTTCACCCCAGCACCCCCATGAGCGGACCGCCGGGGAGGTCGACGCCCAGCAGGCCGTCGAACACCACCCAGGTGACCAGCGAGACGGTCGCGGCCACCGCCAGGTCGACCTCGAGCCGCCGCGAGCCCAGGGCGTACGCGGCGCCCGCGAACAGCACCGTGCCCGCGATCGGCCAGCCGAGGACCGGGATGAGGAGCGCGGTCGCGATCAGGACGCCGGCGAGCATCCCGACCGTACGCAGGTCCATCGGCGTGTCGAGGTCGACGTCCTCGCCCGCCTCCGCCTCGCCGTGCCCACCGCGCAGGACGTCGACGGCGAGCAGCGCCGAGAGCACGAGCAGCGCCGCGCTGAGCACGAGCGGGACGACGCCCGGCCCGATCGGGTCGGAGCCCGACCCCGCGGCCAGCGTGCCCTCCGCGACCGTGTCGACGGCCACGAGCACCCCGACGGCCCCCAGCAGGCCCGCGATGCCCAGTTCGGCATGCTCGGACCACCAGCTCCGCCGTACCGCCACTCCCGTGGTCATGCCAACCCCAGTTCCCGCAGGACCCCTGCGACCCGCTCGTCCTCCGCTGCGAGGAACGCGCCGAAGGCGTCCCCGGGCAGGTAGGCGTCCTGCCAGTCGTTGCGCTCGAGCTGCTCACGCCACTCCGGGCTCGCGTGCAGCGCGTCCACGGCGGCCACGAGCTCGTCGCGCTCGGCCCCCGGGAGCCCCGGCGGCGCGACGATGCCGCGCCAGTTGGTGAACTCGACGTCGACGCCGGCCTCGCGCAGCGTCGGGGCGTCCAGCCCCGGCACCCGCTGACCCGCCGTCACGGCGAGCACCCGCAGGTCGCCCGAGGCGATCTGGTCGGCGAACTCGCCGAGGCCGCTCACCCCGAGCCCGACCTTCCCGCCGAGCACCGCGGCGAGCAGGTCGCCGCCGCCGTCGTAGGGGACGTAGTTGACCGACCGCGGGTCGATGCCGGCCGCCTTCGCCGTGAGCATCGGCGCGAGGTGGTCCGGCCCGCCCGGCGACGAGCCGCCGCCGACCGGCAGGGCGCCCGGGTTCGCCCGCCAGGCCGCGACGAGCTGCGAGAGGTCCCGGAACGGCGAGTCCGTCGGCACCACCAGGATCTCGGTCTCCTGCGTGAGCCGGGCGATCGGCGTCGTCTGCCGCAGCGTCACGGGGGAGTCGTTGGAGTAGACGCTGCCGACGACGCCGAGCCCCATCGACATGAGCTGGCGGCCGTCGCCCTCGGCGTTGACCAGCCGGCGCAGTCCGACCGTGCCGCCCGCGCCGGGCAGGTTGAACACCTCCACCGCGCCCGTCACGCCCGCCTCCTCGGCGGCGCTCGCGGCGGCGCGGGCGGTCACGTCGTACCCCCCGCCCGGGCTGTTGGGCACCATGACCCGCAGGCCCTTCAGCTGACTGCCGTCCCCGCCGCCCGAGAACGCCCCGACGGCCGGCGGCACGAGCAGCAGGGCCGCGGCGACTGCGAGGAGGGTCGCGAGGGTGCTCGCGCGGCGCGACCGACCGGGCGGCGGCGGGATGACATCGGTCGGCGGCGGATCGGTGGTGGTGGACGACACGGGCGCTCCTGGCACGTCTGTGAGCTGGATCGCTCGACAGGGTGCGGTGCCGGTCACCGGCGCCGACAGCATCCGGGCGTAGCGGACGTTGTGTTCGTTGTGGTCGCGACGGCCCCGCCGTGTGATCAGATGAGGGCATGGACCCCACGGCGCTCCCGCCCGGCTTCGCCGACCAGCTCGCCGAGTTCCGCTCCCGCGCGGCCGACCCGGTCACCCCGAAGGTGGCCGCCTCGACGATCCTGCTGCGCGCCGGGGCCTCCGGGATCGAGGTCTTCCTCCTGCGCCGGCGCACCCAGATGGCGTTCGCCGGCGGCATGGTCGTCTTCCCCGGCGGCGGGGTGGACCCGCGCGACGCGACCGACGACATCGGCTGGGCCGGACCGTCGCCGGAGGTCTGGGCCGAGCGGCTCGGGCTCGGCGTCGACGAGGCCCGCGCGGTCGTCTGCGCCGCGGTCCGGGAGACCTTCGAGGAGTCCGGGGTGCTGCTCGCGGGTCCCGATGACGGGTCGGTGGTCCCGTCGACCTCGGGCGCCGAGTGGGCCGAGGCCCGCCGGGCGCTGGAGGCCCGCGAGATCGCCTTCTCGGCGATGCTGCGCGAGCGTGGGCTCGTGCTGCGCACCGACCTGCTCCGGGGCTGGACCTGCTGGGTCACCCCGGAGTTCGAGCCCCGCCGCTACCGGACGTTCTTCTTCGTGACGGCGAGCCCCGAGGGACAGGAGGCGGCGGGAGGCTCCACCGAGTCCGACGCCGCCGCGTGGCTCGGGGTCGACGCGGCGCTCGCGGCGGCGGGGGAGACGGTGATGATGCTGCCGCCCCAGTACTGCACGTTCCTCGAGCTCGCCCAGTACGGCACGGTCGCCCAGGTCCTGGCGGCCGCGGACCGCCCGATCCCGGAGCCGGTCATGCCGGGCCTGGAACCGGACGGGTCGGCGCTGACGCTGCCCGGGCGCTATGCCGAGCTGAACGCCGCTACAGCTCCCCGGTGAGGAACTGGGCACGGCCGTGCCCGAACGACCAGTCCTCCTGCTCGTTGCGCACGAGCGAGACGATCAGGTCGGTCGGGCGCACCAGGCCCTCCTCGTCGAGCCGCTTCGCGAGCGCGGCGTAGAGCGCCTCCTTCTGCTCGCGTCCCCGGCCCTGCTGGGTGACCTGGATGATCGTCACGCCGTCGGTGCGCTCGATGCCCAGCCCGGTGTCCTCGGCGATGATCTCCCCGGCGTCGTGCTGGTGGATCACCTGGTAGCGGTCGCCGGGCGGGGCGGCGAAGACGTCGAGCATGACCTCCTGCACGGTGTCGGCGAGGCGGCGGACCTCCTCGGGCGAACGGCCGCGGACGAGGTCGATCCTGACGAGAGGCATGACACCCGGATGCCCGGACCCGCCGTCGGGAACTCACCACGTGACGGGCAACGCCTCCACCCCGTGGATGAGGTTCTCGTGCCGGTACTCGGGTGGTCCGCCCGCCAGGGCCAGGCCCGGGAAGCGCCGCAGCAGGGCCCGGAAGGCGATCCGCAGCTCGACGCGCGCCAGCGGGGCGCCCAGGCAGTGGTGGATGCCGTAGCCGAACGCGACGTGGGACAGCGGCGCCCGGGTGACGTCGAGGTGGTCGAGCCCCTCGCCGAGAGCGGGGTCGCGGTTGGCGGCGCAGAGCGAGGCGGTGACGACGGTGCCCGCCGGGAACGCGTGGGAGCCCACCGTCACGTCCGACGTCGCCACCCGCGGGAAGCCGGCCGAGACCGGGGAGACGTGCCGGAGCAGCTCCTCCACGACGTGGCCGAGCGCGACGTCGTCGTCCAGCGCCGCGCGGGTCGCCGCGAGCTGCGCGGGCTCCCGCAGCAGCTCGAGGGTGCCCAGCGCGATCACGTTGGACGTCGTCTCGTGGCCCGCCACGAGCAGCAGGTTGGCGAGTCCCGCGAGTTCGTCGTCGTCGATCCCGCCCTCGGACGCCGGACGGTCGCCGTGCTCGCGGACGAGCATGCCGATCAGGTCGTCGCCCGGGTCACGGCGCGCGCGGGCGACGAGCGTGGCCATGTAGGCGCGGGAGTCGGCGATCACCTCGGCCCGCCGCGCGAACGGCAGGTCCGAGCGCAGCGTCAGCGCCGCGCGCTCCTGGAAGCCGTCGCGGTCGGCGTAGGGGACGCCGAGCAGCTCACAGATGACGAGCGAGGGCACCGGGAGGGCGAAGTCGGCGACGAGGTCACCGGGCGCGCCGGCCTTCTCCATCGCGTCCAGCGCGTCCTCGACGATCGCGACGACCCGCGGCTCGAGCGCCTTCATCGCCCGGACCGTGAACCGGCCGGTGAGCATGCGCCGCAGGCGGGTGTGGTGGGGCGGGTCGAGCGCGAGCAGCATCCCGGCCCGGCGTCGCACCATCTCGTCGGCGTCGGACTCGCCGGGGGGCAGCGGGAGGCCCTCGAAGCCGAACGCCGGGTCGCCGTGCACGATCCGCGCGTCGGTGTAGCCCGCGACGAGCGTCGCCCGGTGCCCGACCAGCGTGGTCACCGGGCACGTCCCGTCGGTCTCGCGCAGCGCGGTGACCTGCGGGTCCGGGTCGAGCCCGTCGCGCCGCAGCCCGAGGCGCGGCGGGCGCTCCGTCGTCTGATCGATGCCCATGCTCACGACCCTGCCGCATCACGGTCCGTCCGCGGAAGGGCGATGGGTGTCGGGGTGCCCTGGTAGGCATCGGCCCATGTCCGGATTCGTGCTCGGGGACCGCCCCGATCCGCCGATCGCCGCGCCCGAGGCGGAGACCCTGGTCGGCTTCCTGGAGTTCCAGCGCGCGACCTTCGCGTGGAAGTGCGCGGGCCTGCGGGCGGACGGCCTCGCGACGCGGGTCGGGGTCTCGACGATGACCCTCGGCGGCCTGCTCGGCCATCTCACGGCGGTGGAGGACTCGTGGTTCACCGACGACTTCGCGGGGCGGCCGGTCGTCATCGCCGACGATCCGTGGGCCGCGTCGGGCGGACCCGACGCCCTGCACGCGGGGTGGCGGGCCGCGGTGGAGCGGTCCCGGGCGGTGGTCGCCGAGGCACTGGCCGGCGAGGGGCTGGGAGCGGTCGCCCGGGACCCGAAGCCGGCCGACCGCCCCGTCACCCTCCGCTGGATCCTCGTCCACATGATCGAGGAGTACGCGCGGCACAACGGGCACGCCGACCTGCTCCGGGAGGTGGTGGACGGCGCGACGGGGGAGTGAGGGGTCAGCGGCCCGCGAGCAGCCGCCCGTACGCGACGACGGCCTCCTCGAGGCGCGCGACCGAGCAGGTCTCGTCGGTGACGTGGGCCTGGTCCGGGTCGCCGGGGCCGCAGACGATCACGGCGGCCCCACCGAGCGCATCGGCGAGGACGGCCGCGTCCGTGAAGTACGTGGCGTAGCCGGGCTCCGTGTCGCCCGCGAGGAGACGGCTCGACCGGAGGACCGTCGCCGGGTCGGTGTCGACGACGGGGAGGTCGACGAGCCGCTCGATCGCGACGTCCCCGCCGACCAGTCCGGCGACCGTCGCCTCGACGGCGTCCGCGTCCGTCCCCGGGACGAGGCGCAGGTCGAGGCACAGCTCGGCGTGGTCGGGCACGACGTTCGGCACCACTCCGGCGTGGAAGGTGCCGACGTTGGCCGTCATCGGGCCGTGGGTGTCGCTCGTCGGCCAGCCGGCGTGGTCGTGCACGGCGAGGGCACCGCGGGCGAGGTCGACGAGTGCGTTGCGGCCGAGCTCCGGGCGCGACCCGTGGGCGGGCACGCCGCGGGCGACCAGGCGCAGCCACAGCGCGCCCTTGTGCCCGAGCAGGACCCGACCGCCGGTCATCTCACCGACCACGAGCAGCGGCGACGGGGCGACGAGCGTCCGGTCGAGCGCGCGGGCCCCGTCGCACCCGGTCTCCTCGCCGAACGTGAACACGAGCTGGAGGTCGCCCCCGCCGGCCCCGACGTGGCCGACGGCCGCCTCGACCATCGCCGCGACGCCACCCTTCATGTCGCTCGCGCCCCGGCCGCGCAGCCGGCCGTCCACCACGTCGCCCGCCAGCGGGTCGAACGACCACGCGGCCTCGTCGGCGGGCACCGTGTCGAGGTGCCCGCTGAGGGTCACCGCGACGGGCCGCTCGGTGCCGGTCACGTCGGCGGTGCGGGCGACGACGTTCGCCCGGCCCGGCTCCGGCTCGTCGAGCCGGACGTGGAGCCCGGCGTCGGCGAGCCGCGCCGCGACCACGTCGGCCGCGACCCGCTCGCCGCCGCCGCGGGTGTCGAGCCGGACGAGCTCCTGCGCGAGGTCGAGGGCGCCCATCAGCGGCCCCGGAACTCCGCGGGCCGCTTCTCGAGGAAGGCGGCGCGGCCCTCGGCGAAGTCCGCCGTCTCGAACATCGCGACCTGCGTCGTCTCCTCGACGTGCAGCGCCTCGGCGAGGCTCGTGGGCGGACGGGCGAGGATGCGCTT
This sequence comes from Actinomycetospora sp. NBRC 106378, assembly GCF_030269685.1. Taxonomy (GTDB): domain Bacteria; phylum Actinomycetota; class Actinomycetes; order Mycobacteriales; family Pseudonocardiaceae; genus Actinomycetospora. Next base: position 359,864 of record NZ_BSTT01000003.1, read on the forward strand.
CGTCGCCGCGAGGGCCAGCGGCGCGGCCGCCGCCATCTCCTGCGCCCGCTCCACCGCGACGGCGAGCGCGGCCCCGTCGTCGACCAGCTCGTCGACCAGACCCAGCCGTTCGGCCTCCGGACCGTCGATCAGGGTGCCCCGCAGCAGGAGCCGCCGGGCCGCGCCCGCGCCGACCTTGCGCGGGAGCGTCCAGAACAGCCCGGAGTCGGCGACCAGCCCGAGCCGCCCGAAGATCGCCCCGTACCGCGAACTCCGTCCGGCCACGACGTAGTCGCAGGCGGCGACCACCGAGGTCCCGGCGCCGACCGCGGCACCCTCGACGGCGGCGACGACCGGCAGCGGGCCCTCGACCAGCAGGGAGATCACGTCCGCGATCAGGTGCAGCCGGTCGCGGGCGTCGGCACGGTCGCCCTGCGGCATCGAGGAGACGTCGCCGCCGGAGCTGAAGTGCCTCCCCGCACCCGTGACCACCAGCGCCCGGCAGCCGTCGTCGAGGTGGGCGGCCTCGAGGGCGGCGCGCAACTCCCGGCGCAGGGGCACCGTCAGGGCGTTGCGCCGCTCCGGGACGTCGACGGTGAGGACCCGCACCGGTCCGTCGTCGTGGATGTGCAGAGGACCGTCGCTCATCGTCCGATCTTGTCCTGCTCCGCGCGCCAGTCCGCGAGGGAGGTGCCGAACCGGTCGAGCACCGCCTGCCGGAGGTCCTCGTCCTCACGGGGGACGGGCTCGAGGAAGACCTGGTCGAGGTCGGTGAACCGCTCCCGGAGCTCGTCGTCGAGCCGGACGCACGCCCGCTCCAGCTCGCCGACGGTCAGCTCGTCGCGGAAGTCGACGCGGGCGCAGAGCAGGACGCTGTCGGTGCCGGTGAGCATGGTCTGCAGGTCGACGACCGCCGTGACCTCCGGGGCGGCGTCGAGGTAGTCGTAGATCGCCTTCGTGACCCGCGGTTCGGCCGCCCGGCCGATGAGCAGGTTCTTGTTGGTGCGCCCGAGGATGAAGGCCACGACGGCGAGCAGCAGGCCGATCATGATGGAGGCGATGCCGTCCCACACCGACGACCCGGTCTGTTGGTGGAGCACCACACCGACGGCGGCGAAGAGCAGGCCGAGCAGGGCCGCGGTGTCCTCGAAGAGCACGCTCTTGACCGTCGGGTCGTCGGAGAGCCGCAGGTAACGGGCGAGGGAGAGCTTGAGCTCCGTGCGCTCGCGCAGGCACTGCCGCAGCGCCTGCTGCCAGGAGATCCCCTCGATGATCGCCGAGAGCCCGAGGACGGAGTAGGCGACCCAGGCGTACTGCTCCTCGGCCGGGTCGGGGGCGTTCTCGATGATCGTCGTGATGCCCTCGTAGACCGAGTACGTCGCCCCGACGACGAACACCGAGACCGAGGCGATCATCGCCCAGAAGAAGCGTTCCTTGCCGTAGCCGAACGGGTGCGCGCGGTCGGCCCGTTTCCCCGAGCGGCGCAGTGCGGTGAACAGCAGCACCTCGGTGACGCAGTCCGCCGCGGAGTGGGCCGCCTCGGCGAGCATCGCCGACGATCCGGTGAGCAGGCCCGCGACGAGCTTCAGGACGCCGACCGCCGCGTTGGCGGCGAACGCGAGGATCACCGAGAGGGTGCTCTGCCCGGAGGACGAGTCCTCGTCCTCACGCCCCTCGTCGGTCGGGTCCTCGGGGGGCGGCACGAGCGCCGAGGGCGCGTCGTTCCTCGCGGTCATGGGGGGAGTCCTTCCAGAGGCGAACGCACCGGGCACTACCCGGTTCACCCGCACCTCACCCGCCGCTGAGCTCCCGTTGACCCCGGATCGCTCCGCCCGGAGGAACGCGCACCGCCGATCGCCCCGTGGGGCGACGGCGCCTTGTGGCAACCCTTCGGTTGCGTCATAGTGGCAACCGTTCAGTTGCACCAGGAGGTCGGCATGGCGTTCCCGGACCGGATCGAGCGCACCATCGAGCTCGCCCACCCCGTCGAGCGGGTCTGGGCGGCGATCAGCACCGCCGAGGGGCTCGCCGCGTGGTTCGGCGACCGCGCCGGGATCGACCTGCGGCCGGGCGGCCGCGCCTGGCTGGAGTGGAGCGAGCACGACGCGCACGCCGAGCTCCGCATCCAGCGCGTCGAGGCGCCCCACCTCCTCGCGTGGACGTGGCGCATCGCCGGGCTCCCGGAGGACGACCTGCGCCGCGCCCACGTGGAGTTCACCCTCGTCCCGACCCCCGACGGGACCCGGCTCACGGTGGTCGAGTCCGGGTTCGCCCAGCTCACCGCCGAGGAACACGACCAGGCGCACGGTGGCAACACCGAGGGCTGGGACCGGGAGCTCGGGGAGCTGGTGGCCCATCTCGATGCCCGCTGAGCAGGAACGGACCGCCGAGCAGGTCTTCGCCGCCCTCGCCGATCCCACCCGGCGTGCCCTCCTGGCCGACCTCGCCGCCCACGGTCCCTCCACGGCCACCGACCTCGCCACCCGCCTGCCCATCACCCGCCAGGCCGTCACCAAGCACCTCGATCGGCTCGCCGACGCGGGGCTGGTCACCGCCGAGCCCGGGGAGCGCCGCCGGGTCCGCTACCGACTGCGATCCGCCCCGATGCGGATCGCCCAGCGCTACCTCGCGGCCCTCGCCCGCGACTGGGACGGCCCGTTGGCCGCCCTCGCCGACCACCTGGAGGAGACATGACCACCGCCCTGCCACCCGTCGTCGACGCCGACACCTGGGCGCGGGAGCGCGACGCGCTGCTCGCCGCCGAGAAGGACCTGACCCGGGCCCGGGACGCCCTCGCGGCCCGCCGTCGCCGGCTGCCGATGACCCCGGCCACCAACCACACGTTCTCGACGACCGGCGGCCCCCGGACCCTGCTCGACCTCTTCGGCGGGCACCGGACCCTCGTCGTCTACCAGTTCATGGACCACGGGTCGGAGCGCTACTGCGGCGGGTGCACCTGGTTCGCCGAGAACGTCCCGGCGACGGCGCCCGAGCTGCTCGCCGAGAACGGCGTGGCGTGGGCGCACGTGTCCGACCTGCCCCTGGAGCGCCTCACCACCTACTGGGAGGCCCGCGGCTGGACGCTGCCGTACGCCTCGTCGCGCGGGACCACCTTCGCCGCGGAGACCGGTTCGTGGCTGACGGTGTTCGTGCGCGACGGCGACGCCGTGTACCGGACGTGGGGGACCGCGGGACGCGGCCTCGAGGACCTGACCTTCGTCACCTCGCTGCTCGACCTCACTCCGTACGGTCGCCGCGAGGAGTGGGAGGACTCGCCGTCGGGATGGCCGCAGGGTCCGGTGTGTCCGGAGCCGCCCCTGCTCGCGCCGGACGACGTGGTCCAGAGCTTCGGGCGGTTCCGGTCCACGGCCGGCTCCACACCACGGTGATGAGCGCCCACACCACGAGGACGACGACCGCCTCGACCAGCAGGTAGACCGGGTAGGGCCCGAACAGGTCGAGGATCGAGGCCGCGTCGGGCTTGCGGTCGAGGTAGCCGTAGTTCGCCCCGGTCAGCAGGTTCACCGGCTGGGCGACCGCGGCCCAGACCAGCGTGGCGGCGACGGTGCGTCCGTAGTCGGTCCAGGTCGGACGCCGACCCGTGCCCCACGTGAGCAGGACGGCCGCCCAGATCGGCAGGACGTGCGCGGTGAAGAAGGCGAGGAAGCTCGGCGCGGGGAAGTCCGGGCCGCCGAGTGCGGGCGTGGCGATGGCCTGCACGGTCAGCGTCAGCGCCCAGTAGTACGTCATGCCGTAGGCCCACTGGCGCCCGCTCCACAGCGCATACGCCGCGACGTAGGGCACCAGGTCGGAGAGCCACAGCGGCAGCGTCTGCCCCGCGCGGGCGGGGTCGAACGCGTAGATCTGGTAGGCGAGGGTCGTGACCACGAGCAGCACGGCGAGGACCCGCTCCGCCTTCCCGACGACGGGTGCGGGTGCCTTCCGGCCGAACGGCACCAGCGCGACCGCGCCGAGCACGGTGAGGACCACGACGACGACGTGCGAGGTCCCCCACGGGACGAACGTGCTCACGCAGCCGCCCTCCTCCGCCGTGAGGGGAACCCTCGTGCCACGAGAGCGCTCGGATCGTCCCCTCGCGAACGGGCGAGCGCCCACGCGGCGAACGGCACGGCGCCCGCCCCGAGCGTCAGGTCGGCCTGCCACACGCTGCCGGTGAGCAGAAGCCAGAAGCCGGCCGAGAGCACGGTCGGGGCGATCAGCACGGCGGTCGCGCACCAGCCGACGGCGCTCTCCGTCGCCGGGCGCAGCCTCGTGAGCACCGCGACCAGCAGGACCAGCGCCACCAGCGCGATCACGACGATGGCCGGGTGCAGGCCGCGCTCGCCGGTCACCTTGGCGCCCACGTGCAGCGGGGAGAACCGGTCGGTCCCGCCCAGCAGGAACGGCACGATCAGGACGGCCCAGGTGAGCGCGCCGATCCCGCCGACGAGGAGCCCGGCCCGTCGTGGCAGGACGTCGTTGCTGTCACCGGGTGCAGGCAACGACGCTCTCCTGCCATCCCGACGGAATCCCACCGCCACGGCCACGATCACCATGACGAGCGCCAGGTGCGGCCGGGTGCAGGTGGCGATCCCGAGGGCGACCGCACCCGTCGTCAGGACCAGCGGGGAGCGGGCCCGCAGGACCCACGCGGCGGCCGCCACGGCGGGGACGACGCTCGTCACGAGGTCGTCCCCGACCAGGAACTCCCGCAGCACCTCGGGGGTGACGACGACGAGCGCCCAGAGCAGGGTCGGGACCCGCCGCAGCCGCCACCCGCCGTGGAGCACCGGCAGGAGCACGAGCGTCCAGACGAGGTTCTGACCCGCCGCGTGTCCGGTCACCGCCCAGACCGGCGCCGCGAGGACCAGCGAGCCGGGCAGCGGCGTGATCGGGTTCCCGAGGTAGGTGACGCCGGTGTAGGGGTAGAGCCCGCCGGCCAGTCGGTCCAGCGCGACGTCGAGCGCGTCCGCACGGTCACTGCCCACACCCGGCACCCACGACGGCGGACCGACCACCGCGAGCACCACCAGCCCGACGGTGACGGCCACGACCAGGACCGGCAGGACCCGGCGTCGTACCGGCAGCTCCACCGCGGCGACCGCGAGCAGACCGAGCACCGCGTACACGACGAGCACTGCGAGAGGACCGCCGAGGGTCATGGCCGGGAACGTGGAGATCACGGCCAGGATCGCGGCCAGGACCCCGGTCCTCATCGGCGGCGCGGGCCGCGACGGGCCGGACGACGCTTCGACTCGGGCGTCCGTGGCTGCTCCCGGCGCGGCGTCCGGGAGCTGTTCACGGAGCGCCCCCGGATGATGCCGATGAACTCCTCCATGTCCTCGGAGTTCTCGGCGTCCGGCCAGGTGAGGACGACGCTCGAGGTCGGGGCGTCGGTGAGCGGGCGGTGGGTGAGGTCGCGGCGGTGGTGCAGCCGGGCGAGCGAGAGGGGGAGGACCAGCACACCGACGCCCGCCGCGACGAGTTCGATCGCGTCGGCGGTCGTGTCCGGATCGGACTCCGCGGCGCGGCCCGGGCGCTCCGCCCAGGTGAGGGTGTCGTCGCGCGGGCGCTGGACGATCTCGTCGGCGAGGTCGTCGAGGGTGGCCTCGTCGGCCGCCGTGACGACGTGGTCCTTCGGCACGACGACGACCGTGGCCTCGGTGTAGAGCGGGATCGCGTGCAGCCCGTCCCGGTCGATCGGCAGCCGGACGAGCCCGGCGTCGAGCTCACCGCCCCGGATCCGCGCCACCACCTCGGCGGTCGTCGCGAGGTCGAGCTCGAACGGGACCTGCGGGCGGCGTTCACCCCACATCCGCGCCCACTTGTCCGGTGTGACGCCCGGGACGTAGCCGAGCCGGAAGGCGGCGCTCTGCTCGGTCACCGGGGGAGGGTAGCGAGCCCGATACCGTGGACCCATGAGCCGCCAGACCCAGACGATGAAGCCCGCGACGGCGGCGAAGAAGCTCGGCGTGCTCCTCGACGCGACCCCGGCGGAGTTCCAGGAGGGCGTGGTCTCCCGCGAGGAGCTCGACGCCCTGCAGGCCGACCCGCCGGAGTGGCTGCGCGACCTGCGTCGCGACGGTCCGCACCCCCGCCCCGTCGTCGCCGACCGGCTCGGGGTGTCGATCTCCGGGCTGGCCCGGGCCGAGATCACCGAGCCGCTGACGACGGCGCAGATCGCGGCGATCAAGGAGGAGCAGCCCGAGTGGCTGCGCAACGAGCGCAACCTGCGCGCCGAGACCCAGCGCGAGGAGGCCCGGCTGAAGGCGGAGAAGGCGGGGCAGGCCGAGCGGCCGAAGAGGGCGAAGGCCTGATCCCGCTCAGAGACGCTCGACGCGGTCGGCCTGCGGGCCCCGGTCGCTCTGCCGCACCTTGTAGCGGACCCGGTCACCCTTCTGCAGCGGCTCCGACCCCACGACCACGGACACGTGGAGGAAGAGGTCGTCGCCGCCCGCGTCCGGGGTGATGAACCCGAAGCCGCGCTCGTCGTCGTAGCGCGCGACGACGCCCTCACCACCTCGTGCGGGGGCGCTCTTCGACGCCGGCTTCGCGGCTGGTGCCGGCCGCTTCGGCGCCGCCGGCGGCTCGGCCGCCCGCACCAGGCCCACGTCGCGGGCCTGCGGGCCCCGGTCGCCCGCGGCCACGTCGTAGACGACCCGGTCGCCCTCCGCAAGCCACGTCAGCCCCTCGGCCAGGGCGCGGACGTGCACGAAGACGTCCCCGTCGCCGGAGTCGGGGGTGATGAAGCCGAAGCCCTTGTCCTCGTCGTACCAGGCCACCGTGCCGTCGGCCCCGTCGCCGGTGCCGGTCGCGGCGGGTGGACCGACGTCGGCTCCCAGCGGGATCACGTGCCCGGCCTGCGGGCCACGCTCGCCCTCGACCATCACGAAGGCCACCCGCTGTCCCTCGGCGACCACCCCGCCGGTCACGATCGCGGAGCTGTGCACGAAGACGTCGGCACCGCCGCCGTCCGGCTTCGCGAAGCCGTATCCCTTGGCCGGCTCGTACCAGGTCACGGTGCCGAGCTGCCCCACGGCGGCGTCGGCGGCCGCGTCGGCGGTGACGCGGACCCGCAGCGCCTGCGGCCCGCGGTCGTTCTCGCCGAGCTCGAACTCGACGGCCTGCCCCTCGCGCAGCACCGTCCCGTCCCCGAGGACCGCGGAGGCGTGCACGAACACGTCCGGCGAGCCGTCGTCGGGGGCGAGGAAGCCGAACCCCCGCTCCACGTCGAACCAACGGACGGTTCCCTGCGGCATCGGAGGCTCCGGTTCGAACGGGGGACGGGCACGGATGACCCGTCGTCGGGAAAGACAAAAAAGGGCCGTCGGATCGACGGCCCTTCGTGTGTGTCCGAGGGGGGACTTGAACCCCCACCCCCTACTCGGGGACTAGCACCTCAAGCTAGCGCGTCTGCCATTCCGCCACTCGGACCTGCAGGAAAGGAGCTTACGCGACGCCTCTGCTGCCGATCACGGGGGGTGGCAGGATGCGCCGCATGGGTGCCGCCGAGGACGAGGTCGTGCAGCTCACGAGCGAGCTGATCCAGATCGACAGCAGCAACACCGGCGAGCTGGAGACGACGACGGGGGAGGCCGAGGCCGCCCGGTACGTCGACGCGAAGCTGCGCGAGGTCGGCTACGAGACCGAGATCGTCGAGTCCGGCGCGCCGGGCCGCGACAACGTCTTCTGCCGTCTGGAGGGCGCCGACCGGTCCCGCCCGGCGCTGCTCGTGCACGGGCACCTCGACGTGGTCCCGTTCAACGCCGAGGAGTGGTCGGTCCACCCGCTCTCGGGCGCGGTCCGGGAGGGCTACGTCTGGGGCCGCGGCGCGGTCGACATGAAGGACATGGACGCGATGATCCTGGCGCTCGCGCGCCAGTTCAAGGCGGAGGGGATCGTGCCCCCGCGCGACATCGTGTTCGCCTTCCTCGCCGACGAGGAGGCGGGCGGCGCCTACGGGTCGCACTGGCTCACCGAGCACCGTCCCGACCTGTTCGAGGGCTGCTCCGAGGCACTCGGCGAGGTCGGCGGCTTCTCGGTGACCCTCGGCGAGGACGTGCGCGTCTACCCCGTCATGACGGCGGAGAAGTCGATCGCCTGGATGAAGCTGCGGGTGCGCTCGCGCCCCGGGCACGGCTCGATGATCCACGACGAGAACGCCGTGACGATCCTGTCCGAGGCCGTCGCCCGGCTCGGCCGGCACCGCTTCCCGCTCACGTTGACCGAGTCGGTGCAGGGCTTCTTCGACGAGGTCACGACGCTGACCGGCATCGAGTTCCCGACCGACTCGGCCGCCGCCCTCGACGGCGCCGTCGCGAAGCTGGGCGGGGTGGCCCGCGTGGTCGGCGCGACCACCCGCGACACCGCCAACCCGACGATGCTGCAGGCCGGCTACAAGGCCAACGTCATCCCGTCGACCGCCGAGGCCACCGTCGACTGCCGCGTGCTCCCCGGGCGCCAGGAGGCCTTCGAGCGCGAGCTCGACGAGATCCTGGGGCCCGACGTCGAGCGGGAGTGGATCCGCAACCTGCCCGCCGTCGAGACCGAGTTCTCCGGCGAGCTCGTCGACTGCATCACCGCCGCGGTCCGGGCCGAGGACGGCGACGCGCACACGCTGCCCTACATGATGTCGGGCGGCACCGACGCCAAGGCGTTCGAGCAGCTCGGGATGCGCTGCTTCGGGTTCGCGCCGCTGCGCCTGCCCCCGGACCTCGACTTCACCGCGCTCTTCCACGGCATCGACGAGCGGGTCCCGGTCGACGCGCTGCACTTCGGCGTGCGGGTGCTGGAGAGGATTCTGAAGACGTGCTGACCGCACTGGTGACCGGCGGCGCCTCCGGGATCGGCGAGGCGGTGTCCCGGCGGCTCGCGGCGGCCGGGGCGAAGGTCGGCGTGGTCGACCGCGACGCCGTGGCCGCCGCGAAGGTGGCGGCGGAGATCGACGGGCTGGCCGTGGCCTGCGACGTCACCTCGGAGACGGCGCTGTCGAGCGCGTTCGCCGAGGTCGAGTCGTGGGGCGGGCGGCTCGACGTCGTGCACCTCAACGCGGGCTCCGTGGGCGGCCAGTCCGGGATCACCGATCTCGACGTCGAGGCCTACCGCCGCGTCGTCGGCGTCAACGTCGACCACGTGGTGTTCGGCCTCAACGCCGCCGTGCCGGCCCTGCGCCGCGCGGGCGGCGGGACGATCATCGCGACGGCGTCGCTGGCCGGCCTGGTCCCGCTGCCCGGCGACGCGATCTACACGCTGACCAAGCACGCCGTGGTGGGCTACGTCCGGTCGGCGGCCGCGACCCTGGCGCCGGAGGGCATCCGCGCGATGGCGCTCTGCCCGGGGTTCGCCGACACGGCGCTCATCGCGCACATCAAGGAGCAGTTCGGCGGCTTCCCGCTCCTGACGGCGGACGACGTCGCCGACGCCGTCGACGCGATGCTCGACCGCGGCGAGCCGGGGGAGTGCTGGTTCGTGCAGCCCGGCCGCGAGCCGGGACCGTACGGGTTCCGCGGGGTGCCGGGTCCCGTGTCCCGCGAGGCGCCGCCGTCGCTCGAGTGGGAGGGCTGACGATGCGCGGCTGGACGGTCACGTCGTTCGGGGAGCCGCGCGACGTCCTGTCGCTCACGGACCTGCCCGAGCCCGCGGTGGGTTCCGGACGGCGGGTGGTGCGGGTCGAGGCGTCCTCGGTCAACTTCGCGGACATCCTGTACTGCCGCGGGACGTACCAGGAGAAACCGCCGCTGCCGTTCACCCCGGGCCTCGAGGTCGCGGGCGTCGACGTCGAGACCGGCGAGCGGGTCTTCGGCCCCGCCGCGATGCCGCACGGCGGGTACGCGGAGTACGCCTCGCTCGCCTGGGCGTACCCCTGGCCCGACGGCATGTCCGCGGCCCAGGCGTCCGGCTTCTGGGTGGCGTACCAGACGGGCTGGTGCGCCCTGCAGCACCGGACGACGCTCTCGGCCGGCGAGACGCTGCTCGTGCACGCCGCGGCCGGGGGAGTCGGGGCGGCGGCGGTGCAGCTCGGCAAGGCCGCGGGGGCACGGGTGATCGCGACGGTGGGTTCGTCCGACAAGGCGGCGGTCGCCCGCTCGCTCGGCGCGGACGAGGTGCTGGTGGTCGGCGAGGCGTCCGAGTTCATCGCACCGGTGAAGGAGCTGACCGACGGGCGGGGCGTGGACGTCGTCTACGACCCCGTCGGCGGCGACACCTTCGACGCCTCCCGCCGCGTCATCGCCTGGGAGGGCCGCCTCCTCGTCATCGGGTTCGCGGGCGGGCGGATCGCCGACGCCCCGACCAACCACGCGCTCGTGAAGAACTACGACGTCGTGGGCGTGCACTGGGCCGCGTACCAGAAGCGCTCGCCCGAGCTGATCGATGCGTGGCAGCGGGAGCTCGAGGCGCTGTGGGCCCGGCGCGCGATCAACCCGCTCGTGGGCGCCGAGTACTCCCTCGAGCAGCTCCCCGACGCGCTGGACGCGATCGCTGCCCGGACGACGACGGGGCGGGTGGTGGTCGTCCCCGGCAGCCCGTCCTGAGCGAAGGGCACCTTCGGTCTGACAGGCAGGCCGTGGGCGCCCCTCGCCGGTCGGCCGTCCCCGCCGAGGTCCACATGAGGCAGGTCCCGCCGCCTCGGACCCTGCCTCACGTGAACCTCGCGAACCGGCCGCACCCGCCGTCGGGAAGGCGGGTTTCCTGCCACTGGATGCCGGCAACGACGCTTTCCTGCCGCGGGGGCAGGGCTCAGACGGTCACGGCCTCACGCATCCGCGAGAGCTTGCGGCGCAGCCACACCTTCCGCGTGCCGTCGGCGTAGAGCAGCGTCCGCGCCAGCTCCCAGCCGCCGAACTGCGCGCGCAGCCCGAGCTCGGCCGTGGCGTTCAGCCGCGACACGTCGCGCGGCAGGCGGATCGGCTGGTACTCCCAGTCGCCGTCGACGACGCCGGCCTCGAGGGTCATTCCGGCGGGGACGGACCGCTGCGGGTCACTCACGTGCAACCTCCTGGTCGACCGCCGACCACCGTACGTCAGGTCCAGGGTGCGGGGGCATCCTCGATCGACTCCCCGCCCACGGGCACCAGCGGTGAGGAGGACACGTCGTCGAGCGCGCCCCGGATCGCGGGCGGGAGGGTGAGCTCCTCCGCGGCGAGGGACCCGAGGAGCTGCGCGCCGTCCCGCGCCCCGACGACCGGGGCGACGACCCCGGGCCGGTCCCGCACCCACGCGAGCGCCACGGCGAGCGGCGAGGTGCCCAGCCCGTGCGCCGCGGTGACCACCGCCTGCACGATCCGGGCGGCCCGGTCGGTGCGGCGCGCGTCGACGTAGGGGCCGAGGTGCGCCGACGCGCCGCGGGAGTCGGCCGGGGTGCCGTCGCGGTACTTCCCGGTGAGCACGCCGCGCCCGAGCGGACCCCAGGGGAGCAGGCCGAGCCCGTGGTAGTCGGCCGCGGGGAGCACCTCGTCCTCCACCCCGCGGTCGAGCAGCGAGTACTCCGACTGCACGCTGACCAGCGGCAGGCCCGCCGACCGTGCGGCGGCCGCGACCTGCCAGCCCGCGTAGTTCGCCACCCCGGCGTAGCGCACCCGGCCCGAGGAGACGGCGAGGTCGACCGCGGAGAGCGTCTCGTCGAGCGGCACGTCGGGGTCCCAGGCGTGCAGCTGCCACAGGTCGACGTAGTCGGTGCCCATCCGGGCGAGCGAGGCGTCCAGCGAGGCCAGCAACGAGGAGCGTGAGGCGCCGCCGCCGAAGGGGCCGTCCTCGCGGCGGGCCCCGGCCTTGGTGGCCACGACCACCTCGGTGCGCGGGATCACGTCGGCGAACAGCCCGCCGAGGATCGCCTCGGCCTCGCCGTCGGCGTAGACGTCGGCGGTGTCGACGAGCGTGCCCCCGGCGTCGAGGAAGGCCAGCAGCGCGGCGCCGGCCTCGTCGGCGTCCGTGTCGCGCCCCCAGGTCATGGTGCCGAGGGCGAGGCGCGAGACCCGTAGCCCGCTGGCACCGAGGCGTCGCTGTTCCACGGGCCCGGAGCGTAAAGGGAGGCACGGCGACACCGACCGACGACACCCGCAGCGACGTCCGATACCGTCCCGTTCCCGTGCAGATGAGCTGGTTGGAGTCGATCACCCTCGGGCTGGTCCAGGGGCTGACGGAGTTCCTCCCCGTCTCCTCGTCGGCCCATCTGCGGTTCACCTCGGCCTTCTTCTTCGGTCACGACGCCGGGTCCGCGTTCACCGCGGTCTCCCAGCTCGGCACCGAGTTCGCCGTGCTCCTCTACTTCTGGCCGGACATCAAGCGGCTGGTCCTGGCCTGGTTCCGCGGTCTGCGGGACCGGGACCGGCGCGGCTACGACTACCGGCTGGCCTGGTACGTGGGGCTCGGGTCGCTGCCGATCGGCGTGGCGGGCCTGCTCTTCCAGGACCTCATCGACGGGCCGGCGCGCAACCTCGCGCTCAACGCCTCCGTGCTGATCGGGTTCGGCCTGGTCCTCGCGGCGGCCGAGAAGTACGGCCGGCAGCGGCGCGGCGCCGACCAGCTCACCCTGCGCGACGGCCTCCTCATGGGCCTCGGGCAGATGCTCGCCCTCATCCCGGGCGTCTCCCGCTCGGGGGCGACGACGAGCGCGGGCCTGTTCCTCGGGCTGGAGCGGGCCGTCGCGGTGCGCTTCTCGTTCCTGCTCGCGCTGCCCGCGGTGTTCGCGTCCGGCCTGTACAAGCTCAAGGACATCGGGGAGCCGGCCCTCCCGGGCCAGGTGACGTCGAGCTGGGGCCAGATCCTCGTCGCGACCCTCATCGCGTTCGGCGTCGGCTACGCCTCGATCGCGTGGCTGCTGCGCTACGTCGAGAACCACACCATCTATGTGTTCGTCTGGTACCGCGTGCTGCTCGGTCTGGTGGTGCTCCTGGCGGTGCTGGGCGGCATCGTCCCGGCCACCTGATCACCCCGATGGCACCACGGGTTTAGGGTGGGCGGACGTGACCACGGTGATCCTGCTCCGACACGGACGCTCGACCGCGAACGTCTCGGGGGTCCTGGCCGGGCGCGCACCCGGCGTCGGGCTCGACGACACGGGGCGGGCCCAGGCCGAGAAGCTCGTCGACCGGCTGGCGCAGCTGCCCATCGCCGCCGCCGTCCGCTCGCCGCTGCAGCGGTGCGCGGAGACGCTGTCCCCGCTGCTCGAGGCGCGGGGGCTGGACGCGGTCGTCGAGGACGACCTCGCCGAGGTCGACTACGGCGACTGGACCGGCAAGACCCTCGGGGAGCTCGGCAAGGAGGACCTCTGGAAGGTCGTCCAGGCGCACCCGTCGGCGGCGGTGTTCCCCGGCGGTGAGGGGCTCGCGCACGTGCAGCACCGCTCGGTCGCCGCGATCCGCCGCCACGCCGCGCGCATCGCCGAGGAGCACGGCCCGAAGGCCGTCTGGGTCGCCTGCAGCCACGGCGACGTGATCAAGTCGGTGGTGGCCGACGCCCTCGGGCTGCACCTCGACTCGTTCCAGCGGATCACGGTCGACCCGTCCTCGATCAGTGTGATCAGCTACACGCCGACCCGGCCCTTCGTGGTGCGGGTCAACGACACCGGTGGTGATCTCGCCTCGCTGGTGCCGAAGCCCGATCCGGAGCCCGGGACGGAGGGCGCCGAGGGGGCCGCCGAGCCGACCGCCGACGCGGTGGTCGGTGGCTCGACCGGCGTAAACTGACCGCGCGCATGACGAGCCGTCACGCCGGGAACTCACTCCCGGCCCGACCAGCACGACCAATCGAGGGGCCATGCCCAGGGTGATCCACGTCTTCCGCCAGCCCGACCGGTTCGTCGCCGGCACGGTCGGCGAGCCGGGCGACCGCTCGTTCTACCTGCAGGCCACCGAGTCGGCCCGCAAGGTGTCCGTGCTGCTCGAGAAGCAGCAGGTGTCGGTGCTCTCGGAGCGGATCGGCACGCTGTTGGAGGAGGTCTCGCGCCGCTTCGGCGCCGAGGTCCCGCCCACCACCCCGGAGAACGAGGTCGACACCTCGCCGCTGGACGTGCCGGTCGAGGAGGAGTTCCGCGTCGGCACGATGGGCCTCGGCTGGGACGCCGAGTCCCGCAACGTCGTGGTCGAGCTGCTCGCGGTCACCGAGGAGGAGGTCGACGAGTCCGTCGTCCTCGACGACACCGACGAGGGGCCCGACGCCCTGCGGGTGTTCCTCAGCCCGGAGCGGGCGCGCGCCTTCGCCACCCGCGCCGAGCGCGTCGTCTCCGCCGGGCGTCGTCTGTGCCCGCTGTGCACGCAGCCGCTCGACGCCGCCGGCCACGTCTGCCCCCGCCAGAACGGCTTCCGACGCGTCGCCGCCGAGTCGTGATGGGGCGGCCGAACACGCTCGTCGTGACACCGGGACGGAGCGCTTGACCGGGACCCAGAGCACGCCGGACCCGGTCGACGTCGACCGCCTCGAGGACCTGCTGCGGCGGGGGACCATCGACGTCGAGGGCCGCATGACCGACGCCTCGAACACCACGCTGTTCTGCTCGGTGACCCTCGACGGGGTCTCCGACCACTGCGTCTACAAGCCGGTCCGCGGTGAACGGCCGCTGTGGGACTTCCCCGACGGCACGCTCGCCGGCCGGGAGGTCGCGACCTACCTCGTGAGCAAGGCCGCGGGCTTCCACGTGGTGCCGCCGACGGTGCTGCGCGACGGCCCGTTCGGTCCCGGCATGGTCCAGCGGTGGATCGAGACCGACGACGAGCGCGAGCTCGTCGACGTCGTCGAACCGAAGCTGGTCCAGCCGGGGTGGCGGACGGTGCTGCGGGCGCGCGGGGCCGACGGCGAGCCCGCGCTGCTCGTGCACGCCGACGACCCGGGCCTGCGCCGCATGGCCGCGCTCGACGTCGTCGTCAACAACGCCGACCGCAAGGGCGGCCACGTGCTCGCCGGCGCCGACGGCCGCACCTACGGCGTCGACCACGGCATCTGCCTGCACCAGGAGACCAAGCTGCGCACCGTGCTGTGGGGCTGGGTCGGCGAACCGCTCGACGACGAGGTCAAGGACGGCCTGAAGCGGCTGCGTGCGGCGCTGTCCCCGGGCAACGCCGCGGAGCTCGGTGACGCCCTGAACGACCACATCACGCTGCGCGAGGTGAAGGCGCTGCGCTCGCGGACCGACCGGCTCCTGCACGACGACGAGCTGCCCTCGCCCTCGGGCGGCTGGCCACCGATCCCGTGGCCGGCCTTCTGAGCATGGCCGGCCCGCGCGACTTCGCCCACCGCCTCGACTCCCGGATGCTGAACCCGCTCGAGGTCGTGCAGCTCTACCGTTCGCGGCCGCCCCAGGCGGTCGCCGAGCGCGACGCGGCCCGGATCCCGGTCACGCCGGACGCGGAACTGCCGCACCCGTCGTCGGGCATGCTCGGCGTGACCTGGCTGGGGCACGCGTCCGCGCTGCTGTGGGTGGACGGGGTGACCGTGCTGGTCGACCCGGTGCTCTCCCCGGGCATCCCGGGCACCCGTCCCCGGCTGACCGTGCCGGGGCGGACGGTCCCGACGCTCCCGCACGTCGACGCGGTGCTGCTGAGCCACGACCACTACGACCACCTCGACGTGCGCACCCTCGGCGCCCTCCCGCGCACGACCCGGATCCTCGCCGGGCTGAACAGCGCCGCGTTCTTCCACGCCCGGGGGTTCACCGACGTCGTCGAGCTCGACTGGTGGTCCTCGGTCGGGTTCGCCGGGCTCTCCGGCGAGGTCCGCGTCGAGTTCGTGCCGTCGCGGCACTGGTCGCAGCGCACCCCGTTCGACCGGTTCCACCGGCTCTGGGGCGGCTGGATGGTGACCGGCTCCGACGGCCGGGCGGTCTACCACGCGGGCGACAGCGCCTTCGGACCCGTGTTCGGGCGGATCGCCGGACGGCACCGCCGCATCGAGATCGCCGCGCTGCCCGTCGGGGCCTACGCGCCGCGCGAGCTGCTGCGCACCGTGCACATGGACCCGGCCGAGGCGGTGCGGGCGGCCGAGGTGCTCGGGGTGCGTCGCGTGGTGCCGATCCACTGGGGCACGTTCGTGCTCTCCGGCGAACCCGTGCTCGAGCCCATCGAGGCGACCCGGCGCGCGTGGGCCCGCGCCGGCCGCGACCGCGACGACCTCTGGGAACTCCCGATCGGCGGGTCCCGCACGTTGTGAGGCTGCTCGTCTGGGGCACGGCGGTCGGCGCGTACGTCTGCTCGGTCGTGGGCCGCTCCGCCCTCGCCGCGACCGGGCCCGTCGCCGCCGAACGCTTCGGCGTCTCGGCGGGGGTGCTCTCGCTGCTCGCCGTGCTCTCGCTCGGCGTGTACGCCGCGCTGCAGATCCCGGCCGGCGTGCTGGTGGACCGCTTCGGGCCGAAACGGTTCATCGCGGGCGGGGCGGTGCTCGTCGCGGTGGGGCAGGTGCTGCTGGCCGTGGCGCCGTCGTTCCCGGTCGCGGTCGTCGGCCGGGTCCTCGCCGGAGCCGGCGACGCCGTCATGTTCGTGAGCATCCTGCGCCTGGTCCCCACCTGGTTCGCCCCGCGCCGCGTGCCCGTCGTCAACCAGCTCTCCGGCATCCTCGGCCAGTTCGGGCAGGCCGTGTCCGCCATCCCGCTCGCCGGCCTCGTCGTGAGCTCGGGCTGGACCGCGGCCTACCTCGTCGCGGGCGGGGCGACGGGCCTGGTGGCGGTCGCGGCCGCCCTGATCGTCCGGACCGGGCCGCTCGGGGTGTCCGGTGCAGCCGACGAGGGGCGCCTGCGCGAGGTCGTCGCCACCCCCGGCGCCCGGCTCGGCTTCTGGTGCCACTTCGCCTCACCGTTCTCGGCGAACGTCTTCGGCCTGCTCTGGGGCTTCCCGTTCCTGACGGCGGGTGAGGGCGTCCCGGTCGGTCCGGCGCGCGTGATGACCAGCGGGGTCGTCCTCGTGACGATCCTGTTCGGCCCGCTGTTCGGGGTGCTCTCCGGCCGGTTCCCGCACCGGCGGGTCACCGTGGTCGCCGCGTCGGTGGTGGCGCAGGCCCTCGCGTGGTGCCTGGTCCTCGCCTGGCCCGGCCCGGTGCCGTTCGCGCTGCTCGTGGTGCTGGTGGTGGTCCTCGCCAGCGGCGGGTCAGCCTCGCTCGTGGCGTTCGACGTCGCCCGCTCCGCCGTGCCGCCCGGCTCGATCGGCCGGGCGTCGGGGATGACGAACGTCGGCGGGTTCATCTCGTCGCTGCTCGTCGTCGCGCTCGTGGGGGTGCTGCTCGACCTGCAGGGCGCCGGTTCGCCCGCCGACTGGGACGTCGACGTCTTCCGCGTCGCCATGGCCGTGCACGTCCCCGTGCTGCTGGTCGGCCTGCTCGGGATGTGGTTCTCGCTGCGCCGCACGCGTGCCGACGACGGGTCGCGGGTCGCGGTGGGCGCCGTGCGCTGAGGTCGGTCGTGGGGTGAGCGGCGTCAGCGGTGGCACACGGCGGATGCTGGACGTCAGCAGCGCGCCACGCCCGGTCCGACCCCGCGAGACGTCACCCATCGGGCTCCGGCTGCCCCTCGACGTCACCACCGTTCGGCGAGACGTCTTCCATCGGGCTCCGGCTGCCCCCGGGAGCCCGATGAGAGACGTCTCGCAGGCCGGTCAGACGCGCGAGCGGGAGCGGCGGGCGCCGAGCAGCCCGGCGGCCGCGGCGAGGAGACCCCCGCCGACCCACCAGCCCGAACCGGTCTCGGTGCTGCCGTCGCCGGTCTCCGCCCCGCCCTCGGGGACGACCGTCACCTGGTCGGGCCGGGAGGACCCGGACGACGACACCGACTCGTCCTGACTCGTCGACCCGGTGCTGCCATCCGACCCGGAGCCGGACCCTGCGCCGTCCTTCTCGCAGGCAACGCCGTCCCCGTCGCTGTCGAGGTCGGCGCTGTAGGCGGGCGACGAGGCGGGGATGTTGTCGACGCCGGCAGCCGCGGCCTCCGTGCAGTTCGAGAACGTCTGCGCGGACGCCGTGCCGGCGAGCACGACCGGGGTGAGCACGAGGACCGCCGACACGGCGACGGCGGATGCGAGGCGCTTCACGGGTGTCTCCTTCATGGGGTGGACGTCCAGCCGTCGTAGGCGGCGAAGACGATGACGTTGTCGTCGTAGCGGTGGGCGGAGCGATCGAGGGCGCCGCCGCAGGTGATGAGCCGGAGCTGGGCGTCGCGGGTGTCGCCGTAGACCGCCGTCGTCGGGAACTCGTCCTTGTCCGCCTGGACGACCGTGGTGACGGTGAACGACGCCGTCCGCCCGTCCCGCCGCGTGACGGCGATGCGGTCGCCCTGCTCGACGTCGTCGAGATCGGCGAAGACGCCCTCGCGGCCGTCGCCGTTGACGTGCCCGACCACGACCGCCGGGCCGAGCTCCCCGGGCGTCGGACCGAGCCGGTACCAGCCGGCCTGCTCCGGGGTGTGGACCGACGGCACCTCGATGCGGCGCTGCGTGTCGACGCCCACGGGCTGGAGCGACGAGCACGCGTCGATGGACCCGACGGTGATCGAGATCGGGTCGGACGACGGGAGGGGCGTGCGGTCGAGATGGGTCGGCGGTCCGACCGGCGCGCACCGGGATGCGGCCGGAGGGACCGACACGAACGCCGCGAGCGCGAGAAGGACCGCGGCCACGACCGCGAGCGCGACCGTCGCCCGCGGCGGAGGCGTGCGGGCCAGGTCGTCGAGCAGTACCCGCATCAGTGGTGCGACATCGTGCGCCGGACCCACACCGCGATCCCGGCGAACAGGGCCAGGACCGCGGCGCCACCGAGGGTCATGCCGAGGACCCCCCGACCGGTCCCGGCCGTCATCACCAGGGCGAGCAGCCCCACCCCGGTCACCATCAGCGTCGTCTTCACGCGCGAGCCCCCCGACCCGGTCGACCCCGACGAACCGGACAGTTCGTCGGCAGGTGCGGCAGTCAACTCGTGTGGGTGTCGAGACTCGGGGAGATCCCCGACCGGCACGCCGGACCCGTTCGGGCGAAGCCCGGGATCATGATCACGTCGAGGGGACCGTCATGGCCGATGTCGATCTCCAGAACGGCCATCACCGTCCCCTCGACGTGATCATGCTCCGGCGGGCCGGACCACCCGACACCCTCAGCGGGCGCGACCTGCGCCGACCCGACGTCGGGAAGGTGGGATCGGCTGGGCCAGGCAGAGGAGCCGATGCCGTCGTAGCGTGGAGAAGGTGAGCACCCCGCGCCCGAACCAGGCCACGGCTCCCAGCACCACGCCGACGCCCCCCGAGGGCCTCCCCACGACCCTGGGTGAGCTCCGCGCGAGCGATCACCCCGCGAAGACCCCGCGCAGCGTCCGTGACGAGCTGCGCGACAACCTGCTGGCGACGCTGCGCGCCGGCGAGAACCCCTGGCCCGGCATCGTCGGTTTCGAGCGCACCGTGCTGCCGCAGTTCGAGCGCGCGATCCTCGCCGGGCACGACGTCGTGCTCCTCGGGGAGCGCGGTCAGGGCAAGACCCGTCTGCTGCGCAGCCTCGTCGCGCTCCTCGACGAGTGGACCCCCGTCATCGCCGGCTCGGAGCTCGGCGAGCACCCGGAGCAGCCGATCATCCCGGCGAGCATCCGGCGCGTGACGCTCGAGGGCGACGCGCTCGGGATCGGCTGGCGGCACCGCTCCGAGCGGTACGCCGAGAAGCTCGCGACGCCGGACACGAGCGTCGCGGACCTCATCGGGGACGTCGACCCGGTGAAGGTCGCCGAGGGCCGCTCGCTCGGTGACCCGGAGACGATCCACTACGGCCTCGTGCCGCGCGCGCACCGCGGGATCGTGACGGTCAACGAGCTGCCCGACCTCGCCGAACGCATCCAGGTCGCGCTGCTCAACGTCATGGAGGAGCGGGACATCCAGGTCCGCGGCTACACGCTGCGCCTGCCGCTCGACATCCTCCTCGTCGCGAGCGCCAACCCCGAGGACTACACCAACCGCGGCCGCATCATCACGCCGCTCAAGGACCGTTTCGGCGCCGAGGTCCGCACGCACTACCCGCTGGAGGTCGCCGGGGAGGTCCGGCTCATCCAGCAGGAGGCGGACGTCGTCGCCGAGGTGCCCGACCACCTGCTCGAGGTCATCGCCCGCTTCACCCGCAACCTGCGCGGCGCGAGCGCGATCGACCAGCGCTCCGGCGTCTCGGCGCGGTTCTCCGTGGCCGCCGCCGAGACCGTCGCCGCGGCGGCGCTGCGCCGGGCCGCGGTGACGGGGGAGGACGCCCCGGTCGCCCGCCCGGTCGACCTCGAGGCGGTGCCGCCGGTGCTGCGCGGCAAGCTCGAGTTCGAGTCCGGCGAGGAGGGCCGCGAGGAGGAGCTCCTGACGCACCTGCTGCGGCGCGCGGTCGCCGAGACGGCCCGCAAGCGGCTCGCCGGGGTCGACCTCGGCCCGCTCGCCGACGCCGTCGCCGAGGGCCGCCGAGTGGTCACGGGGGAGCGGGTGCCGGCCCGCGAGGTGGTCGCCGCCCTCCCGTCGATCCCGGTCGTCCGCACGGTCGCCGACCGCCTCGGCGCGGGCGACACCGAGGCTCCAGGGCCCCTCGCCTCGGCCGTCGAGCTGGCGCTCGAGCACCTGTACCTCACCCGCAAGCTGGCCAAGGACAGCGACTCCGACGAGGACACGGTCACCTATGGCGGCTGAACCCAGTGACAGCGGGGGCCGCAGGCCCTCGCCCGGTCGGTACTCCTACGGCCGGTTCTACGACGGACCCGACCCGCTCGCCCCGCCGTTCGACATCCGCGAGGCGATGGACCAGCTCGGGCGCGACGTCATGGAGGGCACCAGCCCCCGCCAGGCGATGCGCGAGCTGATGCGTCGGGGGCTGCGCGACCAGCAGGGTCTCGACGACCTGCAGCGCCGCCTCAACCAGCAGCGTCGCAACCTGCAGCGCGAGAACCGGATCGACGGCACGCTCCAGGAGATCCGGGAGCTCCTCGACCAGGCGCTCGAGGCCGAGCGGAACTCGCTGCAGGCCGAGGACTCCGACGACGCGCGGTTCCGGGAGATGTCGCTCGACGCGCTCCCGGACTCGACCGCCGGCGCCGTGAACGAGTTGCAGAACTACGACTGGCGCAACGCCGAGGCGCGTCAGGCGTACCAGCAGATCCAGGATCTGATGGGCCGCGAGGCCCTCGACCAGCGCTTCCAGGGCATGAAGGAGGCGATGCAGAACGCGAGCCCCGAGGACGTCGAGGGGGTGCGCGAGATGCTCTCCGACCTCAACGACCTGCTGGAGTCGCACGGCCGGGGCGAGGACACCGCGGAGCAGTTCGCGGAGTTCATGGGCAAGCACGGGCAGTACTTCCCGGAGAACCCGAAGAACGTCGAGGAACTGGTCGACATCCTGGCGCAGCGGTCGGCGGCCGCCCAGCGGATGATGAACTCGCTGTCGGCCGAGCAGCGGGCCGAGCTCGAGGGCCTGATGCAGTCGGCCTTCGGCGACCCGCGGCTGGCCGAGCAGCTCTCCCGGCTGGACTCGCAGCTGCAGGCGATGCGGCCCGGCGAGGACTGGGACGGGCAGGGCCGCTTCCGGGGCGACAACCCGATGGGCATGGGCGAGGCGACGCGGGCGATGGAGCAGCTCGCGCAGCTCGACTCGCTGTCCGAGCAGCTCTCGCAGAGCTACCCGGGCGCGCGCATGGAGGACATCGACCTGGAGGCCCTCGAGGCGTCGCTGGGCCGGCAGGCCCGAGTCGACGCCCAGCGGCTCGCGGAGCTCGAGCGCGAGCTGGAGAACCAGGGCGTGTTCGAGCGCGGCCCGGACGGGGCGCTGACCCTGTCGCCCAAGGCGCTGCGCCAGCTCGGCCAGTCCGCGCTGCGCGACGTCGTCGGATCGCTCTCGACCCGCCGGGGCGAGCGGGAGACGCAGCGTTCCGGCGCCGCGGGGGAGGCGAGCGGGGCGACCCGCCCGTGGGCGTTCGGCGACACCGAGCGCTGGGACACCTCCCGCACGCTGCTCAACGCCGAGCTGCGCAAGGCAGGCGGTGACACGCGGGCCCTCGACGTCACCGACGTGGAGATCGTCGAGACCGAGCAGCGCACGCGGGCGGCGGTCGCGCTGTGCGTGGACACGTCGTGGTCGATGGTGGCCGACGGCCGGTGGGTGCCGATGAAGCGCACCGCCCTGGCCCTGCACCACCTGGTGTCGACGCGCTTCCGTGGCGACGCCCTGCAGATCATCACGTTCGGGCGGCACGCCCAGGCGGTCGACCTCGCGCAGCTCACCGGGCTGGAGGGGGTGTGGGAGCAGGGCACCAACCTGCACCACGCCCTGCTGCTCGCGGGCCGGCACCTGCGTCGGCACTCCGACGCGGCGCCGGTCGTGCTCGTGGTCACCGACGGCGAGCCGACCGCGCACCTCGAGCCGGACGGGCACGCGGTCTTCGACTACCCGCCGACGCCGGAGACGCTGCGGGCCACGCTGAACGAGGTGGACGCGATCGCCCGCCTCAAGGCCGCGCTGACGGTCTTCATGCTGGGTGAGGACCCGCGGCTGGAGGCCTTCGTCGACATGGTCGCCCGTCGCAGCGGCGGACGGGTCGTGGCTCCGGACCTCGACGGCCTCGGGGCGGCGGTCGTGAGTGACTACCTCCACAGTCGCCGGCGCTGAGGAGCCGGAGACAAAGGATCACCCTGTGGCTCCCTGTCACGAATGTGCTGGAAGTAACCGGTTCCGGCGAATGGGTCCACCCGATCGGTCCTAGCGGGTCGGTTACTCTGGGATACGGCAGGAGTCGAACCCCCCCGCGACTCCCGCCATCCCCGGTCGGGTCCCGGTTCCTCCGGGACAGGCCCGTCGTGCTCGCCCGCGGCGGACCTGCGACGGGACCCGACCGGGACCCTCCGAGTGCCTCTGCCCGGACCGTTCACCACCGGTCACGGCGCGGGTGGGCATAAGGTCGGCGGCATGCGTTCGTGGTCTGGAGTCGACGTCCCCCCGGTGCCCGGCACACCGCCCCCGCTGCGGCTGTTCGACACCTCGGCCGGCGAGATCCGCCCCACCGCGCCCGGCGCGTCCGGCGCCCGGATGTACGTCTGCGGGATCACCCCCTACGACGCGACCCACCTCGGGCACGCCGCGACCTACCTGGCCTTCGACCTCGTCAACCGGTGCTGGCGCGACGCGGGGCACGACGTGCACTACGTCCAGAACGTCACCGACATCGACGACCCGCTGCTCGAGCGGGCGGAGCGCGACTCGGACGACTGGGTCGTCCTGGGCATGCGCGAGACCGCGCTCTTCCGCGAGGACATGGAGTCGCTGCGGGTCCTCCCGCCGCAGGACTACATCGGCGCGGTCGAGGCGATGGACGAGATCACCGAGCTGGTCGGCAAGCTCCTGGCCTCCGGGGCCGCCTACCGGGCGGACGACCCGGAGCACCCCGACGTCTACTTCGACCACACGACGACCGCCGACTTCGGCTACGTCTCCCGGTACTCGACCGCGGAGATGGAGCGCATCTTCCCGGAGCGCGGCGGTGATCCCGACCGGCGCGGCAAGCGCCACCCGCTCGACGCCCTGCTCTGGCGCACCGCCCGGGAGGGCGAGCCGTCCTGGTCCTCCGACCTCGGCGACGGCCGGCCGGGTTGGCACGTCGAGTGCACCGCGATCGCGATGAACCGCCTCGGGGACGCCTACGACGTGCAGGGCGGCGGGTCCGACCTCGCCTTCCCCCACCACGAGTTCGGCTCGGCCCACGGCGAGGCCCTCACCGGCATCCACCCGATGGCCCGCCACTACTGCCACGCCGGGATGATCGGCCTCGACGGCGAGAAGATGTCGAAGTCGAAGGGCAACCTCGTCTTCGTCTCCCGCCT
This sequence comes from Actinomycetospora sp. NBRC 106378, assembly GCF_030269685.1. Lineage (GTDB taxonomy): Bacteria > Actinomycetota > Actinomycetes > Mycobacteriales > Pseudonocardiaceae > Actinomycetospora. The sequence goes on from NZ_BSTT01000003.1 coordinate 383,625, forward strand.
GCGAGCCGACCGGGTCGACCCCATGGCCGTGCGCCTCGCGCTGCTCTCGGGCCACTGGCGCACCGACCGCTCGTGGACCGCCGACCTCCTGACCGGCGGCCAGGCCCGGCTGCACCGGTGGCGGGAGGCGGTCTCGCTCGACGCGGCGCCCGACCCGACCGACACGATCGAGAAGGTCCGCGGCCACCTCGCCGACGACCTCGACAGCCCCGGTGCCCTCGTCGCGATCGACGCGTGGGCCGACGAGGCGCTCCGGCGACCCGGCTCCGGGACCCTTCCCGACGGCGGGTCCCGGGCGGCGACCGCGATCGACGCCCTGCTCGGCGTCACCCTGCGCTGACGGTCGAGACCAGGAGGACCCCGATGGCCCGCAACGTGCTCGGCGGCGAGCTCGCCGACTGCAGCCACGACCCCGTCACCGGCTTCTACCGCGACGGCTGCTGCGAGACCGGTGCGGACGACGCCGGCGTGCACACCGTGTGCGCCCGCGTCACCGCCGAGTTCCTGGAGTTCTCCGCCGCCCGCGGCAACGACCTGACGCGCGCCGACACCGGGTTCCCCGGGCTGACGCCGGGCGACCGCTGGTGTCTGTGCGCGGGCCGGTGGAAGGAGGCCCTCGACGGCGGGGTCGCTCCGCCCGTCGTCCTCGAGGCCACCCACGCGCGCACGCTGGAGTGGGTGGACCTCGACGACCTGCGCGCGCACGCGATCGCCGAGTAGCGCATGTCCCGCCCCGCGCCCCCCGCGACGGCCGCCCAGGCCCGGGCGCGGCGAGGGGCGGCGCGGCGGCTCGACCAGGCCCTCGTCGAGCGGGACCCGCACGCCGACCGCGATCCGGAGCACACCCGCCGTCGGGCGGTGGTGGTCGGGGCCGTGCTGGCGGCGCTCGGGCTCGCGGCGGCCGCCGTGGTCGGGCTGGTGCGGGGCGACACCGACTGGCGGGCGGCGACCATCGTCCGGGGCGTCCCGAGCGGGGCGCTCTACGTCGTGGCACGCGAGCCGTCGCCGCGCCTCGTACCCACCACCGACCTCACCTCGGCCCGGCTGCTCGCCGCCGACGTCGACCCGCGGCGCGCCGACCCGGACGCCGGTCTCGCCCCGGCCGACCCGACGCCCGTCCGCGACGACGCGCTCGCCGGCGTGGAGCGCACCGTGCCCGTGGGGCTCACCGGGGCGCCCTCGGTGCTGCCGGACACGGCGAGCCCTCCGACGCCCGACGTCTGGGCGGTCTGCGACGTCCCGGCCGGTCCCGGCGTGCGCGGGATCGTGCTCGGCGGTCAGGCCGAGCTCGGCCGTCCCCTGGCGACGGGGGAGTCCCTGCTGCTGCGCGGCGACGACGGGCGGACCTGGCTGGTCGCGGAGGGCCGTCGAGCCGCCGTCGACCCGGCGGCGGGCGCCGTGGTGCGCGGCCTGACCATCGCGGGCGTCCCGGCCCGTCCGGCCGGCTCGGCCCTGCTCGCGACCCTGCCCGAGGGCGCGCCGCTCGTGCCGCCGCGCGTCCCCGGGGCGGGGCTCGCGCCCACCGATCCCGGCACCCGCGTGCTGGGACTGCCGATCGGCGCGGTCGCCCGGATCGCGGGCAGCGCACCCGCCCGGTTCCTGGTGGTGCTCGACGGCGGGGTGCAGGAGGTGCCCGACGTCGTGGCCGAGCTGGTCCGCTTCGCCTCGCCCGGCGCCGACCCCCGCGTCGCCGAGGTGCCCGTGGCCGTGGCCGACGGCCTGCCCCGCGCGGTCGGGGTCGACCTGGGCGCCTACCCCCGGACCTTCCCGCAGGTCCTGGGCGTCGAGGACGCGCCCGTCGCCTGCACGTCCCCGACGGTCGAGGGCCGCACCACCGTCTCGGTGGCGGCCGACCTGCCCGCACCGGTGCCACCGACCCCGCTCGGCGAGCCCGGCGCCCCGGGGGCGGTCACGTCGGTCCGCATCGCCGGGGCGGGTGCGTACGTGGTGCCGGTCGGCCCGGGGGAGCCGTTCGATCCCGAGCGCGGGGTGGTCGTGGACCAGGTCGGCCGGGTCTTCCCGGTCGCCGGACGGGCTGCGGCGGCCGCGCTCGGGCTGGGCGAGCCGCGCCCGGCCCCGCGCAGTGTGGTCGGTCTCCTGCCGCGCGGCCCCGTGCTGTCGCTCGAGTCGGCGCGGACGCTGCGCTGAACCCATCCCTCGTGGCAGGAAAGCGTCGTTGCCGGCATCCGACGCCGGCAACGACGCTTTCCTGCCACAGAGGGGGCTACCGCTCCCAGGGACCACCGAAGTTGGAGCCACCGGCGACGTCGCCCGGACCGCCCGGGTCGCGGCGGCGCAGGTAGCGCTCGAAGTCGGCGGCGATCTCGTCGCCCGAGGCCTCCTGGAGGTCGGACTCCGCGTCGCCGGCCTCCTCGAGGGCCTTGACGTACTCACGGACCTCGTCGTCCTCGTCGGCCATCTCGGAGACGGTGCGCTCCCACTTCTCGGCCTGCTCGGGCAGCCCGCCGAGCGGGACCTCGACGTCGAGGACCTCCTCGACGCGCTGCAGCAGCGCGATCGTCGCCTTCGGCGCCGGCGGCTGCGACACGTAGTGGGGGACCGCGGCCCAGAAGGAGATGGCGGGGATGCCGGCCTGCACGCAGGCGTCGTTGAGGACGCCGGTCACGCCGGTGGGTCCCTGATAGCGCGAGCTGGAGAGGCCGTAGCGGGCGGCCGACTCCTTGTCGAAGGACGACCCGGTGACCGGGACCGGCCGGGTGTGCGGGGTGTCGGCCAGGAGCGCACCGAGCGTGATCACCGTGGTGACGCCGAGCTCCTCGGCCTTGGCCACGATCTCGCCCACGAAGGACCGCCACCGCATGTTCGGCTCGATACCGCGGACGAGCACGAGGTCCCGCTCGGACCCCGGCGGACGGCAGAGCGTGAAGCGCGTGGTCGGCCAGTCGATCGCCCGGCTGATCCCGTCGACGAGGCGCACGGTCGGCCGCGAGACCTGGAAATCGTAGTAGTCCTCGGGGTCGATCGCACCCAGTTCCGTGGCGTCCCAGTTCAGGGCGAGGTGTTCGACGGCCGTGCTCGCGGCGTCCCCCGCGTCGTTCCAGCCCTCGAACGCACACAGCATGACCGGGTCGTTCAGCTCTCGAGCAGGGATTCCGGCGTCGTCGGAGGCGGACACCGGGCCAGTTTACGGGTCGTGACGAGGCTCGCAGGGCAGACGGTTGACCCGCTCGTCACGTTACGATCGTGTGATGACTACCCCGAGTGAGTCACCTTTCCTGCAAGCCCTGCACTCCCGCGTCCTCATCGGTGACGGCGCGATGGGAACGGCCCTGCAGGACCAGGATCTGACCCTCGAGGACTTCCAGGATCTCGAGGGGTGCAACGAGATTCTGAACGTGTCCCGCCCGGACGCCGTCAAGCAGGTCCACCTGGGCCACCTCGACGCCGGCGCGGACGTCATCGAGTCGAACACCTTCGGCACCAACTGGCCGAACCTCAACGAGTACGACATCCCCGAGCGGATCTACGAGCTGTCGCTGGCCGGCACGAGGATCGCCCGGGAGGCGGCCGACGAGTTCGCGACCGCCGACCGCCCGCGCTTCGTCTTCGGCTCCAACGGCCCCGGCACGAAGCTGCCGACCCTCGGCCACGCCCCGTACGCGAAGCTGCGCGACGCCTACGTCGAGTCGGTCCTCGGCCAGCTGGAGGGCGGCGCCGACGCGATCCTCGTCGAGACCTGCCAGGACCTCCTGCAGTCCAAGGCCGCGATCCTCGGCGCCTACCGGGCGATGGAGCAGTACGGCCGCCGCGTCCCGGTCATCTGCCACGTCACCGTCGAGCTCACCGGCACCATGCTGGTCGGCTCCGAGATCACGGCGGCCCTGACCGCGCTCGAGCCCCTCGGCATCGACGGCATCGGCCTGAACTGCGCCACCGGCCCGGCCGAGATGAGCGAGCACCTGCGCGCCCTGTCGCGGCAGTCGCGCATCCCGGTGACGGTGATGCCCAACGCCGGCCTGCCCGAGCTCGGACCGAACGGCCCCGAGTACCCGCTGCAGCCCCAGGAGCTGGCGGACTACTGCGCCTCGTTCATCACCGACTACGGCCTGCAGCTCGTCGGCGGCTGCTGCGGGACCACGAACGAGCACGTCCGCGCGCTCGCCGAGACCTGCCGCGACCTCACGCCGACCCCGCGCGACCCGAAGCCCGAGCCGGGCATCTCGTCGATGTACCACTCGGTGCCGTTCCGCCAGGACGCCGGCCTGCTGATGATCGGCGAGCGCTCGAACGCGAACGGCTCGAAGGCGTTCCGCGAGGCGATGGTCGCCGAGGACTACGAGAAGTGCGTGGACATCGCCAAGGCGCAGACCCGTGAGGGCGCGCACTGGATGGACCTCTGCATCGACTACGTCGGCCGCGACGGCACGGCGGACATGAACCGGCTCGCCCACGACGTGTCGACCGCCTCGACGCTGCCGGTCGTGCTCGACTCCACCGAGCCCGAGGTGCTCGAGGCCGGCCTGGAGCAGCTCGGCGGCCGCTCCGCGATCAACTCGGTGAACTACGAGGACGGCGACGGGCCCGACTCGCGGTTCCAGAAGATCATGCGGATCGCCAAGGAGCACGGCGCCGCCATCGTCGGTCTCTGCATCGACGAGGAGGGCCAGGCCCGCACCGCGGAGTGGAAGACGCGCATCGCCTTCCGCCTCATCGAGGACCTCAACACCAACTGGGGCATCCGCACCGAGGACATCATCATCGACTGCCTCACCTTCCCGATCTCCACCGGTCAGGAGGAGGTCCGCAAGGACGGCATCGAGACGATCAACGCGATCAGGCAGCTCAAGGAGCGCCACCCCGAGGTCCAGACCACGCTCGGACTCTCGAACATCTCGTTCGGCCTCAACCCGGCCGCACGGCAGGTGCTCAACTCGGTGTTCCTCTCCGAGTGCGTGGACGCGGGCCTCGACACCGCCATCGTGAACTCGGCGAAGATCCTGCCGATGTCGCAGATCCAGGACGACCAGCGCGAGGCGGCGCTGGACCTGGTCTACGACCGCCGCCGCGAGGGCTACGACCCGCTGCAGCACTTCATGAACCTCTTCGAGGGCGTCTCGGCGCAGTCGTCGAAGGACCAGCGCGCCGAGGAGCTCGCGGCCATGCCGCTGTTCGAGCGCCTCGCCCAGCGCATCGTCGACGGCAACCGCAACGGTCTCGAGGAGGACCTGAACGCGGGCATGGAGGAGAAGGACCCGCTCGAGATCATCAACACCGACCTGCTCGGTGGCATGAAGGTCGTCGGCGAGCTGTTCGGCGCGGGCAAGATGCAGCTGCCGTTCGTGCTCGCCTCGGCCGAGGTGATGAAGGCGGCCGTGGCCCATCTCGAGCCGCACATGGAGGCGACCGAGAACTCCGGCAAGGGCAAGATCCTGCTGGCGACGGTCAAGGGCGACGTCCACGACATCGGCAAGAACCTCGTCGACATCATCCTGTCGAACAACGGCTACGACGTCGTCAACATCGGCATCAAGCAGCCGATCAACGCGATCCTCGAGGCCGCCGAGGAGAACAAGGTCGACGCCATCGGGATGTCCGGGCTGCTGGTCAAGTCGACGGTGGTCATGAAGGACAACCTGAAGGAGATGAACGACCGCGGGATCGCCGAGAAGTACCCGGTGCTGCTCGGTGGCGCGGCGCTGACCCGCTCCTACGTCGAGAACGACCTCGGCGAGCTGTACCAGGGCGACGTCCGGTACGCGAAGGACGCCTTCGAGGGCCTGCGCCTCATGGACTCCGTCATGACGGGGGAGGGCCCCTCCGAGGAGGAGAAGGCCAAGGCCGCCGAGCGCAAGGAGCGCCGCGAGCGCTCGGAGCGCATCAAGGCCAAGCGTGAGGCCGAGAAGGACGAGGTCGAGGCCGTCGACCCGGACGCGATCTCCGACGTGGCCCGCCGCATCGAGGTCCCGCAGCCGCCGTTCTGGGGCACCCGCGTCGTGCGCGGCGTCCGCCTCGCCGACTACTCCGCCCTGCTCGACGAGCGCGCGACGTTCTTCGGGCAGTGGGGCCTGCGCGGCTCCAAGGGCGGGGACGGCCCCTCCTACGAGGAGCTCGTCGAGACCGAGGGCCGGCCGCGCATGCGCTACTGGCTCGACCGGCTGCAGTCCGAGGGCATCCTCGCGCACGCCGCGATCGTCGCCGGCTACTTCCCGGTGATCTCCGAGGGCCAGGACGTCGTCGTGCTCGACGAGGCCAAGCCCGACGCGAACGAGCTGCACCGCTTCTCGTTCCCCCGCCAGAAGCGGGACCGCCGCCTGTGCCTGGCCGACTTCTTCCGCACCCGGGAGGAGGCGACCGAGCTCGGCAGCGTCGACGTCATGCCGATGAACCTGGTGACGATGGGGCAGCCGATCGCGGACTTCGCCAACGAGCTGTTCGCGGCGAACTCCTACCGCGACTACCTCGAGGTCCACGGCCTCGGCGTGCAGCTCACCGAGGCGATGGCCGAGTTCTGGCACCGCCGCGTCCGCGAGGAGCTGACCTTCGCCGACGGTTCGACGATGGCCGACCAGGACCCGGCCGACGTCAACGAGTACTTCAAGCTCGGCTACCGCGGGGCGCGGTACTCCCTCGGCTACGGCGCCTGCCCGAACGTCGAGGACCGGGCGAAGATCGTGGAGCTGCTCGACCCGAGCCGCATCGGCGTGGAGCTCTCCGAGGAGGACCAGCTCCACCCGGAGCAGTCGACGGACGCGCTGGTGGTCCACCACCCGGAGGCCAAGTATTTCAACGCGTAGGGCCTTCGACGCATGACGTCTCCCGGTCTCGCCGCGGTCCTCTGGGACATGGACGGCACGCTGGTCGACTCCGAGGGCCTCTGGTCGATCACGATGACGGAGCTCGCCGCCCACCTGGGCGGCGAGCTCTCCCTCGCGACCCGCGAGGACCTCACGGGCTCCAGCCTGCGTCGCACCTCCGCCACGGTGCTGCGCGAGGTCGGCCTTCCCGACGACGAGGCCTCGGTCGAGAAGGCGGGTCGCTGGCTGCTCGACCGCACCCACGAGGTCTTCGTGCAAGGCCTGCCGTGGCGGCCCGGGGCGCGCGCGGCGCTGGAGACGGTGCGCGCGGCCGGCCTCGCCACGGCCCTGGTGACGAGCACCTACCGCGAGCTCACCGAGGTCGCGCTGGACCAGATCGGCCGCGAGTGGTTCGACGTGACCGTGTGCGGCGACGAGGTCACGGCCACCAAGCCCGACCCGGCGCCCTACCGCCGGGCCTGCGAGTTGCTCGGAGTCGACCCGGGTACCGCGGTCGCGGTGGAGGACTCACCGACCGGCGCGGCCTCGGCGGAGGCGGCCGGCGCGTGGGTGCTCGTCGTCCCCGCGGGCCCGCCGGTCCCGGACGGGCCACGGCGTACTCATCGGGCGTCCCTCGAAGGGTTCACGCTGAGCGACGTGCGGTTGCTCCTGTCGGCGAACGTCGATTAGTTCGTTCGGAGCAGTGAGTGGTGCTTCCGCGATTGCACTCCGCCGATGGTCCAGGACCGTCCGGAGCAGGTGCCCCCGCCGGTGCAGCCCGACCGGGCGGATGATGCGACCATTTTCCGACGTGAAGACGTTCGAGGGGCTCTTCGAGGAGCTCAGCACCAAGGCACGCGATCGACCCGAGGGCTCCGGCACGGTCGCCGCGCTCGACGCCGGGGTCCACGCACAGGGCAAGAAGGTGCTGGAGGAGGCGGGCGAGGTGTGGTTGGCCGCCGAGCACGAGACCGACGACAAGCTCGCCGAGGAGATCTCCCAGCTGCTCTACCGGACGCAGGTGATCATGCTCGGTCGCGGGCTGACGCTCGACGACGTGTACAAGTACCTCTGAACCAATCGACTCGGGCATCGCGGCGATCCGCGGTGCCGCCAGGAGAGAGCCATGCTCCGCGTCGCCGTCCCGAACAAGGGGTCCCTCGCCGAGGAGGCGTCGCGCATGTTGCGCGACGCCGGGTACCGGCAGCGGTCGGACAACCGTGACCTGTCCCTGCACGACCGCAACAACGGCGTGCAGTTCTTCTACCTCCGCCCCAAGGACATCGCGACCTACGTCTCCGAGGGCCAGCTCCACCTGGGGATCACCGGGCACGACCTGACCGAGGAGTCGTCGGCCTCGGTCAACGAGGTGCTCAAACTCGGGTTCGGCAACTCGCAGTTCCGCTATGCGGCCCCGATGGCCCGCGGCTGGACGGTGCAGGACCTCGCCGGCAAGCGGATCGCGACCTCCTTCCCGCGCCTGGTGCGCGCCAACCTCGCCCAGCAGCGCATCTCGGCCAAGGACGTCATCCGCCTCGACGGGGCCGTGGAGGTCTCGATCGAGCTGGAGGTGGCCGACGCCATCGCCGACGTCGTCTCGACCGGCCGCACGCTCGCCCAGCACGGCCTCGAGCCGATCGGCGACCCGATCCTCGAGTCCGAGGCCGTGATCGTCGACCGCAACGCCAAGTTCGACCAGCAACCCGACTCGCCGGAGATCACGAAGGCCAAGTACCGCTTCATCGAGCGGCTGCGCGGCGTGGTGTTCGCCCGGCAGTACGTGATGCTCGACTACGACTGCCCGCAGGTCGTCCAGGACGAGGCCGTCCAGATCACGCCCGGGGTGCAGTCGCCGACCGTCGCGCCGCTGTCGCTCGAGGGCTGGGTCGCGGTCCGGTCGATGGTGCGCCGCAGCCGCGTCAACGACGTCATGGACGAGCTCGCCGATCTCGGCTGCACCGGCATCGTGACCTCCTCCCTGCAGTCCTGCCGCGCGGTGCTGCCGGGGCACGGCGGCGTGAGCTCCATGCCGGGCGCCACCCCGCCGCCGGCCGAGTCGCCCTCGTCGGCCGACCCCGCCGTGGCGCGGATGGGCGTGGCCGGCCGCTGAGCTGGCCCCTGCGGGCTCTCCGACGGGCTCCTAGCGGGGTCGGACGGTCAGCGCCTGGGCGGCGCGGCCGACCGGCCCCTGCTCGTCGTGCAGCACCGAGTACGCCGTACCGGTCCCCTCGGGTCCGATGACGCTGTCGGCGTCGAGTCCGGTCCACTCGCCGCTCGGCACCCGGTGCAGGTGGAGGGTCAGGTCGGTGTTGACGAAGAGCCAGCGCCGGAGGTCGAGCCGGCTCGCGCACCCGTTGGTCGAGTCGGCCACCGCGGCGAGGCGCTGGACCGGGGACGGCTCCTCGCCCTCCACCACCTGCCCCCGCAGTCGACCCCACGCCTGCCCGGGCCCGTCGACGTCGAGCCCGCCCCAGATCCACCGCCAGTCCACCGACGTCAGGTAGCCCGGCAGCCAGCCGTCGGGGATGTCACGGGAGGACCCGGCTTCGGGACCCGGCATCGTCGGCATCGCCGTGCCCGGCACCGTGACCACCCCTGTGGTGTCACCGACACCGTGGAACCAGGCGTGGGCCCGGGCGACCGCGCGCGTCGTGCCCGTCGCCGGGTCGGGCGCGGCGAGCTCGGCGGTGACCAGCTCGATGGTGCGCCCGGACCGCGTGACCTCCGCGCGGACGACGAGCTCGCCCACCGGCACCTTGCCGAGCACCTCCACGGTCACCCGGGCGAGCCGCACGTCGTCGCGCCCCGAGCACCGCTCCAGGGCCCGCACCAGCAGGGCACTGGGCGGGCCCATGTGCTGTGCGTCCGCGAACCACGGCCCGGCCGTCGACGCGGAGGCCTCCACCCGCGTGCCGTCCTGCCGGTCGTCGTCGAGGAGACGGAAGTAGGGCTCGGGGACGGGGGCGGTCATGGGGGAGCGGTCTCCACGGTCTCGTCGGGGCGCACGTCGCGGCTGTCACCGGGCCAGCCGGGGTAGTCCGGCGGCGTACCGCCGAACGCTGGGCAGACTGCCTGGTGGGAGCACCAGCTGCACGCCCGACCCGGGTTCGGCCGGAAGTCGCCGGTGGGCGCCGCACGCAGGATCGCGGCCCACAGCGCCACGACGGTTCGTTCGAACCGCTCCAGCTCGGCCACCGACGGCGCGTGGGTGAGGCTCTGGCCGTCGGCGAGGTACATCAACCGCAGCTGGCGGGGCAGCACGCCGCGGGCCCGCAGCAGGACGAGCGCGTAGAACTTCAGCTGGAACAGGGCCCGGGCCTCGAACACCTCGCGGGGCGCCGACCCGGTCTTGTAGTCGACGATCCGCACGTCGCCCTCCGGCGAGACGTCGAGCCGGTCGACGTAGCCGCGCAGCCCGACCCCGGACGCGAGCTCGGTCTCCAGGTACACCTCGCACGCCTCGGGCCGCAGCCGCCGGGGGTCCTCCATCGCGAAGTACGCGTCGACGAGGGCGGCCGCCGCGGCCGGGTCGCCGAGCAGCGCGTGGTCGTCGTCGTCGAGCTCGGCGACCACCTCGGCCAGGAGCCGGTGAGCCCGCTCAGGTCGGCGCAGCGGTGGGTCGAGCGCGAAGAGCCGCTCCAGCACCGCGTGCACCACGATCCCGCGCAGCTGGGCGGGGCTGCGCCGCTCCGGGAGGCGGTCCACCGCCCGGAAGCGGTAGAGCAGCGGGCACTGCTTGAAGTCCCCGGCCCGGGACGGGGACAGTGCCGGCCGCCGCCGGGTCCGGCCCTCCTGCGGAGCGCGCGGGGCGGGGACGGTGGGGCTCGTCGTCTCGATCATGTCCCGCACGGTAGAGGCGACCCCCGACAACCTCGGTCCTCCTCAGCGGGACGCCGCTCCGGTGATCGCGACGTCGTGAGCGACACGCCCAGGCCGTGCTGCGACGCGCTCACGAAGTCCACGAGGGACGCGTCGGAGGGATCCGCGGCGGCACCGGCTGCGTCAGAGCCCGTGTGGGACAGCCGAACCGGGACGACCGGGTCCGAACGCTCATCCGTACCCAGGACGGGCTGCTGAGCACCGCGCAGGCGACGGAGGCCGGGTTCACGCGCGCCCAGATCGCCACGCGGGTGAAGAAGGGGGAGTGGCAGAAGGACCTGCACGGCGTCCTGAGGGCCGCCGACCACGCCGTGACGCCCCGCTCCCGGGTGCGGGCCGTCGCGCTGTCGGTGGGGCAGGTCGGCACCGTCGTCGGGTGCGCGGCCGCCTTCTGGTGGCGCCTGACGGACATCTGTCCGGCCGTGATCGAGGTGGCCGTCCCGCACGGCACGCGCCTGAAGCCACGACCTGGGGTCCGATTCGTGCACCGCGCCGTGCCCGACGGCGAACGCGTGGTGGTCGACGGGGTGGCCGTGACGAAGAAGCCCGCCACCGTGCTGGCCGCCGTCGTCTCCCTGGGGTTGTCCCTCGGTGCGCGCCTCATGGACCAGGCGCTCCAGGCGGGCGTCGACCTCGAGGCGATGTGGCGGGCCCATCGGCTCGGGGCGGGCCGACACGGAGCGGCCCTCGCGTTCACGCTGCTCGTCCTCGCCGGCGGGGGAGCGCGGTCCGAGGCCGAACGTCGGGCGCACAGCAGCCTGCGGGCGGCCGGGATCCGAGGGTGGACCGCCGACCACGAGGTCCGGCTCCGTGCCTACGGCCGGGCGGTCCTCGACCTCGCGTTCGTGGACCAGCTGGTGGTGGTGGAGATCGATGGATGGGCCTACCACCGGGATCTGCGCGCCTTCCTCCGGGACGCGCGTCGGCAGAACGCGCTGATGGTCGAGGGCTGGATCGTGATCCGGACGAACTGGTTCGAGCTGCGGGACGACCCCGAGGGGTTCGTCCGCACCGTCCAGGAGGTGCTCGCGACCCGCGGCAGGGCGGAGATCAGGACTTCGTGAGCGCGTCGCATCAGGGCTTGCGCGCGTCGCGCACGAAATCGCGATCATGGTCCGGCGAGGGGGCGACCGGGGCCCTGGAGGTGGCCGCCTAGGGTTGACCGCCGTGCACCCGACCGACGCCACCGCCGAACAGCCCGACGACGGGCCGGTGCACGACGAGCCGGCGCTCGCCGACGACATGACGGCCGACGACACGGTCGCCGACACCACGGGCGACGACACGGTCGCCGACACCACGGGCGACGACACGATCGCCGACGGGCACGGTGACCCCGACGTGGCGGCCGACGACGCCGCCCTCCCCGCACCGCACGACGACGCGCCCGGGGCGACCGACCCCGCCGTCGGGAACACGGAGACCGACCGGCGCGGGCCCGCCCGGTCCGGGCCGTTCCTCCCGGGTGACCGGGTGCAGCTGACCGACCCGAAGGGCCGGCACTTCAGCCTCGTCCTGGAGCCCGGGCAGAGCTACCACACCCACCGCGGGGCCATCGCGCACGACAAGCTGATCGGCGCCCCCGAGGGCAGCGTCGTGCACTCCGCGGCGAACACGCCCTACCTCGCGCTGCGGCCGCTGCTGCCCGACTACGTGCTCGCCATGCCGCGCGGCGCGCAGGTCATCTACCCGAAGGACGCGGCGCAGATCGTCATGTGGGGCGACGTGTTCCCGGGAGCGAACGTGCTCGAGGCCGGGGCGGGCAGCGGGGCCCTGACCTGCAGTCTCCTGCGCGCGGTGGGGCCGGAGGGCACCGTCACGAGCTACGAAATCCGCGACGACCACCTCGAGCACGCCGAGGCCAACGTGGTCCGGTTCTTCGGCGAGCACCCGCCGAACTGGCACGTCCACCTCGGTGACATGGCGGACGCCACCGGCACGTTCGACCGGGTCGTGCTCGACATGCTGTCACCGTGGGAGGTCCTGGACACCGTCCGGAACGTCCTGGTTCCCGGGGGCGTGCTGGTGGGCTACGTGGCCACCACCACCCAGCTCTCGACCCTCACCGAGGCCCTGCGCGACCAGAACGGCTGGACCGAGCCGCAGGCCTGGGAATCGCTGGTCAGGCCCTGGCACAGCGTCGGGCTGGCAGTTCGTCCGGAGCACCGGATGATCGCCCACACCGCGTTCCTCGTGACCGCCCGCCGGCTCGCCGACGGGGTCACCCCGCCGCGGGTGCAGCGCCGCCCGACGCGGAGTCGGTAGCACACGTCTGAACCCGCAAGAAGCACGCTCGGTGACAAAAGCAAGCCAACGGCGCGAGAAGTCCGTCACCGGCTCGCTACTCCACGGACACCCGGATTCCCGGGTACGGTGACGCCACGGAGTAGCGGGAGGAGGGCGCCGTGAGCATGAACGACGACCCCAGGGGCCGATCCGACCAGGGCCGCGAACGCGGTGCGGCCGACATGGCCGCGCAGGTGCGATTCCTCGAAGAAGAGGTCGCCCTGCTGCGTCGGAAACTGACCGAGTCCCCGCGCCACACCCGGATCCTCGAGCAGCGGCTCGCGGACTCGGCGGCGCGGGTGTCCCAACTGACCGAGCGCAACGACAAGCTCACCGACACCCTCAAGGAGGCGCGGGCCCAGCTCGTCGCGCTCCGCGAGGAGGTGGACCGTCTCGCGCAGCCGCCGTCGAGCTACGGCGTGTTCCTGACCCTCCACGAGGATCAGACGGTCGACGTCTTCACGTCCGGCCGGAGGATGCGCGTCGCCGTGTCCCCCGCCGTCGAGGCCGCCGAACTCACGCGTGGCCAGTCGGTGCGCCTCAACGAGGCGCTCACCGTCGTCGAGGGTGGCGACTACGAGCGCATCGGCGAGGTCTGCTCGCTGCGGGAGGTCCTCACCGAGGAGGACGGCTCGCGGACGCGCGCGCTGATCATCGGGCACGCCGACGAGGAACGGGTCATCCACCTCGCCGACTCGCTGTTCGGGCCGGACTCCCCGGAGCTCAAGCCCGGCGACTCGCTCATGGTCGACACCAAGGTGGGCTACGCCTACGAGAAGGTGCCCAAGGCCGAGGTCGAGGAGCTCGTGCTGGAGGAGGTCCCCGACGTCGCGTACACCGACATCGGCGGCCTCTCGCGGCAGATCGACTCCATCCGCGACGCGGTGGAGCTGCCGTTCCTGCACGCGGACCTCTTCCGCGAGTACCAGCTCCGCCCGCCGAAGGGCGTCCTGCTCTACGGCCCGCCCGGCTGCGGCAAGACGCTCATCGCGAAGGCGGTGGCGAACTCGCTGGCGAAGAAGGTCGCCGAGCAGCGCGGTGAGGACAGCCGCGACATCAAGGCGCACTTCCTCAACATCAAGGGCCCCGAGCTGCTCAACAAGTTCGTCGGCGAGACCGAGCGGCACATCCGGATGATCTTCCAGCGGGCGCGCGAGAAGGCGTCCGAGGGCACTCCGGTGATCGTGTTCTTCGACGAGATGGACTCGATCTTCCGCACCCGCGGGTCGGGCGTGTCCAGCGACGTCGAGACGACGATCGTCCCGCAGCTGCTCAGCGAGATCGACGGTGTCGAGGGCCTCGAGAACGTCATCGTGATCGGCGCGTCCAACCGCGAGGACATGATCGACCCCGCGATCCTGCGGCCGGGCCGGCTCGACGTGAAGATCAAGATCGAGCGTCCCGACGCGGAGGCGGCGATCGACATCTTCGGCAAGTACCTCATCGAGGGCCTGCCGGTCCACGACGAGGACGTCGCCGAGTTCGGCGGCAACCGCCAGGCGTGCCTCGACGGCATGATCGAGCGGGTCGTCGAGCGGATGTACGCCGAGACCGACGACAACCGGTTCCTCGAGGTGACCTACGCCAACGGGGACAAGGAGGTCCTGTACTTCAAGGACTTCAACTCCGGCGCGGTCATCGAGAACATCGTCGGGCGGGCGAAGAAGTCCGCGATCAAGTCGCACCTGGAGACCAAGCAGTCCGGTCTGCGGGTGCAGCACCTGCTCGACGCCGTGGTGGACGAGTTCGCCGAGTCCGAGGACCTGCCGAACACGACCAACCCCGACGACTGGGCCCGCATCTCCGGCAAGAAGGGCGAGCGGATCGTCTACATCCGCACGCTCGTCACCGGCAAGGGCTCGACGCAGGGCAAGGAGATCGACACCGCGTCCAACACGGGTCAGTACCTGTGACCTCAGGTACCGTCTGACGGCATGACCGACCACCGGCCGCTTCCCGCCCCTCGCAACGAGGTCCGGGGGGCGGCCGGTGTCGCGTCCGAGGCCGTCGACATCATCTCGCGGCCCGTCGAGGGCACCCACCGGGCGATCTCCGACACGGTGTTCGCCGCCCTGCGCACGGTGGGTCTCGGTCCGGCCTCGAAGCCCGTGCAGGTCCTGCACGACGGCATCTCCGCCGGCGTCTACTCCGCCGTGCGCGGCATCGGGCACGCCGCGGGCCGCGGTATCGGGCTCGCCGCCGAGGTGTACCGCGAGGCCTCCGGGCGGGCCGACTGGACACCGATCACCTCGCGCCCGGCCGGCGCCGTGCTCACGGGCGCGATCAACGGTCTGGTCGGCGACCACATGGTGGCCCTCGACAACGACCTCGCGGTCCCGATGGCGCTCTACACCTCCACGTTGCACGACGAGGACCCCCACGCGCAGCTGCGCCTCGACGACATCGCCGCGGCGGTGACCGACCACCCCGAGCGCGATCTCTCGCACGTCGTGCTGTTCGTCCACGGCCTCGGCGAGACCGAGCACGCGTGGCGCCTCGCCGACGAGGACAGCGCGGGGGAGGGCTACGCCGAGCGGATCGCCTCGACGGTCGGGGCCGTCCCGCTGCTGCTGCGCTACAACACCGGGATGCGCATCGCCCACAACGGCGCCGCGCTCTCGGTGCTGCTCGCCGAGGTCTTCGAGGCGTGGCCGGTCCCGATCCGCCGACTCGACCTGGTCGGGCACTCGATGGGCGGGCTGGTGCTCCGCCACGCCTGCCACGCCGCGGTCCTGTCCGGCGAGCCGTGGGTGCACGCCGTGCGCCGGATGGTCTACCTCGGCTCCCCGCACGAGGGCGCCCCGCTGGCCCACCGCGTCGACCAGCTCGCCACGCAGCTCTCCCGCTGGGCCCGGTCCCGCACCTGGGGCGAGTTCCTCGACCGCCGCTCGGCCGGCATCCGCGACCTCGTCGCCGGGGTGTCCGACACCGACGTGCCGCTGCTCGCCTCGTCGAGCCACCACAGCGTCGCCGCCTGCCTGACCGCGAACCCCCACCACCCGCTCGCCAACATCCTCGGCGACCTGCTCGTCCCGGTGGACTCCGCGCGCGGCGCGATCACCGACGTCGAGACCCTCCCGTCGTCGCACCACTTCCACCTGCTCAACGACCCGCGGATCCACGAACACCTGCTGCGCTGGCTCTCCGTTCCCGACGACGGCGCGTCCCCGGTCGCCGTCGACGACCGGCGGTGAGCGGGGCCGAGAAGCCCCGCGGCGGACTCGCCCGCACCGTCGTCCTCGGGTCGCTCTCGGCGGCGGCACCGCTCTCCATCGACACCTACCTGCCCGCCCTCCCGGCGGTCGCGGTCGAGCTGGAGGCGTCCGCGTCGCTGGTGGCGCTGACGCTGACGGCGTGCGTGGTCGGCCTCGCCGTCGGCCAGCTCGTCGCCGGGCCGCTCTCCGACGTGCTCGGCCGCCGCCGGCCGCTGATCGTCGGCGCGGTCGGCTTCGTCGTCCTCTCGGCGGCGTGTGCCGCCGCACCCGACGTCGGGACCCTCGTGGCCCTGCGGCTGGCGCAGGGCCTCTGCGGCGCCGTCGGGATCGTGGTGGCCCGGGCCGTCGTCCGGGACCTGTACGAGGGGCCCGCCGCCGCGCGGGCCTTCGCGGCGCTGATGCTGGTGTCGGGGGTCGCTCCGATCGTCGCGCCGGTGCTGGGCGGCCAGCTGCTGCGGCTCACCTCGTGGCGCGGGGTATTCGTGGTGCTGGCCGCGTTCGGGGCCGTCGTGCTGGTCGGCGTGCTGCTCGCGGTCCCGGAGACGCTGCCGCCCGACCGGCGGCGCACCGGCGGCTGGCGGACCACCCGGCACGCCTTCGGCGTCCTGCTCGCCGACGCGAGGGTGCTCGCGTGCGTCGCGGCCGCGGGCCTCGGGTTCGCGGCGATGTTCGCCTACATCTCCGGCTCGACCTTCGTGCTGCAAGGGCTCTACGGCCTCTCGCCCCAGGAGTTCAGCGGCGTGTTCGCGGTGAACTCCGTGGGCATCGTGAGCGCGGTGCAGGTCTCCGGGCGGCTCGTCGGCGCCGAGAAGGTCCGCCCCGAGCGGATGGTCCCGGTCGGCCTGGCGATCGCCCTCGCCGGGTCGGCGACCGTCCTCGCGGGCTCCCTGGATCTCGGGGTGTGGGGCGTGCTGGTCGGGCTGTTCGTCACGGTGTGTGGGGTCGGCACCGCCCTGCCCGCGGCGACCACCCTGAGCCTCGCCGACCACCCGGAGCACGCCGGGAGCGCCTCGGCCCTGCTGGGCACCGCCCAGTTCATCGTGGGCGGCTTCTCGGCCCCGCTGGTGGGCCTCGGCGGCGGGACGACCCCGCTGCCGATGGGCCTGACGATGACGGGGGCCACGTTCCTCGCCCTGGTCGCGTTCACGGTGTTGTGGCGCAGGGCGGCATCGGGCGGGAGGGCCAACTAGGGTCGGGAGCATGACCGCGCGCCGCATCATGGGCACCGAGATCGAGTACGGCATCTCCGTGCCGGGCGACCCGACGGCGAACCCCGTCATCACCTCCACGCAGGTCGTCCTCGCCTACGCCGCCGCCGCCGAGGTGCCGCGCGCCCGTCGGGCTCGCTGGGACTACGAGGTGGAGTCCCCGCTGCGCGACGCCCGCGGCTTCGACCTCGGCCCGAGCGCCGGCCCGCCGCCGGACACCGGCGACCTCGACGACCTCGGCGCCGCCAACGTCATCCTCACCAACGGCGCCCGGCTCTACGTCGACCACGCCCACCCCGAGTTCTCCGCCCCCGAGGTGACCACCCCGCGCGGCGCGGTCATCTGGGACAAGGCGGGGGAGCGGGTGATGGAGGAGGCGGCCGAGCGCGCCGCCGTCGTCCCGGGCACCGGGCGCATCCAGCTCTACAAGAACAACATCGACGGCAAGGGCGCCTCGTACGGCTCGCACGAGAACTACCTGTGCAACCGGCAGACGCCCTTCCCCAGCATCATCTCCGGCCTCACCCCGTTCTTCGTGACCCGCCAGGTGATGACCGGGGCGGGCCGCGTCGGGCTCGGGGCCTCCGGCGACGAGGCCGGCTACCAGCTCTCGCAGCGCGCCGACTACATCGAGGTCGAGGTCGGCCTGGAGACCACGCTCAAGCGCGGCATCATCAACACCCGCGACGAGCCGCACGCCGACGCCGACAAGTACCGCCGTCTGCACGTCATCATCGGCGACGCGAACCTCTCCGAGTACTCGACCTTCCTCAAGGTGGGGACGACGGCGCTGGTCCTCTCGATGATCGAGGACGGTGTCCGCTTCGACGACCTGCGCCTGCTCGAGCCCGTCCGCTCGGTGCACCGCATCAGCCACGACCCGTCGCTGAAGGTCGAGGTCGAGCTGGCGAACGGGCGGAAGATGACCGCCCTGCAGATCCAGCGCGAGTACTACGAGCGCGCCTGCAAGCACGAGCAGGAGACCCAGGGCGAGGACGTCGACGAGGTCACCCGCGAGACCCTCGACATCTGGGGCCAGGTCCTCGACGACCTCGAGACCGACCCGCTGCGCTGCACCGACCGCCTGGACTGGGTGGCCAAGCTCAAGCTGCTGCAGAGCTACCAGGAGCGCGACAACCTGCCCTGGGACTCGCCGAAGCTGCACCTGATCGACCTGCAGTACTCCGACGTGCGGCAGGCGAAGGGCCTCTACAACCGCCTGGTCACCCGGGGATCGATCAAGCGGCTCGTCACCGAGGACGAGGTGCGTGCCGCCGTGACGCAGCCCCCGGAGGACACGCGCGCCTACTTCCGCGGCCGGTGCCTGGAGCGCTATCCCAGCGAGGTCGCGGCCGCGTCGTGGGACTCGGTGATCTTCGACCTGGGTCGCGAGTCGCTCGTGCGCATCCCCACCCTCGAGCCGCTGCGGGGCACCCGCGGGCACGTCGGCGAGCTCATCGACAACGCCGAGAACGCCACGGCGCTCGTCGAGGCCCTGACGCGCGGCTAGGGCGGGCGCGGCGTCGGGAAGACGGATGATGTTCCTGACGTCGGGCGCGGCCCCGGACAGGTAGGGTCGCTCCCAGCAGCACCGACAGCGGTCCCGGGAGGCAGCCATGGCGCAGGAACAGACCCAGCGGCAGGGCGGTGGCGACGACGGAGACGGCGGCGAGGACACCACCGCCGCCGGCCAGGAGCGCCGGGAGAAGCTCGGCGAGGAGACCGACAGCATCCTCGACGAGATCGACGACGTCCTGGAGGAGAACGCCGAGGACTTCGTCCGCGCGTACGTCCAGAAGGGCGGCGAGTAGCCGACCCGGTCCGCCGGGTTCGCCACGCGCGAAACCCGGCGCATCGGCAGTGCACGAGCGGCGGGCCGGGACTAGCGTTCCGGCCCGCCGCGCCGTCTGACCAGCGGTACCACGAGCAGAGGAGCGACGACCGCCGATGGACCCCAGGAGCATCACCGGGCTGGCCCCCGCCTACTTCGACTCCGGCACCTCCTCGTTCATCGACTTCCTCTCGACGGTCCGGCCGGACCTGTTGCCCACCGCGCGGGGGGTCACCCCCGAGGTCGCGGGCGGGGTGCCGCACGGCACGACGATCGTCGCGGCGGCCTACGACGGCGGGGTCGTCATCGCGGGCGACCGCCGGGCGACGATGGGCAACCTCATCTCCCAGCGGGACATGCAGAAGGTCTACATCACCGACGACTACTCGGCGGCCGGCATCGCGGGCACCGCCGGCCTGGCCGTCGAGGCCATCCGGCTGTTCGCGGTCGACCTGGAGCACTACGAGAAGCTCGAGGGCGTCGGCCTGACCTTCGACGGCAAGTCCAACCGGCTCGCCTCGATGATCCGGGGCAACCTCGGCGCGGCGATGCAGGGGCTCTCCTACGTCCCGCTGTTCGCGGGCTACGACCTCGACGCCGTCGACCCGGCGCGCGCGGGACGCATCGTGTCCTACGACGTCGTCGGTGGGCGCTACGAGGAGCACGGCGGGTACGCGGCGGTCGGGTCCGGCTCGCTGTTCGCCCGGTCCTCGCTGAAGAAGCTCCACGACGTGACCGCCGACCGCGCCACGACGGTCCGCAACACCGTCGAGGCCCTCTACGACGCGGCCGACGACGACTCGGCGACCGGTGGCCCCGACACCGTCCGCCACATCTTCCCGATCGTCGTGGCGATCGACGCCCAGGGCGCGGTCCAGCTGCCCGCCGACGAGGTCCAGACCGTCGCGGAGGCCGTCATCGCGGGCCGTCGCGAGCGCGCGACCAGCTGACCCGACCCCACAGCACCGAAGAGGGAGCCTCCCCGCCATGACGATGCCGTTCTACGCGTCGGTCGACCAGCTGATGCGCGACCGCTCGGAGCTCGCCCGCAAGGGCATCTCCCGCGGTCGCAGCGTGGTGGTGCTGAGCTGCGCGGACGGGGTCCTGTTCGTCGCGGAGAACCGCTCGAAGTCGCTGCGCAAGATCTCCGAGATCTACGACCAGCTCGGGTTCGCCGCGGTCGGGCGCTACAACGAGTTCGAGAACCTCCGCCGCGCCGGTGTCCGCTGGGCGGACGTCCAGGGCTACTCCTACGACCGCCGCGACGTCTCCGGGCGCGCGCTGGCCAACGCGTACTCCAACATCCTCGGCGCGAGCTTCATCGAACAGCAGAAGCCGTTCGAGGTCGAGCTGTGCGTCGCGGCGCTGGGCGAGAACGCCGACTCCGACCAGCTCTTCCGCATCACCTACGACGGTTCGATCTCCGACGAACCGCAGTTCGTGGTCATGGGCGGCACCACCGAGCCCATCTCGACGGCGCTGAAGTCCTCCTACGACGCGTCGCTCGACACGCAGGGCGCCCTGCGCACGGCCGTCGAGGCGCTCCTCGCGCAGAACGGGTCGTCCTCCGAGGAGCGCACGCTCGGCGTCGACTCCCTCGAGGTCGCCCTGCTCGACCGGTCCCGCCGGCGGCGGCGCTCCTTCCGCCGCATCACCGGTGCCGCGCTCTCCGGGCTCCTGCCCGACGCCGGGTCGGCGGACGCCGAACCCGACGCCGGCGACACCGGTGCGGGCGACGAGGTCTCGGGCGCCGGCGGCGCGGACGCCTGACCCCCTCCTGATCGAACGAACGGCACTCTCGCAGCATCCATGTGCGCGAGAGTGCCGTTCGCTCGTCAGGGGCAGTGACAGCGCGTCACCAGGCGGTGGCGCGCTCCGGCCAGCGGGTCTCGTCGCGGCGGTAGACCGGCACGGGGTGGTCGGCGACGGAGAAGACCAGCCGCTCGCCCGAGACCATCACCTCGCCGTCGGTGGCCACCTCCAGCGGGCCGTCGAGCAGCTCCACGTCCAGGGAACTGGCGGTGTGCTCGACGTAGGTGCGGATGTGCCCGAGGGTGCCGAGCAGCAGGCCGACCACGGCCCGGGCGCGGGAGAAGCGGCGGTCGGCGCGCAGGTAGCGCACCTCGAGCAGCCCGGTGTCCAGCCGCGGCCGGTAGGCGGGCGTCATGCCCGCCGGGGCGTAGGGCCCGTTCCCGACGAAGAGCATCCAGATCGAGGTCTCCCGGCCGTCGATGCGGCACGGGATGGGCCGGGCGGTCCACAGCACCGCGACGAGGGCGGCGGACGCGGCCGGCCACTTGCCCCACCGCTTCTCCCACTTCTCGCGCAGCCGGACCATGTCGGGGTAGCCGCCGAACGAGGCGGTGTTGATGAAGACGACGCGCTCGCCGCCCTCGGGCCCGGTTGAGGCCGAGTAGACGCGCAGCTCGCCGACGTCGACGGCGACCGCCTCGCCGGCGCCCGTGGCGTCGACGACCTCCTGCAAGTCGTAGACGCCGACGTCGCGGCCGAAGTGGTTGAGCGTGCCGGCGGGCATGACCGCCAGCGGCAGGTCCAGGTCCTCGGCGATGCGGGCCGCCGCGGCGACCGACCCGTCGCCGCCCGCGATCCCGAGCGCCTCGGTGCCGGGCGTCGCCGCGGCCTCCTGCAGGCGGCCCAGGAGGTCGTCGCCCGGCTCGAGGCGGACGATCGTGGCCTTCGGGAGGGCGTCCGCGATCTCCTCGGCCGGGTCGACCCCGGGGCGCCCGGACCCCATGTTGACCACCATCGACAGGCCGTCGCCCTGCTCGAGGTGTGGCGCGTCGAGCCAGGGACGGGCGATCGCCTCGTCGGTGGGGCGCCGCGGCAGCCAGCGCTGGGTGAGCAGCGCGGCCCCCACCCCGAGGGCGGAGCCGACCACGGTGTCGCTGGTCCAGTGCACGCCCACGTGGACGCGGGAGTAGGCGACCGCGGCCGCGACCGGGGCCAGGGCCATCCCGGCGCGGGGGCTCTCGAGCGCGACGCCGACGGCGAAGGCGAAGGCGGACGCCGAGTGGCCGGAGGGGAACGAGGACGAGGTGGGCCGGTCCGGCAGGGAGCGGTAGGGCGGGAGCAGGTCCGCGGCCGGGCGGCGGCGCGGGAACAGCGGCTTGAGGACCGCGTTCGCGCCGAAGCTCGCGAGCCCGATGGCGAACACGCCCCGCAGCGCGCCCCGTCGGGTCTTCCGGGTCCCGAGGCCGGCGAGGACCGAGGCGGCCGCGAACCAGAGTCCGGAGTGGTTGGCCGAACGGGTGAAGGTGAGCAGCCCGGCGTCCAGCCGGGTGGCCGGGAGGTTCCCGACGGCGGCGGTGATGCGGTGGTCCAGCGCGCCGACCGGCCGGAGGGACCGGCGGCTCCGCCGCAGACCCGTGCGGAACACTGCCTTCGCGCGGCGTGCGCGTCGCCGGGGAAGCATGGGAGCTGACCCTACGGGCCGGTGTCGAGGGGCGCCGCGAGCGGCCTCGGGGGCTTAGGCTGGAACCATGCAGCGGCGGATCTACGGCATCGAGACCGAGTTCGGGGTGACCTGCACCTTCCACGGTCAGCGTCGGCTGTCCCCGGACGAGGTCGCTCGTTACCTGTTCCGGCGGGTCGTGTCGTGGGGGCGCTCGTCGAACGTCTTCCTGCGCAACGGCTCGCGCCTCTACCTCGACGTCGGGTCGCACCCCGAGTACGCGACGGCGGAGTGCGACTCCCTCGAGCAGCTCGTGGCCCACGACAAGGCCGGTGAGCGCATCCTCGAGGACCTGCTGCTCGACGCCGAGCGCCGGCTCGCCGACGAGGGCATCGGCGGCGACATCTTCCTGTTCAAGAACAACACCGACTCGGCGGGCAACTCCTACGGCTGCCACGAGAACTACCTCGTGGGCCGGTCGGGCGAGTTCTCCCGGATCGCCGACGTGCTGCTGCCGTTCCTCGTGACCCGCCAGCTCATCGCGGGCGCCGGCAAGGTCCTGCAGACCCCCCGCGGAGCGGTGTTCTGCCTGTCCCAGCGCGCCGAGCACATCTGGGAGGGTGTGTCCTCGGCCACCACGCGCAGCCGTCCGATCATCAACACCCGCGACGAGCCGCACGCGGACGCCGAGCGCTACCGCCGCCTGCACGTGATCGTCGGCGACTCGAACATGAGCGAGGTGACCACCCTGCTCAAGGTCGGCACCACCCACCTCGTGCTCGAGATGATCGAGCAGGGCGTCCAGTTCCGGGACTTCACCCTGGACAACCCGATCCGCGCGATCCGTGAGATCAGCCACGACCTCACGGGCCGCCGCCCCGTCCGCCTCGCGGGCGGCCGCGAGGCCGGGGCCCTGGACATCCAGCGCGAGTACTACCAGCGGGCCGTGGAGCACGTCGCGCGCCGCGGGAGCGACCCGGTGACCGACCGGGTGCTGGAGCTGTGGGGCCGCACCCTCGACGCCGTCGAGCGTCAGGACCTCTCGCTCATCGACCGCGAGATCGACTGGGCGATCAAGCACAAGCTCGTGGAGCGCTACCGCAAGCGCAGCGACATCGGCCTGTCCAGCCCCCGCATCGCGCAGCTCGACCTCGCGTACCACGACATCCGCCGGGGCCGCGGCGTGTTCGACCTCCTGCAGCGCAAGGACCTGGTCGACCGGGTCACCGACGACGGCGAGATCGAGGCCGCGAAGGACACCCCGCCGCAGACCACCCGCGCGAAGCTGCGCGGCGACTTCATCGCCGCCGCCCAGAACGCCGGTCGTGATTTCACCGTGGATTGGGTCCACCTCAAACTGAACGACCAGGCGCAGCGAACCGTCCTGTGCAAGGACCCGTTCCGCGCGGTGGACGAACGGGTGGACCGGCTCATCGCGACGCTGTGACCGTGTAACAGCGCTCACGCCTCGCGTCGGCCGGTCCCGGGTCATCCCCACCACCACACCGTGACCGATCGACCGAGGACGAGGACGGCACACAGCCGATGGAGCACCAGGACCGCACGTCCCGGGTGACGCCCGCCGACCAGCCGAGCACGCTGCACGACGCCGCGCCGGTGACCCCGGATCCCGACGTCGAGGGCACCGTGCTGGCCGGTCGCTACCGGGTGGGCGAGTGCATCGGGGCCGGCGCGATGGGCGTGGTGTGGTCGGCGTGGGACCGGCGGCTGCGCCGCACCGTCGCGGTCAAGCAGCTGACCCCGCCGCGGGACGGGGACGAGGCCGAGATCCGCGTGGCCCGGGCCCGGGCGATGCGCGAGGGCCGGATCGCCGCCCGCGTGATGCACCCACGCGCGATCGCCGTGTTCGACGTCGTCATGCACGGCTCGATGCCGTGGATCGTCATGGAGTACCTGCCGTCGCGCTCGCTCGCGGCGGTGCTCGCCGAGCGCGGGCCGCTCCCGCCCTTCGAGGTCGCGCGGATCGGCGCCCAGATCGCCGACGCGCTCTCGGCGGTGCACGAGGCGGGCATCGTCCACGGCGACGTCAAGCCCGGCAACGTGCTGATCACCGACGACGGTATCGCGAAGCTGACCGACTTCGGCGTCTCCCGCGCCTCGTGGGACACCACCGCCACGGGCGGCGGCCTGGTCGCCGGCACACCCGGCTACTTCGCGCCCGAGGTCGCCCGGGGCGGCGACCCGACGCCCGCCTCGGACGTCTTCTCCCTCGGCGCGACGCTCTACGCGGCGGTGGAGAACGAACTGGTCTGCGGGCGGCTCGACAACACCCTCGCCGTGCTCCACGCCATGGCCGAGGGACGGCTGCGCCCGGCCACCCGCGCCGGGGTGCTGGGGCGGCCGTTGTCGGCGATGCTGCGTCTCGAGGCCCGCCACCGGCCCGACACCCCCCTCCTGCGCTCGGCCCTCGAGGCCCGCGCGGCGCTGGGGGAGTCCGAAGCGGCCCTGCCAGCCCCAGCGGCCGCGCCGCTCACCCCGACCCCCGCGGAGCCGGGCGATCCCTCCACCGCGGACGTCGCGGGCCGCCGGCCCGTCGTCACCGGCCCGCCGACCTCCCCGGACGCCACGCCCGCCGTCGCGGGTCCCGACGACGGGTCCGACGACGGGTCCGACGGCTGGTTCCCCCTGTCCCCGGCGGACAGCACCGTCGCCGCGACCCCGCCGGCCCGTCCCCGCTCCCGCCGCCGCCGTCGGGTGCTCGCGGTCGCGGCCGCGACCGCCGTCGTGCTCGCTGCGGGCGTCGGGGCCGCCCTCGCCGCGGCCGAGGACGCCCGCACCCCGGCGTCGCGGACCACCGTGGCCGCGGCACCGGCGACGCCCGCGGTCCCCACCACCGACGTGCCGCTGCCGACGAGCACGGAGACGGTGCCGCCGGTGGCGGGCGCGCCGCTCTCGCCGGGCAGCCCGGCGACCGACGCCCCGTCGGGCGGGGATCCCGACGCCCCCGTCACCGAGGACGACACGCGTCGCACCGTGACGGCCTACTACGCGAGCCTGCCCGGCGACATCCCCGGCGCGTGGGCGCTGCTGTCGGGGGACGCCCGTGACGCCTCGGGCGGCTACGGCGGCTACCAGCGGTTCTGGGGCGGGATCACCTCGGTCAGCGCCACCGACGTGCAGGTCGACGGCACCTCGGCGCGTGCCGTCCTGGACTTCGTCACGTCGAGCGGGCGGACCTCCCGGGAGACCTACACCTTCGAGGTCGACCGCAACGGCGACGGCGCCCTGGAGATCCGCTCGGCCTCGCGGGGCGGCGCCGACTCGGCCTGAGGCACCCCGGACGCGCCGGGATCCGGGATGTCGAACACAAGATCGAGCGGCGCACGTACCCTCTGGGGCGTGCCCGCCGCCCCGACCGCTCGTGCCGAGCGTCTCGTGAACCTGGTGCTGGCGCTGCTCTCGACGCGGCAGTTCCTCACCGCCGAGCGCATCCGTACGACGGTGGCGGGCTACGAGGAGGCCGCGACCGACGACGCGTTCTACCGGATGCTCGAACGGGACAAGGCCGAGCTCCGCGAGCTGGGCGTCCCGCTCGAGACCGGCAAGCAGTCGATCTTCGACACCGTGGACGGCTACCGGATCGCCCGCGGCGACTACGAGCTCGCCCCGATCGACCTCGCGCCCGACGAGGCCACGGCGGTCGCCCTCGCCGCCCGGCTCTGGGACTCCCCGCAGCTGGCCGGCGCCGCCCGGACCGCGGTGACGAAGCTGCGCGCGGCCGGCGTCGAGGTCGATCCCACGGCGGCCTCGGAGGTCCAGCCGCGGGTGCGCACCACCGAGCCGGCGTTCGCCCCGCTGCTCGCCGCTGCCCGGGCCGGGCGCGCGGTCCGCTTCGCCCACCGCGGTCACCCCGCCGCCCCGGCCCGGGAGCGGACCGTCGAGCCCTGGGGCGTCGTGTCCTACCGCGGCCGCTGGTACCTCGTCGGCCACGACCGGGACCGGGACGACGTGCGCTGCTTCCGCATCTCGCGCATCGAGGGCGAGGTCGCCACGGTCGGGCCCCGCGGCGCGGTCACCCGCCCCGACGGGGTCGACCTCGTCGACCTCGTGGCCCGCTCGGCCGGACCACCCCCGCCGTCGGGAACCGCCCGGGTGCGGCTGGTGCCCGGGCGCGCGGCCGGCCTGCGCCGGGCCGGCCGGCCCGACCCGCAGGGCGACCCCGACGTCGTCGAGCTCGACCTCGCCCGCCTCGAGTCCCTGGCCCGCTGGATCGCCGGGCACGGGCCCGACGCGGTGGTGCTCGAGCCGCCGGAACTGCGGGACGCCGTGATCGCCGCGCTGCGCGCCAGCGCCGACGCCCCCGCCACGCTCTCCGAGGCGCACCGATGAGCGCGGAGGGCGTCGCGGAACGGCTGCCGCGCCTGCTCACGCTGGTCCCGTGGCTGCTCGCGCGCCCGGGCGTGCCCGTGGCGGAGGCGGCGGCCGAGTTCGGGATCAGCGAGAGCCAGCTGCGCCGCGACCTCGAACTGCTGTGGATGTGCGGGCTGCCGGGCTACGGGCCGGGCGACCTCGTCGACCTCTCCTTCGAGGGCGACACCGTCACGGTGGTCTACGACGCCGGGCTCTCCCGGCCGCTGCGGCTCTCCGGCCCGGAGGCCGCCACCCTCGCCGTCGCCCTGCGCGCCCTCGCCGACGCGCCGGGGGTGGTCGACACCGACGCGGTGCAGCGGGCCCTGGCCAAGATCGAGCAGGCCTCGGGGCGCACCGACGACCCCCTGTCGGCGTGCTCGGACGGTCTGTCGGGCACCGTGGCCGTGGGCATGGGCCGCACGCCGGGCAACGCCCGCGCGGAGGCGACCGTCCGCGACGCGGTCGCCCGGCACCGGGCGCTGCGCCTGACCTACTACTCGGCCTCGCGGGACGCCGTCGGACGCCGCGACGTCGACCCGATGCGCCTGATGATGGTCGACGGCTCGACCTACCTCGAGGCGTGGTGCCGACGGGCCGAGGGCGTCCGGATGTTCCGGCTCGACCGTGTGGACGACGCCGAGACCCTCGACGAACCGGCCCGGCCGCCGGCCGACGCGGAGCTGCGGGAGGTCCCGGCGGACGCCACCGGCCTGCTCGCCCCCGACGAGGGCCGGCCGCTCGCGGCGCTGCGCCTGGCCCCCGAGGCGCGGTGGGTCGCCGAGTACTACCCGATGGAGGACGTCGTCGCGGACGACGACGGGTCGGCCCGGGTGCGGATGCGCTACGACGACCGGGCCTGGATGGTGCGGCTGCTGCTGGGCCTCGGGGACACCGTCGAGGTGCTGTGGCCGCCCGAGCTCGCTGCGGACCGGGCCGCGCGGGCGCGCGAGGCGCTCGCGGCCTACGGCGTGGGCTGAGGCGGGCGGAGCCGAGCGGAGCGACGGGGGAGGGGCGCGGTCGCGCTAGGGTCCCGGCGTGATCGGTCCCATCGTGTGGAGCATCGTCGCCGTCGTCGTGGCCCTGGTGGTCCTCGTGCTGCTGGTCGGCGGCACCCTGCGGGCGCTGCGGCGCACGTCGGCGGTGTCGGGCGCCTTCGGGGCGTTCGTGACCGACCGGGTGGGCCTGCTCCGGGCGCGGACGGCTGCCCTGGGCGTCCGGATGGAGCAGCGTAGGGCGCCCGATTCGTCCCCGGTACAGTCGGACGGGAGGACGGAAGGAGCTCTCCCGTGAGCGAATGGATCATCGTCGCCATCGTCGGCGTCGTGCTGCTCTTCAGCGCCAAGAAGCTCCCCGACATGGCCCGCGGCCTCGGGCAGTCGATGCGCATCTTCAAGGCCGAGACCCGCGGCATGAAGGAGGACGACGAGCGCGCGAAGTCGCCCGGGCCGGCGCCGAAGCCGGTCGAGGCGTCCCGGGCCGACCCGCCCGTCGTCGAGAAGCCCCGGGAGACCGTTCCCGACGAGACCCGCAAGGCCGACTGAGACCCTTTCCGCAGCGCGCCCCCACCGATGTGTGACACGGTGGGGGCGTGGCCCGCTCTCCCGCCGAGGCCTACGCCGCAGCGCGCACCCGCTCGGCGCACCCCGAGCTCGGCACCTTCGTCACGTCCCTGAGCTTCGAGCTCGACGACTTCCAGCGGCGTGCCTGTCTCGCCCTGGAGGAGGGACACGGTGTGCTCGTCTGCGCGCCCACCGGCGCCGGCAAGACCGTCGTCGGTGAGTTCGCGGTCCATCTCGCGCTCGCGCGGGGTCAGAAGTGCTTCTACACGACGCCGATCAAGGCGTTGTCCAACCAGAAGTACGCCGACCTCGTCGCCCGGCACGGCGCGGACGCCGTCGGTCTGCTGACCGGCGACACCGCCGTCAACGGGTCCGCACCCGTCGTCGTGATGACGACCGAGGTGCTGCGCAACATGCTCTACGCCGACTCCCCGGCGCTCGACGGGCTCGCCTACGTGGTGATGGACGAGGTGCACTACCTCGCCGACCGCTTCCGCGGCGCCGTGTGGGAGGAGGTCATCCTCCACCTGCCCCGCTACGTGCAGCTCGCGTCACTGTCCGCGACGGTGTCCAACGCCGAGGAGTTCGGCGACTGGCTCGTCGAGGTCCGCGGCGACACCACCGTGGTCGTCGACGAGACCCGCCCGGTGCCGCTGTGGCAGCACATGGTGGTCGGCTCCCGCATGTTCGACCTGTTCGCCGAGGAGTCCCGGGGCGACGGCGACCACCGGGTGAAGGTCGACCCGACGCTCGCCAAGGCCGTCGCCGAGGTCGACCGCGACGGCGGCGGGCACCGGCGCGGCCGGTCCGGGCCGCCGCCGCGGGGCGGTCGCGATGCCCGCCGCCGGGACGACCGCGGCTCCGGGCCCGGCCGCACCGGGCGGTCCGGGGGGCCGGGGTACCGCCCGCCGTCACGGGTCGACGTCATCGAACGCCTCGACGCCGCCGGTCTCCTGCCCGCGATCACGTTCATCTTCAGCCGTGCGGGCTGCGACGCCGCCGTGACCCAGTGCGTGCGCTCCGGGCTGCGGCTGACCGGCCGCGACGAGGTGGAGCGGATCCGTGCGGTGGTCGACCGCCGCTGCGCCGCCCTGCCGGACGCCGACCTCGACGTCCTCGGCTACTGGGAGTGGCGCGAGGGGCTCGAGCGCGGGGTGGCCGCGCACCACGCCGGGATGCTGCCGGCGTTCAAGGAGACGGTCGAGGAACTGTTCGTCCAGGGCCTGGTGCGGGCGGTGTTCGCCACCGAGACGCTCGCGCTCGGGATCAACATGCCCGCGCGCACCGTCGTGCTGGAGAAGCTCGTCAAGTACAACGGCGAGTCCCACGTCGAGCTGACCCCGGGCGAGTACACGCAGCTCACCGGACGCGCAGGTCGGCGAGGGATCGACGTCGAGGGCCACGCGGTGGTGCTGTGGGCGCCGGGGATGGACCCGGCGCAGGTCGCGGGCCTCGCGTCCACGCGCACCTACCCGCTGCGCTCGTCGTTCCGGCCGGGCTACAACATGGCCGTCAACCTGGTCGACCGGCTCGGGATCACCGAGGCGCGGGAGCTGCTCGAGCAGTCGTTCGCGCAGTTCCAGGCCGACCGCTCGGTGGTCCACCTCGCCAAGCGCGTGGAGCGCAACCGGGAGGCCCTCGAGGGCTACGCGGAGGCGATGGGCGGGAACGGGGCCGCGGACGGCGAGGGCGCCTCGGCCGAGGCCTTCGCCGAGTACATGGACCTCCGCCGGCGCCTCACCGAACGCGAGAAGCAGCTCGCGCGGCAGGGCCGCACGCAGCAGAAGGCGGAGGCCTCGGCGTCGCTGGAGGCGCTCGGTCGCGGCGACGTCATCTCGGTGCCGTCGGGCAAGCGGGCGGGCCTCGCCGTCGTGCTGGACCCCGGGGTGGACCGCTCCGGGCGGGGCATGGAGCCGCGCCCGCTGGTGCTCACCGAGGACCGCTGGGCCGGGCGGCTCTCCATCGCCGACTTCCCCGACCCGGTCACCCCGCTCGGGTCGATGAAGCTCCCGAAGCGGGTCGACCACAAGGAGCCGCGGGTCCGCCGGGACCTCGCCAACGCGCTGCGTGACACCGGGATCGAGGCGCCGGGGCGTTCGCGACGGCGGGGCGGGTCGGCCTCCGAGGACCCCGAGCTCGCGTCGCTGCGCCGTGCGGTGCGCTCCCACCCGTGTCACGGCCGGGCCGACCGCGAGGACCGGGCGCGCTGGGCCGAGCGGCACGCCCGCCTGTCCCGCGAGACCGAGCAGCTCGAGCAGCGGGTGCGGTCGACCACCCACTCGCTGGCGCGGAACTTCGACCGGATCCGCGGATTGCTCACCGAGCGGGGCTACCTCGCCGGCGGGGCCGAGCGCGACGCGGGCGGCGAGCAGGAACTCACGCCCGCCGGTCACCGCCTGTCCCGGCTCTGGGGCGAGTCGGACCTGCTCGTGGCGGAGTGCCTGCGCCACGGGGTGTGGCTCGGGCTGAAGCCGGCCGAGCTCGCAGCGGTCGCGTCGTCGCTGGTCTACGACTCGCGTCGGGACGACGGCGGCATCCCCCGGGTGCCCGACGCCGTGGAGGCCGCCGTGGAGGCGACCGTCGGGCTCTGGTCCGACCTGGTCCACGACGAGCGCCGCCACCACCTCGACCGCACGCGCGAGCCCGACCTCGGCTTCGCCTGGCCGGTGCACCGCTGGGCCCGCGGGGACGCGCTGTCGGTGGTGCTGTCCTCGGCGCGGGCCCACGGGCTCGAGCTCTCGGCCGGCGACTTCGTGCGCTGGTGCCGACAGGTGCTCGACCTGCTCGACCAGATCCGTGCCGTCTGCGGCCCCGAGGACCCGGTGGGGCGGGCCGCCGCCGAGGCCGGGCGGGCCGTCCGACGGGGGGTCGTGGCGGTGGGGGAGACCTGATCGACGCGACGCCGTGAGAGTGTGAGCGGCGTGACGAACACGGCGGGGGAGTCGTCGGCGCCGGTGCCCGAGGACGCCCCCGAGGCCACCGAGGTCACCGGGGCCACCGGGGATGCGGGGGAGGCGCCGTCGGGCGAGGCCCTGTCGCGGACGACCGGGGTGCGCTGGGGTGACGCGCCGCCCTCGGCCGGACGGGACGAGGACGCCACCCCGCCCTCGGGATTCACCGCGCCCGCGCCGGGCGAGGCGGTCCCGGTCCGGGCCACCGGCGCGGCGCCCGACCCGACGCCCGGCGCGGCCTGGCCGCCCGCCTTCGCACCCGGTCCGTGGCAGCAGACCGCGCCGGGGTGGGCCCCACCGGCGGCGCCACCCCCCGACCCCGCACGACGGCGGCGGGTGCGGCGGATCGTGCTCGGTGTCGTGCTGGGCGTCGTCGTGGTCGCCCTCGTGGTCGTGGCGTTGCTCGCGTTCGTGGTCGGCCCGCGGTTCGCCCGGTACGACGTGCTCGACCGGGCCGCCGTCGAGCGCGGCGTGACCGACGTGGTCACCCGCGACTGGAAGCGGCAGGTCACCGGGGTGAGCTGCCCCGACGACGAGCGGGTCCGCCCCGGGACGACGTTCTTCTGCTCCGGCACGGTCGACGGACGCCCGGCGCGGATCCCGGTGGACGTGGTCGACGAGTCCGGGACCTACGAGGTGGGCCAGCCGCGCTGAGCCCTCCTCCTCGCGGTGGCAGGAAAGCGTCGTTGCTGTCGCCGGGCGACAGCAACGACGCTTTCCTGCCACCGGGGGAGGGCTAGGGTCGGCCCGCATGGCGACCTGGGACGACGTGCGGCGCCTCGCCCTGGCCCTGCCCGAGGTCGAGGAGCTCGGGACGTACGGCGGGTCCGTGTCCTGGAAGGTGAAGAAGAAGCTCGTCGTCTGGGAGCGACCGCTGCGCACGCGCGACCTGGCCGACCTCGGGTGGACCGAGCAGCCCGGGCCGGTGCTCGGCGCCCGCGTGCCCGACCTCGGGGCGAAGGAGGCACTCGTCGCGGAGGGCGACCCCTGGTTCACGACCCCGCACTTCGACGGGCACGCCAGTGTCCTCGTCCACCTCGACCGCATCGCCCTCGACGAGCTCGGCGAACTGGTCACCGAGGCCTGGTACGCCGCCGCGCCGCCCATGGTGCTGCGCCGGCACCCCCGCGACCCGGCCTGACCGCGAGACGTACATCAGGCAGCACCCGACGCCGCTGGACCTGCACCATGTGCACCTCGCGGTGGGACCGGTCCCGACCGGACCGTCGCCCGCCCCGCGAGACGCACCTCAGGCAGGTTCCTGGGCTGCCGGGCCTGCCCCACGTCACCCTCGCGACCGACTCGACGGAGGCGACGGAGGTGGCCGGCCGCGTCAGGCGTCCCGGCCCGCGAGGGCCGCGGTCAGCCGGTCGACCGAGCCGGTGAGGCTCCACCGCTCGGCCAGGGCGGCGAGCGCGTCGGGGTCGGCCGGCTCGTGGGGGAGCGACCGCGTCGTCCCGGTCCAGTCGATCGGCGCGTCCTTCGCGACGAGCACCACCTCGGGGGCCACGGTCAGGTACGGCGCCGCCTTGACCAGCTTCTGGCGCACGGCGGAGGAGAGCCGGGCGTCGCCGCCGTCGACCACGGCCGTGATGAGCTCGGCCCACGAGTCGAACTTCGACACCACCTGCGACGCGGTCTTCTCGCCCACGCCCGGGACGCCCGGGAGGCCGTCGGAGGGGTCCCCGCGCAGCATCGCCATCTCCGCGTAGCCGTCGCCCGCCCGGCCGACCGGCACGCCGTACTTCGCCGCGACCTCCTCCGGGCCGTAGACCTCGTACTTCGACACCCCGCGGGCGATGTAGACGACCCGCACCGGCGTCGGTTCGTCGCGCACGAGCTGGAGGAGGTCGCGGTCGCCGGAGACGACCTCGACGGCCGAGGTCGCCTCGCCGGACGCGAGCGTGCCGATGACGTCGTCGGCCTCGAAGCCTTCCGCCCCGGCCGTCGGGATGCCCGCGGCGGCCAGGACGTCGAGGATCACCGGGACCTGGACGCCCAGCTCCGGCGGCGCGGCCTCGGCGTCGGGGCCGCCGCCGACGGTGGGGTCGGACGGGTCGACGCCCGACGAGGTGTCCACCCGGTGGGCCTTGTACGACGGCAGGGCGCGGACCCGGAAGGCCGGGCGCCAGTCCCGGTCGAGGCAGGCCACGACGGCAGAGGGCTGCCGGGCGCGGACGAGGCGGGCGACCATGTCGCAGAAGCCGCGGACCGCGTTGACGGGCGTGCCGTCGTCGGCGGTGAGCGACGACGGCACCCCGTAGAAGGCGCGGAACCACAGGCTCGCCGAGTCCAGCAGCATCACGGGACCGTCGGCTCCCTCACTCATGGTGCGCAAGGGTGCCAGGGTCGGCCTCCGCCGACGTCACCAGCCGGGCGTACCGGGTCCCGGCGACCAGGAGCACGAGTCCGGCGCCGAGGAACACCACGACCCGCGCGAGGCCGTCCAGCGCCACCAGGTCGAACAGGATCAGCTTGGTCACCGCTGCGACGACGAGGACGCCGCCCAGCACGCGGGGGAGGACCGCCCCGACCCCGCGCACGAGCAGGACGAGCGCGAGCGCCGTCCAGGAGATCGTCACCAGCACGTGCCCGGCGAGGAACCCCGCCCGGCTCGGGGCCACCGCGAGGGCGAGCGTGACGACCACGCCGGCGGCACCGTAGAGCCCCACGACCCCGAGCAGGCCCACGACGACGGCCGTCCGGTCCCGGCCACCGAGCAGGTCCGCGCGGGCGACCGCCGCCAGCAGCGCACCCGACGCCGCGGCGAGGAGCACCCCGACGGCCGCCATCGCCAGCAGCGTCCCGGTCGCCCGGATCTCCCCGCCGACGACGACGTCGAGCGGCAGGTCGCGGGCCAGCGCGAGCCCGCCCCCGACGACGCCGAACGCGGCGGCGACGGCGAGCACGACGGTCCGGCCGGTGCGCGCGGCGAGGACGGCCAGGACGGCGGCGACGGCGAGCAGGCCCCCGCCCTGGGCGGTCCCGGTCAGCGCCAGCGGCACCGCCTGCAGTCCGACGACGCCTGCCGCGACCACCGCGGTGGCCGACAGCGCCGGCGTCGCGGGGACCCGGCCCGCGCCGCGTTCGGCGGCGACCCCGGCCGTCAGCAGCAGGAGCACGACGACGACGTCGAGGACCGCACCCCAGGGCCGGGTGAGGGCCGACGCGGCGCCCAGCAGCGGGAGGACGGGGACGGAGACGGCGAGCCCGGCCACCGCCGTGCTCGTCCGGTCGGCCCCCGGGGCCGCCACGAGGACGAGCGCGGCGACGATCCCGACGACGACCAGCGCGGTGACCGCAGCGGCCACCCCGACCGGCGAGGAGCCCGCGAGGCCGACCGCCCCGACGCTGATCAGCGCGGTGAGGGCCGCGAAACCGGCCGCGACGGAGACGAGCACGGGCCACCCACGGCGCGCCGCGACCGGCAGGGTCACGACGATGACGACGACGAGCAGCACGACGAGCAGCGGACCGGCCGCGTCGACCACCAGCGGCACCAGCAGGTCGACGCCGACGACGACGCCGAGCGCCAGGCCGCGGCGCTGCCACCGGTCGGCCAGGAGCAGGCCACCACCCGCGACGAGCAGGGCGAGCACCACCGCCGCGACGACCGGCAGGACGTCGTACAGCGAGGTCGCCGCGGCCACGGTCAGGTACAGGGCCGTGATGCCGGTGGCCGCGAGCGAGACGGGACCCGGGTCGGCCGCCCCGTCCGCGCCGCGCCGGCGCTGCAGGACCACGCCGGCGCCGAGGAGGGCGAGACCCACCAGCCCGCCCAGCCCGAGCCGGGCCCCCGGGCCGAACCAGCCGCGCGAGGCGGCCAGCGCGAGGAGCAGCACGACGCCGAGCAGGGTCACGCCCGCCCCCGTCGCGGCGAGCAGCCGGGCTCCCGAGAGCCGGGGGAGGCGGGGGAGACCGGGAGCGCGGGAGTCGCTCCGCCCGGCGGGCGGCGGGGCCCACACCGGGGCGGGAGCCGGGGGCACGGCGGGCCGCGACGGCATCCACGGCCCCACCCCACCCGGGAACCCGGCCGGCGGTCCGGACGGCCCGAGTGACGGCGGGGCCGCGGTCGACGGCGGGGACGGCACCGGACCGGAGCCGGGCGTGGCAGCCGCGGGAGCACCCGTCGTCGGGAACGGGGACCCGCGCAGCACCCCGAGGTCGGAGCGGACGCGGGCGAGGCGGGCGCCGAGGTCGGCGAGCTCGCCGTCGAGCCGCTCGAGCAGGGCGGTGGGATCACCGGGGTTCGTCATGCGGTCACCCTCACCCGGCCGGGCGGGCCCGGACAGGGGGCGACTACCTAGTCGCGTCTGGGAAACTCTCCGGGAGCAGGGGCGACCGGACGGAGGTCGTCCCGCCGGACGAGGAGCGCACCGTGACCGCTGAGGCCCCGCCGGACGAGGGCCCGGGGCTCGGCGCGCAGAGCCTCGTCCAGCTCGTGGTCACCCGCATCCGCGCGGACATCCTGCGGGGCGCCCTGGCCCCCGGGGAGCGCCTGGTCGAGGAGCAGCTGACCCGGCGGTTCGGGACCAGCCGGGCGCCGCTGCGCGAGGCGCTGCGCCTGCTCGGCGAGCAGGGCCTGGTCGAGCACCTGCCGCGGCGGGGCGTCCGGGTCGTGGACCTCTCGCCCCGTGACATCGAGGAGCTGTTCGGGCTGCGGGACGCGCTGGAGCGGTTCGCGGTCGGCACGGCGCTCGCCGACGGTCCGCCGCCGGCGGACCGGCTGGCCGCGCTCGAGCGGACCATCGGGCGCATCGAGACGGCGGCGGGTGCCGACCGGGCGGACGCGCACCGCGAGTTCCACCTCGCGCTGGTCGCGCTGGCAGGGCACCGCCAC
The DNA here is from genome assembly GCF_030269685.1 of Actinomycetospora sp. NBRC 106378. Classification (GTDB taxonomy): domain Bacteria; phylum Actinomycetota; class Actinomycetes; order Mycobacteriales; family Pseudonocardiaceae; genus Actinomycetospora. The sequence goes on from NZ_BSTT01000003.1 coordinate 419,932, forward strand.
CTGCTGCGGGTCTACGAGCCGGTCCTGCTCCAGCTGCAGCTCTACATGGCGACGAACATGCGTCGGGAGGCCGAGGTCCGCAGCGCCGCCGAGGGCGTCCGGCGCCACCGGGCGCTGTACGACGCCGTCGCGGGCGGGGACGCCGTCGCCGCGCTGGAGGCGCTGACCACCCACGGAGCTCGGACCTACCTGGTGTCCGAGCTCGACGAGTCCAGCCACTGACGGCCGCCGCCGACCGGCGGCGTCACACAGGCGTAACCGTGCGGGCAGACCGCCGACATCAAACGGTCGACAATCGACCGTATGCCGAGCACCGCCCTCACCCCCGGGACGCGCCCCGCGGACACCGTGGAGGCCGTCCTGGCACGGATCGCCGACCGGGGCGACGACGGGGTGTGGATCACGGTCGCCGACCGGCACGCTCTGCTCGCCCGGGCCACCGAGCTGGAGGCCGTGGCACCGGGGGAGCGGGGCCCGCTGCACGGCGTACCCGTGGCGGTGAAGGACAACATCGACGTCGCGGGCCTGCCGACCACCGCCGCCTGCCCGGCCTTCGCCCGCCGTGCCGACACCGACGCGGGCGCGGTCCGGCGGCTCCGCGAGGCCGGCGCGATCATCGTCGGGAAGACCAACCTCGACCAGTTCGCCACCGGGCTCAACGGCGGCCGCTCGCCCTACGGCGCCCCCGAGAGCGTGTTCGGCGGGGACCTGATCTCCGGGGGGTCGAGCTCGGGCAGCGCCGTGGCGGTCGCCGCCGGCGTCGTCCCGCTCGCGCTCGGCACCGACACCGCGGGCTCGGGCCGGGTCCCGGCCGCCCTCAACGGGATCCTCGGACTCAAGCCGACGCGCGGCATCGTCGGGACCTCCGGGGTGGTGCCCGCCTGCCGGTCGCTCGACTGCGTCAGCGTCTTCGCCCGCGAGCTCGACGATGCCGCCCGGGCCCTCGACGTCCTCGTCGGGCCCGACCCGGCGGACCCCTGGTCGCGCCGTCACCGCCCGGCAGCGCCCGTGGCCCGGCCGGTGCTGGCCGTGCCCGGCGACCTCGACGTCGCCGACGCGTTCGCCGGCGACCACGCGACGGCCGCGGCGTTCGCGACGGCGGTGCTCCGCGCGGGAGCGACGGCCGGGGCGGTCGTCGAGACCCCGACCGGACCGCTGCGCGAGGCGGGCGACCTGCTCTACGGCGGGCCGTGGGCGGCCGAGCGGCTCGCCGCCCTGGCGGAGTTCGCCGACGCGCACCCCGACGAGGTACTCCCCGTGATCCGCACCGTCATCGCCCGGGGCGCGGAGTTCAGCGCCGTCGACACGTTCCGCGCCCGCCACCGGCTGCAGGAGCTGCGGGCGTGGACGGCCCGGCTCTTCGAGCGCGCCGACCTGCTCCTGCTCCCGACCGTGCCCACGACCTTCACCCGCGCCGACCTCGCGGCCGAGCCCGTGGCCCGCAACCTCGTGCTCGGCCGGTGGACCCAGGCCACCAACCTGCTCGACCTCGCGGCACTCGCCCTGCCGGCCGGGACGACCCCCGACGGTCGCCCCGTCGGGGTGACGCTCCTCGGCCCCGCCCACGCGGACCGCGCCCTGCTCGCCGCCGCCCGCACGCTGCTGCCCGCCCTGAACCCGCCGATCCAGGAGGCCCCGTGACGACCGACTCCCTTCCCACGACGGGAACCGCGCCCCCGGTCCCCCGACCGGCCGTGATCGGCCCGGTCGACGCGGCGCCGTACGCCTGGCCCTTCGACGGGTCCGTGCCCACCGGCCGCGTGGCCCTGATCTGCATCGACTGGCAGATCGACTTCTGCGGGCCCGGCGGTTACGTCGACCGCATGGGCTACGACATCGCCCTCACCCGCGCGGGGCTCGGACCCACCGCACGGATGCTCGCGCTCGCCCGGGAGACCGGGATGCTCGTCGTCCACACCCGGGAGGGGCACGCGCCCGACCTGTCCGACCTGCCCGCGAACAAGCGGTGGCGCTCGGCGCAGATCGGCGCGGAGATCGGCAGCGCCGGCCCGACGGGCCGCATCCTGGTCCGGGGCGAGCCGGGCTGGGAGATCGTGCCCGAGGTCGCGCCGTGGCCGGGCGAGGTCCTGATCGACAAGCCGGGCAAGGGCGCGTTCTACGCGACCCAGCTCGACCTGGTGCTCCGCACCCACGGCATCACGCACCTGATCCTCACCGGCATCACGACCGACGTGTGCGTGCACACGACGATGCGGGAGGCCAACGACCGCGGCCTGGAGTGCCTGATCCTCTCCGACGCCACCGGGGCGACCGACCCGGCCAACCACACCGCGGCGCTGCACATGGTGACCATGCAGGGCGGGGTGTTCGGGGCGGTCGCGACGTCGGACGCCGTGCTCGCGGGGGTGCGGTCGTGAAGGTCACCGCGGACCCGGGCGACTTCGAGTTCGACGTCGCGACGACGGCGCTCGTCATCATCGACATGCAGCGCGACTTCTGCGAACCGGGCGGTTTCGGCGAGACCCTCGGCAACGACGTGTCGCTGCTGCGCGGCGTCATCCCGCCGCTGCAACGGGTCCTCGCGACCGCCCGCGCGCTCGGGATGACGGTCGTGCACACCCGCGAGGGGCACGTCCCGGACCTCTCGGACTGCCCGCCCGCGAAGCTGCACCGCGGGTCCCCGTCGTTGCGGATCGGCGACCCCGGGCCGAAGGGCCGCATCCTCGTCCGGGGCGAGTACGGCCACGACATCGTCGACGAGCTCACCCCCGCGCCGGGCGAGCTGGTCATCGACAAGCCCGGGAAGGGCTCCTTCCACGGCACGGCGCTGCGGGAGGAGCTCGAGGCGCGGGGGATCACCCGGCTCGTGGTCACCGGCGTGACCACCGAGGTGTGCGTGCACACCACCGTCCGCGAGGCCAACGACCGCGGCTACGAGTGCCTCGTCCTGTCCGACTGCGTCGGCTCCTACTTCCCCGAGTTCCAGCGGGTCGGCCTCGCCATGATCGCCGCCCAGGGCGGCATCTTCGGCTGGGTCGCGCCCTCGGAGGCCCTGCTCGCCGTGCTGCCCGCCCCCGCCCTCGAAGGGACCCCGTCATGAGCACGTCGACCAGCTCGTCCAGCAGCGAGCGGACCCGCCTGCCCTGGTGGGTGGCCGGGGACACCAACGCCTTCTTCGGACTCGGGTTCAACACCCTGGTCAACGTGCTCGTGCTCTCGTCGCTCTGCGTCGGCGTCGTGAAGATCCCGGGCGCCGAGGTGTTCGGGGTGATCCTCCCGGCGCTGGGCGTGCAGCTGCTGCTGGGCAACGTGTACTACACCTGGCTCGCGCGGCGCCTCGCCCGTCGCGAGGGCCGCGACGACGTCTGCGCGATGCCCTACGGCCCCTCGGTGCCGCACATGTTCATCGTCGTCTTCGTGATCATGCTGCCGATCGCGCTGACCACCGGGAACCCGCTCGTGGCGTGGGCCGCCGGGCTCGCGTGGTGCTTCATCATCGGGCTGATCGTGCTGCTCGGCGCCTTCGTCGGGCCGTACATCCGCCGCTACACCCCGCAGGCGGCGATGCTCGGCACCCTCGCGGGCGTCTCCATCGCGTTCATCTCGATGCGGCCCGCCGCGCAGATGTTCACGGCGCTGTGGATCGCGCTGCCGGTCATGGTGATCATCCTGATCGGGTTCTTCACCGACCTGCGCCTGCCGGGGAACATCCCGGTGGGGCTCGCGGCCCTGCTGGTCGGTACCGCGATCGGCTGGATCGGCGGGTACATGTCGGTGCCCGAGGTGGTCACCGCCGCGCAGGACGTCTCCGTCTCGTTGCCGTCGATCGACCTCGGCCGACTCGGAGCGGGTCTCGTCGACGTCGCCCCGCTGCTCGCGACCGCGATCCCGCTCGGCATCTACAACTTCACCGAGGGCATGACGAACGTGGAGTCCGCCGCGGTCGCCGGCGACGAGTACAACCTGCGCTCGGTACTGCTCGCCGACGGCGCCGGGGCCGTCGTCGGGTCGGCCCTCGGCTGCCCGTTCCCGCCGGCGGTCTACATCGGCCACCCCGGATGGAAGTCGGCGGGCGGGCGCACCACCTACTCGCTCGCGTCCGGCGTCGTGATCGCCCTGCTGTGCTTCCTCGGGATGTTCTCGCTGCTGGGGGCCCTGCTGCCGCTCCCGGCGATCGTGCCGATCCTGCTGTACATCGGGCTGCTCATCGGCGCCCAGGCCTTCCGCGAGACGCCGTCGCGACACGCCGTCGCCGTGGTCTTCGCGATCATCCCCAACATCGCGTCCTGGGCCACCGGCCTCATGGACAACGCCCTCGACGCGGCCGGCACCACGGCCGAGCGGGTGGGGGAGGGTGCCCTGTCGAACGCCGGCCTCGTCTATCACGGCACGGCCCTGCTCGGCGGTGGCGCGATCCTCGCCGGGCTCGTGCTCGGGTCGATCACCGCGTTCATCATCGACAAGCAGTTCTTCGCGGCGGCGGCCTACGCCCTCGCGGGCGCGGTGCTCGGCTTCGTCGGGCTCATCCACGCCGAGTCGGTGGGCTGGGGCGTCGGCGGGCAGATCGCCCTGGGCTACCTGTTCGCCGGGATCATCCTGCTCGGCTTCGGGTTCGTGCACCGCCGGGCCCACGACGGCGGCTCGGGCGCTGCTCCGGAGGCCACCGGATCCGCAGCGTCCATCAAGTCCACCGGGGAGGCCGAAACCGCCGAGCCCGCCGAGCCGATCGAGCCCGCGGTGTCCCGCGAGCGGGCGCCCGCGGAGCCCGCGTGACCGTGCCGCCGGGAACGAGACCGACGAGGCCGACCGCGTCGTCCGGGGCGGCCCTGGACGACGAGGTCGTCGCCGCCGAGGTGGCCGCGGTGTTCGCCCGGTACGAGCGCGCGCTGCGCGAGGCCGACGTCGCGACGCTGACCGAGTTGTTCTGGGACGACGCGCGTTGCGTGCGCTACGGGGTCGCCGACCGCCAGCAGGGCGCCGCGGAGATCGCGGCGTGGCGGGCGGAGCACCCCGGGGTGCCGCCGGGCCGCCGGCTCTCCGGGACCGTCGTGCTGCCGATCGGCCCAGACGCCGCCGTCGTCAGCACCCTGTTCACGTACCCGGGGTCCGGGGCCGAGGGACGCCAGACGCAGACCTGGGCGCGGACCCGGGCGGGGTGGCGGATCGTCGCCGCGCACGTCTCGGAGATCCCCGGGCACTGACCGGGACGGCACCGTCGCGGCGGTTAGGCTCCGACCATGGCTCCGCTCGCCGACCAGGTCACCGCCCGCCTCGACCGTGCCCGCCGGCTCGCCGCGGACGCCGGCGTCGACGCGCTGGTCGTCACCCCGGGTCCGGACCTGCAGTACCTCGCCGGGGTCGTCAAGCACTCCCACGAGCGCCTGTCGGCGCTCGTGCTGCCGACCCGGGACGAGGCCGCGTTCGTCGTGCCGCGCCTGGAGCGGCCGGGACTGGACGGCAGCGGGGTCGACCAGGCCGGGATCCGGGTCCTCGACTGGGTCGACGGCGAGGACCCGCACGGCCTGGTCGCGGCCTGCCTCGACGGCGTCAAGCGGGTCGCGGTCGCCTCCGACATGCCGGCGCTGCACGTCCTCGGCCTGCGTGACGCCCTGCCGCTGGCCACCCAGGAGCTCGCCACGCCGGTGCTGCGCGAGCTCCGGATGCGCAAGGACCCCGCGGAGGTCGAGTACCTGCGCCGGGCCGGCGCCGCGATCGACGCCGTGCACGAGCAGGTCCCCGGCCTGCTGCGGGCCGGGCGCACCGAGGCCGAGGTCGGCGCGGACATCACCGCGGCGATCGTCGAGGCCGGGCACGCCGAGGCCGCCTTCGTGATCGTCGGCTCCGGCCCGAACGGCGCGAGCCCGCACCACGAGGTCTCCAACCGGGTCATCGAGACCGGCGACGTGGTGGTCGTCGACATCGGCGGCCCGTTGCCCGAGGGCTACAACTCCGACTGCACCCGCACCTACGTCGTCGGCGGCGCCACCGACGAGATCGTGGCGGCCTACGCGGTGCTGCAGCGCGCCCAGGCCGCCGCCGTCGCGGCCGCGCGCCCGGGGGTGAGCGCCGAGAGCGTCGACGAGGCCGCCCGCGCGATCATCCGCGACGCCGGGTTCGGCGAGAACTTCGTGCACCGCACGGGCCACGGGATCGGGCTCGAGGTGCACGAGGAGCCCTACATCGTGGCGGGCAACGGGCTGACCCTCGAGCCCGGCATGGCGTTCTCGATCGAGCCGGGCATCTACTTCGACGGTCGCTGGGGCGCCCGGATCGAGGACATCGTCGTGGTCACCGAGGAGGGCTGCGAGGCGGTCAACACGCGGCCGCACGAGCTCCTGTCGTGCTGAGGTCCGGTTCCGAGCGAAGGGCTCCTTCGCGCGATCTACCCGAACGGAGGGGCCCTTCGCTCAGCGGTAGGGCCGCCACGCTCCTCCGCGCGGCCGCGGCCGTCGTCGCCGGGCTGGCCCTCTACGCGTCGTTCCCGCCGGTGGGCTGGTGGTGGGCGGCGCCGATGGGGATCGCGCTGCTCGTCGCCGCGGTCGCGGACCGGTCGTGGAAGGGCGCGCTCGGCTGGGGCGCCCTCGGCGCGGTCGCGTACCAGTACCCGCTGCTGTCGTGGACCGGGACCTACGTCGGCCCGGTCTGGCTGTTCGCGCTGCTCGTCGTGGTGCTGGCCGCCGCGATCCCGCTCGCGTTCGTCCCGCTCGTCGCCCGCCTGCCCGGCGCCCCGGTGTGGATCGCGGGTCTGTGGGTGGCGGGGGAGGCCCTGATCGAACGGGAGCCGTTCGGGGGCTTCCCCTGGTCCAAGCTCGCGTTCGGGCAGGCGGGCGGCGCCTACGCGAAGCTCGCCTCGCTGGGCGGCGCGCCACTCGTGAGCTTCGCGGTGGTCCTCTCCGGCGCCGGGCTCTGGGCGCTCCTGCGCTCCCTCCGTTCCCGACGGCGGGTCCTGCCGCTCTCCGGAGCGGTCCTCGCGGTCCTCGTCGGCCCCGTCGTCGGGCTCGCCGTCCCGGCCCATCCGGCCACCGCGCCGGGGGACCGGACCATCACCGTGGCCGCGGTGCAGGGCAACGTCCCCCGCGCGGGGCTGGACTTCGCGAGCCAACGGCGGGCCGTGCTGGACAACCACGTGCGGGAGACGCAGCTGCTCGCCGCGCGGGTCGCGGCCGGGCAGAGCCCCCGTCCGGACCTCGTGATCTGGCCGGAGAACTCCTCGGACATCGACCCGTTCCGCAACCCCGACGCGGGCGCCGAGATCCAGGCGGTCACCGACGAGATCGGTGCGCCGGTGGTGGTCGGAGCGGTGCTCCAGGGGACACGGGACACCGACGGCACGATCGTGCAGGGCCCGCGCAACGCCGCGGTGGTGTGGACCCCGCGGATCGGTCCCACCGACCAGTACGTGAAGCGGCACCTGCTGCCGTTCGGGGAGTACATCCCGATCCGCGGCCTCGCGTCGGTGTTCTCGTCCGACGTGGCCCGGGTGACGGACTTCGAGCCCGGCACCGGCGCCCCCGTGCTCGACGCCGGGCCCGCCCGGCTCGGCGTCGCGACCTGCTACGAGGTGGTGTTCGACGACGACGTCCGCGACGCGGTCACCGCCGGCGCCGACCTGCTCACGGTCCCGACCAACAACGCCACGTTCGGCTACACGAACATGACCTACCAGCAGCAGGGGATGAGCCGGCTGCGCGCGGTGGAGCACGACCGCGCCGTGGTGATCGCGGCGACCAGCGGGCAGAGCGCGATCATCGCGCCGGACGGCACCGTGCTCGACCGGACCGGTGAACTCTTCACTCCGGGCGTGTTGGTCGACGCGGTTCCGCTGCGCACCACGACTACCCTGGCCACCCGGCTGGGGGCGGGCCCCGAGTGGGTGCTGGCCGGGCTCGGGGTGGCGGCGGTCGTCGTCGGGGGTGTCCTCCGTGGGCGGCGACGGGAGGCTGGAGCAGCATGAGCGCGTCGCGGTCGCAGGAGATCCCGGTGCAGACGGCGGGACCGGCACCCGACGGCAGTGGGGTGCTCGTCGTGGTGCCGACCTACGACGAGCGGGAGAACCTGCCCGGCCTCGTCGAACGGGTGCTGGACACCGTGCCGGCGGTGCGGCTCCTCGTCGTCGACGACGGGAGCCCCGACGGCACCGGCGAGCTCGCCGACGGACTCGCGTCGCGCGACCCCCGGGTGGCGGTGCTCCACCACCGCCCCAAGCGGGGCCTCGGCGCCGCCTACGTCGACGCGTTCGCCCACGTCATGGCGACGCATGCAGCCGAGGACGTCGGCTGGATCGTCCAGATGGACGCCGACGGTTCGCATGCCCCCGAGGACCTCCCCGCGCTGCTGGCCGCGGCGCGGACCGAGGGCGCCGACCTCGTGCTGGGCTCGCGCTACGTGCCGGGCGGGCGGGTGGTGAACTGGCCCTGGTACCGCAACGCGCTCTCCCGCTCGGCGAACGTGTACTCGCGGCGGGCCCTGCGGCTCCCGGTCCGCGACGTGACCGGCGGCTTCCGGCTGTTCCGGCGCACGGTGCTGGAGGAGGTGACGGCCAGCCCGGTGTCCTCGCAGGGCTACTGCTTCCAGGTCGACCTGGCGTTCCGCGTCCAGCGGGCGGGCCACACCGTGCGCGAGGTGCCGATCGTGTTCACCGAGCGCTGCGCGGGCGCCTCGAAGATGAGCGGGGCCGTCGTCCGCGAGGCGCTCTGGCGGATCACGGCGTGGGCCGTGCGGGACCGCCTCGCCCGGGGGGCCCGGAGATGACACGGCCCCGCCACCGGACGGTGGCGGGGCCAGGTGTCGTACCGGGCGCGATCAGGCTCCGCGACGCTCCTTGAGGAGGTCGAGACGCTCCTCCAGCAGCTCCTGGAGCTCGGGCTCCGAGCGACGCTCGAGCAGCATGTCCCAGTGGGTGCGGGGCGGCTTGACCTTCTTCTGCTCGGGCTCCGTGCCGTCGATCCGCTTGCCCTCCTCGCCGTGGAGGCGGCATTCCCAGGTGACGGGGGCCTCGGCGTCGTCGGAGAACGGGACCTCGAAGTCGTGTCCCTTGGGGCAGCGGTAGGCGAAGGCGCGGCGCGGGGCGAGGTCGTGGTCGCGGTCGGTCTCGTAGCTGACGGCTCCGAGGCGGCTGCCACGGAGGACGCGGTCGGCCATGAGTGCTGTCCTTTCCTCGACTGCGTGCGTTCGCCCTCCACGGGGGCGACCCAGGTCCCAACGCGGTGCCCGCCGTGTTCGTTCCCACGACACCCGTCGGACACGTGGTCGTGACCCGTCTCACGCCGGCCCGTGCGACGGTTCGCGACCCCTGGCACACATCGATGTGTTCATCTCGGTGTTACCCGTCGCCCGGGGACGTCACACCGCACGGGCCGCGACCGGGTCGCGCGCGGCCCGTCGGTCGGTCAGCTCCCGGGCCACTCGCCCCGGACCGCGAGGACCTCGCGGAGCAGGTCGGGCCGGTCGGTCATCAGGCCGTCCACGCCGAGGTCGAGCAGGCGGTGCATCTCCGACGGCCGGTCGATCGTCCAGACGTGCACCTCGACGCCGAGGGCGTGCGCCGCCGCCAGCATCGTCGGGTCGATCACCGACAGGGCTCCGAAGTGGGTGGGCAGCTGGGCGAGGTCGCCCCCGACCGGCACCCGCCGGGCGAGCGGGCCCGGCAGGACGGAGCGGGCCCGCAGGGAGAGGGCCGCCCGGGCGGAGACCCCGGTGACCACCCGGTCGCCGAAGCGTTGCCGGACCGCCCGCAGCCGGCCCTCGTCGGTGCTCGCCACGGCGACCCGCTCCGCGACGTCGTCGCGCTCGAGCAGGGCGAGCATCGGGCGCAGGGAGCCGGGCGACTTGATGTCGACGTTGAACCGCAGGCCCGGCTCGGCCTCGAGCACCTCCTCCAGGCGGGGGAGGCGCTCCCGGCCCCGCACCCGCACGTCGGCGAGGTCGGGCCAGTCCAGGGCGCGCAGCACCCCGGGGTGCCCGGCCACGCGCCGCAGGGTCGCGTCGTGGTGGACCACGAGGACGCCGTCGCGGGTGGCGTGCACGTCGGTCTCGACGTAGGCGTAACCCTCCTCGCGGGCGCGGGTGAACGCGGCCAGGGTGTTCTCGAGGCCCGCGAGCTCCCCGACGTGCCACCCGCGGTGGGCGAAGGCCCGCGGTCGGGCGGCGGCGAGGTACGGGTGGGAACGGACCAGCGGCAGCACGGCCGCAGTCTGCCCGACCCGGGCGGCCGACGGGTGTCGGCCCGAGGGCCCGGACGTGTCGCCCGGGCGCGCGCGTGAGCCCGGTTGCCGATCACGATCGTGACACGGCGTGATCACGACGTCGGCACGAAGATCAGTGGTCACCCCCTCGCCACCTTGGGGGGATACGTACACATGGAGTAGTGTCCCCGGAGTCATCGATGGTGGCCAGGATTCGGACTCGGGGGACGAATGACGGGCTCGCGGCATCGCCGCTCGGAGGGTTCGGGGGAGCCCGCCGGTCTTCCCTCCTGGGCACAGCGCCACCTCGACGAGGCAGGAGCCCCCGACGGGCCCGCCGCTGCGACCACGCACCGTCGCCGGCCGGCCGCCCGGTCGGCCCGTTCGGTCGGGCCTGCACGGTCCGCCTCCGACAGCCCGCTGCGCGGGTGGGGCCTGGCGATCCTGTCGGTCGCCGCCGCGGTCACGGCCGTGCCCGTGGCGATCGCCGCGGTGGCCAACGACCGCTCGGGCGACCCGCTGCCCACCGTCGACACCTTCACCGCCGGCGCCCCTGGCCCGCTGCAGGGCGGGCAGTCCGGCGCCGGCGGCCAGGGCAGGCAGTCCGCCGACCGACGTGGCACCACCGAGGTCGGCGACCCGGCCACGGGCGGCATCCTCGGCGTGCCGGGCGCCCCTGCGGCAGCGCCCGTCGTCGTGCCGGTGCCGCAGCCCGCGGCCGTGGTACGGCCGACGCCGCCGCCGACCCCTGCGACGATCACCCCGCGTGCCGCGACCCCCACGACCACGGCCGCGGTCACGACGCCCGCGAAGCCGACGAGCACCACGACGGACGAGGGCAAGAGCGCCACGAAGCCGACCGGCGCGACGAAGCCGACCTCGGGGTCGAAGCCGTCGACGTCGGACGACGACGGCGGCGGCAGCCAGAAGAAGGACGGGCCGGTGACCGGGCTCGTGAAGGGCGCCGGGAACACCGTGAACGGACTCGGCAAGGCCGTCGGCGGCCTCCTCTAGCCCTCCGGCAGCTCCACCCCGTCGGCGAGCGCACCCGCGTACAGGTCGCCGTGCGCGGCGATGCGGTCGAGCACCGCGGCGGGGGAGAACACGAGTGCGTCGGCGTCGTCGCACGCCTCGACCTCGTCCCAGGTCAACGGCGTGGAGACCGTCGGCGCGCCGTGCGCCGCCCGTGCCCGCAGCGAGTACGGCGCCACCGTCGTCTTGGCCGTGTTGTTCTGGGACCAGTCGATGAACACCCGCCCGCCCCGGCGGTCCTTGGCCATCACCGCCGTCACGTCGTCCGGCGTCTCCCGGGCCAGCTCCTGGGCGATCGCCCGCGCGTACTCCGAGGTGCGCCCGGGATCGGTCACGACGACGGGGGCGGTCATCTGCATGCCCTTGGAGCCGCTGGTCTTCACCACCGGCGCGAGCCCGTCGTCGTGCAGACGGTCCCGGACCCGGCGCGCGACGCGGGCGCACTCGAGCAGCCCGGTGCCGGGCCCCGGGTCGAGGTCGAAGACGAGCTCGTCGGGAGGCTGCGGGACGTCGGTACCGGTGCCGTCGTCCACCCGCCACTGCGGCACGTGCAGCTCCAGCACCGCGAGGTTGGCCAGGTAGACCAGCGTGGCGAGCTCCTCCACGACGACGAAGCGGGCCGAGTCGGCTCCCCGCGAGGAGCCCGGCGTCGGGACGACGACCGTCCGCAGCCACTCGGGGGCGTTGCGGCCCGCGTTCTTCTCGTAGAAGGACTCGCCGTCGATGCCGTCGGGGAAGCGACGCAGCGTCAGCGGCCGACCGGCGAGGTGGGGGAGCAGGGTGTCGGCGACGCGCGCGTAGTAGTCGATCACCGCGTTCTTCGGGGTCCCGGGGTAGAGCTCCTTGTCGAGGTTCGACAGCTTCAGCGCGCGGCCCCCGACCGACACGCGCGGTGACTGCACGTCCCGGGGCGGCCGGGCCGTCGCCTCGGCCTTCCGGGTCACCAGCCAGTCCTTCGCATCGTCCGTGCGCTTCGGGCGGAAGAACACGAACCGGCCGTCGGTCCGCTCGCCACGCAGGGCGACCGCGACCTCGTCGTCGGTCCACTTCTCGGTCTCGTAGGAGCCGGAGTCCCAGATCGTCATCGACCCGCCCCCGTACTCGCCCGCCGGGATCTCGCCGTGGAAGTCGAGGTACTCGAGCGGGTGGTCCTCGGTGTGGACGGCGAGGCGGGGCGCACCGGGGCCGTCCGGCAACCCCTTCGGCACCGCCCAGCACACGAGCACGCCGCCGCGCTCGAGGCGGACGTCGTAGTGGAGCCGCCGCGCGTGGTGCTCCTGGATCACGAACCGGCCGCCCGCGTCGGTGTCGGCGCCTCCGACCTCACCGAACGGCTCCGGGGTCCGGCCCGGGTCCCGTTTGTCCCGATAGGTCCGGAGTTCGCCCATGCTCCCCACCTCTCGTGTCGGCTCACCGTGAAGGATCCCACCCCGAACACGGGTGCCGGTGGTGCGTACCAGGCATAGTCTCCGGGCCGTGAGCCGGGCGAACACGACGACAGGGTTCCCGACGGCACACGAGCAGGCGGTCACCGCCGCCCGGGAGCGGCTCGCGGCGCTGCCCGCGGACGCGCCGGTGCGGCTGCACAAGAAGACCTCGAACCTCTTCCGGTTCCGGGACGGCGCGGGCGGCCTCGAGGTCGACGGGCTGGACCGCGTCCTGCACGTCGACCCGGCGGCCCGCACTGCCGACGTCGGGGGCATGACCACCTACGAGGACCTCGTCGCGGCGACGCTGCCGCACGGCCTCATGCCCCTGGTCGTCCCGCAGCTCAGGACGATCACCCTGGGCGGCGCGGTGGTGGGGCTCGGCATCGAGTCGACGTCGTTCCGCGACGGCCTGCCCCACGAGTCCGTGCTCGCCGCCGACGTCCTCACCGGCGCCGGCGAGATCGTGCACGCGACGCCCGACAACGAGCACGCCGACCTCCACGCCGGGCTCGCCAACTCCTACGGGACGCTCGGCTACGCGGTGGCGCTGACGATCGAGCTCGCCCCGGTACGGCCGTTCGTGGCGCTGCGCCACCTGCGCTTCGCCGACGCCGCCTCGATGGCCGACGCCACGGCCCGCATCACCGCGGAGCGCCGCCACGACGGCGAGCCGGTCGACCTCGTCGACGGCACCGTCTTCTCCGCCGGGGAGCAGTACCTGACCCTCGGCCGGTTCGTCGACGAGGCCCCGTACCTGTCGGACTACACCGGTCAGGGCATCTACTACCGCTCGATCCAGCAGCGCAGCACCGACTTCCTGTCCGTCCACGACTACCTGTGGCGTTGGGACACCGACTGGTTCTGGTGCTCCCGGGCGCTGGGCGTGCAGCACCCGCTGGTGCGCCGCGTGTGGCCGTCGCGCTACCGCCGCAGCGACGTCTACCGACGCCTCGTGGCCCTCGACCGCCGGTACGGGCTCTCCGAGCGGATCCAGATGCGGGCCACCGGGGCGAGCGGGGTCGAGCCGATCATCCAGGACGTCGAGGTGCCGGTGGAGCACCTCGCGGAGTTCCTCGACTTCTTCCACCGTGAGATCGGCATCAGTCCGGTGTGGGTCTGCCCGCTGCAGCTGCGCGGCGACCGCACCTGGCCCCTCTACCCCCTCGAGCCGCACCGGACCTACGTCAACGTCGGTTTCTGGTCTGATGCCCTGCTGCGGCCGGGGATGGCGCGCGATCACCACAACCGGCTGATCGAGCGGAAGTTGATGGAGCTCGACGGGCACAAGTCGCTGTACTCGACGGCGAGCTACACCCGCGAGGAGTTCGACGCGCTCTACGGCGGCGCGGCCTACCGGGCGCTCAAGGCCCGCTACGACCCCGCCGGACGCCTGCCGGACCTCTACACCAAGTGCGTGACGAATTCGTAGGAGGAGTGATGAGCGCACCAGCCGTGGCCGATCTGTTCCGCCCGGTGCTCGGGGCCGACGCCCCGATCACCGTCCGCGCGTACGACGGCAGCGTCTCGCGCCCCGACGGGGGTGATGCGGTCGCCACCGTCGACGTCCGCAGCGAGACCGCGCTGGCCTACCTGGCCGGATCCCCGAACTCCCTGGGCCTCGCCCGGGCGTTCGTGTCCGGCCATCTCGACGTCGACGGTGACCTCTACACCGCCCTGACCGCGATGAGCGAGCTGACGATCTCCGACGTCTCGCCGCGCACGCTCGCCGAGATGGCGCTGCGTCTCGCGCCGATCCGGCTGCGCCACCGCCATCTCGCGCCGCCGCCCCAGGAGCACCGCCAGCACGGCTGGATGCACTCGAAGTCGCGCGACGCCGAGGCCATCGCCCACCACTACGACGTCTCGAACCGCTTCTACGAGATGGTCCTCGGCCCGTCGATGGCCTACACCTGCGCGGCGTACCCGAGCGAGACCGCCACGCTCGAGGAGGCGCAGTTCGCCAAGCACGCGCTGGTCGCCGACAAGCTCGCCCTGCAGCCGGGGATGCGCCTGCTCGACGTCGGGTGCGGCTGGGGCCAGATGTCGATGCACGCCGCCGAGCACCACGGCGTGCGGGCGCTCGGCGTGACCCTCTCGCGCGACCAGGCGCTGTGGGCGCAGAAGGAGGTCGCGCGCCGCGGCCTGTCCGACCTCGTGGAGATCCGCCACGGCGACTACCGCGACGTCGCCGAGACCGAGTTCGACGCCGTGGCGTCCATCGGTCTCACCGAGCACATCGGCCGCGCGCAGCTCAAGGGGTACTTCAGCTTCCTGTACTCGAAGCTGCGGACGGGGGGCCGACTGCTCAACCACTGCATCACCCGGCCGGACGCCCACCACCGGGCCCACGCCGACCCGTTCATCGACCGCTACGTCTTCCCCGACGGCGAGCTCCTGCCGGTCGGCTACCTCGTCTCCCGGATGAACGGGGCCGGCTTCGAGATCCGCCACGAGGAGAACCTGCGCGAGCACTACTCGAAGACGCTCAAGGCCTGGACCGCCAACCTCGAGGCGAACTGGGACGAGTGCGTCGCCGAGGCGGGGGAGGGGAGCGCCCGGGTGTGGAAGCTCTACATGCCCGCGTGCGCCGTCGGCTTCGACCTCAACAACATCCAGCTCCACCAGGTGCTCGGCGTGAAGCTCGACGAGCAGGGCCGCTCCGGGTTCCCGCTGCGCGGGTGGCGCCCCGCCTCGTGAGCAGAAGGTGGCGGTAGCCGCCCTGAGTGCTCACCTGGGCGGCGCCCACCTCGCGGCGGCCGCGGCCATCCGGGCGTCCTCGGCGGCGAGGACGTCCTGGTGGCCGCGGCGGTCCGCCACCCCCGTCGGGCCGCCGCCCTCCGCGGCGAGCCCCTCGGTCGTCGCCCGCAGCACGTGGGCGTCGGCGGCGTCGAGCAACCGGTCGAGCAGCTCGTGACCGGTCCGCGGCGCCGCGTGCCAGTCGACCGTCGGTTCCCCCGGGGCGGACGCCACCGCCGGCGCCTCGGCACGACGACGCGGACCGCGGGTCCCGCCGCGTCGACGCGGTGCCGCGTCGGGCCCGTCGTCGGGACGCGGGGGAGCATCCCCGCGCTCGACGATGAGCTGGCGCAGCCGGGTGAGCGCGCGGTGCTGGGCGACCCGCACCGCGCCCGCCGTCGAGCCGACCGCCTCCGCGGTCTCCTCGGCCGAGAGTCCCACGACGACGCGCAGCCGCAGCACCTCGCGCTGCTTCTCGGGCAGCTCGGCCAGCAGGGCCGCCATCTCGACCGAGTCCGAGAGGTTCACCGCGTGCTGTTCCGGGCCGTCGTGGACGTCCTGCTCCTCGGGGAGCTCGTCCACGGGGTCCGAGCGGTCGCGACCCGCCGACCGGTGCGCGTCGACGACCTTGTGCTGGGCGATGCCGTAGACGAAGGCCAGGAAGGGTCGCCCCTGGTCCTGGTAGGTCGGCAGCGCCCGCAGGACCGCGAGGCAGACCTCCTGGGCGACGTCGTCGGGCGAGGCGTTGACCCGGTCGTACCCGCCGAGGCGGCTCCGGCAGTAGCGGACGACGAGGGGCCGCAGGATGCGCAGGAGCGTGTTCATCGCGCCGCGCTCGCCGGCGAGGGCCGAGGCGACGAGCCGGTCGAGCTCGCGCGGGTCGTTCACCGGGTCGGTCACGGCACCGGCTCCCCGCCCGCGGCCGCGGTGACGGCGTCCCACTGCGCCATCGCCGCGCGGAGGCGCGCGTCGAACTCCGCCGCCGGGAGCCCCAGCTCCGGGCCGGCCTCGGTGGCCGGGACGTCGAGCCACCGCAGGACGGCGAGGTCGCGGGCGAGCGGGTCCAGGTGCGCGAGGGCGCGCAGCGGGCGGGCCGCGTGGACGGCGAGGAGCCGCCACGGATCCGGGTGGCGCCACGCGGGGTCGAGCGAGCGGGCGGCCAGGACCGCCCGGGCCGGCGGCGGCAGCGCCGGGCGCGGACGGTGCGGGGCGGGCGTCGCCTGGGCGCCGACGCTGCGGGCGGTGCGGACGAGCAGGAGGGTCAGCTCCAGGGAACGCACGTCGTCCGGGGCACTGCAGAGCTGGGGCCAGCGGTCGTACAGGGCGGCCCGGGTCATCAGGAAGACGTCGTGGGCACCGGCACCGTAGGCGTGGCCGAGGATCGCGGCGCGGGGCTGGAGCATCGCGTCGTGGCGCAGGAGGAACGGGGCGAGCTCGCCCGCCTCGCGCCCACGCGTGACCGGCCCGGGCGTCACGTCGTCCTCCGGCGCCCGTGCTGCGCCGCTCGCTGGTCCTGCTGATCCACTCGTTCGCCCACCCGTGCCCCGAATCCCCCTCGATGATCGGACCGGCGTACCGACCCTCGCGACCCCCCGCCGCGTCGATCACCCCACGTCGTGAGGCAGGCCCCGATCAGTGACTCCGGGCCGGCCTCGGCTACACGCCATCGTGTGATGTCACCGTGACCGACGGACAGCGAGCGAGGGAAGCACGCGTCGACCGACGGCGCATCGCATCGCCTCAGTGGCAGCCACCACGACCCGCCGGGGCCGCCGCGGCACTGTCACCGGTCGCCCAGCGGCGACGAACGGCACCACTGGTGCGCCTTCATCCGCCGGTTTGCAGCCGAAAAGAGCTGTACAAGGGCCCGTTCGGTGCATGGATCACTGACCCGTTCGGGCCCGTGGCCCGGCGTGTCGGTGGTCTGCGCGGCGCATTCCTCGAGATCCGTCGTCGTCCTGCGCCGCCAGGGAGGCAGCAGGCATGATCCACCGGGGTGGATCGGCCGGGGGAGAGGGGCGCGACGGTGGGCACGCAGCCGGGACGGCCGCGACCGACGCCGGTCGTCGTCCTGCTCGTCCTCGGCGCGCTGCTGACGGTCGCGGCCGTGGTCCTCGGGGTGCTCGACGTCCGGGTCGGTGCCCGGGAGGAGGACCGGGCGGCCGCGGTCGCCGCCGCCCGTGCCCACCTGCTCGATCTCGGGGCCGCCTCCGCCGACCCCGAGGCCCGGAGCCGGGCGGTCGCGGGCGCGACCGGCGCCTGGCACGACCGGCTCGCGGCGGCCGCCGCCACGGGCTCGACCTCCACCTTGGTCCGGACGATCGGGCTGGAGGAGTTCGACGGCGACGCGGCCCGGGCCCTCGCGGTGGGCCTCGTCGGCGGCGACGGCGGCCCGCGCCCGTTCCGCGCGACCGTGGCGCTGTCCCGGATCGACGACCGCTGGCTCGTCGCGGACGTGGGAGAGCTGCCGTGACCCGGAGTCGGCTCCTCGTCGCGACGCTCGGGGTGGTCGCCCTGGTCCTGGCCGTCGTCGTCGGGCTGCTCGCCCGGGGTGTGGTCGCGGCCGCACGCACCGAGGACGCCACCCGGGAGGCGACCCGGGCCGCGGGCGAGCTCACCCCCGTGCTGCTGGGCTACGACTGGCGGACCCTCGACGACGACGTCGCCCGCATCGACTCCGCCACCACCGGCCCGTTCGCCGAGCAGAACCGGGCGATCGTGGCGAGCCTGGTGGTGCCCGCCGCGATCGGCACCCGGGCGAGTTCCTCGGCCGCCGTCGCGCGGGTCGCCGTGGTGTCCGCGGCGCCGGACCGCGTCGAGACCCTCGTCCTCTACGCCCAGACGACGGCCCGGGGCGGAGAACCGGGGGAGACGGTCGCCCGCAGTGCCCGCGTCGTGCTCGAACCCGGCCCCGACGAGCGCTGGCTCGTCGCCGGGTTCGACGCGTCCTGAGCCCGTCAGGCGTCGAGGAACCCCGTGACGGCGGCCGCGACCGCCCCGGGGCGCTCGACGGGGAGGAAGTGACCGGCGTCGGGCACCTCGACGGTCGCGCACAGCGACGACGCGAGCCGGCTCAGCTCCGGCCGCACGCACCCGTCGTCGGCACCGAAGAGGTACAGCAGCGGGTGTCGCGGCATCCCGAACACCGCCCGCTCCTCGCGTCGGTACCGCGGGGAGCGGTGCCAGGGCTGCAGCCACGCCCGGTAGTAGCGCAGCGCGGCGGTGCGCCGGGCGGGCGTGTCGAGGGCGGCCAGGACCCGCTCGACGTCCGCGGTCGCGTCGTAGCCCGGCGACCAGTCGGCCCACAGCTGCGGGACGAGCCGGTCCAGGACGGCCTCGGAGAGCCACGGCAGCTGCTGGAAGCCCATGTACCAGCTCGCGCGGAGCTGCTTCCCGACGAGGCCCGGGTCGCGCACCGCCGCCCCCGTCGGCAGCGGTGGCACGGCCATCGTGACGACGCGGTCCCACAGGTCGGGGGCGAACACGGCCGCCCCGTAGGCGGTGACGGCGCCCCAGTCGTGCCCGACCAGCAGCGCCGGGCGGTCGTCACCCAGGGCGCGGCGCAGGGCGACGGCGTCCGCGACGAGGGCCCCGCTCTGGTAGCAGCCGTCGGGGGCGAGCCCGGTCGGGCCGTAGCCGCGCAGGAACGGGGCGACGACGCGGTACCCCCGGTCGGCCAGGACCGGGGCGAGATGGCACCAGGACCACGCCGTGTCGGGGTAACCGTGCAGCAGCAGCGCCGGCCGCCCGTCGTCGGGACCCGCCGTCAGGTAGGCCACCTCGAGCTCGCCGAGCCGGATCCGCCGCATCTCCACGCGGAGATCGTGGACCGCCGCGTGCGGTCCGTGCAGGCGGTCCGGTCGTGAAGGTGCTCTCAGCCGGCCGGTGACCAGTGGTTCCCGGGCCACCCGCCTGCTCGATGCTGACCGACGGCCTGCGCGCGCGCTGACGACTCCGCGGTCTCACTCGCGGCCGGAGGAGATCCAGTCGTCGGTGGCGAAGGAGAAGTTCCGGCCGCCCTGCACGAGGTCGGCGGCCGCGTCGAGCCGGGACTTCTGCTCGGCCGAGAGCGTGAGCGACACCGCGCCCGCGTTCTCGACGACGCGCTGCGCGGAGCGGGTGCCGGGGATGGGCACCGTCGGGACCCCGAACGCCGCACCCTGGGCGTAGACCCACGCGAGGGCGACCTGCGCGGCGGTGGCGTCGAGCTCGCCCGCCACCTCCCGGATGACGTCGACGACCTTCTGGTTGGCGTCGAGGTGCTCGGAGAACCGCGGCGACTTGCTGAGCAGCGTGCTCGCGACCCGGTCCGCCGTCATGGTGCCGGTCAGGAAGCCGCGCCCGAGCGGGCTGTAGGGCACGAACCCGACACCGAGCTCCACCGCCTTCGGCACGACGTTCGCCTCGACGTCGCGCGACCAGATGCTCCACTCGCTCTGCACCGCGGCGATCGGGTGCACGGCGACGGCCTCGGCGAGCTCCGTCGCGGTCACCTCGGACAGCCCGAGGTGCCGGACCTTGCCCTCGGTCACCAGCTCGGCCATCGCCGCGACGGTCTCGGTGATCGGCAGGTCGAGCTGGCGGCGGTGCATGTAGTACAGGTCGATCGTGTCGGTCCCGAGCCGACGCAGCGAGTTCTCGCAGGCCTGCCGGACGTAGTCGCGGTCGCCCCGGGTCGGCGTCGCGCCCTTCCCGACCTGCCCGGTGATCCCGAACTTGGTGGCGAGCTGCACCTCGCCGCGCCGGTCGGCCAGCACGCGGGCGACGAGCTCCTCGTTGGTGCCCGACGGGCCCGTCGTGCCCTCACGCGGGGTGCCGTAGACGTCGGCGGTGTCGAGGAACGTGACGCCGGCGTCGAGCGCGGCGTGCAGGGTGCGGACCCCCTCGTCCGGGTCGGTGGCGCCGTAGACGTCGGAGAGCGCCATGCCGCCGAAGCCGAGCGCGCTGACCCGCAGTCCGTCGCCGAGGGTGGTGATCGGGAGGCTCATGGCGCCCACGCTAGGAGTTCGAGCGCACTCGAACGCAAGTCAGGGAGCGACCCGGCGCAGCAGCGCGGTGAGCTGCGCGCGCTCGTCCCTGCTCAGGGCGCCGAACACGTCCGCCTGCGCCTCGTGCACGACGATCGCGAGCTCGGCGAAGGTCGCGGTGCCCGCGGGGGAGAGGGCGACGAGCACACGGCGGGCGTGCTCCGGGTCCTGACGACGGGTCACGAGGGCCTTGCCCTCCAGCGCCCGGACCGTCGCGGTCACGTCGCTGCGGTCGAGCGAGGCGGCCCGGCCGAGGTCGGCCTGGGTGCGGTGCTCGACGCCGGCCAGCACGGCGAGCACCCGGTACTCGAAGGGACTCGACCCGGCGTCCGCGAGCCGGCGGGCCAGCAGCGTCTGGGCGTGCGCGGCGACGCGGGTGAGGGTCGTGGTCTCCAGGTCGGACCAGGCGGTGGGCACGGAGCCTCCTCGTCGGTGTTGGTTACGCCAACACTAGAGGTCGACGTTGGTGGCACCAACAACAGGGGACCAGGTCCGGCCTGGCACCCGCGGCGCGAGGGTCACGTCGGGCAGGCGCGGCGGCCCCGAAGGATGCCTGACGTGCACCTCGCGGACGTCGACCGGACCGCCGGCGTGGCACGCGCGGCGCGAGACTCACACGGAGCAGGTCCGGGCGCCTCGGGATCGGCCTGACGTGCACCTCGCGACGGACCGGACCGGACCGGCACCGACCCGACGTCGGGAACGCTCCGCGCACCTCAAGAGCGATCCGATAATCGACATTATGTCAGATCGGACCGACGAGGAG
The DNA here is from genome assembly GCF_030269685.1 of Actinomycetospora sp. NBRC 106378. Lineage (GTDB taxonomy): Bacteria > Actinomycetota > Actinomycetes > Mycobacteriales > Pseudonocardiaceae > Actinomycetospora. The sequence goes on from NZ_BSTT01000003.1 coordinate 441,068, forward strand.
GCAGGTCGGCCCACCCCTGCCCCTCAGAGCTCCGCGCGTCGCGAGGCGATGGTGGACGCGATGTCGCGGATCTTGACGTTCAGGTCCTGCGAGGCGCGGCGGAGGATGTCGAACGCCTCGTCGGCACCGACACCCCGTCGCTCCATGAGGATGCCCTTGGCCTGGCCGATGACGTCGCGGGACTGCAGCGCCTCGGTGAGCTGCACGCTGCGCAGGCGCTCGGCCTCCACCCGCTGCGCCGCCTGCAGGGCCACCGCGGCGTGCGCGGCCAGGAGCAGCAGCACGTCCTCGTCGACGTCGTCGAGGTGCTCGGCGGACCGGAAGTAGTGGTTCAGCGCGCCCAGCCTCGGCGGCTCGCCATCGGGGAACATGCCGGTCGCGATCACGGCGGTCATCCCGAGCTGCGCGACGCGCGGCCCGAAGCGCGGGTAGCGCGGATCGTGGGCGAGGTCGCGGCTGGAGGTGCTGCCCGAGCTCGAGGAGGCGACGACCTCGACGCAGGGCCCCTCCCCGGTCTCGTACTGGATGTGGTCGGCGCGCGTCGCGAGCTCGTCGGTCTCGACCGGGGTGTGGTAGCTGCCGTCGGGCTCGCGCAGGGTCACCGACACCATCGCGGCCTCCGGGGTGAGCTCGTGCGCGCGCCGGACGATCTGCTCGAGCACGCCCACGACGCCCCGCTCGGCGGGCACCGCGAACAGGTCGCGCGCGAGGTCGAGGAACTGGTCGCCGAGCGGGCCCGGCTCCTTGACGAGCGTCTGTCCGGCGGGGCCCGGTCCCCCGGCGCCGTCCGACTCCTCGACGAACCGACGCCTGGCCGCCTGCCACTCCCGCTCCGTCGCCATGTCTCACACCTTCCCGGGTGTCGGGGTGCCGCGCACGTACAGGTTGCTCACCGGGTCCCGACGACGGGTGTTAGCCGCGCGGGGCGGTCGGGTAGACCTCCCGCGCACCAGGTCGGCTGCCCGGGCGGCCGACGGGTGCAGGTCCTGGATGGTGCAGACCTCGCTGCCGCCAGGACCGTCCTCAACGATCGACGGCATCACGACGGACGGGGGGATGGCGTACTCCCGTCCTGGTCGGTGACGTACCAGCGGGCGATGTCGACGAGCTTGACGTTCATGTCCTGCGAGGCCTCCACGAGCCGGCCGAAGGCCGTCGCCGCGTCGATGCCGAACCGGTGCATGAGGATGCCCTTGGCCTGCCCGATCACGTCGCGGCTGGCCACGGCCTCGCGCAGCTGCAGGAGCCGGCGGCCGCTCTCCACGACGAGCGCGGCCTGGTGCGCGAGCAGCTCCCCGATCTCCCGCACGTCGTCCCGGTCGGCGTCCTGCCGCCCGTAGAGCGTGATCGCTCCGACGGCGCGGCGGTCGATGACGACCGGTACCGCCAGCACGTCGTGGTAGCCCGCCCGCTCGACGGCCTCGGACCACGGCCTCGGGGTCCGCGTCGTGTCGTCCCGCGCCCCGACGACCCGCATCTCGTCGAGGGCGCAGATCGTGGGGCCCGCGTCGAGGCGGGCCTCGAGTTCGGCGAGCTCCCGGACGGTCGGGGCGGTCGCCGCTCGCGTCGAGCGCGAGCGGTCGAGCAGCAGGGTGACCGCGACGTCGTGGTCGCCCACCACCCGTCCGGCGGCCTCGGCCAGCCCGGAGGCGATGTGCTCCATCGACGGCGGTTCACCGTGGACGATCGCGAGAAGCTCGTGCGACAGGCTCGCGGACGAGGCGAGAAGGTCCCTCGAATTCACCTGGTTTCCTCAGCGGGGACGACACGACGACGTGCCTGCCTCACGACTGAACCAGGGGTTCACGCAGCTTATCCGGTGCCGTCACCCGCAGGGGCGACAGGCCCGCCCCGAGGTGGCGCGTGTCATGGGCCGGACGGGCGAGCACACCGCGCGGCGAGCGCGAGGGCGTCCCTCGGCGCGTGCGCGTCCCCGTCGTTGTCGAAGAAGACCCAGACGTCGCGGGGGACCTGGGCGACGCGGTCGCCGGGCGCGACCGTGTCCCCGGAGGCCGACGACTCCCCCGCCGCCCAGGCGCGGACGCGCTCCGCCCACCGCGCCAGGGCCTCGTCGGAGTAGCCGCTGCGGTAGAGCTCGGTGTCGCCGTGCAGCCGGACGTACACCGGGTCGGCGGTCACGTCGTCGAAGCGCGGGAACGCCCCCGCCCCGTCGGAGACGACGAGCGAGACGTCCAGCTCCCGCAGGGCGCGCACGACGGCGGGGTCGCGGAAGCTCGGGTGCCGGGCCTCGAGGGCGTGGCGCAGGGGCCGGTCGGCGTCGACGTCGGTGCACGGGTCGCGCACGAGCTCCGCGTACGGCCGCGCGAGGTCGGCGGCCGCGGCGGTGCTGCGCGGCAGGCCCGCGAGGAACGCCGGGATGCGGTCGGCGTCCCACGCCGTCGCCGCCGGCAGCTGCCACAGCACCGGCCCGAGCTTCGCCCCCAACGCCAGCGGGCCGGAGGCCAGGAAGCGACCGAGCGCCTCGTCCACGTCGCGCAGCCGCTTCATGTGGGTGATGTAGCGGCTCCCCTTGACCGCGAACCGGAACTCCTCCCCCGTCGCCGCCGCCCACGCGCGGAACGTGGACGCGCGCTGCAGCGAGTAGAAGGTCCCGTTGACCTCGGCCGCGTCCAGGCGGGTCGCCAGGTACTCGAGGCGCCGCCGCTTCGCCAGCCCGTCGGGGTAGAACGTCCCCTGCCAGTGGTCGTAGGTCCAGCCCGACGTCCCGATCCGGATCCGACCCGCGTCCACCCCCGTCATGGTCCCCCACGGACTACCGTCGCCGGGTGGGCGTGATCGAGTCGGTGAACGTCGGGGTGGAGCGGGCGATCCTCGCGAAGACCGGGCGCTCGGGCATCGACAAGCGCCCGGTCGACGGCGCGGTGGCGGTCGGCGTGCCCGGGGCCGGACGCAGTGGGCTCGCGGACGACCCCATCAGCGACACCGAGCACCACGGCGGCCCGGACCAGGCCGTCTACGCCTACGCCCGGGAGGACCTCGACGAGTGGGCGCCGGTCCTCGGCCCGCTGCAAGCCGGCGCGTTCGGCGAGAACCTCACCACGCGCGGGCTCGACGTCACGGGGGCGCGGATCGGCGAGCGCTGGCACGTCGGGGACGCCCTCGTCCTGCAGGTCACGGTGCCCCGCATCCCCTGCCGCACCTTCGCCGCCTGGCTCGACCGGCAGGGCTGGGTCAAGGAGTTCACGACGGCGGGTGTCCCCGGCGCCTACCTGCGCGTGGTCGAGCCCGGCCCGGTACGGGCCGGTGACCGGGTCGTCGTCCGACGACCCGACCACGACGTCACGATCGGCCTGGCCTTCCGCGCGGTCATGACGGCGCCCCAGCTGCTCCCCGAGCTGCTCCCCGCCCTGACCCAGCTTCCCGACGACGTCCGGGAGCGCGTGCTCCGGCGCCTGCCGACCCGGTGATCGAGCGGCCGCCTCACGGCGGCACGAAGCTCACCCGGGTGGTCGGGACGACCTCGGCCCGGCGCCCGGGGCGGGACTCACCGCGCCAGTAGAGGTCGGTGTGGGCGATGACGCCGTCCGGCGGCGGTGCACCGTAGGCGGTGAGGTCGATCGTGGTGTGCGCGTCGGCCACGAGCGTCGTGTCGTACCCGCGGACGATCGCCCCGCTCGACCAGGTCCGACACGTGGGCGATCACCTCGTCCCGACGGACCGCCCCGTCCATCGGCTCGTTCTGCACGTCGATCACCAGCAGCGCGGTGCGCGGCCGGCCCCCCAGCGTCGTCATGCGACCGTCCTACCAGTGGGGTCCGACGACCTCAGCCCGGTCGCAGACCGGTGAGCAGGTCTGCCGGACACACGGTGACCTCGAACGGACGCTCGACCGAGATCGCCTCGTCGCCGGAGGCCTGCGCGACGGCCCGGTAGGACCCGTCGTCGGCGAGCTCGAGGACCTCGATCCGACCGGGACCGGTGGGGTCGAGCATCCAGTACGACCGCACCCCGAGACGCTCGTAGTGCGCGCGCTTCGTGTTCCGGTCGTACAGGCGGGTACTGCGGGAGGCGACCTCGGCGGCCAGGAGCGGCGCGACGGGCAGGTTCGCGAGGGTCAGATCGACGTAGCGGGCGACGAGGACGTCGGGCTCGACCTCGTCGTGCAGGGTCGTCCGCACGGCGAACGGCGCGGCGAGGACGCGTAGTTCGGAGGGGCAGACGCCGTGCAGCAGGCGGTACAGCGCGAGCGCCATCTCCTGATGGGCCCACCCGGGTGCGGGGCTCACGTAGAGCATCCCGTCGATGAGTTCACGACGGCGCCCGTCGTCGGGCATCGCGTCGAGGTCGTCGACCGTGTACAGGTCGCTCGCGACCAGCTCGGTCATACCGGTCATGGTGCTCCTCGGTGTCGGTGGGCACCAGGGCAGCATGATCGCGGCGACCGCTCCGTGGGGGCCGTTCCGGCTACTCCCCCGGCTTGTGGATGTCGACGGTGACGTTCATGCCCGGGATGAGGTCCGCGCCCTGCATGTCGGTGATCCCGACGCGGACCGGGATGACCTGGGTGACCTTCTGGAAGTTGCCACCGGAGTTCGACTGCGGGAACGGCGAGAACACCGCGGCCGCGCCGCCCTGGATCTGGTCGACGTACCCGCGGAAGGTCCGGCCCGGGTAGGCGTCGACGGTGAAGTCGACCGGCCGCCCGACCTGGACCTCGTCGATGTCCGTCTCGTCCACGCGGGCGGTGACGTAGACGTCGGCCGGGTCGTAGGCGATCGCGAGCTGGCTGCCGGCGGTGAGGTAGGCGCCCTCGGCGGTGTTGGTCGTGGCCACGGTCGCGTCGGCGGGCGCCCGGATCGGCAGCTGGGGCTGGACGTAGGCGCCCTGCAGCTCGACCCGGCCGAGGACCTGGTCCTTGTGCAGCACCGTCCCGACGGTCACCTCCCAGCCCGTCAGCGTGCCGCTGGCCGGCGCCACGATGGGGATCTGGGTGCCGTCGACCTGCGCGTTGTCGGTGGAGACGAAGCGGCTGGCGTTGAGGAAGTACGACACCGCGAAGCCGATCGCCGCCAGCAGCGCGAGCACGATGATGACCGCGAGCGCGATCTTCGTCGAGCGCTTGAGCGGGCGGCGCTTCGCGGGCGCCGCGGTGCCCTCCGCCGGGGTGGCGGTGTCCTCCGCGGCGTCGGTGGTCTCCTGTGGTGTGCTCACGACGCCCCTCCGCCGATGATGACCTGCTGTCCCTCGGTGAGTCCGCCGAGGATCTCCGTGCGGTCCGCGCCGACGAGGCCGGTCGTGACCGGGGTCGGGACCTGGCGGCCGTCGGGTTCCTGCACCGTCGCCACCGTCGCGCTGCCCTCCCGGCGCAGCGCCGAGTTCGGCACCGACAGCCGGTCGGACTGGGCGGTGACGACGGTGGCGCGGGCCGACTGACCGTCGCGGATGCGCGGGTCGGTGTCGGTGAGCGCCATGGTGACGTAGTACTCGATGCTGCCGCCGATCGCCGTGCCGGACGGCGCGACGGCGAGCACCGACCCGGCGAAGGTGCGGTCCGGGATCGCGTCGAGGGACACCACCGTGCGCTGGGCCGGCGCGATCTTCGCCGCGTCGACCTCCTGGAACGGGGCGACGACCTGGAACTCCGCCACGTTCTGCAGCACGAGGAACTGCGTCCCGCCGGGACGGGTCGGCGAGGCGGCCGCCGCCGCGGCACCGGCCGCTCCCCCGGCGGCCTGGGCCGCGCCGGGGATCGTGGCGTCCGACCCGGGTGCGAGCGCCGAGGTCCCGGAGCTCGGCTGCAGGTACTCCCCCACCGCGCCGTTGAGGGCCGACACGGTGCCGGCCGCCGGGGCGCGCAGGGTGGTGTTGGCGAGGTTGCGGCGGGCGATCTCCACCTGGGTCCGCGCGTTGTCCACGGCCGCCGCGGCGGCGTCGAGGCTGTTGGGCCGGGAGGCGCTGGCCGAGTCCAGGCCGTTCTGCGCGCTCACCTGCCCCTGCCGGGCGCTCGCGACCTGCAGGTCGCCGGCCGCGGCGTCGACGGAGCGCTTCTGCTGGGCCTGCTGGAGCGCCTGTTGGGCCTGCTGCACACCCTGCTGGGCGGACTGGACGGCGTACTGGGCGGCGGGGATCGACTGGCACGAGGCCGCGGGAGCGGTCGGGTAGGCCCCGCCGGACGCGCAGGACGTCTGGTAGGCCTGGAGCTGGGCGACCGCCTGGGCGTACCCGGCCTGGGCCTGGGGCAGCGCCGACCTCGCCGCCGAGACCGCGGCGTCGTCGGCCTTCAGGGTCGCGTCGACCTGACGCCTGGTCGCGGAGACCACCGAGGCGGCGGCGTTCACGGAGTTCTGGGCCCCGTCGACCGACGTGCCGTCCTTGGTCTGGTCGTACTGCGCCTCCTGGCCCGCGAGCCCGGCCTGCGCCTGCTTGAGGGCCTGGCGGGCCTGGAAGTCGTCGATCGTCGCGAGGACGTCGCCGGCCTCGACCCGGTCCCCGACCTTGACGCGCACCGAGGTGAGCTGACCCGCCGTCGGGAACCCGAGGTTGGTCGCGCCGAGGGCGGAGACCGAGCCGCCGGAGTCGACCCCCGAACTGACCGAGGCGCGCTCGACGCGGACCGTCTGTGGCGGTGCGTTCTCGTCGGAGCCACCGCACGCGGACAGGGAGAGGGCCGTTACCGCCATCAGGGCTGCGAGCGCCGCGCGTCGGGTCACGGTTGGTGAACGTATCGGAGCCTAAGCGGGATACGACTCCCGGCTCGTCATTCACCTCACAGGGTGCTCACCGGTAGCCGCGGCGCACCACGCGCTCGAGGATGCCGAGCGTCCCCTTGAGGGCCTGCGCGGAGATGACCGGGAAGATTCCCTTCTCCCGCCACTCCGGCCGGATGTCCGACCAGTCGTAGTACGACGTGACGAGGGTGCCGCCCTCCTCCGTGTCCTGCGGGTCGAGCCGGTAGCCGTAGACGTGGCCGATCGAGGGCCGGACGGTGCCCTCGATGGTCCAGGCGATCTCGCGGTCGGGCTCGAAGGCGGAGATGGTGACGGTGACGTCGTAGTGCCCGAGCGGCACGTCGCCGAGGGCCTCGCGGTCCATGTGCACCACGAACGAGTCGCCGGTCGCGGTCACCCGCTCCCCCGTCGCGTCCATGAGCATGCCGGAGCTGTCGATCGCCACGTGTCCGATCGGGTCGGTGAGGACGGCGAAGACGGATGCGGCGTCGGCGGGGATCCGGCGGGAGACCTCGATGCGGTCGGTCATGAGGTGATCATGCGCCACCCGTCGAGGACGGTCCCCTCGAGCGCGGTCCCGTCGTGCGCACGGCGTGGCCCGACGGCGTCGGCCAACCCCACGCAGCGGTCCCCCAGGAACACCCCCAGCCCGTAGGTCACGGTGGTGTCGTCCACCTCGAGCACCGCCACGCCGATCTCGTACTGCGCGGGGTAGCCGACCTCGGCCACGTACTGCACGTGGTAGCCCGACGGCCCGAGTTCGGGCGGCGGCCCGCCCCAGCCGGAGGTCAGGAGCTCGTCGTGCAACGTGGCGACGCCGTCGGCGTACCAGCTGACCAACGTGACGTTGTTGACGTGCCGGTTCGTGTCGATGTCGCCGACCCGGGCGCGCAACGACACCGCGAACGGGTACGACGCGCGGTCCCGGCGGTCCGCCCCGGGCTGGTAGGACGGCGGGGCGTCGGGCTCGTCCAGCACGAGGGCCCCGAGGTCGGTCCGCAGGGCGTCGGGCAGGTGCGCCGACCCGGCCTCGGTGGCGAAGACGGTGACGGTGCTGCCGAGCGCGACGCAGCGGTCGTCGCAGAAGACCGCGTAGCCGTAGGTGAACGACGAGCCACCGATGCGCCGCACCCCGACACCGATGCGGTACTTCCCGTCGAAGGGCATCCGGTCGAGCCGCTCGACCGACTGCGCGGCGAGCAGGATCCGGAAGGCGCCGAACTCGCCGTCCTCGATCAGGCGCCGGAAGGCCGGCAGCTCCTGCCCCACGCGGGCGTCCTCGAACCAGCGCGTCACCCCGGTCGCCGAGACGGTGCCGTCGGGCCCGAGGTCGGAGTAGCGCGGAGCCACCTCGCGCAGCACGGGATAGGCCGCCGGGTGGGTCAGCGCCGCCGGGTGTGTGTCGGGCATGTCGACCATCGTGGCCGCCGGGGCCCGGCGGGTGCCGCACCCCTCGGTGCGCGTCACAGGCGGGGCCGGTCACACCGAGGGCTCACACGAGTCGGACCACCCCCGCCGAGGTCGCCGTGAACACGCCGCGCTGGACGACGCCACGCGCGGCGCACATCGCGACGAGTGCCTCGGCCCAGTCGCGGTCGGCGGGGTGCACGGTCGCCGGACCGAATCGTTCGAGCACGAAGACGAGCGATCCCGGTCCGGCGTCGGTGGACAGGGCGGGGAGGAAGCCGCCGATCACGGTCCCGAGCGACGCCACGAGGTCACCCGGCAGGTAGGGCACGTCGCGGATCGGGATGAGCATCGGCGGCTGTCGGCGGTCGCCGTCGATCGGGACGAGCCAGAGGGTGCGGTCGGCCCGGGCCGCCCCGACGAGGGACTCCACCCGGTCGCGGACGTCGTCATCGGTGAGCAGCGGCGGCAGGTCCGGCGCCGGGGGCATCAGATCGGTCATGACGACGAGCGTGACCGGGCGTCGTCCCCCGTGGGGGCGGTTCCGGCGAACCGGCCGACGCGCGTTCCGCGAGGCGTACGTCAGACAGGTTCCGGGCGCCCGGACCCTGTCTCACGTGACCCTCGCGAGCGAGCCGGTGCCGGCCCGACCCGCCCGACCGGACCCGCCGTCGAGGATGCGGCGATCCTGGCGTCCGATGACAGCAACGACGCTTTCCTGCCACGGAGAGGTGGGGTCAGGGCTGCCGCACGCTGATGGCCAGCAGCACCGGGCCCGTCGTGCCGCAGCCGGGGCTGCCGTGGTCGCCGGAGGGGCAGGACCCGCAGCCGCCCGAGGAGCAGGCCGCGCTCAGGTCGGTGACGTCGAGACGGCCCTTGCGGACCCAGTGGTCGACCATCGCCGACGCCTCGTCGCGGGAGACGCCGACCCGGCGGGCCAGGTCGTCGAGACCCCGCGCCCGCCCCGAGCGGACCTCGTCGAGCACCTGACGCAGCGCGCTCACGAGAGCAGCACCCCGACCTGGAAGACGGCCACGGCGAGCACCCAGGCGACGCCGAGCTGCATGACGATCCCGGCGAGCGTCCAGCGGGTGCCGATCTCCTGGCGCTGGGCGGCCACCGTCGTCATGCACGGGGTGTACGCGAGCAGGAACACCATGAACGCCAGCACCGCCGCCACCACGTGGCCGCCCGAGGTGGCGGTGAACGTGTCGCGCAGGGCCGGCCCGAGCGCGCCGGCCTGGTGCACGTCGGCGGGTTCCTCGGCGGAGTAGGTCTGGGCGGTCGTCGCGACCACGGCCTCCTTCGCCACGAACCCGGTGATGAGTGCGGCGGAGGCGTGCCAGTCGTCGAACCCGGCCGGGGCGAACACCGGCGCCACGGCCCGCGAGACCGACCCGAACAGGCTCTCCTCCGGCGCGACGTGCCCGAAGGAACTCCCGGCCGCCGCTCCCGGGGCGGCGAGCGAGGAGAGCAGCCAGACCACCGTCACCGTCGCGACGATGATGCCGCTGGCCGTCCGCAGGAAGGCCCGGAGCTTCTGCCAGGTCTGCATCGCCGTGACCCGGAGCGCGGGCCGGCGGTAGGGCGGCAGCTCGAGCAGCAGCGGCTCGTGGGCGAGGTCGCGGAACAGGACGCGGCGCAGCACCCAGCCCATGCCCACGACCAGCGCGATCGAGAGCACGTACATCCCGAACACCATCGTGCCGGCCTGGTTGCCGAAGAAGATCCCCGCGAGCAGCACGTACACCGTGAGCCGGGCGCTGCAGGAGACGAACGGGATGATCAGGTTCATCAGCAGGCGCTGCCGCGGGTTGCGCAGGATGCGGGTGCCCGCGAGGGCGGGGACGTTGCACCCGAAGCCGACGATGATCGGCAGGAACGCCTTGCCCGGCAGGCCCACCACGCGCATGAGCCGGTCGACGACGAAGGCCGCCCGGGCCATGTAGCCGGAGTCCTCCAGCACGGCGAGCAGCACGAACATGATCGCCATCAGCGGCGCGAAGCTCAGCAGCTGCCCGACCCCGGAGACCAGCCCGTCCTGCACCAGCCCGTCCAGCCACTCCGGCGCCGACACCGCGCCGAGCACCCACCCGAGCCCGTCGGAGACCGGGCCGTCGAAGAGGTTCTGCACGGCGTCCTGCAGCGGCGCCGCGATCGACGTCGTCGCCTCGAACACCCCCCACATGACGGCGAGGAAGATCGGCAGGCCGAACCAGCGGGAGGTCAGGACGCGGTCGGCCCGGTCGGACCAGGTGACGCGGTCGCCCCGGCGCCGGACGGCGGTCTCCAGCACCCGGTGCGCCCAGGCGTAGCGGGCCTCGGCGACGAGCAGCTCGACCTCCTCGGCGACCTCGTCGTCCGGCGTGCCGGGCTCCACCAGCCCGACGGCGACCTCCCGCGCCGGACCGTCGGCGGACTCGAGGGCCGCGAGCGCCCGCCACCGCGAGGCGGGGCCACCCGGCTCGACGGAGGCCACCGCGCCGTCGAGCGCGGCGCCCAGCGAGGGCGCGGCGAACGGGGCGGGTGCGGTCAGCGCGGACGCCACGACACCCGCGAGCACGTCGACGCCCTGACCGCTGCGCGGCACCACGGGGACCACGGGCACGCCGAGGGCGCCCGCCAGTGCGTCCGGGTCGACGTCGAGACCGCGCGACCGGGCGACGTCGACCATGGTCAGCGCGACGACCACGGGCACGCCGGTGTCGGCGATCTGCGCGGCGAGGTACAGGTTGCGCGTGAGGTTGGAGGCGTCGAGGACCGCGACGACGAGTTCCGGACGGCGGTCCGCGTCGACGAGGAGCTCCCGCGTCAGCTCCTCGTCGGGCGAGTCCGGCACGAGGCTGTAGGTCCCGGGGAGGTCGACGAGCCCGACGGCGGGACCGGCGCCCGGCCGCCACTCCCCCGACGCGACCGCGACCGTCTTGCCCGGCCAGTTCCCGACGTGCTGGCGGGCCCCGGTCAGCGCGTTGAACAGGGTCGACTTCCCGACGTTGGGGTTGCCGACGAGCACCACCCGCGGTGCGCCGACCGGGGCGGCGTCCTCGCCGTCGACGCAGCACGGCTTCTCCAGCAGCACCGCCGCCGCTCCCCGCGGTCGGCGTGCGGACACCTCAGTCATGGACGGCCACCCACAGCTCCTCCGCACCGGCCCGGTCGATCGCGACCCGGGCGTCGGCGTTCACCCCGACGACCAGACCCCCGGCACCCCGCCCGACCACCTCGATCGACGCCCCCGGCACGAAGCCCAGTTCGGCGAGCCGACGACGGCGGGCGCCGCCCGCGCGGACCGCGCGCAGGACCCCCCTCGTGCCGACGGGCCACTCGGGCAGCGGACGGACCGTCGGGTCGGTGATCTCGGGAATGCTCATCGCCGCCGGAGGTTAGCCTCGCCTTTCCGGCACGCTCAAGAACGCGTTCCGATTGCCCCGGAAACTGCGGTCCGCATTCGACGCGAACCGGACGAACATCGCCACCAGGGCGAGTCGGAGATCCGGTGAGGTGAGCCTGCACTGCCGAATCGGCGGAATCAGGCAAGCCTCGCTTTCCTGGCACGGTCCGTCCATCGTTGCTTGACTCGTCGCCGTGAGCGAGGAGAGCGCGGAGGTCCTGCCGACCCACGACGACGAGCCGCACGTCGAGCAGAACGAGAACCGGCTCAACCGGCTGCGGGCCGGGGTGCTCGGCGCGAACGACGGGATCGTGTCGGTCGCCGGCATCGTCGTCGGCGTCGCCGGAGCGACCATCGAGAGCGGTCCGATCCTGACGGCGGGGGTGGCCGGTCTGGTGGCGGGCGCGGTGTCGATGGCGCTGGGCGAGTACGTGTCGGTGTCGAGCCAGCGCGACGCCGAGCGCTCGATGCTGGCCAAGGAGGAGCGCGAGCTCCGGGAGGACCCCGAGGACGAGCTCGAGGAGCTCGCCGCGATCTACGAGGCGAAGGGGCTGCGCCCGGCGACGGCGATGCAGGTCGCCCGCGAGCTCACCGAGCACGACGCGTTCGCCGCGCATGTGGAGGCCGAACTCAAGATCGACCCGGACGATCTCACCAGCCCGACGCAGGCGGCGGTCACCTCGGCGATCGCGTTCACGCTCGGCGGCCTGCTCCCCCTGGTGGCGATCCTGCTGCCGCCCGCCACCTGGCGGGTGCCGGTCTGCGTGGTCGCCGTCCTGATCGCGCTCGGGGTCGCGGGCTGGGTCGGCGCGCGACTGGGCGGCGCCGCCCCGCTCAAGGCGATGCTCCGCGTGGTGATCGGCGGGGGGATCGGGCTCGCGGTGACCTACGGGATCGGTATCGCCCTGGGCACCGCGGTGGGCTGAGCGGTTGCGGGGGTGTAGCGCCCCCGCAACATCGCCGCGATGGGATCGACCCCGTGACCGCACCCCGCCCCGACCAGCTCGCCGACCTCGTGGTCGCCGGCGCCGACCTCGTCGTCCTGTGCGACGACGACGGGACCGAGCTCCCGGGCGGCTGGGTCGCCGTGACGGGCGGGTTCGTCTCCGGGGTCGGCACCGGCCCGCCGCCACCCGCCGTCGAGACCCTCGACGCGACGGGCTGCCTGGTGACGCCGGGCCTGGTCAACACCCATCACCACCTCTACCAGAACCTCACCCGCAGCCACGGCCCGGCGATCCGGGGCGGGCTGTTCGCCTGGCTCACCACGCTCTACCCGCTGTGGGCCGGTCTCGACGAGGAGGCGTCCTACCTCGCCGCCCGCGTCGGGCTGGCCGAGCTGGCCCTCGGCGGGTGCACGACCACGACCGACCACCTCTACGTCGCCCCGGCGGGCGGCGGGGACCTCTGGACCGCCGAGATCGTCGCCGCGCGCGAGGCCGGGATGCGCTTCCACCCGACCCGCGGATCGATGACCCGCTCGGTCGACGACGGCGGGTTGCCACCACGCTCGGTGGTGCAGGACGACGACGCCGTGCTGGCCGACTCCGAGCGCCTCGTCGCGGCCCACCACGACCCCTCCCCCGGGTCGATGTGCCGGGTCGCGCTCGCGCCGTGCTCGCCGTTCAGCGTCTCCCCCGAGCTGATGAAGCGGACCGCGGAGCTCGCGGAGCGCCTCGACGTCCGCCTCCACACCCACCTCGCGGAGGACGCCGACGAGGACGCGTACTGCCTCGAGACGTTCGGCCGCCGTCCGGTGGAGCACTTCGAGGAGGTCGGCTGGCTGGGCGACCGCAGCTGGGTCGCCCACTGCCTGTTCCCCTCCGCCGACGAGATCGCCCGGCTCGGCGCGGCCGGCACCGGGGTCGCGCACTGCCCGTCGTCGAACGCGATCCTCGGCAACGCCCGCATCTGCCCGGTCCCCGAGCTGCGCGCGGCCGGCGCCCCGGTGGGGCTCGGGTGCGACGGCTCGGCGTCCAACGACGCGGCGTCGCTGTGGCTGGAGGCCCGGCAGGCGCTGCTCGTCGGCCGGCTCCGGGCCGGGCCCGCGGCGATGAGCGCCCGGGACGTCCTGATCCTGGCGACGCGCGACGGCGCCCGCTGCCTGGGCCGCGAGGGCGAGATCGGGCAGCTCACCGTCGGGGCCGCGGCCGACCTGGTGGTGTGGCCCCGGGTCGGCCTCGCGCACGCCGGCGCGTTGACCGACCCGGTCGAGGCCTGGTTGCGCTGCGGCCCGAACGCGGCCCGCGACACGGTCGTCGCGGGCCGGTTCGTCGTGCGGGACTCCCGACCCGTGGCCGTCGACCTCGACGACGTCCTGGTGCGCCACCGCCGGGCGGCGGAGCGCATCCAGGGCGTCGGCTGAGCGGCGCCGGTCTCAGGCCCGGTGACGGGCCACGCCGTCCTCGGACTCCCGCGCAGCGGGGGCCGTCGCCCCCTCGTCCGGCGGCGCGCCCCCCGTCACCGCGCCCGCCTGCACCGCCTCCTCGACGGCCCCCGTGCGGCGCGGGAAGTTCGGCAGCCAGTGGTTGAACACGAGGTTCAGCACGAACACCACGATGACCGTCGAGGTGATCGAGGACCCGAAGATCACCTGGAAGTCCGACGAGAAGTGCTGGTAGAACTTCGGCTGGATCGTCGGGATCAGGCCGATCGAGAACGACACCGCGATGATCAGCAGGTTGTGGTTGTTCGGCCCGCCGAAGGTCACCTTGTGCAGGGTCTGGATGCCGACCGCGGTCACCATCGCGAACATGACGGTCGCGGCGCCGCCGACCACCGGTCCGGGCAGGGCGGCGACGATCGCACCCACCTTGGGCACCAGCCCGAGGATCACCAGACCGACGCCGCAGACCGTGACCACCCACCGGCTGCGGACGTTCGTCATGCTCACCAGGCCGACGTTCTCGGCGTAGGCGGTGTCGGGGAACGAGTTCATGAAGCCGGCGAGGAACGCCGAGAGCCCGTCGACGGCGAGCCCGCGGGCCAGGTCGTTCGGCCGCAGGTCGCGTCCGGTCAGCTCACCGACCGCGAGCATGTCGGCGGTCGACTCGACGTAGGTCACCAGCATGACGATGCACATCGAGATGATCGCCGCGGCCGCGAACTTCGGCGGGCCGAAGTGGAACGGCGGGGCGATGCCGAACCAGCCGCTGGAGCCGACCGAGGAGAAGTCGACCAGTCCCATCGGGATCGCGATGATCGTGCCGAGGACGATCGCGATGAGCACGGAGGTCTGCCCGAGGAAGCCGCGCAGGAAGCGCGCGAACACGACGATCATGAGCACGACGACGGCCGCGAGGACGATGTGCGAGACCTGTCCCGCGTCGGGGTTGGTGGTCATCGCGACCGCGCCGTCGGCGTCGAGGAACGGCTGCCCGGCGGCGTTGAGCTCCGGGATCTCCGGGGTGAAGGTGGAGGTCTTGTCCCCGGCGATCAGGCCGATGTTCGCGCCGATCAGCGACAGCCCGATCATCGCGATCACGGTGCCGGTGACCAGGGGCGGGAAGTAGCGGATCACCATCGAGAACGGCTTGGCGATGATCAGGCCGAAGATGCCGGCGATGATCATCGCGCCGTAGACGTAGGGCAGCCCGTCCCGGCCGCCGTACGAGTTCGCGATGATGATCATCGGGTTGAGGACGGTGAAGGTGGCCCCGGCCACCACGGGCAGGCGCACGCCGAGGATCCGGCCGATGCCGGCCGACTGGATGATCGAGGCGACCCCGCACACCAGCAGGTCCGCGCTGACGAGGATCGCGATGTCCGACTCGTCGAGGCCGACCGCGGGTCCGACGATCAGGGGCACCGCGATCGCCCCGGCGTACATGATGAACAGGTGCTGCAGCCCGAGGACGATCAGCCGCGGCAGCGGCAGGAGCTCGTCCACCGGGTGTACCGGTGGCCGCTCGTCGGTCCGGGTCGGTGAGGCCATGTCGTCTCCCGGTCTCGCGCCTGGCGCCCCGTCGGATCGGGAGCGCGGACCCCGAAGATGACGAGGCGCTGTGACGGCCGTGAGACCGGGATGTGTCGGGCGGGACAGATGTTGCGGGCGCGTGGACGATTCGCGGCTTTCATCCGATTTCGCGGCCGAGAACGTCGCGGGTGTGCGCGTCGGCCGGGACGAACGACTCGATCGACAATTCGTCGAGGGTGACGTCGAAAGCCGCGCCGAAATGTGTGATGGTCGAGTAGAGGCGCAGTTCGCCGAACTCCGGGTGGCCGAGGTGCAGCGGCAGCATCAGCTGTGCCGCGCGGTCGAGCACCCGCACCGACCCGGCGTCGGGAACGTGGGGCCGGACCTCCGCACGTAGCGACACCAGCCGCGGGTCGCCGGTGAGGTCGACGAGACGGTCGAGCCGGTGGAGCAGGTGCGCCGACCAGGCCGCCCGGTTGCGGACGTCGAGCACGTCCGGGTGCAGCGCGAGGCGGTAGATGTTCACCGGCGGGGCGAGCCACCGCTCGTCGACCCCGGCCAGGAGCAGCCCGACGCCGCGGTTGGTCCGCACCACGTCCCCGCGGCGGTCCACGACCAGCGCCGGGTACGGCTCGTGGCCGGCGAGCAGGTGGTCGAGGGCCTCCCGGACCGGGGCCAGGTCGCCGAGCGTCGACTCCGCGTAGCTGGGCGCGTAGCCCGCGGCGAGCAGCAGCGCGTTGCGCTCACGCAACGGCACCTCCAGCCGCGTCGCGAGGTCGAGCAGCAGCGCGCGGCTGGCCTGCGCCTTGCCGGTCTCGACGAAGCTCAGGTGCCGGGTGGAGACGTTCGCCTCCAGCGCGAGGTCCATCTGGCTGCGACGACGGCGGGTGCGCCAGCCCCGCAGCATCGCCCCGGCGGTGGTCCCGGCGGTCGTCATGGACCCGGACGGTAGGGCGGCGCGGGAACGGTCGCCATGACCTCGGAGGTCATGATCCCGCGCAGGAGCGCGTCGACGAGGCGCCGCGCCCACCCGGCGTCGACCGGTTCGCGTGCCAGCAGCAACCGGAAGTGCACCGGGCCGACGAGCATCTCGACGGTCAGCCGGGGGTCGACCGTGTCCGGCAGCTCGCCGCGCCCGATCGCGCGCGTGACCATGGCGACCGAGCCCGCGGACCGCTCGGCCCAGAAGCGTCGGCGGGCCTCGGCCATCGCCGGCAGGTCGTCGCCGAGGGCGAGGACCTGGTCGAGCGCCCGCCCGACCGGCGTGGCCAGGAACGCGGCGAGCGCGACGGCGTAGGCGACGAGGTCGTCGCGCAGACGCCCGGTGTCGGGCACCCGCAGCTCGTGCTCCGTCGTCCGCAGCAGCGCGTCGAGCAGGACCCCCTCCCGGCTCCCCCAGCGGCGGTAGATCGACGTCTCGTGCACCCCGGCGAGCGTGGCGACCGCCGCGATGCGGAAGTCGGCCAGCCCGCGGGCCAGGAGCACCTGGATCGCGGCGTCGAGGACGGCCTCCCGGACCCGGGCGGACCGGCCGCCGGGCCGGCGCCGCACCTCCGGAGCGCCCATCGCCGCACACTAACGCAAGTCCACTTGGCTTAGCTGCCATGCGGTGCGCAGACTGCCGGGACCCACGCCGGAGAGGAAGCCACCACCATGCGCAACGAGCGGGACATCGCCGTCCCCACCCGCGACGGGACCCCCGTCGTCGTCGACGTCTTCCGTCCCGACGGGGAGGACCCGGTCCCGGTCATCGCCTCGATCAGCCCGTACGGCAAGGGCGTGCACTGGCCCGAGCGCTACCCGCAGTACGAGCACGTGCCCCACCACGAGCACATGGTCTGGGAGACCCCGGACCCGGTGTGGTGGACCGACCGCGGCTACGCGGTGCTGCGCGCCGACACCCGCGGCACCGGCGCGTCCCCGGGCCCGCTCGACCTCTACGGCCCCCGGGACGCCGAGGACTTCCACGACGTCATCGAGTGGGCCGGGACGCAGCCGTGGTCCACCGGGAAGGTCGCCTCCAGCGGCATCTCCTGGCTCGCGATGATGGGGTGGCGGGCCGCCGCCCTGCAACCGCCGCACCTGGCCGCGGTGGTCGCGTGGGAGGGCTCGACCGACTTCTACCGCGAGGCCGCCTACCAGGGCGGCCTCTACGACCACGGCTTCATCGACTTCTGGTGGGCCCGGCAGATCGAGCCGCAGCGCACCGGCCCCGAGGGCGACGACTGGCGCGAGGTCCTGCCCGCCCACCCGCTGCTCGACGACTACCACCGGGCCCGCGCGACCGACCTCGGGAACATCACGGTCCCGTTGCTCTCCGGCGCGAACTGGGGCGGGGTCCAGCTGCACCTGCGCGGCAACGTCGAGGGGTGGCGCCGGGCCGCCTCGGAACACAAGTGGCTCGTCGCGTTCACCGGCACCCACATCGACCCCTACTACGAGGACTGGGCGCTGGACCTGCAGGAACGCTTCCTCGACCGCTTCCTCAAGGGCGAGGCCGACCGGATGGACGGGGTCGCCCCGGTCCGGCTGGCGATCCGCCACGGCCGGGAGACCACGTGGCGCGACACCACCGACCTCCCGCTGCCGGGGACCGACTGGCGCGAGCTGTACCTGGGTGGGGGCGCCCTCGGCTTCGACCGCCCGGACGCCGACACGGTCCCCTACCCGTCGACGTTCGACACCGCTCCGGTCACCGAGCCGCTGGAGCTCACCGGCCCCGTGGCGCTGCGACTCTGGCTCACCGCGCAGCAGGACGACCTCGACGTCTTCGCCCGGCTCCACCACCTCGACGCGGACGGCGTCCCGATCCCCGCGGTCGGGCCGCAGGGACAGGACGTGCCCATGGCGATGGGGTGGTTGCGGGCCTCGCACCGCGAGACCGACCCGGAGCTCTCCGAGCCCCACCGCCCGTGGCACCCGCACACGCGCGAGCTCCCGCTCGTCCCGGGCGAGCCGACCCTGCTCGAGGTCGAGATCTGGCCGACCAGCATCACCCTCGCGCCCGGGGAACGCCTGCGGCTGGAGTTCGCCGTCTCCGACTCCGAGCTCGGCACGATGGCGCACGACCACCCGGACCTGCGGCGGCCGGCCGTCGGCGCCGTCGTGCACGTCGGCGGTGAGCACGCCTCGCACCTGCTCGTGCCGGTCATCCCCACGACGTGACCGCCGGGCCGTAGGGCAGGGTGACGCCGTGACCTCCGTGGACCTGGCCGTCGAGATCGCCGCCGACCCGGGTCGCGTGCGTTCCACCCTCGGCGCCGCGCTCGCGTTCTGGCTCCGTCCGACGGGGCTCGAGACCCGGGGCGACGGCGGCGAGACCGTGGTGGTGGTGACCGCGGACGAGCCGGTGCGGATCACCCACGACGACGACGGGCTCACCACCGAGATCGACGAGGGCCCGGCGACCGTGTCGACGGCGTGGACGGTGGCGGGCCGGGCCGACCGGACCACGGTGGTCACCTGCCGCTCCACCGGCGCGGCGGACCCCGAGGCGTTCGCCGAGCGGATGACGACGGTGCTCGTGGCCCTCGCCGCCCACCTCGAGCACTTCCCCGACCCGCCCGGCAGCGAGCTCCACGCCTGGGGGCCGTCGCGCGGGCGCACCTCGGAGTCCACCGCGGAGCAGGCCCACGCCCGCTTCCTGTCCCAGGTCGGAGTCGTCGCCCCGCGTCAGGAGTTCCACACCTTCCGCGGGCTCCCGGCGATGTCCGGCACGTGCCTGGAGCGCCGCGGCGGCCGGCACCACAGCGCCGCGGTCATCCTCCTCGACGACCCGGTCCCCGGCGTCGCGGTGTTCGCGACGAGCGGGACGCCGCCGGTGCACGAGGTCCGTGCCCTGCTCTTCGGCGACCAGACGGTGGCCGAGCGCCTCCAGGCCCAGTGGGCCGCGTGGCTCGCCGCCGCCTGAGCACGCCGTCGTGAGGGGAGATCCCGAGCGCTCTTATGAGGTGAGGGTTCCCCTCACGCCGTAGGGCGACGGCCGCGCACCGGGAAGGCCGAAGCGGACCGAGACCCCCGGCGAGTAGTGCACGAGGTCCGGCGCGCGCCCCGCGAGCTGCGGGAACCCGGCCGCGGCGACCAGCTCGTCGTCGAACGCGGTGAGCTCGGCGGCGCGCAGCGGCCAGGGCTCGTGCACGTTCGGCACGTAGAGCGGCAGGCCGAGGTGGCGCTCGTGCAGGCCCCAGCGGGCGGTGAGGAACGTCGTCAGGTCGTCGGCGACCGGCTCCCCCGGCCGCACCCGCACGAGGCTGCGGTGCCCGCCCACCCGGGTGGTCGCCCGATAGGTCAGCTCGCCCTCGACGTGCCGGAAGTCCATCCGGGCCCAGCGGTAGGGCAGCCCGAACGCCACCTGTGCTCCGAGCACGACGGCGAGCCGGTCCGCGTCGAGCGACCGGAACACGATGCCGCGCCGGCCGCGCTCGTCGACGGTGTAGAGCCGCACGTTCGTCTCCAGGAACGTGCCGAAGAACGGGATGGACGGCCCGCGCGACACCCCGGCGCCGACCATGCGGAACGGGATGAGACCGACGTAGGTGCTCGACCCGCCGTCGGGAACGTCGGGATGCACCCCCGGCGGCAGGAACGGGGCCACCTCCGCCGGCTCGACGGCCCAGTGCAGGAAGGCGGCGTCGCACCAGGACTGGGTCATCATCGTGGGGCCGGTGAAGGGCGGGGCCGTGGCGTCGACGGGTTCCGGGGTCACCGGACGGGAGTGCCCGCGAACCGGTTCGGGAACATCACCGCTGTGGCCGATACCGACCTGACGTTCCCCCGGGGATTCTTCGACCGCTCCGATCCCCGCGACGACGCCGTCTTCTACGGCCCCCCGCGGCTGGTGCAGCACATCGACGACGCCGCCGTCGCGGCGGTGAGCGCCTACTACGACGAGGTGGGGGTGGACGGCGACGTCCTGGACCTCATGTCGTCGTGGGTCTCGCACCTCTCCACCCCGCCGCGGCACCTCACCGTGCTCGGCATGAACCACGCCGAGCTGCGCGCCAACACGTGGGCGCACGAGCGGGTGGTGCACGACCTCAACACCGACCCCACCCTCCCCTTCGCCGACGCCTCCTTCGACACGGTCGTCAGCACCGTGTCGGTCGACTACCTCACCCGGCCCGTCGAGGTGTTCCGCGAGGTCGCCCGCGTCCTGCGCCCGGGCGGGCCGTTCGCGATCACGTTCTCCAACCGCTGCTTCCCGACGAAGGCGGTGCGCGGCTGGCTCTCCACCGACGACGCCGGGCACGTGCGGATCGTGCGGGACTACTTCGCGGCGTCGGGAGCGTTCGCCGAGCCCGTCGACCAGCAGCGTCCCTCGGCGGGCGACCCGGTGTTCGCGGTGTGTGCCACGCGCCTGTGAGGAGGTGTACGAAGGACCCATGGCACTGACGCGCTTCGGCGGACCGCTGTCGAGGAACCTGCCCGAGACCCGCACCTTCACCGTCGAGGGTCCCGCGCACTCGTTGCTGCTCCAGCCGTTCCGCCGGCGCGTGCGGGCCGTCGTGGACGACGTCGTCGTGCTCGACACCGCGGCCGGCTCCCTGCTCTTCGAGACCGGGCTGGGCCCGCAGCTCTACGTGCCCGAGGGCGACGTGCGGTCCGACCTGCTCAGCCCGAGCGACACCGTCACGCACTGCCCGTTCAAGGGCGACGCCTCCTACCGGCACCTGACCGTCGGGTCGCGCACCATCCCCGACGCCGTGTGGGCCTACCCCGACCCGAAGCCGGACGCCGCCTGGCTCGCGGGCCTCGTGGCGCTGCCGATGAGCGCGGCGGACCACTGGTTCGACGAGGACGTCGAGGTGCTCGGGCACCTGCCCGACCCGTACCACCGGGTCGACCTGCGCCCGACGAGCCGTCGGGTCACCGTCACCGCTCCGGACGGCACGGAGATCGCGTCGACGACGTCGGCGGTCCTGCTCGACGAGACCGGCCTGGACGTGCGGTTCTATCTCTCGCCCGACGACGTGCGGGGCGAGCTGGTGCGCAGCGACACCACCACCGTCTGCCCCTACAAGGGCGTGTCCACGTACTGGACGGTGCGGACCGGCGACACGAGCGTGGTCGACGGGGCGTGGTCCTACGAGCAGCCGATCGACGAGTCGCGCGGCATCGCGGGTCGGGTGTGCTTCTCCGACGACTTCACGGTGACGGTGGAGGCGGTGCCGTCGGTGGGGTCGTAGCCCGCTGGTCCTCCGTGGCCAGGAGGACCTCACGCAGGGTCTGGGCCTGCCCGGCCCGCCGAGCGGTCTCGGTGATCAGGTGCAGGAGGATCCAACGCAGCTCGATGTGCCCGCGGCGGTCGTCGCGGACGGCGTCGTCGAGCGACTCGGCGCCGGCGAGCGCGTCGCGGCCCTTCTCACACACCTCCTGGTAGGCGCCGACCAGGATCGCGGGGTCGTCCAGTTCGGAGAACCGGAAGGGCGCGTCGGCGTCGTCGACGTAGCTGAAGGTGTAGGCCGCCCGACCGCCCCGCTCCCCCCAGCGCTCCACCAGCCAGGTGCGTTCGAGGTCGGTCAGCAGCCGGACGATGCCCACCAGCGAGGCACCGGACTCGGGGACCCGACGGCGCAGGGCGCGGTGCGGCAGCCCGTCGAGGGACGAGACCACCTGCGCCCGGAAGTAGTCGAGCCAGCCCTCGAGCGCCTCCCGCTCGTCGGCGACCTGGGGGGGCTGCAGGCGACGCACCGGCGCCCGGAAGACGACCTCGTCGTCGACCGCGACCACGTCGGCGACGACGAGGTCGTCCGTCGCGGCCGTGCCGACCGTGTCCGCGGCGTCGGCCGGTTCGTCCTTGACGTTCCTGGTCGAGGGGTGCTGGGGGTCGTCGATGCTCACCGTGGTCCCGCCGTCCGGGGTCCCGGGGAGCGCTCGCCGGGACGTGATCGCGGCGGCCCAGCATGCCCGGACCGGTCGCGCACGACAAGACGGCCCGCGGGTGACACGACCGATCGGCCTAGGACGACTGCGCGACGAGTGCCTCGAGGGCCGGCAGGGCGGCGGCCAGGGCCTCACGGTGCCCCTCCGGCAGCCGCTCCAGGCGCTCGGCCAGCATCGCGGTCCGCTCGGTACGCAGCCGCTCGATCATCGCGCGGCCGTCCGCGGACAGCTCCACGAGTGCGGACCGGGCGTCCTGCGGGTCCGGGGTGCGCACGAGCAGCCCGGCGTCGTCGAGCGCGGCCAGCACGCGGCTCATCGTGGGCGGGGTGACCGCCTCACGGCGGGCGAGCTCGGAGAGCCGCAGGGGCTCGTGCTCCTCGAGGGTCACGAGCACCGAGGTCTGCAGCGGGGGCAGCACGGCCCCGGAGTCGACGCGGATCCGTCGGTTCAGCCGGCCGACGGCGAGCCGGAGCCGTGCCGGGAGCATCGGATCGTGCGGGTCGGTCCGCTCCCCCACTCCCATCGGGGAGGCCGCCAGGTCGGACGAGGTCGTTGCCATACCTCATCATCCCACCCCGGGGACCCTGAGGTCACCACCGGGCGCGTGTTTCTTGCCGCTTTCGTCCGATTCGTCGCAGAGGCAGTAGCCCGTTCGGCCCTGTCGATCACAGTTTGCGCAGGCGGATCCGTCGCACGGCGTGATCAGGTCCCTTGGTGAGCACCAGGCCCGCGCGGGATCGGGTCGGCGCGATGTTCTCGCGGAGGTTCGGCCCGTTGATCTCGTCCCAGATCTGCGACGCCCGCTCGCGTGCAGCGGCCTCGTCCATCTCGGCGTAGCGGCGGAAGTACGACGCCGGGTCGCGGAACGCCGTCTGGCGCAGCGCGAGGAACCGCTCGATGTACCAGCGGCGCACGTCGGTGGGGTGCGCGTCGACGTAGATGGAGAAGTCGATGAGGTCGCTGACCGCGAGGGCGCTGGCCCGCTCCCCCGTCTGCGGTGCCGGCTGCAGGACGTTGAGCCCCTCCAGCACGAGGATGTCCGGCCGGGTGACCGGCCGCTGCTCGTCGAGGACGTCGTAGACCAGGTGGGAGTAGACGGGGGCGGGCACCTCGGGCTTGCCCGCCTTGATGTCGGAGACGAACCGCAGGAGCGCCCGCCGGTCGTAGGACTCCGGGAAGCCCTTGCGGGCCATGATCCCGCGCCGTTCGAGCTCGGCGTTCGGGTAGAGGAAGCCGTCGGTGGTCACCAGCGCCACGTTCGGGTGGTCCGACCAGCGGGCGAGGAGCAGACGCAGCAGGCGGGCGGTGGTCGACTTCCCCACCGACACCGACCCGGCGATCCCGACCACGAACGGCGTCCGTTCCTCGTCCTGGCGCAGGAAGGTCCGGTAGGCCTCGAGGAGCCCCGCGCTCGCCCGGACGTGCAGGTCGAGCAGGCGCGACAGCGGCAGGTAGACGTCGCGGACGTCGTCCAGGTCGACCGGGTCACCGAGGGACCGCAGCTCCTCGAGCTCGGCGGCGGTCAGGGGGAGGTCGTCGGACTCGTCCCGCAGGGCCGCCCAGGAGGCGCGGTCGAAGTCGACGAACGGGGACCCGCTCATGAGGTCCCATTCTCGTCACGATCACCCACGCGACGGCCACCGGCTGTCCGCCAGGTCACGGGCTGCATCAATTCCGGTCGTCTCCCCGGTACCCCAGCTGCCGCACGGACTGCACCGCGTACTCGACGACCACCACGGCCGGCGGGAGGCCCAGCACGTGCACCACGCCCGCCGCCACGTCGGCGGGCTCGAGACCCTCGTCGTGCATGCGCTCCCCGAAGGCGTCGGCGTTCTCCTGCCCGGCCACGAGGTCGGTGGCGACGAACCCCGGCGACACCGTCGTCACCCGCACCCCGCGCGGCCCCACCTCGAGACGCAGCGTCTCGGCCACCGCGTGCGCGGCGTGCTTGCTGGCGGCGTAGACGCCGCCGGCAGCCGAGGCCACCCGCCGTCCGGACATCGAGGAGACGATCACGACGGTGCCGCCCGGTCCGAGGTGCCCCAGCACGGCACGGGTGGCGGTGAGCAGGCCGGTGACGTTGACGTCGAGCACGTCGCGCCACACCGCGGGGTCGGTCTCCCCGACCGCACCGAGCGCCATGATCCCGGCGGCCAGCACGACGTCGTCGATGCCGCCGAGCTCGGCGGCGACCGCGTCGACGGCCCCACCGATCGACGCGGCGTCGGTCACGTCGCCCGCCGCCACGGCGGCGCCCCCGAGCGTGTCCGCCAGCTCCGCCAACCGGTCCCGACGCCGGGCCACGAGCCCGAGCCGGGCGCCGGCGGCGCCCGCCGCCTCCGCGACGGCCGCTCCGATGCCGGAGGAGGCACCGACGACGAGGACGCGGCGACCGCGCAGGCTGTCCACCCGACCAGCCTAGTGAGCACCGTTGATCACGACGCGCCGTGCGGTGGCGCGCGCCCGTAGGCTGACGTCCGTGGCGAACACGGCGACGAACGACCGGGTCGGACGCGAGGAACTGATCGAGTTCCTGCGCACGCGGCACAAGGCCATCGTGGTGACCCGACGCGGCGACGGCGGGGACCAGACCTCGCCGGTGACCCTCGGCATCGATGCGGACGGCCGCCTGCTGGTGTCGACCTACCCCGAGCGCGCGAAGGTCGCGAACATCCGCAAGGAGCCGCGCGTGGCGATGTGCGTGCTCTCCGACGACTTCGACGGCCCGTGGGTGCACGTCGAGGGCACGGCCGAGGTGCTCGACCTGCCCGACGCGCTCGACCCGCTCTGCGAGTACTTCCGCTCCATCTCCGGGGAGCACTCGGACTGGGACGAGTACAAGGAGGCCATGGCGAAGCAGGGCAAGTGCATCATCCGGCTCACCGTCGAGCACTGGGGTCCGATCGCCACCGGGGGCTTCCCGGCCCGGCTGAACAAGGGGTAACTCTCTCCTCGTGGACGTCCTGCTCTCCGTGCTCGGCCTCGTCGGGGTCGTCGCGGTCACCCTCGGTACCGCGGTGTTCGTCGCGGCCGAGTTCTCCCTGACCACGCTGGAACGCAGCCAGGTCGACCACCACGCGAGCGAGGTGGGTGACCGGCGCGCCCAGGCCGTGGCCAAGGCGCACCGCAACCTGTCGTTCGAGCTCTCCGGGGCGCAGCTCGGTATCACGATCACCACGCTGGTCACCGGTTACCTGGCCCAGCCCGCGATCGCGACGCTGATCTCCCCGCTGCTCGAGGACGTCGGGCTGCCGACGGGGGCGGCGGGCGGCACGGCCGCGGTGATCGCCCTGGTCCTGGCCACGGCGCTGTCGATGGTGTTCGGCGAGCTGGTGCCGAAGAACCTCGCGATCTCCGACCCGTTGCGCACGGCCCGGGCGGTGGCGGGGGTCCAGGCCGGGTTCTCCCGGGCGCTGTCGTGGTTCATCGGCGGGCTGAACGGGGCGGCGAACTGGATCGTGCGCCGGCTCGGGGTGGAGCCCGCCGAGGAGCTGCGCTCCGCGCGCTCGCCCCAGGAGCTGGGCTCGCTGGTCGCCACCAGCGCCGAGCAGGGCACGATCGACGAGGGGACCGCGGCCGTGCTCACCCGGACGCTGCGCGTCGGGGAGCGGACCGCGGACGAACTGATGACCCCGCGGGTGCGGGTGGCGACGCTCTCGACCGACGACACCGTCGACGACCTGCTCGCCGCCGCGATCCGCACCGGCCACTCGCGCTTCCCCGTCGTCGACGGCGACCTCGACGACGTGCGGGGCGTGGTGCACGTCAAGCAGGCGTTCGCCGAGCCGCGGTCGCGTCGCGGGCAGCAGTTCCTGCGCAACGTGATGCGCACGGCGACGACGGTGCCCGACTCCCTCGACGGCGACGAGCTGCTCGACCGGCTGCGCGGCACCGGGTTCCAGCTGGCCGTGGTGGTCGACGAGTACGGCGGCGCGGCGGGCATCGTCACGTTGGAGGACCTCGTCGAGGAGATCGTCGGCGACGTCCGCGACGAGCACGACCGCGGCGAGGCCGCCCGGTTCCGCGAGACCGGCGACGACACCTGGATCGTCTCGGGCACGCTGCGGCCCGACGAGCTGGCCGAGGTGGTCGGGTGGTCCTTCCCCGACTCCGAGGTCTACGAGACCCTGGCCGGCTTCCTGCTCGCCGAGCTGGGCCGCATCCCGTCGGTCGGCGACACCGTGACCCACGAGGGCTGGCGCATGGCGATCACCCGCATGGACCGGCGGCGGATCGCCGACGTCCGGATCACCCGGCCCGCCGACGCGGCGACCGAGCCGGAGCGCGAGACGGCGGGGATCACGCCATGAGCGGGGCGAGCGCAGCGAGGGGGCATCGATGAACGACTACGTCGCTCTTCTCGCGATGGTCGGGCTGCTGCTGGCCAACGCGTTCTTCGTCGGCGCCGAGTTCGCGCTGATCTCCGCGCGGCGCGACCGGCTCGAGACGATGGTCGACGCCGGCACCTCCGGCGCCGCTACCGTCCTGCGGGCCACCGAGCACCTGTCGATGATGATGGCCTCGGCACAGCTCGGGATCACGATCTGCTCCCTGGCGCTGGGATCGCTGGGCGAGCCCGCCCTGGCCCACCTGCTCGAGGCGGTGTTCGAGCCGATCGGGGTGCCGGACGCGCTGCTGCACCCGGTCGCCTTCGTGATCTCCCTGCTGATCGTCACGGTGCTGCACATCGTGATCGGCGAGATGGTCCCGAAGAACATCGCCATCGCCGGCCCGGAGCGGACCTCGGTGTGGCTGGTGCCGCCGCTGGTCGCGTTCCTCAAGGTGGCGCGGCCGATCATCTACCTGCTCAACTGGATCGCGAACCACGTGCTCAAGCTGCTCGGGGTGGAGCCCAAGGACGAGCGGGAGTCGGCCTTCACGCCCTCGGAGATCGCCGAGATGCTCTCGGAGTCCCGCCGTGAGGGGCTGCTCGACGCCTCCCAGACCCGGCGGCTGACCCAGGCGCTGCACACCGCCGAGCGCACCGTCGCCGACGTCCTCATCCCCCGCGAGCGGCTCACCGTGCTCCCCGCGCACCCCACGGTCGGGGCGCTCGAGGAGGCGGTGGCGGCCACCGGGTTCTCCCGCTACCCGGTGCAGGCCCCCGAGGCCCCGGACGCGCACCCGCGCCTGGACAGTCACGCCCTCGAGCCCGGGACCTCCCCGCTGCTGCCCGAGCAGACGGGGATCGCCCCGAGCGTGGAGCTGGAGGGCTACCTGCACATCAAGGACGTCCTCGACCTCGACGGCGGCCCCGACGAGGTCGTCCCCGTCGACCGCGTCCGGGCCCTGCCGCGCGTGACCGTGACGGCGGCGGTCGACGAGGCGCTGGCCTCCATGCGCCGGGAGGGCTCCCACCTGGCCCGCGCGGTCGACGAGGAGGGCACGACGGTCGGCGTGGTCGCGCTGGAGGACCTCATCGAGGAGTACGTCGGGACGGTGCGCGACTCCACGCACGCGGCCCGGTCGGGCTCGCGCGACTAGGACGTGCGCTCGCCGGCACGAGGTCGCACGCCTCGGAGGTGAGGTCGCCACTCGCTCCGTCGCACGATCATCGCGGCAGGACCGCAGCTCGGATCACCAGGACGGCAGCGACGTCGGGTAGAGGAGCTTCACGATCTGCCCCCACAGCGCCTGCGAGGGCACCGCGTTCCCGTCCGCGGCGTTGACCATCACCACGACCGTCGCCCGCGCACTCGGCAGGTAGAAGACCATGTCGCTGTAGCCGATGATCGATCCGTCGTGCCCGACCCAGTCGCCGAGCTGGGTGATGCCCAGCCCGTACTGCACGCGGACGCCGGAGGTGGTCAGCGGCGTCCACGCCTGGCGTTGGGCGGCGACGGCGGGCGGCAGGCCCGCCCCGGTCGCGAGCAGGGGTGCGTACCGGGTCATGTCGGGCACCGTGGAGACCAGGGCGCCCGCGGTGTCGGGGACCAGAGGGTTCGAGAGCGTGCCGTCGCGGTAGGGCGGCGGGGTCGTCCCGTCGACCGTGGAGAGGTAGCCGCGGGTGAACGGCGCCGGGAGGTCGTCTCCGACCGGCCAGGACGTCTGCGGCAGGCCCAGCGAGCCCGCGACCCCGTCGAGGGCCTCGGCGGCGGGCTTCCCGGTCACCTTCTCCAGGATCTGCCCGAGCAGGACGTACTCGGAGTTCGAGTACACGGTGCTCGTGTTCGGTGGCTTGGCCTTCCCGGGGTTGGCGCGGATCAGGGCCAGGACGTCCTGCGGGGTCCAGCCCGGCAGCGTCGGGTCGGCCTCGTAGCGCCGGTCGAAGTCCGCGTCGGCGGTGAAGTCGTACACCCCACCCCGCATGCCCAGTAGGTCGCGGACCGTGATCGCGTTCCCGTTCGGGATGTCGGGCACGAACTGGGCGAGCGGGGCGTCGAGCGAGAGTCGGCCCTGCCCGACGAGCTGCAGCACGGCGTCCGCGGTGAAGGTCTTGCTGACGCTCGCGATGCGGTAGTGCACGTCGGTGGTCATCGGGGTGCCCGCGGTGTCGGCGGTCCCGTAGGCCTTGAGGAACGTGCCCCGGACGGGGTCGACGATGCTCACGACGGTGCCGGTGATGCCGCCGGTCAGCGAGGCCTGGGCGTCGCGGTCGATCTGTGCCACGACGTCCGCGGGGAACGTCGCGGCGGCCGGCGTCGTGGAGGCGGGCGTGGTCGGGCCGGTCGTCGGGGACGAGGAGGAAGAGCACGAGGTGAGCCCGAGGGCGAGTGCTGTCAGGCAGGCGACCGTCAGTGCGGCGCCCGGGAGAGCCCGGATCACGGGTGTCCTTTCCGCCGGCCGAGGCGCGGCTGCTCACGGCGGCCCCCGTGCCGTCCGGCCGCCGACGCGGACGGGTGTCCGGATGATCGGCGACCGACTGATGGTCGGTCGCGCGCAACGGATCCACAAGGGACCTGGATCAGGTGCACCACGAGTGGGTGCACCGGTCCGAGGGTGAAGCCGCCTCGTGAAGGCCCCGGCCCCGACGTGCTCGCGCCGACTGCGCGCTCCCGGGCCGATCACCGAGCGCCCCGCGCAGGCATGGGTGAGCCACGCGGCGGGGACCTGAGCGACATGGCCGACAGCGCGCAGCCCCGCACCGACGTCCTCGTCATCGGCGGAGGGATCAGCGGCATCGCGTGCGCGCGGGCGCTCACCGCGGCGGGTGTCCCGGTGCGGGTGCTGGAGCGCAGCGGACGGGTGGGCGGGCGGCTCGCCAGCCCGCCGCTGCCGCGGGGCACCGACGACGGACGGCCGGTCGACCTCGGCGCCGCCTACTTCACGGTGTCCGACGACGCGTTCGCCGAGCAGGTCGCCGACTGGGAGCGCCGCGGCCTCGCGCGCCCCTGGACCGACACGCTGCAGGCGTACGCCGCGGACGGCACGGCGGAGGCCAAGTCCGGGCCGCAGCGGTGGGCCGCCCCCGGAGGGCTCCGTTCCCTGGTGGCCGACCTCGCCGAGGGGCTGACGATCGAGACCCGCCGCGAGGTCTCGGCGGTGACGCCCGGCCCCGCCGTCGACGGCGAGCCCGCCTGCGCCGTCGTGCTCGCCATGCCCGACCCGCAGGCCGCCCGGCTCGTCGCGGCCCCGCTGCGCGCGGCACAGGCCGTCGCCGACCGGGAGTGGGAACCGGTCATCGCGGTCGCCCTCGGGTACGACGAGCGCACGTGGCCCGAGCTCCCGGCCGCCTTCGTCAACGACCACCCGGTGCTCTCGCTCGTCGCCGACGACGGGTCGCGGCGCGGTGACGACGCCCCGGTGCTCGTCGCGCACACCACCGGCGACCTGGCCCGACGCCACCTCGACGACCCGGACGGCGTGATCGACGACGTCGTCGGCGCCGTCGGCGAGCTGCTCGGCCTCGACGCCGCGCCCCGCTGGACCCACGCCCACCGCTGGACGTTCGCGAGCCCCGCCGCGCCGCACGACACCCCCGCCGACGCCCCGTTCCACCTCGACGACGACCTGATCGCGGTGGTCGGCGACGGCTGGGGGTCCCCGAAGGTCGAGACGGCCTGGCGCTCGGGCACGCTGCTCGGCCGCGCCCTCGCGGCCCGCGTCACCTGCTGACCCGGCCCGCCTCACCTCGCTGAGAGGTTCCCTGAGAAACCGGGCCCGCTCGCCGCGCGGGCGGCTCCGGCCGTCTCCGGCCGTCTCCGCCGTCTTCCCGACGACGGGTCGACGCCTACCGTGGGTCAAGGAGAAGTCACGGGAAGGTCACGACTCGTCGAACGGCGCCGGCTCCCCACCACGCCGTGAGCGGACCCTCCCACGCCCGACCGGCCGACCCCGACGGCCGGGACGGCGGACGTCTCCGCGCAGCACGTCCGCTCCCCGACCCCGGAAGGCTCCTGCGTGTCCCGGCACCGCTCCCCCGCGCCGGCACGTCGCCCCTCGTTCCGCTCCCCGGCGGACCGCGGCGCGGTGACGGCCGTCGACGCCCCCACGACCGTCCTCGACCTCGCCGCCCTCGTGGCCGACCGGCACACCCGCGCCGGGTACACCCCGGACGGCGAGGGGCGCCCCGCCCGTCGGCATCGGGCTCCCGCCGCCCGCGAGGCCCGGCGACACGGCCTGGCCGCCGCCGGGGTCGCCACCGTGGCCCTCGCCGCCGTCACCCCGGCCGTGCTCCAGCTGCCCGGCGACGGCGACGCGGCGCTCGAGCTCTCCGCCCAGGGCACCCGGCTGGAGCCGGGCGCGGCCGCCCCGGCCGTCGCACCCGTCGTCGTGAACCCGGCCTCCGACCCCGTGACCGCGGACCTGTTCAAGGCCGGCGACCGGACCCGGCGTCAGGCCGAGCAAGCGGCGCAGGCCGCGCGGGCCGCGGCCGCGGAGCAGGCCCGCGCCGCGGAGGCGGAGCGCGCGGCGGCCGCCGAGGCCGACCGGTCCGCCCGGGTGACCAGCTGCGGGGCGGACTCGGGCTACGGCGGGGTCGCCGACTCGGTGCAGACCGTCGGGAACGCCCTGGAGTGCGTGTTCCCCGGGCACGACGTGCTCGGCGTCGGCAGCCGCGGCAACGCCTCGGACCACCCCGGCGGCTACGCGCTGGACTTCATGACCCGCGACGGCGACGCCATCGCCGACTGCGTCGTCGACAACAAGGACGCGCTCGGCGTCTCGTACGCGATCTGGGACCAGCGCATCAACACCGGCTCCGGCTGGAAGGGCATGGAGGACCGCGGCGGCGACACCGCGAACCACCGCGACCACGTCCACATCTCCTTCGAGCGGGGCGCCGATCCCGACGTGTCGGTTCTGCGTTCCTGCGGCTGATCCGTCCGGTTAGGGTGCGCGGGTGCCCCTGGCCCCGCCCGCCCACGCCTGGCTGCGCCGCAAGCCGGTCACGACGACGGAGTCCGGGTCCGAGGCCGACTCCGGGGAGCTGCGACGCAGCATCACGCTGTTCCAGCTGACCGCGTTCGGCGTCGGGGCCACGGTGGGAACCGGCATCTTCTTCGTGCTCTCCGAGGCGACCCCGGAGGCCGGACCCGCCGTCGTCGTCAGCTTCGTGGTCGCGGCGGTGACCGCCGGGCTCACCGCGCTCTGCTACGCCGAGCTGGCCTCCGCGGTGCCGGTGAGCGGCTCGAGCTACTCCTACGCCTACGCCACCCTCGGCGAGGCGCCCGCCATGGCGGTCGCGGCGTGCCTGCTGCTGGAGTACATGGTGTCGTCGGCCGCCGTCGCGGTGGGCTGGTCGGAGTACCTGAACGCGCTGCTCGGCGACACCATCGGCGTCCGCATCCCGGACGCGTTGTCGGGCGCCCCGGGTGCGGGCGGCGTGGTCAACCTGCCCGCGATGGTGCTCGTCGTGCTGTGCGCGCTGCTGCTGGTCCGCGGCGTGAGCGAGTCGGCGACGGCGAACGCGGTGATGGTCGTCGTCAAGCTCGCGGTCCTGCTGATGTTCGCGGTGATCGCGGCGACCGCGTTCTCCGCCGACCGGTTCGCCGACTTCGCGCCGTTCGGCGCCGCCGGCGTGGGTGCGGCGGCGGGCACGGTGTTCTTCTCCTTCATCGGCCTCGACGCGGTGTCGACGGCGGGTGAGGAGGCCGTGGATCCGCGGCGCACGCTCCCCCGCGCGCTGGTCCTCGCGCTCGTCATCGTCACCGTGATCTACCTGCTCGTGGCGGTGACCGCGATCGGCGCCCAGGACTGGCCGCGCTTCGACGGCCAGGAGGCGGGGCTCGCCGCGATCCTCGGCGACGTCACCGGCTCGGTCTGGCCGTCGGTCGTCCTCGCGGCGGGCGCCGTGGTGTCGATCTTCTCGATCACGCTCGTGACCCTGTACGGCCAGACCCGCATCCTGTTCACGATGAGCCGGGACGGGATGCTCCCGGCGGTCTTCTCGGCGGTCGACCGGCGGACGCTGACGCCGGTCCGCAACACCGTGGTGGTCGCCGTGGCGGTCGGGCTGCTCGCCGGTCTCGTCCCGCTCGACGTCCTCGCCGACCTCGTCTCCATCGGCACGCTCGTGGCGTTCACGGTGGTGTCGGTGGGCGTGATCGTGCTGCGCCGGACCGCCCCGGACCTGCCGCGCGGGTTCCGCGTGCCGGGCTACCCCGTCACGCCGGTGCTCTCGATCCTCGCCTGCCTCTACCTGATCTCCGGGCTGTCGTGGGTGACGATCGTCGTGTTCGCCGTCTGGCTCGTCGTCGCGTTGGTGTTCTGGGCGGTCTACGGCTCGCGACGCTCCGCCCTGGCCGTCGGTGCGGCGGAGGACGACCGATGACGGTGCTGGTCGGGCTGTCGCCGCGGGCGCGCGACGACGCCGGCGGTGCGGTCGGGCTCGGGGCCCGGCTCGCCGCGGCGTGGGGCGAGGAGCTGGCCGTCGCGCTCGTCGTCACGCCGGGGACCGGGACCGACGCCGCGCCCGCGTGGGCGGCGGTCGACGGCGTGCTCGCCGCGACCGGGCTCGTCGCGCGGCGGGCCACCGTGCACGGGCGCTCGGTGGCGGACGCCCTGACCGGGGCCGCGGCCGCCGAGCACGTGAGCACGCTCGTGCTCGGCACCGACGCCGACCGGTCCGGACGGATCGCGACCCGGGTGGCGCGCAGCAGCCCGGTACCCGTCGTGCTCGCCCGCGGGGGCGGCTCGTCGGTCCCGGGGCTACCGGTCACCCGGGTGACGTGCGCCTTCGACGGGACCACGGCGGCCGACGCCGTCCTCGGGGCGGCCGTGGACCTGGCGCACCGGTCGTCGGCGACGCTGCGGGTCGCCTCGTTCGCGGTCCGCCGCCGGGCCGTGATCCCGCCGGAGGTCGGCCTCGACGCCGAGGAACCCGTCCTCGCGGAGTGGTCGGACCGGATCGCGGCGGCCCAGGCCGAGGCCCTCGCGGCCCGGGGCATCACGGACGCGGAGACCGGGGTGTTCCTCGGGCGCGGCTGGGACGCGGCGGTGCACGCCGCCGACTGGACCGCCGGCGACCTGCTCGTGGTGGGGGGCTCCCGGGGCGCGGCGACCCGGTTCTTCCTCGGCGACCGGGTCGGGGCGATCCTCGCCGCGGCGCCCGTTCCCGCCGTCATCGTGCGCGCCTGACTGCGCACTTGACGGGGGCTTGACGTCGGGCCGGTCCGACCTATCTCGTGTCGGTCATGTCGACGACGACGCCGGACGCCGCGATCGGGAGACGGACCCTGCGGAAGGTCGCGCTGCGGGTGATGCCGCTGCTGATGGTCCTGTACTTCGTCAACTACCTGGACCGCGTCAACATCGGCTTCGCCGGCCCCAACGGCATGAACCGGGAGCTGGGGCTCACGGCGACGGCGTTCGGCCTCGCCTCGGGCATCTTCTTCCTCGGCTACCTGCTGCTCGAGGTGCCGTCGAACCTCGCGCTGCACCGCTTCGGCGCGCGGCGTTGGCTCGCCCGCATCCTGATCTCCTGGGGGATCCTCGCGACGGCGATGGCGTTCGTGCCGAACGGCACCTGGCTGATCGTCCTGCGCTTCCTGCTGGGCGTCGCCGAGGCCGGGTTCTTCCCCGGGATCATCCTGTACCTGACCTACTGGTTCCCGGCCGAGCAGCGGGCGCGGGCGGTCGCGATGTTCATGGCGGCGGTGCCGGTGTCCACCGCGGTGGGCTCCCTCGTGTCCTCGCTGATCATCTCCGGCGGCGAGGGCCTGTTCGGGCTCACCGGCTGGCGCGTCATGTTCCTGGTCGAGGGCATCCCGGCGATCCTGCTGGCCGTGGTCACGTTCGTCGCCCTCACCGACCGGCCTACGGACGCCCGCTGGCTGGCCGACGACGAGCGGGCCTGGCTGACCGCGCGGCTCGAGGCCGAGGCCCGCGAGACCGCCGTCGGGGGCCACTGGCCGCTGCGCCGGGCCCTCACCAGTCCCCGCATCCTGGCGCTGGCCTTCGTCTACTTCGGGGTCACCTACGGGCTCTACGCCCTCGGGTTCTTCCTCCCGACGATCGTCGCCGGCTTCGAGCAGCAGTTCGGCACGAAGCTGTCGGTGGTCGAACGCGGTGCGGTCACGGCGGTGCCGTACGTGATCGCCGCCGTCGCGATGGTGCTGTGGGGCCGGCGGGCGGACACGGCCCGCACCGTCCGGGCGACCGCCTGGTACGTCGCGGCGCCCGCGCTGCTCGGCGGCATCGCGATCCCGATCGCGCTCTACCTGCGCTCGCCGTGGACGGCGATGGCGGCGGTGACGGTGTGCGCCGTCGGGGTGTGCGCGGCGCTCGGCCCGTTCTGGGCGCTCCCGTCGCGGTTCCTCACCGGGGCGGCCGCCGCCGGTGGGATCGCCCTGGTCAACTCGCTGGGCAACATCTCCGGGTTCGCCGCGCCGTACGTCACGGGGTGGCTCGCCGACCTGTCGGGCTCCCAGCGCGCGGGCCTGTGGGTGGTGGGCGTGTGCATGGTGGCCGCGGCCGGCGTGGCCGTGCTGGTCGGGACGCGGATCGCCCGGGAGCGCACGCCCGCCACCGTCGACCGAAGGGCACCTTCGCTCGACTAGGCGGGCCGTGGGCGCCCTTCGCTCATCGGCCCCTCGGAGTCCGCCCCCCGGCTGCGAGACGCACACCATGCAGGCTCGGGCGCCCCGCACCCTGCCTCACGTCACCCTCGCGGAGCCTGCGCCCACCCGGCCGGCTGCGAGACGCACACCAGGCAGGCCCGGGCGCCCCGCACCCTGCCTCACGTCACCCTCACGGGTGCTGCGCCCAGCCCGTTCCTGCACGAGGGGAACCCTCGGCCCAGGAGAACGACCCGATCCTCCCCTCACGCCCGGCTGGGCCGAACGCGAGGGGAGGATGCGAGCGCTCTTGTGGCACGAGGGTTCCCCTCGCGCGGGAGAAGGGGGGTCAGGCCTCCGCCAGCTCCTCCAGGGGCGGGCAGGAGCACACCAGGTGCCGGTCGCCGTGCGCGGAGTCGATGCGCCGGACCGGGACCCAGATCTTGTCGGGCCGACCCGCCGCCGGGAACGCCGCCTCCTCGCGGGTGAACGGGTGGGTCCACTCGTCGACGAGCACCGAGCGGGCCGTGAACGGTGCGTGCACCAGCGGGTTGTCGTCCGCCGGCCACTCCCCCGCCTCGACCTTGGCCGCCTCGGCGCGGATCGCGATCATCGCGTCGCAGAACCGGTCGATCTCGGCGAGGTTCTCCGACTCGGTCGGCTCGACCATGAGCGTGCCGGCGACCGGGAACGACATCGTCGGGGCGTGGAAGCCGTAGTCGGCGAGGCGCTTGGCGACGTCGTCGACGGTGACGCCCGAGGACTTCGTCAGGGGCCGCAGGTCGAGGATGCACTCGTGGGCGACGAACCCGCCCGGGCCGGTGTAGAGGACCGGGAAGGAGTCGCGCAGCCGGGCCGCGACGTAGTTCGCCGCCGCCACCGCCGTGAGCGTCGCGCGGCGCAGCCCGTCGACGCCCATCAGCCGGACGTAGGCCCACGAGATCGGCAGGATCGACGCCGAACCCCACGGCGCGCCGGCGACCGGGCCGATCCCGGTCTCCGGGCCCGCCGACGGCTGGGCCGGGTGGTTCGGCAGGAACGGCGCGAGGTGCTCGGCGACGCCGATCGGCCCGACGCCGGGTCCGCCGCCGCCGTGCGGGATGCAGAAGGTCTTGTGCAGGTTCAGGTGCGAGACGTCCGCCCCGAAGCGGCCCGGGCGGGCCAGGCCGACGAGCGCGTTGAGGTTGGCGCCGTCGACGTAGACCTGGCCCCCGGCGTCGTGCACGGCGGCGAGCACGTCCCGCACGCCCGGCTCGTACACACCGTGCGTCGACGGGTAGGTGATCATGATGGCGGAGAGCTGCTCCCCCACCTCGCCGATCACGCGCTGCAGGTCGTCGAGGTCGACGTCGCCGCGCTCGGTGGTCTTCACGACCTTCACGCGCATGCCCGCCGAGATCGCCGACGCGGCGTTCGTGCCGTGGGCCGAGGACGGGATGACGCACACGTCGCGGTGCAGGTCGCCGCGGGAGTGGTGGTACGCCCGGATCGCGAGGAGCCCGGCGAGCTCGCCCTGCGAGCCGGCGTTGGGCTGC
The DNA here is from genome assembly GCF_030269685.1 of Actinomycetospora sp. NBRC 106378. GTDB lineage: Bacteria > Actinomycetota > Actinomycetes > Mycobacteriales > Pseudonocardiaceae > Actinomycetospora. Next base: position 477,823 of record NZ_BSTT01000003.1, read on the forward strand.
AACGAGACGGAGTGGTAGCCGGTGAGGTGCACCAGCCACGCCTCGAGGTCGCGGATGACCTGCAGCATCCCCGGCGCGTCCGACTCGGGGGCGAACGGGTGCAGGTTCGCGAAGCCGGGGTAGGTGATCGGCTCCATCTCGGCGGTCGCGTTGAGCTTCATCGTGCACGAGCCCAGCGGGATCATGCTCCGGTCCAGCGCCACGTCCTTGTCCGACAGCGCGCGCAGGTAGCGCAGCAGGGAGGTCTCGCTGCGGTGGCGGTGGAACACCGGGTTGGTGAGGTACGACGACGCGCGGACCAGCCCGGTCGGCACGGCGTCCTCGGTGGCGGCGTCGAGGTCGGTGATCTCGATCTCGCCGACGCCGAAGGCCCGCCAGATGGCGGCGAGGTGCTCGCGGGTGGTCACCTCGGAGCACGAGACGCCGACGTGGTCGGCGTCGACCTCGCGGACGAGGACGCCTTCCGCACGACAGGCTCCGGTCACCTCCGCGCCCCGCCCCGGCACGCGGACGAGCACGGTGTCGAAGAACTCGCGGTGGACGACCTCGACGCCGCCCTTCACCAGGCCCGCGGCGAGCACGGCGGCCATCCGGTGGGTGCGGCGCGCGATGTCGGTGAGGCCGGACGGGCCGTGGTAGACGGCGTACATCGAGGCGATCACCGCCAGCAGCACCTGTGCCGTGCAGATGTTGCTCGTGGCCTTGTCGCGGCGGATGTGCTGCTCGCGGGTCTGCAGGGCGAGCCGGTGGGCGGGGTTGCCGTCGGCGTCGATCGAGGTGCCGACGAGCCGGCCGGGCAGCTGGCGGGCGAGCTGCTGGCGCACGGCGAGGAACCCGGCGTGCGGGCCGCCGAAGCCCAGCGGCACCCCGAAGCGCTGCGTGGAGCCGACCGCCACGTCCGCGCCCTGGTCGCCGGGCGGGGTGACCATCGTGGCCGCGAGCAGATCGCACGCGACCACGACCTGGGCCTTCCGCTCGTGCGCGGCGGCGATGACGGCGGTGTGGTCGCGCAGTGCGCCGGAGGCGCCGGGGGCGGCGAGCAGGAGCCCGAAGAAGTCGCCCTCGGGCAGCTCCGCGGTGGCGTCGACCAGCTCGATCGCGATCCCGAGCGAGTCGGCCCGCGTGCGCAGCACGGCGATCGTCTGGGGCAACGTGTCGGCGTCGACGAGGAAGCGGTCGCCCTGGTTCTTCACGACGCGGCGCAGCAGCATCATCGCCTCGACGGCCGCGGTGGACTCGTCGAGCATGGAGGCGCCGGCGACGTCGAGACCGGTGAGGTCGCAGACGACGGTCTGGAAGTTGAGCAGCGCCTCGAGGCGGCCCTGGCTGATCTCGGGCTGGTACGGCGTGTAAGCGGTGTACCAGGCCGGGTCCTCGAGGACGTTGCGGCGGATCACCGGCGGGGTGATCGTGCCGTGGTAGCCGAGACCGAGCATCGGCACGAGCGCGGTGTTCGCGTCGGCGAGGGCCCGCAGCTCGTCCAGCACCTCCGCCTCCGTGGCGGCCGGCGGCGGCACCCGGTCCCGGTCGCCGCTGGTCGGCCAGTCGGCGGGGTCGGTGCGGATGGACGTCGGCATCGCCGCGTCGGCCAACTCCTCGAGGGAGCCGACGCCGACGGTCTCGAGCATGCGGGCCAGCTCGCCGGCGTCCGGGCCGATGTGGCGCTCGGAGAACGGCCGGCCGTGCTCGAGGGCGGCGAGGGAGAGACGGTCACTGCTGGGGCTCACGGGGGGCCTCCCGGCATCCGGCGGTCAGGGTCTCCCCGGCGCGCGCCACGACGGGCACACCGGGATCCCTCCCCCTCTGCCACTGCCCGCTTCGGGTCCAGCGCGGGCGCCTGAGAGCTTCACCGGACCTCAGCCCCGACGTCGGACGTCGGGCCGGCTTGCACCATCGGCGGGCGGGCCACCGTCATCGCCGACGGGGTCCACCGCTTTCCAGAGGTGGTCTGTCCCACGCGGTACGGGATGCCTGAGAGATTCCGGGGAGGAGTTGCTCCTTCGGCGCCTGCGTCCAGAGGCTTCTGACTGCAGGACTCTCCCGCGTGGGATGAGCGACCAACGGTGGTGACGTTACCGTCGCGCGGACGCCGTGTCAGCCCACCGGCGGCGTGAGGTCTACCCCGCCGAGCGGGCGCCGCGGGCACGCCGCGAGGCCAGCTCGTCCTCCGGCGCGTGCTCGACGACGGCCGCGCCGGCCCCGGCCCGCTCGGCCGGGAAGTGCGCGATCGAGCCGGACAGCTCACGCATCGCACCGCCGACGGCGATGCCGAACACGCCTTGGCCGCCCTGCAGCAGGTCGACGACCTCCTCCGGGGAGGTGCACTCGTAGACGGTGACCCCGTCGGAGAACAGCGTGATCTTCGCGAGGTCGCGCACGCCGTGGCGACGCAGCTGCTCCACGGCGGTGCGGATGTTGTTCAGCGACACCCCGGTGTCGAGGAGGTTCTTGACCACCTTGAGCACCGCGAGGTCCTTGAAGGAGTAGAGCCGCTGCGAGCCGGACCCGGTCGCGGTGCGGATGCTCGGCACCACGAGCTTGGTGCGCGCCCAGTAGTCCAGCTGCCGGTAGGTGATGCCGACGATCTGGCAGGCGGCCGGCCCGCGGTACCCGAGGACGTCGTCGTTCGGGCTCTCGCCGAAGAGCTCGTCCGGGAACAGGGAACCCTGCTCCCCCGCGGGACCCAGCGGCTGCAACGAGGCACCCTGCCCGGGCCGCTCATCGGCTCCCGCCACACTTGCCTCCTCGACCCCGTCGACCGGCTTTCCGGCCCTGGTCAGACGACCGTACGAGGGGCGTCCACGGGGGTCAACGCGACGCGCGGTCAAGTCTCTACCTGAACTTCACGGTGAGACGAGCGGCGCGTCGGGGATGACGCGCCGTTCGACCACCCGTTCGATCACGTGCCGGCGAAGTCCTCCGGCGACACGGTGTCGAGGAACTCGCGGAACTTCTCGACCTCGTCCTCCTGCTCGTCGGGGATGACGAGCCCGGCCTCCGAGAGCACGCCCTCCTCGGCGTGGATCGGCACGCCGACCCGCAGCGCGAGGGCCACGGAGTCGCTCGGCCGGGCCGACACGCGCACGTCGCCGTCGAAGACGAGCTCCGCGTAGAAGGTGCCCTCCTGCAGGTCGGTGATCCGCACCTGCTCGAGGCGGCGGTCCAGGGCGCCCAGGACGTCCTTGAGCAGGTCGTGCGTCAGCGGCCGCGCGGGCTTGACACCCTGCTGCTCGAGGGCGATCGCGGTGGCCTCGACCGAGCCGATCCAGATCGGGAGGTACCGGTCACCGTCGGACTCCCGCAGGAGGAGGATCGGCTGGTTCGCAGGCAGTTCGACCCGTACGCCCACGACACGCATCTCGCTCATGCGTCTCGCCTCCTGTTCGGCCGTGGTGCGTTGGGGACGCACCGTGATCTCCGAAGATCGCCCCGGCAGCAGCGACCGGAGTCGACGGAGGGGAACGCTACACGCTCCGGGGCCTCCCGGGGCGGTGGCGAAGGCCCGCCCGGCGATGCGCCGGGAGCCTTCCCGACGGCGGGTCGCGGGGCCGGCCCGGTGGCCCTCGCCTCGCGGCGTCAGCTCGTCCGGCCGCTACGGCTCCGCCCCGACCGCGCCCGCCACACGGTGCCCGCCACATCTTGTCGCGGGCTTCATCCCCGCCGTCGTCGCCCTGTCGTTGTGATTCACAACGACAAGGCGACGGGCGGCTCGCGGGAACCCGCGACAAGCGACAGGCCCGAGGACCGGCGACAGAGCGTGGACGCACGCACGGGCCGCCGGTACCGGAATGGCCACCGTCCTTCGACGAGAAGTCAGCGACGCAGACCATGGCGCAGGCCGGAGCCCACGAGCAGGGCGTGCAGCCGTCCGGAGAGCGTAGCCAGCTCGCCCGAGAGGTCGAGGGCGCGCTGCGCGGCCTCGGGGGCGCGAGAGCGGGCGACCGGGGTGACGAGCTGGGTGAGCAGCCCGACCTCGCGGTCAGCGCCTGCACGCAGTCCGCGCAGCAGCCGGGGCTCGACGCCGAGCGCCGAGAGCGCCGCCGCGGTCCGGGCGATCACCGGGGCCTCCGGCTCGTACCGGCCCGAGACGTCGGGTCGCAGGATCCCGTGGTGCTCCAGCGAGGTCAGCAGGGCCTCGTCGACGCCGTCCTCGGCGAGCACGGTCTCCCGGTCGACCCCGCCGACGCCCTCGTCCGCGACCACCGCGCCGAAGGCGCGGTCCGGGTCCTCGTCGGTCGGACCGGTCGGGCCGGCCGGCGTCCACGGGCCCACGGCGCTCAGGGAACGCGGCCGCGGCACCGTGCCGAAGCGGCGCGGGCCGCCGTCGTCGGACCCCCCGCCCCCACCGGGACCACCGGTCTGCGGCGGTGCGGCCCCGGCCGGCCCCGCCACGTCGGGCGGGGCGGTGAGCAGCGGGCCGTCGGGCGTCGGCGAGGCGTCGAACTCCTCGAGCTTCGCCCGGATGACCTTGAGCGGGAGGTAGTGGTCCCGCTGCGCCGAGAGCACGAACCGCAGCCGCCGGATGTCCGCGTGCGAGAACTGGCGGTAGCCGCTCGGGGTGCGGGCCGGGGAGATCAGACCCTCGGACTCGAGGAACCGGATCTTGGAGATCGTGATCTCGGGGAAGTCGCTGCGGAGGGCGTCGAGCACGGCGCCGATGGACAGCGCGCCCCGCGAGTCGCCCTGGGGCAACCCTGCCGCGGTCATCGAACCCCCGTCGCTGCGCTCGCCGGGGTCACGAGTACTCGGCGCCCTGTCCGGCCGAGCCACCGTCGCGCGGCCCGGTGAGGAAGACGAGCCGGAACTTGCCGATCTGCACCTCGTCGCCGTTGGCCAGGACCGCGGTGTCGACCGGCTCCCGGTTCACGTAGGTGCCGTTGAGGCTGCCCACGTCGACGACCACGAACTCCGCGCCGTCGCGGCGGAACTCCGCGTGGCGCCGGGAGACGGTGACGTCGTCGAGGAAGATGTCGCTGTCGGGGTGCCGACCGGCGCTGGTGGTGTCGCGGTCGAGCAGGAAGCGCGAGCCCGCGTTGGGGCCACGCTTCACGACCAGCAGGGCCGAGCCGGCGGGCAAGGAGTCGACCCCGGAGACGCCGCCCCGGGACTCCTCGCCGGTCTCGGCGAGGAAATCGGCCCGGAAGACCGACGTCGTCTCGCCCTGACGCTCGGGGGGGACCGGACCGCCTGTGCTCACCGTGCTCCTCCGTCGATGCTCGCGTCCACTGCTCGTACCGGCTCGTGCGTGTCCCTCACTCGGGTGCGTCACCCGGCCGGGCCACCCCCACGGCGCCCGGTCGGGAGCGTGGGGACGAGGCCGTGGTCACGGTACCGTGCGTCACCATCACGCCGTGGGTCGGTCCCGCTTCGACCTGCTCTATCGATGTCAACGCGCCGTGACCGGATCGGTCACGCACCGTCGGGTGGAATTCAGGCCCCGTCGACGACGGCCTGGTAGGCCTCGGCGTCGAGGAGCTCGGAGCGCTCACCGGCGTCCGAGAGGCGCAGCTCGAACATCCATCCGGAGCCGTAGGGGTCCGAGTTGACCTGCTCCGGGGTGTCGCCGAGGTCCGAGTTCACCGCCGTGATCTCGCCGGCGAGGGGGGCGTAGATCTCCGAGACCGACTTCGTCGACTCGACCTCGGCGATCGAGTCGCCGGACGAGACGGTGTCGCCGACGGTCGGGAGCTGGACGAACACCACGTCGCCGAGCTGCTCCTGGGCGAAGTCGGTGATCCCGACCCGCACGGTGTCCTCGTCGCCGGCCGACGCGATCCACTCGTGCTCCGCCGTGTACTGCAGACCCTCGGGGACCACTGCGACTCCTCGGATGATCAGGGCTGATGGGCCGGGGGAGCCTAGCGTGCGGGTGTCCGGATCAGCTGGACGACGTAGAGCGCCCCCGACCACAGGTGCAGCGCGATGCCCCAGGCGGTGAAGGCGTAGGCGAACGGGCGGGCGAGGTCGGCCCCCGGCCAGTCCATCTGCGCGAGCAGCAGCAGCGGGAAGGCGTAGAGCAGACACAACGTCGCGGCCTTGCCGATGTAGAGCACCGGGAAGGCGAGATAGCCCTTGCGGCGCAGCAGCGGCAGGGCCGCCGACACGACGACGTCCCGGCCGACGATGAGCACGACCACCCACCACGGCACGATGTCGCGCACCACGAACGCGACCAGGGCCGCGAGGGTGTAGAGCCGGTCGGCCAGCGGGTCGAGGGCCTCCCCCAGCTTGGAGTACTGGTCCAGCCAGCGGGCGAGCTTGCCGTCGAGCCAGTCGGTGACCCCGGAGATCACCAGCACGACGAGCGCCCACCCGTCGGCCTGCGGACCGAGCAGCAGCCACAGGAAGACCGGAACCCCGGCCAGCCGGATGACCGACAGCAGGTTCGGGACCGTCAGCCACCGCTCGGACGCGATGTCCCGGATCGTCACGCGGGACAGTCTGTCAGCGTGCGGTCCATCCCATGTCCATCGTGACCGGCACGCCGGTGAAGGTGGACCCCGCCGGCGTGGTGAGGAAGGCGACGACGTCGGCGACCTCGCTGGGCTCGATGAGCCGCTTCACCGCGTGCGGCGTGAGGATGACCTCCTCGATGACCCGGTCCTCGCTGATGCCGTGGGCCTTGGCCTGGTCGGCGATCTGCTTCTCGACCAGCGGCGTCCGCACGTAGGCCGGGCAGACCGCCGCGGCGGTCACGTTCTGGGCGGCGCCCTCGAGCGCGAGCGTCTTCACCAGCCCGAGCACGCCGTGCTTGGCGGACACGTAACCGGCCTTGTACGGGCTCGCCGCGAGCGCGTGCGCCGAGGCGATCGGGATGAAGCGGCCGCCGCGCGGGGCCTCGACCAGCGACGGCCAGGCGTACTTGGCCAGGAGGAACGGGCTGGTCAGCAGGATCTGCAGCAGGGCGTCCCAGCGGTCCTCGGGGAAGTCGGCGACCGGCGAGACGTGCTGGAAGCCGGCGTTGGGGACGACGAGGTCGATCCGGCCGAAGGCCTCGAGCGCCGTGTCGACGGCCGCCCGGTTGCCCTCCCGGGTCGTGAGGTCGGCGCCGAGGGTCTCCGCGCCCTTGAGGTCCTCGGCGGCCTCGAGGTCGACGCCGAGGACCTGCCAGCCGTCGGAGACGAGGCGCTCCACGACGGCGCGGCCGATCCCGCTGGCCGACCCGGTGACGACGGCGGCCCGGTCTTCTCCTGGGGTGCTCACGGCTCCGACGGTAGGTCGCGCGCGGCGACCGCGGTAGGTGAGGCCCACACCACGGCCGCGCCGGGCGATGTGGTGTGGGCACACCCGTTCGGCGCGCCCGTCGTGCCACCGGTCGTTCTCCGCCGGTGGCGCGGGGTGTTTGCGGGCACCACGGGTCCGTGACTGCCCTGGTGACGTCCCCCGCCGTCGCGTACGGCCCGGCCCTCGGTGTCCCCGCCGACCTCGCGCCCCTGGTGCCGGACGTGCGCCGGCTGGCGATCCTGCGGGCCAACGGCCTCGGCGACCTCGTCGTGTCCGAACCCGCCCTGTCGGCGGTCCGCGCCGCCTACCCGGACGCCGAGATCACCCTGCTCGGCCAGCCGCACCACGAGGCACTGCTCGCCGGGCGCCCCTCCCCCGTGGACCGCGTCGTGTTCGTGCCGCCGGTCCCCGGCGTGCGGGTCGGTCCCGGCCCGGACGCGCCCGCCGACGTCGTCGAGGCCTGGGCCGCCGAGCAGCGGGCGTACGGCTTCGACCTGGCGATCCAGATGCACGGCGGAGGCGGGAACTCCAACCCGCTGCTCGCCCGGCTCGGGGCCCGCGTGAGTGCCGGGACCGCCGCGCCGGGAGCGCCGCGCCTCGAGCGCTGGGTGCCCTACACCCCCTACCAGCACGACACGCTGCGCTGGAATGAGCTGGCCGCCGCCGTCGGCGCCCCGACGCCCCGCATCGAGCCGCGGCTGACGGTCACCGAGGCCGACCTCGCGGCCTCGCGGGAGGTCGTCACCGAGACCGACGAGCCGCTCGTCGTCGTCCACCCCGGGGCCACGGACGCTCGCCGGTGCTACCCGGAGGACCGGCTCGGGGCGGTCGCGGCGGCCCTCGACGGGGCCCGCGTGGTGGTCGTCGGCGGCGGGTCCGAGGGCGACCGGGTCGCCGAGGTGGCGCGGGGCTACGCGGCGGTCACCGGGCACGCGCCGGAGACCGTGGTCGGCGGCGTGACGCTGCCCGGGCTCGTGGGCCTGCTCGCCCGGGCCCGCCTGATGATCGGCAACGACTCCGGGCCCCGCCACGTCGCCGGGGCGGTCGGCACCCCGACGGTGGCCGTGTTCACCTACGCGAACCTCGCCGACGTCGCCCCGCTCACCCGCGTCTGGCACCGCGTCCTCGTGTCGTGGCACGGCGGCTGCCAGGTGTGCGGGCGCCGCGTGCTCGAGGGCTGGTGCGGCCACCACGCGTCCGCCACGCACGACGTGCCGGTCGAGGAGGTCCGCGAGGCCGCGCAGGACCTGTGGGCCCAGAGCGCCCTGTAGGGACGCGCGCCCGTCAGCGCACCCGCAGCCGCACCCCGTCGTCGGGAACCAGCTCGCCGATGACGGGGTGCCCCGGGAGCTCCCCGACCAGCAGCAGCCCGCCCGAGGTCTGGGCGTCGGCGAGGAGGATGCGGTCCTCCTCGGACGCGCGCTCGAGGTCGGACTCCGGCGCGACCCAGTCCAGGTTGCGGCGCGACCCGCCGGGCACGAAGCCCTCCCGCACGGCCTCGCGGGCGCCGTCGAGGTAGGGCACGGCGGCGGCGTCGATGACCGCGGTGACAACGGAGGCCCGGGCCAGCTTGAAGGCGTGGCCGAGCAGCCCGAAGCCGGTGACGTCGGTCCCGGCGACTATGCCCGCCTCGACGGCTGCGCGGGAGGCGGCGGCGTTCAGCGTCGTCATCGTCTCGACGGCCCCGGCGTGCACCTCGCCCGTGACCTTGTGGCGGTTGTTCAGGACGCCGAGCCCGAGCGGCTTGGTGAGCGTCAGCGGCAGCCCGGCGCGCCCGGCGTCGTTGCGGATCAGCTTCGCCGGGTCGGCGGTGCCGGTGACGGCCATGCCGTACTTGGGCTCCGGGTCGTCGACGGAGTGGCCGCCGGCGACGTGACAACCTGCCTCGTCGGCGACCGCGAGTCCGCCGCGCAGCACCTCGGCGGCCATCTCGTAGGGCAGCACGTCCCGCGGCCAGCACAGCAGGTTCAACGCGACGACGGGCCGCCCGCCCATCGCGTAGACGTCGGAGAGCGCATTGGCGGCGGCGATGCGGCCCCAGTCGTAGGGGTCGTCGACGACGGGCGTGAAGAAGTCGGTCGTGGCGATGAGGGCGAGGCCGTCGCGGATCGTCACCACGGCCGCGTCGTCACCGTCCTCCAGCCCGACGACGAGCTCCCCGACCCGCTCGGCCGTCGGCGCGGGCGCCAGCGTGCGGACGAACGACTCCAGCTCCCCCGGCGGGATCTTGCACGCGCACCCGCCGCCGTGGGCGTATCCGGTCAACCGCTGGTCCGCCACCGCCGTCATGCCCTCATCCTCCGTCAGACCGGGACGGACGGCACCATCGGATCGCCGGTCGGGATCTCGTGGTGCCGGCTTCGCCGGGGCCGTCGGAGTGCGCGCCCCTACAGTCCGTGCAGCCCCCGCAGCACCCGCGCCATGACCTCGCGGTCGGGGCCGTGCTGCGGGCCGGCCGCCGTCGGGTGGATGCGCACCGCCCCGTCGTCGGCCATGTCCCCGATGAGCACCCGGGCCACCCCGAGCGGCACCCGCATCAGCGCGGCGACCTCGGCGACCGACCGCGGCGCGTGCTCGCAGATGCCGCCGATGACGACGTGCTCCGGGTCGTCGAGCGGCGGTCGGGGGCTGGGCAGCGAGATCAGGGTCTCGACCATGAGGTCGGGCCGGGCCCGCGTCCGACCGCGGGTGCGGACGTAGGGCCGCACCGACACCCGGGACTCGAAGCCCTCGGCGCGGTTCTTCAGCTCGGCCAGGTGCAGCGGCGCGGTGGGAGCCTCGTCCGGGCACGGGGCGATCGGGTCGTAGCGCTTCTCGCGCAGCGGCGCGGCCTGGACCGGGACCGCCGCGTCGTCGGCGGCCCGCTGGGCGATCACGCGGCGCACCTGCCGGCTCCGCGAGCCGAACCGGGCTCCCGTGCGGCCGACGACGATGCCCGACGACGGGTCGGGCCCGAGAACGGCCGGGGCGGCCGCGCCCCCACCGGTGTCCGGGGTGTCGGGGGTGCCGGCGGTGTCGTCCAGCTCCTCGACGACCATCGTGCGGGGAAAGCGGGCGCCGGTGCGGCCGAGCTGCGGACGCCGGCGGGCACCGGTGTCCGGGGCGGCCGGGGCGTCGAGGACCTCCGGGGTGTCCGGGAAATCGGCGGCGGTGTCGTCCGACTCCTCCACGACCACCGATCGGGGGAAGCGCGCGCCCGTGCGACCGAGCTGTTGGCGTCGTCGGAGCCGGGCCCGTCGGCCGCTCTCGGCACGCTCCTCGGTCACACTCCGCACCTACCCTCTGCGCACTCCGTCACCGAATGCCTCGTATCGGACAGGCTCTTCACGCTACGGCATGTCGCGAGGGGCGGAAACGTGACGCTCGGTCCGCCGCGTGACGATCATGTGACGCTGCGCGGCGCGATCGGAGCAGCCGGCTGGTCCGACGGGGGTGATCGTCGCGCGCCCCCGGATCGTCCCCCACCGGCCGGCCGCGCCGCTCGGGAGCGGCTCGGAACCCCGCGGGCGTTCGGCCGTTCCGGTGACCCCGAGGGACCTGATCACCCCTCCGGACGGTGTGGGGCCCTAAGCTGAGAACGGCCCTGCCTACGACCTCTCGGCAGGGCTCATCTCGGCGGAACCCGGGGGTCGTCGTCGTTCCACCCGGTTCGCCGGGACGGCGCCTCCGGGTTTCGTTGCATACGCAAAAGACCGGCTACTCCGGGGTCACCACGCGGGCCCGATCTGCGCCCCACGCCACGACGTCGCCGCCCGCGAGCTGTCGCCCGCGCCGCGTCTCCGCGCGTCCGTTGACCGTCACCTCACCCGACGCCACGACGTCCTTCGCGTCGGCCCCGTGCTCGACGAGACCCGCCAGCTTGAGGAACTGGCCGAGTCGGATGGTGCCCGTCACCTCGACCGGCCGGATGTCTGCCACGCCGTGATCTGATCACAGCCGTGCCGACGACGCTGCTGCTCCTGCTCGCGGGGGTGGCGGCGGGGCTGTCGGGGTCGATGGCCGGGCTGGCCTCCCTGTTCTCCTACCCCGCCCTGCTCGCCGCGGGCCTGCCACCCGTCGTCGCGAACCAGACGAACACGATCGCGCTGGCTGTCTCGAGCTCGGCCTCCATCGCGTCCTCCCGGCGGGAACTGCGGGGGCAGCGCGACCGGGTAGTGCGCCTGATCCCGCTGACGGTGCTCGGCGGGGTGGTGGGCGGCGCGCTGGTGCTGGTCACGCCGTCGGACACGTTCGCGCTGATCGTGCCGTTCCTGGTCGCGTTCGCCTCGCTGGTGCTGCTCCGGCCGCCGCGGGCCGCACCGCCCGGGGAGGGGCGGCGGGACGGGCGGCCGAACGCGTCCACGGTGGTCGGGGCGGTTTTCATCGGCGTCTACTCGGGCTACTTCGGCGCCGCGGCGGGGGTGCTCATGCTCGCCCTGCTCACGCACCTGCTGGCGGACACCCTCGTCCGGGTCAACGCCGTCAAGAACGTCCTGCTCGGGGCCTCGAACGCGGTGGCGGCGATCGGCTTCATCGTGTTCGGCACCGTCGTGTGGAGCGCGGCGCTCCCCCTGATGGCCGGGCTGTTCGTGGGGAACTACGCCGGCCCGGCGATCGCGCGCCGCCTGCCCCCGCGGGTGCTGCGCATCGGGATCGCCGTGGCCGGCCTCGTCCTCGCCGTCGTGCTCTTCGTGCAGGCGGTCGGCTAGGAGCGCTGTCGCACTCAGGAGGAGAGCTGGCGCTTCACCTCGGAGGAGACCCGCTTGCCGTCGGCGCGCGAGCCGACCTGCGGCTGCACCACCTTCATCACCTGGCCCATCTGCCTCGGGCCCTCCGCGCCGGTCTCGGCGATGGCGGCGGCGACCAGCGCGGTGAGCTCGTCGTCGGTGAGGGGCTGGGGCAGGTACTCGGCGAGCACCTGCTCCTCGGCGCGCTCCCGGTCGGCCAGCTCGGCCCGACCGGCTCCGTCGAACGCCTCGGCGGACTCCCGGCGCTTCTTCGTCTCGCGCACGAGGACGGTCATGACCTCGTCGTCGGAGAGATCGTGGTGCTCGGTGCCCGCGGTCTCGGCGTTGGTCACGGCGGTCAGCGCCATCCGCAACGTCGCGACCCGCACCTGGTCGCGAGCCTTCATGGCGGTCGTCAGATCGCTGCGGAGCTTCTCCTTGAGCACCCGTCCAGGGTAGGCGCCGAGGTCCACCCCGATCGGGAGGTGGGACTGCGAGGACCACGACAGGAGCGGCCGGACGGCCCAGACTGACGGCATGACCTCGGAGTTCGGGCGCACGGTGCGCCGCTGGCGCGACCGGCTCGAGCCCGCGGCGGCGGGCCTGCCCGCGGGACAGCGGCGACGCGCGGCCGGGCTGCGCCGCGAGGAGCTCGCCGGGATCGCGGGCATCTCGGCCGACTACCTCACCCGCCTCGAGCAGGGCCGGGCCACCTCGCCGTCCGCGCAGGTCGTCGAGGCGCTCGCCCGGGCCCTGCGGCTCTCCGACGCCGAGCGGGACCTGCTCTTCGCCCTCGCCGGGCACGCCGCCCCCGGGCGGGACGTCCTGCCGTCGCGGATCACCCGCAGCGTCCAGCGGCTGCTCGACCGCCTCGAGCACACGCCCGTCGCGGTCTTCGACGCCGCGCTGACGCTGCTGGTCGCCAACGCGCCCTACGACGCGCTGATGGGCGACACGACGTCCTGGCAGGGCCTGGAGCGCAACGCCCTCTGGCGGCACTTCGTCGGCCCGGGCGGGCGGGTCGCCTACACCGCCGAGGGCGAGCGGGTCTTCGAGGAGACCGTCGTGGCCACGCTCCGGATGACGGCCAGCCGCTATCCCGCGGACCACGCGCTGCGGCGGATGGTCGAACGGCTCGCGGCCGCCAGCCCCCGGTTCGCCGAGCTGTGGGACGCCGACCTGCCCGACCCGATGGCCGAGGTGTCGAAGCGCAAGACGATCGAGCACCCCACGGTCGGGCCGATCACGCTCGACTGCGACACCCTCGTCGTCGCCACCGACGACGTCCGGATCATGGTCTACACGGCCGACCCGGGCACCCCCGACGCCGAGCGGCTCGAGCTCGCCGTCGTCGTCGGGACCCAGGCCCTCGTGGAGTGACGGTCAGGTCAGGGCCCGCACGAGCGGCATCGGCATGATGCGCAGCGCCGGCCCGAGCAGCGACCACGGCCAGCGCGGCGCGTAGGCGTGGGCGGGCCGGCGCTCGATGGCCTCCACCATCGCCCGCACCCCCGTCGCCGCGTCGACGCCGAACGGCATCGTCATGCCCTCGTTGAGGTCGGTGCGGATGTAGCCGGGCGCGAGCTCGGTGACGACGATGCCGGTGCCGTGCACGTCGGAGCGCAGCCCCTCGGCGAACGTCGACAGACCGGCCTTGGCGGCGGCGTACACCGTCTGCGCGCCGCGCAGACCGCGGTCGGCCGCCACCGAGGTGACGAGCACGAGGTGCCCCGAGCCCTGCGCCCGGAACAGCTCCATCGCGGCCTCGGCCTGAGCGATCGCGGCGACGAAGTTGGTGCGGGCGGTCCGCAGGTTCGCGTCCGGCTGCCCGGACCCGACCGTGCGCCCCTCCCCGATCCCCGCGTTGACGATGACCCGGTCCAGCCCGCCGAGCTCCCCCGCCACCTCCGGGAACACCCGGGCCACCGCGGCGTCGTCGGTGACGTCGAGCTGCGCGGTCACCACCTGCGCCGACCCCGGCCGGGCACGCAGCTCCGCCGCGAGCGCCTCCAGCCGCTCCGTGCGCCGCGCGACCAGGGCCAGCTCGTGGCCCCGCGCGGCGAACTCCCGCGCCATCCCCTCGCCCAGCCCGCTCGACGCGCCCGTGATCAGTGTCCGCACTCGTGTCCTTCCCCGTCGCTCCGCTCGCCCCGCGCGACATGCAATCACGCGTCGTGGTGCTCGAGGATGTTCACCACGACACCCCCGGGCGTCCGCACGAAGAATCGCCGCACGCCCCAGGGCTCGGTGGTCATCGGGTGCACGATCTCCAGACCCGCGTCGATCATCCGGCGGTAGATCGTCTCGTGCTCGGCCGGCTCCACCGCGACCGAGAGCACCGGGTCGACCGGCGCGCTCGCGTCGTGGGTGAGCAGCTGGACCTGCGGGATCTGGGCGATCCCGGTCGCGCTGTGGTTCACCACCCAGCCCTGGTCCATCGGGGTGTCCAGGCCGAGCAGCTCGGTCCAGAAGGCGCGGTCGGCGGTGGGGTCGGCCATCGCGACGTCCGCGATGATCCGACGTACGGGGCTCGTCATGGGACGACAGCCTTCCCGACGCCGGACCGGTGCGGCTTGGACGGATCCGCCCGACTCCCCAGCCGTCAGGTGGCGTGGTACCCGCCGTCGACGGGCACGGTCAGCCCGGTGATCCGGGCGGCGTCGTCGGAGAGCAGGAACGCGATCACGGCGGCGACGTCCTCGGGCGTCCCCATGCCGGGCAGGGGCGACTGGGACTCCATCAGCCGCTCCATGGCCGCCGGGTCGGGCGCCGCCCGGATGTGGGCCTCCACCAACGGCGTGCGGACCGCACTCGGGGCCACGGCGTTGACCCGGATGCCGTGGGCGGCGTACTCGACGGCCGCCGTCCGGGTCAGCCCGACGATGCCGGCCTTGGAGAAGCCGTAGGGCGCGAGGTTCGGCTTGCCCGACAGCCCGGAGGACGACGACATGTTCACCACGGCCCCGCGCCCGGCCGCGACCATGGCCCCGAGTGCCGCCCGCAGGACGAAGAAGGCGCCGTCGGCGTTGACCCGCATGACCGACGTCCACGTCGCGTCCGGGGTCAGGTGGATCGGCACCTGCGCGCCGACCACCCCGGCGTTGTTCACCAGGGCGTCGACCCTCCCGCGGGTCGCGACGATGCGGTCGAAGGTCGCGCTGACGGCGCGGGCGTCGGTGACGTCGACCTCGTGGGCGGTGCAGCCCGGCAGCGCCGCCGCGGCCTCCCGCACCGCGTCCGCGTCGCGGTCCAGGAGCTGGACCACCGCCCCCTCGTCCGCCAGCCGACGGGCCGCCGCCAGGCCCAGCCCGGAGGCCGCGCCCGTCACGACCGCCACCTGCTCGGCGAGGCGGCCCACGTCCGTCAGGCCCGGACCGCGCGCAGCTGGTCGGCGAGCTTCGCGGCGTCGACCCGGGAGAGCTTGCCGACCCGGTTCGTCGGGAGGCCCTCGACCCGGAACACGTACTCCGGCCACTTGCCCTTCATGAGGCCGAGGTCGGCGAGGTGACGCTGGATCTCGGGGAGCTCCAGGTCGTCCCGGCCGGTCACGACCAGGACGGCGATCCGCTCCCCCAGGACGTCGTCGGGCACCGGGACCACGCAGACCTGGTCGACGTGCGGGTGGCGGGCCACCGCCGACTCGACCTCGGTCACGTCGATGTTGCGGCCGCCGCGGATGATGATGTCCTTCTCGCGTCCCCGGATCGACACCGTCCCGTCGGCCGCGACGGCGACGAGGTCGCCGGTGGGCAGGAAGCCGTCCTCGGTCAGCGCGGGCGGCACGACCTCGCCCGCCCGGGCGTACCCGACGAACAGGGACGGCCCGCGGACCTGGGCCCGGCCGGTCTCCCCGGCGGACAGCGGCGTGCCCGTCTCGTCGACGGCGCGCAGCTCGGTCCCGGGGAACGGGGTGCCGTCGGTCCCGAGCCGGGTCACCGGATCGTCGTCGGGCCGCGAGGTGGTGTGGCCGAGGCACTCCGACATCCCGAACACCCGCAGGAACCGGGTGTCGAGCCGCTCCTCGGCGCGGCCGAGCGCGCCGGCGTCCATCGGCCCGCCGCCGACGGTCATCGCCGTCATCGCGGACAGCTCACCGCCACGACGGGCCGCGGTCCCCATCTGCAGCGCCATGGTCGGCACGCACATGGTCCAGCGCGCGTCGTGCTCGGCCATGAGGTCGACCGCGACCGCAGGGTCCCAGCGGTCCAGCAGGAGGACCCGGCCGCCGAGCAGCAGGGGCAGGTAGAGCCCGAAGCAGATCGCCGCGGCCGACGAGAGCGGGACGAGCGCCGCGACGGTGTCGCCCGGACGCAGTCCGACGGCCTCGATCGTGGCCCGCCCGGCGTAGCGCAACGCGTCCTCCGACTGGACGACGCCCTTCGCGCGGCCCGTGGACCCCGACGTCAGGCCGATCACGGCCCCGCCGCCCCAGCGACCGTCTCCGCGCGCCCGGCGGGCCGTCAGGTCCCAGCCGTCGAGGACCTCCGCGTCCCGCGGACCCGGTGCGATCGTCGCGGCCACCTCGGACGAGAGGACGACGGCGTCGGGGTCGACGTCCTCGCACGCCCCGACGAACTCCTCCCGCGTGGTGTGCCGGCTGAGCAGCGCCAGGGTCCCGTCGAGACGTCCGACGGCGACTGCCGCGACGAGGGTCCGCCACGAGTTGTCGGCCTGCACCATCACGGTCGGCCCGGGGCCGGTCCGGGTCTCGAGCTCCGCGGCGAGGACCGCCGCCCGGTCGAGGACGTCCGCGAGCCGGTGCTCGCCCTCGGCGTCGATCGCGACGACGTCGTCGGGCGCGAGCGCGGCGCGCCGCTCCAGGTCGGCGTGGAGCTGTCTCACCGGTCGGCCCCGACCAGCTCGACCTCGTCGCCCAGCAGCGCGATCCGCTTGCCCTTCATGGCGCCGACGTGGCGCACGGCGGCCGCCCACTCCTCGCTGGCCAGGGCGGCACGGGCGGCGGCCTCGTCGTCGAAGCTGAGCACGGAGACACCGTCCCAGCCCTCGGAGCGGGGTTCGAGCGCACTCGTGACCGCGGTGTGCCGCCAGGCCCGCAGCCCGGGCAGCGGGTAGGTCATCTCCGCGTGCTCGCCGCGCCACCAGTCGATGAACTGCTCGTGGGTCCACTCGGGCGGGCGGGCGGCCAGCAGGACGAGGTTGAACACGGTTCCTCCTTCTCGACGGCGGGGGTCAGCGGGCTTCGACGTCGAGCTCGGGAGAGCGCCCGATCATCAGGTCGGTGACGCGGCCGTCGGCGTCGAGCCGGGCGGCCGCCACGAACGTGGACTCGAAGGCGTCCCCGCGGCGGGCCTGGCCGAACACCAGCTCGTCGGAGGCGACGGTGGAGGCACTCAGGACGTGGTGGGTCAGCACGCTCTTCTCGCGCTGGGCGAGGTAGCCCTCCATCGCCGCGCGGCCGCCCGCGAAGTCCCGCGCCTCCCCGCCTCCGGTGCCGAAGACGATCGAGAACCGGAAGTCCGGCGCGATCATGTCGAGGATGTCGTCCGGGGTGTCCCCGTCGAGGCTGGCGAACCAGCGGCGCAGGAAGGGGGCCGCAGGCGCGGCCGGATCGGCGTCGATCACCACAACTCCTGATATGAGTTCAGTTCGGGTAACTCGAGACTAGGCAGCCCGACGGTCGGCGGCAAGGGTCAGCGGGCCGCGAGACCCCGGACGTCCGGGGCGGAGGGCAGCGAGTCGTCCCACCCGTCGACGTGCAGGACGTCGTCGACGGCCGGTCGGCGGGCGCGGCCGAACTTCTCCCCCGTCGTGAAGGCCACCGGGGTCAGGCACACCTGCTGCACCCGGTCGAAGGGGATGCCCAGCAGCTCGGCGGCGTCGCGTTCGCGGGCCATGTGCATCGTGGTCCAGCAGGTGCCGAGGCCGCGGGCCCGGGCGGCGAGCATGAAGCTCCACGTCGCCGGCAGCACGCCGCCCAGCAGGGACGCGCTCGCCATCGCCGAGGCGCCGTCGAGGCGGGCGCCCTCCAGGCAGGTGATGACGATCGTGTCGACCTCGTGGAGGGCGTCCGCCAGCGCGTCCGCGGACCGTGCGGAGCGCTCCTGGGTGCGGGCGGCCCCGGCGTCGTCGGTCGCCACCCGCCCGATGTAGCCCTCGGACTCGCGGTAGGTGCCCTCGTAGACCTCGCTGTAGAGGTCGGCGAGGCCCTTCCGCAGCACGGGATCGCGGACGACGACGAAGCGGGTCCGCGGGAGGTTGGAGCCCGCCGGGGCCTGCAGCGCCACGTCGATGCAGTCCCGGATCAGCTCGAGCGGGACGGGGCGGGAGGGGTCGAGCCGGCGGCGGACCGCCCGCGTGGTGGTGAGGACCTCGTCGGCGTCCACCTCAGCCACCCTCGGGCAGCGTGAACATGCCGAAGTCGGGTCGGAAGAAGGCCTGGTAGCGCGAGACCAGCCCGTCGGTGACGAGCGCCGTCGCGGTGAAGGAGCCGGTGCCGCGGCCATCGGCCTCGGTGACGATGCCGTGCACCATCTCGAGGTCACCGTCGACGGCGCGCCGGTGGACGTGGTGGCGGCGACCCACCGCGGGACGTCCGGCCACGTAGGCCTCCAGGTCGGCGCGGCCGGAGCCCCGCACGTCCTGCCCGGGGATCGCGATGAGGAACTCGACGTCGGGGGCGACCAGGTCGAGCCCGCTGAGCGGGTCCGTCCCGTCGAGCCGCCCGTAGTACTCCTCGATGATCATCTGCCGTCCTCCTCTACGGTCACAGTGCCTCGGCGGCGACCATGCGGGCCGCGCAGCCCTCCATGAAGTGCGCGATGTCGTCCAGGTCCATGGCCCCGCCGGGCCGGTACCAGCGCCACACGCCGGTGATCAGTCCCAGCAGGGTGCGGGCCATGACCACGGGGTCCCGGTCCGGGAACTCCCCCTCGGCGATGCCGCGTTCGAGCAGCTCGACCCAGTTGCGCTCGACGCGGGCGACGAGGTCCCGCGACGCGAGCCGCTCGGTCTCCTCCCGCTCGGAGGAGCGGGACGCGGCGAGCAGACCGATGTTGGCGACGAGGATCCGGTTCTGCTGGACCTCCTGCGGCGACAGCGCGTAGGCCGCCGCGACGGCGGCACGCAGGCCCTCGAGAGCGGTCGGCGCGTCGGCCGTGGCCGCGCGGAACGCCGCGTCGGAGTTGCGCAGACCCAGGCGCATGACGGTGAGCAGGCAGTGGGCCTTGGACTCGAAGTAGTGGTAGAGCGCGGTCTGGCCGATCCCGACCCGGTCCGCCACCGCCGACCACTTCGTGCCCTCGTACCCGGCCTCTCCGAAGCACTCGACCGCGGCGGCCAGGATCGCGGGCCGCTTGGACCGGGGGCCGTCGTCGGTCTCGGTGAGTGCGGCGATGCTCATGGGCGGCCCTTTCGGCAGACGGGTCGCCTCCACCCTAGTCAGCGCCTGAACCGGGTTCATGTGCTCGGCAGCCCGATCGCCCCGAGCAGCGCCTCGGAGTGCCGGGCGCCGAGCAGCGCCGCGTCGGTGGCCGCGCGCCGGACGTGGAGGTGGGCGACGTGTTCCCAGGTGAACCCGGTCCCGCCGTGGACCTGGACGGTCTCGGCCGCCACCCAGGCGTACGCCTCGCCGCACACCAGCGCCGCCGTCGCGACGGCGGCGGGCGCCTCCGGCGACCTCTCGGCGAGGGCCGCCGCCGCCCACCAGGACGCGGACCGGGCGGCCTCGACCCGGACGGCCATGTCGGCGCACCGGTGCTTGATCGCCTGGAACGTCGCGATCGGACGGCCGAACTGGACCCGGTCCGCGGCGTAGGCGACGGACAGCTCCATGGCCGCCGCCGCGCCGCCGGCCTGCTCGCAGCCGAGCGCGGCCCGACCCCGGCGCAGGACGCCCTCGACGGCCTCGCGGGCGTCGCCCGGGTGGCCGACGCGGCGGGCCGGGACGCGGTCGAGCAGGACGTCGGCCAGCTGCCGGTTCGGGTCCAGGGCGCGCAGCGGCGAGCGGACCAGCCCCTCGGCCGCGCCGTCCACCACGAACACGGCCGGTTCGCCCTCGACCGCCGCGACCACGAACAGGAGGTCCGCCGTCGCCCCCTCCACGACCTGCAGCTTCGTGCCGGAGAGCCGCCACCCGCCGTCGTCGTCGCCCTCCGCCCGGGTACCGAGGTGGTCGGGGTCCCACTCGCCGTGGTCCTCGCGGAACGCGAAGGTCCCGGTCCGCTCGCCGCTCGCGAGGGACGTCAGCAGCTCGCGGCGCAGGTCCTCGGTGCCCGAGAGTTCCAGCAGGGCCCCGACGGCGAGCACGGCGGTGGAGAACCAGGGCAGCCGGACCGGTCGGCGGCCGAGTTCCTCCGCGACCACGGCGACCTCGCGGAAGCTCGCGCCGGCACCCCCGAAGTCCTCCGGTACGTCGAGGGCGGCGACCCCGAGCTCGCCGGCGAAGCGCCGCCAGAGGTCGGGGTCCCACGTCGGCTCGGCATCGCGGGACGGCTCGCCCCGGCGCTCCAGGAGGTCGCGGACGACGGCGCGCAGGTCCTCGGCGTCGGCGTCGGGCGTGATGCGCAGGCTCACGGGGTCTCCCCGTCGTCGGCCGCCGCCGCCAGGACCTCGGCGTAGCGCTCCCGGGACTCGGCGCGGCGGGTGGGCAGGATGTAGGGCGGGAAGAGCCCGTCGTCGGGCTCGGTGCTGCGCAGCAGGGCCTGGGCGAGGTTGACCTTGTGGACCTCGGTGGCGCCGTCGGCGAGCCCCATGTGGTACGACTCCAGGACCCACTTGCCGAACGGCAGCTCCTTCGAGATCCCCAGCGAGCCGTGGATCTGGATGGCCCGTCCGGCCGCGTCGGCGAGCACCTTCGGCATCGCCGCCTTGACCGCCGCGATGTCGGCGCGGACCTTGCGGTAGTCCTGGTAGCGGTCGATGCGCCACGCGGTCTGCAGCACGAGCAGACGGAACTGGGTGAGCTCGATCCAGGTGTCGGCGATCATCGCCTGGACCAGCTGCTGGTCGGCGAGCCGGCGTCCCTTGCTGGTCCGCGACACCGCCCGCCGCTTCATCATCTCGAAGGCGGCGGTGACGAGTCCGACCGTGCGCATCGCGTGGTGGATGCGGCCCCCGCCGAGGCGGGTCTGGGCGACGGCGAAGCCCTCCCCGCGCTCGCCGAGGATGTTCTCGGCCGGGATCCGGACGTCGGTGTAGCGCAGGTACTGGTGGGTGCCGACCGGCTCCTCGTGCCCCCAGACCGACGTGTCCCGCACCCGCTCGACCCCGGGGGTGTCGGCCGGGACGACGAACATGGACATCGAGCGGTGGGGTTCGGCGTCCGGCTCGGTGACGGCCATGACGATGAGGAACTCCGCGAACAGCGCGTGGCTGGAGAACCACTTCTCGCCGTTGATCACCCACTCGTCGCCGTCGAGGACGGCGGTGGTGCGGAAGCCGGTCGGGTCGGACCCGCCGTGCGGCTCGGTCATCGAGAAGCTGGAGACGATGTCACCCGCGATGAGCGGCTCCAGGTAGGTCTTCTTGAGGAAGTCGGTGCCGTAGTGGGCGAGGATCTCGGCGTTGCCGGAGTCCGGCGCCTGGCACCCGAACACCACCGGCCCGGAGTGGGTCCGGCCCAGCTTCTCGTTGAGCAGCGCGAGGCGCAGCTGGCCGTAGCCCTCGCCGCCGAGTTCCGGGCCGAGGTGGCAGGCCCAGAGCCGGCGTTCCTTGACCTGCTCCTGCAGCGGCTTGATGAGCGCGTTGCGCACCGGGTCCCGCGGGTTCCAGGCGTGCTCGACGACGAGGTCGACGGGCTCGATCTCGTCGCGGACGAACTCCTCGACCCACTCGAGCTCCGCGGCCACCTCGGGCTCGGACTCGAATCCCCAACTCATGACGGCTCCTCGCGGGTGAGCACGGTGCAGGCGGAGATGCCCGGCGCGCCGTAGACGTGGGTGAACCCGACCTGCGGGTTGCCCGGGACCTGGTGCTCGCCGGCGTCGCCGCGCAGCTGGAGCACGTTCTCGTGGACCTGGCGCAGGCCCGAGGCGCCGATCGGCTCGCCGTTGGCCAGGCAGCCGCCGTCGGTGTTGATCGGCAGGCGACCCTCGATGGCGGTGGCGCCGGAGAGGATCAGCTCCTCCTGCTCGCCGTGGGCGCACAGGCCGGTCTCGGCCATGTGCATGAGCTCGGCGCCGGACTCGGTGTCCTGGATCTGGGCGACGTCCACCGCCGACGGTGCGATCCCCGCGGCCGCGAACGCCGCCGCGGAGGCCTCGACGGTCGGCGAGTCGGCGCGGTCGAGGGCGAGCCACGGCGAGAAGACCTCGAACGATCCGTAGCGGCGGCTGCGGAAGGTCGCGGCCGCCAGGTACACGGGCCGGTCGGTGTAGTGGTGGGCGTCCTCGGCGCGGCAGAGCACCAGCGCGACCGCCCCCTCGGCCGGCGAGCAGTACATGTACTGCGTCAGGGGGTGCGAGATCATCGGCGCCGCGGCGATCTCCGCGGCCGCCATCTCCTTCCGGCGCCACGCCATGGGGTTGCGGGCGCCGTTGCGGAAGGCCTTGGCGGAGACCTCGGCCAGCACGTCGGGCTTGATGCCGTGGTCGTGCAGGTAGCGCTGGATCTTCATCCCGAAGAACTGCGTCGTCACCATCATCCCGGTCTCGCCGTACCAGGACCCGATCCCGTGGTCGGCGGGGTCGGTGTCGAACGCGCCGCGCGGGTGCTTGTCGAACCCGATGACGATGCCGAGGTCGTGCGTCCCGGAGCGGATCGCGGCGTCCGCGGCGATGAGGGCGGACCCCCCGGTCGCGCACCCGTTCGCGACGTTGATGAACGGCAGCCCGGTGAGCCCGAGCTCGGAGACGAGGGTGTCCGCGTCCCCGGCGGAGTGCGAGCCGCCGAAGCCGAACTGCATGTCCGAGAACCGGAGGCCGGCGTCGTCCAGGGCCCTCCGCGCGGCGTGCACGGCCTGGGCGCGGCCGGATACGCCCTCGGTACGGCCGAACCGGTGCATCCCGATCCCGACGATCGCGACCCCGCTCACGGTGTGCTCCTCACGAACGCGAAGGTGTGGACCGGGCCGTCGGCGTCGTCAGGAACATCTCTGAAGGGCACCAGGGCCAGCTCGACCGGCATGCCGATCTCCAGGCGGTCCGGGTCGGCCTCGGTCAGGCGGGACTCCACGAGCAGCTGCCCGGGGAGCTCCACGTAGCCGACGGCGTAGGGCTCGTGGGCCTCGGTGCCGGTGTAGGGCGGCTTGGGGCGGAAGCCCTGCGTGGTGAACGACCAGAGCGTGCCGGTCCGCGCGAGCGGGACGTCCTGCATGTCCGCGCCGGTGCAGCGGGGGCAGCCGCCCTGGCGGGGGAAGGTGTGGGCACCGCAGTCGGAGCACCGGCTGCCGAGCAGCGCGGGGCCCTCGGCGGTGTCGGTGAGCAGCGAGGGATCCACGAACCTGATGTCTGCTCCTGGCGCGGTCACGGCGCGGCCAGCCGTCCGCCGTCGACGGCCAGCAGCGCGCCGGTGGTGTAGCTCGCGCCGGGCCCGCACAGGTACAGCGCCGCCCCGACGATCTCGGCGGGCTCCCCCACGCGCTCCGACGGCCAGTCCTGCGCCATCCGTGCCACGACGGCCGGGTCCCACGACCGGCTGATGTCGGTGGCGAAGGGGCCGGCGAGGATCGTGTTGACCCGGACCGTCGGCCCGTACTCCTGGGCGAACCCCGCGGTCAGCGTGTTGAGCGCCGACTTGGCGGCGGTGTAGGGCAGGTCGCCCGCCGTGGGGCGACCCGACCCCATCGAGGAGATGTTGAGGACGACCCCGCCGCCCCGCTGGGCCATCCGGGCCCCGGCGAGCGCGGTGAGCCGGAACGGGCCCTTCACGTTCACGGCGAAGACCTTGTCGAACAGCTCCTCGGAGACCTTCTCCAGCGAGGGGTAGGTCGGCGCGATCCCGGCGTTGTTGACGAGGACGTCGACCGGGCCGAGCTCCTGCTCGACCTCGTCGAGCAGCGTGTCCACCTGGTCCCACTGGCCCATGTGCGCGGCGTGCGCGGTGACGCGGCGCCCGGTCGCGGCGGAGAGCTCGGTGGCGAGCGCGACGCAGGCGTCCTTCTTGCGCGACGCGACCGCGACGTCGGCGCCGGCGGCGGCGAGCGCGATCGCGATCTCCCGGCCCAGGCCGCGGGAGCCGCCGGTGACCAGGGCGGTGCGCCCGGCCATCGGCTGCGGGTCGGGGCGGGCGGCCGCGACGGCGTCGACCACTGATGTCGTCACTTGGGGATGTCCTTCCAGGCCACCCCGCGGTCGGCGCGGGGTTCCGGCGGCAGCCCCAGCAGGCGCTCCGCGATGATCGTGCGCTGGACCTCGTCCGACCCGCCGGCGATCCGGTAGCCCGGGGCGCCCAGCACGTGCTCGGTCCAGCGGTAGCTGCCGTCCCCGGCGTCGGCGATCAGCCTCGACCCGAGGACGGCCGCCGCGGCCTGCGAGACCAGCGACAGGCGCTCGGTCCAGGCCAGCTTGCGCAGCGACCCGATCGCGCCGTTCTCCTCGCCGGCCAGGCGGGCCTCCCGGTCGCGCTGTGCGGACACCGCGGCGACCTTCTCCGCCGCGTACACGGCCGCGAGCAGCCGGCGGACCTCGGGATCGGCGAGCCGGCCCAGCCGTCGTGCGTCGTCGAGCAGCTGGTCGAACCCGCCGCCCAGGTCGGCGTTGGCCCCGGAGTGGCCCCGCTCGAAGCCCAGCGTCGCGAGCGTGACGCCCCAGCCGCCGCCGACCTCGCCGAGCCGCCACGAGTCCGGGATCCGCACCTCGTCGAGGAACACCTCGCAGAACGACGTACCGCCCGACATCTGGCGCAGCGGCCGGACGTCGACGCCGGGGGTGTCCATCTTGAGCAGGAAGGCCGTCAGGCCCTTGTGCTTCGGCACGTCGGGGTCGGTGCGGCAGATCAGCTCGCCCCAGTCGGCGAACTGGGCGCCCGAGCTCCAGACCTTCTGCCCGGTGACCACCCAGCCGTCGCCGTCGCGGACGGCCTTCGTGGCGAGCCCGGCGAGGTCGGACCCGGCGGCGGGCTCGGAGAACAACTGGCAGGCGGTGACGTCGCCGCGCAGGAGCGGGCGGACCAGCTCCTCGGTCTGCGCCGGGGTGCCGAACATCTGCACCGTGGGGGCGACGAGGGCCGTGGACACCGAGGTCAGCTCGTGCTGACCCGGCGTCGAGAACTCGCGCTCGACCTCCGCGAACGCCTCCTCGTGCAGGCCGGAGAGGCCGGCGCCGTGGTGCTCGGTGGGCCAGGAGAGCGCGCCGTACCCGGCGTCGAAGCGCGTACGCAGCCACCCGCGGATGCGGTCGATCAGCGCCCGCTCCTCCTCGAAGGGCAGGTCGTGGAACACCGCGACCGAGCGCCGGTCGTCGTCGCCGCGGGGCGGCACGGTGTCCGCGAGCCACTCCCGGGCCCGCTCGGTGAACTCGTCGAGCTCGGTCTCGCTGACGGTGGTCATCGTGCCGTCCACCCTCCGTCGACGGTGAGGATCTGTCCGGTGAGGTAGCTGCTGGCCGGCGAGCACAGGAAGAGCAGCGCGGTGTCGAGCTCCGCGGGCTCCCCGGCGCGGCCGAGCATCGTGTTGCGGCCGATCCAGCGCACGGAGCGCTCGTCGGCGAACAGCTCGTCGTTCATCTCGGTGCGGAACCAGCCGGGGGCCAGGGCGTTGACCCGGACCCCGCGGCGGCCCCAGTGACCGGCCAGCTCGCGGGTCAGCCCGAGCAGTCCGGCCTTGGACGCGGCGTAGCTCGCCCCGCCCATCGGCGCGGCCGACACCAGCCCGAGGATCGAGCTGACGTTGACCACCGCCAGGCCCTGCGGTCCGGGCACCTCGGCGGCCATCCGGGCCAGGTGGAACGGACCCACGAGGTTGGTGCCGAGGACCTCGGCGAAGCGCTCGGAGGTCTCGTCGGCGGGCTTCGCGCCGCTGTCCACCCCGGCGTTGTTGACCAGCAGGTCGATGGTGCCCGAGCCCGCCCGGACGGTGTCGATCACCGTCCGGCGGCCGTCCTCGGTGCCGAGGTCGGCGGCGACGGGGCGGAACAACGGCTGGTCGGCGGCGAGCTCGTGCAGCCGGTCCTTGCGGCGGGCGGTGGTCCACACCGTCGCGCCGGCCGCGGCCAGCACGGCGGCGAAGCGGGCGCCGAGGCCCGACGAGGCGCCGGTGACGACGGCGGTGCGCCCGGTGAGGTCGAAGAGCTCGGCGGGCGAGTTCACGGTCATGACGCGCCGTCCAGCAGCCCCCGCGCGGACTCGATGAGGGCCGCGATGGTCGGCGGGAGCTGCTCCTGCACCGGGTCGTGGTGGCGGCCCTCACGGTGACGCCGCAGGTTGTGCCCCATGATCGCCGCCATCTTCATGCGGGCCAGCGCCCGGAACCACGGCGTCTGCGGCTGCGTCCCGCCCGCGGCGCGGTAGAGCTCGCCCAGCTCGTCCTCGGACGGCAGCCCCGGGACCACCCGACCCACGCCGGGGAAGAGCGTGCCGTCGGTGAAGACCCCGAACCAGCCGAGGTCGACCCGCGGGTCGCCCACGCCCCAGATCTCCCAGTCGACGAGGGCGGTGGGCTCGACCCCGGCGCAGAGCAGGTTGCCGAGGCGGAAGTCGCCGTGCACCAGCACGGGCGCCGCGGGGTCCGGGACGTCCGCGTGCAGGGCCGTGAGGAGCTCCTCGGAGCCGGGCCGCAGCTCGAGCGGCACGGCGTGCATCGTCTCCTCCCAGCGGAGGAGTTCGTCGCCCGGCGTCGCCGGGTCGGGCAGCGCCCCACCCGCCGTCCGCACCCCCTCGGCGAGGGCGTCCAGGGGCACCGCGTGCAGGGCACCGAGCACCCGGGCGGCGCGGGTCATCCGCTCCCGGGCGAGGTCGGGAGCGAGAGCGGTCGCCACGTCGAGCACCGGCTCGACCGCCTCCCCCGCCGCCAGCTCCATGGCGAACCAGGCCGGCGCGACCTCGTCCCGGGCCGTCACCGCCGGGATCGGCAGCCCACGGCCGGCGAGCGCCGAGAGCACGTGCGACTGGCGGAGGACGTCGTGGCGGCCCCTCGCCGGCCGCCCGGGCGGGACGGCCTTCACCACGTGCCCCGACCCGCCGTCGTGCAGGACGTAGGTGAGCCCCGACCGGCCACCCTCGAGGACGGTCAACGGCCCGGCGTCCGGGGCGTCGAGCGCCGTGCGGACGCGACCCGCGAGGGCGGGGTCCGCGTCGTCGGTGCGCACCGGCACCGTCTCCTGCGTCATCGGGTTCCTTCCCACCGGATCGTCGTCGGCCCGGGCGGCCCCGCCGGCAGCCCGAGCGGGCCGCCGGCGTCGATCAGGACCGGCTCAGCGGCCGGTCCACTTCGGGTCGCGCTTCTCCAGGAAGGCGGACACGCCCTCGGCGGCGTCGTCGGAGTTCAGCGTGACCCCGACCGCGAGGTGCTCGAGCACCATCAGCGAGGCGATGTCCGCGTCGAGACCGCGGTCGACCGCCATCTTCGTGAGCTTCATCTGGAACGGGCTCTTGTCGGTCAGGTGGGAGACGAACTCCTCCACCGTGGCGTCGAGCTGGTCGGCGGGGGCGCTGGTGTTGACGAGGTCGAACGCCGCGGCCTCCTGGCCGGTCAGGAGCTTGCCGGTGAGCATGAGCTCCTTGGTCTTGCGGATGCCGATCATGCGCGGCAGCCGGTAGATCGGTCCGGCGCCGCCGAAGAGGGCCCGGCGGATGTGGAAGTCGCCGATCAGGGCCGCGTCGTCGGCGATCGCGAAGTCGCACGAGATCATGACCTCGAAGCCACCCGCGGTCACGTAGCCCTCGAGGACCGCGACCGACGGCTTCGACATGTTGTAGAAGCGGTCGCACACCTTCGCCGAGACGACGGCGACGTCCATCGCCGTGCTCGAGCCGATGAAGTCCGACTGCAGGCTGTCGAGGTCGAAGCCCGAGGAGAAGGTGTTACCGCGGCCGCGGACCACCACGGCGCGGATCTCGTCGTCGCCCTCGATCTCGGTGATGATCTCGTCGAGCCGGTGCAGCATCGGCACCGTGATGCAGTTGCGCTTGTGCGGCCGGTTGAACCAGACCCGGGCGATGTGCCCGTCGCGCTCGAACTGGATGTCGTCCTCGACTGCCATCGGAGCCTCCTAAGTTGAACTGAGTTCAGGTCGAAGCTTGAGCTGAACCGGGTTCGATGTCAAGCGTCGACAGCGGCATTCTGGGACTTGAACTGAGGTCAGTTCAGTGTCTACCGTCACGTCTCGTCGAGGACGACGGGTCCCCGGCGCCGAGCGCGAAGGAGCGCCGCATGACGACGAGCACCCGGACCGACCGGGAGGTGGTCGCCCGCCGGGCCAGCACGGCTGCGGCCGTCGGCACCGCCATCGAGTACTACGACTTCGCGATCTACGGCTCCCTCGCGGTGGTCCTCGCGAAGCTCTTCTTCCCCGCCACCCAGGGCTTCGTGGCGCTCCTGTCGACCCTCGGGGTGATCGCCGGCGCGTACGTGATCCGGCCGCTCGGTGGTCTGATCTTCGGTCGCATCGGTGACCGCCGGGGCCGCCGCACCGTGCTCCTCGCGACCGTCGCGCTCATGGGGATCGCGACGGCGCTGACCGGGCTCCTCCCGACCTACGCCTCGATCGGTGTCGCGGCGCCGGTCCTGCTGACCCTCCTGCGCCTGCTGCAGGGACTCTCGGCGGGCGGGGAGGTCGGCGGTGCCGTGTCGCTGTCCACCGAGTCCGCGCCGTCCAAGCGACGCGGCCTGTTCGGCTCCTCGACGTCCATCGGGGTCGCGATCGGCCTCGCCGGCGCGGCCGCCGTCGTCGGGACCGTGAGCGCGCTGACGACCGCCGAGCAGATGGCGAGCTGGGGCTGGCGCATCCCCTTCCTCATTGCCGCACCGCTGCTCGTCGCCGCCGTGATCTACCGCCTCAAGGTCGAGGACTCGCCGCTGTTCCTCAAGATGGTCGAGGAGTCGGCCCCGCCCAAGGCGCCGCTCACCGAGGTCGTCCGCGACCACAAGGGCAGCCTGCTGCGCATCATCGGTCTGGCCTACTCCACCCTGACGACGGGCGCCCTCGCCTCGGTCTACCTGGTCGTCCACCTCTCGGGGGTGCTCAAGTACTCGCTCTCGAGCAGCCTGTGGCTGACGGTGCTCATCATCCTGGTGCCGATGGGGCTCATCCCCTGGGCCGGCGCCCTGAGCGACCGCTTCGGCCGCAAGCGGGTGGCCGCCACCGGCATGATCGGCTTCGTCGTGCTGTCGGTGCCCTGCTTCTGGCTCATGCAGCAGAACTCGCTCCTGCTCGCGATCATCGCCGCGCTCGTGCTCAACGTGCCCTTCGCCATCCAGCAGGGCGTCGTCTACACGATGTACGCCGAGCAGTTCCCGACGCGCGTGCGGTACTCGGGGGTCTCGCTGGGCTTCAACCTCGGCGGCATCATCGGCACCGGCACCGCCTCCCTGGTGGCTGCCTCCCTCGTCGCGGCCACCGGCGTGACGATCGCCCCGGCCTTCTATGCGGTGTTCGCCGCCGTGGTCGGGCTGCTGATGCTGCTCACCATCACCGAGAGTGCCGGGAAGCGGCTCGTGAACGGCACCCCGTCCGAGGAGGACGGGCCTGCCCCCGTGCCCGCCCCGGCGGAGCGCTGACCGCGGTGCGTCGACTCGAGGGGCGCCGGGTCGTCCTGACCGGCGCCACCGGAGGTCTCGGCACCGCTATCGCGCGCCGGCTCGTCGACGAGGGCGCCTCGGTCGCCCTCACCGACGTCGTCGGGACCGGGCTGGACGAGCTCGCCGCCGCCCTCGGTGGCTCGACGCTGGTGGCGACCCTCGACGTGGCCGACCCCGAGGACTGGTCCCGCGCGGTCACGGCCGTGCAGGAGCGGTGGGGCGCGGCCGACGTGCTCGTCAACAACGCCGGCATCGGCAGCCTCGGTACCGTCGAGACCGAGACCCGGGATCGCTGGGACCAGGTGGTCGCGACCGATCAGCTCGGGGTCTGGCTCGGCATGCAGCACGTCGGTCCGGTGATCGAGGCCGCCGGGGGCGGCTCGATCGTCAACGTCGCCTCGATCCTGGGCGCGACCGGCGGGTTCGGGAACAGCTTCTCGTACGCGGCGGCGAAGGGCGCGGTCCGCGCCATGACCCGGAACGCCGCCCTGCACTGGGCCCGACGCGGCGTCCGGGTCAACGCCGTGGTCCCCGGCTTCATCGGCACCGCACCGCTGCTCGAACGCTTCGAGGGGACCGAGCGCCACCGGGCGATGCTCGACCACACGCCCATGGCCCGCCTCGGCCGCCCGGAGGAGGTGGCCGCCGCGGTCGCCTTCCTGGCGAGCGACGACGCCACCTACACCACCGGCTCGGAGCTCTGGGTGGACGGCGGCTGGGGCGCCCGCTAGGACCGCCGCCGGGTCCCCGCGGGCACCAGGACCGCGCGGCCGAGCAGCCGACCTCCCCGGAGGTCCTCGAACGCGCGGTCCGCGTCCGTCAGCGGGTAGATCGTGGTCCGGGGCGTGAGCGCGCCGCCCCGGGCCACCCCGACGACGGCCTCCAGCTCGGGCCGCGAGCCCCAGAACGGCACGCGCACCACGGCCCCCGAGGGCAGCACGCCGGGCTTGGACACCGTGAGCGCGCCGCCGCCACTCCCGACGACGACGAGCTCACCCGCCGTCCGGAGCAGGGAGACCGCGAGGTCCAGGCTGCTCTGTGCCCCTGCGAAGTCGAAGACCACGTCGGCCCCGTGACCACCGGCCCCCGTCACGGCCGCAGCCGCGTCGCCCGGCAGCACCGCGACGTCCGCGCCGCACTCCCGGGCCAGGCCGAGCGCCTCCGCACGGGTGTCGACCGCGACGACCGTCGGCGACCCGAGGGCCCGCAGCAGGCCGATCGCCAGGTGCCCGAGACCACCCACGCCGATCACGACGGCGAGCGCGTCCGGCTCGGCGAGCGCCTCCCGGGCGCCCTGGATCGCGTGGAACGAGGTGAGGCCGGCGTCGGTCAGCGTCGCGGCCACCACCGGGTCCAGCCCGTCCGCGGGCACCACCCGGGCCCGGTCGAGGACCATCGCCTGCGCCATCCCGCCGTCGAGTCCGAGCCCGAGACCCGCGGCGGGCAGGCTCGCCCGCAGGTCGCAGTAGTTCGTCCGGCCCGCCGCGCAGCGCGGGCAGTGCCCGCAGCCGAAGGGGGCGTGCACGACGACCTGCTCCCCCACCGCCAGGTCGTCGACGCCCTCCCCCAGCGCCGCGACCCGCCCGCACGTCTCGTGCCCGAGCGTGAACGGCAGTTCCCACCGCGCCGCCCCGCCGTGCAGGACGGCGAGGTCGGAGTGGCAGACGCCGGCCGCCAGGACGTCGAGACGGACCTGACCCGGGCCCGGCTCGGGGAGCGGCACCTCCACCAGCTCCGCCGATCCCGGCGCGGTCATGCGGTACGCGAGCACGATGTGCCTCTCCTTCGAGGAACGGATGTCGGGGTGGCGGTCAGACCGCGGTGTAGCCGCCGTCGACCGCGAAGGACGCGCCGGTGGTGAACGCGGCCCGGTCGGAGAGCAGGAACGCGACCATGCCGGCGATCTCCCCCGGCGAGCCGGGGCGGCGCAGCAGGGGCGTCACCCGACCCGCGATCGCGGTGCGCGGCACGGACGACAGGCCGGCCGGATCGGCCGCGCTGTGCGCGGCGAGGTCGGTGGCGACGAGACCGGGGCACACGCAGTTGACCCGGAGTCCCCGGTCGGCGTATTCGGCGGCGAGGCTCCGGCTCAGGGCGACCACCCCGCCCTTGGTGGCGTCGTAGGCGGCCGACCGACCGGCGGCGACCAGGCCACCGACCGAGGCGACGGTGACCACCGCTGCGCCGTCCTCGCGCAGGAGGTGGGGCAGGCAGGCGCGGACGGCGAGGAACGTGCCCGTGAGGTTCACGTCGAGCAGGCGCCGCCACGTCCGCAGACTCATCTCGTCCGTCGGCGACCCGTCGGTCACACCGGCACAGGTGACGAGCCCGTCCACCCCGCCCATCCGGGCGGCCGCCTGCTCGACGGCCGACGCGACCGCGTCCTCGTCGGCGACGTCGCAGCTCAGCGACAGCACCGCGTCACCTCGGACGACGGGCGAGGACGCCGGGGTGCGCAGGTCCAGCGTCGTGACCCGTGCGCCGTCGTCGAGCAGCTGCTCGACCACCGCCCGCCCGATCCCGCTCGCCCCTCCGGTGACGACGACCCGCCGCCCCGTCTCCGCCATGCCCACTCCCCGTCTTGACGACCTCCGACTGAAACGAGTTCACTTCACCACAACCCGGCGGGGCGGGCCACCCACTCGACACAGGAGTCGCGCATGACCGTCGACGACACTCGCCCGGACCTCGCACCGCGCCGGCAGATGCTGGGCCGGACGCCGGCTCGGCCCATCGGTGGCGCGAACGGCCTGCGCATCGGCCCGGACGGGGCGCTCTACAACGCCTCGGCCTTCGGCAACCAGGTCTCGCGGATCGACCCCGACACCGGCGCGGTCACCGTCGTGTCCGCCCGCGGGAGCGCCATCGTCTCGCCGGACGACCTCGCGTTCGACAGCGACGGCGTCCTGTACGTGGCCGAGTGCATGGACGCCCGCGTCACCGCGTTGCGCGACGGCGTCTACACCGTCATCGCCGACGACGTCCTCGGCGCCAACGGCATCACCGTGTTCGAGGACCGCATCTTCGTGGGCCAGTTCATCCCCGGGGGCTCGATCCTCGAGGTGTACCGCGACGACCGGCCCGCGCGCCTGGTGGCCGCGGGCCTCGACGGTCCGAACGGCCTGACGATCGGCCCGGACCGGCTCCTCTACACCGCACTGCCCTTCGCCAGCGCCGTCGCGCGGGTGTCGATCGACGGCGGCGAGGTGGAGACCGTCCTCGAGGGCCTCGCCGCGCCGTGCTCCTGCCGGACCGGGCCCGACGGACGCATCTACGTCGGCCTCGGTGGCTCGGGCGAGGTCGTGGCCTTCGACCCGGGGACGTCGGTCACCGAGTCCGTGGGACACGGTCGGCCCGGGATGGACAACCTCGATCTCACCGCGGACGGCCGCCTCTTCGCCTCGTACTACATCGACGGGGCGGTGTACGAACTCCTTCCCGACGGCGGGTCGCGGGAGATCGTGGCCCCGGGTCTGATGGCGCCCTACGGGCTCGCGGCCACGACGGCCGGCCTCTGCGTCGCGGACGGGCTCGGCGCCGCCCGCATCACCTCGGACCTCACCCTGGAGCGGACGGACAAGATCACCGACCCGGGCTTCCCCGGCTACGTCCGCGGGCTCTGCGCGTCCCCGGACCGCACGGCGATGTTCGTGACCAACAACCTCGGCATGGTCACCCGGCACGCCGCCGGGGCGTGGACCGCGTCCGAGACGTGGGCCGAGGGGCTCGGGGAGATCACGGGCGTCGCGGCCCGGGGTGACGGCGTGGTGGTGGCCGACTCCGGAGGCGGCCGCGTGCTCGGGCTCCCCCGGGCCGGCGAGACCCTGGAGCTCGCGACGGGGCTCGGACGGCCGAGCGACGTGGCGGTGACCGCCGACGACCGCGTCTACGTCTCCGACGAGGCACGGGGCACCGTCGAGCTGATCGGCCCGGACTCGACCCGCACCGTGTTCGCCGACGACCTGCGCATCCCCCAGGGCATCGCGGTGGACGGCGACGGCCTCCTGGTGTGCGAGGTCGGTCGCCGTCGGGTGGTGTGGCTGCCCTTCGACGGCGGCGGACCCCAGGTCGTCGCGGACGACCTGCCCGTCGGCGAGAACGGCACGGTGCGTCCGACCGTGAACGGCCTGCCGATGATGATCCCCGGGCCGATCGCCCCGTTCGCCGGCGTCGAGGTCGACGAGGACGGCACCGTGTACGTCGCGGCCGACCAGGAAGGCAGCGTGATCGCCCTCCGGCGGGCCTGACCCGCCCGGGTCCCTACGCTGATCGACCATGACCCGACGGCTGGTCCTCCTGGCGGTGCTGGCCCTGCTGGCCTGCTGCGCCGGGTGCGGCACCATCGCGTCGCCGGACGCCGCGGCCGGTCCCTGGGATCCCGTCGTCGGGGTGATGGCCGACCGGCTCGCGACGGCCGACACGGTGGCGGCGTCGAAGTACGTCTCGAAGGCCGCCGTCGAGGACCCCGCCCGCGAACGCGTCGTCCTCGACGCCGCGGCCGCGGCCGGGGCCTCCCGTCGTCTCGACCCGGCGGAGGTGGCCGCGGTGCTGGGCGACCAGATCGCGGCGAGCAAGGTCGTGCAGTACGGCCTGCTCGAGGACTGGACCGACCGGCCGACCACGGCGCCGACCACGCCGCCCGACCTCGCCGCCGTCCGCACCACCCTCGACGCCGTCACCCCGCGGCTCGTCGAGGCGCTCGCCACCGCGCAGGCCGCGCGCACCGATCCCGTCTGCCGGGGCGAGGTGACCTCGGCGGCGGTCCGCGTCGCGGCGGCCCGGTCGCTCGACACGCTGCACCGGCGGGGCCTCGAGCGGGCGGTCCGCTCCCTCTGCGCCTGACGCTCCTCCCCCCACGGGTGGAGGCCGGAGATCGTTCCGTGGACCGAGGATCTCCGGGGCCGTGGCGATCATCGTGGCAGCACACGGCACCGACCCGCGGTGCCCGGCCCGAGGAGCACCTCGTGTCGATCACGGCCGACACACCGCTCGCCCCCGTCCCGCACCGACCCCGGGCGGTGTTCCTCCCCGCCGACCTGATCGCCGCCGGGCCGGTCGGCCTCGTCGTCGTGGGGCGCACCCCGGGGTGCCGGTATGCGGTCGACGTCGTCGCGCCGACCGTGGTCGAGCGCACCGCGACGGCGGGTGAGGCACGATGACCGCGATCATGACCACCGTCGGTGAACGTCGCACCTGGCTCGACCGGGCCGTCGAGGCCGTGCGCCGGCACCCGCTCGTGGCCGATGCCGTGCTCGCCGCGCTCGTCGCGGCCGTCTCGCTGGGCTGGGCGACGGACGGCCACGTGGCGCGGGCCGACCGGGTCGCGGGCTTGGTCTGCGCCGTGCTGTTCGCCCTCCCCGTGGTCGTCCGGCGGCGCGCCCCGCTGCCCGTCGCGGTCGGCGTCGCCGTCGCGGCCGCGATCGCCATGCTCACGGTGCCCGGCGTCAGTGCGACGATCGTGCTGCCGGTGCTCGTGATCGGCTACTCGGTGGTGGTCCACGGGCCCCGCTGGGCCGGACCGGTCACCGCGGCCGTGCTCGTGCTCGGCGGAGTGCTGCCCGTCGTCCTGCGGCTCGGAGCGCCGGGCGCCGGGTCCGCGGCGGGTGTCCTCGCGCTGGTCGGCGCCCTGTTCGGCGTCATCGTCTGGCTCCTCGGAGCCCTGCGTCGCGCCCAGCTGCGGTCGGTCGAGCAGCTGCGTGAGCGGGCCCGGCTGCTCGAGGAGGGCCGCCGTCAGGAGGTCCGGCTGGAACTGCTCGCCGAGCGCTCCCGCATCTCGCGGGAGGTGCACGACATCGTCGGGCACTCGCTGTCCGGGATCATCGCCCAGGCCGACGGCGGCCGGTTCGCCGCCGCCCGGGACCCGCAGCGGGCGGTCGAGGTCCTCGGGGGCATCGCCGACGCCGGTCGGGACGCGCTGGGCGACATCCGCGCGCTGCTCGGCACCTTGCGCGACAGCCACGCCGACGACCCCGACGGGGCGACCGCCCCGACCGTCGACGACGTCCCGGCGCTCGTCGCGCAGGTCCGGGCGGGCGGGCTGCCCGTCACCCTCGAGGTCACCGGCACGCCGCGTCCCCTCGCGGCCGGCACCGGACTGACCGTCTACCGGGTCGTGCAGGAGGGACTCACCAACGTGGTCAAGCACGCCGGGGTCGCGACCCCGACCCGCGTCACGCTCGCCTGGGGACCGGAGCTCGAGGTCGCCGTGCGCGACGACGGCCCGCGCGGCCCCCGCCCCGCCGCCACCCGCGACGGCTACGGCCTGGTCGGGATGCGCGAGCGGGCGGCCCTGCAGGGCGGCTCGCTGGAGGCCGGGTCCCGGCCCGACGGCGGGTTCGCGGTCCGGGTGCGCCTGCCCCTCCCGGTCGGGGCACCGTGACCGCGGTCCGGGTGATGCTGGTCGACGACCAGCACCTGGTGCGGGCGGGCTTCGCCATGGTCCTGGAGTCGGCCGACGACCTGACCGTCGTCGCCCAGGCCGGCGACGGGCAGGAGGCGCTGGACCTGCTGGCGACGATCGAGGTGGACGTCGTCCTCATGGACGTGCGCATGCCGGTCCTCGACGGGATCGAGGCGACCCGGCGTGCCGTCGCGTCCCGTCCCGGCGTCCGGATCGTCGTGCTCACCACCTTCGACCTCGACGAGTCCGTGACCGCGGCCATCGCGGCCGGCGCCAGCGGCTTCCTGCTCAAGGACGCGGCCCCCGAGGACCTCATCGAGGCCGTCCGCACCGTGGCCCGCGGCGACTCCGTGATCGACCCCGTCTCCACCCGGCGGCTCCTGGCCCACGCCGCCCCCCTGCTGGCCGCGCCGACCACCGCGCCGGGGTCGGCCGCCGCCCCGGAGCTCGACCTGCTCACCCCGCGCGAACGGGAGGTGCTCGTGCTGATGGGCGAGGGCCTCACCAACGCCGAGATCGCGGAGCGGCACGTCGTCAGCGAGGCGACGGTGAAGACCCACGTCGGCCACGTGCTGGCCAAGACCGGGTCGCGGGACCGGGTCCAGGCCGTGGCCCTGGCGTTCCGCGCCGGCCTGGTGCGCTGAGCGGGCGGATCAGCGCGCCCGCTCCATCGTCATCGCCGGCGCGCCCGGCAGGGACCGCGCCCGCTGCAGCGTCACCAGGCCCTGCGCGCCGAGGCTCACCGCGATGAACAGCAGGATGCTCGAGGAGTTGAGCGTGGCGGCCGACGGCGCGACCACGCCCGCGAGCAGGTCCAGCCCCACGTGCACGGCGATCCCGAGCACCCACAGCCCGGCCGTCCCCCAGTGGCCCTGGGTGAACACCCGCCCGTCGGCGACCCAGAGGTTCACCGTCGCGGCCCGCAGCAGACCCAGCACCGCCCCGACGACCAGTCCGCTGACCAGCAGCGTCCAGCCCAGCGCCGACGCCGGGTGCGTCCCGACCGCCTGCACCACCTCGACCAGGCCGACGATCCCGAGGATCGCCGCGACCCGCACCCGCCGCGGCGTGAACTCCCGGACCCGCAGCTGGTTCCAGATCACCCAGCACAGCACCGCGACCCCGATGACCGCCGAGAACGCCCCGTTCATGGCTCCCGCCCCTTCCGTCGATGGTGCACCCAGCGTGCTGCGGCGCGGACCGCGCGACGTCCGCCCGCGGGTGGAGACGGGGTGGAGACCCGTCGTGTCGCAAGCGCCGCGGGTCCACACTCGACGGCGTGACCGCCACGACCAACGCGCGCCGGGAACCGCCGCCCCGCATGGCCTTCCAGACGGCCGGGGTGCCGCGCGACGAGCAGGTGTCGTCCCGCGCCCGCCTCGCCGACGGGCTGCGCCCGCTGCTCTGGCTCGGGCTCGCCGCAGGCACCGTCTGGCCGCTCACGCCCGGGTCGCTGGTCGCGGCGGGCCTCGTCCTCGCCGGCGCCGGGTGCTCCGTCGCGGCCGCCCGCGACCCCCGGATTACCACCGAGGCCGCCGCGGGCGACCGGCGACGGACGGCGCTGCTCGCCCTCTGCGCCGTCGCCTCGCTCGTCGCCACCTACCTCGTCCCGGTCGGCGCGGCCTACGCGGGCGTGTTCGTCGCCGCAGGGGTCCTCGGGCGCATCGTCCTGGACTCCCGCCTCGTGTGGGGCTTCGCGGCGGGGTTCGGCGTCGCGCTGTCGATCGTGTTCGCGCTGGCGGTCGGCTCGTCCTGGGGCCTGTTCCTCGGACTCGTGGTCCCCGTCGTCGCCTCCCAGTCGCTCAACCGCGCCCGGCTCCACCGGGAGCACGCCCGGGTCGTCGCCCTGCTCGCCGAACGGGACGCGCTCCGCGAGGCCGAGCTGGCCGGGGCCGCCGCCCAGGAGCGCGCGCGGATCGCCCGCGACCTGCACGACGTCCTCGCCCACAGCCTGTCCGGTCTCTCGCTGCACCTGCAGGCCATCCGCGCCGTCCTGGCGAAACGCCTCGGTCCCGACGACGCCGTGGTCACCTCGGTCGACACCGCCGCCGACCTGGCGCGCTCCGGGCTCGCCGAGGCGAAGCAGGCCGTCGCCGCCCTGCGGGAGACACCGGCCCCGACCGCGGCCGACCTGCGTTCGCTCGCCGACGGCCACGCCGCGACCCTGACCGTCACCGGCGATCTCGACGCCGCGCCGGAGCGGCTGCGCGAGACCGTCTACGCCACCACGCGCGAGGCCCTCACCAACGCGGACCGCCACGCCCCCGGCGCCGCGGTGACCGTGACCCTCGGCGTCACCGACGAGCTGGTGCTCGACGTGGCCAACGCCCGGCCGCACCCGCCGTCGGGACCCAGTGCCGACGGCGGCGGGAACGGCCTCGTCGGGCTGCGGGAGCGCGCGGCGCTGGTCGGCGGGACGCTGCACGCCGGTCCCGACGACGGCGGATGGCGGGTGACGCTGCGGGCACCGGTGTCGGGCAGGGTGACCGCATGATCCGGATCGTGCTCGCCGACGACCAGGCCGTGGTCCGGGACGGGCTGTCGATGCTGCTCGGCGCGGCGGACGACCTCGACGTCGTCGCCACCGCCCCGGACGGGACGGCGGCGGTGACCGCGATCGCCGACCACCGGCCCGACGTCGCCCTCGTCGACCTGCGCATGCCGGGCCTCGACGGCGCGGAGGTCACGGCAGCGGTGGCGGAGCGGGCGCCGGAGGTGCGCGTGCTGATCCTGACCACCTACGCCGAGGACGACGCCGTCCTCCCCGCCCTGCGCGCCGGGGCCGCGGGGTACCTGACGAAGGACACGACCGGGGAGGCGCTGTGCGCGGCGATCCGGACGGTGGCCGCCGGTGGCTCGGTGCTCGACGCGGCGGTGCAGGCGCGGCTGGTCGCCCTCGTGGGCGCACCCGTCGCCGCGCCGACCGCGATCCCGGACGGGCTGACCGCCCGTGAGGTGGACACGCTGCGCCTGGTCGCGCAGGGCCTGTCGAACCACCAGGTCGCCTCGAAGCTCTACGTCAGCGAGGCGACCGTCAAGACCCACGTCAACCACCTGATCTCCAAGCTCGCCGTGGACGGCCGCCCGGCCCTCGTCGCGTGGGCGTGGCGCAACGGTGTGACCTGACGCGGTGTTCTCCCCACCGTGAACGACCTGCACCCCGGCCTCGTCGCCGCCCTCGTCGTCGACCTCGACGCCGGGTTCGCGGACGTCGTGCGCGCCTACCAGGGGCTGCTCCTCGGCACCGCGCTGCGGTTGACCGGCGACCGGCCCGCCGCGGAGGACCTCGCCGCCGAGGCGTTCCTGCGGGCGTTCCGGGCGCTGCGCGACTACGACGCCGAGCGCATCGCCGCGCTCGAGCTGCGGGGCTGGCTGGTCACGGTCCTGCTCAACGAGCACCGCAACACGGTCCGGACCGCCACCCGGCGCCCGGCGCTCTCCGGCGCGCCGCTCCCGGAGCGGGCCGCGCGGGAACCGGGTCCGGCCGAGGTCGCCACCCGCGGCGACCCCGATCTCGCGGCCGCCCTCGCGGCGCTGCCCGCCGTCCAACGCGACGCGGTGGTGCTGCGCCACGTCGCCGACCTCGACGTCCCGGCCGTCGCGGCCGCGCTCGGCGTCGGCGAGGGCACCGCCCGCTCGCACGTCTCCCGCGGGCTCGCGCGCCTGCGCACCCTGCTCGCCTCCCCCGATCGGAGCGCCCCATGAGCGACCCCCTGCTCGCCCGCCTCACCCCGCCCGACGTCGGGCCGGACCTCGCCCGCCAGGTGGTCGACACGTTCACGACGACGACGGGACCGCTCGGCGACGTGCTCGTGGCGCGCTCGTCCGAGGGCGTGACCTACGTGCGCCCCGTCTCCGACGACGGTGACCACGCCGGCTTCCGCGCCGAGTACCGCCGCCGGCTCGGCCGCCCGCTGGTCCCCGACGACGCGGCGGTGCCGGCCGTCGGGGCCCGCACCCGGGTCGACCTGCGCGCCTGCTCGCCCTTCGAACGCGACGTGCTCGACGCGACCGCCTCGATCCCGGCCGGGCAGACCCGGCCCTACGGCTGGGTGGCCCGCGAGGTCGGACGGCCCGCCGCGGTCCGCGCGGTGGGCACCGTGCTCGCCCGCAACCCCGTCCCCCTGATCGTGCCGTGCCACCGTGTGACGAGGGCCGACGGCTCGCTGGGCCGCTACATGCTCGGCGAGGCCGCGAAGGCCCGCCTGCTCGCCGACGAGGGCGCGGACCTCGAGCGGCTCGCCGCCTTCACGACGGCCGGTGTGGTGCTGGTCGGCAGCGACACCACCGGCATCGCGTGCCTCCCCTCGTGCCACCACGCCCGGCGGATCACCGACGCGCACCGGGTGCCGTTCCGGTCGGCGACGGCGGCCCGGGAGGCGGGCTACCGGGGCTGCCGGGTGTGCCGCCCCGGGGTGTGACCTACAGGGTCTGGCCGCCGTCGACCGTGAGCGTCTGGCCGGTGATCGCGCGGGAGGTCACGAGCCCGACCACGGCCGCGGCGACGTCCTCCACGGTCGTCTCCCGCCCCGTGACCGCGGACTGCGCGAGGGTGCGGCCGCGCTCCTCCTGGCCCGCCCACCACCGGGTCAGCACCAGGCCCGGGGCCACCTCGTTGACGCGGACCGGCGCCAGCGCGTTGGCGAGGGCGCGGGTCAGTCCGGAGAGCGCGGCCTTCGAGACCACGTAGGGCACCGAGGACCCGCGTCCGGCGGCCGCGGCGATGCTGCCGACGTTGACCACGCACCCGTCGTCGGCGGCCCGCAGGTCCGCCGCGCACGCCTTCGCGCAGTGCCAGGCCGACAGCGTGTTGAGCCGGAACAGGCGCTCGAAGACCTCGTCGGTGACGGCGTCGAGGTCCGCCATCGGGATGTGCTCCGTCCCGCCGGCGTTGTTGACCAGCACCGACACCGGCCCCAGCGACGCCCGCACCTCCTCGACGGCCGCGCGCACCGCGCCCTCGTCCGTGACGTCCGCACGGACCGCGCGGGCCGCGCCACCCGCCGTCGTGATGGCCTCGACGGTGGCCGCGGCGTCGTCGTCCGAGCGGCTGTACAGCACGGCGACGGGATGGCCGAGGCGGGCCAGCGCCTCCGAGATCGCCCGCCCGATACCCGTCCCGCCGCCGGTGACCAGTGCCGTCATGACCGATGATCGTGGCGTGCCGCCGACGATCCGACCAGCCGAGCCCACCGACGTCCCGACCCTCGTCCGCTTCGTCCACGACCTCGCGGACTACGAGCGGGAGCCGGACTCGTGCCTGCTCACCGTCGACCACCTGCACGAGGCCTTGTTCGGTGACACCCCCGCCGTGTTCGCGACGGTCGCGGTCCACGACGACGAGGTGGCGGGCGCCGCGATCTGGTTCCTGACCTACTCCACGTGGACCGGGGTGCACGGCATCCACCTCGAGGACCTCTACGTCTCCCCCGCCCACCGCCGGCACGGCGTGGCCCGCGCCCTGCTCGCCGAACTGGCGCGCACCTGCCTGCGGCGGGGCTACGCCCGTCTGGAGTGGGCGGTCCTGGACTGGAACACCCCCGCGCTGGACTTCTACGCGACGCTCGCCTCGGAGCCGCTCGACGGGTGGACGACGCACCGGGTGGACGGCCCGGCCCTGGACGCCCTGGCGGGGTGAGTCGAGTTCGCGGGTTCGGAACGACACGACACGGGCACTGAACCGACGTCCGGACGTCTACACGTCGCCCGATCGGGTGGTGTGATGGCGGGACCGGCGGAGGGAGTCAGTGGTGGACGGGACCGTGCTCACGATCGTGATCGTCGCCGTGGTGGTGATCGTGCTCGGGGTGGTGCTGATCCTCGTCGCCCGCTACCGGGCGCGGGCCACCACCGCCTCGCTGCGCAGCCGCTTCGGGGACGAGTACGACCGGGTGGTCGAGCAGTACGGCAAGCGCGACGGTGAGAAGGAGCTCCGGGCCCGGCTCAAGCGCCGCCAGGAGCTGGAGCTGCGCGACCTCGGCGCCGACGAGCGGGACCGCTACGCCCGCGCCTGGGAGTCCGCGCAGTCGACGTTCGTCGAGAACCCGCCGACCGGGCTGCGCGACGCCGACCTGCTCGTCCAGCAGGTGATGCGCGACCGCGGCTACCCCTCCGAGCGGTTCGAGGAGCGGGAGAAGCTCGTCTCGGTCGACTACCCGGACCTGGTGGAGCACTTCCGGTCCGCCCACGCGGTCGCGGTGGCCGACGAGCAGGCCGACCAGTCCCTCGAGGACCGCCGCCAGGCCATGGTGGACCACCGCTACCTCTTCGACGCGCTGCTCGGCGGCGGTGACGCCGAGCGGACCCGCCGGCTGTGACCCGGCCCTACACCGGCGCGTACGACGGCGCCGACGACCGTGCCGACGACCGTGCGGACGACCCCGCCGATGCTCGCGGTCCGGTCGTGCTGGGTGACCGCTACGAGCTGGTCGAGCTGCTCGGCCGGGGCGGCATGGCCGAGGTCCACCGCGCGCACGACCGGGAACTCGGGCGGGTCGTCGCGGTCAAGCTCCTCCCGGAGGACCGGCGCGGGGACGACACCGACGCCCGGCGTCTGCGGGACGAGGCGCGGGCGGCGGCCGTCCTGAGCCATCCGCACGTCGTCGCCGTGCACGACGTCGGGACCTCCCCGCACGGCGCGTACGTCGTCCTGGAGCTCATCACCGGACGGACCTGGGGCGAGACGGTGCGGGAGTCGGGCGGGCCGGGCCTGGTCGACGCGGCGCGGGTGGGCGCGGCGGTCGCGTCCGCGCTGGCCCACGCCCACGAGCACGGCATCGTGCACCGGGACGTCAACCCCGAGAACGTCATGCTCCTCGCCGACGGGACCCCGAAGCTCATGGACTTCGGTATCGCCAAGGCCGAGAACGTCCCGGGGCTCACCGAGACCGGCAAGGTGGTCGGCACCGTCGCCTACATGTCGCCCGAGCAGGTCCGGGGCGAACGGCTCGACGGCCGCTCCGACGTGTACTCGCTGGGCTGCTCGCTCTACGAGCTGCTCACCGGGCAGCCGCCGTTCCGCGGCGTCGGCGCGGCGGAGGTCGCCGCGCAACGCCTGCGCCAGCCGCCCGTGCCGCTGCGCCAGATCACCCCGTCGATCCCGATCTCCTTCGAGGACGTGGTGCTGCGCGCGATGGCCCTCGACGCCCGTGACCGGCCCGACGCGGCGACGCTGAGCCGCACCCTCGGCGACCTCTCCGAGCGCTACGCCGCCCCGTCGCCCGAGCAGACGACCGAGGTCATCGACGCCCAGCCCGACCGACCCGCCGGCCGGGGCACCGACGACGCCGCTCCCCCGTCCCCCGCCGAACCGTCCCGGGGCTCGGGCTTCCGGACGGCGGGTGTGGCCCTGGTCGTGCTCGGGGTGCTGGCGCTGCTCGCGGTGGTCGTCATGCTGCTCGTGCGCTGAACAACCGCACCGCCGCGACGGTGCTGGGCAGGAGCAACGTGATGCCGGAACCGAACCCGGCGACGAGCGCGACCACGTCGGCCGACCCGGCGCCTCCGGCCAGGCCGACGACGAGGCCGATCACCCCGAGCATCGTCATGACCCCGCCGATCCCGAGGAACGTCCGCTCCCCGGGCAACCACCACACGGCGAAGGCCACGAAGTGCAGCCCGACGACCAGGGCCACCCATGCGATCGGGAGCTGCGGGGCGACGCGGGCCAGCAGCGGCGCGCCGACGACCAGCGCGACCACCTCGACCGCGACGATGCGCAGGTAGGCGGCCCGGTGCATCGGGGGCCCGACCGCCCCGGGCAACCCCCGGCTGCGCTGCACGGCCACGACGATCACCACCGCGGCGACGACGCCCACGACGACGACGGGCAGGCGCGCGGGCCCCAGGAGCTGCGAGTTCGCCACCACGAAGACCAGCCCGAACCCCGCGGCGATCAGGTCCCCGGGGTGCAGGGGTCGGACCATGCGGTCACCGTAGCGAGATCTCCCGGGCGAACACGACGGTGTTGTCGCGGTAGCTGCGCGCGGCCGCGTCGAAGGAGCCGCTGCACGTGATGAGTCGTAGCTCGGGGCCGGCGGTCCCGGAGTAGACGTCGGCGGTGGGGAACGCGTCCTTCGCGACGGCACGGGTGGCGTACACCGCGAACGTGACCACCCGTCCGTCGGCCCGCGTCACGTCGACCGTGTCGCCGGGCGCGAGTGCCCCGAGCCGGAAGAACACCGACGGGCCGTTCTCCGCCGAGTCGATGTGTCCGATGATCACCGACGGGCCCTGCTGTCCGGGCGTGACCGAGTAGCGGTACCAGGCCGCGAGATCGTAGAGCGGTCCCTTCGCCGGGACCTCCATCGTGCGGTCGGGGTTGAGGCCGACCGACGCGACCGGCGAGTCCACCCCGATCTTCCCGACGACGATGCGCGCCGGAGGCGAGGGCGGGGGCCCGGCCGGGGTGGTGGGCGTGGCCGCGGCGCTGGTGGTCGGAGGCACGGGTAACGCGCCCGCGTCCTGCTCGACCGGCGCCCGCTGCTGCAGCGCCACCCCGACGACCACGGCGGCGATCCCGACGACGGCGAGCAGCGCCGCCACCGCGAGCAGCACCACCCGCCGTCGGGAACGGGCGGGGGGCACCGACGCCGCGGCGTCGGTGCCCTCCGGTCCGGTCGTCAGGCCTCAGTCCTCGGTGCGACGACGGGTCGCGGCGACCGCGACCCCGCCGGCCGCGAGCAGCGCGAGACCGCCGAACCCGAACAGCTCCGGGTGCTCGACGCCGGTGGTGCTGCCGCCACCGGTCTGCACACCGCCGGACGGGGTCTGGCTGGGCGCACCGCCCGAGCCGTTCGAGCCCGTGCCGCCCGTGCCGTTGGTGCCCGAGCCCGCGCCACCGGTGCCGCCGGCGCCG
Source organism: Actinomycetospora sp. NBRC 106378 (assembly GCF_030269685.1). GTDB lineage: Bacteria > Actinomycetota > Actinomycetes > Mycobacteriales > Pseudonocardiaceae > Actinomycetospora. Next base: position 522,642 of record NZ_BSTT01000003.1, read on the forward strand.
CCCTGGCCCGACTGGGCGTTGCTGCCGGGCGTGCCGTTGGTCCCGGTCCCGTTGTTGCTCGGGTCCGGGCCGCCCGCCTGGCCGTTGGAGTCGCCCGCGGCGCCCCCCGAGGCCCCGCCGGCGGCCCCGTCCGCTCCCGGCTGGCCCGGGGCGGGCTGACCCGGTGCCGGGGCGGTACCGGGAGCCCCGGACGCCGCCGGAGCGCCGGAGGGGGCGGCGCCGGGCGCGGGCGCGGCCGCGTCACCGCCGCCGGAGCAGGCGGTCAGGGCGCCGATCGACAGCACGGCAGCGGCGGCGGTGTAGCCGACGCGGCGTCGCGTGGTGCGCGACATGGTGTCCTCCTCGATCTCGGTCCGATCACGATCGGGAGGTTCATACCCGCTTCACACCGGTCGATCCGGCCCGAAACACGAATTGCGCACGGCGGATCGCGGAGATCGGTCAGCGGTCGCTCCGCTCGCCCGCCTCGACCGCCACGTGCAGGACGTTGTCGGCCGGCGGCAGCGGGCAGGTGGCGAACGCGGTGAGCGCGCACGGCAGGTTCACGGTGCGGTTGAGATCGACGACGACCGTGCCGTCGGCGTCCGGGTCACCGGTCCGCAGGATGCGGCCGCCGCCGTAGGTCGACACTCCGCTCGTGGCGTCCCGGAAGTGCAGCGACAGCCCCTCGCCCTTGCCCGCGAGCGCGATCAGCTGCTGCTCGGCGCCGTCGAGGGTGAAGGTGACGGTGCCGACCGCCGTCGGGAAGTGCGCCAGCCCGTCGACCACGGCGCCGACGGTGATCCGCCGCGGCTCCGGGTAGGCCTCGAACCGTCCGGTGACCACCCACCGCTCGTCGACCGGGAAGGTCGGCACACCCGTGAACGCGTGCCGGGTCGGCGCCTCGGGGTCGCGCACCCGCAGCGCGTAGGAGTCCGTGCGCCGCGCCAGCTCGACGACGCGCTCGCCGACCCCGACCAGCACACCCGGCGCCCCGTCGACCGGCGTGACCGTGGCGGTGCCGTCGACGGTCGCCCCATCGACCACCACCCCGTCGGCGGCCGCGGCGGTGATCTCCACCGTGCCGTCGCCCGCCGCGCGCCACGTCCCGGGCAGGTCGGCGATCGGGCGGGCCGTGTCGTCCAACCACTCCAGGGCGGTCAGGGACAGCCAGCCGTGCGGCTCGCGCAACATCGCCTCGCGCTCGTCGTGCCAGCGCTGCCAGTCCGTGGTCAGGTCCTCCGCGACGCTCGTCATACGGGGTGCAACCTCGGGCGGACGACGACGATTCCTGGCTCAGGCCGTCCCGTCGCCCCGCTCGCCCCGCTCACCCCGCAGCCGCGCGATCGTGCCCCCCGCCAGGAGCGTGGCCCGTTCGCGGGGCGCGAGGCGCAGCCGCAGCCGGATTTCGCCGGCGTCGGTGGCGGCCGTCAGCTCCTCGGTGCCCGACTCCACGGCGTCGCGCAGCCCCTCGACGGTCCAGGTCTGGTCGGTCTCGGCGCGCCCGTGGTCCTCGGCGTCGACGAACTCCAGCGGCACGATCCCCTGCGCGATGAGGTTGGCCCGGTGGATGCGCGCGAAGCTCGCCGCCACCACGGCTCGAGCCCCGAGGTCCAGCGCCGCCTGGGCCGCCTGCTCCCGCGAGGACCCCTGCCCGTAGTTGTGGCCGCCCACGATAACGCCGTGCTCCCGCTCCAGCGCCCGGTCGTGGAACCCCGGGTCCTGGCGGGCGAACATCGACCGCGCGCACTCGGGGATGTTGGACCAGTCGCTCATGCCCATGCCGTCGGGCGCCATGTCGCCGGTCGAGACGTCGTCGCCGACCACGATGAGCACCGGGTCGGCGAGCCGGTCGGGCACCTGCGCCCCGGCGGGCGGCGACACGATGTTCGGGCCGCGGACCACCTCGACCTGCGCCGCCTCGTCGTCGGGAAGGGGCGTGAGGATCTGGTCGTCGACGCGGCGCGGGTTCATCGACGGCGGGTCGAACGAGGGCACCTCGCCCAGGTCGCGCGGGTCGGTGATGACGCCGTGCAACGCGGTCGCGGCGGCGGTGGGCGGCGAGCAGAGGTAGACCTCGTCGCCCGCGGTGCCGCTCCGGCCGGGGAAGTTGCGGTTGAACGTGCGCACCGACGGCTTGCCCGCGCTGGGCGCCTGGCCCACGCCGATGCACGGCCCGCAGACCGGTTCGAGCATCCGCGCCCCGGCCGCGACCAGGTCGGCGTAGACGCCGCCCCGGGCCACCCGGTCGAGGATCTGCCGCGAGCCCGGCGTCACCGTCATCTCGATCGCGGGGTGGACGATCTCGTCGCGCAGCACCGCGCCGACGATCGCGAGGTCCTCGTAGGACGAGTTCACCGAGGACCCGACGCAGACCTGCACCACCTCCGTGCCCGCCACCTCCCGCACCGGGACCACCGACCCCGGCGACGAGGGGCACGCGATCAGTGGTTCGAGGTCGCCGAGCTCGATCACCTCGTGCTCGTCGTAGGTCGCGTCGGCGTCCGCGGCGACCTCGGCGAAGTCGTCCTCGCGCTCCTGCGCGCGCAACCACGACCGGACCTGCTCGTCGGCCGGGAACACCGCGGCCAGCGCGCCCAGCTCGGTGATCATGTTGCAGATCGATCCGCGCTCGAGCACCGACAGCGTCGCCGCGCCCGGCCCGGTGAACTCGTAGGCCCGCCCCTGCCCGCCGCGCACCCCGTGCCGGCGCAGCAGCTCCAGGATCACGTCCTTCGCCGCCACCCACGGCGGCAGCTCCCCCCGCAGCTCCACGTTCACGACGGCGGGTGCGGCGGTCGCGACGCCGTGCCCGGCCATCGCGACGGCGACGTCGAGCCCGCCCGCGCCGAAGGCGACCATCCCGACCGCGCCGGACATCGTCGAGTGCGAGTCCGCCCCCAGCAGCAGCGCGCCGGGCCGGGCGAAGCGCTCCAGGTGCACGTAGTGCGAGATGCCGTTGCCGGGGCGGGAGAAGTGCAGGCCGTAGCGGGCGGCGAAGGTCTGCAGGTAGCGGTGCTCGTCCATGTTGCGGCCGTCGATCTGCAGCACGTTGTGGTCGACGTACATCACCGACGGCGAGACGGCGACGCGGTCGACGCCGAGCTCCTCGAACTGCAGCGCGCACATCGAGCCGGTCGCGTCCTCGATGAGGACCTGGTCGACGTCGAGCACGATCTCCTGCCCCGGCGTCAGCTCCCCCTCGCGGAGGTGGTCGGCGAGGATCCGCCTGATCAGGTTCTCCGGCACGACCGCTCCTCCTCGGTGAGACTGCGCGACATGGTCGATCCCGCCGCCCGGCGCCTCGTGGTGGTCGGCGTGCTGCGACTGCACCTGAGCCGCGTCCTCGGCCCCGCCGGGCTACCCCGGGACCTGGACGACGACGCCCTGCTGCGCGCGGCGGCATCGCTCGCGACCGACGTGGACACGCGCGCCGGGCTGCACCGCGTGCGCTTCGATCCGCCCTACCCCGGCGCCGGCACGATCGAGGAGGTCCGCCACGGCCGGCGGCTCGTCCTGCGGACCGCAGCGTGGGACGAGGACGGCAGCACGCTCGGCGTCGTGCTGACCGTCCTCATCCCGGGGCGGGAGCCGCAGGTGCAGATCAGTCCGGAGATCAGCCCAGCGTGAACGGGTCGCGCGTGCCGCCGGAGAGCTCGACCCAGACCGACTTGGTCTCCAGGTACGGCTCCAGCCCGGCGTGGCCGTTCTCGCGCCCGAGGCCCGACATCTTGTAGCCACCGAACGGCACGCTCGGCGCGACCGCCCGGTAGGCGTTGATCCAGACCGTGCCCGCGCGGATCTTGCCGGCCACCCGGTGCGCCCGGTGCACGTCCTTGGTCCACACCGCGCCGGCGAGGCCGTACGGCGTGTCGTTGGCGAGCTTGATCGCCTCCTCCTCGTCGGTGAACGTCACCGCCGAGAGGACCGGCCCGAAGACCTCCTCGCGGAAGACCGTGTCGCTCGGCTTGACCGTCAGCACCGTGGGCTTCACGAAGTAGCCGCCGAGCGCCTCCTCGGCCGACCCGCCGTACTGGATCGTCGCGCCCTCGTTCCGCGCCGTCTCCAGGTAGCCCAGCACCTTCTCGTACTGCGGCTTGTTCGCGACCGGCCCCATCTCGGTCTCCTCCCCGAAGGGATCGCCCAGCTTGATCTGCTCGGCGCGCTCGGCGACGAGCCGCACGAGCTCGTCGTGGACGTCGGCGTGCACGACGAGGCGCGAGCCGGCCATGCAGGTCTGCCCGGTCGCGGCGAAGACGCCCGCGACGAGGCCGTTCGCGGCGGCCTGCAGATCGGCGTCGGGGAACACGACCTGGGGCGACTTGCCGCCCAGCTCGAGGGTGACCGGGTTGAGGTTGTCCATCGCGGCGTGCCCGACCTTGATGCCGGTGGCGGTCGAGCCGGTGAAGGCGACCTTGTCCACGCCGGGGTGGGCGGCGAGGTGGCCGCCGACCTCTCCGCGCAGGGTGGTGACGACGTTGACGACGCCGGCCGGGATGCCCGCCTGCTCGATGAGCTCGGCGAACCCGAGGGTGGATCCCGGGGCGTGCTCGCTGGGCTTGACGACCACGGTGCACCCGGCGGCCAGCGCCGGCGCGACCTTCCAGCTCATCAGCAGCAGCGGCGAGTTCCACGGCGTGATGCAGGCGACCACGCCGACCGGCTCGCGCTTGGTGTAGACCAGGTAGTTCGGGTTCGGCGACGGGGGCTGCGCGCCCTCGATGGCCGTCGCGAGGCCCGCGTAGTAGTGGTACCAGCCGCCCAGCGCGTTGAGCTGACCCAGCATCTCGCGGTAGAGCTTCCCGGAGTCGTTCACCTCGAGGCGGGCGAGCCGCTCGGCGTTCGCGGTGATGAGGTCGCCCAGCCTGCGCAGGCAGGCCGCGCGGGCGAACGCCGTCATCGAGCCCCACTCGCCGTCGAAGGCGGAGCGGGCGGCCGCGATCGCGGCGTCGATGTCGTCGGTGTCCCCGTCGGGGATGACCGCCCAGCTCTCGCCGGTGTAGGGGTTCTGCGACTCGAAGGTCTTCCCGGAGATCGCGTCGACGGGCTTGCCGCCGATCAGCATCCGCAGGGTTTCCAGCTCGCTCACGGGGGCCTCCGGGTCGGCGGTGACGGTCCCCGGGACTCTGCCAGCACCCACCGACGGTGTCGCCCGAAGCACGACGCGGGCCCGGCGACCCACCCTCCGATCGGACGGGTCGCCGGCCCCGCGGGACCGCGCGCGCTCAGACCTCGGTGACCGCCGCGCCGTCGGCGGCCTTCTGCACGGACTCGCAGCCCTTCTTGGCCGCGGCCTTCGTCTCGTAGGCCTCGCCGCTCGCCACGATCTGCCCGTTGCTCGCCTTGAGCCGGAACCGGAACTTGCCCGACTTGTCCTCGTAGACCTCGAACTTGCCCGCCATGACGGCCTCCCCGTACCAGGCTTGTGTGTGAACCTGCTGGTCAGCGGCGCAGGCTAGCGTCCCCGGGGCGTCAGCGCGAGAGCCCGACACGCGGCGCGTCGGCCGGGGTCGGGGCACGGGAGCCGCGTCAGGCGGCGCGTGCGGGCCCCGCCGCGATTTCACACGGATGTGACGCCCGGTGACCGCAAGCGCATACGTGATGGTTAGCGTTGCTGCCGATCACGACCGGGGAGGTACCCATGGCACGCCCGACGGCCACGTCGTCGTCCAACGCCGACGAGTACGACGCGTCGCTCGCCCACGAGGAGGAGGGGTACGAGAAGGCCCTCAAGCCCCGCCAGGTCCAGATGATCGCGATCGGCGGGGCGATCGGGACGGGGCTCTTCCTCGGCGCGGGTGGTCGGCTGGCCAGCGCCGGGCCCGGCCTCTTCCTCGTGTACGCCTTCTGCGGGGTGTTCGTCTTCCTCATCCTGCGGGCGCTGGGCGAGCTGGTCCTGCACCGACCGTCCTCGGGCTCGTTCGTCTCCTACGCCCGGGAGTTCTACGGCGAGAAGGCCGCCTATGCCGCCGGGTGGCTGTACTTCCTGAACTGGGCGATGACCTCGATCGTCGACACCACCGCGATCGCCACGTACATGCACTACTGGACGGCCTTCGAGTCGATCCCGCAGTGGACGATCGCGCTGATCGCCCTCCTCGTCGTCCTGACGATGAACCTGATCTCGGTGAAGCTCTTCGGCGAGATCGAGTTCTGGGCCGCCCTCATCAAGGTCGCCGCCCTGGTCCTGTTCATCATCGTCGGGGCCGTGTTCCTGGTCGGCCGCTTCGAGGTCGACGGGCGACCGACCGGGTTCGGCATGGTCGCCGACACGGGCGGCTTCCTGCCCACCGGCGCCCTGCCGCTCGTGATCGTGGTGAGCGGCGTCGTGTTCGCCTACGCCGCGGTGGAGCTCGTCGGCACGGCAGCAGGTGAGACCGAGAACCCCGAGAAGGTCATGCCGCGGGCCATCAACTCGGTCATCGCCCGCATCGCGATCTTCTACGTGGGCTCGCTGGTGCTGCTCGCGCTGCTGCTGCCCTACACCGACTACTCGAAGAGCGAGAGCCCGTTCGTCACGTTCTTCTCGCACATCGGCGTCGGCGGCTCGGGCTCGATCATGAACCTCGTCGTCCTGACCGCCGCGCTGTCCAGCCTCAACGCGGGCCTGTACTCGACCGGCCGCATCCTGCGCTCGATGGCGATGAACGGCAGCGCACCGCGGTTCACCGCCCGCATGAACGGCAACGGTGTCCCCTGGGGCGGCATCGTGCTCACCGCCTGCATCACGCTGCTCGGCGTCGTCCTCAACGCCTTCGAGCCCGGCGAGGCGTTCGAGATCGTCCTCAACATGGCCTCGCTCGGCATCATCGCCTCCTGGGCGACGATCGTGCTCTGCCAGCTCCGGCTGTACTCCTGGTGGAAGCAGGGGCGCGTGAACCGACCGTCGTTCCGGCTCCCCGGCGCGCCGGTCACCGGCTGGTTGACCCTGGCGTTCCTCCTGGCGGTGCTGGTGCTGACCGCGTTCGACTACCCGATCGGCACGTACACGGTGGCCACCCTGGTGATCATCGTCCCGGCACTGATCGGCGGCTGGTACTACTTCCGGGAACGCATCCGGGTCGCGGCCCTGGAGCGCAACGCGATCACCGGGAACTACCCGGTGGTCGCCGAGCGGCCGCCCCGCGAGGACGACGTCTAGAGGGCGGTCCGTACCGCGTACAGCTCGGGGAAGAACGTCAGCTCCAGGGCCCGGCGGAGGAAGCCCGCCCCGCTCGACCCGCCGGTCCCGGTGCGGAACCCGATGGTGCGCTCGACCGTCTTGAGGTGGCGGAACCGCCAGAACTGCACGTTCTCCTCGAGGTCGACGAGCTCCTCGCAGGTCTCGTAGAGGTCCCAGTGGCGGTCCGGATCGGCGTAGATGCCGCGGAACACCTCCACCAGGCCCGCGTTCTCGACGTGCGCCCTCGTCACGTCCCGTTCCAGCAGTTCCGCCGGCACCGGGTGGCCGCGCCGGGCGAGCAGGCGCAGGAACTCGTCGTAGAGACTGGGCCGCTCGAGTGCCTCGGTGAGCACCCGCAGCGCGGTCGGGTCGTCGGCGAAGAGCTCGAGCATCGCGGCGTTCTTGTTGCCGAGCACGAACTCCACGGCGCGGTACTGGTAGCTCTGGAACCCCGAGGACGTGCCGAGGAACCCGCGGAACTCCCCGTACTCGCTCGGGGTCAGGGTGGCGAGCACCGACCACTGCTCGATGAGCTGGCGCTGCACGTGCTTCACGCGCGCCAGCCGCTTGAGCGCGAGCGGCAGGTCGTCGCGGGCGAGGTCGTCGCACGCGGTCGCGAGCTCGTGCAGCGCGAGCTTCAGCCAGAGCTCCGAGGTCTGGTGCTGGATGACGAACAGCATCTCGTCGTGGTGGTCGCTGCGCGGGTGCTGCGCGGCGAGCAGCTCGTCGAGGTGCAGGTAGCGCCCGTACGAGAGGTTCTCGGTGAAGTCCCGGACGATCCCCTGTTCGAGGTCCCGCGTGTTCTCGGTCGTCATCGCTCGATCTCCTCGCCGCACCGGGGACAGGTTCCCGACGCCGGGTCCTCCGGATCGGGCATGGCCCCGCACGCGGGGCACAGGAGGTGGGCCCAGCAGACGGGGTCGCCACCCTGCTCGTCGGACATGGCTCCCAGGGTGCACCAGGACCCGGCGTCGGGAAGGCTCGCCCGCGTGCGCCTGGAGACCCTGCTCCCGCTCGGCAAGGTGGATCCCGGACTGCGGGCCCCGGAGACGCCGCTGGACCTGCACGCGGTCGCGGAGACCGCCCGGTTCCTGGAGGAGATCGGGTACGGCGGGATCGCCGTGGAGGAGACGAAGGACGACCCGTTCGTCGTCCTCGCCCTCGCGGCCGCGGCCACGCAGCGGCTGCGGACCACGACCGCCGTCGCGATCGCCTTCCCGCGCAGCCCGACGGTGACGGCCCTGCAGGCCTGGACCCAGCAGAAGCTCTCCGGCGGGCGGTTCACCCTCGGCCTGGGCACCCAGGTGCGCGGGCACATCCGGCGGCGCTACGGCATGGAGTGGCACCCGCCGGCACCCTGGATGCGGGAGTACGTGCAGGCCGTGCGCGCCGTGTGGCGGACCTGGCAGCACGGGACGCCGCTGGCGTTCCACGGTGAGCACTACCGGCTCGACCTCATGGTCCCGCTGTTCGACGCCGGCCCGATCGAGCACCCGGACGTCCCGATCCACCTCGCCGCGGTGAACCCCCGCCTGTGCGCCGTGGCCGGGGAGGTCGCCGACGGGATGCGCCCGCACCCGGTGTGCACCCCGAGCTACATCGACGAGGTGATGCTGCCCGCGGTCCGTCGTGGGGCGGCCCGGTCCGGGCGGTCCCTCGACGGGTTCCGCGTGTGCATGAAGCCGCTGGTGGCCTCCGCGCGCACCGACGAGGAGCTCGCACGCAAGGTCGAGGACGCCCGGGCCCGGATCGCGTTCTACGCCTCGACGCCGGGCTACCGCGCCGCCTTCGACCACCTCGGGCTCTCCGACCTCGCCGACGCGGCGAAGGAGCTCTCCAAGGCGCAGCGGTGGGAGGACCTGCCGGCGATGATCGACGACGAGACCCTGGAGCGGTTCGTGGTGATCGGGCGGCACGACGAGATCGGTCGGCGCCTGCTCGACCGGTACGCGTCGGTGGTGACCGACGTCGAGTTCTCGATCGCGGTGCGGGACGACACCGACCGGGACACGCTGCGCACCCTCGCGACGGTGGTGCAGGGTGCCGACGACGCGGCGGCGCGCGCCGCGATCACGGGAGACGGAGCGCAGCGCCCGACCGCTGCCGACGGGAAGGGATCTGCCGATGTCTGACGAGGTCCGGGTCGAGCACGAGGACGGCATCACCGTCATCACCCTCGACCGCCCGAAGGCGCTGAACGCGATCAACTCCTCGGTCGCGACGGCGCTCGGGCGGGCGCTGCGGGCCGCGGACGACGACGAGGCGGTGCGGGTGATCGTCGTGACCGGCACCGGCCGCGCCTTCAGCGCCGGAGCCGACCTCAAGGCGGTGGCCCAGGGCGACACGCTCTCCGACGCCGACCACCCGGAGTGGGGCTTCGGCGGGTTCGCCCGGCAGGCCGTGGCCACGCCGATGATCGCCGCCGTCAACGGCCTGGCCTTCGGGGGCGGCTGCGAGCTCATGCTCGCCTGCGACCTCGCCGTCGTCGACGAGAGCGCCCAGCTCGGGCTGCCCGAGGTCACTCGCGGGCTCGTCGCGGCCGCGGGCGGGCTGATCCGGCTGCCGCAGCGCATTCCACGGGCGGTCGCACTCGAGATCGCGATGACCGGCGCGCCGATCACGGCTGCCCGGGCCTACGAGCTCGGGCTCGCGAACCGGGTCGCGCCGGCCGGGACCGCGCTCGAGGCCGCCCGGGCGATGGCGGCGACGATCGCCGCGAACGCGCCCGTCGCCGTCCGCGAGTCCAAGGGCCTCATGATCGCCGCCGCCCACCAGGACGAGCTCGGCGACGACGCCTGGGCCGCCAACGCCGAGGTCCGAAAGCGGATCTTCGCGAGCGAGGACGCGAAGGAGGGGCCGCGGGCGTTCGCCGAGAAGCGTGCCCCACGGTGGACCGGCCGCTGAGTAGTCTCCCGCTCCCCGCGGCGCGGCCGGGCCGCGAGGGTCGGCGTCGTGACCGAGTTGCTGCGGGTGAACGTGATGGTGCTCGTCGTCCTCGGGGGCTTCGTGTGCCTGGCCGCCCTCCCGGCCTTCGCCATGGCCAACGCCGATCCGGCCAGCGGGCCCATGCTCCGGAACGGGCTGCTCCAGGTGCCGGCCTACCTCGCCTGGTGGGGATGGCTCTACCTCGGCGTCCGGGAGGCCTACCGGGCCCTCGCGCTGACGGGCGGCGAGGCGCTGCTGGCCGGCGCGCTCGGGTGGGGCATCTGGGTCGGCGGCGCGGCCGCGACCATGACGGTGTTCGCGGGCCTGGTCCGCATCGACCTGCGCATCGCCCGACGGCGGGAGCGGTGATGGTGGTCGTCGGCGTCGCGGTGATCGTCGGACGGGGCTAGCGTCGCCCTCCGTGCCGCCGGACCTGCCGTCCTTCGCCGCGTCGCGGGCGCTCGCCGAGACCCTGCTGGCCGACCCGCTCCCCGAGCGGTGGCGCCACACGCAGGCCACGGCCCGGGAGGCGATCCGGCTCGCGGAGCTGCCCGGGGTGGACCGCGAGCCGCTGATCCACGCCGCGGTCCTGCTCGACCTCGGCCGCTCCCCCGTCGCCGTCCGCACCCGCTTCCCGCCCCTGGACGCTGCCCGATTCCTCCGCGTCCGTGGCTACCCGTCGCGGGTGCTCGGGCTGGTCGCGCACCAGCTGGCCGCCGACGTCGAGGCGGAGCAGGTCGGCGTGGACCTCAGCGCGTTCGAGCCGGAGGACTCCGCCACCGTGGACACGCTCTGGTGGTGCGCCCTCGTCGCGGACACTGCCGCCGCCCCCATCGACGCCTCCGACGGCCGCACCGACACCGGTGGCCGGCGCCGGGGCGCGACCCGGGGCGCGGTCGCCCGCACCCGCGCACGGATCGAGGCCGCCGGGCTGCCCGTCGTGGCGTGATCAGGCCACGGGGGCACGACGGGGACGTCGAGCCGGTCGCGCCGACCGCCCCGGACCGCGTCCAGTGACGCCAGGTTCCCGTCGTGCGGGCTCCCCGGCTCGGGCGCGCTGAGCCGGTCGAGCTCGTCGAACTGCGCCGGGGTCACCGTGAGGGTCAGCGCGGCCAGGTAGTCGTCGAGGTGCGCGAGGGAGCGCGGGCCCACGACCGGGAACGCCGGCGTGACGAGACGCCGGCAACGTTCGAGGAGCCACGCCGTCGCCACCTGCGCCGGGGTGGCGTCGAGGTCACCGGCGAGCCGGATCACGGCGTCCAGCACCGCGGTCGTCCGGGCCGAGGACTCGGCGTGCACCAGCATCCCGAGTTCCGAGGCCCGTCCGAAGGCATCGTGGCGGTACGTGCCCGTGAGCAGCCCGCCGCCGAGCGGGGACCACATCGCCACGCCCAGGCCCAGCGCCTCGGCCATGGGGACCAGTTCCCGATCGGCACCGCGCTCGACGAGGCTGTACTCGGTCTGGATCCCGGCGACCGGCGCCCGCCCCCGGACGTCCGCCAGCAACGAGGCTCGGGCCACCCGCCACGCCGGGAAGTTCGAGAAGCCGATGTGCAGGACCTTGCCCGCGTCGACCAGACCCGACGGACCGCGCAGCACCTCGTCGATCGGGGTCAGCCCGTCCGGGCGGTGGACCCAGAGCACGTCGAGGCGGTCCGTGCCGAGGCGCCGCAGGCCGCCCTCCACGGCTGAGCGCATGCTCGCGAGCCCGTTGCCCTTCGCTGACGACGGTCGGGCGGGGTCGGGGCCGAAGCCGAACTTCGAGGCGAGCACCACGTCGTCCCGCACCGACCTCACGAAGTCCCCGACCAGCTCCTCGGACTGCCCGCCCTGATAGACGTTCGCGGTGTCGATGACCGTGCCGCCGGCCTCGACGAACCGGTCGAGGATCCGCCGGGCCTCGTCGGGCTCGGTGCCGTGTCCCCACCGGGTCCCGAGGTTGCCGGTGCCGAGCGCGATCCGGGAGATCTGCAGTCCGGTCCTGCGGCCGAAGGTCGTGTAGCGCACGGGGAACTCCCAGGTCGAGCGAGGTGACGGTGTGCGGCCGAGCGTCGACCCGGGGACTTGGCGCGCACGTGGCGCCCGCTGGTCGGCAGTGGGTTCGCCGGCGCGGCGTGATCTACCCGCCCTCCGGACGACATCGCCCCGTCACGACGGCGGCGGAAGCTCCTCGCCCATGACCGCCGCACCCGAGCCCGTCGAGCTCGTCGTCACCGACACCACCACCGCGGAGTGGCAGGACTTCCCGGTGCCCGCGATCGACGCCGTGCTCGAGCACGTCCCGCTCGTCGACGACCCCGAGACCGGCATGATGATGGTCAAGATGGTCTACCGGGCCGGCTTCACGAACCCGTGGCACACGCACCCCTGCGGACACGGCATCTACGTGCTCTCCGGGACGCTGCGGACACATCAGGGCACCTACGGCCCGGGCAGCTTCGTGTGGTTCCCGGAGGGTGGGTCGATGGAGCACGGCGCCACCGACGACGAGGACTGCACCTTCCTGTTCGTCACGAACAAGCCCTTCGACATCCACCATCTCCACCCGACGGCCTGACGAGCTGCCAGGGTCGGTTGTGTCTGAGGGTGCGGGTGGGGTCGAGCCAGGCCGGTGGTCGGAACCAGGGCAGGTGATCGACCATGATCACGTCCCAGCCGCTGTGGTGGACCAGGTCGTGGTGATACCGGCACAGACACACCAGGTTGTCCGGCTCGGTCTCGCCGTCGTGGGCCCAATGCTGGATGTGGTGGATTTGGGCGGTGCGGGCGCGGCGGCGGCAGCCGGGGAACGCGCAGTGCCGATCCCGGACGGTGACGGCGCGGCCGGTGGCGGTGGGGATGGCCCGGGTTTTGCGGCCGACGTCGAGGACCTCACCCTTCGAGCCGAGGACGATCGGGATGACGTCGGCGTCGCACGCCAACCGGCGCGCGGTCTCGGGGCGGATCCAGGTGGAGTCCCCGAGTAGTGCGAGCGCGGTGCTGGTGTCGGTGAGTTGTTGGCGCAGCGTCTCGTAGTTCAGGGTGACGGTGAGGGTGACCCGTTCCCGCCCGGGCAGGGTCATCGCCGCCGGATCCGGTGGAGTCCACGGCCGGTGCGGCGGAGGCTGGTCGCCGGGATCCTCGGGTGGGTCCGGGTCGGGTGCCCCGGCACCGAAGGGCGGCCGCTCGTAGTCGGTGGCCTCGGGGTCGGTGGCCTCGGGGTCGGTGGCCTCGGGGTCGGTGGCCTCGCGGTCGGTGGCCTCGCGGTCGGTGGCCTCGCGGTCGGTGGCCTCGCGGTCGGTGGCCTCGCGGTCGGTGGCCTCGCGGTCGGTGGCCTCGCGGTCGGTGGCCCGATGCGTGGTGCTGTTGCCGGGGAGGGGTTCGTCGACGTCGGTGTCGCCGCGGCTGGTGTCGGGGTCGTCGAGGTCCGGGAGCGGCATGGAGGCGGTGGGGCTGCCCGGGGCCTGCTCGTCGTCGGTGTGATCCAACCCCGCCCGGTGCGACGCCGAGATCAGGTCGAGCATCCCGCAGGCTTCCCGGGCGGGTTTGGTGTCACGGGCCTCGTCCCGCACTACCTGACCGGGCTCGAGGTCGGGGTCGGCCACCGCCGCCGAGGCCGGGGGCGGGGTGGCGGCGCGGATCGCGTCGTCGAACAACGCCGCCGCGGCCGGGTCGCGCAGCACCAGCTTCGCGTGCAGATTCCCGTTGCGCCGCGTCGCGTAGTGCAACTCGTTCCCCGCCGGATCGTCGTCCTTCGGGGCGGCCCCGTCCGGGTCGAGCCGATCCGCGATCACCTGGGCCGCCGCATACAACCGCTTCGGGGAATGCGTCGCGGCCAGCGCGGCGAGCTGCTCCTCGGCCACGGTGAGTACGGCGTCGTCCAACCCGGAAACCTTTCGCAGCCGGGTCATGACCTTGTCGATGACCTCGACATGATCGGAATCGACCACCCCGTCCTCCACCGCGGCTGAGGTCGCGGGCAGCGAAGCAGGCGTCGTCGCGCCGGTGGGAGTGACCGTGTCGTGCAACGCCTCCGCGTGCCGATCCAGCCGCACCACCGCGACCCGGTCGAGGCGCACGTGGTCCTCGAGCAGCGGCGCGAACTTGCGGTACCCGGACTCGGCCAGCACGTTCCCCGCGCGGACCGCGGTGAACGCCCGGTACACCCGCGCCCCGGCCAGCCGTTGGGCTCGGACGGCGTCGGACAACTCCGCGAGCTCGGCCAGCGACTGCGCCGACAGGCCCTCCTCGGGCGGCGCCTCGTCCGACACTCCCGGGACCGCCCAACCCGGTTCGGGTGCAACCAGCTCCTCGGGCTCGTCGTCCCACGGGCACTGCTCGCCGACCGGGACGACGCGGTCGAGGTACTCGAGCCAGGCGAGTTCGTCGCCATCGAGCGGCTCGAACGCGGGCTCGTCAGGGTCCTCGTCCCACGACGGTGGCGCAGGCAGCGGTAACCCCATGTCGGGGTCCCACCCTGCCTCGATCGCCATACAACTCATCATCGAACACATGTTCGAGAAGATCAAGCGGCAGATGGAGCAACTTCCGGACCGGGCCCTGCGCCAGACACGCCACTCGACGGCCTATGCGCCTCACTGTCGGGACGAGGAGTCCGCCCTGACCGGCCGGATGCGGCCACCGGGTGACCGCTCCACCCGCCATGCTGCGTCCCGTGACCACCACCTCCGCGCGGACGTTGACGCTCCTGTCACTCCTCGGCACCGGTCGCACCTACTCCGGGCGGGAGCTGCGGGAGCGACTCGAGGTGTCGGAGCGGACCCTGCGCCGGGACGTCGACACCCTCCGCGCGCTGGGCTACGCCGTCGAACCGGTGAAGGGCGTGCACGGCGGTTACCGGCTCGGACCCGGAGGGGCGATCGCGCCGATCGTGTTCGACGAGGACCAGGCCGTGGCCACGGTCGTCGCGCTGCAGATCGCCACCGCGACGCTCGTGGGCATCGAGGAGTCGGCCCGCCGGGCCCGGGACACCGTCTCGCGGGCCCTCCCCCGTCGTCTGCAGCACACTGCCGACGCCTTCACCGTCACGGTCGTACCGAACCAGTGGGAGTTCCCGGCCGAGCCGATCGACGCCGACCTCGTCGAGCAGGTCGGGCGGGCCGTCCGGCAGCACCGGACGCTCCGGCTGGAGCACGGCGAGGAGCAGTTGCGCGTCGAACCCCACCACCTCGTGGTCTGGGCCGCCCGCTGGTACCTGGTCGCCCACGGCGAGGACGGGTGGCGTGTCCTCCGGCTCGACCGCGTCCGGCTGCACGCCCCGACCAACGCCCGCTTCGAGCCCCGGGCCCTCCCCGAGGACCCGGTGGACCTCGTCCGCCGCACCCCCGACCGCGGCGACCATCCCGCACCCTGGCCCTGCCTCGGGTCCGCCGATCTCGCGCTCCCGGCGCCGACGGTCTCCGAGTTCGCGCCCGGCGGCGCCGTCGTCGAGGCCGTCTCCCCCACCACCTGCCGGCTCACGATGGGGGCCTGGTCGTGGATCGGGCTCGCCGGGCTCTACCTCACCTTCGGTGCCCGCCTCTCGCGTGTCGAGCCCACACCGCTGCGGGACGCGTTCGCCGAGGCGCGCACGCTCACTCCATGACGGCGGGTCCCGACGACGGGTTCGGCGCGGGTCCCGAGCGCAGGCGGAACGCGAGCAGCACGCCCAGCGCGGTGAGCACGGCCGTCACCATCATGATGTCGTCGATCGCCGTCACGAAGGCGTGCGCCTCCACCTGCGAGTAGCTCATGTACTGCTGGAGCATCGGGGTGTGCGCCGACATGTGCATCGCCGCACCGGTGTCGCTGCCCTCCTGGGCCTGGGCAGAGGACAGCAGCGCCGTGAGCGCCGCGAGGCCCATCGCCGAGGTCGTGCGCTGGGTGACGTTGTTGAACGCACTGGCGCCGGAGACCCGGTCGGGCGGCACGGCGGAGATGCCACCGGTCATGATCGGCATCATCGCGAGACCCATCCCGACCGCCCGGAACACGAGGATCCACCGCAGCTCCGACCACGACGTGTCGATCGACAGGTCGCGGAGCATCCACGTCCCGAGCGCGAGGATCGTCAACCCGATCACGGCCGGCCATCGCGGCCCGATCTTGTCGTAGAGGCGGCCCGCCACGGGCATGAGGATGCCCATCACCACGGCCTGCGGCAGGAGCAGCAGGCCGGTGTCGAACGCGCCCAGCCCCTGGCTCTGCTGCAGGAACAGCGGGATGAAGAACAGCACCCCGAACAGGCCCACCGACAGCACCGCGATCAGCAGCAGCGAGTTGGTGAAGGCCCAGTACGAGAAGACGCGGACGTCGAGCAACGGCTGGTCGACCTCGAGCTCGATCACCACGAAGAGGGCGAGCGAGAGCAGCCCCACCGTCAGCAGGATCAGCACCGGGTACGACGTCCAGCCCCACGACTGCCCCTCGGAGAGCGCCAGCAGCAGGGAGAACAGGCCCACGGCGATCGTCAGGAACCCGAGGACGTCGAAGCGCTTGCCGCGCACGCCCTTGCCCATGGGCAGCCACACCACGGCCGCGATCGCACCCACGATGCCGATCGGGACGTTGATGAAGAAGATCAACCGCCAGTCGACGTACTCGACGAGATAGCCGCCGAGGGTCGGCCCGACGGCGGGCGCGAAGACGATCCCGAGTCCGTAGAGACCCATCGCCGCGCCGATCCGCTCCCGCGGGACGATCTGATAGACCATCGAGAGGGCGACGACCGGGATGATCCCGCCCGGGATCGCCTGCAGGATGCGGAACGCGATCATCGAGTTGATGTCCCAGGCGAGCCCGCAGAGCGCCGACCCGAGACCGAACCCGACCAGCGAGAACACGTAGGCGCGGCCGAGCCCGAGCCGCTCCCCCAGCCACGCGCTGACCGGGACGATCACGCCGAGCGCCAGCGAGTAGGCCGTGGACACCCACTGGATGTCGTCGGTGGTGACGCCGAAGTCCTTCTGCATCGCCGGGATGGCGACGTTGACGATGCTGACGTCGAGCACCGACATGAACATGCCGGTGACGAGCACCAGCAGCGCCAGCAGCCAGGGGGTCCCACTGCCCGTTCCCGACGACGGGTCCTGCCGCGGCGGGGCGGGCGCCGACGGGCGCGTCGCGCTAGGCGCCGGGGCGGTGTCGACGGCAGTGTCGACGGCGGGGGCGTCCGCGGTCGTCGTCATGCGCGAAGTGTGCCACCAACGCCGCCCCACGGACGAGGAAACTGCAGGTCAGGGCCCTGATACACCCGGTTCGTCCGCTTTGTCGGCCCGCAGGCCCGCGACGACGAGGTCGAGGAGACGCTCCGCCTGCCCGCCCTCGGGGACCCGCCACACCGAGCTCATGAGCATGAGGACGTCGTCGGGGTCGAGGCCCGGACGGATGCTCCCGTCGGCCTCGCCGGCCGCGAGGAGCTCGGCGATCGCGGCGATCACCGGGCCGTGGGACTCCGCGGCCGCCGCCGCGTGGTGGGCCGCGGTCAGCGCGTCGCCGAGGCCGCGCTTGAGACGAGGGCGTCGGCACGATCGTCTGGAGCCCGCTCGCCCGCGGCCGCCTCGCCCGGCCCTGGGACGACGCCCGGGCCACCGCCCGCGCCGAGACCGACGGCGACTACGCCGACCTGCTCTACCCGCCGTCGACCGAGGCCGCGGACCGTGCGGTCGTCGACGCCGTCGGCACCATCGCCCGCGCCCACGGCGTGTCCCGCGCCCGGATCGCGCTCGCCTGGCTGCACCGGCAGCCCGTGGTCGCCGCACCGCTGGTCGGCGCGGGCAGCATCGCTCAGATCGACGACGCCGTCGCCTCGCTCGACGTCGAGCTCACCGACGACGAGGTCCGCGCGCTCGAGGCGCCGTACACACCCCGAGGTACGACGTCCAGGGCATCTCCGACGAACGGGAGCTGGCCGCGATCCGGGCCCGCGTCCCGGGCATGGCCCTGACCTGAGTCACGGGACGACCATCGGCTCCGGGTCGTCCGGGAGCGCGAGCGTGCGGCGCGGCGACGGCCGGTGACCGAGGAAGTCGGGCCGGTTCGCGTGGCCGAACAGCAGCGGCAGCAGCTCGTCGGCACCCACCCGCCCGTACCAGCCCGCGGCGGCGGACGACTCGCCGAAGGCGGTGACCGGGTCGGGCCGCACGGTGGGGCCGGCGACGACGAGCGGGGTCGGGTCGCCGGTGTGCAGCACCCCGCCCGTCGAGGGCGTCGCGTGGTCGCCGGTGACGGCCACGACCGCGTGGTCGGCGAGGTCGAGCAGCCCGGCGAGACCCCGGTCGGCCGCCTCCAGGACCTCGAGCTTCGCGCGCGGCCGCTTCGTGTGGCCCGCCTCGTCGGTGGCCTTCGTGTGCACGTGGACGAAGCGGGCGCCGGCCGCGATCAGGTCCCCGGCCGCGGCGAGCCGGGCCGCGAGGTCGATCCCGACGTCGGGCGCGGGCGCCAGGTGCCGCGCGGACATCCCGAGCAGGGCGGCGATCCCGCGGTAGAGCCCGGTCGAGGTCACGGCCGCTCCGGCGACGCCCGTGAGCTCCGTGAACGACGGCACCGGGTCACGACGGCCCGACCATTTCGTGGTCAGCACGTCCAGCGGCGGACGCCCCCAGCGTCGGCGGTTCACGGGGTGCCCGACCAGCATCCGTCGGGCGGCGAGCAGGAACGCGGTCAGATTCGAGGCGGTCGGGCCGGCCGTCGGGGTGCACGGCTGCACGGCCAGCCAGGGATGGCGGTCCTCGAAGAAGGGATCGGAGTCGGTCACGGCCCAGTCGTCGTGACCCGGCAGCGTCAGCAGCGCCTCCCCGCGCCGTCCGAGCGACCGGAGCTCGACGCCGTGCTCCGCGGTCACCGGCGCCAGCGCGTCGAACAGCGCCGCCGCGTCGGCCGCGTCGTCGGGCGCACACCGACCGGTGATCCACACCTGGTCCTGCTCGACCCGGGAGGGGCGCAGCGCGGCGTACGACACCGCTACCCCGAGAGGGACCTCCAGGCCCGCGCCGAGCGCCTCGAGCACCGCCCGGCCCGGGAACGGCACCGCGCCGAACCCGAACATCGACCAGTGCGCGAGCTCCGAGGCGGGCGCGCGGCCCCACCCGAACGGCAGGTGCCACCCGGAGCAGCCGCGGGTGGCCAGCGCGTCGAGCACCGGGGTGTGCGCGGCCTCGGCGGGGGTCCGTTCGCCGAGCTCCGGGACCGGACGGTCGCCGAGCCCGTCGAGGACCACCAGGACGACCGGCATCCGGTCGTCGACGAGCCGGGGCTGGTTCTCGCCGTACGCGTTCACAGCAGCGTCCGCAGCAGCGGGACGGTCGCGGCGGGGACCAGAGGCTCCCACGACCCGTCGTCGAAACCCCGTCGGATGTCGGTCGCGTCCAGCTTCACGGCGGGGTCGCCGTCGAGCACGGTCACCGTGTAACCGCCGGCGCGCAGCTGCTCGGCCTTCTCCCGTTCCCACGCCGAGTACGCGCGGACGTAGTGGTGGGCGTCCAGCGGCACGTAACCGGCCCAGACCTCGGGACGGGTGAGGTCGAACGGGACGACCGTCGCGCTCAGGCCCGCGTCGGCCAGCGCCGCCGTGAGCAGCCGGACCCGCTCGAAGTACGTGAACGGGTTCGCCGCGTCGGTGTGCCGGTGGGTGGAGGTCGGTTCCCGACGACGGGCCTGCGGGTCCGGGTTGGTCACCGCCACCACGAGCTCGTCGTGGTGGGCGAGCGCGTGGGCGAACAGCTCGAGGTGCTGCGCGTGGACGGGCTGGAAGCGGCCGGTGACGGCGGCCAGGCTCACCGCAGCAGCCCCCGCGCGATCGCGTTGCGCTGGATCTCGTCGGTCCCGGCTGGGATCTTGAGGTTGCGCGCGATGCGGAAGAGCTTCTCCTCCGGCGAGCCCTTCCGGAGGCCCGCGCCGCCGTGCACCTGCATCGCGCGGTCGGCGACCCGGAAGAACGCCTCGTCGTTGATCACCTTGAGCAGGCTCATCAGGCGCGGGCCCGCGGGATCGAGCGGCACCGCGGCGGGTCCGCCGGGCAGCGCCTCGAGATCGACCTGGAGCTGCAGCGACGCCGCCCGCGCCGTGTACACGTCGGCGTCCATGTCCGCGAGCATGTGCGCGACGACCTGCTGGTCGGCGATCGGGCGCCCGCCGACGGTGCGGGTGCGCGCCCGGTCGACCGCGCGCTCGAGGAGCCACTGCCCCCACCCGGCGCACATCCCGCCGCGGATCATCCGGCGCCAGTTGATCCAGGTCATGGCGAGCGCGAACCCGTCGCCCGGCTCCCCCACGACGTCCTCGGCCGGGATGCGCACCCCGTCGAAGTGGAGCTCGCCGGTGAGGCCGTCGTCGAGCATGGTCGGGATGTCGCGGCCTCGGGTGACGCCCGGTGCGTTCGCGTCGACCAGGAACATCGTCAGGCTCCGCGTGCCGGTGCCCGGGTCGGTCACCGCGGTCACCTGGATGACGTCGCAGAAGTGCGCGTTGGTGATCCAGGCCTTGTGGCCGTCGAGGATCCAGTCGTCCCCGTCGCGGCGGGCGTGGGTGGAGATCGCCAGGACGTCGGTGCCGACGCTGGGCTCCGTGTTGGCGAACGCCGCGGTGATCTCGGCGCGCTTCAACGGGTCGACCCAGTGCTCGCGCGCGGTGGGCGTGCAGTACTCGATCGCGTCGTTCGGGCCCTCGGTCCACGCCAGGGCCGCGAGTCCGAGGCCGAGCCCGCTGCGGTGGTAGACGAACTCCTCGACGTGCTGCATCTCCGGGCGGGTGAACCGTGTCGTGTCCGGCCCCGGGACGTGCGGCGCGTACAGCCCGGCCGCCGCCGATCGGCGCTGCGCCTCCCGCCGCGCCTCCCAGACGGCCGGGTGCATCCGGCCGGCCTCGTCGAGGTGCGGGTTGAAAGGCGTGCCGACGTCCTGCCGGGCCAGCTCCTCCTCGAGCGGCCCGACCTCGACGGTGAGGAACGTGCCGAACCGCTCCCGGTAGTGCTCGACCCGCTCGGTCCGCCCCGCTGCTGCGGCACGCAGCGGAGCGGAGCTGCCGCGCGGAACGCCCGCTGCTGCGGCACGCAGCGGAGCGGAGCTGCCGCGCGGGACGCCGGATGCTGTGGTCATGGGCAGTGATCTACCGGTCCGTCCGCCCGAGCGCCACCTCCCGGGGCCGCAACCCGACGGCGGCCGCCACCACCGCGACGCCGGCGAGGACGGCCGGGACGACGTAGCCCGTGGCCGCAGCCGCGTCGAGCGACCCGGCGAGGGCGGACCGCGGTCCGGGCCCGAGGCGGACCAGCTCGTCCACCCCGCCGTCGACGACGCGGGAGAAGGACGCCGAGAGGACGGCGGTCACCGTCGCGACGCCCAGCGCCGCCGCCAGCTGCTGGGCCAGGGCGAGCAGGGTGGTGCCCTGGGCGGTGTCCGGGCCCTCGAGGTCGCGCAGGGCCGTCGTCATCGTCGGCGCGACGGTGGCGCCCGACCCGAGTCCGAGCAGGACCGTGCCCGCCACGAGCACGGCGTAGCTCGCCCCGGCCGCGGTCGCCGCAGCGAGGACGGCGAGTCCCACCGCGGCCACGACCGTCCCCGAGAGGACGATGCGGCGCGGGGGGACCCGGTCGACCAGGCGCGTCGCGACCTGCAGGGTCGCCCCGACGGCGAGGGCGGCGGGGATGCCGAGGGCACCGGCCGTCGCGGCCGGGTCCCCGCGGACCGCCTGCACGATCAGCGGCAGCACCGTGATCGCCCCGAAGTAGGCCGCCCCGAAGAGGACCAGCACCGCGAGCCCGGCCCCGGTCGCCCGATGTCGCAGCAGGCGAAGCGCGAGCAGGGGCTCCCGGGTACGCCGGGCGTGCCCCAC
Organism: Actinomycetospora sp. NBRC 106378; assembly: GCF_030269685.1. Classification (GTDB taxonomy): domain Bacteria; phylum Actinomycetota; class Actinomycetes; order Mycobacteriales; family Pseudonocardiaceae; genus Actinomycetospora. The sequence goes on from NZ_BSTT01000003.1 coordinate 544,516, forward strand.
GAAGGCGAGCACCAGGACCACACCCGACGCGAGGGCCGCGACCGCACCCGCCGTCGGGAACCCGGGATCGCCGAGCAGGGTCGCGCCCGCGACGAGACCGACGGCGCCGGCCGGAAGGAGCGCCAGCCCGACCCGGTCGAGGCCCGCGCGGGCACCGTCGTCCGGCACGTCGGCGGGGACGAACCGCAGGCACAGCGCCACGGTCAGGAGTCCGACCGGGAGGTTGATCAGGAAGATGGCGCGCCAGGACACCGCGTCGACCAGCCATCCCGCGAGCGGCGGGCCCAGCACCGGTCCGACGAGGACGGGCAGTCCGAGGAGGCTCATCATGCGGCCGCGCTCGGAGCGGGGCACGGCCCGGAGCCCGATGGCCTGGCCGACCGGGTTGAGCAGCCCGCCGGCGAGCCCCTGCAGCACGCGGGCGGCGACGAGCAGGGCCGGGGTCGGGGCGAGTCCGGCCGCCACCGAGAACGCGGTGAACGCCGCGAGCGCGCCGACGTAGACGCGCCGGTCGCCGAACCGGGCGGCCGCCCGACCCGCCGTCGGGATGACCGCGACGACGCCGAGGAGGTAGCCGGTGGTCGCCCAGCTGACCACCGGCAGGGTCGTCCCCAGGTCCGAGACGATCGCCGGGACCGCGACCACGGTGACGGTGGTGTCGAGCACGACGAGCAGCCCGCCCAGGGCGAGGACGAGGCCGACCGTCCGGCCGCGGCTCCTCATGCCACGAAGGGACGGTCGCGGCGGGCGTCGTGTAGCGTGTCGGCCCACCAGAGCAGCTCGTGGAGGGCCGCGTCGGCCGCCCGTCCGGTCCGGTCGTCGGGCCGGTAGCCCGTGTCGTCGAGGTCCTCCCAGGGGCAGCGCAGGCCCACGACCCGCCGGGTCGTGACGACGTGCAGCTCGGCCAGGACCCCGCGCAGGTGCTCGGTCGCGAGGAGCCCGCCCTGGACGCCGTAGGAGACGACGGTGGCCGCCTTGAACATCCACTCCGTGTAGTGGGCGTCGATCAGCCGCTTCAGCGCGGCGGGGTAGCTGTGGTTGTACTCCGGGGTGACCAGGACGAACCCGTCGGCGCGGTCGATCAGGTCGGCGACACCCGAGCGGGGCCCGCCGCCCGGCTCGAGCGAGGACTCCGCGGGCAGCGCGCACGATGCCGGGTCGATCACCTCGACCGTGGGCCGGCCGGGATGGGCCCGGGCGCGGTCGGCCGCCCACTCGACGATCCGGTGCCCGACCCGACCGTCCCGGACGCTGGCTCCGATGATCACGATGTTCGTCGCTGTCATGGGACCGAGGCTCGACCTTGAACATTGGTTGAAGTCAAGCCACGCTGGCGACATGACCACGGCACTGTCCGAGCTCACGGTCGGCGAGGTGGCCCTCGAGGCCGGCGTGGCGCCCTCGGCCGTCCGGTTCTACGAACGCCACGGCCTCGTCACGGCGGTCCGCACCTCGGGCAACCAGCGTCGGTTCGCCGCGTCGGCGCCGTGTCTGATCAAGGTCGCCAAGGTGGCCCAGCGCGTGGGGCTCTCGGTGCGCGAGATCGCCGACCTCTTCGCCGCGCTGCCCGCCGACCCCGCCCGCGACGACTGGGCGTGGGTCTCCCGGACCCTCGTGGACCAGGCGCAGGCGCGGGTCGACACCCTTCGCGCGACCCTCGACGACCTCGACTCCGACACCAAGCTCTGCGACCTCGCCTAGGGTCGCGCACCATGCCGGCGCTCACCGCGGAGGACTCGGTCCTGCTCGTCGTCGACCTGCAGGAGCGGCTGATGCCCGCGATCTCGGGGGCGCCCGAGGTGCTGCGCAACGCCGGGCGGCTGGTCCGGGCGGCGTCCCGGTTGGCCGTGCCCGTCACGACGACCGAACAGGACCCGTCGAAGCTCGGGCCCACGGTCGCCGAGATCGCGGAACTCCTGCCCGCACCTGCCGTCGGGAAGTCGACGTTCGCGGCGGCGCTGGAGCTGCCGCGGGCGCGGGCCGTGGTGTGCGGATGCGAGGCGCACGTGTGCGTGCTGCAGACCGTGCTCGCCCTGCGCGCGAACGGATCCGAGGTCGCCGTGGTGGCCGACGCCGTCGGCAGCCGGGCGCCGGAGAACCGCGACGCCGCGATCGCGCGGATGCGCGACCACGGCGTCGACGTGGTCACCACCGAGATGGTGGTCTTCGAATGGCTCGGCGCGAGCACGAACCCCGCGTTCCGGGAGGTCCAGGGCCTGATCAAGTAGTGGCGCCGTCGGCGACACGCGGCGACACTCACCGAGCACGTCAGCGCAGCGCGTCCGGGTAGGGCAGGAACTGGAGTCCGCCGTCGGTGGTGGATCCGGTGATCACGGTCCCGCCGGTGGTGGGGTCGACGGCGACACTGTTGGGCTGGCGCACCGTCGGGATCGCCACCCGGTGCGAGACCTGGGTTCCCGAGAGGGTGAGCCCGAGCAGTTCGTTGCTGCCGGTGAGCGTGACCCACAGCGTGTGGCGTGCGGTGTCGTAGGCGTCGCCGTAGGGCTTGGAGCCCGCGCCGGTGGGGATGGTCGCCACCTGGCGGGGCCCGTCGGGCGTCGCCTCGAAGCCCAGGACGGCGTCGCCGTTGGTGTCGTTGACCCAGAACAGGTCGTCGTCGCCGGCCACGGTGTGGGTGGGTCCGGCGCCGCAGTCGGCGGTGCCGACGACGTCGCCGGTCGCGGTGTACTCCGTGATCTGTCGACCCCGCACGCCCACTCCGACCGCGTAGCGGCCGTCGGCGGTCGCGGCGCCCCCGCCGGGTTGCAGCGGGGTCGGCACGGTGCGGACGACCCTGCGGTCGCGGATGATCGAGAAGGAGTTGCCGAACTCGTTGGCCACGAAGATCGTGCCGTCCCCGACCGCGAAGGCCTCGTGCGGCGCCGGTCCGGTCGTGGGCACCGTGTACTCGATCTGCCCGCCGGGTAGATCGATCACCGACAGGGTGCCGTCCTTCTCCCCGGCCGAGAGCGCCGGGCCGTCCGGGCCGTCCAGGGTCAGGTGCCGCCCCTCGCTCCGCAGGGGGATGAACCTCGGAGTCGCGGTGATCGGGGCCGAGCCGCCGGGGCCGAGTGCCAGGATGTCGAGTCCGTCGGGGTTGCGGACGTTGACCGCCACCGTGCCCGCCGCCGTCACCGCGATCCCCTCCGGCGCTCCTGCCAGCGGGACGAGCGTGCCCGGCAACGCGGCCTGCGCGGGCGGGGACACCGCCGGCTCCGGCGCCTCGGCCAGGGGGGTCGGAGCCGGCTCGGCCGTGGGCGCGGACGGGGGCGCCGACGTGGGTGTGGAGGAGGCACCCGACGAGCCGCAGCCGGCGAGCAGACCGGAGGTGACCACGAGCGCTGCCACGGCCACACCCACCCTCCGCCGTCGACCGCCCGTTCCCGAGGTGCAGGAGGGGGGACGATCCCGGGTGATGGCCATGGTCCGCGTTCGGCGCGGACGGCGCCGGGGTTTGCCGTCGGCTGCGCCGACGTCGGCCGAGTGCGGCCCGGTCGCCTGCCCTCGAGGTGCTGCCGGTGCGCCGACGCGGGTTCACCTGCGATGCGTACGGTGCCGGGCGTGGACCCGGCACCGTGCCTCGTGCTCGACGCCGCCACGGTGCGCGTCGACGACGTCGGCCCGGCCCTCGCCCGGCTGACGACGGGTTGGCGGCTGCGGATCGTCGGCCCCCAGCGAGAGGTCCTGCTCCTGCGCGCGGCGGCGCTGGCCCACGGGGCGCTCGACGCCGAGATCACCGTCGAGGTCGTCGACCGCGACGCCCGCACCGTCTTCTGCGCCCACTGCCACCACCTCTTCCCGACGTCGGGTGGGTCGGTGCGGTGCCCGGGCTGCGGTCTCGCGCTCCGGGTCGCCGACCACGTGTCCCGCCGGCACGGCGCGTACCTCGGTGAGCCCGCGTGATCCTGCAGGTCACGGCGGTACGGACCCCCTCCCCCGGTCTCCGCGCGCTCACCCTCGTCGGGGACGACCTGCCGTCGTACCCGCCGGGTGCGCACCTGCCGGTGGAGTGGGCGCCGGGCCGGGTCAACCCGTACTCGCTGACCGGGCTCGGGATCGCCCCGGAGACCTACGAGATCACCGTGGCGCGGCGCTCCGGCGGATCGGCGCGGCTGCACGGGCTGGAGGTCGGCGACCCGGTGCACGCCCGCTCGCCGCGCTCGGGGTTCCCGCCGGTCGAGACCGCGGCGCACCACGTCCTCGTCGCGGGCGGCGTCGGCGTGACGCCGCTGCTCGGCCACGCCCGCTGGCACGCGTTCTGGGGGCACTCCTTCGAGGTCCTCGCGGTCGGCGCGCCCCACCTCGGCACGCTCCGCGAACTGGGTCCGCTCACCGTGGCGCGCGACCGGCGGGAGCTGGCGGACCTGCTGCGACCCGTCGTCGGGAACGCGCCGTGGAACAGCCACGTGTACACCTGTGGCCCGCCGGGGCTGATCGCCGCCGTGGCGGCGGCGGCGCGGGCCGCGCACTGGGTCGACGCGCGGATCCACGCCGAGCCGTTCGTGCACGAGCCCGCAGGAGCACCGTTCGAGGTGCTGCTGCGCCGTTCCCGACGGCGGGTCCGGGTCGCGGCCGATGAGTCCCTGCTGGACGCGGTGGACCGGATCGGGCTCCCGGCGCCGCGGCTGTGCCGACAGGGCGTGTGCGGGGAGTGCCTGACGACGCTCCTCGCCGGGACCGCCGAGCACCACGATCACGTCGACGCGGCCGAGCACGGGCGCATCGCGCCGTGCGTGTCGCGCGCGGCGCCCGGGGAGACGCTGGAGCTGGACCTGTGACCGAGGTGGGCGGAGCGACGGGGGAAGGCGCCTATCCCTTCCCGCTCGCGCGCGACACCTACCGGATCAGCGCGAACGTGGAGCCCGCATCGGCGCCGATGCTGCACGTCGGCGCGGACCACGCCGACGTGCTGGCGCTGCGGTCGCGGATCCTCGACGCCGAGCCCCGGCGCTTCGTCGCGGCCCCGCACGCGGCGGCGGCGTCGTGGGACGCGCTCGTGTGGCTGCTCGACCGGACGGCGCGGGAACAGGACGGGGTGTCCCTGGAGCGCGACGGGCTCCGGTACCGGTGGACCGATCCGCGGCGTGGTGTCGAGCAGGAGTTCGTGTTCGGGGACGCCTCGACCCTGCCCGAGCACCCGCTGACGTTCGCGGGACGACAGGTCGAGGAGGACGTCGTCGTGCTCGGCGCCCGCGACGACCGCCTGTGGCTCGATGCCGGCATGGTGGTGTTCGCGTCGGTGTGGTCGCTCGCGTTCGACCACGGGATGAGCTTCGCGGAGCTGCACGGACCGGTGCCCTCGCCGGAGGTGTTCGCGCGGGCGGAGCGGTTCCTGCTCCGGATGCAGCCCGGGGACGCGTACCGCCGGCTGAACTGGGGCCTGCAGCTCGACGACCGGCCGGACCTCTCGCTCGACGCCCACCCCGCGTGGGGGCCGCGGCGTGCGCGGCTGGAGGTCCACGACGTCGGGTCCGAGGTGCACCTCCGCACGGAGGTCCAGCACCTGGTGCGGCTGCCGATGTCCGGTGCCGTGCTCTTCCTCATCGGCGTGCGGCTGCTGCCGTTGGCGGAGGTCGCGACGGTGCCGGCCTGGTCGGCGCGGCTGGTGTCGGTGCTCGACACGCTGCCGGAGGAGGTTCGCTCGTACAAGGATCTCGGGGTGCTCGGCTCGATGGCGGCGGACTGGCTGCGACGATCATCGGCATGACCACACGACCCACGGCGTTCTTCCGGGCCGACGGCGAGCACCTGGTGCCGCTGCCGCGGGCGACGAGCGGGTGGGGCGGTTCCGACGGGCCGGGCCAGCTGCGCGGGACCGCGGTGAGCGGGCTGCTGGCGCGCGGCGCCGAGCGGGCAGCGGCGCGGCTGGACGGTGCCGACCGCTTCCGGCCGGTGCGCTGGACCGTCGACCTGTTCCGGCCGGGCGCGATGGTGCCGGGCACGGTGGAGGCGACGGTCGTCCGGGGCGGGCGGCGGCTGCGGCTGGTCGACGTGACGCTGGTGCAGGCGTCGGGGACCGTCGCCCGCGGGTCGTTGCTGTTGCTGGCCACGGGTGGACCGACGAGCGGGACGACGTGGACGGCGCCGCTGCCGGCGGTGCCCGGGGCGCCGCCCGCCGAGCTGGTCCCGGACCCGGAGGAGCCGACGCTCTACCGCAGCGACGGCGACTGGACCGACGACCGCCGCCAGGAGAACGCGCACCGCAAGGCGACCTGGTTCCCCGCCGCGCCGATCGTCGAGGGCGAGGAACCGAGCGGCCTCGCCCACCTCGCGGCGATCGCGGACGCGGCCAACCTGACCTCGAGCTGGGGCACCCTCGGGGTGGAGTACATCAACGCGGACCTGACGCTGGCGATCGCGCGCGTGCCCGCCGCCGGCGACGGGGTCGGGGTGTTCGCGGAGTCGCGCGTCGAGTCCGACGGGATCGCCCTCGGCACGGTGACGATGTTCGACCGTCACGGCGCGCTCGGGACCGTGGCGATCGCGACGCTGGCGAACGGGGCGCAGGTCGTCACACCGTGATTGCTATTGACCCGATGGTCAGTAATATTGACCGCATGGCCAACAATGCTGCTCGCGTGGTTCCCGACCTCCGGGGCGTCTCGACGCTCGTCGCGGCCTACGTCGCGATCACGGTGGCGACGCTCGTCGTCCTGGCGGTGCTGAGTGGGGCGGCCCCGACCCTGGCCACGGGTGAGGCGTGGGGGCACGCGGTGATCGTCGGGGTGTTCGCGGTCGCGCTGCCGCTGCGTCTGCGGGCCGCGCGGCGGGGCGCGCGACGGGCGCTCACCGCTGTCGTCGTGATCGCGTCCGTTCTCGCCCTGGTCAACGTGGTCGAGGCGCTCCTGCCGGCGTTCCCGGGGTGGATGCGCGGGGAGATGGTCGTCGTCGCCGCGCTGATGGTGGGCGTCGGGGTCCTCGCGGGACGGGCCCGGGCACGGGGGACGCTGGGGGCATGACCGAACGCCCCCGGCGGCGGCTGAGCGAGGACCAGCGGCGGACCCAGATCCTCGAGGCGACCGTGGCGACGGTCGCCACCCTCGGCTACGACCAGGCATCGCTGGCGCGGATCGCCGAGCGGGCCGGCGTGTCGAAGGGCCTCGTGTCGCACTACTTCGGGACGCGGGAGGACCTCATGGCCGAGACGGCCACCGCCACCGTGCGGACCGTCCGCGAGGCCATCGGCGCGGCGCTGGACCTCACCGCCCCGGTACCGCAGGTGATCCGGGCCGCGATCCACCACGCGGCGCGCCTCCACCTCACCCACCGCGAGGCCCTGACGGCGCTCGCCCAGATCACCGGCAACCTGCGGTCCCCGGACGGTACGAGGCGCCTGAGCCTCGCGGACTACGAGGAGACCTACCGGGCCCAGGAGGCGCTGTTCCGCCGCGGCCAGGCGGAGGGGAGCCTGCGCGACCTCGATCCGCGCCTGATGGCGGTCACGTACCAGGGCGCGGTCGACGCCATGCTCGGGTACGCCGAGGCGCACCCCGACACGGACCTCGACCACTACGCCGACACCCTCGCCGACCTGCTCCTCGGCGGCATCGCGATCGGGTCGGGGTGAGAGTCAGGCGTAGAGGTCGTTGCCCCGGGAGAACTCGACGAAGGTGCACGGCTCGTCCCCGACGCTCCAGGCATCGTGGCCCGGCGGCAACAGCATCACGCTGTGCGGGCCGAACTCGTCCTCGGAGCCGTCGTCCATGACCACGTGCAGGGTGCCCGAGAGCACCAGCGCCACGTGCGGCAGCTCGCAGGAGCTGGTGCCGACGTCGGGCTTGAGGTCCGTGGACCACTTCGCACCGACACCGAACGTCACCTCGGTGACGCTGACGCCGTCCAACTCGACGGTCTTCTTGGAGATGGCGCCGTGGGTGTCGGCCGGGGCGGCCCCGAGGTCGCCCTTCTGCATGCCGGTGGTCGCGGTCATCGCGCGGCTCCTCGTGGTGGAGACGGTGGATGCCGGGAAACTCTGCCCCGGATTCGCGCGTCTGCGACGACGGGTGTGACGCGCACCTCCCGACCGCGCCACGTCGTCAGCCAGCGCCCCCGCAGGCCGCGTCCTCACTCGAGGGTCCGAGCGGGTCGGTGGCGTCGACCGCGAGGACCCGACCGTCCGGTGCACGGAGCTCGCAGCTCAGGATCGTGCGCGGGTTCCGGTCGGCCGGGCCCGCGACCCGGGTCCAGACCCAGTTGCCGGCCCGACGGGGCACGGGCACCACGGCGGACGGATGCGCCGGGGTCAGCTCCACCGGCGTGGCGTCGACGCTGGGCCCGTTCAGACCGGACGGGCTCCGCTCACGGACGTCGAACCACACGGTCATCGGGGCCGGGGTCACCGCCGACACCGTCAGGGTCAGCGGCGGACCCGGATCGGTCACGGCGGCGCACCCGGAGAGCACGCAGGCGCCCGCTCCGCACATCGCGGCGAGTCTCGTCAGACACGTCCTGATCACCCCGGGCTCCGCCTCTCCTGCGGTCTCCGTCGTCCCGCCACCGTGGACCGAGGGCGACCGGAGGACATCGACTCGGCGGGGCACATCCGCGCGACGGACCTCCACCCGGGAGGTCGGCGCGCCGGGCCCGCTCGGCGCAGGCCGACGCGCCGAACGGATCCACGCTGAGGCGACGACGGCGCATCCGGCTCCGCGCGCTCGGCCCTTCGGCGGCGTCACCGGTCGCCGGACGCGTTCCGGGCGCAGATCGGCGCACCCGCTCGCCCCCGGCTCTCAGGATCGCCGGGGCCGCCCGGAGGAGATCCCTACCGTCGCGCCGTGCCTGCGAAACACCGCGCTCCCCGCGCCACCACCCCGCTCCGTCGGACCGTGGTCGCCTCCACCACCGGACCGCTGACCCTCGCCGCCCTCGGGTCCGTCGTCGCTCCTGCCGCCGACGCCGCCCCGTCCGTCAACTGGGACGCGATCGCGCAGTGCGAGTCCTCGGGCAACTGGGCCGCGAACACCGGCAACGGGTTCTTCGGCGGGCTGCAGTTCACGCAGTCGACCTGGAAGGCGTTCGGCGGCAGCGGCGCCCCGCAGAACGCGTCCCGCGAGGAGCAGATCGAGGTCGCCGAGAAGGTCCTCGACGGGCAGGGCATCGGCGCGTGGCCGGTGTGCGGGAAGAAGGGCGGGACCCCGTCCTCGTCCTCCTCGTCCTCCTCGTCGACCCCGGCGACGAAGACCCCGGCGACGAAGACCCGGAGTACCCCGGAGCGCAGCACGTCGTCGTCGGGGAAGCACGCCGCCCGGGGCGGCGACTACACCGTCCGGACCGGCGACACCCTCTCCTCCATCGCGGGCTCCCACGGCGTCTCCGGCGGCTGGCGCTCGCTCGCCGATGCCAACCCCGACATCGCGACCCGCCCGGACATGATCTTCCCGGGACAGTCCCTCACGCTTCCGACCGGCTGACCACGGCTCGCGGGGCCCGCGACTGGCACGTCAGGCACGCCGACGGGCCGCACGGCCTGCCTCATGTCGCACTCGCGAACGGAGCACCGCCTCCCACCGGCGCGAGACGCACGCCAGGCACGCCGACAGGCCACACGGCCTGCCTCACGGAGCACTCGCGGACAAGGCCGCCCGCTCCGCGAACGCCGTCAGCGCCGAGGGGTCGTCGACGGCCCCGGGGCTCGCGACCTCCTCGACGGGCCGGCCCCGGAGGATCTGCTTCACCGGCTTCTCGAGCTTCTTGCCCGTCATCGTGCGCGGCACCGCGGGGACCGCCTCGATGACGTCGGGCAGATGGCGCGGCGACAGCTCGGAGCGCAGGGCGCCGCGGATCCGCGCGAGCAACCCGTCGTCGAGAACCCCTCCCCCCGCGACCACGACGAAGAGCAGCAGCTCCCCCGGTCCGCCGTCGGAGGCCTCGAGGTGGACGACGAGGGAGTCGGCGACCTCCGGGAGCTCCTCGACGACGGCGTAGAACTCGGCTGTCCCGAGCCGGACGCCGCCGCGGTTGAGCGTCGCGTCGGACCGGCCGGTGATCACGAAGCTGCCGCGGGCGGTGTGGATCGCCCAGTCGCCGTGGCGCCAGACGCCGGGGAACTCGTCGAAGTAGGACTCGCGGTAGCGGGCGTCGCCCGGGTCGTTCCAGAACCGCACCGGCATCGACGGCATGGGTGCCCGGATGACCAGCTCGCCGACCTCGTCGACGACCTCCCGGCCCGCCTCGTCGAACACCGTGACGTCCACGCCGAGGCACGGCCCGGCCAGCTCTCCGCGGTACACCGGCAGCCACGGGTTGCCGGCGACGAAGCCCGAGCAGACGTCGGTGCCGCCGCTCATCGAGTTGACCAGCACCCCGGTGCCGAGCTGCTCGGCGGCCCAGTCGAACCCGTCGTCGGGAAGGGGGGAGCCGGTGATCCCGAGGAGCCGCAACGACGACAGGTCCCCGACCGCCGGTGGCTCGACGCCGGCCTTGCGGCAGGCCATGAGGTAGGCGGGGCTGGTGCCGAGGTGGGTCAGACGGGCGTCGGCCGCGATGTGCCACTGCGCGGTGAGGTCGGGGTACAGGAAGTTGCCGTCGACCAGCACGATCGCCGCCCGGCAGAGCAGGCCGGAGACCAGGATCGGCCACATCGTCCAGGCCGTGGTGGTGAACCAGCAGAAGCGGTCGCCGGGGCGCAGGTCGAGCGCCAGGGCGTGGTTCTTGTAGTGCTCGAGCAGGATGCCGCCGTGGCCGTGGACGATCGCCTTGGGCAGCCCGGTGGTGCCCGAGGAGAAGAGCACGGTGAGCGGGTGGTCGAACGGCACCGGCTCGAACGCGAGCTCGGCCGCCTCCCCCAGCAGGTCGTCCCACGGCGTCGCGTCCGGCACCTCCCACGACCCGTACGGCACCGCGACCACGTGCCGCACCGTCGGCAGCCCGGCCCGGATCGTCGCGACGTCGGCGGTCTTGTCGATCGGCTTGTCGCCGTAGACGTAGCCGCCGATCGTGAGGAGCACGGTCGGCTCGACCTGCGCGAACCGGTCGATCACGCTGCGGGCCCCGAACTCCGGGGCGCACGCGGCCCACACGGCGCCGAGCGACGCGCAGGCGAGGTAGGCGACGACGGCCTCGGGGATGTTCGGCAGGAACCCGACCACGCGGTCGTCGCGCCCGACGCCGAGCCGCCGCAGGCCGGCCCGGCACCGCGCGACCCGGTCGGCGAGGTCGCCGAAGGTCAGCTCGCGCCTCTCCCGGGTCTGGGAGTACGCGACGACCGCCGACTGCTGCGGATCGCCCTGCAGCAGGTGGGCGGCGTAGTTGATCGCACTGCCCGGGAACCAGGTCGCACCCGGCATCTCCCGGCCCACCAGCACCTCGTCGGACAGGCCCTCGACGCCGAAGTGGTCGCGGATCGCGCGCCAGAACCCGTCGAGGTCCTCGACCGACCAGCGGTGGAGCTCGGCGAAGTCGGCGAACGACCGGTCCAGGCCGGCGAGGAACTCCCCCAGGGCGGTGCCCTCGAGCGGGCCGGCCCCCCGGATCACGGTCATGGCTCCACGCTCCGTCGGCGTCGTCGCGGCAGGGAGGCCCGATCATCGCGCGCGGAGCGCCCGCGTGGGGACCGTCCTTCCGCCGGCCGGTGATCACCGGACCCCGGAGGGCCCTCAGGCCCGGTGATCACGGAGCGGGCTCCCTCAGCGGCGGCGGCGCCAGAAGCTGTTGTACGGCGTGAGCTTGTCGACGAAGGTCCAGCCCGTCGCCTGCAGGTAGCCGATCACCGCGTGGTCGACGAAGTCCTCGACCAGCAGGAACGCCTCCGCGGCGCGCGAGGTCGTCGCGAGGGCACCGTCGAGGACCGGGATCTCGTAACCCTCGACGTCGATCTTGAGCACCACGACGTCGTCGGCCCGCACCTCGGGCAGCCCGGCGAGCGTGGCGTCGACCGTCGTCACGGCCACCTGCTCGTGCCGGGCGCCCGCGACGAGGTCGGCCCGCACGCCGCTGCTGCCCGGTTCCTCGGCGTCGAAGGTCAGCACGGTGTGGTCGACCGTGCCGTCGCCGCAGGCCGCGCGGACCCGGTGCACGCGATCGGCGACCCCGTTGAGCTCCACGTTGTGGGCGAGCAGGCCGTGCGACTCGTAGGCGGGTTCGAAGGCCACCACCGTCACCGCCGGGTCGTGGCGGGCGACGGTGACGGTGTAGGTGCCGAGGTCGGCCCCGATGTCGAGGAAGGTGACGGTGCGCCCGGCGGCGCGGAGGCGGTCGAGCTCGGCGAGCAGGCGGTCGACGTCGGGACGCTCGAAGGCGGGCGACGCACAGGCGGCGTCGATGGTGCCCGGGCGCACCGCGAAGCGGCCGAAGCGGGAGTCGACCTCGTCGATGTGCAGGCCCTTCAGCGGCGCCGGCCGGCGCCCCGCGAACCGCGCGACCGAGTAGGACCATTCGTAGGCCGCGAGACGCAGCCGGTGCGACCGCACGTCCGTGACCATCCCCAGGGTCTTGTCCCGGACGTAGGAGGCGACGAAACGGGCCCGGTCACGACGCCGGAAGCCGAAGGATCGGGACGGTGCCGACGAGAGCATCATGCGCCGAATGTCGCAGAGGGGAGCGGTTCACGTTAGGCCGAACGCGTGAGCAACACTCGGTCGAGTGGCGATCGTGACCCGTCGTCGGGAAAGCGGAACCGAGGGTCACGAGGACGAAACAGACATTCGGCGCACTGCATGTGACGATCGCCCGATGGCTGACGCCCCCGCAGGGACCGCGACCGCGGCCCACGAGACCAGGCTGAAACGCACGGTGGGCACCGTCCTGCTGTTCTTCTTCATCGTCGGGGACACCCTCGGCGCCGGCATCTACACGCTCGTCGGGACGATGGCCGAGGACGTCGGCGGCATGTTGTGGCTGCCTCTCGTCCTCGCGCTCGTCCTCGCGCTGCTGACCGCGGGCACCTACGCGGAGATGATCACGAAGTACCCGCACGCGGGCGGCGCCGCCCGGTACGCCGAACGGGCCTTCAAGGTCCCGTTCCTCACGTTCCTGGTCGGCTTCTTCATGCTCTCCTCGGGGATCACGACGGCGGCGCTGCTCGCGAGCGCGTTCTCCGGCGACTACCTCACCGAACTCGTCGACGTCCCCGCCGCCCCGGTGACCGTGATCTTCCTGCTCCTGCTGACCGCCATCAACCTGCGCGGGGTGAAGGAGTCGCTCTCGGCCAACGTGGTGGCCAGCGTGATCGAGGTCAGCGGCCTGGTGCTGGTGATCGTCGTGGCGGCGATCGTGTTCGGCGGCGGCGGGGGCGACGTCGCCCGCGTCCTCACGCCGTCCCCCGACCAGCCCATCCTGTACGGCGCCTTCGCCGCGTCGGTGACGGCGTTCTTCTCGTTCCTCGGCTTCGAGGCGGCCGCGAACATGGCCGAGGAGGTCAAGGAACCGAGCCGCTCGTACCCGCGGGCCCTGTTCGGCGCGATCGGCACCGCCGGCGTGATCTACCTGCTCATCGCGCTGGGCTCCGCGATCGTCGTGGACCCGCTGCGCATGGCGGAGTCCACCGGCCCGCTCCTCGAGGTGATCACCGCCTCCGGCCTCGCCATCCCGGGCTGGGTGTTCTCCCTGATCGCCCTGGTCGCGATCGCGAACGGGGCCCTGCTGTTCATGGTGATGGCCAGCCGGGCCACCTACGGGCTCGCCGAGGCGGGGCTGCTCCCGTCCGTCTTCGGCAACGTCGCCCCCTCGCTCCGCACGCCGTGGGTGGCGATCCTGGTGGTCGGCGGCGCCACCATCGGCATGAGCTTCGTCGGCGGGATCGGCACCCTCGCGGACATGACCGTGCTGCTGCTCGTGTTCGTCTTCATCTCGACGAACGTCTCGTGCCTGGTGCTCAAGGACGACCGGGTCGACCACCCGCACTTCACCATCCCCCGGGTCGTCCCGGTACTAACGATCATCGCCAGCGTCGCGCTGCTCTTCCAGCAGTCCGCGGAGATCTGGCTGCTCGCGGCCGTCTACCTCGTGGTCGGCACCGTGCTGTTCCTCATCGCCCGTGCCGGGCGCCGGCGCTTCGACCAGGGTCCGCACGAGACGTCGTTGACCTTCTGACCGACCCCGACGGCGGAAGGGCGGGTTCCCGACGGCGGGTGGCGCGGCCACCCGCCGTCGTCACGCCTGCGCGGCGGGGGCCGGTTCCCCGGTCAGCGAGCGCTCGATCTCCTCGAGGCTGCGGCCCTTCGTCTCGGGCAGCAGGCGCTGGACGAAGACGAACGCCAGGAACGTCATCACGGCGAAGAACAGGAAGTTCCAGCCGGCCCCGAAGGCGTCGAGCAGCGACGGGAAGGCGAGCGCCACGGCCATGTTGAACAGCCAGTTGAACGTGACGCAGATGCTCACCCCGGCGGCCCGCACCCGCAGCGGGAAGAGCTCGGGCAGGGCCACCCACTGCACCGGGCCCCAGGAGATCGAGAACGAGGCGATGTAGACGACGATCCCGACCAGCGTCAGCGTGAGCAGCAGCGGCCCCTGCGCGAGCCCGACGAGGTTGGTGACCGTCAGCAGGATCATCGCCGCGCACATGCCGAGCGCCCCGAACAACAGCAGCGGACGCCGACCGGCACGGTCGATGAGGTACATGCCGGGCAGCGTCATCAGCATGTTCACCGCACCGATGGCGACGTTCGCGAGGATGGCGCCGCCGGCCGCGAAGCCGACGTTCGTCAGCAGCGTCGGCGCGTAGTAGATGATCGTGTTGATCCCGACGAAGTTCTGGAAGAACACGAGCAGCATCCCGACGACGAACACCGGGCGCAGGCGGGGCCCGAGCAGCGCCCTCGGGCCGAGGTCGTCGGAGGCAGACTCGTCGCCGACCGAGGCGTGGATGTCGGCGAGCTCCGCGTCGGCCGCCGCCTCGCTCCCCCGCAGCCGGGTCAGCACCTTCCGGGCGTCCTGCTCGCCGCCGGGCTTGTTCGCCACGAGCCACCGGGGGCTCTCCGGCTGCGTGTAGATCCCGACCGCGAGCAGCACGGCGGGGACCACCCCGATGCCGATCATCCAGCGCCAGCCGTGGCTGTCGGAGAAGGCGTAGTCGGTGACGTAGGCCAGGAAGATGCCGATGGTCACGAGCAGCTGCATCAGCGACGTCAGGCGCCCGCGGATCTCCTTCGGCGCGAGCTCGGAGAGGTACATCGGGACGACGACGGAGATGATCCCGACCCCGATCCCCATGACGAAGCGGAACCCGATCAGCATCGCCGCGTTCAGCCCGAGGGCCGCGCCGAGCGTGCCGATCACGAACACCACACCGCCGGCGAAGATCAGCCGTCGTCGGCCGAGGCTGTCGGCCAGCCGGCCGGAGATCCCGGCACCGAGCATCGCCCCGACGAGCAGGCCGGACACGACCAGGCCCTGGAGCAACGGGCTCAGCGGGATGTCGTCGGGGATGTAGAGCAGCGCCCCGGAGATCACGCCGGTGTCGAAGCCCCAGAGGATGCCGCCGAGGGCGCCGAAGAACCAGATCGCGGCGGTCCGTCCGCGCTGCTGCGTCGCCATGCGAGACCCCGATCCGGTTGTGTAGCCCAACTTCCCCGGTGATGGTGCAGGCGCGTGCGTGCCGTGGCAACGCGAGGGCCGGCCGTCGTCGGGAAGGATCGGCCGCATGGCCCGCACCGACCGCGCCGCGCGGGTGGTCGCGGCTGCTCCGGACGCCGTCCACCGCGCCCTCGTCGACCCGGACGCCCTCATGGCGTGGCTGCCGCCGGACGGCATGCGGGGTCGGATCGAGCACTGGGACCTGCGGCCGGGCGGCGGGTTCCGGATGGAGCTGACCTACCTCGATCCGACCGGCGCGCCCGGCAAGTCGACCGCGGCGAGCGACGTGGTGGAGGTCGGCTTGGGCGAGCTCACCGGCGAGCGGGTGGTGTGGCGGACCGAGTTCGTCGCGGACGACCCGCGGTTCGCCGGGGTCATGACCATGACGTGGTCGCTGGCCCCGGTGCCGACGGGCACCGAGGTGGTCGTCACCGCCGTCGACGTGCCGCCCGGGATCGAGCCGGGCGTGCACGAGGCGGCGATGGCGTCGTCACTGGCGCACCTCGCCGCGGTCGTCGAGCGCTGAGAGCTCCCGGGCGACCGCTCCCCCGAGCGCGACGTTGGCCCGGTACAGCGCGAGGTTGACCTCCAGGCTGCGGCCCTCGCTCGCGCGGTGCAGATGGTCGAGCAGGTGCGGCGTCGTGTCCTTCCCGCGCACCCCGCGGGCCTGCGCGTCGGCGAGCGCGCCGTCGAGCACGGCGCGGTGGAGCTCGGCGTCGAGCTCGTCGGGCGCGGCGACCGGGTTGGCGAGCAGCACCGCCGAGCGCAGCCCGAGGGCGTCCCGGGCACGGACCACCGCGGCCACCTCCCCCGGTGTCTCCACCCGGTCGGCGATCCCGAAGCCGGAGTCGCGCACGTAGAACCCGGGGAACGTCGTCGTGCGGTAGCCCAGCACCGTGACCTGCAGCGTCTCCAGTCGCTCGAGGGTCGCCCCGACGTCGAGGATCGACTTCACCCCGGCCGACACCACGAGGATCGGGAGCCCGGCCAGCGCGACGAGGTCGGCCGACTCGTCGAACGTGTCCGACGCGCCCCGGTGCACGCCGCCGAGCCCGCCGGTGGCGAATACCCCGACCCCGGCGCGGTGCGCGAGCAGCGCGGTCGCGGAGACCGTCGTGCCACCCGACCAGCCCTGCGCCACCGCCACCGGCAGGTCCCGCGTGCCGATCTTGTGGACCTCGTCGGCCGCGCCGAGGCGCTCGATCTCCGCAGCGCCCAGCCCGACCGTCGGCCGCCCGTCGACCACACCGACGGTCGCCGGCACGACCCCCGCCGCGCGCAGCAGCGCCTCCGCGTCCCGCGCCGCGGTCACGTTCCGGGGCCGGGGCAGGCCGTGGGTGATGATCGTCGTCTCCAGGGCGACGACCGGTCTCCCGGCGACGACCGCCGCCCGGACCTCGTCGGACACGGACAGGGCCGGCGCGATCGGCATGGTCCCCAGCCTGCCCTCCGCACACGGCCTTGGACCCGTCGGGACGGCGGGTTAGGGTCGATCCATGATCGCGGCGGTGCTGCTGACGACGCGGGGTCACATCGACCTCGCCCGCGTCGCCTCCGCGCTGTGTCGCGGCTGACCTTCTCGTCGCCGCCCCCGCTCCACGCCCTGCCGCCGCGTCTCGCGGTGCCGGGCGCCCTCCTGCCACGCGCCCTGCCTGCTGCAGGGCCGTCCCCGCCTGCGAAAGGATCTCCCGTGACCACGACCGCACCCACCGGCACCACTACCTCCGATGCCCGGCTCGACGAGCTCTTCGCCCCCGTCCTGGCGCGCATCGCCGAGGGCGCGCTGCAGCGCGAGCACGACCGCTCCCTTGCGTTCGACGAGGTGGCCGCGCTGAAGGAGGTGCGCTTCGGTGCCCTGCGCGTCCCCGTCGAGGACGGCGGTCACGGCGCGTCGGTGCGCCAGCTCTTCCGGCAGCTCATCGCCCTCGCGGCGGCCGAGTCGAACCTCCCGCAGGCCCTGCGGGTGCACTGGTGGTTCGTCGAGGAGCAGCTGCTCGAGAAGCCCGGTCCCGACCGCGAGCGGTGGCTGCGGGCCGTGGCCGACGGCCGCCTCGTCGGCAACGCGATCTCCGAGCCCGGGGTCGGCGCGATCGACCGGTACCGGACGACGCTGACCCCGGACGGAGACGGCTACCGCCTGAACGGCACGAAGTACTACAGCACCGGCAGCCTCTACTCCGACCACATCATCGTCGCCGCCGACCGCGACGGGGACCGGCTCGCCGTGCTCGTGGACGCCGACGCCGAGGGCATCACCCAGCACGACGACTGGGACGGGTTCGGCCAGAGGCTCACCGCGAGCGGCACGACCGAGTTCCACGACGTGTTCGTCCCGGCCGACCGGGTGCTCGGGCCGGGCTACGGGACACCGGGCCGGACCTACGGCACGGCCTACCTGCAGCTCGTGCAGCTCGCCGTGCTCGCGGGCATCGCCCAGCGCGCCACCGACGACGTCGCCGACTGGGTCCGCCGCCGCACCCGCTCCTTCACCCACGCCGCCGCCGACCTGCCCAAGGACGACCCGCTGGTGCAGCAGGTCATCGGCCGCCTCTCCTCGGCGGCGTACGCGTCGCGGACGATCGTGCTCGACATCGCCGACCAGCTCGACCACATCCTGTCCGGGCACGACGACGACGACCTGCTCGACCGCGTCGAGTTCGACGTCGCCCGCGCCCAGGCCGCCGTGATCCCCACGGTGCTCGACGCGACGACCCAGCTGTTCGAGGTCGGCGGCGCGTCGATCACGTCGGAGTCGCTGCGCTTCGACCGCCACTGGCGCAACGCGCGCACGATCTCGACGCACAACCCGCTGATCTACAAGCTGCAGACCGTGGGCGACCACGTGCTGAACGGTTCGGAGCTGCCCTACGCCTGGAGTGCGGGGAAGCGCTGACGAGCGCCGACCGCCGTGGCCGCACGCCGCCCGCCCTCCGCGAGATACACACCAGGCAGGCCGCCGCGACCGTCGGCCTGCCCCATGTACCACTCGCGGACGGCTCGGGAGCCGCGTGCCCGGGTCGGCCGGGCCGCGCGCGGCGCGACCTACCCTGGCGCGGTGCCGATGACCGCGAAGTACGCGACCACGTGCGGGGTGTGCGCCGCGCCCGTCTCCCCCGGCGAGCAGATCGCGAAGGCCGGCCAGCGGTGGGCGCACGTGGCCTGCGCCGACGCGGGCGACCAGCCGGCGTCGTCGTCGGGAACAGCGTCGTCGGGAACAGCTCCGAAGGCGTCCCCGACGAAGAAGGCCGCGAAGCCCGCCCGGGCCGACATGCCCGCCGCCGAGGGCGCGCTCGAGGTCTGGACCGACGGCGCCTGCTCGGGCAACCCCGGGCCCGGCGGCTGGGCCTGGGCGACCAAGGACGGCCGGCAGGCGAGCGGCGGCGAGGCACCCACCACCAACCAGCGCATGGAGATCCGCGCAGCGCTCGAGGCGGTGCGCTCGCTCGAGGGCCCGCTCGTGGTGGTGAGCGACTCGACCTACGTCGTCAACTGCTTCCGCGACGGCTGGTGGAAGGGCTGGATCGCGCGCGGCTGGGTGACGAGCGCGAAGAGGCCGGTGGTCAGCCGGGACCTGTGGGAGCCGTTGATCACGCTGGTCAACGACCGGGGCGACATCTCCTTCCGCTGGGTGAAGGGCCACTCCGGGGACGAGATGAACGACCTGGTCGACCGGCTCGCCGTCGAGCAGTCCAAGGCCGTGGCCTGACCTCGCGCGTGTCCCGTGCCGGTCCGGGTCCGGTCCGCGTATAGTCGCGGATGCGGGACCATTCGTGGTGTCGCACGGTCCGGGTGACGCACCGGTTCTTCGCAGAGCGGTCCTGTTCTGCGGCGGGCTCCCGGGCAACGGGTCGAGGTCGCTCCCACCGGGTCGGCATCCTCGGGCCCTCGCTGTCTCACGACAGGCCAGCACGACGGCGTCGTGCACGGAGGAGGAGTACGTGGCTCGAGGAGGCCAGCCCACGAGGGCTCGCCGTGGCGGCGCCGGCAACGACCGACGGCGTGGTGGTCGCCGGGGTGGCGACGACGTGTTGTCGGTGCTCCAGCGCGCCGTCCGCGAGGTCAAGACCGCGCTCGGCAACGGCCGGGTGACCGAGTCGATCCGCACCAAGTTCCAGGCGGTCGCGCTGATGCTGCGCGACGAGCGTGCCCGGGTGCGGGCCGACGAGTCGCTCGGTGAGACCAAGCGGGCCGAGCAGCTCAAACGGCTCGACGACGTCGCGACGTCGCTGGCCATGAGCGCCGTCCGCGACTCGCGGCTCATGGTGCTGCTCTCCGAGGACGCCGTCGTCTCCGACGAGGCCCGTTCCCTCGAGCGGGACATGCTGCGCAAGGCCGGCATCGAGGTCGAGCCCGAGCCGGAGCCCGAGCCCGACGACGAGCCGGTGGTGCCGGTGCGCTCGGGCGTCGTCCCGCAGTCGGTGATCTCGCGCCAGCTCGCCAACCCCTTCATGGAGCCCGACTACTCGATCGCGCGGCCGACCGCCCCACGCCCGTCGCGGCTCGCGAGCTGGGAGCTCCTGGAGCCCCTGCTGCGCTCCTTCGAGCGGGCGGGCGCCGGTGCTCCGGCGTGCATGGATCTCCCCGAGCCCGAGACGCTGCACACGCGCGCCGGGCAGGACCTCATGCCGCACCAGGCCGAGGTCGTCGAGGCCGTCGCCGAGGGCCACCGCACCTTCCTGCTGGCCGACGAGCCCGGCCTGGGCAAGACCGCGCAGGCCCTCCTCGCCGCGGAGGCCGCGCAGGCGTACCCGCTGCTGGTCGTCGTGCCGAACGTCGTCAAGACCAACTGGGTCCGCGAGGCCGGACTCTGGTGCCCCCGCCGCACGGTGACCGCCGTGCACGGCAACGGCGACTCCGTCGACGGGTTCGCCGACATCGTGGTGGTCAACTACGACGTGCTCGACCGGCACGTCGGCTGGCTCGGCGACTTCGGGTTCCGCGGGATGGTCGTCGACGAGGCCCACTTCATCAAGAACAAGGGCTCGCAGCGGTCGCAGCACGTGCTGGCGCTGTCCGAGCGGATCCGGTCCTTCGCGGGCCGTCCCCTGCTCATGGCCCTGACCGGCACGCCCCTGATCAACGACATCGAGGACTTCCTCGCGATCTGGGAGTTCCTCGGCTGGATCGACGAGAAGAAGCCCCTCGGCGACCTCATGGACTCCCTGACCGACACCGGGCTCACCCCGGCGGACCGGGACTTCTACCCCGAGGCGCGCCAGGCCGTCGTCGACATGGGGATCGTGCGACGCCGCAAGGTCGACGTCGCCGCCGACATCCCCGAGCGGCGCATCGCCGACCTCCCCGTCGAGCTCGACGGCCCCACCGGACGGTCGATCCGCGCCGCGGAGCGCGACCTCGCCGCGCGGATGATGGCCCGCTACGACGAGGCCCTCGCCGCCCGCCGTGGAGAACGCGAGGTCGACGGCATCGACCGCGACCTGGTGCGCCTGGTCGCCACGTGGGAGCAGAAGGACGCCGAGAACTCCCCCAACGGCGACAACGTCTTCACGATGATGCGCCGGATCGGGCAGGCGAAGGCCGCCCTGGCCGCCGACTACGCCGCGCAGCTCGCGCGCAGCGCCGGCAAGGTCGTGTTCTTCGCCAAGCACGTCGACGTCATGGACGAGGCGCAGGCGACGTTCGACAAGCAGGGAGTGCGCTGGTCGGCGATCCGGGGCGACCAGTCCCGCACCGCACGCCAGAAGAACATCGACGCGTTCGTCAACGACCCCGAGGTCCAGGTCATCGTCTGCTCGCTGACCGCGGCGGGCGTCGGCATCAACCTGCAGGTCGCGTCGAACATCGTGCTCGCCGAGCTGCCGTGGACGGCGGCGGAGCAGACCCAGGCCATCGACCGGTGCCACCGCATCGGTCAGTCGATGCCGGTCACTGCCTGGCGCATCCTCGCCGCGCAGACCATCGACGCCCGCATCGCCGAGCTGATCGACGACAAGGCGGGGCTGGCCGCGGTCGCGCTGGACGGGTCCGACGAGGAGATCGCGTCGGCCGACGCCCAGCACGCCACGCTGGTCGCGCTGCTCACCAGCGCGCTGGAGTCCCGGACGCCCGCCCTGTCCTGACGGCGGGTCGGGCGCGCTCCGGGTCGTCTGAGCAGCGGTTCCGCCGCCGCTGGTGGCGGGCCGCGCTGCGACGGGGTGCACGCCCGCAGGACTGCGCGCGGGCTGGTGCCAGGCAGATCGCCGCACGTGGCGAACAGGGTCAGCACCGTCCGGAGGCAGCCCGAGCGCGCGCGAGCCGGTGGCCGATGCTGTGCTGAGCGCCGCGATGCGTGGGCGACGCCGTACAGCCCTCTCGGCGTCGACCGCGAGCGGGCCGTCGGCGACTCGGGCACGCCAGGTACCGGCTCAGCACCCCGCAGCCACCATCCGGCCCGGCGTTCAGCACGTCAGCCTCCCGCACCGCGGGGAGCGTTCAGCCGAGCGGGGACACCGACGAGCACGGCGTGGGCGACGCGGACAATGGTCGGACACGCGGCCCTGGGGCCAGAATGCGTCAACGACGCTGGCCTCGCCCGAATCTATGGGCCGAGAGGCAACCAGCCGAGACACGAAGGCGATGCCGCGATCAGTGGCACTATCGCGGCAACGTGCTCTTGGTCCTGCCCACCGAGACGTCAGCTGCTGGGGAGAGTGGAGCAGCGGGCGATCGACCGGGTCGGGAATAACCTGACCCGGTGTTGCGACGGCGCGCGGGGGCGGGGGCAGTCGTTGCACTGTGCCTGGCAGTGCTCGTCACGGGGCTCTACGTTGGGGGCACCTCCTCGCAGGTCACCGGCCGTTGCTCGGCTCCGACGATCATCGGCGGGATGATCCAGGGCTTCGCGGCCCGCGCTACCGTTCTCGATGGTTCCTCCCTGACCGGTCGCACCGACGCCGCCCACGCTCCTGCAGCCCGGGTCGGCCAGGAAGTGAGCGTCGAGCAACCGCTCGCCGCCACCGCCGTGAACGCGTGGGTGGTCAGTGTGCATGACGGCGAGTTCACCGCCAGCGTTGATCCACCCCCGTCGGTCGCCGTCATCTCCGACCCGCCCCGCGGAATCCTGCGTCCCGGCCAGGAAGGCCGCGTCCAGGTCAATACGATCTTCGTGAGCAAGACGCTGCTCACTCCGGTCGCAGCACTCACGTCGGTCCCCGGACGGCCCGATCTGGCTACGTTGTTGGTCGGTGGTGGTCTCGCTCCTTCTGAGCTCGAACTCCGCCGGATCGAGGCCATCGATGGCGATTACGCCATTGCCTCGTTGACCGACGACGGCACCGCCCGTGACTTGGGGTTGCCGCCTCCCCGACGCGACCGCGGGTGGTACGACGTCGTCGTACCCGACCGTCTCTGCCGTACCGCCGCCGTCTGGCCGCCGATGCTAGTCACCCCGCGCACCGCCGTCATCGACGGGAACTATTGAGCCGGAACTACGGTGGGGGGACGCCAACGCCTCCGGACGAGGCAGTTCAACCGGCTGCAGATGCCACGGAAATCGGAGTTGTCGGAATATCAGCTTGACGAGCGGCGCGAGTAGTTGTTCGGCGCGTTGTGCACAGGGTCTCGCGGTGACTCGCGGCGGGTTCGTATGGCTCAGTGGTCCGAGAGTGCGAGGAACCAGTGGCGGATCGCGGGGAGGGCGAGGATCGCAGTTCCGACGTGGTCCACACTGCCGAGGTCGATGACCGTGGCGTGCCCGCCCGCAGCGTTGATTTGTGCGCGACAGGCGTCGCTGTTTGCGAAGACCACGTCACGATCGGCCTGACCGGCGTACAGCCTCGTCGGTACGCGAGGCGCCCAGCGGCAGACTTCGCTGGCTGCGAGGGCTGCCGCGAACGATCCGCTGGGGTGCGTGATCAGCTCCTGAACACTCGGCTGGAAGAGCTGCTGGGGTGGGGGTAGCGCGGCGGCGATGTCCCCGAATCCGTGTGTCCCGTCGAACAACGCGTCGACGGTGTCGGCAAAGGGCGGGGTGAACACCTCCCCGAGGTTGGGGGCGAAGGGGTGGAGCTCGTTCCAGGCGATGAGCAGGTACGCGAGATACGCCGACGCGCGGTGGGGATCGACAGCTCGGGAGTCCAGGATGGCTGGCAGTTCCGTGGCGGCGAGGTCGTAGGGCCCGGCCATCGGGGCCAGGGCGCGCATCCGCCAGGGTCCGCCTTCCCGCTGGAGCGTCTGCCCGACGGCCATGACCGCGCTGCCTCCCTGAGAGTGTCCTGTCAGCAGGACGTCGTGGGACAGATGCACTCCAAGATGTGTGGCGGCCTGCTCGGCGGCGGGCAGGAGGTCGCGGGTCGCCGAGGCCTCCGACGGGGCGTCCATGAAGGGGTGCGGGCCGTTCGAGGCGCCGAGGCCGAGGTAGTCCGGCGCGATCACGGCGAACCCCGCGGTGGCGAAGAACGGCGGCGCCAGCAGCCCGTCGCCGGTGGGTCGGTCCGACGGCACGTTCTGCTTCTCGGTCACCGTCGAGTGCTCGTAGACCACAAGTGGTAGGGCGCCCTGCAGCCCGTGCGGAAGAGCGAGCAGGCCGCTGGCCGTCGATGGGCGCTGCTGCGGCGAGACCGTGCAGTAGAGCACTCGGTAGCCGTCGACACCCCGCTCGGCGGGAGCAGCCAGACGGGCGGAGGCGAGGGCTGTCGCCACCTGCGCCGGGCTGAGCCGGTCTGTCGGGGCCACGGACAACAGCCGCCCCCGGTCGGTCGGCCGGCAGGACTCGGTGGGCGCGGGAGGCGGCGCTGCGGTGGAGGCGCAGGCCGAAGTCAGGAGGCCCACGACGAGCGTCGTCGCCGCGGCAACGCGCATCCGACGAACGAGCCGGGGAAGAGTGGAGATCACGGCGTCGACGGTGCTCGGCGCTCCGCCGGTGGACCAGCCGGTGGACCTCCGGCCCGCCTGGGGGATGGCCCTGAGCTCGACATCAGGGTCGACCGGCTTCCCCGGGTCGTCGGGCGGGGGCAATCTCGTTCCATGACCGCCACCACATCCGCGGACGTCACGACCAACCTCGGCGTCCACGCCACCGGACCTCGGTGCCTGCGGGAGGCGGGCTACCTGTTGGTCGGGCTGCCCCTGGCGGTAGCGGCGTTCCTGGTGTCGGTGGCGGGCCTCGCCACGGGGATGGGCACACTGGTCGTCTGGCTGGGATTCCCGATCCTGGCCCTCAGCCTGCGGGCCTGCCGCGCTCTGGCTGCCCTCGAGCGGCGCGCCACCGCCGCGGCGACCGGTCGGGAGTTGCCGCCGTGCCTGTACCGGGTGGCGCTTGGACCGGGCCGCACGACCCGTCTCCTTCCTCAGCTGCGCGACCCCCAGTCGTGGCGCGACCTCCTGCACGCTGTGCTCGGCTTCCCGCTCCGCTTGGCTGCTGCCGTGATCACTCTGAGCTGGGGGCTGGGTGGATTGGGCGCCCTCCTGTCCGTGACCTGGTTCTGGGCGGTGCCCCACGGCAACAGCTATCGGGGACTGGCCGACCTCGTCGCCGGGAGCCGCTCCCCCGCCCTGGATGTGGCGATCACGACGGCCCTCGGGGCGCTGCTACTCCTGACGTTTCCGCTGGTGACCCGCGGCCTCGTCGTGGTCCGCGCTGCCATGGCCCGTGGCTTGCTCACCAATCAGACCGCTGCGCTGCGCGCCCGGACGAGCGAGCTCACGGCCGCGCGTCGCGCCGCGGTGGACGCCGAGGCCCGAACCTTGCGCCGGGTCGAGCGCGACCTGCACGACGGTCCCCAGCAGCGGCTCGTGCGCCTGGACATGGACCTCGAGGGCATCGGTCGGCGTCTGGACGACGATCCCGGGCGGGCTCGGACGCTGCTCGCCGAAGCGCTGGTCCAGAATCGGGAGGCACTGGCCGAGCTGCGCGCCCTCTCCCGTGGGATCGCGCCCCCGATCCTTGCCGACCGTGGCCTCGCGGAGGCGATCACCGCGGCCGCCGGACGGTGCCCGGTACCCGTGACACTCGACATCGACCTGCCCGACGGCGCGCCACTGTCGGCGGCCGTGGAGAACACGGCCTACTTCGTGGTCACCGAGGCGTTGACGAACGTCGCCAAGCACGCCGCTGCCACTCGGGCGAGCGTGATGGTGGGCGTCGACGGTGACCGCGTCACGGTGCAGGTCGCGGACGACGGCCGGGGAGGCGCGCATCCCGGGAAGGGCCACGGGCTGTCCGGTCTCGCCGACCGACTGACGTCGATCGAGGGGCACCTGGACGTGACGAGCCCCGTGAGCGGGCCGACCGTGCTCACGGCGGACATCCCGCTGGCGGGAGTGGGACCGTCCCGGGACCGGATGGTGCGCTGATGCGGGTGGCGCTCGCCGAGGACTCGCTGCTGCTCCGCGAGGGACTCGTCCGACTACTCGACGAGCTCGGGGCGAACGTCGTGGCCGCGGTCGGGGACGGGGCGGCGTTGGTCGACGCTGTCGACGTCCACGATCCCGACGTCGCCGTCATCGACGTCCGGATGCCACCGACGTTCACCGACGAGGGCCTCCGCGCGGCGCTCGATATCCGCGCGCGCCGCCCGGCAACCGCCGTCCTGGTCCTCTCCCAGTACGTCGAGACCTCCTACGCCACCGAGCTGCTCGGCTACGGCGGCGGGGTCGGGTACCTGCTCAAGGACCGCGTCAGTCGCCTCGCCGATCTCGCCGACGCCCTCGAACGGATCGTCGCCGGCGGCACCGTGCTCGACCCGGAGGTCGTGTCCACACTCTTCGCCCGTCGAGACCGACCCGACCGACTGTCCGCGCTCACCCCTCGCGAACGCGACGTGCTCGCAGGCATCGCTGAAGGGCGTACCAACTCCGCGGTCGCCCGCGCCCTGGCGATGAGTCGCGGGACGATCGAGAAACACATCTCGTCGATCTTCGCCAAGCTCGGCCTGCAGGGTCCGTCCGACGACGATCACCGTCGCGTTCTCGCTGTCCTGGCCTGGCTCGGCGTGCACCCCTGAGCGCCGTTCTCCTCGCCCAGGCGCGCTGGTCGAACCGGACTTTCCCGCGGCGACGGACGGATGGCCGGCCCACCGGTCAAGGGAACTGGCGAACGCACGGCGGTGGGCCGACCTTGGTGCGGGACGGGCGGTCGAGATGATCCTGACTTTGGAGGATGACGACGGGTCGGCACGGGACGTTCCGGGCGGGCGACGACGGCGGCGGCGGCGGCGGAATGAGACTCGAGGACGTCAGGTCAGCCACGCTCCTCCTCGCGCAGATCGCCGAGCGCCTCTCCCGGGTCGCCCGGGGCGCCCCCCTGTCAGCACCTGACCCGAGCCACACCGAAAGGAACAGCTCATGCACGTCCTCGTCTCGGTCGACATGGAAGGCACTGCGGGCGTCGTGTCGCCCGATGACATCCGTCCGGGTCACCCCGAGTTCGAACGCAGCCGCGGCTACACGACCGACGAGGCCAACGCGGCAGTCCGCGGTGTCCTGAGCGCTCATCCCGATGCGACGGTGCTGGTCGCCGACGCCCACGCCGACTTCCGCACCCTGATACCGGATCGCCTGGACCGCCGCGCGATGCTGGTGCGGGGCGCACCCCGGCGGCACGCCATGATCTCGGGGATCCAGAGCGGCACCGATGCCGTGTGTTTCGTCGGTTACCACGGTCGGGCCGGAACGGCGACATCGGTACTGGCGCACACGATCAGCGGAGGGGTCATCGCCTCGGTCCGATGCAACGGCCGAGAACTGGGCGAATTCGGCCTCAACGCGGCGCTGGCCGGCAGGTTCCGCGCGAGAACCGTCCTGGCGACCGGCGATGACACGCTCGCCCGTGAAGCTGCTGATCTCGTGCCCGGCATCACGACGGTCGAGGTCAAGCTGGCACTCGGCAACCGCGCCGCAATCGGACTGCATCCGACCGAGGCGTGCGCACGCATCGAACAGGGCGCCCGAGACGCGCTGCTCCACCCGCCGGAACAGATATTCACCATCGACGGCCCGGTCGATCTCGAAGTGGAGATGCACCGACCCGTGATGGCCGAGCTCGCCTGCCTCGTCCCCGAGGTCCGCCTGCTCGCCCCCACCATCGTCGGCCGCTGCGTGCCCGACATCGACGTCGCGCTCGACCTCATCGAGGTCTTCGTAGCGCTGGCCAGGAGCATCTGACCTCGAGGCGATCTCGGCCTCGGCCCACCTCGTGCTCGTCGCGAGGCGGTTGGGCTACGAGCGCCCCCTTCGGTCTGCACGGGCCCTTGGCCGATTCCGGGGTCTCCCCCGCCGCCGTCGCATGCGCGCTGACCTGCTGCTTCGTGCTTCCACGTCCAGCTCCGCGGAGCGTGTCACGGGGGCTTGATACTGCCTCGATACTGCCTCGATCTTGACCTACGGGATCGGGTCTGGCGGGAGGTAGGCGTACCAGACCCCGAACCACGTGTGGCCGCTCTGCGAGTCCAGGTAGATCGCGCCGTGTCGAAAGCCGACCTCCCGGTCGGCTCCTCGCGATGTCATTGGCTCGAACGTGGTCGGGGACTCATCGGAGAGCGGGAGACCCAGAGGGCCGGCTGGCCCGCCCTCGGCTCGGTAGCGCTCCAGTACCGGCCCTCGGAGCGTATGGCTCACGGTGGGGTCGAACCCGTCCGCGAACGTCTCGACGTCTTCGCCGACGGTCGCCGCCACCAGCGCCACGACGCCCGCGACGACGGCGATGGCGAAGGTGCTGATGACTGCCGCGCGACAGAGCCTCACCCCCACCAGTCTCGTCCCTGGATGGGCAACCCCCGATACCTCGCGCTTCGCAGCCTGCCCGCCCTCCGTGGTCGCCTATCCGGCCTCTCGCCGTGCACGGTGGTGCTCGGGACGTCCTCGCCACCAGACGCGGGCACCCTGCACCACGGCCATCGCTCCGACTCCTGCGCTGCCGGCCCCTGCGCCCGCGGCCAGGAGTCCGATGTCCATCAGCCCTCGCACGCCTCCTCGCGCCGGGTCTGCCGTAGCCACCGGCTCGCGTGCCCTGCCGGCGCCGCACCTGTCGAGTTGAGCGGGGACGGGACGGGACGAGTCGCGTCGAGGACGTCCTGAAGGGCCTCGGTTGCCGAGGCCATCCGCGCATCGACCTCGAACCGCACGCGGCGGGCTTCGTCGGTCGACTGCAGGAGCCGCCCCCGGTCGGCCACGAGTCCCCGCAGCACGAGGGTGGCCGGCTCGAGGTCGACGACGTCCACCGCCGTCCCGAACACCGGGGCGAGGTCCGCGGCGAGGCGAGCCGTGGCGTCCCACGCCGGCTCCCCGGCGGACGAACAGGTAGGCCACCGCGACCCCGTGCGCGTCGAACACCTCGTCGAGCGCCCGGGGCGGGCGGCTTCCATGCCGGTCGTCGTGCCGGTCGTGGTGCCGGAGGCGGGCCGCGTCACTCCACCTCGAGGTCGGACGGCGGCTCGACCTCCCGGTGCAGGATCTTACCGGTCGGCCCCTTCGGCAGCGCGTCGACGACCCAGACGTGGCGGGGGTACTTGTAGGCCGCGAGCTGCTCCTTCGCGAACGCCTTGACCTCCTCGACGTCGATGTCGGCCCCGCCCCGCACGGAGATCGCGGCGCCGACCTCCTCGCCGAGCCGGGAGTGCTTCAGCCCCACCACCGCGACCTCGGCGACCGACGGGTACTGGTAGAGCACCTCCTCGATCTCCCGCGGGTAGACGTTGTAGCCCCCGCGGATGATCAGCTGTTTCTTGCGGTCGACGATGAAGAAGTAGCCGTCCTCGTCGACCTTCGCGAGGTCGCCCGAGCGGAACCAGCCGTCGGGGATCGACTCGGCGGTGGCCTCGTCACGGCCGAAGTACCCCGCCATCACGCCCTCGCCGCGGATCGCGATCTCGCCGACCTCGCCGACCGGCACGTCGTTCCCGTCGTCGTCGACGAGCCGCAGCTCCATGCCGGGCACGGGCCGACCGATCGAGCCGGCCTTGCGCTCCTCGTCGGGCTGGTTGAAGGAGGCGACCGGCGAGGTCTCGGACAGGCCGTAGCCCTCCAGGATCGTGGCGTCGAACTTCTTCTCGAACGAGTGCAACAGCTCGACCGGCAGCGCGGCGCCCCCGGAGATGCAGGTGCGCAGGCTACTCGTGTCGGCCTGCGCGTCGGTGTCGAGCAGGGCGCCGTACATCGTCGGCACGCCCTCGAAGACCGTGACGCGCTGCTCCTCGATGATCTCGAGGACCGCCGCGGGGTCGAAACGCGGGATGAGCGCGAGCGACGCCCCCGAGACGACGGAGGCGTTGAGCCCGCAGGTCAGGCCGAAGACGTGGAAGAGCGGCAGGCAGCCCATGATCACGTCGTCGGGGGTGGTGCGGATGAGGGCCTCGACCGTGGTGCGGCAGTTCGAGTCGAGGTTCTGGTGGGTCAGCATCGCGCCCTTGGGCTGCCCCGTGGTGCCCGAGGTGTAGAGGATGACGGCGAGGTCGGAGTCCGAGCGCTCGACCGGGTCGACGACCGGCTCGCCGTCCAGCTGCCCGTCGGCCGGCCCGGCCGCGGGGAGCTCGAGTACCGCCAGGCCCGCGGCCTCCGCCGCGCCGCGGGCGGCCTGGGCGACCTCGTCGAGCGCGATGACGACGCTCGCCCCGGAGTCCTCGAGGTAGTAGCTGATCTCGCGCTGGGTGAGCAGCGGGTTCATGGGCACGACGGCGGCACCCGCGATCAGGGCCCCGTAGAACCCGACGGGGAACGCGGGGACGTTGGACGAGACGAGCCCGATCCGGTCCCCCGGCGCCACGCCGAGCTCGTGCAGCGCGCCCGCGACCGCGCGGGCGGAGTCGAGGAACGACGCGTAGTCGATCGTCGTCCCTCCGGCGCGGAGCGCGATCCCGTCCGGGGACCTGTCCGCCGTGTCGACCAGGTTCTGAGCGAGGTTCACCGTCGTACCCCCAACTGTTCGCGAACCGTGATCGAACCACGGATCGCCGCTGATCAGCCCGCGACGGTCCCGTCGAGGTAGGACCACCGACCGTTCTCGCGGACGAACCGGCTGCGCTCGTGCTGCACGCCGTCGCGGTGGTGGGCGCGGAACTCGACGGTCCCGTCGGAGTCGAACGGGCCGCCGCCGACCCGGTCGACGATCTCGAGGCCCCGCCACCGGGTCTGCGGGTCGAGATCGAGCGACGCCGGCCGGGTCGACGGGTGCCAGGTCCGCAGCAGGTGCTCGACGTCGTGGTCCACGAACGCCGTGTAGCGCGAGCGCATCAGCGCCTCGGCGGTGGGCGGCGCGGCGCCGTCGGGGCCGAGGTAGCGCCCGCAGCACGCGTCGAAGGTCTCGGCGGAGGCGCAGGGGCACCGGCGGGCGGACACGGGCGCCGAGGATAGGCGCCCGTGACCCGTGCCCTCAGGCGGTGCTGGCGATGTTGAGGATGGTGACGGTGCCGTCGAGCAGGTTGGTCACGTAGGCCTGCCGCCCCTCGGGGCCGACCGCCACGCTCGTCGGGCCGCGGCCGGTCGGGACGGTCGCGGTGATCTGCATCGTCGTGGTGTCGAGGACCTGGATGGAGTTGGCGTCGACCGGCGCGATGTAGGCGTGCTTGTTGTCGGCGGCGAGCGTGATGTCCTGCGGGTGGTCCTGGGTGGGGATGGTGGCGACGACCTTCCCGGTGTCGGTGTCGGTCACCGACAGCGTGTTGTCGTCGTAGTTGGCGTTGAGCAGCAGCGGCGTGTTCGGCATCCGCACGATGGAGTGCGGGCTCTTCCCGACGGGCGTCGTGCTCAGGATCGTGTCCGTCGCGGTGTCGATGGTGGTGATGAGGTTCGACTCGTGGTTGGCCGCGTAGAGCCGGGTGCCGTCGGGCGAGAGGTCGACCCAGTGCGGGTTCGGCGCGACGACGATGGTGTTGACGACGGCGTCGGTCGCGGCGTCGATGACCGTGATCGAGCTGGAGTCGTGGTTGGGCACGTACACCTTCGAGCCGTCGGGGGCGACGTGCAGCGCGAAGGGCCGCTTGCCGGTGGGTACCCGGGCGACCACGGCCGCCGTGCGGGTGTCGATGACCGCCACCTCGCTGACCGAGTAGTCCTGGTTGGTGACGCTGACGTAGGCCCGACCGCTGTCCGGGGAGAAGGCGACGAACTGCGGTCCGCCCTCGGGGACGGGGATGGTGCCGGTGACGACGTTCCGGGTGGTGTCGAAGACCGTCACCATCCCGGCCTGCCGGTTCGCGATGTAGGCGAACTTCCCGTTCGGTGCGATCTCCATGTAGCCGGGGGTGGGGCCCACCGGCACCGTCTGGGCCACGGTCGGGGTCGCCACGGAGTTCGCGACGACGGGGCGGACCGGTGCCGTCGCGGCACCCTGCTGCCCTGCCGCGAAACCGCCGTCGACGGATCCGGTGCCCCGCCCCAGGACGATCCCGACGGTCAGGGCGACGGCCACGACCACCAGCGCCGCGGCGGCGCCGAGCAGCACGGCCCGGCGCCGGCCCCGCGGTGCCGGGGCGGCGGCCACCGGCGGCTCGACGGGCCGGTCCGGCGGCGGGACGGGGGCCGACGACGGCGGAGACTGCGCGGACCGGGGAGGCCCGGGAGGCCGGGGTGGCGACGCCGGCGAGCCCGCCCCCGATCTCGGGACGGTGGTGGTCGGTGCCTCGGCGGTGGCCACGGCGGTGGTGGGCGCGTCGAGGGCGCCCCCGGCGGAGGGGGGCGCGGAGACGGGCTCGGCGACCCGGGCGGCCGGCTCGGCCGTCGCGACGCCGCCGGCGACCGAGCCGGCCGGTGCCGCGGCGGCGGCCACGGGTGCGCCACCCGTCGTGGTGCCGGCGACCGGGACCGGCGCGGACGGTGACCCCTCGATGGCCGCCCGCGCGGCGCGGGCCAGCTCACCGGCACCGGCGAAGCGCTCGGCCGGGTCCTTGGCCATCCCGCGCACGACGACGTCGTCCAGCGCGGCGTCGATCCCGCCCGTGACGTCGCTCGGACGACGCGGGCTGAGGTAGACGTGGGCGTACATCTGCGACGGCAGGTCGGAACCGGGGAACGGCTT
Organism: Actinomycetospora sp. NBRC 106378; assembly: GCF_030269685.1. Classification (GTDB taxonomy): domain Bacteria; phylum Actinomycetota; class Actinomycetes; order Mycobacteriales; family Pseudonocardiaceae; genus Actinomycetospora. The sequence continues at coordinate 576,974 of NZ_BSTT01000003.1, forward strand.
GGCGGCGGTGAGGCACTCGAAGAGCACGCACGCGAGTGCGTAGACGTCGGTGCGGGCGTCGACCTCGCGGTTCTCGAACCGCTCGGGCGCCATGTAGTCGAGCGTGCCCAGCGTCGCCCCGGACACGGTCGCCCACGAGCGGGTGTGTCCCGCGGCGTGGGCGAGCCCGAAGTCGACGACGTAGGCGAAGTCGCTGGGGGTCACCAGGATGTTGGACGGCTTGATGTCGCGGTGCACGAGCCCCTCGGCGTGCGCCGCGTCGAGGGCCTCGGCCACCTGTGCGACGAGCGCGACCGCCCGCTCGGGCCCGAGCGGGCCGTCCTCGTCGATGACCTGGGCCAGCGGCTTGCCGTCGACCAGGCGCATGTCGATGAACAGCCGGCCGTCGATCTCGCCGTAGTCGTGGATGGGGACGACGTGCGGCTCGCGCAGCTTGGCGACCGCGTAGGACTCCTGCCGGAACCGCCGCTGGAAGATCGGGTCGCGGCTGGTCGACTCGGGCAGCAGTTTGAGCGCCACGTCCCGGTTGCGGCGGGTGTCGAAGGCGCGGTGCACCTGCCCCATGCCCCCGGCGCCGATGAGCTCGCCGATCTCGTACTGCCCGAACTGGTCCATGTCGTGCCGTCCCTTCCTAGTCCAGCACCAGGTGTCCGCGGTCGACCCGGACCGGGCGGGCCGCGAGCGGGCCGCGGGCCGGGCCCCGGGTGACCGCGCCGTCGAGGTCGAAGCGACTGCCGTGGCAGGGGCAGACGATCGACGCGTCGGTGACCTCGTTGACGAGGCACCCGTCGTGCGGGCAGACCGCCGAGAAGCCGCGGAGCTCACCCGCCGTCGTGCGGGTCACGACGACGGCGAGGCGCCCGTAGACGACTCCCCCACCCGGTGGGACGGCGTCCGCGGGTCCGAGCACGGTGCCCGGGCCCCCGGCCACCGCCTCGGCGACGGGCTGTCCGGGGGCGAAGCCGTCCGGCCCGGGGGCCTGCGCGGGTGGCGCGGGTCGGGCACCGCCGCACGCGGCGGTGAGCGAGGCCAGCGCGCCGCCGACCAGGACCGCCCGGCGGTCGGGCCGGGTGCACCGTTCGGACGCCATCGGTGTCCTCCGCTACAGCCGGACCGGGTCGGCCATGCCCACGACGACCGTGCGGTCGCCCTCGTAGGCGTCGCGGCCGTGCGCGGTGCGGATGTTGTCGAGGACCAGCAGGTCCCCGGCCTGCCACGGCTCGCGCAGGGTGTGTGCCGTGTAGGCCTCGTTGATCACGTCGACGACGTCCTGCCCGATCGGCTCGCCGTCACCGAAGCGCGTGGTGAAGGGCAGCCCGTCGGGCCCGTGCAGCTCGACGAGGTACTCCCGGACGTCGGGGTCCAGGGCCCACTCGCTGAGGAAGGCCACCTGGTTGAACCAGCAGGGGCGCCCGTCGACCGGGTGGCGGACCACGGCCCGCCGCCGCTGCCGGGTGCGCAGCCCGCCGTCGGGGTCCCAGCTGAACTCGATGCCCTGGGACCGGCAGTACTGCTCGACGGCGGCCCGGTCGCCGGTGCCGAACGCCTCGGCCCAGGACGCGCCGACGTCGTCGTTGTAGTGCCGGACCAGCAACCAGCCCTCGCGCTCGAAGCGGGCGACGAGGGCGGGCGGCAGGGCCGCGAGCACGGCGGCGCCGTCGCCGACCGGTGTCGCCCCGCCGCGTGCGGGCGGGACGAGGCAGGCGAAGAACAGGAACGCGGGCGGGTCGGGCACGTAGCTCAGCTCGTGGTGCAGGCACATCTGCTGCGTGGCGGGCCAGGGGGTGGCCGACTGCAGCCCGTCGACGAGCCGGGTGCGCGGCGCGAACGGCTCGCGCTCGGGCCGCAGACCGCCCGACGTGAGCCGCTGCATCACCGCGGCGGTGAGCGCCGGGTCGCGCAGCCCGAGACCGCGCACCAGTACCGACCCGTGCCGGGCCAGGATCTGGCGCACCTCGGTGCGGTGGTGGGTGGTCCACCCGACGGGGTCGGCGGCCCCGTCGGCGCGCAGGATCGGTGGTCGGCCCGCCTGCAGGTCGAGCGGGGCGGCGGGGGGCCCGAGGGTCGCGGACATGGTCACTCCTCCGACGGCGGGGGTGGGACGGCGGCGCCCGCGTCGGGCAGCCGGTGCGGGCGGGAGAGGTGGCCGGCGGTGCCGTAGTGCTCCTCGCGCCACGCCGGGGCGTAGACGGTGTCGAGGTAGCGCTCGCCCTGGTCGGGCGCGAGGGTCACCGCGGGCGTGTCGGGTCGGGCGTGCCGGGCGAGCCAGCCGGCGGCACCGGCGACGACGGTGCCGGTCGAGCCCCCGAACAGGAAGCCGCGCATCGCGAGGCGCTGGCACATCCGCAGCGTCTCGGTCTCGGGGACCATCACCACGTCGTCGACGAGCGAGCGGTCCAGGGCCGGCGGCGTCATCCCCATGCCGAGGCCGGGGATGTGGCGGGGCGCGGCCGGCCCGCCGAAGCTGACCGACCCCTCGACGTCGATCGCGACCACGCGCACGTCGGGCCGGTACTGCTTGAACCACCGGGCGTTGCCCATGAGCGTGCCGGTGGTCCCGGCCCCGACGAAGAGCACCTCGAGGGCGGGGAAGGCACGGGCGATCGCCGGGGCGGTGGTCGCGTAGTGCGCCCCCGCGTTGGCGGGGTTCTCGTACTGGTTGAGCCAGACGGTGTCGGGGTTGCGGTCGCAGAGTTCGCGCAGGTGCTCGAGCCGGGCCCCGAGCAGACCGGTCTCCGGGTGCGGGGTGGAGATCACGTGCACCTCCGCGCCGTAGGTCTCCATCAACCGGCGGGTCTGCGGATTGCACCGGTCGTCGGTGACGCAGATGAATCGGTAGCCCCGATTCGCGCTGACCATGGCGAGCGCGACCCCGAGATTGCCCGACGACGACTCGACGATGATCGACCACGGATTCAGTTGTCCCGCGATCTCGGCGGCCTCCACCATCGCGGCGGCCGCCTTGAGCTTGACCGACCCGGCGAAGTTCATTCCCTCGACCTTGCAGAACAGCGCCTGGTCGACGATCGGGCGCAGGTCGACGAACAGATCGTGGGTGTTGAACTGCTGCGGCGCCGAGACGATGTTCGGCGACCCGACGGTCGGTCCCGGCGGGCGCGGACCGGCTGGCCGGCGACCGTCGCGCACCGGCGGCGGGGCGGGACGGGGACCGGGCGCGTCCGGCGTGACCAGCGCCGCCTTCCCGCCCGCGACGTAGGAGACCTGCACGGTCGTCCCCGGGGCGACGGCGACGGTCTGCGCGTCGAGACCGTGCAGCTGGATGCGCACGGTCGTACCGGAGTCGTCGTTCGAATCACTCATCGCGCTGCCCCCTCGGCCCGCCGTCAGGCGCCCAGCATGCCCTGTGCGCCGCTGTTCCGGAATTGATCTGACGCTTTTCGCCACGCCCGGTCACCGGCCGTCACCGACCATTTCGGATCTCGTCTCAGCGCCGTTCGGGACCCGTCCCGTAGCGCTGCATCTCGTGGAAGAACCCGTCGATCTCCTGCAGACTCCCGCTGCGGGCGATCTCGTCGTACACGGCCTTTCCGACGGCGAGATCCAGAATTCCGAGTCCGAACGGCGAGAACACGGTGGTGCGGTTCTGCGGCGGGGTCAGCCGGCCCGTCAGGACGTCGTCGAGCGTGCCGTCGACGAAGTCCCGGTTCCCGATCTGCTGCTCGGCGAGGTGCAGCGAGGTGTTCGCCCGCAGGCAGTGGTCGACGTCGTCGACGACGTTCGTCGCGCCGAGCACGATCACGGGGTCGAGGTCACGCAGCGAGACGTGCAGGACCAGGGGGTGGTGGTCGAACCAGGCCGGGTCGTGGACGTGCGGCTCGCCCGCGATCGTCGCGAAGACCAGCAGGTCGCTCGAGCGCACGAGCGACTCGGCGTCGGGGTGGATGCGCACCGTGGTCGCCGGGTCGTGGGCGGACAGGTAGCCGCGGAAGCCGACGGCGCTCTCCGGGTTCAGGTCGTACACCCCGACCTCGTCGAACTCCCACCCGGTCGCGGCGAGGTAGGTGTGCAGGTAGCGCGCGATCAGCCCGACGCCGAAGAAGCCCACCCGACGGGGCCGCGGCCGGCCGGCGGTGAGGCGGTCGGCGGCGAGGGCGGCCGAGGCCGACGTCCGGACGGCGTTGATGATCGAGGCCTCGAGGCACGCGAAGGGATAGCCGGTCGCGTGGTCGTTGAGGATGAGCACCGCCGAGGCGCGGGGCCGTCCGGCGGCGACGTTGTCGGGGAAGCTCGAGACCCACTTGATGCCGTCGACGCCCACGTCGCCGCCGACCGAGGCGGGCAGGGCGATGATCCGGGAGTTCGGCTTGTCCGGGAAGCGCAGGAAGTACGACGGCGGGTTGCTGGTCAGCCCGGCTCCGTGCATCCGGTAGGCCTGCTCGACGACGTCGACGATCGCGCGTTCCCGCCCGTGCAGGGCGCCGGCGACCTGGGCACCGGGGATCACGGCGAAGACGGGCGCCCCGTCGGCGCCGGACGGGACCGCGTCGGGGGCAGCGGCGGGGGCAGCGGCGGTGGACATGGTCGTCTCCTGGGCGGTCACGGGGCGGTCACGGGGCGGGCGCGGGGGTCGGGGTGGCCGCACGCTCGTCGAGGAGGGCGGCGAGGTCGGCGAGGACGGGGTGCTCGCCGATCTCCGGGAGGCTGACCGCCTTCTGGAGCCGGACGGCCATCTTCACGGCGAGCAGCGAGGACCCCCCGCGCTCGAAGAAATGGGTGTCGCGGCCGATCGCGCTCTCGTCGACGCCGAGCAGGGGCGCCCACACCGCCGCCAGCCGCTGCTCGGTCGGGGTCAGCGGCGCCGCATCGCCGACCGGCTCCTCCGGGGCGTCGAGCTCGAGGGCCAGCGCGGTCAGGGCCTTGCGGTCGATCTTCCCGTTGGCGGTGACCGGGAGGGCGTCGCGGTGGTGCAGGACCGGCGGCACCATGTAGTGCGGCAGGGAGGCCGCGAGCAGCCCGCGGAGCTCGTCGTCGGGAACGGGGGCGGCGGCGCCGTAGAAGCCGACGAGCTGCCTGCCGCGTCCCGGCCGCTCGCTGACGACCACCGCGGCGTCGCGGATCCCGGGACCGCGCAGCATCGTGTTCTCGATCTCGCCGATCTCGATGCGGAAGCCGGAGATCTTGACCTGGTGGTCGCGGCGGCCGAGGAAGTCGAGCTTGCCGTCGGGCAGCCACCGGCCGTGGTCGCCGCTGCGGTAGAGCCGCTCCCCCGGGCGCAGCGGGTCGGGCACGAACGCGGCGCGGGTCCGCTCGGGGTCGTTGACGTAGCCGCGGCCCACGCAGACCCCGGAGAAGACGATCTCGCCGGGGGCGCCGAGCGGCACCGGGACCAGGGCCGGGTCGACGACGTAGACGCGGACGTTCTGCACGGCGGGCCCGAGCGGGATCCGCTCGTGGTCGGGCACGGCGGTGAGCACCTCGTGGTTGGTGTCGTCGCTGGTCTCGGTGAGCCCGTAGGCGTTCACCAGCGGCACGTCGGGGCAGACGGCGAACCAGCGGACGACCAGTTCCTTCTTCACCGCCTCGCCGGTGACGGCCACCCGGCGCAGGTCCGGGAGCACGACCGGGGTCTGCTCGAGGAAGGAGACGACGACGTCGAGGTAGGACGGCACGAGCTGGGCGACGGTCACCCGACGCCGGGCGAGGAGGTCGACGAAGCGCGGGACGTCGAGGACGACCTCCTGCTCGACGAGCACCGTGGTCGCCCCGACCAGCCAGCCCGCGACCAGCTGCCAGAGGGAGATGTCGAAGCACTGCGGGGCGGTCTGGGCCACCACCGCGTGCTCGTCGATGCCCAGGTCGTCGATCTTCGCGAGGAGGTGGTTGAGCATCCCGGCGTGCTCGCACATCGCGCCCTTGGGCTCACCGGTGGAGCCCGAGGTGAAGTACAGGTAGGCCAGCCGGTCGGGACCGACCTCGACCCGCGGGTCGACGTCGGGATGGTGCTCGGCCCGCGCCTCGTCGACGAGCAGCCGGACCGGCGCCGCCGCGTCGAGGTCCGCCAGGGCCTCGTCGAGCGTGGCGGTCGCCCCGGGTTCGGTGACCACGAACCGGGCGCCCGCCCGGCGTAGGACCCCGGCGATCCGCCCGGCCGGGAAGTGGGGCTCGAGCGGCAGGTAGGCCCCGCCCGCCTTGAGGATCGCGAGGACGGTGGCGGCCCAGCCGAGGGTGCGTTCGGCGACGACGGCGACGACGTCCTCGGGGCCGAGCCCGCGGGCGAGCAGCGCGCGGGCGATCGCGTCGGACCGCTCGTCGAGCTCGCGGTAGGTCCAGGTCTCCTCGCCCCGCACGAGCGCGACCGCGTCGGGGCGGAGCGCGGCCTGGTCGCGGACCAGGTCGTGCGGGCGGCGGTCGGGCAGCTCGCGGGTCGGGCCCGCGAGTCCGTCGATCTGGTACGCCAGCTCGGCGGCATCGAGGAGACAACCCCGGGTCGGAGGGCCCGCGGGGTCGGCGGTCAGTTGCCGCAGCGCGGTGAGGTGGTAACCGAGGATTCGGCCCGCGGCGCCGCCGTCGAGCACGTCGGCACGGTGGTCGACCCGCAACGCGCCGACGCTCCAGACCACCCGCAGCACGACGGCCTCCGGCAGCGGCGCCGGCCCCGGGTCCTCCGCCACGGTCGTGTCGAGCACGGTGGGTGGCCAGGTCCCGACGGCGCGGTCGGTCCGCAGCGCGGCGAGGGTCCGGTCGGCGTCCTGCGGGTCGGCCGCGCCCGCGGCGCCGACCAGCGCGGCGTGGGCGGCGATGATCAGCTCCGAGCCGGACGCGACGCCGGTGTCGACCCGGCAGGGCCGCGGCTCGTGGCCGGCGCCGACGACGAGGGCGGTGAGCACGTCGGGCTCGCCGGTCAGCGCGGCGACGACCCGGGCGTGAGCAGCGAGGACCACGGCGCCGATCCCGACGCCGTGGTCGTGCGCGACCCGCCGGATCACCGCGCCGAGGTCGGCGGGGACGGGCTGGACCCGGCTCCCGGTGCTCCCTGCGGGCTCCGGGGGGTTCGCGGGCCAGCTCGGGAGCTCGGTCGCGCCGCTCGCCACGACGGCGCGCCAGTCGGGACGGGTGGTGGCGGCGGTGTCCTGCACGGTGGTCATCGGGGCCGTCGGTCCTCTCTCGGTCGGGCGGCGTCGACGAGGCCGACCCCGGGCGTGACGCGGGGGCCGCCGGGCGGGACGCGTCCCGGGGGCGGGGGCGGGGGCCCGGGCGGCGGGCCGGGCGGGGGTCCGGGGCGGGGGTCCGGAGCCGACGCCGCGACCCGTCGTCGGGAACGGGAGGGGGCGCGCCGGGTGGCGCGGGCGGGGTTGCCGCTCCAGTGCTCCCCCGGCGGCACCTCCTCGCCCTTCATGAGGAAGGTGTCGGGCGCGAGGACGGCGTCGTCGCCGATCGTCGTGCCGTAGTGCACGAACGAGCCGACGCCCAGCGTGACGCGGGCGCCGATGACGACGTGGTCGGACTTGAAGCCGCCGTCCTCCTGGGAGTGGCACTGGACGACGGTGCCCTCGCCGAGGGTGGTGTCGTCGCCGAGGGAGGTGAACGACTTCTCGGTGAGGACGACGCCGTCGTCGAAGACCCGGGCGCCCACCCGCACCCCGAGCCGGCGCCAGAGCCACGGCTTGAGCGGGGTGCCGTTGGCGAGCTGCACCCAGTCCGGTTCGGGCACCTTCCAGTACCGCTCGTGGCGCCAGAAGGCCGGGTCGTAGATCGAGCAGCCCTGCGGGGCTCGGGTCATCAGCGGACGCAGGCAGCGCTCGACGAGGATCCACCAGAGGGCGAGCAGGACGAGGCCGATCACCTCGACGAGGACGACCTCGGCCGCCCCCGCGGTGATCGGCAGCGAGCTCACGGCCGCCACGGCGACGAGCAGGAGGAAGGCGTAGACCCACCGGACGAACAGGTGCAGCACCATGGACACCGCGTTGTGCCGGTTCTTGCGGCGCAGCGAGGCGGCCAGCTCGGCGGGGTCGGTGACGTCGAGCCCGCTGTCGCGGGCGACGGTGCGCGGGATCTCGAAACTGGGCGACCCGAGGAGCCCGACGCCCTGGCGGATCGGCCCGTGCTGCGGCACCGCCACCTTGGTCGCCAGTAGGCAGTCGTCGCCGGTGCGGCCCTGCGGCGGGTAGGCGATGCGGTTGCCGAGGAAGTTGTTCGCGCCGATCCGGGTCGCGGAGACGCGGAAGGAGGTCGCCGAGTACTCGGCGTTCATCACCGAGAGGTTGTCCGCCACCACCGTCCCCGCGCCCACCACCGTGAGGAACGGGTTCTCGTGCTTGACCGCCATGCCGAAGTTGGAGCCGGTCTGCTGCAGCGGCCGCAGCCGGTAGCCGATCGCCGTGAGGTAGTGCGCGACGGCGGAGCTGTCGCCGAACAGCTCGACGAAGGGCTTGATGTTGGTGAGCGTCCCGATCGAGCGGTGCAGCCAGTAGCGCAGGCCGAAGAGCGGGTACACGGTGTCGGGGCGCAGGCCGAGCGCCAGCAGCCGGGGCACGGTGGTGACCAGCGCCAGCCCGAGCACGATCACCGCGAGGTAGAGCGCGCCGGAGAGCAGCAGCGTCGTGAGGTAGAAGCCGGGGTCGGTGAGCGCGCCGGCCCGCGGCTCGAGCAGCGCCGCGACGTGCGGGACGAGGGCGCGCAGGGCGGCGAAGGCCACGAACCCGGCGGGCAGCAGCACGCCCAGGGCGATCACGAGCACGCCGATCGAGTAGAGCGCGCGGCGCGGAGCGGTGGCCGACGCGGGAGGCACGGTGGGCATGCCCGCCTCCGCCCGCCGGGCGGGTGACCCGTGCCAGTGCTCCCCCGCCGGCACCGTCTGGCCGGCGTGCAGGGCGGAGCTGTGCGCCAACGAGGAGCCGTCCCCCATCGAGGTCCGGACGTCGAGCACGGTCGACTCCCCGACGACGACGGCGGCCCCGAGGCTGACCCCGCCGATCTCGACCCGTCCGTCGTGCGCCCGGTAGCAGGCGACGACGGCGTCCTTGCGGATCAGGGCCCCGTCGCCGGCGCTGAAGAGGTCGGTGCAGACGGGGATCTGCGGGCTGAGGATCACCACGCCCCGGCCGATCCGCGCGCCGAGGGCCCGCAGGTGCAGGGTGTGCAGCGGCGTGCCGGCGAACAGGCGGGCCGGGCTCGTGCGCACCAGCGTCTTGACCACCCAGAAGCGCAGGTAGCCGGCGCTCCACACGGGGATCGAGCCGGGGCGCCAGCGTCCGACGAGCACCCACTTGGCGAGGATCGGCCCGGCGATGCCCGCGACCAGTCCGGCGGCGCCGACGAGGACGGCCCGCCCGTAGGTGGCGAGCGGTCCGGTCGCGGCGGTCACGTACGTCGCGGCCCACGTGAGGAACAGCGCGACGAGGTAGCTGTAGGCGAGGAAGCAGAGGAGCTGGGCGACCCCGCACAGGACGAACGCGCCGGTGCCCGTGCGGGGCCGGGTCGGGTCGGCGCCCTCGCTGTCGGTCCCCGTGTCGGCCTCGTCGGCGTCGGGCTCCTCCGCGGCGGCGGACCCGGCGGCCGGGCCGAGCGCCGCTGCGAGGGCGAGCAGGGTCGGGTTCCGGTAGACGTCGGGCATGCCCACCGTCGGCAGGTCCGGGTGCTTGCGCAGCCGTGCGCAGAACCGGGCCATCAGCAGCGAGTCCGCGCCCAGGTCGCGGAAGAAGTCGGCGTCCTCGGCGACCTCGCTGCGGCCGAGGACCTCCGCGAGGGTGGCCGCGAGCCCGGCGCGGACCCGGGCGGCGCCCGCGACGTCGGGGGTGCGCGGGGCCGGGGCGAGCGCGTCGGCGAGCCCGGCGAGGGTGGGGTGCTGGTAGACGTCCTGCATCGCCGCCGACGGCAGGTCCGGGTGCTTGCGGATGCGGGCGCAGAAGCGCGCCATCAGCAGCGAGTCGGCCCCGAGGTCGCCGAAGAAGTCGGCGTCGGCGGGGATCTCGTCGCGGCCGAGCACCTCGGCGAGGATCGAGGTGAGCGCAGCACGGACGTCGGGGCCGCCGCCCGACGTCCCCGGCCCGCCGCGCGTCGGTGGGCCCTGCGGAGGTCGCGGCGGGGTCGGCGGCATCGCCACCGTCGGGACGGCGGTGGTCCGGCCGAGGTCGAGGTTCACCGTCTCCGCGGGCTGCGCGACGGTCGGGGCGTCGAGGCCCTCCGGGCGGACCGGTCCCCGGGGCTTCGCGGGGTGCAGCGGCATCACCGAGGTCCGGCCCGGCACGCCGGACCGCCGCGTCAGGGCCGGCGCCGGGGCGGACACGGGGCGCACGCGCAGGCCCCGGCCGCCCGCGCCCTCCGCGCGGCCGGCCCACTCGATCCCGCGGTCGGGGGTGAGCCGCCCGAGGTCGCCGGTGCGGAACGTCCGACGTCCGGGCTGGCCCGGGATCGGGACGAAGGCCTCCTCGGTGAGCTCGGGCCGGCCGACGTAACCGCCCGCCACGCCGCGGCCGGTGAGGCCGATCTCGCCGACCCGGCCCGGCGGGAGCGCCCGGCGGGGGTCGTCCGGGTCGAGCAGGACGACGTCGAGCCCGGCGAGCGGCCGGCGCACGGGGGTGCCGGCCGTCAGGTCGGTCCAGAACGCGACCACTCCCGCCTCCGGGGCGCCGTGCAGCCCGAGCGTCCGGCGGCCCGGGGCCTGCCACCGGGCCACGGCCGCCGCGGGTGCCTCGGGGCCGACGAGCACCAGCAGCCGCAGGTCGGGCAGGTCCGGGTCGACGCCGTCCAGGGCGGTGGGCTCGGCGACGAGGACCGTCGTCGCCGTCGCCCGGAGGAACGCCGCGAGGGCCGGGCCACGGAGCTGCTGGCCGGGAGGTGGGGCGACCACCGTGGCGCCCCGGGACCACGGGACCCACGTCTCGAGCACGGCGAGGTCGGAGCCGCGGCGGTGGTCGTGCAGCACCCGGTCGGCGGCGGTCAGTCCGAGCAGGTCCCCGAGGACCCGGACCCGGTCGGTGATCGCGGCGTGGTCGACGGCGGGCGCCCGGAGCGCGGGGGCGGCGTCCGCGGACCGCCCGCCCCCGGTGTCCTGCGCGTGGACGACGACGTAGGCCGGGGAGTCGCCGACCGTGCCCCGCTCGGCGGGGGTGAGCCGGTGGGTGTCCTCGGCGTCGACGTGGGCGGCGACCCGGTCGAGGTAGACGGCGTCGACGTCGGTCGCCCGGAGCCGCGGGGCGTGCTCGGCGGTGGTCAGGACCGTGCCCGCCCCGGAGGCGTGCACGACGGCGGCGAGGGCCGCGTCGGGCAGGGCGTGGTCGAGCGGGACCCAGGCGGCCCCGATCTTGGCGATCGCGAGCTGGGCGACGAGGGCGTCGACGGGGCGTTCGAGCAGCACCGCGATCCGGTCGCCGGCCTCGAACCGGCGTCGCCGCAGGTAGCGGGCCAGCTTGATCGCCGCCGTGTCGAGGTCGACGTAGGACAGCGAGCCCGTGGTCGCCCCGCCGGTCTCGACGGCCAGGTGGTGGGCGCGCCCGACCCGGCGGAACTCGTCGCAGCGACGCTCCACGACGCGGTCGAGGCGGCCGTCGTCGAGGTCGCGGGGCACGGTGTCCGGCCGCGGGGCGTCCGGTCGCGCGCCGAGCCGGATCACCCGGGTCCGCGCCGCCGTCGTCGACCCCGTCATGACGCCGCCAACCGGAGCACGGTGAGCGTCCCGTCGAGCAGGTCGGTGACGTATCCGGTGCGCCCGTCGGGGGTGACGGCGACCGCGCTCGGCGCCCGGCCGGTCGGGATCGTCGCGGTGACCGTCGCCGTCCGGGGGTCGACGACCTGGACCACGTTGGCGTCGATCGCGGCGACGTAGGCGTAGCGGCCGTCGGCGCTCGGGGCGACCGCCTGCGGATGGACCGCGGTGGGTACCGTCGCGAGGACGTGGCCGGCCGCGGCGTCGACGACGGTCAGCCCGTTGCCGGCGAAGTCGGTGACGAACACCCACGGCTCGGTGGGGTGCCACGCGAGGGCGTGCGGCGAGCGACCCACCGGGACCGTCGTCGGCGCGCCGCCGCCGGTGGTGTCGAGCAGGCTCACCGTGTCGGCGTCGTAGTCCGCGACGGCGAGGCGGGTGCCGTCGGGCGAGAGGGCCACGCCGTGCGGGTTCCGGCCGACGGCGATCCGGTCGACCACGGTGTCGGACCCGGCGTCGACGACCGTCACCGAGCCGCCGTCGGGATCGGAGGCGTAGATCCGGCCGCCGTCGGGGGCCACGGCGAGCGCCGAGGGCCGCGACCCGGTGGCGACGCGGGCGGTCACCGCGCCGGAGGCGGGGTCCACGACGACGACCTCCCCGCTCGGGCCGGCCCCGCCGAGGACGGCCACGTAGGCCCGGTCGCCGTCGGGAGCGAACGCGACGGCCTGCGGGCTGCCGCCCACCGGGATCGTGCCGACCGCCGAGCCCGCCGCGACGTCGACCACCGTGAGCGTCGCGGCGTCGCGGTTCGCGACGTAGGCGAAGCGGCCGTCGGGTGCGACCTGCATCGCGACGGGCGAGGACCCGACCGGCACGGTGCCCACGACGGTCGGGGTCGGGCTCGCGGCCACCGGAGCCGGGCGCGGGACGGGCGAGGTACCCGGGAGCCCGACGGTCAGCAGGAGTGCGACGACGACGGCGACCACCACCCCCGTGATCACGGTCGCCACGAGGAGGCCTCGTCGGGACCGGCGCGGCGGCGGGGTGCGGAGCTGGGGCAGCGGGGCACCGGGGGTCGGGCCCGAGGGGTGCGGGTCGCGCGGACGACCGGGGACGGGCGGGCGGGGCGGCGCGCTCCGTCGCCCGGACCCCGTCGTCAGGAGGGCGACCGCCCCGGGCGCGATGGCGGTGGTGACCGCGCTGTGGTCCGCGGCCGCCCCGCTCCGGCCCGTCCGCGGGCCGGACCCGGCGGAGGTGCGCAGAGCCGCGCGGGCGGCCGCGACCAGCTCGCCCGCCGTGGCGAAGCGGTCGGCGGGCTCCTTGGCCATGCCGCGCGCGACCACCGCGTCGAAGGCCGGGGACACGCCGGGCCGGCGCTCGCTGGGTCGCGGGGGGTCGAGGGACAGGTGCCCGTACATCTGGGTCGGGAGGTCGCCGGGGAAGGGCTTCTCGTCGGTCAGGCACTCGAAGAGCACGCAGGCCAGCGAGTAGACGTCGGTGCGGGCGTCGACGGGGCGCTGCGCGAAGCGCTCCGGCGCCATGTACTCCAAGGTGCCGAGCGCGACGCCGGTCTGCGTCAGCTGGGTGTGCGGCGAGCCGACGGCGTGCGCCAGGCCGAAGTCCACGACGTAGACGAAGTCGCTGGGGGTGACCAGCACGTTCGACGGCTTGACGTCACGGTGGACGAGGCCGTCGGCGTGGGCCGCGTCGAGGGCGTCCGCGATCTGTCCGAGGAAGGCCACCGTGCGGCTCGCCGGGAGCGCGCCCTCGGCGTCGAGGAGGTCCTGCAGCGAGCGGCCCTCGACCAGGCGCATGTCGAGGAAGAGGCGCCCGTCGATCTCGCCGAAGTCGTGGATGGGGATGAGGTGCGGTTCGCGCAGCCGCGCGACGAGGTGGGACTCCCGCCGGAACCGGTGCCGGTACTCGTCGCTCCCGCTCAGCGAGGCGGGCAGGAGCTTGAGGGCGACGTCGCGGTCGTGGCGCAGATCCCGGGCGCGCCAGACCTCGCCCATGCCGCCCTCACCGATGAGCGTCAGGAGCTCGTACTCACCGACCCGCTCCACCTCGTGGCCCCCCGGATGCGCCGACCCGTCTGTGGCTCACGTCATAGTGGTGGACGCTGCGTGGTGCAGGAGCCGCCATTCGAGTGACTCGACTACGGCATTACCGGCCGGGGACTACTGCACGCCTACCGCTCGTCGTAGGAGGACAGCACCCTCGGGATCCGGCGACGCCCGCGATCGCGGTCCGCGCCGTGGGCCGGTGGGGGTAGGCACGGCGGGGGACGGGGTATTCCGGCGGATCGGCGCGGTGGTCAGCGACGAGGGTCCGGGGCCGACAGCGCGAGGGGCACGACATGGGAGACACCGCCGTCCCGGGCCGCGAGGCCGTGTTCCGGCTGGTCTACCGCAGCAGCGTGCGGCTGCTCCCCGAGCTCCGCGCCGCCGCCCTGGCGGACATCTTCGAGATCGCGCGCTGGAAGAACGACGCACTGGGCGTCACGGGGGCGCTGCTCATCTGGGAGGACGTGTTCGTCCAGGTGCTCGAGGGCGAGGAGTCGGTGGTCCGCACCCTCTACGCCACGATCCACGCCGACCACCGCCACGACCACGTCGCCCTGCTCGACGCCGACGTCGCCCCGGAGCGGGTGTTCGGCGGGTGGTCGATGGCCCGCGTCGGCAACGACCACGGGGCCGACATCCCCGTGGAGATGGACCGGGAGGTGGCGGCCGCCGCCCCGCGACCGGTCGACACGGTGCAGAACACGATGCTCGACGCGATGCGGGAGTACGCGCGCGACGCGGTCGGGGCATGAGAAAGGCCCGCTGACCTGGTGGTTCACCAGTGCCAGCGGGCCTCGTGGTCCTGTCGGGACGACAGGATTTGAACCTGCGACCCCTTGACCCCCAGTCAAGTGCGCTACCAAGCTGCGCCACGTCCCGAACCGCTGCCCGACCGCTGCAGCGCCGTGAACACTACCGCATCATCCGGCGGTGCCCGGCCGACGGGTCGTGATCACGTCGAGCGTGGCGCACTGCTGACGCTGGACGTCAGCCGTGTGCCACCGCTGACACCGCTGACATCGCGCAGCCTCGAGGCCCGGACCTACAGCGACGGCGGGCCGGCGGCCGGGTCACGGCCGGAGAGCCGCAGCAGCCGCTCCAGCCCGGAGGACTCCCCCGCGCCGGGCAGCGGGTGGGCGAACGGGCCGCCGTCCATGCCCGCGACCTGCTCGACGAAGGGCAGGCAGACCTCGACGTCGGCCTCGGACACCGAGAACGGGACCTCGAGGGCGGCGGCGAGGTCCCAGCCGTGCAGCACCACCTCGTCGAGGGCGACGATCCCCAGGGCCGCCCGGGGCATGGTCGCCCCGCCGGCCTCGTCGGAGCCCTCCCACGCCTCGTCGCTCCGCCATGCCGCCGCGAGTTCGGCGAGCTCCTCGGCGAGCAGGTCGCGCCAGCCGTCGGGCAGGTCCGAGGCCGGGGGCGGCGACGACGGCGGGGTGGCTCGCGCGACGCCCGCGAAGTGCCACGCGAGGCCGGCGAGGTGCTCCACGAGATCGCGGACGGGCCAGGCCGTGCAGGGGGTGGGGCGGTCGAGGTCGTCGTCGGTCACCAGCGCGACCACGCGGGCGGTGGCGGCGGCGGCAGGTCCGAGATCGTGCACGCGAGACCTCCAGGGCGGGAGGTCGTAGCCAAACACAGTTCACGACGGCTTCACCACAACGGCTCCCGATGAGCAACACTTGCCGCCGACTGCCGGGTCCGGAGGGGACGCGAGGCGTAGATGCAGACGTGGCCGTTCGCCGAGCGCGACGACGTGCTGGCCGCCGCCGAGGCCGTGCTGCGGGAGCACGGGTCGGTCATCCTCGGCGGGCCGGCAGGCGTGGGGAAGAGCCGGCTGGCCCGGGAGCTCGCCGTCCGGAGCGTGGGACCCGCCGTCGGGCTGGTCCGGGCGACCGCCTCCGCGCACGAGATCCCGCTGGGGGCACTCGTGGACGTACTCCCCCGCAGCGCCGTGGAGGTCACCTCCCCCGACACCGACCACGTGCGGGCTGCACTCGACGCGCTCCGGGCGGTGCGGGGCGGCCTGCTCGTGGTCGACGACGCCCACCTGCTCGACGACGCCTCCGCGACGGTCGTCCACCAGCTCGCCCGCGGTCGACGCACCCGACTCGTCATCACCCTGCGCAGCGGGGAGCCCACCCCGGACGCGGTGACCGCCCTCTGGAAGGACGAGGAGATCCCCCGGATCGACCTGGAACCGTTCACGCGGGACCGGTCCGCCGCCCTCCTGACGACGGTGCTCGGCGGCCCGCTCGAGGCGCGTACGGCCCGGCTGCTGCACGAGACGGCGGGCGGCAACGTGCTGTGGTTGCGCCATCTCGTCGAGGGCGAGCGCGCCGCGGGGCGGCTGACCCGCCAGGGACCCGCCTGGGTCTGGACGGGCGAGGTCGACCTCTCCCCCGCGCTGCGCGACCTGCTCGACGCACGGATCGGCACGTTGACGGCGGTGCAGCGGCGCGTGCTGGAACTGCTCGCGGTCGCCGAGCCGCTGGGGCTGGGCATGCTCGGCGAGCTCGTGGGTGAGGACGCCGTCGAGGACGTCGCCGAGCGCGGGCTGGTGACGATCCACCCCGACGGGGCCCGCTGGGACGTCCGGCTCGCCCACCCGCTCTACGGCGAGTCGGTGCGCGCGACGATGAGCGTGCCGCGGGCCCGTCGCGTGCGCGGTGAGCTCTCCCGGGCCCTGGCCGGCACCGGTGGGCGGCGGGCCGGGGACGGTCTTCGTAGGGCGGTACTCGACCTGGGCAGCGACCGGCCGCTGGATCCGGGGGAGCTGGTCGCGGCCTCGGTCCAGGCGTCGGGGCTGCGGGACTTCGGGCTCGCCGAGCGCCTGCTCCGGGCCGCGATCGCGGCCGGCGGAGGGTACTCGGCCCGGCTCGCCCTGGCCCACCTGCTCGACTACCAGATGCGGGTGGGCGAGGCCGACGTCGTCCTCGCCGCGGGCGCCGCCTCGGCGAGCGACGCCGAACGGCAGCAGGCCGTCCTCCTGCGGGGCCTGTCCCTCCACTTCCAGCTCGACCCGCCCCGCTCCGGGCCCGCCTTGATCGATCAGGACGAGGCCGCGCACCACGGCGGCCGCCCCGATCCGGCCTACGACGCCCTGCGCTCGATGTTCCTCGGGACCGCGGGGCACGTCCGGGAGGCCCGGGAACTCGCCGACGGCGTTCTCGCCGACGAGGCCCGCCCGGACGAGGCCGTCGCCCTCGCGACCTTCGTCGTGGGCCTCCTCGCCGCCCTGAGCGGGAGCGACGACGACCTGCGGCCCGTGATCGAGCGCGGCATCGAGGCCGCCCGCCGCGGCATCACCGCCTCGGTCCTCGCGAACATCGGGTACATGGAGCTCCTCGACGCCGACCTGCGGGGCGATCCCGCCCGCGCGCAGCACCGGCTGGACTGGATCCACGGTCTGACCGGGCCCCAGGCGTCGTCGTTCGCCGCGCTCTTCGAGGGCCGCATGGCCATCAGCCGGGGCCGGCCGCGCGCGGCGATCCGGGCGCTCGAGTCCGCCCTGCCGTCGTTCCCGGGGCACGGCGGCGGGTGGAGCGGGTGGAGCGCGGCGCTCATCGCGCAGTGTCACGGCGCCCTCGGTGACGGCGCCGCCGCCCGGGCCGCGCTCGAGGAGGCAGAACGCCGACGCCACCCGCACATCGCGGTGATCGACTTCGAGTACGACCTCGCCCGGGTCTGGGCCGCCGCCGCGTCGGGGCGCCTGCAGGAGGCCGTCGACGCCTGTCGGGCCGGCGCCGCCCGCTGCCGGGACACCGGTCTCGCGGCCGCCGAGGTGCTGCTGCGCCAGACCGCCGTGCGCCTCGGCGACCGGGAGCAGGCCGAGCGCCTCGGTGACCTGGACCGGCTCCTGCGCACTCCCCGCTCCCGCCTGGCCGCCGACCACGCCGTCGCCCTCGCCGCCGAGGATCCCGAGCGTGTCCTGCAGATCGCGACCCGCCTCGAGGACGCCGGGATGGTCCTGGAGGCCGCCGACGCCGCGGCGCGGGCGGCCACCCTGGCGCGCGCCGACCGCCGGCTCGTCCTCGCGGCCGAGGCCGAACGGCGCGCACGGATGCTCGCGGCCGGCGGCGGCGAGGGCGCGCGCACTCCCGCGGTCGTCGAGGCGGACGCGCCGGTGCCGCTGTCGGACCGCGAGCGCGAGATCGCCCTGCTCGCCGGCGAGGGCCTGACCAACCGGCAGATCGCCGAACGCCTGCACGTCTCGGTGCGCACGGTCGAGTCCCACGTCTACCGGGCCTGCACGCGGCTCGGTCTCGCCGACCGGGCCGCCCTCGCCGCCGTCGCACGTGCGGACCGGGCCGGGCGCACGCCGTGAATTCGGCGGCGTGGCCGTTCACCGGCCGGGACGAGGACCTCGCGCGGGCGTCGGCCGCGCTGACCGAGCGGGGCGCGGTCGTCCTGGTGGGCGCGGCCGGGGTCGGGAAGAGCCGCCTGGCGTTCGAGCTGCTGGAGCGCGTCGGGCGGAACCGGGTGCTCGGGGTCGTCCGCGCCACCGCCTCGTCGCGGGAGCTCCCCCTCGGCGCCCTGCTCGACCTGCTCCCCGAGGTGCCGACGGACCTGTCCGGCTTCCAGCTCGCGGTCGGTGCCCTCGGCCCCCGCGACGGCCGGGACGTCCTGCTCGTCGACGACGCCCACCTGCTCGACGCACTCTCGGCGGCTGCGGTCACCCGGCTGGTCGCGCGCGGGGTCCGGCTCGTCCTCACCGTGCGGGCGGGCGAGCCCGCCCCGGAGGCGGTCACCGCGCTGTGGAAGGACGACGTGGGCGTGCGGCTCGACGTCGCTCCCCTCGACCGGCCGCGCACCGTCGCCGCGCTGGCCGGGGCGCTCGGTGCCCCCGTCGAGCCGATCACCGCCCGCCGGCTGCACGAGACCTCGGGCGGCAACCTGCTCTGGCTGCGCCACCTGGTCGACGGCGAGCGCGCGGCCGGACATCTGCGCACGGAGGCCGGGACCTGGGTGTGGCCCGGTGAGGTCGCGCTGTCGCCGGTGCTGACCGACCTGGTCGGGGCCCGGCTGAGCGGGTTGACGGCGGGGCAGCGACGGGTGCTGGAGCTCCTCGCCGTCGTCGAGCCGCTGGACCTCGACCTGCTCGAGTCGCTCGCCGGGTCGGACGCCGTCGAGGAGGTCGCCCAGCGGTCACTGGTGTCCCTCGAGGAGGTCGGTGGACGGTGGGACGCCCGCCCTGCGCACCCGCTGTACGGCGAGGTGATCCGGGCGGGGATCAGCGTGCCCCGGGCCCGACGCCTCCGGGCGGAACTCTCCGACGCCCTGGGCGACCGGGGGGCGGGTCGCACCGGGGACGACCTGCGGCGGGCGGTGCTGTCGCTGGACAACGGCCGTGCCCCGGACGCCGCCCTGCTCCTCGCCGCGGCCCGTCAGGCCTCCGGCCTGAGTGACTTCGGGCTGGCCGAGCGGCTCCTGCGCGCCGCGGTCGGTGCCGGCGGCGGCTTCGACGCCCGTACCGCCCTCGCAGCGCTGCTGGTGTACCTGCTGCGCGCCGACGAGGCCGACACGGTCCTGGCCGGGGCCGTCGACGAGGCCTCCGGTCCGGACGAGGTCACCCGCGCCGTGCTCGTGCGCACGCTCGTCGCGCACTTCGGCGCGTCCGGCTCGGACGCGGTCGAGGGCGGCGAACACGTGCTGCGGGAGGCCGAACGGCGGGCCCACGGCCCGGACGCGCCCGAGGACCCCCGCCACGACGGCATGCGGTGCGTGATCGCCGCGTGCCGCGGGGAGGTCGACGCGGCGATCGAGCGGGGCACCCGGGTCCTGGCCGCGACCACACCGACCGATGACGACGTCGTCCTCGCGAGCTGGGGCCTCGGGTACGCCCGCGCCCTCACCGGGGACGACCACCCGCCCGGCGACCTCGTCGACCGCGGGCTCGCCGCGGCCCTGCGAGGTCGGGTGATGGCGAACTACGCGGGCAACATCGGCTTCGGCGAGCTGCTCGACGCCCACCTGCGCGGCGAACCGGACGCGGCCGGTCGACGACTCGCGTGGGCCCGTGACCTCCCCGGCGCCGAGGGCGCACTCTGGGTCGCGCTCTACGAGGGCCGGCTCGCGGCGGCGTTCGGGTCACCGCGGGCGGCGATCCCCGCCTTCGAGGGTGTGCTGACGATGTTCCCGGGGCACGGCGGCGGGTGGTCCGCCTGGCTGCTCGCCCTGGTCGCGCAGTGCCACGGGGTGCTCGGGGACACCGAGGCCGCCCGGACGGCACTCACGGCGGCGGAGGAGCGCCGACACCCGCAGGTGACCATGATGGAGTTCGAGCTCGACCTCGCGCGGGCCTGGATGCACGCCGCCGCGGGACGGTCACCGGCCGCCGTCGAGGCCGCCCGCGCCGCCGGCGACCGGTGCCGGGCGCTCGGCGTGGCGGCCGCCGAGGTGTTCGCCCGCCAGAGCGCCGTCCGCCTCGGCGACCACGAACAGGCCCCCCGGCTCCGCGAGCTGGACGACCTCCTCGGATCCCCCCGCTCCCGGCTGGCGGCCGAGCACGCCGAGGCGCTCGCCGCCGAGGACCCCTCCCGGTTGCTCCTGGTCGCCGGCCGGCTCGAGCGGTCCGGGATGCGCCCGGAGGCCGCCGACGCCTTCGCCCAGGCGGCCGCGATCGCGCGGGCCGCCCGTCAGCTGGTGGCCGCGACGGACGCCGAACGGCGGGCCCGGGCGCTGGCGGCCGACTGCGGCGGGCTCCGTACGCCCGCCCTGACCGGGGCGGGCGGCCCCGTCGTCCTCTCGGCCCGGGAACGCGAGATCGCCCAGCTCGCCGGCCAGGGTCTGACCAACCGCCAGATCGCCGCGCAGCTCCAGATCTCGGTGCGCACCGTCGAGTCGCACATCTACCGCGCCTGCTCGCGCCTCGGGCTCTCCGACCGCACCGATCTGGTCGCCGTCGCCGGTTCCGCGTCGATGCCGTAGTCCACCGCGGCAGCAGGTCGTCGCCGAGGCCTCGTCGGATGCAGTAGCTCGCTACTGCTGACGAGGCACCCCCGGACGCCGGACGCTGGCCCCGGTCGGGACGACGGTCACGGAGGCGTGGACATGGCTGACAAGCGACTCAACGGGGTGTGGCGCACGGGTGGCGGCGAGGAGACCTGGTGGACCGGGCTCTCGGCCGCCGATTTCGACGCGAAGAACCGGGACCTCTTCGCCCGGAACATGCGGATCACCGACCTCGAGACCAACGGCGGCTTCACGGCCGTCTGGCACCCGGGCACCGACGGGCAGGTCGTCTGGTACGGCCTGAGCTGGCCGGACTTCGTGCGGCGCAACGACGAGTGCCTGCACGAGGGCCTCCGGCTGGTGAGCCTGCGGGTCGACGACACCCGGCACGCGGCGGTGTGGCGCACCGGGTCCGGCGACCAGCAGATCCTGCGGACCCACAGCGTCGACGAGCTCCTGGCCGCGGACGACCAGCACTTCGCGGCCGGCCTGCGCATCGCGACGATGGTGCAGGACGTCGACCAGGAGGCGTACTACGGGGTCTGGCGCGCCGATCTCGGGACCGGCGCCCAGTTCGTCCACCGGGGCCTGAGCGACGCCGGTTTCTCCGCCGAGGACGCCCGCCAGAACGCCGCCGGCCTCCGGCTCGTCCAGATCACCTCGATCCAGGGCCTCACCGGGATCTGGCGCACGGGCTCCGACGGGTGTGCGTGGGCCTACCAGGAGCCCTACGACGACTTCGTCGCCCTCGAGAACAAGCACACCAGCGCGGGACTCCGCCTCGTGAACCTCTCCGTCGGCTTCGTGTGACGAGCTGCCCCGCAGGCGCGATGCAGTAGTGCACTACGGCAGACGCGGGCATCGGTCCCGGCGACGATCGTCCGCATGTCGTGCCGCTCCTGCCACGCGCATACCCGCCGCGACGTGCCGTCCTGCCCGCGGTGCGGGACGTCGCCCGGGGACGCGAGCGGGGTGGAGGTCACGGCCCCCCTGCTGGTGTCCGCCGGGCGCTCCCGGGTCGACGACGTCGCCGCGCCTCGCCGCCGTGGGCCGAAGCCGGCCGCGCTGCTGCTGGTCGGGCTGCTCGCCTCGGTGTGCCTCGTGCTCGCGTGGAACTCCCGGCTCGGCGAATCCGCCCGCGAACACGTCCCCCGACCCTGGCCGGCGGTCCTGATCGTCGCCGTCCTGCTGGTGGTCCTCGTCCCCGCCCGGTCCGGACGCGTCCGCGCCCGGGTGCGCCTCCTCCGTTCCCGACGACGGGTCGCGATGGGCTCCGAGGTCACCCCGGTCCCCGTACCGTCCCCGGTCCTCCACGTCGCCCGGGCGCCCGGCCCCGCCACCCCAGCACCCGACGACGCCGTCCCGGCACCGATCGACGATCGGGAAGCACCGACGGTGGTCGCCGCCCCTCCCCCGGCCCCGACGGAGTCCGGTGACCACGCCCCGGTCCTGCCTCCCTCCCCGGCCCGGGCCGTGGACGTCCTCGCCCGGGTCGTCCAGGTCGCGGTCGGGCGGGGCCGCCCGTGCGGCGACGTCCGTCTCTCGGCCGTCCGGGTCGCCGACGACGGTGCCGTCGATCTCGTCGACGAACCCCGGGGAACCATGGCGCCCACCGACCTCGACCACACGGCGCCCGAGGTCTTCGACGGCGGCACCGGCCCGGGCGTGGACGTCTACGCGGTCGGGGTCCTCCTGTACGGGTTGCTGACCGGGCGGCGACCGTTCCCGGTGGTCGGGTTCGCCGCCGTGATGAAGGCCCACCTCACCTCGCCGCCCCCGGCTCCGAGCGTGACGTCGGGCGTCCCGGTCGCGTTCGACGACGTCGTCGCCAGGGCGATGGCGAAGGCTCCGGCGCAGCGGTACGGCTCCGTCCCCGAGCTCGTCGCGGCCGCCCGGGCCGCCGCCGGCGACGTGGCACCCGCCCTCGGTCCCCGGACGACGTCCACCGCTGCCTCACCCCCGGTGTCCGCACCGGCCGCGCTCGCCGCGACCGCCGCGACCGCCGCGACCGCCGCGACGTTCGTCCCTCGCCTGCAGGGCCGACGCGCCGCCGAGACCGTCCGGGAGCAGGCACGCCGTCGAGAGAGCACCGCGGTGCCCGGACCGGCCGCCACGGACGCCACCTACCGGCCCCGCAGTGAAGCGCCCTCCGCCACCGACGCGACGTACACCCCGAGGCGGTAGCCGGTGCGTGTCGACGAGGTGATGACGCGGTTCCCCCCGACGATCCGGCTGGGCGCCGAGCTGCGACGGGCGGCCGAGCTGATCGGCAGCTCCGAGGTCGGGCAGCTGATGGTGCTCGACCACGACGGCCGGTTCGTCGGGGTCCTGTCCGAGGGCGACGTGGTCCGCGCGGTGCTCCCGGGCGCCGACGACGTCCGCGAGGCCGGGTCGATCGCCGCGGCCTTCGCGGCGTTCGTCGCCCGGGGGCACGAGCTGGCCGGCCGGGAGGTCGACGCGCTGGTGATCACCGACGCGATCACCCTGCGACCGGAGGACGACCTGACGGCGGCCGCGGTGGTCATGGCCGACCGCCGGATCCGGCGGCTCCCCGTCGTCGAGGACGGACGCCTGTGCGGGACCGTCTCCCGCACGGACCTGTGCCGCGCGGTGCTCGCCCATGCCTGAGGTCCACCTCGTCGTCACCGGTCCCGACGGCGGGCACGAGGAGCACCGGGCGGCGCTGCCGGTCGTGCTGGGGCGCGACCCGGGCACTGCGGACGTCGCGATCGCCGACCGGATGGTGTCCCGCCGGCACGCGCGGCTGGAGGCCGACGGGCACCGGGTGGTGCTCGTCGACCTGGACAGCGCGAACGGCACCTGGGTCGGCGACGAGGCCGTCGACCGGTACCCGCTGCGGGCCGACGACACGGTGCTGCTCGGCGAGAGCCGCGTGACCTGGACCTTCACGGAGCGCCCGACGAACCGGGCCCGCCAGGTCGTCGAGGCGGCCCACGACGAGCTCGGCGGGTTCCTGTCCTTCGAGCACGGCTTCCTGCCCCGGGAACCCCCGCTGACCGCCCTCCCCGTGAGCCACCGGGCGTGGGACGAGCTCGCCGAGCGGATCCCCGCGCTCTTCACCCGGCTCGAGACCCGGCCCGTCGTCGACCGGCTGCCCCTGCTCGACGCGGACGCCGCGGCGCTGCCCGACCGGTACCTGTTCCGGGCGTCCACGCTGCTCGGGATCCTCGCCCACGCCTACTGGTACGCCGAGATCGATCCGCCGGCGGCACTGCCCGAGGCCGTGGAGCGGCCGTGGCGACAGGTGTCCGAACGGCTGGGCAAGCCGGTGCCCTCGGTGTCCTACGTCGACCTGTTCCTCTACAACTGGCGGCTGCGCGACCCGGCCGGCCCGCGGCGGCTCGCGAACCTCGACCTGCTCGTACCGACCTGGGGCAACGACGCCGAACGGATCTTCTACCTGGTGACCACCGAGTTCGCGATGGAGCTCGCACCCGTCCTCGGGGCGATGGTGCGGGCCCAGGAGGCCGCCGTCGCGGCCGACCTGGCCGCCCTCCGGACGGAACTCACCACGATCCTGGCGACCTTCCGCCACCTCACGCGCACGATCTACCCGCAGATCGACCCCAACCCCGCGAGCCTCACCCACTGCAACCAGGTCCTGTGGGCGAAGACCGTCGGGATCGCCGGCGTCCCGATCCTCGAGGGTGCTCCGAGCCCGGCCGGCACCGCCCAGCCGCAGTTCCACGCCATGGACGCGTTCTTCGGGCGCGGCGCGTACGCCTCGACGGTCGGACAGCAGAGCCTCGCGCTGCGCGCCGGGTTCCCCCGGCACTGGGCGGCCGTCGTCGAGGCCCTGACCGAGGTCTCGGTCGCCGACGTCGTGGCCGGGTCCGGCGACGGCGACCTGGCCGGGCTCTGGGACGCCGTGCTCGACGCCTACGCCGGCGACCACGGCTGGATGGGGCTGCACCGGGTCAAGGCCTACGGGTTCCTCGAGGTGGCCTTCACCGTGGGTCGGGCGGTCACGACCGGGGCACGGTTCACCGGACTCTTCCGCGACAGGACGTGGGAGGTCATCGACGCCGAGCTCGCCGAGGTCCGCGACGAACGGTGGCCCGCCACGGGCCGTCCGACCGTCCGGGGGCGGGTGTTGCCGGGACGGGCGCTCACCCCGGGTGGCACCGCCGTCATCGACATCGACGTCGCGGGACAGGGCGTGCAGTACGAACCCGGCGACCGCCTCGGGGTGCTGGCCGAGAACGACGACGACCTCGTCCGCCGGACGCTCGCGGCGTTGCGCGCGACCGGCGACGAGATCGTCGCCCTCACCGCCGACTGGCGGGCGGCGTTGGCCGCCCGCGGCGGCGGGGCGGTCGAGGTGCTCCCGCTGCGCTCGGTCCTCGTCCAGGGCCGCATCCGACCGATGACGCGCGGGGTGGCGAAGCGGCTCGTCGCCCTGTCGGCCCACGGGCCGCTGCGCCGGATCGTGGACGCCCGGATGGAGGACCAGTGGGAGCTCGACGACGTGCTCGGGCTGCTCACGTCCGGCGGGTTCGACGTCACCCGGCTCTGGCGCGCCGCCCCGGACTCGCCCGAGAGCCTGTGCCGGGTGGTGCCGCCGGAGGTGCACCGGCTCTACTCCCTCGCGAGCGCACCCGACGGCTCGGACCGGCTCCGTCTCGTCGTCGGGAAGCTCTCCTACGCGACCGAGCGGACCACCTGGTCCTACCCGCGCGAGCGGCACGGGTCGGCGTCGTCGTTCCTGCACCGGATGACCGAACCGCGGTACCGGCACAAGGACCTCGCGCTCACCGTCGTGCCCACCCCGCGCTTCCGCCTTCCCGACGACGGGTCGGTGCCGGTCGTGATGGTGGCCGCCGGGTCCGGGATCGCGCCGTTCCTCGGCTTCTGTGCCGCCCGGGCAGCCGACCCGGCCGCCGGGCCGACGACCCTGCTCCTCGGCGTGCGCAGCGCGGCCGACCTCGTCGCGCTCCCCGACCTCGACCGGTGGGTGCGCGCGGGGGTGCTGACCCTCGAGGTGGCGTTCTCGCGGGCGGACGAGGCGCTGGAGTTCGACGGCACCGGTCACGTCGTCGTGCCGGGCCGGGCCCGGCGGCTCGACGCCCTGCTCGCCGGACGGAGCGCGCTGCTGGCCGGGATCGCCGAGCGGGGGCACCTCTACGTGTGCGGGCGGGCCGACGTCGCCGCGACCGTGATGGCGACCGTGGGCCGGGCGGCCGGGACGGACACCGTACGGCGGCTGATCGCGGAGGGCCGGTACGCCCAGGACGTGTTCACCACCTACGGCGGGCACGCCCGCGCCCGCGCGCCGATCGACGTCTCGACCCTGGTCGAGCACACCCGCCCCGACAGTTCCTGGACGGCGATCTCGGGCACGGTCTACGACGTCACCGAGTTCGCCGCGCAGCACGTCGGCGGGGTGGAGATCCTGCGGGCCCACGTCGGCACCGACGCCACGGGCGCCTATCGCGGGGTCCTGCACCACGAGCGCCCCGAGGTCGACTCGATGCTCGGGATGTACGAGCTCGGGCCGATGCGCCGGCTCGCGTTCGGCTCGGCCTGGGCGGTGGTGCTCGGCCCCGACGGCCTCCGCCCGCTCGCCCTGGAGCAGCTGTTCACGGCGTGGGTGCGGGCGCTCTACCTCGTGGTCGAGATGGACAACGCGCTGGTCAACGACTACGGCTTCGCCGGCGGAGCGGTCCCGACCCCGTACGTCGCCCAGTTCCTCGCCGAGACCCACCGGCGGTTCCGGGTGAGTTACCTGGACGGTCTGCTCGACGACGAGGTGGCGACCCTCGCGGAGCTCACCACCGCCTTCTGCGCCCCGGACCGCCCGCTCGGCTGGTTCGCGGCCGGCGTCGCCGACCTGCGGGACGGCCCGGACCACCGGGCGGCGCTCGACGCGATGGCGGCGCTGCGGGCGGGGGTGCGGTCGACCCGGGCGCCGGCGATGTGCCGGTTCGTGGAGCAGGAGGACCGACGCCTGCTCGCCGCGCTGCGCGGCGCCCTGCGCGACGGCGTGATCGCCTTCGAGACGCACGAGGCGACCGTGGTCGAGCACGCCGGGGAGGTGCTCCTGGCCGCCCTCGCGCAGGTGCTGGCGGCGGTCACCGAGTACGACCGCCGGGTCGCGACGCACGCCCGGGCCACCGGGTTCACCGGCGCGTCGCCGCTCCCGGCCCCGGCCCCCGACCGCGGCATCCCGGGTCACGGGGCGCCGCTCGTCCCGTGACCCGATCCGCCGTCAGGACTTCTTGCGCTTCTCCCGGACCCGCATGTTGATCTGGATCGGCGTGCCCGTGAGCTCGAAGGTCTCGCGCAGCTTCCGCTCCAGGAACCGGCGGTAGCTCGCCTCGAGGAAGCCCGAGGTGAACAGCACGAACGTCGGCGGGCGGGTCTGGGCCTGGGTGGCGTAGAGGATCTTCGGCTGCTTCCCGCCCCGGACCGGCGGCGGGGTGGCGGCGATGATGTCGGCCAGCCACTGGTTGAGCTGACCGGTCGGGATCCGGCGGTCCCAGTTCTCCAGGGCCGTCCGCATCGCCGGGGCGAGCTTGCGGACCGCCCGGCCGGTCTTCGCGGAGATGTTGACCCGCTCGACCCACGGGAACCGGACCAGCGCCCGCTCCAGCTCGCGCTTCATGGCGTCGCGGCGGTCGTCGTCGACGAGGTCCCACTTGTTCATCGCGAGGACCAGCGCGCGGCCGGCCTCGACCACCTGCGTGGCGACCCGGAGGTCCTGCTCGCTGATCGGCTCCGAGGCGTCGAGCAGCAGCACCGTCACCTCGGCGGCCTCGATCGCGCCCTTGGTGCGCAGCGAGGCGTAGTACTCCATCCCCGAGGCCTGGTGCACCTTGCGGCGCAGGCCGGCCGTGTCGACGAGCTGCCAGACCTCGCCGTCGATCTCGACGAGCGAGTCGACCGGGTCCGTCGTCGTCCCCGCGGTGGAGTCGACCACCGCCCGGGACTCACCGGTCAGCTGGTTGAGCAGCGAGGACTTCCCGACGTTCGGCTTGCCGACCAGCGCGACGCGGCGTGGGCCGCCCTCGAGGTCGACGTCGTCGCGCGGGGACTCGGGCAGCACGTCGAGCACCCGGTCGAGCAGGTCGCCCGAGCCGCGGCCGTGCAGGCCGGACACCGGGTAGGGCTCGCCGAGCCCGAGGCGCCACAGGGCGGCGATCTCCCCGAGCCCGCGCTCGTCGTCGACCTTGGTGGCGGCGAGCAGCACCGGCCGGTCGGAGCGGCGCAGCGTGCGCGCGACGGCCTCGTCGACCGAGGTCGCGCCGACCTGCCCGTCGACCACGAGCAGGATCGCGTCGGCCGTGGCCATGGCGGTCTCGGCCTGGGCCGAGATGGCGGCCTGCATGCCCTTGGCGTCCGGCGTCCAGCCGCCGGTGTCGACGAGGGTGAAGCGGCGCCCGTTCCAGAGGGCGTCGTAGGCGACCCGGTCGCGGGTCACGCCCGGGACGTCCTGCACGACCGCCTCGCGGCGGCCGATGATGCGGTTGACCAGCGTCGACTTCCCGACGTTCGGACGCCCGACGACCGCGAGCACCGGCTGGGCCGGGCGCTCGGAGTCGTGCTCGGGCAGGTCAAAATCCGCAGGTAGTTCCTGCGTCACGTCTTACCTTCCGTTGGCGCTGGACTCGGCCAGCGCGGGAACCAGCATGCCGCGCTCGGCGGCGAGTTCTTCGAGTCGGTCCAGGACGCCCTCGACGTCGAGCGCCGAGGTGTCGACCTCGACGGCGTCCACCGCGGCGCGCAGCGGCGAGGCGGCGCGGGAGGAGTCGAGGCGGTCCCGGCGGGCGAGGTCCGCGCCCGTGGCGGTGGCGTCGGTGGCACGTCCGGCGGACGTGTCCTCGGCGCTGCGGCGTCCGGCGCGGATGGTGTCCGACGCCACGAGGTAGATCTTCAGGTCGGCGTCCGGGACCACGACGGTGCCGATGTCCCGGCCCTCGACGACGATGCCCGACCCGTCGTCGTGCGCCTCGGCGATGATCCGCCGCTGCTCGTCGACCAGGTGCCGGCGCACCTCGCCCAGCGCGGAGATGGCCGAGACGTTCCGCGTGACCTCGACGCCGCGGATCTCGGCGGCGACGTCCTCCGCGCCCAGCCGCACCCGCGGCTCGGCCGGATCGGTGGACATCACGACGTCGGCCGCGAGGGCGACCGCGACGGCCTCGTCGTGGCCGTCGGCGTCGGTGGCGGTCGCGTCGAGCGCGACGCCGGACCGCATCACCGCGAGGGTGGCCGCCCGGTACATCGCACCGGTGTCGAGGTAGCGGGCCCCGAGGCGCATCGCCAACCCGCGGGCGGTCGTCGACTTGCCGGTGCCCGACGGCCCGTCGACCGCCACGACTCCCTGCAGGACCTTCTCCACGACCAGCGCCTCCCGAACGTCCGACCAACACCCGTCCGGGAGTCCATTGTGCCTGATCCGGCGGCCTAGAGGCCCACCGCGTGGTACAACGCTCCGACTTCGTCCCGACCGAGCTTGCGCAGCGTGCCCGGCCGCTGGTCACCGAGGCGCACGTCACCCACCGCGGTGCGCACCAGGCGCTCGACCGGCTTGTCGACGGCCTCGAAGATGCGGCGCACGATCCGGTTGCGTCCCTCGTGGAGCACGACCTCCACCATCACGCGCGCGCCCGACCGGTCGATCACCTTGAAGCTGTCCACCGCGGCGGGTCCGTCGTCGAGCTCGACGCCCTCCCGGAGGCGCTTGCCGAGGTCCTTCGCGATCGGCGTCCGGATCTCGGCGAGGTAGGTCTTGGGGATCTCGTAGGACGGGTGCATCAGCCGGTTGGCCAGCTCGCCGTCGTTCGTGAGCAGCAGCAGACCCTCGGTGGCGGCGTCGAGCCGGCCGACGTGGAAGAGGCCCTTCGTGCTGCCCGCCTTCTCCAGGACGATGTCGCCGACGCAGCGGCGGCCCTCGCCGTCCCACATGGTCGAGAGCATCCCCTCGGGCTTGTTCAGCGCGAGGTGCACGGTCTCGACGTCGGTCACGATGCGGCTGCCGTCGACGTGGATCACGTTGACGTCCGGGTCGACGCGCCGGCCCATCTCCGTGACGACCTTGCCGTCGACCTCCACCCGACCCTGGCGCATCAGGATCTCGGCCTGCCGCCGCGAGGCCACGCCGGCCTCGCTGAGCACCTTCTGCAGGCGGACTCCCTGCTCACCCTCGGTCACGGGACTCCAGCGTAGTCGTGCTCCGGACTAGGCTCGTCCACCGTGTCGACGCCGACCGTCGCGGTCCGCCCGCGCCTCGGGCTCGCGGTCGCGGCCGGAGCCGCCGCCTTCGCGGCCGCGATGGGCGTCGGGCGGTTCGTCTTCACGCCGATCATCCCCGTGATGGGCGCCGACGCGGGTCTCACCACCGCCGACGCCGGGCTCCTCGCCGCCGCGAACTACCTCGGCTACCTCGTCGGCTGCGTCCTCGCCGCCGCCCCCGTCGTCCGTCGCCACCGCAGCGCCTTCCTGACGGCGGGTCTGGTCCTGACGGTGCTCACGCTCGCCGCCATGCCGCTCTCGACGGCGTTCGCCGCCTGGTCGGCGGCCCGTGGGCTGGCCGGCGTGGCCAGCGCGTTCGCGTTCGTCACGGCCGCCGACCTCGTCCTCACGCTGCTGCGCCGTCACGACCGGGACGACCTCGCGGGCTGGGTGTTCGGTGGTGTCGGCGGCGGCATCGCCCTGTCCGGCCTCGCCACACCTCCGGCCGCCGCCCTCGGGGGTTGGCCCGCGACCTGGTGGGTGGCCGCGGCGCTCGCGCTGGTCCTGGGCCTGCTCGCCCTGCGGCTGGCGCGCCTGCCCGTGGGTCCCGACGACGACGGCGCGGCGGCCGGGCCGCCGCCGCGGGTGCTGCTGCTCGCGGCCCTCGGCACCGCCTACTTCCTCGAGGGTGCGGGCTACATCATCACCGGCACGTTCCTCGTCGACGTCGCCACCGACATCGGGCCGCCGTGGGTCGCGGCGGGATCGTGGACGATCGCGGGGCTCGCGGGGGTGCCGTCGTGCGTGCTCTGGGCACGGATCGCGGCCCGCCGCGGCCGGGGACCGACGTTGCTCGTCGCCCTCGCGGTGCAGGCCGTGGGTCTCGCCCTCCCGGCGGTGGTGGCGTCACCGGTCGCCGTCGTGGTGTCGGCGGTGGTCTTCGGCGGGACGTTCGTCGGGATCGTCATGCTGACCCTGCCGCTGGCCCGGACGCTGGCGGGCCGTGGCGCCGGCCCCGTCGTGGCCGTGTTCTCCGCGCTGTACGGGGTGGGGCAGGTGGTCGGCCCGGTCGCCGTGACGCTGGTGAGCGGCGACGACGCCCGGCCGGCCCTCGCGCTCGGCGGGGCGCTCGTCGTCGCCGCGACCCTCGTGGCGGTGCCGCCCGCCCGGTTCGGCAGCCGTTCCGGATCTCCCTGATCGCGCCGCCACAGGTGAGCGGCACGAATGCGGCGAACTCGGTGTCGAGCCGCGTCAGCAGCCGTGCCGGACCTCCTGGTCGGTGACCGCACGGGTGTGCAGCTCCCAGTAGTGCTCGGCGATCTCGTCGGGGTCCCACTGTCCGCCGGGCTCGACGGGGCCGCCGACGGTGACCGACGCCGTGAGGACCTCGGGGCGCCAGGAAGTGAGCAGTTCCACGAGCCCGCGCACACCGACCTTGCCCAGCGACAGGCTCGTCAGGCCGGGGTCGGGGCGGACCATGCCACTCGTGATGACGTAGGTCCCGGTCATCTCCGGCAGCAGCTCCCCCGCCGTCGTGATCGCCCCGACCACATTGACCGCGTAGGTGTCGAGCATCGTCGCCTGGTCGAGCTCCCCGGGCTCGTCGGTGCGGATGATCGCCGCGTTGTAGACGACGACGTTCGGGGTGCCGTGCTCGTCGACGAACGCCCGCAGCGCCGCCCGGAGCGCCTTCTCGTCCGTCGCGTCGGCGGTCCGGGTCCAGGTGGTCCCGCCCGCGGCCTCGGCCGCGGTGGCGACGGTCTCCTCCCAGCGGGCGATCAGCCCGACGGTGAAGCCTTCCCGCGCGAACCGCTTGGCCACGGAGGTACCGATCCCGGGGCCTACTCCGACGATGATCACGCTGGTCACGGGGCGGCTCCTCGAGGATGTGGCTTTTCTGGCGCTGGACGACAGCAACGACGCTTTCCTGCCACGCGGGGTGCTACAGCTCGTCGATGTCGTCGACCTCGGGCAGCAGCGGCGCGATCGGGGGCAGCTCGTCGAGCGAACCGAGCCCGAGGCGTTCCAGGAACAGCTCCGTGGTCCGGTACAGCGTTCCCCCGGTGGCGCCGTCCACGCCGGCCTCGACGATCAGTCCCCGGGCGGTCAGCGTGCGCATGACGCCGTCCACGTTGACGCCGCGCACCGCCGAGACCCGCGCCCGCGTGACCGGCTGGCGGTAGGCGACGACCGCGAGGGTCTCCAGGGCGGCCCGGGTCAGCCGGGCGCGCTGGCCGTCGAGGACGAAGCGCTCCACGTAGGGCGCGAAGCGGGCCCGGGAGGCGAACCGCCAGCCCTCGTCGGTGCGGCGGAGCTCGAAGCCACGTTCGCGCATCGGAGCGGAGCCGGACGCGTCGGGCGAGCCGGCGTAGGACGCGGCGAGCCGCTCCAGGGCGGTCGTCACCCGGGCGGCGGGCTGTTCGAGGACCTCGGCGAGCTGGGTCGCGGGCACCGGGGCGTCCACGACCATGAGCACGGCCTCGATCGCGGCGTCCAGCTCCGCCTCGCGCCCGAGCCCGGGGAGCTCGTCGTCGGGAAGGCTCATGGCTCGCTCATTCCCCGGGGTCCAGCGCCGCCGTCCCGCGGTCCTCGGAGTCGGGGGCCCAGCGGACCGCGAGCTCGGCGAAGGCCTCCTCCTGGTCGAGGGCGACCTGGCGGGAGCGGTACATCTCGAGCACGCCGAGGAACCGTCCGACGACCTCGACGCCGTGCTCGCAGTCCGCGCACAGCTCCGCGAACGTCAGGCGACCGGCCTCCTCGAGCCGAGAGCTCATGATCACGACCTGCTCGGGGACCGAGACGCTCGGCGCGTGCAGGTGGTCCAGACCCACCGTCGGCGGCGGCGCGGGCCGGAACACCGCCGCGGCGATCTCGGCGAACCGGGCGGCGTCGACGCCGAGCTCGACCGGCGGCAGCAGCTCGGTCAGCTCCGGCGGCAACGACACCGCCCGCGGGTAGCGCAGCCGCGCCGAGGACTCCAGCTCCCGGAACAGGGCCGCGACCTGCTGGTAGGCGCGGTACTGCAGCAACCGCGCGAATAGCACGTCCCGCGCCTCGAGCAGCGCGAGGTCGTCCTCGTCCTCCACCTCGGCGCTGGGCAGGAGCCGAGCGGCCTTGAGGTCGAGCAGGGTCGCCGCGACGACGAGGAAGCCGGTGGTCTCCTCGAGGTCGGCCGACCCGCCGAGCGCCGCGGTGTAGGCGATGAAGTCGTCGGTGACGCGGGAGAGCGCGACCTCGGTGACGTCGAGCTCGTGGCGGCCGATGAGCTGCAGGAGCAGGTCGAACGGGCCGGTGAAGTTGTGGAGGGTGACCTGGAAGCCGGTGCGCTCCGGCGTGAGGGTCACCGCGCGATGACCTCTCGCGCCAGTGCCCGGTAGGCCTCGGCGCCCTGCGAGCGCGACGCCCACTTCGTGATCGGCTCGCCGGCCACCGTGGTCTCGGGGAAGCGCACCGTCCGGTTGATGACCGTGTCGAAGACGAGGTCGCCGAACGCCTCGACCACGCGGGCCATGACCTCGCGGGTGTGCAGGGTACGGGGGTCGTACATGGTGGCCAGGATGCCGGTGATCTCGAGATCCGGATTCAGCCGGTCCTGCACCTTCTCGATCGTGTCCATCAGCAGGGCCACCCCGCGCAGCGAGAAGTACTCGCACTCGAGCGGGATGAGCACCCCGTGCGCGCAGGCCAGGGCGTTGACGGTGAGCAGGCCGAGCGAGGGCTGGCAGTCGACGAGCACGAAGTCGTAGTGGGGCAGCGCGGGGGCGAGCACGCGCCCGAGGGTCTGCTCGCGCCCGACCTCGCTGACCAGCTGCACCTCGGCCGCGGAGAGGTCGATGTTGCTCGGGAGCAGGTCCAGGCCCTCGACCGCGGTGCGGAGCACGACGTCGTCGAGGGTGACCCGCCGCTCCATGATCAGGTTGTAGATCGTCGTGTCGAGCTCGTGCGGCTGCACCCCGAGCCCCACCGACAGCGCGCCCTGCGGGTCGAAGTCGACCAGCAGCACCTTCCGGCCGTACTCCGCCAGCGCGGCGCCCAGGTTGATCGTCGAGGTCGTCTTGCCGACCCCGCCCTTCTGGTTGCACATCGCGAGGACCGTCGCCGGTCCGTGCCCGGACAGCGGTACGGGCTCGGGGATCTCCCGGCGGGGTCGCGACGACGGGTCGGGCGGCTCGGGTGCGGGCGTCACGGCGGGCACGTCCGGCCGTGCCGGTTCACCCATCCGCAGCGACTCGGCGTCGAAGAGAGGTGCCGACATGATCAGGATCGTCCTCCCTCCGGGTGACCCCCGCGCCTCCGTGGTCCGCCCAGGCTAGGAGGGGGGCCCGAGCGGGGCCATCATGACGCGCCGACGTGTGACGGAAGCGCTTCCGGGGGACCCGGGATGCCATGTCTCCGGCTGCCGACGTCGCCGAGGACGGAGCACCACGCTCCGTCCTCGGCCGTGCGCTGGGCGTGCTCGGAGCGTTCACCGACGCCTCGCCGGAGCTCACCCTCTCCGACCTGGTCACCCTCACGGGCCTTCCCCCGGCCACGGCGCACCGGATCGTCGCCGAACTGGTCGGGTGGGGTGCCCTGGAGCGCGTGGGACGCGGCCGCTACCGGATCGGGCTGCGACTGTGGCGGATCGGCGCCCTGGCGCCGGCCGCCCGCACCCTGCGGGAGGCCGCCCTCGCCCCGATGCAGGACCTCGCGGCGGTGACCGGCCACGTCGTGCACCTGGTGGTGCGCGACGGGTACCGCGCGCTGTTCGTCGAGCGCCTCCCGGGCCGCGAGGAGCTGACGGTGCGCTCCCGCGTCGGGCGCGACATGCCGCTGCACGCCAGCGGGCCGGGGAAGGTGCTGCTCGCCCACGCCCCGGCGGCGTTCGTGGAGGAGCTCATCGCGCGGGGTCTGCCGCGGCTCGCACCCGGCACGATCACCGACCCGGCCGCCCTGCGCGCCGCGCTCGACGGGATCCGGCGCTCCGGTCACTGCCTGTCCCGCGAGGAGATGACCGAGGGCACCGCCTCGGTCGCCGCTCCCGTCGTCGGCGCCGACGGCACCGTGGTCGCCGCGCTCGGGGTCGTGGTGCCGGTCGGCGCCGCGCTCCCGCCGTACGTGCCCGCGGTCAAGGTCGCGGCCGCCACGGCGTCGCGGAACCTGGGGTCGCGCCCGCCACGGTGAGCGGGCCCTGGCGTCAGCCGTGGCCCACCGCTGACACGGGACGAGCACCGTGTGCCACCGCTGACGCCCCGGCCCGTCAGGCGAGCGCCCGGCGGACCGCCGACCTGAGCCACGCGTGCCCGCCGTCCGCGGCGTGGCGCGGGTGCCACGCCATGCCGATCACCACCGGAGGCAGCGGCAGCGGCACCTCGACGAGCTCCAGCCCGAGGCGCGCGGCCACCTCGGCCAGCGGGGTCGGCGGCGCGTCGGGCGGGCCCACGGGCACGAGGCAGACCAGGTCGGTCGCCGCGGCCAGCGTCATGGCGGGCAGGTGCGACGGCAGGACGGCCGCGACCCGCCGCCGGAGGTCGTGCTCGGCGAGCGCGGTGTCGATCGGACCGGTCAGGCGACCCCGGCGGCTCACGGCGACGTGGTCCGCGGCGGCGAACCGCGCGGGCGTCGGGGTGCCGCGGAGCAGGGCGTGCCCGGCACGCACGCCGGCCGCCATCCGCAGCGTGGCCACCTCCTCGGTGCGGGTCTCGGGGTCGACGTGGTCGAGGGCGCCGACCTCGAGGTCGATCCGCCCGTCGCGCAGGGCGGGACCGCCCTCGAGCTCCTCGGCGAGGAACCGCACCGTCACGCCCGGCGCCTCGCGGGCCACGAGCCCCAACAGCCGCGGCGCGAGCAGGGCCGCCACCACGTCGGCGGCCTGCAGCGTGAAGGTCCGCCGCAGCACCCCGGGGTCGACGTCGCCGCCCGGGGACAGCAGGGCGCCGCAGCGGCGGACCAGCTCGGCCGCCTCGTCGCGGAGCTCCTCGGCCCGCGGCGTCGGCACCATCGCCTGCCCGGCCCGCACCAGCAGCGGGTCGCCGAGCAGCCGCCGGAGCCGCCCGAGGGTGCGACTCATCGCCGCGGGCGACGTCTGCAGGCGGGCTGCCGCTCGCGTGACGCTCTGCTCGCCGAGCAGCGCGTCGAGTGCGATCACCAGGTTCGCGTCGATCGCCGAGGCTTCCACCAGCATCATTCCGTTCCGGGCAAGGATTCGTTGCCGAGGTTCCCGTTGTGGCAACACTAGCCCCGGACGCACGGTGGTCCTCGTCGGACACCAGCACCCCGAGGAGCCACCCCATGTCCCCGCAGCCCGGAGACCAGCTCGCCGTCGTCAGCCAGACCGGCTGCTCCGTCACCCTCGTCGACGCCGTCGACCACACCGTCCGTCGGGTGCTCGGCGTCCCCGCCGAGCCGCACGAGCTCTGCTTCGACGCCGAGCACCGCGTCGTCTACTGCTCCGTCCCCTACGTCGGCGGCCAGTACGGCGCCCACCACGGGCACGACAGCCGGGTCGTCGTCCTCGACCCCGACGCCGGCGAGATCGTCGACGTCCTCGACCTCGCCCCCGAGAACGGGCCGCACGGCCTCGCGCTCGACCCGGTCCGGCGCCTGCTCTACGTGTCGGTCGAGGCCGGGCCCGCGGGACCGGGCGGCGCCGTCGTCGTCGACACCACGACCCGCACCGTCCTGCGCCGCATCGACACTCTCGCGCCCGGACCGCACTGGTTCGCCGTCGACCCGGCCGGCCGCCACGGGTACGCGGCCAACAAGGAGGCCCCCTTCGTCACGGCCGTCGACCTCGTGACCGGCGAGGTCGTCGACACGATCACGGTGCCCGGCAGCGAGGGCATCGCGGTCCACCCCGGCGGCGGGCCCGTCGCGGTCGCCGGGCCGCACCACGAGGGCGACGGCGCGCCCGGGGTCCGGCTCGTCGACCCGGCGAGCCACGACATCGTCGCGACCCTGCCGACGCGGGACCGGACCGTCCCCGTGCACTGGACGTCCCGCGGCGTCCTGCTCGCCGGCGAGATGCGGCCCGACGACCCCGTCGGGCGCCTGTCGGTCTGGGCCGACGTCGACGCGTCCGCCGTCGGGGTCGAGGTCGGGCAGGGCCCGCTGACGATCACCTCGAGCCCCGACGGCGACCGGGCCTACGTCGCCGCGGTGTTCGGGGGCACGGTCACGGTCGTCGACCTCGCCGACCCGACCCGCCCGGTCGCCCTCGACACCCTCGACGTCCGCGGCCCGGGCGTCCAGGGCGCCCACGGGCTCGCCTACGTCCCCGCCCCGTAGCCCGATCTTCCGCCCAGTGAGAGGAGCCGGTGACCCGATCCGGCGATCCCGCCCATACTCCGCCCACGCCGCGACAGGGACGTCGCGGGAGGAAGGTGGCAGTGATGAGCACGTCTTCGACAGGGGTCCGGTGGCTCGCCTGGTCGGCGGTGGCGCTCGAGGGGTACGACCTGGTCGTCCTCGGTGTCGTCATCCCGGTCCTGCGCCGCGACCCGGTGTTCGCCCTGAGCGCCGCGAGCGCGACGACGGTGGCCACCGTCGGCCTGCTCGGCGTCATGGTCGGCGCGCTCGCCGTCGGTCCGGTCGCGGACGTGTGGGGGCGCCGTCGCACGCTGATCGTGTGCGTGGTGGCGTTCTCGCTGCTCGGGGCGGCGTGCGCCCTCGCCCCGGACGCCGGGATCCTGGCCGTCCTGCGCTTCCTCGCCGGCGTCCCCCTGGGCGGCGTCCTGCCCGTCGCCCTCGCGATGACCGCCGAGCACGCGCCCCCGCGCCGCGGCAACACCGCGACGACGGTCCTCATGACCGGCTACCACGCGGGTGCGGTCGCCGCGTCGCTGCTCGGCGCGCTGCTGGTGTCGAGCCTCGGCTGGCAGTTCATGTTCGTCGTCGGCGCGCTGCCCGCGCTCGTGCTCGTACCGCTGATGTCCCGGTCGCTGCCCGCGGACGCCGCCCCGGTGGCCCGCGCGGCCGGGGCCCGGAAGAACCCGGTGGGCGACCTCTTCCGCAGCGGGTACGGCGTGGCCACCGTCGCCTTCTGGGTCGCGTCGTTCATGGGGCTGCTGCTCGTGTACGGGCTGAACACCTGGCTGCCCGAGATCATGCGGCTCGCCGGCTACGAGCTGACCCAGGCGCTCTTCCAGCTGCTCGCCCTCAACGTGGGCGCCGTGATCGGCCTGCTCATCGGTGGCCGCGTCGCCGACCGCATCGGCGTCCGCCCCGCCACGATCACCTGGTTCGCCGTCGCCGCCGTCTTCCTCGCCCTGCTCTCCGTCCGGCTGCCCGGCGCCACGGTCTACGTCGCGATCCTGCTCGCCGGCATCTTCGTGTTCTCCTCGCAGGTCCTGGTCTACAGCTGGGTCGGGCGCATCTACCCGGCCGCCGCCCGCGGCACCGCCCTCGGCTCGGCGAGCGGAGTGGGCCGCCTCGGCGCGATCTCCGGTCCCGCGTTCACGGGGGCGCTGGTCGCCGGTGGGGTCGCCTACCCCTGGGGCTTCTACTTCTTCGCGCTGGTCGCCGCGCTCGGTGCCGTCGCGGTCGTCCTCGTCCGCCGCACGGAGCCCGCGGAGGACCTGGCCGCGACCGTCGTCGAGCGGGATCGGACCGCGTCCTGAGCACGGTCCGCGAGGCCACGTTCGACGTCCTGCGTCGCCGCGGTCTCGACCGGATCTTCGCCAACCCCGGGTCGACCGAGATCACGCTGCTCACCGACCTGCCCGACGACCTCGACTTCGTGCTCGCGCTGCACGAGGGCTCGGTCGTCGGGCTGGCCACCGGCTACGCCACCGCCACCGACCGCCCCGCCCTCGTCGTCCTCCACACGACCGCCGGCCTGGGCAACGCGGTCGGCGCCCTCGCGACCGCGCGCGTCAACCGGACCCCGCTCGTCGTCGTGGTCGGGCAGCAGGACCGCCGCCACGTGGCGTCGCGGCCCTTCCTGGCCGGCGACCTCGAAGGGCTGGCGGGCTCCTACCCCGTGTGGTGGTCGGCGCCCGCCCGGCCGCAGGACGTGCCGGGCGCGGTCGACCGCGCGTTCCACGAGGCCGTCTCGGGCCGCGGACCCGCCGTCGTGACCGTCCCCAGCGACGACTGGGCCGCCGCGGCCGACCCCCGCGCCCTCCCCTCCCCTGCCGTCGTGCGCCGAGGTCTCCGTCCCGACGACGGGTCGGTGCGGGAGCTCGCGACCCGGCTCGCCGCCGCGACGTCGCCGGTCCTCGTGGTGGGGGCCGACGCCGACTCCCCGGCCGCCTGGACGGCCCTGACGGCCCTGGCCGAACACCTCGACCTCCCCGTCCACCAGGAGGCGTTCGCCGCCCGCGCCGGGTTCCCGCAGGACCACCGGCTCTTCGCCGGGCACCTCCCCCCGGAACGCGCCGCCCTGCGGGCCGTCCTCGCGCCGCACGACCTCGTGCTCGTCGTCGGCGCTCCGGTGTTCCGGCAGTACCAGTACTCCCCCGGCGAGCTGGTCGACCCGGGTACGACCGTCCTGCTGGTCTCCGACGACGCCGAGGACGTCCACCACAGCCGCGCCGACCTCGCCGTCCTCGCCGACCCGGCGGCCACGGTCACCGCGCTGACCGCGGCCCTCCCCGCCGCCCTCCCCCCGCGTGAGGGGAACCCTCGTGCCATCAGAGCGCCCGAGGGTTCCCCTCACGCACAGGTGCTCGACGCGCCGACCGTCTTCACCGCCCTCGCCGCCCGGCTTCCGGCCGACGCCGTCGTCGTGGAGGAGACGCCGTCCTCGCGCCCGGACCTGCACCGGCTGGTCCCCGCGCGGGCCCCGCTCGGGTTCCTCTCCGCGGCCCAGGGCGGGCTCGGGTTCGGGGTCCCGGCCTCGATCGGGGTGCGGATGGGCGCTCCGGACCGTCCGGTGGTGGCGCTCGTCGGCGACGGGTCGACGCTGTACGGGGTCCAGGCACTCTGGACGGCGGCGCACTACGGGGTCGGCGTGCTCGTCGTCGTCCTCGACAACGGCCGCTACGCGATCATGGACCGCCTCGCCGCGGACGCGGGCGGGAAGGCGCCCTGGCCCGGGTTCGGCGAGGTGGACGTGGCGGGACTCGCGACCGCGCTCGGGTGCCCGGCACGCCGGGTCGCCACGGTCGCCGAGCTCGAGGACCTGCTCGACGAGGTCGTCCCCGGCCTGGCCGCCCGCCGGACGCCACTCGTGGTGGCCTGCGACCTCCGTCAGCTCCCCTGACCCGGGACGCGGGCGATCCATCGGGCGGCCCGGCCGCGCAGGCGCTGCGTGAGCGGGCCGCGCGGTGACCCGAGCAGACGGCGGACGCGCGCCAGGACCTCCGGGTCGAGCACGTCGTGGTCGAGCGGGACGGGCTCGGCGTTGAGCTCGAACCAGATGCGGTGACCGCCCTGGTGTGGCTCGTGCCCCCAGCGGTGGGCGAGGACGGCGAGCAGGCTCAGGGGTCCGCGCCCGGCACGAAGGTCGGTCACGACCGGACGGACGGCGCTCCCGTCGGACATGGACACGCGCAGCAGCTCCTGGTGGAGGGTCAGTTCCAGGCGGAGGTCGTTCTCGCCGCCGGCGTGGGCGACCACCTCGGCGGTCAGGTCGTCGAGGAGCAGCGCGAGGTCGACGCGGGACGCGGCGCTGTCCCAGCTGTCGGCGATGCCCAGCGCGAGCATCCGGGCGTCGCGCACCGTGTACTCCCCGACGGGGAGGTCGACGGCTGCGGAGAGCGTCGTCATCGGGGTCCGATCCGAGCCGACTCGTGGGCTCATC
The DNA here is from genome assembly GCF_030269685.1 of Actinomycetospora sp. NBRC 106378. Classification (GTDB taxonomy): domain Bacteria; phylum Actinomycetota; class Actinomycetes; order Mycobacteriales; family Pseudonocardiaceae; genus Actinomycetospora. Next base: position 617,520 of record NZ_BSTT01000003.1, read on the forward strand.
ACTCGTACGACTCAACCCCTGCTCCTGCCCAACAGAGATTGCTCCCAATAAGATGACACACCATCGGCGTCGCAACAAGTGTTGCCCGCAATAGGTATTGTCAGGCCCGCCACCACGGGAGGAGACCCACGTGTCCGAGGAGACGGCTCGAGAGAACGGGCCGGCCGACGAGGTCGACGACGCGCTCGACGCGCTCGTGGCCGAGCTCGGCACCTGCATCGAGAGCCTGCACGCGGCCCGCGACCGGGCCGAGGATCTCCAGCGCATGCGGGTGCGTGGGACGGACTGGGTCACGGCGGTGCGCGCCGAGGAGCCGCCGCTCATCGTCGAGCGCATCTCGGGGGCACTCGAGTCGCTCAACACCGTCGGCGGGCGGTGGCGGCGGCGGGAGGCGGAGGCGCTGCACGCGGCGGGCATGAGCATCAACGAGATCGCCCGGCTCTTCGGCGTCACCCGCCAACGCGCCTCGGTGCTCGTGCGCCATCCCGACGACGGGCGCTGACCCGCGGTCCCGGTCACGCATCTCCTAGGCTCCGACGACCACCGGCACCGTTCACCAGACCGAGGAGAGATGGACGAGCACGAGGTCGCCGCCCTGTCCGACGCGCTGAGCCACGCCGCCGCGACGGTGCTCCGCGCGCCCAGCCCGGACCAGGGGCTGGGCACCACGGAGGAGGTCCTCACGCGCATCGTGGAGGTCGCCGCGTCCCGGGTGTCGGGCGCCGACGGCGGTGGCATCACCCAGACCGACCGCGGCGAGGTCGTGGGCCGGGCCCCGTCGGCGGACTGGGTCGCCGACCTCGACGCCGCGCAGGCCGAGCTCGGTGAGGGCCCGTGCGTGGACGCCGGCCACCGCGACGAGCCGACCCACGTCGAGGCGATCGACCTCGACGACGAGACCCGCTGGCCCCGGTGGCGTCCACGGGCCCGGGCGGCCGGGGTGCGCGCGATGCTGTCCTACGCGATGGGCCCGCCGGACGCGCCGGTCGGCTCGCTCAACCTGTACTCCTTCACCCCCGGGGCGTTCTCCGAGGCCGGTCGCGTCACCCTCGAGGTCTTCGCGCTCCAGGCCGCGATCGCCCTCTACGGGGCGAGCCGGGCCGAGGGCCTCGACATCGCGCTCGCGAACCGCGACCAGATCGGCCAGGCCAAGGGCATCCTCATGGAACGGCACGGGGTGGACGGCGACCGGGCCTTCCAGATGCTGGTCGAGGCCTCGCAGCAGTCCAACATCAAGCTCCGCGACGTCGCTGCGTGGCTGACCGGGGAACACACTCCCTCGGCGCGGTCCTAGGCGGTCCGCGCCCGGGGGTGCGAGGTCGCGTAGACCTCGCGCAGGCGGTCGACGGTGACCATCGTGTAGATCTGCGTCGTCGTCACCGACGCGTGGCCCAGCAGCTCCTGCACGACACGCAGGTCGGCCCCGCCGTCGAGCAGGTGGGTGGCGAAGGAGTGCCGCAGCGTGTGCGGTGAGATCTCCGCCGTGATCCCCGCGAACTCGGCCGTCTCGCGGAGCACGTTCCACGCGCTCTGCCGCGAGAGCCGCGCCCCCCGCGCGTTCAGGAACAGCGCCGGCGTCCCGCGGCCACGTGTCGCGAAGCCCGGCCGCGACCGCACCCGGTAGGCCTCCAGCGCGGCCAGCGCCGGACGGCCGACGGGGACCAGTCGCTGCTTGCCGCCCTTGCCGGTCAGCACGACGGTGCGCTGCTCGGCGTCCACGTCGTCGACGTCGAGGCCCACCACCTCGCTGATCCGCGCGCCCGTCGAGTAGAGCAGCTCGAGCAGCGCCCGGTCCCGCACCCCGCGTGGGTCCTCCGCGGACGGCGCCTCCAGCAGCCGGGTCACGGTGTCCACGTCGAGCGCCTTCGGCAGCTTGCGTGGTGGAGCCGGCGGGTGGACGTCCGCCGCCACGTCCCGGGTGACCTCCCCCTCCGCCAACGCGAAGCGGTGCAGTCCCCGCACGGCGACCACGGCCCGCGACGCGCTCGCCGTCGCCAGCGGCCGGTGCCCGTCCTCCCCCGTCCGCAGCGCCACCAGGAAGTTCCCGACGTCGGGTGCGGTCACCGCGGCGAGGTCGGTGCGCCCCGCCCGCTCGAGGTGGGCGAGGTAGCGGTCGAGGTCACGGCGGTAGTTGGAGAGGGTGTGCACCGACATGCCGCGCTCGACGTCGAGGTGGTCGAGGTAGGTGCCCACGACGTCCGCTGGGTGCGCCACTCCCCCGTTCTACCTGGTCAGACCGCGGGCCCCCGGGTGACCCGCCGCGGGTGCAGCACGATCCGGCGCACGCTCGCGGGGTCGGCGAACGTCGCCAGCAGCTCGCGGTGCTCCTCGGTGGCGGGGTCGGCCCAGTAGCGGTCGGCGAGCCGACGGGCCAGCTCGCTCGCCCCGTCGGCGTGGACGGTCACGTCGGCCTCGACCGACACCCAGCGCTCCGGCTCGTCGGCGGGGGCGACCACGACGAAGGCCGCCCGCGGCTCCGCGGTGAGCCGCCGGACCTTGAGCGCGTCGGCCAGGGAGAACAGCTGCAGGGCGCCGTCGGGGGTCACCTCGAACCAGACCGGCCGCGGCGCGGGGAGGCGATCCGGTCCGGGCGGGATCGTGAGCAGTCCGAAGAGGGGGCGGTCGAGCAGGTCGCGGTCGGCGGCGGTGATCGTCATGTCCCCACCCTGTCCGCGCGGCGTGCCCCTGCCCATGTCCGTGCCTCCCCGGCATCTTCGCCGGCGTCTACCCTCCGGCTCGTGGGCGCGGTGGAGGGACTGCTCGGCGCGATCCGGGTCGTTGATCCGGAGCTCGTCGTCGAGGAACCGTCCGGGCGGGCGACGCTGGCCACCGGCCGCCGCCGGAGCCTCCTCGCCGTCGCGCGCGGCCGGATGCGGCTGCGCGGGACGGATCTCGGTCCCGGCGACGCGCTGCTCCTGCAGGACGGCGGGACGGTGCCGGTGGTCACGGAGGGGCCCACGACGGTGGTGGTCGCCCGGTTCGCGCTGCAGGGCGCCGCCCCGCGGCTGCTCGCGCTGCCCGACGAGGTGCTCGCCCCGGCGGACTCGGAGTTCTGCCGGCTGCTGATCGAGCGGGTCGCCGACCAGGTCCCGGCGGGCTCCCCCGACTCCGCCTCCGACGTCGTGTCCGCCCGCCTGCTGGACTGGCTCGTCGTGGAGACCGTCCGGGACGTCCTCGTCGCGCGGGGATCCGGGGAGGTCGCCGACGCCGGGGTGGCGCGGGCGCTCGCGGCGGTGCACGCCGACCCGGCCGGCTCCTGGACGGTGGCGATCCTCGCCGACCACGCCGGGGTGGGCCGGGCGGCCTTCGCTCGCCGGTTCACCGACGTCGTCGGGACCTCGCCGCTGGCCTACGTGCGCGAGCACCGGCTCGCCCTCGCCGAGCACGCCCTGCTCACCGAACCCGACGTCACCGTCGCCGCCGTCGCCCGCCGCGTCGGCTACGCCAACCCGTTCAGCTTCTCGACGGCGTTCCGGCGCCACCGCGGGCTCGCACCCAGCGAGGTCCGCGCGTCCTGACGGGTCGAGACGTCACCGATCGGTCCCGGTGGGCGTCGGGAGCCGCATGGACGACATCTCGCCGCCGCGGGGTCAGCCCTGCTTGCGCTCGGCGTACTCGGTGGGCCGGTCGATCCAGGGCGCGTCGACGGGGCGGGGGTGAAATCGTCCGGCGACCACCTCGACCGCGGCGAACACCCCGGCGATGCAAGGACCGTTGACGAGGTCGCCGGACATGGCGCCGGCCACGAGGTCGTCGAGCGGCACCCGGCGGATCACCAGGTCGGCCTCCTCGTCGTCCCCGGCCTCGGGCCGCTCGACCTCCCGCAGGCCTCGCGCGAGGAAGACGCGCACCGACTCGTCGGCGAACCCGGGGCAGCCGACGACGTCGACCAGCGTCGACCAGTCGTCGGCCTCGATCCCGACCTCCTCGACCAGCTCCCGCTGCGCGGCCTCGACGGGGGCCTCGCCGGACCCGCCGTCGAGCAGGCCCGCCGGCATCTCCCAGATGCGCCGGCCGATGGCGGGCCGGTACTGGTAGATCATGACGAGGCGGTCGGAGTCGTCGAGCGCGGCGATGGCGACCGCCCCGTAGTGCTCGACCTTCTCCCGCGTCGCGATGCGTCCGCCGGGCATGCGGACCTGGTCGCCGCGCAGGGCGAAGATCGCGCCCTCGTAGAGGGTGTCGGAGTCGACGACGTCGAAGGAGTGCGGCGGGTGGCCGTCGTGCGGGTCGCGCAGGGACGCGGGGGTCACCGGCTCTCGTGGGCTCACGGGACGCCGGCCTCGGACAGGCGCGCGGCCTCGGCGTCGACCGGGTCGTCCCCCTCGAGGTCGGTGTGCTCGCTGCCGTCGTTGCGGAAGAGCCGCGACGACGCGTCGTGGCGCAGCGCGGCGGCGACGAAGGCGGCGAACAGCGGGTGGGCCCGGGTGGGCCGGGACTTCAGCTCGGGGTGGGCCTGCGTCCCGACGAAGAACGGGTGCACCGCGCGCGGCAGCTCGACGAACTCCACGAGCGTGCCCTCGGGCGAGGTCCCGGAGAACACGAGGCCGGCCTCGGCGAGGCGGTCGCGGTAGGCGTTGTTGACCTCGTAGCGGTGGCGGTGCCGCTCGGAGACCTTGCCGCTGCCGTAGGCCGCCCGCGTGATCGTGTCGGGGGCGAGGACGGCGGGGTAGGCGCCGAGGCGCATCGTGCCGCCCATGTCGCGTTCGCCGGAGACGACGTCGGTCTGGTCGGCCATCGTCGAGATGACGGGGTTCGGGGTGGCGGGGTCGAACTCGGCCGAGTTGGCGTCCTCGATCCCGGCGAGCGCCCGGGCGGCGTGGATGACCATGCACTGCAGGCCGAGGCAGAGCCCCAGCGCGGGGACGCCGTGGCGGCGGGCGTGGTCGAGGGCGCCGATCTTGCCCTCGATGCCGCGCACGCCGAACCCGCCCGGCACGAGCACCCCGTGGACGTCCGCGAGGGCCTTCTCCGCGCCGGCGGCGGTCTGGCACTCGTCGCTGGGCACCCAGCGGATGTCGACCTTCGCGCGGTGGGCGAACGCGCCGGCGCGCACGGCCTCGGTGACCGAGAGGTAGGCGTCGGGGAGGTCGACGTACTTGCCGACGATCGCGATCGTGACCCGCTCGGTCGGCTGGTGGACGCGGTCGAGCAGGTCGCCCCACACGGTCCAGTCCACGTCGCGGAACGGCAGCCCGAGCCGGCGCACCACGTAGGCGTCGAGGCCCTCGGAGTGCAGCACCTTGGGGATGTCGTAGATCGACGGCGCGTCCGGGCAGGCGACGACGCCGTCCTCGTCGACGTCGCACATCAGCGAGATCTTGCGGGTCATCTCCTCGGGGATGTGCCGGTCGGCGCGCAGCACGAGCCCGTCGGGCTGGATACCGATGTTGCGCAGGGCGGCGACCGAGTGCTGCGTCGGCTTCGTCTTCAGCTCGCCGCTCGGCGCGAGGAACGGCACGAGGCTGACGTGCAGGAAGAAGCAGTTGTCCCGCCCGACCTCGTGGCGCAGCTGGCGCGCGGCCTCGAGGAACGGGAGCGACTCGATGTCACCGACCGTGCCACCGATCTCGGTGATGACGACGTCGGGCGCGGTCCCGTCGGGCGCCTCGCGCATCGCCAGCACCCGCGACTTGATCTCGTCGGTGATGTGCGGGATGACCTGCACCGTGTCGCCGAGGTACTCGCCGCGCCGTTCCTTGGCGATGACCTCGGAGTACACCTGGCCCGTCGTGACGTTCGCCCGCGCCGACAGGTCCCGGTCGAGGAAGCGCTCGTAGTGTCCGATGTCGAGGTCGGTCTCGGCGCCGTCCTCGGTCACGAAGACCTCGCCGTGCTGGAACGGGTTCATCGTCCCGGGGTCGACGTTGAGGTACGGGTCGAGCTTCTGCATCGTCACCCGCAGACCGCGGCTGGTGAGCAGCTGGCCGAGGCTGGACGCCGTCAGACCCTTGCCGAGGGAGGAGGCCACTCCACCGGTGACGAAGACGTGCTTCGTGGTCCGTGGCTGTTGCATCAGTTCCCCCCGGTCGAGCGGGGGAAGGTCCGGGAGATTCGGGCGTTCGGGCACCGGTCCACGGGACCTCAGCCTAACACCGCCGACCGGGTGACCAGCGCGGACCCGAGCGGACGGCCCACCTCGACCTGCCCGTGACGCGAGATGCACGTCAGACAGGCCCACCGACCGCGGAACCTGCCCCACGTGACCCTCGCCGTCGCGAGCGCGAGGGGCCGTGCGGGAGCGGGTCGGGGAGTCGCTCAGGCGACGGGCGTCCGCTGCGGCAGCGGCGCGACGCCGGGCGCGGAGCCGTAGGCGCCCGACCGACCGGCCGACTGCTCACCCGTGGCCAGCACGGCGGCGAGGCGACCCGCCGTGGCGCCGACCCCGTCGACGGTCGAGACGCCGCGCAGCGCCGGGTCCGTGCGGACCGCCGCGACGGCGCCGTCCGCGGAGCGGGCCGCGAGCACGGTCCCGGCACCGCCCGCGTGCACCCCGGCCGCGAGGTGCGCGAGCGTCGTGGCGCGACCCGCGGCGTCGGGCGTGGGTGCAGGGGTCCCGCCCACGACGAGGGCGAGCTGGGCCGGTGCGGGAGCGGCCCCCGGAGCGAGGAAGCCGCCGTCGGCGAGCGCGGTGAAGGCCGTGCCCACCTCGGAGGGCGAGCTCGACGGGCCGCGCCCGACGGTGACGAGCGAACCGAGCAGCGACCCCGTGAGGGTGCCGACGTCGGTGGTGGACGGCAGTTGCACCCCGGCCGGGAGCACCCGGGTGACCAGTCCGCGCAGGGCGTCGGCACGGTCGGGGGCGAGCATCGCGTCGGTGAGGGACAGGGTCCCGGTCACCCGCCCGCCGGCCTGGCCGACCAGCCCGGTGAGCGCGTCGAGGTCGGCCCGCTCGGCGTCCGGCGCGGCGACGAGCACCACGGTGCGGTCCTTCAGGGCGCCCCCGACGAGGACCGGTGCGGTCCCGGCGAGGACCCGGTCGGCCGCGTCCTGCTGGGCGCGGGCGGTGTCGCGCTCGGCGGTGAGGGTGCCGACCTGCCCGGAGAGGTCGGCGCGGTCGGAGGACAGCGCCCCGAGCATCGTCTGGGAGAGCGACGACGCGCCGAGCACGACGCCGAGCGCCAGCGCGAGGACCACCGCGCACAGCGACACGATGTGGTAGCGAAAGGAGATCATCCGACGACGCTCCGGACCACGGTCGTGCCCCAGTCGAGGGCCGCGCGGCCGCCGGTCTGCAGCAGGAGCAGCAGCGAGGGCCCGGCGCCCAGCGCGAGGGCGGCCACCACCGCGGTCGCGAGCACGGCGACGACCAGCATCACCAGCGTCCAGATCGAGACCCGGCTGCGGTAGAGCGCGAGCACGGCGGGCGCGTCGACGAGCGTCGGGCCGAGCCGCAGCCGCGTCAGGAAGGTCGAGGGGATCGAGCCGGAGCGGCCGCGGTCGAGGAAGCCGCCGAGGCTCGCGTCGAACCCGACGGCGACGACGAGGGCCGCGCCGTGGGCGTGCGCGAGCAGCAGCGCCATGTCCTCGGGGTTGGCCGACGACGGGAACGCGACCGGGTCGACGCCCATGTCCTGCATCCGGGCGAGTCCGGCGACGAAGCCGTCGGGGTCGGCGGGCACGACGACGTCGCGGGCCTTGCGTGCGGTCGCCGGGTCGAGCTCGGCGACGGTGCCGAGCACGACCGCCGGGGTGTGCCCGGCCTCGCGCAGCGCGTCGGCGCCGTCCCCGACGCCGACGAGGACCGGCTTGTACTCGCGGATGAAGCCGGTGAGGGCGCGGACCTCCTCGGCGGTCCCGGGTCCGCCCGCGACCACGACGACCTGCTTGTCGCGCATCGACGTCGTGATCGCCGGGACGCCGACACCGTCGACGAGCAGGGCCCGCTCGCGACCCAGGAACTCGCTGGTGTTCGCCGAGAACGCCTCGAGCTGGGCCGCCATGCCGCCGCGGGCCTCCTCCAGGAGGTCGGCGACGGTGTCCCGGTCCTGACCGAAGCCGCGGACCGTCTCCTGCTCCCCGACGTGCACCGCGCCGTCGTGCAACCGCACGGTCGCGCCGTCGACGAGCTCGGTGAACACCGCAGCGCCACAGTCGTCGACCAGGGCCACGCCCGCCTCGACCAGGATCTCCGGGCCGAGGTTGGGGTAGCGCCCGGAGATCGACGGCGCGGCGTTGACGACGCCCACCACGCCGGCCTCCAGCAGGGCCGTCGCCGTGGCGCGGTCGAGGTCGACCTGGTCGATGACGGCCACGTCCCCCGGGCCGAGCCGGCGCAGGTAGGCGGCGTCGGCCCCCGATGATCCGCGGCGCCCGATCCGGGCCGTGCCGCTCACACCGGGGAGCGCCGCCCGGGTCCGGGTCCCGCGTCCAGGCCATCGCATGGGGTCGATGCTGACGGCCGATCACGATCCGGACACGTCGCCACGCCGAGACATCCCACGGGTCTCACCCGACCCGGGCGCCCCACTCGTCACACGGGTGAGCCCGCGCGTCCCTCCGGCTCACCCCGCGCGCCGCTTCGGCCGCCGGCCACCGCCCTTCGTCGTGCCCTGGGTGATGGGCGTGGGGTCGGGGACCCCGCGCCGGTCCTGCGCCGCGGCCGCGAGGAGTTCCTCGGCGTGGGCGCGGCCGGTCTCGGTCTCCTCGGTGCCGGCGAGCATGCGGGCCAGCTCGACGACGCGCTGCGAGTCGTCGAGGGTGCGCACGGAGCTGCGGGTGACGCCCTCGGAGACCGAGCCCTTGTCCACCACCAGCTGCCGGTCGGCGTACGCCGCCACCTGCGCCAGGTGCGTCACGACCACCACCTGGTGGGTCTCGGCCAGCCGCGCGAGCCGGCGCCCGATCTCCACCGCGGCGCGTCCGCCGACGCCGGCGTCGACCTCGTCGAAGACCAGCGTGGGGACCGTGTCGGCCCCGGCGAGCACGACCTCGACGGCCAGCATCACCCGGGACAGCTCGCCGCCCGAGGCGCCCTTGGCGATCGGCAGCGGCGGGGCCCCGGCGTGCGGGGCGAGCAGCAGCTCCACCTCGTCGACCCCGTCGGGCCCGGCCGCGACCCGCCGCCCGTCGAGCTCGATGGCCTCGGCACCCGTGCTGTCCTTGCGGCCGACCTCCACCGTCACGGTGGCCGCGGCCATCGCCAACCCGTCGAGCTCGGTGCTCACCGCCTCCGCGAGCCGGGCGGCCGCCTCGGTACGCACCGCGCTGAGCGTCGTCGCGTGCCCGGCGAGCTCGGCGCCCAGCCGATCGGCCTCCGCGGCCAGCGCCGCGATCGCCTCGTCGGACACGTCGAGCGTCTCGAGCCGCTCCCGTGCGGTGTCGGCCCAGGCCAGCACCCCGGCGACGTCGGCGGCGTACTTGCGGGTGAGGCCCTTGAGTGCGGCCTGCCGCTCCAGCACCCACGCCAGCCGCTCCGGGTCGGCCTCCAGCCCGTCGAGGTAGGTCGAGAGCTCGGCGGCCACGTCGGTGAGCAGCGCGGCGGCCTCGGCCAGGCGCGGCTCGAGGGCGGTGAGGCGGGGGTCGTCGGTGGCGAGCGCCCGCCGGGCCTCCCCGACCAGTGCCGTGGCGTCCGGCTCCTCCCCCGTCCCCTCGGGCGGCCCGGCGACCGCGGCGAGCGCGGTCAGGGCGGCCGAGCGCAGGTCGTCGACGTCGGCCAGGCGGCGGGCCTCGGCGACCAGCTCCTCGTCCTCCCCGGGCTGCGGGTCGAGCGCCTCGATCTCGGTGAGCCCGTGGCGCAGGAGGTCGGCCTCGCGGGCCATCTCCCGGGTGCGCTCGCGGCGCTCGGCGAGCGCGGCGACGGCGGCACGCCACCGGGTGCGGACGTCGCGGTAGCGCGCGAGCGCCTCGTCGGCGGGCGCGCCGGCGAAGCGGTCGAGCACCGCCCGCTGCTCGGCCGGACGCAGCAGCCGCAGCGCCTCGTGCTGGCCGTGGACCGCGAGCGACGCGTCGGCGACGTCGGTGAGCACCGCCAGCGGCACCGACCGGCCGCCGAGGTGCGCCCGGGACCGCCCGTCGGCGGAGACCGTGCGCGCCGCGATGAGCGACCCGTCGTCGTCGAGGGCCGCCCCGGCGTCCCGCGCGACGCCGGCGGCATCACGCGGCCCGTCGTCGGTCCCCTCGGCGACCTCGGCGTCGTCGCCGGCCACCGGCAGCACGTAGCGGCCCTCCACCACCGCGCGCGACGCCCCACGTCGCACGCGGGAGGAGTCCGCGCGACCGCCACCCAGGAGGTGCAGCCCGGTGATCACCATCGTCTTGCCGGCGCCCGTCTCGCCGGTCACCGCGGTGAGCCCCGGATGCAGCTCCAGGGTCGCGTCCTCGATCACGCCGAGGCCCTGGATTCTCAGCTCGGAGAGCACGCGATCACTGTAACGACGGGGTCCGACACCCACGGCCGAACACGCCGATCGAATTCGAACAGGTGGTCGAACGGTCGGTGGACGGCGGTGGCCGGGGCCTCAGTGGCTCCCGCGCCAGCCCTGGACGGGCAGCCCGAACTTGCGCACCAGCCGGTCGGTGAACGGCTGGACGCGGAGCCGGACCAGCAGCACCGGCGTCTGTCCCTTGCCGATCTCCACCCGCGACCCGGGCGGCAGGTCCAGCGTGCGGCGCCCGTCGCAGACCAGCACCCCGGCGTCGCCGCGCCCGGACACCTCGAGCGCGACCGTCGACTCCGGGGACACCACGAGCGGGCGGGAGAACAGAGCGTGCGCGTTCGAGGGCACGAGCAGCATCGCCTGGACCTCGGGCCACACCACGGGCCCGCCCGCGGAGTAGGCGTAGGCGGTGGACCCGGTCGGGGTCGCGCACAGGACGCCGTCGCAGGCGAACTCCGACACCGGCCGGTGGTCGACCTCGAGCACGACGTCGAGCAGCTTCGCCCAGTTCGTCTTCTCGACGATGGCCTCGTTCAGGGCCCACGTGCGCCCGAGGACCTGACCGTCGGTGCTGGCGGTGACGTCGATCGTCATCCGCTCCTCGACCCGGTAGGTCCGGTTCACGACGGCGTCGAGGACCTCGTCGAGGTCGTCGAGGTCGGCCTCGGCGAGGAACCCGACGTGGCCGAGGTTGATCCCGAGCAGCGGGACCCGTGCGCTCCGGGCCAGTTCCGCGGCCCGCAGCAGGGTGCCGTCCCCCCCGAGCACGATGACGATCTCGGCGCCGTTGGCGGCGTCGTCGTCGGGAGCGACGCGCAAAGGCCGCTCGTGCGGCTCCAGGTCGTCGAAGAGCCCGGCGTCACTCGAGTACTCGTCGGGCATCACCCGCAACGCGAACCCTGCACGGTGCAGCCGGCACGCCACGGTGGACGCGACCTTGCGCGTCGCGTCGCGTCCGGTGTGCACCACGATCAGCGCGTCGCGCACTCGATCTCCCGTCGGTGAGGTCACTGGGGCCCGTTCTCGACCGCGCGGCGAACGATCGCGCCGTCCTCCTCCCCCGTACCCGTTCCCGGGCGCAACCAGAGGAAGTACTCGACGTTCCCCGACGGACCGGGGAGTGGGCTCGCCGTCGCCCCGGCCAGGGTCAGCCCGCGCGCCCGGGCGGCGGCCACCACCCCGAGCACCGCGTCGACGCGCAGCTCGGGGTCGCGCACGACGCCACCCGAGCCCAGCCGGTCCTTCCCGACCTCGAACTGCGGCTTGACCATCGGCAGCAGCGATCCGTCGGGCTCGGTGCACGCCGCGAGCGCGTCGAGCACGAGTCGCAGCGAGATGAAGGACAGGTCGGCGACGACGAGGTCGACCCGCCCGCCGATCTGCTCCGGGGTGAGGGCACGGACGTTGGTGCGGTCGAGGACCGTGACCCGGTCGTCGGTCCGCAGCGACCACACGAGCTGCCCGTACCCGACGTCGGCGGCCACCACCTCCCGCGCGCCGCGGCGCAGCAGGACGTCGGTGAACCCGCCCGTCGAGGCCCCCGCATCGAGGCAGCGCCGCCCCGCCGGGTCGAGGTCGAACGCCTCGAGGGCGCCGAGGAGCTTGTGCGCGCCCCGGCTGGCCCAGTCGTCGACCGTGCCGTCGGGCTCGGGGGTCACGACGACGGCGGCAGCGGTCTCCACCGCGGTCGCGGGCTTCGTGGCGACGCTGCCCCCGACGGTTACCCGCCCCTCCGCGATCAGGGTGGCCGCCTGCTCCCGGGAGCGCGCGAGCCCCCGGCGCACCAGCTCCGCGTCCAGACGCAGGCGCCGGCTCGAGGCGCGGGCCACGCCGGTCAGCTCCGGTCGACCGTGGCGAGGGCGGCGGTCAGGGCCTCGTGCAGGGCCTCGAACCGGTCGGCGTGCTCCAGGGGGCTCGTTCCCGACGCCGGGTCGCCCAGGTTCTCGACGGCGGCTGCAGCCTCGCGCAGCCGCGTCAGCCCGTCGTCCGGCGCACCGTGATCCACGTGCCCACGCTAACTCACCCGGCGGAGTCGAGGCCCAGGGCGGAGATCGTCCGGCGGGCGAGCTCGTCCGCGGCGCGGACCGCCGGCGCCCGCGACACGTCGCCGACGGCCGCCCAGTGCGCCGTGCACAGCGCCCGCAGGGCGGCGGCCCGGTCCTCCTCGGTGTCGCCGGCGTCCGTCGGCGCGCCCAGCTCGAGCGACCCGTCGTCGTGGACCTGCACGGTCCAGCCGTCGTCGTCACCGACCCGGACCGCCTCGAGGTCCGACAGTGCCGCGAGCCCGGCCGCGACGTAGGTGGGGCGCTGGTCGGCCGAGGCCGCGAGCAGGTCGGCGGCGGTGGACACACCGGTGAGCACGAGGAGCGACTCGGCCTCGACCGCGTGGCCGCCGGCGATGTCGGTGTCGAGGCGGTCGCCCACCACCAGCGGGGTGCTCGCGCCGACCCGCTCCATTGCCTGCCGCAGCAGCGGCGCGGCCGGCTTGCCCGCCACCTGCGGCTCCTGACGACTGGCGTGGCGCAGCGCCGCGACCATGGACCCGTTGCCGGGCAGGAGACCGCGTTCCGAGGGCAGCGTGGGGTCGACGTTGCAGGCCACCCACGTGGCGCCACGCGCCAGCGCGAGGGTGGCCTCGGCCAGCTGGCGCCAGCCGGTGTCGGGCGAGTGCCCCTGGACGACCGCGACGGGCCCGTCGTCGTCCGCGCGCACGGGGGTGAGCCCGACGAGGGAGATCTCGTCGGCGAGGGCGTCCGTGCCCAGGACGAGCACCTTCGCGCCGGCCTCCAGCCGGCCCGCGAGGACCGCCGCGCCCGCCTGGGCGCTCGTCACCACGTCCTGCTCGGTGACGGTGAGCCCGAGGTCGGCGAGGTGCCCGGCGACGGCCTTCGGCGTGCGCGAGGCGTTGTTCGTGACGTAGGAGACCGTCGCACCCCGCTCGCGGGCGGCCTCCAGGGCCTCGACCGCCCCGGGGATGGGGTCGGGCCCCGCGTAGACGGTGCCGTCGAGGTCGACCAGGAGCGCGTCGTGCCGCGTCACCGCTCGTCGCCCCCGCGCGGCGGGTCCTCGTCGTCCACGTCGTCCCCGTCGTCCCCGTCGGCGGACCCGACCGCCCCGTCGTCGTCACCGAGCACGTCAGCGGTCTCGTCGGCGGTCTCGTCGGCGGTCTCGTCGGCGGTCTCGTCGGCGGTCTCGTCGGCGGTCTCGTCGGCGGTCTCGTCGAGGTCGAGTTCGCCGGGGGGCGTGTCGACCCCGGCCGCCACCAGAGCGGCCCGCTCCTCGGCGTCGGTCTCGCCCTCGGCGTCGGTCTGGGCGGCGTCGAGGAACGCCTTGACGGCCTCCTCACGTCGACCGGCCGCGACCAGGGCCTCGCCGTAGGCGTAGAAGAGCCGGGTGGTCCACGGGTCGTCGGTGCGTCGCACGTCGAGTTCGGGGACCTGCAGCCCCACCACCGCCGCGGCGAACTCACCGAGGTCCCGCCGCGCGCCGGAGGTGACGATCAACAGCTCCATCGCCTCGTCGCGCGGGAGGTCGGCCGACTCGGGGCTCCGGGCGATCTCGAGCGCCCGCTCCGGACGACCCAGGGCCCGCTCGGCGTCGGCCATGACGGCCACGTGTGCCGCCCCGCCCATCCGGCGGCTGGCGCGCAGTTCCGACAGCGCCTCGGCCCACTCGGAGGCGTGGTAGGCGGCGAGCCCGCAGGCCTCCCGGACGACGGCTACCCGGGACGCCCGGTGCCGCGCGAACCGTGCGTGCGCCAGCGCGGCCGCGGGGTCGTCGTCGAGGAGCTCCCCCACCGCCACGAGGTGGCGGGCGACGTTGTCCGCGAGGTCCTTGGGCAGGCCGCGCAGGTCGCGACGGACCTCGAAGTCCAAGAGGTCCGGGGTCACCTCGTCCGGCAGCGCCGGCTCGGTCGGACGCGGCTGCGCGTCCTGGTGGCGGCGGATCGGGCGGTCCTCGGCACGAGGTGCACGCTCGCGGTCGTCACCGCGACGACGGTCGCCGCCCCGTGGGGAGTCCTGGCGGTCGCGCGGAGGACGTCCGTCACGGTCGCGGGGCGGACCCTGCCGCCGGTCGCCCCGCGGCGGGCCGTCACGGCGGTCGCCACGCGGGGGACCGTCACGGCGGTCGCCACGCGGGGGACCGTCACGGCGGTCACCACGCGGCGGGCCGTCACGGCGGTCGCCACGCGGCGGGCCGTCACGGCGGTCCCCTCGGGGGGCCGAACGACGGTCCTCCTGGCTCCGGCCGCTGTCGCCCCGGTCTGCCGGGGCACCATCACGTGGACCGTCGAAGCGGCGTGGTCGATCGCCGCCGTCGTGGTCACGACGGGGACCGCGCTCGCTCCGCCCGGTCTGCGAGCCTTCACGGCGCGGAGCGCCACGACGGTCGTCGCCGCCTTCACGGCGACGGTCCTCCCACGGACGGGAGCTGCGCTGGCCCGGTCCGTCGCCGGAGCGTCCGCGGTACCCCTCACGATCGCGCGGGGGGCCGTCGGTGCGGCGGGCGTCGTCGCGCTGCGGGGCGCGGTCCACGGTGGGTCGCCGGTCGCGGCGGTCGTCCCGGCCGGGTGCGCTGTCCCGACCACGGGGCTGGTCCTGACGAGCTCCGGCACGGTCGGGGCGGGGTGAACGGGCGCGGTCGTCGGGACGTCCGCCACGACCCCGGTCGTCTGCCCGGGCCGGCCGTCCGCGACGGTCGTCGGGGCGACCACCACGACGGTCCCCGCCGCCGGGGCGACCACGACCGCCGTCTCGGGAGTCTTCGGGCCGGCGCCGGTCCTCCGGAGCGGACGACGATCGGTCGCCCCGGCTGTCCTGCGGGTCCACGCTCACCGATCGGCCTCCTGACACGACGAAACGGGGCAGGACCTCTCGGTCCTACCCCGTGTCTGTCACGCGGGCGGACGAGCGTCCGCGCCGTTCACTCTCGAAGTATGGGTTCACACGTGGTGTGGGGGTGGTTGGGTGTTCCGGCGGTGTCCTACTCTCCCACGACCTGGCGGTCGCAGTACCATCGGCGCTGGAGGGCTTAGCTTCCGGGTTCGGGATGGGACCGGGCGTTTCCCCTCCGCTGTGGCCACCGGAACACCGAACCACCCCCACAGGTGTGTGGGGGGTTGGGGTGTGAAGTGGTGTGGACGCGAGCAGCAGTTTTCGGTGTTGCTTGAGTGTGTGTGCCGTGTACCAGCAAGACCCTCAGGTGTGTGGGTGTTGGTGGTGTGTCGGGCAAGCCCTCGGCCTATTAGTACCAGTCCACTGCATACCTTGCGGTACTTCCATGTCTGGCCTATCAACCCACTGGTCTGGTGGGGGCCTTAACCCTCGTAGGGGTGGGAGACCTCATCTTGGAACGGGCTTC
>NZ_BSTT01000004.1 GCF_030269685.1 Actinomycetospora sp. NBRC 106378
ACCATCAGCGGCTGGCCGCCCTGGACACCTGGGTCCACGACTACAACACTCGCCGCGCCCACTCCGCCCTCGGCGGCCAGCCACCAAACACCCGCCTCGCCTGCTAACAACGTGACGGGTCACGACAGCTAGGCCCCGCCGAGCGTGGCGATCCCGCCGGCCGAGGGCGGCGCGGTCGGGTCGGTGCCCGCGTCGGCCGGCATCTCGCGGGCGACGAAGTCCTCCACGTGGAAGAGGTTGTCGCCCGCGCGGCGCACGATGCGCAGGAGCGTGGTCATCGAGGCGACCTCCTCGACCTGCTCCTTGAGGTACCACTGCATGAACTGCTCGCCGAGGTAGTCGCCCTGGTCGCGGGCGGCGCGGGCGAGCAGGGTGATCTGGTCGGTCACCCGGCGCTCCTGCTCGAGCACCAGCTCCACGACGTCCTCGACGGACTTGAAGTCGTTGCGGACCTCGTCGATGCCGGGGATGCGGACGTGGACGTCGTTGTCGAGCAGGTACTGCACCATCCCCATGGCGTGGTTGCGCTCCTCGAGCGCCTGCGCGTAGAAGTGCGCCGCCAGCTGCGGGAGGTCCTCGTCGTCGCAGTAGACCGCGACCGCGGTGTACTGCTGCGACGCGGTGAACTCGTGGCGGATCTGGTCGCGCAGGAGGTCATGGAACCTCGACGAGGACGGCTCTTCCATCCGGTGAGTGTAGGGCGACCTTACCTGTTCGAGGTATGGCCTCCGCCTCGCCGAGGGTCCCGCGCTCAGCCCACCGTCGCGGCGACGGCCCGGTCACCGTCCTGGCGCACCGTCACCGCGGGCTTCCCGACGCCGAGGTCGGCGCACTTCAGGTTCTGGTAGGAGGCCTGCAGTCGCTGGGCCAGGAACGTGAACAGCGAGTTCGCCGCCGCCGGGTCGGGCGACGGGGCCGCGGAGAACCGGGCCTGGTCGGCCTTCAGACGCCCGGGCGCGACGGCGACCAGGGAGCGGCAGTAGGCGGCGCCGTCGGACGACGCGGCGGGCGACTGGTCCACCCCGAGCCGGTAGAGGGTCAGCTTCGCCCGCGACGGGGTGTCCCCGGCCAGCACCATCGGGTCGTTCGCCGGCACGAGCGCGACCGGGTCGCCCTGGTGCGCGGCCGCCTGCAGCTCGTTCAGCGCGAGGGACGGCACCGGCCGTCCCCCGTCACCGAGGTCGGGGGCGGTCATCGGCCGGCAGCCCAGGGCGGGGTCGACGAACGCGTCGAGCAGCCCGTTGTCACTGGCGTTGGTCAGCACCGTGCCGCCGAGACCGCGGTTCGCGACGGCGTCCTGGGCGGTCCGGCCGTCGTCGAGCACCCGATAGGAGGTGGCGAGGTTGTCGCTCTGGTCCTGGTCGACCACCGCGAAGTCGCGGGTGGTGGGGCACGGCCGGCCGTCGGCGGCGGTGCCGAGCGCGGGCACGGTGGTCCGGCCGGCGGCGACGGACGCGTTCGCCGCGGCGAAGAACCGCGCCGCGCCGCAGTCGGCGAACTGCCCGAACGGCGAGTCGGGGGTGCCGTTGACGCACCCGGCGTCGTCGCCGCCCAGGGTCAGGGTGGTGCCGTTGAAGCCGAACCAGACGCCGACGACGGCGCCCGCGGGCAGCTGCGGGGTGACCGGGACGGCCGCGGGCCGGGCGCCGTCGTCGACCACCAGCGGGTGGTAGACCGACAGCGCGCCGGTCGAGGGGTCGAGCACCGTGGCCTCGACGAACGCGGCCTGCGCCTGGTCCGCCTCGTGGCAGGCGCCCTGCCCGCCGGAGCCCTTCAGCCGGTAGGGGGTGGCGAGCCCGGCGGCGGTCAGGGGCGCGGACGGCACGACCAGCGTGCAGTTCGGGTTCGGCTGCTGCTGCGTCTGCTGCTGTCGTTGCTGGTGCTGCTGCCGGTGCTGCTGGGCGTCAGACCGATGCGTGTCGGCCGCCGCGGCGGCGTCGGGTGCGGGCGACGCGCTCGTCGTCGCGGACGCGGTGGTCGTGGTGTCCGACCCGCCGCCGTCGGTCGTCCCCGACTCCTCCCGACGCGACCGGCCGGTGATCGCCGAGGTCAGGCGCGAGAGCAGGGAGGGGGCCCGTCCGTGCTGCGAGCTCGTCGAACCCGACGTCGGAGTGTCGTTCGTCCGCGAGGACGCCCACGCCTGTGCCGCCCCGAGGACGAGCAGGATCGAGAGCGGGACGGCGACCGCCCACCGCGGGATGCGCGGCCGGGCCGTGTGACGGGACATGGAGATCCTTCGGGGGAGCGGGATCGACCGGGGCGGACGCCCCGGAGGTCGTGGTGGGCAGCGGCCCGGACCACCCGAACTGCTCGCAGTGCACCCGGGCGGGCGGCACGTCGAGCTGCTCGAGCGCGGCGAGGGTGCCGGTGGCGAGCGAGGCCGGGCCGCAGACGAAGTAGTCGAGGTGCTCCCGTTCCGGGGACGGGGGCAGGACCTCGGTGAGCAGCGCGACGTCGATGCGGCGGCCCGCGAGCCGGGTCACCTCGAGGTCGAGGCGGCGCCGCAGCACCTCCAGCTCGGGCGCGAACAGCGGCTCGGAGCCCCGCTCGGCGAGCACGAGGCGGTGCCGTCGGGCGTCGCCGCGCTCGGCGAGGGTCCGCAGCATGCTCATCATCGGGGTGATCCCGACCCCGCCGGCCACGAGCACGAGCCCGGCCCGCCCGCCGTGGTCCTCCGCGGTGAACGAGCCGTGCGGGCCGTCCAGCCACACCTGCTGCCCCTGCGTCAGCGCGGCGACGCGGTGCGAGAAGTCCCCCTGGTCGCGGACGGTCAGCTCGAGCCGTCCGGTGACGTTGGCGCTCGACGCGATCGTGAACGGGTGCTCCTCGGTACCCACGACCGCGCGGCGCAGACGCAGCCACACGAACTGGCCGGGCTCGAAGTGCAGCCCGCCGCGGCGCAGGTGCACGGGGGCGAGCACGAGGGTGACGACGCTCGGGCCCTCCCGCCGGACGCCGTAGACCACGTAGGCGCCCTGGCGGGAGAACAGCGGACGCCAGACCCAGCGGTGGGAGAGCACGAGCAGCAGCGCCGCGGCGAGGACCACGAGGCAGACGCGCATCACGGGGTCGGCGACGAGGTGGTTCAGCCACACGACGTGCAGCCCGGCCAGCACGAGCCCGGCGGCGGCCAGCGCCACGTGCAGGCGGGCCCACACCTCGTACCGGGCGCCCGGACGTCGGCCACCCGCGGCGACGCCGCCGACGGCGAGCAGCGCCACGAGCGAGCCCCAGCCGACCTTCGCCGTGGCCCGGGCGGTGACCGGGTTGATCAGTGCCGGGTGGTTCCACAGCGCGACGGCGGCGTGCGCGACCACCGCGGCGAGCGCCAGCATCCCGAGCCAGCGGTGCAGCCCCATGATGCGGTCGACCCCGAAGGCCCGGGTCAGCGTGCGGATCCGGCTGGGCACGAGGACGACCACCACGAGGGCGCCGAGCCCGAGCACCCCGAGCCCGACCGAGAGCATCGTCGCGGGCGCCGTCGAGTGCCCACGCCAGGCCGAGAGCACGAACGGCACCACGGTCATCGTCGCGAGCGCCCCGGTCCAGGCGATCGTCGTCATCCGTCTGCGCACGGCCGCAGAAGCTAGGTCCGTGACCTGAGCGTGACCCGCGATTCTGAGAGCGGAGGGCCCTCGGCCGCGGTGATCGACCGGGATCCGGCGACGACGGGCGGGATCGCTGCGCCGTTCGTCGGTACCCCTCTCAGCTTCGTCCGCGAGGGGCTCCGGGGCGCTTCGTCACCGGTGCCGGAAGTGCCCCGACGCCGACGGCACGGCAGGATGGCCGCTCGTGACCTTCGACCGTGCCCGCGAGGCCGCCGTGGTGCCGGCGGCGTTCGACCAGGACGCCACCTCCTACGACCGTCTGGTCGGCGCCAACCCCGGCTACCTCGACCACCTGCGGCTCTCCGCGCGGCGGCTGGCCCTTCCCGACGACGGGGCCGGGCTGCGGCTCCTCGACGTCGGCTGCGGGACCGGGCTGTCGACGCAGGCGCTCGTGGAGACCTACCCGAAGGCCGAGATCGTCGCCGCCGACGCGTCGGCGGAGATGCTCGCGCAGGCCCGGGCCAAGTCGTGGCCGAGCACCGTGCGGTTCGTGCACGCCCGCGCCGAGGAGCTCGCCGCGCACGGCGTCGAGGGGCCGTTCGACGGCATCCTCGCCGCGTACCTGCTGCGCAACCTGCCCGACGTCACCGCCGGCGTGAAGGACCTCCACGCGCTGCTCGCGCCGGGGGCGCCGCTGGCGGTGCACGAGTACTCGGTGGCCGACTCGGCGCGTGCGCGCGCGACCTGGACCGCGGTGTGCTGGGCGATCATCATCCCGCTCGGGTGGCGGGTGACCGGGGACGCGTCGCTCTACCGGTACCTGTGGAAGTCGGTGCTGCACTTCGACGGGATCGGCAGGCTCACGGGGCGCCTGCGCGACGCGGGCCTCGACGACGTCCGGGTCGAGCCGGTCGACGGCTGGCAGAAGGGGATCGTGCACACGATCCTGGGCCGTCGGCCGGTCTGAGTCGCCTCACGTCAGCGGTGGCCCACCGCTGACGTCGGACGTCCGCCGTGTGCCACCGCTGACGGTCAGGAACCCGCGCGCCGACGCCGGCGGACCTCGTAGGTGCGCTCGGCGTACTCGATGTCGTCGACCCAGAGGCGCTTGGCCGCGAACTCCATGAGCGGGCGGACGAGCCGCTGGGCCTTCGTCGCGTGCACGAAGCCCTCGCGGCCCGACCAGGCGAGCACCGCCTCCGTCACGAGCGTGCGGGCCCGCCCGTCGGGGTGCGGGGCGATCGGGGTCGCGTGGGTCTCGACGACGCTGCCCGCGCCCTCCCCGCGCGTGATGTGCATGACGATGGTCCGCGGGTCGGGGCAGGTGAACCGGGCCTCGACCGGCACGCCGTAGTTCCGGGTCAGCCGGAAGGCCACGTGCAGGTCGAAGTGGTCCTCGTCCTCGGTGGCGGTGCGCCCGGGGGCGGAGTCCACGCGCAGGTCGGCGAACGAGTGCGGGTGGAACCACGCGCCGTGCCACGGGTCGAGGCGGTTGGCGAGGACGTCGTCGGGCTCGCAGGTGCCGGTCATCGACGCCACGGCGACCAGGCTCGTGGCGTGCGGCGGGCGGACCGGCAGCACCGGGGCGTCGGTGGGCTCCTCGCCGCCGACGGCGTCGAGCCGGACCCAGGTCAGCACCCCGTCGTCGTGCGCGGGCACCGTGCGCCAGCCGGCGCGCCCGGACGGGCCGAGGGCGAGGCCGTGCCAGCGACAGATGAGCTCGCAGCCCGACTGCTGCGCGGTCGACATGTCCGCGCCGAGGTGCGGGCAGGCACCCGGGCCGGCGTGCACCCCGCCGTCGGGAGCCCGCCAGACGACCAGCTCGACCCCCGCCACCGTCACGCCCGTCGGGGAGCCGACGCGGACGTCCCGCGACGCGCCGACGACGTACCAGTTGCCCGACGGGCGGGCCTGGGCCCGCTCCAGGGCGGCGTGGATGATGCCCGGCTTCGCGTCCCGCCAGGTCGGCTCCATCGCCTCCCAGCGTTCGCCGGACAGACGTCGTAGCGGGTTCACCGGCGTACGACCGACTGGGCGCTTCCTCAGCACGGAACGGACGCTAGGACGGTGCCCGTACCGGTGCAGTGGGGCACGGTCGTCTGTGGCCGGACGCACGTCTGGCTGCGCCGAACGAGGGCGCGCCGACCCGATCAGGTGACGTCGCGCTCCCAGGGGCACGACAGGCAGCGCGGCCCGCCCCGCCCGGAGCCCAGTTCGAACCCCTCGATCGTCACCACCTCGATCCCGGCGTCGCGCAGCCGACCGTTCGTCGTGGTGTTGCGCTCGTAGGCGACGACGAGGCCGGGCGCCAGGGCGAGGGTGTTGTTGCCGTCGTCCCACTGCTCGCGCTCGGCGGCGACCCCGGCCGGGCCGGTGTCGACCGCGCGGAGCTCGTCGATCCCCATGGCGCGCGCGGCGGCGGGCCGGAACGGTTCGGGACCCTCGATATGGAGGCCGGGCGTGATGGTCCACGCCTCCAGCGCGTCGAGGACCTCGGGGAACACCACCATCGCGTCGACGTCGACCATCGTCGCGACCGTGTCCAGGTGCATGGTCGCCCGCCGCTGCGTGATCGGGACCGCGAGCACGGTGTGGGCGAGGCCGTCGGCGAACATGGCGCGTGCGAAGGACTCGGCGCCGGCCGGGCTGGTGCGCTCCCCGACGCCGATCGCGAGCACCCCGGGCGCGAGCAGCAGGACGTCACCGCCCTCCGCGGCCGAGGTGTCGCGGGACTCGGTGTGGGTGACGCCGCCGAGTGCCGGGCGGCCGGCGTGCGCCAGCGCCACGAGGGAGGCCTCCCGGCGCCGGGCGGGCATGCCCATCGCGGCGGCCACCACCCGGTCCCCGACCCGGATCGAGGAGTCGCGGGTGAACATGAGGTTCGGCAGCGGGTCGACGGCGAACTCGTCCGGGCCGTGCATGCGGCGCACCAGCGAGTTCTCGCCGTCGCCGAGCTCGCGGAAGGTCAGCCCGCCGATCAGTGCCGTCGTGAGTTCGGGGGCGGTCATCGCCGCCATCTGCTCCCGGACGGCCGCGCCGAGCTCCCGGCCGAGCGTCCGCTCGTCGACCGCCGCGGCGATCCCGGAGTCGCGCGGGCCGTCGTCATGAAGAGCGTCGGTGAGGAGGTCCGCGAGCAGGAGCACCTCGACGCCGTGCCGACGCAGCGTGTCGGCGAAGCGGTCGTGCTCGAGCTGGGCGCGCTCGACCCAGGGGATGCCGTCGAAGAGCAGCCGGTCGGCGTTGCGCGGGGTCAGGCGCCGGAGCTCCGGGCCGGGACGGTGCAGCACCACCGTCCGCAGCGGGCCGACCTCGGAGTCCACGCGCGGGGTCACCGCGCCGAGGTTAGTTGCCGGGCAGGAAGGACACCTTCCCGGCGAGCAGCGCGGAGCCGACGAAGGCGACGACGTCGATCAGCGTGTGCGCCCACACCAGCGGCCAGAGCCGCCCGGTGCGCTGCCAGTACCGGCCGAACACCAGACCCATGACGAGGTTGCCGAGGCCGCCACCGAAACCCTGGTAGAGGTGGTAGCTCCCGCGGAGCGCGGCCGCGACCAGCAGCGACCGGTTCTCGGTGAGCCCGAGGCGGCGCAGCGCCGAGAGCAGCCAGCCGACCACGAGCACCTCCTCGGCCCACGAGTTGGCGAAGGCCGAGATCAGCAGCACCGGCACCCGCCACCAGTGGTCGTCGAGCACCGACGGGACCACCGTGAGGTTGATCCCGATGGCGCGGGTGACGAGGTAGAAGCCGAGCCCGGGGATGCCGATGAGGGCGGCCAGCCCGCAGGCGGCGCGCAGGTCACGCCACGGTCGGCGCCCGTCGAGGCCCACCCCGCGCGGCCCGGAGCCGGCGCGGAGCAGCAGGTAGAGGCCGAGCCCGCCCCAGGCGATCAGCTGCAACGACGACGTGAGCTGCGCCGCGAGGTCCACCCACGCGTCGGTGGCCAGCGGCCGGTCGATCGTCACCTGCCGCTGCGCCAGCGGGGCCGGGGCGGCCAGCGAGTCCAGGAGCGAGACGAGCGACCGCAGCCCCGACAGCCCGAGCGTCACAGTGGCCACGACGAGGATCTCGGTGACGAGGAGCCGGCGCTCGCGCCCGGTCACGACCTCGACGTCGGGCCGGGCCGGGGAGAGCCAGCTGTTCATCGACGATCACCCTAGGGCGCACGCCACGGGGCCCACACGGCCTGCGTCGGTAACCTCGGTGGCGTGCCGGTCCTGCGCGTGCTCGCCACCCCGCGATGGGTGGGCTGGACGCTGCTCGCGATCTGCGCCGTCGTGGTCTGCGGGGGCATGGCCTACTGGCAGCTCATCCGCGCCGAGTCGGACTCGGGCACGCTGCTCAACGCCGGGTACGCGCTGCAGTGGCCGCTGTTCGGCGTGTTCTTCGCCGCGCTGTGGTGGCGGATGCTGCGCTCCGAGGCGCGCATCCTCGCCGAGATCCAGGAGGGTCCCGACGCCGGGTCGTCCCCAGCTCCCCCGGCTCCCGCAGCCGGGGCGATCCCCGAGGCCGACAGCCCGTTCACCCCGCGTCCCCGCGGCGTCGAGCCCGGGGCGGGCGCGGGCCGGCCCGCCCGCGTCCGGGCCACCGAGGAGTACAACGCGATGCTCGCGGACCTGAACCGTCGCGACCGTCAGGACAGGGAGTCGACCCCGTGACCGCATCCACCGATGTCCTCACCGAGAAGGTCGTCGCGGCCATGCGGCGCTACCGGGTCGGCGCCTACGTGGTCGGTGTCGGCCTGCTGGTGCTCGTGCTGGTCGCGATGCCGCTGAAGTACTTCGCCGACCAGCCGCTGCTCGTCGCGATCGTCGGTCCGATCCACGGCTTCCTCTACATGGGCTACCTGGCCCTCACCGCCGACCTCGGGGTGAAGGCGCGGTGGCCGGTGGGGAAGCTGCTGCTCGTGGCCCTGGCCGGGACGATCCCGTTCGTGTCGTTCATCGCCGAGCGGAAGGTCACCGCTCCGCTGCGCGCCGCGGCGGGCTGACGTCGGACGGGTCGGCCAGGCCCGCGAGCCGGCGTACCTCCGCACCGAGCATCCGCGGGCACGCGACGGGGCCCGAGAAGCCGAGGCGGACGTCGTGGTCGCCGTGGGCGGTCTCGACCCGCAGTCGCAGGCCGAGCCGGTCCACGCCGAGCGGCACCACGGTGTGCTCCGGGCGGCGCAGCGCGACCGGCAGGTGATGGGCGAGGCCCGCCACCAGCGAGCCGTGCGCGCCCGCGAGGTGCGCGAGCCACGCGTCGCCGCACTCGGTGAACGGGTCGGCCGGGGCGGCGGCGACCTCGGCGGGGGTGAACGTGCCGGTCCCCTCGGCGTCGCTCAGCACCACCGACGCCGGGTCCAGGCGCAGCAGGACGTCGGCGTGCCCGACGTCGAGCAGGCGTTCGTCGGGCCGGTCGGCGGCGATCCGCAGCGCGGCGCGGCGGGCGACCCGGGCCGGGAGCACCCGGACCCGCCCGCACACCCAGACCAGGCCCCGGACCGGCTGGCGCACCGCGATCGGGGCGGTGTCGGAGAGCTCCATCATCACGGGCAGGTGCTCGGCGGCGCGGGTGGCCGCGACGAGTGGGTGGTCGGCCGGGACCTGCAGGGTCGCCGCCCCGGAGGCCGGGACGTGGTGGAGCGTCGGGACGACCCGCTCGATCTCCTCCACTCCGGGCGACCCGGTGATCAGCGCCGCGGCCGACGCCCGCGTGGCCGTGGCCCGGGCGCGTTCGGCCGGACTGGGGACGGCGGGCTGGGGCGGGCAGCTCCTGGCCACGGCGGGCTCCTCACGGTCGACTCCTCGGCGGAGAACTTAGGTGAGCCTAACCGAAGCGAGGGGTGTCAGGGCAAGCGTCGGCGCCCGGTGGACGGGACCGCGTCACCCGCCCGCTACCGTGCCCTCGTGTCCACCGTCCCCCAGGCCGGTGGGGCACCGGTCGACGGTGTGCCCACGCTCCTCGCGCGCATCCTCGACGACGCGGCGCTCGTGTCGCCCGGTCCGCGCCGCGAGATGGGCGACGTCGTCGCCGCCCACCTCGACGCCCGCCTCGGTGAGCACGGTGGCCTGCTTGGGGCCCTGGTCGTCCCGGTCTCGCGGCTGCAGGAGTTCGTCGCCGAGCTGGTCAAGCGCCGCCCGTCCGCCCCGCTCCCGGTCGCGCTGTCGGTGGACACCGGTCTCGGCGGGGTGCCGAAGGCGCTGTCGCTGACGTCCTCGCGCGCCGCCCTGCTGACCACGGGCACCGTCGAGATGCCCGCGCCGCACGACGTCGACTCGATCTGGCTGGAGCGGGTCACCGAGTTCGTGCCCGACGAGGTCGTCGCGGTGGTCGAACCGCGCCGCCCCGACGTCGACGGCTCCGACGACTGGATCGACGGGGTCCGGCGGGTGGTCGGCCATGGCTGCCGGCCGAAGCTGCGCTGCGGCGGCGACCGCGCCGGGGTGTTCCCCGGCGTCACCGACGTGTCGCGCTTCCTCGCCGTCGTGGCCGCCTCCGGGCGGTCGTTCACGGCCAGCATCGGGCTGCAGTCCGCGGCGCGTCACGTCGACCCGGAGACCGGCTTCGACCACCACGGCTGGCTGAACCTCCTGGTGGCGGTGGCGCGGGCCCTGGAGGCGGCGCCCGCGGACGGGGCCGTGTCCGACGAGCTGGTCGAGGAGGTCCGCAGCGCCCTCGAGGCCACCGACGCGGACGCCCTGGCCCGGGAGGCGGCGACGTTCGACGAGGGCACGGCCGGCCGCGTGCGCGGGCTGCTGTCGTCGTTCGGGTCGACCGCGCCGGCGGACCAGGGCGCCGAGATGGCGCGCCTGGGGCTGGTCTAGTGCGCATCGCGTTCCTCGGCCCGCACGGGACGTTCTGCGAGCAGGCGCTGGGTTCGGTGCTCGGCGACTTCCCGGGCGCGTCGACCGAGCCTGCCGCCAGCACCACCGCGGCGCTGGACGCCCTGCGCTCCGGTGCCGCCGACCTCGCCTGTGTGCCCATCGAGAGCTCGGTGGAGGGCGCGGTGCCGGCGACGATGGACGGGCTGGTGGAGTCGCCACCCGTCGTCGTGATCCGGGAGATCCTGCTGCCGGTGCGCTTCGGGGTGCTCGTGCGGCGGGGGACGACCGCCGCCGACGTCGCCACCGTCGCCTCCCACCCGCACGGCGAGGCGCAGACCCGCCGGTGGCTGGCCACGCACCTGCCGCACGCCGAGGTGCGGATGACGCCGTCGACGGCCGCCGCCGCGGCGGCCGTGGCCGACGGCCAGGTCGACGCCGCCGTGTGCGCCCCCGTCGCCGCCCGCCACTACGGGCTGGAGGTGCTGGCCGACGGCGTGCACGACACCGGCGACGCCGTGACCCGCTTCGTGGTCGTCGCGCCCGCCGGGGCCGCGCTGCCCGCCCCGACCGGTGCCGACCGCACCTCGATCGCCGCCACCACGGTCAACGAGCCCGGCGCGCTGCTCGCGATCCTCACCGAGTTCGCGATCCGCGGCGTCGACCTCACCCGCATCGAGTCGCGGCCGTCCAAGGCGCGACTCGGCACCTACTGGTTCTTCCTCGACGGTGCCGGCCACGTCGCCGAGGCCGCGATGGGCGAGGCCCTGACGGCCCTGCACCGGCGCTGCACCGACCTGCGCTTCCTCGGCTCGTACCCGCGCGCCACCGTCCCGTCCGGCTCGACGGCCCCGTCGCCGCCGGTCGCCGCGACGGTGGCGGGGCAGGGGCCGGAGGACTACGCGGCCGCCGAGGACTGGTTGCGCGCCCTGCGCGCGGTGCGATCCCTGCCATCCCGCCCGGCCACCGGGCCCGACGTCGGGTAGACGTGGAGACCGTGCCGACCCTGGTGCTCGCCCGTCACGGACAGACCCCTGCCAACGTCAGCAAGATCCTCGACACCGTCCTGCCCGGTCCCGGGCTCACCGACCTCGGCCGGCTGCAGGCCGAGGCGCTCGGCAAGGAGCTGTCGGAGATCGGCGTGACCGACCTGTACGGGTCGGCGGCGCGGCGCGCGCAGGAGACCGCCGGAGTGGTCGGCACGGTGCTCGGTCTCACGCCCGGCACGGTCGACGGCGTCCACGAGGTGCAGGTCGGCGACCTGGAGGGCCGGTCCGACGACGAGTCGGTCGGCGTGTTCCGCTCGATCTACGACGCCTGGCGCGCCGGGGACCTCACCGCGCGCATGCCCGGCGGTGAGTCGGGCCAGGACGTGCTCGACCGCTACCTCCCCGCGGTGGAGGAACTCCGCGACCGTCACCCCGACGGCACGACGGTGCTCGTCAGCCACGGCGCCGTGCTCCGCCTCGTCGGGCACGCCCTCGCGGGTGGGAGCGACCTGCGTCCGGACGGCGACGACCACCTCGACAACTGCGGCCGCCTCGAGTTCGAGGGCCTTCCCGACGGCGGGTGGCGCCTCGTCGCGTGGCGCCGCGAGGCCCCGGGGGGCCTGGCCTCCAGCCGCGACGCGACCGGCGGCTGAGGGGCTCCCGCGCCGCCCTTGCCCTGC
This sequence comes from Actinomycetospora sp. NBRC 106378, assembly GCF_030269685.1. Lineage (GTDB taxonomy): Bacteria > Actinomycetota > Actinomycetes > Mycobacteriales > Pseudonocardiaceae > Actinomycetospora. The sequence continues at coordinate 12,022 of NZ_BSTT01000004.1, forward strand.
CGCCCGACGCGAGGGTGACGTGGGGCAGGTTCCTGGGGCCTTGGACCTGCGTGGTGTGTACCTCGGTGGGGCCACGGGTCCGGAGCCGGCCGCTCCCGGTCCGCGAGGGTGACGTGAGGCAGCTTCCCGGGCGGTATGGCCTGCCTGGTGTGCATCTCGGCTGGGCCTGCGGGTCCGGAGCCGGCCGACGATGGCGCGTCGGACGCACCCAGTGGGAGCAGCCCTCCATCGTCGGGTGGTCGGAGGGTGCTCAGGCCCCCTGGTCGGCGACGTACTTCCGCCCGGCGTCGGTGACCGCGACGTGGACGAACCGCCGGCCGACCTCGGCCGGGCTCACGTCCACGATCAGGCCGGCCGCCTCGAGCTGGGCGAGGAACGCGTCGAACTGGGCCTGCTGCTCCTCGGCGACGCCCCCCGCCAACGCCGACTCGGGGATCACCCGCTCCCCGGCGCCGTCCACGGCGTGCAGGAACTCCGCGATCAGGTCCGCCATGGGCGGCCAGGCTGCCCGCCCGGCAGCGGTCCGTCCACCCCGGTCCCGCCGGGCGCGACCCGACCCGTCGTCGGGAAGGGGCCCGGCCCGCCGCGAGGTACACCTCAGGCAGACCGGCGGGCGCCGGAACCTGCTCCCTGTGACCCTCGCGGCGACCGGGCGACGCGGCTCAGCCCCAGCCGTGCCGGTGCAGGGTCTCCTCGTCGATCCCGAAGTGGTGGGCGATCTCGTGCACCACGGTGATCGCGACCTCGTCGCGCAGCTCGTCCTCGTCGGCGCACAGGTCCACGAGCGCGTCGCGGTAGAGCGTGATCCGGTCGGGCAGGACGCCGCCGTAGTCGCTCGTGCGCTCGGTCAGGGCGACGCCCTCGTACAGCCCGAGGAGCTCCGGCTCGTCGGGGTGGCGCTCCTCGACGAGGACGACGACGTTGTCCATCGCCCGCAGCAGCTCGGGCGGGAGCTCGTCGAGGGCCTCCCCGACGAGCTCCTCGAACCGGTCCGGGGTGACCCCGTCCACGGCCGGACTCAGTTGGCCGGCGCCGGCGTCTGCTGCTGGCCGATCCCGGGCAGGGGCACCGGAAGCTGCAGACCCGGCTGGGTGGGCTGCGTGGGCTGGGCCGGGTCGACGGCGTCGGGGGCGGTCGACGTGGTGGTGGCCGGCGCCTCGGCGGGTGCCCCGGCGGGCGGGAGCGGGTCGGCCGAGGCGGGGGCCTCGCCGCCGATCGTCACGCCGTCCTTCACCGCGCCGGTGAGCGGGGCGAACCCCGAGTTGTCGCCGAGCAGCGCACCCATGTTGCAGCTGACCCGCCGCGTGCCCGCGTCCCAGGACGCCTGGTTGATGTTCGTCCAGTACACGGTGAGCTTGGAGTCGGTCAGCTTCTGCGCGCCGACCGCGTCCTGGGCGACCTTCGTGCACTCCGGCTGCAGGAAGTTGTCCTGGTCGTCGACCGAGGGCAGGCCGCCCGGGAACTTCTGGCCCAGGTCCACGGTGCCGGCGACCTCGGCGGCGTGCGTCTTCGCGCACGAGGACACGGGGTCGGACACCTCCTTGCCCGCGAGGCCCAGGCAGGTGCCGGGCGCGAAGACGACGGCCTGGTCGGCGTCGGCGACCTTGCCGGTCGAGGAGAACAGCGCGCCCGAGCGGCCGGGGGCCTGCAGGCCGCAGCGCACGGTGCGGTCGCCGTCCTCCCACGCCGACTGGGTGGGCTTGAGCGCGCCGACCTTGTAGCGGCCCGTGGGGTCGAGGGCCTTGCCGAGGTAGCTCTGGACCAACCGGCCGCACTGCGCGGACACGAGCTGCTGCCAGGCCGCGTCGCCGGGGAACGGGGCGCCGTCGGGCAACGCCGCCTGCACCGGGCCCGCCGTCTCGAACAGGTGCGACTGCGCGCAGGGCACCTGGGAGACGTCCGAGCCGTCGGCCGTCGTCCAGGTCAGGCACGTGCCCGGGGTGGAGGGGAGCTCCGTCCGGTCGGTCGAGGGGCCGGTGCTGGAGCCGCCGAGGATGCCGGGCGAGCCGCCCTCGTTCGAGGCCAGGCCGAGGAAGCCGAGGCTGGAGCCGGTGGCCGCGAGCGCGGAGGCCGCGAGGAGCATGACGAGGGCGCCGACCAGGATGCCCACGACACCACGGCGCGCGATGAGCCGCCGGCCGGCGTGGTCGTCCCGGTCGGTGTCTGGTTCGTCCCCTCCGCCGGAGGACGGGCGTTCCCGTACGAGCATGGTCCTGCCATCATGCCGCGTGCCCGGTTCGTCGCCTTGACGGGGGGACGACGGGCCCGGTGATGTGATGGAGTGGAGCGATGAGCGGGGGCGACGGGTCATGAGCGACCAGCCGAGCGGCGCGCACCGGGCGGACGACGCCCCGACGCCGCCGGAGGGCACGCCCACCGGCGCGCCCTCGGCGCCCGACACCGAGCAGCGGACCGCCGACGAGTGGAAGGCCGTGCAGCGCGGTGAGGCCGCGGAGCCGGACAGCGGCTCCGGCACCGGCCCCGACGGCACTCTCGTGGCGCCGACGCCCGACCCGGAGAAGCGCAAGGGCGGGATCCGCTACCAGGACCCGGAGACCACCACGCCGCGCGAGCCCACGGTCGCCGAGCAGCGCGCCCGCCGGGAGGCCGAGCGCCGCCGCCGGGCCCAGGAGGAGGCCGCGGCGGCCGCCGAGCAGCGGAAGTCGAAGATCCGCAAGCGGGTCCTCATCGGCGGGGGCGTCGCGGTGGGCATCGTCGCGATCGTGGCCATCGCCTACGCGGCCTCGGGCAGCGACGACGAGACCACCGCGCAGTGCGTCGACCAGAACGGCGTGGTGGTCGACGACAACCAGTGCGCCAGCGGCGTCCAGCAGGGCGGCTACTACAACTCCAGCGGCGCCTTCGTCCCGATCTTCCTCGGCGGGTTCGGCAACCAGTACCACTACAACTACGGGTCGAACGCGCCCGTCGGGACGGTCGCGCGCGGCGGCAGCACCAACCCGCCCGCCAGCGGGACCTCGCTGCGCGGGACGTCCGGCTCCAGCGTCGGCACCTCGAACGGCAGCAGCGGCACGGTGAGCCGGGGCGGCCTCGGCGTCGGGAGCTCGTCGTCGGGAACCAGCGGCTCGGGCAGCCGGGGATCATCGGGCAGCTCCTCCGGCTCCGGCTCCAGCTCGGGCAGCTGACAGGCTCACCGTCGTGCGACGTGAACGCTCGACCCCCCGTCCCGACTGGCGCCGGAAGATCGAGGAGCAGGGGCTCGTCTTCGGCACCCCGGCCACGAGCGCCGGCAACGGCACGCGCCCGTACTGGGACGAGTCCGTGCACTACGTGTTCGACATGGCCGAGATCCTCTCGCTGGAGGCCGACGTCGAGCTGCTGCACTCGATGTGTCTCGAGGCCGTCGACCACGTCGTGACCGCCGGGCGGTTCCGCGACTTCGCGCTCCCGGAGTGGTGCTGGGACCAGGTGGCCGACTCCTGGAAGCGCCACGACCCGCACCTCTACGGCCGCTTCGACCTGCGCTACGACGGGTCCGGGCCCGCGAAGCTGCTCGAGTACAACGCCGACACCCCGACGTCGCTGCTCGAGGCGTCGATCTGCCAGTGGTACTGGCTCAAGGACGTGTTCGGCGACCAGGACCAGTGGAACTCGCTGCACGAGAAGCTCGTGGCGCAGTGGGGGGCGATCGGCGCGAACCTGCCGCGCGGCGAGGTGCACTTCTGCTGGTCGCAGGCCGACGCGACGGGCGAGGACCACGTCACCACCGCGTACCTGCAGGAGACCGCCGCCGAGGCCGGGCTGGACACCGTGGGGCTCGCGATCGAGCAGATCGGCTGGGACTCCGCGCTCGACCGGTTCGTCGACCTCGAGGAGGCCCCGATGAGCTGCGTCTGCAAGCTCTACCCCTGGGAGTGGATCCTCGGCGACGACTTCGGCAAGCACGTCACCCGGAGCCTCCCGGAGACCCAGTGGGTCGAGCCGCTGTGGAAGACGCTGCTGTCGAACAAGGCGCTGCTCGCGGTGCTCTGGGAGATGTACCCGGGGCATCCGAACCTGCTGCCCGCCTCCCTGGGCGACCCTGGGTTCCTCACCGAGTACGTCCGCAAGCCGCTGCTCGGCCGCGAGGGCGCGAACGTGCAGATCGTGTCCGGGGCCGGAGAGCCCGTCGTCGAGACCGGCGGGGTCTACGGCGAGGAGGGCTACGTCTACCAGCTCTTCGACCCGCTGCCCGAGTTCGACGGCTACCGCCCGGTGCTCGGCGCCTGGATCGTCGGGGACGAGGCGGCCGGGATGGGGATCCGCGAGTCCGCAGGGCTGGTCACCGACAACGGCGCGGCGTTCGTGCCGCACCGGATCCCGGACTGAGGCGCTGCCGGGGGTCAGCGGTGGCCCACCGCTGACGTCCGGTGTCAGGTGTGGCGCACCGCTGACATGACGGAGGTCCCCGTGGAGCACGTCGCCCGGCGCATGTGGCGGTTGTTCGAGCCGGTCCACGCGCTGATCTACTTCGCGCCGGGGTCGCTGCGGGACACGGGGGACCTCGGCCCGTCGTTCTGGTCGCGCTACGTCGCGCAGCGGGCGGCGCCGCTCGGCCCGGTGCCCGCCGCGGTGGTCACGGCGGCGTTCGGCGGCTTCGCCCCGGACCGGATCACCGACGCCCTGGCCGGCGTCGCGGTGCCGCCGGAGGTCGCGCTCGAGCGGCGGCTCCGCGGCATCGACATGGCGTTCCGGGAGCTCGGGGGGCTTCCCGACGACGGGTCGCTGCAGGAGGCCGCCGACCTCGCGTGGGAGGCGGCGCAGGCCGGTGAGGACGCCGGCCGCGTCCTCGGGGCCGCGAACCGCGCGCTGCCGCGGCCGGGCGAGCCGCACCTCGCGTTGTGGCAGGCGACGACGACGTTGCGCGAGCACCGGGGCGACGGCCACCTCGCCGCCCTGGCGGTGCACGGCGTGTCGCCGGTGGGGTCGCACGTGCTCAAGGTGCTCGCCGGCGAGTCCCCGGAGCGGGACCTGCGGCTCGGGCGGCGCCTTCCCGACGACGCCTGGGCGGCGGCGGTCGCGCGCTGGTCGCCCGACGAGGCGGCCGCCCTGCACGCCGCCGTCGAGGACGCGACCGACCGGGCGGCCGCGGGACCGTGGACGGCGCTGGGCCCGGAACGGACCGCTCGGCTGGCGGAGCTGCTCGAGCCGCTGACCGCGATCTGCTGGACCGTCGTCCCGTCGCCCAACCCCGTGGGCCTGACCCGCTAGTCTGGCGCCCCTTTCGTCCGGTTGGACCACCCGCTGGGGGCACGCGTGTTCACGCCCGACTTCTTCCCGACCCTGCTCTCCGGCATCGGCCTGATCGCGATCTACGCGATCATCGGCGCGGTGCTGATGTACGTCGGCTACTTCGCGATCGACCTGACCACGCCGGGCGACCTGCGCGCGCTGGTGCGGGAGGGGCGGCCCAACGCCGTCGTCGTCGCCGCCTCCGGCCTGGTGTCGATGGCGCTCATCGTCGTCACCGCCATCTACGTCTCCGGCGGCGGCTTCCTCACCGGCATCGTCAACACCCTGGTGTTCGGCCTCGTCGGGATCGTCGCCCAGGTGATCGCGGTCCGCGGCCTCGAGTACGTCTCGCGGCTCGACGTCGGGACCTGCCTGCACGACGAGGGCTACACGCCGGTCTCGGCGATGATCGCGGGGATGCACGTCGCGCTCGGCCTGGTCGTCGCCGTCGCCATCATCTGACGGCGCGTCCCGGGACGAGGTCGCCTCGCGTCGCCTGGTCGGTGGGTGAGTTGATCACCGGACGTCACGGGGACCACACGCGACGGGAGGGGTGGTATTGCGCCCGGTATGTCCGAAAGTGCTGGTCACGGCTCTACGCAGGGCCACCCCGGACGTAGATCGGCTTCCCCGTCTGGTGCGATGCGTCTCACGCGCTGTCACCGGACGCGCGACGGACGAGGGGGACCATGACCGACACCACCGAGGTCGCAGTGGTCGGGGCGGGGCCGTACGGGCTCGCCGCCACCGCCTTCCTGCGCCACCAGGGCACCGACACCCACACCTTCGGTGAGGTGATGGGTTCGTGGCGCCACCAGATGCCGCGGGGGATGATCCTGCGCTCGAAGGAGCGCGCCTCCTCGATCGCGCACCCCGTCCCCGGCCACACCATCACCGCCTGGGCGCGGGCCCACGACGTCGCGCTGGACAACCCGGCGTCGCTCGAGCACTTCCTGGCCTACGGCGACTGGCTCGCCGCGCGCGTGGTGCCCGACCTCGACACCCGTCGGGTGGCGCAGGTGGTGCGCGAGGGATCCGGCTTCTCGGTGGGTCTCGACGACGGCGACCGGGTGCACGCCGAGCGCGTCGTCGTGGCCGTCGGCCTGCACAACATGGAGCGCGGCGTGCCCGAGCTCGCCGACCTGCCCGAGGGCGCGGTCTCCCACGTCGCGGAGCACGAGGACCTGTCGACCTTCGCGAACCGGCGGGTGCTGGTCGTGGGGCTGGGGCAGAGCGCCCTGGAGAACGCGGCGATCCTCGCCGACCTCGGCGTCGACGTCACCGTCACCGCCCGGGCGTCGGCCGTGCACTGGCTCGGGCCGCACCGGCCCGCGGACGCCCCGCCGCCCACCTTCCGGCAGCGCTGGCGGGTCCCGCCGACCGACGTCGGCGGTCGCGCCACCGGCTGGCTGGCCGCCGCCCCCGAGGCCTACCGTCGGCTTCCCGAGCGCCTGCAGCTCGAGGTGCGCCGGCGGTGCCTGTTCCCGGCGGGCTCGCACAACCTGCGGGCGCGCCTCGAGCACGTGCCGTTCGAGCTGGGCCGGCGGATCACCGCCGCCACCGCCGCGGACGGCGTCGTCACGGTGACCCTCGCCGACGGCACCGTGCTCACCGCCGACCACGTGATGGTCGGCAGCGGCTACGACATCGACGTCACGCGCTACGACCTGCTGGACAAGGAACTGCTCTCCGAGCTCGACCTCGCCGACGGTTCACCGGTGCTGGGCGCGGGCTTCGAGTCGTCGGTCCCCGGCCTGCACTTCCTCGGTGCGCCCGCGGTCCGGTCGTTCGGGCCGGTCAACCGCTTCGTCACCGGGACCTGGTACGCCGCCCCGGAGCTCGCGCGCCGCGTGGCGGGCCGGCGGGGTCCGACGCTGCGGGTGGCCTACCCCGTGGGTGGCTTCGCCAGGTGAGCATTCATCCGTGTCCGGGCACGGATTAATGCTCACCTGCGGCGCAGCCGCACATACCGCGCCGCCCGGGACAGCACCGGGCGGGCACGTCCCACGACCATCGGGAGCACGGGCAGCGGGTCGTCCACCGCGAACCAGCCGTGCTCGGTGGTCGGGGCGCGCCCGGCCGGGGCCGGTCCGTCGGTGTGCCCGCCGCGGTAGGCCACGCGGGCCACGTAGTCGAAGTCCTCGACCACGAACGCCCGGCCCTCGGGGAACTCGCCGTGCGGCAGCGGCCGCCCGGTGAGCCCGAGGTGCTGGGCCCGCACCACGTCCAGCCCGGCCCCGTCCTCGAAGAGCCGGAACTGCGCCCCGACCCGCGGGTTGAAGTCGACGAGCTTGTAGCGGCCGTCGCGCAGGTCGCGCCGCACGTCGAGGTCGGCGATCCCGGAGAACCCGACGGCGTCGAACAGGCGCGTCGCGAGGTCGGCGAGCTCGGGGTTCCACCGCGCCCGGCCCGCCGTCGTGATGCCGGCGCGCGGCGGCCAGGAGCGCAGCTTGACCCCGGTGAACACCGCGGAGTCCCCCGGCGCCGACCACGCGTGCACCACCCAGTCCTCGGAGACCTCGGGCGGCAGGTACTCCTGCAGGATCACCCACGGCTGCTCGTCCCAGTCGAGGGCCATCGCGCGCAGCTCGTCGGGGGTGTCGACGACCGTCGACGACCGCACCGACGGGTGGAGGTGCCGCTCGAAGGGCGCGCGGCTCTTCACCACCACCGGGAACGCGCCGTGTGCCGCGTAGTCCTCCACCTCGTCGAGCGAGCCGGGCACGAGGGTGTGCGGCGTCGGCACGCCGTGCTCCGCGCAGAGCGCGGCCAGCCCCTCCTTGCTCGCGGCCCGGCGGGGGAGGGTGGGGTCGGCGCAGCGGGGGAAGAGGAAGTCGTCCGCGAGCACGTCGCCGAGCTCCGCGACCGCGACGGCGCTCTCGTCGTCGGTCGGCACCAGCACCGCGCGGCGCCCGAGCGCCCGGGCGATCCCGTGCAGGCCCTCGGCGAGCTCGGCCGGGTCCTCCCCGCCCGTGGTCGGCCAGGAGAACCGGCCGCGCAGGTGCCGGGAGAGGGCGACCGGCGTGACGGGGCCCTCGGTGACGGCGTAGACGTCCACCCCGGCCCGCCCGAGGCTGCGCACCACCCCGAGGCCGCCGTGGTGGAGCGGGTAGGACCCGAGCTTGAGCAGCAGCGCCGGGACCGAGCGGTCCAGCTCCACCTCGTCGGGACGCCGGGGCGGGCCGGACCTCGTGCGGGCATCGTCGAGCAGCACGGCGCCTCACTATCTCGAGCGCTCCGGGGCGGCCGGGGAGGTCGCTCCGTCCGTCTGCTCGCGCGCGAACCGACGTGTGATGGCGCCGAGACTAGCCCGTGATCATCTTGACACGCGGGCGGCCACCTCGTCGTCGAGACCGGCCCGGACCAGCGCCGCGGCGAAGCGGGCGAGGTCGCCGTCGTCGACGAGATCCGCGAGCGCCGCGGCGTCCTGCGGCAGGCCGACCGCCTTCGCGCCGTCGGTCGCCTTGCCGTCGAGGTGCGGACGGAACTCGGGCCAGACCGCCTGGACCTCGCGCAGGAAGATGTCCGCGCCGACCGGACCGAGGCGCGGGACCTCGGTGAGCAGCTCCGCGAGGCGGTCCGCGTCGCCGTCGGCCTCGGAGCGCATGCCGCGCAGGTCGCCGGACCACCGGTCGGCGACCAGCTGCGCGCCCTCGACCAGCGCGTCCGCGGTCTGGTCCTTGGAGAGGAACTTCGCGCGGTCGAGCGCGTCGTGGACCTGCTCGTGGGTGGCCGCCGCCATCTTGTCCGGCGTGCCGAGGTCACTGTCGACCAGCTCCCGGCACGCCCGGGTCCCGAGCTTGGCCTGCACGCGGCTGGAGAGCAGCACGGTGAGCACGAGCAGCCGGTAGAGCGGCGCGGGCTTGTCGTCCAGGGTGATGCCGGCCTCGGCGGCGAAGGTCTCGCCCGCGTCGTCCAGCAGTCGGGCGGCCGTCTCCTTCTGACTCATGCGCAGCGCATACCCGGGCTCCGGCGGGCGACTCCCCGGCTGACGGAGAATCGACCCCATGAGAGCTCCCCGCCTGGTCGCCAGCGACGTCGACGGCACGCTGCTCGGCGCCGACGACCGCCCGGGGCCGCGGCTGGTGCGCGTGCTGGAGCGCATGACGGAGGCCGGGGTGCCGCTCGTGATCGCCACCGGCCGCCCGCCCCGGTGGATCGACCCGGTGTGCGACGCCATCGGCCTGCGCGGGCTCTGCGTGGCGGCGAACGGGGCGGTGCTCTGGGACGCGGGGAGCCGCCGCGTCGTCGAGGCCGCGGAGCTGGACGTCGACGCGCTCGCCGAGGTGATCGACCGTCTCCGCACCGCCCTGCCCGGCGCCGGGCTCGCCGTCGAGCGGGTGGACGCCCCGGAGTTCTGCTGCGAGCCCGCCTACGAGCCCGCCTGGCCGAACTCCGACCACGTCGAGATCGCCACCGGCGACCTCGCCGCCCGCCCGGCGGTCAAGGTGCTCGCCCGGCGCAAGGGCCTGACCAGCGACACGATGGCGGCCGCGGTGCGCGACGGGCTCGGCGACCTGGTCGACGTCACCTTCTCCGCCTCCCACGGCCTCGTCGAGTGCTCGGTGCCGGGCGTGACGAAGGCCCACGGACTGGCGCTCGCGGCCGCCCACCACGGGGTGGAGGCCGAGGAGGTGGTGGCGTTCGGGGACATGCCGAACGACCTCGCGATGCTCCGCTGGGCCGGCCACGGCGTCGCCATGGGCAACGCGCACCCGGAGCTGCGCGAGGTCGCGGACGAGGTCACCGGCCATCACGACGACGACGGCGTCGCGATGGTCCTGGAGCGCTGGTTCTGAGCCGTCGGCGCGCCGCGCCTTGCCTCGGTGCGGGACGTGTGTCAAGGCCCGCGTAGCATCGGACCGCAATCGAGACGCTGCGCCGAGGAGGACGTGTGCTCGACCGGGCACCCGGAGGAGTCGACGAGGTGGGCCTGCTGGTCGCCGTCCAGCGCCGCATCGACCATCCCACCGTGGTGCGCGCGGCGCGCGCGATGTCGCACTTCGGCGAGCACGCCGCCGGGTGGCTCGCCCTCGGCGCGGCGGGCGCGGCGCTCGACCCGACCCGTCGTCGGGCCTGGGCCACCGCCGCCGTCGGCGTGGCGGGCGCGCACGGCGCCTCCATCGCGGTCAAGCGCGTGGTGCGGCGGCGGCGACCGCACGACCCGCGCATCGCGGTCCACGTCGGCACCCCGAGCCGGCTGTCCTTCCCCTCCTCGCACGCCACGTCCACCGCCGCGGCGGCCGTGCTCTACGCGGGCCTGCTGCACCGGTCCGACGCGGCCGTGGGACTCACCTCCGTGGTCCCGGCGATGGCGCTGTCCCGGCTCGTGCTGGGCGTCCACTACCCGACCGACGTGCTGGCCGGAACCGCTCTCGGAGCCGCGTGCGCCCTCGCGACGCGCCGCGTGATCGAGCGGGGCCGGCTGGGCCGCTGGAGGACCCGATGACCACGTCCCAGGACACGCAGCGCAACGGCACGGGGCCCGAGGAGCCCGACGCGGGGGCGGAGGCCGCCGCCGAGGTCGTGCTCGACGAGAACCGCGAGGCCGAGGACGCCCCGGAGGACACCGCTGTCCCCGTGCGGCGGACCGGCCCGCTCGCGATGCCGCTGGGCCTGCTCAAGACGATGCGGCCCAAGCAGTGGGTCAAGAACGTCCTCGTCTTCGCGGCGCCGTTCGCGGCGGGCCGGCTCGGCGAGGGCTCGGTCTGGATCCAGGTGCTGGTCGCCTTCGCGGCCTTCTCGCTGGCGGCCTCCGGGGTCTACCTCGTCAACGACGCCCGGGACGTCGAGGCCGACCGGGCGCACCCGAAGAAGCGCTTCCGGCCGATCGCGGCGGGGATCGTCCCGCCCGCGGTCGCCTACGGCACCGCGGTGGTGCTCTTCGCCGGCGCGATCGCGCTGAGCTTCGTCGCCACGCTCAACCTGGCGATCGTCGTGATCGTCTACGTGGTGGTCCAGCTCGCGTACTGCCTGTGGCTCAAGCACGAGCCCGTCATCGACGTGTGCATCGTCAGTTCCGGCTTCCTGATGCGCGCCATCGCCGGTGGTGCCGCGGCCTCGCTCTACCTCTCGCCGTGGTTCCTGCTGACGATGGCCTTCGGCTCGCTGTTCATGGCCTCCGGCAAGCGCTACGCCGAGATGCGCCTCGCCGAGCGGACCGGCGCGAAGATCCGCAAGTCGCTGGAGCGCTACTCGGCGTCCTACCTGCGGTTCGTGTGGTCGCTCTCGGCCACGATCGTGATCCTGGCGTACTCGCTGTGGGCCTTCCAGATCGGTGTGCAGCCGGTCCGCAACGCGCTCCCGACGCCGCCGAGCATGTGGGCGATCATCTCCGTGGTGCCCTTCGTGGTGGCGATCCTGCGCTACGCCGTCGACGTCGACGGCGGCAACGGCGGCGAGCCCGAGGAGATCGTCATCAACGACCGGGTGCTCCAGGTGCTGGGCCTCGCCTGGGCGGTCCTGCTGTTCCTCGCGGTGTCCACCTCGGCCGTGCACTGAACCGCGGCGGCGGCGGGCACGGACACCGCGTCATGACCAGCACCCTCGTCGCGCTCGTGCGCTACGCCCTCGTCGGCGTGGTGAACGCGGCGACGTACTACGCGGTCTACCTGCTCGTCCTCGACCGGGTCGGGTACCTGACGGCGCACGTCATCGGCCTCGGCGTCGCGATGGTCGTGTCGTTCTTCCTCAACTGCCGGTTCACGTTCCGCCTGCGCCCCACCTGGCAGCGGTTCCTGCTCTACCCGGCCTCGCAGGCGGTGAACATCGCGGCCACCACGGTCGGCGTGGTCGCGCTGGTGACCCTCGGCCTGGACGAGCGGATCGCGCCCCTCGTCGCCGCGGTGCTCGCGGTCCCGGCCAGCTTCCTCGCGGCGCGGTTCGTCCTCGCGCGCGGGCAGCGGCGCCCCGCGGTCGTCGTCGACCCCGACCCGGCGACCCTGCGCCTCAGGACGGACCCGCCCCGTCGTCCGGTCGCCGGACGGTGATCGTGGTCCACGCTCCGACGTGGATCGTGTCGCCGGACCCCAGCGGCACCGGCGAGCCGGGCGTCAGCGGCTCGTTGCCGTAGTTGAGCGTGGTCCCATTGGTGGACCCGGCGTCGAGCAGCACCCAGCGGTCGTCCCCGACGGCCAGCAGCATCGCGTGCAGGTGTGAGACGCCCGGGTCGCGCGGCGGCCCGGTCAGGTCGATGCCGGGATCCCCCGTTCCCGACGCCGGGTCGGTGCCGGTCCGGGCCGGCACCGGCTCGTCGGCCACGGGACGGCGCCCGATCGCGACCTGCTCCCCGGTGAGCTCCACGGTGAACTCCCGGGGCTCGCGCGGGAAGTCCGGGACCGGCGCCGACCGGTCGTCCCGCGCGCACACCAGCTCGTAGTGGTCGCGGTCGGCCCAGACGCGCGCCGTCCAGCCCATCACGAGGGTCCGTGGTCGGGCGGGTCGACCGTCGACTCGGCGCGGGTGTCGCGGCGGGGCTGGTCGTCGACGTCGAGCGGGATGAGGATCGGGCCGGTGTCCTCGCTGCCGTCGGGCCGCGGGTCCCACTCGCCGCCGTCCCCGTCGGCGGGGTCGAGCGGGACCAGGGCGACGGTGGCGTTGTCGTAACCGCCGTCGGCGAGGGCGGCGTCCACGAGGGCGCGGGCGTCGCCGAGCACGTCGGCCTCGCCGCGGCCCGAGGCGAGGACGGCGGCGAGCCGGTCGGCCTCCGGGATGTGGTTCCAGATCCCGTCGCTGCACAGCAGCAGCACCCCGGGGCCCGCGGGCCGGAAGCGGCGGGCCCGGGCCGGACCCTCGGGCGAGTCGTGGCCGAGCCACCGGGTCAGCACGTGGGCGCGCCGGTCGGCGTGGGCCTGCTCGCGGCTCATCACTCCCGCGGCGGCGATCTCCTCGGCCCACGAGTCGTCGGTGGAGAGCAGCTGGGAGGTGCCGTCGCCGGCGAGCCAGTAGATCCGGCTGTCGCCCACCCAGGACACGACGGCCGACCCGCCGCGGGTCACGGCGCCGGTGTAGGTGGTGGCCGGCGGGTCGTTCGGGTCGCCGTGGCGCACGAGGTCCGCCGCGGCCTCGGCCGCCGCGCCCGCCCCGGTCGCCGCGAGGTCGTCGAGGTTCTGCACGCCGCGCGCGGTGATCCGGGTCAGCACCGCCGCCACGCAGGCCTCCGCCGCCGCGAGCGACGCCTCGTCGCCGCGCCGGGCCGAGGCGACGCCGTCGCAGACCGACGCCACCAGGATCTCGCCCTCGGCCGTCGCGATGCGGCCCAGCGCACAGGCGTCCTCGTTGCGACGCCGGCGCAGGCCCCGGTCGGTGACCGCGGCGGCCGGGCCGAGGCGGAACTCCACGTGGTCGCGCACCGCCGGGCGGCGCGTCCCGCAGCGGCCGCACACCACGTCCTGCGCCTCGTCGACGCTCGCCCCGCACTCGGGGCAGTCCGCCGTCTCGATCTGGGTGCGCGTCGCCTCCAGCACGGCCCGCAGGTCCGTGTGCTCCCCGGCGCTGCCCGCGGGCCCGACGGACTGCACGGGGACGCCCCCGGTCGGATCCGGGTCGTCCGGATCCGCGGTGGCGGGATCGAGGGTGGTGCCGGACGGATCGCGATCCGGTCCGCCCCGATCCGGACCCGGGCGAGCGGAGCGATCCGGGTCGCCGGGGCCGTTCGTCGGGGACGGCGGCGCGGAGGACTCGGTCACGGCGGGAAGGCTCCTGTCTGGGCGTGCGGGGACGACGGGGTGCGGGGCGGCAGGGAGCCATCTTGGTGCACGAGGTCCCGGCCGTCCGGCAGACCCACGCCGTGATCGTCGGGTTGCCCCGGGAGGGTGGTCCACCTCCCCGTCCGGTGCAGCGCGAGGGACACGTCGCCGACCAGTTCCGCGACGTCGGGATGGCGCAGCCCGGGGTCGGTCGCGGTGGCCCGCCGCACCACCGCGTCCAGCACCGACGGGGCCCGCGGCGGCCCCAGGTGCCCCAGCACGGGCGCGCCGAGCAGGACGTCCAGGCACCGCCCGAGCGCGAACACCTCGGAGGCCACGGACGGCCCGGCGCCCCCCGGGGTGATCTCCGGCGCGAGGAAGCCGTCGGTGCCCCACACCGGGCTGGTGCGGTCGTCGGCGCGGCGCAGCGACCCGAGGTCGGCGAGCACCGGACCGGTCGCGGTGCGCAGCACGTTGGCGGGCTTGAGGTCGGCGTGCAGCAGTCCGAGCGCGTGCAGGTGGGTGATGGCGGGGGCGACGGCCGCCACGACCCGCGCGGCCTCCTCGGGCGGCAGCGGGCCGCGCGCCGGCGAGCCGTGGAGGCGGTCCAGCACGAGCCGGGTGCCGGCGTGGTCGACGACGTCGCGCAGCCCCACCAGGGCCGGGTGACCGCGGCCCAGGAGGGCCTCCGCCGTGGTGCTGTCGTCGCGGACCCGGGCGACGACCACCTCGTCCCCGCCCACGACGTCGTGCGCGAGGTAGAGCCACGCCCCACCGCGGGCCAGGACGTCGACGACCCGGTACCGACCGGCGAGGACCGTGCCGGGCGCGAGGTCGGGGCGCAGGTCCACCCGCTGCCGGCAGGCGGGGCACGTCCCGGTGAGGCGGCCCGGGCGCCCGTCGCGCCCGCGCCCGACCGGGGCGTCGCAGTGCGGGCACGTGCGCCGGTGCTCGGGCAGGAGGCCCGCGGGGTCGGTGGGGAACGACCCGGCGTCGGGAAGGGGTGGCCGCAGACGGCTCGACCGCACACGTCCGTCCACCACGTACCTCGCTCACCCGACGCCGTCCGCGGACGGTCCGGACACGATACCTCCGCCGGGGCCCACCCCCCGTGGCAGGAAAGCGTCGTCGCTGCCACCGGACGACGGCAACGACGCGTTCCTGCCACGGACAGGGTCAGTCGAGGCAGAACTCGTTGCCCTCGGGGTCGGCCATGACGATGTTGCCGCCGACGAGGGGCGGGGCGGGCTCGACGCGCAGGAGCCGGGTCGCGCCGTGGGCGACGAGCCGCTCGGCCGCCGCCTCGAGCGCGGTCATCCGCTCGTCGCCGGTGAGGCCGACCGCGGCGCGCAGGTCGAGGTGCATCCGGTTCTTCGCGGTCTTGTCCTCCGGCACGCGCTGGAAGAACAGGCGCGGACCGTGACCGTCCGGGTCCACGGCGGCGGACGCGTCGTTGCGCTGCTCCGGCGGCACGCCCCACGCCTCGAGCGCCTCGTCCCACGTCGTGAACGGGGGCGGCGGGGGCTGCACCCGGTAGCCGAGCGCCGTCGCCCAGAACTCCGCGAGCGCGCCGGGGTCGTGCGCGTCCACCGTGACCTGCACCTCGAGGCTCATGGCGCCATCGTGGCGCCCCTCCCCGTGGCAGGAAAGCGTCGTTGCTGCCACGGGGCGACAGCAACGACGCTTTCCTGCCACTGGGGCCCACCGGGGCCGACCGGGGCCGACCCGGACAGCGACCACCTGGCGGACGGCCGTCGCAGGGCGTGTGGCATCTTCGTCCGGCACCGCCCGATCGGGGGACGTGGCGGTCCCGCGACCGGACGTCACCCGAGGAGCCCATGAGAACGAGCTGGGTGCTCGGACTGCTGCTCGTGGCCGCCCTCCTCGGCGGGGGCGCGCCCGCGCTCGCCCAACAGGCCCCGCCGGCGTCCGCCGGGTCGTTCGTGCCGCTGCAGGCGGCGCGGCTGTTCGACTCGCGCGTCCCGACGAAGGTCGTCGACCGCGGGTTCACGACGGCCGGTCCGCTCGGCCCGGGCCAGACGGTCTCGATCCCGGTCGCGGGCCGGGGCGGGGTGCCCGACACCGGCGCCGGCACCGTGGTCCTCAACGTCACCGGCACCACGCTGTTCGGCTCGACCTACATGACCCTGTGGCCGCAGGACGCGCCGCGCCCGCCCACCTCGACGCTGTCGCTCGCCCCCGAGGCGCCGGTGACGAAGACCGTGGTCACGAAGCTCGGCGGGGGCGGCGCGGTCAGCCTGTTCAACGTCACGGGGCTCTCCGACGCGACCGTCGACGTCGTCGGCTGGTTCCCGGAGAACTCCCCGCTCGCCTCCGGGGTGCCGCAGCGGGTCCTCGACACCCGCGCGGAGGGTGTGCTGCAGCCGGGGGAGCAGCGCCGGGTGCAGATCGACGGCCGCGGGTTCGCGCCCGCGCCGCCCGGCTCGTCGGTGCTGCTCTCCCTGACCGGCACCGACGCCTCGCAGCCGACCACGCTCAGCGCGTGGGGTACCGGCGGCCCGAAGCCGTTCGCCCCGCAGCTCACGCTCGTGCCGGGCGACACGCTGCCGAACATGACGATCGTGCCGGTCGGTGACGACGGGTCGATCACGGTGGCCAACCAGGCCGGGACCGTCGACCTGCTCGCGGATCTGGTCGCGGTGGTCCCGACCGCCGTCGGGCGGGCCGTCACGCCCTCCCGGCTCTACGACAGCCGGACCCCGGACCCGGAGACGGCCGCCGTCGGGACGGGGCCGCTGACGCCGGGGCAGATCCGGACGGTCCCCGTCCTCGGCCGCGCGGGGGTCCCGACGACGGGCGTCTCCTCGGTCCTGCTCAACGTCACCGGGCTGGGGCCCGCGAACAACGGCGCGATCGGCGTCTGGGGCGCCGGCCCGCCCCCGACCACGTCGGCCGTCGTCGTCCCGGCGGGCGCCGTGCGCCCCGGCTTCGCGGTGGTGCCGGTCAGCCCGCAGGGCACCGTCCAGGTCGCGGACGCCGGGTCGGCCATGCACGTCGTGCTCGACGTCGTCGGCTTCCTGGCGGGCACGCCCGGGACGGCGTCGGCGGCATCGGCCGGAGCCGCCGCGGTGCCCGGCGGGCCCGCCCCCGACGGCGGCCGCCTGCTCTGGCAGGCCGACTACGCCGACGGGCTCGCGAACTACCGCTCCACCCCGTGGAACAACGTCGGCGCGGCGGCTCCCGCCGTCGTCGGGACCGGCCTCGGCCCGGCGCTGCAGGTGTCGATGCCCGGCGGGGGTCAGCGCGCCGAGCTCGAGCCGAACTTCCGGTCGCTGCGCAACGGCGACGACCTGTTCTTCGGCTTCTCGGTGACGCTCGCGCCCGGGTTCCCGGTGGGGACCGACGACTGGCAGGTGATCACCCAGTGGAAGAACGACGGCACCGGGTCGCCGCCGATCTCGGTCAAGGTCGGGGGTGGCCAGTTCCAGCTCGACGGCGGGTTCGACCGCGGCGCCCCGTTCGAGATCCCGATGGGCGCGGCGACGCCGGGGCGGGCGCAGGCGGTCGTGGTCCACGTGCGGTTCGCCGAGGGCGGCGGCTCGGTGGACACCTGGGTCGACGGGAAGCAGACGATCCGCGGGTTCCGTCCGCCGGCCGGCACGCTCTACTCCGGCACGACCAGTTACCTCAAGACCGGCATCTACCGGAGCACCGCCATCGGCCAACCGGGGACGCTGTTCTTCGACGACTGGCGGATCGGGACGAGCTACGCGGCGGCATACCCGCGTTGAACGGGGGGTGGCGTCGTCCCCTGCCTCCCGGTTTGCCATGCTGGCGCGACCGGTCCGGCCGCACCGCAATCGGTTGCGCGCCGGGTCGCCCGCGACGTCGGCACCACGGAGACGCAGTGACCTCATCGACCCCAGCGCCGGGGACCCCGTCGAGCCCTGCCGCCGGTGCCCCCGATCAGCCCTCGTCCGGCCGTCACGGGACCGACGACGACGCCCGCGGCCGGTCGGTCTCCGACGCGGCCTCGGGCGGGGCGAGCTCGGACCTGACGCAGGCGGCCGAGGAGGCCGAGCGGGCGCTCGCCGAGATGGCGAAGGCCGCGGAGCGGGCGGTCGCCGAGGCGCACGACGACGGGCACTCCGCCGTCACCAGGGGGTACGAGGAGGCCCGGCGGGCCGCCGAGCAGGCGTACGAGCAGTCGTCGGTCCGGGCGGGACGTCCGTAGGTCGGCGCGACGCGCGGGAGGGGGCCGCGGGGTGGGCGTCCACACCAGGGTGACCGAGCAGGGGGTCCTGCTCCGCTTCACCGGTCGTGACCGCGTCTACGCGTTCCGCACGGGGCTGTTCCTGCCCATGGACCGGGTCCTCGGGGCGCGCACCCTGGGCCGCCGGGACGCCGTCGTCGCGAGCCCGCGGGTGCACCTGCCCGGCATCAGCGTGCCGGGCCTGCTGCGTGCCGGGACCTACGGCGTCGGCGAGCGCCGCCAGCTGTGGATGGTGCACGCGGCCACCACCCTGCTCGCGATCTACCTGCGCGGCGAGCCGTACCACCGGGTGGTGGTGGAGGTCGAGGACCCGGAGACGATGTCGAGGATCATCAACGACGCGATCCCCCCGCGGGGCCTGCCGTCGGGACGGCGTCCGACCGTCTGAGCAGCCCGGGGCGGACCGGACCGGTCAGCCCTTCGGACCTACCAGCGCCGACGCCGACTCGTAGCTGTCGGCCACGCGGGCGTCCACGAGGAACAGGTTCGCGGTCTGGGAGATCGCGGAGTCCCGGTAGATGCCGGTCTTGAGGTAGGAGTCGTCCCCCTCGTACCGGGTGCCGCCGGGCGGCTTGTAGCCGGAGATCCGTTGCTGGCCGTTCTGCCAGACGTCCACCGAGGCCTTCGACGGGTCGGTGGAGAAGACGATGTGCACCACGATGTCGGTCTGGCGGCCGGTGAGGGCCGGTCCGATCGGCGTCGAGAAGTAGGTGCCGCCCGGGTCGTCGCCGCCGGCCCCGCCGTCGAGCTTGAACTGGCCGCCCTCGACCTTCACCTCGATGGGCGGGCTGCCGTCCCCGGAGTTCTTCCACTGGGCGAGGACCTGCCACCCGTCGGCGTTCACGGGGAAGTCGGCCGGGAGGTTCCACGCGAAACCGAACCAGGCCTCGTCGCCCTCGCGGTAGAACTTGATGTTGGGCTCGAGCTCGCTGCGCCGCCCGCCGCCGGGGACGGTGAACTCGAGGGCCTTCGCCCCGGTGATGCCGGGCGCGTCGACCAGCTTCGGCGGCGGGGCCCCGTCGTTGTTGTAGGGCGTGTCGCGGAAGTTGGCGAGCGGGTTCGGGCCCGAGAGCGACGCCTGCCAGATCGGCGCCGGCACGGTCGCCGGGTCCGGCGCGCCGGTCAGCGGCGGCGGGGTGTCGGTCGCGGTCACACCCGACCCGCCACCCGTGGAGCGGGCGGGCTCGTCGGTGGAGCAGCCGACCACCACGCCCGCGACGAGCAGCAGCGAGACCGCGGCACCGAGCAGGCCGTGGGTCCTCACTGGCCCGACCCCTCGGCGATCAGCGGCTCGAGCGTCAGCGACGGCTGGTTCTGCAGGACCGCCTGCAACCGCCACTTGTGCGGGAACAGGGCGAGCAGCTCGCCGTCGGACCGTCGGCGGAGGACCTCGATCCCGATCGCCCCCTTCAGGGCCTCGACGCCGGCCGCGTCGGTGCGGCGGGCGATCGTGTAGTCGAGACGGTCGAGCTTGATCGGCGCGGAGAACTCGTCGGCCAGCCGGGCCGCGACCACCTCGAACTGCAGCGGTCCGACGGCGGCCAGCACCGGCGCCTGGTCACCGCGCAGGTCGGAGGACAGCACCTGGATGACGCCCTCGGAGTCGAGCTGCTCGATGCCCTTGCGGAACTGCTTGGTCTTCGACGCGTCTGCCACTCTCGCCACGGAGAAGTGTTCGGGGGCGAAGCTGGGGATGGTCGGGAACGTGACCGGCCTCTCGGCCCAGAGCGTGTCGCCGGGGCGCAGCGCGTTGGCGTTGACCAGCCCGACGATGTCGCCGGGGAAGGCCTCGTCGATCGTGGAGCGGTCGCGCCCGAACATCGCCTGCGCGTACTTCGTGGCGAACGGGCGGCCGGTGGCGTCGTGGGTGAGCACCATGCCGCGCTCGAAGCGGCCCGAGCACACGCGCACGAAGGCGACCCGGTCCCGGTGCGACTTGTCCATCGAGGCCTGGACCTTGAACACCAGCCCGGAGAACGGGGACTCGATGGGGCGCTCCTCGCCGGCGGCGGAGGGCCGCGGGGTGGGCGGCGGGGCCAGCTCGACCAGCGCGTCGAGCAGGCGGGCGACGCCGATGTTGGAGAGGGCGGCGCCGAACATCACCGGGGTCGCGATGCCCCGGTGGAAGTCCACCGGGTCGAAGTCCGCGCCGATCTCGCCGAGCAGCTCGAGCTCCTCGGTGGCGCGCTCCCAGTCGACGCCCTCCTCGGCGGCGGCCCGGTCGGCGTCGAGGATCTCTTCGGCGGCCTTCGAGGCGCCGTGGGCGGCGCGGGTGAAGCGGCGCATCGTCCCGTCGGCGCGCTCGACCAGGCCGTGGAAGTCGCCCGCGATCCCCACCGGCCAGGTGATCGGCATCGGCCGCAGCCCGATCCGCTGCTCGACCTCGTCGACCAGCTCCAGCGGCTCGCGCCCGGGGCGGTCCCACTTGTTGACGAACGTCAGCACCGGCACCCCGCGGGCGCGGCAGACGTCGAAGAGCTTGAGGGTCTGCGGCTCGAGACCGCGCGCGGCGTCGAGGAGCATCACCGCGGCGTCGACGGCGGCGAGCACCCGGTAGGTGTCCTCGGAGAAGTCGCCGTGGCCCGGGGTGTCGAGCAGGTTGATCACGTGGTCGCGGTAGGCGAACTGGAGGACGGCGCTGGTCACGGAGATGCCGCGCTCGCGCTCCATGTCCATCCAGTCGGAGGTCACGCCCTTGCGGCCGCCCTTGCCGTGCACGGCGCCGGCGGCCGAGATGACCTCGGCGTGCAGCGCGAGCGCCTCGGTGAGCGTCGACTTGCCCGCGTCGGGGTGGGAGATCACCGCGAAGGTGCGGCGGCGGCGCGCCTCGGCTCCCGGCGTGCCGTCCGGCCCCGCGTGCGGGGACGTCACGGTCATCGTCCGTCCCCTGGTCCTCGTCCCCCGACGCCCGTACCCATCACCGACGAGATTACGGGGAGGAGCCGTGTGGCCGACGTTCGGGGGACGGCCGTCCCGGACGGTCGCTCGTCGACGCCCGGGAACCGTCGAGCGGATCACACCGGTGACGACTGTCTCGGCGGCCGTCCATTGGGCACACTGCTCGACGGACGGACCGCCCGGTTTGGTGGGTCGTCCCGGCGGCCGGCCCTGCCGGGGGGAGAGGACCGGCCGCCGCCCTCACCCGAGCTTGCGGACCTGCTCGATGAGCCCGTTCGCCGCGTGCTCGAAGAAGCCGTCCACGTCCGGGCCCGCGTTGATCAGCGCGAGGTGGTCGTACCCGGCCTCCACGAACGGCCTCGTCACCTCGAGCTGGTTCTCCAGGTCGGGCCCGCAGGCGAAGTTCTCCTTCATGACGTCGGCGGTGACCAGCGCGGTCGCGGCGTCGAAGTTCACCGGGTTCGGCAGCTCGGCCTGGACCTTCCAGCCGGGGATGCCGAAGCGGAAGAGCGCGCGGGCCGACTCGGCCGCCTCCTCCACGGTGCTCGCGTAGGCCATCGGCACCTCGGCGTACGTCGGTCCGGAGCCCCCCGCGTCGCGGAAGGACGAGACGAGGTCCGCGCGCGGCTCGGTGGCGAACAGGCCGTCGCCGAGCTCCCCGGCGAGGGTCGCGGCCCGCGTGCCGCCGGCCGCCACGACGATCTTCGGCAGCTCCTCGGGCAGGTCGAACACCCGGGCGTCCTCGAGGGTCAGGTGCCGACCCTCGTAGCTCTGGTAGCCGCCCTGCCACAGCAGCCGGATGATCTCCAGCGACTCCCGGAACATCCGGTGCCGCACGTGGACCGGCGGCCAGCCCTGCCCGACGACGTGCTCGTTGAGCCGCTCGCCCGAGCCCACGCCGAGGGTGAAGCGCCCCTCGGCGAGGATCTGGGTGGTGGCGGCGGCCTGCGCGATCACGGCCGGGTGGTAGCGGATGAAGGGGCAGGTCACCCCGGTCGCGAGCTCGATGCGCTCGGTCTTCGCGGCCATGGCGGCGAGCATCGACCACGCGAACCCCGAGTGCTGCTGCTCGGGCACCCAGGGGTGGTAGTGGTCGGAGATCTCGACGAAGTCGAAGCCCGCCTGCTCGGCCAGCACGCACTGGCGGACCATCTCGGTGGGCCCGTAGGCCTCGGCGATGAGCTTGTATCCGATCTTCACTCCGGTGGGGTGCCCGATTCTCAGGCGTTCGCCCCGGCTCCGTCGAGCGGCTTGTCGGGCTCGATCCGCGGCATGTTGCCGCCCCCGCCGTCGTCGTCGGGCTCCACCCAGATCGTGACGGGCGCGCCTGCGGGGACCTGGAAGCCGGCCTTGGGTTCCTGGTCGGTGACGGTGCCGCTCACGGTGGGCGGGGTGTCCGGGTCCGGATCGACCGCGACGACGCGCGAGGAGATGGCGAGCTCGTGCGCGTCGGCAGCGGGGAGCCCGACCAGCGCCGGGACCAGCACCAGATCCGGTTCACCCATGTGCCGACCGTAGCGCCTCCCCCGGTGGCAGCGAAGCGTCGTTGCGGTCGTCCCGTGACGGCAACGACGCGTTCCTGCCATGGCCGGGGCGGATTCCCGACGACGGGCCGCGCGGCCCGGGATCCCCGCGTGCGGTTGGATGCCCGGGTCGGCCTCGGGCGGGGGTCGGCCGGTCGGCGCACAGGGAGCGACGCGATGGACCCACGACGCACGACCACACGGGCGAAGCTGGTCACCGCGCTGCTCGCCGGGGGCCTCGCCCTCGCGGGCTGTACCGGCGGCAGCCCGGGCGCCCCGCCGCTGCAGTCCTCCTCGCCCTCGGCCGCGGCGCCGTCCTCGAGCGCCCCGGCCGCCCCGGCGACCCCCCTCGGGGCGCCCGCGCAGTTCGTCCCGTGCGACGGCACCTTCGAGTGCGCCCAGATCACCGTCCCGGTCGACTACGCGGCGCCGACCGGCCCGACGATCACCGTCGGGATCGTCCGGCAGCCCGCGGCCGACCAGGCGAACAAGGTCGGCGTGCTGCTGGTCAACCCCGGCGGGCCCGGGGGCTCGGGCATCGAGACGGTGGAGAGCGGGCAGGTCCCCGCGGCGGTCGCGGCCCGGTTCGACGTCATCGGCTTCGACCCGCGCGGCGTCGGGCGCAGCGCGAACCTGGTCTGCCCGATCGGGCCCGACACCCCCTACTACGGGGACCCCGACCCGGGCGACCCCGCCGGGGAGGCGTCCACCGCCCAGTCGGTCGAGCGCTACGACCAGGCGTGCGGCGACGCGAACCGCCAGCTGTTGCCCCACCTCGGCACCCGTGACGTGGCCCGCGACATGGACGCCATCCGCAACGCCCTCGGGCAGCAGCAGATCTCCTACCTGGGCTACTCGTACGGCACCTCGATCGGCCAGGTGTACGGCGAGCAGTTCCCACAGCGGGTCCGCGCGATGGTGCTCGACGGCGTCGTCGACGTGACCCTGCCCGGGCTGGACCCCAGCCAGGCGGAGAGCTTCGAGAACTCGCTGCGCCAGTTCGCCGCCGACTGCGCCTCGCGGCCCGACTGCGAGGCCGGGCCCGACGCCATCGCCATGCTCGACCGGGTCCGCGCCCGCGTCGAGGCCGCGCCGATCCCGGTGGCGGGGATGTCGCCGCTCTCCCCGGGGCTGCTCGAGCTCGGCGTCGTGCTGCCGCTGTACTCCAAGAGCAACTGGCCGACGCTCGCGAAGGCGCTGAAGGCCGCCGACTCCGGCGACGGCGGGCCCTTCCGTCGGCTCGCGGCCCGCTACTTCGAGGGCTCGAACTCCGACACCTACAACGCCGTGACGTGCCTGGACAACTCGTGGCCCCGCAACCAGGACGAGGTGTTCGCCCAGGCCCGCGCCGCGGAGCTGCGGGCCCCGCACTTCAGCGGGAACGTGCTCGTGTCCGGCCTGACCTGCGCCGACTGGCCGGTGCCGCAGGACCCCCTGACCCCGCCGTCCGGGGCCGGGCTGCCGCCGCTGCTCATCATCGGCACCACGAACGACCCGGCCACCCCGTACGCCAACAGCCAGAACCTCGCCCGGCGCCTGCTCGGCTCCACGTTGCTGACCTACCGGGGGGACGGGCACACGGTGTACGGGCAGGGCGTCTCCTGCGTCGACGACCAGGTGAACCGCTACCTGATCTCCCTCACGCCGCCTGCGGCGAACACGGTCTGCTGAGCCGGGGCCGGGCCCCCGCGAGGGTCACGTGGGGCAGGTCCCGACGTCCTGGAACCTGCGTGGCGTGCACCTCGCGGGCGGGAGCGGCGCCCCGCCCGCCGGTAGGCTGGGCCGTGGTGTGCCGGGAAGTCTGGTCGGCGGTCGCCGCCGCCTGCCCGGGAGAAATCGCATGACCGAGCCCGCCCCCAGCACCACCCGTCGTCGGGAACGCCTCCGCCGTACCCGGACCGGACGGCTGTTCGTGCCGCCGTCGCCCGGCGAGTCCTCGCGGATCGGCGAGATCCTGCGCAAGGAGACCGTCGGCGGGGCCCTGCTGATCGGGGCCGCGGCGCTGGCGCTGGTCTGGGCGAACACGCCGTGGCGCGAGACCTACACCGCGCTGGCGAACCTGACGGTCGGACCGGCGGCCCTGCACCTGGACCTCTCCCTCGCGACGTGGGCCGCGGACGGGCTGCTCGCGATCTTCTTCTTCGTCGCGGGGCTCGAGCTCAAGCGGGAGTTCGTCGCGGGAGACCTCCGGGAGCCGGCGCGCGCCGTGCTGCCCGTGGCGGCGGCGGTCGGCGGCATGGCGGTCCCGGCCGTGATCTTCACGGCCGTCAACCTCTCGAACCCGGCCGGTCTGAGCGGGTGGGCCGTGCCGACCGCCACGGACATCGCCTTCGCCCTCGCGATCCTCGCCGTGATCGGCCGCGGGCTGCCGACGGCCCTGCGGACGTTCCTGCTGACGCTCGCCGTCGTCGACGACCTGCTGGCCATCACGATCATCGCGATCTTCTACACCGCCGACCTCGCGGTCGGCCCCCTGCTGCTGGCGCTCGTGCCGCTCGCCCTGTTCACCGTGCTGGTGCAACGGCGGGTGCGCTCGTGGTGGCTGCTGCTGCCCCTCGCGGCCGTGACCTGGGTCCTGGTCCACGAGTCGGGCGTCCACGCCACCGTCGCGGGGGTGCTGCTCGGGTTCGCCGTCCCGGTCATGCGGAAGTCGCCGGGGGAGGGCCCCGGACTCTCGGAGCACTTCGAGCACCGGTGGCGCCCGATCTCGGCCGGGGTCGCGGTCCCGGTGTTCGCCTTCTTCGCCGCGGGCGTCACCGTCGTCGGTCAGTCCGACCTGGCCGCGACGTTCGTCAACCCGATCACGATCGGCGTGGTCGCGGGCCTCGTCGCCGGGAAGGCGATCGGCGTGACCGGCGCGGCGTGGCTCGTGCAGCGGTTCACCCGGGCGCAGCTCGACGAGTCGCTGCGGTGGGTCGACGTGTTCGGGCTGGCGCTGCTCGCGGGCATCGGCTTCACCGTCTCGCTGCTCATCGGTGAGCTCGCCTTCGGGGGCGGGACCGAGGCCGACGACCACGTCAAGGTCGGCATCGTGGTCGCCTCGCTGCTCGCCGCGCTGCTGGCGACGGTGGTGCTGCGTGCGAGCGCGCGGCGGCGGGTCGCGGACGACTGAGGCTACGGCGTCGACGTCCGCCCGCGGAGCGTGAAGGAGCCGTCAACGGCAGCGGCCGGGGCGTGGTCGACGCGGGACGGTCGGGGCGTGACCGATCTGCCCGGGCTCCTGCTCGTCGCGACCTACGTCGTCCTCGCGCTGCTCGCGGCGCGCGCCGTCCTCCGTCGGCGGTCCTGAGGCCGATCACGGCCACGATCGTGCTGCGTCGCTCCGCACGTCGGGGGGCGCGAGCGGGTACACCCGGCGCATGACCGCAGCGACGCCGCCCCTGCCCCCCACCGACCCGATCGCCGTCACCGGGACCACCGAGGTCCTCCCCGCCGTCGTCCAGAAGGTCGTCGCGTTCGCGACCCGCGAGATCCCGGGCGTCGCCGGACTGGGCAACTCGACCGCCCGCGCCGTCGGGGCCGTCCGCCAGACGATCACCGGCTCCACCGAGAACGTGGCCGGCGTGCGGGTGGAGCTCGAGGGCGACACGGCCGTCGTCGGGCTCGACGTCGCCATCGAGTACGGCGCGGGTGCGCGCGAGCTGACGCGCGCACTGCGCCGTCACGTGCCCGAGGCGGTCGACCAGATCGCGGGGGTGCGCGTCACCGAGCTCAACATCGTCGTCACCGACGTCGTGTTCCCGGGGGCCGAGGAGGACCCGACCGCGCCGCCGCCCGCGGCCATCTGACGGCTCAGCCGGGCGCGATCCCGCGGAGGAACTGGATCAGCGACGAGCCGGCCGAGGCCAGGCTGTCGAGGATCCCGTTCACGGTCCCGGCGGCCGTGCTCGGGGAGCTGATGATCCAGAAGACGACGAGGATCGCGACGAGGATGCCGACGACCTTCTGCACGTTCACAGCGTCACCGTACCCATACACACGGTTGGGGACACAGGGATCCGACACGTCCGTCACGCGGATGGTCGAGAACGCGCCGAAGGTCGGGCGAGGCCCGGGGGGCAGGTGGACCACCAGTATCGTCCTCACATCAGCACCACGACCGATCCACCTCGCGCCGAGCCCCGGGAGGGGCCCGGTGCGCGGCGGCTCGTCGGGTCGGCGGGACTGGGGGTCGTCCTCTCCGGGCTCCTCGTCAACGTCTACCTCGCGGTCGTCGCCCGCGGGCTGACGCCCGCCGAGTACGCCACCTTCGGCGCGTTCTGGGCCCTGGCCCTCGTCCTCGGCTTCGGTCCGTTCCTCCCGCTCGAGCAGGAGCTCGCACGCCGCCTGGCCATGCGGGAGTCCCGACGGCAGGTCCTCGTCGCGGGGGCGGGCACCGCCGCGATCCTCGGGGGGCTCGCGCTCGCCGTGCTCGGGGCCGCATCCCCGCTGGTCTGGACCTCGCTGGACGCGCACGCCAACGCCTTCGCGGCGCTGGTGGCGCTCTGCGTCGTCTCGGCGGGCCAGTTCCTGCTGCGCGGGATCCTCATCGGGACCGACCGGCTGGTGCGCCACGGCGCGGTGATGGTCCTCGACGCGCTGCTGCGCCTGGTGTTCGCCGTGGTGCTCGTGGTGCTCGGCACCGACCGGGCCGCGCTCTACTGCTGGGCCCTCGTCGTCGCCATCGCGCTGGCCCACCTGCCGCTGGTGCCCGCGGTCTGGCGGCGCGCCGAGCGCGAGTACCCCGACGCCGGTCGCACCGACCACGGCACGCGCGCGCTCACGACCTCGGCGATGCCGCTGCTCGTCGGCTCGGTGTGCGCGCAGCTCCTGCTGAACGGCCTGCCGGTCGTGGTCGTCGCGCTCGCCGAGGGCCCGGCCCAGGCCGCGGCGGGCGTGTTCGTCGCCGCGTTCACGATCGCGAAGGCCCCCCTGTCGATGGTGGTGCCGCTGCAGTCGGCCGTCGTCCCCACCCTGACCCGCCTGCTCGCCTCCGGTCGCCGCCGGGACGTCGTCCGGCTGCTGAGCCGGGGCGCGGCGGCCCTCGTGGGGCTCGCCGTCGTCGGGGTCCCGCTGGCCTGGTGGATCGGGCCGCCCCTGGTCCGCCTGATCTTCGGGGCCGCGTACCGGATCGACGGCGTCGAGCTCGCCATCATCGTGGCGGGCGTGCTCGCCCACGTGGGCCTCGTCGTGGTCACCCAGGTGCACGTCGCCCGCGCCCGGCACGTGGACGTGGCGCTGAGCTGGCTCGCGGGGCTCGCCGTGGCCGGTCTGACGTTCTGGCTGGTGCCGGGGGTCGTCGTGGCCGGTGAGGTGGCGTTCGGGGTCGGGTCCCTGGTCGGTGCCCTGGTGAGCACCCTCCTCCTCGCACGCGGAACCGGGAGACGTTGATGACCTTCGAGCCCCACCAGGGCGAGGCCGAGCACTACGACGCGGCCTACTACGACGCCAACGGGCAGGCCGGCGACCGGCCCGCGCTCGGCTACTACACCCGGCTCGTCAGCCGCTACTGCGACGACGGGCCCTACCTGGACTTCGGCTGCGGCACCGGGCACCTGGTGCGTCGGCTGTCCGCCCTCGGCCCCGCCGCCGGCTTCGAGCTCTCCGACTGGTCGGCCGCGGCGGCGCGGCGCAACGCGCCCGGGGCCACCATCACCACCGCGGTCGAGGACCTTCCCGACGACGGCTTCGGCGCCCTGACCGCGATCCACGTCCTCGAGCACCTCACCGACGAGGTCGTCGACGACGTCCTCGCCACCTGGCGACGCATCCTGCACCCGGGCGGCCAGGCGCTCGTCGTCATGCCGGACCCCGCGGGCCGCGGCCGCGCCCTCGCCGGGCCCGACTGGATGGGCTACGCCGACCCGACGCACATCAACCTCAAGCCGCACGCCGAGTGGCGGTCGGTGCTGGTCGACCACGGGTTCGCCGTGGAGCACGAGGGCACCGACGGGCTGTGGAACGTGCCGTACTCGCGGCTGCCGAAGCTCCTGGACGCGGCGCGCTACGCGGTGCCGGCGTTCGCCCAGTTCCTCTCGGGCCGGATGGTGCTGCGCCCGGGCGCGGGCGAGTCGTCGATGTTCGTGCTCCGCGCCCGCTGACCCCTACTGCGACAGCCCCGACACGACGCGGGACCCGCGCTCCACGGTGTAGCGCTCGCTCGGATAGGGCTGCTCGAAGAGCATGAGCAGCACGTCGTCGTCGACGTCGGGGTAGTCGCGGAACCGGGTGCGCAGCTCGGTGATCCCGGCCTCGCGGTAGGCGTTGCCGACGATGCCGCCGCTGTCGGGCTTCGCGACGAAGTCGGCGAGCGCCGAGCCCCGCGTCTCGCCGTAGCCGAGGAAGCCGTCCATCGTCCCGGTGATCCCGTTCTGCTGGATCGGCTGGGTGATGCACGGGAAGAGGAAGGCGTTCTCCCAGGCCACGGTGTAGACCCCGCCGCGCGGGAGGGCCGTCGTCATGGGGGCCCAGCGCTGGAACAGCGGCGCCGAGAACGCCAGCCAGCCGCCGACGTCGGTGGCGCCGTCGGTCGCGGTGAGCCGCACGAGGGTCGCGTCCGCGGGCGGGGTCTGCGACTTGGTGACGTCGACCGCGCGCCACGCGGTGTCGTCGCTGGTCTCCTGCACGGTCCGCACGCCGAGCGACTCCACACCGCCGGGCCCGGGGCGGCCGAACTCGGCGGCGAGCGTGTTGCCCTGCCCGATGCGGCCCGAGACCTCGGAGGTGATGGCCACGGCGCTGGTGGGCCCGGGCGGCAGCCGGTACCAGCCGGTGGTGAAGGTCCCCGTCCGCGCGTCCGGCGATCGGCCCTCGGAGGGCGCCCGGAAGCTCCCCCAGACCGGCAGGCCGGGGGCGAGGTCGCGGGGCGGCGGGCTGGTCGGCAGGAAGGCGTCGCGGGGGAACGCGGAGGTGTCGTCCTCGTCGGCCGGGCGCGGCGGACCGGTGGGGACGAGGGGTGCGAGCGGGAAGCGCTGCGGGGTGAGCACGTCGATGGCCTGCTCGGCCCCGCACCGGGTGGCCGACGGGTCCCGCCAGGAGTCGCCGGCCGGGGAATAGGTGGTCGCCGTCCGGTCCGCCGCGAGCGCGAAGTCGGCGATCGTGCGCGTGGTGGTCACGGCCATGGCCACCACGCAGAGCAGCGGGATCGCGACGAGCAGGGACCAGGGCCGCCATCCCTTCCCGCGGAACGAGGTCACGAGGGCGACGAGCAGCGTCAGGACCACCAGCAGCACCGCCCAGTACTGCGGCTGGTCGAAGTAGAAGCCCTTCACCGAGGGGTAGTCGAGCCAGGAGGGCTGGCCGAGCCCCCACATGAAGCCCCACCGGTTGCGGCCGTGCCCGGAGAGCGCGATGACCGCGATGGCGGCGACGGCGGCGGCGAGGATCGCGGGCACCGGGACGCGTCCGCGCCCGGCGCGTACCGAGTCGCGCACCAGCCCGGGCGCGGCGACGAGCAGCAGGGCGAGGAAGGGGGCGCCGACGCCCACGATCGCGCCGAAGTGGTGCGAGGGCTTCGACGGGGTGGGCAGCAGGAGGACGAACGCGAGGATGGTCGACCAGCCCGCGAGCATGAGCCGGCCGGGTACCGGGAGCTCCCGCACCCGGGCCACGACCGCCGTCATGAGGAACCAGATGAGCGCGAGCAGGCAGAGCAGCACCGTGATGCGCTTGGTGTAGGTGCCGAAGCGCGAGGTCTCGTCGAGCAGCGAGGCGTACCGCTGGAACTCGAGGTACCAGGTCTGCGCGCGCTGGATCGGCGCGAAGATCGCCTGGGAGCGCGCGAAGTCGCCGAAGGTGCCGTCGGCGAAGCCGAACACCGCGCCGAGCGCGCCGGGGGCGATGACCACCAGGAACCGCGGCGGGATCTCCCACCAGTGCGCCGAGCGCTCCCGGATCAGCCGCCAGACCGTGGGGGTCGCGGCGAGCAGCGGGGCGAGGCAGATGAAGCCGGTCGGTGCGGTCATGAGCCCGATCGAGCCCAGGCCCACCGCGCCCGCCAGGAGGTCGAGCCGCCGCCGTTCGACGCCCTCGGCGACGAGGGCCAGGGCCCCGGCGGCGAACACCGCGGTGTACGGCTCGGGTCGCGTGCCGACGTCGTAGGCGAGCCACCAGGTCAGGAAGGCGACGCACAGCGCCACCCGCGAGGCCGTCGCGAGCCAGCGGTGGTCCTTCCACGGGTGGGTCAGTCCCCGGCAGCGGGCGACGAACACCCGGATCGCGATCCAGGTGAGCAGGCCCAGCACCACGGACGGGACGCGCAGGGCGACCGGGGAGAAGCCGGCGTGCTGCTGCCACCAGGAGAGCAGGTAGTACGGCCAGGAGAAGGGGGTGAAGCCCTGGTTGTAGAGCTGGTAGTAGTTCGCGACGTACCCGTTGTGCGGCACGTTCGCCGCCATCGCCGAGTAGTAGCCGTCGTCGTCGGTCAGGGGCGCGAGGTAGAGCCACGACCAGAGCGCGACGACCACCACCGCGTCGACCAGCCGCGGACGCCAGGTGGAGAGCCGGGCGAGCAGGACCCGGTCGATCCGCGCCCACCACGGTGCGGGCCGGAGGTCCGCCGGCACCTGCTCCCGGCGCCTGCGGCGCGCGAGCAGGATCGAGGCGGTCGTGGCCAGGCCGCCGAGCACGACGGCGAGCACGGCCGCGGTGATCAGCCCGTGCTTGAGGGGGGTCGGTGTGCTCGCGTACCGGTCGTCGGCCGTGATGCTGACCGACAGATCGGCCGGCGCGGCCCCGGGCAGCGCGGTGAGCGAGGTGCTCAGCACGTCCACGTCGGGCAGCGCGCTGATCGGCTTCGGGTCGGGCAGGGAGTTCGGCGGGATGTTCTTGGCCTCGTCGGGGTCGGCCTCGCCGAAGCGGGGGACGAGCCGGCCGAGGTCGCGCCCGTCGCGGTCGACCTGCACCGCCGCGGCGTCCCCCTGCACCCGGTACGAGCAGTCGCCCGGCGGCAACGGCTCCGCCACGATGTCCTGGCCCCCGCTGCGCACGGTCACCGTGTTCGCCCGGACCCGGATCGCGAGGGCCTTGTCGTCGAACCCGCCGGCGTTCGGCGCCATGGTCGTCAGGACGTAGCCGTCCGGCGTGGCGCCGGCCTCGCGGGCCGTCCGGCAGCTGAAGCGCACCGTGAACGACTCGGGCTGGTACGCGGTCAGCATGAGCATCGTCGACTCGGGCCGGTCCACGTCCAGGGGCCACCGGATCTCCGGGGAGTTCTGGACGACGGGCGCGAACGGCAGCAGCAGCGCGCACACCACTGCCACCACGGCCGAGGCCACCGCCACGACGCGCGCGACGAGGAGACCGTCGAGCCCCCACTCCGCCGGCCCCCAGCGGTCCGGACGCTCGTCGTCGGGGGTGAAGGCGTCGGGCTCCGGCGGGAGGCGCTCGGTCTGCGCGTCGAGCCCGTCGTGCCCGGTCCGGTCGCCGCGGGGGACGAGCCGCACCGTCGAGAGCCTGCGTCGCAGCAGGCGCAGCGGGGTGGTGGTCGTGCTCCCCGACCGCGGCTCCTCGACACCCCGATCGGTGTCCTCGCCCACTGCACCTGCTCCGTCCGCCGCCGACCGGTCGCGGAAACGCTAACAACCGGCACGCCGCGCCCACCGTGAAGCCGTACCCGTGTCGCCCTCGATACCGTTCCGGGAGCCGCCCACCGCCAGGAGGCCCGTCTGACCGCCACGACCGTTCCCTCGCCGCCGCGCGACGCCGACACGCCTGCCCCGGGTCGCACTCGCCGGACGGCGATCCTCGCGGAGTCCTCCGTCGTCGCGGTCTATCTCCTGGCGAGCGTGCTCCTCCACCACCGTGTCCTCGCCGACATGGCAGGCCGCGCGACCGGGTGGGTCTCGTCCGACTCGTCGCTGTTCACGTGGTGGCTGGGCTGGACCTGGCATGCCCTGACGCACGGACTCGACCCGCTGACCTCGACCTGGCAGAACGCGCCGGTCGGCGTGAACGGCATGTGGAACACCGGCGTCCCGGTCCTCGGGGCGCTCCTCGGACCGGTCACGGCGGCCTTCGGGCCGGTGGTCGCGGACAACGTGGCGATGATCCTCGGGCCGGCGGTGTCCGCCTATCTCGCCCATCGGTGTCTGGCGGTGGTCGTCGGGCCGCGCTGGATCCGCGCACTCGCCGGACTCGCCTACGGGTTCTCGCCGTTCGTGATCGCGCACGCGTGGGTCGGCCACGTGAACCTGGTGTGGTCGGTGTTCCCGCCGGTCGTGCTCTGGGCGTCGGTGCGGGTGCTGGCGACGCCGCGCCGCCCGTGGCTCGCCGGGGCGCTGCTCGGTCTCGCGTTCTCGCTGCAGATGGGGCTGTACACGCAGACGGTGGCGCTGGGTGCCCTCGCGCTGGTCGTGGTCGCGGTGGTGCTCGTGCTGTCGGCGCCCCGCGCGGCGCTCCGCCGGGTACCGGCCGTCGCCCGGGCGCTCACCGCCATGGCCGGGGTCGTCGCCGTGCTGTGCGCCTATCCGCTCTGGGTCCTCCTCACCGGGCCCTCCCGCCCTCGCGCCTCGATCCGCGAATCGACGGAGATGGGCGCGGACGCCGCCAATTACCTCATCCCCTCGCCGCTCACCGCGATCCGCCCGGGCACCGACGCGCTCGCGGCGCAGTTCCGTTCCTATCCCGGCGAACAGGGCTCCTACCTGGGCGCGGCCGTGCTGCTGGTCGTCCTCGCCGCGGTCGTGCTCGTGCGGTCGCGGGCGGTGCTGGTGACCTTCGCCGTGACGGTCGTGCTCGCCGTGCTGTCGCTCGGGACCACGCTCGCGGTCCTCGACCGGGACACCGGCGTGTGGCTGCCGTGGCAGCTGCTGGTCGACGTGCCGTTGGTCGGGCAGGCCGAGGCGGGGCGGCTCGCGCCGTTCGTGGCGCTCGGCGTCGTCACGATCTGGGCGCTGGCCCTGCAGCACCTCACGCGCCGCCTTCCCGACGGCGGGTGGCGCCGGTTCGCGCGGTTCGCCGCGGCCGGGCTGGTGCTCGCCGCCGCCGTCACCTGGGTGCCGGGCGGCGACCACCAGGGCACGACCGACGCGTCCGTGCCGCCCTTCTTCCGCGCGGGCACCCCCGGCATCGCGCCCGGCGCGATCGTCGAGCTCGTCCCGCGGCCCTCCCAGGACTGGGTGCGCGACGGCGGGATCCCGGTGCGCTGGCAGGCGGTGGCGGGCTTCTCCTACCGGCAGACCGGCGGCTACTTCATCGGAGGGAGCGACCGCGTCCCCGTGCTGCACGACGGCGAGATCGGCGCCTTCCAGCAGGGCGTCCTCGACGGCGGCCGGGGCGACGTCGCGGCCGCCCGGGCCGACCTCGCGGCGAAGCAGGTGAGCGCGATCGTCGTCGTGCTCGACCAGGTGCCCGACCCCGACCGCGCCCTGGCGTGGGCGCGCGCCGTCGCCGGGAACCCGGGGCGGCTCGTGGACGGGAGCTGGGTGCTGCCGCTGCGGTGAGAGACAGGATCGCGCCCGGTGCGCGCGACACCTCCGCCCGCTGATCCGTTGTCCGGATCATGTTCATCTGTCCGGCGGATGGCTGCGGGGCGTGACACTGACGATCTCTCATGACCGATACCGTGGTCGTGGCACGGACGACTTCGGCCGACCACGGTGGTCGTCCGCCCATCAATGCAGGGAGGCGCGGTCATCGCCCGCACCGGTACACCCGTCGTGAACGACGTCGTGATCGTGCTGACGTACTACTCGCCCTACGTCTCAGGTCTGACGAACGTGGCGAGGGACGTCGCCGAAGGGCTGGCTGCACGCGGCTGGCGGGTGTGTGTGGTCGCGAGCAAGCACGAGCCCACGCTCCCGACCCACGAGTACGTCAACGGCGTCCGGGTGGTGCGGGCGCCGGTCCTGGCGAAGGTCGGCAAGGGCACGATCGGCGTCAACCTCACGCGCCTGGCGCTCCGTGAGATGCGGCGCTCACGGGTGGCGAACCTGCACCTGCCGCTCATCGAGGCGAGCCTGCTGACCCGGCTGGCGCCCATCCCCGTCGTCTCCACCTACCACTGCGACGTCAGCCTGCCGCCCGGAATGGTCAACATTGCCCAGCGGGAAGCCGTCGACCGTTCGAGCCGGGGCGGACTGCGGCGCTCCGTCGCCACCGTCGTGACGAGCGAGGACTACGCCCGGGAGAGCCGTCTGTGGCCGGAGATCGCCCCGCACATGGTGGCCATCCCCCCGCCCTGCATCCCGGTACGGCCCGCCGCGCCGACCTTCCGGTGGGGTGACGGCTTCCACGTGGGCTTCCTCGGCCGTCTCGTGGAGGAGAAGGGTGTCGAGCACCTCGTCGACGCCTTCCTGGCGCTCGACGACCCCGATGCTCGGCTGCTCATCGGCGGGGACCACAGCCGTGTCGCCGGTGGGAGCGTCGTCGACAGGATCCGGGCCCACGCCGGGGGCGATCCACGGATCAAGCTCCTCGGCTTCGTGCCCGACGATCGTCTGGGCGAGTTCTACTCGTCGATCGACGTCTTCGCCCTGCCGTCGGTCAACGCCTTCGAGGCCTTCGGCATCGTGCAGGTCGTCGGCATGCTGGCCGGCGTCCCTGCCGTCGCCAGCGACCTGCCCGGGGTACGGCTGCCGGTCGAGCGCACCGGGTTCGGCCGGATCGTCGCCCCGGGCGACGTCCCGGCCCTGACGACGGCTCTGAGCGGGTTGCGCGACGACCCTCCGGACCCCGATCTCGGCCGCGCCGCGGCCGGCGAGGCCTTCAGCGTCGAGTCCGTGCTCGACGCCTACGAGGCGGTCTTCACCAAGGCCGCCGGCTGATCCCCCGAGCACTGGAGAATCTCCGCGTGACCACCGACCGCGACATCGACGACGTCTCCCGCACCTGGACCAAGCTGGGTGGCGAGGACCCGATGTGGGCGGTGCTCACCGACAAGGGCAAGTCGGGCAACCGGTGGAACCCCGAGGAGTTCCTCGCCACCGGAGTCGCCGAGATCGATACCGTGATCGAGCGCGTGAACGAGTTGGGTCTGCAACCGGCACGAGGACGTGCGCTCGACTTCGGGTGCGGAGCCGGGCGGCTCTCGCACGGCCTCGCCCAGGTCGGCTTCGACCAGGTCCTCGGTTGCGACATCTCGCCCACGATGCTGGCGAAGGCCCAGGAGATCGTCCCCGACGAGGCGTGCCAGTTCGTCCAGGTGACCGGCACCGACCTGTCGGCGGTCGAGACGGACTCCGTCGACCTCGTCTACTCCTGCCGCGTGCTCCAGCACATGCCGCCGGCACTCGCGCACGGCTACGTCCGCGAGTTCTGGCGCGTCGCGAAGCCGGGCGGGGTCGTGGTGTTCCAGATGCCGACCCGGCCCTCGGCCTCCCTGGCCGGCCGGGTGCTGTCGGCCCTGCCCGTCCCGGTCGCCCGGGCGCTGCGGCGCGGGATGGAGATGCACGGGACGCCCGAGCCCGAGGTTGAGCGGCTGGTCTCGTCGCTCGGCGCGAAGGTCGTAGCGGCCGACGAGGACACCAGCGCCGGCCCCCGGTGGGAGTCTCGGCTCTACGTCACGACGACGGCCTGACGGTCTCGACCGGTCCGGGGAGCACGGGGGCCCGGACGTCCCGGAGGCCCCGCCGGAAGCTGGCCGTCATGAGGACGAGGACACAGACCGGACCGACGAGCTGTGCGGACAGCGCCCCCACGAGCGGAGGGAGCGGGCTCAGGAGCAGCGCGAGGAACACTACGGTGCCGACCGCCCACGCGGCCGCCGCAGAGCGGTGACGACGGAGACCCAGCAGAACCGGCTGCAGCACCTGCGCCACCATCATCATGAGCACGCTGAGCGCGAGCAGCCCGAAGGTCCGGTGATCGAGGTCGACGCGGCTGCTGAGGAACGTCCGGGTGATCCACGGGCCGAAGATCGTTAGCACGAGGCCTCCGGTGATCCCGACGGCGAGCACCGCAGCGACGAGGAGCCGGACCTGGAAGCGGACCCGGTCCGCATCACCCCGCTCCAGAGCGCCCGTCACCGCGGGCAGCAGGAACGCCTGGACCGGCGCGAAGAGGAAGATCGGGGCGCGGGTGAGGACGAACGCCGACACGAAGGCGGCCGCGGTGTCGGCAGCGGTCGCCGGCAGCCTGCCGGTGAGGACGACGGGCGCCAGGTTCGCCACGAGGTAGGTCATGCCGAGTGTCCCAACCAGCGACACGATTCTCCCCGCCATCGGCAACACCGGAGCGGGTGGACCGCCGGCGCTGCCGCGCAGGCCGGGCAACGTCAGCAACGCCGCCACTCCGAACGCGGCCACGAGCCCGTATCCGTAGACGCCCGTCCCCACGGCGCCGAGGAGGACGAGCATCCCCGCGAGGAGGAGCCGCGAGCCCCCTTCGACGAGCATCGTCGACGCATACCAGCCGTACCGCCGTCGCCCCGCGAACGTGCCGCGGATCGTGTACAGCACCGCTGAGCCGACGACGCCCACCATGGCCGCGACGAGGAGCTCGGATGATCCTGCGAACACGTCGGTGACCAGCCGCGGGCCCGCCGCTGCGAGACCGACGAGGACGACGAGGACGAGTGCGGCGCACACTCCTGCCGCGGCGCGGAGAACCGGGCGAGATCCGAGACCTGACGCCGAGCGGGCACTGACCTCGCGGTTCACCTCCTGCTCCACAGCATGGAAGACGCCCACGCCGAGGATGTTCGTCAGGAGGAAGAGGGAGCCCACGCCGGCGTACTGAGCCGGGTCGAGGTGGTGGGCCGCGACGCCGAGCAAGGCGTAGGAGGAGAGCCCGACGGCGACCAGTCCGACGCCGACCGGGAGCACGTCCGGCAGCCGGGCACGAAGCGCGGCGAGGCGGGACACGGCCCGAAGCGTACGAGCAGGGACTCGCTCGACACCCTTCGGCCGGTTCCACCGATTGTGACCGCGTGTCGGGATGTGCCCCCTCCCGATGCGGGCCGAGCGCCTGGCTAACCTGTCCCGATGCTGGTGGACGTCATGGTTCCCGCATACGGGGACGGGGCGCTCCTGCGAGAGACCGTGCGGAGCGTGATCGCGCAGAGCGACGGTCATTGGCGTCTGACGGTGATCGACGATCGTGCGGACCCCTGCGGGACCGCCGAGCTGGGGAACTGGTTGGCCTCGTTGCAGGACGACCGGGTGCGCCTCCTGACCAACCCGGTGCGGCTGGGGATCAACCGGAACTTCCAGCGCTGCCTCGACGAGTCCTCGGCCGAGTTCGTCCAGCTCCTGGGCGCCGACGACCGGCTGCTCCCCGACTCCGTCGAGCGGGTACGGCGAGCCGCGACGCGTCATCCCGACGTGGCCTTCATCCACACCGGCGCCAGCATCATCGACGCCGACGGTCGAGCCGTGAAACCCCTGGTCGACCGCATCAAGCGTGCCGTGTCCATCCGGACTGCGGTGGACAGTG
The DNA here is from genome assembly GCF_030269685.1 of Actinomycetospora sp. NBRC 106378. Classification (GTDB taxonomy): domain Bacteria; phylum Actinomycetota; class Actinomycetes; order Mycobacteriales; family Pseudonocardiaceae; genus Actinomycetospora. The sequence goes on from NZ_BSTT01000004.1 coordinate 49,947, forward strand.
TCCACGGCGGCGAGGAGTTGGCGGCCTCGCTCCTCCGAGGGAACTGGATGTACTTCCCGAGCGTCGTCTTCCGCCGGGACGCGGTCGTCCCGCTGGGGTTCCGCCCGGGCTACGACATCGTGCTCGACCTCGATCTCTATCTCCGTCTGCTGGTCGAGGACCGCTCGTGCCTCCTGTTCGCCTCTCCCGGGCTCGAGTACCGGCGACACGCGGCCAGCGTGTCCTCCGAAGGGGCCGGCGACGGCTCGCGCTTCGCGGAGGAGGTGGCCTACTTCGCCGAGGCCGAGTCGATGATGCGGTCGCACGGTTGGCCGAGCGCGGCTCGCGCAGCTCGGCTCCACCTCACGTCACGGCTGCACGCGATCGTACGTGCGGTTGCACTCGCACGCGCTCGTCGATGGGGCGCGGCCCGTTCGTTCGCCGCACACGCGGTCACGTCAGCCGTGTCGCGCCGCGACACGCCCAGGGAGGTCCAGGCATGACCGCTAGCGCAGAGCCGCGCACCGGCACGCACCCGACGCTCGATCGCGGCACCGAACTGACGGTCGTCCTCCCCTGTCTGAACGAGGCCGAGACCTTGGCCGTCTGCGTCACGAAGGCCCAGAGGTCGATGGCGGCACTCGGCGTCCGCGGCGAGGTCGTCGTCGCCGACAACGGGTCCTCCGACGGTTCGCAGGAGATCGCCCGGAACCTGGGAGCCCGGGTCGTCGACGTCCCGCGGCGGGGCTACGGCGCTGCTCTCGCGGCGGGCATCGAAGCGGCGCGCGGCGAGTACGTGGTCATGGCGGACGCCGACGACAGCTACGCACTGGACGACCTCGGTGGTTTCCTGGAGCGTCTCCGCGCCGGCGACGACCTGGTGATGGGGAACCGCTTCCGCGGCGGCATCGCCACCGGAGCGATGCCGTTCCTGCACCGTTACCTCGGCAATCCCGTGCTCTCGCGGCTCGGGAGAACGATGTTCCGCATCCCGGTCGGGGATTTCCACTGCGGCATGCGCGGCTTCCGACGGGACTCGATCATGGATCTCGAGCTCCGGACCACGGGCATGGAGTTCGCGAGCGAGATGGTCGTGCGAGCCTCGCTGAGCCGCCTGAAAATCTCCGAGGTCCCGACGACGCTCCGTCCCGACGGGCGCAGTCGGGCGCCGCACCTCAACACCTGGCGCGACGGATGGCGGCATCTCCGGTTCCTCCTGGCCCTCAGCCCGCGGTGGCTGTTCTTCTACCCGGCTCTAGTTCTCCAGGTGGTCGGGCTCGTCGGCCTCGTCTGGCTCGCCTTCGGTCCGCAACGCGTGGGCGGAGTCGGGTTCGACCTCCACAGCATGCTGGCCTTCGCAACCATGTTCATCGCGGGGATGCAGGGCATGGGCATCGCGGTCGTGACGCGCTCCTACGCGGCACACCTCGGCCTGCTCCGGCACTCGGACCGGTTGGAGCGCCTCCTGACCCGGTTCTCGTTGGAGCGCGGCCTCGTCGCCGGAGCGCTGATGCTGCTCCTCGGGGTGGCGTGCTTCGTCGTGGCCCTCACCGACTGGGGCGCCAACGGGTTCGGCGCTCTGGATGTCGTCCAGACGATGCGTGTCCCGATCCTCGGTACCGTCCTCATCATCAGTGCCTTCCAGCTCATCTCCGTCAGCTTCACGCTGAGCCTCAGCCGTATCGGCGAGAACTGAGAGTCGCGTGGGGGGATTCCTCGGAGGGCTGGCGGTAGCGGCTCTCGTCGCCGCGCTGCCGGGCTGCGCCCTTCTGCTGGCACTGGGCGTGCGCCGCCCGCTGCTCTTCCTCGGGCTCGCCGTGCCGGCCAGCGTGGCGGTCGCTTCGTGGACCGGGAACATCGCGTCTCTGGTCGGGCTGCCCTTCGGCTGGGTCTCGCTCGGTGGCGTCACTCTCGGCCTGCTCGCGATCGCGGCCGTCCTCGAGGTACGACGTCAGACTCTGCGAGGGATGCGTCTACGCGTCCCCGTTCGCCGACGGTCCGGGCATCTGCTCGTCGCCGCGGTGTCGGCACTTCTCGCCGCGACGACCGTGCTCCGCACCACCCGGACCTGGTGGAGCGGCCTCGGCGGCAGCCTGAACACCGTGCCGCAGGAGCACGACATGGTGATGCACGTCCTCATCACCGCCTTCGTCGCTCGCAGCGGTCATGGAGCGACCTGGGAACTCGCGCCCGTCGATCTGCTCAACGGCGGGCCTTCGGGTTTCTATCCGGCGGGCTTCCACGTGCTCGCCGCGGTCACCGCGCAGGTCCTCGGCGGCGACGTCGTGGCCGGTGTCAATGCCATGACGGTCGTGATGGTGGCTCTCGCTGGTGCCGCTGGCATTGCTGCGCTCGCTGCGGCGGCGGCTCGCCGCGCCGGACTGGGCCGGTCGAGCGCGATCCTCGCTGCCGCCGTCGCGATCACGGTCGCCGCAGGCCTCTACCGACCCGTCTACCAACTGGTGCACGACGGTGGCGTGCTCGCGAACGTCGTCGCCTTCTGCCTCCTGCCCGGGGTGCTCGCCGGGCTCCTCGCTCTCCGCCGGGTGGACTGGCCGGCGGTGCTCGCCGTCGGGGCCGCGGCCGCGGGTCTGGTGACGGTCCATCCCAGCGCGATCGCGTCCCTCGGGGTCACGATCCTGGGCTGGTGGTTGGGTGAGGCGTTCGTCCTTCGGGAGCGGTCGGGGTTCCTGCGGCGAGTCAGCGCGGTCGCGATCGCGGCGGTGGTGGCCGTCGTCCTGAGTGTCCCCACACTGCTCGGGGCGCTCGCGGTGTCCGCGCGGACGGCGGGCTTCCCGGTCGACACTCCGAACATCGGCGGACCGCGCGCCCTCGGTCTGGTGTTCGGCTTCCCCTACAGCGGCTTCATCGACCCCACCGAGTCGATGTGGCAGGTGGGTCCCCTGGTCCTCCTCGCCGTAGGAGTGGCGACCCTGCTCGTCGCCCGACGGGGCGGGGGACCTCTCGGAGCGTTCCTGATCTGGAGCGCGTTCTCCTTCGGCCGTCTGGTCGACCCGACCTCGCCGGCCGTGGGGGTGGTGGCAGGGTTCTTCTACAACGCCTGGAACCGCGTGACGTCACACCTCTCGGTCCTCGCTCCGGTGATCATCGCTCTGGGTGTCGTCGTGATCGCCAACTCCGTGGCGTCGTGGCTCCGTCGTCGGACGGCGGTCCCGACGCTCGCCGCCGCGACCGCGATCGTGATACTGGTCTCGATCGTGTACATCGCCGTCCCGGCTCGTCATTACGCGGCGACCAGTACCGAAGCGGTCTCGACTAGGTACGCCCGGCCGGATTTCGATCGCGTCGGACCGGACGACGATCGCGCCATCGATTTCCTCGCCTCGGTGGTGCAGCCCGGCCAGCGGGTCATGAACTCGGCAAACGACGGATCCACGTATCTCTATGTGTACCGCGGAATCCCGGTCGTCAACATCGGCACCCTGGGCCTCGACAACCAACCCTATACTTATGAGCTGCTCGCCGACTTCGATCTGCTATATCAGAGACCGGACATCGGCCGGTTGGTGCGCCAACTCGGCATCAAATGGGTCTACGTCGATGACAACGCGCCCACCATCGGGTCCAGCTACTCGCCGGGCAACTGGCTAAAGGAGTCGAGCTTCACGACCGCACCAGGTCTACGCCACCTGGACACGACGCCCGGCCTGACGAGAGTCTTTCGAAGTGGCTCGGTGAGTGTCTACGCCGTGAATCCACCAGCCTAGGTCGTGCACCTCGAACCGCTCACGTCACCGATCACCGGCGTGCAGCGTCGTGTCCGACGTGATCGCGATCCGAGGACAGTGGAGTACCGTGGCTGCTGAACTGACGTCGGCGGAGTCCGAGTCCGAGTCCTGGGAGCATCTGAGCCCCTCGCCGAACGGGCGGCCTTTCACGAGGTGGGCCGCGGCGCTCGCGGTCGGCGGGCCCCTCGTCATTTTCGCGCTACACGCGTCGTTGTACGGCTGGTGGGTTGTCGATGATGCTGCGATCACGTGGGCCTATGCCCGCTCGATCGCGGAGGGTGCAGGGCCCGTTCTTCAGCCAGGGGTGCCGGCAGCCGAGGGCTGGTCAAATACCTCCTGGCTGCTCATATTCATCTTGGCGGCACGCGTGGGTGCGCCATTCGTCGTTCTCACGAAGGTGCTGGCACTCCTGTGTGCGGCGGGCACGTTCGCAGCGTTGTGGTCGGCCGCTCGCTTTGTGTTGTCTGCACGTCGGGCGGCCGTCGCCGCGTGCGTAGCAGGGGTGACGGCTGCTCTCGTGCCGTCCTGGGTCGCGTGGTCGGTGTCCGGGCTCGAAGCGCCTCTCTATGCCCTGATCGTTGCCTCTCTGGCCGCGCTCTGTGTCAGAGCACGAACTGGCTCACTCCAGGTTGCCACCGCCGCCGGGGTGCTTGCGTCGATCGCCAGCCTCACGCGCCCCGACGGAATCGTTTATGCAGCCGCGTATCCTCTCGCGGTCGTCGTTGCTCTCCGACGAGACAGCGTCCGCTCGGTCGCTGTCTCACTCGTTGCGTGGGCCCTCCCCGTTGGCGCCTATCTCACGTGGCGATGGGTTCGGTTCGGGACGCTCTTGCCGAACACTGCCATCGCCAAGGCTCAAGGTGCGCCCACGTGGGGCCCGCTATCGGAGTTCGGCCTGTACGGCCTGATCCTGGTGCCGGTCGCGGCCGTCACGATCTTCTCGTGGGTGCGGAGCCCTCGATATCGAAGTGAACTGGCGGCCCTCGCTGTCGTGGCGGTGCTCGCCCTGTCGGCCTACGCCGTACTTGAGCCGGACTGGATGGGGCAGTTCCGCTTCGCAGCGCCTTTGTGGCCGGTAGCGGCGCTTCTCGGTGCGGTAGCGGCGGCCACGACCTCTCGCACCGTCTGTATCGCCTTGATCGTGGCGGTGGCTGTCCTCGGGGTGCCATCCTGGGTGTCGTCCGCTATGACCTTCCGTGACTCGCCCACCGTGCCGGCATGTCTGGTCGCACAGATCAACGGCGCGGAGATGAATGCCTACGCCGCAGTAGGCGGAATTCCCACATCAGGCACGTTGCTGGTGCCCGATGTAGGAGGAGCGGCACTGGTGGGTCGATTGAGAGTCGTGGACCTTGCTGGGCTGGCCGAGCCGACCATCGCCCGTTTCATGGCCTCGGGCAACATGGCCGGGCTGCGGGCGTTCGTGTTCGAACGAGTACGGCCTACCTTCGTGTCCGTTCACGGCGCCTGGGGTCAACAGACCGGTGTCGCGAACGATCCGCGGTTGCGGCGGGATTACGAGCTCGTGGCGCAGCGTCCGGACGGTCAGGTGTGGGTGCGTCGGGACGTCGTGACCTCCGGGACCCTCGAGGCGATGCGTACCGTGCGTCGTGACCAGGCCGCGCTCGAGGCGCAGGTCCGATCCGCGCCACGTGCTCGCTGTTCCCTGGAGCCGGCGTGAGTGGACGTGCCCGTCCGAAGCAGGGAGTCAACAGGGGATGGCCGGCCCGCCCGGGAGCCGCGGTGATCGGTCACTCGTCCGGCTCCGCGGGGTGGAGGTCGTTATGGCATGACCCCGAACCGACCCCGGACGGCTGAGTAGGGTCACACGCTGTGGAGGGACCGGCTACAGGAAGACGGTCGGTCACGGAGCCCGTGGACGGAGTGGCAGGCGACCGACCGCTGCGACTCGGACTGCAGGTGGCGTGTCTCGTCGCATCGGCCGGCGTCTGCGTCCTCCTGCTCGCCGCGATCAGTCGTCTCCGAATTCCGTTCCCCACGTATGCCGCGGTGGCCGTCGCCGCGACCCTCGGCGTAGCGGTCGTCGCGGCCCTCGTGCTGATCGCAGCCTCCGAGCGACACGCCGAGAGCATCGCAGGGATGCTGACCTCGTCCGCCCTACTCGCGGCGATCCCGACGCTGTGGCTCGGTCTGATCCTGCAGGGCAGCAGGTACTACCTGGGCGGCATCTCGATCGACCAGAGCTTCCGCACGCAGATCCTCGCCCGCTTCGCCGCCACGCCGGGGCTGGGCGACATGAACTACGTCGACCTGCCGTCGTTCTACCCGGCCGCCTGGTTCTGGGTGGGGGGCCGGCTGGCGGAGCTCGCGGGTATCCCGGCGTGGGCGTTCTACAAGCCCTGGGCGATCCTGACGCTCGCCGTCGCCGGGTGGGCGGCCCTCACGAGCTGGCGTCTGGTGGTGTCAACCGCCCGCGCGGTCCTTGTCGCGACAGTTACCGTCGTGGTCGGACTCGGGGTGTCCTCGACCGAGCCGTACGCGTGGCTGCTCGTCGCGCCCATGCCAGCGGTGGCGGTCATCCTCTGGCGCGCGGTGCGCGCCGAGGAGCACCAGCGGCGGGTCGTCGCGTTGGTCGGCAGCGGGGTGTTCCTCGGGGTCGCCGCGATGACCTATTCGCTGCACGCGGGTTTCTTCGGCGTCTTCGTCGTGCTCGCGGCATGCGTGCCCACCCGGGGTCGGGCTCTGGGTCACCTACCGCCTCGCCTCGGGAGGGCAGCGGTCGTCATCGGCATCGGGCTCGTTCTGGCCCTCGTCGTCTGGACGCCCTACCTGCTCGCCGTCCTGAGCGGGGCGCCGACCCGTAACTACGCCCAGCGCTATCTCCCCTCCGACGGTGCGTTCTGGTCCCTGCCCATGCTGCAGCCGTCTTCTCTCGGGGCGCTCTGCCTGGTCGGGCTGCTCGGGATCGTGCTCGGCTGGACCAGCCACGCGCGTCTCGCCCGGCCGCTCGGAGCGCTCTGCCTGCTGGTGCTCGCGTGGTACGCCCTGACCGTCCCGCTCCTGCTCGTCGGTCAGACCAGCCTCGCCTTCCGGCTCGCCCCGGTGGCCGAACTCGTGCTCGCGTGCGCCGGAGCGCTCACCGCCACCGAGGTCCTCCGTGTCCTGCGATCACGCCTCCCGAATCTGAAGGCACTCGCGGGCATCCTCGCCGTCGTGGTCCTCGCCGCCTGCGCTCAGGGGGCCATCTCACCCGACTCCGACGTCGTCACCGAGGCCTACAGCGATCCGTATCCGACCGGTCCGGCCGCTCTCGGCGGCCTTGACCGCAGCCGCATCGACTCCTGGACCCCCCAGCTGGTCGCGACGGTCCACGATCTGACCTCGCGGCCCTCGGACGAACTGGTGGTCCTGGGCGGTCCGACTCAGTTCTTCGTCAGCGAGCCGTTCCACGGATTCCAGCAGTCGACGCCGCACTACTCGAATCCGCTCGCGCAGTACGAGGCCCGCAACGACGCGATTCGCTCGTGGGCCGGCGCGCGCGATGCCGACGACCTGGTCCGCCAGCTCGACACGGCGCCGTGGCCGACGCCGGAAGTGTTCGTGCTGCTTCGCCTGCCCGACGGGTCGGGAACCACGCGGATCGTCGAGGACGCCTTCCCGGCGACGCCGAACGTCGCGTTCAGCGAGGCGACGTTCCCGGCGAGGCTGTTCGACTCGCCGGCCTTCCAGGTCCGCGACGTGGGGCCCTATCTCGTGGCGGTCCGCCGCTGAGCTGGGGCATCATGATGCAGGCTTGGTCGGCATCGCGATGCTAGCCTCGGGCGATGCGTACGACGGTGAACCTGGATGACGATGTCGCCGCGGCGGTGAAGGACATCCAGAAGAGCAGCGGTATGGGGCTCAGTGCCGCCCTGAACGAGCTCGCTCGTCGTGGCTTGTCCGTTCCGCGGCAGCGGCAGCCTTTCGTGCAGGCCACGTCGTCCGGCCATGCGCTGGTCGACGTGCGCAACATCGGCGAAGTGCTCGACGTGCTCGACGAACCCCGCTCCTGATGCTCGTCGACGCGAACGTCCTGCTCTACGCGGAGGACGACACGAGCGCCCATCACCAGCAGTGCCGGGCCTGGCTCACCGAGGCCCTGAACGGGCCGAGACGAACCGGCCTGCCGTGGCCGTCCCTGGTCGCCTTCCTCCGGATTCGTACGAACCCCCGGGTGTACCGGTCCCCCTTGGCGATCGGGGACGCCTGGGCGATCGTGGAGGCCTGGCTCAGCGCACCCAGCGCCTGGGTGCCGGTGCCGACGGAACGCCATGCCGATGTTCTCGGGTCCCTGCTCAGGGCCTACGGGACGACCGCGAATCTCGTCCCCGACGTGCATCTGGCGGCTCTGGCCATCGAGCACGGGGTCGGGGTGTGTTCGGCCGATACGGACTTCGCCCGCTTCACCGAACTGTCGTGGCTCGACCCCACGGCAACCTGACGCTCGTCAGATCCCGAAGAGGCGACGCCAGTTCTCGGCGCTCGTCAGGCCCGGCGCGGCGGCCCGCCAGCGGCCGGCGGCGTCCTCGCCCTCACGGACCAACCGCAGTAGCACCTTCGCGCCGTCGCGACCGAGTCGCTTCAGCGTCTCGGGGTCGCGCTGCCGCACCCGCACGCCGGCCTGACCCGCGTCGGTGACGGCCACCCGGTCGAACAGCGCCACATGCCACCAGTGCGCCTCGCCGGCGCCGACGAGCCCCTCGTGGAACGGCACCCGCCCGGTCACCTGCTGCACGACCCGCTTCGCCCAGACGGCCTTCATCCGCGTCGGCTTCCCGCCGGCACGGACCACGGGCATCTGCGCAGAGCCGAGCTCCGGTGCCGCCGAGATCGGGTGCATCACGGTCTCCGGGTACCTCGAGCGCTCGGCCCGGATGCGACCGGTGGCGCTCACCCCGCCGTCGTCGAGGACCTCGGGACCGGCGAGGAAGTCCTCGACGGCGCGGATCAGGGTCGCCGCGAGGCCGTAGTTCATCGAGAGCAGGTAGCGCCCGAGCAGCTCGGCGAGCGTCGCGGCGACGTGACGGGCGGGGAAGCCGCTGTGCAGCGCCGAGGTGATCATGGCGTTGCGCAGGTTGAAATAGCGGTGCCAGTCGTCCCAGTCCTTCCACGGGAAGTCGGCGTGCCACAGCCCGGCCCCCGGCAGGGTCACGGTGGGGAAGCCGTTCGCCCGCCCGCGGTAGCTGTACTCGACGTCGTCCCACTGGAAGAACAGCGGCAGCGGGTAGCCCATCGTGCGCGTGACCTCGACCGGGATCAGGCACGACCACCACCCGGTGTAGCCCGCGTCGACCCGGCGGTCCTGGACGTTCTTCGTGCCGTCGGGGAGGTAGGACGTCACGTCCGACTCGCCGACCGCGCCCGGGGCGACGTGGCCGTTGGTCAGGTCCTCGAGCACGGCGTACTCGGCGCCCGCGAGCACCTGGGTGGGGTGGAGCAGGTTGAGCATCTGCGCGCCGACGATCGTCGGGTGCGCCGTGTACTGCGCGAAGGCCGCCAGCCGGACGACCACCTCGGGCTCGCAGCGCACGTCGTCGTCCATGAACAGGGCGTCGGTGGGCTGGTCGCCGGCCTTCGTGACCACCTCGTGGAGACCACGGGTGAACCCGCCGGACCCGCCCAGGTTCGGTTGACGCAGGTAGCACAGCTGCGCGCCCATCGTCTCCGCGACGTCGGCGAACGCGGGGCGGGTGTCGACGGCGTCGGTGCCCTGGTCGACGACGATCACCTCGTCGACGACGCGGAGCGCCTCCCGGTCGTCGGCGAGGGCGCCGAGGGTGGCGGCGCAGTCGTCGGCCCGATTGTGCGTGCAGATGACGATGTTCGTCCGGCGCCGGGTGGCCGGCGCCTCGACCGTCCAGCGGGCGTCGTGCAAGAGCAGTTCGGCGTCGTCGGTGACGATCTCGACCCATAGGCCGCCGCCGTCGAGGAAGCGGTCGAGCCGGGCCTCGAGTCGCACGTCCTCGGTCTGGGCGTCGTGCACGGCGATGGTGCGCGGGACGCCGTTGGTGTCCGAGGCACGGAGCATGACGCGACCCGTGCCGCTGATGCGGCCCTCGAAGCGTACGGAGGTCGCCGTCGTCCAACGCTGCCAGTACGACGCCGGGAAGCGGCCGAAGTAGGTGTTCGTGCTGACCCGGCCGTAGGCGCCGACGCGGACGTGGTGGCGGCGGCGCTCGGCGTGGCCGGACACCACCTCGACGTACATCTCGTCGGGGATTTCAACGTCCGGTCCAGAGAACAGGCCCCGCTGCACCGTGAGCCGAGAGTCCGGTCGAGCTCGCCCCGCCCCGTGGTGGCTCTGGTCCAAGGTCGCCGTGCGCAGTTCGCTCACTTCGTGTTCTCCAACGATCATGCTGCTTCAGGTACCTGAGCCACCGTGACGAATTCGTTGTAGACGAACCATTTGCCGGCGAAGCGCGGGAACGGGAATGAGGACTGCTCCTGCACCGTGAGCCCTACCTCCTCGCAATACCTCGCGAGCTTCGCATGGTCGCAGAAGGTGAGGTGGGTGGAGTCCGACAAGTATCCGCGCTCCTGGGGACAGATGAGGATCACCAGCGCGCCCGGTCGGAGCCACGGAAGGTACTCGAGTAGAAGGCTGGGCTGTCCTCCTTCTGGGAGATGCTCCAGGAGGTGACCCGCGACGAGTGCGTCGAACGTCGCTGAAGGCTCTCCGAGCTCGTCGACGGTGACGGCGTCGAGGCCGATCCTGCGGCAGTAGGCGACGGAATGTTCGTTGTGATCGACGCCGAGACTGCCCGCCGGCAGATGGCTGAGAAGGCGACCGATTCCGCAGCCGACGTCCAGGGCCCGACGCCCACCCACGATCGATCGGAGTTTCCGCCGGTACGGGGCCTGGACATCGAGAACGCGCTTCCAGCGCGCTGTCTGCAGCCCCGAGAGCCGCTCGGTATACGCGCTCTGACTTGTGTCACCCACGGAGCCTCCTCGAAACCCTGCCCCAAGGTTCTCAGTCCGCCGCCGCGTCCGGCTCAGTGGGTGCGCGGACCTCGCTCGTACCGCGAATCAGGTGTGACGCCACGTGACCTGGCGTGGGGCCGTCGGGGTCTCCTCATCCTTGGCCCCGGTGACGACCACCACGACCTGTTCGTTGTCGTGCGTGAAGGCTTCGTAGACGAACTCGACGTCGTGGGCGGCGACGAACTCGCGCCAGGCCCGGTGCTCGCCGTCCTGCCACCCGGGGTGGTTGAGGTACTCGTCGAACACGACCACCGACCCCGACCGCAGCCGAGGCCCGACGAGCTCGAGCACGGTGGCCGTCGAGGAGTAGAGGTCGGCATCGAGGTGGAGCAGGTCCACAGGACCGGGGTGGGAGTCCAGGAAGCCGGGCAGGGTCTCCGAGAACCACCCGACGACGAGCTCGGCGCCGTCGACCTCGGGGAGTGTGTCGACGGCGAAGGTGCCGGCGCGGAAGCCGGCGCGCCAGTCCTCCGGCAGCCCCTCGAACGAGTCGAAGCCGAATACCGCGCCGCCCCGGTCGCCTGCAATCTGTCGCAGCGTCGTCCCGCTGTAGACCCCGAACTCGAGTGCCATCCCGCCGCGGGGAGCGAGGGCCAGTGCGTGGGCGAGTGTCTCCGGCGGGCTCGGGAACGTCCGGGCTCCGGTCATGGTCTCGCGCACGAATCGGGCACTGGACGCCACCGCGTCACGCTCTCCGGCCGCGAGGATGTCCCGGCGGTCCCGGACCTCCCGCGCGTGCAGCGCGACGCGGAGGTCCTCGATCTGGGCGGAGACCTCCGCGAAGTGCCGTTCCTGTTCGCACCGCAGTTCGTCGATCTGCGCGGCCACCGGCCGTACCGCGTCGTGCACTGCTTCGAGGAGCCGCACACGGAGCGCATGGCGGAGGCGACGCGCTGCGGGGAGCCTGACCATCACGCCATCGAACCGCCTCGCGGGCGCCCCGTCGACCGATCGCCTCGTTCCGCTCGTCCAGGCCCACGGACCGTTCACGTAGGCAAGACGGAGGTAAACGGCGGGCGTCGGGATGCGGGCCCTACGGTGACGAACCATGGAGGACGAGATTCCCGTCACGGCGCCCGACGCCGTCGCGGCGACATCGACGGGTCTGTCGATCCAGGTGGCTCCGTTCGTCGGACCGGTCGACGTCCTCGTGGACGGTCGACGCCTCTTCTCGGTGCGGCTGGAGGACCACCCGTCCACCCTCGTCCCGTGGCCCGACGCGGTCCGGCCCTACCTGCACGGCCGCGCGGTCATCGCGCTCCGGCGCCCTGGGGGACCTGTCGGGGCCGGGATCGCGGCCGACTTCGGCGGTGGTGGCCGGTTCGAGGTCGTCGACGCGTCGGGCCGGCATCTCGTCGTGAACAAGTGGGGCCGTCTCGGTCGAGCGCTCGGGGACAGCGATCCCGGGGTGACGGCCCGCCTCCTCGACCACGCCGAGGAGGTCTCCGCGGTCTTGGAGCGCCATCTCGGTCTCGAGCCGTTCGTAACCGGGGGCACCCTGCTCGGTGCCGTCCGTGAGGGTCGGCTGCTCGGTCACGACGACGACGTCGACCTGGGCTACGTGAGCAGCTACGAGGACCCCGTGGACGTCGCCCGCGAGGGCTTCGAGGTCGGCCGGGTCCTGCGACGAGCCGGGTTCGCGGTGTTGCGCCACTCGCCCGGACACCTGCAGATGCACTTCTCGCACGACGGGGTGTCGGACCACTACGTCGACGTCTTCGCCGGCTTCATCCGCGAGGGTCACTGGCACCAGCTGTTCTGCATCCGGCACCCCGCGCGACGCTCGGATCTGCTGCCGCGCTCCACCGTGACGATCGACGGCCGTCCACTTCCGGCCCCCGCCGACGTCGAGTTGGCGCTCGAGGCGAACTACGGCCCGGGCTGGCGGGTCCCGGACCCCGCCTTCCGGTTCGAGACGCCGCGGGCCACCCGACGTCGTCTCGACGTCTGGTTCCCGGGCGTGCACGCCGATCGCGAGGACTGGGCCCTGCGACCGGAACGCGCGGAGGTCAGCGAGCGGGCGCGGAGACTGGTCGCCTGCGACCCGGGCCTCCCCGCACTCGATCTCGGCTGCGGCGCGGGGGCGGACACGGCCTTCCTCGCCGATCGACTGGGGAGAGCCGTGGGCCTGGACTGGAACGAGCCCGCGCTCGACCGGGCGCGGGCCGCCGTCGTGGGGAGGAATGCGGACATCCTCTGCGTGAACCTGCGGGACTTCCGGGCGGTCCTGCGGGTCGGCGCACGGCTCGCGGCCGAGGGGCACGGCTGGGTGGTCCTCGTCGGGAAGCTCCTGGACCACCTCGACGAGCGGGCGCGCGACAACGTCCTGCGTCTGCTCGGCATGGTCCTCCGACGGGGCGGCCATGCGGTCCTCGATCCTCCGGCTGATTCCGAGACCATGACACGGAGCGCGAGGCATCACGGGCTGGTCGTCGAGCGCACCGCGGTCGGCACCGAGATTCGTCGGGCCCAGGTAGCCCTGGCGGTCGCATGAGGAACCCCGTGCGGGTGGCAGGCGGCGCTGCGCGTCGCCTCCTCGTGCCCGAGTGGAGCGCGATCCTGGGAGACATCGGCGTCCTGCGAGAGGATCGCGACCGTCTGCTGTCCGATGTGCGGGTCCTGCGCCGGGAGCTCGCGGACCTGCAGCGGCGAGCCGCCGAGATCCACGGCGAGAACGAGGCACTCCGCGCGCGGGTCGACTCCTTCGAGGAGGACATCGACGAGAACCGTCGTCTCTCGGCACGCGTCGCCGAGGTGACGGACCTCGTCACCGAGGTCGTGCTCCCTCTGCACGACCGGGAGATCGACGTGTCTCGCATGCGGAACGAGGGCACCGAGCCGACCTGATTGCGTCCGGCTTGAACCGGACCTGTCCGACTGGTCTGATTCCCCCGTGCTGGAGGCCCACCGGGTGTCGTCGCTGCGTTCTCGCTGGGAGGTCCGCGAGGACGACGCGCCCCTGCTCGTGCTCGAGGCGAAGGGGTGGCGCTCGGCGGTCCGCTACGCGCTCGACGGCCTGGACTACGAGGTGCAGTCGACCTGGACCGGCACCCAGTACACGCTCACCCGCGCGGGCACCGAGCTCGCCCGGGCCGAGCGGGTCGGGCGCAAGCGCTGGTCGATCGTCACGCCCGAGGGGACGTTCTTCTTCCGGCGCCGCTCCATCTGGAAGGCCGACCAGGAGTGGGTGGCCGACCCGGAGACCGAGGAGCCGGTGGGCAGTATCCGGCGCACCGGCACCTGGCGGGGCGACGCCGAGGCCGAGCTGCCCGGCATGCCGACCCCGCTCGCCGTCTTCACCCTCGCCGTCGTGCTGCTCATGTGGGAACAGGCTGCCGCCGCCGCGGCGACGACCTGACCGGCGACGGCACCACGGCCGCGAGCGCGGTCCAGCCCACCGCGAGCACGACCATCGTCAAGACCCCGACGGGGTAGTAGATGTGGCTCGTCAGGAACGAGTACGCCCCGCCGACGACGAGGACGGTCCCGACGACGGCCACGGCCCGCCCGGGCCCGGGCGTCACGAGGATCGCCGTGATGCCGCCGATCACCGCGGTCGCCAGGTAGGCGTAGACGCCGGGGACGACGAGCTGGTCGGCGATGCCGAACAGGGTCGACACCCACGGGCCCGGGCCGAGCGTCATCGTCTCGTGGCCCCCGCCGATCCCGGCCAGCACGTCGAGCGCGGTGTAGAAGCAGGCGTAGACGAGGCCGAGTGCGATCACGGCGCCCTCCAGCAGCCGCCCGCGGCCCCGCACGACGACCCACGGGCCGAGCGCCAGCAGCGGGAACGCGACCAGGCCGATCACGTGCAGGTCACGCCACCAGGGCGCGGTCTCCGGGGTGAGCACCACGGGGTGGGTGAGCCCCACCGCTGCGAGCAGCAGCGGAGGCAGAGCGGCGGCGGCGAGAGCGGCCGGGCGAGGCATCGTCGGGCACCTTCCCCTGCCGTCATCTTCCCGTGATCACCCGGTCGTGTAGTCCGTTCGGACTAATACCGCGGTGTCCCCGAGCGAACTCCGGAGCGAACGGTCACGCAACGGAGGAGCAGGATGACGGACAGTGAGTTCGGGCGGGCACGGGCGCCACACCGTCGCACATGGGCCCTGGTGTCCGTGTTGGGTGCTCTGGTGTTGCTCGTCGGTGTGCTGGCGACGGGCGTGGCAGCGGGACGGGCCGAGGCCGCCGTCGTGACCGGGCGGGTCGCGAACTCCGCGGGTGGCTGCCTGGAGAACGCGAACAACGCGGCCGCGGTGAACAACCCGCTCTGGCTCAACGTCTGCGGCACGAACGCCGGGCAGCAGTGGTCGCGCTGGTCCGACGGCACCCTGCGCGTGCAGAACCTGTGCGCCGACACCGCCGGCGGCGCGACGGCCTCCGGGACCCGCGTGGTGCTCGCCGCGTGCTCCACCGCGACCTCGCAGCGCTGGAACTTCTACGTCGCGGGCTACGTCCAGAACCAGAAGTCGGGTCTCTGCCTCGCGCCGCTGGCCAACCGGATCGCCGCCAAGGTCGTCATGACGATCGTGGCCTGCGCGAACGTCGCGGCCCACAAGTGGAGCGTGCCGGCCCTCTCCACGCCGACCACCACGACCACCGCACCGCCGCCGTCGACGACGACCCCGCGGCCCACCACCACGACGCCCCCACCCACGACGACGACGCCGCCGCGGAGCACCACGACGGTGCCGCCGCCCACCACGACGACCACGACGACCGCGCCGCCCACCACGACGCTGCCGGGTCAGACTCGCCAGGTGTGGGACTCGAACTTCACCGGCGCGGGCTTCGGCAACTTCGACGACACCCCGTGGAACAACGTCGGGGCGAACGCGCCCGTGATCGTCACGTCCCCGGTCACGTCCGGGGCGAAGTCCGCCCAGTTCACGATGCCCGGCGGCGGCACCCGCTCCGAGATCGTCCCGACCACCGCCGAGTTCGGCGAGGGCCAGGACCGCTACTTCCGCTTCTCCTTCTACCTGCCGTCGACCTTCCCCACGAAGGTGAACACCTGGCAGGTCATCACGCAGTGGAAGAACGACGGCACCGGCTCACCGCCGCTCGAGCTCACCGTCGGCAACGGCAACATCAACCTCGAGGGCGGGTACGGCCACCCCGCCGGCCCGCGGACCTTCGCCAAGGCCCTCACCCCGGCGACGACGGGCCAGCGGATCGACCTGGTCGTCCACGTCCTCTTCTCCCGCGACCCGAGCAAGGGCGTCGTCGACGTCTGGCGGGGCGGCACCCAGGTGCTCGCGGGGTACAAGCCGGCCGGCGGCACCCTCTACCCGACGAGCTCGGCGGGCACGGCGACGACGAACTCCTACTGGAAGATGGGGCTCTACCGGGACTCGGCGATCACGCAGGCCGCCCAGTACACGATCGAGAGCGCCAAGGTCGGCAACACCTACGCCTCGGTGGCCTGACCCGACGACCCCACGTCCCGGCCGATGAACGCCATCAGCCGGGACGCGGGGTCGGCGTCGTCGGAGACCTCGACCTTCGGGCCGTACTGCCCCGAGGCGCGGAGCATCTCGTCCATCGGCTGCATCTCGGCCAGCAGGGCGGCGCAGCGGTCGGGGTCGAGGCGGGGGTCCTGCCCGGTCGCCCGCGCGAGGTCCCAGGTGTGCAGGAAGACGTCGGTGGTGAAGAACCGCGACACGGCCTCCGGCAGCGGCACCGTCCCGACGTAGGGGTTCACGAGCTGTCGGTCCGCCGTGGCCGGGTCGTCGAGGAGGTCCTGCACGCCGTCGCTCATGGTCCGCCACGCCCCGGCGGGGTCCTCGGCGACGTCGGGTCCCGACGGCAGGTCGACCCCGGCCCCTCCCGCGAGGAACGACGGGAACCAGCCGACGAGGTGGGCGACGACGTCCCGCGCGGTCCACTCGGGCACCGGTGAGCGCCGGTCCCACGTGGCGTCGTCGGGCACGGCCTCGACCAGTGCGGTGAATCGCCCGGCGGTCTCGCGGTACTGCTCGGCAGCGTTCATGGCGCGCTCCTGTTCTCGGTGTCCGTTCCGCAGTCGAACCCGTGGCCGTTTCTTCGACAGCAGGTCACCAAGTGGGGCCGTTCGAGTGAAACTCGACCGTAATACTTCCCGGGTTCCCCGCGACGTGACCACCGGACGTGAGTTCTTGGGGGGAGCATGGTCGTGTCAGGTCGACGGTGGATCGCAGGGATCGGGGCGCTGGCGCTCCTGGTCGGGCTGCTGGTGGGGTTCGCGGGGCAGGCCGCCGCGGGCACGGTGACCGGTCAGATCCGGAACGCCTCCGCCGGGTGCATGGAGAACTCCAACAACTCGACGGCGACGAACAACGCGCAGTGGCTCAACACCTGCGGCACCAACCTCGGCCAGCAGTGGTCGCGGTGGTCCGACGGCACCGTGCGCGTGCAGGGCCGCTGCGTCGACACCCTGAACGGGGGCACCACCAACGGCACCCGCGTGGTGCTCGTCGTCTGCTCGACGACCTCGACCTCACAGAAGTGGACGATCGCCGCCTCCGGCGTGATCCAGAACCAGAAGTCGAAGCTCTGCCTCGCGCCGCAGAACAACAAGATCGCCGCCAAGGTCGTCATCACCGTCGCCACGTGCGTCACCACGGCCGCGCAGCGGTGGACGGTGCCCGCGCTCTCCACGCCGGACACGACGCCGCCGCCGACCACGACGACGACCGTGCCGCCGACGACCACCACGACCGCGCCGCCGACCACGACCGCGCCGCCGACCACGACGGTGCCGCCGACCACCACCACGACGGTGCCGCCGCCGACGACCGTCCCGCCGACCACCACCACGACGGTGCCGACGACGACCACCACCACGACGACGTCGCTCCCGCCCCAGACCACGCAGACCTGGGACTCGAGCTTCACCTCGGCGGGCCTCGGCACGTTCGACGACACCCCGTGGAACGACGTGGGGGCGGACGCCCCGGTCATCGTCGACTCGCCGGTCACGTCCGGGGCGAAGGCCGCGCAGTTCACGATGCCGGGCGGCGGGACGCGGACGGAGATCGTCCCGACGACGGCGGAGTTCTCGGAGGGCCAGGACCGCTGGTTCCGGTTCTCCTTCTTCCTGCCCGCAGGCTTCCCGACCCAGGTCACCACGTGGCAGGTGATCACCCAGTGGAAGAACGACGGCACCGGTTCGCCACCGCTGGAGGTCACCGTCGGCGGGGGCAACCTCAACCTGGAGGGCGGCTACGGCTACCCCGCCGGGCCCCGCACCTTCGCCCAGCCCCTGGCCCCGGCGGTGACCGGGCAGCGCACCGACCTGGTGCTGCACGTGTTCTTCTCCCGCGACCCGGCCAAGGGCACGGTCGACGTCTGGAACAACGGCACCCAGGTCCTCGCGGGCTACCGGCCGGCCGGCGGGACGCTGTACCCGACCGACAAGAAGAACACGGCCACGAGCAGCTCGTACTGGAAGATGGGGATCTACCGCGACTCGGCGATCACCCAGCAGGCCCGGTACACGATCGAGAGCGCGAAGGTCGGCAACACCCGGGCCCAGGTCGACGGCTGAGCCCCGCCCGTCCCGCACGAACGGCACTCGCGCACGTCGATGCCGCGGGAGTGCCGTTCGCCGGGCGGCAGGAGGTCGGGCCGACCTGCCGTCAGGACGTGGGCAGCTTCTGCAGCGCGTCGCCCAGCGACCGCTCGGCGTCGTCGGCGAGGCCCTTCAGGGCCGGCACCATGAACGGCGTCGCCGCCTTGGCGAAGCCGTGGAAGGTGAACGTCGCGGTGTAGCTCACCGTGGTCCCGCCGCCGTCGGCGCCGGTGAACGTCATCTCGTCCTCGCTGGTCACGGTCTTGTTCCGCCCGACGATGCGCAGACGGGTGGGCTCGTCGGCCTCCAGCGTGTAGGTCAGTGTCGTCTGCTTCCCGCGGAATTCCGAGACGTTGGTCCACTGCTTGCCCACGGCGACCGGCGTCGTCGGGTCGACGGGCTCGCAGGTCACGGTGCCTGCGTCCCACTCCGGGGCGTTGCCGAAGTCGCGCAGGTAGGACCGCACGACGTCGAGCGGTGCGGGGGTGGAGACGGTCCGGGTCACGGTCGGCATGCCGGACGGTTACCCGGCAGGACGCACGGCTACCGTGAGTGCCATGGCCCAGCCTGATCTCGTCGTGGTGGGTTCCGGTTTCTTCGGACTCACGATCGCCGAGCGCGCCGCCACCGAGCTCGACAAGCGCGTGCTCGTCGTCGAGCGCCGCGCCCACCTCGGCGGGAACGCGTATTCCGAGCCGGACCCCGAGACGGGGATCGAGGTGCACCGCTACGGCGCGCACCTGTTCCACACGTCCAACGAGCGGGTGTGGGAGTACGTGAACCGGTTCACCGCGTTCACCGGCTACCAGCACCGCGTCTTCACCATCTTCCGCGGCCGCGTCTACCCGCTGCCCGTGAACCTCGCGACGATCTGCGAGTTCGCCGGGAAGGCGATGACGCCCGACGAGGCGCGCGCCTGGGTCGCCGAGCACGCCGCCGAGATCGACGTGAACGACGCGCAGAACTTCGAGGAGAAGGGCGTCGCGCTCGTCGGCCGCCCGCTCTACGAGGCGTTCTTCGAGGGCTACACCGCCAAGCAGTGGCAGACCGACCCGAAGAACCTGCCCGCCTCGATCGTGAGCCGCCTGCCGGTCCGCTACACGTTCGACAACCGGTACTTCGCCGACACCCACGAGGGCCTGCCGGTCGACGGCTACACCGCCTGGCTCCAGCGGATGGCCGACCACCCGAACATCGAGATCCGCCTCGACACCGACTGGTTCGACCTGCGCGACCAGCTGCCGGAGGACGTGCCGACCGTCTACACCGGCCCGCTCGACCGCTACTTCGACTTCAGCGAGGGCGAGCTCGGCTGGCGCACGCTCGACTTCGAGTCCGAGGTGGTCACGACAACGGGTGACTTCCAGGGCACGCCGGTCATGAACTACGCCGACCGCGACGTCCCGTTCACCCGCATCCACGAGTTCCGGCACTTCCACCCGGAGCGGACGACCTACCCGACCGACCGCACCGTCATCGTGCGGGAGTACTCGCGCTTCGCGGAGTCCGGCGACGAGCCGTACTACCCGATCAACACGCCCGAGGACCGCGCCAAGCTCGAGCGCTACCGCGAGCTCGCGCGCAAGGAGGCGGCCAACCGCAAGGTCCTCTTCGGTGGCCGGCTCGGCACGTACAAGTACCTCGACATGCACATGGCCATCGGCTCGGCGCTGACGATGTTCGACAACCGGATCGCCCCGTGGTTCACCGACGGGACCGGTTTCGACGGCGCGGACCCGCTGGAGGGCTGAGGGCGTGACCGGTCTGGCGGTCGCGCTCGCGCTCCTCGCGGCGCTCCTGCTGGCCGTCGGGTCGGTCGCCCAGCGCCGCGCCGCCGGGCAGGTTCCCGACGACGAGGCGGGTGGGCTCGGGCTGCTCCGTCGCCTCGTGCGCTCGCCCACCTGGTGGGCGGGGAGCGTCGGTGACGCGGGCGGCTTCGTCGTGCAGGCCGCCGCGCTCGGGGTCGGTTCGCTGCTGCTCGTGCAGCCGCTGCTGGTGACCACGCTGCTGTTCGCGCTGCCGCTCGAGGCGTGGACGGGCGGGCGGCGGATCACCGTCCGCGACGGGGTGTGGGCGGTGGTGCTGGCCGCCGCGCTGGCGCTGTTCCTGGTGATCGGCGAGCCGACCGCGGGGCGGGACCGGGCGCCGTTCGCCGCCTGGGTACCGACGGGGTCGGTGCTCGTCGTCGTGGTGCTGGGCTGCCTCGCGCTGGCCGCCCGCCGTCACGGCCGGGTCCGTGCCGCCGCCCTCGCGGTCGCGACCGGCATCGCCTACGGGGTGCTCGCCGCCCTGACGAAGTCGGTGGTCGACCTGCTCACCCACGGCCTCGTGCCGCTCCTGCTCGGCTGGGAGACCTGGGTGCTCGTCGTGGCCGCCGTCGGTGGGACCTACCTGCAGCAGGCGGCCTTCCAGGCCGGCGACCTCGCGACGACCCTGCCGGCGATCACCGTGGCCGAGCCTCTCGTCGCAGCCGTCCTGGGGCTCGCCGTGCTCGGGGAGCAGGTGCGGGCCGACGGCGCCGAGTGGGTGCTGATCGGGGTGCTCGTGCTCGTCACGGTCGTCGCCACGACGGTGCTCGCCCGGTCGAGCGCCACCGCCGCGCCCGCGCCGGTACCGGCGTGAGCAGCCGGACGACACCCGTCGTCGGGTCCACGCGGACCGCGCTCGTGGCGGCCGCCGTGGTCCTGGTGGCGGTGCTGCTGGTGACGGCGGGTGGCGATCCCCGCGACGTCCCGGTCACCGAGTGGCCGTTCCACGCGCTGCTGGTGGTGCTGCTGCTCCTCGCCGTGGTCGCCGCCACCACCGCACGCCGTCGCCCCGCGCGAGCGACGTCGGCGCTGGCGGCGGTGCTCGTCCTGCTGCTCAACCTCGCCGCGGCGGTCAACACCTACGTCGACTACGACCGCACCCTCGGCGCCGTCCTGGGGGTCGAACCCGCCGACGAGGAGTCCCTGGCCCGGCTCCTGCGCCAGACGAGCGTGCCCGCGGCGGGCGAGATCGCGGCCGTGACGGTGCCGACCCGCCGGTCGGGCTTCGCGGCACGGCAGGCACTCGTCTACGTGCCCCCGGCGTGGTTCCACCGCCCGCGGCCGAAGCTGCCGGTAATCGTCCTGCTGCACGGCACGCCGGGGACGCCGTCGGACTGGTTCGGGCCGGGGCGTGCCGCGGCGAGCGCCGACGCCTTCGCCGCCGCGCACGGCGGGACCGCGCCCGTCCTCGTGGCCCCCGACATCAACGGCACCGAGGACGCCGACACCGAGTGCGTGGACTCCCCGCTCGGCCGGGTGGAGACGGCGCTGACCGAGGACCTGCCGGCGTTCGTCACCTCCACCTTCCGCACCCAGCCCACCGGGCGGGGCTGGGCGGTGGCGGGCCTGTCCGAGGGGGGCGCGTGCGCGACGATGCTGGCGCTGCGCCACCCCGCGCTGTTCGAGACGTTCGGCGACTACTCCGGGCTCGCCGGGCCCCGGGTCGGTGACACCAACGCCGACACCGCCTCGACGGTGAGCGGCCTGTTCGGCGGGTCGTCGTCGGCGTTCGCGGCGCACGAGCCGTCCGCGCTGCTCGCCGACCGGCGCTTCCCGCGCCTCGGCGGCTGGTTCGAGGTCGGCGACTCCGACGCCGAGCCGTACGCCGCCCAGGAGGCGCTCGTGCCGCTCGCGCGCCGGTCCGGGATCACCGTGTGCTCCGTCGTCGTCCCGGGCGGCGGGCACACCTTCGACGTGTTCTCCCAGGCGTTCTCCGACTCCCTGCCGTGGCTCGCGCAGCGCGTCGGTCTCCCCACGACCGGGGTGAGCTGTCCCCGGCAGTAGTGGGTACCAGGGCACGTGATCACCATGACCGTGTCCGGGAACCGTCCCGGCTACCTCGCCGAGACGCTCGACTCCTGGTCGGCGGTCCGCGGACTGTCGGCGTGGGACGTCCGGTTCGTCGTCGAACCGGGCCCCGAGCTCGCGCGCTGCGAGGCGGTGCTCGAGGAGTTCTCCCGACGGCGGGTCGCGCGGTCGGTCGAGGTCGAGGTCAACCCCGAGCGGCGCGGCGTGCGGGCCAACCCGCACCACGCGCTGTCGGCCGCCTTCGGGACCGGCGCCGGCTTCGTGGTGCTCGGCGAGGAGGACATCGTCGTGGCCGACGACGTCCTCGAGTGCCTGCTGGCCGTCCCGGACGAGCCCGACGTGCTCGCCGCCTGCGCCTTCTCCGACCGTCCCGCCCCGCAGCCGACCGACGTCCTGGCCGACACCGGGTTCTGCGCCTGGGTCTGGGGCACGTGGGCCTCGCGGTGGACCGGGTGTCTGCGCGACGACTGGTTCGAGGCGGCCCGGGCGCCGTGGGACGGGGCCGGCGCGGGCTGGGACTTCGGCGTCGAGCGCATCGCCGCGGCCCACGGGATGCGCTTCGTCGGGCCCCTCGCGAGCCGCAGCGACAACATCGGCCGCGACGGCGGCGTCCACGCACTGCCCGAGGAGTTCGAGGAGAGCCGGGCGGCCACCTTCGTCGCGCACCGGGACCCGGTGGCGTGGCGGACCCCGCTCGCCGTGCGAGGGGAACCCTCGCACCACTAGGCCGCTCGGAACCTCCCCTCACCGGGCCGATCGGCGGCCCGCCCACGTGTTCACCACGAGCGCGGCCAGGGCGGCCAGGGTCACGGGCGCGTTCGTGCGGCCGGTGAGGCCCACCAGCGACGTGCCCAGCGCGATCGGGGCGCCCACCGCCGACCCGGTCAGGGCGAGCAGGGCTGCCCGCCAGGACGCCGCCCGCGCCCCGGCGACGGCGAGCAGCAGGGCTCGGGCCTGGTCGGCGTCGGCGCAGCGCAGGGCGGCGCTCCACGGGACGTCGGGCCCGACCCCGATGCCGACGTCGGCCGCCGCGAGGCCCTCCGTGTCGTCGGCCGAGACCAGCACCACGCCGTGCCCGGCCGCCTGGAGACGGGCCACCGCTCCCGCGGTCGCCGCGTCGTCGACCACCACGAGCCGCCCGACCTCGGAGGCCGCGGCACCGAGACGGTCGGCCAGGGTCCGGCCGAGGACGACCACGTCGACGCGGTCGGCGCGGCGCAGGGCCTGCGGGTCGATGCTGACCACGCCGAGGTCGGACACCGCCCGGTGCGCCGCCGCGGCGTAGGCCTCCCGGCCCCAGCGGGCGGCCTTCGGGACGCCGGAGAGCAGGACGGCGGCGGCCCGCTCGGGGACCAGCGCCGCGACGGTGCCGAAGGCGGCGAGGGCGGTGGCGCCGGAGACGTCGCCGACCACGTCGACCGGACCACGGGGCAGCGCGCCGGGCCGCGACGGGGCGTCGACGGGTTCCGCGGCGTGTGCCGTGAGCGGAGCCCGGGTGTCCCAGGCCGTCCACGCCGAGGTGCGGGCAGCCGCCTCGTCGGCCCGGATCGCCCGGTAGCAGGCGTCGACGACGAGCCCGACCGGGCCGCGCCCGAGGGCCTGCAGGGATGCGCTGCCGAGGGAGAACCAGGACTCGGTGGTCGCGCCACCCGCCGTGCGCTCCGCCGCACTCCGCGAGGAGGGCACGGCGTCGACCAGGGAGAGGGTGCCGGTGAGCAGCGGCGGGACGGCCCGGGTCAGCGGGACGAGACCGAGCCAGCGCTCGACCCCGGCGAGCCCGAGCCCGGCGAGGTCCACCCCGAGGGCGAGGACCTGACGCGACCACGGCGTGACGTCGGCGGGGTGGTGGCCGCCGGTGTCGGCGGGGGCCCGGTGCAGGCCGTGCCGGCGCTCGACCTCCTCGACCACGGCGACGAGGCGGGCGAGCTCGACATCGGGGGTGTGGTCGACGACCACCCGGCCGAGGACGGCGTTCACCACGGCCCCGGAGACGCCCGGCACCGCGCGCAGCTCCTCGACGAGGTCCCGGCGCGCGCCCGCCTGCCCGGGCGTGGCGATCCCGCGCACCTCGACGTGGGTGCGGCCCGGTCGACCGCTGGTGCGCCGGGACGGCGCGAGACCCAGCGCGCGGACGACCGGGCCGACGAGATCACCGACCAGACCCGGCGTCGGGAGGGTGGAGGCGGGGCGGGCGATCTGCGTCGTCATCGGGGCCTCACGTCCTGGGGTGACGGATGTCGGGAGCTCGTGCTTCCCGTCGTCGGGAAGGGAGAAAACGGACAATCAACAGCAGAACGGCGGGTTGCTCCACCCGGCCCTGCGCGGCGGGGGCGGACGGGTGCTGTCGGGGGTGGGCGCTACCGTCGGAGCCATGACGAGCACGCAGGAGGCGCCGGTGGAGTCCACCGCCCGCGAATCGGGGTCGGGGCTGCTCCAGCGGATCATCCTGCCGCGCCCGGCCGACCCCACCACCGTCCGCGCGCTCTACCTCGACGAGGGCACGGCGACCTCGTTGCGCTCGGCCGCGCCCACCGCGGAGCGGCCCGGCACGGTCAACGACGAGCAGGACGAGTTCGTCCTGCACCTCACCACCGCCGGGGGGCGACGCGCCGAGGTGCTCTCGCGGACCTCGGTGCGGGTCCCCGAGCACACCGAGACCTCCTTCGCGGCGTACTTCAACGCCTTCCCGGCCTCGTACTGGCGGCGCTGGTCGGTGCTCGACGCGGTGCACCTGCGGCTGCGGCTGCGCGGCGCGGGCCGGGTCGACGTCTACCGGTCCACCGCGCGGGGCGTGCCGGTGCACGTCCACGGCGAGGCGATCACCGACGAGGGCTCGATCGACGTGCCCGTCTCCCTGCGTCCCTTCGAGGACGGCGGGTGGGTCTGGTTCGACCTCTCCAGCGGCGCCGAGCCCCTCGAACTGCTCGACGGCGGGTGGTTCGCCGACCGCCCCGCGCCCGGACGTGCCGCCGTGACGGTGGGGATGCCGACGTTCAACCGGCCGTCGGACTGCGTGAACACGCTGCGCGCGCTCGGCGAGGACGAGCTGGTGCGCGACGTGCTCACCGCCGTGGTCATCCCCGACCAGGGCACCTCGAAGGTCCGCGAGCAGGCCGGGTTCGACGACGCCGCCGCGCTGCTCGGGGACCGGCTGCGGATCATCGACCAGCCCAACCTCGGCGGTTCCGGCGGCTACAGCCGGATCATGTACGAGGCGCTCGAGCACACCGACGCCGAGTTCGTCCTGTTCATGGACGACGACGTCGTCCTCGAACCCGACTCGGTGCTGCGCGCCCTCGCCTTCGCCCGCTACGCCCGCACGCCGATGCTCGTCGGCGGTCAGATGCTCTCGCTGCAGGCGCGCTCGCACCTGCACGCCATGGGCGAGGTGGTCGACCGGCACACCTTCTTCTGGCAGCTCGCGCCGAACACCGAGGACGACCACGACTTCGCGGTCGACTCGCTGCGCGAGACGCTGTGGATGCACCGCCGCACCGACGTCGACTACAACGCCTGGTGGATGTGCCTGATCCCCCGGGTTGTCGCCGAGGAGATCGGCCAGCCGCTGCCGCTGTTCATCAAGTGGGACGACTGCGAGTACGGCCTGCGCGCCGGCGCGCACGGCTTCCCGACGGCGACGGTGCCCGGCGTGGCGATCTGGCACATGAGCTTCGTCGAGAAGGACGACAGCTCGGACTGGCAGGCCTACTTCCACGCCCGCAACCGCCTCGTCGTCGCCGCGCTGCACGGGCCGGACGATCCGAAGGCGCTGCTGCTCGACTCGCTCAAGCGGACCCTGCGGCACCTCTTCCTGCTCGAGTACTCGGCGATCGCGCTGCACCAGATGGCGATGCGGGACTTCCTGCTCGGTCCGAAGGTGCTCTTCGGTGCGCTGCCCACGGCGCTCGGCGAGGTCCGGGCGCTGCGGGCGCGCTACCCCGACGGGAAGGTCGTCGCCAGCGCCCGCGACCTGCCCGAGCCCCCGATCGGCGCCCTGGCCGCGCAGCTGTGGCCGGAGCCGCCGAAGGGGAAGGTCGCGCAGGTCAAGGCGCTCGCCGGAGCCCTGCGCCACCAGTTGCGGCCCACCGACCCCGGTGCCGCGGAGCGCCCGCAGCGCAACGTCCCCGCCGAGCACGGGACGTGGTTCCTGCTGTCGCGGCTCGACGGGGTCACCGTGTCCACCTCCGACGGCACCGGCGTCACGTTCCGGCAGCGCGACCGGGCGGAATTCTGGCGGCTCCTGCGCACCTCGCTGGCGATGCACCGTGAGGTCCAGCGGGCGTGGCCCGCCCTGCGGCGGCGCTACCGGGAGAACATGGGCGAGCTCGTCAGTCGGAAGGCGTGGGAGGCCCAGGTCTTCTCGCGGTTCCGCTAGGCGGCGGCGAGCTCGTCGAGGACGAGGTCGCGCAGGAGCACGTCGGCGGGGTCGAACCCGGCGGCCCGCACCCGGGCGACGTCGAGCCCCACCGACGGTCCGACCAGCGTGGCACCGGCGCCGCGCAGCGCGTCGCGGGCGTCCTCGAGCGCGTACCGGGCGCGCGTCCGCCCGCCGTAGCCGATCAGGCCGACCGGGCGTCCGGCCCACCGGGCCGTCGCCAGGTCGGCGAGCAGGGTCCGCGGGGCGGTGTGCAGGTACTCCGGGACGATCACGACGGCGGGTCGTCTCCGCCCGTCCGTCCGGAGCGGGTGCCCGTCGACGCCCTCGCGGATCCAGGCGGCGAGCTCGATCGCGAACGGTGTCCGCGGGAGGGCGGGGCGGACGACCGTCACCGTCGTGGTGGTCACGGTTCCCTCCTCGGCCTCGATGCGCGTGACGACGGCTTCACCGTCGCCGAGAGGACGGGTCCGGCTCAACCGATTTCGCTCTGGGCGTGCCCCGCCGGTCGCACGGACCCGGGCGGCCCGCGGTGACAGGATCACCGCATGGCGGAGCAGGGGACCGAGGAGCAGACGTCGTCCGACCAGCAGTCCTCCGAGGAGGCGAGCGGCCGACACCGTGCCACCGACGAGGGGGCGGCCGATCAGTCGGAGTCGGCCGACGGGGCGACCGGGAAGGACGCGCCGGAGGAGGCGAAGACGGAGAAGTCCGCTGCGCCGGAGGAGGCGGAGGCCGAGAAGTCCGCGCCGGCGGAGTCGAAGACGGAGAAGTCCGCTGCGCCGGAGGAGGCGAAGACGGAGAAGTCCGCGCCGGCGGAGTCGAAGACGGAGAAGTCTGCGCCGGCGGAGGCGAAGACGGAGAAGTCCGCTGCGCCGGAGGAGGCGAAGACGGAGCAGCATCGGCGGGGGGCGGCTGACACCTCGTGGGCCGAGCCCGAGACCCCGCAGCGCCGCCACGTCGACGTCGGCGAGATCGCGTGGCGGGCGGGCAACGTGATCGCCACGCTCGTGCGGACCCTGGCGATCCTCTTCGCCCTCGTGCTGATCGCGAACCTGGTGCTCGTGCTGGTCGGGGTGAACCCCGCGAACGGGGTCGCGCAGTTCATCGGGGGCCTCGCGGGTCGGGTGATCCTCGGGTTCCGGGACCTCTTCGTGCCCGCCGACCCGACGATCGCCCTGATCGTCAACTCGCTCGTCGCCGCCGCGTTCTGGGTGTTCGTCGGCGAGCTGTTGTCCCGCCTGATCCGTTTCCTCGCCGCCCGGGTGAAGTAGACGCCGCGCGAGGATCACGTGAGGCAGGTTCCGGGCCCCTCGGGCCTGCCTGGTGTGCGTCTCGCGGCGGGGCGAGGCGCTGCTCCGTTCGCGAGGGGTACGTGGGGCAGGTCCCGGGCCTATCGGGCCTGCCTGACGTACGTCTCGCGGCGGGACGAGGCGCTGCTCCGTTCGCGAGAGGTACGTGGGGCAGGTTCTGCCGCGGCCAGTCTTGCCTGGTGTGCCCCTCGCGGCCGAGACAGGGTCGAGGCCGGCCCGACCGGCGCCGACCCGGCGTCGGGAAGGCGCAGCGCGATCAGCTCCCCGCCGCCGCGCTCCCGGCGCCGACGGAGCCCGGGACGCCCCGGACCGGGATGAGGGCGAACAGGCCCAGGAGCAGCACGATGCCGATGCCGAGGATGCCCCAGCGCTGCTCGCCGAACAGGGTGATGAACAGCCCGAACAGGGCCGGCGCGAGGAAGCTGACGGCCCGGCCCGTCGTGGCGTACAGGCCGAAGATCTCGCCCTCGCGCCCCGGCGGGACGAGGCGCGCGAGGTAGCTGCGGGAGCACGCCTGGGCGGGGCCGACGAACAGGCAGAGGAAGAGCCCGCCGATCCAGAACGCCGTCTTGCCCGACGCCGGGAGGAGCGCGGCCGCGACGACGACCAGCGCCGCGAGGGACACGAGGATGACCGGCTTGGGGCCGATCCGGTCGTCCAGGCGGCCGCCGACGACCGCACCGATCGCCGAGACGACGTTGGCGACGATCGCGAACACGATGACCTCCGACGAGCTGAGCCCGAAGGTGCCGGCCGCGAGCACGCCGCCGAAGGTGAACACGGCGGTGAGGCCGTCCCGGTAGATCGCCGAGGCCACGAGGAAGCCGAGCAGGTGGGGGTCGGTGCGGTAGAGCCGGATCAGGCGCTGCACGAGCAACCTGTAGGAGCCGATCCAGCTCACCGACGCGGCCTCGGCGTCCCCGGGCGGGGCGGGGAACGGGAAGCGCATGAACAGCACCGGGATCGCGAAGAGGGCGAACCACACGGCGGCGAGCAGGGCGATGACCCGGTAGGCGAGGTCGTCGGCGCCGAAGCTGATCACCCCGACCGGCGGGATGAAGAGGACCAGGCAGAGGACCAGCAGGACGATCCCACCGAGGTAGCCCGCCGACCAACCGACCCCCGAGACCCAGCCGGTGCGCCCGGGCGGGGCCAGCCGGTAGATCATCGCGTTGTACTCGACCTGCGCGAGCTCGTAGGCGAACGTCCCGACGCCGAGCAGGATCAGCCCGAGCAGCAGGTACTCCGGCGCACCCTGCACCAGGAACATCAGCGCGCTGGCCACGACGATCACCGCGGTCAGCACCCCGAGGCGGCGCTGTCGGCCCTGCTCGGCGCCCGACGCGTCGCTGCGCTGGCCGTAGACCGGGGCGGTGAGGGCGACGAGCACGCCCGCGATGGCGATCGTGGTCGCGAGGGCGGCGGACCCGCTGGCCTCGTCGGCCGCCACGCCGCTGGTGAGGTAGACGGTGAAGACGAAGGTCGTGATGACGGCGTTGAACGCGGCCGAACCCCAGTCCCAGGCCGCCCAGCGGACGAGCGCGCCGGTGGTGCGCGGGGAGGGAGCGGGGGAGAGCGGCGTGGCCGACCCGGTGGACACGTCCGCGGACGCTAGTGCACCGCGCCCCCCGCATCCCTCTTCCCGACGACACGCGACACGCGCCCTGCCGTCCGGCGCGTCCGGTCTGCCGCCCGGCGCAGTCGGGAACGCGTGCGGAAAAGGTGTCGGAAGCAGGGTGTGATGACGCCGTGTGTCTCGGCGGGTGACGGGCGTCCGTGCGCGCACCGGGAGTCGACCGTGTGGGCCTGCGGTCACGGGATCGGGGGACGAGCCGGGGTTCCCGGACGGGTGGCCGCCCCCTGCGACCCCGGTTCCAACACGTTTCGCACACGCCTGATTACGTTCCGGTCACGCGATCGACCCCGGTCGCCGACGTAGATCGAGAGGACATGACCGTGGGAGTTATCCGCAAGGCCGTGCTGGCGACGTCGCTGATCGGCGCCGGCCTCGCGAGCACGACGGGCGCCGCGTTCGCGCACGAGAGCGACTGGGACGGGGCCACCGTGCAGAAGGGCCTCATCAACTCCAGCGACTTCGCGCCCAACACCCCGATCAACGTCTGCAACAACGACGTCCCGGTCAACGTCCTGGGTGTCCAGGTGCCGGTCCAGGACAACGCCGGGTCGATCCCGCTGCTGTCGGAGGCCAAGAAGGGCAACTCGGCGACCAACGCCAAGTCCTGCTCGAACCCGATCCACGCGATCAACTAAAGACCTCGGTCGCGCCGACGCCGGCGCGCCGAAGAGCGACGCGCCCGTCCCGCCGGCCCCCCCACCGGCGTGGCGGGCGCGTCGTTCTGTGTGCCATGGTTACGCTCGGTGCACATCTGTGGCAGATCAGTGATACGGAGGACCCTCGGATGCTGAAGGGGTTCAAGGACTTCCTGCTCCGCGGCAACGTCGTCGACCTCGCGGTCGCGGTGGTGATCGGAGCCGCGTTCACCGCGGTCGTCACCGCCTTCACCAGCGCGTTCCTCAAGCCGCTCATCCAGCTGGCCACCGGCGGCGGCGGGCAGCTGGCCGGGACCTTCACCGTCAACGGCGTCGTGTTCGACTACGCGTCGTTCATCAACGCGGTGATCACCTTCGTCATCACGGCCGCCGTCATCTACTTCCTCGTCGTCCTGCCGCTCAAGATCGTCGCGGAGCGTCGCAAGCGGGGCGAGGAGGCCGGACCGGCCGAGCCCACCGACGTCGAGCTGCTCACCGAGATCCGGGACCTGCTGCGCGAGCAGGGACGCCCTCGTCGGGACGACGGCGGGACGGCCGGGCGCATTCCGCACCAGGACCGGTGAGCGACCGCGTTCCGATCGATACGAACGGGCCGAACGGGGCTACTGCACACCCCAGTACGAGAACGACCGGTAGTCCGGGTAGGGCGCCAGGAACGGCTGCCGGGGACCCAACGACACGGTGAGCTCCGGCGCGGTCACCGCCGACGCCGGGATCGTGAACGTCGACTGCGCCCACGCGTGCTCGGACCCCGCCGGCAGGCCCGGGACCTCGGTCGCGAACGCCCAGTCGCCCACGCCACGCCCGTCGGCGGCCACGGCCACCACGCCCGCCCCGGTGTTGCGGTCCTTCACCGGCTCGCGGGCGTCGACCCGGGCGACGAGGGTGACCGGGCGCCCGGGTGTCAGGCCGCGCAGCGTGAAGTGCTCGCCGCCCACCACGTGCCGCCCGCTGTCGACGACCACCCGGCCCGCGACGTCCTGGTTGCGCACGTCGGTCTGGTCGGCCACCCCGACGAGCGCCCGGTCGACGCCGTACCCGTGCGCGGCCTCGTCGGTGAGGTCGCCGACGTTGACCCGGTCCACGATCCGGCCGGTCACGGGGAAGTCGGGGAGGTCGCCGCTGCCGACGTGTGACCAGTCCGCGCGCCACACGCTGATCACCGGGCAGCCGCCCGCGGTCTGGCAGATGCCGCCGAAGGGGCCGCCGTCGCGTTGCGGGCTCTTCAGGTCGAAGGAGGTGAGGGGCTCGTCGCCGAGGATGCGGGCCCGCCCGAGCTCACCGACGGGGACGAGCTGCGTGTCGTCGAAGATGGAGAAGTAGGAGGGTCGCTGCGCGGGCGGCAGGTGCGCCAGCTGCTCGTACATCGCGCCCGACCCCTCGAGCGCCGGCCGGGCGAAGCCGGGGGTGGTCAGCCCGACGAGGTCGACCACGCGACGGTCGGAGAACCACGCGACCGCGCCCACGTCGTTCACCGCCACCACGGCGTCTGGGGGCGTGTTGCCCCGGATCCACTGCGCCACCGACACCGCCGACTCGCGGATGCCGGCCGCCTGCTCGCCCTGGCGCAGCGCCCACGTCGGCGCCGAGACGAGGGCGAAGGCGCCGAGCACCGCGACCAGACCCGTCGTCAGGACCCGGCCGCTGCGCGCGTCGGAGGCCGCGTGACCGATCGCCCGGATGCCGAGCACCGCCAGCAGCACGACGATCGGCAGGAACGGCTGCAGGTAGCGCCCGTCGTGCCACAGCGCGGTCTGCAACGTCGCGACCGCCAGGAGCACCCCGGCGAGCCCGAGCGCGAGTACCGCGGCCAGGACCCGGCGTCGCGACGCCACCGCGGCGAGCCCGATCGCGGCGAGGACCGCGACGCCGGGCCCGGCCACCTCCGTCGTCGTGAGCCCGCCGATCAGCTCCAGCGCGGTCCGCGCGGTGCTGACGACGCGGTCGGCGACCTCCAGCGGCGACCCGAGCGGTCGGCTCAACCAGGACTTCGCCACGACGCCGGAGTTCTCCGCCGCGCCCGTCACCAGGCGGTAGAGCCCGAACTGCGCGAGCGCCGCCAGCAGCGGCAGCGCCAGCAGCAGCGCCTTCCCGACGCCGGGTCGGTGCCGGGACCGCACGAGGGTCACCACCGCGCCCGCGAGCACGGCGACGACCAGAACGAGACCCTCGGGCCGCGTGATCGCGAGGGGCACCGCGACGAGCGGGGTCGCCACGAAGGCCCCGGACCGCTGTTCACGGACGAACGCGAGCAGCAGGCCCGCCGCGAGGACCGCGACGAGCGCGACCTCCATCCCGCTCGTGACGCCCCAGAGCAGCGGCCCGCACAGGGCGGTGAGCGCGGCGGCGACCGTGCCGGTGCGTCGCGAGCCGAGCTCCCGGCCGAGCAGGGCGACCAGGACCACCGTCGCGACGAAGCAGAGCACCCCGAACGCGACCGCCGCGTAGAGCAGCAGCCCGGTCGGGACCACGACGGAGGCCGCGCCGAGCAGCAGGACGTAGAGCAGGCTGCTCGCGCCCGTCGTCCGGGGAGCGCCCGCCTGGTAGCGCAGGAACTCGCCGAGCCCGATCTGACGGGCGTACTGCAGGTGGATGTAGACGTCGTCGAGGGGCGGGACGAAGCGGCCCTGGTTGTGCGCGGCGTCGACCGCGATCACGGCGAGGGCGCTCAGGAGGGCGAGCGCCCCGACGGCCACGAGCGCGCGGTCACCGAGCAGGCGCCTCCAGTGGGGCTGCACCTGTTCCCCGTGTGGGTGATCCACCGCGTCCGCCGGGCGCGTCGGGTCCGGCGCGAGCTCGGGATCGGAGATCGTCGGGCCCCTGGTCACGACAGCTGTTCCTCCTCGTCACACGCCTCCGACGCGGCAACCCCGCCACGGTAGGGGGCCCGCCGACACCGCCGGCGAGCGGGGCGCGGGGCACACGGTGCGTGACCAGGCGCGATCGTCGTCGGGCCGGGACGCGACCCCTCCACCGGGGAGGGGTCGGGGACCGCTCGGTCGGGTCGGATCGGCGGTTCCGGCCGCCGTTCCCGTCACCGTGCGTGCCGCCGTCACCCGCCCTGCGGACTGCGACCGGACGGCGGTCGCTCGATCCACTGAATGGCGTATCAGGATTCGGACGAGTCGTGCCGTTCCTCAGGTCGAGCACCGCGGTCGACCTGATCGGGGAGCTCGTCGGGGAAGCACGGGGTCGGGAGGCAGCACGATGGGAACGCTGACGTCACTCACGTCGCGGACGACCCGTGCGGACGGGTCGGTGGCGGAGCCGGCCCGGGTCTCCACGCTGCGCACGACGCCGCTCGTGGCGGTGCCCCTGTCCTCCGGGGAGGCCCTCGCGGCGTCCCCGGTGGGTTTCCGGACGCCGGGTGCGGGGAGCGGGACCGTCCTCCCGCTCCCCCGGACCCGGGGGACCTCGCCGACCCCCGCCGTCGCGCCGCCGGCCGAACGCCGGACCGGCACCGACCCGGCGTCGGGAAGCAGGCCGGCGGACATCGCGCAGCTCACGGGGCTGCGCTTCGTCGCCGCGGTGTGGGTGCTACTGCTGCACGCCTCGTACATCCCGGGTGACGTGTTCGCACGGTGGACCGCCCCGATCGCGCCGCTGGTCGCGGCCGGGCCGCTCGGGGTGGACCTGTTCTTCGTGCTCTCGGGGCTGGTGCTGACCCGCTCCTATCTCGCGCGGATGGGGTCCAGGCCGTCGGTCGGTGGGACGGCCCGGTTCCTGCGCGCGCGGATCGCGCGGGTGTGGCCGCTGTACGCGGTGGTCACGGTCGCGTTCGGCGCCTGGTGCGCGGCGCGGCTCGTGTTCGGCTCGGACGGCATCGTCGCCTGGCAGAACCCGCAGCCCTCGCTCGGCCCGCTCGGCTGGATCCGGCAGCTGACGATGACCCAGATGTGGACCTCGTCCGGCATCGAGGGCGTCTCGTTCGTGCTCCCGGCGTGGTCGGTGAGCGCCGAGTGGCTCGCCTACCTGTGCTTCCCGCTGCTGGTCCTCGCGGCGTGGCGGATCCGGTCGTGGCCGCTGCCGGTGCTCGCGGTCCTCGCGGTGCTGGCGGCCTCGCCGGTCGCGGTCGTCCCGGTGGTGACGGCGGGTGCGGGCGAGTCGGGCGCGTGGGTGTGGCTGCTGCGCATCGGCGGCGGGTTCACGTCCGGGATGCTGACGTGGCTGGTGGTGGAGCGGTTGCCGCGGACCCCCCGCGTGGAGCAGTGGGCCGGGCGGCTCGTGCTCCTCGTGCTGGCCGAGACCGTGCTCGTGGCCTACTGGGCGGCGTCCGCCCCCGCGTCGGCGGCGATCCCGGCGGCCGACCGGCTCTGGCTCGCCGTCCCGCTCTTCCCGGTGCTGCTCGGCGCGCTCTGCGTGGCCCGGGGCCGGCTCGTGGACTGGCTGGCCTCACCCCGCCTGCAGCACGGCGGCCGCATCTCCTACGCGATCTACCTGGTGCACTTCCCGCTGATCGAGATCACGGTCGTCGCGATGACCCGGTTCCCGGCGCTGGCGCCCAACTCCTCGCTCGCGGCCCTGGTCGTCCCGCACGTGCTCGTCGCGTCGGTGCTGGTGGCCCACCTCGCCTACCGGTGGATCGAGGAGCCGGCCCGTCGTCGGCTCATGCGTTCCTGACGGCTCGTGTCAGGTCCGCGTCCGTGATGTCAGCGGTGGCACACGGCTGACACCGAACGTCAGGATTGGACCACGCTCGTCCGGCTGAGCAGCACGATCCTGTTCCGCGGAGCGACGTGCTCGCTCAGCGATTGCCTCGCTCCGCACGTCAGGATCTTGACGGCTTCGCGCCGACCCACGCCGTCGCGAGAGGCACACCAGGCAGGGGCCGGAGCTGCGGAACCTGCCTGGTGTGCTTCTCGCGGCCGGGTGTCGTCCCTAGACCGGCAGGCGACGGAAGATCGGCCGCGGGATGTGCCGGAGCACGCTCATGACGTACCGGAACTGCGCCGGCGCCCAGACCAGCTCGCGGCCCTTCGTGACGGCGTCGACGGTGATCCGGGCGACCTCCTCCGGCGTCGTCGCGAGCGGCGCGGAGTCCATGCCGGCGGTCATCTTCGTCTTCACGAACCCGGGGCGGACGATCGTCACGCCGATCCCGTCGCCGCGCAGCGCCTCGGTGAGCCCCGTGTAGAAGGCGTCCATGCCGGCCTTGGTGGAGCCGTAGACGAAGTTCGAGCGGCGGGCGCGCTCCCCGGCGACCGAGGACAGCGCGACGATCCGCCCGTGCCCCTGGCGTCGGAACTCGGCGGCCAGCGCGACCCCGACCGACACGGTCGCCACGTAGTTGACCTCGGCGAGCTCGACGGCGACGTCGATGTCCTGCCAGGCCTTCTCCTGGTCGCCCAGCAGCCCGAACGCGACCACGGCGACGTCGATGTCGCCGCCCGCGAACGCCTTGCGGACGGCCTCGGTGTGCACCGCGGCGTCCTTGGCGTCGAACTCGACGGTCTCCACGTGGCCACCGGCCCGCTCGAGGCGGGCGGCGGCGTCGGCGAGGCGCGGCGACTGCCGGCCGGCCAGCACCACCCGGACCGGCCCGTCGGCGAGGTAGCGCTCGGCGATGGCGAGCCCGATCTCGGAGGTGCCCCCGAGCAGGAGCAGGGAGGACGGGTGCCCGACGGCGTCGATCATGGGTCTCCAGTCGGATGGGATCAGCTGGTCAGGGCGAGCCGGCGCGACATGTCCGAGGCGAACACGCCGTCCGGGTCGGCGGCGTCGCGCACCTTGCGCCACTCGTCGAGCCGCGGGTACATCGCGGCGAACGTGGCGGCGTCGGTGCGGGAGTCCTTGGCGGTGTAGAGCCGGCCGCCCATCGCGAGGACCCGGCGGTCGAGGTCGCGGCAGAACCGGCCGAGCCCGTCGACGATCGGGAAGTCCACGCAGATGTTCCAGCCGGGCATGGGGAACGACAGCGGCGCCCGGTTCCCCTCGCCGAACTTCTTGAAGACGTTGAGGAACGAGACGTGCCCCGACGCGGCGATGTCGGCGATGATCGACCGGAACTCGGCCTCGGCGGCCAGCGGGACGATGAACTGGTACTGCAGGAAGCCCTTCGAGCCGTAGGCCCGGTTCCAGTCCCCGAACAGGTCCAGCGGGTGGTAGAAGGCCGTGAGGTTCTGGATCTGGCCCCGCTTGTTCTTCGTCTTCCGGTAGTACAGCTCGCCGATCAGCGAGAACGTCGCCTTGTTGGCGAGGCCGTTCGGGAAGACGTCGGGCAGCGTCGCGAGCTGCGGCGCGTCGAACTTGAGCGGGTCGCGCCGGAGCTTCTCGGGCAGCTCGTCGAGGCGCGCCAGCGAGCCGCGGCCCAGCGCCGCCCGGCCGAGCTTCGGCCCGGTGGAGATGGAGTCGAACCAGGCCGAGGAGTAGTCGTAGGCCTCGTCGGACCCGTCGGAGAACCGCTCGATCGTCTCGTCGAGGTTCGCGGTCCGCTCGGTGTCGGCGACGAAGTAGGCGGTCTCGGTCTTCGTCATCCGGACCGTCGCGCGCAGGATGATGCCGGTCAGCCCGATGCCGCCGACGGTCGCCCAGAACAGGTCCGACTCCGGGCCCTCGGGCTCGAGACGACGGATGTCGCCGGTGCCGGTCAGCAGGTCCATCGACACGACGTGGTTGCCGAAGCTGCCGTGCGAGTGGTGGTTCTTGCCGTGGATGTCGCTCGCGATCGCGCCGCCGATCGTCACCTGGCGCGTGCCGGGCAGCACCGGGACCCACAGCCCGAAGGGCAGCGCGACCTTCATCAGCGTGTCCAGCGAGACGCCGGCGTCGACGTCGACCAGCCCGCTCTCGGCGTCGATCGCGTGCACGCGGTGCCGGGCGGTCATGTCGACGACGAGGCCGCCCGCGTTGACCGCCGGGTCGCCGTAGGAGCGGCCGAGTCCGCGCGCGATGACGCCACGTGGACCCGCCGTCGTGACCGCCTCGGCGAGCTGGGTGTCGGAGGTGACCTCGTCGCCGGAGAGCACGGTCGCCCGGCTCGGGGCGGTGCGGGCCCATCCGACCAGGGTCTTCACGGTGCGAGCCATCGGTATCGAGGCTAGCGCGCGGGGTGGTGCGCCCTGTCCGGAGGTGCTAGCTCTCGCCGATCGAGAGCGGACCTGGCGTCGAGAACCCGCTGTGGGTGACGTCGCGGGAGGTGACCGCGGGCGCGACCAGGGGCACCGTCGGGACCCAGCGTTCGAGGCTCGCGATGTCGGTGAGCGGGAGGCCGGGCAGGTAGACCGCGTAGCGGACCTGCCGGACCAGGGCCCGCGCGGTCAGCCACGGCCCGCCCTGGGAGGCGGTGTAGCTGATGTAGCCCGACTGGGCCTCGCTGCGCGCGTCGGTGGACACCCGCCAGCCGGGGAGGGCGGCGACGCCATCACGGAGGGTCGGGAACGGGGTGCAGGGGAAGAGGAACGCCCCCGGCCAGTCGACGGCGGCGGGCGTGCCGGGCGGCAGCACCTCGTTCCAGGGCACGAGGCGGGCGATGCGCGGTGACGAGAAGCCCTGGTCGGCCGGGGTGTCGCGGCTGCTGACCAGCCGGACGGCCTCGTGGTCGGCCGACAGCGCGGGGTCGAGGCGCAGGTCGCGGGAGCGCGGCGCGTCGACCGACGCGGACTCCGCGTACTGCGTCGCGCCCTCGTCGAGGGGGACGCGGGTGACCTGCCCGTCGGCGTCGCGGAACTCCGCCACGACGTCCCCGGCCGCGACGGGCCCGGTCAGGGTGACGACGACGGGTCCGGGTTCCCCGCCGGGCAGGCGGTACCAGCCGGTGGTGACGTCGGGTCCGCGCCAGCCGGGGAGGTCGGCGCCGGCCATGGTCGGCCCGTCGGGGGGCACCGTCGGGAGGGCGCCGGGACTCTCGGCGGGGAGCAGGCCGGCGAGGGGGTCGCGCTCCACGCGCAGCCGGTCGGCGATGCCGCACGAGCGGCCCGTCAACGACGCGATCGAGTCCGACGCCAGCGTGTAGGAGTCGCGCCGTTGGTAGGCAGTGCGGGCGAACGAGAGCACCTCGATCGCGACGACCAGGACGACGACGCCGATCGCGAGTCCGGGCCCCCAACTCGTGGCAGGAAAGCGTCGTTGCTGTCGTCCAGTGACAGGTTCGCCGCTTCGTCGCAGCGCCAGGACCGCCAGGACGACCGCCACGACCGCGCCGAGCACCAGCACCGCGTCGGCGAACCGGACCCCACCGAGCTGCGGCGACAGCGTCGACCACGTGATCGCGTAGCTCGAGATCCAGTGCCACTGGTTGTAGCCCGCGAGCGTCAGGCCGGACACGCCCGCGGCCACCGCGACGCCGACCGACGCGCGCCGGAGCCGGCGACCCCCGTCGTCGGGAAGGGAGTGCCGCCAGGCGTCGAGGGCGAGCAGCGTCGTGGCCGTGCCGAGGACGGCGAACGCGCCGAAGTGGTGGGTCCACTTCGTGGGGGTGAAGGCGAGGGAGACGAGCGAGAGCAGCGTGACCACGACGACGCGGCGACTCGTCCCGACGAGGCGGTCGCGGGCGCCGAAGGCCAGGGCGGCGAACGCGAGGACCAGCAGCAGCACCGGGGCGCGCCGCCCGAGGTTGCCCTCCGCGTCGCCGACCGTGAGCAGCGAGGTGTAGCGGACGTACTCGTCGGTCCAGGGCCGGTCGCCGCCGACGAGGGTGCGGATGCCGACGGAGTCGAGCACGGACGCCCAGGTCTGGTCGACGTAGACCAGCACCAGCGTCAGGCCGAGGGCCGCGATCCCGACGACGAGCGTGGTCGGCGTCAGCAGCCGCAGGAGCGCAGCCGCGCCGACGAGCAGCGGGACGAAGGCCATCAGACCGGTCGGGGTGACGGCGAGGGTGAACCCGGCGATCGCGAGCGCACCGACGAGCGCGAGGGGGCTCGACCGCTCGATCGCCCGCTCCACCAGCACGAACACGAGTGCCGACCCGACGAGCACCCACGGCTCGGGGCGGACGCCGAGGTCGTAGGGCAGCCACCAGGCGAGGTACACGATGCCGGCGAGCAGCGGCATCGACGGGGCCGTCAGGCGCGGCAGCACGGACCGGCTGAGCAGGAACCATCCGACGATGCCCAGCGCCGTCGCGGGCAGGCGCAGCCAGAAGGGCGCGGGGTCGACTCCGGCGATCAGCGCCAGCACGTCGTAGAACCAGCCGAACGGCGTCTCCGGGGAGTTCAGCCAGCGGAAGACGGTGCCGACCTGCCCGTTCTGCCCGAGCGAGCGGACGATCCCGGCGATGTACCCGTCGTCGACCGTGAGCGGACCGATCACCTGCCAGAGCAGCAGGCCGCCGACGACGCCGAGGTCGGCGAGGCGCGACGGTGTGGCTTTCCTGCCACTGGACGACAGCAACGACGCTTTCCTGCCACGGGGGCCGCTGAGCCACAGCGCCCCCAGCGCCACGAGGAACGCCAGCACCGCCACGATCCCGAGTGCGATCTTCCATCCGCTCGCGGTCGTCTGGAACCGGGTGTCGCCGACGGCGGAGAAGCTCAGCCCGGCCGAGCTCGCCGCGCCGGTGAAGGCACCGGCCACGGCGGGCCGGACGTCCCCATCGGCCCGGGCGACCTCACGGCCGTCCACGGCCAGCGTCGTCGCCGCGATCGTCGAGTCCACCTGCAGCGCGCCCGGGGCCACGGGGTCGAAGGTCCGCCCGCCGGAGGTGACGTCGAGGCGCCCGTCGTCGTCGACCCGCACCGTCAGCCCCTGGATCGGCTCGGCGAGCGGGTCGGTGACGAGCGGCGCGGTGGAGAACAGGACCGTGCCCGGTGTCGCACGCGCGGCGGAGGCGGACACGGTCACGACGAGCGACTGCGGCTGGTAGGGCAGCATCGGGATCGCCGCACCGGTCGGCGCCGCGGAGGTCGGCCACGCGTACGTGACGACCGGCTGGGTCACCGGCGCGAAGGGGAACGCCAGCGCCGCGAGCACCGAGACGATGCCCGCGACGAGGGCGACCCACCTACCCGAGGTACTCACGCCCCGAGTAGGCCTCCGTCGCGAGCGTGGGGAAGCGGGTGAGCCCGCCGCGGGTGACGGAGCCGACGGTGAGGTCGTAGCCGTCGGTCGGGTGGTCGTAGACGATCCGGTCGACGTTGCCCCACTGCAGCGTGGGCGGGCCGCCCGCCGTCACCGTCGAGTAGATGCGCACGGTCGCCCAGGTCCGCTCGGACTGCACCATCGTCCCGCCCCACGACTCGTAGGTCGGGTTGGTGAGGATGAAGTCCGGGGTGTTCTCGGCGGCCTGCAGCCGGACGACGGGCGTCGGGGCGATCCCGTGCTGCACGGCCACCTGGTTCACGCAGGGCCACAGCACGGCGGAGAGCTGGTCGGCGAAGACGGGCGGGCCGCTGCCGGGCCCGTTGCCGTAGGAGTCGGGACCCACCAGCGACTGCACCGGCTGCATCGCGGCCAGGTGCGGCGGCGCGACGGCGAGCGCGGTGTCGGGCCCGGCGACCCGGTCCTCGGCGATCAGGCGCACGGCGGTCGGCCGGTCGCCCGGCAACAGGACGGGGACCTCCTGCCACTGCCGTGCGGTCAGGCCGGGTGCGGGGTTGACCGTGACGGCGGTCGTGCGCGTCGGCGCCGCGGCCGGCCCGTAGCCGAACTCGAGGACGATGCGCTGGGAGTTCGGGTCGTTGCCCGCGACCGGCACGACGACGTGCGTCGCGGTCGACTGCGCGGGCACCGGGTACCAGCCCGTCGTCAGGGTCCCGAGGCCGGTGCCCTGCTGCGGGAGGTTGGGGTCGGTGGTCACCGCGTCGTGCCACAGCTCCGGGCCGGACCCGCCGGGTGCCGACCCGGGCGGCGGCACCGGGGCCTCGTCGGGACCGCCGTTGCCCGGCTGCGTCAGCGCGAAGTCCCCGGTCGCGACGGCGGGGGTGACCGGTCCGCCGAGGTCGGCGGGGGTCCGCTCCATGACCTCGACCGAGTTCGACAGCTGGCACGGCCGCCCGGCCAGTGCCTGCAGCTGCGAGCCCGCGACCGACCAGCCCGGCGCCTGGATCACCGGCGCGTAGACCATCACCGCGACCATCAGCAGCGCGGTCATGACGACGGACGGCACGAGCACGGCCCGGTCCGGCGTGATCCCGAAGGTGGGCTTCCGGTTGCGCCGTCGCCACGCTACGAACAGCGCCGCCAGCACCGCGAGCCCGATCCACCAGAAGAACTGCCGCAGGAAGAACGGGCCGATGTGAGGGGCGAGGCCCTCCAGGTCGAGCATCGACATGTCCGGGTCGAGGTGCTTGCCGAACGGCTGGCCGCGGTCGGAGTACGGCTTCCAGACGTTCGGACCCGCGAACCCGAGGACGGTCGCGCCCGTGAGCAGCGCGACGCCCGCCCCCGTGACCAGCGCGCCCGGGCGCCGCGGCAGCGGGGTCTGCAGCATCGCGAGCGTCAGCAGCAGCGTGCCCGGCGCGGCGATCGCGCCGAAGTGGTTGACCCACTTCGTCGGGCCGAGCGCGAGCAGGAACAGCGCGACCGCCGTCGTCACCGCGGTGGAGAGCGTGTAGGCGTGGATCGGACCGTCCGCGCGGCCCCGTCGTCCGGAACCGATCGACACGATCACGAGCAGGACCAGCGTGAGCAGCACCGGCAGCCGGCGGCCCCAGGTCCCGGTCTCGATGAGCGTCCGGTAGTGCGCCCACTCCTCGTACCAGGGGAACGTCACGTAGTACCAGGAGTGCACCCCGGTGGCCTCGAGGACGTCGCCGAGGGTGGCGTCGCCGAACCCGACCGGGATGGCGACGGTGCCCGCCGCGATCACCGCGCCCACGACGCCGAGCCGCGTGCGCCAGCTCGTCGTCCGCAGCCACCGGAAGAGCCACGGGAGGGTCACGACGACGGGTGCGGCGGAGACCAGGCCGGACGGCGAGATGGTCACCGACAGGGCCGCCAGCGCCGTCGCGGGGATCAGCGCGCCGACCGCGTCCCGACGGCGGGCGATCTCGGCCAGGAGGAGCACCGCCGCGAAGACCGGGACGATGAACACCTCGGGCCGCAGCGCCATGCCGTAGGGCAGGAACCATGCCAGGTGCGCCCCGAGCAGCGTCCACGGGAC
Organism: Actinomycetospora sp. NBRC 106378; assembly: GCF_030269685.1. Taxonomy (GTDB): domain Bacteria; phylum Actinomycetota; class Actinomycetes; order Mycobacteriales; family Pseudonocardiaceae; genus Actinomycetospora. The sequence continues at coordinate 92,064 of NZ_BSTT01000004.1, forward strand.
CCACCGGCGGCGCTCGATGCGGCCGAGGGCGGTGGACAGCACCCCGCGCAGCAGGAACCACGTGAGCAGGCCCAGCAGCAGCGGCAGGACCCGCATCCAGAGCAGACCCCACCCGGGCATGCCGAGCCAGTTCCCGACCGACCCCCACATCGACATCAGGTACTGGCTGCCGACGAACGGGTTCTCCGTGGCGTCGAACATGTAGATCTGGTTGCCGACGAACCCGGTGGCCCCGGCGTTGCGGGCCATCAGCAGGTACCAGGAGTCGTCGTTCTGCAGCGGGCTGAGGATCACCCAGGCCGCGCTGATCACGCCCACGGCGACGTCGGCGCCGTGGAACCTGGGCCGGACGAATCCGCGGTCGCCCCGGCCCCACCAGCGCCGCGCGGCGAGCACGAGCGTGGCCGCGAGCGCGAGGACGTGCAGGATCAGGAGCGTCAGCTTGAGCCCCGACGGGACGCTGGAGTAGCGGTCGTCGGGGTGGATCGTGGCCGCCAGGCCGGGCGTGCCCGGGGCGTCGGTGGCGAGCTCGGCGACCTGCGGGGCCTGCCCCGGCGCGGCGTAGAGCTGCTGCCCGTCGCGGGTGAGCGTCGTCGTCGTGCCGTCGTTCGTGAAGCGGTACACGCAGGGCGTGAGCGGCAGGACCTCGTCGACGAGGGTGGCCCCGTCGCTGGTCACCGTGACGCGGCCGCCGGAGTTCGACACGGTGAGCCCGCGCCCCGGCGTCCCGGCGCTGGTCGGCTGGGTGCGCAGGGCGTCGCCGCCGCCGCGCAGGGCCTGGCACGGGACGTCGGCGGTCATCGCGAGCGGTCGGTAGGGGACCAGCGGCACGCTCGTCGACGCCGCGGGCTCCCCCGCCTTCGGCCACGAGACGACCGGGTCGTCCGCGGTGACCGGCGCGAAGGGGATCGCGACCCCCAGCAGCACGGTGACGGCCGCAAGTGCGGCGAGGAACCAGCCCGAGCGCACCGTCGAGCGCGGCGTGGTCCGGGGCGGAGCCTCCGTGGCGCGCACGGGGGTGTCCTCGACGACGGCCATGGGTGGGAACGGTATCGACGGTGCGGTGACGGACCGGTGGGGGAGGGTCCCTACCATCGGAGGGCGTGAGCGTCGAGGAGAATGTGGGTCCCGCGGAGGCTGCGGTCGCCCCCGTCGCACTGGGCCTGAAGGCGCAGCTGCTCCGCTTCGTGCTGATCGGTGGCGTCGCGGCCTGCGTCGACCTCGGCATCTACCAGCTGCTCCTCGCCCTCGGGGTGTGGGCGCCGCTGGCCAAGGGCGTGTCCTTCATCCTCGGCACGACGACCGCCTACCTGCTCAACCGGCGCTTCACCTTCGCCGCGTCCGCCGGCGGCGGGGCGAAGTTCGTGGGCTTCCTCGTGCTGTACGGGTCGACGTTCGCGGTGAACGTGGGCGTCGCGTCCCTGGTCCTGCACCTCGCCGACGCCCCGACGGTGAACCCGCCGCTGTTCGCCTCCGTGCTGTCCTGGTTCGTCGCCCAGGCCTGCGCCACCACGATCAACTTCGTGGTCATGAAGTGGGTGCTGTTCCGGAGCTGACCGCCTCCGCAAGATCTGATCGTGCGGAGCGAAGTGCTCGCTGAGCGACCGCTTCGCTCCGCACGTCCGGATCTTGCGCCGGGGGTCAGCGCGCGGCGAGCACCCGCCGGAGGCTCGCCAGGAGGATCTCGGGCCTGCCGGTGATCTCGTGCCAGTTCGTGCGGATCACGATCCATCCGGCGGCGGCGAGGGCGTTCTGCCGGGCGGCGTCGCGCAGGAACGCCTTGATGCCGCGGTGGTAGGCCCACCCGTCGATCTCGACGAGCACCTTGAGCTCGGGGAACGCGACGTCCAGCACGGCGCGGCCGTACCCGGGCAGGTCCACCGGCAGGTTCGCCACCCAGCCCACGATCGCCGCAGCCCGCAGCCCGGCGTGGGTGCGCCGCTCCGCCTCGGAGACCGCTCCGCCCTCGGCGAGTGCGAGCAACGTCATGAGGAGCTCGGTGCCGGGTCGGCCGGACCGTCGGGTGCTCGCGGCCCGCAGCGCGGCGACGGTGACCTTCCGCTGCTGCAGTGCGGTGTCGAACAGCTGCGCGCCCTCGACGAGCCCGAGGGTCACCGCGGCGTCGAGCACCGTGGCGACCGGGGTGGTGACCGGCAGCCGACGATGCGTGGTGCGGTCGGCGGCGGGGACGTCGCGGAACGCCAGGTCGACCTCTTTCCGCCCCCGACGCCGTGAGGTGCGCCCGACGGCGACTTGGGCGCGGCGTGGCCGTCGGTCCCGCAGACCCCACCACCAGGCCGCTCCCTCGCCGACCAGCACGGCGTCCGGCCCGAGCGACATCACCGCGGCCCGGACGAGCGCGCGGTCGGTGGGTTGGTGCGAGGCGACCTGATAGACCCGCGGGCCGAGGCGGAACCACTGCTTCGCCGCGACGCGCCGGCGGACTGCCTCGCGGCTCATACCGCGGGCGAGGGCCTGGTCGAGGTGGATCACGCCGTCCTGGTTGCTGATGAGGACGGCCAGTTCGAGTTCCTGTTCACGGGTGCTCACACCAGCTTGGAGTGCGGTGGAGCCGATCCGGTTCCACCAGAATCACGACAAGATCCGGACGCGCGGAGCGAAGTGGTCGCCCAGCGACCACTTCGCCCCGCCCGATGAGATCTTGCGATCGGGGAGGCCCTTCCCGACGGCGGGTCCGCCGCCGCCGGGCCGGAAGCTCACCTCTCCGGGGACGGGATCCCGGGCGGCGGGTCGCCGATCTCGCCCTCGCTGTGGTTGCCCCACACGGTCTTCTCGCCGTGCACGACCTGCGGCGCCACGGTGCCCGGGGCGTACGGCTCGAGCCGCTCGATGCGGCCCCAGTCCAGCGAGGCCTCGCCCTCGAGGTAGGACGGCACGTCCTCCTGGCGCTCGAGCACCTCGATCCACCCCATCGGCCCGCCGGCCGAGGGCTGCGACCAGGTCTCGCCCCCGATCCGGAACTGGGAGGCGTCGGCGATGAGCCGGTAGGTCGGCACCTCGGCGATGCCGTCGGCGACGTCGAACGGCCGCAGGCACGGCGAGGCGAACTGCACCGGCCACTCCAGGTAGCCCGGCTGGGTCCCGACCGCCTGGGTGAACGGCACCAGCTTCGGCCCCCGCATCGGGGCGACCGCGATCCAGCCGTCCGGGCCCAGCGAGCGGTCCTGGGCGACGAGGCGGACCTCGTCGGCCGTCGCGCCCTTGGTCGTGTTCAGGTTGACCTTGATCTCGCGCCACGGCGGCTCGTTGCCCCCGCCGCCCCCGAGCTGGTCGGAGCCGAGGATCTGGATGCGGCCGTCGGGGAAGCGCTTGGCGTACTGCAGGAACAGCGAGTTCCCGCCGTCGAGGCGGCCGGCCACCGAGATCACCAGCGGGGTGTTGCCGGAGCGCAGCGAGTCGTCCACCGACTGCCAGGGCGTGCGCAGGGTGCCGGTCGCGCGTCCCGTGGGGTCGAACGTGCCGAGGACCTGCGAGGACAGGTCGTTGCGCAGCGTGTACTCGTAGCCCGAGACGCCGGTGCCGCCGCCGGTGGGTGGCACGGCGTCGTCGGCGTGGAAGCCCTCGTTGAGCGGGGTCGGGTCGACCAGCTGCGCGAGCGGGCTCGACGCGGGCACGGTGTCCGGCGGCAGTGGGGCGGGCTGCTGGCCGGGCGCGAGCGGGACCTGCGGCGCCACGATCGGCAGCACGCCCCGGGCGGACGGCACGATCCCGGTGGGTGCGGGCGCCGTCGGCAGGATTCCGGCGGCGGGGCTGCCCTCGACCTTGACGTGGTCGGCGAGCCCGCACGAGGTGGAGAACGCGGTGCGCAGCACGTCGCCGCCGAGGGAGAAGCTGTCCCACTGCTTGTCGATCGCCTTCGCCATCGACCCCATCTGGAACAGCACGAGGGCCCCGCAGATCACCGCGATCGGTGCCGACCCGAGCCGTAGCGCCCGGGCCCGGCGCTCCATCGCGCTGCCGCGTCGCGACCCGCGCAGGCGGCGCATGCGCTCGCGCAGCGGCGCCGAGGCCGTCGTCAGGAAGCTGGGACCGGTCTCCGCCGGGACGCGGCGCTCCTCCGGGATGCCCCGCAGGTGCTCGATGGCCGCGACGACGAGGAAGACGAAGGCGATGCCGAGGAGGAACGTCGAGGCCTGGTGGCCGTGGTACGACGGCGGCTTGTCGTTCCAGGGCACGCCCCAGTTGTTCGTGTACCACCAGGTGTTCGGGCCGGTGAAGGCGAGCGCGAGCGTCGCGAACACGGCGGCGAGGAAGAGCGAGCGGTTGCGCCGGGAGCGCAGCACGTCCGAGGACGTGGCGAGCGCCGTCAGCGCCGCCATCCCCGACCCGAGCGCGGCGAACGCACCGAAGTGGTGGGTCCACTTCGTCGGCGTCAGGGCCAGCACGAGGAATCCGAGCAGCGTGGTGCCGATGAGCCGTTGCGACGGTCCCAGGGCGGCGCCCTTGATGCGGTTGCGGCGCAGCAGCACCACGAGACAGACCACGAGCCCGAGGATCAGCAGCAGCACCGGGGCCCGGCGTTCCAGCGAGCCGTCCGCCGAGACCGAGAACAGCGACTCGTAGCGGACCACCTCCTGGTACCAGGTGTAGTTCGGGCCCAGCAGGAAGCGGACCCGGTTCGCCTCCATCACCGCCGCGTAGGTCTGGTCGGCGAACACGGCGACGAGGACGATCAGGCCCGCCGAGAGGATCGGCAGCAGCACCGGCAGCCACCCGAGGCGGCGGACCCGTTCCTGCACGAGCCGGAACAGCGGCCGCGCGGCGGCGAGGAACGGTGCGACGGCCATGAGGCCGGTGGGGGTGGCGGCGAGGGCGAACGCGGCGGCGACGAGGCCCAGCGCCACCGGGGCGAGCCGGCGGGTGGCCACGGCCCGCTCGACCGAGCAGAACGCGAGCAGCGCGGAGATCACGGCCACCGGCTCGGGTCGCAGCCCGTTGTTGAACGGCAGCCAGAACATCAGGAAGACCATCGCGGCGGCCCAGCCGGCGGCCTTCGAGCGCCGCACCTGCTGGCCGAGGCGGGGGAGCATCTCGCGGCTGATCAGCAGCCAGGACACGATCCCCATGAAGACCGAGGGCAGGCGCATCCACAGCACGTTGTCGCTGACCTGCACCCACACCGCGTACAGCTCGTAGAACCAGCCGAACGGTGCCTCGGGGACGTTGAACCAGCGGTAGTAGTTGCCGATGTAGCCGGCGCTCTCGCGGGCCCGCGCGATGCCGAGGATGTAGCCGTCGTCGGAGGTCTGGGAGCCGATGACCGCCCAGACGGCGAGCCCGGCGACGACCACCCCGTCCCGCCAGGTCGGCACCCACCAACGGCGCGGGGCGAGCCGCGGGGCCCGCCGGCCGGCGCGGGTGTCGAGCACGTGCAGCGCCCACACCGCGCCGAGGAAGCACAGGATCGCGAGGAGGCCGGCGGCGGTCTTGAGGGCGGTCGCCGTCGTCTGGAAGCGGGTGTCCGGGGTGATCGAGACGCTGGTGCCGGCGACGGGGTCGCGGTTCTGGTCGAGGTCGGAGTAGATGCCGACGACCTGCGGCCGGAAGTCACCGCCGAGCGTCGTGTCGGCCCCCGCGCCCAGGTTGATCACCGTCTCGGAGAAGTCCGAGGTGATCGTGACGTCGCAGGGGCCGCCGGGGATCGGCTCCTGGGCGGCCTGCTGGCCGCGGTCGGCGACCGTGAGCTGCCCGTCGTCGACGAAGAGCTGCATGCCGACCTGCGCGCCCTGCGGCGAGAGCGGCGGCGTCGTGGAGAACACCGTCGCGCGCTGGGTGGCGCGCGCGTCGAGGCTGCGGATGGCCGCGCACGGGATCGTCGCCGTCATCGACTCCGGCCGGAACGCCACGAGCGGCGCGTCGACCGAGCGCGTGCCGGTGGCCGCGGTCGGCCACTGGATCGTCGCGGTGTCCTGCACGACCGGCAGGAACGGGTAGACGACGGCGAGCACGGAGCCCAGCCCGCCGAGCACGATCGCGATCCAGCGCCACCGGCGCAGCACCCGCTGGTCCGCCCGGGCCGACGCCGGGTCGGGGCGGGTGGCGTCCGCGTCGCGGGTGGTCGGCGGGACCGAGTCCGAGGTCAGCACGGGGTGCGTCCTGACATGGGGTGTAGGACCTCCGGAGGGAGACGGAACGGAGTGGAGCTCGACCCGTCGTCGGGAAGGGGGGAGCTCATGCCCGGCGGAACCTCTCGCGGCGACCGAGCCGGACGAGGCGCAGCCACTCGCGCAGCGCCGCCGGGTCCCGTCGCTCCACGAGGAAGTACCAGCCGAAGCGCAGGTGCTCGATCGCGCCGAGCTTGCGCAGCCCGGGCTGGGCGAGCAGGTAGCCGCGGTTGCGGTAGGTGTAGTAGCGCTTCGTCGCGTCGCCCGGATCCTGGGCGTGCAGACGGCCGCCGAGCATCGGTTTGAACTCGTCGGATCCGTCGGGGTGGACGTAGGCCGTGGTCAGGCACGTCCCGTAGGGAAGCCCCGAGCGCATGAGGCGGCGGTGCAGTTCGACCTCGTCGCCGCGCACGAACAGGCGGAGATCGGGGACTCCCACCACATCGAGTGTCTCGGCGCGGAAGAGCGCGCCGTTGAACAGGTGGGCGATGCCGGGCATCAGCTCGCCGTCGCCGAACCCGTCGAGGTCGCTGCGCCGGCGCACCCAGGTCAGGCCGCGGCGCAGGGGGAACGCCAGGCGCTGCGGGTCGGCCGCGTCGGCGATCACGGGGGACACCTCGGCGAGTCCGCGGCGCTGCGCGACCTCGAGCAGCGTCGCGAGCACGTGCTCGTCGGCGGGTCGCCCGTCGTCGTCGGCCATCCAGAGCCAGTCCGCGCCCGCGGCGAGGGCGGTGAGCATGCCGAGGGCGTAGCCGCCGGCGCCGCCGAGGTTGTGGCGCGACGGCAGGTAGGTCACCGGCAGGCCGCAGCCCTCGACGACCTCGCGGGTCTTCTCGTCGGGCCCGTTGTCGACCACCACGAGATGGTCCGGACGGCGGGTCTGTGCGGCGATGACGGCGAGGCCGTCGGCCAGCAGCTCCGGGCGGTGCCGGGTGACGACGACGGCGTGGACGGTGCCGTCGGTGCCGCTCGACCCGCTCACGGACGCGCCTCGCTGGGTGCGTCCGCCCCGATCCGCTTGAGGGTCTCCGGGCTGAGCGTCTCGAAGAGGTCCCGGCCCTTGTAGTGACTCACCACCTCACGCAGCGAGCCCTGCTCCTTGATCTCGCCGGTGTCCATCCAGATCGCGGTGTCGCACAGCTCGACGAGGAATTCGTCGGAGTGCGACGCGAAGACGAGCATCCCGGAGCGCGAGACGAGGTCGCGCAGCCGGTCGCGGGCCTTCTCGAGGAATGCCGCGTCGACCGCGCCGATGCCCTCGTCGAGGATGAGGATCTCGGGGTCGATCGAGGTCACGACGCCGAGCGCGAGCCGGACCCGCATGCCCGTCGAGTAGGTGCGCAGCGGCATCGAGAGGTAGTCGCCGAGCTCGGTGAACTCGGCGATCTCGTCGACGCGCCGTTCCATCTCCTTGCGGGTCATGCCGAGGAACAGGCCGCGGATGAGGATGTTCTCGAGCCCGGAGATCTCGGGGTCCATCCCGACGGCGAGGTCGAAGACCGGGGCGACACGCCCTCGAATCCGTGCGCGCCCCCGCGTCGGTTCGTAGATGCCGGCGAGCAGCCGCAGCAGGGTGGACTTCCCGGCACCGTTGTGCCCGACGAGTCCGACCCGGTCGCCCGATCGCAGGCTCAGGTCGATGTCGCGCAGCGCCTCGACCACCGGCACCTTGGCGTCGGTGATCCGGCCGCCCGCCCGGCCCAGCACGGACTTCTTCAGGCTGCGGTTCTTGGCGTCGAAGATCGGGAAGTCGACGCTCGCGCCCTGGACATCGATCGAGACCATTACATCTCTTCCATGGCTAGCTCACACCCAGTACGCGACGCGGGAGCGGTAGTTGCGCAGCGCGATCAGGGCCAGCGCCCAGCCGACCACGGTGATCACGCCGACGACCGCCCAGTGCGTCCAGCTCTGCTCCTGCCCCACCAGCGGGGCCCGGAAGATCTCGATGAAGTGGTAGAAGGGGTTCAGTTTCGCGAGCTGCTCCACGATCGCCCGCGTGCTGCCCGGCTCGCCGCCGCGGAGCAGGTCCGGGGTCCAGATGATCGGCGTCATCGTGAAGAACAGCTGGATGAAGCTGTTGATCACCGGCGGGATGTCCCGGAAGCGGGTGGCGATGATGCCGAAGAGCAGCGTCACCCAGAGGCCGTTCGCGACGATGAGCACGAACGCCGGGACCGCGAGCAGCGCCCACCAGGACAGGCCCGGGTGCAGGATGCCCGGCGTGTCCAGGGTGCCGGGCACCTTCGCGACCATCCGGTAGGGCTGGTCGAGCTGGCCGAAGAAGATCACCAGCACGATCACGTAGACGACCACGTTGTGCGCGAAGAACAGCACCTGGCGCCACACCGTGCGGAACACGTAGATCATCAGCGGCGCCGGCAGGAACCGGATGAGGCCCTCGTTCGCGATGAAGGTCTCGGTCCCCTCCAGCACGCAGGCGCTGATGAAGTACCAGATCATGAAGCCGACGGTCACGTACGGCATGAAGGTGCCGATCGGCTGACCGAACAGCTGGGAGTACAGCCCGCCCATCGCCGCCGCCGTCACGGCCATGCTGATCGTGATCCACAGCGGGCCGATCGTGGAGCGCCGGTAGCGCTGCTTGATGTCCTGCCAGCCGAGGTGGCCCCACAGCTCGCGCTGCGCGATGGCCTGGCGGATGTCGCCGAAGGCGCGCTTCCAGGAGCGCGGGGACGCCCCGTGCAGGTCCGGCCCGGCCGCGTCGTCGCCCGAGTCGTCCGACGGATCGTCGGCGCCGGGGCGCGCGAGTGCAGGGACGGCCACGGGGCGTGAGCGTACCTACCGGGGAGTGCGGGCCCCGATGCCAGCCCTCAGAGGTACTGCCCGGTCGTCGCCCCGGAACCGGTCGCACCCCCCGCGCCCGCGGGCAGTCCGCGGCGCATCTGCTCGAGCTGCATGCGGGCCGCCATCTGCTGGGCGACCAGCGCGGTCTGGATGCCGTGGAAGAGCCCCTCGAGCCAGCCGACGAGCTGGGCCTGGGCGATCCGCAGCTCACCGTCGGTGGGCGTGCCGTCCCCGAACGGGGCGATGATCCGGGCGAGCTCCTCCCGGAGCTCCGGCGAGAGCGCCGACTCCAGCTCCGCGAGGCTCGAGGCGTGGATCTCCTTGAGCCGACGACGGCTGGCGTCGTCGAGCTCGGTCGCGCGCACCTCCTCGAGGAGCTGCTTGATCATCGTGCCGATCCGCATGACCTTCGCCGGCTCCTCGACGGCCGACGACAGGTCCTCGCGCTCGCCCTCGGCCTCCTCGACCTCCCCGGAGGGCATGCGCACGGTCCCGACGGGCCGGCCGTCGGCGCCGACGATCATCACCTGGTCGCCCGCGGAGACCCCGGACTCGTCGCTGGGCTGCTCGCTCATGACCGCCATCCTGGCAGTCCCCGCCGTCCGGTGACGGGGATCCGCACCGCTCCCGTGTGGCAGGAGAGCGTCGTTGCCGTCGTCCCGTGGCGGTGACGCCGCATCGTCGGGACGGTGGGTGCGCACTGCGCCGGTCGAGCCCCCTGCCGACGGGGAGCCTCCGCCGGTCGAGCGGCGAGCGGACCGGGCTCGGCTACGGCCCGGAGCCGACGTACCGTACTGGAGCATGACGGTGGACGTCGCTCGGGTCCGGGGCCAGGTCCCCGCGCTCGGTGACGGCTGGGTCCACCTGGACGCGCCGACCGGGATGCAGGTCCCCGAGCAGGTCGCGACGGCGGTGTCCTCGGCGCTGCGCGCGCCGGTCTCGCCGCCCGGCTCCGTGTTCCCCGCCTCCCAGCGGGGCGGCGCGATCGTCGACGCCGCCCGGCGCGCGGTGGCCGACCTCGTCGGCGCGGAGCCCAAGGGCGTCGTGCTCGGATCGTCCGCGGGGTCGCTGCTGGAGCGGCTCGCCGACACGCTCTCCTCGTCGTGGTCGCTGGGCGACGAGGTCGTGGTCTCCCGCCTGGACGACCGCGCGAACGTGCTCCCCTGGACGCGGGCCTGCTCGCGGACGGGCACGGCGGTGCGCTGGGCCGAGGTCGACATCGAGACGTGCGAGCTGCCGAGCTGGCAGTACGACGACCTGGTCGGCCCCCGCACCCGCGTGGTCACGGTCACCGCGGCGTGCAGCCACCTCGGCACCCGCACCGAGATCGCGGCGATCGCCCGCAAGGTGCACGCCCTACCCGCGCCCGCCTCCGGGGTGGAGCCGCTCATGGTGGTCGACGCCTCGGCCGCGGCGCCCTACCTGCCGCTGGACCTGGAGACGATGGGCGCCGACGTCCTGGTGCTCTCCGCCGCCGCCTGGGGTGGCCCGTCGGTCGGCGCGCTGGTGTTCCGCCAGCCCGAGCTGCTCGATCGGCTGCCCGCCGTGTCCTTCGACGCCGCCGCCCGCGGGCCCGAGCGGCTGGAGGTGGGCGACGCGCCGGTCGCGCTCCTGGCGGGCCTGGCCGCGTCCGTCGACCACCTCGCCGAGCTCGACGACGGCGCGCGGGGCTCCCGGCGCGACCGGGTGCTCACCTCGATGTCCTCGCTGCGCGCCCACCACGACGAGCTGACCGGCTACCTCGTCTCCGAGCTCCGGTTCCTGCCCGGCGTCAGCGTGATCGGCGACCCGGCCCGGCGGATCCCCACCGTCGCGTTCGTGGTCGCCGGTCGGACCGCCCAGGAGGTGGCCGAACGGGTCGCCGACCAGGGCGTGTGCGTGCTCATCGACCCCGGCGACCAGGGCGCGCTCGAGGTGATCGGCGGGGCCGAGATCGGCGGGGTCGTCAAGGTCGGGCTGGCCCACTACACGTCCCGGGCGGACGTGGACGCCTTGCTGGGCGCGCTGTCGCGGATGTGACATCCCCTGCCGCGGCAGGAAAGCGTCGTTGCTGTCGTCCAGTGGCAGTCCCGCCGCATCCTCGGGAGGAGCCGCCCGGCCCGCCGTCGGGAATCAGGCCTCCGGCACCTCGAGGATGATCTTCCCGACGACGCCGCCGTCGTCCATGAGCTGGTGCGCCCGAGCGGCCTCGGGCATGGGGATGCGCTCGTGGACGATCGGCCGGACGCGGCCCGACTCCACGAGGGGCCACAGGTCGGTGCGGACCGCCGCCACGATCGTGCCCTTGCCGTCCGGCCCGTCGGTGGGGCGGCCCCGCAGCGACGTGGCGGCCACGGAGAGCCGGCGGGTCAGCATCTTCGCCAGGTTGATCTCGCCCTTGGCGCCGCCCATGAGGCCGATGATCACCATCCGGCCGCCGGCCGCCATCGAGTCGAGGTTGGCGTCGAGGTTGCGGGCCCCGATGTGGTCGAGGACGACGTCGGCCCCGCGGCCGTCGGTCGCCTCCGTGACCAGCTCGACGAGGTCGCCGTGGTAGTCGAGGGCCGCGTCGGCCCCGAGGTCGCGACAGAGCTGGAGGCGGTCGTCGTGACCCGCCGTCGCGAGCACCGTCGCCCCGAGGGCCTTCCCGACCTGGATCGCGTGCGTCCCGATCCCGCCGCTCCCGCCGTGCACGAGCAGCGTCTGGCCCGAGCGCAGGTCGGCCGCGAGGACGAGGTTCGACCAGACCGTGCACGCCACCTCGGGCAGCCCGCCCGCGTCGACCAGCGAGACGCCTGCCGGGACCGGGAGCAGCTGCGCCGTCGGGACGACGACCTTCTGCGCGTAGCCGCCGCCGGCCAGCAGCGCGCAGGCCTCGTCGCCGACGTTCCAGCCGCTGACCCCGGGCCCCACCGCGCTGATCCGACCGGAGCACTCCAGGCCGGGCAGCTCCGAGGCGCCGGGCGGCGGCGGGTAGTTGCCCTGCCGCTGCATGACGTCGGCGCGGTTGACCCCCGCGGCCACGACGTCCAAAACCACCTCGCCCGTGCCCGCCTCGGGGTCGGGCTGCTCGGTCCACTCGAGGACCTCGGGTCCGCCGGGCTCACGGATGGCGATGCCGTACACGGCGGCGGACGCTAGCGGTCCACGCGTCCGGACGCAGAAGGACGAACCGGAAGCGGTTGCCTGCCGCTAAGATGCACGACATGTCCACCTCGGAGGAGCCGCGCTGGCTCGACGCCGAGGAGTGGCGTGCCTGGCGGAACTTCATCGCCGGGCAGGCGCTCCTGCTCGGGCGACTGGGTCGTGAGCTCTCCGACTCCCACGATCTCGCGTTCGCCGACTACGAGATCCTGGTCCGGCTCTCGGAGAAGGCCGATCACCGTCAGCGCATGACGTCGCTGGCCGAGGAGGTCGTCGCCTCCAAGTCCCGCCTCTCCCACCAGGTCGCCCGGCTCGAGGGACAGGGTCTGGTCCGCCGCGAGGTGTGCGACTCCGACGGACGCGGCGTCTTCGCCGTCCTGACGCCGGAGGGCTTCGCCCGCCTGGAGAAGGCGGCGCCGGACCACCTCCGCGGCGTCCGCGAGCACTTCATCGACCTCCTCGACGAGGACGAGCGCCGCGTCATGGGCGACGTGATGGAGCGCATCGTCGCCAAGCTCCGTCCCTAAGCCCCTTCCCGACGACGGGTCGGGTCGGCATCCGCCGGGACGTCACCCAGCCGCCCGGGTGGGCAGCGGCCGCCCGATCAGTGACGTCTCGACGCGCGCCGGGGCGCCGGTCCCCTAACCTGGCCCGCGGAAGCGTGGCAGAGCGGCCGATTGCACCCGCCTTGAAAGCGGACGTCCAGAGATGGACCGGGGGTTCGAATCCCCCCGCTTCCGCCAGCGGCAGCAGGCCCTGCGCTCCGCCCGGACCGGATCACGGCGGCGGGTAGAGCGCGGCGATCCCCGCCAGCGCGATGTCGATCCCGGCGAGGAACTGCTCGCGGTCGTCGTGGTCGCGCATCTGGTCGCCGATCGTGCGCGTGAAGGACCACTCGTCGGGGCCCAGCTCCTCCCACCTCGTCGCCATCGCGTCGAGCATCTCCTCGCGGCTCGTGCCCGGCCGGGCCGCCTGCGCGTTCGCCGCGTTCTGGGCGGCCGCGCCGAGGACGTACTGGACCAGCACCGTCGTCGTCACGAACCAGTCCCGCTGCGGCACCCCGAGCGCCCGGACCTGGCGGCCGACCGCCTCCACGATCCGGGGGGTGCCGGCCTGCCACGCGCCGGCGGAGAGCTGTGCGGCGATCCACGGGTGGTCGTCCACCGCGTCGAACAGGCCGAGCGCCACGGCGCGCACCCGGTCCTGCGGGGAGCCCGACGCGGGCTCCTCCTCCAGCGCGGCCAGCACGACGGCGTCGGTCGCAGCGCCGAGCAGCTCGCCCTTGTTCGCGACGTGCCAGTAGATGGCCCCGGGTCCGGTGGCCAGGCGCTCGGACAGCACGCGGAAGGTCAGCCCGCCCTCGCCGGCGGCGTCGAGGACCTCGATCGCCGCGGCGACGATCCGTTCCCGGGAGAGCGACTCGGACCGACGGGGTGCCACACGCCCATCTTGACACGGCTGGAACCGCGTTCCAAACTGCGATGGAACAACGTTCCAGAGGAGCTGACATGGTCACGATCGTCGGTGCCGGCCTCGGCGGCCTGGTGCTCGCCCGCGTCCTGCACGTGCAGGGCATCCCCGCCGTCGTGTACGAGGCGGAGGCCTCGGCCGACGCCCGCGCCCAGGGCGGGATGCTCGACATCCACGAGCAGGACGGGCAGGCGGCCCTCGAGGCCGCCGGGCTCACCGCAGGCTTCCGGGCCCTCGTCCTGGAGGGGCGCGAGGCGATGCGCATCCTCGACGCGCAGGGGACGGTCCTGCTCGACGAGCCCGACGACGGCTCCGGGGGCCGACCCGAGGTCCAGCGCGCGGAGCTGCGCCGGCTGCTGCTCGAGTCGCTGCCGGAGGGCACCGTGCGGTGGGGTCACAAGATCACGTCGGTGCGGCCGCTCGGCGACGGCCGCCACGAGCTGTCCTTCGCCGACGGCACGAGCGCGACGACCGACGTCCTCGTCGGCGCGGACGGCGCGTGGTCGAAGGTCCGCCCGCTGCTCTCCGACGCCACGCCGACCTACGCCGGCCACTCGTACGTCGAGACGTGGCTGTACGACGGCGACACCCGCCACCCCGCCGCGGCCGCGGTCGTCGGCGGCGGAGCGCTCATGGCCCTCGCCCCCGGACAGGGCATCTCGGCTCACCGCGAGAGCGGCGGCACGCTCCACGGCTACGTCGCGCTGACCCGCCCGCTCGCCTGGTTCGACGCACTCGACGCGGACACGCTCACCGCCAGGGTCGCCGCCGAGTTCGAGGGCTGGGCCCCCGAGCTGACCGCGCTGCTCACCGAGAGCGACACGGCGCCGGTCGTGCGGCGCCTCCACACCCTCCCCGTCGGCCACCGCTGGGAGCGCGTGCCCGGCGTCACCCTCGTCGGCGACGCCGCCCACCTCGCGCTCCCGAACGGCGACGGCGCCAACCTCGCGATGCAGGACGGCGCGGAACTGGCCCTCGCGCTCGCCGCCCACCCCGACGACGTCGAGGCCGCGCTCACCGTGTTCGAACAGGCCATGTTCGCCCGGGACGAGACGGCCGACGGGCTGGAGCTCCACGACCTCATGTACGGCCCCGACGCCCCGGACAGCCTCGTCCGGATGTTCGAGCAGATGGGTTCCCGCCGGGAGGTCACGCCGGATCGAGCGTGACCTCCACGTGCACGTCGACCTCGCCGTCGCGCACGGCGACGGCGTGCCCGGTGCGGGTCCGGCCGTCGAGCAGCAGGGAGACCGGTCCGCCGTCGCCCAGGAAGTTGCGCCACCAGCTCTTCTGCGCCGGTGCTCCGATCCCGATCCACACGTGGTCACCGTCGCGCCGGTAGCCGACCGGGAACGAGAACGTCCGCCCCGAGCGCCGCCCGGTGTACGTGACGATCGCGAGCGAACCGGCGCCGACCCCGCGCCGCACGAGGGGGAGCACGACCCGGTTCAGCGCGGCGGCCACGGTCTGCACGACGGTCATGGTTCCCGATCCTGCCCGCGAGCGTGGCGATGTGCTGACGTCGGGCGTCAGCGGTGGGCCACGGCTGATGCTCAGCCGGCCGCCGCCCGGGCCCGCCGTCGGGTCGTGAGCAGGAAGGCCACGAGCACGGCCAGCAGCACGAGGCCCATGAGCAGGATCGACACCCCGTCGCCGACCAGGCCGGCGACGGCGGCGCAGGCGAGGACCCCGACCGCACCCGCGACGGCCAGGCCCGGCACGAGGGAGCCGGCCGCCCAGGTGAAGCGCCGCAGCGCGGTCAGGGTCACGAGCACGAGGGCGATCGGCACCGCGACGGAGAACGCCGCGGTCACCGGGGAGACGTGCGCGACGTGCTCCTCGACGTCGACCGCCGCCTCGATCCCGCCGCCGACCGCGGCCACCGCCCCGAACACCAGGTAGTGCCCGTAACCCCAGGTCAGCGCGACGCGCAGCGAGGTGAGGCCCTCCTCGTCGCCACCCAGGAAGTAGATCCACCACAGTCCGACCACCACGAACAGCCCGCCCAGCCCGAGGACGAGCAGGCCGATCGAGAAGCCGGTCTGGGTCAGCGCGCCGGCGAACGCGTTCGTGATCCCGAGGATCACCTCGCCCAGCACGATCAGCGTGAGCAGGCCGTACCGCTCGGCGATGTGCTCCGGGTGCCACGGTGTCGCCGGTCCGCGCGACTCGGCCAGCGGGGGCAGCGACACCTCGGCGAGGATCAGCACGACCGCCGCGACGAAGATCCACGGCGAGGGGACGAGCACCAGCAGCACCCAGAGCACCTGCAGGACGACCAGCCCGGCCGCGTAGGTGCGGCAGACCCGTCGTCGGGACGGATCGCCGGCGGCGGCCCGCAGCCAGAGCGCGACCATCGCGACCCGCATGATCGTGTAGCCGAGGATCACGGTGCCGAGATCGCCGCGGAAGACGTCGGGGACCCCGACGGCCAGGACCAGGACGCCGGCCATCTTGAGCAGGGCGAGGGCGCGGTAGGGGGCGTCGTCGCAGTCGTAGGCCGAGGCGAACCACGTGAAGTTGATCCACGACCACCAGATGGCGAAGAAGACGAGCAGGTAGCTCAACAGCCCCGCCCCGACGTGGTCCTCGGCGATGGCGTGGTGCAGCTCGGCGGCCGCGCGGGAGATCGCGACCACGAACGCGAGGTCGAACAGCAGCTCGAGGGGCGACGCGGCGCGGGGGGACTCGTGCGGGTCGCGCGCGACCATCGGCCGCCGCCACTGGGTGCGTGGGCTCGTCACGCGGCCGAGCCTGTCAGATCCGTGTCAGGCCGAGGGAGCCCGCACGATGTCGTCCGGCCCGACGGGCGCCGGTGTGGGCCGCGGCTGCCCCTCCAGCACCTGCCGCACCCGCTCCTCGAGCTTGCTCGCCACCGCCCGGTAGAAGCGCCGCTGGGTGTAGCGGCCGAACACGAGGAAGCCGAGCGCGATGACCGGGTTCGGGATCGACGCGCGGGACGAGACGCCGGTGATCACGAACTCGACCCGCCCCGTCGTCGTGTTCTTGACGACCTCGTAGACCAGCCGGCCGCGCTCCAGGTGCTGTCCGAGGGTCTGGTAGCTCCAGCCCCAGACGCGCTCCTCGGCCCCGTCCGCCCGGACACGCGTCTCGTCGACGACCGTGTCCACGCGCACGCCCATCGGGAAGCGCAGCACCACGAAGCGGCCCTCGAGCAGCATGTCGCGGCCCTTCAGCGGGACCTCGGCGTGGAACAGGGCCGACATGATCCACCGGTCGGCGAACTCGTAGTCGTGCACGAGGGCGCAGGCGATCTCCCAGGGCCCGCCGGGTTCGGGGTCGCCGGGGTCCTCCACCGCGAGCGTGTGGCGCAGCCGGTCGTGGTGCCAGCCCTTGCCACTCGTCGTCGAGGGGTCGTAGTTCAGTTCGAGGCCCGCGATCTCGGCGAGGTCGGCCGCCGGATCGGACACCGGGCTCAGCCGCATGGTCCGCATCGCGCTCCTCATACCCGTTTTTCCCGGCGAACGGTCGTGCCCCTCCCGGTCGCCGCGCGGTCGCGGCCGTTCGGCGGCTCCACCCCCGGGCACTCACGCACCTCTCAGCGACCGCTCAGGAGCCGTCCGTAACTTCCGTCCGCGATGACGCTCCTCGACGAACGCCCGACGCGGGTCCGCAGCGCGGAACCCACCGGCCGCATCCTGCGCCCGGCCGCGTCGGGCGAGCGACGCCTCTCGTGGGACGTGATCCGCGTCCTCGCGGTGCTCTCGGCGATCGTGCAGCACGCCACCTACACCGCGCAGGGCGTCATGCCGTGGCTCGCGCCGCCGCCGTTCACGTGGAGCGTCGAGGCCGGCGCGAACACGCTCATGGTGATCTCGGCGTTCTTCGTCTGCGTCACGATCGCGAAGCGCCGTCCCGGCCGCTGGTGGTACCAGCGTCTCGCCCGGCTGCTGCCCGCCTACCTCGTCGCCGTGCTCGTCACCTACGTCGCGACGCTCTTCGCCGCCGACTTCGGCTACTGGCGTCCCGGGGTGCGCGACCTCGTCGGCAACCTGCTGCTCGTCCAGAGCTTCGACCCGGCCGTGACCTACATGGACCACTCGTACTGGACGCTGCCGCTCCAGCTCGGGGTGTTCTCGCTGGTGGCGCTCACCGTCGGGCTGCTCGGCCGCGACCTCTGGCGCCGCCCGGGCGTGCTGCCGGCGCTCGCCTGGTTCGGCGTGATCGCCCCGGTGCTGCTCGCGACGTACGCGACGGGCTGGCTCGCGGTGCTCTCCGACGGGTTCGTCATGTGGCGCTGGCAGCTGTTCGCGATCGGGCTCGCCATGTGGCTGGCGAGCACCCGCCGCATCTCGCTGACCCACCTCGCCGCCCTCACCGCGGCCGGGGTCCTCGCCGAGGCGGTCATCACCCCCGACACCGACTCCGCGATCGTGCTCGCCGCGGCCTGCCTGCTCGTCGGGGCGGCGACGCTCGGCCCGGACTGGGACTTCCTGCGCGTCGGCCCGCTGCCGCGGATCGTCGGCTGGGCCGCGGGCGTCTCCTACGGCGTCTACCTGATGAACCAGCAGATCGGCTACTTCTTCGCCTGGCTCGCGCAGGACTACGCGGGCGTCACCGGCTGGGGCCGACTGCTCGGTGTCCTCGGCCTGGCCTTCCTGCTCGGGTGGCTGCTCACCCGCTACGTGGAGCGGCCCACGTTCCGGGCCCTCACCCGGCGTCAGGAACGGGGGAAGGACCGCGCGGCGTCGAGCAGCAGGTCGTTCTCCTCGGGCGCGCCCGCGGAGACGCGCACGCCGTCGGGGTGAAAGGCCCGCACGACCACCTTGTGGTCGAGCGCGTGCTCGGCGAACGCCTGCGTGCGGTCCCCGAGCGGCAGCCAGCAGAAGTTGGCCTGGGTCTCCGGGACCTCGTAGCCCGCCTCACGCAACGCCGTCGCCATCCGCTGTGCCTCGTCGGCGGCCCCGCGCGCGTCGGCGAGCAGGTCGTCGAGGACGTCGAGGGCCGCGAGCGCGGCCGCCTGGGCGGGCGCGGACACCGAGAACGGCACGGACACGCTCTTCAGGGCGGCCGCGAGGTCCGGCGCGGTGACCGCGTAGCCGACCCGCAGCCCGGCGAGCCGGTGCGCCTTGGAGAAGGTGCGCAGCACCGCGACGTGCGGGTGGGCGTCGAGCAGCGTGAGCCCGTCGGGCACGTCCGCGTCGGCGACGAACTCCCGGTAGGCCTCGTCGAGCACGACGAGGACGTGCTCCGGGACCCGCGCCATGAAGTCGACCAGTTCCCGACGACGGATCGCGGTGCCGGTCGGGTTGTTCGGGTTGCAGACGAACACGATGCGGGTGCGGTCGGTGATCGCCGCGAGCATGGCCTCGAGGTCGTGCTCGTGGCCCGCGGTGTTGGGCACCGGCACGGGCGTGGCGTGGCCGATCACCGACACGATCGGGTAGGCCTCGAAGGAGCGCCAGGGGAAGACGACCTCGTCGCCGGGCGAGCACACGGCCGCGACCAGCTGGCCGCACAGCGCCACCGAGCCGCAGCCGACGGCGATGCGGTCCGGAGCGACCCCGAGGTGCTCGGCGAGGCGCTGGGAGAGCGTGGTGACGGTGATGTCGGGGTAGCGGTTCCCCGCCGCGACCGCCTGCGCCACCGCGTCCTGGACACGCCGGTGCGGCGGCAGCGCGACCTCGTTGCTCGCGAGCTTGACCGCCCCGGGGACGGTCCGCCCGGCGACGTAGGCGGGCAGCGACGACAGATCCGGACGCAACGGTGTCACGCCTCCACCGTAGTGCGGCCCCGACGGGTGGAACGGGTTGCGCCCATCGGGTCAGGTCCTCCCGCGGCCGTGACCGAGGACATGGAAGGCTGCTCCCATGACGACCCGCACGGAGACGATCCCGCTCGTCGACGACACCCAGCTCGCGGTGACCGTCGGTGAGCCGGACGGGGCGCCGACGCGCGGCGGGATCGTGGTGCTGCACTCCTCGCAGGGCGTCACGGAGCGCACCGAGCGCATCGTGGCGGGCCTCGCCGACGAGGGCTGGCTCACGGTGGCCCCGCACCTCTTCCACGGCACCGGCTCCGCCGACGAGGTCTCCGGCGCCTCGGTGCTGGCCGACTCCGACGCCTCGTTCGGGTGGTTGGCCGAGCACGGCGTCGCGGCCGACCTGATGGGAGTCCTCGGCTTCGACCTCGGGGCGACCGCGGCGCTCGTCGTGGCCTCGAAGCGGTCCCTCGGCGCCGTGGTCACCGTCGCGGCCGCCGGGGTGGCGCAGCCCCTGGCCGACGGGCTGCCGCCGCTGCTCGACGTCGTCGGGGAGCTGACCTGCCCCTGGTTGGGGCTCTACGGCGAGAGCGGGGACCCGCTCGACCCCGAGGACGTCGACCGGCTGCGCGAGGCGGCGCACGCCTCCGGTGCCGTGGTCGACGTGATCGTCTACCCGGAGGCCGAGCACCGCTTCGACGACGCCGACTCCCCGGTCGTGCCCGACGGCCTCGCCGCGGGTGAGGGCGTGGAGGGCACCCGGAGCGAGGCACGGCACCGCGTGCTGAACTGGTTCGAGGCGCATCTGCGCTGACGCTCGTGAGCAGGAAGGGTCCGCTACAGCGACCCTTCGTGCTCACCGGACCGGAGGTCACAGGTGACAGGCACTCGGGTCGCTGACCCCGAGGAGGGGGCCGAGGACGAGGCCCGCCGGGAACGACGTCGCCGTGCCCGCATCGTCCGGGTCGTGGTGTGGTCCGCCCGGATCGTGGGCCTGCTGTCGATCCTGTCGATCCTGGCCCCCGCCGCCCGACGACGGCTGGAGCCGGCCGCGTGGTTCGGGCTCCCGGTCGAGGCGACGCTGGTGGGCACCGTCGTGCTCGCCACGGCGGGGGTCGGCCTCATGCTGCTCGCCACCGGGCTGCGCCGTCGCAAGCGCCGTGCGTGGCAGCTCGCCGTCGCCCTCTGCGTGGTGATCGTGGCCTCGCACGCCCTCGGGCGGCACCCGATCCCGCCGCTGGTCGTCGCGGTGGTGCTGCTCGTCGGGCTGCTCTGGACGCGCCGCGAGTTCGACGCCCTGCCCGACCCGGTCGGCCGGCTCGTGGCGCTGCGCGTCGTGCTGCAGCTCGCCGTCGCGGGCTTCGTGATCGTCAGCGCCATGCTGCTGTTCGTCCGGGGGAACTTCCTCCTCGACCGCCCGTCGGTGGGGGAGAAGCTGCTGCACGCGCTGCTCTCGCTGATCGGCGTCGAGGGGCCGGTCGAGTTCCGGTTCGCGTGGTACGACGACCTGACGTCCGCGGTCGGCCTCACCTTCGGCATCGGCGCGGTGGTCCTCGGCGGGTACTTCCTGCTGCGCTCGGCCGAGCCGCGCCCGGAACTCACCCCCGACGAGGTCACCGGCATCCGCGGCCTGCTCGAGCGGCACGGGAAGGCCGACTCGCTGGGCTACTTCGCGCTGCGCCGGGACAAGGCGGTGGTGTTCTCCGAGTCGGGCAAGTCGGCCGTCGCCTACCGCGTGGTGGCCGGGGTCGCCCTCGCCTCGGGTGACCCGCTCGGCGACGTCGAGGCGTGGCCGGGCGCCATCGAGGGGTTCGTCGCCGTCTGCCGCCGACACGGCTGGGTGCCCGCGGTGCTCGGCTGCTCGGAGACCGGCGCGCGCGTGTGGTCCCGCGAGGCCGGGCTCGACGCGATCGAACTCGGCGACGAGGCCGTCGTCGACGTCGCCACCTTCTCCCTGCAGGGCCGGGCCATGCGCACCGTCCGGCAGGCGGTCTCGCGGATCAAGCGGGCGGGCTACGAGACCACCGTGCGGCGACTCCGGGACGTGCCGGCCGAGGAGCTGGCCGATCTGATCGCCTGCGTGGAGCGCTGGCGGGGCGGGCCCGACGAGCGCGGCTTCTCCATGGCGCTCTCCCGCGTGGCCGACGCGGAGGCCGACCCGGAGGCCGTCGTCGTCGTGGCGGAGGCCGAGGGCAGCCCACGCGGACTGCTGCAGTTCGTCCCGTGGGGCACCGAGGGGCTCTCGCTCGACCTCATGATCCGCGACCCCGCGGTCACCGAGAACGGGCTCAACGAGCTGCTGATCACCGACCTGCTCGGCGCCTGCCGGGGGCTCGGTGTCGACCGGGTGTCGCTCAACTTCGCGGTGTTCCGCTCGGCCCTCGAGCGCGGGGAGAAGATCGGGGCGGGACCGGTGGCGCGGCTGTGGGCGCGACTGTTGCGGATCGCCTCGCGCTGGTGGCAGATCGAGACGCTCTACCGGTTCAACGCCCGGTTCGGCCCGACCTGGGTGCCGCGCTTCCTGGTCTTCGACGCGGTGCGCGACCTGCCCCGCATCGCCGTCGCCGCCTTCGAGGCGGAGGGCTACGGGGGCAGGCCGCCCGCGGTGCTGCGGGTGCTCCGCAGGTGAGCATTATTCCGTGCCAGGGCACGGAAAAGTGCTCACCTGCGCGGAGCGCACCCCCTCCTACGGCCGCACCAGCACCTTGAGCGCCTCACGGTCGTTCATCGCGCGGTAGCCCTCGGGGGTCTCGTCGAGCCCGATGGTCCGGTCGAAGACCTTGCCGGGCTGGATCTTCCCGTCCATCACGTCGGGCAGCAGCTCGTGCATGTTGGCCTGGGTCGGCGCGATGCCACCGGCGATGGTGATGTTCGCGCCGAACTTGCGGGCGGCGTTCGGGATGGCGCCGCTCTGCGGGACGCCGACGATCCCGACGAACCCGCCGGGCTTCGTCACGTTGAGCGCCGTCGTCAGCGACTGGTCGTAGCCGACGGCCTCCACGGTCGAGTGGGCGCCGTCGGTCCCGAGGATGTCGCGGACCTTCTGCTCGCCCTCCTCGCCGCGCTCCTCGACGACGTCGGTGGCGCCGAACTCACGGCCGAGGTCGGTGCGGGCCTTGTGGTGGCCCATGAGGACGATCCGCTCGGCGCCGAGGCGCTTCGCGGCGAGCACGGCGAGCAGGCCGACGGCCCCGTCACCCACGACGACGACGTCCTTGCCCGGCTCCACCCGCGCCGACACCGCGGCGTGGTGGCCGGTGCCGAACACGTCGGACAGCGTGAGGAGGCTCGGCATGAGGTCGGACTCGACCGGCACGTCCAGCTTCATCAGCGAGTGGTCGGCGAAGGGGACGCGCGCCGCCTCGCCCTGGCCGCCGTCCGTCTCGGCGCCCCACGCGCTGCCGTTCGGGCAGGCGGTGGTGAGGCCGGCCCGGCAGTACTCGCAGGTGCCGTCGGCGTAGAAGAACGGCGCGACGACGACGTCGCCCTGCTTGAGCCGGCTGATGTCCGAGCCGGTCTCCTCGACGACGCCGATGAACTCGTGGCCGATCCGGCCGCCCTCGTCGGTCGCCTCGCGGCTCTTGTACGGCCAGAGGTCGGAGCCGCAGATGCAGGAGTGCGTGATCCGGACGATCGCGTCCGTCGGGTTCTCCAGTTTCGGGTCGGGGACCTCCTCGACCCGGATGTCGCCTGCTCCGTAGATGAGAGTCGCCTTCATACCCCGGGGCTACCCGTGGGCCGCGCCCGCATGCGGCGATCCTGATGGCTCACACCGCTCACCGGGGTCCCGACGGCAGGCGTGGTGACGATGGCGCTCTGCTCCCACTCGGCGGGACTGGACCGCCATCGTCGTGGGGGTGGCCGTCAAGGGCCTCGCGGGCGACGTGTAATGTCTTCTCCCGGTGGGCCCCAGGGCTCCGGGAGGCTTCGCCTAGTCTGGTCTATGGCGCCGCACTGCTAATGCGGTTTGGGGTAACCCCCCATCCCGGGTTCAAATCCCGGAGCCTCCGCTGCGGCAGTGGCAGTAGTCTGCCGCCGAACAACTCAAGATCCTGCGCCCGTAGCTCAACGGATAGAGCATCTGACTACGGATCAGAAGGTTAGGGGTTCGAATCCCTTCGGGCGCGCATCACGAGGGCCCGTCACCGACCGGTGACGGGCCCTTCGTCGTCCCCGTGTCGAGTGGTACACGGGACCGCCGGAACTGCTTGAGTGCCACTCGCCGGGAGCCGGACGTCCCGGTCGAGGTGGAGGCGACGCCCGTCCTCGATCGACGCGCTCAGAGCAGCCGCTTCGAGCTGCGCCGGAAGGCCCACACGACGACGACGGCGGCGAGCACCGTCAGCGGCGTCCCCATGACGACGCGGGCGATGCCGAGTCCGCCGGTCGCGTCGGCGAGGTAGAGCCACTGCTGGATGACGAAGCGGGCGCCGAACACGACCGCGGCCGCGAGCGTGGCGAGGTCGTGGGCGCGCAGGACCCGGCGGTCGGTCCGCCACGCGTGCGTGCCGCCGTGCACCAGGTTCCACACGACGCCGGTGATCGGCCGTCGCGCCAGCAGGGACCCGGCGGTCACCACGAAGCCGGCCAGGGAGGCCCAGATGCCGATGACGAAGAAGTCCCGCGCCGACCCGGTGAACGCGACGACGGCGGCGGCGACCCCGACGCCGAGCAGGCTGCCCACCGCCGAGGCGACCTTCTCGCCCCGGACCAGCCGCAGGATCGTCAGGCCGAGGCCGGCCGCGAGGGAGACGGCGAGCGTGATCGGCAGGGAGAGGAACGCGTTCGCCGTGACGAACACGATCACCGGGATCGTGGAGTAGACGAAGCCCTGTACGCCGCCCATCTGCTCGAGGGCCGTCGGTGCCGGTCGCGTCGGAGCGTCGGTCTGCTGCTGTTCGCTCATGACCTCAGCTGACTCCGTGACGCTGCGGCACACTCAAGCCGCACGTGAAGCAGACCACACTCGGCATAAAACGGATACTGAAACTATCCGTTCGGGCATCATCTCGGCATCCGTCGTCGAGGAGAGGCGCAGCCGCCGTGTACCACGCCATCGTCCGCCGCGTCGCCCGTCGCACCTTCGACCGGGTGGCCGCCCGGGACTACGGGGCCGTGCTGGCCGCGTGCAGCCCGGACATCCACCACCGCTTCGGCGGCGACCACGCCCTCGGCGGCGAGCGCCACTCCCGCGAGGCTCTCGGACGGTGGTTCGAGCGCCTGGGCCGGCTGACGCCGACGCTCGCCCTCCGCGTGACGGACGTCTGGGTGAAGGGTCTCCCGCACGACACGGTGGCGGTCATCCGGTGGGAGGCGACCCAGGAGCCCCTCGACGGCGTCCCCTACCTCAACCGCGGCGTGCACGTCGTACGGATGAGGTGGGGGAAGGCCGTCGAGATCGACGCGAACGAGAACTCGCAGCTCGTCGCCGACTACCTCGACCGGCTCGCGGCCCACGGCGTCGCGGAGGCGGCCGCCCCGCCCATCACCGCGTGAGCGAGCGGCCGCCCAGGTGCTCGGCGAGGAACCGCTCGGTCGCCCGGAACATGTCGACGAGGTTCTCGGTCTGGGCGAACATGTGCCCCTCGTCGGCGTAGACGCGGTAGTCCACCTCGACCCCGCGGGCGCGCAGCGAGGCGACGATCGTGTCCGACTCGGCCTGCGGCACCCGGACGTCGTTGGCGCCCTGGAAGACCATCAACGGCGTGACGATGCGGTCGGCGTGGGTGATCGGCGAGCGCTCGATCATGTCCGCGTACTGCGCCGGGTCCTCGGGGTCGCCGACGTAGGCGTACCAGTTGTGGCGCAGCCCGGGCCGGATCGCCTCGGGCAGGGCGAGCATGAACGTCGCCAGGTTCGAGATGCCGACGTAGTCGACGGCAGCCGCGAACAGGCCGGGGTCGCGCGTCACCGCCGTCAGCGTCGCGTAGCCGCCGTAGGAACCCCCGAAGACGCCCACGCGGTCCGGGTCCGCGTAACCCTCCGCCACCGCCCAGGACACCGCGTCGACCAGGTCGTCCTGTATGGCGCCGGCCAGCTCCCCGATCCCGGCCCGCATGTGGTCGCGCCCGAACCCCGTCGAGCCGCGGAAGTTCACCTGCAGCACCGCGTAGCCGCGGTTGGCGAAGAGCTGCGCGACCGGGTCGTTCCCCCACGCGTCGCGCGTCCAGGGGCCCCCGTGGGGCACGAGCACCATCGGGCCGGGACCCTCGGCGTCCAGCGGTCGGGTCAGGTACGACGGCAGGTCGCGACCGTCCCGGGCGCGCACGGTCACCGGCACGGTCGGGGCCAACGTCGCCGGGTCCAGGTGCGGGTGCGCCCGGAAGAGCAGGCGCGCCTCGCCGGTCGCGTGGTCGTAGAGCCAGGTCGCGCCCCACTCCCGGTCGTGGACGAACGTGACCAGCCACCGCCGGCCCGACGCGTCGGTCGACAGCGCTCCCACGTCGCCGTCCGACAAGGCCTCGAGCTGCTCGAGCACCGCCTCGAATCCGTCGTCGACCGGGATGATCACCTGGCGCTCGCGCGAGTACCGCACGGCGAGCAGCTCGCCCCCACGGTCGCGGATCAGGGGCGAGGGAATCGTCGGGAAGACCTGGGCGCGGGTGTCGAGGTCGTAGGTCGGGTGGCCGGCGACCTCGGTCTCCACGCCCGTCGCGAGGTCGAGGTGCACCAGGCGCAGACGGTCGGTGTGCCCGTGCCGGCCGATCCACAGCCCGGTCCCGTCCGGGGTGAGCTGGGTCGGGAACGGGCCGGTGGGATGATCGGCCCCGTCGAGGGCGGCGACGACGCGGACGGAGCCGTCGGGTCGGCGGTGGTTCACCGTCCAGTGGCCCTCGTCGTCCTGGCCGATGCCGTAGAGGTCGCCGTCCGGGCCGACCATCGTGCCCCCGACCTCGGTGTCGCCGGCGGCGACGAGCGTGAGCTCGCCGGTCGCGACGTCGATCTCGCAGGTGTCGACCCGCTCGGGGCGCACGTGGTTCATCGTGACCACCAGGCGGCCGGGCCGGGCCGGGGGCAGGTCGTGGCCGAAGACCCGTGCGCCGGGGAAGGGCGTGAGGTCGACGATCGGCGCGTCCGGGTCGGCGAGGTCGACGCGGTGGAGGTGGAAGTGCTCGTCGCCGCCGGTGTCCTGGGCGTAGACGAGCCAGCGGTCGTCGACCCAGCGGTACTGGAGGATGCCGCGGGTCCCGTCGGCCGTGACGCAGCGGGCGGCGTCGAGGTCGTCGACCGGGGCGACCCAGACGTTCAGGCGGTCCTTCCACGGCGCGAGGAAGGCGATCCGCCCGCCGTCGGGGGAGAGCGTGGCGCCGGCGCGCTCGGGCGGGGAGACGAGGGCCTCGACGGGGATCAGCGGTGTCATGGTGCGAGCCGACACCGTGACGTCGCGGCACGGTCAAGGGCAGACTGCCCGCCGTGGGCTGGAGCACCCGGGAGATCGCCGAGCTCGCCGGCACCAGCCTGCGCTCGGTGCGGCACTACCACGACGTCGGGCTGCTGCCCGAGCCCGAGCGGCGCAGCAACGGCTACAAGCAGTACGGCGTCGCGCACCTGGTGCGGCTGCTGCGCATCAAGCGCCTGGCCGACCTCGGGTTCTCGTTGCCGCAGATCGCCGAGCTCGGGGACGGCGACGAGCACCCGGCGCAGGCCCTGCGCGCGCTCGACGAGGACCTCGCCGCGCAGGCCGACCGGCTGGCGCAGCTGCGGGCGGAGCTCGCGGACATCCTGGAGCACGAGCTGCCGACCGACCTGCCGAGCGACCTGGCCGCCGCGTCCACCGCGACGCTGTCGGAGACCGACCGGAACCTCGTCACCGTCATGGGCCGGACGCTCGGGGCCGAGGGCCGGGAGGTCTACGCGGACCTGCTGCGCGGCGAGGACACCGACCCGGAGCTGACCGAGGAGTTCGAGGTGCTGGACCCGGACGCCGACGAGGCGACCCGGGACCGGCTCGCCGCGCGCTTCGCCGACGCGGTCCTGGCCCGGGCCACCGCCGACCCGCGGATCACCAGGTTCGGCCTGGACGCCCCCGGCGGTCTCCCCCGCTACCTGCGCACGGTCCGTCGGGCGATGGAGGACCTCTACAACCCGGCCCAGCTCGACGTCATGAACCGCATGATCCGGCTCTTCCGGGCGCGCTGGGACCCCGAGACCCTGGCCGAGCGACCCGACGTCGGGAAGCATCCGGAGACGTGAGCGACGAGAAGCACCTCATCCGCTACTCGGGTCGCGGGACGTTCGCGCGCGACGTCATCGCCCGCGCGGCGGGCAGCTCGGTGTTCACCGAGGACGGCCGCGAGCTGCTCGACTTCACCTCCGGGCAGATGAGCGCGATCCTCGGTCACTCCCACCCGGAGATCGTCGCGACCGTCGCGCGGCAGGTCGCCTCCCTCGACCACCTGCACTCGGGCATGCTCAGCCGCCCGGTCCTGGACCTCGCCGAGCGCCTGGTCGACACGCTGCCCGCCCCGCTCGAGAAGGCCGTCTTCCTGACGACGGGTGCGGAGGCCAACGAGGCCGCGCTGCGGATGGCGAAGCTGGTCACCGGGGGACACGAGGTCGTCTCGTTCGCCCGGTCGTGGCACGGGATGACCCAGGCCGCGGCCAACGCCACCTACAGCGCGGGCCGCGTCGGCTACGGCCCGACGGCGCCCGGGAACTTCGCGCTGCCCGTGCCCGACCGCTTCCGGCCCTCGATCGTCGGTCCCGACGGCGAGCTCGACTGGCGCCGGCAGCTCGACCTCGGCTTCGAGCTGGTCGACGCACAGTCGGTCGGGGCGCTCGCCGCGTGCCTGGTGGAGCCGATCCTGTCCTCCGGCGGGGTCGTCGACCTGCCGCCCGGCTACCTCGCGGCGCTCGCGGAGAAGTGCCGGGAGCGGGGCATGCTGCTGATCGTCGACGAGGCGCAGACCGGGCTCTGCCGCACCGGCGACTGGTACGCCGTCGAGCGCGACGGCGTGGTGCCCGACATCCTCACGCTCTCCAAGACCCTCGGCGCCGGGCTGCCGCTCGCGGCCGTCGTCACGAGCGCCGAGATCGAGGAGCGGGCGCACGACCGAGGCTTCCTCTTCTTCACCACGCACGTCAACGACCCGCTGCCGGCGGCCGTGGGGCTGACCGTGCTCGACGTCCTGCAGCGCGACCGGCTCGACGTGCGCGCCCGGGAGCTGGGGGAGCGGCTGCGGGCCGGGCTGTCGGCGTTGCCGCACGACGTGGTGGCCGACGTGCGCGGGCGCGGGCTGATGGTGGGCCTGGAGCTGGACCCGGGCGAGCGGAGCGACGGGGGGAGGATGCGCGAGGACGCCGACCGGCTGGGTGCCGCGGTCACCGCGCGGTGCGCCGAGCTCGGGCTGCACGTGAACATCGTGCAGCTCCCCGGGATGGGCGGGACGTTCCGCATCGCGCCGCCGCTGACGGCGACCGAGGAGGAGATCGACCGGGGCGTGTCGATCATCGACGCGGCACTGCGGTCGGTCGGCTGAGGAGGTTCTTGCTCAGCTGAGCTAGTCTTTGCTCGTGCAAGCAAACCGCTCCGTCACCGAGGCGGCCCGTCGACGACAGATCGTGGCCGCCACGATCGAGGTGCTCGCGGAGGTCGGTCACGGCGCCACGACCTTCACCCGGATCGCGCGGTGGGCGGGCCTGAGCAGCACCGGCCTGATCAGCTACCACTTCGCCGACAAGGCGGACCTGCTCGACGAGGTCCTCGCCGAGGTGGTGCGGGCGGCGGTGGCGTTCATGGGCCCGCGCATCGAGGCGGCCGAGGGGCACGTCGGCACGCTGTCCGCGCGGATCGCGGCGAACGTCGAGCTGGTGGCCGAGCACCCCGCGCACGTCCGCGCACTGCGTGAGGTCCTCGCGGCGCCCGGCCGCAGCGCCCCGGCCGACGATGCGACCGCCGGACTCACCGACCGCGTGGGTGCCCTCGCCGCGCTCCTCCGGGACGGCCAGGCGCACGGGGCCTTCGGGTCCTTCGACCCCGAGCTGATGGCGCTCGCGGTCACCGGCGCGATCGACGCCGTGGTCGCGGTCCCGCCCGCCGGCGAGGAGCAGGTCCGCCGGGCGGCCCACGAACTCGCCGCGACCTTCGTCCGGGCCACCGCACCCGACGCCCCGGAGCCGCGGCCGTGAGCGACGTCCTGGCCCTGCGCGGCATCACGAAGCACTTCGGCGACACGCTCGCCGTCGACGACCTGGACCTCACCGTCGCGGCCGGGAGCATCCTCGGGCTCGTCGGACCGAACGGGGCGGGCAAGACGACGGCGCTGTCGGTCGCCGTCGGCCTCCTGCGGCCGGACCGGGGCACCGTCACGGTCTGCGGGACCGCCGACCGGTACCGCGCGGCCTCCCTGGTCGGCGCGCTGCCGGCCGGACTCCCGCTCCCCGGGCGGCTGACCGGTCGGGAGCTGCTGACCTACCTCGGGCTGCTGCGTGGTCTCGACGCCGAGGAGGTCGCCTCGCGGACCGACGAGCTGCTCCGCGTCCTCGACCTCACGCACGGCGACCGGACCCTCGTCGTCGACTACTCGACGGGGATGACCAAGAAGCTCGCGCTCGCCGCCGCGCTCCTGCACAACCCGCGCCTGCTGGTGCTCGACGAACCGCTCGAGGCCGTGGATCCGGTGTCCGCCGCGACGATCCGCGCCCTGCTCGTGCGCTACGCGGCCGCCGGCGGGGCGGTGATCTGGTCCAGCCACGTCATGGCGCTCGTGGAGACGCTCTGCGACCACGTGGCCGTGATGGACCGTGGTCGGCTGGTGGCCTGCGGGACCACCGAGGAGGTCCGCGCCGGCCGCACCCTCGAGGAGAGCTTCGCGACGTTGGTCGGCGCGGACGTGGACCCGACGGGGCTCGCGTGGTTGGGACCCTGATCCGGATGCGGGCCGCCGTGCTCGCGCACACCGTGGCGGGCACGGGGACCCGCTGGCTCGTCCTGGCCGGGCTGCTCGGTCTCGCCTGCGCGGGATCGACGGTGTGGCTCGGCCTCGTCGGGACCCCGGGGACGCTGTCCTTCGTCCTCGCGCTGTGGGTGGGCGGGCAGGTGACCCAGGCCGCGCTCGCCGGGGGCGACCCCGTCCTGCCGCCCGAGATGCTCGCCCTGCTGCCGATCCGGCACCGGGTCCTCGCGGCGGCGACCCTCCTCATTGGCCTGCGGGAGCCCGCGACCCTCGTCACCGCCCTTGCCCTCGGCGCGCTGGTCGTCCGCGGCGTGGCGGCGGGTGCGGTGCTGGTGGGGCTCCTGGCCTGGGTCCTGACGGTGCTCCTGACCGTCGTCCTCGCCGCGCTCGCCGGAGCCCTGGTCGCTCCCGCGCGCCGCCGTGGCCGGGACCTCGCGACGATGGCCACGGCACTCGGCCTCGCCGTGGTCGCCCTCGCGGGCGGCGCCCTGCCGTTCCTCCTCCGCGCCCTCGACGGGCCAGGCCCGCTCACCACCGCCGTGCGGGGACTGCCGTCGGGCTGGGGCCTCCTCGCGGTCGACGCCGGTGGACGTCCGGCCGCGGTGGCCCTGCCGCTGGTGGGGCTCGCCCTGGTCACCCTGGCCGCCGCGGCTGCGCTCCCCGCCGCGCTCGAACGGCGCCTGGCCGGGGCGGCCGCCCCGTCGCGGCCGGGTCGCGGGAGCAGGACCCGACGGCGCGTCCTCCCCGGCGGACCGACGGGTGCCGTCGTCGGCCGGGAGCTGCGGCTGTGGCTCCGCGACCCCCTGCGTCTGACCTGTCTGGTCCTCGCGGCCCTCGTCAGCGTGGGCGCCGCCGCGGTCGCGGCCCTGACCTCGACCACCGCGTTGCTGCCGTTCGTCGGGGTCGGGTGGACCGTCATCGCGGCGGCGTGCGCGTCGAACCTGTCCGGGTTCGACGGCGGGTCGACCTGGCTCACGCGCCTCGTCCCGGGGTGGACGACGCCGGACCTGCGGGGGCGCCAGATCGCGTGGGCACTCCTGGTCGCGCCTCCGGCCGTGGTCGCGGGCGTTCTCGGGGTGTGGCTCTCCGGCGACGCCTGGGCCTGGCCGTGGGTCGTGACCCTCACGCCGGCGCTGCTGGCGGGCGGCGCGGCGGTCGTCGGGCTGGGCTCGACGGTCGCGGTCCTCCCGCTCGACGCCACCGGGGGCCCGACCCCGGCGTGGGCCGTGAAGGTCCACCTCGCCCTCTACGTCACCGCGCTGACCGCCGCCCCCGCCGCGACGCCGGTCGTCGTCGGTGTGGTCCTCGGTGTCCCGGGCCTGTGCTGGACGGGGGTGCCGGTCGCCGCCGTGGTCGGGGCCGTCCTCGTCGTCACGACATCGTGCGTGGCGACCCGGCGACTCCGGTCCCGGGAGCCGGCGTCGTGACCGGCGGAGCCGTCCGCCCCGGCGGGGCGAACACGTGCGCGAGCCGCTCGCGCCACGTCGTCGCCGCGCGGACGTCGCGCCAGATGGCGGCGAACTCGTGGTACTGCAGCCCGGCGACGTGGCGGGTGGGCGGCGGGGTGGTCAGGCCGTAGCGGGGGCGCTGCCGCTCCTCGGCGTAGGTGCCGAACAACCGGTCCCAGACGATGAGCATCCCGCCGTAGTTGCGGTCGAGGTACTCGGGGTCGCTCGCGTGGTGCACCCGGTGGTGCGACGGCGTGTTGAACACGAACTCGACCGGCGCCGGCAGCCGGCCGATCCGCTCGGTGTGCACGAGGAACTGGTAGACGAGGGTGATCGAGAAGGCCGTGAACACCATCCACGGCGGCACGCCGAGCAGGGGCAAGGGCACCCAGAACAGCATCTCGAACCACGGGTTCCACTTCTGGCGGGCCGCGGTGGAGAAGTTGAAGTACTCGCTGTTGTGGTGCGCCTGGTGGGCGGCCCAGACGAGCCGCACCCGGTGCGCGGTGCGGTGGTAGCAGTACCAGAGCAGGTCGACGCCGAGCAGCACGCCGACCCACGTCCACGGGCTCGACGGGTCGAGACGCAGTGGCGTCAGCTCGTACAGCACCGCGTAGCCGAGCAGGGCGACACCGCGCGCCACCGTGTTGAACAGCAGAGCGACCATGCCGCTCACGACGCTGGTGATCGTGTCGCGGCGCTCGTAGCCGCGGAGGTCGTCGTCGGCGAACACGGCGAACGAGACCGCCTCGAGCACGACGAAGGCGATGAAGAACGGCACCGCGAGGGTGAGGGGATCCCGGAGGACCGACATGGGCGCATTGTGTCGGACCGGGTGGTTCCCCCCTCCTGCACCCGGAACGGGTGACGCCAGGATGCCGGGCATGGCTCTCGTCCCGGTCGACCTGCCCGCCCCGATGACGATGCGCGGCCGCTGGGCCGCGTTCGCCGCGATCCTCGGCGCCCGCGGCTGGGGCAGCGGCGCCTTCGCCGAACCCGCCCGCTGGCACTACGACGACGGCGGGGGCAACTGGGCCGACCTGCACCTCGTCGGACAGGGGCGCGCCGTGCTCGTCGGGAACGACCACGAGTACTCCGACACCTACTTCCGCGAGGCGGCGGCGTACTTCCAGGAGGAGGAGACCGACCTCCTCGCGGGCGCGCCGGACTGGTGGGAGGCGCCGGCGGTCGACGGGATGGCGCGCGAGACGTGGGTCGGTTTCGTCTACGGGTGGGACGGCTCCGGCTGGTCGCGGGCGCCCTACGACCTCTCCGACGGGTTCACGTCGCTGCACCCCGTCTTCGTCGACGACGAGCGGTGCGCGGAGATGGTCGTCGAGTTCGTGGAGAACGAGGTGGAGGGTCCCGTACGCCCCGACGCCGTCGCCGCGCTGATCGCCGCGGGCGCCGACCTCACGCACGACCAGCTGCGCGCCGTCGCCGACGTCCCGGGGTGGGACCTCGACGCGGGCGTCGCGGCGGCGCGGGCGTTCCGGGGCTGAGCGGTTCAGCGCGGCGTCGTCAGCCCGTCCAGGACGAAGCCCGCGAGCCGGTCGGCGCGGACGGGCCAGGTCTCGTCGTCGGGCAGCGTCCAGAGGCCCGCGAGCAGGGCGAGCACGTCGGCGGGGTCGCGGTCGTCGCGCAGCGTCCCGTCGGCCCGGCCCCGGGCGAGGATGCGGTCGAGGGCGTCCAGGATCACGCCTCGCGCGGGCGGGTGGTCGGCGCCCGGGGCGTGGAGCAGGTCGCCGAGCGCGCGCTTGGTCCGGGCGAACTCGACGAAGCGCAGGAGCCAGCCCGCGAGTGCGACCGCGCCGGTGCCCTCGTCCGCGAGTTCGCCGAGTGACGCGATCTCCTGGGCGTAGGTGGCGGCGACCAGGGCCTCGCGGTTGGGGAAGTGCCGGTAGAGCGTCGCGATGCTCACGCCCGCCTCGCGGGCGACCTTCTCCAGGGGGACGTCCGCGCCGTCGGAGGCGAAGCGGGCGGACGCGCTGCGGAGGAGCGCGTCGCGGTTCGCGCGGGCGTCGGCACGGGGTGACACACGACAAGCGTAGACGCCCTACGTTTCGGTGGTACGGTCGATCCGTATCCGTAGGAGCCCTACGTTTCGAGGGAGCACGACCATGACCATCCAGACCCCCTTCGGCGAGTTCTCGACCGCCGACGAGGTCGCCGCCGGGATCGACCTGACCGGGAGGCGGGCCGTCGTCACCGGGGCCTCCTCCGGGATCGGCGTCGAGACCGCGCGCACGCTGGCCACCCACGGGGCGGAGGTGACGCTCGCCGTCCGGAACCTCGAGGCCGGGGAGAAGGTCGCGGCAGACCTCCGCGCGCAGGGCGGGAAGGTCGACGTCCGGCCGCTCGAGCTCGGCGACCGGGCCTCGATCGCCGCGTTCGTCGACGCGTGGGAGGGCCCGCTGCACCTGCTGGTGAACAACGCCGGCGTCATGGCGTTGCCGGAGCGCACGCTGATCGACGGGCAGGAGGCGCAGTTCGCGACCAACCACCTCGGGCACTTCGCGCTGGCCACGGGCCTGCACCGGGCACTGGCCGCGGCCGACGGGGCCCGCGTCGTCGCCGTGTCCTCCTCGGCGCACCTGCGCCTGCCCGTGCTGTTCGACGACCTGAACTTCTCGTTCGTCCAGTACGACCCGTGGATCGGTTACGCCCAGTCGAAGACCGCGAACGTGCTGTTCGCCGTCGAGGCCACGCGGCGGTGGGCGGACGACGGGATCACCGTGAACGCGCTGATGCCGGGCGGCATCTCGACGGGTCTGCAGCGCCACGTCGACATGGAGGCGCTGCTGGCCGCGCGGCGGGCGGCGGGCGCGACCGCTCCGATGAAGACCACGGAGCAGGGCGCGTCGACGTCGGTGCTCTGCGCGGTGTCCCCGCTGCTGGACGGGGTGGGAGGCCGGTACTTCGAGGACTGCCACGAGGCGACGGTCATCACCGGACGCGACCGGTCGGACGGTCGCCACGGCGTCGCCGCGTTCGCGCTCGACCCGGAGAACGCGGCGCGGCTGTGGACGGTGTCGGAGGAGCTGATCGCCTAGCGCCAGGCCTGCTTCTCGGTGACGACCGCGGTGATCAGGTCGAACGGCGTGACGTCGAAGGCCGGGTTGTACACCGGGGTGCCGGCGAGCGTCGTGGTCCCGCGGACCTCGTCGGCGCCGCGCTCCTCGACGACGATGTCCGACCCGGTCGGGGTGTCCGGGTCGATCGTCTCCTCCGGGGCCACCACGAGGAACGGCACGCCGGAGCGGGCGGCGGCGCACGCGAGGGAGTACGTGCCGATCTTGTTCGCGGTGTCGCCGTTCGCGGCGATGCGGTCGGCGCCGACCAGCACCGCGTCGACCAGCCCCGACGCGATGGCCGCCGGCCCCGCCGAGTCCACGCAGAGCCGGTGCGGCGCGCCGGCCCGGGCGAGCTCCCACACCGTGAGGCGGGCGCCCTGCAGGAGCGGTCGGGTCTCGCAGGCGAGCACGTCGGTGAGCACCCCGCGGGCGTGCAGCCGCAGGATCGCGCCGAGGGCGGAGCCGCCCGGCCCGCAGGCGAGGTCGCCGGTGTTGCACACCGTCAACGCCCGCACCGGCCCCGGGCGGAGCTCCTGCACGAGGTCCGCGGCGCGCTCCGTGGCCCGGGCGTTCACGACGGCGGCCTCGGCCGCCACCGCCCGGGCCTCCGCGAGGGCCGCGGCGGGGCCGTCGTCGGCGCGGGTGAGGACCCGGCGCACGCCGAGGCTCAGGGGGACGGCCGTGGGCCGTGCCGTGGCGATGCGCTCCGCGGCCTCCGGGGTGCCGAGCGCGCAGGCGAGTGCCGCCCCGTAGGCCCCGGCGATCCCGAGGCTCGGGGCACCCCGGACCGCGAGGGTCCGGATGGCGGCGACCACCTCGTCGACGCTGCGCAGGGTCAGCCACTCCGTCTCGTGCGGCAGGGCGCGCTGATCGAGCAGGACCACCGCGGGGCCGTCGTCGGACCAGTCCACGAACTCCACGCCCCGATGGTCGCACTGTGACGATCACGTCCGGGGAGGAATCGGGCAGGACGACCCCGTTACCCCGTGTGGGTGTTTAGAGTCGCAGCGTCATTGGATCCGTGTGAGGAGCCTCCGCTGCGCACTCGACTCGTCGGCCTCGCCGCCGCCCTGCTCCTCGCCGTGGTCGGGGCCCTGACCGCCGTGCCGGCCCAGGCCGCGCCCGCGCCGGGCTACCAGCCGCCCCCCGTGACGTTCGGTCCGTGCACCTCGACGACCCTGGTCGCGGCCGGCGCGCAGTGCGGGTTCGTCACCGTGCCCCTGGACTACGCGAACCCGGGCGGGCGGAAGATCAGGATCGCGATCTCGCGGATCACCCACAAGACCCCGCAGTCCCAGGGGATCATGCTGGTGAACCCGGGTGGCCCCGGCGGCTCCGGGCTCGGCCTCTCCCGGCTGCAGTCCCGCGTCCCGAACGGCGCCGGGAACGCCTACGACTGGATCGGCTTCGACCCGCGCGGCGTGGGCGCGAGCGAGCCGTCGCTGTCGTGCGACAAGACCTACGCCGGCTACAACCGCCCGTACTACGTGGCCACCGAGGACCCGCGCGCCGAGGCCGCGTGGCTCGCCAAGTCCGCCCGGTACACGGCGGCCTGCGCCGTCGCCGGGCGCGACCTGCTCGGGCACCTGCGGACGACGGACACCGTCGAGGACATGGAGTCGATCCGGAAGGCGCTCGGCGAGCAGCAGATCAACTTCTACGGGTTCTCCTACGGCACCTACCTCGGCACCACCTACGCGACGCTGCACCCGCAGCAGACCCGCCGCATGGTGCTCGACGGTGTCGTCGACCCGTCGCGCGTCTGGGAGCAGGGCAACTACGACCAGGACGTGGCGTTCGAGCGCTCCATCGGCGTGTTCTTCGGCTGGGTGGCGAAGTACGACTCCGTCTACCACCTGGGCACCACCGCACAGGCCGTGCGGGCGAAGTACGACGAGCAGTACCAGAAGCTCCGGACCCAGCCGGCCGGCGGCCTGATCGGCTCGTCGGAGTGGAACGACATCTTCCTGCAGGCCGGCTACTACGTGTACGGCTGGGAGGACATCGCCTCCGCCTTCTCGGCGTGGGTGAACCAGAACAACCCGGCGGGCCTGCTCGCGCTCTACCCGGCGCCCACCGACGACAACGGGTACGCGATCTACCTCGGCGTGCAGTGCTCCGACGCCCCGTGGTCGCGCTACCCGCAGTTCCGGGCGCGCAACGCCGCGCTGTACCCGAAGGCGCCGTTCGAGACCTGGGCCAACGCGTGGTTCAACGCGCCCTGCACCTACTGGCCGGTGCCCGCCGGGCGTCCGACCGCGGTCAACGGGGCGGCGGCCCCGCCGATCCTGCTGGTCTCCGAGACCCTGGACGCGGCGACGCCGTACTCCGGCGCGCTGGCCGTGCGGCAGTCGTTCCCGAGGTCGGCCCTCGTCGAGGGCACCGGCGGGACGACGCACGCCGGCACGTTGCAGGGACAGGCCCCGTGCGAGGACCAGATCGTGGCGCGCTACCTGAGCGACGGCACCCTCCCGGCCCGCAAGGCCGACGGCGGTTCCGACGCGCAGTGCGCCCCGACGCCGCAGCCGGTCCCGACGGCGGTGAACCTGCCCGCGCCGACGGCCGCGAGCGCCAAGGCGGCGGCCAGCGCCGTCACCGCGGTGGCGCCGCAGCGCTGGCTCGGGAACTGACCCCGGTCGTTCGGGGCCGGCCGCTCGGGCCGGTCCCTCAGACGAAGCGGACGGCGAAGCCCACGGGGCGGAGGTCGGCGGAGACGAACACGTCGAAGCGCGTGTAGCCCTCGGCCTCCGGCTCCGCGGCCGAGCTCCAGGAGAAGCTGAGTTCGGCCTCGCCGTCCCGCGGGACGGCGATCGTGTCGAGGTGGAAGCCGCGCCGATCCAGGCGCAGGTACAGCGACATCAGGTCCAGGGCCTTCCCGACGACGGCCTCGCGCTCGGCGACGACCCGTGCGGCCAGCTCCTCGCGGCCGGGGTGGATCTCGACCTCGAGCCCGTCGTCGTACCGCTGGATCCGGCTCACCCCACCGAGGATGCCACCGGGAGCGACCCACCCCGGAGGGGTCGCTCGTGGCGGGACGCGACCGCACCGGTGACACGATCGGGTGACTCCGGCTCACACCCGGCGTGCCGGCCGCGATGAGGGGGAACACGCCCCGTCCGGTTGAGGAGACCACCATGGCCGTGCCGACCCCGAGGACCCCGAGCGGTGTCCCGGCCCTCGCCCTGCTGCTCGTGCTCCTGGTGATCGTCCTCGCGATGTGGATCGCCTGGACCGCCTGACGAACCGATCGCGCGCTCCGGCGGCCGGAACGGCCTGGACGGCCTGAAGATCCGATCGAGCGGAGCGAAGCGGTCGCTCAGCGAGCACTTCGCTCCGCAGAACGAGATCTTGGGCCCTGTCCGCCCCCGAGACGCGACCGGCGGCCCAGGAGCAGCGCCCGGCTAGAACACGACCGTCGTCGCACCGTCGCGCATCACGCGGTCCTCGCAGTGCCACCGCACCGCGCGGGAGAGCACCGAGCGTTCGACGTCGGCGCCGAGGCGGGTGAGGTCGGCCGCGGTGTGCCGGTGGTTCACGCGCACGACGTCCTGCTCGATGATCGGGCCCTGGTCGAGCTCCTCGGTGACGTAGTGCGCGGTCGCCCCGACGAGCTTCACCCCCCGCTCCTTGGCCTGGCGGTAGGGCACGGCGCCGACGAAGGCCGGCAGGAACGAATGGTGGATGTTGATCATCGGGGCGCCGACCGCCGTGAGCAGGGAGGCGGACACGATCTGCATGTAGCGGGCCAGGACGACCAGGTCGACGCCCGCCAGCAGCTCGGCCTGCCGGGCCTCGGCCTCCGGCTTGGTCTCCGGTGTCACCGGGACGTGCACGAAGGGCACCCCGAACGACTCGACGGCGGCCGCCAGGTCGGGGTGGTTGGAGATGACCACGTCGACGGTGACGTCGAGGTCGCCGCGCTGGGTGCGCCAGAGCAGGTCGAGCAGGCAGTGGTCGATCCGCGACACGAGGATGCCGAGGCGCTTGGGTACGGCGGTGTCGGTGACCGTGAAGTCCATCCCGAAGTGGCGGGCGACGTCGGAGTCGAAGGCGGCGCGCAGCCGGCCGAGGTCGCCCGACGGGAGCGCGAACTCCGTGCGCTGGAAGTACGTGCCGTCGTAGGTGGCGGTGGTGTGCTGGTCCAGCGACAGGATGTTGGCGCCCGAGGCGGACAGGAACGACGAGACGGCGGCGACGATCCCGAACCGGTCCGGGCAGCGCACGAGCAGGCGGCCGACGGTGTCGGCGGGGCGTGACACGCGAGCAGGGTAGTCAGGCGTGCCGCGACATCGCGCGGGCGTCGAGCTGGGTCGGCACCACGGCCCGGGGCATCCGGCGTCGGGAGGTCGGCAGGGGGATCAGGGCGTCGTTGCGACGGCGCACGATCGCGGTGGCGAGCTCACGGGACCGGGCCTCGACCTCGTCGTCGGCGCCCTCGGAGAGGGCGGCCGCGGCGTTCCCGACCTGCAGGGCCACCCGGGCGAGCTCGTCGAGGAGGTCGGCCGTCCAGTCGAACCGGTCGACACCCGCCGGGCACTCGGACCCCCGTTCGGCGACCGCGCTCAGCGCCACGTGGGCCCGGTGCACGAGGTCCCGGAGGTGACGGCGTTCGTCGTCGTCCACGAGACCAGCCTCCCCGATACGCCGTTCGTCCTCCCGGCCCACGGAGAATGCCCGACCGCACGGGATTCACACGTTCTCCGGCAACCGGCCGGCATCAGATCGATGAACGGCGGGTGACGACGTCCGTCCGGGCGACCGGTCCGGGGGACGGCGACGCGAACGGGTGACGGCCGACCGGGCATCGGCCCCGGAACGTGAGGAAGCCCGGTCGGCGGGGGGACACCGACCGGGCTTATGTCGATCACGGGGGGCATGATCGACGAAGCTGAGGCTCCTCTGCGTGCACCCGCCCGTCAAGGAGTTCGCACCTTCTGTGCGGTGTGACTCACCGGTAGCCACGCTGTGCGACGATGTCCGTCGCCGGAGGGAGGCACGATGCGCATCCGACTGCAGGACGGCCCGTGCGCGGGGGACCACGACGTGCGGGTGATCGACTCCGCGCCGCCGCCCGAGGAGTACCTGGTGCTCGTGGAGAAGGGCCCACGGACGCCGACCGACGGCGTCAACGGCGGCACGATCCCCGGCGTGAACGTCTTCGCGGTCCACCGCCTCGCCCGCCGCGACCCGGACGGCACCCCCGTCTACGGCTTCGCCGGCGAGCGGTTCTCCCGCGGTTACTGAACCGTCCCGACCGTCCCGACGACGGGTCCGCCGCACGGACCCGTCGTCGGGAAGGTGATCAGGACTTGAAGGCGTCCTTGATCTTCTCGCCGGCCTGCTTGATGCTGCCCTTGGTCTGGTCGGCCTTGCCCTCGGCCTGCAGGTCCTTGTCGTCCTGGACCTTCCCGACGGTCTCCTTCGCCTTGCCCTTGAGCTCGTCGGCCTTGTTGTCGATCTTGTCACCGGTAGCCATACCCCGGAGTACCCGATCTCAGGCCGCCACCAACAGGACCCAGACCGGTCCCGGGGCGAAGGTGAGCGGCGCGCCGTCGGCGCCGGTGAAGGTGGTCGGGTCGGCCGGCGAGGCCCGGGACCAGGTGCCGGTGAACCGGGTGCCGTCGCGCAGGACGTCGACCGCGCCCGAGCCGACGGTCACGGCGGTGGGGGAGGGCGAGCCGGCGACGTCGCGGATCGCCGAGGTCCGCACCGCCACACGCTGCACGACGATCGTCGCGGGACGCACGTCGGTCGGCGAGCCTCCGACCGTGAGGTCCCAACGGCCGCCGTCGGCACGGGCGAGCACCTCGGTCCGCCCGACCCGCTCGACGACGTCGGCCGCCGGGGTCCCGCCCCCGCCCGCCGGGCCGAAGCGGAACCCGACGTCACGCGGGCCCGCCGCGTCCGGGGCGGCGGCGAGGAGCGCGGCGGGGTCCCCGAGCAGGTTGTGCGGAGCGGGCCGGTCCCCCGCGCGGCGGTAGGCCCGGGGGACCCGTTCCGCGGACACCCCGTCGATGTCGGCGGCCGCGACGGCGGCGTCGAGTTCGGGGGCGTTCCCGGAGTAGGCCAGGGCCGGGCGGCCGTAGGCGGCCAGCAGGTCGAGGTCGGACTCCCGCAGGCTGCGCACGGCGCCGACGGTCGGGGGCAGGTGCGAGGCGAAGACGGCGAGCAACCGGGTCAGCCCGGCCTCCACCGGTTCGACGTAGACGACGTCCGCGTCGCCCACCCCGATCCAGGGCCGACCCTCCGGCGCGTTGTCGACCTTGACGGCGAGCACCGCCCGCCCCGGGTCGCCGGGCTCGCCCGTCAGCGGGGAGCCCGCGGCGGACGTGGTGCGGGTGCCGCCGGCCGGCGTGTCGTGCCCGCCCAGCACGACGAACCCGAGGACGGCGGCGACCAGGAGGGCGAGCAGCACGCCCAGCGCCCGGGTCCGCCGGTTCCCCTCCGCCACGCCGACCATCCTCGCCCGTGGAGCGGTCCGACCTATGATCGAGGGCATGGCGCGCCGCGCAGCGCAGGAACCCGATCCGGTCGACCCACCGCGGGAACGCGCCTCCGACTCCGAGCGCGAGGACGTCGCCGCGATGCTCGCGCGGGCGATGGTGGCCGGGCGGCTGACGCCCGTCGAGTACTCCGACCGGGCCGCGATCGCGCAGGCGGCGCGCTACCGCGACCAGCTCGACGGCCTGCTCTCGGACCTGCCCGGCTTCGTGCTGCACTCCTCGCACGGGAGCGATGTCCTCGAACTGGAGGCCGGGCTCGGCGGGTCGATCGACCGCCGCGGCCTGTGGAAGGTGCCCCCGACGGTGCGGGTGCACAGCTGGGTCGGCCGGGTGCTGCTCGACCTGTCCGAGGCGGAGTGCGCCACCGCGGTGGTCGCGGTCGAGCTGGCCACGGGCATGTGCACGCCGACGATCGTGGTGCCCGAGGGCGCCACCGTCGACGTGGACGACCTGCGGATCTCCGCGGGGTCGGTGCGCGACGACACGGTGCACCGCCGCGAGCGCGGGGACCTGCACGTCAGCGTGCGCGGACGGCACTCCTTCGGCGACGTCGTCCTGCGCCATCCGGTGCGCGGCCGGTGGGAGCGGCTGCGGTCGCTGCCGGCCGAGGCGCCGCGCTCGGTGGCGCGCCGGGTGACGCAGCGGGTCGCGGGGAGCCGACCCGCCCGCCCCGACGCACGCCGATCCGACGGCACGTCCGGGTAACGTCGAGCCCCGCGCGAACGGCCCAGGACGCCCAGCACACCGAGGAGGGACCCCGTGACGCTCGAGCCCGGCGCCGGCCTCCGGCTCCTCGCCCCGCTGGTCGTCGGCGTCCTGGTCGCCCTGTGCGCCTCGCCGCTCTACCGGGCCCTCGTCGCCCGCCGCCGGCAGGCCCTCCTGGTCGACCGCGTGGTCACCGGACGGGTCGCCCGGGTGACCGGGCCGGAACGGCGCCGCGCCGTGCGCCACCTGCACCGCCAGGCCGGCGACCCGGTGCCGGTCGTCCTCGGCCTCGCCGGGCTGGCCGGCGTGATCACCGTGGTGGGGGCGGTGCTCACCGCCCGCCTGACCTCCGGCGGCAACGCCGACCGCCGCGAGCTCATCGACCGCTTCGTGGCGACCCTCGACGACGCCGGGCTCCCGACGCCGGGCTCGGGTTCGACCGTCCTCGTGGTCGCCACGGTGGTCTCGGTGCTCCTCGCGCTGGCGGTCGCCACCCTGCACGTCGCCGCGCTGGACGTCGAGCGCCGCCGGGCGATGCCGGTGACCCGGCCCTGGCCGCTGTCCCGGCGTCGGACGACGTGGCTGTTCGCCGCGCTCGTCTTCGGGCTGCTGCTGCTCATCGGCCTCGACAACGGGGCCCTCGCCGCCGGGCTGTTCCTGCTCGGCCACCAGGCCGTCGTCCGCGCGATGCGGCCGAAGCTGTGCGCCACGCCGCCCGTCCTGCCCGAGGCCCTGCGCGCCGCCCGGCTCCCCGACCCGAAGGAGCGCCGGCTCATCCGGTCGCGGCGCGGCCCGGCGCCGTCCCTCGGCGCGGCCGGCTCGACCGGCGCGCGGCCCGGCACCGCCGCCCGCCCCCCGATCGGTGTCCCCGCGGGGCCGCGCTCGGGCCCGGGCCGGACCCCGCCGCCCGTCGCCGGTCCGCGGTCCACCACCGCGTCGCGCCCGCCGACGTCGGCGACCCGCCTGATCGACCTGGCGCCGCCGGAGCAGCCGCTGACCCCGCACGACCCGCGGACCGTCGGCGAGTACCAGCTCACCGGCCGCCTGGGCTCGGGCGGCATGGGCACGGTGTACCTCGGGCACCGGGCCGGCACCGCGGGCCAGGTCGCGATCAAGGTGCTGGCGCCGCACCTGCTCGACGACGTCGACGCCCGCACCCGCTTCCTGCGCGAGGGCCAGACGCTGCAGAAGGTCACCGGCGACTACACCGCCCGCGTGCTGGGGGTCGGGTTCGACGGCTCGATGCCCTACATCGTCATGGAGCGGCTCGACGGCCCGTCGCTGCACGCGTACGTGTGCGAGAGCGGCGCGGTCCGCGACGCGGAGACGCTGACGCGGATGGCGATCGCCCTCGCCCGCGCGCTCGCCGCGCTGCACAACGACGGCATCACCCACCGCGACCTCAAGCCCGGGAACATCCTGCTGACCTCGGCGGGGCCGAAGGTCGTCGACTTCGGCATCGCCCGGGTCGTCGGCCAGACCCACCACACCCCGGCCGGGAACATGGTCGGCACGCCCGGCTACATGGCTCCCGAGCAGGTCACCGGCAACGGGGCGGGGCCGGCCACCGACGTGTGGGCCTGGGCGTGCTGCGTGGTCTTCGCCGCCCGTGGCGACCACCTCTTCGACGGCGAGAACATCGTCGACATCGCCCGCCGCATCCTCGACGGCCCGCCCTCCGACGCCTTCGCCGGCGTCGGGCGGCTCTCGCCACGCCTGGTGCCCGTGCTGCGCCGGGCCACCGCCCAGGACGCCGCCGACCGCCCACGCGACGGCGCCGCCCTGCTGCGGCTGCTCGACCGCTCCGGGGCCACCGCGACCGTCGGCAGCTTCGCCTGGGACAAGCTCGTGGGGGCCCGGTGAGGTCGCGGCCCCGGTGTGAGCGGTGGCACACGGCCGACACCCGACGTCAGCAGCGGGCCGCGGTCGTCGGGGCCCGCTGAGGCGGACCACCCGCTGCTACGGTTCCGCACGCACCGTCCGAGTCGAGGAGGAGCACGTGGCCAGCTGGGACGACCTGGTGCTCTGGGTGCGGGTCCGGTACGAGGTGATGGCGCAGAAGGCGGACAGCCTCACCTTCCGGTTGCCGACGGGCGAGGACCGCGACCAGCTCGTGTACGTGCGCCACCGCGGCGAGGTCGGCGGCCACGACTGGATGCAGATCGAGTCGCCAATCGCGAAGCTCGACGACATCGACGCCCGGCGGCTCCTCGAGCTGGCCGAGGACGCCGTGGTGGGCGGAGCGGCCGCGGTCGGGGGCATCGCCGTCTTCCGCCACGCCGCGCCGCTCGAGGACCTGACCTTCGCCG
The DNA here is from genome assembly GCF_030269685.1 of Actinomycetospora sp. NBRC 106378. Taxonomy (GTDB): domain Bacteria; phylum Actinomycetota; class Actinomycetes; order Mycobacteriales; family Pseudonocardiaceae; genus Actinomycetospora. The sequence continues at coordinate 136,246 of NZ_BSTT01000004.1, forward strand.
AGTTCGAGGGCCCGTTCCGCCTGGTCACCGAGACCGCGGACCGGCTCGAGCAGCAGCTCACGGGCGCCGACCACTTCTGACCGCTGGACCTCGGCGCGCGGACCCAGCAGGATCGGCGCGCACCGTCGTCGCGCCCGAGGGAGCCCGTCGTGATCGTCATCAACATCGTCATGCAGATCCGGCCCGAGAGGACCGACGACTGGTTGGCGCTGGCGGACTCCTACGCGCGGAACGTGAACGCCGAGGAGGGCTGCCTGTACTTCATGTTCAGCCGCAGCCTCACCGACGAGAACACCTACATCTGCATCGAGGGCTTCCGGGATGCCGACGCCGGCTCCACGCACACCTCGCAGCCCTACGTGAAGGAGTTCTTCGAGCAGATGCCCGACCTCGTCTCGGCCCAGCCGCAGATCCTCTACATCGACACCCCGCACGACGGGTTCGGTCCCATGGGCGAGATCCAGCCGCGGTGACCGAGCTCGAGTTCACCCCGACCCCCGAGCAGTACGCCTGGACCTTCGGCGGCGTGGCCCCGGTCCGCGAGGTCGACCCCGGCACCGTGATGCGGCTGTGGTGCGACGACGCCTTCGGCGGCCGCATCCGCGCGGTCACCGACCTCGCGAGCGCGGTGCTCGACCCCCGGTTCCTCAACCCGCAGACCGGGCCGTTCCTCGTCCGGGGCGCCGAGCTCGGCGACACGCTGGTGCTGCACCTGGTGGACCTCACGCCCGCGCGCGACTGGGGCGCGTCCACCCTCGTGCCCTTCTTCGGTGGCCTCACCGGCACCGACCGCACCGCGCTGCTCGACGACCCGCTGCCCGAGCTGACCTGGATCTACGAGCTGGACCGGGCGCGGAACACGGTCACCTTCGTCGCGCGGCGCAGCGAGTTCTCCGTCGACCTGCCGGTCGCGCCCATGCTCGGGACGGTCGGCGTGGCGCCCGCGGCCCGCGAGGTCCGGTCGTCGCTGACCCCGGACGCGTTCGGCGGCAACATGGACACGCCGGAGATGCGCGCGGGGGTCACCTGCTACCTGCCGGTGAACGAGCCGGGCGCGCTGTTCTCCGTGGGCGACGGGCACTACCGCCAGGGCGAGGGCGAGTCGTGCGGCACCGCCGTCGAGGGCGCGATGAACGTGACGCTCATCGTCGACCTGATCAAGGCCGACGTCGCGCCCGCGCCGCTCTGGCCGCGGATCGAGAGCGACGACGAGCTGATCACCGTAGGGTCGTCCCGGCCGCTCGAGGACGCGTGGCGGATCGGGCAGAAGGAGATGATCTCCTGGCTCGGGGCGCTGCACGGGTTGGACCGGCTCGACGCCTACGAGCTGCTCACCCAGATCTCGCTGGCCCCGCTGGCCAACGTGGTCGACACCAACTACAGCGCCGTGACGAAGGTGTCGAAGGCGTTCCTGCCCCGCGTCGAGCCGTACGACGGCCTGCACGCGGATCTGCGCGCCCGCGCGGCGCAGCTCTAGGAGGCGGACGTGGACCTGCAGCTGGCCGGCCGGAAGGCCCTGGTCACCGGGGGCAGCAAGGGCATCGGTCGGGCGGTGGTGGAGAGTCTGGCGGGCGAGGGCGCCACGGTCGCGTTCTGCGCACGCGGCACCGAGGGCGTCGAGAAGACCGTCGCCGAGCTGACCGCGCAGGGCCACGACGTCCGCGGGAGCGCCGTCGACGTGGCCGACGGCGACGCGCTGCGCGCCTGGGTCACCGGCAGCGCCGAGGAGCTGGGCGGGATCGACGTCGTCGTGGCCAACGTCTCCGCGCTGGCCATCCCGCCGACCGAGGAGAACTGGGAGGCGTCCTTCCGTACGGACATGCTCGGCACGGTGCGTCTCGTCGAGGCGGCCCTGCCGTCGCTGGAGGCGTCCGGCGTCGGGTCGATCGTCACCATCTCCAGCGTTTCCGGACGCGAGATCGACTTCGCGGCGGGCCCGTACGGCACCTTCAAGGGCGCGATCGTGCACTACACCCAGGGTCTCGCCCACCAGCTCGCGGGCCGGGTCCGGGCGAACTCGGTGTCGCCGGGGAACACCTATTTCGAGGGTGGCGTCTGGGAGTCGATCGAGTCGGGCGACCCGGAGCTCTACGACCGGGCCCTCGGGCTCAACCCGACCGGCCGGATGGCCCGCCCGGAGGAGATCGCGGTGGCGGTCACGTTCCTGGCCAGCCCGGTCGCGTCCTTCGTCACCGGCACCAACCTCGTCGTGGACGGCGCGCTGACGCGGGGCGTTCAGCTCTAGCGGCGGCCCTCGGGCAGGGCCGGCCGCTCGGGGCCGAAGATCAGGCCGACGACGGCGTTCGCCGCGGCGCCGAGCACGGTCACGGCGGCCACGACGCCGCGCGCCGTCCAGTCCACGGCCACCGCCACGCCGCGCCGGGCTGCGATCCCGGCGCGGCGCCACCGGCCGGCCAGGTCCTCCTCCGGCCGGGCGGGCAGGCGCCGCGGCGCCAGGACGAGCTCCGTTCCCGACGACGGGTCGGTGCCGGTCGCGCGGGCGGCCTCCTCCCGCCCGTTCCCGGCACGGAAGGCGAGCCGACGTTGGGGCAGCAGCGGGCCGACGTGCGGGTGGCGCGGCGCGGGGACGTCGGCCGAGAAGAGCGCGGGACCGTCGCCGAACCGGGCGATCGCCGCCGCCTCGCCGGCGACGAGCCCCGGCCGGTCGGCGTCCTCGGGGCCCTCGGCGCCGCCGGCGCCGCTCGACGGACCCGGAGTCGCCCCGCGGGGATCGTCCGGCTCGTCGGTCATGGGCCACCTCTGCGCGTCGGGTCCGGCGGATGGCGGGACGGAGGCCGGATCGGCGACCGGCCGCCCTCCCGCGAGCGGAGGACAGTGTCGCCCATCCGGGGCGCGCCCGAACACCGCTCGCCGCATGTTTCCATCCGGTCACGGAGCGCGCCACGTTCCCCCTGTATCCGTCCCCTCCGGCTGCCGTTGACCCCGACGGGATGGCCTGCGCGGCGGTCCCTGGTGGTGCCGGTGTCCAGCGCAGGGGACCGGGTTCGGACAGTGACCGGATCGTGATCCAATCGAGATCGGCGGGTCGACCCGCCGGCGTGGGACGCGGGAGGTGGAGCAGTGGCGGGAGCGCACTCGCGGGCCTCGCGTCACGAGCGTCCGGCACCGCACGAGGTGCCCCCGCCCCCGGCGCCCGACCTCGATGCGACGGACCGTGACCGCGACTACGGCGAGATCTTCCGGCCGCGCCCCGCGGACGACCCGGCGCCGCCCTCGCCGCCGGTCGGCTTCCCGAACGCGTTGTCCGCGACCTCCTTCCGCACGGCGGCCGCCGTCGACGCGCCGGGGCGGCACGCCGAGCCCGAGCGCCGCACCCACGCCGCCGGCCTGCTGACCGGCTCGCGGTCCTCCCGCGGCGGGTCGACCTCCACGGCCCTGCAGCAGCCGCCCACGGTGCCGCCGCCCCCGGCGCGGCCGCTGCCGGAGCGTCCGGGCGGGCAGGGGCCGGCCCGCCCGGCGGTCCCGTCGACCCCGGCCCGTCGCCCGGTCGGCCACCCCTCCTTCCCCGGCTCGCAGCCCGCACCGACCGGGCTGACCGGGGCGCGCGCGGTGCCCGGCGCGCGCACCGACTCCGGGCCGCAGCCCCGTCCCGTCGTCCCGCCCCCCGCCCGCCCCGGTGGCGCGGCCCGGCCGGCCGGCCCCGCGACGCCGAACCGGCCCGTCACCGGGTCGGCCCCGGTGCGGCCCGGTGCCCCCGTCCCACCGACCGCCCGCGCTGCCACGGCCCCGGCGCCCGCGCCGGCCCGCCCCGCCGGTCCCGGGACGCCTCCCGCGCCCGCCGGACCTGGGGCCGCCGCTCCGGGAGCCCCGGGAGCGCCGGGAGCTCCGGCCCGGCCGGCGGGCCCGCAGCGTCCGGGCGCCGCCGGTCCCGGCCCGGGCACGGCCGTCCCGGCCCGACCGACGGGTTCGCAGCGGCCCGACGCCCCGTCGACCGGCTCCCGGTCCTCGGCGCCCGTCCGGCCCGACGCGTCGGTCGACGACCGGCGAGCACCCTCGGCGCCCGAGGGTCAGGACGGGCCCACGCCCCGCCGTACGCCCGACGGCACGGCCATCGCACCCGCCGTCGGGAAGGACGGCACGGAGAACGGGACGGCCGAGCCGACCCGCGCGGCGTCGGCGACCACCACCGGCACCGCATCCACCACCACCACGTCGACCCGCCGCACCACCACGACGCCGCAGTCGATGCAGACCCGCGCCGAGCGTCGGGCGGCCGGCCGGGACGGGCTCTCCCGGGCCGCCGGGCGCCGGGCGACGGGTGCCAGGGCGGGCTCGAAGGCGGGCCCGAAGGCGGGCCCGAAAGCTCTGCCGGGGCGGACGCGGATCACGCCGTCCGCGGTGCCGAGCCGCGACGACCGTGCCGCCCCGCCGCGCGGGCGGATCGCCGCCGCCGTCGCGACCCTGCTCGCGGCGGTGGCCGCGAAGGTCGTGCACTGGCCGGGCGGGGAGCACCTCGTCCGCGCCGGCCACCGGATCGACGGGTACGTGCAGCGCTACCTCGACGGCAAGGACGGCGAGTCGCTGCCGGTCGCGGCGCGGCTGTGGCGTCGCCGCCGCCGGATGGGCTACGCGATGCTGGCCACGTGCGTCGGCGTCCCGATCCTGACGCTGACCCTCGGCTGGCTGCTGATCCCGGTGCCGAACGCGGACTCGGCGGTCGAGAGCCAGTTGAACACGGTGTCGTTCTCCGACGGCACGGTGCTCGCCCGCGTCGCGCCCGGCGAGCAGGGCAACCGGCAGAAGGTGTCGATCGCGCAGATCCCGCTGCCGGTGCAGCACGCGGTGCTCTCCGCGGAGGACCGCACCTTCTACACGAACTCCGGCTTCGACGTCTCCGGCATCGCGAAGGCCGCCTGGAAGCAGGTCACGGGCGGGCAGGGCGGCGGGTCGACGATCACGCAGCAGTACGTGAAGAACGCGATGGTCGGGTCCGAGCACTCGTACTTCCGCAAGTTCAAGGAACTGATCATCTCGGCGAAGATCACGCAGGAGTACTCGAAGGACCAGGTGCTCGAGGACTACCTCAACAGCATCTACTTCGGCCGCGGCGCGTACGGGATCCAGGCGGCGTCGCAGGCGTACTTCGCCAAGTCGGTCGACCAGCTCACCCCGGCCGAGGGCGCGATGATCGCGGGGCTCATCCAGGCTCCGTCGCAGTGGGACCCCGCGGTGAACCTGCAGGGGTCGCAGCGCCGGTGGGCCTACGTCCTCGACGGCATGGTCTCGCAGGGCTGGCTGTCCGCGGGCGACCGCGCGATCGCGACGTTCCCGATGACGATCCCGCCGCGCAAGGTCGGCAACGGCGTCCCGGACGACGACCGCGGGCACATCTACAACGCGGTCAAGGACGAACTGAAGAGCCTCGGGATCGACGAGGACGCGCTGGTCACCGAGGGCCTGCAGATCCAGACCACGATCGACCCGCAGAAGCAGTCCGACGCGGTCGACGCGGTGCGCGCGGAGATGAAGGGCAAGCCCGGCAACCTGCGGACCGCCGCCGTGTCGGTGGACCCGCGGACCGGCGCGATCCTCGCCTACTACGGCGGGGACAACGGCTCGGGCCTGGACTACGCCCAGGTGCAGAAGCAGGCCGGGTCGACCTTCAAGCCGTTCGTCATGCTCGCCGCCCTGCAGCACGACCCGCCGATCGGGATCAGCACCCAGTTCGACGGACAGTCGGTGCCCGGGAAGACCGTGCGCAACGTCGAGGGCGCGGACTGCAGCAACTGCACGCTCAAGCGGGCGATGACGCTGTCCAACAACGTCGTGTTCACCGCGCTGGGCAACGAGGTCGGCCCGCAGGCCGTCGCGGACGCCGCCCACCAGGCCGGCATCACCGCGAAGCTGGACAACCCGAACTCGGGGCTCGCGCTCGGCAACGCCGAGGTGACGCCGGTGGAGATGGCCGCGGCCTACGCGACGTTCGCCGACGACGGCGTCTACCACAGGCCGCACCTGGTCCAGAAGGTCACCACGGCCAGCGGCGAGGTCCTCTACGACGGCGCCGCCGACCAGGGCGAGCAGCGCATCGACCCGAAGGTCGCGCGCAACGTCACCGAGGCGATGCGGGACGTCCCGACCTACGACGGCGCCCAACTGGCCGGTGGCCGGATCGCGGCCGGCAAGACCGGCACCGTCCAGTCGCACCTGGACAACCAGAACAACGACGCCTGGATGGTCGGCTACACGCCGTCGGTGGTCGCGTCGGTGTGGGTCGGGACCGACGACAACACGCCGATCCAGTACGACGACGGCCGGCCGATCTACGGGCACGGCATCCCGAGCGACATCTGGCAGAACTTCATGAACGGGGCGGTGCAGGGCACGCCGAAGCAGACGTTCGGCGAGTTCGTGCCGGTCGCCGGGACCGACCCGGGGACGACGGCGACCGGCGAGGGACAGCAGGCGACCACCACCACGGCCGCGCCCACGACGGCCAGCCGGGCGCCGGAGACCACCTCCTCGGCGGCCCCGACCCCGAGCGCCGGGCCCGCGCCGGAGCCCGTGCCGGTCGAGCCCGGGACCCCGGCCGAGGGCGCCGCGCCACAGGCGCCCGCCCAGCAGCCGGAGGAGCAGGCGCAGCAGCCGGCCGCGCAGCCCGCCGAGGGCGGCTGATCAGGCGTCGTCGGCGAGCTCCCAGTCGGCGTAGTCGAAGCCCGGGGAGACCACGCACGTCACCAGCACCTCGGCGCCCCCGGTCGGCTCCGCCCGCTGCCAGGAACCGGCCGGGACGAGCGCGGTGAGACCGTCGTCGGGACCGAGCCGGTGCTCCACCCCGCCGGCCGGGGCGTCGGCGATCCACACCGAGAGCGGGCCGCCGCGCTGCCAGAGCCACAGCTCGTCCGAGCGCACCCGGTGCCACCCCGAGCGCTCGCCGGGCGCGAGGACGTAGTGGATCGCCGTCCCGGTCGGGCGCTCGCCGCCGTACCCGGGCGGGCTCACGACGGCGGGTGCGGTCCAGATCGGCCGGAACCAGCCGCCCTCCGGGTGCGGCTCGAGGTCGAACTCCTCCGCGAGGGCCGGCCGGTCGGTCACGCCGTCATGTCCAGCGACGCGAGGACCTTGGTCGGCGTGACGCGCACGACGAGTTCCCCGGGCACCGCGTTGCGCTTCCCGAACTCCTCGGCGCGGTCGGCGCCCATGTAGCGCCCGCCGAGTTCGGTGGCCGTGCGGAGGAGCTCGTCGGGGTCCTCGGAGAGCGTGACCGTGCCCTGCACCTGCACGAACCCGAACGGCGGCTCCTCGAGGTCGACGCAGAGCACGACCCGCGGGTCGCGCGCGAGGGCCTTGCCCTTCGCGGTGTCGCGCCCGGTGTTGAACACCAGGGTGTCGCCCTCGACCAGGAACCAGATCGGCGCGACGAGGGGCCGGCCGTCGCGCGCGGTCCAGCCCAGCTTGCCGGTGCGGGTGCCGTGGGAGAGGAAGTCCCGGACGGCGGGGTCGGTCAGGCTGCTCATGGCGGCGAGCCTAGGGACGCGGGGCGCGGTCCGCCGCGAGCCGGGCCGGCCTCAGCCCGGCGACCCGAGCGCTCGCGCGAGACCGGTGACCGCGGTGCGGGCGGCCACGAGCCCGCCGACGCAGGCGCTCACGTCGACCGTCCCGCCCGGGGCGGTCGCGGGACAGCCGCGGGCGACGTAGGCGTCGCGGGCGGCGCCGACCGCGGTCGCCGCGTTCGTCACCGCGGCGTCGTCGGGCAGGGCGTTCGCCGCCGTGCGCGCCGTCGAGGCGGTCTCCTCCACCCAGCGGCCGCACCGCGGCCACACCGCGCGTGGGTCGGGGTCGGTGTAGCAGGGATCGGCGAGCGCGAGGCGCAGCTTGTTCTCGGCGGCGTCCGGGGACCGGTTCTCGAGACCGGGTGCCCCCGCCGCCGTGGACTGTCCGGCGGGGATGCTCGCCGGGTTGTCGGAGTCCGCACAGCCCGCGAGCACCCCGAGCAGGACCGCCACGAGCACGACCGCGCGCCTCATCGGTCCGCGCCCGGGCGCAGCGACGCGGCGAGGGTGTCGAGGTCGTCGGTCGGACCGGTGAGGAGCACCCGCGCATCGTCCGTCCCGCCGTCCAGCCGCGCGAACGCGGGCGGCGGGGCCCACCGGTCGTCGGGGACGGGAACCCGGACGAGGACCCGCTCCTCGGGCAGGTCGAGCACCTCCCCGGGGCCGAACGGGCGCCACTCGCGGGCGCCGGGCGGGGTCAGCCGGATCCCGCGGCGGGAGAGCTTCATCGTGTAGATCGTCTCGCGGGAGACGAGGCGGGAGAGCGCGGTCGCGAGGGCCACCGCGATCATCAGCGGGACCACGAGCGACCACTCGCCGGTGATCTCGGCGACGATGACGACGGCGGTGATCGGGGCCCGGGTCGCGCCCGCGAGGACGGCGGCCATCCCGACGAGGCCGTAGGCGCCGGCCGGGCCCGCGACGCCCGGTGCGAGGGCCGCGAAGCCGAGTCCGAGCGCGGTGCCGGTCATGGCCCCGAGGAACAGCGAGGGAGCGAAGATGCCGCCGGAGCCGCCGATCGCGAGCGTGAGGCTGGTGGCGAGGAGCTTCCCGACGAGCAGGACGAGCAGGAAGCCGAGCGCGTACCGGCCGGCCACGCCCGCCTGCAGGACGGGGTAGCCGACGCCGTACATCTCGGGCAGGGCGACGAGCAGGAGGCCGACGAGCACGCCGCCGACGGCGGGGCGCAGCCACTCCGGGCCCTTCCACACGGTGTCGGCCAGGTCCTCCAGGCCGTAGAGGACGCGGGTGAACAGCACGCCGACCAGGGCCCCGACGAGGCCGACCACGGCGAACAGGCCGAACTGCGCGAGCGAGTCGACGGAGAACGGCGGGAGCTTCAGGAACGTCGTCGAGCCCTCGAAGGCCCGGGCGACGAGGTTCGCGACCGCCGACGCGGTCACCACCACGACGAACGAGAGCATGGTGAAGTCGAGCAGGATGATCTCGAGGGCGAAGAAGACGCCGGAGATCGGGGCGTTGAAGGTCGCCGAGATGCCCCCGCCCGCGCCGCACGCCACGAGCAGGCGCAGCCGGGAGGTCGGCATCCGCATCCACTGGCCGAGGCTGGAGCCGATGGCCGAGCCGATCTGCACGATCGGGCCCTCGCGCCCGACCGACCCGCCGGTGCCGATGGTCAGCGCGGAGGCGATCGACTTCACGACGGCGACGCGGGGCCGGATGCGTCCGTCGTTCTCGGCGACCGCGAGCATCACCTCGGGGACGCCGTGCCCGCGGGCCTCGCGGGCGTAGCGGTAGACCAGCGGGCCGTAGAGGAGGCCGCCGACCACGGGCGCGGCCACGAGGAACCAGCGGCCGATCTCCGGCCACCACGGCAGCGGCGCCCCGGGCGTCGCGGCGTAGTCGGTGGTCCCGGTGACGAGCCGGGTCACCCCGAAGATGAGCTCGCGGAAGACGACCGCCCCGAGACCGGCCCCGAGACCGACCACGACGGCGGCCACGGCCATGCCGACCACGGACTCGCCCAGGAACCGTTGCCAGCGGGGCGCGGTCGTCATGACGATCAACCTCCCACGTCGGGCGGGGTCACGCCCGGGCGTCGTCCGGTTCCTCCCGCTCCCGGGCGACGGCGGCCGCGTACTCCTCCGGGGTGTCGACGTCGGCGACGGCCCGGAGCCCGGGGTCGGCGGCCCGCACTACGGGGTCGGCGAGGAGGTCGTCGGCGGTGATCTCCCGGACCTCGCTCACCGCGAACAGCTCGGCCGGGCGGCGGGCGCCGGCGGCGAGCAGGCCGGTGGCCCGGGGGCCGAGCGTGGTCCGGTAGGCGGCGGCGAGCGGCTGACGGTGGCCGTGCAGCACGGGGAGGGCGACCTCGGCGTCGCCCAGCGCGGCGAGCACCGCGCCGACGTAGGCCGGGTGCAGCCGCGGCAGGTCGACCGAGCACAGGAAGGCCGTCGCGCGGCCGGCCCCGGCCGCCGCGGTCAGGCCCGTGGCGATGCCCTGCAGCGGCCCGCGCCCCGGCTCGTCGTCGGTGACCGCGAGGACCCCCTCGCCGTCCACCGGCCGGGGGAATCCGGCGGCCCCGACCACGACCACTGGACCGCATCCGGCCCGGCGCGCCACGGCCACGACGTGGTCGAGCAGCGTGCCGTCGGCCCAGCTCAAGAGGGCCTTGTCCCGGCCCATGCGGCTCGATCGCCCCCCGGCGAGGACCACGGCGGCGGCAGTCGTGTCGGACACAGCGCTGATTGTTGCGCGCACATTGCGTCTATCCCGCGGGTGGCGGGGCTTGAGCAGCAGGCCCACCGTGCGACGAAGGAGCAACAGCATGGCCGGCAGGTACGCAGGCGAGCCCGAGGACGCCCGGCGCGGACAGATCGCGGCGACGCCGTCCGACGTCGACGAGGCGCGCGCCGATCGCGAGATGGCCGACGCGGAGCGGGCGGTGGCCCTGGGCACGGCGAACGAGGAGCAGCGCGCGGCGGTGGACCGCATCGCGCACGCCCGCACCCACGAGGAGCGCCGCAGCCTCTGGATGAGCAACTAGAGCGCGAGCGTCAGCACCACCGGCAGCGTCACGATCGACCCGACGGTGGTCAGGACGACGGCGGCGGTGCTCTCGCGGTACCAGGTCCGGTACTGCGCCATGAGGACGAACACCGTCGCCGCGTCCGGCAGCGCACACATCAGCACGAGTACCGCCGCCCACGGGGCGGGCACGGCGAACAGGTGCACCGCGGCCACCGCGAGCGCGGGGAGCACCACGAGTTTCAGGACGACGGCGACGGCGATCCCGCCGAGCTTCCCGCCGCGCAGCGCCGGGACGGCGCCGCGCAGCAGGATCCCGAGGGCGAACAGGCCGCCCGGGGCGGCCATCGCGCCGATCAGCTCGACGGTGGTCGCGGCCGGACGGGGCAGACGCCACCCGCTCGCGGCGACGAGCAGGCCCGCCGCGATCGCGATGACGATCGGGTTCCCCAGCACCCGTCGCGCCACCGTGCGCACCAGCAGCCCGCGCGAGGACCGGTCGCGGTCGACCAGGGTCGCCGCGACGATGAACACCGAGATGGCGAGCGCCGTGTGGATCGTCGAGACCAACGAGGCCGCGAACCCGGCCGTCGGGCCGAGCACGGCGAGCGAGAGCGGGATGCCGAGGTAGCCGACGTTGCCCCAGGCGCCGACCGTGCCCACCGCGTTCGCCTCCCGCAGCGGCATCCGGATCGCCCTGGCCGCGAGGACACCGAGGGCGTAGCCCACCGCGAGCAGGCCGGACGCGACGGCGATCGCCGTCCCGGACACGCCCGTCGACAGGTCGGCCTCGGCCACCGAGTCGAAGATGAGGGCGGGCAGCGCGAGGTAGTAGACGAGGTCGTTGAGGGTCGCGGCGGCGGACTCCGAGAAGCGCTCCCACCGGGCCGCGACCGCCCCCACCGCGATCACGGCGAAGATCGGGGCGATCTGGGTGAGCAGGGTCGTCGGGTCCACGGGACGCCACTCTCTCCGACGATTCAGTGCGCGTGCGCGCAGTAGGCGCGAGGTCACTTCACGTCGACGGCCGGGACGGTCTCTGCTTGTGTGATCCGTCATGAGCATCCCGTCGGACCTCGAGATCGCCCAGAAGGCGACGCTGAAGCCGCTGGACGACGTCGCCGCGGCCATGGACCTGCCCTCCCACCTGCTGGAGATGCACGGCCGCGACGTCGCCAAGATCGAGCTCGACGCGATCGACGTGATGGCGGACCGCCCGACGGCCAAGTACGTCGTGGTGACGGCGATCACCCCGACGCCGCTCGGCGAGGGCAAGACGACGACCACGGTCGGCCTGGGGCAGGCGTTCTCCCACATCGGGCGCCGCGGCGTGATCGCGATCCGCCAGCCCTCGATGGGGCCGACGTTCGGCATCAAGGGCGGCGCCGCCGGCGGTGGCTACTCGCAGGTCGTGCCGATGGAGAAGTTCAACCTCCACCTCACCGGCGACTTCCATGCCGTGACCAGCGCCCACAACATGCTCTCGGCGGTGCTGGACAACCACCTCTACCAGGGCAACGCCGCCGGGCTCGACCCGTACCGCGTCACCTGGCGCCGCGTGCTCGACGTGAACGACCGGGCGCTGCGCAACGTCGTGACCGGGCTCGGTGGGCGGCTGGACGGTGTCCCGCGCGAGTCGGGCTTCGACATCACGTCGGCCTCCGAGGTGATGGCGATCCTCGCGCTGTCGAACTCGCTCGAGGAGATGCGCTCGCGGCTCGGGCGGATCGTCGTCGGCTACACCCCGGACGGGGACGCCGTGACCGCCGAGGACATCCACGGCGCCGGCGCGATGGCCGCGCTGATGCGCGACGCGCTCAAGCCGAACCTCATGCAGACGCTGGAGAACACGCCGGTGCTGGTGCACGCCGGCCCGTTCGGCAACATCGCCCACGGCAACTCCTCGATCGTCGCCGACCGGATCGGCATCCACGCCGGGGACTTCCTCGTCACCGAGGCGGGCTTCGGGGCCGACATGGGGGCCGAGCGCTTCTTCAACATCAAGTGCCGCGCGTCGGGGATGACCCCGGACGCCGCCGTCGTCGTCGCCACCGTGCGGGCGCTCAAGGCCCACAGCGGCAACCACCGCATCGTCGCGGGCAAGGAGCTGCCGGAGGCGCTGCTCGCCGAGAACCCCGACGAGGTCCACGCCGGTGGGGCGAACCTGCGCAAGCAGATCGAGAACATGCGCCTGCACGGCGTCTCCCCGGTGGTGTGCATCAACGCCTTCCCCACCGACCACCCGAGCGAGCACGCCGCGATCCGCGAGATCGCCGAGTCGCTCGGGGCGCGCGTGGCCGTGTCGACGCATTTCGCGGACGGTGGACGCGGGGCGGCCGAGCTCGCCGAGGCGGTCGCGGAGGCGGCCGAGGAACCGTCGGACTTCCAGCTCCTCTACCCCGACGGCGCGTCGCTGCGCGAGAAGATCGAGACGGTGGCGACGAAGGTCTACGGCGCCGACGGCGTCGACTACGCACCGGCCGCGAACACCTCGATCGACCTCTACGAGCGCAACGGGTTCGGCGGCCTGCCGGTCTGCATCGCGAAGACCCACCTGTCGATCTCGTCGGACCCGAAGCTGCTCGGCGCCCCCACCGGGTGGCGGATGCCGGTCCGCGAGGTCCGCGCGTCGGTCGGCGCCGGGTTCGTCTACCCGATCTGCGGCGACATGCGGACGATGCCGGGTCTGGGCAAGCAGCCGGCTGCGCACTCGATCGACGTCAAGCCCGACGGGACGATCGTGGGGCTGTTCTAGGTGGCCGGCGGGAGTCCCCGCCCGCTCGGCGAGGTCCCCGTCGGGAAGCTCGGCGACGCGCTCGCGGCGAAGGGACCCGGCCCGGCCGCCGGGTCCACCGCCGCGATCACCGCGGCGCTGGCCGCGGGGTTGGCGGGCAAGGTCGCGAAGGCGGCCGCGCGGACCGATCCCGCCGCCGTCGACCTGTCCCACGAGCTCGACGGCCTGCGCGGCCGCGCCCTCGTCCTGGCCGACGACGACGTGGCCGCGTTCGCCGGGTTCCTCGCCGCCCGGAGGGCCCCGGGCGGCGACGCCGGGGCGACCGAGGCGATCGTGCAGGTGCCGCTGGACGTGCTGGGGCTCGCGGTCCGGGTCACCGAGATCGCGGCGGCCCTGGCCGAACACGGTCCCGACGCGCTCTCCGGCGACGCCGTGACCGCCGCGCTGCTCGCCGCCGGCGCCGCCGAGGCCGCCTCGGCCCTGGTCGGCATCAACATCGCCGACGGCCCCGACGCGTGGGCGGACCCGCGCGTGGAGGACGCCGAGGAGCGCGCGGGCGAGGCGCGGCGGCTGGCGGAGCGGGCGGCGTTCTAGGTGGGCGGAGCCCTCGTGAGCAGAAGAGGTGGCCATGGCGACCGTGAGTGCCCACGTGCGCAGCACCCGCGGCGGTCTCGTCGAGTCCGTCCACGAGGTCTCCCTCGTCGTCCTGCGCCCCGACGGCTCTCCCTGCCTGACGGCGGGTGACCCGGCCGCGCCCGTCTACGGCCGCTCCTCGCTCAAGCCCGCCCAGACGGTCGCGGTGCTGCGCGCAGGGGCCGACCTCACCGACGACGAGGTCGCGATCGCGAGTGCCTCGCACAGCGGCGAGCCGGTCCACCTCGCCACCGTGACCGCGCTCCTCGCGCGCCACGGCCTGACCCCCGAGCACCTGGGCTGCGTGCCCGACCTGCCGCTGGGCGCCGCCGCGATGCGGCAGTACCTGGCCGCGGGGCACGGGCCGACCCCGCTCGCCATGAACTGCTCGGGCAAGCACGCCGCGATGCTCGTCGCGGCGGGCGGCGACCCGGCCTACCTCGACCCGGCCCACCCGCTGCAGCAGGCGTGCCGGGCGGCGGTCGACGAGCTCGCGGGCCCGGTCCTCGGCGCGAGCGTCGACGGCTGCGGCGCCCCCGCGTTCGTCACCCCGCTGGACGGACTGGCCCGGCTCGCGCACGCCCTCGCGCGACCGGCGGATCCGGTCGTCGCGCGGGTCGCGGCGGCGATGCGGGCCCGGCCCGACCTCGTCGCGGGCACCGGCCGGCTCGACACCGTGCTGATGACCGAGCTGCCCGGCGCCGTCGCGAAGTCCGGCGCCGAGGGCGTGCTCGTCGCCGCGCTCCCCGACGGCACCGCCCTCGCGGCGAAGGTCCACGACGGCGCGGCCCGCGCGCTCGGACCGATCCTGCTCGCGGTGCTCGACGCGGTCGGCGTCCCCACGTCCGACGGGCTGCGCGCGGTGGCCGCACCACCCGTCGTCGGGAAGGGGGAGCCCGTCGGGGAGATGCGGGGGAGCCTGACACGCGACCCGGACGGGTGATGTCCTGAAACGTGTCGGCAGGGCGGGGGTCGGGGTGTCGGTTCCGTGTGGGAGTCTGACGCCGATCGACCGAAACCGAGGAGCCGCCGTGCCCGTCTGCCTGATCGTGGCGCCGGACGCCGCCGCCCGGGAGCGGGTCGCCCGCGGGGTGGACGCCGGGTTCGACGTGGTGCGGGGGGTCGGACCGGGCGAGGAGCTCACCACCGCCATGGAGCTCGAGCGGCCCGACCTGGTGCTGGTCGCGGCCGACGCGCACGGCCTGGACCGGGCCGGCACGGACTGGATCGCGGTGCTGGACACCGTGCGCACCACCGCGCCGGACGTCGCCGTCCTCGTCGTCGGCGGCCCGTCCGACGAGCCGCGCGCGGCGGGCGTGGCCCTGGAGCGCGGGGCCAAGGGATTCCTGCGCGCCGGGGAGGAGACCGGGCCGCGGCCGTTCAGCGCCCGCGGCCGCCGGCCCGCCACCACCGAGCTGTCCCGCCGCGAGCTCGACGTGCTGCTGGGGATGTGCGAGGGGTTGTCGAACTCCGAGATCGCGGCGTCGCTGTCGCTGGCGGAGGACACCGTCAAGACCCACGCACGGCGCCTGTTCCGCAAGCTCGGCGCCGGCGACCGCGCGGACGCGGTGGCCCGCGGCTTCCGGCAGGGCATCCTGCACTGAGCGTCGGGCACGTGATGCCCACGTCGTTGACCCCCGACCCGTGGTGTGGTCGGGTCAGGGGTCGACGGACGCGGAGGAAGCCGGTGTGAATCCGGCGCGGTCCCGCCACTGTCACCGGGGAGCGGACCCCATGCATGGCCACGGTCGGGCAACCGGCGGGAAGGCCGGGGCGAGCGTCGATCCGGGAGCCAGGAGACTCCGGCCGTCGTGAGGTGCCACCAGCACGCCGACGGCTCCACCCCGGGGACCGCCGGCCGATCGGGCGAGGAACCCGAGGAAGGCCTGCCTGCGATGACGCACGCCCCCCACACCGGACGGCCCGGCGGTCCCTCCCGCTCCCTGCGCCGCCACACCGTCTGCCCCCGACCGGCCACGTGGCGCACGCGCGCCGTCGACGACGTCCGCGCCGCCCTCGCCCTGGCCTGCCTCGGTGACGGCGCGACCGTCCCGTTCGACCTGCTCGGCGCGGGGCCGGTCCGTTCCCGGGCCGACCTCGCCGCCCGCGTCGAGACCCTGACCGACGCGCTGCTGGAGCGGATGGACGCCGAGGGCTGGGACCCGGGCGCGGCCCCGCGGGCGGTCACCTCGGTCCTCGCGGCGTCGGTGCCCGCGGTCGAGGCGGCGCTGCTGCGCGCCGCCTCGGGCGCGCGCCTGGGCGAGATGCGGTGACGGCGCTCCTTCCCGACGACGCCGCGGCCGCCTACGACCTCGCCCACCACGGGGACACCGAGGTCGGGCCCGGCCTCGTCGACCTCGCGGTCAACGTCCGGGCCGGCACCCCGCCGGCCTGGCTGACCGAGCGCCTCACCGCGTCGTTGTCCGGGCTCGCCGCCTACCCCGACGCGGGCGCGGCACGGTCGGCGGTGGCGGCCGCCCACGGCCGCGACCCGGCGCAGGTGTGGCCGGTGGCGGGCGTCGCGGAGGCGTTCGTGCTGCTCGCGCGGGCCCTGCGCCCCCGCCGACCCGTCGTCGTGCACCCGCAGTTCACCGAGCCCGAGGCCGCGCTGCGGGCGGCCGGGCACGCGGTGGAGCGGGTCGTGCTCGACGGCGACCTGACGCTGCACGCGCGGGACGTGCCCGAGGAGGCCGACCTCGTCGTCGTCGGGAACCCGACGAACCCGACCTCGGTCCTGCACCCGGCGGCGACCCTCGCGGCGCTCGCCCGGCCCGGCCGGGTGCTCGTCGTCGACGAGGCGTTCGCCGACACCGTGCCCGGCGAGCCGGAGTCGCTGGCCGGGCGGACCGACCTGCCGGGGCTGGTCGTCCTGCGCAGCCTCACCAAGACCTGGGGTCTCGCGGGCCTGCGGGTGGGCTACGTGCTCGCCCCCGCCGACCTCGTCGCGGGGCTGGCCGCGGCCGCCCCGCCGTGGTCGGTCTCCACTCCGGCGCTGGAGGCGATGCAGGCCTGTACGACGGCGGGTGCGCGGGCCGAGGCCGACGCGGCGGCGGTCGCGCTGCGGGACGACCGGGAGCACCTCCTGGCCGCGCTCCGGAGGCTGGCGGGGGTCGAGGTGCGCGGCTCCGCCCCGGCGTCCAGCTTCGTGCTGCTGCGCTTCCCGGGCCGGACCGACGTCCGCGACCGCCTGCGGGACCGCGGCTGGGCCGTACGGCGCGGCGACACGTTCCCGGGGCTCGACGGGGAGCACGTGCGCGTGGCCGTCCGGGACCGGACGACCATGGACGCGTTCATCGACGTGCTGCGGGAGGTGCTCGGATGACGGAGCTGGAGCCCGGGGACCGGGAGGCGCTGTACCGGGTGCTCTCGGCGCGGCGGGACGTGCGGACCGGCTTCACCGCCGAGCCCGTCGACGAGGCGGCGCTGGGGCGGGTCCTCGCGGCCGCGCACACCGCGCCGAGCGTCGGCTTCTCCCAGCCGTGGGACTTCCTGGTGCTGCGCGATCCCGCGGTGCGGGCCGAGCTCGCCGAGCTCGCGGCGGCCCAGCGCACGGCGTTCGCGGCGTCGCTGCCGGCCGCGCGGGCCCGGGCCTTCGCGGGCCTGAAGGTCGAGGCGATCCGGGAGGCGCCGCTCGGCGTCGTCGTGACCTGCGACCCGACGCGTGGCGGGCGCCACGTGCTCGGGCGGGCCACCCAGCCCCGGATGGCGGCGCACTCCGTGGCCGGGGCCGTGCAGAACCTGTGGCTGGCGGCGCGGGCCGAGGGGCTCGGCGTCGGGTGGGTGTCGTTCTTCCGCGAGCGGGAGATGGCGGCGCTGCTCGGCGAGCGGGTCGGGCTCCCGCAGCACCTCGAGATCGTCGCCTACCTGTGCCTCGGGCACGTCACCGAGTTCGCCGACGCGCCGGAGCTGGAGAGCGCCGGCTGGGCCCGGCGCCGACCCCTGGAGTGGGCCGTGCACGACGGAGCCTGGGGCACGCACCCCGGCGGGGACGCGCTGGACGACGCGCTGGCGGCGTGCGCGTCGCTCTCCACCGTCGAGGGGGAGGCCGCCGCCCGCGAGCGACTGACCCGGATGACGGTGCCGCCGGGGGCGCTCGGGCAGGTCGCCGAGGTCGGGGTGCGACTCGCCGGCCTGGCCGGGCAGTGCCCGCCGCCGGTCCCCGAGCCCGCCGTCGTCGCGGTGTTCGCCGGGGACCACGGGGTGCACGCCCAGGGCGTGACGCCGTGGCCGCAGGAGGTGACCCACCAGATGGTGGCGAACTTCCTCGCCGGCGGGGCGGCCGTGAACGCGTTCGCGCACCAGGTGGGCGCGGAGGTCGTGGTCGTCGACGTCGGGGTGGCGGCGACGATCGACCCGGCGCCCGGCCTGCTGCCCCGCAAGGTCACCCGGGGGACCGCCGACATGACGGTGGGGCCGGCGATGACCCGGGCCGAGGCCCGCGAGGCGGTCGTCGCCGGGATCGAGGTGGCGCGCGACCTCGTCGCCGCGGGCAACCGGCTGCTCGTCACCGGCGACATGGGGATCGCCAACACCACCGCCTCGGCCGCGCTCGTGTCGGCGTTCACCGGGACCTCGCCCGAGGTGGTCACCGGCCGTGGCACCGGGATCGACGACGCGATGCTGGCGCGCAAGGCGGCCGTGATCCGCACGGCGTTGGCGCGGCACGGCCTGCTGCCGGGCGCCCCGTCGAGCGAAGGGCACCTCCGGTCGGATAGATCGAGCGACGGGGCCCTTCGGTCGGGACCGGGTGCGGCCGACGCCGATGGCGAGGGGCGCCCTTCGGCGGATAGATCGAGCGACGGGGCCCTTCGGTCGGAAGGGGGTGCGGCGGCGGACGACCCGCTCGGCGCCCTCGCGGCCGTCGGCGGGCTGGAGATCGCGGGGATCGCCGGGCTGCTGCTGGGCGGCGCGGCGCTGCGGACCCCCGTCGTCGTCGACGGTGTCGTGGCCGGGGCGGCGGCCCTCGTCGCGGCTGCGCTCGCCCCGAATGCGTCACAGGCGTGGCTGGCGGGTCACCGTTCCGTGGAGCCTGCCCATACCCTGGCGCTGGCCCACCTGGGGCTCGAGCCGCTGCTCGACCTCGGGATGCGGGTCGGCGAAGGGACCGGAGCCCTCCTGGCGGCTCCGTTGGTCGCCGCTGCCGCGCGGGCGCTCGCCGAGGTCGCCACCTTCGACAGCGCCGGGGTCGCCGAGAAGACCGAGGAGACACGTCCGTGAGCACGCTCTATCCCGTCGGACTCGACCTGGCCGGTCGCCGCGTCGTCGTCGTGGGCGGCGGTTCGGTGGCCCAGCGCCGCGTCGCGGGGCTGCTCGAGGTGGGAGCGGACGTGCACGTCGTGAGCCCCGCCGTGACCACCGCCCTCGAGGCGCTCGCGTCGTCGCGGGAGATCGCCTGGGAGCAGCGGGAGTACGCCACGGGCGACCTCGACGCCGCCTGGTACTGCGTGGCCGCCACCGACTCCGCGGCGGTCAACGCGGCGGTCGCCGCCGAGGCCGAGGGCGCCCGCGTGTTCTGCGTGCGCGCCGACAGCGCGGGGGAGGGCACCGCGGTGACCCCCGCGGTCGGGCGCTACGACGACGTCACGGTCGGCGTCATCGGCGGTGGCGACCCGCGCCGCGCGGCCGGGGTGCGCGATGGCGTCGTCGAGGCGCTGCGCAGCGGCACCCTCGCCGACCGGCGTCACCGCGGCGACCGCAACCCCGGGGTGACGCTCGTCGGCGGCGGCCCGGGCGACGCCGGCCTGATCACCGTGCGCGGCCGGCAGGCGCTCGCGCAGGCCGACGTCGTGGTCACCGACCGCCTGGCCCCGCAGGCCCTGCTCGACGAGCTGCCGCCGGACGTCACCGTCATCGACGCCTCCAAGCTCCCGCGCGGGCGCTACATGAGCCAGGACACGATCAACGCGGTGCTGGTCGACGAGGCGCTGGCCGGGAACCGGGTGGTCCGGCTCAAGGGCGGCGACCCGTTCGTCTTCGGCCGCGGCTACGAGGAGATCCAGGCGTGCGCCGCGGCGGGCGTCACGGTCGACGTCGTCCCGGGCGTGACCAGCGCGATCTCCGTGCCGGCCTTCGCCGGGATCCCGGTGACCCACCGGGGGATCACCCACGAGTTCGTCGTCGTGTCCGGGCACCTGCCGCCCGGGCACGAGCAGTCGCTGGTCGACTGGGCCGCGCTCGGTCGGCTCACCGGCACGGTCGTGCTGCTCATGGCGGTGGAGAACCTGCCGCACATCGCCGAGGCGCTCGTCGCGGGCGGCCGTGACCCGGAGACGCCGGCGATCGCGATCCGGGAGGGCGGCCTGCCCGGCGAGGCCACGGTGCGCGCGCCGCTGGCGAAGCTCCCGTCGGCCATCGTCGACGCCGGACTCCGCCCGCCCGCCGTCGTGGTGATCGGGCCCGTCGCCGACCCGTCGGCCTTCCCGCCGCCCTGATCCCGGGCGCGCGAACGGCACTCTCGCTCACTGAGAAGCTGCGAACGGCACTCTCGCGCACGTCGCGGGAGGCGTCAGTCGTCCCGGTCGTGGCGCTGCTGGTCCTGCGCGTACTCGGTGGCGGTGAGCACCTCGACGCTGCCGAACGCGCCGCGGCCGGACACCTGGACCTGCGGTGCGCCGGGCGGCTCCGGGGCGCAGGCCGTCTCGCAGTTCGTGGACCCGAAGATCGTGGTGCCCGAGGTGCGCGCCTGCGTGCCGTCGGGGACCACCACCTTCGTCGAGCCGAACAGCACCCCGACCTGCACGTCGCTCTGACCGGCCGCGACCTGCACGACCCGGCTGCCGAACACCGCCGCGCCCTGGCTCGCCCCGAGGACGCCGGGTGCGGTGGCGGCCACCGCGACGAAGACGACGAGCCCGACGACGCCGCCCGGGACGCGACGTCGTCGCCGTCGACGCTCGGGGGATCGCGTGTCCTCGTGCCACGACGGTTCGGCCACGACGGTCGGTGGCTCGGGTTGAGGGGCCGGGGACGGGCCCTCGTCGGGAAGGTCCGCGGTGAGGGGGTCGAGCTCGCTGCGGTAGCGGGCGGCGTAGCAGGCCCGGGCGCGCTCGTCGTACTCGGCGAGCGTGATCATGCCGTCGTCCTGGGCCCGTCTCAGGCGTTCGTCGACCTCGCGGCGTTCACGGTCCCCGATCCGCGGTTCCGGCGCGTTCTCCACGCCGCTCATCCTGACGCGGTTGGCACGACGGACACCACCACACCTCGCGCGCGTAGTGCGCCCCGGTCGCGGGTCGGAACCGGACGAGCGTGCCGCAGCGATAGCAGGGACGGTTCGACCGCCCGGTCACCCAGTGGTTCCGGCCCTTGCGCTTCACCCCGGTCGTCGTCATCCCGGTGTTGTGCTCGAGGGAGTGCCGGATCATCCTCCGGCCGAGCGCGAGGAGCGGTTCGAGTTCGACGTCGCCGACCGGCCGCCACGGATCGAGGCCGCGCAGGAAGCACATCTCGACGGCCCACAGGTTCCCGAAGCCCGCGACCCCGCGCTGGTCGAGGAGGGTCTCGACGACGGCGCGGGACGGGTCGGTCCGTAGCCGTGCCAGCGCCTCGTCGAGGTCGAAGTGCTCCTGGGTCGCGGTCGGCTGCCCGGCCAGGACGTCGGGCCCGAGGTGGCCGACGACGCGGTGCTCGTCGCGGGTGTCGAGCAGGTCGGTGACCGGCACGCCGAGCCCGACGAGGCTGCGCCCGTCGTCGAGCGTGATCGCGACGCGGAGGTTCGGCAGGAGGTGGCGCGGGAGGGCGGGCCGGCCGTCGGGCCGGTGCTTGCGCACGATCGTCCACGAGCCGTCCATGCGCAGGTGCGAGTGCAGGGTGCGGCCGTCGGTGAAGCGGCTGAGCAGATGCTTGCCGTGCGCCTTCGTCGCGTCGAGCACGGCCCCGCGCAGGTCGGCGCCCGCGAGGTGGTTGCGGAACTCGGCGCGGGTCACCGTCGCGCCGGCGAGCGTGCTCAGTCGCGCGGCCGCCCGGTGGACCGCGTCACCCTCCATGGGGTGGGGTGTACCCGCACCCCGCGTGGCAGGAAAGCGTCGTTGCTGTCACCGGATGGCAGCAACGACGCTTTCCTGCCGACCCGAGGGAGGGGGTCAGCGACCCAGCGACGCCCGGTCCGCGGCCCACGCCGCCGCGCCGCACACGAGGCCCGTCGTCGACCCGGCGCCCGGGTCCTCCACGCCCGCCAGCGCGCACCCGGTCCGGGCGGCTAGCCAGTCGCGGACCCCGGGCAGCGCCGCGATCCCGCCGCGCACGAGCAGGGGAGGGCGGTCGTCCCCGAGCAGGTCGACCGTCGCCGCGCCCACCTGTTCGAGGGCCGGGGCGAAGAGGGGGCCGAGGTCGTCGTGGGTGATGCGGACGGCGCCGGGCCCCGGGTTCTCGGGCGGCAGGACCGGGACGGCGATGTCGACGTACCCGTCGGTGCCCAGGCGCGGCTTGGCGTCGTGCACCCCGCGGCGCAGCCAGAACCAGGCGCGGTGGGCCTCGGGGTCGGCGGAGAAGCGGATGCGGTCGGCCAGGGCGGGACGGGCCCGGTCGAGCACCAGCTGGGTCAGCGCGTCGTCGAGCGACTCCGCCCCGACGTCCACGGTGCGGGTGCCCGGCCGCAGCCGGGCGGCGGTGGTGCCGTGCTCGCCCTCGGACCGGTCGACCAGCGCGACCTCGGTGCCGCCCCCACCCAGGTCCACCACGACGACGGGTCCGCTCCCGCCGAGCCGCACCGCGGCCGCGACGGGGGCGGGCACCAGCGCGACCTCGGCGTCGCCGGCGCCCGGCACGGCGCCCAGCGCGGACCGGCCGGCCGCGGTCAGCGCCGCCCGCCCCGTGGCGGGGTCGGTCCACGACGGCGGGTGGACGAGCGCGAGCACGCTCGGCGCGCTGCCGCGGCGCCCGGCCTCGGCCTGCAGCACGCGGGCGATCAGCGCGGTCGCGACGTTCACGGCCGTCGTCGGGCGGGGCCAGGTGGCGAGCAGCGCGTCGTCGCGGCCGCCGGTGGCCGCGCCGAGGTAGTCGCGGCCCCGGAGGACCGCCGCCTGCGGTTCGGCGTGGGCGGCCTCGAGGGCCGGGCGACCGGCGAGGACGGCGCCGTCGGTGCGGGAGAGGACCACCGACGGCAGCTCGGTGGCGCCGTCGACGGCGACCGTCGAGACCCGCGTCCACCCGTCGTCGGGATCGACGTCGGCGACGGCCCCGGTGGTCGTCGAGGTGCCGTGGTCCACCGCCAGCACCCAGCGCAGGTCGCCCATGGGCGCAGTGTGTCAGGACCCCGGCGAGAGTCGCACCGGCAGCGCGGCGAGGGCGTGGATCAGCATGCTGTGCCGGTAGACGATCTCCTCGAGCGGCACGGCCGGCGCGAGGCGCGGGAAGCGGCCGAACAGCGCGGTGAGCGCGATCTCGCCCTCGAGGCGCGCCAGCGAGGCGCCCAGGCAGAAGTGGATGCCGTGGCCGAAGGCGACGTGCCCGGTGAGGTCCCGGTCGGTGTCGTACAGCTCGGGGGCGTCGAACCGCTGGGGGTCGCGGTTGGCGGCCGCCACCGACAGCGTGACCAGCGCGCCACGCGGGATCGTCACCCCGTCCATCTCGATGTCCTCGGTGGCGAAGCGCACCGGCGCGTTGGCCACCGGCGAGGTCCAGCGCAGGAACTCCTCGACGACGGGGGCGAGGGAGTCCGCGCCGAGCACCCGCTCCCGCAGCGCGTCGTCGCGCAGGATCGCGTGGACGCTGTTGACGATGAGGTTCGACGTCGTCTCGTGGCCCGCGATCAGCAGGATCATGCCCATGGCGACGATCTCGTCGTGGGACAGCGCGTCGCCGTCCTCCGAGGCCCGGATCAGCGCGGAGAGCAGGGCCTCGTCGGGCGCGTCCCGCTTCGCCGCGACCAGCTCGGACAGGTAGCCGGTGAGGCTGGCCTGCGCCTGGTGCTTCTCCGGCTGGGTCGACGTGTCGTCGATCATCGTGCGCGACCACAGGGCGAACGCGTCCCGGTCGTCGAGCGGCACCCCGAGCAGCTCGCAGATCACCTGCATGGGCAGGGGCACGGCGTAGTCGTTCACCAGGTCGATGTCGCCGGCCTGCTCGGCCCGGTCGAGCAGCGTCGTCGCGATCTGCTCGATCGCGGGGCGCAGCGCCGCGATCCGGCGCACCGTGAAGGTGGAGACGACGAGCTTGCGCAGCCGGGTGTGCACCGGCGGGTCGTTGAGCAGGAGCATGTGCCCCGCCGGGCCCGGGATCAGGGGCTCCGCCGGCCGCTGCTCCGGCGGCATCGTGGAGCGGAAGTCCTTGGCCAGGCGGGGGTCGACGAACGCCGCCCGCACGTCGGCGTAGCGCGTGAGCAGCCACGTGGACCCGCCGTCGGGAAGGTCGACCTCCCGGACCGGCGCGATCTCGCGCAGGCGCGAGAGCGTGCCGTAGGGGTCGGCCCAGTAGGCGTCGGTGAAGACGGGTCCGGTGGCGAGGTCGGTCACGCGGCCATCAGAACACCCCCGGCGTGAGGTCGCTGAGGGTTCGTTCAATGAAACGAGGGATTCAGCCCTTCGGCTCACCCATCCCGACGGAGGTACGCCCGAACGCCCGCCCGGTCTTGCGGAACTGCTCCTCGAGCTGCGGCACCATCTTCTTCGCCTGCGCCATGATCGGGAGGTCGCCGAGCCAGGAGAAGGTGATCGGGCGCAGCCCCGCGAGCAGCCCGACCGACTTCGGGACGAACACGCGCCGCTTGCGCTTCGCGATGCCCTCGAGGAAGCCCGCGACGCACTCGTCGACCGTGGCGATGCTGCCCAGGGGCGGCGGCAGCTTGCGCAGGGTGTCCTCGAAGGTCGAGGAGTCGGCCTTGACGTCGCGCACGAGGTCGGTGTCGATCCACCCCATGTGGGCGGTCCCGACGCCGATGCCGCGGTGGGCGAGCTCGAAGCGCAGCGCGTTGCCGTAGTTCTCCACACCGGCCTTCGACCCGCAGTACGCGGCCATGCCGGGCAGGGCGGTGAACGCGGCCAGGGAGGACACGAGCAGGTAGTAGCCGCGGCGCTTCTCCACCTCGGCGACCGTCGCGGACACGGTCCGCGAGACGCCGATGAGGTTGACCTCCATGACGCGGGCGATCACGTCGGCGGGCGACTCCGCCACCGTGCCGTGGTTGGCGATGCCCGCGTTCGCGATGACGACGTCGATCCCGCCGAGCTCGGCGACGGTGTGCTTCACCGCGGCGTCGAGCGAGGCCTGGTCGGTGACGTCGCACGGCGCCCAGGTGTGCTGCGGGCCGAGCTCGCCGGCGATGCGCTCGAGGCGGTCGGACTCCAGCCCGACGAGGGCCACGCGGGCCCCCCGCGCGGCGGCGGCCCGAGCCACGGCCTCGCCGATACCGCGGGCGGCGCCGGTGATGAAGAGGACTCGGCCGGTGATGTCGTAGGTCACGAACGCTCCAGGGCTCGTCGGGGGGTGA
Organism: Actinomycetospora sp. NBRC 106378; assembly: GCF_030269685.1. Classification (GTDB taxonomy): domain Bacteria; phylum Actinomycetota; class Actinomycetes; order Mycobacteriales; family Pseudonocardiaceae; genus Actinomycetospora. The sequence continues at coordinate 161,537 of NZ_BSTT01000004.1, forward strand.
GGACGTACTCGTCGGTCTTCATCTGCTTGAGGCGCCGGTGGAAGGGCATCGTGAAGGTCGGCCAGAGTGCCGAGTTGTTCCCGTGACCGTCCAGGTACCACGACCGGCAGCCCCCGTCGGTCCACACCGTGCCCTCGGTGAGGCGCTGCATCTCCTCGACGAAGCGGTCCTGCACGTCCTGGCGCGGCTCGACGGCCCCGACCGACCGGGTCCGCAGCCGCCGCAGCACGTCCATCACGAGGTTGATCTGTGCCTCGATCATGAACACGACCGAGTTGTGCCCCAGGCCGGTGTTCGGCCCGAGCAGCGTGAACAGGTTCGGGAAGCCGTTGATCATCGTGCCGTTGTGGGCGAACATCGTGTCGCCCCAGTGCTCGGCGAGGCTGCGCCCGTCGCGGCCGAACACGCGGTGGCTGATCGGCAGGTCGCTGATCGCGAAGCCGGTGCCGGCGATGATCGTGTCGACCTCGTGCTCGGTGCCGTCGGCGGTGACGACGGCGTGCGGCCGCACCTCGGTGATCTTCTCGGTCACCACCTCGACGTTGGGGCGGTCCAACGCCGGCAGGTAGGTGTTGGACAGCAGGATGCGCTTGCAGCCCATCGAGTAGCTCGGCGTGATCTTCTCGCGCAGCGTGGGGTCGGTGACCTGGGTGCGCATGTGCTTCTCGGCGAGCTTCGCGGCCTTCGCCATGCGCTTCGGGTCCTTGAAGCCGAGCACGAAGGTCTCGCGGGCCCAGTAGATCGCCTCACGGTTGAGCTTCTGCAGCGCGGGGAAGCGGCGGAACGCCCACTTCTCGATCCCGGTGATCCGGCGGTCGCGCCGCGGCATGATCCACGGGGGGGTGCGCTGGAAGACGGTCATCTGCCCGACGACGGGCGCGATCTCGGGCACGAACTGGATGGCCGAGGCGCCGGTGCCGATGACGGCGACGCGCCGGCCGCGCAGGTCGAGGTCGTGGCGCCAGGTGGCCGAGTGGAAGACCTCGCCCTCGAAGTCGTCGAGGCCGGGGACGTCGGGGAACGACGGGTCGGACAGCGCGCCGCTGCCGAGCACGAGGGCGTCCGCGGTCCACGTGCCCTGCGTGGTGGTCACGGTCCAGTGCTGCGTCCCGTCGTCCCAGCGGGCCTCGGTCACCTCGTGGTGGTTCCGGGTGAACCGCTCGATGCCGTACTCGCGGTGGATCGTCTGCAGGTAGCGGTGGATCTCCGGCTGCGGGGAGAACGCGTGGCTCCAGTCCGGGTTCGGCGCGAACGAGAACGAGTACAGGTGGCTCGGCACGTCGCAGGCGCAGCCCGGGTAGGAGTTGTCCCGCCACGTCCCGCCGACGTCGCCGTGGCGCTCGAAGATCAGGAAGTCCTCGACGCCGGCCTGCCGCAGCCGGATCGCGGTGCCCAGCCCGGAGAATCCGTTCCCCACGATGGCGACGGACAGGTGCGGCACGTCGGAATCCTTCCCGACGGCAGGTGCAGCGGCTTCGGTGGTCACGCGGTCCCTCCCTTGGTACGGCTTCGTACCGTGCTCTCCGGGAGGATGGTACGAGCTGGTACCATAGGCCAGTGACTGTGAGCGCGCACACGACGGGTTCCGGCGACCACCCGGTCGTGGTCGCGATCCGCACCGGCACCGCTCCCGGACCGGACCACCGCGACCGGCTGATCGCCGCGATGGGTGAGCTCCTCGCCGAACAGGGCTACGCGAGCGTGACCGTCACCGACGTCGTCGCCCGGGCCCGCGTGTCGAAGCGGACCTTCTACCAGCACTTCGCCGACCGCGAGGAGTGCCTGCTCGCGACCTACCGCGTCGTCGCCGAAGCCCCGCTGCACCGCATCGCCGAGGCCGCCGCCTCGTCGGTCGGGACCGGGCTGGGGGTCCGCGAGGAGATCGCGGGCGTCACCGGCGCGTACCTCGCGGCCATGGCCGAGCACCCGCTGCTGACCCGCGCGATGCTCACCGAGGTCGGCTCGGCCGGGCCCGCGGGGCTCGCGGTACGCCGCGAGGTGATGCGCCGCTTCGCCGACGGCCTGGTGGCGCTCGCCGCGGCCGGCGGGCGGGAGCTCTCCGCCGGGGTCGCGCAGGCCCTCGTCGGCGGGATCAACGAGCTGGTCCTCGAGGCCGTCGAGTCGGCGGACGTGCCGGCCTCGTCGATGGCCGACGCCATCCTCGCGCTCGGGGACACCGTGACCGAGCTGGGTGTCGCCGTCCTGGACCGGTAGCCGAGCACGTCGGGCCGCGAGGGTCACGTGGGGCATGCCGCCGAGCCCGCGGGGATGCCTGGTGTGCACCTCGCGCTCGCTGGTGGCGAGCTCGGTACGCCGAGGGTCACGTGGGGCATGCCGCCGGGCCCGCGGGGATGCCTGGTGTGCACCTCGCCGCGCGCTCAGCGGGCGTCGAGCACGCAGAACTCGTTGCCCGACGGGTCGGCCCACACCGTCCACGGCAGCTCCGGGTCCTCGAGGAGCCGGGCGCCGAGGTCGCGCACCCGCGGTCCCGGGTCGCCGTCGGCGCGTTCGGCCCGGACGTCGAGGTGCATCCGGTTCTTCCCCCGCTTCGGGGTCGGCTCTGGGCAGAGCTCGAGCAGCGGCCCGACCCCCGACGGGTGACGCAGGCTCAGCAGGCCGGGGGTGCCGGTCGTCGGTGTCCAGCCCGTGAGCGCCGCCCAGAACGCGGCGTCGCGCTCCGGGTCGGCGCTGTCGAACGGGAGCGCGGCGATCGGACCGGTGTCGCGGTAGGCGGCGCGGTCCTCCATGACGCAGAACGGCTCGTCCGCGGGGTCGGCGAGCACCGTCCATCCGACGTCGCCCTGACCGATGTCGACCGGGTGCGCGCCGAGTCCGGTCAGCCGGTCGGCGACGGCCTGCCGCTCGGCGCCCCCGAGCAGGTCGAGGTGGAGTCGCGCGGGCGACGGCGAGGGATCGGACACCCGCGGGAAGCACAGGTCGAGGTAGCCCGCCGTGCCGAGCTCCAGGCGGGCCTCGAACGCGTCGGGCTCGTCGGTGAGCACGGTCAGGCCGAGCGCGGCGGCCCAGAACCGGCCGGCCGTGCCCGGGTCGCGGGTGTCCTGGACGACGTTCTCGAGGTACACGGGCCGCATCATCTCCGGGTCGACGTCGCGAGTGGTGCCCCAGGCACGGTCGGGGCCTCGTCGGGATGCCTGGCGTGCACCTGGCGGTGGTCCGGTCAGGTGACACGAGGCAACGGGTGGGTGATCCGGACGTCGTGTCCCGGATGCAGTCGTCACGTCCCGGATGGATATGGTCCCGGAACCAACGCGGCGTCCGGTATCTCCCGGCGTCCCTCCTGCGCCGGTGACCGGAGGCGGGGGAGCCGAGCAGCGAGGGAGACGTGCGATGGCTCCAGTCCCGGGCCCGCCGGGCCCCCGACCGCCGCGCCCCGGCGGGTTCGCCCTGCCGCCGCAGGGCCCGCCGCCGGGACCACCGCCGGGACCACCCCCACGCGTCGGGCGTCCGTTGCCACCGCAGCCGATGCCACCGCAGCCGATGCCACCGCAGCCGATGCCACCGCAGCCGACCCGCGTCGGCCCCCCACCCGCCGTCGGGAACGCGCCGGCACGGCCGCCGCGACCCGCCGTCCGGAAGGGACGGTGGGGACGCCGGATCGCAGCGCTGCTCGGGGTGCTCCTGCTGCTCGTCGTCGGGTTCGGCATCTACCTCGACACGCAGATGACGCGGACCGAGGCCCTGTCCTCGTACGCCGGTCGTCCGGCGTCGGGCTCCGGCACGAACTGGCTGCTCGTCGGCTCCGACAGCCGCGCCGGGCTCTCGTCGGCGCAGGAGCAGCAGCTCTCGACCGGCGAGGCGGACGGCAACCGGACCGACACGATGATGATCGTCCACGTCGGGTCGTTCGGCGGGCAGACCTCGATCGTCAGCCTGCCCCGGGACTCGCTCGTGGAGGTCGACGGCACCACCGCCCGCCTGAACTCGGCCTACTCGTCAGGCGGTCCGCAGCTCCTGGCGCGCACCGTCGAGCAGTCCACGGGCCTGCGGATCGACCACTACGCCGAGATCGGGTTCGAGGGGTTCGCGTCGATGGTGGACGCCGTCGGCGGGGTCGAGATGTGCCTCGACGACCCGATCGACGACCCGAAGGCCGGCATCGACCTGCCCGCGGGCTGCCAGGAGCTCGACGGGCCGAACGCCCTCGGCTACGTCCGCACCCGGGCGTTCCCCAACGCCGACCTGCAACGCGTGCAGAACCAGCGGGCGTTCCTGTCCGCCCTCATGTCCACGGCGGCGAGCCCGCTGACGCTGGCCGACCCGTTCGCGTCGGTCCCCTTCGCGACGGCGGCGGTGCGCACGTTGACCGTCGACGAGTCGACCCACGTCTGGCACCTCGCGGGCCTCGGCTGGGCGATGCACTCCGTCGGCTCGGGCGGGGTCACGACGACGGTGCCGGTCCGGCCCTCGACGTCGGTCTCCGGCGCCGTGGTGTGGGACAGGACGAACGCGCCGCGCCTCTGGGACGCCCTGCGCAGCGGCGACGACATCCCGCCGGACCTGGTCACCGCGGGGTCGTGACGATGCGTCGTTCCTGCCACTGGACGACAGCAGTTCAACGGAGCACGCCGATAGGGCTTTTCTGTCACGAGCGGGGGGTCAGCGGTCCCGCGCGAACAGGATCGCCAGCACGGTGCAGCCGAGCACGATGAGCGCGATCGGCAGCACGGCGTTGAGCGTGTCCCAGGACATGCTCAGCCCCAGGCCGGGGCGCGCTCGCCCGACGCGGCGCGATCGGTGTCGAGCAGCGCCGCGCTCTGCCGGGTGATCGCGACGGTGCCCGCCACCACCACGGCCGCGGCGAGCACCTGACCGACCAGCGCCAGCGGCGTCGTCCGGACCCACTCGCCGAGGACCAGCACGCCCAGGGTGACCGCCACGGCCGGGTCGGTGGTGCCGATGACGGCGTTGACCGGCGCGTTGAGGCGGCCGAGGTGCAGGGCGCGCTGCGAGAACGTCCAGCCGCACAGCGAGGTGACCAACGCCGCCGCGAAGGGCCAGGAGACTACGGCGACGACGAGGTTCGAGGCGGCCAGCGCGGTGGCGAAGAGCGTCGCGGTGAGCCCGTAGAAGCCGCCGGTCGCGAGGGCGAGCAGCGTCGCGCGCAGCGGCTCCGACCAGCCGTCGCCGCGCAGCCCCAGCACACCCACGAACCCGGCGATCAGCCCCACCGCCACGAGCGGCCCGACGGCGGGGGTCGGCATGACGGCGGGTGCCTGCGGATGGGCGATGGTGAGGAAGGCGGCGAGCCCGAGGACGCAGACCACCGACGCCCCGAGCAACCGGCGGTCCAGGCGGCGGCCGGCCAGGGCGGCGGACGCGATCGTGCCGAACACGAGGCCGGTGACGAGGACGGGCTGCACCAGCGCGACCGGGCCGAGGTGCAGGGCGTAGGCGTACGAGCCGAACCCGACCACGATCACGGCCTGCCCGGCCCACCATCGGCGCCGACGCAGCACGCGGGCGAGCAGTTCCCGGGTGGAGCCCGGTTCGTCGATCTCCTGCCCGGCGCGCTGCTGGAGCACGGTGCCGGTGGAGATCCCCGCGGCGCCGACCAGGGCGGCGAGCAGGGCGATCGCGACGGTCACGGCATCTTCTCCACGGTGGGGAGCTTGAGCACGGCGGCGAGGTCGACGCCGGCCTGACGACGGGACCAGGCGGCGGCCCGGGCGTGTGCGGCGCGCAGGTCGGCCGGGTCCGCGAGCCAGCCCCGCAGCAGCCGGGTCAGGTCCCGGGGCCGACGGCAGGTGCGGGCGAGGCCGGCGCGTCCCAGCAGCCGGGCGGAGTCACGCCCGTGCCCGGGCAGCGGCTGGTAGAGCACGAGGGTGCGCCCGCACGCGAGCGCCTCCTGGGCGGTCGCGCCGCCGGAGTTGTTGACGACCACGTCGGCGGCGGCGAGGAGCGTCGGGACGTCGTCCACCCACCCGGGTACCCGCAGCCGCGCGGAACCCACGCGGTCCTGGAGGTCCCGCAGCCGGCGCCGCGCCCGCTCGTCGCGGCCGCACAGCGCCACCACGTGGCAGCGCGGGTCGGCCGCGAGCGCCGCCCGCACCGCGCCGGCGACCCCGCCCAGGCCGAGTGAGCCCGCCGTCACGACGACGACGAGCGCGTCCGCCGGGAGCCCGAGGCGCTCGCGGGCCGCGCGGGCCTCCTCGTCGGGGACGGGCGTGAAGGGGGCCCCGACGAGCGCCGAGCGCACCGTGACCCCGGCCCCGGGGTCCATGACCCGCGTCGGGGCGGCCGCGAGGTCGTCGAGGACCAGGTACTCGTCGACGCCGGGGTAGGTCCAGTAGGCGTGCGGCGCGAAGTCGCAGATCGCCGCGACGACGCGGGCCTCGAGCCGGCCACGGCGGCGCAGCCAGGCCAGACCCGCCGTTGCGAGCTGGTGGGTCGAGACGACGACGTCCGGAGCGCCGTCCGCCGCCAGGCGGGCGTGCGGACCCTCGAGGTCCGCGGCGAGCGCGCGGGCGACCCAGGCGCCCATGACCTCGCGGTAGAACCAGCGCACCGGGCGCAGGTGCGTCACGGCCGCGTACCAGGCCTCCTGCAGGACGGGCGTCCACTGCACCGCGAACTCGAACAGCCAGCGGAACACCGGCCCGGAGCCGTGGCCCATCCGCGCGAACGCCTCCGCGAGCCGGATGTCGCAGTCCGGGCGGTCCCGCGCGACGATCGTCGCCACCGCACGGGCGACCGCCGCGTGACCCTCACCGATCTCCCCGGAGACGATCAGCAGCCGCGTGGCACGGTCGGTCGGCGGGCCCGTCACGCCGCCCAGTCTCCCGACCGCGGAGGGGGCGCACCCGTCCGGGTGTGCCGTTCACACGAGCGGCGGCTCCCGTTCACCCCCACCCGTGTCCTTCCGCGACGCTTCACCCGCGCCTCATCGTCCGTCCTCCGGACGCGCCGATCATGAGTCCCGCGTCGAGGTCCACCGTGGGTCACAGTAGGTTCACGGGCGGGTCACGGCACCCGGACGATCGTCGGTGGGTCGTACCGACCCGGCCCCCGGCCGTCGTCACGCCCGAGAGGAGCCCTCCGACCGATGACCGCACTCGGCGTCCCGAGGTCGACCCATGGCCGACGTCGCCCCCTGCGTCGTCCCCGGCACCTACGGGTCCTGCGGCGGAACCGCCCGACCGAGGACCCCCGCCCCGACCGTTCCCCCCGCGTCGTCGTCCTGACCGCGCGCGTGGGCGCGGGGCACGACCGGGCCGCCTACGAGCTCGCGGCGCGCCTGCGGGCCCGCGGTGCCGTCGTCGACGTCCACGACTACCTGGACGCCCTGCCGCGCTACGGCCAGGTCATCATCGGTGACGGGTACGGCTTCACGGTCAACCGGCTGCCGCGCTTCTTCGACTGGCTCTTCTACGCGCTCGAGCACCGCTGGGACGTCCGCGGCATCATCCTGACCTTTCTCACCTTCTCCGAGCGCACCGTGCGCCGGTGGACCCGGGACGCCGACGTCGTGGTGTCGACGTTCCCGCTGTCCTGCCAGACGCTGGGCCGCATGCGCGCCGCGGGCCGCATCGGCGTGCCGGTGATCAGCTACCTCACCGACCCGGCCCCGCACCGCATGTGGCTCCATCCCGGCGTCGACACGCACCTGTCGGTGACCAGCGCGTGCGCGGCGGCGGCCGACGCCATGTACGGGGTGCAGGTGCGCCCGGCGGGCCCGCTCGTCGGCCCCGCCTTCTCCCGCGCGCACACCGACGCCGACCGCGCCGAGACCCGCGCGTCGCTCGGCCTGCGGGACGACGAGACCGCCGTGCTCATCAGCGCGGGCTCGCTGGGGCTCGGGGACGTGCCGTCGCTCGTGTCGGCGGCGCTGACCAACCCGGCGTCGCACGTGGTGGTGCTGTGCGGCCGCAACACCGGGCTGCAGGCCGAGCTCGACGCGATGCCCCGGGTCACGGCCCTCGGCTGGCGGGACGACGTGCCCGCGCTGATGGGCGCCTGCGACGTCCTGCTGCACAACGCGGGTGGCCTCTCGGTGACCGAGGCCCTCGTCGCGAACCTGCCGGCCGTGACCTACTGCCCGATCCCGGGGCACGGGCGGGCCAACGCGACGGTGCTGGCCGACGCCGGCCTCGCCCCGTGGCCGACGACGCCGGAGGCGCTCGCCGAGGTGCTCGACGGCATCTCCCGGACCTCTCCGCTCTCACCCTGGCCGACCGATCCCGACGGCGACGTCGCGGAGATCGTCCTCGCGGCGGCCGGGGAGCGGGCCCAGGTGGCCGCCGCCTCGTGACCCGGTCGCCGTGGGGCCGGTGGCCCCACGGCGACCGTCCCTAGGGCGCGTCGACGATCTGGATCACTCCGGTGTTCACGCTCGCGATGTAGAGCCGACCGGACGTGGGGTCGACGCCGAGCGTGTACGGCCCCTGGGCGGTCGCGACGCGCGCCACCTCGCGGGGCTGCGGGTTCGTCATGTCGTAGCCGATCACCTCGTTGGTGCCCGAGGAGGCCACGTAGACGCGGTCGCGCACCGGGTCGTAGGTGATGCCGTAGGGGCCGCCGGGCTGCGGCACGGCGCCGACCTGGGTGGGCGGGCCGCTCGCGTTCGGCTGGAACACCAGCACCTGGTTGCCGCGGGTGTCGGTGGCGATCATGCGGCCGTGCCGGTCGGCGACGAGGTGGGTCGGGCCGGCACCGGACGGGGCGCTGCCGACGATGTTCAGCGTGTTCACGTTGTAGATCGTCAGGTCGTCCTTGCGGACGTCGATCAGCCCGACGAGGTCGCCGACCGGGGCGAGACCGGCGGGCTGCACGGCGTCGGTGAACATCTTCACCACGCGGTCGCCGCGGACGGCCGAGACCGTGCCGCCGAGCTCGTCGGCGGTCAGGACGGTGCCGTTGGGCGCCTCGGTCGCGTCGTGCGGGACGGTGCCGACGAACAGCGGCGCGTCGGCCTGACCGCCGGGCAGGTTCACCCGGACCAGCGCGTTGGCGCTCTCGACCGGCACCAGGATCGGCCCGCCCGGCGCCGCCAGCTGCAGGTGCCGGACGAACCCGGGCAGGGGCGTGCGGGTGCGGATCGCGCCCGTGTCGGCGTCGAGCAGGACCAGGGAGTTCGGGTTGCGGGTGGCCACCGCGACCGTCCGGGTCACCGGGTCGACCACGACGCCCTCCGGGGCCTGCCCGACCTGGACCTGGCGCCCGGGTGGGGTGGTGGTCGGCACGGGGGCCGACTCGGGCTCCGCCGCCGGCGACAGGTTCGTCGTGTCGGGGCGCGTGCCCTCGGTGGGGACGCCGGGGACGAGGAGCCCGGTGGTCGGCGCGACGCTCGGCGACGACGTCGGGGCGGGCGTCTGCGGAGCCGGGGAGGTCTGGGTGCTGCACGCCGTGAGCGCGAGGCTCGCGGCCAGGGCGGACAGGATCAGGACGCGTGCTCGGCGTCGAGGCATGGGTGGAGTATCCCGTTCGTCACGTGTGGTCGGGGCGATGGCCCGGCTGTCGCGGGACGTCCGTCGCCCCGACCGGCGTGGTTCAGCGCACCTCGGGTGCGTGGATCTCGGCCACCCTCTCGGCCTTGGCGAACTCCTCCACCAGCGTCGAGCAGAAGGCGGGCAGGTCGTCGGGGTTGCGGCTGGTGATCAGCCCGTGGTCGACGACGACCTCCTCGTCGACCCACTCGGCGCCCGCGTTGCGCAGGTCGGTGGCGAGGCTGGGGAACGACGTCATCCGTCGGCCGCGCACCACGTCGGCCTCGATGAGCAGCCACGGCGCGTGGCAGATCGCGGCGACCGGCAGGCCGACGGAGAAGGCCTCGCCGACGAGGCGCACGAAGTTCGGGATCGTGCGCAGCAGGTCGGGGTTGGCCACGCCGCCGGGCAGGACGAACCCGTCGTAGTTGTCGGTCTTGACCTGGCTGACCACGGCGTCGACGTCGAAGCGGTCGCCCTTGTCGAGGTGGTTGAAGGCCTGGATGGAACCCGGCGTCTCCGAGATCAGCACGGGCGTCCCGCCGGCGTTCTCGACGGCCTTCCAGGGCTCGGTGAGCTCGACCTGCTCGGTGCCCTCCTTGGCGGCGAGGAACCCGATGGTGCGGCCCTCGAGCGGGCGGTCCGATGTGGCCATGGCGATACGACACTCCTTGAAACAGCAGGTGGGATACCCTTGGGGGGTAACGGTCGGCGCGACGGCCGACGGACAGGGCCGGGATCCCCGGCGCTCGCCCGACGAAACGCCCCCGGGGTGGGCGCCACGCGGCGGGGGCGGGCGTGGCACCGTCGCGGGCGACCACCCCGATGTTCGGAAGGACACCTCATGGCCACGACGACGCTGTCGGTTCCCGAGATCCACTGCGACCACTGCCGCGCCGCGATCGAGGGCGCGCTCTCGCCGATCGACGGGGTGGAGGGCATCGACGTCGACCTCGAGAACCGCGTGGTCCGGGTCGAGCACGACGACGAGCTGCAGCTCGGCGCCGTCGTCGAGGCGATCGAGGACCAGGGGTACGACGTCCCGAACCGGGACGCCTACGTCCGGGCCTCCTGACCATTCCCGGGTGCGGGCAGCCGGGGCGTGCACCCGAGGCCGGGAGCGTCATACCGTCGGGCCCGGCCGGACGCCGGATCGCGAGGGTGACGTGAGGCTGGGCCCGGGGCTCGGAGGCCTGCGTGGTGTGACCCTCGGCGTCTAGCTCGCCTTCTCCTTCTCCGCCGGGTCGTCGTCGGACTTCTTCCGGCGCGAGCGGGAGGTGGAGCTCTTCTTCGTCCCCGACGACGAGCCGTCCTCGGACTTCGTGCCCGACGACTTCTTCCGGGTCGGCTTCTTCTCCGCCGGCTCCTCCGCGGGAGCGGCGTCCGGCTGCTCCGCCGACGACGACGGCTCCGCCGCCTTCCCGCCCGCGGCCTCCACGGAGCGGCGCAGCGCGGTGAGCAGGTCGGTCATGTCGTCGGTGTCCTCGGCCGGGGCCTCCTCCGGCGTCGGACGACCGCCCCCGTGCTCGCGCTTGTACTCGATGAGCTCGCCGACGGCCTTGCGGTACTCGTCCTCGAACCCGTCGACCTCGAAGTCGCCGGACAGCGAGTCGATGAGCGACGACGCCATCGCCATCTCCTGCGGGCGGACCTCCACGTCGTTGTCCAGCACCGGGAACTCGGCCTCGCGGACCTCGTCCGGCCAGAGCATCGTCTGGAGCACGATCGCGTTCTCCCGGACCCGGAGCAGCGCCAGGGTCTCCCGCTGGCGCAGCGCGACCTTCACCACCGCCATCCGGTCGGTCTCGCGCAGGGCCTCGCGGAGCAGCGAGTAGGGCTTGAGGGCCTTGTTCTCGGGCTCGAGGTAGTAGCTCTTGTCGAGCAGCAGCGGATCGACCTGGTCGGCGGGGACGAACTGCACGACGTCGATCTCGTGGCCGGTCGCGGTGGGCAGGGTGGCGAGGTCGTCGTCGTCGAGCATGATCAGCTGCCCGTCGTCGGTCTCGTAACCCTTCGCGATCTCGGAGTAGGCCACCTCCTCGCCGCAGACCGAGCACGTGCGCTTCTGGCGGATGCGTCCGCCGTCGATCTCGTGCACCTGGTGGAAGCGGATGTCGTGGTTCGACGTCGCGGCGTAGAGCCGGACCGGGACGTTGACCAGTCCGAACGACACTGCGCCGCTCCAGATCGCGCGCATCGCACGGCTCCTCTCGTCCGTCACCGGGCGTCACCGGTGCTCGGACCCCAGGATGCCCCACACGCGTGCCGCCTCACAGGATTTCCGCGGGCGGGTAGCGCGCGGCGTACGCGGTCGGGGTCTCGCCGAGCAGCCCGGTGACGTCCCGGACGAGGTGGGACTGGTCGGCGTAGCCGAGCTCGTGCGCGAGCCCGGCCCAGTCGATCGGGCGCCCGGCGGCCATGCGGTCGGTCACCTCGCGGAGCCGGAACCGGCGCAGGACCCACTTCGGGCCGACGCCGACGTGCTCGGCGAACAGCCGCTGCAGGCGGCGGAGGTGGGTCCCGCACCGGTCGGCGAGGTCCTCCACACGGACCAGCGCCGGCTCGTCACGGGCGATCCCGACGGCGGCGGCCGCCTCCAGGGCGGCCGGGGCCGGGGCGGCGGGGAGGCGGTCGGCGAGCCAGTCGACGAGGGCGTCGAGGGTGACGATGCCCGCGGGCCCGCCGGCGGGCACCGAGGCGTCGGTCCAGCGGGCCACGGGTCCCCCGAGGAGGTCGCGGGCCAGGCCGGGCCGCAGCGCCGCGCCGACCACGCCGCCCCGGCCGGAGAGCCCGCGGGTGCGGTGGCGGGTCGTCACCCCGTGCCAGTGCGGCGGGGCGCCCTCGCGGGCGGTGAGGTGGACCGACACCGACGGCGGGACCTTCTGCGCGTAGGGCGTGGCGTAGTCCCACGTGACGGCCCAGAGGTGGTCGACCCACGGTGCGAGCGCAGGGTCGGGCGCGCGGTGCTCGTGCCGCTGGTGGCGCCGCCACCGCCCTCCGGTCTCCCGCTCGTCGCGCACCCGCCCAGTGTCGCGTTCCGGGGTGTCGGGGACGAGAGTGTCGGACCCACCGGGCACGATGTCGGGCATGCAGGACGTCGGCGTGCGCGGAGCCGGCATCCGGCCCATGCAGCCGGTGCCGGGGCGGCTGCCCGTGGGCCCGGAGTGGTCCTACGAGGTGGACTGGAGCGGCATCCGGCTGCTCGCCGACGTCGAGGACGGCGTGCTGTGCCTGCGCACGCTCGAGGGCGACGACGTCACGGCGCGCTTCCCGGAGTTCGCGCCGCTGGCCGACGTGGTGCCCGACGGGCTCTTCGACGGCGAGGCGGTGCTGCTCGACGCGGGCCAGCCGTCGTCGCTCGCCCTGTTCGACCGGCTGCGCCGCGCCGACCCGCGCAAGGCCCGCACGCTCGCCCGGGCCCGGCCGGCCATCCTCATGGTCTACGACGTCCTGCGGCTCTACGGCGTCCCGCTCGCCGCGCGCCCGCTCGACGAGCGCCGGGCCACCCTGGGGCGGCTGAGCCTCGACGAGGTCGGGCGCATCCAGGTCTCCCCGGTCTACGACGACGGGCCCGCGCTGCTCGCCGGGGTCCGGGAGCAGGGGCTGCCCGGGGTCATGGCCCGCCGGCGCGACACGCCCTACGAGGCGGACGCCGACGGGGACTGGCTGCGGGTCGTGGCGCCCGCCGAGGCGCCCACCGCGCCGACGGCGGCCACGGCCGTCGACCTCCCGACCGCCGAGCAGCCCCCGGCCGGCCCGGCGTTGTCGGCCCTGTCGCCGAGCCGGCCCGACCCGGCGTCGGGCAAGGTCCCGCGCGGCCGCCACAGCCGACGGCAGGAGGAGTCGCCCGGGCTCTGGTGACGCGCGTCGTCAGGCGCGGGCCACCAGCCCGCTGAGGAGGACGGCGAGCAGCTCGCGCAGCGTGTCCGGCAGCTCGACCCGCATCGCCGCGAGCGTCGGGTCGTGGTCGTAGACGGCGGCCATCGCCGGGGTCGGGCGGCAGGCGCTGAACACGGTGCCCGCGCAGAGCAGGCCGGCGGCGCCGACCCGGAACGCGTCGTCGTCGCCGAGCTCGCCGACGTGCCGCCGGACGATCCCGCCCAGCCGGAGCCCGAGGTCGCGCAGCCCGCGCTTGTGCTCGAGCGCCACCTCGGTCGAGACGTTGCGCTCGAGCACCGCGGACTGCGTGGCGAGCAGGTCACCGAGCACCGGGCGCTCGGTGAGGGTGGTCGCGAGGAGGTCGGCGAGGGCGTCGATCCGCGCCCGCGGGGTCCCGACGGCCGGTGGGGCCGCGTCCAGCGCGTCGACCCACTCCGCGAGCCGTTCCCGGAGCAGGGCGAGCAGGGCCGCCTCGCGCGACTCGACGTAGCGGAGCACGTTCGACTTCGCGAGCCCGACCCGTCGCGCCAGCTCGTTGAGGCTGATCTCGGACACCGGCATCTCGGCGAGCATCCCGGCCAGGGTCCTGAGGACCGACCGGCGCCGCTCCTCGCGCTGGTCGTCGCTGCGTGCGCGCCGGAAGGTCACGCCGGTCAATTTACAGACCGGCGGGCTCTTGTAGAAGAGACCGGCGGTCCGTTAGCGTCGTCCATGTCAAGAGACCGCCGGTCTCTTCGAACGGGAGGACCTCGCCATGTACTCCGTACCCGACCAGTCCGGACGGACCGCCGTCGTCACCGGCGCGAACAGCGGCACCGGCAAGGAGGCCGCCGCCCGGCTCGCGGCGGCGGGCGCGCACGTCGTGCTGGCCGTGCGCACGCCGGAGAAGGGCGAGGCCGCCCGTACCGAGATCCTCGACCGGGCACCGGGGGCGGCGGTCGAGGTCCGCCGGCTCGATCTCGCCGACCAGGCGTCGGTGCGGGACTTCGCCGACGGCCTGGAGGGCCCGGTCGACCTGCTGCTGAACAACGCGGGCGTCATGGCCGTCCCGGAGCAGCACCTCACCGTCGACGGGTTCGAGCTGCAGACCGCCTCCAACGTCCTCGGCCCCTTCGCCCTCACCCTGCGCCTGCTCCCGCAGCTGCTGGCCGCCCCGGCCCCGCGCGTGGTGTGGATGAGCAGCACGGCCGCGTGGACGGGGCGGGTCGACCCGGAGTCGCCCGCCGTGCCGCGGCGCTACCACCCCCAGCTGGTCTACGGCGCCACGAAGCTCGCCGACCTGCTGCTCGCGAACCACCTCGCCCGCGTGGCCGACGACCGCGGGTGGGCCCTGCGCAGCCTCGCCGCCCACCCCGGCGTGACCCGCACCAACCTGTTCGCGAACGGCACCGCCGCGGGCGGCGGAGCTCCGCGGGCCAACCCCTCCTTCGAGCGGTTCCTGCCGCTGCAGGAGGTCGACACCGGCGCGGAGCCGATGCTCCTCGCCGCGACCGATCCCACCGCTGCGGGCGGCACGTACTGGGGCCCGACGGGGTGGGGGCCGACCGGGCTGCTGCAGATGCGGGGCCGGACCGCGCAGGTGCGCGCACCCCGGGCCGCGGGCGACGCCGGGCTCGCCGCGCGCTACTGGACGGCGGCGGAGCGGGTCACCGGGGTGTCGCTGGAGGCCACCGTCCCGGCCTGAGCGTCCCCGACCCGTCGTCGGGAACCCTCAGT
Organism: Actinomycetospora sp. NBRC 106378; assembly: GCF_030269685.1. GTDB lineage: Bacteria > Actinomycetota > Actinomycetes > Mycobacteriales > Pseudonocardiaceae > Actinomycetospora. The sequence continues at coordinate 176,575 of NZ_BSTT01000004.1, forward strand.
CCTCCTCGGGGGCCGCCGCCTCCAGTGCCTCGGCGGTCCAGCCGATGATCCGGCCCCCGGTGCGCCCGAGGTCGCGCATCGCCTCGAGGTGCTCCGCCGGGGTGCCGGCGAGGTCGATGCGGACCTCGCGCCGGTCGAGGCGGGCGGCCTCCAGGGCACTGCGGCCGTCGTGGCCCGCCGTCAGGGTGGCGAGCAGGCCGCCGGTGGAGGCCAGCGAGCCGCGGGCGGCGCCGAGTCGGCCGAGGGCGTCGTCGAAGGCGGCGAGCAGCGAGGCGCGGTTGCCCTCGCACATCGCCGCGGTCAGCTCGGGGCGGGTCGCCGCCACGCGGGTCCCGTCGGCGAAGGACCCGGCGGCGAGCGCCAGTGCCAGCTCGCCCCCGTCCGCGCCGACCGCGGCCAGCACGGCCGCGAGCAGGTGGGGGAGATGCGAGATGCGGGCGACGGCGACGTCGTGCTCGTCGGAGGCGGCCGGCACGACGGTGGCGCCGCAGGCGAGCGCGAGGGCGACCACGTCGGTCCAGACGGCGAGGTCGGTGTCGTCGTCGGTGGCGACGACCCAGACCTTGTCGTGGAAGAGCTGCAGCGAGCCCGCGTCCCACCCGGAGAACTCGGTCCCGGTCATCGGGTGGCCGCCGACGAACCGGGTGCCCGGCGCCCAGCGCTCGACCGCGTCACGCACCGGCTCCTTGACGCTCGTGACGTCGGTGAGCCGGCAGTCCGGCGCCTCCTTGCCGACGAGGGCCAGCACGTCGTCCATCGCCGTGAGCGGCACGGCGACGACCACCAGCGCGTCGGCGTCCTTCGCCCGGCGCAGCGCGTCCGCGACGGTGTCGCTCACCTCGTAGCCGTCGGCGCGGGCCTTCTCGACCGTCGTCTCCGACGCCGACGCCCCCCAGGCCTCGCGGCCCGCGTCGGTCGCGGCGCGCAGCAACGAGCCGCCGATCAACCCGAGCCCGACCACGCACACGGGCCGGGTCAACGCGGCGGCGAGCACCGCACCGGTGTCCGGTTCCACTGTCCCCACGGTCGCCGAGCGTAGGGCGGGACCCGCCGGTGACGGTCGTTCACCCACTCCAGCGACACGTCGGCGGTGGATCAGGGTCGCAGGACCTCCAGGGCGTACCCCGCGTAGAGCGCCACGCCCGCGACCATCGCGTCCTCGTCGAACACCACGCGGTTGGAGTGGTTCGGCGGCGCCTCGGTCGGGTCGACCCCCGGCGGGCAGGCACCGAGGAACGCCAGCGCCCCGGGCACCCGGCCGAGCACGTAGGAGAAGTCCTCCGAGCCCATGATCGGGTCGGGCATCGGCTCGACGAACCGCGACCCCAGCACCGACCGGCCGACGTCGGCCACCCGCTCCGCGACCTCCCCGTCGTTGACCGTGACCGGGTAGCCGCGGTCGATCTCCACCTCGGCCGTGCAGCCGTAGGCCTCGGCGGTGCCGGTGCAGACCCGTCGCAGCTCGGTCAGGAGCTGCTCGCGCGTGGTCTCGGAGAGCGTGCGGACGGTGCCCTCGAGGGTCGCCGTCTCGGGGATGACGTTGGTCGTGGTGCCCGCGGTGAGGTGGGCGACGGTGAGCACCGCCGGGTCGAAGGCGCTGACCCGCCGTCCCACCATCGTGTGCAGGGCGCCGACCATCGCGGCCGCCGCCGGCACCGGGTCCAGCGCGTCGTGCGGGGCGGAGGCGTGGCCGCCGGCGCCGTGCACGGTGACGGTGAAGTCGTCCGACGAGGCCATGATCGACTCGGCCCGCGTCTGCAACGTGCCGGAGCCGAGCCGCGAGGTCACGTGCAGCGCCATCGCCGACGACGGCACGGCGCCGCCCGCCTCGAGCACGCCCTCGGAGAGCATCGCGAGCGCCCCGTGCCGGGACTCCTCCCCGGGCTGGAACATGAACACCACCGTTCCGGCCAGCCGGTCCCGCCGTCCGGCCAGCAGGCGGGCGGCCGACGCGAGCATCGCGGTGTGCAGGTCGTGGCCGCAGGCGTGCATCGCGCCCTCGACACGGGACGCGTGGTCGAGGCCGGTGTCCTCGTGCAGCGGCAGGGCGTCCATGTCGGCGCGGAGCAGCACGACGGGGCCGGGCCGGCTGCCGGTGAGCGTGGCCACCACCGAGGTCGACGACCGGCCGCAGGTGATCGTGACGGGCAGGTCGCGCAGGACGGCGAGCACCGCGGCCTGGGTCTGGGGCAGGTCGAGGCCGAGCTCGGGCTGGCGGTGCAGGGTGCGGCGCAGGGCCACCGTGTCGGGCTGCAGGGTGCGGGCCTCGGTGAGCAGGGCCCGTTCGGGCGCGCGGTGGGCGGCGCGGCGACGGACCTCCTGCCGGGCCTCGCCAGACGTCCTCACACCCCCGATCCTGCACCCCCGGGCCCGGAGGGGCGACCGTCCGGCGCGCGGAAGGTGTCGATTCGGTGCGCCTGTCGTCCGTCCCCTTCACGGCGTCGGCCACCGGTCCTACCGTGGTGACCATGGCAGGACAGGGCGCGCAGACCGCCCCTCGAGGCGGTGGACAGGGCACCGTCGTACCCCTGGACGGCTGGGCCGTCGCGGTGACCCGTGAGGAGGGTCGGTGGCGTGCGGTCTCGATGGACCGTACCGCGCTCGCCGACCTGGATTCCGCCATCACCGCGCTCCGCGCGTTACGGTCGACCGGAGCGGTCATCGGACTGCTCGACGTCGACGACGAGTTCTTCGTCCTCGTGCGCCCGGTGCCCGGCGGGGTCTCGCTCCTGCTCTCCGACGCCGTCGCGGCGCTGGACTACGACGTCGCCGCGGACGTGCTCGACCTGCTGCGCCTCGACGTGCCCGACGAGGACGAGGTCGACGACGACCCCTGGCCCGAGGGCGACCTCGGGATGCTGGCCGACCTCGGCGTCCCCGCCGACGAGCTGGCGGTGCTGGTCGACGAGATCGACCTGTACCCGGACGAGCAGCTGACCGCGATCGCCCGCCGCTGCGGCTTCGCCGAGGAGCTGGCCCGCATCGTGGAGACCGCGCCTGCGAGCTGAGTCGCTGATCGACCGCGCCCTCGAGGTCGCGCGCACGGCGCACCCCGCCGACGTGCCGGTGGGCGCCGTCGTCGTCGATGCGTCCGGACGCGAACTCGCGTCCGCCACGAACGCGCGCGAGGCGCTCGGCGATCCGACCGCGCACGCGGAGGTCCTCGCGCTGCGGGCCGCGGCACTCGTTCAGCAAGGGGAGCACGCCGATAGGGGCTGGCGGCTGGAGGGCTGCACCCTCGCCGTCACGCTCGAGCCCTGCACCATGTGCGCCGGCGCCGCGGTGCTCGCCCGGGTGGACCGGGTGGTGTTCGGCGCCTGGGAGCCGAAGACCGGTGCCGCCGGCTCGTTGTGGGACGTCCTGCGCGACCGGCGCCTCACCCACCGCCCGGAAGTGGTCGGCGGGGTGCGGGAGAACGCCTGCTCGGAGCTGCTGCGGGGGTGGTTCCGGGGTGCTGCCGGTCCGCACGGGCCGGACCGGTAGAGTTCTCGCCGGTAGCGTGTCCGAGCGGCCAAAGGAGCACGCCTCGAAAGCGTGTGTGGGTTCTGCCCACCGTGGGTTCGAATCCCACCGCTACCGCCAGCCAGCGCCGGGCCTCCCCGTGGGAGGGCCCGGCGTTCGTGTGTCCGGCGTGGGTGTCCGGCCCCGGAACGCACGAACGGGCCGTTCGTCACGCTCTTCCGTGACGAACGGCCCGCTCGTGTCGGAGCAGGGGACCGAGGGGCCTACGCGACCCCGGCCTGCCGCGTGAAGTTCGGCGGGATGAGCAGGTCCTCGGGGGTCAGCTCCTGCACCGAGGACTTGCCGAGACCCATGAGGCCCGACCCGATGCCGCTCTGCAGGATGTCGAGCACGTTCCCGACGCCGGCCTCGCCGTTCGCCGCGAGGCCCCACAGGTAGGCGCGCCCGATCGCGACGGCCTTCGCGCCGAGGCACAGGGCCTTCACGACGTCGGAGCCGCGGCGCACGCCGCCGTCCATGATCACCTCGACGTCCCGGCCGACCGCCTCGACGATCCCGGGCAGCACCCGGATCGGCGCGGGCGTGGAGTCGAGGTTGTTCCCGCCGTGGTTGGACACCTGGATCGCCGTCGCGCCGGCGTCCACCGCGCGCTTGGCGTCGTCGACCCGGGTGATGCCCTTGACGCAGAACGGCAGGTCGGCGCCCCACTGCTCCCGCAGCCAGGCCACGTCGGCCCAGGTGGGCGGCGGGGTGAACATCCACTGCCCGTAGGCGCCGAAGAAGGTCGGGGGCGCCGAGCCGTCGACGGGGATGTTCGGGACGGTGAGGTCGGGGATGAACCGGGCCTTGAGGAACTCGAGACCCCACCGCGGGCGCGTGATGCCCTCGGGGATGTACTTGATCATCGTCTTGAGGTCCATCTTCTCCGGGATGGACGGGCTGCCCCAGTCGCGGCCGTGGGAGAACGACCAGTCCAGGGTGACGATGAGGCCCTTCGCGCCGGCCCGCTTGGCGCGCTCGGCCCGGGCGGCGAGCGTCTCGCGGTCGCCGACCCAGTACATCTGGAAGAACGTCTTGTCGTTCGCCGCGACGACGTCCTCGACCGAGCGGCTCGCGAACGACGACAGCCCCATCGCGGTGCCCCGGGAGGCGGCGGCCCGCGCCACGGCGACCTCGCCCTCGGGGTTCACCGCCTGCACCCCGGTCGGCGAGATCATGACGGGCATGGAGATCTCCTGCCCCATGATCGTCGTCGCGAGGGACTTCTCGTACGGCAGGTCCGCCACGTGCGGGGCGAACTGCAACTCCCGGAAGGCGCCGGTGTTGTCGTCGAGCGTGTAGCCCGCCTCGCTGCCCGCCACGAGCGCGCCGTACACCGACTTCGGCAGCCGCTTCTTCGCGCGGCGCTGCGCCTCCGCCACCGACTCGAACCACTGACCAGCCATGTGCACCTTCCGCAGTCGCGTGTGTCCCCGAGGGTAAGTGGCCCGCCTCACGCCCGCGCCGCTCTCGCGGGGGGATTGCGCCCCGTCCGTCAGGACAGGGTCGCCCGGACGTCGCGCCGCCGGGAACCCGCGCCGGGCTCCGGTGAACCGACCGCCGCCGTCCTGACGAAAGCCCCGACGTCCCCGGTCCGTGGCCGGGGACGCGGCCTCACCGAAGGAGCCCCCTGTCATGACACCGTCCCGCGCGGCCGGTCCCGACCTGACTGCACCCACGCGGTCACGTCGGGACGCCGACGCTCCCGGACCGGCTCCGGTCGATGCCGACGTCACCGACGCCGACCTCGTCGCCCGTCTCGCGGCCCGCGACACCGGCGCCCTCGACTCCCTCTACGCCCGGCACGGGCGTGCGGCCTACTCGCTCGCCCGCCGGATCTGCGTGGACGAGGGGCTCGCCGAGGACGTCGTGCAGGAGGTGTTCCTCGTCCTGTGGCGCGACCCGGAGCGGTTCGACCGGACGCGCGGCTCGGTGATCAGCTGGCTGCTCACGCTCGTGCACCACAAGGCCGTCGACGCCGTGCGCCGGGAGGCCACCCGCCGTCGCCACCACGTCCCGACCGACGAGCCCGAGGTGGGCCTCGACGCCTCCTCCGCGCCCTCGGCCGACCGGGCCGCCCTCGGCTCGGTGATCGCCGAGCACGTGCGCGCCGCGCTGCGCCACCTGCCCTCCGAGCAGCGTCAGGCGCTCGGCCTCGCCTACTACGGCGGCTACACGCAGCGGGAGGTCGCCTCCATCACCGGCGTCCCGATCGGCACCGTCAAGTCGCGCATGTTCACCGGCGTCGCCAAGCTGCGCGTCCTCCTCGCCCCGGTCCTCGGCACGTCGGGCCTCGAGCTGCTCGGAGACACCTGGTGAGCGGCCCCGAGAACCCGCACGACGGCGAGCTCGCGGGCGCCGTCGTCGGTCGCGCGCTGCACGCCCTCGAGCCCGAGGAGGAGGACCGCGTCACCGAGCACCTGCGCACCTGCGCCCCGTGCCGGTCGCTCCTCTCCGAGACCCACGCGACGATGGCCGCGATGGCCCACGCCGTCGCCGACGTCGAGCCGCCCGCCGGGCTGCGTGCCCGCATCCTCGCCGCGGCGGCGGACGAGCCGCTGCGCCCGTCGGTCCGCGTGCCCGACGAGCCCCCGGAGGCACCCGCCCCGGTCGCCGTCCCGCCCGTCGCCGCAGACCCGGCGCCGACCGCCCGGGTCCTGTCCGGGCGAGCTCCCCGTCGGCGCAGCGCCGCCGTGCTCGCGCTCGTCGCGGTGGTGGCCGGCGTCGTCGTCTTCTCCGCCCGGGGCATCGCCACCGGGCCCGGGGACGACGCCCGCACCGCGTCGGCCGCCCGGGCCGACCAGGTGATCACCTCCGCCGAGGCCCGGGACCCGGACGTGCGCCACGCGGCGCTCCTCCAGCCCGGCGGCGCGGTGCTCGCGGTGGTGCTGGACGACGCGGCCGGACCCCGGGTCGTCCCCGTCGACGTCCCGGAGCTCGGCCCGGGCCGGACCTTCGTGCTCTGGCGCGTCGCGGGCGGCACGGCCACGGCCGTGGGCACCTTCGACGGCGCGGGCAGCTTCACCTCGACCGGGGCACGACCGGACGCCGGGCTCGCCCAGGGTGCGTACGCGGTGTCCGCGGAGCCGGCCGGACCGGTGCCGGCCCGGCCCTCGTCGGTGGTGGCGAGCGGTCCGCTGATCTAGACGCACGCCCGGACCGCGAAGGGCCCCTCCCGTCGACCAGAGCGACCGGAGGGGCCCTTCGCTCGGGCGCGCACGCCCGCGCAAGGGCCGACCGGGCGAGCCCCGTCGTCCGGCGGCCTCCCTTCGCCGTGCGCCACCCGCCGGACCGCGCGACGATGTCGGGTCCGCCGTTCGTCGCGTGGTGTCGCTGTCCGGCCGCAGCACGCCGTGGCGCGCCGCGGAACCCGGCGTCACTGTCGGGGGGTCTGGCTACCGTGACGACCGTCGGGAAGACGCGTCGGTGCGTGCCCGGCGGGTGGCGTCGGAGCGGGCCGGCGCGTCGCGATGGGACCGGGAGGCGTGCGCATGGCGTCTGGTGCGGCTGCCCCGGCCGAGGTCCTGCCCGGCGTTCCCGGGCCGCGTGGCGCCGCACGCCCGATGCTGGCCTCGGCGGGCGAACTGCCCCGCGGGGCGGGATGGGCCTTCGAGTTCGTGTGGTCGGGCCTGCGCTGCTTCGCGTACGCCCGGGACGGCGAGCTCCGCCTCGTCGACGCCGACGGGCACGACGTGACGGCGGGGTTCCCGGAGCTGGGCCTCCCGGCCGCCCACGGTCTGGTGCTCGACGGGGTCGTCGTCGCCAAGGACCCGGTGGGTCGGCCGAGCATGACGCGCCTGCGGCGCCGGCGTCGGGTGGCCCGGCCCTCACGGGCCCTGGTCAGCGGAACGCCGGTCTCCTACTACGTGTTCGACGTGCTCGAGATCGACGGGCGCTCCACCGCGCGCCTGCCCTACCGGCAGCGCCGCGAGCTGCTCACCGAGATCGACCTCGTGGGCGGCAACCTGGTGGTGCCGCCGTCGTTCACCGGCGTGAGCGCCGAGGAGATCACCAGTACGGCGCGGCAGTACGGCCTCGAGGGCGTGGTGGCCAAGCGGCTCGAGTCGACCTACCAGAGCGGCCGCCGCTCCCGGAGCTGGATCACCGCGGAGATCACGCGGGCGCAGGACGTCGTGGTCGGGGGCTGGCTGCCGCCGCGGGGGAGCCCCGACGGCGTCGGCTCGCTGCTGCTCGGCGTGCCCGACGACGGGGTGCTCCGCTACGTCGGGCGGGTGTCCACCGGGGTCACGGCCGCCGCCCGCCGGGAGGTCCTCGACGCGTCGGTCGGCCTGGACCGCCTGGTCAGCCCCTTCCACGGGGACCTGCCCGCCGACGTCGAGGCGGCCGCGCAGTGGCTCGCGCCGCGCCTGGTCGGGCGGGTGGAACACCGCCGCTGGACGCCGACGGGGCTCCTGGGGCGCCCGGTGTGGCAGGGCCTGCGGGCAGGGACGCACCCCGCGACCGTGCACGCCCCCGTGCTCGCGGCACCGGTCGTCGCGACGGATCTCGCGCTCGACGATCTCGAGCGGGTGGACGGGCCGGGCGGCGCCGGCTCGGGGAACAGGGCCTCCGTGGACACCGCGGAGACCGACGTCGTGGCGCCCCTGCCGCCCGGCGTCCTCGTGCCGGCGGCCGCCGAGGTCGTCCTGCCCGACGCCGAGGTCGAGGCGGCGCTGCGGTCGCGCTTCTCCGCGCACTTCGTGCACAACGCGCTGACCGCCATCGCGACCTTCGTGCGGGTGGACCCGACGCGTGCCCGGGAGCTGCTCACCGAGTTCGCCGACTTCACCCGCTACTCGTTCCGCGCCTCGGACACGACCACGACGGTGGCCGAGGAGCTGCGCAACGCCCGGCGCTACCTCACGCTCGAGCAGGCCCGCTTCGGCGCGCGGCTCGGGGTGGAGATCACGGTGGCGCCCGAGGTGGAGAACGTGGTGCTCCCGCCGTTCGTGGTGGCGCCGCTGGTGGAGAACGCCGTCCGCCACGGCGTCGAACCCGTGCTGGGCGGCGGCACCGTGCGCATCACCGCGGCGGGTGCGGGCGCCGACTGCGTCGTGACGATCTCCGACGACGGGGCCGGGATGGGCCCTGAGGCGTCGCGCGCCGCCTCGCAGGTCGACGCCCGCCACGGCGGGATCGCCGAGGTCACGCGTCGCCTGCGTGCCGCGTACGGCGGGCGGTGCGACCTACACGTCGACAGCCGTGCGGGGGTCGGCACCACGGTCCGGCTGCGGGTCCCGGCCCGGCGCGCCGAGGAACCGCCGGCCGATCGACTGCTGGTGGGCTGAGCGCGTCCCCCGGTCCTCCGACGTCTGCCCGGGGGACGCCAGCCGTCCTCAGTCGTCGGTGTTGGAGCAGGTCGGGGTGACCCCCGACAGGATGCTGCCCAGGATCGGCACCTGGAGCCCGCACGCGTTGACGGGCAGCAACGTCAGGTCGTTGAGCACCCCGACGTTGCCGTTCCCCGAGGGGCCGTCGCGGTCGTCGATGCGGGCGTGCGCGGATGCCATCGGCGCCACGGCGGTCAGGGCCGCCGCCGACAGCGCGAGCGCGGCGACGGGGGTGGCGGCACGCCGGGTGAGCCGGCGTGGGGCGCGGTGCTTGGCCACGGGATTCCTCCTCGAGTACGCAGTAGGTCGGATCGACCGTTCGGCGCAGCTGCCCCGCGACGAACGGTCGAGAGGGACTCTCCACCCCTGTGACCGGTGGGGCCATTGGGGCGAAGAGTTCGACCCGGAACGAGTGGCCCGGCTCGCGCCGGGTCGAACGGTCCGGTACAAGGGTCGAGCGGTCGTCCTGCTGCGACGAACGGGTGAGTAGTCCGCTGGCTCGCCCTTCCCGCGAGTGGCACGTGAGGCATCTGCAGGGGCCCGCGGGCATGCCTGGTGTGCCTCTCGCAGCGCGGTCGAGTCGGGCGGCCGCGAGGTCCTCCGCCGCGAGGGTGACGTGAGGCATCTGCAGGGGCCCGCGGGCATGCCTGGTGTGCTTCTCGTGGTCCGGGACGGGCCCGGCAGGATGGCGTCCCGTGCGCGTCCTCGCCGTCGACTGGTCCGGCGACCTGCGCGCGGCGGCCCGGCGCATCCGGGTGGCCGAGGCGGCGCCCGGACGGCTGCTCGGCGTGCGCGGGGGCCTCGACCGCGCAGGAGTCGGCGCGATGCTGGCGGAGCTGCGCGACCCGCCCGCACCGGTCGTCGTCGGGATGGACTTCTCCTTCGGGCTGCCGGCCTGGTTCCCGGCGCGGTACGGCGCGACGTCGCTGCCCGACGTGTGGGACCTCGCCCGCGACGAGGGCGAGGGCTGGCTGCGGGCGTGCGATCCGCCGTTCTGGGGGCGGCCCGGCACCCGGAAGCCCGCCGACGTCGAGCTCTACCGCGACACCGAGCGCGCGGCCCGGGACCGCGGCCTGAACCCGCTGTCGACGTTCCAGATCGGGGGCGCCGGGGCGGTCGGGACGGGCTCGGTGCGCGGAATGGCGCTGCTGGGGCAGTGGCGCCGCGAGGGCATCGGCGTGTGGCCGCTCGACGCGGCTCCGGGACCGCGCGGGGTGCTCGTCGTCGAGGTCTACCCGCGGGCGATGACCGGGCCCGTGGTGAAGTCCTCGGCGGACGCGCGACGGGCGCTCGTCGACGCCGATCCCCGCATCCCGGCGGACCTGCGGGTCGCGGCGACCGCGACCGAGGACGCCTTCGACGCCGCCTACGCGGCGCTCGGGATGGCCGAGCACGCCGCCGAGCTCGCGGCGCTGCCCGCCTGCACCGACCCGGCGTCGGGAACCGAGGGACGGCTGTGGCTGCCGCCTACAGCGCCAGGGTCGCCTCGCTGAACGTCAGCCCCAGCTGGTCCGCCGCCTCGGCGAGCACGCCCTGCACGGCGAGGGTGTCGTCGAGCGGCATCACGGCCGACTCGGTCCGCCCGGCCCGCAGGCAGGAGTTCACCTCGACGATCTCGTGCGAGTAGCCGGCGCCGGTGGCGGGGAGCTCGAGGCGCTCGCCGGGATCGTCGGGGGAGCGGTGCACCACGATCGTCGTCGGGTGGTGGAAACGGGGGAGCACGTCGATCCACCCGGTGGAGCCGAAGATGCGCGCCTGGCCCGGCGACGGCGAGTGGAACGACGTCTGCGCCGTGGCGAAGCGTCCGTCCTCCCACGCCATGACCAGCGCGTTCTCGGCGTCGACGCCCGTCGTCTCCCGGCGCCCGACCGCGTGCACCTGTGAGGGGCTCCCGCCGAGCACCATCTGCGCGAACGACACGGGGTAGACGGCGAGATCGAGCAGCGCGCCGCCGCCGAGCTCGGCGTTGAAGAGGCGGTCGTCGGGGTCGACGTCGCGCACCGTGCCGAGGTCCGCCTGCACCGAGCGGACCTCCCCGATCTCCCCGGCCTCGTAGATCTCGCGCGCCCGGACGACGGCGGGCTGGAAGCGGGTCCACATCGCCTCCATCGCGAAGACCCCGTGCCGCCGGGCCGTGTCCACCACGCGCCAGGCCCCGGCGAGGGTGGCGGTGAAGGTCTTCTCCACCAGCACCGCCTTGCCGGCCTCGAGCGCGGCGACGGCGAGATCCGCGTGCTGCGGGTGCGGGGTGGCGATGTAGATCGCGTCCACGTCCGGGTCGTCCACGAGCGCCCGGTAGGACCCGTGCGCCCGCGCCGCGCCGTGCTCCGCGGCGAACGCCTCCGCCCGCTCGGCCGACCGGGACCCGACGGCGGCGAACTCGGTGCCCTCCACCGCGACGAGGTCCCGGGCGACGTTCGCCGCGATCCGGCCCGGTCCGGCGATGCCCCAGCGGATGGTCTGCACGGCGTCAGCCTGTCACGCGGTCCGCTACAGGGAGCCACCGAGGAGGTCGACGTCCTCGGCGGTGCCCGACACGACGAGCTTGCCGTTCTCCGCGCGCAGGTCGGTGGCGGTGATCGAGAACGGCAGCTGGCCGGGGTCGAGGCGGGCGGAGTAGTTCCCGAGCCGGGAGCGCAGCGCGCTGGTCACGGCTCCGGAGACCGACGACGGGGCGTCACCGGTGTCCACCGCGATGTCGCGGGCCGAGAGCACGATCTGTCCGCCGGAGAGCCGGAAGGTGGCGATCACCGAGGCGCGGACCTGCTGCCCGAGCACGGTCGTCGTCGAGGTCAGCTCCACCGCCTGGGACGGGTCGACGTTCGCGACCTTCGACCCCCGGGCGGCGAGCGTCTGCTCGGTGACGGGCTCCACCGTGACGTCGGAGACCTTGAGGATGCGCGCGAGGTCCGCCGGGTCGACCTCGGCGCTCGCCGTCACCGTCCGCGCCGGGATGGAGCGGACGGTGCCGTCGAGCAGCGACTGCGGCGGCAGCGTCACGTCGCCGAGGTCGGCCACGAGCGTGATGTCGCGCAGCTGCCGGTAGGGGATGTGCTCGGCGGTGAGGGTGACCGAGGGGTACTCGCCGGCCGCGGCCTGCGTCAGGAACGGGAAGCCGTGGATGTCGACGCTCGGTTCGGCGTCGAGCTTCAGCTGGGTCTGCAGCTGGGCGGCCACCCGGTCCTGGGCCACGAAGCGGGCGCCGAAGTCGACGCCCACCAGCAGCACGGCGAGCACGGCCAGGGTGATGAGGAATCCGCGCATCACCCGTCAGTGTCCGCCACGGGCGATTCAGCGCGCGAAGTGCCTCGAGATGACCAGCCGCTGGATCTGGTTCGTCCCCTCGAAGATCTGCATGATCTTGGCCTCGCGCATGTAGCGCTCGACCGGGAAGTCGCGGGTGTAGCCGGCGCCGCCGAACACCTGCACGGCGTCCGTGGTCACCTTCATCGCGGCGTCGGTGGCGACGAGCTTCGCGACGGAGGCCTGGCGCGAGTAGGGCACGCCGGCGTCCTTGCGGCGGGCCGCGTCGAGGTAGGTCGCGCGCGCCGAGTCGACCGCGGCGGCCATGTCGGCCAGCACGAAGCCGAGCCCCTGGTGGTCGACGATCCGCTTGCCGAACGTCTGCCGCTCGTTCGCGTAGTCGACGGCGGCGTCGAGCGCGGCCTGCGCGAGCCCGACGGCGCACGCGGCGATCCCGAGGCGGCCGGAGTCCAGCGCGGCGAAGGCGATCGGGAGGCCCTGGCCCTCGTCGCCGATCCGGCGGTCGGCCGACAGGAGGCCGCCGTCCCAGGTGGCGCTCGTCGTCGGGACGGCGTGCAGGCCCATCTTCTCCTCGGGGCGGCCGAAGGTGAGGCCCTCGGTGTGTCCGGGGGCGAGGAAGCAGGTGACGCCGCGGCTGCCCTCGCCGGTGCGGGCGAACAGCGCGTAGAAGTCGGCCTTCCCGCCGTGGGTGATCCACGCCTTCTCGCCGGTGATGCGGTAGTCGCCGTCGTCGTCCTTCTCAGCCCGGCAGCGCAACGCGGCGGCGTCCGACCCGGCGTGCGGCTCGGAGAGGCTGTAGCCGCCGACGAGCTCGCCGGCGAGCATCCTCGGCAGCCACTCCTGCTTCTGCTCCTCGGTGCCGAAGGTGGCGACCGGGAAGCACGCCAGGCCGTGCACGCTCGTCGTCACCGCGACCGTCGCCCAGCGCGCCGCGAGCTCCTCGAGGACCTGGAGGTAGACCTCGTAGGGCTGGGCGCCGCCGCCGTACTCCTCGGGGTAGGGCAGCCCGAGCAGGCCGGTCTCGCCGAGGGTGCGGAACAGTCCCTCGGGGTACGTGCCGTCGCCGCGCTCGTGGTCGTCCACGCGGGTCGCCAGCTCCTTGTCGGCGACCTCCCGCGTCAGCTCGATCAGCGCGCGGGCCTCGTCGGTGGGCAGGAGACGGTCGACCGCCATGTCACGTCCTAACGGTACTGAAAGTGGAACGTCAGTACCGTTGAGAGTAGCGCCGGGAGGTTACGGTGGCCAGGTGGCATCTCCGGTGCGCCGTGGCGCGGCCCGACGCGACGAGCTCGCCGACGCCCTGATCGAGCTGTTCCTCGCCGAGGGCTTCGCCGGCTTCACCCTCGACGACGTCGCCGCCCGCCTGCGCTGCTCGAAGCGCACGCTCTACGGGTTGGCGGGCTCCAAGGAGCAGCTGGTGACGGCGGCCGTGGTCCGGTTCTTCCGCGCGGCCACCGTCCACGTCGAGGCGGCGGTCGCCACCCGCTCCGTACCCGCCGACCGGCTCGCGGCCTACCTGCGTGCGGTGTCCGCCGAGCTCGCGCCCGCCTCGGCGGCGTTCTTCGAGGACGTCGCCTCGTTCGCGCCCGCGGCGGCGATCTACCAGCGCAACACGCGGGCGGCCGCCCGCCGGGTCCGCGAGATCATCACCGAGGGCGTCGAGTCCGGCGCCTTCCGCGACGTGCACGTGGCGTTCGCCGCGGAGGTCGTGGCCTCGACGATGGAGGCGATCCAGCAGCGCCGGGTCGCCGCGGCCACCGGGCTCGACGACGCCGAGGCCTACGAGCAGCTCGCCACGCTGCTCGTCTCGGGCCTGCGTTCCTGACGACGGGTGGGATCGGGTGTCAGCGGTGGCACACGGCTGACACCCGACGTCAGCAGGGCGCCACGCTCACGGCCTCCGGGCGGTGAAGCGGAGTCGGGTGTCGGACATGACCTCGACCTCGGGATCCGGGGCGAAACCCGCCGTCGTCAACCGCCCGGGCAGCGTCCCCGGGTCGACGACGACCATCGTGTCGCCGACGTGGAGCAGGCGGAACCGGAGCGAGAGCTGCGAGTCCACGCCACGGAACACCCCGCCCGGGCGGAGCACGCGGCGGGCCTCGGCGAAGAGCCGGTCCTGCAGGGCCCGCGAGGGGACGTGGTGGAGCATCGTGAAGCACACGACGGCGGAGAACCGGCCGTCGTCGAACGGCAGTGCGGTCCCGTCGCCGTGCACGATCCGGTCGCCGAACTCGACGCGCAGCCGCGCCGCGGACGCCTCGTCGACCTCCACCGCGGTCAGGTGCGGCACGCGGTCGAGGAGCACGCGGGTGGTGGCGCCGTAGCCCGGGCCGATCTCGAGGACGTCGTCCCCGAGCTCGACGTCGGCCAGGTCGCGCGGCATGCGGTCGGCGACCTTCGTGGCCCAGTCGGCGGAGCTGCACAGGCGGCGGTGCATCAGGTTCATCGGCACGGCACGACGATCCCCGCCGGAGCACGGTGGCCGCGATCCGCCGGGAGGCCGGGGGATGTCGTGTGGAGGACACTGACGGGGTGACCGTCGCCGTCGGGAGCCTGCCCCTGGCGGCGGGGTCGTGGGTCGGGGAGCACGCCCATCGCGAGCACCAGCTGAACTGGACCGACCGCGGTGTGCTCGGGATCGTCGTCGGGACCCGCTCGTGGGTGCTGCCGCCGACCCTCGGGCTCTGGTTGCCGGCCGGGACCCCGCACCGCACCGGGGCGACCCGGGACGCCGTGCTGCGCAGCCTCTACCTCGCGCCCGACCTGCCCGACCTGGGTGCCGGCGAGCCGGTCGCGGTGGCGGTGGACCCCCTGCTCTCGCACCTCGCCGACCATCTGGGCGCGGACCTCGACCCCGCGGCCCGCAGCCGGGCCGAGGCCGTGGTGCCCGACGTGCTGCGGCCCCTGCCGACCGCGCCGATCGCGGTCCCGGAGCCGGTCGACGCGCGCGCCCGGTCGGTGGCGGCCGTGCTGCACGCCGATCCGGCGGACCCGCGCGACCTGGCGGAGTTCGCCCGCGTCGTCGGGGCGAGCCGGCGGACCCTCTCGCGGCTGTTCGTGGCGGACACGGGGCTGGCCTTCGAGCGCTGGCGCACGCACCTGCGCCTCCGGGCGGCGCTCCCGCTCCTCGCGGAGGGACACGGCGTCGCGCGGGTGGCCCACCGCGTCGGCTACGCCACGCCGAGTGCGTTCCTCGCGGCGTTCCGCCGGGTCGTCGGGACGACGCCCGGCCGGTACCTCGCCCTGCGCGGGGCCGGGGACGACGAACGCCGGGCCCCGTGAGGGACCCGGCGTCTCGTGGAGCTGGCGGAGGATACGGGATTCGAACCCGTGAGGGGGTTAGCCCAACACGATTTCCAATCGTGCGCCTTAGGCCACTCGGCCAATCCTCCGTCGAGGACGATACAGGGCGGCTCCTCCGGCCCCGCGCGGTGGGAGCCCGACCCGGACGCACCGCGCGGACGGCGACCCCCGGCCCGGGAGACGGTCGCGCCGGACCGGTACAGTCGGCTCCGGACCCCGCGCGGCGTCCATCCTGTGAACTCCCCCAGGGCCGGAAGGCAGCAAGGGTAAGCGGGCTCTGGCGGGTGCGCGGGGTCCCCTTTCTTCCCCGGGCCCGGGCTGTCGGACCCCCCGCGTAGCCTCGCGATCGTGGCACTCGCTCTCTACCGCAGATACCGACCCGGCACCTTCGCCGAGGTCGTCGGGCAGGAGCACGTCACCGATCCGCTGCGCACGGCGCTGACCGCCGGCCGCATCAACCACGCCTATCTGTTCTCCGGTCCGCGTGGGTGCGGGAAGACGTCGTCGGCGCGGATCATGGCCCGCTCGCTCAACTGCGAGCAGGGGCCCACGCCCGATCCGTGCGGGGTGTGCGAGTCCTGTGTCGCGCTCGCCCCCAACGGGCCGGGGTCGCTCGACGTCACCGAGATGGACGCCGCGAGCCACGGCACCGTCGACGAGGCGCGGGACCTGCGGGACAAGGCGGCGTACGCGCCGGTCAACTCCCGCTACCGCGTCTTCATCATCGACGAGGCGCACATGGTCACCACGGCGGCGTTCAACGCGCTGCTCAAGGTGGTCGAGGAGCCGCCGGAGCACCTCATCTTCGTGTTCGCGACGACGGAGCCGGACAAGGTCCTGCCCACCATCCGGTCGCGGACGCACCACTACCCCTTCCGGCTGCTCCCGCCGAGCACCCTCCGCGCGCTGCTCGAGCGCATCTGCGGCGAGGAGGGCGTCCGGGTCGAGCCGGCCGTCTACCCCCTGGTGATCCGGGCCGGCGGCGGGTCGGCGCGCGACTCGCTGTCGGTGCTCGACCAGCTGCTCGCGGGCGCCGACGACCAGGGCGTCACCTACGCGCGGGCGGTCGGCCTGCTCGGCGTCACCGACGTCGCGATCCTGGACGACGTGGTCGACGCCCTCGGCGCGCAGGACGGCGCCGCGGTGTTCGGCGCGGTCGACCGGCTGGTCGAGGCGGGGCACGACCCGCGCCGCTTCGCCGCCGACCTGCTGCAGCGCCTGCGCGACCTCATCCTCGTCCACGCCGTGCCCGACGCCGCCGACAAGGGACTGGTCGACGTACCCGCCGACGAGATGGCGCGCATGGTCGACCAGGCGCAGCGCCTCGGTCCGGCCGCGCTGGCCCGGCACGCGGAGCTCGTCCACACCGCGCTCACCGAGATGCGCGGGGCGACGGCGCCGCGCCTGCTCCTCGAGCTGGTCTGCGCCCGGATGCTGCTGCCCGCGGCGTCGGCGTCCGACGCCGCGCTCGTGCAGCGCCTCGAGGGCGTCGAGCGGCGGCTGCAGGCCGGGGCCACGGCGAGCGCCGGCGGTCCCCTGGTCGTTCCCGACGACGGGCCGGAGCCGGCGGGCGAGCCCCGGTTCCAGCGTCCCTCGCAGCGCCCGTCCGAGCCGGAGCCCGCGGCCTCCGCGCCCGCCGCGCCCGCCGCGCCTGCCGCACCGCCCCGCGCCGACCCCCAGGACGCGACCGTCGCGCCGCCCACCGGACGCCCCACGGCCACCGTCGAGGCGCCGCGCCCCGACCGCAGCCGGGCAGCAGCGCCGCAGCCGGAACCGGCCGCCCGACCGGCGGCCCGCCAGGACGCACCGGCGCAGGACGGCGCGCGTCGGCCCGCGGCCCCCGAGCCACCGGCGGAGCGCTCCGCTCCGGCGGCCGCCCAGGCCGCTCCCGGGGCGATGGACGCGGCCGACCTGCGCCGGGTGTGGTCGGAGGTCATGGCCGCGGTGCGCGAGGGGAACAAGCCGACGCACGCCTTGCTGCAGAACGCGACGGTGGCGGCGGTCGAGGGCACCACGGTCGTGCTGGCGATGCCCACCGCGCCGCTCGCCCGTCAGCTGTCCCAGCCCAACCGGGCCGGCCACGTCACGGCCGCGCTCTCCCGCGTGCTCTCCGGCGAGTGGGCGCTGCGCGCGACCGACGCCGCGGGCGCGCAGGCGGGCGGACCGCCGTCCGACGGCGCTCGCGGGGGCGCGCCCGCCCGCGCGGCCGCTCCGCAGGCCCCCCAGCGGCCGTCCCGGCCGGAGAGCGCGCCCGAGCCGCAGCGTCCCGCGCGGTCCGAACCGCAGCGGGCGGAGAACGGCGCGGCCGGCGGCCGACCGCAGTTCCAGCGCCCGAGCGTCGCGCGCGCCGCGGCGGGAGGTGCAGCGGGCCCGGCGGCGGAGCGTCCGCGGCCCGCGAGCGCTCCCGCCGACATCCCGCCCCCGCCGGAGCCGCCGGACGAGGAGGAGGTCACCGAGGAGGACATGTACGCCGAGGCGCACGCCGACCCCGGTGGCGGCGAGCGGGTCGCGGCGCGCAACCCCGACGATGCTGCGATGGAGCTGCTCACCCAGCACCTCGGCGCCCGCCGGGTCGACGGACGCTGAGCGCTCGCGTTTCTCTCCCGCCGCGAGGTGCACGCCAGGCAGCTCCGGCGGCCCGGTGTCCTGCCTGGTGTGAGTCTCGAGGTGCGGCGCCTCAGCCCAGGATGCGGCCGAGGAAGTCGATCGCCCGCGGGTAGGCGTCGAGACGGTTGGCCCGCTTGGCCAGGCCGTGGCCCTCGTCGTCGTAGACCACCAGCTCCACCTCGACCCCGTTGCCGCGCACGGCCGCCGCGACCTGCTCCGCCTCGGAGAGCGGCACCCGCGGGTCGTTGGCGCCGTGGATGACGAACAGCGGGGCGCGCACGTCGGTGATGCGGTTGAGCGGCGACGCCGACTCGAGGAACTCCCGGTCGCGCTCCAACGAGCCGTACTCGCGCTCGCGGTGGGCCCGGCGGTAGGGCGAGGTGTTCTCCAGGAACGTCACGAGCGAGGAGATGCCGACGATGTCGACGCCGGCCGCCCACCGCTCGGGCTGGAACGAGACCCCCGCGAGCACCATGTAGCCGCCGTACGAGCCACCCCACAGTGCCGAGCGCGCCGGGTCCAGCCCCAGCTGCGGCAGGAAGTCGTGGATGGCGGCGAGATCGGCGACCGAGTCGAGGCGCTTGTCCACGTCGTCGAGCGAGTACCACCGCTTCCCGTAGCCCACCGAGCCGCGGACGTTCGGCACGAGCACCGTGTGTCCCTGCGCGACGAGGGCCTGGGTGATCGGTGAGAACGAGCGGACCGACTGGCCCTCCGGCCCGCCGTGGATGATCAGCACGCTCGATCCGGTCGGGGCCGCGGGCGAGTAGACGAAGCAGGGCACCGTCTCGCCGTCGGGGGTCGGGACACCGACGCTGGTCGGGGTCACCAGGTCGAGGCCGTCCAGGTCCTCCGCCCACGACGCGACCGTGCCGGTCCGCCCGGTCGCGGCGTCCACCAGCACCACGTCCGCCGCGACCGTCGGCGAGGTCCACGTCAGCGCGAGGCCCTGCGAGTCGGCCGACCAGCGCGGCAACGTCAGGAAGTCGCCCACCCCGACGCCGGGCGTGACGACGTCGCGCAGGTGCGCGCCGCTCTCGGCGTCGTGGATCGCGAAGCGGGACGAGCCGTCGTCGTCGGTGGCCACGAGCAGGAGCCGCCCGTCCGGCGAGAGTCGCCCCGAGACGTCGTGCGCGTCGTCGGTGACGAGGTACTCCAGCCCGCCCGACGACGGGTCCAGGCGGGCGATGCCCATCCGGTCCCGTCCGGAGTTGGTGGTGACGAGCGCGGCCGAGGAGTCGGGCAGCCACTGCAGGCCGCCGTGGATGGCGGGCTCGTCGGCGGAGGTGACCTCGGTCGTTCCGCTCCCCGCGAGGAGCAGCACCTGGGAGCTCAGGGCGGGACGGCCGGGGCGGGTCATCAGCGCGGCCGACCCGTCGGGGGCGACCGCCGCCCCGCCGACCATGCCGCCGCCGTCGTAGAGCACCGTCTCCTCGCCCGTCGCGACCTGACGCAGGACGAGGTCGAAGTCGACGCCGTTGCGGCGGTTCGTCGCGTAGACCACGCGGCCGTCGTCGAGGACCTCGGCCAGGGAGTGGATGTACCGGGGGTCGCGGACGAGCGGTTCGAGGTCGTCGGTGCCGAGCGGCTCGGTGACCTCCTCGGGGCGCAGCAGGGAGAGCTGGGCGCGCTCGTCGCCGTCGGTGTCGTGCGAGACGACGATCGTGCGGGGCTCGATACCCTTGAGGTAGCGCCCGGAGCACGCGCCGGGCAGCGCGGTGAGCCGGTGGCGGGTCCCGTCCGGGGCGAGCTCGACGAGCTGCACGGTCCCTGAGGTGTCGTCGCCGGCGAGGACCCGGCCGTCGGCCGCCACGTCGAAGGCCCGCCACGTGCGGGCGGAGAGCAGGCGGGTGACGAGTTCGGCGGTGTCGCTCACGGCGCCACCCTGCCACCCGGAACCCGCACCCGTCGTCGGGAACGTGGGAAGCCCTACCCTGGGGGTGTGCAGCCAGGACAGCCGGACATGCCCGACATGGGTGCCCTCCTCCAGCAGGCGCAGGCCATGCAGGAGCAGCTCATGAACGCCCAGGCCGAACTGGCGGAGACCGAGGTGACCGGCCAGGCCGGCAACGGCCTCGTCACGGTCACGCAGACCGCCGCCGGGGAGATCCGGGGGATCACCATCGACCCCAAGGTGGTGGACCCGACCGACGTCGACACCCTCCAGGACCTCGTGCTCGGCGCCCTCGCCGACGCCGCCGACGCCGCCCAGCAGCTCCAGGCCGAGAAGATGGGGCCGCTCGCGGGCGGGCTGGACATGGGCGGCGGCCCGCAGTTGGGGATGTAGCGGCGGGGCGAGCGGAGCGACGGGAAGGCACCAGTGTTCGAGGGCCCGGTCCAGGACCTGATCGACGAGCTCGGCCGGCTCCCCGGGATCGGGCCGAAGAGCGCCCAGCGCCTGGCGTTCCACCTCCTCGGCGCCGAGGAGGCCGACATCACGCGACTGCAGGACGCGCTGGCCAAGGTCAAGGCCGGCGTCGTGTTCTGCGAGGTCTGCGGCAACGTCAGCGAGAAGCAGCGCTGCCGCATCTGCGCCGACGCGCGCCGGGACGCGACGCTGGTGTGCGTCGTGGAGGAGCCGAAGGACGTCATGGCGGTGGAGCGCACCCGGGAGTTCCGGGGGCGCTACCACGTGCTCGGTGGGGCGCTCGACCCGATGGGCGGCATCGGCCCGGACCAGCTGCGTGTCCGCGAACTGCTCCGCCGCATAGGCGGCCAGCAGACCGAGGGCGGCGAGCAGGAGCCGGAGATCGCCGAGGTCATCCTCGCGATGGACCCCAACACCGAGGGCGAGGCCACCGCGACCTACCTCGTGCGGCTCCTGCGCGACTTCCCCGGTCTCGCGGTGACGAAGCTGGCCAGCGGCCTGCCCATGGGCGGTGACCTGGAGTTCGCCGACGAGCTGACGCTCGGCCGGGCGCTCGCCGGTCGGCGCGGCGCGCTCTAGGACGCGGCTCGCGCGTACCGGGCCGCCAACGCCCGGAGGTGCTCGGCGAGCGCCGGTGGCTCGAGGACCCGGAAGTCCAGGTCGAGCAGCCCGACGAACACGGCGACCATCTCGAGGCTGTCCGCGCCGGTCACCAGGACCGACCGTTCGCCGTCGAGGGCCTCCACCGCGCCGACGGCGGGATTGACGCGGGCGATCACCTCGGCCGCTGGCGCGGCGACCTCGATCCGGGCGTGCACCGCCCAACCGCTGCTCGCGACCTGCCGGACGACGAAGGCGGCGTAGTCGTCGGCCGCGTGCACTCCCGGCCGGGCGGGCAGCGTCCGCGGGACGAACCGCGCCCCGTGCGGGGGCCGCAGCCGGACCCGGTCGAGCCGGAGCGGCTGCCACGACCCGCCCGCGAGCTCGACGGCGACGAGGTACCAGCGCTGCTGCCACCGCACGACGCGGTAGGGCTCCACCGTCAGCGGCGGCGTCGGGGCGAGCTCGGTGCTCGCGGGGTCGATCCCGTGGTCGAGCCGGAGGCAGCGACGGTCGCGGACGGCGGCCGACACGGTGCGCAGGACGTCCGCCCCGACCTCCGGCTCCGGGTCGGTGCTCGCCGTGGTCCGCGGGCCCTCGACCGTCGACTCGTGCAGGGCGGTGAGCTCGCGGCGCAGCCGGTCGGGCATCACCTGCTCGAGCTTGCGCAACGCACTCGCGCTGCTCTGTCCGACGCCCGCGACCCCGCCCGCCGCGCGCAGCCCCACCGCGACCGCCACCGCCTCGTCGTCGTCCAGGAGCAGGGGCGGCAGCGACCCGCCCGCTCCGAGCCGGTAGCTCCCGGTCCGGCCCGTCGTCGACTCCACCGGATAGCCGAGGGCCCGGAGACGGGCGACGTCGTTGCGGACCGTGCGGACGCCGACGTCGAGACGCTCCGCCAGTTCGGGCCCCGACCAGGACGGGCGGGTGGTCAGCAGCGCGAGGAGCGCGAGGAGCCGCGTCGAGGTCGTCGTCATCGTCGTCCAGGATGGCTGTTCAACGAGGAACGATCCATACCTGGTTGGTTCCTATCGTTCTTTCATGACCGCAGTCCTGAGCACCGTCCGCCCCTTCACCGTCGCCGTCCCGCAGGCCGACCTCGACGACCTGCAGGACCGTCTCGCCCGCACCCGCCTCCCGCAGCCCGCGCCGGGCGACGACTGGGCCTACGGGACCCCGGTCTCCTACCTGCGGGAGACGGTCGAGGCGTGGCGGTCCTTCGACTGGCGCGCCGTCGAGGAGCGCATCAACCGCTTCGAGCACGTCCTCGTCGAGGTCGACGGACGCACGGTCCACGCCATCCACGCCCGGTCCGCGGAGCCGACGGCGACCCCGCTGCTGCTCGCGCACAGCTACCCCGGCTCGTTCCTCGACGTCGTCGACCTCATCGAGCCCCTCGTCGATCCGGTCGCGCACGGCGGCCGACCGGAGGAGGCGTTCCACGTCGTCGTGCCCTCGATGCCCGGCGTGGGCTTCAGCCCGGCGATCGACGAGCCGGGCTGGACGACGCGGCGGACCGCCGAGCTCTACGACCACCTGATGCGCACCCTCGGATACGCGTCCTACGGGGTGCACGGCAGCGACCTGGGTGCGACCGTGGCCCGCGAACTCGGGCTGTTGGCGCCGCCCGGGCTGCTGGGGATCCACGTGTTGCAGCTGTTCTCGTTCCCGAGCGGCGACCCGGCCGAGTTCGAGGGCTTCGGCCCCGCCGAGTACGCCGCCCTGGAACACATGCAGTGGTTCCAGGCGGTGGGCGGCTACAACCAGATGAACGCGTCCCGACCCCAGACGATCGGCGCCGCGCTGGCGGACTCCCCGGTGGCGCAGCTCGCGTACAGCGAGTTGTTCGAGTCCTTCGGCAACGGGACGAGCCTGGTCACGCGCGACCAGGTGCTCGCCCAGGTCACGCTCGCGTGGCTGACCAACAGCGGCGGCACCGCGGCGCGGTACTACCACGAGGACGCCCGCGCCGGGGCCGAGCCCGCGGTCAACCACACGCCCACCGCGGTGCTCGTCTTCCCGGACGACTTCACGACGATCCGCTCGCTCGCCGAGCGCGACAACTCCGCCGTCGTCCGCTTCACCCACGCCACCCGGGGCGGGCACTACGCGTCGATGGAGAGCCCGGCCGAGATCGTGGCGGACCTGCGGGCGACGGGGTGGCCTGCGGCCAGGTGAGCACCGAGGGACTGGAGGCCCACTCGGTGCTCACCGGGGCGGAGCTCACCTGAGGGCGCGGTTCACCGCCGACACCACGGCCTTCAGCGAGGCGGTGAGGATCGAGCCGTCGATGCCGATGCCCCACACCTCGACGTCGGCGCCGGCTCCGTCGCCCACGGCGGCCTCCACGTAGGCGGCGGCCCGGGCGTCGTCGCCGGCGGCCATGGCGTGCTCGGCGTAGTCGAGGACCCGGACGTCGTAGCCGACCGAGGCCAGGGCGTCGACGAACGCGGCGATCGGGCCGTTGCCGACGCCGGTGACCTCGTGGACCTCGCCCTCCACCTTGAGCGTGGCGGTCAGCTCGGCCTTCCCGTCGTCGTGCGTCGCGACCCGGGAGCTGACGAGCTCCAGCGGGCTGCGCCGCATCAGGTACTCCTCGGCGAAGATGTCGTACATCTCCTTGGCCGAGACCTCGCCGCCCTCGGTGTCGGTGACCTCCTGGACGCGGCGCGAGAACTCGATCTGCAGCCGCCGGGGCAGCTCCATCTGGTGCTCGGTCTTCATCAGGTAGGCGACGCCGCCCTTGCCCGACTGCGAGTTGACCCGGATGACGGCCTCGTAGGTGCGGCCGACGTCCTTCGGGTCGATGGGCAGGTACGGGACCTCCCACGGGTGCTCGTCGATCGGGTGCCCGGCCGCGTCGGCCGCGACCTTCATCGCCTCGAGGCCCTTGTTGATCGCGTCCTGGTGCGAGCCGGAGAACGCGGTGAACACCAGGTCGCCGCCCCACGGGTGGCGCTCGCCGACGGGCAGCTGGTTGCAGAACTCGACCGTGCGGCGGACCTCGTCGATGTCGGAGAAGTCGATCTGCGGGTCGACGCCCTGGCTGAACAGGTTCATGCCCAGGGTCACGAGGCAGACGTTGCCGGTGCGCTCGCCGTTGCCGAACAGGCAGCCCTCGACGCGGTCCGCGCCGGCCTGGACGCCGAGCTCGGCGGCGGCCACGCCCGTGCCACGGTCGTTGTGCGGGTGCAGCGACAGGATGATCGAGTCGCGGCGCGCCAGGTTGCGGTGCATCCACTCGATCGAGTCGGCGTAGACGTTCGGGGTCGCCATCTCCACCGTCGCCGGCAGGTTGACGATCATCGGGCGCTCCGGGGTGGGCTCCCAGACGTCGCCGACCGCGTCGACGATCTCCTTCGCGTAGGAGAGCTCGGTGCCGGTGTAGGACTCCGGCGAGTACTGGAAGCGCCAGTCGGTGTCCGGCCGCTTCTCGGCCTCGGCACGGACCAGCTTCGCGCCGTCGGTGGCGATCTTCGTGATCCCGTCGCGGTCGGACCGGAACACCACGCGGCGCTGCAGGATCGACGTCGAGTTGTAGAGGTGCACGACGGCGGAGTGGGCGCCCTCGAGGGACTCGAAGGTCCGCGAGATCAGCTCCGGCCGCGCCTGGGTCAGGACCTGGATCCGGACGTCGGCCGGCACCGCGTCCTGGGTGATGATCTCGCGGACGAAGTCGAAGTCGGTCTGCGACGCGGCCGGGAAGCCGACCTCGATCTCCTTGTAGCCCATGCGTACCAGCAGGTCGAACATGCGGCGCTTGCGCGCGGGCGACATCGGGTCGATCAGGGCCTGGTTGCCGTCACGCAGGTCCACCGCGCCCCAGAGCGGGGCCCTGGTGATCACGCGGTCCGGCCACGTGCGGTCCGGCAGCGAGATGCGCTCGACCATCTCGGCGAACGGCTGGTAGCGGTGCACCGGCATGTGGCTCGGACGCTGGGTGTTCCAGAACGGCTGGTCGGCCGGGATCTCGCCGTCCGGGTGGACGACGGTCTCGCGGATGCCGGCGGCCGGCATGTCAGGGGTGATGCTCATCAGGGTCTCCGTGCGGCGGTGCAGGAATCCCGGAGGGTTGGGTCCGGGCCGACCGGCGAGCGCGCATCACCCGCGGCAGGGGGCCGGTCTCGGTCAGACCCCGCCGCGGCTGGGAAGGAGCAGCACGCGAAGCATCACTCACCACGGTAGACCCAACCACCCCGGGGCGGGCAAGCGGTGGCACCGGGTGAGGAGAACCACCGCTCGGCGAACAACCGGATGCGCGGTACCGCTTCGGCTTACCAGTCGGTAGTGACCCGTGCCATCATCTGCGCCATGACGCAGGACGCCGACACGGGCTCGCAGCGCAAGGCCAACACCTCCGCGGACCTGCGGGCGCTCGCCAGCAAGTCCATGACCCTCGTGGCGTCGGTCGTCAAGATCCTGTGCACGATCTTCGCCGCCATCCTGGTCGTCTACATCGTGCTGTTCGTCGCCTCGGCCAACCAGAGCAACGGGATCTTCACGTTCTTCGCCGACGCCGCGAACAACCTCACGCTCGGCATCGGCGACCTGTTCGTGCCGGCGAGCGAGTCGCTCAAGGTGATCCTCAACTACGGCCTCGCCGCCGTCGTCTGGCTGATCATCGGCGCCGTCGTCGCGCGCATCCTCAACGCCCTGGCCCCGTGAGCTAAGGCTCAGGTCGGGCCAGGTCGGCTCGGCTAGGGTGGACGCCGCCAACGTCAACCCGAGGAGCCGGAGGTCGTCGCCGTGGCGCTCGTCGTCCAGAAGTACGGCGGGTCGTCCGTCCAGTCCGCGGAGCGCATCAAGCGCGTCGCGGAACGGATCATGCGGACCCGCAAGGACGGCAACGACGTGGTGGTGGTCGCGTCCGCGATGGGCGACACCACCGACGAGCTGACCGATCTCGCCCTCGCCGTGCACCCGGCGCCGCCGCCCCGCGAGCTGGACATGCTCCTGACGTCGGGCGAACGCATCTCGAACGCGCTGCTCGCCATGGCGATCAACGCGCTCGGCGGCCGCGCGCGGAGCTTCACCGGCTCCCAGGCCGGGATGATTACCACGGGCAAGCACGGCGACGCCCGCATCGTCGAGGTGACGCCGGGCCGCATCTTCTCGGCGCTGGCCGAGGACGGCGTCGCGCTGGTGGCGGGCTTCCAGGGCGTGAGCGCGGACTCCAAGGAGATCACCACGCTCGGCCGGGGCGGCTCGGACACCACCGCCGTCGCCATGGCCGCCGCGATGCAGGCCGACGTCTGCGAGATCTACACCGACGTGGACGGCGTCTACTCCGCCGACCCGCGCATCGTCCCGAACGCGAAGCTGCTCGAGACCATCACCTACGAGGAGATGCTCGAGATGGCCGCGTGCGGGGCGAAGGTGCTGCACCTGCGCGCGGTGGAGTACGCGCGCCGGGAGGGCGTGCCGCTGCGGGTGCGGTCCTCCTACACCGACCAGCCCGGCACGACGATCGTCGGGTCCATCGAGGAGCTCAGCGTGGAACAGGCCGTCCTCACCGGGGTCGCGCACGACCGGTCCGAGGCCAAGGTGACCGTCGTCGGCGTGCCCGACCAGCCCGGCTTCGCCGCCCGCATCTTCCGGGCGGTCGCCGACGTCGACATCAACATCGACATGGTGCTGCAGAACATCTCGCACCTGAAGACGGGCAAGACCGACGTGACGTTCACGCTCCCGGTCAAGGACGGGCCCCGCGCGGTCGAGGCGCTCTCCGCGGTGCAGGCCGAGGTCGGGCACGAGGAGGTCATCTACGACGAGCACGTCGGCAAGGTGACGCTCGTGGGCGCCGGCATGCGCAGCCACCCGGGCGTCACCGCGACCTTCTGCGAGTCGCTCGCGGAGGCCGGCGTGAACATCGAGATGATGAACACCTCGGAGATCCGTATTTCCGCCCTCATCCGCGACACCCAGCTCGACGACGCCGTGCGCGCCCTGCACGAGGCCTTCGACCTCGGCGGCGACACCGAGGCCGTCGTCCACGCCGGCACCGGTCGGTAAAGGAGCCCCCGCAGTGACCACCCTCGCCATCGTCGGCGCCACCGGTGCGGTCGGCTCCGTCATGATCGACATCATCGACGCGCGGGAGTCCGTGCCGTGGTCGGAGATCCGGCTCATCGCGTCCCCCCGCTCGGCCGGGAAGCGGCTCACCGTCCGCGGGCAGGAGATCGAGGTGATCGCGCTGTCGGAGGAGGCCTTCGACGGCGTCGACATCGCGATGTTCGACGTCCCCGACGAGGTCAGCGCGGCCTGGGCGCCGGTCGCCGCCGCCCGCGGCGCGATCGCCGTCGACAACTCCGGCGCGTTCCGCATGGACCCCGACGTGCCGCTGGTCGTCCCCGAGGTCAACGCCGCCGCCGCGCACACCCGGCCCAAGGGCATCGTCTCCAACCCGAACTGCACGACGCTGTCGATGATGGCGGCGATCGGGGCCCTGCACCGCGCCTTCACGCTCACCGAGCTCGTCGTCGCGAGCTACCAGGCCGCGTCCGGCGCGGGCCAGGAGGGCATCGACCGGCTGCAGGCCGAGGTGTCCGCGGTGGCGGGCAAGGGCGTCGGCCACCGCGCCGGCGACGTGCGCGAGGCGCTGTCGGCCGCCGGGTTGCCGGCGGAGTCGCCGTTCCCGGCGCCGCTCGCGCTCAACGTCGTGCCGTGGGCGGGCTCGTACCGCGACGGCGGGTGGAGCTCCGAGGAGCTCAAGGTCCGCAACGAGTCCCGCAAGATCCTCGGGATCGACGACCTCAAGGTCTCGGCCACCTGCGTGCGCGTCCCCGTCGTGACCACCCACGCCCTCGCGGTGCACGCCACGTTCGCCTCGCCGGTCGAGGTCGAGACCGCGCGTCAGGTGTTCGCCGCGCAGCCCTCGATCGTCGTGGTCGACGAGCCGCGCGAGGGCCGGTTCCCGACCCCGGCCGACGTCGTCGGCGAGGACCCCACGTACGTGGGCCGCATCCGGCAGGCGCTCGACTTCCCGAACACGCTGGACTTCTTCGTGTGCGGGGACAACCTGCGCAAGGGCGCGGCGCTCAACACCTACGAGATCGCCGAGGAGCTCGTGCGTCCCTGACGACGAGGGTCACGTGTCGTCCCGGCGGGGCAGTGGGTAGCTACGGACTTCCACCATTGCCAAGCACACGAGGTGACCGTGACCGGCAACAGCAACGACCTCACCACGGACGTCGCCACCGACGACGCCGGCATCCCGGTGCAGAGCCAGGAATTCTCCATGACGGTCGGGCCGGGCGGCCCGATCCTGCTCCAGGACCACTACCTGATCGAGCAGATGGCGAACTTCAACCGGGAGCGCATCCCGGAGCGCCAGCCCCACGCGAAGGGGTCCGGCGCGTTCGGCACGTTCGAGGTGACCCAGGACGTCTCCGCGTTCACCAAGGCCGCGGTGTTCCAGCCCGGCGAGGTGACCGAGGGGATCATCCGGTTCTCCACCGTCGCGGGCGAGCGGGGCAGCCCCGACACCTGGCGCGACCCGCGCGGGTGGTCGCTGAAGCTGTACACCCGCGAGGGCAACTGGGACATGGTCGGCAACAACACCCCGGTGTTCTTCGTCCGTGACCCGATGAAGTTCCAGAACTTCATCCGCTCGCAGAAGCGCCGTGCCGACAACGGCCTGCGCGACCACGACATGCAGTGGGACTTCTGGACGCTCTCGCCGGAGTCGAAGCACCAGGTGACCTGGCTGATGGGCGACCGCGGGGTCCCCGAGACGTGGCGCCACATGAACGGCTACTCGAGCCACACCTACATGTGGATCAACGCCGCCGGCGAGGAGTTCTGGGTCAAGTACCACTTCATCTCGGACCAGGGTGTCCAGACGATGACGCAGGACCGCGCCGACGAGATGTGCGGGATCGACAACGACTACCACCGCCGCGACCTGTTCGACGCGATCGCGGGCGGGGACTTCCCGTCCTGGACGCTGAAGGTGCAGATCATGCCCTTCGAGGACGCCAAGACCTACCGCTTCAACCCGTTCGACCTCACCAAGGTCTGGCCGCACGGCGACTACCCGCTGCAGGAGGTCGGGCGGCTCACGCTGAACCGCAACCCGGTCGACTTCCACACCGAGATCGAGCAGGTCGCGTTCGAGCCGAACAACCAGCCGCCCGGGCTGGGCCTCTCGCCCGACCGGATGCTCCTGGCCCGCGGGTTCTCCTACGCCGACGCGCACCGCGCCCGGCTCGGGGTCAACTACAAGCAGATCCCGGTCAACGCGCCGAAGAACCCGACGAACACGCAGACCCACGCCGGGGCCATGCGCGTGGTGAACTCGGTCGACCCGGTCTACGTGCCGAACTCGAAGGGCAGCCCGCAGGTCCCGCAGGGCCACGTGAACCAGCCGCCGACGTGGTACGCCGACGGCGAGATCCAGCGGGCCGCGTACGTGCAGCACCCGGAGGACTCCGACGAGGGCCAGGCCCGGGCGCTGATGATGGAGGTCTGGGACGACGACGCGCGCGACCGCTTCGTCACCAACGTCTCCGGCCACCTCGCGGGCGGGGTCGGGGAGGACGTGCTCGAGCGGGCGTTCGACTACTGGCGCTCGATCGACCAGGGCATGGGTGACCGCGTCGAGCAGGCCACCCGTGAGCTCCTCGGGCAGGAGACGCGCCAGCTCGCGCAGAGCTGACCCGGCTCCCGTCACGCGCGAAGGGCCCCTCCGGTCGATCTGTGCGACCGGAGGGGCCCTTCGCTCACGTCACGGGCTTCGTCAGCCGACCAGCACGTCGTACCGGTCGGACATCATCACCTTGTCCCAGGCCGCGACGAAGTCGCGCACGAAACGCTCCTGGCCGTCGGCCGACGCGTACACCTCCGCGATGCCGCGCAGCTGGGCGTTGGACCCGAAGACCAGATCGTTGCGGGTGGCCTGGAAGACCGGCCGACCGCTCTCGCGGTCGGACAGGGTGAACGACGTGCCCGCCTCGTCGTCCTTGGCGGCCACGTAGTCCGTGCTCGTCACCACGTCGAAGAAGTCCGCGGAGAGCACGCCGACCCGGTTGGTGAACACCCCGGTACCCGAGCCGTCGTGGTTGCAGCCCAGCACCCGCAGGCCCCCGGTCAGCGCGACCCACTCCGGAGCGGACAGGTTCAGCTGCGCCGCCTTGTCGAGGAACATCTCCTCGGGGGCGATGTGGGCGAGGTGGGAGTAGGACTCCAGCTGGTAGTTGCGGAAGCCGTCGATCACCGGGGCCAGCCAGTTGAACTGCGTGACGTCGGTGTCCTCCTGGCGCGCGTCGACCCGGCCCGGCGTGAAGGGCACGGTGACCTCGACGCCCGCCGCGGCCGCCGCCTGCTCGACCGCGACGCAGCCGCCGAGCACGATCAGGTCGGCGAGGCTCACGCGACCGTTCTCGGCCGCGACGATCTCCCGGAGCTTCGCGACGACGGGGACGGTGCGGGCGTTGACGGCCCAGTCCTTCTGCGGGGCCAGCGCGATCCGGGCGCCGTTCGCGCCGCCGCGCTTGTCGGTGTCGCGGTAGGTCACGGCCGAGGAGAACGCGGTGTAGGCGAGGTCGGAGACCGACAGGCCGCAGTCACGCAGGACGTCCTTGAGACGGCCCACCTCCGCCTCGTCGACCGGGGCGCCGTCGTGCGCCGGCAGCGGGTCCTGCCAGATGAAGTCCTCCGCGGCGACCTCGGGCCCGAGGTAGCGCGACTTCGGCCCCATGTCGCGGTGCGTCAGCTTGTACCAAGCCTTCGAGAACTCCTGGGTGAAGTAGTCGAAGTCGGCGAGGAAGCGTTCGCAGATCTCGCGGTAGACGGGGTCGACCTTGAGCGCGATGTCGCTGGTCATCATCATCAGCGGGTGCTCGACGCCGGGTCGGTGGGCGTCGGGCGTCTTCGGCGCCGCCGGGTCGACGGGGGTCCACTGCAGGGCGCCCGCCGGGCTCTGCGTCTGCTCCCACTCGTACCCGAAGAGGTTCTCCAGGTACGAGTTGTCCCAGGCCGTCGGGTCCTGGGTCCAGGAGCCCTCGATGCCGTTGGTCATCGTGTACTCGGCGTTGCCGGTCCCCTCGGGGTTGTGCCAGCCGAGGCCCATCTGCTCCATGGGCGCGATCTCCGGCGGCGCGCCGATCCGGTCGGGGCTGACCTGCCCGTGGCTCTTGCCGAAGGCGTGGCCGCCGGCGATGAGGGCGACGGTCTCCTCGTCGTTCATCGCCATCCGCCCGAAGGTGATGCGGATGTCGCGCGCGGAGGCGGCGGGGTCGCCGTTGCCCTCCGGGCCCTCCGGGTTGACGTAGATCAAGGACTGGTGCGACGCGGCGAGGGGCTGCTCCAGCTCGTAGCCCTCCTCGCCGGGGCGAGCGGTCCACCGGTCGCCGCGGATCACCATGTCGTCGTACGACGCGGCCTTGGTCATGTCGATGTACTCGGGACCCCAGTAGGTCGAGTCGTCGGCCTCCCAGGCGTCGCGGCGCCCGCCGCCGAAACCCGTCGTCGGGAAGCCCATGACCTCCAGCGCGACGTTGCCGGTGAGGATGATGAGGTCGGCCCAGGACAGCGCGGCGCCGTACTTCTTCTTGATCGGCCACAGCAGGCGGCGCGACTTGTCGACGTTGCCGTTGTCCCACCAGCTCGAGATCGGCGCGAACCGCTGCATCGCCTGCCCGGCGCCGCCGCGCCCGTCGGCGATGCGGTAGGTGCCCGCGGAGTGCCACGCCATCCGGATCATCTGCGGGCCGTAGTTGCCGTAGTCCGAGGGCCACCACGGGACCGACGTCGTCATGAAGTGCCGGATGTCGGCCTTGAGCTCGGCGAGGTCGATCGTCGCGAAGGCCGCGGAGTAGTCGTCGTCCGACAGCGGGTTGGCGGCCGGCCCGTTGCGGTGGAGCTGCTCCACGCGGAGGCGGTCGGGGTACCACTCCGCGAGCGTGGGCGAGGCCGTGTACGCCCCGCCGATCTTGTTGCCCCCGAAGGGACACGCTCCCTCGAGGACGTCGGAGTACTCGGCGTAGTCGGTCATGTCGCAGGGCCCCTTTGCTGGAGGACGTTCGGCGGACCCCGGTGCGGCACCCGACCACCGCGCTCCGCCTCGTCGGCGGGGGCGCGGCGTCCGGCAGGTCGGCGCGCGGCCGTCACGGGGACCCGAACCCGTTTACCCCCGCGTGCGCGGTCGACACCGGTACGGACCGAGATCGCTCGGGCGCGGCCGGATCGAGGGCCGCCTCACCCATCGTGGGGCGCATCTCGGCATGCCCGGGCAGGAAACGGGCGACCCCCTGGTTGGAACGACCGTGAGCGGCCGGGAGCCGGCCGCTGGGAGGAGACACACCATGACCACCGCGCCCATCACGAGCCCGCTGCCCGCCGAGGCGCAGGACGTCGTCGGCCGGGTGCTGCAGGAGGCCGTCGCCGACCTCACCGACCTGTCGCTGATCGGCAAGCAGGCCCACTGGAACGTCCTCGGCCGCACCTTCCGGGACGCCCACCTCCACCTCGACGAGCTCGTCGACCTCGCCCGCACGCAGACCGACGAGGTCGCCGAGCGCGCCGCCGCGCTGGGCGTGTCGCCCGACGGGCGCGCCGAGACGGTGGGCAAGGAGAGCGGGCTGCCGACCTTCGACGAGGGCTGGCACTCCGTCGAGGACGTCACCGCGAAGATCGTGGAGATCCTCGCCGTGCTCATCGAGCGCCACCGCGCCCGCATCGCCGCGACCTCGGAGCCGGACCCGGTCACCGAGGACCTGCTGATCGGGCAGACGGCCAAGCTCGAGGAGGCCCACTGGATGTGGCAGGCCAAGCAGGCCGGCTGAGCCTCACCCCGCGCAGCGAAGGGCCCCTCCGGTCGATCTGTTCGACCGGAGGGGCCCTTCGTTCGTCCGGGGTCGTCCTGGCGAAGGGCGCCCCTCGCCCGTCTACCCGACCGAGGGGGCCCTTCGCTCGAACCGGTGCCGGATCAGTACTTCGAGCCCTTCGCCGGGTCGAAGTAGTGCCCCTTGTCGAGGTCCTCGAGCAGGCCGGGACCGGTCGGCGTCCAGCCCGTCACCTCACGGGTGATCGCGCTCGTCGCCGGGCTGTCGAGACCCAGGAAGCCGGCGAGGAAGCCGAAGTGGTCGCCGAGCCGGTCGTCCGGGACCGACTCCACCGGCACGTCGAGGTGGCGGCCGATCGTCCCGGCGATCTCGCGCACCGGGATGCCCTCGTCGGCGACGCCGTGGAGCACCGACCCTGCCGGGGCGACCTCGATCGCCAGCCGGAACAGGCGCGCCGCGTCCTCACGGGCCACCGCGGTCCACCGGGACGAGCCGTCGCCCGGGTAGCCGGACACGCCCTGCCGACGGGCGATGTCGATGAGGGTCGGGACGAAGCCCGCGTCCCCGTCGCCGTGGACGGTCGGGGAGAGTCGCACGACCGAGGTGCGCAGCCGCGGCGCCAGGGCCAGGACGGCGTCGGTCGAGGCCTGGCGACCCGCTGCCATCGAGTCGGGGGACGGTGCGTCCCGTTCGGTCGCGGGCTCGCCCGAGGCCAGACCGAGGATGCCGCCGGCGATGGTGAGCGCCCCGCCGTCAGGAAGGCCCTCGCCGAGGGCGGTGATCGCGGCGATGTCCGAGCCGACGGCGTCGGCGAAGCCGCCCGTGAAGGCGATGTCGTGGCGGAAGGCGAGGTGGACGACGGCGTCGGCGTCGGCCGCGGCCGCGCGCAGGACGTCGAGGTCGGTGACGTCCCCGCGCACGGCGACGGCGCCGGCCGCCTCGACCGCCGCCGCGGAGGCGTCGGAGCGGGCGAGCCCGGAGACGGTGTGGCCGGCCGCGAGCAGCTCCGGCACGACGGCGGAGCCGATCCAGCCCGACGCTCCGGTGACGAACACGTGCATGACGAGACCTCCGAGAGGAACGAGATCGCTGATGTCAGCGACTGACATGCACGCTACACCTCGATGTCAGAGTCTGACATCCTTAGGATGGCACGCATGGGTCGATGGCAGCCGGGCGCGCAGGGACGCCTGCAGCACGCGGCGATGGAGCTCATCGCCGAGCGCGGCTACGACCGGGTCACCGTCGCGGAGATCGCCGAGCGCGCCGGGCTGACCGAGCGCACCTTCTTCCGGCACTTCACCGACAAGCGTGAGGTGCTCTTCGCCGGCCAGGAGCAGTTCCACGCGGTGATCCTCGAGGCGCTCGCGGCGACACCGGTCGAGATGGACGCGCTCGCGGCCGTCGTCGCCGGGATCGCGGCGACCGGCCGGTGGCTCGACGACGAACGACGGCCCTCCTCGCGGGCCCGCCAGGCGGTCATCGACGCCCACCCCGACCTGCAGGAACGCGAGCTGATCAAGCTCACCCGGGTCAGCACCGCCATCGCGGAGGTGCTGCGCCGGCGCGGGGTTCCCGACGGCGAGGCGGCGCTGGCCGCCGACGCCGGGATCGCCGCCTTCCGGCTCGCCTTCACCGCCTGGGTCGCGGACCCCGGTGAGCACGACCTCCCGTGGCACCTCGACGCCGCGGTGGAGGCCCTCCGCCGGGTCGTGGCCTGATCAGCCCTGCGCGTCGCCCAGGTGGCTGCGCGCCGCCTCCTCGAGGTGCGTCAGGTCGCTCGCCACGCTGCACCACGTGAAGCCCTCGGCGAAGCGCCGGGACGCGACCGCACCGCTCGGGGTGTGGATGCCGGCGATGATCCCGGCCGACGCGGCCGCGGCGCGGACCCGCTCGAGCGCCTGCGCGAAGACGTCGTCGTAGGCCGGGTCGTCCGGCGCCGCACCCCCGAGTCCGAGCCGCAGGTCGGAGGGGCCGATGTAGAGACCGTCGACGCCCGGGACCGCCGCGATCTCCTCGACCGCCTCGAGCCCCTCCGCCGTCTCGATCATCGGCAGGCAGAGCACGGCCGCGTCGGCCTCGGCGGGCCGGGAGGGGAAGCGCAGCTCCGCGCGCACCGGGCCCAGGGAGCGCCGGCCCGTCGGCGGGTAGCGGCACGCGGCCACCGCGGCGCGGGCGTCGTCGGCGGAGTTCACCATCGGGATCACCACACCCGCCGCGCCCGCGTCGAGGGCCTGCCCGATCCAGAACTGCTGGTTGTCCTGCACCCGGACCAGCCCGGCGCAGCCGCGGGCGTCGAGCGCGGTCAGGCCGTCGAGCAGGGCGCGGTAGTCGAGCAGGCCGTGCTGGGCGTCGAAGCAGACGTAGTCGTAGCCGACGCCCGCGATCCGCTCCACCGCCTGCGGGTTGTCCGACAGCACCCAGTAGCCGATCGTCCGCGCCCCGCTGCGCAGCTTCTCCGCGAGAGTCACGGCCGGGATCTACCCCTGGACGGGGACCGACATGCCGAGCGCCCGGCGGACGAAGGCGATCTCCGCCGCCGTGTGGTTCAGCGTCTCGGACACCACGAGCGACCCGTGCCCGGCGTCGTAGCGGACCATGGCGTAGGGCGTGCCGCGCTCGGCCAGGGCGTCGAGGTAGTTGTCGATCTGCCGGATCGGGCAGCGCGGGTCGTTCTCGCCCGCGAGCACGAGCACCGGGGCGGTCACCGCGTCGACGTAGGTCAGCGGCGACGCCGTGCGGTACCGCTCCGGCACGTCGGTGGGCGACCCGCCGAACAGCGACCGGTCGAACGCCCGCAGCGGCTCCATCTCGTCCTCGTACGCCGCGACGTAGTCGGCCACCGGGACGCCCGCGGCGCCGACCGCCCACCGCTCCGGCTGCACGCCCAGCCCGAGCAGCGTCAGGTAGCCGCCCCAGGACCAGCCCTCGAGCACGCACGCCGCGGGGTCGGCGAGGCCGGACTCCACCGCCCACGCCTGCACGGCCGCGATGTCCTCGAGCTCGGTGGTCCCCGGTCGCCCCTCGATGGCGTCCCGCCACGCCGAGCCGTAGCCCGAGGAGCCGCGGTAGTTGACGTGGACGACGGCGAAGCCCGCGTCCAGCCACACCGCGCGCACCGCGGAGTAGCGGTCCTCGTCGGCGGCCTGCGGCCCGCCGTGGATCATGAACAGCGTGGGCACCGGGCCGCTGCTGCCGGCCGGGCGCGAGTACAGCGCGTGCACGTCCCCGCCGGGACCCGGCACCCACGCGTCCTCGAGCACCACCGACGGCGCGGGCCGCTCGCCCGGCGGCGTCAGCAGCACCTCGTCGGTGCCGTCCGGTCGCAGCACCCGGACGCTCGAGGGCTGTTCCGCCGACGACCAGCCGTACTCCACCGAGCCGTCCGGGCGCACGTCCGCGCCGCCGACCGATCCCCGCGCCGTGGGCAGGTCGGCGAGGGCGCCGGTCTCCAGGTCGTAGCGGTGCAGCGTCGTCCGGCCCGCGCGGGTGTGGGCGACGATCAGCGCGGACGCGTCGGGGTAGAAGCCCGCCGAGACGTCGCCGGGCAGGTCGATGTCGAGCTCGGTCTCGGTGCCCGCGACGGGGTCCCAGATCAGCAGCTCGTCCCGGCCACGCCGCTCGTGCTGGACCAGCAGCCGCGGGTCGCCCGCGACGGGCGCGAACTCCACCGGCTCCAGGCCCAGGCCCTCGCCGTCGTACAGGTCGGCCACCGCCGAGCCGTCCGCGACGCGCAGCACCCGGATCGCGGGGTGGCGGGAGTCGCCGTGCTCGGAGTGCGAGATCGCGAGCAGCGTCTCGTCCCGCGAGAGCGCGCCGATCCCGGCGTCCTCGGTGTGGGAGTAGATCGTGCGCAGGTCGGCGTCCCCGACCCGGACCGCGAGCGTCGACCCGTCGTCGGTCGACCAGCCGATCGCCGTCGTCGTGGTCCCGAGGTCGAGCCCCGCGGGGTAGCCGCGCTCCGCGCCCTCGACCGCGGGGACCGCCTTCGCGACGTCGGGTGCGAACGGCTCGCGCACCCAGGTGCCGAACTCGTCGCCGTCGGTGTCGTCGAACCACCAGATCCAGTCGCCGTCGGTCGACACGGTGGCGCCCCGCGTGCCGTTCGGCCGGTCGGTGACCCGCCGGTGGGAGTCGGTGGCACGGTCCCAGGCGTAGACCTCCCAGGTGCCGCTGGCGTTGGAGGAGTAGACGCTGCGCCCCGGGGCGTCGCGGGCCCAGTCCG
The DNA here is from genome assembly GCF_030269685.1 of Actinomycetospora sp. NBRC 106378. GTDB lineage: Bacteria > Actinomycetota > Actinomycetes > Mycobacteriales > Pseudonocardiaceae > Actinomycetospora. The sequence continues at coordinate 213,559 of NZ_BSTT01000004.1, forward strand.
GCACCGAGATGCGGGCCGCCGTGAAGCGGCCGCGCCAGCGCGCCTCGGCCTCCGGGTCGGCGAACAGGGCCTCGGGGACGTCCACGGCGGGATCGCGTCGGGTCTCCACGCCCCGATCATGCCCCTCCTCCGGGACGGGGCGGGCACACCGGACCCGGGGTAGCGCGTACCGCCGGGTCCGTGTGCGCAGTTCCGCAGCCGACGGACTGGCGAGTACGCCCCGGAGACGGCAAGTTTCACGCCATGGCGTCCGACGAAGGCACCACGCCGCCCCTCGCTGTCTCGGGGAGGGTCGACCCCTCGGCGTCCGACGACCGCCTCGCACCGCGGGCCGTGCGGCGGCTCGCGATCGTCAACCGCGGTGAGGCGGCGGTCCGGCTCATCCACGCGGTCCGCGACATCAACGCCGAGCGCCGCGGCACCGACGAGGAACCGATCCGCACGATCGCCCTGGCCACGGACGCGGAGCCGGCGGCGATGTTCGTCCGCGAGGCCGACGAGGTGTATCCCCTCGGCGCCGCGGCCGACCGGCCCTACCTCGACCACGACCGGCTGGCCGACGCCCTGCGCGCGACGGAGGCCGACGCGGTGTGGGTCGGGTGGGGCTTCGTCGCCGAGGACCCCGGGTTCGCCCAGCGGTGCGCCCAGGACGGCGTCACCTTCATCGGCCCGAGCGCCGACGCGATGCGCCGGCTCGGGGACAAGATCGGCGCGAAGCTGCTCGCGGAGGAGTCGGGCGTGCCCGTCGCGCCGTGGAGCGGCGGGGCGGTCGACTCGCTCGACGCGGCGCTGGAGGCGGCGGACGCGATCGGCTACCCGCTGATGCTCAAGGCCGCGGCGGGCGGAGGCGGCCGGGGCATCCGGACGATCCGCGGTGCGGACGAGCTGCGCGCCGCGTTCCAGAACACGCGCGACGAGGCCCGCCGGGCCTTCGGCAGCGACGTCGTCTTCCTCGAGCGGCTGGTCACGGGTGCCCGGCACGTCGAGGTGCAGGTCATCGCCGACTCCCACGGCACCGCCTGGGCCCTCGGCGTGCGCGACTGCTCGGTGCAGCGTCGTAACCAGAAGATCATCGAGGAGTCCGCCTCGCCGCTGCTGACCGGCGAGCAGACCGACGAGCTGAAGGTCTCGGCGGAGCGGCTCGCGCAGCGCGTCGGCTACTGCGGCGCGGGCACCGTCGAGTTCCTCTACCACCCGGGCGACAAGACGTTCTCCTTCCTCGAGGTGAACACCCGGCTGCAGGTCGAGCACCCGATCACCGAGGTCACCACGGGCACCGACCTCGTCCGGCTGCAGATCCACGTCGCGAGCGGCGGGCGGCTCACCGGCCCCAAGCCGTCCGAGGTGGGGCACGCCGTCGAGGCGCGGCTCAACGCCGAGGACCCGGACCGCGACTTCACCCCGTCCCCGGGCCGCATCGAGCTGCTGGAGCTGCCCAGCGGGCCGGGCATCCGGGTCGACACCGGCGTCAGCCGCGGCGACGTCATCCCGCCGGACTTCGACTCGATGATCGCGAAGATCATCGCCTCCGGCCGCACCCGCGACGAGGCGCTCGCCCGGTTGCGGCGGGCCGTCACCGAGACCGCGGTGGTGGTCGAGGGCGGCGTGACGAACAAGAGCTTCGTGCTCGACCTGCTCGACCGCCCCGAGGTGATCGACGGGTCGGCCGACACGGGGTGGATCGACCGGGTCCGCGCCGAGGGCGGCCTCGTCGAGGACCGGCACTCCGGGATCGCGCTGGTCAGCGCCGCGATCGAGGCCTACGAGAGCGAGGAGCTCGTCGACGTCGCGCGGCTGCTCGAGACGGCGCGCGGCGGCCGTCCGCAGGTCGGTCACCGGTCCGCCCGCCCGTTCGACCTGACCCTGCGCGGCCGCAGCCACCGTCTCGAGGTGTCGCGGATCGCCGCCCGGCGGTTCCGGGTGATCGTCGTCGGCGAGGGCGTCCCCGACCGCGTCGTGCACGTGACCGTGCACCTGCTCGACGACCACCACCGCCGGGTGGTGGTCGGCGGCCACGGGCACCGCGTGCTCTCGGCGACCCACGGGCCGGTGCACTTCGTCGAGGTCGACGGGATCGCCCACCGCGTCAGCCGCGACGAGGGCGGCGTCGTGCGGTCCCCCGCGCCGGCCCTCGTCGTCGCGACCCCGGTGGCGGTCGGCGACGAGGTCGCGGCCGGCGCCCCGGTGCTCGTGCTCGAGTCGATGAAGATGGAGACCCAGCTCCACGCGCCCTTCGCCGGGGTGGTGCGCGAGCTGCACGTCTCGACGGGCAGCCAGGTGGAGACCGGGACGCCGCTGGCCCGCCTCGAGCCGCTCGAGGACCCCGACGAGGCCGCCGCGCAGCCCGACCCGGGCGCCGCCGAGCTCGACCTGCCCGACGCGGGCGACGACGCCGGCAGCGCCCTCGACGACCTGGTCGCGGTGCTCCTCGGCTACGACGTCGGGTCGGGCTCGGACGACGAGGAGGGCGGCTGGGGGACCGAGGCCGCCCTCGCCCGCTACCTGGCCGACCGCGACGCGCGGGCCGCCGCCGGACAGGACGTCCGCGACGCGGAGATCGACCTGCTCGCGATCTTCGCGGACTTCGCCGAGCTCTCGCGCAACCGTCCGGCCGACGAGGAGGCCCGCGCGGAGATGCGGGTGCACAGCCCGCGCGAGTACTTCCACACCTACCTGCAGAGCCTCGACGTCGAGCGCGGGGCGCTGCCCGAGATGTTCACGGCCAAGCTGCGCAGCGTGCTGGCGCACTACGGCATCGACGACCTCGCCCGCACCCCCGAGCTCGAGCGCGTGGTCTTCCGGGTCTTCCTCGCCCAGGGCCGCTCCGCCCCCGACCTCGCGATCGTCTCCGCGATCCTGCAGCGCTGGCTGGTCGAGCCCGCGATCGACGACGACCGCGCCGTCGGCGTCCGCGAGCTGCTCGACCGGCTGGTCCGTGCCATGCAGCGCCGCTTCCCCGCGGTCGGCGACCTCGCCCGCAGCGTGCGCTACCGCTGGTTCGACGAGCCCGCGGTCGCCCGCGAGCGGGCCGCGGCCCTCGAGGGGGTCGCCGCCGAGCTCGCCTACCTCGACGAGCACCCCGACGCCCCCGACCGCGCGGAGCGGATCGAGGCGCTCGCCGCCACCCCGGAGCGGGTCGTCGGGTTGCTGGCCGACCGGCTCCTGGCCGGCGTCCCGGTGCGGGAGCCGCTGCTCGACGTCCTCACCCGCCGGCACTACCGCGGCTACGAGCTGGACGACCTGCGCACCCCCACCGTGGCCGACCGGCCGGGCATCGAGGCGGACTACGTGCTCGACGCCCGCCCGACGCGGCTGGTGTCGACGGTGGGGACGGTCGACGAGCTGACGCCCGACGGCGCCCTCGCCACGGCCCTGGCCGAGCGCGTCGCGGCGCACGGCCCCGGCCAGGCGGCCGTCGTCGACCTCTACCTCGCCTGGCCCGACGCGCCGGACGACCCCGAGGCCTGCTGCGCGGCCCTGCGCGAGCGGCTGGGCGCGACGGCGTTCGCGCACGAGGTCCGGCGGGTCGCCGTCGCGGTCTGCACCCCCGGACGCCCGGTCGGCTACTTCACGATGCGACCGTCCGAGGACGGCGGCCTCGTCGAGGACGACCTGGTCCGCGGGGTGCACCCGATGGTCGGGCGCCGACTCGACCTGTGGCGGCTGCGGGACTTCGACATCACCCGCGTCGACGCCCCCGACGACGTGCTGCTCTACCACGCGATCGCGAAGGACAACCCCGCCGACCAGCGCCTCGTCGCGCTCACCCAGGTGCGCGAGCTCGCCGTCGTGCGGGACGGCGACGGCCGGGTCTCCTCGCTGCCGCAGGTCGAGCGGGCGATCGCCGACTGTGTCGAGGGCATCCGCCGCGCGCGGGCGGCCCGGTCCTCGCGGTCGGTGCCGCTGGACATGAACCACGTCTGGATCCACATCTGGCCGCCGATCGAGGCCGAGCTGGAGCAGGTGACGGCGGTCCGCGCGAGCATCGCGCCGATCACGTCGGGGGCCGGGATCGACGAGGTCCTCGCGTCCGGCCGGATCGCGACGCCCGAGGGCGTGTATCCGATCACCGGCCGCTTCTACGCCCAGCCCGGGGCCGGGGTGCAGTACTCGGTGGGCCCGCCCCCCACCGAGCGGCTCGCCCCGATGGACGACTACGGCCAGAAGGTGATGCGCGCCCGCCGTCGCGGCACGGTCCACCCCTACGAGGTGCTCACCGTCGTGGCGGGCGAGAACGGCTCGTACGTCGAGCACGACCTCGACGACACCGGTCGGCTCGTGCCCGTCCACCGCGCCCCGGGCGGCAACAGCGCGGGCATCGTCGCCGCCGTCGTCACCACCCCGACCGACGCCTATCCCGAGGGCGTCACGCGGGTGGTCCTCGCCGGCGACCCGACGAAGGCCCTGGGCGCGGTCTCCGAGCCGGAGTGCTCGCGGATCATCGCCGCGCTCGACCTCGCCGAGACGATGCGCGTGCCCGTGGAGTGGTACGCGCTGTCGGCCGGCGCGCGGATCGCGATGGCGTCGGGCACCGAGAACATGGACTGGGTGGCGCGGGCGCTCAAGCGCATCATCGAGTTCACCCAGTCCGGCGGTGAGATCGACATCGTGGTCGCGGGCATCAACGTCGGCGCCCAGCCGTACTGGAACGCCGAGGCCACGATGCTCATGCACACCAAGGGCATCCTGGTGATGACGCCGGAGTCGGCGATGGTGCTCACCGGCAAGCAGTCCCTCGACTTCTCCGGCGGGGTGTCGGCCGAGGACAACTTCGGCATCGGCGGTTACGACCGCGTCATGGGCCCGAACGGGCAGGCCCAGTACTGGGCACCCGACCTCGGCAGCGCCCGCGACATCGTGCTGGCCCACCACGAGCACACCTACGTGGTCCCCGGGGAGGCCGGGCCGCGGCGCCTGCCGACCACCGACCCGGTCGACCGCGACATCACCACGGCACCGCACGACTCGCCGGACTCGACCTTCACCACGATCGGCGAGATCTTCTCGTCGGCCACGAACCCGGACCGCAAGAAGGCGTTCGACATCCGCACCGTGATGCGGGCGCTGGCCGACGCCGACCACCCGACGCTCGAGCGCTGGGCGGGCATGGCCGACGCGGACACGGCGGTGGTCTTCGACGCCCACCTCGGTGGCCATCCGGTCTGCCTGCTGGGCATCGAGTCGCGCGCCGTGCCCCGCCGCGGCTTCCCGCCGACCGACGGCCCGGACACCTACACGGCGGGCACGCTGTTCCCGAAGTCCTCGAAGAAGGCCGCCCGGGCCATCAACGCCGCCAGCGGGAACCGGCCCGTCGTCGTCCTCGCCAACCTCTCCGGCTTCGACGGCTCCCCGGACTCGATGCGCAACATCCAGCTGGAGTACGGCGCCGAGATCGGCCGCGCGGTGGTCAACTTCGACGGCCCGATCGTGTTCTGCGTGATCTCGCGGTACCACGGCGGGGCGTTCGTGGTCTTCTCGAAGGCGCTGAACCCGCGGATGACGGTGCTGGCCGTGGAGGGCTCGTTCGCCTCGGTCATCGGGGGTGCCCCGGCGGCGGCGGTGGTCTTCGCCGCGGAGGTCGACAAGCGCACCGAGGCCGACCCGCGGGTCGCCGAGCTCTCCGAGGCGGCCCGCTCGGCCGACGAGGTCGAGCGGGTCCCGATCGCCGCGCGGCTGCGCGAGGTCCGCACCGCGGTGCGCGCCGAGAAGCTCGGCGAGGTCGCCGCTGAGTTCGACCGGGTACACAGCATCCACCGCGCGGTCGAGGTCGGGTCGGTGGACGCGGTCATCTCCGCGAGCGAGATGCGCCCGCGGATCATCGCCACGCTCGGCTGAGGACCGTCCCGACGACAGGTCCCCAGTCCCGCTCCGGCGGGAGCTGGTGGCCCATGCCCTCGACGACGACGAGCTCCGCGCCCGGAACCGCATCGGCGAGGGCGCGGCCGTGGGGGAGCGGGAAGACCGGGTCGGCGCTGCCGTGCACCACGGTGACCGGCAGGCCCGCGAGGGCGGCGAGGTCGGCGGGCCCGGCCGCGTCCCCGGCGACCAGGAAGTGGTTGGTCGCGCACGCCAGGTCGTGCGTGCGGGCGACGACCCGTTCCGCGATGGCCCGGACCCGCGCCTCCTCGAACCGGCCGGGACCGGCGCACGGGCGCTCGGCCTCGACGATCGACTCCACCGGGTCGTGGAGCTCCGGGCCGGGCGCGAGCGACGGGTCGGGCCCCGGGATACCGGTGACGCGCGGGTCGATCGGAGTGGTCGCGATCAGCGTCAGGCCGGTGACGCGGTCGGGGTGGTGCAGGGCGAGCTCCTGCGCGATCCCGCCGCCCATCGACAGCCCGACCAGGTGGGCCGCCCCGATCCCCAGGTGGTCGAGCACCGCGAGCGCGTCCGCCGTGAGGTCGGCCCCGGTGTACCCGGGCGCGCCGGGCGGCCAGTGCTCGGCCTCGCCGGTGTCGCGGTGGTCGTAGCGCAGCACCCGGGCGCCGGCCGCGACGAGCGGACCCGTGGCGATCTCGTCCCACCAGTCGCGCGACCAGGTCGCGCCCCCGATCAGCAGCACGGGCCAGCCGTCGTCGGGACCCAGGGACTCAACCGGTGGCAACATGCAACCAGTTCTAGCGGCAGGCGGTGGTAAAGTGCAAGCACTATGGAGACGCGATCCGGCTGCCCCATCAACCAGGCGGTGGAGGCCTTCGGCGACCGGTGGAGCCTGCTCGTGCTCCGCGACATCACGTTCGGCGGGCGACGGCACTTCCGGGAGCTGCTCGCGGGCTCGCAGGAGGGGATCGCGTCGAACATCCTCGCCGACCGGCTGAAGCGGCTGGTCGAGGGCGGGCTGCTCACGCGGGACGACCCGGGGCGCGGCCGCCGGGCCACGTACAGCCTCACCGAGGCCGCGATCCAGCTGGTGCCGGTGTACGCGGCACTCGGCTCGTGGGGCCTGCGGCACCGGGAGACGTCCGAGCCGCTGCGGGTCCGCGCCGAACTGCTCGAGGCGGGCGGCCCGGTGCTGTGGGCGGAGTTCATGGCCGAGCTGCGGACGGTCCACCTCGGCGCCCCGCCCCCGGACGGTCCGTCGGCGACGGAGAAGCTGGCGGCGGCCTACGCGGCGGTCGTGTCCGGTTCCTGACGCCGGGCGTCCCCCGTGGTGGCAGGAAAGCGTCGTTGCTGTCGTCGGGTGACAGCAACGACGCTTTCCTGTCACGGGTCGGGGGCTGACACGATGGCCCCGTGATCGAGACGCACGTCCACGACGCCGTGACCGAGCTGCGGATCGTCCGCCCGGAGCGGCGCAACGCCCTGGACACGGGTCACTGCCGTGACCTGCACGCCGCGCTGGACGAGGCCGTCGCGGGCGGCACCCGGGCGGTTGTGCTGACCGGCGAGGGCACCGCGTTCTGCTCCGGGGCCGACCTCCACACCGTGGGCGACGCCGGGTTCCTCGACGCGCTCTACGCGATGCTGCAGCGGCTGGTCGAGGTCGAGGTGCCGGTGATCGCGGCGGTGCAGGGACCGGCGATCGGGGCGGGCACGCAGCTCGCGATCGCGGCCGACCTGCGGGTGTGCTCCGAGCAGGCGGTCTTCGGGCTCCCGACGGCGGCCCTCGGGCTCGCCGTCGACCCGTGGACCGTCCGCCGGCTCGCCCTGCTGGCCGGCGGGGGCCCGGCGCGCCGGATGCTGCTGACCTGCGAGCGCCTCGACGTCACGGCGGCCGCCGGCCTCGTCGACCGCACCGCCGAGGACCCGCGTGCGGCCGCCCTGGCCTGGGCGGCCGAGGTCGCCGCGCTGGCGCCGCTCACGCTCGCGTACAACAAGCTCGCCGTGAACCGGCTGCTCGAGGACCCGGCCGACGCCGCCACCCTCGACGCCGTCGCCGCCGGGTTCAGCGCCTGCTGGGCCAGTGAGGACCTCGCCGAGGGGCGACGGGCCCGCGAGGAGAAGCGGGCGCCGCGGTTCGTCGGCCGGTGAACGGGGCGCCCTGCTGACACCCGACGTCAGCCGTGTGCCACCGCTGACGTACGGGGCTCACTCCTCGCCGGGCCAGTTCGCCAGGGTGTCCAGGTACTGCTGACGCACGCCCTCGACCTTCTCGTCGAGGTCCGAGGGGTCCCACGACGACACGTCGATCGGGGGCAGGACCGCCACCTGCACCGTGCCCGGGTGGATGAGCATGGCGTTGCGGCTCATGAGCTCGCCGGTGTTGCGGAACACCAGCGGGACCACCGGCACCCCTGCTTGCATCGCCAGGTGGAAGGCGCCCTTCTTGAAGGTGCCCGGGCTCGGCGTCGCCGACCGCGTGCCCTCGGGCGCGATGACCACCGAGACGCCCGAGCGGAGACGCTCGACGGCGGGTTCGAGGGCCTTGCGGGCCTGGGCGTTGTCGGCCCGGTCGATGAACGCCGTCTCCAGCAGCCGCATGAGCGGGCCGAAGAGCGGGTTGTTCGCCAGCTCCATCTTCGCCACCGGCGCGAAGTTGCCGCGCAGCAGGCCGCCGAGCACGAGCACGTCGAGCTGGCTCTGGTGGTTGAAGAGGAAGACCGCGGGCTGGTTCTCCCAGATGTGGTGCCCGCCGACGACGTCGAGGGTGACGCCCGAGGCGAGCAGCGACAGGTCGCCGCCGAGCCCGATGCCCAGGTTGAGCCCCGCCCGGCGCGACCCGCCGAGCAGCCCCAGCCCGAGGCCCGTCACGAACCCGCCCATCATCCCGGCGTAGGTGCCGACGGTGCGGGCGACCTCGACCGGGCCCGCCCAGGGCCGGCCGGGGAAGTCGATCGTCGGCCAGCCGCGCTCGGCGGCGGCCCGGCGCAGCCCGGCCGACGGGTTGACCGCGGTCGGGCGCCCGACGGTCGCGAGGAAGGGCACGTCCTCGTTGCCGTTGGAGTAGGCGAAGCTCTGGTCGAGATCGACCTGGTGGGCGGCGGCGAACTCCTTCACGGCGGCGGCCTTGCCCTCGCCGTAGGGGCTGCGACCGTCGGGCCGACCGGTGATCCGGCCGTCCTCGCCGACCTCCAGGGCCGTGTAGATGGTGTGGTCGACGCCGAGGGCGTCCGCGGCCGGCCCGACCTGGAAGCGGGTCGCCGACGACGCCAGCACCACGGTGTGCCCGCGCTCGAGGTGGGCGCGCACCAGGCGCCACGCCTCGGGGTACACCGACGGCCCGATCTCGTCGCGGAACAGCTGGCGCCCCAGCTTCTCCAGCTCCTCGGGCGTGCGGCCGGCCCAGCTGCGCAGGGTGATCCCGAGGAACTTCGTGAAGTCCTCCTCGGTCTCCAGGGACTGGCTGCCGGCCGCCGCGAGGGTGCGGACGGTCGTCGGCACGTCGATGTCGAGGTGGGTGACGTGGTGACGCATGAACGCGACCACCGAGTAGCCCGCGATGACGGTGCCATCGAAGTCGAAGAACGCGCCGACGGTCGGGCCCTCGGGGGCGTCGCGGACGTCGGCGAGCAGGGACTCGGGGCTGGGTCTCGACACGCTAGGGCCTGACACCGGTGCTCTCCTGTCGGTTGCGGGCATCGGTCTCGTCGATGCGGACGACCCGGCCGACCACGGCGCGGATCTCGTCGGCGAACTCCTGACGGCGGGTCGCGAGGCGCGCGAGAACCTCGGGGGCCGGCCCGTCGGGCAGCGTCACGAGTCCCCGGTTCCCCGCCAGGCGCAACGCCGAAGCGAACAGCTCGCGCGACAACGCCTCCGGGCCGTGCAGCCGGCCCTGCAGGAGCAGCTGGCGGCCGACCGCGAGGCAGTCGTCGAAGAGCTCGTCGTCGACGACGGGGGTGGCCACGTCCCACGCTGCGAGGCGCTGCGCGAGCAGCCACTGCGCGTCGACGAAGGAGCGCAGCACCCGGTGCGCGCAGAGGAACTTGCTCGCGAGCAGGATCTCCTTCGTCCGCGCGACGGGGCGGCCGACCTCGGTCCAGTCCGGGTCGATGAGCGTCAGTTCGTCGGCCAGCTCGGCGCGGAAGGTCTCCTTGTCGGGGAAGAAGAACTCGTACTTGAGCAGGTCGCGCAGGGCGAGCGCGTGCGTGAAGCCCGCGGCCAGCGCCTCCCGGCCGTCATCGGCGTCGTCGACCTCGAGCACGGCGAGCTCGACGATCGCCCGGTTGACGAAGTGGTGGATCGCCGAGTTGCGGTAGAAGGCGGCGACGATGTGGTGGCCGGGCTCGATCGTGAACACCGGCTCGGTGCCCTCGGTGTAGGCGGTGACCACCTTCTCCTGGCGCAGCGCGAGCAGCGCCTCGGCGACGCCGCCGTTCGTGCGGAGCGACTCGATCCCGGTGTGCGGCAGCTTGCGGGCCTCGACGTAGTCGAGCACCGGCTCGACCACGCGACGCACCTGGGAGAGCGTCAGGGCCCGGTCGCGGACCCCGAGCAGCGCCAGCGCGGCCAGGGCGATCGGCGTGACGGGCGTGACGCGGTTGATCCGGACGAAGACCTCGAACGCGGTCTTCTGCAGCGCGAGGCGGCGGGCGGGGGAGTCCCCCGAGTCGGCGTCGAGCTCGTCGGGGTGGCGCTCCAGCGCCGGGTCGCCCGAGGCCGACAGCGCCTGGCGCAGCGAGAGCGGCTCGCCGAAGGCCACGTGCAACGACCCGACGCGTCGGCGCTGCGCCCGGGCGTAGCCCATCAGCCAGCGCAGCCCCTCGGGCGTCTTCGTGCCGCCCGACTGCTCGACGGCCATCTGGTGCACTTCCTGGAGCTGGTCGTGCGTGATGGACACGGGCACCAGGAACACGTCCGAGGCCCGGCGGGTCTCCACGGCGTGCGCGACGTCGGAGAGCAGGCCGTACTTCGGCGGGCGCAGCTTGCCCGTGCGGGTGCGGCCGCCCTCCATGTACCACTCGAGGTTGAACCGTTTCGCCGCGAGCCACGAGAAGTACTCGCGGACCATCGCCTTGTAGACCGAGTCCTTGCCGAAGCTGCGGCGGATGAAGATGATCCCGCTGCGCCGGGCCAGCGACTCCAGGCCCCAGATCCGCAGGTTGTTCCCGCCCAGCACGTGGTTGCGCGGGAAGTCGTTCTCGCGCAGCACCTCGGCCAGGACGAACGGGTCGGTGTAGGAGCGGTGCGAGGGCAGGAAGACCAGGGCGTGCTCGGCGTTGAGCGCGCGCAGCGGCTCGAGCCCGCTGGTGTCGGCGTGGACCTCCCACGCGCGCTCGTGCATCGGGCGCAGCACGCCGGAGAACATGTCGACCGCGGTCGGGTCCATCGCCGCGACGAGTCCCTGCAGGTGCTGCTCGGCCTCGGCGGCGACCTGCGCCTCCGGCTCACCGGTCTCGGCGGCCAGGCGCCGGACCTCGCGGGCGAAGTGGGCGCCGCCGACGATCTGATCGGCGACCTCCCGCGGCACCTTCGACCGGTTGCCCAGCACGCTGCGCTCGGCCCGGTCGAGGGCCAGGTTCGCCTGCTGGGTGACGAAGCGGACGAAGTCCTCGGTCTCGGTGGACATCCGCTCGCGACGGTGCCGCACCAGCAGCTCGCGCACGGTCGCGGGCCGGCCGACCACCACGCGGTGCCGCGGCCGGTCGGCGCGCTCCTGCTGGGCGCGGGCGGCGCGGGCCCGGTCGCGCAGCTTGGAACGGCGGGTCACGGCGTCGAGGACGCGCAGCAGCGGCTTGGAGGGCACGGCCTCGCTGCCCGGCTCCCACACCAGGCGCACCGGGACGAGCAGCGGGTTGTCGCCGCGGGTGAGGCGCGCCGCGAGGTCACCGCCCTCGGCGGGGACGGTCTCCACGGAGCGGCCGTTGTCGGGCCGGTTCGCGGTCAGCCAGCGGTCGATCAGCCGGCGCTCGAGCACGCTCGGGGCGTCGACGAGGACGACGAGGTGGCGGTCCCCCGAGTCGGGCAGGCCCCCGGATCCCGGACGTGACACGCCCGCCGGACCCGACGCGTCGTCGGGAACGGGGTACGCGGCGGAGACGGGACCAGCTCCCACGGTGTGCACCTCCCGCGCCGAACCCGCGGCGGCCAGGAGACGGCGGCGGCGCGGGTGGGACCACCCTACCCGGACGGCGGGTGCGGGCTGATCGTCACGCGTCGTCCGACGGATGCAGGGGTACGCATCCATCGACCGAGGACCCGGTACGAGGAGAGACGACGTGCGAGCAGTGCAGGTGCCCCAGGCCGGCGGCGACTTCGAGCTGGTGGAGCGCGATCTGCCCGAACCCGGCGAGGGGGAGGTGCGGGTGACGGTGCAGGCCTGCGGGGTCTGCCACTCGGACATGTTCGCCAAGGAGGGGGCGATGGGCGACGCGACGCCGTTCCCGATCATCCCCGGCCACGAGATCGTCGGGCTCGTCGACGCCCTGGGCGAGAACGTGCGCGGCGACTGGAAGCCCGGTGACCGCGTGGGCGTCGGCTGGTTCGGCGGCGCCTGCTACCACTGCGAGTCCTGTCGGCGCGGTGACTTCATCACGTGCGCCAACGGCCGCATCCCCGGCGTGACCTTCGACGGTGGGTACGCCGACGCCGTCGTCGTGCCGGCCGACGCGCTGGCCCGCGTGCCCGAGGAGCTCTCGAGCGAGGAGGCCGCCCCGCTGCTGTGCGCCGGCGTCACGACCTACCACGCCCTGCGCTCCAGCGTCGTGCGGCCGGGCGACCGCGTCGCCGTGATGGGCATCGGCGGCCTCGGCCACCTCGCCATCCAGTTCGCCGCCCGCATGGGCTGCGAGGTCGTCGCGATCTCGCGGGGGACGGCCAAGGCCGACCTCGCGAAGCAGCTCGGGGCGCACCAGCACGTCGACTCCGAGGCGACCGACCCGGGCGAGGCGCTCGCCGCGATGGGCGGCGCCACCGTGATCGTCGCGACCGCCACCGACGGCGGCGCCATCTCCTCGCTGGTGCCGGGCCTCGCGCCCCGCGGCCAGCTGATCGTCGTCGGCGCCGCCGAGACGCCGCTGACGATCGAGGCGATGTCGCTGATCGGCCCGGCGACGCAGGTCGCGGGGCACCCGTCGGGGACGTCGAAGGACTCCGAGGACACGCTGAACTTCTCCCGCATCACCGGCGTGCGGCCGATGATCGAGACGATGCCGCTCGAGCGTGCCGCCGAGGCCTACGAGAAGATGATGGCGAACGACGCCCGGTTCCGGATGGTCCTGACGACGGGGAACTAGAAGCGCTGCAGGACGCGGGTGAAGGCCCAGGGCTCCTGGGCGATCCCGCTGCAGTCGTCGGCCTCGGTCGCGGTGCCCGGACAGCCCCCGTCGTCCCGCATCAGCGACCAGGCGCCGACGTAGCCGTACCCGCGGGCGCGGGCGCCCTCGACCAGCTCGCCCGCGTCCGCGAGCGTGGTCGTCGCCGCGGTGTCGTTGCGACCGATCATCATCGTGACCCCCACCCGGCCGGCGACGTCGGCGGGATCGCTGCCCGGCCAGAGCCGCTGCAGCGCGGCGAGGGAGAGGTCGGCGGCGTCGAGCATCGACTCGGCCCAGCCGCCACGCTGCTCGAAGTTCATCACCATGAGGTTCACGCGGGCGGCGACGCCGCGGGCGCTGACCGTCTCGACGAGGTCGCGGGCGTCGTCGGTCATCCCGGCGTCGGCACTCTCGACCTGGACCGTCAGGGTGATCCGGGCCCCGCGCTCGTCCTGCAGGAGCTTCAGCGCGTCGGCGACCCGGGCGGTCGACACCGCGCGGCCCTTGTCGGTCTCGATGTCGACGTCGAGGTGGTCGGTCCCGACGGCGTCGAGGGCCTCGCCGTAGGCGCGCGCCAGGGACGCGGCGTCCGGACAGCGGGTCTCGAGGTAGTCCCCGACCGCGCCGCCGGAGGACACCGTGACGGTGCCGCCGCGGCTCGTCAGCCCGGCGATCGACCGCTGGAACGCCGGATCGGTCATCGGGGTGGTGCCGCCCCAGGTCGGGGCACAGCCGCCGCCCGCGAGGACGAACCCGAGGACGACGTCGCGCTGGCCCGACGCGTCCGCCACGGCGCCCAGGTCGGGCAGCGGCGGGGTGGTCAGGTCGACGTAGGGCGCGGCGCGCACGGTCGGCAGCGGTCCGTCCGGGGCGCGCGGCCCGGGGCGGCTCGGGGCCGTCGACGTCGGCCCTGCGGCGGTGGGCGAGCTCTGGGCGGTCCGCACCGGGGAGGGCAGGATCGCGAGGACGACGAGCAGCACCGTCAGCAGGGCGCCCGCGAGGGCCGCGCGCAGGGCGACGATCACGTGTTCTTCAGCGCGGGCGACTTCTCGACGACCGCGGGCTCCTTCTGCTCCGGCTGCTGCTCCTTCGGGACCTCGACGGGCGGCTCGGCCTGCTTCGTCGGGGCGGGTACCGCGGGCGCCACGGGCGCGGCCGGCGGGGGTACGACGGGGGCCGTGACGACCTTCCTCGGCGTCGTCGTCCGCGGCACGACCTTCTTCGCCGTGCTCGGGCGCTTCGTCGTCGGCGCGGTGGCCTTCGTCGTGACGTCGGCCGGGGTCGCGACGATCGGGCTCGGGACGACGGCGGGCACGGCGGGAGCGGGTGCGAGGGAGGCGCCGCTCGCGACCGGGGCGGGGCCGCCGCCGACCGGCCCGGTGGCGCCGGCGAGCGCGCCGGTCACGACGACGCCCACGTAGCCGGCGGCGAGGGTGGCCGCGGCGACCGCGAGGCCCTTGAAGCGGCGGGCGCGCCGGCCGCTGCCGTCGACGAAGACGGGTCCGGCCTTCGCCCGGTCACCGGGCGAGTTGGGGATCAGCGTCGTGGTGGCGCGGGCCTCGATGTCGTCGGAGGAACTCCGCTGCGCGGTGGCGCCCCGCAGGTCCGCGGGGTCGCTGCGCCGCGCGGGCCCGGCGACGACCGCGGTGACCGGCTCGGGGGCGTGGCGGCGCTCCGGGACCCCGGGAACGGTGCTCGGCCGGGCCGTGAGGGCGGTGCGCGGGGCCGGGACCGCGGTGGTCCGGGCGGTCACGGTGCGCGGTGACGGATGGCCGCCGAACGACATCCGATCGGTGGAATCGAGCACCGTGTAGCGGCGTGCGGTGCCGTCCGTCGCGCGGTGATTCGTCATGGTTCGTCCCTGCCGTCCCCGATCGGTGATCGACGCCTGTGCGGGCGTCACCCGTACGAGGTATCGGGGAGAAGGATGGCACCGTTACCAGCCGGTGACCAACCCGTGGTCGGATCCTTGTGATCAGGGCGATACGAGCCGGAAACGAGAACGACCCCGGCTCTCCTGGGAGAACCGGGGCCGGACCTGGTGTGTCGGGGTGGCGGGATTCGAACCCACGACCTCCTCGTCCCGAACGAGGCGCGCTACCAAGCTGCGCCACACCCCGAGCGAATCGCTCTGTCCAGAAGCCTACCTGGTGGGTCCGACGGGCCGGGACGGGGGCCGGGTGTCACCGCCCACGCCGACGGTGCCGACCGGTGCGGGGTCGGGGCCGCCGCGCGCCGCCACGAGCTCGAGCAGCGTCGCCTCCGGGCGGCAGCAGAACCGGGCGGGCGCCCACGGGGAGGTGCCCAGCCCGGCGGAGACGTGCAGGCGGGTGTGCGCACCCCACCGGGACGGCCCCTTGACCCGGCTGCGGTCGAGGCCGCAGTTGGTCACCAGCGCGCCGTACCCGGGCAGGCAGAGCTGTCCGCCGTGGGTGTGGCCGGCCAGGACCAGGTCGTAGCCGTCGGCGGCGAACCCGTCGAGCACCCGCGGTTCGGGGGAGTGGGTGAGCCCCAGTCGCAGCACGGGGGGTTCGGAGCCGGGCGAGCGCAGCGACGGGGGTTCGGAGCCGGGCGAGCGCAGCGACGGGGGTTCGGAGCCGGGCGAGCGCAGCGACGGGGGTTCGAGCGGCCCGGCGATGCGGTCGTAGTCGTCGCGCCCGAGGTGGGGGTCGTCGACGCCCGCGACCGCGATCGTCTGTCCGGCGACGGTCACGGTGAGCCGGGTGTGCGTCGCGTCCTGCCAGCCGCGCTCGACGAAGGCCGCCCGCAGGTCGCGCCACGGGAGTTCCGGGCCGAGGACACGGTGCCCGGGACGGATCAGGTAGTCGGCGGGGTTCTTCGGTCTGGGCCCGTGGTAGTCGTTGCTGCCGAGGACGAACACGCCGGGCACGTCGAGCAGCCGGCCGAGGGCGCGCAGCACCACCGGCACACCGCGCGGGTGGGAGAGGTTGTCCCCGGTGTCGACGACAAGGTCGGGCTCGAGCTCCGCGAGGCCCGCCACGAAGCGCTCCTCGTGCCGCTGCCCGGGGCGCAGGTGCAGGTCGGAGACGTGCAGGACCCGGACGGGGCGGGCGCCGGGGGCGAGCACCGGGAGCGTCGCATGGCGCAGGACGAACCAGCGACGTTCGATCATCGACGCGTACCCGAGCCCGAGTGCACCGGCGGCCGTGGCACCCAGGGTGACCCGACCCCCTATCGGCGTGCTCGTCCTTGATCGGAAGAGCCCTCCGCGCCGCGCCACCCGGGTCCTCCGTGCCGTCAGTTCCCCGGTGCCGGGCCGATCGCCGGGGCCGCCACGGCACCGGGTGGCGGGGGCGGTGCGGGCACGGTGCCGCTGGCGACCTGCAGCGTGATGGCCTGGTCGGGCAGCGCGGACCCGCGGGGGGACTGCCCGACCACGGTACCGGCGGGGGCGCGGTTCGCGACCGGCGTGCGCACGACCGTGAAGCCGGCGTCGCGCAGCTCCTGCTCGGCCGCGTCGACCTGCTGGCCGGTGACCTCGGGGATCTGCTCGTTGGTGCCGCCCTGCACGTAGCGCGGGTCCGTCGGGGGCAGCGGCTGGACCGGGGTGGGTCCGACGATCGGGTTCATCGCCTTGTACCAGGTCCGGGCCGGGGTCTTGCCACCGAAGATGTTGCCGCTCGAGCAGGCGAAGGGCGGGGAGTCGCCGCCGCCGTCGCACAGCGGCCGCGGCGAGGACGAGTCGTCGAACGTGATCACCGCTCCGGAGATCCCGGGGGTGAAGCCGAGGAAGGCCGCCGACTTGTTCTGCTGCGTGGTCCCGGTCTTGCCGGACATCGGGCGGGTCCAGCCGTTCTCCGCGGCGGCCGCCGCCGAGGTGCCGCCCGGCTGGTCGTCCTTGCTCATCCCGTTCATCAGGGTGTCGGCCAGCGTCGGCGGCACCACCTGCTCGCACGGCTGCTCCGGGACCGGCACCGTCCCGCCGTCGGGACCCGTGACCCCGACGACCGGCGTCGGCGGGCACCACTTCCCGCGGGAGGCGAGCGTGGCGCCGACGTTCGAGAGCTCGAGGACGCTCGTGGGCGTCACGCCGAGGGTGAAGGAGCCCTGGTTCT
This sequence comes from Actinomycetospora sp. NBRC 106378, assembly GCF_030269685.1. Taxonomy (GTDB): domain Bacteria; phylum Actinomycetota; class Actinomycetes; order Mycobacteriales; family Pseudonocardiaceae; genus Actinomycetospora. The sequence goes on from NZ_BSTT01000004.1 coordinate 230,771, forward strand.
GCTCCTTCGCGATCTCGGCGATGGACTTGCCGCCGTTGCCCTGCGGCTCGGCCAGCGAGCGCATGCCGAGCTTGACCGCCATGTCGACGACCGGCGCGACGCCGGTGTACTCCATGAGCTTCACGAACCCGGTGTTCGGCGACTGGGCGAGAGCGTCGGTCATCGAGAGCACCGGCGCGTAGTTGCCCGCGTTGCGCACCGGGAACGGGTTGCCCTGGCCGTCGCGGTAGATCGGCGACGCGTAGCCGTCCGGCGGGATCTGCATCTGGTAATCGATGCCGAGGCCCTTGTCGAGGGCCGTCGCGGCGGTGAACACCTTGTACACCGACCCGGCACCGAGGTTCACCGGCTCCCACGGCAGCCCGTAGCTCGTCTCGAGCGCGGCCCCGTCGACGCCGAACACGCGGTTCGAGCCCATCGCGGTGACCTCGTGGCGGTCCTGCCCGGGCGACACGGCGGCCATGACGTCGGCGACGTTGCGCTGCTGGGCGGGGACCTCGTTGCGCAGCGCGGTGGTCATCGCCGTGAGCGCCGCGCGGTCGAGCGTGGTGCGGATGGTGTAGCCACCGCGCTCGAGCTGCTCGGACGAGAGGCCCGCCTGCCCGAGGTAGTCCACGACGTACTTGCAGAAGAAGGCGGCGTCACCGGCCCCGATGCAGCCGTTGGCCGGTGGGGCGGCGCTGCTGACGCCCAGCGGGCTCGCGATCGCCTCCTGCGCCTGCTGCGGGGTGATCATCCCCTGCAGCTGCATCTGGTTGATGACCTCGTTGCGCCGGCCCGTGGCGGCCTGCGGGTGGGCCACCGGGTCGAACTGCGCGGTGGACTGCACCATCCCGGCGAGCATCGCGGCCTGCGGGATCGTCAGCTTGTCCGGCGTCGTGTTGAAGTAGGTCCGCGAGGCGGCGCCGACGCCGTAGGAGTTGTTCCCCAGGAACACGATGTTCAGATAGCGCTGGAGGATCTCGTCCTTGGCCTGGCGCTTCGAGGTGCCCTCCGCGAGCTGGCGCTCGAGCTGCAGGGCGACCCGGACCTCGCGCAGCTTGCGGGCGTAGGTGGCCTCGGTGGCCTTGAGTCGCTCCGAGGCGCTCCGCGCGGTCACGTAGAGCTGGTAGTTCTTGATGTACTGCTGGGTGAGCGTCGAGGCGCCCTGCTGGGTCGAGCCCGCCGACTGGTTGGTCACCAGGGCGCGCAGCGTCCCGGTCCAGTCCACGCCGTCGTGCTCGTAGAACCGGCGGTCCTCGATCGCGACGATCGCGGCCCGCATCGTCGGGGAGATCTGCTCCAGCGGGGTGTTCTGCCGGTTCTGGTCGTACAGGTAGGCGATCGGGGCGCCCTGCCGGTCGGTGACCGTGGTGACGAGCGGGAGCTGCCCGGCCGCCAGGTCCGACGACGTGGCGCTGACCGTGTCGCTCGCGTCGTTGGAGACGAGTCCGACGCCGCCGACCAGCGGGAACACGATGCCCGCGAGGATCAGTCCGGCGACGAGGCACAGCCCCAGCAGTCGCGCGATCGGACGCGCCGCGAGCCCGGGACGACCGCCGCCGCGTCCGCCGTCACCGTTGTCGGTTTCCGTTCCCCCAGTCATCGGTGTCCAGGTTACTGGGCCCGAGGTGTGGTTCGTGCTCCGCGCGGGTGTTCACACGACAGATCCTTTTTCGGCCTTGGTCGGGGGAACCGATCGCTCCTAGAGTGCGTCGGAGCCCATGAGAGGGCGTGCGCACGGCCGGCGGGGCCGGGCGCGCCGGTGATCGGGGGTCACCGGAGCCGTGGGTCACACGAGGGCGGGATGACGTGGACGACGAGGCGGGCACGAGGAACTGGCGGCGCGAGGCACGCTGCCGCCACGAGGACCCGGACACCCTGTTCGTGCAGGGTGCGCAGCAGCGTGACGTGCGCGAGGTGTGCCGGGCGTGCCCCGTGCGCACCGAGTGCCTGGCGCACGCCCTGGACAACCGGATCAAGTTCGGCGTCTGGGGCGGGATGACCGAGCGGGAGCGCCGCGCGCTGCTCAAGCGCCGGCCCGACGTCGTGTCGTGGTCGGCGCTGCTCGAGGCCGCCCGACGCGCGGCCCTGCGCCCGCAGCAGCCGGCGCCGCAGCGGGCCCCGGCCGCGGAGACGCCGGCCCGTCACGTGGGCTGAGCTGGTCGCGGCCCCGGTCGCGAGGGTGACGTCAGGCAGCGTCCGCGCGTCCGGGACCTGCCGGGTGTGCACCTCGCAACCGGCCCGACCCGCCGTCAGGAACTCAGCAGCTCCCCGATGGCGCGCAGCCCGTCCAGGTCGTGCACGTCCGTCGCCATGGCCGGCACGTCCACGATCGGCACGGCCGGGTGGGCGCGGGTGAAGCGCGCGAGGACGCGGCGCTCGCGCTCGGCGGTCTCGACCCGGTCGGCGTGCAGGCGGAGCACGGCGGCGGTCGTCGCGTCGCCGCGCGCGGCCTCGAGTGACTCGGCGCCCTCGCGGGCCCGCGCGCCGGACAGCGTCGCGTGCACCGGATGGGTCCGGTTCAGCACCATCCCGGCCAAGGGCATGCGCTCGGTGCCCAGCCGCTCGACGAAGTACGACGCCTCGCGCAGCGCGTCCGGCTCGGGCGCCGCCACCACGAGGAACGCGGTCCCCGGGGCGCGGAGCAGCTGGTAGGTCGCGTTCGCCCGCTCCTGGAACCCGCCGAAGAGCGTGTCGAAGGCCTGCACGAAGGCGGACGCGTCGGCGAGCATCTGACCGCCGAGGATCGTCGAGACCGCCTTGGCGAACAGGTTGAACGTCGAGCCGACGAGCTTGCGCAGGGCGCTGCCGCCGGCCCGCGCGGGCGCCGAGAGCAGCCGGATCATCCGCCCGTCCAGGAACGACGACAGACGCTGCGGCGCGTCCAGGAAGTCCAGCGCGGACCGGGACGGCGGGGTGTCGACGACGATGAGATCCCACCGGCCGGTCGCCGCCAGCTGCCCCAGCTTCTCCATCGCCATGTACTCCTGCGTCCCGGAGAACGACGAGGAGATGGTCTGGTAGAAGGGGTTGTCGAAGATCGCCTGCGCCCGGTCGGGCGTGGTGTGGCCGAGGACCATCTCGTCGAAGGTCCGGCGCATGTCCAGCATCATCGCCTGCAGCTCGCCGCCCGCGCCGGGGTCGACCCCGGGGACGACCCGCGGCTCGTTGTCGAGCTCCTCGAGGCCCATCGACTGCGCCAGCCGCTTGGCCGGGTCGATCGTGAGCACCACGACTCGGCGTCCGCGGGCGGCCGCGCGCAGGGCGAGGGCGGCGGCCGTCGTGGTCTTGCCGACGCCGCCGGAGCCGCAGCACACGACGACCCGGGTGGCGCGGTCGTCGATCAGCGCGTCGAGGTCCAGGTGCTGGGGACGGCGACCACGTCCTCCGTCGGGGACGGGCTCAGCGGTCATGACGTACCCCCTGCTCGCGCAGCAGTTCCGCGAGCTCGTAGAGCCCGCCCAGGTCGACCCCGTCGGCGAGTTCGGGGAGCTCGATCTGCGGCATCCCCGCCGCGTCGAGCCGTGACCGGACGCCGGACTCGACCGCGAGCCGCTCGGTGTGCTCGGAGACCTCGCTGAGCAGGCCGCCCACCTCGTCGTCCTTGAGGAAGAGCCCGGCGGCCTCGAGCCCGGCGCGCAGGTCGCCCTCGTCGACCCGGTCGGAGACCGGCAGCCGGGCGGGGCGCACGCGGTTCACCATGATCGCGCCCGGCGGCAGGTTGGCCTCGGCGAGCTCGTCGACGGTGTCCAGGGTCTCCTGCACGGGCAGGTCCTCGAGCTGGCTGACCACGTGCACCACCGTCTGCGGCGAGTGCAGCAGCGCCACGACGCCCTCGCTCTGCGTGCGGATCGGGCCGGTGCGGGCGAGGGTGCCCATCGCCTTCGTGACGTCGAGGAACTTCACCACGCGGCCGGTGGGCGGCGCGTCGAGGACGACGGCGTCGTAGAGCGGCTGGCGGGACCCGCGGCCCCGTCGGTCCTCGCCGACCGTGCGCCCGACGCACTCCTTGACCTTGCCGGTGAGCAGCACGTCGCGCAGGCCCGGTGCGAGCGTCGTCGCGAACTCGACGGCTCCCATGCGGCGCAGGGTCCGGCCGGCGAGCCCGAGGTTGTAGAACATCTCGAGGTACTCGAGCAGGGCCTCCTCGGCGTCCACCGCGAGGCCGCGGACCTCGCCCCCGTCGGGAGCGACCGCGATGCGCTGCTCGGCGTAGGGCAGCGGCGGGGTGTCGAAGAGCTGCGCGATGCCCTGCCGGCCCTCGACCTCCACGAGCAGCGTGCGGCCGCCGCCGGCCGCCAGGGCCAGCGCCAGGGCGGCGGCGAGCGTGGACTTGCCCGTGCCGCCCTTCCCGGTCACCACGTGCAGGCGTGCCCCGGCGAGGGCGTCCGGCCACCGCTCGACGCCGGCCTCGTCGAAGAGACCGACACCCCCGGACTGCCGCTGGTTGCTCACGGCGACCAGCGTAGGACCGTGTCCCTCGGGACGCGGGCCCCGGCCGGAGGGGCTGGGTCACACCGCCCGTCACGGACGGTGCGTGCGGTGTGGTCGCCGGGGTGAGGGCGTGTCGTCCGGATCGGGGCGCGGCCGGGAGTGTCGGGGTGGACATCTACCCTCGGCGTCCATGAGTGCCCAGACGTGGGAGTACGCCACCGTCCCCCTGCTGACCCACGCCACCAAGCAGATCCTCGACCAGTGGGGGTCGGACGGCTGGGAGCTCGTCACCGTGCTCCCGGGTCCCACGGGTGAGCAGCACGTGGCCTACCTCAAGCGGCCGCTGTCGTGACGAGCCCGACCGCGCGGCTCGCGGAGCTCGGCGTCGAGCTGCCGCCGGTGGCTCCGCCGAAGGGCGTCTACGTGCCCGCCAAGCGGGTCGGGACCCAGGTCTGGACGTCCGGGCAGCTGCCGCTGGTCGGCGGCGAGCTCCCCGCGACGGGGCTGGTCGGTGCCGAGGTGTCGGTGGACGACGCGGCCGCGTACGCCCGGATCGCCGCGCTCAATGCGCTGGCCGCCATCGACGCGCTGGTCGGGCTGGACGCGGTCGTCTCGGTGGCCAAGATCGTCGGCTTCGTGGCGTCCGCGCCCGGGTTCGGCGGCCAGCCCCAGGTGGTGAACGGCGCGTCCGAGCTGATGGGTCAGGTCTTCGGTCCGGCGGGCGAACACGCCCGCTCGGCGATCGGGGTGGCGGCGCTGCCGCTGGGCGCCCCCGTGGAGGTTGAGGTCGTCGTCGACCTCGCGTGAGCTGATGGTGACGAGTGCCGTGGACCCACCGCGGCGGTAGGGAGTACGGACGTGGCGAGCACGGGCTCGGACGCAGCGGACACGACGGGCACCGCCGGCGGCCCTGCCGGCGCCCGGGCGTGCCACGACCTGCTGGTCGCCCTCGCCGGACGCGTCCCCGACCGCGCCCTGTGGCGGCTGCGGGACTGGCTCGCCGCCGGCGCCGACACCGCGCTGCGGACGGCCGTGCCCCGCACGCTGCTGCGCCACCGGGTCGGGGTCACCGACGCCGAGCGCGATCTGCTCCGCGAGGCGGTCACGACGTGGCGGGGGTCGGCGCGGCTCGTCGACGCCGTCCTGCACACCGAGGTCGCCCCGGAGCCCGCCACGGCGTTCGTCGAGCCCGGCGCCGCCGCCTGGGACGCCGCCGACCTCGTGCTGCGGGCCGTCGTGCCCGCCGCCGGGGACGTCGGCGAGGTCCGCCGGGCCTGGCGCTCCGGGGGTTCCCGCGTGGTGCTCGTCAGCGCCGCCGGCGACCTCGCCGCCCTGACCGGCATCGTCCAGCGGGCCCTGCGCGCGCACGGCGACGCCGACCCGTGCGTCGAGGTCATCGGCGCCGGGACGCCGACCACGGGGTACCACCGCGCGGCGCTCGCCGCCTCCGACGTCCTCTGGCGGGCCGGTGCCGCGGCGTCCGGCGACGCCCCCGACCACGCCCGGCTGCCGGACCCGCGCTCCGGCAGCCTGTCCTCGCCCCCGGAACTGGTGCGCCATGGCTGAGCCCGGAGTCCCGCACCCCGACGGGCCGCGTCCCGACGGGCCCGGCCGCGCCGGTCGCCCCCGCGCCGGACGCGACCCGGTGGCGCTCGCGGCGTGGCGTCGTGTCGCGGAGCAGCGGCGACGGTCCGCGGGTGGTGGCGAGGACGTCGACCCCGTCGAGGACCTCGTCGCCGAGCCCGCGCCCGAGGTCTCCGAGGTGTCTCCGTCGCCCGAGATCGACGAGCCGGGCCTCGTCGACGTGCCCGAGCCCGCCCGGCCGCGCCCCCTCGACGGCGCGGTCCTGCGTGAGCCTGGTGGCGACGTGCCGCGGGAGGCCCGGCCGGGGACCGATGCGGAGGTGGCCCGCCCGCCCCGTCCCCTTCCCGACGACGGGCCGCCGGCGCCGGGCCGGCTGCACGAGGTCCTGCTCGGGCTCGCCGGCCGGATCGACGACGACGCGCTCACCGCGGTCCGCGAGATGGTCGCCGCCGAGGACGACGCCGAGGCCGCGGAGCTCCTCGCGGGCTGTCTGCTCGCCGACGAGGTGGGCCTGAGCCCCGACGAGCGCGGCGTCCTCGGGCCGTGGTTCGCCACGGCCCGGGTCGACCCGGACCTCCTCGCCCGCCTCCCGGTCGACCCCGACGCCCTGCACCGCTCGGGGCACCGCTTCGTCCCGACGGCGGCGGGCGTGGCCCCGGCCGCCCCGCTCGCGCGCGCCGCCCGTCGGCTCTCCGGCGTCGTCGCGGTGCGCGAGAGCTGGCGCGTGACGCCCGCCGGGGCCGCGCCCGGACCGGTCCCGCACCGCGTGGTGCTGGTCGAGACGGCCGACCCCGACGACTGCGACCACGTCGTCCACCACCTCGCGCACGCCGCGCGCGGCCTCGGCGGCACCTCGGTCGAGGTGTTCGCCTCCGGGATCACGCTGCCCGCCTACCACCGCGACGCCCTGGCCGCGGCCCGCCCGCTCACCACGTCCGACCCGCTGCCCGCCCGCGCCCCGGCCGCCCAGGCCGCTCCGGTCGACCCGCCGCGTGCGAGCGAGGTCGTCCGGGAGGACGGCGAGACCTGGCGGACGGTCGCCGACGCCGGGACGGCACGGCTGGCTCCCCCGGCGCCGATGCCCGAGGAGCCCGCTCCCGTCGTCGCGGAGGCACCCGCCCCGGAGGTGTGGATCGAGCCCGAGCCCGAGCCGGACCCCGAGCCCGCCGCGCCCACGTCGATCGACGACGACCTCTCGCTCACCGCCCGCCGGATCGCGGCGCTGTGGGCGCGCCCGGTGCCCGAGGACTTCTCGGCGCCGCTGCCCGCCGACTCGCTCGAGCAGACGCGACTCGAACCGCAGCCCGACCCGGACACGGAGGCGGGACCGGACCACGTCCACGTCGACGGGGCGTCGGCGGTGGACGAGATCGAGGACGGGGTCGACGGAGGGGTCGACGACGATCCGGTCGGCCGGCACGGGCGGGCCCCCCGGGACGAGGGGGGCACCACGGCGTTCCTCGCCCGGCCGCCCCGCCCGGCGCCCCGCCGCAACGGGCACCACCTCGGCGACCACCCGGTCGAGGCCGAGGAGGTCGACCCCGGCGAGCCCACCCCGCCCGACGGCACCGCGATCGACCCCGAGGACGACGCGGCGCAGGTGCAGCGCGCCCGGCACAGCCGGGGACGCCCCGAGGAACCCACGCCATCCGCCCGCTTCGGGCACGACGCCCGCTACGGCGCCGGGCCGGGACCGGCATGGCCGGGTGCCCCGGTCACGGGCGACCGCCCGGGCCCGGACACCCTCTTCACCTCGCCGGTCGAGATCGGGGAGGAGCCGGTGACGCTCGGGACGAACGGGCATCGCCACGACGCCGTGCCCGTCGTCCCGCCGGAGCCGCACGAGGTCGACGAGCCGGCCACCGGGCCGGTGGCCTGGTCCGCGGCGCCCCCACGGGCGGTCAACGGCACGCCGCTGCACGGCAGCCCGGCCGACGACACGGCGCCCCGTCCCGTCGGGGACGTCGCCCCGCCCTGGGCCACGGCCGACGGCCCGGCCTGGACGCAGGAGCAGGCGGGGTGGCCGCCGCCGCCCGCTCCCGTACCGCCCACGTACCGGCCGCCGCAGGAGCCCGCGCCGTCGGGCCCGGTCGGGCCCGCGGACGCCGAGGTGACCGGCGGCTGGGCGCCGGACACCGACGACTCCGTCGCGCAGCTCTCGGACCGGGAGCGCGAGCTGCTGGCCCGGCTCCACGAGGAACTCGCCCAGCGCGAGCGGGCCGAGGGGACCGACCCGTTCGCGGGCCCGTCCGGCCGGCCACAGCCGCCGCGACCGCAGGGGCCGCCGGGCCCCCCGCCCGAGCGCCGCAACGGCCAGGGTCCGCCTCCCGGGCGGACCAACGGGCACGGCCTGCCGGGGGGACACGACCCGGCGTCGTGAGCCGGCGGGCGCGGGCGGGTCCCGGTCGTTCTAGGGTCCCCGACGTGTCCGAGCACCCGGCGTACGAGGTCCTGCGTCCCGTGACCACGGCGGCGGGGGTGGTCCTCGCCGACAACCCCTCCGGCATGACGCTGGACGGCACGAACAGCTGGGTGCTCCGCGCACCCGGACACCGGGGCTGCGTGGTCGTCGACCCCGGACCGGACGACCCCGTCCACCTGGAGCGCCTCCGCGAGCACGGGCCGGTGGAGCTCGTCCTGCTGACCCATCACCACCTCGACCACTCCGAGGCGGCACGGACGTTCTCCGAGCTGACCGGAGCCCCGGTGCGCGCGCTGGACCCGACCCTGTGTCTCGGCGCCGAGGGTCTCGGGGCGGGGGAGGCCGTGGGGGCGGCGGGCCTGGACATCCGCGTGCTCGCGACGCCGGGCCACACCGTCGACTCGCTGTGCTTCGTCGTCGACGGCGACGGGTCCGTGCTGACCGGCGACACCGTGCTCGGCCGCGGGACGACCGTTCTCGGCGACCATCACGGGGCCCTGGGCGACTACCTCGCGTCCCTGGACCGGCTCGCCGCCCTGCCCGTCGGCACGACCCTGCTGCCCGGGCACGGCCCCGACCTGCCCGACGCCCCGCGGACGGCCCGCGACTACCTCGCGCACCGCGAGCAGCGCCTCGACCAGGTCCGGGCGGCCCTGCGGCAGCTGCCCGCCGACCCCGAGCCCCGGCAGGTCGTGGAGATCGTCTACGCCGACGTCGACGAGTCGCTGTGGCCCGCCGCCGACATCTCGGTGGCCGCCCAGCTGGAGTACCTGCGTCCGGAGTAGCCCCGGAACGCACGGACGGCACCCTCGCAGCATCGGTGTGCGCGAGAGTGCCGTTCGTCCGGAACAGGGCTAACGGGCCCGGCGCGCCAGGCGGTCCGGCTCGAGGATGAGGACGCTCTTGCCCTCCAGGCGCAGCCAGCCGCGGGCGGCGAAGTCGGCCAGGGCCTTGTTGACCGTCTCGCGCGAGGCACCGACGAGCTGGGCGATCTCCTCCTGCGTGAGGTCGTGCGTCACGCGGAGCAGGCCCGCCTCCTGGGACCCGAAGCGCTGCGCGAGCTGCAGCAGCGCCTTCGCGACCCGGCCGGGCACGTCGGTGAAGATGAGGTCCGCGAGGAGGTTGTTCGTGCGGCGCAGCCGGCGGGCGACCACGCGCAGCAGCTGCTCGGCGATCTCCGGGCGCTGCGCGATCCACTCCTTCAGCGCGGTGCGGTCCATCGAGTAGGCGCGGACGTCGGTGACGCACGTGGCGGTCGACGTCCGGGGGCCCGGGTCGAAGATGGACAGCTCGCCGAACATGTCGGACGGACCGAAGATCGACAGCAGGTTCTCGCGCCCGTCCGGCGACCGGCGGCCGATCTTGACCTTGCCGCTCTGCACGATGAACAGCCGGTCACCGGGCTCGCCCTCGTTGAAGATGACGGTGCCCCGCGGGAACTCGACGCGATCGAGCGACTCCGTCAACACCTCGATGGCGGCCGGATCCACTCCCTGGAAGATCCCTGCCCGCGCCAGTACCTCGTCCACCGTCGTCCGCTCCTCGCCGACTCTTGAGACCCCCACGGGCCCGGCATCCTGCACCCGGGACTCCGCTGTGTCACCAGTCACGTCTGCCGCAAGTCTAATCGCGTGCATGGTCATGATCACGCAGCACGCGGCGGACGATCCCCGGATCTAGCCGTGTTCCGTCGTTCTCCGCGAGGCGTGCCCCCCGAATGGACGACCCTACCCGCCGATCATGACGCCGCTGGGTGAGCGTCAGGCGTTGGTCCTGCTCCGGCCGGACGTCTCGGACGCCCGAGCGCCGCGGCGGGTGGGTCCACCGCGCTTGCCGAGGTTGCGGAGGCGGAACAACGTCAGCGCGCCGCCGATCCCCTGCCGGAACAGGGCCTTGACCTCGTCGGGTCGGGCGCGCTCGAGGAAGTCCTCGACCTCGTCCTCACGGACGGTACCCGCCCGCAGTCTCGTCTCCAGGCGCTCCATGCCCAGGGCGAAGACCATGATGAGCAGGGGGATGAGGATGGCGATCCAGGCGGTCATGGTGAGCGCATCGTCCCGCACCCGCGCGCCGGAGCGGGCACCGGGGTGCCCCGGCGTGTCGCGGGTGCTCCCGGGCCGTCACGGTGTCGGAGGTCTTCTCTACCCTGGTCGAATGACCTCGGGTGCGACGCCTGCTGCGACCAAGCCGGGCGAGACGCACCTCGGGCTCGTGCGTCGGGCCCGTCGGATGCACCGCGCGCTCACCGCGGCGCACGTCGACGCGCACTGCGAGCTCGACTTCACCTCGCCGCTCGAGCTGCTCGTCGCCACCGTGCTCTCCGCGCAGACCACCGACGTGACGGTCAACCGGGTCACCCCGGCGCTGTTCGCCCGGTATCCCGACGCCGCGTCGATGGCGGGTGCCGACCGCACCGAGATGGAGGAGATCCTCAAGCCCACCGGCTTCTTCCGGGCGAAGACGAACTCGGTGATCTCGCTCGGGCAGGCCCTCGTCGCCGACCACGGCGGTGAGGTCCCCGCGAGGCTCGAGGCGCTCGTGAAGCTCCCCGGCGTCGGGCGCAAGACCGCGAACGTGGTGCTCGGCAACGCGTTCGGCGTCCCCGGCATCACGGTCGACACCCACTTCGGCCGGCTCACGCGCCGCTGGGCCTGGACCGCCTCCGAGGACCCGGTGCAGGTGGAGAAGGAGGTGGGGGAGCTCATCGAGCGCAAGGACTGGACGATGCTGTCCCACCGGGTGATCTTCCACGGCCGACGCGTCTGCCACGCCAAGAAGCCCGCCTGCGGCGCCTGCTCGATCGCGAAGGACTGCCCGTCGGCCGGGATCGGGGAGAACGACCCGGTGAAGGCCGCGAAGCTCGTCAAGGGGCCGGAGGCCGACCACCTCCTCGCCCTCGTCGGTCTCGAGCGGTGACGCGCACCGAGGTCGGTTCGACCCTGCTCGTCCTCATCCTCGTCGTGGTCGGTGTCATCGCCCTCTGGCCGCGCGACTCCGGATCCGTTCCCGACGCCGGGTCGGCGCCGGCGAGCAGCGCGGCCGCGGCGGGTGGGGCGGACCCGCAGGCGCTGGCCGACGCGCGGACACGGGCCGGGCTCGCGGAGTGCCCCGCACCGGCCGTCGGGACGGCCCCGGCCGGGGCGCCGCTGGCCGGGCTGACCCTCGGATGCCTCGGGGCGCCCGGGTCCGTGGACCTGGCCGCCGCCCTGCCGGGCCGGGTGACGCTGGTGAACCTGTGGGCGTCGTGGTGCGGGCCGTGCCGTCAGGAGATCCCGGCGATCGCCGCGTACGCCGCCCAGCCGGGCGCCGCGGCGGTCCTCGGGGTCGACGTGGCCGACGACCCGACCGACGCGCTGGCGCTGATGTCGGCCCTCGGCGCGCGCTACCCCTCGGTCTCGGACCCCGACCAGGTCGTCGCCCGCCGGCTCGGGGCGGCGCCGGTGCTGCCCGCGAGCCTCGTCGTGCGCGCCGACGGCACCGTGGTGCCCCTGGCGCCGCAGGTGTTCGCCACCCCGGAGCAGGTCCGCGCGGCCGTCGCAGGGGTGGCCGCGTGAGCGGGCTGCTGCACCCGGAGGCCGCCCCGGACTGGCTGCGCGGGCTCGTCGAGGCGTGCGGACGGCTGTCCCCCGACGACGTGCCGTTCCGCCGCCGACCGGGCGGGAACGGGCGCGAGGCGGCCGTCGTGCTGCTCTTCGGCGACGACGCCCCCGCGGGCCCGGACATCGTGCTCACCGAGCGGGCCGCCGACCTGCGCTCGCACGCCGGGCAGGCGGCCTTCCCGGGCGGCGGGCTGGACCCGGAGGACGGCACCGGGCTCGACGGGCTCGTGACGGCGGGCCTGCGCGAGACCGAGGAGGAGATCGGCGCCGACCCCGCCGGGATCGTCCCGCTGACCACGCTCCCGCCCCTGACGATCCCGGTCTCCGGCTTCGCGGTGACCCCGGTGGTCGCGCACTGGGCGTCGCCGGTGCCGGTCGGGGTCGTCGACCCCGGCGAGACCGCCGCCGTCGTACGGGTCCCGCTGGCGGAACTGACCGACCCGGCCCGACGCTTCACGGTGACCTCGCCGGGTGGATACCAGGGTCCTGCTTTCACGGTGCGTGGCCTGCTGGTGTGGGGGTTCACCGCCGGGGTGCTCTCCTGGGTGCTCGACCTCGCGGGGTGGACCATCCCGTGGGAGCACGGAGACGTACGCGATCTCGGCGAGGCGTGGGCCCGTCGGCACGAGGGGGAAGCGATCCGATGAGCTGGGTCGACGTCGTCGTCGTGCTGCTCGCCGTCGCCGCGGCCATCTCCGGCTGGCGGCACGGTCTCGCGGTGGCCGCGCTGTCCTTCCTGGGCGTCATCGGCGGCGCGCTGCTGGGGCTCAAGCTGGCGCCCCTCGTCGTCGGGATGTTCGAGGGCGACACCAGCCGCGTCGTGGTCAGCGTGCTGATCGTCATCGCCCTGGTCGCGCTGGGGGAGACCCTCGGGGTGTACCTCGGCCGCGCCGTCCGCGACCGGATGCGACTGGGCGCCGTCCGCACCGTCGACTCCACGTTCGGCGCCGTGCTGCAGGCACTGACCGCGCTGGTCGTCGCGTGGCTGATCGCGCTGCCGCTGGCGTCGTCGTCCAACGTCGCGCTGTCCTCGGCGCTCAAGAACTCCGGGGTGCTCTCGACCGTCGACTCGGTGATGCCCGACCCGCTGCGGGCCCTGCCGAACGAGCTGCGCGCGATGTTCGACGCGTCCGGCTTCCCCGACGTGCTCTCGCCGTTCTCCCCGACGCCGGGGGTCGCCGAGGTGTCCGCCCCCGACGAGGGTCTGGTGCGCGACCCGGTGGTGCAGCGCGCCCGCGCGAGCGTGCTGAAGATCCGGGGTCGGGCGCCGTCGTGCTCCCGGGCCCTGGAGGGCACCGGCTTCGTCATCGGCAACGAGCGCGTGATGACCAACGCGCACGTGGTGGCGGGGACCAACGAGGTGTCGGTGGAGGTGCCGCGCTCCGGCGGCGGGGCCGACACCGAGTCGGCGCGGGTCGTCTACTACGACCCGGAGGTCGACGTGGCCGTGCTCGCCGTCCCGGGCCTCGAGGCGCGGGCGCTGCCGATCCAGTACGCGGGCGCCGACACCGGCGACAACGCGGTGGCGCTCGGCTACCCGCTCGACGGGCCGTTCTCGTCGAGCCCCGCGAAGATCCGCCAGCGGATCCAGCTGCGCGGGCCCGACATCTACGACTCGCAGACCGTCACCCGCGACGTCTACACGATCCGCGGCACCGTGAAGTCCGGGAACTCGGGCGGGCCGTTGGTGAACCCGCAGGGACAGGTGATCGGCGTCGTGTTCGGCGCCGCCGTCGACCAGGGCGACACCGGGTTCGTGCTGACCTCCGACCAGGTCCGCGCCGCGCTCGACGCCGCGCAGTCCTCGACCGCGCGGGTGTCGACGGGGAGCTGCGCCAGCTAGCCCGAGAGGCGCCGCAGGAGGACCTCCCCGACGTGCCGAGGGGCCTCCTGGTGCGGGAAGTGGCCCGCGCCGGGCACCGTGACCACCTCGTGCGCGGGCGCCCAGCGGGCCGAGTCCCGCACGACGGCGTCCGGCACCCAGGGATCGACCTCGCCCCGCACGTGCAGCACGGGGACCTCGACACCCCGCTCGAGGGCGGCGGCGAAGCGGGCCCCGTCGGGGCGGGCCTGCGACCGGACCGCCCAGCGGAAGTACTCCAGCGAGCAGTGCGACGTGCGGGGGGTGAGCAGGGCCGCGGCGTGCATGGCGGCGACCCCGGCGAACTCGGGGCTCGCGGGCCAGCCGGCGCCCGCACCCGCCGTCAGGAAGGCGCCGGCGGCAGCACCCCGGTCGCGGCGCAGGGACCGCTCGGGCAGGCGGGGGAGCTGGAAGAACGCGACGTCGCGCAGGGCGCGCGTCCAGCGCCAGGGGCGCCGCCGCACGGCGCGGCGCAGCGCGAGGGGGTGCGGGGCGGCGACGACGGCGAGGCGGGAGACGACCCGCGGGTGCAGCGTCGCGAGGGTCCAGGCGACCGCACCGCCCCAGCCGGCCCCGATGACGGTCGCCCGGCGGGCGCCGAGGGCCGGGACGAGCCCGGCGACGTCACCGGCGAGGGTCCACAGGTCGTAGCCGCGCGGGGGCCGGTCCGACCCGCAGTAGCCCCGCAGGTCGACGGCCACCGCACGGTGCCCGGCCGCGCCGAGCGCGGTCAGCTGGTGGCGCCAGGACCACCAGAACTCCGGGAACCCGTGCAGCAGCAGGACCGGCTCGCCGGAGGCGGGCCCGCACTCGGCGAGGTGCAGCCGGATGCCGTTGGCGGACACGCTGCGGTGCCGCCACGGCCCGGCGAGTGCGGCGGGGTCCTCGGGTCGACGGCTCAGGGTCGGCGGCTCAGGTCCGGGTCGGGACGGGCGTCGCGGCGGGGGCGTCGGAACGGCCGCGACGCAGCACCTCGACGGACTCCTTGGCGGTCTCGATCGTGCGCTCCGGCGCCTTGATCTTGCGGACCTTGAGGTAGCCGAGGAAGCCCGCGATGCCCGCGATGATCAGCATCAGCGCGAAGGTGATGGCGAAGCCCGCCCACCGCTGCGTCGGGAAGAGGAGGTTGAAGGCCTCGGCGACCGCGAAGAAGAAGAACCAGAGGCTGAACAGGGCGACCACGCCGGCCAGCACGAAGAAGATGCTGCCCTGCACACCCTTCTTCACCTCGCCGGTGATCTCCTGCTTGGCGAGTTCGACCTCCGCGCGTACCAGCGTGGAGACGTGCGTGGTCACCTCCTTCACCAGCGCGCCGACCGAGGCGTCGCCGTTCTGGCGCGCGGGTTCGGCATGGAGCGGGATGGAGGGCACCACGGGCGGGCCTCCGGGGGACGACGGCGAGGTCACGGGCCCTCCTGGCGGGTCGGGTCGAGCGGGGGCACATCGTGCCACGACCGGCCGGGACGCGACCGGTGACACGACAGCACGGCCCGTGTCTTCCCGATCATGGCGAGGTCCAGTCCTGCTGTTGACGCCGGTTACTCGGACGGGGCGCGGCGCAACGCCTTGCGGTCGCTGCGGCGTCGCTTGTCCTCCAGGCGGCGCTGCTTCGCCCCCCGACTGGGGCGGCGTGCCCTTCTCGACGGCGGGTCGGGCCGCCGGGCGGCCTCGATCCGTGCGACCGCCCGCTCCAGGGCGGCCTCGCGGTTGCGCAGCTGCGACCGGTGCTCGGAGGCCGTGACGTGCAGCACGGGCCCGAGGCGCTCGACGAGCCGCTCGGCGTCCGGCAGCTCGTGGAGGTCGACGAGGAGCTCCACGCGGGAGTCGGTGGTGTTCACGCCCTGCCCGCCCGGGCCCGAGGACCGGGAGAACCGCCAGGTCAGGGCACGCTCGGGCAGCAGTCCGGTGCTGTCCATGCCTCCAGTGTGCTCACGGTGTCGAGTCCTTAACCCCTGTCTCGGCTCCCCCGACGGCAGGAAAGCGTCGTTGCTGTCATCCAGTGGCAGGAACGCCACATCGTCGACGCGGGGCGACCTGGGACGATGGACCGCATGACCGCCGCGACCACCGATCCGCTCGCGCCGCTGCTCGACCTGCCCGGTGTCGCCGAGGGCGCCGAGTCGATCCGCCGGCACGTCGAGGGCGTGCACGGGCACCGCACGAACCGGCGCGGCTGGCCGGCGACGGCGGCCGAGGCGACCGTCCGCGCCGCCCGGGCGTCCGCCGCGCTCGACGGCGGTGCCGCCGACCTCCCCGAGGACGGTCCGGTGACCGACCCGGTGCTGGCGGGCTCGTTGCGGGTCGCCGAGGCGCTCGGGGGGCTCCTCCCGACCTGGCGCCGCGCCCCGCTGCAGGCGCTCGCGAAGCTGCACGTGCTCGCCGCGACCGACCGGGTGCCCGAGTCGGAGCTCGGCCGTCCCCGGGTGGGGCCGGAGCTGGGTGCGCGCCTCGACGGTCTCGCGGGCCTCGTCGCGGGCGGCACGTCCGTGCCCGGGCCGGTCCTGGTCGGCGTGGTGCACGGGGAGCTGCTGGCGCTGGCGCCGTTCAGGGTCGGGAACGGGATCGTCGCGCGGGCCGCGGCCCGCCTCACCGCGATCTCCACCGGGCTGGACCCCAAGGGCCTCGTGGTGCCGGAGGTCGGTCACCTGCGCGCGCAGGCCGAGTACGTCGACGCGGCCGCCGCCTTCGCCACCGGCACGCGCGACGGGTTGGCCCGCTGGTTCGCCCACGAGGTGACCGCGTGGCGCACCGGTGCCAAGGAGGCCACCGGGATCGCGGACGCCGCCGGCTAGGCCGTCCGGCCGCGCGTTCCGTCCCCACCGGCAGCGAGCCGGGGAGTTGTCCCCAGCCCGACCGGCGCCGGTACCCGTCGTCGGGACGACCGCCGCACCCTGCGGGGCGTGGACGGACGACGAGTGATCCTGCTGTGCGACGACGAGGACCTGGCCGACGACGCGGTGCGTGTCGCGGCCGCGGCGGGGGCCGAACTGGAGCGGGTGCCGGACGCGGTGGCGCTGCGGCGCCGGTGGTCGGGCGCGGCGATGGTGCTCCTGGACGAGGGCGGTGCCGCCGCGGTGGGGGCCGCCGGGACGCGGCCGGGCCGGCGCGACGGCGTGGTCGTGCTGTGCCGTGGGGAGCCGCCGGGCACGGTGTGGGAGCGGGCGGTGGCGGTCGGCGCCGAGCACGTCGTGTCGCTGCCCGAGGGCGAGGACTGGCTGGTCACGGCGCTCTCCGACGCCGGCGGAGGCGTTCCCGACGGCGGGCCGGGGCGGGTCGTGTGCGTCGTCGGCGGTCGCGGTGGCGCGGGCGCCTCGGTGTTGGCGGCGGCGATCGCGGTGCGGGCGCGCGACGCGGGCGCGCGGGTGCTGCTGGTCGACTGCGACCCGCTCGGGGGCGGGCTGGACCTGGTGGTCGGCGCCGAGCAGGTCGACGGCCTGCGGTGGCCGGGGCTCGCGCTCGGCGGCGGCCGGGTGGCGGCCTCGTCGCTGCACGCGGCGCTGCCGCGGGCGGGCGGGCCGTTGACGGTGCTCGCCTGCGACCGGCACGGGCCGGGCCCGGCGCCCGACGCGGCGGTGGCGGTCGTGGAGGCGGGCCGCCGGGCCGGCGACACCGTGGTGTGCGACCTGCCGCGCCACCTCACCGACACGGCGGCCGCGGTCCTCGCCGTGGCCGACCTGACGGTGCTGGTGGTCCCCGCCGAGGTGCGCGCGACGGCGGCGGCGTCCCGGGTCGCCGGGCTCGTCGCCGAGCACGGCGGGGCGGTCGGGGTCGTGGTTCGCGGCCCGGCCCCGGGCGGGTTGACCGGCGAGGACGTTGCGGCCGCGCTCGGGCTCGAGGTGCTGGCGTCGGTCGACGCGGAGCCCGGTCTGGCGGCCGCGATGGACCACGGGACGGTGCCCGGCGTCCGGCGGGGACCGCTGGCCGACGCGGCCGAGGCCGTGCTCGACGCCCTCGAGGGAGCGGGAGGTCCGTCGCTGGCGGCGTGAGGCGGTCGGTGTGCGACCCGGCTCCCCACGGGGGAGCCGGGTCGTCGTCGTGCCTGCCCGCGGTGGCGTTCGGAGCAGTGGGTTGTCCCCACCGGCAGCCGGTGCCCGGGTTGTCCACAGAGCAGTGATCGCCGTTCGACCGCGGTGCTCGGGCTCGGGCAGCGTCGACGTCGATCGGGCGGGAGGTGTGGGGGATGGCGGACGGCGGGGTGCCGGACCTGGTGGAACGGGTCCGGACGCGGCTCGCGGCGGCGGGCGGCGAGGCGGGGGTGGCGGAGCTGGCGGCGGCGGTGCGTGCCGAGGCCCGCGGGGTGGTGGGGGACGCCGACGTCCTCGCGGCGGTGCGCACGCTGCAGCGCGAGTTCGTCGGGGCGGGGCCGTTGGAGCCGCTGCTGCGCGATCCGGCCGTGTCCGACGTGCTGGTCACCGCACCGGACGCGGTGTGGGTCGACCGCGGGGCGGGGCTGGAGCGGGCGGGGGTGTCGTTCGCGGACGAGGACGCGGTGCGGCGCCTCGCGCAGCGGCTGGCCGCCGCCGCGGGTCGTCGGCTCGACGACGCCAGCCCGTACGTCGACGCGCGGCTGCCGGGCAGCGGGGTGCGCCTGCACGCGGTGCTCCCGCCGGTCGCGGCGGACGGGACGTGCGTGTCGCTGCGCGTGCTGCGTCCGGCGTGCCACGACCTGGACGCGCTGGAGGCCGGGGGGACGGTCGACGCGACTGGGCGGGCGCTGCTGGAGGCGGTCGTGGCCGCGCGCCTGGCGTTCCTCGTCGTCGGGGGCACCGGGTCGGGCAAGACGACGGTGCTCTCGGCGCTCCTCGCCCGCGTCCCGGCCTCCGAGCGGATCGTCGTGGTCGAGGACGCCGAGGAGCTGCGGCCCGCGCACCCGCACGTGGTGCGGCTCGTCTCCCGGCCGGCCAACGTCGAGGGAGCCGGGACGGTGCTGCTGCGCGACCTCGTCCGGCAGGCGCTGCGGATGCGCCCCGACCGGCTGGTGGTCGGAGAGGTCCGCGGCGCCGAGGTCTGTGAGCTGCTGGCGGCGCTCAACACCGGGCACGACGGCGGGGCGGGCACGGTGCACGCCAACTCCCCGCGGGAGGTCCCGGCACGGCTCGAGGCCCTCGCCGCCCTCGGCGGGATGAGCCCGGCGGCGCTGCGCAGCCAGATGGCGGCCGCGGTGCAGGCGGTGCTCCACGTGCGGCGGGTGCCCGACGGTCGGCGGGTCCTCGAGGCGGTGGGGGTGCTGCGCCGCACCGAGGGCGATGCGGTCACGGTGGTGCCGGCCTGGGGGCGCGAGGAGGGCTGGGCGCCCGGTCGGGCCGACCTGGGGGCGATGCTCGCCGAGCGCGGGGTCGCGGCGCCGTGGACGGGCACGTCCGCGCAGGCCCCGGCGCCCCGGGCGACGACGCCGCGGCTGGCCGGCGGGGTCGCGAGCCTGCGGTCGGTGTCGGCGTGAGCGCCCCCGTCGCCCTCCTCCTCGGCGCTGCGGCCGTCCTGACCTGGCCGGGGTCGCCCGCCCCGGTCCGGGTGCGCGCCCTCGCGGCGGCGGTGTCGGGCCCGCGGGCCGTCCGACGTCCGCCCGTCGTCGCGCTGGTGACCGTCGGGCTCGGTGCGGTGGTCCTCCTCGCCGGACCCGGCGGCGGTGTGGCGGCCGCCGTGGTGGGCGGCGTGCTGTGGCGGGCCCGCACCGCCCGTCGGCGTGACCGCGCGCGGCGCACGGCGGTCGCGGGGCTCGCGGAGGGGCTGGCCGGGTTCGCGGCCGACCTGCGCGCGGGCCATCCGCCCGCCGTCGCGGCCGGCGCCGCCGCCCGGGACGCCCACGCGGTGTGTGCCCGCGCGCTGACGCTGGTGGAGGCCACGGCCCGGCTCGGTGGGGACGTCCCGGGGGCCCTGCGCGCGCACGCCGACACGGAGCCGCTGGTCGGCGGGCACGTCCGACGGCTCGCCGACGCGTGGGCGCTCGCCGACCGCCACGGCATCGGTCTCGCCGGGTTGGCGGAGGCGGTCGCGGAGGACCTGCGTGCGAGGGCCCGGTTCGAGGGCCGGCTGGGTGCGCAGCTCGCCGGTCCGCGGACGACGGCCGGTGTGCTCGCGGTCCTGCCGGTCGTCGGCCTGCTCCTCGGGCAGCTGCTGGGCGCCCGGCCGTGGGCGGTGCTGACCGGCACGGCGCTCGGTCAGGGCCTGCTCGTCGTCGGGGCCGTGCTCGTCGCCGCAGGGCTGGAGTGGAGCGCCCGACTCACGGCACGGGTCGTCCGGTGACCGGCGTCCTGCTCGCGGTGCTGCTGCTCGCCGTTGCCCTGCTCGTGTCCCCGGGGCCGGTCGACGCCGCCCACCGCCTGGCCGCGCTCGACCGTCCGCCCGCGCGATCCTCCGTCCTCCTGCGGCCGGACCGCCCGGACCCCTGGCGCGAGGCGGGCGGGTGGGACGAGCTCGCCGCCTGTCTGCGGGCGGGCCTCCCGCTCGATCTCGCGGTCCGCGCGGTCGCCGACTCCGCCCCGGACGCGACCGCGGCCGCGCTGACCGGGGTCGCCGACCTCGTCGCTCTCGGCGCCGATCCCGCGGCGGCCTGGCTGCCCGCGCTCGAGGAGCCCTCCACCGCGCGGCTCGCCCGGGCCGCCCGTCGCTCGGCCCGCAGCGGTGCGGCCGTCGCGGAGGTGGCGGCGACCGTCGCGGCCGACGTCCGGGCCGAGGCCGGTGAGGCGGTCGCCGCCCGGGCCGAACGCGCCGGGGTGCTCGTCGCCGGCCCGCTCGGGCTGTGTTTCCTGCCGGCCTTCCTGGCGCTGGGGATCGCCCCGGTCGTCATCGGGCTGGCGGGCCCGCTGCTGGAGCGGACATGACCACCGGCGCCCACCCGGGGCCCGGGACGGAAGGAGAACGTGATGGAGAACCCCACGACCGCGGTCGCGCTGCTGACGGCCCGGCTGACGGCGCTGATGCGGTCCGACGACGGCATGTCGACGGTCGAGTACGCCGTCGGGCTGGTGGCCGCGGCGGCGTTCGCCGGACTGCTGATCGTGATCATCAACGGTGCGGGGGTCCTGGACGCCCTGACCGGGCTGATCGAACGGGCCCTCGCCCCGGCCGCCGGCTGATCGGCGACGACCGGGGCATGGCCACCGTCGAGGCCGCGATCGCCCTGGGCGCCCTCGTCCTGGTGTTCGCGGTGGTGCTCGCGGGCCTCGGCGCCGTGGTCGCCCGCATCCGCTGCGTGGACGCGGCGGGTGAGGCCGCGCGGCGCGCCTCCCGGGACGACGGGATCGGTGCGGGCGAGCTCGCCGCGGACCTACCCCCGGGCGCCACGGTGACCGTGACGAGCGAGGGAGACACGGTGCGGGTCCGCGTCGGGCTCCCGCCCCTCGGCGGGGCACTGCGGGGCCTGCAGGTCTCGGCGGAGGCCGTCGCGGCCCGGGAGCCCTCCGTCGCCGGGCCGACAGGGGTGCCCGACGGTGGGTCCGCGACGCCCGGTGCGGAGGTCACGCCCGAGGAGCTGCCGCCGTGAGGGCGGTGGTGACCGACGACCGCGGCGCCGCGACGGTCGTGGCCGCGGCGATGATCGGTGCCCTCACGCTGCTGCTCGCCAGCGTGCTCGTGCTCGGGTCGGCGGTCGCGACCCGGCACCGGGCGGCGATCGCGGCGGACCTCGCCGCGCTCGGAGGCGCGGCCGAGGGCGTGCGGGGTCAGCAGGCGGGCTGCGACCGGGCTGGCGATCTCGCCGGGCGCAACGGCGGCGAGCTGCGGTCGTGCACGTGGCAGGGCTGGGATCTGGAGGTCGTCGTGGCCGTGAGCTGCGGATGTCTCCCTGCCGGTGGCTCGGCCACCGTGCGCGCTCGGGCAGGTCCTGTGGTGAAGGTCATGGGTTGAATCGCCGGGGGCGCGGTGACCGATCGTCATCAGATCGTGTCCTGCGAGGACGAGCGGCCCGACGTCCCCGTCGAGCGGCGACACGGATGGTGCAGCCGGGACGAGTGGTGCGCCGACCGCCCGCCGAATGCGCGTTCGCCCGTTCGACGGTGCCAGGACGGGCGCTCGGCGTTCCGGCGGGTCCGATGGGCGACGACGGGTGGAAATCGGGGCGGAACCTGCCGTTACTGGAACAGGAACACCGCACGGGGTGGACCAGTACCGGGAGGACCCGCATGCAGTGGTGGGACAGCTACCGCGCCGTCTACGGCACCGAGCTCCGCGCCGAGGCGATGGTGCTCGCCGACCACGGCTGGGCGGTGGTCCCGGGCACCTTCCCGCAGGGGGAGGTCTGGACGGGTCGTGCGGAGGCGCCGCAGGTCGGTCCCGTGCCCGTGCTCGACGACTGGGCGGCCAGGGCGACGACCGACACGGCCCAGATCGCCGACTGGTGGTCGGGCCTGCCGTACTCGATCCTGCTGCCGACCGGCCTCACGTTCGACGTCATCGAGGTGCCCGCGAGCATCGGCCGGCGGGCGGCCGCGGCCCTGCGCGCGGTGGGTGCCCCGGTGCCGATCGCCGCGACGCCGACCGGTGAGTGGCTCTTCCCGGTCCTGCCCGGTGAGCCGCTGCGGCCCGACCTCGCGGGGCGCCCGGGCATGACGCTCCACGGCCGCGGCAGCTACCTCACCGCGCCGCCCTCGACGTTCCCGCAGGGCTCGATCCACTGGCGGGTCCGCCCGGCGGTATCCGGCTGGCGGCTGCCCGACCCCTACAGCGTCCAGGACGCGATGGCCGAGGCCGTCCGCGAGCGCCCGCACCGCGGGCTCGGCGGCAGCTCGACCTACCGCCTGGCGACGGTCGCCACGGGCATCCGCTCGTAGCACCCGCACCACTACCACAACTGAAGACTCGGGTCGGCCAGGACCGCCGACGACGTCCCGCGGAGCGCGCCCTGCCCCGCTGCTGCCCGCGAGGGGGACGTCCCGGTCCGGCAGACCCGCGGCGGTGGGCACCGGCACGATGCAGCGCCCGCCCGGCGGCCCCCTGGAGACGTGCCGCCGTCCGCGTGGAGCGCGCCCCTGGTGCCCACCGCCGCCCGAAACAGCGCCGCAGGGCGGGTCGAGTCACCTCCCCGCCCTGCGGCGTGGCAGACCTCCCCGCGGGCCGAGCGTCCCCCGAAGACCTCGGCCCGCGGTGGACCCCACCAGCTTCCCCGCGGGCCGAGCGTCCCCCGAAGACCTCGGCCCGCGGAGGACCCCACGTTCCCCCCGCGAGAGTGACGTCAGGCAGCTTTTCGGTCCGCCGGGCCTGCGTGGTGTCGCCCTCGCGGCGGGCGGCCCGGCACACGTCCGGTCGGCCCTGCACGAAAGTGCCGTTCGCAGCTTCTCTGTGAGCGAGAGTGCCGTTCGCTCACACCGGGCCGGGGATCAGCCCAGCCGGTCCAGCACCGCCGTGAGCACGGCGATCGCGCCGGCCTTGTCCAGCGGGTCGTTCCCGTTGCCGCACTTCGGTGACTGCACGCACGACGGGCACCCGGAGCGGCACTCGCAGTCCGCGATCGCGTCGCGGGTCGCCGTGAGCCACACCCGCATCGCCTCGTGCCCCCGGTCGGCGAACCCGGCCCCGCCCGGGTGCCCGTCGTGGACGAACACGGTGGGTCGGCCGGTGTCGGGGTGCAGGGCGGTGGAGACCCCGCCGATGTCCCACCGGTCGCACGTGGCCACGAGCGGCATCAGCCCGATCGCCGCGTGCTCGGCCGCGTGCAGCGAGCCCGGCACCGCGGCGGGCTGCACCCCGATGGCCGCCAGCAGCGACTCGGAGAGCGTGTACCAGACCGCCCGGGTCGCGAGGGTGCGCTCCGGGAGGTCCAGCGGCACCTGCTCGACGATCTGCCCCGACGGCATCCGGCGCAGGTAGCCCACGACCTGCTCGGTCACCTCCACGGTGCCCAGGCAGACCTGCAGCTCCGGCCCGTCCTCACACGCGGCGCCGTAGGACTCGCACTGCTCGGTGTGCACCACCGCGATGTCGGTGACCGACCGCGACTGCGTGGTCCACTCCGGCTCCTCGGCGTGGACGTGGGCGATGTTCTCCTCGAGGTCCAGCTCGTCGACGACGTAGCTGGCGCCCTGGTGCAGGTGCACCGCGCCCTCGTGCACCGTCGAGTGCGCCGCGCCCGGGTCGACCGTGCCGAGCATGCGGCCCGTGTCGGACTCGACGATCACGACCTGCTCCCCGCCGGAGCCGCGGATGTCGACACCGTGGTGGGGGGTCTCCGTGGGCAGCGCCCAGAACCAGCCGCCGCGGCGGTGCCGCAGCAGGCCCTCCGCCACGAGGTCGGCCAGCACGTCCCCGCTGCCCGGGAACACGTCGGCCACGTCCGCGGCCGTCAACGGCATCTCCGACGCGGCGCACGCCAGGTGCGGCGCGAGCACGTAGGGGTTCGTGGGGTCGAGCACGCAGCGCTCGAGCGGGGCGCCCAGGAGCGCGGCGGGATGGTGGACGAGGAACGTGTCCAGCGGGTCGTCCCGGGCCACCAGCAGCACCAGGGCGTCGTCGCCCGAACGGCCCGCGCGGCCCGCCTGCTGCCAGAACGAGGCCCGCGTGCCGGGGAAGCCGGCCACGACGACCGCGTCGAGCCCCGCGATGTCGATGCCCAGCTCCAGGGCGTTGGTGGTGGCCACGCCGCGCAGCTCCCCGGAGAGCAGGGACTCCTCGAGCGCGCGCCGCTCCTCGGGCAGGAAGCCCGCGCGGTAGGCCGCGACCCGGTCCGCGAGATCGGGGTCGACCTCGGCCAGCACGCGCCGCGCCCCGAGCGCAGCGAGCTCCGCCCCGCGTCGGGAGCGTACGAAGGCGAGCGACCGGGCGCCCTCCACCACCAGGTCGGCGAGGATCCGGGACGTCTCGGCGCCCGCGGAGCGGCGTACGGGCGCCCCGTTCTCGCCGGTGATCTCCTCGAGCAGCGGCGGCTCCCACAGGCCCACCGCGCGTGCCCCCCGCGGGGACGCGTCGTCGGTGACCCCCACGACGTCGAGCCCGGTCAGCGCGGACGCCGACGTCGCCGGGTCCGACATGGTGGCCGACGCCAGCACGAACACCGGGTGTGCGCCGTAGCGGGCGCAGACCCGGCGCAGCCGCCGCAGGAGCAGGGCGACGTGCGAGCCGAACACCCCGCGGTAGGCGTGCGCCTCGTCGATCACCACGTAGCGCAGGCGCCGCAGGAAGGTGGTCCAGCGCCCGTGCCGCGGCAGGACCCCGCGGTGCAGCATGTCGGGGTTGGTGAAGATCCACCGGGCGGTCCGGCGGATCGCGTCGCGCTCGGCGTAGGGGGTGTCCCCGTCGTAGGACGACGCCCGCAGGCCCGCCTCCCCGCCCGGGTCGAGCGCCCGGGCCGCGCGCAGCTGGTCGGCGCCCAGGGCCTTCGTCGGGGACAGGTAGAGGGCGGTGGCCCGCGGGTCGGCGGAGAGCCCGGCGACCACCGGCAGCTGGTAGGCCAGCGACTTGCCGGACGCCGTGCCGGTGGAGACCACGACGTGCCGGCCGGCCCACGCGTGCTCGGCCGCCTCGGCCTGGTGCCGCCACGGACCCGGGATGCCGCGGGCGGCGAGCCGGGCACGGACGTCGTCGGGAACCCACTCCGGCCACGGCGCGCGCCGTCCCTCGCGGGCGGGGACCACCTCGGCGTGCGTGAGCGGCGCCTCGCCCTGCGGCGTGCCCGCGAGGACCCGGCGCAGCAGGGCGGTGCCGCGCCCGTCGTCGTCGGGAATGCCCTCCGCCCGCTCCAGGGCCCCGACGCTGCTCACGGCACCGAGAAAAGCACACGACCCCGACAACGCTCTGAGCCGGGAAAGAGCCGCATCTCACAGCTTGATCGGGAACCGGGCCCGACGGCTGTCGTACACCCCTCCTACACTGCGACACCTGCCACTTCGTGCGGATCGCGCGTGGTGGCGGTCACTCAGCGCCGAGGACGCCGCCAGCCGGCCTCCCGTCGCCGGATCCGTTCCAACCGGGAGGCTGGATGCAAGCGTCCGTCCTCGCTCAGGGAGTCGAGTTCTCCACGAGCGAATACACCGTGGTGAGCGTGGTGGGGGTGATCGCTCTCATCGCTCTCGCCATCGGGTTCGTCCTGCGCAAGCAGGTCCTCGCCGCCGACGAGGGCACGCAGAACATGCGCGACATCGGTCGCGCCGTGCAGGAGGGCGCTCAGGCCTTCCTGCGTCGCCAGTTCCGCACCCTCGCCCCCTTCATCGTCATCGTGTTCCTCGTGCTGCTGGCGCTTCCGGCCACCGGCTGGGGCGAGCGGATCGCGCGCTCGATCGCGTTCGTGGTCGGTGCGCTGTTCTCGATGGCCATCGGTGGCCTGGGCATGAACCTCGCGACGAAGGCGAACATCCGCGTCGCCGCCGCCTCCACCAAGCCGGGCGGCCGTGACGAGGGCGCCCGTATCGCCTTCCGCACCGGTGGTGTGGTCGGCATGGCGACCGTCGGGCTGGGCCTGCTCGGCGCGGCCGTCGTCGTCCTGATCTTCGTCCAGGACGCCCCGCGCATCCTGGAGGGCTTCGGCCTCGGCGCCGCACTGCTCGCCATGTTCATGCGCGTCGGCGGCGGCATCTTCACCAAGGCCGCCGACGTCGGCGCCGACCTCGTCGGCAAGGTGGAGCAGGGCATCCCGGAGGACGACCCCCGCAACGCCGCGACGATCGCCGACAACGTCGGCGACAACGTGGGTGACTGCGCCGGCATGGCCGCCGACCTCTTCGAGTCCTACGCGGTGACCCTGGTCGCGGCGCTGATCCTGGGCTCGGTCGCGTTCGGCACCCTCGGCCTGACCTACCCGCTCATCGTCCCGGCGATCGGCGTGCTCACCGCCATCGTGGGTGTCTTCATCACCCGGACCCGCGAGGGCGAGAACGCCCTGAAGGCGATCAACCGCAGCTTCTACATCTCCGCGGGCATCTCGCTGGTCCTGACGATCATCGCGGCGTTCGTCTACCTGCCCTCGAGCTTCGACCAGCTGCCCGGGGTCAACGCCGCGTCCGTCGGCGACCTCGCCGCGGCCGGCAACCCGGCGGTCATCGCCGCGATCGCCGTCGCGATCGGCATCGTGCTGGCGATCATCATCCTCGCGCTGACCGGCTACTACACCGGTACCGAGGACCAGCCGGTCAAGGACGTCGGCACCTCGTCGCTCACCGGCGCGGCCACCGTCATCCTCGCCGGCATCTCGGTCGGCTTCGAGTCGGCGGTCTACACCGCGATCGTCATCGGTGCGGCCGTCTACGGCGCCTTCCTGCTCTCCGGGTCGGTCATCGTGGCGCTGTTCGCCGTGGCCCTCGCGGGCACCGGCCTGCTGACCACGGTCGGCGTCATCGTCGCCATGGACACCTTCGGTCCGGTCTCGGACAACGCGCAGGGCATCGCGGAGATGTCCGGTGACGTCGAGGGCGCCGGCGCGGACATCCTCACCGAGCTCGACGCGGTGGGGAACACGACGAAGGCCATCACCAAGGGCATCGCGATCGCGACCGCCGTCCTGGCCGCCACGGCGCTGTTCGGCTCGTACAACGACGCGATCCGCCAGGCCTACGAGCAGGTCGGCCAGCAGGTGACCGACATCTACAACGTCACCGCCCCGAACCTGCTCGTCGGCGTCGTGCTCGGCGCGGCCGTCGTGTTCATGTTCTCCGGTCTCGCCGTGAACGCCGTGTCCCGCGCCGCGGGCGCCGTGGTCTACGAGGTGCGGCGGCAGTTCCGCACCAAGCCCGGGATCATGACGTTCGAGGAGCGGCCCGAGTACGGCCGCGTGGTCGACCTCTGCACCCGCGACGCGCTGCGCGAGCTCGCGACGCCGGGTCTGCTCGCCATCCTCGCCCCGATCGCCGTCGGCTTCGGCCTCGGCGTCGGTCCGCTCGCCGGCTACCTCGGCGGCGCGATCGCGGCGGGCACGCTCATGGCGGTCTTCCTCGCGAACTCGGGCGGCGCCTGGGACAACGCGAAGAAGCTGGTCGAGGACGGCAACCACGGTGGCAAGGGGTCGGACGCCCACGAGGCGACGATCATCGGCGACACCGTCGGCGACCCGTTCAAGGACACCGCGGGTCCGTCGATCAACCCGCTGATCAAGGTCATGAACCTGGTGTCGGTGCTCATCGCGCCGGCCGTGGTCGTGCTCTCGGTCGGGCCCGACGCGAACCCGGTGGTGCGCATCGTGATCGCCCTCGTGGCGGTCATCGGCATCGCGGTGGCGGTCTACATCTCGAAGCGCCGCTCGACGGCGATCGCGGACTCCAACACCGACGCCCCGGCGTCCGTGTCGGCCTAGTCCCGCTCCGCGGAGGGCGCCGTCCGGTCCGGGCGGCGCCCTTCGTGCTGTCCGGGGCCGGGCGGCACGTCAGCGGTGGCACACGGCTGACACCTGACGTCAGCGCGGCGCCACGGTCGCCCGATGCCGGGTGGTCGCCCGAGAGGCACGCCAGGCAGGTCCGGAGGCCGTGGAGGCTGCCTGACGCACCCCTCGCGAGCGGGTCGGCAGAGCGGTGCCGAGACACGACCGGCGCGTGATCGTCCATCGTTCGAACGCATGTTCTAGAGTGCGCGCGCGTGGGGCAGATGTCGTTCTACTCGGCGGACGCCCTGCCGCGCGCGATCACCGACCTCGAGGGCGTGCTCTGCGCCGGCGGGGGCATGTCCCTGTTCGGCCGCGGCACGGCCGCGCGCCTCACGATCGTCCTCGGCGCTCCACCACCCCCGCCCGACGAGGCGCCCGACGAGGACCTCGACGACGAGCCGGAGCCAGAGCCCGTCGAATCCACCCCGGAGCCGGCGACGCCCGAGCCGGAGGCGCCCACCGAGGAGCCGCCCGCCCGGGCCTGGGAGGAGGGCGTCGACGAGATCTACGACGACGACCTCCCGGTCCGTGACGACGGGGCGCCCTCCACCCCGGAGCCGCCGCCTGCCGCGCCCGGGCCGGCCCCATCTCCTGTCGGCGTGCTCGGTTGCTCTGTCGGGAGAACGGACCCGATGACGGAGTGGCGCGCGCACGCCCTGTGCTGTGCCTTCCGGGGCCGCGGGGTGCCGGCCGAGGTGGAGCGCCTGCCCGACGGGCGACCGGTGGTGCGCAGCGCCTTCCGGGCCGACCTCCTGCCGCTGGCGGAGCACTGGCACACCGACCCGAAGCACGTCCCGGATCCCCTCCAGCTGGACGGCCCGCGGTTACGCCTGTGGGTCCTGGCCGCCGGGCGGTGGGCGGGCCGTGCCTACACTCTCGGTCTCGACCCGCTCGCCCCGACGACCCACGAGCCCCTGCTCACGGCCTGTCAGCGGGCGGGCCTCGGCGCCACCCTCGCCGGGGACTCCGGCGAACCCGTCGTCCGGATCGTCGGGCGGGCGCGACAACGCCGGCTCGCCGAACTGGTCGGGGACCGGCCACGGCACCTCCACGACGGGGTGTGGCCGGACTGACGGAGCCGATCCAGGCTCATGACCAGCGAGAATCGGTGGGTGATCCGGGAACGACCGCACCGCGGTCGACGTTCTCGATGGCACGGACGTCGCCGTGAGGCACACTGGCGACGAGTGGGGGACCCGACAACGGGCCGCCACGAGGCGACGAGACGAGGCATGACTGGTGGCAGCGCGAGAGGCAGCGGCTGGGAAGTCGGCAACGACACCGGCACGGAGCGCGACCGCGACGGCCGACGACACGCCGGCTCCGACCCAGCGCGCCCGCGCGTCGAGCACGCGCAAGAGCACCGCGAAGGGCGGCGGTCGGAAGAACGGCGGCGGCACGGCGACGCCGGCCGGCGACGGCAACCGTCGGCTGGTCATCGTCGAGTCCCCGGCCAAGGCCCGCAAGATCGCGGACTACCTGGGCTCGAGCTACATCGTCGAGTCGAGCCGCGGGCACATCCGCGACCTGCCGCGCGGCGCCGCCGACGTGCCCGCCAAGTACAAGGGCGAGAGCTGGGCGCGCCTCGGGGTCGACGTCGACAACTCCTTCGAGCCGCTCTACATCGTCACGCCGGACAAGAAGTCGACGGTCACCGAGCTCAAGGACGCCCTCAAGGAGGTCGACGAGCTCTACCTCGCGACGGACGGCGACCGCGAGGGCGAGGCCATCGCCTGGCATCTCCTCGAGACGCTGAAGCCGAAGGTCCCGGTCCGCCGGATGGTCTTCCACGAGATCACCGAGTCGGCGATCCGCGCCGCCGCCGCGAACCCGCGCGAGCTCGACCACGACCTGGTCGACGCGCAGGAGACCCGGCGCATCCTCGACCGGCTCTACGGCTACGAGGTCAGCCCCGTGCTGTGGAAGAAGGTCATGCCGAAGCTCTCGGCGGGCCGCGTCCAGTCGGTGGCGACCCGCGTGATCGTGGAGCGGGAGCGCGAGCGGATGGCGTTCGTCTCCGCCGGCTACTGGGGCATCGACGCCCAGCTGAACACCGGCAAAAAGGCCGAGACGGGCAACACCTCGACCTTCAAGGCCTCCCTGACGAAGGTGGGCGACCGGCGCGTCGCCACCGGCCGCGACTTCGACGCCCGGGGGCAGCTCAAGTCCGACGCCGTCACGCGGCTCGACGAGGCCTCCGCCCGGCGGCTCGCCGAGGCCCTCGGCGCCAGCGACTACACGGTCGCCGAGGTCGAGGAGAAGCCCTACACCCGCAAGCCCTACGCGCCGTTCATGACCTCGACCCTGCAGCAGGAGGGCGGCCGCAAGCTGCGGTTCTCGTCGGAGCGGACGATGCGCACCGCGCAGCGGCTGTACGAGAACGGCTACATCACCTACATGCGTACGGACTCCACGACGCTCTCGGAGACCGCCATCAACGCCGCGCGCAGCCAGGCGCGCGACCTGTACGGCGCCGAGAACGTCGCGGAGCAGCCGCGCCAGTACACGCGCAAGGTGAAGAACGCCCAGGAGGCCCACGAGGCCATCCGTCCGGCGGGGGACTCCTTCCGGACGCCGGGTCAGGTCGCCGGGGAGCTCGGCGGCGACGAGTTCCGGCTCTACGAGCTGATCTGGCAGCGCACCATCGCGAGCCAGATGCGTGACGCCCGCGGCACGACGATGACGGTGCGGATCGAGGCGACCGCCGC
The DNA here is from genome assembly GCF_030269685.1 of Actinomycetospora sp. NBRC 106378. Classification (GTDB taxonomy): domain Bacteria; phylum Actinomycetota; class Actinomycetes; order Mycobacteriales; family Pseudonocardiaceae; genus Actinomycetospora. The sequence continues at coordinate 261,639 of NZ_BSTT01000004.1, forward strand.
GACCGGCGAGGCGTGCACCTTCACGACGTCGGGTCGCACCATCACCTTCCCCGGCTTCCTGCGGGCCTACGTCGAGACCGTGGACGAGCTCGAGGGCGGCCAGGCCGACGACGCCGAGTCGCGGCTGCCGCGCCTGGCCGAGGGCCAGGGGCTCACGGCCGACCAGCTCGACCCGTCGGGGCACGCCACGAGCCCGCCCGCGCGCTACACCGAGGCGAGCCTCGTCAAGACCCTGGAGGAGCGCGGCATCGGCCGTCCGTCGACGTACGCGTCGATCATCAACACCGTCCAGGAGCGGGGCTACGTCTGGAAGAAGGGGAGTGCGCTCGTCCCGAGCTGGATCGCGTTCGCCGTCGTCGGGCTGATGGAGAAGCACTTCGGCCGGCTGGTCGACTACGACTTCACCGCGACCCTCGAGGACGAGCTGGACGCGATCGCGTCCGGGAACGCCCAGCGTCAGACGTGGCTCTCGCACTTCTACTTCGGCGGCGACGGCGAGTCCGCGAACGGCACGACCGGGGACGGCGTCGAGGCGTCGATGACCCAGCTCGGTGGCCTCAAGAAGCTCGTCGGCGACAACCTCGAGGGCATCGACGCCCGCGAGATCAACTCGCTGCCGATCGTGGTCGACGGCGAGGGCCGCGACATCGTCGTGCGGGTCGGGCGCTACGGGCCCTACCTCGAGCGGACGATCACCGAGGACGGCGAGGAGCGCTCCCAGCGGGCGAACCTGCCCGAGGACCTCCCGCCCGACGAGCTCGACCTCGACCTGGCCGAGCAGCTGTTCGCCACGCCGCAGGAGGGCCGCTCGCTCGGCACCGACCCGGGGTCGGGGCACGAGATCCTCGCGAAGGAGGGGCGCTTCGGGCCGTACGTCACCGAGGTGCTGCCGGAGGGCGCGAAGGAGAAGCCGCGTACCGGCTCGCTGTTCAAGTCGATGACGCTCTCCGAGATCACCCTCGACGACGCCCTGAAGCTCCTGAGCCTCCCGCGCGTCGTCGGGAAGGACCCGGAGACCGGCGTCGAGATCACCGCGCAGAACGGGCGGTACGGGCCCTACATCAAGAAGGACAAGGACTCGCGGTCGCTCGACAGCGAGGACAAGCTCTTCACGGTCACGCTCGAGGAGGCGCAGAAGATCTTCGCGCAGCCGAAGCAGCGTGGTCGGGCCGCGGCCAAGCCCCCGCTGAAGGAGCTGGGCAAGGACCCGGTGTCCGGTGAGCCCATGGTGGTCAAGGACGGCCGCTTCGGCCCCTACGTCACCGACGGCACCGGCTACAACGCGTCGCTGCGCAAGGGCGACAGCGTGGAGACGCTGACCGACGAGCGGGCCTCCGAGCTCCTCGCGGAGAAGCGGGCCAAGGGCCCGGCGCCGAAGAAGCCCGCCGCGGCGAAGGCCCCGGCCAAGAAGGCGACCGCCAAGAAGGCCCCTGCGAAGAAGGCGACCGCCCGGAAGTCGCCGACGACCTGACTCACCCGACGGGCGTCAGCAACGGCGTCCGCCGGTACAGGTCGAGGCTCGTGAGTGCGAGCCACGCCCAGGCGAGGATCACGGCGATCCAGAAGCCGATCACGACGACGGGTGCGGCGGATCCGCTCGCGACGCCGACGAAGGCGACGAGGAGGAGCACCCCGGTCACGCGGCCGAACCAGGGCCGGCCCGCGGGCACGGCGAAGCACGCCACGACGAGGCACAGGAAGCCGAGCGCGGCGAACACGACGTGCCCGGTCCCGTTCGCCGACACCGTCGCCGGTGGTCCGTCGGGGGTGCCGGGCGGGAAGCCCTGCATCGGGTCGGCCACGAACACCCCTGCCCCCACGAGGCCGATCCCGTAGCCGACGACGAGCCACCCGCTCCACGCCCGGCCGGTGTGCAGCGTCCGCAACGCCCGGACGACGCCGACCCCGGCGGCCGCCGTCATGAGCCCGCAGACGACGAACGTCGTGATCTGCGCCCACCCGCCCGGGCCGTTCGCGAGCAGCGACACGTCGTGGCGGGTCAGGTCGAACCCGTCCCGGACCAGGCCCTGGACGAGGGCCGAGACGACGTACAGCGGTCCGGCCAGCAGGCCGTAGCCGAGCAGCGACCGCGTCACGGCGGCGTGGCGGTCCGCGTCCCCGCGCCCGACGAGCGGGCTGCCGGAGGGGCCGGTGGGGCGGGAGGTGGTCATGGCGAGCCCCTCTGGACTGATCAGTACTCCGACTGGACCGGACGGTACCGAGAGCAGTACCGTTCGGTCCAGTGGATGAGCTGATCGTGCGGGTCGACGGCGGGGGGCCACCCGGGCGACGCCGGGACGAGCCGGCGCGCGCCGCGATCGTGCGGGCGGCCACGGAGCTGTTCCTCGCAGAGGGCTACCAGGCGACCGGCACCGACCGGATCGCGGCGGCGGCCGCGGTGTCGAAGCAGACGGTCTACAACCAGTTCGGCGACAAGCGTCGACTCTTCGCGGCCGTCGTCCTCGGCGTCACCGCCACGGCCGAGGCGTTCGGGACCGAGCTGTCCACGGTGCTGGCGGCCGTCTCGCGGCCGGAGGACGTGAAGCCGGCGGTGCGAGGGCTCATGCGGCGGTGGGCGGCGGCCGTCCTGAGCCCCCGGGTGCTCGCGGTCCGACGCCTCGTGATCGCCGAGGCCTGCCGGTTCCCCGAGCTCGCCGCCGAGTACCACCGACGGGCGCCGGGGGCCACGCTGCGCACGGTGGCGGCCGGACTGGCCGACCTGACGGAGCGGGGCCTGGTCCGCATCGAGGACCCGGAGGGCGTCGCGGCCGATCTCGCGTTCGTGCTCGTCGGCGCCGAGCTCGACCACGCCCTCTTCCACCCCGGCGCCCCCGCTCCCGACGACGAGCGTCTCGACGCCCTCGTCGAGCACGCGCTGCAGGTCGTCCGGCCGCTCGGGTAACGACGAGGTCAAGGGCGTCGATAGCCCGGTCGTCCGAGGCGCAGGGTGCGCCCGGTCGAATCGATCGGGGGGATCGGTGCGCATCGTCGCGCTCGTCGTCGGGGCCGTCACGGCCGTCCTGCTGCTCGCCGGGTGCGTCCCGGAGCGCTCCTTCCCGACGTCGGGTGCGGCGGGTTCCGCGGCCCCGGTCGCCGCGTCCCCGGTGGCGGACACCGACGCCGCCACCACGACCGGCACGACCGTCACGCGGGTGATCGACGGCGACACGTTCGTCGTCGACGGCGGCACCGAGGTCCGGGTGCTCGGCATCGACTCGTGCGAGGCGCCCACGGCCGGCGGCAGGCGGGCGACGCGCGCGGCGGAGGACGCGATCCTGGGGCAGGCCGTCCGGCTCACCACGGAGCCGGGCGTCGACCTCGACCGGTACGGCCGGCAGCTGCGCTACGTCTCCTACGCGGACGGGGACTTCGCGGAGATGATGGTCCGCGCCGACCACACCGCGATCTACACGAAGGGTCGCAACGACGCCTCCGCCGCGGTGCAGGCCCGGCTGCGCTCCCTCGACGGCAACGGACGCACCTGCGGGACCGCCGCGACCAGCAGCACGAGGCAACCGGCACCCGTCGTCGGGAACCCGTCGCCGAAGCCGCAGCCGAAGCCGCGCCCCGCGGTGTCACCGCGGGCCCCGCAGCCGAGGCCCGTCGCCGCCGCCCCGAGGCCCGCGGCGGCGTCCTACAAGAACTGCACCGAGGCCCGCGCCGCCGGAGTGACGCCCCTGCACCGGGGCGAGCCCGGATACGCGGCGAAGCTGGACCGCGACGGGGACGGTGTGGCCTGCGAGTGACTCAGTCCGACGTGTACGAGTAGCCGCCGGGCAGGTCGACGGTGCTCTTCTTCGTCCGGCTGTTCCAGGTCCAGGGGCCCAGCTTGAACGAGTACGACACCGTCTTGCCGGAGTCGGAGCGCGAGACGTTCCGCCAGATCGGCAGCGGGCCCAGGCGGCGCTTCTTGCGGTAGTTGAGTCCCATACCGGTCTCCTGCCCGCTCCCGGCCCGTGCCACGCGCGTCGGTCGGCGCGGACAGTGGCCGATGACGCTCGAAAGGGGGATCGTCGAGAGATGGACGAGCGCACGACCGAGGGGTTCGGGGACCCCCTCGCCGGCCCGGACGGGACCGGACCGGCCCGTCGGGGGGACGACCCGACGACCGCCACGCCCCGGCCGTCGGACCTGCGGCTCCCGGGTGCGACCGACCCCGATGGCGTCTCGCGGTGGATGGACGAGGACCGCAGCCGCGCGCTGCGCCCGCTCGCGCGGGAGGTGCCCCCGCCCCGGCCGATCCCGCGGCCGCGTCGGGAACGGGTGCTCCCGCCGGAGTTCACGGAGGTCCCGGCTGCCCGGTCCGGGGACGGCGAGGAGTCGGCGTGGCAGCGGGAACGGCGGGAGGAGGCGGAGTTCCGCGCGCAGTTCGGGGAGTGGCGCGCGGGCGCGCCGCGCCGCGCGCCCGGTCCGCTCGGCGGGGTGCGGCTCGGGGCGCCGCTGATCGTGCTCATCGCCGTCCTGATCGCGGTGTTCGCGCTGGCCCTGCACCTGTAGGCGGAGCCTGTCGGTGGCCTGGGGCATCATCTCCTGGTGTGAGCGTGTGGTCGCAGGTCGTGGGGCAGCCGGAGGCGGTGGCCGAGCTGCGCGCGGCCGCCGAGCACGCGGCCCATGTGCGGTTCACCTCCGACGGCCCCGACGACCGGCCGCGGGTCACGGCCGGGATGACGCACGCCTGGCTGTTCACCGGGCCGCCCGGGTCGGGTCGGTCGGTGGCCGCCCGGGCGTTCGCGGCGGCCCTGCAGTGCCCGCGCGGGGGATGCGACGCCTGCCAGGTCTGCCACACGGTGCTCGCCGGCACGCACGCCGACGTCCACGAGGTGGCCACCGAGAAGCTCTCGCTCGGGGTCAAGGAGATGCGCGCGGTCATCGAGCGGGCGGCGCGGATGCCCACCACCGCGCGCTGGCAGGTCGTGCTGATCGAGGACGCCGACCGGATGTCGGAGAACGCCTCGAACGCCGTGCTCAAGGCCGTCGAGGAGCCGAACGAGCGCACCGTGTTCCTGCTCTGCGCGCCGAGCGAGCACCCGGACGACGTCAGCGTCACCATCCGGTCCCGCTGCCGGCCGGTCCGGCTGCGCACCCCGCAGGCGTCGGCGATCGCCGACGTGCTCCGCGAGCGCGACGGGATCGACGCGGAGACCGCGTCGTGGGCCGCCAGCGTGTGCGGCGGGCACATCGGTCGAGCGCGGCGTCTGGCGCGTGACGAGGACGCCCGGGCGCGCCGCGAGGCGGTCCTGGGGCTGCCGCGGGCGTTGCGGGACGCGGCCGCTGCCTTCGAGGCGTCCGACGACATGCTCGCCGCCGCCGAGGCCGAGATGGTGGCCCTCACCGGGACGCGCGACGAGGCGGAGCGCGAGGAACTCGCCGTCTCGATGGGGGCGGGCGGCACCGGGAAGGGCGTGGCGCAGGCGCAACGGGTCGCGAAGGCCGCGGAGAAGGAGCTGGAGAAGGCGCAGAAGCTGCGGCAGACCCGCGCCCGGCGCGACTCGCTCGACCGGGCGCTCGTCGATCTGGCCGGGTACTACCGCGACGTCCTCGTCCGGGGCTTCCACGCCCAGGTCGCCGCCACGCATCCCGACCGGGCGATCGAGGTGGAGAACGCCGCCCGCGACGGCTCGCGCGAGTCCACGCTCCGGCGCCTCGAGGCGGTGCTGGCCTGCCGCGAGGCGCTGGAGACCAACGTGAAGCCGCAGATCGCCGTCGAGGCGATGGTGACGGCGCTGCGGGCCGGTTAGTCCTCCACGAACACCAGGTCGGTGATCGGCACCGTGAGCGACACGCGGTCGCCGTCCTGCGTGATCAGCTCGGAGAGGGTCGTGCGGCGGCCGGCCGCCTCCACCGGGTCGTCGTCGCCGCCCTGGGCGCGCAGCCACTCGAGGAAGGTCTCGGAGGTGTCGGCGCGCAGGTAGTCGGTGGCGCGCCGGAAGAGCTTGGGCAGGATCAGCTGGCCGTCCGGCCCGACGTCGGCCTGCTTCGTCAGCGTGAACCCGCCCGACCGGTCGGCGGCCCACACGCTGCCGGACCCCGTCGCCGCGGCCGCGAGTTCCAGGAATCGGTGACGGACGGGCTCCGGCGTCGAGGTGTACAGGGTCAGGTAGGCGCGCCCGTTGCTCGTCTGCGTGGCGTTGACCGAGGAGTCGACGACCGTCGCCGGATCGACCTCGTCGCCGTCCGCGTGCGCCCCGGCCGCGTCCCCGGTCACGAGCAGGGCCACCGGGCGGCCGTTGACCTCGACGAGTGCTGCGCAGATGGCGGCGGGGACCGACTCCGGCGTCGCCGCCGTGACGGTCTCGTGGTCGTCGAACGTCACGTCGCGGAAGCCGACCGCCTCGAGCAGCGTCGTCCGGGCCTCGCCGGCGAGCGGCTGCGCCTGGTCCTGGTAGTGCGTCTCCGGCGCGTCGATCGCGTCGAGCCGCAGCTGGATGCTGCCGTCCCGCGTGCTCGGGTCGACCCGACCGCCGTTCTCCAGCCCGCGCACGGTCGCGATCTCGTCCGGCACGAACCGCACCGAGTCGCCGTCGGGGGAGTAGCCGACCACCACGAGCCGGCCGCGAATCCACGTGAACGCCATGTCGGACCCGTGCCCCGTGCCGAGCGGGGCCACGCCGTCGGGGAGGCGAACAGCGGGCGACGGCTGCTAGCGTCGCCGGCATGTCGACATTCCGGATTATCGTAATCACGGTTCTCCTCGGCCTGGCACTGGTCGGATGCGGGTCGGCGCCCGCCTCCTGCCCGCCGGTCGGGTCGTCGGACCTGACGACCGCCGACGGCTGGCTCGGCCGCGTCGCGGGAGCGCCCCGGACCGTCGGGCTCGTGGTCGACGACGGGCGCGGGCACGTGGTGTCGCACGGGGCCGACACGCCGTTCCCGCTCGCCTCGGCGGTGAAGGTCGTGCACCTGACCGCCTACGCCGCCGCCGTGACGGACGGGCGCATCCGCCCCGACGAGCCGGTCGCCCGCGTCGACTGGGAACGCTGGTACGTCGCGGGGACCGACGGCGGCGCCCATCCGGTGGCACTGCAACGGCTCGGGCCAGGGCCGGCCTACACCGTCGACCAGCTGGTCACGGCGATGATCCGGGAGAGCGACAACGCCGCCGCCGACTGGCTGCGCGCCCGGCTCGGCGACGACGCCCTGCGGGCCGCTGCGGCCTCGGTCGGCTGGTCCGGCGTCGAACTGCCCGGGTTCGCCGGCGCCACGGCCCGGCTCGCGATGCCGCAGCTGGTCACCCCCGGGTCGACCCACGCCCAGCTGATGGACCTCGACGGGCGCCTCGGCCGCCGGGTGGCCGACGACGCGGCGTTCCACGATGAGGTCGCCCGGCGCGTCGCCGCGGCCGCGGCGCAGGACCCGGCCCGGTTCGTCGCCGACGCCCTCGCCTGGTCGGCGACCACCGCGCAGGGCACGCCCACCCAGCTCCTCGCCCTCCACCGGGCGATCGCGACCGGCGCGGTCCCCGGCGCGGACGTGGCCGCCCGACACCTGACGTGGCAGGGCCCCACGTCGGCCGGGACGATCGGTTTCAAGGGCGGGAGCCTCGTGGGCGTCCTGACCTTCGGCGGCTTCCTCCGTCGCGACGACGGATCGACGGGCTACGCGGTCGTCCTCGGGCGGGACCTCCCGACGACGCCGCCGGTCACCGAGCAGGTCACCGGCCAGCAGGGGCTCGTGCTCGAGGCCCTCGTCTCCCCGGACCGGTTCGACCGTCTGGCCTGCGTCGCGTGAGTGGGACGATCGGCCGGTGACCGACGACCGTCTCGCCGCCCTCGAGGCCCGCGTCGCCGCGCTGGAGTCGTCCACCCCGGCGCCGCCGTCCGACGTGGCGGACGAGTCCGGGCTCCTGTCCTACGAGGGCGCGGTCCGGCTGCACGGCGAGGTGTCGTGGCGGATCGGCTACTCGCCGGCCGCCGTCGTCGACCTCCCGGCCGGTCCGACCGCCGAGGTCCTCGCGGCCCTCGGCCACCCCGTCCGGCTCGCCCTGGTCCGCCGGCTGCTCGCCGGACCCGCCTCTGCCGCGGAGCTCCAGGAGGCCGCCGATCTCTCCTCGACCGGGCAGGTCTACCACCACCTGCGCGCCCTGACCGCCGCCCGCGTCGTCGAGCAGGACGCCCGCTCCTTCCGCGTCCCCGCCACCGGCGTCGTCCCGGTCCTGACGATGCTCCTCGCCGCGGGCGACGTCGCCGGCCTCCTCCGCTGAGTTCGTCCGTTCCGTTCCCGACGGCGGGTTCGGCTGGCTAGCGTGGGTCGGGTGAGTGTCCCGGTGCCGCTCGGCCTGTACACGGAGCCGTCCCGTGGCGCTCCGGCGTTCCCGCCGCCGCCCCCGCCGCAGGCCTCCGACCCGACCGTCCTCTCCACCGGCCAGGTCGTCCCGCGCCAGGCGATGCCGACCGTCCCGGCCGTCGACTCGTTCTCCGTCGACCTCGCGGCCGCGCCCCAGGTCCTCCGGGATCTCAGGGAGGCGGCCGAGGAGCTGACGGCGATCCGACGAGATGCGGTCCAGCTGGGCAAGGTCGATCCGGGGACGAGCGACGAGGTGAGCCGCGACGCAGCGTCGGTCCTGGAGACGGTGGCCGTGGGCGGAACCGGAAGTCTGTTGAGCGCCCTCGATGGTGGCCTCCGACGCCTCGAAGCGTTGGTCCACGCGATCGAGACCGAACTCGGGGAGTACCGGCTCGCCGAGGAATCGGCCGGCCGCGGGTTCGATGCGCTGCCGTGAGTTGGTCGGAGCTCTCGGTCTCCTACTCGTCATGACAGGTTGTTCGGCGCAGGCCCCGGCGCCGACTCCTCCGACGACAGCGAGTCCGATCCGGTACGGCGCTCCCGTCGTGATGGAGCCGCGCGACGGTCGGGCGTTCGCTGGGCAGCCCTGCGACCTGTTGTCGGGGCCCGAACTGCTCACTCTCGGCTTGCGAGCGCCCGGCCGGCAACGGACGTCCATCGATGTCCAGGAGTGCTCGTGGCGAACGGCGAGCGACGGGCGTCTGGCCATGGCCGTGAACGCAGGCCGCGACCTGCTCGTCGACACCTACCGAGCGCGTGTGCTGCCGATCTTCGAGCCGACGACCGTCGAGGGGATGCCTGCGGTCCGGCAACGGATGCGGCTCGACGACAACACGTGCACGGTGACGACCGGGCTGGGCCCGAGCGAGGCGCTCGAGACCGAGTGGTCGGGACTGATGACCCGCCAGACCACCGACCCGTGCGCGAAGGCCGAGGAGGCGATCGCGCTCGTCGTCAGGAAGCTCCCGCCGCTGCGGTGACCGTCCGGCGGAGGAACTTGTGTGGCACGGGGTGCACCCAGGTGGCCCCGGTGCCACACAAGTTCGTCGTCTGACGACGGTGTGGCCCTTGTCAGTGGCACCGGCCCCCCTCCGGGGCGCTTCGTGCCGCTGACATCCCTCGCGTGCCCTCTGCTCGCCCCGCCGTCGTCGACCTGTGTGGCACGGGGTGCACCCAGGTGGCCCCGGTGCCACACAAGTTCGTCGTCTGACGACGGTGCGGCCCTTGTCAGTGGCACCGGCCCCCCTCTGGGGCGCTTCGTGCCGCTGACATCCCTCGCGTGCCCTCTGCTCGCCCCGCCGTCGTCGACCTGTGTGGCACCGAACTACGTGGCCGTCCGATTGAGGCGCGAGGACTCGGATGGTCGGGCACGGATCCGAGTGGAGACCGGCCTACTCCGCCACGTCCACCACGGTGCCGCCGGTGGCCGCCAGGAGTTCGTCGGGCGTCGCGTCGAAGACGGTCCGCGGCGACCCGGCGGCCGCCCACACGTGGTCCCAGCCCAGGACCCCGCGGTCGACGTACGTCGTCACCGGCGCCACCAGCCCGACCGGCGCGACCCCGCCGATCGCGAAGCCCGTCCGGTCCCGCACGAACGCACCGGACGCCTGCTCCACGGTCTCACCGACCACGGCGGACAGCTTCCCCACGTCCACCCGCGTCGACCCCGACGCGAGCACCAGCACGGCCGTGTCCGTCGAGGGCAGCCGGAAGACCAACGACTTCACGATCTGCCCGACCTCGCAGCCCAGGGCGGCGCCCGCCTCGGCCGCCGTGCGCGTCGAGTCCGGCAGCTCACGGGAGCGACCGCCCAGACCGAGCTCGGACAGCGCGGACGCGACCCGCGCGACACTCCGTCCCTTGGCCATCAAAGACGCCGGTTCGCGAGCACCGGCAGCACCTCACGCACCTTCGCGACCGACGTCGTGTCGACGTCCACGACGAGCAGGCCCGGGTCGTCGGCCAGCGACTCCACGACCGTCCCCGTCGGCGACGCCACGAGCGAGTGGCCGACCCCGCGCGGCGCCTTGCCGGGGTCGAGGCCGCGGGCCAGGGGGTCGGCCTGGTCGCAGGCCACCACGAACGTCGTCGAGTCGACGGCCCGGGCGCGCACCAGCAGTTCCCACTGTTCGATCTTCCCCTCGCCGGCACCCCAGGACGCCGGGAGCAGGACCGTCGAGGCGCCGCGGTCGGCGAGGGCGCGGAACAGCTCGGGGAAGCGGACGTCGTAGCAGACCGCCAGCCCCAGGGTCTCGCCGTCGACCTCCACCACGACCGGCGACGAGCCGGGCGCCACGGTCCGGGACTCGGCGAACCCGAACGCGTCGTAGAGATGGATCTTGTCGTAGGAGGTGTCCACCCCGCGCCCGACCGCGAGCAGCGTGTTGGTCACGCGCCCGTCGTCGGTCGGGGTGAACATCCCCGCGACCACCAGCACCCCGTGCTGCTCGGCGATCGCGCGCACCTCGGTGGCCCAGGGACCGTCGAGCGGCTCCGCGACCGGCTTGAGCGACACCCCGAAGCGGCACATGGTCGCCTCGGGGAACACCACGACCGTCGCGCCCTGCTGCGCGGCGAGCGCCGTGTGGTCGCGCACCAGCTCCAGGTTCGCCTTCGGGTCGTCGGTGGCCAGGATCTGGGCGAGGGCGACGCGCATGGGCCCGTGTATACCGGGCGCGTGGACGTGACCGCATACCTCGGGCGCATCGGGGCGCGTGAGGACGACGACCTCGCGACCCTCGCCGACCGCCACTTCCGGTCCGTGCCCTTCGAGAACCTGTCGATCCACCTCGGCGAGCCGATCGAGCTCGCGCCCGAGGCGTTGTTCGACAAGATCGTGCACCGGCGGCGCGGCGGCTTCTGCTACGAGCTCAACGGTCTGTTCGGGTGGCTGCTCGACGAGCTGGGGCACGACGTCGCGTTCCTCGGCGCGGTCGTCCACACCCCGAAGGGCGACACGGCGCCGCTGGCCCACCTGGCCCTGCAGGTGGACGGCCTCCTCGTCGACGTCGGGTTCGGCGACTTCCCCGTCCCGCCGGCCGCACTGGACCGGCCGTCGACGCACGTCGACCCGCAGCCCGACGGTGACGTCGAGGTCCGGGGTCCCGACGGCAGGCCCGGCTACCGGTTGGAGCGCCGGGTGCGGTCTCGCGACGACTTCGGCCCCACCTGTTTCTGGACCGCGACCCACCCCGACTCCGGGTTCACCCACGGCCCCACGTGCTCCCTGCCGACCGCCGACGGCGGCCGCGTCACGATGGCCGGCGCCCGTCGCATCGTCACGGCCGCCGACGGCACCCGGAGCGAGAACGACCTTCCCGACGACGAGGCCCTGGTCGCCTACCGCGACCTGTTCGGGATCGTCCTCGACCGCCTCCCGGTCGCCCTGCACCCGCTGTCGTGATCGCGCCGCGTCTGGTCCTCGCCGTCGTCGGTGCGCTGCTCTGCGGTGCGTGCGCCGCCGCGCCGGTCGCCCCGCCGGCTCCGCCCGCGGCGACCGTCCAGGCGCGGGAAGCCCCCGCGCCGACGACGACCACCACCGCCACCCCACCCGAGAAGCTCCGCGTCCTCCTCACCGACGACGACGGCTGGGAGGCCGGCGGGATCACGGCCATGCGGGCCGCCCTGCTCGACGCCGGGTACGACGTCACGCTGGTCGCCCCGTCCGGCAACCGCTCGGGCGCGGGCGCCACCTCGGACGGGCGGACCGAGCTCGAGGAGAAGCGCCCGGGTGTCTACGCCGTCGACGGCTACCCGGTCGACGCGGTGCGCGCCGGCCTGGACCTCATGCGCGCGGACCCGCCCGATCTCGTCGTCTCCGGCACGAACCTCGGGCACAACTCGGGCACCGGGATCGTGGAGTCCGGCACGGTGGGCGCTGCCGTGACCGCCGCGCGCGCCGGCTTCCCGGCCATCGCCGCGTCGACCCACCGCGGGAAGACGGAGGACGACTGTGCCCCGACCGCCGCGTACGTCACCCGGCTCGTCCGGACGCTCGGTCCGCGGCTGTTCGCACCTGGCGTCGTCGTGAACGTCAACTACCCGGCGGGCGACCGCGCGGAGGAGGTCCGGGTGCGCGACCCGCTCGTCGTCGAGCTGGACGGCGAGGACATGCGCGTGCCGACCGACGGGCCGGACGACGACGTCGACCTGCTCGACGACGGCGTCGCGACGCTGACCCAGCTGGACCTGGGACCGGAGCCGTCGACCACCGTCGTCGACCGGCTCCGGGACGTCCCCGCCTAGGCGTCGACCCGGGCGAAGCCCGCCTCCACCGCGTCCGCGTACGGCGTCGGATCGATCCCCTGCGCGGCCAGCCAGGCGTCGTCGCCGAAGGTGGCGCGGTAGCGGTCGGCGCGGTCGCAGAGCAGGGTGACGACGCTGCCCTGCTCGCCCCGGTCGATCATCTCGCCGGCGAGGTGCAGCGCGCCGACCACGTTCGTGCCGGTGGACGGCCCGGCGTCGATCCCGAAGCGGTCGGCGAGGAACCGCATCGCCGCCACCGACCCGCCGTCGGGAACCCCGAGCATCCGGTCGACGACCCGCGGGACGAACGACGGCTCGACCCGCGGCCGCCCGATGCCCTCGATGACCGACCCGGGGCCGGTCGGCTCCTCCCCGGCGTAGTGGCGCAGGAAGGCCGATCCCTCGGGGTCGACGACGGCGAGGTGGGTCGGGTGGCCGCGGTAGCGCAGGTAGCGGCCGATCGTCGCGCTCGTGCCGCCGGTGCCGGCGCCGACGACGATCCAGGTCGGGACCGGGTGCGGCTCCTCCGCGAGCTGGTCGAAGATCGATTCGGCGATGTTGTTGTTGCCGCGCCAGTCGGTCGCGCGCTCGGCGTGGGTGAACTGGTCGAGGTAGTGGCCGCCGCACGCGTCGGCGATCCGGCGGGCCTCCGCGTAGACCGCACCCGGGGAGTCGACGAACGCGCACGTGCCACCCTCGCGCTCGATGAGGCGCACCTTGCGGACGCTGGTCGACCGCGCCATCACCGCGACGAACGGCAGCCCGACGAGCCGCGCGAAGTAGGCCTCGCTGACGGCGGTCGAGCCGGACGAGGCCTCGACGACCGTCGTGCCGGGTCCGATGTCGCCGTTGCAGAGCGCGTAGAGGAACAGGCTGCGGGCGAGCCGGTGCTTGAGGCTGCCGGTCGGGTGCGTCGACTCGTCCTTGAGGTAGAGCTGGACGTCGCCGCCGCCCGGCAGCCGCAGCAGGTGGGTGTCGGCCGAGCGCCGGGTGTCCGCGGTGATCTGCCCGACCGCCCAGGTCACCCAGGCGCGGTCGGTCGTCGTGGCCGGGCGGACGTCTCGGAGCTCCACGCCCCGCAGCCTCTCAGGCGGTGCGCGCTCCCCGGGCGCGGGCGATCAGCCCGTACATCTCGCAGCCCAGGCAGAAGCCGAACGCGGCGTTGAGGAAAGCCGCGGCCAGGGCGAACGCGGTCGCGACGACGCCGAGCGCGGTCACCCCGGTCATGTACCCGGCGGCCGCGACGACCGTGAACACGAGCCCGACGGTCTGCGAGAAGCGCACGGGGGCCGCGTCCTCGGTCTCGGACGGCGGGCCCAGGCGCGGGCGGACCGCGACGCGGAACAGGGCGCCGTACGGCGAGAGGCGCATGCCGAACAGGGCGGGCAGCGCGAACACGACGGCCTGGGCGAGCGCGAGCCAGCCGCTGCCGGTGATCAGGACGAGGGCCAGGACGACGGTCGTGATGGTCGCGGCGACACGGACGCCACGGGGATCGAGCTGCATGGGGACTTCCTCTGCGGAGTGGTGGGCGCGCGGGTCAGCGGCCCGGACAGAGGTCCGAGGCGAGGCGGCCGTGGTCCACGGCGCGTCGTCGGGTCAGCACGTCGTCGATCATCGGGCTGAGGTCAGCTCGCTGTCCAGCGCCTCGAGCAGTTCCTGACGACGGGGCACCCCGGACACCCGCAGCAGCTCCCGTCCGTCGCGGGCGAAGGCGACGGTGGTGGGGGTGCGCATGACGTCCAGCGTGCGGGCGATCTCCGGGCGCTCGGCGATGTCGACCTCGACGTGCCGGATGCCGGGGCGCGCCGCGAGGTCGGTGAGCTGCGCCGCGGTCTGACGGCACGGCGTGCAGATCGGGGAGGACAGCTGGAGCAGCAGCACCCGGTCGACGGCCTCGGGCGTCACGCCCGCGAGGTCCCACCCCGGGGCGCCCCGACGCGTCGTCGTCCGGACCCGGCCGGCGCGGAAGCGCAGCACGAGGCCGACGACCGACGCGAGCGCGAGCACCCCGAGGACGACGATCAGACCGGTGACGGACACGTCGTGCACCAACCCCGCGCGGCCGCGGACTGTTCCCCGCTCAGCCGGTCTCCAGCCGACGCCCGACCGTCAGCGCGCCCGACTGCTTCACGTGCCGCAGGACGGGGCTCACCTCCAGCCCGTCGACCCCGGGCAGGCCGCCGATCCGGTCGGAGGTGAGCTCGAAGAGTTCGTCGGTGTCGCGGCAGTGCACGAGGGCGTGGAGGTTCGCGCGGCCGGAGACCGCGAGGGCGAACCCGAGCTGCGGCATGCCGGCGAGGGCGCGCCCGACGGCCCGGAGGCGGGACGGGTGGACGTGCAGCCAGAGGTTCGCCCCGACCGCGAGCCCGAGTGCGGCGGGCGCCAGCTCGAGGTGGAAGTGCACGACCCGGCGCTCGACGAGGTCCGCGAGCCGCCGTGCGGCCCGTCCGGCCGTGAGCCCGGTGGCGACCGCGAGGTCGACGTGGCTCGCGCGTCCGTCACGGACCAGGGCGTCGAGGAGCGGCTCGTCGCCGTCCTGCAGCGGCCCGACGTCGGACACCGCCGACCGCTCGACGACGGTGTCGGACGTGCCGCCCAGGGCGGCCTCCTCGTCCGGGGTCAGGACGCCGTCGAACACGGTCCGGTACTCGCCCCGGCCGCCCGCGAACTTCCGCATCACCACCGAGACCTCGAGGTCGAGGACGGCCGCGGCCCGGGGCAGCCGCGTGCCGAGCAGGTCCTCGCGCGCCTCCTGGGAGCGTGACCGGACGACGCAGGTGACCTCGGTGCCGGCCGCGCTCAGGGCGACCCACCCGACGTCGGCGCGCAGGGCCAGCGACTCGGCGATCGCGGCCGCGCTGCCGGGACGGCAGCGCAGCCGCACCAGCCACTGGGTCTGGCCGAACGCCCCGGGATCCACGACCCCCGCGACGTGCAGCACGCCGGCCCGGCGCATCCGCGCGTGACGACGGGAGAGGGAGGCCTCGGAGGTCCCCAGCACGGCGGCGATCGTCGCGAAGGGTGCCCTCGGTGCGAGCTGCAGGGTGCGGAGGATACGGAGGTCCTCGGGCGCCAGGCTGCACGATTCCGACGTCTCGCCGTCCACGTGCGCAAGGATCGCACGGGAATGGCGGCCGGAGCGTCGGAAGCCGGGGCGGTGCGGCGCACGCTGGCCGCGTGCTCAGGTGGTTGCGGCTGATCGCGGTGTGTCTCGGGACGTTCATGCTGCTCGTCGACGTCACGATCGTGAACGTGGCGCTGCCGGCCACGGCGGTCGACCTCGACACGTCGTTCGGGGCGCTGCAGTGGGTGATCGACGGCTACGCACTGGCCCTGGCGGCGCTGCTGATGGCCGCCGGCGGGGTCGCCGACCGCGTCGGCCACCGGTCGACCTACGTCGCGGGCACCGTCGTCTTCGCGCTCGCGTCCCTTGGCTGCGGCCTCGCGGTGGACCCGGCGATGCTGATCGTGTCGCGGCTGGTGCAGGGCATCGGGGGCGCGGCCATGATCGCCACGACCTTCGCGCTGCTCAACGGCTCCTACACGGGCTCCGACCGGGCGAGCGCCTACGGCGTGTGGGGTGCGGTGTCGGGGGCCTCCACGGCGGTCGGGCCCCTGCTCGGCGGTCCGATCACCGAGGCCCTGTCGTGGCGGTGGATCTTCTTCGTGAACGTGCCGGTGAGCGTCGTGGCGATCGCCGTCTCGCTTTTCGTCCTGCCCGCCGCGCGTCCGGCGCGGGCCCGTCGGGTCGACGTCGCCGGGGTCGTCGTGTTCAGCGCCGCGATCGCAGCGCTGACCTCCGGCATGATCCGCGCGACCGACGACGGCTGGTCGTCGCCGGCGTGCTGGGGCCTGATCGTCCTCGGGGTGCTGTTGCTGGCCGCCTTCGCCGCGGTGGAGCGGGCCGTCGCCGAGCCGCTGCTCGACCTCGCCCTGCTGCGGCAGCCCGTCTTCGGTGGTGTCCTGCCGGTGGCCCTGCTGCTCAACGGCGCGGCGTACGTCTCGCCGGCCTTCGCCTCGCTGTGGATGCAGTCGGTGCTGGGGCTCTCACCGGTCACGGCCGGTCTCGTCGCCCTGCCGATGTCGGTGGCGGCCTTCGTCGCCTCCCTCGCGACCGGGCGGCTGCTGCGGGTCCGGACGGCGGGTGCGGTGATCGGATGCGGCCTCCTGCTCGTCGGGGTCGGGGACCTGCTGGGGGCGGTGCTGGTGTGGACCCTCGCGGCGTGGCCGGCCCTGCTGCCGGGCTTCCTGCTCGTCGGCGTGGGGATCGGGCTCGCGACCGCCCCGCTGGGCTCGGCCGGGACCGGTGCCCTGCCCGCCGCCCGGGCGGGGATGGCGGGCGGCGCGGTCTACACCGCCCGACAGGTCGGGGTCGCGTTCGGCGTCGCCCTGCTCGGCGGTGTCTTCGCCGGTGCGACGGGATCCTCCCTCGCCGGCCGCGGGGCGGGGTCCGCGGCGCGCGACGTGGTCGGCGGGCGGACCGCCCAGGTGCTCGCCGCCGCGCCGGTCTCCGCGCGGCCGGCCCTCGAGGGAGCCGTGCGCGCCGCGGTCGCGCACGGGATGGCCTCGCTGCTCGCCGTCGCCGGGCTCGCCGGGCTGCTCGGGGCCCTCGTCGCGTGGACGGTGGTGCGGGCCCGCCGCACCGACCCGGCGTCAGCCGTGGCCCACCGCTGACCCTCGACGTCAGGAAACCGCCACGCTCGTCCTGCCCACCCCGCCCGACCGGGGCGCCGGACAGGTCCCCTACACTCGGCTCTGCTGCCGCCTTAGCTCAGTCGGCCAGAGCAACGCACTCGTAATGCGTAGGTCTCGGGTTCGAATCCCGAAGGCGGCTCCGCTGGTCAGGGCCGGTCCGGACGTCTCCGGGCCGGCCCTTTTCCGTGGACGTCGTGGAGGCTGTGTCCGGTGCCGGGGCTGCGCAGGCGAACGCTCGCGGTGGCCGGGTGCGCGGCCGTGCTGCTGCTCGCGACCGCCTGTGGCGGTGCGCCGGCACCCGCCGTCGCACCCCTGGCGGCGACGCCCACACCGCCTCCCGTGGTCGCGCCCCCGCCGGCCGCGCCGCCCACGACGACCCCCACCACCGCTGCCCCGGCGCCGGCCGACCTGCACGATCCGGCGCTCAAGGACGTCGCGATGCAGCTGGTGTCCGCCGCCGAGAACTCGACGCTGGACTGGCGCGACCAATACGGCTACCTGCAGGACATCGGCGACGGGCGCGGCTACACCGGCGGGATCATCGGCTTCACGTCCGGGACCGGCGACATGCTGGCTCTCGTCCGGAACTACACCGCGACCGTGCCGGGGAACCCGCTCGCCGAGTTCCTCCCGGCCCTGCGGGCGGTGAACGGCAGCGACTCGCACGACGGACTCGGCGCGGCGTTCGAGGACGCCTGGCGCGAGGCGTCGACCGACCGTCGGTTCACGGCCGCCCAGGACCGCCTCCGCGACCAGGCCTACTTCGACCCCGCCGTCGCAGCGGCGAAGGCCGACGGGCTGCCGCCGCTCGGGCAGTTCGCCTACTACGACGCGATCGTGGTGCACGGTCCGGGCAGCGATCCCGCGAGCTTCGGGGGTATCCGCGCCGCGGCGAAGAAGCAGGCCAGGACCCCGGCGCAGGGCGGTGACCTCGCCGACTACCTCGACGCCTTCTGGCGCGTGCGGATCGCGGTGATGCGCTCCGAACCCGCCCACACCGACGTCACCCGCATCACCGACGTGCAGCAGAAGTTCGCCCGCGACGGCAACGATGAGCTCCGGACGCCGCTGACGTTCTCGGTCTACGGGGACCGCTACACGATCTCCTGAACTTCTAGCAGCGCTAGCAAAATGCCGGCGCCTGGTCTAGCGTGGCTCCTGGAGCTAGCGATGCTAGGAGACGTGATGACCACGCTACGACAGACCTCCGGCCCCTCCCGGGCCCACCGTGCCGGCCTCCTCGGACTCGGCGCGGCCGCGGTCGCGATCATCCCGATCGGGGTGCGCTTCCTCGTCGCCCCCGACGCGGCCCAGACCGGCTACGGGCTCCCGACGACGGCGGACAACCCGTACGGCCCCCCCAAGGGGATCCGCGACATCGCGACCGGACTCATGACGCTCGCCGTCCTCGCCCGGGGCGACGGTCGGCTCGCCGGCCAGGTCGGGCTCGCGGCGGCCACCATCCCGCTCGGCGACATGGTCGTGGTGCTGCGCGGTGGCGGGCGGCCCCGGGACGCGTTCGGCATCCACGGCGCCACCTGCCTCGTCATGGCCGCGTCCGCCGCCGGCCTGCTCGTGACCCGCTGAGCGGGACGAAACTCCGTCGCGCCCCACACGGGGCGCGCCCACCCTGGGGGCATGGACGCACCCGAGGACGACCCGATCCGGGCGCGCCGCCACGCGCTCCGTGTCGCGGCCGCCCTCCGACGCGACACCGGCGACGTGGCCGCCCGCGTCGACACCGCCGCCCGTCTGCTGGCGCGCTGGACGACCGACGCGAACGTGCGGGCGGCCCTGCGGCCGGTGTTCGCGGCCGCGGTGCCGCACCAGCGCGCGCTGATCGCCCTCGGGGACATCGACGCCTGGCAGCGGGACGGTCGGATCGCCCTCGCGTGGTGGGAGGCGGCGGCCCGCGGACCGGACGCGGCCCTGGCGGGCGCGGCGGCCTCGCGGGCCGGGCGCGCGCACCTGCGGGGCGGCCGGCGTGGGACGGCCGCACCCCTCCTGCGCCAGGGCGCGGAGGCGGGCTGCCCGGAGGCGGCGGAGGCGCTGCGGCGAGGCGACCGGGAGCGGGCCCAGGAGGCCGCGGCCCGTCGGGACGAGCGCCGCCTCGCCCTCGCGGAACGCCACCTCGGCGCGGACGACACCGCGAGGGCGCGGGAGGCCCTCCGCCGGCTCGAGCGCCCCGACCACCGGCCGGGCGGGCCGAACCTCACGGGCTGGGAGCACGGGGTCCGGGGCGAGCTCGCCTTCCGCCGGGGGGAGCTGGAGGAGGCGGCGGACCGGTTCGCGGCCGCCTCCGACGCACCCGGGGCCCGTCCGCGGCGGTACCGGCTGCGCCTCGCCCAGATCGCGATCGCGCGGGGCGACGCGGCCGGGGCCTACGCGGAGACGCTCCCGCTCACCGACGCCGACGACGAGGTCGGGGAGCAGGCGTGGGTGCTGATCGCGCTGCACGGCGACCTGATCGCCGCCGGCATGCCGATCGCGCGGCTCTGCACCTGCTGCTGCGACTGCTGCTGTGATTGCGACGACGAGGATTGATGAGAACATCGCATCGGACCCGTCGTCGTACTCCGCAGTAGTGCCGTACGGTGCGCCGCTGCCGATTCCCCGAGCGGCGGCCACCGTTCGGCCCAGGGAATCGCACGAATCTTCCCGTTACCGCGCGTTGCTTATGATTCGCGGTAACGGGAACGTCCGGTAAGGGACACGGGGTGTCCCGAACACCTCTCATGGCGTCGTCACGAGAAAACCCGCACTCTCGGATTCATGAGAGCGGCACAGCGCTACGACGACGTGGTGATCACGGGGCTGGCGCACGTCGACGCGCCGCACGTGGTCACCTCCACCGACCTCGAGGACCGGCTCGCCGGCACCCTCGCCAAGCTTCGCATCACCCCCGGCCTGCTCGAGAAGCTGTCCGGCATCGCCGAGCGCCGGGTGTGGGACGACGGGACGATGCCCAGCGAGGTGGCCGCCCGCGCCGGGGAGAAGGCCCTCGCCGACAGCGGCGTGAGCCGCGACGACATCGGCATCCTGATCAACACCTCGGTGTCCCGCGACCACCTCGAGCCGAGCACCGCGAGCATCGTGCACGGCCGGATGGAATTGTCGCCGGAGGCGGGGAACTTCGATCTCGGGAATGCGTGCCTGGGATTCCTCAACGGCATGAACGTGGTCTCGACGATGATCGAGGCGGGCGAGATCGACCACGGACTCGTCGTGGCGGGCGAGACGAGTCGATTCGCGATGGAATCGACGATCGCGCGGCTCGCGGGCGACGACGCCACCCGGAAGATGTTCCACCAGCAGTTCGCCACGCTGACCGTCGGTTCCGGCGCGGTCGCGATGGTGCTCTCCCGGGGCACGCAGGGGCACCGCTACCTCGGCGGCCTCGGCCGGGCCAGCACGATGGGCAACTCCGAGCTCTGCGTCGGGCAGGCCGACGAGATGCGCACCGACTCCTCGGGGCTGCTCAGCGCCGGGATGGAACTCGCCGGGCGGGCGTGGAAGGACGCGGTCTCGGCCTTCGACTGGGACACCGACTCCTACGACGTCTACTGCCTGCACCAGGTCTCGAAGGTGCACACCCGCGCGGTCGCCGACCAGCTCGGCCTCGACATCGCCCGCTTCCCCTCGCAGTTCCCCCGCTTCGGCAACATCGGGCCGGCCGGGGTACCGACGGTGCTGTCGAAGGCGGTCGAGGACGGCACCGTCACCGACGGCTCGCGCGTGATGCTCATGGGCGTCGGCAGCGGGATCAACGCCGCGGCGGCCGAGGTCGTCTGGTGACGGCCGTCGACTTCGCCCTCGCGTCGAGGACGGTCGAGATCGGCGGCCACACGATGGCCTACGTCGACGAGGGCGCCGGCACCCCGGTGCTGCACGTCCACGGCAACCCGACCTGGTCGTTCTACTTCCGCTCGCTGCTCTCCACCCTCCCCGACGACGGGTTCCGCGCGATCGCGCCCGACCACATCGGCATGGGCCGCTCCGCCAAGCCCGGCCGCGACGCGTACCCGCACACCCTCGCCCGCCGGGTCGCCGACCTGACGGCGTTCGTCGAGCACCTCGACCTCGACGAGCCCCTGCACCTCGTCGTCCACGACTGGGGCGGCCCCATCGGCCTGTCCTGGGCCGCCGAGCACCTCGACCGGGTCGACCGGATCGTCATCCTCAACAGCGCGGCCTTCCCGCTGCCCGCCGACAAGCGCATCCCGTGGACGCTGCAGGTCGCGCGCCTCCCCGTCGTCGGGGACGTGCTCGTCCGGCGCTTCAACGCGTTCTCCCTCGGCGCGCTCGCCCTCGGGAGCGGCCGCCCCTTGCTCGGCCCGGAGGCCCGTCGCGGGCTGCTCGCCCCGTACGACTCCCCGGAGCACCGCGTCGCCGTCCACGCCTTCGTCCAGGACATCCCGACCGGGCCCGACGACCCGGCCCACCCCGTCCTCGTCCGGCTCGCGGAGAGGCTGCCCGAGCTCGACACGCACCCGGTCCAGGTGCACTGGGGGATGAAGGACCCGGTCTTCGACGAGACGATCCTGCGCCACCTCGTGGCGCACCTGCCGCACGCCGCGGTGCACCGCTACCCGGCCGCCGGGCACTACGTCCTCGAGGACGCCGCCGACCGGATCGTGCCCCGCGTCCGCACCTTCCTGACGGCGGGCCGGTGACGCCCACGCTCGACGGCATGCTCGCCGAGCACGCCGTCGCCCGCTCCGACGCGGCCGCCCTGGTCCTGCCGGCGCCCCTCGGTCGCACGCGGACCATCACCTTCGGGGCCCTGCAGCGCCGCGTCGCGGACGCCGCGGCGGGCCTGCTCGCCGCCGGGATCGGGCCGGGCACGCGCACGGCGCTGCTCGTACCCCCGACCGCCGACTTCTTCGTCGTCGCCTACGCGCTCCTGCGCGTGCGGGCCGTCCCCGTCGTCGTGGACCCGGGCATCGGCCTGGACCGTGTCCGCTCCTGCCTCGGCGAGGCCGCGCCCGAGGCCTTCGTCGGGATCGCGAAGGCGCACCTCGCGCGGCGCGGGCTGCGGTGGTGCCCGTCCGCCCGGATCGCGGTGACGGCCGGCCCCGTTCCCGTGCCCGGCACGCACTCGCTGCGCCGCCTCGAACGCGCGGGGTCCCGACGCCGGGCCCTCCCGCCGCTCCCGCGGCCGGAGGGCGTGCCCGCGGCGATCCTGTTCACCAGCGGCAGCACCGGCCCGCCCAAGGGCGTCGAGCACCACGAGGACGGGCTGCTCGCGCAGGCGCGCCTCGTCCGCGACCTCTACGGGCTGGGTCCCGGCGACGTCAGCCTCGCGACCTTCCCGCCGTTCGCCCTGTTCGGACCGGCCCTCGGCATGACGACGGTGGTGCCGCGGATGGACCCGACGAAGCCGGCGAAGGTCGTCCCGTCGCGGCTGGTGCGTGCCGCGAACCGGACCGGCGCGACCGTCATGTTCGGCTCGCCCGCCGTCCTCGACCGGCTCGGCCGCGGCGTCCCCGCCGACACCCACCTGCCCACGCTCCGCCAGGTCATCTCGGCGGGCGCACCGGTGCCGCGCGACGTCCAGCGGCGGGTGCTGGCCCTGCTCCCGGACGGCGCGCAGGTGCACACCCCGTACGGCGCCACGGAGGCGCTTCCGGTGGCGACGATCGGCAGCCACGAGCTCCTCGAGCTGCCCGACGACGGCATCTGCGTCGGCCGCGCCGTGCCCGGCGTCGACGTCGCCCTGATGCGCCCGACCGAGGGGCCGGTCACGCGGCTCGAGCCGTCGATGCTGGTCGGACACGGTGAGGTGGGCGAGGTGGTCGTGCGCGGCCCCGTCGTCAGCCCCGCCTACGCCGAGCGGCCCGAGGCCACCGCGGCCGCCAAGGTCTCCTGGGACGGTCGCCTCGCGCACCGCACCGGCGACCTCGCCTCGCTCGACGACGCCGGCCGGCTCTGGTTCGCGGGCCGGGTCGCGCACGTGGTGCACACCGCCGACGGCCCGCTGTACAGCGTGCCGTGCGAGGAGGTGCTGAACCGCCATCCGGCGGTGCGGCGCACGGCCCTCGTCGGGATCGGGCCGTCGGCGGACCGCACGCCGGTGGCCGTGGTCGAGATGGTGGCTGGCGCGCGGCTGGGCTCCTCGCTCGACGACCTGCGCGCGCTCGCCGCGTCGGACCCGCGGACGAAGCCGATCGAGACGTTCCTCGAGCACCGGGCGCTCCCCGTGGACCCGCGGCACAACTCGAAGATCGACCGCGAGGCACTGGGGCACTGGGCGGCGGGGGAGCTGTCGTGAGGGCCCTCGTGACCGGGGGCGGGGGGTTCCTCGGCGGCGCCGTCGTCGACGCCCTGCTCGCGCGCGGTGACGACGTGACCAGCGTGGCCCGCGGGGACTACCCGGCATTGCGGGCCCGCGGGGTCGCGACGATTCGGGGCGACCTGGCCGACCCCGCCGTCGCCCGGTCCGCCGTCGAGGACGTCGACGTGGTCTTCCACGTCGCCGCCCGCGCCGGCATCTCGGGCTCCGCCGCGCTCTTCCGCCGCAGCAACGTCGACGCGACCCGCTGCCTGCTCGACGCGTGCCGAACGGCGGGGGTGGGCCGGTTCGTCTTCACCAGCACCCCGAGCGTGGTGCACGGCGGCGACGACATCCGCGGCGGCGACGAGTCGCTGCCCTACGCCACGCACTTCGACTCCCCGTACCCGGAGACGAAGGCCGAGGCCGAGCGGCTGGTGCTGGCGGCGAACTCCCCGTCGTTGGCGATCGTCGCGCTGCGCCCCCACCTCGTGTGGGGCCCGGGCGACACCCAGCTCGTCCCGCGCATCCTGGAGCGGGCCCGTTCGGGACGGTTGCGGCTGGTCGGGGACGGTTCCGCGGTCATCGACACCACCTACGTCGACGACGCCGCCCAGGCCCACCTCGACGCCGCCGACCGGCTCGCCCCCGGGGCTCCCTGCGCCGGGCGGCCGTACTTCATCACCTCCGGCGACCCGCGGCCGGTGCGCGACCTGGTGAACGGGATCGTGACGGCGGGCGGGCTGGAGCCGATCTCGGCGACCGTCCCGCTGCCCGTGGCGGTCGCAGCGGGCGCCGTGGTGGAGACGGTGTGGAAGGGGCTCGAGCGGTTCGCGTCGGTGGGCGACCCGCCCATGACCCGGTTCCTCGCCCGCCAGCTCGCCACCGACCACTGGTTCGACATCTCCGCCGCGAAGCGGGACCTGGGGTACGCGCCGCAGGTCCCGCTCGACGAGGGGTTCGCGCGGTTGGGGTGTGCGCTGCGCGCAGGTGAGCACTAATCCGTGTCAGAGCGCGGATTTCTGCTCACCTGCGCGAAGCGCACCATCGCCGCGCTCGCGTCCGGGCCCGCCGGATCGGTGTACGACCCGCCGGCCCGGCCGCCCGACCAGGCGTGCCCGCTGCCGTGCACCGTCCAGTGCTCGGCCCGCACGATGCCGTCCCGGTCGGTCCAGCTCTCCCGCGTCCAGTCCCGGCCCCCGTGGCCATGCTCGACGGTGTGGGCGCACCCCGGTCGGTCGGCCAGGGCGGCCTCGACGGCGCGGGTGCCGTTGACGGCGGCCACCGTCGGGTCGTCGGACCCGTGGATCACGATCGTCGGCACGTCCGTCGCGGCGGCGCGGTACGGCGCCCCTCGCATCGCGGCGAACGCCGAGCCGACGTCCCGGGCCGACCCGGCCGGGAGGCCGGAGTGGATGCCGACCCCGGCGACGAGGTCGGGATAGGCGGCGCCCAGCACCGCCGCCATCGCCGCGCCGGCGGAGAAGCCCGCGACGAACACCCGGTCCCGGTCGACCCCGTGCGCCGCGGACACCTCGGAGATCACCGCCGCGATCAGCGCGGCCTCGCCGTGGCGCCCCTGGTGGGCCGGCTCGAACCAGTTCCAGTAGCCCATCGCGTTCGCCGACCGGGACTGCTCGGGGTAGACGACGACGAAGCCCTCCTGCTCGGCCAGGTCGTCCATCCCGGTCGCCGCCGCGAACGTCTCCGCGTCCTGCGTGCCGCCGTGCAGCATCACCATCAGCGGGGGCCGGTCCTGCGGCTGCGTGGGCACGACGAGGCGGTACGAGCGTGTCCCGCCGGCGCCCGTCACAGAGCCGCGGGAGACCCTTCCCGACGTCGGGTCCGGTCCGGTCGCGCGGGCTCCCGCGCGGAAAGCGCCCGGCATCGTCGGGACGGTTCCGCGCATCGTCGGGAACGACCCGGGCATCGTCGGGAAGACGCCGGTGGGTGCGCCTCCCGCGCCCTGCAGGACGGTCATCGCCTCGGTGAGCCGGCCGGCGCGGGTCAGGCGGGTGGCCTCGATGACGGCGGACGGCGTGGGACCCGTCGTCGGGACCGGGTGGTGTGCGGCGAGCGCCTCGACGAATCGGCGGGCGCGCTGTGTGACGGACATGGGGTCCCCTCGGAGGAGGTGTCGGGCGAGGGGAGGGCCCCGACGCCGCCGACGGCTCAGACGATCCGCGGCCCCAGGGCCGCCTTCACGGCCCGGCTCGCGCGGAACGCGCCGAGGACCTCGACCGAGGCGATGGTGGCCACCGCCAGGTCGGGTGGGACGTCCTCGGCGAGGCTCGCCAGTCCCAGCACCCGGATGTGGATCTGCTCGCCCCGGTCCTGCAGGGCCTGCAGGTCGGCGCGGGAGAAGTGCTGGGTGCCGAGCACCAACGTGCGGCGGGCCACCGTGCGGTCGAGGGCCGGACCGTTGGCGCTCAGCTGGTTGCGGATCGCGGTGCGGATGAAGTCGGTGCGGGTCGTGTAGAAGCCCTCCTGCACGAGGAGGTCGATGTGCCCGAGATCCACCAACCCGAGGTTGACGGTGATCTTCTCGTTCTTGTCCTCCCCCACGACCTGCCCCTCGTCATCCCGCCGCCATCCATGTGGATGGTGCCCGGCCGGGGGCGCGAGGGCAAGTGTCGATCCCCCGATGGCAGCAACGACGCGTTCCTGCCACGGGATGACAGCAACGACGCTTTCCTGTCGCGGGGCGGAGGGGGTCAGCGGCCGCCGAGGACCTTCCCGCCGAAGCGCACGAGCGCGGCCGGGTAGAAGCGCGGCACGAGGCGCACGAAGAGGTCGACCAGCTTGGCGTCGTTCCCGACGAGCACGCGCGGCTTCCCGCTCTCGACCCCGTCGACGATGATCGTCGCGGCCTGGTCGGCGGGCATCTTGAGCAGCTTCTCGTTGTAGGCCTTCACGCGTCGCTCGTCGGCGGCGGTGGTCTGCCCGGCGGCGGACCCGCGCTCGAAGGCGGCGGTCGCGATGTTGGTCTTCACCCCGCCCGGGTGCACCACGGTCACGGCGACCGGCTTGCCGCCCGCGAGCATCTCCGCGCGCAGCGTCTCGGTGAAGCCCCGGACGCCGAACTTCGCGGTGCAGTACGCCGACATGCCGGGCTGGGCCATGATCCCGTTGAGCGACGACACGTTGATGACGTGCCCGTCGCCGGAGCGCACGATCGCGGGCAGGAACGCCTTCGTTCCGTTGATGACGCCGAAGAGGTTGATGCCGAGTACGTGGTCGTACTCCGACCACTCGCCGTCGAGTACGGTGCCGGACGAGGCGACGCCCGCGTTGTTGTAGACCTGGTGGACCACGCCGTAGTGCTCCTCGACGGCCGCGGCGTAGGCCAGCACGGCCTCGCGGTCGGCGACGTCGAGCCGCGCGGTGTGCACCTCGGCGCCGTGGGCCTTCGCCTGGTCGGCGGTCTCGGTCAGGCCGGTCTCGTTGACGTCGGAGATCGCGAGCCGCGCGCCACGACGGGCGAGCTCGAGCGCGAGCCGGCGTCCGATGCCCGACCCGGCCCCGGTCACGACGGTGACCTTGTCCCGCACGCTGCTCATGGGTGGTGTGCCTCCTCGGCGTCGTTCGGTACGGCCTCGTACCGAAGCAGACGGTACGTCAGCGTACCGGCGGGGCGCAAGGCCACCCGGGACGCGACGAGGCGGTGTTCCTGCCACTGGATGACAGCAACGACGCTTTCCTGCCACGGGGAGGGGGTCACGACTCCGGCCGCTCGTGGCCCCGGGGCGGGGTGGCCGTCGGGTCGAACTCCACGTCGATGGTCTGGAAGGACTTCAACCGCTCGGCCGCGGCGTAGGCCGCGTACGCGCGTTCGTCGGCCGGGGTGGTGTCGGTGTCGTCGGGCATCGCCGAGAGCAGGCTGCGCGGGTGCAGGCGCAGGACGCGCACCGTGTTCAGCTCCGCGCAGAAGAGCGCGACGACGGCGCTCAGGTAGATCCAGGCGAGCAGGCCCAGCACGATGCCGAAGATGCCGTAGCTCGAGCTCATGCCGCTCAGCTGGTAGCGCACGAGGTAGGCGCCGAGCGACTGCAGGACGTACCAGGCCACCGCGGCGAGCACCGCCCCCGGGAGGACCTGGCGCATCGTCAGGGTCCGGGGGGTCAGCAGACGGAACGCGAGCACCACGAGGGCGGCGTTCACCGCGATGCCCGCGAGGGTCAGCAGGATCCGACCGAGGACCTCGAGCGGCGTCGGCAGCCCCGGGAGCTGCCCGCCGAGCGCGGTGATCCCGGCCGCCGCGGCGATGGCGACCGCGAGGACGACCACGGCGAGCGCACCCCGACCGTAGGCGGTGGGCAGCGCCGGGCGCTCGGCCTTCGGGACCACCCACATCCGGGCGAACGCGTTCTGCACGGCCACGGTGACGCCGAGCCCGCCGTAGAGGCTCACCACGATCCCGACGACGAGCGCCCCCACGCTGCCCTGCAGCGAGCGGACGTTCTCCCCGATCTGGTCGCCGACGATCGGGAAGTTGCGCAACGCCGAGCTGACCAGGGCCTGCTGGAGCGCCGGGTCGCCCTGGAGCACGAAGCCCAGCACGGTGAGCGCGAGCAGCAGCAGCGGGAAGAGCGAGAGGAAGCCGTAGTAGGTGATCAGCGCGGCGAGGTAGGTGCCCTCGTCGTCGATGAACTTCCACAGCACCGCGATCGGCAGCCCCGCCCACCGGTGTCGCCGCTGGAAACCGTCGAGCGCGCCCACCACACCCACGGTGCCTCCCGACTCAGGCCAGCAGCTCGTCGCGCCGCGCGCGGAAGCGCTCGACGTTCCGGAGCTTGATCTCCTCGTACCCCCGGACGTCGTCGGCCAGCCCCGCGATCTCCGACACCCGCTCGACGGAGAGCTCCGGCAGCCGCGTCACCGCCGTCCGGACCGCCTGCTGGTACTCCCCGACGAGCGCCCGCTCGACCGCCCGGACGTGCGCGAGGCCGAACACGTCGAGCGGGGTGTGCCGCAGCCGGCGGGCCGCCCGCAGCCCGCGGAAGGCGATGTCCGCGGTCCGACCCCGCAGCCGGATCTTGCGCTGCATCCCGAGGGCGCGCAGCAGCGGCGGGTGCAGCATCACCGACACGTCGGCGTCGGCGCCGTACTCCGCCTCGCGGCGGGCGACCTCGACGGGGTCCAGGTGCAGCCGCGCGACCTCGTACTCGTCCTTGTAGGCCATCAGCTTGTGCAGGCCGCGCGCGTAGGCGGCGCCGAGGCGCGACCCGTCATCGGGACCCACCGCCTCCGTCGCGAGCGCCGTGACCCGCCGGACCTCCTCGGCGTAGCGGGCGGCGTAGGCCGCGTCCTGGTAGCCGGTGAGGTCGGCGATCCGCGTCGCCAGCACGTCCTCCAGTCCCTCCACCTCGCTCGCCAGCGCGGCCGACCGCGCGTCCACCGGGACGACGACGGGTGCGGGCGGGAG
Organism: Actinomycetospora sp. NBRC 106378; assembly: GCF_030269685.1. Lineage (GTDB taxonomy): Bacteria > Actinomycetota > Actinomycetes > Mycobacteriales > Pseudonocardiaceae > Actinomycetospora. The sequence continues at coordinate 290,561 of NZ_BSTT01000004.1, forward strand.
CGCCGCGGCGAGGACCGCCGCCGGGTCGATGGCGGCGGCACGCCCCCACCGGAATGCCGCGAGCGAGGTGTCCACCGCGGCCCCGTTGAGCCGGATCGCCTGCTCGAGCGCCTCGGCCGAGGCCGGCACCACCCCGTGCTGCCAGGCGGCGCCGAGCAGCAGCAGGTTGGTGGGCAGGTGATCGCCGAACAGGGCCTCGGACAGGCGCTGAGCGTCGACCCCGTGGACCTCGGCGCTGACCGCCGCGAGCTTCTCGAGCGCATCGTCGGGGGAGCCGGGCAGCACGACCCGACCGGTGACCATCGCCGCGGTCGGCGTGAGCGAGGTGTTGACGACGGCGACGGTGTGCCCCGGCCGCGCGACCCCGAGCGTGGCGGCGTCGGCCGCCCCGAGCAGGTCGAACCCGACGATGACGTCCGCGCTGCCCCGGGAGGCCCGCAGCGCCCCGACGACCGGGTGCTTCGCGATGCGGACGTCGGAGACGACCGGGCCGCCCTTCTGCGCGAGCCCGACCTGCTCCAGCCCCGCCGCGAACGACCCGTCGAGGTGCGCGGCCATCTGCAGGATCTGGGAGAGCGTGACGACGCCCGTACCGCCGATGCCCGGCATCCGCAGCAGCACCTCGTCGCCCTGCGTCCGCTCGGCGGGCTCGACGAGGCGGACCGGCAGCTCGGGCACCGCGCGGGGAGTCGGCGTACCCGGCTCGACGAGCAGGAACGACGGGCAGTCGCCCTTCAGACAGGAGAGGTCGGAGTTGCACGACGCCTGGTGGATGCGGGTCTTGCGGCCGAACTCGGTCTCCACCGGCAGCACCGACAGGCACGTGGACACGTCGCCGCAGTCGCCGCAGCCCTCGCAGACGCGCTCGTTGATCACGACCCGCTCGGTGACCGTCGGCAGCTCGCCGCGCTTGCGCAGGCGGCGCTCCTCGGTGGCGCAGCGGTCGTCGTGGATGAGCACGGTGACGCCCTCGACGTCCGCGAGCTCGCGTTCGACGTCGGCGAAGTCGTCGCGGTGGCGGACGGTCGCGATCGGGTCGAGGTCGCCGCGCCCGTAGCGCCCGGGCTCGTCGGTGGTGACGACGATGCGGCGTACGCCCTCGATCGCGAGCTCGCGGGTGATGGCGGCGACGTCCAGGCGGCCCTCGGCGCGCTGCCCGCCGGTCATCGCGACGGCGTCGTTGTAGAGCAGTTTGTAGGTCATCGACACGCCGGCGGCGATCGCCGCGCGGATCGCGAGCGAGCCGGAGTGGTGGAAGGTGCCGTCGCCGAGGTTCTGCACGAGGTGGCGGTCGTCGGTGAACGGGGCCAGCCCGATCCACTGCGCGCCCTCGCCGCCCATCTGCGTCATCCCGACCTGGTGGCCGCGGTGCGCCGGGTCGAGCGCGACCATGGCGTGGCAGCCGATCCCGACCCCGACGAGCGTGTCGTCGCCCGTGCGCGTCGAGGTGTTGTGCGGGCAGCCCGAGCAGAAGTACGGCGTGCGCGTCGGGGTGTCGGCGGTGGTCAGCGGGATGCGCGACGGCCGTGGCGGGGCGAGGGCGTCGAGGTGCGCCCGCGCGGCCGCCGGCAGCTCTCCGCCGAGGGCGGTGATTCGGGCCGCGACCGCCTTCGCCACGTCCTCCGCCGCGAGCTGGGCGCGGGCCGACAACAGGGGGCGGTTCCGGTCGTCGCGGCGGCCGACCACGCGCGGCGCGGGGACCGCGCCGTAGAGGGCCTGGCGGACGTGGCCCTCCAGGAACGGCACCTTGTCCTCGACGACGAGCACCTCCTCGAGGTCCGCGGTCATCGCCGCGAGGGCCTCGTGGTCGACCGGGAACGGCATCGCGAGGCGGACCAGTCGCACGCCGAGCGCGTCGAGCTCCGGCTCGCCGAGCCCGAGGTCGTCGAGGGCCCGCAGCACCGTCGCGTAGCTCGTCCCCGAGGCGACGATGCCGAGCCGGGCCCGCTGCGCGGTGAAGGCGACCCGGTTGAGCCCGGTCTCCCGCGCGTAGGCCTTCGCGAGGTCCAGCCGGCGGGTGAGGATGTCGTGCTCCGCGTCGAGCGCGGTGGGTCCGACCAGCGCGGACGGCGCCGGACGGGTCCCCGACGGCGGGTGCGGCACGCCGACCACGTCGGGCGCGAGGGCACCGAGGTCGACGGTGGCGGAGGCGTCCGCGACGTCGGCGATGATCTTGAGGCCGGTCCACAGCCCGCTCGCCCGCGACAGCGCGACCGCGTGCAGGCCGAGCTCCACGATCTCGGCGACCGACCCGGGGGCGAGCAGCGGCAGCGACAGGCTGGCGGCCATCGGTTCGCAGGAGCTCGGGACGGTCGAGGACTTGCTCGCCGGGTCGTCGCCGATGATCGCGACCGCCCCGCCCTGCGCGGCCGTGCCGACGAGCTGGCCGTGCCGGATCGCGTCGGCCGCCCGGTCCAGGCCGGGGTTCTTGCCGTACCAGAACCCGACGACGCCCTCGTGCCGCCGACCGGGGACGCGGTCGAGCAGCTGCGACCCGGCGACGGCCGTCGCGGCGAGCTCCTCGTTGACCCCGGGAGTGAACACCACGCCGGCGGGATCGAGGTGACGGCGGGCGCGCCCGATCTCGGAGTCGAACCCGCCCAGCGGCGAGCCCTGGTAGCCGGACACGAACACGCGGGTGTCCAGCCCCCGGGCCTCGTCGAGCCGGCGCTGGTCGAGCAGGAGCCGCACCAGCGCCTGGATCCCGGTCATCAGTGCGCGCCCGCTCGTGGCGGTGTAGCGGTCGTCGAGGGAGACGGTCGTGCTGCCCATGTGCGCCCCTGCCCGTCGTGGTGGAGCCCACATGGCAGCGGACGCGACCTCGGCGGCGCAACCTTCCGCGACCCGCCGTCGGGAAGGACGCAAAAGAACCCGTCCCGACAGGGGCTCTGGAGCGAGGACGTTGCGTCAGGGCGTCAGGGCGTCAGGGCGTCAGGGCGTCAGGGCGTCGTCCGCCTTCACCGCCCCGCGCCGCCCCATCGGCTCCGTCGCGCCCGTCGTGGTGTCCGCCGCGGTCTGGTACTCCGACTCCGCGTTGACCTCGGCGCCGAGGAGCACGATGTAGCTGGTCAGGTACAGCCACAGCATGAGCACGATGACGCCCGCGAGCGCGCCGTAGGTCTTGTTGTAGCTGCCGAAGTTGTCGACGTAGACGCTGAACAACACGCTGGCGATGACCCAGACGACCGTCGCGAAGATCGACCCGGGCGTGACCCACGCGAAGCGCGGGGCGTCGCGGTCGGGGGCGACGCGGTAGAGCACGGCCAGCGCGACCAGCATGAACAGCACGAGCAGCACCCAGCGGACGACCTGTCCGACCACCTGACCGACGGGTCCTAGCGCGTCGAGCACGATCGGCGCGACGGCCACGAGCGCGATCGCGACGATGACGAAGACGACCGCGCCGATCGTGAGCAGGAGGGCGAGCGCCCGGAGCTTCACCGCGCCGCGCGTCTCGGTCTCGTCGTAGGCGATGTTGATCGCGGCCATGAGGTTCTGGGTGCCGCTCGAGGCGCTGAACAGGGCGGCGAGCGCGGCGATGACGAGGCCCGTCGTCAGGCCGCCGGTCGAGGAGGTGACCACCGACCGGAGCTGGTCGGCGACCAGCGGGCGTGCGCTCTCGGGCAGCGCCGAGGTGATGCTCTCCAGCGTCTGCGCTGCCTGCGCGGGGTCGGCGACCAGCCCGTAGAGCGACACCAGGGCGATCAGCGCCGGGAAGATCGCGAGGAACCCGAAGAACGCGACGCCGCCCGCCAGCATGCTGACGTTGTCCTTGCCGCTCTCGGCGAACGCACGCTTCAGGATCTGCCACCAGCCGGTCGGTGGGATCTCGGTGGGCTTCTCGGCGTTGCCGCCGGGCGGGTCGTCCGTGCCGCGGACCGGCGCCGGGGCGTGGTCGGACGGCGGGTGCGGGTGGCGCACCCCCTGGGTGACACTGCGGGCGACCAACCCCGCGGCGAGCAACCTGGCTGGGTTCATTCCTGGTGGTACCCGACCGACGGCCGGGGTCACCGTCGTCGTCGGGAACTCTCCGCGGCGTCGTCGAGGGTGACCCCGACGTGCGCGTTCATCCACTCCGCGAGCGGATCCATCCGCCGCCAGGCCGCCGCGACACGCTCGGCGAGCTCCGGGGTGTGCAGCTCGTCGGAGGGCTCCCACGAGGTCCAGGCGTAGAGGGCCTTGTGGCGGAGCAGGTCGATCCTGGGGTGGTCGGGATCGGTGCCGCGGGGTCGGGTCTTGAGGCGCTCCCCGCCGAGGGAGAACCCGTCGTCGTGCAGATCGGCGACGATCCGTTCGAGCTCGGGCCCGTGCCGGTCGTCGTCGACCGCGGCCCGGTACCGCGCGACCTGACCCGGGACCATCGCGTAGTAGCCGGCGGCGACCATGATCCCGTCGGCCGAGACCTGGACGTAGTGGGCGCCGGCGGTGGCGCCGCACTGCGTCTTGTAGGGCACCTTCTCCTTCGAGAACCGCACGTCCCGGTACGGCCGGAAGATGCGGCCCTCGCCGAACTCGGGCTCGAGGCTCAGCAGCAGGGCCTGCATCGGTGCCCGCACGTGGTCCTCGTACAGGTGCTTGTTGTCCTGCCAGTAGGCCTTGGTGTTGTCGGCCTCGAGGCCCTCGTAGAAGTCGACCGCCGCGTCGCCGAACCCCGTGAACACGGTCGACGACGCTAGTACGGCGGTCGGCTCAGCGGCTGCGTCGGGCGCGGGGAGCCCCGGATCCGGACCCGGCCGCGGAGGCCGCCTGTCCGCCCCGGCCACCTCGACGTCGGCCGCCGCCACCGCTCGGGGCCTGCCCGCCGGTGCTCTGGCCGCCGCCCTGCGGGGCGCCGCCCCGGCCACCCCGTCGACGCGGCCGGCCGCTGCGCGAGGAGCCCGACGACGGGCGGGCCTGCTGCTCGGGCGCCTCGGCCACCGGCATCTCGGCGGGCGGGGCGGCCTCGCCGACCAGGTCGCGGATCTCGCGCGACCCCGGGGTGACCTGCACGGTGCGCGGCTTGATGCCGGCCTGGCGAGTCAGTTTGTTGACGTCCGAGCGCTGGTCCGGCGAGGCGAGGGTGACCACGTCACCGGCCGAGCCGGCGCGGGCGGTGCGCCCGGAGCGGTGCAGGTAGGCCTTGTGCTCGGCGGGCGGGTCGACGTGCACCACGATGGTGACGTCGTCGACGTGGATGCCGCGCGCGGCGATGTCGGTGGCGACGAGGACGCGGACCTCGCCGTCACGGAACCAGCCCAGGTTCCGGTCGCGGGCGTTCTGCGCGAGGTTGCCGTGCAGCTCCGCGGCCGGGATGCCCGACGCAGCGAGCTTGCGGGAGAGCTTGCGGGCGGCGTGCTTCGTGCGGGTGAACAGCATCGTGCGGCCGAGGCCGCCGGCGAGCTCCTGCACGATCTGCGCGCGGTCGCCGGGGGCCACCGTGAAGACGTGGTGGGTCATGTCCGGCACCGGCTCGGCGGCGCGGTCGACGCTGTGGGTCACCGGGGAGCGGAGGAACTCCTTGACGACCTTGTCCACCTCGCCGTCGAGCGTCGCCGAGAAGAGCAGGCGCTGGGAGTCGGTCGGGGTGCGGCGCAGCAGGCGGCGCACGGCCGGGAGGAACCCGAGGTCGGACATGTGGTCGGCCTCGTCGAGCACCGTGACCTCGACGCGGTCGAGGTCGAGGATGCCCTGGCCGATGAGGTCCTCGAGGCGGCCGGGGCAGGCGATGAGGAGGTCGACGCCGCGGCGCAGCGCGTTCTCCTGCGGGCGCTGGCCGACGCCGCCGTAGACGACGGTCTGCTCGAGCCCGAGGGCCTCCGAGAGCGGGGCGAGCGCGTCGCGGACCTGGCTCGCGAGCTCGCGCGTCGGCAGCAGGATCAGCGCCCGCGGGCGGTTGGGGCGCGTCGGGGCGTCGCAGCGCGCGAGCTTGGCCAGCACGGGGAGACCGAAGGCGAGGGTCTTGCCCGATCCCGTGCGCCCGCGGCCGAGGACGTCGCGTCCGGCCAGGGCGTCGGGGATCGCGGCGGCCTGGATCGGGGTGGGCTCCGTGATGCCGCGGGGGGCGAGGAGCTCGGCGATCGAGGGCGAGATGCCCAGGCCGGTGAACGTGGTGATGTCAGAGATGAGGAGCACCTAGCGTCGGGGTGGGTCCGCCCGGGCGGTGCTCGCGCGTCGCGAGGGCCAGGCGGCGTGCGCGTCACGCATCGGGGGTGTCGCGCTCGTTCGCCAGTGTCTCACGGAGATCGTCCGGGATGCCGTCGAACGTGATACTCGTCCTCAGGGGCGCACACTGACGTGGACGTGGTCGTAGTGCCCGCCGGTCGCGTCGGTCGGGTCGTAGACCCCGCCGCCGTCGTAGGGCCGGCCCCATCCGTCCTGGTCGGCGGACCCGCGGAACCAGATGCGGCCCTGCCAGATCACGTACCGGACGCGCAGCTCGGTCGCGTTCTCCCGCAACCACGTCGCCATGGCCCACCCCGCGGCGAGCTCCTCGCCGGCCGGGAAGCGCCCGGAGCGGGTGGGGAACAGGTCGCACGCGCGCCCGGCCGGGTGGTCGCTCGACGGGTTCCATGCGTGCTCGGACCAGCAGCTCACCCCGCGCAGGTCGGCGTCGAAGCGGGCGACCGCCGCGTCGTGCAGGCGCCGCGTGGTGGGCGTGAGGCAGCCGTCGCCCGTCGGGTCGTCCTCGCTGCACGCCTCGGGCGGCGGGGGCGCCGCGACCTCCCACACGTCGGCGGCGGTGACCCCGCGGCTCGTGGCGACCCAGGCGGCCCCGGCGGCGAGCAGCACGAGCACCAGGACGGCGACGAGGGTGCGGGTGGTGGTTCGGGCGATGTGTCCAGGATAGGAAGATCGGTCGTGATCCGGCGGTGAGTCGTGGCCCCCCCGCCGGCCTTCCGGACGGCGGGTGGCGCGGCCTAGGGTCGCGGGCATGGCCGTGTACGAGTTCCGGTGCCGGGAGTGCGGGTCGACCTTCGAGGTCAACCGGCCCATGCAGCAGGCGGGCGACCCCGCCGACTGCCCGGACGGGCACGCCGACACCGTCAAGCTGCTGTCGACCGTCGCGCTCGGCGGGAAGGCGCGGACCGCGCAGCGACCCGCCATGGCGCCGTCCGGCGGCGGCGGGTGCTGCGGCGGCGGCGGGTGCTGCGGCTGACCGCGGGAGTGGACCGTGTCCGTCGGACACGGTCCACCGGACCCGCCCCGGCCTAGGCGCCCGGAACGGACGGCGCCGCAGGAGCCCCCGGCACGGCGGGTGCGGCGGGGACGTCCGGCGCGGCGGGCACCGCGGGCACCGCGGGCGCGCTCGGCACCGCGGGCGCACCGGGTGCCGTGGGCGCGCTCGGGACCGCGGGCGCACCGGGCACCGCCGGCACGTCCGGGACGGCCGGAGCCCCGGGCACCGCCGGGGTACCCGGGACCGACGGTGCGGTCGGTGGTGTCACCTGCCCCGCCACGGCGGGTGTGGCCGGCAGGACCGTCGCACTGGCGACGGGTGCGACCACGACGGCCGCACCGATCGCCATCATGGCGGCAGCGGCCGCGATCCGAACGCGCATGTCTCCCCCGATCGACTTCATCCGCTGGAGCAGTCGGCCCCAGTTCTCGGCGGTGTCGAGCAAACGCCCGGGGGGTGATCACGACAAGTGAGCGCGACACGCCGCACTCGATCGTGCGGTTCGGGTCTCCGCGATCTTGTCGGCGCCCGGGCCCTGTGCCTCCGGCGTGTCGGGCGCCGCCACGGTTCCGCGCCGGCGCCCGACCGCTCAGCCGGTGGAGACCCCGCCGCCGGCGCCCACCGGGCCCGCTCCCACGCCGCCCGAGCCGGACACGGACGGGACGCCCGGTGCGCCGGGCAGTGCGGGGGCCGCGGGTAGCGCGGGCGTCAGGAGCGTGGGCACGGTCGGCAGTGCGGGTGCGCTCGGCAGTGCGGGTGCGCTCGGCACGGCGGGTGCGCTCGGCACGGCGGGTACGGCAGGGACGGCGGGGAGGGCAGGGACGGCCGGGACCGGCACCGCGACCCCGCCCGACGCCGATCCGTTCACGCCCACCGAGCCCGACGGCGGCGTCGGGTCGGCCAGCCCGAGCGAGCTCAGCAGGTCGGAGACCACGGGGATGCCGTGGTCCGTCGTCCCGGTCGGCGGCGAGACCTGGTCGGCCATCGCCACCGGTGCGCTCCACAGCGCCGCACCCGCCACCACCACCGCCGCCAGCGCGGCCTTCGTCCTCGTCCTCATCGTGTGCCCCCGCACTCTCGATGCCGGCCCGATCGCCGTCGCGATCAGGCGACGAGGAGGAAACGCTGCGTGCTCGTGTGCGACAAGAATTGTCGACACGCGGAACTGATGGTGTGGTTCGGGGTCACTGTGCTTCCTGTGACCACGGATCGTGGCGGAGATTGCTCGTCATGGAGTCGCAGGTCCCGGGGCGGTCGCGGCGATATCGTGGTGACCGTGGAGGGTGGCGCGCACTCGGCGGCGGTCGACGACTACGTCAAGGCCGTCTACAAGCTCGTCGAGTCCGAGGGCACCGCGACCACCTCCCGCCTCGCGCTGCGACTGGGCCTGTCGGCATCGTCGGTCTCCGGGATGGCGCGCAAGCTCGCCGACCTCGGGCTGGTGGAGCACCGCCCGTACGCCGGGCTCACCCTGACCGAGGCCGGTCGCCGGCACGCGCTGTCGATGCTGCGGCGCCACCGGCTCATCGAGACCTTCCTGGTCCAGGAGCTCGGGTACGGCTGGGACGAGGTGCAGGACGAGGCGGAGGTCCTGGAGCACTACGTCTCCGACACCTTCCTCGCCCGCATCGACGCCCGCCTCGGCCACCCGGAGGTCGACCCGCACGGTGACCCGATCCCCGACCCCGAGGGCCGGACGGTGGAGCAGGAGGCCTGTGTCCTCTCGCTGCTCGAGACCGGGTCGACGGGTCGGCTGGTCCGGGTCGACGAGGAGGACCCGGCGGTCCTGCGTCACCTGAAGGAGCGCGGCTTCGGCCTGGGCACCGAGGTGGTCATGCGCGGGCGGCACCCCTTCGGCGGTTCGTTCATCGTCTCGCTCGGCGGCGATCCCGAGGAACACCTGCTCGGCCCGGAACTCGCAGCCGCCATGTGGGTCGCCGGCGGCGAGTAGGGCCCGGTGCATGATCGGACTGCCGTCCGGGGAAGAGACCTCACGGAATCGTCCACGATCCAACGAGGAGGACCCCGTGGCGTCGCAGCCGCCGGACCCGTACAGCTTCCTGCCCGAGGTGGCCACCTTCCAGGTGACCTCCACCGACGTCACCGACGGTCAGCCGGTCCCGAACTCGCTGGTCAGCGGCATCATGGGTGCCGGTGGCGAGGACGTGTCGCCGCAGCTCGAATGGTCGGGCTTCCCCGAGGGGACCAAGAGCTTCGCGGTCACCTGCTACGACCCGGACGCCCCGACGGCCAGCGGGTTCTGGCACTGGGCGGTCACGAACATCCCGGTGACCACGACGTCGCTGCCGACCGACGCGGGCAACCCGGACAAGGGCCTGCTGCCCGAGGGCGCGGTCACCCTCGCGAACGACGCCGGCGCCCACCGCTTCATCGGGGCCGCCCCGCCCGGAGGGCACGGGCCGCACCGCTACTTCTTCGTGGTCCACGCCGTCGACGTGGAGGACCTCGGGGTGGGGGATGACGGGAGCCCGGCGTTCCTGGGCTTCAACCTGTTCTTCCACTCGATCGGCCGCGCCACGATCACGCCGACCTACGAGGTCGCGGGCTGAGAAACCGTTCCGGACCCGGTGTCCACCGGGCCCGGAACGCGTCTCAGCGCTCGAGCAGCTCGTCCATGAACGCCTCGAGGTCCAGCGGGCGTCCGGCCACGTCCTCGAGACGCGGGGCCGGTCGGATGTCCGCGGTCGCCTCCTCGACGGCCTGGCACACCAGCGCCAGCTCCTCGGCGCCCAGCACCCGGAAACCGCGGGTGACTCCGTTGTAGGGGCGCCGCCACTCGACGGCGGTCAGCTCGGTGCCCTCGATCTCCCACATCACGACGCGGTTGCCCATCCAGGGCACAGAAGTCGTCGGCATCGCCATCACCACCTGATCCGTGCTGGTATCGACCACCACAGCACTGGGGCGATCGCCGCAGGATGCCTGCCCGGAGCCGCCGTCACACCGCCGAGTGGGCCGGGTGACAGGCGATGCGGGTCACCCCCGTCCGTGGAGGCGGCGGTGCAGTTCCCGGACCTCCTCGTCCAGGCCGGGCGCCGGGCCCTCGACGACGACGCCGGGCGCGACGGCCGCCACCGGCAGCGCCGCGACCGGCCCGGGGCGTTCGCCGAACTCGACGAGCCAGCCGCTGAGCTGCGCCGATGAGCTCGCGTAGACGATCCGACCGAGCCCGACCCAGGCGTGCGCGGCCGAGCACATCGGGCAGTGCTCGCCCGAGGTGTAGACCGTCGCGCCCGGACGGTCGGCCGGCGGCATCGACTCCGCCGCCCACCGCGCCAGCGCGAACTCCAAATGCAGCGTCGCGTCGGAGCCGGTGTTCACCCGGTTCCGGTCCTCCGCGAGCGCCGTGCCGTCCGGCCCGACCAGCACCGACCCGAACGGCTCGTCGCCGGCCTCCAGCGCCTCGCGGGCCAGCTCGACACAGCGGCGGAGATGGACGAGATCGGCGTCGCGCACGCCCGGGGAAGCTACAGCCGCTCGAGGCGCAGCGGCAGGTGGTCGGCCGGGGTCGGACCCGTCGTCAGGCCGACCGGCATCACGTAGTCGGCGGGGACCGACCAGCGGAAGCGCCGCAGCATCGCGTGCATGATCGCCTTGACCTCCATGCCGCCGAAGTGCAGGCCGATGCACTTGTGGACCCCGCCGCCGAACGGCATCCAGGCGAAGCGGTGGGACTTGTCCTCGGCGCGTTCGGGGGCGAAGCGGTCGGGGTCGAACTCGTCGGGCCGGTTCCACCACGGCTCCATGCGCTGCGAGGCGTGGATGCCGAGCGACATGAGCGTCCCGGCGGGGATGTGGAAGCCCTGCAGCTCGGCGTCGCGGACGGTGATCCGGGCGAGCTGGCCGACCGGGGCGTACATCCGCAGCGTCTCGCGCATCGCGAGGTCGAGGGAGACCAGCGAGTCGAGCTCGGCGCCCGTCAGGTCGTCGGAGTCGAGCGCCAACGACTCCTCGCGCAACTTCTCCTGCCATTCCGGGTTCTTGGCGAGCAGGTAGCTCATCATCGACAGCGTGATCGTCGACGTGTCGTGCGCCGCCATGAGCAGGAAGATCATGTGGTTGACGATGTCGTCGTCGGAGAACGTCTCGCCCTCGTCGCTGCGGGCGCGGCAGAGCACGCTGAACATGTCGCGGCCCTCGCCCGCGCGCTTGACCGGGATCTGCGCGGCGAAGTAGTCCTCGAGGACCTTCCGCCCGTCGAGGCCCCGTTTCCAGGAGCCGCCCGGCACCGGCGCCCGGACCACCGCGACGCCGGCGTGCACGGTGTCGACGAAGGCGCGGTTGACGCGGTCCGCCTGCGGGCCGAGCTCGGCGCCGACGAACACCTCGGTGCCGATGTCGAGGGTCATCTGCTTGATGCGGTCGTAGATGCGGATGCCGTCGCCGGTGGTCCAGTCGTCGAGGCTGCGCCGGATCCGCGGGTTCATCACCTCGAGGTACTCGGCGAGCCGGTCGCGGGTGAACGCCTCCTGCAGGATGCGCCGGTGGGTGCGGTGCTCCTCGAAGTCGAGCAGCATCACCCCGCGCCGGAAGAACGGGCCGATGAAGAAGCCCCACCCGTCGGCGTTGCCGAAGTACTTGTCCTTGTTGACGAGCACCTGGCCCAGCGCGTCCGGGCCCAGCACCGACACCATGCGCCGGCCGAACGCCCCGGTCCACGACACCGGGCCGTAGCGCTCGTACTGCTGCCGCCCGAAGCCGAGCATGTCCGACGCGAACTCCAGGGACCGCCCGACGACGGGCGTGCCGAAGTCCCCGGGGACCGCCTCCAGCCCGCTACCGGGCGGGGGCGGCGCGAGGGGCGCGGCGGTCGACGGCACCCGGCTCAGAGCCGTGGCCAGGCCGCTCTGGATGCGGTGCGACAGTGGTGCCGTCATCGGTCCTCCCGGAAATCGGCCGCCGCCACCACGAGGCGGGCGCAGCGCATGACGAGGTGCTCGGCGTCGACGGCGAGGCGGCCGTCGAGCCAGAAGCCGACGGCGTCGACGATGCCGGCGGTGAGCAGCACCGTCGTGACGTCGAGGTCGTCGGGGGACAGGAGCGGTCGCGCCTCGACGATCAGGCGGGCGAGGAAGGCCGCGAACGCGGCCACGGTGTCCTGACGGCGGGCCGCGAGCACCGGGTGCCCGACCGCCTCGCGGTAGAGCCGGGCCGACCGTGGGTCGCGGGCGAGCAGTGTGACGGTCGCCCGGACCGCGGCGTGGGCCCGGGCCTGCAGGTCGCCCGCGGGCACGGCGGCGGCGGCCTGCTCGGCCTGGCGCAGCGCGGTGTCCGACGTCGCCTCGAACAGCGCCGCGAGCAGGTCGTCCCGGCGGGCGAACGACTCGTAGAAGTAGCGCTCGGTCAGCCCGGCCGCCCGACAGACCGCCGTCATCGTGAAGTCGGCGACCCCCCGCTCGCCCACCACGTCCAGGGCGGCGTCGAGCAGCCGTGCGCGGCGCTCGGCCACGCGCTCCGCGGCGCTCGCGCCCTGGAAGGTGCGGGTGGGCATGCACCCATCCTGACAGGACGCCCTGTCAGGAAGGAAGACTCAACCCTCCTCCTGACCGATCACGTGCACCGCGGCCTCCTCGGCGCTCGCGCCCGCACCGTCGACGCCCACGTCGTCGGCGTAGCCCTCGTCGCCCTCGTCGCGCAGCACCAGCCGACCGGAGCGCGCGTCCCCGACCTCGTCGTCGTAGAGCTCGCCCGCCGTGTCGCGGGAGTCGCCGAGGCCGTCGGCGCCGAGGTCGTCCGGGTCCTCGGGGATCTCGCGGCGCAGCCGGTCGTCGAGCGGCTCGCCCTCCTCCTCCTCGCGCTGCGTGACGCCCCAGGCGTCGACGCCGCGGGTGCGCTCGTTCGGCACCCAGCCGGCGTCGAGCGGGTCCTCGGGGTCGCGTTCGGGAGCGTCGCCGTCGAGCAGGTCGGCCTCGTCGAGCTGCTCGAAGGAGGTGTCGTCGACGGAGTCGCGGTCGTCGGCGGGGAGGTCGTCGGGGCTGTCGGGCAGCTCGGTCCCGGTCATGGTGGTCCTCTCGGCGCTCACGGGTGAACGCGGTCGATCCTGCCCGGGCACGCTCCGGAGCGTTGCCTCGACCGACCGTGGAGATTCCCCAGGTCGTCCCGACGACGGGTGTGACCGGCTCGGCGGACCCCGGTCGGGTCGGCGAGCCGTCACTCATCCGGCCCTCCGGGCCCGGCGCAGCCCGACGGTGATGTCTCGCCGGAGCCGCGTCGGCACCCGCACCGACCGGCGTCGGGAAGGAAGCGCCGCGCTGCGTCGTTCGACCGACGCGAGCGGACACGGCCCATCCCTAGGGTGTGGCGGCGAGGTCGAGAGGAGCCGGTATGGCGATCACACGAGGGTTCTCCGGGCGGCGCAAGCAGGCGGAACGCGACCCGCGGCTGCCCCCGGGCCAGTACGACGTCGGGAAGTCGTGGCCGGTGCTGACGGCCGAGCCGACCGGCCGGGTCGACGCCGAGCGGTGGTCGCTGACGATCGACGGGCTCGTCGCGCACCCGACGTCGTGGTCGCTGAAGGAGCTCAAGGCCCTCGGACAGGACACCTACCGCGGCGACATCCACTGCGTGACGACGTGGTCGAAGCTCGACACCTCGTTCACCGGGATCAGCCTGGACACCCTGCTCGACGTGGCGCAGCCGCTGCCGGAGGCGCGGTTCGTCGTCGAGGAGTCGACGACGCGGTACCGCACCAACCTCCCGCTCGAGGACGTCACGGGTGGGAAGGCCTGGGTCGTGTGGGAGCACGAGGGCAAGCCGCTCACGCGCGAGCACGGCGGACCGGTGCGGATGCTCGTGCCGCACCTCTACTTCTGGAAGTCCGCGAAGTGGATCTCGAAGATCACGCTGCTCGACCACGACGAGCCGGGCTTCTGGGAGATCAACGGCTACCACCACCGCGGCGACCCCTGGCAGGAGCAGCGCTTCGATGGCGACTGAGGACCGGAAGCTCGCGGCCACCTGGCGGGACGCGAAGGTCGTCTCGGTCGACCACCACGGCGAGCTCGGAGTGGTCCTGCGCCTCGACGTGCCCGACCGCGTCGTCCACCGCCCCGGCCAGCACTACGTCCTGCGGCTGCGCGCCGAGGACGGCTACACGGCGAGCCGCTCCTACTCCGCGGTGTCGGCCCCGTCGGACGACCTGGTCGAGCTGTACGTGGAGAAGGTTCCCGACGGCGAGGTGTCCGGCTTCCTCGCCGAGGTCGTCGAGCCGGGGGACCTGCTGGAGTGCCGCGGTCCGATCGGGCGCTGGTTCGCCTGGGACGGCCAGTCGCCCGCCCTCGGGATCGGCGGCGGCAGCGGGGTGGCGCCGCTGGTGTCGATGCTGCGGCACGCCCGCGACGTCGGGCACCCCGAGCTGCTGCACCTGGCGGTCTCGGCGTGGACCGCCGACCACCTGCCCTACCGCGAGGAGCTGGAGTCGTCCGGCGCGCTCGTCGCGTACTCCCGGCAGAAGGGCGGATCGCGCCTGGACGCGGCCGTGATCGCCGCGGTCGCCGACCCCGGCGCGACCGCGTTCGTGTGCGGCTCGGCACGATTCACCCTGGCGATGGAGTCACACCTCCTGTCCGCCGGGCAGCCGGAGTCCAGCATCCGGATCGAACGGTTCGGGCCGACGGGAGAGAGTGCGGAGAATGGCTGACATCGACGTGGACGTCGTGGTGATCGGCGCGGGCCCGGTGGGGGAGAACGTCGCCGACCGCGCGCACCAGCAGGGCCTGAGCGCCGCGGTCGCCGAGGCGGGCCTGGTCGGGGGCGAGTGCTCGTACTACGCGTGCATCCCGTCGAAGGCGCTGCTGCGGCCGGTCGACCTGCGGGCCGCGGTGGAGCGCATGCCCGGTCTCGACGTGGGCCCGGTGGACGCCGCGAAGGTCTTCGAGCGGCGCGACCAGTTCGCGAACCCGGACGACTCCGGCCAGGCCGACTGGCTCGACGGCGCCGGCATCACGCTGCTGCGCGGGCGCGGCCGGATCACCGGCGAGCGTGCGGTCGCGGTGGACCACGGCGACGGCACGACGACGGAGGTCGCCGCGCGCTACGTCGTCGTCGCGACCGGCTCGGTGCCGACCTACCCGCCGATCGACGGCATCGACGAGGTCGACGCCTGGACCAACCGCGAGGCCACCCAGGCCTCCCGCGTCCCGGACTCGCTGCTGATCCTGGGCGGCGGGGTGGTCGGCGTGGAGATGGCGACGGCCTACCAGCGGCTCGGGAGCCGCGTGACCCTCGTGCAGCACGGCGAGCGGCTCGTCCCCTCCGTCGAGCCCGAGGCGTCGCGGCGGCTGCAGGCCTCGCTCGAGCGCGACGGCGTGGACGTGCGGCTCGGTGTCTCCATGACGGCGGTGAAGCGGGACGGCAGTGAGGTCGTGGCCTCGCTCGACGACGGCTCGGAGCTGCGCGGCGCCGAGCTGCTGGTCGCGGCGGGCCGGAAGCCGGCCACGTCGGACCTCGGGCTGGACACGGTCGGCCTGGAACCCGGGAAGCCGCTCGACGCCGACGAGACGACGACGGTGCAGGGCGACTGGCTCTACGCCGTCGGCGACGCCTCGACGGGCGCGAAGCTGACGCACATGGGCAAGTACCAGGCCCGGATCTGCGGCGACGTGCTGGTTGCGCGCTCGCGGGGGGAGGAGCTCGGTGGGCGCTACTCGAAGCACGCGGCCACCGCCGAGTCGACGGCCGTCCCGCAGGTGATCTTCACCGACCCGCAGATCGCGGCGGTGGGGCACACCTCGGAGAGTGCCGAGCGCGCCGGGCTGACCGTGCGCGCCGTCAGCTACGAGATCGGGAACACCGCCGGCGGCTCGCTGCAGGCCGACGGCTACGACGGGTTCGCGACGATCGTGGTCGACACCGACCGCGAGGTCGTCGTGGGCGCGACCTTCGTCGGCCAGGACGTCGCCGACATGGTCCACGGGGCGACCATCGCGATCGTCGGGGAGGTGCCGCTCGCCCGCCTGTGGCACGCGGTCCCGTCGTTCCCGACGATGTCCGAGGTCTGGCTGCGCCTGCTGGAGACGTACGGGATGTGAGCTCCGCTCAGGTGAGCACTAATCCGTGTTCGGGCACGGATTTGTGCTCACCTGGCGAAGCCACCTAGTTGCTGATCGCCGGCGACGCGCGCAGGTACGTGGTGCTGGTCAGCTGGTCGACCAGGAACCGCGCGACGTCGGCGCGGGCCATCTCCACGCCGATCGGGTCGACGCCGAGGAAGCCCGAGCGGATCGGGTTGCCACCCGGCACGTCGATCGGCGCGAACATGCGCGCCACGGTCCAGTCGAGCTCCGAGGTGGTCACCGCCTCGTGGATGCCCTGCACCTCGGCGAGCGCGCCGGGGATGAGGATGCCGATGCCGATCGGCACGAGGCGGTCGAGCAGGCGGGGCCGGTCGCGCGGGTCGGGGACGCTCACGGTCACGAGCGACACCAGACGACGGACGTCCGCGGCGTGCATCGCCTTGACGATGGTGCGGGTGCCGTCGGTCAGCGGCGTGTCCGACAGGAACGGGTCGATCGGCGGCCCGTAGGCCGTGATCACCCCGTCGGCGCCGTCGACGGCCCGGGCGACCGCGTCGGTGTCGGAGAGCTCGGCCTCCACGACGTCGACCGCGTACTGCAGGTCCCCGAGCTTCTCGGGGCTGCGCACGAGGGCGGTGACCTCGTGCCCGTCGGCGAGGAGGTGATGGACGACGAACCGGCCGACCCCGCCGGTCGCCCCGAACACGGTGACCTTCATGGGGTGGGATGGCTCACGGGAGGTGTGCCCAACCGTTCCGTGTCGGGCAGCACACCCGGGGCGGGCAGGTCACGGCGTCGCCAGTCCGCCGGGACCGTCGCCTCGAGCGCGTCGTCGACGGTGACCACGCCGAGCACCCGGCCGTCGCGGTCGACCACCGGGAGCGCGAGCAGGTCGTAGTCGCTCATCAGCACGGCGACCTCGACGACGTCGGCGTCGGCCCGCACCCGCACGGGATCCGGCTCCGCGACGGTGGCCAGCGCGGCCGTCGGGTCGGCCTGGACCAGGTGCACGAGCGGCACGCTGCCGCACAGCCGGTCGTCGGCGTCGAGGGCGAGCACGGTGGCGAGCACCCCCGGCTGGACGGCCGAGGTCCGCACCCGGTCCAGGACCTCCCCGATGGGCGTCGACCCGGGCAGCGCGAGGTGGTCCGGGATCATCAGCCCGCCCGCCGACGTCGGCTTGTAGCCCAGCAGGGCGACGACCTTCGCCCGCCGCGGGGCGGGCAGGAGGTCGAGCACCCCCCGCCGGCGTTCCTGGGGCAGGTCCATGAGGGCGTCGGTCGCGTCGTCGGCGTCCATCCGGGCGAGCACGGCGGCCACGTCGTCGTCGGTGCGGCCGCGGAAGAGCCGGGTCTGGTCGTCCTCGTCGAGCTCTTCGAAGACGTCGGCCTCCAGCTCCGGGTCCGCGTGGACGCGGTCGAGCAGCTCGGCCTGCTCGGCCCGCGACGCGTCCTCCAGCAGGTCCGCGAGCTGGGGGGCCTTCAGGGCGCGGAGCCGGTCGAGCGGGGTGCGGGCGAGGACCGAGGGCGCGTGCCCGATGAGGGCCTCGAAGGCGAGCCAGTCGCGGCACCGGGCGCCGTCGTCGTCGGTGACGGCCACCGGGCCGGGGAGCAGCCGGCCGAGCGCCCGCCGCCACCACGCACGCGGCCGGACGTCGACCCCGACGAGCGTGGCGGCCGCCGGGGTGACGGCGAGCTCCAGGTCCCACGCGGTGACCAGGGCGGCGGCGGGGACGTCGATGAGGCGGTGCCCCAGGATGTCCTCGCGCAGCAGCACCTCACCGTCCCGGCGGGCGAAGGGCCGGAGGTCGAGCCGGTCCCCGCGCAGGGTGAGGTCGGTGGCGCTCCAGTCGACCACCTCCTCGGCGGGCAGGAACGAGGCGGTGGCCGCCGACGTCGGCGACGAGCCCGGTCACGGCCGGGTGGTCGTGCCCGCGCAGCCGGACGATCACGTCGGCGATGCGGCCGAGGTGCTGGTCGTGGGTGCCGCGGACCGGACGTCCGAGGAGGTCGTGCAGGGATCGCCGGTTCATGGTGCTTCCTTCCGGGGTCGGGGCGGGACTCACGACGCGAGGGCGAGCTGGACGATCCGGACGACGACCATCCCGACGGCGACGACGAGGTAGCCGCGGAGCACGGTCAGGCCGACCCGACGGCCGCGGGAGAGCTCCGGGCGGGTGAGCAGGGCCAGCGGCGGCATCCGCCACGAGGTGCGCTCCGGGGCGGCGGGCCGGGGAGTGCGCGGCCGGCGCAGCCCGACGACGAGGGCCACCAGCCCGACGAGCAGCGCGAGGCCCCCGCCCGCCCCGAGGATCGTCACGATGGCGCCGGCGGTGATGTCGGGGAACACGACCGCGGCCGTGAGGACGATCGAGAGCAGCACGAGCACCGCGATGACGACGACGGTGAGCAGGTTCCGCACCCGCCCGTTGACCCACGGCCCGAGGACCTCGCGGTCGTTGCAGAGCAGGAGCAGGAACACGCTCGCGGAGGGCAGCAGGACGCCCGCGAGGGTCTGCACGCCCTCGGTGAGCAGCCCGAGCGGGCTGCCCGGGATCACCACGACGACGGCGGCGAGCACGAGGATGCCCGCGAAGACCGCGTAGAAGCCCTTCGCCTCCCGGACCCCGCGGTGCAGGGAGTGCTTCAGCCCGAGGACGTCGCCGATCGCGTAGGCGGTCGCCAGCGAGACCGCGGCGGCCCCGATGATCGAGGCGTCGATGAGCGCGAGCGCGAACATCACGCCCGCGGCCGGGCCGACGTAGCGCCCCAGGCCGTCGGCCACCCCGCCCGCGTCGGTGAAGTTCCCGAACTCCGGCTGCCCGGCGAACGCCGTCGCGGTGAAGGCCATCATCGCGCCCGCGCCGATCACCACGATGACGATGCCGATCCACAGGTCGGCCTTCTCGTAGTTCATGAAGCGGGGCGTGATGCGCTTGTCGATCACGTAGGACTGCTGGAAGAACAGCTGCCACGGCGCCACGGTGGTCCCGACGATGCCGATGATCAGCAGCATCACCGTCGACAGCTCGCCGCCGGGCAGGCCGAGCACCACGAAGTCGCGGGCCAGCTGCCCGATCGGCGGGTGCGCCATGACGAGGATCGGGATCAGCAGCACGTTCCCGACGACGAGGACCAGGCAGACCCGCTCGAACCGGCGGAAGCTCCCGGTGGAGGCCGCCGCGACCACGACGACGGCGGCGACCAGCACCCCGGGCACGGTCGGGAGCCCGAGGTAGGACAGCCCGAGGCTGATGCCGATGAACTCCGTGACGATCGTCAGGCCGTTGAGCAGGAACAGGTCGATGACGCTGAACGCGCCCCAGAAGCGGCCGAACCGCTCGAGGATCAGCCGCGCGTGCCCGACGCCGGTCACCGCGCCGAGACGCAGCACCATCTCCTGGTTGAGGTAGAGCACCGGGACGAGCAGCAGCAGCGTCCAGAGCAGGCTCGTCCCGTAGTTCTGCCCGGCCTGGGTGTAGGTGCCGAAGGCGCCGGCGTCGTTGTCGCCGACCATGACGATGAGGCCGGGACCGACGATGGCGACGAGGGTCTTCAGGCGGGCGGGGAGGGTCACCCGCGCGCCGGTGTCGTCGAGGCGGACGGTGCCGAGGGCGCCGTGGATGTCGCCGAGGTGGGCGTCGTCGAGAACCGCGCTGTCGGCGCTGCCGCGCTCGGTCGGGGTGGGCGTGGCCATGGTTCAGCTCGCTCTCATGGTCATACGATCGTTTGAACGGAGGTCGTGGGGAGGGGCTACGGGAGCGGGGCGGACTAGAGCCAGCGGCCCCGTCGGCGCAGGTGCAGGGCCTTGAGCACCTGGGCGAGCGCGGCGTAGCCGAGCACCGCGGCCCCGATCCACAGCAGGTAGACCGCCGGCAGGCCCTGCATCGAGAGCCGGCCGGCCAGGGGGCTGAAGGCCAGCAGGAGCCCCACCCCTGCCGCGGCGCCCGTCGCGAGGACCACCGGCCGTCGGGGGAGACGGCGCCACGGAGCGCCCCGGGTGCGCAGCACCAGCACGATCGCGAGCTGGGTGAGCAGGCCCTCGACGAACCAGCCGGCGCGGAAGCGGTCCGGCGCCGACCCGGCGTCGAGACCCCACCAGAGCACCCCGAAGGTGGCGAGGTCGAACAGCGAGGACAGCGGCCCGAACGTCAGCATGATGCGGATCAGGTCCGAGGTGTCCCAGCGGCGCGGCCGTGCGGCGTACTCGGGGTCGACCCGGTCCCACGGCAACGCCAGCTGGGCGGCGTCGTAGAGCAGGTTCTGCACCACGAGCTGCAGCGGGAGCATCGGGAGGAAGGGCAGCACGACGGCCGCGGCGACGAGCGTCAGCACGTTGCCGAAGTTCGAGCTCGCCGTGATCGTCACGTACTTGAGGGTGTTGCCGAGGGTCCGACGGCCCTCCACGACGCCGGCCGCGAGGACGGCGAGGTCGGGGTCGGTGAGCACGAGGTCGGCCGCGCGCTTCGCGGCCGGCGTCGCGGAGTCGGGGGCGATGCCGACGTCGGCGACGCGCAGCGCCGGCGCGTCGTTCACGCCGTCGCCGACGAAGCCGACCACCCGGCCGCGGGCGCGCAGCGCGGTGACGACGCGGGCCTTGTGGGCCGGGGTGACCCGGGCGAACACCCGGGCCCGCTCGAGCAGGCGCCCGAGGCGGGCGTCGTCGAGCCCGTCGAGGTCCTCGCCGACGACGACGTCGGCGGCGGGGATGCCCGCCTGGTGCGCGACGCGGGCCGCGACGTGGCGGTTGTCCCCGGTGAGCAGGAGGACCTCGACGCCGTGCCGGGCCAGGTCGCGCACGGCCGCCGGTGCGCTCTCGCGCACCGGGTCGACGAACCCGACGAAGCCCACGAGCGTCAGGCCCTGCTCGTCGCGCTCGGAGACCTCGCCCAGTCGCGGCAGCCGCTTCGCCGCCACGGCGAGCAACCGCAGACCCTGGTCGGCGTGGGCCCGCGCGAGATCCTCCGCCGCGAACCGGCGGCCGGGGTCGAGCGCGACCGCGTCCCCGTCGAGCCGCGCCTCGTCGCACCGGGGCAGGACCTCGTCCGGGTCGCCCTTGGTGATCATGAGGCGTTCGCCGTCGCGCCGGCGCACCACCGCCGTCGCGCGGCGACGCACCTGGTCGAAGCCGATCTCGTCGACCGGGGTGTAGAGCGCCTCGTCGAGCGTGTCGCTCGGGTCGGCGAGCTGGTCGAGCACGGCCTCGTCGAGCCGGCCCACGGGCGCGATCTGGGAGCGGACCGCCAGGACGGCGTAGGCCGCGGCCTCGTCGTCGGGGTGTCCCCACGGGTCGATGCTGTGCGTCGCGAGCAGGCGCTCCTCGGTGAGCGTCCCGGTCTTGTCCAGGCACACGACGTCCGCGGCGCCGAGGTCCTGCACCGCGTTCAGCCGGGTGACGATGACGTGCGCCCGCGCGAGCCGGCGCGCGCCGCGGGCGAGGGTGGTGGTGACGACGACGGGCAGCATCTCCGGCGTCAGGCCGACCGCGACCGCGGCGGCGAAGAGCAGCGCCTGCCCCCAGTCGCCGCTGACGGTGCCACTCACGGCGAGCACGATCGGGACCAGGACGAGCATGAAGCGCACGAGTGTGCGGCTCACGTCGCGGACGCCGCGGTCGAAGGAGGACTCGGGGCGGTCCCGGGCGGCCCGCCGGGCCAGGGCCCCCGAGTAGGTGGCGGGTCCGACGGCGACGACCACCGCCGTCGCGGTCCCGGCGACCACCTCGGACCCCGCGAGGCACAGCACCGGGGAGTCCTCGGGGCCGGTCCCGCCCGTCCCGGTCGCGGACTTCGCCACCGGCAGGCTCTCGCCGGTGAGCACGGCCTGGTCCACGAAGAGGTCCGCGCTGGTGAGCAGGCGGAGGTCGCCGGGCACCACGTCGCCCGGGGCGAGCAGCACGAGGTCCCCGGGCACGACGTCGCCGACCGGGACCTCGCGGTCGCACGGCTCGACGTCGTCGTCCGCGCGCCGCCGGACGGTCACGGTGGTGACGAGCCGGGGGCGGACCGACCGCACGGCGCGCTCGGACCGGACCTGCTGCCAGCGGCGCAGCCCCACCGAGGCCACGACCATCACCGCGACGGTGCCGGCGCCCCGGAGGTCGCCGACGACGAGGAACACGACGGCGAGCCCGGAGAGC
The DNA here is from genome assembly GCF_030269685.1 of Actinomycetospora sp. NBRC 106378. Classification (GTDB taxonomy): domain Bacteria; phylum Actinomycetota; class Actinomycetes; order Mycobacteriales; family Pseudonocardiaceae; genus Actinomycetospora. The sequence continues at coordinate 312,890 of NZ_BSTT01000004.1, forward strand.
AGGGCGACGAACGGGCTGCGCAGCGCGCTCCAGGCGGCGACGAGCGCGGACGGGCGCGGGTCGAGGTCCGGGACGTCCGCGCCGTGCCGGTCCTGACGGCGGGTCGCCTCGGCCTCGGTGAGGCCGTGCGGTCGGGTGTCGAGCGTGCGGAGCACCGCGAAGGCCGGGTCGGCGGCCACCTGCCGCAGCGAGGTGGTGCCGGGCAGGGGGGTGGGCAGGACGGTGGGCATGGTCGGTCCCTGTCGCTGGTCGAGCGGTTCGGGGGCGCGCCACCACGCGGATCGACCGGACACGGGGGACCTCAGGGGTCCCGGGGGGTCCGACCGCCCGCGTGGCGGCCCGGACTTCCGTCGTCGGTCATCGGGCTCCACCTCCTCGGGTCGCAGGTCGGACTCCGTCGCCTGGTGCGGCGACCGGGACAGTAGACGCCCGCCACGCACGGACGGTCAAACGATTGTGCAAGTATGCTCCCTCACGTCGGAGAGGAGACACGATGGCCCCGTCGGACCCCGGGAACGCGCCCGATCCCGCCGTGATCCAGGACGCCGCGGGCACGTTCGGCCTCCTCGCCGCCACCGTGCGCGTCGAGCTGGTCTGGCTGCTCGCGGGCGGGGAGCGTGACGTCGGCACCCTGGCCGAGCTCACCGGCCAGTCGGTGGCCACCGTGAGCCACCACCTCGGCAAGCTCCGGCTCGCGGGCCTGGTCAGCGCCCGCCGGGAGGGCAAGCACCAGGTCTACGCCGTGGACGACCCGCACGTGGTCGACCTCGTGCGGGGCGCCGTCGCCCACCACGAGGAGCTCCGGCAGACGCCGCCGGCGCGTCGGCGTCGCCGTGGTGCTTGACGCGCGGCCGGGCCGCCCGGCCCCCCGTGGCGCCTCCCGGCCCGTCGTGCTCGTCCCGCGCCCGCCCGTTCCGCCGGCCCCGCCGGCCCCGCCCGTTCCGCCGGCCCCGCCGGTTCCGCCGGCCGCACCCGGGCGCGGCCGCCGTCGGCGGTCACGCGTCGGGCGGGTGCTCGTCGCGCTCTGCTCGCTGCTGGTCCTGCTCGCGACGGGTGCGGCGTGGTCGACCGACCGGTCGCTCACCGGCACGTCCGTGGTCACCGCGGGGTCCCACTCCGCCGACGGCTCGACGAACATCCTGCTCATCGGGCTGGACACCCGCCGTGACCAGGACGGCGGCCCCCTGCCGGCGGCGGTCCTCGACGCCCTGCACGCCGGGGACGGCAACGAGGGCGGCTACAACACCAACACCCTGATCCTGCTGCACGTCCCCGCCGACGGCGGACGGGTCACCGCCTTCTCGATCCCGCGCGACGACCTCGTCCCCATCCCGGGCTACCGGCCGGACAAGATCAAGCAGGCCTACGGCGTCACCAAGGCCGCCGTCGAGGACCGCCTGGCCGCGCAGGGCGTCACCGACCCGGCCACCCTCGAGCAGGACGGCCGGGAGGCCGGGCGGCGCGCAACGGTGGGCGTCGTCGAGGCCCTCACCGGGCTCACGGTCGACCACTACGCGGAGATCACCCTCGCCGGCTTCTACGACCTCGCGACCGCGCTCGGCGGGGTCACGGTCTGCCTGAACCACGCGGTGTCGGACTCCTACTCCGGCGCCGACTTCCCGGCCGGGGTCCAGCAGCTCACCGGTGCGCAGGCCCTCGCCTTCGTCCGCCAGCGCCACGGGCTGACCAACGGCGACCTCGACCGCACGCACCGCCAGCAGGCGTTCCTCTCCTCGGCGATGCACCAGGTCACGGCGGCGGGCACGTGGACCGACCCGTCGAGGCTGGCGTCCCTGCTCGACGTCGCGCACCGCGACGTCGTGCTCGACCAGGGCTTCGACGCCCTCTCCTTCGCCGCCTCCGCGCAGAACCTGACGAGCGGCGACGCCGCCTTCTACACGCTGCCGATCGAGGGGTACGTCCAGGCGAACGACGAGGACGACAACGAGGTCGACCCGGCCCGGGTGCAGGCGTTCATCCGGCAGCAGATCGCGGCCGCCGCCGCGCCGCCCCCCGCCCCGGCCCCCGCTCCGGACCCGGCCGCGGCCACCGGCGTCACGGTGGAGGTCGACAACGCCTCGGGCACGGCGGGCGAGGCGGCCACGGCCGAGTCGATGCTGGTCGGACACGGGTTCAGCCCCGGCGCGACGACGACGGTCGCCGATCGGGCGACGTCCACGGTGGCCGCCTCCCCGGGCTCCGGGCCCGCCGCGGCCCTCGCGGCGTCCCTGCTCGGCGGCGGCGTCGCGACCACGACCGACCCGGGGCTGCCCGCCGGGCACCTGCGCGTCGTCCTGGGCACCGACTACCGCCCGCCTGCCCCACCGTCCGTCGCCGGTCCGTCCGGCGGGCCCGTCCAGGCCGGAGGAGTCCCGTGCGTCGACTGACCCGACGGAGGTGCCCGTCGTGACCGTCCGGGACCGGGTGGAGGCCGCCGGCCCGACCCGACCCGCCCCGTCGTCGGGACCCCCCGCGCCGCCGACCGGGCGACGCACCGAGCTCGCGCTGCTCGTGCTCGCCGCAGCGATCACCACCGCGTCGCTGGTGGCGGTGGAGATCGACCAGCAGCACGCGCTGAGCCCGGCCCTGGGCTACCTCGGGCTCGCCTACCTCGCGCTGTTCGCGGGGGCGCACCTCGCCGTCCGGCGGTGGGCCGCGTACGCCGACCCGCTGATCCTGCCCTGCGTCGCCCTGCTCACGGGGCTCGGTCTGGTGATGATCCACCGGCTCGACCTCGGGCTCGCGACCGACGCGCTGAACGAGGGCCAGACCCCGCCCGCGCCCGACGCGATCCGCCAGCTCGCGTGGGCCGCCGGCGCGGTGCTGCTGCTCGTCGTCGTCCTGTGGCGGCTGCCCGACCACCGCGTGCTCGCGCGGTACGGCTACCTGTTCGGCCTGGTCGGACTCGTCCTGCTCGTGCTCCCGGGCCTGCTGCCGGCGAGCATCTCGCAGGTCAACGGGGCGAAGCTGTGGATCCGGCTCGGGCCGTTCTCGCTGCAGCCGGGCGAGTTCGCGAAGCTCGCGATCATCGTCTTCGTCGCGGCGTTCCTCGTCGAGAAGCGCGACCTGTTCCGGACGGCGGGTCGGCGGATCGGGCGCATGGAGCTGCCCCGGCCACGCGACCTCGCGCCGCTGCTCATCGCCTGGCTCGCGGCGGTCGGGGTGCTCGCGCTGGAGAAGGAGCTCGGTGCGTCCCTGCTGTTCTTCGGGATCGTGCTGGCGATGATCTACATCGCCACCGAGCGGGTCTCGTGGGTGCTCATCGGGCTGCTGTTCTTCGTGGCCACGAGCGTCCTCGCCGACCACGTCTTCGCCCACGTCGCGGTCCGGGTCGCGGTGTGGGCCGACCCGACCGGGGACTTCGCGACCACCGGCTACCAGCTCTCCGAGGGGCTCTTCGGCCTCGGCTACGGCGGGCTGCTCGGCACGGGGCTGGGCGCCGGCCATCCCGACCTGGTGCCCCTCGCGAACACCGACTTCATCATCGCCGCGCTGGGGGAGGAGCTCGGGCTCGCGGGGCTCTCCGCGGTGCTCTGCGTGTTCCTCCTGCTGATCGGCCGCGGCCTGCGCACCGCCACCGCCGCGCGCGACCCGTTCTCGACGCTGCTGGCGGCCGGGCTGTCGTTCTCCCTGGCGCTGCAGCTGTTCATCGTCGTCGGCGGCGTGACCGACCTGATCCCCGAGACCGGGCTGACGGCGCCGTTCCTCTCGTACGGCGGGTCCTCGCTGCTGGCCAACTACGTCCTGGTCGCCGCGCTGCTGCGCGTGTCCCACCACACGCGTCGGCCGATCGAGCGACCCGCGGCACCGTCGGTGCCCCTCGCCCACGCCGCCACCGTCATGAGCCCGCGCCCCGACGTCGTCGCCGAGGCCCGTCGATCGGAGACCCGATGACCTTCTGGGAGGGGGCCGGCGTCTTCGCCGGCATCCCGCTCGTCGTCCTGTTCCTCATCGCCCTGCCCATCTTCGGGCCGGTGTGGCTCGAACGGTGGCGCGGACGCGGGCACGACGACTCAGCCCCGTAGCGCGGGCAGGACCTCCTTCGCGTACGCCGCGAAGAAGCCCTCGACGTCCGGCCCGATCTGCTGCACGTACACCTCGTCGTAGCCGGCGTCGGCGTAGGAGCGCAGCTGGACTCCGGTTCCGGGCACCCGCGGCGTGATCCACACTGGTCCGGTGCTGCTCGACGCCACCGCCCGCGCCCTCACCCATCGCCTCGCCGTCGAGCAGTCCCGCGGCCGGGCCCCGTCGATGGCGGGCGCGGTGCTGCGGGGCGACGAGGTGGTGTGGAGCGGGGCGCGCGGCGAGGTCGACGGGGCTCCGCCCACCGACGACACGCAGTACCGGATGGGCTCGATCACCAAGACCTTCGTCGCGGTGCTGGTCCTGCGCCTGCGCGAGGAGGGCCGGCTCGCGCTCGACGACCGGCTCGGCGACCACCTGCCCGACGCGCCCGTGCCGGACGCGACCGTCGCCCAGCTGCTCGCGCACTCCTCCGGGCTCCCGGCCGAGACCGGGTCGCCGTGGTGGGAGCGCTCCGACGGCAGCGTGCGCCCCGACCTCGCGAGCCTCGTCGCCGAGCCCCCGCTCCGGGCCCCCGGTCGCCGTCACCACTACTCCAACGTCGGGTTCGGCCTGCTCGGGGCGCTCGTGGGCCACCTGCGCGGGCACGACTGGTTCACCGCCGTGCGCCACGAGATCCTCGAGCCGCTCGGGATGCCCCGCACGACCTACCACCCGACCGCCCCGCACACGGCCGGCTGGGCCGTCCACCCGTGGGCCGACCTGCTGCACCCGGAGCCCGCGCACGACGCCGGCCTCATGGCGCCCGCCGGTCAGATGTGGTCGACCACCACCGACCTGGCCCGCTACGGCGCGTTCCTCCTCCACGGCGACGACCGGGTGCTCCCGGCCCGCGTCGTCGAGGAGATGCGGCGGCCCTCCGCGCCGTCCGAGGCCGGGGACACCGACCGCTCCCACGGCCTCGGCCTGCAGCTGCTCCGCCACTCCGGGCGTGCGCTGTCGGGCCACACCGGCTCGATGCCCGGCTTCGTGGCCACGCTCTGGGTCGACCCGGCCGAGGACCTCGCGGCGATCGCGTTCGCCAACGCCACGTCCGGCCCCGCGATCGGCGCCCTCGTCGCCGAACTCATCGGCATCGTGGCCGAGCGCGAGCCACGCCTGCCGCAGCCGTGGCGACCCGCCGTCGTGGACGAGGAGGTCCTCGCGCTGCTCGGGCCCTGGTACTGGGGTGCCGCGCCGATCGCGCTGCGGCTGCGCGGGACCGACGAGCTGACCGTCGGCGGCCTCGGGGGCGGGGCGCGGGCCTCGCGGTTCTCGCCGCGGCCGGACGGCACGTGGGTCGGGCTCGACGGCTACTACGCGGGGGAGACGCTCCGCGCGGTCCGGCGTCCCGACGGCTCGGTCAGCCACCTCGACCTCGGCAGCTTCGTCCTCACCCGCGAGCCCTACGCGCCCGGCGACGTGATCCCCGGCGGCGTTCCCGACGACGGGTGGGGCGTCACCCGGTGACGGCGGAGACCAGGCTGAACCCCGCGAGCACGATCATGACGCCCGCGGCGATCCGGGTCAGCCAGGTCAGCGACAGGATCCGCTGCACCTTGCGACCGCCGACGATCGCGAGGCCGCCGACGGCCCAGAGCGCGAGGGTCGCGCCCACCCCGACGGCGATCGGGTCCTGGTAGTGCGCGGCAAGGTTCGCCGTGACGATCTGCGTGAGGTCGCCGAACTCGGCCACGAGGACGACCCCGAAGCTCGTCGCGGCGACCCGCCGGCCGGCCACCGACGACGAGGCGGGCAGCTCCTCGGTGCCGGCCTGCTCACCACGGGCCCCGCGCAGCAGCAGGACCGCGCCGACCAGGAACATCGCCGCGACGACGCCCTCGACGAGCCGGTGCGGGAGCAGGGCGATCAGGCTTCCCGCCGCGATCGCGAGGCAGACGTGCACCAGGAAGGCGCCCGCGACCCCGACGAACACCGGTCGCGGGTCGTAGCGACTGCCGAGCACCAGACTCGCGAGGGCGGTCTTGTCCGGCAGTTCGGCCGGGAAGATGATCGCGAACACGATGCCGGTGACGGCGAGGCTCACTGCTGGACCTCTCGGGACGTCACGCGACCGGACCGACCTCGGTGCGGCCGCGTGGGGCGGCTGGGGCACCGAAGGTCTCGCCCACCCCGAGCGGGGCCACCGGGCCGGGCGGAGGACCGCCAGCATGTCGACGCCGGTGCGGGGGGCTACTCCCCTTCGCTTCGGCAACGATTCTGCCACGGCGGCGTCAGCATCTGCACACGTCGATCGAATGATGTGACCTCGCCCATACGTGTCTACGGTCGAGCGGTCGCCCGGCGTCGGGCGCCCGAGGGAGGGAACGCAGATGGCCGACGGCGAACAGGTCTTCCGCCTGACCTACAAGAGCCGGCTGCGGGTGCCGCAGCACGACCGCAAGGCCGAGCTCGGCGCGATCTTCAGCACCGCGCGTTCGAAGAACACCCGCGCGGGGATCACCGGCGCCCTGCTCGTCTGGGAGGACCACATCGTCCAGTCGCTCGAGGGCGACGAGGACACGGTCCGCGCGCTGTACGACGTGATCGAGCGTGACCCACGGCACGACCGCGTCGAGGTGATCGGCACCGAGACCGCCGCCCGGGTCTTCGGCCGGTGGTCGATGGCGCGGGTGACCGAGGACGACGAGCCGGACATCCCTCTGCTGATGAACCGGGACAAGGGCGGCATCAGCCCGGCGGCGCCGCGGGCCACGACACCCGAGGAGGACGTCGCGCTCGACGCCATGCGCGAGCACGTGCGCGGCTAGAAGCGGTCCGGGTCCGCGCGTTCCCAGTCGTCGACCCAGTCCATCGGCGGCTCGGCCAGCAGCTGGCCGGGCCGCAGCCACTCGTAGAGCTCCGCGTAGGACCGGGTGTCGGTCGGACCGATCCGGCGCCGGAGCATCCGTGGGTGCAGCTCGGCCGGGCAGGTGGCGCCCAGCGACGCCGTCATCCGGGAGGCCTCCATGACCGTCGCCCGCTGGTAGCGGTGCACCCGGTGCAGCTTGTCCTCGACGACGAGGGCCCGGGCCCGCTTGGGTTCCTGGGTCGCGACGCCGACGGGGCACTGGTTGGTGTGGCAGCGCTGGCTCTGGATGCAGCCGGTCGCCATCATCATCGCCCGCGCCGAGTTGGTGTAGTCCGCGCCCTGGATCAGTCGCTTCACGATGTCGGTGCCGGTCGCGACCTTGCCCGACGCCCCGATCCGCACCCGGTCCCGCAGCCCGGCGCCGACCAGGGCGTTGTGCACCAGGATCAGGCCCTCGGTCAGCGGGGTCCCCATGTGGTCCTCGTACTCGAGCGGCGCCGCCCCGGTCCCGCCCTCGGAGCCGTCGACGACGATGAAGTCCGGTGTCGTGCCCTCGTCGAGCATCGCCTTCACGACGGCGAGCACGTCGACCCGGGTGCCGACGCACAGCTTGAACCCGGCGGGCTTGCCGCCCGCCAGCTCGCGCATCCGCGCGATGAACCGGACCAGCTCGCGCGGGGTGGCGAAGGCGGTGTGCCGGGAGGGGCTCGTGACGGTCTCGCCGACCGGCACGGCCCGGGCCTCGGCGATCTCCGGCGTCACCTTCGGGCCGGGCAGGACACCGCCGATGCCGGGCTTCGCGCCCTGGCTGAGCTTGAGCGACACGCACTTCACGGCGTGGTGGGAGGCCTTGTCCGCGAACTGGGCCGCGTCGAACCTGCCGTCGGGGAGCCGCGCCCCGAAGTAGCCGCTGCCGAGCTCCCAGATGAGGTCGCCACCGCGTTCGAGGTGGTACTTGGAGAGCCCGCCCTCGCCGGTGTCGTGCGCGAACCCGCCGAGCGCGGCGCCGGCGTTCAGGGCACGGATCGCGTTGGCCGAGAGCGCTCCGAAGCTCATGGCGGAGACGTTGAGCAGGGCCATGTCGTAGGGCTTCGTGCAGTCCGGCCCCCCGACGCGCACGTAGTGGGGCTGCGCGGGCTCGTCCGCGGGCGCGGCGGAGTGCACGAGGTACTCGTAGCCGACGGCGTTGACGTCGAGCTCGGTGCCGAACGCCTTCTCCCCGGCGATGCCCTTCGAGCGCTCGTAGACGATCGTGCGGGTGTCCCGGGGGAAGGGGCGGCCATCGACGTTGCGCTCGATGAAGTACTGCTGCAGCTCCGGACGGATCTTCTCGAGCAGGAACCGCAGGTGCCCGATCACGGGGTAGTTCCGCAGGATCGAGTGCCGGGTCTGCACCACGTCGACGATCCCGAGCAGCAGCATCAGGCCGATGACGCCGAGCAGCACCCACCACGCCGCGGAGCCGACCGCGGCCGCCAGGACGGTGAGCGCCCCGAGCAGCACCAGGAAGCCGAGGATGAAGAAGGCCAGCACGTGATCACGTTAGGACTGCGAAGCATCCTGGGCGCGTCGAAGCGGGCCGTGACGGTCGGACCTTCGTACCAGTGTTCGAATCGTGGCGGCGATCATGGGTACCGAGACCCCGGGCGGGGACCCGTTCGCGGGGGTCCCTGAGCCCCGGTCAGCCCCGGCCCAGATACGGCATCGTCGTCGCCATGACCGTGAGGAAGGGGACGTTCGCGTCCAGCGGCAGCCCGACCATGTAGCGCACGGCGTCGGCGACGTGCTCGGCGTCGAAGGTCGGCTCGACCATCCGCGCGCCGTGGGGCTGCACGATCCCCTCGCGCATGCGGGCGGTCATGTCGGTGGCGGCGTTGCCGACGTCGAACTGCCCGCAGGCGATGCCGAACGGGCGGCCGTCGAGGGCGATCGACCGCGTGATCCCGGTGATGGCGTGCTTGGTCGCCGTGTACGCGATCCCGCCGGGTCGTCCGACGTGCGCCGCGATCGAGCCGTTGTTGACGATCCGGCCGCCCTGCGGATCCTGCGCCCGCATGATCGCGAACGCCTCGCGCGCGCAGAGGAACGAGCCGGTCAGGTTCACGCCCACGGTGGCGTTCCAGCCCTCGACGTCCACCTCGTCCGGCGTGCCGACCGGCCCGGTCATCCCCGCGTTGTTCACGAGCAGGTCGAGCCGGCCCCAGGTCTCGCGGACGGTGCGGAAGAGGGCGGTGACGGCCTCGGGATCGGCGACGTCGGTCGGGACCGTCAGCGCGTGCCCACGTCCGTCCACCGTCTCCTCGAGGGCCTCCGCCCGGCGCCCGGCCAGAGCGACCCGCCACCCGTCGTCGAGCAGGGCTCGCGTGATCACCCGCCCGAGCCCGGAGCCTGCTCCGGTGACGACGGCGAACCCGGGCTCGGTGTGGCTGGCCATGGCGTCACCCTGGCACGGGGTCGCGAATCTTCAATCGCGACGGCAGGCCGGGCCCCTAGCGTCCGCGCCATGCAGACCACCGGGACCTTCGAGGTCACGCTGTTCGAGGCCGTCGACGTGACCCTCACCCCGTCCGTGGAGACCGCCCTCCCGATCGGGGTCGCCCGCCTGACGAAGACCTTCGCCGGCGCCGTGTCCGGGCGCTCCGCGACGCTGTTCACGTCGGCCTTCGACGGGACCCTCGGCAGCTACGTCGCGATGGAGGCGTTCGAGGGCTCCGTCGACGGGCGGTCCGGGACGTTCGCCTTCCTGCACTCCGCCTCGACGGGCGGCTCCGACCGCGCCGACGAGTACCTGCGCATCGTCGAGGGCAGCGGTACCGGCGACCTGGCCGGCATCCGCGGTGGCGGGAGCCTCTCGATCGACGGGGACGGCACCCACCACGTGACGTTCGACTACGACCTCGGCTGACCTGTCACTCGTTCGAGTGGTCGCCGCTAACGGGTGCCTCCCCCGATCGATGCAGATGGTGAACGGTCGGGAGCTGCCCGGCCTGGTCGTCGGGGGGATGATCGTGATGGCGCGCTGCCGCTGTGGGGCCTCGCTGGTGCCGGACCTGCACTTCTGCGTCGCGTGCGGTGCACGCCAGGAACCGGTGGTCCGGCGTGTCCCGGCTATGGCCGGGGCGGGCTACCCGCCGCCCACCCACCGGCCCGCTCCCGTGCCCCCGGCGGTGTTCGGCCCGCCGGTGCACCCCCGTCCGGCGACCGTCGGGCCGCCCCGCTCGAACGCCCCGTGGATCGTCGCCGGCGTGTCGGCGGTGGTGGCCGTCGTGCTCCTGGCCCTCGGGCTCCTCCTCGCCCTCCGTCCCACCGCCACGACGACCGTCGCCGTCCCGACCCCCGTCGCCGCGCCGACGGTCACCGTCGGCGTCCCCGTGGCGCGGGAGGCGTCGGAGGGATCGGAGGGATCGGAGGGATCGGACGCGACCGGCACCGACCCGTCGTCGGGAACGGCAGGAGCGAGCCTGCAGGGCCTCGTGGAGGCGGACCGCTCGACCGTCGAGGGCGTCGTCGGCACCTGGGTGCCGCAGCTGTCGGCGAAGCACGAGGGCACCAAGGCCGACGGCATCACCTACGACGACGCGTCGATCCTCGACCACTACTCTGCGCTCGCCGCCCGCTACCCGTCGGCGGCGCTGCTGTGGTCCGGCGACTGGCCGGTGTTCAACGGCAGCGACTACTGGGTGGTCGTCTACCCGCAGTCCTTCCCGACGGCGGCCGGCGCCAACGCCTGGTGCGACGCCCAGGGCTTCGCCGCCGACGACTGCCTGGCGAAGAAGCTCTCCCACTCCGGCGGTCCGGCCGGCACCACCGTGCCGCGCTGACCCGTCGCCGGAGCGGCGGTCGTCCGGGTGATGCGACGTCGTCACGTTCCGACCAGTGCCTCCCCACCTGGGCGGATGCACGCGGCGTGCGGGCGATCCGTCCCGTACCCCGTCCGGGGGGCCGATCACCTCGATCGGCAGATGCCGGGGCGAGAGATCGCATCGTGCCGCGATCGGACTCGTTACGCGGACGACATCCCCCGACGGGCCCCGTCCGTCCGTCGCCGCTCCCCGCCCCGCAGTGGAGGTCGTCCGTGCCCCTGTCCGCGCGTACCCGCGCCCTGACCGTCGGTGTGCTCGCCGCGGCTGCCGCCTCGCCGGCGGTGGCGATGGCTGCCCCGGCCCCCGCTGCGGCTCCGGCCCCTGCCGCCGCGCAGCCCGCCGCTGCGCCGGCACCCGCCGCCGCTCAGCCGGCTGCCGCTCAGCCGGCCGCCGCTCAGCCGGCTGCGGCTCAGCCCGCGGCCGCTCAGCCGGCTGCGGCTCAGCCCGCTGCGGCCCAGCCGGCCGCCGCTCAGCCCGCCGCGGCCCAGCCGGCCGCCGCCCAGCCCGCTGCCGCTCCGGCCCCCGCTGCGCAGCCCGCCGCGGCTCAGCCGGCCACCGCTGCTCAGCCCGCCACCGCTGCTCAGCCGGCCGCCGCGGCGCAGCCCGCGGCCGCGCCCGAGTCGCCGATCCTGGGCGTCTTCAACGCGCTGACGGGCACGCCCGCGCCCGCGGCAGCCACCCCGGCGCCCGCTGCGGCTCCGGCGCCTGCCGCGGCGCCCGCCGCCGCCCCCGCCGCGGCCCCGGCCGCCCCGTCGTCGACGCAGCCGATCCAGGAGAGCGGCAAGCACCGCGCCGCAGACACGACGAAGGCCGCCGAGAAGAAGGCCGACACCGGGGCCCAGGGCAAGCACGCCAAGAAGGACGACGGCAAGCACGCCGCGAAGGACGAGGGTTCGAAGGCCGCCCTGAGCGGCATGCACCTCAACCTCTGATCCACCGCACGACGACGGACGCCGGCCCTCCCGTCACGGGAGGACCGGCGTTCTGTCGTTGCGGGGCCGCTCAGCCGACCCGGCTGGCCGCCCGGTCGGCATCACGCGCGGCGACGTCGGCGGCCGAGCAGAAGCCCCGACCGTGCCGCTTGAGACAGAGCAGCCCGAGCAGCAGCCCGTCGGCGTCGACCACGGCGAGCCGGCGCTGGGCGCGGGCGGCCATCGCCTGCCGGGTCTCCTCCAGGTCGTCGCCCGGCGCGGCGACCCGACCCGCGAGCGTCCCGACCGTGCGGGCCCGCACGGAATCGGGGGAACCCTCGAGGTCCGCCCGCTCGACGACCGCGACGAGGACGCCGCGGTCGACGAGCAGCAGGGCGTGGACGTGTCCGTCGAGGAAGAACACACGCGCCGCACCGACGGACACGTCGGGTCCGTGGACCTTCGGTGTCCGCAGGTGGGCGTCGGCGACGGTGGGCATGGTCAGACCGGGGTGACCTCGACGCGGGTGTCGGAGAACGTCGGTGCGTTCCCCAGGTCCGCGAAGACGAACGGGTTGACGGCGTTCACCGTGGTGCCCTCCTTCGCGTTCTTGCCCCACGATCCCATGGGACAGACCACGACGCCGGGTGCGACCTCCTCGGAGATCCTCGCCAGCGCCACGAACCGGCCGCGGTCGTTGGAGACCGCCACGTAGTTGCCCTCGTCGATGCCGCGGGCCTCGGCGTCCGCGGGGTGGATCGTGACCGTCTGCTCGCCCTGGACCCGCTTCTGCATGGCCTGGTCGCCCGCGCTCGAGTTGATGTAGGCGTGCGACTTCGGCGAGAGCAGGTTCAGCGGGTACAGCTCGCCGCGCTCGCGCGGTCCGATGTAGTGCGGCAGCGGGTCGACCGGCGTGCCGGGCTGGTGGTCGTCGGAGAGCTGCCGGAAGAGGTTCACGACGAAGTTGCCCATCGCCTCGAGCGCGGAGCTCTTGAACTCCGTCTTCCCCGACGGCGTCGGGAAGCCGCCCTCGGCGTGCGGGCGGTACTCGTCCGGGCCGGGGAGGTTGAGGCGCGCCCAGCCGGTCTCGCGCAGCGACTCGAGGGTGATGCCCTCCATCGCGGGCGCCGACCAGTCGTAGGCCTGGGCGAGCAGTTCCTCGTCGGAGAGCTTGAAGAAGTCGTCCTCGAAGCCCATGGCGGCGGCGAGACGCCGGAAGAGCTCGGTGTTGGGCACCGACTCGCCCTCCGGCTCGACGGCCGGGGTGTTCAGCGTGACGTAGAAGTGGCCCCAGCTGAACATGATGTCGTGCTGCTCGAGCTGGGTGGTCGCGGGCAGCACGATGTCGGCGTAGCGCGCGGTGTCGGTCATGAAGTGCTCGCTGACCACCGTGAAGAGGTCCTCGCGCTCCAGCCCGGCCGCGATCTTCTCCTGCTCCGGTGCCACGACCATCGGGTTGGAGTTGTAGACCACCAGCGCCGTCACCGGGGTGTCGAGCTGCATCTCCCCGGTCAGCGCGCGGCCCAGCAGGAACTGGTTGATCACGCGGGTGCCGGGCGTGCGGTACTCGGGGTGGATGAAGGCGGGCCAGTTCACCGGGTGCGCCCACAGCGGCAGCTGCAGCAGACCGCCGCCGACGTGCTTCCAGGCCCCGACGAGCGCCGGGAGGCAGGCGATCGAGCGCACGGTCTGGCCGCCGCCGGCGTGCCGCTCGATGGCGACGCCGATGCGGATCATCGACGGGTCGGTGGTCGCGTACTCGCGGGCGAGGGTCCGGATGTCCTCGGCCGGGATGCCGGTCTCCTCCGACGCCCACTCCGGGGTGTACTGCGCCACGCGCTCGGAGAGCTCCTCGAAGCCCAGCGTGTGCTCGCGGACGTAGTCCTCGTCGTGCAGCCCCTCGGTGATGATCACGTGCATCATCGCGAGGGCGAGGGCGCCGTCGGTGCCCGGCCGGATCGGGATGTGCCAGTCGGCGCGCCGCGCCGTCTTGTGCCGCATCGGGTCGATGCAGACGACCTTCGCGCCGCGCTTCTGCGCCTCGGCGATGACCGGCCAGAGGTGCAGGTTCGTCGAGATCGTGTTCGACGCCCAGATGATGATGTACTTCGAGTGGACGATGCTCTCGGGGTCCACGCCCGCCGTCGCGCCGACGGTGGAGGCGTAGGCGGTGCAGGCGCCGGAGTCGCAGTAGGTGCGCTCGGTGACCGTCGCGCCGAGGCGGTGGAAGAACGCGTCGCCGGCGGAGAGGCCGTTGAGGATGCCCTGCGTGCCGAGGTAGCTGACCGGCATGACCGTCTCGGCGCCGTGCTCGGCGATCTTCGCCTTGAAGGTCGACGCGATGGTCTCCATCGCCTCGTCCCAGGTGATCCGCTCGAAGCGGCCGAGGCCCTTCGGTCCGACCCGCTTCATCGGGTACAGGAGCCGGTCCGGGCTGTAGGTCTTGTCCGGGTAGTTGTTGACCTTCACGCAGAGGCCGCCCCGGGTGACGGGGTGGTCGGGGTCGCCCGCCACGTTGGTGGCGCGCCCGTCCTCGACGGTCACGAGCATCGCGCAGGTGTCCGGGCAGTCGTGCGGGCAGGCGGCGCGGACCGTGGTGGTGGTCGGCGTGAGGGTCAGGTCGTCCAGAGCGGTCACGAAGCTCCTCCTGGCAGGTGGTGGTGGCGGAGTCGTCATCGACGTGTCGCGGATGGTCGTCCGGGCCCACCGGAGCGGGCTTGTCGCTCCGTGCCAGACCACGGCGGGCGGCGCAGTTGCTACCGGACGGAAACATGAGCAGCCTTGCGGCCGGGGTGATCGCCGCCATAGCGTCGGGCGACCACCACCGGAAGCCACCCGCCCATGACTCGAGCCATGCACCCCGTCGGGCCGTTCGACGAGCCCGGGAACGCGTGCGCCGCCGACACGGCGGAGGGGCTCGGACGGTGGAACGAGCTGCTGCGCGAACACTTCGTGTCGCTCCACGTGGACGACACCGTGGACGCCGACGCCGGATTCGTCTCCACGGTGCGGAGCACGCTCGTGGGCCACCTTTCGGCCGCGGTCGTCAGCTCGATGCGCCAGAGCGCCCGACGCACCGAGCGGCTCGTCCGCGCCGACCCGCGGACCTACCTGCAGGTGGGGATGGTGACCCGGGGTCGTGCGGTGCTCGAGCAGGACGGCCGGGAGGCGGTCCTGACGCCCGGCCGCTACGCCGTCTACGAGACCGACCGCCCGTTCGTCTGGCACTTCGACGGCCCGTGGACGCTCAACGTGCTCACCTGGCCGCGCGAGCTCGTGCCCCTCGGCGTCGACGTCACGCGGGCCGCCACCGCCCGCGCCCTCGGGGAGGACCGGCTCGGCGCGATCGTCGGGCACGCCCTGGCGGAGACGGCCACGTCACCGCCCGACCTCGGCGACCCCGCCGGCGGACGGCTCGCGGGGCAGCTCGCAGCCCTGCTCGGCACCGCGGTCGGCGAGTCCCTGCGCCGCGACGAGGTGCTCTCCCCCGGGAGCGCGGAGGACCTGCGCCGGCGCGTGGACGACTACGTGACCGAGCACCTCGCCGACCCCGACCTCGGGCCCGAGGACATCGCCCACGCGCACTTCATCTCGGTCCGCGCCCTGCACCGGGTGTTCGCCGACAGCGACCTCTCGGTGGCGGCGCTCGTGCGTCTGCGCCGGCTGCAGCACGCCCGGCGCCGGCTGCTCGACCCCCGCGACGCGGCCCTGAGCCTCACCGAGATCGCCCACGCGTGCGGCTTCGCCGACCTCGCGTCGTTCAGCCGCCGGTTCAAGCAGGAGTTCCACGAGGCGCCCGCGGCCTACCGCCGCCGCGGCGGGTTCACGATGCGCGGCTGACCGACCCGGTCGTGCGCCCCTGGTGCGATCCGGTGTGGCGTGGGTAACCATGCCATCGCGACCATCGACGGCCGTGCACCTCGGATGCGCACCGGTCCCGGCCCCGACGGCGAGCTCGGGCAGACGTACCTGGACGCGGCAGGGGTGTGGGCGATGGCGGTCGGTGTCGAGTCCGAGGCGGTCCCGACGACGGGTGCCGGCGCGGTGATCGTGCTCGGCGCGGTCCGCACGGCACCGGAGCGGGAGCTGATCGCCGAGTGGGCCGCGCGTCATCACCCGGGCGCCCCGGTCTGCCTGTCCGTCGCGGACCTCGACGACGCGCTCGCGGAGGCGGTCCCGACGGCGGACGTGGTCCCGGTCCGCGTGACCTGGCTGCCGCCCACCCGGGCCGCCGAGTGGGCGGACGGGACCGGCGCCCCGCCCCACCGGCCGAAGGCGGTCGACCTGCTGGCCCTGATCGGGCACCGCCGGCCCCCGACGTTCTGGCAGCGCCGGCTGGCCCGGAACAGCCCCGACCGGGTGCAGGTGGTCGAGGGCGAACCGGCCACGCTCGCCGACCTCACCCGGCGCCACGACGAGCAGGCGCGCGAGGAGCCGCTGGCCGACTTCGTGTTCCGCGCCGGTGTGCTGTCGTGCGAGCGCGCGGAACGGGTGGTCATCGGCGACCACTACACGGTGCCGCGGATGGTCGTGGAGCAGATCGTCGCCTCGACCACGGTGCGGGAGAAGGTGCGGGCGCTCGCCGAGAAGGAGGGACGTGCCTTCGACGAGGTGCTCGACGCGATGCGTGCCCGTCTCGCCGACCTCGCGGCGGTGCAGAACCCGCTGTCCATCGACGCCTTCCGGGCCGCGCTCTCCCCGATGCACACGTCGGCGTGGGACGTGGAGGTGGACGCCGAGACCGTCGAGCCGCTCCGGGCGCTCAACCGCACGGCGCCGTTGGTCTTCCTGCCGACCCACCGCTCCTACGCCGACCCGCTCGTCCTCGGCGAGGTGCTGCGCGACCACGACCTGCCGCGCAACACGGTGCTCGGCGGCAACAACATGTCGTTCTGGCCGATCGGGCCGCTCGGCAAGCGGGCGGGCGTGGTGTTCATCCGGCGCTCGAGCGGCGACGACACGGTCTACCGGCTCGCGCTGCGGGAGTACATCGCCCACCTCGTCTCCAAGCGGTTCAACCTCGAGTGGTACATCGAGGGCGGTCGCTCCCGGACGGGCAAGCTCCGCCGACCCAGCATGGGCCTGCTCTCCTACCTCGTCGGAGCCCTCGACGACGGCCGCGTGCCGGACGTCCAGCTCGTCCCGACCTCCCTGGTCTACAACCGGCTCTACGAGCTCGATGCGATGGCCGCCGAGCAGGGCGGCGCGGACAAGTCCGCGGAGGGGCTCGGCTGGATGGCGCGCTACATCCGGGGCCAGGCCCGCAACGACGGCCACGCCCGCGTGCGCTTCGGGGAGCCGTTCTCGTTGGCCGGGGCGCTCGCCGAGGCGGGCGACGGACCCAACCGGCTCGACAAGGTCGCGTTCGCGATCTGCGACGGCATCAACCGCGCGACGCCGGCCACCCCGACCGCCCTGGTGACGTTCGCCCTGCTCGGAACAGGTGGGAGGGCCCTCACCCACGACCAGATCCGCGACTCCACGGCGCCGCTGCTCGACCACCTCGACGCCCTCGACCGCCCGGGACCCCGGGAGGGCCTGCACGACGACGGGCTCTCCCGCACCCTCGCGCGGCTCGTCTCCGGCGAGGTCGTCGAGCGCTACGACGGCGGGGACGAGCCGGTGTGGTCGATCCGCGACGGGCGCCACCGGGTGGCGGCGTTCTACCGCAACGGCGCGATCCACCACTTCGTCGACCGCGCGATCGTGGAGATGGCCCTGCTCGCGGCGTCGCGGGCGCCGGCGGGCACCGACCCGGTCGAGGCCGCGTGGGCGGACGCGCTCGCGCTGCGCGACCTGCTCAAGTTCGAGTTCTTCTTCCCGTCGAAGCGACGGTTCTCCGACGACATCGCCGCCGAGACCGACCTCATCGACGTCCGGTGGCGCGAGCGCGTCGCGCGAGGGGACGGTGCGGCCGACCTGCTGGCCGACGCGCGGTTCCTCGTCGCGCCCCGGACGCTGCGCTCGTTCGTCGACGCGCAGTGGGTGGTGGCGACGAAGCTCGCCGCGCTGGACCCGGCCGCCGAGGTCGACCCGAAGGCGTTCCCCCGCGAGTGCCTCGGGCTGGGCCGGCAGATGCTGCGCCAGGGCCGGGTGGCCCGGCCGGACTCGGTGTCCCTCGAGCTGTACGCGTCGGCGCTGGACCTGGCGCGCAACCGGGGCCTGCTGGAGGACCCGGTCGGGCGGCCGGCGTTCCTGGCCGAGATCGACGAGGTGCGGGGCCGGCTCGTGGAGCTCGCCCGGCTCGAGGAGCGACGGACCGAGGAGCTGCTGGCATGAGCGCGGACGGACCCGCGACGGAGCTCGGGGCGCGGATCGACGCCGCGCCCACGGGGGAGGTGGTGACGGCCTTCGTGGCCGTCGACGGTGGGTTGCTCGCCGGCAGTCCGCTCGCGCCGTTCGCCGCCCCGGACTCGCTCTGGGGCCGCCTCGTCGCCGACGTCCGTGCGGGCGTGGCCGGACCCGCCGTCGTGACCCCCGCCGACGTGGAGCGCGTGGTCCGCGCCCGGCGCCGCCGGCGGGTGGACGAGGTCGCCGAGGAGTGCCGGGCCACGTTCCGCGCCACCACGGCGTCGTGGCTGCACCCCGAGGTGTGGCGGCTCGCGGTGCACCACGCACGCCGCGGGCACCGGGTGGTCCTCGTGTCGGCGGCGACCCCGCCCGACGTCGCGCCGCTGGCGGAGGCGCTCGGGGCGGACGACGTGGTGGCGACGCGGCTCTCGGTCGACGGGGACGTCGTCGCGGGCCTCGGCTCGCCCGTGTGCAGCGGACCGGACGCGGCCGCGGCGGTGGTGGGATGGGCCGACGACCACGACGTGGACCTCGGGCAGGCGTTCGTCTACGCCCCGGCGGAGGACCGGGCGCTCCTCGACCTCGCGGCCCATGCCGTCGTCGTCGGGGAGCCCGACGGGATCCGTCCGGCGCTGCCCGTGCGGCCCCGGGGGGCGGTGCCGCCGGTCGAGGCGATCGGCGGCACCCTCGGCTTCTACGCCGGGTTCCTCTCGGCGACCGCGGCCGCCCTCGGCTCCGGCGCGCTGCGGCTGTCGCGGCACCACGCGATCAACCTCGCCGGGTCGCTCGGCTCCGAGCTGGCCCTCGGCATCGCGGGGGTCGACGTGGAGGTCGACGGCGCCGAGCACCTGTGGTCGACCCGGCCCGCGGTGTTCGTGTTCAACCACCAGAGCGCGCTGGACCCGATCGTGGCGATGACGATGCTGCGGCACGACTTCACCGGCGTCGCGAAGGCGGAGGCGCGCTCGATGCCCGTGTTCGGGCAGCTGTTCATGCTGGCCGACGTCGCGTTCGTCGAGCGCGGCAACACGACCCAGGCCAGGCAGGCCCTCGAACCCGCCGTCGAGAAGGTCCGGCGGGGGATGTCGCTGCTGATGGCGCCGGAGGGGACGCGCTCTCCGACGCCCCGGCCGGGCCGGTTCAAGAAGGGTGCCTTCCACATCGCGATGCAGGCGGGCGTCCCGATGGTGCCGATCGTGCTGGAGAACGCGGGCGAGCTGATGTGGCGCCACGACGTGACGGTCCGACCGGGCACCGTGCGCGTCACCGTCCTGCCTCCGATCGACACGGGCGACTGGAGCACCGAGACTCTCGACGACCACGTCGCGCACGTGCGGGGCCTGTTCCTGGACACCCTGGGACTGGGGGAGAAGCAGTGACCGAGGACCGGGGCGAGCGCAGCGACGGGAAGCAGAACGGCCTCGGCTGGGCGGACGCCGACGAGATGACGGCGTTCGAGACGATGATGTGGCGTGCCGAGGCCGACCCCGCCCTGCGGTCGACCATGGTGGCCGTCGCCGATCTGGACGCGACGCCCGACTGGCCGCGTCTCGTCGCCGCCCACGACTGGGCGACGCGGATGGTGCCCCGCTTCCGCAAGCGCGTGGTGGAACCCCCGCTGGGGCTCGGCGCCCCGGTGTGGTCGCCGGACCCCGACTTCGACCTCGACCGGCACGTGCGACGGGTGTCGGTCCCGAGCGGGCAGGGCTGGTCCGGGGTCCTCGCCATCGCCGAGCACCTCGCGCTCACCCCGTTCGACCGGGACCGGCCGCCGTGGGAGGCCGTGCTCGTCGAGGGCCTGCCCGACGGCCGGGCGGCGTACCTGCTGAAGCTGCACCACGCCACGACCGACGGGCTCGGCGGTGTCCAGCTGTTCAACGGGCTGCTCAACCGCTCGCGGGAGACCGACACGGACAAGCCGCAGCCGGAGGTCCCCGTGGTGGCGGGGCCGGGCCCGTGGGCGGCGCTCGGGCGGCAGGTCCGGCACGACGCCGAGGCGTTGGCGTCCGTGCCGGTCCACATGGTGCGCGCGGCGGGCGCCGCCCTGCGCGACCCGATCGCGAAGGCCCGCGAGGCGGTCGCGTTCGGGCTCTCGGCGATCCGGGTCATCGGCGATCCCGGCGCCGCCCCGTCGCCCCTGCTCGCGACGCGCGGCCCGGACTGGCGGTTCGTGTCGATGGAACTGCCGTTCGCCCCGTTCCGGGCGGCCGCGAAGGCCGGTGGCGGGACGGTCAACGACGCCTACCTCGCCGCGCTGCTCGGCGCGTTCCGGCTCTACCACGAGGCGTTGGGCCAGCCGACCGACACGATCCGCATGTCGATCCCGGTGTCCCTGCGCGCCGACGCCGACTCGGCCGGCGGCAACCGCATCGCCTCGCTGCGGCTGGCCGGGCACATCGCGGAGAAGGACCCGGTGGCCCGCATGGCGACGATCGCCGCCGACGTGGCGCGGGGGCGGGCGGAGCCGGCGGCCGACGACATCGGCCTGGTGTCGCCGCTGCTCGCCCGGCTGCCGGGCAGCGTGATGGCGGCGGTCGCGGGCGGGGTCACCAAGGGCAACGACCTGCAGGCGTCCAACGTCCCGGGGATCCGCGAGGACGTGTTCCTGGCCGGTGCCCGGGTGGACCGGATGTTCCCCTACGCCCCGCGACCCGGCTGCGCCGCGATGATCACGATGTTGACCCACGGCGACACCTGCTGCCTCGGCGCGAACATCGACCCGGCGGCCATCACCGACCGCGAGCTCTTCGGTCGTTGCCTCGTGGAGGGCTTCGTCGAGGTGCTCGCCCTCGGCCCCGACGCCCCGGAGCCGCTGCTCCGGACCTGAGGTCGCGTTCCTCGGGCGGCGCCGGGTCAGGCGGCGCGGAGCCCGAGCAGACGGTCGAGCAGGGACGGGCGGCGGTCGGTGCCGTCGCCCTCCCCGGTCGCCTCCGCGCACTCCGGGCACCGCGCGGCCGGCGGGCTCGCGAGGGACGACGCCCAGACGGTGCGGGTGCAGGCGGCCCGGTGGGCGCCGGTCTCCGGGTCGTGGCGCAGGACGGCGTGGTCCCGTCCGTCGAGCGCGCAGGTGAGCCAGTGGGCCCTGCCGCGGAGCGCGTCGTGGTCGACGGGGGCGGCCATCACGCCCCCTCGAGCAGGTCGTCGAAGCGGCCGGCGCGCACGTCGGAGAGGAAGGCGCCGAGCTCGTCGCGCGTCAGCAGCAGGGCCGCGTCGTCGGGGAACCGGGAGTTGCGGACGGCGACCTGCCCGGCGACCGCGGCGAGCTCCACGCAGTTGCCCTGCTTGCCGCTGTACCGGCTGCGGCGCCAGGCTGCGCCCACGAGGCGTGAAGCCGTGGTGTGCATCGGTCGTCCCGTCGCCGTCGGTGCTTGAAACCGATACGACGGTAACACCGGCGAGCGCCGTCTGCATGTGCAGAAGCACTCAGCGCCCGCCGGTGTCGTCAGGCGTGGTCGGCGCGCAGCTTCCCGAGCAGGCTGCGGCTCTCCTCGGGGCTCAGGGCGTCGATGGTCAGCTCGTCCATCTGGCGCGAGTACTCCTCGACCTCCGCGCGACGGTCGAGGTACAGCGCGCCCGTGAGGCCCTCGATGTAGGTGATGTCGGGGACGTCGGGCTCGGCGAAGCGCAGCATCGTGAAGGCCGTCTCGCTGCCGTAGCCCGACAGCTCCGAGGGCAGCACCTGCAGCGTCACGTTCGGGCGGCGCGCCACCTCGGCCAGGTGGTCGAGCTGTGCGGCGAGGACGGCGTGCCCGCCGATCGGCCGGTGCAGCACGGCCTCCTCGACGACCGCCCACAGCCGGGGCGCGCCGGGGCGCTCGAGGATGCGCTGCCGCTTCATGCGGACGTCGACCCGCTCGTGCTCGGTCGGCGTGGCCTGCTCCGGGTGTCCGCGCGTGACGATGGCGAGCGCGTAGTCGCGGGTCTGGAGCAGACCGGGCACGAACAGCAGCTCGTAGGTCTGGATCCGGACGGCGGCGGACTCCAGTCCGACGTACTCGGAGAACCAGTCGGGAACCGCCTCGCCCGGGCGCTGCCACCATCCCGGCTCGTTGGCCTGCGTCGCGAGTTCGAGCAGCCGGGCGCGGCGCTCGGAGTCGCCCTCGCCGTAGAGGGTCAGCAGGTCGTCGACGTCGCGGTGCTTGAAGCCGACCTTGCCCGACTCCATCCGGCTGATCTTCGACTCGCTGCCGCGGATGTGGTAGCCGGCGGAGCTCCGGGTGACCCCGGCCTCCTCGCGCAGCCGCTTGAGCTGCGCGCCGACAATGATGCGCCGGGCCGTCGGCCCGGGGTCGTCCGCCCCGGAGGGGAGGTCCGTGCCCTCGGGTCCCTCGGCAGCGTTCTCGGCCACGCCGGCGTCCTCCGGTGTCGGTGACTCCTCGGACCCGGGAGACTACAGGCCCGTGGCCGGATTCCGAACGTGTCGCGGCCGCTCGGGAGGAGCATCCGGGCCCGTGGGACGGGGTCGATCGTGACGGCGGGTTGGGCGGGGATGCTCGCCCCGGGACGCCGTGGGGCGGTCGGGGTGCTCTGCGGCGGGGTGCTGCTCTTCGCGGTGGACACCTACGTCACCGCGAGCCTGCTGCCCTCCGCGGTCGCGGAGATCGGGGGCGAGCGCTTCTACTCCTGGGTGGTCACCGTCTACCTGCTGCCCGCCGTGGTGACCTCGGCGCTGACCGGCCGCGCGCTCGCGGCGTGGTCGGCCCGGCGGGCCTACCTGCTCGCCCTGCTCGCGTTCGGCGTCGGCACGGCGATCGACGCGGTGGCGCCCTCGATGGCCGTCCTGCTGATCGGCCGGGCGGTGCAGGGGACCGGCGGCGGGCTGCTGGCCGGACTCGCCTACGCGCTCATCCGCACCGCCCTGCCCCGCGAGCTGTGGACCCGCGGCAGCGCGGCGATCTCCGCCATGTGGGGCGTCGGGCTGCTGGTGGGCCCGGTCCTCGGCGGTGTCTTCGCCGAGTCCGGCCTCTGGCGGGGCGCCTTCGCGACGATGGTCGTGGTCACCGGGGTCGTGGCGGTGGCGGTCCCGGCCGGTCTGCGGCGCGCCGGCGCGCGGCCCCCGTCGACCCGGACGCCGTTCCCCCTGTTCTCGGTCCTCCTCGTCGGTGGGGCGGCCGCGGTGCTGTCGGTCTCCGGGCTCGCCGTCTCCGGGGCGGGCGTGAGCACGCGGGGTGTCGTGGTCGCCGCGGGCGGGATCGTCGTGGCCCTGGCGCTGCTCGTCGGGCTGGTGCTCCACGAACGCCGGCCCGGCGCCGTGCGGGTGCTGCCGCTGGCGACGTTCACACGCGGCGGGCCGCTGGCCGCGGTGTACGTGACCGCGGCGGTGCTGATCGGGGTCTCGGCCGTCGAGGGCTTCGTGCCGCTGTTCGGTCAGCGCCTCGGTGGTCTGTCGCCGGTGTGGGCCGGTTTCCTCGGGGTGGCGCTCGCCTGCGGCTGGGTGGTCGGGGAGATGACCAGCGCGTCGGTGGGTCGCGGACGGCTCGCCGTCGGTGTCGGGCCGCTCCTGGGTGTGGTCGGGTTCGCGGTGCTGACGCTCACCCAGCGCCCGGACGGCGTGGTGTGGTGGGCGGTCGGGCTGGTGCTGGCGGGGCTCGGCGTCGGCGTGGCGTGGCCGCACCTGGCGGCCGGGGCCATGGCCGGGGGCACCGCCGAGGACGGGACCGACGACGACGGCGAGGGCGACCGCGCGTCGGCCGCGATCACGATGGTGCAGATGCTCGCCGTGGCCCTCGGGGCGGCGTTCGCGGGCGTGGCGGTCGCGCTCGGGGACGACGATCCGGCCGTGTCCGCGACCCTGCTCTACGGCGGCATGGGTGTCGTCGCCCTGCTCGGCGCGGTGACGGCGCTGCGGGCGCGGGAGGCGGCCTAGAAGTCGCCGTCGGCGACCTGGAGGACCGTCAGCCCCAGCGCGCGCCACATCGCGACCACCCGGTCCCGGTCGTCGAGGACCAGCCGCACCCGGTAGCGCCCTGCGACGTCCCGCTCGTAGAGCTCGCGCTTGACGACGTCGTCGGGCCGGGTGTCGCCCACCGCCCGCAGGGAGAGTTCCGGCCACTCCCGCCCGCCGAGCACGTGCGCGTGCAGCCACCATTCCGTCGGGACCCGGGCGGCCTCGGTGCGCCCGGACAGGAACACGACGCGCGGGGTCGAGCGGCGCAGGTCGTCGAGGACCCGGACGACGGGGAGATTGGGGAGGTCCTCGCCGGCCCGCAGCTCCCCGTGCGGCCCGGGGAAGGGGGAACGGTCGGCGCGCAGGGCGAGCGTGCCGTCGACGTCGCAGAGCAGCACCTCCTCCATGTGCGCGAATTCTGGCGCCGTGCTGCCGGGCGCGGCGCACCCGGTGCGGCACCATCGCGCGGCGTGTCACGTGCGCTGCTGGTCACCGCCCTCGTCGTCGTGCTCGCCGCGTGCGCCGCGCCCGGCAGCGCGCCCGCCGCGCCGGCGGCCGTTCCGGTCCCGACGGCGGGTCCGGCGGCTCCGCCGGGCACCTTCGTGGTTCCCGCGGGGGCGACGATCGTCATCGACCCCGGGCACGACGGCGGCAACGGCCGGGCCGCGGCCGCGATCGCGCGCCCCGTGCCGGACGGCCGGGGCGGGACGAAGCCGTGCAACACGACCGGCGCGTCGACGGCGGACGGCTACCCCGAGCACGCGTTCACCTGGGCGGTGTCGCAGCGGCTGGCCGACCTGCTGCGCGCCCGCGGCTACCGGGTGGTGCTCACCCGGCCCGACGACGCCGGCGTCGGGCCGTGCGTCGACGAGCGCGGGGCGGCGGGAGCGCGGGCCGGGGCGGCGGCCGTGCTCTCGGTGCACGCCGACGGCGCCCCGGCGGCCGGCCACGGGTTCCACGTCCTGTACTCCGCGCCGCCGCTGAACCCGGCGCAGCGGGGGCCCGCCCGGGCCCTCGCCGACGCCGCGGTCACCGCGATGCGCGGGGCCGGCTTCACCCCGGCCACCTACATCGGGCGGGACGGCCTCGACCCGCGCGCCGACATCGCGGGGCTCAACCTCGCCACCGTGCCGACCGTGCTCGTCGAGTGCGCCAACCTCCGCAACCCCGCCGACGCGGCCCTGGCGCGCTCGCCGGAGGGACAGCAGCGGTTCGCCGCCGCGCTGGCCGCGTCGATCGGCTGAGCTCAGCCGAGCAGGGACAGCACGGCGCCGAGCCCGCGCTCGCCGAGCCGGAACTCGCTGGGCAACAGGAAGGCCCGGCACCCCACGGCCACCGCCCCGCCGTCGCGGGCCGGGTTGTCGCCGACCATGAGCGTGGCCCGCGGGTCGACGTCGAGGGCCGTGCAGGCGGTGGTGAACATGGCGGGGTCGGGCTTCTCGACGCCGAGGTCACAGGAGAGCACCCAGGTCCCGACGAGGTGCTCGACGCCGGCCGCCCGGGCGTGCACCCGGATGTCCCACCCGATGTCGGACACGACGCCGACCCGCAGGCCGCGGTCGGCCAGGGCCTGCAGGACCGCGGCGGTGTCGGGGTAGGGCACCCAGGCGTCCGGGGCGCGCAGCAGGTCGATCGCGGTGTCCTCGACCCCGCGGAGTACCGGGACCTGCGCGAACCACGCCCGCATGGCGGCGCGGTGGGCGTCGTCGGACAGGTCGCGGCCGCGCTGCGCGGCCGCGACGTCCGGGCGGGCGGCGGCGCTCGCCAGGTCGTCCAGCGTGACGTCGGCGGCGATCTCACGGTCCGTCGCCCGGCCCACCGACCGCAGCCAGTCGGCCGTGTCGACCATGTGGAAGAGGGTGTTGGAGAAGTCGAACAGCACGGCCTCGACCGGCGGGACCGGGTCGCGACGCTGATCGGGTGTGGGCTCGTAGGCGGCGGTCAGGTCGAACAGGGCGCGCACGGGCCCAGTGTGGATCAGCCCCGTCGCGGCCGGGGCACCCGCACCGGAGCCACCACCAGCGCGGTGGCGTTGTCCCGCGTCCCGGCGGCGCCCGCGGCGTCGACGAGCGCCCGGGCCAGACCCGGGGCGGGCACCCGGGCGCACAGCGCGGCCGGCGCGTCCGGTCCGAGGGCCCGGTGCACGCCGTCGGTCGCCAGGACGAGCGCGTCCGGCTCGGCGATCGACGTGAGGCCGATCTCGACGGCGCCGCGCACCGTCCGCACGCTCGTCGTCAGGACGTGGTCCAGGTGGTCGGCGACCGCGATCCCGGCCGCGCGCATCTCGGCGCCCACCGTGTGCTCCCGGGTCAGCGGGAGGACCGCACCGTCGATCAGGGCGACGGCGCGGACGTCGCCCACCCACGCCACCGTCCACGTCGGCTCGGCGAGCCGGGCATCGGGGCCGAGGGCGACGGTGAGGGCCGCGTCACCGGGCAGACCCGCGCCGAGGAGCACGTCGCGGGCCGCCAGCACCGCGAGGTCGGCGCGCCCGTCGAGGACCGCCGTGCGGACGGCGTGGTCGACGGCGATGCGGGCGGCGTGCGCCGCGGCCGACGAGTCCCCGACGCCGTCGGCGACGGCCACCGCGTGGCGGTGGTCCCGGCCGGTGAACCCGCCGGCTGCGTCCGCCTGGTGCCGCCGCGGGCCACGGGCGGCGGCCGACCACCAGGGCAGCGGGGTCGGACCGGCCGTCCGACGCCCGGCCCGAACGGTCCCTGGTCCCACCGTCACGCCCATCGCGGCCTCCTCGCTACGCCCTCGGATCCGAGGCTGCCCGCGGGAGCTGTGGGTCGGCTGAGGACCGGGTGAGACGCGGAGATCAGCTGCCGGTCAGCCGCCGAGGCTGCGGCGGATCTCCTCGAGCTTGACGCGGGCGGCCTCCGCGCGGTCGGCCTCCTGCTGCGCGAGGTCGTGCGCCTGCGGGGTCGCGGCGTCGAGCTCGTCGGCGCCGTCCGCGGTCGCCGCGCGCTGCTCGATGCGGTCGCGCACGTAGTCGAAGGTCGGCACGCCGTCGGCGGTGTAGTCGGGTCCGGGCTCGCTCATCGCCCCAGGTTCCCAGAATCGGCCCGGGGGCGGGAATTGAGTCGACCCGACTCAGGTTGGAGGAGTCAGTGGCCCGCAAGGCCGGGCCCCCTTCCGTCGTCCGAGGAGGACCACCATGAGTTCCGCACTGATCCGCTACCCCCGCTTCGTCGGTCCGTTCGGTCCCTTCCGCGTGGCCGACGCCCTCGTCCGCGGCACGTTCGGCACGCCGCGTCAGGCCGAGTCGGCCTGGTACGTGCCGGCCGCGGACGTCGTCCGCGACGGCGACGACGCCGTGGTCCGCGTCGAGCTGCCCGGGGTGGACCTCGCCTCCGACGTCACCGTCGAGGTCGTCGAGCACCGCCTCGTCATCGCCGGCGAGCGCCGCGAGGAGCACGAGGGCCAGGGCTTCCGGGAGTCGCGCCGCGGCGCGTTCCGCCGCAGCTTCGGCCTCCCGCGTCACGTCGGGGCCGACGCCGTGAGCGCGTCCTACGACGCCGGCGTGCTGAGCGTCCGGGTCGCGGGTGCGCACGTCGCCCCGCAGCCGGTCACCCCGGCGTCGCGCCGCATCGAGATCGCGGGCGTGGCACCGGCCGCCGACGCGACCGCGGACGAGACCCCCGCCGAGGGGGCCTCGACCGAGGCCTGATCCGGCCCGCCGCCACCCGGCACGACGCCCCGTCGGACCCCGTCCGGCGGGGCGTCGTCGTGTCCGGGCGCGGACGATCACCTGCTCGGGCCCGGGGAGGTCGCTACGATCGATGATCGACCCGACGCCGTGACCGCCCGGAGACACCGATGCCCCCGCAGGCCCCGCCGCCCGGCCGTCCCGGTCCCGGATGGCAGCAGCGGCCGTACCCGGGAGCACGGCCACCGGGTCCGTCGGGTCCAGCGGGTCCACCGGGTCCACCGGGTCCATCGGGTCCACCGGGTCCACCACGCCCGCCGACGGGTCCGTTCCCCGGCGCGGCACCCGGCGGGCCGGGGGCGCCTCCGCCGCGGCCGCCGGTGCAGTCGATCTACGGGGCGGGCGGGCCGAACCGGATGGCGGCGCCTCCGCCCACCCGCGCCTCCCGCACCGCCGTCGTGGCGCTCGTGCTCGCGGTGCTCGTCGCCCCCGTCGGTCTGGTCCTCGGCGTCGTCGCGCGACGCCGCATCGCCGCCTCCACCCGACCGACGTTCGACGGGCCGTTCGGCGAACCGCGCGGACCACGCGAACGGCTCACCGGGCGCGGGACCGCCACCGCCGCCGTGGTCCTCGGCGCGGTGCTCACCCTGCTCGAGGTCGCCCTCGTCGTGGCGCTGACCGTCGGCATCCCGACGACCTGGCTCCCCTCGAACGACGTCGCCGCGGCCGACGTGCAGACGCAGATCGAGCAGGCCGCGAAGCTCCCCGCCGGCAGCGTCCGGTGCCCCGGATCGCTCCCGGCCGCGGTGAACGCCACGATCACCTGCACCGGGACGCAGAACGGTCAGCCGGTGAACCTGAAGGCGACCGTGAGGAGCGTGCAGGGCCGCGACGTCCGGTTCGACGTCACGCGCGG
Source organism: Actinomycetospora sp. NBRC 106378 (assembly GCF_030269685.1). Lineage (GTDB taxonomy): Bacteria > Actinomycetota > Actinomycetes > Mycobacteriales > Pseudonocardiaceae > Actinomycetospora. The sequence goes on from NZ_BSTT01000004.1 coordinate 341,284, forward strand.
CTGAGCGCTCACCAGCGCCAGACCCGCTCCTCGCCCGCGCCCTGCCGCACGATCTCCGGCTCGGGGCCGGACAGGTCGACCACGGTGGTGGGCTCCTTGCCCTGGTCGCCCGAGTCGAGCACGGCGTCGACCTGGTGCTCGAGGCGCTCGGCGATCTCCCAGCCCTCGGTGGGCGGCTCGCTCTCGCCCGGCAGCAGCAGGGTGCTCGACAGCAGCGGCTCGCCGAGCTCGTCGAGCAGGTCCCGGGTCACGACGTTGTCGGGGATCCGGACGCCGACCGTGCGCTTCTTCGGGTGCGCGAGGCGTCGGGGCACCTCGCGCGAGGCGGGCAGGATGAAGGTGAACGGACCGGGGGTCGCGGCCTTCACGGCGCGGAACACCGGGTTGGACACCTCGACGAACTGCCCGAGCTGCGCGAAGTCCCGGCACACCAGCGTGAAGTGGTGGCGGTCGTCGAGGTGGCGGATCGACCGGATCCGGTCGACCGCCTCCCGCGCGTCGATCCGGCAGCCTAAGGCGAACCCCGAGTCGGTCGGGTAGACGATCAGACCGCCCTCGCGCAGCAGTGCCACGACCTGCGTGATGGTGCGACGCTGCGGGTTCTCCGGGTGCACGTCGTAGAACCTGGCCACCTCCGACAGCGTAGCCCCGCCGTGGCGACGTGTGACCGTAGCCGTCTCGGGATACGTTCGTGATGCCACCGTGACCCGGGAGCAGGAGGCACGACCATGGGAGCCCACTCGGCCCGCCCGGCCGACACCGGCCCGATCACCGTCGCGCGCGTCGCGACCACCACGCTGGCGGTCGCCGTCACCGGCGTCGTCGGCACCGGCACCGCCCTCGCCCACGAGGACGGGTCGGGTCACGACGGGGCCGGCCACCACGGCCACGTCGAGCGGTCGGTCGACGCCACCTCCGGCCACGGCGGGAGTGCGGCCGCGGCGGCGCAGGAGGAGGCCGCCCGGGCCCGCGCGGAGGCGCAGGAGACCGTGCGGGACGCCCTCGCCGACGTCGGGATGAGCGACAGCGACCTCGATGCGTACGGAGACGACGCCGCCGCCGACGACCACTCCGACGTCGACGATCCCGACCGCCACTCCGACGAGGGGACCGCACCGGAGGAGCACGCGGCGCCCGCCGCCACTCCCGCGCCCCCGCCGAGCCCGCCGTCGTCGCCGTCGGGACGGAGCACCGTCCAGCCGATCGCGGCGTCCGGCAACACCGGTCCGAGCTCGGACGTTCCCCCGTCGGGTGAGAGCAGGACCATCCCCATCCGCTGACATCGATTGCGCGCAATCGAGGTTTCGCCTGTCGGACGGACGGCGAGACCCGTCGTCCGCCACACGAGGAGGTCGACAGGCATGGCACGCGTCCAGGTCGGAACCGAGAACGGCGCTCCGATCGAACTGCACTACACCGACCAGGGCGCGGGGAGCCCGGTCGTCCTCATCCACGGCTGGCCGCTGTCCGGCCGATCCTGGGAGAACCAGGTCCCGGCCCTGATCGACGCGGGCCACCGCGTCATCACCTACGACCGCCGCGGCTTCGGCGACTCCTCCCAGCCGTGGGACGGCTACGACTACGACACGTTCGCCGCGGACCTCGACACGCTGCTCACCACGCTGGACGTCACCGGCGCCACGCTCGTCGGGTTCTCGATGGGCGGCGGCGAGGTCGCGCGGTACCTCGGCCGGTACGGCACGGCCCGCGTCGCGAGGGCCGTCTTCGCCGGCGCCGTGCCGCCGTACCTGTACAAGTCGGACGACAACCCCGACGGCGGGCTCGACGACGCCACGATCGAGCAGTTCCAGGGCGGCGTGACCGGCGACCGCATCGCGTTCCTCGAGGAGTTCACGAAGAACTTCTTCGACGCCGGGAACGGCCCGCTGGTCTCCGGGCCCAACCGCGAGTACCACCGCCACATCGCCGAGTTCGCCTCGCCGAAGGGCACGCTCGACTGCATCGCCGCCTTCGGCCGCACCGACTTCCGCGCGGACCTCGCGACGATCGACGAGTCCGGCATCCCGGTCCTGGTCATCCACGGCGACTCCGACGCGATCGTGCCGTTCGAAGTCTCCGGCAAGCGCACCGCCGCGGCGATCACGAACGCCGAGACGGTCGTGGTCGAGGGCGGACCGCACGGCTTCAACGCCACGCACGCGGAGGAGTTCAACCGCGCGCTCGTGCAGTTCGTGAGCTGATCGACGTAAATTTCCCGACGGCGGGTCGTGCTCCGATCCGCCGTCGGGTATTCGGCCCGGCATGAGCGTCGTCGACAACGCGGTGTACCGGGGCGGACGTCGCGAGGCGGAGCCCGAGACCCTGGACGGCACGCTCGGCGTGCTGCGGGACGAGGAGTCGTCCGACGGGCGCGGGCCCGCCGATTTCGCGTGGATCGGCCTGCTGCGCCCCGACGACGACGAGATCTCGCGCGTCGCCCGCGACTTCTCGCTGCCCGAGCTCGCCGTCGAGGACGCGGTGCACGCCCACCAGCGTCCCAAGTTCGAGCGCTACGACGACGTGGACTTCGTCGTGCTCCGCCCCGCCTGGTACGTCGACGAGGAGGAGGACGTCCAGGTCGGCGAGGTCCACCTCTTCCTCGGCACCGACTTCGTGGTCGCCGTGCGGCACGCCGAGACCCCCGACCTGGCGGACGTCCGCCGGCGGCTCGAGGACCATCCCGACCTGCTGCGCCTCGGCCCGCGCGCCGTGCTCTACGGCATCCTCGACCGGATCGTCGACGACTACCGGCCCGTGGTGCACGAGCTGCGCCGGGACATCGACCAGATCGAGACCGAGGTGTTCGGCGGCGACCCCGACGTCTCGCGGCGCATCTACCACCTCTCCCGCGAGGTCATCGAGTTCCAACGCGCCACCGACCCGCTGCGCGCGATCCTGGGCACCCTCCTGGCCGAGACCGAGGACGACCCGCACGCGGTGGTCCTGCACCGGGGGCTGCGCGACGTCGCCGACCACGTCGAGTCGTGCGTCGAGGCCGCCGACGGTTTCCGCCAGCTGCTCGAACGGCTGCTCACCGTCAACGCCTCGCTCGTCGGTCAGCGGCAGAACGAGGAGATGCGCCGGCTCTCCGAGACGAGCCTCGCGCAGGGCGACGAGGTCAAGAAGATCTCCAGCTGGGCGGCGATCATCTTCACCCCGTCGGTGATCGCCGGCGTCTACGGCATGAACTTCGACGACATGCCGGAGCTGCACTGGACCCTCGGCTACCCCTTCGCGATCGGCCTCATGATCGTCGCCGCCGTGGTCCTGTACCTGATCTTCAAGAAGCGCGGCTGGCTGTAGCCGGTCACGCGCCCGGCGCGCTCGGCACCGGCGTCCGGTCCGGCAGGGCGTCCAGCCCGGCCCGGATGCCCTCGCCCAGGAGCCGGATCTCCTCGTCGGTGACGATCAGCGGCGGGGACACCGCCACCCCCTTGCCCAGGCCCCGCACGAGGAGGCCGGCCGCGCGGGCGCCCGCCAGGACCTTGTTCGGCGCGTCGGGCACGGACGAGAGCACCTCCGGCGTCAGCTCCACGGCGGCCAGCAGCCCGAACCCGGCGCGGACCTCGGCGACGTACGGGTGCTCGCGCAGCGGGGCCAGGGACGCCTCCAGCGCGGTCTCGAGTTCCTGCCCGCGGGGGATGAGGCGTTCCCGCTCGTAGACGTCGAGCGTGGCGAGGGCGGCGGCACAGCAGGTCGGGTGCCCGGAGTAGGTCGGGCCGTGTCGGAACGTGCGCTCGCCCGGCGTCGTCCACCAGGGCTCGGCGACCGCCGCCGACACCAGCACCCCGCCGAGCGGCAGGTAGCCGGCCGTCACCCCCTTCGCGAAGGTGACCAGGTCGGGCTGCACGCCGAAGCGCTCGATGCCGAACCAGGTGCCCAGCCGGCCGAAGCCGCAGATCACGCTGTCGATGACCAGCAGCACGCCGTGGCGGCGGCACAGCTCGGCCACGCCCTCGACGTAGCCCGGGGCCGGGATGTGCACGCCGCCCGCGCCGGTGACCGGCTCCATGACGAAGGCGGCGATCCGCTCCGGGCCGACGTCGGCGAACACCTTCTCCACCCCGTCCAGGTCCTGCGGCGCGACGGTGTTCTCCCCGGCGAGCACGCCCCAGCCCTCGCGGTTGGCGGGGATGCCGACGATCGAGGTCCCGTAGCCGTGGGTGCCGTGGTAGCCGGTCTCGCGGGAGACGACGTGGACGCGTTGGTGCTCGCCACGCGCCTGCCAGTAGGCGCGGGCGATCTTCACCGCCGTGTCGATGGCGTCGGCGCCGCCCGAGCCGAGGAACACCTTGGTGTCGGGGCCCGTGGGGGCGAGCGCCGCGAGCCGGTCGGCCAGCTCCAGCGCGGGGCGGTTCGCGATGTCGGCGAAGCACGAGTAGGCCTCGAGCCGGCTCATCTGCTGCATCGCCGCGTCGACGATCTCCCGGCGGCCGTGCCCGACGTTGGCGTACCAGAGGCTCGCGCACCCGTCGAGGTAGGCGCGGCCGGCCTCGTCGTACACCCAGGCGCCCTCGGCGCGGTCGACGACGAACTCGTGCTCGCGGACGGCGGCCATGTCGGAGAACGGGTGCCACAGGGATCCCATGTCCGCGATTCTCGCCGCCGGGGCAAGCCCCTAGCGTGTCGGGACGTGGACGTCCGGCCCGTGACCGTCGAGGAGGCGGTGACGCTCGCCTTCGAACCCGAGGCCTTCGGTGAGCGGTTCGGGCTCACGCTCGTCGAGGGTTGGGACGAACCGGGCACGCTGGAACCGACCGTCGAGGCCCTCGAGGGCGGGGTCGACCCCCGGTGGCTGACGCACCTGCTCCTCGAGGGCGGCGAGGTCGTCGGGATGGGGGGCTTCACGGGTCCGCCGCGCGACGGCGAGGTGGAGGTCGGCTACCACGTCGCCCCCGCCCGCCGGGGGCGCGGCCTCGCGACGGCGGCCGTGCGCACCTGGGTGGCGCGTGCCGGACGCGCCGGGCTGGTGCGGGTCGTGGCGCGGACCGCGCCGGGGCCGAGCGCCTCCACCACCGTGCTCACGCGGTGCGGCTTCGTCCGGCAGACGGCCCGGGAGGACGAGGCGGCGACCTGGTGGTGGGTGCGCCCCCTGCCGTGACCGCGGCCCCGGCCGCCGCCTGAGACGCACACCCCACACGTCCGGTCGGGTCGGCGCGTGTGGCGCTGCCGCCGAACGGCTAATCCGATCGGCGACGCTCGGCACCCCGCGTTCCCGGAATGCGGCCGATGGAGGACAGTGGAGGTCGTGACGGTGACGACGGGTGAGGTGATCGGCCGGGTCCGGCGCGTCGCGTCCGCCCGCACCACCCGCGTCCTCGCAGGGATCGTCGTGGTCTCCGGGCTCGCCGTCGGGTGCTTCCTCATCTGGCCGACCATCGAGGCCGCGGCCGCCGCCCTCGGCGACGCGGACGCCATGTGGGTGACCCTCGCGGTCGTCTGCGAGGCGGCCTCGATCCTGGCGTTCTCCCTGCTGCACCACCGTCTGCTGCGAGCCGCCGCCGTGCGGGTCCGGTTCCGCGCGGTCGTGATGGTGACCCTCGCGGCGAACGCCCTGCACCTCACGGTGCCCGGCGGCGCCGCGCTCTCGACGGCCTACACCTTCCGCAAGCGGCGCGCCTGGGGCGCGTCCGGGCCGGTCACCACCTGGACGATGGTCGCGGGCGGAGTGGCCGCCAGCCTGGCCCTCGCCGGGATCGCGGTCGGCTCGGCGCTGGTGGTCAACGGCCGGGCGACCACGCTCGGGCCGCAGCTGCTCCAGCTCGCCGGGGTGGTCGCGCTCGGCGCGCTCATCGTGGTCGTCAGCCGCCGGCCCGGACTCATCACCGCCGCGGCGACCGCGGGTCTGCGCCTGGTCAACAAGGTCCGGCGGCGCCCGCGCGAGACCGGCGTCCCCGAGCTCGTCGCCCAGATCGAGGGGCTCGCGCTGATCGAGCTCGACGCCCGCGGCCGGGTCGTGGTCGGGTTCTCGGCCCTGGCGAACTGGCTCCTCGACATCGCCTGCCTCGCGGCCTGCTGCGTCGCCGTCGGGGCCAACGGGATGACCCTCTCGCTCGTCCTGGTCGCCTACGCCGCGGCCACCGCCGCCTCGAGCCTCGCGTTCCTGCCGGGTGGCCTCGGCCTCGTCGACGGTGCCCTGCTCGCGGCGCTCGTCGCGGGCGGCGTCCCGTCGCACCCCGCTCTCGCCGCGGTCCTGCTCTACCGGCTGGTGAGCTTCGTCGGCGTGGCCGCCGCGGGCTGGGGCGCCTGGTTCTGGGTGCAGACCCGCGGCAGCGTCGACGAGCACCCGCTGGACGAGCGGACCGGTCCCGACGGCGAGGTGCAGACGCTGCCGTTCCCCTCGGCCCGCACCCGCGGCGACGCGGTGGGGCCCCGCTAGGACCCCGACCCCGACCCCGACCCCGGTTCCGGCGTCGGCTGGTCGGTCGGGCGAGGGTCCTCCGTCGGCTTCCACCGGCTCGTGGTGGTCGTGGTCGTCGTCGAACCGTGGTGTCCGCCGGACGAGCCACCGGACGAGCCGCCCGAGGAGCTCCCGCCGCCCGAGCCGCTCCGCGACCCGGTGCCCGTCGCACCCCCGCCGGCGGTGCCGCTGTTCCCGGCGGGTGCCGGGTCCTCGGCGACGACCGCGTTCGTCGGGACGACGACCGCCGGGACGACCTCGCTCGTGGTCGGTGCGGGCGGAACCAACGTGGCCGACACCGAGGCACCCCGGGCGTAGACGACTCCTCCGGTGGTGAGCCCCGCGACGAGGAGCACCGCGGCTCCCGTCATCACCAGGAGGCGGGTCCGCGACCGCGGGGGCGTCTCCGGCGCCCCACCGGCGTCGGCCTCCTCCGGGGCGGACGGGCCGAGCGGGGGACGGGGCGGCGTGCGGCCGCCGGGGGTCAGGGTCGTCCGGTCGTCGGCGGCCGGAGAGCGGAACGGCGAGGAGCTGGGCCCCAGCCCGTGGTTCGGCGACGGGAAGTAGCCCGACCCCGGGCCCGTGCGGAAGGTCGGCGCCGCCGGGAGCCGGCCCGACCCGGGGCCCGTCACGGCCTCGCCCCGGCCCGGTCGGGTCGTCCGGGTGGGTCCCGACGGGGCAGACGACGGGGCAGACGACGGGGTCGGCCCGCTCGGGCGCGTCGGGGCAGCCGGGCGGAGGTCGAGCAGCCCGGACGACGGGCCGGACGAGGCCGTCCGCCAGCTCACCTTCGAGGTGACCGCGGCCGAGGCGGCCGCGTCGGGGCCGGCCGGGACCGCCGAGGCCGACGGACGCGGGTCCGCGGTGCGCGGGGCGACGGTGAGCACGGCCCCGACCGCGATCGAGGTCTTCGGGTCGGTGTCGACGGCCACCGGCCGCCCGACCGCCTCGGACACCATCTGGGCGACCAGGGGGATGCGCGAGGACCCGCCGACGAGCAGGACCGCCTGCAGGTCCTCCGCGGTGAGCCCCGCGGACTCGACGGTCCGCATGAGCGCCCCGACGGTGTGGTCGATCGAGATGCGGATCATGGCCTCGAACTCGCGCCGGGTCAGCCGCACGTTCGTCCGCAGCGAGGGCAGCATCACCGGGATCGTGACCTCGGTGTCGGAGGAGAGCGCCTCCTTCGCCTCGACGCACTCCTGGCGCAGCCGCCGGAGGGCCGCGAGCACGTCGGGGTCCTCGGTGTCGATCTCGTCGAACGCCGCGCCGAGGCCGGCGCGGACGTGGTCGACGACGCGGTCGTCGAAGTCGACGCCGCCGAGCGTCTCGATGCCCTCTGGGCGCCCCGGCAGCTCGAAGCCGGTCGCGGCGCGCCGCACCACGGCGGCGTCGAACGTCCCGCCCCCGAGGTCGTAGACGGCGACCGGTGCCCCGACCTCGACCCGCTCCTTGGCCGCGTACGCGACGGCGGCCGCCTGGGGCTCGGAGAGGAAGGTCGTGCCGGTCAGCCCCGCGTCGCGCAGCGCGCCCGCCAGGAGCTCCCGCTTGTGGTCGCCCCAGCTCGCGGGGTGGGTGACGGCGATGGCGTCGGCCGGGCCGCCCTCCCGCTCGGCCACCCGGTCGACGACCCAGCGGGTCAACCGGGCGGCGAGGGCCTGGGCGGTGTGCACGCCGTCGCCCACCACGAGCGGGACGTCGTCGCCGACCCGGCGCTTGAACTGGCGGACCACCCGCTCGGGCTCGGTGTGGGCGCGCCGCTCCGCGGCCTCGCCGACGAGCACGTCGCCCGCCGCGGAGAGGTGGAGTACGGACGCGACCGCCGCCGTGCGGCTGCCCAGGGCGACGATCTCGGGCTCCGACCACCCGGTGCCGGACCGCCGGGACACGGCCGCCGCGGTGTACGTCGTGCCGAGGTCGATGCCCAGGCGATAGGCACGCGGCGGGGTCATGGCAGGAGTATCGCGGCCCTGGGTCACCAGTCAGCCGGTCGGAACGCGGACTAGGGCAAATCCCCTCATCCGTTCGAGTGAGCATCCCCTGTCCCCCGGTACATGGGGTGACGACACTCCCCGACGTGCTCCCCCGTCGCCGTCGGTCTCGCCCCGATGGCCCGGGGTTCGCGGGTTCCTAACGTTCCCGCCGTCCGCCGCTCCGGTCGTCGCCGACCGCCGGCCCCGACGCCCGGCGAGCGCATCGCCCCGAGAACCAGGAGACCCCGATGACCACTGCGTCCCCCTCGGCCGAGCCGACGGCCGGCACCGGCGGGCAGGCCGAGTCGACCCCGTCCCCCGACACCTCCTCCGGGTCCGCGTCCGGGTCCGGGCAGACCGACCCCGGTACGTCGACCCCGACGGGCGACCACGGAGACCCCGCCGGCCTCGACGGGCTCGACGGACCCGTCACCCCGGGCGACGCGGGCTCCTCCGTCGACGCGCTCGGGGGCGCGCTGCCGCCCGAGGCGACCGCCGAGCAGTCGGCGCACTTCGACGCGATGATGGACTTCCTGCGCGGGTGCTCGCCCGAGGAGCAGGCGGAGCTCCTGTCGGACCGCTGGGCCCTGTTCGAGCGCTTCGGCATCGACTACAGCTCGAGCACCACGTTCTCGTACGTGATCGAGCGCTCGCACTGCTACCAGCAGGAGTCGCACCACTGGTCGGGCGGCGACCACTGGTCGGACGGTGACCACGGGTCCGGCGGGCACTGGTCCGGCGGCCACGGGTCCAGCGGGCACGACGGCGGCCACTGGGAGCACCGGGGCGGCGACTGGGAGCACCACGAGTGCGAGCGGATCTTCGCGCACCACTGCAACGAGACGTTCCGCGAGACCATCCACGTGCACATCGAGATCGACATCGACATCGACGGGAACGTGGTGATCGGCCGTCCCGTGCCGATCGAGCACGTGCCCTTCCCCGACGAGGACTGGCCGCCGCGGGGCCACACCCCGCCGGTCGTGGAGACCACCCACGGCGGGGACCCGACGGATCCGACGACCGGACAGCACACCCCGCCGACCACGCCCGGCACCACGACCCCGTCGTCGACGACGGGTACGCCCGGCCAGCCCGCCCCGACGACCGGGCAGACGACCGGGACCACGACCGGGACCTCCGGCACGCCGCCGATCGTCGTCCCGGTCGACGCGAACGCACCCCTCGACCCGACCGGCGGCGGCTCGACCACGGCCCCGATGGGCACGACGACGGGCAGCGAGCCGGCGGGCGGCCACGGGAGCACCGGCGACCCGGCCGGGGACCACCCGGGCACCACGGGCGAGCCCACGCACGGCTCGACGACCACGGACCCGACCACGGACCCGACCACGGACTCGACCACCACGGGCCCGGCCGGCACGGACCCGACCACCACGACTCCCGCCGACTCGACGCACCCCGGCGACCCGGCGGCCGGCACCTCCGGCACGACCACGACCACCCCGCCCGCGTCGACCGACCCGCTGCACCCGGCCGGCGCCGACCCGCTGCACCCGGCCGGCACCGACCCGGGGCTCGACGACGTGCCGGGCACGTCGCCCACGGCCCCGGCGGGGACGACCACCTCGTCCACGACCTCCCCCACGACCGACCCCGGGCACCCCGGCGACCCGGACTTCGGCGCCCCCGCCCCGATCGACCACGCGGGCGGCACGGCGGAGGACCTCGACTTCGGCGCGCCGGCGCCGAGGCCGGTCCCGGAGATCGAGCAGCACGACCCGGCGGGCTCCGAGCACACCACGGACGCGGGCCACGACCCCGCGGCCGACATCACCGACGACGGCGGCCACGGCGGGGTCACCGACCTCGACCACGGCTCCTCGAGCACCGGGCTCGGGTCGGACGACTCCGGGTCGGCCCACCACGAGGAGCCCGCGCACGCCGCTCACGGCGGTGACCACGGCGGCGGCGACCACGGCGGGGACGGCGGCCACGTCGGCTGACCCCGTACCCCGGCCCACCGACGACGGCGGGCCGGGGCGTCGGTTCCACCGGATCGTTCGGGTCCCCGCGCCGATCGTCGAGGTCCGAGGAGGTGAGCCAGGCCGTGACCGACCTCGCCGACGAGCCGTCGAGCCTGTTGGAGTGGGCGACGCGCCTCGCGGTCGACCCCCAGCTGCGCGCCCGCCTCGCCGCCGATCCCCGGGGGCTCCTCGGGGAACAGGGCTTCGGGCACGTCGTCCCGGCGGACCTGCACCACGCGCTCCCGCTCGTGACCGACGGGGTGGCCGCGCGGCTGGGCCACGACATCGACCCCGGGCGCACCGGCCCGGTGGAGGCCCAGCACGTCGGGGAGCACCCCCTGGACGCGCTGGCGCGGCAGTTCGCCCACGTCTCCGAGGCCGTGCTGGCCGGGCCCCACGCGGGCGAGGCCGACCACGACCTCGACGACCCCGTGCCGGTCGGACCGCACGACCCGACCGCGTTCCTGGACGACCTCCCCGGGCCGACCGACCTGGACGTGGCGCACGTCGTCGCCCCCCACGGGGCGGCAGCGGTCGTGGACCACCACGACCCCACGCCCGCAGCGGTCGACGTGCCGGCGCAGGACCCCGGGACCGCGGAGCCGCAGGACGGACCCGACGTCGGGAACGGGGCGGTGACCGACCCGTTCGACGAGCCGGCGGTGCACCGGTACCACGACCACCCCGGCCATCCCGGCCATCCCGAGCATCCCGGCGCGTACGGGGACCTCCACCACGCCGCGGACCCCGTCGAGGTCCACCTCACGCACGACGTCCTCGACCTCTGAGCCGTCCGGAAGGAGCAGCCGTGCCGTCGACGCCGGCCCTGGACCTGATCGACCTCGCGAAGAAGGCGACCGTCGCCTACCAGCGCCCCGATCTGACCGCGCGGCTCGACGCCACCCGGCGCCGGGTCGCCGACCCGGACGTGCGCGTGCTGGTGGTCGGGGAGTTCAAGCAGGGCAAGAGCGCGCTCGTGAACGCGCTGGTCTCGGCCGACGTCTGCCCGGAGGACGACGACATCTCCACGGCGGTCACCACCGCCGTCCGGTACACCGCCGGCGCGCCGTCGGTGACGGTCGTGCGTGAGGCCGCGGGCCCGGCCGACGGGCAGGTCCGCGCCGAGCGCACCGACGTCCCGTTCTCCGACCTGTCGCGCTACGTCTCCGAGGCGGGCAACCCCGGCAACCGGGAGCGGGTGAGCCACGTCGAGGTCACCGTCCCGCGCAAGCTGCTCTCGACGGGCCTGGTCGTGGTCGACACCCCGGGCGTCGGCGGTCTCGGGTCCGCGCACGGCGCGATGACGATGGCGGCGCTGCCGACCGCCGACGCGGTCCTGCTCGTCTCGGACTGCGCCACCGAGTACACCGCTCCCGAGCTGCGGTTCCTGCAACAGGCGACGGCGCTGTGTCCGACGGTCGCGTGCGTCCTCACCAAGACCGACCTGTACCCGGAGTGGCGCCGGATCGCCGACCTCGACCGCGGCCACCTCGACCGCCAGGGCGTCCGGGCGCCGATCCTGCCGGTGTCGTCGGTGCTGCGGCGGGCCGCGGCGGCGGCGAACGACGCGGCGCTCAACGAGGAGTCCGGCTTCAAGGCCTTCGTCACCTACCTGCGTGAGCAGGTGCTGGCGCAGTCCGAGCAGCTCGACCGCCGGGCGGCCTCGCGGGACGTCCTCGCCGTCGTCGAGCAGATCTCCTACCGGATGCGGGCCGAGCTGCAGGCGCAGCAGAACCCCGTCGAGGCCGACCGCCTGATCGCGCGGTTGCAGGACGCGAAGCAGCGTGCGGAGGACCTGAAGAAGCGGTCGTCCCGGTGGCAGACCACGCTCAACGACGGGTTCGGGGACCTGCAGTCCGACATCGACCACGACCTGCGCGATCGGATGCGGGCGCTGCAGAAGGAGGCCGAGGAGACGCTGGAGGGTGACGACCCGGCCGTCATCTGGGACCAGTTCGCGGAGTGGCTGCACGCGGCGGTGGCCCAGGCCGCGTCGACGAACTTCGTCTGGGCGAGCCAGCGCGCGCAGCACCTGTCCCTGGTCGTCGCGGACCACTTCGTGGCCGGCGGGCAGGTGGACCTCCCGGACCTGTCCCGCGACCGGGCCCCGGGCACGGGCGGGCACGTCGCGCCGATGATCCGACCCGAGATGGCGAAGTTCAACCTCGGGTCCGCCCTGATCACCGGCATGCGCGGCGGCCAGGGTGGCGTGATGATGTTCGGCCTGATCACGAGCCTGGCGGGCATGGCGATGCTCAACCCGATCACGGGGGCCGCCGCGGTGCTCCTCGGCGCCAAGGGCGTGCGCGACGAGCGCAAACGCCTGCTCGAGCGCCGTCGCGCGGACGCCAAGCAGGCGGTGCGCCGGCACGTCGACGACGTCACCTTCGCGGTCGGCAAGGACTCCCGCGACCTGCTGCGCGCCGTCCAGCGGCACCTGCGCGACCACTTCCAGGAGATCGCCGCGCAGGTGTCGACGTCGATGGCGGAGTCGGTCGCGTCCGCCCAGGCCGCGGTGAAGACCGTGACGAGCGAGCGCGAGGAGCGGGTGCGGACCCTGACCACGGAGCTCGACCGGCTCGCTGCCCTGGAGAAGCGCGCGAAGGCGCTGGTCGGCGATGACTGAGGCGCCCGCCCGCGCGCCCGCGCTCGGCGTCCGGACCCGGACCCTGCTGCAGCGGACGCTCGAGGTCTACGGCGACAGCCCGCGGGCCGCCGGCTGGTTGCGGCACCACCTGGACCGGCTCGACGAGCCGCTGCGGCTCGCCATCGCCGGAAAGGTGAAGGCGGGCAAGTCGACGCTGCTCAACGCCCTCGTGGGGGAGGAGATCGCGGCCACGGACGCGGGCGAGTGCACCCGGGTCGTCACCTGGTACCAGGACGGGCCGAGCCCCCGCATCGTGCTGCACCCGCGTCGGGGCCCGGCACGGCCGCTGCGGACGCGGCGCACCGAGCACGGCGGTCTCGTCGTCGACCTCGACGGGGAGGACCCCGCGGCCGTCGACCGGCTCACCGTGGACTGGCCGTCGTCCGGGCTGCGGACGACGTCGCTGATCGACACGCCCGGGATCGCCTCGCTGACCGCCGACACCTCCGGGCGGGCGCGGGAGTTCCTCTCCTCCGACGAGGCGCCAGGTCAGGCCGACGCCGTGCTCTACCTCATGCGGCACCTGCACTCGGCCGACGCCCGGTTCCTCGAGTCGTTCCACGACCGGCACGTCGCCCGGGCCACCCCGGTCTCCACGATCGCGGTCCTCTCCCGGGCCGACGAGATCGGGGCGGGCCGGATCGACGCGCTCGACTCCGCCCGGCGGATTGCCGGTCGGTACCGCACGGACGAGAAGCTCTCCGCGCTCTGCCAGACCGTGGTCGCCGTCGCCGGGCTGGTCGCCCTGTCCGGGCGGACCCTGCGTCAGGACGAGTTCCTCGCACTCCGCGCGCTCGCGGCACTGCCCTCCGAGGTCACCGACGGTCTCCTGCTCTCCACGGACCGCTTCGTGACGCCGCCGGACTCCCTGCGCGACCGGCTGCCCGCGGACGCACCGGGGGCGGACACCCGCCGCGCCCTGCTGGCGCGGCTGGGCGTGTTCGGGGTGCGGACCGCGCTCGCGGCCCTCCGCGACCACGCTCCGGACGCCGCACGACTCGCCACGGAGCTGGTCGCCGCGAGCGGTCTGGACGAGCTGCGCGAGGTGCTCGCCACGCAGTTCGGCGAACGACGGGACCTGCTCAAGGCGCGCTCCGCGCTGCTCGCCGTGGAGCTCGTGCTCGAGCGGGAGCCGCGTCCGGCGGCCGCGGCGCTGCGCGCGGAGGTCGAGCGCGTCTTCGCGAGCGCGCACGAGTTCGCCGAGCTCCGGCTCCTGGCCGCGTTGCGGACGCGCTCGGTGCCCCTGCCCGCGGAGGCGCGCGACGAGGCGGAGCGCCTGATCGGGGGAACCGGGTCCCGGGCGGCCGCACGTCTGGGCCTCGACCCGGACGCGGACGCCGCGACGTGCCGGGCGGCGGTCACCGACGCCCTGGGACGCTGGCGCCGACGGGCGGCCTCTCCGATGCTGGACCGGGCGACCGCCGACGCGTGCGGGGTCGTCGTCCGCAGCTGCGAGGGCATGCTGGTGGCCCTCACGACCGCGTGACCCTCGAACGAGTGGTGCATATGGACGCAGAGTCAGTGCACCTTTCGGAGTATCAGGAACGCCATACGGACGCGCCGTTGTCGGTGGTGGACAGCGCTCGCCGGGAAGGACTCCCGGCCGGGCGAACCCCCGACGACGGAGGCGTGTGTGGGCTCGGCAGGCAGCGGGTTGGCGGATCCGGAGTTCGTGCGCCTCGGTGAGGCCCTGCAGCGGCGGCACCGGGTGCAGGGCCGGATGCGCCGGACGGCGGCGACGGTGGCGTGCGCGGTCCCGGCCCTGCGTGAGCGGATGCCGGTGCTCGCCGACCTGCCGCAGCTCCTGGTCACGAGCTCGGTCTCGGAGGCCGGCGACCGGATGGCGGCCAAGTACGACGGGACACGCTCCGGGGTCCCGCGCCGGCTCGCGGTGTCGGTGCTGTCGTTGCCCGACTCGGTCGAGGACTACCTGCGCGGCCGCTCGAAGCAGGCCCTGCGCACCAACAGCCGCCGGGCCCGCGAGGCCGGGGTGACCTGCCGGCGGATGGGGCGGGTCGAGGCCGAGGTCCGGATCTCGGCCCTGCTGCGGGCCCGCGAGGAGGAGGACCTGCTGCCCGGCGTCCGGGCCGACCTCGTCGGTGGGCTGGTGCAGGCGTGGGTGGCCCGCGACGCCGACGACGTCACCGAGGTGATCGCCCTGACCTCCGCCGACGGCCCGTTCGCGCGGCTCGACCTCATGCTCTCGGCGCCCGACCGCGAGGCCGGCCCCGCCCGCTACCTCCTCTCGGCGCACCTCGTCGGCGAGCTGATCGAGCGCGGCGTGCGCCACCTCGCGGTCGACACCGCCCTCTGGCTCGACTCCGGGCTACGCCACTTCCAGCGGCTCCTCGGCTTCGAGCCGACCACGCTCGAGTTCACGCGCGGCTCCGCCGTCGACGTCCTTCCCGACGACGGGCCGTTCCCGGCTCCGCGCGTCTCCTCCGGTCCGCTCCCGGTGGCGGTCCCGACGCCGGTCGGTTCGGCCTCCTGATCCTCGCGTCCCGGGCCTGACGGGGGTCGGGCCCGGGACGCGTCCCCCTCACGTCGCGAGCGTGCGGACGTGCGTCGCGAGGTCGCCGGTGCGCTCGTCGAGCACGTGCAGGGCGAAGCCCGGGGGTGCACCGCGGTCGGCCGTGTCGGGCTGCGGCTCGCACGGCAGCCGCAACGTCGACACCACGCCCGGCGCGATCCGCACCGGGATGCCGTCGACCGTCGTGGCCAGCGGCGTGTGGGCGTGACCGCAGAGGACCACGGAGGGGTGTCCGCGCCCGCGTAGCGGCCCGAGCAGGGGCTCGGGGTCGAGCAGTCGGATCGGGTCGAGCAGCCTGCTCCCGATCGGCATCGGCGGGTGGTGGAGCGCGACGACCAGGACCCCGGGGCGTGCGGCGGCCTCCGCGATCGCGTCCCGGCTCTCGGGTGCGAGCTCGCCGTGGTCGTGGTCTGGCACGTGGGAGTCGGCGAGCACCAGCGTGACCGCCCCGATCGGGTGGATCGACGTGATCGGCTCGTCGGTCCGCGGGAGTCCGAGCATCGTCCGCATCGCCGGACGCCGGTCGTGGTTGCCGGGGAGCATGCGCACGTCGAGTCCGGCGAACAGCTCCGCGGCGTGGGCGTACTCCTCGTCGGTTCCGTGGTCGGTGATGTCCCCGGACGCGAGGTTCAGGTCGGGACGTGGGTCCAGCGCGCGGACGTGGTCGACGACGCGGCGGGCCCGGTCCAGCGTCTCGGGCCGTGCGGGGTCGAGGTGCAGATCGGACAGGTGCGCGACGAGCATGGGTGCACGGTGCTGCCCCGCGAGCCCGGTGGCCAGCCGGTCAGAACGGCGGGTCGTCGTCGTGGGGGTTCGGGGGTTGGTTCTGCTGTCGGCGCCTCCTGCGGTCGAGGTCGTGCAGGGTCTGTCGTTGGGCGTCGGTGAGGTGCCCGTGTTGGTCGGTGCGTGGCTGCCAGGGCCGCGTGGGGCGGGCTGTGGTGCGGGTGTCGGTGATGCCGTGGTCGAACCGGTCTCGTCCGACCGGTCGTAGGGGCCGGTAGGGGTCGGGTTCGACGACGTGGTGGGTGCCGGTGGGGGCGGTCCACACGAATCGGCCGGGTCTGGTCTGGCGGACGGTCCAGCCGGAGGTCGGGTCGTGTTTGCGGACGTGGTCGCCGACGGACAGGGGCCCGAGGTTGTCGGCCTGGGTGGGTCCGCCATAGGTGTGGTCGTGGGTGTGGTCGATCGGGCAGGCGACGGCGGGGACGGTGCACATCGGGAACCGGCAGGTGCGGTCGCGGGCGTGGATCCAGCGGGTGAGCTCGGCGCCGGGGAACCGGTGGCCGGCCTCGCGGGTGCTGTGCGCGGGGTGGTCCTCTGGTGGTCGTGCTCTCGCCGCGGCCAGCGCATTCTTGGCGCGGCGGGCGAGTTCGGCCCAGATCCCGATCAGTTGCCGCTCGGGGTCGAGGGTGTCGACCTCGCTGGTGTGGGCGGTGAGTTCGACGACCTGGCGCCGGTAGCGGGGGTCCGCGCCGGGCTGCTGCGGGGCTTTGACCAGCAGGACGTGTTCGAGGGCGCCGTCGGGGTCGTAGAGCAGGACCCGGAACTGGGCGCAGGTTCTCGCCCAGGCGGCGCGGTAGGCGTCCCAGCCGGTCAACGTGCCGGCGCCGATACGGCCGTGGGCGCGTTGCAGCCCGAGCACGCACGCCAACGTGGTGCGCAGGGTGGCGGGTGGGAACACCAGCCCGCGTTCGGTCCACCGCGCGGCCACGTCCGGCGGCGGCTCGGTGCTCGGCACCCGAGGATCGGGAGTGTCCGGTGGCGGCGGGTCCGGTTCCGGGTCCCCGGGCTGCCACCCCGGCGGTGAAGCAGTGAGCAAGAGAGTGTCGAGGTCCTCCGCGGTAGCTGCGTCAGGCGCGTGGTCGCTCCCCCGGCCGGCGTCGGGGCGTTCGTCCGGGCCGCCGTCTTCACGCGGGACGGGCCCGCTGTCCGAGGGACCGCTGTCCGAGGGACCGCTGTCGTCCGGCCCGGCGCCACAGGGCCCACTGTCGTCGGGGCCTTCGTTCGGACCCTTGTCGTCGGGAGCGTCGGGGCCGCCGTCCGAGGGGCCGTCGGGGCCCTCGTCGTCCGGGTCGTCGTCGTCCGGGCCGTCGTCCGGGCCGTCGTCCGGGCCGTCGTCCGGCCCGTCATCAGGGTCGGGGAGGTCGTCGAGGTCGGTCAGGTTCCCGACATCATCGGTGGGGTCGGCGGGGGTGGTGAGGTCGAGGACGACCTGTTCCAATATCGCGAGGTCATCACTGCCGTGCGGGCAGCCGTGCAGCAGCCGCAGATACACCTGGGCCTGCACCTTCGCCGGCCCCACCGAGTTGCCCGCCGCCTTGAGCTGAGACAGGGCCTCCTCGGCGATCGCGACGATCCGCTCGAACGCCGGCACCGCCATCCCGGGATCCAAATCGAGCCCGTGAATCTCCGCCGCCCCCGACGGCGCGATCCGCGTCGACACCCGCGACCGGGCGACCGCCGCGTCGCGGCGGTTCTCCGCCCCCAGCGGGTCGACGTCCTTCACCGCCGCCGCGATCCGCTGCTGCAGCTCCCACACCCCCAACTTCGGAGCCTGAGACAGAAGCGCATCGACCACCACCGTGGCCTGCTCGTCGGTCACATCCCGCAACCCGGCGACGAACACCGCGGCCTTGGCGTGCTCCACCCGGCCCTCCCGCATCGCCTCCCCCAGCCGCGGGAGCCGCTCCAGGGCACCCTGCGCGGTCTCCAGGCGAGAGGCGGCCATCGCCACCGACCACCCCAGCCGGGCGGCGATCACCCGCGGATCCGGCTCCGGCCACCGCTGCAGCGTGTCCGCGCGGGCCCGGGCCGTCTCCAGCATCCAGCACGCCCGCCGCCACTCGTCGTGCACCATCCGGGCCTGCCAGGCCACCAGCCCGGCCTCGCACTCCTGCCCCACCGCAGCCCGCGGGTCGGCGAACGGCACGCCGGGCAGCGGGGTGTCGAACACCCCGTCGCCCACCGCGAACCCCGCCTCCACCGCCACGACTCGAACTGTAGTTCGCACCCCCGACGGTCACCGGCAGCCCGAAAGCACCCGACGCCACGGCCGCCCACACGAGAGGCACACCAGGCAGGAATCCAGCCCCAGAAACCTGCCCCACGTGACACTCGCGGCCGTGGAAGCCGGCGAAACCGCGCGATCACGAAGTGATCACGAACGGACCGGGCAACTGCCGCTACCCCGGCCCACCCACCAGTTCCCGTAGCTGGGCGAACAGCTCCCCACGGCTGGTCGAGCCGAGCCGTTGACGAATCCGCGCGACGTGGTGCTCGACGGTCTTCGCGGAGATGTAGAGCTGCGCGCCGATCTGCTTGTGGGTGAGCCCGGCGAGCACGAGACGCGCGACCTCGCGCTCCCGGTCGGAGAGCGCGACCTCCCCGCCCTCGCCGACCAGACCCGACGTCGGGACGGCCTCCGCACCGTCCGGCGCCGGACGGCCCGAGTCCGCGAGGGAGCGGGCACAGGCCAGCAGGGTCGCCATGGCCCGGCGGTCGCGCGTGCGGATGGCGGCCTCGCCGGCGAGCCGCGCGCCGTCCCACGTCCACCCGAGCCGGTGCAGCCCCCGCGCCGCACTCTCGACCGCGGCCGCGTCGACCTCGCCCGCCAGCGCGGCCAGCCACACCTCGGCGCAGCGGGTCAGCGCGCCTGCCAGCACCGACGAGGGCGCCACCGCGCGCAGGGCCTCCAGCTGTCGTTCCGCCTCGGGCACGTCGTCCGCGGTCACCGCGGCGGCCAGGGCGTACCAGCTGGTGGTCGCCCGCCAGAGCGGCGGATCGCCCAACGAGGTCAGCAGCGCGTCCGCCGCGTCCCACGCCACCCGCACCGCGGAGCGCTCCCGCAACCGGGCGGCGCCCACGAGGAGCTCCCCCAGCGGGAGGAGCACGAACAGGTCGACCGGGTGGCGCACGAGCGCTTCCCGCGCCCGGCCCCACGCGGCCTTCAGCCCGGCCGAGTCCCCGGTGCGGCGGGCGACCCCGATCTCGAGGGCCGCGGCGGGGAGTTCGTCCCGTGGCTCCAGCGGACCGCCCGAGCGGGCGGCGGCCACGTGCTCCCGCAGCCCGGCGACGTCGCCGCGCACCATGGCCACCCAGGCGAGCAGCAGCTGGTGGCGCGGGCCGAGCGCCGGTCCGCCGGACGTGGTCTCCACCGCCCGCCGCAGCACGGACTCGGCGACATCGATCTCGCCCGCGTGCAGGGCGACGAGCGCGGCCAGGGCGGACGGCGAGTCGGGCAGGAGGACACCCGTCCCGAGGGGTTCGAGCAGCGACGCCGCCCGGGTGAGCTCGGAGAGGGCGGCCGAGGCCGCGCCGGGGTCGGGCCGCAGCGACGTCAGGATCCCCTCGGCGGTGAGCGCCGTCGCGGACCGGACGGTGGTGGACCCGACCGCCACCCCGTCCGCGGGGAGGGCGGCCCGCTCCCGGTCCCCGTTCCCGACGAGGCCCGGTGCGGCCCACGCGCGCAGGCCCGGCTCCTCCGCCAGCATCTCGGCGGCCCGGCGGCCCATGCCGCGGTGGGCCATCACGGTGGCGACGACCGTGACGGCCCGGGCGCGGTCCCGGTCGTCGGCGGCCGCGGTGAGCGGGTCGGCCAGGCGCAGGGCGGTGTCCAGATCCCCGGCGAGGGCCGCCGCCTCCGCCCGGCGCAGGACGACCGACTCCGGCGGCGCCCCGGCGGCCACCGCGTCCGCGTAGAGCGCGACCGCGAGGTGCGGGGCGGAGGCCAGGGCCTCGTCGCCCGCGGCCGTGAACACCCGCGGCAGATCGCCGCCACGCAGCCCGGAGCCGAGCAGTCGCCGGGCGGGCCCGAGGACGGAGGCGCCGCGCGCGAGTGCCTGCTCGGCGATGCGGCGCTCGAGGTCGAGGCGCTCGTCGGCGGCGGCGAGGCGGACGAGGCTGCGCCGCGCCAGCGGGGGCACGCCCTCCCGGGGCGCCCCGAGCTCGGCGGGTGCGTCCGGCGCGGGGAGCAGCAGCCCACTCGCCCGCGCCCGTTCACGCCGGTCCTCGAGGGTGGTGCGGTCGATCCCGAGGACCTCCGCGAGCGGCGCGGGCACCCGCGGTCCGCCGACCGCGAGGGCCAGCAGCAGCCGGCGGGTCCCGTCGTCGAGACCCCCCACCTCGTGCCGGAGCAGGTCGAGCACCCCGTGCGGCACCTCCTGCGACCCGCGCTCGGCGGCGGCCGACACGGCGCGCGTGCCGGCGTCGCGGATCTGCGTGACGAGGCGGTCGACGACCGCGGGGGAGCCCCCGGACAGCCGGCGCAGCGTGGTCGCGAGAGCCGGTGGGCACCGGGAGCCGAGCAGGGCCGACGCGCGGTCGCCGGTCCCCGCCACCGTCAGTGGTTCGAGGGCCACGGGCGCCCGGTCCCGGCCAAGCGCGAGCCACAGCGTCGACAGCGCCCGGGGGCAGGGCCACGGGCGGGCGGTGACCACGAGCCGGGCGTCGGGATCGTCGGCGACGTCGTTGAGCTCCGCGAGCGTGGCCGCGTCGAGCGCGTGCGCGTCGTCGACGAGCAGCAGCGCGTCCTCGTCGGAGGGGAAGGGGACGGTGTCCCCGGAGCGGATGCGCCGGGTCGTGACCCCCCGCCGTCGGGCCGAGCGGACGAGCGCGGAGAGCACGGCGCTCTTGCCCGATCCGCCCGGCCCGACGACGGCGGCCGTGAGCGGCGCGCGGGGATCGGCGCGGTGCGCTGCCAGCAGCGCCACCGCACCCGGCAGGCCCGCGACCATCGGATCGCGCGCCGCCTCGACCTCCTCGCCCCCCACCGCCCGCAACCGCCCCGGCATCGTCAGGACTCCTGACGACGAGTCGCGCAGCCCGGTCCCACAGCGAGGCACCGGATCTCCGACATGCGACGGATTGTCGACGCCCTCGGGAGGCGGCGGAACCGATCACGGCACAGTGCAGTAGTCGGACTTCGACTACTGCATCGCGCAGCGTGACGCCCCGACCACGGGGGGCGCCACACGGACGGAGCGGGCAGACTCGGACACCACCACCACCCGACGTCGGGAAGGACCCGCCCATGCGGATCGCCGTCGTCGCGACCTGCCTCGGGGACGCGATGTTCCCCCAGGCCCCCATCGCGACCGTGCAGCTGCTCGAACGGCTCGGTCACGACGTCGTCTTCCCGGCCGACCAGACCTGCTGCGGGCAGATGCACGTCAACACCGGCTACCTGGACGCGGCGCTGCCGGTGGTGCGCCACCACGTCGAGGTGTTCGGCAAGGCCCTCGACGACGGGGTGGACGCGATCGTCGCGCCCTCGGGATCCTGCGTGGGATGCGTGCGCCACCAGCACGCGATGGTCGCCCGCCGCGGCGGCGACGAGGGCCTCGCGCGGGCGGCCGAGGCGGGCGCGTCGCGGACCTACGAGCTCTCCGAGCTGCTCGTCGACGTGCTCGGCGTGACCGACGTCGGCGCCTACTACCCGCACCGCGTGACCTACCACCCGACGTGCCACTCGCTGCGGATGCTGCGGGTCGGCGACAAGCCGCTGCAGCTGCTGCGGAACGTGCGCGGCCTGCAGCTGGTCGAACTGCCCGACGCCGAGGTCTGCTGCGGCTTCGGTGGCACGTTCGCGGTGAAGAACGCCGAGACCTCGACGGCGATGCTCGCGGACAAGATGGCGAACGTGCTGTCGTCGCGGGCCGAGGTGTGCACGGCGGGCGACTCGTCGTGCCTGATGCACATCGGCGGCGGGCTCTCGCGGCTGCGTTCGGGGGTGCGGACGGTGCACCTGGCCGAGATCCTCGCGAGCACCGACCGGGACGACGCGTCCACCGACATCGTGTTCGAGGAGGCCTCGCGGTGACCGCCGTCGAACTGGGCATGCCCACCGTCGCGGCCGACCCGCACGGGCACCTCCGGGGCACCGAGTCGTTCCCGAAGGCCGCGCACCACGCGCTCGCCGACACCCAGCTGCGCCGCAACCTGGGGCACGCCACGCGCACGATCCGCGCGAAGCGGGCCGCCGTCGTCTCCGAGGTCGACGACTGGGAGGAGCTGCGCCGCGCCGGGGAGACGATCAAGGCCGACACCCTGGCGCGCCTGCCCGAGCTGCTGGTGCAGCTCGAGGAGCAGGTCACCGCGCGCGGCGGCCAGGTCCACTGGGCCCGGGACGCCGAGGAGGCCAACCGGATCGTTGTCGACCTCGTCCGTGGGACGGGCGCCGACGAGGTCGTCAAGGTCAAGTCGATGGCCACCCAGGAGACGGGGCTCAACGAGGCCCTGGAGGCCGCCGGGGTCGCGGCGTTCGAGACCGACCTGGCGGAGCTGATCGTGCAGCTCTCCCACGACCGGCCGTCGCACTTCCTCGTCCCCGCCATTCACCGCAACCGCGCCGAGATCCGCGAGATCTTCCTGCGCGAGATGCCGGACGTGGACCCCGCGCTCACCGACGAACCCCGGCGGCTCGCCATGGCGGCCCGCGCCCACCTGCGTCGGAAGTTCCTGACGGCGAAGGTGGGCATCTCGGGCGTCAACTTCGCCGTGGCGGAGACCGGGACGCTCTCGGTGGTCGAGTCCGAGGGCAACGGCCGCATGTGCCTGACGCTGCCGGAGACGCTGATCTCGGTGATGGGCGTGGAGAAGGTCGTGCCGACGTGGCAGGACCTCGAGGTGTTCCTCCAGCTGCTGCCGCGCTCCTCGACCGGGGAGCGGATGAACCCCTACACCTCGACCTGGACCGGCGTGACCCCGGGCGACGGGCCGCAGACCTTCCACCTCGTGCTGCTCGACAACGGCCGCTCGAACGTCCTCGCCTCGCCCGACGGCCGGCAGGCCCTGCACTGCATCCGCTGCTCGGCGTGCCTGAACGTCTGCCCGGTCTACGAGCGCACCGGCGGACACGCGTACGGCTCGATCTACCCCGGGCCGATCGGTGCGGTGCTCTCCCCGCAGCTCACCGGCATCTCCGGGACCGACGACGTCAACGCCTCGCTGCCCTACGCCTCCTCGCTCTGCGGGGCGTGCTTCGACGCGTGCCCGGTGCGGATCGACATCCCGCACCTGCTCGTCCAGCAGCGGGCCGCCGCCGTCGCGGCGCACACCCGGCCGACCGGCCAGGACCTGACGATGCAGGCCATGGCGATCGCGATGACCACGCCGGGACGGTTCAAGCTCGCGGAGAAGGCGCTCGGGCTCGGGCGGGTCCTCGCCGGGAAGAAGGGCCGGATCACCGGGCTGCCGTGGCCGATGTCGGGCTGGACGAACGCCCGCGACCTGCCGGCGCCGCCGGCGGAGACGTTCCGCCAGTGGTGGGAGAGGACGCACCGGTGAACGCCCGTGAGGAGGTCCTCGCCCGGCTGCGGTCCGCGAGCGTGGCCGGCAACCCGGCCACACCCGTCGTCGTGACCCGGGAGTACGCGACGACGGGTCAGCTCGCGCCGGGCAGCGCGGAGGTGCTCGCGCGGCTCGACGAGACGCTGACCGACTACAAGGCGACGGTCACGCGCGTGGCCACGACGGACGACGTGCCGGGTGCGGTGGCGGCGTTCCTCGGCGGGGCCCGCACGGTGGTCGTGCCGTCGGGGCTGCCGGAGGCGTGGCTCGCCGCGTACGACGGCGAGGTGCGGCGCGACGGTCCGCCGCTGTCGGTCGACGAGCTCGACGCGGTGGACGCCGTCGTCACGGGCGCGGCCGTCGCGATCGCCGACACCGGGACGTTCGTGCTCGCCTCCGCCGCCTCCGACCAGGGCCGCCGCGCGATCACGCTGGTCCCCGACCACCACGTGTGCGTCATCCGCGCGGCCGACGTCGTGTGCTCGGTGCCGGAGGCGGTCACGCGGCTCGACCCCTCGGCGCCGCTGACCTTCGTGTCCGGCCCGTCGGCGACCTCGGACATCGAGCTCGACCGGGTCGAGGGCGTGCACGGCCCGCGCCGGCTCGACGTGGTGCTCGTCGGTCCCTGACCGACGCGACGGAGCCGGACTCTCCCGGGACGCTCGGCGGTCGCCGTCAGACCCAGGAGAGCTGGAGCAGCGAGACGAGTCGATCGCGGTCGACGACGCCGTAGACGAGTTGGGCCCGTTCGCGCTCGCCGAACCCGACCACGCGCAGCCCCCGCGGGTTGCTCGGGACGAGGGGCGTCCCGACGGACCAAGGCGCGAGCTCGAGGGCGGTACGCAGCTCCGCCATCGCTGGAAGAAGCTCCGCCGGCAGCGCGGCGACCGCCTCACGTACGGCGTCGTCGGCGACGACGTACACCTACAGGCCGGCTTTGGTCAGCGTCGTCTGCCAAGGCTCGTCCTCCGGCGAGGGTTCGCCGGTTGCGAGCTCCGCCGCGGCTCGCATCGTGCGACGGAAGGCGGCCGGGTCGGTCTCCAGGATGGCGATTCGACGGAAATCCTCGACGACCGTGTAGACCGGTTCGAGCTCGAAGGTGCTCCGAGCAGTGTCGATCGCGGCCCGGTAGGCGTCATCGAAGCGCGCTGCGAGCTCGGGGGAGAGCCACTCGCGGACCGTGCGAGGTGAAGCTCCCTGCAGGAGAGGGTGAGGCTCTGGTTCCGGGCTCGGGGCAACGCTCACGTGAGCACCGTAGCGGCAACCCATCGACGAGCCGGCCCTTCGCACGACCATACGAGGCAGGCCAGCGGCCGTGGTGCGACCAACGGTATCTGGGCGGCAGGCCTACCGAACGAGCCCTACGGCGCCGTAGACCGCGGCGTCGGGCAGGTCGGACTCCGCACGCCAACGGCGGATGTCGACCAGGCCCGGGTCGGCGAGCTCGAACGGGGCGAGCGCGTCGAGGAGCTCGGCGCGGGTGCGGACGTACGCCGGGGTCGCGCTGTGCCGCATCACCTCGGCGAGCTCCCGGATGTGTGCCGCGGCGTCCTCGTCGTCGACGTCGTCGCTGCCGTGCGACATGACGAAGGCACTGCCGGGGACCAGCGCGGCGCGGTAGGCGGCGACGACCGCGGTCAGGCCGTCCTCGGGCGCGACGTAGTGCAGGGAGGCGACCGCGAGCACGGCGACCGGTGCGCTGCGGTCGAGGAGGCCGGCGACCCCGGGGGCGGCGAGCACGTCCTGCGGGCGGCGGAGGTCGGCCCGGGTGACGGTGACGAGTGGGTCGTCGCCGATCACCTCGCGGCTGTACGCGATCGCGACCGGCTCGATGTCGACGTAGGCGACCCGGACGTCGGGGTCGTGCCGGCGGGCGACCTCGTGGACGTTGCCGACGGTCGGGATGCCGGAGCCGAGGTCGAGGAACTGCCGGATGCCGCGGGCGCAGCAGAACTCCACGGCTCGGCGCAGGAAGTCGCGGTTGGCGTGCCCGGCACGGGCCGCGTCGGGGAATCGCTCGAGCATCTGCGCGGCGGCGGCCCGGTCGACGGCGAAGTGGTGGGCGCCGCCGAGCATGTAGTCGTAGATGCGGGCGGCGTTGGGGCGGTCGGTGTCGGGCATCGCGTCGGACACGCGGGTCATCGTGCCCGAGATGTCCGGTCGACGTCCCGGACCAGGTCGATCGCGCGGCCGAGCGTCGTGAGGCGCTCGTCGAGGGTGTCGCCGGCGGGGTAGAGACGCACGGTGTCGACGCCGGCGTCCGACCACGTCCGCAGCCGCGTGCGGACCATGTCCTCGGTCCCGAGCAGCGTCGTGGCGAGCACCATCTCGTCGGGGACCAGCGCGGCCGCACCGTCACGGTCGCCGGCCTGCCACCGGTCCCGGACCGCCACGGCGACCTCCGCGAACCCCTGCCGGGCGTAGGCGTCGTGGTAGAAGTTCGTGCTCGCCGTGCCCATGCCGCCCAGTGAGAACGCGAGGCCCTTCTTCCGGGCCGCCACCATCGTCGTGAGCTCCTCGGGGGACTCGGCGAACGCGACCTCGGCGCCCTGGCAGACCGTGAGGTCCTTCCGCTCCCGCCCGGCCGCGGCGAGCCCGGCGTCGAGCGGGCCGAAGTACGCGTCCGCGCCCTCGGGGACGAAGCTGGTGCCGAGCCAGCCGTCCGCGAGCTCCCCGGTGAGCGTCAGCATCCGCGGCGAGAGCGAGGCCACGTAGATCGGGATGTCGGGGTTGGCCCGCGTCGACAGCCGCATCGGTCGGCCCTCGCCGCCGGGGCGGGGAATCGCGACCGTGCGGCCGTCGAACGCCACCTTGTCGCCCGCGAACGCCTGGCGGATCACCGCGATCGTCTCGCGCATCCGGGTCAGCGGGCGCGCGAACTCCGCCCCGTGCAGCCCCTCCACCACCTGCGGCCCGGACGCGCCCAGGCCGAGCGAGAACCGCCCGTCGGAGAGCTCGGCGAGGGTCAGCGCGGCCTGGGCGATCGCGACCGGCGAGCGGGTCCCGAGCTGGATCACCCCGCTCCCCAGTCGCATCCGGCCGGTCCGGGCGGCGAGGAAGCCGAGCACCGACGGCGCGTCACTGCCCCACGCCTCGGCCACCCAGCACTCGTCGAGCCCGAGGTGCTCCGCCTCGACGACGAAGGTGGCGAGGTCGGGGTCCGAGGAGGCCTCGACGGTCGTCGCGGTCCTCATCCGGCGGCTTCCGCCTCGGTGCGGATGGCCTCGAGCGTCCGGGTGATGGCGGCCTCGAACTCGCGGAGCCGCACGAACACGATCTTCTGTTCCTTGTCCGGCATGGCCTCGATGGCCCGGCTCAGCCCCGAGCGACCCGGACCCATGCGGGCCCGCTGGGTCAGCCGGGTGCCGCCGTCGTCGGGAACGAGGTCGAAGCTCCAGCGCGCGGACGGCGCGTCCTCACCGTCCATCTCCCAGGCGAAGCGCGCCGGCGCGTCGCACTCGACGACGGTCCCCTCCACCGACCAGCGCCCGAGCGAGGGGTGCTCGTTGTGCCCGACGAAGCGGGCGCCGGCGCCCGGTCCGTCGGCGAGCCACGTCAGGGACTCGAGCTCGGTGCTGCGGGCGGGCATCCGCTCCAGGTCGGCCACGAGGGGCCAGACCCGCTCGGGGGGCGCGGCGATCCAGGTGTCCACGGACACCTCGGGCTGGTCGGCGTAGCGCGCTCCGGTCCACTCCACGGGCCGGAGCCTAGGGGCTCTGGGTTGCGGACGGCTACCCAGCCGTGAAGTACCGCCGCGGGTTGTCCACCATCATCGTCGTGATCTGCGCGTCGGTGACCCCGGCGGCGCGCAGGGCCGGCAGTACGTCGCGGCTGATGTGCTCGTAGTGCCAGTTCGGGGCCGCGTCCCGCAGGGCCCGCTGCGCGTCCTCGCCCGCGTAGAAGTCGATGTAGCAGGACGCGTCGTGGGAGAGCGCGATCCGGTCCGCGTAGCCCTCGGCGCACAGCGCGGCGACCGTGGCCACCCGTCGATCGGTGGTGTTGTACCGGTCGAGCCCGAAGCGGTCGCAGCCGAGCGTGGCGCCGCGGTCGGCCAGCGAGCGCAGGTAGTCCAGGTCGTTGGAGTCGCCCGCGTGGCCGACCACGACCTTCGTCAGGTCGACGCCGTGCGCCGCGTAGAAGTCCAGGGCGAGCGTGCCGGTGCGGTGCTCGGAGTTGGTGTGCACGGTGATCGGGAGCCCGGTCTCGCGGTGGGTGGCCGCGATCGCGCGGTGGATGCGCGCCTGGTCGGGGGTCAGCCCGGCCGCCTCGACGACGCCCTTGAGCAGGGCGGCCCGCACGTCGGTGCCGCCGATGCCCTCGCGGACGTCACGCAGGAACATCGCGGTCAGGGGCTCCGGGCCGCCGAGGAGCGTCCCGGGCCCGCGGTTCTGCAGCTGCCGGGGGAGCTCGGCGAACGTGTAGAGCCCGGTCGCGACGACGATGTTGAGGTCGACCTCGGCGTTCACCCGCGCCACCCGCGGCACGTAGCGGCCGAGCCCGACGACCGTCGGGTCGACGATGGTCTCGACGCCGAGCTCCCGCAGCCGCCGCAGCTTCGTGACGGCGTCGGCGACGCGCAGCTCCTCGTCCCAGTAGTCCGCGCCGTAGTTCGTGAGCAGGTCGGGGGTGAGGACGAAGACGTGCTCGTGCATCAGGGTCGTGCCGAGCGCCGCCGCGTCGACGGGGCCGCGCACCGTGTCCACCATCGCGCCATCGTGGCGCGAGCCGGTCGGGGTCGCTCAGCGGTGCCGGGCGGCGAGTGCGAGCAGGCGGCGCAGCCGGCCGGCCAGGGCGTCCTTCGACAGCGGCGGCTCGGCGCGCGCGGCGAGGTCGGGCAGGCCGAGGTCGGGGTGGGCGAGCCGGAGCCGGCCGGCCTCGGCGAGCGCGGCGGGGACGGCGGCGCCGGCCCGCTCGAGGGTCGTGAACGCCTCGGCGACGGCGGCGGCCGCCCTCGAGGCCGCGACCGTGGCGCGCGCGTCGTTGGCCGACTCGTGGCGGTCGGGGTCGGCGGCGTCGGCCCACCCCGCGACGGCGGCCGTGGCCCGGCCGCCGCACGTGGTGAGCAGGAGGGCGACCTCCGCGGGCTCGCCGACCGTGAGGCGGGACCCGGCGTCCACCCGCCGGGCGCGGACCCCGAGCCGCAGCCCCAGCTCGGTGAGGGCCAGCGCGGCCCCGGGAGCCGGACAGTCGAGCGCGAGCCCGCCGTCGTCGAGGGTGCCCCGCGCGAGCAGGGCGCCCCGCCACGTCGCGACCGCGCCGGGCAGCGACCCGCCGGTCAGCCACTCCGGCGGGGTGGTGAGGGACCGGCCGCGGTTGTCGACGACGCCGAGCCGGACGGCCAGCGGGTCGCCCGTGCCGGTGTCGGGACCCACCTCCACCCGCCACCGGCCGCGCGCCGGGTCGCCCCGGACGGTGCCGTCCTCGGCGCCGAGCCGCGTCAGCAGGGAGACCAGACGCGACGCCGCCTCCGGGGTGTCGAGGTCGACCGCGAGCGCTCCGTCGCGGGACCGTCCTCCGGCCCAGCGCACGATGGCGGCGGCCTCCGCGCCCGCGTCCCGGTCCCGGGCCGGCGGGGCGACCCCGGCGAGCGCGGCGACGACCGTGCGGGTGTGTCCGGAGCGGGTGGGGACGGCCGCGGGCGCGTCCGGTCGGCCGGCCGTGTTCATCGCCCACCTCCTCGTCCCTCGCCCCTGCGCGACTCACAGCAGCGTCACACACGAGAACGCGCGACGGCCGAGGGGGCTGCTCCCCACGCGATGCGGCCGAGGTCCACCCGATGGTGTCCTCCCGATGCGGCGCAGCACCCCGGGGGGTGACGTCCGGCGTCCCTGGGCGACGACGCTGGGCCGACCGAGCGGGGCGCCGCGCGGACCTTCGTCGCCCGGTCCGGGCGTGGCGGTCACGGGGCGCCGTCAGGTCACTCGATCGATGGATCACCGTCCCGTGCCGGGCCGACGCCCAGATGCCGGATCCGCGTTCCCGGCGCAGCTATACCTGGACCGTCCGTGATCGCACGACCCGGGGGAGGGGCCTGTCGCCGTGGCCGTCACGCCGATCTTCGACGATCTCGCCGCGCACTACGCGGCCGCCGACCGCCGTCGGACGGCACCGCGTCCGCGGCCCACGGCGGTGATCGGCTCCGACGCCTTCGGGCGGGGCTGCCTCGAGGCGGAGGACCCCGGGCGGATCGGCGGCGGGGACGAGGTCACCCGCCTGCTGGAGGGCGCGCGCCGGGAAGCGATGGCGCTCGGCCGGCGCTGGGTCGGCACGGTCCACCTCGCACTGGCGGCCGTGCGCGCGGGCGGCGACGTGGGGCGGGTGTTCGGGATGCGCGGCGTCGGACCGGCGGTGCTGCTGGCCACGCTCGACGACGACCTCGACGCTCCCGACGACGAGGCGGGTGGCGACCCGGTGCACCCCGCGCTGAGCTCGGTGGCCCGGACCGTGCTGCACCGGGTGGCGCACCGGGCCGCGCGGGAGGACCGGGCGGTGTCCGCGGCCGAGCTCGCCGTGGCCGTGGCCCGCTCGGGCCGGGT
Organism: Actinomycetospora sp. NBRC 106378; assembly: GCF_030269685.1. Taxonomy (GTDB): domain Bacteria; phylum Actinomycetota; class Actinomycetes; order Mycobacteriales; family Pseudonocardiaceae; genus Actinomycetospora. The sequence goes on from NZ_BSTT01000004.1 coordinate 371,644, forward strand.
CTCCGACCTGCTCGAACGCCGAGGGGTGGATGTCGACGACCTCGTCGACGCCCTCCTCGCCGGCGCCTCCGCGGCGACCGTGCGGGCGGCGGCGGACGCCGTGGAGCCTCGTCCCCGGCGGATCGCGCTGCCGGTGGGCGTGGTCGCTCCGGTGACGGTCATGGTGCCGACCACCGCGGCGCCCGCGGCGCCCGCGGCGGTCGCGGTGGTCGACGAGCCGGCGACCGGCGTCCCCGCCTGACGCGGGACGGGCCTCAGGTCCGGTAGGCGAGCAGCCGGACGCCGAGCGCGGTCTCGACGCGTCGGATCTCCGCGAGCTGGGCCTCGGACAGCTCGGCGTACGGGCTCTCCGGCTCGTAGGCCACGACGGGCGTCCCGAGGCTCTGCTCGAGACGCCGGACGTCGGCCAGCGCGGTCTCGTCGAGGGCGGCGGGACGGAGTTCGGGGCTGCTCATGGGAGTCCTCCTCGGGTGCACCTGGAGCTGCGATACCCCGCAACCGCACACGTGACGCCGATGACACGGACGGGTCGCTCACCGGCGCCCGGCGCGCGGCAGCGAGCGGACCAGCGGCAGCACCCGGGCGGGCACCCGCTCGGTCAGCGAGATCTCCGACTGCGTGCGCTCCACCCCGGGGACGGCCAGCACCTCCTGGATGACCTGTTCGAGGTGGGCGTTGTCGCGCGCGACCACCCGGCACCACAGGTCGCCGTCCCCGGTGATCGAGTGCGCCTCCACCACCTCCGGGATCGACGCCAGGTGCTCGGCGACCGCGTTCAGCCGTCCCTGCGCGATGTGCAGGGTGACGAACGCGAGCACGCCGTAGCCCAGGGCCGCCGGCGCCACCCGCGGCGCGAAACCGGTGATGACGCCCGCCTCCTGCAGGCGTTCGAAGCGCGCCTGCACCGTGCCGCGAGCGACGCCGAGGGAGCGGGCGTGCTCCCGCAGGCCCACCCGGGGCCGCTCGAGCAGCGCGAGGAGCAGGGCCCGGTCGAGGTCGTCCAGGTTCATCGGCGTCTCCCCGCTGGTCCATCGGCCCGCCCCGGGCGGTGTTCGATCTCCCCGACGGTACCAATGGCCCAGCTCCAGAGGGAAAGCATGGACCACTGGCGAGTAGGTGGCTAACTTCATCGGCCATCCGAGCACCAACACTCGGGCGCTCGCCGTCGGTGAACCCGGCGACGGGTTCCCCCGGTCCCGACCGGAGGTCGCCACCGTGACCCTCGACCTTCCCGCCCGCCCCGTGCCCCGCCCGCCGTCGCCGGCCGACCCCCGGCGGTTCTCCCTGCGCGACCGCTACACCGGGACCGAGGGGACGGTGGCGCTGACCGGCGTCCAGGCCCTGGTGCGGCTGCCGATGGACCAGCGCCGCGCCGACGTCGCGGCCGGGCTGCGCACCGGCGGCTACGTGTCGGGCTACGAGGGCTCGCCGCTCGCGGGCTACGACCTCGAGCTCGCCCGGCAGCGCGACCTCCTCGAGGCCCTCGGCGTGGTGTTCGCTCCCGGGCTGAACGAGGAGATTGCGCTGACCGCCGTCCAGGGCGGTCAGCTCGCCCCGTCGACCGGTGCGCTGCGTGCGGACGTGGCCGACGGCATCACCGGCTACTGGTACGGCAAGGCCCCCGGACTCGACCGTGCCACCGACGCGCTGCGCCACGCCAACCTGTCCGGCACCTCCCGCCACGGCGGCGCCCTGGCGATCGTCGGCGACGACCCGGCGGCGAAGTCCTCGAGCGTCCCGTGCGCCTCCGAGGCCGCGTTCGCCGACATGGCCCTGCCCGTGCTCTACCCCGCCGACGTGCAGGACGTCCTCGACCTCGGCCGGCACGCGGTGGAGCTGTCCCGCGTCTCCGGGCTGTGGGTCGGGTTCAAGATGGTCACGGCGGTCGCGGACGGCTCCGGGACCGCCGTGGTCGCGCCGGACCGGATCCGCCCGGTGGTCCCCGACCTGACGTTCGACGGCCGGGAGTTCCGCCACGAGCCGCACGCGAAGCTCCTCGGCGCGCGTCTCGCCCCGCTCGAGCGCGACCTGCACGCGCGCCGGCTCGTGATCGCGCGCCGCTACGCCGCGGCCAACGGGCTGGACACGATCGTCGGCTCCGGCCCGGCGCGGATCGGGATCGTCGCGGCCGGCAAGAGCTGGCTCGACCTGCGCCAGGCCCTGTCGACCCTCGGGCTCGACGACGGCGAGCTCGCCCGCCGCGGGGTCCGCCTGCTGCGCGTGGGCATGCCCTGGCCGCTCGAGGGCGGCATCGTCGACCGCTTCGCCGACGGGCTCGACGAGGTCGTCGTGGTCGAGGAGAAGCGGGCGTTCCTCGAGACCCAGATCAAGGACCGGCTCTACGGGCGGACCGGGGCGCCCGCGGTGCACGGCAAGCGCGGGCCGGACGGACGCGCCCTGTTCGCCGAGCACGGGGACCTGGACCCGGACGCGGTGGCGAAGGGCCTGGCGACGCGACTCGCCGGCATCCCGGGCGTCGAGGCGTGGGCCGAGACCCGCCGTCGGGAACGGACCCGCATCGACCTCCCGCTCGCGGGCGCGACCCGCAACCCGTACTTCTGCTCCGGCTGCCCGCACAACTCCTCGACGACCTCGGCGCCGGAGGGCTCGCTGGTCGGTGCCGGCATCGGCTGCCACACGATGGTGATGCTGATGCCGGAGGCGCAGGTCGGCGCCGTCACCGGCATCACGCAGATGGGCGGCGAGGGCGCGCACTGGCTCGGCACGGAGCCGTTCGCCGACCCGGCGAAGGCCTCGCACTGGGTGCAGAACATGGGCGACGGCACGTTCCACCACTCCGGCAGCCTCATGGTCCGCGCGGCCGTCGCGGCGGGCGCCCACGTGACCTTCCGGCTGCTGCGCAACGGGGCGGCGGCGATGACCGGCGGGCAGGACGCGGTCGGCGAGCTGTCGATGCCGCAGCTGGTCCGGGTGCTGCTCGACGAGGGCGTCGCGCGGGTCGTCGTGACGACGGAGGACGTGGCCCGCTACCGCCGGGTGAAGCTCGCGAAGGGCGTGCAGGTCTGGGACCGCTCCCGCATCGACGAGGCCCAGGAGCTGCTGGCCGGCACGCCCGGGGTCACCGTGCTGATCCACGACCAGGAGTGCGCGGCGCAGAAGCGGCGCAAGCGCAAGCGGGGGACGTCGACCGACCCGACCACGCGCGTCGTCATCAACGAGCGCGTGTGCGAGGGCTGCGGCGACTGCGGGCAGACCTCGAACTGCCTGTCGGTCACCCCGGTCGACACCGAGTTCGGGCGCAAGACCCGCATCCACCAGGCGTCGTGCAACAAGGACTACTCCTGCCTGGACGGCGACTGCCCGGCCTTCACCGTCGTCGAGCCCGGTGGCGACCGGCCGACCGCGGCCGTGACGCCGCTGGACGCAGAGGCGTTGCCCGAGCCGCGGCGGACCGTTCCCGACGACGCCGTGGTCCGGCTGGCGGGCATCGGCGGCACCGGCGTCACCACGATCGCGCAGGTGCTCGCGGCCGCCGCACGGATCGCCGGGCGACCCACGCGCGGCCTCGACCAGACGGGCCTCGCGCAGAAGGGCGGCGCCGTCGTCTCCGACGTCAAGCTCGGCGACGGCGAGCTGGCCGGGCGCGCGGCCGAGGGCGAGTGCGACCTCTACCTCGGGGCCGACCTGCTCGTCGCGGCCGACCCGGCGTACCTGAAGGCCGCCTCGCCGTCGCGCACGGTCGGGGTCGTCTCCAGCGCGAAGATCCCGACCGGCGACCAGGTGGTCGACCCGACGGTGACCTATCCGCCGGTGGACGCGGTGCTCGGCCGGATCCGGAGCGCCGTGCGGACCGACGTCGGCGCGGTGCTCGACGCGCGGGCGCTGGCCGAGTCGCTGTTCGGCGACGACCAGTTCGCGCTGTCGCTGCTGCTCGGCGCCGCGTACCAGCTCGGGGCGCTGCCGCTCCCGGCGGCCGCGGTGGAGGCGGCGTTCGAACTCAACGGGGCTGCCGTGGAGAAGAACGTCCAGGCGTTCCGGCGGGGCCGGCAGTCGGTGGCGGACCCGGACGCGTTCGGGGCGGTGGTCGACGCGGTGACCCGTCCGGTGCCGGACGGTGTGCCCGGCTTGACGACGGCGGGTGCTCGTGCGGCGGCCGAGATCGTCGCCTCCGTGGGTGCACCGGACGGTTCGGACCTCGCGCGGCTCGTCGGGATCCGGGTGCCGGAGCTCGTGGCCTACCAGGACGCGGCGTACGCGCGGTCGTACGCCGAGGTCGTCGCCGGTCTCGTGCACGGGCCGGCCGCGCTCGCCGAGGCGGTGGCCGTCGGGCTGCACAAGCTGATGGCCTACAAGGACGAGTACGAGGTCGCCCGGCTCTCGCTGGACCCGGCGTTCAGCGCGTCGGTCCGGGCGGAGTTCGGCGCCGACGCCCTGATCTCGTGGAAGCTGCACCCGCCGTCGCTGCGGGCGATGGGGCTGCGGCACAAGCTCACGCTCGGCCCGTGGTTCCGGCCCGCGTACGCCTCGCTGCGGGCGATGCGCCGGCTGCGGGGGACCCCGCTCGACCCGTTCGGGCGCGCCGAGGTCCGCCGGGTGGAGCGCGAGCTCGTGGCCGAGTACCGCGCGCTCGTGCCGCGCCTGGCGGAGATGGCGGCGGCCGGCGAGGTGGACCGGGCCGTCACGATCGCGGCCCTGCCCGACCTGGTCCGCGGCTACGAGGACGTGAAGCTGGCCAACGTCGCCCGCTACCGGGAGGCGCTCGCCGCCTCGTGAACGAAGGCGCACCACCGGGCCCGCATCGCCCGGCCCAGCGGCTCGACGTCGTCGTCCCAGGAGGCCCCGGCCAGCATCGGGGCCTCCTGCCACGCCGCGCGGCCGCCGAAGAGGAACGGCAGCTCGATCGCGTGGCAGGCCCCGAGTCCGGAGTCCGGCGCCGACCAGGTGAAGCGGTAGGTGCTGACGGTGGTGCCGACCGCGGCCGCCCGGACCGCGAGTGCCCGGGCGGGCGCGGTGAAGACGCGGTGCGTGGCCAGGCGGGACCCGAGGCCGACGAGCGTCGGGAACCGTCGTCCGAGGCGTCGCAGCCCCGGCGCGATGTGGATGAACGTGTTCGCCTCGTCGGCCGTGGTCCCGATGATCATCGGGTGGCCGGAGTGGGCGGCGGCCACCCACGGGTCGGCGGCGGCCACCCCGACCAGCGGGGCGACGCCCGCGACGGGGGTGAACGCCGGGGCGGAGTTGATCCCGCCGGGTCCGGCGTGCCGGACCATCGCCCGGCGCTGGGCCTCGAGGAGGTCCGCGATCGGCACGGTGCGCGGGTCGGCCCCGTCGAGGGCGTCGCGGACGTACCCGGCGACCCGGGCCGCCGTGCGCTCCGTGCCGAGGCCCAGCCCGAGCTGCCCGGACTGCAGGACCACCCGGGAGAACAGCGGCCGCAGCGACGGGGCGCTCATCAGGCAGGCGATGGCGTGGGCGCCGGCCGACTCGCCGACCAGCGTGACCGCGTCCGGGTCGCCGCCGAACGCCCCGATGTGCTCGTGGATCCAGCGCAGCGCGGCCGCGAGGTCGGCGAGGCCGAGGTTGCCGTCCGACACCCCGGGCAGGCGCAGCCACCCGAGGATGCCGAGTCGGTAGCCGACGCTCACCGTGACGACGCGTCCCTCGCGCACGAGGCGGGCGGTGTCGTACCAGGCGAGGTCCACGCCGCCGATGACGTAGGCGCCGCCGTGGATCCACACGAGGACCGGCAGGCGCTCGTCGGGCCCGAGATCGTCGGGGGCGCGCACGGTGAGGCGCAGGCAGTCCTCGTCCTGACCGAGCTCGTCGGCGTTCGACGGGCCGGCGATCGCGTCCATCCGCGACGCGAGCTGCGGGCACTGCGGCCCGGGCGTGCGGGCGTCGCGGGTGTCGGTCCAGGCCGCCTCCGGCTCGGGGTCACCGAAGCGCTCCGCGCGGGCGAAGCGCAGCCCGAGGAACTCGACGACACCGCCGTCGGGATGGACGCGGCCGCGGACCGCCCCGGACGGGGTCCGGACGACGGGGGCGTCGGCGCCGGTCGTGACCGTCACCGCGGGGCGTCCCGCTGCGCGCGGTCGTCACGGTCGTCACGGTCGCCGCCGCCGTCGCCGCCGCCGTGGTCGCCGCCGTGGTCGTCGCTGTGGCCACCGCTGCGGTCCTCGGGACGGTCGCCGGCAGCGGGGCGCTCGTCGTCGTGGTCGTCGGCCTCGATCACCTGGGTGTCGTCCTCCCGGGCGCGGGACTCCCGCTCCCACTCGTCCTGGCGGCGGCGCTGGTAGGCCGTCTCCTCGTCGTCGTACCCGGTGCCGTCGTCCTGCTCGGAGGGGGAGGGCTCGTAGTCGACGTACTCGGTGTACTCCGCGTCGACGATGTCGTCGTGCCCGCCCGTCGACATGACGCGGGTCGCCTGTTCGCGGTCCGGGTCGGGCGGGGCGCCGTCGTCGTCGACCGGCTCGTCGTCGGGCTCGAGGTCGGACGGGTCGTCGTCGAGGTCGCCGGGGTCGGAGCGCCAGCTGCGCTCGTCCTCCTCGAGCCGCTCCCGGGCGCGCTGGCCCGCGTAGAGCCCGCCGCCCGCGAGGACGCAGAGCAGACCGAACACCGCGATCCCCACCGAGCGCATGAGCACGGCGGTGATGAGCGCGACGACGCCGAAGCCCGCCCAGACGATCCCGATGACGACGAGCTTGGGGCGGGGGCCGTCCTGGCGGGGGGTCCCGAACAGGCCCCCGTCGGTCGTCACGTGGTGAAGCCCTCCCGCTTCGCGCGGTCCACGGAGGCCTGGACCTCCTTCTCGGCCGCGGCACGGCCGACCCACTCGTGGCCCTCGACGGACTTGTCGGGCTCCAGCGCCTTGTAGACCTCGAAGAAGTGCTGGATCTCCATGCGGTGGTACTGGTCGAGGTGGTGGATGTCGCGCAGGTGCTCCAGACGCGGGTCGTCCACCGGCACGCACAGCACCTTGTCGTCGCCGCCGGCCTCGTCGGTCATGCGGAACATGCCGATGGCACGGCTGCGGACGAGGCAGCCGGGGAAGGTCGGCTCCTGGACCAGGACGAGGGCGTCGAGCGGGTCGCCGTCCTGTCCGAGTGTGTTCTCGATGAAGCCGTAGTCCGCCGGGTACTGCGTGGCGGTGAAGAGCGTCCGGTCGAGCCGGATCTTGCCGGACTCGTGGTCCAGCTCGTACTTGTTGCGGCTGCCCCGAGGCACCTCGACGAAGACGTCGAAATCCACGACCTGCCCCTCTCGGTCACCGACGGTGGGTGGTCAGTGTGGCGTGTGTGATCCGCCCGGGCCACCCCGGGCGGATCAGGCCCGTCCCTCTCCGATCGACCGGCCGAGCCGGTACCCCAGATCGGCCGACGCCGGCCGTCCGGCGGGATCGAGCGCGGCCCGGCCGGGACCAGCCAGGTAGTCCTCGTCGGGCCCGACGACGACGACCTCCGCGCCGCCCGCGCGGAGCTCCGCGAGCTCGTCGTCGAGCGGGCGCGCCCCGGCGCCGCCGGTCGCGGGGAACGGGACGAGGACCACGACGCGGTCGTGCCCGGCCGCGAGGGTGGCGTGGCAGAGCGACGCGATCCCGCCGTCCATGAACAGCCGGTCGCCGATCGGGACCACCGGCCACACGCCGGGCACCGCACAGCTGGCGGCGACGGCGTCGTCCAGGGCGACGCCCGCCGCGGCGTCGAGGACGACGAGCTCGCCGGAGCGGGCGTCGACGGCGGTGACCCGCAGCGGGGTGGAGGGCCAGTCGTGCACCGGCAGGCGGGCGGCCACGGTGGCGCGGCGCTCGTCCGAGACCGAACGGTCGACGCCGAGGGCCAGCTCGCCCACGGCGCGGCGGGCTTCCAGCGGGTCCGTCGTCGTGGTCGCGGTCAGCTGCTCGAACAGCGCGTCGAGGTCGACGTCGCGCGGCAGCTCGGTGGTCGAGGGGGCGTGCTGGGCGGCGAGGGCGTCGGCGAGGTCCCAGCCGGGGCCGCTGTCGGCGGCCGCGGCCACGAGCGTGCCGACCACCGAGCCGGCGGAGGTCCCGACGACGAGCGCGGGCGCGTCGAGCGCCGCGGCGAGCGGGCCCCCGACGGCCCGCAGCCCGGCCAGGACCCCGATCTCCCAGGCGATGCCGGTGACTCCACCGCCGCCGAGGACCAGGGCCGTCCGACCGGGCTGCTGCGCCGCGCTCATGGACGCGTGTCTATCAGGCCTGCTTGATGGCCGAGATGTCGAACTCGAGGCCGACCTTGTCGCTCACGAGCACGCCACCGGTCTCCAGGGCGGCGTTGAAGGTGATCCCGTAGTCCTTGCGGTTGATCGTGGTCGAGCCCTCGAAGCCGGCCCGCTCGTTGCCGAACGGGTCCTTCGCGACCCCGTTCTGCTCGAAGTCGATGGTGATCGAGTTCGTGACGTCGCGGATCGTCAGGTCCCCGGTGATGCGCCAGACGTCGTCACCGGCCTTCTCGACGGCGGTCGAGCGGAACGTGATCTCCGGGTAGACCTCGACGTTGAGGAAGTCCCCGCTCTTGACGTGGCCGTCGCGCTGCTCCTGGCTGGAGTCGAAGCTGGCGGCGGCGATGACGATCTCGGTGGTGGACGCGGCCGGGTCGGCCTCGTCGATGACGGCGGTGCCGCGGAACTCCCCGAACTGACCCCGCACCTTCGTGACCATGGCGTGGCGGGCGGTGAAGCCGATCCGGCTGTGGGCCGGGTCGATCTGGTAGGAGCCGCCGAGGGTGAGCTGCGGGGTGGTGGTCTCGGTCATCGTGTTCTCCAGACACTTGAAGCATCAACTGATAGGCCAGAGCCTAGCACTTACGCTTCAAGTTTCAAGTGTCGGGGTGTGGTGTGGGCCTCGTGGCCCCACCGGGGGATCAGGCGGCTGCGCTCTCGGGGTCGCCGACCTCGACGGCGCCGGACCACCGCGACTGCAGGCGGGTGGCGAACGCGGGCGCGCCGGCCCCGAGCACCCGCACGACCAGGCGGTCGCCGGCGAGCCCCGTCGCGCTCGCGGCGAAGCGGGCGACCGCCTCGACGTCCCAGGCGCGGGCGCGGATCGGCACGATCACGCGCACCCGGGTGGTGGCGAGCAGCACGGCGAGGGCCTGCGCGGTGGCCGGCCAGTGACGCGGCGCCGGGGCGCCCGCGCCCGCGGCGGGCACGAGGACCGCGGCGGCACCGGCGCGCTCGGCCTCGCGGGCCTCGTCGAGCATCGCGTCGAGGTCGCGGCTGCCGCCGGAGGGGTCGACCAGGCCGTGGTGCACGGGGTCGAGGGTGACGGTCGCGGGGGTGGTCACGCTGACGGTGGACATGACGGATGAGGCCCTTCGAGGGAGTGGTCGCGGAGCGGGATCGGCGACGTCGGAGGCGACGTCAGGTGCCCGGGCGACAGAACTCGTCGAAGGCGTCGAGGCGGCGGCTCGGCCAGAACCGCTCCAGATCCTCGGTGCCCACGCGCTTTTCCTACACCGTGGACGACCCTCGGTGCCACCCTCGGTGTGGTGATCCACCACGCCCGCCTCGACGACATGACCCCGCGCGACCTCCACGACGTGCTCGCCCTGCGCGTCGCGGTGTTCGTGGTCGAGCAGGAGTGCGCCTATCCCGAGATCGACGGCCGCGACCCCGAGGCCGAGCACTGGTGGTCGCGCTCGGCCGACGGGGCGCTCACCGCCTGCCTGCGCGTCCTGTCCGAGCCGGACGGGACGACCCGCATCGGCCGCGTCGTCTCGGCGCCCGCGGTCCGCGGGACCGGCGCCGGCGCCGAGCTGTTCGCGGCCGCGTTGGAGACGCTGTCCGGACCGGTGGTGCTCGGGGCGCAGGTCCGCTCGCAGGGGTTCTACGCACGCTTCGGCTTCGCCGTGTCGGGCCCGGGCTACGACGAGGACGGCATCCCGCACGTGCCGATGCTCAGGAAGGGCTCAGCCGACCCACAGGCGACGGGCGGATCGTCGGCGACGTGCTCGCCTTCCTGCTCTTCGTCCTCGTCGTCGGGGGACTGATCGCGCTCGCCGTCGGCCGTCGCCCCGGGCGCTCGGTCGCCGCCGCCGACACCGCGGACCTCGAGGCCGAGGCCCGCCGCTGGTACGACCGGCTCGGCGGGCAGGTCCTCGCGCTGACCGGCACCGACGAGCCGTCGCGCCAGGCCCTCGCCGACGCCGCCGAGCGCTACACCGCCGCCGGCTCCCAGCTCGGTTCGGCCACGACTCCCGGGCAGTGGCGGCTCGTCACCGACACCGCACTCGAGGGGCTGCACTTCGTCCGCGCCGCCCGCACCGCCATGGGGATGGACCCGGGCCCCGACTTGCCCTCGAGCACCGACCGCGCCCGGGCCGGGGAACTCACGGGCGAGCGCACCGTCGACGTCGGCGGTCGTGCTGTCACCGGCTCGCCGGACCCGTCCGCGCGCAACGCCCACTACTACCCGGGCGGCAGTGTCGCCGGCCGCCCGGTCGCGGCGGGCTGGTACTCCGAGCCGTGGTGGAAGCCGATGCTGCTCGGCGGGGCCGGCGCGGTCGGGGGTGTGCTGCTGGCCGACGCGCTGTTCTCGGGGTTCGGCGGCGGCTTCGGGGGCGGGTTCGGGGGCGTTCCCGACGGCGGGTGGGGTGATCCCGGGCTCGGCGGGGGCTTCGACGGGGCCTTCGACGGCTTCGGCGGGGGCCTCGACGGCGATCTCTGGTGAACCTCGCGCTGAGGTGCGGCTGACCGGCGCTTGACCGGCAGCCGAGGCCCGCCCGAGGCTTCGGGTAGGCGATTTCGGAGAGTGATTACGGGGCTACTTTCCGCGGTCGTCCGGACGGGCTGGCCGTCCGGCGTCGGGGAGAGGAGCTCGTCATGGCGAGCACGTTCCGCAGGATCACCGTCGCGGCCGGCCTCGTGGCCGCCGCCTCCGTGGGCGCCGTCGGCGTCGCGAACGCCGCGCCGGTGGCGCCCGCGCCGCACGGTGGCACGACCACCGCGCCCGCCACGCCGACCACGCCGGGGGCGCACGGCACGAAGGCGCACGGCACGAAGGCGCACGGGGTGAAGGCCACGAAGGCGCACGGGGTGACGGCCACGAAGGCGCACGCGACGAAGGCCGGGGCGAAGCACGCCGCCCTCGGCACGCCGGCCGCGCACCACGGGGTCACGACCAAGCACTGATCCCGGCCGCTCCTCGACGCCTCGTCGCGGGCAGTTCCCGTCCCTCCGCCGTCCTGTCGTGGTGAATCAGAACGACAGGGCGCCGGGGGAGGGTCGGGTCCCCGCGACGAGGCGGCGCGGAGGAGCCGGCCTCCCGGTCCCGGCAGGCCCGCGTCGAGCGTGGCCCGCTGCTGACGTCAGGTGTCAGCGGTGGGCCACGGCCGACCTCGGGGCCGGCGCCACCTCACCGCAGCCCGGGCGCGTCCCAGACCACGGCACCGTCCCGGTCGGACCCGGGCCCCTCGAGCTCCGCGACCGAGAGCAGGCCGAGGTAGTCGACGATCCCGTCCGCGAGCACCCCGGAGCCCGACCCCACCACCCGGCCCTGCTCGTCGAGGAGGAGCAGGCCGCCGGCGGCCCCCGCGGCCAGGGGCCACCGGTCCTCGCCCTCCCGGGCCCGCCACAGCTCGACCGCCGCGTCGAGGGAGCAGAACCGCCGGGCGGGGAACAGGACCGGGCCGCCGACCTCCGCCGGGTCCGCCTGGCCGTCGGTCGAGGCGTAGAGCGCGCGCACCGGGTCGGGCAGCGCGCGGCCCACCGTCTGCTCCGCGGCCGCGATCGCGCTCGGCGCGGCGCCGGGGCGCAGGACCGGGACCGGGTCCCACCCGCGGACGCGCAGCACCCCGAGCCAGCGGGTCCAGGCCACGCGCAGCTCGTCGTCGCCGACCGCCGACCGGGGCCGGGCGCTCCCGCGCGGCCGGCTCGACAGGGGCTGTCGCCCGTCGGTCACCGCCCGGTCTCCCGCCGGCCCGCCGGCTCGTCGTCGACGAAGCGCAGCAGCGCGTCCATGCCCTCCGGGGCGGTGCCCTGGACGAAGCGGACGCCGTGCGAGGAGCCGTCGTCGGCGTCCACCGTGACCTCGTAGGAGAAGCCGTCGCGCACCGCCGGGGCGACCGGCCCCGGGCGTTCGCGGAAGGAACAGCCCTCGACGACCGCGCGCAGGGCCTCGGTGCGGGTGTCGTCCAGGTCGGCGGCGTCGACGGTCGTGGTCGTGACCATCCCGGCGATCCCGCCCGCCCGCACCACGGTGACCTTCACCGTGGGTCCGGGGTCGGGACGACCTTCACCGCGTCCCAGCCGCCGCGGACCGCGTCGTGCTCGCGGGAGCCGTCGCCGTAGCGCTCCCCGGCGGCCGCGATGGTGGCCGCCGCGGCGTCCGCGAACTGCGCGTTCGCCCGCAGCCGCTCGGTGAGCACCGTGTACCAGACCGGCCCGACCGTCTCCCAGGCGTTGCCGCCGAGCGTGCGCGCGGCCTCCGCGAAGGCGCGGTTGGGGATGCCGGAGTTGATGTGCACGCCGCCCGAGTCGTTGCGCGGGTCGTCGTCGACCGGCAGGTCCCGGTAGGAGTCCATGTCGGCGGGCTGGTCGTCGCCGGTGTACGCGGTGCCCGGGGCCAGCATGCTGCGCAGGGCCTTGCCGAGCGAGGGCTCCAGCGCGCCCTCGCCGATCAACCAGTCCGACGTCGCCGCGTCGATGCCGCCCGCCCGCTGCTTGACGAGGATCCCGAACACGTCGGAGAACGACTCGTTCAGCGCCCCGCTCTGCGCCTCGTACACGAGGTTGGCGGTGTACTGCGTGACCCCGTGGGTGAGCTCGTGGGCGATGACGTCCAGGGAGCGGGTGAGGGCGCCCGCCACGAAGGTGCCGCCCCCGCCGTCGCCGTAGACCATCTGCTCGCCGGTCCAGAAGGCGTTGTCGTAGCGCTGCCCGAAGTGCACCGACGAGACGAGGTCCAGCCCGCGGCCGTCGATCGACTCGCGGCCGAGGACGTCGCGGTAGAAGGCGACGGTGGTCGCGGCGTTGTCGTAGGCCTCGTTGACCGCCGTGTCCGACGACGGCGGATCGCCGTCCGTCCGGACCTGCCGGCCCGGCAGGGCCGACTCCTCGCCGCCCTCGACGTCGAACACCGTGTTCGCGGTGACCCCGGGGCGGTCCGGTGGCACGGCCGCGCCCTGCTCGCGCAGCGCCCGTGCCACCGCGATCCGGCGGCCCCGCAGCCGCTCGGAGACCCGCTGCGTCTCCCGTGCCGCCTCGCGGGCGGCCTCCGACCCGGACTCGGCCAGACGGAGCAGCAGGGACGGGGGCGCGATCGCGCACAGGTGCATGGCCCGCAATGTGGCACACCCGGGGCGGGCGCAGCGACGGGCGGACGGGTGGGCTCCGACGACGGAACACCGCTGATCAGGGCACCTCTACGCGGTACCGGGCGTAACACGAACCGATCCCCCCGGTCCGGGCCCGTAGCGTGGGAGATCGTGGTGGGCTCCTCGGCCGACTGGACGATCGACCGTCTGGCGGCCCACGCCGGGATGACGGTGCGCAACGTCCGCGCGCACGCCGCCCGCGGTCTGCTGCCCCCGCCCCGCATGCAGGGACGGACGGGCTTCTACGGCTCCGACCACCTGGCGCGGCTGGACCTCATCACCCACCTGCAGGCCGAGGGCTTCTCGCTCGCCGCGATCGAGCGGCTCGTCGAGGCCACGCCCAGCCAGTCCGCCGAGCGCGCGCTCTCGCAGTACCTCGAGATGCTCACCCCCTGGCGGGCCGAGCCGCCGGTGGACCTCTCCCGCGAGGAGTTCACCTCCTGGCTCGGCGGGGAGCCGGCCTCCTTCGGCGCGCTGGTCGACGCCGGGATGGTCGAGGAGCTCCCCGAGGGCCGCATCCGCGTGCACAGCCCGGAGATGGTCCGGGCCGGTGTCGAGGCGGCCGCCCTCGGGCTCCCGGTCGAGGCGCTGCTGCGCACGCGGGAACGGGTGCTCGCCCACCTCGACGAGGTCGCGGACGGCTTCGTCGACCTCTTCCGCAGCACGGTCTGGCAGGAGTTCGTCGCGGCCGGGCTCCCGGCCGAGCAGCTCGAGGGCGTGCGGCACGCCGTCGCGAACCTGCAGCCGATCGCGGCCCGCACCGTGATGTCCGCGTTCCGCGAGACGATGCCGCGCGCGGTGGGCGAACTGGTCCGGGAGGCCTCGCAGGTCCTCGAGGACGGCGGCAGCGAGCCGATGTGACATCCCGGGATGTCATATGACACCCCGGCATGTTTTGATCTGGCTCACACCGGACATCCACGCGCCACGCTCCCCTCTCACCCGGGAAGATGCGTACGAGGGTGTTCTCAGTGGCGATACGGAGGCGAACGTGAACGAGGCGTCGGCCAAGCTCCCCCGTCCGGTCCAGCGGCTCCGCTCCGCTGCGTCACGGTTCACGACGCCGCTGCTCCCGGACGACTACCTGACGCTGCTCAACCCGCTGTGGTCCGCGCGGGAGCTGCGGGGCAAGGTCGTCAAGGTCGTGCAGGAGACCGAGGACGCCGCGACGCTGGTGATCAAGCCGGGCTGGGGCTGGTCGTTCGACCACCAGGCCGGCCAGTACGTCGGGATCGCCGTGCAGGTCGACGGGCGGTTCCACTGGCGCTCCTACTCCCTCACCTCGCCGCCCAAGCGCGACGCGGGCCACCTCTCGGTCACGGTCAAGGCGCAGCCCGAGGGCTTCCTGTCCCAGCACCTGGTGCGCGGCGTCGCCCCGGGCACGATCGTCCGGCTGGCCCCGCCGCAGGGCGACTTCGTCCTCCCCGACCCGCCGCCCGCGAAGATCCTGTTCCTGACGGCGGGGTCGGGCATCACGCCGATCATGGCGTTCCTCCGGACGCTGGACCGACGCCGGACGATGCCCGACGTCGTGGTCGTGCACTCCGCGCCCGACCCCGAGCACTTCCTGTTCTCCGACGAGCTCGACGAGCTCGAGGGGCGCCACGAGAGCCTCACCGTGATCCGGCGGCACACCCGCGACGACGGCCACCTCGACCTCGACGCGCTGCACGAGGTCTGCGCGGACTGGGCCGAGCGGGCCGCGTGGGTGTGCGGGCCGAACGAGATGCTCGACGACGCCGAGCGGGTCTGGGCCGACGCCGGCATCGAGGACCACCTGCACGTCGAGCGCTTCTCGGCCAACCTCGCGGGCGGCGAGGCCGAGGGCGGCACCGTCACGTTCTCGAACTCCGACGCGGAGATCGAGATCGACGGGGCGACGACGCTGCTGGAGGCCGGCGAGCAGGCCGGGCTGCAGCTGCCCTTCGGGTGCCGCATGGGCATCTGCCACACCTGTGTGGTCCCGCTGCGCTCCGGCGTGGTGCGCGACCTGCGCGACGGCACCGAGCACCGGGCCGACGGCTCCGGCGGCGAGAGCTGGGACGCCGTGAAGATCCAGACCTGCGTGACCGCGGCGGCCGGCGACTGCGTCGTCGATGCCTGACGCTGCCTGACCAGATCCCCGAAGATCGAGAGAGGACCGTCGTGGCCATCCGGGACGTCAAGGAGTTCGCCCACCTCACCGAGGCCGACGTCGAGGCGTTGGGTCGGGAGTTCGACCAGATCCGCGCCGACATCGAGGAGTCGCGCGGCGACCACGACGCGGCGTACATCCGGCGCCTGATCACCGTGCAGCGGCGGCTCAACGTCGCCGCCCGCGTGATGATGTTCGGCAGCCACCGCCGCGAGCTGTGGTGGGCGGGGGCGGTCACGCTCGGCGTGGCGAAGATCCTCGAGAACATGGAGATCGGCCACAACGTCATGCACGGCGAGTGGGACTGGATGAACGATCCGGAGATCCACTCGTCGACGTGGGAGTGGGACAACGTCTGCCCCGCCGACCAGTGGAAGCACTCCCACAACTACCTGCACCACACGTACACCAACGTGATCGGCAAGGACAAGGACGTCGGCTACGAGATCCTCCGTGTCCGCTCCGACCAGCCGTGGCACCCGTACTACCTGACGCAGCCCGTGGTGAACGCGCTGCTCATGACGTTCTTCGAGTACGGCGTCTCGCTGCACGACCTCGACATCGACGGCCTGGTCAAGCAGCGGATCGAGAACCCCGAGGAGTTCAAGCAGAAGTTCCTCGACATCCTGCGCAAGCAGGCCCGCCAGGTCGGCAAGGACTACGTCCTCTTCCCGGCCCTGACCGGCCCGAACTTCGCGTCGACGGCGTCGGCCAACTTCGCCGCCAACATCATCCGCAACGTCTGGTCGTACGCGATCATCTTCTGCGGACACTTCCCGGACGGCGCCGAGGTGTTCACCGAGGAGGAGCTGGAGAACGAGACGCAGGGCGAGTGGTACCTGCGCCAGCTGCTCGGCTCGGCCAACTTCACCGGCAGCCGCCTCATGCACATCATGTCGGGCTCGCTCGGCTACCAGATCGAGCACCACCTCTACCCGGACCTGCCGTCGAACCGCTACCCGGAGATCCAGACGCGGGTGAAGGCGCTCTGCGAGAAGTACGAGCTGCCCTACACCAC
The DNA here is from genome assembly GCF_030269685.1 of Actinomycetospora sp. NBRC 106378. Taxonomy (GTDB): domain Bacteria; phylum Actinomycetota; class Actinomycetes; order Mycobacteriales; family Pseudonocardiaceae; genus Actinomycetospora. Next base: position 388,088 of record NZ_BSTT01000004.1, read on the forward strand.
CGGCTCGTTCCCGCGGCAGTTCTGGCAGGCCACCCGGTCGATCTGGCGGCTGTCGCTGCCGGCGAAGAAGATCCGGGAGGCCAACGAGCGGCGCATCGACCGCGGCCTCCCCCGCCAGTACGGCAAGGTCTCGCCCGGCGGCGCGGAGAACGCCTCGGTCGCGCCGGCGCCGTCGTCGACGCCCGGTCACCCGACCTCGGTGTCCCCGGCCGGCGGGTCGTGACCGCCGCCGGGCCCGGCCCGGCACACCGCGACCTGCAACGACGCACCAGGGTCGTCCTCGGTGTCTTCGTCGTGGTCGCCAACGTCGTGGGCGCGGCGGTGGTGCTCACCCTGGCGGGGTGGGTGCTGCCGACGCGGTCGCTCGTGGACGACGTCGCGGGAGCGATCACCGCGAACGTCGTGCTCTTCGCCGTCTACCTCGTCGTCGCGGTGACGGTCGGGGTGGTCTGGGGGATCGTCTGGAGCCGTGTCCCGCGCCTTCCCGACGGCGGGGCGTCCCCGTCCGGGTGGGTCCGGCACCGCCGGGCGACCCGACGGGTCGTCCTGCGGGTGCCGACCCGGCTCGCCGTCGTCCAGGCGGTGCCGTGGGCGGTCGCGGTCGTGCTGTTCGCGGGGATGAACGCGGTGTGGTCGCTGCGTCTGGCCCTCGTCGTGGGGTGCGTGGTGGCGCTCGGGGGGCTCGCCACGGTCGCGGTGGCCTTCCGGCTCTCCGAGCTCGCCCTGCGCCGCGAGGTCGCGCGGGTGCTCGCGCACGAACCGCCCAGCGGCTACCGCCTGTCCGGCGTCGGCATCCGGTCGGTGGGCGGGTGGGTGCTCGGTACGGGCGTCCCGGTGCTCGGGGTCGCGCTCGTCGCGGCGACGAGCCTGCTCGTGCCCGAGCAGTACACGGTGCGCGCGCTCGGCCTCGCCGTGCTCGTGCTCTCGGTGATCGCCCTGGTCGTCGGCTTCGGGCTCAACGCCCTGACCGCCGCCTCGATCGCCGGGCCGGTGGTCGCGGTGCGCCGGGCCCTCGGCCGGGTGGAGCGCGGTGACCTCGACGTCACGGTCCCGGTCACCGACGCCACCGAGCTCGGCCTGCTGCAGGCCGGGTTCAACACGATGGCCGGCGGTCTGCGCGAGCGCGACCGCATCCGCGCCCTGTTCGGCCGGCACGTCGGCGAGGAGGTGGCGCGCGCCGCGATGGAGGGCGAGCTGGAGCTCGGCGGGGAGGTGCGGGAGGTCGCCGTGCTGTTCGTCGACCTGATCGGCTCCACCCGGATGGCCGTCGACCGCCCGCCGACCGAGGTCGTGGAGCTGCTCAACACCTTCTTCGCCGAGGTCGTCGACGTCGTCGAGGCCCACCGCGGCTGGATCAACAAGTTCGAGGGCGACGCGGCGCTGGCCGTGTTCGGGTCGCCGAGCGACCTCGACGATCCGGCGGGCTGCGCGCTCGCGGCCGCCCGGGACCTCGCGGTCCGGCTCGACGCGCTCGACACCGTGTCGGCCGGCATCGGGGTGTCCGCGGGCCCGGCCGTCGCGGGCAACATCGGCGACGCCCGCCGCTACGAGTACACCGTGATCGGCGACCCGGTGAACGAGGCCGCCCGGCTGACCGACCTGGCCAAGACCGTGCCCGGCTGCGTCGCGGCGTCGGGGGCGGCCCTCGCCCGCGCGGGCGACGACGAGCGCGCCCGCTGGCAGGTGGTGGGGCTGGCCCAGCTGCGCGGCCGCCACGAGGAGACCGAGTATTCCGCGCCGACGGACCGCCTCGGGGCCGAGCCGTGCGAACCGGAGGCGACCACACCTGACGTCGGGAACGGGAGGACGTTCTCCGCGCAGGCCTGACCCGGTCGGGTCGATCCGACCACAGATGGTCCCCGTGCCGCCCGAACGTCGCTACGTTCGGTGACATGCAGGACGAGACACGGGAGGTCCCGCACCAGGTCGCGCGATCGACCAAGGTGCTGGTGGGCGCCCTGATCGTCGTGTCCAACGTCGTCGGCGCCCTCATCCTCGTCGGACTGGGCGCCTGGGTGCTGCCCTTCCGGGCGCTGGTGACCGACGAGACGGCCGCCCTGCGCACCAACCTCGTCCTCCTGGCGGTGTACGCCCCGCTGGCCGGCCTGGGGGCGTTCGCGTTCGGCTGGGCCTGGCTGCGCGTGCCCGAGCCGCCGGGCCCGACGCCGAGCGAGGCGGAGCTCGCCTGCCACCGGCAGCGGGCACGGCGCGTGGTGCTGCGGGCGCCGGTGCGGCTCGCCGTCGTGCAGGCCGTGCCCTGGACCATCGGCGTGGCGCTGTTCGCGGTGGTCGACGCGACCTGGTCGCGGACGCTCGCCCTGGCCGTGGCCTGCATGATCGCGCTGGGCGGCATCGCGACGGTCACGGTCGCCTACCGCTTCTCGGAACTGGTCATGCGCCGTGAGGTCGCGCGGGTGTTCGTCCACGAGCCGCCGTCGGAGAAGGGCCTGCCGGGAGTGGCGGTGCGCTCGCTCGGCGCGTGGGTGATGGGCACCGGGGTGCCGCTGCTCGGCGTCGTGATCGCGGCCGGGACCTCGCTGGTCTACGCCGACTACTTCACCGTGCAGCGGCTCGGGCTGGTCGTCCTCGTGCTCGCGCTGGTCTCGCTGTCGGTGGGTTTCCTGGTCACCGTGCTGTCGTCGACCTCGATCGTCGCGTCGGTGACCGCGGTGCGCCGCGCGCTGCGCCGCGTCGAGCAGGGTGACCTCGAGACCCGGGTCCAGGTCTCCGACACCACCGAGCTCGGGCTGCTGCAGTCGGGCTTCAACACGATGGTCGCGGGCCTGCGCGAGCGGGACCGGGTGCGCGAACTGTTCGGGCGGCAGGTCGGGGAGGACGTGGCCGAGGCCGCGCTGGCGGGCGACGTCGAGCTCGGCGGGGAGGTGCGGGAGGTCGCGGTGCTCTTCGTCGACCTCGTCGGCTCCACCGCGCTGGCCGCCAACCGGCCCCCGACGGAGGTCGTCGCGCGGCTCAACGTCTTCTTCGCCGAGGTGGTCGACGCCGTGGAACGCCACGGCGGCTGGGTCAACAAGTTCGAGGGCGACGCCGCGCTCGCCGTGTTCGGGGCTCCCCAGCACGTGGACGACCCGGCCGCCCGGGCCCTGGCCGCCGCGCGCGAGCTCGCCGACCGGCTCGAACGCTGCGGTGCCCACGCCGGGATCGGCGTGTCCGCCGGGGAGGCCGTCGCGGGGCACGTCGGCGACGCCCGCCGCTACGAGTACACCGTCATCGGCGACCCGGTGAACGAGGCGGCGCGGCTGTGCGACCTCGCCAAGCGCAGCCGCCGCTGGGGCGAGGGCGGCGACGCGGCCTGGCGCGGGGTGGCCGCCTCCGGTGCGGCCCTGGAGCGGGCGGGCGACGCCGAGGCGCGGCGCTGGCTCGTGATCGGCTCCGAGCGGCTGCGGGGACGGGCCGCGGACACGGCGGTGGCGGTCCCGCGTGACCGGTACGTCACGTCGTCGGTCGAGCCCGGCGAGGCCGTCGAGTCCGTCGGGGCCACGAACGAGGTCACGCGCCGTTAAGGTCACCGCTCGTGACGACGGTGGGGGCGGCACCGTCCGGGCGAACGCGCTCGGGCACCCGGACGGAGCGCTTCGTCATCTGCGGGGAGAACCTGCTCACCCTCCGGATCGTGGAGGCGCTGCAACGCCAACGGGGTGACGGCACCGAGATCGTCGTCGTGGTCGCCGACCGGGCCGGCCGCTACGTCGACCGCATCGCCGCCGCCCCGGGCGTGCGCGTGGTCGAGGGCGGCCGCTCCGACGACGACCGGACCCTGCTCGCCGCCGGGGTGCGCGGCGCCACCGCGGTCGCGCTGGTCGACCGCGAGGACGTCACCAACATCCACCGGGCGCTGCGGGTGCAGGAGATCGACCCGTCGGTCCGGCTCGTGGTGCGCCTGTTCAACACCCGCCTCGGCGCCCGGATCGAGGGGATCCTGCCGACCGCGACCGTGCTCTCGGTCTCCGAGACCGCCGCGCCGTCGTTCGTCGCGCAGGCGATCGGACGGAACACCCGGCAGCACGTGCGCCTGGCGGACCGCACGTTCGTGGTGGCGGGACGCCGCGAGGTGGGGGACGAGACGGTCCTGTGCGGGCTCGCCGCGAACTCGCAGACGGGCGCCGCGGGCGGACCGCGGCTGCTGCCCGACGAGGGCCAGGACCCGGCCGACTACGTGCTCGCCCTCGCCGTCTCCCGGGCGCGGGTCACCGACCAGCTCAGCCGCCCGCGCACCGAGCGGCTCCGCAACCTCCTCGACCGCGTCGTGGCCCGGGTCCGGGGCACCCTCACCCGTCGGCTGGCGCGCGCCACGCTGGCCCTGATCCTGCTCTTCGTCGCCGGGACCATCGCCTTCGCGACGGCGGGGGGCTACTCCCTCGGCGACGCCATCTACCTCGCCGTGCTCGACTCGGCGGGTGCCGCGCAGCCGGACACGCAGGCGAGCGTGGCGGTCCGCGTGATCCAGGCCTTCGTCACCGTCGTGGGCATCGCGATCATCCCGCTCGTGACGGCGGTGGTGGTGGAGAGCGCCGTCAGCGCGCGCACCACCGGCGGGACGACGCGGCGGATGCCGCGCCGCGACCACGTGGTGGTCGTGGGGCTGGGCAACGTCGGGCTGCGCATCGTGACGACCCTGCGGGAGCGGGGGGTCCCCGTCGTCGGGGTGGAGCGCGAGGACGACACCGCCGGGGCGGCCGCCGCCGCCCGGGCGGGGGTGCCGGTCGTGTTCGGCGACGCCACGCGGGAGCGGGTGCTGCGGGAGGCCGGCGCCGAGGGGGCCCGCGCCCTGGTGGCCGTGACCAGCGACGACGCCACCAACCTGCAGGCCGCGCTGGTGGCCCGGTCGGTCCAGCGGGCGGTCCGGGTGGTGCTGCGGCTGCGCGACGACGACCTCGCCGCCCGCGTGGAGCGCAGCATGGACGCGATCTCACGCAGCGTCTCCTACGTCGCGGCGCCGGTGTTCGCGGCGGCCCTGCGGGACGGCCAGGTGCTCGCCACCATCCCGGTCGGGCGCCGCATCCTGCTCATGGCCGAGGTGACGGTGGGGCGGGCGTCCCTGATGACGGGCCTGCCGGTCGCGGTGCTCGTGGAGGCCGGGCAGGTCCGCGTGGTCGGCGTGTTCCGCGGCGCCGGGCCCGACGCCGTGCTGGAGATGCCGCCACGGCCGCACCGGGGGCTCAAGGTCGGCGACCGGCTGCTCGTCGTCGCCACCCGCGGCGGACTCGGGACGGTGCTGGAACGCTGCGCGCCACGGTCCGTCGTCGCAGGATGACGACCATGATCCGCAACGTGGTGGTCGGTGTGGTGTCCGACGGCGTGAGCGCCGAACAGGTCGAGGAGGCGCTGCAGGCGCTGCGCGACCTCCGCGTCGAGGGTCTGGAGTTCGACCTGCTCGCCGGGCAGGACCGCGGGCTGCGTCCGGGCAACGCCTCCTACTGCCTCACCGTCGACTTCCCGGACGACGAGGCCTACCGCGTCTACGACGCCGACGAGGAGCACAACCGCATCCGCCGGGAGCTGTTCGCGCCGATCTCGACGGAGATCCGCCGCATCCAGTTCGCGCTGCCCGGCCACGCCACCTGACGCGTGAGGGGAACCCTGGAGCGCTCTTATGGCCCGAGGGTTCCCCTCACGCAGGGGGTGGGTCAGGCCACGCCCTCCGGGGAGGCACCGGAGACCTGCACGCCGTCGGCGGTGATCTTCTCGATCTCGGCCACGTCCTCGTTCGACAGCTCGACGTCGACCGCGGCGAGCGAGCGCTCGATGTTGCGGTCGGAGCGGGCGCCGACGATCGCGACGTCGATCCCCTCCTGCGCGAGCACCCACGCGATCGCGAGCTGCGAGACCTCGACGCCCTTGTCGGCGGCGAACGACTTCAGTCGCTCGATCACGGCGAGGTTCTTCTCGAACTTCTCGCCCTGGAACGCCGAGGCCTGGGAGCGCCAGTCGGAGTCCTCGAACGTCGTCGACGAGTCCATCGTCCCGGTCAGCAGCCCGGAGCCGAGCGGCGAGTAGACGAGCGTGCCGATGTCGTTCTCGCGGACGTACGGGAGGATCTTCTCCTCGATGCCGCGGCGGAACAGGTGGTACGGCGGCTGCAGGGTCTCGACGGGGCGGCGCCGGTCGAACGCGGCCATCTGCTGCTCGTCGAAGTTCGACACCCCGACGTGGCGGATCTTGCCCTCGTCCACCAGCTCCTGCAGGTAGCCGGCGGTGTCCTCGAACGGCGTCTCCGTGTCGGGCCAGTGGATCTGGTAGAGGTCGATGTGGTCGATCTTCATCGCCTTCAGGCTGGACTCGACCCCGGAGCGCAGGTACTCGCGGCTGGAGTCGCGGGCCTTGTCGCCGCCCGGGTTGATCCCGCCCTTGGTGGCGATGACCACGGAGTCGCGGTTCGAGTCGAGCTCGCTGCGCAGGGCGTTGGCGAGCACCTCCTCGGCCTCGCCGAACCCGTAGGCCTGCGCGGTGTCGAAGAAGTTCACGCCGAGATCGAGGGCGTGGCGGATCGCGCGCTGCGCCTGGTCCGCGTCGTAGGAGCCCCACTCCCCGGACACCTGCCACGTCCCGAACGCGATCCGGGACACCTCGAGCTCCGTCTTGCCGAGCCTGGTCGTCTTCATACCGACGGCTACCCCGGCCCCGGCGCCGTGATTCGGGGACGTATCGGGCAGGGTCTCCCCGGCCCCGGCGATCTTCGGCACAGTGTCGGGACGTGCGCATCCTCGTGGCCGCCCTGGGCTCGCCCGGGCACGCCTTCCCGCTCGTCCCGCTCTCGGTCGCCCTGCACGACGCCGGGCACGACGTCACCTTCGCCACCGGTCCCGACGTCGAGCCGACGATCGCGACGACCGGCGTGCCCACGCTCGCCGTCGGGCGGCCGATGTTCGACGTCTTCCGCGAGGTGATGGCGGCCCGGGGGATGACGGGGCCGCCGACCTCGACGCAGGGCACCCGGGAGATCGCCGGCGAGGTGTTCGGCGCCGCCATGCCGCGGCTGTTCGCCCCGGCCCTGCGCGACCACCTGGCCGAGCACCCCGCGGACCTGGTGATCGCCGAGACCGGCGCGCCCGGGGCCGCACTCGCCGCCCGTGCGACCGGGACCCCGTGCGTGCTGCACTCCTTCGGGCGCCGTCCCGTGCCGATCGCGCCCTTCGCGGTGCGGGTCCGCGAGCCGCTGGCGCGGGTGGCCGCGGAGGTCGGGATCGAGGTGGCCGTCGACCGGCCCCTCGCGCACGCCTACCTCGACGTCTGCCCGCCGTCGATGCAGGACCCGGAGACCGCCGACGTGCTGGCGGGCCTGACCGAGCTGCCCCTGCGGCCGACGGGATGGAACCCGCCGACCTCCTTCGTCGCCCGCCGCCGGCCCGGCACCCGGTGGGTGCTGCTCACGCTCGGCACCGCGTTCGGCGACGCGGGTGTGCTGCGGGCCGCCGTCGAGGGTCTCGCCGCGGCCGACCTCGACGTCCTGGTCGCCACCGGGTCGGTCGACGCGGGGGAGCTGGCCGACCTCGACCGCGACGGCGTCCAGGTCGAGCCGTTCGTGCCGCAGGCCGAGCTGCTCCGCAGCGACGACCCGCCCGCCGTCGTCGTCCACCACGGCGGCAGCGGCACCACGCTCTCCTGCGCGGGCGCCGGGGTGCCGCAGCTGTTCCTGCCGCAGGGCGCCGACCAGTTCTTCAACGCCGCGGCCGTGGTGCGGATCGGTGCCGGCCGGCAGCTCCTCGGCCCCGAGGCGACCCCACCGGCCGTCGGGACGGCCGTGCGGGAGCTGCTCGACGACGGCCCCGAGCGGGCCTCCGCCCGCGCGCTGGCGGCGGAGGTGGCCGCGATCCCGTCCCCGGACGACGTCGCCGCCCGGGTGGAGGACTGGGCTCAGCCCGCGATGTAGGCCTCGAGCTGGCGGCGGTGGTCCTCGAGCATGTCGAGCCGGGTCTTGACGACGTCGCCGATGCTGACGATGCCCGCCAGCGTCCCGTCCTCGATGACCGGCAGGTGGCGGATGCGGCGCTCCGTCATCACCGCGCCGAGCGCGTCGACCTCGTCGTCGGGGCCGCAGGTGGTGACCGGAGCGGTCATGATCGACCCCACGGAGTCGGTGAGGACGGCCCGGCCGCGGTGGTGCAGGTGCCGGACGACGTCGCGTTCGGAGACCATCCCGACCACGCCGCCCTCGCCGTCGACGACCACCGCGGCTCCGACGCCGCGGGCGGCGAGAGCGGCGAGCAGGCTGGGCACCGGGGTGCTCCGCTCGACCGTGAGGACCCCGGCGGGCTTGGCGTTCAGGACGTCCCGGATGCGCATCGTCGACTCCCTCGTCCGGCGAATGGTGTGACGACGATCGCATGTCCGGTCTGCGTCGGAAAGGCTCCCGACGGGGGTTCCGGGACGATCTCCGGGTCACTCTGCGACGGCTAGGGTCGAGCCGTCGGCCGACGGACCAGGAGGGACGCACACGACATGGTCGGAATCGTGGAGGTCAGCCCACGCGACGGGCTGCAGAACGAGAAGACCCTGCTCGAGACCGACGCGAAGGTCGAGCTGATCTCCCAGGCGATCGCCGCGGGGGCGACGCGGATCGAGTCGTGCTCGTTCGTGCACCCGAAGCTCGTGCCCGCGATGGCCGACGCCGAGGCCGTGATGGAGCGGGTGCCGCGGCCCGAGGGCGTCTCGCACATCGGGCTCGTGCTCAACCGGCGGGGCTTCGACCGCGCGGTCGCGGCCGGGGTCGACGAGATCAACGTCGTGGTCCCGGCGTCCGACACCTTCTCGAAGCGCAACCAGAACTCGACCACCGACGCGCTCACCGCCGTGGCCGAGGAGGTCTGCGCCGAGGCGGCGTCGACGGGCCTGTTCGCGACGGTCACGATCGCCACGTCGTTCGGCTGCCCGTTCGAGGGCGAGGTCGACCCGGACCGCGTGGTCGAGGTGGCGCGCCGGTCGGCGGCGGCGGGTGCGAAGGAGATCGCGATCGCCGACACGATCGGCGTCGGCGTGCCCACCCAGGTGCGGACCCTGCTCGACGGCGTGCGCTCGGTGGCGCCCGACGTGATCATCCGCGCGCACTTCCACAACACCCGCAACACCGGCTTCGCGAACGCGGTCGCGGCGTACGAGTGGGGCGTGGACTGGCTCGACTCGTCCAACGGCGGCGTCGGCGGCTGCCCGTTCGCGCCCGCGGCGACCGGCAACATCGCCACCGAGGACCTCGTCTACCTGCTCGAGCGCATGGGTGTGCCCACCGGGCTCGACCTGGACAGGCTCATCCCCATCGCCGGCTTCCTGTCCGACCAGCTCGGCTACCGGGTGCCCGCGCTGCTGCCGCGGGCGGGGACGTTCCCCGGGTAGGACCGCGCTCCGTCGGGAAGGATGGCGGCATGTCCGAGACCCCGGCCGACACCGCCGCCGCGCCCGATCCGCTCGACACGAACACCGCCGGCAGCGCCTGGCTGCAGCGGGCCTACACCCTCACCGGGCCCGACGACGCCCGCGACCTCTACGACGAGTGGGCGTCGACCTACGACGAGGAGCTCACCGGCGCGTCGCAGGGCTACGTGGGCCCGGAGCTCGCCGCCCGGACGGTCGTGGCGCAGGCGGGCGTCGACGGGGAGATCCTCGACGCCGGGTGCGGCACCGGCCTGGTGGGGATCGCCCTGGCCGCGGCGGGCGCGAAGGACATCGACGGCGTCGACCTGTCGCCGGGGATGCTGGCGCGGGCGAAGGCGACCGGGGTGTACCGACGCCTGGCCCCCGCGGACCTGTCCCGGGCCCTGCCGAGCCCGGCCGACTCCTACGACGTGGTGGTCTGCGTCGGGACCCTCACCCACGGGCACGTGGGGCCGGGTGCGTTCGGCGAGTTCGTCCGGCTGACCCGGCCGGGCGGGACGATCGTCGCGACCGTGCTCGACGACATCTGGGACTCCGGCGGCTACCGCGCCGAGGTCGACCGGCTCGCGCAGATGGCGATGGTCGAGGTCGTCTCCACCGACGTGGTCGACTACCGCCGCGCCGCCGATGTCGGCGCCCGGATGGTGGTGCTGCGGGTGGCGTAGTCCCCGGAACGAGCGAACGGCACTCTCGCAGCATCTACGTGCGCGAGAGTGCCGTTCGTGCGGAACGGGGGTGTGGCGATCAGCCCAGCGCGCTCGTCAGCTCGGCCCCGGTCTTCTCGCGGACCTCGTCCTCGGTGACACCCTCGGCGAGTTCGCGCAGCACGAGGCCGGACTCGGTGACGTCGATGACCGCGATGTCGGTGATGATGCGCTGGACGACGCCCTCACCGGTCAGCGGCAGGTCGCACTTCTCGACGATCTTGTGCGAGCCGTCCTTCGCGACGTGCTCCATGAGCACGATGACGGTCTTGGCGCCGTGCACGAGGTCCATCGCGCCGCCCATGCCCTTGACCATCTTGCCGGGGATCATCCAGTTGGCGATGTCGCCGGTCTGGGAGACCTGCATGGCGCCGAGGATGGCGGTGTCGACCTTGCCGCCGCGGATCATCCCGAAGGAGAGCGCCGAGTCGAAGAACGAGGCGCCGGGCAGCGTCGTGACCGTCTCCTTGCCGGCGTTGATGAGGTCCGGGTCGACGTCGGCGTCGTAGGGGTACGGGCCGACCCCGAGCAGGCCGTTCTCGGAGTGCAGCGAGATGCCGACGCCGTCGGGCACGTAGTTCGGGACCAGGGTCGGCAGGCCGATGCCGAGGTTGACGTAGGAACCGTCGTGGAGCTCACGGGCCGCCCGGGCGGCCATCTGCTCGCGGGTCAGGCTCATCGGTTCATCGTCTCCTGGGTCGTGCGCTTCTCGATGTGCTTGCGGCCCACCTCGTCGGGCGTGAGCTCGACGACGCGGTGGACGAAGATGCCGGGCAGGTGGACCTCGTCGGGGTCGATCTCGCCGGGCTCCACGAGCTGTTCGACCTCGGCGATCGCGACCCGCGCGGCCATCGCGGCGAGCGGGTTGAAGTTGCGCGCGGACTTGTTGAACACGAGGTTGCCGTGCCGGTCGCCCTTGGCCGCGCGGACGATGCCGAAGTCGATGTCCAGGGCGGTCTCGAGCACGTAGGGCTTGCGGATCCGGGAGCCGTCGGCCTGGGTGACCTCGAACTCGCGGACCTCCTTGGCCGGGGAGGTCACGGTGACGTTGCCGTCGGCGTCGTAGCGCCAGGGCAGCCCGCCGTCGGCGATCATCGTCCCGACGCCGGCCGGGGTGTAGAAGGCGGGGACGCCGGTGCCGGCGGCGCGCATGCGCTCGGCCAGGGTGCCCTGCGGGTTGAGCTCGACCTCGATCTCGCCGCCCAGGTACTGGCGGGCGAACTCCTTGTTCTCGCCGATGTAGGAGGCGACCACCCGGGAGATGCGGTGCTGCTCGAGCAGCACGCCCAGCCCCCAGCCGTCGACGCCGCAGTTGTTGGACGCGACCTTCAGGTCGGTCGCGTCGGTGCGGTTCAGCGCGTCGATCAGCACGATCGGCACCCCGGACAGGCCGAAGCCACCGACGGCCAACGAGGCGCCGCTCGCGATGTCGGCCACCGCCTCGTCGGCGCTCGCGACCACCTTGTCGATCTCGCTCATGCAGATCCCTTCACGTGCTCGGCCAGCAGGGGGGTGACGATCTCGGGTCGCTGGTAGGACGCCAGGTGGGCGGCGTCGGCGACGACCTCGAAGCGGGCGCCGGGGATGCCGTCGGCGAGGACCTGCCCGTGCTCGGGCGGCGTCGCCGGGTCGTGCTCCCCGGAGATCACGAGGGTGGGCGCGGTGATGTCACCGAGCCGCGCGCGGGAGTCCCAGGCGGCGATCGCCTCGCAGCAGGCGGCGTAGCCCTCGGCCGGGGTCGCGGCGATCATGTCGCGCATCGCGTTCCGGACGGCGGGTGCGGCCTCCGCGTGGTCGTCGGTGAACCAGCGGGCCACGACGGCGTCGGCGATGGCGCCCACGCCGTCGGCTCGGACCGTCGCCGCACGCTCCAGCCACGGGTCGGGATCGCCGAAGCGGGCGGAGGTGCAGACCAGGGCGAGGGCCGCGACCCGCGCAGGCGCGCGCAGGGCGATCGCCTGGCTGATCGCGCCGCCCAGGGAGACGCCGGCGAAGGACGCACGGTCGACGCCGAGCCCGTCGAGGGTCTCCAGCACGTCGTCGGCGAGCTGCGACACGGAGTACGGCCCGTCCGGGACGGGGGAGGTGCCGTGGCCGCGGGTGTCGACCGTGATCACCCGGTGCTCGACGGCCAGGTCCCGTCGCTGGGGGGCCCACATGTCGACCGTGGAGCCCAGCGAGCAGAGCAGGACGACGACCGGGGCCTCGCGCGGCCCTTCGTCGGTCACGTGGAGTCGCACTCGAACACCCTCCCGTATCGGGCGATGTGTGCCCATGGGACTTCCGGCCACCGGCAGTGTGCGCCGCTCACACGTCCAGCTTCGACGGGTGCCGGGTCAGGGAGGTCACCTCGATGTCCATGTACGGGAACAGCGGGAGGCTGGAGAGCAGCTCGTGGAGCTCGTCGCCGGACTCCACGTCGAACCGGCTGACGTTGGCGTAGCGCCCGACCACGCGCCACAGCTCCGGCCACTTCCCCGACCGCTGGATCTCGTGGGCCCGCTCCCGCTCCCGGGCACGCAGGTCGTCGGCGACGTCCTGCGGCATGTCGTGGGGCAGGCGGACGTCCATACGGACGAGGAACTGCACGGGGACTCCCAGTTCGACGATGTGGCTTTTCCTGCCACTGGTTGACAGCAACGACGCTTTCCTGCCGGTCAGGGACGGTCGGCGCGGTAGTGGGCGAGCTTGTCGGGGTCGATCGTCGCGCCCAGACCCGGTGCCTGCCGGGCGGCGAGGCGGCCGTCGGTGATCACGGGGGGTTCGGCGAGGACGTCGTCGGCCATGAGCAGGAAGTTCGTGACCTCGACGGGGTGTCGCGCGAGGGCGGCCAGGCCGCAGCCGAGGGCCGTCGAGGCGACGGTGTTGACCATCCCGTCGATCTGGTTGCCGATCATCGTCGTCACCCCCAGGCCCTCGCAGAGCCCGACGATCTTGGCCGACTCGGTGAATCCGGTGCGGGCGACCTTCACGCTGATGGCCTCGGCGTCGCCGTCGAGCAGGGAGCGGGCGACGCCGCCGAGGGTGATCGTCGACTCGTCGCCGACGATCGGGATCGGCGAGGCGGCCACGATGCGGCGCCGGCCCAGGACGTCGTCGGCGGGGTTGGGTTCCTCGAGCATCGTCACGCCGTGCTCGGCGAGCCGGCGGGCGGCGACGACGGCGGTGTCCGCGTCCCAGCCGCGGTTGGCGTCGGCGTAGAGCTCGACCTGGTCGCCGAGCTCGGCCCGCAGCGCCCGCACCGCGGCGAGGTCGACCCCGAGCTCGCGGCCGACCTTGACCTTGAAGGCCTCCACGCCGTGCTCGTCGCGCATCTCCGCGGCGTCGGCGACCATCTCCTGCGGCGTGCCCAGGCCGATCATGTGGGCGACGCGCACCTCGTCGGCGGCGTGCCCGAGCAGGACGTGGACCGGCTGCCCGCACGCCTGCCCGACGAGGTCCCACAGGGCGGTGTCGATCGCGCCCTTGGCCGCGTTGTTCGCGACCGTGCGCCGCAGGTCGGCGCGGATGCGCTCGCGGGCGAACGGGTCGGCGCCGACGAGCACGGGGGCGAACAGGTCGCGGACCACGGCGACGACGGAGGCGGCGGTCTCGCCGTAGGTGTAGGGCCGCGGCGGCGCCTCGCCGACCCCGACGAGCCCGTCGTCGGTGGTGATGCGCACCAGCACGTGGTCGGCGGCGGTGACGGCGCCGCTGGCGAAGGCGAAGGGCCGGCGGTAGGGGACGGCGAGCGGGATCGCCTCGACGGCGGTGATCTTCATGGTCGCTCCTCCAGGAGGACGGCGAGGGCGCGGGCGAGGGCGGGTGAGGGGTCGTCGGCGCGCCAGGCGAGGGCGACGTCGGTGGTCACCCCGGTGTCGGCGAGCGGTCGGTAGCGGACGCCCTCGACGGTCACGGCCAGCACGGACTCCGGCAGCAGCGCGACCCCGAGGCCCGCGGCGACGAGGGCCAGCACGGTCGAGGTCTGACCGGCCTCGTGGGTGTGGCGGGGGACGAACCCGGCGGCCCGGCAGGCGCGGTCGGCGGCGGCGCCGACCACGGACCCGGGAGCCGCGTACACCACGAAGTCGGCGTCGGCGAGGTCGGCGAGGTCGACCAGCCCCTCCAGCGCCGGGCCGGACGTCGGCTCGGCGAGGACGAGGCCCTCCCGGGCCAGGACGTGCGTGCACAGACTCCCGTCGCCCACCGGCGGCCGGAGGACGGCGAGGTCGATGCGGTGGTCGGTGAGGGCCGCCTCCAGGTCGGGGGTCAGCATCTCCGTGCGGAAGGTGAGGGCCAGACCGGGGACGGCGCCCGCGAGGCGCCGGACGAGCTCCGGCACGTGCCGGTAGGTCGCGAGCCCGGTCGCGCCGACCCGCAGCGACCCCAGGTCGCCCGCGGCCACCCGCGACACCTGGTCGCGGGCGGCCGAGACGGACTCCAGGATGCGCACGGCCTCCGGCAGCAGCGCCTCGCCCGCGGCGGTGAGGTCGACCCGGCGCGTGGTCCGCTCGAAGAGCGGTGCCCCGAGGTGCGACTCCAGTTGCCGGATGGCCTGCGAGAGCGGCGACTGGGCGATGTGCAGCTGCTCGGCCGCCCGCCCGAAGTGTCGCGTCCGCGCCACGGTGACGAAGTAGCGCAGCTGCCGGAGGTCCACGGGTCAGGCGTCGCGCTCGAGCACGAAGTCCCGGTCCGAGCGGACCTCGGTGCCGTGGCCGGTCGGCTGCGGGTCGAGCGTGAGCTCGGGCTTGTCGGCTGAGGCGACGTCGTTGCCCAGGTAGGGGTCGCCGGTGAAGAACAGCTGGGTGGTCAGCGTGCGGTGCCCGGGCGCGGAGACCAGCAGGTGGATGTGCGCAGGGCGCCACGGGCTCCAGCCGGCGGCCAGCGTCATCTGCCCGGTCGGGCCGTCGAGCGGGATCGTGTACGGCGCGGGCTTGCGCGTGTGGATCTCGTAGCGGCCCTGGTCGTCGGCGGTGACGACACCGCGCAGGTTCCCGGCCGGCGGCTTGGCGGCGAAGCCGGAGTACCAACCCTCGTCGTCGGTGTGCCAGATGTCGACGGTCGCGCCCGCGAGCGGGTTGCCGTCGGTGTCGGTGACCTGCCCGGCGAGGATCATCGGCGTGCCGGGCTCGTCGTCGCGCATCGGCAGCGTGGCCGGCGAGTCCAGCTGAGCCTGCCCGTCGAGCCAGAACGGGCCGAGGATCGTGCCGACGGACCCCTGCTGGGTCTCGGCGGCGACCTTCTCGACCTCGAACTCCAGGTACACGTCGAGGAACAGCGGCCACTCGCCGGTGTCGGAGACGGCGATGAGCCAGCGCTTGAAGGCGTCGAACTCCTCGTAGGTGACCTTCTGTTCGCGGATGGCGGCGCGGATGCCCTCGAGGGCGGCGCCCACGACGGCCGAGACGCGGGCCGGGTCGGCGCTGCCACCCGCCGTCCGGAAGGTGGCCGCGCCGGAGCGGGCGATGTCGGTGGCGTGGCTCCCGGCGGTGGCGGCGTCGGAGACGGACTGGTCCTCGGTGGTGGTCATGCGGGTTCCTTCGTGGTGATGGCGGTGGTGGCGGAGTACTCGTGGACCCAGGCGTTGTCGTCGAGGTAGCCCGCGAAGCGCGCGTCGCGCGCCTTCAGGCCGTCGACGTCGTCGTCGGGGAGGTGCAGCAGCGTCCCGGTCTCCCAGGCGCTGGTGGAGACGGCGCGGGTGCGGGCGCGCCGCTGACGGGGATAGGCGGCGAGCGCCTCGTCGGGGCTCAGCGCGGCGAGGAGATCGGCGAGCACGACCGCGTCCTCGATCGACTGGTTCGCGCCCTGGCCGTGGTGGGGGAGCATCGCGTGGCAGGCGTCGCCGATCAGCGCGACCCGGTCGCGGGTCCACCGGGTCAGGTGCGGCTGCGAGAGCAGCGGCCACCGCGGGCTCTGCGGGACCGCCGCCAGCATCTCGACGACGGCGGGGTGCCAGCCCTCGAAGGCCGCGAGGAGCTCGCCGTCGGGAACCTCCCGGTTGCCGCCCTCCCACTGCGAGGGACCGCAGAGCACGGCGAAGAAGTTGACCGTGTCGTCGTCGCGCTCGACGCCGCCGAGGGCGTAGTGGAGCAGGTGCGCGTCGGGGCCGGCCCAGAACTGGATGGCGAGCGGGTCGGGCAGCGACGGCAGCGCCGAGCGGGGGACGAGCCCGCGGAAGGCGCTGGTGCCGGAGTAGACCGGGCCGGAGCCGGGGGCGACGTACTCCCGGACGACGGAGTGCACCCCGTCCGCGCCGATGACGACGTCCGCGGTCACGGTGGATCCGTCGGCGAAGGCGATCGAGCGCCCGTCGTCGCCGATCCCGGCGACCGCCCGCGAGAGGTGCAGGTGCTCGGCACCGAACGCCCGGGCGAGACCCTGCTGCAGGTCGACCCGGTGGATGCCCCAGTAGGGCGCGCCGAAGCGACGCCGGTACTCGTCGCCGCCGGGGTGGGCGGCGATCCGCTCGCCGCTGCGGCCGTCGCGGTAGATCAGCTCGGTGGGCATCGTGGAGACCCGGTCCAGGGCCTCCCCGACGCCCAACCGGTACAGCTCCCGGCTGCCGTTCGCCGAGAGCGCCACCGCGGCGCCGACCTCGCGCAGCTCGTCGGCGCGCTCGTAGAGGTCCATGTCGATCCCCCGGGCCCGCAGCGCGAGCCCGAGGGTCAGTCCGCCGATCCCGGCGCCGACGACGGCGATCTTCACGAGGCCGCCCAGAGGAACGCGTCGGTGAGCTCGGCGGGGCGCCGTCTCCACCCGCCGTGCCACGCACCGGTGATCAGGACGAAGGTCTCCACGCTGAACGCCTCCTGTCGTGCGGGTCTCGACTGCCAGCGTGACACGGGTCATCCCGGAGGAGAAAGCGCTGAATCGCGCACGATTGAGATGTTCAGTGTCTCGATACTCGGCCGCTTGACCGTCGATCGAGGGCCCGCCTAGCTTCACCTGAACTGTTCGGTTCAGGAAAAGGGGACACCGTGGTCCGCATCCGCACGACCCACGTCGGGAGTCTTCCGCGCCCGACCACCCTGCTCGACCTGCTCGCCTCCCCGCAGGCCGACCCGGGCGCGCGGGAGGAGGCGACCCGCGAGGCCGTCGCCGACATCGTCGCGGCGCAGCGGGAGCACGGGATCGACGTCGTGACCGACGGCGAGATGGGCAAGCTCGGCTTCTTCAGCTACGTCACCGAGCGCCTCGGTGGGCTGGAGCGGCGGCCGGGCGCGGAGACGGTGTACAGCTTCGCGGCGGAGCAGGAGGCGTTCCCGGAGTACTACGAGCGGTACTTCGCGCAGGCCATGATGGGCGGCACCGTCGGGACGATCGAGCCCGTGGTGTGCACCGGGCCGCTGGTCTACCAGGGGGAGACCGCCCTGCGTCGCGACCTGGACAACCTCGCCGCCGCGGTCGACCCGGCCGAGGCGTTCGTCCCCTCGATCGCCCCGAGCGGCGTGGGCGTGAACGAGTACTACGAGACCGAGGAGGCGTACTACTTCGCCGTCGCGGACGCCCTGCACACCGAGTACCGGGCGATCGTCGACGCCGGGTTCACGCTGCAGGTCGACGACCCGTTCCTCACCGAGATCTTCAGCTTCCACGGGTACGACGAGGCCGCCCGTGAGCGCCGCGGACGGATGTACGTGGAGGCGGTCAACCACGCCCTGCGCGGGATACCGCCGGAGCGGGTCCGCTTCCACACCTGCTACTCGATCAACGAGGGACCGCGGGTGTTCGACGTCCCGCTGGCCGACGTGATCGACCTCGTGCTGGCCGTGAACGCCCGCTACGTGTCGTTCGAGGCGGCCAACCCCCGCCACGAGCACGAGTACCACCTGTGGGAGACCGTCGCGCTCCCGGAGGACAAGGTGCTCGTGCCGGGCGTGATCACCCACGCCTCCAACATCGTCGAGCACCCCGAACTCATCGCCGAGCGCCTCGAGCGCTTCGCCCGCCTGGTCGGACCGGAGCGGGTGATGGCCGGCGCGGACTGCGGGTTCTCCTCCCAGGCGACCTACCGCCCGGAGGTGGACGAGCGCGTCATGTGGGCCAAGTTCGACGCGATGGCCGAGGGCGCCCGGTTGGTCAGCGCCCGGCTCCGCTGAGGACCAGGGCCACCACCGTCTCCGGCGGGGTCGTCCGACCGGCGAGGTGGTCGGCGTAGAGGGTCCCGACGACGAGGCTGGTCGCGGCCTCGACGTCGAGATCGTCCTGGAGTTCGCCCCGCTCGACACCGGCGGAGAGGACGGCGGCGAACAGGGCCCGGCGGGGGAGCAGGGTGTTCTCGCGCACGATGTCGAGCAGGACACCGTCCCGGTCGGTCAGGCACGTCCCGAGGATGCTCATCGCCCCGACCGCCTCGTACTGCGCCCGCATCGCGTCGAGCAGCGCCACGAGGTCGGCCCGCACGTCCCCCGTCGGCTCGGGGACGTCGCCGAGCCGCAGGTGGGCCAGGGCGGCTCCGACCAGGGCGTTCTTCGTGGGCCACCGCGTGTAGACGGTCACCTTGGACACCCCGGCCGCCGCGGCCACCCGGTCCATCGACGTCCCCGCGACGCCGTGCTCGGCCAGCAGGCGCACGGTGGCGTCGAGGACGGCCGCGTCCTTGCTCCGGTCCTTGACGCGACCGCGGCGGGTCACCGGGGACGGTGCGGGCTCCATGGGCCCCGGAGCGTACGGCGCGTGCATGGCCCGGATCGGCGAGAACGCCTAGCGTGGCCGCCGGACGCCGCGAGAGCCAGACCTGGAGGAACGCATGCCGAGCACGGACCCGACGACGATGCGGTCGGTCCTGGGGCACTTCCCGTCCGGCGTCACCATCGTGACCGGGGTCGTGGACGGCGAGCCCGCGGGCTTCACCTGCCAGTCGTTCTCCTCGCTGTCCCTCGACCCGCCCCTGGTCCTGATCCTGCCGGGCCGCAACTCGTCCTCGTGGCCGAGGATCGAGTCGACCGGGCGCTTCTGCGTCAACGTGCTCGCCGAGGACCAGGGAGCGCTGTCGACGCAGTTCGCGAGGTCGGGGACCGACAAGTTCGCCGGCGTCGAGTGGACGGCGGCCTCCGGGTCGGGCTCACCGATCCTCGCGGGCGCCACCGCCTGGATCGACTGCACGCTGCACGCGTCCTACGACGGCGGCGACCACCTCATCGTCGTCGGTGCGGTGCAGGAGCTCGCGACCGCCGAGCTGCCGCCGCTGGTGTTCCACCGGGGCGCCTACGCGCGCACGAACGCGACGCTCTAGACCTTCCGGAGCCGGATCGGCCCCTTCGCGGTGGAGGGGTCGACCACGTGGCCCTGCTGCGTGATCTCGATCGTCCCGGCGTCGACCAGCCGACGGGCCGCGCGTCGGGCGGGCTCCATGAGGTCGCGCCAGCCGTCGCCCCCGACCTGCTTCGCGGCCTCCGACGGGCAGATGGTCTTCCCGGCGGCCCGCCGGTCGAGCAGCTCGACGATCGTGGTCTCCAGCGCCCGGTCGGTGTCGTCCGGCCGGTGGCGACGGCAGCCGTCGGAGCAGTAGCGGACGTTCTCCCAGTCCCGCGCCCACTTCTTGCGCCACTCGATGCGCCGCCCGCAGGTCGCACAGGTCTTCTCCTCCACGCCCCCGGTGTACCCGCTGCCACCCGGTCGCAGGTGGCTCTGCCGCGGTGACCTGTCGTCGGGAAGGGTCGCGCCGTGCACCGCTTCACCCAGGTCGACGTGTTCACCGACGAGCTCTTCGCCGGCAACCCGGTCGCGGTCGTCCACGACGCCGACGACCTCACCGACGCGCAGATGGCCGCGATCGCCGCGTGGACGAACCTGTCCGAGACCACGTTCCTGCTGCGCCCGACGCAGCCCGGCGCCGACTACCGGCTGCGCATCTTCACCCCGCGCCGCGAACTGCCGTTCGCCGGCCACCCGACGCTCGGCTCGGCCCGCGCCTGGCTCGAGGCCGGAGGCGTTCCCGACGACGGGGCCGGTCCGGTCCAGGAGTGCGGCGCGGGTCTCGTGCGCGTGCACGCCGCCGACCGGCTCGCGTTCGAGGCGCCGCCCCTGCTGCGCTCGGGCCCGGTCGACGCCGGGGACCTGCCGGTGCTGGCGGCGGGCCTCGGCGTGGACGACGTGGTGGACGCGGCGTGGGTGGACAACGGGCCGGGCTGGGTCGCGCTCCTGCTCCGCGACGCGGCGACCGTGCTGGCCCTCGAGCCCGACCTGCGGGCCCTCGCCGAGAGCGACGTGAGCCGGGCGGTCGGCGTCGTGGGGCCGCACCCGGCGGGGTCGGACGCGGCGTTCGAGGTGCGCGCGTTCGTGCCGTCGATGGGAGTCGGCGAGGACCCGGTGACGGGCTCGCTCAACGCGGGACTGGCGCAGTGGCTGGTCCCGGCCGGGCACGCCCCGTCGTCGTACGTGGCGGCGCAGGGGACCGTCCTCGGCCGCCGGGGGCGGATCCACGTCGAGCACGCCGGCGACGCGGTGCACGTCGGCGGCGACACGGTCGTCGGGGTGTCGGGGACGCTCGCCGTCTGAGCCCGCTCCCGCGAGTGCGGCGGAATGTGTCACTCCTGACGCACTTCGCCGCACTTCCGCCCGGGGGCTCACCGGTCGAGCGCGAGCACCGCCATCGTCCGCACCGACCCGTCCCGCAGGCGCCGGGCGGGGTCGACGTGGTCCTCGACGAACCCCGCCCGCCGCGCCGCGCCCAGCGAGGCGGCGTTGGCGGGCTCGACGGTCAGCTCCAGCCGCCGGCAGTCCCGTTCGGCGAACGTCCACGCCGCCAGCGTCGCGAGCGCGTCCGACGTCCACCCGCGTCCCCGGACCTCCGGCGCGCACCAGTAGCCGATCTCGCCCACGCCGTCGCGCACGTGCAGCAGCGCCATGCTGCCCGCCACCCGCCCCGGCGCGGTGAGCCCCTCGACGCAGAACGACGCCCCGCCCTCGGCCTCGACGTCGTGGACGTAGTGGGCGAGGAACCAGTCGGCGTCCTCGCGGCGGTAGGGCGACGGCACCGTCGTGAAGCGCTGCACGTCGGCGTCCTGGCACGCGCGGAAGATGGCCTCGGCGTCGTCGTCGCGCCACGGCCGGAGTCGGGTCAGCACGCCGAGCAGCACGGTCACGGGTCCATCATCGCGGCGTGCGCATCCGAGATCTCGCGGCCGCCGAGCACGACGCCGCGATCGCCCTCTGGCACGCCGCCGGGCTGACCCGTCCCTGGAACGACCCGCGCGCCGACCTCGAGCGGGCGGTCCGCGGACCGTCCTCGACGGTCCTCGTGGCCGTTCCCGACGACGGCGACGGCCTGCTGGGGACGGTCATGGCCGGCCACGACGGGCACCGCGGCTGGGTGTACTACCTCGCCTCCGCCGCCCCCGGGCACGGCGTCGGGCGGGCCCTCATGGCGGCGGCCGAGACCTGGCTGGCCACGTCCGTCCCGAAGGTCCAGCTCATGGTCCGCGCCGACAACGCCGCCGCGTCGGCCTTCTACGAGCGGCTCGGCTACCGGCGCTCGGACGTGACCGTGTGGCAGCGGGTGATCCCGGCCGACCCGGTGCGCCCCACCGACGGGACGCTCCTAGGCTCCCAGGAGTGAAGTTCCCGATCCTGCGTCGCGTCCTGCGCGGCCTCGTCGGGCTGCCGCGTCCGCTCAAGCGTGCGATCGCCGGACGACGCGTCGAGCTCGACGGCCAGGTGCTGGACCTCGACGTCCAGATGGTCATCAAGCTGATCTCGCTCGCCGCGAACCCGGGCGAGGAGCCGCCGATCTCCGATCAGCGCCGCCTGACCGACGAGGCCGCCACCGGTCTCGCCGAGGTCACCCGCGGCGTCGTCAGCCGGTCGGTGACGATCCCCGTGCCGGTGGGCCCGACCCGGGACGCCCCGGGCACCCTCGACGCGCGCCTCTACGAACCGGTCGACGTCGCGGGTGCGACGTCGGGTCTGCTCGTCTTCTTCCACGGCGGCGGCTTCGCGCTCGGCAGCATCGCCTCCGGCGACCCGCTGTGCCGGGCGCTGGCGCAGCAGGCCGGCGCCCGGGTGCTGTCGGTGGAGTACCGCCTCGCCCCGGAGCACCCGTTCCCGGCCGGGCTCGCGGACGCGGTCGCGGCGCTGCGCCATGTCCTCGCCCACCGGGAGGAGTTCCGGGCGGGCGCGGTCGCGGTCGGGGGCGACTCGGCGGGCGCGAACCTCGCCCTCACCGCCGCCCACCAGCTGGCGCGGCGGGGCGAGCCGACCGCCGAGTTCGTCCTCGCGCTCTACCCCGTCACCGACGCCGGCCGGCAGGGCGGCTCCCGCGAGCTGTTCTCCGTCGGGTTCGGGCTGCGCACCCAGGACGTGGAGTGGTTCGAGGGCCTGTACCTGCCCGAGGGGCTCGACCCGATCCGCCCGACGGCGCTGCTCGAGGCCGACGATCTCGACCGCATGCCCCCCGCCTACGTCGCCACCGCCGGCTTCGACCCGCTGCGCGACGAGGGCGAGGAGCTGGTGACGGCGCTGCGGGCCGTCGGGGTCCCGGTCGTGGCCCGCCGGTTCCCCGGGCTCGTGCACGGCTACGCGGGCTTCGCGGGGCTGATCCCGGCGGCGCGGGACGCGGTGCTCGACGCGGCGTCGGCCCTCCGGGCGGGGATCGCGCTGACC
Source organism: Actinomycetospora sp. NBRC 106378 (assembly GCF_030269685.1). Classification (GTDB taxonomy): domain Bacteria; phylum Actinomycetota; class Actinomycetes; order Mycobacteriales; family Pseudonocardiaceae; genus Actinomycetospora. The sequence continues at coordinate 410,758 of NZ_BSTT01000004.1, forward strand.
GGTCCACGGTCGTCGTCGGGGATGGCCCTGGACACGCCGGGCGTGGCGGACCGTGGTGCGGGTATCTCCTGACCATGGCGGGACCCGTGAAGGAATCGATCTCCATCGCCGCGCCGGTGTCGACCGTCGTCGACATCGTGGCCGACCTGGAGAACACCGAGCGCTGGGCCAACGAGGCCAAGGGCGCCGAGGTGAAGGCGCGAGGTGACGACGGGCGGCCGACGCGTATCGAGGTCACCCTGGGCGCGATCGGGTTCACCACCGCGGCGGTCTACGACGTCGCGTACACCGACTCGTCGGTGACGCTGACCTGCACCGGGGACGGTGGGCGCCTGATCCGCGAGAGCACGATCAGCTACGAGGCGGCCGAGTCCGGCGACGGCACCGAGCTGACGATGACCTCCACGATGGAGGTCACCGTCCCCGTGCCCGAGTGGGGGCTCGAGCGGGCGATGGGTCGCTCGGCGAAGAAGAACCTGCAGTCGGTGAAGAAGGACGCCGAGCGCTCCTGACGGCTAGTGCCGCAGGGCGCCCATCATCGCCGACGGGTAGCGGTCGCCGGTCGCCACGCCCAGCGGCGCGGCCTCGTCGATCGCCGCGAGCTCGTCGTCGGTGAGCGTCACGTCCACCGCGGACACGTTCTCCTCCAGGTACCGGCGGCGCTTGGTGCCGGGGATCGGCACGACGCCGGACGGGATCTGCTTCGCGAGCACCCAGGCGAGCGCGAGCACCGTCGTCGGGACGCCCTTCGACGCCGCGATCTCCTCCACCCGCTCGAGCACGCGCAGGTTGGCCTGCAGCGCCTCGCCGGAGAAGCGCGGGGCGTTGCGGCGCCAGTCGCCCTCGGGCAGGTCGTCGGTGCTGCGGATCTCCCCGGAGAGGAAACCGCGGCCGAGCGGGCTGTAGGGCACGAAGCCGATGCCGAGCTCGCGGCACACGTCGAGCACGCCGTCGTCCTCGACCTCGCGGGTGAACAGCGAGTACTCGGTCTGCACCGCACTGACCGGCGCCGTCGCGTGCGCCCGCCGGATGGTGTCGGGCGCCGCCTCCGAGATGCCGAGGTAGCGGACCTTCCCGGCCGTGACGAGCTCGCCCAGCGCGCCCCAGGTCTCCTCGATCGGCACCGAGGGGTCGACGCGGTGCTGGTAGTAGAGGTCGATGTGGTCGGTCCCGAGGCGCTGCAGCGACCCGTCGACGGCCTGCCGCAGGTACTCCGGCGATCCGTCGACGCGGCCCGCGGGCCTCCCGTCGGGGGAGACGGCGTTGCCGAACTTGGTGGCGATCTGCACCTCGTCGCGGTGGGCCCGCAGCTCCTGCCCGACCAGGTCCTCGTTGGTGCGCGGGCCGTAGATGTCGGCGGTGTCGAAGAAGGTGACGCCGAGCTCCAGGGCCCGGGCGATCGTGGCGCGGGACTCGGCGTCGTCCTGCCCGCCGTAGGCGTAGGTCATCCCCATGCAGCCGAGCCCGAGGGCGGAGACGGAGAGGCCCTGGGTCCCGAGTGGTCGTTGCTCCATGTCCCGGGACTACCCCGCGAGCGCCCGCCCGACCGTGCGCCCGGAGAACAGACAGCCGCCGAGGAACGTGCCCTCGAGCGAGTTGTAGCCGTGCACCCCGCCGCCGCCGAACCCGGCGGCCTCGCCCGCCGCGTACAGCCCGGGCACCGGGACGCCGTCCACGCCGAGCACCCGGCCGGCGAGGTCGGTGTGCAGCCCGCCGAGCGTCTTGCGGGTGAGGACGTGCAGCTTCACCGCCACCAGCGGGCCCGCCTCCGGGTCGAGCAGGCGGTGCGGCGCCGCGACCCGCACGAGCCGGTCGCCCAGGTAGCCGCGGGCGTTGCGGACCGCCGCGAGCTGTGCGTCCTTGCCGTAGGGGTTGTCGAGGTCGCGGTCGCGGGCCACGACCTCCCGTTCCACGTCCTCGAGGCGCAGCAGCGGTTCGGGGGTCAGGGCGTTCATCCGGTCGACCAGCTCGGCGAGCGAGCCCGCCGCCACGAAGTCGGCGCCGCGGCGCTGGAACTCGCCGACCGGACCGGTCGGGCCCGGACGACCGCGCTGCAGGGTCAGGCGGATGTCGCGGCCGGTGAGGTCCGGGTTCTGCTCGGAGCCGGAGAGCGCGAACTCCTTCTCCAGGATGCGCTGGGTGGTGACGAACCAGGTGTGGTCGTGCCCCGTGCACCGGATGTGCGCGAGCGTCGCCAGCGTGTCGTGGCCGGGGAACAGGGGTGCGGGCAGTCGTCGCCCGGTCGCGTCGAACCACATCGAGGACGGCCCGGGCAGGATGCGGATGCCGTGCAGCGGCCAGACCGGCGAGTGGTTGACGATGCCCTCGGTGTAGTGCCACATCCGGTCGCGGTGCACCACCGCGCCGCCCGCGGCCTCGGTGATGCCGATCATCCGGCCGTCCACGTGCGCGGGCACGCCGGAGATCATGTGCTCGGGCGGGGTGCCGAGGCGGGCCGGCCAGTACTTCCGCACGGCCTCGTGGTCCCCGCCGATCCCGCCACTGGTGACGACGACGGCGCCCGCGGCGATCTCGAACGTCCCGGTCTCGACGCGCGAGCTCGACTGCCCGCGGGAGACGTCGCTGGGTTCGAGCACCGCGCCGCTCACGCCGGTGACCACACCTGCCGTCGTGACGACGCGGTCCACGCGGTGGCGGTGCCGGAGCTCGACGCGCCCGTCGGCGACCGCGGCACGCACCCGGCGCAGGAAGGGCTCGAGGATGCCGGGGCCGGTACCCCAGGTGATGTGGAAGCGCGGAACGGAGTTGCCGTGACCGGTCGGGGAGCCGGAGCCCCGCTCGGCCCATCCGACGACGGGGAAGAAGCGGACGCCCTGCGCCCGCAGCCACGAGCGCTTCTCCCCGGCGGCCCACTCGACGTACGCCCGGGCCCACGCCCGGCCCTGCTCGTCGCCGGTCGCGTCGAACTGGGCGGAGCCCTGCCAGTCCGACCACGCGAGCTCGACCGAGTCGCGGATCCGCAGCCGGCGCTGCTCCGGGGAGTCGACGAGGAAGAGCCCGCCGAACGACCACCAGGCCTGCCCGCCGAGCGAGGCCTCGGGCTCCTGGTCGACCAGGACGACCCGACGACCCGCGTCGGCGAGTTCGGCGGTGGCGACGAGCCCGGACAGGCCGGCTCCGACGACGACGACGTCCGGGGTGCTCACGCCGCCATCATGCCAAGAGCGGTCAGCGCATCCCCAGCTTCTTGGTGCAGGTCGGCCACGCCTTCCAGCCCTGCTCGTCCTGCACCCTCTTCGCCACGGCGATCTGCTCCTCGCGGCTGGCCTGGTCGGCCGAGGGCGCGTACTTGCGGCCGCCGAACTCGCGCCAGGTGGAGTCGGTGAACTGCAGGCCGCCCTTGAAGCCGTTGCCCGTGTCCGCGTCCCAGTTGTTGGTCGACTCGCACTTGGCGAGGCGGTCCCACGTGGCGTTGCTCTCCGGCGAGGCGGTCGCGCTCGGCGCGGCCATGGCGGTGCCGGCCAGGGCGACCGGCGCGGTCACGGAGGCGGCGACGACGCCGACCTTGAGCGACGCGAGGGCGAGGCTGCCGGTGGTCTCGGACAGCGTGGACGGCTTGCGGTGGCGACCAGACATACGTCGGCTCCAAGTCGAGTCGGGGACACTCGGGCCGGAGTGCGTGGGGAGCGGACCGGCAGGCGGGGACCGTAATCGAACCGAGACCTTCCGTCACCTCGCGTGACCGGACGGCCGCGCAGTGTCGCGGTGAGTGGCGGGCTGCGGGCGGTGGGCGGCGAACGGAGCGACCCCATACGGCTGAATCGGCCGAACGGGCGCTCAGCGCAGGAAGCCGACCGCCGCCCAGTGACCACGCGGGTCGGTGTCGGCCGGTGGCCGCCCCGCTTCCGGACGCCACTGCCCGGCCCAGGTGAGCCCGGGCTCCACGAGATCGACCCCGGCCACGATCCGGGCGACCTGGTCCCGTGAGCGGGCCCGCGGGGCGCCGTGGGCGTAGCTCGCGGTGATCCGCTCGACGTGCCGGGTGGCCCGGCCGTCGTCGGTGGTGAAGTGCGAGACGGCGAGCGCGCTGCCGGGCACGAGCCGGGCGAGGTAGCGCTCGACGAGCCCGGCGGCGTCGTCGGGAACGTGTTGCAGCATCGAGAACGCGAGCAGCCCGACCGGCCGGCCGAGGTCCAGCAGGCCGGCGACCCCCGGTGCGGCGAGCACGGCGGCGACGTCGGTGACGTCGACCGTGCTGTAGCTCGCCGTCGGCACCGCGGCGAGCAGCGCCTGCCCGTGGAGGGCGGCGATGGAGTCGACGTCGGTGTAGGCCACCCGGGCCGTGGACCGGCTGCGGGCGACCACCTCGTGCACGTTGCCCATGGTGGGCACCCCGGAGCCGAGGTCGAGGAACTGGTCGATGCCGGCGGCGAGCAGGAACCGCACGGCCCGGCGCAGGAAGGCCCGGTTCTCGCGGGCCAGGGTCACCACGTCCCCCGAGGTTCGGGTCAGCTCGTCGCCGGCGCGGCGGTCGACGGCGCCGTGGGCCGCCCCGCCGAGCAGGTAGTCGTAGACGCGCGCCGAACTCGGCCGCTCGAACTCCTCCGGCGACGGCGACGGCTCCCGCCCGCGCGTGGGCGACGACGGCAGGGCGGGGTGGAGGACCTCGCCGGCGGGCGGACCGGCCTGGCCGGGCACCGACCCGGGCGGCAGCCCGAGCACGGCACGGGGCGTCGCGGCCCGCTCGGCGAGGCCGCCGGGGTTCCCCGGCGCCGGCGGGGCGGGGCGGTGGCGGCGCGGCGGTTCGAGCACGCGGCCACCTCCGACGGTCGCCTCCGGGCGGGGGCGGTCGGTGGCCAGTAGGCAAGGGGGATCCGGCGGTGTCAAACGCGCACCACGGAGGAACCAGCGCGTCGAGGTCCGGACGACCCCGCACGGTGAGCGACCCGTCCGCAAAACCCTGTGCCGCGCCGGGCGCCTTCCGTGGCGCGCGCCGATCTCGTCACGGACGGTCAGATGTCACGACTAGGTCACAGCGCGGCCGCTCCGAGCTGTTGGGAGAGGGTTCGGCGGGAGGTCACGTCGTCGTCGCTCACCCGGACCTCACGGCGGCAACCGTCCATCCCGTGCGCGTCGCGGTCGTGACCGAGTCCTTCCTGCCCCAGGTCAACGGGGTCACGAACTCGGTCCTGCAGGTCATCGCCCATCTCCGACGACGAGGGCACGACGCCCTCGTCCTGGCCCCGGGGGTCGGCCCCGACGAGGTGGAGGGCACCCCGGTCATCCGGGTCCCGGCGCTCGATCTCGCGGTGGTCGACTCCCTCCCCGTCGGCGTCCCCACGCCCGCGGTCCGGGCGACCCTCGAGGAGTTCCGTCCCGACGTCGTCCACCTCGCGTCGCCCTTCGTCCTCGGTGCCCGCGCGATCACCGCGGCCCGGCGGCTGCGGGTGCCGACCGTCGCGGTCTACCAGACCGACGTCGCCGGGTTCGCCGCCTCGTACGGCGTCGGGCTGACCGCCCGCGCGGCCTGGCGCTGGACCCGGCGGCTGCACAGCCGCGCGGACCGGACGCTCGCCCCGTCGGCGTGGGCGGTCGACGCGCTGCGCGAGCACGGGATCCCGCGCGTGCACCGGTGGGGTCGCGGCGTCGACACCGACCGGTTCCGCCCGGCCGCGGAGCACGCCGACGGCGGCGCGGCCGCGGCGGCGCTGCGCCGGGAGCTCGCGCCGCGCGGGGAGATGCTGGTCGGCTACGTCGGGCGGCTCGCGCACGAGAAGCAGGTGGAGCGGTTGGCCGCGCTCTCCGCTCTGCGCGGCGTGCGCGTCGTCGTCGTCGGGGACGGCCCGGCCCGGTCGCGGCTCGCCGAGCTCCTGCCCGACGCCGCCTTCCTCGGTTTCCGCGGCGGCTCCGACCTCGCCACCGCCTACGCCGCGCTCGACGGTTTCGTCCACACCGGCCCCTTCGAGACCTTCTGCCAGACGGTGCAGGAGGCCAAGGCCACCGGCCTGCCGGTCATCGCGCCGGACGCGGGCGGGGTGCGCGACCTCGTGGATCCCGGGGTCACGGGGTGGCTCTTCGACGTCGACGACCCCGCCGGGGGTGGCCTCGCCGAGCGGGTCCGGCAGTGGCGGGACGAGCCGGCCGTCCGCCGCCGGACGGGCCTCGCCGCCCGGGCGTCGACCACGGGCCGGACCTGGCCCGCGGTCTGCGAGGAGCTGCTGGGGCACTACGCGGATCTCACCGCTCACGATTCACGCGGAGCACACCGCGTCGTCACGCGCGGGTCGGCCGAACGGCGCACTGGCACCGTAGACACCGCGGCATGACCAGCACCGAGGTCCTGCTCACCACCGGAGCGGCCGCCCCGGCCGGCCCCGCTCCCGCCCGGGACGAGATCGCGCGGCCGGAGGACTCCGGGCGCTACAGCCTGCTCGTCTCCCGCGAGGCCGGCGCGGTGCGCGCGGCGCAGCGGCTGCGCCACGACGTGTTCGCGGTCGAGCAGGGTGCGCGTCTCGCTCCGGGGACGGCGGCCGACGAGGGCCGCGACGAGGACCGGTTCGACGCGTTCTGCGACCACCTGATGGTGCGCGACGACACCGACGGCTCGATCGTCGGCACCTACCGCATGCTCACGCCGGAGGGCGCCGCCGAGGCGGGCGGGCTGTACTCCGACACCGAGTTCGACCTGCGTCGACTCGATCCGCTGCGCTCCCGCCTGGTCGAGGTCGGCCGCTCCTGCGTGCACCCCGACCACCGCACCGGCACCGTGCTCTCGCTGGTGTGGGCGGGGATGTGGCGCTATCTCGTCCTCTCCGGGCACCGCTGGCTGGTGGGGTGCGCCAGCGTTCCCCTCACCGCCGACGGGGAGCTGCCGGGCGCGGTCTGGTCGCTGGTCCGCGAGAAGCACTACGCCCCCGACGAGCGCCGGGTCGTCCCGCACCGTCCGGCCCCGATCGGTCCCGACGAAGGCCGTCGCGCGGCCCGCGCCCTGACCCCGCCGCTGCTGCGCGGCTACCTGCGCCTGGGCGCCGAGATCGGCGGTGCCCCCGCGATCGACCACGACTTCGGGGTCGCCGACCTCCTGGTCCTGCTCGACCACACCGCCATCGACCCGCGCTGGCGCCGCCACCTGCTGGGGGAGGACGGATGAGTCCCTCCGGCTGGTTCCCGGCGTCCCCCTGCACCCCGGCGTGCCTGCCCGAGCGGGTTCCCGACGACGGGTGGGTCCGGTTCCGGCGGCTCGCCCGCACCGTCGCGCGGATGACCGGGCTCCTCGTGGTGCTGCTCGCCGGGGTGCCGCTCGCGGCCCTCGCCCCGCTGCTCGGCCCGCGCGCGGTCGGCCGGATGCAGGCCTTCTGGTGCGCCCGGCTGCTCGCGGCGGCCGGGGTGACGGTCGTGGTGACCGGTCCACGCCCCGCCGCGGGATCGCTCGTCGTCGCGAACCACGTGTCCTGGCTCGACGTGCTCGCGCTCAACCGGGTCACCCCGGTCCGCATGCTGGCCAAGGTCGAGGTGCGGTCCTGGCCGCTCATCGGCGCCATGGCCGCCCGCGTCGGCACCGTCTTCCTGGAGCGGGACCGCCTCCGCGCCCTGCCCGCCGCCGTGGCCGCGGTCGCGGACGCCCTGCGGGCCGGCGGGTGCGTCGGCGTCTTCGCCGAGGGCACCACGCGCTGCGGTCGCGACCTCGGCCGGTTCCGTCCGGCGGCGTTCCAGGCCGCGTTCGACGCGGACGCCCCGGTGGTCCCCGTCGCGCTGTCCTACGCCGACGCCGGCGGGACCGTCGACGCCACGGCCGCCTTCGTCGGCGACGACGACCTCCTCTCCTCCCTGCTCCGCGTCGCCGCCGCGCCGCGGACCGTGCTGACCGTGCGGGTGCTCCCTGCGTGGACCGGTGTCGTCGGGCACGAGCACCGGCCCGGCGACCGGGAACCCGCCCGCCGCGGCAGTGCCCGGGCCGCCGCGGCGGCGATCACCGCGGCCCTGCCCGCGCCCGGCACCGACCCGCGCCCGGTGCCGGCCGTCCACGGCCCGGTCCGCCCGGCCGTGCGGCCCGCCGGGATGACCCGTGACGAGGTGACCCGTGCCGCCTGACCAGGACGTCCCCACCCGCGGCTGGCGCGACGACGCCCGCTTCGCCGCGCAGTTCGTCCGGGCTCCCGTGGCCACCGCCTCGGTCTGGCCGAGCTCGTCCGCGCTCGCCCGGACGGTGGCCGACGCCGCGCTGGGGCCGGAGGGGCCCACGAGGACGACCGCGCCCGTCGTCGTGGAGCTCGGTGCGGGGTCCGGCGCCTTCACCCTGGAGCTCGCGCGTCGCCTCGGCGGGCGGGGCCGGCACCTCGCGGTGGAGCTGAACCCGGCGTTGGCGCACCACCTCGCCCAGCGGCTCCCGACGGTCGAGGTGGTCCCGGCCGACGTCGCGGAGCTCCCGACCCTGCTCGCGGTCCGGGGACTGCCCGCGACCGGGGGCGTCGACGTGGTCGTCAGCGGGCTCGGGTGGTCCGCGACCCGTCCCGGGCGGGACGACTCGTTGCTGCCGGTCGTGGCCTCGACCCTCGCCGCCGGCGGCGTGTTCGTGCAGTTCGGCTACACCTTCACCCGGTGGGCCGGGCCGGCGCGGGCCCTCGAGGAGGAGCTGCGCGAGCTCTACGGCGAGGTCACCACCAGCCCCACGGTCTGGCGCAACCTGCCACCCGCCGTCGTGCACCGCGCCGCCCGCCCGGTCCGGGCATGACGCCGGCCCGACGTCGGGAGCTCCTGGCTCCCGGCGCCGGGCCGGTCCTTCACCCCCCCGGGCCGGATCAGCTGCTGATGGCGTCCGCGGCCGTCTGGACCATGGCCGGGTTGTCGGTGTCGAAGGCCTGCGCCGCCGCCTTGACCTTGGCGTCGGTCTGAGCGTTCAGCATGCCGTTGCAGTCGGCCAGGACCTTGTCGACCGCGGGCAGGAGCTGCCCGTCGATCCGGGCCCGCTGGTCGGCCGGGAGGTCCGCGGCGGCGACGGTGTCCCGGAACTTCTGCACGGCGTCCCGGTACTCGGCGATGTCGGCCCGGAGCTCCGCGGCCGTGTTGTGGGCCTGCCAGTTCGTCTCGAACGTCTGGTTGGCGCCGATCAGGTCGAGGTAGGCGGTGAGCACGTCGGCCTGGCCGGTGGCCGTGCCGGGGTCGGTCGCCGCCGGGGCGGCGGCGGAGGACGGGGCCGCCGCGACCGGAGCCGGCGCGGGGGCCGGGGCCGGCGTGTAGGTCACCGTCGTGACCATCGACAGCACCATGATCGTCGAGACGATGCCCATGAGCGTGAAGACGATGCCGAGCGCGATGCCGGTGGTCGCGAGGCCCTTGCCCCGCTCGCCGGTGCGGGCGATCTGGCGCCGCGAGATCGCGCCGAGCACGATCGCGACCGGCGAGACGACGAACGCGACCACGACCGACACCCACGACAGCGTGTTCAGGGGCGCCTCGGGGGCGACGGGGTACGCGGTGCCGGCCGGGGTCGGGGTCGAGTACGGCGCCGGCGCCGGGGCCGGGTGGCCGACGGGCGAGCCGGGCGGCGGCCACCCCGGGTTCTGGACCAGGGGTGTGCCACCGGCCGGAGTGGTGGTGGCGGCGTCGACGGACGGGTCGATCATCGGGGTGACGGGGTGGTCGAGGTGCTGCGTCATGGCGGTCTCCCTGGTCGGCCGGGGTGTCCCGGCGGTGGTTCCGGGCTCTGCCGGGTGCCCGACTACCGTCACTCTTCGTCGACCAAAACGCCAAGTAATGCAGCAAAGTGCCACTCGTTCGGCCTAGTTAATGTTACGTTGAGCGATAACACCAGGTCAGCCCGTGGTGGCAAAACGGCCCGGTGTAGCGTCCGGCCACCGTCACCGGCGTCGGGGTCGACCACCTGCCCCCGGCGTCAGCCACCGACACGTGGTGCGCGATGGTGTGTCGTGACCGGGGAGGAACCCGTCACCCGGTCACGATGAGACCGGCCGGCCCGTCCGGGGCGCGGTCGCACCGAGACCAGACCTGTGCAGGTGAGGAGAGAGGGAGACCATGCCACTCCCCACGTTGACCCCCGAGCAGCGCGAGGCGGCCCAGGCCAAGTCCCGCGAGGCTCGTCAGGCCCGCTCGGCCCTGCTCGCAGGGATCAAGAGCGGTGACGAGACCATCCCGGCCGTGCTCGACCGCGGCAAGGAGGACCCGATCGCGGGCAAGACGAAGGTGTCGCAGCTCGTGCGGGCCCTGCCGGGCTACGGCCCGGCCAAGGCCGCCGCGGTGCTCGAGCAGGCCGGCATCCCGGAGGACCGGCGTGTCGCCGGCCTCGGCGCCCGCCAGAAGGAGGCGCTGGTCTCGGCCCTCGGCTGAGTCCACCCGCCTTCACGACGACGGCCCGGTCACCTCGCGAGGTGACCGGGCCGTCGTCGTGTGACCGGGCGTCAGTCGGTGCCGGCCGGCAGGTCCTTGCTCACCGAGCCGAGGCTCGTCCCGATCGCCCAGCTGCCGAACGAGAGCTTGCCGGCCTGGCCGATCGAGGTGTCCCGGTAGATGCCGGTCTTCACGTAGCTGTCCTTGCCCTCGTAGAGCGTCCCCGAGGGCGGGGCGAAGTCGGCGAAGCGCTGCACGCCGTCCTGCCAGGCGCTCACCGTGCCGTCCGAGGACGAGAACTTCACCTTGAGCACGATGTGGGTCCACTGGCCCGGCGTCGCGGGGCCGACCTCCCGGGAGAACCCGCCGCCGTCGCCGTCGACGAGGAACTTGCCGTCCTGGACCTTGAGCTCGAGCGGAGGCGTACCGGTGCCGTCGTTCTTGAACTGCGTGATCACCTGCCAGTCGGAGGTGTTCACGGGGAAGTCCGGGGCCAGGCGCACCGAGAACCCGAAGTAGTACTCGTCGCCCTCGGAGAGGCTCTTGAAGTCGGGCTCGACCTCGGAGCGCTTGCCGCCGCCGGGCATGAGGAAGTTCAGGAGTCCGCCCGCGAGGGTCGGTGACTTCGCGCCCTGGTTGTTCCACGGGGTGGACTTGAAGTTCTTCAGGCCGGCCTCGCGGAAGTCGGCCGACCAGAGGGTGCGGCCGCCGTCGTCACGGGGGGCGGCCTCCGCAGTGGAGGTGGTCGGCGGCGTCGTCGTCGTGGTCGGGGCCGCCGACGTGGTGTGGGGGCTGACGCGCGGCGTCACGGCCTCCGAGACACCGGCCGGGGCGACGGCGAGGGCGTCGGGCCGCACGAGCTCGCCGGCGTCGGCGGGCGGGTCCGCGAGGAAGGCCGGCCCGGTGCTGGCCGCGGCGACGCTGGCGCCCGCGAGGGCGCCGAACAGGGCGAGGGCGCCCGCCGCGCGGGTGGTCGACAGGGCCCGGGCGCGGGGCGTGCGGTGGCTGCCGGTCGCGGGTGTGGCGGGCTGCTGACGCTCGTCGTCGGCGGGGGCCCACGGCTGACGCCCGGGCGCCGTCCCGCGGGCCTCGGCGGTCGCGCGGGCGATGGCGGCGAGGTCGAGCGGAGTGGTCGCCGGGTCACCGCGGTGGCGGCCACCGCCGTAGGGGCGGGGTCCGGACGCCGGCGCGTCCAGCGCCGCGGGCCAGGACCCCGTACGGGGCTGCTGGGCCCCGGAGCGATGTCGAGCCATGGGTCGGTCCTCGGTCGTGGCGCACGGGACCCGGTCGAGGGGGAGCGATCCGGTGCCCCGACGGGGTCGTCGAGGCGTGTCCACCTGTCCCGCACCGGTTCGGGGGGCCGGACCCGCCGGGACAGGCGGGCGCCACGGGTCCGGGACCGGCACCGCGGCGGGCGCCGGTCACCTCCCACCGTAGGGACTCCCCGGAGGCCCCGTCGGACGGCCGCGGGACGCGCGCGCGAGGGCCGCATCACGAAAAGGTCACGTTCTGCCTGCTCACGGGCGGGTCGCGATCGCGAGACGCGCAGGTCACGTCGGTACACCCGACGAAGCCGTGACCGACGTCACGGTCAAGTTGCTCCGAACGGCCTCCGACCTGCGCGTCGACCCCGGTGGACCCGGTCGTCGGCGTCCGTACCATCGTCGGTCGAGGCCCGCGCGACCCCCGACGCGAGACGAGGACCATGACCGACGCCGCCCTGGATCCGCGCGACCTGCTCCCCGGTTCGCACGGGGAGCACCAGCTGCAGGAGCGTCTGGGCACCACCGCCCGGGCCGACCGCTTCTACGGCGATCAGGTGCGCGACCGGCTGCTGCCGACGATGATCGACTTCGTCCGGCGGATGAGCCTGCTCTTCGTGGCCACCTCCGACGCGCACGGCGAGTGCGACTCCTCGCTGCGCGCCGGGCCGGAGGGCTTCGTCGAGGTGCTCGACGACCGGCACGTGGCGTATCCGGAGTACCGGGGCAACGGCGTCATGGCGAGCCTGGGCAACATCGCGGAGAACCCGCACGTCGGGCTCATGATGATCGACTTCGTCGAGGACCTGATCGGGCTGCACGTCAACGGGACGGCCCGGGTCGTCGAGGACGCGGACCTCCGCGGCGAGTACCCCGACCTGCCGTCGGACCCGGTGCCGGGGCGGCGCGCCGAGCTGTGGGTGGTGGTCGAGGTCGAGGAGGCCTACATCCACTGCCGCAAGCACATCCCACGGATGGTCCCGGCCGACCGGCGCCGTCGCTGGGGCACGGACGCCACGGCGCCGAAGGGGGGCGACTTCTTCGGCGCGGCGGCCACCCGGCGGGCCGAGGAGGCCACGGAGGCCCGGGAGGCGGCGGAGGCGGCGGAGGCCGACCGGACCGCCCCGGAACGTGAGATGTCCCCGGTCGACGAGCGTGCGGGAGCGGGCGCGGCATCCTGAGCGGATGAGCGCCACCCCCGACCGCCACGCCTGGAGCCGACCCGAGCCGGAACAGGTGGCGCCGGGCGTCCTGCGGGTCCCGCTGCCGCTGCCCTTCGACGCCCTGCGTGCGGTCAACGTCTACGTGCTCGCCGAGGCCGGGGGGCTGACGCTGGTCGACGGCGGTTGGACGCTCACCACCGCCCGGGAGATCCTCGACTCCGCCCTCGCCGGCTCGGGGGCCGCGGTCGGCGACATCGTCCGCTTCCTGGTCACGCACATGCACCGGGACCACTACACGCAGGCCGTGGCGCTGCGCCGTGAGACCGGCGCGCAGGTCGCCCTCGGGGTCGGCGAGCGGGACTCGCTGGAGCTGATGGCGACGCGTCCCACCCCGATGGCGGCCCAGCTCGCCGGGCTCCGGGTCGCCGGGGCGTCGGGGTTGGCCGACGAGGTCGCCGGCACCGTCCCCGCGCCCTCCGAGGACGAGATGGCCGACTACGCGCTGCCCGACCGGTGGCTCGTCGACGGGGAGTGCATCGGTGTCGGCGACCGGACGCTGACCGCGCTCGAGACCCCCGGCCACACCCGTGGCCACCTGGTCTTCGAGGCGGACGGGGAGCACGAGCCGCTGCTGTTCGCGGGCGACCACGTGCTGCCCCACATCACCCCGTCGATCGGGTTCGAGCCCGACGCCCGGCCCGGGGCCCTGCAGCGCTTCCTCTCCTCGCTGGCCCGCCTGCGCGAGCGGCCGGACCGGCAGCTGCTGCCCGCCCACGGGCCGGTCGCGCCGAGCGTGCACGCCCGGATCGACGAGCTGCTCGACCACCACGACGCGCGGCTGGGCGAGATCGAGCGGCGCGTGGTGGCGGGCGACGCGACCGCCCTCGACGTGGCGGCGGCCATGACGTGGACGCGGCGCGAGACGAAGCTCGACGACCTCGAGGGGTTCCACCAGGTGCTCGCGATCCTCGAGACCGACGCCCACCTCGAGGTGCTCGGCGCGCAGGGCCGGGTGACGCGCGCGGTCGGCGACGACGGGGTCGCGCGGCACGCCGTCGGCGGCTGACGCGGGCGCACCCGCCGTCGGGAAGGGGCGCCGGGTCCCCACCCGCGGCGGTTAGGCTGGAGGGCCCTCACCGCAGGCACGCGAGCGCGAACGAAGGTCGTCCTTGTCCCACCCCGTCACCCCCGCCGGACCGCAGAGCGAGCCGGCCGGAGACCCGGTCGCCGCCGAGCAGCCGTACGTGGAGATGCTCTACGGGCGGCTCGACGTGCGTCGCAAGGAGACCGCCGAGCTGCTGGCCCGGGTGCTGCGCGAGGAGACGACGGGGACGCCGCAGGCGGTCTCGGAGCGGGACGCGGCCGCGGCGATGTACTCCGAGCAGCTCGCGACGCTCTCCGCGGTGGAGGAGGGCCTCTGCTTCGGTCGGCTCGACGTCGAGCCCGAGGCGCTGAGCGGCGACGCGGACCCGGAGACGCCGGGGTTCGACCAGGAGACGGTCTACATCGGCCGGCTCGGGCTGCTCGACGAGGACCACGACTACGAGCCGCTGCTCATCGACTGGCGTGCCCCGGTCGCCCGGCCGTACTACACCGCGACGGCGGCCAACCCCGACGGCATCCGGCGCCGACGCCACCTGCGGACCCGCAGCCGCCGGGTGCTCGCCGTCGACGACGAGATCCTCGACCTGGCCGAAGCGGCCGTCGCCGCCTCGAACGGCCAGCGCCAGGGCCTCACCGGCGAGGCGACGCTGCTCGCCGCGCTGACGGCGGGCCGCACCGGGCGGATGGGTGACATCGTCGCCACCATCCAGGCCGAGCAGGACCGCATCATCCGCGCCGGGGTGAACGGCGTCCTCGTCGTCGAGGGGGGCCCGGGCACCGGGAAGACGGCCGTCGCGCTGCACCGCGCGGCGTACCTGCTCTACACCCACCGGCGGCAGCTCGCGAAGCGCGGCGTGCTCGTGGTGGGGCCGAACCCGACGTTCCTGCGCTACATCGAGCAGGTCCTGCCCTCGCTCGGCGAGACCTCGGTGCTGCTGCAGACCGTCGGCGAGCTCTACCCGGGGCTCGCGGCCCAGGGCCACGAGGCGCCCGAGCGGTCCGCCCGCAAGGGCGACCTGGACATGGCGAAGGTCCTCGCCGCCGCCGTCCGGGACCGGCAGGAGCTGCCGCGGCGGCCCGTGCGGCTCGTGGTCGACGGGGAGCCCGTCGAGATCGACCGGGACCTCGTCGCGCAGGCCCGCACCCGGGCGCGGCGCACCCGCCGGTCCCACAACGACGCCAAGCGCACGTTCCTGCGCGAGGCGGTCGACCTGCTCGCGCGGCGCGAGCGCGACCGGATCGCCACGCAGGGCTCGCACCCCGAGGTCCCCGACTCCGACCGTCGGCTGCTCGACCGGGGCGACCTCGCCGACATCCGGCAGACGATGCGCGACGACCCGGACCTCATGGCCGCGCTCGACGCCTTCTGGCCGACGCTCACCCCGCCGCAGCTGCTCGTCGACCTGTTCACCGACCCGAAGCGGATCGCCGCCGCCACCCGTGGCTGGACCGACGCCGACCGGGCCCTGCTCCGGCGGGAGTCCGGTCCCCGCCACCCGCTGGACGCGCAGTGGTGGACCCCGGCCGACGCGGTGCTGCTCGACGAGGCCGCGGAGCTGCTCGGCGAGGACGACACCGCCGAGCGGGAGCGGGCCGAGCGCAAGCGCGAGGCGGACGAGGCCTACGCCGCCGGCGTCCTCGAGATCCTCGCGATGGAGGAGGACTGGGACCCGGAGCTGCTGCGCCCCACCGACGTCGTCGACGCCTCGGTGCTCGCCGACCGCAGCCGCGAGGTCTCCTACGCCAGCGCCGCCGAGCGGGCGGCCGAGGACCGCACCTGGACGTTCGGGCACGTGATCGTCGACGAGGCGCAGGAGCTCTCGCCGATGGCCTGGCGCGTGCTGATGCGCCGCTGCCCCAGCCGGTCGATGACGCTCGTCGGCGACGTCGCCCAGACCGGGGCCCGCGACGGCGCCTCCTCCTGGCACTCCGTGCTCTCGCCCTACGTCGCCGCGCGCTGGCGCCGCGAGTCGCTCACCGTCAACTACCGCACCCCGGCCGAGATCGCGGCGGTCGCCGCGGACGTGCTCGCCGTGATCGACCCGGGGCAGAAGCCGCCGGAGTCGGTGCGCGAGTCCGGGGTGCCGCCCCGCGCGGTCGCCACCGACCCGGCGGGCCTCGCGCACCAGGTGGCCACGACCACCCGCGCGGCCGCCGACGAGGTCGTCGACGCCGAGGGCAACGGCCGGGTCGCGGTGCTCGTGCCGGAGAGCCGGGTCGGGGAGCTGCGCGCGCGGCTGGTGGCCGACGGTCTCGTCGCCGGCGATGCCGCGGAGACCGACGACGAACGCGGCGGCTCCGACCTCGAGGTGGCCGTCGTGGTCTCCACGGTGTCCGACGCGAAGGGCCTCGAGTTCGACGCCGTCGTGCTCGTCGACCCCGAGGGCATGGTCGCGGAGTCCCCGCGCGGGCTGAACGACCTCTACGTCGCCCTCACCCGGGCCACCCGTTCCCTCGACGTCGTGCACCCGGGCGCTCTCCCGGCCGTCCTCGCGGCCCTGGACGACACGCCCGTCGGCTGAGCCCCGCCGGGCGGACGGCGCAGGCCCGGCATCCGGTTCGTCACGATCCGGACACCCCAGCTCACGGCTGCGTAACGACCCGCGTCCCGGGCCCGACGTCGTCGTTGACCAGGGATGAACCGTGGGCCGGGTTCGTGCGGATCACGGACACGGGGCCGGGTTCCGGGGGATGATGGACCCCGGCGGGGAGCGGAGGAGGTGGCGCGGTGAGCACGACCGAGGCCGGGCCGCCCTCCGTGGTGGGCGGGCGCTACACCGTCGGCGACCTCATCGGCCGCGGCGGCGCCGCCGACGTCTACCGCGCCCGCGACGAGCTCCTCGGCCGCGACGTCGCGATCAAGATGTTCGGTGCCGGGGGCGACGTGGTCGCCGAGGCCAAGGCCGCGCCGGACGTGCCGGGCTCCGCGGACGCGCCGGCCGACCCGCCCGCGGACGAGGCCGGTCCCGACGACGGGTCGGGCGCCGAGCACGCCCGCTACGGCCGGGACGACGGCGGGTCCGGGTCCCGTGCGGCCGCGTCGCCCGCGGAGCTGGTCGGGGATCTCGAGGAGGGCTCCGACGCGCGCAACCGTCGCGAGGTGCTCACGCTCGCCGCGCTGTCGCACCCCGGTCTGGTCACGGTCTACGACGTCGGCGACGACCGTGGTCGCGCCTACTTCGTCATGCAGCTCATCGAGGGCGACACCCTCGCCCAGCGCATCCGGCGGGGCCCGCTGCCGCTCGGCGACGTCGTCGCCCTCGGTGCCGCCCTCGCCGACGCGCTGGGCTACGTGCACCGCCGGGGCGTGGTGCACCGCGACGTGAAGCCCGGCAACGTCCTGCTCGACGCCGAGGGCCGCGCCCACCTCTCCGACTTCGGGATCGCCGCGGTGCGCGACGCGGCCCCCGTCACCGCGGCCGGCATGGTGATCGGGACGGCGTCCTACCTGAGCCCCGAGCAGGTGCGCGGTGAGGCGGTCACGCCGGCCGTCGACATCTACGCCCTCGGCCTGGTGCTCATCGAGTGCGTCACCGGACGCCGCGAGTACCCGGGCAACGCGCTCGAGGCCGCCGTCGCCCGCCTGCACCGGCGCCCCGCAGTGCCGACGGCGTTGCCCGAGTCGCTGCGCACGCTCCTCGTCGCCATGACCGCCGACGAGCCGGCCGCCCGCCCGGAGGCCGACGAGGTGCTCGCGGCGATGCGCGGGGTGTCGCGGGAGATCGGTCTGGACGCCGAGACGGTGCTCTCGCCCGCCCTGATGGCCGCGCCGACCGGCGCCGTGCCGCTCGCGACGGGTCCGGCCGCGCAGGCGCCGGGCCCGTTCCTCACCGCCGGCGTCCCCACCGGACCCGCGCTCGACCGGCCCACCGGGGCCTCGCCGTCGTCGGGACGGCGACGCGGCGTGCTCCTCACGGTCGGCATCGTCCTGGCGGTGGTGCTCGTCGCCGGGTCCGCGCTCGCCTACTCGCTCGTCGCCGGCGCCCGGGCCACCCCGCTGCCCGCGGTGCCCACCCAGGTCCCGGCGCCACCAGTGCCGGCCGTCGTGGTGCCGACCACCACCGAGGCACCCGAGCGGGTGGAGTCGACGCGGGTGCGCGCCACGACCCGGACCCGCGTACGCACCACGACGACCACCCCCGCCCCCGTGGCTCCGACCGTGGCGCCCGCGCCACCCGTCGTCACCACGCAGGCCCCGCCCCCGCCGGTCGTCACCACCGAGCCGTCGGGGCGCTCGACCACCACCGAGGCCCCGGTGCCCGACCAGGACCCGGCGCCGCAGCAGCCCAACCAGGTCGTCGCGGCCGGGCGCTGATCAGCCCAGCGGGCGGGTGGCGGCCTCGACGGAGAGCGGCGCGCCGGTGGGCAGCAGGCCGATGACGGCGCGCGGCGCCGACGTGGCCGTGCGACCCAGCCCCAGCGCCTCGGCGGTGGCGGCGTCGGGCACCCCGTGCACCGAACCGCTCGCCCCGACCACGGCCAGGGCCCCGTCCTCCCCGCGGATCGCCACGCCCGTACCGGGGAGCACCGCGCGGTCGGCCCGGTCGCCGGACCCGTCGGCCTGGCGCAGCGCCACGCCGGGCGGCAGCGGACCGTCCGCCACCGTCACCCCGGCCGGCCCGGCGGTGCGGTCCGCGCAGGCCGTCGGCGCGCGGTCCGGCGGCAGCGGCACCGGAGCCGGATCGGGGTAGGCGCCGACGTCGATCGCCCGGGAGACCGGGGTGTTCGCGACCTGGGCGGGCGAGACGGTCGGGATCGGGACACCGGCGAGGGCCGGGTCGTCGAGGCGGATGAGACGCGCCAGCAGCTCGGGCACCACCTCGACGCCGTCGCTGAGCACGAGCAGGTAGGTGTCGGCGGTCCCGGCGCCGACGAGGCGGACCACCCCGCCGGCCCGTTCGCCCGCGAGGTCGACCGGGACCGGGGCCCCGCGCCGCGGGATCACCGGGGGCGTGATCGCCGGCGCCTCCGGCAGCGCGGCGAGGAACCCGCTGCTCGCGGGACGGGGGAGCAGGCCGCCGAGCCCCAGGGCCTCCACGACGGCGGGGCGGGTGACGTCGAGGCGGGCCCGCGTCCCGCCGAGGACCAGCCAGTTCTGCCCGGCCCGGTCCACCACGACGAGGCCCTCGCCGGGCGCGAGGGGCCGCCCGGACGGGCGGGTGCCGCCGAGCACGGTGGTCGTCGTGCGGGGGCGGGACCGGTCGGGGGCGGCCTCGGTGGTGTCGCAGACCGACCAGACCGTGGGACCGGGGAGGTCGGGCGGCGGCAGCACGGGAGCGTCCACGATCCCCACGGGCCGGGCGCGCGGTGCGGCGGCCAGCACGTCGTCGTCGATCTCCACCGGGTCGACCGGCACGGGCGCCCCCGCCACGGCGGCCGCCGCGAGCCGCGCGGACGCGAGGTTCGGGACACCGATCAGGGCGGGCGGGTCGGCGCGCGTGACCACCGCCAGCGCCCCGGACCGCTCGCCCACCACGATCGTCGAGGTCCGCCAGTCCGCCGGCCGGTGGACCGCGCCGACCACGGCCGCCGCGCCGAGCCCCAGCGCCGCGAGCAGGGCGCCCGCGACCGTGGCGCGGGAGTGCGCGCGGAGCGGGTCGACCACGGGCGCCGGGTCGCGACGCACGAGCGCGGAGGTGAGCCGACGGGCGGAGAACCGCGCCGCCACCACCTGCCCCGCCGTCGCGCCGCGGCGGCCGGGGGACTCGGGCGGGGCGCTCATGACCGGCCGATCGTGGCACAGCCGGACGGAACGAACGACGCGTTCGCGGCTTCTGGCCGCACGAACGCGTCGTTCGTTCCGCCCGCGGGGAACCTACTTCGGCGGGCGCGGGGACACCCGGAGCCGGATCGAGGCGTGGACGGCCTCGGTGCCCCGGTCGTCGCGGATCGCGACCTCCACCGTCACGTCCTCCTTGTCCGGCCCGAACGCGGGCGGCGTCGCCCACTGCGCGTCGGCGACGACGGAGGTCTTCGCGGTGGCGAGGTAGCGGACCTCCATGCCGACCGGGATCCAGCGGTGGCTCGGCGGCACGGCGGCCTCGGCGAGCACCCCCATCGCGTACTCGGCGAGGTTGCACGAGGCGATGGCGTGGACGGTGCCGAGGTGGTTGTGCACGAGCCACCACTTCGTCATCCGCACCCGGCTGTGCTTCTCGTCGAGCTCGCTGATCACCGGGGCCGCCGTCAGGAAGTACGGGGCCCGCAGCCACACCGCACCGCTGACGAGCAGCCGGCCGGGCAGCGAGCCGGAGAAGCGGTTCCAGGAGGACAGCACGGCACTCATGGATGAGAACCTACTCAGGAGTAACAGATGGTGCACACAGCTCGGGCGGGCACGCTCCGCGAGCGATGCGGTCCCTCCTCGTGCTCCTCGCCGCGCTCCTGGTGCTCGGGGTGGCGGCCGATGCCCCCGCCGTCCCGATCCCGGCGGTCTCCCTGGCCGCGCCCCCGATGGGCGTGAACAACTGGAACGCGACGGGCTGCACGGACGCCTTCGACGAGGACTGGGTGCACGCCCAGGCCGACGCCCTGGTCGGCACCGGGCTGCGCGACCGGGGCTACCGCTACGTCAACCTCGACGACTGCTGGGCGGCGCCGCACCGCGATCCCGCGGGCCGCCTCGTCGCCGACCCGGTGCGCTTCCCGCACGGCATCGCGGCCCTCGCCGACTACGTCCACGCCCGCGGCCTGCGCCTCGGGATCTACACCAGCGCCGGGACCATGACCTGCGATCCCCGCGGCTTCCCGGCCTCCCTCGGGCACGAGACCGCCGACGCCGCGTCGTTCGCCGCGTGGGGCGTCGACTACGTGAAGGAGGACGACTGCTTCACCGCCGGTACCGACGCGATCGCCCGCTACACGGCGATGGCGGCCGCGCTGCGGGCCACCGGGCGGCCGATCGTGTTCGCCGTCTGCGACAAGGGGAACTCGGCGCCGTGGGGCTGGGCGCCCGGGATCGCGCAGGTGTGGCGCACCACCCACGACGTGGCCGACGACTGGGACTCGATCGCCGACATCGTCCGGCTCACGACCGCGGTGCCGTACGCCCGGGGCAACGACCCCGACATGCTCGAGGTCGGGAACCCGGGCACGACCCCGACCGAGCAGGCCAGCCAGATGGCCGTGTGGTCGATGCTGGGGGCGCCGTTGCTCGCCGGGACGGACGTCGCGGCGGCCGCTCGGGACGACCCCGCCGCGATCGCCCTGCTCGCCAACCCCGACCTCGTCGCGATCGACCAGGACCCGGCGTGGTCGACCCCGGCCGTGACCTGGGACGGAGACCGGCTCGTGCTGCGCCGGGCACTCGCGGACGGGCGGACCGCGGTGTCGGTCACCGCTCTCGGCGACCGCCCGGAGACGGTGCCCGCCGGGATCGCGGGGCGCGACGTGGTGGCAGGGGGTGCGGTCGCCCCGGGGGAGCTCGTGGCGGCGCACGACACGATCGTCGTCGTGTCCTGATTCCGCATCCCGGAACGTTCGACACCCGTCTGGCGCACAACGAGGGTTATGGAACATGTTCGCAGGGGACAGGGGAGATGGAGCGGCATGGCGCCGCGGACCCGAAGGAGCACCCGATGCCCACGACGCCCCGCCCCGCACCGGTCGCCGTCCCCGGACTCCCGCGCAGCGAGTGCTCGCCGGCCGCCCTGGCCGAGCGGCTCCTGCCGATCCTGCGCGAGCTGCCCTTCCCCGCCCGCCGCTGGCAGATCGTCACCGCCGGCGACCTGTACGGCTGCGACACCGTGACGCGCGAGCTGCTCGGACGCGTGCCCGAGGCGGACTACGCCGGTGCCGCCGACGTGCTGGGCGTCCTCGCCGCCGTACTCACCGGTCGCCCGATGCCGGTCACCCCGACGATGCGCGGTCCGGTCCCGGCCGGGCGGGCGGCCCGCCCGGGCGCCGTGCCGGTGCGCGCCGACGCCCCGGCACGGGTGCCGCACCGTGCCCTCGCCGCGCGTCGCCCCGGGATGCCGCGACCCGCGTAGGTGCTCCGCCCGTGAGTACTTCTCCGTGTCCTGGCACGGTGTGATGTCTCAGCACATCCTGGACAGATAAGTCTCAGCACATCGCGGACAGGTTGGTGTTCCGCTGGTAGCGGACGCTGCGGTCAAGGGTAAGGCTGGCGGCGATCGCGTTATCGATGAGAACGGT
>NZ_BSTT01000005.1 GCF_030269685.1 Actinomycetospora sp. NBRC 106378
TCTCGAACCCTGTCCTGCCCACAGCCGAGCAGGCTGGTCACCACCGTGACCAACCCACCCAGCGGGCCTGCTCAGTGTCCGCGATGTGCTGAGACATCAACTGTCCTCGATGTCCTGAGCACAGACATGTCCGGGTTGGACGACGCCGTACTCACGATGGCTGAGGAGCAGCTCGCCGCTTTGGCGGCGACGCATTCCCCGAAGCGGTTGTATGCGGCGGCCCGGGTGATCGCGGATCGGCTCGACCCGGACGGGGCCGCCCCGAAGGACGACGATCCGGCGGGGAACGAGTTGCACTACGCGACGCGGCGCAACGGGAACCTGCACGCGAAGCTGGTGCTGCGCGACCCCGCGGCGGCGGCGTTGTTCGACGACGCGATCCGCGCCGCCACCCCGCCGCCGGCCTCGGCGGCGGTGACCGACCCCGACGTCGAGCCCGGGCAGGTGTTGCGGGACGAGGCCCGCGACACCAAACCCGCCCGCCAGGCCTCCGGGATGCTCGACCTGATCTCGGCCTCGCACCGCGCTGGGCTCGACCACATCGAGGAGGAGCAGGCCCCGGGCAGCCCCACCGCCTCGATGCCGCTCCCGGACCTCGACGACCACCACACCAGCCGCAGCGACACCGACGTCGACGTCGAGGAGCCCCTGCCCGGCAACGGCGCCGCTGCGAACGACGAGGCCGCCGACCGCGAGGCCACCGAGGACGAGGCCACCGAGGACGAGGCCACCGACCCCGAGGCGCCCGACGAGTTTGTCGACACCGACGACACCGACGACACCGACGACACCGACGACACCGACGACACCGGCGAGCGCGGCGACACCGGACCGCCCGGCGGTCCACCGCCGCACCGGCCGTGGACCCCGCCGGACCTCACGGGCATGACCCTGCCCGGGCGGGAACGGGTCACCCTCACCGTCACCCTGAACTACCAGACGCTGCGCCAACAACTCACCGACACCAGCACCGCACTCGCACTACTGGGCGACTCCACCTTCATCCGCCCCGAGACCGCGCGCCGGTTGGCGTGCGACGCCGACGTCATCCCGATCGTCCTCGGCTCGAAGGGCGAGGTCCTCGACGTCGGCCGCAAGACCCGGGCGATCCCCACCGCCACCGGACGCGCGGTCACCCTCCGGGATCGGCACTGCGCGTTCCCCGGCTGCCGCCGCCGCGCCCGCACCGCCCAGATCCACCACATCGTCCATTGGGCCCATGACGGCGAAACCGAGCCGGACAACCTGGTGTGCCTGTGTCGGTATCACCACGACCTGGTCCACCACAGCGGCTGGGACGTGATCATGGTCGATCACCTGCCCTGGTTCCGGCCACCGGCCTGGCTCGACCCCACCCGCACCCTCAGACACAACCGACCCTGGCAGCTCGTCGATCGCGGCTGAACGCCGTCGCGAGCTCGACGGCGACGGAGCGGACGACCGGGCCGCCCGGCTGGGCGCGGAGACGCTCACGCAGGCAGGCGAAGAGGCCGTCGCGGCGCCACGCGGGCAGCGCACGGTGGTTCGAGAACGTGCCGATCAGGTCCAGGTACTGCTCGGGGTCGTAGTGGTGGTCGACGCGGAACCGCCGCATCTCCGCGCTGTGGAAGTCCTCGGCGTCCTCGATGCCGTAGGCGCTGGCCGCAGGCAGGTCCTCCGCGCGGGGGAGTCGCAGGCCGGGCGGGGTGTCCGGGTCCCACCGCTCGTAGCAGGTCTGGGCGCCCGCGAAGAAGGCGTCGGACGGACCTGCGACGGCGATGGTCTGCACGAGTGCCAGCACCCCGCCCGGCCGGAGCAGGCGTGCGGCGCGGGCGAGCCGCGTGTCCGGATCGAGCCAGTGGAAGGCCGTGGCGCACACGACGACGTCGAACCCGGCCACCTCCGGCTCCCACCGCTCGACGTCGGCGGTCACCACCTCGACCTGCGGGAAGCCGGCGAGTCGGCTCCGGGCGAGCTCGGCGAGGGCAGGCCCGAGTTCGACCGCGACGACCCGGTGACCACGGCGCGCGAGATCGATGGTGGCCTGCCCGGTGCCGCAGCCGATCTCCAGCGTCCGTGGAGCCGTCGTCGCCACCCGCCGGTCGATCTCGTCGAACACCGCCGCCGGGTAGGTCGGACGCGCCCGGTCGTACCGGTGCGGGTCCTCGTCGAAGGTCGCGCGGAGCGTCTCGCGGTCCTCGGCCACGTCAGCAGTGTGGCCGTCGCGGGGCGGGTGACCGCGGGTCCACGGAGGGACACACGTTCGCAACAGGAGCGAGCGCCAGTGGAAACGGTTGCGCACAACATTAACGATGAGTACCTCCTCCGACCTCGAAAGGCTCACCGTGGCCGACCTCTTCAGCTCGTTCACCCTCAAGGGCGTGACGCTGCGCAACCGCATCGGGATGTCCCCGATGACGCAGCACGCGTGCGAGGACCGCAGCGGGAAGATGAACGACTATCACGTGATGTACCTGGGGGCCCGCGCCGCGGGGGGCTTCGGGCTGATCTTCCCCGAGCAGGTCGCGATCGTGCCCGAGGGACGGACCACCGTCGACTGCGCGGGCATCTGGGACGACGACCAGGTCGAGGGCCACGCCCGGGTCACCGCGATCATCAAGCGGCAGGGCGGCGTCGCGGGCATCCAGCTCGGGCACACCGGCCGCAAGGGCAGCGAGGTCGCCGCGCACGACCGCATCGGCGAGTACGGCCCCGGCGCCCAGTTCCCGCCGGACCACGACCGCGGCTGGCAGTGCGTCGGCCCGTCGAACGTCCCCTACGGCGGGGACCACCCCTTCGACGTCCACGCCCTGTCCGTCGACGAGATCAAGAGCCTGCACCGCTCCTACGCCGACGCCGCCCGCCGCGCGGCCGACGCCGGGTACGAGTGGCTGGAGATGCACTTCGCGCACGGCTACCTCGGCGCCGAGTTCTTCTCGCCGCTGGCGAACCGGCGCGACGACCAGTACGGCGGGTCGCTGGAGAACCGGGCCCGCTTCCTGCTCGAGGCCCTCGACGCCGTCCGCGAGGTGTGGCCCGAGCGGCTGCCCCTGACGATGCGGCTGGGCTCGGACGACTTCCACTCCCAGGGCGTCCAGTTCGAGGAGTCGGTGCAGGCGGTGGCGTGGATGGCCGACCACGGGCTCGACGCCGCCGACATGAGCCTCGGGTTCAACACCGACGACATGGAGCGCAAGCCCCCGATGAACGACCCGGGCTTCATGCTCGAGCGGTCGTCGCAGATCAAGCGCGAGGTCGGCATCCCGACCGTCTGCTCCTGGAACCTCGGGGTGCCGCAGAACGCGAACCGGGCGATCGAGGCCGGTCTGACCGACGTCGTCCTGCTCGGGCGTCCCGCGCTGTCCAACCCGCACTGGCCGCTGTGGGCGGCGCGCGAGCTCGGCCACGAGGCGCCGTTCTCGATGCTCCCCGACGACTGGCGGCACTGGCTGGAGAACTTCCGCGGGCACGCGGCCTCGATCGGGCTCCCGCCGACGGGTGCCTGGTCGCCGGCCCCGGAGGACGAGATCGCGATGCTCCGGTCCGCGTGACCTCGTGACCTCGTGACCCGCCCCGGCCGACGCGGGAACACCCGCGTCGGCAGGGCGGTTGCCCCGCGCATGAGGATCGGCATCATCGGAGCGGGCAACATCGGCGGCACCCTGACGCGGCGGCTCACCGCCCTCGGCCACGAGGTGCGGGTGGCCAACTCCCGCGACCCGGAGACCCTGGCGGACCTGGCCGGGGAGACGGGCGCCACCGCGGTGTGGGCGAAGGACGCCGCGCAGGACGCGGACCTCGTCATCGTGAGCATCCCGCAGAAGAACACCCCGGACCTCGCGCCGGGGATCGTCGCGACCGCGAAGCCCGGCGCCCCCGTCGTCGAGACCAACAACTACTACCCGCAGCAGCGCGACGGCCGGATCGAGGCCCTCGAGGACGGGACGCCGGAGAGCGTCTGGGTCAGCGAGCTGCTCGGCGTCGACGTGTACAAGGTCTTCAACGGCATCTGGTGGAAGTACCTGCTCGAGCGCGGGGTCCCGCAGGGCACGCCCGGCCGGATCGCGCTCCCGGTCGCCGGCCCGGACGGGCCCGCCAAGGACGCGGTGCTGGCCCTCGTCGACGAGCTCGGCTTCGACCCGGTCGACGCCGGGTCCCTCGAGGAGTCGTGGCGCCAGCAGCCCGGTACGCCGGTCTACGGCACGGACCTCGACGCCGACGGGGTGCGGAAGGCCCTCGCCGAGGCCCCGCGGGAGCGCCCGGCGGAGTTCAGCGCCTGACCGGGATCGTGACGTACTCCATGAGGTCGAGTCCGTGAGGATCTCCGCGCGGCGAACGTCCTACTCGTGAGTGCGGCGGTCGGATGATCTCCGGCCGTCGCCCACGACCGGGCCGCCGACGTCAGGAGGACAGGATGGCTCCGCTGCACGACACGACCGAGCAGGAGCGCACGAACGACCGGGCCGAGGGCACCACCGGCTGGTCGGCCTGGCTCGCGACCCCCGGGGCGATCCGGGGCGGGCTGGCCCTGCTGGTGCTGCTCGCCATCTACGTGGTGGGCGCGCTCTCGCACCTGCACGTGCTCGGTCTGTAGACCCGGGGTGGGGCATGATCGCCCCATGCGCGCAGTCCAGGTGAGCAAGCTCGAGGGTCCGGAGGCGCTCGAGGTCGTCGAGATCGACGAGCCGGTCGCCGGTCCGGACCAGGTCCTCATCGACGTCGAGTCCGCGGGCGTGGTCTTCCCCGACCTGCTGCAGACCCGCGGCGAGTACCAGATGAAGCCCGAGCTGCCGTTCGTGCTGGGCTCCGAGGTCGCCGGCACCGTGCGGACGGCGCCGGACGGGTCGGGCTTCGCGCCCGGCGACCGGGTCGCCGCGTTGTGCGTCGTCGGCGGGTTCGGCGAGACCGTCGCGGCCCCGGTCGACCAGACCTTCCCGCTGCCCGACGCGGTGTCGTTCGACGTCGGCGCCGGGCTGCCGATGAACTACCTGACCGCCGAGTTCGTGGTCGCGACCCGCGGGCGCCTGGCCGACGGCGAGACCGTGCTGGTCCACGGGGCCGCCGGCGGCGTCGGGATCGCCTGCATCCAGTTCGCGAAGGCGCGCGGGGCGACCGTCGTCGCCGTCGTGTCCACCGAGGGGAAGGCCGAGGTCGCCCGCGCGGCCGGCGCGGACCACGCCGTCCTCGTGGACGGCTTCAAGGACGCGGTCCTCGAGCTGACCGGCAAGCGGGGCGTCGACGTGATCGTCGACCCCGTCGGCGGTGACCGGTTCACCGACTCCCTGCGCTCGCTCGCCCGGGGCGGACGGCTCGTCGTCGTGGGCTTCACCGGCGGCGACATCCCGACGGTGAAGGTCAACCGGCTCCTGCTGCGCAACACCGAGGTGGTCGGCGCGGGCTGGGGCGAGTGGGCCTGGAACAACCCCGGCTACATGCGCCGCCAGTGGGACGAGCTCACCGGGGACATCGCCGCCGGCCGCCTCGCCCCGCCGATCAGCGGCGTCTACCCGCTCGCCGAGGCCGCCGCCGCGGTGGGCGAGCTCGCGGAACGGCGGGTCACGGGCAAGGTCGTGATCCACACCCGGGAGTAGTCCGGCTACCGTCCGTCGGGCATCGTCGCCGTCGTCGTGGAGGTCCGGTCATGCTCGCCCACAGCCGCACGGGATCCGGGGAACCGCTGTTCCTGCTCCACGGCATCACCCACCGCCGGCAGGGCTGGGACCCCGTGCTGCCGCTGCTGGAGCGCGAGCACGAGGTGATCGCCATCGACCTGCCCGGGCACGGCGAGTCCGCCGACGTCGACCCGGGCTTCGACGGGTCGCCGCGGCCGCTGGTCGAGGCGGTCGAGGGCCTCGCCGACGAGCTCGGGATCGACCGTCCGCACATCGCGGGCAACTCCCTGGGCGGCCTGATCGGGCTCGAGATGGCGGCGCGGGGCTCGGTGCGCTCCGCGACGGCGCTCTCGCCCGCCGGGTTCTGGTCGCCGGTCGGGCGGCTGTGGGCCAAGGCGCTCCTGGGCGGTGCGTCGAGCGTGCTGCAGGCGTGGTCGCGGGAGCGCCTCGACTCCGTCCTGTCGACGCCCGCGGGCCGGTACGCGCTGCTCGGGGCCCTCGTCGCCCACCCCGGACGTGACCACTACGCGGCGATGGGGGACGACCTGCAGGGTCTCGCCCGGCCGCGCGAGGGGTTCGCGACGATGCTTGCCGCTCTCGACACCTGGACCGCGCCGCGGCGGTCGGACGTGCCGACGATGGTCGGCTGGGGTTCGCGTGACCTGCTGCTGCCGCGCGCCCAGATCCGGCGGCTGCGCCGGGTGCTGCCCGACGCCCGGGTCGTGGTCCTGCCGGGATGCGGGCACGTGCCGATGGCCGACGACCCGGAGCTGACCGCCGAACTGATCCTGGGCACGGCGCGGCTGTCGCGGGCATGAGCCCATGCGCATCCGTGGCAGAGTGACGCCCGTGGCCCACGAGAACGAGTGGTACTACTGCCTGAAGCACAACACGGTGGAGCCCTACGAGGGCTGCCGCGCGGCCGACCGCCTCGGTCCGTACCCCGACGAGGACACCGCGGCCCGCGCGCTCGAGATCGCCCGGGAGCGGACCGAGGAGGAGGACCGCCGGGACCGCGAGGGCCGGTAGCGGTGGCGCACGAGTACCGGCTGACGGTGTCCTGGTCGGACGACCCGGGCACCGTCGACTACCGCTCCTACACCCGCGACCACACCGTCGCCGCGGACGGGAAGCCGACGCTCGACGGCTCGGCCGACCGCTCCTTCCGCGGTGACCCCGCGCGGTGGAACCCGGAGGAACTGCTGGTGGCGGCGCTGTCCGAGTGCCACCTGCTGAGCTTCCTGCACGTGGCCGCCGAGGCCGGCGTCGTCGTGACCGCCTACACCGACCACCCGGTCGGACGGATGACCCGCGACGACGACGGCGGCTGGTCCTTCGCGTCCGTGGTCCTCCACCCGCGGGTGACGACGACGGGTCCGGCCGGCGACCAGGAGAAGCTCCACCACGCGGCGCACGAGGCGTGCTTCATCGCCCGCAGCGTCGCGTTCCCCGTGACGGTGGAGCCGGACTAGCGGTACCAGAGCCGGTGGGCGGTGCGGGCGACGTCGGTGACGGCCCGGATCGTCGCCGCGCGGCACGTGTCGAGCTGGCGGGTGGGCATGGAGACGGCGAGGCAGGCTGCGACCCGCCCGCCCGGGTCGGCCACCGGCGCGGCGACGCAGCTGAAGCCCTCCGCGAACTCCTCGCGGTCGAGGGCGTAGCCGACCCGGCGGACCGTGGCGAGCTCGGCGTCCAGGGCGATCGGGTCGGTGATCGTGGTGGCCGTGAAGCGGGTCCACGTCGCGCCCTCGAGCCGGGTGCGACGGGCCGAGGAGAACGCCATCAGCACCTTCGCGGCCGCGACCGCGTGCGCCATCGTCGGGGGTACGCGGGCGGGGAGGTCGGGGATGCGCGCGAGCCGTTCGTGGCCGCGGGCGTCGAGCAGGTCGACGTGGTCGTCGTCGGTCCACTCCGCGAGGTAGGCGCGGGCCCGGGTCCGGCGGTGCAGTTCGGTGACCGCATCGGCCAGCATCGTCGGGACCTCCGCCGCACGGGCGACCGGACCGGACGGGGCCGGCGCCGGACCCGGGCGCATCCGGAAGGTGCCGGTGGGCGTCCGTTCGACGTACCCGCCCGCGACGAGCGCGTCGACCGTCGCGCGGGCCGAGTCGGCCGGACGCCCGAGGTGACGGCCCGCGTCCCGCAGGTCCAGCCCGTCCGGGTTCGCCGCGAGCAGACGGAGGGCGCGGAGCGTGCCGGCTGGCGCTACGGTCGTCACGCTCCGGAGCGTAGATTCCGGAGCGTGACGCGTCGTTGAGCTGAACAGGTGAAGCTCAGTAGCCGTACGACCCGCCGCTGTCACCGTAGGACGTCGAGCCGCCCGCGGCCGGAGCCGAGTAGCCGCCCTGACCGGCGGGCTGGCTCTGCTGGGCCTGCTGGCCGCCCGCCTGGCCCCCCTGCTGCTGGGCCCCCTGCGCGCCCGCGGCGGGGGCGTTCGGGGCGACCGGCTTGCCGTCGGGGCCCACGGCGCGCCAGGTGCCGCCGACGCCGTTGCCGGCGGTCTCGCCGGGCGCGGTGTCCTTCGCGAACCGGTACAGCGGCCAGCCGTTGAGGGTGAGCTGCTTGGTGCCGTCGGGCCGGTCGACGGTGCCGACCCGGCTGGCGTCGATACCCTTGAGCCACGGGTCGGCGTCGGAGGCGAGGACCGGCGGCCACTGCTCGGCGCACGTCCCGGTGCAGGTGCTCGCCGCGGGCTTGTTCGAGTCCTTCGTGAACGAGTACAGCGTGTACCCGTCACTGGTGGCGACGGTGCCGAGCGGCGTCTGGCGGGTCGCGAGGTTCGCACCGGTCAGCGAGGTCGGTGCGACCTGACCCGCACCCGCCGTCGTCGTGACCGCCTGGTCGGAGGTGCCCCAGTGGGCGATCGCGACGTAGCCCGCCGCGCCCGCGGCGACCGCGCCCGCGGCGACGAGGGCGAGCAGGGCCGAGCGGCCGCGTCGACCCCGCCCGGCGCCACCGCCGCGACGGTGCCCGGACGTCGGCAGCGGGCCGCTCGGGTGCGCGTCGCGCGGGCGGGCCTCGACGTCGTCGGCCAGGCGCCGGCGGACGGTCGGGTCGGAGGCGCCACGGACGGGGATGTCGTGGGGGAACGAGTGCGGGCCCGACAGGGGGCGCTCGGAGGGCCAGGCGCCGGTGCTCGGGCCACGCCCGGCGACGGGCTGCGGACCGGAGGCGGGCATCGCGGCGTGGGCGCCGGATCCGTAGGGGCTCACCGGCTGGGGGCCCGACACGGGGCCGTAGCCGCCGGTCGGGTAGCTGCCGGTGCGCGGAGCGGTGCCCGGGCCGTCGGGGTGGCCGTCGTAGCGACGCGCCTCGCGCGGCACGGGGATGCCGAACTCCGGTCGCGGGTCCTGCTGGACATCGGGGCGCATGGGGGAGGTACCTCCGGTCGCGGGGGAGCGGTGCCGCCGCGGGAGTCGGGGGCTTCCCGCGGCGGCGCAGCCAGAACGGTAGGGACCGCCTCCCCGACGACCCCCGTTTGCTGAGAGCGAGCGGGCCCGCACACCGGGCAGGGGCTCGTCCGACGCGGCGAACGGCGGCAGGTTCCTCCGGACGGCGCGTCGAGTTGCGCCGTATGCCGATGTCACGGTTCAGCAACGGCGAGGTCGCCGGGTCCCCGGACGGATGCTGGGCGGACGAGGTCTCAGGGGCGGTGCGGCGTGGCCTCCGACCGGTCGTCCTCGGCGGACGAGCGGACGCCGCGACCGGTCGCGGTGGCGACGGCGGTGCCGAGCAGTCCGGGGTTGTCCGCGCCGGCGAACTCCCAGGCCCGGCCGATACCGAGTACGAACAGGACGATGACGACGACGCTCAGGCCGTCGACCGCCGCCGCGTCGTCGGGGCGGGCGGACAGAGCGACCCCGTCGGTCACCTGCAGGACGTAGAGCACCGCCTGGCCGACCACCAGCACGACGCCGCGGATCCGCGGGCCGACCGGGGTGGGGCGGTCGGAGGCGAGCAGGATCAGGAGGGTCGCCATGGCCACGAGTCCGAGGGCGCCGAGGGTGACCGCCACGTCGCCGAGCTGGGGCCGTGGACGCAGGGCCAGCAGGGAGAGCACGAGCGTGTCGAGGAAGGCGGACAGCGCGGCGATCGCGCGCAGTCGGGTGGTGCTGCGGGCCGAGCGGCTCGCGCCCTCGGGGTGGACCGAGATGGCGACGAAGAGGAGACCGATGAGCGCGCCCGCCACCGTCGCCGTCGCGAGGAAGAAGTCGCCGTAGCCGTCGGGAAGCACGGCAAGATGTTAGCGAGGCCAACGACGGCGGGTCCGGGGACGACAAAGGCCCTGGTCACAAGCGTGACCAGGGCCTGTTGTGGGCGATACTGGGATTGAACCAGTGACCCCTACCGTGTCAAGGTAGTGCTCTCCCACTGAGCTAATCGCCCGAGGCGGAGGCGGGAATCGAACCCGCGTACAGGGCTTTGCAGGCCCTTGCCTAAACCACTCGGCCACTCCGCCGGGATCCTCGGAGGCCTGTGCTCCCCGAGCGGACGACGGGACTCGAACCCGCGACCCTCACCTTGGCAAGGTGATGCGCTACCAACTGCGCTACGTCCGCATGTCATCGGGGGAAAGTTCCGGGGAAGTTCTCCCTGCCGATGATGAGAACTCTACTGCATCGTGCGCGGCCCCCGATCAGGGGGGTGGTGATCAGCTGGGGTCGGTCGAGAGCAGCAGGCCGAGGGCGTGCTCGAGGTCCAGCCAGTCGTCCTCGGCGCCCGGCTCGATCACCTCGTGGGTCCGCTGGAGGAACTCCGAGACCTCCCGGGCGAGGGCCCGGAACGTCGCGTGGCCGGAGGGGGAGGAGAGCTCGATCTCCACCGACTCGCCCTCGGAGGGGCGGATGCGGACGTCTCCGTCCCCCGCCGCGTCGATGAGTCCCTCGGTCAGGAGGTCCCGCGAGAACACCCACTCGACCCACCCGGCGCGGCCGGTGCGGAACGCCGCCTGCACGGCGTACGGGTCGCGGGTGTCGTAGCGGAGCTCGACTTGGACCGGGACGGGCGGGTTCGGCGGACCGACGAGGTCGAACACCGCCGTGGACCGGATCGTCACGTGGTCGTTGTGCATTCGAAGGCTGCCTTTCGCGCACGCTGCTGTCGAAGAGGGGAACGACCGGCGGCCGAGCCTGTGACGCCGGTTCACCCGGCTCACGCACCGAGCACATCTTAGGAGTACCCGGTCGAGCCCTTACCCGGTCCGCCTCCGTAACGGTCGACCCTCCCTGCCCGAGCGCCCGCCACTACCCGACCGCACTAACCTGGGCCGCATCGGACCCGGGCACGACGGCACGAGGAGGAGGTGAACCCGTGGCGGAGGCGTCGCAGAGGCGATCCGAGGCGACTGCGGAGCGTGACGGTCGGTCCGGCGACGCCGTGGCGGACGCCACACTGCTCCGCGCCGTGGCCGAGCGGGCCCCTCGGGCGCTCGAGGCGTTCTACGACCGCTTCGACCGCCGGGCCTACTCCCTCGCCCGTCGCATCTGTGTGGACGAGACGCTCGCCGAGGACGTGGTCCAGGAGGTCTTCCTGCACGTCTGGCGGCACCCGGACCGGTTCGACCCCACCCGCGGGAACGTCGCGACCTGGTTGATGACCATGGTCCACCACCGCGCGGTCGACGCCGTCCGGCGCGAGGCCACC
The DNA here is from genome assembly GCF_030269685.1 of Actinomycetospora sp. NBRC 106378. GTDB lineage: Bacteria > Actinomycetota > Actinomycetes > Mycobacteriales > Pseudonocardiaceae > Actinomycetospora. Next base: position 11,235 of record NZ_BSTT01000005.1, read on the forward strand.
CGCCGCAAGTACACGGTGCCCCCCATCGACGACGGTGACGACTGGACCGGCCAGGACCGCCTCCCGCTGGGCCCGGGCGCCGACGAGGCCGCGCTGGACCGGGTCGAGGCCGGTCACGTGCGGGACGCGCTGGAACGCCTCCCCGCCGAACAGCGCGAGGCGCTGACCCTCGCCTACTTCGGGGGTTTCACCCAGCGGGAGGTCGCGAGCATCGCCGGCGTCCCGTTGGGCACGGTGAAATCGCGCATGTTCACCGCGGTGCGCACGCTGCGGGGGATGCTGGAGGGACAGGTCGGGCGAGGGGAGGGGACCCCATGAGCACCACACCGGGTGGTCACCGCGAACTCGCCGTCGCCCGGGCCCTGCATGCCCTGGACCCCGAGGCGGACGCGGAGTTCACCGCGCACCTCGACGGGTGCCCGGAGTGCCGGGACATCGTGGCGGGGACCGAGGAGGTCGCCGTCCTGCTGGGAACTGCGGTCGAGCAGGTGTCGCCGCCGCCGTCCTTGCGGGCGCGCATCCTCGCGGCGGCGGAGGACGACGAGGTCCCCGATGACGTCCCCGATGACCTCCCCGATGGCCTCCCCGATGACAGGAAAGCGTCGTTGCCGGCGTCCGGTGGCAGGGACGCCGCATCGTCGAACGTGGTCCCGCTGCGTCGTCGCCGGCGTCTCGTGGCCGGGCTGGCGGTGGCGGCCGCGGCCGCGCTCGTCGTCGTGATCGGCGGGCTGGTGAACGCCAACCGCGACCTCGCCCAGGAACGGGACGCGGCGACCGCCCAGGCCGACCGGAGCCGTCAGGTCGTGGAGCTCGTCGACGCGGCGGCCCGGCCGGGGACGCCGCATGCGGTGCTGGCGTCGGCCGACGGGGGGTTCGTGGGGCTCGTCGTGGACCGGGGCCGGGGTCCCGAGTTCCTGGCCACCGGACTGCCGGCCAACGACGGTGCGCACACCTACGTGCTGTGGGGGCTCGCGGGCGGGCGACCGGTCGGACTCCAGGCGTTCGACATGTCCGGTTCGGGGCCCGTGACGGCTTCCGTACCCTCGACCTTGGCGGATCGCCGCTTCGCCGGGTTCGCGGTCTCCTACGAGCCCGGTCGGACGGTGCCCGCCACGCCGACGCAGGTCGTCGCGAGTGGTCAGCTGGCGGGCTGACCCTCCGCGGGCCCGCACCGACGACGAGGCCAGGGAAGGCGATGACCCAGGACCAGGGCACCACCTCCGCGCGACCGACCACGACCGCCCCGGGCGAGCCGAGCGACCCGCCGTCGAGAAGGCGCCTGCACGGCCTGCGCGTCCGCCTGCGGGCCTTCCGTATGACGGTGCGCGCCCGGCCGCACTGGAACCTCGCCTGGCGCTGCGGCATCGGGTTCCTCGGCACCGTCGTGCTGATCCTCGGGGTGATCGCCATCCCGTACCCGGGCCCGGGGTGGCTGATCGTGTTCACCGGCCTCGGGATCCTGTCCACCGAGTTCGAGTGGGCCGGCCGCGTCCTGCGCTTCGCGCGCCGGTACTACGACCGGTGGGTGGCGTGGGTGAAGCGGCAGAACACCTTCGTGCAGCTCCTGTTGGCGCTGGCCACCGGCCTGATCGTGCTGGCGACGCTGTGGCTGCTCGATGCGCTGTGGATCGTCGCCAGGCTCGTGGGCCTCGGTCACTGGACCTGGCTGCACAGCCCGATCATGGCGTGAGTTAGGCTTCTTCCTGCTGCGGGCGATTAGCTCAGGGGGAGAGCGCTTCGTTCACACCGAAGAGGTCACTGGTTCGATCCCAGTATCGCCCACTCGCAGGCAGGCCCGGTTCCCGTGCAGGGAGCCGGGCCTTCGTCGTTCCACGGCCTGGGGTGCGCGGCGAGGCGTCACCCATCGGTCCGAGCCGGGCGCTGCAGGCTGACCGGTGACGTCTCGGCGCCGGGTGGGACGACGTCCGTGGCATCGGGGGCACTCAGGTCGCCCCGGTGCCACTGACGTGTCGATGGTTTCCCGACGGCGGGTCCGGCCGGCTCGACGATGCGGCGAACCTGCCACTGGACGCCAGCAACGACGCTTTCCTGCCACGGAGGCCACGGAGGCCACGGCCACGGAGGCCACGGCCACGGGGAGACTGGTCCGGACCACATGGTTGTGTCCAACCGACTTTCGTGGGAACGGTTGAGCGTTCTAGTATCTCGCTCGTGCACGAAGCGACGGTGTGGGGCGAGCGGGCTCGCCTGGCGGCGTGGTCTGCCCTGGTGAACATCGACGAGCTGGGGCTCGACGACGACGGCCGCGTGCGGGTGGTGGAGCTCGCGCGGTCGCTGACCGAGCTCCCCGACCAGCGCAAGGCGCGGCTCCTGCGCGAGGCGCTCTCGCGGTCGACCGGCCTGACCGTCAGCACGGTCGTCTCGTGGCTCGACGAGGTCCCCGCGGCCTGACCCGGTCGGCACCCGCTCTTCTGCTCGTCGGGGGGTGCCTCTACCGTCCTGCTCGGTCGGGTGACACGGGGAGGACATCGCATGGGTGCACGTCGGGCCGTGGTCGCCGCGGCGGCGGTGATCGGGCTGTTCCTGGTGGGGACGGTGGCCTGGGCGAACCAGGCGCAGCCGCTGCGCTACGTCAACCTGGGCGACAGCTACAGCTCGGGTGCGGGCATCCAGCCGGCCGCCCCCGGATCGGCTCCCGCGTGCAGCCAGTCGCAGCTCAACTGGGCGCACGACATCGCCGCCGACACGGGTGCGACGCTCCGCGACGCCTCCTGCAGCGGGGCGGACACGCAGGACTTCCGGACGTCGCAGTCGGTCGGGGTCCCGCCCCAGCTGGACGCGATCGCCTCGGACACGCAGCTGATCACGCTGACGATCGGCGGGAACGACAACAACGTCTTCGTCTCGACGATCCAGAAGTGCGCCACCGCCGCGCTGACGACGGCCGGCCAGGGTAACCCGTGCCAGCGGACGTACGGCTCGAGCTTCGTCGACACGATCAACACCAGCAACTACCCGAACATCGTCCGGGCGCTGCAGGACGTGAAGAAGAAGGCCCCGAAGGCCCGGGTCGCCATCTCGGGCTACCTGCGCATCCTGCCGGCGGAGAAGGGCTGCTACCCGATCATGCCGGTGGCCGCCGGGGACGTCCCCTACCTCAACGGCATCCAGGGCGCGCTCAACGACGCCGTGAAGCGGGCGGCGGCGAAGACCGGGGTGACCTACCTCGACGTCACGGCGATCTCCACCGGCCACGACGCCTGCCAGCTCCCGGGCGTGCGCTGGGTCGAGCCGGTGGTCCCGGTCAACGCCGCCCCGGTGCACCCGAACGCCATCGGCGAGCGGGAGATGGCGAACAACGCGATCGCGAAGCTCGGGCTCGCCCGGGCCTGACCCGGTGAGCCGGGCGGCTCGACGTCACGGACGCCGGGCCGGGAGCTCCGTCAGGGCGCGGAGCTCCTCGGCCAGGCGGTCGCGGTGCTCGTCGAGCATTCCCGACGACGGGTCGGCGCCGTCCGACCACGCGAGGGCGTCGGAGAGGACGCGCAGTGCCGCGTTCACGGCCGCCGCGCGCACGAGGACCGTCAGGTCGTCCGCGGGCAGGCCGAGCCGCTGCCCGAGCGCGGCCGCGAACACCGGCTCGGCCCGCTCGTGGAGCACCAGCCACACCGCGCGCACCCCCGGCTCGTCGCGCGACATCCGCACGACAGCGAGCACCGCCTCCAGGTCCTCCGGGGGCATCACGTAGGCCGCGCGCAGGTGCTCGCCGAGTTCCGCGGACTCCGGCCACGAGCGCAGGACGTGCACGAACGCGTCCAGCGAGACCGACAGCAGCGGCTCGACGCAGGACTCCTTCGTCCGGAACAGCCGCCACAGCGTGCGCTCGGAGACCCCGGCCGCGCGGGCGATCTGCTCGCCGGTCGTCTCGGCGACGCCGTGCTCCCGGAACAGGGCCACCGCCTGCCGGGAGATCTCCAGCCGTCGCCGCCGGCGCTCCTCCTCGGTCACCGGAGGCCGGCCGCGGCGGCCGGCCGACCCGTCGTCGGGAGCTGTGCTCATCCGCACATCTTACCCACCTTTTAATGGCAGGGACTGCCACAAAGACGTACGGTCGGTGATGTCGCCGTCACACCGAGGAGTCCTCATGACTGCCACCACCGACCGGACCGCGGACCTGACGCTGCCGTTCGCGCGCCCGAACATCCTCGAGCTCGCCCCGCTGTACGAGGTCCTGCGCCGCGAGGCCCCGGTCGCCGCGGTGACGACGCCCGCGGGCGACCCGGCCTGGCTGGTCACCCGCTTCGAGGAGGTGCGCGACCTGCTCGGCGACAAGCGGCTCGGCCGCTCGCACCCGCACCCCGAGCAGGCCTCGCGGATCACCGACGGCGCCGTGCAGGAGGGGCCCTCGGGGAACTACGAGACCGAGGAGGCCGACCACACGCGGATGCGTCGCCTGCTCACGCCCGCCTTCTCCGCCAAGCGGATGCGGCGGATGGGTGAGGACGTCCAGGGCCTCGTCGACGGTTATCTCGACACCCTCGTCGCCGCGAAGGAGGCCGACGGCGTCGCCGACCTCCACGAGACGCTGGCGGTGCCGCTGCCGGTCGCGGTGATCTGCCGCCTGCTGGGCGTCCCGCACGACGACTCGGGCTACTTCCGCGACCTCTCCGACCGCATGGCGAGCTACGGCCACGGCGACGACGCCCAGGCGGCCCGGGCGGAGTTCGGCCGCTACATGGCGGGGCTCGCCGAGCAGAAGCGCGCGGACCGTACCGAGGACGTCATCTCCGACCTGGTCACCGCCCAGGAGGAGGACGAGAGCTACGACTACGCCGAGATGATCCGGCTCTCGGTCGGCCTGCTCTTCGCCGGCCACGAGACCACCGTCAACCGCATCGGGCTCGGCGTGCTCATGCTGCTCACGCAGCCGGAGCGGTGGCGCTACCTCGTCGAGGACCCGGCGGGGCGCACCGACCGGGTCGTCGAGGAGATCATGCGGCTCGGGGCTCCCGGCGACCTCGGCCTGCTGCGCTACGCGCACACCGACGTGGAGGTGGGCGGCGTGACGATCCAGGAGGGCGACGCGGTCATCCTCTCGGTCAACGCCGCGAACCGGGACCCGCAGGCCTTCGCCGACGCCGAGGCGTTCGACCCCGAGCGCGAGGAGCGCGCCCACGTCGGCTTCGGTCACGGCGGGCACTTCTGCATCGGCGCGAGCCTCGCCCGCACCGAGCTGCGGACGGTCTTCCGGACGCTCGCCGAGCGCCTCCCCGACCTCCGGCTCGCCGTCGACCTCGACGACATCGACGTCCGCACGCAGCACCTCACCGGCGGCGTGAAGGCCCTGCCCGTCACCTGGTGAGCGCCGGGCGTCCCGGGGCCGCCCGGCGGCCCCGGGTCGTGCTCACCGGCTCGCCGCGATCTCGTCGGCCATCGCGGCGCTGTCGTGGTCCGGCCCGCAGCCCTCGAGCAGGAACGTGATGCTGCGCGTGTTGCGGGTGCGCAGCGGGAGCAGTTCCTGGTACCCGGGGGATCCGTACCAGGCCCGCGCCGACCCGACATCGGGGAAGCCGATCAGGACCACCACCCCGTCGAAGGGGCCCTCGAGCACCTCCGGCATGGAGCCGTGCACGAGGAAGTGCCCGCCGTAGGGGTCGAGGGTCGCCTGGATGCGACGCAGGTAGTCGAGGATCTCGTCGTTCTGGTCGATGTCGTGGAGCAGGCCCACCGCGTATGCGTTCACGACGACGAGCGTGGTCCGCTCCGGTCACCGGCGCGATGACCTCGCAGGTCATGGCCGGGTTGCCCCCGACCCGCGCGTCGCGCACCGTGGGAGGCGTGACCAAGGCGGTGCAGGACCTCATGATCGCCGTGGAGCGGGTGCACGACGCCCTGCACGCGGCGATCCGCGCCGGCGCCCCCGTCGCCCACCTCCTGGCGCAGGACGCGACCTTCGACGTCCTGCCGGCCGGCGTCGGCGCCACCGGGGCCGACGAGGTGGAGCGCTTCGTCGCCGAGCAGGTGGTCGTGCCCGGGGACCTCACCGTGCGCCGGACCTCCCGCACCGGCGACCGGTTCCGCGTGGTGGACGAGGAGGTCTTCGCCTTCACGCACGACCGCGAGCTGGCGTGGCTCCACCCCGGACCACCGACCGGGAAGCCGACCGAGCTCGTCGTCGTGACCCTGACCGCGGTCAAGCGTGGGCAGGTGACGCGGTCCCGGATGATCGTGGCGTGACGCTCCGGTCGGTCCTGCTGTTCCTGCTCGCCGCCGTGACCGAGATCGGCGGGGCGTGGGCGGTGTGGCAGGGGGTCCGGGAGGACCGCGGGTGGGTGTGGATCGCGGTCGGGATCGTGTCCCTCGCGGCCTACGGGTTCGTCGCGACGCTGCAGCCCGACGCCACGTTCGGCCGGGTGCTCGCCGCGTACGGCGGTGTGTTCGTGGCGGGATCGCTGGCGTGGGGCACGGTGCTCGACGGCTACCGGCCCGACCGGTTCGACGTGCTCGGCGCGCTGCTCTGCCTGGCCGGCGTCGCCGTCATCATGTATGCGCCGCGCAGCGTCTGAGCCGGCCGCCACCCGCGCAGGCTGTTCACGACGGCGAGCCCGGTCGCCTCGTCCAGGTCGGCGGCGGTGAGCGTGCGCTCGACCAGCTCGCCGCGTTCGACGAGCTCGGCACGGGCCACCCCCGGCAGGGCGCCGCCCCCGAGCGGCGGGGTATACCAGGTGCCGCCGAGCCGCACGGCGAGCGTGGCGGTCGTGGTCTCGGTCAGCTCGCCCGCGGTGTTGACCAGGATCGCGTCGTCGGCGTCGGGGTACGCCCGGCGCGCCGCGGCCAGCCGCTGCTCGTAGGGGGAGCGGTCGGTGGTCTTGTGGTGCGGCCAGGTCGCCGTCGGGTCGACCGGCTCGCACGCGTCGGGCGGGGCGAGCCGGACGGGACCACGGCCGGCGTCGGGAAGCGGATGCAGCTCGACAGACGGCGTCCCGGAGCGGGGGAGCACGAGCCGGACCCGGGCGTCGCGGACACCGCGCAGGCGGGTGGCGAGCTCGGACCGCACGCGGCGGTCGTCGAGATCGAGGTGGGCCGCCGAGTCGGCGAGCCGTGCGAGGTGGCGCTCGAGGCGGACGGGGTGTCCGTCGCGGACGGCGAAGGTCTCGAGCAGGCCCTCGACCGGTCGGTGACCGAGCACGGTCGCCTTGGCCCGCAGCTCGGCCCACTCCGCGTCGGCGCGGGAGTCCCACGTGATGCCGCCGCCGGTGCCGTAGACCGCGCGTCCGGTCGCGCGGTCGGCGACCACGGTGCGGATCGCCACCGCGAACTCGGCACGCGACCCGGGCCCGACCCAGCCGATCGCCCCGCAGTACACCCCGCGCGGGGAGTCCTCGAGTTCGGTGATCAGGCGCATCGTCGCGATCTTCGGCGCCCCGGTGACCGAGCCGCACGGGAAGAGCGCGCGCATCGTCGCGAGCAGCCCCGTGCCGGGCCGGGCGGTGGCGGTGATCCCGCTGGTCAGCTGCCAGACGGTCGGGTAGCGCTCCGGGGTGCAGAGGTCGGTGACCCGGACGTCGTCGCCGACGCGGGCGACGTCGTGGCGGAGCAGGTCGACGATCATGACGTTCTCGGCGCGGTCCTTGGCGCTCGCGTGCAGGGTCGCGGCGGCGGCTGCGTCCTCGCCGGTCGTGCGCCCGCGCGGCGCGGTGCCCTTCATCGGCCGCACCGTCACCGTGTCGCCGTCGCGGCGCACGAAGAGCTCGGGGCTCGCGGAGGCGACCACCCAGCGGCCGAGGTCGAGCCGGGCGTGGTGCGCGCCGCGCTGCGCGTGGACCAGGGCCGGATAGAGGTCGGCCGGGTCCCCGCGCACCGTGCCGTCGACCCGGCCGGTGAGGTTGACCTGGTAGGTCTCGCCCGCCGCGATGCGGTCGTGGATCCGCGCGACGGCGGCCGCGTGCGTCGCGGCGTCGGTGCGCAGCGACCACGCCGCCGGCGGCGGGGGGCCGGGTGCGACGACGGGGACCGGGCGCGGCGGGACGTCGCTCAGCGCGAACCGGGCCACGGGCGGGCCGTCCGGGTCCGGCCGGTGGGTGACCAGGTCGGGGTCGAGACCCGGCGCGGCCTCGTAGGCGAGGTAGCCGTAGGCCCAGCGGCCCGATGCGGTGGCCGCGTCGACGGCGGCGAGGACGTCGGGCACCTCGTCGGCCCGACCCGCCGTCAGGACCTCGGCGGGACGGTCGAAGGCGACGGCGGAGTCGGCGCGCAGGTCGTCGAAGCGGGCGCGCATCGCCCGGAGCCTTCCCGACGCCGGGGGCCGGAGTCGATGCGCGTACCGTCACACCATGCTCGCGGAGCTCCTCGGCCGTCTCGCCGGCCGGATCACGTGGCCCCCGCCGGACACCGACCGGAACCGCTTCCTGTTCCGGCTCACGTTCCCGCTGGCCGCGCTCGCCGCCGTGTACGTGCTGACCTTCGCGCTGGTGAGCAACGGCTGGCTGCCCTACCTGGTGGCGGTGATCCTGCTGGTGGTCACCGGCGTCAGCGGGATCGGCCTGCTCCTGATGCGCGCGCACCGCCAGGAGGTGGCGCGCGCCGAGGCGGCCGAGCTCGCGCGGGTCGAGGGCCGCTCGCCCGCGACCCCCTAGCCGTCACGACGTCCAGCGCCCGGTCGTCGCGGGGGTGCCGGCGACCTCCGGGGTCGGGGAGCACCCGCACGACGCGCGCAGGACGAGGGCCGGCGGCAGGCGCAGCGCCTCCGGCGTCGCGTCCGGTCGCGCGCGTCGGCGCTGGAGCAGCCGGATGGCCTCGGTGGCGATGCGGTCGAAGGGCTGGGCCATGACCGTGAGCCGGGGTTCGAACAGGTCCGCCCACGCGAAGTCGTCGAAGGCGACCAGCGCGAGGTCCGCCGGGACCCGGACCCCGGCGTCCCGCACGGCCCGCATGACCCCGATGGTCATGCTGTTGTTCCCGACGACGACGGCCGTCGGCGGTCGCGGCGCGGCCAGCAGCGCCGCCATGGCGGCCCGGGCGGGCTCGGTCGCCGACTCCCCGGAGACCTCCAGGGCGGGGTCCCGCTCGATCCCCGCCTCCGTGAGCGCGCGGACGAACCCGGCGCGGCGCTCCTCGGTCGTGGAGAGGCCCGGCAGGCCCGCGACCAGCGCGATGCGCGTGTGGCCGTGCTCCACGAGGTGGCGGCACAGCGTGGCCGTGGCCTCGAGGCACTCGCTGCCGATCTGGTCGAGCCCCGCGGCGGGCCCCTCCTCGGCGAACCGGTCGAGCAGCACCGTCGGGACCTCGTGCTGCGCGAGGTAGCCCAGCGCGGCCTCGGGCTGCGCCGACGGCGCGAGGACGATGCCGTCGACCCGGTGGTGGTGCAGGCGCGTGACGACCGTGTGCTCGTACTCCGGGTCCTCGTGCGGGTCCACGACGAGCAGGGTGTAGCCGTCGGCCGCCGCCGCGGACTCGGCCGCCGAGAGCAGGTCGCCGAAGTAGGGGTTCGTCAGCGCGGAGAGGACCAGCCCGAGCGTCATCGTGCGGCGGGTGGCCAGGGAGCGCGCGACCGTGTTCGGGGTGTAGCTCGTCTCGTCCACGGCCGCGAGGACCGCGGCGCGCGTCTCCGCGCGGACCGAGCGCGTGTTGTTCAGGACGTGCGAGACGGTGGCCGTGGAGACCCCCGCCCGGCGTGCGACATCCGCGATCGTCACCATCCGTGATCCTCCGACGGGTCGTCCGGCGAACTCGGCAACGCCCGTCGGGCACGGGGTGCGTGTAACCCGGCCGCTGCTGCACCGGGAACCCTAGTGAAGCGGGGACTGGGGATTGTCCCAGTTCGTCCGAACCTCCGCCGGGACGCAGGGGCCGCCTGGCACGGTGGTCCTGCCCCTACGGACACCGCGTCCGTGATCACTTGCCGGGTCGTCGCGCCGCTGTCGATACTGCCTCCGACCCGGGGGGAGACGTCGATGGTGGCGGCCGGCGGCGTCCGAGGTCCCTGACCGCGTCGAGGAGGTGGACCCCGTCGACGCCGACGACGTGCAGACCGACGAGCAGGCGGACGGGCGCGACGGCGTCCCCGCGGGGACGGGCCCCGGCGGCCCGCTGCTCGAGCGCGACCACGAGCTGGCGGTGCTGGACGAGGTCACGGACCGGCTCCCGGCGGGCCGTAGCGCGGTGGTGGCGATCGCCGGGCCCCCGGGGGTCGGCAAGACGCGCCTGCTCTCGGTGGTGCGGGAGCGGGCGGCGGCGGCCGGGGCCGTCGTGCTGCACGCCGCCGGCGAGGAGCTGGCGGAGGCCCGGGCGCCGTTCGAGGTGGCGCGTGCCCTGCTCGGCCCGACCCTGCGGGCGGCGGACCCCGCACACCGCGAGGCGCTGCTCGCCGGGGCCGCCCGCCACGCCGCGGCGGTGCTGGAGGAGGACCCGGAGGGTCAGGACCGCGGATCGGCGTCGGGCGGAGCCGCGGTGCACGGCCTCTACTGGTACACGGTGGCGCTCTCCGACTCCGCCCCGCTCGTGCTGATCGTCGACGACCTGCAGTGGGCCGACGACCCGTCCACCCGCTGGCTGCTCCACCTCGTGCACCGCCTCGAGGACCTGCCGGTGCTCGTCGTCGTGGTGGTCCGGACGGGGGAGGAGGGCAGCGACGTGCTCGCCGAGGTCGCCGAGGCCCCCCGCTGCCGCGTCCTGCGTCCGGCCGCGCTGTCCGCCGACGGGGTCGCCGAGCTCGCGGGCGACCTGCTCGGCGGGACCCCGGACGAGGCGCTGGTCGACGCCTGCGTCGAGGTGGCCGCGGGCAACCCCCTGCTCACCGTCGACCTGCTCGAGCGCGTGGCCGCAGCACCCGAGCACGTGGCGGGCCCGGCCGCGGCGGTGCGGGCGCGCGCGGTGGAGGTGTTCGACGACCGGGTCTTCGCCACCCTGGACCGCCAGACCGCGCCGGCGACGGCGCTCGTCGAGGCGGTCGCCGTGCTCGGCGAGGACGCGGACGCGGAGACCTCGGCCCTGGTCGCGGGGCTCGACGGCGCCGAGCGGGACCGGCTCGCGGCGTCCCTCGTCGCCGCGGGCCTGCTGAGCCCGGCGCAGTGGCGGTGCCGCCACCCCCTCGTGCGGGCGGCGGTCGTCGAGCGCATGTCGGCCGCCGACCGGGAGCGCGGGCACGCGCGGGCGGCCCGGGTGCTCGACTCGCTCGCCCGTCCGCTCGACCGGGTCGCCGCGCACCTGCTCGCCGCCGGCCCGCCCCCGGACGAGGCCACCGTCGACGCCCTGGCGGGGGCCGGGCGACGGGCCATGGCCCGGGGGGCGCCCGCCGAGGCCGAGCGGTTCCTGCGCAGCGCCCTCGAGGGACCGACGTCCCGCCGGGCCCGGGTCGGCCTGCTCACCGACCTCGGGGTGGCCGAGCGCCTGCGCTCGCCCGAGGAGGCCCGGGAGCACCTCGCCGAGGCGCTCGGGCTCATCGACTCGCCCCGTGAGCGGGCCGCCACCGTGCTCCACCTCGTCCCGCTGCTCAGCGGCCAGGACGCCGCGGGCCTCGCCGTGCTGCTGGGCGAGGTGCGCGACGAGCTCGCCGACGCCGTCGACGGCCCCGAGGACGTCGAGCTGGTCGCGCGCCTGCGGGCGCTGCACCTCTACTGCTCCTCCGAGCACCGCGATCACGTCCACCGGCTCTGGACGTGGTTGGACGCCACCGACCCCGGGACCCTGGGGGCGGGCGCGGGCAGCGGTGCGCAGCTCGGTGTGCACGTCTACTTCGCGGCCGCCGGACTGCGGGGCGACGCCCGCACGCTCGCCGACCTGGCCCGGCGCTCGCTGCACGGCGAGATGGCCCAGCACGAGCTGTTCCAGCCCATCTCGATGGGCGTGCTCGCCATCCTGGCGTGGGCCGAGCAGGAGGACGAGCTGGCCCCTCGCTACGACGCGGTGCTCGAGCTCGCCCGGGCCCGGCACTGGCCGATGGTCTACGCCTTCGTGTGCGGGGTGCGATCGGCCTCGGCGTTCCGCAACGGGCGGATCCCCGAGGCCCTCGCGGACGCGCGGACCGCGTCGGAGCTGCGCCGCCCGAGCCTCAACGACGAGGTGCGCATGATGCTGGCGCCGGTCGCGGCCGCCCCGCTCGTCGAGCTCGGCGAGGTCGACGAGGCCGCCGCGATGCTGTGGGCGCCGTTCCCGGCCACGAGCGAGAACTCGTGGCGGTGGAGCTGGGTGCTCGAGGGGCGGGCCCGCGTGCACGCCGCCCGGGGCGAGCGGCGGGCCGCGCTGGCCGCCCTGCGGGCCGCGGGCGAGCACCTGCACCGCTTCGGCATCGTCAACCCGGCCGCCATGCCCTGGCAGGGGGCCGCGGCGTTGCTCGCCCACGAGCTCGGCGAGGAGGCCGAGGCGCTGGCGGCGGCGGAGGAGCACCTGCGGCTCGCGCGGCGGTGGGGGACCCACGGGCACGTCGGGGCGGCGCTGCGGGTGCTCGGCGTGGTGCGGGGCGGCCGGGCCGGGCACGAGCTGCTCGAGCAGGCCGTGGCCGACCTGGAGCGCTCGCCGAAGGCCCTGGAGGCGGCCCGGGCCGTGGTCGACCTGGGGATGTCGCACCACCGTCTCGGCCGGGTGCGCGAGGCCCGGGCCGTGCTGCGCCGCGGCCTGGACCTGGCCGACGCGTGCGGCTCGGTCCTGCTCGCGCGCCGCGCCCGGCAGGAGCTGGTCGCCGCGGGCGGGCGGCCCCGGCGCAACCGGCAGTCCGGGCCGGAGGCCCTCACGCCGTCCGAGGCCGACGTCGCCCGCTTCGCCGCGCGGGGGCTGTCGAACCGCGACATCGCGCAGGCCCTGTTCGTCACGCAGCGCACCGTCGAGCTGCACCTGACGAACTGCTACCGCAAGCTCCACATCGACGGGCGCACGCAGCTCGCGGGGAGCCTCGACGGGTGATCGGCCCGCGAGGTGTGGGGAAAAGCCCGGATCCGTCGTGGTGCCCTGGGTCCCGGTGTCGGCGGTCCGGCCGGCACCGGCGGCCGGTCCGGCCGCGGACGCCCCCCGGGAGGACCGTCGATGGCACGCCCGCCCCGCACGGGACGCCCGGGCCCGTCCCGGCAGGGACGGTCCCCGACCGGACGACACGTGTCGTTTTCCCCGTCGTCGCCCCAGGACGGTGTTCCACTCCTAGACTCACCGGTCCGGGCAGGCGGGGGCGGGCCGGCACCCGCCGCGGTCGGCGCCGGTTGCGAACCCGGCGGTCGGACGGTGCGGTCCGCGTGCCCCGACGGACGGAGGCCCGTGCTCCAGGAACGTGACGAGCAGCTCGGCGTGATCGCCCGACTCGTCGAGCGGGCGCGGACCGGGGTCGGGGCGGTCGTCGGCGTCACCGGACCGGTCGGGGTCGGGCGGACGGCGGTGCTCGTCGCCGCGGGGGCGGCCGCGGAGCGGGCCGGGGCGACGGTGCTCCGGGCCCGCGGCACGCCGATCGAGCGCGGGTTCACGCTCGGGCTCGCGCGCCAGATCGCCGAGTCGGTGCCCGCCGACTGCGGCCGCGAGGAACTCGCCCTGCTCGACGAGCTCGTCTCGGACCTCGCCGGGGCCGACCTCGAGCATCCGGACGCCGCGACGACCGCCCGCCTCCAGCGGGCGTTCGCCGTCCTGCTGGAACGGATCCGCGCCCCGGCCCGGGAGAACCCCGTCGTCCTGGTGGTCGACGACCACCAGTGGAGCGATCCCGCCTCCCGGTACTGGCTCGCGCACCTCGCGCGGCGCATCGACCGGCTCGGCGTCGTGGTGCTCGCGGCGGTGCTCGACGGCGACGGCGGGGCACCGGGCTGGTCGGCGAGCGCCCTGCACGCCGACGCCGTCACGCTCCCGCTCGCCGGCCTGACGGCGGCCTCGGTCGCGGCCGTGGTGACCGAGCGGTTCGGGGTGGCGGGGGACGAGGCGTTCCTGGCGGCGTTGCGCGAGGCGGGGGGCCGGACCCCGGCCGCGCTCCACGCCCTGCTCGACGAGGTGGTGGCCGCCGGCGGACGCCCCGACGCCGGGCAGGCCGTGTTGGTCCGCACCGCACGTCCGAGCCTGCTGCGCGAGCGGCTCCTGCGCACCGTGCGGGCGCAACCGCCCTCGACCCGCCGCTTCCTCGCGGCGCTCGGGGTCTTCGACCGGCCCGTCGGGCCCGAGCTGCTCGCCCGGCTCGCGGATCTCGACGACGCCGACCGGGCCGCGGCCCAGGACTCCGCCCGCCGCCTCGGCCTGGTGGTCGAGGACCCGTCCCCCCGGCCGGCCGAGCAGGTCCGGGAGGCCGTCGAGGGCCTGCTCGGGGCCGGCGAGCGCCGGGAGCTGCAGCTGCGGGCCGCGGAGCTCGGCCGGGACGGCGCCCTCGGGGTGGAGCAGGTGGCCGGTCACCTCATGGCGGCGACCCGCCACGGGACCTCGTCCGCCGACGTCGGGTGGGCGTCGGGGGTGCTGCGCGCGGCGGCGGTGGCGGCGGCGCGTCGGGCCGGGGCGCCGGAGGCGGTGGTGCCGCTGCGGCACGCGCTCATCGCGCTGCCGCTGCCCGACCAGGAGCGCGCCGAGGTCCTGGTGGAGCTGGCGACGCTCGAGCGGGACCTCGACATGGGGATCGCGCTGCGGCGCATCGCGCAGGCCGTGCCGCTGCTGCCGGACGCCGCGGCCCGGGCGGACGCCCTGGTGCGGATCCCCGTGTTCGCCCTGGTCGACCTGCCCGAGAGCCTCGTCGTGAGCATGCGGGACGTGGCCGGGCGGGTCGCCCCTGCCGCGGACGGCCCGGACGGTGCGGCGCGGGAGTCCGCGCTCGCGCTCGAGGCCCGTGTGCGCTTCCTCGACCTCGCCGACCGGGAGGGCCTGGCGGCCGCCGCCGACCGCTACGCCGACCGGCTGCCGCTGCCGCTGGACACGCCGGCCGAGCGCGATCTCGCGACCGTGCTCGTCTGGGCCGCGGCCGTGGCGGGTCGGATCGACGCCGCGCGGGTGGGAGAGCACGTCGGTGACCTGCTGCGCCGGGAGCCGGCCTCGTCGAGCCACGTGCACCGGCCGATCTCGCTGCTCGTGGAGTGCGCGTGCATGGCCGAGAGCTCGCTCGACGACCTCGTCCCGTGGCTGGAGATCGCCGTGGACCAGGCCACCCGGCACGCGCTGCGCTCGAGCGAGGCCGTCATGCGGGCGCAGCTCGCCGCCGTGCTCGTGTGCTCGGGGCGCCGCACCGAGAGCGAGGAACAGCTCCGACGGGCCCAGGCCCTGCTCGGCGAGGGGCTGGTGGACGACCCGCTCCTGCCCGACGTCGTGCTCGCACCGCTGCTGCTAGGGGCGGGGGACACCGACCTCGTCGAGCGCACCCTGCGCCGGGTGCGCCCCGGCGGCCGTCGCTTCGCGCCCTTCGACGCCCTCCTGCAACTGCTCCGGGCCCGCCTCGCGATCGAGGCCGGTGAGCTCGCCGCCGCCCTCGAGTACTGCCTCGACTGCGGACGCCGCCTCGAGCAGGCCGGGCGGCGGGGCGTGGTGCCCCTGCCGTGGCGCTCCTTCGCGGTCGCGGTGGCCCTCCACCTCGGCCAGCGTGAGCAGGCCCGGGCCCTCGCGGAGGCCGACCACGCCGAGTCGCTGCAGTGGGGTGCGCCGCTGGCCGTCGGGCGCAGCCTGCGGCTGCTCGCCGCGACCGGCGAGCCCGCGGCGGCGGGGGAGCTGCTCGAGGCGGCGCTCGACCTGCTGCGGGGCTCCGCCGACCGGAGCGAGCTCGTCGGGGTGCTGCGCGAGCTCGCCGCCCACCGGCGGGAGCACGGCGGGGCCGATCCCGCCCTCGACGAGGAGGCCGACCGGTGCGAGGCGGCCCTCGGCCTGCCGGCGACGTCGCCGCCCCTGCGCCCCGAGCGACCGGACCGGTCCGAACGGGTCGACCCGGCCCGGGGCCCGGCGGGGCCGTCGGCGCCACCGGCGCCGTCGGCACCGGAGGCGGACGGGGTCGACCGGGCCGGGAGGAGCCCGGGGCGGCTCACGCTCTCGGAGCGCCGCGTGGCGGGGCTCGCCGCGAGCGGCATCACCAACCAGGACATCGCCGAGCAGCTGGGGGTGTCGGTGCGTGCGGTGGAGAAGCACCTCACGTCCACCTACCGCAAGCTCGGGCTGCCGGGGCGCGGTGCGCTCATCTCGATGTGGACCGACGCGCGCGGCGACGGCGGCGACCGGTCCGCCGCCCCCCGACCGACCCCCGACCGGTGAGCGCCGACGACGGGGCCGCCGCCGGACCGACCGGCGGCTGGTCCACCCACGGCCGGCGGGTCCGCTACACCTCGCCGTGGATGGCGCTCGAACTGCTCGACGTCGCCACCCCCGACGGCCGCCGCTACGAGCACCACGTCGCGCGGCTGCCCGCCAGTTCCTCGGCGCTGGTCCTCGACGAGCACGACCGGGTGCTGCTGATGTGGAAGTACCGGGTCGTCACCGACCGCTGGGGCCACGAGCTCCCCGGTGGCATGGTCGACCCGGGCGAGGCCCCGGCCGCGGCGGCCGCCCGGGAGTGCGCGGAGGAGACCGGCTGGTGCCCGGTGGGGGAGTCCGAGCAGCTGCTGTCCCTCGAACCGCTGCCCGGTCAGGTCGTGGCGCCCTGCGAGGTGCACCTGTGGCACGGGGCCCGGCCCTCCGGGGCGCCGATCGACCCGGAGGAGACGGGGGAGGTCCTGTGGGTCCCGCTCGACGACGTGCTCGGGCTGGTCACCAAGGGCGCCCTCGCCGGTGCCGCCACGCTCGCGGGCCTGACGACGCTGCTGGCCCGGCGGGCCGCCGGCGTCTGACGGGGCGCGGCGGCCCGGGCCGGCCGGCGGACCGGGGTGGTCAGCCGGTGGTCAGCCGGTGCTCAGCTACCGGCCCCCGCGCGCTCGGCGTCGAGCCCGGCGAGGACGTCGAGCACCAGGTCGGCCGCGGCGTCCAGCCCGCCGGCGGCGCGCTGGAGCTCGCCGAGGACCTCGGCCCGGCGCGCGAACGCCCCGTCGCCCAGGACGCGGCGCAGCTTGGCGGTGACCTCGTCGACGTCGACGCGGTCCGGCCGCGCGACGGCGAGCCCGATGCCGGTGTCCACGGCGCGGACGGCGTGGTCGTACTGGTCGACGTTGGTGGGGCGCACGAGCAGGGGGGTCCCGAAGAAGAGCCCCTCGTGCACGCTGTTGCTGCCGCCGTGGGTGAAGAAGGCGCGGACGTGCGGGTGGGCCAGGACGGCGTGCTGGTCGTGCACCCAGTCGACGACCCGCAGGTTGCGCGGCAGCTCCGCGGCGGGCGGCAGGAACCGCTGCTGGTCGCGGCGCAGGACCCAGAGCACGGCGTGCTCGCCCTCCAACTGCCGCGCGACCTCCACCATCGCCCCGACCTGGGCGGCGGTCATCCGGGTGATCGAGCCGAAGGCCGTGTACACGCAGGAGGGCCGGTCGGCGAGCCACGCGTGGACGTCGGCGTCGCGCTCGTCGCCGGACACCGGCGGCACGAGCGCGCCCACCAGGTGCACCTCCGGCGGGATCGGGAAGGGGTAGTCGACCTCGGCCACGGAGAAGCAGAGGAGGCCGCGGGCCGCCGCGTTCTGCACCGGGACCCGCGCCGTCGACGGGTCGATGCCCAGCTCGCCCATCCGCCGGTGCATCGCCACGGCCGCCCGGAGGATCGTGCGGTCGAGGAACAGCGTGCCGGTGCCCACGCGGAACCACGCGTGCGCGAGGCGCTGCGCGAGGGTGCGTCGCAGGGGCAGGCCCGAGGACGGGCGCGGGAAGCCGCGGGGGAGCCGGTCCTCGACGAGGCTCGAGGGCAGGCAGGGCGCGGTGATGACGTAGGGGATCCCGCGCGTGAGCGCCAGCTGGATCGCGTGGGTCGCGAAGCGGTTGACCACGAGGAGCGCGGGCTGCACGCGGTCCACGACCTCCTCGAGGGCCCGGTAGCGCCCGAACAGGTGCTCGACGTCGAAGAGCTGGCGGGCCCGGGCGCGCAGGCCCCGCACCCGGGAGCGCTGGTGGATCCGCGCGTAGGTCCGGTCGTCGACCATCGTCAGGGCGACGGCGGGGTTGACCTCGCCGAGCGAGGCGAACCGGACCGGGGAGGCGCCGTCGAGCTCGGCCACGGGGGCACGCAGGTTCTCGTCACCGGCGAACCACAGGTCGGGGACGCCGCGGCGGGCGAGCTCCCCGGCCAGCACGATGCTGGTCGTCGCCTCGCCCGTCGAGTGCGTGGCGCAGAACAGGATCGGCGCCCGGCCCCCGCTCGTCGCCGGTTCCCGCTGCGTCCCGACCGTCTGCGCCATGCCCGAATCCGACCACCCCCGGCGTCGGGAAAACCCCAGCACCGGGCGGTCAGGCCGGGGCGTCCGGGCCCGCGTGCAGGCGCGCGTAGTGACCGCCGGCGGCGAGGAGCTCCTCGTGGCCGCCTTGCTCGACGATGCGCCCGGCGTCCATCACGACGATGGTGTCCGCCTCGCGGACGGTGGAGAGCCGGTGGGCGATGACGAGGCTCGTGCGCCCGGCGCGCAGCGCGCCCATGGCGCGGGAGATGAGCAGTTCGGTCCGGGTGTCCACGGCGCTGGTCGCCTCGTCGAGGACGAGCACGGCGGGCCGGGCGAGGAAGGCCCGCGCGACCGTGATCAGCTGCTTCTCCCCGGCGCTCACGCCCGCGGCGTCGTCGTCGAGCACGGTGTCGTAGCCGTCGGGCAGCGCCCGGACGAACCCGTCCACGCAGGTCGCCCGCGCCGCCTCGACGACCTCCGCCCGGGACGCCGACGGCGACCCGTAGGCGATGTTGTCGGCGATCGTGCCGCCGACCAGCCACGTGTCCTGGCCGACCAGCCCGAACTGTCGGCGCAGGTCCGCGCGCGACAGGCTGGTGACGTCGGTGCCGTTGATGAGGATCCGGCCGGAGTCCACGTCGTAGAAGCGCAGGAGCAGGTTGCCGAGCGTGGTCTTCCCGGCGCCGGTCGGACCGACGACCGCGACGGTCGCGCCGGGCGGGACCACCAGCCAGAGCCGTTCGATGAGCGGGACGTCGGGGGCGTACCGGAACGACACGTCCTGGAACTCCACCCGGCCGGTGATGCGCCCGGGACGGACGGGATCGTCCGGGTCGGGGGCCTGCTCCGGCGCGTCGAGCAGCCCGAACACGCGCTGGGCCGACGCGACGCCCGCCTGGAGGCGGCCCGCGACGGACGCGATCTCGACGATCGGCTGGCTGAACTGCCGGGCGTAGAGGATGAAGGCCTGGACGTCGCCGAGGGTGAGGGTGCCCGCGAGGACCTTCCACGCGCCGACGACGGCGACGGCGAGGTAGCCCAGGTTCGCCACGAACATCATCACCGGTTCCATGGCGCCGGACACGAACTGGGCCGCGGAGCCGGCGCGGGTGACGGCGGCGTTGTGGGCGGCGAACTCCCGCTCGACGGCGTCCCGCCGATGGTGGGAGCGCACGAGGGCGTGCGCCGTGCAGACCTGCTCGACGTGCCCGGCGAGCGCACCCCCGGCCGTGTACTGGGCGGCGAACGAGGGCTGGGCCCGCCGTGCCAGCAGGGCGGCCAGGGCCGCGGCCACCGGCAGGCTCGCGAGCATCACCCCGGCCAGCAGGGGCGAGATCCACAGCATCAGCCCCAGCATCACCAGCACCGAGAACGTCGAGGTGACGAGCTCGGCCAGGGACTGCTGCAGGGTCTGCTGGAGGTTGTCGACGTCGGTGGTGGTGCGGCCCAGCACGTCGCCCGTCGCGTGCCGGTCGAAGTGCCGGACCGGGAGCCGCGCGAGCTTGGCGCGCGCGTCCGCCCGCAGCCGGTGCACGACCTGCCAGACCGCCGAGGCGACCAGCCGGCCCTGCCCGAGCATCAGTCCCGAGGCGGCCACGTACACCGCGAGCAGGACGCCGAGCAGGCGGCCGATCGCGGCGAAGTCGACGCCCGCGCCCGGGGGACCGGTCACGCCGGCGACGATGATGTCGGTGATGCGCCCGAGCAGCAGCGGGCCGACGGCGTTCAGGGCGGTCCCGCCCAGGCCGGCGAGCAGGGCGAGCAGGGCGGCGCCGCGGTGGGGGCGCAGCAGGCCGACGAGCCGCCGGACGGCGGTCCCCGCCGGCAGGTCGGGCTCGGTGGCGCGGTCGGGCTCGGTGGCGCGGTCGGGCTCGGTGGCGCGGTCGGGGTCCCGGGCGGTCGCCGTCATCGGCCGACCTCCTCCATCGCGTCCTCGGCCGCGTCCTCCACGGCGTGCTCGACCGTGTCCTCGACGGGGTCCTCCACCGCCTGCGAGCGGGCGATCTCCCGGTAGGTCCCGCTCGTGGCGAGCAGCGTCCGGTGGGTGCCCGTGGCGACCACCCGCCCGGCGTCCAGGACCACGATCCGGTCCGCGTCCCGGGCGGCCGCGATCCGCTGCGCCACGAGGAGCACGGTGGCGCCGGCGGTGCGCTCGGCGACGGCCGCCCGCACCTCGCGCTCGGTGACCTGGTCGAGGGCCGAGAAGCAGTCGTCGAACAGGTAGACCGCGGGGCGGCGCAGCAGCGTTCGCGCGAGGCAGAGCCGCTGCCGCTGACCGCCCGAGACGTTGCGCCCGCCCTGCGCGAGCGGCGCGTCCAGCCCCCCGGGCATCTGCGCGACGAACTCGTCCGCGCGGGCGACCCGCAGGGCCTCCCACAGCTCGGCGTCGTCGGCGTCGGGGTGTCCGAAGCGCAGTGCCTCCGCCACCGTCCCGCTGAACAGGAAGGGCCGTTGGGGGACGACCCCGACCGTCGCGGCCAGCAGGGCGGGGTCGAGGTCGCGCAGGTCCGTGCCGCCGACGAGGACCTCGCCGGCCGTCGGGTCGCTCGCCCGGACCAGGAGGTCGACCAGGGTGCTCTTGCCGCTGCCGGTGCCGCCGAGGACCGCCACCCGCTCGCCGGGCTCCAGCAGCAGGTCGAGGTCGTGCAGCACCGCGCGCTCCGCGCCGGGGTAGCGGAACTCGACCCCGCGCAGCTCCACCCGGCCCGGGCGGGTCCGCAGCCCGACCGGCGCGGCCGGCGGCCGGGCGCCCGGCTCGCAGTCGAGGATCTCCTGGATGCGGCCCGCGCAGACCCGGGCACGCGGCACGGCCAGCAGCACGAAGGCGAGCATCACCACCGACATGAGGATCAGTGCGAGGTAGCTCAGCAGGGCGCTCAGGGTGCCGACCGGGGTGGCGCCGGCGGCGATGCGGTGCGCCCCGACCCAGAGCAGCGCCACGGTCGCCAGGTTGAGGATGAGCAGGACCAGCGGGAGCATCGAGGCGATCAGCCGCCCGGCCCGCCGGGAGAGGTCCAGGAAGTCGTCGTTGCGGTCGGCGAAGCGGGCGATCTCCCGGTCGTCGCTGACGAACGAGCGCAGCACCCGCACCCCGGAGATCGCCTCCCGCAGCAGCACCCCCAGCCGGTCGAGGGCCACCTGCATCCGCCCGTAGACCGCGGCCATCCGCGCCAGGAGCAGCCCGAACCCGACCGCGACCACCAGCACCATCGCGACCAGCAGCGCGGCCATCGGTACGTCCAGCGAGAGCGCGAGCACGACGCTGCCGAGACACATCAGCGGGGCCGAGACCAGCACCCCGAGCCCCGAGCGGGCGAGGTTCTGCACCTGGGTCACGTCGTTCACGGTGCGGGCGACGAGCGAGGCGGTGCCGAAGCGGGCGACCTCGCGCCCGGAGAGGTCCAGGACCCGGGAGAACACCGCGGCCCGCAGGTCCCGCCCCATGCCGGTCGAGACGTGGGCGGCGAGTCCGGCCGCGACCAGGGCGGCGACGACCTGGACCACGGCCACCGCGACCATCACCGCGCCGAGCGTCGCGATCCGGTCGCCGTCGCGGCGCAGAACGCCGTCGTCGATCACGGCCGCACCCAGGGTCGGCAGCGCGAGCGTCCCCGCGATCTGCACCGCCTGGAGCACCACCAGGACGCCGACGGCCGGCAGCCAGCCGCGCAGCCGGTCCTTCGCGAGTCGTACCAGCACCGCTCCGCCCTCGCCCCGGTCGTCTCGTGTCGTGTCGTCGACGCTTCGTCGGCCCGGGCATCCGAACGCATCGCGCACCGAGAAATCCCCAGTCCCCGACGGAATGCGCCGCGCATTCCGCGAGGCACTCGGGATTTCCTCGGCAACGGTGCGGTCTCGTTGACATCGCGTTCGCGGCGTTGCGAGCGTCCTGCTCCGTCGAGGAGCGCGGAGCACACCTTCCGCCGGCGCCGCCCGGACCGGGCGCGGACGCCACACCGTCGTCGAAGAGGGGAATCCCCATGTCGAAGCGCGCTCTGGTGACCGGTGTCACCGGCCAGGACGGCTCCTACCTGGCCGAGCACCTGCTCGGGCAGGGTTACCAGGTCTGGGGCCTGATCCGGGGTCAGGCCAACCCCCGCAAGTCCCGGGTCAGCCGGCTCGCGTCGGAGCTGGACTTCGTCGACGGCGACCTGATGGACCAGGCCAGCCTGGTCGCCGCCGTGGACTCCGTGCAGCCCGACGAGGTCTACAACCTCGGGGCGATCTCCTTCGTCCCGCTGTCGTGGCCGCAGGCCGAACTGGTCACCGAGGTCAACGGCATGGGCGTGCTGCGCATGCTCGAGGCGATCCGGATGGTCTCGGGGCTGAGCACGTCCCGCACGGCCGCGCCGGACGGGCAGATCCGCTTCTACCAGGCGTCGTCGTCGGAGATGTTCGGCAAGGCCGCCGAGACCCCGCAGCGCGAGACGACGCTGTTCCACCCCCGCAGCCCGTACGGGGCCGCCAAGGCCTACGGCCACTACATCACGCGGAACTACCGCGAGTCGTTCGGGATGTACGCGGTCTCGGGGATGCTGTTCAACCACGAGTCCCCGCGCCGCGGGCAGGAGTTCGTCACCCGCAAGATCTCCCTCGCGGTCGCGCGGATCAAGCTGGGCCTGCAGCAGGAGCTGGCGCTGGGCAACCTCGACGCCGTCCGCGACTGGGGCTACGCCGGGGACTACGTCCGCGCGATGCACCTCATGCTCCAGCAGGAGGAGTCCGACGACTACGTCATCGGCACCGGGCAGATGCACTCGGTGCGCGACGCCGTCGCGATCGCCTTCGACCACGTCGGGCTCGACTGGCGCGACCACGTCGTCGTGGCCCCGGAGCTCGTCCGGCCGGCCGAGGTCGAGGTCCTGTGCGCCGACAGCGCCCGCGCGCAGGTCCGGCTGGGGTGGAAGCCCGAGGTCGAGTTCCCCGAGCTCATGCACATGATGGTCGACGCCGACCTGGAGCAGGTCGCCCGGGAGACCCGGATGGGCGAGCTGCTCGCCGGCACCTGGTAGCCCCGCCGCACGGGCATCGATTCCAAGGAATTCCCGCCGGGAGCGCCTCGACACTCCACGTCGAGGGTGCGGTGACCGACCGCGCCCGCGCCGCCCTCGGCCGCCGAGACGGGTTGGGACGAGATGGACAACGAAGCAAAGCTCCGCGACTACCTCAAGCGCGCCACCACCGATCTGCGGCGCAGCCGCCGACGCGTGGACGAGCTCGAGGCCGCCGCCGGGGAGCCGATCGCCATCGTCGGCATGACCTGTCGCTACCCGGGCGGCGTCACGAGTCCCGAGGACCTGTGGCGCCTGCTCGAGGCGGGGCGGGACGGCATCACCGCGCTCCCGACCGACCGCGGCTGGGACGTCGACGCCCTCGCGGACGCGTCGGCGGTGGCGGGCGGCTTCCTGCACGACGCGCCCGAGTTCGACGCGGAGTTCTTCGGCATCTCCCCGCGGGAGGCCGTGGCGATGGACCCGCAGCAGCGGGTCGTCCTCGAGGCCGCGTGGGAGGCCTTCGAGCGGGCCGGGCTCGAGCCGACCTCGCTGCGCGGCACCCACACCGGCGTGTTCATCGGCGCCATGGGCCAGGACTACCGGGTCGGGCCGGCCGACGGCGCCGAGGGCTTCGCGCTCACCGGGACCACCGGCAGCGTCCTCTCCGGGCGCATCGCCTACAGCTTCGGCACGGTCGGGCCGGCCGTCACCATCGACACGGCCTGCTCCTCGTCGCTGGTGTCGGTGCACCTGGCCACCCAGGCGCTGCGGGCGGGGGAGTGCACCCTCGCCCTCGCGGGCGGCGTCACCGTCATGTCCGGCCCCGGCACCTTCCTCGAGATGGGCCGCCAGGGCGGCCTCTCCGCGGACGGGCGCTGCCGGTCCTTCGGCGACACCGCGGACGGCACCGGCTGGGCCGAGGGTGTGGGCCTGCTCGTCCTGGAGCGGCTCTCCGACGCGGTGCGGCACGGGCACGACGTCCTCGCCGTCGTCCGCGGGACCGCGGTCAACCAGGACGGGGCGTCGAACGGGCTGACCGCGCCGAACGGCCCGTCCCAGCAGCAGGTCATCACCCAGGCCCTCGCCAACGCCCGGCTCTCGCCCGGCGACGTCGACGCCGTCGAGGCGCACGGCACCGGCACCACCCTCGGCGACCCCGTCGAG
Organism: Actinomycetospora sp. NBRC 106378; assembly: GCF_030269685.1. GTDB lineage: Bacteria > Actinomycetota > Actinomycetes > Mycobacteriales > Pseudonocardiaceae > Actinomycetospora. The sequence continues at coordinate 35,571 of NZ_BSTT01000005.1, forward strand.
GCCCAGGCCCTGCTCGCCACCTACGGCCGCGCGCGCCCCGAGGGCCGCCCGCTGCTGCTCGGCTCGGTCAAGTCCAACCTCAGCCACACCCAGGCCGCCGCCGGCGTCGCCGGGATCATCAAGATGGTCCTCGCGATGCGGCACGGCGTGCTCCCGCGCACCCTGCACGCCGAGGTCCCCACCCACCACGTCGACTGGGGCGACGGCGACGTCCGGCTCGTCACCGAGAACACCCCGTGGCCGGAGACCGGCGCCCCGCGCCGGGCCGCGGTCTCGTCCTTCGGCATCAGCGGCACCAACGCCCACACCGTCGTCGAGCAGGCACCGGCCGGGGAGGCGCCCGACGCGGACCCGGCGCCCGCGCTGGTCCCGGGGACCGTCCCCGTGGCGGTCTCCGGACGCAGCTCCGAGGCGCTGCGCGCCCAGGCCGCGACCCTCGCCGACGCGTGGGACGGCGACCGGCCCGCGGACCTGCGCGACACCGCCTTCTCCCTCGCCACCACCCGCACCGCGTTCGCCCACCGGGCCGTCGTCCTCGCGTCCGGACCCGACGACCTCGCCGCGCCGCTGGCCGCGCTCGCCGCCCCCGACGCGGACGCGACGGCCCTGCCCGGCGTCGTCGCCGGCACGGCCGTCGACGAGCCGGAGCTCGCGGTCCTGTTCACCGGCCAGGGCAGCCAGCGCCTCGGTGCCGGCCGGCAGCTCGCCGCCCGCTTCCCGGTCTTCGCGGACGCGTTCGACGAGGTCCTCGCCGCGCTCGACGAGCACCTGCCGCGTCCGCTGCGCGAGGTACTGCACGGCGACGACCCCGACCTGCTCGACCGCACCGCCTACGCCCAGCCGGCGATCTTCGCCGTCGAGGTCGCGCTGTACCGCCTGGTCACCTCGCTCGGGGTCGCCCCCGCCCACCTGATCGGCCACTCCGTCGGCGAGATCGCCGCAGCGCACGTCGCGGGCGTGCTGTCCCTGCCCGACGCCGCGGCCCTGGTCTGCGCCCGCGGGCGGCTCATGGACGCCCTGCCCGCCGGCGGGGCGATGGTCGCGGTGGCGGCGTCCGAGGACGAGGTCGCCCCGCTGCTCGGTGAGGGCCCGGTCGCGATCGCGGCCGTGAACGGTCCCCGGTCGGTCGTGCTCTCCGGCGAGCGGGCCGCCGTCACCGCGGTCGCCGCGGACCTGGCGGCCGCCGGCCACCGGACCCGCGAGCTGCGCGTCAGCCACGCCTTCCACTCCCCGCTGATGGAGCCGATGCTCGACGGGTTCCGGGCGGTGGTCGAGGGACTGGAGCTGCACGCGCCGCAGGTCCCCGTCGTCACCGACGCCACGGTCGCCGACGACATCACCTCGGTCGGGTACTGGGTCTCCCACGTCCGCCGCGCCGTGCGCTTCGGCGACGGCGTCGGGCAGCTCGTGCAAGACGGGACGACCGCGTTCCTGGAGCTCGGCCCGGACGCGGCCCTCACGGGCCTGGTGCGCGACGCCGTGCCCGCCGACGCCGTGTGCGTGCCCGCCCTGCGCGCCGACCGCGACGAGGAGACCACGCTCACCGCGGCGCTGGCCGCCCTGCACGTCCACGGCGTGGCGGTCGACTGGTCCGCGTGGTTCGCCGGCACCGGCGCCCGGCGCGTCGAACTGCCGACCTACGCCTTCCAGCGCCGCCGCTACTGGCCGCGCGGCGACCAGGGCACCGCCGACCTGCGCGCCGCCGGGCTCGGCGTCGCCGGGCACCCCCTGCTCGCCGCCGTCACGTCCCTCGCCGACTCCGACGGCGCCCTGCTCACCGGACGGATCTCGGTCCGCACCCACCCGTGGCTCGCCGACCACGCCGTGGGCGGACGGACCCTCCTGCCCGGGACCGCGGTGCTCGAGCTGGCGGTGCGGGCGGGCGACGAGGTCGGCTGCGACCGGGTCGAGGAGCTCGTCCTCGCCGCCCCGCTGGTCCTGCCCGCCGACGGCGGGGTCGCCGTGCAGCTCGCGATCGGCGCCGCCGACGGCGCCGGCCGGCGACCGTTGACCGTGTACGCGCGGCCCGACACCGGCGCCGCGACGGACGACGAGATCTCCTGGACCGCCCACGCGACCGGCGTCCTCGCCCCGGCCACCGCCGTTCCCGCGCCGGTCGACGACGCCGCGGTCTGGCCGCCCGCCGGCGCCGAGCCCCTCGCCGTCGAGGACCACTACGACGTCCTCGCCGGACTCGGGTTCGCCTACGGCGCGACCTTCCGCGGCCTGTCCGCGGCGTGGCGCCACGACGACGACGTCCTCGCGGAGGTCGTCCTCCCCGAGTCCGCCCGCGCCGACGCCGAGACCTTCGGGCTGCACCCCGCCGCGCTCGACGCCGCCCTGCACGCCGTCCCGCTGCTCGCGCCCGACGGCCGGGGCGAGGCCCGGGTCCCGTTCTCCTGGGAGGGCGTCACCCTCCACGCCGGCGGGGCCACCGTCCTGCGGGTCCGCGTGTCGCCCGTCGCCGACGACACCGTCGCGCTGACCGTGACCGACCCGACCGGCTCCCCGGTGCTCTCCGTCGACGGCCTCGTGCTGCGCGCCGTGGCCAGCGGTGTCAGCGATGCCGACGGCGAGGCCGCGCTCGCCCGCGAGGCGCTGTTCCGCCTCGACTGGACCGCCGTCGCCGCGGCCGCCGCCGGGCCCGGTCCGGTCGCGCTCGTCGGCGCCGACCCGTTCGGTCTGCACGCCGCCGCCGACCTGACCGACGCCGTCCGGGTCGCCGACCTCGCCGACCTCGCCTCCCGCCCGGCCGGCATCCCCGCCACCGTCGTGCTCGCGCTCACCGACGACCGCGACACCGCCGACGACCGCGACACCGCCGACACCGTCCCGGCCGCGGCGCACCGCCTCGCCGCCGCCGCCCTGCGGACCGTGCACGCCTGGCTCGGACTCGGCGCGGCCGTGGACGGCGCCCGGCTCGTCCTGGTCACCCGCGGGGCCACCACCGGCCACGACCTCGCCTCGGCCGCGGTATGGGGCCTCGTGCGCTCCGCGCAGTCCGAGCACCCGGGCCGCTTCGTCCTGGTGGACCTCGACGCCGCCGCGGCCACGGCGGACGGGTCCGGGTTGCCCGCCGGGACGCTGGCCGCCACCGGGCCGCAGCTGCGCGTCGTCGGCGGCGAGCTGCAGGCCGCCCGCCTCGCCCGCGCCACCCTGCCCGTCGGGGAGACGGGCCGCGGCTTCCCCGGCGGCCGCCCCGTGCTGGTCACCGGCGGCACCGGCGGTCTCGGCGCCCTGCTCGCCCGCCACCTCGTCACCGACCACGGCGTCCGCGACCTCGTCCTGGCCAGCCGTCGCGGTCCCGCGGCCCCCGGCGCGACGGAGCTCGCCGCGGACCTCGTCGCCGCCGGCGCCCGGGTCGAGGTCGTCGCCGCCGACGTCTCCGAGGTCGACGCGGTGCACGACCTGTTCACCACCCACGGCATCGGGTCGGTCGTGCACACCGCGGGCGTGCTCGCCGACGGCGTGGTCGAGTCGCTGACCGACGAGCGCCTCGCGCAGGTGCTCACCCCCAAGGTCGACGCCGTCTGGCACCTGCACGAGGTGCCGGCCCGGCTCGGGGTCGACCTCGACGCGTTCGTCGTCTTCTCGTCGGTCGCCGGCATCTTCGGCAGCGCCGGCCAGGCCAACTACGCCGCCGCGAACGCCTTCGTCGACGCGGTCGTCGCCCACCGACACGCCGCCGGGGCGCCCGGGCTCTCCCTCGCGTGGGGGCCGTGGGAGTCCGGCGCCGGCATGACCGGCACCCTGACCGACGACGAGGCCGAGCGGATCGCCCGCTCCGGCGTCCCGCCCCTGACCCGCGCGCAGGGGCTCGCGCTGTTCGACCTCGCCCTGCGCACCGACGACCCGGTGCTCGTCCCGGTCCGCCTCGACCTCGCGGCGCTGCGCGAGCGTGGCGTGCCGGTCCCGCTGCTCGAGGCCCTCACCCGTCCCCGGCGCCGCCGTGGCGTGGCCGCCCCCGCCACGCCCGCCGGCACGGGCCTCGCGCAGCGACTCGCCCGCCTCGACGCGCAGGGCCGCGACGACCTCGTGCTCGACCTGGTCCGCGCGCAGGTGGCGCTGGTGCTGGGGCACGCCGACGTCGGCGACGTGGACGCCGGGCGGGCCTTCCGCGACCTGGGCTTCGACTCGCTGACCGCCGTCGAGCTGCGCAACCGGCTCGGCGCGGCGACCGGGCTGCGCCTGCCCGCCACCCTGGTCTTCGACCACCCGACGGTCCGCCGGCTCGCCGACCACGTCCTCGCGGAGCTCGCCGGTCTCGCCGAGCCGGCGACGACCGGCGCGCCGGTCACCGCCGTGGGCGCCGACGACCCGATCGTCGTCGTCGGGATGGCCTGCCGGTACCCGGGCGGGGTGTCCGACCCCGACGAGCTGTGGGACCTGGTCGTCTCCGGCACGGACGCGGTGAGCGGGTTCCCGACCAACCGCGGCTGGGACGTCGAGCACCTCTACGACCCCGACCCCGACCACCCGGGGACGACGACGACCCGCCACGGCGGGTTCCTGCACGACGCGGGGGAGTTCGACCCGGCGTTCTTCGGGATGAGCCCGCGGGAGGCCCTGGCGACGGACGCGCAGCAGCGGTTGCTGCTGGAGTCGTCGTGGGAGGCGATCGAGCGGGCCGGGATCGACCCGACGTCGCTGCGCGGGACGGCGACCGGCGTGTTCGCCGGGGTCATGTACAGCGACTACTCGGCGGTCCTGGCCGGTCCGGAGTTCGAGGGGTTCCAGGGCAGCGGCAGCTCGCCGAGCATCGCCTCCGGCCGCGTGGCGTACACGCTGGGCCTGGAGGGGCCGGCGGTCACGGTGGACACCGCCTGCTCGTCCTCGCTGGTCGCGATGCACTGGGCGATGCAGGCCCTGCGCTCGGGCGAGTGCTCCCTCGCCCTGGCGGGTGGCGTCACCGTGATGGCCACCCCCACCACGTTCGTCGAGTTCTCCCGCCAGCGCGGCCTCGCCCCCGACGGGCGGTCGAAGGCGTTCGCCGACGCCGCCGACGGGGTCGGCTGGTCCGAGGGCGTCGGGATGCTCGTGCTGGAGCGCCGCTCGGACGCGGTGCGCCAGGGCCACGAGATCCTCGCGGTCGTCCGTGGCTCCGCGGTCAACCAGGACGGCGCCTCCAACGGGCTCACCGCACCGAACGGGCCGTCCCAGCAGCGCGTCATCCGTGCCGCCCTGGCCTCGGCCGGGCTCACGACCGCCGACGTCGACGCCGTCGAGGCCCACGGCACCGGCACCACGCTCGGCGACCCCATCGAGGCGCAGGCGCTGCTCGCCACCTACGGCCGCGACCGCGACGAGCCGCTGCTGCTGCGTTCGGTGAAGTCGAACCTGGGCCACACCCAGGCCGCCGCGGGTGCCGCGGGGATCATCACGATGGTCCAGGCGATGCGCCACGGGGTGCTGCCGGCGACGTTGCACGTCGACGCGCCGTCCTCGCACGTGGACTGGTCGGCCGGCGAGGTCGCGCTGGTCACCGAGGCGACCCCGTGGCCGGCGGTCGACCGGCCGCGCCGGGCCGGGGTGTCGTCGTTCGGTATCAGCGGCACCAACGCCCACGTGGTCCTCGAACGGCCCGAGCCGGAGACCCCGGCTCCCGCCGACGTCCCCGTCGACGTCCGCACCCCGGGGACCGTGCCCCTGCTGCTCGGCGCGCGCAGCGCCGCGGCCCTGCGCGGCCAGGCCGCCCGGCTCGCCGCGCACCGGCGCGCCCACCCCGGGCAGACGGCCGCCGACCTCGCCCTCTCGCTCGCCACGACCCGCGCCCGGTTCGACCACCGGGCCGCGGTGGTCACCGACGGGTCCGACGACACCCTCGACGCCGCCCTCGCCGCCCTCGCCGCCGGCCGGAGCGACCCGCACGTCGTCACCGGCGAGCGCGCGTCGACCCCGCGCCTCGCCGTGATCTTCCCCGGCCAGGGCAGCCAGCGCGCCGCCATGGGCCGCGACCTGGCCCGCTCCGAGCCGCGCTTCGCGGCCGCCCTCGACGCCGTGTGCGCCGAGCTCGACCCGCTGCTCGACCGCCCGCTGCGCGACGTGCTGTTCGCCGAGCCCGGGTCCGACGACGCCGCGCTGCTCGACCGCACCGGCTGGACCCAGCCCGCGCTGTTCGCGATCGAGGTCGCCCTGTACCGGCTCGCCGAGGCCTGGGGCCTGCGCGCCGACGCCGTCGCGGGCCACTCCGTGGGCGAGATCGCCGCCGCCCACGTCGCCGGGGTGTTCGGTCTCGCCGACGCCGCCCGCCTGGTCACCGCGCGCGCCGCGCTCATGGACGCCCTGCCCGACGGCGGGGCCATGGTGGCGCTCGAGGCGGCCGAGGACGAGGTGGCCGACCTGCTCTCCGAGCGCGTCGGGATCGCGGCCGTCAACGGCCCGGACAAGGTCGTCGTCTCCGGGGACGTCGACGCCGTCCGCGGCGTCGCCGACACCGTGGCCTCGTGGGGGCGTCGCACCCGCGAGCTGCGGGTGAGCCACGCCTTCCACTCGCCGCACGTCGACGCCGTCCTCGACGACTTCCGGGTCGTCGCCGAGTCGCTGACCTACCACGCCCCACGTGTCCCGCTGGTCTCCGACCTCACGGGCGAGCGCCTCGACGAGGCCACCGCCCGCTCCGCGGACTACTGGGTGCGCCACGTGCGCGGCACCGTCCGCTTCGCCGACTGCGTGCGCACCCTGCGCGCGGGCGGCGCCACCGCCTTCCTCGAGCTCGGCCCCGACGGCCTGCTCACCGCCCTGGCCCGCGACGTCCTCGGCGAGGACGACGACGCCGAGCTGGTCCCGTTCCTGCGCACCGACCGCCCGGAGCCGGTCGCGGCCGCGACCGCCGTCGCGCGGCTCGCCGTGCGCGGCACCGACCCCGACCTCCCCGCGCTGCTCGCCGGGACCGGGGCCCGCCGCGTCCCGCTGCCGACCTATGCCTTCTCCCACGAGACCTACTGGCCCGAGCGCCCGCCCGCGGCGCCGGGCGTCGGCGCCGACCCCGCCGACGCGCGCCTGTGGGCGGCCGTCGACCGCGGCGACGCCACCGAGCTCGCCGGACTGCTCGGGCTCGACGCCGCCGACGGCGGCGTGGACGACCTGCTGCCGGCCCTGTCGGGCTGGCGGCGCGGCAGCGGCGAGCGCACGCTGCTCGACGGTCTGCGCTACCGCGAGACGTGGACCCGGCTGCGCCGTCCCGCGGCGCCGGTGCTCGACGGCACGTGGCTCGTCGTCGCGGGGGCGGCCACCGTCCGCGACGACGCCGCGACCGTGGACGGCGTCGCCGAGGCGCTCGGCGCACACGGTGCCCGGGTCCGGCGGCTCGTCCTCGACGGCACCCCCGCCGACCGCGCCGCGCTGGCCGCGGAGCTGGACGCCGTCGCCGGGCCCGACGCCCACGTGCTGTCCCTGCTCGCCCTCGACGAGGACCCCGCCGACGACCCCGGGCACGCCCCGCTGCGCCGCGGCCTCGCGCTGACGATCGCCCTCGTGCAGGCCCTGGCGGCGCGCTCCGGCGCGGAGCAGGCCCCCGGGCGCCTGTGGGCGGCCACCCGGGGAGCGGTCTCCACCGGCCCCGCCGACCCCCTGACCCACCCCGCCCAGGCCGCCGTGTGGGGCCTCGGGCGCGTCGTCGCCCTGGAGCACCCGCAGCTCTGGGGCGGTCTGGTCGACCTGCCCGCCGTCCTCGGCCGCCACGACGGCGGACGGCTCGCCGCGGTGCTCGCCCCCAAGGACGGGCCCGACGGGGAGGACCAGGTGGCGCTGCGCCCCGACGGGGCGGCCGGACGCCGCCTGGTCCGCGGCGGCGCCGAGACCCTCCCGGCGCCGGAGGCGTTCACGATCACCGGCACCGTCCTCGTCACCGGCGGGACCGGCGGGCTCGGTGCCGAGGTCGCCCGCTGGCTCGCCCGCTCCGGCGCCGACCGCCTCGTCCTCACCAGCCGCCGCGGCCCCGGGGCCCCCGGCGCCGAGGCCCTCGCGGCCGAGCTCACCGCCCTCGGACCCGCCGTCGAGATCGTGGCCTGCGACGTCGCCGACCGCGCCGCGCTCGCTGCCCTGCTCGCGGACCGCCCCACCGGCGAGCGCCTCGCCGGCGTGGTGCACACCGCGGGCGTCGGGCACTTCGACGCCCTCGACACGCTCTCGGTCGGCCAGGTCGCCGACCTCGCCGCCGCCAAGCTCGCCGGTGCCGCGCACCTCGACGACCTGCTCGGCGACGCGGAGCTCGACCTGTTCCTGCTGTTCGGCTCGATCGCCGGCGTGTGGGGGAGCGGGCGGCAGGCCGCCTACGCGGCCGCCAACGCCTACCTCGACGCTCTCGCCCGGGCCCGCCGCGCCCGGGGGCGGACGGCGACCAGCGTCGCCTTCGGGCCGTGGGCGGAGGCGGGGATGGCCGCCGACGACACGATCGCAGAGTCGCTGCGCCGCCAGGGCCTCGGGCTGCTCGACCCCGGCCCCGCCATGACCGAGCTCCGCCGCGCGGTCGTCGCCGGCGAGCCGTGCGTCACCGTCGCGGACGTGGACTGGGCGCGCTACGCCCCGCTGTTCACCTCCGCCCGTCCCAGCGCGCTGCTGGCCGAGCTGCCCGAGGCCGCCGCGGCGACCGCGGACGGCGATGCCGCGGCGTCCGGTTCCTCGGAGCTCGCCCGCCGGGTCGGCGACCTCGACGAGACCGCGGGGACCGCCCTGCTCACCGACCTCGTCCGCACCGAGGCCGCCGCCGTGCTCGGGCACGCGGGGACCGCCGACGTCGTGGCCGACCGGGCCTTCCGGGACGCCGGGTTCGACTCGCTGACCGCGGTCGAGCTCCGCCGCCGCCTCGCCGGCGCCACCGGGCTCGCGCTGCCCGCCACGCTGGTGTTCGACCACCCGACGCCCACGGCGCTCGCCGGGCACCTCCGCGCCGAGCTGCTCGGCGCCCAGGACGGGATCGCGGTCGCGCCCGTCGCGGCGGCGAACGCGGACGAGCCGATCGCCATCATCGGCATGGCGTGCCGCTTCCCCGGCGGGGTCACCTCGCCCGAGGGCCTCTGGGACCTCGTCGTCGGCCGCGTCGACGCGACGAGCGAGTTCCCCACCGACCGCGGCTGGGACACCGCCGCCCTCTACGACACCGACCCCGACCACGCCGGGACGACCTACTCCACCCGCGGTGGCTTCCTGCACGACGCCGGCGACTTCGACCCGACCTTCTTCGGGATCTCGCCCCGCGAGGCCCTCGTCATGGACCCGCAGCAGCGCCTGCTGCTGGAGACGACCTGGGAGTCCTTCGAGCGCGCCGGGATCCGCCCCGACACCGCCCGCGGCAGCGCGACCGGCGTGTTCATCGGCTCGAGCTACCAGGAGTACGGCGAGGGGGCCGGCGAGGGCAGCGAGGGACACCGGGTGACCGGGAGCAGCCCGAGCGTGCTGTCCGGGCGTCTCGCCTACGTCTTCGGGCTCGAGGGCCCCGCGGTCACCGTCGACACCGCGTGCTCGTCGTCGCTGGTCGCCCTGCACCTGGCATGCCAGTCGCTGCGGCACGGCGAGTCGACGATGGCGGTCGCCGGCGGTGCCACCGTGATGACCACGCCGAACCCGTTCGTCGCGTTCAGCCGGCAGCGCGCCCTGGCCCACGACGGGCGCTGCAAGGCCTTCGGCGACGACGCCGACGGCATGACCCTCGCCGAGGGCGTCGGCGTCCTGCTGGTCGAGCGGCTCGCCGACGCCCGCGCGAACGGGCACCCCGTGCTCGCGGTCGTCCGCGGGTCGGCGGTCAACCAGGACGGCGCCTCCAACGGGCTGACCGCGCCGAACGGGCCCTCCCAACAGCGGGTCATCCGCCGCGCGCTGGCCGACGCCGGCCTCGAGCCCGGCGACGTCGACGTCGTCGAGGCCCACGGCACCGGCACCCCGCTCGGCGACCCGATCGAGGCGCAGGCCCTGTTCGCCACCTACGGCCGGGGCCGTGACCCGGAGGCGCCGCTGCTGCTCGGCTCCGTGAAGTCGAACATCGGGCACACCCAGTCGGCGGCCGGCGTCGCTGGCGTCATCAAGTCGGTCATGGCGCTGCGCCACGGGATGCTGCCGGCCACCCTGCACGCCGACGAGCCCTCCACCCACGTCGACTGGTCGCCGGGGACGGTGCGCCTGCTCGACGAGGGGCGCGACTGGCCCGCCGTGGACCGTCCCCGCCGCGCCGCCGTGTCCTCCTTCGGGATCAGCGGCACCAACGCCCACACCCTGCTCGAGCAGGCCCCCGCCGCCGCGGAGCCCGCGCCCGCGCTCCCGGTCGCGCCGGACGTCGTCGTGCCCTGGGTGCTGTCCGGCCACGGCCCGGCCGCCCTGCGCGACCAGGCGGACCGCCTGCTCACCCACCTCGCGAGCACGCCGGAGCGCCCGCTCGACGTGGCCTCGTCGCTGGTCAGCTCCCGGGTCGCCCTCCCGCACCGGGCCGTCGTCGTGCCCGCGGCCGGGACCGGGCCGGCCGAGGGACTGCGGGCGATCGCCCTCGACGGGCCGTCGGCTACCGTCGCCCGCGGCGTCGCCGACGTCGCCGGTCGGACCGTGTTCGTCTTCCCGGGCCAGGGCTCGCAGTGGGTCGGGATGGGTGCCGCCCTGCTCGACGCGTCACCGGTCTTCGCCGAGCGGATCGCCGAGTGCGCGGCCGCCCTCGCGGAGTTCACCGACGTCGCGCTGCTCGACGTCCTGCGCGACCCCGACCCGTCCGCGCTGGAGCGGGTCGACGTCGTCCAGCCCGCCTCCTTCGCCGTCATGGTGGCGCTCGCCGAACTGTGGCGCTCCTACGGCGTCGAGCCCGACGCCGTCGTCGGGCACTCCCAGGGTGAGATCGCGGCCGCCGTCGTCGCCGGGGCGCTCTCGCTGCGCGACGGCGCCCGCGTCGTCGCGCTGCGCAGCCGCGCGATCGCCGCGTCCCTCGCCGGGCGCGGCGGGATGATGTCGGTGGCCCTGCCGGTCGCCGAGGTCGAGGCCGCACTGGCCGACCGCGACGGGATCTCCGTCGCCGCCGTCAACGGCCCGCGCGCGGTCGTCCTCGCCGGGACCCCCGAGGCCCTCGACGTCCTCACCGCCGACCTCACCGCCCGGGACGTGCGCGTCCGCCGCATCGCGGTGGACTACGCGTCGCACTCCGAGCAGGTCGAGGACCTGCGCGCCGAGCTGCTCGACGTCCTCGCCGACGTCGCGCCGACCGCCGCGCGCATCCCGCTGTTCTCCACCGTGACCGGCGGATGGCTCGACACCACGACGATGGACGCGACCTACTGGGTCGACAACCTGCGCCACCGCGTGCGCTTCGCCGAGGCGATCGCCGCCCTCGTCGCGGGGGAGTACCGCGCGTTCGTCGAGTCCAGCCCGCACCCCGTCCTCGCGATGGCCGTGCAGGACGTCATCGACGAGGCCGGCGTCCCGGGCGTCGCCGTCGGCACCCTGCGCCGGGGCGAGGGCGGGCCCGCACGGATGCTGCTCTCGGCCGCCGAGCTGTCCGTGCGCGGCGTCGACGTCGACTGGTCCACGGCGTTCGCGGGCACCGACGCCCGCCGCGTCGACCTGCCCACCTACGCCTTCCAGCACGAGCACCTCTGGGCCGTCCCGCCCGCGGCCCGTCCGGGGTCGGCCGACCCCGCCGACGACGCCTTCTGGGACGCCGTCGAGGACGGCGACGTCGCCGCCCTCGGCGCCACCCTGGGCGCCGACGACACCGCGGTCGCCGCGGTCCTGCCCGCCCTCGCCTCGTGGCGGCGGTCCCGCCGCGAGCGCTCCACCGTCGACGCGTGGCGCTACCGCACGGCCTGGCGCCCGCTGCCGACGCTGCCGCCGCGCCCGCTCGGGGGGACCTGGCTGCTGGTCGGCCCCGACGGTCCCGCTCCCGACGGGAGGGGCGCGCTCGACCTCGACGTGCTCGCGACCGCCCTGGCCGGACGCGGAGCCGAGGTCCGTCGCCTCCTCCTCGACCCCGCCGACGCCACCGCCACCGACCGGGCCCGCCTGGCGGAGCGGCTGGCCGTGGCGGCCGACGGTGCCGACGACGGCCTCGCCGGGGTGGTCTCGCTGCTCGCCGCCGGCGCCGCGGACGCCCCGACCGGCACCGTCGTCGCGACGACCGCCCTGGTCGCGGCCCTCGGTGACGCCGGCGTCACCGCGCCGCTCTGGGCGCTGACGCGCGGCGCCGTCTCGACCGGTCCGGCCGACGTCGTCGTCGCCCCCGAGCAGGCCCTCGTGCTCGGCGTCGGCTGGACGGCCGCGCTCGAGCACCCCGACCGCTGGGGCGGGACGATCGACCTGCCCGCCACGCTGGACGACCGTGCCGCCGACCGGCTCGCCGCCGTCCTCGCCGGCGGCGCCGGCACCGAGGACCAGCTCGCGCTGCGCGCCTCCGGGGTGCTCGCCCGCCGGGTGGTGCGTGCCGACGCGACACCGGCCCGCCCGGCGGGCCCGGGCCCGCGGGGCACGACGCTGGTCACCGGCGGCTCCGGCACCCTCGCGCCGCACCTGGCGCGCTGGCTGGTCGCGCGCGGCGCCGAGCACGTGGTGCTCTGCAGCCGCCGCGGTCCGGACGCGCCCGGTGCCACCGACCTGGTCGCCGAGTTCGACGACGCCGCGACCACCGTCGAGGCCCGGGCCTGCGACATCACCGACCCCGAGGCGGTCGCCGCCCTGCTCGCCGACCTCCGCGACGCCGGGCGCCCGGTCCGCACCGTGCTGCACACCGCGGCGACCATCGAGCTGCACACCATCGCCGACGCCACCCCCGAGGGGATCGCCCGCGTCCTGGACGCGAAGGTCACCGGAGCCCGCGTCCTGGACGACCTGCTCGACCCCGCCGAGCTCGACGCCGTCGTCCTGTTCTCCTCCGTCGCCGGCCTGTGGGGCAGCGGCGCCCACGCCGCCTACGTCGCGGGCAACGCCTACCTCGGCGCGCTCGCCCAGGCCCGGCGCGCCGCCGGGGTGCCGACGACCGCCGTCTTCTGGGGCATCTGGGCCGACGACCTCAAGCTCGGTCGCGTCGACCCGACGGCCATCCGACGCAGCGGCCTGGACTTCATGGACCCGGCGCTCGCGCTCGCCGGCCTGGGCCGCGCCCTCGACGACGGCGAGGCCGCCCTCGCGGTCGCGGACGTCGACTGGGCGACCTACCACCCGGTCTTCACCTCCGGGCGGCCGACCAGCCTGTTCGACGAGGTCCCCGAGGTCCGCGCCCTCACCGAGGCGGCCGACGCGCCCGACGAGGCCGCGCGCGGCGAGTTCGCCGCCCGGGTGGCCGACCTGTCCGCCGCCGAGGCGCAGCGCGCCGTCCTCGAGACCGTCCGCGCCGAGGCCGCCGCGGTCCTGGGCCTCGCCTCGCCCGCGGAGCTCGGCGACCGGCGCGCCTTCCGCGACGTCGGGTTCGACTCGCTGACCGCGGTCGCCCTGCGCAACCGGCTCGCCCAGGTCACCGGCCGCACGCTGCCCTCGACCATGGTGTTCGACCACCCGACCCCGGAGGCCCTCGCCAGCTTCCTGCGCGGCGAGCTCGCCGGGAGCGCGGGCGGGCCGACCGCCGTCGTCGCGGACACCGCCCCGGCCGAGGACGACCCGATCGCGATCGTCGGCATGAGCTGCCGCTACCCGGGCGGCGTCGCGTCGGCCGAGGACCTCTGGCGGGTCGCGCTCGACGAGGTCGACGCCATCTCCGGCTTCCCCGCCGACCGCGGCTGGGACGCCGGGCGGCTCTACGACCCCGACCCCGACGCGGCCGGACGCACCTACTCCACCCAGGGCGGCTTCCTGCGCGACGTCGCCGACTTCGACCCCGCGTTCTTCGGGATCTCCCCGCGCGAGGCGCTGTCGATGGACCCGCAGCAGCGCCTGCTGCTGGAGACGACCTGGGAGGCGTTCGAACAGGCCGGCATCGACCCGACCGCGCAGCGCGGCAGCCGCACCGGCACGTTCGTCGGCGCGAGCTACCAGGACTACGGCAGCGGCACCCCCGCCGCGGAGGGCGCCGAGGGCCACATGATCACCGGGACGCTCCCGAGCGTCCTGTCCGGCCGGGTCTCCTACCTGTTCGGCTTCGAGGGGCCCGCCGTCACGCTGGACACCGCGTGCTCGTCGTCGCTCGTCGCGATGCACCTCGCCTGCCAGTCGCTGCGTCACGGCGAGAGCTCGCTGGCGCTGGCCGGCGGCGTCAGCATCATGTCCACCCCGATGCCGTTCATCGGCTTCAGCCGCCAGCGCGCCCTCGCCGTCGACGGCCGCTGCAAGGCCTACGCCGACGGCGCCGACGGCATGACCCTCGCCGAGGGCGTCGGCGTCGTCCTGCTCGAACGCCTCTCCGACGCCCGCCGCCACGGCCACCGGGTCCTCGCGGTCGTCCGGGGCTCGGCGATGAACCAGGACGGCGCCTCGAACGGGCTGACCGCGCCGAACGGGCCGTCGCAGCAGCGCGTGATCCGGCAGGCGCTCGCGAACGCCGGCGTCGGGCCCGGCGACATCGACGTCCTGGAGGGCCACGGCACGGGCACCGCGCTCGGCGACCCGATCGAGGCGCAGGCCCTGTTCGCCACCTACGGGCGCGACCGGGACCCGGAGCGCCCCCTGCTCCTCGGCTCGGTGAAGTCCAACATCGGCCACACCCAGATGGCCTCCGGCGTGGCGAGCGTGATCAAGCTCGTCCGTGCCCTGCAGGAGGGGGTCGTGCCCCGCTCGCTGCACATCGACCGGCCCTCCACCCACGTCGACTGGTCCGCCGGGACGATCTCCCTGCTCGCGCAGCGGACGTCGTGGCCGGAGACCGGCCGGCCCCGCCGCGGCGCGGTCTCGTCGTTCGGGATCAGCGGGACCAACGTGCACACCGTGCTCGAGGCCGCCCCCGCGGCCGAGCCGGCCGCCGTCGTCGAGGGCCCCGCCGGACCGGTCGTGGCCTCGCTGTCCGGGCGGAGCGCGACCGCGCTGCGCGCCCAGGCCGACCGTCTGCTCGCCCACCTCGCCGCGCACCCGGAGCTCCCGCTCGCCGCCGTCGCGTCCTCGCTCGCCACCACGCGGGCGGCCCTCGAGCACCGCGCCGCGGTGATCGCCGAGGACCCGGACGAGCTGACCCGTGGCCTGCTCGCCCTGCGCGACGGCCTGCCCGGCCCCGGCGTCGTCACCGGCACCGCGGGGCGCGGTCGCACCGCCTTCCTCTTCACCGGCCAGGGCAGCCAGCGGCCCGGCGCCGGGCGTGAGCTCGCCGCCGCCCACCCCGTGTTCGCCGACGCCCTGGACGCGATCTGCGCCCGGTTCGACGGCGGGCTCGACCGCCCGCTGCGCGACGTGCTGTTCGCCGACGAGGGCAGCGCGGACGCGGCGCTGCTCGAGAACACCGGCTACGCGCAGCCCGCCCTGTTCGCGCTCGAGGTGGCGCTCTTCCGGCTCCTCGAGTCGTGGGGCGTCGTCCCCGACCACCTCGCCGGGCACTCGGTCGGCGAGATCGCCGCCGCGCACGTGGCCGGGGTGCTCTCCCTGGACGACGCGGTCACCCTCGTCGCCGCCCGCGCCCGCCTGATGGCGGCCCTGCCCGCCGGCGGCGCGATGGTCGCCGTCGAGGCGGGCGAGGCCGAGGTCGCCGCGGAGCTGGACGGCGTCGTCGACGTCGCCCTCGCCGCGGTCAATGGGCCCGGCGCGGTCGTCGTGGCGGGTGCCGAGGAGCCGACGCTCGCCCTGGCCGCGCGCCTGGCCGAGGGCGGGGCGCGGACCCGCCGGCTGCGCGTGAGCCACGCGTTCCACTCCCCGCTGATGGAGCCGATGCTCGACGAGTTCGCGGCCGTCGCCCGGGGCCTGACCTACCACGCCCCGGCGATCCCGTTCGTCTCGAACGTCACCGGCGGCCCGGCCGCCCCGGAGCAGGTCACCGACCCCACCTACTGGGTCACCCACGTCCGCGCGGCGGTCCGCTTCGCCGACGGCGTGCGCTGGCTCGCCGGCCCGGGCGGCGTGCGGACCTTCGTCGAGCTCGGCCCGGACGGCGTGCTCAGCGCCGCCGCGGGCGAGTCGCTGGCCGCGCTCGGCGCCGAGACCGGCGACGACGAGGTCGCGGCCGCCGCGACCCTGCCCGTGCTGCGCCGCGGCCGGCCCGAGGTCCGCGAGGTCCTCGCGGCGGTCGCGGCGGCGCACGCCCACGGGACGGTCGTCGACCGCGCCGCGCTCGCCGGCCCGGGGACGCGCACCGTCGACCTGCCCACCTACGCGTTCCAGCGGCAGCGCTACTGGCCCGACGCCGCGGCTGCCGCGGGCGCGGTCGGCCCTGCGGGTCCCGCGGCCGACGCCGAGTTCTGGGCGGCGGTCGAGCACGACGACGTCGCCACCCTCGCCGGCACGCTGGACCTGCCCGACGAGATCGTCACCGCGATGGTCCCGGCCCTGTCCGCGTGGCGCCGCCGCCGGGACGAGGCCGCCGACCAGGACGCCCTGCGCTACCGCGTCAGCTGGACCCCGGCCGCCGTCGCCCCGGGCGCGGCCGCCGGGCGCCACCTCGTCCTCGTCCCCGCCGACGGGTTCGCCCCCGCCGACCCCGGATGGATCGACGCGGTCCTCGCCGCCGTCGGCTCGCCCGCCGGCCCGTGCCCCGTAGTGCCGGTGGCCGGCATCGACCGCGCGGCGCTGGCCGCGGCGATCACCGCGGCGGTGGGCGACGCCACCGAGGTGACGGGGGTCCTCTCCCTGCTCCCGGCCGCCTCCGGCGACACCGGTGGCGCCCCCGCCGCCCTCGGCCTGACGCTCACCGCGATGCAGGCCCTCGGCGACGCGGGCCTCGACGCCCCGCTGTGGAACGTCACGTGCGGGGCGGTCGCGGTCGGTCGCGGTGAGCAGGTCGGCGATCCGGCCCGTGCCGGGGTGTGGGGCCTGGGGCGCGCCGCGCTGCGGGAGCTGCCCGCGCGCTTCGCCGGCACCCTCGACCTGCCCGCCGTGATCGACGACGCCGTCGCCCGACGGCTGGACGCGGTCCTCGCGGCGCCCGGCGTGGAGGACGGGTACGCCGTCCGCGCGTCCGGGGTGTTCGTCCCCCGTCTCGTGCACGCCCCGGCCGGGCCCGGCGTCGGGTCGGCCACCCGCCCGGACCTGCGCACGGGCACCGTCCTCGTCACCGGTGGCACCGGGGGACTCGGGTCGCACGTCGCCCGCCGGCTCGCCGCCGACGGCGCGGAGCACCTGCTGCTGGTCAGCCGCCGCGGCGCCGACGCCCCCGGCGCGGACGCGCTGCGCGCCGACCTCGAGGGCGCCGGGGCCCGCGTGAGCGTGGTCGCCTGCGACCTCGCCGACCGCGAGGCGCTCGCCGCCGTGCTCGCCGCCGTCCCCGCCGAGGTGCCGCTGCGCGCCGTGATCCACACCGCCGGTGTCGTCGACGACCACGTCCTCGACGCCCTCACCCCCGGCGGGTTCGCGACCGTCCTGGGGGCCAAGACCGTCGCCGCGACCCACCTCGACGAGCTCACCGCGGACGCGGACCTCGCCGCGTTCGTCCTCTTCTCCTCCACCTCCGGCGTCCTCGGCGCCGCCGGCCAGGGGAACTACGCCGCCGCCAACGCCACCCTCGACGCCCTCGCGGCGGCCCGGCGGGCCCGCGGGCTCGCCGCGACCTCCGTGGCGTGGGGACCGTGGGACGGCGCGGGGATGGTCGCCGGTGACGGGACCGACGGCGGGCTCGCCGCCCGCATGCGCCGGGGCGGCCTCACCCCGCTCGCCCCGGCCGCCGGGGTCGAGGCGCTGCTGCGCGCCCTCGACGCCGACGACACCGACGTCGTCGTCGCCGACGTCGACTGGGCCGTGCTGCACCGCGCCCTCGGTGCGACCCGCCCGCTCCCGCTCGTCGCCGACCTGCCCGAGGTCCGGGCCCTGGCCGCGGACCCGACCGACGGCGCCGCGGCCGGCCTGGCGGCCCACCTCTCGGCGCTCGCCGAGCGCGACCGCCCCGGGGCGGTCCGCGAGTTCCTGCGGGTGCGGGTGGCCGGGGTGCTCGGGCACGCCGACGCCTCCGGGATCGACGACGACCGCCCGTTCCGCGACCTCGGCTTCGACTCGCTGACGGTCCTGGAGCTGCGCAACATCCTGACCGCCGCGACCGGGCTCGACCTGCCGGCGACCCTCGTCTACGACCTGCCCACGCCCCGCGAGCTCGCGCGCTTCCTGCTCGACGAGCTGCTCGGCACCCTGCCCGCGGACGGCGACGCGACGGCTCCCGCGCCCCGCGCGGGCGTGGACACCGACGACCCGATCGCCGTCGTCGGGATCGGCTGCCGCTTCCCCGGCGGCGTCCGCACCCCCGACGAGTTCTGGACGCTGCTCGACGAGGGCCGCGACGCGATCGGCGCCTTCCCCGCCGACCGCGGCTGGGACCTCGCCGCCCTCGGCGCCGGGGCGTCCGCCACCCTCTCCGGCGGGTTCCTCGACGACGTCGCCGACTTCGACGCCGGGTTCTTCGGCATCTCCCCGCGGGAGGCGCTCGCGATGGACCCCCAGCAGCGCCTGCTGCTGGAGACCTCGTGGGAGGCGATCGAGCGGGCCGGGATCGACCCGGAGTCGCTGCGCGGGTCGGCCACCGGCGTGTTCGTCGGGACCAACGGCCAGGACTACGCGACGGTGCTGCGCCGCTCGGTCTCCGACGTCGCCGGCTACGCCGCCACCGGCACCACCGCGAGCGTCATGTCCGGCCGGCTGTCGTACACGCTCGGGCTGGAGGGCCCCGCGGTCACCGTCGACACCGCGTGCTCGTCGTCGCTGGTCGCGATGCACTGGGCCGGCGGCGCGCTGGCCGCGGGGGAGTGCGACCTCGCGCTCGCCGGCGGGGTGTCGGTCATGTCCGGTCCCGACTCGTTCGTCGAGTTCTCCACCCAGGGCGGGCTCGCGCCCGACGGGCGCTGCAAGCCCTTCTCCGACGACGCCGACGGCACCGCCTGGTCCGAGGGCGTCGGTGTGCTCGTGCTGGAACGGCTCTCCGACGCCGTCCGCAACGGTCACCGCGTGCACGGCCTGGTCCGCGGCTCGGCGGTCAACCAGGACGGCACCTCGAACGGGCTGACCGCCCCGAACGGGCTCTCCCAGCAGCGCGTGATCCGCGCGGCCCTGGCCTCGGCCGGGCTCACGACCGCCGACGTCGACGCCGTCGAGGCCCACGGCACCGGCACCACGCTCGGCGACCCGATCGAGGCGCACGCCCTGCTCGCGACCTACGGGCGGGACCGGGACGCCGAGCGCCCGCTGCTGCTCGGCACCGTGAAGTCCAACGTCGGGCACACCCAGGCCGCGGCCGGCGTCGCGGGCGTGATCAAGATGCTGCTCGCGATGCGGCACGGTGTGCTGCCGACGACGCTGCACGTCGGGACCCCGTCGCGGCACGTGGACTGGACGACCGGTGCGGTCGCCCTGCTCGACGGGGCCCGTACCTGGCCCGCGTCCGACCGGCCGGCCCGGGCCGCGGTCTCCGCGTTCGGGGTGAGCGGCACCAACGCCCACGTCGTGCTCGAGGCCCCGCCCGCTGCGGTGGAGGCGGACGCCCGGACCGTCGAGGGTGTCGACACCGCCGACGGCTCCGACACCACCGACGGCTCCGACACCATCGACGGCACCGACACCATCGACGGCACCGACACCGCCGCGGGCGCCGTCCCGTGGGTCGTCGCCGCCCGCAGCGCGACCGCGCTCGACGCCCAGGTCGCCCGCCTGGTCGCGGGCACCCGGGGAGCGTCCACGCTCGACGTCGGTGCCACCCTGGCCGGCGCCCGCAGCCGCTTCGCGCACCGGGCCGTCCTGCTGGCCGGCCCCGACGGGACCCGCGAGGTCACCCGCGGCCGCGCCCCCCGCCACCCCGGACGCACCGCGTTCCTCTTCTCCGGGCAGGGGTCGCAGCGCCTCGGGGCGGGCCGCGACCTCGCGGCGCGCCACCCGGTGTACGCCGAGGCCCTCGACGCGGTCCTCGCCCGCTTCGACGCCGAGCTCGACGTCCCGCTGCGCGCCGTGCTGTTCGCCGCCCCCGGCACCGCCGAGGCCGACCTGCTCGACGAGACCGGGTGGGCGCAGCCCGCGCTGTTCGCCACCGAGGTCGCGCTGTTCCGGCTGCTCGCGTCGTGGGGGGTCACCCCCGACGTCCTCGTCGGGCACTCGATCGGCGAGCTCACCGCCGCGCACCTCGCCGGGATCCTCTCGCTCGACGACGCGTGCACCCTCGTGGCGGCCCGGGCCCGGCTGATGCAGGCCCTGCCCCGCGGCGGCGCCATGGTCGCCGTCGCCGCGAGCGAGGACGACGTCGCCCCGTACCTCGGCGACGACGTCGCGCTCGCCGCGGTCAACGGCCCGACCGCGGTGGTCCTCTCCGGGGGCGAGGAGGCGGTCGAGGCCGCCGCCGCCGAGCTGGCCGCGAACGGACACCGCACGCGGCGGCTGACGGTCAGCCACGCCTTCCACTCGCCGCGCACGGAGCCGATGCTCGCCGCGTTCGGGCGGGTCGCCGCCGGCCTGACCTACGGCGAGCCCCACCTGCCGATCGTCTCCACCGTCACCGGCACGGTCGCCGACGAGGCCCTGCGCACCCCGGAGTACTGGGTCGAGCAGGTCCGGGCCCCCGTGCGCTTCGCCGACGCGGTCGCGGCCCTGCCCGCGGCCGGGGTCACCACGGCCGTCGAGGTCGGGCCGGACGCCGCGCTCGCGGCCGCCGCCGGTCCCGTCCTCGAGCAGGCCGACGCCGGGTCCGCCGCGGTCGGGCTCGCGCGGCGCGACCGGGACGAGGGGACCGCGCTGCTGGAGGGCCTCGCCGCCCTGCACGTCCGTGGCGCCGGCCCCGACTGGTCGGCCTGGTTCGCCGGCACCGGCGCGCGGCTCACCGAGCTGCCCACCTACCCGTTCGAGCGCGAGCGGTTCTGGCCGGAGCCGGCACCGGCCGTGGCGACGGCCGACCCCGCCGACGCGGCCTTCTGGTCGGCGGTCGAGCGGGCCGACGTCGCCGAGCTCGGGAACACCCTGGGCCTCGACGACGACACCGTGGCGGGCGTCGTGCCGGCCCTGTCCGCCTGGCGCCACCGCCGCGAGACCGGCTCCGCCGCCGCGTCCCGGCGCTACCACGAGACGTGGCGCACCCTGGCCGACGCCACCGCGGCGACCGGCTCGCCGGCGGGCGCGGTCGTCCTCGTCCCGGCGGAGCTGCCGGACGCCCTCGCCCCGGTCGTGGCGGCGCTCGGCGGCACCACGGTCACCGTCACCGCCGACCCGGACGCGGGCCTCGCGGTCCTCTCCACGCTCGACACCACGCCCGACGTGGTCGTGTCCCTGCTCGGGGCGCTCGGCGGCGAGCCCCCCGCCGCCGCCCACCCGGAGACTCTCCTCGACGCGCTCGAGCGGGCCGGGTGCACCGCGCCGCTCTGGTGCGTGACCCGCGGGGCGGTCGCCGCGCGGGAGGGCGCCCCCGTCGATCCCGCGGCCGCGTCGCTGTGGGGTCGTGGCCGGGTGGCCGCGCTCGCCGCACCGGACCGGTTCGCCGGTCTGCTCGACCTCCCGCCGGTCCCCGGGGCGGAGGCCGCCACGCGGCTCGCCGCCCACGTCGCCGCCCCCGGCCGCGAGCGGGAGGTCGCGGTGCGTGGCGGCGCCGCCCTCGGGCGCCGCCTCGTGCGCACCGCCGCCGGGGCCGTGCCGGCCGCGCGCCCCACCGGCACCGTCCTGGTCACCGGGGCGCCCACCGCCGACGTCCGGGCGGTCGCCCGCTGGGCGGACGCGGGCGGGGCGCAGCTCGTGGTGGCCCCCGGGAGCACCGGGACGGCCGGGGACAGCGACCCCGACCTCGGTCGGACCGTCCCCGGCGACCTCACCGACCCCGCGTTCCTCGCGGCCCTGCTCGACGAGGTCACCGGCCCCCTCACCGTCCTGCACACCGCCGGGACGGTGGGCGCGGAGACCCTGCTCGACGCCCTGGCCGACCGGACCCCGGACGCCGTCGTGCTGTTCGGCTCGGTCGCCGGGGCGTGGGGGGTCCGGGGGCGCGCCGACGAGGCCGCCGCGGGCGCCCACCTGGACGCCCTCGCCCGGGCCCGGCGCGCGACCGGCATGCCGGTCCTCGCGGTGGCCTGGGGAGCCTGGTCCACCGCCGCGGACGCCTCGACCGCCGCGCACCTGCGGGTCAACGGCCTGCCCGTGCTCGACCCCGACGTGGCGCTGGCCGCGATGCTCGCCGCGCTCGGGGACGGGGTCGCCGCGGAGGTCGTCGCCGACGTCGCCTGGGAGACCTTCGCCCCGGCCCACGCCACGCCGACCGCGCTGTTCGACGCCCTGCCCGAGGCCCGGGCGGCGCTCGACGCCGCCGCGACGGCCGCTCCGACCGCCTCCGGGGAGCTCGGACGCCGCCTCGCCGAGCAGTCCGACGCCGAGCGCGACGCGTTCCTGCTCGACCTCGTCCGCGCCCGCGCGGGCGCCGTGCTCGGGCACACCGACCCCGGCGCCCTCGAGGCCGACCTGCCGTTCCGCGACCTCGGGTTCGACTCGCTGACCGCGGTCGACCTGCGCAACCAGCTCGGGGCCGCGACCGGGCTCGACCTGCCCGCCACCCTCGTCTTCGACCACCCCACGCCGGCCGAGCTCGCCGCCCACCTGCGCGACGAGCTGCTCGGGTCCCGCCCGGTCGTCCTCACCGCGCAGGGCGGCCGGGGCGCGCGGGGCACCGCGGACGACGCCGACGACCCGGTCGTCGTCGTCGGGATGGCCTGCCGCTACCCCGGCGGCGTGTCCTCGCCCGAGGACCTGTGGGCGCTGATGGTCGACGAGGTCGACGCGGTCGGGGCCTTCCCGACCGACCGCGGCTGGGACCTCGACACCCTCGCCGGCGACGGCGCGGGCCGCAGCGCCACCGCGCAGGGCGGGTTCCTGCACGACGCGACCGACTTCGACCCCGGCCTGTTCGGGGTGTCGCCGAACGAGGCCCTCGTCATGGACCCCCAGCAGCGCGTGCTGCTCGAGACGACCTGGATGGCCCTGGAGCGGGCCGGGATCGACCCGACCGCCCTGCGGGGCACCGCCGACACCGGGGTGTTCGTGGGTGGCGGCGCCGGCGACTACCGCCCGCCGGAGGAGGCCGGCCAGTGGCAGACCGCGCAGGCCGCGAGCCTGCTCTCCGGCCGGGTCGCCTACACCTTCGGGCTACAGGGACCGACGGTGTCGGTGGACACCGCGTGCTCGTCGTCGCTGGTGGCCCTGCACCTCGCCGCCCAGGCGCTGCGGGCGGGGGAGTGCTCGATCGCCCTCGCGGGCGGCGTCACCGTCATGGCCACCCCGGTCGGGTTCGTCGAGTTCAGCGCCCAGGGCGCGCTGTCGCCGGACGGCCGCTGCCGCGCGTTCTCCGACGACGCGGACGGCACCGGCTGGTCCGAGGGCGTCGGCATGCTCGTCGTCGAACGGCTCTCCGACGCCCGGGCCCGCGGCCACGACGTCCTCGCCGTGCTGCGCGGGTCGGCGATCAACTCCGACGGCGCCTCCAACGGCCTGACCGCCCCGAGCGGACCGGCCCAGCAGCGCGTCATCCGGCAGGCGCTGGCGAACGCCGGGCTCGCCCCCGCGGACGTCGACGCCGTCGAGGCGCACGGCACCGGGACGACCCTCGGCGACCCGATCGAGGCGCAGGCCCTGCTCGCCACCTACGGGCAGGACCGCGACGAGGCCGTGCTGCTCGGCTCGCTGAAGGCGAACCTCGGGCACACCCAGGCGGCCGCGGGCGTCGGCGGCGTGATCAAGATGATCCTGGCGATGACCCACGGGCGCCTGCCGCGCTCGCTCTACACCGAGAACCCGTCCTCGCACGTGGACTGGACGACCGGGCGGCTGGCGCTGCTGACCGCGGCGACCGACTGGCCGGCGACCGGCCGGCCGCGCCGGGCCGCCGTGTCCTCCTTCGGGGCCAGCGGCACCAACGCCCACCTGATCCTCGAGCAGGCTCCGGCGGTCCCGGTGCCGGCGACGGTCCCGGACGACGGCGCCGTCCTGCCGGTGGTCCTCTCCGCGCGGTCGGACAACGCGCTGCGGGAGACCGCCCGCCGGCTCCTCGACCACGTCGAGGGCCACCCCGAGGACGGCCGCCACGACCTGGCACACGCCCTCGCCACCACCCGCGCCGCCCTCGAGCACCGCGCCGTGATCACCACGACGGACCGCGAGGACCTGCGCACGGGGCTCTCCGCGCTCGCCGCGGGCACCCCCGCCGCCCACGTCGTCGGCCACCACCTCCGCGGTGCCGGGCGGACCGCCGTGCTGTTCTCCGGCCAGGGCTCGCAGCGCCCCGGCACGGGGGAGGAGCTCGCCGCCCGGTTCCCGGTCTTCGCCGAGGCCCTGGACGAGGTCTGCGCCCGGCTCGACGCCCACCGGGACGCCGGGACCCCGATGCGGACGGTCCTGCGCGACGCGGACGCGGCGACCCTGTCCGGGACCGGGCTCGCCCAGCCGGCCCTCTTCGCGGTCGAGGTGGCGCTGTTCCGCCTCGTCGAGTCGTGGGGGGTGCGCGTCGACGCCGTCGCCGGGCACTCCGTCGGGGAGATCGCCGCCGCCCACGTGGCCGGGGCCCTCCCGCTCGACGACGCCTGCCGCCTGGTCGCCGCGCGCGGCCGGCTCATGCAGGCGCTGCCCTCCGGCGGCGCGATGGTGGCGGTCGACGCGACCGAGGCCGAGGTGACGCCGCTGCTCACCGACGGCGTCGCGATCGCCGCGGTCAACGGGCCCGCCGCCGTCGTCCTGTCCGGCGACGACGCCGCGGTGACGGCCCTGGCGGCCGACCTCGCCGCCCGGGGTCACCGCACCACGCGCCTGGCCGTCAGCCACGCCTTCCACTCCGCGCTGATGGAGCCGATGCTCGAGGAGTTCCGGGCCGTCGCGCAGAGCCTGACGTCCGCCGCGCCGCGGATCGCCGTCGTCTCCACGCGGACCGGCGGGCCCGTCGACGCCGACGAGCTCGGCTCGCCCGAGCACTGGGTCCGCCACGTCCGCGAGACCGTGCGGTTCGCCGACGCGGTCGGCACCCTCGCCGGTCGCGGCGTCACGACCTTCCTCGAGCTCGGCCCGGACGCGGTGCTCACGGCGATGGCCCGGGCCTGCGTGCCCGACGCCGTCGTCGTCCCGGCCCTGCGCCGGGACCGCCCGGAGGAGGCGACCCTGCTCGGGGCCCTGGCGACGCTGCACGTGCACGGTGTCGGACCCCGGTGGGCCGACGTGCTCGGCCGCGGCCGGGTCGGCGGGCGGGGCCGCCGGGTCACCCTGCCGACCTACCCCTTCCAGCGCGGCCGGTTCTGGCCCGACGTCCTGCCCGGGGCTCCCGTTCCGGCGCCGGCGTCGGCCGTCGCGGTCCCGGCGGGGCAGGCCGACGTGGACGCCGCGTTCTGGGCGGCCGTCGCCCGGGAGGACTTCTCCACGCTCGAGACCGAGCTCGCCGTCTCCGGCGACGCCCTCTCGGAGGTGCTGCCCGCCCTGCGCGACTGGCGCGGCCGCACCGAGACCGAGGCCCGGATGGCGTCCTGGCGCCACCGCGTGGTGTGGAAGCGCCTGACCGGAGCCGCCCTGGCGCACCGCCGCCCGTTGTCGGGCACCTGGCTCGCGCTCCTGCCGTCGGCCGCCGCCGACGACCCGTGGGCGGGTGCGGTCCTCGCCGGGCTCGGTGTCCCGGTGGTCCGCGTCGAGACCGCGGGCCTGGACCGCGCGGCGCTCGCCGAGCGGCTCCGCTCCGTGCTCGCGGACGGCACCCGGCCGGCCGGGGTCGTCTCGCTGCTCGCGGTCACCGACGAGCATGACCGGGACGTGCCCTGCGGGGTCGCCCTGACCACGGTGGCGGTGCAGGCCCTCGGGGACGCCGGGATCGACGCCCCGCTGTGGACGGTCACCCGCAGCGCGGTCGCGACCGCCCCGGACGAGACGCCCGCGCGGCCCCTGCAGGCCGCGGTGTGGGGGCTCGGCCGGGTCGCGGCCCTCGAGTACCCGCAGCGGACGGGGGGCCTGGTCGACCTGCCCGAGACCCTCGACGCCCGCTCGCTCTCCGGCCTCACGGCGGTCCTGGCCGGACTCGACGGGGAGGACCAGGTGGCCGTCCGGGCCACCTCGGTGCTCGCCCGGCGGCTCGTCCCGGTCGTCCGGGACGGCCGGGACGGGCGGGACGGACCCGGCGCGGCGTGGTCGGCGTCCGGGACGGTGCTCGTCACCGGCGGCACCGGTGCCCTCGGCGCCCACGTCGCGCGGCGGCTCGCCGCGGACGGCGCCGCCCACCTCGTGCTCGTCAGCCGTCGCGGCCCGGACGCCCCGGGCGCGGCCGAGCTCGTGGCCGAGCTCGAGGCCCTCGGCACGACGGTGACCGTCGCGGCCTGCGACGCCGCCGACCGGGACGCGCTCGCCGCCGTCCTGGCCGCGATCCCGGCCCGGGCGCCCCTGACGGGGGTGGTGCACGCGGCCGGCGTCCTCGACGACGGCGTCCTCGACCGGCTCACCCCCGAGCGGTTCCAGGCGGTCTTCCGCGCCAAGGTGACCGCGGCGCTCGTCCTCGACGAGCTGACCCGCGAGGCCGACCTCGCCGCCTTCGTGCTGTTCTCGTCGGCCTCCTCGGCGGTCGGCAACCCCGGGCAGGGCAACTACGCGGCCGCCAACGCCGTGCTCGACGCCCTGGCCGAACGCCGCCGGGGGCAGGGCCTCGCCGCCACGTCGATCTCGTGGGGCGTCTGGGGCGGCGGTGGCATGGCCGGGGGCGAGGCCGCCGACGAGGCCGCCCGCCGCGCCGGGATCGTGGCCATGGCCCCCGCCCTCGCCGTCGAGACGATGTGCCGGCTCGTCGGGGAGCGGCACGCCACGGCGCTGGTCGCCGCGGTCGACCTCGACCGGTTCGCCGGCGCCTTCGGCAGCGGCCGCCCGAGCCCGCTGCTGCGCGAGTTCCCCGGCTACGCCGAGCGGATCGCCGCCCGCGAGGCCCCGGCAGCGGGGACCGACCTCGCGGGCCGGCTCGCGGGCCTGTCCCCGGCGCGGCGCCGGGACACCGTCGTCGACCTGGTCCGCGCCCGCGCGGCGCAGGTCCTCGGCTACCCCGACACCGATGCGGTCGGTGCCGAGCGTTCCTTCCGCGACCTCGGCGTCGACTCGCTCGGCGCGGTCGAGCTGCGCAACCAGCTCGCCGCCGCCACCGGCCTGACGCTGCCCGCGACGCTGGTGTTCGACCACCCGAGCCCGCAGGCGGTCGCCGACCACGTGCTCGCCGAGCTGGCCGGCGGGGCGGACGGGGCGGACCCCGGCGACGACGCCGAGCTCCGCGCCCTGCTCGCGTCGGTGCCGCTCGACCGCCTCCGCGAGATCGGGGTGCTGGAACCGCTGCGGGCGCTGCTCGCGTCGGGCGGTCCCGCCGCCGACCCGACCGGCCCGGGCGCCGACCCGACCGGCCCGGACGCCGACGCGGAGGGCCCGAGCGCCGACGTCGACGAGATGAGTGTGGACGACCTGGTCCGGGCCGCGCTCGACGGCCGGTCCGACGACGAGTCCGAGTGATGGAGCAGACGATGAACGCGTCGAACACGACGAACGCACCCGGCACCGATGTCGTCACCGCCCTGCGCGCCGCGGTCAAGGAGACCGACCGGCTCCGCCGCGCCAACCGCAGCCTCGTCGCGGCGGCCAGCGAGCCGATCGCCGTGGTCGGCATGGCGTGCCGGTTCCCCGGCGGGGTCGACTCGCCCGAGGCGTTCTGGGAGATGGTCGCCTCCGGGACCGACGTCGTCGGCGGGTTCCCGACCGACCGCGGATGGGACCTCGCCGCCCTCGCCGGCGGGGGCGTCGACGCCCGCGACACCGAGGTCAGCCAGCAGGGCGGGTTCCTCGACGGCGTCGCCGACTTCGACCCCGGCTTCTTCGGGATCTCCCCGCGCGAGGCCACGACGATGGACCCGCAGCAGCGGCTGGTCCTGACCACGGCGTGGGAGGCGATCGAGCGCGCCGGCATCGACGCGACCGACCTGCGGGGCTCGCGGACCGGCGCGTTCGTCGGGACCAACGGGCAGGACTACGCCTACCTGCTGGTCCGCTCGCTCGACGACGCCACCGGCGACGTCGGCACCGGCATCGCCGCGAGCGCGGTGTCCGGCCGGCTGTCCTACACGCTCGGGCTGGAGGGCCCGGCTGTCACCGTCGACACCGCGTGCTCCTCGTCGCTGGTCGCGATGCACCTCGCGATGGCCTCGCTGCGGGCGGGGGAGTGCGGCCTCGCGCTGGCCGGCGGCGTCAACGTCATGTCGACCCCCGGGTCGCTGGTCGAGTTCAGCCGCCAGGGCGGGCTCGCCCGCGACGGCCGCTGCAAGGCCTTCTCCGACGACGCCGACGGCACCGGCTGGTCCGAGGGCGCCGGCATCCTGCTGCTGGAGCGGCTGTCCGACGCCCGCCGCCACGGCCACCCCGTGCTGGGCGTGCTCCGCGGGTCCGCGGTCAACCAGGACGGCGCCTCGAACGGGTTCACCGCCCCCAACGGCCCCGCCCAGCAGCGGGTCATCCGCCAGGCCCTCGCCGCCGCCGGACTCGGGACCGGCGACGTCGACGCGGTCGAGGCCCACGGCACCGGGACGCCGCTCGGCGACCCCATCGAGGCCCAGAGCATCCTCGCCACCTACGGCCGGGACCGGGAGCCCGGGCGTCCGCTGCTGCTCGGCTCCGTCAAGTCGAACATGGGCCACACTCAGGCCGCCGCCGGCGTCGCGGGCGTCATGAAGATGGTCCTCGCGATGGCGCACGGAACGCTGCCGCGCACCCTGCACGCCGAGCGGCCCTCACGTCACGTCGACTGGTCCGCGGGCGGGGTGGAGCTGCTCGGCGAGGCCCGGCCGTGGCCGGAGCTGGACCGCCCGCGCCGGGCGGGCGTGTCGTCGTTCGGGGTGAGCGGCACCAACGCGCACGTGATCGTGGAGCAGGCGAGCGAGGCGCCGGCCCCGGCGCGGGCCCCGGAGCACACGCCCGAGGCGCTGCCCTGGGTGCTCTCCGGGCGCACCGAGGGCGCGCTGCACGGGCAGGTCACGGCCCTGCTCGACCACCTCGGGCGCGCCGAGGGTCCCCACGTCGCCCTCGACACCGCCTTCTCGCTCGCGACCGGCCGCGCCGACCACCAGCACCGGCTCGCCGTCGTCACCGACCCCTCCGGCGCCGGGGGCCGGGCCGCCCTCGCGGCGTGGGCGGAGCACGGCAGCGCCCGCGACGTCGTCACCGGCAGCGTCGTCGGGCGCGCCCGGGTCGGGATGCTGTTCTCGGGCCAGGGCGCGCAGCGCCTCGGGGCCGGCCGCGAGCTCGCCGCCCGCTTCCCCCGCTTCGCCGCTGCCCTCGACGAGGTCCTGGAGCTGCTCGACGCCGAGCTCGGTCACCCGCTGCGCGAGGTGATCTGGGGGGACGACGCGGCCGCCCTCGACGAGACCGGCCACACCCAGCCCGCCCTGTTCGCGGTCGAGGTGGCCCTCGCCCGCCTCGTCGAGTCGTGGGGGATCACGCCCGACCACGTCGCCGGGCACTCGGTCGGCGAGATCGCCGCCGCCCACGTCGCGGGCGTGCTCGACCTGCCCGACGCCTGCCGGCTCGTCGCCGCCCGCGCCCGCCTCATGCAGGCGCTGCCCCGCGGCGGGGCGATGGTCGCGCTGGAGGCGACCGAGGACGAGGTGACGCCGCTCCTCGCCGGATCCCCCGACGTCGCCCTCGCGGCCGTCAACGGGCCCCGCGCCGTCGTCGTCTCCGGGGCCGGGGCGGCCACCCTCGCGGTGGCCGAGCAGATCGCGGCGCGCGGGCGGCGCACCCGGCGGCTCCCGGTCAGCCACGCGTTCCACTCGCCGCTGGTGGACCCGATGCTCGACGACTTCCGGGCGGTCGTCGAGACCCTCCACCTCGCCTCGCCCACCGTCCCGGTCGTCTCCACCCTCACCGGGGCGCCGGCCTCCGACGCCGAGCTCACCGACCCCGGCTACTGGGTCCGCCACGCCCGCGGCACCGTCCGCTTCGCCGACGCGGTCGACACCCTCGTCGCGGCCGGGACCGACGTCCTGCTGGAGGTCGGCCCGGACGGGGTGCTCGCCGCCCTCGCCGCGCAGAGCACGGAGGTCCCCGCCGTCCCGCTGCTGCGCGCCGACCGCGACGAGGAGGCCGCCGCCGTCGCCGCCCTCGCGCGCCTGCACACCGCCGGCGTCACCGTCGACTGGCCCGCGGTCCTCGCCGGGACCGACGCCCGCCGCACCGACCTGCCCACCTACGCGTTCCAGGAGGAGCGCTACTGGGCCGCCCCGGGTCGTCGGGTCGCGGACGCCGGCGGGCTCGGGCTCGTCGCCACCGACCATCCCCTGCTCGGTGCGGCGATGTCCGTCGCCGGTTCCGACGAGCTGCTGCTGACCGGCACCCTGTCGCTCGCCACCCACCCGTGGCTCGCCGACCACGCCGTCGGCGGCATGATCTTCTTCCCCGGCACCGGCTTCCTCGAGCTCGCCGTCCGGGCCGGCGACCAGGCCGGCTGCGGGCACGTCACCGAGCTGATGCTCGCCGCCCCGCTGATCCTCCCGACCACCGGCACGCTCGGGGTGCAGATCGCGGTCGGCGGCGCCGCCGACGACGGCTCCCGCGACCTGCGGGTCTACTCCCGTCCCGACCCCGACCCGGCCGAGGGGGCCGACGCCTGGACCCTGCACGCGACCGGCCGCGTCGCGCCCGGCGAGCAGGTCCTGCCGTTCACCCCCGGGGTGTGGCCGCCGCCCGGGGCGACCCCGGTGGACATCGACGGCCTCTACGACCGCTACGCCGGCAACGGCCTGGTCTACGGCCCCGTGTTCCGCGGGCTCCGGGGCGTGTGGCGCCACGGCGAGGAGGTCCTCGCCGAGGTCGAGCTGCCCGCCGACGTCACCGACGCCGACGCGTTCGGCCTGCACCCGGCCCTGTTCGACGCGGTGCTGCACAGCACCGTCTTCGCCTCCGCGGACGGCGACGACCGCAGCCTCCTGCCCTTCGCCTGGCGCGGGGTCTCGCTGCACGCCGCCGGTGCCCGCGCCCTGCGCGTGCGCGTCGTCCCCCGCGGCGAGGACACCGTCGAGATCGCCGCCGTCGGCCCCGACGGCGGGCCCGTGGTCTCGGTCGCGGGCCTGACCCTGCGGGCGGCCGACCCGGCGGCGACCGACCCGACCGCCCGGGCCGGGCGGGAGGCGGCCGACTCCCTGTTCCGCGTCGAGCTCACGCCGTGGGCCGCGAGCACCCCGGCCCCGCAGCGCTGGGCGGTGCTCGGCGCGGACCCGCTCGGCCTGCTCGACGCCCTGCGCGGCGACGACGCCGTGACCGACGTCCGGGCGGTGCCGACCCTCGCCGAGCTCGGCGACGACGTCCCCGGCGTCGTCGCCCTCGGGGTCACCGCCGGGGAGGGACCCGTCCCGGACGCGGTCCACCGCGTGACCCGCGAGGTCCTCGCCCTCCTGCAGGGCTGGCTCGCCGACGACCGGTACGCCCACAGCCGGCTCCTCGTCGTGACCCGGGCCGCCTCCGACCTCGCCGCCGCCGGCGTCCACGGCCTGGTCCGCGCCGCGATCACCGAGAACCCGGGCCGGTTCGGGCTCGTCGACCTCGACGACACCGCCGAGTCCGTGGCCACGCTGCCGAGCTGGCCCGCGCTGGCCGCCGAGGACGAGCCCGAGGCCGCCGTGCGCGCGGGGACCGTCGGGCTGCCGCGCCTGGCCCGCCTGCACACCGGCCCGGACCTCGTCCCGCCCGGTGGCCCGTGGCGGCTCGGCAGCACCGCGAAGGGGAGCCTGGACGGGCTCGCCCTGCTCGACCACCCGGAGGCCCACGCACCCCTGACCGGACACCAGGTCCGCCTCGACGTCCGGGCCGCCGGCCTGAACTTCCGGGACGCCCTCAACGCCCTGGGCATGTACCCGGGCGACGCGGGCCTCTTCGGTTCCGAGGCTGCCGGCACCGTGCTCGAGGTCGGGCCCGAGGTCACCGACCTCGCGGTCGGCGACGCCGTCATGGGCATGGTCTTCGGCGGCATCGGCCCGGTGGCCGTCGCCGACGCCCCGCTGCTCACCCGGATCCCTGCGGGCTGGGACTTCGCGACGGCGGCGTCGGTGCCGTTGGTGTTCCTGACCGCCTGGTACGCGCTGGTGGATCTGGCCGGGTTGCGTCCGGGGGAGAAGGTCCTGGTGCACGCGGGGGCCGGTGGGGTGGGGATGGCCGCGATCCAGATCGCGCACCACCTCGGGGCGGAGGTGTATGCGACGGCGTCGGAGCCGAAGTGGGAGGTGCTGCGCTCGTTGGGGGTGGCCGAGGACCGCATCGCGTCGTCGCGGGATCTGGGGTTCGCGCAGCGGTTCCCGACGGTGGATGTGGTGCTCAACGCCCTGTCGGGGGAGTTCGTGGACGCCTCGCTGGGGTTGTTGGGGGCGGGTGGCCGGTTCCTGGAGATGGGCAAGACCGACATCCGGGAGACGGCGCCGGAGGGGGTGATGTATCGGGCGTTCGATCTGGGGTGGGTGGAGCCGGGTCGGATCGCGTCGATGTTGGGCGAGCTGGTGGGGTTGTTCGGGGTCGGGGCGCTCGAGCCGGTGCCGGTGCGGTGTTGGGACGTGCGGCGGGCGCGGGAGGCGTTCCGGTTCATGTCGATGGCCCGGCATGTCGGGAAGATCGTGTTGACGGTTCCGCGGGGGCTCGACCCGGAGGGGACGGTGCTGGTCACGGGTGGCACCGGTGGTCTGGGTGGGTTGCTGGCCCGGCACCTGGTGGCCGAGCGGGGAGTGCGCTCGCTGCTGCTGTCGAGTCGTCGTGGGATGGATGCGCCGGGGGCGGCCGAGCTGGTCGCCGAGTTGGAAGCCCTCGGCGCGAGCGTGCTGGTGCGGGCGTGTGACGTGGCGGACCGGGCGCAGGTGGACGAACTGGTCGCGGCGGCGGAGCGGCCGTTGACCGCCGTGATCCACACCGCCGGGGTCCTGGCCGACGGGGTGCTCACCTCGCTCGACGCGGACGCCGTCGACACCGTTCTCGACCCGAAGGTCGACGGCGCGTGGCACCTCCACGAGGCCACCGCCGGCCTCGACCTCGCCGCGTTCGTCCTCTACTCCTCGACCGCCGGGCTGATGGGCGGCGCCGGGCAGGGCAACTACGCGGCGGGCAACGCCTTCCTCGACGCCCTCGCCGTCCACCGCCGCGACCTCGGCCTCCCCGCGACCTCACTCGCCTGGGGCGCCTGGGAGCAGAGCACCGGGATGACCGCCGGGCTCGACCAGGCCGTCCGTCCCGGCGGCCTGCCGCTCATCACCGCCGAGCGGGGCCTCGCCCTGTTCGACGCCGCCACCCGCGCCGTCGAACCGCTGGTCGTGCCGCTGCCGATCACCGCCTCGTCGGGCGCGGCCGCCGGCCCGGTGCCCGCGCTGCTGCGCGGCCTCGTCCGTTCCGCGGGGCGCCGCGCCCGGGCGGCGGGCCGGGCCGGCGGCGACGCGAACGGCCTCGCCGCGCGGCTCGCCGGTCTGGCGCCGGAGGAGCGCACGGCGTCCGTCGTCGACCTCGTCCGGACCGAGGCCGCGGCCGTCCTGGGCCACGGCAGCGCGGCCGGGGTGGACGCCCGCCTGGAGTTCCGGGCGCTGGGCTTCGACTCGCTGACCGCGGTCGAGCTGCGCAACCGCGTCGCGGCCGCGAGCGGGCTGACCCTGCCCGCGACCCTCGTCTTCGACTACCCGACCCCGGAACGGCTCGCCGAGCACCTGCTGGCCGAGCTCGACGGGACCGACGGGACCGACGGGACCGACGGGACCCCGACCACCGTCGTGCCCGCCGCGACGGCGGACGTCGACGACCCCGTCGTCATCGTCGGCGTCGGATGCCGGTTCCCCGGTGGTGTGCGCACCCCGGACGACCTCTGGGACCTCGTCGTCGCCGGCACCGACGCCATCACCGAGGTCCCCGACGACCGCGGGTGGGACCTCGGCGCCCTCGACCCGACCGCGGCGCACCGGCCCCGCGGCGGGTTCCTCGACGACGTCGCCGGGTTCGACGCCGGGTTCTTCGGGATCGCCCCCCGCGAGGCGCTGGCGATGGACCCGCAGCAGCGGGTCGTCCTCGAGGTCGCGTGGGAGGCCGCCGAGCGGGCCGGGATCGACCCGACCACGCTGCGCGGCTCCCGGACCGGGGTCTTCCTCGGGGTCAGCGGACAGGACTACGCCGGGCTCGTCATGGACTCCCGCGACGACGTCGCCGGGCACGCCACCACCGGTCTGGCCACCAGCGTCGTCTCCGGCCGCGTCGCCTACGTGCTCGGGCTCGAGGGCCCGGCCCTCACCGTCGACACGGCGTGCTCGTCGTCCCTGGTCGCCCTGCACCTGGCCGTCCGGGCGCTGCGCGCGGGGGAGTGCGACGCCGCCCTGGTCGGCGGCGTCACCGTCATGTCCACCCCGGCCAACTTCACCGGCTTCTCCCGCATGGGCGGGCTCGCCGACGACGGCCGCTGCAAGGCGTTCTCCGACGACGCCGACGGCACCGGCTGGTCCGAGGGCGCCGCCGTGCTCGTGGTCGAGCGGCTCTCCGCCGCGCGGTCCGCGGGCCACCCCGTCTGGGCCGTCGTCGCCGGATCCGCGGTGAACTCCGACGGTGCCTCCAACGGCCTCACCGCGCCCAACGGGCCGTCCCAGCAGCGGGTCATCCGCGCGGCCCTGGCCGACGCGGCCGTCCCCGCCGGCGAGGTCGACGTCGTCGAGGCGCACGGGACCGGGACGCCGCTGGGCGACCCGATCGAGGCCCACGCCCTGCTCGCCACCTACGGGCGCGACCGCGACCCGGAGGCGCCGCTGCTGCTGGGCTCGATCAAGTCGAACATCGGTCACACCCAGTCCGCGGCGGGCGCGGCCGGCGTCATCAAGGCCGTGCTGGCGATGCGGCACGGCGTCGTCCCCGGCTCCCTGCACGTCACCGCCCCCTCGCGGCACGTCGACTGGACCGACGGCGGCGTCGAGGTCGTCACCGGGGCCGTCGACTGGCCGCAGCGGTCGCACCCGCGCCGGGCCGCGGTCTCGTCGTTCGGGATCTCCGGGACGAACGCCCACGTCGTGCTCCAGGCCGCCCCGGCCGAGCCCGTCCCCGCCGAGCCGGCCACCACCGAGCCCGACCCCGCCGAGCCCGCCGTCGTGCCCTGGGTCCTCTCCGCCCGCTCACAGGATGCGCTGCACGGTCAGGTCGAGGCCCTGCTCGCGCACCTCGACGCGTCCCCGGGGTGCTCCCGGGTCGACGTCGCGGCCGCCCTGGCCGCGCGCTCGCGCTTCGGCCACCGCCTGGCCGTGCCCGCCGGTCCCGACGACGACGCGGCACGGGCTGTCCTGCGCGCCTGGCAGGACGGTGGCAGCGCACCCGGCGTCACGACCGGCACGGTCGTCGGCGCCCCGCGGTGCGCGGTCGTGTTCTCCGGGCAGGGGGCGCAGCGGCTCGGCAGCGGCCGCGAGCTGGCCGCCGTCTCCGAGGTGTTCGCCGCGGCCCTCGACGAGGTGCTGACCGCGCTCGACGCCGAGCTCGGCGGCGACCTGCGGGCCGTGCTGTGGGGCGAGGACCCCGCCGCCCTCGACGACACCCGCCACACCCAGCCCGCCCTGTTCGCCGTCGAGGTCGCCCTCTACCGGCTGCTCGAGAGCTGGGGGCTCGCCCCGGCCGCCGTCGCGGGGCACTCGGTCGGGGAGATCGCCGCCGCGCACGTCGCCGGGGTGTTCCCGCTGGCCGACGCGGCCCGGCTGGTCGGCGCCCGCGCCCGCCTCATGGCGGCCCTGCCCGCCGGAGGCGCGATGGCGGCCGTGGCCGCGGACGCCGACGAGGTGGCCGCCGTCCTCGCCGGGACCGACGCGTCCGTGGAGATCGCCGCGATCAACGCGCCCCGCTCGGTGGTCGTCTCCGGGACCGCGGCCGGCGTCGACGAGGTCGTCGCGATCATGGCGTCCCGCGAGCGGCGCGTCACGCGGCTGCGGGTCTCGCACGCCTTCCACTCGCGGCTCGTCGAACCGATGCTGGCCGACTTCCGGGCCGTCGTCGGGACGATCACGTTCGGCGCGCCCCGGCTGCCGCTCTACTCGGGGCTCTCCGGCGCGGCGGTCACGGACGAGGTGTGCGACCCGGAGTACTGGGTGCGCCACGTGCGCGAGCCCGTCCGGTTCGCCGCCGCGATGGGCAGCATCGGCGCCGACGGTGCCGCGGACGTCGTCCTCGAGGTCGGGCCGGACGCGGTGCTCGCCGGGCCGGTCGCGGCGACGCTCCCGGACGCCGTCGTGCTCACGCTGCTCCGCGGCCCCGACGGCGAGGCGCACGCCGCGGTCGCCGCCCTGGGCGGCCTCGTGGCCGCCGGGATCGACGTCGACCTCGCGGCGAGCTGGGCCGGCCACCGCCCGCGGCGGGTGGAGCTGCCGACCTACGCCTTCGCCCACGAGCGCTACTGGGTCTCGCCGTCGCGCCGCACCGGGAACGCGGGCGGGCTCGGCCTCGTCGCCACCGACCACCCGCTGGTCGGCGCGGCCCTCCCCGTGGCCGGCGCCGACGAGCTCTACCTGACCGGCTCGGTCTCCCTCGCCACCCAGCCGTGGCTCGCCGGGCACGTCGTCGGGGGCGTCGTCCTCTTCCCCGGGACCGGCTTCCTCGAGCTCGCCGTGCGCGCGGCCGACCAGGTCGGGTGCGACCGCGTCGACGAGCTGGTCCTCACCGCCCCGATGGTCGTCCCCGCCGTGGGCGCGCTGCAGGTCCAGCTCGCCGTCGGCACCCCGGACGACGACGGTGCGCGCACGGTCGACGTGCACTCCCGCCCCGCCGGCGACCCGGCCGCGGCCTGGACCCGGCACGCCACCGGACGTGTCGCCCGGGCCGCGACCCCCGCGTCCCCGGTGACGGTGCCGGAGGCCGCGGTCGGGGTCGACCTGGCCGGGCTCTACGACCGGTACGCCGCGAACGGCCTCGTCTACGGCCCGCTCTTCCGCGGACTGCACGGCGTGCGCCGCCACGACGGCGAGGTCTACGCCGAGGTCACCCTGACCGGGGAGGGCTCCGAGGACGCCGCCGAGTTCGGGCTGCACCCCGCCCTGCTCGACGCCGTCCTGCACGCCTCCGCGTTCGCGACGACCGCCGACGGACCCGGCGCCGGCGACCGCAGCCTGCTGCCGTTCGCCTGGCGCGGCGTCACCCTGCACGCCGGGGGCGCCACCGACCTCCGGGTGCGGATCACGCCCGGGGGCGAGGACACGGTGGCCCTCGCCGCCGTCGACCCGTCCGGGTCGCCCGTCCTCACCGTCGAGGGGCTGACGCTGCGCGCAGCCGGCCCGGGCGACCCGGCCGGCGTCGCGAGCGCCGCCCCGGACGCCGCGTCCGGACTGCTGCGACCCGGCTGGACACCGACCGCACCGCCCGCCCCCGACCCCGCCGCGACCTTCGCCGTCGTCGGCGCCGACCCCTTCGGGATCGCCGGTCTCGTCCCGGCCGCCGCTGCGGACGCCGCGTCCGTGCTCGTCGTGGGCCTCGACGGGCACGACGGGTCCCTCCCCACCGCCCCCGCCGCCCACGCCCTGACCCACCTCGCGCTCACCCGCGTGCAGGAGTTCCTCGACGGCCCGGCGACCACGACCCTGCTCGTCCTGACCCGCGGGGCCGTGCTCGACGGCGGTGCGCCGACCGACCCCGCCGCCGCGACCGCCCGCGGGCTCGTCCGCGCCGCGCAGACCGAGAACCCCGGCCGCATCGTCCTGGCCGATCTCGACCCGGCCGTCGTCTCCGGTCCCGCCGCGGACCCGGCCCTGCTCGCGGCCCTGCCCGCGCTCGCCGCCCGGGGCGAGCCCGAGGCCGCGCTGCGCGACGGGGAGCTCCGCCTCGCCCGTCTCCAGCCGGTCGGCACGACCTCCCTCGTTCCGCCGACCCGTGGGCCGTGGCGGCTCGGGTGTGCGACGAAGGGCAGCCTCGACGGGCTCGCCCTGCTCGAGCACCCCGACGCCGAGGCCCCCCTGACCGGTCACGAGGTGCGGGTCGCGGTCCACGCCGGAGGGGTCAACTTCCGCGACGTCCTCAACGCCCTCGGCATGTACCCCGGCGAGGCGGGTGAGCTCGGCGCGGAGGCCGCCGGCGTCGTCACCGCGGTCGGCCCCGACGTGA
This sequence comes from Actinomycetospora sp. NBRC 106378, assembly GCF_030269685.1. GTDB lineage: Bacteria > Actinomycetota > Actinomycetes > Mycobacteriales > Pseudonocardiaceae > Actinomycetospora. The sequence goes on from NZ_BSTT01000005.1 coordinate 73,647, forward strand.
CCGGGGTCCGCCCCGGCGACCGCGTCCTGGGCACGATCTTCGGGGCGCTCGGCCCGGTCGGCATCGCCGACGCCCGCATGCTGCACCGGGTTCCCGACGACTGGGACCTCCCGACGGCGGCCTCGGTCCCGCTGGTGTTCCTCACCGCCTGGTACGCCTTCACCGAGCTCGCGGGGCTGCAGGCGGGCGAGAAGGTCCTGATCCACGCGGGGGCCGGTGGCGTCGGGATGGCCGCGATCCAGATCGCGCACCACCTGGGGGCGGAGGTGTACGCGACGGCCTCGGAGCCGAAGTGGGAGGTGCTGCGGTCCCTGGGCGTGGCCGAGGACCACATCGCGTCGTCGCGGGATCTGGGGTTCGCCGAGCGGTTCCCGACGGTGGACGTGGTGCTCAACGCCCTGTCCGGGGAGTTCGTGGACGCCTCGCTCGGGTTGTTGGGCGCGGGTGGCCGGTTCCTGGAGATGGGCAAGACCGACGTCCGGGAGAGCGCGCCCGACGGCGTCGTCTACCGCGCGTTCGACCTCGGCCAGGCCGGCCCCGAGCGCACCGGCGCGATGCTCGCCGACCTCATGGCCCGCTTCGCCGACGGTGCCCTCGTCCCGCTGCCCACGGCGCGCTGGGACGTCCGTCGCGCCACCGACGCGTTCCGGTTCATGTCGATGGCCCGGCACGTCGGCAAGATCGTCCTGACCGTCCCGCAGGGCCTCGACCCGGACGGCACGGTCCTGATCACCGGTGGCACCGGAGGCCTGGGCGGGCTCCTGGCCCGGCACCTGGTCGGTCGCGGTGCCCGTCACCTGCTGCTCTCCAGCCGTCGTGGCCCGGATGCTCCCGGGGCGGGCGAGCTGGTCGCGGAGCTGGAGGCGCTCGGGGCGTCGGTCTCGGTGCGGGCCTGCGACGTGTCCGACCGCGCGCAGGTGGACGCCCTGGTGGCCGCCGCGGACCGGCCGCTGACCGCCGTCGTCCACACCGCCGGCGTCCTCGACGACGGCGTCGTCGGCTCGCTCACCGCCGAGCGCGTCGACACCGTCCTCGCCCCCAAGCTCGACGGCGCCTGGCACCTCCACGAGGCCACCGCCGGGCTCGACCTCGCCGCCTTCGTGCTCTACTCCTCGACCGCCGGGCTGATGGGCGGCGCCGGCCAGGGCAACTACGCCGCGGGCAACGCGGGCCTCGACGCCCTCGCGGCCCACCGCCGGGGGCTCGGCCTCCCGGCCACCTCCCTCGCCTGGGGCGCGTGGGAGCAGACCGCGGGGATGACCGCCGACCTCGGCGCGACCCTGCGGCCGGGCGGGCTCCCGCTGCTCACGGCCGAGCGGGGTCTCGCCCTGTTCGACGCCGCCACCGGCGCCGACGAGGCCCTCGTCGTCCCGCTCGACCTGCCCGCCGGGACGGGCGCAGCCGCGGCTACGGTGCCCGCCCTGCTGCGCGACCTGGTGGCCCCGGCCGCCCGCCGTGGCCGGGCGGGGACCGGCGCCGGTCGGGACGCGAACGTCCTCGCCGACCGGCTGCGCGACCTGCCGGAGCCCGAGCGGATCGACGCCCTCGTCGCCCTGGTGCGCTCCGAGGCCGCCGCCGTCCTCGGTCACGGCTCGGCCGACCGCGTCGACGCGCGGCTGGAGTTCCGGGCGCTGGGCTTCGACTCGCTGACCGCGGTCGAGCTGCGCAACCGCGTCGCGGCCGCGAGCGGGCTGACCCTGCCCGCGACCCTCGTCTTCGACTACCCGACCCCCGACCGGCTCGCCGCGTTCCTGCTCGAGGAGCTGGCCCTGGGCGGGCCGGCCGACGCACCCACCGGCGGGCCCGTCGGCGCGGGTGGTGCCGACGACCCGGTCGTGATCGTCGGGATCGGGTGCCGCTTCCCCGGCGGGGTGGCCTCGCCCGAGGACCTGTGGGACCTCGTCGCCTCCGGCACGGACGCCATCACCCCGGTGCCCGTCGACCGCGGCTGGGACGTCGGGTCGCTCGCGGCCGACGGCGCCACCGCGCGGGGCGGGTTCCTCGACGACGTCGCCGGGTTCGACGCCGAGTTCTTCGGGATCGCCCCCCGCGAGGCGCTGGCGATGGACCCGCAGCAGCGCCTCGTGCTCGAGGTGGCCTGGGAGGCCGCCGAGCGGGCCGGGATCGACCCGTCGTCGTGGCGCGGATCGCGGACCGGGGTCTTCCTCGGGGTCAGCGGGCAGGACTACGCCGGGCTCGTCATGGGCTCGGAGGAGGTCGCCGGGCACGCGACGACCGGCCTCGCGACGAGTGTCGTGTCCGGCCGCGTGGCCTACGTGCTGGGCCTGGAGGGCCCGGCCCTCTCGGTCGACACGGCGTGCTCGTCGTCGCTGGTCGCCCTGCACCTCGGGGTGCGGGCGCTGCGGGCGGGGGAGTGCGACGCCGCCCTCGTCGGGGGCGTCACGGTCATGTCCACCCCGGCGAACTTCGCGGGCTTCTCCCGGATGGGCGGCCTCGCGCAGGACGGGCGCTGCAAGGCGTTCTCCGACGACGCCGACGGCACCGGCTGGTCCGAGGGCGCGGCGGTCATGGTGGTGGAGCGGCTCTCGACGGCCCGCGCCGCCGGACACCCGGTGTGGGCGGTGGTCGCCGGGTCCGCGGTGAACTCCGACGGCGCCTCGAACGGGCTCACCGCGCCCAACGGCCCGTCCCAGCAGCGGGTGATCCGCGCGGCCCTGGCCGACGCGGCCCTGGCCCCGGAGGACGTGGACGTCGTCGAGGCGCACGGGACCGGGACGCCGCTGGGCGACCCGATCGAGGCCCAGGCGCTGCTCGCGACCTACGGCCGCGACCGGGATCCGGAGCAGCCGCTGCTGCTGGGCTCGATCAAGTCGAACATCGGCCACACCCAGTCTGCGGCGGGCGCGGCCGGGGTCATCAAGGCCGTGCTGGCCATGCGCCACGGGACGGTCCCGGGTTCGCTGCACGTCACCCGACCGTCCGCGCACGTCGACTGGGCCTCCGGGGCCGTCGACGTCGTGACCGGCGCCGTCGACTGGCCGCAGCGGTCGCACCCGCGCCGTGCCGCGGTCTCGTCGTTCGGGATCTCCGGGACCAACGCCCACGTCGTGCTCGAGGCGCCGCCGGTCGTGCCGGCCCCGCCGTCCCCGGCCCCCGGGCCGGTGCGGGAGGAGGTGCGGGAGGAGGTGCGGGAGGAGGTGCGGGAGGAGACCGTGCCGTGGGTGCTCTCGGCCCGCAGCGCCGAGGCCCTCGACGCGGGGATCACCCGGGTGCGCGCCCACCGGGAGCGCCACCCCGACGTGGCCGCCGCCGACGTGGCGGCGGCGCTGCTGCGCACCCGCGCGCACTTCGAGCACCGTGCGGTCCTGCTCGCCGGCCGCGACGGGATCACCGAGCTCGCCCGGGGTGAGGCCCGGTCGCGCACCGCGGCGATGCTGTTCTGCGGGCAGGGCGCCCAGCGCCTCGGGATGGGGCGGGAGCTCGCCGCGCGGGTCCCCGCCTTCGCGGAGCGGCTCGACGAGGTGCTCGACGTCCTCGACGCGGAACTCGGGCATTCCCTGCGCGCCGTGCTGTGGGGTGAGGACATGGCCGCGCTCGACGACACCGCCGCCACCCAGCCGGCGCTGTTCGCGGTCGAGGTCGCCCTCTACCGGCTGCTCGAGAGCTGGGGTCTCGCCCCGGCCGCCGTCGCGGGGCACTCGGTCGGGGAGATCGCGGCGGCCCACGTCGCCGGGGTGTTCCCGCTGGCCGACGCGGCCCGCCTCGTCGCGGCACGGGCCCGTCTCATGGCGGCCCTGCCCGCGGGCGGTGCCATGGTCGCGGTCGACGCCGGGGAGGAGGAGGCGCTCGCCCTGCTCGGCGAGTCGGTCGCGGTGGCCGCCGTGAACGGGCCCGCGGCCGTGGTCCTCTCCGGTGCCGAGGCCGCGGTGCTCGACGCCGCGGAGCGCCTCGCCGCCGCCGGTCGTCGCACCTCCCGGCTGCGGGTGAGCCACGCGTTCCACTCGCCGCTGATGGCACCGATGCTCGACGAGTTCCGCGAGGTCGCCGCGTCCCTGCGCTACGCCGCGCCGAGGCTGACGGTGGTCTCCACCCTCACCGGCTCCGTGGCCGGAGCGGACACGCTGGGCGATCCCGAGCACTGGGTGCGCCACGTCCGGGAGCCGGTCCGCTTCGCCGACGGCGTCCGGGCCCTCGCCGACCTCGGGGTCACCGCCTTCGCCGAGGTCGGCCCCGGGGGCTCGCTCGCGGCGATGACGCGGGACGTGCTCGACGACATCGACGACACCGACGCCGGGTCCGCCGCGGACACCGTGGTGGTGCCGACCCTGCGGCCGGGCCCGGACGAGCCCCGTGCCCTGCTGACCGCGCTGGCGCGCCTGGGCTGCGCCGGGGTCGACCTGGACTGGTCGGCGGTCCTCGCGCACCCGGACGCGCGTCCGCTCGTCCCGGACGTCGCCCTGCCCACCTACCCCTTCCGGCACCGCCGGTTCTGGCCGACGCCGGCCGCGGGCGCCGGGTCGGACGGCCCGGGGGGCGACGGCCTCCTCGGAGTCGACTGGAACCCGATCGCCCCGTCGGGGCCGGACACGTCCCCCGTCCTCCACGGCGAGCTCGCGCCCGCCGGGGAGGTGCCGCCGATCGTGGTCCTGCCGGTCTCCGGCGAGGGCGGGGGCGGGCTGGCCGAGGGCGTCCCCGCGGCGGCCCACCGCGTCGCCACGGAGGTCCTCGCGGTGCTGCAGGGCTGGACCGCCGACGCCCGCACCCGGGCGTCCCTGCTCGTCGTCGTCACCCGGGGCGCGGTCGACACCGGCTCCGGGGTGACCGACCCGGCGGCCGCCACGGCGTGGGGGCTGGTCCGCTCGGCCCAGTCCGAGGAGCCGGGCCGCGTGCTGCTGCTCGACCTCGACCCCGCCGCGGACCGGACCCGCGACGTGCCCGACGGGCTGGCCGACCTCGCGTCCGCCGGCGAGACCCAGCTCGCGGTGCGCGACGGGCAGCTCCTCGCCGCCCGTCTCGTGCCGCGCCCCGCGGGCGCCGGGGGCGATCCGTCGCCCAGCGCGGAGGGCACCGTCCTCGTCACCGGCGGCACGGGCGGCCTCGGCGGGCTGCTGGCCCGTCACCTCGCCGAGCGGGGGGCACGGCACCTGCTGCTGACCAGCCGCCGCGGCCCGGCCGCCCCGGGGGCCACGGAGCTGGTCACCGACCTGGAGGCGCTCGGGGCCACCGTCACCGTGCAGGCCTGCGACGTCACCGACCGCGCCGCCGTCGACGCCCTCGTGGCCGCCGCGGAGCCGCCGCTCACGGCGGTGGTGCACACCGCCGGCGTCCTCGACGACGGGGTGGTGGGTTCGCTGACCCCGGAACGGGTCGACGCGGTCCTCGCGCCGAAGGTGGACGCGGCCTGGCACCTGCACGAGGCGACCCGCGACCGCGGACTGACCCACTTCGTCCTGTACTCCTCGCTCGCCGGGGTGACCGGCGGGCCCGGACAGGCCAACTACGCGGCGGCCAACACCTTCCTCGACGCGCTCGCCGCCCACCGGCGTGCGCTGGGGCTGCCCGGCCTGTCGCTGGCGTGGGGACCGTGGGAGCACGGTGCCGGGATGACCGGGGGGCTGGCCGACGCCGACCGCGCCCGGATGACGCGCTCCGGCGTGCCGCCCCTGACCCCGGCCCAGGGCCTGGCCCGGTTCGACGCCGCGCTCGCCGCCGGCGGGCCCCTCGTCGTCGCGGCCCGGCTCACCGGCGCGGTCCCGACCGGACCGGGGGTGCCCGCGCTCCTGCGCGACCTCGCCGCCGCGGCCGGGACCGGGAGCGCGCCGCCGGCGCCCGCCGGGCCCGCGCTCGACCTGGGCGGGCTCGAGCCCGCCGCCCGCACCGCGCTGCTGCTCGACACCGTGCGCACCGCCGTCGCCGGCGTGCTCGGGCACGAGGGCACGGCCGACGTGCCGGGGGACCGGGCGTTCGACCGCCTCGGCTTCGACTCGCTCACCGCGGTCGAGCTGCGGGTGCGCCTCGGCGAGGCGACCGGGCTGCGGCTGCCGTCGACGCTGGTCTTCGACCACCCGACCCCGGCCGCCGTCGCCGCGCACCTCGACGCGCTGCTCGGCGAGCGGGAGGCGGCCGACGCACCCTCCCCGCTCGAGGAGCTCGACCGGCTCGAACGGCTGCTCTCGCCGGGCGAGGCCGACGACGACACCCGCAGCGGGGTCGCGCAGCGCCTGCGCCGGATGCTCGCCGCCTGGGAGGACGCGCAGCGCGTCCCGGCCGGACCGGCCGGGACGGGCTCCGACTCCGTCGCCGCCCGGCTCGACGGTGCGAGCACCGACGAGGTCCTCGCCTTCATCGACAACGAACTCGGCCGGTCGGGGCAGCTCGCCGACCCGACCCGCTCGCCGCACCCGTAGAGAAGGGCGACCGCCACCATGCCGCAGGACCAGCACCAGCAGCAGGACGACCCGAAGCTCGTCGACTACCTCAAGTGGGTCAGCGCCGACCTGCAGAAGACGCGGCAGCGGCTCGCCGAGGTGGAGGCCGACCGCGCCGAACCCGTCGCCGTCGTCGGGATGGCCTGCCGCTTCCCCGGTGGTGCCGACACCCCCGAACGGTTCTGGGACCTGCTCGCCGCGGGACGCGACGCCGTGTCGGAGTTCCCGGACGACCGCGGCTGGGACCTCGCCGAGCTCGCCCGCGGTGGCGCGTTCGGCGCGAGCACCACCCGCCGCGGCGGGTTCGTCGACGGCGCCGCCGACTTCGACCCGGGGTTCTTCGACATCTCGCCACGCGAGGCGCTCGCCATGGACCCGCAACAGCGGTTGCTGCTGGAGGGTGCGTGGGAGGCGCTGGAACGGGCCCGCATCGACCCGGCCACGCTGCGCGGCACCCGCACCGGGGTGTTCGTCGGCACCAACGGCCAGGACTACGCGCACCTCGTCCTGCACGCCGACGACGACCTCGGCGGATACGCCGGCAACGGGCTGGCCTCCAGCGTCCTGTCCGGCCGCGTCGCGTTCGCGCTCGGGCTCGAGGGCCCGGCGGTCACCCTGGACACCGCCTGCTCGTCGTCGCTGGTGTCGCTGCACCTCGCCGCCCAGGCGGTGCGCGCGGGGGAGTGCGGGCTCGCGCTCGCCGGCGGGGTCACCGTCATGACGACCCCGGCCAACTTCGCCGGCTTCAGCCTGCAGGGCGGGCTCGCCGCGGACGGGCGGTGCAAGGCGTTCTCCGACGACGCCGACGGCACCGGCTGGGCGGAGGGGATGGGCCTCGTCGTCGTCGAGCGGCTCTCCGAGGCGCGCCGCCTCGGCCACCCCGTGCTCGCGGTGCTGCGCGGATCGGCCGTGAACTCCGACGGGGCGTCCAACGGGCTGTCGGCCCCGAACGGCCCCTCCCAGCAGCGCGTGATCACCCGCGCCCTCACCGTCGCCGGGCTCACCCCCGCCGACGTCGACGCCGTCGAGGCGCACGGCACCGGGACCGCGCTGGGCGACCCGATCGAGGCCCAGGCCCTGCTCGCCACCTACGGACGCGACCGCGCCCGGCCGCTGCGCCTCGGCTCGGTGAAGTCGAACATCGGCCACACGCAGGCCGCCGCCGGCGCCGCGGGAGTCATCAAGATGGTGCTCGCGCTCCAGCACGGATCGCTGCCCGCGACCCTGCACGCCGCGACGCCGTCCTCGCACGTCGACTGGAGCGCCGGGAACGTCGAACTGCTCGACGCCGCCGTCGACTGGCCGCGCGGCGAGCGCGTGCGTCGTGCCGCGGTCTCCGGCTTCGGCATCAGCGGGACCAACGCCCACGTCGTGCTCGAGGAGGCCCCCGACCCCGCCGCCGATCCCGCCGGTCCCGCCGGTCCGGTCCCGGCGCTGGGCGCCGCCCCCTCCCGCACCGTGCCGTGGCCGGTCTCGGCGCGCTCGGCCGGCGCCCTCGACGGCCAGATCGCCCGCCTCGACGAGCTCGCGGCGACGCCCGACCCGGCCGGTGTCGCCCGGTCGCTGCTGCACACCCGCACCGCGTTCGCGCACCGCGCCCTCCTGGGCCACCGCGACGGCGCGCTCCGCGTCCTCGCCCGCGGCGAGGTGCCGACCGGCCGCACCGGTGGGGTCGCGCTCGTCTTCCCGGGCGTCGGGTCCCAGCGCCTCGGCATGGGCCGCGAGCTGCACGCGGCGTTCCCGGTCTTCGCGGGGACGTTCGACGAGGCCGTCGCCGCGGTCGACGCCCGGCTCGGCGGCTCGCTGCGCGACGCGATCTGGGGCACGGACCCGGCCGTCCTCACCGACGCCCGCGTCCTGCAACCCGCCCTGTTCGCGGTCGGCGTGGCGACCGCCCGGCTCCTCGCGTCGTGGGGCGTGCACCCCGACCACGTCGCCGGACACTCCACCGGGGAGATCGCCGCCGCGCACGTCGCGGGGGTCCTGGCGCTGACCGACGCCGCCACCCTGGTCGCCGCCCGCGCCGAGCTCATGGCGGGCCTGCCCGACGGCGGCACGATGCTCGCCGTCGGCGCCGCCGAGCACGAGGTGGTCCCGCTGCTGCCGCCCGAGGTGTGCGTGGTCGCGGTCAACGGTCCGCGGTCCGTCGTCGTCGCCGGCCCCCGCGAGGCGGTGCTCGCCGTCCGGGAGCGGATGGACGCCGACGGGTCGCGCACCAAGCTCCTGCCCGCCGACTACGCGGCGCACTCCCCGCTGACCGACCCGATCCTGCCGGCGCTCGGCGAGGTCGCGGCCGGACTCACGTTCCACGAGCCGACGACCACCATGGTGTCGACGGTGACCGGCGAGGTCGCGGGCCCGGGCACCGTCGCCACGCCCGGGTACTGGCCGCGCAACGTCCGCGAGCCGGTGCGCTTCGACGACGCGGTCCAGGTCCTGCTCGGACGCGGGGTGCGGACGGTGGTGGAGGTCGGCCCGGGCGGGGTGCTCACCGCCCTGGTCGCCGACCGCGCCGCGGACCACGGCGCGGTCGCCGTCCCGGGACTGGCGGCCCGGTCCGCCCCGACGACCGACACCGACACCGAGGCCCTGCTCGCCGCCGTCGGCACGCTCTGGAGCCGGGGCGCCGCGGTGGACCTCGACGCCCTCCGCAGCGCGGTCACCGGGGACGCACCCGGGCCGGGCAGGCCCCTCGACCTGCCCACCTACGCCTTCGACCGCCGCCGGTTCTGGCCCTCGCTGCGGGTCGCCGCGCTCGACCCCGAAGGTCTGGGCCTCCGCGCGGCCGGCCACCCCGTGCTCGGCGCCAGCGTGTCGCTCGCGGGCAGCGACCAGGTGGTGCTCACCGGCCGGATCGGCACCCGCACCCACCCCTGGCTGCTCGCCCACCGTGCCCACGGCCGGGTCACGCTGCCGGGCGCGCTGCTCGCCGAGCTCGCCCTGCGCGCCGGCGACCAGGTCGGGGCCCCGACCGTCGAGCACCTCGAGCTCGCCGCCCCCGCCCGGCTCGACGCCGACACCCCGCTCGCCCTGCAGGTCCTCGTCGGTCCGGACGACGACGGCCGGCGCACCGTCGAGATCCACTCGCGGCCGGCCGACGCCGACGCCGACGACGCCCCCTGGACGCCGCGCGCGCACGGCACCCTCGCCGTCGCCGACCCGGAGCCGGCACCCGCCGTCGCCGCGCCCGCCGACGCCCGCCCGGTCGCGACCGACGTGCTGGAGGCCCGCGCGACGGAGGCCGGCTACGAGCTCGCGGCCCCGTTCCGTGGTCTCGACGACGTCCGGGCCTCCGACGACGTGGTCGTCGCCCGGGTGCGCCTGCCCGCGGGGTCCGTCGGGTCCGGCGACACCGGCTTCACCGTGCACCCCGCCCTGCTCGCGACCGTGCTCCGGTCGGCGGCTGCGCTCGGTCTCGACGCGGGCGGCTCGCCGACGATGCTGCGGGGGCTGGTCGTGCACGCCGAGGGCGCCGATGCGGTGCGGGTCCACCTGGCCCGCACCGGCCCCGACACCTGCCGGGTGGCGGTGACCGACCCCGACGGCCGGCCGGTCCTGGACATCGACGAGGTCCGCCTCGGCGCGGCCGCGGACGGCCGGGAGGGGCAGGACGCCGCGACCCCGGCCGGTCGTGGCCGGCTGCACGTCCTCGGCTGGGAGCCGCTCGAGGCGCCGGACCGCGCCACCGGCACCCGGTGGGCGGTCGTCGGGGCCGACGAGCTCGACCTCGGGTACGCCCTGCACCGCGCGGACGAGACCGTCGCGGGCTACGCCGACACGCTCGTCGGGACCCTCGCCGGGAGCGGGAGCGCCCCGGACGTGTTCCTCGTGCCGGTCGACGGCGCCGCCGACCGCCGCGCGGGCGTCGACCCGGCCGCGCGCGTCCTCGCCCTGCTGCAGGAGTGGCTCGGCGACCCGCGCCTGGCCGGCTCCCGGCTCGTCGTCGTCACCCGGGGCGCGGTCGCGCTCGACGGCGAGGACGTCACCGACCCGACCGCCGCGCGCGTGTGGGGGCTCGTGCGGTCGTTCCAGACCGAGAACCCGGGTGCGGCGACCCTGCTCGACCTCGACGACACCTTCCTGTCCGCCGGCGTGCTGCCGCGCCTGGTCACCCTCGCCGAGGAGCAGCTGGTCGCCCGTCGGCACGCGCTGTCCGGCGCCCGCCTGCGTCCGGCGCCCGCGCCGGGGGCGGCGCGCGCCTGGGCGCCCGAGGGCACGGTGCTCGTCACCGGCGGCACCGGCGGGCTGGGTGCGGTCCTGGCCCGCCACCTCGTCGGGACCGGCCGGGTCCGACGGCTCCTGCTCGCCGGGCGCCGCGGTCCCGACGCCCCCGGCGCGGCGGCGCTGCGCGACGAGCTGGTCGCCGCGGGCGCCCACGTCGACCTCGTCGCGTGCGACGTCGCCGACCGCGCCCAGGTGGACGCCCTGGTCGGCGGGGTCGACCCGGCCCACCCGCTCACCGCGGTCGTGCACACCGCCGGCGTCCTCGACGACGCCCTCGTGGACGCCCTCACCCCGGCCCACCTCGCCCGCGTCCGGGCCCCCAAGTCCGACGCGGCGTGGCACCTGCACGAGGCCACCCGCGGGTGCGACCTCGCCGCCTTCGTCCTCTACTCCTCGCTGGCCGGGACGCTCGGCAACGCCGGGCAGGGCAACTACGCGGCGGCCAACGTCGAGCTCGACGCCCTCGCCACGCACCGCGTCGCCGCCGGCCTGCCCGCCACGTCGCTCGCGTGGGGCCCGTGGGAACCGGCCGGGGGCATGACCGGCCGCCTCGAGGGCGACGAGGTGGACCGGATGGCCCGCACCGGCGTCCCACCGCTCCCGGTCGCCGACGGCCTCGCCCTGTTCGACGCGGCGCTGGCCACCGCCGCGCCGGTGCTCGTGCCCGCCCGCGTCGACGTTTCCGGTCTGCGCCGCCAGCAGTCGCTCCCGGCGTTGTGGCACGAGCTGGTGCCGCCGACGCGCCGCCGCGCCTCCGCGGGCGGCGCCGCGACCACCGTCGCGGTGCGCGACCGGGTGCTGCGCCTCGATCCGCCGGCCCGCCACGACCTGCTCGTCGAGCTCGTCACCGCCTACGCCGCCGGCCTGCTCGGCCACGACGACCCCTCGGCGGTCGACCCCGGACGCGCGTTCCTCGAGCTCGGCTTCGACTCGCTGGTCGCCGTCGGGCTGCGCAACCAGCTCGGCGAGGTGCTCGGCCTGCGCCTGCCGGGGTCGATCGTGTTCGACACCCGCACCCCGGTCGGCCTCGCCGCGGCGCTCGGGGAGCTCGTGGCCGCCGACTCCGGCTCCCGCCCCACGATCGCCACGGTCGACGCGCCGTCGTCGGGCACGGTCGCCGCCGACGGCGAGGAGACCCTCGTCGGGCTCTTCCACCGCGCCCGCCGCAACGGGCGCAGCGTCGAGGCGATGCGGATGCTCGTCGCCGTCGCGAACACCCGGCCGACCTTCCACAACCCCGCGGAGCTGGAGGAGCTCTCCGAGCCGGTCACCCTGGCCGACGGGGCCGTCGAGCCCCGGCTGATCTTCGTGAGCGCCCCGGGTGCCACGGGCGGGGTGCACCAGTACGCCCGCATCGCCGCGCACTTCCGGGGCCGCCGGCACGTCTCGGCGCTGCCGCTCATGGGCTTCGCCGCCGGGGAGCCCCTGCCGGCCGACGCCCGCGCGGCCGGCCGGGTGGTCGCGGAGAGCGCCCTGCTGGCCAGCGAGGGCGAGCCGTTCGTCCTCGTCGGGCACTCCAGCGGCGGCTCGCTGGCCTACCTGGCCGCGGGCGTGCTCGAGGAGACCTGGGGCGTGCGCCCGGAGGGCGTCGTCCTGCTCGACACCCCGTCCATCCGCTACCGCGACGGGGAGCACAACGACCTCGACCGGACGATGTCGTTCTACCTCGCCGACGTCGACTCGCCGTCGGTGACGCTCAACAGCGCGCGGATGTCGGCCATGGCGCACTGGTTCATGGCCATGACCCGCATCGACAGCGCCCCGACCACCGCGCCGACCCTGCTCGTGCGCGCGACGCAGCCGAACAACGGGCTGATCTTCGACACCTCGGCGGCCCCGGCGGACGACCGCCGCGAGATCGCGGCCGACCACCTGTCCCTGGCCAAGGAGCACTCCTCGCTGACCGCCGCCGCGATCGAGGACTGGCTGACCGAGCGCTTCGGGGCCACGAGCACCCCCGCGCACCCCGCGACGAACGGAGTCCCGGCATGACCTCCTCCCCGACGGCCTCCTGCCCGATCACCGGGCACGGCGCCCCCGCCGACGCGACCGACCCGGCGCTGCGGCCCGAGCCCGCGCCGTACACCTCCGAGACCGTGCTGCCGCCGCGGCTGCTGCGGGTCGACGAACGTCTGACCGAGCTGCAGCGCGAGGCCCCGGTCTGCCGCGTGCGGACCCCGGCCGGCGACCACGGATGGCTCGTGACCCGGCACGCCGAGCTCAAGGACCTGCTCCACGACGAGCGTCTCGGGCGTGCCCACGACGACCCCGAGAACGCCGCGCGGTTCGTCCGCAACCCGTTCCTCGACATGCTCATGGGCGACACCGTCGAGGAGGCGCACGCCGCCCACGTCCGCATGCGCCGGCTGCTCAGCCCGCAGTTCTCCGCGCGCCGGGTCCTCGACTTCGAGCCGACCGTGCACGCCATCGCCGAGGACGTCCTCGGGCGGATGGTCGCCGGCGGGTCCCCGGCCGACCTGCGGACCGCGTTCTCCGCGCCGTTCTCCCTCGGTGTGCAGTGCGGCCTGATGGGCATCGAGGCCGACGACCGGCCCCGCCTCGTGGAGATCCTCGCCGAGATGCGCTACGTCGACGGCGCCGACGCCGTCCTCGCCGCGCAACGCCGCATGTTCGACCTGCTCGGTGACCTCGCCCGCCGGCGCCGCGCCGACCCCGGCGACGACGTGGTGTCGCGCATGGTCGCCCGCGAGGAGTCCGACGAGCGGGTCTCGCACATCCTGACCGGCCTGCTCTTCGCGGGGCTGGACAGCGTCGCCGGCCACGTCGACCTCGGGGTGGTCCTGCTCGACCGCCACCGCGACCAGCTCGCCGCGGCGCTCGCCGACGAACGGGTCATGCGCTCGGCGGTGGAGGAGGTCCTGCGCAGCGCCAAGGCCGGCGGGTCGGTGCTCCCGCGCTACGCCCTCGCCGACATCCCGTGCGGGGACGTGACCATCCGCGCGGGTGACCTGGTCCTGCTCGACTTCACGCTCGTCAACTTCGACACCGACGTCTTCACCGACCCGGAGACCTTCGACGTCGGGCGGACCGAGAACCCGCACCTGACCTTCGGGCACGGGATCTGGCACTGCATCGGCGCGCCGCTCGCGCGCGTGCAGCTGCGCGTCGCGTTCACCCTGCTCTTCACTCACCTGCCCGAGCTGCGGCTGGTCCGGCCCTTCGAGCAGCTGCAGATGGTCGGTGGCCAGCTCTCCGCCGGGCTGACGGAGATCCCGATCACCTGGTGACGGCGGGCCGCACGACGAGGGCCCCACCTCCCGGCCGGGAGGTGGGGCCCTCGTCGTCGTGGCCGCGGGGCGGCGGGGATGGCGGGATCAGTCCCAGGTGACGGGCAGGGCGTGCAGGCCGAACAGCACGCCGTCGTACTTCAGGGGCAGCTCGTCGACGTCGACCGCGAGACGCAGCGTCGGGATGCGCTCGAACAGGGTGCGGTAGGCGATCTCCATCTCCGCGCGGACGAGGTGCTGCCCGAGGCACTGGTGCACCCCGAACCCGAAGGCGACGTGCGAGCGCGCCGAGCGCTCCGGGTCGAAGCCGTCCGGGTCGGCGAACACGTCGCGGTCGTGGTTGGCGGCCGCGAGCAGCGGCACGATGCCCTCCCCGGCGCGGATCCGCCGCCCCCCGATCTCGACGTCCTGGGTCGCCACGCGGAACGCGACGAGGTCGGCCACCGAGTAGAAGCGCAGCATCTCCTCGACGACCCGGTCGTCCCCGATCCAGCGGGGGTTGGTCAGCAGCTGCACGATGCCGAGCCCGATGTTGTTCGCCGTCGTCTCGTGGCCGGCGATGAGCAGCAGCATCGCGACCCCGGACAGCTCGTGCGGTTCGATCGTCCCGGCGGCGATGAGCTTCGAGATCAGGTCGTCGCCCGGGCGGCTGCGCCGGATCCGGATCAACCGGTTCAGGTAGCGCAGCAGCCCCGCCGACGCGGCGTCGCGCTCGGCGTCGGTCGAGCTCAGGGTGACCAGGACCTTCGTCTGGGCCTCGAAGAAGTCACGGTCCGCCCGCGGCACCCCGAGCATCCGGGAGATGACCAGCGAGGGCACCGGCAGCGCGAAGTCCTCGACGAGATCGGCGCGGGTGCCGCGGGCGAGCATCGTCGTGACGAGCTCGTCGACGATCTCCGCGATGGCCGGACGCAGCTCGCGGACCTTGCGCACCGTGAACTCGGGGATGAGCGTGCGGCGGAACCGGGCGTGCTCGGGCTCGTCGAGGGAGACGAACCAGCCCGGGATCTCCGCCTGGGACGGCGCACCGCCGGTCCGGGCCGCGCGGGGGAAGCCCGGCCGGGAGGGGTCGGCGCTGATCCGCGGGTCGGTCAGCACGGCCCGGACGTCCTCGTGGCGGGTGACCAGCCACAGCGGGCCGCTCGGCAGCTCCGAGCGCACCGGGCCGGCGTCGCGGTAGGTGGCGTACTCCGGGGGCGGGAAGGGGCAGCCGGGTCGGCGCAGCGGGAAGGCGACCGGGCACGCCGCGGTCGCCGTGGTGTCTGCCGTGGTCCCGGTGTCGGTGTCGGTGCTCATGCCGCTCCGTAGAACGCACGGACCTCGTCGGTGATGTACTCCTGGTCCTGCGCCGTCAGCCCCGTGTGGGTCGGCAGGTAGAAGCCGTCGTCGCTCAGGCGCGAGGCGTTGAGGTCCGGCCACGCCGGGTCGTAGTAGTCCGGCTGGCGGCTCATCGGCTTGAAGAACACCCGGGTCTCGACGCCGCGGTCGGCGAGGTGGGTGAGCAGCTCGTCCCGGCACTCGGCCCGCAGGTCGTACATCCACAGCACGTCGCGCTGGGGCATGAGGGTGACGCCGGGGACGTCGGTCAGGGCGTCGTCGTACCGCTTCTCGATGTCGCGGCGGGTCTCGAGGATCTCCTCGAGCTGCTCGGTCTGGGCGTAGGCGACGGCGGCCTGCATGTTCGTCATCCGGAAGTTGTAGGCGAGCTTCTTGTGCAGGAAGCTGTGGTCGCGGGTGAAGGCCATCGCGCGCAGGTGCGCCATCTGCTCGGCGAGGTGCGGGTCGCGGGTCACGCAGATCCCGCCCTCGCCCGCGGTGATGATCTTGTTGGCGAAGAGCGAGAAACAGGCGATGTCGCCCACCGGCCGGACCCCGTGGGCCTCCGCCGAGTCCTCCACGACGCGCAGGTTGTACTCGTAGGCCAGCCCCATGATCGCGTCCATGTCGGCCCGGCGGCCGTAGACGTGGACGGGCAGGATCACCTTCGTGCGCGGGGTGATCTTCTCCTCGATCCGGGTGACGTCGATGTTCAGGTCGTCGGCGCAGTCGACGAACACCGGGGTCGCGCCGGTGTAGGTCACCGCCCACGCCGTCGCGATCATCGTGAACTCGGGGACGATCACCTCGTCGCCGGGCCCGACCCCGAGCGCGCGCAGCGCGAGGGTCAGCGCCGTCGTGCCGGACGAGCACGCGACGCCGTGCGGGTAGTCGTTGAAGGCGGCGAACGCCTCCTCGAAGCGGGGGATGTAGGGCCCCTGGGAGGAGATCCAGCCGCCGGAGACGGCCTCGGTCACGTACTCCAGTTCGCGGCCGGCGAGCCAGGGCCGGGACACGGGATGGGTGTAGGGCATCGGGCGCTCCTCGATCAGGCGGGGGCCGGGGCGTGGAGCCCGAGCACCAGGTCGGCGGCGGCCTCCCGGCCACCCGCGGCGTGCAGCAGCCCGGCGACGTGTTCGGCGCGGGCGGTGAAGGCGGGCTCGTCGAGCACGCGGACGAGCTTGTCGACGACGTCGTCGGGGTCGACGTCCTGCGGGTCGTCGAGGGTGAGGCTCACCCCGGCGTCGCGGCCGCGGACGGCCTGGTCGTCGCAGTCGACCCACAGCGGGCGGACGACGAGCGGCTTCCCGAAGTAGAGGCCCTCGTGGTAGCCGTTGCCGCCGGCGTGGGTGAAGAAGACCTTGACGGCGGGGTGGGCGAGCACGTCGAGCTGCGAGGGCAGCCAGCTCTCCACCCGCAGGTTCCCGGGTCGTTCCGCGGCCGGCGGCAGCATCGCCTGCTGGTCACGGGGGAGCTTCCAGAGCACCTGATGGCCGCGGTCGTCGAGCCGTCGGGCGACCTCGACCAGCGCCGCGACCTGCCCGCGGGTCAGCCGGGTGATCGTCCCGAAGCCCATGTAGACGACCGACTTCTGCGCGTCCAGCCAGTCGGTGAGCTCGTCGTCGCCGGGGCTCTGGGGCAGCGGCGGCACCATGGTGCCGACCAGCCGGAGCTTCGCGGGGAGATCGAAGGGATAGTCCAGCTCGGGCACCGAGTAGCAGAGCACGGCCTCGGCGTGGTCGATGCGCGCCATCAGCTGCCGCGCCTCGGGGGCGATGCCCAGCTCCGCCCGCACCTCGAGGTCGCGGGCCGCGACCGCCCGCATCCGGGGCCCGACGAACATCGCGAGGGTCCGCCACCGGAACAGCTGGTTGGCCAGGCGCTGCCGCAGGGTCATCCGCGCCGGGAGTCCCGAGTGCGGGACCGGGAAGCCGCGCGGGGTGTAGGACCGCGCGAACGGCACGTGCGAGGTCAGCACGTTGCTCGCGACGAAGGGCACCGAGAGCACGAACGGGATGCCGCGCGTGATCGCCACCTCGACCCCGAAGTCGCACATGCTCTCGACGACCATGAGCCCGGGCCGGACCTCGTCGACGATCCGTTCGAGCGCCCGGTACTTCGGGATGCGGGCCTCCGGGGAGAACGAGTGCTCGATGACGGCGCGGTGCGCCCGGAAGCGCGAACGCTGGGTCACCGCCGCGTAGGTCTCGTCGTCCCACGTCACCGCGGACATCCGGGAGACGGTCCCGCCGAGGGAGGCGAATTCCACCGGGGTGCCGACGCCGGCGGCGGTCACCTCGTCGCGCGCCTTCTCGTCGGCGGCGAACCACAGGTCCCGGACCCCTCGCCGTGACAGTTCCTCGGCCAGCACGAGCATCGGATTGAGCAGTCCGCTCTCCGCGTAGCTGACGAAGAGAACCGGACCCCGATCCTCAACCATGGACAGCACCCTCCCCGCGGTCGTGCGCCGCGCCGCCCCGCGTCGGGAACGGTCGCCGGCGCCGGGGAGACGGCGTGCGCCCCCCGTTGTTCCGGTGCGTTCCTTGGTCCCACGCGGGAGCCCCGGGAATCCCTAGTCCGTCCCCGACCCCGGCGGCGGGTTGTTGGGGAAAACCTCAGCCGCGGCGACCCTACGGTCCGGTCCATGCCAGTCCAGGGGCCGTCCGCCGGAGGTGGGACCGAGGTGACCGATCCGATCGCGGTCGTCGGGACCGCCTGCCGCTACCCGGGCGGGGTCCGCACGCCGGCAGACCTGTGGGAGCTCGTGCGTGCCGGCCGCGACGCGGTCACCGCGGCACCCGACGACCGGGGATGGGACACGACGACCCCGGTCCGGGGCGGGTTCCTCGACGGGGCCGCCGACTTCGACGCCGCCTTCTTCGGCATGTCCCCGCGCGAGGCGCTGTCCACCGACCCGCAGCAGCGTCAGGTCCTCGAGTGCGCGTGGGAGGCCCTGGAGCGGGCCGGCCTCGACCCGACCGCGCTGCGCGGCAGCCGGACCGGGGTCTACCTCGGCGTCAGCGGTCAGGACTACGGGGCGGTCACCCGCGACGCCGCGGAGGACCTCGGCGGGCACGCGCTGACCGGCCTCACGCCCGGCGTCGCCGCCGGCCGGCTCGCCCACCTGCTCGACCTGCGCGCGCCGGTGCTCACCGTCGACACCGCCTCCTCGTCGTCGCTGTCCGCGCTGCACCTCGCCGTGCGGGCCCTGCGCGCGGGGGAGTGCGACGCGGCGCTGGCGGGCGGGGTGTGCGTGATGTGCACCCCGACCGGGTTCGTGGCGCACGGCCGACAGGGTGGCCTCGCCGCCGACGGGCACGCCAAGGTCTTCGCCGACGACGCCGACGGCACGGTGTGGTCCGAGGGCGTCGGCGTGGTGCTGCTGGAGCGCCTATCGGTCGCGCGGGCGGCCGGTCACCCCGTCCTCGCCCTCGTCCGCGGATCGGCGGTCAACCACGACGGCGCCACCGACGGCCTGACCGCCCCGAGCGGGGACGCCCAGCGCGCGCTGGTCGCGCTCGCGCTCGACGACGCCGGCCTGACCCCCGCGGAGGTCGACCTCGTCGAGGCCCACGGCACGGGCACCCGCCTCGGCGACCCGGTCGAGGCGGCCGCGCTCGTCGCCGCCTACGGCCGCGACCGCGACCCGGCCCACCCGCTGCACCTGCGCTCGCTGAAGTCGACCCTCGGGCACACCCAGGCGGCGGCCGGCGTCGCCGGCCTGATCCTCACCGTCGAGGCCCTGCGCCACGAGCTGATGCCCCGGACCGACCACGTCACCGTCCCGACGACCGCGGTCGACTGGAGCGCCGGATCGGTCCGCCTGCTCACCGCCGAGGTCGCCTGGCCACGCACGGGACGTCCCCGTCGCGCCGGGGTGTCGTCCTTCGGGATCAGCGGCACCAACGTCCACGTCCTGCTCGAGGAGGCCCCGGCCGAGGTCGCGCCGGACGCGGCGCCGACCGTCGCGGGTGCCCCCGACGCCGCGCCGTGGCTCGTCTCCGCCGCCACCCCGGCGGCCCTCGGCGCACAGCTCGCGCAGCTCGCACGGCTGGGCGGCCGCCCCGCCCCCGCCCCGCGGGACGTCGCGTTCTCCCTGGCCACCGGGCGTGCCGGGCTGCCCCACCGCGCGGTGCTGCTGCCGGGCCCCGACGGTCACGTCGAGGAGACGCGCGGCACGGCGCGCACCCCGCGGGTCGCGGTGCTGTTCGCCGGGCAGGGCAGCCAGCGGCTCGGGATGGGCCGCGAGCTCGCCGCCCGGTTCCCGGTGTTCGCCGACGCCCTCGACACGGTGTGCGCCGAGCTGGACCCGCGTCTGGACCGCCCGGTCCGGGAGGTGGTCTGGGGCGACGACGCCGAGGAGCTGCACCGCACCGGTGCCGCCCAGCCCGCCCTGTTCGCGCTCGAGGTGGCGCTGTTCGCGCTCGTGACCTCGCTCGGCCTGCGCCCCGAGGCGGTCGCCGGGCACTCGGTGGGGGAGATCGCGGCCGCGCACGTCGCCGGGGTCCTCTCGCTGCCCGACGCCGCCGAGCTCGTCGCGGCGCGCGCCCGCCTCATGCAGGCCCTGCCCGCCGGCGGCGCGATGACCGCGATCGCGGCGAGCGAGGACGAGGTGACGCCGCTGCTCGGGCCGGACGCCGCCCTCGCCGCCGTCAACGGGCCCCACTCCGTGGTCGTCGCCGGCGCCGGCGAGGCCGTCGAGCGGGTCGCCGCCGAGCTCGCCGGGCGGGGCCACCGCACCAGCCGGCTGGCGGTCTCCCACGCCTTCCACTCACCGCTGATGGACCCGATGCTCGCGGACTTCCGGTCGGTGCTCGCCGGGCTCCGGTTCGCGGAACCGACGATCCCGGTGCTCTCCACCCGGACCGGGCGCCTCGCCGACCCGGCGCTGTGCACCGTCGAGCACTGGGTGCGGCACGCGCGCGACACCGTCCGCTTCGCCGACGGCGTCACGACCCTCGTCGCCGGCGGCGCCGACCTGCTCGTCGAGCTCGGGCCCGGCGGGACGCTCGCCGCCATGGCCCGCGAGACCCTCGGCGACGCGGGGGTGGACGTGGTGTCGGTCCTGCGCGCGACCCGCCCCGAGGAGAGCGCGCTCGCCGGGGCGCTCGGGCGCCTGCACGTCCTCGGCGTCCCGCTGGACTGGGACGCCTACTTCGCCGGCACCGGTGCCCGCCGGGTCGAGCTCCCGACGTACGCCTTCACGCGGACCCGCTACTGGCCGACGCCGGCCGGCGTCCGGGCGCCGCGGACCTCCGGCGGGCCCGCCGACCCGACGGACACCGCCGGCCCGGCCGACGGGGCCGACCCGTCCGACGCGGTGCGCGCCCGGCTGGCGGCGATGGCCCCGGCCGCGCGGGAGCGGCACCTGCTCGAGCTGGTCCGCGACCACGCCGCGGCGGTGCTCGGGCACCGGCGCACCGACGAGATCGGGCCGGCGGCCCGCTTCCGGGAGCTCGGGTTCGACTCGCTCGCGGGGGTCGAGCTCTGCGCCCGGCTCGTCGCGGCGACCGGCCTGCCCGTCCCGGCCACCCTCGCCATCGACTTCCCGACCCCGCAGCGGGCCGCCGCCCGGCTCGCCGGGCTGGCCGGGGAGGACCGCCCGGCCGCGGCCGGACGAGGAGCCGCCCCGGAGGCCGACGACCTGTCCGGTCTCGCGGTCTCCGACCTGCTCGACCTCATCGACGACGAGTTCGAGACGACCTGAGCGACGCGCTGCCCGCAGTTCGTGCGAGAGAAGTGAGGACGGATCGATGCCGGAATCCCGGAACGGCGCGCAGGAATCGCAGGAATCACAGGAATCGCCCGACCGCGTCGTCGAGTATCTGCGTCGGGTCACCGCGGACCTGCGTCGCGCGAAGGCGCGGATCGCGGAACTGGAATCGCGCGACGGCGAGCCGGTGGCCATCGTCGGGATGGGCTGCCGGCTGCCCGGCGGCGTCGATTCCCCGGAATCGCTGTGGGACCTGGTCGAGCGCGGCGGGGACGCCGTCTCCACCTTCCCGGTCGATCGCGGCTGGGACCTGGAGGCGCTGCGCACGGCCAGCGCGACCGGCCACGGCGGCTTCCTCGACGACGCCGCCCGGTTCGACGCCCCGTTCTTCGGGGTGTCGCCGCGCGAGGCGGCCGCGATGGACCCGCAGCAGCGGCTGCTGCTCGAGGTGTCGTGGGAGGCCCTGGAACGGGCGGGGATCCCGCCGACCGCCCTGCGCGGGACCGCGGCCGGGG
The DNA here is from genome assembly GCF_030269685.1 of Actinomycetospora sp. NBRC 106378. GTDB lineage: Bacteria > Actinomycetota > Actinomycetes > Mycobacteriales > Pseudonocardiaceae > Actinomycetospora. The sequence goes on from NZ_BSTT01000005.1 coordinate 95,053, forward strand.
TGTTCGTCGGCTCCTACTCGTGGGGCGCCCCGTCGGCCGGGGCCGGTCCCGAGCTCTCCGGGCACGCCCTCACCGGGACCGCCGCGAGCGTGCTCTCCGGCCGGCTCGCCTACACCCTCGGTCTCGAGGGGCCCGCGGTCACCGTCGACACCGCCTGCTCGTCGTCGCTGGTCGCCCTGCACCTCGCCGCCCACTCGCTGCGGACGGGGGAGTCGTCGCTGGCCGTGGTCGGCGGGGTGACGATCCTGCGGGACGCGGCGGCGTTCGTGGAGTTCACGGCCCAGGGCGGCCTCGCCCCGGACGGGCGCTGCAAGGCGTTCTCCGACGCCGCCGACGGCACCGGCTGGGCGGAGGGCGTCGGGGTCCTGGTCGCCGAGCGGCTCTCCGACGCCGTCGCCCACGGCCACCCGGTGCTCGCCGTGCTGCGCGGCTCGGCGGTCAACCAGGACGGCGCGTCCGACGGGCTCACGGCCCCGAACGGCCCGGCGCAGGAGCGGGTGATCCGCCAGGCCCTCGCCGCCGCCGGGCTGACCGGGGGCGACGTCGACGTGGTCGAGGCCCACGGCACCGGCACCCGCCTCGGCGACCCCATCGAGGCACAGGCGCTGCTCGCCACCTACGGCCGCGACCGCGCCGCCGACCGTCCGCTCTGGCTCGGCTCGCTGAAGTCGAACATCGGGCACACCCAGGCCGCCGCCGGGGTCGCCGGCGTGATCAAGATGGTGATGGCGCTGCGGCACGGCGTGCTGCCGCGCACCCTGCACGCCGGCGAGCCGACCGCGCACGTGGACTGGTCCGCGGGCTCCGTGCGGCTGCTCGGCGAGCCGGTCGCCTGGCCTGCCGGCGAGCGGGTGCGGCGTGCCGCGGTGTCGTCCTTCGGCATCAGCGGCACCAACGCCCACGCCGTGCTCGAGCAGGCCCCGGACCCGGCTCCGGTGCCGGCGGCCGCCACCGACGACGTCCCCGCCGGACCGGTGCCCTGGGTGATCTCCGGGCACACCGAGCCCGCCCTCCGGGCCCAGGCCGCGGCCCTGCACGCCGCGCTCGACGGGGCGGGGGACGGCACGGGGGACGGCGCGGGGGACGGCGCGGGGACGCCCCACCCGCGCGACGTCGCCCACGCCCTCCTCGCGACCCGCGCGCGCCACGAGCACCGGGCCGTCGTCGTGGGGGAGGACCCCGCCGAGCTGCTGGCCGGCGTCGCCGCGGTCGCGACCGGCCGGCCGTCCCCGGTGGTGGTGCGCGGCGCCGCGGACGTCGCGGGCCGGGTGGTGTTCGTCTTCCCCGGGCAGGGGGCGCAGTGGGTGGGCATGGGCGCCCGCCTGCTCGACGAGGACCCGGGCTTCGCCGCGTCGATCGACGCGTGCGCGGCTGCGCTGGCCGAGTTCACCGACGTGCCGCTCGTCGAGGTCCTGCGCGACCCCGACCCGGCGGCGCTCGACCGGGTCGACGTGGTGCAGCCGGCGTCGTTCGCGGTGATGGTGGCGCTGGCGGAGCACTGGCGGCGACGCGGGCTGGAACCGGACGCGGTCCTCGGCCACTCGCAGGGCGAGATCGCGGCCGCGGTCGTCGCGGGGGCGCTCTCGCTGCGTGACGGCGCCCGGGTCGTCGCGCTGCGCAGCCGCGCGATCGCGGGGTCGTTGGCCGGTCGCGGCGGGATGATGTCCGTGGCGCTGCCGGTCGCCGACGTCGATGCCCGCCTCGCCGGCCGGGCCGGGGTGTCGGTGGCGGCGGTCAACGGCCCGCGGGCGGTGGTGGTCGCCGGGGCGACGGAGGCCCTCGACTCCCTCGCCGCGGAGCTGGCCACGCAGGAGGTGCGGGTCCGGCGCATCGCGGTGGACTACGCGTCGCACTCCGAGCAGGTCGAGGACCTGCGCGCCGAGCTCCTCGACGTCCTCGCCCCGGTCGCCCCTCGCGCGGCGACGGTCCCGATGCTCTCCACCGTGACGGGGGAGTGGCTCTCCGGTCCGGAGCTCGACGGCGGCTACTGGTTCGACAACCTGCGTGGCCGGGTGCGGTTCGGCGACGCCGTCACGACGCTGCTCGCGCAGGGCCACCGGGCCTTCGTCGAGGTCTCCGCGCACCCGGTGCTCGCGATGGCGGTGCAGGACGCGATCGACGCGGCCGGGGTCCCGGGGGTCGCGGTGGGCACGCTGCGCCGCTGCCACGGCGGGTCCGCGCGGCTGCAGCTCGCCGCGGCCGAGCTCGCCGTCCGGGGCGTCGAGGTGGGCTGGGACGACGCGCTCCCCGGGCCCGGCGCCCCGGTCGCCCTGCCGACCTACGCCTTCCAGCACGAGCACTACTGGCCCTCGCCCGCCCCGGCACCGGCCGCGGACACCGCGGCACCGGCCGACGACGAGTTCTGGAGCGCGGTCGACCGCGCGGACCTCCCGACGCTGCGCGACGCCCTCGGCACCGACGCCGAGTCCGCCGCCGCGATCCTCCCGGGCCTGACCGCGTGGCGCCGCGCCCGGGCCGACCGCGCCTCGGTCGAGGCCTGGCGCTACCGCGTGGGCTGGACGCCGGTCACCCGGACCCGCCCCGCGGCCCCGACCGGCCCCTGGCTGGTCGTCGCCGGGACCGACGCGGGCACCGGGCCGGCCGGGGCCACCGACGCCGTCGTGGCCGCCCTGGCGCGCTCCGGGGTCGACGTGGACACCCTGCTGCTCGACGGCACCGAGGACGCCGACCGTGCGCACCTCGCCGACCGCCTCCTCGCTGCCGGCGCGGACCGCGTCACCGGGATCGTGTCGATGCTCGCCGAGGCCGAGGAGGACGACCGGGCCGCGCCCGGCGCCACCCGCGGGCTCGCCCTGTCGGTCGCGCTGGTCCAGGCCCTCGGGGACGCGGGGATCGGCGCCCCCCTGTGGTTCCTCACCCGCGGGGCCCTCGCCGCGACCCCGGCCGAGACCCTCACCGCGCCGCGGCAGGCGCTGGTGCTCGGTCTCGGCTGGACCGCCGCGGTCGAGCACCCGGAGCGCGTCGGCGGCACCGTCGACCTCCCCGCCGAGCTCGACGAGCGCAGCCTGGGCCGCCTCGCCGGGGTCCTCGCCGGTGGGACCGACGGGGAGGACCAGCTCGCGCTGCGCCCGTCCGGTGTGCTCGCCCGCCGCATCCTGCGCGCCCCGACCACCGCCGGCCCGGCGTCGCGCACCTGGAGTCCCCGGGGCACCACCCTCGTCACGGGCGGTTCCGGCACCCTCGCGCCCGACCTGACCCGCTGGCTCGCCGAGCAGGGCGCCGAGCACGTGGTGCTCGTCAGCCGTCGCGGGCCGGACGCCCCGGGCGCGGCCGACCTGGTCGCGGAGTTCGCGGGCTCGCCGACCGAGGTCACCGTGGCCGCCTGCGACGTCGCCGACCGCGCCGACGTCGCCGCCCTCCTCGACGGGCTGCGCGCGGACGGCCGCACGGTGCGCACGGCGATCCACACCGCGGCCGTCATCGAGCTCGCCGCGATCGCCGACACGACGGTCGCCGAGGTCGCCGAGGTCGTCCGCGCGAAGGTCACCGGCGCGGAGATCCTCGACGAGCTGCTCGACGACGACGAGCTCGACGCGTTCGTCCTGTACTCCTCCACCGCAGGCATGTGGGGCAGCGGCATCCACGCGGCCTACGCCGCGGGCAACGCCTACCTCTCCGCCCTCGCCCACGCCCGTCGTGCCCGCGGCGCGGCCGCGACGTCGGTGCACTGGGGCAAGTGGCCCGACGAGGCCGAGCGTGCGCTCGCCGACCCGCACCAGATCCGCCGCAGCGGCCTCGAGTACCTCGACCCGCCGCTGGCCCTGGCCGCGCTGCGCCGCGTGCTCGACGACGACGAGACCGTCCTCGGGCTGATGGACATCGACTGGGACGTCTACCACGACGTCTTCACCGCGGGCCGACCGTCCCGGCTGTTCGACGACGTCCCGGAGGTCCGCCGCCGGCTCACGCCCGCCTCCCCGGACGCCGTCGCGGCCCCCGCGGACGGTCTCGCGGGCCGGCTCGCCGGGCTCGGCGACGCCGAGGCGCGCCGCCTGGTCCGCGACCTGGTCCGTGCCGAGGCCGCCGCCGTCCTCGGGCACGACGGGGCCGACGCGGTCGGCGAGCACCGGGCCTTCCGCGACGCCGGCTTCGACTCCGTCACCGCGGTGGCCCTGCGCACCCGGCTCGCCGCCGTGACCGGTCTCGTGCTGCCCTCCACCCTCGTCTTCGACCACCCCAGCCCCGCGGCCCTCGCCGACCACCTGCGCGAGCTCGTCGGCGGGCCCGGTCCGGCCGCCGCCGGGCCGGTCCCGGCCCCCGTCGCGGCAGCGGACCCGGACGAGCCCGTCGCCGTCGTCGGGATGGCCTGCCGCTACCCGGGCGGGGTGAGCACACCGGAGGAGCTGCTGGCGCTCGCCCTCGACGGCGTCGACGCCATCTCCGCGTTCCCGACCGACCGGGGGTGGGACACCGCCGGGCTCTACGACCCCGACCCCGACCGGGAGGGCCGCACGTACGCCCGCGAGGGCGGCTTCCTGCACGACGCCGCGCAGTTCGACCCCGCCTTCTTCGGGATCTCCCCGCGGGAGGCCGTCGCGATGGACCCGCAGCAGCGGCTGCTGCTGGAGACCACGTGGGAGGCCCTGGAGCGGGCCGGGATCGACCCCGCGGCCCTGCGCGGCACGGCCGCGGGCACGTTCTTCGGCGCCACGTACGCCGACTACGCCGAGGTCGCCCGGACCGGCGGTGCCGGCACCGAGTCGCACATGGTCACCGGCACGGCCGCGAGCGTGCTCTCCGGCCGGGTCTCCTACCTGTTCGGGCTGGAGGGGCCGGCCGTCACGATCGACACCGCCTGCTCGTCGTCGCTGGTCGCGATGCACCTCGCGTGCCAGTCGCTGCGCAGCGGGGAGAGCTCCCTGGCCCTCGCCGGCGGCGCCGCGATCATGTCGACCCCGCAGGCGTTCATCGGGTTCGCCCGGCAGCGGGCGCTCGCGACCGACGGGCGCTGCAAGCCGTTCTCCGACGCCGCGGACGGCATGACCCTCGCCGAGGGCGTCGGCGTCCTCGCCCTCGAGCGGCTCTCCGACGCGCGCCGCCACGGCCACCGCGTGCTCGCGGTGATCCGCGGGTCCGCGGTCAACCAGGACGGTGCCTCCAACGGGCTGACCGCCCCGAACGGCCCGGCTCAGCAGCGGGTGATCCGCCAGGCCCTCGCCCACGCCGGGCTCGAGGGCGGCGACGTCGACGTGGTCGAGGCGCACGGCACCGGCACGGCCCTCGGCGACCCGATCGAGGCGCAGGCGCTGCTCGCGACCTACGGCCGCGACCGCGACGAGCCGCTGCTGCTGGGCTCGGTCAAGTCGGTCATCGGGCACACCCAGGCCGCGGCCGGCGTGGCCGGCGTCATCACCATGATCGGTGCGATGCGGGGCGGGCGGCTGCCCGCGACCCTGCACCTCGACACCCCGTCCACCCACGTCGACTGGTCGTCGGGCGCGGTGTCCCTGCTGCACGAGGGCCGGGACTGGCCGGCGACGGGGGACCGACCCCGCCGCGCCGGTGTCTCGTCGTTCGGGATCAGCGGCACCAACGCCCACCTCGTGCTCGAGGCGGCCCCGGCCGACGAGCCGCTCGAGGAGCCCCGTCCCGACGACGGCCGCCCGGTCGCCTGGCCGCTCGCCGCGGCCTCGCCCGCGGCCCTCCGGGACCAGGCCGCCCGCCTGGCCGCCGCCCTCGCCACGACGCCGGACCTCGGGCCCGCCGCCGTCGGCCACGCCCTCGCCACCACCCGGGCCGCGTTCGGGCACCGCGCCGTCGTCGTCGGCCGGGACCGCGCCGCGCTGCTCGACGGCCTCACCGCCGTCACCGGCGGGCAGCCGGACGCCGGGGTCGTCCGCGGGGTCGCCGAGGCCGCCCCGGCCGGTCCGGTCCTGGTCTTCCCCGGGCAGGGTGCGCAGTGGCGGGGGATGGGCCGGGAGCTGCTGGACACCTCGCCGGTGTTCGCGGCCGCCGTCGACGACTGCGCCGCCGCCCTCGCCCCGCACGTCGACTGGTCGCTGACCGCCGTGCTGCGCGGCGAGGTCGACCCGGCGCTCGCCGACCGCGTCGACGTCGTCCAGCCCGCGCTGTTCGCGATGATGGTGTCCCTCGCCCGCCTCTGGCGCTCGCACGGGGTCGAGCCCGCGGCCGTCGTCGGGCACTCGCAGGGCGAGATCGCCGCGGCCCACGTCGCCGGGGCGCTGAGTCTCTCCGACGCCGCGCTCGTCGTGGCCCGCCGCAGCCTGCTCCTGCCGCGCCTGTCCGGCGCCGGCGGGATGGTGTCGGTCGCCGCGCCCGCCGCCCGGGTCGCCGAGCTGATCGGCCCGTTCGACGGGGCGATCTCGGTCGCGGCCGTCAACGGACCGTCGTCGGTCGTCGTCTCCGGGGACGCCGCCGCGCTCGACGAGCTGCTCGTCGTCGCGCCGGCCGCGGGCGTCCGGGCCCGCCGGGTCCAGGTCGACTACGCCTCGCACAGCCGGCACGTGGACACCCTGCGCGACGAGCTGGACCGGGTGCTCGCCCCGATCCGGCCGCAGGCGCCGACCGTGCCGTTCTTCTCCACGGTCACCGGCGCCCGGCTCGACGGGGCCGCGCTCGACGCCGGCTACTGGTTCACCAACCTGCGCGGCACGGTGCGGCTGCAGGACGCCACCGAGGCCCTGCTCGAGGCGGGCCACCGGGTCTTCGTCGAGATCAGCCCGCACCCGGTGCTCACCGCTCCGGTGCAGGAGACCCAGGAGGCGCACGCCGCCGCGGCGGACGGGGCGCCCGCCGTCGTGCTCGGGACCCTGCGCCGCGACGACGGCGGCCCGGTGCGGGTGCTGACCGCCCTCGCCGAGGCCCACGTGCACGGGGCGACGGTCGACTGGTCGACCACGGTCCCGGCCGCCGGCCGGTTCGTGGACCTGCCCACCTACCCCTTCCAGCGGCGCGCCTACTGGCCCGATCCCGCCCCCGCCCCGACGGCGGCCGGGTCGGGCGACCCCACGGAGGCGGCGTTCTGGGACCTCGTCGAGAGCCAGGACCTCGCCGGGCTCGCCGACACGCTCGGCGTCCCCGCCGACGCCGACGCCGGCCCGCTGGGGGCGGTCCTGCCGGCCCTGTCCGCGTGGCGGAGCGCCGCCCGGGCCCGGTGGCGGGTCGGGGAGCTGTGCCACCGCGTCACGTGGACGCCGGTCACCCCCGGCCCGCCGGCCGCCGGCGGCACCCGGCTCGTCCTCGTGCCCGCCGCTCGGGCCGAGGACGGATGGGTCCGCGCGGTCCTCGACGCCCTCGGCCCCGACGTGGTGCGCTGCGACGTCGGGTCGGCGATCGACACCGGTCGCGCCGCGCTCGCCGCCCGGCTCGCCGACGTCGCCGCCGCGACCGACCTCGCCGCCGTCGTGTCGCTGCTCGCCCTCGACGACGCGCCGCGCCCGGAGCTGGGCGGCACCCCGGTCGGGCTCGCCCGCACCCTCGTCGCGCTGCAGGCCCTCGGCGACGCCGGGGTCGACGCGCCCCTGTGGTGCGTCACCCGGACCGCCGTCGCCGCCGCCGACGACGACCCGGTGACCGACCCGGCGGGCGGTGCGGTCTGGGGTCTCGGGCGCGTCGCCGCCCTGGAACACCCGGACCGCTGGGGCGGCCTGGTCGACCTGCCCGACGAGCTCGACGACCGCCTCCTCACGTCCCTGCGCGCCGTCCTCGCCGGACCTGCGGGGGAGGACCAGCTGGCCGTCCGCCGTCGCGGGGTCCTCGCCCGCCGGCTCGAGCACGCCCGTCCGGGCACGGAGCCGGGCACGACCCCGGAGCCCCGCCCGGCGACCGGCCCGCGGTCGGTCCGGATGGGGTGGGGCACCGTCCTCGTCACGGGCGGCACCGGCGGGATCGGGGGCCGCGTCGCCCGCTCGCTCGCCGAGCGCGGCGCCCGGCACCTGCTGCTGACCAGCCGCCGCGGGGAGGACGCCCCCGGGGCCGCCGCGCTGCGCGCCGAGCTGGAGGCGCTCGGCGCCCGCGTCACGATCGCGGCCTGCGACGTCGCCGACCGGGGCGCCGTGGCCGCGACGCTCGCCGCCGTCCCCGCGGAGCTCCCGCTGACCGCCGTCGTCCACGCCGCCGGGGTCGCCGACGGTGACGCCCCGGCCGCCGGGCTCTCCCTGCCCGCCCTCGACGCGCTGCTGGCCGCGAAGATCGCGGCGGCCCGGCACCTCGACGAGCTCACCGAGGGCGCCGACCTGGAGGCGTTCGTGCTGTTCTCCTCGGGCGCGGCGACGTGGGGCAGCGGCGGGCAGGCGGGCTACTCCGCGGCCAACGCCTACCTCGACGCCCTCGCGGCCCGCCGCCGCGCCGACGGTCGGACGGCGACCTCGATCGCCTGGGGGACGTTCGGGGAGGTCGGGATGGCGGCCGACCCGGCGGTCCACGAGCGGCTGCACCGCCAGGGGGTGCTCGCGATGCCGCCGCAGGACGCCGTCGACGCGCTGTGGACCGCGGTCGACGCCGACGAGACCGCCGTGACCGTCACGCGGATGGACTGGGACGTCTTCGCGCCGGCCTTCACCGCCGTGCGGCCCAGCCCGCTGCTCACCACGATCCCCGAGGCGGTCGCCGCGCTCGCGGCCGACGCGGACCCCGCGACCGAGACGACGGACGAGGTCCCCGCCCTGCGCCGCACCCTCGAGGGCCTGCCCGCCGCCCAGCGCCGCCGCGCGCTGGTCGACGCGGTGCGCGCCGAGGCCGGGGCGGTCCTCGGGCACGAGGCCCGCGACGCCGTCCCTGCCGGCCGCGCCTTCCGCGACGTCGGGTTCGACTCGGTGACCGCGGTGGAGCTGCGCAACCGGCTCCGTGCGGCCCTCGGCCTGGCCCTGCCCGCGGCACTCGTCTTCGACCACCCGACGCCGACGGCGCTCGCGGCCCACCTGGGGACGCTGCTCTTCGGTGATGCGGAGGCCCCCGACGAGCACGCCGACGACCCCGACGCCGCCGTCCGCGCCGTCATCGCCAGCGTCCCCGTCGGGGCGCTGCGCCGGGCCGGCCTGCTGGACCTGGTGCTGCGGCTCGCCGACACCGGGACCGGCGCCGGGACCGCCGACCCCGCCCGCGACGAGCCCGCCCCCACCGGCGGCACGGACTCCCTCGACGACCTCGACGCCGCGGCCCTGCTGCGGCTGGCGACCGAGACCTCGGCGAACTGAGCCGGGAGAGCTGGAGCACACGCATGAGCACGCCGAGCAACGAGTACGTCGAGGCCCTGCGGACGTCGCTGAAGGAGATCGAGCGGCTCCGGCGCCAGAACGAGGCGCTCGTCGCCGCGGCCGCGGAGCCGGTCGCCGTCGTCGGGATCGGCTGCCGCTTCCCCGGCGGCGTCGCGTCGCCGGAGGACCTGTGGCAGGTCGTCGTCGAGGGTCGCGACGTGCTCGGCCCGTTCCCCACCGACCGCGGCTGGGACCTCGAGCGGCTCGCCGGCGACGGCGAGGGGGCGAGCCTCGCGCAGGTCGGCGGGTTCCTCGACGACGTCGCGGGCTTCGACCCCGGGTTCTTCGGGATCTCCCCGCGCGAGGCGGTCGCGATGGATCCGCAGCAGCGCATCCTGCTGCAGATCACCTGGGAGGCCCTCGAGCGCGCGGGCATCGACCCGTCCGGCCTGCGCGGCAGCGACACCGGCGTCTTCGTCGGGACCACCGGTCAGGACTACGGCGAGGTGATCGCGGCCTCCGACGAGGACGTCGAGGTCTACTCGACGACCGGCCACGCGGCGAGCGTGATCTCCGGGCGGCTCTCCTACACGCTGGGCGCCGAGGGACCGGCCGTCACGGTCGACACCGGGTGCTCCTCCTCGCTCGTCGCCCTGCACCAGGCGGTCGCCGCCCTGCGCGCCGGCGAGTGCTCGATGGCCCTCGCCGGCGGCGCCTCGGTGATGGCGACCCCCGGCCCGTTCGTCGCCTTCACCGCCCAGAGCGGCCTCGCGGCCGACGGGCGGTGCAAGCCGTTCTCCGACCGCGCCGACGGCACCGGCTGGGCCGAGGGCGCCGGCGTGCTCGCCCTCATGCGGCTCTCCGACGCGCAGCGCGCGGGCCGCCCGGTCCTCGCGGTCCTGCGGGGCTCCGCGATCAACCAGGACGGGGCGTCGAACGGGCTGACCGCCCCGAACGGGCCCTCCCAGCAGCGGGTCATCCGCGCCGCCCTGCGCAGCGCGGGCCTCGCGCCCGGCGACGTCGACGTGGTCGAGGCGCACGGCACGGGCACGACCCTCGGCGATCCGATCGAGGCGCAGGCGCTGCTCGCGACCTACGGCCAGGACCGCGACGAGCCCCTGCTGCTCGGCTCGGTGAAGTCGAACATGGGCCACACCCAGGCCGCGTCCGGCGTCGCCGGCGTCATCAAGATGATCATGGCGCTGCGCGCGGCCACCGTGCCGCGCAGCCTGCACGCCGAGGAGCCCTCCACCGACGTCGACTGGACCGCCGGGGCCGTGCGCCTCGCCGCGGACGCCGTCCCGTGGCCGGAGCGGGGCCGGCCCCGGCGGGCCGGGGTGTCGTCGTTCGGCATCAGCGGCACCAACGCCCACCTGCTCCTCGAGCAGGCCCCCGTGGCGACCGGGAACGAGCCCGCCGGGACCCCGCCCGCGCTGGTCCCGTTCGCCCTCTCGGCGCGGACCGCCGCGGGCCTCGACGCCCAGCGCGACCGCCTGTCCGCGCACCTCGCCACCCACCCCGAGCTGCGCCCCGTCGACGTCGGCCACTCCCTGGCCGCGGGGCGCGCGACCCTCCCGCACCGCGCGGTCCTGCTCTGCGCCGACGCCGTCCCGGCCGCCGCCACCGAGATCGCCCGCGGCGTCGCGGGCGAGGGCGGCACCGCCCTCGTCCTCTCCGGCCAGGGCTCCCAGCGCCTCGGCGCGGGGCGCGAGCTGTACGCCCGGTTCCCCGCGTTCGCGGCGGCGTTCGACGAGGCCTGCGCCCGGCTCGACGAGCACCTCGCCGGCCACACCGACCGCCCGCTGCGCGAGGTCGTGTGGGGCACCGAGCCGGAGCTGCTCGACGACACCGGCTGGGCCCAGCCGGCACTGTTCGCCCTCGAGGTCGCCCTCTACCGGCTCGTCGAGTCCCTCGGTCTCGTCCCCGACGCGGTCGCCGGCCACTCGGTCGGCGAGATCGCCGCGGCCCACGTCGCCGGGGTGCTCACCCTCTCCGACGCCGCCGCCCTCGTCGCCGCCCGCGCCCGGCTCATGGCCGCGCTGCCGTCCGGGGGGTCGATGGTCGCCGTCGCCGCCACCGAGGAGGAGGTGACGCCGCTGCTCGGCCCCGGGGTCGCGCTGGCCGCGGTCAACGGGCCGGCCGCCGTGGTCGTCTCCGGCGACACGGACGCCGTGGCCGCGACCGTCGCCGCGGTCGGTGAGCGGTTCGGTGACCGCCGGACGACGGCCCTGCGGGTCAGCCACGCCTTCCACTCCCCGCTCATGGACCCGATGCTCGACGCGTTCCGGTCGGTCGCCGAGGGGCTGACGTACGCCGAGCCGACGATCCCCGTCGTCTCCACCCTGACCGGCGCGCTCGCCGGTGCCTCCGACCTGCGCAGCGCCGACTACTGGACCCGGCAGGTCCGCGGGTCGGTCCGCTTCGCCGACGCCGTCTCCGGTCTCGTCGGGCTGGGCGTCGACACCCTCGTCGAGCTCGGTCCCGACGCGGTGCTCTGCGGCATGGCCGACGACTCCCTGCCCGACGCCGCCGTCGCGGTCCCGCTGCTGCGCCGAGACCGCCCGGAGGAGCGGACGCTCCTGGCCGGCCTCGCCGCCGCGCAGGTCCGCGGCGCGGGCGTGCGGTGGGACGCCCTGCTCGCCGACGCCGGGGCCCGCCCGGTCGACCTGCCGACCTACCCGTTCGCGAACCAGCGCTACTGGCCGGCGGCCACCAGGGGCGCCCGCGACGTCGCCGCCGCGGGCCTCGACGACGCCGGGCACCCGCTGCTCGGCGCCGCCGTCGAGCTCGCCGACGGCGGAGGGGTGCTGTTCACCAGCCGCCTCTCGCTGCGCACCCACCCCTGGCTCGCCGACCACGGTGTCCGTGGGCGTGCGCTGCTGCCCGGCACCGCGTTCGTCGAGCTCGCGATCCGCGCGGGCGACGAGGTGGAGTGCGACCGGATCGAGGAGCTGACCCTCGCCGCGCCGCTCGTGCTGCCCGAGCGCGGGGCGGTGCAGCTGCAGGTCCGCGTCGGGGCTCCCGACGACGACGGCCGGCGAACGCTGGGCATCGCCTCCCGCGCGGAGGGCGGGCTCGACCCGTCGTGGATCCAGCACGCCACGGGCGTCCTCGGGGTCGGCGGCGGTCACCCGGACCCCGCGTTCGACGCGGCGGCCTGGCCGCCCGCCGACGCCGAGGAGATCGACCTCACGGGCTGCTACGAGCGGCTCGCCGACCTCGGCTTCGACTACGGCCCCGCCTTCCGCGGGCTGCGGGCCGCCTGGCGCCGCGGCACCGAGATCCTCACCGAGGTCGCGCTGCCCGAGCGCTGCGGCACCGAGGCCGCGGGCTTCGGCCTGCACCCGGCCCTGCTCGACGCCGCCCAGCACGCGGCCGCCTACGGCGAGTGCGGCCTGCTCAGCTCCGGCGGCCTGCCCTTCGCGTGGTCCGGGGTCCACCTGGCCGCCTCCGGCGCCGGCACCGTGCGGGCCCGGATCGTCCCCGACGGCGAGGACACCGTGTCGATCGCCGTGTACGACACGACCGGCGAGCCCGTGCTCGCCGTCGACGCCCTCGTCTCCCGGGCCGTCCCCGCCGGCGAGCCGGACACCGCCCTGCGCGACGCCCTCTTCCGGGTCGAACCCACCGTCCTGGCGCCGGTCGACGGTCCCGGGCCGGCCACCGTCGGCGTGCTCGGCGCCGACGACGACCTCCCGACGGTGCTCCGCGCGGCCGGGTGCGCCGTGGTCGAGGACCTCGCGGCGGGCCCGATGCCCGAGGTCGTGGTGGCCGCCCTGCCCGCGGGCTCCGGCGGGCACCCGGCGACCGCCGCGCACGAGGCGGTCACCGCCACGCTGGCCCTGCTCCAGGCCTGGCTCGCGGACGACCGCGCCCTCGACGCCCGCCTGGTGCTCACCACCCGCACCACCCGCACCGCGGCGGCCGACGGGCCCGACGCGCCCGCCCGCCTCGCCGCCGCGGCCGCCGCGGCGCTCGTCCGGACCGCCCGCACCGAGAACCCGGGCCGGGTGGCGCACCTCGACCTGCCCGCGGGCGACGTCGACCCGGCCCTCCTGCGCGCCGCGCTCGCCGCCACCGGCGAGGAGCCCGACGTCGCGGTCGTCGACGGGGAGCTGCGCGCGCCGCGGCTGGCCCGCGAGACCCCGGCGGGCAGCACCCCCACCTTCGACCCCGGGGGCACCGTCCTCGTCACCGGCGGTACCGGCGGCCTCGGCGGGGTCCTCGCCCGCCACCTCGTCACCGCCCACGGCGCCCGCCGGTTGCTGCTCGCGAGCCGCCGGGGCGCGGCCGCGGACGGTGCGGCCGCCCTCGTCGACGAGCTGACGGCACTCGGCGCCCACGTCGAGGTGGCCGCCTGCGACGTGACCGACCGCGCCGCCCTCGCCGGCCTGCTCGCCGGGATCCCGGCCGAGCACCCGCTGCGGGCCGTCGTGCACACCGCCGGCACCGTCGACGACGGTGTCGTCGGCACCCTCGACCCCGCCCGGGTCGACGCCGTGCTCGCCCCGAAGGTCGACGCCGCGTGGCACCTCCACGAGCTCACCCGGGACCTGCCGCTCGACGCGTTCGTGCTGTTCTCCTCGGTCGCCGCGGTGTTCGGCAGCCCCGGGCAGGGCAACTACGCCGCCGGCAACGCGTTCCTCGACGCCCTCGCCCGGCACCGCCGTGCCGCCGGCCTGCCCGGCCTCGCGCTCGCGTGGGGGCCGTGGACGAGCGAGGTCGGCATGACCGCCGCCCTGTCCGCCGTCGACGCCGAGCGCATCGCGCGCTCCGGGCTGCCCCCACTTTCCCTCGAGCAGGGGACCGGTCTGTTCGACGCCGCGCTGCGCTCCGCGGCGCCCGCCCTCGCCCCGGTGCGCCTCGACCTGGCCGTGCTCCGCTCGCGCGGCGAGATCGCGCCCGTGCTGCGCGGCCTGGTCCGCGCGCCGGCCCGCCGTGCCGCCGCGGTCTCCACCGCCGCCACCGGGACCGACGGGCTCGCCGCCCGCCTCGCCGGCCTGGCCGGTGCCGGGCGCCGCGAGGTGCTGCTCGACCTCGTCCGGGCCCGGATCGCCGACGTCCTCGGCCACACCGACGCCGCCGAGATCGAGGCGGGCCGCCCCTTCGGCGAGCTCGGCCTGGACTCGCTGACCGCGGTCGAGCTGCGCAACGGGCTGAACGCCGCCACCGGGCTCCGCCTGCCCGCGACCATGGTCTTCGACCACCCCACCCCGAACGCCCTGGTCGACCACCTCGACGCCGAGCTGCACGGCTCCCTCGACGCGACCGCGGCGGCGGCGGCCCCGGCACCCGCCGTCGTGACCGGGACCGACGACCCCGTGGTGGTGGTCGGCATGGCGTGCCGCTACCCGGGCGGGGTCGCCTCGCCCGAGGACCTGTGGGCGCTGCTGGTCGCCGACGGCGACGCCACCGGACCGTTCCCGACCGATCGCGGCTGGGACCTCGCGGACCTCTACGACCCGGACCCCGACCGTCCGGGGCACACCCACGTCCGCGCCGGCGGGTTCCTGCACGGCGCCGGGTGGTTCGACCCGGAGTTCTTCGGGATGAGCCCGCGCGAGGCGCTCGCCACCGACGCCCAGCAGCGCCTGTTGCTGGAGACGACCTGGGAGGCCGTGGAGCGCGCCGGGATCGACCCCACAAGCCTGCGCGGCAGCGCCACCGGCGTGTTCGCCGGGATCATGTACAACGACTACGCCGATGCCCTGACCGACGACGAGTACGAGCCGTTCCGCGGCAACGGCAGCGCGCCGAGCGTCGCGTCCGGCCGGGTGTCCTACACGCTGGGCCTGGAGGGCCCGGCCGTCACGGTCGACACCGCCTGCTCGTCCTCGCTGGTCGGGCTGCACCTCGCCGCGGCGGCGCTGCGGGCGGGGGAGTGCACGCTCGCCCTCGCGGGCGGCGTCACGGTGATGTCGACCCCGAGCACCTTCGTCGACTTCTCCCGGCAGCGCGGCCTCGCCCCCGACGGCCGCTCCAAGGCCTTCGCCGACGCCGCCGACGGCGTCGCCTGGTCCGAGGGCGTCGGCATGCTCGTGCTCGAGCGCCGCTCCGACGCGGAGGCGAACGGGCACCGGATCCTCGCCGTGCTGCGCGGATCGGCGGTCAACCAGGACGGCGCCTCCAACGGGCTGACCGCCCCGAACGGGCCGAGCCAGCAGCGGGTCATCCGCCAGGCCCTCGCCGCCGCCGGCCTCACCCCGGCCGACGTCGACGTCGTCGAGGCCCACGGCACCGGCACCACCCTCGGCGACCCCATCGAGGCGCAGGCGCTGCTCGCCACCTACGGCCGCGACCGCGACCCGGAGCGGCCGCTGCGGCTCGGCTCGGTCAAGTCGAACCTCGGGCACACGCAGGCCGCCGCCGGCGTCGCGGGCGTCATCAAGATGATCCTCGCGATGCACCACGAGGTGCTCCCGCGGACCCTGCACGTCGACGCCCCGTCGCGGCACGTGGACTGGACCGCGGGCGCGGTCGAGCTGCTCACCGACCCCGTCGCCTGGCCCGCCGCCAGCGCGCCCCGCCGCGCCGGGATCTCCTCGTTCGGGATCAGCGGCACCAACGCCCACGTCGTGCTCGAGGCCGCCCCGCAGCCCGCCCCGACGACCCCGGACGCCACGCCCACCGACCTCCCGTGGGTCCTCTCCGCCCGCACCCCGACCGCCCTCGGGGAGCAGGCGGCCCGGCTGCTCGCGCACGTCGAGACCCACCCCGGGCTGGACCCGGCTGCCGTCGGGCACGCCCTGCTCACCGCCCGCGCCGCCTTCGACCACCGCGCCGTCGTCCTCGGCGACGCTGGCGAGCGCGCCGCCGCCCTGCGTGCCCTCGCCGCCGGGGCCCCGGACACCGCGGCCCGCACGGGGGCCGTCGCCCGCGGCCGCGTCGCGTTCCTGTTCACCGGCCAGGGGTCGCAGCACCTCGGCATGGGCCGCGAGCTCGCCGCCCGGCACCCGGTGTTCGCGCGGACGTTCGACGCCGTCGTGCAGCGCCTCGACGCAGGCCTCGGGCAGAGCCTGCGCGACGTCGTGTGGGGCTCCGACGCCGCGGCGCTCGCCCGCACCCGCATCGCCCAGCCGGCCATCTTCGCCGTCGAGGTGGCGCTGGCCGCGCTCCTCGAGTCGTGGGGGATCGTGCCGGACGCCGTCGCCGGCCACTCGGTCGGCGAGATCGCCGCCGCCCACGTCGCGGGGGCGCTGGATCTCGACGACGCCTGCCGGCTCGTCGTCGCCCGCGGCACCCTCATGGACGCCCTGCCCGACGGCGGCGCCATGGTCGCGCTCGCGGCGGACGAGGACGAGGTCACCCCGCTGCTGGGGCCCGACGTGTCACTCGCGGCGGTCAACGGCCCTCGCGCGGTCGTCGTGTCCGGCGCCGAGGACGCCGTGCTCGCCCTCGCCGCGCAGGTCGCCGCCCTCGGCCGGCGCACCACCCGGCTCGACGTCAGCCACGCGTTCCACTCCCCGCTGATGGAGCCGATGCTCGACGACTTCCGGGCCGCCGTCGCGGACCTCGCCCCGGCCGCACCGCGGGTCCCGCTGGTGTCCACCCGCACCGGCGCCCTCGCCGACGCCGACGCGCTGGGCTCGGCCGAGCACTGGGTCCGCCACGTCCGCGACACCGTCCGGTTCGCCGACGGCGCGGCGTCCCTGGTCGACCTCGGTGCGACGACCTTCGTGGAGGTCGGTCCCGACGCCGTCCTCGCGGCCCTGGTCGCCGACGCCCTGCCCGCCGGTGGGGCGGCCGTCCCCACGGTGCGTGCCGAGCACCCCGAGGCGCGCGCGCTGCTGGAGACAGCTGCGGCGCTGCACGTCCGGGGCCTGCCCGTGGACTGGGCCGCCGTGACCGGTGCGCTCCCGGGCGCCCCGGTCGACCTGCCGACCTACCCCTTCCAGCACCGGTGGTTCTGGCCGGTCGCGCGCCCCGGCACCACGGGCGACGTCCGCGCCGCCGGGCTCGGCGCCGCCGGGCACCCGCTGCTCGGCGCGGCCGTGCACCTCCCCGACGACGACGGCGTCCTGCTGACCGGCCGGGTCGGTCCGACCACCCACCCGTGGCTCGCCGACCACGTCGTCTCCGGCGCCGTGCTCCTGCCCGGCACCGCGCTGCTCGAGTGCGCCGTGCGCGCCGGCGACGAGGTCGGTGCCTCCCACGTCGAGGAGCTGACCCTCGCCGCGCCGCTGGTGCTGTCGCCCGACGGTGCGGTCACGCTGCAGGTCCGGGTCGGGGCTCCCGACGACGCCGGCGCCCGTCCGCTCACCCTCCACGCCCGCCCCGAGGCCGACGCCGACGGGCCGTGGACCCTGCACGCCTCCGGCACGGTGGCGCCCGCGGTCGCCCCGGCGCCGGCCTCCGACACCGTCTGGCCGCCGGTCGGCGCCGAACCGGTCGAGGTCGAGGGCTGCTACGAGGCCTTCGCCGACGCCGGGTTCGCCTACGGCCCGACCTTCCGCGGCCTGCAGGCGGCCTGGCGGGACGCGACGAGCGTGTACGCCGAGGTCGCGCTGCCGGTCACCGACGCGGCCGAGGACGCCGAGCACGCCGTCGCCGGCTTCGGTCTGCACCCCGCGCTGCTCGACGCCGCGCTGCACGCCGCCCTGCTCACCGCCCGGGGGCCCGGTGGCCTGCCGTTCGCGTGGGAGGGCGTCACCCTGCACGCGACCGGGGCCACCGCGCTGCGCGTCCGGCTCACCACGGACGCCACCGGTGGGACCGCGATCGCCGTCTCCGACACCGCGGGCGCCCCGGTCGCGACCGTCGACCGCCTGCTCGCCCGGCCCGTCGACGCCGGCGCCCTGCGTGCCGACCCGACCCGCGACGCCCTGTTCGCCCTCGACTGGGTGCCGGCCGCCGCGCCGGCCGACCGACCCCTGGGCCCCGTCGTCGTGCTCGGCGCCGGTACGGCGGCGGACCTCGCCGCCTCCCTCGTCGCGGACCTCACGGACGCCGGTGTCACCGTCACCGCCCTGCCCGACGTGGCCGCCGTCGCCGACCACCCCGGAGCCACGGTCGTCCTCCCCGTCGTCGGTGACCGGACCGGGTGCGGCGACCCCGCGACGGCCGCGCACGCGTGCTCCACCGACGTCCTCGCCCTCCTGCAGACGGGGACCAGGGTCGTCGCCGTGACCGCCGGGGCCGTCGACGCCGGGGACAGCGGCGTGACCGACCCCGCGGCCGCCGCGGTCTGGGGTCTCCTGCGCACCGCCGCGTCCGAGGACCCCGGCTCCGCGCGCCTCGTCGACCTCGACCCGCACCGCACCCGGAGCACCGTGGCCCACGGCGAGCAGCTCGTCGCCGCGCTGCGCAGCGACGAGATGCAGCTCGCGCTGCGCGAGGACGCCCTGCTCACCCCCCGCCTCGCCCGGGCCGCGACGGAGACCGACCTCGTCGTCCCCGACGGAGGGCACTGGCGGATGGACAGCCCGGCCCTGGGCAGCCTCGACGCCCTCACCCTGGTCCCCGCCGAGGCCGCGGACGCACCCCTCGGCGCCCTCGACGTGCGCGTCGACCTGCGCGCGTCCGGCCTGAACTTCCGCGACGTCCTCAAGGCCCTGGACATGTACCCGGGCGACGCCGGACCCTTCGGCCACGAGGGCGCGGGTGTCGTCGCCGAGGTCGGCGCCGAGGTCACCGACCTCGCGGTCGGCGACGCCGTCCTCGGCGTCATGACCGGGAGTCTCGCCTCCCGCACCGTCCAGGACTCCCGGCGCCTCACCCGGGTGCCCGCCGGCTGGGACTTCGCGACGGCGGCGTCGGTGCCGTTGGTGTTCCTGACCGCCTGGTACGCGCTGGTGGATCTGGCCGGGCTGCGTCCGGGGGAGAAGGTCCTGATCCACGCCGGGGCCGGTGGGGTGGGGATGGCCGCGATCCAGATCGCCCACCACCTCGGCGCCGAGGTGTATGCGACGGCGTCGGAGCCGAAGTGGGAGGTGCTGCGCTCGTTGGGGGTGGCCGGGGATCACATCGCGTCGTCGCGGGATCTGGGGTTCGCGCAGCGGTTCCCGACGGTGGATGTGGTGCTCAACGCCCTGTCGGGGGAGTTCGTGGACGCCTCGCTGGGGTTGTTGGGGGCGGGTGGCCGGTTCCTGGAGATGGGCAAGACCGACGTCCGGGAGGCCGGGTCGGTGCCGGAGGGGGTGATGTATCGGGCGTTCGATCTGGGGTGGGTGGAGCCGGGTCGGATCGCGTCGATGTTGGGCGAGCTGGTGGGGTTGTTCGGGGTCGGGGCGCTCGAGCCGGTGCCGGTGCGGTGTTGGGACGTGCGGCGGGCGCGGGAGGCGTTCCGGTTCATTTCGATGGCCCGGCATGTCGGGAAGATCGTGTTGAGGGTTCCGCGGGGGCTCGACCCGGAGGGGACGGTGCTGGTCACGGGTGGCACCGGTGGTCTGGGTGGGTTGCTGGCGCGGCATCTGGTGGCCGAGCGGGGAGTGCGCTCGCTGCTGCTGTCGAGCCGTCAGGGTCCCGACGCGCCGGGGGCGGCGGAGCTGGTCGCCGAGTTGGAGGCCCTCGGCGCGAGCGTGCTGGTGCGGGCGTGTGACGTGGCGGACCGGGCGCAGGTGGACGAACTGGTCGCGGCGGCGCCGCGGCCGCTGACCGCCGTGATCCACACCGCCGGTCTCGTCGACGACGGGCTCCTGAGTTCCATGACCCCCGAGCGTCTGCACCGCGTGCTGGCGCCGAAGGTCGACGGTGCGTGGCACCTGCACGAGGCCACCGCCGGGCTGGACCTGGCGGCCTTCGTCCTCTTCTCCTCGGCCGCCGGCGTGCTCGGCAGCGCCGGCCAGGGCAACTACGCCGCGGGCAACGCCTTCCTCGACGCGCTGGCCGTCCACCGCCGCGACCTCGGCCTCCCCGCGACCTCACTCGCCTGGGGCGCCTGGGCGCAGGGCGTCGGCATGACCGCCGAGCTGTCCGACCGCGACGTCGCCCGCGCCGCGGAGTCCGGGATGCCGCTGCTCGACGTCGAGCAGGGCCTCGCGCTGTTCGACGCCGCCACCCGCAGCGGGGCCCCGGCTCTCGTCCCGGTCCGGATCGACCCGGCCGCGCTGCGCGCGGCGGAGGTCGTGCCGCCGCTGCTGCGCGGACTCGTCCGGACCCCCGCCCGCCGGACCGCGAGCGCCGACCGCGGGACCCTCGCGGCGCTCGGGGGCCTCGACCGCGCCGCCCGTCGCGAAGCGCTGCGCGACCTGGTGCGGACCCAGGCCGGCCTCGTCCTCGGCCACGGGGGCGACGACGAGATCGACCCGGAGCGTGCCTTCCGCGACCTCGGGTTCGACTCCCTGACCGCGGTCGAGCTGCGCAACCGCGTCGGCACCGCCACCCGGCTGCGCCTCCCTGCGACGACCGTGTTCGACCACCCCAGCGTCGCCGCCCTCGCCGAGCACCTGCTCGACGAGCTCCTCGGGCCGGACACCACCCCGGCGACCCCCGCCGGGCCGCACCCCGCCGACCCCGCGGACCTCGCCGACGACCCGATCGTCATCGTCGGCATGAGCTGCCGCTTCCCGGGCGGGGTCACCTCACCCGAGGGACTCTGGTCGGTCCTCGCCGAGGGCGCCGACGTCATGTCCGGCTTCCCGACGAACCGCGGATGGGATCTCGACGCCCTCTACGACCCCGACCCCGCGCACACCGGCACCTCCTACGCCCGGGAGGGCGGGTTCCTGCACACCGCCGGCGACTTCGACGCCGACTTCTTCGGGATGAGCCCACGCGAGGCCACCGCCACCGACGCCCAGCAGCGCCTGCTGCTGGAGACGACGTGGGAGGCCATCGAGGGCGCCGGCATCGACCCGACGTCGTTGCGGGGCAGCGCGACCGGGGTGTTCGCCGGCGTCATGTACAGCGGCTACGTCACCACCGTCCACGGCGAGGAGCACGAGGGGCTCGGCGGGCAGGGCAGCGCCCTGTCGGTCGCCTCCGGCCGCGTCTCCTACACGTTCGGCCTCGAGGGCCCGGCGATGACCGTCGACACGGCGTGCTCCTCCTCGCTGGTCGCCATGCACCTCGCCGCGCAGGCCCTGCGGGCGGGGGAGTGCTCCCTCGCCCTGGCGGGCGGCGCGACCGTCATGGCCGTCCCCGACACCTTCGTCGAGTTCTCCCGACAGCGTGGGCTCGCCCCGGACGGACGCTCCAAGCCGTTCTCGGAGTCCGCGGACGGCGTCGGCTGGTCCGAGGGCGTCGGCATGCTGGTCCTGGAGCGCCGCTCGGACGCGCTGCGCCACGGCCACGAGATCCTCGCCGTGCTGCGCGGGTCGGCGGTCAATCAGGACGGGGCCTCGAACGGGCTCACGGCACCGAACGGCCCCAGCCAGCAGCGGGTCATCCGCGCCGCCCTGGCGTCGGCCGGGCTGACGACGGCCGACGTCGACGTCGTGGAGGCGCACGGCACCGGCACCACCCTGGGCGACCCGATCGAGGCGCAGGCGCTGCTCGCGACCTACGGCCGCGAGCGGGACCCGGAGCAGCCCCTGCTGCTCGGCTCGGTGAAGTCGAACCTCGGGCACACCCAGGCCGCTGCCGGCGCCGCCGGGGTGATCAAGATGATCCTGGCGATGCGCCACGGGACCCTGCCCGCCACCGCGCACGTCACCGAGCCCACCTCCCACGTCGACTGGGCGTCCGGCGCGGTGGAGCTCCTGACCGCGACGACGCCGTGGCCCGAGCGCGGACACCTCCGCCGGGCCGGCGTGTCGTCGTTCGGCATCAGCGGCACCAACGCCCACCTCATCGTCGAGGCTCCCGGTTCGGCGCCCGTCCCGGAGCCGGCTGCCGGGACCGGGCCGGTGCCGTGGCTGCTCTCCGCCCGGACGCCGGCCGCCCTGCGCGACCAGGCCGGCCGCCTCGCCGAGGCCGTGGCCGTGCTCCCCGCCGAGCAGACCGCCGACGTGGGCGCAGCGCTCGCGACCTCGCGCGCCCTCTTCGAACACCGCGCCGCGGTCGTCGCGGGGGACCGGGACAGCGCGGTCGCCACGCTGCAGGCCTTCGCGGCCGGTGACGACACGGCGGCCACCGTCGGTCGGGCCCGGTCCGGCCGGACCGCGGTGCTGTTCTCGGGTCAGGGGTCGCAGCGGTGGGGGATGGGTCGTGAGCTCCATGGCCGGTTCCCGGTGTTCGGGGCGGCGTTCGACGCGGTGGTGGCCGGGTTCTCCGGTCTGCTGGATCGGCCGTTGGGCGAGGTGGTGTGGGGTTCGGACCCGGAGTTGCTGGACGAGACGGGGTGGGCGCAGCCGGCGTTGTTCGCCCTGGAGGTGGCGCTGTTCCGGCTGGTGGAGTCGTGGGGGGTGGCCCCGGATGTGCTGGTGGGGCATTCGATCGGGGAGATCGCGGCGGCGCACGTGGCGGGGGTGTTCTCGCTGCCCGACGCCTGTCGTCTGGTGGCGGCGCGGGCGTCGTTGATGCAGGCCCTGCCCACGGGTGGGGCGATGGTGGCGCTGGAGGCGACCGAGGCGGAGGTCTCGACGTGGCTGACCGGTGAGGTGTCGATCGCAGCGGTCAACGGTCCCCGCTCGGTGGTGGTCTCGGGCACCGGCGACGCGGTCGCGGCCGTCGTCGGGCAGTTCGCGGAGCGGCGCAGCACCACCCTGCGGGTCTCGCACGCGTTCCACTCGCCGTTGATGGAGCCGATGCTGGCGGAGTTCGCCACCGTGGCGGAGTCGCTGGACTACTCGACGCCGCGACTGCCGGTGGTGTCCACGGTGACCGGGAACGACGCGGATCTGAGCGATCCGGGCTATTGGGTGGAGCAGGTCCGGGCCACGGTGCGGTTCGCCGATGCGGTGGAGACGCTCGAGGCGCGTCGGGTGGGGACGTATCTGGAGGTGGGTCCGGGCGGGGTGCTCTCGGCGATGGTCGCGGGGGCGCTCGGTGGGGACGCGGTCGTGGTCCCGGCCCTGCGCCACGGCACCGGCGCCGACACCGACACCGGCACCGACGAGATCGAGGCGATCACCGCGGCCTTCGCGACCCTGCACGTCAGCGGCGCGCCGGTCGACCGGGGAGCCTGGTTCGCCGGGCCGGCGTCGCGTCGCGTCGCGCTGCCGACCTACGCCTTCCAGCACACCACCTACTGGCCCACGGCCAAGCCGCCGGCCGACGCCGCGGCCCTCGGCCTCACCGCCACCGGGCACCCGCTGCTCAACGGCGCCGTGGAGCTCGCCGACGACGGCGGGGCGCTGCTCACCGGGCGCGTGACCCTCGCCGGGCAGCCGTGGCTCGCCGACCACGTCGTGGCCGGCACGGTCGTGCTGCCCGGGACCGCGCTGCTCGAGTGCGCCGTGCGCGCCGGGGACGAGGTCGGCGCCGGCCGGGTCGAGGAGCTGACCCTCGCCGCGCCGCTCGTGCTCCCGCCCACCGGCGCGGTGCTCCTCCAGGTCCGGGTCGGTCCCGACGACGGCCGCGGCCGCCGTTCGGTGACCCTGCACGCCCGGCCCGAGGCCGGCGGTGACGGCTGGACCCTGCACGCCTCCGGCGCCCTCACGGCCGCCACCACCGCGGCCACCGGCACGGCCCTCGACGGCGAGTGGCCGCCGCCGCGGGCCACCGCCCTCGACGTCGAGGACTGCTACCCGGCGTTCGCGGCGGCGGGCTTCGGCTACGGCCCCGCCTTCCGCGGGCTGCGCGGCGCCTGGCGCGACGACCGCGACCACCGGGTCCGTTACGCCGAGGTCGTCCTCCCCGACGCCGCCGGCGACGGCACCGGGTTCGACCTGCACCCGGCCCTGCTCGACGCCGCCCTGCACGTCGCACTCCTCGCCGCCGGCGGCGAGGAGACCGCCGGCCTGCCCTTCTCCTGGGAGGGCATGACGCTGCACGCGACCGCCGCCACCGCGCTGCGGGTACGACTCGCTCCGGCCGCGGGCGGCGGGACCACGATCACGGTCGCGGACGCCGCAGGCGCCCCCGTCGCGCACGTCGACCGCCTGCTCGCCCGGCCGCTCGAGGCCGCCACGCTCGCCCCGGCCCCGCGGGTCGCGGACGCCCTGTTCGGCGTGGACTGGACCGAGATCGACCTGCCGGCCGTCGACCTCCCGGCGGAGCCGGCCACCCTGGGTCGCCGCGACGTCCTCCCCGGCTCCACCGGCCGGCACCACGACACCCTCGACGACCTCCTCGCCGCCGACGCCGTCCCGCCGGTCGTCCTGTTCCCGGTCGTCGCCGACGGTCCCCTGCCGGAGGCCGCGCACGCGGCCGTGCAGGAGGTGCTCGCGCTCGCGCAGCGCTGGACCGACGAGGAGCGCCTCGCGGCCTCCCGCCTCGTCGTCGTGACCCGGGGCGCGACGCCCGCCGGCGGCACGCCCGTGACCGACCTCGTCGGCGCGGCCGTGGCCGGCCTCGTCCGCGTGGTGCAGACCGAGCACCCGGGCGCGGTCGCGCTCCTCGACCTGCCCACCGACCCGACCTCCGACGCCGCGCCCTCCGCCCTCGCCGGGGCGCTCGCCCTCGACGAGCCGTGGCTCGCGCTGCGCGCGGGCCGCGCCCTCGCCGCCCGCCTCGCCCGGGGGAATCCGACCGAGCCGGTCGCCCTCGACCCCGAGGGGACCGTGCTGGTCACCGGGGGCACGGGAGGCCTGGGAGCCGTCGTCGCCCGCCACCTCGTCGGGGAGTACGGGGTACGGCACCTGCTGCTCACCAGCCGTCGGGGCCCGGACGCCCCGGGTGCGGACGAGCTGACCGCAGACCTCGAGGCCCTGGGCGCCACGGTCTCCGTGCGGGCCTGCGACGTCGCCGACCGTGCCGCGCTCGACGCGCTGCTGACCGAGGCTCCGTCGTTGACCGCGGTGGTCCATGCGGCCGGGGTGCTCGAGGACGCGACGGTGGCGTCGTTGACCCCGGAGGCGGTGGAGCGGGTACTGGCGCCGAAGGTCGATGCGGCGTGGCACCTGCACGAGGCGACCGCCGGGCTGGAGCTGGCGGCGTTCGTGCTGTTCTCCTCGGCCGCCGGCGTGTTCGGCGGGGCCGGCCAGGGCAACTACGCCGCCGCGAACGCGTTCCTCGACGCCCTCGCGCACCACCGGCGAGCGCTCGGGCGGCCCGCCACCGCGATCGCGTGGGGCGCCTGGGCGCAGGAGGCCGGCATGACCGCCGGGCTCGACGAGCGCGACGTGCGCCGCGCCGCCGAGGCCGGGATGCCGCTCCTCGACGTGGAGCAGGGCCTCGCCCTCCTCGACGCCGCCGTGGGGGGCGACACCGCCGCGCCCGTCGCCGCCCGCCTGGACCTCGGGGTCCTGCGCAGCCGCCCGGTGGTGCCGGCGCTGCTGCGCGGCCTCGTCCGCGCCCCCTCCCGGCGCGCCGCCGCCGGCGGCACCGCCGACGGCGAGCTCGTCGAGCGCCTGCGTCGCCTCGCGCCCGTGCAGCGGGCCGAGGCCCTCGTCGACACGGTGCGCGGAGCGGTCGCGATGGTCCTCGGCCACGCCGACGGGTCCGCGCTCGAGGCGGACCGTGCGTTCCGCGACCTCGGGTTCGACTCCCTGACCGCCGTCGACCTCCGCAACCGCCTCGGCTCGGTCGCGGGCCTGCGGCTCTCGGCGACCGTCGTCTTCGACCACCCGACGATCGCGGCGCTGGCCGAGCACCTCGACGCCGAGTTGTTCGGCGACGAGCAGGCCGACGCCGCGGACGCCGTGCCGCTGCGGGCCCTGCCGCCCGTGGCGGACGACCCGATCGTCGTCGTCGGGATGGCCTGCCGGTACCCGGGCGGGGTCGCCTCGCCCGCGGACCTGTGGCGGCTGGTCGCCTCCGGGACCGACGCGATCAGCGGGTTCCCGACGAACCGCGGGTGGGATCTGGACGCCCTCTACGACCCGGACCCCGAGCACCTCGGCACCTCCTACGCCCGGGAGGGCGGGTTCCTGCACGACGCGGGGGAGTTCGACCCGGCGTTCTTCGGGATGAGCCCGCGCGAGGCCACCGCCACCGACGCCCAGCAGCGCCTGCTGCTGGAGACGACGTGGGAGGCGATCGAGCGGGCCGGGATCGACCCGACGAGCCTGCGCGGCAGCGCGACCGGCGTCTTCGCCGGCGTCATGTACAACGACTACTCCGACGCCCTCGCCGGCAAGGAGTACGAGGGCCTCGGCGGACAGGGCAGCGCGGGCAGCGTCGCGTCCGGCCGGGTGTCCTACACCTTCGGGCTGGAGGGCCCGGCGGTCACGGTGGACACGGCGTGCTCGTCGTCGCTGGTCGCGATGCACTGGGCGATGCAGGCCCTGCGTTCCGGGGAGTGCACGCTCGCGCTCGCCGGGGGCGTCACCGTCATGTCGAGCCCCACCACCTTCGTCGAGTTCTCCCGCCAGCGCGGCCTCGCCCCCGACGGCCGGTCGAAGGCCTTCTCCGACGACGCCGACGGCGTCGGCTGGTCCGAGGGCGTCGGCATGCTGGTCCTCGAGCGCCGTTCCGACGCGGAGGCGAACGGCCACCCGGTCCTCGCCGTGCTGCGCGGGTCGGCGGTCAACCAGGACGGCGCCTCCAACGGGCTCACGGCCCCGAACGGCCCGAGCCAGCAGCGGGTGATCCGCCAGGCCCTCGCCTCCGGGGGCCTGACGACCGCCGACGTCGACGTCGTGGAGGCCCACGGAACCGGCACCACCCTCGGTGACCCGATCGAGGCGCAGGCCCTGCTCGCGACCTACGGCCGGGACCGGGACCCGGAGCGGCCCCTGTGGCTCCGGTCGGTGAAGTCGAACCTCGGGCACACCCAGGCCGCCGCCGGGGTCGCCGGGATCATCACGATGGTCGAGGCGATGCGCCACGGCGTCCTGCCGCCCACCCTCCACGCCGGGACCGCCTCGTCGCACGTCGACTGGACGGCCGGCGAGGTCGCCCTCGTCACCGCGGCGACACCCTGGCCGTCGGCCGGGCGGCCGCGCCGTGCGGGGGTGTCGTCGTTCGGGATCAGCGGCACCAACGCCCACGTCGTCCTCGAGGCCGGACCGGGTCTCGGGACGACTCCGTCGTCGGAGCCGGTGGAGACCGGCGCCCTCCCGTGGGTCCTCTCCGCCGCGTCCGCGACGGCGCTGCGCGACCAGGCCGACCGGCTGCGGGACCACCTCGACTCGACGCCCGGGCTGCGCGCCCAGGACGTCGCGCTCGCCCTCGCGGGCACCCGCGCCACGCTGGCGCACCGCGCTGTCGTGGTGGCCGAGCCGCAGCAGGTCGACGCCGCGCTGGCCGCTCTCGCCGAGGGGCGCGAGGACCCGGCCGTGACGACCGGTGTCGTCGCGTCCGGCCGGACCGCGGTGCTGTTCTCGGGTCAGGGGTCGCAGCGGTGGGGGATGGGTCGTGAGCTCCATGGCCGGTTCCCGGTGTTCGCGGCGGCGTTCGACGCGGTGGCGGCCGGCTTCTCCGGTCTGTTGCCGGAGCCGTTGGACGAGGTGGTGTGGGGTTCGGACCCGGAGCTGCTGGACGAGACCGGGTGGGCGCAGCCGGCGTTGTTCGCCCTCGAGGTGGCGCTGTTCCGGCTGGTGGAGTCCTGGGGGGTGACCCCGGATGTGCTGGTGGGGCATTCGATCGGGGAGATCGCGGCGGCGCATGTGGCGGGGGTGTTCTCGCTACCCGACGCGTGTCGTCTGGTCGCGGCGCGGGCCACGTTGATGCAGGCCCTGCCCAAGGGTGGGGCGATGGTGGCGCTGGAGGCCACCGAGGACGAGGTGGCGCCGCTGCTGACCGGTGAGGTGTCGATCGCAGCGGTCAACGGACCCCGCTCGGTCGTGGTGTCCGGTGCCGCGGACGCTGTTGCTGCGGTGGTGGGCCGGTTCGAGGGGCGGCGGTCGACGAGTCTGCGGGTCTCGCACGCGTTCCACTCGCCGTTGATGGAGCCGATGCTGGCGGAGTTCGCCCAGGTCGCGGGGTCGCTGGAGTACCGGGCCCCGCAGCTGCCGGTCGTCTCCACCGTGACCGGTGGTGAGGCGGATCTGAGCGATTCGGGCTATTGGGTGGAGCAGGTCCGGGCCACGGTGCGGTTCGCCGATGCGGTGGAGACGCTGTCGTCCCGGGGCGTCCGGCGGTTCGTCGAGCTCGGCCCGGACGCCACCCTTGCCGGGCTCGTCGGGCAGACCGTCACCGACCCCGACGTGCTCACCGTCGCCGCCCTGCGCCGCGACACCCCGGAGCCGAGGACCGCGCTGATCGCCCTGGCCGCCCTGCACGTCCACGGGGGTCGCGTCGACCCCGCCGCGGCTCTCGTCGGGCTCGGGGCATCGACCGTCGAGCTGCCGACCTATCCCTTCGAGCACACCACCTACTGGCCCCGGGCCCGGCGACGCAGCGACGCCGCCGCGCTCGGGCTGACCGCCGCCGCGCACCCGCTGCTCGACGGCGCCGTGGAGCTCGCCGACGCCGACGGCGTCCTGCTCACCGGGCGGCTCGCGACCGCCACCCACCCGTGGCTCGCCGACCACGCCGTCGCCGGCCGGGTCCTGCTCCCCGGCACCGCGTTCGTCGAGCTCGCGCTGCGCGCCGGGGAGGAGGTCGGCTGCGACCACGTCGAGGACCTCACCCTCGGCGCCCCCCTCGCCCTGCCCGAGCACGGCGCCGTCCGGGTCCAGGTCCGCGTCGGGCCCGACGCCGGGTCCGGCCGACGGTCGCTGACCGTCCACGCCCGCCCCGACGGCGACCCCGACGCCCCCTGGACCCCGCACGCCACCGGCACGCTCGCCGACCGGCCCGCTCCTGCGGCCGAGCCGATCACGGTCTGGCCCCCGGCCGGCGCGGACGCCGTCGACCTCACCGGCTTCTACCCGGCGCGGGCCGAGGAGGGCTTCGGGTACGGCCCCGCCTTCGCGGGCCTGCGCGCCGCCTGGCGTCGCGGGGAGGAGGTGTTCGCCGAGGTCGCGCTGCCCGAGCACGTCCACGACGACGCCGCGACCGCCGCCCTGCACCCGGCCCTGCTCGACGCCGCCCTGCACGCGGCGTGGCTGCTCGACGGCCCGGGCGGGGACGTGCCGTTCGCCTGGACCGGGATCTCGGTGCGCGCCGCCGGCGCGACGGCCCTGCGCGTGGCCCTGCGCCGCGCGCCGGACGGCACGCTCGCCGTCGCCCTCGCCGACCTCACCGGCACGCCCGTCGCCGAGGTCGCCGAGCTCACCACCCGAGCCCCGGCCCGCGCCGACGACCCGCGCGACGACGCCCTGTTCCGCCTGGACTGGGTCCCGTTGACGATCGGCGCGGCCGGCCCGGCCGGGCCCGTCACCGTCCTGGGGCACGACCCGCTCGGCCTCGTCGCCGCCCTCGCCGACGCGGGCGCCGTCCACCGTGCCGAGCTGCCCGACGAGGTCCTCGTCGGCACGGTGCTGAGCACGCTCGACGAAGCCGGCGAGCCGGAGGAGGACGTCCCCGCCCGGGCGCACCGCCTCGCGCGCCGCGCCCTCGCGCTGGTGCAGACCCACCTGGCCGACCCGCGCCTGGCGGACACGCGCCTCGTCGTCGTGACCCGCGGGGCGACGACCGGC
The DNA here is from genome assembly GCF_030269685.1 of Actinomycetospora sp. NBRC 106378. Lineage (GTDB taxonomy): Bacteria > Actinomycetota > Actinomycetes > Mycobacteriales > Pseudonocardiaceae > Actinomycetospora. Next base: position 124,676 of record NZ_BSTT01000005.1, read on the forward strand.
GCCGACCCGGCCGCGGCCGCGGCCTGGGGTCTGCTGCGGGCCGCCCGGTCCGAGCACCCCGACCGGTTCGGCCTGCTGGACCTCGACGCGGAGGCCTCCGCCGACGGGTCCCTCGTCGTGCCCGCCGCCGCCCTGGGCGGCGACGAGCCCGAGCTGCGCCTGCGCGGTGCGGCGGTCGAGGCCGCGCGCCTGGTCCGCGCGCCCGTCCCCCCGGTCGCCACCGACGACGCCGCGCCGCTCGACACGCACGGCCCCGTCCTGGTCACCGGCGGCACCGGTGGTCTCGGTGCCCTCGTCGCCCGCCACCTCGTCACCGGGCACGGTGTGCGCGACCTGCTGCTCGTCAGCCGACGCGGCGAGGACGCGACCGGGGCCGCCGAGATCACGGCGGACCTCACCGCCGCCGGGGCGCGGGTGCGCGTCGCGGCGTGCGACGTGACCGACCGCGCCGCACTGGACCGCCTGCTCGCCGGGACGCCGGTGTCGGCGGTCGTGCACACCGCGGGTGTCCTCGACGACGGTGTCGTCGAGGCCCTCACCCCCGAGCGCCTCGATCCGGTGCTGGCGCCCAAGGTGGACGGGGCGTGGCACCTGCACGACGCCACCCGCCACCTCGACCTGCGTGCCTTCGTGGTGTTCTCCTCGATGGCCGGCACGTTCGGCAGCGCGGGGCAGGCCAACTACGCGGCCGGCAACGCGTTCCTCGACGCCCTCGCGGCGCACCGCCGCGCCGCGGGCCTGCCCGGGCTCTCGCTGGCATGGGGCCCGTGGTCGGCGGGCAGCGGCATGACCGGCACCCTCAGCGAGGCCGAGCTCGAGCGGATCACCCGGTCCGGGGTGCCGCCGCTCGACCCGGCCACGGGGCTGGCCCTGTTCGACGCGGCCCTCGCCGGCGACGACGCGGCCCTCGTCCCGGTGCGCCTGGAGCTCGCGACCCTGCGCGCCCAGGGCGGGCCGGCGCCGCTGCTGCGCTCCCTCATCCGCACCCGCAGCCGACGGGGCGTCGTCACGGCGTCCCCGGTCGCGGACGACCTGCGGGCCCGGCTGCTCGCGCTCGACCCGACCGGGCGTACCGAGGTCCTCGCCGACCTCGTCCGCAGCCAGGTCGCCCTGGTGCTCGGCCACGGCGGCGCCGGCGAGGTCGACACGACCCGCGCCTTCCGCGACCTGGGCTTCGACTCGCTCACCGCGGTCGACCTGCGCAACCGCCTCGGCGCGGCCACCGGACTGCGCCTCCCGGCCACGACCGTGTTCGACCACCCGAGCGTCGACTCCCTCGTCGCCCACCTGCGCGACGAGCTGGTCGGGGACGAGACCCCGGTCGAGGCCGTGCCGGCCACCGCCGTCGTCACCGACGACCCGATCGTCGTCGTCGGGATGGCCTGCCGGTACCCGGGCGGGGTCGCCTCGCCCGAGGACCTGTGGCGGCTGATGGCCGACGGGACCGACGCGATCAGCGGGTTCCCGACCAACCGCGGCTGGGACCTCGCCGGGCTCTACCACCCCGACCCGGACCACACCGGCACCTCGTACACGGCCGCCGGCGGGTTCCTGCACGACGCGGGCGAGTTCGACCCGGCGTTCTTCGGGATGAGCCCGCGCGAAGCGCTCGCGACGGACGCCCAGCAGCGGCTGCTGCTGGAGTCGTCGTACGAGGCGATCGAGCGGGCCGGGATCGACCCGACCTCGCTGCGCGGCAGCGCGACCGGCGTCTTCGCCGGCGTCATGTACAACGACTACTCGACCGTCCTGGCCGGGCCCGAGTTCGAGGGCTTCCAGGGCAGCGGCAGCTCGCCGAGCATCGCCTCCGGTCGCGTGGCCTACACCCTGGGTCTCGAGGGGCCGGCGGTCACCGTCGACACCGCGTGCTCGTCGTCCCTGGTCGCGATGCACTGGGCCATGCAGGCCCTGCGCTCCGGCGAGTGCTCCCTCGCCCTCGCTGGGGGCGTGACGGTGATGTCGACGCCCGCGGTGTTCGTCGACTTCTCCCGCCAGCGCGGCCTCGCCCCCGACGGCCGGTGCAAGCCCTTCTCCGACGACGCCGACGGGGTCGGCTGGTCCGAGGGCGTCGGCATGCTCGTGCTGGAGCGCCGCTCGGACGCCGAGCGCCACGGTCACGAGATCCTCGGCGTGATCCGCGGGTCGGCGGTCAACCAGGACGGTGCCTCCAACGGGCTGACCGCCCCGAACGGGCCGTCCCAGCAGCGGGTGATCCGGCAGGCCCTCGCCGCCGGGGGACTGAGCGCCGTCGACGTCGATGTCGTCGAGGCGCACGGCACGGGCACGTCGCTGGGAGACCCGATCGAGGCGCAGGCGCTGCTCGCCACCTACGGCCAGGACCGCGACGAGCCGCTGCTGCTCGGCTCGGTCAAGTCGAACCTGGGCCACACGCAAGCCGCCGCGGGTGTCGCCGGCGTGATCAAGATGCTGCTCGCCATGCGGCACGGCGCCCTCCCGGCGTCGTTGCACGCGGCCACGGCCTCCTCGCACGTCGACTGGACCGCGGGCGACGTCGCGCTGCTCACGGAGACGACCCCGTGGCCCGAGACCGGCCGCCCGCGCCGCGCCGGGGTGTCGTCGTTCGGCATCAGCGGCACGAACGCCCACGTGGTCCTCGAGCAGCCCGTCCCGGAGCCGCCGGCGCCCGCCGTCGCGGACGGCCCCGTCGGCGCGGTGCCCTGGGTGCTCTCGGCCGCGTCCCCGACCTCGCTGACCGACCAGGCCGCCCGGCTGCTCGATGCGGTCGAGCACGGCGGCCTGCTCGACGACGGCCGCACCCCGGCCGACGTCGCCCGCGCGCTCGCCGACACCCGCGCCCGCCTCGACCACCGGGCCGTGGTGCTCGTCGACGACCGGGAGACCGCGACCGCCGCCCTGGCCGAGCTCGTGGCGGAGACGGACGCGGCTGCGGTCACCGGCCGGGCCCGTCCGGGTCGCCTGGCCGTCCTGTTCTCGGGTCAGGGGTCGCAGCGGCTGGGGATGGGGCGTGAGCTCCACGCCCGGTTCCCGGTGTTCGCGGCGGCGTTCGACGCGGTGTGTGCCGGGTTCTCCGGTCTGCTGGATCGGCCGTTGGGCGAGGTGGTGTGGGGTTCGGACCCGGAGTTGCTGGATGAGACGGGGTGGGCGCAGCCGGCGTTGTTCGCGCTGGAGGTGGCGCTGTTCCGGTTGGTGGAGTCGTGGGGGGTGGCCCCGGATGTGCTGGTGGGGCATTCGATCGGGGAGATCGCGGCGGCGCATGTGGCGGGGGTGTTCTCGCTGCCCGATGCGTGTCGTCTGGTGGCGGCGCGGGCGTCGTTGATGCAGGCCCTGCCCAAGGGTGGGGCGATGGTGGCGTTGGAGGCGACCGAGGACGAGGTGGCGCCGCTGCTGGCCGGTGAGGTGTCGATCGCGGCGGTGAACGGGCCCCGCTCGGTCGTGGTGTCCGGTGCCGCGGACGCGGTTGCTGCGGTGGTGGGCCGGTTCGAGGGTCGGCGGTCGACGAGTCTGCGGGTCTCGCACGCGTTCCACTCGCCGTTGATGGAGCCGATGCTGGCGGAGTTCGCCGTCGTGGCGGGGTCGCTGGAGTACCGGGCCCCGCAGCTGGCGGTGGTGTCGACGGTGACCGGTGGTGAGGCGGATCTGACCGACCCGGGCTATTGGGTGGAGCAGGTCCGGGCCACGGTGCGCTTCGCCGATGCGGTGGGGACGCTGTCGTCCCGGGGCGTCCGGCGGTTCGTCGAGCTCGGCCCGGACGCCACCCTCGCCGGGCTCGTCGGGCAGACGGCCGAGCCGGACGCCGCCGTCGTCGCGACCCTGCGTCCCGACACCGAGGAGCCGCGCTCCCTGCTGGCGGCCCTGGCCGCGCTGCACGTCGACGGCGAGCCGATCGACTGGACCGCCGTCCTCACGGGGTCGGGCGCGCGTCGGGTGCCGCTGCCGACCTACGCCTTCGCGCGGCAGTGGTTCTGGCCGACGGTCTCGGCGGCGCGCGGTGACGTGCGCGCGGCGGGCCTCGGTTCGCCGGGGCACCCGTTGCTGGGAGCCGCGGTGGAGCTGGCGTCCGGGGGCGGGTCGGTGCTGACCGGCCGGCTGTCGCTGGCGAGCACGCCGTGGCTGGGGGAACACCGGGTGATGGGCCAGGTCGTGGTCCCCGGGACCGCGCTGCTGGAGATGGTGCTGCGTTCCGGCGACGAGGTCGGAGCCGCCCGGGTGGAGGAGCTGACGCTGGCCGCACCGCTGGTGCTGCCCGAGACCGGCGCGGTCCGCGTCCAGGTCGTCGTCGAACCCGCCGGTGGGACCACCCGTCGCGTCGCGGTGTACTCCTGCCCGGACGACGCGGCCGAGCACGGCTGGACCCGGCACGCCGAGGGCGTCCTCGCCCCGGACGTCGCCGCGGCGCCGGGCTTCGACACCACCGTCTGGCCGCCCCGTGACGCCGAGCCGCTCGACGTCCTCGGGTGCTACGACGCCTTCGCCGACGCCGGCTTCGCCTACGGACCGCTCTTCGCGGGCCTGCGCGCAGCCTGGCGGGACGGCGACGTCCACTACGCCGAGGTCGCCCTGCCCGAGTCGACCGGGGACACCGCGGGAGGCTTCGGCCTGCATCCCGCCCTCGCCGACGCGGCCCTGCACGCCTCTCTGCTCACCGCCCTGGACCACGGCGACGCCACCGCGGTGCCGTTCGGCTGGCACGGGGTCACCCTCGCGGCCGCCGGGGCGACGACCCTGCGGGTGCGGCTGGCCCCGGCCGGCGCGGACGCGCTCGCGATCGACGCGGTCGACCCCGCGGGAGCACCGGTCTGGCACGTCGACGCTCTGGAGACCCGGGCACTGACCCCCGAGCACCTCGCGGGCCGGGACCCCGTGCTGCGCGATGCCCTGTTCGTCGTCGAGCACGCCCCGCTCGCGGCCGCCGACCTCCCGGCCCCGGCCGACGTCGCCGTCCTCGGGACCGACGGGCTCGGCGTCGCGAGCACGCTGACCGCGCTGGAGGTGGCCGTCTCGACGTGGTCCGACGTCGCGGCCCTCGCCGCGGCCGTGGCCGACGGGTCGACGCCTCCCGAGGCCGTCCTCCTGCCGGTGGGACCCGGGGGTGACGACCCCACGGCCGCCACCACCGCCGTGCTGGCCGTCCTGCAGGCGTGGCTGGCGCACGACGCGCTCGCCGGGATCCGGCTGCACGTCGTGACCCGCGGCGCCCCGGTCGATCCCGTTGCCGCGGCGGTCGGGGGACTGGTCCGGGCCGCCGCGACCGAGCACCCGGGCACCCTCGCCCTGGTCGACCTCGACGGCTCCGCCGCGTCGGGCGCCGCCCTGCTCCCGGCGCTGCGCCGGGACGAGCCGGAGATCGTCGTGGCCGAGGGCGAGGTCACCGCCCCGCGCCTGACCCGGCTGCCCGCCCCCACCGAGGAGCGGAGCGCCTGGGACCCGACCGGCACCGTCCTCGTCACCGGCGGCACCGGCGACCTCGGCGGGCTGCTCGCCCGTCACCTCGTCGCCGAGCACGGGGCGCGGCACCTGCTGCTGGTCGGCCGTCGTGGCCCGGAGACCCCGGGGGCGACCGAGCTCGCGGCGGAGCTCGAGGCGTTGGGGGCGTCGGTGTCCGTGGTGGCGTGCGACGTCGCCGACCGGGCGGCCGTGGACGCGCTGCTGGCCGGTGTCCCCGCCGAGCACCCGCTGACCGCCGTGGTCCACGCGGCCGGGATGCTCGACGACGCCACCATCGCGTCGTTGACGCCGGAGGCCGTCGAGCGCGTGTTCGCGGCCAAGGTCGACGCGGCCCGCCACCTGCACGAGGCGACCGCCGGGCTGGACCTGGCGGCGTTCGTGCTGTTCTCCTCGGCGGCCGGCGTGTTCGGCAGCGCCGGGCAGGGCAACTACGCCGCCGCCAACGCCTCCCTCGACGCGCTCGCCCGCCGACGCCACGAGCAGGGACTCCCCGGCGTCGCGCTGGCGTGGGGTGCCTGGGAGACCGGCGGCGGCATGGCGACCGGCGCCACCGCGCGCCTCGGCCGCTCGGGCATGCTCGCCGTCGACCCCGACGAGGGCCTCGCCCTGTTCGACGCTGCCCTGGGCGCCAACCGTCCCGTCGTCGTCCCCGCGCGCCTCGATCTCGCGGCGCTCGCCGGGCGCGACGACGTGCCCGCCCTGCTGCGGGGGCTGGTCCACGGCCGCAGCCGCCGGATCGCCGCCGGTGACGCGGTCGGCGGGTCGGCGCTCGCCGACCGGCTCGACGCGCTCACGCCGGAACAGCGGCGCGCCGAGCTGCTCGAGCTCGTCCGCACACACGTGGTGCGCGTCCTCGGGCACACCGACGCCGCCGCCGTCGATCCGACCACCTCGTTCCGCGACCTCGGGTTCGACTCGCTGACCGCCGTCGAGTTCCGGAACCGGCTCGGCACCGCCGCCGGCCTGCGGCTCCCGGCGACCGTCGTGTTCGACTACCCGAGCGTCCTCGCCCTCGCCGAGCACCTCGACGCCGAGCTCGGCGGCACGGCCGCCGACGAGCCGACGGTGGTCCCCACGGCCGTGCCCGGGACGGACGACCCGATCGTCGTCGTCGGGATGGCCTGCCGGTACCCGGGCGGGGTGTCCGACCCCGACGGGCTCTGGGACCTGGTCGCCTCCGGCACCGACGCGATCAGCGGGTTCCCGACGAACCGCGGGTGGGATCTGGACGCCCTCTACGACCCGGACCCCGCGCACACCGGCACCTCCTACACGCGCCACGGCGGATTCCTGCACGACGCGGGGGAGTTCGACCCGGCGTTCTTCGGGATGAGCCCGCGGGAGGCGCTCGCGACGGACGCGCAGCAGCGGTTGCTGCTGGAGTCGTCGTGGGAGGCGATCGAGCGGGCCGGGATCGACCCGACGTCGCTGCGCGGCAGCGCGACCGGGGTGTTCGCCGGGGTCATGTACAGCGACTACGGCAGCACCCTGGGCGGAGGTGAGCACGAGGGGTTCCAGGGCCAGGGGAGCGCCGGCAGCGTCGCGTCCGGCCGCGTGTCCTACACGTTCGGCTTCGAGGGCCCCGCGATGACCGTCGACACGGCGTGCTCCTCCTCGCTGGTCGCCATGCACCTCGCCGCGCAGGCCCTGCGCTCGGGCGAGTGCTCGCTGGCACTGGCCGGCGGTGTCACGGTGATGGCCACCCCCGGCGCATTCGTCGAGTTCTCCCGGCAGCGCGGCCTCGCCCCCGACGGCCGGTCGAAGGCGTTCGCCGACGCCGCCGACGGGGTCGCGTGGGCCGAGGGCGTCGGCATGCTGGTCCTCGAGCGCCGGTCGGACGCGCTGGCCCACGGCCACGAGATCCTCGCCGTGCTGCGCGGATCGGCGATCAACCAGGACGGCGCCTCCAACGGGCTCACCGCACCGAACGGGCCGTCCCAGCAGCGGGTCATCCGGCAGGCGCTCTCCGGTGCCGGCCTGACCCCGGGAGACGTCGACGCGGTCGAGGCGCACGGCACGGGCACCTCGCTGGGGGACCCGATCGAGGCGCAGGCGCTGCTCGCGACCTACGGCCGCGAGCGGGACCCGGAGCAGCCCCTGCTGCTCGGCTCGGTGAAGTCGAACCTGGGCCACACCCAGGCTGCCGCGGGCGTCGCCGGCGTGATCAAGATGATCCTCGCGATGCGCCACGGGGTGCTGCCGGCGACGTTGCACGTCGACGCGCCGTCCTCGCACGTGGACTGGTCGGCCGGCGAGGTCGCGCTGGTCACCGAGCCGACTCCGTGGCCGGCGGTCGACCGGCCGCGCCGGGCCGGGGTGTCGTCGTTCGGTATCAGCGGCACCAACGCCCACGTGGTCCTCGAGGCGCCCAACGGCCCCGCACCGACGACCGTCGATCGGACGCCACCGGCCCCGGGGACGGGCGTCGTCGGCACCGTGCCGTTCGTGCTCTCCGCGCGCACCCCGGAGGCACTGCAGGCCCAGGCCGGCCGGCTGGCCGACCTCCTCGAGGCCCGCCCCGCGCTGCGGCCGCTCGACGTCGGGTTCTCCCTGGCGACGACGCGGTCCGCCTTCCCGCACCGCGCCGTCCTCCCGGCCGCCGCCGGGACCGACCTGGTCGCCGCGCTGCGCTCGACGGCGGGATCGTCGCCGATGATCGTCGGCGAGGCCGACGGGACGCCCCTGGCCGTCCTGTTCTCGGGTCAGGGGTCGCAGCGGTGGGGGATGGGGCGTGAGCTCCATGGTCGGTTCCCGGTGTTCGGGGCGGCGTTCGACGCGGTGGTGGCCGGGTTCTCCGGTCTGCTGGATCGGCCGTTGGGCGAGGTGGTGTGGGGTTCGGACCCGGAGTTGCTGGATGAGACGGGGTGGGCGCAGCCGGCGTTGTTCGCCCTGGAGGTGGCGCTGTTCCGGTTGGTGGAGTCGTGGGGGGTGGCCCCGGATGTGCTGGTGGGGCATTCGATCGGGGAGATCGCGGCGGCGCATGTGGCGGGGGTGTTCTCGCTGCCCGACGCGTGTCGTCTGGTGGCGGCGCGGGCGTCGTTGATGCAGGCCCTGCCCACGGGTGGGGCGATGGTGGCGCTGGAGGCGACCGAGGCGGAGGTCTCGACGTGGCTGACCGGTGAGGTGTCGATCGCAGCGGTCAACGGTCCCCGCTCGGTGGTGGTCTCGGGCACCGGCGACGCGGTCGCGGCCGTCGTCGGGCAGTTCGCGGAGCGGCGCAGCACCACCCTGCGGGTCTCGCACGCGTTCCACTCGCCGTTGATGGAGCCGATGCTGGCGGAGTTCGCCACCGTGGCGGGGTCGCTGGACTACTCGACGCCGCGACTGCCGGTGGTGTCCACGGTGACCGGGAACGACGCGGATCTGAGCGATCCGGGCTATTGGGTGGAGCAGGTCCGGGCGACGGTGCGGTTCGCCGATGCGGTGGAGACGCTCGAGGCGCGTCGGGTGGGGACGTATCTGGAGGTGGGTCCGGGCGGGGTGCTCTCGGCGATGGTCGCGGGGGCGGTCGGTGGGGACGCGGTCGTGGTCCCGGCCCTGCGCCACGGCGCCGACACCGACTCCGACACCGGCACCGACGAGATCGAGGCGGTCACCGCGGCCCGCGCCGTGCTGCACACGCGCGGACGCGCCGGCGGCTGGGACGACGTCTTCGTCGGGACCGACGCCCGTCGGGTGGAGTTGCCGACGTACGCGTTCGCGCGGCAGTGGTTCTGGCCGGCGGTGTCGGCGGCGCGGGGTGACGTGCGGGCGGCGGGTCTGGCCTCGCCGGGTCACCCGTTGCTGGGGGCGGCGGTGGAGCTGGCCTCGGGTGGTGGGTCGGTGTTGACCGGTCGGCTGTCGCTCGCGAGCGCGCCGTGGCTGGGTGAGCACCGGGTGATGGGCCGGGTGGTGGTGCCGGGCACGGCGTTGTTGGAGATGGTGTTGCGGGCCGGGGACGAGGTGGGTGCACCGCGGGTGGAGGAGTTGACGTTGGCGGCGCCGTTGGTGCTGCCGGAGACCGGCGCGGTCCGCGTCCAGGTCGTCGTCGACGCCCCCGACGACGCGGGCCACCGCACGGTCGGCGTCTTCTCCCGCGACGACGACGCCACCGCGTGGAGCCGGCACGCCGAGGGCGTGCTGTCGGCCGGCACGGCGATCCCCACCGGGAGCACCGTCTGGCCGCCGCGGGACGCCGAGCCGCTGGACACCCGGGACTGCTACGACGCCTTCGCCGCCGCCGGGTTCGACTACGGCCCGCTCTTCCAGGGCCTGCGCGCGGCGTGGCGGCAGGGCGACGACGTCCTCGCCGAGGTCGAGCTGCCCGCCGGAGCCGGCGGGGAGCCCGCCGACGCCTTCGTCCTGCACCCCGCCCTCGCCGACGCGGCCCTGCACGCCTCCCTGCTCGCCGCCCTCGACGGCGACGCGGAGGGCGCCGCCCTGCCGTTCGGGTGGCGGGGTGTGACGGTCGGCGCGAGCGGAGCGACGAGCCTGCGGGTCCGGCTGGCCCCGGCCGGTCCGGACGCCGTCTCCGTCGACGCGTCCGATCCGGCCGGCGTCCCCGTGTGGCACGTGGACTCCCTGCTGACCCGCCGCGTCACCCCCGACCAGCTGTCGCCCGCCGGGCGCGACGACACCCTGTTCGCCGTCACGTGGGCCGACGTCACCCCCGACGTCACCCCCGACGTCGCCTCCGACGTCGCCACCGACGGGCCCGCCCCGTCGGTCGCCGTGCTCGGGGCCGACCCGGCCGGGCCGGGGGACCCGTTCGCCGACGCACCGCGCGTGGCGGACCTGGCGGACCTGGCCGCGTCGTCCGGGCCGCTGCCCGACCTCGTGCTGTTCCCGGTCGAGGGCGCCGGGCCGGACGTGCCCGGTGCCGCGCACGCGGCGACGCGGCGGGTGCTGGCGGTCCTGCAGCAGTGGCTCGCCGACGACACCGTCGCGGCGTCCCGCCTCGTCGTGGTCACCCGCGGCGCGGTCGCCGTGCAGGAGGGAGCCGAGGACGTCACCGATCCCGCGGCCGCGGCCGTCCGTGGGCTGGTCCGCGCCGCCGCGAGCGAGCACCCCGGGGTGTTCGGTCTGCTGGACCTCGATCCCGCGGTCCCGGTCGCAGAGGACGTCCTGGTCCGTGCGACGGGCGCGCTGCGGGACGAGCCGGAACTCGCCGTGCGCGCCGACCGGCTCCGCGCTCCGCGGCTCGCCCGTCAGGAGGTGCCGGACACGACCGCACCCTCCTGGGACCCGGACGGCACGGTGCTGGTCACCGGGGGCACGGGTGGTCTGGGGGCCGTGGTGGCCCGGCACCTGGTCGTCGGATACGGGGTGCGGCACCTGCTGCTGACCAGTCGGCGTGGTCCGGAGGCTCCGGGGGCGGCGGAGCTGGCCGCGGATCTGGAGGCGTTGGGGGCGTCGGTGTCGGTGCGGGCCTGCGACGTGGCCGACCGGTCGGCGGTCGACGCGCTGCTGGCCGGGATCGTTGCTGAGCATCCGCTGACCGCGGTGGTCCATGCGGCCGGGGTGCTCGAGGACGCGACGGTGGCGTCGTTGACCCCGGAGTCGGTGGAGCGGGTGCTGGCGCCGAAGGTCGATGCGGCGTGGCACCTGCACGAGGCGACCGCCGGGCTGGAGCTGGCGGCGTTCGTGCTGTTCTCCTCGGCCGCCGGCGTGTTCGGCAACGCCGGGCAGGGCAACTACGCCGCCGCGAACGCGTTCCTCGACGCCCTGGCGGCCCGTCGTCGCGAGCAGGGGCTGGTGGCGACGTCGCTCGCCTGGGGTGCCTGGGCGCAGGACGCCGGGATGGCGCGGGCGGCCACCGAGCGGCTGGGTCGCTCGGGCACGGTCGCCGTCTCCACCGAGGAGGGACTCGCAGCCCTCGACGCGGCCCTGGCCGCCGACCGGGCCCTGCTCGTCCCCGTCCGGCTCGACCTCGCCGTGCTGCGCGGCCTCGAGGAGGTGCCGCGACTGCTGTCGGGCCTGGTCCGGGGGCGGGTCCGCCGGGCCGCCGCGGCGGACGGCGCCGGTTCGGCGGAGGACCTCGGTCGTCGCCTCGCCGGGCTGGACGCGCGCGGCCAGGAGGAGCTGCTGCTCACCCTGGTCCGCGACCGGGCGGCCGAGGTCCTCGGCCACGCCGACGGCCGTGCGGTCGCCCCCCGGACCCGGTTCTCGGAGCTCGGGTTCGACTCGCTCACCGCCGTGGAGTTCCGCAACCGGCTGAACGCGGCCACGGGCCTGCGCCTGCCGGCCACCCTGCTGTTCGACCGGCCGACGGCGCTCGACGTGGTCGCGGACCTGCGGGAGCGGCTCGTCGTCGAGGAACCGACCGGGGCCGCGACGGTCCTCTCGGCCCTCGACCGGCTGGAGCGGGCCATGGCGGCCCTCGAGCTCGACGACGAGAGCGAACACCGCCGGGTGGCGGGGCGCATCGACGTCCTGCGCACGAAGTGGGCCCAGGTGGCTCTCCCGGCGGGGGACGAGGAGCCGGAGGACCTCGCCGACCTCGACGACGCCGACGACGACGCCATGTTCGCCCTGCTCGACGGCGAGCTGTCCTGACCTCGCCGCGGGGCGGGGGTGATCCCCGCCCCGCGGCGCAGGACTGGGGAATCGTCGGCCGTCGATGACGTCCACTCGGGACCGGGGACCGTTCCGCCCCGTCCCACCCCGAGGAGGACCCCATGACGACCGCGACCGATCCGAGTCTCTGGCTCCGGAGCTTCCACCCGCAGCCGAGCAGGCCCGTGCAGCTCGTCTGCTTCCCGCACGCCGGCGGCTCGGCGTCCTTCTACTTCCCGGTCTCCGCGGAGCTCTCCGCCGTGGCCGACGTCGTCACGCTGCAGTACCCGGGCCGCCAGGACCGGCGCACCGAGACCAGCCCCGCCGACCTCCACGAGCTCGCCGACCTCGTCCACGGGGCGCTGCGCGGCGTCGTCGGCAACCGGCCGACCGTGTTCTTCGGACACAGCATGGGGGCGACGCTCGCCTTCGAGGTGACGCGCCGGTTCGAGGCCGAGGGCACGAGCCCGGCGCTGCTCGTGGCGTCCGGGCGCCGCGCGCCGTCGTGCGCGCGCCCCGAACAGGTCCACCGCCTCGACGACGAGGCGGTCGTCGCGGAGCTGACGGCGCTGGCCGGCACCGACACCGCGGTCCTCGGGGACGAGGAGATCCTGCGGATGGTCCTGCCGGCCATCCGCAGCGACTACCAGGCGATCGAGACCTACCGGTGCCCGCCCGACGTCACGGTGACCGCGCCGGTGCACGTGCTCACCGGCGACGCCGACCCCAAGACCACGCTCGAGGAGGCGCGGGCCTGGGAGCGCCACACCACCGGCGCCTTCGACCTCGAGGTCCACCCCGGCGGGCACTTCTTCCTGACCTCGCGCGCCCCGCAGATCCTGGCGTGGCTGCGGGACCGCCTCACCGCGCTCTCCTGACCGGCGCACGACGAGGGCCCCGCACCGGTCTCGGTGCGGGGCCCTCGTCGTGCGGTCGACTCAGCGGTGGGGACCGGTCCAGCTCGTCGGGGCCACCCACCCGTCGTGGTGGACCCACGGGGCGGTGCGGACGGGTCGGCCCGGGTCGGGTGCGGGTGCGGCGGCCGTGGCGAGGAGGGCCACGACCACGGCCGCCAGCTCGTCCGCGGTCGGGGCACCCGCCACGACCTGCAGCAGGGGCCCCGTCCCGCTCGTCACGTCGGCGGGTTGCCGTGCTTGCGCGACGGCAGGTCGGCGCGCTTCGCGCGCAGGACGGCGAGGGCGTCGACCAGGGCCGCCCGCGTGTCGGCCGGGTCGATGACGTCGTCGACGAGACCGGCCTCGGCGGCGTAGTAGGGGTGCATCAGCTCCTGGCGGTACTGCTTGATGCGCTGGGCGCGGGTCGCCTCGGGATCGGGGGAGGCGGCGATCTCCCGGCGGAAGATGACGTTGGCGGCCGCCTCCGCCCCCATCACGGCGATCTCGTTCGTCGGCCAGGCGAGGGAGATGTCGGCGCCGATCGAGCGGGAGTCCATGACGATGTACGCCCCGCCGTAGGCCTTGCGCAGGATGAGCTGCACGCGGGGGACGGTCGCCGCGCAGTAGGCGTAGAGCAGTTTCGCGCCGTGGCGGATGATGCCGCCGTGCTCCTGGTCGCCGCCGGGCAGGAAGCCCGGGACGTCGACGAGGGTGACCAGCGGGATGCTGAACGCGTCGCAGGTGGAGACGAACCGGGCGGCCTTCTCGGAGGCGGAGATGTCGAGCACCCCGGCCAGCGACGAGGGCTGGTTCGCGACGATGCCGACGGTGTGCCCGTCGAGCCGGGCGAGCCCGCAGACGATGTTGGTGGCCCAGGACGCGTGGACCTCGAACAGGTCGCCGTCGTCCACGATCTCGGCGACGACGTCGCGCATGTCGTAGACGCGCGAGGCGTCCGCGGGGACGAGGTCGAGCAGTGCCTCGGTGCGACGGTCGGCGGGGTCGCCCGTCGGCACGACCGGAGGGGCCTCGCGGTTGTTCGCGGGCAGGAGCGAGACCAGGTGGCGGACGTCGGCGAAGCAGCTCTCCTCGTCGTCGTAGACGAAGCCGCCGGACCCCGACCGGGTGCCGTGCACCTCGGCCCCGCCGAGTCCCTCGTGGTCGATCGTCTCGCCGGTCACCGCGGCCACGACGTCGGGGCCCGTGATGTACATCTGCGCGATGTCGCGCACCATGAAGACGTAGTCGGTGAGGGCGGGGGAGTAGGCGGCCCCGCCGGCGCACGGGCCGAGCATGACGCTGATCTGGGGCACCACCCCGGAGGCGCGGACGTTGCGCCGGAAGATCCCGCCGTAGCCCGCGAGGGCGGTCACGCCCTCCTGGATGCGGGCCCCGGCGCCGTCGCTGAGGCTGATCAGCGGTGCGCCCGAGGACTCCGCGAGGTCCATGAGCTTGTGGATCTTCGCCGCGTGCGCCTCCCCGAGGGAGCCGCCGAAGATGCGGAAGTCGTGGGCGTAGACGAAGACCGTGCGGCCGTCGATCCTGCCCCAGCCCGTCACGACGCCGTCGGTGTGCGGGCGCTGGTCCTCCAGCCCGAAGCCGTGGGAGCGGTGCCGGCGGAACTGCTCGATCTCGCGGAAGGAGCCCTCGTCGAGGAGCAGGTCGAGACGTTCGGTCACCGTCAGCTTGCCCTTGGCGTGCTGGCGCTCGGTCGCGTGCGGGGACGGGCCCTCGGCGGTGCGGGCTCGCAGGTCGTGGAGCTCGGACACCCTCGACCGCAGGTCCGCGGTCCGCGTGTCGCCGACGTTCTCGATGGTGGTCATGGTGAACCTCTTCGGTTCCGGCGGCCCCGCTCCTCGCGTGGCGCGCGGCGGCGTGGGCGACAGCGACTCACTGCACGTGGTCGGGGAGGACGTGGGGCGGCCAGGCGCCGATCTCGAAGAGACCCTGGGCGTACGCCTTGGAGATGAGCGCGGGGCGGTTCTTGACCTTGAAACGCCGCAGCAGCGAGGTGACGTGGTACTCCACGCCCCCGCGGCTGAGGAAGAGGTTGGCCGCCAGCTGGACCGTGGAGGCGCCGGACGCGACCCCCTGCAGGATCTTGGCGTCCATGTCGGTGAGCTGTCGGGACGGGCCGGTCGGGGAGGCGGACCGGCCGCCGCCCTCGGGGTCCAGCACCGCGACCACGCCGTCGACGTGTCCGGCGGTCCGGACCACGGCCGTCGCGGTGAGGTGTCCCCGGACGTCGGCACCGCGGCCGAGCAGCGTCACGGGGGTGCGGCGCATCCGGGCGTTCTGCCCGTCGAAGAGCCGCTCCAGGCCGGCGCGAGCGAGGGCCCGCACGCTCGGGTCGAGCAGGTCACAGAACGAGGTGCCGCACAGGTCGCCCGGAACCGCGTCCCGGAAGACGCGGAAGGTCTCGTCGTTTGCCGCCACGATGCGGAGGGAACGGTCGAGGGAGACCGTGCACGAGGGGCGCATGTCGGTGGCGGGGGAAGCGGTCGCGGGCGCAGGTGCGGCGGGAAGAGAACGCATGTCCTGTCCTCCGTCTTCAGAGGGCTCCGAGCCGTGTCGGAGAGGCGAGAGACGATCGCCGGGTGGCCTCTCCGACGTTAGGAACGGCGTCGAAACCCCGTCAACGGCCCGGGGAGTAAACGCTTAACACTGTGGTTCGGCCGGTGGGGGTGTGGTTCGGGGTCGGTACGGTGCGTGGTCGACCGCACTACGGTGCCGCCCCGGACGAGGTAGGGCTTTCACCAGCACGACCGGGTCCACAGTGGGGCCATGGCGTGTGCCGACGGCCCAGACGACGGGGACGAGCGGCCTAACGGGCGACGAACCCCGAATAGGCCAATCGTTCCAGCCACTCCGACATGCGGTCACGCAGCGTCCACGGTTCGACGCCCCAGTTCTCCGAGAGCATCAACGCGGCGTCGCCGAGGCTCCACGCGTTGCGACTCAGCGCGACCCACATCGCCGTCTCCTGCGCCGTGCACAGCAACGCCTCCGGGGTGCCGGGCGCGTGCAGCTCCATCCAGCCGTTCGACAACACGTCGATGCGCAGCCCGGCGACCGGCTCCCACGGTCGGGTGTCCGAAGGCGAATCCACGACAGCCACCTCTTCACCACCGGGCCGGGCACTCGGGCCCCGCCGTCTGCTCGTCACCCGTCATCTCGTCGGCGTTCAGGATGGTACCCAGCGGGGAGATGGATATCACTACTATCGAATGGCTCCGGGACGGTCCCGGGCCCTACCCCTCCGCGACCTTCTCCCAGCGCTCGGCGAGCCGGTCCAGGTCGCCGAGCAGCGCGGCGAACTCGCCCTCGCCGTCGGGGGATCCGTCCGGGGCACCCATCAGCTCGGCGTGCAGGCGCGAGACCTTGGCGGTCACGTCGTCGAACAGCGTCACGCCCTGATCGGTCAACGTCAGCAGCTTGCGGCGCCCGTCCGATGGCGCCGTGTCGCGGCGGATCAGCGACCGGTCCTCGAGCCGCCGGCAGACGTCGGCCATGGTGGAGCGGTCCAGCGCCACGCAGGCCGCGAGCGAGCCCTGGTCGACCTCCGGGTACTCCCGCACCGCCGTGAGCACGGCGAACTGCGGTCCGGTCAGCGTGGTGTCGACGTGGCGCAGCCACGCCGCCGAGTAGGCCTGGTACAGCCGCCGTGCGAGGAACCCCGGCGACCCGCGCAGCGTCTCGGGCGTCGTGGGCCGTCCCGGCGGGTGGGGCGGCACCGTCGCCGCCGTGGTGGTCCCGTCGTCGTCTCCGGTCATCGGTCGTCCTCGTTCCCCCGGGCGCCGGAGGAGCCCACGCGGACGGTCACGAGGAGTCGCCCTCGGTGATGAAGACCGACCGCGTCCTCCGTCCGACGCGTCCTGCGCGTCACCCGTCCGGCGTGGACGGTGACGCCTTCCCCCCAATACGTCGCGTGACGCGACACGGTTGAGCACGCTACGACCTCACCGGGGTCGCAGGCGAGAGGACACGGCGCGAAGCGTCAGGACGATCGGGACGCCAGGGGGGCCGGGACCTCGGCCGGGAAGAGCCGCCGGACGTCGTCGAGGGTCACCAGCCGCAGTCCGATGACCTGGTCGACCACCGCGACCCGCCAGCCGCGGGTCTTGTCGTTCAGGCGCACCCCGCGCAGCCACCGCTGGGCGTGCCGGAACGCCTCGCTCTGCGTCTTCGGGCTCGGCACCGGCCGGCCTGCGGCGCGGTGCCAGCCGGCGATCTGGTCGGCGTCGCCGTGGACGTCCCTCGCCACACCGTCCGGGCTGAGGGCGGCCGCGATGAGGGTCGGCCCGCACGCGGCCACCAGCACCGACCACCACGTCTCGTCGGTGGGCAGGGCCGCGTTGACCGTCCGGCCCCCGGAGAGGTCGTCGCGGTCCGCCGCCGCGGCGGTGGGCGCGAACGCGAGCAGCGCCAGCGTCACCTCGCGTCCGTCGGCGAGCCAGAGCCCAAGCGAGGCCCGGGAGTCGCGCACGAGCAGGCCGTTGCCCTCCCGGATCCGGTCCTGCCCGGCGACCCCGGGGACCACGAGGGTCAGCTGCCCGCCGTGGCGCTGCCGGTTGATGACCAGGTACGCGTCGTCGCGGATCTCGATCTCGGCCGCGACGCGGGAGACCTGGTCGTCGTCGACCTGGACGTGCCGGTCGGTCGCGCCGTTGCGTCCGATGGTGGCCGTCTCGCCCCACGGGACGGACAGCCGCCGCTCGGTGCGGACGTCGAGCAGCGCCAGCCCTCCCCGGGGGAGGCGCCCGACCGCCGCTTGCCGCACGCGATCAGTATCCCCGGACGACGACCTGCGTGGTCGTGGTCGTGGCCGGGTCGGTGCCCTCGGCCGCGAGCAGCCGCAGTCGGGGGCCGTCCGTGCCGAGGGTGATCTCGGCGCCGGGCGGGAGCGGGGTCGGCCCGTCGATCCGCCGGCCGTCGACCCGCGTGCCGTTGGTGGAGCCCAGGTCGGTCGCGACCCAGCGGCCGGAACGGTCGGGCGCGAGGCGCAGGTGCCGCCACGACACCCCCGGGTGCTCGACCGGCAGGCCCGCCGAGGGGTCGCGGCCCAGGTCGACGGCCCCGGTCAGGTCGGTGTCGGTCAGGCGCGCGCCCGCCGCGTCCTCCACGACCAGCACGGCCTTCGGTCGGGTCCCGACGACGAGCGTGCGCAGCGCTGCCGGCACGGCGCCGGTCATGCGGGTCGCCAGGGCGGCGAGGCCCCCGGCGGGGGGTCCACCCCGGCCCGGCGTCCGCCGTGGCCCACCGCTGACGTCCGACGTCAGCAGCTCGCCACGGCCGCCGGGCCGGGGGCCCTGGTGTCCGGGGGCGCGCCTCCCGCCCCCGGACCCGGGAGGGACGGGGCCGCTGCCCCGGCCGTCCCACCCGGTGCCCGGCCCGAGCGCGGCCGGGCCCCCTCCCGCTCCCCGCGCCGGGGCGAGAGGGACCGCCGTCGACGCACACGCGGCGGCGACGGGGGTCTGTTGCGGCTCGGAGAAGGCCGCGGTGACGACGACGCGGCCGAGCGGCACGTCGTCGGTGACGAGCAGGTGCACCCAGGTCCGCTCGGCGAGGCGGCGCACGCCCCGGTCGCGCCCGCGCTCGACGTAGCCCTCGGCGAGCTCGCGGGCCAGTGCCTCGAGCGGGCGCCGCTGCGCGACCTCCGCGCCGTCGACGGGGTTCCACTCCACCCACAGGTGCGGCGCCGCGACCTGCTGGCCGCGCGGCGTCCACACGAGGGCGTCGTCGCCGTCGAGGCGTTCCGCGGTCACCCGCAGCAGGCCGTCGCCGTGCACCCAGGGCCGCGCGAGCACGGCGCGCAGGGCCCGGCGGACCGGCGCCGCGGCCGTCGGGGCGACGGCCAGGTCCACGGTCGCGGTGGTCGACGGGGGAGCGGCGAGCGGCTCCGGCCGCGGCCGTGCCCAGGCGGTGACGACGACGGCGAGCCCGGCGGCGAGCGCGACGAGGACGACGATCAGGACCGCGACCAGCAACGATCCGGTCGTCCACCACAGCAGCAGGAGCCCGACGAGGACCCCGCCGGCGACGAGCCGGGTGCGGTTCATCGGTCCGACCCGATCGCGGTGACCCGCTCCAGTCCGGGCACCTGACCCGCGACCTGGGCCGGCGTCGGGAGGTGCGCGGCCGCCGTCGTCAGGACCCCGCTGTTCTCGGCGGCACGGCCGGCCCAGGCCGGACCGATCGCGATCACGGCCGCGCCGATCAGCACGCACACCACCAGCGCGAGGCCGCCGTGGGCGAGGACCCCGACGGCGCGGTCGACCAGCACCGGGCGCGCGTACCGCCCGTCGGCCCGCGCGGCCAGGGTGTCCGCGAGGCGGCGCCCGAGGCCCAGGCCGATCAGGCCCGCGACGAGCACGCAGGCGATGAGCAGCGGAGTCGAGGCGGCGTCCCACCACCCGGCGACGGCGGCGCCCACGATCACGCCCACGGCGGCCCCGGCCAGCGAAAGCACCAGGGACGTCCCGCCGCGACGCCAGCCGCGCCAGGCGGCGAGGGCGACGACGGCGAGCACCACGAGATCCACGAGCGTCACGGGTCCTCCTCGGACTGAAGCGGTCTCCACCGAGTGAAGCGACGCGGCGAGGACCGCGGGGACCCGTCGTCGGGAACTAATTACCGAGTCCCGGGCGGCGCGTGACCCGGCGCACGCCGGCGATTGTGACCCGGATCGTGGGGTCTATTCGGTACCGTGGGTAGCGGTAACCGCAAGTCTCCGGTACTCCTGGTACCTAGAAGTTCACCAGGCAGAGGAGACACCGTGACGGCCGCACTCTCACCACGCGTTCGGCGCCTGCGTGATCTGGCGACCCGCCTCACCACGCCGCTGCTCCCGGACGACTACCTGACCCTGATCAACCCGCTGTGGTCCGCCCGTGAGCTGCGGGGCCGGATCGTCAGCGTCACCCCGGAGGCCGAGGACGCGGCGACCCTCGTCGTCGAGCCCGGCTGGGGCTGGGACTTCCCGCACGCCGCCGGCCAGTACATCGGCATCGGCGTCGCCATCGACGGGCGCTTCGTCTGGCGCTCGTACTCGCTGACCACGCCGCCGTCGCGCGACGGCAAGCGCCTCGTGATCACCGTCCGCGCCATGCCGGACGGGTTCGCCTCGCAGCACCTCGTCTCCGGCGTCGCACCGGGCACCGTCGTGCGCCTGGCCCCGCCCGCGGGCGAGTTCGTCCTGCCCGACCCGCTCCCGTCGAAGGTCCTCTTCCTGACGGCGGGTTCCGGCATCACCCCGGTCATGGCGATGCTGCGCTCGCTCGACCGACGCGGCTCCGAGGACGACGTCGTGCTCGTCCACTCGGCTCCCGACGCCGACCGGGCGTTGTTCGCCGACGAGCTCGACCTGCTCGCCCGCCGCCACCCGACGTGGCGGATCGTGCAGCGCCACACGCGGACCGAGGGCCACCTGACGCTGCCCGCCGGGCTCGACGACGTCGTGCCCGACTGGCGGGAGCGCCAGACCTGGGCCTGCGGCCCCGCCGAGATGCTCGACGACGCCGAGCAGGCGTTCGCCGACGCGGGCCTCGCCGACGCGCTGCACCTCGAGCGGTTCGCGGCCTCGTTCTCCGGCTCCGCCGAGGGCGGCACGATCACGTTCGCCCGCTCCGGCCGCACCGTCGAGACCGACGGCGCCACCACCGTCCTCCAGGCCGGCGAGCAGGCCGGCATCCCGATGCCCTTCGGCTGCCGCATGGGCATCTGCCACACCTGCGTCGCGCCCCTGAGCTCCGGCGCCGTGCGCGACCTGCGCGACGGCACCGAGTCGCGCGTGGCCGACACCGACCAGTCCACCCGCACCGTCCAGACCTGCGTCACCGCCGCTTCCGGTGACTGCACGGTCGACCTGTAAGAGAGGAGCCACCACCATGGCCATCTCCGACATCAAGGAATTCGCCCACCTGACCGAGGCCGACGTCGAGGCCCTCGGCGAGGAGTTCGACCAGATCCGCCGCGACGTCGAGGCGTCGCGCGGGGCGGCCGACGAGGAGTACATCCGCTCCATCATCAAGACCCAGCGCCGCATCGAGATCGCGGGCCGGGCGGCGCTGTTCGGCAGCGTCGTGCCGCCGCTCTGGATGGCGGGCGCGGCCCTGCTCGGCGTGGCCAAGATCCTCGAGAACATGGAGATCGGCCACAACGTCATGCACGGCCAGTGGGACTGGATGAACGACCCGGAGATCCACTCGGCCACCTGGGAGTGGGACAACGTCTGCCCCGCCGAGCAGTGGAAGCACTCCCACAACTACCTGCACCACACGTACACGAACGTCCTCGGCAAGGACAAGGACGTCGGCTACGAGATCCTGCGGGTCACCTCGGACCAGAAGTGGAACCCGATCAACCTCGGGCAGCCGGTCTTCAACACGCTGCTGATGCTGCTCTTCCAGCACGGCGTGGCCATCCACGACCTCGACATCGAGGGTCTGCTCCGCCGGGACATCGAGGACCCGGAGGAGTTCAAGGCCAAGCTCGAGCAGGTCGGGCGCAAGATGCGCAAGCAGATGGGGAAGGACTACATCCTCTTCCCGCTGCTGACCGGGCCGCAGTTCATCACGACGCTCACCGCGAACATGGCGGCGAACCTCATCCGCAACGTGTGGTCCTACGCGATCATCTTCTGTGGTCACTTCCCCGACGGGGCCGAGGTGTTCACCGAGGACCAGCTCGAGAACGAGACGCAGGGGGAGTGGTACCTGCGCCAGCTGCTCGGCTCGGCCAACTTCACCGGCAACCGGCTCATGCACGTCATGTCCGGCTCGCTCGGCTACCAGATCGAGCACCACCTGTTCCCCGACCTGCCGTCGAACCGGTACCCGGAGATCGCGGAGCGGGTCAAGGAGATCTGCGCGAAGTACGACCTGCCCTACAACATCGGGCCGTTCCCGAAGCAGTTCTGGCGCTCGATCCGCACCATCTGGCGGCTCGCGCTCCCGAACAAGAAGTTCGCGGCCGAGCAGCAGGCCCACGAGTCGGAGGGCCTGCGTCGCGAGAACGCGACGAGCACCCCGGCCGCCGAGGCCGACGCCCGCCGCACCGCACGGGCGGAGGAGCCCGTCGCGGCGTGATCCGCTGACCCGACCGGACGGCACCCTTGCACTGCGGGGGTGCCGTTCGTGCGTCCCAGGTCGGGAGCCTCCGGGTCCTCACCCACCACTCGCCGGACCTGGGGATTTTCCCCAGGGTGCCGCCGCGGCCTGATCCCTCACGTCCCGTCCGAGTCGTGCCGTCGAGGTCGTGGTGACAGGAGCGTTCGTGGGTTTCGTGATGGATCGTCGGTCGTCGATGGTGGCAGCGGGATCGGCGGGTGTGCTCGCCACGGCGCTGCTGGTGGGAGGAGCGGTCGTCGCGACCGCGGCGCCCGCGCAGAGCACCGCCCCGACGGTCACCGTCTCCGGTGCCGCCCAGTTCCGCTCGGCCGGGCAGACCTACAACCTCAGCCTCGACGTCCGCGGCACCGCCGCCGGCAGGAGCGGTCGCTGCGCCGTCAGCGGCCCCGGGCTCGCCGCGTCGTGCACCGGCATCTCCTCGGTGACCCGCGGCACGGGCACGGCGTCCGACAGCGCCACGGTCGTCGGCACGGTCCGCACGTCCGCGGCCAGAACGTCGCCTTCCGGGCCGTCGTGACCGACCGCGCCAACCCCAACGGCGCCGGCCGGGACACCGTCAGCGCGACCGTCGACGGCCGGACCGTCCAGGGCACCGTCTCCAACGGCAACCTCGTCGTCGCGGGGACCACCCCGACGACGCCCCCGACGACGACCACCCCGACGACCACCACCACGACCCCGCCCGCCAACCAGGCGCCGGTCGCGCGGAGCGACAGCTACACCACCCCGAACGACACGGCCCTGACCGTCGCCGCGCCCGGCGTGCTGGCCAACGACAGCGACCCCGACGGCGACCCGCTCACGGCGAGCGTGTCCGCGCTGCCGACGCGCGGGACGCTCGTGTTCAACGCCGACGGGTCGTTCACCTACACCCCGCAGCAGGGCTACTCCGGCGCGGACAGCTTCACCTACACCGCGAGCGACGGCCGGAGCGCCAGCGCCCCCGCCTCCGTCTCGATCACGGTGCAGCCCCCCGCGCCGAAGGCCAACCCCGACAGTGACACGGTGTCCGACGACCGTCCGCTCGCGACGGGCAACGTCCTGAGCAACGACACCCCCAACACCGCGGACAACCCCCTCATGGTGAAGGACCCCAGGGAGGTCGAAGGGACGTACGGCACCACCACGATCAACCGCGACGGCAGCTACACCTACGTCCTCAAGGACGCCTCGTCGCGTCCCGACCCTGACGCCCCGCAGTCGGACGAGGTCTCCTACACCGCCGTGGACTCCCTGGGGCGAGAGAGCCGCTCGTTCCTGACGATCACCGTGAAGTGAGCGCGGACCGACGGGACGCACCCCGGCGGGACGGGATCGGATCCGGGACCGCACACGACGACGTCGACGGGGCGACGTCGTCGCGGTCACCGGAGTGTCGGCCTTGCGTGGTGAGCGCGATCACACTCGTCAGCGGCGGCGCACCGCGCCTCCACGACCTGCGCTGGTCAGGCAGGTCGTGCATCCGGTGTAGGTCGTTCGGACGAGCTGCTCACACGTAAGCGGTTGACCGGTGACGTTCGGCGACAACAGATCACCAACACGACGACAACTCGCGCTCCTCATAGTCGCCTCACAGCCCGTCCCGACGTGAGGAGTTCGACGTGCGTGCCCTCGCCGTGGCCCCGACCGCCACCACCGGCCCGACCGTCCCCGGGTCGCCCGTCCGCCCCCGGCCCGGTCGCCCCGTCACCGTCGGTGTGCACAGCGACGACCCGCTCGGTCGGGAGGCCGTGCAGGCCTACCTGGGCGGCCGCCGCGAGATCGAGATCGTGTCCGGCGACCGGCGCGCCGACGCCGAGGTGCTGCTGTGGTTCACCCCCCACGTCACCGACGAGACGCTGGAGGCGATCGGCGTGGTCGTCGCGGACGCGGCCCGCCCGCCGCGGCTCGTGCTCGTCACCGAGACCATGCGCGAGCAGCACCTCTGGCGGGCGGTGGCCCTCGGCCTGTCGGCAGTGGTGCCCCGGACGGCGGCCACCTGGGACCGGGTGGTCGGTGTCGTCACCGCCGCCCGCGCGGGACGCGGTGAGATGCCGCCGGTGGCCGTGGGCTGGCTCCTCGACCAGGTCCGCGCGCTGCAGGCCGACGTCCTCGGGCCCGCGGGACTGACGGTGGCCGGGCTGACCACCCGGGAGGTCGAGGTGCTGCGCCTGCTCGCCGACGGACTCGACACCGTCGAGATCGCGACGACCCTGCGCTACTCCGAGCGCACCATCAAGAACGTCATCCACGGCATGATCTCCCGGCTCGGGCTGCGCAACCGGTCGCACGCGGTCGCCTACGCCCTGCGGGCCGGCGCCCTCTGACCTCCGCCGGACGCCGCGACCGGTGACCTGGCGGGCAGGCCCGGGCGACGGCGCGGGCACGACGGGCCGTGGGCCTCCCCACCCGGGTCCGTCGCCCGCCACGCTCGGTCCCGTCCGCCCGGAGGTGGACGCGACGAACCCGAGGAGCGTGCGGTGCGCCACGAGGCGGTGCGGTTCGGGATCGACCGGTGCGAGTCCGGTGAGCGGGTGCTCGCCGACCTGCTGGCCCGCGGGACGGACGGTCCCCCGGGCCGGCGTGCGGTGACGGTCCGCGTGGCGGGGATCGCCCTCCTCGACAACGTCCGCGAACTGCGCGCCAGCCTGGTCCGGCTCGACGTCGCCCTCGTACCCCGGCCATGACCACCCCCGACGAGTGCCGTCGCGCGGTCGCGGCGGTGCGTGCCGACCTGCGGCACGCGCTCGAGGTCCTCGACGCCGAGGCGGACGCCGCGGCCGGGACCTGGCCACCCGCCGCCCGTGCGGTGTGGGAACGCGAACGCGCCCGCATCGCCGAGTCGATGGCCGAGATCGACGCGCTCGCCGCGATCCTCGACGAGAACCTCGACGAAAAGCTCGGCCGTCCGGCCCTGTGAGGGCGGCCGTTCGGGTGGAGATCCACAGCCCCCGGTCGGCCGTGCACAACCGGCCGGTGTTGGATGATCGGCATGGCCGGTGACGGAGCGGATGCTGCGGCGACCGCGCCGACGCCGCCGCTGCGGGTCTCGGTCCTCGGGCCCCTGCTCGTCGAGCACGAGGGACGTCCCGTCGAGATCGGGCCCCCGCAGCGCCAGGCCGTCTTCGCCGCGCTGGTGCTGCGCGGCGGCCGGCACATCAGCACCGCCGGGCTCGTCGACTGGGTCTGGGGGGACGACCCGCCGCACAAGGCGGAGGCCGCCATCCGCGCGCACGTCTCCGTCCTGCGCCGCGTCCTCGAGCCCCGCCGCGCCTCCCGGTCGCCGTCCGGCGTCGTGGTCTCCGGCTCCTCGGGATACGCGATGCCGCCCGCGGTGGCGTCGCTGGACGCCGCCCGCTTCCGCGCGCTGGTCGCGGAGGCCGAGTCCCACCGCGAGCAGGGCCGTCCCCTGCAGGCCGGGCAGGCGCTGCGCTCCGGGCTCGACCTCTGGCGCGGTGAGGACGCCCTCCCCGGCATCCCCGGTCCGGGCTCCGCGTCGGCCCGGCGCGTCCTGGAGGAGGAGCGGCTCACGGCGTGGGAGGACTACCTCGACGGCGAGCTCTCCCGCCGCGGCCTCGAGCGGCCGGTGCACTCGGCGCTGATCCGGGCGCTGGCCAACCGCCCGCACCGGGAGCGCCTGCACGGGCTGCTCGTCCGGGCCTTCTGGCGCCAGGGTCGCCGGGCCGAGGCGCTCGCCGCGTACGCCTCGGCGCGCGACGTCCTGCTCGCCGACCTCGGCGTCGAGCCGGGCGCCGCGCTGCAGGAGCTGCACCGTCGCCTGGTCGCCGACGAGCCGCTGGAGCCGGAGGCGGGGCGCGCCGCCGTCCCGGCCCCGCCCGCCGAGGAGGAGCCGGACCGGTCGTCGGGCGGTCCGTCGTTCGTCGACGCGATGGGGCCCACGGTGGGCGTGGAGGCCGAGCCCCCGCCGACGGTGTTCGCCCGGGACCACGCCGGCCCGTTGCCGCGCTGCCCGCCACTGCTCGGCCGCGGGGTCACCGTCGGGATGGTCGCGGAGGCCCTGCGCGAGGCGCGGGACGGGCTGCACGCGGGCACGGTGCTGGTGCGCGGGTTGCCGGGGATCGGGACGAGTGCCGTGGCCCTGGCCGGCGCGCGGGCAGCGATCGAGGCCTTCCCGGGGGGCGGGGTCGTCCTCGGCCGCGAGGCCTCCGACCGCGCCTGGACGCAGGCCCTCACCGAGCTCGACCCGCGCGAGGCGTGCCTGCTGGTCGTCGACGGCTGCCGCGAGCCCGAGGACGGCGTCCGCGCGATGCGTGCGCGGGACGACCTGCACACGGCCGGCGCGGAGGACGTCGTCGTCCTGACGACGGGGACCCACCGCCTGCCCCGGGTGCGGGGCCGGCGGATCGAGGTGGCGCCGCTGGACGAGGCGGAGTCGACGACGTTGTTCGCCCGGGCCCTCGGAGACCGGCGGGCGGAGACCGAGCGGGCGGCCGTGGCGGTGATCGTGGGCCTGCACAGCGGCTTCCCCCAGATCCTGGAGGCGACCGCGGGGGTGCTGGCGTCGCGGCCGTCGTGGTCGCTGACCGACTGGGTCAACGACCTCATGGTCCGGCAGGGCTCGTGGAGCTCGCTGCAGCGCCACGGGCTGGGGCTGTTCTTCACCCCGCACTACGACGCGCTCGACGTCGCCGAGGCCACCGTGTTCCGGGCCGGCGGGCTGCACCCGTTCGCCCCGCTGACCGTCGACGTCCTCGGGGCGATGCTCGCGGTGCCGGCCGACCGCGTCATGTTCCTGCTGGAGCGGCTGCACGACCGCGGCCTGCTCGAGTCCCCACGTCCCGCCGAGTACCTCATGCCGTTCCTGCTGTGGAACTACGCCCGGATCGTCGGGCTCGCCGACGACGACCCCGCCGTCCGCGCGGGCCAGGCCGACCGGATGCTCGCCTGGTACCGCGACCGCCTCGCCGAGCGGGCGGAGGTGCTCGCGACGGGGTTCGACGTCGAGGCGGCGGGCTGGGTCGACAAGCATCGCGGGGCCCTCGAGTCGCTGCGCCACGAGTACGCCGGGCACCCGACCGGCCGCGCGGTCTCGGACCTGCTCGACGCCACCGACGCGGTCCGGCAGGCCGGACGGGCAGACTGAGCCCCCGTGAGGACCTGGGAGCGCGTCCGGGAGTCCCTCGGCGGCTTCGTCATCACCTTCTGGGTGGGGCTCGCCGCCATCGTCGGGCTGTTCGTGGCGTCGGCCGAGCTGCAGGACCACGCCGACACCAGTGAGGTCTGCACCTCGCACGCGGCCCTGCGGGTGCCCGACACCGACTGCACCGGTCACCGCCCGGGCGACACCTGGGTCTACTACCGCGCCGGCCTGCCGGTCCCGCCCGTCGGCGGCTCGACGGCGGGTGCCTCGACCGACGCCCCGGCCGGGAGCGCGGTGCCGGGGACGCCGGAGACGGGCGGGCCCGCCGCACCCGACTCCTGAGGCACGACGGTCCCGCCCCGGGTCCATGGGGGAGTGCCGGTACGGCGGTGAGTGTCGGGGGTCGCTGCTAGCTTGCGAACATGAGTTCGAACGAGGCGGTGGATACGGTCGCGGAGGAGCTGACCGCACTGCTCACCCGCCTCGGTGAACTCGCCGAACTGCCCACCGACCCGGCTCCTGGTGACGATGGCGCCGCCTGTGTGGACCGGATCGCGGTCCTGGAACGGGCCCGCGCGGCAGTGGCGGCGGCCCAGCACACCGCGATGGTCGCGTTCGGCCGCGCCCAGGTCGAAGCGCAGCTCGCCCAGATCGCCACCGGCCGGCTGGACCCGGAGAAACTCGGCCGCGGCATCGCCGACCAGATCGCCCTGGCCGCGCACGTCTCCCCGCACGTCGCCGACCGGCGCCTGTCGGCGGCGCGGGCTCTCGCGTCGGACCTGCCGTGCACCCGAGCCCTGCTGGCCGCGGGGCGGATCAGCGAGTGGCTCGCCGAGCAGATCGTGTCCCTGACCTCCCACCTCGACCCCGAGACCCGCCGCCTGGTCGACAAGCAGGCCGCGGAGGCCGGGCTCGACGAACTGGGCCGCAAGGCCGCGGTCGCGGCGGTGAAGAAACTCGCCTACGAGGCCGACCCGATCGGGTTCACCGCCCGCGGGCGCACCGCCCGGAAGGACCGTCGGGTCACGCTGCGCCCCGCCCCGGACACCATGGCCGTGCTCTCCGGGCTGCTCCCGGTCGAGCAGGGCGTCGCCTTCATCGCCGCCCTCCGGCAGTACGCCGACAGCCTGATCGCCACCGGGGACACCGACGACCGCACCCGGGATCAGATCATCGCCGACACCCTCGTCGAACGACTGACCGGGCAGGTCTACGCCGAGGACGTCAACGTCGAGGTCGGGATCGTGCTCCCGCTCGACGCGTTGACCGACCCGGACAGCCCGAAGACCGCCGAACTGGTCGGGCACGGGCCGCTGCCGTCCGGGATCGTCTCCGACCTGCTGCGCTACACCGGCGGGCAGCGGTGGTGGCGGCGACTGTTCGCCCACCCCGCCCACGGCACCCTCGTCGGCGGCGATCCCCGACGCCGCCTGTTCGACGGGTTCCTCGCGACCCTGATCGCGCTCCGCGATCACGGGATGTGCCGCGACCCCTTCTGCGGAGCCCCGATCCGCCACACCGACCACATCAAGGGCAGGAAAGCCGGCGGGCCGACCAGCCTGGGCAACGGACGGGGGACCTGCGTGCGCGGCAACCACCTCAAGGAGATGCCCGGCTGGATCACCCTCCTGCTCCACGACGGCCTCGGCGACCAACCCCACACCGTGCAGACCACCACCCCGACCGGCCACACCTACACCAGTCGAGCCGGACCATGAGCATCCCGAGGTCGGCGACCACGTGGGTACCGTCCTGGGCCATGACCGGCCGGACGGTGCTCCGTACCGCAGTGCTCGGCGGAGCCCTGGCCGCGGCCCGGTGGGCTCGTCGCGACGTCCGGGCGTGGCGAGCGCTCGGCCCGGGCGGCCTGCCGCCCACGTGGTGGGGCTGGTTGCGTATGAGCGCCCTGCGGGTGCTCGCCACCCTGCCCGCGCCGACCGCCGGGACCGCGGCCGCGGACGACCCGACGCCGACGGTCGAGGCCCTGCCCGGGCGCGCCACGCCACGACCGCGCGTGGCGCCCTATCCCGTACCCCACCGGGTGCTCGACCAGCGGGCGCCCGCCGCGCTCGTCGCGGCGCTGGAGCGCGAGCTCGAGGACCTGGCCGGGCGACACGGCCTGCAGATGGCCACGAGCCGCTGGGAACGGCACCACGTGGCGTTGTGGTCGGACACCGACGACGAGATCGCGCACGTGCACCCCGTCGACGGCTCCTGCCACGTCGTCCTCGCGCCGGCCGATCACGCGGTCGTCCTCGCCCGGGGATGGGGTGTCGTGCACCCCCTCGCCGGTCGCGGCGGCCTCCCGCGGACGTACACACTGCTCTTCCCGCCGCGCGACCCGACCGAGGCCGAGAACGTCGTCGCCGTCCTCCGGGCCGCGGCGGTCGAGCCCGGCGGCTGACGGGCGTCAGACGGGCGCGGCCGCCGGCAGCGGCGCAGCGCCTCGTCGGGCGACCGTGTCCGATACGTCCGGCTGCGCGCAACCGTTCACGTCCCGTTCCCCGTGGCGGACGGGACGGCGTGCCACCGGTTCAACTCCGCGTAGCACTGTCCGCGCGGGCTTGTCGCGAGAACAGGTGACGACACCGCCTGCCCGTCACGGCGGGCTCCTTTCCACACCGCGGGAGAACTCGGATGTCACGGCTGCCTCGCAGGCGTCTCTCGGTCCTGGTGGCCTGTGCGGCGGCGGCCGCGCTCGCCCTGACCGGGTGCAGTTCGTCGTCGTCGAACCAGGATTCCCAGGCCGCGAAGGCCACCACCGTGGCCGAGGCGGGCGGCATGGACGCGCTCGTCGCCGCGGCGAAGGCCGAGGGGCAGCTGAACACGATCACGCTGCCCGCGAACTGGGCCAACTACGGGAACATCATCCAGACGTTCCAGAACAAATACGGCATCACGATCAACAACGCGAACCCCGACGGTTCGAGCCAGGACGAGATCAACGCGGTCACCCAGCTCAAGGGTCAGGACCGCGCGCCGGACGTGCTGGACCTGGGGCAGTCGTTCGCCATCGGCGCCGCGAACCAGGGCCTGCTCGCGCCGTACCGGGTGGCGAGCTGGGACCAGATCCCCGGCAACGCCAAGGACACCCAGGGACGCTGGGCCTCCGACTACGGCGGCTACATCGCCATCGGCTACGACCCGGCCCGCGTCCCGGTGCCGCCCACGAGCCTCAAGGACCTGCTCGACCCCCGGTACCGCAACCAGGTCGGGATCAACGGCGACCCGACGCAGGCCGGTGCCGCCTTCGCCGCCGTCTACGCCGCCGCGCTCGCCAACGGCGGGAATTTCGACAACATCACGCCGGGCGTCGACTTCTTCAAGCAGCTGAAGCAGGCCGGCAACTTCGTGCCGGTGAAGGGCAGCGCCGCGACCGTGCAGAGCGGGCAGACCCCGATCCTCGTCTACTGGGACTACCTGCAGGTCTCGCAGGTCCAGGCGCAGGTGCCGAACTACAAGGTCACCATCCCCACCGACGCCGCGTACGCCGCCTACTACTCCCAGGCGATCAACGCGACCGCCCCGCACCCGGCCGCGGCCCGGCTCTGGGAGGAGTTCCTCTACTCCACCGAGGGTCAGAACCTCTGGCTGCAGGGCGCGGCCCGACCGATCCTGCTGCCGACGATGGTGGCGAACGGCACGGTCGACCAGGCTGCCTACGCCAAGCTGCCGCCCGCTCCGGCCGGGGCCCCGCAGTACCCGAGCGACGCCCAGCAGACCGCGGCGAAGCAGGTCGTCAGCCAGCAGTGGGCCCAGGCGACCGGCAGCTGATCGAGCGATGAGACAGCGAGAGCTCCCGGCCTGGGTGGGCGTCGTCCCGTTCGCGGCCTACACGCTGGTGTTCCTCGGCGTGCCGGTGGTGGCCGTCGTCCTCGGGGCGTTCGTCGACCCGGCGACCGGCGGCGTCACCATGGCCAACGTCGGCATCGCCACCTCGGGGGTCTATCTCCGCGGGTTCGGCTCCAGCATCGGGCTCTCGCTGGTCACCGCGCTCGTCCCTGGAGTACTCGGACTGGTGCTCGCCCTCGCGGTGCGCGCCAGCCCGAGCCTCCGGCTGAAGCGCGCGGTGGCGACCGCGTCCGGGGTGTTCGCCAACTTCGGCGGCGTCCCGCTCGCGTTCCTGTTCGTCGCCACGCTCGGCTCCACCGGCCTCGTCGTCGAGCTGGTGAAGGCGGTCGGCGTCGACCTCTACGGCGCCGGCTTCAGCCTCTACAGCTTCTGGGGCGTGGCGATCGTCTACGGCTACTTCCAGATCCCGCTCATGGTCCTTGTCATCACCCCCGCCCTCGATGGCCTGCGGCCGCACTGGCGCGAGGCCGCGGACAACCTCGGCGCCACGCCCGTGCAGTACTGGCGCCACGTCGGCCTTCCCGTCCTCGCGCCCGCCGTGCTCGGCTGCATGCTGCTGCTCTTCGGCTCGGCGTTCTCCGCCTACGCCACCACCAGCGCGCTGACCAGCGGCAGCCTCGCCCTCACACCGATCCAGATCGGCTCGTTCCTCAACGGCAACGTCCTCTCCGGTCAGGAGAACGTGGGCCGCGCGCTCGGCGTCGGGATGATCGTCGTCGTCGCCGTGCTCATGGCCCTCTACGCGCTGCTCCAGAGGAGGGTCTCGCGATGGCTGCGGTGATCACGGCGCCCCCGCGCGCGCCCGAGAAGCGTTCCCGACGACGGGGCGGCGCGGCCTGGGCCCGCCGGCTCGTCTTCGTGATCGCGGGCCTGTACTTCCTGGTGCCGCTCTACGCCGCGTTCCGCTTCGCGATCAGCACGCCCGACGGCGGGATCTCCGGCGCGGTGTTCGCCGGTATCCCCGCCCAGGAGGGGTTCCTCGACGCGATCACCCTGACCGTGCGCCTCGCCGTGATCTCCCTGGTGATCACCCTGGTCCTCGTCGTGCCCACCGCGGTCTGGGTGCACCTGCGGATGCCGCGGCTGCGCCGGGTGCTCGAGGGCGTGACGCTGCTCCCGATCGTCGTGCCGCCGGTCGTGCTGATCATCGGGGTCCTCGAGGTCGCGCCGCCCGCCCTGAAGGGCACGCCCGACCTGCTGGCCCTGGTCTACGTCGTGCTCGCCCTGCCCTTCGCCTACCGGGCCCTCGACTCCGGACTGCAGGCGATCCCGCTGCGGACCCTGGTCGAGGCGTCCCGCTCCCTCGGCGCCGGCTGGGGCCGCACGCTCGTGTCGGTGGTCCTGCCCAACCTGCGCTCGGCGCTGCTCGCGGCCGTGGTGCTCACCGTCGCGATGGTGTTCGGCGAGTACACGATGGCGAGCCTCGACCAGTACGAGACGTTCCCGGTGTGGATCGTCGTCTTCCAACAGGCGAACGCCCGGGTCTCGGTCGCGGTCTCGCTGCTCGCCCTGCTCGGCACCTGGGCCCTGCTCTGGCTCATCTCCCTCGTCGACCGCCGCCGCCCGTCCCCGGAGGACGCATGACCACCACCGACACCGGACGCGAGTACGGGACCCGCACCGACCCGGCGTCGGGAACGCGCACCGGGGTGGCCGTCGCGCTGCGCGACCTGAACCGCCGGTTCGGCGAGGTCAGGGCCCTCGACGGGTTCTCCCTCGACCTCGCGCCCGGCGAGCTCGTCACCCTGCTGGGGCCGTCGGGCTGCGGGAAGACGACCGCGCTCCGCGCCCTGGCCGGGCTGGAGGACGTGGACTCGGGGACGGTGGTGGTCGGCGGCCGCGACCTGCGCGGCGTGCCCGTCCGGCAGCGCGACATGGGGATGGTCTTCCAGAGCTACAGCCTGTTCCCGAACCTGACCGCCCGCGACAACGTCGCCTTCGGGCTGCGCGTCCGGGGGCAGGACAAGGCGGCGCGACGGCGTCGGGCCGACGAGCTGCTCGAGTTGGTGGAGCTCGCGGGCCGCGGCGACCGCTACCCCCACCAGCTCTCCGGCGGCCAGCAGCAGCGGGTGGCGCTGGCCCGCGCCCTCGCCCCGGAGCCGCAGGTCCTGCTGCTCGACGAGCCCCTGTCCGCGCTCGACGCCAAGGTCCGGGTCGCCCTGCGCGAGCAGATCCGGGCGGTGCAGACCCGGCTCGGCACGACGACGCTGTTCGTCACCCACGACCAGGAGGAGGCGCTGTCGATCTCCGACCGGGTGGGCGTGATGCGCGACGGGCGCCTCGAGCAGATCGCCTCGCCCGCCGAGCTCTACGCGCGGCCCGCGACGGCCTTCGTCGCGGAGTTCGTCGGGACCATGAACCACCTGCCCGGCACGACGACGGCCGACGGCGTCGAGGTGCTCGGCCGGCGGCTCCCGGCCACGACCGACCGGCCCGCCGGCGCCGAGGTCGACGTCCTGCTGCGCCCGGAGGCCCTCGTGGTCACGCCCGACCCGCGGGGGAGCGGGGTGGTCGTCGCGACGACGTTCCTCGGCGCCGTCACCCGCGTGCACGTGCGGCTGGGGGAGACGCAGCGCAGCGGAGCTCGACCCGGGCAGGGGGAGACGCAGCGCAGCGGAGCTCGACCCGGGCAGGGGGAGACGCAGCGCAGCGGAGCTCGACCCGGGCAGGGGGAGACGACGGTGCTGGTGGACCGGCCGAGCAGCGCCGTCGCCGACCTCGCTCCCGGCGCCGGAGTGACCGTCGAGCCCGCCCCCGACGCTCAGCCGCTGGTCGCCTGACGACCTGTACCGCGCAGGGACCGCAGCACCGCGAGGGCCCGGTCGCGCGCGGCGGCCGGGACCAGCAGGTGGTCGTGGTGGAACCCCGCGAGCACGTTGCAGCTGATCCCCGCGTCGCCCAGTGCCCGGGAGAACGCCGCGGTGAGCCCGACGGCGTCGAGCGCGGAGTGCACGGTCAGCGTCAGCCACACCGCGACGAAGCCGTACGACACCCCGAGCGCGTCGGCGTCCGCGCGGCGCAGGACCAGCGTGACGCCCTCGTCCTCCACGACGACGGCCTGCGCACGTCCGGTGGCCGGGTGTCCGGCCCCCACCGTGGCGTAGACGAACTCGCCGTCGCGGGCGACGGCGTCGAGGCTCGCGAGCATCGCGGCCAGGTCACGTGAACCGGTCACCCGCGCAGCCTCGCACCGGACGATGATCGGGGCGTGCTGCACACGACGACGACGCCCTCCGGGCGGCGGAAGGCGTTCCGGTCCGGGCTCGCCTCGGACACCCTGCAACGCCTGCCCGGGGCACCGAACCCGCTCGCCGCCCGCATGATCGCCGAGGCCGGTTTCGAGGGCGTCTACCTGTCCGGCGCGGTGGTCGCGGCCGACCTGGCCCTGCCCGACGTCGGGCTCACGACGCTCAGCGAGGTCGCCGGTCGCGCGGGCCAGGTGGCCCGCGTGACCGACCTGCCGCTGCTCGTCGACGCCGACACCGGGTTCGGCGAGCCGCTGTCGGTCGCACGCACGGTGCAGGTCCTCGAGGACGCGGGCGCCGCCGGGTGCCACGTCGAGGACCAGGAGAACCCGAAGCGGTGCGGCCACCTCGCGGGCAAGCACGTCCGCTCGCCGGAGGCGATGGAACGCACCCTCGCCGCGGCGGTCGGCGCCCGCCGCGACCCCGACTTCGTGATCTGCGCCCGCACCGACGCGGCCGCGGTGGAGGGCCTCGACGCGGCGATCGGGCGGGCGCGCCGCTACGTGGACGCGGGCGCGGACATGATCTTCGCCGAGGCCATGGCCGGCGCGGCCGAGTTCGCCCGCGTCCGCGCCGCGATCGACGTCCCGCTGCTGGCCAACATGACCGAGTTCGGGCGCAGCGAGCTGCTGACCACCGCGCAGCTGACCGACGTCGGCGTCGACGCGGTCATCTACCCGGTGACCCTGCTCCGGCTGGCGATGGGTGCGATCGCGGACGGGTTGACGACGCTCGCGGCGGAGGGCACCCAGGTCGGCCTCGTCGACCGGATGCAGACCCGCGACGAGCTCTACCGCGTCCTCGACTACGACGCCTACGCGGAGTTCGACAGCTCCGTGGCCGACTTCCGCCCGGAGTAGTCGGGCAGGACGATCAGGTTGACCGGCGGTTCGGGCACCACGGACCGGAAGCGCCCGACGGTGGCGCGGACCGGACCGGCCAGCAGACGGGCCCCGGTCCGCACGAGCCGCCGCTGCCACTCGGCGTGCGGGTGGCTCGACGGGCCCATGACGAAGGTCTGGGCCCGGTCGGTCGCGGGCCGCAGCAGGCGCTCGTAGCGGGCGAAGGCCCCGGGGACGTCGTCGGGCGTGGCGCCGAGCTCGCCGGCGAGGACGTAGGCGCCGGACAGCGCAGTGGTGGTCCCGGTGCCGAAGGGGCCGGCGCACCAGGCGGCGTCCCCGAGGACGGCCACCCGGCCGCGGTGCCACGACGGCATCCGGACCTGGGCGACCTGGTCGACGTGCAGCGAGCCGTCGTCCAGCTCCGCGAGCACCCGCGGCGTCTCCCACCCGACGTCGGCGAAGGTCGCGCGCAGCACCGCGACGATCGAGGCGCGGTCGAGGGCGCCGAGCCCCCGCAGGTCGGTGTGCAGGCTCAGCATCGCGCGCGTGGTCCCCACCGCGTCGGGACGCAGGTGGACCAGTCGGCCGCGACCGGCGAGGTGCACGCGCCACCGGCGGTCGTCGGACGCGGTCCGCGGGATCGTCAGGTAGGCGAAGACGAGCCCGAGCTCGTGGAGCTCGACGTCGTCGAAGACCAGGTCGCGGGTCGCGGACCGGGTGCCCTCGGCGATGACCACGGCGTCGAAGCGCCGGGACGGACCGTGCGCGAACTCGACGTCGACGCCGGCCCCGTCGTCGTGCAGGGCGGTGACGTGATCGCCGAACACGTACCCGGCGTCGCCGGCGGAGTGCTCGCACAGCACCCGTGCGAGCTGTCCCCGCAGGATCTCCAGCTCGGCGGTCGGGGCGCCGTCCCGGTCACCGGTGCCGGCGGGGAAGGCGGCGTAGGCGTGACCGTCGGCGTCGACGAACGCCTGTCCGGTCTCGCTGGTGTGGAGGCGGGCGACGGCGTCCTCGAGGCCCATCCGTCGCAGCACCTCGCGCCCGGTGCCGCGGACGTCGACGTTCTGTCCCTCCTCCCGGAGGTGGTCGGCGCGCTCGACGACGGTGACGTCCCAGCCGGCCGCGGCCAGCCAGGACGCGGCGGTGGGTCCGGCGATGCTCGCGCCGGAGATCAGGACGGTGGGGCTGCGTGTCACGGGGTCCTCCGAGCTCGGGTGTCGCCCTCGGATAGCCTCTGCTTAGAGCATCTAAGCTTCGAAATTCTAAGTATCTGCGCGGAGGTCCGAGGGATGACGGACGCGGCCCGGCACGAGGCCATCCGGCGCTTGCCGGGGCTGGCCGACCTGGACGACGCGACCCTCGCGGTCAACGACGTCATCGCGGCGTCCCGCGACCTCACGGTGCGGGCGGCCCGGGCGATGGGGATGAACACGACCGACATGGCAGCGCTCCACCTGCTCGCCGAGATCGGGCCGATGGGCACCACCGGCCTCGCCGCCCGCCTGAACATCTCCCAGGCCTCGACGACGGTCCTCATCGATCGGCTGGAACGGGCCGGGCACGTCGAGCGGGTCCGCGACACCGCCGATCGCCGTCGCGTGGTCGTCACCGATACCGAGGCGGCCCGGGAGGCGAACCGGGTGGCGTGGCAGCCCGCGATCCGGGGGATCGACGAGGTGTGCCGCTCCCTCTCCGCGGCCGAACGGGAGTTCACGCTCGACCTGCTGGCGCGCCTGCGGGCGGCCATGGACGCGGGGGCCCCGGCCCGGGAGGACGTCACGTAGGATTGTTACGGCCGTATTACCGATCCGACCGGAGTGGTCAGCAGTGAACGCGCAGGGACAGCGGTGGCAGTCGAGCACCTTCTCGAGCGGCGGCCCCAGCCGCGTGGAGTGGCGGTTCGACGACGGACAGGTGCAGCTGCGGCACGGCGGGCACAGCGAGCAGGGCACCCTCACCCTGAGCCGCGCCGAGTGGCAGGCCTTCCTCGCCGCCGCCAAGGCCGGCCAGGCCGGGTCGATCGCCTACTGACCGCCCTCATCCCGTCGTGACGGGTTCCGGGTCGGCCTCGGCCGACGCCGGCTCCCGGCGCGGCCGGACGAGCGAGACGAGTCCGCCGACGACGAGCGTGACCACCACGCCCAGCACGACGAACCACGGGAAGGCGAGCGCCTTGCCGTCGATCGAGACCCCGAGCGCGATCACCAGGGTCACCACCAGGGTGGCGACGAACGCGGTGAAGGCCGCGACGCCGTCGGCCCGGCGGATCAGCAGCCCCAGCAGGAACGCCCCGAGCAGCGCCCCGTAGGCGTAGGACGCGATCGAGAGCCCGAGGACGACCACCGGGTCCTTGGACGAGGTGAACAGCGACGCGAACGCCACCATGATCACCGCCCACGCCCCGGTCATCCAGCGCGCGACCCGCAGCATCGTGCCCTCGTCCGGCCGCCAGCCCAGCCAGGCGCGGCCGAGGTCGGCGAGCGTCGAGGTGGACAGCGAGTTCAGCGCCGAGGACAGCGAGCCCATCGTCGCGGCGAGGATCCCCGCGACCAGGAGCCCCGAGAGCCCCATCGGGAGTTCCCGCAGGATGAAGGCCGGGAAGATCTCGTCCGTCGACCCCAGGCCCAGCGACGCGACGGAAGCCCCGCCGTTGCGGGCCCACAGCAGCGCCCCGACCAGGGAGAACAGCGCGAACTGCACCATGATCGCGAGCGCCGAGCCGAGCATCGCCCTGCGGCCGTCGGAGAGCGAGCGGCACGAGAGCACGCGCTGCACGATGAGCTGGTCCGAGCCGTGCGAGCCCATCGTCAGCACCGCCCCGCCGATGACCGCGGTGAGGAACGCGTAGGGGTTGTTCAGCACGGGCCCGTCGAACTGGAACACCGTGAACTTCCCGGCCTCCCACGCGGCCGACCAACCGGCCCCGTCGACCTGGGTGGCCAGGACGACCACGCACACGACCGCCCCGGCGACGTAGAGCCCCATCTGCAGGAAGTCGGTCCAGACGACGGCCTTCATCCCGCCGACGTAGGTGTAGGCGACGGTCACCGCCGTGATGACCAGGACGATGACGAAGTAGTTCACGTCCAGGCCGAACTCGGCGAGCAGCAGCTTGATCGGGATGGCCCCCGCGAACAGGCGCACGCCTTCCGCCAGCAGTCGCGTGACGAGGAAGGTCAGCGACGCGAGCCCCTGGGTATGCCGGCCGAAGCGCTGCCCGAGGTACTCGTAGGCGGAGACGAAGCCGCCCCGGAAGTACAGCGGCATGAGCACGAACGCCACCAGGGTGCGGCCGATCAGGTAGCCGACGGCGAGCTCGACGTACGAGAACGACCCGCCGTAGGCCACGCCCGGCACGCTGATGACGGTGAGGGTGGAGGTCTCGGTCGCGACGATCGAGAACATCACCGCCCACCACGGCAGGGAGCGCTCGCCGGTGAAGTAGTCGGTGGCCGAGCGCTGGCGCCCGGAGAGCTTCAGCCCGATCACCGCGATCGCCACGAGGTACGCGACGATCACGGCCAGGTTGACGACGTCGTGCATCGTCGGCTCCTATTCGGTTCTGGTGATCTTGTGCAGGCCGCCCGGCGCGTCGACGTCGACCCCGCGGGCCACCGCCAGCCGCCAGGCCAGCGTCTGCGCGGGCACGACGGCGACGATCGGGGAGACCAGGGGCGGGGTTCCGGACGGCAGGTCGGGTCCGATCACGACGACGGGTGCGCCGCGCTCCCGGAGCTCGTCGCGCAGCTCGAGCACCGAGCGGCTGCCGGCCTCGCCGTCGGGTGCGACGAGCAGGGTCGGCGTGCCGGGTCCGACCGCGCCGATCGGGCCGTGCCGCAGATCGGCGGGGGAGAAGGGCGCGACGAGGGAACCGGTCAGTTCCGTGAGCTTCAGGGCGGCCTCGTGGGCGGTGGCGAGGTTGACCCCGCGACCCACGGTCACCCCGCGCCAGGACGCGCCGAACACGTCGACGGCCTCGTCCACGTCGACCGCCAGCGCCTGCTCGACGAGGGCCGGGACGCGGTCGAGGTCCGCGAGCAGTGCCTCGGCCGCCGGTTCGGGGGCGAGGCCGGCCGCGACCACGGCGAGGGCGGCGAGCGACGCGGTGTACGTGCCGGTCGCGGCGACCGACCGCTCCTCGTCGACGTGCAGCGGCAGCACCAGGTCGGCCTGCGCGGCGAGGTCGGAGCCGGGGTCGTTCGTGACGGCGAGCGTGGGCGCGCCCCGTTCCCGGGCGTCGCGGAGCACCGCCACGATGTCGGGCGAGCTGCCGGACTGCGAGATCCCGACGACGAGCCGCCGGTGGACGACGGGGGAGGCCCCGTAGGTGGTGACGAGGCTCGGCGTGGCGAGCGTGACCTCCCGCTCGGCGACCAGCGGGACGAGGTACTGCGCGTAGCGCGCGGCGTTGTCCGAGCTGCCCCGCGCGGCGAGGACGACCCCGCAGGCCGCCGCGGCGAGCTCGCGCACGGCCGCGGCGGCCGGACCCGCCGTCGTCAGGAAGGTACGGAGGGCGTCGGGCTGCGCATGCAGCTCGCGCTCGAGCCTCGATGGTCGAGCTCCCCTGTCGGCGTGCTCCCCTGGATGCTCCGTCTCCTGCGGGCTCACCGGTCGACCTCCTCGCCACCGAGCAGCACCCGGGTGACCTGGAGCCCGTCGTCGAGGACGGTCACGTCGGCGACCCCACCGGGTCGCAGCACGCCGAGGTCGGGGTGCGGGCGGTGCCCCGGACCGACCAGCCGCGCCGGGGTGGCGGTCGCCGCCACGAGGGCGTCGGCGAGGTCGATCCCGGCGGCCACCGCGACGCGCACGCAGCCCGCGAGGGTCGCCGCACTGCCGGCGAGGGTGCCGTCGGGGTTGCGGACCGCCCCGTCGGCGAGGGTCAGCTCGACGTCGCCGAGCCGGAAGGTGCCGTGGGTCCGGCCCAGGCCGGCGGCGGCCGTCGCGTCGGTGATGAGCGCCCAGCGCCCGCGGGCCGCGGCCGCGACGACGCGCAGCACGTCGGGGTCGACGTGGTGGCCGTCCGCGATCACCGTGACGACGGTGCCCGGGTGGGCCAGCGCGGCCGCGGCGAGGCCGGGGGCGCGGTGGTCGAATCCGGACATCGCGTTGAACAGGTGCGTCGCGCCGGTGATCCCGGCGTCGAACCCGGCGCGCGCGTCGGCGGCGGAGGCGTCGCTGTGCCCGGCCATCACGGTCACCCCCGCCTGCAGGGCGGCCGCGAGCACGGCGTGCGCGCCCGGGAGTTCCGGGGCGATCGTGGTGATCGCGACCGCACCCGCCGTCCGGAACGCCTCGAACGACGCCGGGTCGGGCGCGCGCAGGAACTCCGGCGGGTGCGTGCCGGGCCGCGCGGGGGAGAGGAACGGGCCCTCGACGTGGGCGCCGAGCAGGCGCGCACCGTGGGGCGAGGGGCGCGCGGAGTCGAGCGTGCGCAGGGCGGTCGTGGTCGTGTCGGGTGCGGCGGTGATGACGGTCGGCGCGACCGCCGTGACCCCGTCGCGGGCGAGGGCGGCGCGGAGGGCGTGGACGTCGGCAAGGTCGTCGGCGGCGGTGAGGTCGACGCCCGCGTAGCCGTTGCACTGCACGTCGACGAGTCCCGGCACGGCGACGGCACCGCCTGCGGCGGGGGGCAGCCCGACCGCCGCGACGCGGCCGTCGACCACCGCCACGTCCCCGCGGTGCAGCACGCCGCCGACGAGCGCGGCGGAGACCCCGAGCCTCATCGGACGATCTCCAGCGCGTGGACGGCGGGCACGGGCTCGGGCAGGCGCAGCGGGCGGTGCCCGGTGCTGAGGCGGCCCAGGACCCGGGGCGTGGCCGAGCCGGTGGCGCCGGGCAGCACGCCGGGTACGCCGTGCCAGGTCAGGGCGCCGAGCAGGGCGGTCAGGACGGCCTCCTTCGCGTCGGACGGCAGGCCCCGCTCGTCCGCGGACACGAGCGGGACCGGATCGAGCGCCGCGGCGAGCGCCGCCCGCAGCGTCGGGTTCGCCATCCCGCCGCCCGAGCCGACGACCTCGACCGCCCCGTGCGCGCGGCACGCGGCCGCGACGGTCCGGGCGGTCAGCGCGACGAGCGTGGCGGCCAGGTCGGGCGAGGAGATCCCGGGCGCGGCGTGCGCGACCGCGGCGTCGAGGGCCGGGGCGGTGAATCGCTCCCGCCCGGTGGTCTTGGGCGGCGGCGCGGCGTAGTAGGGCTCGGCGAGGAGGTGCCCGAGCAGGACCGTGTCGACGGTGCCGGACGCCGCCAGCGCGCCGTCGACGTCGTACCCGGCGCCGGTGGCCCGCTGCGCGACGACGTCGAGCCAGCAGTTGGCCGGGCCCGTGTCGAACGCGGTGAGCGCGCCCGGCGCGACCACCGTGACGTTCGCGATCCCGCCCAGGTTCAGCGCGATGCGGGTCTCGGCGCCCGCCAGCCAGAGGGCGTCCAGCGTGCTCGCCAGGGGTGCGCCGTGCCCGCCCGCGGCGATATCGGTGGAGCGCAGGTCGCTGACCACCGGCAGCCCGGTCGACTCGGCGATCCACGCGGGCTGGCCGAGCTGCAGACCGCCGGTGGCCCGGCCGCCCTCGATGCCGTGGAACACGGTCTGGCCCAGCCACGCGACGAGGTCGGCGTCGTGCCCGGTCGCCGCCAGCGCGGCGGCCTGCCCGACGGCGTGGTCGAGCGCCGCGATCTCGCCGACCGTCGTCGTCGCGGGCGGCAGCACGGCCAGGAGCCGCTCCTGCAGCCCGGCCGGCCAGTCGACGGCCGCGTGGTGGCGCACCGCGAGCCTCGTCGTCGGCCCGACCTCGACGTCGCAGACCGCCACGTCCAGCCCGTCCGCCGAGGTCCCCGACAGCATCCCGACGACGATCACCGCGCGATCACCGACCCACCGCCGCGCGCACCGAGCCCGCCCTCGTCAGGCGATCGCGCGCGGCGGGGGAGTCCAGGCCCGCGAGCAGCGCCACGACCGCCGCGGCCACGTCGTCGCCCGCCGCGACCAGCGCCGCCCGGGCGGTGTCCTCGTCGGTCCCCGTCGCGTCGCGCACGATGCGCTCCGCGCGGCGGCGCAGCTTCGCGTTCGTCACCCGCACCCCGACCATCCACGGGCCGTACGTCGCACCCGCGCGCACCATCGCCGCGGTCGTCAGGGTGTTCAGGGCGATCTTCTGCGCGGTGCCGGCCGCCAGGCGCGTGGAGCCCGCGAGCACCTCCGGGCCGGTGACCAGCTCGACGGCGACGTCGGCGAGGTCGGCCACGGGGCTGCCGGTCGCGTTCACCACGGCGACGGTGGTCGCCCCGCGCTCCCGCGCCGCGGTCAGCGCGCCGAGCACGTAGGGGGTGCGCCCGGAGGCGGCGACGCCGACCACGACGTCGCCCGGCCCGACCCCGGCGTCGTCGACGTCGGCCCGCCCGGCCACGTCGTCGTCCTCGGCGCCCTCGACCGCCGCGTCCGCCGCGTCGCGACCGCCCGCCAGCAGCGCGATCGCCCGCGCCGGGTCGAGGCCGAACGTCGGCGGCAGCTCGGCCGCGTCCTGCGTCGCGAGGCGGCCCGAGGTGCCCGCCCCGACGTAGACGAGCCGCCCGTGGGCGCGGAATGCCGCGCCGAGCAGGTCGGCGGCGCGCGCGAGCCGGTCGCTCGCGGCGGCGACGGCCCGGGGCGCGGCGCTCTGCCCGTCGACCAGCCGCGCGACGAGGTCCGGGGTCGCCAGGGCGTCGAGGTCCTCCGAGCCCGGACGGACGGCCTCGGTCGGGAGCCGGTCGGTGTCGGCGGCGGGCCCGGTCGCCTCGGCCCGTTCCCGACGCCGGGTCACGCTCGCCTCGTGCGCGGTGGTCACGTCGGCCGCGAGGGTGAGCAGGCCGTCGAGGGCGTCGCCCTGCGGGTCGTGCAGCGTCAGCCCGGCGGCCCGGAGCCGGTCGGCCAGGGGTGCGGCGAGTCCGCCGACGAGGGCCACCCCTCCCGGTGGCAGGAAAGCGTCGTTGCTGGCGTCCAGTGGCAGGGAAGGCGCATCGTCGGCCGCCGCCCGCACCGTCGCCACCAGCTCGGCCACGGCCGCGTCGACGATCCTCCCGGCCACGGCGTCCCCGTCCTCCGCCGCCGCGAGCACGGCCGGCGCGAAGGCGGCCAGCTCGGCGGGCGTGGTCGGTCGTCCGCCGAGCACCGCGTCGGCCGGGTCGGTCAGGGCCGTCGCCGGACCAGCTCCCTCGAGCGCCCGCAGCGCCGCTCGGAGACCCTGCTGCCCGATCGACGCGCCGCCTCCGGTGTCGCCCAGCAGCAGCCCGTGACCGTCGACGCGGCGCACCGTGCCGCGCGCGTCCACCCCGAGCGCGACCGCCCCGGTCCCGACCGCCAGCACTACCCCCGCCGCGTGCCCGCCGAACACCCCGACGTGCCAGGCGACGACGTCCGAGGTCACGGCCACCGCCTCCGGCGCCCGACCCGACCACCCCGTCGTCAGGAGCTCGGCGACCTCGGCGGCCGCGTCGGGCGACGTCAACGCACCCGGGACACCCAGCGCCAGCGTCCAGCTCTCCCCGGGCGGTGACCCGAGGGCCGCGCGCACCACCGCGGCCACCGCCGGGGCACCGCCGGCGTCGCCGAGCCCAGCACCGGTCGTCGTCGAGGAGCGGTGGCCGTCGACGGCGACGCGGGCGCCGGAGCGGCCCAGGTCGACCGCGACGACGCTCACGGGGCGTCCGCCGAGACCAGCGTGCCGACGGTGGCTGCCTCTCCCGGCGGGATGATGTCCATCTCGATGAGGTACCGGTCGCCCCGGGCGAACGACTCGACCCGCTCGACGACCTCGCCGCGGTGGTCGCGCGAGGTGCGCACGAAGCGCAGCGCGGGGGAGCCGGGGGGCACCCCGAGCAGCTCGGCGTCCTTCGCCGCGAGCACCACCGGCGCCACGGACTGCGTCCCGGAACGGATCCGCCGGTCGAAGCGCTCGGCGAGGATCTCGTAGTAGGAGGAGGGGCCGTCGAGGTCGTCGCCGGTCAGGCCGGGCACGCGGGCGGCCGGGACGTGGAGGGTCTCGAGGGTCATGGGCTCGTCGTCGGCGAGCCGCACGCGACACACCCGCAGCACCGGCTCGCCCCCGGGCATCTCGAGGCGGGCGGCGAGGTCGGTGTCCGCGACGACCGTGTCCCACCACAGCAGGCGCGAGGACGGCTCCAGCCCACGGCGGCGCATGTCATCGCCGAACGAGGTGGCCATGAGCGGCTGCGCGACGGCGGGTCGGCGCACGAAGGTGCCCGCACCGTGGCGGCGCTCGACGATCCGCCGTGCCATGAGCTCCTCGAGCGCTTTGCGCACCGTCGCCCGGGACACACCGAAACGGGTGGACAGGTCCCGTTCGCCTGGAAGCATGGCGCCCGGCCCGAGTTCGGCGCACAACGCCGCGACCTTGGCGCCCACCTCCGTCGATCGTGTCACCGCCACCGGAAGAGGTATAGACCTGTGACCGGTGTGAATCAAGAGGTACGTACCATTCGCCCTCCTTGATCGGCGCGCGCAGAATCGGACCGTGGAGATCGTCCGGCTGGTGGTGTCCCGGGAGCACGCCTACGTCGGTCGCCCGTCCGACGGGCCGGCCCGGGTGGGGACCGTGCAGCCGTCGTCGATCGAGCTGCGGGCCGGGTTCGGGGTCGTCGGCGACCGCTACGCCGGTCGCGCCGCGCACCGCGACGCCGCGCTGACGATCGTCGCGGCGGAGGCGATCGAGGCCGTCGCGGCCGAGCTCGGCGTCCCGCCGTTCGACCCGCTGCTCCTGCGGCGGACCGTCGTCACGCGGGGTCTCGACGTCGAGCGCCTCCGCGGCACCGACGTGCTCCT
Source organism: Actinomycetospora sp. NBRC 106378 (assembly GCF_030269685.1). Lineage (GTDB taxonomy): Bacteria > Actinomycetota > Actinomycetes > Mycobacteriales > Pseudonocardiaceae > Actinomycetospora. Next base: position 169,497 of record NZ_BSTT01000005.1, read on the forward strand.
CGACTCGGGCGACGGCCCGGTCCTGCTCGGCGGTCGCCGCCCCGCCGCCCCCTGCGGCTGGATGGACGCCGTCCTCGCCCCGGGCGCGCACGCGCTGCTCCGTGGCCGCGCCGGGGTGCGCTTCGCCGTCCTCGGCTCGGGCACCCTGCGCGTCGGCCCGCTGTCGGTCTCCTTCCCGACGACCGCCGGGGGCCTGTTCGACGAGGAGGTCCTGCTCGACCCGGCCCGGGCAGCCGTCGGGAGCCGACGGCGCTGACGTCTCGACGCGGCCCTTCCCCACCCTGCTACGGTCCCGAGTGATTGCAGAGTGCAACTCCCTCGGAGGGTCGGATGACGGACACCACCTGCCACATGTCGGTCTCGCTCGACGGCTTCGCGGCCGGCCCGGACCAGGCGCGCGACAACCCGCTGGGCACGCGCGGGGTCGAGCTGCACGGCTGGCACATCGGCGACCCGCGGGCCACCGAGGCCGACGAGACCGCGACGGGCTGGCTCATGCGTCCGCGCGGCGCCTACGTCATGGGTCGCAACATGTTCGGCCCGGTCCGGGGGGAGTGGGACGAGGACTGGCGCGGCTGGTGGGGCGACGAGCCGCCGTACCACGCGCCGGTGTTCGTCCTGACCCACCACGCGCACGACCCGATCGAGATGGAGGGCGGCACGACCTTCCACTTCGTCACCGACGGGTTCGACGCCGCCTACGCGCAGGCCGTCGAGGCGGCCGGTGACCTCGGTGTCGACATCGCCGGAGGCGCCTCGACGGTGCAGCAGGCGCTGCGAGCCGGGGTGATCGACGAGTTCACCCTCGACATCGCCCCGACGCTGCTGGGCGCGGGGGAGCGGCTCCTCGACGGCGTCGACACCTTCGACTTCGAGCCCGTCGAGGTCCTGCACTCGCCGCTGAGCACCCACATCCGCTACCGCCGGAGCCGGAGCTGACTCACCCCAGCCAGGGCCTCGCGGCCCGCCCCCACGTCCCGTCGGCCAGGGCCGTCGTGAGCCACCGGTTCACGGTGTCGACGAAGGCCGGGTCGCCGGGCGGGACCAGGTACGCCTTCTGCGAGTGGTCGAACGGCGCGTCCGGGTGCTCCGCGCACAGCACACCCGGACGGGCCGCCGCCTGCCACCGCGCCTCGATCGCGTCGGTGATCATCAGGTCGGTGCGGCCGTCGGCGACGGTGTCGTGGATCGTGTTGTTGTCCGGGTAGGGCACCACGGTGGCGGCCTGCAGCCGGCCCCGGACGAACCGCTCGTTGGTCCCGCCCGGGTTCACCACCACCCGCAGGCCCGGCCGGTCGATCTGCGCCAGGGTCGCGTACCGCCCGAGGTCGGCGCACCGGACGATCGGGGTCTTGCCGTCCTGCAGGTAGGGCACGGTGAAGGTCGCCCGCGCCGCCCGGTCGGCGGTCACCGAGATGCCCCCGACGGCGAGGTCGCACCGTCCGCCGGTGACGTCGTCGAGCAGCGTCGACCAGGTCGTCGGCACCATCGTGACCCGCGCGCCGAGCCGGGCCGCGAGGTCGTGGGCCAGGTCGACGTCGATGCCGGACCAGGCGCCGGACGCGTCCCGGTAGGTCAGCGGCCGGTAGTCGCCGGTGGAGCAGACCCGCAGCTCGTGGGTCGCCGCGATTCGGTCGGTCGGGGTGTCACCTCCGCCCGAGCACGCCGTCAGCACACCCAGCAGGGCCACGAGGACCAGCACCGTCCGCCGCACGGCCGGCACCCTAGCCCGACGCGGCGAGCGCCATCCCCGCCGCGACCACCCCGCCCGCGGTCCACGCGACGACGCGGTACCAGTTGGTGCGCACCAGCCGTGCGAGGACCTCGTCGTCGTAGCCGGCCGACAACCGCTGGTGGCAGGGCACCGAGACCAGCACGGTGACCGCCACCGTCGCCGCCCCGCACACCCCGGCCAGCGCCGCGGCCCAGAACGGGACGCCGTCGGGGCGCCACACGAGCAGCACCGCACAGGTCACGCCCTGCACCGCCCACGGCGCGGACACCGTCCACGCCATGAGGCGGGTGTGCCGGTCGTGCCAGGCCGACCACGCGGCCCGGTCGATCCCGGCGAACCCGGGGTAGACGAGCACCTGGACCACCCAGACGAGCCCGACGCAGAACCAGACGGCGGCGGTGTGGACGACGAGGAGCGGCACCGCACTGCAGTACCCCGGGATCAGCCCTCCGAGAGCCGCCGTCCGAGACCCCGTCGCCGGTAGGTCCGGGTCCGCAGCAGCAGCACCACGGCGGCCGCGACCACGATCCCGACGAGGTTGACCGCCAGCTGCGCGAGCGAGGACAGGCAGCGCGACCAGTCCCCGAGGGTGGCGGCGACGGCCGCGTAGCCCGCCGCGGGCACGGTGGTCACCGAGATGAACACCCCCACGAGGGCGGCCGACTTCGCCGACGTCATCGCGAGCATCCCCGCCGCCCCGGCGAGCAGCGCGACGATGAGCGAGAACGGTCCGACCTGGTAGATGAAGTCGACCTGGTCGGCGCTCTCCAGCGGGCTCACGGTGACGAGGCCCGCGGCCTCCGCCACCACGGCGGCGACGGCGGTCACGACGAGCGCGAGCGGGAAGCCGACACCGAGAGCACGCAGCGCGCGTCCCGCGAGGTCGCCCCGACGACCGACGAGACCGACCGCCAACGCCGCGAGCGGCCCGAACTCCGGGCCGACCACCATCGCCCCGACGATCGTGACGGGGGAGTTGGTGACGACGCCGATCGCCGCGAGCAGGCAGGCGATGATCAGCAGCGCGAGGAAGCTCACCGAGGGCCGCGCCTCCTCGCCGGTCCGGCCGACCAGCTCGTCCCAGACGAGGGCGTCCGACCCGAGCCCGGGGGCCGCCTCCTCGGCACGGTCGGCCGCGTCGGACAGGACCGTCTCCAGCGGTTCGACCGTGATCCCGCCGACCCGGTCCACGCCCCGGTCCGAGAGCGCCGCGAGGACGCCGTCGACGGCCTCCCGGGCGACGTCGGCGGCCACCAGGTCACCCTCCGGTGCGACCGCGGCCCCGCGGGTGAGCGTCAGGTGCGCGGTCCCGGGCGTCGCGCGCAGGCAGTCGACGACCTCGTCGGTCCGGTCCGGGGGGCACACCACCCTGACGTGCAGCACCGCGCGAGACTGCCACGTCGCGAGGGTGCTCAGGCCCCGAGCCGGGCCGACAGGTCGGCGGCCGCCTCCACCGTCGCGGCCACGATCTCGGGCAGCGCCGGGCGCACCCGGCCGACCGGGCCGGAGACGTTGATGGCCGCGACCACACCGCCGTGCACGTCGCGCACCGGGGCGGACGCGCCCGCGAGGCGGCGGTCCAGCTCGCCGTCGACCACCGCGTGCCCGTCGCCGAGGGTGCGCCGGGCGATCGCGGGGTCGAGCCCGGCGGCGCCCAACCGACGGACCAGCACGGCCTCGTCGCGGAAGGCGAGCAGCACCCGGCCGGCCGAGCTGACCTCGACCGGGACGTCGGAGACGTCGAACGCGACCCGCGGCGGTGACCCGTCCCCGGCCACCGTCAGCACCGTCGCGACGGCGTCGCCGTGCAGCCGGCAGAGGTGCGCGCCGACGCCCAACCGCGCGGCGAGCACCGTCAGCACCCGCCCCGCCGTCCGGACCAGCCGCGCCTCGGTGGTGCGGGCGGCGAAGGCGTAGAGCCGCCACCCGAGCGCGTACCGCCGGGTGCGGGCGTCGCGCTCGACGAGGCCCTCCGCGGCGAGGGCGGCGAGGGCGCGCGACACCTGGCTCTCGGTCCGTCCGGTCAGCGCCGCCAGCCGGGCCACGCCCAGGCCGCCGGCCTGTGCCTCGGGTGCGGTGAGGGCGTCGAGCAGGTCGACGTCGCGTCGCAGCCCCTCCACCCGGCCAGGCTACTTGCGCTGAGTGCAAGAGCCGCTTGCCCGCCGTCGGGAGCGCAGGTGCACTGCCACCCGGGAGGTGGCGACCGTGAAGATCACCGACATCCGCATCACGGAGCACGTCGTCGAGCTCGACCCGCCGATGCACGCGGCGTGGGACCCGGACCCGCGGCACACGTTCGCCGCGACCGTGGTGCGGGTGGAGACCGACGCCGGGATCACCGGGATCGGCTCCGGCGACACGATGGCCGGGTTCGCCCCGCACGTCGGTCACTTCCTCGGCACCGACCCGCTCGCGATGGCGGTCCAGGTGCGCCGCATCGAGTCCGTCGCCTTCCACGGCGGCCGCTTCTGGCCGCTCGAGGCCGCCCTGTGGGACGTCGTCGGACAGGCCGCCGGGCTCCCGGTCTCGGTGCTGTTCGGCGGGACCGCCGACCGGCTCCCGGTGTACGCGTCGTGGTGCTCGGTACAGCCCGCCGCGCGCCGGGCGCAGGACGCCGCGGACCTCGCGGCGCTGGGCTTCCGGGCGGTGAAGGTCCGCGTGGACCCGCGGGACCCGGAGCCCGGCATCGCCTCGGTGGCCGCGGTGCGGGAGTCGAGCGACCTCGACGTGCTCGTCGACCTCAACCAGGCCTGGCGCATGGCGGGTGACGTCCGGCCCGCCGTCGAGCTCGTGGAGATCCGGCGGCTGGTGCGCCTGCTCGCCGAGTTCGAACCCGGCTGGATCGAGGAGCCGCTGCCCTACGACGACGTCGAGGGCCACCGGCTGCTGCGCGCCGAGAACCCGGGACTGCGGATCGCCTCGGGCGAGATGTGCGACAACCGGCCCCAGCTCGACGCCCTCGTCGACGCGCTGGACGTGGTCCAGACCGACGTCGTGCTCTCCCTCGGGATGGCACGCACGCGCGCGCTGGCCGAGTCGCTCGCCGCCCGCCACCGCCGCTTCACCCCGCACACCTGGTCCAACGGCCTCGGCCTGCTCGCGAACCTGCACGTCGCGGCCGGGGTGGGCGCGGGCCCGTACCTGGAGTTCCCCTACGACCCCGCCGGCGGCTGGACCCCCGAGCGGCGGGACTTCCTGCTCGCCGAACCGCTGTGGCCCGCCGCCGACGGCACCCTCGCGGTCCCGCAGGCGCCGGGCCTCGGCGCCGTCCTGCACCCCTCGCTGTCGGACGCCTCATGACGGAGCCCTCCATGACCACCGTGCCGGCGAGCGCCTGCGCCTGCCCCGCGACCACGTCGTTCCTGCACGAGCCCGGTCCGGCGGTCGACTCCGGGCCGGGGGCCCTCGCGCGGCTCGGGGACCACGTCCTCGACGTGCACGCCGGCGCGCGGACCGGGGGCGTCGTCGTGGTCACCGACGCGGGCCTGCGGGCGACGGGCATCGTCGACGAGGTCCTCGCCGTGCTCGCCGCGGCGGGCCAGCCGACCGTCGTCGTCGACGACGTCCCCGGCAACCCGACCGTCCCCGCCGTCGAGGCCGGTGCGCGGGTGGTCGCCGAGGCGTTCCCGGCCACCCGCCCGGTCGTCGTCGCGGTCGGCGGGGGTTCGGCGCTCGACGCGGCCAAGGGCATCGCCCGGCTCGCCGCCGACCCCACGGGCCCGGGGCTCCCGCTCATCGCGGTCCCGACCACGGCGGGCACCGGCGCCGAGACCAACGGCTTCGGCGTGCTGGAGGACCCGGTCCGGCGCTGCAAGGTCTACTGCGGCGACACCACGACGACGCCGCGGGTCGCCCTGCTCGACCCGCTGCTGACCCACGGCCTGCCGCCCGGCGCGACCGCCGCGACCGGGGTCGACGCCCTCGTCCACGCGCTGGAGTCGCTGGTCAGCCGCGGCCGCAGCCCGGTCTCCGAGGCCTTCGCCGCCGAGGCGTTGCGCCGCGTGTGGCGGTGGCTGCCGGTCGCCCACGCCGACGGCGCGGACCCCACCGCCCGGGCCGAGATGCTGGTGGGCGCCCACCTCGCCGGGCAGGCGCTCACCCGGTCCGGGCTCGGCCTCGTGCACGGCCTCGGCCACGCCCTGACCGCCCACCACGGTGTGGTCCACGGCCGGGCGCTCGCGATGGTGCTGCCCGAGGTGGTGGCGTGGTCGCTCGACGACGTGGGCGCCGTCGACGCCGGAGCCTGGGCCCGGGTCACCGAGCTGCTCGGCCTGCGCCACCCGGGCGAGCTGCCGGGCGCGCTCGCGCGGTGGACCGACGCCGTGGGCGTGCCGCCCGGCATCGACCGCGCCGCGCTCGGGCCGGGGCCCTCCGGGCTGGAGGTGCTGGCCGCCACGGCCGCCGCCGATCCGGTGTGCCGCAACGCACCCCGGGCGGCCGACCGGACGGCGTTGGCGGGTCTGCTCACACGCTCGGCCCACTGACCCGGCGTGGTTTGTCGAGATGCAACAGAACCCGTGAGGCAGTCGTCGTTTCGGCTGTAGCGACCCGGGCAAGGGCGTCCTTACCGTCGGGAACATGATCGCTGGAGTGCTCGGCCGGGCCACGCGGGCGTTGACGACGCCGCTGCTGCCCGACGACTACCTGGCCTTCGTCAACCCACTGTGGTCGCTGCGCACCCCGCGGGCCCGCGTCGTCGCGACCCGACCGGTCGGTCCGGCGACCACCGAGCTCACCCTCCGCACCGGCGTGGCGTGGCGTGGGCACCGCCCGGGCCAGCACGTCGGGCTCGGGGTGGACCTCGGGGGCCGGCGGCACTGGCGGACCTACTCGATCACCTCGGCCCCCACCGACGAACACCTCACCGTGAGCGTCACGGCCGTGGTCGACGGCTCGGTGTCGACCCACCTCGCGCGGATCGCCCGCCCCGGCGACCTCCTGGGCCTCGGCCCCGCCGCCGGTGGGTTCACCGCCGACGGCCCGCTGCTGATGATCTCCGGCGGCAGCGGCATCACGCCGATGCTCGGCCTCCTGCGCGGCGGCGCCGTCGCGGACGCGGTGCTCGTGCACTCCGGGCGCGGCGGCCACGTGCACGCCGACGACCTCGCCGACCTCCCGGCGACGGTGCACCGCCACGACAGCACCGGCGGGCACCTGCGCCCCGCCGACCTCGACGACCTCGTGCCCGACTGGCGCTCCCGCACGATGCTCGTGTGCGGACCGGCCGGGATGCTCGACGCCTTCTCCACGGCGGCCACCGACGCCGGCGTGCCCTGCGTCGTCGAGCGGTTCCGCCCGCCCGAGCCGGTCGCGACCGGCACCGGGGGGACCGTCACCTTCACGACGTCGGGTGTGGTCGCGACCGCCGACGCCGTCACCCCGCTCCTGCGTGCCGGCGAGGACGCCGGCGCGCTGCTCCCCAGCGGCTGCCGCATGGGCATCTGCCACACCTGCGTCGGGCGACTCTCCGCCGGCGCCGTCCGCAACCTGCACACCGGTGAGCTCGAGACCGCCGACGAGGGCGACGTCATCGTCCGCACCTGCGTCTCGGCCGCCGCCGGCGACTGCGTCGTCGACCTCTGACCTCCGCTCCCCAGCACCGAGGAGACCCCATGACCGCGCTCGACCACCGCCCGCTCACGAACCCGGAGACCATCCCGGAGCACGTGACCCGGATCAACGAGGCCAAGACCCCCACGGGTCCGGGGCGCCCCGGGGCGTCGACCGCGCACATCACGGCGTCGACGGCGCACCTGTCCGTCGAGGACGTCGAGCGCATCGGCGCCGAGCTCGAGGCCATCCGCGAGCAGGTGATGTCCTCCCTCGGGGAGGCCGACGCCCGCTACATCCGCCGCGTGATCCGCACCCAGCGCGGGTGCGAGATCGCCGGGCGCATCCTGCTGCTCGGCGCGCTCTTCCCGCCGGCCCTCGTGGCCGGGACGGCCTCGCTCGCCGTCGCGAAGATCCTCGAGAACATGGAGATCGGGCACAACGTCCTGCACGGTCAGTGGGACTGGATGCGCGACCCGGAGATCCACTCCACCACGTGGGAGTGGGACCACGTCTCCACCGCCTCGTCGTGGCAGCAGACCCACAACTACCTGCACCACACCTACACCAACGTCCACAACAAGGACCGGGACATCGGCTACAACGTGCTGCGGGTCGACCCCGACCAGCCGTGGCACCCGACGTACCTGTTCCAGACGATCACGAACCTGGGCCTCGCGCTCATCTTCGAGTACGGCATCGCGGCCTTCGACCTCGAGCTGGACCAGGTCCAGCGCGGCGAGAAGACCTGGGCCGAGAAGATGCCCGAGATCAAGGTGATGCTGCGCAAGGCCGGCAAGCAGGCGCTCAAGGACTACGTGGTCTTCCCGGCGCTGTCCGGGCCGTCGTTCGTGCCCGCCCTGGTCGGCGGCCTGCTCGCCAACACCATCCGCAACGTGTGGTCGCACGCGGTGATCTTCTGCGGGCACTTCCCGGTCGAGGTGGAGACCTTCGACGAGGAGCGCCTGGAGAACGAGTCGCAGGCCGAGTGGTACGTCCGCCAGATGCTCGGCTCGGCGAACATCGAGGGTTCGCCGCTGCTGCACATCATGACCGGCAACCTCTCGCACCAGATCGAGCACCACCTCTTCCCGGACATGCCGTCCAACCACTACGCCCGGATCGCGCCCCAGGTGCGCGACCTGTGCCGCCGCTACGGGCTGCCCTACCACGCGGGCCCGATGTGGAAGCAGTACGGCGGGGTGCTGTGGAAGATCGCGCGGCTGTCGTTCCCCGGCGGCCACGAGACGATCGCGAAGCGTCAGCGGAAGGCGCTGCCGGTGGGCCGGAAGGCCGCGGCCACGCTGCGCCGGCTGCGCGAACGTGCGCTGCCGCACGCCGCCTGAGCTGCGTGCGCGCCCGACCCGCACCCGGTGTTGCCTATGATTCGTCCGTGACGGACGAACGTCGGTGGCAGGAGGATCGGGAGCGGTTCGTGGACAGCAACTCCGACGACGCGCTCGGCCCCCTGGCCGAGCAGTTCATGGCGCTCGGCCAGTCCCTGGTCGGCCCGACCGAGGGCGGCGTGACCGCGGTGCTCGAGCGCATCGTGCAGGCCGCGCGCGAGGTCACCGGGGTCGACGTGGTGTCGGTGACGCTGCGCGAGGACGACGGCTTCACCACCCCGGTGGAGACCGATCCGGTGGCCACCAAGGCCGACGCCGTGCAGTACGAGGTCGGCGAGGGGCCCTGCGTCGAGGCCACCGTCGAGGAGGGGCTCGGCTACGCGGCCTCGTCCGACCTCGCGCACGACTCGCGCTGGACCCGGTTCGGGCCCGCCGCGGCCGAGCTCGGCCTGCACGCGGTGTTCGCCACCGGGATGTTTCCGGGCGACGCCCACCCGCGGCTCGGGGCGCTCAACTACTACTCCCGGCAGGTGGGCGGTCTCGACGACGTCGACCGCGACATGGCGCTGATCTTCGCCACCCACGCCGCGATCGTGCTCCAGGGCGCCCGGGCCGTCGAGGCCGCCGAGATGCGGGCCGCGCAGCTGCAGGAGGCGGTGCGCTCGCGCGACGTCATCGGCCAGGCCAAGGGCATCCTCATGGAGCGGCGCGGTCTCTCCGCCGACCAGGCGTTCGACACGTTGCGCCGCACCTCGCAGGAGCTCAACGTCAAGCTCCGCGACCTGGCGACGACGCTGGCGTCGCGGCGCGCGGACCTCTGACCGGTTTACGCAGCCCGCGCGTTCGGGCATGCTCGGCCACCCGTGGAGACCACGCGGGACGACAGTCACCGTGTCTCCCGGAGGTTCCCGTGGCCGCCCCCACGCCGTCCGAACTCCCCACCGGCCTCGACGAGCGACGTCGGCACGCCCGATCCGCCGCTGCCCGCCGTGCCGTCGCCGGCATCGGGACCAGCTGGTACGACGACGGGTGCGTCGCGCTCGCCGTCGTCGGGACGGCCGGTCCGGCCCAGGTCCGGGCGCTGCGCGACCTGCGCCCGCAGCTCGCCCGCGAGGCGTGGGCCGAGCTCGTCATCGACCTGGGACACCTCGACGGCGAGTGCGGCCCGGCCCTCGTCCGCGTGCTCGGTCAGCTCCGCGTGCAGCGGCTGACCGCCGGGGCCCGGGTCGAGGTGCACGGCGCCCCGCCGGAGGTCGTCTCCGAGCTCGGCGCCGCGCCCGCGACCGCCTTCACCGTCTCCGACGAGCCGGCACCCGCGCGGTGAGCCCGGCCCGACCCGCCGCCGGTCAACCCTCGACGGCGGGTTCGGGGGCGAAGGCCATGCCGAACCGCAGCGCCAGCGCCACCTCGAGCCGGGCCACCGGGTCGTCCAGCGCCCCCGCGAACGACTCCTTGAGGCGCGCGAGCCGGTAGCGCACGGTCTGGGGGTGCACGTGCAGGGTGCCCGCGGCCTCCGCGACGTCGCCGTGCGCGTCCAGCCACGCCCGCAGCGTCTCGACCGCGCGGTCGCGGGCCGAGGCCGTCATCCGGCGCAGCGGTTCGAGGCGCTGCGCCACCAGGTCCGCGGTGACCGAGACGTCGGCGTGCAGCAGCAGGGCGAGCAGGTGGTCGTCGGAGCGCACGAGCCGCGACGGGGGCCGGTTGCCGCGGGTGGGTCCCTCGACGGGAACGATCTCGCCCGCCGCGACCAGGGGCCAGGCGGACCGGGCCCGCGTGACGGCGCGGGCGATCTGGTCGGTCCCGACCGTCGGCCCCACGACCGCCGTGACCCCGGCGGTGGCCTCGGCCAGGTCGTCGGCCCGGCCGGGTGCCTCCGGGTCGGGGACGACGACGACGCCGAGGCCGTCGACGCGGGCCCCGATCGCATCGGGCGGCATGCGGCGGCACACCGCCTGCAGCGACTCCTCGTCGCAGACCAGCACGGTGAGGCGGCGGGGCAGGGCCCACTCCGCGTCGCGGGCCAGGCGCTCGAGCTCGGGGCCCTCCGGCGGGGGTGTCCGCATCAGCGCCGACACCAGCGCGTGCCGACGGGCCTGCCGGGACCCCGCGGTGAGGCTCTGCTCGTGGGCGTACCCGGCGACCGACGCCGCCGCGAGCTGCTCGGTGTAGGCGAAGAGCGCCTCGGCGAGCCGGAAGATGTCGTCCGGGGTGAGCCCGTAGTCGTCGCTCCCGGCGGAGATGCGCCGCCACAGCACGCGGGTGCCGACGCGGTAGGCGGTCTGCAGCGCGTCCATCGTCCGGCCGTGGCGGTGCTCCACACGGCCGAGCTCGAAGTAGACGCGGGTGTCGGGGAGGTCGGCGTCGGTGCCGAGCAGCTGGAGGAACTGCTCGAGGGCGACCGAGACGCCGCGGCGGATGTTCTGGCCGAACACCCCGTTCATCGACAGGGCGTACTCGGCGATCTGGGCGCGGACCTGCTCGATGATGTCGTCGGAGGTGTCGAGGACGGCGGCCCGCATCCGGTCCGCGGCCGCCGGCGGCACCTCGGCCCACGGGTGGCGGCGCGCGGGGTGGAGGTGGGCGCAGCCGTCGACGGCGCGCAACGGAGGGCGCGCCGCATCCGCGGGGCTCCCGTCCACACTCGCTCCGTCGCTCACGATCGCCATTGTGACCCAGACGCCGCGCCGTGGGGGAGAGTCGGCGATCCGGGACACAGCGCCTGCACAGCCGTACCCGTCAAGGTTCAGGAGGGCGATCGTCGTGGGTACGGGACCCGACGAGGAGGTGGCGCGTGCCGGATGCCGTGATGGGGCCACCCCGGGGCGCGGGGCGGCTCGCGCTGCTCGGCGGGGCGGGGGCCGCGCTCGTCACGACGGCGGGCTTCCGGCCCCTGACCCGTCGCTGGCCCGCCGCGATCGGCGCCTCGCTGCTCGCCGCGTTCGCCACCGAGCTGCCGCGTCCGACGGCCCTCCTGACCGGCGGCGTCGCGCTCGTCGCGGCCCGGCGGGGCGCGGGACGGACGGTCGCCGGTCGGGTCGGGCTGGCACTCGCGGTCGGCTCGGTGGGGGCGCTGCTCACGCTCGACCGCCGGGCCCGGAGGACCGACGGGGTGCTGCGGGACGCGCTCGTCGACGCCTTCGGCGTCACCGGGCCGGAGCCGGAGCCCGCCCGGTGGCTCTCGCCGCGGGCGGTCACCGCCCCGCGGCGGTTCCGGGCGGCGGGGGCGCGGGACGTGTCCTTCGGGCCGCACGGCGTGGCGAACCTGCTCGACGTGTGGCGTCACCCCGACCTGCCCGACGACGCCGGCGCGCCCGTGCTCGTCGAGATCCACGGCGGTGCGTGGTCGTCCGGGCGCAAGGAGGGCGAGGGCAACCCGCTCATGGCGTACCTGGTCTCGCGGGGCTGGGTGTGCGTCACGGTCAACTACCGGCTCGGGCCGCACCACCGGTGGCCGGCGATGATCGACGACGTCCGGGCCGCGCTCGGCTGGGTGCACACCCACATCGCCGAGCACGGGGGAGACCCCGGCTTCGTCGCCGTGAGCGGGGGCTCGGCTGGTGCGCACCTCGCGGCGCTGGCCGCGCTCACCGGGCGCGACGACGACCACAGCCGCGTCGACGCCGCCGTGACGCTCTACGGCATCTACGACCTCACCACCGACGACGGCAGCGGCACCCTCGACGAGCTGCTGGCCGAGACGATGATGTCCGGGACCCCCGCCGGCTGGGCGGGCGCCTCGCCGACCCACCGGGTCTCGGCGGGCGCGCCACCGTTCTTCGTGCTGCACGGCACGGGCGACGCCATCGTGGTCCCGGAGCAGAGCCGCGGGTTCGTCCGGGCGCTGCGCGCGGTGTCGCGCGCCCCGGTGGCCTACGCCGAGCTGCCCCACGCCCAGCACGCCTTCGACGCGCTGCCCACCCCGCGCACGATGCTCGTGGTGCGGGCGGTCGAGGCGTTCCTGGTCGGCGTGCTGGGCCACCGCCCGACCCGACCCGGGGCGGAGGCGCTCGTGGCGGGACGGGGCCCCGGGGGCGCCCCGCCGGTGCCGGCGTCGCCTCCGGGCGGTGCGTGAGGCAGCCTCCCCGGCCCGCCGGCCCGGACGGTGTACCTCTCGCGGACGGCCCGGCACCGGGCGCGGTCGCGACGACGCCACCCCGTCCTGCCGCCCCGAACGAGGTCGACGGCGATCGATAGGCTGGACGCACCGCGGGGGAGACCGTCCGCCGCACGTGATCGCAGGAGTTCCACCGTGTCCTCGCCAGCCTCGCCCGCCTCCACCCAGCACGTCCGGGTCGCCGCGGGCACGACGGCGGGGCAGGCCGTCCGCGAGGCGGGGTTCCCGGGCAGCGGGCCACAGGCCGTCGTCGTCGTGCAGGCCCCCGACGGCACCCTGAAGGATCTGGCGTGGGCGCCGGACGAGGACGTCGACGTCACCCCGGTCGCGGCCGACACCGAGGACGGCCGCGCCGTCATCCGGCACAGTGCCGCGCACGTGCTCGCCCAGGCGGTCCAGCAGAAGTTCCCGGACGCGAAGCTCGGGATCGGCCCGCCCGTCACCGACGGCTTCTACTACGACTTCGCGGTGGAGCGCCCCTTCACCCCCGAGGACCTCGCGGACCTCGAGAAGTCGATGAAGAAGATCATCAAAGCGAAGCAGCGGTTCGCCCGCCGCGAGTACTCCTCGCTCGACGAGGCCCGCGCGGAACTGAAGGACGAGCCGTTCAAGCTCGAGCTCGTCGACCTCAAGGGCAACTCCGACGCCGAGGCCGACGGCGAGATCATGGAGGTCGGGGCGGGCAACCTCACCGCCTACGACAACATCCACGCCCACACCGGCGAGCGGGTGTGGGGCGACCTCTGCCGCGGCCCGCACGTCCCCACCACGGGCTACATCCCGGCCTTCAAGGTCACCCGCAGCGCCGCCGCCTACTGGCGCGGCGACCAGCGCAACGCCCAGCTGCAGCGCATCTACGGCACTGCGTGGGAGTCGCAGGAGGCGCAGGACGCGTACCTGGAGCGGCTCGCCGAGGCCGAGCGGCGCGACCACCGTCGTCTCGGGTCGGAGCTCGACCTGTTCAGCTTCCCGGACGAGATCGGCTCCGGCCTCGCGGTCTTCCACCCCAAGGGCGGGGTGATCCGCAAGGAGCTCGAGGACTACTCGCGGCAGCGGCACGCCGAGGCGGGCTACGAGTTCGTCAACACCCCGCACGCCACCAAGGGCGAGCTCTTCTCGACGTCGGGTCACCTCGACTGGTACCGCGAGGGCATGTTCCCCGCGATGCACCTCGACGCCGAGTACGACGAGGCGGGCGCGCTCAAGCGGCAGGGGCAGGACTACTACCTCAAGCCGATGAACTGCCCGATGCACAACCTGATCTTCCGGTCGCGCGGGCGGTCCTACCGGGAGCTGCCGCTGCGGCTCTTCGAGTTCGGCACGGTCTACCGCTACGAGAAGTCGGGCGTGGTGCACGGCCTGACCCGGGCGCGGGGCTTCACCCAGGACGACGCGCACATCTACTGCACGCGCGAGCAGATGGCCGGCGAGATCGCCTCGCTGCTCGAGTTCGTGCTGAACCTGCTGCGCGACTACGGGCTCGACGACTTCTACCTGGAGCTCTCCACCCGGAACCCGGAGAAGTCGATCGGGTCCGACGAGGCCTGGGAGGAGGCGACCGACGCCCTGCGGGAGGCGGCCTCCAGCTTCGGCCTCGACCTCGTGGACGACCCGGGCGGCGCCGCCTTCTACGCGCCGAAGATCAGCGTCCAGGCCAAGGACGCGATCGGCCGGTACTGGCAGATGTCGACCATCCAGGTCGACCTCATGCTGCCCGACCGTTTCGAGCTCGAGTACACCGCGAGCGACGGGTCCCGGCAGCGTCCGGTGATGATCCACCGCGCGCTCTTCGGGTCGATCGAGCGGTTCTTCGGCGTCCTCACCGAGCACTACGCGGGCGCCTTCCCGGCCTGGCTCGCGCCGGTGCAGGCGGTCGCCATCCCGGTGTCGAACGACCAGGCCGACTACGTCGACGGCATCGTCGGGAAGCTCAAGCGCCTCGGCCTGCGGGTCGAGGCGGACCACTCCGACGACCGGATGCAGAAGAAGATCCGCACCCACACCCTGCAGAAGGTGCCGTTCCTGCTGCTGGCCGGCGGGAAGGACGCGGACGCCGACGCGGTGTCGTTCCGCTTCCGGGACGGCAGCCAGGTCAACGGCGTCCCCGTGGACCGTGCGGTCGAGGCGATCGCGGACTGGGTCGCGCGCCGCGAGAACACCTCGCCCGACGAGGCCTCCTTCGGGCCGCGGGTGGCGGGCTGACGCGATGGGACCGTGGTGACCGACGGGGTGACGCCGGGTCTGCCGCCCCAGCCGGGGCGGCCGGACTCGGGGGTGCCGGTGGAGCACCCGCAGGGTGCCGACGAGCTGGCCGGGGCGGGCACGCCCGACGGTTTCCGCCGGCTCTGGGCGCCGCACCGCATGGCCTACATCGCCGGGGAGCAGGGCACCGGTGAGATCGACGGCGGGTGCCCGCTCTGCGCCATCCCCGGCCGCTCCGACGCCGACGGCCTCGTCGTCGCGCGCGGCGAGCAGGTCTACGCCGTGCTCAACCTGCACCCCTACAACCCGGGCCACCTCATGGTGGTGCCCTACCGTCACGTCGCGAAGCTCGACGAGCTCACCGACGACGAGTCCGTCGAACTGGTGCGGGTGACGCAGCAGGCGATCCGAGCGCTGCGGACGATGTCCTCCCCGCACGGCTTCAACGTCGGGATCAACCTCGGTCACGTGGCCGGGGGCTCCCTGGCCGACCACCTGCACCAGCACGTCGTGCCCCGCTGGGGCGGCGACGCCAACTTCATCACCGTCATCGGCCAGACCAAGGTCATCCCCGCGCTGCTCGCGGAGACCCGGGACCGGCTGGCGGAGGTCTGGACACCGACATGATCAACGACTGGGGCCGCGCGGCCATCAACCGCAGCCTCGAGCCCGCGGGGCACTGGCTCGTGCGCCGGGGCATCCACCCCGACGCGATGACCGTCTTCGGGACGGCGGGTGCCACCGGGTTCGCGATCTGGCTCATCCCGACCGGGCACCTCTTCGCCGCCTCCATGATCGTGTGGGGCTTCGCGATGCTCGACGTCCTCGACGGGGCGATGGCCCGGGCGCGGGGTGTCACCAGTCCGTTCGGCGGGGTGCTCGACTCGCTCTGCGACCGCATCGTCGACGGCACCGTCTTCGCCGGGATCGCGTGGTGGGCGGCGTCGAACGACCGGTGGGTGATCGTGGCGCTCAGCCTCGTCTGCCTCGTCACCGGGCAGCTGATCTCCTACATCAAGGCGCGCGCGGAGGCCGCCGGGCTGGCGGGCGGGGGCGGGGTCGTCGAGCGGGCGGAACGGCTCATCCTCGGCCTGACCGGCATCGGACTCACCGGCCTCGGGCTGTGGTGGGCGGTCGACGTGGCGCTGTGGCTGCTCACGATCGGTTCGGTCGTCACGGTCGCGCAGCGCATCCGGACGGTGTGGGTCAGCGCCCGCGAGCAGTACGGCGCGGCCACCGGCCGGACCGACGTGCCGGCCCTCGACCCGGGCGGCCCCGCCCGGGACGCCGGGTGACGCTCGCCGAACGCGCGGCCGATCTCGGGTACGCCGCGGGCTGGCAGCTGGTCCGCGGCCTCCCCGAACCGGTCGCACGCGGGGCCTTCGACCTCGGCGCGGACCTCGCCGCCCACCGCGGCGGACCCGGCGTGCGGCGCCTGCGCGCGAACTACGCCCGCGTCCGCCCGGACCTCGACGACCACGCCCTCGACGAGCTCACCCGCGCCGGCGTCCGCTCGTACGCCCGCTACTGGCGTGAGGCCTTCCGGCTGCCCGCGATGAACCCGTCGACGCTCGCCGACCAGGTCGACGACGACGTCGTCGGGCGCGAGCACCTCGACACCGCGCTCGCCCGCGGCCGCGGCGCGGTCGTCGCGCTGACCCACTCGGGCAACTGGGACGTCGTCGGCTCCTGGGCGGTGCAGCGCTACGGCGGGTTCGTGACGGTGGCCGAACGTCTGCGTCCGGAGTCGCTCTACCAGCGGTTCGTCGCGTACCGCGAGTCGCTCGGGTTCGAGATCCTGCCGATGACCGGCGGGGAGGCACCGGTCCGCGGCCTGCTCCGGGCGCTGCGGGGCGGCCGGATCGTCTGTCTCGTCGCCGACCGGGACCTGTCCCACCACGGGGTCGGCGTCAACTTCTTCGGGCACCGGGCGGCGATGCCCCCGGGCCCGGCGTCGCTCGCCGCCGCCACCGGCGCCCCGCTGCTCCCGCTCGGCTGCTGGTTCACCGAGCGCGGCTGGGGGTTCCGCATCCACCCGCCGATCACGGTCGGCTCCCGGACCGACGTCGCCACCGCGACCCAGGCGATGGCCGACGCGTTCGCCGAGGAGATCGCCGAGCACCCCCAGGACTGGCACATGCTCCAGCGCATCTGGCCCGACGTCAGGTAGGGGACAGCCGGGCGCGCAGCCCGGCCAGACCCGCCGTCAGGAACGCGACGTCGTCCGGGCCCAGGTGACGACGCAGTTCGTCGGCGACGACCGTCTCGGCGCGCTCGTGGGCCGCGCGGCCGGACGCGGTGGGGACGAGGACCGAGGAGCGGCGGTCCGCGGGGTGGGGTTCCCGGACGACGAGGCCCCCGAGGACCAGGCGGTCGGTGAGCTTGCTGGCCGCGCCGACGGTCACGCGCAGGGCCGTCGACACGTCCTGCACGCGGCACGACGGGACGCGCACCACCGCCCGCAGCGCCTCGACCCGCCCGAGCGGGAGGCCGAGGTCGGCGCGGACCCGCCGGTCGACCGCCTCCCACAGGGCGATCTGCACGCGGACGAGGTCGTCGAAGACGTCGACGACCGAGGTACCTTCCATGGAAGCATTTTCCACGGAAGCCTGTTGGGGGTCGACATGAGCCTTCCCGAGACCATGCGTGCGGTCGTCCTCGACGCCCCCGGGCCGCCCGAGTCGCTCCAGGTGCGCGACGTGCCCGTCCCCGTCCCGACGTCGGGTGAGGTGCTGATCCGCGTGACCGCCTCCGGCCTCAACCGCTCCGAGCTCCACACCCGGCTCGGGCTCGCCGAGGGGGTCGTGTTCCCCCGGGTGCTCGGGATCGAGACCACGGGGGTCGTGGCCGCCTGCCCCGGCGGCGAGTTCGAGGTCGGCACCCGCGTCGTGGCGATGATGGGCGGCATGGGCCGGACGTTCGACGGCGGGTACGCCGAGTACACGAGCGTCCCCGCGCGCCAGGTCACCGCGATCCGCACCGACCTGGCCCCCGAGGTGGTCGGGGCCCTGCCCGAGATGCTGCAGACGGCGTACGGGTCCCTGACCGTCGGGCTCGACGCCCGCGCCGGACAGACGCTGCTCGTCCGCGGCGGGACGTCGTCGGTGGGGCTCGCGGCCGCGGTGCTCGCGAAGCGGATCGGGATGACGGTGCTCGCCACGACCCGCGACCTCGACCGGGCCGACCTGCTCATCGACGCCGGCGTGGACCACCCCGTCCTCGACGACGGGACGGTGGCGGCGCGGGTGCGGGAGATCGTGCCCGAGGGGGTCGACGCCGCCCTGGAGCTCGTGGGGACGCCGACGCTGCGCGACACCCTCGAGGCGGTCCGCGTCCACGGGGTGGCGTGCGTGTCGGGGATGCTCTCGAACGTCTGGACGATCCCGGACTTCTATCCCATCGCCTACATCCCGCGGGGCGTCCGGATGACCGGGTACGGCGGCGACGCCTCGGACCTGCCGGCGGAGGTGCTGCAGGGCTTCCTGGACGACCTCGCCGCCGGTCGCGCCGCGATCCCGACCGGGCGGGTGTTCCGGCTCGAGGAGATCGCCGAGGCGCACCGCCTCATGGAGTCGGGGCACGCGGGCGGGAAGCTCGTCGTCGTGCCCTGATCACGGCGCCACCGTCACCTCCACCCGGCCGTCGTCGAACGCGACCAGCCCGGCGATCGCGGCGAGGGCGACCGTCGGCGTGCCGTAGCTCCACGCCACGTCCCCGAGCCCCTCGGCGCTCCACCAGTCGGTGGTCACGCCCTTGTAGGGGCACCGGGTGACGGTGTCGGTCGGGGTCAGCAGCGGCCACGCGACCGTGGTCGGGTCGAGGTACCAGCGCGGCGGCAGGCCGGTCTCGAACACGGCGACCGGGGCCGACGACCGGGCCAGCAGCTCGCCGGACCCCGGCAGGTGCACCGTGACGGTGCGCTCGGAGCGCAGGGCGTCGACCCGCACGTACGGGCTGCGGGGATGGCCGTGGACCGGTTCGGACTCCTCCAACCACGCGAAGGCCGCGTCGAGCGGGACGACGACGTGGTCGCAGAGCCGCTCGTCGGGCGGGGCCGGGCGGGCGGTCGCCGCGAGCCGGTCGGCGAGGTCGGCGCGGGGCACCGCGTACTGCGGGTAGTACGGGTGCTCCCACGCGTAGAACGCCCGGGTGGTGTCCAGCGCCCAGCCCCGGTCGTCCCGCGCCCGGACCCGGCGCGGGCACGGCGCGACGTGGCCGGCGGCGACCGGCGGGCCGGGGAAGTGACCGGGGGCGATGCCCTCGGCGGCGGGCCGGCCCGCGGTCACGGGGTCACCTGCCCGGCGCCGTCGGACGGCCCGAGCACGCAGAACTCGGTGCCCTCCGGATCGGCGAGCACCACCCACGGATGGTCCGGGGCGGGGTCGACCACCCGGGCGCCGAGGCCGGTCAGCCGGTCGATCTCGGCCTCCTGCGTCCCGTCCTGCGCCCGCAGGTCGAGGTGGACCCGGGCCTTCCCGGGGGTCGGCGCGGCGACCTGCTGCACGAGGAGGCCCGTGCCCTCGTCCACGGGCACGGCGAGGTACGTCGTGCCGTGGGCGTCGGTCGAGCGCTCACCCACCGCGACGCCGAGGGCCGCCGCCCAGAACGTGGCGACCGCGACCGGGTCGACGGCGTCGATCGTGACGGCGAGCAGGGTCGACCGGCTCACGACGTCACCGCCGTCGTCGCGGCGGCCCGCGCCACCAGGAGCTCGCACAGCTCGTCCCACTGGCCGGGCCGCCCGACCCACCGGACGCGACCGGGCGACCCGGCGAGCAGGCGGAGCAGGGCGAGCCGGTCGGCCGCGCGGGCCGGACCGTCCAGGGCCGGGTGCGCGGAGAACGTCGTCCGCCACCGCGGGGGATCGAGGACGACGACGTGGTCCGCGTCCGGGTCGGCGAGCGCGCTCGGATCGGCGGGGTCCGCGACCCGGGCGTCGGCGAGCCCGGCCAGCAGGGTGACGGCCCGGTCGGCGGCCCGGCGCCCCCGTGCGTCGGGGCGGACGGGGACGACGAGCACGGTCGGCAGCGGCGGGGAGAGCGACATCGACAGCCTCCGGATAAGGGTTAAAGTATCGCTGATGCGCTTACCGTAGGAGAGGTGAGTAAGGCGTGCAAGTTGCTTTTGACGATTACGCGTGGTCGGCCGGCGTCGTGACGGACCTCGTGAACAGCTCGCCGCTCGTCTGGCGGGGAGTGGATCGGATGCCCGACGTCACGGCTCTGCGCGCGTTCCTCGACGAGCACGGGCTCGCCGCGTCCCGCCCCGTGGGCGACGCCGACCTCGCCCCGGTGCACGCCCTGCGGACCCGCCTGCGCCCGCTGGTCGAGGAGGCCGACACGGAACGTCGGGTCGCCGAGGCCGGGGCGCTCACGGCGGCGCTCGGTGGTGTCACCCTGGCCGGTGGCGGCTGGGTGGGCACCGTCCCGGACGACGTCCCGGTGGCCGATCTGCTCGGGGTCGTCGCGGGGGTCGGCCTCCTCGCGGTGCAGCTGCACCTCGGCGCCGAGCGCTTCCGGCCGTGCTCCTCGGACACCTGCGAGGGCGTCTTCATCGACACCAGCCGTCCCGGTCGGCGCCGGTACTGCATGCCCGGCCTGTGCGGGAACCGGGCGAACGTGGCGGCGCACCGCGCCCGCCGGCGGGCCGCCGGGACGCGATGACCCCCAGGGATCGTGGACAATTCAACAGCGCAATCGGTTACGGGTACCCGAGGTACCGGACACGCGTGGTAGGACGACAGGATGGAATCGCGCGTCGCGCACGTCCGGGCCGAGGTGGAGCGCCTGTGCCGCACCCTCGGTCCGGGCGCACTGCTCCCCGGGGAGCGTGAACTCGCCGAGAAGTGCGCGGTGTCGCGCTCGACGGTGCGGCTCGCGCTCGCCGACCTGACCAGCCGTCGGGTGGTCGAGCGCCGGCACGGAGCCGGGACCTACGCCCGGCGGACCGCTCCCGCCCACCCCCTGGACGTGGTGTCCTTCCACGACGACATGGCGCGACGCGGTCTGCGCCCGGACACCCGCGTCCTGCGCAGCGACGAGATCCCCGCCGACGAGGAGCTGGCGGCAGGTCTCGCCGTCGAGCCGGGCGATCCCGTCGTCCGGATCGCCCGCCTGCGCCTCGCCGACGACGAGCCCATGGCGCGGGAGGTGCTGCACGTGCCGGCGGCCGTCGCCCCGGGGCTGCGCGGGTCCGACCTCGACGGCGGGGCGTCGTGGTACGAGCTGCTGGAGCTCCGCTACGGCCGCCGCGTGGCCGAGGGCACCCAGACCGTCGAGCCCGTGCTCGCCCTCGACGACGACGCCGCCCTGCTCGAGGTGCCCTCGGGGAGCCCGGCCTGGCGCTTCGTGCGCACCTCGCGGGACGAGACCGGCGACGTCGTCGAGCGGGTGGACGCGCTGGTGCGCGCCGACCGGTACCTCGTCGAGCTGCCCATCACCCGTCCGCGCGGTCGGGGGTACTGAACGCCGACGGACCGGCCGGGTGCGCCCGTAGGGTTCCCGACCGTGACGGCCACCAGCGCACCGCCCGGCCCCCGCCACCGGGCGGGCGCCGTGCTCGCCGGGCTCGCGCTGGTGCTGCTCGGCGCCGTCGCCGTGCTCCTCCTGCTGGTCGTCCTCGGGGCCCTCGTCCCGGGGCTGGGACCGCTGTCGGGGAACGCCACGAGCACGGTGCAGACCTACGGGCCCCCGCTCGTCGTGATCGGCGTCGTCGCCACCCTCCTCGCGTTGGTGCTCCGCCTCCGGCTGCGGCGCGCGGGCACCGTGGTGGTGGGGCTGGGGCTGGTCGGCACGGTCGTGCTCGGCGTGATCGTGGGACTCGTCGTCGCGGCGGCGGGTGCCGCGGGCGGGGCCGTCGACCTGGTGCGCGCCGTGGATCCGCACGGCGACGTCTCGTTGCCCGACGGCTACCCGCAGTACGGCGTCGGGCCCGACGGCGCGCCCCTGCGTGCGGCGGTCTACCGGCCCGGCGGTGCGGTGGGGCCCGCACCGATCCTCGTCTACGTCCACGGCGGCGGCTGGGCGGCCGGCTCCGAGCTGGACAACTCGTCGGACCTGCGGTGGTTCGCCCAGCGCGGCCGGTTGGTGATCAGCGTCGGGTACACCCTGGCGACCCCGCAGCGACCCACGTGGGACGTCGCGGCCGCCCAGGTGGCGTGCGTGCTGTCCCAGCTGCCCGCCCTCGCCCCGGGACTCGGCGGCGACCCCACGCGGATCGTGCTGGCCGGCGACTCCGCCGGGGGACAGCTGGCGGTGTCGGTCGGCTACCACGCGGCCTCGCGGACCCAGCCCTCCGCGTGCGGCGGTCGGGTGCCGGTGCCGCAGGGCGTGCTCGTGCAGTACCCCGCGGTCGACCCCGTCGGCGCCTGGCGCGACGGCCACTTCCCCGGCGAACCCGACTCGCCCGGCCGGGTGCTGCTCGAGACCTACACCGGTGGCACGCCGTCGCAGGTGCCCGACCGCTACACGGCGATCGCCGGGATCCCGGCGATCACCCCGGGCGCGCCCCCGACGCTCGCCCTGGTGCCCGCCGACGACGAGCTCGTTCCGCCGGCCGGGCCCGAGGCGTTCGTGGCGGCGGCGCGTGCGGCGGGCGTGGACGCCACGCTGGTGAGCGTGCCGTTCGCCAACCACGCCTACGACGTCGGCGGGATCGGCTCGCTGGGCAACCAGGTCCGGCGCAGTGTCGGCGAGCGGTGGCTCGCCGACCACGGCTGGTGAGCCGGCGGTCGGGTCGGGTGCCGCAGGGGTCCGACCGGCACGGGGGTTGACCCGCTCGGAGGCGCGGGTGTTCAGTGATCGTCGGTGTCCCACCCGAGGCGAGGAGGTGCGCGATGAGTCCCGGTCACAGTCCCGGTGCCGGACCCCGGCTCCGCTCGGCCCACCCCTCCTCGCCCGCCTCCCGCCCGGTCTGACCCCGGCGCGTGGCGCGGGCGTGCCCGCCCGCGTCCCGGAACGAGGCCGCCATGAGCATCACCATCACGATCACCGTCCCCGCGCCCACGGTCCTGACCCGTCGTCCGGACCTGACCTGGCGCACCGTCCGTCCGCTGGTCCCCGTGCTGCTCGCCGGCGCCGAGCAGCTCGTCCCGGGGCTCGGCCTCGTCGTGGCGATCGCGGGCGTGGTCGGGGTGCGCGCCGCGGTCGAGGTCCCCGACCCGGTCGTCGAGGAGCCGCCGACGGACGACGCCGAGGAGCGGTTACTCCGGCTCGTCGCCTGACGCACGCGGTCGCGAGATGTCCGTCAGGCAGGTCCCGGGGCTCGCCGGGATGCCTGACGTGCCCCTCGCGGCGGCGCGTCAGCCTCCGTCGCCCGACGTGACCCCGGTGAGGTCGACGACGGCGAGGGTGCCCGCGTCGCGCAGGGCCTTGTGGTCGTCGCCGGCCAGGTCGGCGAGCGGTCGGTAGGTCAGGCGCAGCGGGTCGATCCCGAGTGCCCCGGCGTCGTCGGGCTCCAGCCGTTCCACCAGGGTCTTCGACACGAGCGTCTGTCCGCCCGAGGCCACGTGCTCCACCCGCGCACACTCGTTCACCTCGTCGCCGAGCGCGGTGACCTCCAGACGGCCGCCGGTGACGATCTGCCCGATGTAGAGGTCGGCGCCCCAGTGGACGCCCACGTTGACCCGGCAGTCGTCCGTGGTCAGCCCCGCGCCGTCCTCGGCGAGGGCCTCGACGATCGTGCAGACCTCCTCGGCGAGCGCCAGCCCGACCGCCAGCGCCGCGCGGGCGGCGGAGGATTCGGATCCACCCGCCGCGAGGAAGAACGCGGACGCGCCGTCCCCGGCGTGCTTGCCGACGATGCCGCCGTGGCGCGCGACGAGGTCGTCGAACACCGTGGTGAAGCGCCGGACGAGGTCGAAGTAGACCGGCGTGGGCAGGCGCCGCGCGAGCGGCCCGGAGGAGTCGATGTCGGCGAACAGCACCGCGGTCGGCCGACGACCGGGCTCGGTGAGGTCGGCCATCCGCGTGAACATCGCCTCGTCGCCCTCGCTGACCAGCGCGAGCACGCGAGCGGGCAGCAGCGGCGCGAAGACGAGGGCGGTACCGGCAGGGCGGCCGTCGGGGGCGCGCAGGCTCAGCCCGAGCATCCCCACCGGGCGGGAGCGGCCCGCGAGGTTCAGCTCGACGGGCGAGACCCACAACGGCGGCAGGTCGTTCCCGGGGTGCAGCCGCCGCGACAGGTCGGCGCGCAGGGCGTCCCGCGTGGACTCCGAGAGCATGCCCGACCAGATCGGGAGGTCGAGGCCCTCGTCGAGGTGCATGCCGAGGCCGACCTCGGTCGACGCGTCCGCCCCGGCGAGCTGCAGCAGCTGCTCGGAGACCCACTCCAGCCGCCCGTCGTCGTCGTGCACCTGGGACGCGGTGCGACTGTCGACGAGGGCCTCGATCACGGCCTCGCGCAGCGCGCGGAGCTCTGCCTCGGGATCGGCCACCGGACGGACGCTAGCGCTGGTCCGGATGCCCTGCCGCCGGGCCGGTGTCGAGACCGTACGAGTGGGGGTGACACAGGACACAACCTACGGCTACGTTCATCGGATGAACGCGGTGCGGCCCGGCTCCCCGGCGGGTCTGCGGGAGGCGAACCGGCGTCGGGTGCTCGATGCCGTCCTCGCCGCGGGGGAGCCGACGCAGTCCGGCATCGCCGCCGCGACGGGTCTCGCTCCGGCCACGGTGTCCAACATCGTCCGCGACCTCTGCCGGGAGGGTCGGCTCACCGCCTCGACCACGGTGCGGGACGGACGCCGGGTCCGGGCGGTCCGTCGGACGCCTCCGCCGGGGGTGGTGGCGGGCATCGACTTCGGGCACCGCCACGTGCGCGTCGGCATCGCGCGGGCGGCCGACACCGGGCGGCTCGAGGGTGGCGCGGCGGACCGGCTCCTCGCCGAGCGGGCCTGCGAGCTCGCCGAGGCCCACGACGCCGGCGTCGGCCTCGACGCCGCCGCGGCGCTGCTCGAGGACGCCCTCTCCGCCGCGGACGTGCCCCGCGCCGAGCTGCTCGCCGTCGGGATCGGCCTGCCCGCGCCCGTCGACGCGCGGACGGGAGCCGTGGGGGAGCCCGGCATCCTGCCCGGCTGGGTCGGCATCCGGCCCGCGGCGGCGGCCGCCGAACGGTTCGGTGCGCCCGTCGTCGTGGACAACGACGCGCTGCTCGGCACCCTCGCCGAGCAGGCGTGGGGCGCGCTGAGCGGCGTCGACGACGGGATCTATCTGAAGCTCTCGGACGGGGTCGGCGCGGGCCTCGTGCTGGGCGGGCGCCCGTACCGGGGCCGGGCGGGGACGGCGGGCGAGCTCGGCCACGTGGTCGTCGACGACTCCGGCGGTCCGCCCGGGGGCGCGGTGTGCCGGTGCGGCAACCGCGGCTGCCTCGAGACGTGGGCCTCGACCGCGACCGTCGTCGGCCTGCTGGAGCCGCTGCTCGGGGCCCCGCTCTCCGTCGACGAGGTGGTCGCCCGCGCGCGCGGCGGCCACGCCCCGTCGCGCCGGGTGCTGGCCGACACGGGCGCCCAGGTCGGGCGCGCACTGGGGGGCCTGTGCAGCGTCCTGACCCCCGCCCGGATCGTCGTCGGAGGCGAGCTGGCCCAGGCGGGGGAGCTGCTGCTCGACCCGTTGCGCGCCGCGCTGGAGCGGTGGGCCCTCCCCGGGGCGGCCGACGGGGTGGAGGTCACCACGGCCCGGCTGGGGCGTCACGCGCACGTCCTCGGAGCCGTCGCGCTCGCTCTCGACCACGTCCTCGCCACGCACGGCTGACCAGCAGGACACCGCTGGACACGCGTGCCAAGATCGGCGCCGCGCGTTCATCGGTTGACCGCGTGAAGGCCCGGAACTAGCCTGTGAAGCGCGTCACAAGTCGGCGGGTGACCGCCCGGACGGGGACCTGACGCACGCCGACGTGGAGGTCGCAACCGGATGAGCGCGCGTGCGTCGAAGCTGCCCGGGCCGGCGGAGGTCCTCGCCGAACGCGGTGAGCGACGGGTGCCCGCGGTCTTCCTGGACTACGACGGCGTGCTCACGCCCATCGTCGACCGGCCCTCGGACGCGGTCATGACCGACGAGATGCGCCGCATCGTCTCCGATCTCGCGCAGCGCGCCAGCGTCTGCGTCGTCTCCGGACGCGACCGGGCCGTCGTCATGGAACTCATGGGTCTCGACGACCTCGTCGTCGCCGGCAGCCACGGGTTCGACATCCACCACCCGCGGACCGGCCGCATCACCCACGACGCCTCGACGGGGTTCGAGGAGCTCGTCGAGGAGGTCACGCGCGAGGTCACCGACCGCGCGGGCGGGATCGAGGGCACGCTCGTGGAGCCCAAGCACGCCTCGGTCGCCCTCCACTACCGCGGGGTGGACCCCGCCGAGCACGACCGCGTGCAGCGCCTCGTCGACGACGTGCTGGCCGCGCACCCCGATCAGCTCCGGGTGACCCCGGGCAAGTTCGTCCACGAAATCCAGCCGAAGATCGACTGGAACAAGGGCCGCGCGGTCGAGCACCTGCTCGACGTCCTGGACCTGCGCGGCCCCGACGTCCTCCCGATCTACGTCGGCGACGACGTCACCGACGAGGACGCCTTCCGTGCCCCGAGCATCGCCGACGGCGGGCTCGGCGTCCTCGTGATCGACCCGGCCGACGCCGAGGCCCGCGAGACCGCCGCGTCGGCGGTCCTCCCCGACGTCCGGTCGGTCGGGGCCTTCCTCGACGCGCTCGCCCGGTGAGCGCGCCGCCCACGCCACCCGCTCGAGAAGCAGCAGGAGGAGACCGACGGTGACCACCGACGAGCCGACCGAGTCCGGGCACGACCCCGAGGGCTGGACCCTCACCTGGCGCGGCATCGACCCCGAGGAGGAGGGCCTGCGGGAGGCGCTGTCCTCCACCGGCAACGGCTACTTCTGCACGCGCGGTGCCGCCGAGTGGGAGGAGACCGACCCGCCGAACCACTACGCGGGCACCTACGCCCACGGCGCCTACAACCGCGAGACGACGATCCTCGGCGGCCGGCCGGTGCTCAACGAGGACCTGGTCAACCTCCCCAACTGGCTCACCCTGATGCTGCGCATCGAGGGCGAGGAGGCCATCACCCTCGACAACGTCGAGGTGCTCGACTACGAGCACTCCTACGACATCCGCACCGCCCTGGTCACCCGCACGCTGCGCTTCCGCGACCGCAAGGGCCGCGAGACGAGCCTGCGCAGCCGCCGCTTCGTGTCGATGGCCCACAGCCACCAGGCCGCGCTGGAGTGGGTGCTGACGCCGGAGAACTGGTCCGGGCAGATCGGGATCGTCACCGCCATCGACGGCCGCGTCGACAACGACATGGTCGCCCGGTACCGCGACCTCGAGGGCCGCCACCTCGACCCGGTCACGCCCCGGACCTTCGGCCCGGAGATCATCGCCCTCAAGGTCCGCACCCGGCAGTCGAACCTCTACATCTCCGAGGCGGCGCGCACCCGGGTCGCGCGCAGCCGCGGGCGCTCGTGGCAGGCCGTCGAGCCGAAGCGCACGTTGCACCAGATGAACGACTACATCCAGCAGGTGCTCGACCTCGAGGCCCACGAGGGCGAGTCGATCAAGGTCGAGAAGCTGGTCGCGTTCTTCACCAGCCACGACAACGCCATCACCGAGACGCTCACCGCGGCGGGCCGGCACGTCGAGCGCTACCCCGACTTCACCGAGGCGTTCGCCGAGCACGAGTCCGCCTGGACCGAGCTCTGGGACGTCTGCGCGATCGACCTGCCGTCGGAACCCCGCGTGCAGCTGCTGCTGCGCTTCCACACCGCGCACATCCTGCAGGTCTGCTCCCGCCACACCGCCCGCCACGACGCCGGGGTGCCGGCGCGCGGGCTCAACGGCGAGGCCTACCGCGGCCACGTGTTCTGGGACGAGCTCTACGTCTACCCGTTCCTCAACTTCCGCCTCCCGGAGATCACCCGCGGGCTGCTGATGTACCGCTACCGGCGCCTCGCCGAGGCGCGTGCGGCGGCCGCCGAGGCCGGCTACTCGGGCGCGATGTTCCCGTGGCAGTCGGGCTCCGACGGGACCGAGGAGACGCAGGTCGTCCACCTCAACCCGCTCTCGGGCCAGTGGGACCCCGACCACTCGCACAACCAGCGCCACGTCAACGCGGCGATCTTCTACAACGTCTGGCAGTACTACCAGGCCACCGACGACCTGGAGTTCCTGCGCGACTAC
Source organism: Actinomycetospora sp. NBRC 106378 (assembly GCF_030269685.1). GTDB lineage: Bacteria > Actinomycetota > Actinomycetes > Mycobacteriales > Pseudonocardiaceae > Actinomycetospora. The sequence continues at coordinate 197,629 of NZ_BSTT01000005.1, forward strand.
GGCGCCGAGTTGATGCTCGAGATCGCCCGGTTCTGGGCGTCGATCGCCCACAAGAACCCGCAGACCGGGCGCTACGAGATCCACGGCGTGATGGGCCCCGACGAGTTCCACGAGGGCTACCCGGGCGCCGAGACCGGCGGCCTGCGCAACAACGCCTACACCAACGTCATGGTCGCGTGGATCTGCTCGACCGCCCCGCGGGTGCTCGACCTGCTCACCGCCAGCCGCCGCCGCGCCCTGCGCAGCCGCCTCGGCATCACCGACGCCGAGATCGCGCGCTGGGAGGAGATGACGCGGCTGATGTACGTGCCCACCCACGACGTGGGGGACGGGCACCGCGTGGTCAGCCAGTTCGAGGGCTACGAGGCCCTCGAGGAACTGGACTGGGAGGGCTACCGCGCCAAGCACACGAACATCCAGCGCATGGACCGCATCCTCAAGGCCGAGGGCGACGACCCGGACCGCTACAAGGTGGCCAAGCAGGCCGACGCGGTGATGCTGTTCTTCCTGTTCTCCGACGTCGAGCTGCGCGAGGTGCTCGACCGCCTCGGGTACGGCGAGATCGCCGACGACCCGGACTTCGCGCGCCGTGCCATCGACTACTACGACCACCGCACCTCGCACGGCTCGACGCTCTCGCTGGTCGCGCACGCGGCCGTGCTGGCCGGCATCGACCCGACGTCGTCCTGGGAGCGGTTCCTCGTCGCGCTGGAGTCCGACGTCGGCGACGTGCAGGGCGGCACGACGAAGGAGGGCATCCACATGGGGGTCATGTCGGGGACCCTCGACCTGCTGCAGCGCGCCTACGTCGGGTGCGACGTCCGCGACGGGGTGCTGCACTTCGCCCCGCGGGTGACCACCCGGCTCGACGGGCTGCGCTACTCGATGGTCTTCCAGGGCACGTCGCTGCACGTGTCGGTGACCGACGGCGAGCTCGTCGTCGAGGTCGCCACCGAGGGCTTCTCGCACCCGGTCAAGGTCGACCTCGGTGGCGAGGTCCGCGAGATGAAGGCCGGCGACCGCGCGGCCGTCCGGCTCGTCGACGACCCGTCGCACATCCCCGGTCCCACCGAGCTCGAGCACGTCTGAGGAGACACGTAGTGACTGGTTATCAGGGCGGCATCTTCGACGTCGACGGCGTCCTCGTCGACTCGCCCCACGAACAGGCCTGGCGGGAGTCGCTGCAGGAGCTCATGGAGGGCCCCTGGTCGGACATCCGCGACCAGACCTCCTGGACCCCGGAGGGGTTCACCAGCGAGCTCTACCACCAGCGCATGTCCGGGAAGCCGCGCAAGGCGGGCGCCACGGCCGCCCTGGAGTACTTCGGCGTGCCCGACATCGACCGTCGCGTCACCGAGTACGGCGACCACAAGCAGGAGATGATCATCCGGCTGATCAAGGACGGGAAGTTCTCGGCCTACGACGACGCCGTGCGCTTCGTCATCGCGGTCAAGAACGCCGGCATCCCGATCGCCGCGGCCTCCTCGTCGAAGAACGCCAAGCTCTTCCTCGAGCGGATCGACCTCGCGAACTACGGCGGTTCGGGCAACCTGCACGAGGCCTTCGACGTGGACGTGTCCGGGCGCGACTTCGCGCAGGGCAAGCCGCACCCGGAGATCTTCCTGACGGCGGCGAAGGAGCTCGGCGTCGACCCGCACGACGCCTTCGTCTGCGAGGACGCCACGAACGGCATCCAGGCGGCGAAGGCCGGCGAGTTCTCCGCGATCGGGGTCGCCCGGGCGGATGACTCCGACGCGCTCGCGGCCGAGGGGGCCGACATCGTGGTCACGGACATGGGGACCATCGACGTCGAGGCACTGACGTCCCACGAGCTGTCGACCAGGTAGGTGGGGCGATGACCGCAGCAGGACCCGAGGACGTTCCCGACGACGGGTTGACCGTCGGGGTCGACGTCGGCGGCACCAAGATCGCGGCCGGCGTGGTCGACGGCGCGGGCAAGCTGCTCGCGCACACGCGGCGCGAGACCCCCGCGCAGTCGACCGAGGGCGTGCTGTCCGGGATCGCCGACGCGGTCCGGGAGCTCACCGCCGCCCACGAGATCCACGCCGTGGGCATCGGCGCGGCGGGCTTCGTCGACGCCGCCCGGTCCACCGTGATGTTCGCGCCCAACCTCGCGTGGCGCGACGAGGACCTGCGCTCGAAGCTGTCGGACCGGCTCGGCCTGCCCGTCGTCGTCGAGAACGACGCGAACGTCGTCGCCTGGTCGGAGTCCCGCTTCGGGGCAGGCCGCGACCACGACGACCTGGTGGCCATCACGATCGGCACCGGCGTCGGCGGCGGCATCGTGTCGAGCGGTCGCCTGCTGCGCGGCGGGTTCGGGGTGGCGGCCGAGATCGGCCACATCACGATGGTCCCGTACGGCCGCCGCTGCGGCTGCGGGTTGCAGGGCTGCTGGGAGCAGTACGGCTCCGGGCGCGCCCTGGTCACCGAGGCACGCGAGATCGCCCGGCACTCCCCGGCCTTCGCCGCGGGCCTGCTCGACCGTGCGGGTGGCGATCCCGACGCCATCACCGGCGAGATGGTCACCGAGCTCGCCCAGCGCGGCGACGTCGGTGCCCTGCACTGCTTCGACGAGATCGGACGCTGGATCGGGCTGGGCTGCGCCCAGCTCGCGGCCGTCCTCGACCCGTCGTTGTTCGTCATCGGCGGCGGAGTGTCCGAGGCGGGGGAGGTGCTGCGGACCCGGGTCGAGGCGACCTTCCGCGGCAACCTCACCGGCCGCGGGCACCGGCCGGTGGCGGAGGTCCGCCTGGCCGAGCTCGGCTGGGAGGCGGGCATGGTCGGCGCGGCCGACCTGGCACGGACACATCCCGACACGGCAGTCACGAGAGGCACGTCATGACCACTGATTCGCCGGCGGGTCCGGGGGGCTCGTCGGTCTCCGGCACCGCGCCGAAGACGACGACGAAGGCCATCCTGGTCTCGATCGTCGCCGCCGTCGGCGGCTTCCTGTTCGGCTTCGACTCGAGCGTCATCAACGGCGCCGTCGACGCGCTGAACAACCAGTTCGGCCTCACGAACTCCCCGCTGCTCGCAGGCTTCACCGTCGCCTGTGCACTGCTCGGTTCGGCGGTCGGCGCGTGGTTCGCCGGGCCGGTCGCCGACCGGTACGGCCGTGTGCGCGTCATGCTCATCGCGGCGGCGCTGTTCGCGATCAGCTCGATCGGCTCCGGCCTGGCGTTCGCCGTCTGGGACCTGATCATCTGGCGCATCCTCGCCGGTGTCGGCATCGGCATCGCGTCGGTGATCGCGCCGGCCTACATCGCCGAGATCGCGCCCGCGCACATCCGCGGCCGGCTCGGCTCGCTGCAGCAGATGGCGATCGTGCTCGGCATCTTCGTCGCCCTGCTCTCCGACGCGCTGCTCGCCGGGGTCGCCGGCGGCGCGGCCAACGAGTTCTGGCTCGGCCTCGAGGCGTGGCGCTGGATGTTCATCGTCGGGATCATCCCGTCGGCCATCTACGCCGTGCTCGCCCTGCGCATCCCGGAGTCCCCGCGCTACCTGGTGGCGAAGGGGAGGCTGGAGGAGGCCGGACAGGTGCTGCACTCCGTCGAGGAGTCGCGGTCGATGGACTCCGTGCAGCGCAAGGTCACCGAGATCGCGGACTCGCTGCGCCGGGACGTGAAGCCGTCGCTGCGCGACCTCACCGGTCAGCGGTTCGGGCTCAAGCCGATCGTCTGGGTCGGCATCCTGCTGTCGGTCTTCCAGCAGTTCGTCGGCATCAACGTGATCTTCTACTACTCGACGACGCTGTGGCAGGCCGTCGGCTTCTCCGAGTCGCAGTCGTTCCTGGCCTCGGTGATCAACGGTCTGATCAACGTGCTCTCGACGATCGTCGCGATCCTCATCGTGGACCGGGTCGGCCGTCGTCCGATGCTGCTCGCGGGCTCCCTCGGGATGACGGTCACGCTGCTCGTCATGGCGATCTCGTTCTCGCAGGCCGTGCCGTCGGTGAGCGAGAGCGGTGAGTCCACCGTCGCCCTGCCGGGGGCCTGGGGCCCCATCGCGCTGGTCGCGGCGAACCTGTTCGTCGTGTCCTTCGCCATCACGTGGGGCCCGGTGGTCTGGGTGCTGCTCGGCGAGATGTTCCCGAACTACCTGCGCGCCGCCGCCCTCGCCGTCGCGGCCGCCGCGCAGTGGCTCGCGAACTTCCTCATCACCGTGACGTTCCAGTCGCTGGCCGACGTCGGACTGACGCTGGCCTACGGGCTCTACACCCTGTTCGCGCTGCTCAGCTTCGTCTTCGTCTACAAGGCGGTGGCCGAGACGAAGGGCAAGGAGCTCGAGGAGATGGTCGCCTGAGCGCGCAGTGAGCGCAGGGTCGAGCCGCCGGAGGCCTGCTTGAACAGGTACTCGGCGCGCTCGTAGGAGAGTCGGCGACGCCCGGTGAGCGGACAGAGGTCCCGCGCACCGGGCGTTCGCGTCGGTCCGGGCCGCCGGTCGGAGAGGAAGATCGGCCCGCGTGTCCGCGTCCCCACGAGGGCCCGCAGCAGTCCCGCGGTCGCGGGGGAGAAGCGGACCGGGCCGGCCCGGCGCCCGGCGAGGTCGAGGTCGTCGACGTCGAGCCCCAGCACCGCGGTGACGGTGGCACCGGAGTCGGCCAGGAGGGCCCACAGCGCCCGCTCGCGCAGGGCGCCGTCGGGAACCGTCGGGACGGGGACCGGCGGGCGGGCCGCCGGGGTGCGGCCCGGGATGGTGGCCCCGAGTCCGGGCCGACCCAGCCACGCCCCGAACGACCGGATCGCGGCCCGGTGTCGGTTCCAGGTGGCGGGGGACACCGCGTCCCACGTGGTCGTGACGACGACGCCGACGCGATCGGGGTCGAGGCCCGTGAGCGGCAGGGCGTCGCCGAGGGCGTCGACGAGACGGTGCAGGGTCTGGCCGTAGGACCGGCGCGAGGCGGGGGACAGGTCCTCGCGCGCGAGGAAGCGCTGCACGGCGGGTCCGAGGGTCGGGCCGGTGGCTGCGGCGGCCGCCAACGCGTCCGCGCGGCGCAGCAGCACCGCCCGCTCGGCGGCGTTCGCCGTGGACGCGGCCGCCCGCCGCCACTCGATGCGCGCCTCGGCGTCGCGGCCGAGCCGGCCGAGGAGGTCGGCCCGGACCGCGGGCAGCAGGTGGTAGTCCGGCAGGAGCCCCTCGTCCACGAGCGCGTCGACCTGGTCCAGGCCCGTCCGGGGCCCGTGCGCCCGCCCGTGGGCCACGGCGCGGTTCAGCCGGACGACGGGCGTGGGCAGGGTGGCCACGAGCAGGTCGTACAACGCGGCGACCTGGTCCCAGTCCGTGCCGTCCGGCCGGGCGTGCCCGACGGCGATCGCGGCCTGCAGCACGTACGGCCCCGGCGGGCCGTCCTGCACCTCGCGGGCGTGCAGCAGGGCCGTGAGGCCACGGCGGATCCCGGCGGCGTCCCACCGCGTCCGGTCCTGCTCGTCGAGCGGCACCGGCGCGCCGCTCCTGTCGGTGCGCGCGGCCGAGCGGGAGGCCTGCAGTTCCATCAGGGCCAGCAGGCCGTGCACCTCGGGCTCGTCCGGGGCGTGCCCGACGAGGAGCCGCCCGAGGCGCAGGGCCTCCTCGGTGAGGGCCGGGCGCAGGAGGTCGTCCCCGGCGGTCGCGGTGTAGCCCTCGTTGAAGACCAGGTAGACGACCTCGAGGACGGATCCCAGGCGGTCGCCCGCCCGCGACGGCGGCTCGACGCCCAGCTCCGCGAGCCGTCGTCTCGCGTGCGCGATCCGGGCGACGACCTGCGGTTCGTGCAGCAGGAAGGCCCGGGCGATCTCGGCCGTGGAGAGCCCGGCGACCAGACGCAGGGTCATCGCGGTGCGCTCGTCGCGGGCGAGCGCGGGATGGCAGGTCAGCAGCACCAGGCGCAGGACGTCGTCCGGAGCCGCGGCGTCGGGCTCCGGGGCCGGGGACGTCCCGTCGTCGGGCAGCTCGGCGAGCCGCCCCGTGCGACGCAGGTGGTCGACGGCCCGGCGACGCGCGACCGTGGTCAGCCAGGCCGCCGGGGCGTCGGGGACCCCGGCCGTGGGCCACTGCTCGAGGGCGGCGACCAGCGCGTCCTGGGCGAGTTCCTCGGCGAGGCCGACGTCGCCGACCAGCCGGACCAGGCCCCCGACGATCGTCGCGGACTCGGCGCGCCAGACGGCGGCGGCGACCTCCCCGGCGTCCATCAGGGCGTGAAGACCTGGTGGATCGTCGACTGCCCGTCGCCGACGATGGCGCGGAAGCGCCGGGCGAACTCCATCGCCTCGTCCCAGGTCGGGGCGTCGATGATCGCGAAGCCGAGGACGGCCTCCTTGGCCTCGACGAACGGGCCGTCGGTGACGGTGACCTCGTCGCCGGCCGTCTCCATCCGCCGGGCGCCGGGGGCGAGGCCGCCGGTGAGGACGAGATGGCCGGCCGTGGTCATCTCCTCGATGAACGCGCCCATCTCGGCGAAGAGGGCGTCGTCGGGGCGGCGGCTGTTCTCGCCGGTCGTCATGAGGAAGCGCATCGGATTCTCCCGGGGGTGGTGCGGCTCGGTCGTCATGACGTCGGCTCGGTCGATGTGACAGGGAATGTAGCCGTTCCCTGTCACATCGTGTCGTGCGACGTCCTGCCGACAGCCCGATCCGAGGAGGACGCCATGACCGCCACGCTCACCACCCGCTCCGCCACGCCGACGACGACGGCCACCACCACCCGCCGCCTGCTGCTCGCCGGGGCGATCGCTTCCCCGCTGTGGGGCACGGTCGCCCTCGCCCAGGCCGCGCTCCGGTCGGACTTCGACTTCACCGTCGAGCCGCTCTCGGCGCTGTCGACGGGCTCACTGGGCTGGTTGCAGATCACGAACTTCGTCGTCGGCGGACTCCTCACCGTCGCCGGCGCCCGAGGTCTCGGTCGCACGGTCTCCCGCGCCGTCGGGCGGTCGTGGGCGGTGAGCGGCCTCGGGCTCGTCGCGGCCGGCGCCCTCGTGCTCGACGCCCCCGGCAGCGGCACGCTGACCTGGCACGGGGCCGGCCACCTGCTGGCGGGCACGGTGTCGTTCGCCGCCCTCGCCGTCACCTGCGTCCTGCTCGCCGGGCACGTCCGTCGGGCGGGGCGACGCGGGGCCGCCGTGGTCTCGGTCCTGGCGGCCGTGAGCGTCGTTGCCGGCAACGCGTGGGCGATGACCGGCGGCGCGTACGGCTCGATGACGCTGGGGTTCGGCGTCCTCGCGGCGATGCTGTGGGTGTCCGGGGTGTGCGCTGCGCGCAGGTGAACAGAAGAAGGTCGCCATCGCGACCCTTTCTGCTCACGAGTCGGGCGGGGCGTGGTCCACCCACGGCCCCAGCGCGCTCCCTTCCTGACGACAGGTGTGGCGGGGTCCGGTCAGCCGCTCATGCCGCCGTCGATGGCGAAGGTCGAGCTGGTCACCATCGCGCTCGCGTCGGAAGCGAGGTAGAGGGCGGCCTGCGCGATCTCGTCCACCGTCGTGTGGCGTCCGAGCGGGATCATGGCGTCGAAGTCGCGGGCGGCGTCGGCCTGCGACTTGCCGGTCGCGGTCATCTCGATGTCGTCCTGGAACGGCGTCGAGGTGGGCCCGGGGTGCAGCGTGTTGACGCGGATGCGCCGGCCCGCGACCTCCTTGGCGGCCGACCGCATGAGGCCCACCTGGCCGTGCTTGGCGGCGACGTAGGCCGACAGGTCCCCGAAGCCGACGAGCCCGACGACGCTCGAGGTGATGATGACGCTGCCCCCGTCGTTCATCCGGGGCAGCGTGTGCTTGAGGACGTGGAACGCCCCGCCGATGTGCACGGCGAGGGTCCGGGCGAAGACGTCCTCCGGGTAGTCCGGGATCTTCGCGACGGCGCCGGAGATGCCGGCGTTGGAGAACACCACGTCGAGCGGGCCGAACTTCTCGACCCCGGCGGAGACCGCGGCGGCGACGGCCGCGGAGTCGGTCACGTCGGCGACGACGGCGAGCGCGTGCTCGGAGCCGATCTCCTTCTCGGCGGCCTCCAGCGCGGCCTGGTCGATCCCGACGAGGACGACCTTCGCGCCCTCGGCCACGAAGAGCTTCGCCGAGGCGAGCCCGATCCCGCTCTCGCCGCCGGTGATCAGGGCGACCTTGTCCTGGAGCTGCGTCATGAGACCAGTGGTAGGGGACGGAGGAGTCGTGAGCAAGACCACACTACCCGACCGGCCAGGGTCAGGCGGACGATCATCCGGTTCTGGGCGTCAGAGACTGGACACGAGCGCACAGCAAGCGCATGCTGGTGGACACATGGCCAGTCCGGGGGTCGGTGATCCCGACTCCTCGGACCGCGTCGACGCACCGCGACCCGGTGGAGAGACATCAGATGGAGACCAGGGACACGTACGCCCTGCTCGGTACGAACGGCCGGCTGGCCGACGATCCGGCTGCCCGGGACGTGACACCCGAGCTGTGCCGGGGCCTGTACCGCGACATGGTGCTGGCCCGGCGACTGGACTCCGAGGCCTATCACCTGCAACGCCAGGGGGAGCTCGGGCTCTGGCTGCAGTGCCTCGGTCAGGAGGCTGCCCAGGTCGGTTCGATCCGCGCGATCCGCGACGACGACCCGGTGTTCCCCTCCTACCGCGACCACGCCGCCGCCCTCTGCCGCGGCATCGGCCCCGAGGCGCTGCTCGCGCAGTGGCGCGGGGTCCGGCAGAGCGGCTGGGATCCGGCCGAGCACCGCTTCGGGCTCTACACCCTGGTGCTCGCCGCCCAGTTGCTCCACGCCGTCGGCTACGCGATGGGCGTGCAGCGCGACGGGACCGACGAGGTCGTCCTCGCCTACTTCGGCGACGGCTCGTCGAGCGAGGGCGAGGCGAACGAGGCCTTCAACTGGGCGGCGACGGTGAGCGCCCCGGTGGTCTTCTTCTGCCAGAACAACCAGTGGGCGATCTCGACGCCCACGAGCCGGCAGTTCGGCGCCCCGCTGCACCGGCGGGCCGCCGGGTTCGGGTTGGCCACCGAGCTCGTCGACGGCAACGACGTGCTCGCCGTGCGGGCCGCCACGGCCCGCGCCGCCGAGGCCGTGCGGCGGGGTGGCGGACCGGCCCTGATCGAGGCCACCACCTACCGGATGGCCGGGCACTCGACGTCCGACGACCCCACCCGCTACCGCACCGAGGCCGAGCTCGACCACTGGCGGGCGCGCGACCCGGTCGACCGCCTGCGCGCGCTGCTCGACCGCGAGGAGTGGGCGGACGCGGCGTTCCACGCCGACCTCGACGCCGAGGCCGACGCGCTGGGCGCCGAGACGCGCCGGGCCTGCCGGGCGATGCCCGACCCCGACCCCGCCGAGATGTTCGACCACGTCCTGCCGGGCGGCTCGCCGGCGATCGACCGGCAGCGGGACGCCTACGCCGCCTACCTCGCGACCCTCGAGGAGGACCGGTGACGACGACGCTCTCCGCCGCGATCACCACGGCGCTGCACCACGCGCTCGAGACCGACCCGAAGGTCCTGGTCATGGGCCAGGACGTCGGCGGGCTCGGGGGCGTCTTCCGCGTGACCGACGGCCTGCAGAAGGACTTCGGGCCCGAGCGGGTGCTCGACACCCCCATCGCCGAGGCCGGCATCGTCGGCACGGCGATCGGCCTCGCCCAGCGCGGCTACCGGCCGGTGTGCGAGATCCAGTTCGACGGCTTCGTCTACCCGGCGTTCAACCAGATCACCTCGCAGCTCGCGAAGATGCACGCCCGCAGCCGAGGGCGGCTCACCCTGCCCGTCGTCATCCGGATCCCGGTCTCGGGCGGTATCGGCGCGGTGGAGCACCACTCCGAGTCCAACGAGGCCTACTTCGCCCACACTGCGGGGCTCCGGGTGGTCGCGGCGGCCACCCCGCAGGATGCGCACTGGTTGCTCCGGCAGGCGATCGAGTCCGAGGACCCGGTCATCTTCTTCGAGCCGAAGTGCCGCTACTGGTCCAAGGGCGAGGTCGCCGCCGAGGCCGATCTCGCCCTCGACGCCGCCCGCACCGTCCGACCCGGGGCCGACGCGACGCTGCTGACGTGGGGCTCGATGGTCGAGACCTGCCTGGCGGCCGCCGCGGCCGCCGAGGAGGAGGGGCACGACCTCGAGGTGATCGACCTCCGGTCGCTCTCGCCCGTGGACGTCGACGCCCTCACGGGTGCCGTCGCCCGCACCGGCCGTGCGGTGGTCGTCCACGAGGCGCCGACCTTCGGCGGTCTGGGCGGCGAGGTCGCCGCCACGCTCGCCGAGCACTGCTTCGACCGGCTCGAGGCCCCGGTCCTGCGCGTCGGGGGCTTCGACGCGCCCTACCCGGCCGCCCGCCTCGAGTCCCACTACCGCCCGGACCTCGACCGCGTCCTCGACGCCGTCGACCGCGTCCTGACCTACTAGGGAGTCCGGTGAGCCGCGAGACCTTCCGCCTCCCCGACGTCGGCGAGGGCCTGACCGAGGCCGACGTCCTGCACTGGCACGTGGCCGTCGGGGACCCGGTCACGGTCAACCAGACCCTCGTGGAGGTCGAGACCGCGAAGGCCGCCGTCGAGCTGCCCTGCCCGTTCGACGGCACGGTGCACGAGCTCCTCGCCGCCGAGGGGGACACGGTGGCCGTCGGGTCCCCGCTGGTCGCGATCACCACCGGGGAGGACGAGCCCGCCGCGCCCGAGGGCTCCGGCAGCGTCCTCGTCGGCTACGGCACGAGCGCCTCCGCCACCCGGCGTCGGCGCCGGCGACCGGTGACACCCGAGCCGGCCCGACCCGGCGTCGGGAACGGGGAGCGGCAGGACGGGGGAGCGGGACCGCGCGCGACGCCGCCGGTGCGGAAGATGGCGAAGGACGCCGGCGTCGATCTGGCCGCGGTGGCCCACGACGGCGAGCGCATCTCGCGCGACGACGTGCGCCGGCACCTCGAACGCAGCGAGCACCCCGAGCCCCCGGGCGACACCCGCGAGCGCATCGCGGGGGTGCGGAAGGCGACCGCCGCCGCCGTCACCACCTCGGCCTTCACCGCCCCGCACGTCACCGAGTTCCTCACCGTCGACGTCACCGCGACGGTGGCGACCGTCGCCGCCCTGAAGGAACACCCCGCGTTCGCGGGGATCCGGGTGACGCCGCTGCTGCTGGTCGCGCGGGCCCTGCTCTCGGCGATCCGCCACCACCCGGAGGTCCACGCGCGGTGGGACGAGGCGAACCAGGAGATCGTCCGGCTCCGGACGGTGAACCTCGGGATCGCGGCCGCCACCGAGCGCGGGCTGATCGTGCCGAACGTTCCCGACGCCGGGTCGCTGACGCTGCCCGGGCTGGCCCGGTCGCTCGAGGACCTGACGACGACGGCCCGCGCGGGCCGGACGCCCCCCGAGCGGATGCGGGGCGGGACGGCGACGATCACCAACGTCGGGGTGTTCGGCGTGGACGCCGCGACGCCGATCCTCAACCCGGGCGAGTCGGCGATCCTGTGCGTCGGAGCGATCCGGCGCCGGCCGTGGGAGTACCGCGGGGAGGTCGCGCTGCGGGAGGTGACCACCCTGTCCCTGTCGTTCGACCACCGGCTGGTCGACGGCGAGCTGGGCTCGAAGGTCCTCGCGCGGGTCGGGGCGGTCCTGGGCGATCCGGCCGGGGAGCTACTCCTCGACTGAGCCGGTCCGGCGGCGGGTGTCGAGGATGATCATCGTCTCGCTGTGCTGGAAGTCCGCCACCGACCAGACGTCGGCGAGCAGCACGTCGCGCAGGTGGTTCTGGTCGCGCACCAGCAGGGTCAGCACGAGGTCCCACCGGCCGGTGACCAGCTGGATCGACCGGACCTCGGCGATGCCCGAGAGCAGGTCGATCGTCGTCTCCACCGGCTTGCCCTGGCGCAGCTCGATCGCCACCAGCACCTCGAGGCCGTAGCCGAGGGCGGCCGGGTCGACGTCGAGGGTCCACCCGCGGATCACACCGCGCTCCTGCAGCCGTTCGAGGCGCTCGCCGACGGCGCCGGGGGACATGCCGATCGCGCGGGACAGGCTGCGCGCGGAGGCCCGTGGGTCGGCGCCGAGCAGCCGCAGCAGCTGCCGGTCGACGTCGTCCACCTGGGCCATCGGTGCACGGTACTCCCGGCTCCCGGCAGACTGTGGCCAATGCGCGTCGGCATCGTGTGTCCCTACTCGCTGGACGTGGCGGGTGGCGTGCAGGCGCACGTGCTGGACCTCGCCCGGGCCCTGCGCGGGCTGGGCCACGACGTCGACGTGCTCGCCCCGGCGAGCGAGTCGACCCCGGTGCCGGAGTTCGTCACGCGGGCGGGCCGGGCGGTGGCGATCCGCTACAACGGGTCGGTCGCGCGTCTGACCTTCGGCCCGGTGTCGATGCACCGGGTGCGGCGCTGGCTCGCCGCGGGCGACTTCGACGTGCTGCACCTGCACGAGCCGACCGCGCCGAGCCTGTCGATGCTGGCGCTCGCGGTCGCCGAGGGACCCGTCGTCGCGACCTTCCACACCTCCACCCCGCGGTCGCGCACCATGCTCGCCTTCCAGCCCGTGCTGCGGCCGCTGCTCGAGCGGGTGACCGCGCGCGTCGCGGTGTCGCCGCTGGCCCGCCAGGTGTACGTCGAGCACCTCGGCGGCGACGCGGTGGAGATCCCGAACGGCGTCGACGTGCCGGCCCTCGCGTCGTCCGCCGCCGACCCGCTGCCGCGCCCGCCGGGTCCGCCCACCGTGGGCTTCGTCGGCCGGTTCGACGAGCCCCGCAAGGGGATGCCGATCCTGCTCGAGGCGCTGGCGCCGCTGGACGCCCGCCTGCTCGTCGTCGGGCGCGGCGACGTGGCCGAGCTGCGCCGCCGGCTGCCGGCGGCGCTCACCGACCGGGTCGAGGTCCTGGGTGCCGTCGACGACCGCACGAAGGCGCGCGCGCTCGGCGCGATGGACGTGCTCGCGGCCCCGAACACCGGCGGCGAGAGCTTCGGCATCGTCGTCGCCGAGGGCCTCGCCGCGGGCACTCCGGTCGCCGCGAGCGACATCGAGGCGTTCCGCCGGGTCCTCACCGACCCCGACACCGGCGCGCCGGCCGGCCTGCTGCTGCCCCCGGACGACCCCGCCGCCTGGACCGCGGGCCTCGCCGGACTGCTCGAGGACCCGTCCCGACGGCGGGTGCTCGCGGACGCCGGGCGGGCGCGGGTGCGAGCCTTCGACTGGAGCGCCGTCGCGGCGGCCGTGCTGCGGGTGTACGAGGTCGCGGTGGCGGCCGACCCGCGGCGGGTGGCGGCCCTCGCCGAGCCCGCCCTGCGCGCCGGGCGGGCCGCGCCCCGGCGGTAACCTCCCGGGGTGAACGTCTTCGGGCCGGGCGGGTGGGTCCTCGTCGTCGTCATCGCCGTGGTCGTCGTGCTGTTGCTGGTGACGGCGCTCGTCGCGATCGGCCGGGCGCGCCGGCTCGACCGGCTCCACGTGCGGGTGGACGCCGCCCGCCTCGGGCTCGTCGCCGCGCTCGACCGGCGGGCGGCCGTGGTCCGCGCGGTCGCCGCGACCGCCCCGCCGTCGGCGCTCTCACCGACCGACCGTCGGGCGCTGCGCGCCGCAGCCCGCGCGGTCGAGGCCGCGGGGGAGGGGGAGTCCCGCGAGGCCGCCGAGAACGACCTGGTGGCGCGCCGGGCGCCGCTGGAGACGGCGACGCTGTCGCCGGACCTCTCGGCCGAGCTCGCCGACGCGGACGCCCGGGTGGTGGTGGCCCGCCGCATCCACAACGACGCCGTGCGCGACACCCGTGCGCTGCGCGGCCGCCGGATGGTCCGCGCACTGCGGCTCGCGGGCACCGCTCCGTACCCGGAGTACTTCGAGATCGCCGAGCCGGCCGCCGACCCCGGGCCGGCCGGGTCCGCCGACGACGCCGAGGGGCCCGCGGTGGCCCGCGACGCCGCCCGCGTCGTCGTGCTCGACCCCGACGAGCGGGTGCTGCTCTTCGAGGGCGTCGACCCCGCCCGCCCGACCGAGACCTTCTGGTTCACCCCGGGTGGCGGCGTCGAGCCGGGGGAGGAGCCGGCCGGGGCCGCGACCCGCGAGCTGCGGGAGGAGACCGGGCTGACGGCGGGTGACCTGGCCGGCCCGGTCTGGGTGCGCGACGTGATGTTCAGCCACGACGGCGTCTCCTACGCCGCCCGCGAGCTGTTCTTCCTGCTGCGCGTGGACCCGACGCCCGAGATCGACGTCTCGGGCTTCACCGAGCTGGAACGGCGCACCGTGCGCCGGCACCGCTGGTGGACGCGCACCGAGCTCGCCGCCACCGTCGACGTCGTCTACCCCCGCCAGCTCGGGGACCTGCTCGGCGACCCGGGCTCGCTGGACCCGGTGGACGCCCCGGTTCCCATCCAGTAGCCCTCGTCACCCCGACGTCGTCGGGGGTGGCGTTTAGCATCGGGGGTGAACCCACCGTCGTCGTTGGAGGCACGCTCGTGACCCGCCCGACCCAGACCACCACGCCCCAGACCGGCTCCGACGGGGTGAAGCGCGGCCTGGCCGACATGCTCAAGGGCGGCGTCATCATGGACGTCGTCGACACCGAGCAGGCGAAGATCGCCGAGGACGCCGGCGCCGTCGCCGTCATGGCGCTCGAGCGCGTCCCCGCGGACATCCGTGCCAACGGCGGCGTCGCCCGCATGTCCGACCCGGAGATGATCACCGGGATCGTCGAGGCCGTGTCCATCCCGGTCATGGCGAAGGCCCGGATCGGTCACTTCGTCGAGGCGCGGGTGCTGCAGTCGCTCGGCGTCGACTACGTCGACGAGTCCGAGGTGCTCACCCCGGCCGACGAGGCGCACCACATCGACAAGTGGGCCTTCACCGTCCCCTTCGTCTGCGGGGCGACCAACCTCGGTGAGGCGCTGCGCCGCATCGGTGAGGGCGCGGCGATGATCCGGTCGAAGGGCGAGGCCGGCACCGGCAACGTCGTCGAGGCCACGCGGCACATGCGCGCGATCCGCAGCGACATCCGCCGCCTCGCGCGGATGGACGCCCAGGAGCTGTACACGGCGGCCAAGGAGCTGCAGGCCCCGCTGCCGCTGGTCCAGGAGATCGCCGAGTCGGGCCGGCTGCCCGTCGTGCTGTTCACCGCCGGCGGCATCGCCACCCCGGCCGACGCCGCGATGATGATGCAGCTGGGCGCCGAGGGCGTGTTCGTCGGCTCCGGCATCTTCAAGTCGGGTGACCCGGCGCGGCGCGCCGAGGCCATCGTCAAGGCCACCACCTTCCACGACGACCCCGACGTGATCGCCAAGGTCTCGGCCGGCCTCGGCGAGGCGATGGTCGGTCGCACCGACCTGTCCGACGCGGAGCGGCTCGCCGTCCGGGGTTGGTAGGCGGTTGGCAGGCGGTGAGGTAGGCGGCTGGTAGGCGGCCCCACCCGGTCCACACACGCGGATGGGAGGATCGCGGGCGATGACCGCGGAGACGAACCAGGGCGCCCGGCGGCGCGTCGTGCCGATGCAGCCGGTCGACGCGCCCACGGACGTGCTGCCCGTCGTGGGTGCCGCGCGCCCGACCCCGAGGCCCACCCCGACGCCGGGCCCTGCCGCACCTCGACCTCCCGCCCCCGTGCAGCCGGCGGCGCCCGAGGCCGAGTCGGAGCAGCCGGAACAGTCCGGGAAGCCGGAGCGCCGCGCGGGCATGGGGCTGCCCGCCCTGGTCCTCGGGGTGCTCGCCGCCGGGACGGCCTGGAGCGGGTGGGCCGGGGTGGTCCTCGGCCTGTTCGCGGCCGTGGCGGGGTTCCTGGGCGCCCGGCGGGCGTGGCGGGGGCTGGCCACCGACGGTGCCTACTCGCTCGGGGGGCTCGTGCTCGGGGCGGTGGGCCTCGTGTGGGGCGCGGTCGTCGTGTCCCAGAGCTTCTTCGGCGGCGGGGCGTTCGGTGACGGGCTGACCCTGGACCAGTGCCTGTCGCAGGCCACCTCGTCGTTCGAGATGCACATGTGCAAGTCGCAGCACATCACCGAGTTCAACCAGCGCTTCCCCGACGCCGCGGAGTAGCGGTCGCGCCGCGCGTGGGAGCATCCTGCGCATGACGACCTCCCGCCCCGCCGACGTCTCGCGTGACCGCGAGGGTCGCGGCCTCGCCGGCTGGGGCACCCCGGCGTTGGTCCTCGGCGTCATCGCGGTGGGCACCGCGTGGGTGCTGGGCTGGGTCGGCGTGGTCGCCGGGCTGGCGGCGGTCGTCGTGGGATTCATCGGGGCCCGCCGTGCGTTCCACGACCCGGAGCGTTCCGGCGGCGCTGCCCTCGCCGGGCTGGCCCTCGGGCTGGTCGGGCTGGTCTGGGGGCTGACGGTCGTCGTGCCCGCCCTGCTCGGGACCGGCACCTTCGGTGAGGGGCTCACCCTCGACGAGTGCATGTCCCAGGCGAACGGGCAGCAGGAACAACGGATGTGCGCGACACAGCACCTGGACGAGTACCGGGCCCGCTTCCCGGGCCGGGCCAACATGTAGGAGACGGGGACGATGACGGTGACGACCGGAGGGGGCGCCTCGGCGCCCGTCGGGGTCCTGGCACTGCAGGGCAACGTCGCCGAGCACCTCGACGCGCTCCGGGCCTGCGGTGCCGACGCCCGGCCGGTGCGGCGCCCGGCCGAGCTCGACGAGGTGGCGGGGCTGGTGCTGCCGGGTGGTGAATCGACGACGCTGTCGAAGCTCCTCGTGGCGTTCGACCTGCTCGAGCCGCTGCGCGCCCGGCTCGCCGCCGGGATGCCCGCGTTCGGTTCGTGCGCGGGGATGATCCTGCTGGCCCGCGAGGCGATCGACGCCCGGCCCGACCAGCACCAGCTCGGTGCCCTCGACATCGTGGTCCGGCGCAACGCCTTCGGTCGTCAGGTGCAGTCGTTCGAGTCCGACCTGGCCGTGACCGGGATCCACGGGGGTCCCGTGCGGGCCGTGTTCATCCGCGCCCCGTGGGTGGAGTCGACCGGTCGCGGGGTCGACGTGCTGGCCCGCATCCCGGGCAGCGTGAGCGGCCCGGCGTCGGGCAAGGTCGTGGCGGTGCGTCAGGGCCCGGTCATGGCCACGGCGTTCCACCCGGAGCAGACCGGCGACGCGCGGTTGCACGACCTGTTCCTGCAGCGGGTCCGCGAGTACACCGCCTGAGTTCCGGGCCGCCACCCAGCTATTCTCGGGTCATGGACTGGCGCGAGCTCGACTCCGCGACGTGCTCGATCGCGCGGACGATGGCCGTGCTCGGCGAGCCGTGGACGGTGCTCGTGTTCCGGGACGTGCTGAACGGGGTGCGACGGTTCGACGAGCTCGTCGAGCACCTGGGCATCGCCCGCAACGTGCTCACCCGGCGGCTGGGGACCCTGGTCGAGGCGGGCTTCGTCGAGACCCGGGAGTACCGCGAGCCCGGGCACCGCGCTCGCCGGGAGTACCGGCCGACCACGGCCGGACGCGACCTGCGGCCCGTGCTCCTGGCGTTGATGGCCTTCGGTGATCGGCACTCCGCGGGGGAGGCCGGCCCGCCCGCGTTCGCGGTGCACGAGTGCGGCGCACTGGTCGCGCTGCAGGAGGTGTGCGCGGACGGGCACGTGCTCGCCCCGACCGACCGGGTCCGGGTGGTGCCCGGCCCGGGTGCGCGGCGTCGGTCGGCCTGAGCTCAGCTCAGGAGCAGGCAGCTCGACGTGGCCTCGCCGAGGAGGCGGCCCGTGCCGTCGGTGATCGACGCCCGGGCCAGGACGACCCGTCGCCCGGCCGAGACCACCGTGCCCTCGCAGCGCACCGGACCGGTGTCCGACGACATCGGCCGCAGGAACCGCACGCTCAGGTCGAGGCTCGTGTAGCCGACCCCGGCGGGCAACGTGGACTGCACCGCGCAGCCGCAGGCCGAGTCGAGCAGCGTTGCGAAGACCCCGCCGTGGACCGAGCCGATGGGGTTGTAGTGGAACTCCGCCGGCGTCAGCGTGAAGACGACCCACCCCGCCTCGACTGACTCCACCCCTGCGCCGATCGTCGCCATGATCGGCGGCGGCGGGAGCTCCCCGGACACCAGCGCCTGCAGGAACTCCAACCCGGTGCGACCGGCGATCTGACCGGCCAGAGCGCGGGGGTCCTCCCAGGTGTAGGCGCGTTCCCGGACGACGGGCGTGGTGTCGGTGCTCACCGGACCTCCTGAGTTGCAGTGGGAAACTCAGACGCTACTGCATCGGGGTGCGGTCAGAACGGCGGCTCGTCGTCGTGGGGGTTCGGAGGTTGGTTCTGCTGTTGGCGTCTCCTGCGGTCGAGGTCGTGGAGGGTCTGTCGTTGGGCGTCGGTGAGGTGGCCGTGTTGGTCGGTGCGTGGCTGCCAGGGCCGCGTTGGGCGGGCTGTGGTGTGGGGGTCGGTGATGCCGTGGTCGAACCGGTCTCGTGCGACCGGTCGTAGGGGTCGGTAGGGGTCGGGTTCGACGAGGTGGTGGGTGCCGGTGGGGGCGGTCCACACGAATCGGCCGGGTCTGGTCTGGCGGACGGTCCAGCCGGAGGTCGGGTCGTGTTTGCGGAGGTGATCACCCACGGAGAGGGGGCCGAGGTTGTCGGCCTGGGTGGGTCCGCCGTGGGTGTGGTCGTGGGTGTGGTCGATGGGGCAGGCGACGGCGGGGACGGTGCACATCGGGAACCGGCAGGTGCGGTCGCGGGCGTGGATCCAGCGGGTCAGCTCGGCGCCGGGGAACCGGTGGCCGGCCTCGCGGGTGCTGTGGGCGGGGTGCTCGTCGACGGGTCGTTCGCGGGCGGCAACGAGGGCTCGTCGGGTGCGGCGGGCGAGTTCGGCCCAGCTCCCGATCAGTTGCCGCTCGGGGTCGAGGGTGTCGACCTCGCTGGTGTGGGCGGTGAGTTCGACGACCTGGCGCCGGTAGCGCGGGTCCGCGGCGGGCTGCTGTGGAGCACGAACGAGCAGCACGTGTTCGAGGGCGCCGTCGGGGTCGTAGAGCAGCACCCGGAACTGGGCGCAGGTTCTCGCCCACGCCGCGCGGTAGGCGTCCCAGCCGGTCAGGGTGCCGGCACCGATACGGCCGTGGGCGCGTTGCAGCCCGAGCACGCACGCCAACGTGGTGCGCAGGGTGGCGGGTGGGAACACCAGCCCGCGTTCGGTCCACCGCGCCGCCAGGTCGGGCGGCGGCTCGGTGGTCGGCACCCGGGGGTCGGGCGTGTCCGGTGGCGGCGGGTCGGGTTCGGGGCCCCCGGGCTGCCACCCCGGCGGTGAAGCAGTGGGCAAGAGAGTGTCGAGGTCCTCCGCGGTAGCTGCGTCAGGCGCGTGGTCGCTCCACCGGCCGGCGTCGGGGCGTTCGTCCGGACCGCCGTCGTCGCTCGGGGAGGGGCCGCTCTCCGAGGGGCCACCGGCCGAGCGGGCGCCGTCCGAGGGGCCACCGTCGTCGGGGCCGCCGTGGTCGTCCGGGCCAGCGCCACAGGAGCCTCTGTCGTCGGGCCCGTCATCCGGGCCGTCGTCGTGCGGGCCGTCGTCGGGCCCGTCGTCCGGCCCGTCGTCCGGCCCGTCGTCCGGGCCGTCGTCCGGCCCGTCATCGGGGTCGGGGAGGTCGTCGAGGTCGGGCAGGTCGTCGAGATCGTCGGCCGGGCCGGCGGGGGTGGTGAGGTCGAGGACGACCTGTTCCAACACCGCGAGGTCATCACTGCCGTGCGGGCAGCCGTGCAGCAGCCGCAGATAGACCTGGGCCTGCACCTTCGCCGGCCCCACCGAGTTCCCGGCCGCCTTCAACCGCTCCACCGCGACCTCGGCGACCGCGGCGATCCGCTCGAACGCCGGCACCGCCATCCCCGGATCCAAATCCAGCCCGTGGATCTCCGCCGCCCCCGACGGCGCGATCCGCGTCGACACCCGCGACCGGGCGACCGCCGCGTCGCGGCGGTTCTCCGCCCCGAGCGGGTCGACGTCCTTCACCGCGGCGGCGATCCGTTGCTGCAGCTCCCACACCCCGAGCTTCGGGGCCTGCGAGATCAGGGCGTCGACCACCACCGTGGCCTGCTCGTCGGTGACATCGCGCAGCCCGGCGACGAATACCGCGGCCTTGGCGTGTTCCACCCGGCCCTCCCGCATCGCCTCCCCGAGCCGGGGCAGCCGCTCCAACGCCCCTTGCGCGGTCTCCAACCGGGACGCGGCCATCGCCACCGACCACCCCAGCCGGGCGGCGATCACCCGCGGGTCCGGCTCCGGCCACCGCTGCAGCGTGTCCGCGCGGGCCCGGGCCGTCTCCAGCATCCAGCACGCCCGCCGCCACTCGTCGTGCACCATCCGGGCCTGCCAGGCCACCAGCCCGGCCTCACACTCCTGCCCCACCGCATCCCGCGGGTCGGCGAACGGCACGCCGGGCAGCGGGGTGTCGAACACCCCGTCGCCCACCGCGAACCCCGCCTCCACCGCCATGACTCGAACTGTAGTTCGAACTCCTGACAGTCACGGCCGCAGAACGCCAGGTGGAGCCCCGAAGCAAGATCACGAGTTGATCACGATCGACCACAGGATCCGCCGAGGCGCGACCTACCCGGCTCGGGGACGACCCGTCGTCGGGAAGGGCGGACCGCCGGTAGACTGGGTGGCCGAGGTAGGAGCGCGACGGGCCCCGCAGTGGGCCCTCGCCGCCCGTGCCGGCGCCGGCACCCTCCCCCGTGGAAAGCGTGGTGGCCCGGCGCCGCACGGCCACGCGCGAGACGACGAAGGGCGGGAGAGCCATGAGCGGCCACTCCAAGTGGGCGACGACGAAGCACAAGAAGGCCGCCATCGACGCCAAGCGCGGCAAGATGTTCGCGAAGCTGATCAAGAACATCGAGGTCGCGGCGCGGACCGGCGGCGGCGACCCGGGCGCCAACCCGACGCTCTACGACGCCATCCAGAAGGCGAAGAAGACGTCGGTCCCGAACGACAACATCGACCGAGCGGTCAAGCGCGGGTCGGGCGCCGAGGCCGGTGGCGCCGACTACCAGGCGATCACCTACGAGGGCTACGCGCCGGGCGGCGTCGCGGTGCTCATCGAGTGCCTGACGGACAACAAGAACCGGGCCGCGGGCGAGGTCCGGATCGCGATGAGCCGCAACGGTGGCGCGATGGCCGACCCGGGTTCGGTCGCCTACCTGTTCAACCGCAAGGGCGTCATCATCGTCGCCAAGGAGCAGGGCGGGACCGAGCTGGCCGAGGACGACCTGCTGCTCGCGGTCCTCGAGGCCGGCGCCGAAGAGGTCAACGACCTGGGGGAGAACTTCGAGATCCTCAGCGAGGCGACCGACCTCGTGGCCGTCCGGAAGGCCCTCCAGGAGGCCGGGATCGACTACGAGTCGGCGGAGGCGTCGTTCGTCCCGTCGATGAACGTCGAGGTCGACGCCGACGGCGCCCGCAAGGTCCTCCGGATCATCGACGCGCTCGAGGACTCCGACGACGTCCAGAACGTCTACTCCAACTTCGACGCCTCCGACGAGGTCATGGCCGAGGTGTGATGGCCTCCCTTCCCGACGTCGGGTCGGTGCCGGTCCTCGTGGACCGGCTGCGGCCCGGACACGCCGGTGAGGCGCTCACCGTGCAGTACGCCGCGTTCCTCTCCGAGGGGCGGCTGTACGGCACGTTCGCCATCCCACCGCTCGTGGAGACCGTCGACCAACTCGCTGCCGACCTGGAGCGGCCGGGCACGCGCGGGTGGGCGGCCTGGATCGGTCCTCGTCTGGTCGGGAGCGTGCGGCTGCTCGGGGTCGACGGGCCGGGGCCGGTGGGGTTCGCGCGGTGCTCGGTGGCGCCGGACCTCCAGGGGCGGGGGATCGGCACCGCCCTGATCGAGGCAGCCCACGCGAGCCTCGCGCCGGGTGTCGAGTCGGCCCTGGTCACCGGCGACCGCAGTGCCGGCAACCTCGCGCTCTACGCCCGGCACGGGTACGTCGAGAGCGGACGCGAGTTCGACTCGGCCGGTGTGGCCGTCGTCCGGATGCGGCGCGTGGCGCCCTGAGGTGGACCGTCACCCCGGGCCGTCCCCGTCCGTTGCCCCTCCTGTGAGGAGCTCCCGACGCCGGGTGGCGCTGCCCTGGTACTGCGTCCACGAGTCCGGGGGCGCGGCGGCCTCGACGATGGTCGCGGCGGGCCTGGTCGCGGCGGCCGCCCTCCTCGCCGCGCTGGGGCTGGTCGTCGCCGGCGCGTGGGCCGTCGCGGTGATCGCGTTCGGGGTGGGGCTCGTCGCCGGCGTCAACTCCTGGGCGGCCGGGCGCACCCTGCAGTGGTTCGACCGGGGACGACCGGCGGCGTCCAGGGCGGCGGAGGTCCCGACGGCGGGCCCGCCCGCTCCCGCGACGCCTCCCGTCCGGCCGGTGCCGGCGCCGCCGCGCCCGGTGGCGCCGATGCCGGTGCGTCCGCCGCACGGCGGCCCGGCCGCGGCCGTGACCGTTCCGGCGGCCCCACGTCCGCTCCACCCGGTGTCCGGGACGGGTCCCGGTGTGAACGCGCCGCCGTCGGCGCCCGCGCGGGCGACCACCCCGGCCCCCGGTCCACGTCCCGCCGGGCCCTCACCCGCTCCTCCGACCCCCGCCGCCCCTGCGCCCGGACGGCCGCCGTCCGTCCCGCTGTCGGGCGGCCCCGCTGCGGCTGCTGCCGGCGCGGCCGCCGAGGTGCACCCCGAGCAGGCCCCGACCGAACAGACGCCGTCCGAGGACGGCGCCGAGCGCCCCACGGTCCGTGAGGCGGCGCGGGCGGCACGGGTCCGCACGCGGACGACCGGTGGCGCGCGGCGACGCGTCGCGGGGTCGCGCCCGACCTGACGGGCGGGGGCGCAGCCCACACCCGTTCCCCGGGGAGCTCAGTCGCCCGGCGTCGGCGCGGGTTCGGAGGCGGGCGGGACGACCTGACGTCCGCCGAGCTCGGGGACGTGCTTGTAGAGCGTGGAGCGACTGACCCCCAGGAGCCGCGCGATCGAGGCGACGGAGTTCTCCGGGCGGGCCAGCATCGACCGCGCCTGGGACACCTGGTCCGGCGACAGGGCCGGCGGACGACCGAGGCGCTGACCGCGGGCGCGGGCGGCGGCCAGACCGTCCCGGGTGCCCTCGACCAGCAACTCCCGCAGGAACTCCGCGAGGGCCGCGAACACGTGGAACACGAGGCGGCCACCCGGGGTGGTGGTGTCGAGGCCCTCGTGCAGCGACCGGAACCCGACCCCGCGCGTCCGCAGCTCGCCCACGAGTCCGACGAGGTGGGGTAGCGACCGGGTGAGGCGGTCGAGTCGCACCACGACGAGGACGTCGCCGGGTTCGAGCGAGCCCATGCACGCGTCGAACTCCGGCCGGGCGGCGCCGCCCTTGCCCGACGAGGCGTCGACGAACATCCGGGTGCACCCGGCGGCCAGCAGGGCGGCGCGCTGCTCCTCGGGATCCCCCGCGTCGCTGGGCATGCTGGTCGACCCACGGCCGTACCCCACGACCTCCCCGGAGGTGTCCTCCGGCTCGGCCGCGAGCAGGTCGCCATGAGCAGGTTCCACGGGGCGGAATGCTACGGATAACGGACGGACACCGCTCATTCCGGGGCAACCTGCGATTTCACAACGGGTTTCTCGTCGCCCGTTCGGCGGGAATGCGGGTCGGGATCGGGGCAGAAGGTGCGCCCGATGCGCCTGATCCTCTCACTGGATGAGTGATCACCATTCCGTTGAGACCTGGACGATTTCAGCGGGATTTCGCCCGATCGGGCGCAGCCGGTCGTCAACGGGTTCACGGGCCGCGTCAGGGCCCTGCGACGCTCGGGGGTGAGGTGCCCGTCCTTGCAGGTGAAGGACTTACTCGCGGGCACCGGAGCAAGGGCCGGCCGGGCGCACCGTGGCGGCGGGCGCCCGGCCGGACGTGCGGACGCCGTCGAGGTGATCCGGCGCCCGACGATGGAACGGTTACCGGTCGCGCGCGTGACGCCGAGGACGCGCATTCCGCGTAATCGTGTGCGGCGGCGGCGTCGCGGCCTGTCGAAAATCCGGCGAGCGCACGCGCTGCTCGTCGGACGAAACGGCGGCGGTGATCGTCAGGGTCGGGCCTGCAGGTCTTTCTGCATGATCACGGTGTCGACCCACTGGCCCTGCTTGTAGCCGACCGCCGGCATCCGGCCGACCACCTCGAAACCGAGCCGGCGGTGCAGGACGATCGAGGGGGTGTCGTGCCGCGCGTCGGGCAGTGTCGCGATCACGGCGACCACCTGCCGGACGTCGGTGTGCGCGAGGCCGTCCACGAGCGCGGAGAGCAGGCGCCCGCCCAGCCCGCGCCCGGTGGCCTCGGGAGCGATGTAGACCGAGTCCTCGACGGTGTAGCGGTAGGCGGCGTGCGGCCGGAACTGGGAGCAGGCGGCGAACCCGGCCACGGACAGCCCCGGGGCCGACGTGCCCGGTCCGCCGGCCGGGAGGTCCGCGACCACGAACGGCAGCTTCTGTTCCCGGGCGGCGGCGATCCGTTCGCGCCACACGTCGGCGGACGGCGGGTCCTCCACGAACGTCGCGATGGAGGCGAGCACGTAGCCCCCGAAGACGTCGGCGATCCGCGGGGCGTCGTCCTCCTCGGCCGGACGCACGACGATCTCCGGGTGGGTCTGCGGCGCGGCTCCCGTCATGGCCCGCATCCTCCTCCGCGGGCCCGCGCCCGCGCCACGAGCGGGACGCGCCGCGCCGTCACTCGACCCGGACCAGCTGGTACTCCCACTCCTCGGCCTCGTTGCGCGCCGTCCGCTCGTAGATGGCGTGGCCCTGACCGCCGACCATGCGCGACATCGTCTCCCGCAGGCCGCGCTCGGTGGTGGGGAGCGGGATGCGTTGCACCAACGGCGGCTCCGCGGGCCCGTCGTCGGGCAGTGAGACCGCTCCGGTGCCCTGCAGCGGTCCGTTGACGTAACGGACGGCGACTTCCCTCATGCACCCCTCCTGATGATCGCTCGTGCGCACCATACGGGCGCGCTCCGCGCACGTCACCAGGACGGACGACTACCCGAACAGAGCAGCGCGGTCGGTCGAGGCATCACCTACCGTGCTGAGGATGCGCACGGCGGTCCTGCTGCTCACGGGTTTCGCGCTGCTCGCCGTCGGGGTCGCGACGATCGCCCTGGGGCACCTGCTGCCCGGCCTCGTCCTCGTCGTGGTCGCCCTGGCGGCCAAGGCCGCCGGCTTCCTCCTCGGGGACTCGACGGCCCAGGCACCCGGCCGTGGCCCGCAGACCCTCGCCGGCCGTTCGGTCGAACGGCCACGGGCCGGGATCCCCGTCGGGCGGGCCAACCTGCGCCGCGGGGTGGTGTCCCCGCTGCGGCCGCCACGCGCGGTGCCGCCGACGTCGCGGCACGAACGCGCGTCGTGAGGGACCGGACCGACGTGCCAGGCTGCCGCGGGTGACCGCCTGGGAGTACGCGACCCTCGAGATCTCGGCCGTGCAGCTCGCGAAGGCCGACCTGGACCCGTCGTCGTCGAGCCACGAGACGGCGGAGTGGCAGGCCTACGCGATCGGCCCGAAGGACGAGCTGATCTTCGAGGAGTACCGGCCCTACAGCGTCCCGTGGGCCCGACTGTTCGCCGAGCACCTCAACCGGCTCGGCCGCGACGGCTGGGAGCTCGTGCAGTTCGGCGGCCCCCAGCACGCGCTCTACCCGACCGGGTACGTGCACTCCTCGGGCACGTACACGACGGTCGTGGAGAGCCGGTTCGTCCTGCGCCGCCCGGCCTGATCCTCGACGACGGGTCCAGCACCGACCCGTCGTCGGGAACGGGCTAACCGCGTGCCGTCGCGCCGGTGGCCTCGAGCTCGCGGGCCTCCTCCGGGGTGGAGACGCTCGGGTTCGAGCCCGGGAGGGGCCGCCCCGCCGGGTCGCGGAGGGCGATGACGGCGACGAGACCCGCGAGCCCACCGAAGATCAGGTAGACGGCGGGCCAGTAGGCCCACCCCGTGCCGATCACCAGGGCGGACATGATCAACGACGTGGTGCCCGCGAACGCGGAGACGAAGATGTTGAAGGTGATGGACAGGCCGCCGTAGCGGATCTCGGTCGGGAACAGCGCCGGCAGCGTCGAGGGCGACGTCGCGCTGAAGAGGATCAGCATCAGGGCCATGACGGCGAGGCTGACGCCCACCAGGGCGACCGACCCGAGCGTGACCAGGTAGATCATCGGGAAGGCCAGCACGATCGTCCCGATCGCCGCGGTGAGCATGAGGGGCTTGCGACCGATGCGGTCGGACAGCCGGCCCAGGGCCGGGATGATGAACACGACGACCCACAGGATGATGATCTGCGTGATCTGGGACGTCGTGGAGTCGATGGCCTGACCGCCGGTGCGGGTGACGTCCTCCTCGAGGAACGTCGGCATGTAGCTGGTCAGCATGTAGTTCGGGATGTTCCAGGCCATGACGATGCCGCCGGCGATGAACATGACCGGCCAGTACTTCGTGAACAGCGTCTTGATGCCGGCGCCCGCCTGCGTGCCCTCCCGCTCCTCGGACTCCGAGAGCAGCGTCTGGAAGGCGGGCGTCTCCTCGAGCTTCACCCGCAGGTACACGCCGGTGATGCCGAGGGGGAGTGCGATGAAGAACGGGATACGCCAGGCCCACGTGGACGCGAACTCGGGCGAGGAGACCAGCGGGATGACCGTGGCGACCGTGGCGCCGAGCGCGTAGCCGATGAAGGTGCCGCACTCGAGGAAACTGCCGAAGAACCCGCGCCGTCGGTCCGGCGAGTACTCGGCGATGAAGGTCATCGCGCCCGCGTACTCGCCGCCGGTGGAGAAGCCCTGCACGACGCGACAGAGCACCAGCAGGATCGGGGCCCAGATACCGATCGCCGAGTAGGGCGGGATGAAGCCGAGCAGGAAGGTCCCGACCGCCATCATGATGACGGTGATGGAGAGGACCTTCGTGCGACCGATCCGGTCGCCGAGCGGCCCGAAGAACAGTCCGCCCAGCGGCCTGACCAGGAACGACACCGCGAAGCCCGCGAAGACGCCGATCTGGGCGAGGGGTCCCGGTGGGAAGAAGTTCGACTCGATCGTCGTCGCCAGGTACGCGTAGACGCCGAAGTCGAACCACTCGGTGATGTTGCCGACCGCCGCCGCGCCGACGGCACGTTTCATCGTCGCGTCGTCGGTGACCGTGATGTTGGCCGGCGTCCCGCCGGACCCTGCCTCCGCCGTATCCGTCACGTCGTGTCCTCCCCGCCTTGCGAACGCGTGCCGCGCCACTGGTTCGAACCATTAACCATGCGGTGCGCCGAAGAAACTCGCCCGACGATGTTCGGGCAAATGTCCGAATTGCCTGCTTTGCTCGCGAAACTGCTTGGGGCAGGGTGACACGGCACACGAAGATCCACCGGTCGGAACATGGAACACGCCCCGAGATCGATGCGTCATACGGGGTGGATGCAGCCAGCATCCGACGCTCGCAAGCGCCGTCCCTCCGGTCGGGTCATCCGGACCCGGTCACCGGACGCGGCGCGTGCACGTGGTGAGGAGGAGCCACCCGTGGCTGCTGTTTTCGTGTCGATGGTCGTCGTTGCCGGTGCAGGATTCGGAGTGGCCTCGAGCCTCGCCGCCTACGCGCACCGCAACTGGCGCCGCACCTCGGCGACCGAGCTCGTCGAGGCCTGACCTCCCGACTCCACGACGGCGGGTCCCCGGTCGGGGGCCCGCCGTCGTCGTGTTCAGACCGGCCAGGTCTCCTCGCGCCGGGCCGCGTCCCAGAACATCCACTCGTAGCGCGAGGTCGTGCGGTAGTGGTCGAGCACGCGGGCACGCTCCGCGGGCGCGAGGTCGTCGGCCACCCGGTCCATGACGCCCACCGCCGCGTCGACCACGGCCTGGAACTCGTCGCCGCCATACATCGCGATCCAGCGCGCGTAGAGCGGGTCGGGGGACGACTCGACGAGCAGTGCCGCGCCCACCCGCGCGTAGATCCAGTAGCACGGCAGCACCGCGCCGAGCCCCTCCGCGAACGACCCGCCGTGCACCGTGGCCAGCAGGTAGCTGGTGTAGGCGAGCGTGGTGGGCCCGGGCGGCGTGGCGCGATCGGTGTGCAGGGCGTCGGAGAGCTCCGCGTGCATCTCCTGCTCCGCGGCGATCGCGCCCGCCGCGTGCTGGGCGAAGAGCGTGGTGTCGTCCTCGGTCGGTGCCCGCGCCGCGAGCACGGCGAGGGCCCGGGCGTAACCGCGCAGATAGTGGCTGTCCTGCGTGACGAAGTAGCCGAACGCGGAGTGCGGCAGCGTCCCGTCGGTGAGGCCGGTGAGGAACGGGTGGGCGCGGACGGCGTCGTAGACGTCGGCCGCGGAGTCCCAGAGCTCGTCGCTGAAGGTCACGCCACCGACCCTGCCATGATCGACCGATGTCCTCGCGAGCGCTCGGTCTGCTGCTGGGAGTCGCCGCGGACGCTGTACTCGGTGACCCGCGACGCGGCCATCCGGTCGCCGTCTTCGGGTCGGCGGCCGCCCGGCTCGAGCGGGCCTGGTGGGCGGACTCGCGACCCCGCGGCGCGGCCTACTGCGCGGTGCTCGTCGGCGGGGTCGTGGCCGGTGGGGCGCTCGCGGAGCGGGCGGTCGCGCGCTCGTGGTCGGGGCGGGTGCTGGTCACGGGCGTCGCCACCTGGGCCGTGCTCGGTGGCCGGTCGCTCGCGGCCGAGGGATCGGCGCTGGCCGCGGAACTCGCCGCCGACGACCTCGCCGCCGCCCGCCGCCGGCTGCCCTCCCTCTGTGGGCGGGACCCGTCGTCGCTCGACGCCGACGGCCTCGCCCGCGCGGCGCTGGAGTCGGTCGCGGAGAACACCTCGGACGCCGTCGTCGCGCCGCTGGTCTGGGGCGCGGTCGCGGGTGTGCCGGGGCTGCTCGGGTACCGGGCTGCGAACACCCTGGACGCCATGGTCGGCCACCTCTCGGAGCGCCACCGTCACTTCGGGTGGGCGAGCGCCCGCCTCGACGACGTCCTCAACGGGGTCCCGGCCCGGCTCGCCGCGTTCCTGACGGCGGGTGCTGCCCCGGTGGTCGGAGGCCGCCCCACCCGGGCGGTCGCGGCCTGGCGGGCCGACGCCGCCCGCCATCCCAGCCCCAACGCCGGGCCGGTCGAGGCCGCCTTCGCGGGCGCGCTGGGGCGGCGGCTCGGCGGGCGGACCGTCTACCCCTACGGCGTGCAGGAGCGGCCGACGCTCGGCTCGGGCCCGCCGCCGCGCGTCGCCGACCTGGCCCGCGCGGTCCGGCTCTCCCGGGTGGTCGTCGCGGCGTCCGCGCTCGTGACGGCGGGCGCGGCGGTGGCACTCGCGAGGGTCACGTGAGACAGGTCCGGGCTCGCCGGGTCGTCCCTGGTGTGACCGTCGCGGAGGGGAGGGTGCGGCCTCAGCGGCCGTACCGGTCCGCGAGGACCTCCGCGGTGGTGCGGGGGGTGGGCTCCGCAGCCGGGCCCGACCCGGCGTCGGGAAGGCTCTCCTGCTCCTGACGTGTGCGGTACTCGAGGCGCACGAAGTAGAACCAGCCGCCGATCGCCATGACCCCGAAGATCAACCACTGCCAGGCATAGGAGTACGAGGAGTTCGGGTCGGGCGGGGGGAGCGGGACCGCGGTCAGGCTGCCGGGCTGGTCGGGGAGCAGCTGCAGGTAGCCGGGGCTGAGCGGTGCGCCGACCACGGGACCGATCTGCGCGGCGTCGATCGCGTAGAACTGCCGGTACCCGGCCTGGTCGATCGGGGCGCGGTCGGTGGGCGACTCGTCCGGGCGCTGGTAGGCGACGAGCGTGACCACACCCCCGGGGGCCGGTGCGATCGGCGGGAGCACGACGCCGTCGGGGCGGACGTAGCCGCGGTCGACGAGGAGGGTGTCGCCGTCCGTCGTCCGGAACGGCGTGAGGACCTCGCTCGCCGCGCTCCCGTCGACCGAGCGGAGCCGGGCCAGGACGTCGGTGCCCCGGTAGGAGCCGGTGACGACCACCTGCCGCCAGGCCGCGTCGGCGTCGGGCTCCGCGCCCCGCGGCACGAGCTCGCCGCGCGGCACCGGAGCGGTGGACACGGCCCGGACGAGCGCGGCGTTCGCCCCGTCGCGCTCGGTGCTGCGGTGGAACTGCCAGGGCGCGAGCAGGTAGTAGCAGCCGAACGCGAACCCGGCGACCGCCAACGTCAGGGCGATCCAGCCGGGACGGAGCAGGAAGCGCACCCCCTCAGTATGCCGCCGTCGTGTCAGGTCACCGCTCGGAGCGCCGCGTCGCCGTACCCGCCGCCGAACAGCGTCGCGTGCACGAGCAGCGGGAAGAGCTGGTGCAGCCCGACCCGGTCGCGCCAGCCGTCGGCCAGCGGTGCGGCCTCGTCGTACGCGGCGAGCACCGTCTCCAGGTGCGGGCAGCCGAAGAGGGCGAGCATGGCGAGGTCGGTCTCCCGGTGCCCGCCGTGCGCGGCCGGGTCGATCACCCAGGCCCG
This sequence comes from Actinomycetospora sp. NBRC 106378, assembly GCF_030269685.1. Classification (GTDB taxonomy): domain Bacteria; phylum Actinomycetota; class Actinomycetes; order Mycobacteriales; family Pseudonocardiaceae; genus Actinomycetospora. The sequence continues at coordinate 227,947 of NZ_BSTT01000005.1, forward strand.
GTCGTCCGACCACAGCACGTTCCCGCTCCAGAGGTCGCCGTGCAGCCGGGCGGGCGGCTCCTCGGGGCCCGGTCGCAGCGCCGCACCCTCGATGCGCGACGCCGCCGAGGCCGACAGCGCGCCCCGGTCGACGGCCGTCCGCAGGTAGGGCTGCACCCGGTCGGCGAGGTACCAGTCGAGCCAGGGTCCGTCGTGCGGGACGTTCCGCATCGGGGCCTCCCCGATCCACGCCCCGGTCGGTCCGCCCGGGGGCGGCGCGCCGAACGCCGGCGCCCCTGCCGCGTGCAGGGCCGCCAGGGACCGGCCGAAGGCCTCCGCGGCCGGCCGCGACGCCGAGCCGCGGGGCACCGTCGTCGTCACCAGCACGGTCCCGTCCGCGTCGAGCACCTCCGGCACCGCGACCGCCCCGGGCTCGGCCAGCCAGCGCAGACCCGCCGCCTCGGCCGCCACGTCACCTCGCTTCACGACGACGTCCCGCCCGTCGTCGAGCGTGCAGAGCTCGACCGACCCGAGGGAACGGGTCGAGACGACGGCCTGCCCGAGCAGACGGGTCACACCCGCTCCTTCGCCCACGCCACCACCCCGGGCGCCGCCGCCTCGATCATCGCCAGCACCTCGTCGAAGCCCTCGTCGCCGCCGTAGTAGGGGTCGGGCACCTCGGCGCCGTCGGGCGCGGCGGGGTCGAACGAGCGGAGCAGCCGGACCCGTCCCGGGTCGGCCCCGGCGCGGCGCAGGTCGCGGGCGTGGTCGGCGGTGGCGGCGAGCAGCAGGTCGGCCCCGACGACGTCGTCGTCGACCTGACGCGCCACGTGGTCGGTGCCGTACCCGTGCGCCGACAGCGTCGCCGCCGCCCGCCGGTCCATCGGTTCGCCGACGTGCCACGGGCCGATGCCGACGCTGGAGAGCTCGACCTGTCCGCCCACGCCGGCGTCGTCGAACGCCGCGCGCAGCACCTGCTCGGCCATGGGGGAGCGGCAGATGTTGCCGGTGCAGACCGTGACGACTCGGATCACGGCGCCCAGTGTCCCGCCTCAGGCCTGGTCGTGGACGGTCACGGCGTAACCGTCGGGATCGGCGAACGTGAACTGGCGGCCGAAGGGGCCGTCGCTCGGCGCGGCGAGGACCGTCACCCCCGCGGCGGCGAGGTGATCGTGCAGGCCCTGCGCGTCGTCGGCGTGCAGCCACAGCGCCACGCCGTGGCCGGGCCGCGGCACGACGGCGTCGAGGTCGACGCCGGGGAGCGGCTCGCGGACCGCGAACGCGATCGGGCGGGTGGCGAACACGACCGCGCCGGGCGGTGCGACGGGGCGCGGGTCAGACCGAGCGTGTCCGCGTAGAAGGCGGCGGCGCGCTCGAGACCACGGACCTGCAGGGCGATGAAGCTGGGACCGGTGACGGCCATGTCGACTCCTCGATGTCAGCCTGATTGACACTCACGGAGGTGTGTCAGGATTTTGACATGAGTCAAGTCGGCGATCTCGGGATGTCGGTGGGCTACGTGCTCAAGCAGGCCGCCGCCGCGCTGCGCGGGGCGATGGACGACGCCCTGCGTCCCCTGGACCTGACGGTCTCCCAGTACTCGTGCCTCGAGGTGCTGGGGCAGCGCTCCGGGCTGTCGAACTCCGAGCTCGCCCGCGCCACGTTCGTGACCCGTCAGGCCATGAACCAGGTCCTGCGCGGTCTGCAGGAGCGGGGTCTGCTCACCCGCCCCGCCGAGGCCTCCCACGGCCGGTCCCGGCCGACGGAGCTCACCGACGAGGGACGGCGCGCCCTGGCGGCGGCGAGCCGGGCGGTGGCGGCGGTGGAGCAGCGGATGCTCGCCGGGTTCGACGACGACGGGCGACGGCGGCTGCTCGGCGACCTCCTGACGTGTCGGGACGCGGTCTCCTGATCCCGATCACCACCGCGGGCTCCGCCGTGGACCACAATGGCGCCCGCCATGCCATCACTGCTCCGTGACGCCGTCGCCGCCCTCGAGGCCGCCTACCCGCCCGCGCTCGCCCAGGACTGGGACGCGGTCGGCCTGGTCTGCGGGGACCCCGACGAACCGGTCACGCGGGTCCACGTCGCGGTCGACCCGACGGCCGCGGTCGTCGAGGACGCGATCGCCGACGGCGCCGACCTGCTCGTCACCCACCACCCGTTGCTGCTGCGCGGGGTCCACGGTGTCCCGGCCGACCAGCCCAAGGGTGCGGTGGTCCACCGCCTCGTCCGGGCCGGGGTCGGGCTGTTCGCCGCCCACACGAACGCCGACGCCGCCGAGCCCGGCGTGTCCGACGCGCTCGCCGACGCCCTCGGGGTCGTCGTCGAGGCGCCGCTCGACGTGTCGTCGAAGATCGGGCGCATCGGCCGGCTGCCCGCGCCGGAGTCGTTCGAGGCCTTCGTCGGGCGGGTCGCGGCAGGCCTCCCGACGACGGCCTGGGGCGTCCGGGGCGCCGGGGACCCGGCCCGCACGATCGAGCGGGTCGCCGTCTCCGGCGGCGCGGGCGACTCGATGCTGCACCTCGCGCGGGCCGCCGGGGTCGACGCCTACGTCACCGCCGACCTGCGCCACCACCCCGCCGACGAGCACCTGCAGCTCCCCGGGGCGCCCGCGCTGGTGGACGTCGCGCACTGGGCGTCGGAGCACCCGTGGTGCGCGCAGGCCGCCGACGTGCTGCGCCGGGCGCTGCCCGACCTCGCGGTGACGGTCTCGACACGGCGCACCGACCCCTGGACCCTCGGCGGACACCCCGCCGCACCTCCTATCGGCGTGCTCAAATGACCTGTCGTGAGAAGGAGGGCCCGTGAAGGCCGATCCCAGCGCCCAGCGCCGCCTGCTCGACCTCGCGGCGGTCGACGCGGAGCTCTCCCGCGCCGACCACCGGCGCCGCACGCTGCCCGAGCAGGCCGCCGTCGAGGAGGCCGAGCGCACGCTGCGCGCGGCGCAGGACGCCGTCGTCGTCGCGCAGACCGCGCTCTCCGACCTCGACCGGGACGTCGCGAAGCTCGATCGCGAGGTCGAGCAGGTCCGCACCCGCGAGACCCGCGACCAGCAGCTGCTCGCGAACGGCTCGGTGTCGGCGAAGCAGGCGAGCGACCTGCAGCACGAGCTCGCGTCCCTGGAGCGGCGCCGCGCGGTGCTCGAGGAGGAGCAGCTCGAGGTGATGGAGCGCCAGGAGGCGGCGGGGGTGAACCTCAAGCACGAGACCGAGGCGCACGACACCGCACGGACCGTGCTCGCGGACGCCGTCGAGCGGCGCGACGGCGTGCTCGGCGACATCGACGTCATCGAGGTCCGCCGCGGCGAGGAGCGCACGAACCTGGTGAAGGAACTCCCCGAGGACCTCGTCGCCCTGTACGACAAGCTCCGGGCCCGCGGCGGGGCGGGTGCGGGGGAGCTGGTCGGCAACCGCTGCGGCGCCTGTCGGCTGGAGATGGACCGCGCCGAGCTGCGCGAGATCCAGGGCTCGGCGTCCGACGACGTCGTGCGCTGCGAGAACTGCGGGGCGATCGTCGTGCGGACCGGGAAGTGAGCGGAGCGACGGGGACGAGCAGCGCGAACCCGGCCGGGGCGTGGACCGGGCGTGGGGCGGCGGTCCCGACCCGGGTCGTGCTGCTCCGCCACGGCCAGTCGCCGCTGTCGGTCGAGCGCCGCTACTCCGGGCGCGGCAACCCCGAGCTGACCGAGCTCGGGCGCTCGCAGGCCGCCGCGGCCGCGAAGGCGGTCGCCGAGCGCTATCCGGAGGCGGCCGCGGTGATCAGCTCGCCGCTGGCGAGGGCCTTCACGACGGCGGGTGCGGTCGGCACCGCGCTCGGCCTGCCGGTGGAGGTCGACGACGGGTTCATCGAGACCGACTTCGGCACGTGGGAGGGCCTGACCTTCCGCGAGGCGGCCGCGCAGGACCCCGACGTGCACGCGGCGTGGCTCTCCGACCCGACGCTCGCGCCGCCGCAGGGGGAGTCGTTCGCCGACGTCGAGCGGCGGGTGGTCGCCGCGCTGGACGGGCTGCTCGCGCGGTTCGCCGGCTCGACGGTGGTGCTGGTCAGCCACGTGACGCCGATCAAGACGGTGCTCCAGCACGCGCTCCAGGCCGGCCCGTCGATGCTGTTCCGGCTGCACCTGGACCTCGCGTGCCTGTCGGTCGTCGACTTCTGGTCCGACGGCGGGGCGAGCGTGCGGCTGGTGAACGAGACGTCGTACCTGCCGTGACCGATCCCGCGGTGCCGGCCGGCGTCGACGTGGAGCGGGCCAACGTCGCCCGCATGTACGACTACTGGCTCGGTGGCGCGCAGAACTTCGCGGTCGACCGCGAGCACGCCGACCGGATCGAGGCGTCCAACCGGACCGCACGGCACGCAGCGCGGTCGAACCGGTCGTTCCTGCGCCACGTCGTGCGGTGGTGCACGGCGCAGGGGATCGACCAGTTCCTGGACCTGGGCTCCGGGGTGCCGACCGTCGGGAACGTCCACGAGATCGCCCCGGCGGCCCGGGTGGCCTACGTCGACCACGAGTCCGTCGCGGTGGCGCACTCGCGGGCGATCCTGGCCGACGTCGACCGGGCGTCGATCACGCAGGCCGACCTCGCCGACGCCGACGCGGTGCTCGGCGCGCCCGGGGTGGCCGACCTGCTCGACTTCTCCCGGCCGGTCGCCGTCCTCGCGATCGCCGTCCTGCACTACGTGCCGGGTGACCTGGTGGCGTTGCTCGCCCCGTACCGCGAGCGCCTCGTGCCCGGCGGGGCGCTGGCGATCAGCCACGTCAGCGACGAGCAGGACGACCCCGACCTCGCCGCCCGGGTCCGGGCCGCCGCCGCGGTGTTCGCCGGGAGCGCGAACCCGGTGACGCTGCGTTCGAAGCCCGAGCTCCTGGCGCCGTTCGAGGGGCTCGTGATCGCCGAGCCCGGGCTGGTCGACGTGGTCGACTGGCCGGCGGCGCGACCCGACGTCGAGAAGGTCGGCATGTACGGGGTGTGCGCGGCGCTCGCCTAGAGGCCCACGGTGACCCCGGCCCAGAGGGCGCACACGCCGAGCGCCAGGCCCGCGGGCGTCGTCACCAGCCCGGCGACGGTGAAGCGGCCCAGCGACGGCTCCACGCCCTCGGCGAGCATCACGCGCCGCCAGAGCAGGGTGGCGAGCGACCCGACGTAGGTCAGGTTCGGTCCGACGCCCACCCCGATGAGCATCGCCAGCACGACGACGGGTGCGGGCGTCGGTCCCAGCGCGGCCAGCAGCAGGAGCGTCGCGGGCAGGTTGTTGACGACGTTGGCCAGCACGGCGGCGATCGCGGCGACGGCGAGCAGCCCGCCCAGCCCCGTGCCCAGCCCGCCGACGAGGTCCCCGAGCAGGCCGGACAGGCCCTGCCGCCCGACCGCCGCGACGACGATCCCGAGCGCCAGCACGAACAGGCAGAACAGGGGGGAGGCGGCGCCGACGAGCTTCCGGGCGGTCGTACGCCGCGTCATCAGCGACCGGGCCCCGAGCACGATCGCGCCGACGACCGCGACCCACACCGGTTCCACTCCGAGCGGCGACGCCACCCCGAACCCGACGAGGGTCAGGGCGAGCACGACGAGGGCGAAGGTCGGGAGACGGAGCGCAGCGGAGCTCGACCCCGGGGTCGGGACCGGGACGCACGACCCGCCGTCGTCGTCGGGACCCGGCGTCTCGGTACGCAGGTCGCGGCGGAAGACCCAGCGCAGGCCGACGTACTCGACGAGCAGGACGGCGAGCCAGGGGACTGCCATGAGCGCGGCGAAGCGCAGGAAGGACAGGTCGGTGGCGCCGACCGCGAGCAGGTTGGTCAGGTTCGACACCGGCAGCAGGAGCGACGCCGAGTTCGCCAGGTGCGCGCAGGCGTAGGCGGCCGGGGCGGCCGCCACGCGGAGGCGCTTCGCGGCCCGCACGACGACGGGCGTGAGCAGCACGACGGTGGCGTCGAGGGAGAGGACGGCGGTGGTGACGGCGGCGATGACGAAGACGCGCCCGAACAGGCCCTCGCGGCGCAGCAGTGAGCCTGCCCAGGTGAAGACCCCCTCCGCGTCGGCGAGGTGGGAGAGGACGAGGACGGCGGCGAGGAAGCCGACGGTGGGGCCGAGTCGTGCCATCTCGTCGAGGGCGTCGGACCAGCTGAGCAGCCCGATCCCGACGACGAGCACGGCCGCCGGCACGGCCGCCGTCGCCTCGGGCAGGCCGCGGGGACGGGCGACCGCGACGACGAGGACCGCGACCAGCAGGGCGATCGCGAGGGCCGTCATCCCTTCACGAAGAGGTAGATCGCGACGGCGACGCCGAGGACCACGACCGACCAGCGCAGCACCGCGTCGGGCATCCGCTTCGCCACGAGGATGCCCAGGTACCCGCCGACGAGCGTGCTCGGCGCGAGCAGGAGCACCGCGACCCAGTTCACCGGCGCGAACAGCGCGAAGATCACGACCGTCGCCGACGCCGTGACCAGCGACAGCAGCACCTTGAGGGCGTTGAGGCGCTGCAGGGAGTCGTTGACCAGCAGCGACAGCACCGCGATGAGGATGACCCCCAGTGCCCCGCCGAAGTACCCGCCGTAGACGCAGGCGAGGAACACGACGGGGAGCAGGACCGGGTAGCGCTGCTCGGCGACCTCGTGCTCGGCGGTGCCCTGCCGGTCCCGACGACGGCGGGCCGCGGCCGCGCTGGCCCGCTTGAGCTGCGGCTGGAAGCCGAGCGTGAGGCTCGCGAGCAGGACGAGCACCGGGACGATCGCGTCGAACACCGATGCGGGGAGCACGAGCAGCAGCGTGCAACCGACCGCGGAGCCGAGGACGGCGACGACCGAGGTGAGGACGGCCCGACGGCGCTGCCCGACCAGGTCGTCGCGCGCGCTGATCGTCGAGCCGGCGTAGCCCGGCCACTGCGCGACCGAGTTCGTGACGTTCGCCTGCAGCGGCGGCAGCCCGACGCCCAGCAGGATCGGGAAGACGATCAGTGACCCGCCGCCCGCGATGGCGTTGACCGCGCCGGCGACGAGGCCGAGCACGACGAGCAGGACGATCTGCAGCACGGACGGGTCGGTCATGGGCGTCGATCTCCGCCTCGCTGCGTCTCCGGCACGGGCGGGGACGGTAGCGGGGCCGCGCGGCCGGGGCGCAGCGAGCCGTGGTGCCCGTCCGGTTCGGGCGGTTCTGCGTGGGCTGCGGGTGTCAGCGGTGGCACACGGCTGACGTCGGAGGTGCGCAGGGCGCCACGCTCGTGCCGGGGTCGCCGGCACGCCCCTCGTCGCCCTGTCGCGGCTTCCTGCGCCGCGGCCGGTGGCTGGTCGGTGTGATTCACAACGACGAGGGAGCCGGGCCACGACGAGAGACCGCGACAGGGCAGGCCCCAGCCCGGTGGCTAGACTCTCGTGCGGCGGACGAGCCGGCCGGGCGGCCGCGTCGGGGACCCACGAGGTGCCCGTCGAGGAAAGTCCGGACTCCACAGGGCAGGGTGGTTGCCAACAGCAACCCGGGGTGACCCGCGGGACAGTGCCACAGAGAACAGACCGCCGTCGGCGCGAGCCGGCGGTGAGGGTGAAACGGTGGTGTAAGAGACCACCAGCGTCCTGGGTGACCAGGACGGCTCGGTAAACCCCACCCGGAGCAAGGTCAAGAAGACGGACCCCGGTCCGTCGCGCAGGTCGTCCGAGGGCTGCCCGCCCGAGACCTGCGGGTAGACCGCTGGAGCCCGTCGGCGACGACGGGCCGAGATGGATGGTCGCCACCCACGGACCCGCGAGGGGCCGTGGGCACAGGATCCGGCTTACAGGCCGACTCGTCCGCCGCCACAGCGTCCGCACCGGCACCCGGTGACCTGTCGAGAATGCGCTCGCGGCTCCGTCCCCGGGTCGTACCGACGACCTCCGGAGGACGGACCCATGACCCACGTACGACGCTTCGACCACGTCGGCCTCACCGTGAGCGACCTGGCCGCGGCCACCGCCTTCTTCGTCGCCCTCGGGCTCGAGGTCGAGGGCACGGGCACGGTGGAGGGCGAGTTCGTGGAGACCGTCTGCGCGATCCCGGGCGCGCGGTGCGAGATCGCGATGCTGCGTCCGCCCGACGGCGGGTGTCGGCTCGAGCTCTCGAGCTTCGTCACGCCCGACCACGTCCCCGGGTCGCCCGCCGCGATGGCGAACGAGCTCGGCCTGCGCAACGTGTCCTTCGAGGTCGGCGATCTCGACGCTGCCGTCGCGGCGCTGGCCGCTGACGGGTACGGGCTCGTCGGAGGTGTCGGCGAGTACGAGGGCAGCGTGCGGATGGCGTACGTGCGCGGCCCCGACGGGATCGTGGTGTCCCTGTTCGAGCAGCTGGTCGGTCCTGGATCGTGACGCTACGGTCCTGAAATGCGACCGCTGCGCTACTCGATCAACGTCATGCTCGACGGCTGCGTCGACCATCGCGCGGCCGTCCCGAACGAGGAGCTGCACGAGCACGCGGCGGCCACGATCGCCCGGGCCGACGCCCTGATCTTCGGGCGCACGACCTATCAGCTGATGGAGTACTGGCGCGACCCGGCGGTCGCGTCGGAGCCGTTCGCGAAGGTCATCAACGAGGCCCGCACGTACGTCGTGTCGGGCACGCTCGGCCACGTCGACCGGAACGCACGGATCGTCCGGCCCGACGAGCTGGAGGCCACCGTCCGCCGCCTGAAGGCGGAGCCCGGCGAGGGGCTCTACTGCGGTGGCGTGCAGCTCCCGCTGGCGCTCGCGAACCTGGGGCTGATCGACGAGTACGAGTTCGTGGTCCATCCGCGGCTGGCCGGGCACGGCCCGACGTTGTTCGCGGGACTGACCGCACCCCTCGACCTGGAGCTGGTCGGCCGTCGGGCCTTCCACGGCGGGGTGGTGGCGTCGACCTACGTGCCCCGGACGTGACCGTCACACATCCGGGCGCCCGCGGGTCGACGTCGTGAACGCACCACCGACCAGGAGGACCCCATGAGCAACCAGGGCATCCGCACCGTGCTGCACCCCGTGAGCGACCTGGAGAAGGCGAAGCCGCTGTACTCCGCCCTGCTGGGGGCCGAGCCCACCGCCGACTCGCCGTACTACGTCGGCTTCGACGTCGCGGGCCAGCACATCGGGCTCGTCCCGAACAGCGGGATGGCCGGCCCCGTCGCCTACTGGCACGTCGACGACATCGAGGCGACCCTGGCCGCGGCCACGGTGGCGGGGGCCGAGGTCACCCAGCCGCCGAGGAACGTCGGCGGGACCCGGTTGACGGCCACGGTCACCGACGCGGACGGCAACGTGCTCGGCCTGCTGCAGGACTAGCCGGAGCGGAAGGGCAGCTCCTCGAGCCGCGTCTGCACCGTGCGGCCCGACTCCCACGCGTTCGCCCCCGGCTCGACGTCGGGGGTGGGGATGCCGGAACGCTTCTGCCGGCGCTCCGACGCCGACACCCCGAGGCGGCGGTCCCGGTCGCGGATCGCCGCCTCGTCGGCCTGGCCCGCCCCGGTGAACGCCATCATCAGCTGGGGGATGCCGTACGGGAAGTCGTCGCGGTCGTACTGCCAGGTGTGGAAGGTCTTGCCGTAGGTGGTGATCAGGTCGGAGAAGTAGGCCCGCTCCGCGATCTCCGGGATGCCCGGCGCGACGAGGACGCCGGAGGACACCTCGTGGTGGTGGCTGTGCCACAGCCGCTTCTCGTCCTCGGGCAGGGCCCGGAACCGCTCCGCGCTGACGATGTACTCGATGCCGATGAGGCGGGCGTCGGCGGCGTTGCGGTCGAAGATCACGCACTGGTGCAGGTCGTGCTGCAGGTGGATGCAGAAGTGGCTGGCCTCGACCTGGCGTCCCAGGTCGTCGGCGTAGAAGTGGAAGCCGTTGAGGTAGGTGCTCATCGCGTCCACCGGATACTTCTGCTGCAGCACGCCCGAGGCCGCGTCCAACACCCGGTGCTTCCACGGGTGTCCCGCGCCGACGGTGGCGCTCCCGGCCACCTTCCGCCCCAGTGCCACGCCCGCCGCAGCGGCCGCTCCGAGCCCGAACCATCCCGCGCGCGACATGCCGCGAGGTGCCCGACGTCCGAGCACGGCGAAACGGCGTGGGCGGACGCCGGAGCCGCCCCGGGCACCCGGCCCAGACCGCTCGGGCACCCGTCGTCCTACCGTCGGGTACCGGTGCGGACCGGTCGCGAAGGTGGTGGCGTCGGGTGCATGGCAGCCGACGACACCGTCAGGAACCGCTCCCAGCAGGTCAAGGGCAAGGTCAAGGAACAGGCCGGGAAGGCGACCGGGAACACGAAGCTCGAGCGCAGCGGCCAGGCCGACATGGCGAAGGGCGAGGTCAAGCAGCGCGGCTCGAAGATCAAGGACGCCTTCTCGTAGGGGGTGGCCTCCGGGACGACGTCACCTCTCGATCAGCGTCATCTGCGACTCGGAGTGGTGGCCCCCGGCGGCGGGGGTGGCCGCGTCGAGGCGGGCGAGCTGCTCGGACGACAGCTCCACCGCGTCCGCGGCGACGTTCTCCTCCAGGCGCGACACGCGCTTCGTCCCGGGGATCGGCGCGATGTCGGTCCCCTTCGACAGCACCCACGCGAGCGCGGCCTGGGCGGGGGTGCACCCGGCGTCGTCGGCGACCGCGCGGACCTCGTCGGCCGCAGCCAGGTTCGCGCGGAAGTTCTCCTCGGCGAACCGGGGGTTGGTGCGGCGCATGTCCCCCTCGTCGAAGTCGGCGACCGACCGGATCGTGCCGGTGAGGAACCCCCGTCCCAGCGGCGAGTAGGGGACCAGGCCGATCCCGAGCTCGCGCAGCACCGGCAGCACCTCGTCCTGCTCGCGGGTCCACAGCGAGTACTCCGACTGCAGCGCCGTGATCGGGTGCGTGGCGTGGGCGCGGCGGATCGTGTCGATCCACGCCTCGGACAGCCCGAGGTACCGGACCTTGCCGGCCTCGACCAGCTCGGCGGCCGCGCCGATCGTCTCCTCGATCGGTGTCCGCGGGTCGACCCGGTGCTGGTAGAGCAGGTCGATGTGGTCGACCCCGAGGCGTCGCAGCGAGCCCTCGACGGCCTGGCGCACGCTCTCCGGCGAGGAGTCCGCGCCCTCGCGCCCGGTGTGGGAGATCAGCCCGTACTTCGTCGCGACGACGGCCCGGTCCCGACGCCCGACGAGCGCCCGCCCGACCAGCTCCTCGTTGACATAGGGACCGTAGACCTCGGCGGTGTCGATCAGCGTGACGCCGAGGTCGAGGGCGCGGTGGATGGTGCTGATCGACCCGGCGTCGTCCTGTCCCGCGCCCGAGTAGCCGTGCGACATCCCCATGGCGCCCAGGCCGATCCGGCCCACCTCGAGCTCACCCAGCTTCGCGGTCTGCATGACCCAGGGATGCCCCGCGCCGCCCGTGGGCAATACCTGCGAAGACGGCTTGACGGAGTCTGCAGGTCTATCTATAACTATCTATGTCAGTCAGCTGGAGATGGCAGTGCGGCTCAGAAAGGGGATGACCGATCGTGCTGCTGAACTACGACCCCGTCGACGCCTTCCGTTCCCTCGACCGCCTCACCGGGTGGCGCGGCCAGCCCGGCACCGGCATGCCGATGGACCTCTACCGCGCCGGTGACCACGTCGTCGCCGCGTTCGACGTCCCGGGGGTCGATCCCGGGTCGATCGAGATCACCGTGGAAGGGCAGACGGTCACGGTGAAGGCCGAGCGCACGGCGCCGGCCGACTCCGGCGAGTGGCTGGTCGCCGAACGTCCGCGCGGGCGCTACAGCCGACAGCTCAGCCTGGGACGCGACCTCGACGTCGACCGGCTCCACGCCTCCTACGTCGACGGGGTCCTCTCGTTGACGATCCCGGTGGCCGAGCGGGCGAAGCCGCGCCAGATCGCCGTCGAGCACGCAGGGGCCCCGCGCTCCATCGACGCCGAGCACGGCGCGGAGTCCGAACCGGCGGCCTCCACCTGATGCCCCCGATCCGTGCCACGACCAGGGAGGTGGTGCCCTCGCCCCGTGAACCGATGATCATCACCGAACCTCCATGACCCTGTCCGGGACCGGGCGGGGCGGGTGCACGACGACCCGCCCCGTCCGGCGTGTCCGCACGCGGGCGGGAGCGCTCCCGGCGGGGGAGGATCACCGCGTGGCGCTCGACCGGCTCGACGACCCCGACCACCCCACCTACGGCATGGGGCAGGCCGCGGAGCTGCTCGGCGTCCCCGCGGCGTTCCTGCGCAGTCTCGACGCCTCCGGCCTGATCAGCCCCGCCCGCTCCGAGGGCGGACACCGGCGGTACTCCCGACGCCAGCTGGACCGGGTCGCCGCACTGCGCGGACTGGCCGACGCGGGGCACACGCTCGCCAGCGCCGCCGAGATCCTCGACCTGCGGAACAGTCTCGACGAGGCCCGCGACGAGCGGGACGAGGCCCGCCGGGAGCGGGACGCCGCCGTCCAGGAGCGCGACGACGCCCGCGAGGAGCGCGACGAGGCCCGCCGGACGCAGACCTGACCGTCCGCTCAGGCCCGCCCGCCCACCAGCCATGCGTGCAGCGCCCGGGCGGCCGGCGACAGGGCCGTGCGCCGCAGCACCCCGAACGGAGGGTGCGCGGTCCGCGGCACCAGGTCGTGCACCGCGACGGGCGCCCCGGGCCGCTCGACCGCCGACGCGGCCAGCAGTGCGACCCCGAGCCCGGCGGCGACCAGCTCGCGCACGCCGTCGGGGGTGGACGCCTCGAACCGCACCGGCAGGTCGACGCCGAGCCGCCCGGCGAGCCCCTCGAGCACGGCGCGCAGCCCGCTGCCCACCGGCAGGCACACGAACGGCTCGTCGGCGAACGTCGCGAGGTCCCCACCGGCGCGACCCGACGGGGTCACGAGCACGAGCCGGTCCTCGGCGAGGGCCGTCGCGTGGATTCCCGACGGCAGGTCGGGATGGACGGGTCCGAGCACGAGGTCGACGGCGCCGGCGGACAGGTCGTCGGTCAGCGCGTCCACGAGCCCGGTCCGCAGGGAGAGCGTCACTCCGGGGTGACGACGGGCGAACCCGGCGAGCGTCGCGGGCAGGTCGTAGCCCCCGAGCACGCCCGTCGTCCCGACCGCGACCGACCCCCGGACCACGTCGGCGACCTGCGCGGCCTCGTCGCGCGCGGCCGCCAGCTCGGCGAGCACCCGCCGAGCCCGGACCAGGAACAGCTCGCCCGCCTCGGTGAGCGCGACCCGACGGGTGGTCCGGGCCAGCAGCGCGACCCCCAGCTCCGACTCCAGCCGCCGCACCTGGGCCGAGATCGCCGGCTGTGCGACGTGGAGGTCGTCCGCCGCCCGCGTGAACCCGCCGCACCGCACGACGGCCTCGAAGTAGGCGAGTTGTCGCAGCTCCACGCGATTCAGCGTCGAGCGCGATGAATCGGAGCGCAACACGGTCTTGGACGTCTCGGTGTCCGGCGGCGCATCGTGGGGGACATGATCACCGTCGGCTCCATGCGCTACGACACCACGGCCGCCCTGTTCGAGGGCACGGCGTCCTTCCCGGGCCACGGGATCGAGATGCGGACGGGCACGGTCGTCCCCGAGGTGTTCGCCCGTATGCTGCGCGACCGCGAGTTCGACGTCGCCGAGCTCGGTCTCGGCTTCCTGCTCCGGGTCCTCGAGGAGGAGCCGGGTGCCTTCGTCGCCCTCCCCGCCTTCCCGAACCGGGTCTTCCGCCACTCCTGCGTCTACGTCCACGCCGACGCGGGGATCACCGGCCCCGCCGACCTGGTCGGCCGGACCATCGGCGAGTTCGGGATGTACTCGCAGGACTCCGGGGTGTGGGCCAAGGGCATCCTCGCCGACGAGTACGGGTTCGATCCCGCGAGGAACCGGTGGGTGATCGGCGGCCTCGACACCCCGATGGCGCCCTTCGACTTCGTCCCGCAGCGTCACCCGCAGGGCGTCGAGATCGTCGCGGAGCCCGACCGGGCACTCTCGGACCTGCTCGCCACCGGCGAGATCGACGCGCTGTTCAGCGCCAACGTCCCCGCCACGTACGGCGGGCCGGGTGTCCGCCGGCTCTTCGAGGACTACGTGCCGCTGGAGCAGGACTGGTACCGCCGGACCGGGCTCTTCCCGATGATGCACGCCGTGGTGGTCCGGGCCGAGGCCGCGGCGGCGGACCCCGGCCTCGTCCGGGCCGCCTACCAGGGCTTCCTCGCGGCGAAGGACGCCGCGCGCGACCACTACCTCGGCGCGGGCCGCAAGCTCTACCAGGTGCACACGATGCTGCCCTGGATGAGCCGCCTCGTGGAGGACGACCTCGCGCTGCTCGGCGAGGACTGGTGGCCCTACGGCATCGCCGCGAACCGGGCGGAGCTCGACACCTTCCTGCGCTACCAGCACGAGCAGGGCCTGTCCGCGCACCGGTTCACGGTGGAGGAGGTCTTCGCGCCGGAGCTCCTCGACACCTGACCGGGGTCCCGACCCAGGGTTCCCACACCGGACGAACGTGCCTAGGGTCGACGGTCGGCAGGGCCCGTTCCCCTCCCGGAGGCGCCGGATGTCCGAGACCGTCCCGTTCCATCAGACCGTCCGCCGCTCCACCCTCGCCGTGCACGAGCGCGCGAACCACTCGCCGTTCATGGGCGCGCTGTTCGACGGGCGCCTGCAGGTGGCCGACTACGCGCGGCTCGTCGAGCAGTACTGGTTCGTCTACCAGGCCCTCGAGGCCACGGCGGACCGCCTCGCCACCGATCCGGTGGCCGGACCGTTCGTCACCGAGGAGCTGCGCCGGGTCCCGCGGCTCGCCGAGGACGTCCGCTTCTACGGCCTCGACGAGCTCACCGCCCTGCCCGCGACCGAGCGCTACGTCGACGCGATCGAGGCGACGGCCGACTGGCCCGGCGGGTTCGTCGCACACCACTACACGCGCTACCTCGGCGACATCGCCGGCGGCCAGGCGATCCGGGGGCTGCTGCCGCGGGTGTACGGGGTCACCGGCGGCGGCACGGCCTTCTACGACTTCTCGGAGCTCGGCTCCACGCCCCGCTTCCGCGACCGCTACCGCGCGCTGCTCGACGACGCTCCCTGGGACGACGTCGAGCGGGCGCGGGTGGTGGCCGAGGTGGAGCACGCCTTCGAGCTCAACATCGCGATGCTCACCGAGCTGTGGGGGACGACGGAGCAGCCCGCCGCCTGAGCAGCGCGCTGATCTCGTCCGGCGCGGTCTCGGCCATGAAGTGCCCGGCGTCGAGCGTGCGGTGCGTCAGGTCGGCGGCCCACGGCTTCCAGAGGTCGGCGGCGTCGAAGCCCAGCACGGCGCCCCAGTCCTGCTGCACGACCGTCACCGGCATCGTCAGCTGCTCCCCGGCGGCGCGGGAGGCCCGGTCGAGCGCGAGGTCGACGCCGGCCGACGCGCGGTAGTCCGCGACGATCGACCCGACCGCCTCCCGCGAGGCGCGCAGGTACTCGGCCCGGACGTCGTCGGGAAAGCTCCCGCCCCAGGCGTCGAGGAAGAAGCCGAAGAACGCGTCCGGGGCGCCGGCGATCATCGCCTCGGGGAGCCCGGGCGGCTGCGCCATGAGGTAGAGGTGGAAGGCGACGGCCGCGTCGACGCCGTGCAGGACGTCCCACGTCTCGGGCACGGGCAGGACGTCCAGAATGGTGAGGTGGCTGATCGCGTCGGGGTGGTCGAGGCCCGCGCGGATCGCGACGAGCGCACCCCGGTCGTGACCGGCGAGCGCGAACCGCTCCACGCCGAGGTGCCGGGCGACCGCGACGACGTCGGCGGCCATCGTGCGCTTGGCGTAGGTCTCCCCGGTGTCGGCCGGCTTGTCGGACGCGCCGTAGCCGCGCAGGTCGAGCGCGATCACGCGGTGGTCGGCGGCGAGGTCGGCGACGACGTGACGCCACATCAGGTGGGTCTGCGGGAAGCCGTGCAGCAGGACGACGGCAGGGGCGTCGGCCGGGCCGTCGACGGCGACGTGGAGCTCGACGCCGTCGACGCCCGGGACGCGGTGTGCGGTGGAGGTCATGCCGACGAGCCTGGGCCGGGCCGATGAGCATCCGATCAGTACGCGTGCTCGGTCCGGTCGACGCGGTCGGTCCCGACGGGGCCGTGGTCGCCCTGGGCGGACCGCGCCACCGCGCGGTCCTCGCCCGGCTCGCCGTCGCCCGCGGGCGCACCGTGCCGGTGGGGACACTGGTCGACGACCTGTGGCCGGACGGCTCGTTGCCGGCGCGCCCGGTCGGCGCCGTCCGGACGTTCGTCGCGGCGCTGCGGGCCGCGCTCGAGCCCGACCGGCCGCCCCGCACCCCGCCGACCTCGATCGTCACCCGCGGACCCGGCTACGCGCTCGCCGCCCCGGTCGACGTGGTGCGCTTCGAGGCGCTCCGGGACGACGACCCCGCGGCCGCCCTCGCCCTGTGGCGCGGCCCGGCGTACGCGGACCTCGCCGGCGTGGGGTGGGCGGAGGGGGAGCGGGCCCGCCTCGGCGCGCTGCGCCTCGACACGGTCGAGCGGCTCGCCCGCGACCGGCTCGACGCGGGCCGCCCGGAGGAGGCGGTCGCCGACCTCGACGCGCACACCACCGGGCACCCGTGGCGCGAGGAGGGCTGGCGGCTGCTCGCGCTCGCCCTGTACCGCGCCCGCCGGGAGGGCGACGCGCTCGCCGCGCTGCGCCGGGCCCGCACCCGGCTCGCCGACGAGCTCGGCCTCGACCCGGGCGCGGCGCTCGTCCGGCTGGAGACCGACGTGCTGCAGCGGTCACCGGCGCTGGACCTGCCCGCCTCCGACCTGTGGTCCACCGTCACGGGCCTCGGCCCGCGGGCGGCGCTGACGTCAACGACCCCGCTGCTGCGCACCCTCGCCGTCCACGGTGGTGGGCCGGTCACCGCCCTGCGCCGGCACGCGGCCGCGGTGGCCGAGGCGCAGCGGCTCGGCGACCCCGACCTCACCGCGCGGCTGCTCGGCGGCTACGACGTGCCGAGCGTCTGGAGCCGCTCGGACGACCCGGCGTCGTCGGCGGTGCTGGTCCGTGCCGCGCAGTGGTGCCTGGCTGCCTCGCCCGGCCCGGCGACCCGGGCCCGCCTGCTCGCCACGATCGCGCTCGAGACCCGCGGGCTGCCGGGAGGGCGCGGCCCGACCGCGGCGCGCGAGGCGGAGACACTGGCGCGGGAGCTCGGCGACCCGACGGTGCTGCGGCATGCGCTGGCCGGGCGGGTGGTGCAGGCGTTCCACCGGCCGGGCAGCGCGCCGGAGCGGGTCGCCCTCGGCCGGGAGATCCTCGACCTGGCGGTCCGCGGCGAGGACCCGACGTCGGAGATCCTCGGCCACCCTCGTCCTGCTCCAGGCCCGCTGCGGCCTGGGGGAAACGACGGCGGCGGACGAGCACGCGCAGGTGCTCGCACGGCTGGGTGAGCGCCACGGGAGCCCCGGGGTCGGCGTGCTGCTCGACGGGTTCGCGGCCCTGCGGGAGGGGAGCGCGGACGGCCACCGCGCGACCGCCGCCCGGCTGCAGGAGGCGGGCATGCCCGGCGTCGGGAACGGTCTGGCGGCGCTGGCCCTCGCCGGTCTGCGGCTGCGGCAGGGCGAGCCGCCGGGGAAGCTCCCCGACGCCGGGCCCTACGCGCCGTGGGTGCGCGCGTGGGCCTCGTCCGCATGGAAGCAAGGCCCTGTCGGCGTGCTCCCCGTGCCCTGCAGCCAGTGCCAGGAGAACCGGCACCGTCGGCTGGACCTGCCCGACCCGCCGCCCGGGCACGTCGCGGACGCGCTCTGGGTGCTGGCGGGACGGGCCGGACTGGCCGTGGGCGACACCGACCTGGTGGCGCGGGCGGTCGAGGCGCTGACCCCGGCCGCCGGTGAGGTGGCGGGCGCGAACTCCGGGCTGCTGTCGTTCGGCCCGGTCGCCGACCACCTCGCGGTCCTCGCAGCCTGACGAGACGTCATCCATCGGCCTGGACCGACCACCTCGAGCCCCATGCAAGACGTCTCGAGCCGGCGTCGTCAGGAAGGACGGGCCATCGCCGCGTGCTTCTCGGCCTTCTGGACCTCGCTGAGCTTGCGGTTGTCCTCGACCTGCTGCCGGGTGGCGTCGTCGCCGCCGATGACGTGGTCGTCGCCGCGCATCAGCGCCTCGTAGCCCTGGCGGGCGACCTCGGCCTGGTCGTTCTTCCACGAGTCGTCGCCGAAGACGGTGTCGTCCATCCCGGCCGAGTGGTGGAACTCGCTGTTCGTCGCGCCGGGCAGCAGCGCGGTGACGCTGATCCCGGACTCACGCAGCTCCTCGCGCAGCGACTCGGCGAAGGAGAAGCCGAACGCCTTGCTCGGCCCGTACACCGTCTCGTAGGGCGTCGGCTGCAGCGCGGAGATCGACGAGGTGAGCAGGATGCGGCCGCGGTTCTCGGCGAGCATCGCGTGCACCACGCGCTTGGCCAGGTGCACCGTCCCGGTCACGTTGATCGCGAGGAGCTCGAGCTCGGCGTCCAGGTCGGTGTCGGCGAACGCGCCGCCGATCCCGATCCCGACGTTGAGGCACGCGACCTCGACCGCGCGCTCCAGGCCGGCGACGAACGACCAGAACTCCTCGACGCCCTCGTACGTGCCCAGGTCGACCTGGACCCCCCACGCCTCGCCGCCGTGCCCGCGCAGCGCGGCCGCCGACTCGTGCACGCGGTCGGCGCGCCCGGAGATCACCACGTCGTGGCCGTGCTGCGCGAGCTGCTGGGCGAGTTCGAAGCCGATGCCGGACGAACCGCCGGTGACGAAGGCGAGGGGACGCATGGGCGGGGCGTTCCCGACGGCGGGTCGGGTCACTCCTGCCGTCAGCCGAGGCTCGTGGAGGTGATCCCGCCGTCGACGGCGATCTCCGCGCCGTGCAGGTAACCCGCGGCGTCGGAGAGCACCCACGTCACGGCGTCCGCGATCTCGTGGGGGCGGCCGGGCCGACCGGCGGGCGTCCGGGCGGTCATCGCGGCGACCACCGCGTCGTCGGCGTCGTTGATCGGCGTCCGCGTGGCGCCCGGCGACACGGCGTTGACCCGCACCCCGCGGGGCCCGAACTCGGCGGCCCAGCTGCGCGCGAGCTGGAGCTCGGTGGCCTTCGTGGCGGAGTACAGCCCGACGAACGGGTGCCCGACGTGCGCCATCCACGAGCCGATCACCACGATCGCGCCCTCGCCGCGCTCCGCCATCGCCGGGGCGAGCGCGGCGGTGAGCACGTGCGGGGCGCGGACGTTGACCGCGAGGGTGGCCTCGAGGTCGGCGTCGGACAGCGACGGGGTGTCGACCGGCGGGCAGAGCGCGGCGTTGTGGACCAGCACGTCGACGTGCCCGTCGAGGGCGTCGGTCGCGGCGGCGGCGAAGGCGCGGAGTTCGTCGGGCGAGCCGGTGAGGTCGGAGGGCAGGAAGGTCGTGCCCAACTCGGCGGCGAGGGCGTCGCCGCGGGTCTTGTCGCGGCCGGTGACGAGGACCCGGAGGCCGGCGGCGCTCAGGGCGCGGGCGGTGGCGGCACCGATCCCGCTGGTGGAACCGGTGACCAGGGCGTGGCGTGTCATGGCATCGAGACCACACCCGCCGTCGGGACGGAGCCAGGGCACGTGATGACCATGTCCGGCGGGGGAGGGCTCCGTAGGGTCGGTGCCGTGCCCTCCGAGCTCGGTGCCTTCCTGCGGTCGCGCCGCGACCGGCTCACCCCCGCCCAGGCCGGGATCACGCCGTTCCCCGGCCCGCGCCGCGTCCCCGGGCTGCGCAAGGAGGAGCTCGCCGTCCTGGTCGGACTGAGCGCCGACCACTACAGCCGCCTCGAGCAGGGCCGGCAGCGCACCCTGACCGACGACGTCGTCGAGGCCCTCGCCCGGGCGCTGCGCCTGGACGACGTCGAGCGGGCGCACCTGCGTGACCTGGCCGCGCCGACCCGCCGTCGGGACCCCGGCTGGGAGGCGCCGCAGCGTCCCGATCCCGGGCTGCTGCGCCTGATGACCACCCTCGGGCACGTACCGACCCTGCTGCTCGGACGGCGGGGCGAGGTCCTCGCGGCCGGGCCGCTGCTGGCCCCGGTCATCGGCGCGGACCTGGCGCCGGGGGACTCCTTCGTGCGGTGGCTCTTCCTCGACGCCGGGGCCCGCGCGCGGATCGTGAACTGGGCGGACTTCGCAGCGGCGGCGGTGGGGGCGCTGCGCTACGAGGTCGGGCGGCACCCGCGCGACCGGCGGCTGCTGGCCCTCGTCGACGAGCTGCGGGCCGCCGACCCGGACGTCGCCCGGTGGTGGGACGACCGCGGGGTGGCCGACCGGACCTCGGTGGCCAAGCTGATCGACCACCCGACGGCGGGGCGGCTCGAGTTCGGGATCGAGGCGGTGTCGGTGCCGCACGACCTCGAGCAGCGCCTCGTCGTCTACACCGTGGAGCCGGACTCGCCGACGGAACGGGCGTTGTGGCTGCGCCTGGTGAGCACTAATCCGTCCCTGAGCACGGATTAGTGCTCACCTGGGCGTAGCCCACCTCCAGCGCCTCACCCAGCAGACCGAGGTCGGTCGACGTGCGCGAGACCGCCGGTGCGTCCCCGGGCGGGCGGAACTGCCGGACCCGGTCACCGAGCCCGTCGAGGACCGCCTCGGTGCGCGCCGCCTCCGCCACGCGGTCCCGCCACGGTCCGACGACCCCCGGGGCGTGCCGACGCAGCCACCGCCGCACGATGGCGTCCACGACGCTCGGCGGCTCGGCCGGGACGTGCTCGGCGGCGTGGGTCCGCAGGACGACCAGGTGCGTGATCCCCGCCGCCAGCGCGGTGTGGGCCGCCACGGGTTCGGAGAGGCCGCCGTCGACGAAGCGTCGGCCGCGGAGAGTCTCGGGCAGCCCGGCCAGGACCGGGAGCGTGGAGCTCGCGCGGAGGGCCCGCGGGACGTCCTCGGGGCCGGTGAGCAGCGGACGCAGATCGGTGGAGACCCCGGTGGTCGCGTCGGTGGCCATCGGGTGGAAGGGGCCGGCGAGCACCCGGTCGAACGGCATCGGGAACTCGTGGACGTAGACCTGCTCGACCAGGTGCGCGAGGTCGACGACGGGGCCGCCGCGCAGCATGCGCGTCGGGCTGATCGTCCCGCGCATCACCGACCGGTCCACCCACGGTGCCATCGCCGCGCGCGCCATCCCGGCCGTGAACCACGCCGCGTTCAGCGAGCCCGCCGACACCCCGTACACGGCGTCGAAGCACCCGCCGAACCCCTGGTCCTCCAGCGCCGCGGCCATGCCCGCCGAGTACGTCGCGCGGCTCCCGCCGCCCTCGACGACCAACGCGACCTGCGCCCCGTCGTCAGGGAATCCTTCCCGACGCTTCCCGGGTCGAGCTCCGCTGCGCTGCGTCTCCCGTTCCTCGGGTCGAGCTCCGCTGCGCTGCGTCTCCCGGCGACGGGTCAGCACGGTCAGCGGGTCGGCCATCGGCCCTCCACGGTGGTCGCGTCGTCGTCGGTGTGCACGGTGGCCGCCAGCCCGGCGGCGCGCACGGCGGCGGCGAGGTCCGGCCCCTGGTGAGTGGCGCACTCCACGAGGAGCGCGCCGGTCGGGGCGAGCCAGCCGGGGGCGAGGGCGGCGATCCGACGGGCGAGGGCGAGACCGTCGGGGCCACCGTCCAGCGTGGGCCGCGGCTCGTGCTCCCGGGCCTCGGGGGGCATGCGGGCGATCTCGTCGGTCGGGACGTACGGCGGGGAGGCGAGCAGGACGTCGACGCGACCGCGCAACGACGTCGGGAGAGGGGCGTCGAGGTCGCCCTCGTACACCGCGCCCGGGACGTTGCGGCGGGCGCACGCGACGGCCGCCGGGTCGAGGTCGACGGCGTGGAGCTCGACGGGTGGCAGGAAAGCGTCGTTGCTGTCACCGGGCGACAGCAACGACGCTTTCCTGTCACGGGGGAGGGGGCCGGCGGCGACGGCCGCCCCGAGCGCCCCCGACCCGCAGCACAGGTCCACGACGACGGCGCCCGGCCGCACCCGCGCCGCGGCCAGGTCGACCAGCAGCTCGCTGCGGTGCCGCGGCACGAACACCCCCGGCGCCACGACGACCCGCAGCCCGCGGAACGCCGCCCAGCCCAGGACGTGCTCGAGCGGCTCCCCGGCGACGCGGCGGGCGATCTGTTCGTCGTCCGCGTCGGCGAGGAGTTCCGCCTCCTCCTCGGCGAACACGCACCCGGCCGCGCGCAGACGGGAGACGAGGTCCACGACCCCACCGTAGGACGGGTGGTGGCGCGGCCCGCGCCGTGGTGGCATCTGGGGTGTGGCTCAGTACGGGGACTACCAGCTGGAGATCTACGGCGCCGGCCTCCAGGGGGTGCTGCCGCGCTGGCCGGTCGACTTCGCGTCGTTGGAGGCGGCCGCGGGCGCCTCGCTGCCCGACTGGATCCTGAACTACGTCGCCGGCGGGTCCGGGGACGAGCGCACCCAGCGCGGCAACGCCGAGGCCTTCGGCTGGTGGGGGATCGTGCCCCGCATGATGCGGGGCGCCTACGAGCGCGACCTCAGCACGTCGTTCTGCGGGGTCGACCTCCCGACGCCGCTGTTCTGCGCCCCCGTGGGCGTGATCGGCCTCTGCTCCCAGGACTTCCACGGCGACCTCGCCGTCGCCCGGGCCTGCGCCCGCACCGGCGTCCCGATGGTGATGTCCACCTTGACCAACGACCCGCTCGAGGACGTCGCCGAGGCCCTCGGGGACACCCCCGGCTTCTTCCAGCTCTACACGCCGAAGGACCGCGACGTCGCCGTCTCGCTCATCCAGCGCGCGGACAAGGCGGGCTTCCGCGGCATCGTCGTCACCCTCGACACGTGGGTGACCGGCTGGCGGCCGCGGGACCTGAACACCGCGAACTTCCCGCAGCTGCGCGGCCACTGCCTGGCCAACTACTTCTCCGACCCGGCGTTCCGCGCCCTGCTCACCGACGCGCCGGAGGAGAACCCACGCGCCGCGATCGGGCTGTGGTCGCGGATGTTCGGGCACAGCGTCGGCTGGGACGACCTGGCGTGGATGCGCGAGGCCACCGACCTGCCGATCCTGCTCAAGGGGATCAGCCACCCCGACGACGCCCGACGTGCGGTCGAGCTCGGCGTCGACGGCCTCTACTGCTCCAACCACGGCGGCCGGCAGGCCAACGGCGGGCTCCCGGCGCTGGAGACGCTGCCCGACGTCGTCGCGGCGGCCGGGGAGGTGCCGGTGCTGTTCGACTCCGGCGTGCGCAGCGGGGCCGACGTCGCGAAGGCGCTGGCGCTGGGGGCGACGGCGGTCGGGCTCGGCCGGCCGTACGCCTACGCGCTGGCGCTGGGCGGCGAGGACGGGGTGGTGCACCACCTGCGCTCGGTGCTCGCCGAGACCGACCTCGTCATGGCCGTCGACGGCTACCCGACGCTGGCCGACCTGCGCGGTCCGGGGTCGATCCGGCGGCTGCCGCACCAGGTGGCGTAGCCAGGTGAGCACTAATCCGTGTTCGGGCACGGATTAGTGCTCACCTGAGCGGAGCTCACACCGCGGCGTGCTTCTCCACCACGGCGCCGAGACGCGGCAGCGCCTCGATGACGTTCTCCTGGGCCTTGCCCCGGAGCTTGGAGTAGACCGACGTGATGGCCGCGCGGTTCGACTTCTCCGCGCGCCGGTCGGTGACCGAGAGCAGGGCCTCGGACACCGGCTGCGGGTGCGCGGCGAGGTAGGCGCCGAAGTCGCCGGTCGGCGAGGCGTTGTAGGCCATCCAGTGCGGCTCGAGCGCCTCGACGAACTCGTCGAGGAGCGTGTCGATGACGCCCCAGATGATGCCCGGCTTGATCTTCTTGACGGCGGCGTACCCGGTCTTGATCACGCCGCCGGACAGGCCGCTCTTGTCCTTGACCTCGTCGTCGACGAGCGTCTCGAGGTCGGTGACCACGAAGCCGCGCTTGTCGGAGTCGAGCAGTGCTGCCTTGAGGGTGACGGCCACGCTGGGGTGTCCTTCCACGGGGGAGCAGGGCCGCGGTGACCGTACGACACCCGTTCGAGCGCCGGTCGGACACCCCGGGCGCCGAATCACATCCGTGTGGTTCTACGCGTCGTGGTCGGTGATGAAGTCGAGGAAGAGCGGCCAGGTGTGGGTCTTCGCCCGACGCCCGGTGAGCACCCCGAGGTGCCCGCCGGGCTCGACCTCGAAGCGCAGGTCGGCGGCCTTCGTCAGGAGCTCGACGCCCTTGCGCACGCTGTCCACCGGCGCGATCCCGTCGTCGGCGCCCGCGATGAGCAGGATCGGGTCCTCCACGTCGGCCAGCCGCACCCGCCGTCCGCCGACGTGGACGGTGTCCCGGGCGATCTCGTTGCCGCGGATGACGTGGTGGAACACCTGCCCGAACGCCCGCCCGGGGTAGGCGACCATGTTGTGCATCAGCACGTCGACCGCCTCCATCTGCTCGAGGAGGTCGCGGTCGTCGAGGTGGGTCAGCACGGTGATCGGCTTGGTGATGTAGCGGTCCGCGCTCACGAGCTGGAACGCCGCCCGCACGGCCGGGGCCGGGAAGCCGCCGAGGACCCGGTAGGCCGTCGTGAAGATGGCGCCGCCGGTGTACTCCGCGATCGACCGGAACGGCGCCACGATCGGCACCTTGTCCACGTCGACCGGCGCCGCGAAGGCCGTGCCGGAGGCCACGGGGAGGTCGTGCGCGGCCAGGGTGAGCAGCACGAACAGACCACCGAGGCTCCACCCGGCCAGGTGCAGGTCGCCGGCGTCCCCCGCGTCGTCGTGCGCCGCCTCGATCGCGGCGGGCAGCACGTCGTCCACCCAGGTCTCGAGGCCCCGTCGCCGGCCCCGCCAGAACGCGGCGTCGTAGGTGACGATGTACACGGTCCGACCGTGCTCGAGCAGGAACTCCACGAGGCTGTTCCCACGGCGCAGGTCGAACGCCAGGTCCGGAGCCCCCAGCGGCGGGATCAGGAGCACCGGGTTCCCGACGACCGGTGTGTCCGGGATGGCGGTGTAGCGGTGGAGGGTCCAGCCGCGGCCGCCCGTGAGCGCCGTGCGCGGCCGACGGGTGGTGTCCGCGAGGTGGCCCTCCCAGAGGCGGTCCCACACGTTCTCGGCCGCCGAGGAGACCCGGGCGAGCACCGACCCGGCCTCCCTGAGCGCGGCGTCGAGCACCGTCGGGGTGTGGTCGGGCTCGCCGGCCGGGACGGGGGTACGGGCGCTGGACACGGCGGGATCGTAGGGCCGATCGGGGGAGACCGAGCGATCGGAACGCCTCCGCGGCTCCGAACGGTGACACGACGAGCGGTCGCCCGCCCGCGGCCGGGCGACGTCGCTGCAGGTCGACGCGGTGTCGGCCCCCCACTCCGTGGAGTGACACCGGGGCCCACACGGACGCATGACATCCCGCCTGATCGTCAGAAGGACGACTACATGGTCCATCCGTTTGACTTGTCGACGCGGCATCCGGACGAGGGCAGACGTCCGGACGCGGCAGGTGGACCGAGAGACCCGAGAGGACGGAGGACGGACGGTGGACCCGAGCACGGCGTCGGTGCAGGGCGTGCCCGCACTCTTCGGAGGCGGGGGACCGCGGGTCGTCGGGACGAGCGCCAGTGCGCCCCGGGACGCGTCCGCGTCGTCCGCCGAGGCCGTCGCGGCCAGGCGTCGGCGGCTCGCCGTGGCCGGGGTGTCGCTCATGGGCGCCGCCGCGGTCAGCACGGCCGTCTTCCAGACGGTCACCGGCACTTCCACGTCCCTCGCGATGACGAGCGGCCTGAGCGCCTTCCTCGGCGGGACGGCGACGCCCACCCCGCAGGGTCCGGTGGCTCCCGTCGCCCCGGCCGCACCCGCGATCACCGACCTCGGGGCACTGTCGGCCGGACCGGGCACACCGCCGGTGCTGTCGTCGTCGCCGTCCTCGCAGGAGGTGGCACTGCGGTCCTCGCAGGGGCCGCTGGCCGGGCCGGGCGACCTGCCCGACGCCTCGCGCGCCGCGGCCCCGGCCGGGGGACGCGCCGCAGCACCCGCCCCGGGCGGGATGTCGGACGGCGGGTCCCGCGGGTCCGGGGGCTGGTCGGGCGGCCGCCACCACGGGGGCTCGAGCTCGCCGTCGAGCTCCACCCCGCCGTCGAGCTCCACCCCGCCGTCGAGCTCCACCCCGCCGTCGAGCAGCGCGCCCACGACGACCCCGCCGAAGAGCGAGCCGCCGTCGAGCACCCCGCCGTCCTCGGCGCCGTCCTCGCAGCCGTCCTCGCCGTCGAAGACCGGGTCCTCGACGCCGAAGTCGGATCCGTCGCCGGAGAAGCCGTCGGAGCCCTCGCCCGACAAGCCGTCCCCGGAGAAGCCGTCGCCGGAGAAGCCGAGTACCCCCGGGGGCTCGACGAGCTCCTGAACCGGGCGCCCGGTCCACGAGGGGGACAGGGCGCGGATTCCGGAGCGTCGGGCCCTGCCCGGTGTACCGCTCGCGAACGACCCACCGAAGGCGCGAGAAAGCGTCTCCCGTCCGTTTCGCCGGGTCCGAGGGCCCGCGATCTGCGAGGATGCCGCCTCACGCCGGGCCCGAGGCGGCCCACGCACCACTCGGGACGGGAACATGAGCGAGCCGAATCGCGAACCGCAGGACGCCGACCCGTTCGCCCGTCCGCAGGGGGAACAGGCCGGATCGAGCGGCACCGGCTACCCGCCGCCCACGGCCTACGACGGGCCGTCCTCCCAGCCGACCGCGGCACCGTCGGGCGGGGGCACCCAGGACGCCGGATCGAGCGGCTACGGCCCGCCGTCGTCCGAGCAGCCGTCCCAGACCGGCTACGGCCAGCAGGGCTACGGACAGCAGGGCTACGGGCAGACCGGCTACGGCCAGCAGGGCTACGGACAGGTCGACCCCGGTCAGACCGGGTACGGGCAGCCCGCCTATCCCCAGTCCGGCGGCTACCCGGCCCAGGCCGGCTACGGCTACCCGGCCCCGACGCCGACGAACGGGCTGGCGATCGCGTCGCTCGTGCTCTCACTGCTGGCGTTCGTCTTCGGCATCACCGCGATCGGCGGGGTGATCTGCGGGCACATCGCCCGTCGGCAGATCCGGGAGCGCGGCGAGGGCGGCGACGGGCTGGCGCTGGCCGGCCTGATCATCGGCTACATCTTCATCGGCCTGTTCGTGCTCTTCATCGTGCTGCTCTTCGTCTTCATCGGCGTCGCCGCGGTGGGGTCGAGCTCGTACTGACCCCGGACACACCACCGCCCCCGGTCCCACGCGTGGACCGGGGGCGGTGGTGTGCGGATCAGCGTCCGAGGCGGCGCGACCGGCGCAGGTTCGCCCGCTGCTCGGCGCGCAGCTGGTGGACGACCACCGGCAGCACGACGAGCGCCACGAACGGCAGGCCCACCATCGGCACGGCGAACAGGCCGACGAGGCCGAGCACCATGACGACGAGGGCGGTCACCGGCGAGGTGACGACCGCGCGGACGCGGCTGAGATCGAGTCGCGTGGCCCGGGACCGTTCGGTGGTGGTGCCGACGGCAGCGATCCGGGGCAGGGTCGGGGTGTTCTGGGGCCAGGGCAGAGCCATCGGGAGCGCAGGGTCCTTCACAGATCGAGGGCGGGCGGGCCAAGACACAAGGGGCGGTGCACCGGGCCCGTTCGTGATCGATCGAGCCCGGCATGCCCACAGACGTCGTACCCCGGGCCGCGTTGCTCGCCGGTCAGGTCTCGATTCGGCAACGGCGGACCCCCGACCTAGGGTGCCCGCGTGACCGCAGCGGACCCGGACGTCGCAGCCCTCCTCGCCCGCTGGTCCGAGCGCGGTGAGCCCGCCATGTTCGAGGGCACTGACACCCCCGAGGGCATCGAGGCGGCCCGCGAGCGTTACGCCGCCCTGCTCCGCGAGACGGTCCGGCCGGCGCGTGCTGCCCCGGAGGTCCGCGACGACGGACCGGTGCCGGTGCGGCTGCACCACCCCGCCGAGCGGACCACCGCGACCCTCGTCGTCCACGCCCACGGCGGTGGCTGGGTGCTCGGCGGGGGCGAGGTCTACGACCCGATCGCGCAGCGACTCGCCGACGACACCGGCGCCGTCGTGGCCGCCGTCGACTACCGCCTCGCGCCCGAGCACCGCTTCCCGGCACCGCTGCACGACGTCCTCGCCGGCCTCGCCTGGGCCGTCGACCACGCGGGGGAGTGGGACGCCGACCCGGCCCGGGTCGCCCTCGTCGGCGACTCGGCGGGCGCCAACCTCGTCGCGGGGGCGGCGCTCGCGCGCCGCGACCGGCGCGAACCCGTCGTCGGGACCCTGCTCGTCTACCCGCCGCCGGACTTCGAGGGTCGCTACCCGTCGGTCCGCGAGAACGGCGAGGGCCTCTTCCTGACGGCGGGTGACGTCGTCGCGTGCTCGCGGCTCTACCTCGGGTCGGCGAGCCCCCGGGGTGACATCCGCCTCTCCCCGCTGCGGGCGGACCTCACGGGGCTCGGCCCCACGATCGTCGCGACGGCGGGGCTGGACCCGCTGCGCGACGCGGGACGGGCGTTCGCCGAGGCCCTGACGGCCGCGGGGGTCGACGCGCGGCTGCGGGAGCACCCGACGTCGGTGCACGGCTTCCTCGGGTTCACGGGCGTGGTGCCCGCGGCCGACGACGCGGTCGCCGCGCTGCACCGGGAGTTCGCCGCGCTGATCTCCTGAGGCGGTCGGGGCGGACGACTACGCTCGCGACCGTGACGGTGAAGATCGGATACAAGGCGTCCGCCGAGCAGTTCGGTCCGCGGGACCTGGTGGAGTACGCCGTCCTCGCGGAGCAGGCGGGTCTCGACAGCGCCTGGGTCTCGGACCACTTCCTGCCGTGGCGGCACGAGGGCGGCCACGCGCCGTCCGCGCTGACGTGGATGGCCGCCGCGGGCGAGCGCACCTCCCGGGTGCAGCTCGGCACCAGCGTGCTCACCCCCACCTTCCGCTACAACCCGGCGGTCATCGCGCAGACGTTCGCGACGATGGCCCTGCTCACCGGGAACCGCGTCATCCTCGGCGCCGGCACCGGCGAGGCCCTCAACGAGGTCGCGGTCTCCGGGCGGGAGTGGCCCGAGTTCAAGGAGCGGTTCGCCCGGCTGCGGGAGTCCGTGCGCCTCATCCGGGCGCTGTGGACCGAGGAGACGGTGAACTTCGAGGGCGAGTACTACACCACCGTCGACGCCTCGATCTACGACCGCCCGGAGCAGCCGGTCCCGATCTTCGTCGCCGCCGGCGGGCCGCAGATGGCGCGCTTCGCGGGCCGGGCGGGCGACGGGATGATCTGTACGTCGGGCAAGGGCATGGAGCTCTACACCGACAAGCTCATGCCGGCCCTCGCCGAAGGCCGCGAGAAGGCGGGCACCCCGGGCATCGACGGGGTCGACCGGATGATCGAGATCAAGATCTCCTACGACCGGGACGCGGACCGCGCGTTGGAGAACACCCGCTTCTGGGCGCCGCTGTCGCTCACCGCCGAGCAGAAGCAGTCGGTGACCACCGCCCAGGAGATGGAGCAGCTCGCCGACGAGCTCCCCATCGAGCAGGTCGCGAAGCGCTGGATCGTCACCTCCGACCCCGACGAGGCGGTGGAGATGGTCCGCCCCTACGTCGAGGCCGGGCTCAACCACCTGGTGCTGCACGGGCCGGGCGACGACCAGCCCCGCTTCCTGGAGCAGGTCGCCGAGGACCTGCTTCCGAAGCTGCGCGGCCTGGGGGACTGAAGGCTCACTTCAGGGGGTCGTGGCCCCAGTTCATCAGCGAGTAGCGCCACGCGGAGGTCTCGACGTCCTCCTTCGACGGCTTCTGCTTCAGGTGCCGGGCCACGTACCCGTTCACCTTCTTCATGGCCGCGACGTCGTCGTCGTCGAGGTCGCCGACCTTCTTGCGCTGGATCTCCACGATCCGGCGGCCCATGGAGTGGCCGGTGGACTCCTCGTCGCCCGAGGAGTTGCCCACCGACTGCGACTCGTCGGTGTCGAGCCAGTCGTCGAGCTCCTTCGGCGACATGTTCACGGCGTCGTCGAACTCGGAGCGGATGGTGTCGGTGTCTGCCACGAAGTGGCGTACCCGCCAGGTGAGCACTAATCCGTGTCCTGGCACGGAAAAGTGCTCACCTGAGCGCAGCTCACCTGAAGGAGTGCTCCTCCGCCGGGTAGACGCCCTCGCGCACCTCGCGGGAGAACTGCTCGGCCGCCCCGCCGAGGGCGCCGGCGAGATCGGCGTAGCGCTTCACGAAGCGGGGCACGCGACCGGTGTTCAGGCCCGCCATGTCGGGCCACACGAGCACCTGGGCGTCGCAGTCGGGGCCCGCCCCGATCCCGACGGTGGGGATGCGCAGCTCGCCGGTCACCTTCTTCGCGACGTCGGCGGGCACCATCTCGAGCACGGTCGCGAACGCGCCGGCCTCCTGGACCGCGAGGGCGTCGGCGACCAGCTTGTCCGCGCCCGCTCCGCGGCCCTGCACCCGGAACCCGCCGAGGGCGTGCTCGCTCTGCGGGGTGAAGCCGAGGTGGGCCATGACCGGGATGCCGGCGTCGACCAGTGCCCGGATCTGCGGGGCGTAGTGCGCGCCGCCCTCGAGCTTGACCGCCGCCGCGCCGCCCTCCTTCATGAACCGGACCGCGGTCTCCAGCGCCTGGGCGGGGGAGACCTGGTAGGAGCCGAAGGGCAGGTCGGCGACGATCAGCGAGCGCGAGGCCCCGCGCACGACGGCCTTGGTCAGCATGAGGAGCTCGTCGACCGAGACCGGGACGGTCGAGTCGTAGCCGAGCACGTTGTTGGCGGCCGAGTCGCCGACGAGCAGGACGGGGATGCCCGCCTCGTCGAACACCCTCGCCGTCGGGAAGTCGTAGGCGGTGAGCATCGGCCACCGCTCACCGGCGTCCTTCCACTGCTGCAGGTGGTGGATGCGGACGCGCTTGGGCAGCTGTGCAGGTGACGTCATCGTCGTGTCCTCCTGCCTCGAGGCCCGCGCGTGCGGGTCCCCGGGCACGTGAGAGGGGAACAGTGCGCTGGGAAGCGTGCACCCCGCGGCCGTGCGCAGCGCGGACGTGTCGTCAGCCTCACAGCCCCGGGACCCCGACGGGGACCGCATCCGGCGGTTGCGAGGATGACCGGATGCGTCCGGGGAGCAGGTCCGTCCGTCCGAGGAGTTCCCGACGGCGGGTGTGGCGGCTCGCGGCGCTGCTCGCGGTGGTGCTCGCCGCCGCGGCGTGCGCCGACGCGGTCCCGGGCACGGCGACGGCCCCCGGGACCACCTCGTCCTCGGCGGCGCCCGCCGACGCGGTCCCGCCGGGGCTGGAGCGCTTCTACTCCCAGCAGCTGCGCTGGGGCTCGTGCCTGCCGTTCGCCACCACCGACGAGGACCGGCTCTACTACGACCAGCCCGGCTTCGAGTGCGCGCGCCTCGAGGTCCCGATCGACTACGCGAACCCGGGCGGCCGGACCGCGCAGATCGCGGTGTCGCGGGTGCGGGCGAGCGACCCGGACCAGCGCATCGGTTCGCTGCTGGTCAACCCCGGCGGGCCGGGCGCCTCCGGGGTGAGCCTGTCCTCCCAGCTCGCGCTCATCACCAAGGGCGACGAGGTGGCCCGCCGGTTCGACCTCGTCGGCTTCGACCCCCGGGGTATCGGCGCGAGCACCCCGACCATCCGGTGCCTGACCGGGCCGGAGCAGGACGCCCAGCGCGCCGCCGACATCACCGACCCGTCGCCGGCCGGGGTGGCGCGGGCGAACGGCCTGGCGCGTCAGACCGCGGACGGGTGCGCGGCGCGCAGCGGGGTCGACCTGCTGGCGAACGCGGGGACCCGCGACGTCGTCAAGGACATGGACGTGCTGCGCGCGGCGCTCGGCGACCGGCAGCTGACCTACCTCGGCTTCTCCTACGGCACCCGCCTCGGCTACACCTACGCCGAGCAGTTCCCGCGCAACGTGCGCGCGCTGGTCCTCGACGGCGCCCTGGACCCGAACCAGGACCCGACCGAGGAGGTCATCGACCAGGGCCGCGGCTTCCAGGGCGCGTTCGAGGCGTTCGCGAAGGACTGCGCGAGCAGGCCCGGCTGTGCTCTCGGCTCCGACCCGACGCAGGCGACGGCCCGCTTCCAGGCGATGACGCGGCCGCTGATCGAGGCGCCGATCCGGCTGCCCGACGGCCGGGTGCTCTCCTACAACGACGCCCAGCAGGGCACCATCCAGGCGCTCTACGCGACCTCGCTGTGGCCCGACCTGCGCCAGGGCCTGACCGAGCTGGCCCAGGGCCGCGGGCAGACCCTCATGGGCCTCGCCGACCAGTACTACGACCGGGCGCCCGACGGCTCCTACTCCCCGCAGCAGGACGCGTTCACCGCGATCCGCTGCGTGGACGACCCGCGGGTCACCGACCCGGCTCAGGCCCTGGACCGGGCGCAGCGCTACAACGAGGCCGCGCCGTTCCTCGACTCCGGGCGCGGGGCGAGCTCCGCGCTCGACTCGTGCGCGTTCTGGCCGGCGCAGGCCCCGGTGACCGGGGGCCCGCACACGCCGCAGGTGCCCGGCCTCGCCCCGCCGCTCGTGGTGTCCACCACCGGCGATCCGGCCACGCCCTACCAGGCGGGGGTCGACCTCGCGAAGGCGCTGAACGGCTCGCTGCTGACCAAGGTCGGCGACCAGCACACGGCCACGTTCCAGAACTTCCCGTGCGTCGACGCCATCGTGACCCGGTACCTCGTCGACGGGACGCCGGCCCCGCCGAACGCCCGGTGTGGCGAGACCGGGTGATCACGGTCCCGACGGGGGACCCCTGTGACGTCCCTGTAACACCGTCTCCTTAGGGTCGCGAGCATGGATCGGCAGCAGGAGTTCGTCCTGCGGACGTTGGACGAGCGCGACATCCGCTTCGTGCGGCTGTGGTTCACCGACGTCCTGGGTTACCTGAAGTCGGTCGCGATCGCCCCGGCGGAGCTGGAGGGGGCGTTCGCGGAGGGCATCGGTTTCGACGGGTCGTCGATCGAGGGCTTCAGTCGGGTCTACGAGTCGGACATGGTCGCGAAGCCCGACCCGTCGACCTTCCAGGTGCTGCCCTGGGAGGACGCCGACGGCGACCACTACTCGGCCCGGATGCTGTGCGACATCACGATGCCCGACGGCTCGCCGTCGTGGGCCGACCCGCGCCACGTCCTGCGCCGCGCGCTCTCGCGCGCCGCCGAGGCCGGGTTCACCTGCTACGTGCACCCCGAGATCGAGTTCTACCTGCTGCGCGACCTCCCCGACGACGGCACGCCGCCGGTCCCCGCCGACACCGGCGGCTACTTCGACCAGGCCAGCCACGACATCGCGCCGCACTTCCGGCGCCGCGCCATCGACTCGCTCGAGGCGATGGGCATCTCGGTGGAGTTCTCCCACCACGAGGGCGGGCCGGGGCAGCAGGAGATCGACCTGCGCTACGCCGACGCGCTGTCGATGGCCGACAACATCATGACGTTCCGCTACCTCGTGAAGGAGGTGGCGATCACCCAGGGCGTGCGGGCCTCGTTCATGCCCAAGCCGTTCACCCAGCACCCGGGCTCGGCGATGCACACCCACATCAGCCTGTTCGAGGGTGACCAGAACGCCTTCCACGACGCCGCCGAGCCCTACGAGCTGTCGAAGACCGGCAAGGCGTTCGTCGCCGGGGTCCTGCGCCACGCGCGGGAGATGTCCGCGGTGACCAACCAGTTCGTCAACTCCTACAAGCGCCTCGTCGTGGGCGGCGAGGCCCCGACCGCCGTGTGCTGGGGCCACGCGAACCGGTCCGCCCTGGTCCGCGTGCCGATGTACTCGCCGGGCAAGGCGTCCTCGCGCCGCGTCGAGGTGCGCTCGCTGGACTCCGCCGCGAACCCCTACCTGGCCTACGCCGTGATCCTCGGCGCCGGTCTCAAGGGCATCGCCGAGGGCTACGAGCTGCCGCCGGCCGCGGAGGACAACGTCTGGTCGCTGACCGAGGGCGAGCGCCGCGCGATGGGCTACCAGACGCTCCCGCAGAACCTCGACGGCGCGCTGCAGGCCTTCGAGCAGTCCGACCTCATGGCGGAGATCCTCGGCGAGCACGTCTACGACTTCTTCCTGCGCAACAAGCGCAGCGAGTGGGACGCCTACCGCCGCAACGTCACCCCCTACGAGCTGGCGACCTACCTACCGACGCTGTAGTCCGCGGCCCGGACGTCAGCGGTGGCACACGGCTGACGCCCGACGTCAGCAGGGCGCCACGGCGGCCGGACTCGTCGTCGGGACGGCGCGACTAGGCTCGCCCGGGTGACGAGCGCTGATGGTCGAGCTCCGCTTCGCTCCGTCTCCGTCCCGCCCTCCGCGCGCGACCGTCGGCCTGCCCGCACGCCGGCCCGGCTCGGCTTCACCGACCCCGACGCCGGGCCCCGCCTGGCCGAGCTCGGCTGGTGGGACGGGGACGACGCCGTGCCGGCCGCCGCCCTCGTCGTCTGGGCCCTGGCGCGGGCCGCCGACCCCGACCTCGCGCTCACCGCCGTGGAGCGGCTGCGCGAGTCGCTGGGGGAGGCGTGGTCGGAGCTCGACCAGGCGCTGCGCGTCGACCAGGGGCTGCGCGGGCGCCTGTTCGGGGTGCTCGGCGCCTCGACGGCGCTGGGCGACCACCTGATCAACCAGCCCGAGCGCTGGCGGCTGCTGCGCACCGTCCTCGCCCCGGGCCGGGTGCACGACACCTCCCGGATGCCGAGCGCGGCGGACCGCTGCCGGACGCACCTCGACGCGGTCGGCGCGAAGCCCGACACGGACGCCCCGGTCGCGGGCGTCACCGGCCAGGCGGCGGTGGAGCTGCTGCGCCTGGCCTGGCGCGACGACGTGCTGCTGCTCGCGGCCGCGGACCTGCAGTCGGTGTGCGAGCCGGAGCTGCCGTTCTGGCCCGTCGACGCGATCTCCGGGCAGCTCGCCGACGTCGCGGCCGCGGGCCTGGAGGCGGCGCTCGCGGTGGCCCGGGCCGAGATCGGTGCGGAGCGGGCCGCGGGCGTGCGCCTCGGGGTGATCGGCATGGGCAAGTGCGGCGGGCGGGAGCTGAACTACGTCTCCGACATCGACGTCATCTTCCTGCACGAGGGCCCCGCGGACGTCGCGACGCGGCTCGCGGCGGCGATGATGCGGGTGGCCACCGAGGCGTTCCTCGAGGTCGACGCGAACCTGCGTCCCGAGGGACGGCAGGGCCAGCTGACCCGCACCCTCGACGGGCACGTGTCCTACTACCAGCGGTGGGCCCGGACCTGGGAGTTCCAGGCGCTGCTCAAGGCCCGGCCGGTGGCGGGCGACCGGGAGCTCGGGCGGGAGTACTGCGAGGCCCTCGCGCCGATGGTGTGGAGTGCCGCCGAGCGGGACGACTTCGTGGCCGACGTGCGGGCGATGCGCAAGCGGGTCGAGGACCACATCCGCCACGACGTCGCCGACCGCGAGCTCAAGCTCGGTCGCGGCGGCCTGCGCGACGTGGAGTTCGCCGTGCAGCTGCTCCAGCTCGTGCACGGGCGCGGGGACGAGTCGCTGCGCGGGCAGAACACGCTCGAGACCCTCGCCGCGCTCGGCGAGGGCGGCTACATCGGTCGGGACGACGCCGCGAACCTCGCCGCCTCCTACCGCTTCCTGCGCCTGCTCGAACACCGGGTGCAGCTGCAGAAGCTGCGCCGCACCCACCTCTTCCCCTCCGACGACGACACCGCGGGTCTGCGCTGGCTCGCCCGCGCGGCG
This sequence comes from Actinomycetospora sp. NBRC 106378, assembly GCF_030269685.1. Taxonomy (GTDB): domain Bacteria; phylum Actinomycetota; class Actinomycetes; order Mycobacteriales; family Pseudonocardiaceae; genus Actinomycetospora. The sequence goes on from NZ_BSTT01000005.1 coordinate 263,521, forward strand.
AAGCTGCGCCCGGACGGCCGCCGGGACGCGGTGGGGGTGCTGCAGGCCGAGCGCTCGCGCACCACCGTGCGGGTGCGCCGGCTGCACGAGAAGCTCTTCTACCGCCCGCTGCTGGAGTCGGTGGCGCGGGTGGCGGGCTCGGACCTGGTGCTCACCGAGCAGTCCGCCACGCGGCGCCTGGCGGCACTGGGGTGGAGCTCGCCGTCGGGGGCGCTCAAGCACGTCGCCGCGCTCACCGCCGGGACGAGCCGCGCGGCGCGCATCCAGCGGGCGCTGCTGCCGGTGCTGCTCGACCAGCTCGGTCACACCGCCGACCCCGACCACGGCCTGCTCGCCTACCGCAAGGTCTCCGAGGCGCTCGCGTCGACCCCGTGGTTCCTCGCCCTGCTGCGCGACGAGGGGCTCGCGGCGGACCGCCTCATGTACGTGCTGGGTACGTCCCGCTGGGTGGCCGAGATGATGCCGCGCTCGCCGGAGGTGCTCCGGCTGCTCGGGGGCGACGGCCCGTCGGCCGAGCTCGTCGCCCGGGAGCCCGGCGAGGTCGCGCAGTCGCTGCGCGCGGCCGTCGCCCGGCACACCGACCCGCGCTCGGCCGGCAACGTCGCCCGCTCGCTGCGCCGCGTGGAGCTCCTGCGGGTGGCGTGCGCGGACCTGCTCGGCCTGACCGACGTCCCCCGCGTGTGCACGGCGCTGACGAGCGTCTGGGCCGCCGTGCTGCAGGCGGCGCTGGAGGCCGCGATCCGGGAGCGGGCGGGCGACCGTCCGGCGCCGGCCATCATCGCGATCATCGGCATGGGGCGCCTCGGCGGCGGGGAGCTGGGCTACGGCTCGGACGCCGACGTCGTCGCGGTGTGCGAGCCCACGGAGGGCGCCACCGACCAGGAGGCCACCACCTACGCCCGCAGCGTGGTCGAGTCGGCGATCGCCGCGCTCGGCGCCCCCAGCCCCGACCCCGCCCTGGAGGTGGACACCAAGCTGCGACCGGAGGGCCGCAGCGGCCCGCTGGTCCGCACCCTGTCCTCCTACGCGGACTACCTGCGCCGGTGGGCGCAGACCTGGGAGTGCCAGGCCCTGCTGCGGGCCCGCCCCGTCGCGGGCGACGAGGACCTCGGTCGGCGCTTCACCGAGATGATCGCGCCCTACCGCTACCCCGAGGGCGGGCTGCCCGAGGAGCAGGCGACCGAGATCCGCCGGATGAAGGCGCGGGTCGACGCCGAGCGGCTCCCGCGCGGCGCGGACCGGGCGCTGCACACGAAGCTCGGCACCGGCGGGCTGGCCGACGTCGAGTGGACGGTGCAGCTGCTGCAGCTCCAGCACGCCGCGGCCGTGCCCGCGCTGCGCACGCCCTCGACCCTCGAGGCCCTCGAGGCGCTGCAGGCCGCCGACCTGCTCACCGCGGGCGACGCCGCCGAGCTCGCGGCGGGCTGGACGACCGCCACCCGCGCCCGCGGGATCGCCACGCTCGTCCGCGGCAAGCCGACCGACCAGCTGCCCCGCTCGGGTCGCGAGCTGGCCGCCATCGCGTCGGCGCTCGGCTTCCCGGAGGACGATCCCGGCGCCTGCATCGACGAGTACCGCCGCATCACCCGTCACGCCCGCGCGGTGGTCGACCGGGTGTTCTCGGCGGTCTGATGGACGGCTACGGACCGGCGCTCGACGCGGCCCGCGCGTTCGCCGACCGGTGGCTCGACTCGCTGCCCACCCGTCCGGTCGGCGTCCCGGTGGATCCCGCCGCCCTGCAGGCCGGGTTCGGCCATCTTCCCGACGACGGGCTCGGCGCGGCCGCGGTGCTCGGCGAGCTGACCGCGGCGCTCGAACCCGGCCTCGTCGCGAGCGGCGGGCCCCGGTACTTCGGGTTCGTCACCGGCGGCTCGGTGCCCGCGGCCCTCGCGGCGGACTGGGTGGTGTCGGCGACCGACCAGGACGCGGCCGTGGCGGTGATGTCACCGGGCGCGGCGGTCGTGGAGGAGGTGGCCGGGCGCTGGGCGCTCGAGCTGCTCGGCCTGCCGGTGGACGCGGCCGTCGGGTTCGCGACCGGCGCCCAGACCGCGAACATCACCTGCCTCGCCGCCGCCCGGCACGCCCTGCTCGCCGCCCTCGGCCGGGACGTCGAGGCCGAGGGGCTGGCGGGCGCACCACCGGTCACGGTGCTCGTCGGGGCCGCGGCCCACGCGACGGTGGTGCAGGCGTTGCGCCTGCTCGGGTTCGGCGCGCGGCACGCCGTGCGGGTGGCGACCGACGCGCAGGGCCGGATGTCGCCGGCAGCGCTGGAGACGGCGCTGGCGTCGGTCATCGGGCCGGTGCTGGTGTGCGCGCAGGCCGGACAGGTGAACACGGGGGCGTGCGACCCGCTGGGGGAGATCGCGGCCGTGGTGCGCTCGGCCGGGCCGGCGTGGCTGCACGTCGACGGCGCGTTCGGGCTGTGGGCGGCCGCCTCCCCGTCCCGGCGGCACCTGGTCGCCGGGGCGGAGCACGCCGACTCGTGGGCGGTCGACGGGCACAAGTGGCTGAACGTGCCCTACGACGCGGCGCTCGCCGTCGTCCGCGACCGGGCCGCCCTGACCACGGCCATGTCGGTGTCCGCGCCCTACCTGCCCCTCGGGGAGCTCGACCCCTCCACCCGCACCCTGGAGAACTCCCGCCGGCCCCGCGGGATACCGGTGTGGGCGGCGCTGCGCGCCCTGGGCCGCACCGGGGTGGCCGACCTCGTCGACCGGTGCTGCGACCTCGCCGTCCGCGCGGCCGACCGGTTCGCGGCGGGCGGGGTGGACGTCCTCAACGACGTGGTGCTCAACCAGGTCCTGCTGCGCGTGCCCGGGGTCGACGTCGCCGACCTCGCACGGGCGGTCGCGGCGGACGGCACCTGCTGGGTCGGCACCACCGTGTGGGACGGCGCGCCGGCGCTGCGGTTCTCGGTGTCGAACTGGTCGACGACGGCCCAGGACGTCGAGGTCTCGGTCGACCGCATCCTCGCCCTGCGGGACGCGCTCGCTCGGTGACCGTTCAGCGGGCCAGGTGCGGCAGGTCGAGCGTCGCGTGGAACGGCTCGGCCAGCTCGACGACGGGTCCGCGCGCGACCTCGCGGTAGGCGCCGTCGACGAGTTCGTGCAGGTGCCCGACCGGGCCCTCCTGCTCCACTCGCAGGTACCAGCGGATGCCGGCCTCGGCGTAGAGACGGGGCTTGAGCATGCGGTCGTACGCGGCGTTCCCCGGGCTCACCACCTCGATGACGAGCACGGCGAGCGATGCATCGTCGATCATGGCATCGAGGTCCGTGGTGCCCGCGACGAGCGCCACGTCCGGGATCAGGACACGGTCAGGAGCCAACCGCAGGTTGGGCTCCGTGAGGACCCGCTGCTCGGGCGGAGCCGCCGCGTCCAGCACGGCGCACAGCCGGAAGATCAGCACTCCGTGTCGGGGCCGTCCCGAGGGACTCATCACGAGGGCACCGTCGACGAGCTCGACGTTCGGACTCTCCGGAAGCGCGAGCCAGTCCCGCTCGGTCCAGGGCTCGGAGTGGTGGAGGAAGCCGGGGGCCTCCTCCTCCTCCTGCTGCGGTGCGGCCACGGTGCGCCTCCCTCACTGCGGGTGGTCCGTGCCGGTCATGGTCGCACCCTCGCAGCGACCCCCGACAGTCTCGTGGGACCCGGACGCGCGGACGGGCCGCCCGGCAGCAGCCGGACGGCCCGTCGTCGTGCGGGGTGGATCAGCGGTGGATCAGGCGAGCCCCACCCCGCAGCCGCCGCAGAAGCGGGCGCCGGCGGCGCGGGCGGCGCCGCAGTTCGGGCAGTGGCCCGGCCCGCTGTGGTGCTCGACCGCGGGTGCCGCCGGGACCTCCGTGGCCGGCGTCGGGAAGCCCGACGGCGGGGTCGCGAGGGCGACGGCCGGGGCCTCCGGGGCGGCTGCAGGTGCCTCGTGCCGCGGGGCGGTGGGGGCAGCCGGGGCGGTCGGGGCGACCGGCGCCGGGAACCCGACGGGCGGCGAGGCGGGCGCGGCCGGCATCGGGCCGGACTGGCCGAACGGGGCGGCACCGAAGCCGGCGGGTGCCTGCTGGGGGACCTGCGGGCCGTACTGCTGGTACTGCTGCTGGTACTGCGGCGTGGCCGCGGGGTTCTGCTGCAGCGGCACCTGGTAGCCGGCCGGCAGCCCGAAGCCGGGCTGGGTCAGGTCGACCGGACCGGCGGCGACGGGAGCCCGACGACGGCGGACCACGAGGGCGACGACGCCGCCGCCGAGCGCCAGCACGAGGAGCGTGCCGCCACCGATCAGACCCCAGCCGAGCAGGCCCAGGCCCGTGTCACCGAACTGGTCGTGCGCCTGCACGGCCCGGTTCTTGTAGTCCACGACGGCCTTGTTGCCCGGGGCGACCGCGAGGACCTGGTCGAACTGCTCGATCGCGTCGGAGTAGTAGCCCTGGTAGTAGAGGTCCAGACCGTTCCGGTAGGCGGTGTCGACGGGGCTCGGGGCGTTGGGGACGCCGTTGCGGGCCATCATCTCGGCGATCCGGGAGGACGGGGCGATGAAGTTGAACGAGTTGCCGCCGTCACCGGTGGCCTGGCTGTTGATGCCGATGACCTGGCCCTGCTGGTTGACCGTGGGGCCGCCGCTCATGCCGTGGCCCATCTCGGTGGTCACCTCGGTGTAGGAGATGCCGTCCTGGGTCTGCTGGGAGCTGACCGCGCCCTCCTTCCAGGTGGGCGTCATGCTCGGGTCCATGGCGTCGTCCCGGGCGCCGGGGTAGCCCATCGACATCACCGGGGTGCCGGTCGGCGCCGGGCCGCCCGGGGCCACCTCGACGCTGATCATGTTGTGGCCGTCCACCTTGAGCAGGGCCGTGTCGCCCTTGTTGTAGGCCTGGTAGTCGACGACCTTGGCGTCCATCGGCTTGTCGCCGGGGTTGGCGGTGGCGGGCAGCACCTGGACGGTGATGGCCGGCGCGGAGTTCCCGGTGCCGTCGACGAAGACGAAGTCCTGCAGGTAGGTGTACATCGCGTTGGCGTCGTAGCCCGCGGCGCCGTACTCGTTGGCGACCGTGATGCGGGCCTGCATGGCCATCATGGCCGGGTCCACGCAGTGGCCGGCGGTGGCGATCCAGCCGTCGGAGGAGACGGTGAAGCCGGTGCAGCCGACCGAGAAGGCGTCGACGCGGGCGTACTCACCGGTGTTCGGGTTGACGAGGAGGCCCTGCGCCGAGGTGATCTGGAGGCGGTCGACGGCGGGGATCACCTCGCCGCTGACCCGCTCCGCGATCGGTGCCCGGGTCGGATCGGGGCCACCCCCGCCATCCTGGGCCAGGGCTGGGGGTGCGGTGGCGAGCAGCGCGGCGCCGGCGACGGCGACGGTGGCGAGTGCGGACTTCCAGGACGGACGACGCATGACGAGCTCCTCACACTGAGTGACTTCTTCTGGTCCGGTGAGCGAGTGCTTCACCTGTGTGGACCGCCATAGAGTCACACAGCGTGCGTATCAGGGCAAGAGTTCGACGGCCAGTTCGCGGATTTATGTCGAAGATTGACAGTTCTCGCGGCTGATGGTCACGCTCCGTCGATCGCTACGCCGGGTGATGTGGGCGGGTCGGCTGGCGCGAGGACGGGGCCACAAGTCATCATCGAACACGTGTTCGAGGAGCGTGGGCCGGCGCAGCGGCGGAACGACCGCTCGGGCGCCCTGCAGCGCACGGAGGTGCGTCGGGTCTGGGTCGACCTCGCCGTGGCCTACCCGCGGCCGACCGGCCGGCCGCCCCGGGCGGTGCCCGACGGGGTCGACCTCCAGAGCCGCGTCCCGGGCGAGCTCCTCGGGTGGCGCCGGACCACGACGGGGGAGTGGGTCGGCTGGGTCTGCGTGCCCATCAGCCAGGGTGAGGAGATCCGGTACGTCTACCAGTACGTGGCCGCCGCGGCGCTCTCCCCGCGGGAGGACCTGCGGGACCGGCGGTAGGACCAGGCACCGACCCGTCGTCGGGAACGGCCGGACAACGCAGAACGGCCCGGCCCCCGCGCGGGGACCGGGCCGTTCCGTGCGGCTGCCGGATCAGCAGTTGTAGTACAGCTCGAACTCGTACGGGTGCGGGCGCAGCCGCAGGCCCGTGACGTCGTCGCGCTTGAGCTCGATCCACTTCTCGATCAGGTCGGACGTGAACACGCCGCCCTCGAGCAGGTAGTCGTGGTCGGCCTCGAGGTTGTTCACCGCGGCGTCGAGGCTGGCCGGCACCTGCGCGATGTTGGCGGCCTCCTCCGGCGGGAGCTCGTAGAGGTCCTTGTCGACCGGCGTCGGCGGCTCGATCTTGTTCCGGATGCCGTCGAGGCCCGCCATCATCATGGCCGCGAACGACAGGTACGGGTTGCCCGACGAGTCGGGGCAGCGGAACTCGAGGCGCTTGGCCTTCGGGTTGTTGCCCGTGATCGGGATGCGCACACAGGCGGAGCGGTTGCGGTTCGAGTAGACCAGGTTGATCGGGGCCTCGAAGCCGGGCACCAGGCGGTGGTACGAGTTCGCCGTGGCGTTGGTGAACGCCACGAGCGACGGCGCGTGGTGCAGGATGCCGCCGATGTAGTGGCGGGCGAGGTCCGAGAGCCCGGCGTAGCCGTTCTCGTCGTAGAACAGCGGCTCGCCACCCTTGAACAGCGACTGGTGGCAGTGCATGCCCGAGCCGTTGTCGCCGGCGATCGGCTTCGGCATGAAGGTGACGGTCTTGCCCGCCTGCCACGCCGTGTTCTTGACGATGTACTTGAACAGCTGCAGGTCGTCCGCGGCGTGCAGCAGCGTGTTGAACTTGTAGTTGATCTCGGCCTGGCCGCCGGTGCCGACCTCGTGGTGCAGCTTCTCCAGCTCGAAGCCGGAGTTGGTGAGGTTGGTGCCGATGGCGGCGCGCAGGTCCGAGGTCTGGTCGGTCGGCTCGACCGGGAAGTAGCCGCCCTTGGGGGCGATCTTGTAGCCCTTGTTGCCGCCCGGCTCGTCCCGCCCGGTGTTCCAGGCACCCTCGATCGAGTCGACCGCGTAGTACTGGGTCCGCATCGAGGACTCGTAGCGGACCTCGTCGAAGATGTAGAACTCGGCCTCGGGGCCGAAGAAGCAGGTGTCGGCGACGTCGACCGTCGACAGGAAGTTCTCCGCCTTGCGGGCCACGTTGCGCGGGTCGCGGCTGTAGGCCTCGAGCGTCAGCGGGTCGTGGACGAAGAAGTTGATGTTCAGGGTCTTCTGGGCCCGGAACGGGTCGATGCGCGACGTCGCGACGTCGGGCAGCAGCGTCATGTCCGACTCGTTGATGGTCTGGAACCCGGTGACCGACGACCCGTCGAACGCGAGGCCGTCCTCGAACACGGCGTCGCCGAACTCCGAGGCGGGCACGGTGAAGTGCTGCATCTGGCCGGGGAGGTCGCAGAACCGGACGTCGACGTACTGCACCCCCTCGTCGGAGATGTACTTGAAGACCTCGTCCTTGTTGCTGAACACCCTCGCTGGCTCCTTCTCTGGCACTGTCTTCACGGTCGAGCCACCCCGCCCGGCCGGGATCGCATCACCGTTTCAGGTGAACCGGACGCTAGGCGGCGGAGGTTTCTCGCGGGTCGCACCGGTGTTTCGCAGCAGTTAACGGGCTCGCGTCACACACGGGCCCGGGGGCTCAGGGGTGATCCTGGCGACGCTGCCGTGACGCACCCCGACGGTGCGGCACCGTAGCCTGTCAGAGTGTCGTGGTTTCGTGAATGGCTCACCGACGACGGGCCTGATCGGGCGTCGAGTGGTGGTCCGGAAGGTCGCGATCGGGCGGTTCGCGAGTCGGCGCCGACACGAGCCGTGCCGAAGGCTGGGCCGAACGGGCGTCCCACGTCGGTGCGCGGCGCCACGCGGGGCCCCGAACCCGACGACGGGTACCCGGGCCGTGACCTCGGCCTCCCCGAATCGGGCCCGGGGTCGGCGGCGAGCCCTCCGGCGCGCCTGGGTCAGTTCCTGCTCGACCTGCTGATCGGTGGCGTCGTGGCCTCCGCGATCAGCTTCCCGGCGCCGCCGACGCTCAGCCTCGTGGTGTGGGCGGTGCTCGTGACGGTCCCGGTGGCGGTCATCGGGCAGACGCCCGCCATGGTGCTCACCGGCATGCGGGTGCTGCGCACCGACGGCGCCGACCGGGTGGGGCCGTGGGCGCTGGCCCGGAGCGCGTCCCTGTTCTTCGTGGTGCCCGCGGCGATCATGGACCGCGACGGCCGGGGCCTGCACGACCGGGTCAGCCGCACCGTGGTGGTGCGCTCGCGCTGAGGCACCCGGTCACGAGGGGCACGTGAGGCAGCGCCGGAGGGCGGACGGGCCTGCCTGGCGTGCGCCTCGCGGAAGGCAGGGCCGCACCCGTCGTCGGGAACCGGTCAGCGACGGCGGACCGTGCGCTGCATCCCCTTCATCTGCGCACCCTTGGGCACCGGGCCCTTGGGCATCGCGGGTCCGCCGCGGCCGGCGATGGCCGCGAGCCGCTTCTCGATGGTGTCCATCTGCGTGCGGTCGATGTTGCGGGGGAGCTTGGCCATGTGGCGCTGCAGCTTCGAGAGCTCCACCTCGCCCTCGGCGTTGCCGACCGCGACCTCGTAGATCGGCACCTGACCGGCGACGCGCGAGACCTTCTTCTTCTCCTGCGCGAGCAGGCCCTTCGTCCGGTGCGAGGCGCCCTCGGCCACGAGGACGACGCCCGGCCGGCCGATCACCCGGTGCACGACGTCGAGCTGCGTGGTCCCCGCGACGGCCTGCGTGACCCGCCACGGACCGCGCATGTTGTCCAGCGCCCACCCGGCGGCCCCGGGCTGCCCGTCGGCCTTGGCGTACACGTTGTTCTGCACCCGGCGCCCGAACACGATCATCGCGACCGCGAGGCCGAGGATGACGCCGATCGGCACCAGGTACCAGGACTGCCCCAGGAGCAGCCCGATGACGAGGAAGATCAGCGCCGTCACGACCACCGCGCCGATCATCAGCGGCAGGAGGAGCTTGTCCTCCTTGCGCTGCATCTGGAAGGCCTGCCAGATCTGCGACCAGCGCTGCTTGCGGGCAGCGCGGGCAGCCTGCTTGGCGGCCTTCTTCTCTTCCTTGGTCGCCTTACCGGCAGTGCCCTTGGCCATGCCGTCCATTCTGCCGGATGGACGCCTACGCGCGGCGCGCGAGGACCGATCCGACCTCCTGGCGCGCCTCGCCCTCGGCGGCGAGCTCCTCCATGCCCTCGGGCAGGGCCTCGCCACGGTGGAGCTTGGCCTGGGCGTAGAGCCGCCCCGCGCGGTACGACGAGCGCACCAGCGGCCCGGCCATGACCCCGGCGATCCCCATCTCCAGGGCGGCGTCGCGGTGGGAGACGAACTCCTCGGGCTTCACCCAGCGCTCCACCGGGTGGTGGCGCAGCGAGGGACGGAGGTACTGGGTCAGGGTGAGCAGGTCGCACCCGGCGTCGTGCAGGTCCTGCATCGCCGCGGTGACCTCCTCGGGGGTCTCGCCCATGCCGAGGATGAGGTTGGACTTCGTGACGAGGCCGGCGGCGCGCGCCTTGCGGATCACGTCGAGCGAGCGCTCGTAGCGGAACGCCGGACGGATGCGGCGGAAGATGCGCGGCACGGTCTCGAGGTTGTGCGCGAGCACCTCGGGGGCGGCGTCGAAGACGGGGCCGAGCTGGTCGTCCCGGTCGTCGAAGTCGGGGATCAGCAGCTCGACGCCCGTGCCCGGGTTCAGCGCGTGGACCTGGCGGACGGTCTCGGCGTAGAGCCAGGACCCGCCGTCGTCGAGGTCGTCCCGGGCGACGCCGGTGATCGTGGAGTAGCGCAGCCCCATCTGGCGCACCGACTCGGCGACCTTGCGGGGCTCGTCGCGGTCGAGCGGGGAGGGCTTCCCGGTGTCGATCTGGCAGAAGTCGCACCGCCGGGTGCACTGCTCGCCACCGATGAGGAAGGTCGCCTCGCGGTCCTCCCAGCACTCGTAGATGTTGGGGCAGCCCGCCTCCTCGCAGACGGTGGCGAGCCCGGCGGAGCGCACCATGCCCTTGAGTTCGGAGAAGTTCGGGCCGGTCTGCACGCGCGTGCGGATCCAGTCGGGCTTGCGCTCGATGGGCGTCTGCGAGTTCCGGACCTCGAGGCGGAGCAGCTTGCGTCCGGCCGGGGCCGTGGGGTCAGCGCTCGTGGTCACGGGTACCAGACTACGCCCGCTCCCTCGTTAGGCTGATCAACGCTATGGACCTCCGGATCTTCACCGAACCGCAGCAGGGCGCCACCTACGACGACCTGCTCCGCGTCGCGCGGTGCGCGGAGGAATGCCGGTTCGACGCCTTCTTCCGCTCCGACCACTACCTCGCGATGGGGGGCTCGACGGGCCTCCCGGGGCCGACCGACGCCTGGGTCACGCTCGGCGCCCTCGCCCGGGAGACGTCGACGATCCGCCTCGGCACGATGATGACCTCGGTCACCTTCCGGCTGCCCGGTCCGCTCGGCGTCGCCGTCTCGCAGGTCGACCAGATGTCCGGTGGCCGGATCGAGCTCGGCATCGGCACCGGCTGGTACGAGGCCGAGCACCACGCCTACGGCATCCCCTTCCCGACGACGGGTGCGCGCTTCGACATGCTCGGCGAGCAGCTCGAGGTGCTCACCGGGGCGTGGAACACGCCGGTCGGGCAGGGCTACACCTTCCACGGCGAGCACTACCGGTTCACCGAGAGCCCCGGGCTGCCCAAGCCGCTGCAGGACCCGCACCCCCCGATCATCATCGGCGGGACCGGACCACGCCGGACCCCGGAGCTCGCCGCCCGGTTCGCCGACGAGGTCAACGTGCCGTTCGCCCCGGTGGAGCAGGTGGCGGCCCAGCTCGGGCGGGTCCGTGACGCGTGCACGGCGGTCGGGCGCGACCCGGCGACCCTCCGGTACTCGACCGCCCAGGTGCTCTGTGCCGGCGCGAGCGAGGCGGACGTCGCGCGGCGCGCCGGCGCCCTCGGGCGCGAGCCCGACGAGCTGCGTGCCCACGGCATCGCCGGGACGGCCGCGGAGATCACCGCCCGGCTCGCGGAGTTCGCCGCCGTCGGGGTCGAGCGGGTCTACCTGCAGGTGCTCGACCTGTCCGACCTCGAGCACCTGCGGTTCGTGGCGGACGTCGGCGGCCTGTGAGCGCTCAGCGCCCGAACTCCTGCACCCAGTAGTCGTCGGACTCGCCGACGCCGAGGGTGTGGAACGAACAGTCGAGGATGTTCCGCCGGTGCCCGGGGGAGTTCATCCAGTCGTCCATGACCTCGTCGGCGCTGGTCTGACCCTGCGCGATGTTCTCCCCTCCCGGGTCGTCGTACCCGGCGGCGCGCACGCGGTCGGCGAAGTCCGAGCCGTCCGGGCCGGTGTGGGAGAAGGTGCCGGTGCGGGCCATCAGCGCCGCGTAGTCGGCGGCGGCCCGGTTCAGCGCGGCGTTGCCGGCGACCGCGCCGCAGCCCGCCTTCGTGCGTTCGGCGTTGACGAGGGCGAGGACGCGGCCGGTGGGTCCCGTCCCGACGGCGGGCGCGGCGGCGCGGGTGGTGCTGCGCCGGGTGGTCGTGCTCGTCGTCGTGGTGGTGGTCGTGCTCGCGGCCGTGGTGGTCGTCGCGGCGGGGGACGGCGGGAGCACGGGCAGGGCGGGCAGGGCGGGCGGGACGGCGAGGGGGACGGCGGGTGCCGCGACCGGCAGCGCGGCGGCGGCGCTCGCGTCCTGCACCGCGTCGGAGGAGGGCCGCAGGGTGACCACGGCGACGACGACGCCGAGCACGACGGCGGCGGCGCCGAGACCGAGGGCCAGTCGGCGCCGGCGGTCGTGCTCGAAGCGATGGAGGCCCACGGGTCGAACCTGGCAGGACGCTCAGGTCACGGGAAGGTCACGGGCCCGTGGGGCGACGAACGGCCGGTCGGGGCGGAGCGGTCGACGAGCGGTGCGGCCGTCCGGGGCAGCCGACTGCCCCGGACGCCGGGATCTCCTCTCGGCGTGCTCGGCTCTGTCGTGAGATCTAGTAGCCGAAGTCCTGCACCCAGTAGTTGCGCGTGCCCGCCAGACCGAGGCCGATGCGCGTGAACGTGCAGTTGAGGATGTTCGCGCGGTGGCCGGGGGAGTTCATCCACGCCGTCATCACGGCCTGGGCGTCCTTCTGCCCGTAGGCGATGTTCTCGCCGCCGGGGCTGGGGTAGCCCGCCGCCTTCATGCGGTCGACGAAGCTGGAGCCGTTGGCGCCGGTGTGGGAGAAGGTGCCGGTCGAGTTCATCCAGTCCGCGTGGCCCTGCGCGGCCTTCTCGGCGTAGGAGTTGCGGATCAGCGCCTTGCACCCGGCCTGCTGGCGGTACTGGTTGGTGAGGGCGAACACCTGGTTGAGCTGGGCGGCCTGGGCCGAGGTGACGGCGGCCGACGCGGCCGGCGCGAGCAAGGTCAGGCCGGCCAGGACCAGGGCCGCGACGAGCCCGGCGCCTGCACGGGCGCGGGGGTCTGCCGTGCGGTTGACGTCGTGGGGGGTCATGGCTCTCACCGTCCGTGGCGGGTCGTACGCGCACAGCGTTTCCTGACGCGACCCGCGACGAGCGGTCACCCACAGCGGCCGACCGGTCGCAAGATTACAACATCTGGACGGCGACGTTACCTACCATCAGCGTATCCGTGTCCTCCGGACGGGGGAGTGTGTGGTCACTGACGGGCAGCTCGCCGGAGAAGGCCGCCAGCATCGCGTCCGGAACGGCCGAACGGACCTCGTCCACCCCGACCCGGCGTCCGAGTTCCGCGGACAGGCTCGTCACCCCGGCGTCGGTGATCCCGCACGGCACGATCGTGCCGAACGCGGTGAGGTCGGGGTCGGCGTTGAGGGCGAAGCCGTGCAGCGTCGTCCCGCGCGCGACGCGGACCCCGATCGCGGCGATCTTGCGCTCCGGGCGCCCGCCGGCGGCGGCCAGCCACACCCCGGAGCGACCGTCGACGCGCCCGGTCTCCAGGCCGTACCCGGCGCACACCGCGATCAGTGCCTCCTCGAGACGCCGGACGTGGTCGACGACGTCGAAGGGCTGACCGAGCTTGAGGATGGGGTAGCCGACCAGCTGACCCGGCCCGTGCCACGTGATGCGCCCGCCCCGGTCCACGTCGACGACGGGCGTGCCGTCGGTCGGCCGGTCCTCGGGCTGGGTGCGCTTCCCGGCGGTGTAGACGCTCGGGTGCTCGAGCAGCATGAGCACGTCGGGCCCGGAGTCGTCGGCCCGCGCGGCGTGGTGGGCGCGCTGCTGGTCCCACGCGGCGGTGTACTCGACGGTGCCGAGGTCGAGCACCTCGACCGGCTCGCTGCTGGCGCGGTGGGAACCCATGCCGCCGAACCTACTCCGGCTCCCGTGGCAGGAACGCGTCGTTGCTGTCGCCGGGTGACAGCAACGACGCTTTCCTGCCACCGAGGCAGGACCGCTCAGCCCAGCGACGCCAACGCCGCCTGCGCCGTGCGGCGCCCGGACACGAGCGCGCCCTGCACCGACGGGGTGTCCCGGTGGTCGCCGGCCACGAACAGCCCGTCCCCGAGGTCGACCGGGCGACGCAGGCCGGGCGGGGTCGGCGGGAGCGTGGCGGGCAGCGCGCGGGGGATCTCGCGCGTCGCGAGGTGCTCCCAGTGCGCCGTGCCGGTGCCCCACACCCGCTCCAGCTCGGCGCGCAGCCGCGGCTCGGGCAGCGCCTCGCCGCCGAGCACGGTGGAGACCACGAGGTGGCGGTGGTCGGGGGAGTACGAGGGGACGGCGCCGGTCAGCACCATGGTGTTGACGATCGGGCCCCCGGTGCCGTCGAGGTGCAGCAGGCCCTGACGGGTCGGCGGCCGGTCGGTGACGTGGTAGTGGCTGGTCAGGCCGAACGTGCGGGGCGCCTCGACGCGGCCGTCGAGCAGGCCGGCGGCGTCGGTGCCCTCGGTCGCGACGATCACGGCCCCGGCCCGCACCGCCCCGTCGTCGGTGGTGACGCGACCGGGGCGGACCTCACGGACCGGCGTGTCGAGACGCACCGTGCCGGCGGGCAGTCGTGCGGCGAGGTGTGTGGTCATGGCGCCGATCCCGCGGCCCGGCAGAGTCAGGTCGCCGAGGGCGAAGGTGCGCCAGAAGAGGGACACGACCCGGGAGGACGTCTCCAGGTCACCGTCGCCGAGCACGCCCGCGAGGAACGGACGCAGGAAGCGGTCCACGTCCGCGCCGCGGAGCCCGAACCGGGCGAGATCCTCGGCGGCGGATCGCTCGGGCGCCCGGGCCTGGCGCTGCGGGGGCACGAGCACCGACCGCGCGGTGAAGCCGGCGATCCCGAGCTTCGCGCGCAGGGAGATCAGCCGGGTCAGGGCACTGCGGGGCAACCAGCTCGGCCGGCGCGCGACCCGGTGGAGCACGCCGTCGTCGGTACGGACGGCGGCGCCGGGCACGAAGGGGTGCAGGTCGAGGGCCTCGAGGTCCACCGCCGCGCGCAGCGCGGGGTAGGACGTGTTGAGGATCTGGAAGCCGCGGTCGATCAGGAAGCCGTCGACGACGTCGGTCCGCACACGCCCGCCGACCCCGTCGGAGGCCTCGCACACCAGCACCGACCGTCCGGAGCGCGCCACGGTGCGGGCGGCGTTCAGCCCCGCGAGGCCGGCGCCGACGACGAGGACGTCGACGGCGTCCGGCAGCGCACTCACTCCAGCACCGCCGCCAGCGCGGCCTGCACCGTCTGGTGCTGGAAGCGGTAGCCGTCCCGCTCCAGGACACCGGGCAGGACACGCTGGCTCACCAGCACGCCCTCGTCGGCGAACTCCCCGAGCACGGCGCGCAGGGCGAAGCCGGGGACCACCCACGGGGCGGGCCGGTGGATGGTCGCCGCCATCACCTTCGTGAACTCGCGGCAGGTGACGGGGGCGGGGCCGGTGGCGTTGAGCGGGCCGACCACCGTGTCGTGCTCGAGCGCGTGCGCGATGGCGCCGACCTCGTCGTCGAGGGAGATCCACGGCCAGTACTGCTCGCCGGAGCCCAGCCGACCGCCGAGGCCGAACTGGAAGACCGGCTTGATCGTGCCCATGAGCCCACCCGAGTGGGAGAGCACCAGCCCGGTGCGGATGGTCACCACGCGGGCGCCGGCCTCCGCGGCCGGCGCGGTGGCGTTCTCCCAGTCCCGCACGAGCTCGGCCAGGAAACCGCGGCCACGCGCCCCGGTCTCGTCCACCGCGACCTTGCCGGTGTCGCCGTAGAAGCCGACCGCCGAGCCGCTGATGAAGGTCGGGATGCCGTGGGCGGCCACGGCGCGGGCCAGCACGTCGGTGGGGATGATGCGGCTGTCGCGCAGCTCCTGCTTGTAGGCGCCCGACCAGCGCTTGTCGGCGATCCCCGCGCCGGACAGGTTGATCACCGCGTCGGCGCCGTCGAGGGCGCCGTCGTCGATCCGTCCCGACGGCGGGTCCCACCCGCGCTCGTCGGGGGCCTGCGGGGTGCGCCGCACGAGGCGGATCACCTCGTGTCCGGCGCCGCGCAGGTGGGGCACCAGGGCGGTGCCGATGAGCCCGGAGGAACCGGAGATGACGACGCGCATACCGTGATCGTCGCGGAGTCCCGGGTGTGGCGCGACCTGGACACGCTGTCCGGTTCGTCCCGCCGCTCCCGCGGGCTCCCGCGGCCTCCCGCGCCTTCCCGTGTGAGGGGAACCCTCGGCCCACGAGAGCGCTCGGATCCTCCCCTCACGTCGGAGGCGCGGCGCCCCGGAACGGGCGAAGGGCCCCGCCGCGGGTGCGACGGGGCCCTTCGAGGGACTGCTGCGATCAGACGAGCCCGAGGTCCGCCTCGAACGCACCGGCCTCGAGGCGGGCCTTCACCGACCCGAGGAACCGGGCGGCGTCGGCACCGTCGACGATGCGGTGGTCGTAGGACAGGCACAGGTAGAGCGTCGAGCGGATGGCGATCGACTCGCCGCCCTCGCTGTCGCTGACCACCACGGGCTTCTTGACGACGGCCCCGGTGCCGAGGATGCCGACCTGCGGCTGGTTGATGATCGGGGTGTCGATCAGCGCGCCGCGCGAGCCCGTGTTGGTGATCGTGAAGGTGCCGCCCGACAGCTCGTCCGGGGAGATCTTGTTGTCCCGCGTCCGCTGGGCGACGTCGGCGATCTTGCGGGCCAGTCCTCCGAGGTTGAGGTCCCCGGCGTCGTGGATGACCGGCACGATCAGCCCGGCCGGCGAGTCCACGGCGATGCCGAGGTGCTCGGAACCGTGGTAGGTGACCTCGCCCTTCTCCGTGTCGATCATGGCGTTGACCTGCGGGTGCGCCTTGAGCGCCTCCACGGTGGCCACCGCCATGAACGGCAGGAAGGACAGCTTGACGCCCTCGCGGCGCTCGAAGTCGGCCTTCGCCCGGTCGCGCAGGCGGGCGATCCGGGTGACGTCGGCCTCGACCACCGTCGTGAGCTGCGCGGAGGTCTGCAGCGACTCCACCATGCGCTTGGCGATGGTCGCGCGGCGCCGGGAGAGCTTCTGGGTGGTGCCGCGCAAGCCGGAGTCGTCCGGCGTCGGGATGTTGGAGTTGCGGGCCGCCGCCGGCTTCTGCACCTCGCCGCCGTGCACCGCGCCCTGCGACCCGTCGGACGGGGTCGCGGCCGGCTCGTCCGCCGAGGGAGCGGCGGAGGCCTGCTTCTGCGCGGCCTCCTGCTCCTCGGCCGCGGCGACCACGTCCTGCTTGCGGATACGGCCGCCGACCCCGGTGCCCGAGACCGACGACAGGTCGACCCCGCGCTCCTGGGCGAGCTTGCGCACCAGCGGCGTGACGTAGGGCGACCCCGCCGTCTCGCCGCCACCCGTGCCGTTGGACGGTGCGCCGCCGGACTCCAGCGATCCCGCGTTCGCCGGGCCACTCGGGCCCGCGGGCTGCTCGGTCTCGTGCGAGACGTAGTCGTCGGCCCCGGAGGCCGCCACCGCGCCGTTCGAGCTCTCGGCCGTGTTCGACCCGTCCGAGGCCGCCGGCTGCGACTCGGGCTCGGGCTGCTGCTGCTCCTGCCGCGGCTCAGGCTCGGACTGCGTGTCCGACGACGACTGCGCGTCGGGCCCCGACTGCTCCTCGGGCTGCGCCGACCCGCCGCCGGAGCCGCCCCCCGCCGAGCCGTCGCCGACCACCGCGAGCGCCCCGCCGACCTCGACGGTGTCGTCCTCGTTCGCCTTGATCTCGAGCAGCGTGCCCGCGACCGGCGACGGGATCTCGGTGTCGACCTTGTCCGTGGACACCTCGAGCAGCGGCTCGTCGACCTCGACGGAGTCGCCGACCTGCTTGAGCCAGCGGGTGATCGTGCCCTCGGTGACCGACTCGCCGAGCGCCGGCATCTCGATCGTCGTCCCGGAACCCCCGCCGGAGCCGCCCCCGGACCCGCCGGAGCTGCTGCCGCCGGACGACGCCTGGGCCGGCTCCGGCTCGGGCTCCGACTGCGGCTCGGGCTCGGGCTCGGGCTCGGGCTCCGGCTCGGACTGCGCCTCGGCCTGCCCACCCCCGGAGCCGCCGGAGTCTCCCGAGTCGCCGTCACCGTCGCCGATGACCGCGAGGTCACCGCCGATCTCGACGGTGTCGTCCTCGTTCGCGACGATCCGCTGCAGGATGCCCGCCTGCGGCGAGGGGATCTCGGTGTCGACCTTGTCCGTCGACACCTCCAGCAGGGGCTCGTCGACCTCGACGTGGTCGCCCTCCTGCTTCAGCCACCGGGTGATGGTGCCCTCGGTGACGCTCTCGCCGAGAGCAGGCATCTGGACGGTGTAGGCCATCGTGCTCGGTACTCCCTTACGAAACCGGTGTGGGCGATCAGCCGTGCGCGTGCAGGGGCTTGCCGGCGAGGGCCAGGTGCGCCTCGCCGAACGCCTCGTTCTGCGTGGGGTGGGCGTGGACGAGGTTCGCGACCTCGACCGGCAGAGCCTCCCAGTTGTAGACCAGCTGCGCCTCCCCGACGAGCTCGCCGATCCGCGCGCCGATCATGTGCACGCCGACCACCGGGGCGTCGTCGCCCGTGCCGCCCTTGACCAGCTTGATGGCGCCGGCGGTGCGCAGGATCTGCGACTTGCCGTTGCCCGCGAGGTCGTAGGTGGTGGTGACGACCTCGCCGTAGGCCTCCTTGGCCTGGGCCTCGGTGAGGCCGACCGACGCGATCTCGGGCTCGCAGTAGGTGACCCGCGGGATACCCGTCTCGTCGATGACCGGCGGGTTGAGTCCCGCGATCTCCTCGGCGACGAAGATGCCCTGCTGGAAGCCGCGGTGCGCGAGCTGCAGACCGGGGACGATGTCGCCGACGGCGTAGACCGAGCCCACGCCGGTGCGCAGCCGCTCGTCGGTGCGGACGAACCCGCGGTCGAGGGTGACGCCCTGCTCCTCGTAGCCGAGGTCGGCGGTGTTGGGGCCGCGGCCCACGGCGACGAGCAGGAGGTCGGCCTCGATCTGCTCGCCGTTCTCCAGGCTGATCGTCACGGCGTCGGCGGTCTGCTCGACGCCGGTGAACTTCGTGCCGATCTTGAAGGCGATCTTGCGCTTGCGGAACTGGCGCTCGAGCTGCTTGGAGAGGAACTCGTCCTCGTTGGGCACCAGGTGCGGCAGGGCCTCGACGATGGTGACCTCGGATCCGAACGACTTCCAGACGCTCGCGAACTCGCATCCGATGACGCCGCCGCCGAGCACGACCACGCGGTCGGGCACGTAGTCGAGGTTGATCGCCTCGGTGGAGGTGATCACGCGGCCACCGAGCTCGAGGCCGGGCAGGGTCTTCGAGTACGAGCCGGACGCGAGCACGACGTTGCGGCCGGTGTAGCGCTGGCCGTCGACCTCGACGGTGTCCTGCCCGACGAGGCGGCCGTGGCCCTCGATCATGGTGACCTTGCGGGACTTCACCAGCCCCTGCAGGCCCTTGTAGAGCTTCGCGACGACGCCGTCCTTGTAGGAGTTCACGCCGCTCATGTCGATGCCCGACAGGGAGCTCTTCACCCCGATCTGCTCGCCCTCACGGGCGTTGTCGGCCACCTCGGCGGCGTGCAGCAGCGCCTTCGTGGGGATGCAGCCCCGGTGCAGACAGGTACCGCCGAGCTTGTCCTGCTCGACGAGGGCGACCGAGAGCCCCAGCTGCGCCGCGCGCAACGCGCAGGCGTAACCACCGGAACCTCCGCCCAGGATGAGGACGTCGTAGGTGTCGCTCTCGCTCAACTCACTTCTCCCGCGTCGGCGTGTGACGTGCGACGTTCCCGACGGCAGGTGTGGGCCGTCCGGGAACCACCGGCTCCGTCCGTCGAGAACCCGTGTCGGAGCCGGTCGCTGCTGACCATCCTTCCACCGCGGGCAAACCGGCCGCCCACGTGATCGTCCTAGCCGTGCGCGGCCACGTCCGCGAGCACCGCGGCGAGCGTGCGCACGGGCATCCCGGTGCCCCCGCGCGGGGTGTAGCCGTGCGGTCCGCCGGTGTTGAACGCCGGGCCGGCCACGTCGACGTGGGCCCACGGCACGCCGTCGGCGACGAACTCGCGCAGGAACAGGCCCGCCGCGAGCATCCCGCCGAAGCGGTGGTTGGTGACGTTCGCGATGTCGGCCACCCGTGAGTCGAGGTCGCCGCGCAGCTCCTCGGGCAGCGGCATGGCCCACGCGCCCTCGCCGACCGACGCCGCGGCCGCCGTCACGCGGTCGCGGAAGGCGTCCTGGCCCATGATCCCCGCGGTCCGCGAGCCCAGGGCCACGACCTGTGCGCCCGTGAGCGTGGAGGTCTCCACCAGGTAGTCCGGGGCGTCCTCGCAGGCCCGCACGATGGCGTCGGCCAGGATCAGCCGGCCCTCGGCGTCGGTGTTGAGGACCTCGACGGTCTTGCCGCCGTACATCGCGAGCACGTCGCCGGGGCGGTAGGCGGTGCCCGAGGGCATGTTCTCGGCCATCGGCACCCACGCGCTCACGTTGACCGCGAGGTCCAGCTCGGCGGCGAGGCAGGTCGCGGCGATCACGCAGGCGGCCCCGGACATGTCCGAGGTCATGTGGTCCATGTTCGCGGCAGGCTTGATCGAGATGCCGCCGGTGTCGAACGTGATGCCCTTGCCGATCAGCGCGACGGTGCGCGTGGCGTCGGGGTGGGTGTGGGTCAGGTGAACGAGCCGCGGCGGCCGCGACGAGCCACCGCCGACCCCGAGCACCCCGCCGTACCCGCCCTCGGCCAGCTGCGCGTCGTCGAGCACCTCCACCCCGAGCCCCACGGACTCGGCCAGCTCGGTGGCGCGGCGGGCGAACTCCGCCGGGTACAGGTCGTTCGGCGGGGTGTTGATCAGGTCGCGCGCCGCGCACACGGCCCGCGCGGTCATCGCGGCGTCGGCCAGGGTGGCCCGCTCGCGCTCCGGGGCACCGCCGCTGCCGTGCGGGGAACCCAGGAAGTGGACCGACCGCGCCGGGCCGTCGTCGGCGGTGCGGTACTCGGTGAAGGAGTAGGCGCCCAGCACCGTGCCCTCCACGGCCGCGGCGAGGTCGAGCGCGGAGAGCGTCGTCCCGATCGTCGTCGCGTTCTTCGGCAGGGCCCGTGCGGCGGCGCCCGAGGCCCGGCGCACCTGCTCGGCCACGTCCGGGCCGCCCTGCAGCCCCGCGGGCGCCGACTCCGGCCCCAGACCCACCGCGAGCAGCACCGGCGACGTGATCGCCCCCCGCGTCGGGACCTTGACGACCTCCTCGGCCTTGCCCGTGGCCCCCGTCAGGGCCAGCAGCGACGCGAGCTCGCCGGAGAAGGCGGCGTCGACGTCCTGCGCGCCGACCAGCACCGGGGCGACCGGCTCGTCGGCGTCCCCGGTGGAGCCCCCGTCGCCCGCCGCGGCCCCCGGGCGCAGACCGACGACGAGCACGTCGACGACCGCCCCCGCCGCCTGGGCGTCGCTGAGTTCGAGGTCGGGCAGGGTAGTCACGATCGGTGCGCCTCCGGTGCTGCTGGTGGACTGTGATCGCATGCTAGGACGACCCCCCGACAGCGTGCCGTGCCGTACGGTCCCGGACCCGTGACCGCACAGCGACAGGACCTGCGCCGGAGCCCCCTGCACGCCCGCCACGAGGCCCTCGGGGCCACGTTCGCGCCGTTCGGCGGCTGGGAGATGCCCGTCCAGTACTCCGGCACGGTCGCGGAGCACACGGCCACCCGCGAGGCCGTCGGCCTGTTCGACGTCAGCCACCTCGGCAAGGTGCGGATCACCGGACCGGGCGCGGCGGGGTTCGTCGACCGGTGCCTGACCAACGACCTCGGCCGCATCGTTCCCGGCAAGGCCCAGTA
The DNA here is from genome assembly GCF_030269685.1 of Actinomycetospora sp. NBRC 106378. Lineage (GTDB taxonomy): Bacteria > Actinomycetota > Actinomycetes > Mycobacteriales > Pseudonocardiaceae > Actinomycetospora. The sequence continues at coordinate 284,746 of NZ_BSTT01000005.1, forward strand.
CACGCTGTGCTGCGCCGAGGACGGCGGCGTCGTCGACGACCTGATCCTCTACCTGGTCGGCGACGACGAGGTCTTCGCGGTGCCGAACGCCGCGAACTCCGCGGGCGTCGGCCGGCAGCTCGCCGCGGTGGCGCCGGAGGGGATCACGGTGACCGACGAGCACGACGCGCACGTCGTGCTCGCCGTCCAGGGCCCGTCGTCGCGCACCGTCCTCGCGGAGACCGGCGTGCTGCCGGACACCGGGGACGTCGACCTCGACTACATGGCCTTCGTCGACAGCACCTGGGAGGACCGGGAGATCCGCGTCTGCCGTACGGGCTACACCGGCGAGCACGGCTACGAGCTCATCGCGCCCGCGGAGGTCGCCGGGACGCTGTGGGACGCGCTCGCGGCGGTCGTCGCCGAGCAGGGCGGCCTGCCCGCCGGGCTGGGCGCCCGCGACACGCTGCGCACCGAGGCCGGGCTGCCGCTGCACGGCCAGGACCTCGGCCCGGAGATCACGCCCGTCCAGGCCCGGGTCGGCTTCGCGGTCGGGTGGAAGAAGGAGGAGTTCTGGGGGCGGGAGGCGCTGCTCGCCGAGCGCGAGCGGGGTCCCCGACGGCGGGCGTGGGGGCTCAAGGCGTCCGGGCGCGGCGTCCCGCGTGCACACATGACGGTGAAGCTGGGGGAGACCCCGGTGGGGGAGACGACCTCGGGCACCTTCTCGCCGACGCTGCGGACCGGGATCGCGCTCGCCCTGCTGGACACTGCCGCAGGCCTCTCCGAGGGTGACCTGGTCAGCGTCGACATCCGTGGCCGCGCGCTCGAGTGCGAGGTCGTGGCGCCGCCCTTCGTCGCCTCCCACGTGCGGTGAGTCCCCGATGAGCTTCCCGAGCCACCCCGACGCCGCGCCCGGCGTCTACCGCTTCCGCGACGACGCCGAGGTCGCCGGGCCGGCCCGCTTCACCGCACCCGGGACGACCGTCGGGGGAGGCTTCGGGCTCTTCGAGTCCGCGGCCGTCCCGGGCCGGGTGGGCGCGGTCCCGCACTACCACCAGGGGTTCTCGGAGTCGTTCTGGGTGGTCTCCGGGCGGCTCGCGGTGATGAGCGGCGAGGACTGGCGGACCCTCGGCGAGGGCGACTTCGCGCACGTCCCGGTCAACGGGGTGCACGCCTTCCGGGCGGTGGGCGACGACGTGGCGCGCTTCCTCATCCTGTTCGTGCCCGGCGCTCCGCGCGAGGAGTACTTCCGCCGTCTCGCGGAGTGCCTCGAACGGGGCGCGTCCGCCGAGGAGATCGACGCGATGGCGGCCGAGTGCGACCAGGTCAACCTGCGCGACTGGCCCGCGTACGGCCGGCGTGAGGAGCTGTGACCCACGGGTCATCGACACCTTTTACTTAGCGCAGTACAACTAAAACATGTCCCACGATGCCCCGGCGAGTCCGTTTCGCCAACCCAAGGCCGTCTGGGCGGTCGCGTTCGCCTGCGTCATCTCGTTCATGGGCATCGGGCTCGTGGACCCGATCCTCCCCGCGCTCGCCCAGCAGCTCGCCGCCACACCCGCCCAGGTCTCGCTGCTGTTCACCAGCTACCTGCTGATCACCGCGGTGGCGATGCTGGTGACCGGCTGGGTCTCCAGCCGCATCGGCGCCAAGGCCACGTTGGTCATCGGGCTCGCGATCATCGTCGTGTTCGCGGCCCTGGCCGGTCTCTCGGGGTCGATCGGCGAGATCGTCGGCTTCCGTGCCGGCTGGGGGCTCGGGAACGCGCTGTTCATCGCGACCTCGCTCGCGGTCATCGTCGCGAGCGCCTCCGGCGGCTTCGCCGGCGCGATCATCCTCTACGAGACCGCGCTCGGCGTCGGGATCGCCCTCGGGCCGCTCGTGGGCGGCCTGCTCGGCTCCGTGAGCTGGCGGGCGCCGTTCTTCGGCGTCGCGGTGCTCATGGCGATCGCGCTCGTCGCGACCCTGGTGCTGCTCGACAGGACCCCGAGGCCGACCGAGAAGATCTCCCTGGGCGCCCCGCTCGCGGCCCTGCGCCACCGCAGTCTCGCGACGATCGCCCTCACCGCCTTCGCCTACAACTGGGGCTTCTTCACGCTGCTGGCCTACTCGCCCTACTCGATGGGCGACCTCGGCCCGCTCGGCCTCGGCGGCGTCTTCACCGCCTGGGGCGTGCTCGTCGCGGTCTTCGCGGTGTTCGCCGCCCCCGCGCTCGAACGCCGCTTCGGCACCGTGCGCGTCCTCTACGTCGTCCTCGGCCTGCTCGCGCTCGACCTGCTCGTGATCGCGATCGGCCAGGACACCCCGGGCGTCGTCATCGGCGCCGTGATCGTCGCGGGCGCGATGATCGGGCTCAACAACACGCTGGTCACCCAGGCCGTCATGTCCGTCGCGCCGGTGCCGCGCCCGGTCGCCTCCGCCTCGTACAGCTTCGTGCGCTTCCTCGGCGGCGGCCTCGCCCCGTTCGTCTCCGGCCTCCTCGCCGAGGCGTTCCTGCCGAACACGCCGTTCTGGGTCGCGGCCGTCGTCGTCGCCATCGGCGTCCTGGTCCTCGCCACCGCACACCGACTGCTGCGCGCCGCGGAGACGTCCTCCGAGGAGGGGGGCGTTCCCGACGGCAGGTCGGTGCCGGTCGCCGTGGCACGTCCCGTGCTCGTGGCGCTCGACGACGCCCCGCACGCGGACACCGTGCTGACCACCGGCGCGCGCCTGGCCCGGACCGTCGACGCCCCGCTGCTGCTGGTGCACGTGGCCGAGGACGCCGTGATCGGCGACGCCGTCGGGTCGGACGCCGCGGTGCTCGACCACGCGGCGGGCGTCGTCGGCGGCGACCTGCGGGTCGTGGCCGAGTCGCTGGCGCCGGTCGCCACCCACGACGCGGTCGGCCCGGCCCTCGCCGAGCTCGCGACCGCCCGGGACGCCCGTGCCATCGTCGTCGGCAGCCCCCACGGCGGGCCCCTCGCCGCGCTCGCCCGGCCCAGTGCCGACCGCGCCCTGTTCGCCCACGCCGACCGGCCGATCATCGTGGTCCCGGCGGGGATGGCGCCCCCTGCCGCCGTCAGCGGTGGCCCACGGCAGGCACCCGACGTCAGCGACGCGCCACGACCCGACGTCGAGGCCCTGCTGACCGGGCGGGTGCACGACGGCGGAGGCCGGCCGGTCGAGGCCGTGCTGACCCTCGTCGACGGCGCCGGTCACCGGATCGCGCGCGGTGAGACCGACTCCGACGGCGGCTTCGGCCTGCCGAACCCCGGACACGGCACGGGGCTGCTCGTGGTGCGGGCCCGCGGCGGCGGCGCGCCCGCGGTGGTGGCGGTGGGGCTCGGCGCCCCGACGAGCCACGACGTCGTCGTCGAGGGCGTGTTCGCCGTCGGGGGTGCGGTTTAGAGTGAGCGCCATGTCGAGCACGGCCTTCGAGGTTCTCCCGCACCCCTCCCCGGCGACGGACGAGCGGGTGGCGGAGGTACTCGCCGCGCCCGGGTTCGGCAAGTACTTCACCGACCACATGGTCACCATCCGCTGGGACGCCGCCCACGGCTGGCACGACGCGCGGGTCGAGCCGTACGCGCCGCTGCAGATCGACCCGGCGTCGGTGGTGCTGCACTACAGCCAGACCATCTTCGAGGGGCTGAAGGCCTACCGGCAGCCCGACGGGTCGATCGCGTCGTTCCGCCCGTGGGCCAACGCGGCCCGCATGGCGCGGTCGGCCGAGCGGCTCGCGATGCCGCCGCTGCCCGAGGAGCTGTTCCTCGACTCGATCCGGGAGCTGCTCGCGGTCGACCACCGGTGGGTGCCGGCGGCCGGCGGCGAGGAGTCGCTGTACCTGCGGCCGTTCATGATCGGGTCGTCGTCCGGTCTCGGGGTGCGGCCCAGCGAGGAGTACCTCTACCTGCTGATCGCGTCGCCGGCCGGGGCCTACTTCCCGCGCGGGCTCGCGCCGGTCAGCGTGTGGCTGTCCACGGACTACGTGCGCGCCGTCCCCGGCGGCACCGGCGAGGCGAAGTGCGGCGGGAACTACGCCGCCTCGCTCGCCGCGCAGGCCCAGGCGGCCGCGCAGGGCTGCGACCAGGTGGTCTGGCTCGACGCGCTGGAGCACCGGTGGGTCGAGGAGATGGGCGGCATGAACCTGTTCTTCGTCTTCACCGACGCGCAGGGGCACCACGAGGTCGTCACCCCGGAGCTGTCCGGATCGCTGCTGCCGGGCATCACCCGCCGCTCGCTGCTGGAGCTGGCCCGCGAGGACGGCGCGACCGTCACCGAGCGCCGCATCTCCACCGACGAGTGGGAGAAGGAGGTCGCCTCGGGCGGCCTCAGCGAGGTGTTCGCGTGCGGCACGGCCGCCGTGATCACGCCGGTCGGGTCGGTCAAGTACGACGGCGGGTCCTTCGAGATCGGCGACGGCACGCCCGGCCCGGTCACCGCCCGGCTCCGCGAGCGGCTCACCGACATCCAGCGCGGTGCGGCGCCCGACCCGCACGGGTGGATGGCGCGGCTCGGCTGATCACCCGGAACGAGGGTGACGTGAGGCAGCGTGGGCTCCGGCCCGGCCTGCCCGGCGTCACCCTCGCGGGGTCGCAGGCCCTCAGGGGCCTCCGAGCGCAAGCCCGGCGAGCACGACCGTCACCGTCACCTCGGAGACGGCCCCGAACACGTCGCCGTTGACGCCGCCGAGGCGGCGCACGGCGTGGCGGGCGAGCAGGACCGCCGCGATCGCCCCGACGGCCACTGCGAGCGGTCCCCGCCACGGGTCGACCACCACGGCGGCCGCGCCGAGCACCAGGAGCCATCCGACGGGGACGGCCACCGACTGCGTCCCCGCCACCAGGGCGCCCAGCCCGCCCTCGGACGCCGCCGGGACCCCGCGGCGCGCGCACCAGGAGAACGAGGCCCGTCCGGCCGCCCACGCCACGGCCACGGCCACGACACCGTGCCGGGCGACCGCCGGGAGAGCGGCCGCCTGCGCCCCGAGCACGACCACGAGCGTGACCACCCCGAACGCCCCCGTCGACGGGTCCTTCATGACGGCGAGCATCCGCCCGGCGTCGCCGTAGGAGCCCAGCCCGTCCGCGAGGTCGGCGAGCCCGTCGAGGTGCAGGCCGCGGGTCGCGAGCGCCCCGACCGCGACCCCGGCGGTGCCCGCGAGCAGGTCCGGGGCCCCGAGGGCCAGCAGACCCCACACCACCCCGCCGACGACGGCCCCCAGCATCAGCCCGACGACCGGTGCGAGGGTCAGGGCGCGACCCGCCGTCCGTCGGTCGACCGCGTCGGCGCGCACGGGCAGCACGCTGAACAACGAGAGCGCGAGCCGGACCGCCCCGAGCCGCCCCGACCTGCCGTCGGGAACGTCGGTCACGAGCCCGCGGCCACCCGCGCGGCCATGGTGACCAGGGGGACCGCCGCGAGAGCGCCCGTCGCGGCGCCGGCGCGCAGGTCGAGCAGCAGCAGCGGGTCGAGGCCGAGCACCTCGAGCGCGAGGGCCTGGGCGGGTTCGGTGTCGCGGCTCGCGGCGAGCCACCAGGCGCGGGCGCCGGGGCTGCGGGCGTCCGCCAGCAGTGCGGCCACGCAGACCGCGGCCCCGTCGAGCAGGACGGGGGTGCGTCGGCGTGCGGCCTGGGTGAGGAAGCCGACGAGGGCGGCGAGGTCGGCGCCGCCGACCACGCGGAGCAGGCCCTCCGGGTCGCGCCCGACCGCCTTCGACCGGCGCAGGGCGTCGCGGACCGCCGCCGCCTTGCGCATCCACGCGAGGTCGTCGATGCCGGATCCCCGCCCGACGACGGCCACCGGCTCCCGCGCGCACAGCGCGGCCGCGAGCACGGCGACCGGGGTGGAGACGCCGACGGCGAGGTCGCCGGGGACGAGCAGGTCGGCCCCCTCGTCGACGGCCTCGTCGGCCGCGCGGACCCCGGCGTCGAGCGCCTCCTGCAGCCCGTCCACGGTCAGGGCGTCCTCGCGGTCGATGCGGCCGCTCGGGCCGTCACCGACCTCGACGACCCGCACGTCGGCCCCGGCCACGGTGGCCAGCGAGTTCGTCGGCGACGTGCCGCTGCGGACCGCCTCCAGACGCGCCCGGGTCTCCGTGGCGGCGAACGCGGACACGCCGGCGGCGGCGATCCCGTGCTCGGCGGCGAAGAGCACGACGCGCGGCGCGGCGGGCGGGCGCGCGGGGGAGCGGGCCTGGCAGGCGGCGAGCCAACCTGCGACGTCCTCGAGGCGGCCGAGCGCGTGCGTCGGCAGCGGGAGGCCGTCGAGGTGGCGACGGAGATCGGCGCGGGCGGCCTCGTCGGGTGGTGCCACCGGCGGCATGGCTGGAGGTGCTCCCTTCGGTCGCTCGTGAGCACTCACGGTTGCTGTGGCGACCGTGGGTGCTCACCTGGCGCAGCCACCTTAAGCGGCACCGGCAGACCCGCCACGAGGAGCACCACCTCGTCGCACACCGCGGCCAGCTCCGCGTTGAGCAGTCCGAGCTCGTCGCGGAAGCGGCGCCCGGCCGACGTCGACGGGACGACGCCCAGCCCCACCTCGGCCGACACCAGCACGAGCGGCTCGGGCCGCGCGCGGACCGCCGCCACGAGGTCCGCCCGGGCGGCGCCGACCGACGGTGCGTCGCGGACCCACCCGGCGTCGTCGAGCAGACCGGTCACCCACGTCGCGAGGTCGTCCACCATGACCGGTCCGGGCCGGGACCGGACCACCTCCGGCGTCCGGGACCCGTCGACGTCCTCGACGGTGTCCCAGCCGACGGGACGACGGCGGCGGTGCGCCTCGATGCGGTCGGCCCACTCGGGGTCGTCGTCCGGCGCCACCGGCCGGGCGGTCGCCACGTACACCGCCCGGGGTGCGGTGACCAGGCCCTCCGCGTACGCCGACTTCCCCGAGCGGGTGCCGCCGAGGACGAGCGTGCTCAGCTGACCGGGGTGCCGGGGGAGACCCGCGGCGCCGGCATCCGGAGCTTGCGGATCTGGGTGGCGCGGGTGAACGCGTACCAGCCGAGGGAGAGGCCGCGGATCTCCTCGTCGGGGAACTTCGCCCGGACCCGCGCGGTGATCTGACGGCCGAGGAGCGTCCCCTCGACGACCATCGCGGCGAGCATGCAGAGGCAGAGCAGGCTGCCGATGTTCTGGATGCCCGGGATCGGGATCACGACGGTGATGAAGATCAGGACCGCCAGCGGCATGAACAGGCCCATGAGGTGGCGGCGCGAGTCGACCAGGTCGCGGACGTAGCCCCGGACCGGGCCCCGGTCGCGGACCGGGAGCACCCGGTCGTCGCCGGCCATCATCCGCTTGCGGCGCTCGGCCGCGGCCTGCCGCCGCTCCGTCTTGTCCCCGCGGAGCGACTTCGCCCGCTTCATGGCCTCGCGCTGCGTCTTCGGGGCGGGCGCCACCGGTCCGCGGCTGCGTCCCTCGGCGTCGCGGCGCGATCGGGTGGGGCGGCCCTTGCCGGCCGTCTGGTTGCGCCGGGCGGAGCCGACGGCGACGACGTCCTCGGCCTCGTCGGGCGCGTCGACGACGGCGCTCTCGGGGGCGGACGAGCCACGGCGCAGGAAGTTCACGGGTCCAGGATAGGACACCCGGCGCAGCATCCGGACACCTCGCAGCGCCGTCCTCGCGGTCGCGGGGGCGGACGTCCTACGGTGCGGGACATGCGCGTGCTCATCGCGCCGGACGCGTTCCGCGGCACCCTCACCGGCGAGGAGGCCGCGGCCGCGATCGCGGACGGCTGGACCCGTGGGGCCACCGCCGACGAGATCCGGCGGTCCCCGGTCGGCGAGGCGGCCCGGTTGCTGGACCTGGCGGCCGACGACGACCTGCCCGACCTCGTCGTCACCGGCGAGGGCAGCCTCGAGTTCCGGTCCCTGCGCGACACGGCGGTCGCCGCCGTGGCCGCCGCCGCCATGGCGCGGTCCGTGCCCTGCGTGGTGCTGGCGGGGCAGGTCCACGTCGGCGCCCGGGTGGCCTTCGAGGCGGGCATCCACGGGGCGTACGCCACTGATGCGAATGCCGGATCGGTCGAGGCGTCGATGGCCGATCCGTCGGGCACCCTGACGACGTTGGCCGAGGGGATCGCGGTCCACTGGGGCGGTCGCCGAGGCCGGTCGGACCTCCGGCCGGAAGTGCTGCCGCCGCCGCGTCCCGAGCCCCTCGTGCCCGGTCCGCGACCCGGGGAGGACGACTCCCCGGAGTGAGGGGGTCGTCATGGACGACACCGACGGTCTGGTCCTGCTGGTGGTGATCACCGGGGTGCCGGCCCTCGTCCTGGGGACGGGCTGGCAGGTCGTCTGGATGCTGGTGGTGGCCGGGTTCGCCCTGGTGCGACGGGCCGGTTGGCAGCGCTTCGCCGTGCCGCCCGCCACGGGCACCTCCTGACGGCGTGATGACCGGCCCGGGATGTGCCACCATGGAGATCGCAGGCGAGCCGCGTCCCGCCGTCGTCCGGAGGTCCGCTCGGAGACGACGGGGCCGCGCCGGGCGGGAACATCCCGCCGTCCGGCGAGGTTGCACGGCGCGAAACGCACCGGGAGCTCAGGGAGAACCATGACCGTCGAGAACCCCACCAAGACCGAGGAGCACGGCGTCGAGCTCAGCGACGCGGCCTCGAGCAAGGCCAAGGCCCTGCTGGACCAGGAGGGCCGTGACGACATGCACCTGCGCATCGCCGTGCAGCCCGGGGGCTGCGCCGGTCTGCGCTACCAGCTCTTCTTCGACGACCGCACCCTCGACGGCGACCTCTTCCGTGACTTCGCCGGCCTCAAGGTGGCCGTCGACCGGATGAGCGCCCCGTACGTGCAGGGCGCGACGATCGACTTCGTCGACACCATCGACAAGCAGGGCTTCACCATCGACAACCCGAACGCCACGGGGTCGTGCGCCTGCGGCGACAGCTTCAACTGATCGTTCCCGACGACGAGCCCCGGTCCCGCTTCCCGCGGGGCCGGGGCTCTCGTCGTGTCCGGGGGTGTTGACGGACGAAGGGGCCGTTCATCACGGTCTTCCGTGACGAACGGCCCGCTCGTGTCGTTCGGGAGGATGCCTCAGCCGGCCTGCGGCACGTCCTGGGCGACCTTGGCCTTCAGGTTCTCCGGCGGCTGTGCGCCGAGCTGGGCGACCACGTGCGACGCGGCGACCGAGCCGATGCGCCCGGCCACCTCGAGGTCCAGCCCGTGGGTGATGCCGTGGAGGAACCCGCCCGCGTAGGCGTCGCCCGCGCCGGTGGTGTCGACCAGTTCGTCGGCCGGCCGCGGCTCGATCTCGTGGCGCACCCCGCCCACGCCGTAGATCGTCGAGCCCTTCGCGCCGTGGGTGACGGCGACGATCTCGACGTTGCCCCCGTTGTCCTTCAGCAGCGACTCGATGCCGTCGTCGCCGACCAGCGCCGCGACCTCGTCCTCGTCGGCGACGATGATGTCGATGTTCGCGGCCGCGAGCTCGCGGAAGTACTCCCGGTGGCGCTCGACGCACAGGGCGTCGGAGAGGCTCAGCGCGACCCTCGCGTCGCTCTTGGCCGACGCGTCGATGATCTTGCCGATCGTCTCCCGGGCGTGCTCGGTGTCGGCGAGGTAGCCCTCGATCAGGGTGACCGCCGAGCCGGCGACCTCGTCCTGGTCGATGTCGGACGGGCCGAGCGCGGTGCAGGCACCCAGGTAGGTGCCCATGGTCCGCTCGCCGTCCGGGGTGACGAGCACCAGGCAGCGGGCCGTCGACGGGCCCTCGTGCAGCGCCGGCGTGCGGAAGCTCACGCCGTGGCTGCGGATGGAGTTCGTGAACGACGTGCCGAGCTGGTCGTCGTGCACCTTGCCGACGTAGCCCGCGTCGGAGCCGAGCGCGGCCGCGATCGCGATGGAGTTCGCCACGCTCCCACCCGAGCGCTCCGTCGTCTCGCCGGCCTTCGCGTAGAGCGACTCGGCCTGGTCCTGGTCGACGAGCGTCATGCCCCCCTTCGGCAGGTCGAAGGCGGTGATGGTGTCGTCGTCGGTCTGCGTGAGCACGTCGACGATCGCGTTGCCGATCCCCAGTACGTCCATCGGGCCGGAGAATCCTCTCGGTTGACTACTCGCTACGGATCAACGCATCACCGTAGGTGAACAGCCGGACTCCGACAGCCCGATCGTTGCCCTGCCCACGTCACGCATAGACCGGGTACACCGGCGCGGGGATCTCGGGCCGGATGCGCTGCTCCACGAAGATGCCGTGCCAGAGCATGAACACGAGCAGGGTCCAGATGCGGCGCGAGTGGTCCACGGGCCCGCTGCGGTGCTCGTCGATCAGCCGCAGCACGGCCGCCTTGTCGAGGATCGCGTCGGTCTGCGACTCCCGGACGATCCCGCGCGCCCAGTCGAGCATGTCGGTGGCCAACCAGTGGCGGATCGGCACCGGGAACCCGAGCTTGCGGCGGTGCAGCACGTGCGGCGGCACGATGCCCTCGATCGCGCGGCGCAGGGCGTACTTCGTGGTGCCGTGCGCGATCTTCTGGTCGGTCGGCAGCGCGGACGCGACCCGGAACACCTCGGGGTCGAGGAACGGGACCCGCAGCTCCAGCGAGTTGGCCATCGTCATCTTGTCGGCCTTGACGAGGATGTCGCCGCGCAGCCAGGTGAACAGGTCGACGTGCTGCATCCGGGCGACCGGGCTCCAGTCGCGCGAGCCCTCGTAGAACGAGGCCGTCACGTCGACGTGGGAGAGCTCGTCGTCGTACGACCGCAGGACGTCGGCGAGCTGGGCGGGGAAGAAGTTGCGGGCGTTGCCGTAGTAGCGCTGCTCGAGCGGCAGGGCCCCGCGGCGCAGCAGGTCCTTGCCCCGCATCCCGGTGGGCAGCCGGTCGGAGAGGGCCCCGGCGAGCTTGCGGACCGCCCCCGGCAGCACCTCGAACGGGGCGAGGGAGAGCGGCTCCTTGTAGATGGTGTAGCCGCCGAAGAGCTCGTCGGCGCCCTCGCCGGACAGCACGACCTTCACGTGCTTGCGGGCCTCGCGGGCCACGAAGTACAGCGGGACCAGCGCCGGGTCGGCCACCGGGTCGTCGAGGTACCAGACGATCAACGGCAGGGCGTCCATCATCTCCTGCGCGGTGACCGTCTTGACCACGTGCTGCACGCCGATCGCGGCCGCGGACTCGGCGGCGACGTCGACCTCCGAGTAGCCGGCGCGCTCGAACCCCGTGGTGAAGGTGATCAGGTCGGGGTTGTGCTCCCGGGCCAGCGCCGCGATCGCCGTCGAGTCGATGCCGCCCGAGAGGAACGCGCCGACGGTGACGTCGGCACGCATGTGCTTGGCGACCGAGTCCCGCAGGACCTCGGTGATCTCCTCGTGACGGCGGGTCTCCTCCGCGGCGTCGCCCCGGGGGATCGGACGCTCGTCGAAGCGCGGTGTGAAGTACCGCTGCACGCTGATCGGCTCGCCGGGGGAGATGGTGAACGAGCAGCCCGACTCGAGCCGGCGCACGCCGCGGTGCAGCGTCGCGGGCTCCGGGACGTACTGCAGCGTCAGGTAGTGCTGCAGGGCCTCGGGGTCGGGTGCCGCCGTCGAGGCGCCGAGCGGGTCGAGGACCTCGAGCAGGCACTTCTTCTCGCTGCTGAAGGCCACGCCGTGCGCGCCGGCGGCGAAGAACAGCGGCTTGATGCCGAACGGGTCCCGGGCACCGAACAGCACGCGCTCGACGGTGTCCCAGATGAGGAACGTGAACATGCCGCGCAGCCGGGGCACGGCGTCGGCGCCCCACACCGAGTAGGCCGCGACGATCGCCTCGGTGTCGCCCTCGGTGGCGAAGGTGACGCCGTGCTCGCGCGTCAGCTCGGCCCGGAGCTCGAGGTAGTTGTAGATCTCGCCGTTGAAGACGATCCGGTAGCGCCCGGTCGCCTCGCCGTGCCCGGCGGCGGGGAACTCCAGCGGCTGGTGCGACCCCTCCACGTCGATGATCGACAACCGCGCGAAGCCCAGGGCGACGTCCTCGTCGGACCACGTCCCCGCCTCGTCCGGACCACGGTGGCGCATGCAGGGCAGCGCCGCCTCGAGGTCCTGGGCGTGTCGTGCTCCCGTCCGCTCGGTGGTGATCCACCCCATCAGCCCGCACACGGGAGTCAGTATGGCGAGGTGGTCCGACAGCCTCCGACCCGCCCGCCGCGCCCCTCCGACAGCGCGTAGGAGTCAGCTCGGCTAGGCTCCGCGTGTCCGGACCTCGGGTGGGCGTCATCGTCGCGAACACCCAGGTCGCACGGCCTCGAGGAGGGCAACCAGCAGTGCGCCGAGCAGGGAGTCTTGCCCAGGCCGGGGAGGTGTCGACCCCCCGGCGGCGACGGCTGACGCGAGCCGCACAGCTCACCGGTCTCGGCGTCGTCACGGCGCTCATGACCACGGGCTGCTCGTTCCAGGACGCGATCCGCTTCGGCTGGCCGGTGGGCGTCACGCCCGAGGCCGGGATGATGCGCGAGCTGTGGACCTGGTCCGCGATCGCCGCGCTCGTCGTCGGCGTGATCGTCTGGGGTCTGACCGCCTGGACCGTCGCGTTCCACCGCCGCAAGGCCGGCGCGTCGGAACTGCCGCGGCAGTTCCAGTACAACCTGCCGCTCGAGCTGGTGCTCACGGTCATCCCGCTGGTGATCGTCGCGGTGCTCTTCTACTTCACCGTCGTCGTCCAGAACGTGGTCGACCGGCAGCCCGCGGGCAACGAGCTCAAGGTCGACGTCGTCGCCTTCCAGTGGAACTGGGAGTTCGCATACCCGGAGTCCCGCACCCCCGCCGGCCAGCCGGTCGCCACGATCGGCACCACCGAGGACGTTCCGCTCCTCGTCCTGCCGACCGACCGGCCCATCTCGTTCACGCAGCACTCCGAGGACGTCATCCACTCGTTCTGGGTCCCCGAGTTCCTGTTCAAGCGGGACGTCATGCCGGACCCGGAGAAGAACGACCAGAAGAACACCTGGGTCATCGAGCGGATCGAGCGTCCGGGATCGTTCGTCGGCCGATGCGCGGAGTACTGCGGCTCGTACCACTCGATGATGAACTTCGAGGTGCGCGCCCTGCCGGGCAACCTGTTCGACCAGTACATGCAGCTCCGGCAGTCGCTGAACCCGCAGACCCGGCAGCCGTACTCGGCCGCCGAGGCCCTGCAGCAGATGAACTGCGGGGAGCTCTGCTCGCCCACCGCGACCACCACGCGGCCGTTCAACCCGAACCCGACCGACCGCCTGGCCTTCTGATGGCCACGGCAGCTGAGAGGAGCACTCGGCGATGAAGGTCGAGTCCCGGATCTTCGAGATCCTGACCGTCTTCTGCTTCGTCTGCGCGATCGTCTACGGCGTGCTGTCGGGCGAGGAGGTGGGCATCGTCGCGCTGACGCTGACCGGTGGCCTCACGCTCATCGTCGGAACGTACTTCCGGTTCGTCGCCCGGCGTCTGGAGGAGCGGCCCGAGGACAACCCGGAGGCCGAGGTCTCCGACGGTGCCGGCGACATCGGCTTCTTCAGCCCGGGCAGCTACTGGCCTCTCGCCGTGGCCGGCGGTGTGGCCCTCACCGGCCTCGGCCTGGCGATCTACCAGTGGTGGCTGATCGTGCTGGCCGGGATCGCGATGATCATCGCCATCTGCGGCCTGGTCTTCGAGTACCACGCGGGTCCTGAGGCCCACTGAGTCCTCCGTACGTGAAGGGCCCCTCCCGCTTACGGCGGGAGGGGCCCTTCGTGCGTGTGGGGCCGATCTGGAGGCGGGCGCTGCCTGACGAGGCACTCCCCGGTCGGCCCTGCTGCGGGCTTCTGCGCGAGACGTACGTGAGGCATGTCCCGAGGGCTATCGGCCTGCCTGATGTGCCACTCGCGGCCGGGCGCATGCCCCGTCCGCCGCGCGAGAGGTACGTGAGGCATGCTCCGGCGGCTCGGGGCCTGCCTGACGTAGCTCTCGCGGCCGGCGTCCGCACCGCCTTGGTCGCGAGAGGTACGTGAGGCATGCCCCGACGGCCTTGGGCCTGCTCGACGTAGCTCTCGCGGCCGGCGCTCCGCCGGGGGAGGTGCGGCGGTCCGTCCGTGGCCGCGCTCATGTCGGAGACGGACGCGAGACGTACGTCAGGCATGCCCTGGCGGCCCAGGACCTGCCTGGTGTCCCACTCGCGGACGGCGCATGACCCGTCCGCCGCGCGAGAGGTACGTGAGGCATGCCCCGACGGCCCAGGGCCTGCTTGACGTAGCTCTCGCGGCCGGCGCTCCGCCGGGGGAGCCGGCGGCGGTCCGTCCACGGCCGCGCTCATGTCGGAGACGGACGCGAGACGTACGTCAGGCATGCCCCGGCGGCCCAGGACCTGCCTGATGTCCCACTCGCGGACGGCGCATGCCCCGCCCGCTGCGCGAGAGCTACGTGAGGCATGCTCCGACTGCCCGGGGCCTGCCTGATGTGCCCTTCGATGCCAGCGGGCCGAGGGGAGCCGCGGCAGCCCGTCCATGGCCGCGGCCAAGTCGTGGCTCGACGCGAGAGGTGCCCGAGGGATGGCTCGGGGCGCGGGCGTTCCCGCTGCCGCGGGCGCGAGAGGTCAGGGACGGGTGCCGTTCGAGGGCGGCGCCTCGCTGTGCCGACGGATGAGCACCCATCCCGACCCGACCCGACGTCGGGAAGAGGGCAGAGACGACAACGGGGCGGGGAGCCCATCGGCTCCCCGCCCCGTCGTCGGTCTGCTGCTCGAACTACTCCCGCACGTCGCGCGGTCGGCCCGCGTCGGGACGCCCGGCGAGCTCGCGCCCGCTGGTCGGCTCGACCTGGAGCGGGTCGGTGCCGGTGCCGCCGTGGACACCCCGCACGTCGTCCTGCTCCTCGGCCGGGTCGGGGCGGAACCAGCCGCCCTTGACCGGGCTGCCGGAGAAGCCGAGGTCGTTCATCCGCTTCGGGACCTTCGCGCCCTGGTAGGCGACCGGGATGGCGTGCCCGTGGTCGTCGACGCCGCCCAGCGGCTGGTGGACCTCGATGAACTCGCCGTGCGGCAGCCGCTTGATGTGACCGGTCTCGATGCCGTGCTCGAGGACCTCACGGTCACTGCGCTGCAGCCCCAGGCAGATCCGGTAGGTCGCGAAGTAGACGACCGGCGGGATCACCAGGAGGCCGATGCGACCGATCCACGTCATCACGTTCAGGGAGATGTCGAACGTGTAGGCGAAGATGTCGTTACCGCAGGCCAGGACCAGCCAGAAGTAGAACGACAGGGCCATCGTGCCGGTCGCCGTACGGACCGGGACGTCGCGCGGGCGCTGGAGCAGGTTGTGGTGCGCCTCGTCGCCGGTCAGCTTGCGCTCGATCACCGGGTAGGCGATGAGCAGGTTCACCAGGACACCGAAGCCGAGGACCGCGGGGAAGAAGACCGCCGGGATCATGTAGTTGCCCAGGTACATCTCCCAGGACGGCCACAGGCGCACCGCGCCGTCGAAGACGGCCATGTAGAAGTCGGGCTGCGAGCCGGCCGAGACCTGCGTCGGGTCGTACGGGCCGAGCTTCCAGATCGGGTTGATCTGGAACACGCCGGACATGATCGCCATGATTCCGACGGAGACGACCATGAAGCCGCCGGCCTTCGCGGCGAACGTCGGCAGGATGCGGACGCCGACGACGTTGCGCTCGGTGCGGCCGGGGCCGGGGAACTGCGTGTGCTTCTGGAACCACACCAGCGCCACGTGCACGCCGATCACCGCGAGGATGATCCCCGGCAGCAGGAAGACGTGGACGATGTACAGGCGCGGGATGATGATGTGGCCGGGGAACTCGCCACCCATGATCGCCCACTGCAGCCAGGTCCCGATGACCGGGATCGACATGACGATCGCGGAGAGACCGGTGCGGATGCCGGTACCGGAGAGCAGGTCGTCGGGCAGCGAGTAGCCGATGAAGCCCTCGATCATGCCCGTGAGCAGCAGGACGACGCCGAGCACCCAGTTCGTCTCACGCGGACGACGGAACGCTCCGGTGAAGAACGTCCGCATCATGTGCGCGATCATCGCGGCGACGAAGAGCAGCGCCGCCCAGTGGTGCACCTGGCGGATGAAGAGGCCGCCGCGCACCTCCATCGAGATGTTGACGGTCGACTCGTACGCCATCGACATCGTGACGCCCCGGAGACCGGGGTAGACGCCCTCGTAGGTCGTCTCCGCCATCGAGGGGTCGTAGAAGACGGCCAGCCACGTCCCCGACAGCAGCAGGACGATGAAGCTGTACATCGCGATCTCGCCCAGCATGAACGACCAGTGCGTGG
This sequence comes from Actinomycetospora sp. NBRC 106378, assembly GCF_030269685.1. Lineage (GTDB taxonomy): Bacteria > Actinomycetota > Actinomycetes > Mycobacteriales > Pseudonocardiaceae > Actinomycetospora. The sequence goes on from NZ_BSTT01000005.1 coordinate 300,940, forward strand.
GAAAGACCTTGTTGATCTGACGACGGATGCCGCCGGCCGGGTGGATACGGCTGTCGACCTCGTCGGCGGCGGTGCCGGCGAGCTTCATCGCCGTGCTACCGCTGCGAGTGGGTGTGGTGATCGCACTCATGATGATCGACGCTCCCAGAAGCCGGGCCCCACCGGCTCGATGAAGTCACTGCGCGCGTACAGGTACCCCTGATCGTCCACGGCGATGGGCAATTGCGCCAGTGGACGGGCGGCCGGACCGAAGACCGGACGGGCGTACTCGTTGGCCTGGAACTGCGACTGGTGGCACGGGCAGAGGATGCGGTTGGTCTGGTCCTCGTAGAGCGAGGTGGGGCATCCCATGTGCGTGCAGATCTTGGAGTAGGCGAAGAGCGACCCGTAGTTGAAGTCCTCCTGGCCGGCCCGCTTGATCACCGTCACGTTCGGCCGGAGCCGGATGAGCATGACGGGGGAGTCGGCGGAGCGGACCTCCTCGGCGATCTTCTCGAGGTCGTTGCGGTCGGACTCCTTGAACGGGAAGACCGTCTCCATCGAACCCGGCTCGAGGTCGCCGGCGCGGACCAGGACGACCTCCTCGGGGTCGCCGTTGAACTTGCGCAGGTACACGCGCTCGCCGTTGTCCGAACGCCAGTCGGTGACCAGGAGCGGCGACTCGTCGCCCTCCTTCCACGGGTTCTTGACGAGGCCACCGAAGGCGGCGACCGCGATCCCCGCGGTGAGGATCCCACCGGCGGCGCCGAGCGAGCGGAAGATCAGCTTGCGACGGGCGATGCCGCTCTGCTGACCGGTCTGCACGAGCCGGGCGGCCGCGGTGCGACGGTCGACCTCGGAGGAGCGCCCGTCGTGACGCTGCTGGATCGCCAGGTCCTCGGGCAGCAGCTTCTTGGAGTAGGCGATGACGCCCATCCCGACGCCGAGCACCGAGAGGCCCAGCGTCACGCCGATGAGCGGCGTGTAGAGGGCGTAGAGGTAGTCACCCTCCTGACCGGGGGAGACGTACTCCCAGGGCCACGCGATGAAGATGACGATGAACGCCAACCCCATCACGGCGGCGAGGATGAACCAGCCGGCGACCTGCCGCTCGGCCCGCTTCTCCGCGCGCGTGCCCGGGACGGGGAAGCGCGGCCGGTCCGAGACGATCTCGATGTCGTCGATCCGGTTGCCGAGACGCACCAGGTCGTCGGTGCTCATCTCGGCGAGCTCGGCGTCGCTCGGAATGTGCAGCTGGTGCGAGTCCGGCTGCGTCCCGGCCTTGTCGCTGTACTGGGATTCGGGGGGTGCACTCACTGGCGGGATCCGATCCAGAGGGAGATTCCGATCAGGGCGGCGAGGCCGACGAAGAAGGCGACGAGTCCCTCGGGGACCGGGCCGAACCCGCCCAGGCCGTTACCGCCGGGGTTCACGGCGCCGCTGTCGCCGCTGACCGACTTGATGTAGCCGATGATGTCGCGCTTCTCCTCGGGGGAGAGCTGCGAGTCGGCGAAGGTGGGCATGTTGCCCGGGCCCACGAGCATGGCCGCGTAGATCTGGTGCGGGCTCGCCGGGTCGAGGACCGGCGCGAACTTGCCCGAGGACAGCGCGCCACCGCGACCGGTGAAGTTGTGGCACTGCGCGCAGTTGAGGCGGAAGAGCTCGCCGCCCCGGCCGAGGTCGGACCCGACGAGCGCAGCGTCCGGCGCCGCCGGCACGACCGGCCCGCCGCCGTTGGCCTGGATGTAGGCGCCGAGCGCATCGATCTGCTGGGGCTCGTACTCCGGCTTCTTGCGGTCGGCCTGCGCGCCCTGGGCCTTCAGGGGCATGCGGCCGGTGGAGACCTGGAAGTAGACCGAGGCCTCACCGACGCCGACGAGGCTCGGGCCCCGCCCGACGACGCCCTGCAGGTTCGAGCCGTGGCACGTGATGCAGGCGTTGTCGTAGAGCGACTGCCCCTCACGGACGAGCGCGGCGTCCTGCGCGCGGGCGGTCTCTGGTTCGGGCTGGAAGACCGTGTACAGCCCGCCGACGGCGAGCAGTGCGACGCCGAGGGCGAGGAAGCCCGCGACGCGACGGCGCGTCCTGGTGCCCGCTCGCGCCCACGGCCTGCGGCGTGGGCGCGGCATCGGGTCGCTCATGTGGTGGCCTACCCCTGACTCTCTCGTCGCCTGCGTTAACGGATGAAGTAGATGACCGCGAACAGGCCGATCCAGACCACGTCCACGAAGTGCCAGTAGTACGACACGACGATCGCGGCCGTGGCCTGCGCCGGTGTGAACCGACTCAGGAACGTGCGTGCGATCAGCAGTACGAAGGCGACCAGACCGCCCGTGACGTGCAGGGCGTGGAATCCGGTCGTGATGTAGAAGACCGAGCCGTAGGCGCTGGAGGCGATCGTCGTGGCGTGCTCGGTGACGAGCGTGTGGTACTCGTTCACCTGCGCGAGCACGAAGAACAGGCCCATCACGAACGTCACCGCGTACCAGCGGCGCAGGCCGAAGACGTCGCCGCGCTCGGCCGCGAACACGCCGTACTGGCAGGTGAACGACGAGGCCACCAGAACGATGGTGTTCACCAGCGCGTAGGGGACGTCGAGCTCGGTGGGCGCCGGTGGCCACTCGCCCACGTTCTGGGCGCGCGCCACGAAGTACATCGCGAACAGCCCGGCGAAGAACATCAGCTCGCTCGAGAGCCAGATGATCGTCCCCACGCTGACCACGTTGGGCCGGTTCAGGGAGTGGATCCGCGCGCTGAAGGAGGGCGCCGGCGCACTCGAAGCGGTCGTCACGGGCGTCATCATGTCACCTCCCTCCGACATCAGCCGGGTGGGGCGCGCACCGGTGATCACGCCTGCGACCTGCACCGCGATCTACCTGCGGATTCTCCTACTGACCGTCGTACGTCGTCCCGTAGTCGACCTGCGGGGACGACGGGTCCGGGCGCCCGGCGCCCCTCGGTGACTAGGCTCTCGCCGAGCAGTCCGCCGACGGCACCGGGGAGGGCCCGAGCAGATGAGCACCGACACGCTCGACGTGGTGGTGATGAGCCACCGCCCGGAGGTGCGCGAGGCGGTCATGGCCGCGGTCGGCCGCCGGCCGGCCCGCGACCTGCCGCGCCTGCGCTTCCGCGAGGCGGACGGCATCGCCGACGTCCTGGGCGCCGCGGACGCGGGCGAGCTCGACCTCGCGGTGCTCGACGGTGAGGCCCAGCCGACCGGCGGGATGGGCGTCTGCCGGCAGCTCAAGAGCGAGAGCGACGACCCGGCCCCGGTGATCGTGGTGGTGCGCCGCGAGGACGACCGCTGGCTCGCGACGTGGTCGCAGGCCGACGCCGTCCTCGTCCAGCCCCTCGACCCGGTGACCGCGGCCCGGACCGTGGCCGACGTCCTGCGGGCCGGGGTGCCGGCGCGCCAGGGATGAGCACGGCCCCCACCTGGCCCGCACTGCTCGGCCGCCTGCTGCGCGGCGAGGACCTCGCCGCCACCGAGGCGGCCTGGGCGATGGACCGGATGATGTCCGGTGAGGCGTCCCCCGCGCAGGTGGGGGCCTTCGTCGTGGCCCTGCGGTCCAAGGGTGAGACCGCTGCCGAGATCGGCGGGCTCGCGGAGGTCATGCGCTCGCACGCGCGGGCCGTGTCGGTCGAGGGCGTCGTCGTCGACATCGTCGGCACGGGCGGCGACCAGGCGCACACCGTCAACATCTCGACCATGGCCGCCGTCATCATGGCCGCCGCGGGCGCGCGCGTGGTCAAGCACGGCGGGCGCGCGGCGTCGTCGGCGTGCGGCTCGGTCGACCTGCTCGAGGCGCTCGGGGTGCCGATCGACCTCGGTCCGGACGCCGTGGCGGCCAGCGTCGCCGAGGTGGGCATCGGCTTCTGCTTCGCCCAGACCTTCCACCCCGCCATGCGCCACGTGGGCGGTGTCCGCCGCGAGATCGGCGTGCCCACCGCCTTCAACCTGCTCGGCCCGCTGACCAACCCGGCCCGCCCCGCCGCCGCCCTGATCGGCTGCGCGGACGCCCGCTTCGCGCCGCTGCTCGCCTCGGTGCTCGCCGACCGCGGCGACACGGCCCTCGTGGTCCGCGGCGACGACGGCCTCGACGAGATCACCACGACGACGACCACCACGGTCTGGCGTGCCGGCCCGGACGGGGTGTCGGTCGAGACCCTCGACCCGACCCGCATCGGCGTCCCCGTCTCCGAGCCCGGCGACCTGCGGGGTGGCGACGCCGCGGTCAACGCCGGGGTCGCCCGCGCCCTGTTCGCCGGGGAGCCCGGGCCGGTCCGCGAGGCCGTCCTGCTCAACGCGGGCGCGGCCCTCGCGGCCTACGACAAGGCGCTGGGGCAGGGCCGCCCCGACCTCCACGAGGCCGTCGCGGCCGGACGCGACCGTGCCGCCACCGCGGTCGACGACGGCTCGGCGGCGGCTCTGCTCGAACGCTGGGCGTCCGCTGCGCTCCGGCTCCGCGGCTGACCCTTCCCGACGGCGGGTGCCGGCCCGCTGCTCGCGAGAGTCACGTGGGGCAGGTCGTGGAGGCCGCCGCGCTGCCTGGTGTGCACCTCAGGGGCGGATGCCCCGCAGCAGGGCGAGGACGGCCCGGTTCAGGGGGGTCGGCACGCCGTGCCGCTCGCCCGCCGTGACCACCGCGCCGGTGAGGTACTCGTGCTCGAGGGGCCGGCCGGCGAGGCGGTCGTAGAGCATCGAGGTCCCGGTGCCGGGCGGCATCGTCGCGTAGTGCCGCCGCAGATCGGAGACGTCGTCCTCGGAGACGTCGGCCCCCTCGGCGCGGGCGACGGCGACGACCTCCTGCGCGAGCCCGGTGACCAGGTCGGCCACCGCGTCCTCGCCGAGGACGTCGTTGCGCCGCGACGTGAGCGCGGTGAGGGGGTTGGCCACGGCGTTGCTGATGAGCTTGCGCCAGACGTCGGTCCGGATGTCGGCCGATCCCACCACCCGCACGCCGTCGTCCCCGCCGCCGAGGACGTCCGCGAGCCCGGCGACCCAGGGGCCCTCCGGGAGGGTCAGCCGCCCGTAGCCGTGGTGCACGATGCGCCCGGGACCGACGGCCTCCGCGCCGACGACGACGACCGCGGGCACGGCGACCGCCTCCGGGTGGACCAGCCCCTCGACCCGGCGCTCCTGGTCGACCCCGTTCTGGGCCACCACGACCACGCTGCCCGGTCCGGTGGCCGCGTCGAGCCAGCCGGCGGCCGCCGCGGTGTCCTGGGCCTTCGTCGCGAGGACCACCCAGTCCGCGGGGGCGAGGAAGGCGGGGTCGGTGTGCACCGTCACCCCGACCTCGCGCTCGGGGCCGTCGACGCCCGCCCGGATCCGCAGCACGTCGAACGGCGTCCGGACCGCCACCGCGACCTCGTGTCCCCGCTCGGCCGCGAGTGCCGCCAGGACCCCGCCGATCGCACCCGGCCCGATCACCACGACGCTCGCCACGGGGCCATGATCCACCCGGCGCGGCGACCGGGGTGCGGGATCAGTCCAGGCCGACGGCGAACGCCGCGTCGGTGTCCTGGGCGGAGTAGGACCGGAACGCGATGTGCGTGGACGTGTCCCGCACGCCCGGCACCCGGCTCAGCCCGCCCGCGATGACGTCGGCCAGGTCCTCGTGCTCGCGGACCCGCACCATCGCGATGAGGTCGACGTCGCCCGCGCAGGAGTACACCTCGGTGACCCCGTCGAGCTCGGCGATCGCCTGCGCGGTCTCCGGGATCCGGTCGGCGGTCGCGTGGATCATGACGATGGCCGTGATCACGAGGGCTCCCTGGCTCGGCGGGTCCGGCCCGCCCGGGGCGGTCCGGCGTGCTCGGCCGGAACTCTAGAGGGCGGGCGGCGCCCGGCTCCGCCTCCGGAGGCCCCGACCCGCTCGACGGGCTCACCCGAGGGATCGACCGTCGTGGCGTGGGCCGCCTCCCGGGCTCGCGCCACCCAGTCCGACCACGACCCGGCCCCGTACGCCGGCACCGCCCACGGGCGGGTGGTGCGCACCATCCGTGTTCCCGGCCGCTCCAGCCACCGGGTGATCACCCCGACCTCCTCGGGCGGCGCCCCGCCCAGCGGGCCGACCCCGGGCCGCACCGTCTCGGCCGAGGCCACCAGCGTCTCCACCACCGGCATCGGCGGCACCCCGCGCCGCGCCGTACCTGCCGCTGCCAGCCGCCCGTGCCGCACCACCGCCAGCTCCCACCCGCCCATGCCGTCGGGGCGGGCGGCGACGAGCTCCTCGGTGCCCGCGACCGCCGACAGCCGCTGCACGCGGCCGAGCGCGCCCGCGAGGTCGGCCAGCCGGTCGCGGTGGGCGGCCGCGGCGTCGAACCGTTCTCCGGCGGCGAGGTCGGCCACCCGCTCGCGCAGCCGGACCAACCCGTCGTCGGAACCCCCGCGGACCAGCGCGAGCGCTCCGTCGACCGCCGTGGCGTACTCGGCAGCGGTCTGCAGCCCCGCGCACGGTGCGCCGCAGCGACCCAGCCCGTGCAGTGCGCAGGGGCTGCCGCGGCCCCCGCGGGCCGGGATCCGCTGGGTGCAGGGGCGCAGCGCGACCGCGTCCACGAGGGCCTCGACCGCGCGCACCGCGTCGGGGCGGCGCCCGAACGGCCCGATCGCGTCGGTCCGCGGGGTGCGTACCACCGACCAGCGGGGGAACGGCTCGTCGGTCAGGGCCACCCACCAGCCGCGGTGCGGGTAGCGGGAGCGGCGGTTGTACCGGGGCGCGTGCCCGGCGAGCAGCCGCAGCTCGCGGACCTCGGCCTCCAGGGCGTGCGCGCACTCGACCCAGTCGACCCGCTCGGCGAGGCCCACCATCTCCTTGACCCGCGCCCGCTTCTCCGAGCCGGTGAAGTACGACCGGACCCGGCGCCGGAGATCGTTCGACGTGCCCACGTACAGGACCTCGTCGGCCGGTCCCCGGAACAGGTAGACCCCCGCCGCGTGGGGCACCGCGTCGGCGAGGTGCCGCTTGCCGCGCTGGGCCGGGGTGACCTCCACCTGCAGCGCGAGCAGGTCCTCCAGTGAGGAGACGCCGTGACCTCCGACCCGCTCCAACAGCGCGTGGAGCACGTCGACGGTGGCCCGGGCGTCGTCCAGCGCGCGGTGCACCGGCCGGGTGCCCGCCCGGAACAGCGCGGCGAGGGCCGAGAGCCGGCACGAGGGCGCCTCGTCGCGGGTGAGCACCTTGCGGGCCAGCCGGGCGGTGCACACCACGGGCGGGCGCGGCCAGACCGACCCGTGCCGTCGGCAGGCGGCCCGCAGGTGCCCGACGTCGAACGGTGCGTTGTGCGCCACCACCACCGCGCCCGCACAGAACTCGAGGAAGCCCGGGAGCACGGCCGGCAGCCGGGGGGCGGCGGACACCATGGCGGTGGTGATCCCGGTCAGCGCGACGATCTGCGGCGGGACGTCGCGCCCCGGGTCGACGAGCGTGGCGTACTCGCCGACGACCCGGCCGCCGCGGACCTTCACCGCGCCGATCTCGGTGATGGCGTCCGGCCCGTCCGCCGGGTCGCCCCCGGCGGGCGGACCCCCGGTGGTCTCCAGGTCCAGCACGACGAAGGTGGCCGCGTGCAGCGGGGTCCCCAGCTCCTCGAAGGTGAGCTGCGGGTCGGGGCCCGTCACCGGGCGGGGTGCCTCCACGCCGCCGCACGCTAGATCGACCCCCCGACAGTCACGGGTGGTCGAGCGCGGCCGGGCCGCTAGCCTGGGCGAATGGCAGCGGGGGAGGTCGAGGCGCCGCACGGTGCGGCCCTGCGCGCCGCCCTCCTCGACGCCGCCCCGGAGACGGTCCGCAGCCGCGTCGCCGAGCTCGTGAGCCGTGCGGTGGGGCAGATGCCGGCGGCCGACCTGCCCGCCCCGGTGCGGCCCATCGCCCGGTTCGCGCCCGCCAAGCGGGCCAAGGTCGGCTCCGCACCCCTGCTCGCGGCGCTCGGCACCGCCGACGGGTTCGCCGAGGACGTCGTGGCCTGGTGGCGCGAGCACCGGCCCGAGGAGTGGGAGCCCCCGGTCGCGGAGCCGGTGCACGCGGCGGCGGTCGCGGTGCTCGCCGGGGAGAGCGACACCGCGGCGGACCTGCTCCGCGACGCCGGGGAACGGGCCGACGTCGGGAGACTGCGCACCGAGCGGGACACCGCCCTCGCCCGCGCGGACCGGCTCACGGCCGACCTGGAGCGCGTGACCGCCGAGCGCGACGCGGCGCGGGCCGCGGTCGGCGCGGCCACCCCGGACCTCAGCGACGAGGTGGCGAAGCTCAGGTCGCGGCTGCGCGAGCAGGGTGTCCGGGTCCGGCAGGCGGAGCTGGACGCGGCCGACGCGGCCCGCCGGCTCGAGGAGGGCCAGGGCCACCTGGTGCGCGAGCTCGAGGAGCTGCGCCGCGAGCGCACCCGCGACCAGGAGGCCGTGCTGGCCGCGGAGGCGCGGGCCCGGCGGGCGACCGCCGAGCTCGAGTCCGCCCGGCGCGCGGCCCACGAGGCCCGGCACGCCGACGACGCGCGGCTGGCCCTGCTCGTCGACACCGTGGCGGGCGCCGCGGCCGGACTGCGCCACGAGCTGGGTCTACGTGCGGACGACCACCGGGTCGGACCGCGTCCGGCGGAGCTGGTCGGGTCCGCCGCCCGGGCCCCGATGGCGCGCGTCACCGATCCCGCGACCCTGGACCGGCTGCTCGGCCTCCCCGAGGTGCACCTGCTGGTGGACGGCTACAACGTGACCAAGACCGGCTGGCCCGGCCTCTCGCTCGCAGCCCAGCGCGACCGCCTCGTCGCCGCCGTCGCCCCGCTGGCCGCCCGGACGCACGCCGAGACCACGCTCGTGTTCGACGGTGCCGGCATCTCGGGGGTGCCGACCGCGTCGGTGCGCGGGGTGCGGGTGCTCTTCTCCGAGCCGGGCGTGATCGCCGACGACCTCATCCGCACGCTGGTCGACGCCGAACCCGAGGGACGGCCGCTCGTGGTGGTCACCTCGGACCGGGCGGTGGTCGACTCGGTGCGGCGCCGCGGGGCGCACCCCGTGCCCTCCAGCGTGCTCCTCGAGCGCCTCGCCCGGATCTGAGACGCCGGTCACACCGGTCGCTCCGGCGACCCGTGACTGTCGGACCCCCCTCCTACCGTCCGCCGCGACACCCCGGGAGATGCCGGGGCCGACTCGGCGGAGGCCGCGATGCTCATCGACTGCGACACCTGCGTGGTCCGGCACCAGGCGTGCGACGACTGCGTCGTCGGGGTGCTGCTCGGGGTGCCCGACGTGCCCGCCCGCGACGACGCGCCCCGGGAGCCGGCCGCGCCCGGGGCCCCGCTGCCGCTCGAGTTCGGTCCGGTCGAGCGCCGGGCCCTCGAGGTCCTGGCCGACCACGGGCTCATCCCGCGGCTGCGCCTCGTGCCCGGCGCGGTCGAGCCGCCGGCCACGAGGCCGACCGCCCGCGCCCGCCGGCGCGACGCGGGATGAGCGTGCGGGCACCACGCTGCAGGGGCTCGACGCCGGTCGGTTACCGTCCCGTCACCTCTCGCGGACGAGCTCCCCGCTCCGACGTCCGGCGGGAGGCCGCCCTGGCCGAGAAAGGGACCTCCCCGCCCCGTGACCCCGCGCCCCACCCGCCGGACCTGGACGCCGGTGCTCCTCGTGCTGCTGCTGGCCCTGGCCGTGCTGTTCGTGCCGGGACCGGCGGGCACCGCGCTGGCGGACCCGATCGTGCCGCCCGGGGCGAACGACGTGGTCCGCGCCCTCGCCGAGGCCAACGCCCGGGCGGAGGCCGCGAACGAGGCGGCCATGGGCGCCCGCGAGCAGTTGCCGGTGCGCCGGGCCGAGGCCGACCGGACCCGGAGGGCCGCGGACGACGCCCGCGGCGCGGTCGCCACCGCGCGGCAGGCGCTGGACCGGGCGTACGTGGCGGTCGACCAGCTGACCCGTACCACCTACCAGGGCGGGGACCTCGACCAGCTCGGCGCGCTGCTCTCCAGCCCGACGCCGCAGGCCTACCTGGACAAGGTGGAGCTGCTCGACACGATCTCCTCGTCCAACCGGGCGGTGCTGCAGCGCTACCTCGACGCCTCGGGCGCGGCCGAGAGCGCCCAGCGCGACGCCGACGCCCGCGCCACCGACGCGAGCCGGGCCGCGGACGACGCCGCGCGCACGCTGGAGGACGCGACCCGGACCAAGGCGGAGGCCGACCGCGATGTCGCCGCCGCGAACGCCGCCCTCGCGCGCCTGTCCCGCAGCGACCGGGCCCTGTTGCGGGGCGGCGGGATCACGAACTACCCGGTGAACATCGCCGGGGACTCGCTCGGCGTCGCCGCCCTGCGCGCGGCGCTGACCCGGCAGGGGGCGCCGTACGTCTGGGGAGCGACCGGACCGACCACCTTCGACTGCTCGGGGCTGGTCCAGTGGGCGTACCGGCAGATCGGGGTCGGGATGCCCCGGGTCGCCGCGGCCCAGCAGCAGGTCGGCCAGGCCGTCGACCCCTCACAGGTGCAGGTCGGGGACCTCATCTTCTTCGGCAACCCGGCCTATCACGTCGGCATCTACGTCGGCGACGGCCGGTTCCTCGAGGCTCCGCAGTCCGGCGACGTCGTCAAGGTGGCCCCGGTCCGGAGCTTCACGTCGATCCGCCGCATCTCGCCGCCGTGACGGGGCCCGGCGCGGGCCGGATCCTGCTCGTCACCAACGACTTCCCGCCCCGCCCGGGTGGCATCCAGTCCTACCTGCACGAACTGGCCGTCCGGCTGCGCCCGGGCGCCCTGACGGTGCTCGCGTCGACGTGGCCGGACGCCGCCGACACCGACGGCCGCTGCGCCGCCTTCGACGCCGCGCAGCCCTTCGCCGTGCACCGGATGCCGACGACGATGATGCTGCCGACCCCGGACGCGGTGCGCCGGGCCGTCGAGCTCGTCCCCGGGCACGAGACGGTCTGGTTCGGCGCCGCCGCGCCGCTCGGACTGATGGCTCCGGCCCTGCGCCGCGCGGGCGTCCGGCGGGTCCTCGCCAGCACCCACGGCCACGAGGTCGGTTGGTCGATGCTGCCGGCCAGCCGGCAGTTGCTGCACCGGATCGGACGGGAGGCCGACGTCGTCACGACCGTCAGCCGCTACACCCGCGCCCGCATCGCCTCCGCGCTCGGCCCGGACGCCGCCCTGGAGCCGCTGCCGTCGGGGATCGACACCACACGGTTCCGCCCGGACACCGGTGCTCGCGCGGAGATTCGCCGGCGGTACGGGCTGGGGGAGCGGCCCGTCGTCGGGATCGTCTCCCGGCTGGTGCGGCGCAAGGGGCAGGACGTCCTGATCCGGGCCCTGCCCGCCATCCGACGCCGGGTGCCGGGCGCGGCACTGCTGATCGCCGGCGACGGGCCCGACCGCGACCGGCTGCGGCGCCTCGCCCACCGGTCGGGGGTCGAGGACGACGTCGTGTTCACCGGCCCGCTGGCCCACGACGAGATCCCGGCCCACCACGCGGCCCTCGACGTGTTCGCGCTGCCGTGCCGCACCCTCGGACGCGGGCTCGACGTGGAAGGCCTCGGGATCGTGCTGCTCGAGGCCTCCGCGAGCGGGGTGCCCGTGGTGGCCGGGCGTTCCGGCGGGGCGCCGGAGACGGTCCGCGGTGGCCCGCCGGGTACCAGGACGGGCCGGCTGACCGACGGTCGGGATCCGGGCGACGTCGCCGAGGTGGTGGCGGACCTGCTCGCCGACCCCGACGCGGCGGCGAGCGCCGGTGCCGCAGGGCGTCGGTGGATGCAGGCGGAGTGGACGTGGTCGTCGCGCGCCCGCCGTCTGGAAGCGCTCGCCCGTCCGGAGTAGGCCCGCGACGAACGAACGGCACTCTCGCGCACATAGATGCTGCGAGAGTGCCGTTCGCTCGGAAGGGATCAGAGCTACTTCTGCGCGTAGACCGCCTCGATCTCGTCGGCCCGCTGGTCGGCGATGACGTTGCGCTTGAGCTTCATCGTCGGGGTCAGCTCGCCGGAGTCCTCGGTGAAGTCCGAGGTCAGGATGCGGAACTGGCGCACCGACTCGGCCTTGGACACGGCGTCGTTGCCGTCGTCGATCGCGGACTGGATCTCGGCACGGAGGTCGGAGTCCTCGACGAGGTCCTCCGCGGTGCTGCCGGACTTCCCGTGCTCCGAGGCCCAGTCGGGCAGGGCCTCCTCGTCGAGAGTGATCAGCGCCGCCACGTAGGGCCGGTTGTCGCCGACCACGAGGGCCTGGCTGACCAGGCGGTGGGCGCGGATGCGGTCCTCGATCACGGCGGGGGCGACGTTCTTGCCGCCGGCCGTGACGATCAGCTCCTTCTTGCGCCCGGTGATGGACAGGAACCCGTCGTCGAGCACGCCGATGTCACCGGTGTGGAACCAGCCGTCCTCGAGCGCGCCGGAGGTGGCCTCGTCGTTGTTCCAGTAGCCGCGGAACACGACGTCACCCTTGGCGAGCACCTCGCCGTCGTCGGCGATCGCGACGGTGATCCCGGGCAGCGGGCGGCCGACGGTGCCGACGCGGATGTCGCCCTCGGCGTTGGCGGTGATCGCCGCGCTGGTCTCGGTGAGGCCGTAGCCCTCGTGGATCGGCACGCCGATGCCGCGGAAGAAGTGGCCGATGCGCGCGCCGAGGGCGGAGCCGCCGGACACCGCGCCGCGGCACTGGCCGCCGAGGGCCGCCCGCAGCTTGGAGTACACGAGGGCGTCGAACAGGGCGTGCTTGCCCCGCAGCACGAGGCCGGGGCCGCCGGTGTCCAGCGACTTCGAGTAGTCGACGGCGGTGGCCTCGGCGAGGTCGAAGATGCGGCCCTTCCCGCCCTGGTAGGCCTTCTGCTTCGCCGAGTTGTAGACCTTCTCGAAGACGCGCGGCACCGAGAGCAGGAAGTCCGGCTTGAACCGGGGGAGCTCCGCGGAGAGCTTCGAGGTGTCCGCGAAGTGCCCGATCACGTAGCGCTGCTCCTGCGCGGCGAGCTGCACGACGCGGGCGAAGATGTGCGCGAGCGGCAGGAACAGCAGTGTCGAGTTGCCGGCCTCCATCATCGATCCGAAGGTGTCGCCGGCCGCGCGGACCTCGAAGAGCAGGTTGCGGTGGGTGATCTCGCAGCCCTTCGGGCGGCCCGTGGTGCCCGAGGTGTAGATCAGCGTCGCGAGGTCGTCGGCGCGGACGCCGGTGCGGCGGGCCTCGACGTCGGCGTCGGGGACGTCGCGGCCGGCCTCCTTCAGGGCGTCGACGGCGGGGGTGGAGCCGTCGATCTGCCAGACGTGGGCGAGCTCGGGCAGGTTCTCCCGGACCTTGTCCAGGGTCGCCCGGTGCTCGTCGGTCTCGATGATCACGCCGCGGGCGCCGGAGTCCGACAGGCACCACTCGTACTGCGAGGACGAGGAGGTCTCGTAGATCGGGAGGCCCGCGCAACCCGCCGTCCAGAGTGCGTAGTCGAGCAGGGTCCACTCGTAGCGGGTCCGCGCCACGATCCCGACGCGGTCGCCCGGCTCCAGACCCGCCGCCACGAACCCCTTCGCCACCGCGACCACCTCGTCGCGGAAGGCGCCGAAGGTGGTGGGCTGCCACGAGTCGTCGACCAGTCGGAGGTAGGCGGTGTCCTCCGGGTGCTCGTCGGCGTTCGCCCAGACCGCATCGGTGAGTCGGTCGTCGTCGGCGACCTTGGCCGACGCCGGCACGCTGTACTCCTGCACCCCGCACACACCCTTCCACCTCGACCGGGATCTCCTGCGACACCGGCTGGGCGAAGCCTAGGGGCCCCGGGGCCCGCCGTCACTACCCGACGGTATCCCGGACGAAACGGGCCAATCGGGCATCACGTCGGTCGGATCGGCGCTGCGACCGGCAGGGACGTCGGGCACGCTGTCGCGGTGGCCGCGCTGGACGTGATCGACGAGACGTTCGTGCTGGCCGAGCCCGCCGTGGTGGCCGCCGCGTTCGCCGACCCCGCCGACTGGCCCCGGCTGTGGCCCGACCTCGAACTGCACGTCTTCGCCGACCGCGGCGCCGCCGGCCTGCGCTGGTCGGTCACCGGTCACTGGGTCGGCAGCGCGGAGGTGTGGTGCGAGGCGGTCGGTGACGGGACGGTCGTCCACTGGTTCCTCCGCCTGGACCCGGCACCGGGGCCCGACGGCGGGTCCGCGCGGCGGCTGCTGCGCGGGCGGAGCGGCCCGGCGCGCGAGGCCCTGCGTCGGCAGCGGGCGGCCAAGGCCGTGGCGTTCGACCTCAAGGCGCGGCTCGAGGCGGACCCCGACGCGTCCGCCGGCTGGTCCCGTCGTCCGGGCGAGCCGACCCCGCCCCGGCCCGAACCCCCCGTCGCTCCGCTCGCCCCCACATGAGGGTGCACGTCGTCTCCGACGTCCACGGCAACAGCGCGGACCTGGCCCGCGCGGCCCGGGGCGCCGAGGCCCTGGTCGTCCTGGGCGACCTCATCGACTTCGTCGACTACGACGAGCCCACCAACGGCATCCTCGCCGACATCCTCGGCCCGGAGGCCACCGTCGAGTTCGCCCGGCTGCGCTCGCAGGGCGGTCCGGGCGCGCTGCGGGAGTTCACGGCGCGGCTCTGGGCCGACGTCGAGGACCCGCGCGCCACGGTGGACGCGGCCGTGCACCGCCAGTACGGGCGCATGTTCGCCGCCCTGGGCGCGGTCGAGGTGCCGGTGTGGCTCATGCCGGGCAACGTGGACGTCCCCGCGATGTGGCCGGAGTTCCTCGCCCGGTACCCGAACATCCGGGCGGTCGACGACGAGGTGGTCGAGATCGGCGACACCCGCGTCGGGTTCGTCGGGGGCGTGCCGCTGCCGGCCGGGGTGGAGCCGCGGGCGGGGGCGTTCCGGTCCTACATGCGGGGTGCGGCGGACTTCGCCGCGGCGGTCGAGGTCCTCGACGAGGTGGACGTGCTCTGCAGCCACGCCCCGCCCGCGATCGCCGAGCTCGCCTACGACGTGGTCGCCCGTACCCACGAGCTGACCTCACCGGCGCTGCTCGAACGGATCCGCGCCACCCGGCCCCGGCTCGCCCTCTACGGGCACGTGCACGCGCCGCTCACGCCGCGCACCCGGATCGGGCCCACCGAGTGCCTGAACGTCGGCCACTTCCGGCGACGCGGCACCCCGGCGGTCGCCCGATGGTGACCGACGTGACATCACGGCCGCCTCACACGTGCCCCGGGCGTGTCGAGGGTGACGGCGGGGCGAGCCGGGCGAGCGGGCGACGGTAACCTTCGGCGCCATGGCGGACGAGTCCACGCAGTCCATCTCCATCACGGCCGCACCCTCGGCCGTCCTGGACGTGATCGCCGACTTCCCCGCGTACCCCGAGTGGGCGGACTCGATCACCTCCGCGAAGGTCCTCACGCACGACGACGAGGGCCGCCCCGAGCAGGTCCGGTTCACGCTGGACGCCGGTCCCCTCAAGGACACCTACGTGCTCGCGTACGACTGGGTCGACGACGGCGTCACCTGGGACCTCGTGTCCGGGCAGATGCAGCGCGGCCAGCGCGGGCGCTACCGGCTCGCCGGCTCCGAGAAGGAGACCACCGTGACCTACACGCTGTCGGTGGACCTCGCGGTCCCCATGCCCGGCCTCATCAAGCGGCGGGCCGAGAAGAGGATCATGGACACGGCGCTGACCGGTCTCAAGCGGCGCGTGGAGGGCTAGTGCGGGTCCTGCTCTTCACCGGCAAGGGCGGGGTCGGCAAGACGACGACCGCGGCGGCCACGGCGGTGGCGCTCGCACGGTCGGGCCGCAAGGTCCTGGTGCTCTCGACCGACCCGGCCCACTCGCTCGGCGACGCGTTCGACGTGCCGCTCGGCGGTGAGCCGACCGAGATCGACGGCACGGCGCTGCCCGGCCTGTTCGCCGCCCACGTCGACACCCGCGCGCTGGTCGACGAGGCCTGGGAGCCGTTGCGTGCCCAGCTGCGCACGCTGCTGGCGGGCGCCGGGGTCGACGACATCATGGCCGACGAACTCACCGTGCTCCCCGGCGTCGAGGACCTCCTCGCCCTCGAGCAGGTCCGGCGGGCCACCGAGGACGGCCCGTGGGAGGTCGTGGTCGTCGACTGCGGCCCGACGGCGGAGACCCTGCGGCTGCTGAGCCTGCCCGAGGCGCTCGGCGGCTACCTGGAACGGCTCTTCCCCGCCCACCGGCGTGCCGTGCGCGGGGTCCTCGCGGGCCTGGCCGGCAGCGGGGCCACCGTCGCGAAGTGGGACGCGGCCGCCGCGTCGCTCTCCCGGCTCGCCGAACAGCTCTCCGGGCTGCGCGCGATGCTCGCCGACCGGTCGACCACCACGATCCGGCTCGTGCTCACCCCGGAGCGGGTGGTCGCGGCGGAGACCCGGCGGACGGTCACGGCGCTCGCCCTGCACGAGCTGCACGTCGACGGCCTCATCGCCAACCGGCTGGTGCCCGACGCCGGGACGGGGCGCAGTGCCGCGGTCGCGTGGCTGCGGGTCCGTCGCCGGGAGCAGGAGGACGTCCTCGCCGACCTCGCCGAGCTGACGGCGGGCACGGGCGTCGGGGTGCGGACGGTGGCCCACCGGGCCGGTGAGCCCGTGGGGGTCGCCGAGCTCGCCGAACTCGCCGACGACCTCTACGGCGACGACGACCCGCTCGAGGGCGCCGCCGTCCGGCCGTTGATGGAACTGCGGCGCACCGCCGGGGAGGGGACCTCGGTGGACAGTGAGTACGCCCTGGACCTGCAGGTCCCGGGCATCGGCGACGGCGAGGTCGACCTCGCCCGGATCGGGGACGACCTCGCGGTGACCGTCGGGGGCCGCCGCCGCACCGTGGCGCTGCCGCCGGTGCTGCGCCGTTGCGAGGTCACGGGCGCGGAGCTCGACGACGACGTGCTCTCGGTCGCCTTCCGTCCGGACCCCGCGGTCTGGATGCGATGAGCGCCCGGGGGAGCGGGGGGAAGCCATGACGACGGACGCCGACCGGGCCGCGCGGGAGCGCCTCGCCCAGGAGGCCCGCGCGACCGCGACGACCCTGCTCGACTGGGTCGGCACGCGCGTCGAGAGCACCCGGGCCGACAGCACCCGGACCGACGGCACCCGCGCCGAGCCCGGCGAGCGACCGCGGCAGAGCCCCGGCCCCTGCACCTGGTGCCCGGTGTGCGCGCTGGTCGCCGCCCTGCGCGGCGAGCAGCCCGAGCTGACCGCGACGCTGGCCGAGCAGGCGTCGGGCCTGCTGGTGCTGCTGCGCCTGCTCGTGCAGGCCCACGCCACCGGCAGCCACGACCACCACGACCACCAGGGCCCGTCGCCGACCGCCCCGTCGCCGACCGCCCCGTCGCCGACCGCCTCGTCGCCTGCCGCCCCGCAGGACGTGCCGGGCACGCCCGTCCGGCCGGCGGAGTGGGGCGCCCCCACCTGGCCGGCCGACGTCCCGTGGGACGTCGCCCCGCACGCCACCTTCGACCCGGCGCCCCCCGCCCGCGACGCGCCGCCCGAGTCCCCGGCCGAGGACGCGCGGACGGCCCCCGACCGGCCCACCGGCCGTCGGGGACCCCGACCCAGCCCGCGCCGGGCGCCGGGAGCCCCCGCAACCGACGTCGAGGAGCCCGTCGTGACGGCCGCGCCTCCGGAACCCGTGGTGACCGGACCCGTCGTCCGGAACCCGGCGACGGGCACCCGCCGCGGGGTGCAGCGCATCCCCGTGCGTCGCCGGCCGCGCCCGTGCTGACGGTCGGGGTCGACATCGGCGGCACCACGGTCAAGGCGGGCCTGGTCGCCGGCGACGGGACGTTGCTCGCAAGCCGCGTGGCCGCGACGCCACGGCAGTCCGGCGAGCTCGACGAGACGGTCGCGAAGCTCGTCGCGCACCTCGCCGACGAGGCCCGCGCCGACGGCCGGGAGGTCGGGGCGGTGGGGCTCGCGGTCGCCGGGTTCGTCGACCCGGACCGGCGCTCGGTGTCCTTCGGGGCCCACCTGCCGTGGCGGGACGAGCCGGTCGTCGACCGGATGACCGAGCGGCTGGGCCTGCCGGTCACCCTCGAACACGACGCGAACGCCGCGGGCCTCGCCGAGCACCGGGTCGGGGCGGCGCGGGGTGCCCGGGTCGCGGTGCTCGTGGCGCTCGGCACCGGCATCGGGGCGGCCCTCGTCATCGACGGTCGCGTGTTCCGCGGCGCCTACGGGGTCGCGCCCGAGCTGGGCCACGTCGTCGTCGTGCCCGGCGGTCGGCCCTGCCCCTGCGGCAAGCGCGGCTGCCTGGAGCGCTACTGCAGCGGCACCGCCCTCGGCGCGAGCGCCGACGAGCTGGTGTCGGCCAGCGAGGACTTCTCGACGCTGCGCGCCACGTGGGAGCGGGGCCTGCCGCTGTCGGGGCGCGACGTCGCCCACGCCGCGGCGGGTGGCGACGCCCTGGCCCGCCGGGTGGTGGCGGACTTCGCGGCGTGGCTGGGCCGGGGCCTCGCGCTCGTCGCGGACACCTTCGACCCCGACGTCGTCGTGATCGGCGGGGAGGTCTCGGCCTCGTCGGCGGTCTACCTCGACGACGCCCGCGCGGTCTACGCCGCCGAGGTCACCGGGCGCGGCCACCGGCGCCTGGCCGACGTGCGCGCCGCGGTCCTCGGCGGGGACGCCGGCATGATCGGCGCCGCCCTGGACGCGGGGGAGCGGGCGCTCTAGATCGTGCCGTCGGGGTCGTCGGACTCCGACGGCCGTCGCATCCCGACCACGAGCCAGCCCAGCCCGGCCGCCATGGCCAGCAGGCCGGGCACGATGCCGAGGCCGGCGATCCCGCCGACCAGGGCGGGCAGTGCGAGGAGCACGACGCCGGCGACGAGCAGCAGCAGCCCGAACAGGCTGGACATCCCGATCTTCGGCAGCGGGGGCGGCTCCGGCGGGACGAAGTGCTCGTCCTCCGCGCGCGCCGGGGCGTGGGGCCGGTGCGCGGCGGGCGGCGGCGTCGGGGTCACGGGCTCCGGGGCGGGTGTGAAGAGCTCGTCGGAGGGCCGCTCGGGGTGCGCCGACGGCTGTCCCTGCGGCGGGGTGGCGAGCCCCACCCCGGAGGAGGGCCCGTCGTCGGGGATGACGGGCCAGCGCGGGGCGTCCGCGGCGGCCCAGTCGGCCACGATCGCGGCGAACGCGGCGTCGACGTCGGCGGGCTCGGAGAAGCGCCGGGCGTCCGCGGGGAGGCCGGAGCCCGCCTCGTCACGTCGGGCGGCGTCCTCGGGATCGGGAGTGCTCATACGGGGTTCCCTGCGTCGGCGCGGGCGACTCTGGCGGCATCGAGCCGGCGGGCGAACTCGGTGCTGCCGGCGAAGATCGTGGGGGCGTCGTGGTCGAGCGTGGCCACGTGGAAGCTGTCGTGCAGGACGACCTCGGTGGCGTCGGTGGTCGACACCCCGTCGAGGACGAGCTGCGCGTTCACCGGCTCCACCACGTGGTCGTCGGTCGAGCGGTAGAGCAGCACCGGGCTCGTCACCCGGGGGAGGTCCTCCCGGACCACGGACCACAGCTCGGTGAGCGACACGAACGCCTTGAGCGGCACCCGGTCGTACCCGAGCTCGGTGACTCCCGGCTTCGCGACGTCGTTCGCGACCCCGGGCGCCCAGGGCCACAGCCGAGCGAGGTAGCGGGCGAACGCGGCGTCGCGGCGCAGCGTGGTCACCGAGGGGTTGACCAGGCAGATCCCGGTGATCCGGTCGCCGTACTCCTCGGCGACGCGCAGGGTCAGCGTGCCGCCCATCGAGAGCCCGAAGACGAACACCGAGCGGTACCGGTCGAGCAGGTCGTCGACGGCGCGGGTGATCTCCCCGTACCAGTCCGGCCAGCGGGTGGCCTGCATGTCCCGCCAGCGCGTGCCGTGCCCCGGCAGCCGCGGGCCGCGCACGGCGATCCCCTCGGCCGCGAGGTGCTCGCCCCACGGCCGCATGCTCTGCGGCGAACCCGTGAACCCGTGGGAGAGCACGACGCCGATCTCGGCGCCCTCGGGGTCGGCGGAGAACGGCTCCGCCCCGGGCATCACCGGCACTGCGCCTCCACGACGATCAGGCCTCCACGACGGGGATCGTGGGCGCGACGACGGCGCCCGTCCCCATCGTGGCACGTCCCACACCCCGGCGGTACGTGCAGGTGCTCGATCCGGTGGTGGTGTCGGCGACCGGTCGGTGTGGGTCGGTGTGGGTCCGGCGACGCGCTGTCGTTGTCCCCGGGCGCCGCGGCTCCCTACGCTGCGACATCCGAGGGGTCCGGAGGAAGGGGAGCGTTGCTCTACTGGTTGATGAAGTGGGTCTTCATGGGACCGCTGATGCGTGCGGCGTTCCGGCCCGAGGTCCGCGGGGCGGACAACCTCCCGCGCACCGGCGGAGCGCTGGTCGCGTCGAACCACCTCGCGGTGCTCGACTCCTTCGTCCTCCCGCTCATGGTGCCGCGCCGGATGGCCTTCCCGGCCAAGGCGGAGTACTTCACGACGCCGGGTCCGGTCGGCACCCTGCAGCGCTGGTTCTTCACCGGCATGGGACAGGTCCCGATCGAACGGGGCAACGGGCGGGCCGCCCGCGCCGCCCTCGACACCGGGATCCGGGTGCTGCGCGAGGGGCGCCTGTTCGGCATCTACCCGGAGGGCACCCGTTCGCCCGACGGCCGGCTCTACAAGGGCCGCACCGGGGTGGCGCGCATGGCACTCGAGGCCGGCGTGCCGGTGGTGCCCGTCGCGATGATCGGCACGGACCGGGCCAATCCCGTCGGTTCCCGCTTCTGGCGCCCGGTGAAGATCACGATCGTGATCGGGAGCCCGCTCGACTTCTCCCGTTACGCCGGCATCGCCGACGACCGCCAGGTCGAGCGCGCGATCACCGACGAGGTGATGGACGCCATCCTCGAGCTCTCCGGGCAGGAGTACGTGGACGTCTACGCCTCCAAGGCGAAGGAGAGCGCGGGCGACTCCGCCGCGGCCTGACAGAATCCGGGTCCGTGGCACGGATCTTCTACGACTGCGAGTTCATCGAGGACGGGACGACGATCGACCTCGTCTCCCTCGGGGCGGTCGACGAGGACGGGCGGGAGTTCTACGCGATCTCCCGCGCGTTCGACCCCATGAAGGCGGGCCCCTGGGTGCGCAAGAACGTGCTGGACAAGCTCCCGCCCTCGTCCGACCCGGCGTGGCGCAGCCGCCTGCAGCTGCGCGAGGACTTCCACGCCTTCGTGACGGCGGGTCCGGGTGCGGTGGAGCTGTGGGCCTGGAACGCGCCGTACGACCACGTGGTGGTCGCCCAGCTGTGGGGGGCGATGCCCGACCTGCCGCGCAACCTCCCGCGCTTCACCCGCGACCTGCGCCAGCGCTGGGACGACGTCGGGCGCCCCGAGCTGCCGCCCGCGCCGCCGGACGCCCACGACGCCCTCGCGGACGCCCGGCACAACCTCGTCAAGTGGACGGTGATCGACGAGATCTGGCGCGCACGGATGGGCGAGCCGGAATGACCGCCGCCGGAGCGGGGTTCCCTACGCCCATGAGCGAGCAGGTGGAGACCAGCCCGACCGACTGGGTGCGCGAGCAGATCGAGCAGATCCAGGAGACGGGGACGACCGAGGGCATCACCGTCAAGGGATCGCCGATCGTCCTGATGACCCTGCGCGGCGCGAAGACCGGCAAACTGCGCCACACGCCGGTGATGCGCGTCGAGCACGACGGGGACTACGCGATCGTCGCGTCCAAGGGCGGGGCGGACGAGCACCCGACCTGGTACCACAACATCGTCGCGAACCCGGAGTTCCCGATCCAGGACGGTCGCGAGACGAAGACCTACCGCGCCCGCATCGTCGAGGGCGAGGAGCGCGCGCAGTGGTGGGAGCGGGCCGTCGCCGCGTACCCGCCCTACGCCGACTACCAGGAGGCCACCGACCGACAGATCCCGGTGTTCGTGGCCGAACCGGTCTAGGGCGAGGATCCGGGGCGTGCGCATCGGACTGGTCGGCGGCGGCTTCCCGGAGGTCCGCCGGTGTCTCACCGCAGCCCTGGCGGAGCTCGCGATCCCCGAACTCGGCGATGTCGAGCTCGTCGACGTCCCGCACGCGGCACCGGTGGCCGCCGACGTGCTGGCCCCTCTGGGCAGCACGGTCGACGGCCCGCTGATCGACGCGTGCGGGGCGCGGCTGGTCCAGCAGTTCGGCGTGGGCGTCTCGGGGGTGGACCTCGAGGCGGCCCGCGCCCGCGGCGTGCCGGTGGCCAACGTGCCCGGCGGCGGGTCCGGCAACGCCACCGCGGTCGCCGAGATCGCCCTGCTGCTGCTCCTGGCGCTCCTGCGCCGGTTCGAGGAGGCGCGGGCGGGCGTGGCCGAGAAGGCCGTGGGGTCGCCCATGGGCCTCATGCTGCGCGGGCGCACGGTGGCGGTCCTCGGCACCGGCGACATCGGGGTCGAGGTCGCCGTGCGGCTGCGCGCGTTCGGGGTCCACGTCGTCGGCATCGGGCGACGCGAGGCCGCCGACTACCCGGCGGCCGCCGCGGTCGTCGACGAGTACCGCCGCGGCGACCTGCCCACGGCACTGGCGGGCTGTGACGACCTCGTGGTCGCCTGCCCGCTGACGGAGCAGACGCGGGGGGTCGTCGGCCCGGCGGCGCTCGCGGCGCTGAACCCGGGCGGGCACGTGATCAACGTGGCGCGCGGGCCCGTCGTCGACCGCGAGGCCCTGCTGGCCGCACTCGCCTCGGGCCGGCTCGCCGGGGCCGGCCTGGACGTCACGTGGGTGGAGCCGATCGACCCGCACGACGAGCTGCTCGAGCACAACGTGGTGGTCACGCCGCACGTCGGCGGGATCACCGAGGAGTCCTACGCCGGGATGGCCCGGGGCTTCGTGACGAACGTCGGCCGCTTCGTCCGGGGGGAACCGATCAGGCACCGCGTCGCGTGACAGTAGGCTGAACCCCCGTGTGGTCCGTCGATCTGCCCGTGGATGCGCTGCCCGGTCTGCCGCCGTTGCCCGCCGAGCTGCGGGAGCGGTTGGACGCGGCGTTGTCGAGGCCGGCGGCGCAGCAGCCGGCGTGGCCGGACGCGTCGGCGGTGGCCGACGCGCGCACGGTCCTCGAGCACGTCCCGCCGATCACCGTCCCGGCCGAGATCGACCGGCTGCGAGGGCAGCTGGCCGCGGTCGCCCGCGGGGAGGCGTTCCTGCTGCAGGGCGGGGACTGCGCGGAGACCTTCGCCGACAACACCGAGCCGCACCTGCGCGGCAACATCCGCACGCTGCTGCAGATGGCGGTGGTGCTGACCTACGGCGCCTCCACCCCGGTGGTCAAGATCGGGCGGATCGCCGGGCAGTACGCCAAGCCCCGCTCCTCCGAGGTCGACGCGTTCGGGCTGCCGTCCTACCGCGGGGACATGGTCAACTCGCTGGCCGGCAACGCCGAGCTGCGGGTCCCGGACCCGGGCCGGATGATCCGCGCCTACGCCAACGCCTCCGCAGCGATGAACCTGACCCGGGCGTTGACCAGCGGCGGGATGGCCGACCTGCACGAGGTCCACGACTGGAACCGGGAGTTCGTCGCGAACTCCGCGGCCGGGGAGCGCTACGAGGCCGTCGCCGCCGAGATCGACCGGGCGCTGCGGTTCATGTCCGCGTGCGGGGTCACCGACCACTCGCTGCACTCCACCGAGATCTACGCCAGCCACGAGGCCCTCGTGCTGGACTACGAGCGGGCGCTGCTGCGCCTGGACTCCACCCGCCGCGACGACCCCCGCCTGTTCTCCCTCGGCGCGCACTTCCTGTGGATCGGGGAACGCACCCGCGCCCTCGACGGCGCCCACATCGCGTTCGCGGAGCTGCTGGCCAACCCGATCGGGCTCAAGATCGGCCCGGGGACCACCCCGGAGCAGGCCGTCGAGTACGTCGAGCGGCTCGACCCGAACCACGAGCCCGGCCGGCTCACCCTGATCTCCCGGATGGGCGCGGGGAAGGTGCGCGACGTGCTGCCCGGGATCGTCGAGAAGGTCACCGCCTCCGGGCACCAGGTGATCTGGCAGTGCGACCCGATGCACGGCAACACCTACGAGGCCACCACCGGGTTCAAGACCCGCCACTTCGACCAGGTCGTCGACGAGGTCCAGGGGTTCTTCGAGGTCCACCACCGCCTGGGCACCCACCCCGGCGGCATCCACGTCGAACTCACCGGCGAGGACGTCACCGAATGCCTCGGCGGCGCCCAGGAGATCTCCGACACCGACCTCGCCGGCCGCTACGAGACCGCCTGCGACCCCCGCCTGAACACCCAGCAGTCCCTCGAACTCGCCTTCCTCATCGCGGAGATGCTGCGCAACTAGGGCGTTCCGAGGCCCCAGCCGACGACGCCCGACGCGACGCTGACGGCGATCACGGCCAGGATCCACGCGACGAAGATCCGTCGGGACCGGATGCGGTCCCGACGGCGGGCGTGCCGCTCCACGCGGTCCACCACGTCCGCGTTGCGGTCCGCTCTCGACGGCGGGTCCGGTTCCTCCTCGGACTCCGGGTCCGGTGCGGGGGGCGGGTCGTCGACCGGCGCGCGCGGCGTCGGGCCGGTGAACACGCGGGTGCCCGTGTGCGGGGGCGGCGCGGCCGTCGTCCGGCGCTTCCGGGGCGGCTCGACCGGCGCGAACGGCAGCGACTCCTCCCGTCGCGCCCGGCGGGCCTGCTCCAGGAAGGCGGTGGCGCCGTCGAGGCGGTCGTCGGGATCGCGCCGGGTGGCGGCGACGACGAGCCGGTCGAGGGCGCGGGGGATGCCCGGGGCGCGGGTGGACGGCGCCGGCACGTCGACGTTCACGTGCCGGTAGGCGACGGCGAGGGCGGTGTCCCCGCCGTGCGGCGGCACGCCGGTGAGCAGCTCGAACAGCACGACGCCGGCCGCGTAGACGTCGCTGCGCGCGTCGGTGCGGCCGTGCTGGACCTGCTCGGGCGCGAGGTAGGCGGCGGTGCCGAGGATGAGGTCGTCGGAGGTCGACCCGCCGGTGTCGAGCGAGCCGTCGGCGGCCCCGTCCCAGGCGGCGGCGACCAGCCCGAAGTCGGCCACCTTGAGCTGCCCGGTGCTCGACACCAGGACGTTCTCCGGCTTGACGTCCCGGTGCACCATCCCCATGCGGTGCGCCACCGACAGGGCGGCGAGCACCTGTTCGACCACGGTCAGGGCGGTCGCGGGGGCGAGGCGGACCTGCTCGCGCAGGACGTCGCGCAGCGTGCCGCCCTCGACGAGCTCGAGGACGAGGAAGATCGTGCCGTCGGCGTGGCGCCCCTGGTCGTGCACCGCGACGATCCCGGGGTGCGAGAGCCGCGCCGCGGCCCGCGCCTCCCGCTCGAAGCGGCGGACGAACACCGGGTCGTCCGCCAGCGACGGGTCCATGATCTTGACCGCGACCGGACGGTCGAGGCGCAGGTCGGTGCCACGGTGGACGGTGGACATCCCGCCGCGCGCGATCACCTCGCCGACGCGGTACCGGCCGTCGAGGACCGTGCGGGCGGTCCCCGGGGCGGTGTCGCGCGGCATGGCTGGATGCTAGGCGCGCGGGCGGCGGCGCGTCCGCGCCGACGCGCGGGGTCGCGTCTCCCGTGAGACTGATGTGTGCACGCTGGCGCTCTGGCACAGTGTGCTCCGATGACCGCCGCACTGACCGCTCTCGTGGGTCGCGAAGTCGACGCCCTGACCCTCGCCGAGGCCGGCGAGCGGCTCGGCGTGCCCCGCACCCGTGTCAGCCAGATGATCAAACAAGGCCAGCTCCTCGGGGTCCGCGAGGGCGACAAGTGGATCGTCCCCGCCGCCTTCCTCGTCGAGTCCGGGGTGGTCAAGGGCCTGCCGGGCCTCATCACCCTGCTGCGCGACGGCGGCTACACCGACGCCGAGATCCTCCGCTGGCTCTTCCAGGAGGACCCCACGCTGCCCGGTGCACCCATCGAGGCGCTGCGCTCGGACCGCGGTGGGGAGGTCAAGCGCCGCGCCCAGGCGATGGCGTTCTGAGCCCGGTCCTCCCCAGCAGGGTCCCGACGACGGGTGCCAGGGCCGCGGTGCGCCGCGGCCCCAGGGTGCGCAGCAGACCGGTCACGACGGCGGGCCCGTGCCAGGCGCGCACGCGGTCGGTGCCGTCGACGACGTCCACCGCGACGAGCGTCGGCGCGTGCGGCGGCTCCGCGCCGTAGACCTCGGTCCGCCACTGCTGCACGCGGTAGTCGCGCAACGGTAGGACCTCGAGCCCGCGCACCCGTCGTCGGACCTCGGCGGCGACGGCGCGGCAGCGGTGGCAGTCCGCGTCGAAGGCGAGGACCAGCTCGTCGGGCACGCCCCCACCCTGGCTGAGCGAACGGCACCTTCGCAGCATCTATGTGCCCGAGAGTGCCGTTCGTTCACCGGGTACGGCGTCGTACCCCCGGCCGGTGCCGGGCCGCGACGGCGCGGAGCAGGCCCGGGCCGGCCACGGCCGCCCGGCGGGCGTTGCTGACGACCACGCGGTGGGCGAGCACGTCGTAGTCCGCCGCCACGATCTCGTCGAGGATGCCGCCGTAGAGCACGGAGGCGGTCCGGACGCACGGCCGTGAGACGGGGTCGAGCAGGGCGATCCCGGCGTCGGCCCGGCGGTACATCGCGCGCGTCCGGGCCACGAGGTGGGCGATCGCGCGGCGGACGCGGTCGTCGGTCCGGCCGTGCTCGCGGCACCAGGTGAGCAGCTCGCGGTCGACGCCGAAGGCCGCGAGCTCGTCGGCGGGCAGGTAGACACGTCCGCGGTCGAGGTCCTCGCCGACGTCGCGCAGGAAGTTGGTGACCTGGAAGGCGACCCCGAGCGCCGCGGCCGAGGGCTCCGCCTCCTCGCGGGGGACGACGGTCCCGAGCACGGGCAGCACCTGCAGCCCGATGACCGCGGCCGACCCGTGCACGTAGACCGCGAGGTCGTCGAACGTCGGGTAGTCGGTGACGGTCAGGTCCATCGCCATCGAGTCCATGAAGTCCTCGAGGTGGCGGTGGTCGATGCCGTAGCGGTCGACGGTGTGCGCGAGGGCGGCGACCACGGGCTCGTCGTCCAGGACGTCCCGCTCCCCGGACAGCGCCACCCGCATCCGCGCCCGGATCTCCTCGATCCGTGCCACGACCTCCTCGACGGTGGCCGCGCCGGGGGCGTCGACCACGTCGTCGGCCATGCGCGCGAAGCCGTACAGCGCGTGGATCGCGGGCCGCTGGGCCGGGGTGAGCAGCCGGGTCGCGAGGAAGTACGTCCGGCCGTGCTCGGCGTTCAGGGCGCGGCACCGGGCGTACGCGCCGCGCAGGGCGGGCGTCGTGATCCCGGCCGCGTCCAGCTCGACCGCCGCCCCGCGGGGCGGGGTAGCCAGATCCGTCGTCACGAACGCATCCCGGCGATCCGCGCCGCCGCGAGCTTGCCGGAGACGACCACCGTCGGGACGCCGACCCCGGGGGTGGTGCCGCAGCCCGCGAGGAACGCGTTGTCGAGCCCGCGGAGCCGGTTGCCCGACCGGAACGGGCCGGTCTGGGCGAACGTGTGCGCCGCGGAGAACGGCGTGCCCGCGGCCATGCCCATCCGGGCCCAGTCGGCGGGGGAGATGCGGTGCTCCGCGACGACGTGCCCGTCCAGGTCGATCCCGCGGCCCGCGAGGACGCCGAACAGCTCGTCCCGGTAGCGAGGGGCGATCCGGTCCCAGTCCAGGTCCGGTGCGCTCGCCAGGTTCGGGCAGGGCGCGAGGACCGAGACGTAGTCGCCGCCGGCAGGGGCGAGGGAGGGATCGGTCGTCGTCGGGCGGGTGACCAGCAGCGACGGGTCGCGCATCAGGCGTCCCTCGGTGATGATCTCGTCGAAGGTCGACGCCCAGGCGTCGCCGAAGGAGATCGTGTGGTGGCCCAGATCCGGCTGCGGCCGGTCGAGCCCGAGGTGCACCACGAAGGCCGACGGCGACCAGCGCAGCGGTACCGCCCGCCGCGGTCGACGGCCGACGAGCTCGTGGACCGCCGGCAGGTCCGGCGTCAGGACGACGGCGTCGGCCGCGATCGTCCCGCCGGTGGTCTCGACCGCGGTGACCCGGCCGCCTTGCTGCTCCAGGGCGGTGACCTCGGCGCCGTACCGGAACTCGACCCCCGCGGCGGCCGCCGCGTCGGCGTAGGCCTGGGGGAGCGCGCGGACCCCGCCCTTCGGGAAGTAGACGCCGGCGATCGTGTCCATGTAGGCGATGACGGCGTACGCCGCGAGCGCGCGGGCCGGCGGCACCCCGGCGTAGAGGGCCTGGAACGAGAAGATGCGGCGCAGGCGCTCGTCGTGGATGAATCTCCCGACGCGCGGACCGAGGCGACCGAAGCCGCCGAGCAGGCCCAGCTTGACGAGGTCGCGGGAGACGACGTCGAGCGGCGAGTCGAAGTTGGCGTCGATGAACGTCGCCATCTGGACCCCGTAGAGCTCGGTGAGCCAGTGCCGCAGCCGCCGGTACCCCTCCGCGTCGCGGACCGAGACCTTCTCCCGGATCTCCTGCTCCATGGCGTCGCCGTCGGTGTGGACGTCGATCGAGGAGCCGTCGGCGAAACGGGCGTGGTAGGCGGGGTCGAGGCGGACCAGGTCGAGCCGGTCGCCCAGCTTCTCGCCGACCGCGCGCAGGGGCTCCTCGAGCAGGTCCGGCATCGTCAGGACGGTCGGCCCGGTGTCGAGCCGGAAGTGCCCACCGTGGCCGTCGGGGAGGTCGAGGCGTCCGGCGCGCCCGCCCGGGAAGGCCTCCCGCTCGACGACGGTGACCTCGCGGCCCGCGCCGCGCAGGTGCAGGGCGGCGGTGAGCCCGGCGAGGCCGGCACCCACGACGACGACGTGTCCGTCGGCCATCAGAAGGTCCTCCGCGTGGCCTTGGCCGCGAGGGCGGTGAGCCGCTCGCGGGCCTCGGGCTCGATGTCGGCGGTGGTCAGGGCGTCGAGCGCGGACGTGGTCAGCGTGGTGATGCGCTCCTCCACCTCGTCGACGACACCGAGCTCCTGCAGGGCCCGGCGGGCGGCGTCGACGTCGGCGGCGGTGAGGTCGTCGCGGCCCAGGGCGTGCTCGACGGGAGCCGCGGCCGCGCGGTCCGGGTGCCGGCGGGCAAGGGCGACCAGCAGGGTGCGCTTGCCCTCGCGCAGGTCGTCCCCGGCGGGTTTGCCGGTCACGGCGGGGTCGCCGAAGACGCCGAGGAGGTCGTCGCGCAGCTGGAAGGCGATGCCGAGGTCGGTGCCGAAGCGACGGTAGGCGGCGACGAGGTCGGCGTCCGCGCCCGCGAGCGCCGCGCCCAGGTGCAGAGGTCGCTCGATGGTGTAGGCCGCGGTCTTGTACCGGCTGATCCGCAGGACGCCCTCGGGGGTGGCCTGGTCGGTGGCGTGGCCCACCACGTCGAGGAACTGTCCGGTGAGCATCTCGGTGCGCATGGCGTCCCACACCGCGGCCGCGCGGGCGAGCGTGGGCGCGTCGAGGCCCGAGGCGCGGAGCATGTCGTCGGACCAGGCGAGCGCGAGGTCGCCGACCAGGATGGCGACGGCGGCCCCGAGCCGGTCCGAGGCCCCGATCCAGCCGCGCTCGGCGTGACGCGCGGTCCACCGCGAGTGCACGGTCGGGATGCCGCGGCGCAGGTCGGAGTCGTCGATGAGGTCGTCGTGCACGAGGGCGCACACCTGGACGAGCTCGAGCGCGGACACCGTGTGCAGCACCACGTCGGGCGTGGGGTCGGGGCGCTCGGCCCCACCGGCCCCGCGCCACCCCCACCAGGCGAAGGTCGGTCGCAGCCGTTTGCCGCCACCGAGCGCCATCGCCGCGAGGTCGTCGACCGCGTCCACGAACTCCGGTGCGAGGTCCGCGCACGTCTCGCGGCGACCCTCGAGGTAGCGGGCGAGCTCCGCGGTCACCGCCGCCGGCAGGTCCGCCTCGATCTCCTCGAGCGCCCCCTGCGACGTCGTGTCCTGCGCGGACAGCGTCCGGCCTGCGGTCATCCGATCTCCTCCCGCCGTCGGCGATCGTCAGCGTAGGGAACCCGCGCCGGACCGGCTGGGCGGGCGCAAGCCCTCGCGTCGACCGTCACACGAAAGCCCCACACGCGGCGCCCGTACACGTATGGTCACCGGATGGCCACTGTCATGGAGCGGATCCAGCGTGGGACGCCGACCTTCTCGGTGGAGTTCTTCCCCCCGAAGACCGACGAGGCGGAGCGCACGCTGTGGAACACGGTGCGCTCGATCGAGCCCTTGGACCCGGCGTTCGTCTCGGTGACCTACGGCGCAGGGGGGTCCAGCCGGGACCGCACCGTCCGCACCACCGGGCGGATCGCGACCGACACGACCCTCACCGCGATGGCCCACCTCACCGCGGTGGACGCCTCGATGGACGACCTGCGCCACGTCATCGGCTCGTACGCCGAGGCCGGCATCTCCAACGTGCTCGCGATCCGGGGCGACCCCCCGAACGACAAGGACGCCGAGTGGGTCCCGCACCCCGCCGGGTTCTCCTACACCGAGGAACTGGTCCACATGGTCCGGCGCCTCGGCACGTTCTGCGTGGGCGTCGCGGCGTTCCCGTACCTGCACCCGCGGTCGGGGGACGAGGACTCCGACACGCGCTTCTTCGTGCAGAAGGTGAAGGCGGGCGCGGAGTTCGCGATCACCCAGATGTTCTACGACGCCGACCAGTTCCTGCGGATGCGGGACCGGATCGCCGCGGCCGGCTGCGAGATCCCGATCATGCCGGGCCTGATGCCCATCACCAACCCGAAGGCGATGGAGCGCGGCGCCGACTTCTCCGGTGCCGCCCTGCCGGCGGCGATGACGGAACGGCTCGAGCCGCTCGTCGACGACGCGGCCGCCTTCCGGGAGGCCGGCATCGACCTGTGCGTCGAGCTCTCCCAGCGGATGTACGACGAGGGCGTCGGCAACATCCACTACATCAGCATGAACCGGCACCCGGCCGTCGTGGACGTGGTGCAGCGCCTCGGCGTGGCGGCGACCCCCGCCGTCTGACCCGCGTCAGCGGCGCGCCCGCCGGTCCACCCGGGGGCGTGTCGCGGCGGCGAGGGCGAACACCACGGCGGCCGCGACGAGGACGACCGCGGTGAGCAGCAGCGCCCAGCTCACCCACGACGGCGCGTTGGGGTCGGGGTACTCGGCGACGGCGTTCACCTCGCCGACCTCGCCCGGGGTGAAGGTCCAGCTCACCACCCCCTGCGACAGCGTGCCGTCGGTCTGCCGGACGGCACCGGGGAAGGCGATCTTCAGCTGGACGTCGGCGCTCTCGGGCGCCACCCGCGTCAGGTCGACCTGCCCGGAGAGCACCACGCGGTCGCCCGCGCGGCGCAGCTGGAGCCGGATCGCCGACGACGTGGTGGGGCTGAGCTGGGGGAGCAGCCGCGAGACGTCGTCGAACGAGAGGTCCTCGAACACGACGTGCGACCCGACGTACCCGTCCTGCTCGTAGCGCGTGACGGTGACGTCGCCGGACAGGTCGGACGGCACCTGCAGCGGCGGACCGTTGCCCGCGGGCGTGCCGTCGGGCGTCCCGATGTCGATCGTCCCCGAGACCGTGTCCTCCGGCGAGACCGCGAGCCCGGCACGGACCCGGACACACCCGGTGCCGAGCAGGGCGACCAACGTCAGGACGACGGCCAGCAGGACGAGGGAGCTCCGACGGCGGGTGGGCACGCCGACATCGTGCCAGGCGGGTCCGACGGTCTCCGGCCGACGCGTCAGGGGCGGTCGGCGGGCTCGAGGGGGAGGGTCCGGCCGAGGACGGCGAACGGGCGCGGGTCGCTGGAGAAGCGGTGGTGGCGCAGCAGGTCGCGGAACCCGCAGCGGCGGTAGAGCAGCCAGGCGCGGGTGGGCACCGGGGCCTCGGGGGTCGACAGCAGCACGTGGCCGGCGTCGGCACGGTCGAGCAGGCGGCGCAGGAGCGCCTCGCCGAGGCCGTGCCCCTGGGCGTCCGTGCGCACGTGCAGCTCGGTCAGCTCGAAGTAGTCACCGAGGTAGCTCTCCGGGTCGTCGTCGAGCGGCCACGGGTCGAGGTCGGGGACCTCGGTGTGCGCGGGACCGTCGCCGAGGAGGCGCCCGAGCCCGCTGCCGAACAGTCCTCCGGCGGTGCCGCGCGCGGGTCGGGTGGCCCGCCGCAACCCGCGCCGGACCTCCTCGTACCACCACTGGCCCGGGGCGCCCGGGTAGCCGTAGGCGATGCCGCGCAGGGTGTCGTCGGCGTCGACGGCCCCGACCGCCCGCCAGCCCACCCGGCGGGAGTGCTCCAGCCACATCGGGGCCCGCTGGCGGGCCGTCCCGGCGGGGTAGCCCATCGCGCGCACGTAGAGCTCGAGCGCCTCGTCGAGGCGGTGACCGAGGTCCGCGGGGTCGAGGTCGACCAGGTGCGGGTCCTCCGGTGCGGCGGTCACCGGGCGACCCACGGGGCCGACCCGGCCGCACGGGCCGGTGCCACCGACTCCGGCGACGCCACTGCCTCCCGGTCCATCGGGCCATCTCATCACGCCGGGCGTCGCGGATCACGCCCACTCCCGGACGACTTGACGTCCGCGGCGGCGCAGGGTTCACTCGTGGCAGTCGAACACGTGTTCGACAGGGCCGGTCGGCGGGGCGTGGGGAAGCGCCCCGTCGGCCGCGCCGGCCGCCGGCTTCCCCACGGTGGCAGGCATGGTCCACCCCTGCACGAGGTGGGGGTGGGGAGGAACGCGCCGCCCGTGGAGGACGCATGGTTCGCAGCCCGTCGCCGGTCCAGGTCCGGTGCGTCGACGGGGACCCCGTCGAGTTCCACCGCCGACCCAACCGACGGGACAGCCACTACCTGGTCACCGAGGTCCAGGAGCGCTGGATCGAGGAGTCGCGGTGGCCCTTCCGGTCGGCCATGCCGATCGGCGGGGACCGGTGCCGGTGCTGGCGGGTGCTCGCCCGTCGCTCGGACGAGCCCCACCTGCCGGCCAGCGAGTTCGTCCTGCGCATGCGCTCCGGTCCGGGGGTCTGGGACCTCCGCTGGCTGACCTGATCCATCCCACCGTCCGAGGAGAGTCCCGTGAGCACCCCGACCACCTGCACCACCGGCGACCTGTTCGACACCGGCGCCGCCGCGTCCGCTCCTGCCCCGAGGCCCCGCCGGGCGCCCGTCACGGCGCACCGGGGTGAGGGCCGGCGCCGTCCCTCGTCCGCGCCCCGCCCGCCGGCGCCGCCGCCGTCCCGGTCGGTGGTGTCGCTGCTGGGGGCGGCCCGGGAGGGCCTCCGGGAGGCGCAGGGGGCGGCGACCCCGGCGGAACGCTTCCGGCTAGCCCACCTCGCGGCGCTGCGGTCGGCGGCGGCGGTCCTCGCGGTGCGCGCCACCGCGCGGCGCTCGTCGCGGCCGACCGATGCCTGGACCCTGCTGACCTCCGTGGCGCCCGAGTACGGGGAGTGGGCGGCCTTCTTCGCCGCGCACTCGTCCACCCGCTCGGCCGTCGAGGCCGGGGCGACGCGGTTGGTCGGCCAGCGCGACGCCGACGACATGGTGCGCCAGGCCGACCTCTTCCTCGCCCTCGTCACGCGGACGGTGGCAGGCCTGCGGCCGCTCTGAGGTCGGGGCTCAGCCGGTCCGGCGGCCGCGGCGCTCGCGGGCGCTGTGCCCGGCGCGCACGATGCGACCGAGCAGCACGTCGAACTGCTGGGAGATCTCGCGGGCGCCCGGGGTGTCCCAGCGCTGGATCGGAACTCCCGCGCCCTGCGCCTGCTGCACGGCGGTGCGGTCGGGGAGGACGCCGGAGAGCACGAGCGGGCCGAAGAGCTCCCGGAGCTCGTTCACCCGGAACTCGTGCTCGGCGGACCGCGCGCGGTACTTGTTGATCAGCACACCGAGCGGCTGCAGCCGCGGGTTGTGGGCCCGCTCGGCCTGGACCGCCTCGAAGGCGCGCTGCACGCCGGAGACGGCGAAGATCGTCGGCTCGGTGACCAGGACCGCACGGTCGACCGCGACGAGGGCGGACCGCGTCAGCTGGCCCAGCGAGGGCGGGCAGTCGATGAGGACGAGCTCGTAGTGCGGCAGCGAGGCACCGGCGGTCGACCGGCGCCGGGGTGGGGCGGTCTCGTCGAGGTCCGCCACCGTGCTGCGCGGCAGGGCGGCCAGCAGACGGGACAGCCGGCCCAGCCGTTGCGACCCCGGGTCGGGGTGGTTGTGCCGCTCGATGTCCTCCGAGCCGACGAGGACGTCGATCGCGTCGTCCCAGGAGCTCGGCGCGATCGAACTCGCGAGGACGGCGGGGGAGGGGTGCTCGAGGGCGTCGGCGACCGTGGTCTCGCTCTCGCCGGGTTCGAGTGCGGTGGTCGCGTTGCCCTGCGGGTCCAGATCGACCACGAGGGTGCGCAGACCCTGCTTCGCGGCCGCTCCCGCCAGCCCGAGGGTGACGGTGGTCTTGCCGACCCCGCCCTTGAGGCTGAGCACACCGGTCACATACACGAGCGCAACGTACCGGCTGACACGCGGATCCCCGATGGGTGAGCATTACGGTGTGGCCGTGACCGCCCGCCCGGCCCGCCCGCCCGTGCTCCCGACCCTCGACGTCGTGGCCACGAGCCTGCGCGACGAGCTCGCTGCCGCCCGTGCCCGCAACACGTCCGGGCCCGTGCACGTGCTCGACGTGGGCGGGGGCAGTGGGGCCTGGGCCGTGCCGCTCGCGGTCGAGGGGTGCGAGGTCACCGTCGTCGACTCCAGCGCCAACGCCCTGGCGGTCCTCCGCAGCCGCGCCCGCGACGCGGGCGTCGCCGACCGGGTCCGGGCGCTGCAGGCCGACGTCGACGCGCTCCCTGAGGTGACCGACGGCGTGCACGCCGACCTCGTCCTCGGGCACGGCCTGCTGGAGTACGTCGACGACCCCGCCGCGGCGCTCCGTGCGCTCGCCGACGCGGCCGCGCCGGGCGGGCTCGTGTCGCTGCTCGTCGCGAACCGGTACGCCGCGGTGCTCGCCCGCGTGGTGAGCGGGCGTGTGGGGGAGGCCCGCCGGATGCTGGCCGACCCGGCCGGGCGATGGGGTCCCGCCGACCAGCTCCTGCGGCGGATGGACACCGCCGAGGTGACCGCGCTCGTCGACGGGGAGGCGTCGCTCACTCTCGAGCGCGTGCAGGGGCACCGGGTGCTCGCCGACCTCGTGCCCGAACACGCCCCGGATGCGGGCGCGCCGGACGATCTGGCGGCGCTCGAGGAGCTCGCGGCGACCACCCCGCCGCTGCGCGACCTCGCCTCGCGCATCCACGTCCTGGCTCGTCGGGCGGGGTCCGACCACTGCTCGTGAGGTCCGTGTGATGTGCATGGTCAGGAGCGGGGCGATCGATCACCGGGCGCTGTCGGATGATCGCGCGGAGTGGCTCGTGGCAGGCGTTTCACCGGCCGAAAGAATGATCGTCCGTGCAGAACACCGGTCCGGGTAGTCGGACTGCCGGACGGCTCGTACGATGAGGGGCAGCCATCACGTCGATGTGCCGATCGTCCCTTCCCCCGGGGCCGATCCTCGCTCTCGTTCCGGTGCCGGAGGAGAATCATGCCGCTCTCCGAGCACGAGCAGCGCTTGCTGGACCAGATCGAGCGCGCGCTCTATGCCGAGGATCCGAAGTTCGCGTCGACCGTCCGCGGGGGCCGGCTCCGCCGACCGTCGCGGCGCCGCCGGGTCCAAGGCGTGGTGCTCTTCGTCGTCGGGGTCGTCGCCCTCGTGATGGGCCTCGTGTTCATCCAGGCGCTCTCCCCGGGTGGATTCCCGGTCGTGAGCGTGATCGGCTTCCTCATGATGTTCGCCGGCGCGGTTCTCGCGATCACGGCGACCGGTGGGAAGAAGGGCGAGGCCGCCGCCGGTGAGGGCGACGGCAAGGGCGCCCCGTCCGGCGAGAAGGACAAGAGCCGCTTCACCACCAAGATGGAGGAGCGCTTCCGCAAGCGTTTCGAGCAGGAGTAGCTCACCGAAGTCTCCGACGCGCGCCGTCGACCCGGTCGGGTCGGCGGCGCGTTCGTCTGTCCGGGGTCCGCCCCACCGTCCCCCACCGTGCGCGAGGGTCACGTGGGGCAGGCTCCTGAGGTCCGCCTGCCTGGTGTGCACCACAGGGTCGAGCGATGGCGGTGCCGGCCGCGAGTGTCACGTGAGGCAGCTCCCGGGCGCGTGGGACCTGCCTGGTGCGCACCTCGCGGTGGCTCGCCCCACCCGCCCCCACCGGCCGCCCCACTCGCCCCCACCAGCCGCCCCACTCGCCCCCACCAGCCGCCCCATTCGCCCCCACCCCGCGCCGTGAGGCGGCCGCGAGTGTCACGTGAGGCAGCTCCCGGGCGCGTGAGACCTGCCTGGTGCGCAGCTCGCGGCGAGCCCAGGGCAGGGCGTCCCACCGGCCACCCCACCCGGCCCCACCGGTTCCCCCACCGCTCCCCACCGGAGCCCCCACCACGCCCCACCCGGCCCCCGAACAGGCCCGCAGCACCCCGGAACGACCTCCGCAGGCGTGTCACTGCCTGCTCCGACCAGGTGGATCAGGGATCGTCGGGCTACGCCCCCCACTCGCCCCCCACCGTCCCCCACCGGCACTGACCTGGGCGAACTCCCTCGATCGGGGTGCACACGCCGCCCCGGCGAGGTTGAGAGTGGAGCGTCGTGGGGTATTGTGGTGAGCAGTGGGGCGGCAGGGGCTCCATCGGGGAGGTGGGGCCGTGTTCCTCGGCACCCACACCCCGCGGTTGGACGACAAGGGCAGGTTGACCCTGCCCGCCAAGTTCCGGGACGAGCTCGCAGGGGGGCTGATGATCACGAAGGGGCAGGACCACTGCCTGTACGTGTTCCCCCGCGACGAGTTCGAGCAGATGGCCCGGAAGGTCGCCGAGGCTCCGTTCACCGACGAGCGGGTGCGCGCCTACCAGCGCTACCTCTTCGCCGGCACCGACGAGCAGCGGCCGGACTCGCAGGGGCGCATCCCCATCAACGCCGAGCTGCGGCGCTTCGCCGGGCTCGACCGGGAGTGCACCGTGATCGGGGCGGTCAGCCGCCTCGAGATCTGGGACTCGGCGAGGTGGCAGGCCTACCAGGACGCCCACGAGGACAGCTACGCGCAGGCCCAGCAGGAGGTTCTCCCCGGGGTCTTCTGACGGAGACCCCACCGATCGACCCGCCCAGGCGCGGGGGTTCGGGTGCCGTGAGGCCCCGACCCGCAGGGTGACGGCCCTGGCGCACCTTCCCCGGTGCCAGGTCCGCCCGCCCTGCGGGCCGGGACGTGACGGCATCCGCGCCCCGACCGGGCGCGGACCGGCGTCCCCGCCGGTCCGCACGCACCAGACGAGCGCCCGAGTGGACACGGTGGAGGCGGAGGATGGACCCGACCGGGCCCTCGGACGACGACGCCCTGCGATTCACCCACATGCGCCCCACGGGTGACCGGCACGTGCCGGTCCTGCTGGAGCGGTGCCTGGAACTGCTCGCCCCGGCGCTCGACGCGCCGGACGCCGTGGTCGTCGACGGGACCCTGGGACTCGGGGGACACGCGGAAGCCCTCCTGACCCGCCATCCGGCACTGACCCTCGTCGGGCTCGACCGCGACCCCGAGGCGCTCCGGCTCGCGGGGGAGCGGCTCGCGCCCCACGCCGACCGCATACACCTCGTGCACGCCGTCTTCGACGAGATCGCCGAGGTCCTCGACCGGCTCGGCCTCGGGCCGGTGCAGGGCGTCCTGTTCGACCTCGGGGTGTCCTCGTTGCAGCTCGACGAGGACGAGCGCGGCTTCTCCTACTCCCGCGAGGCACCGCTGGACATGCGCATGGACCCGACGACGGGTCCGAGCGCGGCGGACGTCCTCAACACCTACGCGCCCGGCGAGCTGGTGCGCGTCCTCCGAGACTACGGGGAGGAACGAGCGGCCCGGCGCATCGTCGAGGCCGTCGTCCGTGCCCGGCGACGGGCTCCGCTGACGACCAGCGCGGAGCTCGTCGCCCTCCTCGAGCAGGCGATCCCCGCCGCGAGCCGGCGCACCGGCGGCCACCCGGCCAAGCGCACGTTCCAGGCGCTGCGCGTGGAGGTCAACGGCGAGCTCGACGCGATCGCCGGCGCGATCCCCGCCGCCGTCGACGCGCTCGCGCTGCACGGCCGGCTCGTCGTCATGAGCTACCAGTCGCTGGAGGACCGCATCGTCAAGCGGGTCCTCACCCAGCGGTCCCAGGTCACCGCGCCGCCGGACATGCCGGTGCTGCGCGAGGAGGACCAACCCGAACTCGCGCTGCTCACCCGTGGCGCGGAGAAGGCCGACGAGGCCGAGGTCGCCGCCAATCCGCGGGCGGCATCGGTGCGGCTGCGAGCCGCGGAACGCGTCCGGGAGGCAGCATGAGCGCGGGAACGATGACGCAGCGCACGACGACGGGTCGCAGCGCGACGACGCCGCGCGCGGGGCGGGCGGCGACGACGCCGGCCCCCACGGCGGCTCCCACGGCGGAGCCGACCACCGGCACGACGACCGGCACCACCGGCACGACGCGGGCCGGCGCCCGGGCACGCGCCACCTCGCGCCGCGCCCCGGCGCCGGGTACGAAGCGCACCCGCGCGGCGAGCACCGCGGCCGCGGCCGGGACGGCCGGTGGCACCGCGCCGTTCGTGCTCCTGATCATGGTGCTGTTGACGTCGGGTCTGGTCGCCACGCTGTGGCTCTCCACGGCCGCCGCCGCCGACTCCTACCGTCTCGACGACGCACGGCAGGCCACCCGCGACCGGTCCGAGGAGGTCGAGCGGCTCCACCGCGACGTCGCGGCGATGCAGGCCGCCCCCGCCCTCGCCGCGACCGCCGAGCGCATCGGCATGGTCCCGGCGGGCACGCCCGCGGTGATCCTCGTGCACCCCGACGGCACCAGCCAGGTCGTCGGCACCCCGCAGAAGGCCCGCGCTGCGGCGCCGCCGCCGGCGCCCGCCCCGCCGGCCCCACCTGCCGTCGCGAACCCGGCGAATCCCGTCGCGCCGGCCGCCCCCGCCGCACCGGGCGCCACGACCCCGCAGGACGCCCGGTCGCAGGCGGACCCGGAGGCCCTGGCCTCCGACCCGGCCACCGGCGTCCAGTCCTCGGCCGGCGGCGCTCCGGCCCCCGCGCCCGCCGGCACCCCGGGCGGCCGCTGATGGCGCGCCCGCCCGCGACGCTCACGCGGCCCCCGTCACGCCTCCCGAGCCCGCGGGGGCGCGACGACCGCCCGCTCCCGCCCCGCCGTCCCGCGCCGCCGCCGCGCAGCGGCCCGCCCCGCCGAGCCCGCGCGCCCCGCCCGCCGGACCCCCGCCGTCGGCTGCGGGTCGGCCGGCTGCTGCTCGTCGTGCTCCTCGTGATCGCCGCGGGCAAGCTCGTCGAGGTCCAGGCCATCAGCGCCGGCGACCTGGCCGCCGACGCCGCGAAGCAGCGGATGACGCGCCTCGTCGTCCCCGCCGAGCGCGGAGCCATCCTCGACCGCGACGGCACGCCGCTCGCGTTCTCGGTGGAGGCCAAGGCCCTCGTCGCGAACCCCCGCCGGATCGCCGCCGACTGGTCGACGCCCGAGATCCGCAACACCCCCGGCGCGCCGACGCCCGAGCAGCGCAAGGCGGCGATCGCCCAGGGGATGGGCGCGATCCTGCACACCGACCCGGCGCCGTTCTACGCGGCGCTCATGAGCGACCGCAGCTACGTCGTGCTCGCCCCGCTGGTCGACCCGACCGCGGCCCGCACGATCCGGGAGCAGTTCCCGGAGATCGCGCAGGAGGACCGCGAGTCGCGGCAGTACCCGGCCGGCGACGTCGGCGGGTCGGTCGTGGGCAGCGCGTCCTGGTCGATGGACAAGGGCCGCATCAACGGCAACGTCGGGCTGGAGAGCGCCGAGGACAAGGTGCTGGCCGGTCAGGACGGCTTCCGCATCGTCGACACCGCCGAGGGCAGCGACGCCGTGATCCCGGGGTCGACCCGCGCCGAGCAGCCCGCGCAGGCGGGCACCGAAGTCGTCCTCACCCTCGACGCCGACCTGCAGTACACCGTGCAGCAGAAGCTCTCCGCGTACGTCGCGCGGACGGGGGCGAAGGACGGCAGCGCCGTCGTGCTCGACGCGCAGACCGGGCAGGTGCTCTCCCTGGCCAACGCCGGGGCGGGCGGTGCCCCGGTCTCCGGGGACCCGGCCGTGACGACGCCGTTCGAGCCCGGCTCGGTCAACAAGGCGGTCACCTTCTCCGCGGCGCTGGAGGCCGGGCTCATCAGGCCCGAGGACGTCATCACCGTGCCCGGCAACATCAAGGTCGCCGACCGCACGATCAACGACGCGTGGTCGCACGGCCCGGTGCCGATGACGATGAACGGGATCCTCGGCAAGTCCTCCAACGTGGGCACGCTGATGACCGCGCAGCGGGTCGGTCCGGACCGGTTCGCCGACATGCTGGGCAAGCTCGGGATCGGCACGAAGACCGGCGTCGAGCTGCCCGGGGAGAGCGGCGGCTCGGTGCCGCCGCGGGACGACTGGTCGGGCTCGACCTTCGGCAACCTGCCGATCGGTCAGGGCCTGTCGATGACGACCCTGCAGATGGCGAGCATGTACCAGGCCATCGCCAACGACGGGGTCCGCGTCCCGCCGCGGGTCATCTCGGCGACCGTCGCACCGGACGGCGTGCGGACGCCGACCCCGGCCCCCGAGCCCGTCCGCGCGATGTCCCCGCAGACCGCGGAGACGATGCGGCAGATGCTGCAGTCGGTGACCCAGTCCGGGAAGAGCCCGAACGAGGGCACCGGCGCCAAGGCGGCGATGGACGGCTACCCGGTGGCGGGCAAGACCGGGACCGCCCAGCAGGTGGACCCGACGTGCGGCTGCTACGCGAAGTCGACTTACTGGATCACCTTCGCGGGCATGTTCCCGGCCGACCACCCGCGCTACGTCGTCGCGCTCATGCTCGACGCCCCGCCCGGGGGCGACTCGGCGGCGCCGCTGTTCCACGACATCGGCTCCTACCTCGCCGCGCACGGGAACGTGCCCGTCTCGACCGCCCCGCCGCGTCAGGTGCCGCTGCAGCTCACGCCGTGAGGTCGAGCGCGTAGTCCTGGCCGAGGAGCGGCACGCCGAACTCGTCGTGCTGCTCCTCGGCCGTGAGCACGAACCCCTCGGTGAGGTAGACGGACCGCGCGGCGGCCAGCGGCGCGTTGGTCCACAGCACGAGCCGGGCGAACCCGGCGCCGCGGGCGTGCCCGATGCAGCGGCGCACCAGCGCCCGGCCCACGCCGAGCCCGCGGGCGGCCGGGTCGAGCAGGAGCAGCCGCAGCCGCGCGGTCGTCGCGTCCTCGCGCACGCAGAACACGCACCCCACCCGGCGGTCGTCGAGCTCGGCGATCCAGGCCCGGTCGGTGTCCGGGTCGTGGTCGGCCACGATGCGCGCGGTCACGCGCTCGACGGCCCAGCCGTACTCCGCCGCGTAGAGCTCGCCGTGCGCCATCACGACCCACCCCAGGTCTCCTGGATGGTCGGCCGTCCGGATCGTGACCTCGCCCATGACTGCCACCCTCCCGACTGAAACAAGTGTTTCAGTGAAGCACACTGGGCGCCGTGACGGCGACCGACGACTCCTCGAGGGCGACCGACGCGGCGACCGACGGCGAGGGGTCCGCGCGGCGCCGCGAACTCCTCGACGCGACCTACGGCTGGGTCCTCGAGCACGGCTGGGCCGGCATGTCGTTGCGTCCCCTCGCCGAGGCGGTGGGATCGAGCCCGCGGGTCCTGCTCTATCTCTTCGGCAGCAAGGACGGGCTCGTGCGCGCGCTGCTCGGCCGGTCGCGGACCGACCAGCTGCGGGTCCTGGACGCCCTGCCCGACGACGCCGGGCTCGCGCAGGTGGGTCGAGTGCTCTGGGACTGGCTCGCCGCGGCGGAGCATCGCCCGCTGCTGCGGCTCTGGCTCGAGGCGTACAGCCGGTCGCTGGGGGAGGAACCGGACGCCGACCGGGACAGCCCGTGGGCCGGTTTCGCCCGCGACACGGTGAGCGACTGGGACCTGCTGCTCGCCGCCCACCAGCCCTCCGCGCGGGTGTCGACGCCCGACGGGACCGCCGAGCGTGCCCTGCTGCTGGCGGTGCTGCGCGGGGCCCTGCTCGACCTGCTCGCGACCGGGGACGCCGCCCGGA
This sequence comes from Actinomycetospora sp. NBRC 106378, assembly GCF_030269685.1. Taxonomy (GTDB): domain Bacteria; phylum Actinomycetota; class Actinomycetes; order Mycobacteriales; family Pseudonocardiaceae; genus Actinomycetospora. The sequence continues at coordinate 342,923 of NZ_BSTT01000005.1, forward strand.
CCGGGGCCGCCGTCGCGGCTCACCTGCAGGGTCTCGACGAGGCGTCGGGCGCGGAGGATCCGGCCGTCCGGACCGCCTGAGCGCGGCCCCGCGCGGGGGAGGGCGCAGGCGGACCCGATCGGGACGGTGAGTAGCCTTCCGCCCGTGCCGCCCGCACCGAGCCGGACCGCCGTGGAGCCCTCCGGGGGCCCCTCGGGAACCTCGTCGAGCGCGCTGCCCGGCGGCCACGACGCGACCGCCGAGGAGGGCGCGATCCGGCCCGCCACCGTGGTCCCGACGACCCTCGGGTCGCTGGCCGCGCGTATCGCGGACGCGACCGGCACGGCCCCCGAGCTGCAGGGTGCCGACGTCACGACGACGGGTGCCACGCTGCGCGCCCACGAGGCCCGGCCCGGTGACCTGTTCGCCGCCCTGCCCGGGGCGCGCGCGCACGGCGCCGACTTCGCCGACCAGGCCCTCGCCGGGGGCGCCGTCGCGGTACTCACCGACCCCGACGGGGCGACCCGACCCGTCGTCCGGACCTTGCCGACGCTGGTACACCCGGAGCCGCGCGAGGCCCTCGGGCCCGCGTGCTCGCGGCTCTACGGCGACCCGTCGTCGCACCTGGCGCTGCTCGGCGTGACGGGGACGAGCGGCAAGACGACCACGGTCTACCTGCTCGAGGCGGCCCTCGCCGCCGCGGGGACGACCACCGGGCTGATCGGCACCGTCGAGACCCGCATGCACGGCCGCCGCGTGCCGAGCGCGTTCACCACGCCCGAGGCGCCGGACCTGCAGGCGCTGCTCGCCGCGATGCTCGAGCAGGGCGTGACGCACGCGGCGATGGAGGTCTCCAGCCACGCGCTCGCGCAGGGCCGGGTCGGAGGTACGCGGTACGCCGTGGGTGCCTTCACCAACCTCTCCGCCGAGCACCTCGACTTCCACCCGACGATGGAGGACTACTTCGCCGCGAAGGCGCGCCTCTTCGACGGGCGGGCCGACCGGCACGTGGTCTGCGTCGACGACGCCTGGGGCGCCCGCCTGGCCGGCACGGTCGAGGCGACCACGGTGAGCACCACCGGGCCGGCGGACTGGACCGCCGCCGAGGTCGTCGCCCACCCCGACGGCTCGCAGTCCTTCCGCGTGCACGGCCCCGACGGCCTGGCGCTGCCGGTGACGCTGCGGCTGCCGGGCGCGTTCAACGTCGCCAACGCCCTGGTCGCCCTCGCGTGCGGCCACGCCGTGGGGCTGGACCCGGAGCGGCTCGCCGCCGGGCTCGCCACGGTCACCGTCCCCGGCCGGATGCAGCGCGTCGAGGCCGGGCAGCCGTACCTGGCCGTCGTCGACTACGCCCACAAGCCCGCCGCGGTGGAGGCGCTGCTGCGCACGCTGCGGACCCAGACCGAGGGCCGGGTCCTGACGGTGCTCGGGTGCGGCGGTGACCGCGACCGCGAGAAGCGCCCCGTCATGGGAGCGCTCGCCGCGCAGCTCTCCGACCTGGTCTGGATCACCGACGACAACCCGCGCACCGAGGACCCGGCGGCCATCCGTGCCGCGATGCTGGACGGGGCGCAGGGTGCGGACGGGGCCCGTGCGATCGTGGCCGAGGAGGGTGACCGCCGCGCCGCGATCCGGGCGGCCGTGGCCGCCGCGTGTCCGGGCGACGTCGTCGTCGTCGCGGGCAAGGGCCACGAGCTCGGCCAGAAGGTCGGGGCGCAGACGCTGCCCTTCTCCGACGTGGACGAACTCACGACCGCCATCCAGGAGGATCCTGCGTGATCGAGCTGACCCTCGCGGAGCTCGCCCGCCTCGTCGGCGGACGCCTGCACCGGGCGACCGGGGACGAGCGCATCACGGGCACGGTCGAGTTCGACAGCCGCGCGGTGACCCCCGGCGGGCTGTTCGTCGCGCTGCCGGGCGAGCGGGTCGACGGCCACGCCTTCGCGACGACGGCCGTCGCCGCCGGGGCGGCCGGCGTCCTCGCCGCCCGGGAGGTCGACGCGCCGGCCGTGCTCGTCGAGCCGCTCGGCGCCGACGCGCACGTCCCCGACGCCGCCCACGACGCGGCGGGCGCCGCGGTGCTCGTCGCGCTGCAGACCCTGGCGCGGCACACGGTGGACTCCCTGCCCGACCTCGACGTGGTCGGCCTCACCGGCTCCTCGGGCAAGACCTCGACGAAGGACCTGGTCGCCGCCCTGCTCGAGCGGGACGGCACCACCGTCGCGCCCCCGGGCAGCTTCAACAACGAGCTGGGCCACCCCTGGACGGTGCTGCGCGCCGACACGTCGACGCGGCACCTGGTGCTCGAGCTGTCCGCCCGCGGCGTCGGCCACATCGCGGCCCTCTGCCGGGTCGCACCGCCGCGCATCGGCGCGGTGCTCAACGTCGGGTCGGCGCACCTCGGGGAGTTCGGCTCCCGCGAGGCGATCGCGCAGGCGAAGGGTGAGCTGGTCGAGGCGCTGCCCGCGGACGGCGTGGCCGTGCTCGGCGCCGACGACCCGGTCGTCGCCGCGATGCGCCGCCGCACCGCCGCCCGCGTGGTGCACGCCGGGCGGGCGCCGGAGGCCGACGTGCGCGCGGTCGACGAGACCATCGACGACGAGGGCCGTGCGCGGTTCCGGCTGGTCACCCCGGTCGGCGAGGCCGACGTCGCCCTCGGACTGCGCGGCGCGCACCAGGTCGACAACGCGCTCGTGGCCGCGGCGATCGCGCTGGAGGCGACGGGCCTCGACGTCGGGACGATCGCGTCCGCACTGGGGGCAGCCGTCCCGCGGAGCCGCTGGCGCATGGAGGTGGGGGAGCGGCCGGACGGGGTCCGGGTGCTCAACGACGCCTACAACGCCAACCCGGAGTCGATGCGGGCCGCGCTGGCCACGCTCGCGGCCATGGGAGGCCGCCACACCGCCGTGCTGGGCGCGATGGCGGAGCTCGGGGACGACGCGGACGCTGCGCACGCCGAGCTGGGCCGCCTCGCGGCGAGCACCGGCCTGCACCGCCTCGTCGTCGTCGGCGAGGCGGCCCGCGGGGTCCACGAGGCCGCCCGCGCGGCAGGACTGGACTCCGACCTCGTGCCCGACGCCGCGAGTGCGGTCGAGGCGGTGCACGCCGAGCCCGGCGACGTCGTGCTGGTGAAGGCGAGCCGGTCGGCCGGGCTCGAGAGGGTCGCGAGCGCCCTGCTCGAGGCGGGGGCGCAGCGATGAAGGGCGTACTGGTCGCCGCGGGGCTGGCCCTCGCGGTGTCGATCCTGCTGACGCCGTACGTGATCCGGCTGTTCATCCGGCAGGGGTTCGGGCAGGAGATCCGCGAGGAGGGCCCGCAGAGCCACCAGGGCAAGCGCGGCACCCCGACGATGGGCGGGGTCGCGATCCTGATCGCGATCTGGGTGGGCTACCTCGCGTCCCACCTGGCCGCCGACGTCTCGATCTCGGCGTCGGGCCTGCTGGTCCTGCTGCTGATGACCTCGCTGGGCGTGGTCGGCTTCCTCGACGACTTCATCAAGATCCGCCGTCAGCGCAACCTCGGGCTGAACAAGACCGCCAAGCTGGTCGGGCAGTTCGTCACCGCGGTGATCTTCGGCGTGCTGGCCCTGCAGTTCGTCGACGAGCAGGGCCTCACCCCGGCCTCGACGAACCTGTCGTTCGTCCGCGACATCGCGGTGGTCGGCTTCGGCAGCGTCGGGTTCATCCTGTTCTGCTACCTCATCGTCACGGCCGCCTCGAACGCCGTGAACCTCACCGACGGGCTGGACGGGCTCGCGGCCGGCATCTCGGCGATGGTGCTCGCGACCTACCTCATCGTCTCGTTCTGGCAGTTCCGCAACGACTGCGGCACCGCGATCGAGGCGGGCTGCTACCAGGTGCGCGACCCGCTGGACATCACGCTCGTCGCCGCCGCGGGCATGGGCGCCTGCATCGGCTTCCTGTGGTGGAACGCGGCGCCCGCCCGCATCTTCATGGGCGACACGGGCTCGCTGGCGCTCGGCGGCCTCTTCGCGGGGCTCGCCATGGTCACCCGGACCGAGCTGCTCCTCGTGGTGCTCGGCGGGGTGTTCGTCGTCGAGGCCCTCTCGGTGGTGCTGCAGGTCGCGGTCTTCCGGACGACGAGGCGGCGCCTGTTCCGCATGGCGCCCTTCCACCACCACTTCGAGCTCGCCGGCTGGGCCGAGACGACGGTGATCATCCGGTTCTGGCTGCTCGCCGCGATCTGCTGCGCGCTGGGTCTGGGGCTGTTCTACAGCGAGTGGCTGGCCGCGTCCGGTGGCTGACTGGCACACCAGGCACGTCCTGGTGGCGGGGGCCCGGCGCACCGGGGCGTCGGTGGTCGACGTCCTGCTCGAGCTCGGGGCCCGGGTGACGGTCGCGGACGCCGACCCGGCGCAGCTCGCGACCCTCACCGACCGCGCGGCGGCCTCCACGACCGACCTCGCGTCCCTGCCGAGCGGCTGCGACCTCGTCGTCACGAGCCCCGGCTTCCGCCCGGACTCCCCGCTCGCGCTCGCCGCCCGGGACGCCGGCGTGGAGATGATCGGCGAGCCGGAACTGGCGTGGCGGCTGGGGCAGGACCCGGCGGTGTGCCCGGACGGCCCGCCGACGTGGCTCGCGGTCACCGGCACCAACGGCAAGACCACGACCACCGGCATGCTCGAGGCGATCCTGCTCGCGGCCGGCCTCGACGCGGTGGCGTGCGGGAACATCGGGCTGCCGATCGTCGACGCGCTGCGCGCCGGGCACCGGGTGCTCGCGGTGGAGCTGTCGAGCTTCCAGCTGGAGTGGTCGCCCTCGGTCGCCCCGTTCGCGGGGGCCGTGCTGAACGTGGCCGACGACCACCTCGACTGGCACGGCTCGATGGCGGCCTACGCGGCGGCGAAGGGCCGGGTGCTGCGCGGCCGGGTCGCGATCGGCGGCCTCGACGACGAGCGGGCGTCCGGGCTGCTGCGCGCGGCGTCCGGACGGCGGGTCGGGTTCACCCGCGGCGAGCCGGGCCCGGGCGAGCTGGGCATCGAGACCACGCGCGGCGTCCGCCGGCTCGTCGACCGGGCCTTCGACGACGTCGGGGGCGAGGACCGCCGGGCGGTCGTGCTGGCCGAGGTGGCCGACATCGCGCCGCCGGGTCCGCCCGGCGAGGCCAACGCGCTGGCGGCCGCGGCGCTCGCGCGGGCGCACGGGGTGACCGCCGAGGCGGTCGCCGCCGGGCTCCGGGCCTACGCACCCGGGGCGCACCGGGGTGCGGTGGTGGCCGAGTCGGGCGGGGTGCGCTGGGTCGACGACTCGAAGGCGACCAACCCGCACGCGGCCGCCGCGTCGCTCGCCGCGCACGCCCGCGTGGTGTGGGTGGCGGGCGGACTGCTCAAGGGCGCGGCCGTGGACGACCTCGTCCTCGCCAACGCCGGGCGCCTCGCGGGGGCGGTGGTGCTGGGCGCCGACCGGGCGCGGTTCCTGGAGGCTCTCGCCCGACACGCGCCCGAGGTGCCGGTTGACGACGTCGGCGGGGGTGACGATGGGGCGGTGAACCCAGGGGACCCGATGCTGGCAGCGGCCCGGTCGGCCGCGACGATGGCCCGACCCGGCGACGTCGTGCTGCTCGCGCCCGCGGCCGCCTCGATGGACATGTTCCGTGACTACGCCGCCCGGGGGGACGCGTTCGCCGCGGCCGCCCAGCGCGTCGCGGGCGCGGACGCCCTGGCCGCGGAGCCGGGGGCGGACCCGGACGGCGTGCCCGAGCCGGGCGCGGTGACGGAGCCGGTCGCGGACCCGTCGTCGTGACCTCGACGCAGCGGCGGCCGGGCAGGCCGGGCCGCACCCGCCGGAGGACCCAGGCCCCACCGCACGTGCGTGCCCTGGGCGGCGCGCTCTCGCAGTGGCTCGGGCGCCCGCTGACGTCGCTGCACCTGGTGCTGGCCGTGTTCGGGCTGCTGACGGCGCTGGGCCTGGTCATGGTCCTGTCGGCGTCGTCGGTGAACGCCTACGCCGCCGGCGGGTCGTCCTACGGCGTGTTCTTCCGCCAGCTCGCGTTCGCGGTGCTCGGCGCGGGCCTGTTCTGGCTCGGGCTGCGGGTGCCGCCGCGGCGGTGGCGGGCGGCGAGCCCGTGGCTGCTCGCCGGGTGTCTGGTGCTGCTCGCGCTGGTGCTCGTGCCCGGCCTCGGCGCGCAGGTCAACGGGTCGCGGTCGTGGTTCCGGGTGGCGGGCCTGTCCCTGCAGCCCAGCGAGATCACCAAGATCGCGCTGGCCCTGTGGGGTGCGCACGTGCTCGTCCGGCACCGCCCGGCGCCGCGGCGGTGGCGGCAGGCACTGCTCCCGATGGTGCCGGTCGCGATGCTGATCTTCCTGCTCGTGATGCTGCAGCCCGACCTCGGCACCACGATCTCCCTCGGCGTCATCGTCGTCGGCCTGCTCTGGTTCGCGGGCGCCCCGCTGGGACTGCTCGCGTTGATCGGCACGCTCGGCGTCGTCGGGGTCGTCGTCCTCGGCGTCGTGGCGAGCTACCGGCAGAGCCGGCTCACGGCCTTCCTCGACCCGGCCAACGCCGACCCGCTCGGCCCGGCCTACCAGGCCCGGCAGGCGCTGTACTCGCTCGCCGACGGCGGGGTCTTCGGTCAGGGCCTCGGACAGGGCCGCGCGAAGTGGAGCTACCTGCCCAACGCCGACAACGACTTCATCTTCGCGATCATCGGCGAGGAGCTCGGCTTCCTCGGCGCCTCCGCGGTGATCGCCCTGTTCGTCACCCTCGCCTACACCGGGTTGCGCATCGCGGCGCGCTCGGTGGACCCGTGGATCCGGGTGGTGGCGGCGACGCTGACGGTGTGGCTGGTCGTGCAGGCGGCCATCAACATCGGCTACGTCGTCGGCCTGCTGCCGGTCACGGGCATCCCGCTGCCGCTGGTGTCCTCCGGCGGCACGTCCCTCGCCCTCGCGCTGTTCGCCGGCGGCCTGCTCGCGAACTTCGCCCGCCACGAGACCGACGCCGCCGCCGCGCTGCGCACCCACGGCCAGGGCCGCCTCGCGCGGCTGCTCGGCCTGCCGCCGCCCGAGCCGGGGCGTGTCCGCACCACCTAGGAGTCGTGTGTCCGAGACCTCCGACCGCCCACGTCGTACCCGTCGCCCGTTGTCCGTCGTCGTCGCCGGCGGCGGGACCGCGGGGCACATCGAGCCCGCGCTCGCGCTGGCCGACGCGGTGCGGCGGCTGCGCCCGGACGCCCGGGTGACGGCGCTCGGCACCGCGCGGGGCCTCGAGACCACGCTGGTCCCGAAGCGGGGCTACCCGCTCGAGCTGGTGCCGCCGGTGCCGCTGCCGCGCAAGCCCTCGAAGGACCTGGCGGCCCTGCCGTGGCGGATCGTGAGGTCCGTGCGGCGGACGCGGCAGGTGCTCAAGGCGGTGGACGCCGACGTCGTCGTCGGGTTCGGCGGGTACGTGGCGCTGCCCGCCTACCTGGCGTCGCGGCTGCCGGGCACCCGCGTGCCGGTGGTGGTCCACGAGGCCAACGCGAGCGCCGGGATCGCGAACAAGGTCGGCGCCCGGCACGCTGTGGCGGTCGCGGCGGCGGTGCCCGGCAGCGGGCTCGACGGGCCCGTGATCGGGATGCCGCTGCGCCGCGCGATCACGACGCTGGACCGCGAGGCGCTGCGCGCGAAGGCCCGCGCCCACTTCGGCCTCGACCCCGACGCGCCGACGCTGCTCGTCTTCGGCGGGTCGCAGGGGGCGCGGTCGCTCAACGAGGCGGTCGCCGGCGCGGCGCCCGAGCTCGCGCGCGCCGGCATCGGCGTGCTGCACGCGCACGGGCCGAAGAACACCGTCGACGTCCCCGCGTCGCGGCCTCCCTACGTCGCGGTGCCCTACCTGGAGCGGATGGACCTCGCCTACGCGGCGGCGGACCTCGCGATCTGCCGCTCGGGTGCGATGACGGTCGCCGAGGTGTCGGCGGTCGGGCTGCCCGCGATCTACGTCCCGCTGCCGCACGGCAACGGCGAGCAGCGGCTCAACGCCCTGCCCGTGGTGGACCACGGCGGCGGCCTGCTGGTCGAGGACGCCGACCTCACCCCGGAGCGGGTCGTCGAGCTCGTCGTCCCCCTCCTGACCAGCGGCGAACGGCTGTCGGCGATGAGCGTGGGAGCCCGGCGTACGGGCCACGCGGACGCGGACGAGACACTGGCCCGGATGGTGCTGGACGCGGCCGAGGGGACAGTGGGGGTCGAGCGGTGAGCGAGGAGATCATGCAGCCGGGCGAGCAGGCGGTCGTCCCGGAACTGCCCCGGCTGCTCTCACGCGTGCACTTCATCGGCGCGGGCGGCGCCGCGATGAGCGGGATCGCGCGGATCCTCCTCGCGCGGGGGGCGATGGTGTCCGGCTCGGACGCCAAGGACTCGCGGGCGGTGCTCGCGCTGCGCACCCTCGGCGCCGAGGTGTCGGTCGGCCACGACGCCGCGAACCTCGACCTGCTGCCCGGCGGCCCGACGGCGCTGGTCACCACGAAGGCGGTCCACCAGGCCGACCCGGACAACCCGGAGCTGCTCGAGGCGGCCGCGCGCGGCATCCCCGTGCTGCACCGCTCGGCGGTGCTGGCCGAGCTGATGGCCGACCACCGCGCCGCCTGCGTCTCGGGCAGCGCCGGCAAGACGTCGACGACCTCGATGCTGGTCGTGGCGCTGCAGGCCTGCGGCACCGACCCGTCGTTCATGATCGGCGGCGACCTGCTGGCCTCGGGCTCGAGCGCCCACCACGGGCACGGCGACGTCTTCGTGGCCGAGGCCGACGAGTCCGACGGCTCGTTCCTGGCCTACTCGCCCGCCGTCGCGATCGTCACCAACGTCGAGCCCGACCACCTCGACCACCACGGCACGGTCGAGGCCTACGTCGCGGTGTTCGACGCCTTCGCCGCGCGCATCGAACCCGGCGGAGCCCTGGTGGTGTGCGCCGACGACCCGGGCGCGGCCGCCCTGGGCGACCGCGCGGCCGCCGCCGGCATCCGCGTCCGCCGCTACGGCCGGGCCGCCACCGGCCCCGAGGACGTGACGGTCCTCGGCTACCGCGCGGAGGCCTCCACCGGGGTCCTGACCATCCGGGTGGGGGGAGACGCAGCGGGGTGGAGCTCGACCGGGTCGGCGGGCGTCGAGCACACCGTGCGGCTCGGGGTGGCGGGGGAGCACCAGGCGCTCAACGCGTGCGCCGCGCTGCTCGCGGGGCTGGACCTCGGCGCACCCCTGGACCGGCTCCTGGCCGGGCTCGCCTCGTTCACCGGGGTGCGGCGCCGCTTCGAGCTCCGGGGCGAGGCCCACGGGGTGCGCGTCTACGACGACTACGCGCACGCGCCCACCAAGGTGGACGCGCAGCTGCGCGCCGCCCGCCCGGTGCTGGGGGAGCGGGGGCGGCTCATCGTCGCGTTCCAGCCCCACCTGTACTCGCGCACGCGGGACTTCGCCGAGCAGTTCGGGGCGGCGCTCTCGCTCGCCGACGAGGTGGTGCTCCTCGACGTCTACGGCGCCCGCGAACAGCCCGAGCCCGGGGTCAACGGCGCCACCATCGCCCGCCACGTCACCCTGCCGCCCGAGCACGTGCACTACGAGCCGTCCTGGGCGGCCGTGCCGAGCCTCCTCGCCGACCTCGCCCGCCCCGGCGACCTCGTCATCACCATGGGCGCCGGGGACGTCACGGTCCTCGGCCCGGAGATCCTGACCGAGATCGAGGGGCGGGAGACGCCCGCCCACGTCGGGGGCTGAGTCCGCTGCCGCCCCCCACCCGACGTTCCCGGTCCGGCGTTCCCGACGGCAGGTCAGGTCGCCCGGCGGGGCGGGCGCGGGGCGAGAGCGGCCGCGCGCGGGGAGACGGTGCCCGCGACGGTCGCGGCCGGCGCCCGTCGTCGCGACCACCGCGGGACCGCGGACCGCGGGACCACGCCGCCCTCGAGGCGCGCGCCGCCCGTCGGCGGACGCTGCGCCGACGCTGGACGGTCGGGGTCCTCGCCCTCGCCGTGGTGGGCGGGCTCGTGTACCTGCTGGGCTTCTCGCCGGTGTTCGACGTCCGCGCGGTGGAGGTCACGGGGGCCTCGCCGGAGACGCTCCCGGCCGTGCAGCAGGCCGCCGCCGTCCCCGCCGACACCTCGCTGCTGTGGCTGTCCACCGACGACGTGGACGCCCGGGTCGCGGCCATCCCGCGGGTCGCGTCGGTCGACGTGCGGCGGTCCCTCCCGGGGACGGTCACGGTGGCCGTCACCGAGCGGGAGCCGGTCCTCGCGGTGCCGCTGCCGACCGGGGCCGGCCTGCTCGACGGCACCGGGTTCGTCTACCGCACGCTGCCCGCCCCACCCGCCGGCGTGCCCCGGCTCGTGCTGCCGCCGGGGGTGGCGGCCTCGCCCACGGACCCGGCCACGGTGGCCGCCGTGCGGGTGCTGCAGGCCCTGCCGACGGCCCTGCGGGCCCAGGTCACCGAGCTGCGTGCGGACAGCGCCTACGACGTCTCGTTCACCCTGGGCGGCCGTACGGTGCGCTGGGGCGCCGACGCCGAGGACGAGCGCAAGGCCGCCGTCCTCGGGCCGCTGCTGACCCGCCCGGGTTCGGTCTACGACGTCTCCACGCCGGACCTGCCGGTCGTGAGCTGAGCCCTCCCGGACCGCGACCGGCCGACCCTCGATCACCACTGGACGTGTCACGCGCGGTCACCGTGTCCCGGTCGAACCGTCGCGCAGCGTCGGTGGGCCCGGGTCCCGGCTCACCCGTCGGAGGAACGCACCACCCCTTCGGGCGACGAGTGAAAGGCGTGTGACCTGGACGAACGGGTTTCACCACTCCGGTTATCACTCACGTGCGCACCACGCGTTTCGCTTGACCCAGATGTGTCACGCAGCGTCAACTCCCACCCGTCGTCACGACGGTGGGAGAGAAGCAATGACCAAGAGGACTGGCCGCGACACCAGGGGTGCGGCGCCACCGCGGGTGCGGCGGGTGCTGGTCGCCGCGACGGTGTCGTTCCTAGCCGCCTCGATCCTCGGGGCCACGCTCGGACACGCCCCGGTCGCGCGGGCGTCGGTGCCCGGCGAGACGTGGGTGCCGGAGCTGTCCGTCGAGGGCGGCGACGACACGAACGTCGTCGCCTCCGCCGGCGCGATCCGCCTCGCGGACGGGGTGGTGCGTGCCCAGAGCGCCCGCTCGCCCTTCGCCGAGGGCGAGCTGCTGCTCGACCGCCGCCGCCTGGCGGCCCCGGCGGACCAGGTCACGGCCCAGGTCACCGCGGACGTCCCGCCGGGGGCCCAGGTGCTCGTCGACGTCCGCGGGATCCGGTCCGACGGCACCTGGAGCCAGTGGAGCCCCGCCACGGCGACCGGCCCCGCCCAGCTCCCCGAGGCGACGGTCGACGTGCAGGCCCGGGTGACGCTCCTGGCCGGCGACTTCGGGGCGAGCCCGTCCCTGCAGCGGCTCTGGTTCTCCGCCGTCCGCTCCGGGACGCCCGCGGGCACCACCCCGACCCCGACGACAACCGCCACGCCGACCACCGCCCCGACCACCGCCCCGACCACCGCGGCGACCGCTGCCCCGCAGCCCGCCCGGGTCGCGCCGCTGACGAGCCGCGTCTTCGCGACGCGGATCGGGCTGGTCGGGAACACGACCGCGAACGGGCACGTGATCGTGCCGCGCGACCGGTTCGTCGCCCTGCCCTCGCGCCGCGGGCTCGCGCCCCGCGGCACCGGGGACTACACCGTCAAGGTCTGCGCCTCGAACGGCCGGTGCGCGTGGCAGCCGGTCTGGGACGTCGGCCCGTGGAACATCCGCGACGACTACTGGAGCGCCCCCGGCGGCCGTCAGCAGTTCGGTGACCTGCCCCGCGGCTTCCCGGAGTCCCAGGCGGCCTTCCAGAACGGCTACAACGGCGGCAAGGACGGCTTCGGCCGGCGGGTCGCCAACCCGGCCGGCATCGACCTCGCCGACGGGACCTTCTACGACGACCTCCAGCTGCGGGACAACAGCTGGGTCACCGTCACCTACCTCTGGACCGGGACCGGCCCCTCGGCCCTCGCCCGGCCCACGGGAGCCCCGACCCTGACCGTCCGGTCCGCTCCCACCGACTCCTCGTCCGCCGTCGGCACCGTCTCCGCGGGCGCCCGGATGGGCGTCACGTGCAGCGCGCCCGGTCAGACGCGCTCCGGCAGCCAGGGCACGTCCGCCCAGTGGCTCCAGATCGGTCCCCAGCAGTACGTCCCCGCCGCCGCCGTGGAGGCCCCCCGTGTCGCGTCCTGCTGATCTCCTCGACCCCCTTCCCGACCGTCCCCTCTCCCCGCACGCCGGGCCGGGGGCGGCGCCCTCGACCGCAGCCGCGCAGCGCGACCGCCGCGCCCGTCGTCGCCGCCGGGCCGTCCTGACGGCGGGTGCGGGTGCCCTGCTCGCGGCCGTCGTCGGGCTGGCCACCTCCGCCGCCGCCGTGCCGACCGGCGAGAGCTGGGGCAGCGAGCTGTCGGTCTCGGGCGGGGACGACGTCAACGTGAAGCTCGTCGACGGTGCCGTGCGCCTGGTGACGCCGTCGACGGCGAAGGCGCGCTCGGAGGGTGTGATGGTCCTCCCGCCGCGCCGTCCCGCCGTGGCGACGAACGCGATCACGACGGCCCTCACCGCGGACGTGCCCCCCGGGACGTCCGCCCGCGTCGACGTCCGCGGCGTCCTGCCCGACGGCTCGTGGAGCCCGTGGCTGCCGTCGAAGGACGGCACGCGCACCGTGCTGCCCGCCCTCACCACCCAGATCCAGGCCCGGATCGTCATGATCGGCGGCGACGGCGCGGTGAGCCCGGCGGTGGAGCGGCTCTGGCTGACCACGTCCACCACGTCGGCGTCCCCGGCCTCCGCCACCGCTCCCGCGGCGCCCGCCACCACCGCCGCGGCGACGACCACCCCGGCCCCGAGCACGACGGCGCCGACCACACGGCCCACCACGACCACCGTGGTGCCGATCCGGCCGTCCACCCCGACGCCGACCCCGAACTCGAGCCCCGCCCCGGCGCCGGCGGCCAAGCCGATCTGGGACGCCGCCATCACCGCCCAGGGCCTCGGGATGTTCAAGGACACGCCCTGGAACATGGTCGGGGCGAAGACGCCGACGGTGGTCCCGGCCACCGACCTCGCAGGTCGCAAGGCGCTGCGCTTCACGATGCCCGGCGGCGGGAAGCGCTCGGAGATCGAGCCGAACGTCGACAACTTCACCGAGGGTCAGGACCGCTACATCCGGCTCTCGGTGCGCCTGGCCGACGGCTTCCCCGTGAACGCGAACTCCTGGCAGCTCATCACGCAGTTCAAGAACGAGGGCACCGGGAGCCCGCCCCTGGAGCTGCGGATCGGCAACGGCAACTACATCCTCTCCGGCGGGTTCGACCACCCCGGCGGGTCGAAGAACTTCGACAAGGTCGTCGCCCCGGCGGTCACGGGCAAGGTCACCATGATCGTGCTGCACGTGAAGTTCTCGTCCACCAGCTCCACGAGCGTGGTCGACGCGTGGGTCGACGGTCAGCAGAAGGTCGCGGGGTTCCACCCGCCGGGCGGCACCCTCTACCCCGGGAACTACAGCTACTGGAAGCTCGGTCTCTACCGCGACACGGCGATCGGCCAGACCGCCACCTACGAGCTCTCCGACGCACGGCTCGGCACCTCGTACGCGTCCGTGGCCGGCTGACGATCCGCTTCGGAACCGAGCGAACGGCACTCTCGCGCGATCTATGTGCGCGAGGGTGCCGTTCGTTCGCATCGGGCGCCCTGAAGTCTCGACCCGTCATCCAGAGTTCGCACCGGCTCGGGCAGACGGGTGACATCGACGCGGGACACGCCCGGCGCGCCTGCGTGCATCACGCGGTGTCGGCTGCCTACGGTCGCGCGGACACCGGAACGGGGAGTCCTCGACCATAGACCTCCAGCTGAGGTCGAGGGTTGAGGGTCGCCCCGCGTGTCGGCCGGTGTCGCCGTCCGCAGTGAGAGGAAGTCCCATGACGCCCCCGCACAACTACCTGGCCGTGATCAAGGTCGTCGGCATCGGTGGCGGCGGGGTCAACGCCGTCAACCGCATGATCGAGGTCGGCCTCAAGGGCGTCGAGTTCATCGCGGTGAACACCGACGCCCAGGCCCTGCTGATGTCCGACGCCGACGTCAAGCTCGACGTCGGTCGCGAGCTCACCCGCGGCCTCGGCGCCGGCGCGGCCCCCGACGTGGGCCGCCGCGCGGCCGAGGACCACGCCGAGGAGATCGAGGAGGTCCTCAAGGGGGCCGACATGGTCTTCGTGACGGCGGGTGAGGGCGGCGGGACCGGTACCGGCGGTGCCCCCGTCGTCGCCGGCATCGCCCGCAAGCTCGGCGCCCTGACGATCGGTGTGGTCACCCGCCCCTTCTCGTTCGAGGGCAAGCGTCGCGCGACCCAGGCCGAGAACGGCATCCAGGAGCTGCGCAACGAGTGCGACACGCTCATCGTCATCCCGAACGACCGGCTGCTGCAGCTCGGCGACGTGTCGCTGTCGCTGATGGACGCCTTCCGGTCCGCCGACGAGGTGCTCCTCTCCGGGGTCCAGGGCATCACCGACCTCATCACGACGCCGGGTCTGATCAACCTGGACTTCGCCGACGTCAAGAGCGTCATGTCCGGCGCCGGCAGCGCCCTGATGGGCATCGGGTCCGCGCGGGGCGACGGCCGCAGCGTCGAGGCGGCGGGCAAGGCGATCAACTCGCCCCTGCTCGAGGCCTCGATGGACGGCGCGTACGGCGTGCTGCTCTCGATCGCGGGTGGCTCGGACCTCGGCCTGTTCGAGATCAACGAGGCCGCCTCGCTGGTGCAGGAGGCCGCGCACCCCGACGCGAACATCATCTTCGGGACGGTGATCGACGACTCGCTCGGCGACGAGGTCCGCGTCACCGTCATCGCCGCCGGGTTCGACTCCGGCACCGTGCCCCACGCGAAGGCCGTCCCGAGCGCCATCGGGCAGTCCTCGCGCGGGCAGGCGCCGGGCCGCGGGTCGATCGCCCCCGGGGACTCCGGCCCGCGGCACTCGCAGCCGCCGAGCCAGCCCCAGCCGGTGATCCCGGCCGCCGTCGCGCAGGCGCCGACCACCCCGGCCACGCCGGTGCCGAAGCCCGAGGAGCTCGAGGCCTCGCGCCAGGGCGCCGCGGGCACGGAGAAGGAGCCCGCGGCCGCGGAGAAGGCGGAGAAGCCGGCGAAGAAGGCCGAGGAGGACGACGTCGACGTCCCCTCGTTCATGCGCTGAGCACCATCGGGTCGGCGGGGCCTGGGACCATGGGTGGCGTGCGGGTACGTCGTGTGCTGACCACGCGTGCGGGCGGCCGGTCGAGGCCCCCGTACGACTCCTTCAATCTCGGTGACCACGTCGGGGACGACCCGGCGGCGGTCGCCGCCAACCGCGAGCGCCTGGCCCGGGGGATCGGGCTGGACGCGGCGCGGGTCGCGTGGATGAACCAGGTCCACGGGACCGACGTGGCGGTCGTGGAGGGCCCGCAGGACGCGGTCCCGACGGCGGACGTGCTCGTGACCGAGGAGCCGCGCCTCGCACTCGCCGTCGTCGTGGCCGACTGCGTGCCGGTCCTGCTGGCCGACGCCGAGGCCGGCATCGTCGCGGCGGCCCACGCGGGCCGCACCGGAGCGGCCGCGGGCGTCCTGCCCGCCGCCCTCGCGACGATGGAGAAGCTCGGCGCCGAGCGGGAGCGCGTCGACGTCCTGCTCGGTCCGAGCGTGTGCGGGCAGTGCTACGAGGTGCCCGAGGCGATGCGCGACGAGGTCGACGCCGCCCTGCCAGGGAGCGCGGGCACCACCCGGATCGGCACGCCGTCGCTGGACCTGCGGGCGGGGCTCGTGCGGCAGCTGCGCGGCGAGGGCGTCACCGCGGTGGACGCCGACTCCCGGTGCACGCTCGAGGACGACCAGCTCTTCAGCCACCGTCGTGCGCGGCCCACCGGGCGGCTGGCCGGGGTGATCTGGTGGGAGTACGACCGCCGGTGACACCCGATGCCCGCCGCGAGACGCTCCGGGCCGCCCTCGCCGACGTCCGGGCCCGGATCGACGCCGCGGCCCGGGACGCCGGACGCGATCCCGCGGAGGTGGAGCTCCTCGCGGTCACGAAGACCTGGCCCGCCTCGGACGTCGCCCTCCTGACCGACCTCGGGCTCGCCGAGTTCGGGGAGAACAAGGAGCAGGAGGGCGCGGCCAAGGCCGAGGAGCTCACGGCGCTGCGCCCCGACGCCGTCGCGCGGTGGCGGATCGTGGGGCGCCTGCAGCGCAACAAGGCCCGCTCCCTCGCCCGCTGGGCGCACGCCGTGGACTCGGTCGACTCGCCGCGCCTCGCCGACGCGCTGGACCGCGCGGCGGGCGCTGCCCTGGACGCGGGGGAGCGCTCCGGTCCGCTGCACGTGCTCGTCCAGGTGAGCCTCGACGGGGCCGAGGGCCGGGGCGGGGTGGACGTGGACCACGTGCAGGCGCTGGCCGAGCGTGTCGACGCGTTGGCCCATCTGTCCCTCGACGGCGTGATGACGGTGGCTCCGCGCGACGCCGACCCCGCCGAGGCGTTCGGCACGTTTGCCGCGGTCGCCGAGCGGGTGCGGTGCGCGTTCCCGCACGCGAGGACCCTCTCAGCAGGCATGTCGGGCGATCTCGAGGCCGCGATCGAGCACGGTTCGACGTGTGTGCGTGTCGGTACGGCTCTCCTCGGCACCCGGTAGCTAGCGTTCCGTGTGAGTGAATGACACGGATGTAAGTCGGCTGTCTCGCGGGTCGGTCGGCGGTGAAGGGGAGAGGGCTGCCATGACCGCACTGCACCGCGTGAAGGCGTACTTCGGCATGGTGCCCGCGGACGAGTTGGACGCCTACGACGGGTACGGCGACCACGATCCGTACGGCGACCGCCTCTCCCGGGCCGGGGAGCGCTACGACGGCCACGCCGGCGACCGCTACGGCCGCCGGCGCGAGTCGGACCGTTACGAGTCCGACCGCTTCGAGGAGCGCCGTGACTCCCGCGACTCCCGCGACTCCTACGAGGACCGCTACGAGTCCGACCGGTACGACGACCGCTTCTCCTCCGAGCGCTACGAGCGGCGGTCCGCCCCCGAGCGCGACCGGCCGCTGTCCGACGACCGGGCCCGCGCCCCGCGGCCCCGGGACCCCGAGTCCGAGGGGCGCGCCGAGCGCGACCTCCCGCGGCTCGCCGCCGACGACCGGACGACGTCCGGTGACCGTGACGAGGAGGCCGACGTGTCCGTCCGCTCGAACGCCCGTGGTCGGAGCTGGGAGCAGAACACCGGCCCGAACCACACCTCGCGGTCCCGCGGCGGCGCCCTCGCCGCCGTCGGCAGCTCCTCGTCGGGGACCCCCGGCTCGCTCTCGGGGTCGCTCGCGGCCGGGTCCGCCACCGAGGCGCTGCGCGCGTCCGGCGCGGCCGCCCTGGCGCTCTCCGAGGAGCCGGTCCGCCCGGTCCGTGCCGTCGAGGCGCCGCCGGCGAAGGCCCCCGACACCCCTGCCGTCCCGGAGATCACCACGCTGCGGCCCACCAGCTACAACGAGGCCCGGGTGATCGGCGAGCGCTACCGGGACGGCATTCCGGTGATCATGAACCTCACCGAGATGGACGACGCCGCGGCGAAGCGCCTCGTCGACTTCGCGGCGGGTCTGGCCTTCGCGCTGCGGGGCTCGATCGAGAAGGTCACCAACCGCGTGTTCCTTCTCTCACCGCCCAACGTCGAGGTCTCCGCGACCGAGCGGCGCAAGTTCGCCGAGACGTCCTGACCCGCTGTTCCTGAGCTGAATCTGAGAGCGGGCAAGCCCTCCGCGGGCGATTGCGGTGGGTGGTCGGACGGGGGCGGTGAGCGTCCGTCCGGCCCAGTGCTGCCGCGTGGAGCAGGGGAAGTCCCGTGGCTACGGCCGGTCGACATCGGTGAGCGGTCCCGCACCGTCCGGCCGATCGCTCTCTGGCGTGTCGCGAGGTACGCGTGTGGGTGGCCTGTCCATGATCCGTGGCACTGAGTCACCGATCGGGCGTCGTTCGCAGCGCATCCCTGGACCCGTCCACTATGGTTCACCTGCTCGCAGAGGTCATACTCTGCGTGTCGCGGAGCTCGAAGAGCCCGAGGTACCTGGGGTTCCGCAGCCGAGGAGTGCTTGAGGAGATCCGATGCCGCTGACCCCTGCCGACGTCCACAACGTCGCGTTCAGCAAGCCGCCGATCGGCAAGAGGGGCTACAACGAGGACGAGGTCGACGCGTTCCTCGACCTCGTGGAGGCCGAGCTCGGGCGCCTGCTGGAGGAGAACAACGATCTCCGCGAGCAGGTCGAACAGCTCGAGCAGCAGCTCTCGAGTGCCCACGCCGATCTGGACGATGCCCGTAGCAAGGCCGCGCAGGCCCCGTCCCAGCAGAGCGGACCGTCGCAGCCGCCCGCGCCGGCGACCACGATGGTCCAGCCGCCGCAGCAGCGACCCGTCGAGGACGCGCCGCGCACGGTCCAGCAGCCGATGCCCGTGGCCCAGCCCGTGCAGCAGCAGCAGCAGTCGATCGTGCCGCCGCCCTTCGGCGCCGAGCCCTCGCCCATGGGCGGGGGTGACCACCACGTCCAGGCCGCGAAGGTCCTGGGCCTCGCCCAGGAGATGGCCGACCGGCTGACCGCCGAGGCCAAGTCCGAGGCCGACGGCATGCTCTCCGACGCCCGGACCAAGTCCGAGCAGCTGCTCTCCGAGGCCCGCACGAAGTCCGACAGCATGGTCAACGAGGCGCGCAGCCGCGCCGAGACGATGCTGAACGACGCGCGGACCCGCGCGGAGACGCTGGAGCGGCAGGCCCGCGACAAGGCCTCGACGCTCGAGCGGGACGCGCAGCGCAAGCACAACGAGACGATCACCCTGATCGAGCAGCAGAAGAGCGGCCTCGAGAAGAAGATCGACGAGCTGCGCACCTTCGAGCGGGAGTACCGCACGCGGCTCAAGACGTACCTGGAGTCCCAGCTGCGTGACCTCGAGGGTCGTGGGTCGGCGGCGCCGGCCGACGGGTCGAGCCGCAACGGTTCCGGGGGATACGCCACCAGCGGTTACGGCTCCCGGGCCGAAGCCGGCAGCTGAGTCGGGCGAGCCGTTCGGGGCAGGGGAAGGCTTCCGATCGGTGACCCGACCCGCCCGTTGAGGGGTCGATCGTGCTACTGCTCGTCCTGGTCTGCGTCGTCGTGGCGTTCGCCCTGCTCGTGCTCGCCGTGGTCTCGGCCACGGCGGCCTGGGCGTGGGGCTCCGTCGCGGCGAGCGCGGTGGCCGCGGCCCTGCTGATCGCCGACGTCCTGCGGCGGCGTCGAGCGAGGTCGGCGGCGCCCGCCCCGGTCGGTGCGCCCGGCGGTCCCGGTGCACCGGGGCAGGAGCCCTGGGCGCAGCAGCAGCCCGGACCGTCGTCGTCGGCGCCTCTCGCCGCCCCGGGCGGTTCCGGACCGGCGCCGCAGGACGGTCCCGGTAGCCGGCCGTTCACCGGCGCGCCGCAGGGCGGGGCGCCGCAGCAGGGGCCGGCCGGGCGGCCGCCCATGCCGCCGCCCCCCGCTCGACCCCGTGGGATTCCGCGGGGGCTGCGGGCCTCGGCGTCGGGTCGTCTCGGGCACGACCCGTCCCGCGTGCCCAACGCCCCCGAGGGCTCCCGTTTCCTGGGGCTCGTGCCGCTGCCCAACACACCCGCCGCCGGGCCCGGTGCCCGTCCGGGCGGGATGCCGCCGCAGGGTCCGCCCGGACCGCCGCGCGGACCGCAGGGACCGGGCCGCCCCGCGGACCCGCCACCGGCCGCGCCGGGATCGGCGCCGCGTGACACGGGGGAGCACGCTCCCGACACGGCGGCCGCCGACACCGCGGTCCGACGTCCCGCCGCGGACGAGGGGGCCACCCGCGCCGACGGCCAGGGACTCACCGCCGCCACAGTGGCAGCCGGCGTGGGTGCCGCGGCGGCCACCTCGTCGACCACGCACGAGCCCGAGGACGAGCAGGACGCCACCAACCGGATGTCCGCCGATGCGCTCGAGCGCGCCCGGCGCGAGGCGCCGCGTCGTCCGGACGATCGTCCCGACGCCGGGGCGGACACGACGAGCACCGTCTCCCGTCCCGGCGACGCGCAAGACGCTCCCGTCCGGGCCGCGGAGCCGCAGGTCCCGCGCGGCCCGGAGGCTCCGGCCGCCTTCGCGGCCGGTACCGCGGTGCAGGACGGGCGCCCTGGACATCCCGACGACGCGCGTCGCGCGCCCGAGGGTCCGGCCGGCCAGACGCCCGGCGGCGCCGAGCGCCAGGGACCCGGCCAGCCGCCGTACGGACGGCCGCCGCAGCAGGAGACGTTCGGGTCGGGCGCCCAGCAGGGGCGTGCCGCCCAGCAGGGCCAGGGATTCCCGGGTCAGCAGGCGCCGCAGGGCCAGCAGGCGCCGCAGGGCCAGCAGGCGCCGCAGGGCCAGCAGCCGGGCCAGAGCCAGATGCCGCAGGGTCAGGGGCCGCAGGGTCAGGGGCCGCAGGGTCAGGGGCCGCAGCAGCCGGCTCAGACCCGGCTCGGCGACGGCCCGCCACCGCAGGTCCCCACCGACGGCGACGCCGACGTGACCGCCACGCAGGCCCCGGCGGCCCAGTCGCCCGCCCAGTCCCTGCCGCCGCAGGGTCGTGAGACGCCCGACCACGGGGCGAACGGCGCCAACGGGGTCGCCGGCGAGCACGCCGGGGGCAACGGGAACGGCAACGGCCACGCTCGCCAGGCGCCGCCGTCGACGCCTCCTCCCATGACACCGCCGCCCGCCCGGGCGCCGGAGCCCGACGACGAGCAGCCCGACCGGACGAGCCTCGACGTCGTCGTCGCCCGGGTCGACGAGGTCCTCGTGATCGACGAGGAGCCGCGCTTCCACCTCGGACGCTGCGGCTACCTCTTCGGTCGCGAGGTGATCCCGCTGCCGGTGTCCGAGGCCATCGAACTCGGCTTCACCGGGTGCTCGTGGTGCACCCCGGTGCGGTCGCTCGCCGAGCAGCACGGGGCGGACAGCCGCCGCTGAGGTGGCGCGGGTCGGGCCCGCCCGTGATCAGATGGTCACCGTGGAGACCCCGACCGGCACGCAGCCCGACACCGCCGCCGCGCGCTGGGCCGCCCTGATGGCGGCCCGCGCGGTCCCGGACGAGATCCTCGCCCACGCCCCGGCCAGCCCCTACCGGCAGGACCCGGAGCGGTTCCGGCCCGCGGCCGACCCGCCGGAGACCCCGTCCCGGCGGGCGGCGGTCGCGGTCCTCGCCGCGTCGACCGACCGCACCGTGCTCGACGTCGGGTGCGGAGCGGGCGCGGCGTCGCTCGCGCTGGTCGGCGAGGCGCGGCACGTGGTCGGCGTGGACCCGGCCTCCGACATGCTCGCGGCCTTCGTCGGGGCCTGCCTGGAGTGGGGGATGCCCTACCAGGGCGTGCTCGGCTCGTGGCCCGAGGCGCTGGCCGACAGCGGCACCGCCGACCTCGTGCTCTGCCATCACGTCGGGTACGACACCGACGACCTCGCCGCCTTCGCCGCCGGACTGGGCGCCGCGGCCCGCGGCGGCGTCGTGATGGAGCTCCACGCGCATCACCCGCAGGCCTGGCTGGATCCGTTCTGGGAGCGCTTCCACGGCGTCCGCCGCCCCGCGCCGCCGAGCGCGGACGACGCGCTCGCGGTGCTCACCGAGCTCGGCATCGAGCCGGAGGTGGAGCGCTGGACCGCCGGCCCGCGCCCGGTGGAGGCCCCCGACGTCCGGGCCGCCCGCGTCACCCGACGGCTCTGCCTGCCGCCGGAGCGGGTCGGCGAGGTCGCGGAGGCGCTCGCCACCCACGACGGCCCGACGGCGCCGCCCGCCGGGCGTGTGACGTTCAGCTGGCGCACCTGACGTCGGACGCGCCGGGTCGCGGACGCGCACGACGCTAGGATCGCCCTCCAGGTCGGGGTGATCGACGAGGGGGAGGTCCGCGGCGCGTGGACCGGCTGCCGCTGCTGCTCGGGATCGGCTCCGCCGTCGTGCTGCTCGCGGTCGTCGCCGTCCGGTTCTCCAGCCGGCTGGGCCTGCCCTCCCTGCTGCTCTACCTCGGCATCGGCGTGCTCCTCGGCGAGGCCGGGCTCGGCATCCGCTTCGACGACGCCGAGCTCACGCAGGCCCTCGGGGTCGCCGCGCTCGTCCTGATCCTGGCCGACGGCGGTCTCTCGACCCGCTGGTCGACCGTCCGCCCGGCGCTCGGGCTGGGGATCGCGCTCTCGACGATCTCGGTGGTCGTCAGCATCGCCGCGACCGGCTTCGCCCTGCACTGGCTGCTCGGGCTCGACCTGCGGGTCGGGTTCCTGTGGGGGGCGGTGCTCTCCTCCACCGACGCGGCCGCGGTGTTCAGCGTGCTGCGGGGGCTCGGGCTCGGCGGCCGGCTGGTGGGCGCCCTGGAGCTCGAGTCCGGACTCAACGACGCCCCGGTCTTCATCGCCGTACTGCTGCTCTCCGCCGGCACGGCCCTCTCGTGGAGCGACCCGCTGCTCGTCGTCTACGAGCTCGTGCTCGGCGGGGTGCTCGGCGTGCTGATCGGCCGGCTCGGTGCCGCCGGGCTGAAACGGGCCGCGTTGCCGGCGACCGGTCTCTACCCGCTGGCGACGCTCGCGGTGTGCGTCGGGGCGTTCGCGCTGGTGCAGGGCCTGCACGGCTCGGGGCTGCTCGCCTGCTACGTCGCCGCGCTGGTCCTCGGCAACTCCGCACTGCCGCACCGCGAGGGCACCCGCTCGTTCGCCGAGGGACTCGGCTGGCTCGCCCAGATCGGCCTGTTCGTGCTGCTGGGGCTCTACGTCTCCCCGGACCGTCTGCTCGGGGCCCTCGTGCCCGCCGGCATCGCGGCCGCCGTGCTGCTGCTCGTGGCGCGGCCCCTGTCCGTGTTGGCCGCCGCCTCGTGGTTCCGGGTGCCCTGGCAGGAGCAGGTGTTCCTGTCGTGGGCCGGGCTGCGGGGGGCGGTGCCCATCGTGCTGGCGCTCGTCCCGCTGACGGGCGGGTTGCCCGGGGCACGCGAACTGGTCGACGCCGTGTTCGTGCTGGTGGTCGTGCTGACCGTCGTCCAGGGGACGACCCTGCCCGCCGTCGCGAAGGCCCTCGGGCTGGCGAAGCCGCCGGTGCAGGAGATCGAGGTCGACGCCGCGCCGCTGGAGGCGCTGCGGGCGGACCTGCTGCAGATGACCGTGCCGCAGGGGTCGCGGATGCACGGGGTGTACGTCCGGGAGCTGCGGCTGCCCGAGGGGACCGGCCTGTCGTTGGTGGTCCGGCGGGGCGCGAGCTTCACGCCGCAGGCCGACACCCGGCTGCAGGAGGGCGACCAGCTCCTCGTCGTCGCCACCGCGACCGCCCGCGAGGCGGCGGAGCGTCGGCTGCGGGCGGTGGACCGGTCGGGTCGGCTGGCGCGGTGGCGCGGGGACTCCGGCACCCCGACGACCCCGTGATCACCCGGCGGCGCCGACGCGAGGGCCCTCACGGCGAGCACGCCGCGCGACGGGGGAGGATGGGGACATGACCGACGCCAGCGACGGTTCCGCCGCCGCCACGGACGCCGGCGAGCCGGACCGGGCCGCGCCCCCCACCCGCCGTCGGCTGCCGCTCCTGGTCGCCGTCGCGGTGTTCGTGCTCGTCGTCGACCTCGTCACCAAGATCGCGATCGTCGCCACGATGGTCGACGGGCAGCGCATCCCGCTGCTGTTCGGCGACACCGTCAGCCTGGTCCTGGTGCGCAACCCGGGCGCGGCGTTCTCTTTCGCGACCGGCATGACCTGGCTGCTCACGCTGGTGGCCGTCGCCGTCGTGATCGGGATCGCGCGGTTCGCCCGCCGGATGCGCTCCCGGGGCTGGGCCGTCGCGCTCGGGCTGGTGCTCGGCGGGGCGCTCGGCAACCTCATCGACCGCTTCTTCCGCGGGCCGGGGCCGCTGCAGGGTCACGTGGTCGACTTCGTCTCGGTCGGGTGGTGGCCGGTGTTCAACGCCGCCGACTCGGCGATCTGCCTGGGCGGCGCCCTGCTGGTCGGTCTCGCGCTGTGGGGGATCGAGATCGACGGGTCGCGGTCCGGGCGGGAGCGGGTCGGGGCGAGTTCCGGCGGGGCGGGAGACGCAGCGCAGCGGAGCTCGACCCCGGAGGCGGGAGACGCAGCGCAGCGGAGCTCGACCCAGGAGGAGGCCCGATGAGCCTGCGCACCCTGCCGGTCCCCGACGGGCTCGACGGCATGCGGCTCGACGCCGGGCTCTCCCGGATGCTCGGGCTCTCGCGCACCGTCGTGGCCACTCTCGCCGAGGAGGGCGCGGTGCGCCTCGACGGCGCGGCCGCCGGGAAGTCCGACCGTCTCGTCGCGGGCAGCTGGCTCGAGGTCGACCTGCCCGACCCGGAGCGGGACCCGGCCGAGCGGGTCGTCACCGCGCGCGCCGTGGAGGGCCTGGAGGTGCTCCACGAGGACGACGAGATCGTCGTCGTGGACAAGCCGGTCGGGGTGGCCGTGCACCCGAGCCCGGGTTGGACGGGCCCCACCGTGGTCGCCGGCCTGGCCGCGCTCGGCGTCTCGATCGCCACCTCGGGGGCGGCCGAGCGGCAGGGCATCGTGCACCGGCTCGACGCGGGCACCACCGGGGTGATGGTGGTGGCCAAGTCCGAACGCGCCTACTCCGTCCTGAAAACCGCCTTCCGCGAGCGCACCGTCGCCAAGACCTACCTCGCCGTCGTCCAGGGCCATCCCGACCCGAGTGACGGCACCATCGACGCGCCGATCGACCGGCACCCCAAGCACGAGTGGCGCTTCGCGGTGATGACCGACGGCAAACCGTCGGTCACCCACTACCGCACGCTGGAGGCGTTCCCGGCGGCCTCGCTGCTCGAGGTCGAGCTGGAGACCGGCCGCACGCACCAGATCCGGGTGCACTTCTCCGCGCTGCGCCACCCGTGCGTGGGTGACACCGGCTACGGCGCGGACCCGACGCTGTCCAAGCGGCTCGGACTGACCCGCCAGTGGCTGCACGCGCACCGGCTCGGCCTGCACCATCCGGCCGACGGCCGGTGGGTGGAGTTCGTCAGCGAGCCGCCCGCCGACCTCGCCCACGCCCTCGACGTGCTGCGGGCGTCGAACTGAGCGAGTCCCACGACGACGGGGCGGGTCCGGACGACGACCCGGACGAGGACCTGCCGCGGTGGCCGCGGTACGCGATCGGGATCGCGGTGCTGCTCGTCGTCGTGCTGGTCACCGCGTGGGCGGCCGGGACGCAGCGTTCCGGCCCGGACGCGACCGCGGCCGGCCCGGCCGGGTCCACCGACGCCGTCCGGCTCGGCCCCGAACCCGGTGAGGACGTGACCGCCTACCTCGCCCGCGTCGCCGTCGTCCCCGACGCCACGGACCCCACGCCCCGGCTGGCGCTCGTGCAGTTCGACGCCGGCCTGACCCCCGCGGCCGCCGCGGCCGCCGTCGGGAACGCCCCCGCCCTGAGCGCCGTGGTCCGCGTGCCGATCCCGCGGGTGCAGACGGCGTTGCGCGACGTCGACCTGCAGCCCGCGCCGCCGGAGGCGGCGTTCCGCGCCGCGCTGACGACCGCGGCCGGGCAGGCCGGGCAGGACGTGGTCGTCGCCCCCGCCGGAACACGCCGTGCGGCCGTGGCCGCCGCGGAGGCCGCCGCACTCGGGCGTCCGGACTGCGGCTGCCTCGTCGCCGTCGTCGTCCGGGTACCGCCCGCCGACGTGGCCGCCCTGCGGGCGCGGCCCGGGGTCCGGGCGGTGCAGGTGGCGCCGCCGGGGACCGCCCGGACCCGGCTCGCGGTGTCCCCGCTGCTGCCCGACCAGGGGCCCGGGCGGCCCGACGGACCCGTGGTCGGGCCCGTGCCCGACGACGGGTCGGTGCCGCCGACCGGGTGACCCGCGTCGGTGTGCTCGGCGTGAGCGGGGACACGACGTGACGTGCGCGGCAGGAGGCGCCGCCCCACGGTGTGGCGTGACCGTGGACGATGGCGGGTACGTCAGGAGTACCGCGCCGGACCGGTCTGAATCGAACCGATCAGCGCGAAGGGGAGAGGAGCGCAGGGCTATGAGTGCCGCGGCATCGCTGGGGGCGACCGGGACGGACACCCGTCCCCACGTCGTCGTCGTCGGAGCGGGCTTCGCCGGGATCTCCGCCGTGAGGTCGCTGCGCAAGGCGCCCGTGCGGGTCACCCTGATCGACCGGCACAGCTACTCCACCTTCCAGCCCCTGCTCTACCAGGTGGCCACGGGCGCGCTGAACCCCGGCGACATCACCTACGGCGCGCGCTCGTTCGTCTCCGGCGTGGAGCGCAAGACCTCGACCTGGGTGACCTTCCGCAAGGGCGTCGTCACCGAGATCGACCCGGACGCGAAGGTCGTCACGCTCGACGTCGGTCCGGACCTGACCTACGACTACCTGATCCTCGCGAACGGGGTCACGACGAACTACTTCGGCGTGCCCGGGGCCCGGGAGAGCGCGTACCCGATCTACACCCGCGCCGAGGCGCTCGCGGTGCGCGACCGGATGATGGGCTATCTCGACCACATCTCGGCCACCGGCGAGACCGACGGGGCGTCGGTCGTCGTGGTCGGCGGCGGCGCCACGGGCGTCGAGATGGCCGGCACGCTCGCCGAGCTCCGCAACTCGATGCTGCCCGAGCGCTTCCCCGAGCTCGACCCCGACCACGTGAAGGTCATCCTGCTGGAGATGACCGACAAGGTCCTCGGGCCGTTCGACGCCAAGCTGCGCCGGTACGCGGCGAACCAGCTGCGCGAGCGCGGTGTCGAGCTGCGTCTGGGCACCGCCGTCGCCGAGGTGCGGCCCGACCGCGTCGTCCTCAAGGACGGCGAGGAGATCCCGGCGCAGATGACCATCTGGGCCACCGGGGTCGCCGCGCACGACACCGTCAAGAAGTGGGGCCTCACGCAGGGGCGCGGTGGTCGCATCGTCGTCGACTCCCAGCTGCGGGTCCCCGAGCACCCCGAGGTGTTCGTCGCGGGCGACATCGGCGTGATCGACGACAACCCGCTCCCGCAGCTCGCCCAGCCGGCGATCCAGACCGGCGCGCAGGCCGCGAAGAACCTCGTGGCGCTGATCGAGGGCCGCGCGCCCGAGCCCTTCAAGTACTTCGACAAGGGCACGATGGCCACGATCGGTCGCCGCGCCGCGGTCGCCGAGATCGCCCACGGGCCGAAGCTGACCGGCACCATCGCCTGGCTGGCCTGGATGTTCGTCCACATCTTCGCGTTGCTGGGCAACCGCAACCGGATCATGGTCTCGCTGGCCCTGACCTTCCGCTACATCGGCCAGCGGCGCTCGCAGCTCGTCGTCGGCGACTGACCGGGCGGGCGCGGTGGGGTGACGCGCCTCGCCGCGTCGCGCTCGGCCGGACGTGGGAGGCTGGCGGCCCGAACGATCAGGGTCCTCATCCGTCTGGAGACTGAGCATGGCCTCGCCCGTCAACGTCGTCGTCACCGGTGCCGCCGGTCAGATCGGTTACGCGCTGCTCTTCCGCATCGCTTCCGGTCAGCTGCTCGGGGAGGGCCGGCCGGTCCGGCTGAAGCTCCTCGAGATCCCGCAGGCCGTGAAGGCCGCCGAGGGCACCGCGCTCGAGCTGGAGGACGGCGCGTTCGAGCTGCTCGACGGCGTGGACGTCTACGACGACGCGAAGAAGGCCTTCGAGGGCGCGAACGTCGGCCTGCTGGTCGGCGCCCGGCCGCGCACGAAGGGCATGGAGCGCGCCGACCTCCTCGAGGCCAACGGCGGCATCTTCAAGCCCCAGGGCGAGGCGCTCAACGGCGCCGCCGACGACGTGAAGGTCCTCGTCGTGGGCAACCCGGCCAACACGAACGCGCTCATCGCGGCGTCCAACTCGGACGTCCCGTCCGACCGCTTCACGGCGATGACCCGGCTCGACCACAACCGTGGTCTCGCGCAGCTCGCCAACAAGTTCGGCGTGGGCGTCGGCCAGATCTCGAAGTTCACGATCTGGGGGAACCACTCCGCCTCGCAGTACCCCGACGTCTCGAACGTCCTCATCGACGGCAAGCCGGTCGCCGACCAGATCGACCAGGGCTGGCTGACCGACGAGTTCATCCCGCGGGTGGCCAAGCGCGGCGCCGAGATCATCGAGGTGCGCGGCGCCTCGTCGGCGGCCTCCGCTGCCGCCGCCGCGATCGACCACGTGTACACCTGGGTCAACGGCACCCGCGAGGGCGACTGGACCTCCGCCGCGATCGTCTCCGACGGCTCGTACGGCACCCCCGAGGGCCTGGTCTCGTCCTTCCCCGTCACCGCCAAGGACGGGAAGTGGGAGATCGTGCAGGGCCTGGACATCTCGGACTTCTCCCGCGAGCGCATCGACGCCTCGACCGCGGAGCTCGCCGAGGAGCGCGAGGCCGTGAAGAAGCTCGGCCTGGTCTAGGACCGGCCACCCGGTGTCGACGGGCGGCACCCCGACAGGGCAACCTGTCCGGGTGTCGCTCGGAACCGTCCTCACCGCCATCGTCACGCCCTTCGACGAGCAGGGCGCCGTCGACGAGAAGACCTTCGTCGACCTGATGCACCACCTGGCCGCGCACGGCTCCGACGGGATCGTCGTGTGCGGGACCACCGGTGAATCGCCCACGCTGTCGATCGAGGAGCACATGCGCCTCGTGGAGCTGGCGTGCTCCGAGCGCCCGGCCGGCGTCACGATCGTCGGGTCCGCCGGGTCGAACGACACCCGCCACGCCGTCGAGATGACCGAGCGGGCCACCGCCGCGGGCGTCGACGCGATCCTCTCGGTGACGCCGTACTACAACCGCCCGAACCGGCGGGGCCTGGCCGCGCACTACCGCGAGGTCGCGAAGGCCACCGACAAGCCGATCGTGCTCTACAACATCCCGTCACGGGTCTCGCGCGACGTGCCGAACGACGAGTTGGCCGAGCTGGCCCAGATCGAGCACGTCGACTACGTCAAGCAGGCCGCGAACGCGAACCTCGCGAAGGTCGACGGCCTCGGCATCTACGCCGGCAACGACGAGCTGTACGCGCCGGTGCTGGACCTGGGGGAGTGCGGCGTCATCTCGGTCGCCTCGCACGTCTGCGGCGACCTCATGGCCCGGATGGCCCGCGAGCCGGAGAACCGGGCGGAGCTCGAGACGGCGTTCAAGCCGATCCTCGACGCCCTGTCGGTGACGGTGAACCCGATCCCGGTCAAGGCCGCGCTGGCGATGCTCGGCCTGTGCGGCCCGACGCTGCGCCTGCCGCTCGTGGAGGCCTCCGCGGAGGAGGCCGCCGTCGTGCGCGCCGCTCTGGAGGGCGCGGGGCTGCTGTAGCGGTTCCCGACAGCGGGTCCGGGCCGAGGCCGAGGCCGAGGCCGCGGGCGGTCGGGCTGGTCCACGCGGCCGGGCGCGCGGCCGGGCGGCCGGGCGGTCGGGCTGGGCCACGCGGTCGAGCGGCCAGGCGGGCCGCTCCACGGTGCCTTGTCGTGGCCTGTTCCCGGTCTCCTGATGCCTTGTCGTGGTGGTTCACAACGACAGGGCGAGCCGTGTCCGGGCGGAGCCCGCGACAGGTGCCGCTCCGAGCGCTCCATGCTCCCCGGTCGCCCGCTCCGACGCCTCGCCTCGGCGGCCGAGACCGTCGGACCCCTGCGTCACCCTCCCCGTGTCGGATCGACACGAGGGGGATGGCATGCGGCGGATCGTGGACCTGGCCGAGCTGGGGAGGCTCTGGGCGAGCGGGGAGGACCCGTTCCCGGACGAGGACGACGACGAGGACTACGGGCCGATCCCGTGCGACCGCTCGGTGTGCTGTCCGTGCGGCTCGTGCGACGCGCTGGGGCCCCGGGGCGCCGACACGCCGTCCCGGCGCGGTGAGCAGCACCGACGTCCCTCCGCCCGAGTGAGCGCCGAGACTGTCGGACCCGGCAGGTAGCGTGGCGGCGTCCTGACCGGCAGTCCCGCGGGGAGGTTCCTGGCGTGTCCGACGACTCGTTCGTCCACCTCCACACCCATACCGAGTTCTCGATGCTCGACGGGGCGGCGCGGTTGGACGACCTGTTCACCGAGGCCGCCCGCATGGGCATGCCGGCCCTCGCGATGACCGACCACGGCAACACCTACGGCGCCTACGAGTTCTGGAAGAAGTCCAAGGCGCACGGGGTGAAGCCGATCATCGGCATGGAGGGCTACCTCGCGCCCGGCTCCCGCCACGAGCGCAAGCGCGTGTCGCTCGGCCAGAACGTCAACGGCAGCGACAACCCCGACCTCATGTACACCCACATGACGTTGCTGGCGGAGAACACGGAGGGGATGCACAACCTCTTCCGGCTCTCCAGCCTCGCGAGTCTCGAGGGGTACTACTACAAGCCCCGCATGGACCGCGAGCTCCTCGAGCAGTACGGCAAGGGGATCATCGCGACGACGGGCTGCCCGTCGGGCGAGGTGGCGCGCCTGCTCCAGCAGGGCGACCGCGACGGTGCCATGCAGGCCGCGAGCGACTAC
This sequence comes from Actinomycetospora sp. NBRC 106378, assembly GCF_030269685.1. Classification (GTDB taxonomy): domain Bacteria; phylum Actinomycetota; class Actinomycetes; order Mycobacteriales; family Pseudonocardiaceae; genus Actinomycetospora. Next base: position 373,347 of record NZ_BSTT01000005.1, read on the forward strand.
CGGGACATCTTCGGCCGCGACAACTTCTTCTGCGAGCTGATGGACCACGGCATCGAGATCGAGCGCCGGGTCCGCGACGACCTGTACGACCTCAAGAAGAAGCTGGATCTGCCGGGCCTCGCGACGAACGACCTGCACTACACGTACGCGAAGGACGCGAAGCCGCACGAGGTGCTGCTCTGCGTGCAGACCGGCAAGACGATGAACGACCCGAACCGGTTCCGGTTCGACGCGCAGGACTTCTACCTCAAGTCCGCCGCCGAGATGCGGGCGCAGTGGGACCCGGTGTTCCCCGAGGCCTGCGACAACACCCTGGCCATCGCCGAGCGGGTCGACATCACCTTCACCGAGGGCCGCGACCTGCAGCCGGTCGCGCCGGTGCCCGAGGGGGAGACCGAGGGCAGCTGGCTGGTCAAGGAGGTCGAGCGGGGCCTGCACTGGCGGTTCCCGAACGGCGTCCCGGACAACTACCGCAAGCAGGCCGAGTACGAGGTCTCGGTCATCATGCAGATGGGCTACCCGGGCTACTTCCTGGTGACGGCCGACCTGCTGAACTACGCGCGCTCGGTCAACCTGCGCGTCGGGCCCGGCCGCGGCAGCGCCGCCGGCAGCCTCGTGGCGTACGTCCTGGGGATCACCGACCTCGACCCGATCCACCACAAGCTGATCTTCGAGCGGTTCCTCAACCCCGAGCGCGTCTCCATGCCCGACATCGACATGGACTTCGACGAGCGTCGGCGCGGCGAGATGATCCGCTACGTCACCGAGAAGTACGGCGAGGAGAAGATCGCCCAGATCATCACCTACTCCACGATCAAGGCGAAGGCCGCGATCAAGGACTCCGCGCGCGTGCTCTACGGCCAGCCCGGCTACGCGGTGGCCGACCGCATCACCAAGTCGATGCCGCCCGCGGTGATGGGCAAGGACATCCCGCTGTCCGGGGTGTTCGACCCGAGCCACAAGCGCTACTCCGAGGCCGCCGAGATGCGGGCGCTCTACGAGTCGGACCCGCAGGTCAAGGAGATCGTCGACACCGCCCGCGACCTCGAGGGCCTCAAGCGCCAGTGGGGTGTGCACGCGGCCGGCGTGATCATGTCGAGGGAGAACCTCATCGACGTGATCCCGATCCAGCGCCGCGAGGCCGACGGCGCGATCATCACGCAGTTCGACATGGGGGTCTGCGAGACCCTCGGGCTGCTGAAGATGGACTTCCTCGGCCTGCGCAACCTCACGATCATCGACGACGCGCTGAAGAACATCACGCTGAACGGCAAGGAGCCGCTCGACCTCGACGCCCTCGGGCTCGACGACAAGGCCACCTACGAGCTGCTCTCCCGCGGCGAGACGCTCGGGGTGTTCCAGCTCGACGGCGGCCCGATGCGCGACCTCCTGCGGCGCATGGCCCCCACCGAGTTCGACGACATCTCGGCCGTCGGCGCGCTCTACCGGCCGGGTCCGATGGGCGCGAACGCCCACAACGACTACGCCGACCGCAAGAACGGTCGCCAGGAGGTCACCCCGATCCACCCGGAGCTCGCCGAGCCGCTCAAGGAGGTCCTCGGCGAGACCTACGGGTTGATCGTGTACCAGGAGCAGGTCATGGCGATCGCCCAGGTGCTCGCGGGCTACTCGCTGGGCAAGGCCGACCTGCTGCGCCGCGCGATGGGCAAGAAGAAGAAGGAGATCCTCGACAAGGAGTACGCCGGCTTCGCGCAGGGGATGAAGGACAACGGCTACTCCGCGGCGGCGATCAAGACGCTGTGGGACATCCTGCTGCCCTTCTCCGACTACGCGTTCAACCGCGCGCACTCGGCCGCCTACGGCGTGGTCTCGTACTGGACGGCCTACCTCAAGGCGAACTATCCCGCCGAGTACATGGCGGCGGTGCTCACCAGCGTCCGCGACGACAAGGACAAGGCGGCGATCTACCTCGCCGAGTGCCGGCGCATGGGCATCACGGTGCTGCCGCCCGACGTGAACGACTCGGTGCGCGACTTCGCCCCGGTCGGTGCCGACATCCGCTTCGGTCTCGGCGCGATCCGCAACGTCGGCGCCAACGTGGTCGAGTCGATCGTCGGCAGCCGCCGCGAGAAGGGGAACTTCACCGACTTCTCGGACTTCCTGCGCAAGGTCGAGCAGCAGGTCTGCAACAAGAAGACGGTCGAGTCGCTCATCAAGGCCGGCGCGTTCGACTCGCTGGGGCACCCGCGCAAGGGCCTCGCCCTCGTGCACGCCGAGGCCATCGACGCGGTGATGACCACCAAGCGGGCCGAGGCCGACGGCCAGTTCGACCTCTTCGGCAGCTTCGACGAGCCGGACGACGGCGAGGCCGTCGACACCACGGGCATGTTCGACGTGAAGGTCCCCGACGGCGAGTGGGAGCCGAAGCACCGGCTCGCCCTCGAGCGGGAGATGCTCGGTCTGTACGTGTCCGGGCACCCGCTCAACGGCATCGAGCACGTGCTCGCCAGCCGGGCCGACACCCCGATCACGAAGATCCTCGAGGGCGACGTCCCCGAGGGCGCGTCGATCACGGTGGGCGGCATCCTCGCCAGCGTCACCCGGCGGGTGAACAAGAAGGGCGAGCCCTGGGCGTCGGCCCAGATCGAGGACCTCGCCGGCGGGATCGAGGTGCTGTTCTTCCCCCGGACCTACGCGGCGGTGTCGATCGACGTCTCCGAGGACGCGATCGTGCTGCTCAAGGCCAAGGTCAACAAGCGGGACGACCGCGTCAGCCTGTTCGTGGAGGACCTCGCCGTGCCCGACCTGTCCACCGGCGCCCAGGCCGCGCCACCGGTCCGGGTCACGATCGAGAGCGCCCGGTGCACGCCCGAGCGCGTCGGGAAGTTCAAGGAGGTCCTCGTCGCCCATCCCGGGTCGAGCGAGGTCCATCTGACGCTCCTCGCCGCGAACGGCGCCTCCCACGTGCTCCGGCTCGACGACGGGCTGAAGGTCACCAACTCCAGCGCCCTCATGGGCGACCTCAAGGCGCTGCTCGGCCCGCGCTGCCTCAGCTGACGCCCTGGGCGAGAGTCACGTCAGGCAGGTTCCGGCATCGTCGGACATGCCTGGTGTAGCTCTCGGGGGAGGGTGCGCGGGTCAGGCCCCGGCAGGCCGTCGCGAGTTGCACGTCAGGCAGCCTTCGATGCCTTGGGCTCAGGGGGTCGACGCAACACCTGTGGCTTGTGGGTCGGACAGTAGCTGGGTCATGGCTCGGGCTGGTGATCGCCAGCCGAGGGTCTTGCGGGGTCGGCCGTTGAGTTCGGCCGCGACCG
>NZ_BSTT01000006.1 GCF_030269685.1 Actinomycetospora sp. NBRC 106378
GCATTACGGTGCGACACCGAGGGCCTCCGGTGGTCGAGCTGGATGCGTCAGACACACCCACCTCGCCTCGGAGGCCCTCCTCGATCAACCCGACACGCCGCCGCACACAACGTCTCGGGTCACGACATCTAGTTCCCGACGAACCTCGGGGGCCGCCGCTCGATGACGGCGGCGAGCCCCTCGAGGGAGTCGGCGGTGCCGGACAGCTCGGACACGGTCCGCGCCTCCTCCGGCAGCTGCGCCTCCACCCGCGACCCGAGCCCCGACCACAGCAGGCGCTTCGTCGCGGCCAGCGCCAGCGGGGCGCCGTCCACCAGGCGGTCGACGAGCTCGTCGACCGCCGCGTCGAGCCCGTCGTCGGGAACGACCCGGGTGAGCAGGCCCAGGTCGAGCGCCTCCGCAGCGGTGAGCACGGGGTTGGTCAGCGCGATCTCCAGCGCCTTCCGCAGCCCGACCAGCGCCGGGAGGGTGACCGTGGTCCCGGCGTCGGGAGCCATGCCCACGCGGGTGGCGCCGCCCAGGAAGGACGCCGACTCCGCGGCGACGACGAGGTCGGACGCGCAGACGAGACCGAAGCCGCCGCCGCCGGCGGCGAACCCCTGCACCTTCGTGACGACGGGTGCGGGCAGGGCGAGCAGCCCCTGCACCACGATCTGCAGCCACGACGTGGCCTCGCGCAGGTAGTCGGGCAGGCCCTCGCCCTTGCTCGCGAACGTCTTGACGTCGCCGCCGGCGCAGAAGTGCCGCCCCTCCCCCGACAGGACGAGGACCCGCAGGCCGGGTCGGCTGTGGCAGGCCATGACCGCGTCGTAGAAGGCGCGCAGCAGCGGCACGTCGAGCCCGTTGCTGGCCTCCGGGCGGTTCAGCCGCAGGCGCGCGACGCCCCGCTCGTCGACGTCGAGCAGGACGGGTGAGTCACTCACGCGGACCTCGTCAGGGTGTAGGGCATGGACTTGATCGCCTGCATGAAGTTGCCGGCGAGGTAGACCGGCTCGCCGGCCTCGAGCCCGGGCGCACGGGTCAGCAGCTCGCCGACGATCGCGCGGAGCTGGGTCTTCGCGAGCTGGTTGCCCAGGCAGAAGTGGGGCCCGCCGCCGCCGAACCCGACGTGCGGGTTGTCGGCGCGGGTGACGTCGAAGCGCATCGGGTCGGTGAAGACCTCGGGGTCGCGGTTGCCCGACGCGTAGAACAGCACCACCCAGTCACCCGCGCGGATGTGCCGGCCGTGGAGTTCAACGTCGCGGGTGGCGGTGCGCCGGAAGGTCATGACCGGGGTGGCCCACCGGACGAACTCGTCGATCGCGGGACCGATCCGCCCGTCGAGGTCCGCGGCGAGCAACTCTCGCTGGTCGGGGTACCGCGTGAAGGCGCGGACGGTACTGGAGATCGTGTTGCGCGTGGTGTCGTTGCCGGCCACCGAGAGCAGCACGAAAAAGGCGGCGATCTCGTCGTCGGTGAGCCGCTCGCCGTCGACCTCGGCCTGGACGAGGTTGGTCATGAGGTCGTCGGCCGGGTGGGACCGACGGGTCGCCGCGTGCTCGTGCGCGATCCGGGTCAGCCCCATCAGGGACTCCCACAGCAGCTCGGCGGGCGCGCGCCCCTGCCGGACGTCCTCGTCCGCCCAACTGACCATGCCGTCGGCCGCGGTCGTGGCGAGCTCGCGGGTCTCCTGACCCTCGAGACCCATCATCTCGAAGATCGTCCACTGCGGGAGGCGGCGCGAGACCTGCGCGACGAAGTCGCCGCGCTCCGTCGTCAGCAGTTCGTCGACCAGTCGGCGGGCCTGATCGCGGATCTGCGCCTCGATCGTCCGCACCCGCTTCGGGGTGAAGGCCGCCGAGACGAGCCGGCGCAGCTGGGTGTGCCGGGGCGCGTCGGTGGCGAGGAACGAGCTGGCCGCCTCGAGGATCTGGACGGGCACGTCCTCCATCTGGATCCCCTGGCCCGAGCAGAACGTCTCGGGGTCCTTGCTGACGGCGACGATGTCGGCGTGGCGGGTGACGGCCCAGAACCCCGTTCCGTCCTGCGGCGGCAGGAGCGAGCCCTCCGCGGGCGGATGCCAGCTGATCGGGCGCTCGCGGCGCAGGACCGCGAAGTCGGCCTCCCGCTCCTCCGGGGACTTCGCCCAGAACGACAGCGGGGAGAGCGAGACCTCGTCGTAGGCGGGCCGGTCGGTCGCGGTCGTCATCGCACACTCCCTCGGGGCGGTGGTCTAATCTAGATTAGAAGAAGTGGCGGCGGGACGGAAGGACGGCCGGTGGACCTCGGACTGGGCGATGCCCGTGTGATCGTCACCGGCGGTGCCTCGAACATCGGGCGCGGCATCGTGCACGGCTTCGCCCGCGAGGGCGCCCGGATCGTGCTCGCCGACCGGGACGCCGACCAGGCCGCGCGGGTCCACCGCGAGGCGCTCGACCTGGGTGCGGCCGAGGTGCGCGAGGTGATCGGCGACCTGACCGCCGAGGGCGCCGGGGGCCGGGTCGTCGCCGACGCCGTCGAGGCGTGGGGCGGCGTGGACGTGCTGGTCAACAACTGCGGGTGGAGCGTCCCCGGGTTCCTCACCGAGCAGACCGACCGGACGCTCTGGCAGCGGACGATCGAGACCAACCTCTACACCGCCATCGACGCCACGCAGGCCGTCCTCGGGCCGATGACCGGGCAGCGCGACGGCGCGATCGTCTTCATCTCCAGCGACGCGGCGTTCGGGGCCGTCCGCCAGGGGATCTACGGCACGACGAAGGCCGGCCTCATCGCGCTGGCCCGCACCACCGCCCGCGAGCAGGGACGGCACGGGGTGCGGGCCAACGTCGTCTGCCCGGGGCTCGTCCTGCCCGACGAGGGCGGGGTCGGCGCCGACAGCCTGTGGGCGGCCGGGCGGGACGCGATCTTCAACTCCGACCAGATCGAGTACGTGACCCGCCAGACCCCGCTGCGACGTCTGACCAGCCCGGAGGACGTGGCCGCCGCCGTCGTCTGGCTCGCCTCCCCGACCGCCGCGCGCCAGGTCACCGGTCAGGTCGTGGCCGTGGGCGGCGGCTCGTCGATGCCGTGAGCTTGACCGGCAGGTCGCCGTTTTTTACTCTCGATGAAATTCACTCGCTGGGAGAGCCCCGTGAACAAGTCCTCGATCGTCCCGGAGACCGACGAGCGCGCCGCGCTGCGCGGGGCCGTCACCGCGCTCGTGAGCCGCTACGGACACGACTACTTCGTGGAGAAGGCCCACACCCACGCCGAGCCGACCGAGCTGTGGAAGGAGCTCGGCGCCGCCGGGTTCCTCGGCGTGCACCTGCCCGAGGAGTACGGGGGCGGCGGGGGCGCCCTCGGCGACCTGCTGGTCGTCGTCGAGGCGGCGTCGGCGGCGGGGTGCCCGCTGCTCATGACGGTGATCTCCCCCGCCATCTGCGGGACGATCCTCGCCCGCCACGGCTCGCACGCGATGAAGCAGCGGTGGCTGACCGGGATCGCCGACGGCTCGCTCAAGATGGCCTTCGCCATCACCGAGCCCGACGCCGGGTCGAACAGCCACGAGGTCACCACCACCGCCCACCCCGACGGCGAGGGCTGGCGGCTCTCCGGCACCAAGTACTGGACCTCGGGCATCGACGAGGCCGACGCCGTCCTCGTCGTCGCCCGCAGCGGCAGCGCTCCCGCGAGGGGCGACCGCAGGCCGCTGTCGCTCTTCGTCGTGCCCACCGACTCCCCCGGCCTCACGTGGCAGCCCATCCCGGCCGCGCTCACGCAGCCCGAGCAGCAGTTCACGGTGTTCTTCGACGACGTCCCGCTCGGGCCGGAGGCGCTCATCGGTGACGACGGCAACGGGCTGCGGCAGGTCTTCTCCGGGCTCAACCCCGAGCGGATCACCGCCGCGGCGATCAGTAACGGCATCTCGCTGTACTCGCTGGAGAAGGCGACGGCCTACGCGAACGAGCGGGCCGTGTGGAAGGGCGTGAAGATCGGGGCGCACCAGGGTGTGGCCCACCCGCTCGCCGAGTGCTACATCGCCGTGGCCCAGGCCCGGCTCATGGCCCAGCGCGCGGCGGACCTGTTCGACGCCGGCGAGGACGCCGCCGAGGCCTCCAACATCGCGAAGTTCGCCGCCGCCGACTCCTCGCTGCGCACCCTGGACCAGGCGATGCAGACCCACGGCGGGAACGGCATGTCCCTCGAGTACGGGCTGGCCGACCTCTGGTTCCTCGCGCGCATGCTCAAGACCGCGCCGGTCAGCCGGGAGATGGTGCTGAACTTCGTCTCCCAGCGTTCGCTCGGGCTGCCCGCGTCGTACTGACTACGCTGGCGCCGTGCCCCCTCCCCCCACGCCGTCGAGCGAGGGGACCGGCCGCGGCGCGAAGTCGGCGCGGACCCGCCGTCGGGTGGTGGACGCCGCGGCACACGTGCTGGTGCGCCGCGGGTACGCCGGGACGCGGCTCTCCGACGTGGCCGAGGTCGCCCAGGTGCAGGCCCCGGCGATCTACTACTACTTCTCCTCGCGGGACGAACTCATCGAGGAGGCCGTCGCGGTGGGCCTGGCCCGGGCCCGCACGCTCGTGGAGGAGGCCCTCGCGGAGGCGAACGGGTCGCCCCTCGACCGGCTCCGGGTCGCGGTGGCCGCGCACCTCAGCACGCTGCTCACCCACTCCGACCACGCCCGCGGCGCCATCCGTACCGTCCCGCAGCTGCCCGAGTCGATGCGGGCCCGCCACCGCCAGGCGGAGCGGGACTACATCGACATCTGGCGGGGCCTGGTGGCCGACGCCCGTGCCGCGGGCGAGATCGACCGCGATCTCGAACCCGGGGTGGCGCTCATGGTCGTGCTCGGCGCCCTGAACTGGACCGCCGAGTGGTGGGACCCGGAGCGCGGCTCGCTGGAGGGCGTGATCGCCACCGCCCAGCGCCTCGTCGTCGACGGGCTCTCCGCCGACCGGAGCTGAGCGCCGCTCTCCGCCCACCCACCCGATGGGCTGAACAGGACCGCGACCCCGTGTACGACGGCGCTCCACCGGGTTCTCGACACGTCAGAACGACATTCCGTCGCGCGCTGGCGCGCGGATGTCCCCTCGACCCGGGAGCTCCTCCGTGACGGCGACACCCGCGATCGAGCCGGCTGGCGACACGAGCGACACGACGGGGCGCACGAGCCCGGTCGGCATCGGTTCCTGATCGACCGCGAGGCGCGGCCACGGACCGACGACGAGATGCGGGGGTCGGCCGCCTGCGAGCCCGGCCGGCCACGCCGTCACCGGGCCGGCCGACCGACCGTCACCCCGAGGAGCCGTGGCCGGGATCGATGGCGTACGGACGCCGGCCTGGAACGGCGCCGGCTCCGCTGCCTCTCCTCGGCCCTGGTGTCCGGCTTCGGTCTCCTCACCTCCGGCGTCGACGAGGCCTTCGCGAACACGTCGGCCGCCGGGGTCGTGATCGCGACGGCCCTCGTGGCCATCACGCTTCCCACCTGGGTGCTGCTCCTCGACCCGCCCCGCGCGACGGACCTCCCGACGACCTGGCCCGGGCCTACCGCGACCGCTCAGGGCTGGGGACCGTCGACCGTGGTGGACCTGGGCTCATCGCCAGACGTCGAGGAGATCGACGAGGTCGGTGGCCAGGTGCCCGGCCTCCGGAGCCCCGTTCAGCCCGAGCAGCGCGGCGAGGGCGAACGCGTGCGCCCGGCATCGTGACGCGCGACGTGGGTCCGTAGCCATCGCCTGGCGGTCACGTGGCCGGCGTCCGGTCGGGACGGAGGCGGTGGCTCGGCCAGGCGCTCGCCGGGCCCACCCAGGTGATGAACGCGGGGATGAGGAACTTCCGGACGACGAAGGTGTCGAGCAGGACCCCGAAGGCCATGGCGAACGCCAGCTGACGGAAGGAGTCGAGCGGGACGATCGCGACCAGGCCGAAGCTCGCGGCCAGCGTCACCCCGGCGGCACCGATCGCGGTGTTCGAGCGCGGGACCGCGACCGACAGGGCCTCGCCGAGCGGGCGGGTGCGGGCCTCGGACCAGACGTCGCCGATCCCGAACACGGCGTAGTCCGAGCCGAGGGAGGCGAGCAGCGCCCCCACCGCGAACGGCACGAAGAAGATCAGACCGCTGCTCTGACCGAAGAGCAGCGTCGTCAGGCCGAGCGAGGCACCGACCACGAGGGCGCTGCAGAGCAGCAGGTAGAGCGGCGCGACCACCGCGCGCAGGAACAGCACGAGCAGGAGCAGGTCGACCAGGGCGACCACGAGCGCGACCCGGACGAGATCGCCGCGGGCGCTGTCGACGAGCCCGAGCCCGATGGCCGTGTCACCCGCCGTCGCGACCTGGACCCCGCCCAGCCCGACACCCGTGAGCATCGCCGGCAGCCGTTGCTCCAGGTCGCGGAGCTCCGCGATGGCCTGCGCCCCCACCGGGTCGGTATCGAGGACCACGAGAACGCGCGCCGCGTCGCCGTCGGCGGCGGTGAAGACGGAGAACGGGGCGTCGGGGCGGCGCAGATCCACCGTCCCCGGTCCGATCACCCCGGCCACACCGGGCGTGGCGAGCAGGGCGCGCTGGAGGGCCACCAGCTCCGCACGGCGGTCGGCGAGCCCGGGACCGGTCAGCACGAGCTGCGTCGGCGAGAGGATGCCCGGCGCGAAGCCGGCTGCGGCGTCCTCCCAGGCGGTCCGGACGGGGTCGTCCGCCGGCAGCGAGCGCATCGGCGACACCGACTCCCGCAGACCGGCCAGCGGCACGGTGGCCAGCGCCAGGACCACGACGACGAGCGCCACGGTCACGGGCGCCACCCCGGGGCGCCGACGCAGCAGCTCGACGAACCGGCTCCGCGGTTCCGCGGGCTCCCCCGTCGGGGGTCGCCGGAGACCGGGCCAGAACATCACCCGCCCGAACAGTCCCATGAGGGCCGGGACGAGCAGGACCGACACGACCAGCGTCGTCGCGACCGTGAGCGCGAGACCGGGTCCGAAGGCGCGGAACACCGACGTCTCGGCGGCGGAGAGGGCGGCGACCCCCGCCACCACGGTCACCCCCGCGACCAGCACGATCGTCAGGTAGTCCTCGGTCGCACCGCGGGCCGCCTCCGGCCCACCCTCCGCCCGACGGAGCCGGGCCCGTTGTCCCGACAGGAAGAGGATCGAGTAGTCGGTGCTGACGCCGAGCGTCAGCGCGACGAGCACCGGTTGCAGCTGACCGGGGGCACTGACGCCCGACAGTTCCGCCGCGAGCCCGACCACCCGATCGGCCACCAGGTAGGAGGCGCCGGCGGTCACCAGCGTGACCAGCGGAGCCGCGAACGACCGGAACACCACCGCCACGACGAGGGCGACCGCCAGCACCGACGCGATCTCCACGGCGGTGAGGTGCCGGTTGACGACGTTGCCCTGCTCGAGCTGGAAGGGGATCAGCCCGCTGACCCCCGACAGGTGGTCGTCGGGCCGGTCGATCCGGGCGGCGTAGTCCCGCGCCACCTGCTGCTGGACGTAGGGGTTCGCCGTCGGATCCGTGAACAGGTACGTCACGACGGTCGTGGGGCCCCGGGCCCCGGGTGGGGGCAGGGTGTCGAAGGCGCGGCCCAGTGCCTCCGAGTCGGGGGCGATGCCGGCCGGCAGGTTCGCCGGAACACCGTCGACGAGCGGGAGCGCGAAGAGCAGCGGCGGGGCCGGTCGACCCGCCAGCGCGGGCTGCGAGGCGTCGAGAGCCCGACGGACCGCCCGGTTCACCGCCTCGGGCGACAGCCCGTCCGGGTCACGCTGCACCACCGCGATCCGGGTCAGGACGGGCAGTCCGAAGATCTGCAGCGCCCGAGCCTGCGCCTCCACCGCCGGGGCGTCCTCGCCCACGAACGAGACCCCGCCGTCGCCGCCGACCGAGGCGAGCGACGGGAGCTGCGTGACGGCCAGCCACACGCCCACGACGACGAGCGCGAGGACCGCCCACCAGCCGCGGGTCGTCGCCGCCGCGAACCCGCGCACCGGCCACGGTCGGCGGCGGGCGTCCTCGGGCCGTTCCGCCATCGGGCGCTCCTCCGCGTGGGGTCGCCACGCGACCGGACGCACCCGCCGTTCCCCTGCCCCGCCCGCACCAAACGGCGGCCCGCACGGGCGGTCGCATCGCCGCCGTGCACGGACACCACGGCCGCCCGCTCACGCCGTTCCTACCCGCGTCGTCGATGACCCCGCGCGTCATTGTCCCCGGCGCTCGCCGGCTCCATGATCGTCGGCGTGAGCCTCTACGCCGACGACCTCGAACCCGGCCGGCGCTTCGACTTCGGCCGGTACACGGTCTCGGAGGCCGAGATCGTGGACTACGCACGACGATGGGATCCGATCTTCATCCACGTCGACCCGGAGGCGGCCGCCCGTGCCGGCCTCGGAGGAGTCATCGCCAGCGGCCTGCACACCCTGGCGATCTACCAGCGATTCGCCGTCGAGACGATCTGGTCGCAGGCCGCCGGAGGTGTGGGCCGCACGATGGACATCGGCTTCCGACGGCCCGTCCGTCCCGGCACGACCCTGACCGGGCACGCCACGGTCCACGACGTCACGCCCCGTCCGGCACGCGGCGATGCGGTCGTGACGATCCACGGTGAGCTCGTCGACGGCGAGGCCGTGGTCCTCACCGTCGTCAACGAGTCGGTCCTGCCGCTCCGAGCGGCCGCGGGCGACGTCTCCTGAGCGCGGCGCCACCGCGCAGCAGGCCCGGCGCCCGGAGCCTCACCGGACGGTCGTCCGTCGCGGCGAGGTGGCGCCGATCACGTGGATCGGAGCATGACGAATCCGCTCCCGACGACGTCCTACGGGTGAACCATCCGATCCGGCCGGGCCTGCTCGCGGGCACGACCTCCGACCTCGTGCCCCGGTATGCCCGGCCGCCGCCTCCCCGGAGGTGAGCCGCCCGTGTCCCCCGACCTCGACTCCCTGCGCCTGCTCGCCCTGACCGTCGCCGGGGTGAGCCGCCTCGCCGACCACCACGACGGCATCGAGCGTCCCGCCCACACGACCTCGCACGGCGCACTGCGGGTGTTCGACGACCGCGTCGAGATCGACATCGTCCTCGCCTCCGGGCACACCGTGACCGCGGCAGCGGGCGCGCTGCGCACGGTCCTGTCCCCGCTCTTCCCCGGGCGGGACATCCACGTCACCGTGACCGACGTCGACGCCCCGGGTCCGGACGCCCGCCGCGAGTCACCCGGTTCCCGGCCCGTGTCACGGAGGACCGCCGTCGGCGAACCCCTCGACCGCGCACGCGCCGCAGCCCGCGCGGTCCTGGCCGAGGTCGACGCGCTGGCGGTCGAAGGACTCTCCGACACCGGTCGGAGTGCCGCCACCGGTCTCTGCCGGATCCTCATCGCCTTCGACGTCGACCCCGTCTCGCGCGGCGTGCTGGTCCGCCGACTCCGGGAGCACCTCACCACCGCCGGCGGTCCGACCGGCCGACGTCTGGTCGACCGACTCGACGCCATCGAGGACGTCGAGGACGTCGAGGACGTCGAGGACGCGCACTGATCGCTCTCCGGCCGCGTGTGCCCGGAGACGGCCGCCCGTCGTGACCGGTCGGCGGTCCGGACGCGACACAGCTCCCACACCCCACCGACGAACCGAGCGGGTCACATCCCGTGGCGGAGTGGAGGTTCACGATGCCGAACGACGTGGACGAACCGAGCGGTCTGGAGCGGTTCCTCCAGCGGCGCGCGGACGAGTGCGATCTGTCCGTCCCGCTGTTCACCGCCGACCGTTTCGTGGTGGTCGCCTTCGATCCGCAGACCGGCGAGGTGGACTCCTACGGCCCCTACGACGCCCGCGCCGCGGCCGCGGAGCTCAGTCGACGGCGAACCGCGTTCGACGAGGGCGACCTCGAGGACGTCGTCGTGGTCGTGGTTCCCCTGTGGCGGGTGTGACGGGCCGCCGGGAACGGGCGCGCGTCGGCGGCGTCCCGGTCGAGGTCGAGGACCTCGGGCGTGGCTCAGCCCGCGAGGGTCGTGTCGAGCCAGTCGAAGGCGACCTGGTGGAACCGCAGGGTGGCGCCTTCGTGGCAGTGCTCGCCGCCGCCCTCGGCCTCCGGGAACGCGATGAGTTCCTTGGGGCAGGTCAGGGCGTCGTGGACCCGTTCGGGCTGGCCGCGGAAGAACTGGTCGTTCTCGGCCTCGAGCACGAGCGTGGGGCAGGTGATGTGCTCGGCGACGCCGTCGAGGGTGTAGGGCCGGGTGGCCTCGAGCAGGTCGTCGAAGGTCGCCACGCCGTAGGTCCAGCGCCCGTTGTTCACCATCCAGCGCGCCGAGGTGCTCGTGGCCACGAGGGCGTCGATCCCGCCGACGGCCTCGGCCCCCGCCGCCGCGTCGGCCACGGTCCGGTGCATGTCCCAGACGCCGTCGTGGAGCACGCAGGCGGCCAGTCGGTGCTCGAAGGCGGCGGCGCGGGCCGCGAGGTAGCCCCCGAGGCTGGTGCCGACCAGGACGATCCGGTCGGTGTCGACCTCGGGCAGGGTGACCGCGACGTCGACCACCGGGGTGACCGCGGCCTCCCAGTCGGGGCGGAAGTGCAGCCCGGCGCGCACGTTCTTGCCCTGGCCTGGGCCGTCGAAGGCGAGCACGTTGTAGCCCCGGCGCAGCGCCCCGGCGGCGAGGGCGAAGTAGTCCTCCTCCAGGGTCGAGTCGTACCCGCCGTGGTAGATCACGGTCGGTCGCGGGGCGCCCGAGTCGTCGACGGCGAACAGGTAGGCGGGCAGCGTGGTGCCCTCGTAGGGGATCTCCAGGGGCCGGGCAGGCGTGTCGAGCAGCGCGGCGGCCTCGGCGAAGGTCGCGCGCGAGGCCGTCTGCAGCCGCACCGACTCCTCGTCGCGGGCCGGGTCGTCGCGGCGGTAGAAGTCGGCGGTCCGGTAGTAGTTCGACGCCCGCAGCAGCGCCTCGCGAGCGCTGACGCGGTGACCGGCGGCCAGCGCGTCGCGGCCGATCCGCTCGACGCGCGCGGCGGTCGCGGCCCACTGCGCCGACCACGCCGCCTCGTCGCCCTCCGGGATCGCCCGGCAGGTGACCAGGACCTCGCCCAGCTCGGCGCCGGCGTACGGGGCGTAGCCCGCAGCGCGGAGTGCCTCGAAGGAGAAGGACTCGTCGTCGTACAGGAACTTCATCAGGGCCTCCCACTCGTCGGGACGGAACGGTTCCGTCTCGTTCGACAGTAGCAAACGGAACGGTCTCGTTCCATGTCGGTTGGACGGTCCCGAGCACTCCGCTCGACGCCGCTCCTGCATGACTGAGCAGTCACTCTGCTACCGTCGTCGACGTGCCCCGACCACGCAGCGACGACAAGCGGGCCGCGATCATGGCGGCTGCCACGCGCATCATCGCCGTGCAGGGTCTGGGTGCCGCGACGGCGGGCATCGCCAAGGAAGCCGGCGTCTCCAACGGGTCGCTGTTCACCTACTTCGACACCAAGGCCGACCTGCTCAACCAGCTCTACCTCGAACTCAAGACCGAGATGGGAGCAGCCGCCGGCCCCGGCCCTGCCGAGGCAGACGTCCGTGAGCAGCTGCGCCACATGTGGACCGGGTGGGTGCGCTGGGCCGCCGGTCAGCCGGAGAAACGTCGGGCGCTCGCGCAGCTCGGCGTCTCCGACGAGATCACCGCCGCCACGCACCGGAGCGCGAGCGCGGCGATGGCGAGCGCCGCAACGGTGCTCGATCGAAGCCGCGAGCACGGACCGATGCGCGACGAGCCGTTGGCGTTCGTGCTCGCGCTGGCGACCGCGCTCGCCGACGCCACCATCGACTCCGCGATCATCGACCCCGCGAACGCCGAGGCCCGGTCCCGAGCCGGCTTCGATGCGCTCTGGCGAACGCTGAGCTGAGCGACGTTCCACCACCGGCCCTGATCTGTACCCGTTGATGACTGACCAGTCAGACAGACAAGGACGAGCATGACCCACCGTGCCTTCGTCATCACCGGCCCGACCGCCGGCATCGGCTACCGCACCGCCCTGGAGGTGGCAGGCCACGGCGACGTCGTCCTGGTCGGCCGCGATCCCGCCAAGCTCGCGGCTGTGCGCGAGACCATCGGGCGGTGGGGCGGCACGGCCCTGCCGGTGGTCTGCGACCTCGCCGAGCCGGCGAGCGTGCACCAGGCCGCCGAGGAGATCCTCGCCCTCGACCTCCCGCTCGCGGGCCTGCTCAACAACGCGGGCGTCTCGCCGACGCGTCCGTCCACCAACCGGGTCGGGTGGGACACGACGTTCGCGACCAACCACCTCGGACCGTTCGCACTGACCGAGGCGCTCGTGCCGCGCCTGCCCGATGGTGCGAACGTCGTGTTCATCTGCTCGGCGGTCGAGGACCCCGGACGCCGGTTCGCGACGATGGCCGGGTTCCGGGGCGGCCGGTACATCTCCGCGGAGGCGAGCGCCCGCGGGGAGTGGGAGCCGGGCGGTTCACCGCTCGCCGGCGGGGACGCCTACGCCACCTCCAAGCAGTGCAACCTCGCGACCGTCCTGGCGCTCGCCCGCGAGACCCCGCGCCTGCGGTTCAACGCCGTCGAGCCGGGCTTCTGCCCCGGCAGTGATCTCGGCCGCGACGCCAACGGCGTCCTGCGAGCCGTGCTCAAGTACGTGGTCTCCCCCGTCGCGCCGCTCTTCCCGCTGTGCAGCAACCCCGGGACCGCGGCGCGGATGATCACGACCGTGCTCACCGCCTCGACCGGCACCGGCATCTACTACGACGAGAACGGCCGGCCCATGCACGGCTCCGCACTGGTCCACGACCCGGACTTCCAGGACCGCGTCGTGGCCGAGACCCGCACCCTGCTGGCCACGGTCACCACCTAGGCCCGCTGCTCGCCGCGGCTCGCCGATCCGGCAGCACTTCGACATCATGTCAACCAATTGACATGACCACCGGCTGCGCCTAGCCTGATGTCAACACCTTGACACCAAGCAGAGGAGACGGCGATGCCGAACCCGACCTCGACGATCACCATCACGGCCGGCACCGCGGGCGTCACCCTCATCAACGTCTTCACCGTGGAGCCGGGTCGCCAGGACGAGCTCGTCGACGCCCTCGACCGCGCCACCGCCGAGGTCTTCACCGGGGTCGCCGGCTTCATCTCCGCGAACCTGCACGCCAGTCTCGACGGGACACGCGTCGTGAACTACGCCCAGTGGGCGAGCGAGGAGGCCTACACGGCCGCCCTGGCACGTCCGGAGGTCCGCCGGCACGTCGCCGAAGCCGCGGCGCGGGCGCTCTCCTACGACCCGACCCTCGCCCAGGTCCGCGCCATCCACCACGCCGCCGAGGGATAGCCCCTCGCCACGACGTCGGCGGTCGGCCGCCGCTCACCGCCCGGAGCGCTCGACCGCGGACCGCCTCCAGTCCTGGCGCAGGAGGTGATCGAGCAGCGCGGTCTCCGCCCGGCCCGGGACCCTCCGCACGCCGGCGAGCACCGGCTCGGTCAGGGCCGGCCGCAGGGTCCGGGTGAGGCCTTCGCAGCCGTCGGGGATCGCGGACAGCGGCACCACGGTCACACCGAGGCCCTCCGCGACGAGCCGGACCGCGGTCGAGACCTGCGAGGCCCGGCCGACGGTCCGCGGGGCCAGACCGTGATCGGCGAAGAGGCCCGCCAGGTAGTCGTCGAGCTTGCTCCCCCGCCGGAAACGCACCCACCCCTCGTCCGCGAGATCGGCCAGAGCGAGCGGCTCGTCGCGATCCGAGAGCGGGTGGTCCGGCGGCAGCACCGCGACGTAGGACTCCTCCCCCAGCTCGCGGACGTCGAACAGGCACCCGGACGGGATCTCGTGCACCAGCACCATGTCGAGCGTGCCCTGGCGGGCGAGCCGCTCCATCTCCGCCGGGTCGGGCTCCTCGTGGATGGTCACCTGCAGCCGGGGATGACGCCGGCGCAACTCCCCCAGCGCCCGCGGGAGCTGGCGGGCCCCGAGCCCGAGGTGGACGGCGATCACGAGTTCACCCGCGAGCTCCCCGTCGGCGGCCCGCGCCGCCGTGAACGCGCGTCGGGAGGCCGTCGCCGCGACCTCCGCCTGAGCCAGGAAGGCCCGCCCCGCCATGGTCGGCCGCATGCCCTGCGGGGTCCGGTCGAACAGGCGCACCCCGACCTGCTTCTCCAACGTCCCGATCTGTTGGGACAGCGACGGCTGCGCCATGCCCAGCCGGTCCGCGGCCGCGGTGATGCTGCCCTCCTCGGCCACCGTCAGGGCGTACTCGTACTGCCGCAGGTTCACACCGCGCTCCCCATAGGTCGACCCTATGCTCAACATAGCGCGCACGTCATTGTGCCTATGACAGGCCGGTGCGACGGTTCCGTCATGCGTCGCAGCGGAACCAGCGGAGAAGGAACGGGAAGGCGTCTCGACGGCAGGATCGCTCTCGTGACCGGCGGCGGCGCCGGTCTCGGCCACGCCATCGCCTCGAGATTCGCGGCCGAGGGCGCCCACGTGTACATCACCGGCCGCCGGGCGGACGTGCTCGACCAGGCGGCCGCCTCGACGGACGGCCACGTCACGGCGGTTCCGACGGACTCCACGTCGAGCTCCGACCTCGCGAACCTGGCCGGGACCATCCGGCGGGAGAGCGGGCGCCTCGACGTCGTCGTCGCCAACGCCGGGATCATCGAGCGGGCAGACCTCGGCGAGATCACCGAGGAGCACTTCGACCGCATCTTCGACACCGACGCCCGCGGGACGATGTTCACCGTCCAGACGGCGCTCCCCCTGATGCCGGTCGGCGGGTCCATCGTCCTGGTCGGCTCGATCCAGGGCACCAAGGGACTTCCCGGATCGACCACCTACAGCGCCGCGAAGGCAGCCGTGCGGTCCTACGCCCGGGTGTGGGCCGCCGAGTTCGGTGGCCGCGGCCTCCGGGTCAACGTGCTCAGCCCGGGGCCGTTCGACACGCCCATCATCGACGGGCAGGCCGCCTACTTCGGTCGGGACCCCGTGCAGCTGCGCGCCGAGATGGCGACCCACGTCCCCCTGGGCCGCCTCGGCCGACCCGACGAACTCGCCGCCGCAGCACTGTTCCTCGCCTCCGACGACAGCAGCTTCATGACCGGAGCCGAACTCTGCGTCGACGGCGGGATGGCCCAGATCTAGAGAGGTCGCAACGATGACGAACGAGAGTTCCCGCAGGTTGCACGGCAAGGTCGCGCTCGTGACCGGGGCGTCCAAGGGCATCGGGGCCGGCGTCGCCCTGGAGCTGGCGGCAGCCGGAGCCCGGGTCGCCGTCAACTACGCCACCGACCTCGACGGCGCCACGAGGGTGGTCACCCGCATCCGGGACGGCGGTGGCGCTGCGTTCGCGGTCCGGGGCGACGTCTCCCCATTCAGCTCCTCCGGAGCGCGGACGACCGCACACGAGCGCCGGTCGTGGCACGTGCGCCGTGCCCGGAGAACATCGTCGACCGCCGGTGACGGGTGCGACAGCGCCGCGATGTCGCGGACCGGGTCCGACGATTCCATCATCCGTAGCAACGACACGCAGCCTCCTCCGCGGCCGGGCATGGTGCGGGCACCGGCCGACGGGTGGCACAGTTCCGCCGTGGAACGCGTGCTCGGGATCGGTGGTCACTTCCTGCGAGCGACCGATCCGGACGGCCTCAGGTCCTGGTACCGCGACGTCCTCGGGCTCGACGCCGACGAACACGGCACCTGGCACCAGGAGCCCGGTCCGACCGTGTTCGCGACGTTCCCGGCCGACAGCCCCCACCTCGGTGGCGGCACGACCATGCTGAACTTCCGCGTCCGCGACCTCGACGCCATGCTGGCCCAGCTCCGCCGGCACGGCGCCGCGGTGGACCACGAGGTGCAGGACATGGACGGGGTCGGCCGATTCGGCTGGGTGACCGACCCCGAGGGCAACCGCATCGAGCTCTGGCAGCCCGCCTGACGGGCGGCTCGGGAGAAGGTCGTCCTCACGAGAGGCGAGTCCGCCGAGCGGCAGGTCCCGGGCGTGATGCCGGACGATCTCAGCGGGCGAGCGCCGTGGTGAGGAATCCGCCGAGGGCGTCCAGTGCTGCGCGGTAGCCGTGGCCCGGCGGGCGGGTGTAGCCGATCACGAGCGCGGCCACCGAGGCATCCGGGTCCGGCGGGGTCCGGTAGTGGGAGAGGCCGGTGAGGGCGATGTCGTGGCGGGTGGCGGCACGGACGACGGTGGTCTCGGCCTCGGCGGAGCGTGCGGGGAGATCGATGAGGACGTGGAGTCCGGCGCCGATGCCGCGGGGCACGGCAGGCAGCGAGCGGTCGGTGAGCATGGCGAGCAGGTCGTTCCGTCGTCGGCGGTAGGCCAGGCGGGCACGGCGGACGTGCTGGTCGTAGTCGCCGCAGCGGAGGAACTCCTCGAGGGTGAGCTGTTCGAACACCCCGGTGTGTCCGTCGCTCACCTCCTTGGCCCTGACGACGTCGGAGAGCAGACCGGGCGGGCAGACGAGCCAGGCCAGCCCCAGACCGGGGGCGAGACTCTTGCTGGCGGTGCCGGCGTAGGCCACGAGGTCCGGGGCGTCGGCCTGCAACGCGGCCACGGGTTGGCGGTCGTAGCGGAACTCGCCGTCGTAGTCGTCCTCGATGAGCAACGCGCCGGTGCGGCGGGCCCACCGCAGCACGCCCAGCCGTCGTCGGCTCGAGAGCGCCACCCCGAGCGGGAACTGGTGGGCGGGGGTGAGCAGCACGGCGTCCTCCCCGGCGAGCAGGTCCACCCGGGCGCCCTCCCGGTCCACCGGGACCGCCGTCGTGTCGAGACCGGCAGCGGCGATGACCCGGCGGTGGCGGGGAAGGCCGTGGTCCTCGACGGCGATCCGCGTGGCATCGCGGCTCCGGAGCACCCCGGCGAGCAGGTGGAGAGCCTGGGTGAATCCGGAGCAGATGACGATGTGTTCGGCGTCGGCCCGAACCCCACGTGCCCGTGCGAGGTACTCCGCGAGTGCCTCGCGCAGACCGGGCAGCCCGCGCGGGTCGGGGTAGCTCAGGGCTCCGTGGGGGGCGCGCGCCAGGGCACGACGCGCGGCTCGCTGCCACCTCTCGCGCGGGAAGCGGGAGAGATCGGGAGTGCCGGGAGTGAAGTCGAACCGGAGCCGGGCGGAACCATCGGGGTCACGACCCCGGGCGGGGAGCCCCGCCCCGAGCGCGGGGTGGTCGGCGACGCGGGTCCCCGAGCCCTGCCGGCTGATCAGCCAGCCCTCGGCCACCAGCTGCTCGTACGCGGCGGCGACGGTGTTGCGGGCGAGGCCGAGCTCGGACGCGAGTGTGCGCGTCGAGGGCAGCACGGCACCGGCGTGCAGGCGGCCGTCGCGGGCAGCCGCACGCAGGGCGTCCCCGAGCGCCTTGCGTCCGGGAGCACCCCGCAGATCCAGCAGCAGGTCCACTCCGAACTCGGCGCGACGCGGACCCGGCCCGCCCCGGTCGTCACCGGCATCGTCGGGCACCTCGACCTCCTCGGTCGCACACCGGCGAAGTGGCCCATCCCGAAGACCCGGAAGTGGTCCGCGCGCGGGACGTGGACGAACCTAGCGTCACGGGTATGCCACGACAACGACCTGAGCGGAGCACACCACCGGGCGGCGGGCTCCAGCCCGGAACGGTCGTTCTCGGGACCCGGTCGTGACGGCGAGGAGGTCGGCGGTCCTCCTGGCCGGCGCGACCGGCGTGCTGGGTCGTCGGATCGCTCCGCTGCTCGTCGGCCGCGGCCACCGCGTCGTCGCCCTCGTGCGTGACGTGCGGGCCCCGCATCACGGCGAGGTGGTCCGCGATCTCGAGGGTCTCGGCGTCGAGATCGTGGAGGGCGACGTCCTCGACGCCGAGGTGGTGGCGTCGGCGGTGGCCGCCGCCGCGCCCGAGGTGCTGATGCACCAGCTCACCGATCTGCGTACCGGGGACAGCGCCTCCAACGCCGTCCTGCGGCGCCGGGCCACTGCTGTGCTCGCCTCGGCCGCGCGGGCCGCCGGGACGCCGCGCGTGATCGCGCAGAGCATCTCCTGGGCGTACGCGCCCCTCGACCGACCGGCGACGGAGGACACCCCCCTCGACGTGGATGCCGTCGAGCTCGGGCGCCGCCGGACGGTGGGTGCGATCGCCGAGCTCGAGGCAGCGATCAGCGTGGCTCCGACGGCGATCGCGTTGCGCTACGGCGTGCTCTACGGGCCCGGCACGTGGTTCGCCGCGGACGGCGACCGCGCCGCCGACGCGTTCGCCCGGCGCCTGGTCGCCGACGACGCCGTGACCAGCTTCGTCCACGTGGACGACGCCGCCCGCGCCGCGGTCGACGCGCTGGACTGGCCGTCCGGCCCGGTCAACATCTGCGACGACGAGCCCGTCGCCGCACGCTCCTGGGTGCCGCTCTACTGCGCTGCCCTGGGAGCGCCCACTCCCCCGGAGGCCGACCGCACGGATCGGGCCGGTCCTCGCCGGCCCACGGGCCACGGCGCGGACAACGGTCGCGCCCGCAGGCTCGGGTGGGACCCCCTGTACCCGAGCTGGCGGACGACGCACCTCGCGTCCCCGAGTTCGTCCGCCGCTCCCCCGGCGGGGCATGCGCCGGACCCGACGGTGCAGCGACGGCGTTGACGGCGGAACCCGCCGACACAGGTCTCCGACGCGCGCAGCCGGCGCGCGATCCCGATGTCGTCCGCGGACGGAGCTCACCGATGTCCTTCTGTGCAGCACGCCGCCGCTGGCGGCGGCGGGTCGGCGAGGCCGCTCGGGCGCTGGTCACCCACCAGCAGCCGGCCGGGACCTCGCCTCCGTGCGAGCTCGCCGCGGTGAGCTCGCACGTCCCGGCCCTGGGCCTCATCGCCGCCTACCGGGTGCGGGGCGGGGCCGGCGACGCCGTCGTCGAGTGGCTCGACCGGCACCTCGCCGCGCGTGGACATCGGCTGGTGCCCGCCGCCGCGCTCCCGGATGCGACCGCGCACCCGGAGGCCCGGTCAGGGATCGTGCTGGTCCAGCCGTTGGACGGCCGCGACCCACCGCAACCCATCGCCTGGCCGGCAGCGGTCGGGCCCGGCTGCGTGGTCGGGCTGGTCGGCTACGGCCCGCGCCGCTCCCACTCCCGCGGGCTCGGCGACCGCGACGAACAGATCGCGGCACGCGGCGCGCGCACGGCACGCGAGGTCGTCCTCCTCGACGTCGATGCGCTCCGGACGGAGGGAGTGCCCACCCCGTTCGAACGGATCGCGCTCGACACGCTTCTCGATTCGCTCATCCCGCCGGCACAGGAGAACCGATCTCCCCGAACCTGACGTGGGCGGCGGGATGACCGCCGACGAGCCCGGGTCCGGCGGACCGCGCCTTCACTCCCCCACCCGCGGCGACGGGGATGCCGCCGACGCGGTCAGGGCCCGTCCGACCGTGCCGGGATGACGGGACAACACTACGGTCAGGCGCAGGACGAACAGGACGAGCGCCGGCAGGGGGCGGAGGTGCGGCCGCAACGTCCGGATTCCGCCCTCGGGGTCGACGTCGACGGTCATCGCGTCCCCGATGCGCAGGGGGCCGATGAACCCTTCGCCCACCAACACCCACCGGTCCCCCGCGCCGAGCGCGGTGTGCCACCGCCATTCCCGCAGCCCGGCGTAGACCGCCTCCAGGACGACCCCGACGTCGTGTCGTCCTCGGAAGGTCAGCCGGTCGGACACGGGCGAGATCAGGCGGACATCGGGCGCCAGCGTCTGCACCAGCGCGTCGATGTCCCCCGCCTGCGAAGCTTCCCGGTAGGCGGCCACGGCCCGGTCGGTCATCGGAGCCCCTTCGTCGAACGGTCGCGGCGGGACGTCTCCAGCGCGATCGGCCGTGGACTCCACGGTGCCCGCAGACATCGGCGACGCTCCGGCCCGACGAGGTGACCCGGGCCCTGGCCCGCCCTGCGTCCCGCCCTCGACGGCGACGCTACGCCGCGCACCGGAGCCGCCGTGGGCCAGTTCGGGTCGCCGGAGATGGGCCACCTGCCCGGGCGCACGTCATGATCGACGGGCTCGGGTCGAACACCCGGGGCACGTCGTGACGGCCTGCCGCGAGGACCGGATCGGCCTCACCGGCAGAGTGGGCACGTCATCGACGAGGCGCCTGGTACAGGTCCTCCTGCCAGTGCGGGGACGCGGCCGAGACGGCGGTCGAGAGGTCGATCTGCTCCTCACCGGGCACGCGGATGCGGGTGAAGCGCATGGACTCGGCCGCGAGCGGGACGGTGGCGTCGAGCCCCATCTTGGCCCCGACCCCGTCGTCCGTGGACGGGTCGAGCTTCGAGCCCTGCGCGCCCGGGACGACGACGAGGTCGCGGTCGGCCTGGAACCGGGTGGCGACGGCCCACTCCACCTCGGCCGGGTCGTGGACGTCGACGTCGGGGTCGACCACGACGACGTGCTTGACGTCGTAGTGCACGGCGAGGGCCCCGAGGATGACGTTGCGGGCCTCGCCGTCGGAGCCCTTGGCGATCTGTACGGCGAGGTGGTACCGGCACGTCCCGCCCCGCGAGAGGTGCAGGTCGCGGACCGAGGGGAAGCTGCGACGCAGGTGGGAGAGGAACGACGCCTCGCGGGGCACGGCTCCGAGCAGCAGGTGCTCGCCGCCGCCGCCGACGATGGTGTGGAAGATCGGCTCGTGGCGGTGGGTGACGGCGTCGACGGCGATGACGTGGCGATCGGCGCGCGGACCGTAGTACTGCGGGAACTCGCCGAACGGCCCTTCCGGCTCGCGGGTCCGGGCCAACAGCCGACCCTCGACCACGATCTCGGCCCCGGCCGGCACGCGGACGTCGTTCGTGACGCATCGAGTCACCGGCAGCGGTGAGCCGCGCAGGGCACCGGCGATCTCCAACTCGTCGTGATCGACGGGGACGATGGCCTGGGAGGCGAGCAGGGTGATCGGGTCGTTGCCGATGACGACCGCCACCGGCAGGTCCTCGCTCCGGGCCTCGGCGTCGCCGAAGAACTCGAGCGTGTGGCGAGGCAGCAGCAGCGCCCCGAGCCGGTCCGGTCCGCTGACCTGCAGCCGATGGATGGCCACGTTCTGCACCCCCGTGCCCGGGCGGCGGGTGATGAGCAGCCCGGCGGTGATGTAGGGCCCGTGATCGTGCTCGTTGTGGGTGGGGACCGGGAGCAGGCGGGTCAGGTCGACCTCCCGGTGCACGACGCCCTGACAGGGGGCGGTGTCGGTCTCGGTGCACGGCATCGGCTCGCGCGTGGCCCGCTCGAAACGCTCGAGCAGATCGTCCTCGCCGCCCCCGAGGGCTTCGGCGACCCAGGAACGTGCGCCGAGGACCCCGGCCAGCACCGGCACCGGGTGCCCGTCCGGCGCCGGGAAGAGCGTCGCGGCGGTGCCGTCGAGTCGGTTGGCCACGGCCGCGACACCGTGGCGCAGCGCGGCCCCGGGCCGGGCGACGGCGAGACGGCCGGTGCGTCGGAGGTGGTCGAGCCAGGTCCGCAGGTCCGCCCCGGGTGGCGGCGCAACGCTCATCAGCTGTGCTCCTTCGTCGCGACCGGTCCAGGCCGGTCTGCCCCGCCCGACCTCGCACGGCGGCGGCGGCGGTGCCGCAGGTGGGACTTGCTGTGTCGCGCGCCACGCCGTCGTGAATGATACGAAACGTATGGTTCACCTGGCACGGTCGTCTACGACCTCCTGCCGATACCTCCCATACGGACCGGGAATGGCAGGAGGCCGGGCGCGAGCCCGCACGAGTCCGGAGGAGCGATGGAGCTTCACCAGTTGCGCTACGTGCTCGCCGTCTCGGAGGCCGGGAGCATCACCCGCGCCTCGGAGCGCCTGCACCTCGCCCAGCCGTCCCTGTCCACCCAGATCCGCAAGCTCGAGCGCGAGCTCGGTGTCCCGCTCTTCGAGCGCCTGGGACGCCGGGTACGGCTCACGTCGGCCGGCGAGGCCTTCGTCGCCCACGCCGAGCGCGCCCTGCGGGAGGTCGACGAGGCCCGGCGCGGTGTGGAGGCGGTGCGCGGCCTGCGGCGGGGCCGGGTGTCGTTCGGCGTGCTGCCCAGCGCCGGCGCACGACTCGTTCCCACGGTGTTGGCCCGCTTCGTCCGCGAGCACCCCGGCGTCGAGGTGCACCTGCGCGAGCAGAACGTCTCGGGCGCGTTCGAGCAGCTCGTGCACGCCGGCACGCTGGACCTCGCGGTCATCCGGATGCCGCACAGCCGCGACGGGCTCGAGGCCACGCCGCTGGTCCGCGAGCCGATGATGGCGCTGCTGCCGCCGGAGCACGAGCTGGCCGCCGACCCGGGCCCGATGCCGCTGCGCGCCCTCGCCGACGAGCCGTTCGTCGGCATGGCTCCGGGCTACGGGCTACGGGATCTGCTCGACGCCTCCTGTGAGGCGGCGGGCTTCACTCCCCGGGTGGTCGTGGAGACCACCCAGCTCGGGACCGTGCACGGCATGGTCCGCTCCGGTGTCGGGGTCTCGGTCCTCCCCCGGCTGTGCCTGGTCCCGGACGTCACCACCCGCCCCCTGGCGGACCGGCACGCCCGGCGCGAGCTCGGTGTCGTGTGGCGCTCGGGTCCACCGTTGGAGGCGGCGCCGGCCGCCCTGCTCGAGCTGCTCCTCGCCGACGCCGCCGCTCACTCCGACGACGTCGTCACCCCCGCCGACCTCCTCGCCGAGGTACCCCTCCGGCCGTGACGCCGGCGCGGTCCGTCGTCAGCCGGCGTCGTCAGCCGGCGTCGTCAGCCGTGGCGATACCGTCGGCGCCCCCGCGTCGACCGGTCCACCGGCGGAGCTGCGGCACCTCCACGTCGAACAGGTCGAGCGCGCGGGAGACGGTGTGGGTGACGACGTCGTCGAGGGTCGCCGGGCGGTCGTAGAAGGCCGGCACCGGAGGCATGATCACCGCCCCGGACGCGTCCGCCTCCGACATCAGCCGCAGGTGACCGGCGTGCAGGGGCGTCTCGCGCAGCAGGAGGACGAGCCGGCGCCGTTCCTTCAGCGTCACGTCCGCGGCCCGCACGAGCAGCGTGTCGTCGTAGGAGTGCGCGATCCCCGACAAGGACTTGACGCTGCATGGCGCGACCAGCATGCCGAGGGTGCGGAACGACCCACTGGCCAGCGCTGCGCCCAGGTCGTTGTCGGAGTACGTGACGTCGGCGCGATCGCGCAGGTCGGCCATGGTGTGACCGGACTCCTCGTGCAGGGTCGCCCGTGCGGCCCGGGTGACCACGAGGTGGGTCTCCACGCCGGCGTCGGCGAGCATCTCCAGCGCCCGCACTCCGTAGATCGCCCCGGAGGCGCCGGAGATGCCGACGATCACCCGCCGGTCGCTCACCGCGCTCCCGCCGCGGACGGCCGGACGTCCGCCCGACCGAGCCGGGCGCCCGCGGTGGTGCTCACACGAACACCCCTCCCCCGTCGACCACCACGGTCTGTCCGCTGACGAAGCCGCTGTCGGGGCCGGCCAGCCAGAGAGCGGCACCGACCAGGTCCTCGGGGGTCATCTCCCGCGGCACGGAGCGCGTGCCCGCCACCTTCGCGATGTAGTCCTCGGTGTTGACCGCACGCGTGCCCTCGTTGCTGACCAGCCCGGGTGCGACGCAGTTGACCGTGATCCCGGCCGGTCCGAGCTCACGGGCCGCCGCCCGGGTCAGGCCCTCCACCGCCGCCTTCGAGGCGACGTAGTGGGCGAAACCGGCCGGACCCGTGCGGGCCACCGTGGAGGAGATCAGCACGATGCGACCGCCACCGCGGGCGGTCAGTGCCGGGACGACCGCGCGGACGGCCTGGAAGGCGCCGCGCACGTTCACCGTCAGCACGCGGTCCCACTCGTCGGTCGTGAGCTCGGTGAGCGGCTTCTTGGGGCCCAGCCCGGCGTAGATCGCGGCGTTGTTCAGCAGGCCGTCCAGCCCGCCGAACTCGGTGGTCGCGACCTCGACCGCGGCCGCGAGCGAGGTGTCGTCGGTGATGTCCACCGGGGTGAACACCGCCCGGCCCGGCCCCGCGGCGGTGGCCTTCTCGGCGTTCTCCGTCCCCGGGTCGGCGGTCGCGGACAGGTCGGCGGCGACGACGTTCGCGCCCGCGGCCGTGAGCGCACGGACGTAGACGGCCCCGATCCCGCCGCCGGCGCCGGTGACCAGGACGGTGCGTCCGCGGTGCCCGTTCGAGCTCATGGCTGCTTCTCCTCGGTGAGCGTGCTGCCGGCGCGGTGGCCGGCGTGGAGGTCCCCGGCGGACCGGTCGAGGTTGCCGCGGGTCTCCGGGCAGACGAACGCGCCGATCACGAACACCGCGGCGACGGCGGCGAGGGACCACATGAGCCGGGACGGGATGTCGGCGACCGTGGGGCTCGCCGCGCTCACCAACGTGGTCGTCATGCCGCCGAGGGCGAACCCGATGTTCCAGGTCAGGGCGGTACCGGTCGCGCGAATCTTCGTCGGG
This sequence comes from Actinomycetospora sp. NBRC 106378, assembly GCF_030269685.1. Lineage (GTDB taxonomy): Bacteria > Actinomycetota > Actinomycetes > Mycobacteriales > Pseudonocardiaceae > Actinomycetospora. The sequence continues at coordinate 24,330 of NZ_BSTT01000006.1, forward strand.
AACCGCTCGTTCAGGAAGATCACGACCGGTGCGTAGGCCGCGTTGGACAGCATCGCGAGCACGATCGCCACGACGGTCACGGCGACGGTGTCCTCGCCCGACAGCGTCGAGAGCACCCGGACCAGGAGCGGGAGGGCGACGAGGTTGACGGCGCCGGCGACGAGCATCACCGGACGCCGACCCCAGCGTTCGCTGAGGTGCCCGGCGAGCGTGCAGGCGGGCAGGATCGCCAGGCTGGCCCAGACCATCACCATGCCCCGGCTGGTGCCGTCCATCCCGTTGATCTTGTCGAGGAAGGTGGGGAGGTAACCCGACGTCAGGTAGTACTGCGCCGCACCCCCGAAGACCACCAGCAGGCTCGTGAGCACCACCCGCCGGTAGGTCGGGGACGACAGGGCCCGGATCCCGGTCGGTACGTCTGCGCCCGTGGCTCCGTGGTGGTCGATCGCCGGGGCGCCCGCGGCCCCGGTGTTGCTCTCGGCCCACATCGGTGACTCCTGCAGCCGGCTGAACACCACCAGGGCGAGCGCGGCGGCAGGGAGGGCGGCGAAGAACATCACCCGCCACCCCCACACCAGGAACTCGGGCCCGGGGAACACGGCCGAGACGACGAGCAGCAGCACGGAGGCGGCCAGGGCGCCGAGGCCTGCACCTCCACCGCCGACCAGGCCCGAGACGAGACCGCGGTAGCGGGACGGCACGGTCTCGGTCCCGAGGGTGTGCGACGACGCCACGACACCGCCGACCAGCAGGCCCTGGACCAGGCGCAGCAGGACGAACAGCACGGGACCGAGCGCACCCGCCGCGGCGTAGGTGGGCACCACGCCCATCAGGGCCGTCGCGAGACCCACCCCGCTGACGGTGACGAGCATCGTGAGTCGGCGGCCCCGGCGGTCGGCGAGACGACCGAAGAGCGCGCCTCCGAGCGGGCGCATGAGCAGACTGACCGCGAAGGACGCGTAGACCGACGCCAACGACAGCGTCGGGCTGTGCACGGGGAACAGCACCTGCCCGAGCGTCCCGGCGATGAAGAGCAGGATGAACAGGTCGAACAGATCGAACGCCCAGCCGATGAGGGACCCCGCCCCCGCCGAGATGACCTGTCCGCGCGTCGGCTCCCGCCGGACGGGTTCCGCGGCCGCGCTCATCGCGTGCCCCCGGACACCGCGGACGGCACGGCGACCTGCGCGACGTCGGGGCCGAAGATGTCCCGCAGGCGGCGGTTGTAGAGCTCGACCAGCTGCTCGGGACCGCGCTCCTCCGGCGGAGGCGGGACCTCACGCCCGTCCACGACGATCGACTGCCCGTAGCGGGCGAGGATGCTCGGCAGGTACTCGGCGAACACCGCACGGATGCGCTCGGCGAGCCGTCGGTCGGCCGCCGCGTGGTGACGCAGGACCGCGATGCCGAAGCCGACGTGGCGGCCCTCGTCCCGCTGGATGTTGGCGTAGCCCTCGGAGAGCCCCGGGAACAGTCCCTTGTCCGCGAACACCCGGCGGAAGATCTGGTAGCCGGCGTTCGCCTGGACGCCCTCGACGACGCCCTGGTAGTGGGCCACGGCCTCGACCCAGGCGGCGTCGCGTTCCGGCCCGGGCCGATCGAGCAGCGCCAGCAGCCGCTCGCCGCGCTCGGGCAGGGGCTCGTGCACGGGGTTCGCCAGCGCCTGGTCGGGCTCGTGCCCGAAGACGTCCCGGAAGGCGATCTCGAAGAAGTCGGTGTGCTTGTACTCCTCGAAGAGCTGCGAGGAGAGGAACGCCTGCTGGCTGAACGTCGGGGCCGCCATCACCCACGGGCCGAAGACCCGCGCGACGGTGGCCTCGGCGCGGAAGAACGCGGCGGCGAACCGGTCGAGGTAGGCCCGGCGGTCGGGGTCGAGTGCGACGTAGTGCTTCCGGTCCTCGGTGAAGTCGATGGCGGCCGGGTCCCAGGTCCCGGATCGGACCGCACGTCGCCACAGCCGCTGGGCGATCTCGTCGAGGCCGCCGTTGAGTTCGTCACGGTCCAGCACCTCCTCCGCCTCGATGCGGGGGGAGTTCACGGTGGTCATCGCGAGGTGGCTCCTCTCCGGACGTGATGCCGGGACGCGCCCGCTCGGACGCTCGGCCGACGGTACGAATCGAACGGTGGGCGAGGTAGACCCTCGTCACTCCGGTAGCCATAGCCGACGCCTATCGGACGGAGCCGCGGACCACTCTCTGCGCGAATCGGTTCCCGGTGGTCCTCCGCCTCGCGTCGTGCCCGCCAGGCGTCGAGTCACGAGGTGGGCCGGGACCCGGGAGGCCTCGTCGAGCGGGGTCGCCGGGACCGCGAGGTCCCGCCGCCTCCCTGCCTGTTCGCGTCGCGATCTCGTTCGGGCTCGTCACGCTGGTGGTCACGACGACGGATCGCGCGCTCCGCCCCAGGCGATCGGGTCGACGTCCACGTGCGCCCGGACCTCCCGCGCTCGACGGCGCCCGCTGGACGAGCAGCCGCTGCGTGGCGACGAAGGGCTCGACCCGGGGCAGTGCGGGCACCCTCGGCGACGGAGGGGTCGGCCGGGAACAGGACCGGCAGCGAGGCAGCGCTCCGAGAGAACAGGATGCAGCGTCATGACGGTGGTACTGGTGCACGGCAATCCGGAGAGCGCAGCCATCTGGGACCCGTTGGTCGCCGAGCTGGCACGCGCGGGTGTGGACGACGTCGTCCGGCTCTCACCGCCCGGCTTCGGCGTCCCCCTGCCGGCCGACTTCCCCGCGACGGTGACCGCGTACCGGGACTGGCTGATCGGCGAGCTCGAGCGCTTCGACCGGCCCGTCGACGTGCTCGGCCACGACTGGGGCGGCGGCCACGTCGTGACCGCGCTCATGGAACGCCCCGAGCTGGTGCGCAGCTGGGCCGACGACGCCCTGAGCCTCTTCGAGCCCGACTACGTCTGGCACGACCTCGCGCAGGTCTGGCAGACGCCCGGGGACGGAGAGGCCAACCTCGACGAGATGTTCGGCGGGACCCCCGGGGGCCGGGCCGAGCGGATGGAGTCGCTCGGGATCGGGCACGCCGAGGCCCTGCAGATCGCCGGCGTGCAGAACGAGGACATGAAGCGGGCCGTCCTCGCGCTCTACCGCTCCGCCGCCCAACCGGCCATGGCCGAGCTCGGCCGGGACCTCCCGACGCTGGCAACTCGTCCCGGCCTCGCGATCCTCGCCACCGCCGACCCCTTCGGAGGCTCCGAGGAATTCCGACGGCGCGCCGCGGAGCGCGCGGGCGCCGAGGTCGCGGTACTCGACGGGCTGGGCCACTGGTGGATGGCCGAGGACCCGGCCCGCGCGGCGCGCGTCCTCACCGCCTTCTGGCGCGCCCGCGTCTGGAGCCCCTGAGGGAGCACGCCGCGAGGACGACAGGATCCGATCGGCGCCCTCGCGCGCCGACTCAGCGCAGCCCTTCGCAGGCGGGGACCCGGGAGGCCTCGTCGAGCAGCGCCGCCGGGACCGCGAGGTCCCGCAACGTCGACGCCGTCGTGGTCACCGCGTTGGCCCGGACCTGCTGGAGCTGGTTCGCGATGGTCGCGGGGTCGTTGTCCGGGACCGCGGCGAGCGCCGCCCGCTCCTCGGAGAGCGTCGCGGCCTGCTTGCGCAACAGATCGACGACCGTGGCGGTGGCGCTCTGGCCGTCGTCCACCGGCGCCGGTCCTGCCGCGTTCACCTGATCCGCCGCGCGGCCGAGCCCGGCGATGCGCCCGTCGAGATAGGCGAGCATCAGCTGCTTGGACGCTGCCGGCTGACCGGCGATCGAGTCGGGCGGACCCGTCGTGGTGCGTGCCGGAGCGAGCCCGGTGCAGACCTGGGAGAGCCACGTCTCCGGGCTGGCCGGCGCGGAGGTGTTCTCCGGCGCGAACGGCCGGGACGAGGGCGTGTCCGCCGGTTCGGCGCCGTAGCTGCAGCCGGCGAGGGCGAGCAGGAGCGGAGGCAGGAGAGCGAGCAGCACACGGCGCACGGACGGCGTTCCTTCCGAGGTCGGGGTGGACGGGAAGGACATACCCGGACAGCGCGGTCGGACGCTTGCGATCACCTGACGATGCCCCGACACGGCGCCCTGCCCGTCACGCGGCATGTTTCGGTCGGCGACGACCCGTCCGCAACCGACCCCGGAGCCGCCATGAGCCTGCTCGGCGACGTCCTCCGTCTCATCGACGAGCCGCCGGAGGACCCCGACGACGAGCCGCACGACAGCACCCCGACCCCACCGCCGACCCCCGGGACGACGGCGAGGTTCGCCGTCGCGCCCGGAGCGACACCGGGCGCGTCCCTCGAGCGAGGACGTTCCCGGTCGGGACGGGGCACCGGGATGCCGACCGTCCCGACCGGGGCCGGCCCAGGCTCCCCCTCGATCGAGCCTGGGACGACGAATCCCGCGAGCGGCTCAGCGCTCCGCGGGGAGCTCGTGCACGGCCCCGGCAGGCGTGCGGTCCACGGGGACCGGGCCCGGCGGCGGGATCACCCAGCCGACCAGGAAGGCGAACCCGATCCCCACCACCCAGGGCCACAGCGGATGCTCGCCAGCGACGCGGTCGGGCGTCTCCCCGCGCCGCCACCCCGCGGTCATCGGGACGGGACGCGGCGGGTGTCCGGTCGTCAGGGACATCCCGGCGGCTGCGTGTCGAACCGTGGGCACGCCGAGCTCGGCGGTGGCGTCCTCGGCGTCGGCGCGCTCGCACCGTGGCCGCACGCCCGGAGGGGACAGTCCCGCCGACCGGCCGCCTCGCCCGCCCCGTGTCCCCCGCTGATGGATGGTGCCCTCCGCTCGTCGTCCCGCTCTGCAGGGATCATCGCCTCCGATCACCCGTCCGTGAGCCCGCGGACCTTGCGGTCTCCTGAAGGGTCCACGACCGGGCTCGGGGTGGAGCAGGCGGATGGAGTCGGACCCCTGGCGGGAGGCGAACCGATGGAACACAGCGGGTACGACGCCACGAGGGCGCTGCTCGTGGAGGACGACGACCGCATCCGGCGGGTCCTGGCCGTCGGCCTGGCCGACGAGGGCATCGAGGTCCGCGAGGCCGCCAGCGCCGAGGAGGCCCTCCCCCTGCTCGACGACGACGTCGACGTCGCGCTGATCGACCTCATGCTCCCCGGCCTCGACGGGATGGCCCTGTGTCGGTCGCTGCGGGAGCGGGGCGACCTGCCGATCATCATCGTCACGGCCCGGTCGGACACCGACGACGTCATCGCCGGTCTGGAGGCGGGCGCCGACGACTACGTGACCAAGCCCGTCGTCCCCGGCGAGCTCGCCGCCCGGGTCCGGGCCCTGCTCCGCCGGCGACGGCCGAGCGGGCAAACACGGCGGGAGCTCGTCGTCGCCGACCTCGTGCTGCGCCCCGAGGAGGGCGTCGTCACCCGCGCCGGTGAGCCGGTCGCGTTGACCCGGACCGAGTTCCGGCTGTTCACCGAGCTGGTCGAGGGCGAGGGCCGCGTGGTCTCCCGCGAGGACCTGCTCCAGCGGGTGTGGGGCTACGACTACTTCGGTGACACCCGCCTGCTCGACGTCCACGTCCGCCGCCTCCGGCGCAAGATCGAGCGGGACCCGGACTCCCCGTCGATCGTCCTGACCGTCCGCGGGCACGGCTACCGCGTGCAGCCGTGACGGCCCGCCGCACCGCCTCGCTGCGCGTCCGTGTCGCGGTCTCCTTCGGTCTGGTCACCCTGGTCGTCTGCGGCGCGCTCTCGATCGCCACGTGGTTCCTGACGACGAGCTACGCCACCGCCCAGCGCGAGAACGCCGTGTTGGCGCGGGTCTCCGCCGACGCGACCCTCGTCGCCGGGACCCGCCAGTTCCGGCCCGGCGGGCTGCCCGACCTCCTCGCGGGGCTGGGCGGGGAGCCTGACACGACCGTGCTCCTGCGGTCCGCGGGCTCGTGGGCGAGGTCCGGCCCGGCCGTCTCCCCCACCGCGCTCCCCCTCGAGCTCACCGGTCTGCGCCCCGGCGACCCGCCGGTCGTCATGCGGATCGAGGTCGGCGGGCGGGAGGTGATGGCAGGCTCGGCCGGGCTCGGCACGCCCGGTGATCTGCTCGTCGAGCTCGCCCCGGTCCGCGAGCTGCAGAGCACTCGCCGCTTCCTCGCGCTCCTGCTGACCGGCGGGACGGCCGCCGCGACGCTGGCGGGTGCGGTGCTCGGGGCCTGGACCGCCCGACGGTCGCTGCGCCCGCTCCACGAACTCACCGCAGCCGCGTCCCTCGTCGCGCGCGGCGACCTCGACGCCCGGCTCCCGGTCCGCGCCGACCCCGAGCTCGCCGGGCTGGCCACCACCTTCAACCGCACCGTGGAGGACCTCGGAGACCGCGTCCGCCGCGACGCGCGCTTCGCCGGGGACGTCAGCCACGAGCTCCGCTCCCCGTTGACGACGATGCTCGGCGCGACCGACGTGCTGCGCCGCCGCTACGACGACCTGCCCCCGGCCGCCCGGGAGGCCGTCGACCTGCTCGGGCCCGACCTGGACCGCTTCGTCGGGACGGTCGACGACCTGCTCGAGATCTCCCGGATGGACCAGCCGGTCGACGAGCGGGACCTCGATCGCATCGACCTCACCGCTCTGACCCGGGCGGTCGCGCGCCGGCGGGGCCTCGAGGACCGCGTGGACGTCACTCCCGGCGACACCCACGTGGTCGCCGACCGGCGCCGCCTCGACGCCGTCCTCACCAACCTGTGCACCAACGCCGCCCGCCACGGCGGCGGCGTCGTCCGCCTCGGCGTCGGACCGGCCCCGGACGCTCCCGGCACCGTCCGGCTCGAGGTCGACGACGCCGGGCCCGGCGTGGCCGCCGCCGACCGCGCCGAGATCTTCGAGCGGTTCGCCCGGGGTTCGACGGCCGGTCGGCGCGGCGCCGGTACCGGCTCCGGCCTCGGGCTCGCGCTGGTCGACGGGCACGTCCGACGACACGGCGGCCGGGTGTGGGTCGCCGACCGTCCCCGAGGCGGCGCCCGCTTCGTCGTCGAGCTGCCGGTCGCGGAGGACCCCGACTGACGGCGGCCGCAAGGCGATCGCAAGGTCAACTCGGCTGCGGGGGACGTAGACAGGGACGCGTCCCGATCGACGATCCCGAGGAGTGATCCCGTGTTCGACACGAAGCGCGAGGCCGTCGCGGCCACGACCCTCTGGCTCGGCGTGATCGCCGCGCTCGTCTACGGGCTGGGCCTGCTGTAGCTCCGCCCGTCCGACTGCCGGTCGAACCCGTCAGGCGGCCTGTCCCGTGGTTCTCCCAAAACGACGACGGATGGCGCGCTCCGCCGTCACGGCGAACGGGTCCGACGTCGGAGGAACCGGGCGGCGTCGGCTGGAGCGGGCGGACCGGTCGTCAGGAACTCGCAAGGTGGTCCCCCCTTCCGCGGCGGGTCGTCCCGGCGTTGCATGTCCGGGGCCGAGTCGGACATCGAACGGCTGCGAACCCGAGCAGAACGGAGTTCCGGACGTGACGTGCGACCCCGGGTCCGCGGACTTCTCCGACATCGTGTGCACGGAGACGGGGGTCTCGGTCCGGCAGGCCGCGGCCCGCGCGCTGATCGCCCGCGACGAAATCCTCGGGGAGATCACCTCCGGTCGGAACGGCGGCGAGCGGCACGACGAGATGATCGAGGACGTGCGGGCGCTGACCGGCGTCCTCGCGGCCGAGTTCGAGCTCGCGGCCGAGGACGTCCACTCCCTCCGCGACGCCGCCCGGTGGGCGACGGCCGCCCACCGGGCCACCATGCGCTCGGACACCTTCGCGCTCTACACGGCGTTCGCGATGCGCACCTACGACGACGGTCCGGCCCTGTGCTGAGCTCGCCGGCCTCCGCCGGAGACCGACGGAGGCACACGCCGGCCTCCTACCTCATCGACCGCCTCGTGCCGATCCTGCTCGGGCGCCGCTTCCACACCGACCGCCTGGAGGCCTTCCTCCACGTCGACGATCCGACCGGGACCAGCCCCGACGGACACGGCGGAGTCGGCTCCCAGGACTGGTCCTGCCTGCGGGATCCACTCGCTGCCGACGCTCCCCCGAGCCACACAAGGACCACGGCCGCGAGGTGCGGACGTGAGGTGCCGACGCCACCCTGACCGTCCCGGTGATCGCATGTTGGCGTCCTCCTTCGCCGTGAGAACCGGTCTCCGCTGACCTGGCGATCGCAGGCGTGTGCCGGCGAGGCTCCGCTGTCTCGTTGCCCCTGCCTCATTCGTCGAGGAAGGCGAGGACTTCCTGGGCGAACACCACGGGCTCCTGGAACAGGAAGCCGTGGTTGGCGTCGCGGTAGACCGACAGCTGACTGTTCGGGATCTCGCGGAAGAGGATCACGCTGTCGGTGATCGGGAACGCGACGTCGGTGTCGCCGTTGGCGACCAGAGTGGGGTTGGGGAGGTCCTTGAGCTTCTCGAACCAGCCCTGCTCGTTGGCCCAGAAGGCGCCGATGGCCTGGATCTGGGCCTGCTTGGTCTCGGACGAGGTCTTGACCGACGAGCCGGGCTGACCGGGCTTGTCCATGCGCGCGAGACTCTCGCGGCCCTTGCGCAGGCTGGTCTCGCTGGTGGTGAAGAAGATGTAGAGGATGTCGTCGTCCACGTAGCTGGGCTTCGCGGCGACGTCGAGCCAGTGTGCAGGTGAGGGCGCGGACTCCGGATTACCGGGCGGGCACGTCCCGGTCAGGACGAGCCGTCGCACCAGCTCCGGGTGGCGGTGGGCGACGATCGGCGAGGTCATGCCGCCCATGCTCCAGCCCAGGAGGTCGGCCTTCCCGATGCCGAGGGCCCGGATGAACGCCGCGGCGTCGTCGGCGGCCGCCTCCAGCGAGGACGGGGTCTCGCCCTCCGAGGACCCCACGCCCCGGTTGTTGAAGATGACGACGCGGCGTCGCGCGGCGAGGGTGTCGAGGAACAGCGGGTCCCAGTCGTCCATCTCGGCGCGGAAGCGCTGCAGCAGCACCAGCGGGGGCTCGCCGGGGCGCTCGACGCCCAGCTCACGGTAGGCGAACCGGGTCCCCTCGACGTCGACGAACTGGGTCTGTGCCTCGCGGGCGCTACTGATCGTGCTCGTCATCCTCGATCTCCCTTTTACCTGATAGACGTCATCTAACGCCAGACCGTAACGACCATCAGGTAACGTCGTCAACGGTCAGTCGGGATCGAAGCGGAGGGGTGCCGGTGAAGGTTTCGCGCGAGCAGGCCGAGAAGAACCGCGAGGTCGTGCTCACCACCGCTTCCCGGCGGTTCCGGGAGCTCGGAGTGGACGGGGCGTCCGTGGCCGGCATCTTCGCCGAGGCCGGTCTGACCCACGGCGCCCTGTATGTGCAGTTCCCGGGCGGCAAGGAATCCCTGGCGTCCGAAGCGATCGCGCGGGCCTTCGCCGAGCGTCGCGACATCTGGGAGGACCTCGCTTCGACCCGCGCTCCGGCGGAGGCGCTGGCGGCAATCGTGGAGAGCTACGTCTCCGCGGGACACCGGGACGAGCCGGGGGCCGGTTGCCCGACGCCGTTGATGGGCGCCGAGGCGGGCCGGCGTGGCGGCGCAGTGCGCACGGCCTACACCGACGGCGTCCGCGGCCTGCTGGACGCACTGGAGGACGTGGTGCCCGGCGAGTCCGCCGACGAGCGCCGGCGGGCCGCGCTGCGGGTCCTCTCGACGCTGGCGGGAGCCATGCTGGTCTCCCGCGCCGTCGACGATCCGACCCTGTCCGACGAGGTCCTGGCCGCAGCGCGGACCTCCCTCCCCTCCTAGGCGACCCGGTCGCCCTTCAGGCGCCCCTGCCGCCCGGAAGGCACCCCTCGAGTCGACGCCAGACCGGTCGAGAGCGGTCAGGCTGCGGTCCATCCCCCGTCGACCGAGAGCGCGGTCCCGGTGATGAAGCTCGCGGCGTCCGAGGCGAGGTAGAGGTATCCGCCGACCATCTCCTCGGGACTGGCGACACGACCCATCGGCGTCTGGGCCACGAACAACTCCTTGATCTCGGGGACGTCGTACACGCCGCCCAGGCGGGTGTGCACCGGTCCCGGACAGAGGGCGTTGACCGTGATGCCGTGCTTGGCGTACTGCAGCGCGAGCTCGCGGGTCAGGTTCACTACCGCACCCTTCGTCGCGTTGTAGGCCGACATCGGCGCAACGGTCGAGGAGCCCACGAGACCCCAGACCGATGCGGTGTTGATGATCCGCCCGCGACCACGGGGGAACATCACCTTCAGCGCCTCCCGGCAGCCGAAGAACACGCCATCGAGGTTGACCGACACCAGCCGACGCCAGTCCGCCGTGTCGGCCTGATGGACCGGGCCCGGAGCGGTGTCCACGGTCCCCGCATTGTTGATCATGATGTCGAGTGGTCCGAGGGATCGTTCCGAGAACGCGACGAGCTCGGCGACGTCGGACTCGTCCGACACGTCGCACCTCGTGGCCACGGCCCTGCCGCCCGCCTCGTTGATGGCGTCGACGGTCTCCTTGAGTCGGTCGACGTCGACGTCCGCGCAGCAGACATCGGCTCCCGCCGCCGAGAGCGCGATCGATGTCGCTGCTCCGATCCCACTCGCAGCGCCGGTGACGATGGCGGTCTTACCCGAGAGGTCGAACCCGGACAGGTCGCGTGCCGGCATGGTCACTCCTCGCCAAACATGATGTGCATCATGTAAAAAGGTTTAGCGTGTGCCGCGTCACGCTGTCAAGGACAGTTCGCGGAGCGAGGACCCGACGGGCCGGAGGTACACCGACGGAAGACGGCCGACCCTCGCCACCCCGGGGTGCGTTCGCTCCGGTGTCGCCACCTCGCGACCACAGGAAGCCCCACGTCCGACGACCCCCGCACGGTCGACGACCCGGCCCGCGTCCTCCCCGGGCCTCGAGCAGCGACTGCAGAGATGACTCCGGCGGCCCCCGAGTACCGGCACGTTAAGCCTGTGTGCCGATCGCACGAGACCCCTCACGTGGCTAGATTCCAATCTGGAACTATTTCATTTGCCCTCGATTCTGAGTCCAGAAGTAGGAGCGACCATGAGCGCTGACGCAGCAGCCCCGCCGGTTCACGAGACCTCCTCGTCGGCGGGACCCGCGCCAGCACCCGACCCCGGCAACCCCGCCGTGCTCGGCGTTCCGTGCGCGGTGATCGGAGTGGCGTCGCTGGGCCTCTTCCTGTTCGGCTACGCGCCGAACGGCTCGGCCGGCGCCGTGGTCCCCCTCTTCCTCGCCCTCGGCGTCGGCCTCTTCATCGCCGGGCGCTGGGCGATCGGGGCAGGAGTCGCGCCTCTCGGCGGGATCTTCGGCGTGTTCGGCGGCTTCTTCTGGAGCTTCGCCCTGCTCTACACCGGGTTCGTCAACGACTGGTTCGGGACGCACCCGACGTCGATGACCGAGACGGCGTCCGCGGCGGCCCTGACCGACACCTTCAGTGTCTTCACCCTCGCCTGGGCCGTCGGCGGCGTCGTCCTCGTGCTGGCCACGCTCCGGCTCCCCCTGGCGGTGTGGTTGGTCCTGCTGTTCTCCGAACTCGTGTTCGTCTTCGTGTTCCTGGCCTTCATCACCGGCACCTTCGCCGACGGGGGCATCCTCCGCGTCCTCGCCGGGGTCTCCTGCGTCGGCGCAGTGCTCGCGGGCGGCTGGGTGTTCTACGTGGCCATGAGCTCCAGCACCGGTGGGCCCGAGATCTCCCTCGGCCCCGCCCTCGTCGGATGACCTCGACCGACCGGGATCGGCCCACGAGAATCGGGCGCTTCGTCCGGATGCGCGCCAGACCCGGGCGCGGTGACGACGTCCAGGGCCTCCTCCTCCGCGTGACCGAGACCCTGAACCTCGTGCCGGGGTGTGAGCTCTATGTCGTGCACCGCTCGGCGACCGAGCCCGACACGGTGTGGGTGAGCGAGTGCTGGGCGGACCAGCAGGCCCTGGAAGCGTCGCTCGGAGCCTCGCCGCCCGAAGGCGTCGACGCGGTGCATCCCGGGGACGTACTCGCACTGCTCGCCGGGCCGCCGGAGATCATCGCCGTCACCCCCGTCGGAGGGGTCGGGCTGGCACCCGTCGAGCAGGGCTGATGCGCACCGGCCGACCCGGGTCGCCTGTCCCCCGCCTGCCGGTCGCCGGGCCGGAGTGGGCCGAGTACGCCGCTCCGCGCCGTGGCCGGGCCCCACTCCGTCGTCGATGATCGCGGGTGTGGAGCCCGATGCCTCGCCGTCCCGGACACCGGACGATCTGCTCCTGTTCGAGCTGGGTCGCCGCGTCCTGCGCCGCGACGTGGAACGGGTCGCCGCCTTCGTCGAGGGTCTGCATGCGGGCACCCGGCACCTCGATCAGCGTCGTCATGCCGTGTTCGCCGACCTGGTCGAGGAGCTCTGCGACGACCTCGTCGGCGAGCTCGGGTTCGAGGACGCGCTGGTGTGGCCCCTGCTCGAGCACCACGCCCCCGGCGCCCTGCCCTACCCGTCCCTGCGGCAGGAGGGAGCCGCGCTGGTCGCACTCGTCGCGGAGGCGCGACGCAGCACCCGCAGTGTGAACGCCGACCGGGCACGACGACCCGCCGCCGTGGCCACGAGCGACGACCACCGGCGGCTCCGAGGACTGGCCACCGCCTGGCGTCAGCTCGCCGATGCTCTGGGCGCCTTCTTCGCGGCCTCCACCGGGCCCGTCGTGGAGACCGTGCACGCGCGGGTGCCCGCAGGGGACTGGAGGCGGGTGCTCGACGTGGTCCGCGAGAGCCTGCCCGACGCCCGCAGCGCCGGCGCACGGGTCATCGAGCTGGCGACTCCGCAGGAGGTGGAACGACTGCGCGGGCAGTTGGGGCCGCGTCCGCTGGCGGGGTGGGAGCGCCACGGACGGCGGCTTCGCGCCCGGCAGGACGACGTGTTCGGTCGCTCCTGATCACCGCCGGACCGATGTGGCTACCGGCTCCGGACGTCGTGTCCGGCTCGGGTCACCATGACGGCAGGTCGGGCCGCTCGCCCGGGCGGCGCAGACCGGGCTCGACCTCGCCGCGGGCGAGGTTCTGGGTGATCAGCGCGTTCCCACTGCCCGGGGTGTTCGCGTCGCGGCCGTTCTCGACGGCCTTCTCGGTGGTCGTCATGATCAGGCCTCCTTCTCGGCCTCGACGGCGGCGCGCATCGTCTCGAGCCAGTACCCGTGCTGGACCGGGTAGAGGCCCTCGTCCTCGTTCTTCGCCCCGGAGGAGATGACGCCGTCCATGCCGAGCGAGGTCGCGACCTCTCCCGGGTGATGACCACCGGCTGGCGGCCGATGGTGGTGGTGCGGCTTCGACACCGCCTCCGATCGAGAAGCACCGGTACCGCGACGATCCCCGTTACTGCGATCTCGCCGATGGGACCAGCCGGTCGTGACGGGACGATGGTGCAGCACCGGGTCGGACGAGAGAGCCTCGGACATCGAGCTCGTCCCTGCGATTCAGCGCGCGCCGAGCTCGCTCGACACCGTCGCGGTGACCGAGAGGAGAGCGGCGACGACCCGGTCGATCTCCTCGCCGGTGGCGGTCCGGGCCGGGAGTGCGACGGCGACCACGAGTGGCAGCGAGTCGCCCGCGGTGAAGACAGGTGCGGCGATCGACGAGACGCCGGGGATCACGCCGCCGGAGGTCACGGCGTAGCCGCGGTCCCGGACCTCCTGGCCGATGCGTCCCGCCTCGTCGAGGTCGGCGTCCTCGGAGCGCAGGACCGGGTCGGTGAGCGTGGCGGGGAGGTGGGCGAGGTAGACCCGACCGACCGACGAGGCGAGCAGGGGCATCGTCGCGCCGACGCGGACGGTGATGGGCAGCGCGTAGGCGCCGTAGTCCCAGCGCACGATCACCGGGCCGGCGTCGCCCCAGACGGCGAGGTTGACCGCGTGGCCGGTGCGGTCCCGCAGCACGGGGGCGTACTCCGAGGCGAGGCCGACCTCGTCGACCCGTCGTAACGACTCGGCGCCGAGGCGCCGCATCGCCGGGCCCATGTCGTAGAGCCCGGAACTCGGGGACTGCGCCACGAGCCCGACCCGTCCCAGGCTGACGAGGTAACGGTAGGCCTTGCTGACCCCCATCCCGCCCGCGGCCGCCGCGATCGCGGTGAGGCTCATCGGACCCCGCCCCTGCTCGAGAGCGGTGAGGACGGTCATCGCGATCTCGACGGACTGGATGCCCTGGCGGGCCGGGACGGCCTCGTGGTCCGGGTCCGGGACGGCTGCGGGGGCCACGGCGACGAGCCTAGTCGGCCGGCCGTGCCCCCCGGTGGTGTCCGTGGTCAGGCGATCGCCTCCGGTCGACGCGACCCGTCGTCGGGAACCGCGTCACCGATCCGCGGCTCGCGACGGGCCGCGATCGTCGGGACGGCCGCGGCGAGGGCGGCGCCGAGGAGACCGGGCACGGCGAACAGGTAGAAGTTCCAGGCGACTCCGAGCCCGGAGGACAGGATGGCGGCGCCGAGGAGCGGGCCGGCGATGGCGCCGAGCCGCCCGACCGAGAGGGCCCAGCCGATCGCGCGTCCCCGCAGCTCGGCGGGGTAGTGGCCGACGATGAAGGCGTTGGTGAGCACCTGCGATCCGATGAAGCCCAGGCCCGCGACGAACATGAGCGCGAACAGCAGCACCAGCGGCGGGCGCAGGCTCATCACGACGAGGGCCGCGGCCCCCGCGAGGAAGGCGACGGTGACGACGGGCTTGATCCCGATCCGGTCCGCCACGCGTCCACCGGCGACCATCCCGAGACCGGCTCCGACCCACATGGCGGCGGTCTGCAGCAGCGACGAACCGAGCGAGTAGCCGGCGGCCTGCATGATCGTCGGGAGCCACGTGGAGATCCCGAAGACCAGCAACAGCCCGCAGAACGAGACGACCCAGAACAGCAGGGTGGCACCGCGGACGCCGGGCGCGAGCAGCGGCCGCAGCCCGAGGAGGGCGCCTCGCTCGGAGGCGCCGTCGGCGGTGTGCACGGGGCTCTCGGGCAGGAGCCGGATCGCGAGGGGGACCAGGACGAGGGCCGGGACGCCGCCGATGACGTAGGTCCAGTGCCAGCTGGCCCCACCGAGGATCGCCGCCCCGAGCAGCGGCGCGAGCAGGGCGCCCGCGGCGTAGCCGGACATCATCAGCCCGACGTCGCGGGCGCGGCGTCCGGGCGCGGAGAGGTCGGCGACGTAGGCGGTGACGGTCGGCAGGACGATGCCCAGCCCGACGCCGACGACGAATCGGGCCGCTCCGAACAGGGCGAACGAGGGTGCGGCGGCGCAGACCAGCATGGCGACCGAGAACAGGGTCGCTCCGGCGAGCAGGAGCCGCCGGCTCCCGTACCGGCGGATCGTGGCGGCGCAGACCGCCGCGCCGACGAGCATCCCGACGGCGACGAGGGCGCCGACGGTGCCCGCGGCGGCCTTGTCGGCTCCGAGCGAACGGTCGGCGAGCAGTGACGGGACGGTGACGCCGTAGCAGGCGAGGTCGTAGCCCTCGAGGGCGGCGAACGCCGCGGCGAGGGGCAGGACGGCGCGGTGGCTGCGCTCCGCACCGGTGGGGGGCACGTGGGACATGGCGGACTCCTGCGAGATGAGGGGTGGGCGGGATCAGTCGGTGGGTGCGAGGACCGGGACGCCGTCCCCGGGGCCGGCGGTCGTCCCGACGGCGGACCGCCCGCACGACTCCCCGCCGCGGGCGTCACCGTCGTCGTCGATCAAGCCCACGCTCCTTGTGAGGTTTGACACGAGCGGACAGTAGGTTTCACCATGAGGCAAGTCAATGCATGATGGTGAAACACGGCGGGGCAGCTGGGGTGCGCACGATCGGACTCGCAGAGCACGTCGTGACGCCGATCGCCGGCATGTCGTCCCGCCCGCTCGAGGTGCTCTCCGCGCCTCGGTCGGTCCGTGACCTCGTTCAGCCCGGTCACCGCGGCGGCAGGGACTCCGGAAGCAGCCGCACACGGAGACCGCCGTCGCCGTAGCCCAGCAGCAGGCCATCTCCTGGTGCAGTCCAGAAAGGCAGCCATGGATCTCGATGTCGCAATCGTCGGCTACGGACCGACGGGGATGACGCTCGCCGCCCTCCTCGGGCAGCAGGGCCGCCGGGTGGCCGTGCTCGAACGCTACGAGGGCCGCTACCACCTGCCCCGCGCCGCCGCCTTCGACGACGAGACGATGCGCACGTTCCAGAAGCTGGGCGTCGCCGAGAAGATGCTTCCCGGGATCAACATCCAGCCCGGGTACGTCTGGGTCAACGCGCAGGACGACGTCCTGCTGGACATCGAGTTCGACAATCCCGGCCGCTGCGGCTGGCCGTCGCAATACATGATGTACCAGCCCCACATCGAGGACGTCATCGATCGTCTGGTCGAGGGCACCCCGGGGATCGATGTCCGGCGGGGACTCACGGTCACCGCCATCACCGAACAGGAACAGGGCGTCGAACTGCGCGCCCGCAGGACGGACGGCACCGAGGACGTGATCCGCGCCCGCTACGTCGTGGGCTGCGACGGCGGCAACGGATTCGTCCGAAATCACCTGAACAGCCGGGTGGACGACTACGGCTTCTTCGAGAACTGGCTGGTCTGCGACTTCGAGCTACGCCACGACGTGCCTGGTCTGCCCACGTTCCGGCAGGTCTGCGACCCGGCAGAACCCATCGCGATCGTCAACATCGGCCCCCGGTACCACCGCTTCTCCTTCCGCCTCGACGCAGGCATGAGCCGCGACGAGGTGGTGAAGCCCGAGAACGTCTGGCCGCGGGTCGCGGCCTTCCTCTCGCCGGAGGACGCCGAGCTGATCCGGGTCGCCAACTACACGTTCCGCTCCCGAATCGTCGAGACGTGGCGGAAGGGACGGGTCATGCTCGCCGGCGACGCCGCACACGAGATGCCGCCCTTCCTCGCCCAGGGCATGGTCTCGGGGATCCGGGACGCCCGGAACCTGGCGTGGAAACTCGGCATGGTCCTCGACGGGCATGACGAGTCGCTGCTCGACCGCTATCAGCCGGAACGCGAGCCACACGTCCGTTTCATCACCGAGAAGGCCATCGAACTCGGCCGCGTCCAGACCATGCGCGACCCCGTGGAAGCTCAGCAGCGAGACGCCCGGATGATCGCCGCACGGACGGCGAACCACAAGCCGGACAAGCTCCGCTACCCACCGTTGCGGGGCGGTCTCATCGCCAACCACGGGGACCTCTTCCCCCAGGGCCTCGTCTCGACGCCCGAGCGGACCGCCTTGTTCGACGACATCGCAGGCACCGGGTGGCTCGTCGTCGCCACCGGTCGCGAGGTCCTCTCCCGACTGTCCCAGGACGATCACGACGCCTTCACCGCCATCGGCGGACGACAGGTCGCCTTCGGCATCGCCAGCATGTTCGGCGGCGCCGAGATCTCCGACAGCGGCGGCGTCTACGCCCGTTGGTTCGCCGAGACCGGCAGCGTCGCGGCGGTGGTGCGCCCCGACAGCTACGTCTTCGGTCTGGCTCGCGACGCGGAGGAACTCGTCTCCCTGATGAAGGAACTACTGCGCGCGCTCAGCCGCGACTAGCCGCATCCACCACCTCGACCTCCACATCGGCAACGAGCAACCAGGGAGCCCGGAAGACATGAACGGCAAGGTCGCCCTCGAAGAACACTTCGCCATCCCCGACACCCTCCAGGACTCCGCAGGCTTCGTCCCCGGCCCGTACTGGGACGAGCTGCAGTCCCGCCTCCTCGACATCCAGGACACGCGCCTGAAGCTGATGGACGAGCACGGGATCGACATCATGATCCTGTCGCTCAACGCACCGGCCGTACAGGCGATCACCGACCGGACCCGCGCCATCGAGGTCGCACGACGCGCCAACGACACGCTGGCCGAGGAGTGCGCCCGCCGGCCGGACCGCTTCCGCGCCTTCGCCGCCCTCCCGCTGCAGGATCCGGAGGCCGCGGCGCAGGAGCTCGACCGGTGCGTCACCGAGCTGGGCTTCGTCGGCGCGCTGGTCAACGGCTTCTCCCAGGACGCCGAGCAGGGCGACGGCCAGGACCTCCTGTACTACGACCTGCCGCAGTACCGCCCCTTCTGGGCCGAGGTCGCCCGCCTGGACGTGCCCTTCTACCTGCACCCGCGCAACCCGCTGCCGCAGGACGCCCGCATCTACGACGGCCACCCGTGGCTGCTCGGCCCGACCTGGGGCTTCGCGCAGGAGACCGCGGTCCACGCCCTGCGCCTGATGGGGTCGGGGTTGTTCGACGAACACCCGACGCTGCAGATCGTCCTCGGCCACATGGGCGAGGGCATCCCGGCCATGCTGTGGCGGGCCGACCACCGCAACGCCTGGGTCACGGTTCCGCCCGCCCACCCCGCGAAGCGACGGTTCGTCGACTACTTCACCGAGAACTTCCACATCACGACGTCCGGGAACTTCCGCACCCAGACCCTGATCGACGCCGTCCTCGAGCTCGGATCGGAGCGCATCATGTTCTCGACGGACTGGCCGTTCGAGAACATCGACCACGCCGCGGACTGGTTCGACGCCGCGACCATCTCCGAGGCCGACCGGGTCAAGATCGGGCGCACCAACGCGCGTCGCCTGTTCAAGCTGGACCGGTAGGGGCGTACACCCCTCCGGTCCACCGCGGCGGGGGCTCCACAGCTCCCCCGGTGCCGACCGACCACCTCGCCCCTCCCCGACGACGGGTCCGGAACCCGCCGTCGGGACAGGAAGGAGCTCCCGTTGGATCGCTTCGACTACACCGCACGCCCGGCCCGCATCGTCTTCGGTCCCGGACGCCTCGACGACGTCGCCGACGAGGTGTCCCGGCTCGGCCGGACCCGCGCCCTGGTGCTCGCCACCCCCGACCTGGCCGCGTTCGGCGACCGGGTCGAGAAGGCCCTCGGCGACCTCGCCGTCGGACGCTTCGACGGCGCCGCGATGCACACCCCCGTCGAGGTGACCACCCGCGCGCTCGAGGAGCTGCAGCGCGCGGGCGCGGACTGCGTGGTGGCCGTCGGGGGCGGGTCGACGACCGGGCTGGCCAAGGCGCTCGCTGTGCGGACCGGCGTCGACCAGGTGATCCTCCCGACCACCTACGCCGGCTCCGAGGTCACCGCGCTGCTCGGCGAGACCGAGAACGGGCAGAAGACGACCCGCACCGACCCCGCGATCCTGCCCGAGACCGTCATCTACGACGCCGAGCTCTCCGCTGAGCTGCCCCGCCCGATCGCGGTCACCAGCGCGGTGAACGCCCTGGCCCACGCCGTCGAGGCCCTCTACTCCCCCGACGCCAATCCCGTCGTGGACAGCATGGCCCTCGACGCGGTCGAGGTCCTCGCCGCCGGCCTGCGCCGGCTCGCGGCCGGGACCGACGACCTCGAGGCCCGCTCCGACCTGCTGCGCGGCGCCTGGCTGGCCGGCACCTGCCTCGGCGCGGTCAGCATGGGCCTGCACCACAAGCTCTGCCACACCCTGGGCGGCAGCTTCGACCTCCCCCACGCCCCGACCCACACCGTCGTGCTGCCCCAGGCGATGGCCTACAACGCCGGCGCCGCCCCGCAGGCGATGGCCCGGATCGCGACCCGGCTCGGCGTCCCGGACGCCCCGACCGCCGTGTACGACCTCATCGTCGCCGCGGGCGGGCCCACCTCGCTCCGTGAGCTCGGCATGCCCGAGGACGGCGTCGACCGCGCCGTCGAGCTCGCCACCGCCCGGCCCTACCCCAACCCGGCTCCACTCACGACCGACGGCATGGCCGAGCTCCTGCGCCGCGCCTGGGTGGGCGAACGCCCGCCCTCGGGCGCACCGTTGGCGTCCGCGGTCGCCGAGCTGACCGACCGGGTCCGCCGCTCGTTCGACACCACGGCGAACCCGCGCCTGGCCGGACTGCTCGCCGACCTGGTCGGGCGTCTGCACGGATTCGCCCTCGACAACGACCTGCGCCAGGACGAGTGGCAGGCCGGGATCGACTTCCTCACCCGCGCCGGGCACATCACCACCGACGTCCGCCAGGAGTTCGTGCTGCTCTCCGACACCCTGGGCGTCTCCAGCGCGGTCGACCTGCTGACCAACTCCCGCACCCCGGAGACGACCTCCTCGGCCGTCCTCGGACCCTTCTACGTCCAGGGCCCGCCGGAGCTGGCGCAGGGCACCGACATCTCCGGGGGCCTGCCCGGCACGCCGTTGCACGTCGACGTCACGGTCACCGACACCGACGGGCGACCGGTCGCGGACGCGCCGGTCGACGTCTGGCAGTCCAACGAGGACGGCTTCTACGACGTCCAGCTCCCCGACGTCGACGGCCCGGTGCTGCGCGGACGGCTCCGGACCGACATCGACGGCAGGCTGCGGTTCTGGTCGATCCTGCCCTGCGAGTACCCGATCCCCGCCGACGGCCCGGTCGGGGACATGCTCACCGCGACCGGCCGCCACCCCTACCGGGCACCACACCTGCACTTCCTCATCGACGCCCCCGGCCACCAGCAGCTGATCACCCAGCTGTTCGTCCGGGGCGGCCGCTACCTCGACTCCGACGCCGTCTTCGGGGTCAAGGACGACCTCATCGTCGACTTCACACCCCGGACCGGCCCGGCCCCCGACGGTCGCGACGTCGACGGCGAGTGGCGCCGGCTGGAGTTCACCTTCCGGCTCCGTCGACTCTGAATCCGTTGCCCCCTCCTCGTGCCGCGCGCGGTCGTGGCCGTCTCCGCGGCGGGAATCGCCCGCGGAAGCTCGACAGCGGCACACTCGGGTCGGTGACCACCACCCACGACTTCAGCGTCTCGGACGCGACGGGCACGACCACGTCCCTCGGGCAGTACGCCGGACGGGTCCTGCTCATCGTCAACGTCGCAAGCAAGTGCGGCCTGACCCCGCAGTACGAGGGCCTCGAGACCCTCCACCGCAGCTACCACGAGCGCGGGCTGACGATCCTCGGCTTCCCCTGCAACCAGTTCAAGGGCCAGGAGCCGGGCACCGACGCCGAGATCCAGGAGTTCTGCCGAGTCAGCTACGACGTCACCTTCCCCGTGCTCGCGAAGGTCGACGTGAACGGTCCCGACGCCGAGCCGCTCTTCGCCTTCCTGCGCGCCGAGGCACCCGGAGACTTCGGCCCCGCCTACGGCCAGTTCTACGAGGCCATCAGCCGCCTGCAGCCCGACCTCGCCACGGGCGACATCGCGTGGAACTTCACCAAGTTCCTCGTCGACCGCGACGGTCACGTCGTCCGACGCTACGAGCCACCCGTACTACCGGAGACGATCGCGGAGGACATCGAACAAGTCCTCTGACACCTGCGCTCGGTCCCCGTCAAACCGGTACCACCGCAGCACGGAGCAACCTTCTGCGTCTCGACGCACGAGCTGGCAAGCCACCGCCTCCTCGGCGACAGTCCACGATCGCGCGTTATGTCAGCCGTGAATCGGTGGAATCAGCATTGTTGAACCTCGAAGGCAGTGGCCTGCACTGCTCGAGCCCTGTGACACACATTCAGAGTGCTCGTCAGTCTCCCTACGATGATTCGCGTGCCCGACTACACGAGACCGGTCTACCACGAATTGCCGATCTCAAAGCGGGAAGTACGTGTCAGGAGAGCTTAATTGATCGACTGAAATCGCTGGAGTGCCGGCCTACTTGCTTGCCGTGCTCTGAGTTGCCGATTCTCTCGTTCTCGACCGGCTTTCGCCACAGCCCCATCTGGACCGCGGCGTGCAGGACGTTTAAGTTCGCCGTGTTCATGCCTGTCGGCAGCGCTCCGAGCTCGACGGGCAGGTGGAGGACGAGGCGACGACGATGCTTCCGAGCTCATGATGGACATCGCGTCGATCCGGAGTCGCCCAATCCAGATGCATCGCGGTAGGTGACAGGATCAGGCACCGCATCACGAATGTTGCGCCACCTCAAGCGGGCGGTCGCCTGCGCAGGTCCCGGCGAGAGCGCGGGCGACGAGCACGGCCGTGTCGTCCTGGACCAGACCCTCCGCGTGACGGAGCGCGGCGGCGCTCACGGCCTCGGCGACCGAGTCGGCCGAGCTGTCCGCAGCGAGCGAACGCAGCGCCGTGGCCACCCCGTCCTCATCGAACTGCACGCGGTCCGACTGCCGTCTCGACTCGGTCACCCCGTCGGTAAACAGGACGAGGCTGTCACCCGGCGCCAGGTCCACCGACTCGACCGCGACCTTCGCCTCGGGGAGGAGCCCGAGAACGCGTCCGCCGTCCTGCAGTGCGGTGACCATGCCCGCGCGGCCGAGCACGAACCCGGCCGGATGCCCGGCACTCGCCACGGTCGCCACGAAGCCGTCCCCCCGGGGCCGGAGAGTGGCGTACACGGCCGTCACGAAGCTGCGCCGGTCGCCGAACCACTCGACGAGGACCTCGTTCAACGCGCCCAGCACCGCCTGCGGGTCCTCCTCGGCGTGACCGAGGGCGCGGACGGTCGACCGCGCGAGGGCCGTGGTGCGCGCGGCCGTCACGCCCTTGCCGCAGACATCGCCGAGCACGAGGCCCCAGCCGCTCGGGATGGGGAACACGTCGTAGAAGTCGCCGAGGACCTCGGAGCCGCCGGCGCCGGCGCGGTACCTCGACCCGAGGTCCAGCCCCGGCGTGCGCGGCATCGATGTCGGTAGCAGCGACTCCTGCAGCGTGCGAGCGAGGTCGGCGGCCTCCTCGGCGCGCTGCTGGGCACGCCGGGTCTCGCGCCGCGCGGCCGAGGCGTGGGCGTCGGACTCCCGGGCGTGCGCCTCGGCGAGTCCCCTCGCCTCGGCGGCCTCCCAAAGCGCGAGTCGCAACGCGATCTCGCTGCTCGCGGCCTCGGCGATGTGTCGCAGCAGCGTGATGTGCTCGGGTGTCCAGCGCCGGTTCGCGCGGTCGACGAGGCATAGGGAGCCGACCACCTCGCCGTCCGGACCCCGCACGGGGAAGCCGGCCCAGGACGCCGCCTCGAGTTCCTTGGTGGTCGGCAGGTCGCGCAGCAGCGGCTCGGCCTCGACGTCGTCGACGATCCACTCCGCACCCCGCGCGACGACGAACTGGCAGAACGAGTCGCCCACGGGCACCTCGTCGGGGGAGAACGTCGGCGGCATCCCGCGCGCGCTGAGGAGCCGGGCCCGGTGCTCGTCGGCGAGGGTCACGACGGCGACCGCGACGCCCGTGAGGTCCACGGCCATCGCCGTCAGGCGATCGAACGCCGGGACCGCTGCCATGCCAGCCGTGGCCACTCGCGCTCGCGCCTCGACGAACTCAGGTCCGGCCTCTCGTCCCGTTCGATCCACCCGCACGCTCTCCGCCCTGTTCGAAACCCGCTCTGCACGGTAGATGGCCGACGATGATCAACGGTGGTCGATCGATGAGCGGTCAATTCGATCGCCCACGATGCGCACTCGGATGTGAGGATGCACCGGCCTTCCTCGGGCGAGACCGGCGACCATCGGGAGTACGCGTGCACCAGCCACGTCGGGACGCCCGGAGGCGCCGCCCCGTGCTGACCTCGCCGACCTTCTACATCACCTATCGCATCGTCCCGGTGGTCCTGGGGCTCCTCCTGGCCGGCCTGGTCATGTGGCGGGGCTGGCGCGCGATGCTGCGCGACGACCGCGACACCGGTTCGGTGGTCCTCGGCTGGCTCGTGCTGGGAGGGACGGCGGGCCTGGCGCTCTGGGGTATCTGGATCGGGATCACCTCACCGGTCCGGTTCTTCTGAGCCCTCTTCGTCGGGCCGGCGTCGGACCAGCAGCAGCGGCACCGCGAGGAGCACCGCCGGCCCGATCACGAACCACATGGCGTCGTACCCGTCCGTCGACGGGAACAGCGGTCCGGCCACGCTCACCGCGAAACCGACGAGCAGGGGCCCGGCGAGCGATCCCGCGCCCCGGCTGACCAGGAACAGGCCGGACGCCGCGCCGTGGTGCTCCCCGGGCAGCGCACGCATCAGCGCCGAGTAGTTCAGGGTCATCACGATGCCCGCAGCTCCGGCCGCGACGGGGGTGAGCGCGATCATCCAGGCGCTGTGGGACAGGCCGGCGCCCACCAGCCCGGCCCCATACACGGCCGACGCGGCCGCGAGAACCGGACGGTGGCCGACGCGGTCGGCCACCCGACCGGCCCACGGGAGCACCGCGACGAGCCCGAGCGCCACGAGCGGGAAGACCACCCCGGACACGAAGCTCGCACTGCGGCCGAGCCCGACGACGAAGAACAGGACCACGAACGCCTTCAGGCCCTGGAGCGCGAGGTTCCAGAGCAGCGTCGCTACGAGCACCACCGCGACGCCGGGCTCCCGCAGCAGGGCGAGCATCGGACGCAGCCCCCCACCGCCCGACGCGGACCGGGGCAGGCGGTGCTGCCGGTACGGCCGCACGGCGCTCACCAGCACGGCCGTGCCGACGACGACGGCGAGGGCCGACACCAGGAACACCGCCGGCTCCCAGAGGTCCAGCAGGAACCCGCCCCCGATGAGGGCCCCGCCCAGGCCCGCGAATCGCCAGGCCGAGGCCGCCGTCCGGGAGCGGCCGCTGACGTCGTCGGGCACGAGGTCGGGGTAGAGCGCCTCGTACGGCGTCAGGTACGCGAAGTGGCCGACGAAGTAGACCGCCGCACCGACGATGATCACCGCGGGCGCGACGTCGAGGGCGGCGAGGACCAGTCCCGCGACGGCGACCGGCGCGACCAGCACCACGAACCGGAGTCGGTCCCCGACGGTGCCCGCCCGACGGTCGTCGAGGAGCCCGACCAGCACCGGGACGAGGATCCCGGCCATCCCCTCACCGCCGACCACCAGCCCGGTCACCAGCGGCCCCGACGAAGCGGCGAGCAGCGTGGGCAGATAGGTCGTGAGCGCGGTGAGGGCGAACGACGTGCCGAAGGCCGGCGCCCCGAGCCGCAGCAGGAACGACCATCGGTCGCGTCCGCCGTCGGAGCCGTCGATCGCGTCGCGCGCGGGCGTCGGGCGTGACGGGGGCATCGCCCCCACCTTCCCGGACGCCCCGGCCCCCCAATCCCGGCCGGCGCGATGTGGCCCATGTCATGGCAGCGGCATTCACCCGCCGAGCGCAGTTGGTGATGCGTCCGAATGGACCAGCAACGTGCTACCCACGCGCGAATCACATCGCTCGGAGGCGACGAGCCTTGCGGGCTCCTGACGATCTCGCCGACCCGGCGGACCGCGATCACCCGCGGGCTGCGCGCCCCAGGCATGCGAGCGACGGTTCCGGGTCACTCGGCGTGGAGAGTCCCTCGGACGAGAAGGAGTCGATCCCCGTGAACGACCGGCCGCACCACGGCCGGGCGCCGCACCGCCCGGTGGTGTTCGATCCGGAGTCGGGCCGGTGGGAGGTGTCCCCGGCCTACCGGAGCAACCCGAGCATCCCGCCGCCACGCCTCTCGGAGCCCGACGACCGACCGCCGCTCGCACCGCTCGACGCGGCCGAGCTGCACACCGCGCGACACCGGCGGCCGTCGCCACCGCAGGAGCCAGGGCCGTCCCCGGCACTCGGGGCCTGGCCGACGCCAGCCGGACGACGCGTCGGCATCGCCGCCGCCTTCGTGGGGACCTTCCTCCTCGGGTATCTCCTCGGCGACGGTGTCGCCGCATCGGGTAGCCCTGGTGACCCGGACACCGGCGCGACATCCGAGAGCCACATCGGCGCCGCCGCGACCCCGGGCTCACCACGAGCCCCCTCGTCGGCGGAGTCCTAGGCCCAGGAGCGGCATGATCCCCAGCACGCGGCACACCTCCGGTCGATTCTGGGTGGTCCCCGCCTGGTGCGGTGGCGTGGCGATCGTCCTGGCGTTCGCACTCGCTCGACTCGATCGAGCCATCGGCGACGTCGACAGCGCCTTCCTCTTCCCCGGGCCGCCGGAGGGAGCTCGCAGCTTCCTCGGCGCCGTGATCACGGCGATGATCTCGTTCACCGGGCTGGTCTTCTCGATCACGGTGGTCGTCCTGGTCCTGACCAGCGGACAGTTCTCGCCGCGCGTGCTCCGGCAGTTCCTGCACGACCGGACCATCCAGTGGTCGCTCGGCCTCTTCGTGGCCAGTTTCCTCTACGCGATCTTCGCCCTGCGCGAGGTGGTGGGCACGAACGGGAACGACGCCTTCGTCCCGCGCATCTCGGTGACGGTGGCGTTCCTGCTGGTCCTCGTCGCCGTCGGTCAGTTCGTGCACTACATCCACCATGTCGTGCACATGATCCAGGCGTCGTCGATCATCGTGAGCATCGGCGAGGAGACCCGGGACCTGCTCGAGTCCCGGCATCCCGTCGACGCCCCGCCGGCAGCCGCGTCGCCCGTCCTGCCCGACGACGGCGTGCCGGTCACCGCCGAGAAGCCCGGTCTGGTGGTCTCGGTCGACCGGGACGCGATCCTTCGCCGGGCCGTCGGCGACGACGCCGTCGCTGTCCTCGCCCCGCGGATCGGGGATTTCGTGCCCGCAGGTGCCACGCTCCTGACGGTCCATTCCCGCTCCGGCGCGCCCGTGGAGCCCGAGCCCTACGCGGGGCACATTCGGACCGCGACCGAGCGCACCATGGACCAGGACCTGAGCTTCGGTCTCCGACAACTGGTCGACGTGGCCATCAAGGCGCTGTCCCCGAGCATCAACGACCCGACGACGGCGTGTCAGGTGCTCGACGTCCTCCACGACCTCCTGCGCCGGGTCGTCACCCGCCCCTGGCCCGCCGTCCGCCTGGCCGACGACGACGGCGTCACCCGGGTCTGCATACCCTCCGACGACGTCGGGGCCCTGCTGCGCATCGCACTTAACGAGATCCACCACTACGGCGCGGAATCCACGCAGGTGCCCGAGAGGATCACCCGGCTGCTCGACGACCTCGACGACGTCGCGCTCACCGAGCACCGCGAGGCCGTCCGGCACTACCGCGACCGGATCGGCCGGTGAGCATCGACCGGCGTCGTCCCTCAGTCGGCGTCCGGCCGGACCGATCGGACCCGCAGGGTCACGACGTCGCCCGCACACGAGGTCCCGGACCGGGGCACGAAGGCCGCGGTACTCTCGCCGGGCGGATACACACGCAGGCCCCGCACGGCCGTGGGATCACAGCGCCCCGGACCGAAGGCGTCGGCGGTGCGTACCGTCGCGTGCGCGGAGTCCCCGGGCGCGAGCGCGACCGGGCTCCCCGGCTCGCCCGTCTCCGCTGCCATCGGCCCGACCTGGTGACCGTCGTCGCCCGCGACGTGGGAGACCCCCGGGAATCCCTGCAGCGTGCAGACCGCGGAGCCGGTGTTGGTGAAGACGAGCGGCTGGTACGACGAACCGGCCGCACCCTCGGCCGCGCCGAGCGTCACGGCCAGCGACGCGGTGGTGCAGCGCGGTGGGTCGACGCCCGCCTGACCGCTCAGATCGCCGCGCCCCGGCAGGATCGTCCGGACCCGGATCGGGGAGATGTCGGCTGCGCAGGAGATCCCGGGGGACGGCACGTAGGCCGCTCCCTCACTCCTGGGCGGGTAGACCCGGAACCCGCGCACCTCCGTCGGGTCGCAGACGTCGCGCTCGACCAGGCCCGCATCGGTCACGCTGACGATCGAGTGGGCGGACGCCCCCGGGGCGATCTCGACCGCGTCGCCACGCGGCCCGACCCACGCCCCGGCGCGGCCGACCTGGTGCCCGTCGTCGCCGGCCACGTGGGACACGCCGGGAAAGCCCTGCAACCGGCAGGCGCTCGATCCGGTGTTGGTGAACACGAGGGGGCGGTACACGGTCCCCGAGGTCGTCCCCTCGCCGGGCCCGAGGGTGACCGACAACGACGAGGTCGGGCAGGTGGGCAGCGGCTGCCCGTCGTTCGCCGACCCGGCGGGGACGATCGGCACGAGTGTGCCGGGGGACGGGGTGCTCGACGAGGTGCTGGGCGCGGAACCCGCCGTCGACGTCGGACCGGGGTCCGACGACGTGGCCGGAATCGAGGTGGCCGGTGTCGACGTGGCCGGTATCGAGGTGATGGTGGGACCGGAGGCCGACGCGCTCGGCACGGCGTCCCCGGTCGATCCGCAGGAGGCCACGACGAGGGCCGCCAGGAGCAGAACGGGCAGGACCTGACGGGTCCGCGGCAGCAGGGACTCGCGCACGACGATCATGCCTCCGGTGGGTCGGCTCGGACCGGGATCGTCCTCCGCCTACCCCGGTCCGACGGGCCGCCATCCCGACGAGGATCTTGCGATCTCCTGACGCCTGCCCGCGCTCCCGAGGTGGACCGCGACGGCGAGCAGGACGGCCAGGACGAACAGGAAGGAGACCTCGACCAGGTCGAGCGCCACCACGGTGACGGCCGGCACGACGGAGGCGTGCGTCCCGCAGCCGGCCCAGGCTCCTCCTCGTCCGGGCCTGGGGCGCCCGTTCCCGGCCGGTCAACGACCTGCCGGGAGTTCACGCACCGCGCCGGTGGGCGCCCCGTCGACGCTGCTCGGACCCGGCGGTGGGATCACCCAACCGACCAGGAACGCGAAGACGATCCCCAGCGCCCGGGGCCAGAGCGGGTGCTGCTCGGGATGATCGGGCGTCTCGCCGGGCCTCGGAGCGGTCGCCATGGGTGTCCGGCGCCCCGTCGTCAGGGACAGCCCCGCGGCGGCGTGCGGCACCGTCGGCACGCCGAGTTCGACGGTGTCGGCCTCGGTCGGTGACACCGTCCGCCGCCCTCCGTGCCCGCCGGATGTCGCCTGCCCGTGGATGGTGCCCCCGCCGGTCGTCGTCGGTACCTGCAGGGATCATCGCTCCCGACCACCCGTCCGTGAGCCTTGCGGTCTCCTGGCGGGTCCGGCCCGGAGGTCCGGGTGGAGCAGACCGCGCTGGTCGGATCGCCCTCGGGAGGCACACCGATGGAGGAAGGCGGGCCGAAGGCCCTGCTCGTGGAGGACGACGACCGGATTCGGCGGGTGCTGGCCGTCGGCCTCGCCGACGAGGGCATCGAGGTCCGCGAGGCCGCCAGTGCCGAGGAGGCCCTCCCCCTGCTCGACGACGACGTCGACGTCGCGCTGATCGACCTCATGCTCCCCGGCCTCGACGGGATGGCGTTGTGCCGGTCGCTGCGGGAGCGGGGCGACCTGCCGATCATCATCGTCACCGCCCGTTCCGACACCGACGACGTCATCGCCGGGCTCGAGGCGGGGGCCGACGACTACGTGACCAAACCCGTCGTCCCCGGCGAGCTCGCCGCCCGGGTCCGGGCCCTGCTGCGCCGCCGGCGACCCACCGAACAGCCCCGTCGGGAGCTCGCCGTCGCCGACCTCGTGCTGCGCCCCGAGGAGGGCGTCGTGACCCGGGGCGGGGAACCGGTCGCCCTGACCCGGACCGAGTTCCGGCTGCTCACCGAGCTCGTCGAGGGCGAGGGCCGCGTGGTCTCCCGCGAGGACCTCCTCCAGCGGGTGTGGGGCTACGACTACTTCGGCGACACCCGCCTGCTCGACGTCCACGTCCGCCGCCTTCGACGCAAGATCGAACAGGACCCGGACGCCCCCTCCGTCGTCCTCACCGTCCGCGGCCACGGCTACCGCGTCCAACCGTGACGGCCCGCCGCACCGCCTCGCTCCGGGTCCGCGTCGCGATCTCCTTCGCCCTGGTCACCCTGGTCGTCTGCGGCGCACTCTCGATCGCCACCTGGTTCCTGACGACGAGCTACGCCACCGCCCAGCGCGAGAACGCCGTGCGGGCACGGGTCTCCGCCGACGCGACCCTCGTCGCCGGGACCCGCCAGTACCGGCCCGACGGGCTCCCCGACCTGCTCGCCGGCCTGGGCGGGGAGCCCGACACGACCGTGCTCCTGCGGTCCGCGGGCTCGTGGGCGAGGTCCGGCCCGGCCGTCTCCCCCACCGCGCTCCCCCTCGAGCTCACCGGTCTGCGCCCCGGCGACCCACCCGTCGTCATGCAGATCGAGGTCGGCGGGCGGGAGGTGATGGCAGGCTCGGCCGGGCTCGGCACGCCCGGTGATCTGCTCGTCGAGCTCGCCCCGGTCCGCGAGCTGCAGAGCACTCGCCGCTTCCTCGCCCTGCTCCTGACGGGCGGGACCGTCGCCGCGACGGTCGCGGGAGCGGTGCTCGGGGCCTGGACCGCGCGACGGTCCCTGCGCCCGCTCCACGAACTCACCGCGGCCGCGTCCCTCGTCGCGCGGGGCGACCTCGACGCGCGGCTCCCGGTCCGGACCGACCCCGAGCTCGCCGGACTCGCCACCACCTTCAACCGGACCGTCGAGGACCTCGGCGACCGGGTCCGCCGCGACGCCCGGTTCGCGGGCGATGTCAGCCACGAGCTCCGCTCCCCGTTGACGACGATGCTCGGCGCGACCGACGTGCTGCGCCGGCGCCGCGACGACCTGCCGGCGGCGGCCCGGGAGGCCGTCGACCTGCTCGGGCCCGACCTCGATCGCTTCGTCGACACGGTCGACGACCTGCTCGAGATCTCCCGGATGGACCAACCCGTCGACGAACGCGACCTCGAGCGCGTCGACCTCGCCGCACTGACCCGGGCGGTCGCCCGCCGGCGGGGCCTCGAGGACCGCGTGGACGTCACTCCCGGCGACACCCACGTGGTCGCCGACCGGCGCCGCCTCGACGCCGTCCTCACCAACCTGTGCACCAACGCCGCCCGCCACGGCGGCGGCGTCGTCCGCCTCGGCGTCGGACCGGCCCCGGACGCTCCCGGCACCGTCCGGCTCGAGGTCGACGACGCCGGGCCCGGCGTGGCCGCCGCCGACCGCGCCGAGATCTTCGAGCGGTTCGCGCGCGGGTCGACGGCCGGTCGGCGCGGCGCCGGCACCGGTTCCGGCCTCGGTCTGGCCCTGGTCAGCGGCCACGTCCGACGCCACGGCGGCACCGTCCACGTGACCGATCGTCCCGGAGGCGGGGCCCGGTTCCTCGTCGATCTGCCCGGCGCGGCCGACGCGGACTGACCACCGCGGCAGCGCAAGACGAATGCAAGGTCATCTGCGCCTCGGGGGCCGTAGACAGGACGGGTCCCGATCGACGACCCGAGGAGCGGTGTCCATGTTCGACTCGAAGCGCGAGGCCGTCGCCGCCACGACCGTCTGGCTGGGGTTCATCGCCGCCCTCGTCTACGGACTGGGACTCCTGTAGCCGATCGGGGTGTTTCGTCAGGGATTCGTCAGGTTCGTACGGTTCCGTGGTCCACCTCCTCGGACACCCTGGAGGACATGACCACGACCGATTCAGGCGGTTCCGGGAGCGGGACCGAGGGCGGCTCGACCCTCACCCGCTACCTCCGGACCCACACGAACCCGCCGGTCTTCCTCGTCTCCGGCATCGTCGTGCTCGCCTTCCTCGCCGCGGGGGTGATCTTCCCCGACGGCACGAGCGGCGTCTTCTCCGCGCTGCTGGACGGCATCTCGCGCTACTTCGGCTGGTTCTACATCCTCGCCGCGACCGGCTTCCTCGCCTTCGCGCTCTACCTCATGGTGTCGAAGTACGGGCGCATCAAGCTCGGTCCCGACGACGCCTCGCCCGAGTACGGCACGACCGCCTGGTTCGCGATGCTGTTCACCGCGGGCATGGGCATCGGTCTCGTCTTCTACGGCGTCTACGAGCCCGCGTACCACGCGATGAACCCGCCGACCGGCCCGGCGGGCACGCCCGAGGCCGCCGAGCGCGGCATGAACTACACCTTCTACCACTGGGGCTTCCACCCCTGGGCGATCTACATCGTGCTGGGCCTCGCGATGGGCTACTTCTGTTTCCGCAAGGGCCTGCCGATGCGGCCGGCCTCCGCGCTGTACCCGCTGCTCGGGCAGCGCGTCTTCCGGTGGCCCGGCGCCGTGGTCGACATTCTCGCCGTGTTCGGCACCCTGTTCGGTCTCGCCACCTCACTGGGTCTGGGCAGCCAGCAGATCGGCTCCGGGCTCAACCAGCTCACGGGGCTGCCCAACACCACCACGACCCAGGTCCTCGTCGTCTGCGCGATCACCGCCGTGGCCGTCGTCAGCGTGATGCTGGGCGTGGACAAGGGCATCCGGCGGCTGTCGCTGGTGAACCTGTGGCTCGCATTCGCCCTCATGGTGTTCGTGTTCGCCGTCGGCCCGAAGATGTTCGTCCTCACCGGACTGGCCGACTGGACCGGCTACTACCTGCAGAACATCATCGGGACGAGCTTCACCGTCTTCAACCCGGACACCCAGCCCGCCGCGTTCGACTGGCAGGCCTCGTGGACCCTCTTCTACTGGGGCTGGTGGATGTCCTGGGCCCCCTTCGTGGGCATGTTCATCGCGCGCATCTCCTACGGCCGCACCGTGCGCCAGTTCGTCTCCGGTGCGTTGCTCGCCCCGGTCGGCGCCTCCATCGTCTGGTTCTCCGTCCTCGGTGGCACGGGTCTCGCCCAGCAGCTCTCCGGGCAGGCCGACATCGCGGGCGGCAGCTCGGAGTCCTCGCTGTTCACGGTCCTGTCCACGCTGTCCGTCGGCGGGGTCGTCTCGGCGATCGCCTCGGTCCTCGCGATCATCGTGGTCGTGCTGTTCTTCGCGACGTCGTCGGACTCCGGCTCGCTGGTGGTCGACATGCTCACCAACGGGGGCGACCCGCACCCGATCTGGCAGCAGCGCCTCTTCTGGGCGCTCATGGAGGGCGCGGTGACGATCGTCCTGCTGCTCGTCGGCGGGGCCGCGGCCCTCGACGCCCTGCAGGCGGCCTCGATCACGACGGGCCTGCCGTTCGCGGTGGTGCTGATCCTCATGGCGCTCGGTGTGCTGAAGGCCCTGCGCTCGGACCCGGCCGTGACCGGCGGCGGCCCGGTGGTCCTCTCCGACACCGAGGGCGGCGGCTACCGACCGGGCGCCGATCGGGGCGCCGCGGCCGAGGAGACGGCCGCGCCCGCAACGGCCGAGCCCGGGACGGCCGAGACCGGTGGTGGTCCGAAGCACGCGGCCGACGAGTCCCGCGAGGACGGCGCGGAACGGCCGGTCACCGGGAGCGCCCAGGCGTGAGTCCGCGCGCAGGGGCGCGGGCGCTCGCTGCCTGCGCCCTGGCGGGCGTCCTGTTCGCCGGCCTCACGCTGCCCCCGGTCCTGGCCGGCGGCCTGCTCCTCGGTCGGGCCGCGGCGTCGGTCGACGTGACCTCCGGCTCGCTCGCCGGGGGTCGGGTCCGTGAGGCGTCGGTGATCACCGACGCCGTCGGCACCCCGATCGCCCGGCTCTACGAGCGCTACCGCCTCCCGGTCGGCTCCGACGCCATCGCCGACACCATGAAGGCCGCGATCGTCGCGATCGAGGACCGCCGCTTCTTCGTCCACGACGGGGTCGACTGGCGGGGACTCGGCCGGGCGCTCGCGAGCAACGCGGTGCGCGGTTCCCCGCTCGAGGGCCAGGGCGCGTCGACCATCACGATGCAGTACGTCAAGAACTACCGGCTCTACGCGGTGGCGGACACGGCGGCCGACCGTCGGGCGGCGACCGCCGACACGCTGAGCCGCAAGCTGACCGAGGTGCGGCTCGCGCACCGGGTCGAGGAGCGGCTCGGCAAGGACGAGATCCTCGCCCGCTACCTCGACCTGGTCTACTTCGGCAACGGTGCCTATGGCGTGGAGGCCGCGGCCCGGACCTACTTCGCGACGACCGCGGCGACGCTGACGGTGCCGCAGGCGGCGCTCCTGGCCGGCATCGTCCGCAGCCCGGAGGGCTACGACCCGACGGAGCAGCCGGCAGCGGCACGCGCCCGGCGGGGCGAGGTCCTGCGCGCCATGGCCGACGTCGGCTCGATCTCCCCGGCGCAGGCCGCGGCCGCCGACGCCGCACCGCTCGGGATCGTCTCGCCCCTCCGTCGCCGGGCACCGGGATGCGGGGCGGCGGTCGAGGGTACGGGCTTCTTCTGCCGCTACGTGGAGGAGGAGCTGGCGGCGGCCGGGATCCCGCCGTCGGAACTGCGCACGGGCGGCTACACCGTCCGCACCACCCTGGACCCGGACGCGCAGGCGCGCGCCGACGCGGCGGCCGGGCGGATCGGGGACTCCTCGGGGGTCGCGAACGTGGTCGCCGTCGTGGCACCGGGATCGTCCGGCCCTCGACCGGTGCTCGCGCTCGCCGCCAATCGGGAGTACGGGCCGGACGCCGCGGCGGGTCAGAGTTCGTTGCCGCTCGCGACCGCCCCGCTGCGGGGTGCCGGGTCGGTGTACAAGATCTTCACCGCCGCGACCGCCCTGGAGCAGGCGCTGGTCTCTCCTGACGACGACCTCGACGTGCCGAAGCGCTACACGTCGTCGATCTCCCCCGGGCACACGGTCGAGAACCTCGGCAGCTACGACGACCGGTTGACCCTGACCCGGGCGCTGGCGACCTCACCGAACACCGCGTTCGTCGAGCTCGAGGACCGGATCGGTTCGCTCGGGCCCGTCGTCGAGACCGCCCGGGCGCTGGGCCTGCGCCGCACCCTCGACGCGCCGGCTCCCGGCGGCGGGACCGTCGGGGAGGCGGTCGTCGCGCAGGACCAGGCCTCGTTCACCCTCGGGCCGAACCCGACGAGCCCGCTCGAGCTCGCCAACGTGGGAGCCACCCTCGTCGCCGACGGCCGCTGGTGCCCGCCGACGCCGATCCTGTCCGTCACCGACCGCGAGGGTCGCCCGGTGGACCTGCCGACCCCGGAGTGCGATCAGGCGGTGCCCACCGACGTCGCGGCCGATCTGCGGACCGCGCTGTCGGAGGACCACACCGACGGCACCTCCGCCGACGCGGCCGAGGAGGTCGGATGGGACCGTCCGATGATCGGCAAGACGGGGACCACCCAGGTCTCGGCGTCCTCGGCCTTCCTCGGCGCCACCACCGCCTACGCCGGCGCGGTGATGACGTTCTCCGACCGGGGTGCCCCGGAGCCGGTGTGCACCGACCCGGTCCGCGTCTGCTCGGACGGCACGCTCACGGGCGGTTCCGTGCCGGCCGAGACCTGGTACAGGACGATGCTGCCGCTGCACCGCGACGTCCCGGAGGGCGACCTCGTGCCCGACCGCGACGACTGACTATGACCTCACGGCCCGCCTGACGATCGTCTGACGAAACGGTCGCGGGCCTTGTGATCCATGGCCAAGCGTCTGGAATGTCCGTATGACGGCTGCCGCTCCACCCCCCGCCGTGGTCGACGTCCTCGCCCAGGAGGGGGCCTCGTCCGGGGCCCTCTCGGCGATCGAGGACGCCATCGACGCCGTGTTCACGCCCGTCTCCGAGGGCCTCTCGGCGGTCGTGTTCGCGGAGATCCCGCTCTTCGGGGTGTCCTTCCCCTGGATCGTCGGGTGGTTGATCCTGGCGGCGCTGATCTTCACCGTCGTGTTCCGGGCGCCGCAGTTCCGCAGCTTCGGGCTCGCCGTGCGCATCGCGCGTGGCCGGTACACCGGCGACGACGAGCCCGGGGAGATCTCGCACTTCCAGGCGCTGACGTCGGCGGTCTCCGGGACGGTGGGTCTCGGCAACATCGCGGGCGTCGGTGTCGCGGTCACCATCGGCGGCGCCGGGGCCACGTTCTGGATGATCGTGGCCGGGCTGCTGGGGATGTGCACCAAGTTCGTCGAGTGCACGCTGGGTGTCCGCTACCGCGAGCACCACGCTGACGGGACCGTCTCCGGTGGCCCGATGCACTACCTGCGGCGCGGCATCGCCGAGCGCTTCCCGACGGCGTTCGGACGCTCGCTGGGCAAGGTCCTCGCCGGCCTCGCCGCGGTGTTCATCCTCTTCTTCGGGGTCGCCGGCGGGAACATGTTCCAGGCCAACCAGACCTTCGCCCAGCTCACCGAGGTGACCGGCGGGGAGGCCGGGCTCCTCGGGGGCGACGGTGCCGCGCTGGTCTTCGGTGTCCTGCTCGCCCTGCTGGTCGGCGCCGTCATCTTCGGTGGCATCCGCTCCGTCGGGCGCGTGACCAGCCGGCTCGTCCCCGCCATGGCGATCGTCTACGTGGCGGCCTGCCTCATCGTGCTGCTGGTCAACCTGCCCCTGATCCCCGCCGCCGTCGGCGCCATCATCGGCGGGGCGTTCACGGGAGCCGGCGTCGCCGGCGGCGCGGTCGGCGCCCTCATCGTGGGCTTCCAGCGCGCCGCGTTCTCCAACGAGGCCGGGCTGGGCTCCTCCCCGATCGCGCACTCCGCGGTGAAGACCCGGCACCCGGCGACCGAGGGCTATGTCGCGATGCTCGAGCCCTTCGTCGACACCGTCGTCGTCTGCACCATGACCGCCCTGACCATCGTCGTCGCCGACACCACGTTCTGGCGCGACGCGCAAGCCGCCGCGGCCGCCGGGGAGGACCCCTCGGGCGTCGTGGTCACCTCCTCGGCGTTCGAAACGGTGCTGCCCTGGTTCCCCTACGTGCTCACCCTCGCGGTCGCCCTCTTCGCGATCTCGACGATGATCACCTGGGGTTACTACGGGCAGAAGGCCTGGACCTACCTCTTCGGGCGCAGCACCCTCTCCGAGCGCGTCTACCAGGCGGTTTTCAGTCTGTTCGTCGTCATCGGGTCGGTGCTCACCCTCGGCGCCGTCCTCGACTTCGCCGACGCCGTCCTGTTCCTCCTGGCCCTGTTCAACATCATCGGGCTCTATCTGCTCGCCCCCGTGGTGAAGCAGGAGGTCGACGCGTTCCGAGCCGCGCGCCGGTCCGGCGAGGTGGTCGAGATGGCGCCGTCGGAGCGGCGCGCCTCGACCAACGCCTGACCCCTCGGGGGGTCGCCGGGTCGGCGGGCGGCGCCACCGGGCAGCCTGTCCGCGTGATCCTTCCCGGACGGCGACGGTTCGCCCGGACCGCAGCGGGCCGGGTGGTCGCCTCCGCCTCCGCGCACCGGCTCCCCGCCCTCGCGGCCGAGTCCGCGTTCTTCGCGGCCCTGTCGGTGTTCCCGGCGTTGCTCACGGTCGTGGCCATCCTCCGGGCGGCGGCCCCGTCCCTGCCCGGCGCGGCCGACGCCGCGGCGGTCGAGGGGATGACCCGACTGCTGCGGCTCGTGCTGACGACGCGGGGCAGTGCGGCCGCGGACGCCGCGACCGCGCTGCTGGCCACGAGCACCCCGGGCCTGCTCACGGTCGGGACCGCCGCCGCGGTGGTGCTGGTGGTCCGCACGCTGCGCTCGGTGCTCCACGGCCTCGCGACGATCTCCGGGACCGCGCCCCGCTCCTGGCGGATGGCCGCCGTGCTGGGGATCCTGCTGCTGGTCGGCGCCGCGACCGTCACGGCGGCGGCCGTGCAGGATCCGATCGCGTGGCTCGGGGTGCCCGGCGGGCACCTGCTCTGGCGGGTACTCCGGTGGCCGCTGATGCTGCTCGCCCTGTTCGGCTGGGCAGTGCTGGTCCTCCGGTCCGGCGTCCGACGGAGGAAGCGGCGCGCGCTGGTGGCGGCCGGAGCGCTGGCCGTGAGCGGGTGGGTGCTGGCCAGCGCGCTGTACCCGGTCTACGTCTCGGTCGCCGCGAGCGTCGCACAGGGCCTCGGCGCCCTGGGCGGCGGGCTCATCCTGCTCGTCTGGCTCTACCTGCTCATGGCCTCGCTGTACCTGGCGGCGGAGACCCTCGTGATCAGGTCGTCCCCGCCCCGCGCCCCGACCACGCGCGGGGACGAGGACCGCGGCTGAACCGGCCACCGCGGTCGTCAGGAACGTGCAAGGGCGGACCCCTTCCACCGTGGCCCGTCCCGGCGTTGCATGTCCCCGGCCGCGTCGAACGCCCGCCCGGCCGGGAACGCAGGAGGGCAGGTCCGACGTGACGTGCGAGGCCGGGCCCGCGGACTTCTCCGACATCGTCTGCGAGGAGACGGGGGTGTCGGTGCGGCAGGCGGCCGCCCGCGCGCTGATCGCCCGCGACGAGGTCCTCGGCGAGCCCTCCCCCGCTGGGGGGCCGCAGCACCACGCGGCGATGATCGAGGACGTGCGGGCGCTCACCGGGGTCCTCGCCGCCGAGTTCGCCCTCGCCGCCCACGACGTGGCCGTCCTGCGCGATGCCGCGTACTGGGC
Organism: Actinomycetospora sp. NBRC 106378; assembly: GCF_030269685.1. GTDB lineage: Bacteria > Actinomycetota > Actinomycetes > Mycobacteriales > Pseudonocardiaceae > Actinomycetospora. Next base: position 62,120 of record NZ_BSTT01000006.1, read on the forward strand.
GTCGGCCGCGCACCGGGCCACCATGCGCTCAGACACCTTCGCCCTCTCCACGGCCCTCGCCATGCGCGGCTACGACGAGGGCACCGGGAGCCGGTGAGGCGTAGCCTCGCCCGCCTGACGACCACCTGACGATCGCGGCTGGTCCGATTCCAGGCCGGAGACCTGCGGTACCGGTACCGGGTGACCCCACGGCACCCGGGCCCTGCCGTGCTCGCCGTGACCGTCGCCCTCGCCGTCGTCGCCGGGTGCAGCTACGGCGTCGAGGCCGCTCCCCCGCAGAGTCGGCCGATGGCGCCCGAGAACACCGTCGCGCCCCCGATCCCCCAGACCTGGCTCGGCCAAGTCTGCTCCGCTCTGGTGCCCGCCGTCCGTTTCACGGAGCCGGTCCCGGCGCCCGTCGACAACGGCCAGTCCACCACCGCGGCCGTCGTCGACCTGCTGCAGGAGCAGGCAGCCTCGCTCCGGGAGCAGCGCGCAGCGCTGGCGGCGATCCCCGCGAACTCCGACGCCACCCTCGTCGGCAGGCCTCGAACGGGCACGGTCGGCCCTCCCGTTGCCCGGCCCGACCGTCCTGCGGGACCTCGCTCTGCCCGTGAACCTCACCGACGAGGCGGCGTCGGTCCCGGCCTGCCGCACGCTGAGCGCTTCGTGAGGGTCCGGCAGCGACGTCCCCGGACCTCGATCGCCCGCTGCTCGCGGGGCGGCGGTGGAGCGTCGTCGGGGAGGTCCCCGATGAGATCACGAAGGTTGCCCAGCAGGCTCATCGATCGGTCTCCGCTCACGGGCGGTCGGCGTCCAGCACACCACGGCCGACGTCATCGTTGGGTCGGGACGACGTTGCAGCGTCCTGACGAAGACCGTGATGCGCGGTGTGACGCCCGATGCGCTGCGCACCTTCCTGCCCACCCTCGCCGTCGTCGATGACCTGCTGGCGATCACGACCATCTACACCGACGACCTGTCGGTCGTTCCGCTGTCGCTCGCGCTCGTGCCGCCGGCGTTGTTCGCTTCGCTGGTCCAACGCAAGGTCCGTCGGCGGTGGACTGCTGCCGCTGGCCCTACTCGAGGAACGACTCGACGCACACACCGGTGCGCGTAGGCGATGGCAGCCGTCAGCACCTGATCATCTGACCGGTCGGCCTTCGTCGACGACCGCGGACAGCGCTGCGCCCAGGTCTCCGGAGAGGCCAGCGGCAGCGAGCCGGTCCGACCACGTCCGTTCGATGTCCTCGATCTCCGCCAACGCGATGCGGACGAGTTCCCGACCCCTGTCGGTCAGCACGATCAGGCGCGCCCGCCGATCCAGCGGGTCCGGCACGCGGGCCAGGAGATCCCGCCGCTCGAGGTCGGCGACCACCTCACCCACCGACTGATGAGTGACCGCGAGGCCGGCCGCGAGCGTGGTCAGCCGTGCCCCGCCGGGCGGGAGTGACTCGAAGACCTGGTGCGCGGAGAAGGAGATGTTCTCGTAGCCCGCCGCGCGTAACCGCTCGAGCAGGTCCTCCACCATCAGCCGGCTCACTCGCACGAACAGCGAGATCACCGTCGGAACGGGCTCGCCTGCAGACCCCGCCGCATGCCGGAACGGCTCTTGCATTCCAGCAGGCTACCTGCATACTCGCGATAGGGCAGGTTGCCTGCACAATGAACTGGGAGCTCCATGCCGAGCGAGTCGTTCCGGACGTCCGTCGGAGCCGGTGTGACGACGCTGCTGCGCCGCCGCGTGCTCGTGCGCCTCCCAATTCAGGCGTACCGCGTCGGGGCCGGGTGGATGTTCGGCTCCCGCCTGCTGCTGCTCCACCACACCGGCCGCCGTTCGGGGCGTACGAGACACGTGGTGCTCGAAGTGATCGGGGGGACGCCGCCGGACACGGCCGTCGTGATGTCCGGCTTCGGAGAACGGGCTCAGTGGTACCGCAACGTCAAGGTCGATCCGCGGGTCCTGGTGTCCATCGGGCGACTCCGCGACCGACCCGCGCTCGTACGCGTCCTGTCCGCCGACGAGGCGCGATCCGTCCTCGTCGAGTACCGCCGACACCACCCGCACACCTGGTCGTGGATCCGCGTGGTCCTGGAACGGAGTCTCGGGCAAACCGTCACCGTCGACGACGCCCCACCCGTGGTCGAGTTCCGCCTCGACGGGAGCTGAGGGACGATCCCCGACGATTCCAGGCGGCCGTCACGCCAGAACGGGTGCGCCGCGGGGTGAACGTGGACGGGTCGGGCCGCGAACGCATGCGGTCATCCACGTGAGGAGAACGACCTCGATGAGATCCGTACGCGCCCGTCGTCGGCTCGCCGTCGGGCTGCTCGCCCCGGCCCTGGCGGCGCTCGCCGCCTGCGGCGCATCAGGTGCACCGTCCGGTACCGGTACGAGGGCGACGACGGCGCCCCCAGCGGCCGCGACTCCCGTCGACTCCGCGTTCGTGCTGCACATGCTCCCGCATCACGAACGGGCGCTGCAGGTCGGCGCGCTGATGGCGGCGCAGGGGTCGGACCCGCGGGTCCGGGAGTTCGGGCAGCGGATCGTCACCGAGCAGACCCCCGAACGAGACCGGCTCCAGAGCTGGGTGACAACGCTGCACCTGACGACGTCACCCAGCGACGCGACCATGGCGTCCGGGTACATCGACGACGCGACGCTGGCCCGGCTGCGCGGGGAGGCCGGGACCGCGTTCGACCGCGACGCGCTGCTCTCCTCGGCGAACTCCGAGACCGGGGCTGCCCAGATGAGCGCTGTCGAGCTGCGGGGCGGCGCCTACGCCCCGGCGCGAGACCTCGCGACCGCCATCTCGACCGCGCCTGCCGGGGAGATCCCACAGCTTCGGCAGCTGGCGACCCAGCTGGGGTGACCCGCCGGTCCCCCGCCGGCTGTTAGTGATCAGCGGCGGCGTCTCAGTGGGGCTGCTGGGCCTGGCGAACCTTCATCGCTGCCACCCTGCTGCTCGGCATTCTTCTGGACGCCCGACTCGGCGAGACCGGCACCGTCGACGAGATCGCAGCACTCATAAGCAACGCCTAGTCTTCCGATCACACCTTCCCCGGAAGCACGCCGAGTTCACTCAGTCGCATACGAGCGGCGCCGTGATAATCCCCGTTATCGCGGCATCGCGACGAGTCGGTCTCCGGCCGCGGCGGAGTCGTCCGGGCTGTCGAGGCGGCAGGTAGATCGACCTCTGGCAGGCTGAGCGCGGACGCCGCAACCACTTCAAGACTGCTCCGGGGAAGGATCGACATGACCGGGCTGCCGTTGCCTGATCACGCACTGCCCGCGGTCGTCTCGCCGCAGGAATGGGAGGCGGCCCACGAGGCGATGCTGCTCGAGGAGAAGGAGTTCACCCGCGCCCGAGACGCGCTGGCCGCCCGACGTCGCCGGATGCCGATGACCCGCGTCGACACCAGCTACCGGTTCGTGACATCGCAGGGTGAGGTCGGGCTGCTCGAGCTGTTCCAGGGACGCCGGCAGTTGCTGGTCTACCGCTTCTTCTTCCAACCCGACGTCGACGGGTGGCCCGAGAAGGGCTGCGCCGGCTGCTCCTACCTCGCCGATCACGTCCCGCACCTGGCGCACCTCAACGCTTGGGACACCTCTTTCGTCGTGGTGTCCCCAGCGAGCCCAGAACAGATCACAGAACTCCAGACCCGCATGGGATGGCGACACATCCCCTGGTTCTCACTGCCCGGCGACACCTTCAGCCGCGACTTCGACGTCAACGAATACTTCGGACTCAACGTGTTCCTTCGCGACGACCACGATCAGGTCTATCGCACCTACTACGTCTCCGCCCGCGGGGTGGAGCCGCTACTGCCGACCCTGTCGATGCTCGATCTCACGCCGCTGGGACGCCAAGAAGATTGGGAAGACACTCCAACTGGCCGCCCCCAGCTCCCCGCCTACCGGGCCAGACGCCACGACGAATACCCGACAGCCCCGCACTGACCCTCTGACAGCCACGGATCTGGCACGCGGTCCGAGACCACTCCTCCGAGCCGTCCCCCGCACCACGGCCGACTTCGCTCCTCCAGCGACTTGGATACAGCGTCGATCGGCCCACCCGGGGCCAGGTACAAGCAAGACCGGTCGACCGCATCCGTGCGTTATGCCAACACGCACCAGGATCCTTAACGCCGGCCCCGTCGCCGCGAGCCTCTTTGTCACGCGTTTCCGAGGTAATCCGAGAAGAGAAGACGCCGTTCCGGCGCGGCTGCCGGAACTCGGCTCTGGTCTACGAAGTTGTGGGCGCCGCCTTCGGTGGAGCAGGATACATTCTTCGCGGACCAGTTGAAGTAGACCGTGCCGAAGTAGCCTCGACAGATCACGTCTCCGGCAGCGGTGTCGTAGTGGTCGAGGTCGGCGTGACATGCCTTCTCCACCAGCGCCTTCTTGCTGCACTTGAAGCCCGCCGCACTGACAGTTACCAAGCCATGAGCTACAAATCTCGTCGGTGAGTGGGCCTAGCTTCCGAAGGCGACCGGTTCCCCGCGCCAGTCGGCGTTGCGGACGAATTGTTCCCAGGTCAGCGCCTCGGGATCGATGCGTCGACTCCACTGGATATCGCGGTCGTCGCGGAAGTATCCAAACTCCACTGCGTACTCGACCATGCCGATGGTCTCGTTGGCGAAGAAGGAGTTCTCGGCAAACACAGGGAAGTAGTTGAGAAGGCCTTCGCGCGTGTAGGCGTTGCGGTACTCGGCCTTGAGTCCGGTGACACGGGAGAATGCCTCGACCATCTCGGCCGGAGAGATGAGGTCGCCGACGACCGGCAGCCAGGCGCCGAGGTAGGTGTCGGGGTTGGAGAACACCTCGAGAACGGCGGGCCCGGCCGCTGTGAGCGGGTCCACGAACGGGGCGCGGAAGTCCTCGGGGAGGTAGAAGGGCATGATCACCGTGTCACCCTCGACGCGCGGGGCGTAGTACTCCAACATGTTGGTGTAATAGAACGAGAGCGAGACGAAGGTGTGCGCGACCGGCAGAGTCCGAATGTACTCGGCGACGAGCGCCTTGTCGGTGAAGTGCGGCGCCCATTTGCGGCCCGACGTCCTCTCCTCGACGTTCTCCAAGGTACTGAAGACGACGTGACCCACTCCGGCTTCGACTGCGGCGTCAGCGAGCTCGCGCCCGAGGGGGTACTCCTCGGAGTCGGGGGGCAGGAGGGGCGGCGTCATCAGGAAAGCCCCGTCGGCCGATGCGAACGCGTTCACGAATTCGCGCTGGTGACCGAGCGCGAGGGGAACCTCAGTGATTTCGGCCCCCATCCCCGCCAGGCCTCGGGCTTGAGCAGAATCAGGGTTCCGAGTGAGGGCTCGCACGCGATACCTGCCGCTCTCGAGCAGAGAGGTGACGACGCTCCTACCCTGCTTGCTGGTGGCCCCCGCGACGGCGATCAACGGCTTACTGGTCTCGGGCATGGTGCACTCCTCTTTTGCATGCCCGGTGTCGCTGCGACCCGCAGCCGGGTCGCGCAACACCGACGAAAGCGGATGTCTCCATCATATCGTCATACCGCGATGTGTCAATGTGTAGGAACTGAGCTCGAGCCCAGTCCGTCAGATCGAGATACGATGGCGCCTAGGAGAAGGGAGAGACCGTGGCGGCGGCACAGGCGAGGAGCCCAGAGGGCGAGACTGGGGACGATGTGCCGCTGGACGCGGTCAAAGCCTTGAAGGCTTTGGCCAACCCTGCCCGGCTGCAGATCATGGACTGGCTGCGAGACCCCCATGGCGAGTTCGCGCAGTGGGAACCAATCGCCGACCGGGACGACGTGGGGGTTTGTGTCAGCCATCTGCAAGCCAAGTCAGGGCTGGCGCAGTCGACGATCTCTTCGTACATGGCGACCCTCGAACGGGCGGACCTTGTGCGGTCAACGCGCATTGGCAAGTGGATCCACTACAAGCGCAACGAGGAAACGCTGTCGCGACTAGCGGAGATGCTCCGCCGGGCATAGCGGCCATCAGGAAGGCCACGGGGGCCAGCAGCGGCTTGCACTCGACGACGTGCCTGCCCTCGATGCCGCACGAGTCGGACACGATCGCCGCTGGACGGGCGTTGTCATGGCGGACGGCGAGCTCCCACGTGGCGAACCCGCCGAACACCACACTGTGCACCGCGCCGAGGCGGGCGCAAGCGAGCGTGGGCGATCGCGGCCTCGGGACCATCGGCATGTAGATGATCCCCGGTCGCCCTTGCCGACCCCCTGCGAGCGCAGCACCCCGGCGAACCAGCGCGAGGACTGCGGCGCCGAGGACCGCATGATCGTCTCGGGCTCGGTGCACCAGTCAGTCAGGCCGGCGGCGTCGCGCCAGAAGCCCTCGGGGTCGGTCATGCTCTGCAGATAGGCCGCCTCAGACAGCTCGGCCTGGGTGTCGCCGCTCATGAGGTCGCCGATCTTGGTGGCGCCGCCTCTGATGCTTCGATGACCTGTCGTTGGCTCCCGAGCCGCTCGATGTGTGTCTCGATGACGTCGCCGGGCTGCAGATAGGGGAAGCGTCCGGACAACGCGACCCCTTGCGGGGTGCCGGTCAGGATGAGGTCGCCGGCCTCGAGCGCGACGTACTGGGAGAGATCGACGATCAGGTCTGCGACGTCGAAGATCATGTCGCCGGTCGTCGAGTCTTGCCGTGGTTCGCCGTTGACCCAGGAGGCGATACGCAGGTTGCTGGGGTCGATCTCGTCGGCCGGCACCAGGGCGGGGCCCAGGGGGCAGAATCCGGGGGCGATCTTGCCTTTGGACCATTGGCCTCCGGAGGTGTCCATCTGCCGGTGCCGGTCGGTGAGGTCGTTGGCGATCGTGTAGCCCGCGATCGCGTCGGCGGCCTCGCTGCGGTGGGTGAGTCGGTGGGTTCGTCGGGCGATGACGACGGCCAGCTCGACTTCCCAGTCGAGGGTGTCGCAGCCCGCGGGTCGCGCGACGGTGTCGTGGGGTCCGATGACGGTGTTCGGGTGTTTGAGGAAGACGATCGGGTTCGTCGGAGGGGCGGAGCCGGTCTCGGCCGCGTGGGCTGTGTAGTTCTGGCCGATGCATAGCACCGCGGTGGGGCGGGCGACCGGCGGCCCGACACGGAGGTGCTCGGCGTCGTCGATGAGCGGCAGTGCCCCGCGTTGCAGGGCGTCCCGGGCGGCCGCGAGACCTCCGGCGGCCAGCCAGTGGCCGTCGACGTCCTGGGTCAGGGGCGTGAGATCGAACAGGTCGTCGCCTACACGCGCGACGGGACGTTCCCGGCCCTGCTGGCCGAGTCGCAGGATGTCCAACCGGCTACCTTCCTGTTCCTGTTCCTGTTCCTGTGGCTCGAGGCGTGCTTCGACGCTTGGTCGTGGCGTCCTCGGCGGTGTCCTGCGCTCGCCACTCGCGGGTGATGCGCGTGGTGAGGTTGTCGAGGTGGCGGATCATCGCGGCTTCCGCGGCCTGCCCGTCCTGGTCCTGCAGCGCGCGCAGGACCCGTTCGTGCTCCAGGACCGCCGGTCCACGGCTGGTGACCCACGCGGTGGCGTACGCGCCGAGGATCACCTGCGTGCGCACCCGTTCCAGGGACTCGGCGAGGCACTCGTTGCCCGCGAGGTCCTGGATGGCGTGGTGGAAGTCGGAATCGGCGCGACGTGCGCCGTCCTGGTCGCCGCTGTCCACGGCTCTGCGGAACCGGTCGTGGATGACGACCAGTTCCTCGAGGGTCTGTTCGTCGATGCGTGGGGCGGCGAGCCGCGCGGCGAGTGCTTCGAGCTGGGTGCGGACTGCCAGGGAGTCCAGGAGCTCGTAGCGGTCGGGGGCGGCCACGGCGATGGTGCCCGCCACCCGCCGCAGCAGTCGTTCGGAGAGCAGCCGCTCGACCGCGTTGCGCACCGGGCTGCGGCTCATCTCGAGGTCTGTGGCCAGCCCGAGCACGCTCACCGGGGCACCGACCCCGAGGTCGCCGTCGAGGATCCGGTTGCGGATCAGGCTGTAGGCGGAGTCGGCGAGGGAGTCGGTGCGGGGGTCGGAGTTGAGGTCTGCCGAGGTCACGAGTGGCCCTCTCGCTCGGTGCATTTCTTGAGTGGTGGGCGGAGAAGCCTAACCAGGCGGGATCGCCAGACCGGCCTCGGCGAGGTCGGCCCACCGCCGAGGACTCCTGGCCTCGGGTGAGGGTCCCAGCCGAACGAGGTCGGGGGTCAGCTCGGCGATCGAGCGGGCCCCGAGCAAGGTCATGGTGGTGGTGATCTCTTCCTCGAACAGGGCCGCGACCCGGCGCACGCCCAGCTCGCCCGCAGCCATGAGGCCGTAGAGGTAGGCCCGCCCCACGAGCACGGCGTCGGCGCCGAGCGCGAGGGCCGCCACGACGTCGGCGCCGGAGGTGAAGGCGCCGTCGACGAAGACTTCGCAGCGGCCCTCGAGGCGATCGAGCACCTCGGGCAGCTGGCGGAGCGGGGTGGCGGAGCGGTCGAGCTGGCGGCCGCCGTGGTTGCTCAGCACGATCGCGTCGGCACCCGCGGACTCGATCCGGACCGCGTCCTCCGCGGACTGGACTCCCTTGACCACGAGCTTGCCCGGCCACTGCTCGCGGAGCCAGGCCAGGTCCTCGAAGTCCACGGCGGGGTCGAAGAGCGTCGCGGCCAGCTCGGCGACGGTGCCCTGCCACGAGTTCAGCGACGCGAAGTTCAGCGCGCGGGTGGTGAGCAGGTCGATCCACCAGTGCGGATGGCGCGCACCGTCGATGAAGGTCTGCGGTCCCAGGGACGGTGGGAGAGTCATGCCGTTGCGGACATCGCGCAGTCGCCGGCCCGCGACCGGGGTGTCGACGGTGAGCACGAGGGCCTCGTAGCCGGCGGCAGCGGCGCGGTCGACGAGCTCGCGGCTGCGGCCCCGGTCGCTCCAGAGATAGAGCTGGAACCACCGTCGACACCCCGGGATGATCTCCGCGACGTCCTCCACCGAGCAGGTGCCCATGGTCGAGAGCGCGAAGGGCACCCCCGCCGCTCCGGCCGCGCGGGCGGTCGCGAGTTCGCCCTCGTGGTGCAGGACGCGTGTAAAGCCGGTCGGGGCGAACACGATGGGCAGCGCGCTCGGGGCGCCGAGGATCGTCGCGCGGGTGTCGACGGTGGACACACCGCGCAGCACCCGCGCGATGAAGTGCACCGAGTCGAGAGCCTCGCGGGCGCGGGCCAGCGATCGCTCGGACTCCGCGCCGCCCTCGACGTAGTCGAAGACCGCTCGAGGGACACGACGGCGGGCCATCGCGCGGAGATCCTCGACGCTGGCCGCCCGCGCAGCCCGGCGTCGGTCGCCGTCGAGCACCATCGGGCGCGGGCGCAGCAGATCGGCGAGCTCCGCCGCTCGCGGCAGCCGGCGCGGCCCGTCCAGCCCTGTCCATCGCATGACCGGAACACTGCATCCACCAAGACGCACAGTCAAGCCTCACTGCATGCAGCTACTTGGAATAATCCCCGCTGGTGCACCATCAGATGTTGACTCGATCACGCTTCCGGACTACACCTGCATCCACCCCAGACTGAGGAGGAGCTTGTGTCATCGCGTCCACCGTCCGTGCTCATTCCGCTGCCCGACCGCGACTTCGACACCACCGAGTCCTCGATCGCGTGGCGCGCCTTCGTCGACGCCGGCATCGAGGTCACCTTCGCCACCGAGACGGGCCGGGTCGCCGCGTGCGATCCGCGGCTGCTGCGGCCGGGCTTCTTCAACTGGTTCCCGGCCGGACCGGACGCCCTGGATGCCTACCGGGCGATGTCGAGCTCCTCGGCCTTCCAGTCCCCCATCACCTACCGCGACGTCGACCCCGCCGAGTTCGACGCGGTCCACCTCGGCGGCGGGCACGCCCAGGGCATGCGCCAGTACCTCGACAGCGGGGTCCTCCGCGAGCGCGTGCTCGGGTTCCACCGCCAGAACAAGACGATCGGCGCGATCTGCCACGGCTCGCTGATCCCGGCCAGGACCATCGATCCCCGCACCGGGGCCAGCATCATCGAGGGCCGCCGTTTCACCACGCTGACCCGCCCGATCGAGAAGTTCGCGTTCCGCTCCACCTGGTTCCGGGTGGGCCGCCGTTACCGGACCTACTGGAAGTACACCGAGACCGAGGTCGGACAGGCCGTGGGGCCCTCCGGCGCGATCGAGCGCGGCGAGACCCGCTTCGGCCGGTTCGGGTACTCGCTGACCCACGACGAGCCGATGGTGGTCGAGGACGGCCACTTCCTCAGCGCCCGCTACCCCCTCGACGCGCCGCGCTACGCCGAGGCGTTCGTCCGTCGCCTGGTCGACGACCGCGCCACGGCGACGCCGTAACGGCTCCCCGCCCCCCTTCTCCGGCTGAGGCCCATCCCCCGGGGCCCTGCGCCTCGCCCGCCGCGGCGAGAACCACTGCACCGCCGCCACGCCGACCCGTGGCCGGCACCAGACGACCTTCGAGAGGGAACACCCATGTCCAACCACGCCCCTGCCGACGAGCGCCGGGATCGGCGCGACACCAACGCCCTGTTCTCCGCGAACCCCCTCAAGCTCGGGCTCTTCGGGCCCAACTGCGACCGCGGCTGCGCGATGACTCTCTCCGACGACGTGCCGTTGCTGACCTGGGACTACACCAAGAAGATCGCCCAGCTTGCCGATGAGGCCGGCTTCGAGGCCCTGGTCCCGGTCGCCCGCTGGAAGCAGATCGGGGACAACGGCTTCAACGGCCGCAACTTCGACACCTACACCTGGGCCGCAGGTCTGGCCTCGGTGACCCGACGGATCACGCTGGTCACCACCGCGCACGTCCAGGCGTCCCACCCGGCGGTCGCTGCCAAGCAGGTCGCCACGATCGACCACATCAGCGGCGGCCGGACCTGCCTGAACATCGTCAACGGCTGGTTCGAACCGGAGTTCAAGATGCTCGGCGGATCGTTCCTGCCCCACGACCAGCGCTACCGATACACCAGCGAGTGGTTCGAACTGCTCGAGCGATTCTGGCTCGAGGAGAACGACTTCGACTTCCGCGGCGAGTTCTTCACCGTCGAGGGCGGATACTCCCAGCCGAAGCCGATCCAGCTCCCCAGGCCGGCCATCATGAACGCCGGGGGCTCGAAGACCGGTCGCGACTTCGTCGCCCGCTACGCCGACTCCGGCTATGCCCTGCTCGCCGGCTACGACCTCGCCTCGACCCGAGCGCTGGTCGAGGAGCGCCGGGCCGAGGCTGCTGCCTACGGGCGAGACGTGGACACCTGGACGACCGCCTACGTGATCCAGCGCGACACCCCCGAAGAGGCCGAGGCCTACCGGCAGCTGGTCTTCGTCGACGAGGTCGACGAGAGCGCCGGCCAGGCCGCCGCGCACTATCTGGGTCTGAATTCCTCGGCCATGGCGCCCGACCAGTGGGAGGAGTTCAAGCTGCACCTGCGCGCCGGCTACGGCGGGTACCCCTTGGTGGGCACCGCCGAGCAGATCGCCGAGAGCCTGATCGGGCTCAGCCAGGCGGGCGTCACCGGCGTGTCGCTGTCCTTCGTCGACTTCGTCTCCGGCCTCGAGCGTTTCGTCGCCGAGGTGATGCCACTGCTCGAGAGCGCCGGCGTGCGCAAGCCGGTCCCGGCGCTGTCCGCGGTCTCCTAGCCCACCCGCCGTGGCTGCTCGCGACCCGGGAACCGACGGCGCCCCGCCCGCTGGCCCCCGGGCGGTACCGCTGGACGCGTCGGGACTGCGCCTGGTGCTCGGTGCTCACCCCCAGGGGGTCGTCGCCCTCGCCGCCGTGGTGGACGGTGCCCTCGAGGGCATCGCGGTCAGCACGTTCACGCCGGTGAGCCTGGAACCGGCCCTGGTCTCGGTCTGCGTGGCACACACCTCGACGACCTGGCCACGACTGCGCACCGCGCCGGGGCTCGGGGTCAGCGTGCTCGCCGAGGACCACGCCCAGCTGGCGCGCCGCCTTGCCGCTCCCGGCCAGGACCGGTTCTTCGGGACCTCGGTCACCGTCGGGGCCTCCGGGGCCGTCCTGATCGACGGCGCCTGCGCCTGGTTCGACTGCGTGGTCGAGAACGAGATCACTGCCGGCGACCACCTCATCGCCGTGCTCGCCGTCCTGGAGGCACACCATCGCCCCGACGTCCGTACGCTGGTCTTCCACCGCAGCAGCTTCACCCGCCTCGCCTGACCCGAGCAGCGGGCGCGTCCTCTCGCCCGCGTGCCGAGCCTTGAGGGCCGCGAACCCGGTCGTCCTCGAGGTGCCCGACGGGGCCGGTTCCGCGGCGTTCCTCGTCTGCTGGGCCGGGCACGGGAACGCTGCGCTGCTGGGCTACACCGCCCGCGTCGCGGGTGGACCGTCCTTCCTCGCCGTGTCCCCGGCCGCCGCCCAGGCCACCCGAGTACTGCCGGCGAACCACCCCCCGGTCGCCTGCACCATCGCCGAGCGCGCCGAGATCATCACCAGTCTGGCCCGCCGCCCGGGCTTCGATGCCGACACGGCCCGCCGCGCCGGCATCCCGGTGGTGGTCGCCGGCGCCCAGGGGACGCTGGGTGCCGCGCCAGGGGTTGCCGAGTTCGCGGTCGACCTGGTCCAGGCGGTTGGACTGGGCCAGCTCGCCCTGGTCACCGAGATCGTCCTCGACGACGGCGCCGGGCCGCGCGGCCTGGACCATCTCGCCACGCAGCGCGCCCTGGTCCGCGTCACCGGCCAGGAGATCATCGCCGAGCAACTGCGCACGCAGGCTCTCGCCGTCCGCGGGCCCGAAGTCGTCCTCCCGACCGACCACGGCCTCGTGCTCGCCACCGGCTACCGCGACCTCCACTCGGGCGCCGAACACCTCGTGCTGCGGGGACCGGCGACCGAGCGGTCCGCCCGACCCGTCGTCCACGTGCACCGCGAATGCCCCACAGGCGACCTGTTCAGCTCCCTGAACTGTTCCTGTCGGGCGGAACTCGACGCTGCGCTGGCCGACATCGCCGGTTCCGGAAGCGGCATCGTCGTGTACCTGCGCGGCAAACCCGGTCGGCCGCTCCACCACGGCCCCCACCTCGACGACCGACAAGCCCACCTCGTCGCCTTCATGCTCCAAGACCTCTCGGTCCCCCACATCCAGCTCCACCGCGGCGACCCCCAGCAACGGGCCGCCCTCGCCGGTCGCGGCATCCCGTGCTGACCACATCCGCCCCGACGCGACTACCACGCCGCTGCCGAGGACAGCGCTTCGACGTGCGCCGTCCACGGTCTGTCGTTGGACCGCTTCCGCACGTGATGTCAGTGAAGAGGACGGCCCCTGTTGGTTTCAGCCCGGCGTTCCCAAGCCATCGATCGGTCGAACGGCGACATCACCCGCACGTTCGCGGCGAGATCTGCTCCCGCAACGCCCACAGGGTCACCGCACGATCTCGTACGGATCGTCGACGAGGTTCGTCATCCTTCACTTGGTGTTGTCGAGGATCAGCCGGGTCGCTTCACGCGGGGCGTCCCATTGGGGGAAGTGGCCGCACCGCTCGAACCAGTGCAGCTTCGCGTCGGGGAAGAGCGCCGTGGCCCGTGCGGCCTGTCCCGGCACGGTCACCAGGTCACGACGACCCCAGCCGATCGTGACCCGGCCGGGCACGGTGCCGGCCGGGGCTCCCTCTTGTCTGGGGCCCTTGGTCAGGGCGTCCATGGCAGCGCCGGTCGAGGGAGAGTCGGCCAGCCCGCGCACGTCCGGCAGCACGGTTTCGCGCGAGAGCGCCCAGGGCCGCGCCGAGAACTGCGCCAGCAGCAAGGTCCTTCCCACCGCGCTGTCGAGCAGCGCCGGCAGCCTGCTTCGCAGCGCTCGGACCAGCGCGATCGACGGCCGCAGCGTGGCGCCGAAGACGGCGACCTCGCGGTCGCTCCAGAAGCCGCCCGGGTCCAACGCCACGGTGTCGCCGCCCACGCCCCGCCGTGCGAGCTCGAGCACGATGCGGCCGCCCATCGACTGGCCGGCGATCGAGACCCCGTCCAGGCCCTGGTCGCGGATGAAGTTCTCGACGGAGTCGGTCAGGGTCGCGATCGAGATGTCGCCACTCAACGGCGGTGTCTCGCCGAAACCCGGCAGGTCGACGGCGATGACCTCACGATGTTCTGCCAGTTCATCGAGGATCGGGGACCACGAATTCCACCCGGCACCGAGACCGTGCACGAGCAACAGCGGGCTGCCGCTCCCTCGTCTGACGTGATTCAACACCGCACCTGCCACTCTCACTCCTAGGATTCTTCGAGAACGTGCGGGACCGGCGGACGGTCGATGATTTCGTGCTCCGCGGCCCGCCCGTGTGAACGATCAGCTGCTCGACCTCGCGCCGGTAGCACCCGGACTCGGGGAGCCCGTGGAGCAGCAGGACGGGTCCCCCGTCCAGCGTTCAGGTGGTGCAGCCGGATCGGCGGGCTCCTGCCCACGGTGGTGGGGATCAGGCCTGGAGCTGGGAGAGCAGGCCCGCCATGTCGGTGGCGCCCCAGCGCTCGACGATCTGACCGTTCTCGAAGCGGCCGAGCTGCAGCCCGCGCACCTCGATCCGGCGGCCGGTGGCGGCCAGACCCTCGAACTCGCCCTGGTGGGTTCCGGTCAGGGTGTAGGCGAACGCGACCGTGTCGTCGTCGGCCACCATCCGCTGCGGAGTGATCGTGAAGTCGGGGAACGCGCCGACCAGGTAGTGGAAGAACCGGCGGTACCCCTCGCGGCCCTGCTCCTGGAACGGCGCCGGGTCGTGGTCGACCGCGTCCGGGGCGAACATGATGTCCACCCCGGCGTCGACGTCCCCGGCGTTGAGGCGCTCGGCGGCCTTCTCCTGCGTGGCGATGTTGTCGTCCCGGGTGCTCACGGGTGTCCTCCTGGATGGGGATGGATCCGGCCGCCGCGCCGCAGGTGTCACCCGCGGCGCGGACCCGGTCAGGCTGCGGGCTTGAGCAGGACCTTGGTCCAGCCCTCCAGGCGGTCGTCGAAGCTCCGGTAGGCGTCGGGCGCCTCGGCCAGGGACAGCTCGTGGCTCACGATGAACGACGGGGTCGCCGTCCCGCGGTGGATGAGCTCCGCGAGCTGGCGGTTGTAGTTCTTGACGTTGGCCTGGCCGTTGCCCACGCGCTGGCCCTTGAACCACAGGGTGCCGTAGTCGATCGGGTAGCGGCCCGCCTGCGCGTCCTCGGAGACCCCGCCCGGGTCGCCGGGCAGGAACAGCCCGACGACACCGATCCCGCCGGTCGGGCGCACGGCCGCGAACAGCGAGTTCAGGGTCATCTCGGGGTGCTCGACGCCCTGGGCGTCGTGCGCCTGGTAGCCGACGCACTCGCAGCCGCGGTCGGCGCCGACGCCGTCGGTGGCGTCGAGGATCTGCTGGGCGGGGTCACCCTGCGAGTCGTCGATCGGGATCGCGCCGGCGCGCTCGGCGAGCTTGAGGCGGTCGGGGTGCCGGTCGACGACGAACACCTGGCTCGCCCCGCGCAGGACCGCGGAGTAGGCGGCCATGATGCCGACCGGACCGCCGCCGTAGACCGCGACCGACTCCCCGGGGCGCATTCCCGCGAGCTCGGTGGCGTGCCAGCCGGTCGGGAAGATGTCGGACAGCATCGTGTAGTCGTTCTGCTTCTCCGCGGCGTCCTCGGGCAGGACGAGGCAGTTGAAGTCGCCGTAGGGCACCCGCAGCAACTCGGCCTGGCCTCCGGCGTAGGGGCCCATGCCGTAGAAGCCGTAGGCGCCCCCCGCGGTCCCGGGGTTCACGGTGAGACAGAAGCCGGTGTTGCCGCGCTCGCAGTTGCCGCAGAAGCCGCAGCCGATGTTGAACGGCAGGGAGACCTGGTCGCCGACCCGCACCCGGTCCACCCCGGTGCCCACCTCGACCACCTCGCCCATGTTCTCGTGGCCGAGGATCTTCCCGGCCTCCAGGCCGGTGCGGCCCTCGTACATGTGCAGGTCCGACCCGCAGATGTTGGTGGTGGTGATGCGCACGAGCACGTCGGTGGGGCGCTCGATCCCTGCATCGGGGACGTCCCGGACCGAGACCGACCTCGGACCGTCGTAGACCAACGCCTTCATGGAGCAGCTTCCCTACCTCGGGGCGGGGGCCTGCTCGACGTCCGTTGCTATGACGACGGCGTCAGGCCCCACGGGATCCGCGGGGTCTGGCGCGGGTTGAACGACGCCGACCTTGTCATCCATGTCCACGTCTGTCGACCCGAACGCACGACTCGAGCGGGCCCGGCACGCGGCCGATGCGCCCACGTGAGGGGCATGGGGCCGCATCAGGGGACCGCGCATCCGACGTCACTCGTGGGCGCCCGAGACCGGCTGTCAGTTTCTGAAGTCGGCTGCACGAACTCCCAAAGTGGACTGCAAGGGGCGAGCCGACCGCGAGCGATACCGCGATAATCCCCGTTATCGCGGCGTCGCCCTGTTTGCTGCCGCTCCCCCGGCCTCGCGAGGCGGGCTACGCGGAGCGGGTTGTCGAACGCCGAGAAGCCGCGGTACACGGCTCGGGCCAGCCCGCTGGCGGTCAGCACGTCCTGGCCCGGACCGACGATGAACGCGGGCGTGGCGGGCGTGGCGGGCGTCTGGTCCATCAGTTGCTGCAGGTCCTGGGCCACCTCCGTGACGGGTGCGGTCGCCGGGTGCAGGTCGGGGAAGCCGATGCGCAGCAGCTGGGCGGCCGCCTCGTCGTCGAGCTGCAGCGCGCGGGCGCCCGCGACCAGCACCTGGCGGGACGGGTGCCGCTCGCGGCCCTGCTCGAGGCGGACGTAGTACTCGAGGCGGACGTAGTAGTCGGTGCTGGCCCCGGTCCGCGGCGCGACCTCTTCGCGTCGCAGCCCGGGGACCCGGCGTGCGGTGTCGCCGGAGGAGCCGGCGACACCGGGCGGCACCAGCGCGCGGCGCGCCCGCAGGAACGCGCCGAGTCCGTTGTCCCGATCCATGACGGCGACGCCAATCGCGGCCCGAGCTGTGTACCTGGGTGCGCCGCACCCACCCACGACGGCGGCGGCCGGGCATCGATGACCACGACGACCGACCTCCCTCGGACAGCCGCCACGAGCGCGTTGGTCCCCTTGCGGCACGAGAGGCGGGCAAGGTTTTCGGCCCACCGGATCGACGCGGTCGGTCAGCGCGGACTGCCATCGTCGTCGGCGAGGCGGAGAGCACGGGGCTCGTGCCCCTTCGCCCAGGGCCGCCGAGCGCAGGGCCGGCGGAAGTCGATCACGTGGAGAGTCGTCGCATGACACAGGCAATGGAGTGGGTCGCCTATCGGGGCGCGCCTCTCTACGACGAGGACGGGAACGTCATCGGCAGCATCGAGGAGTTCTTCGTTGAGACCGACGACGGCCCTCCCGTCTGGGCCGTCGTCGTCAACGAGGCGGACCCCGCAACCCGCTCGTACGTCCCGATGCTCGACGCCCGCCGTGCCGAGGACGGCCAGGGGCTGCAGGTATCCGTCGACGGCGACGCGGTTCGCGACGCGCCGAGCACCGACTCCGGCGACGACCTCTCGGGCGAGCAGGAGCGCCAGCTGTACGAGCACTACGGGCAGAACTATCCAGGCGGGCAGACATCGGAGGAGACCAGCAACGAGAAGCGCAAGCCGGGCCTCCTGCAGCGCCTGTTCGGCCGCGATCAGCGCTGATCAGCGCCGCCGGTGGACACGACCGATGCGCTGATGACGGCGGCGTTCCTCGGGCACGGCAACCCGATGAACGCGCTGGCGGACAACCGCTACACCACCGCCTGGCACTCACTGGGAACTGCCGTGCACCGACCGCGGGCGAGCCTGGTGATCAACGCGCACTGGTACGTCAACGCCACCGCGGTCACCGCCATGCCCCTGCGCGCACCATCCACGACTTCTACGGGTTCCCGCCCGAGCTCTTTCGACGTCGACCACCCCGCTCCGGGCTCCCCGAGCTCGCCGACGAGGTCAGCGAGGTCAGCGAGGTCAGCGAGGTCGTGCACCCGACCTGGGTCGGTGCCGATGTCGACAGCTGGGGCATCGACGACGCACCTCCTCGGTGCTGCCGCACGCATTTCCCGATGCCTCGATCCCGGTGGTGCAGCTGAGCATCAACGCCGAGAAGCCGCTCGACCACCACCTCGAGCTCGGCGCTGAGCTCGCCCCGCCGCGCCGTCGGAGAGTCCTGATCATCGGTAGCGGCAACGTGGGGCACAACCTCGACGCGACCAGCTGGGGTCCCGCCGACGACGGCTCCCACCTGCTAGCGACACCGAGCAGACGTGGACAGACCTGCTCACACTGCGCCGATACGGTGCCGACTGACCAAGACGGTGCTCGAGACCGCGAAGCGGAGATGACCGAGCACCCGGGCTATGAGGTCCACGACCCGCGGAGTTCTCCCACTGCCTGGACCTCGGCCTGCTCAGAACCCCGTTCGGAGTGGGTTGACCGCGTCGCCCTCGACGATGCGGTGGCGCAGCTCGCCGAGTTCTTCGACGGCGAGAACCACCTCGTCGCCAGGCTTCAGCCAGCCACGGAACTGGTCGGGGTCCATCGCGAAGTGCTCGAACAGGCATCCGGTCGGGACGGTGCCCGAGCCGATGACGTCGCCGGGACGGAGTCGGGCGCCGCGGGAGGCGTAGGCGACGATGTCGGCGAAGCTCCAGTCGATGCTGCTCCACGTTCCGCCGCCGACCCGCTCTCCGTTGACGGAGACGGTCATGGCCAGGTCGAAGGCCTCGCCGCTGCGCCGGTGGGCGATCTCGTCGGCCGTCACGAGCATCGGGCCGATCGAATTGGCGCCGTCCTTGCCCTTCGCGGGCCCGAGCTGCAGCGCCCGCTCCTCGATCTGCAGGTCGCGGGCGCTCCAGTCGCAGTAGACGAGGTAGCCGGCGATGTGGTCCTCGGCCTTCTCCCGTGGGATCGAGATGCCGGGGGTGCCGATGACGGCCGCGACCTCGAGTTCGAAATCGAACGGTCGACGGACGAACGCGCCGCCGGCTCGAGACGCGGGAACGGCTCTACGAGGCAGCCGTCGCACTGATCACCGAGCGCGGATACGACGTCACCACCTTCGACGACATCGCGGCCCGGGCCGGCACGTCGCGGCGCAGCTGCTTCAACCACTTCGCGACGAAGAGCGACATCTCCCTCGAGTGGGCCGGACGGCGGCGGGCCCGGGCAGCCGACGCGGTTCGGGCTGCAGCTCCGCAGTCCGCGCTCGACGGGCTACGCGTGTACTTCCACGAACTCGCGGTGATCACCGAGGACCGGCCCGTGGAGACCCGCGAGATGCTGCTCGGCTTCCTCTACGCCGGCGGCCCGGTGTTCCATCGCACGCCGATGGCCCAGGAATTGCGAGCCTGGCTCGCCGACGAATCGCCGGAGTCGGTCGCGGAACTCGACGCTGCGGCGGAGATTCTCTACGACGTCTACCTCGGGGCACTCTGGCGCTGGATTCCCGACAGCAACCCGACACCAGGAGCGTTCCTCCGCCAGCTCGACGTGGCGATCGGTCTTGTCATCCGAGGCCTCGCCGATGCCTTCGCCGGAGATCGCGACGACGGCGACGATCGATCGGTCGTCTGACGTCGGGCCGGCCGAGGACGAGCCGGTCGAGACGTTCTCGGCCGTCGTCGACCTGAACCCGACCTCGGTGTTCGCGCTGTCGTAGACAGCCGTCCGGCCGATCCTCGCCGCGGGTCGGGGCTCGATCATCACGATCGCGTCCGTGTTCGGACCGAATGGGGCCGGTCAGGTCCCGCAGGCCTCGTACTCGGCCGGCAACGGCGCGGTGGTCGAGGCGCTCTCGCTCGTGGCGGACCGAGCGAGCGTTCGGCGGGGCACCGCGGCCGTCCTGGCAATGCTCACGCGCTCGTCAGGGATCACCCTCCTGGCGTCGGTCGTGCTCACCGTCGTCGATCAGTCCGCGCCGGGCCCTGGTCCGCGAAGCGCTCCCGCGAAGGACGTCGCCGCAGCATCCCTTGCCGGCGCGCAGGGAGCGAGGCTCCGAGTGGCCCCGCGGCGGCGATGACGAGGGCAGCAGGCATCCCAGCCGACGGGACCTGCGAACGACCCCGGACGTTCATCGAGGGCTCGAGCTCCTGCCCTCGAGACTCAGGGACGGCCACACCCACGAAGTTCCCTGTCCGAGTCGCCCCCGGGGCCGGAGCCCGCCGTGGTGGCCGGTGGTGTCGGTCCTGTCCATGTCCTTCGCTCCAAGGCGCAGAACCAGTTGCACCGAGGCGCCTCACCGAGCTCGACCTCTCCGCTCCTGGAACGCGGTCACGGCGTGGTGGCCCGCAACTGCGGGTAGAGCACATCCACGGGCGCGCTCAGCGCGACCTTGACCTGCCGCGATGTGTCGTCGGCGAGGACCTCGTACTCGTCGGCCTCGAGCGCGTCGTGCACGATCCGCACGAGGTCGGCCGGGGCGGTCTTGGGTTCGTCGGGCCCGGCGGCGGCCATGGAGGTGTCGACCCACCCGACGTGCACGCCGACAACGTGCACACCGCGCGGATCGAGTTCCAGGCGCAGCGAGTTCGTGGCCGACCAGAGCGCCGCCTTGGACGCGCTGTAGATGCCGGCGACGGCGTACCAGCTGAGGGCCGAGTGGACGTTCACGATCGCGGCTCCGGTGCGACCCGCGAGAAACGGGGCATAGGCCCGGGCCAGGAACACCGGCCCGAAGAAGTTGGTCTCCATGACCGCCCGGATGTCGTCGTCCTCGGCGGACAGGAGCTCGGATCCGGGCGGCGAGGCGCCCGCGTTGTTGACCAGGACCGTCACATCGGACGCGGCGGCAACAGCGGATGCGATCGACTCCCGGTCGGTGACGTCCAGGTGCAACGGGACGACCCGCTCGTCGTCCCAGTCCTGCGGGTGGCGCGCGGAGGCGTAAACCTTGGCGGCACCCCGGGCGAGGGCGTCGTGGACGAAGTACGTCCCGATCCCCCGGTTGGCCCCGGTGACCAGGACGATGGACCCCTTCAACGACGGCATGACGACCTCCTGTGGTGATCGAGCGCAGGCTCGGGCTGGTCCGAAGAATCAGCGAACGATCGTAATATGACGACCATAAGATTAGACTCGGAACTCGACAACCCCAGTCGACGGAAGGACGGCGTCGTGTCGAGGTACGCCGCGGAGCACAAGAAGGCCACTCGGCGTCGGATCGTGGAGTCCTCCGGCCTGAGGTTCCGGCAGGACGGGTTCGACGGCTCCGGGATCGCCACCCTGATGAAGGACGCCGGTCTGACCAACGGCGCCTTCTATGCACACTTCGCCTCCAAGGACGACCTCATCGCCCACGTGATCGCCGACACGCTCCAGACCCAGGCCGACGTCTACCGCGGGGTCGACGGCCGGGACGGGCTGGCGTGCGTGGTCCGTGCCTACCTGTCGGGCGAGCACCGCGACGCGCGCAGGGAGGGCTGCCCCTCCGCGGCACTGCTCGGCGAGATCGACCGGAGCTCGCCCGCGGCGCGGGCTGCCTACACGGCAGGGATCGTCGGGCTGGCCGACGTCGTCGCGGCCCATCTCGAACCCGACGAGCCCGGACGGCTCCGGGTGCGGGTGCTCGGCGCCCTGGCCGCCCTGTTCGGGACCCTGCAGTTGGCGCGGGCGGTCGACGACCCCGCCCTGGCTGAGGAGCTCCTCGACCAGGGGCAGCGGGACGTCCTCGCGATGCTCGATCTCGACGACGAGGCCGCACGCTGAGCTCCGAACGTCAGTGGTCCGTCCTGCGCGTCGGTCGCAGGTCCGGGTACGCGGGGCCGGGGAGACCGAGACCGCCGGCGCTCGCGAGTGGGCGGATGCGCAGGAACACCCCCGTGCGGTGGGTGTCGGTCGAGACCGCGTGCTTCATCGCGAAAGCGTGTCCGCCGGGCGCGTAGGCGTAGTCGAGGGCCTGAGCGGCGGAGGACCACAGGCTGACCGAGGTGTGCTCGAAGGGCAGGTCCGAGGAGATGTCGACGCTCCCCCGGTGCCCGGGGTGGTGCGCCGCCCTGCTGGCGGCGTGGAGGTTGTTGCGCAGGAACCCCGGTAGGCAGCGCGGGCGCAGCACCCCGTGCACGATCACCACGAGCGGCTCGTCCCGCTCGATCTCCCGGGCGCCGGCCGCCGACGGGCTCCATCCGTACCAGTCGTCGCCGGGATGCTGGGTCCTCACCCGCACGACCTCACCGTCGAGGCTGAAGTGGTCGCGCCCGACCAGGAGCCGCCCGAGGGGGCCACGCCACGCCGCCGCGGCCGCCTCGGGGCTGTCCCAGGCAGCGACCAAGGCGGCGCCGCCCGGCACGACGTGGGGCACGAGGCTGTGCGTGCCGTCGTTGGTGCGATTCGTCGTCGCCGCGCGGAGCCCTTCGACCCCCGCGGAGAGGACGGCCTGCACCGACGTCCGCCATCGGCGGAACCCGCCGGCAGGTCGGGTGAAGGCGTCCACCGTCACGAAGTCCGCCGTATCCGCGCTCATCGAGGGCCCGTCCCCGACGAGGTACGCCGCGGCGAGGTGACCCGCCCGTTGCGGCGGAGCATCGACACCGTCGTCGCGATGACCCCCCGGTCGGGGTCGGGGTCGAGTCCGGCGCCGATCCGGTGGAGCTGATCGGCATGCCAGCTCAGGTCGAGGAACCCGTCGAGGGCCTTGAGGTCGGTGACGGCGCCCAGCACGCGGCGCATGCCGAACTGCATCCGATGGCTCGGGAGGGCGTCGACCCGCCCGCCGAGGATGGCCGCGGCAGCGTCGGGCACGACGGCGGTCGGTCGTCCGATGCCCACGACGTCGCAGTCGCCGGACTCGACTGCGGCAGCCATGCCGCCGTGGGTCCGGAAGCCTCCGGTGACGGCGAGGGGAATGTCGCCGGCGAGTTCCCGCACGGTGCGGGCGTAGTCGAGGAAGTAGGCCTCGCGGGCGCGGGTGCTCTCGGCGGCGGTGCCCATCATGGCCGGTTCCTCGTAACTGCCGCCGCTGACCTCGATGAGGTCGATGCGCTCGTGGGCGAGAGACTCGATGACACCGCGGGACTCGTCCTCGCTGAAGCCGCCGCGCTGGAAGTCCGCGGAGTTGAGCTTGATCCCGACGGCGAACCCGGGCGAGACCCGCTCACGGACCCGGCGCACGACCTCGAGCAGGAACCGCATGCGGCGCTGCGGATCGCCGCCCCAGTCGTCGGTGCGCCGGTTGGTGGCCGGGGAGAGGAACTGGGCGACGAGGTAGCCGTGCGCGCCGTGGATCTGGACGCCGTCGAATCCGGCGGTCTCGCACACCGAGGCAGCGGCGGCGAAGCGGTCGATGATGTCCTCGATCTCGCGCCCGGTCAGCTCCCGAGGCCTCGCCGCGCCGGGCAGGCTCACCGCGACGGGGCTCGGTGCCACCGGGGTGTGCCCGAGGGCGAGGGGATTGGCCTGGCGGCCCGGGTGGTTGAGCTGGGCCCACAGGGGGGTGCCGCCGTCGTGGGCGGCCTTGGTCCACCTGGTCAGGGCGTCGAGGTCGCGTTCGTCCTCGATGACGACGTTCCCGGGTTCCCCGAGTTGGCTGCGATCGACCATGACGTTGCCGGTGACCACCAGGCCGTAACCGCCTCCGCCCCAGGTGGTGTAGAGGCGCTCGAGGCGGTGGTCGGGAGCGTTGCTCCGCGTGCCGAGCGCCTCGCTCAGGGCGGACTTCATGATCCGATTGGGGAGTACCTGGCCGCAGGCCAGAGTCAACGGGTCGGACAGGACGGACATCCCGGGGCCTCCTTGAAGGCGGTCGGTCGAGATTCAGGACGGCGTGGTCGCGTCGCGGCGCGGCTGGTCGGGCAGCGACCCGAGCCGGACGGCTTCACTGATCGCGCGCGGGCGGAAGTGGATGCGCTCCAGCGCGGCCTGGGCCAGTCCGGCAGCGCGGGCTGCAGGGCGGACCCGCCGGGGGGTCACGACGTGCGCGGAACGGCGTTCGATGCCGCGTACCACCGCCTCGACGACGGTCGGCAGCGGTACGGGGGCGAACACTCCGGTGAAGTCGCGCACGAGCGCCGAAGCGGCGGGGCTCTCGAGGGCGTCGCCGATCATCGGGGTCCGGAAGATGATCGGGTGGACGCTGCCGACCGTCACCCCGGAGCCGCGCAGCTCGAGACGCAGGGAGTCGCACAGGGCCCACACACCGGCCTTGCTGGCCGCGTAGCTGCCCAGCAGGGGTGGGTGGATGAAGCCGATCATCGAGGACAGGGCCAGCATGTGGCCGCGCACTTCGGTGACGTGAGGGGCGGTGGCCTTGAAGGTCCGCCACACGCCGCCGAGGTTGACGTCGACGACCCGCTGCCAGTCGGCCTCGCGCGTCGTCCCGAGGGCGGTGAGCGGCCCGAGGACACCGGCGGCCGCCACGACGACGTCGAACCGCCCGAAGTGTGCGCGGACCGACGCGGCGACCTCGATCAGCCGGTCGAGGTCGCGCACGTCGGCCGCCCAGCCGGCGGCGGCCCGCTGGTCGCCTAGCCGGCGGGCCCGATCGGTGACGTGGTCGGCATCGAGGTCGACCAGGGCCAGGCGCGCCCCCTTGGCCCGCAGGGCTTCGGCCAGAGCGACCCCGAGCCCGCCGCAGGCCCCGGTCACCAGCACGGTGCGACCGGCGAGGTCGTAGGTCACGAGGCGAGGAAAGCGAGGGCGGTAGGCACGAACTGCTCGTGGTACTGGAAGATTCCGCCGTGCCCGGAGCCCGGGTAGATGACCAGCTGGGCGCCCGGGATGCGCCGGGCGATGTCGGCGGAGTGCTCGCTGGCGACCATCAGGTCGGCGTCCCCGTTGGCGACCAGGACCGGCTTGTCGATGACCCCGAGGTCCTGCGGCTGCTGTCGACCGGCGTCGACGATGGCCCGGAGCTGCGCGCCCATGGCCTGCAGGGAGATCCGTTCGTCGCGGTCGGCGGTGCGCTCCTTGAGCCGTGTGAGGTAGGCCTTCGCGGCGCGCCTGCCCTCGGGGGTGCGAGGGAAGAACAGGAAGTTCCGCGGGTCGCTGAAGGTCAGCGCGGCCTTGAGGTAGGCGAGGCCCGCGATCCGGACCATCTTGTCGAGTCCGCCTGCCCCCGCGGGGCCGGTGCCGGTGAAGATCGCCTTCCGCACGAGGTCCGGGTTCTGCAGGGTCACGAACTGCGCCACGCCGCCGCCGAGGGAGAACCCGAGGAGGTCGACCTTCTCGTGGCCCAGGCCGCGGATGAACATGGCCGCATCGGCGGCCATCTCCTGCACCGTCGAGGGCACGGAGCCGCTGGAGCCGCCCACGCCCCGGTTGTCGAAGGTGATCACGTGGTGGTGCGCGGCGAGCCCGTCGACGACCCGGGGGTCCCAGTCGTCGAGCACCGCGGTGAGGTGGTGCAGGAAGACCACCGGCACGCCGCCACGGGGGCCCAGTTCGCGGTAGCGGAACCGCACGCCGCTGACCTCAAGGGTTCGGGTCGGCGCGTCCTGCCACGCGACGCGGGCCGCGTCGGTCGACGGCTGGTGGTCGGTTGTCGGGCGGGGCTGGCTCATCGAAGCTCCTGCTCTGATCGGTATACGAAACGTATAGTGGTTAGGCCCGAATCGTGTGTCAAGATGGCACTGTCGATCGGGGAGGGAAGGCCATGAGCACGAGTTCGGCGCCGACACGGACCTACGGACAGATGTGTCCGCTGGCCCGCTCGCTCGACGTCCTGGGCGAGCGGTGGACCCTGCTGGTGGTCCGGGAGCTACTGCTGGGCCCGAAGCGGTTCAAACACCTGCTCGCGTCGCTCCCGGGTATCGGGAGCAATCGCCTCTCGATGCGCCTGACGACGCTGGAAGACGCGGGCGCCGTCCGGCGGGCGACTCTGCCCGAGCCGGCGAGCGTTCCGGTCTACGAACTCACCGAGGAGGGCGAGCGCTTGCGCGGGCCCGTGGTGGGTCTCGCCCTGTGGGGTCTGCAGCTCCCCCTCGACGAGCGCGTCGATCCGGGAACGATCCGGGCCGAGCTGATCGCCCTGTGCCTGACGCACGCCCCGGAGCGGGCGCCGGCGGCGCACCGCGACGACGTCGTGGAGTTCCACGTCGGGCGCGAGGTGTTCCATCTGCGCATGGCCGAGGGGCGGGTCCTGCCCCGCTCGGGCCCGTCCCCGGTCGAGCCGACGGCCCGGGTCGAGAGCGACCTCGCGACCTTCCTCGCCCTCGCGCTCCGCGAGCTGACGCCGTCCGGAGCCCTCGCGAGCGGGCGGGCCACCGTCGCCTCCGGGCCCCCCTCGGCGCTCGCGGAGCTCTTCGACGTCCTGGCCCTCCCCCCGCAGGGTCCCATCCCGATGCCCTGAGGGGCCGACACGACGCGCACCGGAACTGCACGCCATGGCAGTATGTTCGTACTATGATCGAACACGCCGTCGCCCGAGGGGTCGACCGATCCACGGACCGATCAGCGGGCAACACCTGTCAGGAATCCGCTCATGAATGCCAGTAACCAGGTCGTCGTCACCCGATATGCGCTGGCCCCGACGCGCACCGTCGCCGCCGCGGGGATCACGTTCACCTACCGCGAGCTGGGGCCGACCGGTGGCGTGCCGGTCGTGTTCCTGGTCCACCTCGCGGCCACCCTGGACAACTGGGACCCGCGGATCGTCGATGCCGTCGCCGCCGGCCACCACGTCATCGCCGTGGACAACCGCGGCGTCGGTGCGTCCACCGGCTCGGTTCCCGGCACCGTCGAGGCGATGGCCGACGACACCTACGCCTTCGTCACTGCACTGGGACACGAGCTCGTCGACGTCGTCGGCTTCTCCCTCGGCGGGTTCGTCGCCCAGGTCCTCGTCGAGCGCCACCCCGACCTCGTCCGCAGGCTCGTCCTCGCGGGCACCGGACCGCGCGGCGGCAGCGGGATCGCGAAGGTCCCCGCCGTCACCTTCTACGACATCGTCCGGGCCGGGCTCGCCCGTGTGGATCCAAAGGCTTTCCTGTTCTTCGGCCGCGACCCGGAGGGCAAACGAGCTGCCACAGCGTTCCTCGAACGCCTCGAGGAACGCACGAGCGACCGGGACGCCCCGATGGCCGTGACGGGGTTCCTCGCCCAGCTCGTGGCGATCACACGGTGGGGCCTGGGCACCCCATCCGACCTCTCGAAGGTCCACCAACCCACGCTGATCGCCAACGGCGACCACGACCGCATGGTGCCCTCCGCGCTCTCCCGGGACTTGCACCACCGCATCCCGGGCTCGGAACTCGTCGTCTTTCCCGACTCGGGGCACGGCGGTGTGTTCCAGCACCACGAGGCATTCGCGCCGGCCCTCGTGGAGTTCCTCGACCGCCCCGAGAAGTCCGTTCCGGGAGGAGAGCAGCGATGAAGGCCTTCGTGGTCGAGAAGTACGGTCCCGACGGCCTGCGGGCGGCCGAGGTGCCCGAGCCGACGGTCGGACCGCGCGACGTCCTCGTCCGGGTCGCCGCGGCGAGCATCAACCCGCTGGACAAGATGGTCCGCGACGGCGAGTTCAAGCAGCTCCTGCGCTACAAGCCCCCGTTCACCTTGGGCCACGACGTCGCTGGCACCGTGGAGCGCGTCGGCCGCGAGGTGACCCGCTTCGAGGTCGGCGACGAGGTGTATTCCCGCCCTCGTGATCTGCGGATCGGCACCTTCGCCGAGCTGATCGCCATCGACCAGGACGACGTCGCACCCAAGCCGCGGTCGCTGACGATGGCGGAAGCGGGCGCAGTCCCACTGGTGGCGCTGGCCGCGAAACAGGCCCTCGCCGACGTCGCCCATGTCCGACCCGGTCAAAAGGTGCTCGTCCACGCCGGCGCCGGCGGGCTCGGCGCGACGGTGGTCCAGTACGCCAAGCACCTCGGCGCACACGTCACGGTCACCGCGAGCGGACACGACGAGGCCAAGGTCCGCGGCTTCGGCGCCGACGAATTCGTCGACTACCGCACCACGGACTTCTCGACGGTGCTCTCGGGTTTCGACGTCGTGCTCGACTCGCTCGGCGGCAGCAACCTCGAGAAGTCCCTGACCGTCCTCGCCCCCGGCGGCCTGGCGATCAGCGTCGTCGGCCCACCCGACCCGGCCTTCGCCCGACAGCTCGGACAGCGGCTCCTCGCCCCGGTCATGGCCGCGCTGAGCTGGAAGGTCCGCCGCCGGGCCCGCAAGCTCGGCGTCCGCTACGCCTTCCTCTTCATGCACGCCGACGGCGCCGCCCTGACCGCTCTCGCCGCCCTCTACGAGGCCGGCGCACTGCGTCCTACGCTCGACCGCACCTTTCCCTTCGACGAGACCCCTGCCGCACTCGAGTACGTCGCCCAGGGTCGAGCGAAGGGCAAGGTCGTCGTCACAGCGGACCCCCGGAGCTGATCCGGGCCGGCACCGGCCCGATGTGGCCGGGCTCGGTACCGGTCCACACCAGAAGCTGTCGTGGGCGCGGTCCCTCGACGTCACGCAACGGCGGCTCTTCTTCGGCTGATCGTTTCCTCGGTGAGGTCTCGTTGGCCGGTTTCGACTGGATCGAGATCGGCCCGTACGGCTATCTCCCCACCGACCCGGCCGAGCTGAGCGATTCCCTCGCTCGACACGGCCTGCAGGTCTCTGCGGGGACGGTGTTCGAGGCCCTGCACCGCGAGAACTCGTGGGCCGACGTCTGGAAGCAGGTCACCGAGGTCGCTGCCCTGACTCGCGCTGTCGGCGGCGAGCTCACGGTCGACCAGTGGGATCGCATGACCTCGGGGATCGACGAGCTCGGGCGGCGCATCCTCGAGCAGTACGGGCTGGACGTGCAGTTTCACCCGCACGCGGACTCCCATGTCGGTCACCAGCCCGAGATCGAACGCTTCCTCGACGCGACCGACTCCCGCTACGTGAACCTTTGTCTCGCCACCGGCCACGTCGCGTACTACCGCGGCGACTGCGTGGACCTGATCGAGCGGTTCGCGGAACGGATCGGGTACGTGCATCTCAAGCAGGTCGACCCCGCGATTCGTGCCCAGGTGGAGGCAGAGGACCTCGGGTTCCCCGAGGCCGTCCGCCGCGGGGTGATGATCGAGCCGCCCTATGGAGGGCCGCACATGCGGCCGGTCCTCGACGCGGTCGCCGGCCTGGGCCGGGACATCTACCCGATCGTCGAGCAGGACATGTATCCGTGCCACCCGGACACGCCGCCCCCGATCGCGCAACGCACCCGTACCTACCTCGCGGGCTGCGGGGTCATCGAGCTGGACATCGCCCACCGCTGACGCCACCAAGACGCACCACAGAGGCGCTCACGGACCTCGGGAGCACCCACCTCTCGTACAGCCGCGTCGGCCTACGTGGCGTCGCCGGGCTGGTGCCCAGAGGCGGGGCCGGTCGTCGAGCGGACGACCAGATGGGGGTCGAGGACGACCCGACGGGACGGCTCGCCGGAGGCGAGAGCAGCGGCGGCGGCGACGCCGCCGGATGCCAACCCGGGAACGTCCTGGGCGACGGTGGTGAGGTCGATGTGGGCGAGGCGGGCGATGCTCGAGTCGTCGAAGCCGACGACCGACACGTCGCCGGGGACCGCGACCCCGCTGCGTCGTAGCTCCTCGAGCACGCCGACCGCACAGACGTCATTGAAGGCCACGACCGCGGTCGGGAGCAGCGGCCCGTCGAGCAGCTCCCGCGCAGCGCGTATCCCGTCCACCTCGGTGAGCCCGCCGGTCAGCACCCGCGAGCCGGTGAGATTCGCGCGGCGGGCCGCGTCACGGAAGGCCGTCCGTCGCTCGTCGGAACCGGGTGCGTGGGCGCCATCGACGTGGGCGATGTCCGAGTGTCCCAGGCCGACGAGGTGGGCGATGGCGGCGTCGATCCCGGCTCGCTCGTCGGAGATCACCGCGCTCACGTTCGCCGCGGTCGACCGGGCGAGCGCCACCACCGGAACTCTCGCGGCGAGGTCGTCGAGCGCCTCGTCGGACAGGGTGGGACCCAGCAGGATCAGCGCTTCGGGACGTTCCCTCAGCAGGGCCTGCGCCGCGGCCGTCTCGTGGCGACCGGGTGCGGTCGCCGAGAGCGCGAGGTCCAGTCCGCGATCCGCGGCGGCGACGTAGAGCTGCTCGACCAGGTCGCCGTGGAACGCATGGCGCAGGCCGAAACACACGCCGAGCACCCTGGACCGGCGCTGGCGCAGCTTGCGAGCCCGCTGGTCGGGGACGTAGCCGAGCTCGTCGGCCACCGCGAGGACCCGGGCGCGTGTCGTGTCGCTGGCTCCCGGAACGCCACGCATCACGATCGAGACCAAGGCCGTCGACACGCCTGCGGCTCGCGCGATGTCGACCATGGTCGGCCGTGAGGCGCCCATCGATCCTCCGTTGACGTCGTCGACCGTCCAACCTTAACCTAGAACGTGCTACTAGAACGTACTAGTTGATGAGGCTGCCATGACCCGACTCGCCACCCGCACCGTCCGGCTCGCCCTCGTGGGCACCGGCCGGATCGGCACCCACCACGCCGAGGCCCTCGCCCGCCACGTCCCCGGCGTCGAGCTGACCTCGGTGGTCGACCCCGACGCCGCCGCCGCGGGCCGCCTCGGCGACGCTCTCGAGGTCCCCTCGGGCAGCGACCCGGCAGCGCTGCTCGCCACCGAAGACCTCGACGGCGTCGTCATCTGCGCCCCGGCCCGGTTCCACGCCGACCTCGTCATCGCCGCGCTCGAGGCCGGCAAGCACGTCTTCGTCGAGAAGCCGATGGCCACCACCCTCGCCGACGCCGACCGGGTCGTCGCCGCCGCCGACACCGCCGGCACCGTGCTGCAGGTCGGATTCAACCGCCGCTTCTCCCCCGGCTTCGCCGCCGCCCGGCGCGCCGTGGTCGACGGTCAGATCGGCACCCCACAGCTGCTGCGCTCGCTGACCCGTGACCCCGGCCCCTTCACCGCCGACCCGACACGCATCCCGCAGTGGACGATCTTCCTCGAGACCCTCATCCACGACTTCGACACCTTGTGCTGGCTCAACCCCGGCGCCACCCCGACGCGGGTCAACGCCATGGCCGACGCCCTCGTGCGCCCGGACGCGAAGGCCTCGGGACACCTGGACACCGCGGTCGTCACGATCACCTTCGACAACGGCGCCATCGCCACCGCCGAGGCCAGCTTCTCCGCCCTCTACGGCTACGACGTCCGCGCCGAGGTGTTCGGCTCCGCCGGGATGGTCACCGCCGGCGACGGCCGTGCCACTGACATGATCCTGCATCTCGCCGACGGGCGGCACGTGGACACCTCCCGTGCCGACACCGACCTGCTCCACACCGCCTACGTCGGCGAGTTCGCCGCCTTCGCCGACGCCATCCGCGCCCAGCAGCCCGCGGTGGTCGGCGCCCGCGACGCCCGTACCGCTCTCGAGATCGCCCACGCCGCCATCCGCAGCATCGAGAACGGCACCACTGTCACTGTGAAGGACCTCCGATGAGCTTCACCCTTGCCGCCAGCGCCGAGATGCTCCACACCGATCTCCCCTACACCGAGCGCGTCACCCGCCTGCACGACGCCGGGTTCGAGGTCGAAATCTGGAACTGGACCACCAAGGACATCGACGAGCTCGTCACCACCGGCGCCCGGTTCTCCTCCATGACCGGCTACATCACCGGCGACCTGCTCGAGCCCGACGGCATCGAGGCCCTGCTCTCCTCCGCGGCCCGATCCGTCGAGGTCGCCGAGCAGCTCGGCTGCCCCCGGCTGAACCTGCACGGCACCGGACTCGACGGCCGCGGCCTGCCTGTCCGCCCGGTCGACGTGGTCACCCCGGCCATGTGGTTGACCGCCGCCGACACCCTGCGCCGCATCGCCGAACTCGGAGAGCGCGCCGGGCGGGTGTTCACCCTGGAGAACCTCAACCTCGCCGTCGACCACCCCGGCACCCCCTTCGCCCGCGCCGAGGACACCCTCGCCCTCGTCCGCGCCGTCGACAGCCCCGGCCTGCGGATGAACCTCGACCTCTACCACGCCCAGATCGGTGAGGGGAACCTCGTCGAACTCACCCGCCGGGCCCTGCCCTGGGTCGGCGAGATCCAGGTCGCCGACGTCCCCGGCCGTTGCGAACCCGGCACCGGAGAAATCCGCTACGGCGCCATCGCCGCCGCCCTCGACGCCGCCGACTGGCAGGGCACCGTTGGGCTCGAAGGATGGGCCGCCACCGACACCGACACCGCGCTCCGCCGATTCCGAGACGCCTTCTCCGTGCCGGGGTTCACCGACTAGCGAGCCCACTCCTGGCCTCGTCGTACGTCGGGCCGCCGAAGACCGCGGTGCACTCCGGTGCGTCCGACGTTCGTCGTGAGTGCGGCGAATCCGAGCGCGCGGGCGACCAGTCGTCACGGGTA
The DNA here is from genome assembly GCF_030269685.1 of Actinomycetospora sp. NBRC 106378. GTDB lineage: Bacteria > Actinomycetota > Actinomycetes > Mycobacteriales > Pseudonocardiaceae > Actinomycetospora. Next base: position 94,288 of record NZ_BSTT01000006.1, read on the forward strand.
CGCCCCCGGCCGGCACAGCCAGCACGAACCAGCGCTCGGTCCGCTTTCCCACGGACGACAGCCGGGTGCGGGGTCCTCCGCCGGGCTCGCCCGGCTCCCCCGCGCCCGCCGGTGCGGACGATGACGGTCCATCGCCGGCGCGGCTGGACGTCGTCCTCGACGCGGTCAGGCGGTCTCCTTGGCCTCCTCGAGCCATGCCGTGACTGAGGTCGTCCGCGCCGTCGGCGGGATGCAGCGAGGTGTGCCGGTCAACTTCCGAGAACCGATGCTTTCCGTCAGGTGAGCCAGTGGGTGGGGTTGGTGGGGTCGAAGGTGCGGGCGGCGTCGATGTAGGGGTCCATGGAGGCGCGGGAGCGCCAGCGGCCGTGGCGTTGGACGTCGCGTTCGGGGACGCCGGCGGCGATGGCTTCGGTGGCGAACCCGCGCCGGAGGCTGTGCCCGCCCCACAGGTCGGCGTCCTCGAGCCCGGCGGCGGCGGCGCGGCGTTTGATGATCTCGGCGATCGAGTTGCGGTGCAGCCCGTTGGTGCGGGGGCGGCGGCCGTAGCGGTCGATGCCGCGCCAGGCGGGGCCGTCTGTGATGCCGTGGGAGCCGAGCAGGTCGCGCCAGCGGGTCCAGGCGGCACCGGCGTCGAGCAGCGCCGATTCGCCACGCCCCTCCCCCACCGTCGCCTCTGGGGACGGAGCGGCGATGCCGATCGTCGTGCCCGCTGTCGTTTCACGAAGCCGACTGCACGGATTCCCGTACCCTTCTGCACCCGGATTGGGTGCGGGCGCTCGAAGGTCGGTGGGAAGCTCCGCCACCCGGTGCCGGGCCGGGCGCATGGTGGGTGGGCTCAGGTGAGTCGGGCGCTGCGGGCGTCGTCGAGGCGGAAGAGGACCTCGGCGGGCAGGGCGGTCAGGTCGAGGGCCTGCCGGAGCCGGGGCACGGCCTCGGTGTCGATCCGGCGGCGGACGTCGGTGATGTCGGCAGCGTCCTCGGTGCCCACGGTGAGGTAGAGCATCGGGCGGGCGACGGTGCCGGCGAGGCGTGCGGAGGCGCGGTGCACGCCGGGGTAGTTCTCGACCTCGTCGACCAGGGGGGCGACGGCGTCCTGGGCGTCGATGCGGGTGGCGCCCGTGGCAGGGTCGGCCTCGAGGCGCCAGGTGCCGGTCTTGGCGCGGCGCTGGGTCTGGGCGAGCAGCCAGCGCAGCGCGAGCAGCCCGACGATCACCGCGATCGCGATCGCGACGTAGGACACCCAGGTCGGCGGGGAGAGCGACGCCGGGGTCAGCGCCTGGTCGGCGGGGATCAGCAGGAGCACGGCGAAGGCGGTGAGCAGGGTGAACGCGGCGGCGGCGAGCAGGACGATCGCGACGACTAGCAGCAGGGTGCGGTTGAGCCGGGCGGGCCGGTTCGGGCTGGCCATGACGGCCCCTCCTAGGTGTTCTTGTCGGCGCGGGCGCGGACCCGCACGCGGGGGCGGGCGGCGGGGCCGATCTCGACGATCCGGGTCTCGAGCCGTGTCTGGACCTCGGCGGGCACGGCGGCGGGGTCGGCGGCGGCGACCGTGACGGTGGCGGTGATGCGTCCGAGGCGGGCGGAGACGTCGGCGGAGGTGACCCCGGGGACGGCGCCCGCGGTGGTGGCGAGGTCCTTGGTGAGGGTGTTGCGGCGGACGCCGGCGTCGGCGCCGCGGCTGCCGTCGTCGTCGTCGACCAGGGCGCGCAGCGGCAGCACGGTCGGTGTCCCGGGACGCAGGGCGATGACGAGCAGGATCAGTCCGAGGACGGCGAGCACGATCGCGACGGCGACGGTGCCAGCGCTCGACCAGCTCTGCGACGAGGTCACCCCGAGCAGCGCGGAGAGCGTGATGAACGGGGTCCGGCCGAGCAGGGACTGCACGACCGCGACGACGACGAGCACGCACACCGCGAGCATCACCAGCGCGACGATCGTGGCGGGCAGGCTGCGGCGAGGACGGCGGATCACGCGATCACCCTCCGGGTCACGGACGTGCCGCGGGTGAGGGCGGCGACGGAGATGTCGACGCGGGCGACGCTGAGCTCGGTCAGCGCTTCGACCCGGTCGCGGACGTGCGCGCGGACCGCCTCGGTGGTCTCACGCACTGAGGCGGGGTAGGCGACGGTGAGGCGGACCTCGACGGCAGCGGTCTGGCCGCTGACTCGCGCCGAGGCACGGGGTCGACCGTCGCCGTCGTCGCGCCCGGTCGGGACGCCGAGCACGCGGCGCGCGGCGCCGCCGACGCCGTCGATCTCGGCGGCTGCGGCGACGGCGACCTTCTCCACCACGACGTCCTCGATCGACAGCGAGCCGCGCTCGGCGGCCTCGGGAGCGTCGGCGGCGTGCCGGCCGGTACCGGGCGTGGGGGTGTTCGCGGTCGAGGTGACCTTCTCCGTGACCGGCGAGAAGCCCGCGCGGGTGGGCGGAGCCGTGGAGAACTGCCCGGTCGGAGTGTCGTCGGGCTCGGGGCCCGGGCGGGCGGCGCGAGGGCCGGAGGGGCTGCTCATCGGGTGGGCCCTCAGAGGTTCGAGCCGGACCGGCCGCGGCCGGTGAGGCCGTCGAGGTCGAGCTGGCCGTCGAGGACCCGGCCGATCAGCAGGCCCAGCGCGCCGAGGACGAGCACGATCAGGAACGCCACGAACCCGCCGAAGGCGGCCGAGACACCCAGGACGAGGCCGACGATCAGGCCGAGGGCGGTGTGGGAGACAGGCATGTCGATCAACTCCGGGAAGAGCGAGAAGGGGCCCACCACGAAGGAGGACGGGAGGGCCAGGACGGATGGAGCGCCGGCCGGAGGCGGAGCGACACATCCGGCGGGCCCGGCGAGGGGCCGGGCCCGACGGACGCCCGGGGAGGCCCGGGTCAGCGACCCGCGCCACCGGGATCAGGACCGCACGGGATCAGGGCCGCACGGGATCGGAGCCGGCCAGGATCAGGGTCTGTCGACCTCGAGGTCGCCGGTGTCGAGGTCATCGAGGCCGATGTGGACCGGCAGGCCGGGGACCAGGGGGGTGACCGCGGCGCGGATCTGGGCTTCGAGGGTTCGCAGCGGCCCGGGATGACCCACGACCCGCACGGTCACCTCGGTGGCGGTGATCTGGACCCCGGTCACCCGACGCCCGGGCAGGTAGGTGCCGACGGTGCCGAAAGGTCCGGCGGAGAGCCGCGACACCGCAGGGCAGGCCAGCACCGCGGCGGCGACGGGCTCGGCGAGCGCGTCGGTGTCGCGGGCGACCGGCGCGGTGACCGACCCGGCCGGGTCGAACCGGGGTGCGACGTCGACCGGCGGCCCGGGCGGACTCTCGGCCGTGGGGGGCATCGGGCCCGGCCCGGTCGAGGCCGGGGCAATGCCCCCGTCCCCGGGAAGGGGGGTCCCGCCGGAGCGCGGGGAGGTCACTGAACGCGGTTGGTGGGACGCGCAGGAGCCTGGTCGTCGGCGGCGTCGTCGTCCGCGGAGGGCAGGTGCAGGTCGACGACGTTGATGTTGACCTCGACGACCTGCAGACCGGTCATCTGCTCGACCGCGCCGATGACGTTGCGGCGGATGGCACGGGCGAGCTCGGAGATCGCGACGCCGTACTCGACCACGATCGTGAGGTCGATCGCGGCCTGGCGCTCGCCGACCTCGACCGACACGCCCTGGGTACTCGACGCGCGGCCGCCAGGGATGCGCTCGGTGATCGCACCGAAGGCGCGGGCGGCGCCGCCGCCGAAGCCGTGCACGCCGGGGACCTCTCGGGCAGCGATGCCGGCCACCTTGGAGACCACGGCGTCGGAGATGGTGGTCTTGCCCTGCGCGCTGTCCAGCCCGCCTCCGGCGGCGGGGGACGCTGCGAGCGCCGACCCGCCGGCCGGCCCGGTGGTCCCCGCGCTGGAGGCGCTGGCGGGGGTGGAGGTGGTGGGGACGGTCATGGAGAACTCCTCGCGCGATGTCGTCTGGGCCGACGTCCCCGAGGGCCGGGGGCGCCGGCGACCGGTGCGCACTGCGTTCCGGTCGACCTGCGGTTGGACCCGCCCGGCCGAGGATCCTCTCGGTCCGTCTCGGGTGACCCCGTTCACATCGGCCGGTGGTCCTGGCCGTCGTGATCGGTGGGGGTGGGGAAGACGTCGGTGATGGCGACGTCGACGGTGACGACCTCGAGGCCGGTCTGGGCGGCGACCTCGGCGGCGACCCGGGCGCGGAGGTGCTCGGCGAGGCGTTGCATGTCGTGGCCGTACTCGGCGGCCACGGTCAGCTCGAGCGCGACGCTCTGCCCGCTGATCCCGGCGGCGACCGTGGACGGGGTGGGGTCGATGACCCTGCCGAGGGCGCCGAGGGCCATCCGGACCCCGGCGCTGGTGCGGGCGGCGCGCCCGGCGACGGCGACCACGGCGCGCGCCGCGACCAGGAACGAGTCCGTCTCGTCGGCGACCCGGCCGTAGCCGGCCGGACCGGCCTGCTCGCGGATGGTGGCCAGCGCCCGGTCGAACAGCCCGGGCGGGGCATGGACCTCGGTGGCGGCGAGCTCGTCGAACGGCGCCCACAGTCGCGAGTACTCGGCGAGGGTGGCCTGGCAGTGCGGGCACTGACGCTGGTGGTCGTCGCGCTCGGCGCCGCGACCCTCGGCGATCTGCTCGAGCAGCGCGTCGGGGTCGGCCCCGCACGCCAGCCGCTCCGGCGGCTCGTTCCCGGTGGCACCGGTGCGGGTCATGTCCAGTCCTTCATCGCGGCGAGCAGGTTGCGTCGGCCGCGCTCGAGGCGACTGCGCAGGGCGGGCTCGCTGATGTTGGCGACGATCGCGGCCTCCCGATAGGACATTCCCTCGATCTGGCAGAGCACCACTGCTGCCCGCTGCTCGGCGGGCAGCGCCGCCAGCGAGCGCGTCGCGGCGTCCAGGCGTGCGGCGTCCTCGACCCGCTGGGCCGGCCCGGTGGTGCGGGGGTGGTCCTGATCGAGCAGCTCGCTCGTGCCACGCGTGGGCACGCGGCGGGCGCGTTGGAGGTTGAGGCTGCGGTTGATCACGATTCGATGGAGCCAGGTCGAGAACGTCGAGGAGCCTGTGAAGGTGACCAGGGCCCGCCACAGCTGCACCGCGACGTCCTGGGCGACATCCGCGGCGTCGGCGGGGTCACCGGTGATCCGCAGCGCGATCCGGTAGATGCGGTCCTGATGGCGACGCAGCAGCACCTCGAAGGCCTGCCCGGAGAACGTGGACCCCGAGGTCGCCTCACGGATCAGCCAGTCATCGGCCGCGTCGTCCCAACGGGGAGCACCGGGCCTGCGTGCCGCCACCGGTGGTGAGGAGCGTCCCGTGCCGGGCGTGGACGCCGATGCGGTCTCGGCTGTGGGGGGTCCGGCGCCGGCCGGGTAGCGGGCGGACTCCTGCGCCGGTGGTGGCCTCTCGGCTGACACGGTCGGTCCCACCCCCGGGGCGCTGTGGTCGCGATGCGCCGAGGAAGTCCCCGAAGCGAGGACCCGATACCCCGACGACCCGGATCGGAAGCGCCCCGCCGCCCGGCACTCGAGGTATGAGCCAGGTCAGCCGTGACGGGCGGGAGAGTTCGCAGTGGACGGTCGCTGCCCGCGGGTGCGGGCGGGCGTGCAGATCCCCAGGTGTTGCACTACACGAACCGGACCGCCAGCACGACGATGTCGTCGCCGGCATCGCGACCGAACCCGTCGAGCACGGCATCAACGAGGGCGTCCGGACCTGAGCCTGCGTGTCGGGCCAACACCGCGCGGAGTTCGCCGGTGCGCTCGTCGACGTCGACACCACGCCGTTCCACGATGCCGTCGGTGTAGAGGACGAGGGTGGCTCCGACCGGGACGGTCAGCTCCAGGTCCTGACGGTCCTCGGTCGAGCCGCGTGGCAGGCCGAACAGTCGGCCGTGTCCGTCGAGCAGCCGGGTGGTCCCGTCGGGGTACACCAGCAGCGGTTCAGGGTGCCCCGCGTTGATCCACGTCATCGCCCATTGCCTCGGGTCGCTGGGGCGAAGACACGCCACCACCGCGGTGCCCGCGGCACCGAGCCCGGTCCCGTCGTTCGCGGTCTCGAACCGGGACATGATCGTCGACGGCCGACGGGACGTGCTGTCCCAGGCACTCTGGCGCAGCATCGACCGCACCTGGCCCATGTCGATCGCGGCATCGAGCGCGTGTCCCACGATGTCGCCGACCGACACCACCACGACCGGGTCGCCGGGTCCGGTGTCGTCGGAGAAGGCGAGGACGTCGTACCAGTCGCCGCCGACGTACTCGCGGTCGTCCGCGGGCACGTACCTGGCCGCGAGCTGCAGGCCCGGTACCTCCGGGAGCGTGGTCAACATCGCCTGTTGCATCTGGCGGGCCACGCTCACCCGGTGTTGGACCCACCCGACGTGGTCGAAGGCCTGCGCGGTGTACAGCGCGACGGTGTTGACCAGCAGCAGATCCGCCGGAGTGAACCGCCGAGGTCCCGTCCACCCGAGCATCAGGACACCCAGCACGCCGCGGGTGTCCGACACCGGTGCTGCCGCCACCGCCCCGAGGCCGAGCGCTCGCGTCGACCGCGGGAGCAGCGCCTCGTAGCCGTCCTCGGTCGACCACGTCACGATCCGTTGCTCGGTAACCGCCCGACGCGGGGGTGCCTGCGCGTCGTCCTCCAGGTCCGCCCAGGCCCGGTCCGCGCCGGTCCGCTCCGTGCCCGGCGCCACGAGCAGCTGGAGATCGCCGTCGCGGACGGCGAAGAGCGCGACGTGTTCGGCGCCCAGGACGCCACCGGCCAGGTCGACCAGCCCGGCTCGGACCTGTTCGACGGAGGTGCTGTCCCCGACCGACCGGGACACCTCGAGAAGGGTCTGCGAGCGCTCGAAGGACTCCCGCAGGGAGAGCTCCAGACGATCCCGGTCGGCCCGCTCCCGCTCGGCGTCCCGACGAGCCAGCCGCAGCCGGAGCTCGGTCGAACACGCAGAGGCCAGATCGTGCAGGATCTCGAGCTCGTCGGCGCCCCAGCGACGGGGGTCGTGGTCGATCGCGCAGAGCGAGCCGAGGACGTGGCCCGCCTCGTCCGTGAGCGGTATCCCGGCATACGCCACCACCCCGAGATCGGGGATCGCCAGGTTGGAGGCCACCAGCGGGTCTGCCCGGGCGTCGTCGATGACGAGCGGGCGCCCGGTGGCGACGACGTGTTGGCAGAACGAGTGCGTCAACGGTGTCCGCCGCGAACTCGCGAACGGCTCGACGAGCCCGACGGCACCGGGGAAGACCTGCTCGTCGAGACGGACCAGGGAGACCAGGGCCACCGGCACCCGCATCCACCGTCGCACGCGCTCGGCGAACCATTCCATGGCGGGATCGGAGCGCGCGTCGAGTCCGGCCTCCGACAAGACGATCAGACGCTGGGGATCGGTGACTCCACCGCACGTAGCCGCACCGGCGTCCTGCGCGTAGTCCTCGGCCACCGTCCCCCCTCTGCGATCACCACGCCGCTGACTCCCCGCAGCAGCTGGATCCTCGCATTGTCCCTCCGGCGCACCGGGTGGACAACGACCGTAGCCGGGCTCCCCGATCCGCGACGACCGCCACGACAGTCGAGGGAGAGGACGACTGCTCGTCCCGCTCGGGATGACGATCCAAACCCACCGCGCGCCGATCCTCCTGCCCGCCCTCGCCCGACATGGCGGCCACCGAGTCGTGCTGATCCGACGAACCACGGGTGCGGAGCGTGACCGGCGGCAAGGCCGGGCACGACGAAGGAGAGCAGGGGAAGTGTTCTACGCCCCCTCCCAGCTCGAGCCCCTCGACGAATTCACCGTCACCTGCGGCAACGGCCGGGTGATCACCTACGAGGTCAACGTCGTGCGGCAGTACCCCAGGAACGCTTTCCCGAGACGTCTACGGCCCACCACGCACCCGGAGATGCACCTGATCACCCGCGGCGGGCCCGTCGACGACAGGGCACGCTCCCATCGTGACAACACCGTCGTCTACGCCAACCAGACCGACCCGTTGTCCTCCTCGCGACGGTGAGCCTGTGAAGCGGTCCATACCCGACGCCGTCCATCAGCGACGCCCCTCCGGCACGGCCACGACCCCAGCGATCGTGACGCCGGGGTTCGACACCTGTTCCGAGCGCACGCACTAAATCGCGCGCTATGTCAGCTCTCCGGGGTACGCCTCACCGCTATCGCGACAATTCCTGCCACCGAGAACGCTCACATTAAACGATTGTCGGCAACCTAACGCTGACACAATCTAAGTTATCGGATCGTCATTCGTACTGGTCACACGGCTACTCCGTTGGATTATGTCAGAAGCGGTGCTCGATCACCCACCATTCCTCGAGGGCGATGCACCTCAAGCCTGGTGCGTGTTCGCCCGCCTCGCGTGCGCGACCCAGGAGCTCATCGGCGTGATCGGCGACCGGTAATCCGTCCTCGTCCTGATCGAGCTGGGCGTATGGGCCCGAAGCCGCCCCGGGTGCCGGTGCGGGGGTCACGTCCCCGCCCCCACGGGCATCGGGCGAGGAATTCTCCGAGCCCGGGGGCCACCGGTCAACGAGAAGTCACAGCGTGATGATGTGGTCCGGGGGGTTTCCGGCCAACGCCGCGTAGAGGTCCGGGAAGCAGTCCACCTCGACGCCCGGGACGGTCCCGGTCGACGAGCAGCTCCCGGGCTCGCCCTGGGCGAGCCCGCGCTCGAGGGCGCACCGGTCGCACAGCATCAGCAGGATGTTCTGGTCGGCGGCCACGGTGGCCATGCGTTCACCCAGCGGGTCCCCGGAGCGCAGGACGTAGGTGTTGTCGTCGAAGAACATCATCCCGACGACCTCGGCGCCGTGCCGGTCCTCCTCGAGCTGGGGCAGGATCATCTGCCCGAGCTTGTAGCTGGCGGTGTGACCGGACGTGGAGAAAACGTAGGCGACCTTCATCATCTGTCCTCTCGTCGCTGAGATCGGGGCTGGGCAACGCCGGCTCGGACGCCGGCCTATCGGGGCGTCAGTCTGCGAGCAGGGACAGGAGGGTTCCGCCCAGGATGCGGGCCCGTAGCTCGGACCCGCAGCGGGTGCGGGCGATCATCCTCTCGGCGAGCACGCGGATGGAGACCATGTCGTCGTAGGGCGCGTCCGAGGCGAACAACGTCTTCTCCGGACACTCCTGCATCGCCAGCAGCGGCCCGAAGGCGAGTTGCGGGGTGCTGATGTCCAGATAGAGGTTCGGGACGTCCCGGGCCGCCTCGATCGCGGTGAGCCAATTCGCTCCTCCGAGCTGGCCGATGATCACGGGTGCGCCTGGGTGGCGCCGGGCGATCTCGGCGAATGCGCGTATGTCGGCGAGGGTCTGGGGGGCGTAGCCGTGCACCAGGACCGGCAGGCCGTGGTCGGAGGCGGCCCGGACCACCGGCTCGATCTCCTCGCCCCGGTCGGGAACGGGGACGAGTTCGCCGATCCCGCGGAATCCGTGACCGGCGACCTCCTCGTCGACCCACCGGTCGATGTCCGACGCCCCGGCCACCGGGACCGGGCCGAACCCGAGGAAGCGATCGGGATGGGCGTGCAGCGCTGCTCTCTGCTCGGACATTGCGGCGCGGAGGGGCTCGTCGCCGTCGCTGCCCCCGCTGGTCGCCCGGGAGAGCACCGCCATCTCGCGCTGGAACCCGGCGAGGTCGGACGCTCGTTCCGGGTGGGGGCGCGCGATGATGAGCACGGCCTTGTCGATGCCCGCCTCGTCCAGGGCGTCGATCTGGTCCTGGACCGGCAGCATGACGTGCTGATGACTGTCGATGACGGGTGTCGAGGTGTCGAACTCGACGACTGGCCGGGTGGTCATGCCCCGCAGCACCCCCCGCCGCACAGCGACACCGATGCACTGACCGGCGACCAGAGGCGGGCCACCGCCGCGCCGTCTGCGGGTGAGATGTGGCCTTCGCCGGTCCCGCGCGACGGCGTAGCGCTCGACGGTGGTCCGCTGCGTTCCCGGTGGCCCGGCCCGGCCCGCCACACTGGGCTACGGCCGTCGGTGGCCGTGAAGACCTGGAAGACGTGCGGCCCGTAGGTGGTGTCCACGGTGATCCCACCCGGTTCGTCGGCCCGCCACCGCTCGTAGGGTTGGCCGTCGCACCGGACCTGGACCACCGCGGCGTCCGGGAGGCGCGTGACGCGGAACGTGGTCGCGCGACCCGTGGCGGCGGGGTCGCCGGCATAGGTACCGATGTGGAGGATCCCGGTCCCCTTCTCGTACCACGCCTGGACGATGCCGAGCGTCGGGTAGTCGACGCCCTCGAGGGTCGGCTCGTCGAACTTGGCCAGGTTCGGGTTCCTGAACAACTGCGACCAGGCGCCAGGTCGGCCGACCTCGCTCACCATCGCGCAGGCCGAGAGCTGACCACGGGGCCACGTCTCGTCGAGACCGAACCAGAACCCGAATTCACCGTCCCCGAAGTACCGGGGCTCGAAGTGCTGTTCGGCGTAGTCGGTGAGGCGGTGGACGGTGACGTCGTCCTCGAATTCCCGGGCTACGGTCATGGCCACCGCCATCCGTCGCGGCTCGGGGATGACCGCGATGGGCTTCTTCGGGTCGTTCCACCCCAGGGAACTGACGGCCGCGTGGTAGAGGTACTCCGCGAAGACGGGTTCCTGCGGCGCGAGGTAGAAGCACACCGGCAGGGCACCCAGCGGGGGCTGCCATTGCGTGTAGTCGATCAAGGGGTCGTGGTAGAAGGCGACCCGCTCGAGCTCACCGGTGCGCTTGTCGATCGCGAAGAACAGGTCCTTGTTCTCAGCCAACCACTGGTCGTACACCTGGTGCGAGGAGCGGCCGAAGATCGCGTCGTAGAGCTGGAGCCCGAGACCCGCGGCAGAGAGACAGAACGGCCAGATCTTGGTGTTCTCGCAGTGCGGCCCCTTCGGGTTCTCCTGCCACTGTCTGACCAGGAGGTCCACGACCCGGTGCTGGGTCCACTCGAAACGGGTCCGATCGACCCCGGCGACGAGGAACGGGTCGCCCCACCTGTCCTCGCCCGTCACGTAGGCGTGCAGGGACTGCACGAGGTTGAGCCACCCCTTGAAGAAGAGGTTGCCGTCGGCCCCGATCGGATCCGGCTGCAGCCCCCAAGGGAGCGGCACCGTTCGCGACCCACCCGGGCGTGTCGTACTGACCGACCAGCCAGTTGGGGATGTAGGCGTCGACCCACGCCTGCGGGTACGACCCTCGGCGAGGGTCCGCACCGAACTGGGTCAGCCAGTCGACCGCCCCCCAGAAGGTGATGTGCCGCTCGACCAGCCGGCCGAGAATCTCGGCGTAGACCTCCCGCCAGGCAGGCGTCTGATCCGCCATGGTGCCGATCGCGTAGCTCGTCTCCGACAGGTCGAAGCGCGGGAAGCTCATCATGGGAGCCTGCGACGTCTGGTCCCACCACTCCGCCGGCTCGCCGTCCTCGCTCCAGTCGTCCGGGACGGTCGCCTTGCGGTAGACGTGTCGAAGCCACCCCGCGCCACGAGGCCCGAGGTGCGGGTGGCTGACATCGAGGTCGGGGAGCCGCGCCCCGAGGATGTCGACCATGGGTCGGTCCTCCTGCTCTCGTCGTCGGACGCCCGGGGCGACCGCCCCGTCACGCGACGGAATGTGGGTGGGCTGCGATAGCCGTGAAACAGGTGAAGGTCGACGACGAATCACTTCGACGCGCGGCCGGCCCACCGTGAGATGTCGGCGGCCTCGCTGTCGATGTTCGCAACGAACTCGTTCTGGTGGGCGGGCCCTCGACTACTGCAGGAGTTCTCGCAGCCGCGCTGTGATCCGTTCTGCGTCGAGGACGTCGGCGAAGTGGGTGAGGTAGTCGCCGTTGGCATCAAGGAGGTAGGTCAGAGTGGTGTGCGGAACGGCGTAGCCCTCGGGGTCCTCGGGATCGACACCGCGCCGGGCGAAGACATGGAAGGCCTCACGGGCCGCTTCGGCGTCCTGGGTGGTGCCGGTGAGACCCAGGAAGCGCGGGTGGTGCCGTTCGAGGAAAGCCCGCATCACCTCGGGGGTGTCCCGTTCGGGGTCGACGGAGATGTAGAGCGGCTGGACGCGCTCGGCGAGCGGGCCGAGCGCTTCGAGGACGTCGTCGAGCTTGGCCAGCTCGCGGGGGCAGACCATGCGGCAGTGGGTGAACCCGAAGAAGACGAGTTGGTAGGAGCCGGCGAAGTCGTCCTGGGTGACGGCACGGCCGTGGTGGTCGAGCAGGCGGTAGCGCGGCACGAGCGCGGGCATCAGCGCCGCCACTGCACGTCGACATCCCGGACGCCCTCGAGGGGCAGTGACACGGTCAGGGTGTCGGGCGTGCGGCGCACCCCGATGCCGCGGCCGGCGTCGGTGGCGGCGTCCTCGCTGCGCGCGACGGGTTCGCCGTCGACGAGCAGCGTCCAGGGCCGGGGGGCGACCCGGGAGATGGTGAGCGTTGCCGCGACGGTGGTGAGCCCGTGGCGTGGCGCGACCGAAAGGGCCAGGTGGTCCTTCTCGTCGTCGTACACGGCGCGCAGGACGTCGACGTCGTCGTCGCGGCCGGTCAGAGCGGGACGCTGTCGGTCGCGGTCGGTCCAGGGGCGCTGGAACAGCGTGCGGAGCCCGTCCTCCACGTTGAGCCGGGCATAGGGCAGCATCGCGTTGCTCACGGTGGGGGTCATGGAGGCGAAGCGGCCTGCGGTGTCGTAGGTGGCATCGTGGCGTGGGTAGTAGAGCCCGCCCTTGTCCCACTGTGGGTTCATGACCGTGTCGGCGTGACGGAACAGTCCCTCGAGCGTCGCGCGGTCACCCATCTCGGAGGCCCACCCGGCGACCCAGCCGAACTCGCTGTGCAGACCGGGCTCGGCGAGGCCTTCGGCGCCGGGCGGCAGCGCGAGGTTGCGCACCGCGATCGTGCCCTCGGGGGTCGGGTCGATCCAGTTCTCGAGCTTGTCGCGGTAGGTGTCCCGGACCAGTTCGGGACGCCACATGTTGAGCAGCATCCCGAGCCAGGCGTCGGTCCAGGCCGAGCCCTGATCGATCAGCAGGTCGGTGGGCAGCAGGTCGTTGCGCTGGACCACGAACTTGGCGAAGTGCCCGTCGGGTCCGACCCCGTCACCGAACTGGCTCCACGCGCGGCGATAGCCCTCCATGACCTCCTCGGCGGTCTGGCCGCCGTAGAGGTGGTCGTGCAGCCGGAACCCGAGGATCGGGATCTGGTTGCAGATCTGGAAGACGCAGAAGGGTTCGCAGGCCACCCCGAGGTAGCCGTTGCGCACCATGTTCCAGTAGATGCGCTCGTTGAGGGTCCGCTGGTCGTAGGCGAAGCTGTCGCGCCGGTCGCGGCCGAACAGGATCGGGCGGAACGCGAAGGTCAGGGAGTCGGGCTGCTCGTAGCGGCGGTCGTCGAACAGCATCGTGAACAGCAGCGTCATCATCTGCAGGTAGGCGCTGTACATGATGTTGTCGACCGCGACCGGGTCGGTCCGGCTCGGTAGCTGCGGCAGGTCGATGGGCCCGAAGCCGCCCTGGGTGCTGGTGTCCCGCCAGTAGGTCCACACGTCCGGTTCCAGCATTCGCTGGATAAGCCGGTCGAGGGTGTCGTGGAAGACCACCGGTGCCGCGGGCAGGCGGTGGTAGTGGGCGAGCGCGAGGGCGAGGCTCATGTAGCCGAGCTGGTAGCGGTAGGCGTTGAAGTCCTCCTGCATCGGCAGCGGACCGGCCATGTGCCGCCAGTCCCCGCGCGGCAGACGCGAGAGATTGTCGATGTGGCGGAGGTGGCCCGCCTGCTCGGCGGTCAGCCGCGGCGCGGCGCTCCCGGCGCCGGGTCGCCCGGTACCGGGACGGTCGACAAGGGTCGTCATCGCTGACAGCACTCCTTCACGCCCCGCTCGGGGGGCGACGGTCGTGGTGGACGATCGAAGACGGACGGACGAGGCACGGAACGGGCGAGACGCACTCGGGACGGGTCCGGAGCTCAGACCCGCAGCGAAGTCCGCACCACCGGGACCGGCGTGCCGGCCTCGAGCCGGCTACGGCTCCAGTCCTTCCGCAGCACGGCGAGGGTCTCCAGCGGCTTGCGTGCCTCGGCGACTCATCCCGAGAACCCGGGTGGCCCACGCGGCGATCCCGACCCCCCGTAGTGGTCACGCGGATCGACCTGTCGGTCTCGTGGGGAACGGCACGAGCCTTGGCCGCGTCGGGGGTCGAGAGCCGATCGGTCCCTCTCACACCCCCGCGGGGACGCCCGGATCGACCTGAGCGGCCCTGGTTCCCGCGCGCAGCTCGGCGTCGGCCGGGCAGCCCGCAGGAGAGCATCACGGGGATCCAGTTCTCACCCATCAGCTCCACCATCGGCGTCCCTCACCCGACCGAGCTGATGGCCAGATCGCCCTCTCCGCGTCGAGCACGACCCCTCCCGAAGATAAACTCGATTCGAGTTCACCTTCTGCTGGCGGACGGCCGCTGTCAAGCCCCCTCGGGGCTCGGGATGCGGAGGCCGAACCGCCGACGCCAGTAGGCCGCGCACGCCTCGTGGAGCTCGGCGATCACCGCGGGGTCCCCGGCCGGGTCGAGAGCGAATGCGAGTTCCCACAGCGAGCCCGCAATGGTGACCATGATCAGGTGGTCACGCGTGGTCCCCGGCGTCGGGGACAACCGCGCCACGGCCGCCTGCAGCTTGTCGACCAGTGTTGCCCGGTAGTACTCATGGATGCGGGTGACCGTCGGGGAGGCCCGTCGGTCGAACCACAGCTCACGCACGCCGGGGTGGGCGGCGAACTGGTCGCGATACACCGCGACCAGGGTGTCGAGCAGGACGCCGGGGTCGTCGTGGTCCGCGGAGAGCACGGGGTCGACCGCGGCGATCAGTTCATCCATGTAGTCCGCCGCAACAGCGGCGACCACGCTCTCGACGTCGGGGAAGTAGTGATAGATCGTGGCCGCAGACGCTCCCGCGCGGTCGGCGATGCCCTTGATCGACACCTCCGACGCGCCGGGCCCGTGTTCGTCGATCAGCTCCCGGGTCGCCTGCACGATCTGGGCCCGCCGGCGACGTCCTCGCGGCTGCGGCGGCAGCGGCTGCCGCCACGACGGTTCTTCTGCGGTATCCGACGCCACGTCCGGCAGGGTAGAGGCGTCGCGCGCCGACGGGCCCGGCAGCGCGTCCCGGCGGGACGACCGTGACGACGGCGCGTCGATCGGGAGATCGCGCCCTCGCCCCGCGAGGTCGTGACGGGATCTCGCCGTCCTCCAGGACGTCGGCACCGGGCACCTCCTGGATGACGATGGCCACGTCCTTCTTCGCGACGCCGGTGGTCTCCGACCAGGCGTCGGCCAAGTCGTCCGATGACCTGCCATCACCGTGTTCCCACCCCCGGCTACGACACGTCGGCCTCCCCCAAAGAGAAGGACGCCGAGACATGTGGCACGGCTGTGAGCGTCGGTGATGGCACTCGCGAGGTCCTGACGCTGCTGCCGGGAGATCACGTCGGCCTGCGCGAAGCAGATGTAGGTGGGCACGGCGATGTCCTTCCGGTGAGCGTGGGGCGCGCCGGGCTGCTCGCGGACCCGCGGGTGCTGGTGGTGATGCGGCCCTCAGGCCGTCGTCTCGTCGGCAGCCCAGTCGTGGTTGAAGCCACCGAGATGCGCGTGGTACATGTCCGAGCCCGGATGTTGGGTGAACTCGACCTTCACGCGAGCAGGGTCCAGACGACCGTGCTCGGCGCAGACCGCGATGAGCGCTCGCGCGAGCTCGGCGCGGGTCTCGGTGGTCCGCCCCGAACGCACGTCGCACATGAGCAGCGCGGCCTCCTCCGGCCGTCCCGTGGTGCACCGCCACACGTGCCCCTCCCCCACGTCCCGGACGACCACCGTGATGATCTCGGGGACGACCTGCATGATCCGGGCGTAGACCACGCCCATCTCCTCCGCCAGCCGCCGCCGCGTGGCGGGGTCGTAGGTGCGGGGGGCGTCGAGCTGCAGGGACGGCACGTCCGCTCCTCTCAGGAGGTCACGACGCGGAGGCCGCGTCCATCCGAGACCGTCCCAGATATGCTTCTCCGAAGAAAGTCAACGAGGGGTGGATGCTGACGTGCCGCTGCGGTCGGACTGGTCGGAGAAGTCGTGCCCGATGGCGCGCTGTCTCGACGTCCTCGGGGATCCGTGGGCGATGCTGGTGATGCGCGACGTCCTCAGCGGTGACCGCCGCTTCGACGAGCTGCGCTCGCGGCTCGACGTCGCGGACTCCGTGCTGAGCAAGCGACTGGCGGCGCTGTGCGAGGCCGGACTGCTGGAGAAGGTGCCGTACACGGGCACGGTCCGACCTCGTTACGAGTACCACCCGACCGCGGCGGGCCGGGACACCGCGCCGATCCTGCAGGCTCTGGCCCGGTGGGGAGACAAGCACAACACCCCGCCCGCGCTCGAGTGGACCGCACTGGAGGTGTACTGCCGACGGTGCGGGACCGAGGCGACCGAGTCCGCGGACTGGTGCGTGTCGTGCCGCGCCCCACTGCGACCGGAGTCCACCGCATGGATCCGGCCGTCGCAGTGGGACGACGTGCGTCCCCTGGCCATCTGAAGCGACGCCAGGGGACGCAGCCGCGCAGCTCAGGCCGGACGCGCCCCCACCTTGGCGAACCACGCGTCCTCCTCGGCCGCGACGGGTTCGGGCAACACGTGGCCGGCTTCCATCGCCCACTTCGAGGGCAGGTCCTCGACCACGACCGCCACCCGCATCGGGTCGACGTCCGTGACCGCCATGACGGCGTCGTTGATCCTGGTCATGATCGCGAGGCGGACCTCGTCGGGTCGCCCGGCACGCACCTGCCCGCGGACGAAGACGGGCCGCGAGGGCTTGCCGCCGGTGTAGGTCGAGTCGGGCTCGAGGTCGGCGAAGATGACGTTGATGAAGTCGACGGGCCCGCCGGTCTCCTCGGCGTGGATCGCCGTGATGCTCTCGACCAGCGCGCGCCGCGCGTCCGGGCTCAACGTGCCGCGCTGGGACTGGACCTCGTAGATCGGCATGACGGTCTCCTCCTCGTGAACGGGTTCTGCCGGGGTCGCCCGAGCCGGGCAGCGCGCCGACCTCGGCGACACTGACCGTCGAGACACCAACAACGTCACTCTCCTCAAGAGAGCTATTATGAGCAGACGGATGCCGCGGTCACATACCGAGACCTTCGAGGGCTAGGCGTTCGCGTAGCGCGGAGCAGGGGTGCCCGACCCGAAGTTCGCCTTCAGCACCCCGCGGGCGGACTCGTAGGCCTCCCACTGCTCCTGGTCCTGCAGCGGCGGGATGCTGACCAGCTGACCCCGGTCGAGGTCCACCAGCGCGGCATCCACGAGGTCCTCCGCCGACATCACGCCGTCCGGGTTGCTCAGCGGGCGTCCGGCGACGTCCCAGAACTCGGTCGCGGTCGCGTTCGGCAGAACGGCCTGCGCGCGGACGTCGGTGGCCGCGAGTTCGTGCTGCAGGGACTGGGTCAGCGCGAGCACATAGGCCTTCGTCGCGCCGTAGACCCCGTTCAGGAACTCCGGGGCCACCCCGACCACCGACCCGATGTTGATCACCGTGCCTTCACCGCGCTCCACCGCGCCGGGCACGTAGGCGTAGGTCAGGCGGGTCAGCGCCGTGACGTTCAGGGTGATCATGGCCTGCACCGCGTCCACGTCGGACTCGACGAGCGGTCCGACACCCCCGACACCGGCATTGTTCACCAGCACGGTGATGTCGCGCTCGGAGCGCAGGACCTCCTCGACCCGGGCGAGGTCCACCTCGTCGGCCAGGTCCGCCGCCAGCACCTCGACCTTCCGGCCGGTCTCCTCGATGAGCCTGGCCGCCAGGGCCTCGAGGCGGTCGCGGTTGCGGGCGACCAGGATCAGGTCGTCACCGCGTCGTGCGAGACGGTCGGCGTAGACCGCGCCGATCCCTGACGACGCGCCGGTGATGAGAGCAGTGCTCATGGTGAAGTCCTTCCGAGTCGGGAGAGTGAGATCGGCATGCCCGGCCGGCCGCAGGTCGTCGGACCCACTGTCGCCTATCGTGATGCCGTTGCCGATGAAAGCTAGTAGCTAGCAACTTCGGTCCGCAAGGAGCAGTTTCGGTGACACCTCCTCCTCGTTGACCGGCAACTCATCTCGCCGCACCACGGGAACCCGGGTGCAAGCGACGCCCTTATCCAGGTTGGTGAGGCTCGGGACTCGAGGAGCCTCGGCGGACCGGACAGGGGCGAGGCGGTCGACGACCTCCCCAGGACCGGGCTCGGGGTCGCTGGTTGTCGGCAAAAGCAGTTAGCCGTGATACGTTCGCTTCCACGTCGGCTCGGTGACCGGCGTTCGGGAGGTGCGCTGGCATGACTGCTCCGACCGCGGGTGCGTCCGAGCGGGACGCCGTGAACTCGGCGGAACTGGTGATCCGGTTCGTCAACACCCGCGCCGCGGGGAACGGACAGCCCGAGCTCATCGCCGACGGGAGCGCGTTCCGCGAGTGGCTGCTCCACGAGCACCTCGTGGACGGCGCCGATCCGGTGACCGACGCCGACGCCGCGATGGCGCGGGAACTGCGGGAGGCGTTGGCGGTCCTGCTCGTCGACCATGTCGGGGCACCGATCCAGGACGGCGCCCTGGCCGCGGCCGAGAAGCACCTCCACCGCGCGGCGGGCCTGCACCCGGTGAATCTCCTCGTCGGTGCCGGCGGATGCGAGATCACGTCTCCGCAGACCGGCGTGGCGTCGGCGATCGGGCGGATCCTCGCGGCGATCTTCCGAGCGGCCACCGAGGGTTTGTGGGCCCGCTCCAAGATGTGTAGCAACCCGCCGTGCCACGCCGGCTTCCTCGACCACACCCGGAACTCCGCCGGCCTCTACTGCAGCTCGACCTGCCGCTCCCAGATGTCCATGCGCGCCTACCGTGAGCGCCGCCGGACCGAGTCCGATCCGGGCGAGCCCGCGGGCGGGCGCCCGTGACCGGGACCGACGGCACGGACGGGACGCGGGCGGGAGACCCGGTCCGCAGGATCACCCACACCCTGACCCTCGCCCGGGACCCCGACCAGGTGTGGGCGGCGCTCACCGACGTCGACCGGATGCCCGGCCTCCACCCGAACATGCTGTCGGCGCGGTGGGTCGACGGCGCCCACGAAGCGGAGCTGGGCGCGCGCTTCGTCAGCGACCACGCGCACGCCGAGCACGGCGTGTGGCACGCCGTCTCACGCATCGTGGCCCTCGAGCGCGAGAAGACCATCGCCTGGACCGTGGACAGCGACCTGGCACCCCCCACCGTGTGCCGCTTCGATCTCTGCCCGGACCTGATCGACGACCGGGGCGCAACGCCACGCACCGTCCTGCGGCAGACCTGGTTCCACGAGACACGCCCCGGGTTC
Source organism: Actinomycetospora sp. NBRC 106378 (assembly GCF_030269685.1). Classification (GTDB taxonomy): domain Bacteria; phylum Actinomycetota; class Actinomycetes; order Mycobacteriales; family Pseudonocardiaceae; genus Actinomycetospora. The sequence continues at coordinate 113,612 of NZ_BSTT01000006.1, forward strand.
TCTGCTCCGATCGCAGAGGCGGTCGCCGACCAGCACGGCTGTCAAAGGACCACGTGACCAGGTCCAGACGCCGACCAGCCGCGCGGCGTCGACTCCTTCGACCTCCCCGTGACGACCCACACCGTGCTGCGCACGCCCTCGAGGACCCACCACGTACTGCGCGACCCGCGGGCACAAATTCCCGAAGCCGCTGCATGCGTGCCGCTCGCACAACACCGGAAGAGTGACGCCGCGATAATCCCCGTTATCGCGGCATCGCGACGAGTCGGTCTCCGGCCGCGGCGGAGTCGTCCGGGCTGTCGAGGCGGCAGGTAGATCGACCTCTGGCAGGCTGAGCGCGGACGCCGCAAACACTCAAGACTGCTCCGGGGAAGGATCGACATGACCGGGCTGCCGTTGCCTGATCACGCACTGCCCGCGGTCGTCTCGCCGCAGGAATGGGAGGCGGCCCACGAGGCGATGCTGCTCGAGGAGAAGGAGCTCACCCGCGCCCGAGACGCGCTGGCCGCCCGACGTCGCCGGATGCCGATGACCCGCGTCGACACCAGCTACCGGTTCGTGACATCGCAGGGTGAGGTCGGGCTGCTCGAGCTGTTCCAGGGACGCCGGCAGTTGCTGGTCTACCGCTTCTTCTTCCAACCCGACGTCGACGGGTGGCCCGAGAAGGGCTGCGCCGGCTGCTCCTACCTCGCCGATCACGTCCCGCACCTGGCGCACCTCAACGCTTGGGACACCTCTTTCGTCGTGGTGTCCCCAGCGAGCCCGGAGCAGATCACAGAACTCCAGACCCGCATGGGATGGCGACACATCCCCTGGTTCTCACTGCCCGACGACACCTTCAGCCGCGACTTCAACGTCAACGAATACTTCGGACTCAACGTGTTCCTTCGCGACGACCACGATCAGATCTATCGCACCTACTACGTCTCCGCCCGCGGGGTGGAGCCGCTACTGCCGACCCTGTCGATGCTCGATCTCACGCCGCTGGGACGCCAAGAAGATTGGGAAGACACTCCAACTGGCCGCCCCCAGCTCCCCGCCTACCGAGCCAGACGCCACGACGAATACCCAGCAGCCCCACACTGACCGTCTGGCACCTACCGATCTGGCACGCGGTCCGAGACCACTCCTCCGAGCCCTCCCCCTCACGAAGGCCGACTTCGCTCCTCCCGCGACCTGGATACAACGTCGAGTTGCTAATGCGAGGCACAGGTCGTGCGAGCAAGACAGGTCGACCGCATCCGCACGTTATGTCAGCCTTCGGTGGCCTCCGAACCATTTCCGGATAGGGCGAGGCTGGTGCGCCATTCTTCGGCTTCGGCGAACTCGGTGTATTCGAGGAGGTGTTTGCGGGCTTCGGTGCGCCCGAGGACGTCGAGGACTTCGGCGGGGGTGGCGCGGAAGAACTCTCGGCGTAGGTTGACGCGGTTGACGCGGCGGTCGGCGAGGTCATGGTGTAGCCGGTTCTCGAGGCTGACGGCGTCTTCGCTGAAGACGAGGGCGTGGACGTCGAATCTGAACGGCACGGAGGCGTCGCCGAGTTCGCGGACTCGTTCGCGGGGGTCGAGGCGGCGGGTGAGCCCGATCTTGACCATGTTCTCGCCGAAGGCGCCGACGTTGGAGATGACGTAGACCCAGCCGGTGCGGATGTTGGCTTCGCGGCGCTCGACGCCGGCGATGGCTTCGCCGATCTCGGCGAGCTTCTCGGCGGCCTCGGCGACCTTGTCCTCGTCGCCCTGGGTCTCCCACTTCTGTTGGACGCGTTCCCAGTGTGATTGCTCCTTGGCCAGCCGGGTCTTCTCCCGCTCGAACTCCTTGCGGGCGGCGTCCTCGTCGCGTTGGCGTTCCCGCTCGGCGCGGATACGCTCCTTCTCCTCTTCCTGCTTGGCGAGGTAGTCCGCGGTGAGTTCGAGCTCCTGAACGCGGGTGGAGTGGTAGCCGGGGTCGATGCGGATGTGCATGGTGGCGCCGAGCTTGGCGATGGTGTCGCGGGCCTTGTCCAGCCGTTCGATCGAGGAGGGCAGGCGGTGCGGGCGCATGGTGCGCACGCAGTTGTCGGCTTCGGCGTTGTAGGCGCGCAGCATGAGCTTGGAGAAGTCGCGGACCATCTTGCGGCCCTCGGTGGTGGAGCCGTTCACCGTCCAGCTGGTGGTCGACAAGATGGCCGAGTCGCGTCGGACGAGGGTCTTGATGGCGTCCTTGAGATGGTCCAGTTGGCTCTTGTACGCAACGGCGTCGGCGAGGCGGTGGCGGTACTCGTAGATGCCGGCTTCCTGCAGCATCGCCAGGTCCTCGGTGACGACGATCTGGGCCTGCAGCTCGGCCAGCCGGGCCTGCTGGCGGTCGAGGTCGCGCTCGATGACCCGGACCCGGTCCTTGGCCTCGGTCCGGGCGAACAGCACGATCCGCTCGGCTTCGGCGGTCGCGGCCCGCTCACGGGCCTCGCTCTGCTCGTGGGTCTTGTGGGCCCGCTGCTGCGCGGCTCGCGCGGCGTCGTCGGCGGCGACCAATTCGGCGCGGGTGCGGGCGAGTTGCTCCGCGGCGAGCGCGGTCTCCTGCTCCAGGGCTGCGACGTCCTTGTTCTGCAGCGCAGCGACGCGGGCCGACAGCTGCCCGGCCTGGCCGCGCAGCGCGTGGATCTCGCGGCCGGCGCCGGCCCGGGTGTGGGCGAGCTCGGCCTCGAGGGCGGCGACCCGCTCGGCCAGGGCACTGTTCTCGGCCTCCACGTCGCGGCGACGTCGACCGCCGAACAGGCCACGCCGAGGCTCAGACGCCGGGTCGGGGAGCGGTGGGGACGGCGGCGCGGGCCGGGGAGCAGGGATGACGTCAGGCACCCGATGGCGGCCGGCTCCGGCCGGTGACGACTCGGCAGGCCCGGCAGGGGCGGTGATGGCGTGGCCCGGGTGAGGCGTCCGTCCGGGCGCGGGTAGCGGGCGTGACGTGGGAGCCGAGGGCACCGGTCCCCCGCCGAGCGGCCGTTCCGGCGGGGTCGGTCCTGGAGCCGCGAAAGGACCGGCGGAGTCGGCGGCCGACGGCATCCATCGCACCCCGCCTGAGTAGCCCTCGCGGTGACCGCCCTGGTCCATGTCCACCTGTCACTCCCCCGACCTCGACGGCGGCTCGTGCCGTCGTCGAGGCGGGCATCGACGGTCAGCCGGAGGCTGTTAGCTCCTGACCAGCGCTGCGAGCGGGAATCAGTCGGATGCCGCAACGCGGGCCGACGTGCAGTTCCTGCGCATGGTCCCGAGCCAGCCGCGCCTCGGCGCCGGCCATCCGCTGCGACCCCGGCCGTTAAGCGGGCCGGCTGTCGACCTCCGGCACGTGATCGACATCAGGTACCGCGCTCCTGCTCCCACAGTGGGTGTTCGCGACGTGGTCGCCTCCGCGCACGGCCGGACGCCGGACCAGGGCGCCCCTGCGCCTGGCGCTCCACGTCGGCACCCGGTTGACAGATTCTCGATTATCGATAATTCTCGTCCTCGTCCGAGTGACGGGCATCTCAACGGTGAGGGGCACATGGTGCGTGAGAACGAGGGGGCGCTGACTCGCGGCGGCCTGCGTGAGCAGGTCCGGGAGCTCGTCCTGCGGCGCATCCTCGACGGTGTCTACGGCCCCGGTGAGCGGATCGTCGAGCACCGGCTCACCAAGGAGCTCGGGATCAGTCAGGCCCCGGTGCGCGAGGCGCTGCGCGAGCTCGAGGCGATGCGCTTCGTCGAGAGCCAGCCCAACCGCGGGGTCCGGGTGCGGGCGATGACCGCCCATGAGCTGGGCGAGATGTACCCGGTCCGTGCGGCGCTGGAGGAGGTCGCGGGGCGGACCGCGGCACCTCTGATCACCGAGGAGACCCTGGGGCTGCTCGACGCCGAGATCGGCGAGATGCGCGACGCCGCGTCGCGGGCCGACGTGCACAGCCAGCTCCACCACGACGCCCGCTTCCACGAGCTGATCATCGAGGCGTCCGGCAACTCGCTGCTGTTCGACCTGTGGCGCTCGCTGCACGTCGAGACGCGCACGTTGATCACCTTCTCGCGGGTCGACCACGACCTGCTGGCGATCGCCGACCTGCATCTCCCGATCGTCCGCGCGCTGCGCCACCGCGACCCCGAGCTGGTCGGCAAGGAGATGCGCGACCACATCGAGCACTTCGGGGCGCTCGTGATGGGCGCATCGCCCGACGAGCACGAGCACTGACACCACTACGTCTGCCGCCGGCACCGAAGCCGGGGAAGGATTCGCCGTGAAGCCAGCCGTCTTCTCCTACCAGTCACCTCGAACCCTGGACGAGGTGTTCGGCGAGCTCGCCGAACACGGCTCGGACGCCCGCGTCCTCGCGGGCGGGCAGAGCCTGATCCGGCTCATGAACGCCCGCACCGAGACCCCCGGGGTCCTGGTGGACATCAACCGGATCCCCGGGCTCGACGAGGTCACCGTCGAGGACGGCGTGGTGCGGATCGGGGCCCTGGTGCGCCAGCGGACCTCCGAGGTCTCCCCGGTCATCCGGGAACACACCCCGGTGTTCAGCGAGGCGGGCGCCGAGGTCGCGCACGTCTCGGTCCGCGAGCGGGGCACGGTCGTGGGCAGCATCGCCTTCGCCGACCCCTGCGCCGAGTTACCGACCGCGCTCGTCGCCCTCGACGGCGAGATCGTGGCGCGCAGCACCCGCGGCGAGCGCGTCATCCCCGCCGAGCAGATGTTCCTCGGTCCCTACCGGACCGCGCTGGCCGAGGACGAGATGGCGGTCGAGGCGCGCCTGCCCGCCCTGCCCACCGGGCGGACCGGATCGGCGTTCCTGGAGATCACCCGCCGCCACGGCGAGCTCCCGGTCTGCGGGGTCGCCTCGATCCTGCGTCTCGACGACGACGGCCAGATCACCGAGGCACGGATCTCGGTCGGGGCGGTCGGCGACCGGCCGCAGCGCGCGCGAGCCGCCGAATCGGCCCTGCTGGGCCGCACCACCGACCCCGAGGTGTGGCGCGAAGCCGGGGAACTGGCCGCCCGCGAGATCGAGCCACGCCCCACCGTGCACGGCTCCTCGGCCTACCGCCGACACCTCGCCTCCGTCGTCACGCGGCGCTCGCTGTCCCGGGCCGCCGCCCGCGCCCTGGAAGGAGCTCACCATGTCTGACAAGCAGCGCATCACCGTCACCGTCAACGACCAGGAGCACGACCTCCTCGTCGAGCCCCGCACGCTGGCCCTGGACCTGCTGCGCGACGAGCTGCGCCTGACCGGCACCCACGCCGGCTGCGAACAGGGCGTCTGCGGCGCGTGCACGATCCTGGTCGACGGCAAGATCACGCGGGCCTGCCTGATGTTCGCCGTGCAGCTCGACGGCTGCTCGGTCGAGACCGTCGAGTCCCTCGGCAGCCCCGACGGCACCATGCACCCCATCCAGCGGGCCTTCAGCGAGAACCACGGCCTGCAGTGCGGCTTCTGCACCCCCGGGATGCTCATGGTCACCCAGGAGCTGCTGCGCCGGGAGCCCCGTCCCGACGCCGAGACCGCCCGCGCCGCGATCGCCGGGAACCACTGCCGCTGCACCGGCTACCAACACATCGTCGCCTCGGTCTGCGCGGCCGGCCGCGCCATGTCCGAGGCCGAGCACCAGCACGTCGACCGGCAGGACGTCGAGCACCAGGGGGCGAGGGCATGACCGACACGACCACCACCGACCCCGCGGCCGCGACGGGCGAGGGCTTCCGCTGGATCGGCAAGCCGGTCAAGCGCAAGGAGGACCCGAAGCTGGTCACCGGCCGCGCAACCTACGTCGGGGACGTCAACCCGCCCGGCATGCTGCACGCCGCGATCCTGGCCAGCCCGCACGCCCACGCCCGGATCGTCTCGATCGACACCTCCCGGGCGAAGGCGCTCCCGGGTGTGGTGGCCGTGCTCACCGGCGCCGAGGCCGCCGAGGTCGTCGGCCCGATGACCGCGTTCTGCGCCGAACCGGTCCCCCAGCACGCGATCGCGGTCGAGAAGACCCGCTACTGGGGCGAGGCCGTCGCCGCGGTCGCCGCGGTCGACCGCTACGTCGCCGAGGACGCCTGCCGTCTGATCGACGTCGAGTACGAGGTCCTCGACCCCCTGGTCGACATGGTCGAGGCGATGGACCCGGCGGCGGTGAAGGTGCACGACACCCTCGAGGGCAACGTGGTGTTCCACGCCGACAAGAGCTACGGCGAGGTCGACGCCGACTTCGCCCGGGCCGACCGGGTGATCCGCACGCACGCCCGCTGGCACCGCATGGGCGCCCAGCCGATCGAGACCGCCGGCGCGGTCTGCTCCTGGGACCCGTTCACCGCGTCGATGACGATCTGGTCGAACTCCAGCTTCTACAACTTCCTGCCCTGGTCATTCGCCTCGATGCTGGGCATCTCGACCAGCCGCATGCGGATGATCCCGTGCGCGGTCGGCGGGAGCTTCGGCAGCAAGCACCTGCTCAACAAGGTCATCGCGATCTCAGGCGCGCTGACCAAGGTCACCGGCAAGCCGGTGCGCTACCTCGAGGACCGCCTCGAGAACATCGCCGCCAACGACAACGTCGGGTGCGACCGCATCTACGACGGCGAGCTCGCGATCACCGACGACGGCGAGTTCCTCAGCCTGAAGCTGCACTGCATCGACGACTACGGCGCCTACTTCCAGTTCGGGCCGGGCCAGCACGGCTGCGCCCTGGCCCAGCCGGTCGGGCCCTATCGCATCAACAGCCTCCAGTACGAGGTCTCGGCAGTGCTGACCAACAAGGTGCAGCAGGGCTTCTTCCGCGGCGCCGGCGCCGACCACGGCAACTTCATCCTCGAGCGTCTCGTCGACGCCGCCGCCGACGAGCTCGGCATCGACCGCGCCGAGATCCGACGTCGCAACTTCATCCAGCCCGACCAGTTCCCCTACAAGATTCCCTCGGGCAACGTCTACGACAGCGGCGACTACGAGGGCGTGCTCGACCGCGCCCTCACCCTGGCCGACGTCGAGTACTGGCGCGCCGAGCAGAAGCGGCTGCGCGCCGAGGGCCGCTACATCGGCATCGGTCTGGCCACCTGCCAGGAACGCACCGCCTACAACGCCACCGAGTGGTGGTTCCTCTACGACAACCCGCCGCTGCCCGCGACCTCCACCCCTGAGTCCATCAAGATCGACATCGACGCGTTCGGCGGGGTGCGGGCCGAGCTCGGCTGCCCGGTCTGGGGCAACAGCCCGCAGACTGTCGCCTCCCAGGTCATCGCCGAGGAGTTCGGGATCGACCCCGCCGACGTCAGCATCGAGCACAACGACTCGACGTCCGGGGCCATATCCGCAGGCCCCGGCGGGAGCCGGCTGACCGTGATGCTCTCCGGGGCCGCCCGCGGCGCCGCCGGGCAGCTGCGCGAGAAGATGATCCGCATCGCCGCCCACGCGATGGAGGTCTCCCCCGAGGACGTCGAGCTCTCCGACGGAGTGTTCCGGCCCCGCGGGGTGCCGACCCACACCGGGCTGACCTTCGCCGACGTGGCCATGAAGGCGCACCTGTTCAAGCAGACCAACCCCGAGGGGGAGTCCAGTGGACTGGTCGCGACCTACACCTACGACCATCCGCTGGCGAGCATGCCCACCGAGGACCGCAAGGACACCGGCGCCTTCTACCCGATCGTCTCCCACGCCTGCCACATCCCGATCGTCGAGGTCGACCCCGAGAGCGGCCTGGTGACGATGCTGAAGTACTACGCGGTCAACGACTGCGGGACGGTGATGCACCCCAAGCTGGTCGAGGGGCAGGTCATCGGCGGCATCGCCCAGGGCATCGGCGCGGCGCTGATGGAGGAGTACCGCTACGACGAGCAGGGCGCCCTGATCAGCGGCTCGTTCCGCGAGTACCTCATGCCCAGCTCGCACGAGGTGCCCGAGATCGTCCTGGAGCACCAGGAGACCCCCTCCCCCGTCACTCCCTACGGCGTAAAGGGGGCCGGAGAGGGCGGGCGGCTGATCGCACCCACCGCGATCGCCGCGGCCGTCGACGACGCGCTCAAGCCGTTCGGGGTCTGGATCGACGAGCTCCCGATGACCCCCGAGCGCCTCGTCGAGGTCATCGCACGCGCCGAGGACCGCGCCGAGGACGAGGAGTCCGGGCGATGAGCGTGACCCCGCGATCGGCCCAGCAGACCCCGAACGGGGTCGGCCCGGCCGGCGCGATCCCCCCGGAACAGCTGGTCCGCGCGGCCGGGCTGGTCCGTTCCGGCCGCTCGTACTCGCTCGCGGCGCCCCGGTTCCCGGGGATGCCGTTGTTCCCCGGTCACCCCCCGTTCCAGGTGCTGACGTTCCGGACCCCGCAGGGGCTGCGGGCCGCCCGGCAGAACCTGTGGGAGCCGACCCCGAACGAGGTCGGACTCGGAGCGATGACCGAGATCGTCTCCTCGAGCACCCACTCCGGCGCGCACATCGACGCCCTCGCGCACATGACCGTCGGCGAGGACGATCACTGGTACGGCGGCTGCAACGCCGGCGAGCACCTCACCGACTTCGGTCCCTCGGTCGGGGACGCCGCCGCGCTGCCCTCGATGTTCACCCGCGGGGTGCTGATCGACGCCGCCGCGCACGCCGGCGTGGACTGCCTGCCCGCCGGGCACGCCGTCTCCGCGGACGACGTCCTGGCCGCCGCGGAGTCCCAGGGGGTGGAGATCGGGCGCTGGGACGTCGTCCTGGTCCGCACCGGCTATATGGGGCTCTGGCCCGACGGCGACCGGATGGCCCAGCACAAGACCCCCGGACCGGACATCAGCGCCGCGGAACTGTTCGCCGAGCGCGGGGTCGTCGCCGTCGGCAGCGACACCGAGACCTTCGAGGTGCAGCCCGCCCCCGACCCGGGCTCACCGTCGAACCCCCAGCCGGTCCACGTCCGACTGCTGATCGAGGAGGGCATCTACATCATGGAGAGCCTCGATCTGGAGGCCCTGGCCGCCGACCGGGTCTACGAGTTCCTCTTCGTCGGCCTCCCCCTGAAGATCAGCGGGGCGACCGGCTCGATGCTCGACCCGCTGGCGGTGATCTGAATGCCCGCCACGCTGATCACCGGCGGCACCGGACTGATCGGGTCGGCCATCGCCCGGCGCCTGCTCGCCCGCGGCGACGACGTCGTCCTGCTCGACGTCATGCCCTCCCCCGAGCGGATCTCGGCGCTGCGCACCGACTTCCCGGACGGGTCGGTCGAGGTCGCCCGCGGCGACGTCACCGCCCTTGGATCGCTGCTCGACCTCGTCCAGCGCCACCAGGTCGACGCGATCGTCCACCTCGCCTCCATGCTCGGCCCCGACAGCGACGCCGACCCCGGCTTCGCCACCCGCACCAACTGTGAGGGCACCACCAACGTCCTCGACATCGCCCGCCTGCGAGGGCTGCGCCGGGTGGTGCTCGCGAGCTCGATCGCCGTCTTCGGCGACGACTCCTGCTACGCGCCAGCCGACCTGCCGCTGCGCGAGGACGCCCCGCAGTGGGGCGCCCCAGGGATGCGGATGTACTCCGCCGCCAAGATCTACTGCGAGCAGCTCGCCCGGCACTACACCCGCCGCTTCGGGGTGTCAGTCACGGCGCTGCGCCCCAGCGTCGTGCACGGGCAGGGCCGGCGCAGCGGCGCGACCTCGGTAGTCACCAAGGTCATCGAGGACGCCATGTTCGACGAACCGGTCACCGTCGGACTCGGCAACGCCAGCATGAGCCTGATCTACGTCGAGGAGGTCGCCGACCAGTTCGTCGCCCTGCTCGACGCCGACCCCGCCGTCGTCGCCGAGCACCCGTTCTACAACAGCGGCGGCTTCACCTGCGGGGTCCGCGACCTCGCCGAGGTGGTCCGGTCGATCCTGCCCGACGCCCAGATCACCGTGGAGCCCTCCGCCGAACGCGACGTCGGCGGGCTGGTCACCGCCGTGCGCGGCGACCTGCTCGGCGAGGTCCTCGGCCACACCCCCCGCTTCGCCACCCTCGCCGACGGAGTGCTGCACCAGATGAACCTGGTGCGCTCCCAGTCCGGCCTGCCGCCGCTGGAAAGCCCGACCGCACTCGCGCGGTAACCCTCGCGCGAGACCCCCTCGTACCGCCGCCGGAGCACCCCGGGCGGCCCGGGACGTCACCCGACGCCCGCGGCCGGCCCGCTCTCCGGCGCGCCAGAAAGGAGCCAGACGTGAAGTACGTGACCTACGACGCCGGGCACGGTCCGCGGGTCGGGATCCTCGACGGGGAGCAGGTCCTCGACGCCGGGTTCGACGGCGACATGGTCGCCTTCATCGAAGCCGGCGCCCCGACCGGCGACACCCGTCCGGTGACCGGCGCGGTGCTGCGGGCCCCGCTGCGGCCCCGCACGCTGCGCGACTTCCTCGCCTTCGAGGGTCACCTGCTCAACGCCTTCGCCAACCTCGGCCGGGACATCCCCCCGGAGTGGTACGAGGTGCCCGCCTACTACAAGGGCCTGCCCGACACCGTGATCGGGCCCGGCGAGGACATCCCCTGGCCCGCCTACAGCGACCAGCTCGACCACGAACTCGAACTGGCCGCCGTCATCGGCCGCCCCGGCAAGGACATCGACGCCGCCGACGCCCTCGACCACGTCTTCGGCTACACGCTGTGGAACGACATGTCCGCCCGCGACGTGCAGCGCCGCGAGCTGCCCGTCGGGATGGGACCCGGCAAGGCCAAGGACTGGGACGGGTCGAACGTCCTCGGCCCCTGCCTGGTCACCCCCGACGAACTCGACCCCACCGACGTCCACCTCAGCGTGCGGATCAACGGCGAGCAGTGGGGCAGCGACACCACCGCGAACATGCACCACAGCTTCGCCGACATGATCGCCTACTGCTCCCGCGGCCTCACCCTGCATCCCGGCGAGGTCATCGGCTCCGGCACCGCAGCCACAGGCTCCGGGGTCGAGCTCGACCGCTGGCTTCAGCCCGGCGACGTCATCGAGATGGAAGCCGACGGCATCGGCGTCCTGCGCAACACCGTCGTCCGCCAACCCTGAACCCGTCCGCAAACCCAGCAACCAGGAACGACATCGGAAGGAGCACACGATGGCATTCGTCGTCGCCGCGACCTGGAAGGCCAAGCCCGGCGAGGAGGACACCATCCTCGAGGTCATCAAGACCATGACCCCGCTCTCGCGGGCCGAACCGAAGAACCTCTACTACCAGGCCCAGCGCTCACCTCAGGACCCCACGACGTTCTTCCTCTACGAGCAGTACGAGGACGAGCAGGGCTACGAGGACCACAAGAACACCGAACACTTCCAGAAGCACGTGTTCGGCCACGCCATCGAATACCTCGCCGAACGGCAGGTCACCACCTACGAGACCATCGACGCCTGACCGGTCGACGCGGACATCCGCGCCCTGACCGGCCCGGATGTCCGCGTCCTCGACCGATCCTGGCGCCCCCAGAACCGAGGACCCCATGACCGCCGACGTCGCCCCCACCGACGCCCCTACCCAGGGCGCACTGGTCACCGTGAACCCCGCCGACGGCACCGAGATCGCCCGTCACCGCACCCACACCGCCGCCGACATCGACCAGATCGTCGCCGCCGCACACCACGCCCAGACCCCGTGGAGCACTCGCCCGATCGCCGAACGCGCCGAGCACCTGCGGGCCCTCGCCCGGGCCCTGCGCGACGCGCGGCCGGCGCTCGCCGACCTCGTGGTGGCCGAGATGGGCAAGCCCGTCACCGAGGCACGCGCCGAGGTCGACAAGTGCGCCTGGGTCTGCGAGTACTACGCCGAGCACGGGCCCGCGGTGCTCGCCGACGAGCCCGTCGCCTCCGGGGTGTCGCGCAGCTGGGTCGCCCACGAACCGCTCGGCGTCGTCCTCGCCGTCATGCCGTGGAACTTCCCGCTCTGGCAGGTGCTGCGCTTCGCCGCGCCCGCGCTGCTCGCCGGGAACGCCGGGCTGCTCAAGCACTCCCCCAACGTCACCGGCACCGCGCTCGCCGTCGAGAAGATCATGCGTGACGCCGGGCTGCCCCCGGACATCTTCCGGGTCCTCGTCGTCGCCGAGGCCGACGTCCCCGACACCGTCAACCGGCTGCTCGCCGACGACCGCGTCGCCGCGGCCACCCTGACCGGCAGCGAACGCGCAGGAAAGGCCATCGCCGCCGCCGCCGGCTCGGCGCTGAAGAAGACCGTCCTCGAGCTGGGGGGCTCCGACCCCTTCGTCGTCCTCGACGACGCCGACCTCGACGTCGTGGTCCCCGCCGCGGTCACCTCCCGGTTCCTCAACTCCGGGCAGAGCTGCCTGGCCGCCAAACGCTTCATCGTCTCCCGCGCCATCGCCCCGGAATTCACCCGCCGGTTCGCCGCCGCGGTCAACGAGCTGCCCGTCGGTGACCCGACCGACGAGAACACCCGCATCGGGCCCCTGGCCCGCGCCGACCTCGTCGACGCCCTCGACGCGCAGGTCCGGGCCTCCGCCGACGCGGGAGCCAGCATCGTCGCCGGCGGCCACCGGCTCGACCGGCCCGGTGCCTGGTACGCCCCGACCGTCCTGGCCGAGGTCACCCTGGACATGCCGGTCATGGCCGAGGAGACCTTCGGGCCTGCCGCCGCGGTCCACGTCGTCGACAACGACGACGAAGCCGCCGCCGTCGCGAACGCGACCCCCTACGGCCTCGGTGCCAGCGTCTGGAGCCGCGACCCCGACCGCGCCCTCACTCTCGGGCGCCGCATCACCTCCGGGGCGCTGTTCGTCAACGCCGTCGTCGCCTCCGACCCCCGGCTGCCCTTCGGCGGCACCAAACGCAGCGGCTACGGCCGCGAACTCGGCAGCGCCGGGCTCCTCGAGTTCGTCAACGTCCGCACCTACGCCGTCGGCGCCTGATCGGCGTCCCCGCACCCCAGACCCCCGGAAGGAGATCGACATGCGATCGGCACGGTTCCACGGTGTCCGCGACATCCGTATCGACGACGTGGCCGAACCCGAGCTCAGGCCGGGAGCGGTCAAGATCGCGGTGGCCTGGTGCGGCATCTGCGGCACGGACCTGCACGAGTACCTCGAGGGCCCCATCTTCATCCCGCCATCGAACTCGCCCCACCCGCTCACCGGCGAAGCTCCTCCGGTCACCCTCGGCCACGAGTTCTCCGGCACGGTCGAGGCCCTGGGAGAGGGCGTCACCGACCTCGCCGTCGGCGACGGCGTCGTCGTCGAGCCCTACGTCGTGTGCGACACGTGCCCGCCCTGTCGCGCCGGGAACTACCACCTCTGCACGAACATCGGCGTCGTCGGCCTCGCCGGCGGCGGCGGAGGCCTGAGCGAGAAGATCGTCGTCGACCGGCGCTGGGTCCACCCGGTCGGAGACATCCCGCTGGACCAGGCCGCGCTCATCGAACCGCTGAGCGTCGCCCGCCACGCCGTGGTCCGCAGCGGCGCCACCCGAGGAGCGACCGCCGTCATCGGCGGCGCAGGCCCCATCGGGCTGCTGGTGGCAGCCGTACTGGCCGACCTCGGCGTCACGACGATCATCACCGAGATCAGCGCAGCACGGAAGAACCGGGCCCGCACCATCGCCGACCACGTCCTCGACCCCACCGAGGTCGACGTCCGCGCGCGGGTGCTGGAGCTGACCGACGGCGGCGCCGACATCGGGTTCGAATGCGCAGGCGTCGACGCGGTGATGGACCAGGTCCTCGACGCCGTGCGGCCCGCCGGCGTGGTCGTCAACGTGGCCATCTGGGGAAAACCGGCCGCCATCGACATGCAGAAACTCGTCGTCAAGGAGATCGACCTGCGAGGGAGCTTCGCCTACGCCCACGACCACGCCGAAGCCATCGCCCTCGTGCAACGCCACGGCGTCGACCTGAGCCCCTTCATCACCAGCCGGATCGGCCTGGAACAGCTCGTGACCCACGGGCTCACCGCTCTCCTCGACGACGCCGGGACAGAGGTCAAGATCCTCGTCCACCCGGGCTCGCCGTGATCCGGGACCGCGTCACCGAGCCCCCGAGCGCCTCCCGCCGAACCGACGCGATCGGCATCTGAGCCCGGCGCGAGCCTGCCCGCGAGAGAAGAACATCCAGCTCAACGAGGAGTCACCATGGCAGACACCATGCACCACGAGAGCTCCGACCCGCTCCCCATCGACATCGGCGCCTTTGGCCTCGGACACGCCGACATCACCGTCCGCGGCGGGCTGTGCCCCGGTGGCAACGAACGCCCTTGGGCGCCTGCTCACCCTGCTCGCCGCGGGCCGCATCGACCCCACCCCGATGACCACCCACCGCTACACCTTCGGGGAGATCGAACGCGCTTCTCGGTCATGCGGAACAAGGAAGACGGGGTCATCAAGCCCCTCATCACATTCGACAGCTGACCAGCCCCGATGAGTTCCCTGACCGCAGGACCGTCGACGAGCGCCCAAGACGACCGAGTCGACCTGGGGCGCTTCGGCCAGGCCGTAGCCGTGCTCTTCCTCGCCGAGCTGGTGCTCGCCGCCGCGCTGAGCGTCCTCGTGACGCCGGTCCTCTGGCTCGCGACGGCGATGCTGGCCTTCCTTTGGGCGCTGTGGAGCACCGTCATCCGCTGAGCCTCCGCCCGCCATCCCGGGGTCCCGGCACGCCAGGTGCACGGGCGGACCAGCGTAAACGCTCGGGCCTTCGACACGGGACCAGCCATTGCCGCAGACGGCGCCGGGCCGCGTCCGCCCGCGACTGGGCGCCCTCGTCATTCCGGAAGCAGGAATTCGTGAACCTCTGGGTCAGGAATGTCGCCGCCGTCCTCTGCACACCTCGACTCGGCCGGCTCCGGCAACAGTTCCTCGACGCGACCCGGGCCGGGACCGTCCTCGCCGACGGCACCGTCGTCTTCCACCCCCAGCCCGCATGGACCGATCAGCGGGTCTTCACGCTGGCAACCGCCGCCACCAGGTCGAGACGGTGAAGCACCCCGCTTCTACTGCTTACCGGGTTCGAGATGTTCCGCCTAAGACCGGAGTCGAGGACGCGAAGTAGGTCGGCGATCGACAGCGCCGTTCGGAGAGCTCACCATCGCAGTCCTCCCCGCGCCGACCTACCGCTGAGCGGTACCGCCTGAGAACATCGCGCTTCAAGGCGAGTTTCCCGCCCGGGCTCCTGCGAACCGTACGGCAATGCCGCTCGTTCGCGCGCGACCGAGGACGCGTCGTTATGTCAGCCCGCTTAGCGAAATCTGCGCCAAGCTGCGCGATTGTGAGCGCAGTCAAAACGACGTTTTTGCCGACCTTAGCGAACCCTCGCAGGTAGAGCAGCATTTGACATCGAGCACTGAGTCTCAGTGCGGGTCTCTACTGCGTTCGGCTTCCGACAAGATCACATGCCATTCAGCACGGGCGAGAACTTCGTCGAACGTCAGGACCTCCGGTTCGTATAGATTCCGCCGATAGAGTTCGAAGGAGCGGTACTTAGCCCGGTGCACGCCACCCCGATCCCCCTTCAGCTTTTTCAAGTTGCCGATTATCAGGAAGGAGCGGGGCCTGACGAGGTACGCGGCCTCGCCGGTTTCGGCACCCTCCTCGTCCGTCTCGGCCAGGCGCTCTCCGATCTCCGTGGCTGCCAGCATCACCGTTTGCTGAATCTGAGCTACGCCTTCACTGAGCTGTTGTGACGGTGACCAACAGCCGGCCCGATATTCGGTGCCGAGAAGCTCCACTTCGTGGGGCTTGATCTCTACAAACACCAAGGACCCGATACTTCCCGTTGTTCGCAAGAAGGTGTCGGTTCGCTTGCCGTCTTTGGCCACCGAGAAACCGGCGACGACTTGTTCGAGCTTCCCACTGTCCCAGGAGGTCAGCAATTGTCCAGCGAGGCCGACGCCGAGTATCCAGGGATTAGCTTCAAAGAAGGCCTGCCAGACGTTCTCTGCACCAACAAGCTGCCGCTTACCTTTCGCCTCACTGGCAAGGCGTCGTCGTTCATCCTCGAAGAACACCGAGTCGTGAAGAAGGCTCCGAAAGTGATCGACCACAGATCGCCTGTGAGCGATGGCCACCAGGTCTGTCGAGCTCGGGTCATTCTCAATGACCTCTCGAAAGGCTTGAGGGCTTCGAGCATACAGACGATGCACAGCGTCAGGGTCAGCAAAGAAATCCCGGATCGTCTGGTCGTCCAGACGGACCGTTTTTCCGCCCTCAACGGGGATGTTTCCGAGAATCCGGACTAGCTCGATTAGTCGCGCGGCCTCCTCTCGGTTTAGTGTCAAAATGTTTTCGAGCTTGTCAGGATTGCCGTCGGCTGGCACACGCTGAATGATCAATTCGCGGACTTGGCCAGCTTCCTTTGCGATCTGTAGCTTGATCTGCTTTCGTCCGCCCGGGCTCGTTCTGACCACGTCGCTTGTCCACTCCACAGCATTCGGATCGATTGGTGCATCTGCGGGCAACTCATCGAAAACTTTTACCACGTATCGGGCTGGTTGTCCGCGATCTCGTGACGCGCGCAAGTCAAGTGTAAAGCTGGCGTGAATGTAGGTGCGATCCGGCGAACGACCCTTTGCCCACGTGACTTCGTTCGCTGGCTGGAGAGAAGATCGCCAGTCGCTGAAATCTAAGTCGTATGGGTCAATCTCGACCATCAAACCAGATCCTTACCGAATTGTGAACTGCTGCATAGTTCTCGTGGGTAACGCAGACGAGCAGCCCTGTGGGGTTGTCGACGTAGAGGATCGATCTAGAGGTCGGAGCCGTTAGCCATGCACGGCTGAATATCAGCCAGTTGCCGCAGCGCCCGCCGGGTGGAACGCCGTTCGGGGAACGCCGAAGTCGCTTGAGGCCAGGTCAAGCCGTCGGTCGCGGTTGCTCAGGATGACGTACAGAAGTTGGGGCAGCCGATCACCGCTCGGGTGGTGGCGTTTGGCACCTGCGGGGGAAGTAGCAGCTGGTCCAGCGGCGCCGAGGTGGCACTGGCGAGGGCCCAGCTCGAGGTCCATGACCTCGGCGGCACTGGACATTGGCGGACATGGCGCCTCCTTGCCCTGGCATCCGATGCCGGTGGCGGTCACGGTGGGCGCACCGCAGATGATGGGGTGGTGAGACGACGGTGGTGGAAGTACCTAGCCTGGACCGCGACTGTCATCGCACTTGGAGCGTTGACGTTCTGGCTCCTGACTAAGGGCACCCGTGGCGCCGAGATCGCCAACGTTCTTGCCTTGCCGGTGGCGATCCTAGGTGCGCTGGTCGCGATGGTCGCGGCCGGAGTAACACGAAGCAAGGTCGCTCCTGAATCCGCTGGACGGCGCAGACAGGTAGGTACCGTCACGGAGCCGCCCGAGCGCCGGGATACAGGGCTGGAGGCCGACACTTCGGGCTCGCCGACGTCCAATGGGCGAGCCATGACTAAAGAGCTCTTCTTTACTTGCGGGGCACCTGCGCCTCTGCACGACGCAGCCGCTGAGCTACGATGTGCCGGCTACTTGGTCAAAGGACAGCCGCGCGATGTGGACGGGGTCTGGTGGCTCCAGGGGTACTCCGCCGCCTCGGAACTGAGCGACGACGATCTCCGCAGGCTTGATGAGATTGCCGAGCACTGCGGAGTGGTCTTCGACGGGTGGGGCACTTACCACGGGCCTGCGCGACTCGACGATGGTCCTGGAAAGACTGAAGCGCAGGGGACCTTGGGGGCGCCGAAGCAGCCCTCGGAACGCGGGAGGGCGTTCACGCTCTTCGATGACGTCCCTGCCGCGGACGCCACCGTTATCCCGCTACCCAAACTGGACACCCACGCACGGGCGCGACTGTTCGTGCTGACGGTATCGCAAGTGCCGCCCGAGGAGATCAACAACAGGAACAACGACGGTACCCAGATCTACGTGCGCGAGGGAGCAGTGCTGCCCGATGGCACGCCGGTCGGCCACTACCGAGAGATATGGCGCTACCAGACCGACAAGGAGGTCTACAGGCCGCAGTGGATTGATCTGCCCGAGATATTGGGCCCGGTCGCCGACCTGGTCATTTATCGACCCTACGACGGACCAACGTCCTCTCCCGTGCCTTACCGAGTGACTGCCGTGCTCAACATCCTCTAATGAGAGGGGCGAGAGTCGCGGAATGATCGCACCGATCGTCAAACAGCAAGGATGCGAGGTGTGGCCCACTGCTGAGGACGCTGGCTTTGTCCGCAGCTAGCTAGTCCTCAGGTGAGCCAATGGGTGGGGTTGGTGGGGTCAAAGGTGCGGGCGGCGTCGATGTAGGGGTCCATGGAGGCCCGCGAGCGCCAGCGGCCGTGGCGTTGGACGTCGCGTTCGGGGACGCCGGCGGCGATGGCTTCGGTGGCGAACCCGCGTCGCAGGCTGTGCCCGCCCCAGAGCTGCGCGTCCTCGAGCCCGGCCGCGGCGGCGCGGCGCTTGATGATCCCGGCGACCGAGTTGCGGTGCAGCCCGCCGGCGCGGGGGCGGCGACCGTAACGGTCGATGCCGCGCCAGGCGGGGCCACCCGTGATGCCGTGGGAGCCGAGCAGGTCGCGCCAGCGGGTCCAGGCGGCACCGGCGTCGAGCAGCGTCGATTCCTCACTCCCCTCCCCCACCAAGCTCTCCGGGGACGGGGCGGCGATGCCGATCGTCGTGCCGGCGCCGTGCTGGTCGGTCTTGGAGCGGGAAAGGTGCACCGAAAGGCCCTGCTCGGAGGGGTGCAGGTCGGCCATCTGGAGGCGGGCGAGGTCGTCGGTGCGCAGCGCGGCCTTCCATCCGATCAGCAGCAGGGCGTGGTCGCGGGCGTCGGCCAGCACTTCCTCGGGCCGCAGCAGGCGCAGCACTTCGACGAGGGGTTCGCGGCGGGCGGCGGCGCGGCGGCGGGTGGGGGCGACGCCGGGGTGGCGGCGGATGCCGGTGATGGTGCGGCGGACGGCTTCGGCCTGGACGGGGTTGTCGAGCTGCGCGGTCTGGTGCACCACGGAGATCGCCGCGAGATAGCCGGACAACGTCCCGGGTCGCAGACCCTTCCGCTCGCACACCTGCCCGGCCGCCACCGAACTCGCCGGATCCGCCGGGGTGGCCGGCCGCCACACTGGGGCGAGGTCGGCCAGGAACCGGGCGACCGTCAGCGGCTCCGCTGGCAGCGACCGCTCCCCCACTGCCGCGCACCACGACTCGAAGCGGCGCCACTGCCGCTCGTAGGCCGACCAGGTGTTCGCCGCCCGAGCGCCGCGGGCGTAGGACTCGGCCCGGGCCGTGAGCTCGTCGCGATGCTCCACGAGCTCCCCGGAAGCGTCCTCGGAGAGCTCCGCGGCGGTCACCGGAGAAGCCTCTCAGCCGCGAAAGCCGCCGTCAGGGAGGCGCGCCGGGCCAACCGGGCAGATACGGCGGTTGTGCACGGTTGGGTCCCCTCACTCCGGCCCCGGAGCGCCGGTCAGGCCCAGCTCCTCGTTGTCGAGCTCTGCCTGGACGCGCAACACCACCTCGTCGTCGATCAGTCCGTCGTCGCGCAGTTGCACGAGGACCCGCCGTCGTTCCCGCACCAGGGCGAGGCGGATCGCGGTCTCGACGTCGTCGTCGGCCCGACGCCGTTCCTCCTCGACGACAGCGCCCGTCCGTCGACGGCGACTCTCGTGCTCCGCGCGCAACTGGTCGACGAGGGCGTCGGAGGCGCCGTGGTCGGCGGCGGCGCGAGGCAGGATCGCGAGCGCGCCGTCGATGGTCCGGGTGTGCGCGAGGGCCATCTCCTCGTCGGCGGCGACGTCGGGCGCGTAGCGGGCGAAGCGGATCACCGCGGGCAGGGTCAGGCCCTGCACGAGCAGCGTCACGAGGATGACGCCGAAGGTGACGACGAGGAGCAGGTCGCGCTCGGGGAAGGGCGCCCCGTCCACCGTCGTGAGCGGGACGGCCAGGGCGATCGCCAGCGAGACCGCGCCGCGGAACCCCGACCAGGCGAGTGGCAGCCGCTGGCGGGCGGACATGCGCCGCGCCCGTTGACTCGCCCGCCGGTCGACCGCCCGGATCAGGTACGGCACGACGTTCAGCCACACGAGCCGGGTGAGGATCACCGCCGCCGCCACGAGCAGCGCGGCGAGGACCCCGACGCCGAGGGTGCGTGAGGAGAAGCCGGCCACCGCGACGGGCAGTTCGAGCCCGACGAGGAGGAAGAGCGTCGCGTTGAGCAGGAAGGTCGTGATCCGCCAGAAGGCGTGCGCCTGGACCCGGGTCCGCGCTCCGATCGACCGGGGCCCGACGCGACCCAGCGCGAGGCCGCACACGACGACCCCCAGCACCCCGGACGCGTCGATCTCCTCGGCGAGGAGGAAGGCGACGAACGGGGTGAGGACGCTGACTGTGCTCTCGACCAGCGGGTCGCGGGCGAGGCGGCGCACCACGATCGCGAGCCACGCGACGACGAGGCCGACGACGATCCCGCCGAGGTAGGACACCGCGAAGCCCTCCAGGGCGCCGAGCACCCGGAAGGGCTCCGCGCCGGTGGCCACCCCGAGCGCCAACCCGAAGACGACCAGCGCCGTCCCGTCGTTGACCAGGCTCTCCGCCCGCAGCATCGTCAGCGGCCGGCGCGGCAGCCCCCGGGCGACGGCGGCCACGGCGGTCGCGTCCGTGGGCGCGACGATGGCGCCCAGCACGAAGCCCACCGGCCAGCTCAGCCCGAGCAGCAGGTGCGCCGTCGCGGCCACGGCAGCGGCCGTCGCGATCACGAGGAAGACCGACGACAGCACGAGCGTGCGCAGGTCGTTCCGGATCTCCCGCAACGAGACGGTCAACGCCTCCCAGTACAGCAACGCCGGCAGGAAGAGCAGGACGACGAGCTCCGGCGGCACCCGGATCGTCGAGGTGAAGGGCAGGAAGCCGAGGGCGACGCCCCCGACGATCAGCAGGACGGGGCCGTTGAACCCGGTGCGCTTCGCGACGATCTCCGCGAGCACGACCGCGACGCCGCAGAACACGAGCACCGCCAGGCCCGTGATGTCGTACATGGGGACTTCCTAGCCTCCGGCCTCGATCCGGACAAACACGGACCTCACGCGTCCCGGTGGCGTCAAGGTCCCGGGACCCGGCGTCATCAACCCGACAACGCCGGTCGTCGCTGCCCGGCGCGGCGGTTCGCTGGCCCGATGACGGACCGGGGACGCGCGTGGGCACGGGTCGCGGCGGTGGTGGCGCCGTTCCTGGTCGCCTGGATCGCGGGACTGCTGCACGACGTGCTCGCCAACACCGACGCGGCCCTGGTCCTGGTGCTCGTCGTGGTCGCGGCGGCCGCGCTCGGCGACCGCCTCGCGGGTGTGCTCGCCGCCCTCGCGTCGGCCGCTTCCTTCGACTTCTTCCTGACGGCCCCGGTCAACAGCTTCGCGATCGTCGGACGGGAGGACGTGGAGACCGCCGTCCTCCTGCTCGCGATCGGCATCGCCGTCAGCGAGATCGCCTCCTGGGGTCGGCGTCAGCAGGCGGCGTCCGGGCGACGGGCGGACTACCTGGACGGCGTCGCCCGTGCCACGCGGCTGGCCGCCGAGGGCTCGCCCCAGGTGCCCGACACGATCTCGCGCATGATCGCCGAGGTCCTCGACCTCGACGCCTGCCGGTACGACCCGTACTCCGTCCCCGGCGCGACCCCCGACCGCCCGGTGCTGCAGCGCGACGGCTCGATCACGCGCAAAGGCCACGTCCTCGACGTCCGCCACGACGGCCTGCCGGGCATGGACGTCATCGAACTGCCCGCCGGGCACGACGGCGGGTGCTTCCTGCTGACCGCGAGTACCGAGGTCCGTCGACCCTCCCCCGAGCAGATCCTCGTCGCGGTCACCCTCGCCGAGCAGCTCCCCGCAGCACCTCAGGACACGCGGACCACCCGGAGCTCGACGAGGTCGGAGACGTAGCGCCCGCCCTTGACGTCGCCCGGCACCACGAGCCGCGGGCGGGTCAGCGGTTTCCCGTCCTCGGTGAGGGAGACGAGCAGCCCGCGGTTGCCGAAGTCCGGTGACACCTCGCCGTAGGCCACCGTCGCCGCGTAGCCGTCGGCGCCGAGGGCCAGGACGGCGAAGCGGAGCTGGTCGTTCTTCGCGGCAGGGTCGGTGGCGAGGGACTGCGGAGGCAGCAGGGTGTCGAGGGCGACCCCGCGCTCCTGGTGGCTCTCGGCCCCACGGGAGCTCTGGAAGGACACCGTGACGTCGCGCTGCGGAGCCGCGGCCAGGTCCTGGGCGGTGAGGACACGCTGCGGGTCCCGCACGGCGCCGGTCACCCGGACCGCACCGGCCGGCACGTCCGCCGACGCGCTCGTCGGTGCCGGAGCGGCCGGAGCAGCAGGCGCGCCGCAGGCGGTGAGCAGGACCAGGAGCGCGACCGCGCC
Organism: Actinomycetospora sp. NBRC 106378; assembly: GCF_030269685.1. Classification (GTDB taxonomy): domain Bacteria; phylum Actinomycetota; class Actinomycetes; order Mycobacteriales; family Pseudonocardiaceae; genus Actinomycetospora. The sequence goes on from NZ_BSTT01000006.1 coordinate 135,862, forward strand.
CACGGCCCGGGCCGGGGTGGAGAGAGAGGGGAACGGCGTGATCACGAGGTCATCCTGCGCCGCATCTACGTCTCTATGGAAGGTCTCGATCCGCATCCGCGCAGATCACCGCACATCGGACCCGTCGTCGGGACGGATGGCCATGACGACGGCCTGGGGTTCGGTGAAGAACTCCCGGCTGAAATCCCCGCCCTCCCGGCCGACCCCGGAGTCACCCATCCCCCCGAAGGGTGCCCGCAGGTCGCGGACGAAGAAGCAGTTCACCCACACCGTGCCGGCGCGCAGCGCACCCGCGACCCGGTGGGCGCGGCTGAGGTTCTCGGTGAACACCATGGCGTTGAGGCCGTAGCGGGTGTCGTCGGCGGCTCGCACCGCCTCGGCCTCGGTGTCGAACGGGGTCACGGTCACGACCGGCCCGAAGACCTCCTCCCGCTGCACCGGGGCGTCGGGCGGCGCGTCGAGCACCACGGTCGGGGTGACCGTCCACCCCTCCCCCTCGCCTCCGGCCCGGATCTTCCCGCCGGAGCGTTCGACGCCGTCGAGGTATCCGCGCACCTTCGCGTGGTGGGCCTCCGAGGCGAGCGGGCCGATCTGGGTGCCGGTCACCTTCGGGTCTCCGACCACCAGCGCACCGGCCGCGGCGACGAAGCGCTCGACGAACTCCTCGCACACCCCGCGCTGCACGTAGAGCCGTGACCCGGCGAGGCACACCTGCCCGGCGTTGGTGAAGACCGCCTTGATCGACCAGTCGACGGCGCCGGCGAGGTCGGCGTCGTCGAACACGAGGTTCGCGCCCTTGCCCCCGAGCTCCAGGCTCACCGGCACCAGGTTCCGCGCCGCGGCCGCCGAGATGACCCGGCCGGTGGCGGACTCGCCGGTGAAGGTGATCCGGTCCACCCGCGGGTCGTCGGTGAGAGCCGCACCGGCGGAGTCGGGTCCGTAGCCGTGCAGCACGTTGAGGACCCCGGGCGGCATCCCGGCCTCGAGCGCGAGCCGGGCCACGACGGTGGCCGACGTCGGGCTGTCCTCGGCCGGCTTGAGCACCACCGTGTTGCCCCAGGCCAGCGCCGGCGCGACCTTCCACGACGCCAGCATCAGCGGGAAGTTCCACGGGGCGATCGCGGCGACGACGCCGGCCGGGGGAAAGCGCGAGTAGGCGTGATGGCCGGTGTCCATCGGGAGCACGTCGCCGTGCGCGAGCCGCGCGTGGTCGGCGAAGAAGCGCAGGTTCTGCGCGGTCCGCGGCACGTCCTTGCCCCGGGCGTCGTCGATGGGCTTGCCCATGTCGGTCGTGTCGGCGAGAGCGAGCTCGTCGGTGTGGGCGACGACGAGGTCGGCGAGCCGGTGCAGGACCGCACCGCGCTCGGCGAAGCCCATCCGCGGCCACGGGCCTTCGTCGGAAGCACGGCGGGCAGCGTCGACGGCCCGGTCGGCGTCGGCCGCCGAGCCGAGCGCGACCGAGGCGTGCGGCGCGCGGGTGGCCGGGTCGACGGAGGGGAACGACGCGCCGTCGGACGACTCCTGCTCCACGCCGTCGATGACGTGCGGCACGAACATCATGCGACGAGCATGATCCGCATCTGCGGTCCACTAAAGCGAACAGTTCCGCAGATGCGAACGCTTTGGGTTGTTGATCGACGCAGGAGCGGTCACCATGAGGATGTGCGCCCGGTCACTACCGGGTGCGACCGACGCCGACTCGAGGATGAGGCGCACATGAGCATCACCAGCGACACGCGGGCCCCGATCAAGACCGCCGACAAGTTCTACATCGGTGGCGAGTGGGTCGACCCGTCGTCGTCGAGCACGATCGACGTGATCGAGCCCGCGACGGAGAACGTCTACTTCACCGTGGCCGAGGCGCAGGACGCCGACGTCGCCCGCGCCGTGGGTGCGGCACGGGAGGCGTTCGACCACGGGCCCTGGCCGCGGATGACGCACGCCGAGCGCGCCGGGTTCCTGCGCGCGATCAGCGCGGCGGTGAAGGAGCGCGCGGACGACGTCCTGCAGGTCTGGCCACGCGAGTCCGGGATCATGTTCCCGGTCGCCCAGGGCATGATGGCCGGGGTCCCGGACGCGTACGACTTCTACGCCGACCTCGCGGACAGCTTCCCGTTCGAGGAGGCGGCGACCCCGACGGCGGGCGGCAACTACGGGATGATCGCCCGCGAGCCGGTCGGCGTCGTGGGCGCGATCGTCCCCTGGAACGCGCCCATGACCCTGATCGCCTACAAGCTCGCGCCCGCCTTCCTGGCCGGCTGCACCGTGATCCTCAAGGCCTCGCCCGAGGCTCCCGGCGCACCCCTGATCATGGCGGAGATCGCCGAGCAGGTCGGGCTGCCGAAGGGCGTGCTCAACGTCCTCACCGCTGACCGCGAGGTCTCCGAGAGCCTCGTGCGCGACCCGCGCGTCGACAAGATCGCGTTCACCGGGTCGACCGCGGCGGGCAAGAAGATCGCCGGGATCCTCGCGGACCGCATCGGTCGCTTCTCCCTCGAGCTGGGCGGCAAGTCGGCCGCGGTGATCCTCGACGACTACGACCTCGAGAAGGCGGCCGCGACCCTCTCCGGCGCGGAGTGCTTCCTCTCCGGCCAGGTCTGCTCGTCGCTGACCCGTATCGTCGTGCCGCGTCGCCGCCACGACGAGATGCTCGACTCCCTCGCCGGCACGTTCTCGCAGGTCAAGCTCGGCGACCCGTTCGACCCGACCGTGCAGATGGGCCCGCTCGCCATGCAGCGCCAGCGCGACCGCGTGGAGTCCTACATCGAGCTCGGCAAGAGCGAGGGCGCCACCCTCGCCACCGGCGGCGGACGCCCGAAGGACCTCGAGCGGGGCTGGTTCATCGAGCCGACCGTGTTCGGCAACGTCGACAACTCCTGGCGGATCGCCCAGGAGGAGATCTTCGGGCCGGTCCTGTCGGTCATCCCGGCGGAGGACGAGGAGGACGCGATCCGCATCGCGAACGACACCGTCTACGGCCTCAACGCCGCGGTGTTCACCAACGACGCGGACCGGGCCCGCGAGGTCGGCGGGCGCCTGCGCTCTGGCACCGTCGGGCACAACAACTTCCACACCGACTTCGGCATCGGCTTCGGGGGTTACAAGCAGTCCGGCATCCACCGCGAAGGTGGCGTCGACGGGCTGCACCCGTACCTCGAGAACAAGACGCTGATCTTCGAGGAGAAGCCCAGCAACTACCCGGGCTAGGTGCTCCGCCTGTGAGTACTTCTCCGTGTCGGAGCACGGAGAAGTACGCACGGGGCGAAGCCACCTCCAGGCGCCGAGGGAGGCGAAGGACAAGGGCCCGCCGAGGTGGAGAAGTAACTCACGTCACCTGATCGGTCGTCCGTCCCGTTGGCGCGGCGACGGGTCGGTGACCAGCCCCGCGCCTGCGGCGCAGCGTGACGCACGGGCCCGCAGACGGGCGTTCGTGCTGGTCAGCGGGTCGTGGCACGAGTCGGTCGCGCGCCGCTAGATTCGCGTCCGCCCTCCACGACCCGGGGGCGGAGAGGAACCGTCGTGACCGCCCCGACCAGCAGTGACCTGGCGTCGCTGCTCCGGACCCGCTCGTTGGACGACGCCGCGCTCGCCGCGGCGAGCATCGATGCGCCGGACCACGCCGTGCTGCCCGAGGCCTCCGTGGTGAAGGTGGGCGGCCAGAGTCTGATGGACCGGGGCGCCGCCGCGGTCCTCCCCGTCGTCGAGGAGCTGCTGGCGGCGCGGGGGCAGCACCAGCTGCTCATCGGCACCGGCGGCGGCACGCGCGCCCGGCACGCGTACGCCCTCGCCGCCGAGCTGGGCCTCCCGACCGGCGTGCTCAGCGACGTCGGCTCCGCGGTCGCCGGCCAGAACGCGACGATGCTCGGGTACCTGCTGGCCCGCCACGGCATCCCGGTCGTCGCCCCGAACGCCTTCGCCTCGCTCCCCCTGCAGGTCGCCGAGGTCGGCGCCGCGGTCTTCGCCGGCATGCCGCCGTACGGCATGTGGCAGCGCGTGCCCGGCGAGGGCGTCATCCCGCCCTACCGCACCGACGCCGGCTGCTTCCTGGTCGCCGAGACCTACGGCTGCAGGCAGATGATCTACATCAAGGACGAGGACGGCCTGTTCACGGCCAACCCCAAGAACGACTCGTCCGTCGAGTTCATCCCCGAGATCACCGTCGACGAGCTGCTCGCGCGCGACCTGCCCGACCTCGTGCTGGAGCGCGGGATGCTCGAGCTGCTGCGCGACGCCCGCCGCGTCCGTTCCGTCCAGGTGATCAACGGGCTCGTGCCCGGCCGCATCACCGCCGCCCTCGCCGGCGAGCACGTCGGCACCATCATCTCGGCGTAGAGGAGACCTCCGATGACGGACACCAAGGACGTCCCCTCGGCGCTGATGCGCCAGACCCTGCTCGACCGCCGGCTGGTCCGCGAGGCCACCGACGTCGAACACGGCCCGCTGCGCCTGCTGCCCTGGCTCGACGTCGTCGTGCTCGGCGGCTCGACGATCATCGACGGCGGCCGCGACACGCTGCTGCCGGTCGTCGAGGAGATCCGCTCGCTGCTGGGCTCCCGTCGGATGCTCGTCCTGACGGGGGCCGGCGTGCGCGCCCGCCACGTGCTCGGCGTGGGCCTCGACCTCGGCCTGCCGACCGGCGCCCTGGCCGGGCTCGCGGCCACCGAGGCGGAGCAGAACGGCCACCTCGTCGCCGCGCTCCTCGCGAGCGAGGGCGTCTCCTACCTGCCGCACGGCGCGGTCGCCGGTCAGCTCTCGGTGCACCTCGCCGCCGCGCCCGCCGTCGTCTCGAACGGCTACCCGCCCTACGGCGTGCACGAGTTCACCTCGCAGCAGACCAAGCTGCCGCGCCACCGCACCGACGCCGGTGCCCTGCTCCTCGCCGACGCCCTCGGCGCGCGCTCGGTCACCTACGTCCGCGACGCGGACTCGCTCGGGCGGTTCGGCGGCGCGGACCGCGTCTCGGCGAAGGAGCTGCGGACCTCCGATGCCGAGCTCCCCCTCGACCGCATCGTCGGCGAGCTGCTGGAGAACGCCAAGCACGTGCGCGAGGTGCGCATCGTCGACGGCACCACGCCGGGCCAGATCACCAGCGCGGTCGCCGGCGAGCCGGCGGGCGTCACCGTCCACGCCTGATCCGGTTCCCGACGACGGGTCGGGTCGGTCGAGGGCGGCGGAGTGCGGCGGAGTGCGTCCCTGCCGGCGCACTCCGCCGCACTCGGGGCACCTGGTCAGTCGTCGGAGCCGGCGGGCCAGCACATCCGGACGGTCGTGCCGTCGTCGCCGGTCTCGATCGTGCTGCGGCGCGCGAGCCGGCCGATCAGGTCGATCCCGCGCCCGCGGAAGCCGGGGTCGCCCCGCGGTTGCCACACGCCGTCGTCGGCGACGAGTACCGCCACGCCGCCGCCGCAGGCACGGGGCCCGGCCACGAGCTCGACGGAGCAGTCCCAGTCCGGGCACGCGTGCTCCACCGCGTTGGTGACCGCCTCGTCGACGACCAGCAGGATCGACTCCGCGGTCTCCTCGTCGACCTCGGCCGCGTCGAGCCACGACCGCACCTGTCGGCGCAGGGCACGGACGGTGTCCGGGGCCGCCTCCCGCCGCTCGCGCACGCCGCCGCCGCCGCGCGGCTCCGGCCAGCACACACAGGCCGGGCCCTCGGTGCGCGGCGCGTCCTCCGCGGCCGTCACCTGCTCCCGCCGGACCACATGTCGCTGTCCCTCATGCGTACCGGCTACCCGTTCCGACTGATTCCGACCGCCGCGTGCGCAGCGACTCGTGCCACCATCTGCGGCGATGAGCGAGCCCGGCTGGGTCCACCACGCGATCTGGTGGCACGTCTACCCGTTGGGCGCCGTCGGCGCGTACCCCGGGGACGAGCCACCCCGCCCCGGAGAACATCGGCTGCGGCGCCTGGTCGGGTGGCTCGACCACGTCCAGCGCCTCGGCACCAACGGCGTCCTGCTCGGTCCCGTGTTCGCCTCGACCAGCCACGGCTACGACACGATCGACCACCTCCGCGTCGATCCCTGCCTCGGCGACGTCGACGACCTCGACGCCCTGATCGCGGCAGCGCACGAGCGCGGTCTGCGGATCCTGCTCGACGGCGTGTTCAACCACCTCGGGCCGGAGCACCCGCGCGTGCTCGGCGCCCGGGCCGACCCGGCCGGGCCCGACGCGCGCTGGTTCCGCCACGACCACGACGGCGGGCTCGCGACGTTCGAGGGGCACCCCGGCCTGCTCGCCCTCGACCACGGCCGCCCCGAGGTCCGGGACCACGTCGTCGACGTGCTCGCGCACTGGCTCGACCACGGCATCGACGGCTGGCGACTCGACGCCGCGTACGCGGTGCCCGCCGACTTCTGGGCCGAGGTGCTCCCCCGGGTCCGCGAGCGCCACCCCGACGCCTGGTTCCTCGGCGAGGTCCTGCACGGCGACCACGCCGAGATCGCCCGCGCGACGACGATCGACTCGCTCACGCAGTACGAGCTGTGGAAGGCGATCTGGTCGAGCCTCAACGACCGCAACCCCCACGAGCTGGCCCACGCCCTGCGCCGCCACGAGCACTTCCTGTCCGCCGAGGTCCCGGCGACCTTCGTCGGCAACCACGACGTCACCCGCCTGGCCAGCCGTCTCGACGACCACCGCGCGCTGCCCCTCGCCCTGGCCGTGCTGTTCACCGTCGCCGGGACGCCGAGCGTCTACGCCGGCGACGAGTACGGGCTGACCGGGGTGAAGGAGGAGCGCGTCGGCGGCGACGACGCCGTGCGGCCCGAGCTCGGCGACCCGGACGTCCCGCCGCCGGGCGCGGACCTCGACGTCCTGCACCACCACCAGGAGCTGATCGGCCTGCGCCGTCGGCACGACTGGCTTCATCGCGCGCACGTCGAGGTGGTCCACGTCGACCACGAACGGCTCGTCTACCGCAGCCACCTCGACGACCACGCCCTGCTGGTCACCCTCGACTACGGCACCGACGACCGGGCCCCGAGCTGGTCGACCGAGGGCTGAGCGGCGCGCCGTTCAGCCGATGCCGTCCCGCGCGACGCCACGCGCCCGCCGGGGCGGCCGGGCCGGGAGGCGCGGACTGCGCATCTTGCTCGCCAGCAGCGCGGCGTCGAGGCGCCGCCGGGTCAGGCGGGGTTCGTCGACGTCCACCACCACCCGGTGGAACGGCCGCCCGCTGAGGTAGACGACCACGAGGTCGGCGCCGTCGTGCACGGCCCAGAACTGGCGGCGTTCCCCGATCCCCCAGCAGCCGGTCCGGAACCGCCGGGGCCACCACAGCGCCGGCGCGGCGAGCCGGGGACTCGAGACGAGGGCGTCACGACGCGCCATGACCCGGACCCCGAGGACCCGGTCGAAGGGCACGACCAGCTCGCCGCGCCCGCCACCGACGGCATCGAGCCCGGAGAGCCGGACCGTGAACCCGGCCGACCCGACGTCGAGCCGCACCGCCATGGCCACCTCGCGCGCTCGGGAACGGACCGTTCGGTCTCCTGTCGGCATCGCGGGCGATGGGGTTACCCCGCCCGGCGTGTCCGCGTCGAAGTTGGGCCGGTCGGCGGCGGCTCGCGGCTCACACGGAGGCGGCCGCACCGCCGAGGACGGGGTCGTCCGTGACCGGAGCGATCTCCCGCCACCAGGGCGACCCGGACCCCCTGTCGGCGTGCTCGGTTGCTCCGTCAGGAATCCGCAGCCGCTGCCCGGGCCGTGGGAGGGCGACCCGGACGCCGTGGGCCGCGGCCGCACGCAGCGTGCGCTCCGCCGGTTCGGCCCAGCGGTGGAAGCCGAGGGCGAACGTCGCCCAGTGGACCGGGAGCAGCACCCCGCCCCGCAGCGCGAGGTGCGCCGCGACCGCCTCCTCGGGGGTCGTGTGGATGTCCGGCCACAGCTCGGCGTAGGCACCGACCGGCACGAGGGTCAGGTCGAACGGACCGTGCTCGGCCCCGGTGCGGGCGTGGACCGCGCTCGCACCGGTGTCCCCGGCGACGTAGACGGCGTGCACCGGACCCGCGACCTTCCACGCGGCCCACTGCGTGGTGTTGCGGCGGAACCCACGGCCGGAGAAGTGCCGCGCCTCCAGGCAGGTGAACGTCAGCCCGGCAACCGTCGCGACGCCGTCCCAGTCCCGCTCGACGATCCTCGCGGCGGCGATGCCCCAGGAGCGCAGGTGCGCCCCGACCCCGAGCGGTACGACGAACGTCGCCCCCGTGCCGCGGGCCAGTGCCACCACCGCAGGGCGGTCGAGGTGGTCGTAGTGGTCGTGGCTGACGAGCACGACGTCGACCTCGCCGAGCGCGTGCAGCGCCACGGGCGGTGGGTGGAGGCGGCGTGGCCCGAAGCCCGGGACGGGGGACGTGCGCGTCGACCAGACAGGATCGGTGAGCACCCGTCGTCCGTCGATCTCGAGCAGGACCGACGTGTGCCCGAACCACGTGGCGGCGAGCGCGGCGCGCCCGGAGAGGACCGGGTCCGTCGTGAGGGGGACCGGGCCGGGCGGCGAGCCCTGCTCCCGCCGGCGCAGGACCATCGTCGCGACCTGCCGGACGGTGACGTCCGGGCGGGGCAGCCCCGGCTCACGGTTGGCGAACGCCCCGTCGGAGGCGTGCGGCGAGGTCGACGCGGCCCGCCGGAGGACGGCGATCCGCGCGCCCATGTTCCGGCGCACGTGCAGCCCGAACGCCGCGGCGCCCAGCGCGGCCGCGGCGAGCGGAGCGGCCGCCCCTCGCCTCACGCCCGGGCCCCCTCCCGCACGAGGGAGACGAACGTCGTCGCCGCCGGACCGAGGTCGTCGTCGCGCCGGAGCACCAGGTAGAGGCAGCGCTGCACCGGGTCGCCGTCGAGGCGGACCGTCCGGACGTCGTCGCGGCCGTGCCGGTCGAGCGCCCAGGCGCTGATGACGCCGACGCCCTCGCCCGCGGCCACCGCCTCGATCAGGCCCTCGTTGGTGTCGCGGATCGTCCAGCGCTGGTCGGTGACGAGCGGGGTGCCGCGGTCGGCGAGGGCGTCGGCGAACGAGCGTCGCGTGCCCGAGCCCTCCTCGCGCTCGACCAGCGGCGTCGCGGCGAGCTGGGCGACGGTCACCGACGCGGCTCCGTCGAGCGGGTGCCCGGCGGGGACCGCGAGGACGATCTCGTCGGCCCCGACGACCTCGGCGACGAGGTCCGCGTCGTCGGGCTCGACCCCGGCGAAGCCGACCTCGGCGTCCCCGCCGCGCAGGGCGGCGAAGACCCCGGCCGAGTCGGTGACGGTGGTGGCGACGGTGAACTCGGGCTGCTCGGCCCGGAACCGGTCGACGAGGTCCGGGACCAGGAACTCGCCCGGGATGCTGCTGGCCGCGACGGCCACCGCCTCGGCGGCGGCGTACGGGTCCTGCGTCATGGCGCCTCCTCCTGGGGTGATCACGGCAGGCATACCCACCTGCGGGGGCCATCACGAGGCGCATCGGTCCGCAACGGGTATCCGTCCGGTATGGCACCTCGAGCGGCGCGCGACGCCGGCGTCCTGTTCCGACGCATCGCGGTCACGATCGTGGGCGTCGCCCTCGTCGTCGCGGGCGTCGTCCTGCTCGTCCTGCCCGGCCCCGGCCTGCTGCTGGTGCTGGCCGGGCTGATCGTGCTCGCCAACGAGTACCCGTGGGCGCAGCGCTACGTCGCCCCGGTCCGGCGGCAGGCGATCACGGCCGCGCGGTTCAGCGTCGCGTCGAACCTGCGGATCGCCTGGACGGCCGCCGTCGGCCTGGCGCTGATCATCGGCGGCATCGTGTGGATCGCCGTGCCGACGCTGCCGTTCGGCGGGGCCGGCACCGGCTCGAGCCTGATCCTCTCCGGGGTGATCCTGCTCGGTCTGCTCGGCTACAGCGTCCACCGCTGGGGCGGCGGTCGGGGCGCCACCGCGACCGAGCCTTCCCGACGACGGGTCGTGTGACTCAGTTCAGCTGCGAGGTCCAGTCCTGCGGGACCCGGTCGGCCGGCCCGGGCACGGTCTGCTCCACCGGGTGGTGCCGCGGACCGGCGAGGTCCGGCCCCTCCCCGGCGGCCCCGGTCCGGTCGTCGTAGAACCAGTACTCGCCGGGCTCGTAGCTGGTCAGGATCGGGTGCCCGGCCTCGCGGGCGTGCCGGGTGGCGTGCTGCGACGGCGAGGAGTCGCAACAGCCGACGTGTCCGCAGGCCGCGCAGCGGCGCAGGTGGAACCACCACCCGCCGTCGTGGTCGCACTCGAGGCAGCCGGCGCCCGAGGGTGCGGCAGCGGGGTCGATCTCTCCGGGGGTCTCGTCCACGGCGGTCATCCTGCGCGTCCCACCGCCGGTCGCGCATCGGTCGTCCGGCCGAGGTCGCCGAGGTCGTCGGCGGCGGTGCGGCTCATCCGGTGTTCCCCCGGTCCGAGGCGACGGCGAGGTCGTGTTCGGCGCGCAGCAGCCGCTCGTGCTCGGCGCGACGCACGGGGTCGGTCACCCCGCTGTGGCAGCTGAGGTCCTCGACCGGCCAGCCGGCCCGGGCGGCCCCGGCGCGGTAGGCGCTCTCGTAGAAGTCGAGCACCGTCGCCCGCGGGAACGCGGTCGCGCGGGCGTCGTCGTAGGAGAGGACGGCGAGGTGCGAGCCGTTCTGCTCCTGCCAGCGGGCCGCGGCCGGGTGCAGCGGCGCCTGCTCGACGCCGGCGGGTTCGGGCGCGGTGTAGGAGTAGAAGGCCGGCTCCGGGGTGGTCGGGTCGCCGAACCAGAACCCGACGCTGACGACCTCCCGGGAGTACGCCTCGCGCGTCACCGGGTCGGTCCCCGCGCCGTGCTCGACGACGCGGTCGGAGAACCGCGTCAGCGCGAGGTCGAAGGTGTGCCAGAAGTGGTGGACCGGACTCGTCTTGCCGCTGTAGCGGCCCGCGAACTCCTCGAGCAGCAGGTTGACCTGCCCGAGGATGCGCCAGTAGCGCGTCACGGCGGCCGGGTCGTAGGTCGCGTGCTCGGTGTCCTGCGCGAACGGCCGGTCGTGGTCGGGCAGGTCGAACGGGCGCGGGTCGGCGAGGGCGACGTCGACCCCGAGCGCGGCCAGCCCCGCGGTGAGGTCGGCGTGGAAGGCCGCGACCGAGCGGTCGGTGAGTGGGAACGACCAGCGGCCGCCGTCCGCCGTCGTCAGGTCGAGGCGATGGTCGAGCAGGTCGAGGTCGACGCAGAACGCCCGCGCGCCGTCGACGCTCATCGGCCGGGTCGTGAGGCCGCGGCCGGTCAGGTGCAGGGGCACGTTCCACCAGTGGTTGCGCCGGGGGCTCGCCGCGAGGCGGACCTTCCCGACGATCTGCAGGAACCGGTGCAACGTGTCCCGCGTGGGCCGCCAGTCGGCGTAGGGCAGGGCGGGGAACAGCTCGGTCACGCGGGCCTCCCGGACGCTGCGGCGTCGCCCGGCTCCGCGGCGTCGTCCGCCTCCGGTGCCGGGGCCGCGTGGGGGTGGTTGACGAAGAGGACGGCGACGACGTTGGCCGCGAGGTCGATCACGATGCTGTCCGTCGCCACCATGATCGCGAGCGTCACGACGCCCAGCGCCAGTTCGTGGGGTGGTCGGTCCGGGAGCCCGGCGACGTTGCGCAGCGCCCGCACCAGCACGGGATGGCGCGCGACGGGCTCGGTGTCCGCGACGTCGTCGAGCCGACGACCGACCGCACGGGCGCCGTCGCGCAGCCGGACGAGTCCCGCGGCGGCGACGGTGCCGAGCGGTTCCAGCACGGTGGACGTGGCGGCGGTCGTCATGGCGGCAGCGTCGCGGTCGGGCGCGCGGCGGCGCATCGGTCAAGCGACCGATGCCGGGGCCGGAGCCCGGCCAGCAGCCTGTCGTCCGTGTCCCGTCCCTCCCCCGCCCCCTCGCCCTGGGCACCCCTGCGTCACCCGGTCTTCCGCTGGGTCTGGACCGCGTCGCTGGTGAGCAACGTCGGCACGTGGATGCAGACGGTCGGGGCGCAGTGGCTGCTCGTCGACGCCCGCGCCTCGTCGGCCGTCGTCGCCCTCGTCCAGACCGCGTCGTCGCTGCCGGTGCTGCTGGTGACCCTGCCCGCCGGGGTCGTCGCGGAGTTCGTCGACCGCCGCCGCGTCCTGCTCGCCGCGCAGGTCTTCCAACTCCTCGTCGGCCTCCTGCTCGCCCTGCTGACCGGGCTCGGCGCGACGGGTCCGGCGCTCCTGCTGGTGCTCACCTTCCTGCTCGGGTGCGGGGCCGCCGTGCAGATGCCCGCCTACCAGGCCTTCGTGCCCGACCTCGTCCCGCGTCGCGACCTCGGGGGTGCCGCCGCGCTCGGGTCGATCGCGGTGAACCTCGCCCGCGCCGCGGGACCGGCCATCGCCGGCGCGCTCATCCCCTCGCTGGGGGTCGCCGGCGTGTTCGGTCTCAACGCGGCGACGTTCGCGGTGTTCGCCGTGGCGCTGCTGCGGGCCCCGTCGCCGCCCCGGACCCCGGGCGCGCGGCAGTCCTTCCTCGCCGGGCTGGAGGCCGGGGGCCGCTACGTGCGCCACGCCCCCGCCGTGCGACGGATGATGGTGCGGCTGGTCGTCTTCGCCTTCCCCGCGGGCGTGCTGTGGGCGCTGCTCGCCCCGCTCGCCCACGACCGCCTCGGCCTCGGCGCCTCCGGGTACGGCCTGCTGCTCGGCGCGGCCGGGATCGGGTCGGTGGCGGGGGCGCTCGTCCTGCCCCGGCTGCGGTCGCGCGTGTCGTTCACGCCGCTCGTCGCGGTCGCCGGGGTGGTGACCGGCATCGCCACGGTCGTGATCGGACTGGTGCGCTCACCGGTGGCGGTCCTGGTCGTCCTGCTGCTCGCGGGCGCCGGCTGGATCACCGTGGTGGCCGGGATGAACGCGCTCATGCAGACGTTCCTCCCACGCTGGGTCCGCGCCCGCGCCCTGTCGATCTACCAGCTCGTGGTGTTCACGACCTCGGCGGTCGCCTCCGCGGTGTGGGGCGTCGTCGCCGACCTCGTGGGCACCGGCACCGCCTTCGTCGTCGCCGGGGTCGCCCTGCTCCTCGGGGCCGCCACCGTGCCCCGGTGGCCGCTGCTCGACGCCGACATCGGGTCCCGCGACGGCGTCGCCGACTGGACCCCGCCCGAGGTGACGCTGACCCCCGACGTCGCGGCCGTCCCGGTGCGGGTGACGGTGGTCTACCGCGTCACGCCCGAGCAGCACGAGGCGTTCCTCGCGGCGGCGCAGCGGCTGCGGACCTCCCGACGACGGACCGGAGGCACCGGGTGGGACCTCCTGCGCGACGGCGCCGACCCCGACCTGTTCGTCGAGGAGTACACGCTGCCGTCCTGGGCGGACCTCGACGACCAGAACACCGAGCGGCTGACCGACTTCGACCGGCGGGTCCTCGACGAGGTCCGGAGCCACGCGGAGGCGGTGGAGCCCCCGCGCACACGGTTCGTGGTCGCGCACTGACCCGGGAGCGAAGCGGTCGACCGACCGATACCGGACACGACGTGGTCCGACCCACGCTGAGCACCGCCCCGCACCGCACCCCGCAGGAAGGCGCCCCATGACCGACCAGCCGCATCCCGTCCTCGAACCCGCCGCCCAAGAGTTCGCCGACGCCACCGCGAAGCCGCCGTTCCTCTACGACCTCGGGCCCGTCGAGGGCCGGAAGACCGTCGACGAGGTGCAGAACGGGCAGGGGGTCGAGCGCCCGGACGCCGACATCACCGACCTGACGATCCCCGGCGGGCCCACCGGCGAGGTGTCGATCCGCATCGTGAAGCCGGCCGGGGCCACCGGGACCCTCCCCGCGCTCCTCTACACCCACGGCGCCGGCTGGGTGTTCGGCAACGCCCACACCCACGACCGCCTCGTCCGCGAGCTCGCCGTCCGCGCGCAGGCCGCCGTGGTGTTCACCAACTACGACCTCTCCCCCGAGGCGCGCTACCCGACGGCGATCGAGCAGGTCTACGTCGCCCTGCAGTGGATCGCCGCGAGCGGTGCCGAGCAGGGCATCGACGGGACGCGGATCGCCGTGGCCGGCGACTCCGTCGGCGGGAACATGACCGCGGCGACCACGCTGCTGGCCAAGCAGCGCGGCGGGCCCCGGATCGCGGCGCAGCTGCTCTTCTACCCCGTCACCGACGCCGGGTTCGACACGGCGTCCTACGAGCAGTTCGCGAGCGGCTACTTCCTCTCCCGCGAGGGCATGCACTGGTTCTGGGACCAGTACACGACCGACCCCGCCGAGCGGGCGCAGATCACGGCCTCCCCGCTGCGCGCCACCCTCGACGACCTCGCCGGCCTCCCGCCGGCCCTGGTCATCGTCGGGGAGGCGGACGTCCTGCGGGACGAGGGCGAGGCCTACGCCGCGAAGCTCCGCGCCGCCGGCGTCCCGACGACGGCCGTGCGCTACGCCGGGATCATCCACGACTTCGTCATGCTCGACGCCCTGCGCGACACCCACGCGGCCCGCGCCGCGACGCGCCAGGGCGTCGAGTTCCTGTTCGACGCGCTGCACGAGGGGAACTGAGATGTCCACGCCGCCAACCGTCGTCCTCGTCCACGGCGCCTTCGCCGACGCGTCGAGCTTCCGCGCCCTCATCCCCGAGCTGCTCGACAGCGGCCTCCCGGTGGTCGCACCCGCCGTCCCGAACCGGTCCCTCAACGGCGACGCCGCCTACGTCGCGTCGGTGGTCCGCCAGATCGAGGGCGAGGTGGTCCTCGTCGGCCACTCCTACGGCGGCGCGGTGATCACGGTCGCGGGCGTCGAGGAGAACGTCCGGGCCCTGGTCTACCTCGCCGGCTACGCCCTGGAGGAGGGCGAGAGCCTGGGTGAGCTGCAGGGCGGCTTCCCCGACTCGCTGCTCGCCTCCGCGCTGATGCAGACGACCTACCCGCAGCCCGACGGCTCCACCGGCACCGACGTCTCGGTGGTGCCCGGCCGGGTGCACGACGTGTTCGCACAGGACGTGGACCCGGAGATCACCCGCGTGCTCGCCGTCTCCCAGCGGCCGCTCGCGGCCGCCGCCTTCGGCGAGCCCGCCGGCGCCGCGGCGTGGCACTCGACGCCCGCCTGGGGCGTGGTCTCCTCGTCCGACCACACCATCAACCCCGACGTCGAGCGCTTCGGCTACCAGCGCGCGGGCGCGACGGTCGTCGAGATCGACTCCTCGCACCTGGTGATGCTCTCGCACCCGAAGGAGACCGCCGACGTGATCCGGGAGGCCGTCCGCGCGACCGAGCGCTGACCGGCGTCCGTCGTCCGGTGTGCCCCGCGGCCCGTCGGGTCGCGGGGCACCGTCACGGACGGAGCGCCTCGGCGAGGAAGTCGACGCCCTGCCGGACGGCGAGCCGGGCGGCGGGGACGCCCTCGAGCGGGCGCAGCGTCACGAAGTCGTGCACGACGCCGAGGTAGCGGGTGCAGGTGACGGGGACGCCGGCGTCGGCGAGGGCCCGCGCGTACGCCTCGCCCTCGTCACGCACGACGTCGACCTCGGCGGTGACGACGAGCGCGGGCGGGAGCCCGACCAGGTCGTCACGCCCCGCACGGGCCGGCCCGAACGCCGGGTCCTCCCGGTCCCCCGGTCGGTCGGCGTACTGCTGCCAGTACCAGCGCGCCGCCTGCGAGGGAAGCACGGAGACGTCGGCGAACCGCCGGTGCGAGTCGGTGTCGCAGCGGGGATCGAGCCACGGGTAGTACAGGAGCTGCGCCGCGAGCCGTGGCCCGCCGCGGCGCCCGACGAGCAGGGCGACGACGGCGGCGAGGGTCGCCCCGGTGCAGTCACCGGCCACGGCCACCCGCTGCGGGTCGAGCCCGAGGTCCGCCGCGTGCTCGACGACCCACAGCAGCGTCGCGTAGACCTCCTCGACCGCCACCGGGTACCGGGCCTCGGGGACGCGGGTGAACTCGGGGACCACCACGGCGGCCCCGACGCCGAGCGCGAGGGACCGGATCAGGCGCCCGTGGGTGTCGGCGTCGCCGGTGACCCACCGCCCGCCGTGCAGGTGGAGCACCGTCGGGGCGGGCCCGTCGAGGTCCTCCGGGCGCACGACGAGGAACCCGACCAGACCGTCCGGGCCGACCGGGGCGGAGTGCAGGTCGACGACCACCCCCGGCCCGGAGACGAGGTCGTCCTGGAGCTCGTGCAGGGCCTCCCGGCCGTCGCGGGTGCCGAGCTCGTGCAGCCGGGGCGGGCCCTGCAGGGCCCGCACGAGACGGGCGCACGCGGGGTCGAGTGTGGCGAGCGGGTCGTCTCCCGCGGGGGCTCCCGACGTGCTCACCCGATCACGCTATCCGTCCCCCACCGTCCGGGATCAAGGGTTCTCCCGCTCGAACGGTCGGACGACCGATGGGACGGCGCTCACGTCGGGCGGAAGAGCGCCGCGAGCTGGTGGCGGCCGCTGATCCCGAGCTTGGGGTAGGCGTGGTGCAGGTGCGAACCGACCGTGCGCGGGGACAGGAAGAGCCGTTGCCCGATCTCGCGGTTGCGCAGGCCCTCGGCCGCGAGCCGGACGACCTCGCGCTGCTGCGGGGTGAGCTCGGCGAGGAGGTCCTGCCCCGGGGCCGTGTCGCGGTGCTCGGCGCTGCCCGCGGCCCGCAGCTCTGTGCGGACACGCTCGGCGAGCGCCACCGCGCCGAGGGTCTCGAAGCTCTCGAGCGCCGCCGCGAGCATCTCCCGGGCCTCCCGCCCGCGGCGTCGCCGGCGCAGCCACTCCCCGTGGTGCAGCCGTGTCGTCGCCCGCTCGACGGGCCAGTCGTCGCCCGTGGGATCGGCGAGCGCGAGCTTGAAGTGGTGCTCGCTCTCGTGCTCCGGGCCGAGCAGGGCGTCGGCGTGGTGGAGCAGCATCCGCATCCGGGCCGAGCCCCGGGCCGTCGTCGTGGCCCGGACCCGCTCCACGACGAGCGCGGCGTCCGCCCGCTCCGCCGGGTCGGTGGCGGCCGCCGCGAGCAGCGCCACCATGCGGGCGGAGACCACCGGGTGGCGTGGCTCGCCGCCGGGCGTGAAGGCGCCGCGGAGGAGCCGGAGGGCCCGGGTCGGGTCGCCGGCCACCGTCGCGGCGACCGACCCGGCGAGCCGCAGGCGCAGGTCGAGGATCAGGTGGTCCGCGAGGTCGACCCGCGTGCGGGCGGCCGCGAGCACCTCGTGGGCCCCCGCGGCGTCGCCCCGCAGCGCCAGCAGGAGGGCCCGGGGGGACGCGAGCTCGACCGCGACCCGGTGGAAGCCGCGCGCGTCGGCGAGCGGGACCCACCGGTCCAGCACCGCGTCGGCCTCGGTCCAGCGGCCGTGCTCGACGAGCAGGTTCGCCAGCACCGCCACGCCGAAGGCGGCCGGTCCCTCGTGGTGCATGCGCACGTGGGCCCGCATCAGCAGCTCGACGCCGCGCCGGACGTCGTCGGCCCGGTCGGCGAGCAGCCCGAGGTTCTGCAGGTCGTTCGCCGTCGCGCCCGGACCGGCGCGGCCGGCCTCGAGCGCGAGGCGGAGGGCAGCGGCCGCCCGGGTCCGGTCGGTGCCCAGCACCGCCCGCGCCCACAGGAGGTCGGCCGGGGCGTCCGCGGTCTCCTGCACCCGGCGCAGGGCACCGGGGACGGCCGGGTGGCGCAGCAGCGCGGCGGTGGCCTCCTGGTGCTCGGGCAGCCCGGAGAAGTCCGCGCCGATGGTGTGGAACCCGGCGAGCAGGGTGGCGCCGGCGTCGTCGACCTCGCCCACGAACGGGGCGACCTCCTGCAGGGCCCGCATCGCGTCGCGCGGGCGGCCACGCAGCATCCGGGCGCCGGCGTGCAGCAGGGCCGCCCAGGTCAGCGTCGTCGGGTCGTCGGTGAGCTCGGTGAGCCGCCGGTGCTGCTCCGCGACGCCGTCCACGTCGCCGCCGGCGTAGGCCGCCTGCAGCGCGCGGTGGCGGCGCCCGACCGCGCGGGCCGCGTCGGGCGAGCACTCCGCCGCCCGCTCCCACGCCCGGACGGCGGCGTCGAAGTCGCCGGCGGCCTCGGCGCGCTCGGCGGTGTCCCCGAGGGCGGCCGCCACCGCCACGTCCGCCCCCGTACACGCGTGTGCCCGCTGCCACGTCGCGAGGTCGGGGTCGGACCCGGCCGCGGCGAGCGCCAGGTGGGCCCGGCGGCGGGCCTCGGCGGTGGCGCTCGCGTAGGCCGCGGCACGTCCGAGGGGGTGGCGGAAGTGCACGTCGTCGGCGACGGTGACCAGCCCCGCCCGCTCGGCGGCGGCCCAGTCGTCGAGCCCGGAGGACGCCCCGGCGGCGCGGGCGATCACCGCGGCCGACTCGCCCTCGGCGGCGGCCGCCGCCAGCAGCAGGTGCGACGTCGGCGGCCCCAGCTCGCGCAGCGGCCGGACGAACAGGTCCTCCGCCGCGGCGGACAGGTGCCGCGGCCGCGCGGTCCCCGCGGTCGCGAACTCCCGCAGGGCGAGCGGGTTGCCCGCCGCCGCGGCGACGATCTCGCGACGGACCCGGGGGTCGAGCCCGGGCGCGACCCCGTCGAGCAGGGACGCCGCCGCGACCGGGTCGAGCGGGCCGAGCACGCGGGTCGGGAGGGCCGCGTCCGGGGGCAGCGGTCGGTGGACTCCGCGGCCCGCGAACAGGACCGCGACCCGGTCGCGGCGGCGCAGCCGGCGCGCCACGAAGAGGAGGGCGCGCAGGGACTCGTGGTCCAGCCGGTCGGTGTCGTCGACCAGGAGCAGCACCGGGCGGCGGCGTCCGACCCGGAGCAGGAACCGCAGGACGCCGAAGGACACCGCCGCGGGGGCCGCGGCGGGCCGCAGCGGGTCGAAGACGGCGGCGAACGCCACCTGCTCGGCCCCGGACGGCGGAGCGGCGATGCCGCCGTCGCCGTCCTCGTCGTCGTCGTCGTCGAAGGCGCCGAGCACCTGCGACAACGC
This sequence comes from Actinomycetospora sp. NBRC 106378, assembly GCF_030269685.1. Lineage (GTDB taxonomy): Bacteria > Actinomycetota > Actinomycetes > Mycobacteriales > Pseudonocardiaceae > Actinomycetospora. The sequence continues at coordinate 154,696 of NZ_BSTT01000006.1, forward strand.
CGCCCACCGGATGTCCGCCTCGCCCTGCCAGCCGTCGGCCCGCACCACCCGGACCCCGGCCGCCGACGCCGTCGTGGCCGCGGCGTCGAGCAGCGCGGTCTTCCCGACCCCCACGTCCCCGACGAACGCCAGGGCGCTCCCGGTGCCGGCGCGGGGGCCGCCGCCGTCGGACACGTCGACGACCAGCTCGCCGAGGAGCCGCAGCTCCGGCTGCCGGCCCACGAGGGGCGCGTCGCTCACGGGGCCTCCTGCCGGACGGGCGGAGCCGTGCTGTCGCGCAGCACGACCTCCGCCGGGAACCGCACCGTGCGGGCGTCGGCCGTCGCGGGGTCGGACGCGAGCTCCATGGCGCACCGCCCCATGGCCTCCAGGTCGAGCCGCACCGTCGAGACGGCGGGGACGAGACGTCGCATCAGGGGGACGTCGTTGAAGCCGGCCACCGAGACGTCGTCGGGCACGGCGACTCCGGCCGCCGCCAGCACGTCGAGGGCCCCGAGGGCCATGACGTCGCTGACGCAGAACAGCGCCGTGGCCCGCGAGCGCCGGTCGAGCAGCTCGTGGGCCGCAGCCCGCCCGCCCTCCTCGCTGAACGGATGGTCGAGGAGCTCGACGTCGTCGACCGGGATGCCGCAGGCCGCGACCGCGTCGAGGAAGCCCCCGATGCGGTGCCGCACCGTCGTCAGGCAGGAGGGTCCGCCCGCCACGGCGAACCGGCGGTGACCCGCCTCGACCAGCGCGCGGGCGAGGTCCGCGGCGCCCTCCCGGTTGTCCGGCAGCACGGCGGGGACGGGCAGGTCGTGCTCGCTGACGACGGCGCAGCCGCCGCCCGCACGCCGGTGCAGGTCCAGCTCGTCGTGCATCGCGGCCCGGTAGTCCGCGTCCTCGAAGCCGCTGCCGGCCAGGACGATCGCGTCGGCCCGCTGCGCCCGGAAGGTGCGGACGAACTCGAGCTCCCGCTCCATCGACCGGAACGTGGTGCCCACCGTGACCAGCGCGCCGTGCTCGGCGGCGCCCGCGATGACCCCGCGGGCGATCGCGGAGAAGTACGGGTCGCTGATGTCGTGCAGGACCAGCCCGACGGTGGCCGTGGTGCCGCCCGCCAGGGCCTGCGCGTGGGCGTTCGGGACGTAGTGCAGCCGCCGCGCGGCCTCCACGATCCGTTCCCGCAGGTCGGGGCCGACCACCCGCGCCCCGCCGTTCAGGGCGCGGGACGCGGTGGCGAGCGAGACCCCGGCCGCCCGGGCGACGTCGGCCAGCGTCGCCTGACCGCTCGGCCGGATCCGCACAGCGGCACCCTAGAGCGCCACGCCGTCGTCGGGAAAGCGCTTTCCAGCTGATGCCGAGGTGTTGCACACCATCGACCGGTCCGCGATTCGACCGGGAGACACCGGATCGCGGGCTATCGTCAGTGGTCATGGTGGACGGACCCTGGCCGGACGAGCTCGACCTCAGCCGTCCGAACGGCGCCCGGGTCTACGACTACCTGCTCGGCGGGGCCCACAACTTCCAGGTCGACCGCGACCACGCCGCGCGCCTGCTCGCCGCCAACCCCGAGCAGCAGGTCGGCGCCCGCGCCAACCGCGCATTCCTCCGGCGGGTGGTCGAGTGGTGCGTGGAACGCGGGATCACGCAGTTCCTCGACCTCGGCTCCGGCGTCCCGACCGTCGGCAACGTGCACGAGATCGCCCACGCGCACGACCCGTCGATCCGGGTCGCCTACGTCGACTCCGACCCGATCGCGGTCGCCCACAGCGCCCAGGTCATCGCGGGCCTCGACACGGTCACCGTCACCCGCGCCGACCTCACCCGACCCGACGTGGTCCTCGACGCGGACGGCGTCGCCGGCCTCCTCGACCTCGACCGTCCCGTCGCCCTCCTCGCGATCGCCTGCCTGCACTTCACGGGCGGCGACGCCGAGCGGTTCATGTCCGTGTTCCGCGAGCGGCTCGCACCCGGCAGCGTGCTCGCGATCAGTCACGGCAGCGACGACGTCGAGGACGCGGACCACGCCGCGCGGATGCGGGCCGTCGTCGAGAGCTTCCGCGACACCGCCTCCCCCGTCACGCTGCGCTCCCGCGCCGAGATCCGGGCGCTGCTGGGGGACTTCACCCTCGCCGGGCCGGGCATCGTCGACATCACCGAGTGGCCTGTCCCAGGTCAGGCCCCGCGTCCCGCCGCCACGTGGGCGGCCGTCGCCGTCAAGGGCTGACCGGGCGGTCCCGGGCGATCCGGACGAAGGTCTCGAGCAGCGGCCGACGGTCGCCCGCCCGGACGCCGAGCACCACCGCCACGGGCCCGAGGTCCTCGACCGGGACCGCGACCAGGTCCGACCGCAGGTGCCCGTCGAGGACGGCCGCGGTCGCGAGGGCGACGGCTCTCCCCTCGGCGACGGCCTCGAGGCGGTCCTCCGGGGTGGCAACGGCGGGTCCTGCTGGGGCCGGGCGCCCGTCGGGCCGTGGGTCGACCCGCCAGAACGCGGCCCACTCCGGGTCGGGGTCGGGCAGCTGCGGCATGGGTTCGTCGGCGAGGTCGGCGAGCCGCACCGACGCGCGGGCGGCGAGCCGGTGGTCGGCGGCGACCAGCAGCACCCGGGGCTCGTCGCCGAGGTGGTGGATCTCCAGACCTTCGGCGGGCACCGGCATCCGGAACACCGCCGCGTCCACGCGTCCCCCCAGCAGCGCCGCCCGGGGCTCGTTCCAGGCGAGGTGGCACGTCCGGACGTCGGCGTCCGGCCGCTCGAGGCGCAGCGCGCGGACCGCCGGCGTGACCCGGAGGGCGGCGACGTGTCCGACGACCAGCCGCTCCGGCGCGGCCGCCGCCCGCGCCTCCGCCTGCGCGGTCGACGCGAGCTCCAGCAGGACGCGGGCGCGGTCGAGGTAGACCCGCCCGGCGGCGGTCAGGCGGACCCCGTGGCGGTGGCGCTCGAGGAGGACCACCCCGAGCTCCGCCTCGAGCCGCCGGATCTGTCGGCTCAGCGCCGGCTGGGCCAGATGCAGGGCCTCGGCGGCCCGCCCGACGTGGGCGTGCTCCGCGACCACCGTGAAGTGCCGCACGAGGCGGAGGTCCGGGTCGCCCACGACCTCACTGTAGGTCCGTGTCCTGCACCGATGCCGTTCCGGCATCGCCGGCGGTCGAAGCCGGTCTTGGACGGCGTCCCGTCCGGTGGCGGACGGTGGAGCTCCGGCGACGGAGGAGGAGACGTGGGGCGCTACGACGACCGCACCGTGGTGATCACGGGCGGGACGAGCGGGATCGGGCTGGCGTGCGCGCACCGGTTCGTCGACGACGGGGCGCGGGTGCTCGTCACGGGCCGGTCGGGCGAGCGACTGGACGGCGCTTTGGCTTCCCTCGGCCCGCGGGCTGTCGGGGTCCGTGGCGACGTCGGCGACCGGGATGACGTCCTCGCGCTCCGCGACCGCGTGGGACGGGAGCTCGGCCGGGCCGACCTGGTCGTGCTGAACGCCGGGGTCACGGCGTTCGCCCCGGTCGGCGACGTCACCGAGGAGGGCTACGACGAGCTGTTCGCCGTCAACACCCGCGGCCCGTTCTTCCTGCTGCAGCACCTCCTCCCGCTCGTTCCCGACGGCGGGTCGGTGGTGGTGACGACGTCCGTCGCGAACGTGCGTGGCCTGCCGGGCTCGAGCGTCTACGCGGCGACGAAGGCGGCACTGCGCTCGATGGTGCGGTCGTTCGCCCGGGAGCTCCTCCCCCGCGGCATCCGGGTCAACGCGGTCAGCCCCGGCGCCGTCGACACCGGCATCGTCGAGCGCGTCCTGCCGGCCGACGAGGCCCGCCGGGTGCTGGACGGGTTCGAGGCCGGCAACCCCATGCACCGCCTCGGCCGGGCGGAGGAGGTCGCCGCCGCGGTGGCGTTCCTCGGGTTCGAGGCGACCTACACGACCGGGGCGGAGCTCCCCGTCGACGGCGGGGCCACGCAGCTGTGACCCGTCAGCGCGGGTCGCCCTGCTGCGCGATCAGGTCCGCGACGGCCTGGGGGATCGTGGTCTCGAAGTCGTGCAGCACGACGTGGTCCGGGGTGATGGTCAGGACGGCCGTCTGCCGGTAGAGCGCGCGCACCCCGGCCTCCCACTGCGGCATCGCCTCGGCCGGCGTGATCTTGCGGGAGGCGGCGACGAACTCCTCGCGGACGCCGTCGACGACCTCGATCGCCGCCCGGCCCCGGATGAGCAGCGAACGCGGCGGCATGCCGGGCCGGTCGACCGCGAGGGCGACCCGCGGGTGGGCGGTGATCGCCGCGACCTTGGCGGAGTGCACGACCGTCGTGATGACGATCGCCGTCCCGTCCCACCAGAAGGCGGTCGGCACCACGCGCGGGTCGCCGTCCAGCCCGACGTAGGACAACCGGGCCGGGACGTCGGAGAACAGCAGCTCCTGCGCGACGGGCTTCGCGAGGGTGTCGGTGACGGTGCGGGCGTCCATGGTGGTCACGGGGTGCTCCTTCGGTCGCGGATGGCATCCCCGGGACGGAGCCGGACGGCGGTTCTCGACAACCCCGCGCGGACTGTTCGTGAGTGCGTCGCGGCACGGCTTGCGCGTGTCGCTCACGAAGCCGCGATCACGGTCCTGGGCCTGCCCGACGACGGGGCGTTCCTGCCACGGGATGCCGGCAACGACGTCCTGCCACGAGAGGGCGGTCCGCCGTGTTCAACGTATAGCGCAGCGGGGGGCTTGCCACAAGACCCGGAGCCGGCCGCACACTCTGCCCTCGCAGTCCGCTGACCAGCGGGAACGACGAGGGGGACCGTGACCGGACACCACGACCTGCAGGTCGAGCGCGAGCACCTGGCGGAGCTCTACGACCGGCTCGACACCGAGCGCGCGACGGTGCACGACGAGTACGCCGCGGCGCTGCGCGGCGAGGACGGGGAGCGGGCGATGGACCGGGACGTCCGGGTCCGGGAGACCGCGACCCGGATGCGGCGCCTCGACGTCGCCGACCGGGGGCTGTGCTTCGGGCGCCTCGACCCCGAGCGCGGCGCGGCCACCTACGTCGGGCGGATCGGGCTGCGCGACCGCGCCACCGACGAGCCGGTCCTCGTCGACTGGCGCGCCCCGGCCGCCCGGCCCTTCTACACCGCCACCGGTGCCCGTCCCGAGGGCGTGCGGCGTCGCCGCCAGTTCCACACCCGGGGGCGCCACCTCGACTCGATCACCGACGAGGACCTGCAGGGAGACGGCGGCGACGACCCCGACGCGGCGCTCCTCGCGGCCGTGAACGCCCCGCGCGGCGAGGGCATGCGCGACATCGTCGCCACGATCCAGGCGGAGCAGGACGAGATCATCCGGCTCGACCACGCGGGTGTCGTGGTCATCGAGGGCGGCCCGGGGACGGGGAAGACGGTCGTCGCGCTGCACCGCGTCGCCTACCTGCTCTACACCCACCGCGCGCGGATCGAGCGGCACGGCGTGCTGGTCGTCGGCCCCAACCGGTCGTTCGTCCGCCACGTCGAGGCCGTCCTGCCCTCGCTCGGCGAGTCCGACGTCGTCTTCGCGATGCCGGGTGATCTCGTCCCGGGGCTGCACGTCACCCGCGAGGACACCCCGGACGCGGCCCGCCGCAAGGGGTCGCTCGACGTCCTGCCCGTGCTCGCCGCAGCCGTCGCCGACCGGCAACGCCTGCCCGACGACCCCGTACCGGTCAGGCTGGGTGACACGACGGTCCACCTCGGCGCCGACGTCGCCGGTTGGGCCCGCGACGAGGCGCGGGCGAGCGGGCGGCCGCACAACGAGGCCCGCGAGGTCTTCGTCGAGATCGTCACGTGGGCGCTCACCGAACGGGCCCTGAGCCGGATCGGGCGGGACCTCGCCGGCTCCCTGCGGGCCGACGTCGCCGCGGAGGTCGCCGGGCACGAGGGTCTGGCGCGGGCGCTCGACGGCCTGTGGCCGGTCCTCACCCCGGCCGACCTGCTCGCCGAGCTCTACACCTCCACCGACGACCCCGTGCTCCACCGCGCGGAGGGTGACGCCTGGACCGTCTCCGACGTGCCCCTGCTCGACGAGCTGGTCGACCTGCTCGGAACGGATCCGGCGGCCGAGCGGGCGGCCGCCGCGACCCGCCGTCGGGAACGGGACGAGGAGGCCGAGTACGCGGCCGGGGTGCTGGAGGTGATGACCCTCGACCGGGAGGAGCTCGACGAGGACCTCGGGGTGACCGTGCAGGACCTCACCCACGCCGGGGTCCTGGCCGACCGGTTCGTGGAGATCGACACCCGGGACCTCGCCGAGCGCGCGGCGGCGGACCGCGACTGGACCTACCGTCACGTCGTCGTCGACGAGGCCCAGGAGCTCTCCGCGATGGACTGGCGGGTGCTGATGCGGCGCTGCCCGGCGCGGTCGTTCACCGTGGTCGGCGACCTCGCGCAACGCCGATCCGCCGCGGGCGCCCGGTCGTGGGCCGCCATGCTCGACCCGTACGTCCCGGGACGGTGGGTGCACCGGGCGCTGACGGTCAACTACCGCACGCCCGCCGAGATCCTGGCCGTCGCCACCCGGGTCCTCGCCTCCTACGCCCCCGACGTCCGGCCGCCCGAGTCGGTGCGCGCGCCCGGCGTAGTGCCGTGGTCGTGCCGGGTCGACGACGCCGGGCTCCCCGCGGCGATCGCCGCCTTCGAGGCGGCGGAGGCCACGCGGGAGGGGACGAGCGTGGTCATCGGGCCGCCCGGGACGGCGGGCGCGGTGCCGGCCGCGGAGACCAAGGGCCTGGAGTTCGACGCCGTGCTCGTCGTCGACCCGGACCGCGTCCTCGCCGAGAACCCGGCCGACCTCTACGTGGCGCTCACCCGCGCGACGCAGCGGCTCGGGGTGCTCTACCGAGGGTCCCGACCTGCGTTTCTGAGGGCACCCTGACCGCAGCGCGTGACGATCAGTCGCTCAGCTGTGTCTGCTGCCTCCCGTGTGCAAGAGTGGAACGATGACCGTCGTTCTCGGGGAGTCGACCGTGCGACCCGCGACCCGCGAGGACCTGCCCGCCGTCGAGCGCCACATGCGGGCGATGCTCGTGGAGCTCGGCGGGCACGACCCGCGCTTCCACACCGACGTCGACGACCTCGCCGCGGCCTACCTGGACCAGGACGACCGGGTGCTGCTCGTGTCCTACGGCGCGGACGGCTCGGTGGCCGGGACCGCGTCGGTGCGGCCGGGCGGGCCGCAGCCCGAGTTCGTCCCGTCGTGGTTGGCGGAGCGCTACGCGTCGACGTCGGTCGGCCAGGTCTGCCGGGTGTGGGTGGCGCCGTCCGCCCGACGCGGCGGGGTCGGGCGGGCGCTGGCCCGCGCGGCCGTGGACTGGGCCGTGGAGCGGTTCGACATCGTCTGCCTGCACACCAACGCCTCGGTGCCGGGTGCGCTCGCGTTCTGGCGGGCGTTCCCCGGGCTGGTCGAGGTGTTCGACGCCCGCCCCGACCCGTGGTCGACGGTGCACTTCGAGGTGGCTCCGCCAAATGAGCACTCGGGGTCGCTCTAGCGACCGTCAGTGCTCACGTGCGCTGTGCGCACCTGCGCGCCAGCGGCTCCCACCGCGACAGCTGCACGACCTCGATCCCGACCGCCTCGAGTTGCTCGGACCCGCTCGGCGCCGTGACGAAGTCGGGCGGCTCGCGCCACGCGTGGACCACCCGCGGGATGCCGGCGCGAGCGATGAGCGCGGCGCACGGGTCGGGGCGTGAGCCGCGTTCGCCGCACGGTTCGAGCGAGCTGTAGAGCGTCGCCCGGCGCAGCCGCGGGTCGTGGCCGAGCGCGCGGAGGACGCCCTCCTCGGCGTGGTCGAGCGGGTGGTCGCGGCGGGACCAGCCGTGGCCCAGCACCGTGCCGTCGTCGGCCACCACCACGCACCCGACGCTGAACGCGGTCGCCGACGGCGGGCAGTGCTCGGCGAGCAGGCAGGCCTCGGCGAGGTGGCGGTCGTCGGCGTCGCCGAAGCGGTACCGGAGCAGGACGTCGTCGCCGATCGTGCGGGTCTCGACCAGGTGCGGGGGGCGGCCGCCGCCGGTGAACCGGGGACCGTCGCCCACCAGCTGCGGGGCCGTGACCAGCTGCAGCTCGTCGACCAGACCCGCCGTCAGGAACTCGCGCAGGACGGTCGCGCCGCCCTCGACCATGAGCCGGACCACGCCGCGGCGACCGAGCGCGTCGAGCACCTCGTCGGGCGTGCCGGCGAGGGTGATCGTCTCGGCGTCCCCACTCAGGACCCGGGCTGCCGGGTCGATCAGACCCGTCGTCAGGACCACCCGCAGCGGGCTCGGCGGCAGGCCTCGGGCGACCCGGGCCGCACGGCGCTCGGCGGACCGGACCAGCAGGCGCGGGTCGTCGGCGCGGACGGTGCCCGCGCCGACGAGGATCGCGTCGACGCCGGCGCGCTCCTGGTCGACCCGGTCGAGGTCGGCCGGACCGGAGAGGACGCGGCGCTGCGGGGTCGCGTCGTCGAGGAAGCCGTCGAGGGACACGGCGCAGCTCGCGAGGACGTGCGGCCTCACGGCAGCGTCAGGATCTCACTACCCGTGTCGGTGACCAGGATCGTGTGCTCGAACTGGGCGGTGCGCGACTTGTCCTTCGTCGTCACCGTCCAGCCGTCGTCCCAGATGTCGTAGTCGATCGACCCGAGGGTGATCATCGGTTCGATCGTGAACGTCATGCCGGGCTCGAGCATCTCGTGCCGCGACGGGTCGTCGTAGTGCACGACCACGAGCCCGCTGTGGAACGTCCGCCCGATGCCGTGGCCGGTGAAGTCGCGGACCACGCCGTAGCCGAACCGGTTGGCGTAGGCCTCGATGACCCGCCCGACGACGTTCAGCTCACGACCCGGCTTGACGGCCTTGATCGCCCGCATCGTCGCCTCGTGGGTGCGCTCGACGAGGAGGCGGTCCTCCTCGGCGACGTCGCCCGCGAGGAACGTGGCGTTGGTGTCGCCGTGCACGCCGTCGATGAAGGCGGTGACGTCGATGTTGACGATGTCGCCGTCCTCGATCACCGTCGAGTCGGGGATGCCGTGGCAGATGACCTCGTTCAGCGAGGTGCAGCACGACTTCGGGAAGTTCCGGTACCCGAGCGTCGACGGGTAGGCGCCGTGGTCGACGAGGAACTCGTGGACCACCCGGTCGACCTCGTCGGTGGTGACCCCGGGCTTCACGGCCTCGCCGCCCGCCTGCAGCGACTGCGCCGCGATCCGGCTCGCGTGGCGCATCTTCTCGATGACCTCGGGGTCCTGCACCCACGGGTCGGTCGAGCGCGCGGGCGCGGCCTTCCCGACGTACTCGGGCCGCGGGATGGACGACGGCACCGGGCGCAGAGGCGTCTGCCGCCCGGGGCGCAGAGGGGCACGCACCGGCATGCCCTCCACCCTAGGCTTCCTGCCGCTGACGCCTCCCCAGCACCGCCGTGACGGCGCGCACCACCCCGCGCCACCCGAGGACCAGCACGGCGAGCGAGATCGTCGCGACGATGATGAAGCTCAGCGGCGGGGTGTCCACGAACGCCCAGCGCAGCAGCAGCCCGACGACGACGGCGCCGAGCCACACCGCGACCCCGGACCGCCACGAGAGCGGGTCACGCCACGAACGGCTCGCGAGGGCACCGACCAGCGCGCCGAGCACGAAGGGCGCCGCGACCACGGCGATCCCGACGACCGCCAGGTCCTCCTCGTGCGACCGGCGGCCGATCGCGGCGAATACCAGCACGGCGAGCAGGTCGATCAGGGCGAGGGCACGGGTGCGCACGGGATCGAGGGTAGGCGGCCGGTCCCTCCCCCGTCCTTCGTGGCAGGAAAGCGTCGTTGCTGGCATCCAGCGGCAGGTTCGCCGCTTCCTCGTTCCCGACGGCGGGTCCGGGCTCGCTCGGCGAGGTGCACGCCAGGCAGGTCGGACGGCCCCCGACGCTGCCTCACGTCACCCTCGCGGTGCGCCGCGCTCCGTCCGGCCAAGATCTCATCCCGCGGAGCGAAGTGCTCGCTCAGCGACCATCTCGCTCCGCTCGTCAGGATCTTCCCGACGGCGGGTGCGGCTCCCGCCGCGAGGTGTACGTGAGGCATGTCGGCGGGCCCGGACGGCTGCCTCTCGTTACCCTCGCGGCGGGCGACCCGGCGCGCGGCGAGGCTTGCCCCGCGAGGTGCACGCCAAGCAGGCCGGAGGGCCCCCGACGCTGCCTCACGTCACCCTCGCGGCGGGCTCTCGTCAGGCGCCCCACCTGACGATGCGGCGTTCCTGCCACTGGACGACAGCATCGACGCTTTCCTGCCACGCGAAGGGCGTCAGAACAGCACCGTCGCGAAGCTCGCGACCTGCTCGAACCCCACCCGCGCGTAGGCGGCCCGGGCCGGGGTGTTGAACGCGTTCACGTACAGCGACGCGATCCGGCCCGCGCGGACGAGGTGGTCGACCACCGCGGCGGTGCCGGCCTGACCGAGACCCCGGCCGCGCCAGTCGGGGTGCACCCAGACGCCCTGGATCTGCCCGACCCGGGTCGAGAGCGCCCCGACCTCGGCCTTGAACACGACCTCGCCCTGCTCGAACCGCACGAAGGCGCGCCCCGAGGCGATCAGCTCCGAGACCCGCGCGCGGTAGCCCGCCCCGCCGTCCCCGACCCGCGGGTCGACCCCGACCTCCTCGAGGAACATCGCGATCGCCGCCGGGAGGTAGCGCTCCATGTCCTCGGGTCGGGCCTGCCGGACCTCGCGGTCGGGGATGATCGACGGGTTCGAGTCGGTGGCCATCAGCGGCTGGTCGGGGCGCACCTCGCGGGCCTCGCCCCAGTGCTCGGAGAGCTCCTCCCACAGCGGCAGCACCAGTTCGCGGCGGCCCACCAGCGACGAGCAGGTGCGCCGGTTGCGGCGGGCGCGCTCGGCGAACGCGCGGACCGCGGCCCGTTCCCCGCGCAGCGGTACGAGGTTGGCGCCGGAGAAACACAGCCCGTCCAGCCGGCCGCCGACGCCCCACAGCTCGCCGCCCAGACGCCAGGGCTCGACACCGACGGTCTCGACCCGCGACGCGACCATGCAGGTCGCGACCGGGTCAGCGTCGAGAACACCGCGCACCCTCGACCGGTCACGGTCGTCGAGGAGCCGCGCACCGGCGGTACGGAGCACGATGCAAGAGTGCCACACCGGGGGCGCCATCAACCGTGCACGGTGCGTACACCTGTGGCGGGTTGCTTCATCCGACCGTCATGATCGCCACAGTGTCAGGACATGACCTGCACAGCTCGACCAGGGACCCTGGACCCATGGCAGACGACACCACCCGGGACGAGATCGACGCCAGCGACGCCACCGCCGCCCTCGAGGCCATCGCGCGCCGGGGCAGCGTCGCGAACCCGCGCCGCACCCGCCGCTAGTCCCTCCCCGACCCCGCTCCCCCTCCGCCCGCCGCACCGTCGCGGCGGGCGTCTCGTCTGTCTAGACCAGGGCCGGCCGCGTCCACTCCCGCCCGAGCACGTGGTGGTCGAGGAACGCGAAGACCGTCGAGTACCAGACCTTGACGTCGCCCGGCTTGAGCACCCAGTGGTTCTCGTCGGGGAAGTACAGGAACTGCGACTCCACCCCGTGGCGCTGCAGGTCGTACCAGAGCCGCAGCCCCTCCCCGATCGGCACGCGGTAGTCCTTGTCGCCGTGGATCACCAGCATCGGCGTCGTGATCGACGAGGCGAACCGGTGCGGCGAGTGCTCGTCGTACCGCTCACGGTCGGCGATCGGGTCGCCCCACTGGCGGGTCCAGTGGTACGAGCCGTCGGTGGTGCCGACGAAGCCGTCGAGGTGCCAGATCGAGGCGTGCGTGACGATCGCGTCGAAGCGGTCGGTGTGCCCGGCGACCCAGTTGGCCATGTAGCCGCCGAAGGACCCGCCCATCGCCGCGGTGCGCGAGGCGTCGATCTCCGGGAGCGCCTCGGTGGCGTCCGTCAGCGCCATCAGGTCCGTGTACGGCAGCCCGCCCCACGCCCCGGACGAGACGTCCATGAAGTCCTGGCCGTAGCCGGTCGAGAGGCGCGGGTCGGGCAGCAGCACCGCGTAGCCGCGGGCGGTCGCCGTCCACGGGTTCCACCGCCAGGTCCAGGCGTTCCACGAGTTGAACGGGCCGCCGTGGATCCACACCAGCAGCGGGTGCGGCCCATCGCCCTCCGGCAGCGCCAACCAGCCCCGCAGGGCCGCCCCGTCGGAGCCGGTCGCGGTCACCTCGGTCATCGAGCCCGGCAACGGATCGATCTCCGTCGCCCCCGGCAGCGTCGTCGGGTCCTGGTCGGCACCGTACGGGTCGAGCCGCACCGGGGTCGGCGGCGCGTCGGGCGCCGAGCGGAGGGCGTAGAGCGCGCCGCCCTCGGGCGTCGGGACGACGTCGGAGTAGGCCCCGGAGCGCGTCAGCCGGACGGTCTCCCCCGTCGTGATCGACACCCGGAACACCGGGCAGTGCCCCTGCTCGTCGCCGGTGACGTACACGGCGTCGCGGTCGGCGGCACCCACCACCGACTGCAGTGTGAGGCGCCCCTCCGGCAGGACGACGGTCGTCTCCCCGCCGTCGAGCGGCCGCGCCAGCAGCGTGTGGGCGGGGGCGCGGCCGGGCTGCGCATGGCGCTCGCGGATCCACAGCAGCCACCGGCCGTCGGGCGTGATCGTCGGCCGCTCGTGGTCGACACCGGGCTCGTCCGCCACCACCTCGGCCTCCGACCCCCGCCGCACCTCGAGCCGGACCCGCACGGCCGCCGGGTCCTCCGCGTCGCGGACGTCGACGGCCACCGCGAGCGCCTGCCCGTCGGGGCTGATCGCGTGTTCGCGCAGCCGCTGTCCGGGCTCCAGCGGGTCGACGACGACGGCGGCCGGCGCCAGCCGGTCCGCCGCAAGCGGCTCGTGGACGCGGATCTGCGGGCGCCCCGGCCCGAGGTCGTGGTCCCAGAACCGGACCGGGTAGCGGGTGTGCAGGCGGGCGCTCACCCCGGCCTTCTTCCGCGCGGCGCGCAGCGCACCGGCAGGGTCCTCGTCCTGGTCGGCGGGAGGGTCTCCCACCTCATCGGTCGAGCTCCGCTGCGCTTCGTCTCCCACCTCATCGGTCGAGCTCCGCTGCGCTCCGTCTCCCACCGGCACCGTCGTCGCGACCACGACGTGTCCGGAGTCGCGGGCGACCTGGAACGCGGAGACGCCGTCACCCGCCGTCAGGACCCGCCGGGACTCGCCGCCGTGGTGCGGGAGGACCCAGAGCGCGGACGGCTCGTCCTCCGCCGCCTCGGACGACGGGTCGGGGCGCCCCGAGGTGAAGAAGAGGTCGCCGTCGGGCGCGAACGCCGCCGAGGCCTCCCCCTTCGAGGACCGGGTCAGCCGCCGGGCCGGCTCCTCGCCGCGCGGGTCGATCTCCCAGACCGAGGTGACGTACCGCGTGGCGTCGGGCGAGAGCTCGGCCGCGGTGGTGACCAGGCGCGCGCCGTCCGGCGAGAGTGCGAGCCCGGCCTGGCGGCGGGTGGCGACGAAGGTGTCGAGGTCGTCGAAGGTGCTCATCGCCCCGATCACACCACGGGCGAAGCCACCTAGCCGACCGTGACCGTGGGCGCCCCGCCGGCCACGCCGCCCGCCAGCTCCTCGTCGGAGCCGGCCTCCTCGGCGAGGCGCATGGCCTCCTCGATGAGGGTCTCGACGATCTGCGCCTCCGGCACGGTCTTGATGACCTCGCCCTTGACGAAGATCTGGCCCTTGCCGTTGCCGCTGGCGACCCCGAGGTCGGCGTCGCGGGCCTCACCCGGACCGTTGACGACGCAGCCCATGACGGCCACCCGCAGCGGGACCTCCATGCCCTCGAGGCCGGCGGTCACCTCGTCGGCGAGCTTGTAGACGTCGACCTGCGCGCGCCCGCAGGACGGGCAGGACACGATCTCGAGCTTGCGCGGCCGCAGGTTCAGCGACTCCAGGATCGACAGGCCCACCCGGACCTCCTCGATCGGCGGAGCCGACAGCGAGACGCGGATGGTGTCGCCGATGCCGCGGGACAGCAGCGCGCCGAACGCGGTGGCGGACTTGATCGTCCCCTGGAACGTCGGCCCGGCCTCGGTGACACCGAGGTGCAGCGGGTAGTCGCACTGCTCGGCGAGCAGCTCGTAGGCCCGCACCATCGTCACCGGGTCGTGGTGCTTGACCGAGATCTTGATGTCGTGGAAGTCGTGCTCGCTGAACAGCGAGGCCTCCCACAGCGCCGACTCGACGAGCGCCTCGGGCGTCGCCTTGCCGTACTTGGCCATGATCGACGGCTCGAGCGACCCGGCGTTGACGCCGATGCGGATCGGCGTGCCCGCGTCCTTGGCGGCCTTGGCGATCTCGCCGACCTTGTCGTCGAACTTCTTGATGTTGCCCGGGTTCACGCGCACGGCCGCGCAACCGGCGTCGATCGCGGCGAACACGTACTTCGGCTGGAAGTGGATGTCGGCGATCACCGGGATGTTGGACTTCTTCGCGATCGCCGGCAGCGCCTCGGCGTCGTCGGCGCTCGGCACCGCCACGCGGACGATGTCGCAGCCCGCGGCGGTGAGCTCCGCGATCTGCTGCAGGGTGGCGTTGATGTCCGACGTCAGCGTCGTGGTCATCGACTGCACCGACACCGGGTGGTCGCTCCCGACGCCGACGCCGCCGACGTCGAGCTGGCGGGTCCTGCGCCGCGGCGCCAGCACCGCGGGAGCCTCCGGCATGCCGAGGTCGATCGTCATGCCTCCACTATGCCGAAGCCTTCCCGACGATGCCGTGGTCGGCACCGTGACGCCGACTGCTGTTCACCTACAGCGGCAGCTTGATGGGGTTGACGATGTCGGCCAGGATCACGAGCCCGCCGTAGAGCATGATCACGACGGCGAAGGCGTACGCGACCGGCATGAGCTTGGCCATGTCGACCGGCCCCGGGTCCGGGCGCCCGCGCATGCGGGCGATCCGCTTCTTCGCGGCCTCCCAGAGCGCCGGGACGATGTGCCCGCCGTCGAGCGGGAGGATCGGGAGCAGGTTCAGCAGGAACAGCGACACGTTCACCGCGGCGAGCAGCTGCAGCATGAACGCGATCTCGCCGGCGACCGGGTTGTCCGAGGCGAGGACCTCACCGCCGAGCACCGACACCCCGACCACGCTCACCGGACCGTTCACGTCCCGCTGCTCCCCGAGGAACACCGCGCCGAACAGCGCCGGGATCTTGGCGGGCAGCGCGAGGATGCTCTGCACGGCGCGCACACCCATGTCCCCGACGTAGCCCGCCACCTGGACGGGGTTCTGCCGCGTGACCGGCTGGATCGGGCTCAGGCCGAGGAAGGACCCCGTGACGTACTTCGGCGCCGACGGGTTCTGCACGGAGTCGAGGTCGAGCAGCTGGGTCTGGATGAGCCGCGGGTAGAGCGTCAGCGTCCGCGACCCGCCGTAGGGAAGGGGTCGGTCGATGACGACGGGGACGGTGCCCGAGGCCGCGCGGATGGCCTGCTGCATGTCCGCCCACGAGTCGTACGAGCGGCCGTCGAAGCTGACGATGCGGTCGCCGGCCTGGAAGCCGGCCTGCGCGGCCGGGGTCAGCGGCGCGCCGGGCGGGCACTGGTCGGTGGTCGTCGCCTGCGACGCGGGGACGACGCACTTGCTGACCGAGGAGACGACCGGCTGGGCGGTCGGGATGCCGAAGCCCATCAGCACGATGATGAAGAGCACCGCGGCGAGGATCAGGTTCATGAACGGCCCGGCGAACATCACGACGATGCGCTGCCAGGGCTTGCGGGTCCAGAACTGCCGGTCCTCGTCGCCGGCGCGGATGTCCTTGGCCGAGTCGGCGCGGACGTCGTCGATGAGCCCCTGGAAGGGACCGGACCGGCGGCTGCGGCCGATCCGCTCGCCCGGCGCCGGCGGGATCATCCCGATCATGCGGATGTAGCCGCCGAGCGGGATCGCCTTGATCCCGAACGAGGTCTCACCGCGCTGCCGCGCGAACACCGTCGGACCGAACCCGACCATGAACTCGGGCACGCGCACCCCGAAGCGACGGGCGGCGACGAAGTGACCGAGCTCGTGCCAGGCGATGGAGAACAGCAGACCGATCGCGAAGAGCACGATCCCGAGGACGAGCATCACGGAGCGCCACGGTAGCGGGCGCCCCGGTGATCTCGGCGTGGGGCGGGGCTCAGGCCGCCAGCAGCTCCCCCGCCCGGGTGCGGGCCCACGCCTCCGCCGCGTACACGTCGTCGACGTCGCGCGGGTCGCCCGCCCAGTCGGTGGCCGCGCCCAGGACGTCGGCGACGGTGTCGACGATCCCGAGCCACGTGCCGCGGCCGGCGAGGAAACCCCGGACGGCCTCCTCGTTGGCGGCGTTGAACACGGCCGGGAGGCAGCCCCCGGCGGACCCGGCGGCGCGGGCGAGGTCGACGGCGGGGAAGGCGGCCACGTCGAGCGGTTCGAAGGTCCACGAGCGGGCGGCGGCGAAGGTCTCGCGGGGCGAGGCGCCGGGCAGGCGGTCGGGGAAGGCGAGCGCGAGGCCGATCGGCAGGTGCATGTCGGGTGGGCTGGCCTGGGCGATGGTGGCGCCGTCGGCGAAGGTCACCATGGAGTGCACCACCGACTGCGGGTGCACCACCACGTCGATCCGCTCGTAGGGCACGGCGAACAGCAGGTGCGCCTCGATGAGCTCGAGCCCCTTGTTCACCAGCGTCGACGAGTTGAGCGTGACGACGGGGCCCATCGCCCAGGTGGGGTGCGCGAGGGCGTCGTCGAGCGAGACCGACGCGAGCTCGGCGCGCGAGCGACCGCGGAACGGGCCCCCGCTCGCCGTCAGGACGATGCGGTCGACCTCGCCGAGGGCGCCGGAGCGCAGGCACTGCGCGATCGCCGAGTGCTCGGAGTCGACGGGGAGGATCTGCCCCGGGGTGGCGGCGCGGGTGACCAGCGGCCCGCCGGCCACGAGCGACTC
This sequence comes from Actinomycetospora sp. NBRC 106378, assembly GCF_030269685.1. Taxonomy (GTDB): domain Bacteria; phylum Actinomycetota; class Actinomycetes; order Mycobacteriales; family Pseudonocardiaceae; genus Actinomycetospora. The sequence goes on from NZ_BSTT01000006.1 coordinate 171,597, forward strand.
CTTGTTGGCCAGGGCCAGCGTCGCCCCGCTGCGCAGCGCGGCCAGCGTCGGCGCGAGGCCGCGGGAACCGTCGACGGCGTTGAGGACGGTCGTGCCCGCGGCGCCGCTGCCCGCCAGGTCGGTCAGCGCCGTGGTCCCCGCGAGCACCTCGGCGTCGCTGCCGGCCGCCCGCAGCGCGTCCGCGACCGCCGCGCGGGCGCCCTCGTCGGCCACGGCCACCGTCGGGACCCTGAACTCGGCGGCCTGCGCGGCCAGCAGCTCGGGACGGCCGCCGCCGGCCCCGAGACCGGTGACGGTGAAGCGGTCGGGGTTCGCGCGGACGAGGTCGAGCGCCTGGGTGCCGATCGATCCGGTGGAACCCAGCAGGACGACGGGGCGCGCGGTGCTCATCGCCGCCCATCCTGGCGTGACCCCGGGCGTTCGGCGCGGTCACCCGCCCCACGAACTGCCGTGGGCCGTGCCGACCGATAGATTGGCCGCCGAACCACCCATCTCGACCAGGAGGACCCCGTGGCGAGCTCGAGCCCGGCCCGTCAGGCCCACGGTGACGTCGCGAAGGGCGACTCGCACCGGGCCGTCGTCGTCAACGGCGTCTCCTCCGACGAGGAGCCCTCGGTCGAGTGGGGCTGGCACGGCCACTACCCGAAGGTCGCGCACTTCGCGGGCTTCGCGGTCGCGGCGATCTGCCTGATCATGCTCTGGGGCAACCACGAGGGACGCCAGGAGGACATCTGGCTCGTGGTGATCGCGATCGCGTTCTTCTCGCTCTCGCTCGGCGCGATCATCCGCAACCGGACCTCCTGGCGGCGCTAGACCGGGCTGCGCGGGACGTCGTCCTGCACGGCCTTCGCGCCCTTGCGCGCGGCGACCAGGACGGCGTCCCAGGTCGGCGAGAACGGCGGGGCGTAGGAGAGGTCCATGAACGTCATCTCCTCGAGCCCCATCCCGTTCCAGATCGCGGTCGCGAACACGTCGATGCGCTTGGCCGAGTTGGCCCGCCCGACGATCTGGGCACCGAGCAGCCGACCCGAACGCTCCTCGGCGATGACCTTCACCGTCATCATCTCCGCGCCCGGCATGTAGCCCGCGACGTTCGACGACTCGATCGTCGCCGTCACGAACCCGTAGCCCGCGGCCCGCGCGTCCTTCTCCCCCAGGCCCGTGCGGCCGATCTCCAGGGAGCACACCTTCGAGATCGCGGTGCCGAGGACGCCGGGGAAGGTGCCGTACCCGCCCGCGAGGTTGGTGCCGATGATCCGGCCGTGCTTGTTGGCGTGCGTGCCCAGGGCGATCGCCACGCCCTGCTGCGAGAGCCGGTGGTGCACCTCGACGCAGTCGCCGCCCGCCCAGACGTTCTCGTGCCCGACGCAGCGCATCCGCACGTCGGTGACCAGCCCGCCGGACCGCCCGACGGCCAGCCCCGCCTCCCGCGCGAGCGACACGTTCGGCGCGACGCCGAGCCCGATCACGACGATGTCCGCGGAGATCGCGCCGTCGCCGGTACGGACCGCGGCCACGCGCCCGTCCTCCCGGGTGTCGAAGCCCTCGACGGAGGTGCCGGTCAGCACCGTGATGCCCATGTCCTCCATGGCGCCCCGCACGATCGCCCCGAGGTCCGGGTCGACCTGGGTGAACGGCTCCGGCGCGCGGTCGACGACGGTGACCTCGAGCCCGCGGGTGAGCATCGCCTCCGCCATCTCGACACCGATGTACCCGGCCCCGACGACGACGGCCCGGCGGGCCTGCGAGGCGTCGAGGTCCTTCACGACCTGCTCGCCCTGCTCCAGGGACTGCACCCCGTGGATGCCCTCGGCGTCGATCCCCTCGAGCGGCGGGTAGACCGGGGTGGCACCCGTGGCGAGGACGAGGTCGTCGTACTCCAGCTCGCCCTCCGACCCGTCGTCGAGCGCGCGGAAGGAGACGACCTGCCTCTCGACGTCGATCGCCGTGGCCTCGGTGCGCATCCGCACGTCGATCCCGGCCTCGCGGTGCTGTTCCGGGGTGCGGGCCACGAGGTCGTCCCGCTCGGTCACCTCGCCCGCGATCCAGTAGGGGATGCCGCAGGCGGAGTAGGAGGTGTAGTGCCCCCGCTCCAGGACGATGACCTCGGGGGTCTCACCGCCGTCGGCCGCCGTGTGGCGCAGCACGGTGTTGGCCGCGCTCATGCCGGTGGCGTCGCCGCCGATGACGACGATCCGACGGGTCATTCGGATTCCCCTCCGCTAGCGTGCGCTCGTGGCTGAAGCAGCCGAGCTCGTCCTCGCCGGCCGCACGGTGCGGCTCACCAACCCGGACAGGGTGTATTTCTCGGCGCGCGGGGAGACGAAACTCGATCTCGCGCAGTACTACGTCTCCGTCGGCGACGGCATCGTCAACGCGCTGCGCAACCGTCCCTGCATGATGCACCGGTTCCCGAGCGGGGTGGACGGCGAGAAGGTCCACCAGAAGCGGCTGCCCAAGGGTGCGCCGGACTGGGTGCCGACCGTGCGGGTCCGCTTCCCGCGCTACAACCGCACCGCCGACGAGCTCTGTGTCTCCTCGCTCGCCGACGTCGTGTGGGCCGTGCAGATGTCGACCGTCGAGTTCCACCCCTGGAACTCGCGCGCCGCCGACGTCGAGTCGCCCGACGAGTGGCGCATCGACCTCGACCCCCTGGAGGGCGTCGGGTTCGACACGGTGCGGCAGGTCGCCGCGGTGGTGCACGAGGTGCTCGACGAGCTGGGCGCGGTCGGCTTCCCGAAGACCTCCGGCGGCTCGGGCCTGCACGTCTACGTCCGCATCCGCCCGGAGCACTCGTTCGGTGAGGTCCGGCGCGCCGCCTGGGCGTTCGCGCGCGAGGTCGAGCGCCGCGCCCCGAAGCTGGTGACGACCGCCTGGTGGCGCAAGGACCGCGAGCCCGGCACCGTGTTCGTCGACTACAACCAGAACACCCGTGACCACACGATCGCCAGCGCCTACTCCGTGCGCGGCACACCGCTCGGGATCGTCTCGGCACCGGTCACGTGGGACGAGATCGCGCAGGCCGAGCCGGCCGACTTCACGATCGCGACGATGCCCACGCGCTACGCCGAGCTCGGCGACCTGCACGCGGGCATCGACGAGGCCGTGTTCGACCTGTCCCCGCTGCTGGAGTGGGCCGACCGTGACGAGGCGTCCGAACCGGAGGCGCCGGAGGTCTGACCCGTCCCGACGACGGAGGTCGGCGCGCCCCCGGCGCGCCGGTCCCCGTCGTCAGGAACCCGTCGTCAGGAACCCGGATCAGGCCCCGGGCAGGCTGTCGAGCGCCGAGAGGTCCGGGGTCAGGGCCTCGGGGCTCAGGCCCTGGGAGAGGTCGTCGGCGGTCGGCAGGCCCTTGGTGAGGGTGTCCCCGAAGGCGGTCGGGTCGGTGGGGAGCGTCGAGAAGCTGGTGAGGTCCCCGGCGGACGGGAGCGCGGCGAGCCCCTGGGTGAGACCCGGGATCTCGCTGACCGACGTGAAGCCCGGCAGCTTGTCCAGACCCGGGATGTTCACCCCGCCGACGGCCTTCGCGACGGTGGCGGCGGCGTTGGCCGCGTTCAGGCCTGACTGCGCGCCCGCGAGCCCGGCCTGCGTTCCCGCCTGCGCGGCGGCGTCGGCGGCGGCGATCGCGCCGTTGACCCCGGGCGGCGCGACCGGCGCGGCGGACGCGATCCCGGCGGTGGACGCCAGTCCGGCTCCGAGGACGGCTGCACCGACGACGGCGCGACGGACGATCGACATGCGAGTTCCCCTTTGGACAGAGCCTGGTCACGGAAAGCGACCGGGCGTGACGGAGCGTCCAACGCGGGCTACACGTCGCTTGGTACGTTTCTCGACACCGCGTGATCAGATCGGGTGAGGAACCCTCGTTGCGGCCGGGGAATCGCGCTCCTCCCCGTAGCAGGAAAGCGTCGTTGCTGTCACGGCGTGACAGCAACGACGCTTTCCTGCCGCGGGGTGGGACCGGTTCCCGCGGGGCGGCGAACGACCACGGGCCCGGTCCCGCTCGCGAGGAGCGGGGCCGGGCCCGTGGTGGCCGTGCCGGTCAGCCGGTCGTGGCGCCCAGTCCGAGGCTCGTGGTGATCCCGTCGAGCAGCCCGCCGATGTTGAGGAACAGGTCGCCGCCCGCCCCCGGAGTCTGGCCCGCCCCGGCGATGCCGAGGAAGTTGACCAGGGCGGTCACGAGCCCCTGCAGGTCGACGCCGGTGCCGGTCCCGGTGCCGGTGCCGGGCAGGTCGCCGATGCCAGTCCCGGTGCCGGGCAGGTCGCCGATGCCCGTCCCGGTGCCGGTGCCCGTGCCGGTGCCCGTCCCGGTGCCGGTGCCGGTGCCGGTGCCGGTGCCCGTGCCCGTGCCCGTGCCCGTGCCGGGCAGCGTGCCGGTGGTCGGGTAGTCGAACGGGAAGCCCGGGCTCTCGAGCGGAGCGAGGCCGGCGGTCAGGGCGTCGCGGATGGAGGCGGCCAGGTCGCCGGCCGAGGCGCCGGAGGGCACCGTGACGACCGGGAGGCCGCCGACGGTCCCGCTTCCCGTGCCGCCGCCGGCGCCGAGGCCACCGCCGAGGCCACCGAGGTCGCCCAGGTCGCCGGCCAGGCCGCCGCCGAGGAGACCTCCGAGCCCGGTACCGGTCGCGTCCCCGCCGGTGCCCGTCCCGGTGCCGCCGAGGGCACCGCCGCCGAGGCCGAGCCCGAGGTCACCGAGCTGCCCCCCGAGGCCGAGGCCGAACAGGCCGCCGGTGCCCGTGCCGGTCGCGTCCCCGCCTGTGCCGGTACCCGTCCCGCCGAGCGCACCACCGCCGAGTCCGAGACCGCCGAGACCACCCAGGTCCCCGCCGAGCCCGAGACCCAGTCCGCCGTCGCCGGTCCCCGTGCCGCCGGTGCCCGTGGTGCCGCCGGTACCGGTGCCCGTCGTGCCGCCGGTGCCCGTCGTGCCACCGGTGCCGGTGCCCGTCGTGCCGCCGGTGCCGGTGCCCGTCGTGCCACCGGTACCCGTCGTGCCGGTGCCGGTGCCGGTGCCGCCGGTCGTGGTCGTCGTGGTGGTGCCGTTGGTCGTGGTGACGGTCGTGGTGTTGCCGTTGACGATGGAGCCGCCGGCGGTAGCGACGTTGTTACCGCTCAGGATCTCGTTGTCGTTCCCGATGTCGCTGGTGTTCCGCGACGTGATCGTGATGTTCCCGCCGGTGGTGTCGCCGAGTCCGCCGCCGCGCGTCGTGCTCGTCGCCGTGATGTGGTTGGACGACCCACCCGAGCTCTGGCTGACGGTGGACCGGGTCGAGCTGGACGCCGAGCGCGTCGACGCCGAGCGGGTCGATGCCGACCCCGAGTCCGAGGACGACGAGCCGGAGTCGGCGCTCCGGGTCCCGGCCGAGGAGGACGTCGAGGAGGACGACTTCGAGCTCTTCTGCGAGCCGGACTGCGAGCTCGAGTGCGAGGAGGAGTGCGAGCTCGAGTTCGAGGAGGTGTGCGACGACGACCCGGACGAGCCGTCGTCGGTCGCCGCCGAGGCGATGCCGGCGGAGACGGTGAGGCCCGTGGCCACGATGGCGGTGGCGACCGCGGCACGGCGGACGATGGGCATGAGGGCTCCCTGGGATGAACTCCGGATCGCGACTCCCCGCAGTCGCTTGGTGACGCAGAGCTAATCCCCCGTTCGGCCGAGTGCGCGACCGGACGGCCACCAGGTCGCCCCGTTCGAGTGAGCCGAGGCGCCCGGTAATCGTGTGGGATCACGACGGGGTGTCGCCGCCGTCTCCGACGGGTCGCGCCCGGTTCGTCGCCTTGCGGTGTCCTCGTCCCGTCGGGGACGGCACCCCCGGGAACGCACGAAGGCCCCGTCCCGCACCTTCCGGTGCGGAACGGGGCCCTGATCCGAGCGGTGGCCCGTCGTCAGAGGACGCTGTCGACCACGTCGGAGACGGCGTCACCGGCGTCGCTTCCCGAGTCGCTGCTGCCCGAGTCGCTGCTGCCCGAGTCACCCGAGTCTGAGTCGCTCAGCACCGGCACGTCCGCGTCGACCAGATCACTGTCCGAACCACTGTCACCCGAGTCCGAGTCGCTCAGCACCGGCACATCCGCGTCGACCAGATCACTGTCCGAACCACTGTCACCCGAGTCCGAGTCGCTCAGCACCGGCACATCCGCGTCGACCAGATCACTGTCCGAACCGGTGTCACCCGAGTCCGAGTCGCTCAGCACCGGCACGTCGGCGTCGACCAGGTCGTTGTCGGACGTGGTGTCACCGGAGTCGGTGTCGCCGACGATCGGCAGGTCCGCGTCGACCAGGTCGTCGTCGGAGCCCGTGGTGCCGCCGGTCTCGCCACCGATGGGCAGATCGGCGTCGACGAGGTCGTCGTCGGAACCCGTGCCCGCGTCGGTGTCGCCACCGATGGGCAGGTCGACGTCCACGCCGTCGTCGTCGGAGCCTCCGGTACCCGGACCGTCGCCGAGCGGGTCGCCGAGGTCGATCCCGCCGTCGCCGGTGCCGGGCAGGTCACCCGGCAGGCCGGGGAGCCCGTCGTCCGTGCCGGTGCCCGGGGCGTCGTCGGCTCCGTCGCCGGTGCCGGGCAGGTCGCCCGTTCCCGGCAGGTCACCCGACCCGTCGTCCACACCGTCACCCACACCGTCACCCGTGCCGTCGTCGGTGCCGTCGTCGGTACCGGTCCCGGGCAGGCCGCCCGTACCGCCGCCGGTGCCGGGGAAGCCACCGTCACCGAACGGGAAGCCCGGGCCGAACGGCGATCCGCCGGGCCCGAACGGGAAGTCCTCACCGAACGGCGAGCCCCCGGGACCGAACGGGAAGTCGTCCCCGAAGACGTCGTCGAGGTAGTCGGAGTAGTCGTAGTCGGGGATGGTCGGCGTGGTGCCGCCGGTCCCGGTGCCGGCGCCCGTCCCGGTGCCGGGGAACGTCGGGAAGGCCCCCACGCCGCCGTTGCGGTAGAAGTCGCGGAGCGCGTCCGCGTAGACCCGGGCGGCGTCGGCCTGATGCTGGGCCTGGGCCCGGGCCTGGTCGATGGCCTCCTGGACCGAGGCGGCGAAGTCGGCCGGTGAGATGCCGGTCGACGGGATCGTCACGGTGCCCAGGGCGTCGGTGGCGGCCGTCGGGGTGGCCGTGCCGGTGGTCGTGTCCGTCGTCGTGGTCGTGTCGGTGATCGTCGTGGTGTCACCGTTGACGATCGTCCCGCCGAGCGCGACGTTGTTGCCGGACAGGATCCGGTTCCCGTTGCCGATGTTGCTCGTGTTGCGCGCGGTGATCGTGATGTCCCCGCCGGTGGTGTCCCCCAGCCCGTTCCCGACGGTCGTGTTGCTCGCCGTGATCCGGTTCTGCGAATCAGCGGCGGCGAGTCCGGTCGTGGTCCCCAAGCCCGTGACGACGATCGCGGCGGCAGCAACTGCGCGGCGTGCGGCGTTCAATGGATTCGACTCCTCGTATCGCTGGCGTTGCGACTCCCCGCAGTCGCTTCGTGACGCAGAGCTAATCCCCGAACGGCCTAACGGCGCACTCCCTCCCGGAACGGGACGAACCGTGTGGGTGACCTAAACGAGCGGTAAAGCGTCCACCAAAGGCGTGGCATCACGGCACGGTCACGAACGGACAGCGACGAAATCACCGGCGAGAACGTCAGAAACGGGTGCCGTTCCACGGCACCGAGGGGGCCGCGAGCATGCGTGCGAGCCGCGCTGCCGCCCCGGCGGAGCGTTCGTCCAGCCGGTTCGCCCGGACGAGCACCCGCGGGTCCACTCCCCCGAGCGCCACGGCTCCCAGCGTCGACGCCGTCAGCACGACGTCGGGTTCCCCGGACGCGGGCCCGACGGCGGGTGCGAGCCGGTCGTGGGTGTCGAGGCGCCACCGTCCCCGGGCGTGGCCGAGCGGGTCGTCGACCTCGATCACGAGCGCGTCCTCGGTCGGGTAGCGCCGGGCCCGCAGGAGGGCGGGGACGTCGAGGACCCTCAGCCACAGCATGGGGCGGCTCTCCCCGGCCACCACCGCGCGCGGGTCGGTGAGCAGCCACGGCAGCGGCTCGTCCACCGACGCGTCGGGCCAGCTCACGGTGCCGACGAGGTCCTGGGAGCAGAGGTGGCGCCACAGCTCGGTGTAGGCGGTCGAGGTCAGCGCCTGGAGGTCCACCACGCCGAGCGTCGCCGACCCGGTGGCGTACCAGCTCTCCTCGACCCGGATCACCGCGTAGCCCGCGGGCCGGCCGTCGTCGTCCCGCCAGACCACCGTCTGGCGGAGCCGGTCGGGTTCCAGGCCGTTCCACGGGCCCGCCCCGACCAGCACCTGGTCCCATTGCGACGCGAGCCGTTCGAGGGCGCCGGGGTGCCGGCGGCGGGCGCGGTCGTGGATCGGGAGGGTCAGCGCGAGCGCCGCGTCCGGCCGCTCGACGATCTCGAGCGACCCGCGGGGACCGGCGTCGCGGAAGTGCGCGCGAGCGGTGTCGACCGTGATCCGGCGGGTGTACGTGGCGAGCCCGAAACCCCAGCGTTCGTAGAGGGCGCCCTGGGTGGAGGTCAGCACCGCGGCGACCGCACCGGCCCGGGCAGCCGCTCCGAGATCCTCGGTGAGCAGCCGGTCGGTCAGCCCGCGCCGCCGGTGGGTGGAGCGCACCCCGATGCCGGTGACCGCGTCGGCGAGGACCTCCCCGCCCGGCAGCGTCAGGCGGGCGTCCCAGGAGCGCAGCGTGGCGACGGGCGTCGGGTCGGGGTCGGCGTACGCGCCGCGCAGGCGGTTGCCCTCGAACGCCACGCCCACCCGGGCGAGCGCGTCGGCCTCGAGGCGCGGCCCGAGGAACGCCGCCAGCTGCGCGCGGGTCCACGCGACCGTGCCCGCGTCGGCCGAACCCTCGATGACGCGCGGCGAGAACGTCCGCACCTCCGGCGTCACCACCGGGAGATCATCCCCCGGTGGCGGCCAGCTGCCCGCACGCGGCGGCGATCTCGCGGCCCCGCGTGTCGCGGACGGTGCACGCCACCCCGCCGTTGCGGACCCGCCGCACGAACTCCGCCTGCACCGGAGCGGGGCTCGCGTCCCACTTCGAGCCCGGCGTCGGGTTGAGCGGGATGAGGTTGACGTGCACGAGCCGGCCGAGGTGCTGCGAGGCGAGCTTGGCCAGCAGGTCCGCGCGCCACGGCTGGTCGTTGACGTCGCGGATCAGCGCGTACTCGATCGACACCCGCCGCCCGGTGACGTCGGCGTAGTGCCGCGCCGCCTCGAAGACCTCGCGGACCGGCCAGCGCGTGTTGACCGGGACGAGGGTGTCGCGCAGCTCGTCGTCGGGGGTGTGCAGGCTGACCGCCAACGTGACCTGCAGGCCCTCGTCGGCGAGCCGGTGGATGGCCGGGACGAGCCCGACGGTGGAGACCGTCACCGACCGCTGGCTGATCCCGAGCCCCGCGGGCGGCGCGTCGCAGATGCGGTGCACGGCGTCGACGACGCGGCGGTAGTTCGCGAGCGGCTCGCCCATGCCCATGAACACGACGTTGGAGAGCCGGGCGGGGACGCCGTCGCCGAGCGCGCCGTCCCGCGCCGCGGCCGCCGCGGCGCGCACCTGCTCGACGATCTCGGCCGTGGACATGTTCCGCTGCAGCCCGCCCTGGCCGGTCGCGCAGAACGGGCAGGCCATCCCGCACCCCGCCTGGCTGGAGATGCAGACGGTCGCACGGTCCTGGTAGCCCATGAGGACGCTCTCGACGAGCGCCCCGTCGGCGGCCTTCCAGAGGGTCTTGCGCGTCGCGCCGCCGTCGCAGTCGACCACCGTCGTCGGCTCGAAGAGCGCCGGGAAGAGGCTCGCGGCGCTCTCCCGGGCGGCGGCGGGCAGGTCGGTCATCGCCGCCGGGTCGGCCTCCAGGCGCGCGAAGTACTGCCGGGCGATCTGGTCGGCGCGGAAGCCGGGCAGCCCGAGCTCGGTCACCGCCGCCTTGCGCTCGTCGGGGGCGAGGTCGGCGAAGTGGCGCGGCGGCCGGGTGCGGCGCGTCCCGGTGCCGGAGAGGGACAGGACGGGGAGCTCGCTCACCGGACCCGGTCCCGCAGCGACTCGAGCAGACCGATCCGGTCCGCGGCCGAGATCAGCACGAGCACCCCGCACACCAGGCCGAGCAGGCCCTGCGAGACGAAGCCGGAGATCTCCTGCGTGCTCACGATCGCGGCGAGCACGCCGAGGACGGCGAGCGCGAGACCGAGCCACTGCGTCGGGCGCTGCCCCGTCGAACGGGCGAGGGCGAGGAACGCCCCGCCCGTGATCACGGCGGCGACGCCGGGCGCCGCCTCCGACCACGAGATCAGCCCGAGCAGCACCGACACCACGACGACCGCGCCGACCGCGATCCCGCCGAACCGCATGAGGTCGGCCGACCGGGCGCCGTCGAACGGGTGCGACCCGCGGCGCCGGTTCTCGACGAGGATCACCACGACACCCGCGATCCCGACGGCGAGCAGCAGCGTCCCGGCCCCGTCGGCGCCCAGCCCGAGCGTGCCGACGGTCAGCCAGGCCACGCCCACCAGGCACTCGACCAGGACGGGGTCGAGCCGGATCGACCGGCCACCGGCCCCGCGCCCGCTCGACGACGGCGGTCGGCCGCGGGAGGAGCCGGGGGGCGGGCCGTACGACCCGGGCGGCGGGCCGGCCGGTCCGCGACGACCCGGCGCCGGGAAGCCGCCACCGCGGTAGGGGTCACCGGGTCGCTGGCCGGGATGGGGGTACGACACGCCCTCCACGGTAGCCGCGTCCGGTGTGTCGTCGCCGTGGAGGGGCCGGTGATCAGCCGGTCCTCACCCGGCGAGCAGGCCGCTCGGCCGCCGGCGGACGTGGATGCGGTAGGCCACCGGCAGCGCGAGCCCCGTCGTCCCGTTCACGGCCTGGTCGGCGACGGCGGGAGTGAACTCGATCCGCAGCACCGCGGCCATCGTCGACCGGTCGGGAAAACGCCACAGCGTGTCGACGCGGCGGGTGGAGAAGCCCTGCGCCTCGAAGAATCGCACGGCCCGGCGGGGGTCGTAGCCGGGGGCGGAGGCCCGCATCCAGGCCCCGTAGGAGTGGCGGGTGGCGTCGAGGTCGACGACGACGAGCGCACCGCCCGGCCGCAGCACCCGGTCGGCCTCGGCCAGCCCCGGCTCGCAGCCCGGGCCGAAGAAGTAGGCGGTGCGGGCGTGCACGACGTCCGCCGAGGCGTCCGGCAGGGGCAGGGCGGCGGCGCTCCCACTGACGACCGACACCGACGGCAGGTCCGCGCAGCGGGCCCGCGCCCGGGCCACCAGCGGCGCGTGGGGCTCGACACCGGTCACCGAGCGCGCCGTCGTCGCGAACCGCGGGAGGTGGTAGCCGTCGCCGCAGCCGACGTCGACGACGTCCCCGCTCAGGTCGACGCTCGCCACGAGCGCCTCCCAGAGCGACCCGGTGGCGTCCTGCGCGGCGTTCTCGGCCTCGTAGACGTCGGGCCAGCGCCAGATGTTGGGGCTCTCGGCCACCCCCGGGAACGTCATCAGGTGGCGTAGGGCAGGAACACGAACAGCAGGATCCAGGCGACGGGCGCGGAGGTCACGAGCGAGTCGAGGCGCTCCATGAGGCCGCCGTGCCCGGGGATCGTCTGCCCCATGTCCTTGATCCCGAGGTCGCGCTTGACCAGGGACTCCACGAGGTCGCCGATCACGGCGGTGACCACCAGGACGGGCCCGAGGATCAGGCCGTACCACCACGTGCCGTGCAGGAGCAGCGCGACGCAGAGCGAGGCCCCGGTGGCGCCGAGGACCATCGAGCCCGCGAGGCCCTCCCAGGACTTCTTCGGGCTCACCTTCGGGGCCATCGGGTGCTTGCCGAACAGCACGCCGGCCGCGTAGCCGCCGGTGTCGGAGCAGATGACGATGATGAGGAAGGTCAGCACCCGCGCCGTGCCGTCGGCGGGCACCACGAGCATGGCGCCGAACGCCATGCTCATCGGGATCCAGACCAGGACGAGCATCGAGGCGCCGACGTCGCGCACGAAGCCCGCGGCGCCCAGGCGCATCCGCCAGACGAAGCAGCCCAGCACCGTCACCACGAGCGCGCCGAGGATGCCCTCGGGCCCGAACGGCCACGAGAGCCAGATCATCGCCTGGCCGCCGAGGAGCACGGGGACACGCGAGAGACGGATCCCCGCGGAACGGTTGAGTGCCCCGAAGACCTCCCAGATCCCGATGGCCGCGCACACCGCGACGATGAGAATCCAGGTCTGCCGGACGGTCAGGAGGGCGAGCAGGATGACCGCGCCCATGGCAAGGCCGACGCCGATCGCCAGCGGCAGGTTGCGCCCGGCGCGGGAGGACGAGCCACCCGGCCTGGCATCACCGGTCGGGACCGCCACGTCCTCAGCCACCGCTCGAGACCTCCCCGTCAGCGCCCCGCTCAGACCTCGAGCAGCTCGGCTTCCTTGGCCTTGACCATGTCCTCGATCTTGGTGATGTAGGTCGCGGTGACGCTCTCGAGCTCCTTCTCGGCCCGGGCCACCTCGTCCTCGCCGGCCTCGCCGTCCTTGACGATGCGCTGCAGCTCGCTCATCGCGGTGCGGCGCACGCTGCGGATCGACACGCGGGCGTCCTCACCCTTGCCGCGGGCGACCTTCACCATCTCCCGGCGCCGCTCCTCGGAGAGCTCCGGGAAGACCACGCGGATGATCAGACCGTCGTTGGAGGGGTTCACGCCGAGGTCGGAGTCGCGGATCGCGCGCTCCATCACGCCCAGGGAGCTCTGGTCGTACGGCTTGATGATGGCCATCCGCGCCTCGGGCACGCTCACCGAGGCGAGCTGGGGCAGCGGGGTGTAGGCGCCGTAGTACTCGACCTGGATGCGGTTGAACATCGCCGGGCTCGCGCGCCCGGTGCGCACGCCCTGGAGATCGGCGCGCGCGGCGTCGACCGACTTCTCCATCTTCTCCTCGGCGTCGAGGAGGGTCTCGTCGATCACTTCGGGCTCCTCTCAGGACGCCGGGGTGTGGACCAGCGTGCCGATCCTCTCACCCCGGACCGCCCGGGCGATGTTCCCCTCGACCAGCAGGTTGAACACCATGATCGGCATCTGGTTGTCCATGCACAGGCTGAACGCCGTCGCGTCGGCGACCTTGAGGCCCTTCTCCAGGACCTCGCGGTGCGTGATCTCGGTGTACATCGTCGCCGTCGGGTCGACCTTCGGGTCGGCCGTGAACACCCCGTCGACGCCCTTCGCGAGCAGCACCATCTCGCACTCGATCTCGAGGGCGCGCTGGGCGGCGGTGGTGTCGGTGGAGAAGTAGGGCATGCCCACGCCCGCGCCGAAGATGACGACGCGGCCCTTCTCGAGGTGGCGGATCGCACGCCGCGGGATGTACGCCTCGGCGACCTGGCCCATGGTGATGGCGGTCTGCACGCGCGTGTCGATGTGGTGCTCGCGCTCGAGGAAGTCCTGCAGCGCGAGGCAGTTCATCACCGTGCCGAGCATGCCCATGTAGTCGCTGCGCTGGCGCTGCATCCCGGCCTGGGAGAGCTCCTCGCCGCGGAAGAAGTTGCCGCCGCCGATGACCACGGCGATCTGCACGCCCGAGGAGACGACGTCGGCGATCTGGCGGGCGACGGTCGACACGACGGTCGGGTCCACCCCGACCCCGCCGCCGCCGAACATCTCGCCACCGAGCTTGAGCAGGACCCGACGCGTGGGCCCCGAGGTCCAGGTACCGCTGCTGCGTTCGGCCTCGACGGTGCCGGTCACGGTCTCTTCTCCCCTCGTGCGCTGGCGGCGAGCGACCGACGCCGGGCCGGTGTGTGCTCACCGGCCCGGCGTCGGGAACTGCGATCAGGCCTGGCCGACCTCGAAGCGGGCGAAGGTGCGGACGTCGACGCCCGCGTCCTTCAGCACCGCGCCGACCGACTTCTTGTCGACCGACACCGAGTCCTGCTCGAGCAGGACCGTGTCCTTGTAGTAGCCGTTGAGCCGACCCTCGACGATCTTGTCGATGATCTTCTCGGGCTTGCCCTCCTCACGCGCGGTCGCCTCGGCGACGCGGCGCTCGCCCTCGACGACGTCCGCCGGGACCTCGTCGCGGGTGGTGTAGAGCGGGCGGGCCGCGGCGACCTGCATGGCCGCGCCACGGGCGGCCTCCTGGTCGTCCCCGGTGTAGGCGACGAGCACGCCGATCGCGGGCGGCAGGTCCGACGACCGGCGGTGCAGGTAGGTCGCGGTCGGGCCGTCGAGGGTGATGACCCGACGCAGCTCGAGCTTCTCGCCGATGCGGGCCGAGAGGCCCTGCACGGCGTCCTCGACGGTGCCGTCACCCAGCTTCGCGGCCTTGAGCGCCTCGACGTCGGAGACCTTCTCGGCGATCGCGACGCCGAGGATGTCCTCGCCGAGCTGGATGAAGTCGGCGTTCTTCGCGACGAAGTCGGTCTCGGAGTTCAGCTCGATCATCGAGCCGTCGCGGGCGGCGACGATGCCGTTGGCGGTCGCGCGGCCGGCGCGCTTGCCGACGTCCTTGGCGCCCTTGATGCGCAGCGCCTCGATGGCCTTGTCGAAGTCGCCGTCGTTCTCCTCGAGCGCCTTCTTGCAGTCCATCATCCCGGAGCCGGTGGCCTCACGGAGCTTCTTCACGTCGGCGGCGGTGTAGTTCGCCATCGTGTTCCTGTTCCTGTCGGTTCTGGTGGCTGGGTCCCGACGGCGGGTGGCAGCGCCACCCGCCGTCGAGAGGGGGTCAGCGGCCGGCCTGGCCGTTCTCGGGGGTCCCGGCGGCCGGCGCGGCCTCGACCGCGTTGTCGTCGGCACCGCCCGGGGCCTCGGCGACCCCCGCGGTGCGCTCGGGGCGGGCGTCCTCGCCGGTCGGCTGGACCTCGTCGCCCGCGGCGGCCGCGGTCGCCTCGGCCTCGACGCTCGCCACGGGGGCGTCGCCGCCCGCGTCGACCGCGGAGTTCGCCGGCAGGCTTTCCGGGGCGGAGGCGCCGTCGCCGCCGACCGGCGCGAAGTCGCGCTCGGCCTGCGCGTCGGTGCCCGGGTCCTCCTCGTTGCCGCTCTGGCGCTGGCCGCGGGCACGGAAGCCCTCGGCGCACGCCTCGGCGACGACCTTGGTGAGCAGGGCCGCGGAGCGGATCGCGTCGTCGTTGCCCGGGATCGGGTAGTCGACCTCGTCCGGGTCGCAGTTCGTGTCGAGGATGGCGACGACCGGGATGTTCAGCTTCCGGGCCTCGCCGACCGCGATGTGCTCCTTCTTGGTGTCCACGATCCACACCGCGCTCGGGACGCGGGCCATGTCGCGGATACCGCCGAGGGTCTTCTCGAGCTTCTCGTGCTCACGGGTGAGCATGAGGATCTCCTTCTTGGTGCGACCCTCGAACCCCCCGCTCTGCTCCATCGCCTCGAGCTCCTTGAGGCGGGTCAGACGCTTGTGCACCGTCTGGAAGTTCGTGAGCATGCCGCCCAGCCAGCGCTGGTTGACGTAGGGCATCCCCACGCGGTCGGCCTGCTCGGAGATGGCCTCCTGGGCCTGCTTCTTCGTGCCGACGAAGAGCACCGTGCCGCCGTGGGCGACGGTCTGCTTCACGAAGTCGTAGGCGCGGTCCACGTAGGACAGCGTCTGCTGCAGGTCGATGATGTAGATGCCGTTGCGCTCGGTGAAGATGAAGCGACGCATCTTGGGGTTCCAGCGCCGGGTCTGGTGTCCGAAGTGGACACCCGAGTCCAGCAGCTGTCGCATGGTGACGACGGCCATGGTGGTCGTACTACCTCTGTCTCTGGTGCGGTTGCCGCGCCGGTCCGGGTGGTCCGGCGCCCTGGTGCCCCGGCCGCACGGTCCGAATCCCGGTGAGGGGACCGCTCGGTGTACGGGGATGGCTCGCGCTCGGGCGGGCTCGTCGGGGCACGCGAAGTCGACCCACCGGTGGCGGGCCGCTGACGTGCAGTCTACGCGGACGCCGGTTCCGGCCTTCGGTCGGTAGGCCATCGGTGGCAGGAAAGCGTCGTTGCTGTCATGGGGCGGGAGATTCTCCCCTTCGTCGGATTCGCGGGAGCCGCGACGGCGGCCCGTGCGTCCGAGCTGGTGTGAGGCTGCTGCTGGCGTTCCTGACGGCGGGTGTGGTGCTGCTGACGGGCGCGGCGCCCGCGGTGGCCGACCCGGTGCTGCCGTCCATCCCGGTCGGGGCGTTCGGCTGGCCGGTGGGCGGGCTGTCGGCGGGGGCGCCGCCAGGTGGCGGGGTGGCGCGACGCTTCCTGCCCCCGCCGACGCCCTACGGGCGGGGCCACCGGGGGGTCGACCTGGTCTCCGCCGCCGGCACGCCGGTGGCCGCCGCCGGAGCGGGCACGGTGGTGTACGCCGGGATCCTCGCCGGTCGGGGCGTGGTCTCGGTGCGGCACGCCGACGGGCTGCGCACGACCTACGAGCCGGTGCGGGCCCTCGTGACGGTGGGCACGGTCGTCGCGCGGGGGACGGTGCTGGGCACCCTCGATGCCGGGCACGCGGGGTGCGGTGCCCCCGCGTGCCTGCACTGGGGCCTGCGGTGGGCGCACCCGCCCGGCGCGGCCCGGGAGCAGTACCTCGACCCGCTGCTCCTCGTGGGCCTCGGGCGCACGCGCCTGTACCCGACGGGGTGATGGGGTCGGCCGGGCGGCGCCGAGGTGCACAACAGGCAGGTCCGGCGGCCCGTGAACCTGCCCCACGTCACCCTCGGCGCGGGACCGTGCTCCGGCGCCACCGCGAGGTGCACATCAGGCAGGTCCAGCGGCCCCTGAACCTGCCCTACGTCACCCTCGACGCGGACCGGGCTCAGTCCGCGTGCGACTCCGCGAGGCGCGCCCGGAGCCGGAGGACCGCGCGGGTGTGCAGCTGGCAGACCCGCGACTCGGTCACCCCGAGGACCTTGCCGATCTCGGCGAGCGTCAGGTTCTCGAAGTAGTACAGACCCACGATGGTGCGGTCGCGCTCGGCGAGCCCGCCGATGGCGTCGGCGAGCAACCGGCGGGTCTCCCGGGACTCCATCGCGGCGACCGGGTCCTCGGCGGCGGCGTCGGGCAGCGAGTCCGCGAGCGAGGGGGCGCCCGCTCCGGCGCCGGCACCACCTCCGGACGACCGGCCGGCGGCCACGAGCTCGTCGAGCGCCGCGACGCTGGTCATCGCGATCTGACCGAAGGTCGACCGCAGTTCCCCGGTCTCCATGCCGAGCTCGTCGGCGATCTCCGCGTCGCTGCAGGTCCGCTGCTCGCGGGTCTCCCGACGCTCGATCGCCCGCTCGATCTCCCGGGCCCGCGAGCGCACGGAGCGCGGCACCCAGTCCTGCGACCGCAGCTCGTCGAGGATCGCGCCCCGGATCCGCTGCATGGCGTAGACCTCGAACTTCCGGCCCCGGTCGGGCTCGAACCGCTCGATGGCGTCGACCAGGCCGAAGATGCCGCACTGGACGAGGTCGGCGACGTCGACGTGGCTCGGCAACCCGGTGCCGACCCGGCCGGCGACGTACTTGACCAGCGGCGCGTAGTGCAGCACGAGCCGGTCGCGCACCACCCGGTCGTCGGGGGCGTCGGCGTAGTCGGCCCACATCCGCGCGATGCCGGCCTCGACCAACTCCTCCTCGTCCGGCACCGACCCGTCGGGGGCCTGGCCGGGGTGGATGGTGGTCGGGCGGGCCCGGACGGCCACGTCCCGCGTCGGTCGGGGCCCGGAGAACACGGCACCGTGCGCCGGCGACACCGCGCGCGCGGTGTTGCCGATCGTGGCGGCGGCGGGCCGCATCGGCTCAGGCTCGGGGATGCGCGGCGTCATGAACGGCCCTCAGACGGTCGGCGGTCACGTGGGTGTAGAGCTGCGTCGTCGCCGGTGAGGCGTGTCCGAGCAACTCCTGGACGCTTCTCAGGTCCGCTCCCCCTTCGAGCAGATGGGTGGCCGCGGAGTGGCGCAGCCCGTGCGGGGCGATGTCCGGCGCACCCGGCACCGAACCCGCCGCGTCGTGGACGACGGCCCGCGCGATCCGCGGGTCGAGGCGCCCTCCCCGGGCGCCGAGCAGCAGAGCGGGCGGCGAGCCCGCGACGGCGAGGTGCGGGCGCCCGTCGGTGCGCCACGCGTCGAGCGCGGCAGCCGCGGGGACACCGAAGACGACCGTGCGCTCCTTGGCGCCCTTGCCCAGCACCCGCAGCGTCCGGCGCGCGTCGTCGACGTCGTCGACGTCGAGGCCGCACAGCTCGGACACGCGGATGCCGGTGGCGTAGAGCAGTTCGAGCAGCAGGTGGTCGCGCAGGGCGATGGGGTGGCGCTCGACCGCACCGCGGGCCGCGTTGTCGAGCGCCGCGGCGGCCTGGTCGGCGCGCAGCACCGCGGGCAGCGTGCGATGTGCCCGCGGCGAGGCGAGTCGCGCACCTGCGTCGGTCGGCGCGTGGCCCGTGCGGACGGCCCATGCCGTGAACGCGCGGACCGAGGCCGCCCGCCGCGCGACGGTGGTCCGCCGGGCCGGCCGACGTCCGGCGTCGTGCCGCCCGCCGTCGGCCGGCTCCCCGCGGCGGCGGCCCTGCTCCTCGACGCCGCCCTGGGCGAGCCACGACCGCAGCGCCGCCAGGTCGAGGTCGACCAGGGTGACCGCGGCGTCGCCGGCCGGTCCGGTCCGCCGTGCGGCGACCCGGGTCACCAGGTGGTGCAGGGCGGCGGAGACGTCGCCGGTGTAGGCCCGCACGGTGTGCTCGGAGAGCCCGCGCTCGTAGCGCAGGTGCGCGGTGAACTGCTCGAGGGCCCGCGCGAGGGCGGCGGGCAGCCCCTCGGTGCCCGCCGCGCCGCCCGTGGAGATCCCGTTTTTCGTCGCGCTGCGTGACGAGTTCTCCGACCCGTCAACGCCCACTTCACGGGGGTCCGCGAGCGCCGCGGGTTCCGCCGCGGTGCTCTGCGGGTCCGCGTCGTGAGACGAGAATCTGCCGGTCATCGCCATGAGACTCCAAGTTCGACCGAGGAGCGTCAAGCACCGCCGCGCCCGCGTCGGTGACCGCGCGGGCCGAGCGGGCAACGGTCACCACCGTCGCGCTGTGCAACCGTTCGTCGCACGGAGCACGCGTCAGACGGACCGGCTCCACCCCCTCTCCCCGTCGGGCACGACGAGCCCGGCGGCGACGAGTTCGTCGAGCGCCCCGACGACCGTCCGCGGCAGGACCCCGGACTCGCGGGCGAGGGCGGGCACGGTCTGCGGCGCGTGCCCGCGCAGGGCGCCGTGCACCCGCACCGCCGCCCCGGACAGGCCGTCGGTCGGTGCAGGAGCACCGTCCCGGGCCGGGTCGTCCAGCGGGGCCCGGCCGTCCAGCGGGGCCAGGTCGCCCACCACGTCCGCGGCGCTGCCGACCACCGTCGCGTAGCCCTTGCGGAGGAGCTGGTGGTTGCCGACCGACAGCGCCGAGGTGACCGGGCCCGGCACCACCAGCACCGGTCGGCCCAGCTCCTGGGCGGCGAGCGCGGTCCGCGCGGCACCGCTGCGACGACCCGACTCGACCAGCAGCGTGCCCGTGGAGAGCGCCGCGATCAGACGGTTCCGCACGAGGAACCGGTGCTTGGCGGGCACCGCGCCGACCGGGTACTCGCTCACGATCAGGCCCCGGGACCCGATCGCCTCGAGCAGGCGGCCGTGCGAGGGCGGGTACGCACGGTCGAGCCCGCAGGCCAGGACCGCGACCGTCGTGCCGTCCGCCGCCAGCGCGCCCCGGTGGGCCTCGCCGTCGATCCCCAGCGCGGCGCCCGACACGACGGTCAGCCCGGCATCGGCGAACGACGCCGACCAGTCCCGGGCGACCCACTTGCCGTAACCGCTCGCCGCACGCGACCCGACCACCGCCACGCTGCGCGCCTCGGTCGCGGCGAGACCGTTCACCGACGCGGGCCCACGGACCCAGAGCGCGAGCGGCGCCACCCACTCCGCGTGGCGCGGGAGACCGGCGAACCCGGCCATCGCCGCCGTCGGCCACGCCGGGTCCTCGGGCACGAGCAGCCGGGCGCCGAGGGCACGGGCCGCAGCGAGGTCGGTGGCGGAGCGGTCGTCGTACCGTCGGGCGCCGACCTCCGCCCCGACGTGCGGCCCGAGGTCGGCCCCGCCGCGGATCCGCGCGGCGGCCTCGACGGGCCCCAGCAGCTCGACCAGGTGGGAGACCGCCGGGGCGGGTGGTTCCGCGACCCGCACCAGGTAGGCCCGTGCGAGCAGGACGTCCTCGCCGACCGGCGCCGTCGGGTCGCCGCTCACGTCGTCGTCGCCTGGTACTTGAGCTCGAGCGCGGCGTGGAGGTCGTCCGCGTCGGGGCGCTCGCCCTCGCGCAGGTCGCACACCGTCCAGGCGACCCGGAGGCACCGGTCGAGCGCCCGGGCGGTCAGCAGGCCCGCGCGCAGCAGGCCGTCCAGCTCCCCGGCCACCCCCGGTTCGACCGGGCGCAGCCGCCGCAACGCGGGCCCGGGGACCTCGGCGTTGCTCCGCCAGCCGGTGCCCGCCCACCGCTCGCGCGCCCGCTCGCGCGCCGCGAGGACCCGGGCCCGGACGGTCGCGGTGTCCTCCTCCTGCTCGTCGACGCCGCGATCGAGCGTGGTGACCGGCTGGAGCGCGACCCGCAGGTCGGTGCGGTCGAGCATCGGCCCGGACAGCCGGTTCTGGTACCGGCGCCGGGCGTCCGGCCGGCAGTCGCAGTCCTCCGGTCGCGGTGGCGCGCACGGACACGGGTTGGCCGCCATCACCAGCTGGAAGCGCGACGGGTAGCGCACCACCCCGTCCTTGCGGGCGAGCCGCACCTCCCCCTCCTCGAGCGGGGTGCGCAGGCTGTCGAGCAGGTGCGGGCCGAATTCGTAGACCTCGTCCAGGAAGAGCACGCCCCGGTGCGCGAGCGACACCGCGCCCGGGCGGGCGAGCCCCGACCCGCCGCCCACGAGCGCCGCGGCCGACACCCCGTGGTGCGGCGCGACGAACGGCGGCGTGACCACCAGATCCCCGTCGGGCGGCAGCGCCCCGGCCAGCGAGCGGACGGCCGCGACCTCCATCGCCTCGGTGACCGACAGGTCGGGCAGGAGCCCGACGAGCCGCTTCGCGATCATCGTCTTGCCCGAGCCCGGCGGGCCGACGAAGAGCAGGTGGTGGCCGCCGGCCGCCGCGATCTCCGCCGCCCGGCGCGCGGGCTTCTGCCCGACGACCTCCCCGAGGTCCTCGTGGGCGCGGGGCCGGGACAGCGGAGGCCGTTCCGGGGCCCGCGTCAGGGCCCCCTTGCCCTCCAGCCACGCCAGCACGTCGGCGAGGTGGCGCGCGCCGAGCAGGTCGACGTCGCCCACGAGCGACGCCTCCTCGAGGCAGTCCTCGGGCACCACGACCCGGCGCATGCCGGCCCGCCGGGCGGCCGCGACGCACGGCAACACGCCCCGCACCTCCCGGATGCGGCCGTCGAGCGCGAGCTCCCCGAGGAGCACGACCCCCTCCAGCGCGGTCGGGCGCACCTGACCGGCCGCGGCGAGCACCCCGCAGGCGAGGGCCAGGTCGTAGCTCGACCCCTGCTTGGGCAGCGTCGCGGGCGAGAGGGCGAGCGTGATCTTCCGGGCCGGCCACGGCCACCCGGAGTTGACCACCGCCGCCCGGACCCGGTCCCGCGCCTCGGCCAGGGCCGCGTCGGGCAGCCCGACCAACGAGAGCCCCGGCAGCCCCTGGCCCACGTCGGCCTCGATCTCGACCAGGTCGCCGTCGACCCCGTGCAGCCCGATCGACCACGAGCGCGCGAGCCCCATCAGAACGCGCCCTCGTAGTGCTCGACGCGCGGGTCCTCCCCGCGCACGAGCAGCACCGACACCACGTCGAAGCGCACCTCGCACCACCGGGCCCGCGACTCGGCGAGCCACTGGTGGGTGAGCCGCCGGATCCGGGCGGCCTTCGTGCGCGTCACCGCCTCGACCGGCCGGCCGTAGCCGACCCCCGACCGGGTCTTCACCTCGCAGACGACCAGCCGGTCCCCGTCGGTGGCCACCACGTCCAGCTCACCCTCGCGCCGCCGCCAGTTCCGCGCGAGCACCACGAGGCCCCGCGCGGTCAGGTGCTCGACCGCGAGGTCCTCCCCCGTCCGCCCCAGTTCGTCCTTCGCCGCCGTCACGTCCGTCCTCCCACCGCCGCCGTCCGACGATCACGGTGACGACGACGGGCACCGGCACGCCAACCGCGAGCGGTGCTCTGGGGACGAACGGAGGCGGACCGGGAGCCTGTGGACGGAGCGCTGGGCCGTCCGCCGTCAGCGGGACGGCGAACGGCGCAGGGTCAGTTGCTGAACGGGCCGTCCTCGAGGCGCAGGTCGGGCTTCTCGAGCTCCTCGACGTTGACGTCCTTGAACGTCACCACGCGGACGTTCTTGACGAACCGCGCCGGGCGGTACATGTCCCACACCCAGGCGTCGGACATCCGCACCTCGAAGTAGACCTCGCCGTCGGCGTTGCGCACGGCGACGTCCACCGAGTTCGCCAGGTAGAAGCGGCGCTCGGTCTCCACGACGTAGGAGAACTGGCTCACGATGTCGCGGTACTCGCGGTAGAGCGACAGCTCCATGTCGGTCTCGTACTTCTCGAGATCCTCTGCGCTCACGGTCCCTCTCCCCCCTCCGCGTCCGGGTCGTCCGCGTACTCGTCGAACGCCTCATTGTGGCCCACCGGACCCGCAGGTGAGTGTGCCGCCCGCCCCTCGGCGAGGCGAGCCGCCCCCGCGACGTTCACGAAGCTGTAGCGGTGGTCCGGGCTCGGGCCGTGCGCGGCGAGCGCCGCGGTGTGCGTCGGCGTGCAGTAGCCCTTGTGCACGTCGAACCCGTACTCCGGACGGCGCTCGTGCAGCTCCGCCATCAGGGCGTCCCGGGTGGTCTTGGCGAGGATCGACGCCGCCGCGACGCACGCCGCGGCCAGGTCCCCCTTGGGCACCGCGAGGCTGGGCAGGCCGAACCCGGTGACGGGGAAGCCGTCGGTCAGCACGTAGCCCGGCCGCGTCCCCAGCTGCGCGACCGCGCGCCGCATGCCGTCGATGTTCGCCGCGTGGACCCCGCGACGGTCGACCTCGACCGGGTCGACGAGCACCACGCAGAAGTCCACGGCGCGGCGGCGCACGATGACCGCGAGCCGGTCACGCTCGGCCGCGGTGAGCAGTTTCGAGTCGGTGAGCCCGTCGAAGTGTCTCGCGTCGTTCGGTCGCAGGATGCAGGCGGCGACGGCGAGGGGCCCCGCGCACGCGCCCCGACCCGCCTCGTCGACCCCGACGACCGGGCCGAGGCCGTGCCGTTCCAGCGCGGACTGCAGCGCCCACGCCTCGCTGGACCGCCGAACGATCGCCCGGGGCGGCTGCACACCGGTCCGCGGGGGCAGGGGCTTGCGGGCGCGGCGGGTCGGACGTCCCCCGGGCGGCTGACCCGTGCTCCGGGAGCGCCCCTCCCCGCTGCGACGGGGACGGGCGGTGGTCACTCGCGTGCAGGCCCTTCCGGACGACCGGTCGGGTCGGGTGGGGCGCTGCTGGTCGTCTCCGCGAACGCGCGCCGCAGGCGTCGCCCGCTCCACACGACGGGCACGGCGAGGAGGGCCCCGGCGAGCTCCGGCGAGCCCTCGGGCACCCCGCCCGCCCCCGACGGCGGGGCGAGCGCGGCCGTCGTCGTCTGTGGGTCGATCGCGGGCACGGTCCGCCAGCGGGTGATTGGGAGGACCACCACGCGCACCTTGCCGATCACGTCCTCCAGCGGCACGGGGCCGTGGAAGCGGGCGTCCGCGGAGTTGTTCCGGTTGTCGCCCATCACCCAGAGCTGTCCCTGCGGCACCTGCACCGGGTCGAACGCGGCCTGCCGGTCGCCGAGCCCCGGCTGGTAGTAGAGGTACGGCTCGGTGATGGGGCGTCCGTCGACCAGCACCCGGTTCCGGTCGTCGCAGCACTGCACCGTCTGCCCGCCCACCGCGATGACGCGCTTGACGAAGTCCTTCTCGTTCGGCGCCGCGAGCCCGACCAGTGAGAGCGCGTCCTGGAAGCCGCGCACGATCGGGTTGCCGGAGGGCTGGGTGTCACCGACCTCGTCGTTGTCCAGCCAGGCGGGCGGGCCCTTGAACACCACGACGTCGCCGGGCGCGGGGTCGGTGAAGCGGTAGCTGACCTTGTCCACCGCGACGCGGTCGTTCGCGCAGCCCGTGCAGCCGTGCAGGGTCTGCTCCATCGAGGCGGACGGGATGACGTAGATCCGCGCGATGAAGGTCTGGATGACGAACGTCAGGACGATCGCCACGACCACGAGCAGCGGCAGTTCGCGCCAGAACGAGCCCTTGCGCTTCTTCTTGCCGCCGGGCGTGGTCCCCGCGTCGTCCTTGCCCTTCGCACGGCGCCCTGGTCCCGAGGAGTCCCCGTCGCGACCGGGCCCCGACGCAGCCGCGCCACGACGACGGCCGGCGGGTCGGTCGTCGTCGACGGGCTCGCCCACGCGGGTGTCGGCGGATGCCGCGGCCCCGCGACGGTGCTTGCCGGTGTCCGGGCCGAGCCCGGTGGTCTGGGTGACGTCGGACCCGTCGTCGGGATCGGACCTCGAGGGCGGCGGGGTGCCCCCGGCCAGCAGCGGCACGTCGGCCGGCGGCGGGGTGGGAGCGGCGGCCTCGGCCGGCGCCGGCGGAGGCGGCTGGACGGCCGTGGGCGTCGGACGCGACGGCACGCCGCCGGGGAGCGGGCCCTGGCCGTTCGTCGGCGGGCCCGCCGGGCGCCCCATCGGGGGCCGCGGGCCGTAGCCGTGGGGCGGCGAGGGCGGGGCCTGGCCGTACGGCGGGGACGGCGGGGCCTGGCCGTACGGCGGCGAGGGCGGGGCCTGGCCGTAGCGCGGCGGCGGAGGCGGCTGGCCCGGCCCGGGGCCGCGGCGCCCGTCCCGGGGCGGGCCCGAGGGGAGCGCGGTCGGCGGAGGCCACTCCGCCGTGGGCCGAGGTCCGCCGAGCGGGTCGGGGTCGGGTGAGCCGTGGCGACCGGAGGTCGGACCGAAGCGACCGTCCTCGGACGCCGGCGGGCCGGACGGTCCCCCGTGCCGACCGCCCGCGAACCGGTCGCCGTTCACGTCGCCGTAGGCGTCGTCCCCGGGGTCGGCGTCGCCGGGGCCGCCCCACCGCGGATCGACCCCGCCGTGGCGGGGCTCGCGGTAGCGGCGTCCGGACTCGTCGGTCGGTGGCACGACGTCAGGCTAGGAGACGGCGGGCCGCGTCAGGACGCGGAGGTCGTCTCGCGCTTCTCGCGGATCTTCGCGGCCTTGCCGCGCAGCTCGCGGAGGTAGTAGAGCTTGGCGCGGCGGACGTCACCGCGGGTCACGACCTCGATGTGGTCGATGTTCGGAGTGTGCACCGGGAAGGTGCGCTCCACCCCGACGCCGAAGCTGACCTTACGCACCGTGAACGTCTCGCGGAGGCCACCGCCGTGGCGACGGATCACGACACCCTGGAAGACCTGTACACGGGAGCGTGAACCCTCGATGACCTTGACGTGCACCTTGACGGTGTCACCCGGGCGGAAGTCCGGGATGTCGGAGCGCAGGGAGCGCGCGTCGAGCTCGTCCAGGGCGTTCATGGTCTGTCGTCCTCGCCTGTCTCGGGTCGGTCCCGGCCACGCGGCACCGTCACGGGGATCGGCGGGCGGTCCGGGGCGACCGCAATGGGTGTCGTCCCTGCCACAGGGGACCGCCCGGAGGCGGCCCGCAGCCCGTGGCAACTCCCCCAGTCTGCCAGACCGCTCAGCCGTGCTCCCCAGCCGGGGTTCGCGACGCCGGGTCGTACCCGGCCGCCGCGAGCACCTCGCGGTCGCGGCGGTCGAACGCGGCCGGACCCAGCCGGTCCAACAGGTCGGGCCGGACGGCGGCCGTGCGCTCGAGCGACCGGTCGCGCCGCCACCGCGCCACCGCGCCGTGGTTCCCGGATCGCAGCACCGGCGGGACGTCGAGCGCGCGCCAGGACTCCGGGCGCGTGTAGGCGGGCGCCTCGAGCAACCCGTCGGAGAACGAGTCGAGCTCGGCCGAGGCCGGGTTGCCGAGCACCCCGGGCACCAGCCGCGACACCGCCTCGACGACCACGAGCGCCGCGACCTCGCCGCCGGCCAGGACGTAGTCGCCGAGCGAGAACTCCTCCACCGGGCCGTGGCGGGCCGCGTCCACGGCCACGCGGCCGTCGATGCCCTCGTAGCGCCCGCACGCGATCGTCAGCCGCGGGGCCTCCGCCCACTCCGCGACGCGGCGCTGCGTCAGCGGGGCGCCCGCCGGCGTCGGGACGAGCAGCACCCCCGGCTCGTCGGGGACCGCCGCGCGCACCGCGTCGAGCGCCTCGCCCCACACCGTCGGCGTCATGACCATCCCGGGGCCGCCGCCGTAGGGCGAGTCGTCCACCGCCTGGTGCACCCCGGTGGCCCAGGCCCGCAGGTCGTGGACGTGCAGGTCGATCAGCCCGGCCCGACGCGCGCGCCCGACGATGGCGTCGTCGAGCGGCGCGAGGTAGTCGGGGAAGATCGTGACGACGTCGATACGCACGTGGGGGATCCTGCCGGTCCGCGGCGGAGAGGAGGACGCGAGGTGTTCTGGACGACGGGTCTGGCCGGTCAGCTGGAGGTCCTGCTGCCGCTGGCGATCGCCCTCGTGCTCTCGACCGCCGTGGGCATCGAGCGGGAGCTGGCGGCGAAGAGCGCCGGTCTGCGCACCCACGCGCTGGTCGGCGTGGGCTCCGCGGCGTTCATGCTCGTCTCGAAGTACGGCTTCGGCGACCTCATCGGTCTCGAGCACGTCGCGCTCGACCCCTCCCGGATCGCCGCGCAGATCGTCTCCGGCATCGGGTTCATCGGCGGTGGGCTCATCTTCGTGCGCCGCGACGCGGTCCGCGGCCTCACGACGGCGGCGACGGTGTGGGTGGTGGCCGCCGTCGGCACGGCGTGCGGCGCCGGGCTCCCCCTGCTCGGCCTCGCCGGCGTCGTCGCGCACTACCTGATCACCCGCGGCTACCGGCCGCTCGCCCGGCGGCTCTCCCGCTCCTCGAGCGCCCCGCGCCCGGTGCACGTCTCCTACGCCGACGGCCGCGGGGTCCTGCGGCAGGTCCTCACGCTCGCCACCGAGCGGGGCTTCGCCGTCGCGGGCATGACGGTGGACCGCGACGGCGGCGAGGACGGCACCGCGGCCGTGACCCTGTCGCTCCTCGGCCGCATCCCGCTGCACCCGCTCACCAGCGAGCTGGCCGAGATCCCGGGCGTGCGGGGCGTGCGGCTCACCGAGGACGACGAGGAGCCGATCGACTGAGCCCACCCCGGATGGCAGGAAAGCGTCGTTGCGCTCGCCGGGCGAGCGCAACGACGCTCTCCTGCCACGGAGGAGGGGTGCTACTCCGGGTCCAGCAGTCCGTCCGGCGGGTCGAGCACGACCCGGCCGCCCGGGACGTCGACCGTCGGCACGATCGCGTGCACGAAGGGCACGAGCAGCTCGCCGCCCTCGCGGTCGACCACCAGCAGGTCGCCGCCCGCGCCGTGGTCCACGGCCGTGACGGTGCCGATGACGGTGCCGTCGGCCAGCTCGACCCGCAGGCCCTCGAGCTGGTGGTCGTGGAACTCCTCCGGGTCCTCCGGAGCCGTGTCCGAGGCCGGGGCGGACAGCTCCGCCCGACGCAGCCGTTCGGCCGCGTCCCGGTCGGTGACCTCCTCGGCGGCGAGCAGCAGCCGCCCGGAGTGCCAACGGGCCCCGAGAACCGTCAGGAACCCGCCGTCGGGAAGACGGAGACGCGCGCCGGGGGCGAACCGCGTCTCGACGTCGTCGGTGGAGGGCTCGACCACCAGCTCGCCACGGAGTCCGTGCACCTTGACGACCCGTCCGACGACACGCAGGTCGGACGGGTCGTGCTCGACGGCCACGGTCAGCGGTCGGTGTCGACGACGTCGACCCGCACACCGCGACCGCCGACGCCGCTGATCACGGTGCGCAGCGCGGTGGCCGTGCGTCCGCCGCGCCCGATGACCTTCCCGAGGTCGTCGGGGTGGACCCGCACCTCGAGGGTCCGGCCGCGACGGTTGGTGACGAGGTCGACGGAGACCTCGTCGGGGTGCGTGACGATGCCGCGCACCAGGTGCTCGAGGGCCTCGGCGAGATCACTCATCGAGGACTCACTCGGCAGCGGCGTTGCCGCTGACCTTGGCGAGCTCCTCGTTGAAGCGGGCCTGCTTGTCGACCTTCTCCGCCTTCGTCCGCAGGCGACCCTCGGTGTGCGGGAGGCCCTTGAACTTCTGCCAGTCGCCGGTGATCTTCAGCAGGCTGTGGACCGGCTCGGTCGGCTGCGCGCCGACGCCCAGCCAGTACTGCGCCCGCTCCGAGTCGATCTTGATCGTGCTCGGGTTGTCCTTCGGGTGGTACTCGCCGATCGTCTCGATGACACGCCCGTCACGACGGTTACGGGCGTCGGCGATGACCACGCGGTAGTGGGGCTCGCGGATCTTGCCCATGCGGGCGAGCTTGATCTTGACGGCCACGGGTCCGGTGTACTCCTCGTTCGCGGTACTGCTCGAGTGCTCGACGTCCCCGCCCGGCAGTGGGGTGCCGGGCGTGCGCCGGAGGTCCGACGGTCACGGCCCAGGGAGAGGGTGGCCGAGACGCAACTCCCCCATTGTGCCAGGCGCCGTCACGACGACGGGTCGGCGGGCTCCGATTCCAGCGCCTCCCGCACCGCCCGCGCGTTCCCGACCGCCTCCGGCGTGTCCCCGTGCAGGCACAGCGAGTCGGCGCGGACCCGGATCTCGCTGCCGTCCACGGCGACGATGACCCCGTCCCGGGCGAGGCGCACCGCCCGCTCGACCACGGCGTCGGTGTCCGGCAGCAGCGCGCCCGGCTCCGACCGCGGCACGAGCGTGCCCGCCGCGGTGTAGCCGCGGTCGGCGAAGGCCTCGGCGATCGTCGTCAGGCCCGCATCGGCCGCGAACTCGAGCAGCCGGCCACCGGGCAGCGCCATGACCGGCAGGTCCCCCGCCGCGCGCGCCGCGTCCACGACCGCGCGCGCCTGCGCCTCGTGGTGCACGACGGCGTTGTAGAGCGCGCCGTGCGGCTTCACGTACTGCACCGTCCCGAAGGCCCGCAGCGCGCCGACCTGGTAGAGGATCTCGGCGGTCAGGGTCTCGGGGTCGACGTCGAGGAACCGGCGCCCGAAGCCCGCGAGGTCGCGGTAGGACACCTGCGCGCCGATCCGCACGCCGCGCTCGGTCGCCCGGGCGCACACGCGGCGCATCGTCACCGCGTCGCCCGCGTGGAATCCGCAGGCCACGTTGGCAGAGGTGACGATGTCGAGCAGGGCGTCGTCGTCGGTCAACGGCCACGGGCCGAAGCCCTCGGCCAGGTCGGCGTTGAGGTCGAGCACTACAGCGCCCTCCCCCGCCGCAGGACGGCCACGGGCCGGCGCAGGACGTCGAGGTCGGTGCGGGGATCCGCGGGGACGATCACGACGTCGGCCGGTGCCCCGGCCTCCAGCCCCGGTCGCCCGAGCCAGGAGCGCGCCGCGCCCGACGCCGCCGCCAGCGCCCGCTCCGGGCCCAGCCCGACGTCGGCGAGGGCCACGATCTCGTCGACGATGCGGCCGTGGCGGATGCCGCCGCCCGCGTCGGTGCCCGCGTAGACCGGGATACCGGCGTCGATCGCGGCCGCGACGGTCTCCTGCGACCGCGCGTAGAGGTCGCGCATGTGGGCGCCGTAGGCCGGGAACTTCTCGCCCGCCGCGTCGGCGAAGGACGGGAAGTTCTCGACGTTGACCAGCGTCGGCACCAGCGCCGTCCCCCGCTCCACCATCATCGCGATCGTCTCGTCGGTCAGCCCCGTGCCGTGCTCGATGCAGTCGATGCCG
This sequence comes from Actinomycetospora sp. NBRC 106378, assembly GCF_030269685.1. GTDB lineage: Bacteria > Actinomycetota > Actinomycetes > Mycobacteriales > Pseudonocardiaceae > Actinomycetospora. Next base: position 201,378 of record NZ_BSTT01000006.1, read on the forward strand.
GCCCCGATCAGGCCGGGGAGGGCGTGCTCGCCGAACACGTGCGCGGTGACCCGGGCCCCGTGGGCGTGCGCGGCGTCGATCGCCTCGCGCAGCACGTCCTCGGGCCACAGCGGCGTGAGGTCGCCCGCCTCGCGCTCGATCCAGTCCCCCACGAGCTTCACCCAGGGGTTGCGGGCCGCCTGCTCGGCCACCAGGCGGGGCAGCTCGGAGGGGTCGTCGGCGTCGATCGGCAGCCCGCGGATGTAGCGCTTGGGGCGGGCCAGGTGGCGTCCGGCGCGGACGATCTCGGGCATCCGCGGGTCGTCGTCGAGCGGGCGGGTGTCGATCGGCGATCCGCAGTCGCGCAGCAGCAACGCCCCGGACGCGGCGTCGGTGTGCCCCTGGGTGCGCGCCTCCTCGAGCTCCACCGGGCCGTCCGGGCCGATCCCGACGTGGCAGTGCGCGTCGACCAGCCCCGGTACGAGCCAGCCGTCGATCCGGTCGGCCCCGGCGATCGCCTCGTGGGCGATCAGGCCGTCGTCGCCGACCCAGAGGTCGCGCGGCTCGTCGTCACCGCTGCCGTCGAGGACCGGTCCGTGGAGGTGGAGGGGCACGGCCCGGGAGCCTAGGAGACCCGGCGGCCGCGTGAAGGGAACCCTCGGGCCGAAAGAGCGCTCGAGTCCTCCCCTCACGGTCGGCCGCCCCTGGCAAGATCCGACCGCGCGGAGCGAAGTGATCGCTCAGCGAACACCTCGCTCCGCGGGACGAGATCTTGGTGGGCGCGAACGCCTTCCGACGGCTACGGTCGCCCGGTGCATCCGGTGGCCGCGGCGATCGCGGCGACGCTCGAGGCGCAGGCCCCGGCCGACCTCGTCGTGCTGACGGCGGCGACCGTCGACTTCCCCTCCCGCGCGACGCGGACGCCCGACGTCCTGGTCGCACACCGTCCCGGGCGGGAGCGGTTCACCCCCGGCGACGTCCTGCTCGCCGTCGAGGTCGAGCCCACCCCCGACGACCGTACGAGCTCCCCCGCGCTCTACGGCGAGCACGGCGTCCCGCACGTCTGGCGGGTCACGCCGGACCCGCCGACGATCCGGGTGTTCGCGCTGCGCGGCGGCGTCCACCAGCAGGTCGCGGCGTCCGCGCACGTGATCGCGCACGCCCCGTTCCGACTGCAGGTGGACCTCGGCCGCTGATCGCTACTTGCGGCGCTTCTTCTTGTTGCCCTTCGGCCCGCCGCCGCCGGACTTGGTGCCCGGGAAGCTCAGGGCCGACGGGTCGAAGTCGGCCGGCAGGTCGCTCATCCCCGCGAGGCCGGGCGGCAGCTGGTTGAGGCCGGGCGTGTCGTAGGAACCGACCGCGCGCTGCTGCTGGGCGCCGCTCTCGTTCGCGATCCCCGCGATCGCCGGCATCTGCTTCGGGCCGCGCTGCGGGCGACCGCCACCCTTGCGGGCGTTGCGTGCGGCCTTGCGGGCGGCGCCGCGCCCGGCCGAGCCCGGCAGCCCGAACTGGCCCGCCATCTTCGTCATCATCTTCTTGGCGTCGAAGAAGCGGTCGACGAGCTGGTTGACGTCGGAGACGCCGACGCCGGAGCCGTTCGCGATCCGCAGGCGGCGCGAGCCGTTGATCATCTTCGGGTCGGCCCGCTCGGCCGGCGTCATGCCACGGATGATCGCCTGGACGCGGTCGAGGTGCTTCTCGTCGATCTGGCCGAGCTGGTCCTTCATGTTGGCCGCGCCCGGCAGCATGCCGAGGATGTTGGCGATCGGGCCCATCTTGCGGACCGCCTGCATCTGCTCCAGGAAGTCCTCGAGGGTGAAGTCGCCCTCGGACATCTTCTGGGCGGCCTTCTCGGCCTGCCCCTCCTCGAAGGCCTGCTCGGCCTGCTCGATGAGGGACAGGACGTCGCCCATGCCGAGGATGCGCGAGGCCATCCGGTCGGGGTGGAAGACGTCGAACTCGTCGAGGCCCTCGCCGTTGGAGGCGAAGAGGATCGGCTGGCCGGTGACCTCGCGGACCGAGAGTGCGGCACCACCGCGGGCGTCGCCGTCGAGCTTGGTCAGCACCACGCCGTTGAAGCCGACGCCGTCGCGGAAGGCCTCGGCGGTGTTCACCGCGTCCTGACCGACCATCGCGTCGAGGACGAACAGGGTCTCGTCCGGCGAGACGGCGTCGCGGATGTCGGCGGCCTGGCGCATGAGCTCCTCGTCGACACCGAGGCGACCCGCGGTGTCGACGACGAGGACGTCGTACTGCCGGTTGCGCGCGTCGGCCACGGCGCGGCGGGCGACGTCGACCGGGTCGCCCACCCCGTTGCCGGGCTCGGGGGCGAACACCTCGACGCCGGCGCGCTGCCCCACGATCTGGAGCTGGTTGACCGCGTTCGGGCGCTGCAGGTCGCAGGCCGCGAGCATCGGGGTGTGGCCCTGGTTCTTCAGCCAGCGCGCGAGCTTGCCGGCCAGGGTCGTCTTGCCCGAACCCTGCAGGCCGGCGAGCATGATCACCGTGGGCGGGGTCTTCGCGAAGCGGACCCGCCGGGTCTCGCCGCCGAGGACCCCGATGAGCTCCTCGTTGACGATCTTGACGACCTGCTGGGCGGGGTTGAGCGCCTCGGAGACCTCCGCGCCCTTCGCCCGCTCCTTGATCTGCTTGACGAAGGCGCGCACCACCGGCAGCGCGACGTCGGCCTCCAGCAGCGCGATGCGGATCTCGCGGCAGGTGGTGTCGATGTCGGACTCGGAGAGCCGGCCCTTGCCGCGCAGATCCGACAGGACCGACGTGAGGCGATCGGAGAGGGTGTCGAACACGGCGGGCGTACTCCCGGGGTCTGGCTGGTCGGACCGTCACGGTGGTTGCACGCGAGCGGCCCCCGACGAACCTCCAGCCTAACCGCCGGGTGTGACGGTGCTCCGCGACCCGTCGTCGGGAACGGAGGCCTCGACCAGGTCCGCCGCCCGACCGGCCCCGCCCGCCCCCGCGAGCTCGGCCGCCGCGGCCGCACACCGGGCCCGGACGGCCTCGTCGTCCAGCGTCGCCGCGGCTCGCCGCAGCGCCTCGACGGTGACGGCGTCCCGGTCCACGACGACACCCACCCCGGCCTCCGCGAGCATCTCCGCGTTGCCGAACTGGTCGACGGCCTGCGGGATCGCGATCATGGGCGTCGCCGTCGCGAGCCCCTCCGAGCACCCACCCATCCCGGCGTGCGTGACGAACAGCGCGGTGCGGCGCAGGACCGCGAGCTGCGGGACCCAGGCGTGCGCGGTGGTCCCCGCGGGCAGCGGGCCGAGGTCGGCGGGGTCGAGGCGGCGCCCGATCGCCAGCACCACCCGGCGACCGGCGAACGCCTCGGCGACCCGGCGCCAGAAGTCGGGATCCGCGGTGTAGGCCGACCCCAGCGAGACCAGGACGTCGACCTCGTCGTCCCACTCCCCCTGGTGGGCGCGGGCGTCGAGGCACGGCCCGACGAAGGTGTAGCGCCCCGGGTCGACCTTCTCGGCGTGCGGCTGGAGCAGGCGCGGGATGAGCACGATCGAGGAGTCGGGGATGCCCGTGAACGTCTCCGGCGTCAGCTCCACGCCCTCCGCCGCGAGCCACGCGCCGAACCGGGCGAGGTACTCCCGACCCGCCGGGCTCGCGTACAGGTCGGCCATCCCGGTGTCCTGCTCGAATCCCTCCCAGGCCACCATCGCCGGCGAGAGCTGCACGCACGGCACCCCCCAGCGCACGCCGAGCACCCGCGCCGCGTAGCCGCCGATGTCGGCGAGGAACACGTCGGGCCGGTCGTGCTGCAGGGCCGCCTCCAGCTGCGGGGTCACGTGCCGCCCCTCGTCGAGGAAGAGCTGCATGCCGGCGACGGGATCGTCCGGCCAGGGCTGCTCGACCCCGTCCGGGAGCTCCGTGGTGTGCGGGAGCGGCGTGGCCCCCGACGAGGCCGCCAGCGCGGCGAACGCGGCGGGCACGGCGTACTGCACGCGGTGCCCGCGGGCGACCAGCTCGGCGATCACGGGCAGGTTCGGGTTGATGTGGCCGTGGGCGCCGGCGCCGACCATCACGATGTGCACGGGGGCGGACCGTGCCAGATCGCACCGTCCGTTTCGACCGGTTTTCCGGTCGTCGTGGAGCAGCCCGGTTCAGGCCGGCTGCGGGGCCACCGCCGCCATGACCGCCGCCTCGATGGACCGGCGGCGGGTCGGGTCGAGCGGGACGACGCGGCCGGTGCCGGGGCTGTCGTGCTCCCCCGCGTCGCCCGCGGGCGAGGCCTCCAGGCAGAACGCGTCGATGACCGACGAGCCGAGCGTCGACACCCGGGCCCACCGCACGTCGACGCCCTCGGCCTCCAGGGCCGCGGCGACGCCGTGGAGCAGCCCGATGCGGTCGGCGGTGCGCAGTTCGAGCACCACCGCGCCGGTCGCCTCGTCGTCGAACCACAGCACCCGCGTGGCCGGCGGAGCGCCTCCGGGCTGCGACGACGACGAGTAGTCGCGCTCCTTCGCGGCCAGGCGCGCGGGCAGGTCGAGCGATCCGGTCAGCACCCGTACGAGGTCCTCGCGCAGCAGCGACGCCTCGGGCAGGCGCCCGAACCGCGGGGAGACGGTGAAGCTGTCGACGGCCACGCCGTCGTGCTCGACGAGGACCGCCGCGTGGACCTGCAGCGAGTGCAGTGCCAGCACGCCCGCGGCCCGGCTGAGCAGGCCCGGGCGGTCCGGCGCGGCCACCGTCATGGTCACCGTGGTCAGCTCGTCGGCGGCCTCGACCGAGACCTCGGGGTTCCCGGAGGCGGCGACCGCCCGGACCAGGGCGAGACGGTCGTCGGAGAGCGGCTCCGGCCCGGGCATCCCGTCCCCGGCCATCACCTGTCGGCACCGCCGCACGAGGTCGCCCAGCAGGGTCGCCCGCCACGGGGTCCAGACGCCGGGTCCGGTGCCGAGGGAGTCCGCCTCGGCGAGGGCGTGGAGCAGCTCGAGCAGGACCGGGTCGCCCCCGAGGGTGTCGACGACGCGCTGCACCGTCGCCGGGTCCTCGGGGTCGCGGCGCTGCGCGGTGTGGGGCAGCAGCAGGTGGTGGCGCACCATCAGGCCGAGGACCTCGACGTCGGCGGGCCACAGGCCGAGCCGCCGCCCGATGTGCCGTGCGAGTTCGGCACCGACGACCGAGTGGTCCTCGTCGCGGCCCTTGCCGATGTCGTGGATCAGGGCGCCGATGAGGAGCAGGTCCGGGCGGGCGACGCGGGTGGTCAGCTCGGACGCGCGCCGCGTGACCTCGACGAGGTGGCGGTCGACGGTCCAGACGTGCTGACGGTCGCGCGGCGGCAGGTCCCGCACCGCGCCCCACTCGGGGAAGAGCCGACCCCAGAGTCCGGTGCGGTCGAGCGCCTCGATGACGTCGACCATCCCCTCGCCCGCCGCGAGCAGCGCGAGGAGCTCCTCGCGGGCGGCGCGCGGCCACGGCTCACGCAGCTCGGGGGCGGCGTCGGCGAGCCGCCGCAGCGTGCCCGCGGCGATCGGGAGGCCGGTGCGCGCGGCGACCGCGGCGAGGCGCAGGACCAGGGCGGGGTCGCGCGTGACCTGGGCCTCGCGGGCCAGCACGATCTCCCCGGCCTGCTCGACGACGCCCTCGTCGAGACCGCGGCGGGCGGGCGTGCGGCGCAGGGCGGCGAGCCCGCGGCGCGGCAGGGCCGCCTTCGCGGAGCGGAGCGCGACGTCGGTCGCGTAGACGACGGTCCGGGCGGCGCCGGACAGCGACCGGGCGAGGTCGTAGCGGTCGGCGACGCCGAGGTCGGGGATGCCGGCGAGCTCGTGGGCGTCCTCGGCCTGCAGCACGTCCCGGGCGCGGCCGGCGCGGCGGTGCAGCTCGGTGCGCAGGTCGAGCATGAGGGTGCGCGCGGAGCGGACGTCGACGGCGGGCCGGTCGACGAGCTGGGCGGCCGACAGCGCGTCGAGGAGCTGGATGTCGCGCAGGCCGCCGCGACCGTTCTTGAGGTCCGGCTCGACCCGGTGGGCGACCTCGCCGGAGCGCTGCCACCGCGTGCGGGTGGTCTCGACGAGGTCGTCGAACCGGGTGCGGATCCCGGCCCGCCACGCCTGGCGGGCCGAGGACGAGAGCCGCTCGGCCAGCTCGGCGTCACCCGCGATGAGGCGGACCTCGAGCAGGCCGAGGGCGACACGCAGGTCCTCGGTGGCGACCCCGACCGCCTCGCCGACGGTGCGCACCGAGTGGTCGAGCCCGATCCCGGCGTCCCACAGCGGGTACCAGAGGGCGTCGGCGATGCGGGCCACCTCGTCGGGGGTCCGACCCCGGCTGCGTCCGGTCCCGTCGTGGACGAGGACCAGGTCGAGGTCCGACCAGGGGGCGAGCTCGCGGCGCCCGAGCGCCCCGACCGCCACCAGCGCCGTGCCCGTGCCGGGGCCGACCCCGACGGCGGCGGCCCGGGTCGCGAGCCAGAAGTCGTGCAGTTCGACGAGCGCCTCGCGCAGGGCGGCCGGTCCGAGCCGGCGGGCGCCCGGCGGCGGCGAGAGCAGCGCGGTGCGGGCCCGGACCAGGTCGACGGCCGCGCCCTCGTCCGACTCCCCCGAGACCGCCAGGGAGGGGGAGGCGCCCTCGTCCCCGGCCTCGTCGCCGGCGCGCCCCGTCCCGACTGAGACCATGCCCGTCCTCTCCGGTGGTGCACCAGCCCGTCGGGCGTGCGCACGGTGACTTCCGGGAGTCGACGCGACGACACCGGGCCCCTCGTCGGGAGGTTCCCGACGACGGGTCCGGTGCCGGAGGCGTCGACGTGCGAGCTAGAGGGCGTCGGCCCCGCGCTCACCGGTGCGCACGCGCACCACGGTCTCGATCGGGGTCACCCAGACCTTCCCGTCACCGATCTTGCCGGTGCGGGCGGTCTCGGCGATCGCGTCGAGCACCTTCTCCGCGGTCGAGTCGTCGGTGACGACCTCGATCCGCACCTTGGGCACGAAGTCCACCGAGTACTCCGCCCCGCGGTAGACCTCGGTGTGGCCCTTCTGCCGGCCGTAGCCCTGGACCTCGCTCACGGTCATCCCGAGGACGCCGAGCTGCTCGAGCGCGCCCTTCACGTCCTCCAGCACGAACGGCTTGATGATCGCCGTCACCATCTTCATCGCGGAGCACCCTCCCTCGGGGTCGCGGGGGTCGCGGACCCGGTCGCACCAGCACCCAGCAGCGAGTGGTTGCCACCGCCGCTCAGGCCCGAGTAGTCATACCCGGACTCGGCGTGCTGCGATTCGTCGATGCCCGCGGCCTCCTCCTCGTCGCTGACGCGGAACCCGACCGTGGACTTGATGAGGAGCGCGATGATGCTCGTGAGGATGAACGAGTACAGCAGCACCGCGACCGCGGCCACGAGCTGACGCCAGAGCTGGTCGAACCCGCCGCCGTAGAAGAGGCCGTTGGCCCCCGCGGTGTTCAGCGAGTTCGTGCCGAAGAACCCGATCAGGATCGTGCCGATGAGCCCGCCGATCAGGTGGACGGCGACGACGTCGAGCGAGTCGTCGAAGCCCAGCTTGAACTTGATCGACACGCAGAGCGCGCACACGGCGCCGGCGATGAAGCCGACCGCGAGGCCGCCGAGCGGGTTGACGAAGGCACAGGCCGGGGTGATCGCGACCAGGCCGGCGACGGCGCCGGAGGCGGCACCGAGCGTGGTCGGCTTGCCGTCCCGGAACTGCTCGACGACCAGCCAGCCGATCGTCGCCGCGCAGGTGGCGAGGGTCGTCGTCGTGAAGGCGATCGCGGCGTTGGAGTTCGCGCCCAGGGCCGACCCGGCGTTGAAGCCGTACCAGCCGAACCACAGGAGGCTCGCGCCGAGGAGCACGAAGGGCAGCGAGTGCGGGCGGCCCGGGTCGCGCGGCCAGCCCCGACGCTTGCCGAGGACGAGCGCGAGGGCGAGGCCCGCGGCACCGGCGTTGATGTGGACCGCGGTACCACCGGCGAAGTCGAGCGCCTTGAGCTGGTTCGCGATCCAGCCACCGGTCTCACCGGTGTAGCCGTCGAAGGCGAACACCCAGTGGGCGACCGGGAAGTAGACGATCGTCGACCACAGGACGACGAACAGGCCCCACGACCAGAACTTGATGCGCTCCGGCACGGCGCCCGAGATCAGGGCGGGCGTGATGATGGCGAACATCAGCTGGAACATGGCGAAGGCGTAGATCGGGATGCCGTCGCCGGAGCTCGTCCCGGTGATGTACTGGCTGCCGTCGGGGAAGGCGTTGCCCAGCCCGAGGTAGGCGCCGCCGCCGATCAGGCCGCCGAACGCGTCGTTACCGAAGGCCAGCGAGAACCCGTAGAGGCACCACAGCACCCCCACGATCGCAAGGCACATGAAGTTCATCATGAGCATGTTCAGAACGCTCTTCGAGCGGACCATGCCGCCGTAGAAGAACGCGAGCCCTGGCGTCATGAGCATCACCAGCGCGGCGCTGGCGAGTACCCATGCGGTACTTCCGGCATTCAACACGAGCCTTCGTCCCTCCTACGGTCGCCGTCAGGCGCGGTCACTGGGAGGGAAGGATGCTGAGAGCTTGTTTCCGCCGACGTGCCCTGGTGTTTCTCAGCAGTTAACAGGCGGCCGACGCGTGTGACCATCACGTTGCCGAAACGGACATCCTGGATGACAGGGAGACGAGTCGCGCATCGCCGGTGACGGTGTGCAACATCTTCGGCTCATTCGTGACGCTTCGTGTCACTCGATCGGCCGCCGCTGCCAACACTCTTCTTACGGGGGCGGACCCCCCGCGAGAGGCACACCGGGCAGGCCCGACCGCCTCGGACACCACCCGCGGGGCCGGGACCTCAGCGCAGCAGGGCGTCCACGAAGGCGTGGGGCTCGAAGGGGGCGAGGTCGTCCGGGCCCTCGCCGAGCCCGACGAGCTTGACCGGGACGCCGAGCTCGCGCTGCACCTGGAAGACGATGCCGCCCTTGGCGGTGCCGTCGAGCTTGGTGAGCACCACGCCCGTGACGTCGACGACCTCGCGGAACACACGCGCCTGGGTCAGCCCGTTCTGACCGGTGGTCGCGTCGAGGACGAGCAGCACCTCGTCGACCTCCGCCTGGCGTTCGACCACGCGCTTGACCTTGCCGAGCTCGTCCATGAGGCCGGTCTTGGTGTGCAGGCGGCCGGCGGTGTCGAGCAGCACGGCGTCGGCCCCGGCGTCGGTGCCCCTCCGGACGGCGTCGAACGCGACGCTCGCCGGGTCCGCGCCCTCGGCCCCGCGCACGACGCGGGCACCGGCCCGCTCCCCCCAGGTCTGCAGCTGCTCGGCGGCCGCGGCCCGGAAGGTGTCGGCGGCGCCGAGCACGATCTCGTGACCGCCACCGACGAGCACCCGGGCGAGCTTGCCGGTGGTGGTGGTCTTGCCGGTGCCGTTGACCCCGACGACGAGCACCACGGCGGGCCGGCCGTCGTGGGCGAGGGCGCGCACCGACCGCTCCAGGTCGGTGCCGAGGGTCTCGACGAGCACCTCGTGGAGCAGGTCCCGGACCTCCTCGGACGTGCGCACGCCCCGCGACGCGATGCGCTCGCGCAGCTTGCCGACGACCTCCTGGGTGGTCGCCGAGCCCAGGTCCGCCATGAGCAGCTGGTCCTCGACCTCCTCCCAGGACTCCTCGTCGAGGTCGCCGGCCCCCAGCAGGCCGAGCAGACCGGTGCCGAGCGTGGACCGGCTGCGCCCGAGGCGGCCGCGCAGCCGCTCGAGCCGTCCCTCGGGCGAGGCGATCGGCTCGCTCGGGGCCGGGGCGGCGTCCGGCTCGGCGACCGGCGCCGCGGGCGGGGCGGTCGGGGTCGGGGTCGGGGTCGGGGTCGGGGTCGCGGGTGGGGACGCCGGGGCCGCGGGTGGCGCAGGCGTCGTGGCGGCGGGCGGGATCTCGGTCGTGCGCTCCGGCGCCTCCGGCGTCGCCCGGGTCGGCGTGATCTCCGTGGTCCGCTCCGGCTCGACCGGAGCGATCTCCGTCGTCCGGTCCGGCGCCTCCGGCGGAGCCGCCGTCGCCCCGGTCGGGGTGATCTCCGTGGTCCGCTCCGGCTCGACCGGGGCGATCTCGGTGGTCCGCTCCGCCGGGATCTCCGTCGTGCGGTCGGGCACCGCCGGGGTGATCTCCGTCGGGTCCGGGATCGCGGGCGGGGCCTGGGTCGAGCGCTCGGGCGGCGGCGGAACCGGCCGGGACGGGCGCGAGGGCGGCGCCTGGGTGCCGGCCGGCTCGCCCGGTGCGGGCTCGGCGGAGGGGGTCTCGACGGTGGGCGGGGTCGGGCCGACCTCGGGCCGGTCCTTCGTCGCGGCCCCGCCACCCGCGGAGAACGAGAAGCCACCCCCCGCGGCGTAGCTGCCCTTCGTCGGCTTCGGCGGCTCGGCCTGCTCCTCGACCTGGTCGCGCAGCGAGATGCGGCGCCGACGCGCCAGCACCAGGCCGACGATCAGCACCAGCAGGAGCACCACGACGACGACCGCGACGATGATCCCGGTCAGCACGCCCGGCGAGAGCCCGGCGGCGGGAGCCTGCGCGAGCAGGTCCCGGGTCGAGGTGTCGAGGGAGGTCAGCGGCGAACTCACGACCCCCATCCTGTCAGCCGCACCGTGGCACGGGCGCGAGCGACCGTGGGGCGCTGCTGACGTCGGACGTCAGCCGTGTGCCACCGCTGACGTCCGGGGAGCGCTCAGCCCACCAGGGCGAGCAGCGACCAGACGCCCACACCGAGCAGCGCGAGCAGGAGCACGAGCCCCGCGAGGAGCGCGACCACCCCCCGTGTCGACTGCGGCACGGGACCGAGCGCCCCCGCGCCCGGGAGGACCGGCGCGCGGTAGAAGACGTCGACGGTGTGACCCGCGGCGACCGGGACCGCCTCGACCACGCGGCCCCATCCGTCGCCGCGGTCGACCGCGATCTCCACGCGGTGGCGGCCCGGCGGCAGGGCGATGTCGGTGCGTCCCCAGCGGATGCTCACCGGGAGGTCGTCCACGAGGACCGTCACCGGATACGTCGCGAGGAACGGCGTGAGGGCGCTGTGCGAGGCGTCGACGACGAGGTGCCCGACGGCGGGCTGCGGGGCGGAGGACATCCGCCAGGACCGGCGGGCGGCCGTGCTGCGCTGGGACTGCACCGGCTGCGCGTGCCGCTTGGGCTGGAGCACCGTCATCCCGACCCACCCTCCCCCGGAGGAGCCACCGCTCCCTCACCCGACGAGGTCGACGGTAAGCCTGGTCAACGCCTGGCGGCATTCCCCGTGCGCGTCGTTCCTCGGTCACGGACGCGTGACGTGTTGATCACGCACCGCTATCATAGCGCGACACAGCGTCACGACACGGGCGAGGGGTCCGCTCGGGCGAGTGGACCGGGCGCATCGGACCCGCGGAGCCGCTGGGAGACCACCGCGGTGATGCCGTCACCGCGCATGCTCACGCCGTACAACGCGTCGGCGATCTCCATCGTGGGCTTCTGGTGGGTGATGATGACCAGCTGCGAGGTGCGGCGCAGATCGTCGAGCAGGGAGATCAGCCGGCGCAGGTTCGCGTCGTCGAGCGCCGCCTCGACCTCGTCCATCACGTAGAACGGCGAGGGCCGCGCCCGGAAGATCGCGACGAGCATCGCGACCGCGGTCAGCGACTTCTCCCCGCCCGAGAGCAGCGAGAGCCGCTTGACCTTCTTGCCGGGCGGCCGGGCCTCGACCTCCACGCCGGTGGTCAGCAGGTCGTCGGGGTCGGTGAGCACGAGCCGCCCGTCGCCGCCCGGGAAGAGGACCGGGAACACCACCTCGAACTCCCGGGCGACGTCGGCGAACGCCTCCGCGAACACGTCGAGGATGCGCTGGTCGACGTCGGCCACCACCGAGAGCAGGTCCCGCTTGGACGCCTTCACGTCCTCGAGCTGGGTGGAGAGGAACCGGTAGCGCTCCTCGAGGGCCGCGTACTCCTCGAGCGCGAGCGGGTTGACCTTGCCCAGCGTGCCGAGTTCCTTCTCCGCCCGCGCGGCGCGTCGCTGCTGCTCGGCCCGGTCGTAGCGCAGGGGCGGCGGCATCGAGACCTGCTCGCCGCGCTCCCGGGCGGCCGTGACCTCGGCGATCTCCGCCTCGCTCGCCGGGATGCCGACCTCCGGCCCGTACTCGCGCACCAGGTCCTCGAGCCCGATCCCGAACCGCTCGACGATCGACTCCTCGAGCTGCGCGAGCCGGGTGCGCTGCTCGGCGCGCAGCACCTCGTCGCGGTGCACCGCGTCGGTGAGCCGCTCCAGCGTCTGCTGCAGGCTCCGCGCCCGCTCGCGCACCCCGTCGAGCTCGGCCGCCCGCGCCTGACGCGTCGTGGCCAGCCGGTCCCGCGCCTCGGCGGCGGCCGCCACGGACCCGGCGATCCGGTCGAGGCCCGCCCGGCCGTGCTCCAGGATCTCGGTGAGCAGCGCCGCCTGCCGCTCCCGTTCCCGACGACGGGTCGCGGCGCGCTCCCGCTGCTCGCGCTCGGCCCGGGCCCGGTGGCGCAACGCCTCCGCCCGCCCGGTGACCGCCCGCGCCCGCTCCTCGGCGGTGCGCAGGGCGAGTCGGCCCTCCACCTCCGCGGCCCGGGCGGCGTTCAGGGCGGTCGCCGCCGCGTCGCGGGCCCCGACGTCGGCGCCGTCGGTGTCGTCGGACGCGTCGGAGTCGGCCTGGTCGGTCGCCATCTCGAGGCGCTCGGTGAGGTCGTCCAGCTCGGCGCGCCGGTCCTCGCGGGACTCCTCCACCGTCGCCCGGCGCTCGGTGAGCCGGGCGAGTTCGGCCTCGGCGCCGCGCACCGTCTCGGCCAGCCCGCCCAGGCGGCGGGCCTGCCGGGCGCGACGGGCCTCGTCCTGCGCCCGGCGGGCGTCGGCGGCCTTCCGGCGCTCGGTGTCGGCGCGGCGGGCGTCGTCGCGCACCTGCCGGGCCACCCCGACCTCCGCGCGGGCGGCCGCCTCGGCCTGGCGGGCCGCGTCGAGCGCGGCCGCGGCGGCCTTCTCGGCGCGCTCGGCGTCGGCGCGGCGGTCCCCCGCCTCGTCGGCCGCCGACTGCATCTCCAGGATCGACCGGTTGCCCGAGGGCCCGCCGACGGCCCAGCCGCCACCGAGGACGTCCCCGTCCCGGGTGGCAGCGGTCAGCTCCGGGTGCGCCGACACCAGCGCCCGCGCTGCCGGCAGGTCGTCCACCACGACCACCCCGGCGAGCAGCCGCGCGACCGCCCCCGCGACGGCGTCCGGGGCCCGGACCAGGTCGGCCGCCCAGACGGCCCCGTCCGGCGCCGGACCCGACGGCACGGCCGCGGACGGCCCCGCGACCAGCAGACCCGCCCGGCCCGCGTCGCTGGCGTGCAGGTGGGCGAGCGCGTCGGCGGCGGCGTCGACCCCGGTGACCACCACCGCGTCGGCCACCGGCCCGAGCGCCGCGGTCACCGCCGTCTCGTCGCCCGGCCCGACCCGCAGCAACGCCGCGACCGACCCGAGCACCCCGTCGCGCCCGCCCGCGAGCAGCTCGCCCGCGCCGTCGCGGCGGGTGAGTGTCAGCTCGAGCGCCTCGACCCGCGCCTTCCAGTGCGCGCGGTCCCGCTCCGCGTCGCGGTGGGCGGCCCCTGCCCGGTCGACCTCCGCCCGCACCTGCTCGTGGCGCTCGGTCGCGGCGTCGAAGGCCGCCTCGGGGTCGGGCGCGTCCCCCGGGACCTCCAGCACGACGTCCGCCGAGCCCGGATCCGCGTCGTCGACCTCGCCCGACGCGGCCTCCTCCTCGGCGAGCTCGGCCCGCGCGGCCGCCGCCCGCGCCGTGGTCTCGGCGATCGAGGCGGCCAGCGTCTCGAGCTCCTCGACCGCTGCCGCGACCCGGCCGCGCTGGGTCTCGACCTGCCCTGCGAGCCGCGCCAGGCCCTCCCGGCGGTCGGCGGCCGCCCGGGCGGCCGCGGCGACGCGTCGGTCGGCGGCCTCGAGCGTCTCCTCGGCGTCCTCCCGGCGGGCGGCCGCGTCCTCGAGGGTCTCCCGCGCGAGGGCGACCTCCTCGGCGAGCGTGGCCTCGTTCTCGGCGGCCGTCGCCGCCTGGCGCTCGAGCTCCTCGGGGTCGGGGCCGGAGGCGGCCTCCTCCACCGTCGTGAGGTGCCGGTGCCGCTCGGCGGCGAGCGCGACCGTGCCGCGCAGGCGCTCGGCGAGCGACGACAGCCGGTGGTGCGCCTCGCGGGCCGACTCGTAGGCCGGCGCGTCGACCTCGAGCGCGGCCTCCAGCTCCTCCATCGCCGCCGACTCGATCGCGAGCGCCCGCTCGGTCTCGTCACGACGCCGCCGGGCCTCGTCCTCGTCGGCCGCGTCGCGCGCGATGGTGCCCCGCAGGGTCACGAGGTCGTCCGCGGCGAGCCGCAGCCGCGCGTCGCGCAGGTCGGCCTGGATGGTCTGCGCCCGCCGCGCGATCTCGGCCTGCCGGCCCAGGGGCTTGAGCTGGCGGCGCAGCTCGGTGGTGAGGTCGCCGAGCCGGGCGAGGTTGGACTCCATCGCCTCGAGCTTGCGGAGCGCCTTCTCCTTGCGCTTGCGGTGCTTGAGGACGCCCGCGGCCTCCTCGATGAACGCCCGGCGCTCCTCGGGGCGCGACTGCAGGATCGCGTCGAGCTGCCCCTGGCCGACCAGCACGTGCAGTTCGCGGCCGATGCCGGAGTCGCTCAGCAGCTCCTGGACGTCGAGCAGCCGGCAGGAGCTCCCGTTGATCTCGTACTCACCCGCGCCGGACCGGAAGACCCGCCGGGTGATCGACACCTCGGTGTACTCGATCGGCAGCGCGCCGTCGCTGTTGTCGATCGTCAGCGTCACCTCGGCGCGGCCCAGCGGGGCACGGCCCGTGGTGCCGGCGAAGATGACGTCCTCCATCTTCCCGCCGCGCAGCGCCTTCGCGCCCTGCTCGCCGAGCACCCAGCTGATGGCGTCGACGACGTTGGACTTGCCGGACCCGTTCGGGCCCACCACGCACGTGATGCCGGGTTCGAAGCGCAGGGTGGTCGACGACGCGAAGGACTTGAAGCCCTTCAGCGTCAGGCTCTTCAGATGCACGCCGACCCCCGTTCCGACCTGCCCGGCAAGCTACGCGACCCCTCCGACAGCCTCCCGCAGCACCGCCGCCGCCCCCTCCGCGCCGTCGCCGAGCGCCCCGGACCGGTCGATCGCCGACACCGCGGCCACCACCCGCCCCTCGGACCACACCGGTACCGCCACGGCCACCGCGCCGGGCACGAGCCGTCCGCTGTCCCCGGTCTCGCACCCCGTCTCCCGGATCCGCTCGAGGTCGGCCAGCAGGGCCACCCCCGCGGCCGGATCGTCCGGCCGGGCCGCCCGCACCACCGTCCGGCGGGCCGCGCCGGACAGGTGGGCCACCAGCACGCGCCCCGCCGCGGTGTCCACGAGCGGCCGCCGGATCTGCGAGGACAGCGCGTAGTCGAACGCCTCGTCGGCACCCGCCCAGTCGACCCAGACGGCGTCGTCGCCCACCCGCACCGCGAGCTGCACCGGCAGCCCGAGCCGTTCGGACACGTCCACCAGCGTGGCGTGCCGCACCGGCACCGCGGGCCGCCCCGCCCGCACGGAGAGCACCGAGGGCGCCGGCCCGAGCGTGTAGCGGCGGCGGTCCTCGTCGAGGTAGCCGACGGCGACGAGCCCGTCGACGAGCTTCTGCACCGACGACACCGGGGCGTCGACCGCCCGGGCCAGCTCCGTCAGCGAGGCGCCGGGCCGGGCGACGGCCGCCTCGAGCAGCTCGGCCACCCGGTCGACGGTCCGGTGGTGCTTGTTACCCATATGCGTAACCGTATCTCACATTGCGGAGGATTGGTTAGCCCGCCTAACGTCGGAGCCATGACGATCACAGCGCTCGACGGAGTCCGGGTCATCGACCTCGCGACCGTGGTGATGGGTCCCTACGCGGCCCAGATCCTGGGTGACCTCGGGGCCGACGTCATCAAGGTCGAGGCCCCGGGCGGCGACAGCGCCCGCCTCGCCCCGCCCGCCCGGAACCCCGGGATGGGCCACCTCGCCCTCAACGTCAACCGGAACAAGCGCTCGGTCACGCTGGACCTCAAGTCCGCGGACGGGAAGGCGGCGTTCCGCGATCTCGTCGCCGGCGCCGACATCCTCATCACCAACATGCGGCCCGGCGCGCTCGACCGCCTCGGGATCTCGCACGCCGAGTTGGCGGAGATCAACCCGCGCCTCATCACCTGCCGCGCGCAGGGCTTCCGCGCCGACTCGGAGCTCGCCGACCGGGCCGCCTACGACGAGATCGTCCAGGCCGCGTCGGGCATGACCGACATCGTCCGCCGGGCCACGGGCACCCCGAGCTACGTGCCGACGGTGCTGGCGGACAAGGTCTGCGCGCTCACCATCGCCTACTCGGTGCTCGCCGCGCTGGTCCACCAGCGCGCCACCGGGCAGGGCCAGGAGGTCGAGGTCCCGATGGCCGACACGATGCTCGCCTTCACCCTCGTCGAGCACCTCTCCGGCCACACCTTCCTTCCCGACGCCGGGTCGACCGGCTTCAACCGGTCCCTCGCGGCCGGCCACGCGGCGGTCGCGACGCAGGACGGGTGGGCGTGCATCCTGCCCTACAGCCCGCGGAACATCGCCGACTTCTTCGCCGCCGCGGGCCGCGACGACCTCGCCACCGACGAGCGCTTCGTCGACCGCACGCAGCTCTCCCGTCACCAGGAGGAGCTCTACGGCGAGATCGCCGCGATCGCGCCGACCCGCACCACCGCCGACTGGGCGGCGCTCTGCGCGCAGCACTCGATCCCGTTCGCGCCGGTGCTCGACCTCGAGACCGCCCACGAGGACCCCTACGTCGTCGACGGCGGGCTGCTCACCGAGGAGGAGCACCCCACCGAGGGCCCGTACCGGTCGATCGGGTTCCCGGTCCGGTTCTCGGAGACCCCCGCCGGCCTGCGCACCCCCACCCCGCGGCAGGGCGCCGACACCGCCGACGTCCTGCGCGAGCTGGGCCGCACCGAGGAGCAGATCGAGGCGATGACCGCGTGAACACCGAGCAGATCCTGCGCGCGGGCACGACGCCGCTGACCGCGCCCGCCTTCCCGCCGGGGTCGCACCGGTTCACCGACCGCGAGTACCTCAACGTCGTCTACCGCACCGACCCCGACGCGTTCCGGGCCGCGCTCCCCGAGCCCCTCACCGTGGTCGAGCCGCTGGTGCGCTTCGAGGTGATGCGGATGGGCGACGTCGACGGCTTCGGCCCCTACACCGAGTGCGGGCAGGCGCTGACCTGCGCGTTCGACGGCGAGCAGGGCGAGTACCTGCACGCCATGTACCTCGACAACGCCCCGGCCACCTTCGCGGGCCGCGAGCAGAGTGCCTACCCGAAGGCGTTCGGGTCGCCGCGGCTGTGGGTCGAGCAGGGCGCGCTCGTCGGGCAGCTGCACGTCGGGTCGCTGCCGGTCGCCACGGCCACCATGGCCTACAAGCACGCCCCGCTGGACCCCGACGAGGCGCGTGCGCAGGTCGGCGTCCCGACCTTCGCCGTCAAGCTCGCCCCCGGTCGCGGCGGCCCCACGTCCGCGGTCCTGCAGCGCACCCGGATCACCGACCTCACCGTCAAGGACGCCTGGGAGGGCCCCGCCCGCCTCGAGCTGCACGCGCACGTCATGGCGCCGCTGGCCGACCTGCCCGTGCTCGAGGTCGTGTCGGCCTCGCACGTGCTGACCGACCTCACGCTGGCGCCCTTCACGACGGTGCACGACTACCTGGGCACCGACTACCTGGAGCACGCATGAGGATCACCGAGATCGGCGCCGGCACGATCGGCGTCAGCTGGACCGTGCTGCACGCCGCGCACGGCCACGAGGTCACCGTGACCGACCCCCGCGAGGACCTCGACGAGGCCGTCCGCGAGGGCGTCCGCCGGTTCGCGCCCGCCCTCGGGGCGGACGCGGGCGAGCTGCTCGACCGCGTCCGCACCGAACCGGACCTCGCGGCCGCCGTCGGGAACGCGGAGATCGTCCAGGAGCAGGGGCCGGAGCGCCTCGCCGTCAAGCAGGACATCTTCACGACGGCGGGTGCGGCGGCTCCCGCGGACGCCCTCCTGCTGACGTCGACGTCGGGGATCGTCGCGAGCGACATCGCGGCCGGGCTCGACGCGGACGTCGCCGCGCGGCTCGTCGTCGCGCACCCGTTCAACCCGCCGCACCTGCTGCCGCTCGTGGAGCTGGTCGCCGGGGAGCGGACCGCCCCGGAGACCGTCGAGCGGGCCGCGGCGTTCCTGCGGGCCGTCGGCCGGGATCCGGTGGTGGAGCACCGGGAGGTGTCGGGCTTCGTCGCGAACCGCCTGCAGTCGGCGCTGTTCCGCGAGGCCGTGAGCCTCGTGCGCCGCGGGGTGGTGTCGCCAGAGGAGCTGGACCGCGTCGTGACCGGCTCCCTCGGCCCGCGCTGGGCGACCGGCGGGCCGTTCCTGTCGTTCCACCTCGGCGGCGGGCCCGGCGGCCTGCGCCACATGCTCACCCACCTCGGGCCGGGCATGAGCAGGCGGTGGGCCGATCTGGGGAACCCCACGCTCGACGACGAGACGGTCGAGGCACTGGTCGCGGGCACCGAGGCCGCCTACGGCACCGACTACGACCGGCTGACCGGCACCAGTGACCGGGCCCAGGTCGCGGTGCTCCGCGCACGCGGCCCCGAAGGAACCGAGGAGTCCCGATGAGCACCACCACCGACATCACCACCGGCGCGCCGACCCCGGCGAGCGACGAGAGCGTGCTGCCCCCGCTCCCCGGCGACTTCTACGGCTACGCCGACCTGCTGAGCTCCGAGGACCAGGCGATCCTCGCCCGGGTCCGACGCTTCGCCGAGGAGCGCATCGCCCCGATCGCCGACCGGCAGTGGGCCAGCACGGAGTTCCCGTTCGACCTGCTGCCCGGCTTCGCCGAGCTCGACGTCGTCGGGTTGGCCCGCGACTGGCCCGACCGCCCGGCGCACTCCCGGCTGCTGACCTCGATGGTCAGCATGGAGCTCTCGCGCATCGACCCGTCGATGGCCACCTTCTTCGGGGTGCACGGCGGGCTCGCCCTGTCCTCGATCGACCTGTGCGGGTCCGAGGAGCAGAAGGAGCGCTGGCTGCCGGCGATGCGCCGGATGGAGAAGATCGGCGCCTTCGCCCTCTCCGAGCCGCACGGCGGGTCGGACGTCGCGGGCGGGCTCGAGACGACGGCACGACGGGAGGGTGACGAGTGGGTCCTCGACGGGGCCAAGCGCTGGATCGGCAACGGCACCTTCGCCGACCTGGTGGTCGTGTGGGCGCGTGACACCGACGACGGCGAGGTGAAGGGCTTCGTCGTCGAGCAGGGCACGCCCGGCTTCACCGCGACGAAGATGGAGGGCAAGCTCGCCCTGCGCACCGTCCAGAACGCCGACCTCACCTTCGAGGGCGCCCGCGTCCCCGAGGCGAACCGGCTGGCGCACGCGAACTCGTTCAAGGACACGAACCGGGTCCTGCGCGTCACCCGCGGCGGGGTCGCCTGGAACGCCGTGGGCGTGATGATGGGCGTCTACGAGCTCGCGCGGGACTACGCCCTCGAGCGGGTCCAGTTCGGGCAGCCGATCGCGGGGTTCCAGCTCATCCAGGACCACCTCGTGACGATCCTCGGTCGCCTGTCGACCTCGCTCGCCCTCGCGGTGCGGGTGGCGCAGCTGCAGGACGCCGACCACTTCCGCGACGACCAGGCGGCGCTGGCCAAGCGCGAGTGCACGGTCGCCCTGCGGGAGGCGGTGGCGCGCGCCCGCGAGGTCCTGGGCGGCAACGGCGTGCTGCTGGAGAACAAGGTGACGCGCTTCTTCAACGACGCCGAGGCGCTCTACTCCTACGAGGGCACGAAGGAGATCAACACCCTGGTGGTGGGGCGCTCGATCACCGGTATCGGCGCGTTCGTGGGGCACGCCCCGCGGCGGTGAACTCGGCCGTTTGCGGCAGCCTGCGGAGCGGACATCACCGCGCATGGCAACCGCAACGCACTATCTCGAGGTCAACGCACCGGCCGCCGAGTGCTACCGCTGGTGGCGGCCGCTCACGCACCTGCCCCAGATCCTCGACGACGTCGAGTCGGTCGAGCCGAAGGACGGCAGCGCCGACGTGACCCACTGGGTGGTCGACGGCCCGCTCGGCAAGAAGATCGAGTGGGACGCGAAGATCGTCGACGAGGAGACCGACCGCAAGATCGCGTGGAAGTCGCTCGAGGAGAGCAACAACCACGTCGAGACCGGCGGCGCGGTCCGCTTCGACGACCACGGCGGCAAGACCGGCGTCGAAGTGAGCCTGCACGTCGAGACGCCCGCGGGTGCCCTGGGTGACCTGGGCGCGAAGCTCTTCGCCGACCCGCAGAAGAAGATCGAGAAGGCCCTCCAGGAGTTCAAGCAGCTCATGGAGTCCGGCCCCGTCCGTTAGACCACCCGACGCCGGCTCGCGCTCGCCGCGGGCCGGCGTCGTGCTGTCGTCCCGGCCCTCTCGATCGAGTCCCCGCGTCGTTCGGGCCCTCTCCGTACACACCAGGAGATCGCCATGATCGCTCTTCCCACCCAGTCCGAACCGTCCGGCGGCGGGGGCGGCTTCAACGCGCTGCAGTCGCTGCAGAACGCGTTCACCACGCTGCTGAACTACGTGCCGAACGTGATCGGGGCCCTGCTGGTCCTGCTCATCGGCTACCTCATCGCCCGCCTGCTCCGCGCCGGGATCACCAAGCTCCTGCAGCGCGTCCGGCTCGACCAGCGGCTGACCCACGGTTCCGGCGGCGAGTACGTCGCCCGCTTCTCCCCCGACGGCAGCCCCGCCAAGCTCGTCGGGCTGGTCGTGCAGTGGGTCCTGCTCGTCTTCGTCATCGTCTCCGCGGTCGGGACGCTGAACATCCCCGCGGTGACCGGGTTCGTGAACCTGGTGCTCTCGTACCTGCCGAACGTCATCGCCGCGCTGCTGATCTTCCTGGTCGCCGCCGCGATCGCCGCCGCCGTCGGCGGGCTCGTGCACCGCACCATGGGCGACACCCCCACCGGCCGGGTCGCCCGGTCCGCCGCGCCGACGCTGGTCATGGTCATCGCCGTGTTCATGATCCTCAACCAGCTCGGCATCGCCGAGGTGATCGTCAACGCCACCTTCATCGCGCTGATCGGTGCCCTCGCCCTCGGGGCGGCGCTGGCGTTCGGGCTCGGTGGGCGCGACGCCGCCGCCGACCTGATCAACACCGGCTACCGGAAGGCCCAGGAGAACCGCGACCAGGTCCGCGCCGACCTGCAGACCGGGTACCAGCGCGGCCAGGCCGAGGCGCAGCAGTACACGCCGACGTCGGAGGAGCCGGGCGCCGTCCGGGCCGACGACCCGCAGGCGCCGACCGTCGCCATCACCCCGCAGAGCTAGGTGGTTCGCAGGTAGCACTGACTGGGGCTATGGCCCCAGTCAGTGCTCACGTGCCGCTCGCGGCACCCTCTGGCAGGTCGGGCACCAGAACGACGACCGGTTCATGAACGCCGAGCGCCGGATCGACGTGCCGCACCGCGGGCACGGCTCGTCCTCGCGCCCGTAGACGGCGAGCGCGCGGGCGAAGTAGCCGGAGTCCCCGTGCACGTCGACGTAGAGCGCGTCGAACGACGTCCCGCCCTGCGCCAGCGACTCCGTCATCACCTCGTGGGCCGCGGTGAGGACCTTCCGGACGTCGGGTCGGTTCAGCCGCGCGGTCGGGCGCAGCGAGTGCAGGCGGGCCCGCCACAGCGACTCATCGGCGTAGATGTTGCCGATGCCCGACACCAGCGTCTGGTCCAGCAGTGCCCGCTTGAGCTCGGTGCGCCGCCGCCGGTACGCCCCGACGGCCGCCTCGAGGTCGAACGCCGGGTCGAGCGGGTCCCGGCCGATGTGGCCGACCGGCAGGGGCACGCGCTCGCCGTCGGACTCCACCGTGTCGACGGCGGTCAGCCCGCCGAAGGTGCGCTGGTCGACGAACCGCAGCTCGGATCCGTCGTCGTGGAACCGGAGACGGACCCGCAGGTGTTTCTCGTCGGGGCGATCGGCGGGCTGCACGAGCAGCTGGCCGCTCATCCCGAGGTGCGCGAGCAGCGCCGTGCCGTCGTCGAGGTCGACCCACAGGAACTTGCCACGACGGCGCGCGGCGACGAGCGTGCGCCCGGCCAGGCGGGCGGCCAGCTCCGGCGCTCCGCCGGCCTGACGACGGACGGCCCGCGGGTGCAGCACCTCGACCGACGAGACGGTCCGCCCGACCGCGTGGTCGGCGACCCCGCGCCGGACGACCTCGACCTCGGGGAGCTCCGGCACCTACGTGACGGGCCCGTGGATGGCCTCGTAGGCGGCCTGGGCTGCCTTCTGCTCGGCGTCCTTCTTGGTGCGTCCGACCCCGGTGCCGAGGCCCTCGCCGGCCACCACGGCCGTCGCGGTGAACTCCTTGGCGTGGTCGGGGCCCTCCTCGGTGATCCGGTACTCCGGGACACCGCGGCCGGAGGCGGCCGTGAGCTCCTGCAGGCTGGTCTTCCAGTCCAGGCCGGCGCCGAGGCGCGGGGCCTGGTGGAGCAGGTCCCCGAAGAGGCGACCGACGAGCTCGCGGGCGACGTCGATGCCGTGCTCGAGGTGCACCGCGCCGAGGATCGCCTCGACGGCGTCGCCGAGGATCGAGTCCTTGTCGCGGCCGCCGGTCATCTCCTCGCCGCGCCCGAGGTAGATCAGCTCACCGAGCCCCAGGGTCCGCGCCACGCTCGCCAACGCGTGCATGTTGACGACGCTGGCGCGCAGCTTCGCGAGCTGACCCTCCGGCCGGTCCGGGTGCTCCCGGTACAGCCGCTCGGTCACCGCGATCCCGAGCACGGAGTCCCCGAGGAACTCCAGGCGCTCGTTGGTCGGCAGGCCGCCCTTCTCGTAGGCGTACGACCGGTGCGTCAGGGCGAGCCGGAGGAGCTCGGGATCGACCTCGATCCCGAGCACCCGGCTGAGCCGCTCGGCCGGCGAACCGTCCTGGTCAGTGGCGCCGGCCGCCGTGGCGGCCACGGCGATCAGGCCGGGGTGACGGCCCGGCGGCCGGCGTACTGGCCGCAGGTGGGGCAGGCGACGTGCGGCGGCTTGGGCTGGCCGCAGGCCTTGTTCTGACACGCCACGAGCGTGGGCACGGACGCCTTCCACTGCGAGCGGCGGGCGTGGGTGTTGGCGCGCGACATCCGGCGCTTGGGGACGGCCACGGTGCTTCTACTCCTCAGTTCTCAGTGCTGCCGCCGGAGAAACGCTCCTGCAGGGCGGCCCAGCGAGGGTCAATCCTCTCACGAGAGGTCCCCGCGGGTACGAAGGCCCATGCCTCCTCGTCCGGCGAGGGCACCCCGGGGCAGTCGTCGCTGCACAGCGGGGCGTTCGGGAGCTCCAGGAGCACGGCGTCGCGGACGGCCGGCTCGAGGTCGATCTTCTCGTCGACGATGCGCGCCACGTCCTCCTCGTCGGTCGTCTCCTCGGTGACCGAGTGCGGGTAGGCGTAGAGCTCGGTGACGTCGACCTCGACGTCCTCGTGCAGCTCGCCGAGGCACCGGGAGCACTCGCCGACGACGTGCGCGCTGACGGTGCCGCTCGCGAGGACACCCTCCATCACCGACTCCAGGCGCAGGTCGAGGTGGATCGGGTCGCCCGCGGGCACGCCGATCACCTCGAGCCCGAAGTCGGACGGGGCCGGCACGTCACGCACCCAGGGCTTCATGGTGCCGGGACGGCGGGACAGTTCGCGCAGGACGTCGACGACCCACGGGCTCGTCGCGTCGGGGCCGTTCGTGTGCTTCTCAGTCATCTCGAGACGGACCAACGTGTTGCATGCCGGGACGTGTTCCCGACGACGGGGCCGGTCCGGCTTCGAGGGTACGCGGACACCTCCTCCGCGAACGAACGGCACTCTCGCAACCTCAATGTGCGCGAAGGTGCCGCTCGTTCGAAAGCCGGGGGCGGCGGACGGCCCTACGCGCTGGCCCGCTCGGGCGCGTGCTCCTGCGCGGCCGCACCGACCTGGCCGGTGCGCAGCTGGTGGCGGTGGCGTCCGACGGTGTCGAGCACCGACTCCAGCGTCTCGGTGAACTCGGCGAGCGAGGTCTCCACGTAGTGGTCGCAGTCGGTGCGCGCCTGGTGGGCGTCGTCGGCGGCACGGTCGAGGATGCGGCCGGCCTCGTCGCGGGCGGCGAGGGTGACCTCGTGCTCGGAGACCAGACGCTGCTGCTCGGCGCGCCCGTCGGTGACGGCGCGCTCGTAGCTCTGCCGGCCGGCCTCGGTCATGCGGTCGGCCTCGGCGGCGGCCCGGTCGGTGAGGTCGGCGTACTCGCGGCGGCCCCGCGCCACGACCCGTTCCGCCTCGTGCTCGGCCTCGGCGATCATCTGCTGGGCCTGCTCCCGGGCCTCGGCGAGCAGCCGGTCGGCCTCGGTGCGCGCCTCCGCGGTGGTGCGCTCGGCCTCGTCGGTGGCGTCCGCCACGAGCTTGTCGCGGTGGTCGAGCACGTCCTGGGCGTCGTCGAGCTCGCCCGGGATCGCCTCGCGGATGTCGTCGAGGAGCTCCAGGACGTCACCGCGCGGGACGACGCAGCTCGTCGTCATGGGGACGCCGCGCGCCTCCTCGCAGATGGTCACGAGCTCGTCGAGCGCCTCGAACACCCGGTACACGTCGATCCACCTCCCGCGTCGAAGACCGATCGCCAGTGTGCGACGCGGGCTCGTCCGCCCGGCGCATTGCGGCGTGTCGGGCGTGTCGGGTCAGCCGAGCCGCTCCAGCAACGCCGCGTGCACACCCGTCGTCAGGAAGGCGGAGACGTCCCCACCGCCGCGCGCGACCTCCTTGACCAGCGAGCTGGAGACGAACGTGTGCTCGGGCGAGGCGGACAGGAAGACCGTGTCGACGCCGGTGAGGTGCCGGTTCATGTGGGCCATCGGCAGCTCGTAGGCGTAGTCGGTGTCCGAGCGCAGGCCCTTCGCGATGACGCCCACGCCCTGCTCGCGGCACCAGTCCACGAGCAGGCCGGAGAAGGCCGCCGTCGTGACGTTCGGGAGATCGGCGAACGTGGCGTCGAGCAGCTCGCGGCGCTCGTCGACGGTGAACAGGCCCTGCTTGTTCGGGTTGATCGCGACGGCGACCACCACCTCGTCGAACATCGCCGCGGCGCGGCGCACCACGTCGACGTGGCCGAGCGTCACGGGGTCGAACGAACCGGGGCAGACGGCCTTCATGATCCGGGGGTTATAGCAGGATCCCGGCGTGGACTACGTCCGGGACGACCTGGCCGCCCTGTACCCGTGGTTCGGGATCCGGGTCGCGCACGCGGGGCTCGTCCTCACCCCGCCGACCGACGTCGAGCTGCTCGAGATCGCCGCGTTCGTCGCCGAGCCCGGCGGCGTCCTCGCCCCCGGCGGGGAGCACTTCCTGACGCGGCCGATGGGCGACGACGACGCCGCGCGCGTCTTCCTCGAGCGCTCCTGGTCCCTGCGCCGGTTCCCGACGGCGGGTGGGGGCTGGCGGGTGCCCTTCGCCGTCCTCGACGGCGGGCGGGCCGTCGGCCACGCCACCCTCGACGCGGCCGGCCGGCCGGGTGAGGTGGCGACGTCGTCGTTCCTCGCGCGCCCCGAGCGGGGCCGGGGCGTCGGACGGCGGGTGCGGCTGATGCTGCTGGAGCTGGCGTTCGGAGCACTCGGCATGACCCGCGCCGTGACCGCGGCCGCCGAGGACAACCACGCCTCGCTGCGCGTGTCGCACCGCTGCGGCTACCGGGAGACCGACCGGCGGCGCCACGCCGACGGCACCCCCGAGGTGCACCTCGCGGTGACGCCGGGCGCGTGGCGGCGGAGGCGGCTCGAGGGCGTGGTGGTCGAGGGGACGGAGCCGTTCGTGGCCGTGATCAGCCCAGCGTCGCGGTGATCGACGACGGCGCGCCGGGCACGCCCGCCGCGACCCCGCCGTGGTCGTCGGTGCGGTCGGCGACGACCCGGGTGCCGGCGAACGCGGGCCGCGAGAGCCGGTAGTCGAAGGACCGCACCGGGTGGCCCTGGCGGCGCGGGATCTCCAGGCACATCAGGGCGAGCAGCGGTCCGTGCACCACGAGTCCGGGGTAGCCCTCGACGTCGGTGACGTACGGCTGGTCGTAGTGGATGCGGTGGGTGTTGTAGGTCAGCGCGGAGAACCGGAACAGCAGCCGCTCGTCGGGGGTCAGCACGACGGCCTCGTCGGACGGGGCGGGCGCGTCGGCGTCCGGCTCGTCGAAGGCGATGCCGCGGGCCTGCCCCGGGGCCTGCGAGCGGTAGACGACGTCGGACTCCTCGGTGACCAGCACGTCGTCACCGTCGAGGAACTCGGTGCGCACGGTGACCAGCAGCATGTCGCCCGAGCGCCCGTGCTTGACCTGCGAGCGCACCAGCGACGACCGGCGCGTGTAGGTCCCCCCCACCCGCATCGGCTCCCCGATCCGCAGCCGGCCGCCCGCGATCATCCGGCGCCGGTCCGGGATCGGTGGCAGGAAGTGGCCGCGGAGCGGGTGCCCGTCGTCGCCGAGCTCGTCGGTCCGCGGGTGCTCCAGGAACCCGAACCAGTGCCACATCGGCGGGAGCGGCTCCCCCTCGCCCGCCACCGGGTCGAGGTCGAACATCCCGCTGACCGCCGCGGCCGTCCAGGCGGAGGTCCCGCCCGTCGTCGTGATCGGCTCCGGGGCCCAGCCCTGCGTCGCGTCCGCGAGGTCCACGGTGGTCGATCATGCCTCCTCCCGTGGCAGGAAAGCGTCGTTGCTGTCATCCAGCGGCAGGGAAGTCACATCGTCGCGGCTGCACGGCAGGCCGGCTCGGCAAGATCCCCCGCCGCCGAGCGAAGTGCTCGCTCAGCGAGCACTTCGCGCCGCCCGTCCGGATCTTCATCCCGACGACGGGTCCGACCGGCCCCCGGGAATGCCCCCGACGACGTGGCGAACCTGTCGTCCAGCGGCAGCAACGACGCTTTCCTGCCACGAGGGGCGGCGTCAGCGCTTCGGCGCCTTCCCCCGCCACGCGAGCGACTGCGCGTCGAGGGCGCGGACGGTCTCGCCGCCCTCGCGCAGCATCCGCTCCCCCTGCTCCACGGCGTGCGCGAGCTGATCGGGGTCCAACCGTCGGAACGCCGCACCCCGGCCCCGGCCGAGCACGTCGTACCAGCACCCGCCCACCGCGTCGTCGAGCAGCACCCGCCCGAAGCAGTGGTCGTTGCGGATGACCCAGCCCTGCTCGCGCGCGGCGGCCGGCAGCTCGTCGCGCACCAGTTCCAGGTAGCGCTCCTCGAGGTCGCTCACCCGCCCCGGGTAGCCCGCCGAGCGTGTCCCGACGCCGACACCTGACGTCAGCGGTGCGCCACCGCTGACGTCAGGCCGGCCCGCCCAGGTGCAGCGTCGTCTCCCCGTACACCCGCGGTTCCTCCGGCTCGAGCCCCTCGGGCCAGGCCGGGGTGCGTGTCCGCGAGTCCCGCTCCAGCACCACCAGCGCGTCCGGGTCCAGCCACGGCACGAGCAGCCCGAGCACGGTGTCGACCTCGTCCTCGGTCCCCGCGTACGGCGGGTCCACGAACACGAGGTCGACGGAGTCGGTCGGCCGCTTCAGGAACGTGGGCACCGACGCGCGACGTACCATCGCCCCGGTGAGCCCCGTCGTCCGGACGTTGGTCTGGATGAACCCGCAGGCCCGCGGGTCGCGCTCCACCAACGTCGCGGTCAGCGCGCCGCGGGAGAGGGCCTCCAGTCCCAGCGCGCCCGACCCGGCGTACAGGTCGAGCACCACCGCGTCCTCGACGATGCCGCGCGCCGTGAGCAGCGAGAACAGCGCCTCCCGCACCCGGTCCGACGTCGGGCGCACGCCGGTCGGCGGCACCTGGAGCCGCTGCCCCCCGGCGCTCCCCGCGACGATGCGGCTCACGACCCGAGCACCACCACCAGGTCGCCGCCCTCCACCTGCTGCACCTTCCCCAGCGCGAGGCGGGTCACCGTTCCCGACGACGGCGCGGTGATGGCGGCCTCCATCTTCATCGCCTCGATGGTGGCCACGGTGTCGCCCGCCGACACCCGGTCGCCCTCGGCGACCTGCAGCGTCACCACGCCCGCGAACGGCGCCGCGACGTGCGAGGGGTCGGAGCGGTCGGCCTTCTCGGCGGCCTTGACGTCGGTGTCGACGGAGCGGTCGCGGACGCTGAGCGGCCGCAGCTGCCCGTTCAGCGACATCAGCACGGTCCGCATGGCGCGCTCGTCGGGCTCGGAGATCGCCTCGAGCTCGATGAGCAGCTGCACGCCCGGCTCGAGGTCCACGGCGTACTCGCGCTCGCTGCGCAGGCCGTAGAAGAACTCCTGGCTGCGCAGCACCGAGGTGTCGCCGTACGAGATCCGGTGCTCGCGGAACTCCTTCGTCGGCCCGGGGAAGAGCAGCTCGTTGAGCGTGCCGGCGCGGTCGGCCTCGAGGCCCTTGCGCTGGTCGTCGGTCAGCTCCGCGACCCCGGGCCGCTCGGTCCGGCCCTCGAGCGCGCGGGTCCGCAGCGGCTCCGGCCAGCCGCCGGGCGGGTCGCCGAGCTCGCCGCGCAGGAAGCCGATCACCGAGTCGGGGATGTCGTAGCGCGAGGGGTCCGCCTCGAACGCCGACGGGTCGACCCCGGCGCCGACGAAGTGCAGCGCGAGGTCCCCGACCACCTTGGACGACGGCGTGACCTTCACCAGGTGCCCGAGCATCCGGTCGGCGGCGGCGTAGGCGTCCTCGACCTGCTCGAAGCGGTCGCCGAGCCCGAGCGCGACGGCCTGGGTGCGCAGGTTGGACAGCTGCCCGCCGGGGATCTCGTGGGTGTAGACCCGGCCGGTCGGCGACGCGAGGCCCGACTCGAACGGCGCGTAGACCTTCCGGACCAGCTCCCAGTACGGCTCCAGCGCGTTGACCGCGTCCAGCGACAACCCGGTCTCCCGGTCGCTGTGGTCGGTCGCCGCGACCAGCGCCGAGAGCGACGGCTGCGAGGTGGTCCCCGCCATCGAGGCGACGGCGGCGTCGACCGCGTCCACCCCGGCGTCGATCGCGGCGAGCAGCGTCGCGAGCTGCCCGCCCGCGGTGTCGTGGGTGTGCAGGTGGACCGGCAGGTCGAAGCGCTCGCGCAGGGCGGTCACGAGCTTCCGGGCGGCCGGCGGGCGCAGCAGGCCCGCCATGTCCTTGATGGCCAGGACGTGGGCGCCGGCGTCGACGATCTGCTCGGCCAGGCGCAGGTAGTAGTCGAGGGTGTAGAGGTCCTCGGCCGGGTTCATCAGGTCGCTCGTGTAGCAGAGCGCGACCTCCGCGAGCGCCCCGCCGGACGCGCGGACCGCGTCGATCGCGGGCCGCATCTGGGAGACGTCGTTCAGCGCGTCGAAGATGCGGAAGACGTCGATCCCGACGCGGGCCGCCTCGGCGACGAAGGCGTCGGTCACCTCCGTCGGGTAGGGCGTGTAGCCGACGGTGTTCCGCCCGCGCAGCAGCATCTGCAGGCACAGGTTCGGGACCGCCTCCCGCAGCCGCGCGAGCCGCTCCCACGGGTCCTCGGCGAGGAAGCGCAACGCCACGTCGTAGGTCGCGCCGCCCCAGCACTCCAGCGACAGGAGCTCGGGCGCGGTCCGGGCGACGTGCGGCGCGATCTCCAGGAGGTCCCGCGTGCGCACCCGGGTGGCCAGCAGCGACTGGTGGGCGTCGCGGAACGTCGTGTCGGTCACCGGGACCGTCGTCTGCGCCCGCAGCCACGCCGCGAACCCCTCGGGGCCGAGCTCGCCGAGACGCTGGCGGGACCCGTCCGGGGGCGCCTGGGCCAGGTCGACGGCGGGGAGCTTGTCCCGCGGGTCGACGAGGTCCGGGGCCGGGCCGTGCGGCCGGTTCACCGTGACGTCGGCGAGGTAGCTCATGATCCGGGTGCCGCGGTCGGCGGGGGCCCGGGCGGCGAGGAGCTCGGGGTGCTCGGCGATGAAGCTCGTGGTCACCCGGCCTTCCCGGAAGTCCGGCTCGTCGAGCAGCGCCATGAGGAACGGGATGTTCGTCGAGACCCCGCGGACGCGGAACTCGGCGAGGGCGCGGCGCGCGCGCCGGACCGCCGTCGTGAAGTCCCGGCCGCGGCAGGTGACCTTGACCAGCAGCGAGTCGAAGTGCGGGCTGATGCGCGCGCCGGCGAAGGCGGTCCCGCCGTCGAGCCGCACGCCCGACCCCGACGCCGAGCGGTAGGCCGAGATCATCCCGACGTCGGGTCGGAACTCGTTGGACGGGTCCTCGGTGGTGATGCGGCACTGCAGCGCGAACCCGTGCAGGGCGACGGTGTCCTGGGAGAGCCCGAGGTCGGCGAGCGTCTCGCCGGACGCGATGCGCATCTGGGCGCCGACGAGGTCGACGTCCGCGACCTCCTCGGTGACCGTGTGCTCGACCTGGATGCGCGGGTTCATCTCGATGAAGTGGTGCCGGCCGTCGGCGTCGAGCAGGAACTCGACGGTGCCCGCGTTGACGTAGCCGATCGCCGTCGCGAACTTCACGGCGTCGGCGCAGATCCGCTCGCGCAGCTCGGGCGACAGGTTCGGCGCCGGCGCGATCTCGACGACCTTCTGGTGGCGGCGCTGCACCGAGCAGTCGCGCTCGAACAGGTGCATGACGTGGCCCTCGGCGTCGGCGAGGATCTGTACCTCGATGTGCCGGGGGTCGATGACCGCCTGCTCGAGGATCACCGTCGGGTCGCCGAACGCCGAGGACGCCTCGTTCATCGCGGCCTGCAGCGCGTCCCGGAGGTTCCGCTCCTCCTTCACCAGGCGCATGCCGCGGCCGCCGCCGCCCGCGACCGCCTTGACGAACAGCGGGAACGTCATCTCCGCCGCCGCGGCGAGCAGGGTGTCGATGTCGTCGGACGGGTCGCAGGAGTCCAGCACGGGCACGCCGGCCTCCCGGGCCGCGGCCACCGCGCGGTGCTTGTTGCCCGCCATCGTGAGCACCCGCGCGGGCGGGCCGATGAAGGTGATGCCGGCGTCGGCGCAGGCCTCGGCCAGGCCCGGGTTCTCCGACAGGAAGCCGTAGCCGGGGTAGATCGCGTCGGCGCCCGCCTTCTGCGCCGCGCGGATCATCTCCTCGATCGACAGGTAGGCCCGGACCGGGTGGCCCTCCTCGCCGATCAGGTACGCCTCGTCGGCCTTGAGACGGTGCTCCGACTGGCGGTCCTCGACCGGGAAGACGGCGACGGTGGCCGCCCCGAGCTCGTACGCGGCGCGGAAACCGCGGATCGCGATCTCACCCCGGTTGGCCACGAGCACCTTGCGGAACATCTGGACGTCCTCCGGGCGGTCGCGCTGATCGTCGGCGGCGCACGCTACCGCGACCGTGGTCCCCGGACGGCTCTTCCGGTACCAAAGAAGGGGGACACGAGGAGGGCGGCACATGCCGGACAGGTCGATCACACCGATGCGCCGCTCCGCCGTGCCCTGGCTCTACGGGATCGCGGTGCTCCTCACCGTCGTCTCCCCGCTGGTCTTCCTCGGCGCCTGGGTCGCCGACGGCACTCTCGAGGGCTTCGGCGCCGCCCTGCTCGCGGCGGTGGCCGACCTCGTCGCCGCCGCCCTGGCCGCGATCGTCGCCACGGTGCTCGCTGCGCAGCGCGGGGTCCGCCGGGTGCGCACCGTCGTCCTCGGTCATCCCGACGGCAGGTCGGGCCGGATCTCCGAGCACCGCGCGGCCCGCTGGGCACTCGCCCGGGACCGCTTCGCCGCCCTGCAGCGCGACTACGCCGCCTTCGAGTCCGACCCGCGCGCCGTGGCCGCCCGCCCCGCCCTCGTGGACGTCTCGGTGCCCGCGACCGGGGCGTTCGTCGAGGCCCTCGCGGACGCCCAGGTCCTCGCGACGCCGACCGAGCCGGGCGACCCCCATCGCACGGACTTCGTCGTGGCCGTCGACCGCGCGGTGGTGGCGTGGGACGAGGCCCGCCGCGTCGCCGACGTGCTCGCCGCCCGGCAGGCCCCGCAGACCGTGCCGCCGCGCCCCGTCGAGACCCGCGCGCCGGGCCCGGCCGCGCCCGCCGACGAGTACGCCGCCGTCGCCGAGGCCGTGCGCCAGGCGGCCGCCCGGGGCATGCGCGACCTCCGGAGCCGGTTGCGCGCCTGAGCGGCGGCGCCCCCGGGCGTCAGCGGTGGCACACGGCTGACACCGATCGTCAGCAGCGCGCCACGCTCGCGGGCCGCCCGCCGCTGCTGTCAGCGGTGGCACACGGCTGACGTCAGACGTCAGCGGTGGGCCACCGCTGACTCCCGGGCCACGATCGCCCGGATCGCCGCGGCGGTCTCGTGCGGCTGGTCCTCCTGCAGGTAGTGCCCGGCCCCGGGGACCACGACGACGTCGGCGCCCGGCAGGGTCGCCGCGCTGATCCCGGGGGCACCGCCCTCGAGTGCCGTCGCCGGGACGGCGAGCGGGCCGGGATCGAGGCGGTTGCGGGCGGCGTCGCGGGGCAGGGCGCGGTAGCGGCCCATCGCGGCGTCGTAGCGGCCCGGCGCGGAATAGGCCCGCACCGCGTCGTCGAGCGAGCCCGACGCGGCCACCGCCGGGTCGCCGACGAAGGCGCCGAGCACCTCGCGCTCGCGTCCCGCCACCTCGGCGGCGAGCCGTCCGGGCGGAGCGGTGGCGAAGGCGGCGACGTGCGGCGGGGCGAGCGCCTCCAGCCCGAGGCCGGGGACGCCGCCACCGGAGAGCACCAGGTGCCGGACCTGGTCGGGGCGCGCCCGGGCCCACGCGTACGCGGGCATCGCGCCCATGTCGTGACCGACCACGACGGCCGGGGCGAGGCCGAGCCGGGCCGACAGCCCCGCGAGGTCGGCGGCGAGGGTGCCCGCGTCGGGATCGGGGACGGGCCCCGGCTCGGAGCAGCCGGCGCCCCGGAGGTCGGGGACGACCACCCGGTGGTCCGCGACGAGGTCCACGGCGACCCCGCGCCAGGTGCGCCACGTCTCGGGGAACCCGTGGAGCAGGACGACGACGGGAGCGTCCGGCGGACCGCCCACCGCCACGTGCAGGCGCACCACTCCGGTGTCCACCGTCGCCTGCGTCAGGCCGGGGACGTCCGCGCCGCACCGGGTGGCCGTCGCCGTCGGCACCGTCAGCAGGGCGGCGAGCAGCGCCGTCGGCAGGAGGGCACGCAACACGAGGCGACATGTCCGGTTCCGGGCGACGTCATGACGTCGATCGGCGGGAGATCCCTGCCTGTGGGTGCGACCGCGACCTGGTCGTTGGTACGGCACTGCACAAGGTGACCATGTGACGCGCGCAATATCACACGATCAGACCCGCTTGATGTCCCGGCCGAGCGGACATTCTGTGGGTGTCGGCCACGCCTCACGCGCGAGACCTTCGGTGCCGGAGCTGGGGAGCGTCCGTTCACCGAACAAGGCCCGGGGTTCCCATCGGGGTGGGGACCCCGGGCCACTTTCTTCCGGATCAGACGACGCGACGAGCGCCCACCGCGTTCTTCTCGATCTTCGACAGCGGCGTGTACTTCACGTCCTGGCCACTGGTCGGCGCCTCGATCACCTTGCCGTCGCCGACGTACATGACGACGTGGCTGACCGGGCTGTAGAGGAAGATCAGGTCGCCGGGCTGCAGGTCGTCCATCGAGACCTTCTCGCCGACCTTGGACTGGGCCGCCGACGTGCGGGGCAGGTCCTTGCCTGCCTTCTCGAACGCGTACTGCATGAGGCCCGAGCAGTCGAAGCTGTTCGGGCCGGTGGCACCCCAGACGTAGGGCTTGCCGAGCCGGGACTCGGCCGCGTCGATGGCGTCCGCCGCCATCCGCTGACCCGCCGACAGCTGCGGGGCCGCCGGAACGGCCTTGGCGGCCGCCGCCTGGCGGGTGCTGGCCGCCACCGTCTTGTACTGCGGGGTCGCCTGGGACACGGCGGGCGCCACGACCGGCATCACCGAGGTGATCGCCGCGGGCGCCTGGGTCGCGGCGGCCGGGAGGGTCATGCTGCTCGCGGCCAGGTCGGTCGGGAGCGCGAACTCGCCGGTCGCGGCCGGCTCGTCACCGGTCGGGATCAGGCCGTGGACCGCGGCGCCCCCGGCGCCGGCGAGCGCACCGAGAGCGGCCAGGGACAGGCCGGCGGTCCGGGCGGCGCGGTCGAGGGGGCGCTCCTGCGGAGCGGGACGGCGGGTGCGGTGCTGGTCGCGGGACCGGGAGTGGCCCGGGGCGCCGTGGGCGGCGCGGCCGGTCATCGTCGCGGGGATCGGCCCCAGCGACCCGGTCGTGGCCGAGTCGGGCGCCCGGTGTCGTCCGTCGTCGGTCCGCACGGGCGGCAGCACTGCGGTCATGCGCGTCTCCACGCCCGGCGGGACCTGGCGGGAGGCAGGGAGGCCCTGCACGACCCATCGTGTCGGACGGCCGCTGGGGAGTGCGGTCGGACGACGATCACCGTCCCGTCCTGGACGTCGTGCGCTCCGGGGAGGCCGCCGGACGGGAACCGGGCGAAGCGGCCGAGCGCATCGGAGCGCTGTTGCGATCCGACGGCCAGACCGTAACCGAACCGTGACCCCGCGCGGCCACCCCGACCGTGCGTGTCGCGCTCGGAGGTCGGCCCGGCGCGCCGATCGGCTACCTCCCGGTACGCGGGCGGTCACCGTTCGTGCTGCGCGACGAGCGGTGAACTCAGAGTTTGTCGAGGAAGCCCGCACCCTCGTCGCCCACGACGCCGCGGACGAGGCCGGCCAGCCGCGGGTGGTGGGCCAGGGTCGGGTCGTCGGCGAGCAGGGAGCGGGCGACCTCGCGGGCCTCGGTGATCTCGTCGAGGTGCCGCCGGACGGACAGGAACCGGAGCGTCTTGCGCCGGCCCGCCTGCTCGGTGCCGAGGACGTCGCCCTCGTTGCGCAGCTCCAGGTCGAGGTCGGCCATCGCGAACCCGTCGGTGATCTCGGCGATCCGCGCCAGCCGCTCCATCGACGGCCCCTCGAGCTCGCTGACGAGGAAGCACGACGACGCCGTGTCGCCGCGGCCGACGCGACCACGCAGCTGGTGCAGCTGGGAGACCCCGAAGCGCTCGGCGTCGAGGACGACGATGACGGTGGCGTTCGGGACGTCGACGCCCACCTCGATCACGGTGGTCGACACCAGGACGTCGACGTCGCCGGCGGAGAACCGCCGCATGACGTCGTCCTTCTCCTCGGCGGGCAGCCGTCCGTGCAGCACCTCGAGGCGCAGGCCGGCCAGGGGTCCGCCCGCGAGGAGCTCCGCGACCTCGAGCGCCGCGAGCGGGGGTCGCCGCTCGCCGCCGTCGGGACCGTCGGGGCCGGCGCTCTCCTCCTCCTC
This sequence comes from Actinomycetospora sp. NBRC 106378, assembly GCF_030269685.1. Taxonomy (GTDB): domain Bacteria; phylum Actinomycetota; class Actinomycetes; order Mycobacteriales; family Pseudonocardiaceae; genus Actinomycetospora. The sequence continues at coordinate 236,643 of NZ_BSTT01000006.1, forward strand.
GCCCGCGGGGCCGCCGTCGCCGATGCGCGGGCAGACGACGTAGGCCTGGTGGCCCGCGTCGACCTCCTCGCGGACGCGCTCCCAGACCCGCGCGAGCCACTTCGGCCGCCCGCCGGGCACAGCGTGCGTGTCGATCGGCTTGCGGCCGGCCGGCAGCTCGTCGAGCACGGAGTTCTCCAGGTCGCCGTAGACGGTGAGCGCGACCGTGCGCGGGATCGGCGTGGCCGTCATGACCAGCAGGTGCGGCGCGGTCTCCCCCGGCCGCGAGCGCAGCTCGTCGCGCTGGCGGACCCCGAAGCGGTGCTGCTCGTCGACCACGAGCAGACCGAGGTCGGCGAACCCGACCTTCTCCTGGATCACCGCATGGGTGCCGACGACGATGCCGGCCGTCCCGGACTGCACGTCGAGCAACGCCTGCTTGCGCTCCTTCGCCGCCAGGGACCCGGTGAGCAGCACGATCCGGGTGGCCCGCTCGTCGGTGTCCAGCTCGACGGGCCGGTCGTCCTCGCCGAACAGGCCCGCGGGTTCGCCCGCCCGCCCGAGCGGCCCGAGCATCGTCCGCAGGGAGCGGGCGTGCTGCGCGGCGAGCACCTCGGTGGGAGCGAGCAGGACCGCCTGCCGGCCCGCGTCGACGACCTGCAGCATCGCCCGCAGCGCGACCACCGTCTTCCCCGACCCGACGTCGCCCTGCAGCAGCCGGTTGAGCGGGGTGGTGCCCGCCAGCGCCTCCGCGAGCTCGTCCCCGACGCGGCGCTGCCCGGCGGTGAGCTCGAAGGGCAGCCGGGCGTCGAAGGCCGCGGCGAGCCCGTCGTCGGTGCGGGGGCAGGCGGGCGCCGGCCGGGTGGCGGCGTTGATCCGCTCGCCCTGCAGCGCCAGCTGCAGCCCGAGCGCCTCGTCCCAGGTGAGCCGGCGCATCGCCGGGCGGGCGGCCTCCAGCGTGGCGGGGAGGTGGATGTCGCGCAGGGCCCGCCCGAGGTCGATCAGACCGTGCCGCTCGCGGACCTCCGCGGGCACCGGGTCGATCGGGTCGTCGAACACCTCGAGGGTCTGCCGGACCGCGGCGAGCAGCTCCCAGGTCTGCACGTCCTTGGTGGCCGGGTAGATCGGCGTGACCGGGGGGAGCTTGATCGACTCCGTGTCCTCGCCGTCGGGATCGGTCTCGTCGTCGCCGGTGCTGATCCGCATCGCACGCGGCGAGCCGAGCTGCCATCGGTCGCGGAACTTCTCGAGCTTGCCCGCGAAGAAGGCGCGGCTCCCGACGGGCATCGTGCGCACCCGCCAGGGCTGGTTGAAGAACGTCACCGAGAGCTCGAGGGCCCCCGCGGCCACCGTCATCGTCGTGATATGGAGCTGCTTGCCGCCGCCGCGGCGGAACTTGCGCTCGCCCCGCGCGCTGCGCACCTCGGCGATCATGTTGACCTGGTCGCCCACCGCCAGGTCTCGCGGATCGACCTTGTCGAGGTCGTTCATCGTCTCGTAGCGCCGCGGCAGGTGGCGCAGCAGATCGCCGACGGTGTGCATGTCGAGGTGCTTGCGCAGCACCGAGGCCGAGCGTCCTCCGACGGCCTCGGCGAGGGGGGAGTCCATGTGCACCACGGACGCCAGCGTGCCACCCGGGTCCGACAGCCCTCGGCGGGCTCGGTTACCCTGGTGACCTGCCACGCGGTGAGGTTCCCGCGTGCTCTGGTGTCCGTTGAGGTCGAGAGGTGTTCGAAGTGGCTGCGGTGTGCGACGTGTGCGCGAAGGGCCCCGGTTTCGGGAAGTCGGTCTCGCACTCCCACCGCCGGACCAACCGCCGGTGGAACCCGAACGTGCAGACGGTGCACGCCCGGATCGGCAACGGCAACCGGCAGCGCCTCAACGTGTGCACCTCGTGCCTGAAGGCGGGCAAGGTCAGCCGCGCCTGACGCCCCCACGAGCAGTTCCCGGGCCCGGTACGCCACGGCGTGCCGGGCCCGACTGCTGTCCGGGACCGGCTCAGTCCGGCACGACGAGGTCGTCGAACTCGCCGTCACGCACTCCGAGCACGAACGCCTCGACCTCGGCGCGGGTGTAGTGCAGCACCGGCCCCTCCGTGTCGCCGCGGGACCGCACCAGCAACCCGCCGTCGGGATGGCGGGCCGTCTCGAGGCCGGGACCGCTGGCGGTCCAGTCGCGCGGAGGACAGGTCATCGCGGGCCCCCTCGGGGGTGGAGGGATGCGCGATCCGGCTCACGCACGTGCGTTCGATCTTGCGCCTGCACCGTACGTACGTGAGGATCGAACGGGTGGAGCGGACGTGGTGGGGCGACGAGCGGCGGATGTCGTGAGCCGACCGGACCAGACCGTGGGTCCGGCGGGCGACGAGCCCCGTCTCCCCCGCGCCCAGCGCACCGTGCACCGCCGGTCGGCCCCGGTGCCACTGCGTGTGGTCTCGCAGCGCGTACCGCCGGGCGAGACGGACGCCCCCGTCCCGACCGCCGTCGCGGGTGTCCCCGCGACCGGCGCCGTCGCGACGCTGCAGGAGGCGCCGCTCCCCTCGCCCGACGTCGTCGGGCTCCCGGTCCGCCGGCCCGACGCGCTCCCGGCCCGTTCCCGCCCGCTCGACCGGCTCCTCGCGCTCGTCCGGGGCCGGCGGCGGGCCGAGGCCGGCCGCCACCGTCCGGACACCATCCCGAGCCGGGGCTGGAGCATGTTCGCGCCGCAGCGGCGGTCCCGCCGGCGCTTCGGCGTCCGCCGCTGACCCGGGCCGGACGCCGGTCACTCAGGGCAGGCGCCAGTCCACGGGCTCGTCGCCCAGCTCCTCGAGGAACTCGTTCACGCGACTGAACGGCCGCGACCCGAAGAAGCCGCCCGCCGCCGACATCGGGCTGGGGTGCGCGGACTCGACGGTCGGCACGTCCTCGCCGAGCAGCGGCACGAGGGAGCGTGCGTCCCGGCCCCAGAGGATGGCGACGAGGGGCTGGTCGATCCGCTCGACGAGGGCGCTGATGGCCTGCTCGGTGACCTTCTCCCAGCCCTTGTTGCGGTGCGAACCCGGGGCGCCCGGGGCCACCGTCAGGACCCGGTTGAGCAGCAGCACACCCTGCTCGGTCCAGGGCGTCAGGTCGCCGTTCGTGGGCGGGGGGTGCCCCAGGTCCTCGGTGTACTCCCGGTAGATGTTCTGCAGGCTCTTCGGCAGCGGTCGCACGTCCGGGGCCACGGAGAACGACAGGCCGACCGCATGGCCCGGCGTCGGGTACGGGTCCTGCCCGACGACGAGCACGCGCACCTGCTCGAACGGCTGCTGGAAGGCCCGGAGCACGTTCTTCCCCGCGGGCAGGTAGGTCCGGCCCTCGGCGACCTCGGTGCGCAGGAAGTCGCCCATGGTGGCGATGGTGTCGGCGACGGGCTCGAGGGCCTGCGCCCATCCCGCCTCGACGGTCTCGGACAGGGGGCGGGCCATCAGGCGATCCTCCGGAGATCGGTGCGGAAGCGGCGGGCCCGCTCGCGGTAGGACGTCACGGCGTACGCGAAGGCGCCGTCGGGGACCTCGTGGTCCGGGCGGATCGTGGCCGGCACCCCGCGCGCCATGCGGCGGGCGGGCACGTGGAAGCGCGGGCTGACCACCGCGCCGGCCGCGACGACCGCGCCCTCGTCGACCCGCGCGCCGTTCAGCACCACCGACCCGGACGAGATCAGCACGTGGTCGGCGATGGTCGCCGCCTCGATGTGGACGTTGTGCCCGACGGTGCAGTCGTTCCCGATCACGGTCGGCTGCCGCCGGGTGGTGTGGATGATCGAGCCGTCCTGGATGCTCGTGCGGGCGCCGACGACGATGTGCCCGTCGTCGCCCCGGAGCACCGCCGTCGGCCACACCGACGCCTCCGGTCCCAGCGTCACCGAGCCGATCACCACCGCGTCGGGGTGGACGTAGGCGTCCGGGTGGATGTCGGGCTCGGCCTCGCCGAGGGCGTAGATCGGCACCCCGCTGACGCTAGCCGCGGGCGGCCCGTCCACCCCCGCGGGGGTCCAGCCCGCGGGCGAAGCAGGTGCTGTCCGGCTCGTCGCGGTGCACCCCGAAGTTGGGGATCGGCCGGTACCCCTGGCGCCGGTAGAGCGCCTCGGCCTCCGGCTGGCGGGTGCCGGTCTCCAGCACGGTCCGCCGGCAGCCGGCCGCGGCGGCGGTGCGCTCGAGCTCCTCGAGCAGGGCGACGGCGAACCCGCGGCGACGGTGGGCGGGATCGACCCACATGCGCTTGATCTCGGCGTCGAGCGGCCGGAGGACCCCGCGGTCGGCCGCGGGGATCGCCTCGGCCGTCAACCGCCGCCACCCGCCGCAGCACACCGGTCCGACACCGGGCAGCGCACCGAGCAGGAAGATCCCGCGCGGCGGGGCGAACTCGGCGGGGTCGACCGGGGTGCGGTCGATCCCGCCGTAGCGCTCGCGGTAGAACGCCTGCACGGCGTCGACGAACCGGACGCTCGCCGGGTCGTCGTAGGCGGCCACCTCGAGCTCGAGTCCGGTGGTCTCCACCCGGCCGATCATCCCGGATCCGGGCAGCATGCCCGACGTCGGTCACCCGTCGTCGGGAAGGGGCCTCGCGCGTGCGACGTCCGGTCGGGGTCTGCTGGGACATCGACGGCACGCTGCTGCGCGGCGGCCGGGTCGGCGGCGACGTGCTGCGCGACGCCTTCCACGCCGTCACGGGGCACGAGCCGCCGCACGTGCCGATGGGCGGGATGACCGACCACCTGGTCGCCGAGGCGTTCCGCGACGGCCTGCCCGCGACCCACGCCGCGCCGCTGCACGACCGCGGCCCGGCGTACACCGAGGAGATGATCGCCGCGATCGGCGAGCAGTGGCGGGGCCGTGACGCCGCCCTGGCCGAGACGCTGACGGTGCTGCCCGGCGTCCGCGAGGCGGTGGATCTGCTCGCGGCGGAGCCCGGCGTCGACCAGATCGTGCTGACCGGCAACGTGCGCGCCGGCGCGGAGCTGAAGCTGACGGTCGCGGGGCTGCACCCGGGGACGTTCGATCTCGACGACGGGGTCTACGGCCACCTCCCCGGGCCCCGCGCGGCGCTGGTCCACGCCGCCCGCGAGGCCCTCGAGCGCCGCCACCGACGGCCGGTGGGGCTCGTCGTCGTCGGCGACACCCCGCGCGACGTCGAGGCCGCGCACGCCGCCGGGGCGATCGCCGTCGGGGTCGCCACGGGGGCCGCCTCGGTGGACGACCTCGTGGCCGCGGGGGCCGACCACGTCAGCGAGGACCTGTCCGACCCGGCCGCTCTGGTGGCGGTCGTGCGCGCGGCAGGTCAGGATCCGGGGGCCACCCGAGGGGATGTGTGACGCCATGAGCACGACCACCACCGCCGCGAGCAGCACCACCTCCACACTCGCGCGCGAGTTCGCCGCCGTCCTGCCCGACGACTGCCTGATCACCGACGAGGTCGGCCTGCGCAGCTACGAGTGCGACGGGCTGACCGGCTTCCGCCAGGTCCCCGCCGTCGTCGTGCTGCCGCGGAACACCGAGGAGGTCGCCGCCTGCGTGCGCGTGTGCGCCCGGCACGGCGTGCCGTTCGTCGCCCGCGGCGCCGGGACCGGCCTGTCCGGGGGCGCCCTCCCGGTCGCCGACGGCGTCGTCATCTCGCTGCAGAAGCTGCGGCGCATCCTGGAGATCGACGTCGAGAACCGCCGGGCCGTCCTCGAGCCCGGCGTGTTCAACCTCGACATCTCCCGGGCGGCCGGGCCGCACGGGCTCTACTACGCGCCCGACCCGTCGAGCCAGCAGGTCTGCACCATCGGCGGCAACGTGGCCGAGAACTCGGGCGGCGCGCACTGCCTGAAGTACGGGTTCACGACGAACCACGTGCTCGAGATGGAGGTCGTGCTCGCCGACGGCAGCGTGGTCACCCTGGGCGCACCGACCGCCGAGCAGGCCGGCCCCGACCTGCGTGGGGTGTTCCTCGGCTCGGAGGGCACCCTCGGCATCTGCACGAAGGTCACGGTGCGGCTGCTGCGCAAGCCTGAGGCGGTGCGCACCGTGCTGGCCGACTTCCCCTCGGTCGAGGCCGCCGGCGAGACGGTCGGCGCGATCGTCGACGCCGCGATCGTGCCGGCCGCCGTCGAGATGATGGACTCGCTCGCGATGGAGGCCGCCGAGGCCGCCGTCGGCGCGGGCTACACCGTCGAGTCGCCCTCGGCGCTGATCATCGAGCTCGACGGCCCCGCCGAGGAGTGCGACGAGCAGTTCGCCGAGATCACCCGGATCTGCGAGGAGCACGGCTCGACCCGCATCCACGTCGCCGACAGCGCCGACGAGCGCGCCCGGGTGTGGAAGGGCCGCAAGGCCGCCTTCGCCGCCGTCGGGCGGATCAGCCCGGACTACATCGTCCAGGACGGCGTCGTCCCGCGGACCCGGCTCGCGGAGGTGCTCTCGCAGATCGCCGAGATGGGCTCCGAGGTCGGCCTGCGGGTGGCCAACGTGTTCCACGCGGGCGACGGCAACCTGCACCCGCTGGTCCTCTACTCGGAGGCCGCCGGCGAGCACGACGCGGCCGAGGACCTGTCCAGCCGCATCGCCGAGCTCTGCGTCGAGCTCGGCGGCTCGCTCTCCGGGGAGCACGGCATCGGCGCGGACAAGGCGTGCTCGATGGGTCGCCAGTTCACCGACGACGACATGGCCGTGATGCAGCGGGTCCGCACCGGCTTCGACCCGGCCGGGCTCTGCAACCCCGGCAAGATCTTCCCGACCCCGCGGCTGTGCGGTGAGCGTCCCGGGCCGTTCCGCCCGCACCCCCTGGAGGAGGCCGGAGTGATCAGCCGACTGTGAGCGCATCCGTGAACACGACACCGACGTCACCGGCCTCCCTGACCGAGCTGCGCGACGCGGTGCGGGACACCCCCGGTCCCGTGGTCGCCACCGGGGCCGGCACCGCCGCGGACTGGGGCGCGCCCCTCGTGGGCGAGGCGACCCCGATCTCCGTGGCCGGCCTCTCCGGCGTCATCGCGCACAACCCGGGCGACATGACCGTCTCCGTCGGCGCGGGCACGCCCCTCGCCGACCTGCAGGAGGTGCTCGCCGCCTCTGGCCAGCGGGTCGCCCTCGACGCCGCGCGCGCCCGTCGCGGGGCCACCGTCGGCGGCCTCTTCGCGACGGCGGACGCGGGGCCGCTGGCCCTCGGGTTCGGCACGCTCCGCGACCTCGTCATCGGGGTCACGACGGTGCTGGCCGACGGCACCGTCGCGCGCTCCGGCGGGCACGTCATCAAGAACGTGGCGGGCTACGACCTCGCGAAACTGCTGCACGGGGCGTACGGCACCTTCGGCGTGGTCGCCGAGATCGTGCTGCGCCTGCACCCGCTCCCGGCCGCCACGCGGACCGTGGCACTGCAGGTGCCCGATCCCGCCGGGGTGCCGGCGGCGGGCCGCGCGGTCACCGACACCCCGGTCGAGGCCGCCGCCCTGGAGTGGGTCGACGGCCGCCTCCTGGCCCTGCTCGAGGGCACGGAGGCCGGGGTCGAGGGCCGCGCGTCGCGGCTCGTCGACCTGCTCGGCGCGGACGCCGAGGTGCTCGCGACCGCCGACGCGGACGCCGCGTGGGAGGCCCACCGCGACGCCGTCGACGTCCGGCCCGACGACCGGGCGGTGCTCCGGGTCGGCGTCGCCCCGACCCGGCTCGGTGACCTCCTCGGCGGTCTCGTCGCCGACCTCGGGGCGGCCGGCGTCACCGCCGCCCCGGCCACCGGCGTCGCCACGTTCACCGTCCCCGCCGAGCCCGTCGCGGTCGACGCCGTGCACACCCGCGTGGCGGACCTCGGCGGCACCTCGACCCTGCGGGCCCGTCCCGCGGGCTCCGCCGTGCCGGCGTGGGGCCCCACCCCGTCGAGCGCCGTGCTCCTGCGCTCCGTCGCCGCCGCGTTCGACCCCGACCACCGCCTCGGCCGCGGCCGGCTCGCCCCCTGGCTGCCCGTCCCCGAAGGAGCGTCCGCGTGACCAGTACGCCCACGACCGGTCCCGCCGGACCCGGACCGGACTTCACCTCGCAGCGCGGGGAGAACGCGCCCGGCCCGGAGCGCACCGACGCCCTGGCGGCGGCCACGCACGGCAGCTTCGACGACCACCACCCGCCGGCGCAGGAGCTGCTCGACGACTGCGTGCACTGCGGGTTCTGCCTCCCGACCTGCCCGACCTACGCCCTCTGGGGCGAGGAGATGGACTCGCCCCGTGGCCGCATCTACCTCATGGAGATGGCCGAGAAGGGCGAGATCCCGCTCGAGGGCGCCTTCACCACGCACATGGACCGCTGCCTCGGCTGCATGGCCTGCGTGACGGCGTGTCCCTCCGGCGTGCAGTACGACCGCCTCCTCGAGGCCACCCGCCCGCAGATCGAGCGCAACGTCCCCCGGCCCCGCGCCGACAAGCTGTTCCGCGAGGCGATCTTCACGCTGTTCCCCTACAAGCGGCGGCTGCGCGCGGCCTCCCTCGGTGGGGCGCTCTACCAGAAGCTGCGGCCGAAGCGGATGGACGCGCTGCTCGCGAAGCTGCCGAAGCGCTTCGAGCGGCTGGTGGCGATGGAGTCGCTGCTCCCGCCGGTCAGCGTCCGCGACGCCTTCGCGCGGACCCCCGCCGTCACCCCGGCGCGCACCACCTCCGAGCACCCCGTCCGGCGCGGCCGGATCGGGATGCTCACCGGCTGTGTGCAGGACGTCTTCTTCCACCAGGTCAACCTCGCCACCACCCGCGTGCTCGCGGCCGAGGGCTACGACGTCGTCGCGCCGCGCGAGCAGGCGTGCTGCGGGGCGCTCGGGCTGCACGCCGGCCGCGAGCAGGAGTCGATCCGGCGGGCCAAGGAGCTCATCGCCGTCTTCGAGCACGCCGACGTCGACGTCATCGCGGTCAACGTGGCCGGCTGCGGGTCGTCGATGAAGGAGTACGGCGAGCTGCTCGCCGACGACCCGCAGTGGAAGGAGCGCGGCGAGGCGTTCTCCCGCAAGGTCCGCGACGTCTCCGAGGTGCTCGCGGACGCCCTCGCCGAGTCCCGGGCCCCGCGGCACCGGGTCGACGCGACCGTCGTCTACCACGACGCCTGCCACCTCGGGCACGCCCAGAAGATCCGGCAGCAGCCGCGCGACGTGCTGCGGTCGGTGCCGGGGGTCGAGCTGGTCGAGCTGCCCGAGGCCGAGATCTGCTGCGGATCGGCCGGGATCTACAACATGCTCCAGCCCGAGGCCGCCGGTGACCTCGGCCGGCGCAAGGCCGACAACATCCGGGACACCGGGGCGGACCTGCTGGTCACGGCCAACCCCGGCTGCCTGCTGCAGATCCGCAAGTACCTCGAGGGCGACCTGCCGATGCTGCACCCGATCCAGCTGATCGACGCGTCGATCCGGGGAGTGCGCCCGCCCGGGATGTAGGCGTCGCCGGTCGCGAGGGTGACGTCAGGCAGGCCCGGGCACCTCGCGACCTGCCAGGTGTCACCCTCACGACGGCGGGTGGGGTCGTCTCAGCGCCAGTGTCGCCAGCCGGGGTCGCCCGCGCCGCCCCACCGGTCGGCGTCGACGGTCACGCCGATCCCGAGCCGGCACTCGGCGAACACCGTCCAGCCCTCGGGCACGGCGTCCTCGTCGGGGAAGCAGGCGACCAGCGAGTGGTCCTCGCCGCCGGTGAGCGCCCACCGCAGGGCGTCGCCGCCGAGCGCGGACGCCACGTCGCGCAGCTTGGCGGCGACCGGCACGAGCTCGGAGCGGATGTCGATGCGCACCCGCGAGGCCTCGGCGACGTGGGTGAGGTCGGCGAGCAGCCCGTCCGACGTGTCGATCATCGCGCTGGCGCCGGCCCGGGCGGCGACCGGGCCGGCCGCGATCGGCGGCCGCGGCGTGCGGTGCGCGGCGACCATGGCGAGCGGCGAGCGGAACCCGCGGCGCAGCACCTCCATGCCCGCCGCCGACCAGCCCAGCACCCCGCACACGGCGACGACGTGGCCCACCTTCGCGCCCGAGCGGCGTACCGGGGCCCGACCCTCCAGGTCGCCCAGCGCGGTGATCGTCACCACGATCTGCTCGGCGGAGACCGTGTCCCCGCCCACCACCCCGACGCCCGCCTCGGCCGCGGCGTCCCAGATCCCGGCCGCGAGCCCCTCGACCACGTCGGTCGGGGTGGACGCGGGGCAGGCCAGCGAGAGCAGCAGGCCGGTCGGGACCGCGCCCATCGCGGCGATGTCGGCGAGGTTGGCGGCGACGGCCTTGCGGCCGACCTGCTCGGGCCCCGACCAGTCCAGCCGGAAGTGCACGCCCTGCACCAGGGTGTCCACGGTGGCGACCACCCGGCCGTCGGGCGCCGCCACCACCGCGGCGTCGTCCCCCGGACCGAGCAGGGTGCCCTCGGGCTGGGGGCGGCCGGCCACGATGCGGTCGATCACCCCGAACTCACCCAGGTCGGACACGTGCCCGCCGGACGGCCCCCGCGCCGGGCTCCGTTGTGGCGCATCTCCCGACCGGCTCACCCGTCTGCTCCCTGCGGTACGTTCCGACGCGTCGTGTCACCCGTGCGCGCCCTCTCGACTCCCGAGCGGGTACGCCCGCTCCCCGAGGAGGCCCGTTCGTGGTCCAGGCCTACATCCTGATCCAGACCGAGGTGGGCCGCGCCGCCGCGGTCGCGTCGGACGTGGCCGGGATCGACGGCGTCTCCCGGTCGGAGGACGTGACCGGCCCCTACGACGTGATCGTGCACGTGGACTCCAACGACGCCACGACCCTGTCGGACACCATCACGGCGGTGCAGAAGGTGCCGGGCATCACCCGCACCCTGACCTGCTCGGTCGTCGGCTCCTCCGCGGCCTGACCGCCCGGTGGCGCGTACCCGGGCACCGGAGCTCGATCGCCGTCTCCCCCGCGTCCTGCTGGGTGTGGCGCTGGCGCTGCCGGTGCTGCTCGTCGTCGGGGTCCTGATCGCCTCGCAGGTCCTCGGGCGGCAGACCGATCCCGACCCGGACACCGGGCCGCTGGCGCTCGCGCCCGTCCCCGTGCCCGCGGCCGCGTCGGCGGACTGCTCGCGCCTGCTCTCCGGGCTCCCACAGGACATCAACACCGGCGACGGGCTGCTGCCGCGACGGGCCCTGGCGAACCCGGTCCCGGCCGGGACGGTCGCGTGGGGTGGGGAGCGGGAGGCGTCGGGGCGGCCCGAGGACCAGCCGGTGGTGCTGCGCTGCGGGCTGCCCACGCCCCCGGAGCTCGGTCCGACGAGCCCGCTGCTCGACGTCGACGGGGTCGACTGGCTGCGCATCCCCGGCGCCGGGGCGACGACCTGGGTGACGGTCGACCGCGCGATCTTCGTCGGGCTGACCCTGCCCGACGGCATCGGCAGCGGCGCGATCCAGGACGTGTCGCGCGGCGTCAAGATCACCCTGGTCAGCCGGGACACCGACCCGACGGGTCCGCCGGTCCCGACGCCGACCCGCTAGCGCACCCCGGTGCCGCCCGCGAGGGCGGAGTCGACGAGCGTGGTCAGCAGCGTCGGGTAGTCGACGCCGGTGGTGGCCCACATCCGCGGGTAGAGCGACGTCGCGGTGAAGCCGGGCATGGTGTTCAGCTCGTTGACCAGGACGCGGCCGTCCTCGGTGACGAAGAAGTCGACGCGGGCGAGACCCGCGCAGTCCATCGTCCGGAAGACCCGGACCGCCTGGTCGCGCACGAGCTCGGCCAGGTCGTCGTCGAGCTTGGCGGGGACGTCGAGCTCGCAGGCGTCGTCGAGGTACTTGGTGTCGAAGTCGTACCAGTCGGCGTCGCCGGTCAGGCGGATCTCGGCGGGCACGCTCGCCTCGACGCGGCCGTCGGGGAACTGGAGCACCCCGCACTCGATCTCGCGGCCCGCGATGCCGGCCTCGACGATGACCTTCGGATCGCTCTCGCGGGCGACGGCGACCGCGGCGGGCACGTCCTCCCACGCCGTCACGCGGGAGATGCCCACCGACGAGCCGGCCCGGGACGGCTTGACGAACACGGGCAGGCCGAGCCGCTCGCGGTCCGCCGGCTCGAGGTCGGCCGCCGTCCGGTCGAGGGCGACGGCGTCGCCGGTGGCGAGCCCGGCGTCGCGCAGGATGCGCTTGGTGACGACCTTGTCCATCGAGGCGGCGCTCGCGCACACCCCGGCGCCGACGTAGGGGATGCCGGCGGTCTCGAGCAGGCCCTGGACCTCGCCGTCCTCCCCCGCGGGGCCGTGCAGCACCGGGAAGACGACGTCGACGGTGGCCACGGTCTCGCCGCGCCGGCCCTCGGCGAGGCTGATCAGTTCGCGGCGGGTGGGGTCGGGCAGGAGCGCGACCGGCTCACCCGACGCGAGGGTCACCCGCGGCATCTCCCGGCCGTGCAGCCGCCACGGCGAGGTGTCGTCGCCGACGGCGAGCCAGACGCCCTCGGGGGTGATGCCGACCGGCACCACGTCGAACCGCTCGCGGTCGAGGTTGTCGAGGATGCCGCCGGCGGAGACGCAGGAGACGGCGTGCTCCCCCGACCGCCCGCCGAACAGGACCAGCAACGTCGGGCGTGCTCCCGCTCCCATGGCGCCGCACCCTACGCGGGCGCGCCGCCCGCCCCGGCCGGCACGCCCCGGAGCCGGTCGAGGGCCCGCACCAGCTCCGCCCGGGGTGGAGCCGCCCAGCCGACGAGCACCCCGTGCACCGTCGCCGCGCCGAGGTGGTGCTGCGCCAGACCGTCCACGAGCACGCCCGCCCGGGTCGCCGCGTCGACCACCGCCCGCTCGGCCGCGGCCGACGCCAGCGGGACCACCAGGTGCGCCCCGGCCCGGTCGCCCAGCACCGCGTGGCCGGCCGCGCGCACCGCGTCGACCACGAGCGAGCGCCGGACCGCGAGCTCCCGGCGCAGCCGCGCGAGGTGACGGCCCAGTCCGCCGTCGTCGGCCCAGGCGGCGAACACGAGCTGTCCGGCGGGAGCGGGTCGGACGCCCGTGGCCCGCCGTCGGGCCAGCAGTTCCGCCGCGACGGCCGGCGGGGCGACGAGCCACCCGACGCCGAGGGACGGCGTCGCGATCTTGCCCGCGGTCCCGAGGTGGACCACGACGTCCGGTCCGAGCCCGGCGAGCACCGGCAGCGGGGCGACGTCGTAGCGCAGCTCGCCGTCGTAGTCGTCCTCGACCAGCAGGAACCCCTCCGCCCGGGCCCGCTCGACGAGCGCGGTGCGCCGCGCCACCGGCAGGCGCCCGCCGAGCGGGTACTGGTGCGCGGGCGTCACGAACACGAGGTCCAGCCCCGGCGGCAGGGTCTCGACGACGAGGCCGTCCCCGTCGACCGCGAGCGCGGTCACCTCGGCGCCGGCGGCGTGCAGCACGCCCGCCGCGCGGCGGTAGCCCGGGTCCTCGAGCCCGGCCCGGACCGGCCGTCCGAGGCGGCGGGTGAGCAGGGCGACGAGCTCGTCGAACCCGGCGGTGGTGCCGGCCGTCGCGATCACGTCGGCGTCGACGAGGCCGCGGTGGCGCAGGAGGTGCTCGGCGACCGCGGCGCGGAACGCCGGGACCCCCGCGTGCTCCGGCCGCTCCGCAGGCGGGAGGTCGCCCGCCCGGCGCCACGCGCGCCGCCACGACGCGGTGTCGAGCACCTCCAGGCAGGGGGCGCCGGGGCGCAGATCGGTCCCCTGCCGTGGCAGGAGGGCGTCGTCGCCGTCATGGGACGACGGCAACGACGTCCTCCCACGGAGGGACGGCTCCGCCAGCAACGAACGTCCCCGACCCCCGGCGGGCGCCCAGCCACCCCTCGGCGGCGAGCTGGTCGTAGGCCGCCGCCGCGACGGTGCGGCTGACCCCGAGCTCGCGGGCGAGGGTGCGGGTGGCGGGCACCCGGTCACCGGCGCGCAGCCGCCCGTCGAGCGCCGCGGCCCGTAGCCCGTCGGCGACCTGCACGGCGAGCGGGGTCGGCGCCGACCGGTCGAGCACGACGATCACGAGTGGCCTCCCGGGATGGGCCAGAAGTGGCCCTCGCAGCATGCCACCGCGGCCGGGGACGATCGTCGGCATGCTCTCCCCCACGCCGCGCACGCAGGTCCGGCGCAAGCGCGACCGGCAGCAGTCCGACCCCACCACGCTGCACGCGGTCCTCGACGAGGCGCTGATCTGCCACCTCGGGCTGGTCGACGCCGACGGCGCCCCGCTGGTCCTCCCGACGATGCACGCCCGGGTCGACGACGTCGTGTACGTCCACGGCTCCAGCGGCGCCGCGAGCCTCGCGCGCGACCAGGAGGTCTGCCTGACGGTCACACTGCTCGACGGCCTGGTCCTGGCCCGGTCGGTGTTCGCGCACTCGGCGAACTACCGCAGTGCGGTGGTCCGGGGACGGGCGCGCCGGGTCACCGACCCCGACGAGCACCTCCGGGCCCTCGAGGCCATCGTCGAGCACCTCACGCCCGGGCAGTGGGACCACGCGAAGCAGCCCGACCGCCGGGAGAGCGCGGCGACGGCCGTGCTCGCGCTCGATCTGGGCGAGGCGAGCGTCAAGGTGCGCCAGGGTCCGCCCGGCGACCCGGAGGCCGTCGCGCAGGGCGACGACCGGTGGGCGGGCGTGGTGCCGGTGACCACCGTGCTCGGACCGCCGCGGACCTGCCCGGCGCTGCCGGCGGACACCCCCGTGCCCGCCCACGTCACGCGGTGGGTCCGAGGGTCACTCCGGGGAGACCCGGCTCCGTAGCTGGACGGTGGTGCCGTGGACGCCGGACAGGACGGTGGCGCGGGCCAGCGTGTGCATCAGGGGCAGGCCCCGGCCGCGCCAGCCGCAGCCGGTCGAACGCCGCCACAGGCCGTCGTCGGAGACGGTGACCACGAGGTCGCGGCCACCGTGCAGCGGCGGCGAGACCGCGGCCCACAGCCGCATCTCGCCGGGGTGCGTCGCGGTGGAGTACGCGTGGTCGACGACGTTGGCGAGCGCCTCGTACACGGCGAGGGCGAGATCGTCCGCCGTGTCGGGGTCGGCCCACTCGCGCACCCAGGACCGGAAGGAGCGGCGCAGCGCCGAGGCGTTCGACCGGTCCGCCGGGGCGGTCCGACCGAGCGAGACCACCGGGCGATCGACGGTCTCGCGAGGCGGCGGCCCCATCCGCTGCAGCACGTCCACGAGGGCAGGGTTTCCTCGGACGGACCGACACGAAACGCACTCGTTGCGGCGGAGGGTGTCACTCCGGCTTGCGTTCACGGTTGATCAGTTCGTCACCGACGTCACGCGCCGAGACGGTTCCCGCACACACCCGGCGGACGGCGTCCACGATCGGGGTGTCGACCCCGTGGGTGCGGGCCAGCTCGCCGATCGCCTCGCAGGACTTCACCCCCTCGGCGACCTGCCCGTGGTTGGCCTGCTCGGCCTCGGCCACCGTCATGCCGCGACCGAGGGACTCGCCGAAGCGGCGGTTGCGCGAGAGCGGCGACGAGCACGTGGCGACGAGGTCGCCCATCCCCGCGAGCCCCGCCAGCGTCATCGCCTGGCCGCCGAGGGCGACCGTGAGCCGCGAGATCTCGGCGAGCCCGCGGGTGATGAGCGAGGCGGTGGTGTTGTCCCCGTAGCCCTGACCGGACGCCATGCCGCAGGCCAGCGCGATGACGTTCTTGCACGCTCCGCCGAGCTCGCAGCCGATGACGTCGACGTTGGTGTAGGGCTTGAAGTAGCCGGTGGAGCAGTCGTGCTGGACCGCGACCGCCCGGTCGTGGTCCGAGCAGGCGACGACCGTGGCGGTGGGCTGCTCGGCGGCGATCTCCCCGGCGAGGTTCGGGCCGGAGAGCACGGCGATGCGGTCGGGGGACACGCGGCCCGCGTCCGCGATGACCTCGCTCATCCGCTTGAGCGAGCCCATCTCCACGCCCTTGGCGAGACTCACCACGGTGGCCCCGCGCGGCAGCTCGTCCGCCCAGTCCGCCAGGTGCTCGCGCAGCCGCTGGGCCGGGATCGCCAGGACCACCGCGGTGACGCCGTCGAGGGCGACCCGGGCGTCGTGCGTGGCGCGCAGCGCGGACGGGAGCTTGATGTCGGGCAGGTACTCCGGGTTCACGTGGTCGGTGGTGATCGCGTCCGCCACCTCCTGCCGACGGGCCCAGAGGGTCACCTCGGTGCCCGCGTCGGCGAGCACCTTGGCGAAGGTGGTGCCCCAGGACCCGGCGCCGAGGACCGCGTACCGGCTCACGCGGCGTCCCCCGTCGGCCGGACCTCGCCCCGCACGTCCTCGAGCAGCGCGCCGACCGCCGCCATCATGCGCTCCGTCGTCTCCTTCATCAGCTTGGCGCCCGGGGCCCGGTCGCCCACCCGCGCCCGCAGGTCGTCCATCGGGAGCGGCTCGCCCGCGCGGACGGTGATCGTCGTGCCGAACGGTGAGGGCCGGACCCGCTTGCGGTAGTGGTCGTAGACCGCGAGCGTGCCCCAGTGCACCACCGGGATCACCGGGACGTCGTGCAGCAGGGCGAGCCGCGCCGCCCCGGACCGGGCCTCCATCGGCCAGCCCGCCGCGTCCCGCGTGATGGTGCCCTCGGGGTAGATGACCACCACCCCGCCGTCGGCGAGAGCGGTCTCGGCGGCGGCCAGGCTCGCCCCCGCGTCGCGGGACCCGCGCGAGACCGGGATCTGCCGCGACCCGGCCATGATCTTCCCGAACACCGGCACCCGCCACAGCGAGTCCTTCGCGAGGAACCGCGGCACGCGCCGGGCGCGGTGCACGAAGACGGCCGTGTAGACCGGGTCCAGGTAGGAGACGTGGTTGCACACCAGCAACGCGGGTCCCTGCGCGGGCACCCGCTCGAGGCCGATCATCCGGCGCCGCGCCAGCAACCACGTCATCGGGTAGAAGACCAGCGCCGCCAGGGCGACCCAGGGGCCGCCCGGTTCCCGACGCCGACGCGTCACCGCGCGGGGTGCCGACGCGGGGGTCGTCGGGGAACCGTCTGCGATCGCCACCGGGGTCCGCCTCCTCGTTCACCGTCGACGCACCGTCCGGTCACCGTCGACCGTGCCGGGCCGCCCCCGGCACGCTGCGGGGAGTCTCCCGTGGCCGGTGATCGCCGTCCAGACGATCCGGCCCCGACGCCTCCCGCGGGCGGCCGTTCGGTGGCCTCGCCCGGCCCGCCGGGTACAGGATGGGACGCATGGCGGAACGCGGTGGCGCGACGAGCCTCGTCGTCCCGGTGAAGGAATTCGTGCGGGCCAAGACCCGGCTCGCCGGCGCCAGCGCCGCGGTCCCGGCGACCGACCCGCGCGCCGCCCACGCCGACCTCGCGCTCGCCCTGGCCACGGACACCCTCGCCGCGGTGCTCGCCTCCGCGGTGCGCCGACTCGTCGTCGTGACCTCGGAGCCGCGCCTGATAGCCCCGGGAGCCGCCGTCGTCGTCGGGGACCCGCGGGTGGAGCTGGTGGCCGACCCGGGCCGGGGGCTCGACGCGGCGATCCGGGCCGGGGCGGAGCACCTGGGCACGACGCCGGTCGGGGTGCTCCTGGCCGACCTGCCCGCCCTGCGTGCGGCCGAACTCGACGAGGCCCTCGCGGCCGCGCGGGCGGCCCTGCGGCACGCGCCGGCGGCCTTCGTCGCCGACCACACCGGGGAGGGGACCTCGCTGCTCGTCGCCGGGCCGGGGTTCGTCCCCCGCTTCGGCCCGCACTCGGCAGCGGCGCACGCGGCGGCCGGGGCGGTGGCCCTCGCGGGCGCCTGGCCGGGCCTGCGCCACGACGTCGACGTGCCCGGGGACCTCGACGAGGTGCGCGCGCTCGGCGTCGGGCCGGCCACCCGGGCCTGGCCCGGGCTCGCCACCGTCGCCGCCGGCTGCCGCTGATCGGACGTCCCGCGGGGTGGCGTGTCGCGCTCCGGTCACCCCCGGGCGGCCCCGCGGGTGAGAATGGGCCACGTGAGCGACTCGACGGACACCACGCTCGGGGAGGCCGGTCCGATCTCGGAACCCGGCCCGCCCCCGCCCGCCCCGGCGCCGCCCACCCGGCCGCTCGACGGCCGGACCCGGCTGCCGACGGCACCCGCGGCCGCGACGCCGTCCGCCGACGACGTCCCGGCGGACCTGCCCGACGACCGGTACGACAACCGCGAGCTGTCGTGGCTGGAGTTCAACGCCCGCGTGCTGGCGCTGGCCGAGGACACCAGCCAGCCGCTGCTCGAGCGGGCCAAGTTCCTGGCGATCTTCGCCTCGAACCTCGACGAGTTCTACATGGTCCGCGTGGCCGGGCTGAAGCGCCGCGAGGAGACGGGACTGTCGGTGCGCAGCGCGGACGGCCTCACCCCGCGCGAGCAGCTCGCCCGCATCGCGGCCCGCAACCAGGAGCTGGCCGAGAAGCACGCGCGGATCTGGCAGACCGACGTCGGGCCGGCCCTCGAGGACGCCGGCGTCCACCTCATCGGGTGGGACCGGGTCTCCACCGAGGCCCGCGAACGGCTCTCCGCCTGGTTCGACGCGCAGGTCTTCCCCGTGCTCACCCCGCTCGCCGTGGACCCGGCGCACCCGTTCCCCTACATCTCGAACCAGTCGCTCAACCTCGCGGTCGCGGTGCGCGACCCGCAGACCGGCACCGAGCACTTCGCCCGCGTGAAGGTGCCGAACAACGTGCCGCGGCTGGTGCGGGTGGGCCCGGAGCCGGGCGAGGGCGACGACGCGGACAACGACTCGACCAACCTCGACCGGCGGTGCTGGTTCCTCCCGATCGAGGACCTCATCGCCGAGCACCTCGACCACCTCTTCGAGGGCATGGAGGTCGCCGAGCACCACGTGTTCCGGGTGACCCGCAACGCCGACCTCGACGTCGAGGAGGACCGCGACGAGGACCTGCTGCAGGCCCTGGAGCGGGAGCTCGCCCGCCGCCGGTTCGGCCCGCCGGTGCGCCTCGAGATCACCGACCGGATGAGCGAGCACATGCTCGAGCTGCTGCTGCGCGAGCTCGACGTCGACCCGCACGACGTGGTGCAGGTGCCGGGGCTGCTCGACCTCTCGTGCCTGATGGAGCTGCTCGCGCTCAACCGCCCCGAGCTGAAGGACCCGGTGTTCGTCCCCGCGACGCACCCGGCGTTCTCGGAGGGCGAGACGCCGAAGAGCATCTTCGCCACCCTGCGCGAGGGCGACGTGATGGTGCACCACCCCTACGACTCGTTCTCCACGAGCGTGCACCGCTTCATCGAGCAGGCGGCGAACGACCCGAAGGTCCTCGCGATCAAGCAGACCCTCTACCGCACCTCGGGCGACTCCCCGATCGTCGAGGCGCTGATCGAGGCGGCCGAGGCGGGCAAGCAGGTCGTGGCGGTCGTCGAGATCAAGGCGCGGTTCGACGAGCGCGCCAACATCAACTGGGCCCGCGCGCTGGAGCGGGCCGGGGTGCACGTGGTGTACGGCCTGGTGGGCCTCAAGACCCACTGCAAGGCCGCGCTGGTGGTCCGCCAGGAGGGCTCGACGATCCGGCGCTACTGCCACCTCGGCACCGGCAACTACAACCCGAAGACCGCCCGGCTCTACGAGGACATCGGGGTGTTCACCGCCGACGAGACGATCGCCGCGGACCTGACCGACCTGTTCAACGTCCTCACCGGCTACGCCCGCCGTCGCAAGTACCGGCGCCTGCTCGTGGCCCCCTACGGCGTCCGGCGGGGCCTCATCGAGCGGATCGACGGCGAGCGCAAGCGCGCCCTGAAGGGCAAGAAGGCCGGGATCCGGATCAAGGTCAACGGACTCGTCGACGAGCAGGTCATCGACGCGCTCTACCGCGCGTCCCTGGCCGGCGTGCGGATCGACCTGGTCGTGCGCGGCATCTGCGCGCTGCGGGCCGGCGTGCCGGGCCTCTCGGAGAACATCCGGGTCCGGTCGATCCTCGGCCGCTTCCTCGAACACTCGCGGATCTTCCACTTCGTGGGGGCCGGCGAGCACTGGATCGGCAGTGCCGACATCATGCACCGCAACCTCGACCGCCGGGTCGAGGTGCTGGCGCCGGTCTCCGACCCACGGCTCTCCGCCCAGCTCGACGAGATCCTCGACTCGGCCACCGCGCCGTCCACCCGGTGCTGGAGCCTCGATCCCGACGGCTCCTGGACGCCGTGGCCGGTCGCGGCCGGGGAGGGGACCGAGGGGATACAGGTGTGCGACCACCAGACCCAGCTGCTGCTGCGCCGCGAGGGCAAGGCGTGAGGGCAGGGACGCGGAGCGCGGCGGAGCCGGACCGATGATGGCGCTGCCCGACGACGAGGCGGTGCCGAAGGCGGTGCACGCCGCCGGCGCCGTGCTCTGGCGGCCCGCGTCGGCCGGCGGGGTGGAGGTGGCGGTGGTGCACCGCCCGCACCACGGCGACTGGAGCCTGCCCAAGGGCAAGGTCGACGAGGGCGAGTCGCGGGCCCGGACCGCGGTGCGCGAGATCGCCGAGGAGACCGGGTTCGCCGCGGTGCTCGGGCGCCACGTCGCCACCGTGCGCTACATGGTCGGCGAGGACCGCAAGGTCGTCGACTACTGGGACGCGCGGGCCGGGGCGGGGAGCTTCAGCCCGAACGGCGAGACCGACGAGCTGCGCTGGCTCGCCCCGGCCGAGGCCACGCCGCTGCTGAGCTACGACTCCGACCGCGACGTCCTCGCCGAGTACACCGACGCCCCGTTCCCGCTGCGCACGCTACTTCTGGTGCGCCACGCGAAGGCCGGCAAGCGCGGCAGCCACGCCGACGACGACGCGCGCCCGCTCGTCGAGGACGGCCGCGAGCAGGCCCGCCGGCTCGGCGACCTGCTCGCCGCGCACGGCGTGGAGCGCCTCCACGCCGTCGGGCGCACGCGCTGCGTGCAGACCCTCGAACCCGCCTCGCACCGGCTCGGCGTCGGGATCCTGACCGAGGACGCGTTCGCCGACGAGGCCGTCGCCGCCGACCCCCGGCGCGCCCGCGAGCGGCTGCTCGAGCTGGCGGGCGGCGACGGGGTCGCGGCGGTCTGCGCGCAGGGCTACGGCATCCCGACGCTGGTGCGCGACCTCGCGGCCGACCCGGACCCCGACGTCGGCCCGCGACCAGAGGTGCGGAGCAACCGCCGCCTGGCGGACCCGCCGTCGCGCAAGGGCAGCGCGTGGGTCCTGTCGTTCCACGGCACGACGCTCGTCGCCGCCGACTACGTGCGCGACCCGGCCGTCTGACCGGGCGGCGACCGCCGTCCGTCGATCATCACGGTCCGGTCGCCGACGGTCCCGACCCCTCGCGGGATCACGAAACGGACTCGATTAGCGTGAGGCACGGCCGTCCGCCGGGTCGGCCCCCGGCCTGCGCTCCCCCGTCGTCAGGCCCGATCCGGCGCGGTGACCGTGGAGGGTGGGCTTGCGCGCGAAGACCCGTCGGTACCGGCAGATCGCCCTGGTGGCCGTCGCCGCTGCCGTGTTGCTCGGCGTCAACGTGCCACCGGCGTTCTCCTACGTCCAGGAGTGGCGCCACGAGCGGCTGATCAACAGCCCCGAGTACAAGGCGCAGTACGGGCACTGGGACACCATCGAGGTGCCGCCGGACAACCGCGTCAACTCCATCCACGCGGTCCTGCTGGACACGGGCAAGGTCCTCCTCATCGCCGGCTCCGGCAACAAGGAGGACATGTTCGCGAACAAGGCCCTCAAGAGCCTGGTGTACGACCCGACGACGGGTCAGTCGCGTATGATCCCGGTCCCCGACGACATGTTCTGCGGCGGGCAGACCGTGCTCCCCGACGGCCGGGTGCTCTTCGCCGGCGGGACGCAGCGCTACGAGAAGCTCGACGGCGCCGTCACCAACGCGGCCGGCGCGATGCGCGTCAAGAACGAGAGCCCCGACGGGCCGCGCTTCCTGCCGGCCGGCACCGAGTTCGTCGCCCCGTCCGGGCAGAAGTACAAGTCGGACTTCGACGTCACCCTGCCCCCCGCGACGAAGGCCGGGGTCGGCCGGCGCACGCAGGTCACGGCGTCCGAGGAGAAGGTCTTCGTCGAGTCGGAGGTCCCCGGGCCGCAGGCGGTCAACGGGAACCGCGACAAGTACACGGTGTCGGGTCTCCCGGCCGCCGACTCGAAGAACATCTACGGCATCGGCGAGCCGATGACCCTGGACAAGCAGGACTACCAGGGGACCAACAAGGCGTACACGTTCGACCCCAAGACCGAGGCGTGGACCGAGCTCCCGGACATGAACCAGCCCCGCTGGTACCCGACGCTCACCCCGCTCTCCGACGGCAACGTGCTCACCGTCGCCGGTCTCGACGGCGTCGGGCAGGTGCTCAACGGGCTCTCCGAGGAGTTCAACCCGCGCACCAACACCTGGATCGACCGCCGGAACACCCTCACCCAGTACTTCCCGACCTACCCGGCCCTGTTCGAGACCGAGAAGGCCCGCCAGATCGTCTACACCGGGTCGAACGCCGGCTACGGGCCGGCGACCGCGGGGCGCACCCCCGGGTTCTGGGACCTCGACAACGGCGCCTTCACCCCGATCCCCGGGCTGCGTGACCCGGAGCTCATGGAGACCTCGGGCTCGTCGTGGATCGGGCCGGTGCAGGACCAGCGCCTCGCCGTCGTCGGGGGCGGCGGGGTCGGTGAGAGCCCGGTGTCGACCGCGCGGATCGACTTCCTGAACCTCAAGGACCCGGCGCCGCACTTCACGCCGGGGCCGAACCTGGCGCAGCCGACCCGGTACCCGAACCTGGTCAACCTGCCCGACGACACCACGCTGATCACCAACGGCGCGCTGGACTACCGCGGCAAGGGGGCGACGAACAACCACCTCGCCTACACCCTCGACCCGGCGACCAACCAGCTGACGCCGATGGCCGACCCGCGGATCGGGCGCGACTACCACACCGAGGCGCTCCTGCTGCCCGACGGCCGGGTGCTCGTGGCCGGGTCCGACCCGCTGTTCGACGACGAGAAGAACACGATCCCCGGCACGTTCGAGCAGCGGATCGAGATCTTCACGCCGCCCTACCTGGAGTCCGGGGCGCCGCGGCCGACGATCTCGTCCGCCCCGCCGACCATGACCCGCGGCCAGACCGTCACGATCCCGACCCCCGACGCGTCGCGGATCGCGAAGGCCCGCCTGATCCGCACCTCGTCGGCCACGCACGTCACCACCTCCGACATGCGCGACGTCGCGCTCGACATGCAGAAGACGCCGGACGGGGTGTCGGTGACGGTGCCCGAGGAGGCGACCATCGTGCCGCCGGGGCCGTACATGCTGTTCCTCGTGGACGACAAGGGCGTGCCCAGCGAGGCGAAGATCGTCGATGTGCCGTAGTCGGACGAGCAGGACGACCCGACGATGATCGGGCCCGTGGACGGTCAGGTGGTCCCGCGCTTCGCGGGACCACCGACGTTCGCGCGGCTCCCCCGCCTCGACGAGGTCTCCCGGGCCGACGTCGCGATCGTCGGGCTGCCGTTCGACGCGGGGACGAGCTACCGGCCGGGCGCCCGCTTCGGGCCGGCCCACATCCGGGCGTCGTCCCGGTTGCTGCGGCCCTACCACCCGGCCGTCGGCACCGCGCCGTTCGCCGCGCTGCAGGTCGCCGACGCCGGGGACCTGGCGCTCAACCCGTTCGACATCACCGAGGCCCTCGCCGCGGCCGAGACCGGGATCCGCGGGCTCGCCGAGGACGGCGCGACCGTCGTCGGCCTCGGCGGCGACCACACCCTCGCCCTGCCGGCGCTGCGCGCGCTGCACGCCCTCCACGGCCCGGTCGCGGTGCTGCACTTCGACGCCCACCTCGACACCTGGGACACCTACTTCGGCGCGCCGTACACCCACGGCACCCCGTTCCGGCGGGCGTCCGAGGAGGGGTTGATCGACCCGGAGCGGTCGATGCACGTGGGTATTCGCGGTCCGCTCTACTCCGTGGCGGACCTGGACGACGACGCCCGGCTCGGGTTCGCGGTCGTGCGCGCCGACGACTACGAGACCGACGGTGTGGCGCGCGCGGTGGAGCGGCTGCGCCGCCGGCTCGACGGCGGCCCGGTCTACGTGTCGGTGGACATCGACGTCCTCGACCCGGCCGCCGCGCCCGGGACGGGGACCCCGGAGGCCGGCGGGCTCACCAGCCGGGAGCTGCTCCACACCCTGCGGGGCCTGCAGGGCCTCGACATCGTGGGGTTCGACGTGGTGGAGGTCGCCCCGGCCTACGATCACGCCGAGATCACCGGCATCGCCGCCGCGCACGTGGTGTACGACCTGCTGGCGGTGCTCGCCGCCGGTCGGTGAGCGTCAGCGGTGGCCCACCGCTGACGCTTGACGTCAGGAACGGGACACGCTCGGAGGAGCCATGCGGATCGCGGTGTGGCAGGCGAGGGGTCCCGACGCCGGGTCGGAGCGGCTCACGGCCGCCGTCGCCCGGGCCGCCGCGGCCGGTGCCGACGTCCTGGTCACCCCGGAGCTGTTCGCCACCGGCTACGGCGTCCCCTTCGGCGGACCGGATCCCGACCTGCTCCCCCGCGTGCGCCGGGCGGCGGCGGAGCACGGCGTCGCGGTCGTCGTCTCCGAGCCGCACGACGGGCACGTCACGGCCGTCGTCGTCGGGCCCGACGGCGAGGTGCTCGGCCGCTACGCGAAGACCCACCTCTGGGGCGACGACGAGCGCGCCGCGTTCACCGCCGGGGACGGCACCCCACTGCTCGTCGACCTCGCCGGCGAACGGTGCGCGGTCGTCATCTGCTACGACGTCGAGTTCCCGGAGGTCGTCCGCTCCCTCGCGGTGGCGGGCGCGCGCACGGTCCTCGTCCCGACCGCCCTCGACGACCCGGCCGTCGCCCGCGTCCTCGTCCCCGCGCGCGCGATGGAGAACGGCGTGGCGATCGCCTACGCCAACCAGTGCGACGACCCGTTCTGCGGCACCAGCCTGATCGTCGGCCCCGACGGCACGGTCCTCGCCCGCGCGGGCGAGGAGGAGGAACTGCTCGTCGCCGACGTCGTCCGGCCTGCCGGGCTCACGGACTACCTCGGTGACCGGCGCCCGGAGGTGTACCGGCTGGGGCGAGCGGAGCGACGGGGAACGTCGTGGTGACGCCCGGCGGCCCGTCGATGCTGGTGCCGGACTTCCCGTTCGCCTACGACACCTACCTGGCCCACCCCGCGGGCCTGGGCCGGGTGCCGGACGCGGCGCTGGGCACGGAGGTCGCCGTCATCGGGGCGGGGATGTCGGGGCTGGTGGCGGCCTACGAGCTGATGCGCCTCGGCCTCCGGCCGGTCGTGTACGAGGCCGGCGAGATCGGCGGCCGGCTCCGGTCGCAGGCCTTCCCCGGCGCGCCGGACGCGGTGGCCGACCTGGGCGGGATGCGCTTTCCCGCCTCGGGTCGCGCGTTCGGCCACTACCTGCGCGTCCTCGGCGTCCGGACCTCGCCGTTCCCGAACCCGCTCGCGCCGCAGACCCCGTCGACGGTGATCGAGCTGGCCGGACGCCGCCACTACGCCGAGACCGCCGAGGACCTCCCGCCGGTCTTCGGCGAGGTGTCCCGGGCCTGGGCGACCGCGCTCGCCGACGGCGCCGAGCTCCCCGCCCTGCGCGCCGCGATCGCCGCCCGCTCCCCGACCGCGGTCAAGCAGATCTGGAACCGCCTGGTCCCCGCCCTCGACGAGGAGAGCTTCTCCGGCTTCCTCGCCCGGTCCCCGTCGTTCGCCGACTTCGGGCACCGCGAACTGTTCGGGCAGGTCGGCTTCGGCACCGGCGGCTGGGACACCGACTTCCCCAACTCCATGCTCGAGATCCTGCGGGTCGTGGCCACCGACGCGGACGACCAGCACGTCCGGATCCACGGCGGCGCCCAGTCCGTCCCGCTCGCGTTGTGGCGACGGGCGCCCTCGCAGCTGCACCACTGGACGCCGGGCGCCTCGCTGGAGTCGTTGCACGGCGGATCACCCCGCCCCGCTGTCCGGGCGCTGCGCCGGCGCGCGGACGGGCAGATCGGCGTGCTCGACCGCTGGGGGACGGAGCGGGCCTACCCGGCGGCGATCTCGACGGTGCAGTCGTGGCTGCTCTCGGCGGGCATCGACACCGAGGAGTCGCTGTTCTCCCACGAGCTCTGGATGGCCCTCGAACGCTCGCACTACATGCAGAGCTCGAAGACGTTCGTGCTGGTGGACCGGCCCTTCTGGCGCGACCGCGACCCGTCGTCGGGACGGTTCGTCCTGTCCACCACGTTGACCGACCGGATGACCCGCGGGACCTACCTGCTCGACGGCGGAGGCGGTCTCGACGATCCCGACGCCGCCACCCGGCCGGCCGTGATGTGCCTGAGCTACACCTGGAACGACGACGCCCTGAAGTGGCTCGCGCTCCCGACCGACGAACGGGTGCGGCTCATGCTGCACTCGCTGCGCCAGATCTACCCCGACCTCGACGTGGCCTCGCACATCCTGGGTGAGCCGATCACGATCTCGTGGGAGCGCGAACCCCACTTCATGGGCGCGTTCCGCGGCAACCTGCCCGGCCACTACCGCTACCAGCGGCGCCTGTTCACGCACTTCGTGCAGGACGCGTTCCCCCCGGAGCACCGCGGGATGTTCCTCGCCGGCGACGACATCTCGTTCACACCGGGGTGGGCCGAGGGCGCCGTGCACACCGCCCTGAACGCGGTGTGGGGCGTGGTGCACCAGCTCGGCGGGCACGCCGCGCCGGGCAACCCGGGCCCGGGCGACCGCTTCGCCGAGCTCGCCCCGCTCGATCTGGATCGCTGAGCCCCGTCCGGCAGGAAAGCGTCGTTGCTGTCACCGGATGACAGCAACGACGCTCTCCTGCCGGAGGGGGTGGCCGGATCTACAGACGCGTCGCGCAGCGCACGAGGTCGGCCACCGCCCGGGAGCGGCTGTGCGGCGGCCAGGCGATGAGCGTGGTGACCGGCTCGGCGTCGACCACCGGGATGCCGACGAGGTCGTCGCCGCCCTGGCTGATGGAGTCCGGCAGTACCGCGATCGCCCGGTCGAGCGAGATCAGCTGGCGGAGCTGCGTGAGGTCCCGGACCTCCGGGCCCGGCCCGTCGGGGTACCCGCCGTCGGGCCGGGGCCACCGGGGCAACGGGAGGTCGGCCAGCTCGCTCGTCCGCAACTCCGTCCGCGACGCGAGCGGGTGCCCGCGCCGGACGAACAGCGACTGGCCCTCGCTCAGGAGATCCTCGGTGTCGAACCCGGAGAGGTCGTCGTAGGGGCGGTGGAGCAGGCCCACGTCGGCCCGCCCCGACCGCAGCCACGGCGCCTGGTGGACCGCGCACAGCTGGACGTCGACCTCGACGGCGCCCGGCTCGGCCGCGTAGGCGTCGAGGAGCTTCGCGAGCAGCTCGGCGGACGCCCCGGCCTTGGCGACGAGGACGATCCCGGGGCCGTGCGCGGCGCGGCGCGTCCGCTGCTCGGCGGCGAGCACCGCGTCGAGGGCGGCGCGCCCCTCGGCGAGCAGCACCGCGCCCGCGTCGGTCAGCGCGACCTCGCGCGTCGTGCGCTCGAACAGGCGCGCGCCGAGTCGCCGTTCGAGCGCCGCGATCGCCCGCGACAGCGGCGGCTGGGCGATCCCGAGCCGCTCGGCGGCCCGCCCGAAGTGCCGCTCCTCGGCGACGGCCACGAAGTAGCGCAGCTCCCGCGTCTCCACACCCGCATTGATACCCCACCGGTATCAGTGCCCACCGAGACGGTCGTGGATCGCACCCGGCGCGCGGGTCGAGCATGGTCGTCATGAGCGCGGAGAAGACGGTCGCCCTGGTCACCGGGGCGAACAAGGGCATCGGGTACGAGATCGCCGCGGGGCTGGGGGCGCTGGGGTGGCGCGTGGGCGTCGGCGCCCGGGACGACACCCGGCGCGACGAGGCGGTGGAGAAGCTGCGGGCCGACGGGGTGGACGCCTTCGGTGTGCGGCTCGACGTGACCGACGAGGCGAGTGTGGCGGGGGCCGCGGCGTCCCTGGACCGGCTGGACGTGCTGGTGAACAACGCGGGCGTCACCGGCGGTGCCGACCAGCGGCCGACCGAGGCCTCCATCGACGCGATGCGGGCGGCGATCGAGGTGAACGTGTTCGGCGTGGTGCGGGTGACGAACGCGATGCTGCCGCTGCTGCGTCGCTCGGCCCACCCGCGCATCGTCGTGGTGTCGTCGAGCGTCGGGTCGCTCACCCGCCAGCTCGCCGGGCAGGCGGGATCGGTCCTCATGGCCTACTCGCCGTCCAAGACCTACCTCAACGGCGTCGTCGTGCAGTACGTCCGCGAGCTCGCCGACACGAACATCAAGATCAACCTGGTGTGTCCGGGCTACGTGGCCACCGACCTCAACGGCTTCGCCGGGCATCGCAGCGTCGCGCAGGGCGCGGCCATCGCCGTCGAGATGGCCCAGGTTCCCGACGACGGCCCCACCGGCGGCTTCGTCGACGACGCGGGCCCGATCCCCTGGTGACCCCCTGGTGGCAGAGAAGCGTCGTTGCTGTCGCGGGCCGACAGCAACGACGCTCTCCTGTCGGACGGAGCTACACCGTCGTCGGCTTGTGCGACGGGCGGGCCGCCTCGTAGGCGGTGATGTCCTCCTCGTGGCGCAGCGTCAGGCCGATGTCGTCGAGGCCCTCGAGCAGGCGCCAGCGGGTGTAGTCGTCCACCGAGAACGGGACGACCAGGTCCTCGGCGGTGATCGTCCTCGCGTGCAGGTCGACGGTGAGCTCGAGGCCCGGACGCGACTCGATCTTCTTCCACAGCAGCTCGACGTCGGACTGGTCGACGGTGGCGGCGAGCAGGCCCGCCTTCGACGAGTTGCCCTTGAAGATCTCGCCGAAGCGCGACGAGATGACGACGCGGAACCCGTAGTCCATGAGCGCCCAGACCGCGTGCTCCCGCGACGACCCGGTGCCGAAGTCCGAGCCGGCGACGAGCACGGAGCCGCGGTCGTAGGGCTCCTGGTTGAGCACGAAGGCGGGGTCGTTGCGCCAGGAGGCGAACAGCCCGTCGTCGAACCCGGTGCGCGTCACGCGCTTGAGGAAGACGGCCGGGATGATCTGGTCGGTGTCGACGTTCGACACCCGCAGCGGGGTGCCGATGCCGGTGTGGGTCGTGAACTTGTCCATGGTCAGCTCCCTCAGGCCGTCGTCAGCACGGTGGGCGTCAGGTCCTCCGGGGAACTCAGGGTCCCCCGCACCGCCGTCGCCGCCGCGACCAGCGGCGACACCAGGTGGGTGCGCCCGCCCTTGCCCTGGCGGCCCTCGAAGTTGCGGTTCGACGTCGAGGCGCAGCGCTGCCCCGGCGCGAGCTGGTCGGGGTTCATCCCGAGACACATCGAGCAGCCCGCGTTGCGCCATTCGGCGCCGGCGTCGAGGAACACCTGGTCGAGGCCCTCCGCCTCGGCCTGGGCCTTCACCGCCATCGAGCCGGGGACCACGAGCATCTGCACCGAGTCGGCGATCCGGTTGCCCCGCAGCACGTCGGCCGCGGCGCGGAAGTCCTCGATGCGGGCGTTGGTGCACGAGCCGAGGAAGACCACGTCGACGGCGATGTCGCGCAGCTTCGTGTTGGGCTCGAGGCCCATGTAGTCGAGCGCCTTGCGGGTGGCCGCCGCGGCGTCGTCGTCCATCGTCGCGGGGTCGGGCACCGACTCGCCGAGCGGCAGTCCCTGGCCCGGGTTCGTGCCCCAGGTGACGAACGGGGTGAGCGAGTCTGCGTCGATGTGCACGACGGCGTCGAACACGGCGTCGTCGTCGGTGCGCAGCTCGCGCCACGCGGCGACCGCGGCGTCCCACTCGGCGCCCTGCGGGGCGTGCGGGCGGCCCTTCAGGTACGCGAAGGTCGTCTCGTCGGGGGCGACCATCCCGGCGCGCCCGCCGGCCTCGATGGACATGTTGCACATCGTCATGCGCGCTTCCATCGACATGGCCCGCACGGCGGCGCCGCGGTACTCGAGCACGTAGCCCGCGCCCCCGCCGGTGCCGATCTGGGAGATGACCTTGAGGATGACGTCCTTGCTGGTCACGCCCGGGCGCAGCTCGCCCTCGATCTCGATCGCCATCGTCCTGAACGGCTTGAGCGGCAGCGTCTGGGTGGCCATCACGTGCTCGACCTCGGAGGTCCCGATGCCGAACGCGAGCGCGCCGAACGCGCCGTGGGTGGAGGTGTGGGAGTCCCCGCAGACCACCGTGGTGCCGGGCTGCGTCAGCCCCTGCTCCGGGCCGATCATGTGGACGATGCCCTGGTTGGCGTCGCCCATCGGGAACAGCCGGACGCCGAACTCCTCGACGTTGCGCCGCAGCGTCGCCACTTGGGTCGCCGAGACCTCGTCCGCGATCGGCTTGAGGATGTCGAGCGTCGGGACGTTGTGGTCCTCGGTCGCGATCGTCAGGTCCGGGCGACGGAGCTTCCGGCCGTGCAGCCGGAGCCCGTCGAACGCCTGGGGGCTGGTCACCTCGTGGACGAGGTGGAGGTCGATGTAGAGCAGGTCGGGCTCGTCGCCCTCTCCCTGCCTCACGACGTGCTGGTCCCAGACCTTCTCCGCGAGTGTGCGTCCCATCGATCCCTGCCTGCGTGGTGGTGTATCCCAGGATATGAGATTACTGTGTCGCTCCGTGGGACAGAGTAGCGGAATCGGCGTCCTCGACAAGGCAGTGGGTGTGCTGCGCGCCGCCGCGGTGGCGCCCTGCGGGCTCTCCGAGCTCGTCGAGCGCACCGGCCTGCCCCGCGCCACCGCGCACCGCCTCGCCGTCGGACTGGAGACCCACCGACTGCTCGAGCGCGATCCCGATGGCCGGTGGCGTCCCGGTCCCGCGCTCGCGGAGATGGCGCACGGCCATCACGACCCCCTGCTGACCGCCGCCGAGGAGGTCCTCCCGACGCTGCGCGACCTCACCGGGGAGTCCGTCCAGCTCTACCGCCGCGAGGGCGACTCGCGCGTGTGCGTGGCCGCCGCGGAGCCCGCGTCGGGGTTGCGCGACACCGTGCCGGTCGGGGTCCGGCTGCCCCTGACGGCGGGGTCGGGCGCCAAGGTGCTCCTGGCCTGGTCCCCGGAGGCCCCGGGGTCGTTCGATCCCGGCCTCCTCGCCGAGATCCGGCGCCGCGGCTGGGCGCAGAGCGTCGCCGAGCGGGAGAAGGGCGTGGCCAGCGTGTCCGCGCCGGTCCGCGGACCGGACGGGGCCGTCGTCGCGGCCGTGTCGGTGTCCGGGCCCGTCGACCGCATCGGCCGCAAGCCCGGCTCCCGCTGGGCGAACGACCTGCTCGCCGCCGCCCGGGCCCTGGAGACGGCCCTGGCGTGACCGGTCACCGACGTCGGGCGTCAGCCGTGTGCCACCGCTGACGCTCGACGTCAGCACCCCGCCACGCCCGGCATGAGGCCCCGGCCGCCGAGGAACCACGATCACGTCGAGCCCACGACACCGCGATGCTGCCGCAGTTCCTCGGCCCGGAGGACCCGGAGGGCGCCCGGGAGCGGTTCATCGGCAGCATCCCGCTCGGGCGGCTCGGGCAGCCCGAGGACATCGCGAACGCGGCGGTCTACCTGTCGTCGGACGCCGCGGCGTTCCTCACCGGCGTGGTGCTCCCGGTCGACGGCGGCCGCAGCGTCTAGATCCCCCTTGCGGAGCTGCTTACCGTGAGACGGTGAGCGAGCAGATCACCAGCCTCGGGCAGCTCCGCGAGGTCGTCGGGGAGCCGGTGCGTCGCGCGGTCGTCAAGCAGCGTGACCGGCTCGACGACGTCGACCGCGCCTTCATCGCCGCCAGCCCGTTCCAGATGATCGCGACCTCCGACGCGACGGGGCGGGTCGACGTCTCCCCCAAGGGTGACCCGGCCGGCTCGGTGCTGGTCCTCGACGACCACACGCTCGCCGTGCCCGACCGCCCCGGCAACCGGCGCGTCGACGGGTTCGCGAACATCCTCGAGAACCCGCACGTCGGGCTGATCTTCCTGGTCCCGCGCCGCCACGACACGCTGCGGGTGAACGGCACCGCCCGGCTGCTGCTCGACCCGCCGTACGCGGAGCGGATGCGCCACCGCGGCCACGTGCCGCAGATCGTCCTCGAGGTCACCGTCGAGGAGGTCTTCACGCACTGCGCCAAGGCGTTCCTGCGCTCGGACCTCTGGAAGCCCGAGGCGTGGCCGACCGACGACCTCCCGAGCATCGCGCAGATGGCCGCCCGCACCACCGACGACATGACGGTGGCCCAGATGGAGGCGTACTACACCGAGGAGAACACCCGGTCGATCATGTACGGGACGACGCCACCCTGACCCGACCCCGCTCGACGTCGGGAAGGAACCGCGCGAGCGCCCGCGCCTCCTCCCCCACCGCGGACCGGTCGGCACGCGTGAACCGCCGCAGCGGGTCGACGGCGAGGACGCCGTCGACGACGGTCCACGTCGCCGCGACGCGGCCGTCGAGGAGCACGAAGCGCTTCCCGGCCACGGAGAGCAGGCGGTGGGCGTCGTCCACGATGCGGCTGCGGTCGTCGTAGCCGAGGACGGCGTTGTCGAAGGCCGGGAGGAACCGGACCGGGGCCGGGGTGTCGGGGTCGGGCCGGGGCGCGTCGGGCAGGTCCAGCAGCTCGCGCCCGCGCTCGTCGCGGAAGGACACGAGCTCGTCGCGCACCGCCGCGACCGCCGCCGGGAGACCCGCGAGGCCGCACCAGGCGCGCAGGTCGGCCGAGGCGGCCGGACCGAAGGCGGCGAGGTAGCGGCGCACCAGCTCGGCGTCGACGGTTCCCGACGGCCGGTGTGGCTCGCTCCCGAGCCACGTCCCGAGCGGCGCGTAACGCGCACCCGCCGTCGTCCCGAACAGGCCGCGGGGCGGCACCTGGACGACGGGGACGACCGTCATCGCCGCCTCGCCGAGGGCACGGCCGGGGGCGGCCCGGCGCTGCGCGAGCGCGCGCCCGACGTCGGGCATGGAGGGCTCGCCGTCGGCGAACAGGGTGGCCGCGTCGGCGGCCAGCTCGTCGAGATCGACGTCGGAGAGTTCCTTCCGGTACACCCCGAGCAGCCGCTGGCGCAGCATCGCGTCGTGCCGAGCGCGCCAGGCGAGGGCGTCGGCCGCCGTCACGAGGTGGACGGTGCGGCGCATGAGGTGCAGGCGGACGACCTGCCGTCCGGTCAGCAGGGCGTCGACGGCCGCCGGGTCGAAGGGGTCCAGCCGGGACCACAGCCCGACGAACGGCGCCTGCGGTTCCTGCGCCTGCAGCCCGCCGACCTGCGTGATCGCGTCGAGCGGACTCACCGGCGCCCGCTCCAGGAGGTGCTGCCGCGCGAGCGTCGCCCGGTTCAGCGCCCGGGTATCGAGGGTGGTCACGGCGGACAGCATCGCGTGGGAGGCGGACGGGTCCGGTCCGCGTCCCGCCGTCGGGGGCTAGGTCCGGCGGCGGACCGACTCGGCGTAGACGTGGTAACGGAAGTGCAGGATCGGGTCGTCGGACATCTCGATCCCGTCGGTGACGCGGGTCGGGTCGTTGACCAGCACGTCGCCGTCCCGCTCGCGCTCGGTGTCCGGGCCCGTGCACTCGACGAGGCCGAGGTCGACCCACTCCCGGTCCTCGGGCCAGGCGCGGCTCGGGTCGACGGTCTGGTCGCCGTCCTGCGCGAGCTGGGCGAGGAGCCGGTGCTGCACGGGGAGCTGCTCCAGCACGCCGTCCATCAGGTAGTCGACGTCCGCGGTCTCCCACTGGTCCTGCGGCAGGAACGCCATGCCGTCGACCGGCTCGAAGCGGAAGCGCACGTACTGCTCGTCGCCGTCGGCGTTGACCAGCTTGTAGGCGTTCATCGAGTTGAAGGCCGTCCGGCCCCAGGCGAGCGGCGGGTCACCGAGGGCGGCGATCGCGTCGAGCGCCTCCTTGATGTGCGGGTGCTCGGCGAGGTACTCCTCGGTGCTCACCGGCCCGGCGTTCTGCGCCTTCATCAGGCCGTGGAACTCCTCGGGCGTCGCCGCGGGGAACACCGGCCAGGTCTGCAGCGCGAGGTCGGTCTCGCTGCCGTCCGGGAGGTAGAACTTCACCGCCATCCCGCGAGGGTCGTTGACCGCCGCGTCCGAGCACTGCGGGTTCCCGGCGCCGTTGGAGAACCGGACCGTGATGCGGACCGGGTCGCCCTGGAAGTGGGTCGCCCGCGTCAGCTGCCTCGCCTCCGGCGTCGTGGCAGCCGTCACAGCCAGCGGCCGACTCCGGGGGACCTGGCCGATCGGAGGGGCTCCTCCCCGTGGCAGGAAAGCGTCGTTGCTGTCGTCCAGTGGCAGGAGCGCCACATCGTCGGAACCCTGTCGTCCGGACCGGCGCGGTGCGAAGATCGGGCCCGTGACCGCCGCCGGACCCGCCGTCGACGCCCTCACCGCGCGCTTCGTGGCCGCGCTCGGCCGGCAGGGCGCGATGGCGGAGCTCATGGCGGTGGCGAGCCTGGGTGGTGCGCCGCAGCTCGTCGGGGAGCCGCCGGACCTGCCCGTGCTCGCCCATCTCGAGGACGCGATCGCCCGGGTCGCCGACGAGGTCGACGGGCAGCTGGCCGAGGCCGTGGGTCTGGTCGCCCGCCGGGCGGCCTGGACCCGGACCGCGTCGTACGTCGACGACGTCGCCCTGTTCGCCGGGTACGCCCACGCCGAGGTGCGGGGTGACGACGACCTGGTGCTGGGGCTCGTCGTCCTGGGCCCGGACGTCCACTACCGCGCCCACCACCACCCCGCCGAGGAGTACTACCTCCCGCTCGGCGCGATCCGGTGGGACCACGGCGAGGGCTGGGTCGACGAGCCCGCGGGCGAGCTGATCCACCACGCGCCGTGGCAGCCGCACGCCATGGCCACCGGGGACCGGGCCGTCCTGCTCGCGTACCTGTGGTTCGACGCGGTCGACACGCCGTCGGTGTTCGTGGAGCCCTGAGCGAGAGTCACACCATGCAGGCCGCGGGGCCGCCGGACCTGCCCCACGTAGCCCTCGCGGGCGAGCGCGGGCACAGAGGACCCGCCGTCGGGAAGAGCCACCGGAACGACGAAGCGCCCCGGCCCGATCGGGCCGAGGCGCTGCGTGATGTAGCCCCGAGGGGATTCGAACCCCCGCTACCGCCTTGAGAGGGCGGCGTCCTAGGCCGCTAGACGACGGGGCCCTAGGAGGAACAGCGGCTGGAACTCTACAAGATCGCCCGGTCGCTGCTCGCAGCTGGGGTACCAGGACTCGAACCTAGAACAACTGAACCAGAATCAGCCGTGTTGCCAATTACACCATACCCCATGGCTGTCACCCACCGTGACCAGCAGGCCTCGGCGGCGACGCGGACAACTGTACCGAACGCCGGGGACCGGGTTCGACCACCCCCCACCCGTCGCACCCTTCCCGCAGGTCACGCACCCGTCCGGGCACCACGGCACGCTGAGTACGCTGGACCGGTGAGTCCGAGCTTCGCCCCCCTGCCCGCCAGCGTCGACCTACCGGCGGTCGAGCAGGAGATTCTCGAGCGCTGGGACAAGCGTGACGTGTTCCGCCGCTCGCTGGAGCAGACCGCCCAGGGCGAGCCGTGGATCTTCTACGAGGGCCCGCCGACCGCGAACGGCACGCCCGGCACCCACCACGTCGAGGCGCGCGCCTTCAAGGACCTGTTCCCGCGGTTCAAGACGATGCGCGGGTACCACGTGCCGCGGCGCGCGGGTTGGGACTGCCACGGCCTGCCGGTGGAGCTCGCCGTCGAGAAGGAGCTCGGGTTCACGAGCAAGGGCGACATCGAGCGGTACGGGATCGCGGAGTTCAACGCGGCCTGCCGCGAGTCGGCCCTGCGCAACGTCTCCGCGTTCGCCGCGATGACCGAGCGGATGGGCTACTGGGTCGACCTCGACGAGGCCTACATGACCATGGCCCCGCGCTACGTCGAGAGCGTCTGGTGGTCGCTCAAGACGATCTTCGACAAGGGCCTGCTGGTCGAGGACCATCGCGTCACGCCGTACTGCCCGCGGGACGAGACGCCGCTCTCGGACCACGAGGTCGCGCAGGGCTACGAGGACGACGTCGACCCGAGCGTGTACGTCCGGTTCCCGCTCACCGACGGCCCGTGGGCCGGCGCGTCGATGCTGGTCTGGACGACGACGCCCTGGACACTCCCGTCGAACACGGCGGTCGCGGTGGAGCGCTCGGTCGTCTACGTCCGTGTCCACCACGACGGCGAGGACCTGGTCCTGGCCGAGGACCTCGTGGGCACGGTGCTCGGTGAGCAGTCGACCGTCGAAGCGAGGCTCACCGGCGCCGACCTCATCGGCTCCCACTACACGCGGCCGTTCGACCTGCTGGCGGCCGACCGCTTCGGCGACGCCTTCCGGATCGTCCACGGCGACCACGTCACCACCGACGCCGGTACCGGGCTCGTGCACATGGCCCCCGCGTTCGGCGCCGAGGACCACCTCGTCGCGAAGAACGAGGGCCTCGAGATGGTCAACCCGATCGGCTCGAACGGCCACTTCCTCGCCGACGTCCCCCTCGTCGGCGGGATGTTCTTCAAGGCGGCCGACCCGACCCTCATCGAGGACCTGATCGCGCGCGGCGTGATGTTCCGCGCCGAGTCCTACGAGCACTCCTATCCGCACTGCTGGCGCTGCCACACGCCGCTGATCTACTACGCGCTGCCGTCGTGGTTCATCCGCACCACCGCGATCCGCGAGAAGCTCCTCGCGGAGAACGAGGGCACGAACTGGTACCCGCCGCACATCAAGCACGGCCGGTACGGCGCGTGGCTGGAGAACAACGTCGACTGGGCGCTCTCCCGCAAGCGCTACTGGGGCACGCCCCTGCCGATCTGGCGCAACGACGCCGACCCGTCCGAGGTCGTCGTCGTCGGCTCGCTCGCCGAGCTGGGGCAGCACGCCGGGCAGGACCTCACCGAGCTCGACCCGCACCGGCCCTACGTCGACGACATCACCTTCCCGGCGCCGTCGGGCACCGGGACGATGCGACGCGTGCCCGACGTCATCGACGTCTGGTACGACTCCGGCGCGATGCCCTTCGCCCAGTGGGGTGCGCCGCACCACCACGAGGCCGACTTCGAGCAGGCCTACCCCGCGCAGTACATCTGTGAGGCGATCGACCAGACGCGCGGGTGGTTCTACTCGCTGATGGCGGTCGGGACGCTGGTGTTCGACCGGTCGTCGTACGAGAACGTCGTCTGCCTGGGCCTGCTGCTCGACGAGCACGGCCGCAAGATGTCGAAGCACCTGGGCAACATCCTCGACCCGTTCGAGCTGTTCTCCACCCACGGCGCCGACGCCGTGCGCTGGCTGATGCTCGCGCAGGGCTCGCCCTGGGTGGACCGCCGTGTCGGCCACGAGACGCTGCGCGAGATCGTCCGGAAGGTCCTGCTGACCTACTGGAACACGGCGTCGTTCCTGGTCACGTACGCCAACGCGGCCGGCTGGTCCCCGTCCGCGGACGCTCCCGAGCCCACCCACGTGATGGACCGCTGGGCCCTCGGGGAGCTGCAGGGATGCGTCTCCGAGGTGACGGCGGCCCTCGACGACTTCGACTCCTCGCGTGCCGGCCGGGCGATCGTCGCGTTCATCGACGACCTGTCGAACTGGTACGTCCGCCGCTCCCGGCGCCGCTTCTGGGACGGCGACCCGGCCGCGCTCGCGACGCTGCACCGCTGCGTCGAGACGGTCAGCCGCCTCATGGCGCCGTTCACGCCGTTCGCCACC
This sequence comes from Actinomycetospora sp. NBRC 106378, assembly GCF_030269685.1. Taxonomy (GTDB): domain Bacteria; phylum Actinomycetota; class Actinomycetes; order Mycobacteriales; family Pseudonocardiaceae; genus Actinomycetospora. Next base: position 274,181 of record NZ_BSTT01000006.1, read on the forward strand.
GACTACCTGTGGACGCTGCTGCAGGGCGAGGGCGGCTCCGGCCTGCCCGAGGGCACGCCGGACTCGGTGCACCTCGCGCCGTGGCCGTCGATCTCCGATCTTCCCGACGACGACGGCGGGCTGCGGTCGGCGATGGACCTCGTCCGTCGCGTGGTGGAGCTCGGCCGGTCGACCCGCGCCGCCTCGGGGGTGCGCACGCGCCAGCCGCTGTCGCGCGCCGTCGTCTCGGCGCCCGGGTTCGCGTCGCTGGACGCCGAGCTGCTCGCGGAGATCGCCGAGGAGCTCAACGTCGCCCGGGTCGAGACGGCGGGCTCCGAGCTCGTGCAGCTCGACGTGAAGCCGAACTACCGCGCCCTGGGCAAGCGGTTCGGCAAGCAGACGCCGACCGTCGCCGACGCCGTGAAGGCCTCCACCGACGCCCCCGTCGACGGCGTGCTGACGGTGACCGTCGACGGGGCGCCGGTGGAGCTGTCGGGCGACGAGATCGTCATCTCCGAGACCCCCCGCGAGGGCTGGGCGGTCCGGTCCGAGGGCGGCCTGTCGGTCGGGCTCGACACCGAGCTGACCGACGAGCTGCGCGAGGCGGGCCTGCTCCGCGACGTACTGCGCTTCGTGCAGGACGCCCGCAAGCGTCTCGGCTTCGAGGTGTCCGACCGGATCGAGCTGTGGTGGACCGCCGGCCGCGCCGACACCGCCGCCGCGATCCGGAACGGCGCCGACACGCTCGCCACGGAGTGCCTGGCCGTGTCGATCTCCGAGGGCGAGGGGCCGGCGGAGCTGTCGGCCCAGCCGTCGGAGGACCTCGGGCTCACCATCCGGGCGCGCGTCGCCTGACCCCCTCCTGCTGAGCGAACGGCACTCTCGCAGCATCTAGGTGCGCGAGAGTGCCGTTCGCTCAGATCGAGGACGCTCCCATAGCGGCCACTCGGTGACCGGTACGGCTGCGACGCTCCGACCATGAGCGGCTTCGAGGGTTCGCGGATCGACCACCTCAACCTCCCGGTCGGCGATCTCGCCCGGTCGGTCGCCTTCCACACCGCCGCGCTGGCACCCCTGGGCATCGAGCCGCTGATCGCGGTGCCCGCGCGGCCGGGCCAGAAGGCGATGCAGGCGTTCGGCGTGCACCCGAAGCCGTTCTTCTGGGTCGTCGAGGTCGACCACGGGGTCGCGTACGACGACGACACCCACCTCGCGTTCACCGCGCCGGACCACGCCACGGTCGACGCCTTCCACGCCGCCGCGCTCGCCGCCGGGGCCACCACCCTGCGGGCGCCGGGCCTGCAGCCCGAGTACCACGCCGACTACTACGGCGCGTTCGTCGCGACTCCCGACGGCGTCAACCTCGAGGCGGTCTGTCACCGGTGAGTCCGACGATGGCGCGCTGCTCCCACTCGATGCGTGCAGCGGGACATCGTCGGCCGGCCGCAGACCACCGGTCGTCCTGAATCAGGACCAGGACATTGCGGAAGCGGAGTCCCATATGTCACGGTGGGTCCCATGAGCCTCCCGGAGATCACCGACCGTGACACCTGGCTGCAGGCCCGGCGCGCGCTCCTCGAGGAGGAGAAGGCCCACACGCGGGCGCGGGACGCGCTCAACACCCGTCGTCGGGAACTGCCGATGGTCGAGGTCACGGAGGACTACCGGTTCACGGGTCCCGACGGCGAGGTCACGCTCGCCGACCTGTTCGGCGGCTTCCGCCAGCTCGTGGTCAACCACGTCATGTTCGACCCGGCGTGGGACGAGATGTGCCCGAGCTGCTCGGCCGGCATCCGCGAGTGGTCGCCGGGCACGCGTGAGCACCTTCGATCCCGCGACACCGAGCAGATCTTCGTCTCCCGCGCGCCCTACGAGAAGCTCGCGGCCTGGAAGGAGAAGGTCGGCTGGACGATCCCCTGGTACTCGTCGTCCGGCTCGACCTTCAACGCGGACCTCGGCGTCACCGTCGACGTGTCCGGCGAGACGATGCACTACAACTACCGCGACGGCCCGACCTGGGAGGGCGCGGAGGGCACCCAGGAGCTGCCGGGGTTCAGCGCCTTCCTGCGGGTCGACGACCGGGTGTTCCACACCTACTCGTCCTACGCCCGCGCCGCGGAGTGGTTCGGCGGCTCCTTCGCCTACCTCGACCTGACCGCGCTCGGTCGTCAGGAGGACTGGGAGCAGCCGCAGGGCCGGGCCGAGTCGGTGCGCGCCGGCATCCCGGTGTTCGACTAGGCCGAACCCCGGACCACCAGCCGCGGAGCGAGGGTCCGGTGCTCGGCGGGGTGCCCGTCGAGCCGGCGACCCAGGACCTCGACCAGCGTGCGGCCGAGTTCGTACTTGTCGGTGTGCACGGTGGTCAGGGGCGGGTCGAGCAGGGCGGCCATGGTGATGTCGTCGTAGCCCACCACGGCGATCTGGTCGCCCGCCCGACGCCCGGCGGCCCGCAGCGCCTGGACCGCGCCGATCGCGAGCAGGTCGTTGAAGGCGAACACCCCGGTGATCGCGGGATGCCGGGCCAGCAGGCTCCGCAGCGCCGCGGCACCGCCCGCGACGGTGGGCGGGGCGGCGACCACGTGGTCGCCGGGATTCGTCTCGAGGAACGCCTGCCGTCGTTCGGGCTTGTTCTGCACCGCCCCGTCGAGCATCCCCAGCCGGGTGTGCCCGCGCGAGATCAGGTGCTCGCAGGCCAGGTGCGTGCCGGTGCGGAAGTCGGTCCGGACGGTGGCCACCGACGGGTCCGGGGCGGGCCGGTCGGCCACGACCAGCGGCACCCGGCGGCCCAGCGCGGCGAGCGCCGGGTCGTCGAGGGCCTCGAAGAACCCGATCGCGCCGGCCGCACCGGCGTCGACGATCGCCCGTCCCGCCTCGGTCTCGGCGTCGGCGTCCGCGTCGGTGTTGTGCACGACCACCGCCAGCCCGCGGGCGGCGGCCGCGTCGAACACGCCACGGGCGACGGCGGGGAAGAACGGGTTGGCGATGTCGGGCAGCACCAGCGCGACCGTCCCCGCGCGCTGCGTCCGCATCCCCCGCGCGAACGCCGACGGCCGGTAGTCGAGCTCCTCGATCGTCGCCAGGACCCGGCGCCGGGTCGCCTCGCTGATGTCGCCCTTGTCGTTCATCGCGCGCGACACCGTCTGCCGCGAGACCCCGGCCGCCCGGGCGACGTCGTCGATCGTCACCCGGACCGAGCCGCCGCTCACGACGGTCGACGTCCCAGGATCACCAGCGGGATGACCCGCCCGGCCTCGTCCGCCCGCTGCCGGTAGGAGACGAACGACCCGTACATCGCGTCCAGGCGCGGCCACAGGCGCGCCCGCTCGTCGGCGTCCGCCTCCCGTGCCCGGACCGGACGGACCTCGTCCCGCACCTGCACGGTCGTGTCCGGGTGGGCGCGCAGGTTGTGCAGCCACGCCGGGTGGCGGGGGTGGCCGCCCGCCGACGCGACGATGACGAGGTCGTCGCCGTCGGCCAGGTAGAGCAGCGGAGTGGTGCGCGCGGCGCCGCTGCGGGCACCGACGTGGTCGAGCAGCAGCATCGTCGGCGCGCCGGGCGCGGAGTGCCCGACCCGCCCGCCGGTGAGCCGGTAGAGCGCCACGTGCGCGCGCGTGGCCGCCGTGATCAGCGGCGTGAGCCGGTCGAAGAGGCTGCCGAAGCGCTGCGCCGAGACCATGGCGCGATCGTAGGGCGAGGTGCTCACCGCTCGCGCCGTGCGCCCGCGGCCGGGGACACCTCCCGCACCGTGGGCCGCGGCGAGAGCGCGGCACACGCCCGGCCCACCGCGTCCACGGCGTCGGTCGGCACCAGCGCGATCACCGACCCGCCGAACCCGCCGCCCATGATGCGGGCCCCGAGCGCGCCCTCGCCGACCGCGGCGTCGACGATCGCGTCCACCTCCGGCACCGACACCTCGTAGTCGTCGCGCAGCGAGGCGTGCGACGCCGCGAGCACCGCGCCGACCTCCCGGGGCCGGCCCGCCCGCACCAACGCCACGGTCTCGTGGACCCGCGCCTCCTCGGTCACCACGTGCCGCGCACGCTTCCGAGGCGCCCCCTCGGGCAGGTTCTCGACGGCGGGCAGGGTCGCGTCACGCAGCGCCGGCACCCCGAGCGCCTCGGCCGCCGCGACGCACGCTGCACGGCGATCGGCGTACCCGCCGTCGGCGAGGTCGTGGCGCACCCGGGAGTCGATCACCAGGACCGCGAGACCCGCCGTCTCGAAGCCGAGCGCGACGTCCTCGGTGGTCATCGACCGACAGTCGAGCAGCAGCGCCGAGCCCTCCCGGCACAGCAGCGACGCCGCCTGGTCCATGATCCCGACCGGTGCGCCCACCACCTCGTTCTCCGCCCGCCGCCCGGCCTCCGCCAGGGCGACCCGGCCGAGCCCGGCGCCCGTCAGCTCGTCCACCGCCAGGGCGACCGCGCTCTCCAGCGCCGCCGAGCTCGACAGCCCGGCCCCCAGCGGGACCTCCCCGTGCACGACGAGGTCCCACCCGCCGTCGACCCCGAGCGCCCACACGGTGCCGAGCGGGTAGGCGCTCCACCCCGACGCCGTCACGAGCTTCCCGACGGCGAGCTCGGCCGGCTCGGTATCCGGGTCGTCCGAGCACACGGTGACCCGGTCGTCGTCGCGGCGGGCGACCGCGACGTAGGTGCGGCGGTCGATCGCGAAGGGCAGGACGTGGCCCTCGTTGTGGTCGGTGTGCTCGCCGATGAGGTTGACCCGGCCGGGCGCGGAGAAGACTCCCTCGGGGTCGTATCCGTGCACGTCCCGGAACGCGGCGAGGGCCTTCTCGACGCCGCTCACGCCGGCACCGTGGCGCGCTCGACGGCGTCGCGCAGCCGCGGACCCGCGACCTCGGGGGCCACGTCGGTGAGGAACGCACCCCCGAACGTCTCGGAGCCCGCCAGGTACTTGAGCTTCCCGCCGCCGCGGTGGGGCGGACAGATCTCGAGGTGCAGGTGGCCGAGCCCGCGCTCGTCGTCGGGAACGTTCACCGGCGCCGAGTGGACGCCGAGCAGGTAGGACGTCCGGAAGCCGAAGTACTCGTCGTAGCCGGCGAGCACCCGGGTGAGGACGCGGGCCAGGTCGTCGCGGGCCTCCGCGTCGAGCTCGGGCAGCGTGCCGACGTGGTCGCGGGCCCAGATGTCGACCTCGTAGGGGAAGCGGGCCCACGGGGGGACACCGGCGAGGAAGTGCGTCCCCTCCACCACGAGGCGACCGGCCGGGTCCTTGCTCTCGTGCTCCACGACGTCGCAGAACACGCACCGACCGGTGCGCTCGCGGTGCCGGCGGGCCGCGCGCTGCTCGCGGGCGGGCCGCGGGGGGACCTCGGGGTAGGCGTAGATCTGGCCGTGCGGGTGGTGCAACGTCACCCCGACCGCCTCGCCCTTGTTCTCGAACGGCAGCACGTACCCGATCTTCGGGTCCGCGGCCAGCGCACGGAAGCGGTGGGCCCAGGCGTCGACGAGCAGTCGGACGCGGCGCTCCCCCACCGACGCCAGCGTCGCCTCGTGGTCGTCGGTGAAGACGACGACCTCGCAGTGGCCGTAGGCGGGCTCGACCGGGACGAGGTCGTCACCCGCGAGGTCCGGCGCCGGCGGGGTGGGCGAGAGCGACGGGAACCGGTTGTCGAACACCGCGATCTCGTAGTGATCCCGCGGGACCTCGGTCGCGGGGCCGCCGGGGTGCGTGGGGCAGAGCGGGCAGTCGGCGGTCGACGGCTTGTAGGTCCGGTCCTGACGGTGGGTCGCGAAGGTGACCCACTCGTCGTGCGTGGGGTCGTAGCGGCGCTCGCTCACCGGGTCCGCTCCGGGACCGAGAAGTAGGTGATCGACCTGCCGTCGGGAAGGCGCTCCGCCTCGACGACGAGCCCGGGCAGCGCGCCCTCGTCGGTGTCAGCGGTGGCACACGGCTGACCCCCAGCGTCAGCGGTGGGCCACCGCTGATCGTCCTCGCCCGTCATCCGGCCCCGTCCCTTCACGCCCCCTTGACGCCCGGCCGCTCCGGGCCCACAGTGTGCGCCAGCTAACGATAACGTTCCCGGGAACCTTCACGGAACCCCGAGTCAGTCCGAGAGGTCGCGATGCTGCGCCTGAATCCAGGATGGTTGGACTACACACTCCTGGCGCTGTACTTCGTCGTCGTGCTGGGGATCGGCGTGGTCGCGCGCCGTGCCGTGGGCACCAGCGCCGACTTCCTGCTCGCCGGCCGCTCCCTGCCCGCCTGGGTCACCGGACTGGCGTTCGTCGCCGCCAACCTCGGCGCGACGGAGATCATCGGCATGGCCGCGAACGGCGCCGAGTACGGCGTCGCGACGGTGCACTACTACTGGATCGGCGCCGTGCCGGCGATGGTCTTCCTCGGCATCGTGATGATGCCCTTCTACTACCGCTCGAAGGTCCGGTCGGTGCCGGAGTTCCTGCGGCTGCGGTTCGGCAACTACACCCACATCCTCAACGCGGCGGTCTTCGCGATCGCCTCGGTGCTGATCGCGGGCGTGAACCTCTACGCGCTGGCGATCGTGCTGAACGCCCTGCTCGGCTGGCCGGAGTTCCTGGGCATCGTGGTCTCGGCGGCCGTGGTGCTGGTCTACATCGGGTTCGGCGGACTCGGATCGGCGATCTACGGCGAGGTGCTGCAGTTCTTCGTCATCCTCGCGGGCCTCATCCCGCTCGCGATCGTCGCCGTCCGCCACGTCGGCGGCTTCTCCGCGCTGGCCGACAAGGTCACCGCCTCCGCGCTCGGCGAGGGCGGCCTGCACGCGTGGCAGGGCACCGGGATCGGCTCCGTCACGAACCCGATCGGCGCCAACTGGATCTCGATCGTGCTCGGCCTGGGCTTCGTGCTGTCCTTCGGCTACTGGACCACGAACTTCGCCGAGATCCAGCGCGCCCTCTCGGCGAAGGACCGGTCGGCGAGCCAGCGCACGCCCCTCATCGCCGCGTTCCCGAAGATTCTCATCCCGGCCGTGACGATCATCCCCGGCCTCGTCGCCCTCGTCGCCATCCCGAACTTCGGCAACGACGCGTCCGGGGGGCTCGAGTACAACGACGCGATCCCCGCGCTCATCGGCCAGCTGCTCCCCGAGGGCGTCCTCGGTATCGCGCTGACCGGACTGTTCGCCTCGTTCATGGCGGGCGTCGCGGCGAACGTCAGCTCGCTGAACACCGTCGTCACCTACGACCTGCTCCAGCCCTACCTCGCCCCGGGCCGCAGCGACCGCTACTACCTCAACGCGGGCCGGGTGGTCACGGCCGTCGGCGTCGTCATCGCGATCTTCACCGCGCTGCTCGCCGCCGACTTCAACAACATCATGACCTACCTGCAGTCGCTGTTCGGGATCTTCAACGCCCCGATCTTCGCGACCTTCATCCTCGGCATGTTCTGGAAGCGCACCAGCGGCTGGGGCGGCTTCGCGGGCCTGCTGACCGGCGTGCTCGCCGGGGCGCTCGTGTTCGTTCTCGCCGAGGCCGGGGTGGTCGACTTCGGGTCCGGCATCGCGACGAGCTTCTACCAGGCCGGGGCGGCGTTCCTCGTCGACGTGGTGGTGACGGTCGTGGTCTCGCTCGCGACCGCCCGGCCCGAGCCGGAGCGCCTCGCCGGGATCGTCTACGGCGTCCCCGGTGCCGACGGCGTGGTCCCGACGCTGCGCCAGCCCAAGGAGCGGGTCTGGTACCGCAAGCCGGTCCTGCTCGGCGGTCTCGCCCTCGCGCTGACCGTCGTCCTCAACATCGTCTTCGCCTGATCCGGACGGGAGTCATCATGAGCGAACCCATCCAGCCCGGCCGCCCGCAGGCACAAGTCGAGACCGGCAGCCGCATGCAACGGCTGTTCGACCTGCGCTACGTCATCGGCGCCCTGCTGGGCGTCTACGGGGTCGTCCTCGTCATCCGCGGCCTGCTCGACGGGCCCGAGCAGCTCGCCCGCGCGTCCGGCATCTCGATCAACCTCTGGACCGGGATCGGCCTGCTCGTCGTGGCCGCGATCTTCCTGGTCTGGGGGCTCACCCGGCCGCTCGGGATCGACGTGGAGGAGAACATCGACTGAGACCCTTCCCAACGGCGGGTCGCGCGGAACCCGCCGTCGGGGCCCCGGGAGGCGGCCGCGCGTGGCGCGGCCACCGCGCGCGGCGTACGTTGCGGATCCCGGATCAGTCCCCGCCCCGGTCCCGGCGGGCGCCTCCTACGGTGGGCGAGCGGCCCGGTCCGCTCCGGCCACCGCTCTCGATCCCCGGCTCCGAGCGGGCCGACGGGTCTCGCCGGTGCGGACGGCACGGGCCGATCTCCGGTGGTGCCGCGAACGGGCACCCGGGGAGATCCGTGGCAGGCGTCGAGGTCGGCATCAAGAACCTCTCGAAGTCCTTCGGCAGTTCCAACATCTGGTCCGACGTGACCCTGACGCTGCCGGCCGGGGAGATCTCCGCGCTGCTCGGACCGTCGGGCACCGGCAAGTCCGTGCTGCTCAAGTCCATCATCGGGCTCCTCAAGCCCGAGAAGGGCTCGATCTTCATCCACGAGACCGACCTCGTCCGGTGCCCCGAGGCGCGGCTCTACGAGATCCGCAAACTGTTCGGGGTGCTGTTCCAGGACGGCGCGCTGTTCGGGTCGATGAACCTCTACGACAACATCGCGTTCCCACTGCGCGAGCACACCCGCAAGGGCGAGTCCGAGATCTCCGACATCGTCATGGAGAAGCTCGACCTGGTCGGGCTCGGCGGCGCCGAGGACAAGCTGCCCGGCGAGATCTCCGGCGGGATGAAGAAGCGCGCCGGGCTGGCCCGCGCGCTGGTGCTCGACCCCGAGATCATCCTGGTCGACGAGCCGGACTCCGGCCTGGACCCGGTGCGGACCGCGTACCTGAACCAGCTCCTGGTCGACCTGAACACCCAGCTCGACGCCACGATCCTGGTGGTCACCCACCACCTCGGGACGGCCCGGTCCATGCCGGACAACATCGGCATGCTGTTCCGGCGGAACCTGGTGATGTTCGGCCCGCGCGAGGTGCTGCTGACCTCCGAGGAGCCCGTGGTCCAGCAGTTCCTGCAGGGTCGACGCATCGGTCCGATCGGGATGTCCGAGGAGAAGGACTCCGCCCAGATGGAGGCGGAGATGGCCGAGCTCGAGAAGCAGGGCGGGAGTGTCGAGGCCGACGACTCGTTCATCGATCCGCAGATCGACCCCACCGACGGGCTCGGCGAGCGCAAGGCGGTCCGCCGACGCAAGGACCGGGTCATGCAGACCCTGCACACCCTGCCGGAGAAGGCGCAGACCGCGATCCTCGAGTCGCTGACCGAGGAGGACCGGGAGCGCTACGGCGTCGAGGCGGACCAGGGGCGCACGGAGCTGATCGAGCTCACGCGGGACCACCCGCCGTCCGACGCGGACCCGTTCGGACACCGGGCGATGCGCGACGAGGACGGGCCGGACGCGGGCGCGGCGGCGGAGCCCGCGGCGGCGCCGGAGTCGGACGAGCCGCTGGTCGGGGTCCCGGTCGACGAGCACGCCGGCGGCACCGTCGTGCTGCCGCAGGGCGGAGCGGACGTCGAGGAGCACTCCGGGCACTCCGGGCACTCCGGGCACTCCGGGCACTCCGGGCACTCCGGGCACTCCGGGCACTCCGGGCACTCCGGGCACTCCGGGCACTCCGGGCACTCCGGGAGCTCCGGGCACTCCGGGCACTCCGGGGCCGACGCGGACCGTCCCCCCGGTGGCTCCGCCGAACCCTCGTCGGTCGGCGGGTCGTCGGCCGTGGAGCCGCCCCCGGGGCGGGTCCGGCGGCTCATCCACCGGCTTGCCGAACGGACCCGGTCCCTCGACCGGACGACCTAGACCTGAGGCCCGATGTCGGGCACCGGGTCCATCCGCGGCACCCGCCCGTCGAGGAAGGTGATCGGCGGGAGGAGCGTGCGGATCGGGCCGTTGGGCGTCCCGACCTCGACGAACCGGCCCCGCTCCTCGTGCTGCGGGTGGGTGAGGACCTGGTCGAGCGTGCGCCGCCGCGCGTTCGCGATCCCCGCCTCCTCGAGCCGCTCGACGAGCTGGTCGCCGGTGAGGTCGCGCAGCACCGCGTCGATGGTCTCGTGCAGGGCCGGCCGGTTCTCGATGCGGTCGGAGTTCGTGACGAACCGCGGGTCGTCGGCGACCGACGCGTCCCCCAGCACGACCTCACAGAAGCGCTTCCACTCCCGGTCGTTCTGGATCGAGAGCACGACCTCCTGCCCGTCGCCGGCCGCGAACGAGCCGTACGGGGCGATCGCGGCGTGGCTGGTCCCGGCCCGGACCGGGGCCTTCCCGCTGCCGTACGCGTAGTGCAGCGGGAAGCCCATCCACTCGCTGAGCGCGTCGAACAGGCTGACCTCGAAGGTCGTGCCCTCGCCCGTGCGCTCGCGGTCGTAGAGAGCGGTGAGGATGCCGGAGAACGCGTACATGCCGGCGCCGATGTCGGCGGCCGGGATGCCCGCCTTCGCCGGGTACTCCTCGGTGCCCGTGACCGAGGCCAGGCCCGTCTCGGCCTGGATCAGCGCGTCGTAGGCCTTCGCGTCGCGGTACGGGCCCGACGAGCCGTAGCCCGAGATGCTGCAGTGGATCAGGCCCGGGTGATCCCGACGGAGGTCCTCGGCGCCGAGCCCGAGACGTTCCGCCGCGCCGGGCGCGAAGTTCTGCACGAACACGTCGGCCCGCGCGATCAGCTCCTTCACGCGGTCGAGCTGCTCGGAGTCCTTGAGGTCGGCCGTCACCGACTCCTTCGACCGGTTCAGCCACACGAAGTGGCTGGAGAGCCCGTTGACCGTCGTGTCGTAGTCGCGGGCGAAGTCCCCGCGCCCGGGCCGCTCGACCTTGACCACGCGCGCCCCGAGATCGGCGAGGTGCCGGGTGGCCAGCGGCGCCGCCACCGCCTGCTCGCAGGACACGACGAGGATGCCGTCCAACGGGAGGGCCCGGGTCTCGACCATGCCGGTGATCGTGCCCGCCCCGACCGCTCGGCGCGCGTCGTCCGCCGCATCACGCTCCGTTCCGCGTCACGCGAACCGCCCGAGGTCGTTCCGCGAACGAGTGACATCCATTCGGACCAGTGAGTGACGTCAGGAGTGAGGGCATGAGAGCCACGAGCACCGCGACCGCGTTGGCGGTCGTGTCCACCCTCGGTATCGGTGCCGCGCTGTGCTCCCAGGCCCCACCGACCACGGTCCTCGCCTCCGGCCCGGCCCTCGCCGCCGTCGAGGTGGCGGCGCCGGTCGACCGGGCGGTGCGGCTCCCCTCGGTGCAGGAGTCGTTCGGGTCGAACGCCGCGGCCCTCGCCGCCGAGGTGGCCACGCAGCCCGCGCTGGTGCCGCTCACCGTGACGTCCCCGGTCCGGGCGCTGCCGAGCCAGCTCTCGGGCACCCCGGTCGGCGACCAGGGCGTGCTCCGCGTCGCGCACCTCTCCCCCTCCACCGGCACGGTCGACATGTACATCGAGGGTCCCGGGCTGCCGCTGACCAAGGTCGCCTCGGACGTCGGGTACCGCGCCCTGTCCGGCTACCTCGCCGCGTCCCCCGGCACCTACACGCTGCAGGCCCGACCCGCCGGGGCCGCCGCGTCGACCCCGCCCGCCCTGAGCGCGAACGTCGAGGTCGGCGCCCGGACCGCGCAGACCGCCGCCTTCGTCGACGTCGGCCCCGACGGGACGCCGCAGGCCGAGGTCCTCCAGGACGGCACACAGGAGGCCGCCCCGGGCAAGGCCTTCGTGCGGGTCGTGTCCGCGGCCGCCGGCGTCGGACCGCTCAGCGTCGTGGCCGAGGGGGGCGGGCCGATCGCGTCCTCGCTCTTCTACGGCGCCAGCTCGCCCTACGCCCAGGTCGACGCGCGCTCCTGGACGATGGACGTCACGACCACCACGGGCGAGACCGCCCGCACGACGCTGCCGGTCACGAGCACCTCGGTGAACACCGTCGTCGTCACCCGGAACCCGCAGGGCGACCTCGCCGTCACGGCCGTGCCGGACGCCGCGCCCCTGTTCGCGGGCGCCTCCCCCGCCCCGGCGGCGCCTGCCCCCGCGGCACCGGCCGCTCCGGCGGCTCCGGCGGCTCCGGCGGCTCCGGCGGCTCCGGCGGCTCCGGCCGCGCCTGCTCCGGCCGCTCCGGCCGCTCCGGCCGCTCCGGCCGCTCCGGCCCAGTCGACCACCTCCGCCCCGCCGAGCCCCGCTCCCGCGACCACCCCGGCTCCGGCGACCACCTCGGCGCCGCCCTCGACGACCACGTCGGCCCCGCCCGGTCCCGCCCCGTCGACGAGTTCGACGCAGCCGACCCCGAAGGGCGGTGTCCCGGCCGGGTTCGGCGGCATGGCGACCTCGTTCGCCGACGGCGCCCTCCTCGCCCCGGCCCCGGCCGCGCCGGACCTGCCCACCTGGGGTGCGCCGACGAGCCCGGTGCGTCCGGCCGGGCTGGTCGTGCCGGGCGCGAAGATCGACGCACCCGCCGTCGGGACCCTCGGCCTCGACGGCGACGGCGAGCTGCAGGCGCCCGCGACCCCGCAGGACGTCGGGTGGTTCGGCGCGACGCCGGGCGACACCGGGCCGGCGGTGCTGGTCGGACACGTCGACTCGTACCGGGGCCCGGGCGTCTTCTGGAACCTCAAGGACCTGAGGCCCGGCGACCCGATCGACGTGCCGCGCAGCGACGGCACCGTGGCGCGGTTCGCGGTGGACCGGGTGGAGACGGTCGACAAGGACCACTTCCCGACGCAGGCGGTGTACGGCCCGACGGCGGGTCCGTCGCTGCGGCTGGTCACGTGCGGCGGCCCCTTCGACCGCACCGTGCGGTCCTACGAGGACAACGTCATCGTCTTCGCCTCACCGCGCTGACGAGCGGGCGCCCCCGGTGCTCTCCGCGCCACCGGGGGCGCTCGAGGATCCCGGCCCGACGAGGTCGGCCGTCTGCGCGCCGAGCCAGTAGCGGCCGTGGTCGCGCCGCAGGAGGTGCAGGTCCACCAGGAGGCGCCGCACCGTGACGCGGTCGGTGCCGCCGCCGTCGCAGAGCGCCCCGAGGACGGCGTCGACCTCGCCCTCGCCGTAGAGCCGGTCCGGCTCGAAGCAGGTCTCCGCGATGTGGCGCAGCACGAGCTTCTTGCGCTCCCAGCGCGCGGGCAGGCGGACGAGCCGGCCGTCCCGCAGGAAGGTCGCGAGCGTGCGGGTCGCGTCCATCGGACCAGTCTCCGGGCGACCCCGGGACGCGCGCGAGCGATATCCCGGGGAACTCTGGGGGATATCCCCCTCGTTGACCGTCTGTGTCCGCCGCGAGGATGAACTCGCCCGGACCACTGGGCAGCAATCACCTCGAGTGACCGGGAGACGGCCGTGCGCAGCAACCTCTTCGCCCCCGAGAACCAGGAGCAGGAGTCGGCCCAGCCGGGGCTGCGTCTGCAGAACTCGAAGATGCTCAAGATCGAGCTCAACGGCGAGGCCATGGCCCGGCAGGGCTCGATGGTGGCCTACCAGGGCGACGTGCGCTTCGAGGCCAAGGGCTCCGGCGGCATCGGCAACTTCCTCAAGCAGAAGCTCACCGGCGAGGGCGTGCCGCTCATGAAGGTGACCGGTCGCGGCGACGTGTTCCTCGCGAACGCCGCCTCCGACGTGCACCTCATCGACCTCGAGGGCCCGAACGACGCCCTGACCATCAACGGCAAGAACGTGCTCGCGTTCGACTCCTCCCTGTCCTATGACATCCAGATGGTCTCGGGCGCCGGGTCGATGGGCGGCGCGGGCCTGTTCAACTGCGTGTTCCGGGGTCAGGGCCGACTCGCCATCACGTGCAAGGGCACGCCCGTGGTGCTGAACGTCGACGCCCCCACCTACGCCGACCCGCAGGCGGCGATCGCCTGGTCCGCGGGCCTGCAGGTCGGGGTGCACCGCGCCGAGCAGTTCGGGCTGCGGACGCTCATGGGCCGCACCACCGGCGAGGCGTACACGATGGCGTTCGGTGGGCGCGGCTTCGTCATCGTGCAGCCGTGCGAGGAGATCCCGCTGGACATGGTCGCGGGCGGCGGCAGCGGCCAGGAGGCGGGCGTCGGCGGCGCGCTGGGCGGGTTGTTCCGCTAGCTTGACCTCGAGCGAGGTCGAGGTTGCACGGTGCTCGACATGACCACCGTGCGACCTCCCACCGACCCGGCCGAGCTGCACCGGCTGATGTCGCTCATGACCGGCGACGAGAAGCACTCCGCCGCGGCGACCTCCACCCTCGACGTGCTGCACGTGCTCTACGACCGCGTGCTGCACGTCGACGCGGCCCACCCCGACGACCCGGTCCGCGACCGCTTCCTGCTCTCCAAGGGCCACGGCCCGATGGCGTACTACGCCGTGCTCGCCGCCCACGGGTTCCTCGACGAGGCCGAGCTCGCGACGTGGGCCCGTCCCGGCTCCCGGCTCGGCCTGCACCCCGACCGGGTGCTGGTACCCGGCGTCGAGATCGGGTCGGGGTCGCTCGGGCACGGTCTCCCGCTCGCCGTCGGGACCGCGCTCGGGCTGCGGATCCGCGGGCTGACCACGCCCCGGGTGTACGTCCTGGTCGGCGACGCCGAGCTCGACGAGGGCTCCAACCACGAGGCCCTCGCCTACGCCGGGCGCTCCGGGATGTCGAACCTGACGACGGTCGTGGTCGACAACGACTCCGCGACCCACCGCGGCGACCTCGCCGAGCTGTTCCTCGCCGAGGGGTGGCGTGCGATCACCGTCGACGGCCGTGACCACGACGTCCTCGAGACCGCCCTGACCGCCGCACACGACGACCGGCCGCTCGTGGTGATCGCCGTCGTCGAGTCGAAGGAGTCGTGATGACCACCGCGACCACCACGAGCACCATGCGCGAGGCGTTCCTGCACGCCACCGCCGCCGCGATCGACGCCGACGACCGCACGGTCCTCGTCCTCGCCGACATCTCCGCGGGCGCCGAGCCCGTTCCCGACCTGATGCGGCGGCACCCGGACCGCGTCGTGAACGTCGGTATCCGGGAGCAGCTGATGCTCGGTGCGGCCGGCGGACTGGCGCTCACCGGTCTGCGCCCGGTCGTGCACTCCTACGCGCCGTTCCTCGTCGAGCGCCCCTACGAGTCGCTCAAGCTCGACCTCGGCCACCAGGGCGTCGGGGCGGTGCTGGTCTCGATCGGCGCCTCCTACGACCAGCCCGGCATCGGCCGGACCCACGAGGCCCCCGAGGACGTCGCCGTCGTCGACACCCTCCCCGGCTGGACGATCCACGTGCCCGGGCACCCCGAGGAGGCCGACCGGCTGGTCCGGGAGTCGATCGACGGCGACGGCCTGGTCTATGTCCGACTGTCGAGCGCGACGAACGCGGCGCCCCACCACGGCGACGGACTGCAGACGGTCCGGCGCGGGTCGCCCGACGACGTCGTGATCGCCGTCGGCCCGACCCTCGACCGGGTGCTCGCCACCGCCCGCCCCGACGCGACCGTGCTCTACACCTCGACGGTGCGCCCCTTCGACGCCGCCGGGCTGCGCGCCGCCGTCGGGGAGGTCCCGACGGTGACGATGGTCGAGCCCTACCTGGAGGGAACCTCCGCCCGCGTGGTCGCCGAGGCGCTGTCCGACCGGCCCCACCGCACCGTCATGATCGGGTACCCGCGCGAGGAGTCGCACCGGTACGGCGACCACGACCTGCCGCTCTAGGCCAGGAACCCCTCGAGCAGGACCGGGAGCGCCGGGTGACCGGTGACCTGCATGTGCGTCGTCCCGGGCAGGATCGCGAGCTGCGAGCCGGCGACGAGGTCGACCATGAGCGCGGCGTGCTCGAGGGTGGTGAAGTCCCGGTCGCCCTGCACGAACAGGACCGGGGCGGTGATCCCCGCGAGCGCCTCGTCGCTCCAGCCGCGCAGGTCGGCGGCGGAGCTCGACAGCGTCGTCATGAAGTCCTGGAAGTGGTCCGGGTGCGGGGAGAGCCGCGCGTAGGTCTCCGACATCGCGGTGAAGTCCTCGGCGGTGGGCATGCGATCGGAGGTGGCGTGCTTCGCCGAGTCCATCAGGTCGGGGTGCATGCCCTCCGGCCGCACGGTGACCGACGCGGCGACCACGGAGAGGACGCGGTCGGGGTGGGAGACCGCGAGCTCCATCGCCACCGCCCCGCCCATGCTGTGGCCGAGCACGTGCGCGGCGCCGATCCCGAGGTGGTCGAGCAGCGCGACGACGTCGGCGGCGGAGTTCGCGGGGGTGATCTCGCGGTCGATGTCGGCGGTGCGACCGTGCCCCTGCAGCTCCACCGCGATCACCCGGTGCCGCGTCGCGAGGCCCGGGATCAGGTCCCGGAACGCGATCTCGATGTTGAGCAGGCCCCCGTGCAGCAGCACGAGCGGCGTGCCAGCGTTGCCGTGCACCTCGTGGTAGAGGTGCAGCCCGTTGACGTCGGCGTACGCGGCGGTGTCGTTCATGGTTCCTCCCGGATCCGGTCTCTGACCGGACGTCGGATGGACCCAAGGCTTTTCGACGAGCCCCGCGAGATTTCTCGCGCGGGACCCGTCGTCAGGACCCGAGCTGGCGGCGCACGGCCTCCGGACCGGCCGCGAGCAGCAGCGTCGGCAGGCGCGGCCCGGTCTCCGAGCCGACGAGCGCCCGGTAGAGCAGCACGAAGAAGCGGCGCTGCGCGGCCTTCAGCTCGTCGGTCGGCTTCGTGTCCAGCGGCAGGCCGGCCTGCTGCTTCGGCACGCCGTAGACGAGCGTCGTCAGGCCCTCGAGCGACCAGTCCTGCTCGAGCCCGTCGAGCAGCAACCGCAGCGACTCGCGGTCGGTGTCGTCGAGCGAGGACAGCAGCGCCGTGTCCGGGGCCGCCAGCAGCCGCGTGTGCGACTCCTCGGGCATGTAGTGCTCGACCCACGCCTCCGCACGGTCCAACCGCGGGCGCAGGTCGTCGAGGGTGACCGGCTCCTCGGGGTCGCTCGACACCAGGCCGGTGAGGATGCGGCCGAGCTGCTCCGGGTCGCCGGTGGTGACGTCGACGACGGAGGTGAGGGTCCGGAACGACACCGGCTGCGGCGTGGTCGGCAGGGGCCGCTCCGCCGTCGCGACCGACCGCGCGTGCCCGAGCGCCTCGATCGGCGGGGCGGTGCCGCCCGCGACCTTGCGCGAGAGCGCATCCCACTCGTCGTAGAGCCGGGAGAGCTCGGCGTCGAACGCGACCTTGATGGCCTGGTTCGGACGACGACGGGCGTAGAGCCAGCGCAGCAGCGGCGCCTCGAAGACCTCGAGTGCCGACGACGGGGTCGGTACGCCGCCCTTCGACGACGACATCTTGGCCTGCCCCGAGATGCCGACGAAGGCGTACATCGGGCCGATCGGCTGCCGGCCGCCGAAGATCTCCGACACCAGCAGACCGCCGACCTCGTACGACGACCCCGGTGACGAGTGGTCCACCCCGCTCGGCTCGAAGTCGACGCCCTCGTAGGCCCAGCGCATGGGCCAGTCGACCTTCCACACGAGCTTGCCGCGCGTGAACTCCGACAGCTGCACGGTCTCCGACGACCCGCACGCGCAGGTGAAGGTCATCTCGGTGGAGTCGTCGTCGTAGGCGACGATCGTGGTGTCGTCCTTGCCGCACGCCGAGCAGAACGGCTTGTAGGGGAAGTACTCCCCGGTCGCCGAGCCGACCGCCTCGTCGTCGGGACCCTCCTCGACGTCGTCGCCCTCGGGGAGGGTCTTCTTCGTGCGGAAGCGACCCAGCACCGCGTCGATGCGCGAGCGCTCGCGCATGGCGAGCAGTGTCTGCGCGACGTAGGCGCCCGAGGTGTACATCTGCGTCTGCGAGATCCCGCGGAACGGCACGCCGAGCTCGTCCAGCGCCGCGATCATCGGCGCCTTGAAGTGCTCGGCCCAGTTCGGGTGCGCGCTGCCGCGCGGTGCCGGGACCGCCGTGAGCGGCTTGCCGATGTGCTCGGCCCAGGAGTCGTCGATGCCCTCGACGCCCTTCGGCACGCGGCGGAAACGGTCGAAGTCGTCCCAGGAGATGACGTGCTCGCACGGGATGCCGCGACGGCGGATCTCGTCGGCGACCAGGTGGGGGGTGAGGACCTCGCGCAGGTTGCCCAGGTGGATCGGCCCGGACGGGCTCAATCCGCTCGCGCAGACGATGGTGCGCCCCGGCTCGGCCTTGGCGACGACGTCGTCGGCGAGGGTCGCCACCCAGTCCTGCGAGGTCGACTCGGCGGCCTCACCGCCGCGCTTGCGGGCCATCAGAGCCGTCCCCCGTCGCTGCGCTCGCCCATCAGCGATCCCGCACCGGGTTCGTCAGCGTGCCGATGCCCTCGACGGTCACCGACACCGTCTGGCCGTCGACCATCGGACCGACACCGGCGGGGGTGCCGGTGAGGATCGTGTCGCCGGGCAGCAGCGTCATCACCCGCGAGATGTAGGCGATCTGCTTCTCGATGCCGTGGATGAGCATGCTCGTGCGCGACTTCTGCACCGAAGCGCCGTCGAGCGTCGTCTCGATCGCGAGGTCGGACGGGTCGAGCTGCGTCTCGATCCACGGTCCGAGCGGGCAGAAGGTGTCGTACCCCTTCGCCCGGGTCCACTGCCCGTCGGAGGACTGCAGGTCGCGGGCGGTGACGTCGTTCGCGACGGTGTACCCGAGCACCACGTCCTTCGCCCGCGCCTCGGGCACGTCGCGGCACGGCACCCCGATCACGACGGCGAGCTCGCCCTCGTAGTCCACCCGCTCGGAGTCGGCGGGGCGCAGGATCGGCAGGCCCGGGCCGATCACGCTCGTCGACGGCTTCATGAAGATCAGCGGGTTGGCCGGGGCGTCGCCGCCGCCCATCTCGGCCACGTGCTCGGCGTAGTTCTTGCCGATGCAGACCACCTTCGACGGCAGAATCGGCGCGAGCAGGCGGACGTCCGCGAGCGGCCACGTGCGGCCGGTGAAGGTCGGGTCGCCGAACGGGTGCTCCGCGATCTCGGCGCAGATGTCCCCGCTCTCGGGGCTGCCACCGGCGGCGGTGGGCGACTGGAGGGCGGCGAACGAGACACCGTCGGCGTGGGAGATCCGAGCAAGACGCACGCCGACCACCCTAGTCGCCGGGCCGGATCAGCTCCCCGGCCGCCATCGGCTCCTCGTCGGCCACGCGGCTCCAGTCCCCGGCCCGTCCGAGCTCGGCGTTCAGGGTCGCGAGGTCCGTGCGGGGCACGGCGAGCCAGGCCCCCTGGTCGGACCAGGTCCACGCCAGCGGGACCTCGGGCAGCGCCCGTGCCACGGCCGCGTGCAGCACCGTCGAGAGGTACTTCGGGTGGCTCGCCCAGCTCAACGGAAGGGCCTTCCCGACGACGGCGAGGGTCAGCTCGGTCCGACGCTCCCCCACCTCCAGGTGCTCGACCGTGATGTCGGCCCCGGTGAGGCGGGCCAGGTCGGCGACCTGCTCGCGCAGGGTGTCCTCGAGCTGCTCGACGTGGCTGTCGTGGAAGGCGAGCGCCCGCATCGGGGCGGGGTCGGCCTCCGGGTGCCAGTACTCGATCTCCCACAACCCCGAGAGCACGGTGGCGGCCGTGACCGGTTCGCCCGCGTCGGCCACCGCCTCCATGAGGTCGACCGGCCGCGGGGGGCGCGGCCGGAAGAGGCCGGCGCGGTCGAGGACGCCGACCACCCGGGCCAGCTCGGCGCGCCCCCCGACCGAGAGCTCCGGCGGGGAGGAGCGTTCCGGGGCGGGCGGGGCCGGCACCCTCGCCGGCACCCCCACCGGCACCGGGCCGGCGTCGGGGACCCGCGGGGTGACCCGCCAGCCGCCGACGGGGCCGGACTCCCGCTCCGCGCGGGCCGCCTTCGCGGCACGGCGATGGCGCACGGCCACCGTCGAGAACCCGACGAGGGCGACGACGGCGAGCCCGGTCAGCGGCCACGGGTTGCCCAGGCTCCCGGGGCCGAGGGCGAGGTAGAGGAAGTACCCGGAGACGACGAGACCTCCTGCGCCCCAGAGCAGGGCGAGGAGGTCGTCGAGGGAGCCGCGCACGGCTCAGGCCAGGCTGCGGGTTCCCGCGACGCTGGAGACCAGGGCGGCGAGGCGGTCGCCGACCGCACTGGTGCCGCCCGGGTTCTGGTGGTCGCGGGTGGCGAGGTCGAACGCGACGGCGGCCTCGACGCGGCGGGCCAGCTCGGGCTCGCCGAGGTGGTCGAGCAGCAGCGCGACCGACAGCACGGCGGCCGTCGGGTCGGCGATGCCCTTGCCGGCGATGTCCGGGGCCGAGCCGTGGACCGGCTCGAACATGCTCGGGTTGGCGCGGCTGACGTCGAGGTTGCCCGACGCCGCGAGCCCGATGCCACCGGTGACCGCGGCCGCGAGGTCGGTGAGGATGTCGCCGAACAGGTTGTCGGTGACGATCACGTCGTAGCGCGACGGGTCGGTGACCAGGTGGATCGTCGTCGAGTCGACGTGCTGGTAGTCGACCGAGACGTCCGGGTGCTCGAGCGAGACCTCCTCGACCACGCGCGACCACAACGAGCCGGCGTGGGTGAGGACGTTGGTCTTGTGCACCAGGGTCAGCTTGCGGCGCGGGCGGTTCGCGGCGCGGGTGAAGGCGTCGCGGACGACCCGCTCCACCCCGAAGGCCGTGTTGATGCTGACCTCGGTCGCGATCTCCTGCGGGGTGTCCTTCCGCAGCAGCCCGCCGGTGCCGGCGTAGGGGCCCTCGGTGCCCTCGCGCACCACGACGAGGTCGACCTCGGGCTGCGCTGACAGCGGCCCACGCACCCCCGGGTAGAGCCGGGCCGGCCGCAGGTTGACGTGGTGGTCGAGCTCGAAGCGCAGGCGCAGCAGCAGCCCGCGCTCGAGGATGCCGCTGGGCACCGACGGGTCGCCGACGGCGCCCAGGAGGATCGCGTCGTGCTCGCGCAGCTCGGTGAGCACCGACTCGGGCAGCAGCTCGCCGGTGGAGTGCCAGCGGGCGGCGCCGAGGTCGTAGTGCGTCGACTCGATCTGCGGGGCCAGCTCGGAGAGGACCTTGAGGGCCTCGTTGGTGACCTCCGGTCCGATGCCGTCTCCGGGAACCACCGCGAGTCGCATGTCCAGTCTTCCTCCCCCGACGGGCCGACCTCGATGGTGCGACCGGGCCTCACCTGCGGTGGAGGCTACCGCGCGTGTCGGCCGGACTCCGCACCGGATCACTCCATGGGATGTCCCCGTACCCGCGTTGCCCGATCCGACCCTCAGCCGAACGGGATCATTCGGGTGGTCCGGGCCTGCAGCGTGCTCCCGATCGGGGCCAGGACGTCCTCCGGGACCGCCCGGTCGACGCGCAGGAGCATGAGCGACGAGCCCCGGTCCCGCGTCTGCGAGAGCTGCGCGGCCTCGATGTTCACCCCCGATTCGCCCAACCGGGTGCCCACCAGGCCCATCGCCCCGGGCCGGTCGGTGTACTCGAAGAGCAGCACGTGGCCCTCGGCGCGCAGGTCGAACGACCGCCCGTTGATCTCGACCAACTTCTCGACCTGGTCGGTGCCGGTGAGCGCGCCGGACACGGTGGTGCCGTCGGCGCGCAGCGTGACGAGGCTGCGGTGGTTCGGGCTCTCGCTGGCGGTCTCGACGCTCACCCGGACACCCCGCTCGGCCGCCAGGGCCGGGGCGTTGACGAACGTGACCGGCTCGTCGACGACCTCGCCGAACACGCCGCGCAGCGCGGCCAGCTCCAGGACCCCGACGTCCTCGTGCGCGAGCTCGCCGCGCACCTCGACGACGATCGACTCCGGCTGCCCCACGAGGGTCGACAGCAGCGTGCCCAGCTTCTGCGTGACGCCGAGCCACGGCCGGACCTCCTCGCCGACCGCCCCGCCCTGCACGTTGACCGCGTCGGGCACGAAGTCGCCGCGCAGCGCCCGGAGCACGGAGTGGGCGACGTCGGTGCCCGCGCGGTCCTGCGCCTCGGCGGTCGACGCACCGAGGTGCGGGGTCGCCGTGACCTGCTCGAGCTCGAACAGCGGACTGTGGGTGGTCGGCTCGGTGACGTAGACGTCCACGCCGGCGCCGGCCACGTGCCCGGAGCGGATCGCCTCGGCCAGCGCGTCCTCGTCGACGAGCCCGCCGCGGGCGGCGTTGACGACGATGACGCCGGGCTTCGTCCGCGCCAGCGCCTCCTTCCCGATCAGCCCCTGCGTCTCGGGGGTCTTCGGCAGGTGGATCGTCATCATGTCGGCGCGGGTCAGCAGCTCGTCCAGCTCCACGAGTTCGATCCCGAGCTGGGCGGCACGGCTGGCCGGCAGGTACGGGTCGTAGGCGATCACGTGGGTGTCGAAGGCCTTGATGCGGCTCGCGAACAGCTGGCCGATCTTCCCGAGCCCGATCACCCCGACCGTCTTGCCCTGGATCTCGACGCCCGTGTAGCGGCTGCGGGCCCACTCGCCGCGGCGCAGGGCGGCGTCGGCGGCGGGGATGTGCCGGGCGGTCGCGAGCAGCAGGGCGAGGGCGTGCTCCGCGGCCGAGACGATGTTGGAGACCGGGGCGTTCACGACCATCACGCCGGCCGCCGTCGCCGCCGGCACGTCGACGTTGTCGAGCCCGACCCCGGCGCGCCCGACCACGGTCAGCCGCCGCTGCGCCGCGAACACCTCCGCGTCGACCTGCGTGGCGCTGCGCACGAGCAGGGCGTCCGCGTCGGCGACCGCCGCGAGCAGGGCCGCCCGGTCGGTCCCGTCGACCAGCCGGACCTCCACCTCGTCGCCGAACACCTCCAGCGCCGACGGGGCGAGCTTCTCGGCCATCAGGACGACGGGCTTCGACATGCTTCTCCCCCGGGTCGGCGGCGGTGCTGACTCCGCGCACATCGTGCCGTACGCCACACCCTGGGTCGATAGACCTCACTCCCGGCTCACCCGGCCCCGCTTCGTCAGCAATGGCACAGCACTGACACCTGACGTCAGGACGGCGCCACTCGCACATCACCGTTCCGCGCTCCGCGGATCAGCAATGGCACAGCGCTGACACCTGACGTCAGAACGGCGCCACTCGCAGGTCTCGCGCAGGCCTCATCCGGTGCGCGGGAGATCCGATTGCCACCGGACGAGCGGGGTCGGCAGCTCTTCCGCGGTCCGGATCGACTGCAGGACGTCCTCGAGCATGGCCGCCGAGTCGTTCATGATCCGGGTCGGGCGGACGCCGTACACATGGAGCCCCGCCGACCGGTAGGCACGGTGCTGCCGCTCCGTCTCGACCACTTGCTCGGTCGTCATGAAGTGATGCTCGGTGGAGTCGTTCTGCAGGACGAGACCGATCCTCGGCAGGTAGGCGTCGGCGATCCTGAGGAAGTGGTCACCCTGGTACAGGCGGACATTGAAGAGGACCTCGTGCGCCGCCAGCTCGGGGTGGGCGAACCACCAACGGTGGAACTCGAACTCGCCGGCCGATCGCACGCCGGCCGACACGGCCCGCAGTACCTTCCGCGGCGTCGCCGTCCCCCGTCGGTTGCCCTCCTCCAACTCGACGGAGAGGTGCTCTGGCAAGGTCATCCGTCGTTGGACGGGTTCGGTGAGGACAGCGGCGATGTCGCTCTCCCCGCGCATCCGGCGAGCGGCATCGACGACTGCTCGCTCGAGTCGCACGACCGGCAGTCCGTCCCGGGTCAGCGGAACCAAGGGGCGGGTCGTCCGTTCGATGCGCAGCCAAGGAAGTCCCTGCACGCGGAGCGCAGCCGGGATGAGGAGGTGGACCGACGTCGGCAGCTCGCCGCGTCGTAGACCGTGAGCGCGCGCCGCGTCGAGACCGGTGACGACGGCAAGATCGCCCGCGTAGACGAGTGCAGCACGGAGGAGCTGGCGCCGGGTCGGGGTGCCCGTGCTGAGCCGGATCGTCGCCGGTGCGGCCAATGTCCACGGGCCACCGTCTCGACACCGGCGATAGATGGTGCCCTCGGGCATCCCCATCTCCATGAGAACGCGCGCATGGATCGTGTCGTCCTCCGCCGCCTCGTGGATCGCCGACATGTCGTCCGCCCACCGACCTCGTTTCATGCCCGGAGCGTGAGGCGGTCGGCCGGACCGTGGTGAAACGAGCCGTCGGCCTGTGGACAGGCAGGGGCCGTACTGCCATTGGGGATGAACGACGACGGCGGACGTACCAATCAGGTACGTCCGCCGTCATGTGCTCGTTGGTGCGAGTGGCGCCGTTCTGACGTCAGGTGTCAGCGATGTGCCAGCGCTGACGGCCGCCGTCGGGCGCCCGCTCGTGCGAGTGGCGCCGTTCTGACGTCAGGTGTCAGTCATGTGCCAGTACTGACGTCAGGGCGGCGGACCCACGACGAACGACGGCGGGCGCACCGAGGAGTGCGCCCGCCGTCAGGAACCGCAGCAGATCAGAGGGACTGCTTCGGGATGAACGGCATCAGGTCGCGGAGCTTGGCGCCGACCTGCTCGATCTGGTGGGCCTTGCCCTCCTCCTCGAGCTTGGTGAAGTTCGGGCGGCCGTTGTCGTCCTCGGCGATCCACTCGCGGGCGAAGGACCCGTCCTGGATCTCGGTGAGCACGCGGCGCATCTCGTCCTTCACGGCCGGGTTGATGATGCGCGGGCCCCGGGTGAGGTCGCCGTACTCGGCGGTGTCCGAACAGCTGTAGCGCTGGCCGTAGATGCCCTTCTCCCACATGAGGTCCACGATCAGCTTGAGCTCGTGGAGGCATTCGAAGTAGGCGATCTCCGGGGCGTAGCCCGCCTCGACGAGGGTCTCGAACCCTGCCTGGACCAGCGCCGACGTGCCGCCGCAGAGCACGGCCTGCTCGCCGAAGAGGTCGGTCTCGGTCTCCTCGGTGAACGTCGTCTTGATGACGCCCGCGCGGCCGCCGCCGATCGCCGACGCGTAGGAGAGGGCGAGCGCCTGGGCCTGGCCGGAGGCGTCCTGCTCCACCGCGATGAGGCAGGGCACGCCCTTGCCGTCGACGAACTGGCGGCGGACCAGGTGGCCCGGACCCTTCGGCGCGACCATGGCGACGTCGACGTCCGACGGCGGCTTGATCAGGTCGTAGCGGATGTTGAAGCCGTGCCCGAAGAAGATCGCGTCGCCGGACTTCAGGTTCGGCGCGATGTCGTCGGCGTAGATCTGGCGCTGCTTGGTGTCCGGCGCCAGGATCATGATCAGGTCGGCCTCGGCGGCGGCCTCGGCCGGCGTCACCACCCGCAGCCCCTCCTCCTCGGCCTTGGCGCGCGACTTCGAGGACTCGGGGAGCCCGATGCGCACGTCGACGCCCGAGTCGCGCAGCGACAGCGAGTGGGCGTGGCCCTGGGAGCCGTACCCGATCACGGCGACCTTGCGGCCCTGGATGATCGAGAGATCGGCATCGGCGTCGTAGAAGATCTCGACACTCATGGGAACTGCGGTTCCTTCCTGACTGACGTACTGAAAGACGTACTAACGATTCGCGGCGATCGCGCGCGGCCCGCGGGCCAGCGCGACCATCCCCGACTGGACGATCTCGCGGATGCCGTAGGGCTCGAGCATCCGCCGCAACGCCGACAGCTTGTCAGCCGTGCCGGTGGCCTCGACGGTGACGGCGTCGGGTGCGACGTCGACCACCTTCGCCCGGAACATCTGCGTCACCTCGAGCACCTGCGAGCGCACGGTGGCGTCGGCCCGCACCTTGAGCATGACCAGTTCGCGCTGGACCGAGGTCGTCGGCTCCAGCTCCACGATCTTGATGACGTTCACCAGCTTGTTGAGCTGCTTGGTCACCTGCTCGAGCGGGAACTCGTCGACGCTGACGCAGATGGTCATGCGGGAGATCCCGTGCTCCTCGGTCGGACCGACCGCGAGCGACTGGATGTTGTAGCCGCGCCGGGAGAACAGGCCCGAGATGCGGGCCAGCACGCCGGGCTTGTCCTCGACGAGGACCGACAGGGTGTGGGTGCTCATCACTGCTCCCGCTCGATGTCCGTCACGACCTCGTCCGCGCCGCCCGCCTCCGGGTCGTCGAACAGCGGCCGGATGTCCCGGGCGGCCATGATCTGGTCGTTGCCGGTCCCGGCCGCGACCATCGGCCACACCTGCGCGTCGGCGCCGACGGTGAAGTCGATGACGACGGGGCGGTCGTTGATCGCCATGGCCTGCTCGATCACGCGGTCGACCTCGTCCTTGGACTCGCAGCGCAGGCCCTCGCAGCCCAGCGCCTCGGCGAGCATGACGAAGTCGGGCACGCGGTGCTTGTGCGTCCCGAGCTCGGTGTTGGAGTAGCGCTCCCCGTAGAACAGGGTCTGCCACTGCCGCACCATGCCGAGGTTGCCGTTGTTGATGACCGCGACCTTGATCGGGATGCCCTCGATCGCGCAGGTGGCGAGCTCCTGGTTGGTCATCTGGAAGCAGCCGTCACCGTCGATGCACCACACGGTGGTGTCGGGCATCCCGACCTTCGCGCCCATCGCCGCCGGCACGCCGTAGCCCATCGTCCCGGCGCCGCCGGAGTTGAGCCAGGTGCGCGGGTGCTCGTAGCCGATGAACTGCGCGGCCCACATCTGGTGCTGGCCGACGCCGGCGGAGTAGATCGCCTCCGGGCCCGCGATCTTCCCGATGCGCTCGATGACGTACTCCGGCGACAGGGTGCCGTCGGCCGGCTCGTCGTAGCCGAGCGGGAACGTCTCCCGCCAGGAGTTGAGCTGGTTCCACCACGACGTCAGGTCGGTGCGCTCCCCCTCCCGGTTGCGCAGCGCCGCGGTGAGTTCGCCGATGACCTCGCGGGCGTCGCCCACGATGGGCACGTCGGCGACGCGGTTCTTGCCGATCTCGGCGGGGTCGATGTCGGCGTGCACGATCCGCGCGTCCGGCGCGAACGTCGACAGGTCACCGGTGACGCGGTCGTCGAACCGCGCGCCGAGCGCGATCAGCAGGTCCGAGCGCTGCATCGCCGCCACCGCCGCGACCGTGCCGTGCATGCCCGGCATGCCGAGGTTCTGCGGGTGCGAGTCGGGGAAGGCGCCGCGCGCCATGAGGGTGGTGACGACGGGCGCGCCGGTCTCGCGGGCGAGTTCCATGAGCTCCGCCGACGCGTTGGCCTTGATGACGCCGCCGCCGACGTAGAGCACGGGACGCCGGGCCTCGCCGATCAGCCGGGCGGCCTCACGGATCTGCTTGCCGTGCGGCTTCGTCGTCGGGCGGTAGCCGGGCAGCGCCATCTCGGCCGGCCACGAGAACGTGGTCTGCGCCTGCAGCACGTCCTTGGGCAGGTCGACGAGCACAGGGCCGGGGCGCCCGGTCGACGCGATGTGGAACGCCTCGGTGATCGCCCGCGGGATGTCCGCCGGGTCGGTGACCAGCATGTTGTGCTTGGTGATCGGCAGCGTGATGCCGCAGATGTCGGCTTCCTGGAACGCGTCCGTGCCGATCATCTTGCGCCCGACCTGACCGGTGATCGCGACGACCGGCACCGAGTCGAGCATCGCGTCCGCGAGCGGGGTGACCAGGTTGGTGGCGCCCGGACCCGACGTCGCGATGCAGACCCCGACCCGCCCGGTGGCCTGGGCGTACCCGGTGGCCGCGTGGCCCGCGCCCTGCTCGTGCCGCACGAGGATGTGCCGCACGAGGGTGGAGTCGTAGAGGGGGTCGTAGGCCGGGAGGATCGCGCCGCCCGGGATGCCGAACACGACGTCGCACCCGACGGCCTCGAGCGAGCGCACGAGCGACTGCGCGCCGGTGGCGGGAGTGGGGTCGACCCGGGCGGGGCGCGGCGCGGCGGCGCGGCCGGGCGTCCCGGCCTGGGCCGCGGAGTCCTGCTGCTCGCTCGGCGCGCCGGTGCGGGGCGCCGGGCGCGGTCTGGCTGTGGTCATCGGTGATTCAGCCTCTGTGGAAGGTCAACGGGCCCCGGACACGAAAAAACCCTCGCCGCCGGGAGGCGGAGAGGGCAGGCGCGTCAGGATTCTTCAGGCGGCGAGCACGATGCTCGTCAGACGCTGACGCGCCCGGCGAGTACGAGAATTCGCTGCATGCCCGAGACGGTAGCACGGGCCCCGCACGCCCCCGGAACATCACCCGCGTCACACCACGCCGGGCCTTCACGACGCCGGGTCGTGCCCCGGCTGGCACCATCGCGGACGTGGCCGACGAGCAGCAGACCCCCGCCGGGACGGCGACCTCCGGGTCGTCCGCCCCGGCCGCGCCGGCGACGTTCCGGGCCGTGCCCACGGTCGCGCTCGTCGCCGTGGGCTTCCTCGCGCTGTGCCTGTCCCCCATCGCGTTCCAGGGCGGGCCCTGGTTCCTGCTCTTCCTCGTCCCGGTCGCGATCGGGGTCTGGGTCGTGCGGTCCCGCACCCGGGTCGACGAGGAGGGCCTGCACGTGCAGGGCCTCGTCGGCACCCGCTCGGTGGCGTGGTCGGACCTCTCGGGTCTGCGGCTGCCGGAGAAGAACTGGGTCCGGGCCGTCCCCGTCGAGGGCGCCGAGCTCGAGCTGCGCGGGGTGCGCATCCGCGATCTCGGCCGCGTCGCCGAGGCGTCCGGGCACCGCATCACCGCGCCCACGCCCGCGGAGGCGGCGGCCGCCGCCGAGCACGCGCGCGAGCTCGAGGCCGCGCGCATGCGGGTCGCGAAGCTGCGCGAGCACCGGGCCGAGCAGGACGCCGACGCCACCGAGGACACCGAGGACACCGCCGCCCCCGAGGACGCCGACACCGCCGGCGCGGCCACCGAGCACACCCCGGACGACCCCGAGCCGTCGCGCAAGGAGGCCTGAGCCGCACCGACCCCCTATCGGCGTGCTCGGTTGCCTTGTCGGGAAAAGGGCGGGCGTAGCCTCCGGACGGAAGACCGCAACCGTCTCTGGAGGACCGCTGTGCCGCCGCTCCGTTCCCGCGTCACCACCCAGGGCCGCAACGCCGCCGGCGCGCGCGCCCTGTGGCGGGCCACCGGCATGACCGACGACGACTTCGGCAGGCCGCTGATCGCGATCGCGAACTCGTACACGCAGTTCGTGCCGGGGCACGTGCACCTCAGGGAGATGGGCGAGCTCGTCGCCGGCGCGGTGCGCGAGGCGGGCGGCGTCGCGCGGGAGTTCCACACCATCGCGGTGGACGACGGCATCGCCATGGGCCACGGCGGGATGCTGCACTCGCTGCCCAGCCGGGAGGTCATCTCGGACGCGGTCGAGCACATGGTGCAGGGGCACGCGGTCGACGCCCTGGTCTGCATCTCGAACTGCGACAAGATCACGCCGGGCATGCTCAACGCCGCGATGCGGCTGAACATCCCGACCGTCTTCGTCTCCGGCGGGCCGATGGAGGCCGGCAAGGCGGTCGTCGTCGGGGGCGTCGCGCAGGCCCCGACCGACCTCATCACCGCGATCTCCGCGTCCGCGTCCAGCGAGGTCACCGACGACGGCCTCACCAAGGTCGAGCGGTCCGCGTGTCCGACCTGCGGGTCGTGCTCGGGCATGTTCACCGCGAACTCGATGAACTGCCTCACCGAGGCCCTCGGCCTCTCGCTGCCGGGCAACGGCTCCACCCTCGCCACCCACGCCGCCCGCCGGGACCTCTTCCTGACGGCGGGTCGCACGGTCGTCGAGCTCGCCCGCCGGTTCTACGAGGGCGACGACGAGTCGGTGCTGCCGCGCGCGATCGCGAACAAGCACGCGTTCGAGAACGCGATGGCGCTCGACGTCGCGATGGGCGGCTCGACGAACACGGTGCTGCACATCCTGGCCGCCGCGCACGAGGCCGGCCTGGACTTCTCGCTCGCCGACATCGACGCGGTCAGCCGCCGCGTGCCGTGCGTGTCGAAGGTCGCGCCGAACTCGAACTTCCACATGGAGGACGTCCACCGCGCGGGCGGCATCCCCGCGATCCTGGGCGAGCTCGACCGCGGCGGGCTGCTGCACCGCGACGTCCACGCGGTGCACGCGGACTCGCTGGAGAGCTGGCTCGGGCGCTGGGACATCCGGGGCGCGTCGCCGTCGGAGGAGGCCGTGGAGCTGTTCCACGCCGCTCCGGGCGGGGTGCGCACCGTGGAGCCGTTCTCGACGACGAACCGCTGGTCCTCCCTGGACACCGACGCTGCAGCTGGATGTATCCACGACGTGGAGCACGCCTTCTCCGCCGACGGCGGGCTCGCCGTGCTCACCGGCAACCTGTCGACCGACGGCGCCGTGATCAAGAGCGCCGGCCTGCCCGAGAACGGCCGCCACTTCCAGGGTCCGGCCCGCGTGGTCGACTCCCAGGAGGAGGCCGTCTCGGTCATCCTCAACCGCGAGGTGCAGCCGGGCGACGTCGTCGTCGTGCGCTACGAGGGCCCCGCGGGCGGCCCGGGCATGCAGGAGATGCTGCACCCGACCGCGTTCCTCAAGGGAGCGGGCCTCGGGGCGGTGTGCGCGCTCGTCACCGACGGCCGCTTCTCCGGCGGGTCGTCGGGCATCAGCGTCGGGCACGTCTCGCCCGAAGCCGCGGCCGGCGGTGTGATCGCCCTCGTCGAGCAGGGCGACCAGATCCTCATCGACGTCGACTCCCGCCGGATCGAGCTGCTGGTCGACGACGAGGTCCTCGCCGAGCGCCGCGCGAAGATGGAGACCTCGGAGCGCCCGTGGCAGCCGCGGACCGACCGCGGCCGGCACCTCACGGCGGCGCTGCGTGCCTACGCCAAGCTCGTGACGTCGGGTGCCACCGGCGCGGTCCGGGACCTCTAGGCGCGCTTCGGAGATCTCCAACGGGTGGCCCACCTGTCGCCGCGGACGCCGGTCGCGCACGATCGAGTCGTGTCCTTCGTGCCGCGTCTCCTCCGCGCCCGCCGCAGCCGCTCCGCGCTCGTCCGTCGGGTGGCGCTGGAGGCCCTGGCGCTCTGCGGCGTCGACTGGCCGTCGACGGTCGAGGTCGGTCCGGGGCTGCGCCTGCCGGGCCGGTCGCCGCGGGTCGTGGTGCACCCGTGGACCCGGATCGGGGCGGACGTGACCTTCGGGCGGGGGGTCACCGTCGGCGAGGCCGTCCCGTGGCTGCGCTTCCACGACGACCACCGGGTGCGGGTGGTCCTCTGCGACGGCGTGGTGCTGGAGGACGGCGCGGTGGTGGTCGGGAGTGCGGGCCGGCCGACGGTGGTGGGACGCGGCACGGTCGTACGACGGGGCGCGATCGTCACGCGCTCGACCGGGCCGGACGAGGTGTGGGCCGGGAACCCGGCACGGTGCGTCGAGAGCCGGAACGTCGCCGAGGAGGGGCTCCGGACCTGAGGGTCACGGCGCCGGCACGGGCAGGTCACGAGTGGGAGCCCGCTCCCACCTCGTTCGGGTGGCGCTCCCTGCGCGGGAGGCGTCCCGGTCGCAGGATTTTCGTCATGTCCGTGGTCCTCCGTCTGATTCGCGCCCGCCGCAGCCGCTCCCGGGTCGTGCGGCGGGCCGCGCTGGAGCTGCTGGCGCTGTACGGGATCGACTGGCCGGACACGGTCGAGATCGGTCCCCGGCTCTCGCTGCAGCACCGCGCGCTGGGCACGATGGTGCTGCCGTACACGCGCATCGGGGCCGACGTGACCCTCTACCAGGGCGTGATGCTCGGGGACGCCGTGCCGTGGCTGCACCGGCACGACGACCGCCCCTCGGTGATCGTGGAGGACGGCGCCGTGATCTGCACCGGGGCGGTGGTGGCGGGCAGCGCGGACCGGCCGGTGATCGTCGGACGGGACACCGTCGTCGGCGCGAACGCGGTGCTCACCCGATCGACCGGGGTCGGCGAGGTGTGGGCCGGCAACCCCGCCCGCTGCGTGGCACGCCGCGACGAGGTGGAGGCGCGGGCGCTCGCACGGGCCCGCGGGGAGGAGCGGGCCACGCCCGTCGTCAGGAACGCATCGCGAGCAGGACGGTGAGGGCCGACCCGACCGCGATGACGGCGGCCGTGAGCCCGACCGCGGTCTGGGCCCGGTACCAGGGCCGGTCGGCGTCCCCGCTGATGCGGCCGGGTCCGGCGAGCACGACGACCGCGGCCAGCGCCACCGCGAACAGCGGGAGCTCGGCGGGGCCGACGGTGCCGGAGGCCCAGGCGGCGGGCAGCGTGACGACGAGGGCGACCAGCGCGACCGCGAGCAGCGCCGAGCCGGCGAACGAGGCGAACACCCCCACCGCGACGAGCAGCCCCGTGACCAGCTGCACCCAGCCCAGGGCGGTGGCGAGCTCGGCGACCGGGCGGAAGCCGTAACCCGTCAGCAGCGCCTGCGTGTGGGCGGTGCCGTCGCCGTGGCCGCGGGGCAGGTCGAACAGGGTCCGCGCCCCGCCGAACACCGCCGTGACGCCGAGGACGACCCGCGCCACCAGCAGCCCGACCTCGGTGCCCCACGGCCGCACGGCGACGACGGTCGTGGTCGGCACGGGCTCGTCGAGCGTCGAGGCGTGCCGCTCCTCGCGCCACGGGAAGACGGCGGTGTCGCTCGGCGCACCCTCGAAGCCGAGGAACGCGAGGTCGCCGCCGCCCTCGACCCGCTCCCGCCGCCACAGGCTCACGACGAGGCAGCCTAGGTCGCCCACGGACGGGTGACGGCTCGACGCGCGGGCCGGACGGTTCAGTCCGTGGCGCCGAACCGCCCCCGGGCCTCGACAAGGATGAGCGGGCGCTCGCCCCGCACCCGCAGCTCCTGCACGGCCCAGGTGTTCCCGTCGGGATCGGCGAAGCCGGATCCACGGGAGTTCCTTCCGATGCGCGAAGGCAGGTCGTCCTGCCGTCGAGCCTGCCGCCCGGATTTCGACAGGCACCGGCTTCTCGGTGGCAGGAAAGCGTCGTTGCTGTCACTGGACGCCAGGTTCGCCGCATTCTCGCTGGTGGCGGCGCTGGGATGGCCGTGACTGTCGGGGGTCGCTGCTAGCTTGCGAACATGAGTTCGAACGAGGCGGTGGACGCGGTCGGCGAGGAGCTGACCGCGCTGCTCACCCGCCTCGGCGAACTCGCCGAACTCCCGACCGACCCGGCTCCTGGTGACGATGGCGCCGCCTGTGTGGACCGGATCGCGGTCCTGGAACGGGCCCGCGCGGCAGTGGCGGCGGCCCAGCACTCCGCGATGGTCGCGTTCGGCCGCGCCCAGGTCGAAGCGCAGCTCGCCCAGATCGCCACCGGCCGGCTGGACCCGGAGAAACTCGGCCGCGGCATCGCCGACCAGATCGCCCTGGCCGCCCACGTCTCCCCGCACGTCGCCGACCGACGCCTGTCGGCGGCGCGGGCTCTCGCGTCGGACCTGCCCCGCACCCGGGCGCTGCTCGCCGCCGGGCGGATCAGCGAATGGCTCGCCGAGCAGATCGTCTCGTTGACCAGCCACCTCGACCCCGAGACCCGCCGCCTGGTCGACAAGCAGGCCGCCGAGGCCGGGCTCGACGAACTGGGCCGCAAGGCCGCCGTCGCGGCGGTGAAGAAACTCGCCTACGAGGCCGACCCCATCGGATTCACCGCCCGCGGGCGCACCGCCCGCAAGGACCGGCGGGTCACGCTGCGCCCGGCGCCGGACACCATGGCCGTGCTCTCCGGCCTGCTGCCCGTCGAGCAGGGCGTCGCCTGCATCGCCGCGCTCCGGAAGTACGCCGACTCGTTGATCGCCACCGGGGACACCGAGGACCGGACCCGGGATCAGATCATCGCCGACACCCTGGTGGAGCGACTCACCGGGCAGGTCTACGCCGAGGACGTCAACGTCGAGGTCGGGATCGTGCTCCCGCTCGACGCGTTGACCGACCCGGACAGCCCGAAGACCGCCGAACTGGTCGGGCACGGCCCGCTGCCGTCCGGGATCGTCTCCGACCTGCTGCGCTACACCGGCGGGCAGCGGTGGTGGCGGCGACTGTTCGCCCACCCCGTCCACGGCGGTCTGGTCGGGGGTGACCCGCAGCGGCGGTTGTTCGACGGGTTCCTCGCGAAGCTGGTCACCTGGCGCGATCACGGCTGGTGCCGCGAACCGTTCTGCGACGCCCCGATCCGGCACCTGGACCACATCAAGGGTCGCAAAGCCGGCGGCCCGACGAGTTTCGGGAACGGTCGCGGTGGCTGCGTGCGCCACAACGAGGACAAGGAACTCCCCGGGTGGCGCCACGAGCTCCTCCACGACGGCTACGGCGACCAACCCCACACCGTGCAGACCACCACCCCGACCGGCCACACCTACACCAGCCGAGCCGGACCATGACGGCTTGGTGGGAGGCGGGGCGCCTCGGCGCAGAACGCTGCGGTGAAGTCAGCACCCGAGGGTGCGACACAGAGGTCGCCCCGCCGGAGCCAACCATAGGGCCGTCAGTACTGGCCGACCACCAGGTTCGGCGGGTCCTCCCCCGCGACGACCGCCTCGATCTGCGGCACGACGACGCGGTAGGCCCGCTCGAGGTGTCCCGGGACGCTGCCGCCGACGTGCGGGGTGATCAGCAGGTTCGGCGCGCGCCAGAGCGGGTGGTCGGCCGGGAGCGGCTCGGGGTCGGTGACGTCGAGGGCCGCCCGGAGCCGCTGCGCGGTGAGCTCGGCGAGCAGGGCGTCGGTGTCCACGACGGGTCCGCGGGCGGCGTTGACCAGCAGCGCCCCGTCGGGCATCGCGGCGAGGAACGCGGCGTCGACCAGGCCCCGGGTGGCGTCGGTCAGCGGGACGAGCAGGACGGTGATGTCGTGATCGGGCAGCAGGTCGGGCAGCTCGTCGACGCCGTGCACCCCCTCGCGGGCGCGCGACCCGACCAGCGTGACCGGCCCGACGTCGAAGGGCTCGAGCCGACGTCGGGTCTGCTCGGCGAGGTCGCCCGCGCCGACGAGGAGCACGCTCCTGCCGGTCAGGGTGTCGGTGAGGTGCTGGTCCCAGTGCGCGGCCACCTGGTGGCGCACGAACTCCGGGATCTCGCGCAGCACCGCGAGGATCGCCGCGAGCACCCACTCCGCGGTGACACCACCGTGGGCGCCCTTGCAGTCGGAGAGCGCCACACCGTCGGGGAGGACCCCGACGAACTTCTCCGCACCTGCCGTCAGGAGCTGGACCAGGCGGACCCGGGGGCACGCGGCGAGGAGGTCCCGGGCGGCGTCGGCGCCCAGGAACCCGGGGACGAAGACCTGCGCCTCGGCGGCCTCGGCCGGCAACCCGTCGACGCCGGCGGACTCGTCGTACCGGACCGCCCGGACGCCGTCGACCCGCGCGAGCTCGCGCTCGCCGACCTCGTCGGGGACCAGCACGGTCAGGGTGTCGTCACTCATCGGGGCGTGAGGCTAGACCACCCCCGGACCGGCCCGCGGGGCTCACGACGGGTTCAGTCGGCGCCGCCTACGCTGAGCGCGATGTCATCGGGGCGAGCGCAGCGACGGGGTGGACCGGCGGGTCGGGTCGCCCGCGTCGTCGGGCTCGCCGTCGTGCTCGTCGCCCTCGTCGCGGGGTGTGCCCGGTTCCCCGACGCCTCGGACGCGACGTGGCGCGACAAACCCGAGATCGGGGCCGAGCGCGCCCCGCAGCCGCAGTCGCCGGCCCCGTCGGAACCACAGGCACCGTCCGCGCCGGGCGGCGCCCCGCCGTCGGGGCCCTGCGTCGACCCGGACCCGCAGGTGGTCGCCACCTGCCTCGCCCCGGTGTCGGCGGTCGTCACGCTCCCGGGCGGTCAGGCGGCGCTCGTGGCGGAGCGCACCACCGGCCGCATCCTGCGGGTCGCCCCGCAGACCGCGCCGCAGGTCGTGGCCACCGTGGCCGTGGACGCCGCGGGCGACGGCGGGCTCACCGGCCTCGTCCTTTCCCCCAGCTACGACGAGGACCAGCTCCTCTACGCCTACGCGACGACGCCGTCGGGCAACGCCGTGCTGCGGATCGCTCCTGGCGACACCCCGAAGCCGGTGCTGGCCGGCATCCCGCGGGGAGCCTCGGACAACCGGGGCACGGTCGGCGTCGAGCCGAACGGGACGTTGTTGGTCGCGACCGGCGACGCGGGGACACCCGACCCCGGACCCACCTCCCTCGCCGGCAAGCTGCTGCGGATCGACCCCTTCGGGCGCCCGGCCCCGGGCAACCCGGACCCGGCGTCGCCGATCGTCGGGTCCGGCCTGCACTCCCCCGGCGACGCGTGTGCCGACCCGTCGTCGAACACCACCTGGGTCACCGATCGCACGGGCACCCGGGACGTGCTGCTCGCCGTCCGGCCCGGCGCCCCCGTCGGCACGGCCGCCGCAGCGGCCCCCGCGTGGACCTGGCCCGACCGGCCCGGCGTCGCGGGCTGTGCCGCGGGCGGCGGCACGCTGCTCGTCGGGCTGAGCGACGCGAAGGGGCTCTTCGTGCTCAACCCGACGGCCGAGGGCCGCTTCGTCGGGGCACCGCAGACCGTCCTGCAGAACACCTACGGCCGGATCTCGGGGGCCGACCTGGCCTCCGACGGCTTCGTCTGGTTCGGCACCGTCAACAAGGACGGCGGCGCCCCCGGTGCGACCGACGACCGCGTGGTCCGGATCAAGCCGCCCTCGGGCGGTGGCTCGGGTCCGGAGTGATCAGTCCGGCTTCGCCGTCGCCCGCGTGACGTAGCGCTCGACGGCGTCCCGGGCCTCGTAGACCGTGCGCGCGTGGCCCCACCGCTCGACGTCGAGCGTGGAGTGCGTCCAGCCGCCCGGCGGCACCCGGGTGCCGAGGGTCAGGTAGCCGATCTGACGGTCCCACAGGATTTCCGACTCGAAACCCCGCGGATCGTCCCAGCGCCACGAGTAGCCGTGGTCCTCGGGCGATTCCAGGACCTCGATACCATCGATCTCCATGAATTCTTCCTCCCCACCCTGAACAATCGTAGAATCGGTCCGTGACCGTCTACGTGTCCCTTCCGCAGATTCCGCTCACGCTCAAGTTCGAGGAGCCGATGGACGACGTCGCCGCCCACCTCCACGAGCTCGTCGAGGGCGCCAAGGTGCACCGCTACCACCTCGACAACAATGCGATGGTGCTGGTCAACTGGGCCGTCATCCAGTCGATCACCCTCAACGAGGGGTCGCGCACCCTGGAGCTGGACGAGGTCAACCGGGGCCTGAAGGCCTCGATCGACACCGTCGCCGACGACTGATCCTCAGCGGTCGCGCGGCAGCAGCGGGCCCAGCGGACCGAGGTCGAGATTGAGGTCCGCGGGCGTGAGCCCGAACTGCTCGGTCAATTCGTCCATCGCATCAGAGAGCAGCATGAGTGCCGTTCCCAGATCCTCCTCCTGTTCCTCGGTGAGCTCGCAGTTCTCCACCCGCCGGATCGCCTGGCGCTCCATGAGTTGACGGAGCAGTTCGACGATGGTCAGGACGAGTTTCATGAGGTCGCGCCGCACCGCGTCCTTGTCGATCTCGATGCGCTCGCTCACTCGACCATCCGCTCCGACGGGACCTCCAGGGGCGGCTCCGCGGGCCCGATGGACGTGATGAGTGCCCGCAGGGAGATGCGCACCAGGTCGATCCCGGCCAGCGAGATCGTCACGTCCCCGGTCAGCACCACGCCCCCGGCCAGGAGCCGGTCGAGCAGGTCGACGAGCGCCACCTCCCGGTCCCCGAACAGCGACGTCGGACGGTGCTCCACGGTCACGCCGCACCGCCCGCGAACGAGTAGGGCGCCCACGGACCGGTGAGCTCGAGGTCGATCGAGCCGGTGCGGGACCGCTCCTCGACCAGCGCCCGCACCTCGGCCGCCGCGGACCGGTCCACCAGGTAGGCCCCGTTGAGCACCATCTGTTCCGTCCGCCCGGTCAGCGACCGGTCCTGCGGCGGATGCCGCCGCGACTCCACGGCCAGGGCCGAGACCGCGGCGTCGACCGCCTCGGCCTCCCGCTCCGCGTCGGCCACCGCCGCGTCCCCCGCCCGCAGGGCGTCCCGGCGCGCCCGCAGGTACGCCGCGCCCGAACTCGGCCGCTCCCCCGCCGCGGCCCGGGCCGCCCCCGGGCGGACGTAGGCCTTCACCCCCCACTCGTCCCGGCCGTCGACGCGGTCGAGCACGGCGGTGAAGGCCTCGTGGCTCTCCCGCAGCACGGCCCGGACCCGGTCGTCGTCGAGGTACACCGTGGCCAGGGCGAGTGGCGCCACGGCGTGCGCCCGGCCCACGGCCTCGACCACGCCGTGGTGCGCCCGGGCGACCGAGGCCAACCACGCGAGGTCCTCACGGTGGGCGTCGAGGTCCTCGAACGCCTCCCGGTCCACGTCGGAGACCACCGCCTGCAGACCGGCCTCGCCGACCAGCCGCAGCGCGCCGCCCCCGACCCCGCCCGACCCGACGTCGGGAACCCGCTCGAGGTCCCGGCCGACGGCGTAGAGGTAGGTGATCACCGCTCCTCCTCCGGCTCCGGTGTCCGCTCGGTCTTCGTGCGGCGACGCGCCGGCCGCCGGACCTGCGCCTGCTCCAGCGCGGCGACCCGCTCCCGCAGCCGCTCGTTCTCCTCCTCCAGCTCACCCCGACCCGACGACAGGGTGGGGTCGCGCTCCCACCAGTCGATCCCCATCTCCTTGGCCTTGTCGACGGAGGCGACGACGAGGCGGAGCTTGATGGTCAGCAGTTCGATGTCGAGCAGGTTGATCTGGATGTCCCCGGCGATCACGATGCCCTTGTCGAGCACGCGTTCGAGGATGTCCGCGAGATCGGTGCCTCCCGGCGCCCGGGCGGCCTGACCACCCTGACCGCCCTGACCGCCCTGGCGGCCCTGCGTCGGAGGCATCGAGCCCGTCCAGCGGACCGGCTCGTTCATGCGTCCCTCCTCAGTCGTCGTCGCCCCGGCCGCGGGTGTAGCGGGAGACCCGCTTGTAGCCGACGAGCTCCCCGTCGGCGTCCATCTCGACCTCGTAGATCGCGAGCAGGTCCGTCGAGTCCGGGATGCGCCGGCTCTCGACCACCTCGAGCGAGACCGTCCACCCGTCCTCGTCGCGTCGGACCGACGTGACGCTCTCGGACTCCTTGCCGGTCATCTCCATGACCTGCTCCGCGGCCCACCGCGCCACCACGCGGGCCGGCACCTTGCGCGGCCGCTGCGGCTCGGGCTCCGGCTCCGGCTCCTCGGGCTCGGACTCGACCTCGTCGACGTCGTCCTCGGGCTCGTCCTCGGGCTCGTCCTCGGGCTCGTCCTCGGGCTCGTCCTCGGGCTCGTCCTCGGGCTCGTCCTCGTCGACCTCCGGCTCCGCTGCCTCCTCCGGCTCCGCTGCCTCCTCCGGCTCCACCCGACGCCGGCGGGGCCGCTCCTGGTCCGTCGGAGCCGCCCGACGGCGGGGCCGCTCCTGGTCGGTCGGGGCGTCCCCGTCGTCCCGACGACGGGTCGGCTCCGGCTCGTCGTCCGTCCCGCGCCGCCGCCCGTTGCCCGTCCTCGCGGGGGCCGACCGGCCCCCGGAGCGGCGGCGGTCGGCCTCCTCGAGCGGGTTGCGACGGCGGGAGCGGTCGGCCCCGCTCACGACCCTCCGCCCGACGGCTCACGCCCGGTCAGGCGGGCGAGCAGCACGTCCTGCTGGGCGTCGCGCTCGGCCTCGCTGATCTCGCCGCGCTCGTGGGCGGCGTCGAGGTCGTCGATCTGCGCGCGGATGACGGCCGGGTCGTTCAGGCGGTGGTCCACCTGTTCCTCGATCCGTTCGGCGACCCACACCACCCCGCGCACCGGCGCGAGCGGCAGCAGGAGCAGCTCGGTGAACAGCCCCACGGCTCACTCACCGTCCTGATCCGGCACGTCGTACTCCGGCAGGAAGTCGAAGCACGCCGTCGGACCGAACAGACGCAGCTCGACCCGACCCGACCACTCGTCCCCGAGGTCGTCCACCGCCCGCTCGAAGTCGGAGCGGTGGTCCCGGCGGACGAGGAACGCCACGTGCACCGCGCCCGTCTCCCCGCTGGCCTCCTTG
This sequence comes from Actinomycetospora sp. NBRC 106378, assembly GCF_030269685.1. Lineage (GTDB taxonomy): Bacteria > Actinomycetota > Actinomycetes > Mycobacteriales > Pseudonocardiaceae > Actinomycetospora. The sequence goes on from NZ_BSTT01000006.1 coordinate 313,875, forward strand.
ACCACCGTCGCGACGGCGTAGCGCCCCAGGGCGTCCAGCGTGGCGTCGGCGTCGTTCGCCCGGATCGCGTCCATGGCCTGGGAGACGGCCTCCCCGAGCTTCACGCGGTCGTAGTAGGAGCTGTCCTCGTCCATCCCGGAGATGCGTTCCCGCAGGTCCCGGATGGACGGGTTCTCCTCGACGATCCGCGTGAGCACGACGTCCTGGTCGTAGTCCCCGCGCAGCGAGAACTGGATCAGGTCGGCCATGTCGTCGAGCGCCCGGGCGAAGTAGTCCCGGTGGGGCTCGAGCAGCTCCGCGCGCACCGCGTCGTCGTCGGTGAGCACCCCGCCGAAGCGCATCGGCAACACCGCGGTCTCGACGGCGATCGCGTTGAGCACCCGCTCGTGGGCGAGCAGGTGCTGGCGCGTACCCAGCGGACGGTCCACCGCGACGTCGCTGACGACGGCGGCCAGCGGACCCGAGCTGACCAGCCCGAGCCCGGACTCGCCCGCCTCGCTCCCCGTGTCGATGCCCTCCAGGCCGTCGGGGATCCGCTGCCCGGAGCGCAGGATGCCGTAGACGTAGGACCCGACCCGCTCCTCACCGGAGTCCTGCTCCGGCGCCTCGCTCACGACTCCTGCTTCCGGCTCGAACGGCGCTCCTCGCGGAGCTCGTCCCACTTCTCCTTGCCCGCGTCGAGGACGCCCTTCGTCTTGCCCTTGGCGCCCCCCTTCATGGTGTTCTCGGTCATGCCGCCCATGAACTCGCCGAGGTCCTTGCCGCCCTTGGCGTGCAGATCGAGGCGGTTGGTGGCCTCGGCGAACCGCAGGTACGTGTCGACGCTCGCGACCACGATGCGCGCGTCGATCGTGATCAGCTCGATCCCGACCAGCGACACCTTGACGAACGCGTCGATCACGAGGCCCTTGTCCAGGATCAGATCCAGGACCTCGGCCAGACCCCCCTGGGGGGCCTTCTGCACCCCACCGCCCTGACGTTGGCTGACGGTCACGTCTCCTCCTCGTCCAGAACTTCACGTGACCGGGCGCGCTGCTGTACCCGGGAGGTGCGGGAGATCAGGCGTTCGCGGGCTGCCGACGGCCGCGACGACGCGACGCGCGGCGACCACCGCCGTTCCCGCCGTTCCCGGCGTTCCCGTCGGCGTCCTCGCCGTGCTCGACGTCGTCCGGGTCGGCGACGTCGTCATCGAACTCGTCGTCCGTGTCCTCCACGTCGTCGTCGAGCTCATCGTCGACCTCGTCGTCGGCCAGATCGGCCTCGTCGAGATCGTCGTCGGCGTCGTCGGCGAGTTCGGCGTCGTCGAGCTCCTCGTCCGCGAGCTCGTCCTCGTCGAGCTCCTCGTCCGAGGGCTCGTCGCCGTCGAGGTCCTCGTCGGCGAACTCGTCGTCGCCCTCCTCCTCGGCCGCGCGCTCCTCCTCGAGCGCCTCCTCGTGGGTCTTGACGACCTCGCTGTCACGGATCTCTCCGCGCCAGCCCTCGATCTCGTCGCGATTGACCAGAGAATCCATCATCACGTGCCGGCAGAAGTGCTTGAACTCCAGCCGCGCCCGCCGACCGACCGCCCGCCACAGGTTCCCCGTCTTCTCGAACAATCCCTGCGGGTAGTACTCCATGATCAGCACGATGCGCGTCAGGTTCGGTGCCAGCTCACTGAACGTGACGATTCCGTCGGCGTGGCCCTTCTGGCCCGACGAGGTCCACAGGATGTGCGAGTCCGGAATCTGCTCGACGATCGTGGTCTCCCACGACCGTTTCGACCAGAACACCTTCGCGTGCCACGTGACCTTCTCGTCCGAGCTCTGGTCGACGGTCTCGACCTTCTTCATGAAACTCGGGAAGTCGGCGAACTGCGTCCACTGGTCGTAGGCCAGGCGCAGCGGGACACCGACGTCCTGGACCTCGAAGATGTTCATGAACTTGAACTTGCCGCGGGCGCTCTTGTTGCCCCCGCCCCCGCCGCCGCCCTCGCCGGCACCCTCGTCGTCGTCGTCGTCACCGCCGCCGCCGAGGCCGGGCACCACGTTGCCGAGCGCGCCGGTCACCTTGTCCTTCACCGTGCCCGCTCCCGCGCTGAGCGCACTCATGATGGAACTCCCTCCCTGGCCGTCGCCGCCGCCGCCGAACGCGCTGGTCAACCCGACCCCGCCGTTCTCGGCGACCTCGCTGAGGCGATCGGTCAGTCCCTCGACCTGGTGCAGGGCGGTCTCTCCGACCTTGCTGACCAACGCCGCGGCGAGGCGCTGCGCGGCGTCCTTCAGCGCGTCGGTCGGCAGGGCCCCGGCGATGGAGCCGGCCCCGTTCCTCGCCGTGTCGGTCGCGGTCTCAGTCATCGCTTCCCCTCGTGCGTCGACCCGACGAGGCGGCGGCGCCCGAGCGCGAGCGGCCACCCCCCGACGAGGTGCGGGACGAGCGACCCGTGGAGGCCGTACGCCCGTTGCTCGACGAGCTCGAGCGTCCGTTGCCCGACGAGCCCGAGCGGCCGGTGGACCGGCCGGACGAGCCGGACGATCCGGACCCGCTCGCCGACGAGGCCCGGCGCCGACGGGGTCGCTCCTGGTCGGTGACCGGTGCGTCGTCGCCCGCGCCGTCACCCTCGTCGGCGTCCTGCGGTGCGTCCTCGGTGGTCTCCGAGGCGGCCGTGTCCTCGTCGGCGGGCTCGCCGTCCTCGGCGTCCTCGCCGACGGCCTCCTGCCCGACCGTCTCCTCGTCGACGTCGTGGGCGTCGTCGACGTCCACCACGTCCTCGTCGGCCGGGTCGGCCGCGTCCTGCCCGGTCGCGGTCTCCTCGGCGGCCGGCTCGGCCTGCTCGCCGCGGCGCTTGCGACGCAGCCCCTTGCGCACCGCCCCGCCCGCGGAGCCGGCCGCGCCACCGACGGCCTTCCCGGTCGTCCCGACCGTGTCGCCGACCGCGCCCCCGGCCTGCGTCGCGGCGTCACCGACCGCGCCGCCCGCCTGGGTCGCCGCCTGCCCGGCGGCCTGCGTCGCGCCCGCGGCGGGCTTGCCGAGGTTCTCGACCCGCTCGACGAGGCTGTCGGTCAACGACTCCATGCGCGAGCTCGCGGCGGCCAGCGCCGCCTCCTTGCCGACCTCGAGCAGCCGGCCCCGGACCGCCGTGTCGAGCCGCTGGAGCTCCGGCGAGGCGTCGACGAGCTTCGAGGCTGCCGCGAGCAGCTGCGTCGGATCGGTCGGAATCTTCTTCCCGACGAGCGCCCCGCCGAGCATGATCGCCAGCTTCATCTTCTTCGTACGCCCGAGGAGGTAGCCCCCCACGACCGCGAGAAGCAGTTTCGCGCCACCCATCAGCAGTTACCCCGCATTTCGATCGGGCGCGCTGGTTCGACCCCTCGCGCGTGGTCGCCGTCTTTCCCGAACACAGGACGCCTCCAAACCTCGTCGGCCAACCGTGTCGACATTTCCGCCGACCACCGGTGGCCGCGGACCCTACAAGTCGTGATCGCCAGTGGCGACGGCGAGGACGGAGATCCGGGAAGGTTCGGCCGAACGGCAGCGATCATTTCTCGACAGGGGGCGGATGAATGCTCGCGTTACCACGGCAGATGCTTCCGCAAATGGGGGCGTTCGGCGGGAGAACAATTCGCGATCGTCTTCCGCGAATACGCCGTACAGGCACACGACAGATGGTCCGAATACTGACGATGATCAGGAACGGCCGGGGGTCGTTGCTCTCACCCAGTGCGAGTGCCAGCCGAGTCACGCGGCCCTACGGTCGAGGAGCCCGGCGCCGCGGGCCCTGACCGATCGACCGTCCGGTCGTGAGCAATGCGTCCGATCCGCGCAGACCGACGACGAGGACCGGCCTCGTCACCGCGACGTGTGCAACCCGATCGGACGCCGCACGGCGGCGCCGCATCGGTCCCGGGTGTCCGTGGCGCGGCGCGGGGACCACCCCGCCTTCCGCGAGCGGCACACCAGGCATCCCGCGGGCGCCTCGGACCTGTCCCACGTGACACTCAGTGTCAGGGTCGGTGGTGCCGCTGTTGCGGTGGTCGGGATCCTGGTCGTCGGTGCTCTGGCTCTCCATGTGACTGCCCCTGATGGGCCAGCGCGAGCTGTGCCGGGCACCGGCGGCCAGGCCG
>NZ_BSTT01000007.1 GCF_030269685.1 Actinomycetospora sp. NBRC 106378
CTCGAACCCTGTCCTGCCCACAGCCGAGCAGGCTGGTCACCACCGTGACCAACCCACCCAGCGGGCCTGCTCAGTGTCCGCGATGTGCTGAGACATCAACTGTCCTCGATGTCCTGAGCACAGACATCGTCCAACCCGGAAACCTTTCGCAGCCGGGTCATGACCTTGTCGATGACCTCGACGTGATCGGCGTCGACCACCCCGTCCTGCACCGCGGCTGAGGTCGCGGGCAGCGAAGCGGGGGTGGTGGCGCCGGTGGGGGTGACGGTGTCGTGCAACGCCTCCGCGTGCCGATCCAGCTTGAGTACTGCGACCCGGTCGAGGCGGACGTGGTCCTCGAGCAGCGGCGCGAGCTTCCGGTACCCCGACTCGGCCAACACGTTCCCGGCGCGGATCGCGGTGAACGCCCGGTACACCCGCGCCCCGGCCAGCCGCTGCGCCCGCACCGCCTCCGAGAGCTCCGCCAACTCCGCCAACGACCGCGCCGACAGACCCTCCTCGGAAGGCTGCTCGTCGGTGACCCCCGGAACCGCCCAGCCCGGCTCCTCGTTCCCCGGGTCGTCGGCGGCCGCGTCGAGCTCGGCCCACCACGACAGCTCCGCTTCGTCCGGCAGCTCGAACGCCGGCTCGTCGGGATCCTCGTCCCACATCGACGGTGGCGTGGGCAGCGGCAACCCCACCTCGGGGTCCCACCCTGCCTCGATCGCCATGCAACCCATCATCGAACACATGTTCGACACAATCAAGCAGCCGATCGGAGCAACTCCCGCGACCACAGGCTAGGGTCCGGCCGTGCCCGAGCTGTGGACCGACGAGCGGGTCGCCGCGCTCCCGAGCTGGTCGGTGATCCGCACCCACCTGCTCCTGGCCCCCCGCCTGGCCCGCACGCTCGCCCCGGTCGGACTCAGCCCCACGCAGTTCGGCGTCCTCGTCCAGCTCGACAACACCCCCGGCGCGACGTCCTCCGAGCTGGCCCGCGCATGCCTCATGACCCCGCAGAGCATGAGCGAGCTGCTCCCGGGCCTGGAGGCGGCGGGATACGTGCACCGCGCTGCCGCCGGCCGCGGCCGTCCGGCACCCGTCCGTCTCACCGGCGCCGGTCGCGACGTCCTCACCCGGGCCACCCCGCTCGTCGAGGACGCGGACCGCCCGGAGGCCCTCGGACTGCAGCCCGACGAGCTGGCGACCCTCACGGCGTTGCTGAACCGCGTCGCCGAGCAGGTTTCAGGTCCCTGAAACCCTGGGCACCCGGGGACCGTGCTCAGGACCGTCGGCAAGCGCACCCGGCAGCTGCTCGTCTTCGTCCACGTCGTCGTCTCGCTCGGCTGGATGGGCGCGGGCGCCGCGAACGTCGTCCTGACCTCGACGGGATCCGTCACCGGGGACGTCGAACTGCGGCGGGCCTGCTACCTGCTCGTGTCGACGATCGACCTCTGGCTCGTCATCCCGGGCGCCTTCCTCGCGCTTGCCACCGGCGTCGTGCTGTCCCTCGTGACGCCGTGGGGACTCGTCACGTACTGGTGGGTGCTGGTCAAGCTCGTCCTCACCGTCGCCGTGATCCTCTACAGCACCTTCTTCGTCGGCGTGTGGGTCGAGCAGAGCGTCGCCCTCGGCACGTCCCCCAGCCCGGTCGCCGTGCCGCTCGTCGTCGGCCCGCTGGTCAGCATGGCGGCCTTCCTGTTCATGACGTGGGCGTCGGTCGCGAAGCCGTGGGGCCGCACGCCGTGGCGGCGGCGCCGGACACCGCGGCGGGTCCTCGCAGCGGCCTGACACCGGACGCGGGAGGCTCGACGACCGTGACCTATGTGCGACGCGGACCCTGGACCTGCGGGTTCCTCGTGGTCCTGCTCGTCGCCCACGTCTGGTTCACGGTGTCGCCCGCCGCCGATGCCGCCGTCGCGTGGCTCTCGACCAACCTCGACAACCTCGGCCGGCATCCGGTCGGGTCCCTGCTCGGGAGCGCCGTCGTCACCGACGGATCGCTCCTGGACCCGGGCCTGCTGATCACGCTCTGGCTCGGGATCGGGATCGCGCTGTGGTGGATCGAGGCCCACCGGGGCGCCGGGCGGGCGGCCGCCGTCTTCCTCGCCGGGCACGTCGGCGCGACGCTGCTGACCGCCGTCGTCCTGCTCGTCGCGATCCGGGCCGGGACCTACCCCGACGACACCCGGTCCGCCGTCGACGTCGGCATCTCCTACGGCGCCGAGGCCGCGCTCGCCGCCGCCGTCGTCGCCCTGCCACGGTGGGCGTGGGCGCCGTGGGTGCTCTTCGTCGTCGGCTGGCCGCTCGCCGACGCCGACTGGTTCGGCGCGGTACCCGACTTCACCACCGTCGGTCACCTGCTCGCGGCCACCATCGGCTTCGCCCTCGCGGCGACGGTGCTCAGAACTCCACGACCGACTTCGTGATCTGGCCCTGGGCCAGGACGACCCCGTCGGTCTCGCGCTCGGCGGTGACGGCGACGAACGCGAGCGCCCGGGTGCGGCGGACCAGCTCCGCCCGCACCCGGACCCGCTGCCCGACCGTCCCGGCCCGCAGGTACTGGGTGGAGATCTGATGGGTGACGGCGTGCTCGGCCGTGGTGAGCGTCGGCAGGACCGCGAGGTACCCCGCGAGCTCCAACGCCGCCGCCAGGGCGGCGGCGTGCAGCGTGGCGGCCGGCGTCACCGCGATCCCGGCGACCTCGAACGCCACGCCGCGCAGCGGGTCGGAGGGGTCGACGAACTCGACGCCGAGCGCGTCGGGCAACGCCACCGCGAGGGCAGCCTCGGCGCGGGCGAGCAGGGCGTCTCCGTCGAGCAGGTGGGCCATGACCACCAGCCTGGCCCGACCCGTCGTCGAGAACGTGACCGCGAGGCGACCCCCGGCCGACGTTCACCTGTCGGCCACCTCGGGCGGTCATGATCGCGCGCGTGACACCGGACCGTGGCGAGCTCGCCGACCTCGCCGACCTCGCCGACCTCTCAGCCGTGCCGATCGAGCAGCTCTCCGTCGACACCGACGGGGCGGAGGACGACGACCCCGCCCTGCTGGGGCCCGACGGCACGGTGGTCGACACCTGGCGCGAGGGCTACCCGTACGCCGAACGCCTCGACCGCCGGGAGTACGAGGAGCAGAAGCGCCTGCTCCAGATCGAGCTGCTCAAGCTCCAGGCGTGGGTCAAGGACACCGGGCAGAAGATCGTCGTGCTCTTCGAGGGCCGGGACGCCGCGGGCAAGGGCGGGACGATCAAACGGTTCACCGAGCACCTCAACCCGCGCGGCACCCGCGTCGTGGCCCTGGAGAAGCCGACCGACCGCGAGCGCACGCAGTGGTACTTCCAGCGCTACGTCGTGCACCTGCCCGCGGCCGGCGAGATCGTGCTGTTCGACCGGTCCTGGTACAACCGCGCCGGCGTCGAACGCGTGATGGGCTACGCCGAGCCGCGCGAGTACATGGAGTTCCTGCGCGAGACCCCGGAGCTCGAACGCATGCTCGTCCGCAGCGGGGTCCACCTGGTGAAGTTCTGGTTCTCGGTGTCGCAGTCCGAGCAGCGGACCCGGTTCCTCATCCGCCAGGTCGACCCGGTCCGCCGCTGGAAGCTCTCCCCCAACGACCTCGCCTCCATCCACCGCTGGGACGACTACACGGCCGCCAAGGAGGCGATGTTCTTCTACACCGACACCGCCGACGCGCCGTGGACCGTGGTGAAGTCGAACGACAAGAAGCGCGCGCGCCTCGAGGCGATCCGCCACGTCCTGCACCGCTTCGACTACCCCGAGAAGGACCTGGAGGTCGCCTACGCGGCCGATCCCGCCGTCGTCGGGCCCGCGTCGGAGCTCTTCGAGCACGGCGAGGAGGCGGGTGCCCGCCAGGCGCCGCCGTTGCGCTGAGTCCCGCGCGCGACGGCGCCGGGCCGCCTACAGCTTGTGCAGCTTCGGCTTGGTGTAGGCGGTGACGGCGGCGGCCAGGGCCTCGTCGGCCTGCTCCCGCCGGGTCCGGGCGCCGACGTGCAGCACCCCGTAGGTGAAGCTCGGTTCCCCCGCCCGGTGGGCGAGATCGGCGAGGTCGACCAGCCAGTGCGCGGCCGCCTCGCTGCGTCGCCGCTCCACCAGCGCCGCGGCGAGGGCGTCGGCGGCGCGCGCGAGCTTGCGGGCGTCCTTGCCGAGGACGGGCTGCGTGACCCTCGCCGTCGTCGCCACCGTGGTGGCCGCCGCGATGACCGGCGCGAGCTGCGGGTCGCCCGCCCGATCGGATCCCCGGGCCTCCACCACCGCCGCGTCGGCGGCCTGGCGGGCGGCCTCGTCGGCCGTCGTCAGGGTCCGGGCCAGCACCTTCGCCGTGTGCTTGGGCTTCGTGCCGGCGATGGGCGCGGTCAGCACGAGCCGGTCGGCGTGCTCGACGAGGCTCGTCCACTCCGGCTGGGTCAGCATCGTCGCGACCGCGTCCCGGCGCTCGGTGGTCCGGGCCGAGACCACCAGGCGCAGCCGCTGCTCCACCGGTCCGAGGCGCAACGACGGGTCCAGGCCGCCGAGCAGCTCCTCGAGCACGTCGACGGTCTCCTCCAGGCCGTGTGCCTCGTCGACGACGGCGCGGGCCCAGGCCAGCTCCGCGCGCAGGGCCGTGATGTCGGTGCCCTCGATCAGCGGGGCGAACCCGGCGACCACGGCGTCGAGGTCGGACAGCACCTCCGCGAGGCCCTCCACGTCGACGCCGGCGGCGACCACCGAGTCGTCGTCATCGTCGTCCGCGTCCGGCACCTCCTCGGGCGCGGCGGGCACGGTGACCGAGCTCCCGCCGTCGTCCTCGACCGAGGCCGTGTCGTCGTCGGCGGCGGCGTCGGCGGCGACCGGCTCGTCGGTCTCGAACTCCACCGCGGCGTGGAGAGCGGCCACCCGCTCCCGCAACGCGGCGAGGACGAGGGTCGAGGCGGTCACGGACGAGGCCTTGGTCTTGGTCTTTGCCACGTGCGCCGTTGTACCCCGTCGCGGAGCCCCGACCCACCCGGACGGGGACGACGATCCGGCGACGTCGGCGAGTGTTCACCGCGGCGTACACCGGGTGGCTGCACGATCAGCACCGTGACCGAGTCCCCCACGCATCCCGGGAGCGGCCTCGACGCCGCCCTCGTCCCCACGTTCACCGCCGAGCCCGGGCGGATGCCCACCACCCAGCTGCCCGACCACGAGCTCGACCCCGCGGTCGCCCACCAGCTGGTGCACGACGAGCTGATGCTCGACGGCAACTCGCGGCTCAACCTGGCCACGTTCGTGACGACGTGGATGGAGCCGCACGCCGCCGCACTCATGGCGTCCTGCGCGGACAAGAACATGATCGACAAGGACGAGTACCCCCGGACCGCCGAGCTCGAGCAGCGCTGCGTCCGGATGCTCGCCGACCTCTGGCGCGCCCCCGACCCGTCGACCGCGCCCGGGACCTCGACCGCCGGGTCGAGCGAGGCCTGCATGCTCGCCGGGCTCGCCCTCAAGCGACGGTGGGTCGCACGCGGCAGGGGGACCGGGCGACCGAACATCGTCATGGGCGGCAACGTCCAGGTGTGCTGGGACAAGTTCGCCAACTACTTCGAGGTCGAGCCGCGCCTCGTCCCCATGTCCGGCGACCGGTTCCATCTCGACGCGGCGTCCGCGCTCGAGCACGTCGACGAGAACACGATCGGCGTCGTCGCGATCCTCGGCTCCACCTTCGACGGCAGCTACGAGCCCGTCGCCGAGATCTGCGCGGCGCTGGACCGCCTCGCCGCGGACGGCGGGCCGGACGTCCCGGTGCACGTCGACGGCGCCTCGGGCGCGATGGTCGCGCCGTTCCTCGACCCCGAGCTCGTCTGGGACTTCCGGCTCCCGCGGGTCGCCTCGATCAACACCTCGGGACACAAGTACGGCCTCGTCTACCCGGGCCTGGGCTGGGTGGTCTTCCGCGAGCCCGACGCCCTGCCCGAGGAGCTCGTCTACCGCGTGAACTACCTCGGCAGCGAGCTGGCCACCTTCACCCTCAACTTCTCCCGCCCGGGCGCCCCGGTCGCCGTGCAGTACTACCAGTTCCTGCGCCTCGGCCGGGACGGCTACGCCCGGGTGCAGCGGCACTGCCGCGAGGTGGCGACGACGCTCGCCGACCGGATCGCCGACCTCGGTCCCTTCGAGCTGCTCACCCGGGGCGACGAACTCCCGGTCTTCGCGGCCCGACTGCGCGACGGGATCACGAACTACTCGGTGTTCGACGTCTCCGCCGGGCTGCGCGAGCACGGCTGGCAGGTCCCGGCCTACACCTTCCCCGCCGACCGGACCGACCTCGCCGTCCTGCGGTTCGTGGTGCGCAACGGGTTCACCCACTCCCTCGCCGAGCAGCTGCTCGACGACCTGCGCACCGTGCTCGGCCGCCTCGACCGGCAGAAGGAGTCGATCCGCACGGCCGAGGAGGACAGCTCCTTCGCCCACACGGGCCGGTAGGCCTCAGCCGGTCACCAGCCCCCAGAGGTCGTCGGCCCCGACGGCGAGCGCGCCCAGCCGCCCGGCCCAGGCGCGCTCGTCGCCGTCCTCGTCGCGCCACGACCACAGCCGCGTCGTCGCGTGCCGCAACGCGCTCCGCTCGGTGAACCCGATCGCCCCGTGCAGCTGGTGGGCGATCCGGGTGATCTCGCCGACCGACGCGGACGCCTGCGCCTTCGCGACGGCGACCCCGAACACCCCGCCCCGCTCCGCCCCCACGGCGACGGCGGCCTCCACGAGCGCGACCTCCTCGACGAGCTCCGCCACCGACTGCTTCACGGCCTGGAAGCTCGCGAGCGGCCTGCCGAACTGCTCGCGCTCGCGGACGTGGGCGATCGCCAGCTCGCTCGCCCGCCGGGCCGCGCCCGCGATCGAGGCCGCGCGCAGGAGCGCCAGCCGCTGCGCGGCACCCGTCGCCGCCTCCGGGTCGAGCGGCGACGCGGGGACCGTCATCTCGTGCAGCGTCAGGGATTCCCGCGGCTCCCCCGCCAGGTTCCGTCCGTTCCCGACGACGGCGCTGCCCGACTCGAGCAGCGTCACCAGCGGCCCGTGCGCGCCCTGGGTGACCAGCACCGTGGTCGCCGAGCGGGCCCACGGCACCCGGACGAGCTCGCCGTCGAGGACCACCCGGTCGCCGTCGGTGTCCCGGACCGCGACCCGGTCGTCGAACACCACGGTGAGCGGTCCGTCCGGGACCGGCCGACCGGCCGCCGCGAGCACCTGCCGGGCGACGAGGTCCTCGATCGTCGGGCCGTCCGTCACGCCGGCGCCGAGCACGCGGGCAGCGGCGACCTGCTCCCCGACCGGCGCGTCGGGGTCCAGGGTCACCAGGCCGTCCTGCGGCGCGGGCGGACCCCCCAGTCCCTTCGTGATGATCCCGCGCAGGATCTCGTTCGTCCCGCCGCGCAGCGTGTAGGCGGGCAGGTGACCGATGCCCAGGGCGAGCACCTCGGCGTGCGACCCGACCGGCGCCGACGGGTCGGCCACCACCGGCGACAGCGCGCGCACCTCCTCCACGACCCGGCCCTCGAAACGGGTGCCGAGGTCCTTGACCAGCGCGGCCGCCACGTCCGGCGACTCCCCGCGCTCCAGCGCGCTCGCGACCCCCAGAGAGAGCCGCCGCAACGACGCGAGCCGGGCGACGAGCAGCCCGACCGGCACCGACCCGGCGTCCGGGACCCCGAGCCGCAGCAGCGACGTCAGTAGCGGGAAGGTCGACAGGAACCGCTCCGGACCGCTGCGCTCCTGCGCGAGCTCGCCGGTGACCTGCGCCCACCCCGAGCCCTCCGGGCCCAGCGGCTCGCCGGGGACGCCCTCGAGGTGGGTGGCGTTGAAGCGGTGCTCGCCGGTGAGCAGGTGGATCGGCTCGGCGCGGACCTCGGGGGCGTGCAGGTCGACGACGTACTGGGAGAGCCCGGCGTGTCGGGACGCGGCCTCGGGGTCGGAGCGCGCGAGGACGATGGCGACGTCGTTGACGTGCGAACCGCCGGTCCACATCTTGACCCCGGTGAGGCGCCAGGTGTCGCCGTCGCGCTCCGCGCGGGTCGCGACCGCCGCCAGGTCCGAGCCGGCGCCCTCCTCGCTCATCCCGATCGAGAAGAAGCACTCGCCGCGGGTGATCGCGGGCAGGTAGCGGGCGCGCTGCTCGTCGGTCCCGTTGGCGAGGATCGAGGGCCCGGCCTGCCGGTCGGAGACCCAGTGCGCGCCGACCGGGGCACCCGCGGCGAGCAGCTCCTCGATGACGACGTAGCGCTCCAGCGGGGACCGTCCCCCGCCGCCGTACTCGGGCGGGAGGGTCATCCCGACCCACCCCTGCTCGGCCAGCCGTCGACTGAAGTCGCGGTCCCAGCCGGCGAACCAGGAGTCGGGGCGGTCGAGCACCGTCCCGCGCGCGCGTTCGGCGTCGAGGAAGGCGCGGACCTCGGCGCGGAGCTCCTCCGCCCCCTCGGGCATCCGGATCTCGGGGACGAACGTCGTCATCGGCGGACCTCCTCGCGGGTCGTCACCACAGCAGCATCGTCGACCGACCGGGCGAGCCGCTGGGCGAGCGCGGCGCAGACCATGAGCTGCAGCTGGTGGTAGAGCATCAACGGCAGGACGACCAGCCCGACGACGGGTCCGGCGAACAGCACGCCCGCCATCGGCAGGCCCGAGGCGAGCGACTTCTTCGAGCCGCAGAACATGATCGTCACCCGGTCCTCCCGGGGCAGCGAGAACAGCCGACCGGCGTGCCACGTCGCGAGGAGCACGACCGCGAGCAGCACCACCTCGAGGCCGACCAGGGCGACCAGCGACGTCACGGACGTCCGCTGCCAGACGCCCTCGACGACGCCCTCCCCGAAGGCGGAGTACACGACGAGCAGGATCGAGCCGCGGTCGACGAGGCCGAGCAGCCGGTGGTGGCGCGCGAGGAACCGTCCGATCCACGGCCGGGCGAGCTGCCCGAGCAGGAACGGTGCGAGCAGCTGCAGCGCCACGTCGAGCACCGCCCGGCCCGAGATGCCGCCCTGCCCGCCGAGGACCAGCGCGACGAGCAGGGGCGAGACCACGATCCCGAGCAGGTTGGAGAAGGACGCCGCACAGATCGCCGCGGCGACGTTCCCCCGCGCGACGGAGGTGAACGCGATCGAGCTCTGCACCGTCGAGGGCAGGCAGCACAGGAACGCGATCCCGACGGCGAGCTCGGGCGTGGGCAGGTCGGTCAGGCCGACGAGCAGGCCGAGCAGCGGGAACACCACGAAGGTCGCGACCACGACGGTGAGGTGCAGGCGCCAGTGCCGCAGCCCCGCCCACGCCTCGCGCGGCGAGAGCCGGGTGCCGTAGAGGAAGAACAGCAGCGCGATCGCGACGGTCGTGGCGTGGTCGACCACCGGGGCGAACCCGCCACGCGCGGGCAGGAGCGTCGCGATCCCCACGGTGGCCAGGAGGGACAGCACGAAGGCGTTGGCCGTGAGGAACCGCCGCATGATCGATAGGTTACGCAACCATTCGCGGTCGACGGGTTCCCCGTGACCCATCACGCCACGCCGGCTCGACCGCGGCCCACTCCCGGTCGAGCGGTCGGGGGCGTCCCGACGGCGGGTCACCGGACCGCCGCGAGCGCCGCGGCGATTGGGCGAGCCCCTTGTGTCCTGGAGCAGGATCGACGCCGTGTCCACCGCACCGACGCCGTTCGAGGAGTACGCCCCGGGGGTGCTGCTGCACGGGACGGCGGCCGAGCTCGCCGTCGGGGACCTGCTGGTCCCCGGGCGCCCCACGCACTTCGAGGCGGGGCGGATCATGAATCACGTCTACGTCACCGCGACGCTGGACGCCGCGACCTGGGGCGCGGAGATGGCGGTCGCCCTGACGCCCGGCGCGACTCGTGGGCACATCTACCTCGTCGAGCCCACCGGCGCGCTCGAGGACGATCCGAACGTCACGGACAAGAAGCTCCCGGGCAACCCCACCCGCTCGTACCGGACCCGCGAGCCGGTGCGGATCGTCGGCGAGCTCAGCGACTGGGTGGGCCACCCGCCCGAGCAGGTGCAGGCCATGCTCGCCGGCCTCGCGGACCTCCGCCGCCGCGGGGCCGCCGTGATCTACGACTGAGCGGAACCGCAGAACCGCTGCCGGCAGCACCGGTTCCAGGGCCATCAGACCGGACGTGCGTCACCGAGGGTCACCGGGTGCACATACGCCCCGGCCCGGCCCGAACGGTTCGCCGCCCCCGCCGCGAGAGGTACACCAGGCAGCGTTCCGGGCCCGTCGTCATGCCTCGTGTGCACCTCGAGGACGCGAGACAGCCGATCGGCGCGCCACGAGGACGCGCACGGGATGATCGGCGCCATGCGCAGCATGCTCGTCACCGGAGGCAGCCGAGGGATCGGGGCGGCGACCGCGCGACGGGCGGCCGCCGCCGGCTGGTCGGTCTGCCTCACCTACCGCTCCGACCAGAACGCCGCGGCCGCCGTCGTCACCGCGATCGAGCACGCGGGCGGGCGTGCCGCAGCGGTCCGCGCCGACGTCGCCGTCGAGGCCGACGTCGTCGCCGCGGTGGAGGCCGCCACGACGCTGGGGCGGCTCGGTGCCGTCGTCGCGAACGCCGGCATCGTCGGGGAGAGGACCCGCGTGGACGAGCTCACCGTCGACCGCGTCGAGCGGATGCTCACCACCAACGTCACCGGCACGATCGTGACCTGCCGCGAGGCCGTCCGGCGCATGTCCACCGCCCACGGGCACGACGGCGGGTCGATCGTCCTGGTCGGCTCCGCGGCGTCGCGGCTGGGCTCACCCGGGGAGTACGTCGACTACGCCGCGTCGAAGGCGGCCGTGGACACCCTCGGGCTGGGGCTCGCCAAGGAGGTGGCGGGCGAGGGCATCCGGGTCAACGTCGTGCGACCCGGGATCGTCGACACCGACATCCACGCGAGCGGCGGCCAGCCCGACCGCGCCGGTCGCCTCGGACCGGCCGTGCCCCTCGGACGGGCGGGCACGGCCGACGAGATCGCCGCCGCGATCGTGTGGCTGGCCTCCGACGAGGCCTCCTACGCCACCGGCAGCATCCTGGACGTCGCCGGCGGCCGGTGAGGGCTCGCCCCCGGACGGCGACTCCCACGAGATCCGTGACGGCAAGCGCTTGCGCTCCTAGGGTGATCCCCATGAGCGCCGACGCTGTGGCCCTGAACCGCGCCTCGCTGCCGGAGCTGGCCGGACGCTCGGTCCCGGTACCGGACTACGACCGCGACGCGCTCGCGGTCGGCATCGTCCACATCGGCGTCGGCGGGTTCCACCGGGCGCACCAGGCGATGTACCTGGACCGGCTGTTCGCCGCGGGGCGCGACCACGACTGGGCGCTCTGCGGGGTCGGGGTGCTCGACGCCGACCGGGCGATGGGCGCGGTGATGGAGCGCCAGGACGACCTCTACACGCTGGTGCTCAAGCACGCCGACGGGTCGCGGGAGCCGCGCGTCATCGGCTCGATGGTCGACTACCTGGTCGCCCCCGACGACCCCGACGCGGTCCTCGAGTGCATGACCGACCCGGCCACCCGCATCGTGAGCCTGACCGTCACCGAGGGCGGCTACCACGTCAACACGGCCACCGGCGAGTTCGACGGGTCCGAAGAGTCCGTCGCGTACGACATCGCCCGCAACGCCGACACGATCCCCCGCTCGGCGTTCGGCTTCCTGGTCGAGGCCCTGCGGCGGCGCCGGGCCGAGGGCACCGGGCCCTTCACCGTGATGAGCTGCGACAACATCGCCGGCAACGGCGACGTCGCGCACCGCATGATCACCGCGTTCGCCCGCCTCCGGGACGAGCGCACCGGCGACGACCTCGCCGCCTGGATCGAAGGCGAGGTCCCGTTCCCCAACTCGATGGTCGACCGCATCACGCCGCGGACCACCGACGAGGACCGCCGCGAGCTGGCCGAGCGCTCCGGGGTCGACGACGGCTGGCCGGTGGTGTGCGAGTCGTTCACGCAGTGGGTGCTCGAGGACCGCTTCGCGGCCGGGCGCCCGGCGTTCGAGGAGGCGGGCGTCCAGGTCGTCGACGACGTCGAGCCCTACGAGCTGATGAAGCTGCGGCTGCTCAACGCCTCGCACCAGGCGATCGCCTACCTCGGCTACCTCGCAGGCTTCCGCTACGCCCACGAGGTCTGCGCCGACGAGGAGTTCGTGCGCTTCGTCCGCGGCTACATGGACGACGAGGCCACGCCGACCCTGCTGCCGGTCCCCGGCGTCGACCTCGGGGACTACAAGGCCACGCTCATCGAGCGGTTCGCGAACCCGGAGATCCGCGACACCCTGGCCCGGCTCGCGGCGGAGTCGTCGGACCGCATCCCGCCGTGGCTCGTGCCGGTCATCCGCCGCAACCTCGAGCAGGGCGGCGAGATCGAGCGCTCCGCCCTGATCGTCGCGGCGTGGGCCCGCTACGCCGAGGGGGTCGACGAGGCCGGCGAGCCGATCGAGGTGGTCGACACCGGCCGCGCCGAGGAGCGCACGGCCGCCGCGCGGCGCTACCCGGACGAGCCGCTGGCGTTCCTCGAGGACCGCTCGCTGTTCGGCGACCTCGCCGCCGACGAGCGCTTCACCGCGGCCTACCGCCGTCACCTCGACCGGCTGCACGCCGAGGGTGCCCGGGCGGCCCTCCGCGCGGTGCTCGACGGCGTCTGAGGCCGCCGACACCCCGGCGCGCCGGGGCCGTCCGTCCGCGGCGGGAATGTTGAAGGTGCTAGCGTGTTGAACGATTCAGTGACCGGCGGCCGGCCCCGCCCCGCCGGTCACGCCCCTGCACCACGATCTGCCTGAAGGAGACACCGTGGCCGTCCCCGACGCCGCCACCGAGTACGCACCGCTCGTCACCAGCTGCTCCCCGCGCGCTCCCGAGACCGAGCAGGCGCGCGAGGCGCTCATCGACTCCGAGACCGCCGAGCTCAACCAGCTGCTCGACCGCATCGACGGTCTCACCCACGAGGCCCGCCGCCGGCTGCGGCGCCTCGAGCACCACCGCCGCGGCGTGGCCGTGCAGTGGACCGACCTGCACGGGTAGCAGTTCATGACGACGGATGCCATCGGCATCCGTCGTCTTCGCTCATGAGGCCAGCCGCTCCCCCGACGACGCGTCGAACGCGTGCACGGCGTCGGGGTCGACCCGCACCGCGATCGTCTCGCCGTAGCGCACCCGCGTCCGGCCCGGGCCCCGCACCACCAGCGTCGTGTCCGGGTGCTCGGCCATGTGCGCGTAGAGGTAGGACTCGCTGCCCAGCTCCTCGACGACGTCGACCACGGCCTTGATGCCGTCGCCCTCCGAGGTGAGGGACAGGTCCTCCGGGCGCAGCCCCACGGTGACCGTGTCGGCCGACCCCGCCGCGTCGGCCACCTCGCGGGTCAGCGGCAGCGTGGAGCCGCCGAGCGTCACCCCGTCGCCGGAGCGCTGCAGGTCCATGAGGTTCATCGCCGGGGAGCCGATGAACCCGGCGACGAACGCGTTGACGGGGCGGTCGTAGAGCTCCGACGGCGTCGCGTACTGCTGCAGCTTCCCGTCGCGCAGCACGGCCACGCGGTCGCCCATCGTCATGGCCTCGACCTGGTCGTGCGTGACGTACACCGTCGTGACGTCCAGCCGGTTCTGCAGCCCGGCGATCTGCGCCCGGGTCTGCACGCGCATCTTCGCGTCGAGGTTGGACAGCGGCTCGTCCATGAGGAAGACCCGCGGTTCGCGGACGATCGCGCGGCCCATCGCGACACGCTGCCGCTGACCGCCCGACAGCGCCTTCGGCTTGCGGTCGAGGTACTCGGTGAGCCCGAGGATCTCGGCCGCCTCGTTCACCCGCTTCGCCTGCTCGGCCTTGTCCATCCCGCGCATCTTCAGCGGGAACGCCATGTTGTCCCGCACCGTCTTCGACGGGTAGAGCGCGTAGCTCTGGAACACCATCGCGATGTCCCGGTCCTTGGAGGCCACGTCGACCACGTCACGGCCGTCGATGCGCAGGTGCCCTGCGTCGATCGGCTCCAGTCCCGCGAGCATCCGCAGCGCGGTCGACTTCCCCGAGCCGGACGGACCGACGAGGACCACCAGCTCGCCGTCGTTCACCGTCAGGCTCAGCTTGTCGACGGCAGGTGTCGCCCCGGGCGTGTAGATGCGCGAGGCCTCGTCGAACACCACTTCGGCCATGTCCCTGATCCCCTTACTTGACCGCGCCGAACGACAGACCCTGCACCAGCTTGTTCTGCGCCACCCAGCCGGCGATGATCACCGGGAGGGCCGCCAGCGTCGCGGCCGCCGAGAGCTGGGCGAAGTACAGCCCCTGCGAGGTCACGAACTGGACCAGGAACGTGGGCATCGTGCCCGCGTTCGCCGAGGTCAGGTTCACCGCGAAGAAGAACTCGTTCCACGAGAAGATCACGCAGATCAGCCCCGTCGCGAAGATGCCCGGCGAGATGATCGGCAGCACCACCTCGCGCAACGTCCGCGCCAGCGACGCCCCGTCCATGGTGGCCGCCTCGAGCAGTTCGCTCGGCACCTCCAGGAAGAACGAGCGCATCATCCACACCGCGATCGGCAGGTTCATCGCGGTGTAGAGGACGATCAGGGTCCAGATGTTGTCCAGGAGCCCGATGTCGTTGACCACGACGTAGATCGGCACGATCGCCGCGACCACCGGCAGCATCTTCGTGGAGATGAAGAAGAACAGGACGTCCTGGGTCTTCTCCACCGGCCGCATGGAGAGGGCGAACGCGGCCGGGATCGCGAGGAGCAGCACCAGCAGCGTCGAGATCACCGTGGCACCCAGCGAGTTGGCCAGGTACGGCCCGATCCCGGCGTCGAACACCGTGCGGAACTGCTCGAACGTCGGCGTGAACACGAAGGTCGGCGGGCTCGACTGCGCGTCGCCCTCGGTCTTGAACGCGGTGAGGACCATCCAGAGCACCGGGAAGAAGAACCCGATCCCGAGGATCCACGTGAGCGTCGTGAGCAGGACCGGACCGGTCCGGGACGTGCGCCGCGGTCCGTCGTCGACGGGGGCCGACGAGGTCGTCGTCGACCCGCGCTCGGTGGTGATCGCCATCAGTTGCTCCCCTCGGCCGCGCCGAAGCTGCGGAAGACCAGGCGCAGCGCGAAGGTCGCCACGATGATCGTCATGACCACGACGACCACGCCCATGGCGGCCGACTGTCCGATGTCGAAGCCGAGGAACGCGCGCTGGTAGATGTAGAAGGGCAGGTTCGCCGACGCCGTGCCCGGGCCGCCCTGGGTGATCATGTAGACCGCGTCGAAGGTGTTCACGAGGTAGATCGCCCCGAGCACCGTGCCCAGCTCGATGAAGCGGCGCAGGTGGGGCAGCGTGAGCTCCTTGAAGATCGCCCACGCCCCCGCGCCGTCCATCCGGGCGGCCTCGATCTGGTCGGTCGGCATCGACTGCAGCCCCGCCAGGAGCAGCAGCATCATGAACGGCGTCCACTGCCAGATCAGCGCGACCATCACCGACGCCAGCGGGAAGTCCGAGATCCACGCCTCCTCGCCCACGCCGAACGGCGACAGGACGAAGTTGATCAGGCCGTAGGTCGGGTCGAGCAGCGTCGTCTTCCACAGCAGGGCCGCCGCGACCGGGGTGATGAGGAACGGCGTCACCAGCAGGGTGCGCACGATCCCGCGGCCGATGAAGTGCCGGTTGAGCAGGAGCGCGAGGACCAGGCCGAGGACCACGGCGATGAGGACCGACCCGAGGGTCATGATCACCGTGTTGAGCGCGACCCCCCGGAACTGCGAGTCCTGGAAGACGCTGACGTAGTTGTCGAACCACACCCACTGCTGGGAGCCCGGGCGCACCAGGTTCCACGACTGCAGGGAGTAGAAGATCGTCAGCAGGAACGGGATCTGCGTGACGATGATCGTGAAGACCAGCGCCGGTAGGAGCGGGGCCCGGCGGACCCAGCCCTCGGCGCGGGCCGAGCGCGTCGGGGTCTGCCCGGGTGCGGGCGGCGGCCCGGAGGGCGCGGCGGGCCGTTCCAGTGTGGACGTCATCGCTGGTAGCTCTCCCCCACCGTCGTCGCGTACTCCTGGGACTGCTCGAGCGCCTCGGCCGGCGTGATCTGCCCGGCGATGGCGGCGCTCAGCTGCTGGCTGACGCGGGTGCCGAGGTCCTGGAACTCCGGGATCCGCAGGAACTGCACGCCCTGGTAGGGCACGGGCTCCACCGTCGGCTGCTGCGGGTTGGCGCGCACGATCGCGTCCCGGACCGTGTTGGCGAAGGCGCCGGCAGCCTGCTGGTACTGCGGGCTCTCGTAGGTCGAGGTGCGCGACCCGGGCGGCGCGGACTCCCACCCGAGCTCGTTGCCGACGCGCTGGATGTACTGCTTCGAGGTCATCCAGCTCATGAACTTCCAGGCGGCGTCCACGCGCGGCGAGGTCTTCGGGATCGCGAGCGACCAGGAGTACAGCCAGCCGGAGCTCGGGGTCGCGACGACGGGTGCGGGGACGAAGCCCACCTTCCCGACGACCTTCGAGTCCTCGGGGTTGATCACGGTTCCGGCGGCCGAGGTCGAGTCGTACCACATCGCGACGTTGCCCTGGCTGAACGCGGTGCCGCACTCGGAGAACCCGGCCTGGGAGCCGCCGGCGATCCCGTGCGCCCGCGCCAGGTCGACGTAGAACTGCGTGGCCTGCTCGAACTGGGGGCTCGTCAGCTGCGCGTTCCACTGCGGGTCGTACCAGCGGCCGCCGAAGGTGTTCACCACCGTGTTGAACGGCGCCATCATCTCGCCCCAGCCGGGCTTGCCGCGCAGGCAGATGCCCGCCGTGTTCCCGCCGCGCGCCCGGTCGTCGAGCCGGGCGGCGGCGTCGGCCACCTGCGGCCAGGTCGGCTGCGGGGGCATCGTCAGGCCGGCCTGGGCGAACAGGTCGGTGCGGTACATGAGGAACGAGGACTCGGCGTAGAACGGCACCGAGTACATCCGGCCCTCGTAGGACAGCGCGTCGCGGACCGTCGGCAGGAAGTCGTCCCGGTCGTAGCCCGGGGTCCGGGCCATCAGCGGCTCGAGGTCGGTGAGCCAGCCGTTCTGCGCCCACTGGGGCGTCTCGTAGTTCGAGATCATGACGACGTCGAACTCGCCGCCACCGGTCGCGACCGACGCGGTGATCTTGGCGCGGGCCTCGTTCTCCGAGAGCGTCACGAACCGCAGCCGGATTCCAGGGTTCTCCCGCTCGAACTCCGGGGACAGCGTGATCGCGTCCTCCATCTGCGGGTTGGACACGATCGCGACCGTCACGGTCTCCACGCCGTCCTCGGCCCCGAGGGCGCCCGCACCCGAGCACCCCGCCACGAGCGCGAGGAGAGCTGTCGCGAACAGCGCGAGCGCCGGTCGGCGGCGCCCCCGGGCTGGTCCGGCCGGTCGTCCCGTCGTCGGTCTGCGCACGCCCCGTCCCCGTCCCCGTCGGCAGTGACGTGGTTCACCTGAACGTCACGTCGGGCGACCGTAGGACTCCTGTCCGTTCGGACGCAAGCGCTTCACCGTCACATCTCGGACGGACCTCGGAATTCCGTGCTCCCTCTCCCGCCCGCCAGTTGGCATCATCGGCGTCGACGAGGACGCACGGCGGAGGCGAGGATCGACGAGTGACCACCATGGCGGATGTCGCTCGCCGTGCCGGCGTCTCGACCGCCACCGTCTCCCACGTCCTCAACAACACGCGGGCGGTCAGCGCCGACACCCGCGCGGCGGTCCTCGCCGCGGTCGAGGAGACGGCCTACACCCCGAACACGGTGGCGCGCTCGCTCGCGACCAACCGCACCACCACGCTCGGCCTCGTCCTCTCCGCCATCTCCAACCCGTACTTCGGCGAGCTGCTCTCCTCGGCCGAGTCCGCCGCCGCGGCGGCGGGCTACACGCTGCTGCTGGTCGACCCGCACGAGGACCCGGACTACGAACGCACCGTGGTGGCCCGGCTGCACCACCACCGCGTGGACGGCGTGGTGCTGGCACCCTCGGCCCGGCCCTGGGCCGCGCTGGAGTACCTCGCCCGCCACGAGGTCCCGACGGTGCTGCTGGACCGGCTGATCGCCGACGGGCGCGCCGCCGCGCTGGACCAGGTGGGCAGCGAGAACCACGAGGCGACGGCCACCCTCACCCGCCATCTCGTCGAGCACGGTCACACCCGGATCGCGCTCGTCGCGGGGCTGCAGGGCCTGACGACCACCGACGAGCGGTGTGCCGGCTTCGGTCGCGCGCTCGACGACGCCGGGGTGCCGCGCGACCCCGCCCTCGAGGTGTCCGGGGAGTCCGCGACCGAGCCCGCCCGCGCCGCGATGGCCCGGCTGCTCGCGCTGCCCGAGCCGCCCACCGCCGTCGTCGTCGGGAACAACAGCATGACGATCGGCGTGATCACCGCCCTGCGCGACGCCGGGGCGCGGGTGCCCGACGACGTCGCCGTCGTGGCCTTCGACGACTTCGCGTGGGCGGACCTGTTCTCCCCGCGGCTGACCGTCATGGCCCAGCCCTTCGACCGGATCGCGGCCGAGGCGGTCCGTCTCCTGCTGCGACGGCGGGCCCAGCCCGAGGCCCCGGTCGAGGTGCTGCGGCTCCCGCCGTCGTTCCGGATCCGGGAGAGCTGCGGCTGCGCCGTGTGAGCATGGGCGCATGCCCACCCACGTGATCGGGGTCGACTCCTCCACCCAGGCCACCAAGGTCGTCGTCGTCGATCCCGACGACGGGTCCGTCGTCCGCGAGGCCCGCCGGGCCCACCCGGAGGGGACCGAGGTCGACCCGCGCAGCTGGTGGACCGCCCTGTGCGACGCGCTCACCGAGGTCGGCACCGACGACGTCGGGGCCATCGCCGTCGCCGGTCAGCAGCACGGGATGGTGCTGTGCGACGGGCGCGGCGAACCGGTGCGCGACGCCCTGCTCTGGAACGACACCCGCTCCGCCGACGCCGGCCGGGACCTCGTCGACGAGCTCGGCGGGCCGAGCGCGTGGGCGGACGCGGTGGGCACCGTGCCGGTCGCGAGCATCACGGCGACCAAGCTGCGCTGGACGTCGCGGGCCGAGCCGGACACCGCCGCGCGGGCCCGCGCCGTGATGCTCCCGCACGACTGGCTCACGTGGCGGCTGCGCGGCGGCGCCCGGGCCGGCGCCGAGCCGGCGACCGACCGCGGGGACGCCTCGGGCACCGGCTACTGGTCGCCGCACACCGGGGACTACCGGCCCGACCTGCTGGAGCTCGCCTTCGGCCGGGCGCTCGACGTGCCGCGGGTGGCCGCGCCGGGCGAGTCCGTGGGGCGGGGCCACGAGCACGGGCCGGTGCCCGGCGCGGTCGTCGCGCCCGGTACCGGGGACAACATGGGTGCCGCGCTGGCGATCGGCACCGGCCCCGGGGAGCTGATCGTCTCGATCGGGACGTCCGGGACGGTGTTCGTCGCGGCCGACCGCCCGACCGCGGACCCGTCGGGGCTCGTCGCGGGCTTCGCCGACGCCCGCGGCGGCTTCCTGCCGCTGGTGTGCACGCTCAACGCCGCGCGGGTGCTCGGCGTCGGAGCCACCCTGCTCGGTGTCGACCCGGCCGGCTTCGACGAACTCGCCCTGGCCGCGGAGCCGGGCGCCGGCGGGCTGGTGCTGGTCCCCTACCTGGAGGGCGAGCGCACCCCCGACCGACCCGATGCCACCGGGACGGTCGCCGGTCTCACCAACGCGAACGGCACCCGCGAGAACCTCGCCCGCGCCGTCGTCGAGGGGATGCTGTGCGGGCTGGCCGCCGGCGTCGAGGCGCTGGCGGACGTCGGCATCGAGGGTTCGAAGGTCCTGCTCATCGGGGGTGGCAGCCGCTCCCGGGCGGTCTCGGCGATCGCGCCGGCGGTCTTCGGGCTCGACGTCGAGGTGCTCGCCCCGGCCGAGTACGTGGCCCTGGGCGCGGCCCGGCAGGCGGCCTGGGCCCTCACCGGCGTGGAGCCGGAGTGGCGGATCGCCCGGGACGCCGTGGTGGAGGCCACCGACGCCGACCGGCAGGCGGCCCACCACGTGCGGGAGGCCTACGCGAAGATCGTCGGGTGAGCGACGCCGAACGGATCCCGCTGGTCGAGGACGACCTGGACCAGCCCGGCATCATCGCGCCCGGCGCGATGCGCACGCACGGGACCGTGCCGCCCGACGTCGTGCTCTGCTTCTTCCCCGAGGTCCTGACCGCACTCGCGCAGCGGCACCCGGAGATCGCCGCGCTGCATTCGGAGAA
The DNA here is from genome assembly GCF_030269685.1 of Actinomycetospora sp. NBRC 106378. Taxonomy (GTDB): domain Bacteria; phylum Actinomycetota; class Actinomycetes; order Mycobacteriales; family Pseudonocardiaceae; genus Actinomycetospora. The sequence continues at coordinate 20,187 of NZ_BSTT01000007.1, forward strand.
CGGCCGCTCCCCCGTGTACGGCGTCCCGCTGGCCGACGGCCGGACGGTCGCGGTGGCCCACCCGGGGGTCGGATCGCCCATGGCGGCGGCCAGCCTGGAGGAGCTCATCGTGCTCGGCGGCCGGCGGTTCACCGCGGTCGGCGGCGCGGGTGTCCTGGTGCCCGACCTCGTCCTCGGGCACGCGGTCGTGGTGTCCTCCGCCCTGCGCGACGAGGGCACGTCGTTCCACTACCTGCCGGCCGGCCGGGTGGTCGAGGCCGACCCGGGCGGCGTCGACGCCCTGGTGGCGGCCCTGCACGCGGCCGACGTCGCCCACACCGTCGGGCGCACCTGGACCACCGACGCCGTCTACCGCGAGACCCGGACCCGCACCGACCGCCGCCGTGCGGAGGGCTGCCTCGCCGTCGAGATGGAGGCCTCGGCCCTCATCGCGGTCGCCCGCTTCCGCGGGGTGGCGTTCTCCCAGGTGCTCTTCGCCGGGGACTCCCTGGCCGGCGAGCAGTGGGACAGCCGCCGGTGGACGACCGCCGCCGAGGCCCGGGCCGCCCTCGTCGACGTGCTGGTCAGCTCCCGGTGACCAGGGTCAGGCCGAACTGGTTGAGGATCGGACGCAGCGGCTGGAAGTAGCTCGTGCCGCCCGTGGTGCAGGTGCCGGTACCCCCCGAGAGCAGACCCTGGGCCTGGGCAGTGCCCGGCGCGAGGAACGAGCCCCCGGAGTCGCCGGACTCGGCGCAGGCGCTGGTCTGCGTGAGCCCCTGCACGGTGACGCCGTTGCCGTAGTTGACGGTGACGTTCTTCGCCTGGATCACGCCGCAGTGGTAGCCCGAGGTCGAGCCGGAGCGGCACACCTGCGTGCCCACCGGGGCCTCGGTGGCGCCGGTGACCGCGGGGCCACCCGAGACCTGGCCGCTGCCGCGCCAGGCCGCCATGTTGGTGACCTGGATGATCCCGTAGTCGGCGTTCGGCCACGCGGTGCGGGCGACGGTGCCGATCGTCTGTCCGTTCGGGCCCGACCAGCTCGAGGTGTTCTGCGTGCAGTGTCCGGCGGTGAGCAGGTAGGTCGTGGTGTTCCGCCGCACCGAGAAGCCGTCGGAGCAGCGGATCCCGCTGCGCGTGGTCGTGCCGCCCGAGGTCGTCGTGCTGGTCACCGTCGTGATCGCGGCGCCGCCGACCAGCGGAGCGGCGGCGAGCGGCCGGACGGGCGCCGACATCGGCTGCACCCGGACCGCCGCGGGGTTCTCGTCCGCGGCGAAGTCGGTCGCGGCCTTGGTGGCCGGGCCGACCACGGCGACGACGGTCTGGTTGGTCGCCGGGTCGACGTACCAGGCGGTCACGTTGGCCGGCGCACGCCCGCGTCGCTCGTCCATGCGCTGCTTCGCGGCCTGCCCGGCCCGGGGCTCCACCGGGGTGGGCCGGTTGGTCGAGCCGGGGCCGGACGGCAGGGGCGGCGGGGTCGGGGTCTGCGCGAGGGCGGGCACGGCCAGCGCGAGCACCGCGGCGAGGGCCAGCGCCACCACGGCGCCGGCGCGGCGGGTGAGCGGGTCGGTGAGGGGCACGCGGGATCCTCCGGGTCGGGCAGCTGCGCGGACGGTGAGCAGTCGTGCGTCGGGGGTATCGCCGCCGCCGCACCCGCTATTACTCCGTTCGGCCTAATCACCGACGTGGGTGACCCTACGTCCACCGCTCCGGCCGCGCCCGTCGTCGTCGCCCGGACGGGGTGGGGCCGCCGACCGGCCGCACGCCGCGGAAAAGGCGTCGGATCGCTTTCCCGACCCTTTTCGCCCGTCGTCGGGAAATAGTTTCCCGACGGCGGGCGGGGTCGGCTCGGGCCCCTCGGCTATCGTGGCGCCGTGGCCGACCGCTGGGATCCGCGACCGGGCGGCGGACGGGCTCCCCGTCCGGCCGGGCCGTCGCGCTGGTCCACCGGCTCCCTCGGCCGGTCGCCACGCCCCGACCGGCCCGCCCCCCGGCGTCCGGCGCGCGACCCGCAGCCCCGTCAGGCCGGACGCTTCGCCGTCGGCCCGGGGTTCCCGTGGCCGCTCGTCTCCGCAGGTGCCCTGGTGGCGACGGCGCTGCTGGCCTGGCTGCTGCAGAACCGCGCCGGGATCCTCGGGTTGCTCTTCCCGGTCGGCTACCTCGTGGTCAGCCTCGTCGCGGTCTGCGCCGTCCGGGTGGACGGGGTGCTCGTGCCGGCGCTGCAGGCGCCCGTGGTCGCCCTCCTCGGCCTGGTCGTGGCGGCGATCGTCCGTGGCGACACGGCCGGCAGCACGCTGTTCCTCCTCGGTGTCTTCGCGCCGCTCGCGCAATTGTTCTGGTGGATGCTCGTCGCACTCGTGGGCAGTGCACTCGTCGGATTCCTGCGATTCCGGGAGGCGAATCCCGGTTTCTCGGTCCTGGGCGCCGTCCGCGGTGTGAGGGCGTGATGGCGGGCGAGGATTCCGGTCGTCCCGGGCAGTTCCGGATGCCCCGGCGCGGGGACACCCGGCCCGAGGGCGGCTCGCCCGCGCCACGGCCCGGTCCGCCGCCGGCCCGCCCCGCGGGTCCCCCGCCCGGCGCGCGCCCCGGACCGGCCGGTCCCGGGCCGGGGATGCCACCTCCCGCAGGCCCCGGTCCGTCGGGCCCGCCGGGACCCGCCGCTCCGCGCCCGGGCGCCCGCGGCGCGCCGGGGCGGCCGGCCGGGCCGGGTGGGTCGCCGCCCCCGGGACCGCCCCCGCGCCGCCCGGCGCCGACCCCCACCCGGGTCGCCCCGTCCCCCGTGCCCGGTGGGCCGGACCGGCCCGACGGAGCCGGGGACGGCCCGTCGTCGGGACGGGGTGGCGGTGCCGTCGCGCTGCTCGAGCGCATCCGGATCCACGCGACCAGCCGCGTGCTGCTCCTCGTGCTCGCCGCCGCGTCGGTGATCGTCCTGCTGATCTCGGGGGCGACGGTGCTCGCCGCGCGGACCTTCGACTCCGGGCTCTCGCGCGTCGACGTCATCTCGACGTCGTTCGGGTCGATCTTCGGCACCGACGAGAACATCCTGCTCGTCGGACTCGACACCCGCACCGACTCGTTCGGCAACCCGTTGCCGAAGGACATCCTGGCGTCGCTCAACGCGGGGGCAGGCGACTCCGGCGGCGACTCCACCGACACGATCATCGTGCTGCACATCCCCGGGGGCGGCGGACCCGCCACCGGGTTCTCGATCCCGCGCGACTCCTACGTCGACGTCACGGGCGGGTTCGGCACCCACAAGATCAACTCGGCGTACTCCTACGGCTCGAACGCGGCCCGGCAGGAGCTGTCGAAGGACGGCGTGCGTGGGAGCGACCTCGCCGTGCAGGCGGGTGCCGCGGGAGCGAAGACGACGATCGGCGCCGTCGAGGGCCTCACCGGTCTGACCATCACGCACTTCGCCGCGGTGAACCTCGCCGGGTTCGCGCAGATCAGCGAGGCGATCGGCGGCGTACCGGTCTGTCTGAACAAGGCCGTCGACGACTCGTTCTCGGGGGCGAAGTTCCCGGCCGGCCAGACCACGGTCTCCGGTCCGCAGGCGCTCGCCTTCGTCCGACAGCGCCACGGCCTGCCCGGCGGCGACCTGGACCGCGCGCGGCGCCAGCAGGTCTTCCTGTCCAGCATGGCCCGCACCGTGCTCTCGTCGGACACCCTGACCGACTCGACCAAGCGGAACGCGCTGATCGACGCGGTCGACAAGGCCGTGACGGTGGACCGCCAGCTCGACGTCCTCGACCTCGCCACGCAGGTGCAGGGCGTCAGCTCGGGCTCGATCGGCTTCCACACCATCCCGATCGTCAACGCCAGCTACGACACCGCCGAGGACGGCGAAGCGGTCAAGGTCGACCCGTCGGCGGTGCAGAAGTACATCTCGGACACGATCTCCGGGGCCGGCGACACGACGACCGCGCCGAAGGCGAGCGGCTCGTCGGGGAGCGCGGCGGGCTCCAACACCGGCGGGTCCTCCCCCGGCAGCGCGGCGCCGAAGACGAGCGCCGCCCCGGCCGTGCCCGCCGAGGACGCGGGCACCACCGCGCCGACGGTGCCCTGCGTCAACTGATCACCGCAGGACGTTGACGGCCCGCGCCACGACCAGCGCCACCGTGGCGAGGGAGACCGCGGACTGCACCAGCATCGTCAGCTTGGCCCACCGCGAGAGCGGCATGGTGTCGGTCGGGCTGAACGCCGTGGCGTTGGTGAAGGAGACGTAGAGGTAGTCGACGAACTGCGGCTCCCACTCCGGGTCCAGGTCCGGCGACTGCATCTGCGGGAACCAGAAGTCCGGGACGTCCCGGTCACCCCGGGCCCGCGCGGAGGGGCCACCGCGGTCGAACTGCCAGTACCAGAGGGCGAAGCCGATGACGTTGGTCGCCCAGATCGCGGCACCCGTGGCGAGCAGGGTGCCGGGGTCGTCCCCGCCGCGGCCCTCGACGAGGTGGTACACGAGCCGGACGGCGGCGAACGCGTTGGCGACGCTGATGAGCGCGGTGAGCACGAGGCTCACCCGTCGGCGCCAGCGGGGCTCCGCCTCGAAGGTGTTCGCGACCAGCAGGACGGCGAGCACCGCGAGCTCGAGGACCGGCAGCAGCCAGCGCGAACCGAGGACGACCTCGTCGGGAAGGGTCAGCTGCAGGCCGGCGACGACGAGGACGGCGAGGGCCACCGGCCAGCGCCGCTCGCCGGTGGTGGCCCGCCGCCAGGCGGGGAGGGTGGTGCTCACCCGCGTCAGTGAACCTCCTCGAGGGAGCGGCCCGTCGTCAGGGGCCCGAGGAGCCCGACGTCGAGGCAGAGCAGCACGATGAGGAACGCCGACCCGCCGAAGACCCACACCGGACCCGCCGTCGCGAGCAGTGGTACGGCGATGAACGGCAGGACCACCGAGGTGCCGCGCGAGAGCGAGTAGGCGACGCCGGAGGCGGTGGAGCGGATCGCCGTCGGGAAGATCTCGGCCTGGTAGATGTGGAAGGCGTTGGAGAAGACGTTGCTGGCCGTCGTGAGCAGGAAGCCCGCCAGGACGATCAGCCAGGGTGTGGCCGCCGCCGCGAAGACGAGGCCGAACACGGCGATCGCGAGCGCCGCGGCGATGATCAGGTACTTGCGTTCGAAGCGTTCCACCAGCGGCACCGAGAGCAGCGAGCCGAGTGGGTAGCCGGCGAACGAGAGCGCCGCGTACCCGAGCGACTCGGTGACCTCGAAGCCCTTGGAGACCAGGACCAGCGGGGCGAGCGTGCCGAAGCCGTAGTAGCCGACGGTCTGCAGCACCTGGAAGACGAACAGCATGATCGTGCGCCGGCGGTAGGCGGTGAAGGCGATCCGCAGCACCTCGCGGGTGGTCCGGTCGCGCCCCTGCTCCGGCGCGGGCGCACGGGGCCCGAGCTCGTCGACCGCGTGCGGGGCGCCGACCTTCGCCGCGATCGCGCGGACCGTCGCCTCGGACTCCTCGTACCGACCCCGCGACTCGAGCCAGCGCGGTGACTCCGGCAGCACGCGGCGCATGACGATGACGAACAGCGCGCCGAGGGCGCCTGCGACGAGGAGCCAGCGCCAGCCGGCGAAGCCCGCGATCTCCTGCGCGGCGACGAGCTTGCCGCCGAGCAGGGCGGCCACCGGCACGCCGAGGAAGCCCACCGTGTAGGCCCACGCGATGTAGCGCCCGCGGACCCGCGCGGGCAGGAACTCGGCGAGGTAGGTGTCGACGAGGACCAGCTCGCACCCGAGGCCGATCCCGCCGAGGAAGCGCAGCAGCAGGAAGACCTCGATGTTCGGGGAGAACGCCGCCAGCAGGCTGAACAGGCTGTAGATCAGCAGGTTGAGCAGGAACACGCGTTTCCGGCCCAGGCGGTCGGCCACCACCGAGAGCACGTTGGCGCCGACGAACATCCCGAGGAACCCGCTCGCGACGACCGCGGCCTTGCCGAGCGACCCGAGCTGGAACTCGCGGGCCAGGATCGGCGCGAGGACGCCGCCGAGGAAGACCTCGTACAGGTCGAAGAACGACCCGATCCCCACGAGGACCACGATCATGCGGTGCCAGCGCGAGAGCGGGAGGTCCTCCAGCGCCGCGCTGGCCCCCGCCGTCGAGACCGGTCCGGCTGTGGCCATCGTGCGCCTCCCTGCGCTCGGTACTGAGCGCAAGAAAGTACCCCCCGGATCAGGTGAGGTCGAATTGCTCCCGTCGTCCGGTCGGGACCAGGTCGACGTAGTCCGGGTGCTTGGCGATCCACCCGCGGATGAAGGGGCAGAAGGGCAGCACGGCGAGGCCCCGCGCCCGGGCGTCGTCGAGGGCCGCGCGGGCGAGGCGCCCCGCCAGACCCCGGCCGGCGAAGGCGTCGTCGACCTCGGTGTGGATGAAGGCGATGGTCTCCCCGTCGCCGTGGGGGTCCGTGCGCAGCGCGTACTCGGCGAACCCGGCGGTCGTCCCGCCCACGCGGATCTCGTAGCGGTGGCGCTCCGGGACGTCGTTGACGTCCGTGTCCTCGGTGACGTCGGGCTGGTCGGTCATGGTCGGCCTCCTCGGTCATGCTGGCGGGGTGCGACTCTATGTCGACCCGGTGTGCCCGTTCGCCCACCTCGCCCTGCGCTGGCTCGAGGAGGTCGCCGCGCAGCGGACGGTCGAGGTGGAGGTGCGGCTGATGAGCCTGGCAGTGCTCGGGGAGGCCGACCCGCGCCGCGGACCGGAGTCCGCCCGCGGCGCCGGCCTGATGTTCTCGTGACCGGCCGCGGGCGGTCGTTCGGTCGCATCGCGGACGACTACGACCGGGTCCGTCCGGGCTATCCGCCCGACGCCCTCCGATCCGTCGTCGGGGACCTCGTGGTGGACGTGGGCGCCGGGACCGGGAAGCTCACGGCTCTGCTGGCGGCTTCCCGACGCCGGGTGGTGGCGGTCGAGCCCGACCCCACGATGCGGACGGTCCTCGCCGGGCGGGTCGGCCCCGGCGTCGAGGTCGTCGACGGGACGGCGGAGCACCTACCGGTGGCGTCGGGCACGGCCTCCGCGGTGGTGTACGGGCAGTCCTGGCACTGGGCGGACCCGCAGGCCGCGGCCGCCGAGGCCCGGCGGGTGCTGGTCGACGACGGGGTGCTGCTCCTGCTGTGGAACATCCCTGACGTCACGGTGGACTGGGTGCAGGAGCTCAACCGGCTCGCGGGGCTTCCGGTGGGCTTCCCCGACCTCACGCCGACGGAGCTGGCCGGCTTCTCCCCCGGTGTGGTGGAGCGGGTGCCGTGGGAACAGACACTCGACGCCTCCGACCTGGTGCGGCTGTTCTCCACGTTCTCGCGGGTCGCCACACGGGAACCGGACGACCGGGACCGTGTCCTGGCGTCGATCCGAGCGGCGTTGACCGGCTGCACGGTCGTGGCGTACCCGTACGTCTGCGTGAGCGTGACGTACCGCCGGGAACCGAGATCCCGACGCGCGGAGCGACGTGCTCGCTGAGCGACCACTTCGCTCCGCAGAACGAGATCTCGGCCGGCGGACGACAGCGGGTGCGGTCGGGCCGCCGACCCGTCCACGCCCGCCGTCGGGACCCTCAGACGCTCTCGAGCTCCCGCGCCTGCGAGCGCGGACCGACCGACCGCTCCGCGAGCGCCCCGAACACCAGCCCGAGGACGCCCCACAGCAGGACCTGCGCGGTGATCGCGTACACCCGGAACGAGTACAGGACGTCCGGGTCGAAGCCGGGGAACACGATCCGTCCGGCCGGGTCGCGCAGCGGCTGCGGCGTCTCGGTGGTCGCGGGGCCGTACGTGGCGACGTTCGCGGCCAGCTCGCCGAGCGAGGGCAGGAGGGCCACGAGCAGGCCCGCCAGCACCACGTAGAGCGCACCACCGACGAGGACCGCGTTCCAGGTGCCGAGCCGCTCCCGCACCGCCCGCGCCACGAGGACGGCCACGACGAGAGCCACGACCGACCCCACGATCATCACGAGGTAGAGCCCCGACCGGTCGCCGATCGTCTCGTCGTGGCCGACGGCCGGCGGGTTGGCCGGGTACTTGACGAACGGCGACGCGTACAGCGTGAGGAACCCGGCGCCCGCCACGAGCAGGGCCAGCACCCGCGGGCGCAACGCCACCTTCCCCTGCGCCAGGGTGTAGACCACCGCGAACAGCAGGCCCAGGGCGACACCCGCGAGCACCATCCCGGCGCCGATGCCCCACACGCCCTGCACCGTCCGGCTGAAGATCTCCGGGCCCTCCTCGGGCGGGGCGATCCCGGCGGCGGCGTCCAGCGCGGCCTCGGCCTCGCCCCGCTCGGCCTCGTAGTCGATCGCGGCCTGGATCAGCGGCTCGGCGAACCACAGCGCGAACAGCCAGGCGACCACGCCGCCCAGCGCTCCCGCGAGCGCCGCCCGCGGGATGACGACCTTCGCGGGCATCAGTGGCACGGGAAGCCCAGGAAGTGGCGGGCGTCGTGCACGAACTCGTGCACGACCATCGTGTTGCCGAACAGCGAGGTCGCGCCCTCGTCGAAGCCGACGAGGTAGAAGAGCAGCAGCCCGACGACGAGCGCGCCGACCAGGTACGGCAGGTTGCCGATCGCGGTCGTCGCGGCGGCGCGGGCGCGGGCGGTGGAGGCAGAGGTCACGGGGGTCTCCTCGATCTCGTGAGGAGCCCGAACCTAGGACCGACGGTTGTCCATCGCAATACCTCAGCAGCTACTGAGATGTGACGTTCACGCGGGCCGCAGCCGCCAGTCCCCCGCCCGCTCGTCCCAGTCCATCCCCACGACGCCGCGTGCCCGGGCGGCCTTGGCGAAGGAGAGGAACGAGGCGAAGCCGTAGGTCTTCTCGCTGAAGTCCGGCCGCCGCTTGCGCACCTGGTCCTTCAGGCCGGACAGCGGCACCGATCCGTCACGGCCCGCCAGGTCACCGACGACCTGCGCCAGCAGCCGGAACGCGTCGTCCTCGGCCGGCTCGTCGACCGGGAAGCTGACCTCGGGATCGCCGTGCGCCGACCCCTCCCCCAACGCCACGATCCGCCGCTCCTGCAGGTGGCGCAGCAGCTCACCGAAGCCGCGGAAGCCGTGCTCGGCCTCGTCGAACGTCGGGTCCTGGCGCAGCATCGCCCGCTTCAGCCGCGACGCGAGCACCGGTCCGTCGCCCCGGCGGGCGAGCCCGGACAGGGTGCGCGTCACCAGCCGCTCCACGGCCTCCCCGCCCTCGGGCTCCGCCTCCGGCTCACCCTTCCCGACGGCGGGTGTGGCGGGTTCCGGCGCGGGCGGGGCGGTCTCGACCAGCCGGTCGTAGAACAGGAACTCGTCGCAGGCGGGCGGGAGGAGCCGCGAGGTGGAGGAGGCGACCCCGATCCCGATCACCCGCTTGTCGAGCTCGCGCAGCTTGTGCACGAGCGGGGTGAAGTCCGAGTCGCCGGTGCCGATGGCGAACGTCGTCACCCAGGACCGCTCGTAGGCGATCTCGATCGCGTCCACCGCCATCTTGATGTCGGCGGCGTTCTTGCGGGACCCGCCGAGGCGCTGCGGGATGTCGATGAGCTCGACCTGCGCCCGGGCCAGCAGCCGGCGGTCCTCGTCGAACGAGGACCAGTCGGCGTACGCCCGCCGGGCGACCACGCGTCCGCGCACGGCGAGCGCGTCGGCCACCGGGCCGAGATCGAAGGGGGAGACGCCCAGTCCCTCCCGCGCCCCGATGGCGAGGTTCTCGTAGTCCAGGAGCAGGGCGATGCGCTCGTCGCGCTCGTCCGGGGTGGCGGCCATGGGGGAAGCCTCCCAGCCCGCCGGGCTACGGGACGATCTGCACCTGGTCGTAGACGTTCAGGTAGTCGAAGAACTTCTCCGACGCGTCGTGCGAGAGGTGCACGCAGCCCGCGGAGTCGCGCTGCAGGCTGCCCTCGTGGAAGGCGTCGCCGGGAGCGAAGAACACCGAGTTGTTCATCGGGGCGTGGTCGTACTCGTCGGACTTGTGGTCCTTGTCCTTCCACATCACCGAGAAGGTGCCGGTCGGCGTCTCGTAGCCCTTGCCGCCCGTCGTGATGGGCACGGCCCCGTAGACGATCTTGCCGTGGCCGTCGGTCAGCCAGGCCTTCTTCGCCGAGATGTCCACGCACGCCTTGGCGGTGGGCGCGCACGGGGTCTGGCTGCCGGGCGCGGTGGCGGGCGCCGGCGCGGGGGCCGCGGCGGGCGCGGCGAGCGCCGGGGCACCCAGGGCCAGCAGGCTCACGCCCACCGCGCCGAGCGATCCGGCGCCCACCCGCAGTCGCGCTCCCGTGCCACCTGACGGTGAGGACGCGGCCCGGTGGTGACGACCCATGGTGTGGTTCCTTCGCGGTCGGTGATGCGGAGTGCTCGCTCCCTCAACGCCCGCGGAGCGGGACCGTTGCGGTCGGGCGCCGAGAGTCTGCACCCCGAGATCCACTGCGGACGGGCGGGGACCAGGCCGCTGAGCAGGGCATCCGTACTCAGTTCGCCATCAACCGGACGAGCGTGCTCGACCGGGCGAACCGGACGCGGTGTCATCGACGGGGCGACACGCCGGGCGTTCCTGAGAGGTCGTGGTGAATCCCGGCACGCGTCCGACGCGCCTTCAACCGTGTGGGTGTGACGCAGCTCTCAGCTGACGAGGCGGAGATCCACGCCCAGGCTCGCGGCGCTCTCCCGGGCACAGGCCACGACGCGGGCCTGCGCCGCGGGCAGCGGCTCGGCGTCCACGTGCAGCTCGAGGTCGAGGCCGGCGCCGGCAGCGCGCTCGATCGCCACGTGGAGCCGGCAGCTGAGCGTGGCCGCGTCCGGCAGCGTCCCGCGGGCGTCCACCGGGAGGCCGGGCCGTCGGGGCGCGCGCGTGGGGCCCAGCGTCGGGGTCGCCTCGAGGGTCATGGCCGCCTCCTCATCACCCGGCGGTGGGAGCGCCGGACGGGGCCCGGCGGCGGAGCCCCCGGACCTCAGGTAGAGCGTCTACCCGATCGTGCGTCGGATCACTCCTCCTCCGCGGAACCGGACGTTCCCGGCACGGCGCCCATCCCCGCCCGACGGTCCGCGGCGCCGCGCGATCGGGAGCAGACTGCCGGGCGTGTCCATCGACGAGGCCGCACCGTCGCGGGCGGACGTGATCGCCGAGCTGACCGGGCCCGGCGGGGCGTTCGAGCTCGCGCCGGTCGACGTGCGGGGCATCCCGCTGCGGGTGCACGTGACCGGCCCGCAGACCCTCCGCGAGGCCCACGAGACCCTCGCGGTCGGCGACGACCGGTCGTTCACGGTCTACGCCGGCGAGCGGGTCACCTTCGGGCAGCACCGGGCGCGGGTGGCGACGCTCGCCCGTCGGTTCGCCGAGGCCGGCCTGCGCCCCGGCGACCGGATCGCGGTGTGCCTGCGCAACTACCCCGAATGGCCCGCCCTCTGCTGGGCGGCCTGGGTCTCCGGCCTGGTCGTCGTCCCCCTCAACGCGTGGTGGCAGGCCGCGGAGCTCGCCCACGCGGTTGCCGACGCCGGGCCGCGGCTCGTGGTGGCCGACGGCGAGCGCAGCGCGGTGCTGCGCGAGGTCACCCCGGGCGACGTCCCGGTCGTCACCGTGCGCGGGCCCGGGACGACCACGTTCGAGGCCTTCCTCGGCGACCCCGTCGACGGGCCGCTGCCCGAGCACCGGCCGTCCCCCGACGACGACGCCTTCATCCTCTACACCTCGGGCACGACGGGTCGACCCAAGGGCGCGGTGGGCAGCCACCGCAACCTGCTGACCGACGTCGCGAACCGCCGCCTCGGCGTCGCCGTCGCCCAGCGACTCACCGGCGTCGCCCCGCCGGAGCGCCCGGGCACGCTCCTCGCGTTCCCGATCTTCCACGTCGCCGGCCTGTGCGCGATGGTCAACGCGACGCTGGCCGGGTCGGTCCTCGCCACGCTGTACCGCTGGGACGCCCGCGAGGCGCTGCGCGTGATCGCCGCCGAGGGGCTGACGACCGTCGCGGGCGTGCCCACGATCGCGAGCGACCTCCTGCGGGTCGCCGAGAGCACCGGCTCCCGCGAGGCCCTCGCCACCCTGGTCGGCATCGGGATGGGCGGTGCCCCGATCCCGCCCGAGCTGGTGCGCCGCGCCGCCCCGGTCGCCCCGCCGAGCAACGGCTACGGCCTGACCGAGACGACGGCCGGGATCGCCTTCAACACCGGCGCGGACTACCTCGCCGCCCCCGACGCCGTCGGGCGGGCGGTGCCGAGCGCCGACGTCCGGGTGGTCGACCCCTCGTCGGGAGCCGATCTCGGCGACGGCCAGGTCGGCGAGCTGTGGTTCCGCGGCCCGAACGTGGTCCGCGGGTACTGGAACGCCCCGGAGGCGACCGCGGCGGCCTTCGTCGACGGCTGGTTCCGCACCGGCGACCTCGGGCGGGTCGACGACGGCGTGATCCGGGTGGTCGACCGGCTCAAGGACGTCGTCATCCGCGGCGGGGAGAACGTCTACTGCGCGGCGGTGGAGGCCGAGCTGCTCGAGGTGGCCGGGGTGCTCGACGCCGCGGTCGTCGGCATCCCGCACCCGAGCTACGGCGAGGAGGTCGCCGCCGTCGTCGTCCACGCCCCGGGGCACGTCCCCGACGAGGCCGCGCTGCGCGACCGGGTGGCCTCGCGCATCGCGGCGTTCGCCGCACCGACGACCATCCGGACGACGACGGATCCGCTGCCGCGCAACGCCGTCGGGAAGGTCCTCAAGCGCGACCTGCGCGAGTCGATCACCAGGGGATGAGGCCGTTACGCGAGGTCGACCGACCGGACGGGCCCTCCGTGTCGAGGACCGCGGCGACGAGCGCGTCGGTGCCCTCGTCGAGGGTCTGGGATCCGCGGTGGTCGTTGAACTCGGTGGCCGTGAAGCCCGGGTTGACGATGGTCACGAGCACGTCCGGCAGGGTCTTCGCGTACATCAGCCCGATCATGTTCAGGGCCGACTTCGACGACGGGTAGGCCAGGTACGGGTAGTTCTCCCAGCGCCCCGCGTCCATCGAACTCAACGACCCGAGCTGCGAGGACACGAGCACCAGGCGGGGGTGCTCCGCGGCCCGGAGCAGCGGCAGGAACGCGTGGGTGACGCGGACGGGACCGAACACGTTGGTCTCGTAGGCCTCGCGGACGCCGTCCGCGGTGGCGTCCGCGGGCGCGACCTCGGGGCCGGTGATGCCGGCGTTGTTGACGAGCACGTCGAGGCCCCCGTAGGTGGTCTCGACCTCCTTGACGGCCGCCGCGACGGACGCGTCGTCGGTGACGTCCAGGGCGATCGGGTGGATGTTCTCCTCGGGGAACGACGTGGCCGCGGGCGTGCGGGCGCCCGCGAGGACGGTCACCCCCTGCGCCGCGAGACGGCGGGCGGCGTGGGCGCCGATCCCGCGGGAGGCTCCGGTGACGAGTGCTGTGGTCATGTCGATCACCGTGCGCCGGGCGCGGGCGCCCAGCCAGGGACCCCCGGTCCCAGGCACCGGCGGCCCCGACCGGGCAGGCTGGACGCGTGATCGACGCCGGAGAACTCGCCGCGGCGCTGCGCCAGTGGCGCGAGCGCCTCTCCCCCGCCGAGGTCGGCCTGCCCGCCGGGCCCCGCCGTCGGACGCCGGGGCTCCGGCGCGAGGAGGTGGCCCAGCTCGCCGGGGTGTCGGTGGACTACGTGGTCCGGCTCGAACAGGCCCGCGGGCCGCACCCCTCGGAGTCCGTGCTCGGGGCGCTCGCCCGCGCCCTGCGGCTCGCGCCCGCCGAGACCGCCCACCTGTTCACGCTGGCGGGCGTCGCCCTGCCGGGCCCCGAGCGGGTCCGGGACACCGTGCGGCCCTCGGTCCTCCGCCTGCTCGACCGGATGCACGACCTCCCGGCGATGCTGGTCGGTGCGCGGGAGGACGTCCTGGCCTGGAACCCGCTGCTCGCGGCCCTGTGGGGCGACGTGTCCGCGGTGCCCCGCGAGCGCCGCAACCTGCTGTGGCTGCAGTTCGCGGGCGACGTCCGCCTCGCCACCGACGAGCAGGGCGACCACTCCCGCCTGGAGCTCTCGGCGGTCGCGCGGGCCCGGGCCGGCCTCGCCCGCTACCCGCAGGACCGCCGACTGCGCGGGATCGTCGACGAGCTGTACCGGACCCACCCACGCTTCGCCGCGCTCTGGGACGCGCGCCCCGTCGAGCACGAGCGGGTCGCCCGCAAGCGCTACGACGTGCCCGGGATCGGGCCGATCGTCCTGGACTGCGACGTCCTCGAGGTGCCCCAGGACGACCAGCGCCTGATCGTCTACTCGGCGGCCCCGGGGACCGAGGACGCCGAGAAGCTCGACCTGCTCCGGGTCGTGGGCCTGCAGACCGTCGGTTAGGCGCCCCGGAAGACCGGCTTCTCCTTCGCCACGAAGGCGTCGACCGCGTTGCGGTGGTCCTCGGTGGCGCCCAGCCGGGCCTGCGCCGACGCCTCGTGCTCCAGGACCTCCCGCAGCGAGGACACGGTGCCCATCGCGACCGCGGCCTTGATCTCGGCGAAGGCGAGCGTCGGGCCCGCCGCGAGCCGCCGGGCCAGGGCGAGGGCGGCCGCGTCGGTGGCCTCGGAGGTCTCCGCGACCTCGCGCACGATGCCCCAGTCGCGGGCCTGCTCGGCGGTGAACGTCTCGCCGAGCATGAGCAGCTCGGTCGCCCGTGAGGAGCCGACGCAGTGCGCGAGGGTGCCCGAGAGCCCGGAGTCCCCGCCGAAGCCGATGCCCGCGAACGCCGTCGCGAACTTCGTGCCCGCCGCCGCCACGCGCAGGTCGCAGGCCAGCGCGAAACCCAGCCCGGCACCGACGGCCGTGCCGTTGATCGCGCAGACGACCGGCTTGCGCATCGTGCCGAGCGCGGCGGCGATGCGGTTGTAGTGCTCGGGCACGGTCGAGAGCGCGTCCGCGCCGATCCCGCCGTCCTCCCCGGCCCGCAACGCCTCGGCGTGCTCGCGCAGGTCCTGCCCGACGCAGAAGGCCTTGCCCGAGGACGCGAGCACGACCGCGCGCACCGACGGGTCGTCGGCCACGGCCTCCAGGGCGTCGCGCAGCGCGACCTTGAGCTCGAGGGTCAGCGCGTTGCGGTTGTCCGGCCGGTTGAGCCGGACGGTGGTCACCGCCTCCTGGTCGTCGGTCTCGACGAGCACGGGCGGGGTGTCGGCGGCGCTGCTCATGGCGGTGATCGTGACACGTGATTCAGTGGTGGTGTGAGGCCGCATCCCGCCGCGATCACGGTGTTCGTCGCCGTCGTGTGGGTGGTCGGCGTCCTGCTCGCGACCAGCTCGCTGCACGGCACCGGTGCCCGCGACGTCGGGGTGCGCGGCAACGGCCCCGAGGGCCCCTCGGTCGCCGAGCTGGCCGCCGGACGCTGCGCCCCGACGATCACCAACCCCGGCGGCACCAACAACTACGTCCCGAAGGCGCCGTTCGCCGACCCGCTGGGCGCCGGTTTCACCGTGACCGGCACGGTCCGCGACGAGGCCTGCCGCCCGGTGCCGGGCGTGCGCATCCAGGTCTGGGCGCAGACCGCGACCGCGAGCGAGCAGCGCAACCGCACGTCGGTCCGCACCGACGCCCAGGGGCGCTACCGGGTCGACTCCGACCCGCTCGTCGCCCAGTTCGGCGAGCCGAACGTGCACGTCGGGTACGACGACCCCGGGCCCTGGCGGCGGGTGTTCCTCCGCAACGTCACGCGCGACGGCGACACCGGCGCGCAGGTCGACCTGGTGCTCTCGCCGTGAGGAGACGCAGCGCCGCGGAGCTCGACCGCGTGGCACGGGTCGGGTTCCTGACGGCGGGTGTGCTCGGCCTGGCGGGCCTCGTCGTCGCGCTGACCTCGCCGCACCTGGCGGGCGCGCCGGTCGTGCTGGTGGTCTCGACCCTGACCGCGGTCGCCGCCGTCGCCGGGCTGGCCGCCCAACCCTGGCTGGTGCGCGGGCGGGTCCGGGTGCACACCGGGGTCGGGCTCGCGGTGCTCGGCCTCGTGGTCGTGCACGTCGCCGCGCTGCTCGTGCTCTCCCCCGACGACGCACTGTTCGCGATGTCCCCGGACGGGCCGACGCGGGCCCGCATGGCGTTGATCTCGCTGGTCCTGCTCGTGGTGGTCGTGCTCCTGGGGCTGGCCCGACGCCGACTCGGGTGGGCCGGCCCGACGTTCCGGCTGCTGCACGGCGGGTTCGCGCTGCTCGCGACCGTGCTCGGCATCGGGCACGCCGTGCTCACCGACGGTGCACTGGAGGGGTGGGGGACGGTCGTCCTCCTGGCCTCCGGCGTGCTCTCGGTGGCGGGCGGTGCCGCGGCCGTGCTCAGACGCCGGCCGGCGCGAGCGGCTCGGGCATCGGGAACAGGTCGAGCAACCGTTCCACCGCCGCCTGCTCCCCGGTGACGGTCAGCATCCCGTCGGACACCGCCGAGGCCAGCGGATGGCCCGTGTAGAGCACGGCGGCCCAGGCCTCGGGGGCCCCGGCCACGGTGGCGTCGGGCGCGGTCGCCTCCCCGCGGACGATCGTGAAGGCCCCGTCGTGCAGGGTCGCGACGAACGGCTGGTCACCGAACACGAACTGCACGACCTCCTCGACGCCCGCGGCACGCCCGGGCGCGAACATCGTGCGCATCGACATGACGAGCGAGTCGACCCCGATGGAGTCGGCCTGCGGCAGCGAGCGGGCCGCCCAGCGCCCGAGGGTCTGCAGGACCGGCTCGAGCTCGTAGCCCCAGTCGGTGAGCTCGTAGACCGCCGACGCGGCGGGCGGGGGCAGCCGGCGCCGGTGCAGCACCCCGGCGTCCTCGAGCTCGCGCAACCGCTGGGACAGGACGTTCGGGCTCGCGTGCGGGAGGCCGGTGCGCAGGTCGGTGAACCGCTTCGGACCGAGCATCAGTTCCCGGACGACGAGCAGCGCCCAACGCTCCCCCACCAGGTCGAGGCCGTGGGCGGCCGCGCAGCCGTCGAAGTAGTCGCGCCGTGGAGCCATGGGGCGAAGCTACCCCGGCTCCACCCCTGGGTCACTTTGTAGGACTGTGAGTCGCCACATCAGGACGTCACGACGCCGTGCTCCCACGCCCAGGCGATGAGCCGCGGCCGGTCCGGCACCGCCAGCTCGTCGAGGATCCGGCCCAGGTGGGTCTTCACCGTCGTCTCCCCCCGGTGCAGCCGCGCGGCCACCTCGGCGTTCGCGAGCCCGCGCGCGACCAGCCCGAGGACCTCGGACTCCCGCCGGGTCAGGGGCCCGCTGCTCGTGATCGGCGCGGCTGGTGCGGCGCTGAGGCCGCTCGGGACAGGACGAACGGGCCGTTCGTCACGATCCACCGTGACGAACGGCCCGTTCGTGGCGTCTCAGGTACCGGGCGCGATGAAGAACTCGAGCGCGATCCCGTCGGGGTCGCGGAACGAGATGCCCGACCCGTAGTGCGCCTTCTTGATGCCGCCGTGCTGCACGCCGAGCTCGTCCAGCTTGCGACCCCACTCCTCGAGGGAGGCCGAGTCGGGCAGGGCGAACCCGACGTGGTCGAGGCCGGTGCGGCGCTCGTCGAAGGCGTCCTTCGACTCGCGCCCCTGGTGGGTGTGCAGGCCGAAGAGCATGCCGCCGTCGAGGGCGAAGACGGTGTGGTGGAACTCGCCGCCCTCCTCGTCCTCGTCGAGGACCGGGTCGGCACCGAAGAGCTTCGCGTACCAGTCGGTGGATCGCTGCAGGTCCGACACCGTGATGGCGACGTGCTGCAGGCCGGGGAACGACATGCGACAGGGCTCCTTTGCCTCGACTGCTCGACTTACCGGTGCGCCCAGACGGGCCGGCGCTTCTGCAGGAAGGCCGACATGCCCTCCTGGGCGTCACAGGTCATGGCGTTGGTCGCCATCACCTCGCTCATCTCGGCGTACGCCTCGTCCTCGGAGAGGTCGATCTGGCGGTAGAACGCCTCCTTGCCGATCCGCAGCGTCGCGCCGCTCGCGTCGGCGACCTGCCGCGCGAGCTCGGCCACGCGGGCCTCGAGCGCCTCGGCGGGGACGGCCTCGTTGACCAGGCCCCACTCGACCGCCGTGGCGGCGTCGATGGTCTCGCCGGTCAGCAGCAGCTGCATCGCGCGCTTGCGGCCGATCGCGCGGCTCACCGCCACCATCGGGGTCGAGCAGAACAGCCCGATCTTCACGCCCGGGGTCCCGAAGACGGCGTGGTCGGCGGCGACGGCGAGGTCGGCGGTGGCGACGAGCTGACAGCCCGCCGCGACGGCCATCCCCTGGACGGCCGCGATGACCGGCTGCGGGACGTCGTGCACCGCCCGCATCATCTCGGTGCACACGGTGAAGACCTCGCGCTCCTCGGCGAGGGTGCGGTCGACCATCTCGGAGAGGTCGTGGCCGGCGGAGAACGCGGGCCCCTCGGCCGCGAGCACGATCACCCGCACGCCCTCGGTCGCGGCGACCTCCCGCAGCCCCGCGGTCACCGCGCGCATCGTCGTCACCGACAGGGGGTTGCGGCGGCGTGCGGCGGTCAGCACCACCCGCGCGGCGGGCCCGTCGACCTCCACCCGCACCGTGTCCTGCTCCTGCGTCACCGGGGCGGCCATGACCCATGGTCTAGCAGCCATGCGTTCCCGGCGACAGGTCGGAGGGGATCACGGCCCGGACGCGGACTGGTCCGAGAGGACTCACCCCTCCGTCCGGACGGGTCCTCAGGCCATCGCGGAGCCGCGATCGTGGTCGTGGTCCTCCTCGATCGCCATCCACCGCGCACGCCGGTCCTCGTGGGTGCGCAACGCGTCGATCTCGGCGAGCCGGCGGCGCTGCTCCGCGGAGGCGGACCCACTCACCACGGCCCGCGACGCCTCGGCCATCTCCCGGTCGGCCCGCATCTCGGCCCGCGTCTTCGGGCGGGAGGGCAGCGACGCCGACGGGTCCTCCGAGCGCTCGTCGTCGTCGCCGGCGGTGCGGTAGGGGTTGTCGTCGGGCAGCTTCGCGCTCACCCGGCCGTAGCTGCCGAGGATGAGCAGCACGAGTCCGGCGCCGATGGAGAAGAAGACGTTGGGCAGCCGGAAGGCGAGCAGGTTGTACGGCGTCGTCATGACCGCGAGGTTCGCGAAGGCGGAGACGAGGAAGAGGGCCCCCACCACGATCATCACCGTGGAGGAGAGTCGCCCGCCCCGGGCGGCCGCGGCGATCAGCACGACCGCCGTGACGATCGAGATCGTCGAGAGCAGGCCGTTCGACGACAGGCCCAGCACCGGGCTGCCCTGGGTGTCGAAGAAGCCGAGGCCACCGACGAACCCGAGGACGCCGAACGTGGCGATCGCGAGGGCGACGAGGACCGCGCCCACGCGGTGGACGACGACGACCTTGTGGTCGGCGATGAGGTTGGGGGCGTTCATGCGGGGCTCCCGGAACGTGTGCGATGGCGGCCTGTGCTCTGGGGTGTCCGCTGTCGGTGCTGCCAACCACCCCCGTCGTCGGGCGGTCGGCTTTGCCGCCTCGCGAACGCGGGCGTTCCGCGGTGTCGGGGGTCCGTGCCACCGTCGGCGCATGAGCGACAGGGTCCCCGCGGCCATCGTCGGCCCGGGCAACATCGGCACCGACCTGCTGGCCAAGCTCGCGCGCACGAGCTCGATCGAGGTCACGGCGATGGTCGGCGTGGTGGAGTCGCCCGGGCTGGACCGGGCCCGCGCGGCGGGCATCCCGGCCTCGGCCGAAGGGGTCGACTGGCTGCTCGCCCAGGACCCGCTCCCCCGCATCGTGTTCGAGGCGACCTCCGCCCGGGCGCACGCCGCGAACGCCCCGCGCTACGCCGCCGCGGGCATCCGCGCGGTCGACCTCACCCCGGCGCACCTCGGGCCGATGGTCTGTCCGGCGGTCAACATGCCGGACCACCTCGACGCGACGAACGTCAACATGATCACCTGCGGCGGCCAGGCCACGATCCCGGTCGTCGCCGCGGTCTCCCAGGTCGTCGACGTGCCCTACGCCGAGATCGTGGCCTCGGCGGCCTCCCGCTCGGCCGGGCCGGGCACGCGGGCCAACATCGACGAGTTCACGCAGACCACCGCGCGGGCGGTCGAGGAGGTCGGCGGGGCGACCCGGGGCAAGGCCATCATCATCCTCAACCCGGTCGAGCCGCCGATGATCATGCGCGACACCGTGTACTGCGCCGTCCCGGGCGAGGTCTACGACGACACGACGACGACCGCGATCGCCGCCTCGGTGCACGCGATGGTCGCCCGGGTCCAGGAGTACGTGCCGGGTTACACGCTGCGGGCCGATCCGCAGTTCGACCCGCCACGCCCGGAGTGGGGCGGCAACGGCCGGGTCGCGAGCTTCCTCGAGGTCCGCGGGGCGGGCGACTTCCTGCCCGAGTACGCCGGGAACCTCGACATCATGACGGCGGCGGCCACCCGCGTCGGCGAGCTCCTGGCGGCCGAGCTGGGCGCGGGGGTGGCGGCATGAGGCCGACGATCGCCCACGACGTCCGCATCACCGACACGACGCTGCGCGACGGCTCCCACGCGCAGGCCCACCAGTTCACCGAGACGCAGGTCCGCGACACGGTCCGCGCCCTCGACCGGGCCGGCGTCGAGGTCATCGAGGTCTCCCACGGCGACGGCATCGGTGGCTCGTCGTTCAACTACGGCTTCTCCCACACCGACGAGCTGCGCCTCATCGCCGCGGCCCGCGAGGAGGCCCGCAGCGCCCGGATCGCCGTGCTCCTCGTCCCCGGCATCGGGACGGTCGACGACCTGCGCCGCGCCCACGACGCCGGCGCCGAGGTCGTCCGCGTCGCCACCCACTGCACCGAGGCCGACGTCAGCCCGCAGCACTTCGGCGTCGCCCGCGACCTGGGGATGGAGACGGTCGGGTTCCTCATGATGGCCCACCGGACCTCGCCGGAGGACCTCGCGAAGCAGGCGCGGATCATGGTCGACGCGGGCTGCCAGTGCCCCTACGTCACCGACTCCGCCGGCGCGCTGCTCATGCACGAGGCCCGGGCGCGGTTCGAGGCGCTGGTGGCGGAGGTCGGCGACGAGGCGTGGGTCGGCTACCACGGCCACCAGAACCTCTCGTTCGGCGTCGCGAACTCGGTGATCGCCGCCGAGGCGGGGGTGAAGGAGATCGACGGCTCGCTCTGCGCGCTCGGCGCCGGATCGGGCAACTCCCCCACCGAGGTGCTCGCCGCGGTCTTCGACCGGCTCGGCGTCTCCACCGGCCTCGACGTCATGGGCCTGCTCGACGCCGCCGAGGACGTCGTGCGCCCCTACCTGCACCGCTGGCCCAAGATGGACCGCAACGCGATCGTCCAGGGCTGGGCGGGGGTGTACTCGTCGTTCCTGCTCCACGCCGAGCACGCGGCGGAGCGCTACAAGGTGCCCACCCACGAGATCCTGCGCCGCTGCGGGGAGCTCGGGCTCGTCGGCGGCCAGGAGGACATGATCATCGACGTCGCGATGGAGCTCGCGCGGGCCCGCGAACAGGGCTGAGGAGGTACGTTCACGCCATGCCGGTCGTGGAGATCCACCTGGTCGAGGGAGATCACGACGACCGCCGGATCGAGGATCTCCTCCGGCGGGTCAGCGAGCGCTACGCCGCGGTGCTGGAGTCCCCGATCGACCGGGTCCGCGCCTTCGTGACGATGCACGCGCCGCAGCACTGGATGACGGGCGGCCGGACCGCCGCCGTCGACGGCGACCCCGCGCCCTACTTCGCCGCCGCCGTGCTCGAGGGGCGGCCGGTCGAGCAACGGCACCGGCTGCTCGGCGAGCTCACCGACGTGCTCTGCGACGTCCTCGGGGTCACCCGGTCCCGCGTGCGCGGCCGGGTCGTCCAGGTCCCGCCCGACGACTGGGCCATCGGCGGCGTCCCCGCGGCGAGCCGCCGTCGGGACGAGATCGTGGCGCGGTCCTCACGGCTGTAGGGGCCGGGGCTCTCCCCGCGAGGTGCACACCGGGCAGGTCCGGCGGGCCGGGGACCTGCCTCACGTGACCCTCGCGGTCACCTCCGGGTCGGGGCGGAGTCGTCCGCCGCGCGCGGCGCCGGCGCCCGCGGCCCGTCGTCGGGAAGCGAACCGACCAGCGACAGGATCAGCTCGTCCTGCGCGACGAGATGCTGCCGCAGGTGGCGGCACTGCTGCAGCACCACCGCGGTGTGGTTCGCGGTCTGGATCACGCGGCGGTCCGACGCCTCCCCGAGCACGTCCTGCCCGACCATGATCAGGAACATGAAGACGAGCTGCGCGAGCGACGAGCAGAACAGCAGGAACGGGAACGGGTAGGGGTCGGGGACCACGCCGGCCAGGGCGAGGACCATCCACCCGGCCACGATCACCGCGGTCCACACCACGGCGGCGGTCGAGCCGAGCTGCTGCACCAGCCACGCGGCGATCCGGCGGTTCGGGCTGGAGGCGGCGGGCTCCACCGTCGCGGGCGGAGCGATCATGATCGGCGCGGTGTCGCAGGGGTCGAGCCGCGCGGACGGCGCGGCCGCGCGGTTGAGGATCCGCGCCTGCTCGTCGATGTGCGCCTGCAGGCGGTGGCACTCGCGCAGGATCGCCTGGGCGTCGTCGTAGGTCTGCTGCGAGCGCCGCTCCCCCGCCGCCGAGAGCGTCCGCTGTCCCACGAGGATCACGAAGATCAGCAGCAGCTGCACCACGTTGCCGACGAACAGCAGCACCGGGTACGGGTAGGGGTCGAAGCCGACGACCCCCCGCGCGCCGAGCACCATCCACAGCGCCGACAGCGCCACCGTCGCGTACACCGTGACCATCGAGCTCAGCCGCCGCGTCATCCACGCCGCCGCCCGGTCGCCCGCCGTACCCCGGTCCGGATCCGTGACCGCCACCCGCGATTCCCCCGCCGTGCCGGTCCGCCGGTGCACCCCGCGGGCCCGACCCACCCGCGGCGTGCTGTCTCGATCCAGAGACGCCGACCGCGCCGCCCGGGTTCCGAGGTTGCGCCGTTCGTGACTGCATGCCTTGACCGGCATATTCCACTATCGGCATACTCGTGGTCGTGAGCACCTGGACCGCGCTCGCCGACCCGACCCGGCGCGCCATCCTCGACCTGCTGCGGGAGCGCCCGCACGCGGTCGGCGAGGTCGTCTCGCGCCTCGACCTCGCCCAGCCCACGGCGTCCAAGCACCTCGCGACGTTGCGCCGCGAGGGTCTGGTGCGGGCGTCGGTCGACGCGCAGCGCCGCGTCTACTCCCTCGACCCGCGCCCGATCGCGGAGCTCGAGGCCTGGCTCGCGCCCTACCGCGCGCTCTGGTCGGACGCCCTCGACCGCCTCGACGCCCACCTGGAGGACCGATGACCACGGGCACCTACCTCGAGATCGACGGCCGCCCCGCGCTCCGGTTCGTCCGCGAGTACCCGGACACCGTCGAACGGCTCTGGGACGCGGTCAGCGACCCGACCGAGCTCACCGCCTGGTTCCCCGCCCGGGTCTCCTTTCCCGACGCCGGGTCGCCCGAGCCCGGCGGGGCGGTCACCTTCACGTTCACCGAGGAGGGCGACGGCGGGACCGGGACGGTGCTGGCGTGCGACCCGCCGTCGCGCCTGACCCTCACGTGGGCCGGCGACGAGCTCCGCTTCGAGCTCTCCCCGCTGAAGGCCGGGAGCCGGCTGACGTTCACCACGGTGCTCGCCGACCGGGACACCGCCGCCCGCTCCGCCGCCGGCTGGGAGGTGTGCCTGGCGGCGCTGGACGAGGCGACGGCCGGACGCACCCCGGACGCGCCGGGCGGCCCGACCCCGACCTGGCGCCGGCACTACGACGACTACCGGGCGGCCGGCGTCCCCGCCGGTGCCCCCGTCCCGGACGCCTAGAACAGACCCCGTCGCGCGCCGACGTCGAGCGCCAGCGTCGACCCGGTCAGGGCGTCGGCCTCGGGGTCGAGCAGCGTCGCGACCGCCCACGCCACCTGCGCGGGGGTGACCAGCGCCGACAGCGGCGACTCGGCCCGCCGCTCGTCGAGGATCACCCCCACGTCCACGCCGCGCTCGTCGGCCCGCGCCTGCGAGAGCCGCCGCAGCCGGTCGGTGTCGGCCGGCCCGGGGGCGACGAGGTGGGCGGTGACGCCGTCGGGCCCGTGGTGATCGGCGAGCTGGCGCACCAGGTTCGCCAGCGCCGCGTTCGTGACCCCCGCCGCGCACGTGTGCGGCGAGGGCTCGCTGCCGTAGTGCCCGCCGAGGGCGACGAGCCGCGACCCCGGCGCCAGCCGGTGCGACACCGCCCGCACGAGCCGGAGCATGCCGCCGACCTTGAGCCCGACCGCCGTGCCGAGCGCCGTCGGGTCGATGGTCGGCAGCGGCCCGGCCGCGGGGAGCCCGGCGGCCTGCACCACCATCCGCACCGGTCGGTCGAGGGTGTCGACCGCCTCGCGGATCGCCGTGACCGCCCCGTCCTCCCCGATGTCGGCCGCGCACGGGTGCAGGCCCGACGTCGGCTCGGGAGGCTTCCGCGCGACGGCCACCACGGCGAGCCCGGCCCCGACGAGCCGCTCCGCGATCGCCGAACCGAGCGCCCCCGAGGCGCCGACGACGACGGCGGTGGCGGACCCGTCGTCCGGGCTCATGCCGCGGCCCGCAGCGCGAGGAGGTCGCGGGCCCGGTCCCACGCGGCGGCCGGGTCGCGCAGGTCGACCTCGACGGTGACGATGCCCGCCGCGCGGGCGCCGTCGCAGTTGCCGGGGATGTCGTCGACGAAGACGACCTCGTCGGGTGCCGCCCCGAGGACCTCCAGGGCGTGGGCGTAGGCCCGCGGGTCGGGCTTGAGGACACCCGTCACGGAGCCGTCGACGATCGCGTCGAACCGGCCGAGGACCGGGTGACGGGTGAGGTCGGCGTCCCCGTGGAAGGCGGCCAGGTCGTTGGTCAGCGCGGCCACCGCGAGGCCGTCCCGGTGGGCGTCGTCCATCAGCGCGACGACCTCGGGCCGGAAGGGCCCGTCGTCGTCGTAGAGCGCCTCCATCAGCTCGGGGACGGTGCCGCCGCCCCCGGTCAGTGCCCCGTACTCGGCGGCGCGGTCGGCCCAGTAGGCGCGTTCCCGCCCACGTCCGGCGAGCACGTCGTCCCACGCCGGGTCGGGCCGCGGGCCGAGCACGCCGCGCACCTCGGTGAACTCCGGCGGTGCCGCCAGCGTCGCCATGCGCTCGTGGCCCGAGGTGAGCAGGACCCCTCCGATGTCGAGCAGCAGTGCCCTCATCGGACGCACGGTAGGGGCTGCGCCGCGCTCGGTGACACGTCGTGTTCGCGCCCTCGCAACGTTCCGGCCCGGCGAACGTGTTGCTTGCGTCACTCCTACGGTTGGATCACGGTCGGCTCGATCTCATCGCCGAGGAGGGTTCGATGGCCAACGTCGTTCCGGTGGACGCCTACAGCACGGGCGAGTGGTACCCGGGGTACAAGCCGGAGTTCTTCGACATGCCGTGGATCGTCGACCCCGCAGGCCCCTTCAAGCCCGGTGACGAGAACCAGTTCTGGTTCCTCGACTTCCACTGGTCGCGCGGGCTCACCCCGCTCGGCGCGACGCTGTGGAGCGGCGACGGCTACTGCTGGGGCACCCAGCACGCCGCCGAGTCCCTGCCGCTGCCGCCGGGCCGCGGGGTCAGCGCCCGCTTCGCCGGCACCCACCTCTACGGCAGCGCCCTCCCCGAGACCGACCCCCGCGAGATCGAGGCCCGGGCCGGCCGCATCGCCACCAACCTCCCGCACTTCCTGCAGAACTACCGCCACATCTGGGAGAGCGGGCGCGACGAGCTGGAGAACGCCTGGTCGTACTTCCGGGGCGTCGACTTCTCCTCGGCCCGCGGCGACCAGCTCCCGGACCTGCTGACCCAGGGTCGCCGCTACCACAAGCGGTCGATGGAGATCCACTTCGGCGTCATGTACCCGATGCTCGCGAACTTCCTGGGCTTCTACGGGGCCTGCGCGGACATGGGGATCGACCCGAACGAGATCGGCAAGTTCCTCCAGGGCGAGGACACCAAGATCATGGAGACCGACCGCCTGCTCTACGGCCTCGCGATGAAGGCCCGGGCGGCAGGCCTGGAGCCGGTGTTCGAGGCGCACTCGGGCTCGCAGCTCCGCGCGGCGCTCGGGCGGCACGGCGGCGCGGCCTCGGTCTGGCTCACCGAGTTCGACGCGTTCCTGCAGACCTACGGCTGGCGCGCCGAGGCCACCTGCGACGTCGGCGTGCCGAGCTGGATCGAGGACAACACGATCCCGCTGGACCTCGTGAAGACGTTCCTGCAGCGCCGCGACGCCCACGACTTCGAGGCGGCCGCCCGCAACGCGCTCGCCGAGCGCGAGGAGGCGATCGAGAACGCCCGGGCCGGCTTGACCCGTGAGGAGCAGGCGGTCTTCGACGCCGGGCTGGCGTCCAACCAGGAGGCCAACTTCCCCTGGTGGCAGGACGACCACAACTACTACATCGACCTCAAGGTCATGCTGCCGCTGCGGTGGGGCTGCCAGGAGCTCGCGCAGCGGGTGAAGGCCGACCGCCAGGACGACATGCTCTACCTCTTCTGGCCCGAGCTCATGGACGTCGCCACCGGCGAGAAGCCCTACGACGCCGGGCTCCGCTCGCTCGTCGAGTCCCGCCGCCAGTACTTCGACGAGTGGCACGGCCGACGAGGCGAGATGCCGAAGGTGCTCGGCACGATCCCCGAGGCGGTCGAGGACCCGATCCTCATCGAGATCTTCGGGCTGAACCCGCAGTCGATCCGGGCCGTGCAGAACCCCGACGCCGCGCAGCAGACGACGATCTCCGGGGTGGCCGCGGCCAAGGGCGTCGCGCGCGGCATCGCCCGGGTGCTGCAGTCCTCCGACGAGCTCCACCGCCTCGAGCCCGGCTCGATCCTGGTGTGCGAGTCGACCTCCCCGAACTGGACCCCGGCGTTCGGCAAGATCGCCGGGGCGGTCTGCGACGGGGGCGGGATGCTCTCCCACGCCGCCATCGTGGGCCGGGAGTACGGCGTCCCCACGGTCACCGCGACCGGCGTGGCGACGCTGTCGATCAACGACGGTGACGAGGTCGAGGTGGACGGCACCGCCGGCACCGTCACGGTGCTGACCCGCGCCGCGGACGTGGCGGCGCCGGCCGCCGAGGAGGTCACCGCATGACGGTGGTGTCGGGGATGGCGGAGGTGACGGCGGTGGACACCGAACGGCACAGCTGCGAGTCGATCGCGTGGCTGGACGAAGTGGATCCGGCCCGGGCGGTCGCGTGCGGCGGCGCGAAGATGGGACGGCTCGCCGAGCTGCTGGCCTCGGGGGTGCAGGTGCCCCAGGGCTTCGCGGTCACCGTCGAGGCCTACCGGCGGCACTGCGCCGAGTCCGGGCTCGACGCCCGGATCGACACGGTGCTGGCGGGGCTCGGACCCGATCCCGACGACGGACCGGTGGAGGCCGCGTCCGCGGCCATCCGCGAGCTCTTCGTGGAGACGCCGGTGTCCGAGGCGCTCACCGCCCGGCTCACCGAGGCCTACGAGGAACTCTGCCTGCGGTGCGTCGACGTCAACGTCCCGGTGGCCGTCCGCTCCTCGGCCACCGGTGAGGACGCGGCCGACGCCTCGTTCGCGGGCATCTTCGACACCTACCTCGGCGTCTCGGGCATCGAGCGGGTGGTCGACTCGGTGCGTCGCTGCTGGGGCTCGCTGTTCACCGCGCGGGCCCTGTCCTACCGGCTGCGCCGGGGCATCAGCCACCACGAGATGCCGATCGCGGTCGGCGTCATCGAGCTCATCCACGCCCGCGCGTCCGGGGTGGCGTTCTCGGTGCACCCCGTGACCGGCAAGCGCGACCGCATCGTCGTCGAGACCAGCTGGGGCTGGGGCGAGGCGATCGTGCAGGGTCTGGTCGACCCGGACCACGTCGAGATCGGCAAGGCCGACGGGCGGGTCCTGCGCTACGACGTCGCCCACAAGAAGGTGGTCTCCGCCTTCGACTTCGCCGTCGGGGCCGTGACCGAGATCGAGATGCCGGCGAAGCTCGCCGACCGCCGCGTCCTCGACGACGAGCAGATCGGCGCGATCGCCGCGGCGGTCACCGCCATCGAGGACCACTACGGGCACCCGGTCGACGTCGAGTGGGTCGTCAGCCGGCACCGCCGGGCCGGTGACCCGGTGTGCATCGTGCAGACCCGCCCGGTCACCACCGTGGAGCCGGAGACCCCGGCCGCTCCCGCGTACGACCCGGTCGCCCTCGCCCAGAAGTACCTCTTCTCCGGCAGGCCGATCCCGGGACGCTAGACGCCGGTCGCGGGTGGGCCGCCCCTGCGCGGGGCGGCCCGTCCGTGCGCGTGCGGTCCACCGGGACGGGCTCGTGCGGGGTGGCATCCGGCGACTGTCGGACCCCCGGTGCACGATGGTGGAACCGGATGCCCTCGTGGGCGTCCGTCTCTACGGCGTGCCGGCGGGGGCACGCGGGGAACGGCTGGGGGTTGTCGCATGGCACTCGGGCGCGCGGTGCTCGGGCTGATGGTGGCGTTCGCGGTGGCGCTGGCCGCGATCACGGTGTGGGGCACGGTGGAACGGGCGTCGGGTGCGACGTCCGGGGCGTCGGGCGGGACGAGCGCGGCGGAGGCGCCGGAGGCGCCGGCCGCGCCGCAGGCCCAGGTCACGCTGAACCCGGCGAACGGGGCGACGGACGTGGCGCCGGCCGCGCCCGCCGTCGTGACGGTCGCGCAGGGACGGCTGACCGACGTCGCGCTGTTGGGCTCCGACGGCAAGGGCGTCGCCGGTCGGCCGACGCCCGACGGGTGGACCTCGACCGGGACGCTGGCCTACGGGACCACCTACACGTGGAAGGGCCTCGCCGTCGACGCGGCGGGGAACCCGACGCCGGTCACCGGGTCGTTCACCACGGTGACGCCGCAGCGCAAGATCGCGGCGAACATCAACATCGCGGACGACGCGACGGTGGGCGTCGGTGCACCGATCATCGTGCAGTTCGACGGTGACGTCGCGGACAAGGCGGCGGCCCAGCGGGCGCTGACGGTGCGCACCTCGGTGCCCACCGAGGGGTCCTGGGCGTGGCTGCCCGACACCGAACAGGGCTCGCGGGCGCACTGGCGGCCGAAGGAGTACTGGAAGCCGGGCACGCAGGTCGACGTCGCGGCCGATCTCCTCGGGGTGGACGTGGGCGGCGGCACCTGGGGCACGGCGACCGTCACCTCGCACTTCACGATCGGCCGCTCGCAGATCGTCAAGGCGGACGTGAACTCGTTCGAGATGGTCGTGGTGCGCGACGGGCAGACCGTGATGACGGTGCCGGCGAGCTACGGGCTGGGCTCCGACCCGAACCGCAACACCACCAACGGGATCCACGTGGTCATGAGCAAGCAGCAGACGGTGCTCATGTCGAACCCGGCCTACGGCTACAACAACGTGCCGGAGCACTGGGCGGTCCGGATCTCGAACAACGGCGAGTTCATCCACGCGAACCCGCTCTCCGAAGGGGCCCAGGGGAACGAGAACGTGACCCACGGGTGCGTGAACCTGTCCACGCAGGACGCGGAGAACTACTTCAACACCGCGCTGTTCGGCGACCCGGTGGAGGTCACCGGCAGCCCGGTGCCGATGCCGCGGACCGACATCTACGACTGGTCGCTGTCCTGGCAGGAGTGGCAGTCGCTCTCGGCCCTGCCGACGTAGCTGTCCCGCTGGTGCGCGCCCCGGGTCACGGCGCGCACCGGCGGCGCCGTCAGCCGACGGTGACGATCACCTTGCCGGTCGCGTGGCCGCCCTCGACGAGTGCGAGGGCGGCCTCGACCTCCTCGAGGGGACGGACGTCGGTGACGTGCGGGTCGAGGGTGCCGTCGGCGACCAGTCCGACCAGCCGCTCCAGCACGGCGGTGCTGCGGTCGCGGACGATCTGCTGCCCGCCGAGCTCGGTGGACAGCCCGTAGTCGGCGACCGAGATCAGCTTCGACGGGTCGGTCAGCAGCGGGGCGACGGTGCGCAGGGCGTCGCCGCCGACGAGGTCGAACACCCCGTCGACGCCGTCGGGGGCGACCTCGCGCAGCCGGTCGACCACGCCCTCGCCGTACGCCACGGGGGTGGCGCCGAAGCCGCGGAGCAGGTCGTGCTTGCCCGGGCTCGCCGTCGTCACCACCCGCAGCCCGCGGGCCGCAGCGAGCTGGATCATCGGGATGCCCACGCCGCCGCCGCCCCCGTTGACGAGCAGGGTGGCGCCCGACGGCAGGCCGAGCTGCTCGAGCGCGTCCCACGCGGTCCCGGCGGCGACCGGGAGGGCGGCCGCGTCCACGGCGCTGACGGCCGACGGACGGTGCGCCGCGAACCCGGCGGTCACCCGCGCCCGCGGCGCCCAGCCGCCCTGCATGTCCGGGCACCCGCCGAACACCTCGTCGCCCACGGCGAAGCCGCCGGCGTCCGGGCCCACCTCGAGCACCACCCCCGCGACCTCCCGGCCGAGGACGGCGGGCCCGCTGATGCCGTAGGACCCGTCGCGGACCTTCCAGTCCCCCGGGTTCACCCCGGCGGCCCGCACCGCGACGAGCAGCTCCCCCGCGCCCGGCTTCGGTTCGTCGACCTCCACCCACGCCTGCTGTTCCGGACCACCGACCGCGACGAACCCGTACCCACGCACGGGGCCGCATCCTGCTCCCGTCGTCGGGCAGGCGCACCATGGACTCCGTGCAGATGCCGATGGGACCGACCCCGGGTCCGGCGTGGGCGGACGTCCTCACCACCTGGTCCCCCGCGTGGGGTGTGAACGTGGTGCTGCTGGCGCTGGCGGCGCTCTACCTGGTCGCCGCCCGTCGCCACGGCGGGTGGCCCCGGTGGCGGACGGCCTCCTTCCTCGCCGCGCTCGCGAGCGCCGTCGTGACCTGGAACTCCGGCATCGCCGTGTTCGGGCACGAGGCCTTCGCCGTGCACATGGTCATGCACCTGGCGCTGATCATGGTGGTGCCGGCGTTCTGGGTGGCGGCGCACCCGCTGGAGCTGCTGCGCTCGGCGCTGCCGGAGCGGGCGGGCGCCCGGTTCGACACGGCGCTGCACTCGCGGGCCTCGCGGGCCCTCTTCTTCCCCGGCACCGCGCTGGTGTTCTACGCGCTGGTGATCGTGCTGACCCACCTGACGTCGTTCATGGAGGCGATGGCGGGGTCGATGGCCCTGCACCACTCCGAGCAGGCCCTGTACCTGGTGGCGGGCATCCTCTTCTTCCACGTCGCGATCGGCGTGGACCTGATGCCGAACCGGCCGGCCTACTTCGTGCGCTACGTGCTCATGGCGCTGGCGATGGGGGTCGACACGCTCGTGGGCGTCGTGCTCATGCAGGCGCCGGCGACGATGTTCCCGGCCTACGACCTCGAGGGCGTCCACCTCGGCGGCGCCCTGATGTGGGTGGTCGGTGACGGGCTGATGATGGTGATCATGGTGCTGCTCGGGCGGCTGTGGGTCACCGACGCCTCCGCGAAGATCGATTTCGGGCCCTGGCTGGAGTCGGCGCGCCGCGACGCGTTCCGGGAGCAGACCGGGGCGGGCTCCGACGGGGACCCGGACGCCGACCTCGACGACGACGACGAGGCGCTCGCCGCCTACAACCGGATGCTGACCCGCCTCAACCACGGCGAGCACTGACGGGCCGCTCCCCGCCGCGAGGGTGACGCCAGGCAGGTCCGACGGCCCGCCGACCTGCACGGTGTGAGTCTCGCGCCCGGAGCACCCGGTGCGCCGTCGTCCCGCACTGCGGCACACGACGCTTCCGCCGCCGGGCCCGTCGTTCGTACCGTGACCGGGACCACCACTTCCCGGGAGGGCAGCCGTGCTGACCGCCGAGCAGAACGACGAACTCACCGCCGTCGAGGCCGGGACCCGCATGGGCGAGGTGCTCCGGCGCTACTGGTACCCCGTGGCCTTCGCGCGGGAGCTCGCCGAGTTCCCCGTCAAGCGGGTCGAACTGCTGGGCGAGTTCTTCGCCCTGTGGCGCTCGCCGTCGGGGCGGTACGGGATCATCCCCGAGCCGTGTCCGCACCGGAAGGCGTCGATGGCCTACGGGGTCGTCGAGGAGGACGGGCTGCGCTGCCCGTACCACGGCTGGCGGTTCGACACCGACGGCGCGTGCACCGACCAGCCCGCCGAGAAGGACAACACGAACTTCCAGAACCGGGTCCGCGCGACGGCGGGGAAGGTCGAGGAGCTCGGGGGCCTGGTGTGGGCCTACGTCGGCCCGGACCCGGCGCCCCTGCTCCCCCGGTTCGACGTGTACGTGATGGACGGGTTCCGCGACATCGGCTGGGCCGACCTGCCGTGCAACTACGTGCAGATCATGGAGAACGCGGTCGACCCGCACCACGTCGAGTACCTGCACGGGCGGTACTTCGAGTTCATCGGCGCGCACGAGGGCTTCACGGCCCCGGCGTCGTTCGGCAAGCAGCACCAGCGGATCGGCTTCGACGCGTTCGAGTACGGCATCATCAAGCGCCGCATCCTGGCGGGCGCCTCCGAGGAGAACGACGACTGGAAGGTCGGCCACCCGCTGGTCTTCCCGTACAATATGCGGGTCGGGGGCGGCGGCATCCACCAGATGCAGATCCGGGTCCCGATCAACCGGACCACCACCCGGTTCATGCTCTACACCGTCCACGCCCCCGAGGGCTACGAGCCGCTCGAGCAGCCGGCGATCCCCGACTACGAGATCCCGGTGTTCGACGACCGCGGACGGCACGTCGTCAACTACGTCGAGGGCCAGGACATCATGGCCTGGTGCACGCAGGGTCCGATCACGGACCGCACCACGGAGCACCTCGGCCGCTCCGACATCGGGGTCGCGATGCTGCGCAAGATGTTCCGCCAGCAGATGGTCGCCGTCGAGAACGGCGAGGACCCGCTGGGCACCGTCCGGGAGCCGCACGAGCGGATCGACCTGCCGTGCGAGAAGGACAAGTTCCACGCGGGCGGGGCGCAGTTCGCGCTCGACTTCTGCGACATGGGCTCGACGCGGTTCTCCCCGATGCTCGACACGATCCGCAAGGTGCACCTGTCGGCCGCCGACCGCGTGGTGAAGGACAAGGCGGCGGGCCGACCGTCGTTCACCCCGGAGGGCGGCATCGGCAGCGCCACCCTCGAGCCGGGCACCACCGCCCAGGTGGACTCGGAGAGGTGATCGGCGACCGGCGGTTCACCGCGGACGCGGACGCGCACCGCCGGGACCAGCCGCGGTACTGCCCCGCGTGCGCGGCGGCGCTCGATCTCGCCAGCGAGTTCTGGGAGGGCGACGCGCGCCGGTTCTACTGCTGGTGCGCGGGCTGCGGCTGGACCGGCGAGGTCACGACGACGGGTGCGACCGCGGTGGGGCACGAACCGGAGCACTAGCCGATCACGGGGAGCAGGATGGGACCGTGAGCCAGTTCGAACTCGGCACCGACGGTCCCTCCCTGATCCTCGCCGCGGTCGACGGCTCGACCACCTCGCTCCGGGCGGGCGCGTACGCCGTGGGCCTCGCGCGGCGCCAGCGCAGCGAGCTCGTCGTCGTCACCGTGACGACGACGCCCGCGCTCTCCAGCCTGTCCGCGGACGCCGCCACGGTGCTCGCGCAGTCGGCCCACGAGCTCGCGGCCGACCTCCACGAGCAGGCCAAGGAGTACCTGCGCCTGCTGGAGATGGAGGCGCGCCTGATCACCGTGCACGGCGACCCGTACCTCGAGATCGTGCGCACCGCGGACGACCTGCGGGCCGACGCCGTCGTGGTGGGCGCCTCGATGAAGGCCGGTCACCGGTTGGTCGGGTCGCTCGCCGGGCGGCTGATCAAGGCCGGGAAGTGGCCGGTCACCGTGGTTCCCTGACCTCCACCACGAGCGCGCGGTGGTCGGACACGGTGGTCGGCACGGCCACGGCCGTGACGACGTCGAGGGCCGTCGCGGGCCGCACCAGCACGTGGTCGAGCTGGATGCGCGGGTCCTCGGTGGGGAACGTCGGCTCCCGCACGAGCGAGCGCCAGTCCGCCAGCACGGCGCGCGGGACCGGACCGGGCAGGTTCAGGTCACCGAGCAGCACCACCGGTGGGCGGGCGTCGCGCAGGGCCCGGACGAGGCGCAGGAGCTGCACCACGTTCACGCCGGGCGCGAACGACAGGTGCGTCGCGACCACGGTGCCCACCGGCCCGTCGCCCGCGAGTTCGGCGGCCACCGCGACCCGCGGCTCGTCGCGCACCAGGGCCGGGCGGCGGGCGTCGATCAGCAGCGGCAACCGCGCGGGCGAGGTCCCGAGCGGAATGCGCCGCCAGCGCGCGACGGGGAGCCGGCTGGCGAGGCCGACCCCGTAGGTCGGCTCGGCGTCGGCGTCGCCCACCTCCGCGGCCCGCCACCGCTCCCCCGGCGTCCCGACGAGGGCAGGCACGAAGCGGGCGTCGACGGCGCCGAGGGCGTGCGCCGCCACCGCCGTCTGGTCGACCCGGCCGCTGCGGTCCTGCCCCCGGTCGACCTCCTGGAGGGCGAGCACGTCGGCGTCGAGCGACGCGACGGCCGCGACCAGCCGGTCGGGGTCGACGACGCCGTCGGCCGGGGAGCGGCCGTGCAGCAGGTTGAACGTCGCCAGGCGCACGGCACGCACCCTCCCCGATCGGCGCCCGTCACGCCGTGCGGGTGACCCCCAATGGCGTCACCACGTGAGCGGCAGGCTCCGCATCCCGTAGATGAACGTGCCCTCGCGGAAGTCCGCGCGGGCGACGTCGTTGACCGGGGCCAACGTCGGGAAGCGCCGCAGGAGCGCCGGGAAGGCGGTGGCCATCTCCATCCGCGCGAGCGGGGCGCCGAGGCAGTGGTGGACCCCGTGCCCGAACGCGACGTGGGGTGCGGCGGCCCGCCCGATGTCGAGCTGGTCGGGATCGTCGGCGAGCGCCCGGTCGCGGTCGGCCGCGGCGAGCTGCACCAGCACCATGTCGCCGGCCGCGATCTGCTCGCCGCCGACCTCGGTGTCGTCCACGGCGACCCGCGGGACCGCGGCGTGCACGATCGACAGGAACCGCATCAGTTCCTCGACGGCGGGGGCGACGGCGTCCGGGTCCGCACGGAGCAGCGCGGCCTGGTCGGGGTGGCGCAGCAACGCGAGCGTGCCGAGGGCCAGCATGTTGGCGGTGGTCTCGTGCCCGGCGATGAGGAGCAGGGACGCGATGCCGATCAGCTCGTCGCGGGTCACGTCGTCACCGTGCTCGCGGACGAGCATGCCGAGCAGGTCGTCGCCCGGGGACGCCACGGCGCGGTCGACGAGACCGCCCATGTATTCCCGCGACTCGAGCGCGACCTTCCCGCGCTCCGCCATCGGCAGCGTCAGGTCGATCTGCTTCGACGCCCGAGTCTGGAAGTCGTCCCGGTCGTCGTAGGGCACCCCGAGCAGCTCGCAGATGACGAGGCTGGGGATGGGCAGCGCGAAGTCGGTGACGAGGTCGGCGGGCGGGCCGGCGGTCGCCATCGCGTCCAGGTGCTCGTCGACGATCTCCTGCACGCGCGGCTGAAGACGGCGGATCCGCCTGACGGTGAACTCGCCCGTGAGCAGGCGACGCAGCCGGGTGTGGTCCGGCGGGTCGAGCGCGAGCAGCTGCCCGGCGCGCATCTTCTCGGGGTCGACCCCGGGCATCGGGACGGCGGGGACGCGTTGGTTGGAGAAGCGGGTGGCGTCGCCGAGCACCTCCCGGGCGTCGTCGTAGCGGGTGACCAGCCAGGCCTCGCGGCCCAGCGAGTCGTGCACCCGCTCCAGGCCCGGCCGGTCGCGCAGGGCGCTGATCTCCGCAGGTGGGTCGAACTGGTCGCGCTGCACGTGGAGCGGGAGCTCGCTGGCATCGACGGACACGGTGGTGACTCCTCACGACGGCGGCACCACCGACGGTAACACCGAAAATGAGAGCGCGCTCCCGCTTAGCCGGTCACCAGACGGATCGTCCGCACCTCGTCGCCGTCGTCCACCACGGCCGCCCGGCAGAACAGCCGGACGTGGTCCAGCAGGCCGGGCCGACGGCCCGGGTGCCGCGGGAGGCGGTCGGTGGCGGTCCCGACGTCGGGCCGGGCCGGCTTCGGGCCACGGACCTCCGCGGCCAGCGAGCGGACCCCGGCCCACACCTGCACGGCGCACGCCACCCGCCCCGGCCACACGGCGCTGCCGACGACCACGGCGGCCTCGTGCACGGCGATGACGGCGCGGTGGACGTCGTCCTCGGCCAGGCCCGCCGCGCGCGCCGCCGCCTCGACCCGGACACGCAGGCTGCGCAGGTCGACGGTGCCCCGCACGGCGACCGAGAGGACGCGCACGTCGTCGGGGCGCGGCAGCACCAGCGGGTCGGCGACCCCGTGGAAGCCGGGGTTGACCCGGATGCCGTCGGCGTGGAGCAGGCGCGGGTGCGTCGCGCGCAGCGTCGTCACCCGTGCGTCGCGGTCGTCGTGGGCGCACGCGCATACGAGGGTGACCGGCAGGTCCGCCGGCAGCCGGTTCACCTCCTCCTCCCCCGCGCGCAGGTCGGTGTCGGCGAGGTCGAACACGGAGTACTGCGCGAGCACCAGACCGCCAGCCGGGGTCGCCGTGTCGCGGACGTGGGCGAGGAAGCCGTCCGACGGCGCGGTCCGCAGCGCACCCGCCGTCGGGAAGCCGATCGCGACGTCGGGTCCGAGCGCCTCCACCAGCGCCCGCCGGGTCCGGCGCTCGACGACGGCCGACACGCGGCCGCCCGCCGCGAGGGTCGAGCGGACCCGGGGCAGGACGGCGGCGACGAACTCCTCCGACGTCCCGGACAAGTGCCCGAGGTGCTCGAGCCCGGGCGTCGGCGCGCGCATCAGGGCGTCGACTCGAAGCGCAGCGTGCGAGGCAGGCCGACGGCCGCCACGAGGTCCTGCAGGTGCCGGCCCGCCCCGTGCACCACCACGGTCTGGTTGCGCGCCGCCGTGTGCGCGGCGAGGAGGAGGCTCTGGGCGCCCGCGACGTCGAAGAAGGCCACGCGTGAGGCGTCGACGTGCAGGTCCGGATCGCCGGGGCCGTCGAACCGCAGGCGCAGCGCCCCGTGCAGGGCCGCGCCGAAGCAGGCGGCCACGTGCACGTCGATTTCGCCGTCCAGCTCCCACCGGCCGTGCACCCAGCGGGCCCGCCACTGACCGTCGACGATCCCGCCGCAGTGCAGCGACGCGGTCTCCCAGCTCGCCGTCCGGTTCTCGAACGCGGCCGTGAGCTGGCAGCGCGTGATCACCGGCGCCCGCCGGGCGAGCTCGTCGTACGCGCTCTCCTGGGCCGCGTACTCGGCGACCTCCGCCGCGTCCATCATCGGCCGTCCCGCGCTCTCCTGGGACATCGCGATCCGCGGCCAGCCCTCGTCGAGCCCCCGGTCGACCTCCGACTCCTGCAGCCGGCGCAGCCCCTCGGTCGTCCCACCCGCGGCCCGGACCACCTCGGCGAGGTCCATGACCTCGAGCTGCCCGGACGCCAGCGCCGCCGACGCCCGCGGCGGTCCGTCGGGGCCGGTCAGCCAGTCACGACCGTCGTCCGGCCGCACCTTGTAGAACACCTTGGTACCGGCGGCGAGGTGGTGGTCGAGCCAGGCCGCGGTGCCGGTGCGCTGCTCGTGGACGGTGGCCGCGACGGCGAGGGTGTGCACGCCCTCGCCCGCTCCGGCCGGCCGTGCCGTCCGAGCGCCCGCCATGCCTGCCCCCTCGCCCGGGTGTGACGTTTCTCGACGGGGGCAGACCCTACGCAGCCGGGCCGCCGCACGGTCGCGACGGGCCTCGTCACGCACGGCGACGAGCGACCGCCCACCACCCGACCGTCGCGGCCGCGAGGAGGACCACCGCCACGACCGGATCCAGGGGGTCCACCGCCGACCCGTCAGCCGCGTCGAGCGCCCCGACGGTCGTGCCGACCGGGGGCAGCCACGGCACCGTCGCGGTGACGATGACCACGACGCCCGCCACGGCGGCCGCCCACCCCGGACGGTCGACGACCGGCCGCGAGCACGCCAGCCCGACGGCCGTCCCGGCGAGGGCCGCCGTCAGGTGGGCGACGAGGGCCTCCCCGACGACGGCGGGCGCGTAGCCCGCGGGCTGCAGGAGCGCGGGGAGCAGCGCGCCGACGACGACCGCGGGCACCTCCAGCAGCAACGCCGCCCCTGCCGCTGCGAGCACCCACCGGGCGGGCCCGCCGACCGCGGCGGTCGCGACCGTCCGGTCCTCCCCCGCCCGGGTCGCCGCGAGCGACGCCCAGGTGCACGCGGCGTAGAGGACCGGGACGGTCACCGGCCAGGGCCCCGGGGCGGGCGACGGGTCGTTCACCACCAGCACGAGGACGGCGACCACGAACAGCACGAGCGGGACGAGGGCGCGCTGGGCGGCGACCACCTCCGCCACGCGCAGGGCGACGAGCGCGCGGACCCGGCCCGCTCCCGCCGTCGTCACCCGGACCCGCCCGGCAACCGGGTCACGTCCACCACCGAGCACCCCGCCGCCAGCGCGGCGGCGAGCCACCGGTCGGCGCGCGGCGCCTCGACCGTCACGACCAGGACGTCGCCCTCGCACCGTTCGGTGGCCGCGCCGGGCAACCCCGCCGAGACCGCCCCGGCGGGGCCGCCGCAGGACACCTCGATGCGGGTCCGACCCGGGCGCACCACCCCGGGGAGGAGACGCCCGCGCTCCACGCGGTGCACGACCGCGCCGGGCAGCGCGGACCCGCGCCCCGAGTGGTCGGCCAGGACGACGACGCGGGCGGCCGGCTCGGCGAGGAGCGCGGTGAGCCCGGCGGCGGCCCGGTCGTCGAGCGCCGTCCACGGCTCGTCGAGCACGACCAGGCCGTCCCGGACCGCCAGCGCCTGGGCCAGCCCCACCTTGGTGCGGGTGCCCGCTGAGAGTCCGGCGACCGGGGCGTCGGCGTCGTCGTCGAATCCGAGGGCCTCGAGCACCGCGAGGGCGCACCCGCGCGGGAGCCCGTGCACGGCGTCGAGGTGGCCCAGGAGCCGTCGCGTCGTCAGCCGGGTCGTCGGGAACGGGGTGGGCAGGTAACCGGTCACCGCCGGTCGTCCCACGACGGTCCCCGCGCTCGGCGTCAGCACCCCGGCCGCGATCCGCAGCAGGGTCGACTTCCCGGATCCGTTCGTTCCGGTCACGACGACGGGCCGTCCCGGCTCCGCCCGCAGGTCGATGCCGTCGAGCACCCAGCCCGTGCCCCGGTAGCGGTGCCGGACCCGACGGAGTCTCACGACCCCGACCGGTGCAGCCGCCAGCAGCACACGACCGTGCCGGGCAGCGCGAGGAGGTAGCCCCGGACCTCGCGCCGCCGGGCGGGGCCGTCACCGACGTGGTCGAGCACGGCCGCCATCTCGGCCCGCCAGTCCTCCCGGGCACCGGGTGGCAGCAGCCCGGCGAGCCGGGTCAAGACGCGACGGTCGCGGTCGGGGGCGCGGAGGGCGTCGAGCAGCACCGACGCGACGAGCAAGGACCCGAGCAGGCCCCAGGCCCGCGGGACGGCCGGGTCGGTGAGCCGGGGCACCAGGACGAGCACCACCGTCATCGAGGCGAAGGGGGCGAGCCAGACGAGCGGTCGGGTCATGTCGCCGCCCCGGGCTGCGCGTCCCCGAGCCGCGGGTTCCCGACGGCGGGTGCGGTCGCGTGCACCGCCCGGGCCCGACCCGTCGTCGTGAGCCGGTAGTAGCGCCGCGGCGGGCGCCCCTCGGTCCGGCCGACCTCCGGGTCCTCCCAGGCGTCCTCCACCCACCCGGCGGCGACGAGCCGGGCGAGGATCGGGTAGACCGTGCCCGCCTTCAGCCCGGTCGCCCGTCCGATCTCGAAGCCCCACGCCTGCTCACGGTCGAGGAGGGCACCGAGCACCGCGGCGGTCTGCGGGGTGATCCGGGGTCCGGGCACGAACCGAACTCTATCTAGGTAGAGCGAAGCCGCGTCAGTCCCCCCGCGCGTGGGCCCGCAGCCGCTCCGACCAGGACAGGGTCGGCAGCGGCTCGCCCACGTCGGCGAACCACCCGCCGTCGCGCTCGACCACCGGGTACACGCCCAGCTCGTGGGCGTCGGTGGTACGGCAGACCCCGGTGTCGAGGTCGAACCGGTACCAGTGCCAGGGGCAGCGCACCTCGCCGTCGCGCACGCGGCCCTCGACCATCGGCCCGCCCCGGTGGGGGCAGCCGGCGTCGGTCACCCGCACCGCCCCGGCGTCGGGAGCGACGAAGACGGCGAACTCCCGGCCGTCCGGGCTGGTGACGGTCCACGCGGAGCGGCCGGCCGGGTCGCCCAGGGCGACCAGCATCAGCGCCGCCCGGACGCCCGCAGCTCCGCCAGCGACTCGCCGCCGACGAACCAGTGCTCGGGCTCGCACTCGGTGACCACGACGCGGACGTTGCTCGCCGGGGCGCCGACCGCCTCGGCGACCGCGGCGGTGACCTTCTCCCCCAGCGCCGCGAGCTGTTCGGGGGTCCGCCCGCGGGCGAGGGTGATCTGGACGAGGGGCACGGGGTCTCCTTGGTCGGTGAGGGCTCAGTCGGTGACGGCCATCTCGACGGTGCCGAGCCGGTCGATCGACACCGTCACCACGTCGCCGGGCGCGACCGGCGTCGCCGCCGTCAGCCCGCCGGAGAGCACGACCTCCCCGGCCCGCAGGCCCTCCCCGGACAGCGCGAGCCGCCGCACCAGCCAGGCGACCGCCGCGGCCGGGTGGCCCAGCGAGGCCGCGCCGCTCGCCGTCGCGACCAGCTCGCCGTTCTTCTCGAGCAGCACGCCGACGAGGCGGACGTCGATCCCGGACGGGGGGACGGGGGTCCCGACGACGTAGCGGGCCGCGGAGGTGTTGTCCGCGACGACGTCGGCCATCGTGAAGCGGTAGTCGCGGAAGCGGGAGTCGAGCACCTCGATGCCGACCGCGAGCCCGGAGGTGGCGGAGAGGACGTCGACGGCGGTGCAGTGCGCGCCG
The DNA here is from genome assembly GCF_030269685.1 of Actinomycetospora sp. NBRC 106378. Classification (GTDB taxonomy): domain Bacteria; phylum Actinomycetota; class Actinomycetes; order Mycobacteriales; family Pseudonocardiaceae; genus Actinomycetospora. The sequence continues at coordinate 60,984 of NZ_BSTT01000007.1, forward strand.
TGCAGGTCACGGCCGAGCACGAAGACGATCTCCGGCTCGGCCCGGGGCTGGATCAGCTCGCGGGCGGGCAGCGGCTCGCCGAGGTCGAGGGCCGCCGCGGCCGGGAGGAACCCGCACACCGGCGCGGACACGCCGACCTGGGCCTGTTTGGCGCGCGAGGTCACCCCGAGCTTCCACCCGGCGAGCGGGCCGGCCTGGTCGCGCAGCACCCGCTGGACGGCGTAGCCCGCCTCGAGGTCGAGGTCGGGGTGCTCGTCGGTGAGCGGCTCGATCGCGGTGCGCTCGGCGACCGCCTTCGAGAGCCGGGCCGCCAGTTCGTCGTGGTTGATGCTCACGCCGGTCCTCCCTGGGTCGAGCTCCGCTCCGCTGCGTCTCCCGTCACCCTGATGCTGATCGGACCGAGCCGGTCGAACTCCGCCCGGTACACCTCACCCGCCGTCATGGGGACCGCCGCGTGCAGCGCCCCGGTCATGATCAGGTGTCCGGGCTCCAGCGCCACCCCGTGCTCGCCGAGCACGTTCGCGAGCCACGCCACGACGGCCAGCGGGTCGCCCAGCGCCGCCGCACCCGCGCCGGTGTCGAGCAGCTCGCCGTTCCGGGTCAGCGTCATGCCGATCAGCCGCGTGTCCAGGCCTGCCAGCGGCACCAGCCGCGAGGACACCGCGACCGCGCCGTTGGAGGCGAGGTCGGCCACGGTGTCGGCGAGCTTGATGCGCCAGTCCGCGATCCGGGAGTCGACGATCTCCATCGCCGCCGCCGCGCCGGCCACCGCCCGGGCGGCGTCGGTCGGGCCCACGCCCGGGCCCGCCAGCCGCTCCCCCATCACGAACACGATCTCGGCCTCGACCTTGGGGGCGATGAAGTCGGCGAGCGAGAGCGTGTCGCCGTCGCGGTAGACGGTGGAGGCGAGCACCGGGCCGTGGTCCGGCGCGTCGACGCCCACCATCGTCTGCATGGCCTTCGACGTCAGCCCGACCTTGTGGCCGACGACCCGGTCGCCGTCCTCCAGCAGCATCGGGACGAGCTCGCGCTGGATCGCGTAGCCGTCCGCCATCCCCAACGACGGGTCGTCGTCGGTGAACGGCGGGATCGGGGTCCGCGTGCGTCGCGCCTCGTAGAGCGCGCGCGCCTTGGCCTGCGGGTCAGACACGGGCATGGAGGTGGTCCGTCCTCTCTGCTGATGCTTCCGGGTTCCACCCGAGTCGCCGCGACACGGCCTCCCCGGCCTCGACCACGCACCGCACCAGGTGATCACGCGGGAGGGTGAGGAACCGCATCACCGGGGCGCCCACGCTGATCGCGGCCACGACGTCGCCGCCGGGGCCGAACACCGGCGCGGCGAGGGACGCGACGCCGATCTCGCGCTCGTCGACCGCGTCGGCCCAGCCCCGGCGGCGGACGGCGGCGAGCTCGGCGCGGACGGCGTCGGGCTCGACGATGGTGTGCGGGGTGAGGGCCGGGAAGCCGCGGGCGATCACGGCCTCCCGGCGCTCGGCGGGCATCGCCGCGAGCAGCACCTTGCCCGAGCTGGTGCAGTGCAGGGGGACGCGGCGCCCGGTCTCGTGGAAGAGCCGCAGCGAGTGCGTGCTCTCCAGCCGGTCGACGTAGACCACCTCGTCGCCGTCGAGCACGCCCACCTGCGAGGACTCGCCCGTCTGCTCCCGCAGCTCGACGAGGACCGGACCGGCCGCGCCGTGCAGGTCCAGGTGCGCGCGCACGGCCTCGCCCAGCTCGAACATCACCATCCCCAGCCGGTAGGTGCCGTTGTCGGCCCGGGCGACCAGGCCCTCGGCCGCGAGCGTGGCGAGCAGCCGGTGGACGGCGGACTTGCCCAGGCCCAGGCGTCGGGAGAGCTCCGAGACCCCGAGTGTCTCCTCCCGGGACAGGAACGCCTTGAGCAGGCGCGCCGCGTTGGTGACCGACTGCAGCGTGGCGTCCACTCACACCGCCCCGGCGGTGCCGGCCGGCGTACCCCCGAGCGCGGCGACGAGGACGCGCCGGACGGCGTCGGGATCGGGCGCCGAGCCGGGCCGCAGAGCGGCGTCGACGGCGTCGGAGACCGGCGCGTTGTGCGGCGCGATCGCCCGGGCGAGCAGGACCTGCGCCCGCGCGAGCCCCGCCGTCGCCGCACCCTGCATCTCGTCGACGAGGGCCTCGCGGCCGCGCGCGCGGGACCGGAGGGCGTCGAAGTCGCGGGCGGCCGCGGAGTGGCCGGCGGCGAGCCCCGAGCCGACGTGGCCGGCGTGGTGCGGCGAGAGGCCGGAGCCGGGCTGCGTCACCAGGTGGTAGAGGACGGTGGAGATGCCGAGCGTGCCCCGGACCTCGTCGGGACGGGGTCCCTGTCCCTCGTCGATCAGCCCGAGCGCGGGCAGCACGACGGGGTCGTAGAACCGGACCCTCCAGTCCAGGCCGTCGAGCGACCCCGGGAGCTCGACCTCCTCGCCCCGCAGCGGTCCGAGGGGCTCGGTGGTGGCGAGGACGTGGAGGTGGCGGGCCCCGGCGGCGACCACCGTGAAGCGTCCGGCCGCGAGCAGCGGCATCCGCCCGCGCACCGCCGGCGGGAACGTCGCCGCCTGCTGGGCGTAGGCCGCGTGGATGCCCTCGACGTAGCCCGCGACGGCACGACGCATCGCCATCGGGTCGGCCACCGCGCCTCCTCGGGGTCGTTCCGGCTTCCGGAACGCGGGCTCTTCTCCCCGGAACGCTAGGGCGGTTAGCGTCGTGACGTCAAGCACACGAGTCCCCGACGGAGAGGACCCCGACGTGGGCATCCTGCGCCTCGCACACATCGACGTGCGGACCCCCGACCTCGACCTCTCGACGGCCTACTACACCGAGGTCATGGGCCTGCAGCAGGTGCAGCGGACCGACGACACGGTGTACCTGAAGTGCTGGGACGAGGAGGACCACCACTCCCTGCGGATGCGGTACAACCCGCGCACCGGGATGGACTCCTTCACGTTCCGCGTGGAGGCCGAGGACGACCTCGCCGACTTCGAGAACAAGGTCGAGGCCTACGGCTGCCCGACCTCGCGGGTGAGCCGCGGCGAGGCGGTCGGCCAGGGCGAGTCGTTGCGCTTCGAGGTCCCGTCCGGCCAGATCATGGAGCTGGTCTGGGACATCGAGAAGACCGGCAACCTGCTCGGCAAGCACAACCCGTCGCCGACCCCGCCGCCCGACCTCCCGGGCATCGCGCCCCCGCGCATGGACCACATGCTGGTCAACGCCGAGGAGGTCGCCGAGTCGGCGCGGTTCTTCATCGACGTGCTCGGGCTGCGGATGACCGAGCAGGTCCTCGACGGCAACGGCCACCAGCTCGGCGTCTGGCTCGCCGGCCGCACGAACTCGCCGCACGACATCGCGATCGTCAACGGCCCGAACGGCGCACTGCACCACTGGGCCTACTGGCTCGACGACTGGGACCACATCCGCAAGGCCGCCGACACGCTCGCCTTCAACGGCGTGCAGATCGACCAGGGCCCGACCCGCCACGGCGTGACCCGGGGCAACACCATCTACTTCTTCGACCCGCTCGGCATCCGCAACGAGGTCTTCACCGGCGGCTACTGGGTCGACCCCGACACCGAGATCCTCACGTGGACCGAGGACAACTTCGGCAAGGGCCTCTTCTACTACGAGAACGTCGTCAGCCAGCGCTTCCTGCGCATGCACACCTAGGCGGCCGAACCATGCCCACCAATTCCTCGTCCGACCGCATCCTCCGGCTGCAGCACGTCGAGATCCGGGTCCCCGACCTCGAGCTCGCCGCCGCCTACTACACGGAGGTGCTCGGCCTCGTCGAGACCGCCCGCGACGAGCGCGACGGCGCCGAGCGCGTGTTCCTCAAGTGCTGGGACGAGCGCGAGCACCACTCGGTCATCCTGCGCGCCGCGCCCACCCACGGCCTCGACCACATGTCGTTCAAGCTGCACGCCCCCGAGGACCTCGACCACTTCACGACGAAGCTCGAGGCGGCCGGGGTGGGAGTCAAGCGCTTCGCCGCCCGCGAGCTCGGCCCGGGCTGGGGCGAGGCCATCCGGTTCGAGGCCCCGTCGGGCCACCTCGTCGAGCTGACCCACGGCACCGAGCGCATCGGGAACATGCTGCCGATGCAGAACCCGCCGCCCCGGCCGCAGGACCTGGTGGGGATCGCGCCGCCCCGGCTCGACCACATCTTCGTCATGGCCGAGGACGTCGAGACGTTCACCGCGTTCTTCACCGAGCTGCTCGAGTTCCGGCTCACCGAGCAGATCCTCGCGAACGACGGCCACCAGCTCGCCACGTTCCTCGAGCACTCCCACACCCCGCACGACATCGCCGTCATCACGGGCCCGAACGGCGCGTTGCACCACTTCGCGTTCTGGATGGACGACTGGAACGGCATCCGCGACGCCGCCGACACCCTCGCCTACCACGGTGTGCCGATCGACGTGGCCCCCACGCGCCACGGTGTCACCCGCGGCTACACCACGTACTTCTTCGACCCGGCCGGCAACCGGAACGAGCTGTTCACCGGCGGCTACTGGGTCGACCCCGACTTCGAGCCGATCACGTGGACCGAGGAGGAGATGGGCCGGGCGATCTTCTACTACCACCGCCAGGTCAACGAGCGCTTCTTCACGGTGCACTCCTGATGGCGCGCGACCCGCGGTCCGTCGACCGTTACGAGACGCCGGACTACCTCTCGAAGTACCGGTCCCGCCGGCAGGTGGCGACCTCGGAGGCGCCGACCGAGGACGGCACGCCGCTCTACCTGCGCCGCTTCCGCGAACGGACCACGGCCTCGTCGGGCACCGAGACCAGCGTCTCCTACGACGGCGAGCGCTTCACGCCGGCCCTCGCCGAGGCCAGCCGCGGCAAGGAGATCGCCGCGCCGGTGGAGCGGAAGGCCACCGAGAAGATCACCTGCGAGATCTCGATCATCCGCCACGGGATCACGCAGGGGTACTCGACCGACGCCGGACTGACCCCGATGGGCGCCTGGCAGGCGCATCGGCGCGGTCACGAGCTCGCGCGACGCTTCTCCGACGGCGACCGCGTGCTCCTGGTCTGCGCCGACACCAACCGGGCCCGCCAGACCGCCGACCAGCTCTTCCGCGGCGCGAAGGACGGCCTGTCGATGTGGGGCATCGACGCCGAGATCACCGACAAGGAGCCGATCCCGGAGCTGCGCAACTTCGGGGTGTGGACCCCCGACGGGCTGCGCGACGTGACCTCGGCGTTCCGGCAGTACCAGGCGACGAACGAGACGCTCGAGCGGCTCGCCGTCGGGGACCGGCCGCGGTGGCTCGTCGAGATCGACCGGTTCTACCGGACCCAGCTGGGCGGGGCGGACCCGATCCAGGAGTGGCTGACGATCCCGATGATGTACTTCGAGCCGCCCGCGATGTGCGTGCGGCGGTTCTGGCGGGGCTTCCACCGGCTGATGACGGAGCAGCCCGGCCACCAGCGGATCCTGGCGGCGACGCACTCCGGCCCGATGCGTGCCTTCGCCACGTGGGCGCACGGCTACGACCCCGGCGAGCCCCTCAACACCGAGGAGATCCGGGTCAAGATGCGCGAGGGCGGACGCACCGCGTTCGTCTCCTACCGGAATCGGGTGACCGAGGTGAACGTGCCACCGCCCGACGAGTTCCCGAACTGGGAGGCGTGACCATGACGGTGCTGCCCTTCTCGCCGCCGGTGTCCGACGACGCGCTCGAGGACGCGCCGCTGCGGTCGGTCTCCACCGCGGTCGCCGTCCTCGACTGCTTCGCCTCCGAGGCCGAGCTCGGTGCGACGAAGGTCGCGGCGCGCCTCGGGATCGCGAAGTCCACGGCCTGCCGGATGCTCGCCGCCCTCGCCGCGGGTGGACTGCTGGAGAAGGCGGGGTCGGGGCGCTACCGGCTCGGGCTGCGGCTCTTCGAGTACGGCCAGCTCGCGGTGGACCGGCTGCTGCTGCGCGAGGTCGCGATGCCGATCCTCGGCGAGCTGCGGGAGACGGTCCGCGAGACCGTGCAGCTCGGCGTCGCGGTGGGCACCGACGTGCTCTACCTGGAGCGGTTGGAGACGGCGGGTGCGGGGCTGCGGTTCCGCACCGACTACCACCGCAACCCGGCGCACTCCTCGTCGATCGGGCGGGTGCTCGCGGCGTCCGACCCCTCGCTGACGATGGCGATCCTGGAGCGCGGCCTGGAGCGCCGGACCCCGTTCACGGTCGTCGACCCGCGCCGCTGGCGGCAGACGCTCGTGCAGACCCGCGAGCAGGGCTACGCCACGTGCCGCGACGAGTACGACCAGGGCTGGTCGTCCATCGCGGCGCCCATCCTCACCGGGGCCTCCGGTCGGCGCCGGGCCGTCGCCGCCGTGTCGGTGGTCGGCTCGACCTCCCGCGTGCTCGGGCCGCGCAAGCCCGCGCTCGTGCAGGGGGTCCGCCGCGCCGCCGAGCGGATCACGGTGGCGTTGGAGCGGGCCGGGTCCTGAGCCCCTTCGTGGCAGGAAAGCGTCGTTGCCGGCGTCCAGTGGCAGCAACGACGCTTTCCTGCCATCACACCTGAGGGACGGCCACGCCGATCAGACAGTCCCGGGTGACGACGGCGAGCTGCTCATCGTCCGGGAGCGCGTCCACCCCGTCCGGCGCCATCGGCACGACGAGGTACCGCGCCTCGGCGCTCGCGTCCCACACCCGGACCTCGACGTCGTCCGGCAGCGTCGTCCCGAACTCCGCCAGCACGCCACGCGGGTCGCGCACCACCCGCGACCGGTAGGCCTCGCTCTTGTACCAGGCCGGGGGCGGGCCGAGCCAGGCCAGCGGGTAGCAGGAGCACAGGGTGCAGACGACGACGTTGTGCAGCTCGGGCGTGTTCGCCACCGCGTGCAGCCGGATCTCCGACGAGTAGCCCCCGCCCGCGACGCCGAGCTCGGCCGCGGCCGCCCCGGCGTCGCCGAGCAGACGCTCCCGGTACCCGTCGTCGTTCCAGGCCCGGACCACCATCCGCGCCCCGTTGACCGGCGACACCGACCGGTCCAGCGTCTCGATCCGCCGGTCGATCTCCTCGCGGTCGACGATCCCGCGCTCCTCGGCGAGGGCCAGCAGCGCGTTCACCCGCGCCTGCAGCTCGCCGTTGCGGTGGTGGCCGGTCATGGGTGCTCCAGGTACGACTCGAAGAGGTCCACGTGCACGAGGTCCCGCGCGCCGCCGTCGGGACCCCACAGCTCTCTCCCGGTGAAGGCCACCGTCCAGATCGCCTCCCGCCGGGCGTCCGCCCCGACCGCCGCCGCCTCGTCGGGGAAGCGCCCGTCGCCCACCGGGCGCACGACGACACCGGTCCGCCCCCGCACGTACGACGGCGCCCGGTTGTGCCCCGGCGGGTTCAGCGCGCGGACCCGCACGCGGTCGCCCGCCTTCACGCCGCCAGCAACCGTTCGACCGCGTACAGCCAGCGCTCGTAGTACGGCATCGCGTAGTACTGCGCCGGCGGGATCCGCTCCATCGTGTGCCGGAACTCGTCGAGTGTATAGACGCCCGCGGCCACGCACGCCTGGTTCAGCGCGAAGACCTGGGCCTCCCACACCGACTCGAAGCCGTGGTCCTCCGGCAGGTCCCCGAACCCGTGCATGCCACCGACGTCGTTCGCATACGCCACGGCCCCGAGTCTCACGAGGGGAACCCTCGCACCACAAGAGCGCTCACATCCTCCCCTCACGATCGCAAGCCACCGTCTGATCCGCCAGTCAGTCCTTGCGATCCGAGCAAGGGAGCCGTAGCGTTCCAGCTATGGACGACGACGGGCTCCGCGACCGGGTCCGCGCGGCGATCGACGCCGCGGGTTCCCGACGACGGGTCGCGGCGGCGGTCGGGCTCGACGAGACCAAGCTGTCGAAGTCGCTGGCCGGTCGGCGCCGCTTCACCCCGGACGAGCTGGACCGGATCGCCGCGCACACGGACGTCGAGCTGACCTGGCTGCTCCGCGGCGAGGGCGCTCCCCCGGTGACGGCCGCGTCCGACCTCATCGCGGCCCGGGACGAGCCCGACGACGCCCGCAAGCGCATCCTCGACGCGGCGTGGACGCTCATCGCGACGCGCGGCTACCACCGGGTGCGCATCGCCGACGTCGGCGAGGCCGCGGGCACCAGCAGCGCGAGCGTCCACTACCACTTCGCCGACAAGGACGCGCTGCTCGACGAGGCGCTGCGCCACAACGTGGAGCTCGCCCACGACCGGCAGGCCGCCGCGCTCGCCGGCGTCGACGACCCGCTCGAGCGGTTGCAGACCCTGCTCGACCTGCAGATGCCCGAGGGCCCGGTCCTGGAGCCGGAGTGGTCGATCTGGATGCAGGTCTGGGTCGAGGCGCTCACCGAACCCCGCCACCGCGACCTCTACGCCCGCGGGCAGGACCGCTGGTTCCGCACCGTCCTGATGACCCTCGTCGACGGAGCCGAGCGCGGGGTGTTCACCCACGGCGACCAGGAGCTGCGCGCCCGCCAGCTCACCGCCCTCGTCGACGGTCTCGGCGTCGGCGTGATGACCGGCGCTTCCACCCCCGCCCAGATGCGCGCCGCCCTGCGCGACTTCACCACGACCATCGTCCGGAAGGACCTGCCATGACCCGTCCGAGGAACCGTCGGGTGGTGATCACGGCCGCGCTCACCGGCGCCGCCGACTCCCCCGCCAAGAGCCCGCACGTCCCCGTCACCCCGCAGCAGATCGCCGACGACGCGATCGCCGCCGCCCGGGCGGGCGCGGCGGTCGTCCACGTGCACGTGCGGCACCCCGAGACCGGCATCCGCTCCCGCGACGTCGCGCTCTACCGCGAGGCGGCCGGGTTGATCCGGGCGAGCGACGTCGACGTCGTCCTCAACCTGACCGCGGGCATGGGCGGCGACCTCGTGGTCGACGCCGAGGACCCGCTCAAGCCCGTCGACGGCACCGACCTCGTCAGCCAGCACGACCGGATGCCGCACGTCGAGGAGCTGCTCCCCGACATCGCGACCCTCGACTGCGGCTCCTACAACTTCGGCGACGGCCAGGCGCTCTACGTCTCGACCACCGACATGCTGCGCGAGGGCGCGAAGCGGTTCCAGGAGATCGGCGTGAAGCCCGAGCTGGAGGTGTTCGACTCCGGCCAGCTGTGGTTCGCCAAGGTCCTGCGCGAGGAGGGCCTCATCGACGCGCCGGGGCTCTTCCAGCTCTGCATGGGCGTGCCGTACGGCGCGCCCGCCGACCCCGGCCTGCTCGCCGCCATGGTCAACCTGCTCCCCGACGACGCCGAGTTCACCTCCTTCGCCCTCGGCCGCGACCAGCTGCCGTGGGTCGCGCAGTCGGTGCTCCTCGGCGGCCACGCCCGCGTCGGGCTGGAGGACAACCTCTACCTCTCCCGCGGGGTGCAGGCGACGAACGCCCAGCTCGTGGACAAGGCGGTGACGATCATCGAGTCGCTCGGCTCGGCCGTGGCCACGCCCGACGAGGCACGCGAGATCTTCGGGCTGCAGCGGTGATCGCCTGCATCGGCGCCGGCGTCATCGGCGGCGGCTGGGCCGCGTACTTCCTCGCGCAGGGCCACGACGTCGTCGCCTGGGACCCTGCCCCCGACGCCGAGGCGCGGCTGCGCACGATCATCGAGGCAGCCCGTCCCGCGCTCAACTCGTTGGGCCTTCCCGACGACAGGTGGGGCGGGTTGCGCGTGGCGGCGTCCTTGGAGGACGCCGTGCGGGACGCGGAGTTCGTGCAGGAGTCGGCGCCCGAGGACCTCGAGCTGAAGCGGTCACTCCTGGCCGACCTGGCCGCGGCGACGGGGCCGGACACGATCGTCGCGTCGTCGACGTCGGGCTTCCCCATGACCGACATGGCGGTGCGCGCGGCGGACCCGTCGCGGCTCGTCGTCGGGCACCCGTTCAACCCCCCGTACCTCATCCCGCTCGTGGAGGTGGTCGGCGGCGAGGCGACCGCACCCGCCGTCGTGAAGCAGGCGGCGGAGTTCTACCGGTCGCTCGGCAAGTCCGTGATCGAGATGGATCGGGAGGTGCCCGGGTTCGTCGCGAACCGGCTGCAGGAGGCGCTCTGGCGCGAGGCGCTGCACATGGTGGCCAACGGGGAGGCGACGGTCGAGCAGATCGACGCGTCGATCACCGAGGGGCCGGGCCTGCGCTGGCCGGTCCACGGCCCGTGCCGGACGTTCCACCTGGCGGGCGGGGAGGGCGGGATGGCGCACATGCTCGACCACTTCGGCCCGTCGTTGCAGGCGCCGTGGACGCGGCTCGAGGCGCCGTCGCTCACGCCGGAGCTGCGCGACGCGATGGTGGACGGCACCGCGACCGACCGGTCGTTCGCGGAGCTCGTCACCGAGCGCGACCGGGCCGTGATCGCCATCCGCCGGGCCGTGGAGGAGTCGCGAGCGGGCTGACTTCTGCGCGTCGCGGACTAACCCAGCATCTGCTGCGATACGTTGACGATCCGGGGCCGATGCCGCGATAAGCCCTCTTATCGCGGCACTGGCTATGTGGCCACAGCCGTGTCCGGCAGAGAGCGAGCAGTCTTCCGGACGGACCTTCTCGCTCCCGGTCGACCTCCGGCACGTCTTTGGCGGCGGCGTGCTGGACGTCGGAGCGCTAGTCGGTCGGCGTCCCGAGGTGGTCTGCTCGCATCCGTGTTGGCGGCTGTCTCTCCAGCGAGGGCGGCTGGCCCGAGCTCACGTGAGGAACCTCTGGAGGGCCGCGGCGACGAGGGCGGGTCGCCCGCCTCGGCCGGTGTTCCAGGGTCCGGAGTGCCCGAGTCCGTCGAGTTCGACGTGCTCGGCGTGGGGCAGCGGCCGGGCCAGCTCTCGGCTCCGGTCGCGGAGGAACGCTGGGCTCTTGGTTCCACTAAGCAGGAGGACCGGCGTGGTCATCCCGGCGAAGGTGTCGATCTTCCCGTTCATCGCGCCGACGACGGCGAAGTCGTAGCGGATACCGGGCAGGAGGTCGCGGAACCGCTGCGGGGGTACGGCCACCAGGTCGTGCACCCGGAGCGCGAGGGCGGCGATCCATCGCGCGAGGCCCCGTGGCAGGACCCGGAAGGGTGCCGGTGCGGTTCCCGCGGTCAGGAGTGCGGTGACCAGCGCGGCGGCGAGGTCGCCGCGCTCGATCTCCTCCCCGAGTCGCCGCTCTCCGTTGTCGGAACGGCCCGCCGCATAGAAGGGCGGCTCGTACACCGCGGCGCGGGCAACCCGCGGGAGTGTCCGCGCCGCTTCGAGGGTGATGACGGCGCCGGAGCTGAGGCCGAAGAGCCGGTCGGCGCCGGTGGCGGCCAGGACCGCGTCGAGGTCCTCGACGTCGCGGGCGATGTCGTGGTCGACGTCGTAGGGCCTCGGGCTCATCCCGCGGCCGCGACGATCGGGGCGGACCACGGTGAAATCGCGGGCGAGCTCCCGCGCGAGCTCGTCGTACTGCTCGGCCGTGGCCATCGCGCCCTGGACCAGCACGACCCCTGGTCCGTTGCCTTGGCGCAGGAAACCGATCCGCGTGCCGTCCCGGGAGACCACGTCGCTTCTGGTGATCGTCTCGACGGTCGGTGCCGCGAACGAACCCGGCCCTGGTAGGAGCACGGGTCTCCCGCCGGCGGTTCCGTCGCGGTCGTCACGGTTGGCCTGCACGGCCTGTTCGAGGGGATAGGCGACGGTCGTCGGAGGGCGCAGACGGCCCGCCGCGATCTGCGCCGTCGCATCGGCGAGTGCGCCGGGCACCCATCGTCGACCGACGAAGCGCACGCCGTGGACGCCCGCGTCGGGGCGAGCGATGGTGACCACCTGTTCCGGTCCACCCGCCAGCGCCAGGAGGTCGTCGAGCTCTCCTCGTCCGGCCACGTCGAGCACCGCATCGACGACCGGCCCCGTCGACTCCGGTCGCCCCAGAGCGGCGCGGACCCGGCTCACGAGGCCGTCCCCGTAGACGACCGGGGTCGCGCCCAGGGTCGTGACCTGCTCCTGACGAGCCGGTCCAGCGCTGCCGATGACGTGCAGCCCGTCCGCGACGGCGGCCTGGACGGCCATCGTCCCGACACCGCCGGAGGCGCCGTGCACGAGCAGGACCGCGCCCGGCTCGAGGGAGAGCTCGTCGAGGGCGCTGCGAGCGGTGTGCACGGCGACCTCGAGAGCGCCGGCGACCTGCCAACTCATCGTCGGAGGCTTCGCCACGATCTCCTTGACCGACGCGAGGGCCTTCTCGGCGTGGGAGCCGCCGGTGGCGCGTCCGAGCACCTCGTCTCCTACGACCAGGTCGGCGACGCCCTCACCGAGGGCCTCGATCACCCCGGCGACGTCGGTCCCGGGGATCACCGGCGCGTCGGGATCATTGGAAGTAGCCAGCAGTCCGTCGCGCAGCAGTTGGTCGAACGGGTTCACCGCCGCTGCCCGGACCACGAGCCGGACCTGGCCTGGGCCGGGTCGCGGGTCCTCCCGCTGTACCAGCTCCAGCATCTCCGGCCCGCCGTAGCGGCGGTAGCAGACGGCTCGGGAGCCCCGCTCGATGTCCTCGGTGGTCATGACGCTCGCTCCCGTTCGCTGGTCGATACCGCGGTCCCCCGGCGCCAAACGCTCCGGTAAGTTGCTCTACAGCATACCTACTTTGTGGCAGCGTGACTTGGTAACCGGCTAAGCTGGTGCGCGAGTTCGACGGCGAGGAGGGACGTGGGCGAACATGGCGACGAAGGACGTCGGCGCGAGCAGCTGATCGAGAACCTTCAGGGTTACGCATCCGGCCAGAGCGAGCTCGGCCGCGAGTTCGCCCGGCACGAGCACATGCACGTCACCGACTCCGCCGCGATCGTGGAGATCCTGCGAGCCGAGGGACGAGGGCTTCCGCTGACTCCGGCCCGCCTCGCCGAGCGGGTGGGCCTGAGCTCCGGCGCGACCTCCATCCTGCTCAACCGCCTCGAGGATGCCGGGCACGTCGCGCGTCGGCGCGGCCACAGTGACCGACGCCTGGTCACGTTGCACTCGACCCCGTCGGTGCACGCATCCGCCGACGCCTTCTTCAGCCCGCTGCGCGCCCGCATCGATGAACTCATGGATCGCTACACGATCGAGCAACTCGACCTCGTCGACGAGTTCGTGACCGACATGCGTCGGGCGGTGGAGAACCACCTGCAGAACCGGCCGGGCTGACACGCTCGGCCGCGCCCCCTCGATCAACTGCGCCTCAGACCGACGGCGGCGGTGGCCCGCGCCCCCGGGTCGCGGCATCGACAGGCTGACACCACCAGCGAAGGAGTGTTCAGCGTCGGTCCCCGCCAGCCCTCCCGGGCGCTCCATCACAGCAGTTCCGCGACCGATCGCTCAGCGACGAGAAGGTGTCACGCGCTCGGCGCCAGCCCAACGCCCCTCGCCTTCGCTGGCGTCGCACGCGAGCGGGCGACCAGTGCCACGACCAGGCCGATCGCGGAGAGGACGGGGAGGTCGACGACCCCGAACGCGTGCAGGGTGATGTCGATCAGGGGTAGCCCGACCATCATCGCGAAGACCCACCTCGGGGCGGTGGGCCGGCGTCCCGGGGCCCGCCGTCCCCACCGTGTCCGGCCACCGGGCTTGGCGACCGAGAGCCACACCTGCGCGGCGAGACCCGTCGCAACGAGCCCGAGCCCGAGCGCCACCGGGAGCGCGGCCCCGTGGGCGCCCGACCGCGCGTCCTCCACGACGCCGGGCAGGGCCTGGCCGAGTACCCCGGTCCCGAGCGCGATCTGCGCGAGGGTGAGGACGACCTTCGCCGAGACCCACCGGTGCTGGAAGCATCCCCAGGCGGTGGCGGTGGACAGCGCGAAGCCGGACAGTGCCGCGATCATGGCTGAGAATCCGAGCACGGTGAGGTCGAGTTCGTTCGCCATCGCCGCTGCGGCGACCCGGGTCTCGCCCGGCGGGGACGAGAGGCTCAGGCCCAGCAGGGCGACCAGGGCGACGGCGAGGCCGAGCCAGCAGACGGACGCGATGACGTGGATCGAGACGAGCAGGGCTCGCCAGGACCGGACCGAGGGCAAGGATGCCGAGGACGGCACGTGCGGGACCCGCATGCCCGCAGGCTACCCGGATAGCTAAGCTGTTTAACGAAACTGTTTGACGAACTCGGAGGATCGGAGCCGGAGATGACCGACGAGGCGGCCTCCCTGGACGCCGAGCTCGACGCCCTCGACGACACCACGCTCGCGGTCCGCGACCTCATCAGTGCCTCGCAGGACCTCACCGCCCGGATGGCCCGGCGCATGCGGATGAACGTCAGCGACATGACCGCGATCCTCATGCTCTCCGAACGCGGGCCCCTGGGTGGCACCGAGCTCGCCCGCCTGCTCGGGGTGTCCACCGCCGCGGTCACGATCCTGGTCGACCGGCTCGAGCGGTCCGGCCACGTCGAGCGTTCCCGCGATCCCGACGACGGGCGCCGGATGCGGGTGTCGGGGACCACGGCGGCCCGCACCGCGGCCCTGCGCGCGTGGATGCCGGCGATCCAGGACCTCGACGAGGTCTGCCGGTCGCTGTCCACCGCCGAACGCGCCGTCGCCCGGGACATCCTGGGACGTCTTGCTGCGGCGATGGCGCGGCACGCACAGGTCTGACCCGTAGGGTGGCCACCCCTGGACGAACTGGACTTGATGTCGCGGTTGGGCTGCTACCCCGACTCCGTCACGTCCGCTCGCTCTGCTCGTGCCGCGATAAGCCCCTTTATCGCGGCATGGCTCCGTGCGCGGACCACGGTGGCTGGTCCACTGACCTGGCACCGCTGCCACTTTCGCCCTCGCCCCCGAACCGGGCAAAGTCGATCGCTGGTATCTCCCTGCGACCCCGAACGGTCGATTCGTGTGTGCCCCGCGCAAGGATCGACTCGGTTCCTCGCCTCGTTCCCGATAAGTGTGCGTCCCGTGCACAGGCACACTCGAGCTGTGCCCTCCCCCGTCCGGCTCCGCGTCGCCGTCGCCCTGACCCGCGAGACCGACCACGGGCCCGAGGTGCTCGTGTTCGACCACCGGGACGTCCCGCAGGCCGGCACGCAGCTCCCGGGCGGCGGCGTCGACCCGGGCGAGTCGCTCGAGGCGGCGGCCCACCGGGAGGTGTTCGAGGAGACCGGCCTGACCGGCATCACCGTCGGCGCCCGGATCGCCGTGCACAACCGCCCGACCGCGGAGGGCGCCCCGCAGCACACGGTCCTGGTCCGCGCTAGGACCACCGAGACGCGCGACCGGTGGCAGTACACCGTCGAGGGCGAGGGCCACGACCGCGGCCTGGTCTACCTGTGCCGCTTCGTCCCGCTTCCCGCGCACGTCGACTTCCACCACGTGCCCCGTCCCGCACACGCGAACGATGCGGTGTCTCGGGGGAACGCCCGTTCCTAGCGTCGGGGCCATGCAGCGCAGCGGAGAGCGGATCCTCACCACCCACGTCGGCAGCCTCGCCCGTCCGGAGGCGCTGCTCGACACCATGCGGGAGAAGGAGCACGGCCGCCCGTACGACGAGGCCGGGTTCGCCAAGCAGGTGGCCGAGGCGGTCCGCGACGTGGTGGCGAAGCAGGTCGAGGTGGGTCTCGACGTCGTGACCGACGGCGAGATGGGCAAGGTCAGCTTCGCGACCTACATCCAGGACCGCCTCGAGGGCTTCTCCCCCAGCAGCGGGGAGAAGCTGCTCCCGCCGTCGTGGCAGCTCGAGCTCGACGCCTTCCCCGGCTACTACGAGCAGTACATGGGGAAGTACACGAAGACGGTCGCGCCGATGGTGACCGTGGCGTGCGTCGGACCGGTGTCCTACTCGGGCCACGACCAGCTGCGCACCGACATCGACAACCTGAAGGCGGCGCTCGTCGGCGTCGACGCCACCGAGGCGTTCATGCCCTCGACCTCACCGCGCGGGTTCGGGCGCAACGAGTACTACGCGACCGACACCGAGTACTACACGGCCGTCGCCGAGGCGCTGCGCGAGGAGTACCTGGCGATCGTCGACGCCGGGTTCCTGCTGCAGATCGACGACCCGTGGCTCATCGAGATCCTCTCCGACCCGGAGCTGTCCCCCGAGGAGCGACAGCGCACCGCCGCCGAGCACGCCGAGATCGTCAACCACGCGCTGCGCGACATCCCGACCGAGAAGATCCGCCTCCACACCTGCTACGGCCTCAACCACGGGCCGCGCATCCACGACATCACGATGGCTGAGGTCGCCGGTCCGATGCTGGCGATCCGGGCGGGGGCGTACTCCTTCGAGGTCGCGAACCCGCGCCACATGCACGAGTGGACGATCTGGTCGGACGCGGCGCTGAGGGAGAAGCTCGGCGACGCGATCCTCGTCCCGGGCCTGCTCGGGCACGCCCAGAACTACGTCGAGCACCCCGACCTGATCGCCGAGATGCTGCGCCACTACGTCGACGCCGTCGGTCGCAAGCAGGTCATCGCGGGCGCCGACTGCGGGTTCTCCTCGCGGGCGAGCTACCAGCCCGAGGTGCACCCGACCGTCGTCTGGGAGAAGTTCCGCGCCCTGCGCGCCGGCGCAGACCGCGTCTAGACCGGCCGCTCCCCCGCCCACGCCCGGCCGAGCAGCGACCGCAGCCCCTCGCGGGTCAGCTCGGCCGGGTTGGGATACGGGGTCCCGACGGCGAGCTCGGCCGCCCGGTCCAGGTCGGCCTCCGCCATCCCGAGCTCGCGCAGGGAGGTCGGACCACCCGCCGTCGTGACCAGGTCGAACACGCCGCCCGGAGCGTCCGGGACGTCGAGGGCCTCGGCGAGCCGGCGCATCGCCCCGGGAGCGGCCGCGGCGTTGTAGGCCATCGCGTGCGGGAGCACGACGGTGTGGGTCGGGGCGTGCGGCAGGTCGAACGAACCGCCGAGCGTGTGGCAGAGCTTGTGGTGCAGCCCCATGCCCACCGACCCGAGGCACGTCCCCGCCAGCCACGCACCCATCAGCAGGTCGTCGCGGGCACCCGGGGTGTCGAGCCCGCGCAGGCCGGCGGCCAGCCGGCGGACGGCGTCGAGGGCGAGCAGGTCGACGACCGGGTTCGCCTGCGGCGAGTACACCGCCTCGACGGCGTGGGCGAGGGCGTTGACCGCGCTCGTGACGGTGACGTCGTGGGGCAGCGAGCGGGAGAGCTCGACGTCGTAGAGGACGGTCTCGGGGAGGATGTCCGGCGAGCTCCGCGTCGTCTTGACGCCGTCGGCGGTCTCCCCGAGGACGGGCGTGACCTCGGAGCCGGAGTACGTGGTCGGCACGATCACCTGGTCGACCCCGGTGCGCACCGCGAGCGCCTTCGCCAGGCCGGTCGCCGAGCCGCCGCCGACGGCCACGACGCAGTCGGCGTCCGCCTCGCGCAGAACGGTCAACGCCTTCTCGGTCACCGCCACCGGCGTGTGCATCGCCGCGCCCTCGAAGGTCCCAACGGCGAGCTCTCCCAGCACGGCCTCGATCCGCGCACGGTGCCGGGCGCCGGCGAGCACGAGGATCCGGGACCGGCCGAGCCGCTCGACCTCCTCGGCGAGCCGGTCGAGACTCCCGGCGCCGAAGACGACGCGGGCGGGCTGCGCGGTGTAGACGAACACGCCTCCTTCTACCGCAATGGTCAAGGGTTCAACCGTGCACGCGGCGGGGCACCCGCCCCTCATGCACGCGCTCTCCCGTCCCCTGATCGTCGGCGTCACCGGCATCGTCGGCCACGCCCTCGCCGAGCGGCTCACCGTCCGCGGCGGGCACGTCCTCGGGCTGTCGCGACGCTCGTCGTCGACGGTCCGCGAGGTCGAGGGCCTGCACGCCGACCTCACCGACGCCGACGCCCTGCGCTCGACGATCGCCGGCACGCGGCCGAGCTCGGTCTTCCTCACCGCCTGGTCCCGCCAGGACACCGAGGAGGAGAACATCCGGGTCAACGGCGGGATGGTCCGCGACGTCCTCGCCGCGGCCGGTGCCGAGGGGACGGTGCAGCACGTCGCGCTGATGACGGGGCTCAAGCACTACCTCGGCCCGTTCGAGGCCTACGGCCAGGGCGACATGCCGGAGACCCCGTTCGTCGAGACCGAACCGCGCCTCGACCACCCCAACTTCTACTACGCGCAGGAGGACGAGCTGTTCGCCGCCGCGCGCGAGCACCGGTTCTCCTGGAGCGTGCACCGGGCCCACACGGTCGTGGGGTACGCGGTCGGCAACGCCATGAACATCGCCTCGACCCTCGCCGCCTACGCTGCGCTGTGCCGCGAGACCGGCCGGCCGTTCACCTTCCCCGGCTCGCAGCAACAGTGGGACGGGCTCACCGACATGACCGACGCCGGCCAGGCCGCCGAGCAGATGATCTGGGCGACCGGGTCGCCGTCGGCCCACGACCAGGCGCTGAACGTGGTCAACGGCGACGTCTTCCGGTGGCGCTGGATGTGGCCGCGTCTCGCCGAGTTGCTCGGGGTGAAGGCGGAGGGGTTCGACGGCACCGTCCGCCCGCTCGAGGAGCAGACCGCAGGCATGGACGACGTGTGGGCGCGGATCGCCGAGCGAGAGGGTCTCGTCGAGACCGACCTCGGCCGGGTCGCCTCGTTCTGGCACACCGACGGCGATCTCGGTCGCGACATCGAGTGCCTCACCGACATGTCGCGCTCCCGGCTCGCGGGGTTCACCGGCTACGTCCGCACAGTCGACGCGTTCGAGGCCGTGTTCGACCGGCTCGCCGCCGACCGCATCGTCCCGCACGTCCGGACGTGACCTCCGCCCGCGCAGGTGCGGGAGAGCTCGAGGGCGGGAAGACACAGCCATGAGCTGGAGCCGGAAGAACCTCGAGGGCGTCGAGACGCTCGCGCCCGCGGCGAGCGTGTACCTCACCCCGGAGCGGCTGGAGCTGCAGCGGGTCGCGCGGACGTTCGCGATGGAGGAGGTGCTGCCGGTCGCCGACGAGCTCGACCCGCAGCGCGCCGAGATCCCCGACGAGCTGATGGCGCGGCTCGCCGAGCTCGGCTACTTCGGCGTGATGATCGACCGCGAGCACGGCGGGCTCGGGCTCGGCGTGCTCGAGTACGCCCTGATCTGCGAGGAGCTCGCGCGGGCGTGGATGAGCGTCGCGAGCATCATCGCCCGCGGCAACGGCACCGGGTGCGCCGGCCGCCCGGACCTGCTGGAGCGTTCCGCCCGGGGTGAGTGGATCGGCGGGATCGCGTTCTCGGAGCCCTCGGCCGGCTCGGACCTGGCCAACGTGGGCTGCCACGCCGAGCGGGACGGTGAGGATTGGGTCATCACCGGCACGAAGCGCTGGGTGGGGCACGCGAAGCGCGCCGACTTCCTGCACCTGCTCGCCCGCACCCGCGAGCCCCGTGAGGGGCACGGCCGCTCGGACGGGCTGGAGCTGTTCCTGGTCGAGAAGGCCCGCGGCGAGTTCCCCGAGGGCGTCACCGGCACCCCGATCGACAAGATCGGCTACTACGGCCTGACGACGTGGGAGCTGCAGATCGACGGGCTGCGGCTCCCGGCCGACGCGCTGCAGGACACCGGGCAGGACGAGGGCCAGGGGTTCAAGGAGTCGCTGCGCTGGCTCGGACCGGCGCGCGTGCAGACGGCGGCACGGGCCGTCGGGCTGGCGCGCGGGGCGGTCGAGGACGCGATCGCCTACGTGAAGCAGCGGGTCCAGTTCGGGCACCCGATCGGCGACCAGCAGGTGATCCGACACGCGCTCGCCGACCTCTCCGCGGACGTCGAGGCCGCCCGCCAGCTCTACCTGCACGCCGCGTGGCTGGTCGACTCCGGCGTGCGCGCGGACGTCGAGACCTCGCAGGCCAAGCTCGTGGCCTCCGAGACCGCGGAGCGGGTGACGTCGCGGGCGCTGCAGATCTTCGGTGGCAACGGCTACACCACCGAGTACTCGGCCGAGCGGTACTGGCGCGACGCCCGGCTGACCACGATCTTCGAGGGCACGTCCGAGATCCAGCGCAAGATCGTGTCGGACGCGCTGCTCACCGATTGAGCGAAGGGCACCTTCGGTCGAATAGGCGGGCCGGGGGCGCCCTTCGCCAGTGGCGCCTCCGCGGGCGAAGGGCGCCCTCGGGCGGATAGACCGACCGGAGGGCCCCTTCGCTCACAATGGGGTGGTGCGCCCGCCACCGTCCCTGCCGCCCCGCTTCGGCCTCGACCCTGCGCGCATGCGGCTCCCGGTGTCGCAGGAGTGGGCGACGATCCGCGACCACGTGGTGACGCGGGTGCCGCTGCCGGCGTCGCAGGTCGACGCCATGTTCGACGCCGGGCGCTTCCACGACGCCGACGGGCCGCTGGCGCTCGACGCGCCCTACGTCAGCGGCGGGTCGGTCTGGTTTCACCGCGACCTCCCCGACGAGGCCCCGGTCCCGTTCGGCGTCGACGTGGCGTTCCGGGACGACCGGGTGCTGGTCGCGGACAAGCCGCACTTCCTGGCGACGATCCCGCGGGGCCGCCACGTGCGGGAGACCGCGCTCGTCCGGATGCGTGACGAGCACGGGCTGCCCGACCTCTCCCCCGCCCACCGGCTGGACCGGGTGACGGCCGGGCTCGTGCTGTTCGTCATCCACCGGGAGGACCGCGGGACTTTCCAGAACCTGTTCCGCGACCGACGGGTGTCCAAGACGTACGAGGCGATCACCCGCTACGACCCCACCCTGCCGCCGGAGCAGGTCGTCCGGTCCCGGATCGTGAAGGAACGGGGGATCGTGACCGCCCGCGAGGTCGACGGCGAGCCCAACGCCGAGACGCTCGTGGAGCTCGTCGCGCACCGCGACGATCCGGTGCTCGGACCGATCGCGCGGTACCGGCTCACTCCGCGGACCGGCCGCACCCACCAGCTGCGGCTGCACCTGTGCTCGCTCGGGATCCCGATCCTCGGCGACCCCTTCTACCCGGACCTCCGCGACGTCCCGCTGGACGACCTGCGCGCGCCGCTCCAGCTGCTCGCCCGGACCCTGGGCTGGCCCGATCCGGCGACCGGCGACCCGGTGGCGGTGCACTCGCAGCGCACCCTGCAGGCGTGGGACGACCCGGCCGGCTGGCTCGCCGGGCCAGCGGGTACCTCCCCCCGGTGCCCGACCCGCTGATCATCTCCGCCGTCCTCGTCCCCGACGCCCAGGCCGACCTCGACGCGCAGCGTCGGCGCTGGTTCCCCGCGGACCGGCTGCACGTCGGGGCGCACATCACCCTGTTCCACGCCCTGCCCGGGGACCTCCTCGACGACGTCCGGACCCAGCTCTCCCGCCTCACCCGGGGCGAGCGGCCCGCCATCCACGTGGGCGAGCCGTTCAAGCTCGGGCGCGGCGTGGGCCTGCGCCTGCAGTCCTCCGAGCTCGAGGGCATCCGCGGCGCGATCGCCAAGCGCTTCGAGGCGAACCTCACCGACCAGGACGCCCGGCGCTGGCGCCCGCACGTGACGATCCAGAACAAGGTGAGCCCCGACGAGGCCCGCCGGACGTTGGAGAGCGTCCGGGAAACGCACGTCCCGTACGACACCGAGGTCGATGCGCTCGCGCTGTGGCACTACCGTGGCGGCCCGTGGGAGGCGGCGGGGGACTTCGGATTCGCACGGCCGGACTAGTCCGGACCAGCACGAACGGCGCGGACGGATGCGCCCGGTGAACCCGATCGTCGCGGCGCCCATGGCGGGCGGCCCGTCCACCCCGACCCTGGTGGCCGCCGTGGCAGGGGCGGGCGCCTTCGGCTACCTCGCGGCCGGCTACCTGACCGCCGACGCGCTCGCCGCCCAGCTCGCCGAGCTCCGGCAGCGCTCGGACGCGCCGTTCGGGGTGAACCTGTTCCTGCCGGACCAGGGTCCCCGCGCCGGCCGTCGGGACCGCGCCGTCGCGGCCTTCGCGACGCGGATCGCGGGCGAGGCCCGCGCGCTGCACGTGGAGCTCGGGGACCCCCGTCCAGCCGACGATCCCGACGACGGGCCCGGGCTCGACGCGAAGATCCGGGTGCTGGCCGCGGACCCGCCGGACACCATCAGCGTCACCTTCGCCCTGCCCGACGCCGGGCGCCTGAGCGCGCTGCGGGCGACCGGCGCACGCCTGGTCGCCACCGTGACCAGCGTGGAGGAGGCCCGGGCGGCCGCCACCGCCGGGTTCGACGGCCTGGTCGTCCAGGGCACCGACGCGGGCGGGCACCGTGGCACGCACGCGGTGGCGACCGAGCCGAACGACCTCGACACCGTCGACCTGCTGCGGGCGATCAGGCCGTACACGGCGTTGCCGCTGGTCGCGGCCGGCGGGGTGGCGGACGCACCCGGGGTCCGTCGGGCGCTCGACGCGGGCGCGAGCCAGGTGCAGCTCGGCACGGCGTTCCTGCGTACCGACGAGGCCGGCACCTCGACGACGCATCGCGAGGCCCTGGCCGACCCCACCTTCTCCGGCACCACCGTCACCCGCGCCTTCACCGGACGGGCGGCCCGCGCGTTGACCAACCGGTTCGCCGTGGAGCACGGTCCCGCCGCGCCCGCCGCCTATCCCGAGCTGCACCATCTGACCCGCCCGGTCCGGACGGCGGCGGCGAAGGCCGGTGACGCGACGCGGCTGCACCTCTGGGCCGGGGTCCACTTCCGGCGGGCGGGCACCGGTCCCGCCGCCGAGGTGGTGCGGGCGCTGGTCCGATAGGACGCGTCCCGCCGCCGACGTTCGGGTACCAGCGCGCGCCGAACGGGAGGAGACGAGCCATGTCCGACGGTGCCGAACCCACCGACACCAGCACGACCCGGCGCGCGGGCGACCGACTCGCCGGAGCCGTGAAGAAGGCGGCCGGAGCGGTCACGGGCAACGACACGCTGCGCGCCGAGGGCGAACTGCAGGCCGAGCGCGCCGACGCCGAGAAGGACGCGCAGCGCGCCGAGGCCGAGGCCCGGCAGAAGCGCGAGGAGGCCGAGGCCGAGGCGCGCGCCGAGGAACTGCAGGTCGAGCGCGAGCGGCTCGCCGCCGAGGACGCGCGTAGCGAGCGTGAGGAGCGGGCCGAGGCCGAGCGCGTGGCCCGCGAGCAACGGATCGAGAGCGAGACCGCGCAGCGCGAGCAGGCGGTCTCGCAGACGGCCCGCGCCCAGGAGCAGGCCGCCCGGCGCGACGAGGCCGCCGCCGTGGCGGAGCGGGGCGAGGCGGAGAGCCGCGTGCGCGACGAGGAGCAGCGGGCCGAGGAGGCCCGCCGCACGGCGCGCACGCTCGAGCACGTCGAGGAGGAGGACCGATGAGCAATCCGGTGTCGGCGGTGGCGGGGCCCGTGATCTCGCTGGGCTTCGGCGTGGTGCGCGTGCCGGTGGGGCTGTTGGCCCAGGTCACCGGCAACGGCGGCAACAAGGAGTGGGGGCCGTCGCTGGCGGTCGACGCGGTCGAGGGCGGCGTGCGGCAGCTCCTCGGGTCGCTGCTCGGCGACCCGGGCCTGGCGGCCCAGGGCGACGTCACCGATGCCCGGGTGCAGCAGCGGACCGAGGCCGCCGAGCGGGACCAGGCGGCGCAGGCCCGCCGCGAGGTCGCCGACGACCGCCTCGCGCAACGCCGTGAGCGCGACCAGGAGGCCAGGCAGCAGGCCCGGAAGGCCGAGCAGGAGCAGCACCAGCGGCTCGAGCGCGAGAAGCAGCAGCGTCAGCAGCAGGAGAAGGAGCGCGAGCAGGAGCACAAGCAGGCCGCGCAGCGCGAGGAGCAGCGGAAGCAGGAGATCGCCGACGAGCACGCCCACGAGGCGCGGCGCACGCGTGTCGAGGCGGAGTCCGAGGCCGTCGAGGCCGAGCGGGCGGCCGCCGCGGCGAAGGCCGAGGCACTCGACCTCGCGAACGCGAAGGAGAAGGCGAAGAACGCCCGCAAGCAGTGACCGATTCCGTGGGGGCGGATCCGCTCGGGACCGCCCCCACGGGGTACCACCCGATCATGCTGGCCATCGAGGACCACGGAGTGATCGGCGACCTGCGGACGGTCGCGCTGGTGGGTACCGACGGCAGCATCGACTTCGCGTGCCTTCCCGACTTCGACTCCCCCGCCGTCTTCTCGGCCCTGCTCACCGAAGAGGGCGCGGCCGCCGAGCGGAGCACGTTCACGGTGCGCCCGGGCTCGTGCACCCGCACCAAGCAGCTCTACCTGCCCGACTCCAACGTCCTGATGACCCGCTTCCTCGACGCGGACTCGGTCGCCGAGGTGGTCGACCTCATGGACCCCGAGGACGACGGGACGCGCCCGCTGGTCCGCACGGTGCGCGTCGTCCGCGGCCGCCAGAGCTTCACCGTGCGCTGCGCGCCGGCCTTCGACTGGGGGCGGGTCCGCCACTCCGTCGAACTGCTGGAGGGCGTCGGTGCGGTCTTCCTTCCCAGCGACGACTCGGCCGGGTCGGGCTGTCTGGTCCTGCGGACCTCCGCCGCACTGCGGGTGGCCGACGACCCCGAGGCGACCGGACCCGCCGTCGTCGCCGAGATCGACCTCGGCGCGGGCGAGGCCGCGGACTTCCTGCTCACCTGGCACGACGAGGCCCCGCACCGCAACGACGTCGACGTCCTCGGCGAGCACGAGGCCGACCGGCGCCGCGACGCGGTGCTCGCCTACTGGCAGCAGTGGCTGGCCCGCTCGACCTACGCCGGACGCTGGCGCGAGATGGTGCACCGCTCGGCCCTGCTCCTGAAGCTCATGGTGCACCGCCCCACCGGGGCGCTGATCGCGGCGCCGACCGCGGGTCTGCCCGAGGAGATCGGCGGGGAGCGCAACTGGGACTACCGCTACGCGTGGCTGCGCGACGCGGCGTTCACCTCCTACGCGCTCATGCGACTCGGGTTCGTCGAGGAGGGCCGGGCGTTCCTGTCGTGGCTCGAGCAGCGGATGGCCGAGGCGGACGACGAGTCGGGCCTGCTGCCGGTCTACACCGTGCACGGGGCTCCGCCGCCGGAGGAGGTCGAGCTGACGCACCTGTCGGGGTACCGCGGCTCGCGGCCGGTGCGGATCGGGAACGCCGCCGGGTCGCAGCGCCAGCTCGACACCTACGGCGAGGTGATGGACTCGGTCTACATCGCCAACAAGGAGACCCCCATCTCCTACGACCTCTGGACGCGGGTCCGCGGGTCGCTGGACTGGCTCGACCGCAACCGCCACCTGCCCGACCAGGGGCTCTGGGAGTCGCGGGGCGAGCCGCAGTTCCACACCTACTCGCGGGTGATGGTGTGGGTGGCGTTCGAACGCGCCCTGCGACTGGCACGCCAGCGGGGCCTCCCCGCACCCGTCGAGGCGTGGGAGAAGGCCGCCGCCGAGGCCTACGAGGAGGTCCAGCGCGACTGCTGGGACGGCGACCTCGGGACGTACACGCAGTTCCCCGGGACCGACCAGGTGGAGGCGGGGCTGCTGATCCTGCCCCTGGTGAAGTTCTCCGGACCGACCGACCCCCGCTTCCTCTCGACGCTGCAGCGGATCGAGAGCGACCTGGTCGTCGACTCCCTCGTCCAGCGCTACCCGCCGGACGGTTCCGACGGGCTCGACGGCGGGGAGGGCACCTTCAACCTGTGCTCGTTCTGGTACGTGGAGGCCCTCACCCGGTCGGGGCGGCTCGACCGGGCCCGC
This sequence comes from Actinomycetospora sp. NBRC 106378, assembly GCF_030269685.1. Taxonomy (GTDB): domain Bacteria; phylum Actinomycetota; class Actinomycetes; order Mycobacteriales; family Pseudonocardiaceae; genus Actinomycetospora. The sequence goes on from NZ_BSTT01000007.1 coordinate 86,458, forward strand.
AACGTGCTGGAAAAGGCGTTCACCTACGCCAACCACGTCGGGCTGTTCGCCGAGGAGCTCTCCGCCTCGGGTGAGCAGCTCGGCAACTTCCCCCAGGCCCTCACGCACCTCGGGCTGATCAGTGCCGCGGTGAACCTGGACCGGGCGCTCGGTTGACCGCGGCGAACCACGCGTTCGAGGCCGGGAGGAAGAGCAGCACGAGGACCGCGACCTGGCACCCCAGCGCCAGGACGGGCAGCAGGGTGGCCCAGAGCGGGACGCAGAGCACCGCCGAGACCAGCGCGCCCAGTCCGGTCAGCACGGCGTACCCGACGCGGGCCGGCGACGAGCCGCTCCGCATCCGGAGGCCGAGGAGGAGCCAGACGATGTTGGTGCCGACCCCGAGGACCAGGATCGCGGCCGCGAACAGGTACAGCGACAGGGCGCTGTACCCCAGCGCCCAGATCAGCGTGAAGCCGGCGCCGGCGAGCGACCCGACGACTCCGACGGCCGCGGGCGGGACCATCGTCCAGAAGGCGGCCTCGACCTCGGTCGGCCGACCCGGTGGCGCACCGGCGGGCGGGGCCGGAGGTAGGACGGCGGAGGCGCCGACGGTGGCGGGACGGCCGGAGTACGCAGGAAGAGTCATGGAGCGATCGTGACGCTCCGTATCACAAAAGAGAAGAAGTCTGGCGAAAATCGCCACGCGTCACTACGGAGTGTGATGCGTGCGCCCGTCCCCCTCGCCGGGGACGGGCGTTCGCGTCGAAGGCCCCGGGTCGCCCCCGCTTCCCGGGGCTCCCGGCTAGAAGTAGGTCTTGCGCCCGCCCACACCGCGGCCGACGGCGCCGAGGATGGTGAGGATGAGACCGACGACCACCAGGATCCAGCCGATCGTGTAGAGGATCGGGATACCGATGAGGTAACCGATGATGAGGCAGATGATGCCCAGGATGATCATGACACTCCCTCGTGTGGAGCCGGCTGGTCAGCCGGCGGCAGCGAAGTACCCGAGCGTCACGCGGCACACACACAAGGTCCACACTTCACCGGTGTGAGTGGCACCGACCCTGACTCCTCGTCGCGCCGTGAGACACAAGGAACGTCCCTGCCTCCTGCTGACGCCTGGGCCACCCACGAGGTGAGCACCGTCTGGGCCGCACCCCTCACCGTCACCACGGACGACGACGACGCCACGATCCGCGTCGACCTGCACGACGTCACCGCGCCCGAGGGCGACCGCTTCGACTATCCCGTGGTGCACCTGCCGTCGGTCGCGGTCGCCGTGGTGGTCCGCGACGGCGAGGTCCTCGTGCTCCGGACCTACCGCTACCCGGTGGGCCGCTACGGCTGGGAGCTCCCCGGCGGGGGCGTGGACCGGGGCGAGGATCCGGCGGTCGCGGCGGCCCGGGAGACCGCGGAGGAGACCGGGTGGGCGCCGGTCGGACCCGGCCGGCCGCTGATCTCCTTCCAGCCACTGCCCGGCGGCGTGGTCTCCACGGTGCACGTCCACGTCTGGACCGACGCCGAACGGAGCGACGCCCCCCTCGACCGCCACGAGCCCGGTCGGGCGCAGTGGATCCCCGTGGCCGACGTCGTCCGGCTCGCCGCGGCCGGGGAGCTGCTCGGCTCGGGGACCCTCGTCGGGCTCCTGCAGTACGTCGCCGAGTCGCAGACCTGACGGACGACCGACCACCACCGGCCGTGACAGACGGCCAACGCAGAGTCATCGTCGCATTTACTAGGACGTCCTACTAATGTGGGTCGCGTACGTAGGCCCCCACCCCCGGCGACCGAGGACGATACGAGCATGGCCGAAGAGCTGTACGTGCCGAGCAACCCGATCCGGGTGGTGACCGCCGCGAGCCTGTTCGACGGGCACGACGCCGCGATCAACATCATGCGGCGCATCCTGCAGCGGCAGGGCGCCGAGGTGATCCACCTCGGGCACGACCGCTCGGTCGACGACGTGGTGTCGGCGGCGGTCGAGGAGGACGCGCACGCCGTCGCCATCAGCTCCTACCAGGGCGGGCACGTCGAGTACTTCACCTACCTCGTCGACCTGCTGCGCGAGCGCGGTGCGGGCCACGTCCGCGTGTACGGCGGGGGCGGCGGCGTCATCGTCCAGCGCGAGATCGACCAGCTGCACGCCCACGGCGTCGCGCGCATCTTCTCCCCGCAGGACGGCCAGCAGCTCGGCCTCCCGGGCATGATCAACATGATCATCCGCGAGTGCGACGAGGACCTCGGCGCGCAGGCCCCGTCGTCGTGGGACGGACTGTTCACCGGCGAGCGCGCGGTGGTGGCGCGCGCGGTGACGGCGGCCGAGTCGGGGGTGCTGCCCGGGGACGTCCGCGAGCGCGTCGACGCCGCGAACTCCGAGCGCCACGTCCCGGTCCTCGGCATCACCGGCACGGGCGGGTCGGGCAAGTCCTCGCTCACCGACGAGCTGGTCCGCCGCACCCGCATGGACCGCGAGGACAAGCTCAAGGTGTCGGTGCTCGCGGTCGACCCGACCCGGCGTCGGGGCGGCGGCGCCCTGCTCGGCGACCGCATCCGGATGAACGCCCTCGGCGGCCCGGTCTCCTTCCGGTCGATGGCCAACCGCGGATCGGGCACGGCGCTGCCCGAGCGGCTGGCCGACGTCATCGCCGTGCTCCGCGCCTCCGGGGCCGACCTCGTCATCGTCGAGACGCCGGGCATCGGGCAGGGCGACGCGGGCATCGTCGAGCACGCCGACGTCTCGCTCTACGTCATGACCCCGGAGTTCGGCGCGGCCTCCCAGCTCGAGAAGATCGACATGCTGGACTTCGCCGACGTCGTCGCGATCAACAAGTTCGAGCGCCGCGGCGGCGACGACGCCCGCCGGGACGTCGCCCGCCAGCTGGTGCGCAACCGCGACGCGTGGGGTGCGAGCTGGGAGGACATGCCGGTCTACGGCACCAGCGCCGCCACCTTCCACGACGAGGGCGTCACCGCGCTCTACGGCAAGCTCGTCTCGCTCCTGTCGGAGAAGGGCCTCCCGGAGGGCACCGCCCACCTCGAGATCCCCGACACCCGCGTCTCCACCTTCGCGGGCTCGGCCATTCCCGCCGAGCGCGAGCGCTACCTCGCCGACATCGCCGCCACCGTGCGGAAGTACCACGAGGACACCGAGGCGATGGTCGGCGCGACCCGGAAGCGCTCGGCGCTGAAGCAGGCGGCGGACCTGCTCGGCGACCGCGACGCCGGGGAGCTGCCCGCGGTGCTCGAGGAGGCCGAGCGGGACGTGCCGCGCGAGGCCGGTGACCTGCTCGCCGGTTGGGAGCAGACCAGGGAGGACTACGCGGGCGACGAGTTCGTCTACAAGGTCCGCGACAAGGAGAACCGGATCCAGCTGACCAGGGAGACGCTCTCCGGGTCGAAGGTCAACCGCGTCTCGCTGCCGTCGTTCACCGCCGACGAGGAGGTCGTGCGCTTCCTGCGCACCGAGAACCTCCCCGGGTACTTCCCGTTCACCGCGGGCGTCTTCGCGTTCAAGCGCGACGGCGAGGACCCCGCCCGGATGTTCGCCGGCGAGGGCGACCCGTTCCGCACCAACCGCCGCTTCCACTACCTGTCCGAGGACTCGCCGGCCAAGCGCCTGTCGACCGCCTTCGACTCCGTGACCCTCTACGGCCGGGACCCGGCCACTCCCCCGGACGTCTACGGCAAGGTCGGCACCTCCGGGGTCTCGATCGCGACGCTCGACGACATGAAGGTGCTCTACGGCGGGTTCGACCTGACCTCGCCGACCACCTCGGTGTCGATGACGATCAACGGCCCCGCGCCGACCATGCTCGCGTTCTTCCTCAACACCGCGATCGACCAGGTGGTCGACACGTACCGCGAGGAGCACGGCGAGGAGCCCTCGGAGGAGAAGCGCGCGGAGCTCGTCGCGCACGCCGTCTCGAACGTCCGCGGCACGGTGCAGGCCGACATCCTCAAGGAGGACCAGGGCCAGAACACCTGCATCTTCTCGACCGAGTTCTCGCTCCGGATGATGGCCGACATCCAGGAGTGGTTCATCAGCCACCAGGTCCGGAACTTCTACTCGGTCTCGATCTCCGGCTACCACATCGCCGAGGCCGGGGCGAACCCCATCTCGCAGCTGGCGTTCACCTTGTCGAACGGCTTCACCTACGTCGAGTCCTACCTCGCGCGCGGGATGGACGTCGACGACTTCGCGCCCAACCTGTCGTTCTTCTTCTCCAACGGCATGGACGCGGAGTACTCGGTGATCGGCCGGGTCGCGCGCCGGATCTGGGCCGTGGCGATGCGCGAGCGCTACGGGGCCAACGAGCGCTCGCAGAAGCTCAAGTACCACGTCCAGACGTCGGGTCGTTCCCTGCACGCGCAGGAGATGCAGTTCAACGACATCCGGACGACGCTGCAGGCGCTCTGCGCGCTCTACGACAACGCGAACTCGTTGCACACCAACGCCTACGACGAGGCCGTGACGACCCCGTCGCAGGAGTCGGTGCGCCGGGCCCTCGCGATCCAGCTGATCATCAACCGGGAGTGGGGCCTCTCCCTCAACGAGAACCCGCTGCAGGGCTCGTTCGTGATCGAGGAGCTCACCGATCTCGTCGAGGAGGCCGTGCTCGCCGAGTTCGACCGGATCGCCGAGCGCGGGGGCGTGCTGGGCGCCATGGAGACCGGCTACCAACGCGGCAAGATCCAGGACGAGTCGATGCTCTACGAGGGCCGCAAGCACGACGGGTCGCTGCCGATCATCGGGGTGAACACGTTCCTGCCCCCGGCCGACGCCGACGGCGAGGAGCCGAAGGAGATCGAGCTCTCCCGGGCCACGGAGGAGGAGAAGAGCTCGCAGCTGCAGCGCCTCGACGACTTCCAGGCCCGCCACCAGAGCGAGTCCGCCGAGGCGATCGCGCGCCTGCAGGCCGCGGCGACGGCCGGGGAGAACGTGTTCGACGAGCTGATGAAGGCCGCCCGCGTGTGCTCGCTCGGCCAGCTCACCGATGCGTTCTTCGAGGTCGGTGGGCAGTACCGGCGTTCCATGTGAGCTCCGCTCAGGTGAGCACTAATCCGTGCTCTGGCACGGATTAGTGCTCACGAGGCGCGCAGCGCCACACCCAGCTTCGCCGCCGCCTCGTGGGCCTCGGCCCGCTTCTGCGCGGCGAGCGGGCGGAGCTCGGCCATGGCCGGGACCACCTCGGCGAGGGTCAGCTCGGCCTCGACCACGGTGACGTCGGCGCCCCAGACGTCGCGCAGGATGCGGGTGATCCAGCCGGTGCCGTGGTCCCAGCCCTCGCGCGGGGTGCCCGGGCCGTAGCCGCCGCCGCGGGAGACCACGAGGACCACCGGGGTGCCGGCCAGGGGTGAGGTGCCGGGCGCGAAGCGCGGGTCGGTGATGAGCACGTCGACCCAGCTCTTGAGGTGGGCCGCGATCCCGAAGTTGTAGAGCGGCGAGCCGATGACCACCGCGTCGGCGGCCAGGAGTTCGTCGGCCAGCTCGGCCGCCGTCGCGAGGGCCGCCCGCTGCTCCTCGGTGCGCTCGCCCTCCGGCGTCATCCCGGCGCCGACGGCGGTCGCCCAGGTCGCCGCTCCGATCGGGTCGGCGCCGAGGTCGCGGCGGACCACCGCGGCGCCCGGGTCCGACTCGAGGTAGGAGCGCTCGAGGCTGTCGAGCACCTCACGGCTCACCGAGCCCTGCGGACGGATGCTGCTGTCGATGCGGAGCAGGCTCATGTCGATCTCCCGGGTGTGCGTCTGTCGAGATGTTCTGCTCAACAGACTATCTCTACGGAAGATTTCCTGCGCAACCGCGTATGTTGAGATCGTGAGCACGCCGCGGCAGGTGGAGTCGGACCTGGGCTGGGCCCTCGGTCGCGTCGCGCGCGCCCACCTGAAGACCGCCCAGACCGTGCTGGTCGGCCTCCCGGGTGGCCCGCGCGGCTACCAGGTCCTGGCGGCGGTCGCCCGCGGGGAACCGAGCACGCAGCTCGCGCTCGCCCGCAAGCTCGGCGTCGACCGCACGGTGATGACCTACCTGCTCGACGAGATCCAGTCCGAGGGCCTGGTCGAACGCCGGCCCGATCCGGCCGACCGTCGCGCCCGGCGCGTCGAGCTCACCGAAGCCGGCCGCGAGCGCCTCTGCGAGCTCGAGCGGCGGCTGCGCGAGGCCGAGGACCACATGCTCGCCCCGCTCGGCCCCGACGAGCGCGACACCCTGCGCGAGCTGCTCGCCCGCCTGGCCACCGCGGACCCGGACCAGCCGTCGGCGTGCCAGGTCGCGCAGGACCTGCAGGACGGCTGCACGGAGGGTTAGGGCACCAGGACGATCCGGCCGAACACCTCGCCCGCGTCCATCCGCCGGTGGGCCTCCACGGCGTCGGCGAGCGGGAGGACGTCGTGCACCACGGTGGTCAGCTCTCCGCGGGCGGCCGCCGCGAACTGGTCGTCCCGGACGGCGTGCTGCCGGTCGCGGGGGACCGTGTCGGCGCTGAAGGTGCCGATCGAGACGGACCGCCGGAAGTTCGCGAACAGGCGCGACCCGAGGTCCGCGGGCGGCATGCCGGCGACCACCCCGACCACGACCAGGCGCCCGTTCGGTGCGAGGCGGTCGACGAAGGACGGGAGGTCGGCCCCGCCGATGACGTCGACCACGACGTCGAACTCGGCGGGCCCACCGACCCCGGCGCGGTCGAGGACGTCGGTGGCTCCGAGCGCGCGGAGCCGCTCCCCCCGTCCGGCCGACGACGTCGTCACGGCGACGGCACCCGCGCCCGCCCGGCGCGCCAGCTGCACCGTCGCGATCCCGATGCTCCCGGCGGCACCCCGGACGAGCACCGACTCCCCCGCGGCGAGGTGGGCCTGCGCGAGCGCGAAGTGGGCGACCACGCCCGAGTTCCCGAGGGTCACCGCCGCAGCGCCGTCCAGCCCCTTCGGCAGGACGGCCAGGTCCCGCGCGTCCGCGACGGCCTGCTCGGCGTAGGCCCCGCCGGTCCCGGTGAAGGCCCACACGCGCCGGCCGACCCAGCCCGGGTCGACGCCCTCGCCCGCCGCCGTGACCGTCCCCGCGACCTCGGCGCCGGGGACGAACCCCGTCGGGAACCCGTACCCGCCGAGGGTGCCGCGACGGATCACGGCGTCGACCCCACCGACGCCGATCGCCTCGGCCGCCACCACCACCTGCCCGGCCCCCGGGACCGGCTCGGGGCGGTCCACCACCACCAGCCCCTCGGCGGGCCCGAACGTCCCGATCTCGACCGTCTGCACGGCGCCGGACGCTCACGGACGGAGGCGTCCGGTTGACTCAGGTGAGAGTCGTGGGCGAGCAGATGACCCGGATCCGGCGCAGCGACGCCGTGGAGAACCGCGCCCGCCGGCTCGACGCGGCCCGCGTCCTGTTCGCCCGCGACGGGCTCGACGTGCCGATGCGGGAGGTCGCCCGGCACGCCGGTGTCGGCCCGGCCACGCTCTACCGGCACTTCCCGACGAAGCAGGACCTCGCCGCGGACGCGTTCGCGGCCGAGATGCAGGTCTGCCGCGCCGCGGTCGACGAGGGCCTCGCCGCCCCGTCCGCGTGGGAGGGCCTGCGCCGGATGATCGACCGGCTGTGCGTCCTGCACGCCCGCAACCGCGGCTTCACCGAGGCCTTCCTGACGACCTTCCCCGACGCCGTCGACCTCTCCACCGAACGACGGGTCGCGCTGGACGGGGTCGCCCGCCTCGTCCGGCGGGCGCAGGCCGAGGGGAATCTGCGCCGGGACTTCCGCCCGGACGACCTCGTCCTCACCCTCCTGGCGACGCGCGGGCTCGACGGCCTGCCCGAGGCGGACCGCCCGGCGGCGGCCCGGCGGCTCGCCGCGCTCCTCGTCGAGGGGCTGCGCGCGGGGTGAGATCGGTGCGAGGACCTAGCACCCGACGCGCAGGACGCCCCCGGTCCCGGTCAGCCCGACCACCAGCCCGCCGTCGTGCACGGCCAACGCCGCGTACGGCGCGGGCCGCTGCGCGAGCGACCCGGTGCCCGACCCGTGCGCGGGCACGTGGGGCGGCAGCGTCGCCAGCGGGAGGTTCCCGACGACGGGTGTGCTCGTCCGGGTGCGCGGGTCCACCCGCGTGAGCCGACCCGCGGCCGCCTCGACCACGACGAGCGCACCGCGATGGGCCACCAGACCCTCGGGCCGCGCGAGTCCGGCGGCCACCACGAGACCGTCCGAGAGCCGCACGACCTGGCCGCGGCCCGCGTCGGTCACCCACACCTCGCCGTCGGCCGCGGCGAGGTCGACCAGGCGGTCGAACCCCGACGCGACGGGGTCGATCTCGCCGGCGCGGCCGACGCGCACCACGCGGTCGACCCCCGACTCCGCGACCAGCACCTCTCCCCCGGCCGCCACCAGCCCGCACGGCCGGTCCAAGCCGCGCGCCACCCGGTGCCACCGGCCGCCGACGGTCCCGCACCGCAGCTCGCCCGCCTCGGTGGTGACGAGCAGCTCGCCGTGCATCGCCGCCAGCCCCCGCAACCCGTGGGCCCCGACCTCGTGGGCGCACACGGCACCGTCGACCAGCTCGGCCAGCGTGTGGTGGTCCGCCGCCACGATCCGGCCGCCCACCGACGCCAGGCCGAACGGACCGCACAGGCCCGGCGGGAGGACCTGCCGTCGGGACCCGCCGGGCGCGAGCGCCACCAGCCCGCCGGTGAAGGCACCGGTGACGTACCAGGTGCCGTCCGGGCCGACCGCGAGGTTGTCCGCCCCGCGCACGCCGGTCGACACCGGGTCACGCCCGTCCACCAGCACCGACCCGTCCGCGTTCGACAGCACCAGCATCCGGCCCCCCGCGTCGAACCGGACCGCCACGGGCCGGTCGAGGCCGTCGAGCAGCCGCTCGGGCTCCCCGCCGTCGGGATCGACCGCCCACACCTCGCCGCCCGACAGGTGCGGGTACACGAGCCGCCCGTCGGGACCGACGGCCATCGCGTTGCCCAGGGCGAGCCCGGCCGCCAGCTCGTGCCACCGGCCGTCGGGAAGGATCTCCAGCAGCCGACCGTCGGGCGCGAGTTCGTTGACGAACAGGCGCCCCCGCCACGTGGCGATCCCGTCCGGTGCGACGATCCCGTCGGTGACCAGCGACAGCGTCCCGTCCGGCGTCCGCCGCCAGACCAGGCCGGGCGGGAGGTCGACGACGTAGCAGGACCCGTCGTCGGCGAAGGCGAGGTCGTCCGGCGCGGTCAGCGGTCCCTCCGACCCGAGCACGGGCTCGAGCGAGCCGGTCGCGAGGTCGAGCGCGGACACGGTGCCACCGAGGAACTGCGCGATCCACAGCCGGCCGTCCGGGGCGAACGCGAGGCCGTTGGAGGCGTGCAGCGGGTTCGGCTCCACGAGCGCGGAGACGACGACGCCGGGCGCGAGCGGCTCGGGCGTCCCGCCGACGCCGTGGAACGGGCGGGCCGTCATCGGGCCGTGAACACCTCCTCGCGGTCGCCGTGCGCACGCCACTCGGCGAGCACCGCGTGGAACTCGACGGGGCCGCCGCCGAACTGCTCGGACCGGCGTCGCGGCCGCCCCTCGCCGTTGTAGTACCCGGGCGTGCAGGCGGCCTGGAACACCTGCAGGTCCACCGCCCGCTCGCGGATCGTCGCCACCCAGCGGTCCTCGGCGGCGGCGCTCGGCTCCACCAGCACGTCGCCGCGGGCCTCGGCCTCCGCGACCACCCCGGCAACGTGCTCGGCCTGCACCTCGAGGACGTGCGCGAAGTTGGGCGAGGCGGCGTTCTGGGTCGAACCGAGGTGGAACAGGTTCGGGAAGCCGCGGCTGACCCAGCCGTGCAACGTGCGCAGCCCGTCGGCCCAGTACTCGGCCAGCGGCAGCCCGCCGCGCCCGCGGATGTCGGCGCCCGCCCGCGTCGCGGGGTCCACGCCGAGCTCGAAGCCGGTGGCCAGCACGATCGTGTCGACGGGGTACTCGACGCCGTCGACGACGATCCCGTCGGCGGTCACGCGCTCGACGCCGGCGCCGCGGGTGTCGAGCAGCGTGACGTCGGGCCGGTTGAACGCCTGCAGGTAGCGGTCGGAGAACGTCGGGCGCTTGCACATCTGGCGGTACCAGGGCTTGAGCGCCGCAGCGACCGTCGGGTCGACGACGAGGTCGTCCACCCGCGCCCGGATCTCGGTCATCTTCTCGGCGTCCGCCAGCTCGGTCGCCAGCGCGGGTTCCTCCTCGCCCCGTGCCCGACGACGGCTGCCCCGCACCGGGGCGGTGTCGGTCCAGCGGTCGTCGACGAGGTCGACGTCGGCGTGCCGCCCGTCGACCAGGTCGAGGAAGTTCTCCCGTCGCGCGCGCTGCCAGCCGGGTTCGAGGGAGTCCCACCAGGCCGGGTCGGTCGGCCGGTCGCCGCGCTCGTCGACGGTGGACGGCGTGCGCTGCACGACGTACAGGTGCCGCGCACCCTCGGCCAGGTGCGGGACCGCCTGGATCGCCGTGGCCCCGGTGCCGATGACGGCGACCCGACGGTCGGCGAGCCGGTCGAGGCCGCCGTCGGGACCCCCGCCGGTGTGGGCGTAGTCCCAGCGGCTGGTGTGGAAGGTGTGGCCGCGGAAGTCGGCGAGGCCGGGGATGCCGGGCAGCTTCGGCCGGTTGAACGGGCCGCTGGAGACGACGACGTAGCGGGCCGCGACGACGTCGCCGTGGTCGGTGCGGACGGTCCAACGGGCGGCGTCGTCGTCCCAGCGCAGGCTCGTGACCTCGGTGCGCAGGAGCGCGTCGCGGTACAGGTCGAACCGTCGGCCGATGGCCCGGGCGTGCTGACGGATCTCCTCGCCCGGCGCATACTTGCGGGTCGGCATCACCCCGACCTCCTCGAGCAGCGGCAGGTAGATGTAGGACTCCACGTCACAGGCCACGCCCGGGTAGCGGTTCCAGTACCAGGTGCCGCCGAGGTCACCCGCGGCGTCGACGATCCGGATCCGCTCGAGCCCGGCGTCGCGCAGGCGGGCCGCCGCGACCAGGCCGCCGAACCCGCCGCCGACCACCAGGGCGTCCACCGCGTCGTCCACCGGGTCGCGCCGGTCCTCGCCGGAGGTCCAGGGGTCGCCGGCGCCGCGTCGGTCGGCCAGCGGGGTGTACTGGTCGTCGCCGTCGGGGCGCAGACGGCGGTCCCGCTCGGCCCGGTACCGGGCGCGCAGGGCTTCCAGGTCGATCCGCTGCTCCGGGTGCACCGTCACGGTTGCTCCTTCCGCTCGGGTCGTCCCACGGTATCTTTTGTGGCAGTAGGCGCCATCAAATGAGGAATCGGCCACAGCCGAAGGGACGGGCACATGAGCGGACGGGTCGAGGGAAAGGTCGCGCTGGTCACCGGCGCTGCCCGCGGGCAGGGGCGGGCGGATGCGGTCCGGCTCGCCGAGGAGGGGGCCGACGTGATCGTCGTCGACGTCTGCGGGCCGCTGCCCGGGGTCGACTACGCCGCGGCGACGCCGGGCGAGCTCGACGAGACCGTGGCCCTGGTGGAGAAGACCGGGCGGCGGGCGGTCGCGGGCCGGGTCGACGTCCGCGACCTCGACGGGCTGCGCACCCTGGTCGACGACGCCGTGGCGCGGTTGGGGCGGCTCGACGTCGTCGTGGCCAACGCGGGCATCTGCATCCCCCGCACCTGGCACCGGGTGACGCCGGAGATCTTCCGGGACACCCTCGACGTCAACGTGACCGGCACCTGGAACACGATCATGGTGGGCGCACCGCACCTGGTGACGGCGGGCGGGGGCTCGGTCATCGTCATCAGCTCGGCGGCCGGCATGAAGGTGCAGCCGTACATGGTCCCGTACACCGCGAGCAAGTGGGCCGTCCGCGGCATGGCGAAGGCGTTCGCCGCCGAGCTCGCGCAGCACTCGATCCGCGTCAACAGCGTGCACCCGACGGGCGTCCTCACCGGGATGACCGGCGAGGCGATGCAGTCCGCGCTCGGCGAGGCGATGGCCGAGAACCCCCGCCCGCGGGCGATGTTCACCAACCTGCTGCCGGTGGACGTGACGATGCCGGAGGACGTCGCGCAGACGGTGCTCTTCCTCGCCTCGGACGAGTCGCGCTACATCACGGCGCACGAGCTGGCGCCCGACGCGGGGGTCACCGAGTTCTAGCGCCTCCGGTCACGCGAAGTGATCCCGCCTCCCGGACCACCGCGGGGAACCGGTGCGAGCGGCATCGGTTCCCCGGCACGGTCCGCGGAGACGGGTCACCCGCCGTCACCGCGTCGCTCACAGAGCGCGCAGCTCCTCGTCCAACGCCTCCGCGAACCGGTCGAGGCCCTCCTGCCCGCCGATGAGCCCGAGGTCGGCGTCGATGCCCAGCCGCACGCGGCCCGCGTAGGACAGCACGGAGACGCCGAGTCCGAGCCGCGCGGAGCACGGCACCCAGAACATGACGTCCCGGACGTGCACCGACCCGAGGGTGAGCTCCTCCAGCGGTCCCGGCACGTTCGAGATGATCAGCGAGCCGGCCCGGGCGTAGCGCGCGACCAGCTTCTGGGTGTGCGACGGCGTCCCCAACCCGGCCGCCGCGATCCCGGTGAAGCTCGCCAGCGCCTGGTTCGTGCGCTTGATCGTCGCCATCGACCGGTGCATCCGCTCGATGCGCCGACCGCGGTCCGGCTCGTCGGTGGGCAGCGGCGGCAGGACCAGCCCGAACTCGTTGCCGAGCTCGGCGGAGATCGGCCGGTCCAACGGTCGCAGGTTGGTCGGCATCACCGCGCGCAGCCGGGGCACGTCCTCACCGAGGTACGTCCGCAGGGCCCCGGCGATCGCCGCGCACAGGACGTCGTTGACGCTGCCGCCCGCAGCCTTCCCGGCCGCCTTCACGACGTCGAGCTCCAGGTCCCGGGTCCACCGGGCCCCCTTCGCGACGCCGGGCCGCCCCTGCAGCGGGGAGGGCTTCTCCCGGGGCGGGCTCGCGAGCAGCCACGCCGAGTTCTTGATCGCCCGGCCGGTGGCGCCGAGCTCCGCGGCCCCCTCGGGCGTCCCCGAGCGCCGGACCGTCGCCCAGAGCGCGGACGCCCGGTCCCGGACCTCGCGGCGGAAGAGCCGGACGTCGTGAACCGGCTGCGCCCCGCGCGGCGGCTCGACGTAGGCGGCCGGCGTGCGCGGGTCGGACACCGGGTCGGCCAGGGCGTGGAACAGGTGGTTGAGCGCCACCCCGTCGGCGAGACCGTGGTGGATCGCGACGTGCACGGCGGTGCCGTCGTAGCCGGTGATCGCCTCCACGCGCCACCAGGGCCGGTCGGCGGGCAGCGGCGTCGACATCAGCTCGCCGATCCGCCGGGCCAGCGTCCGGTCGTCCCCCGGCGCCGCGAGGGCCATCGTCGTGACGTGCACGGAGAGGTCCGGCGGCGCGTCCACCCACCGGGCGGGGCCGATCGGGCCGGTCGGCCAGGTGGGGCGTTGCCGGAACCCCGGGTAGACGTCGACCCACCGTTCCCGGATCCGCGCCCGCAGCTCGTCGAGATCGACCGGGCCGTCACAGAACAACAGCCCGTGCACGACCATCCGGTTGGTCTCCTGCTCGAGCTGCAGCCACGCGGTGTCGATGCCGGACGCCCAGCGGTCCATCACGTCTCCTCGCCAGTGTGAGGTACGCACGGTACCGGGTGAGCGACGCCACCGCGCGGGGGCACCCGGCAGACTGGTGACCATGAGCGCCACGCCGATCGACGACCAGGGGACGACCGTGGAGGTGCCGGCCACGGTGCGCCGGGTGGTCAGCCTCGTCCCCTCCCTCACCGAGGCGATCGGCGTCTCCGACCCGCACCTGCTCGTCGGCGTCACCGACTGGTGCACCCACCCGACCGACCTCGACGAGCAGGTCGTGACCCCGCCCCAGCGCATCCGTGGGACGAAGAACCCCGACCTCGACGCGATCGTCGCCCTCGCGCCCGACCTCGTCGTCGCGAACGACGAGGAGAACAAGCCCGAGCACATCGCGGAGCTGCGCGAGCGCGGGATCGCCGTGTACGTGACCGACGTCCGCACCGTCGACGGCGCGTTCTCCAGCCTCGACGGGATGCTCGCCGCCTGCGGCCTGGAGCGTCCGGCGTGGCTGGAGGGGGCGGAGAAGGCCTGGTCGGAGATCGAGCGGGTTCCCGACGACGAGCGGCGCAGCGCGGTCGTGCCGATCTGGCGCAGGCCGTGGATGGCGGTCGGCTGCGACACGTTCGCGGGGGCGCTGCTCGATCGGCTCGGCGTCGACAACGTCCTCGCCGACGGCGGGCCGGGCGCGGAGCGCTACCCGCGCTTCGACCCGACCGACCTCCCGGCCCACGACCTCGTGGTCCTGCCCGACGAGCCCTACCGGTTCACCGCCGACGACGGTCCGGAGGCGTTCGACGCGCCCGCCGCGCTGGTCAGCGGGCGGCTGCTGACCTGGTACGGGCCGAGCCTGCTCGAGGCGGCGACCACGCTGCCCGGGGCGCTCCGCGTGCCTACGACGTGAGCAGCCCGCCCTCGACCGGCAGCGTGATGCCGGTGCAGTAGGACCCGGCGTCGGAGACCAGGAAGATCAGCGCCGCCGCGAGCTCCTCGGGGTCGCCGATGCGGCGGGCGAGGATGCGCGGGAGCTGGGAGTCCAGGTAGCCGTCCTGGTAGGTGTCGGTCATCTCCGAGGTGAAGAAGCCGGGCGCGATCGCGTTGACGCGGATGCCCTTGCGGGGCGTCCACTGCTGGGCGAGGTCGCGGGTCAGGCCGATCAGACCGGCCTTGGACGCCGAGTACGCCGCCTGCGGCAGACCCGCCGTCGTCATGCCGAGGACCGACGAGATGTTGACGATGGAGCTGCCCTCCCCCATCACACGCGCCGCGGCCTGGGCCATCCAGTAACAACCGTTGAGGTTCACGTCGATGACCTGCCGGAACTGCTCCGGGGTCTCCTTCGTGGCCGGCACCGCGGTGCCGATGCCCGCGTTGTTGACCAGCACGTCCACCCGCTCGAACTCCGTCATCGCGGTGTCGATGAGCGTCTGGCAGTCGTCGGGCGAGGCCACGTCGGTGCGCACCGCGACGGCGCGGCGACCGGCCTTCTCGACGGCGGCCCGGGTCTCGTCGAGCTTGTCGATCCGGCGGGCGCCGAGCACCACGTCGGCACCCGCCTCGGCGAGGGTGCGCGCGAACACCGCGCCGAGCCCGGAGGAGGCGCCGGTGACCACGGCGACGCGGTCGTCGAGACGGAAACGATCGAGGATGCCCACGGCGGGCACCGTAGCCAGTTCCCGTCGCGGGCGTCAGGCCCGCGAGCTCTCCAACGCCGCCGGCGCCGGCCCCCGATCGGCGTGCTCGGATGCAGCGTCGGGACCCAGGTCCTCCCGCGGTTCCGGATCGAGCGCCCCGGGCTCCGGCTCGGGCGCCGGCTCGGGCCATACCCGCCCGCCGAGCCGGCCGAGCTGGGTCTCCTCCGGGTCGGCGAAGATGTGCAGGCCGAAGCGGTCGGAGAGCTCCCGGAACACGTTGATGCCGCGGACCGAGTTGCCGTGCATGTCCAGGCCGGGTGAGAACACCGACAGGCCGACCTGGTTGGGGATCGCGGCCATGATCCCGCCGGAGACCCCGCTCTTGGCCGGGATGCCGACGTCGTTGGCCCACTGCCCCGCGGCGTCGTACATGCCACAGGTGAACATGACGCCGATGACGTCGCGGACGTAGGTGCGCGGCATGGCTCGCTCGCCGGTCCGCGGATTCACCCCGCCGTTGGCGAGCGTGGCGCCCATCTCCGAGAGCTCCGCGGTGCTGACGTGCACGGAGCACGCGGCGAGGTAGACGCGGAGGATCTCGTCGACCTCGTTGACGAGCATCCCCAGCGAGCGCATGTAGTAGCTGATGCCGAGGTTGCGGTCGGCGTCGGCGAGCATCGCGTCGAGGAGCTCGTCGTCGACGTCCAGGTCGGGGTTCCCGGCGTAGATGCGCATCCGCTCCAGGAGCCGGCCGATCTTCTCGTCGACGTCCGATCCGCCCAGGATGTCCGCGGCGACCAGGGCACCGGCGTTGACCATCGGGTTGTGCGGGCGCCGGTTGACCTGGTCGAACTCCAACGCGTTGAAGGGGTCACCGGAGGGTTCGACGCCGACGCGGGTGAGCGTCGTCTCCCGCCCGTTGTCCTCCAGCGCCAACGCATAGGTGAACACCTTGGAGATCGACTGCAGGGGGAATCGGTGGTCGCAGTCGCCCACCGCCCACTGCGTGCCGTCGACGTGCGTACCCGCCAGGGCGAACAGGTCGCGCTGCGCGATCGCCTCCGGGGGGTAGTAGGTGACGACGTCGGCGTGCCCCATCCGGGCCTGCCGTTCCAGCAGCTGCTCGAGCTGCTCCCGGGCACGCCGCTTCTCCTGCTCGGTGAGCGTTTCTTCCCACGACACGACGCGCATGATGACGTGCCGCATGGCTGATCGTCACGACGGGAAACCCCGAACGTGCAACACGGCATCATGATGTTCCCGACCGACTACGCCATCGACCCGGCCACCCTGGCCAAGGAGGTCGAGGACCGCGGGTTCGACTCGCTGTGGTTCCCCGAGCACTCCCACATCCCGGTCTCGCGGCAGTCGCCGTATCCCGGCGGCGGTGACCTGCCCCGGATGTACGTCCACACCTACGACCCGTTCGTCGCGCTCTCCTTCGCCGCGGCCGCCACGACGACGCTGAAGGTCGCCACCGGCATCTGCCTGCTCATCCAGCGGGACACGATCCACACGGCGAAGGAGGTCGCCTCCCTCGACCGGCTCTCCGGCGGCCGCTTCCTGTTCGGGATCGGCGGCGGGTGGAACCGCGAGGAGATGGCCGACCACGGGACGAACCCGAAGACCCGCATGCGCCTCCTCGGCGAGCAGGTCCACGCCATGAAGGCCCTGTGGACGCAGGAGGAGGCCGCCTACGACGGCGAGTTCGTGCAGTTCGAGAACTCCTGGGCGTGGCCCAAGCCGGTCACCTCCCCGCACCCACCGGTGATCATCGGTGGCATGGGGCCGACCGTCGAGGACCGCATCCTCTCCTTCGGCGACGAGTGGCTGCCGCAGAGCGTCGGCCCGGACAACGTCGACGAGTTCATCGAGCGCGCCGAGAAGCTCCAGCAGCGCGCCGCCGACGCCGGGCGCGGCCGGATCCCGATGTCCCTCTTCGGCGCCGAGACCTCCCAGGAGGCCCTCGACGGCTACCACCGCGCCGGGCTCGACCGCGTGATCTACGGCGTCACCAGCGCCGACCGCGACACGGTACTCAAGGAGCTCGACGAGCTCGCACCGCTGGTGCAGCAGCACTGATGCCGACCCTCGGGCCGGACGACGCACGCGCACGCTTCGCCGCCGCGCGCGTCGCCCGGCTCGGGACCGTCACCCCCTCCGGAGCGCCGCACCTCGTGCCGGTGGTGTTCGCGGTGGCGGACGACCGGGTGCTGATCGCCGTCGACCAGAAGCCCAAACGGACCCGCGACCTGGCGCGGCTGCGCCACATCGAGGCCAACCCGGCGGTGTCCCTGCTCGTGGACGAGTACTCCGACGACTGGTCCACGCTCTGGTGGGTCCGCGCCGACGGGGAGGCGTCGGTGCGGTGGGACGCGCTCGACGAGGCCAGGTCCCTGCTGGCCGACCGCTACCCCCAGCACGCCGCCGACCCGCCCGAGGGGCCGGTGATCGACGTGGCGGTCGGCCGGTGGTCCGGGTGGTCGGCGCGCTGACGCCCCCTCCTCCGTGGCAGGACCCTTCCTCCGTGGCAGGAAAGCGTCGTTGCCGGCATCCAGCGGCAGAAACGCCGCATCGTCCATCGGCCCGGTCTCCGCGTCGCGCGCACACTCCGGCCGGTCCGGCGAGCGACCCCGCTCGCCCCTGCGCGTCCCGCACACACTCCGGCCGGTCCGGCGATCGACCTCGGGCACCCCTGCGCGTCCCGCACACCCTTACCGCCAACGCCGGTGACACCCCGACGTCCTGAGCGCGTCGCACGACCACGTGCGCACGTCGCTCACGAACTCGCGAGCACGCCGGTGCCGGCCCCGCCACGCCGTCGACCGCTCAGGAGTGTGCGTCCCGCGGGATACACGCCGGAGTAGACGTGCCGGGGGCCGGATCTGTGTGCGTCGCGCGCGGTCCTCGCCGGACCCGGATCGGTGCGCATCCCGAATGTGCGCGTCCCGCACTCCAACCGCCGTGCGAACTCCACAACCCCGAGCGAAGGGCACCCTCGGCCGGACAGACCGGCCGAGGGGCCCCTTCGGTCACCAACGACGCCTCACGCGGGAACCAGCACACCGTCGACCCGGCGCGCCTCCCGGCGGGCCTGCACCTGGAGCCCGCCGCTGACCAGCAGCACCGCCAGCCCGGCGACCGCCAGCACGGCACCGACCAGGGCCGGGGCGAGGAGGCCGAACCCGGCGGCGATCACGATCCCGCCGAGCCAGGCGCCGAGCGAGTTCGCGACGTTCGAGGCGGACTGGATCGCGGCCGACGCCATGGTGGGGGCGTCGCCGACGATGTCCATGATCCGGGTCTGGATGGCCGGGCCGAGGGCGAGCGAGAACATCCCGGCACCGAACAGCGAGACGACGGCGAGCCCCGGGGTCCCGACCGTCAGCGGGAAGGTCGCGAGCACCACGGCGAGGGCGACGAGGCAGCCGCACAGCGTCTTGAGCGGCGCGCGGTCGGCGAGGCGGCCGCCGACGACCGACCCCGCCGTCATGCCGAGGCCCACCACGGCGAGGAGCAGGGTGACGGTGGTCGGGGCGAAGCCGCCGACGTCGGTGAGCATCGGAGTGACGTAGGAGTAGCAGGCGAACATCGCGCCGAAGCCGAACACCACGGCGCCGAGCGAGAGCAGGACCTGCGGGTGGCGCAGCGCCGACACCTCGCTCTTCAGCGCGGCCCGGCCCCCACCCGTCGGTGCGGCCTCCGGCACCAACGCCCACACCGCGACGACGGCGAGCACCCCGATCACGCCGACCGCGGCAAACGTCGCCCGCCAGCCGAGCGCCTGTCCGAGCAGGGTGCCGAGCGGGACGCCGGCGACGTTGGCGATCGTCAGGCCGAGGAACACCCGGGCGACGGCGGTGGCACGGCGCTCGCGGGCGACCATCGAGGCGGCGGCCACGGAGGCCGCGCCGAAGAACGCGCCGTGCGGCAGGCCCGTCAGGAACCGGATCACGAGCAGCGAGCCCATCTCGGGGGCGAGCGCGGAGAGCAGGTTCCCGACGGCGAACGTGCCCATCAACGCGACCAGCACCTGCCGTCGGGAGAAGCTCACCCCGGCGCCGGCGAGCAGCGGGGCCCCGACGACGACGCCGAGGGCGTAGGCGGAGATCAGGTGCCCGGCCTCCGACACCGACACCCCGAGTCCGGCGGCGACCTCGGGCAGCAGGCCCATGATGACGAACTCGGTGGTCCCGATGCCGAAGGTGCCAACGGCGAGGGCGAAGAGGGCGAGCCCTGCAGTAGGACGACGGATCACGGCGGCTTCTCCAACGGGATCGATCCAGCAACGACCCGATCCAGGGTTGGCACCCGCCCGCCATAAGTCGAAGAACCGTCCTACGACAGTCCATAAGCTGGGCTTGTCTATCCTGGTCACGTGCCGACGCTGCGTCAGCTGGAGTCGTTCCTCACGGTCGTCGATGAGGGCTCGTTCACACGGGCGGCCGGGATCCTGGGTGTCTCGCAGCCCGGGCTGTCCCAGCAGATCGCCGCCCTGGAGGGCGAGCTGGGCACGGCGCTGTTCAGCCGGCTGCCGCGCACGGTCACGCTGACCCCCACCGGGCGGGCGCTGCTGCCCCACGCGCGGGCCGCGGTCGACGCCGCCGCCCGCGGGACCAGCGCGGCTCGGGCCGTCGTCGGGTCGGGCGCCGGGGAGCTGCGGATCGCGACGGTCTACTCCACCGGGCTCGGCGTCCTCCCGGCCGTGCTCACGCGGTGGCGCGCCGAGCACCCCGACGTGACGGTGCGGCTGCTGGAGCACCGCACGACCGAGGCCATGACGACCGCCATGCAGGCGGGTCAGGCCGACGTCGCCGTGGGGCCGACGCCACCGGGGTGGCGCGGCCGGGTGCGGGCGCTGGGCACCGAGGAGCTGGTCGTGCTGCTCCCGGCCGAGGGCCCGCCCGACCTCCGGCACCACGAGATCGCGCTGGAGCGGCTCGCCGACGCCGCGTGGGTGCAGTACGCGCCGAGCCACGGCCTCGCCGAGGAGCTCGACCGGGCCGCCCGGGACGCCGGGTTCCGGCCCCGACCCGCCGTGCGCACCGAGCAGACCGCGATGGCGCCGCTGCTCGTGGAGGCGGGCCTCGGACCGGCGCTCGTCCCCGCGGGCATCGTCCCGCCGTCGTTCGCGGGCCGCATCGCGCGCCCGGTCCCCGCGATCACGCGCGAGCTGGCCGCGACGACGGGCCCGGAGCCCGACGAGCTGACCTCACGCTTCGTCGCGCTCCTGGCCCGACGGGCCGTCCTCATGCCCCCGCACGTCGCCGAACGGCTGCGTTGAGGCCGCGAAATCGCGCACCGAGGCGGCGCGCCGTCGACGACGGCAGGCCCTCCGGCACCTCCAGCGGGGGCAGCGTCCCCAGGGCACGGGTGAGGAGCAGATCGGCCAGGGCCGGGTTCCGTGCGAGGACCGGGCCGTGGAAGTAGGTCCCCACGATGCTGCCGCCCCGGCCACCCACCGCGCCCTCGATCCGGTCGCCGGTGCCGTTGCCCGCGCCGGCGCCCCGCACGCGGGCCAGCGGCGCCGCGTCGGCCCCCAGGGTGGTGACCCCGCCGTGGTTCTCGAACCCCACCAGCAGCTCGTCGAGCCCGTCGAGGAGCGGGTCCGCCGTCACGTCGCCGATGCGCCGCGCGCCGCGGCCGGGGGTGGTCTCGACGTCGAGCATCCCCAGACCGGGCACCCACGTGCCGTCGGCGACGGTGAACGCCCGGCCCAGGATCTGCAGCCCGGCGCAGACCGCGAGCGTGGGAGCCCCGCGGTCCAGCGCCCGGCGCAGCCCGGCGGAGCCCCGCAGCCGCTCCACGGCGAGCATCTGCGCGGCGTCCTCCCCGCCGCCGAGGACGTAGACGTCGCCGCCCTCGGGCACCGCGTCGTCCCAGCCGACGGTGTGGACGTGCGCGTCGATCCCGCGCCAGCGCAGCCGGGCGGCGAGCACGGCCGCGTTGCCGGCATCGCCGTAGGTGCCGAGCACCTCGGGGAGCAGCAGGACGATCCGGGCGCTCACGTGAGCACCCGCGCCGCGTCGTGGAAGGCCGTGTAGTTGCCGACCAGGTCCACCGGCCCGACCGTGTCGCGCGTCGCCGCCACGGCGTCGTCGGCGAGCCGGTGCGGGAGTCCCGCGTAGGCCAGCCGGACCGACAGCTCCGCCGCCCGCTCCCCCGCGACCACCACGGGGTGCCCGGCCAGCCGCTCGAACGGCACGTCCCAGAGCCACGACACGTCCCGCCCGTCGGCCTCGCGCGAGTTGACCGCGACGACCACGGGCCGCCCCGGGCCCTCGTCGAGCAGGTCCAGCACCTGCGCCCACCCGGCCGGGTTCTTCGCCAGCAGCAGCCGCGTGGTCCCGCCCGGGCGCGTCACCGTCCGGTAGCGGCCGCCGACCTGCTCCAGGCCCCGCAGCCGGGCGGCGGCCACGGCGGGCGCGACGCCGAGCTCGGTGGCCACCGCGATCGCGAACGCCGCGTTGAGCCGGTTCGCGTGCCCGGGCAGCGCGAGCTCCAGCGGCACCTCGACGCCGTCGGGACCCCGCACCGACCACCCGGCGTCGTCGCGCACCAGCGCCCAGTTGCCCGGCGGGCGCTCGAGCCCGCACGACCCGCACGTCCAGCGCAGCCCGGCGTGCGTGACGGGCCCGTCGCAGCGGGGGCACACCCCGGCGTCCCCGGTCCACGAGGACGGCGAGGACACCCAGAGCGGCGACGCCGAGCGCAGTCCGGCGCCGGCGCAGAGGACGTCGTCGGCGAACGCGACCACCCGGGCCCGCGGGTGCGCGGCGACCGCGTCGCCGACCCGGCGGGCCACGGTACGCACCTCGCCGACCCGGTCGAGCTGGTCTCGGCTGAAGTTGAGCAGGACGATGACGGCCGGGTCGGTGGCCGCGGCGACCTCGCCGAGGTAGGACTCGTCGACCTCCATCACCGCGAGGCGCGTGCCGGGGGCGTCGAGCAGGGCGGTCGTGATCCCGTCGGGCATGTTGGCGCCGAGGTGGTTGGTGGCCACGTCACCGTCGCCGCCTGTCCCGGTCGAGCTCCGCTCCGCTGCGTCTCCCCCCAGGGCACGCGCGATCATCGAGGTCGTCGTGGTCTTCCCGTTGGTGCCCGTCACGAGCACGACGGTGCGGCCGGCGGCGAGGCGGCCCAGCACCCGTCGGTCGAGCACGGTGGCGACCCGTCCGCCGATGACGGACCCGTTCCGCCCCGTCCGGCGGGCCAGTCCGCTCACGCTGCGGGCAGCGGCGACGGCCAGACGGGCACGCGCGGGCAGCCTCGGGATCACGCCGCCGATCGTGCGCGCGGACGGGTTAACGGTCGGCAAGACGACGCGCGGCCTACCGTGATCGCCTGTGGCGCAGCTGTGGGTCGTCGAGGACGACGACACGATTCGCGGAGTGCTGAGTTCGCGCCTGCAGGCGGAGGGCCACCAGGTGCGGGCCCTTCCCGACGGCGGGTCGGCGCTGGTCCGCTCGCTCCCCTCCCCCGACCTGGTGCTGCTCGACCTCGGACTGCCCGACCTCGAGGGCACCGAGGTGTGCCGCCGGCTCCGGGTGAGCCACCCGGATGCGGTCCTGGTCGTGGTGACCGCGCGCGACGACGAGATGGACGTGGTCGTCGCCCTGGAGGCAGGAGCGGACGACTACCTCACCAAACCCGTCCGCTTCACCGAGCTCGCCGCCCGGGTCCGTGCCCACCTGCGTCGGGCGGGGGCCGCGCTGCCCGAGGAGCGGGGGGCACGGCTCGTCGTCGGGACCCTCGCGATCGACCTCGCCGCGCGGCGGGTCACCCGGGAGGGCGGCGAGCTGCCGTTGCGCGCCAAGGAGTTCGACCTGCTGGCGCGGCTCGCGGCGGAGCCGGGCGTGGTGGTCACCCGCGAGGCGCTGATGAGCGACGTGTGGGACGAGCACTGGTCGGGGTCGACCAAGACCCTCGACGTCCACATCGCCGCCCTGCGTCGCAAGCTCGGGCCCGAACCGGTGATCACGACCGTGCGCGGGCACGGGTACCGCCTCGAGAAGCCCTGATGCGCGCGCGGATCGTGCGGTTCGCGGTGATCGTGTCGATGGTCGCGATCACCGTGTTCGGGCTGCCGCTCGCGGTCGGCGCCGCCCGGTACTACGTCGTGGACGAGCAGTCCGACCTCGAGGGCGACGCCCAGGTCGCCGCGGACGCGATCGGGCCGGTGCTCGCGGCGGGATCGGTCCCGACCGACGTCTCCCCCGTCTCCGCGGAGAGCCCCGCCGCCGTCTACGGGCTCGACGGCCGGCGCGTCACCGGCGACGGACCGGACCGGCTCGACGCGACGCTCGCGGGCTCGCTCAACGGACGAGTCGAGCGGCGCGGGTCCGCGGGGGCGTTCCTGGTCGCGGTGCCGATCCTCGACGGCGACCGCCGCGTGGGCGTGCTGCGTGCGGAGCGGTCGCAGGACGAGGCGGTCGAGCGGACGGCGGTGACGTGGGCCGTCATGCTGGTCCTGGGGGTCACGGCGGTGGCCGGGACCCGCCTCGTCGCCCGCCGTCTCGCCACCCGTCTCGCCGCCCCGCTCGAGGTCCTCGCCGACGACGCCCGCCGCCTCGGCGAGGGCGACTTCACCGTGTCGGCCGGAACCGCCGACGCCGCCGTGCCCGAGGTCGCGGCCGTGCACCGGTCGCTCTCGGTCACCGCGACCCGCCTCGCCGACCTGCTCGCCCGGGAACGTGCGTTCTCCGCCGAGGCGTCGCACCAGCTGCGCACGCCCCTCGCCGGGCTGCGGCTGCGGCTCGAGGAGGCCGCCTCGCTGCCGCCCGGGTCGCCCGGGGTCACCGAGGCCGTCGAGGGGTCGCTCGAGTCGGCCGACCGGCTCGACCGCACCGTCACCGAGCTGCTCGCCCTCGCCCGTGAACCGGCCGGGGCGCGGCGGGCGCGGGTGGACATCGTGGACCTCGTGGAGCAGGTCGTCGAGGACGCGCGTACCGACGGGATGGCCGTCGAGCTGCAGGTCGCCGACGAGGGGGCGGCGATCTCCGGCTCGGAGGCGGCGGTCCGCCAGGTGCTCGCGGTGCTGCTGGAGAACGCGCGGGTGCACGGGGAGGCGCCCGTGACCGTGACGGTGCGAGATGCGGGCCCGGCGGTGGCGCTGGACGTGGCCGACGCCGGGTCGCTCACGGTGGACGAATCGGCGCTGTTCGCCGCCCGCTCCCCGGCCGAGGGCCACGGCATCGGGCTCGCCCTGGCCCGTCGGCTCGCGGAGGACCAGGGCGGGCGGTTGCGGCTGCGCTCGGCGTCCCCGACGACGATCACCCTGCTGCTCCCGGCCGCGTCGGACCCCGCTTCCCCGGCGTGAGGGGAACCCTCGTGCCACACGAGCGCTCGAATCCTCCCCTCACGCTCACCGCGGCGGGCCGGGCCGTCACGTGGTGACGCTCGCGCGGCACACACACAGTTCTGAAGGCCCGGGGACCGACCCGGGTCCTCCCTGCGCGGCACGCACACATCGAGCCGGCGTCCCGGCCATGCGGGTCGACGACCGGAGTGCCGGCGGCGAACCGCACCAGCGCCGAGGCGCATCACCCGCTGGACGGCGCGGGGCACGGCGCGGGGCACGGCGCGGGGCACGGCGCGGGGCTCGGCGAACGTGTGCGCGACGCGGCGGAGTCCCGCCGCCGATCCCGGCCCTCCGCAACACTGTGTGCGCCTCGCGCAGGAGTCGCCCGCGCCGTGTCGACCCGCGACCACCGTGTGTGCGCCACGCGCACGAGTCGGCCCGGCTCGTGCGGAGGCCGGCGCCCGGACCCGGCCACACCCGCCGTCGGGAAGGGGTGGGAGCGCGGCCCGCGGGGAAGGCAGCGCCCATGGACCTCGGACTGGGTGGAGCACGCGCGATCGTCACCGGGGCGTCGCGCGGCATCGGGCTGGCGTGTGCGCAGGCGCTGGCGACGGAGGGCGCGCGGGTGGCGCTCGTGGCGCGGACGGCGGGCGACCTCGAGAAGGCCGCGCAGCAGGTGGACGGAGAGACGCTGCAGCTCGTCGCCGACACCACCGACGACGCGGCGGTGCGGGCAGCGGTGGACCAGGTGGTCGCGGCCTGGGGCGGGGTGGACGTGCTGGTCAACGCGGCGGCGCGGCCCGCGGGCGGGGCGGCGATCCCGAAGCTCGTCGACCTCACCGACGACGCGGTCCAGGTCGAGTTCGATACGAAGGTGATGGGCTACCTCCGGACGGCTCGGGCGGTGGCGCCGTCGATGATCGCGCAGGGGGCGGGCCGGATCGTGAACATCAGCGGCCTGAACGCCCGGAAGACCGGGTCGATCGCGGGGACGATCCGCAACGTCGCCGTCGCCGCGCTCACCGCGAACCTCGCCGACGAGCTCGGGCCGCAGGGCATCAACGTGACCTGCGTGCACCCCGGGATCACCGACACCGAGCGGACGCCGGGCATGCTCGCCGACATCGCCGGGAAGCAGGGCATCTCCGAGGCGGAGGCCCGCGCGGGGCTGGAGGCGACGACGAGCCTGCGGCGCGTGATCACGGCGGCCGAGGTCGC
This sequence comes from Actinomycetospora sp. NBRC 106378, assembly GCF_030269685.1. Classification (GTDB taxonomy): domain Bacteria; phylum Actinomycetota; class Actinomycetes; order Mycobacteriales; family Pseudonocardiaceae; genus Actinomycetospora. The sequence goes on from NZ_BSTT01000007.1 coordinate 112,145, forward strand.
CGACGTCGTGACCTTCCTGGCCTCGCCCCGCGCGGTGGCGGTGACGGGCGACTCGCTGGGAGCCGGCGGCGGGCAGCCGGGGGTCGTGCACTACTAGCGTCGGAACAGGGCCGGACATGCCGCGGCGGCGCCACCCCAGAGGTGAGGAGTGACGCCGCCGTGGGCTTCGAAGGAACGTTGTGCTCGGGACCCGCCCCGGACGAACGTCTCGGGTCGCGGCTCACCGCTCGTGGGTCTGCGCTCTCTCGGCGTCGCCGCGCCGTGCCTCGCGGGCTACGGGCGACCGATGTCCTCTGAGCGGCACGAGCCGGTCCGGTGCGGGATGGTCCCTGCGATCAGACGATCACCTGCCTCCTCGTCGGACTGGCGGAACGTGCCGCTGTGAGTCGATCCACGGGGCGCTGCGTTCGGAGCTCTGTACCCTGTGATCGGGACCACATCGACCCCTCCGAAGGTACTCCGTGTCCGGTCGGTGTCAACGACCCCGTCCGCCCGCCGTTCGGGCGGCGTTCACGCAGCGTCTGCTCCCCCACACGCACATCTCCCCTGCTCGAGCGCTTGACCGCCCACCGCGCGCTCCGGGAACGGTCGCCGGTGCCCGACCCTCGGTGTCCGGACCGGTCGAGCGGCCACCGGGTCGGGTCAATTCGTGTCGAAGCACTCCGCGAGCCACGTCCGGTAGGTCCGCGCGGGGTGCCCGGAGCGGTGCTCGACCTCGTCGGTGACGGGCGCCGGCACCCCGTCGGTCGCCCGCCAGTAACGGAAGAGCGAGTCGACGATGCCGGCCGGGACGAAGCGCGCCATCTGCTCCCGGGCGGCGTCGGGGTCGACCTTGCGGGCCTCGACGGGGCGCCCGAGGTGCTCGGCGATCAGCCCGACCTGCTCGGCCATGGTCAGCGACTCCGGCCCGGTCAGGTGCGGCGACTCGTCGACCGGGTCGGCGAGCAGCGCCGCGACGGCGACGTCGGCGATGTCACGCTCGTCGATGGGAGTGGTCGCCGCCTCGGGGAAGGGCAGCTCGACGACGCCCGCCGCGATGCCGCGCGACCACTGCCCGGTGTTGCCCGCGAACGCGCCGGGACGCAGCGCCGTCGTCGGGACTCCGACTCCGCGCAGCGCGTGCTCGGCGTCGGCGTGATGTGCAGCGATGCCGCCGGGTTCGGGGTCGGGCTCGAGGAGCACCGACTCCGAGGACAGCAGCACGGCGTGCCGCACCCCCGCCCCGGCCGCCGCGGCGGCGAAGGCGCGCAGGTCACCGGTGACGTAGAGGAACACGCGGTCCACCCCGTCGAGCGCGGGTCCGTACGAGGACGGGTCGTCGAGGTCGAGCGCGACCCGGCTCCCGCCGTCGGCGGGGAGCTTCCCCGGGTCGCGGCCGGCGGCACGGACGTCGACCCCGGCGGCGAGCAGGCCGGCGCGGACGGAGGAACCCACGGCGCCACGGGCGCCGGTGACGAGGACGGTCATGCCGCCCACTCTGCTCCGCGTGGTTCAGCCCGGCAGCGACAACCGGGTCAGGACGGCCCGGTGGTCGGTGCCCGGGACGTCGAGCACCTCGCCGTCCTGCACGCCCACGCCGCCGGTGGTCAGCACGTGGTCGATCTGGACGCCGAACCAGCGCGGGAGATTCGTCGGGAAGGTCGCGGTGGTCCCGGCGCCGAGGGTCTCCAGGGCGTCGACGCACCCGTCGGACGCGGCCCGGAAGGCGCTCTGGTCGGTGGTGGCGTTGAGGTCACCGACGACGACCGCGGGCGCCCCCGACCGGCACGCCGGCGCGACCAGGTCCGCGAGGTCCTGTTGCCACGCCCCGACCTGTCCCGGCACGGGCGCCGCCGTGTGCACCGCCAGGAGCCGCACGCCCCCGGGCAGGGTCGTCGCCAGGCTGCCGAACAACTGCCCCTGCACGACGTCCACCGTCCCGACGCCGGGTCGGGTCAGCAGGGTCGTCGACCCACCGTCCTCGACGGCGGGGGCGCTGACGCCCGCGTAGCCGGGCAGCAGCGGGGCGAGCCGCGCCCGGTAGGCGTCGCCCGCCTCGGGCAGGACCACCACGTCGGGGTCCCGCGCGCGCACCACCGCGGCCAGCGCCCCGACGTCGGCGGCGCCGTGGTCGACGTTGAGCGCGAGCACCGTCAGCGGCCGTCCCGGGGGCGCCGGGTCGTCGGCGAGCAGGCGGCTCCCCACGATCCCGGCCGCCGTCAGCGCCCCGACCGCCGCCGTCACCATCGCCGCGAACCCGAACGCGAACAGTCGCGGGTACCGCTCGACCAGGGGGCGCCCGCGTCGGCGCCGCGTCACGAGCACACCGGCGATCCGACCGACGAACACCGACCCGGTGATCACCACCAGGAGCATCGGCGTCAGCGCCGCCAGCTGCACGAACGGCGTCAGTCGGTCCAGACCGACGTACCCCGGCAGGAGCAGCGCGAGGGCCACCACCGCGCCGACCACGACGCCGAGCACGGCGGGCAGGGATCGGCGCACCCGATCATCGTCGCAGGTGTCGCGAGCCGCCCGGGGATCAGCGTCCGCAGGCCAGGACCCCGGTGACCGAGCCCGGGTAGGCGCCCGGCACGGCGAGCTCGGCGAACCACGCCGCGACCCGGTCGGCGTCGAGCCGACCCTCCGCCACCGCCTGCTCGACCGGCGCCCGCACCGCGGAGGCGAACACCGGCGGCGGGATCGGCATCGCGTACGGCGTCTGGTCCACCACGAGCACGCCCGCGTCGGTCAGCAGCGGGCCGAGCGCGCGGCCCATGCGGTCGCAGCCCACCGTCCCGCAGACGACGGCGAGCACCGCGTCGGCCGTCTTCGGGTCCCCGCCGAGCGTCATCGAGGCGTAGTCGAGCTCGAACAGCGCCACCCGCCCGCCGGGCCGACGGACGCGCGCGATCTCGGCCACTGCGTCCGCCGCTTCGTCGACGTACATGAGGACCCGCTCGGCGTAGACCGCGTCGACGCTGTCGTCCTCCAGCGGCAGGGCCTCCGCGGTGCCCGGCAGCCACCGGACGACGCCCCCGTGCCGGGCCTCCGCCTCCTCGAGCATCCGCGGCCGGTCGATCCCGACGACCGGTCCGGGCGCGTCGGCCGCCACCCGGGCGGCCGCGAGCGCGGCGGCGTGGTGTCCCGCGCCGCACCCGACGTCGAGCACGGTCTCCCCCGCCGCGGGCGCCAGGTGGGCCTCGAGCCGCGTCCGGTAGGCGAGCACCGACGGCGACGCCTCGACCGCCCGCAGGAACTCCACGGCGGGCCGGGCCGACGGGCCCCGCTGGACGTCGTGGAACAGCCGGTGGATGTCCTCGCCACGCTCCGTCATCCCGACCATGGAACGGGATCTCCGGCGGGTCGTCACCGCCCGGACGGGTCGCGGATCTCCTCCCGGACGAAATCGATGACCACGGGGCGCACGATCTGGGCGCCCGGTGATCCGTACGGGTGATCGAAGACGTGGTCGGCGTAGGGCACCTGGACCAGCCGTCCCGGCACCCCGGCGGCCCGCAGGGCGGCGTCGAACCCGCGGACCAGGTCGGCCCGGATGAAGTTGTCCGCCCGCCCGAGCACGAGCAGGGTCGGCGGCAGGCGCGGGTCGACCAGCTCGTCGGGAGAGGCGGCGCGGAGCAGGGCCGGCCGGGCCGAGGCGGGCCCGCCGAACACCGCGTCCTGCAGTCCGGGCGCCACCTGGGTCATGTCGACGACCGGGTAGAACGCGACCGTCGCCCGCGGCACCGGCGCGCTGCAGCCCCCGGGCAGCGAGGCGCGGGGCACCCCGGCCAGGGCGGCCGTCGTCGAGAGGGCCAGCGTCGCACCGGCCGACTGGCCGCCGAGGACGACGGCGCCCGGGTCGAGCCCGTGGAGCACTCCGGCGCCGGCGATCCAGGCCAGCGCGCACGCGACGTCGTGGCGCTGCGCCTCGCCGAGGGTCGCGCCGGGCAGCGGCGCGTCGCCCGGCAGCCGGTACTGCACGGCCACGACCGCGAGCCCCTGGTCGGCGTACCAGCGGTTCGCCCGCGCCCGGTCGGCCGTGGTGCCCCGGACCCAGCTGCCGCCGTGCACCCACACCATCACCGGGTGCGGGCCCGGGCCCGACGGCAGGTGGACGGCCAGCTCGAGCCCGGGCTGGTACTCCACGGTGAGGTCGGGCGGGGCGCCGCGCTGGTCGACGGCGGTGAGGGCCAGCCCCCAGTCGACCCGCACCCCCGCCGCGCGGGCCGCGGCGACCTGCGTCGCGAGGACGACGAGGGTCCCGACGACGGCGAGCGCCCCCACCGCCGTCACCACCGCACCGAGGCGGGGCACCCCGAGGACGAGCAGCCCGACCCCGGCCGCCAGGCTCACCACCGCCCCGAGCGCGGCGTGCAACGGGTACTGGCCGGACACGAACGATCCGAGGAACCCGACGACGGGCAGCCGTGGCAGGAACGTGCCGAGCACGACGACGACGAGGGCCAGGGCACCCGCGACGCCGAGCAGGCCGAGGGCGACACGGGCGATCGTCACGCCCCGATCTTCGCCCGGACCGCGTCCCCGGTGCGGGTGATCAGTGTCGCGGCCCCGCGAGGTCGTAGACCGTCTCCGACCCGACCTGTCGGCCCGTGTAGTGCGCGCCCACCCACTGTTGGATCGGCAGGATCGCCTTCCCACGACCGAAGCCGCCACGCTGCGCGGCGCCCCCACCGGCACCCGTCGTCGGGGCGACGTAGAAGCGGATGAGGCCGCGGTCGACGTCGGCCTCGAACTGGTCGAGGGTCGGCGTCGGGTCGTTGCCGGAGAACCCGCCGAGGCCCATCACCGAGGTACCGCTGGCGAGCTCCAGAGCGGAGGCGGCCATCGTCGTGGGCGTCGCCGCGGACCACTGGGTGGTCGCGCCCCGCAGCAGGGCGGCCACCTGGGGGTCGGTGCGCCCGCCGAAACCGCCGCCACCCGGGAACCCGCCACCGGGGAACCCGCCACCGGGGAACCCGCCACCCGGAGACCCGCGACGGGCCGCCGCGGCGAAGCGGTCGGAGCGTGCGTCGTGGACCGCCGGTCCGGGCGAGTCGGCGCTGGTGTGCGGCTTCACGACCGTGTCCACCGCCCAGGCCGTGGTCCCGCCCAGGGCCCCGATCAGACCGAGGGTCACCGCGGCCACCACTCCGCCCCGTCGGGCGAGCCCGGCCGGCGCGAGCACGACCACGGCCGCGACCAGGCCCGCGAGCAGGACCAGCCAGCGCAGCCACGGGACGAAGGTCGGCGCCCGGTCGAGCAGCACGAATCCCCACGCCGCGCTGCCGAGCACACCGACCGCGAGCAAGACCCGCGCGCCGAGGGCCTCCCGGCGCCGCCATCCCTCGTGAGCCCCCGTCGCGACCAGCGCCGCGACCGCGGGCGCCATTACGATCGTGTAGTAGGAGTGCACGGTCCCGGCCATGAACGAGAAGACCGCCCCGCTGACGAGCAGCCACCCGCCCCAGAGCAGGGCCGAGGCACGCAGGCGGTCCGCCCGCGGGGCACGGCGGGTCACCCAGAGCAGCGCCACCAGCGCCAGGATCGCGACCGGCAGCAACCACGCGATCTGACCGGCGAACTGCCCGTCGAAGAGCCGACCGAGGCCCGCCGAGTCGCCGCCGAAACCGCCCGGCCGGCCGCCGCCACCCCCGCCGCCACGGCCCTGCAGCCGCGAGAGCCCGTTGTAGCCGACCGCGAGCTGGAGCAGCGAGTCGTCGGTCGACCCGCCGATCCACGGCCGCTGCGACGCGGGCCAGAGAGCGACGAGCGCGAGGAACCAGCCGGCGCCCACGACGATGCCGACGCCCCCGAGCAGCAGCTGTCCCACGCGGCGGGTCCACGGGCCGGACGCGGCGACGAGGAACGTCAGGGCGAACGCCGGCAGCACCAGCAGGGCCACGCCCATCTTCGCCAGGAACCCGAGCCCGACGAGCAGTCCCGTCGCCACCAGCCAGGCCGTCGCCGCGCGGGTCGTGGCCGCGTCGACCGCCCGGACCAGCGTGTAGGCGGCCGCGACCAGCAGGAACGTGAGCATCGGGTCGGGGTCGTCGAACCGCGACATGATCACCACGACCGGCGTCAGCGCCAGCACCACGCCCGCGCCGATGGCGGCCACGTCGCCGCCCCACCGCCGGACCGCGAGCACCAGCAGGGCCACCGACCCGATGCCCAGCAGCGCCTGCGGGATCAGCATCGACCACGGCGAGAACCCGAACACGTTCGCCCACAGCCCCATCCACCAGTTGTCGGCCGGGGGCTTGTCGACCGTGATGAATCCCGGCGCGTCGACCGCCGCGAACAGCCACGCGACCGGGTTGCGGGTCGAGGCCTGCACGGCCGCCGCGTAGAACGGGTTGGCGTCGCCCTGGGCGCCGAGGTCCCACAGGTCGATCAGTGCGGTGAGGACGAGGACGCCGGCGAGGGCCGGACGGAACCAGGCCCGTTCCCGACGGCGGGTCGGGTCGGCCGGGCGCGTGAGGGTGGCGGTCACGAGGGCTGACGATCATCGGCGTTCCTCGCCGGCGGCTGGGGCGTTCCTGTGCAGGTGCTGTGGGCCCGCCGGGTGGCGTCTGTGCTCTGTGAGGTGGCTGCGCCGGCCGGTCCGGTGCCCTGTTCCGACGGCGTCGCGGCGCCCCGTGCGGCCGGGCCGGGCCGGGCCGGGCCGGGCCGCAAGATCTCGTCGCGCGGAGCGAAGCGGTCGCTCAGCGAGCACTTCGCTCCGCGCGTCAGGATCTTGCTGCCCGGCATCCCGCTCCAGGCCACCCGGGAGCCCGCTCCGGGCGTCGCGGCGCGGGACGAGCAGCACGGAGCCCCGCCGCCGTGTGCGCCCCGCACGAGGCGGCGCGGCCGTCAGGCCACGCGGGCGGGCCGCTGCTCCCGGAGTACGCGCCCGGCGACCAGGCGCCGCACCACCGCGGCGAGCACGAGCACCGCCGCGACGAGCGCGGCGACCACGACCGGCGCCGGCCGCCCCGCGACGACGATGCCCCCGAGCGCCCACAGCACCGCGAGCGCGTACGCCACGGGCGCCGGACCCGCCGTCGCCACCGCGGCCGCGATCAGCCCCGTCACGACCAGCATCACCACGCCGAGCAGGGTCGCGACCCCGCCGGTGCCGGGCAGGCCCGCCCAGACGCCGGTGGCGGCCGTACCGACGACGGTCGCGACGCTCACCCAGCCCGCGTAGAACGCGACCGGCACCGCGAGGAGCCAGCGGTCCGCACCCCCTGTCGGCGTGCTCTGCTTTCCCATGGCGAGGCGCGCGAGGACGACGGCGAGGCAGACGAGCAGGGCGATGATCGCGATCTCCGCCAGGCCGGGCAGCACCTGGGAGAACAGCGCGATCCAGGCCATGTTGGCGATCGCCGCACCGACCAGCCACCAGCCCGTGGCGCGGTGCACCGGGCGGGACCGTTGCGCGGGCAGCACCTGCCGGACCGCCAGGACGAGGACGCCGAGGTAGATGAGGCCCCAGATCGCGAAGGCGCCGCCCGCGGGGACGATCGGCGTCTCGAACACGGCGGAGACCTCCCCGATCGGCCGCCCGAGGGCCCCCGACCCGCCGAACGACCCGAGGACGAACTGCGCGACGGCCGTCACCAGCACCGCGACGGCGCGGACGGAATCCGAGGTCCCTGGTGTCTTGGTCACCAAGACATCATGCCCGGGCGTCACCCGGACGAAACCGGCGTGGATGGGATGCTGGCGCCCGTGGCGCAGTTCCCCCGGACCCGACCGCAGTGGCTGCTCCCCGCGGCGCTCGGCGCCGTGGTCCTCCTCGCGCTGGTGGTGCTGGTGATCGTGGTGACCGGGACCGGGCCGGCGGCCCGTCCGACCTGCACCGTCACCGCGCCCCCGAACTCGCCGGGGCTGCGCCCGAGCTGGAGCGGGTCGCCGGAGCAGATGGACAACGCGGCCACGATCGCGGCCGTGGGTCGCAAGCTCGGCGCCCCCGACCGGGCGATCACGATCGCGCTGGCCACCGCCATCCAGGAGTCGACCCTGGCCAACCTGCGCGGCGGCGACCGCGACTCGGTCGGCCTGTTCCAGCAGCGACCCTCGCAGGGATGGGGCAGCCCGTCCGAGCTGCTCGACACCGTGACCTCGTCCACCAAGTTCTACGAGGCCCTGCTCGCCACCCCCGGCTGGGCGGGGATGGACGTCACCGAGGCCGCGCAGCGGGTGCAGCGCAGCGGGTTCCCCGAGGCCTACGCCGACCACGAGCCCGAGGCGCGCACCCTCGCCGTCGCCTTCCTCGGGCAGAATCCGGGCGGGCTGACCTGCACCGACCTGGACCTCTCGGCCGCGCCCGCCGACACCGTCGCGGGCCTCGCCCGGGCCGAGCTCGGGAACGCGCGCCTGTCCGGGCCGCAGAGCGCGGAGAACGGGTGGGCGATCGCGTCGTGGCTGGTCGGGCACGCGACGCGGCTCGCCGTCGACCGGGTCACCTACGACGGACGGACCTGGACGGCGGCCTCGGGCGCGTGGGAGCAGACGGGCTCCGCGGACGGGGTGCTGGCCCTGCACCGGGTCGGAGACCCCTGAGACCGTCGGACCCCCGGGTTACCGTCCCCGTCATGAGCCGGACCGCATCCCACTGGGGCGTCTACGACGTCGACATCGATGCCGGACGCGTCGTCGGGGTGCGGGGCGACCCGACCGACCCACACCCGTCCGCGATGGTCACGGGGCTGCCCGAGCTGGTGCACTCCCCGCTGCGGATCGACCGCCCGCACGTCCGCGAGGGCTGGTTACGCCGGCGGGACCGCGCGGGGCGGGGCGCCGAGGCGTTCGTGCCGGTGGACTGGGACACCGCGCTCGCCCTGGTCGCCGACGAGCTGCCCCGGGTGCGTGCCGAGCACGGGCACGAGGCGGTCTACGGCGGGTGCTACGGCTGGGCCAGCGCCGGACGCCTGCACCACGCCCCCAGCACTCTCAAGCGCTTCCTCGCCCTCGACGGCGGCTACGTCGACAAGGTCGGCAACCACAGCTTCGGGGCGGCCCTCGCCGTCCTGCCCCACGTGCTCGGACGCGGCGACGTCCCGAACCTGACGCCGACCTGGCCGGAGGTCGTGGAGCACACCGAGCTGGTGGTGATGTTCGGCGGGGCACACCTGAAGAACGGTGCGGTCGACCCGGGCGGCGCCCTCGGCCACACCGGGGCCGACTGGTTCGCGCGGGCCCACGCGGCCGGGGTGCGCTTCGTCAACGTGAGCCCCGCCCGCGACGACCTCACGGCCGCCGTCGACCCCGAGTGGCTCCCCCTCCGCCCGGGCACGGACGTCGCGCTCATGCTCGGGCTGGCGCACACCCTGCACGACGACGGGTCGGTGGACCGGGACTTCCTCGCCCGGTACTGCGACGGGTTCGAGACGTTCGAGGCCTATCTCGTGGGCCACGACGCGGACTGGGCGGCGGGGGTCACGGGTGTCCCCGCCGACCGCATCCGCGCCCTCGCACGGCGGATGGCGGCACACCGCACACTGGTCACCACGAGCTGGTCGGTGCAGCGGGCCCAGCACGGCGAGCAGCCGCCGTGGATGACCGTGGCGCTCGCGGCGATGCTCGGGCGGATCGGGCTGCCCGGACAGGGGTTCGGGCTCGGTTTCGGCAGCATCCGGGGCAACGTGCTGCCCCGCACCGAGCCCGTGCCGCGCCCGACGCTGCCCCTGGGACACAACCCGGTGGACGTCGCGATCCCGGTCGGGCGCTTCGCCGACCTGCTGCTGCACCCCGGCGAGGAACTCGAGTACGCGGGCGGGCGGATCACGCTGCCCGACGTGCGGCTCGTCTACTCCGCGGGCGGCAACCCCTTCCACCACAATGCGAACCTGAACCGGCTGCTCGCCGGGTGGCGGCGGCTGGACACCGTGGTCGTGCACGAGCAGTTCTGGAACCCGCCCGCCCGGCTCGCCGACATCGTGCTCCCGGCCACCACCACGATGGAGCGCAACGACGTCCTCGCCACGGAGTTCGCCCCGGAGTGGCGGGCCATGTACCGGGTGCTGGCGCCGTACGCGCAGGCCCGCAACGACCTCGACGTGTTCGCCGAGCTGGCCGACCGGCAGGGGTTCGGCGCGGCCTACCACGAGGACCGCGACGAGATGGGGTGGCTGCGCCACCTCTACGACGTCGCCGCCGACCAGGCGCGCGTCGAGGGCTACGCGCCGGTCGACTTCGACGAGTTCTGGGCCACCGGTCGGTGTGCCTTCCCGGCGCCGACCGCGCCGCCGGTGTTCTCGGCCTTCCGCGCCGACCCGGCGGCCCACCCGTTGGCCACCCCGTCGGGGCGCATCCAGATCACGTCGCCGGTCGTGGCGGGCTTCGGGTACGACGACCAGCCCGGTCACCCGCGCTGGTCCGAGCCCGACGAGTGGCTCGGCAGCGCCCCGCCGGGCGCGCTGCACCTGCTCTCGAACCAGCCCGCCGCCCGGCTGCACAGCCAGCTGGACCCGTCGTCGGGGAGCCGTGCGACGAAGATCGACGGTCGCGAACCGCTGCGCATCGCGCGCGCGGACGCCGAGGCACGAGGCATCGCCGACGGCGACACGGTGCGGGTGTCGAACGGGCGCGGCGTCTTCCACGCCGGCGCCCGCGTGACCGACGACCTCCTCCCCGGCGTCCTGTCCATCGCCACCGGGGCGTGGTACGACCCGGCCGATCCCGGCAGCGCCGGCACGCCCGACAAGCACGGCACGCCGAACGTGGTCACCGCCGACTCCGGCTCCTCCCGGCTCGGCCAGGCCCCGGTGGCGCAGACCGTGCTCGTCCAGGTCGAGAAGGTGCTCGACGCCCCACCGGTCACGGCCTTCGCGGAGGTCCGGCTCGCGACGGGGGGCGACTAGGGCAGCATCCACCCGAGCACGGGCGTCGACTGCAGGTAGACCAGCGCCGCCATGCCGACGAGGAACAACACGCTCCAGGGCAGGACCCGCCGGAAGATCTCGCCCTCCCGCCCGGCCATGCCGACGGCGGAGGCGGCGATCGCGAGGTTCTGGGGCGAGATCATCTTGCCCAGCACGCCGCCGGAGGTGTTGGCGGCGGCGAGCAGGACCGGGTCGAGACCACTGCGCTGGGCCGCGGCCACCTGCAGGGCGCCGAACAGCGAGTTCGACGAGGTGTCGGAGCCGGTGACCGCGACGCCGAGCCAGCCCAGCACCGGCGAGAGGATCGCGAAGAACCCGCCGGTCGCCGCGAGCCACTGCCCGATCGTGATCGTCTGCCCCGAGAGGTTCATGACGTAGGCGAGGGCCAGGACCGCCATCACGGTGACGATGGCCGTGCGCAGCTCGGTGAGCGTCTGGCCGTAGGAGCTCACGGCGGTCCGCGGGGCCACGCGCAGCACGAGCATCGTGATCAGCCCGGCGATGAGCAGGATCGACCCGGCCGAGGCGAGCCAGTTGAACGTGAAGCTGGTGGAGGAGACCTGGCTGCCGGTCGGCGTACGCACGTCGAGCCCGGGCCAGCGGAACTTCGCCGTCGTGGCGTCCAGGGCCTTCTTCACCGGCGGGATCTGCTGGATCGAGAAGAGCGCGATGATGATGACGTAGGGCAGGTAGGCGAGCACGGTGTCGCGCGCCGAGTCGCGGGTGGTGTCGCGGGTGGTGTCGCGCTCCGGGGCCGCACCGGACCCGGCGTCGGGACCGGGCCCGTCGGGGACGACCCCTCCCCCGGCCGCGACCGGCACCCGGTCCTGCGAGGTGCGGCGGGCCCGCACGGTCAGCACGACGGCGCCGGCGCAGAGCAGCGAGGCGACGATGTCGGTGAGCGGGACCGACAGGAAGTTCGACGTGAGGAACTGCGCGACGGCGAAGACCAGGCCGCCGACGAGGGCGACCCCCCAGGTCTCCCGCAGGCCCCGCATCCCGTCGACGAGCGCCACCAGCACGAACGGCACGAAGACCGCGAGCACGGGGGTCTGCCGCCCGACGACGGCGCCGAGGACGTCCTCGGACAGGCCGGTGACCTGCGCGAGCGTCGTGATCGGGACCGCGATGGCGCCGAAGGCGACCGGAGCGGTGTTGGCAACGAGAGCGACGACGGCGGCCTTGAGCGGCTTGAAATCGACCGCCATCAACATGACGGTGCAGATCGCGACCGGAGCCCCGAACCCGGCCAGCGCCTCGAGCAGCGCCCCGAAGGCGAAGGCGATGATGATGGCCTGCACCCGCTGGTCGTCGGAGACGGAGCTGAAGGAGCGCCGCAGGACGTCGAAGTGCCCGGTGCGCACCGTCATCCGGTAGATCCACAGGGCGTTGATGACGATCCAGAGGATCGGGAAGAACCCGAACACGGCGCCCTCGGTGCCGGCGAGCACCGCCTGGCCGACCGGCATCGCGTAGACGAGCACCGCGACCAGCAGCGAGACCACGAGGGCGATGATCGACGCGAGCCACGCCCGCACCCGGAGGCCGCCGAGCAGGACGAACAGGACGAGGAGCGGGAGGGCCGCCACCAACGAGCTCCAGGCCAGGGACCCGAGTACCGGCGCGTACTGCTGCACGTACATGGCTGATGACTCCTCGTCGTCGAGTTGCCGTGCCTAGTACCCCATCCGGGGTGGAACACTCCACATGGAATTCACGGGACGGAATGTCGCCCGGCCACTGGTGCGGACCTCTCAGGTTTGTCACAGTGTCCGTTCGTGACCATCACCCCTGGTAACCCCGACGATCCGAAGGCGGTCGATCCCGCCGACGGAGGCGTGACGACGGCCGACACCCCCGACCCCGGCCAGGACTTCTCCGCCGACCGCCGCTTCTTCGGCCATCCGCTCGCGCTCGCGAACCTGTTCTCGGTGGAGCTGTGGGAGCGGTTCAGCTTCTACGGGATGCAGGCCGTCATGGCCTACTACCTCTACACGCAGGTGGCCGAGGGCGGGCTGGGCCTGCCGAAGGAGGCCGCGACCAGCATCATCGGCGCCTACGGCGGGATGGTGTACCTCGCCTGCGTCGGCGGGGCGTGGATCGCCGACCGGGTGCTCGGCGCCGAGCGGACCCTGTTCTTCTCCGCGTGCACGGTGATGCTCGGCCACATCGCGCTGGCCCTGATCCCGGGCCTCGGCGGCGTCGTGGTCGGCCTCATCCTGGTCGCGCTCGGCTCGGGCGGGGTGAAGACCTCCGCGACGTCCGTGGTCGGTTCGCTGTACCGCCGCGACGACCCCCGGGCCGACGCCGGGTTCTCGATCTTCTACATGGGCGTCAACATCGGCGCGCTGGTCGGGCCGCTGTTGACCGGTCTCGCGCAGACCACGATCGGCTTCCACTGGGCATTCGGTCTCGCCGCGATCGGCATGGCGCTCGGCCTCGGTATCTACGTCACGGGCCGCAAGAACCTCCCGGCCACCGCGAACGTGGTCCCGACGCCGCTCACGCCGGGGGCCTGGCAGCGGCCGGTCGGCATCGTCGTGGCGGCCGTCGTCGTCATCGTCGTGCTGTTCGTGGTCGGCGTGCTGACCGCGGAGAACCTGTCGACCGCGGTGGCGATCGTGGTGGCGGTCATCGCGATCGCGCTGTTCACGACGCTGCTCCGGAGCCCGAAGGTCACGGCGGACGAGCGTTCGCGCACCCGGGCCTACATCCCGATGTGGCTCGCCAGCGTCGTGTTCTGGTCGCTGTTCCAGCAGCAGTTCACGGTGGTGACCCTCTACACCGACGAGCGCCTCGACCGGATGCTCGGCGGCTGGGAGATGCCGATCGCGTGGGTGAACTCCCTCGAGCCGTTCTTCGTCATCGTCCTCGCACCGCTGTTCGCGGTGCTGTGGACCCGACTGGGCGAGCGGGCTCCGTCGACGCCGGTCAAGTTCGCGATCGGCGCGGGCGGTATGGGGGTGGCGTTCCTGCTCTTCCTGCCCTGGGCGGGCGGTACCGGCAACACGACCCCGGTGCTCGCGATCGTGCTGATCATGCTCGTGTTCGCGCTGGCCGAGATGAACCTGTCGCCCGTGGGGCTGTCGCTCTCGACCCGGATCGGGCCGGAGGCGTTCCGGTCGCAGTCGGTGGCGCTGTTCTACCTGTCGGTCTCGCTCGGCTCGACGCTCGCGGGCACCATGGCGGGCTTCTACGACCCGTCGACGGAGGGCACGTACTTCTCGGTCATCGGGATCGCGGCCCTCGTCCTCGGCGGGGTGCTGCTCGCTCTCGCGCCGTGGGTGAAGCGGGCGATGCGCGGCGTGCGCTGACCTGCTCCCCGAGGTGCACGTGGGGCAGGTCCGGGCGCTCTGGAACCTGCTCCACGTGTCCCTCGCGGGCGCCTGGCCCGTTGCTCCGGTCGCGAGGGTGACCTCAGACAGGTCGACGGGCCGCCCGCCCTGCCTGGTGTGCCCCTCGCGGGAGGCTCAGAGCGCATTCGTCGAGAACGTGTCGCAGCGGGTCGGGTCGCCACCGGTGTAGCCGGTGGTCAGCCAGCGCTTGCGCTGGTCGGACGACCCGTGGGTGAAGGTGTCCGGGTTGACGGTGCCGCCCCCGAGCTTGCCCTGGATGTAGTCGTCGCCGATGCGCTGGGCGGCGTCGACGGCGGATCCGAGGTCGGCCGGCGTGATGTCCTCGATGAGGGCGGGCCGACCGGCCGCCGGCTGGCTCGCGTGGTTCATCCACACCCCGGCGTAGCAGTCGGCCTGCAGCTCGAGGCGCACCGAGTCCGACGTCGCGCCCTGCCGGGACCGCACCTTCGCCTCGGTGCCGAGCTGGGCCTGCACGTGGTGGCCGTACTCGTGGGCGAGCACGTAGGCGTTCACGAGCGGCCCACCCTGCGCGCCGAACTGCTGCTGGAGCTGGTCGTAGAAGCTCAGGTCGATGTAGACCAGGTTGTCGCCCGGGCAGTAGAACGGGCCCGCGCTGGAGTCGGCCGACCCGCAGGCGGTGCGCACCGAGCCGGTGAAGAAGGTCGTGTCGACCCGCTCGTAGGTCGGTTGCGCGCCCCGCACCGCCGACGCCGCCCGCGCGTAGCCGCCGCCCGCCCAGTACGCCTGGATCGAGTTGATGTCGGCGACGATCGCGCAGTCCAGCTTCGTGTTGGCGTCCCGCCCGGTGCGGCACTCGCTCGCCAGGTCGCTCGTGCCGACCCGGCCCGGGCCGCCGGGGTCGCCGAACCCGCCGGCGACGCCGGTCGTCATCCCGGATCCGCCCCCGAGGAACTGCACCGCGAGGAACCCGATCACGGCGACGACGATGACACCGAGGCTCGCCTTGCCGCCGCGGCCCCGGAGGAGCAGGCCGAGGACCAGCGCGATCAGCCCGCCACCACCGCCGCCGCCCCCACCGAGGCCTCCGAAGCCTCCGGAGCCCCCGGACGAGCCCCGCTGGTCGGTGACCTCGGACGCGTCGAGCTGGGCGTCGTCGTCGTAGCGCATCGCGAAGTTCCTCCGGCCGTGTCGGTTCGCGTCGATCCTGTCGCGCTCACCTACCCGACCGGAAGCCGGGCCTACGACCGGTAGTTCTTCCGCCCGTTCCACGCGTTGCGTCCGTCGCGCCGCGCCCTTCCGGTCTCGGCACGCCACCGCCCGAGGAAGTAGCCGATGACGATCCCCACCAGCACGAACAACATCCACGCCTCGACCACGCAGGCCCCCCTGTCCGGTGTCTGCCGTCAGGCGTAGCACGGGTGTTCGAGTGGTGGTCGGGAAATTGCGACGGTCGGTGGCCGAGGTTCAGTCTCCCGGCCCAGTCGGGCTCACGGTGGAGTGGTCTCGTCCGCCGGTTCCGGCGACGCCGTGTCGATCGTCGGCGGGGTGGTCGTCGCGGCGGGAGCCGCGGCGGGGGCCGCGGCGGTGGTGGACGGGG
This sequence comes from Actinomycetospora sp. NBRC 106378, assembly GCF_030269685.1. Lineage (GTDB taxonomy): Bacteria > Actinomycetota > Actinomycetes > Mycobacteriales > Pseudonocardiaceae > Actinomycetospora. The sequence continues at coordinate 127,909 of NZ_BSTT01000007.1, forward strand.
CCTGCGAGGTGGGCGCCGCCGGCGTGGTGACCGGCGTCGTGGTCGCCGGCGGCGTGGACGACGGCATGGGCGTGGACGTCTCCGGTGCGGGCACCGCCGACCGGAACCCGGGAGCGCTGAGCGAGGCCGACCGGGCGGGAGCCGACTGCGGGACCACCGCGGCGGGCAGCGGCGCGCCCGCGGCGAGCGGCGTGAGCCGGGTCTTCATCAGCTCGACGCGGTAGGTCGTGTACTGCGACATCGTGAACCAGATGTCCGGGCCGTCGTTCCAGCGTGGCGTGAGGTAGGGCGCGTAGGCCTGGGGGAACTCCTTGGTGGTCGTGACCACCTGGGCGGGCGTCCACGGGCCGGTCGGCGTGGTGGCCGTCCGCAGGACGACCTCGCCGGTGTCGTCGACCAGGTACATCATGATCCAACGCTGGTAGTAGGCGTTCCAGCGCACCGAGAGCTCGCCGACCGGGCCCTTCACCACCGGGACGGCGTTGGCCTCCCCCGCTACCCAGTCGGTGCCGTTCCAGTAGCGGTAGGCCGTGGTGTCGGTCAGCTTCTCCGCCGGGACCCGGGCCAGGGAGAGATCGCCGTAGCGACCGCCGGGGATGCCGTACACGTAGATCTGGGAGCCCGGAGCGGTGCCGGCCTCGACCGGCGAGGCCGGGTCGTCGGGTCCGCCCGGCCGGACGTAGGCGACCTGACCGAACTTGGAGTCGGCGGCCCAGCGGGCGCCGGAGTCGGTCCAGGTGGTGCCGCCGTCGGTGGAGGTGACCATGCCCGCGCCGGTGAGCCGCCAGTGACCGGGCCGGTCGAAGCTCTGCACCGACATGTACTGCAGGTTCATCGTGGTGTTCTTCGCCCCGGTCGCGATGCCGTAGGTCGGGATCACCGTCTCCTGCACGCCCTTGCGCTTCTGGGAGGGGATCAGTTCCTTCGCGTGCCCGCCGCGGTCGGTGATCATGCCCTTGAACGAGAGCCCGTTCGCCGGGGAGGCGGGCGGGTCGATCGAGGCGATGACGTTGGAGCGCCAGTCGGTGTGCGGCACGGAGAAGAAGTTCTTCGCCGCCGGGGCGCCGAAGGTGTCGCCGAACGTCATCGCCATGCGCGGCCCCACCATGAACATGTGCCCCAGGTCGGTGCCCTCGACCCCGTACCGTGCGCCGGTGTCGTTGATCGATCCGGCGCCGACGAGGTCGGCGACCTTCGCGGTGGCCGACCGCTCGACCGCCCAGGCGCCCGTCTCGGCGGGGGCCGCCACCGCGGCGGTCCCGACCGTGAACCCGACGAGGGCGGCCAGGCCGGCGGTCAGCCCGGCGAGGACCCGCCGGCGGCGTGGGTGCTCCATGCGGGCGCACGCTAGGAAGCGCAGGCGCCGCGCCCGGGGCGCGAAACGCCCGATCACCCACAGGTGTCCCACCGACCACCCGGGGAACGCCGTGGCCGTCGGGCATGATCACCGTACGCCGACCGACACCCCGTTCGAGGAGTCCCGATCGTGAGCGCGGAGATCGACACGCGAGCCCTGGCGTCCCTGGTGCGGCCGGGAGCGCGGATCGCGCTGGCCGACGGGTGCGGCGCACCCCGGGCCGCATACGCGGCGCTCGGCGCGATCGCCCGCGAGCGCGGCGACCTGCGCCTGCTCCTCGGATGGATGCCCGCGTCGGTGGAGGGCCTCGACCTCGCCGCGTTCGCCGACGCCCGCACCGTGATGCCGGGCTGGGGCCTGCGGACGGGGGTCGCCGCCGGCCACGTCCGGGCCGTGCCCGCCCGGCTCTCCGCGATGCCCGCGCTGCTGGCGGGTCCGCTCCGGCCGGACCTCCTCGTCCTGGCGGCCGCCCCAGGGCCCTACGGGCCGGTGCTGGGCAGCGAGGTGTCCTGGCTGCGCGCGGTGATCGACGCCGGGGTGCCGCTCGCGGTCGTGCTCGACGAGGCGCTCCCCCGCGCCACCGCCGGCCCGCCGCTGCCCGAGGACCAGACCTTCGTGATCGGCCACACCGCGGACGGCCCGGCGACGGTGCCCGTCGCCCCCGAGCCGAGCCCCGAGCACCGGCGGATCGGCGAGCTGGTCGCGGGGCTCCTCCCCGACGACGCCCGGGTCCAGTGGGCGCCGGGGCAGCTCGGCCAGGCGGTGGTACGCGGCATCCTCGAGCGGGGCCGCCCGGTGCACGCCGACTCCGGGCTGCTCGGCGACCCCGTGGTGGACCTCGACGAGGCCGGGTTGCTCGCCTCGACACCGACGGCGACCTACCTCGTCGGCACCCCGCGCCTCTACGACTGGGCCGACGCGCACGGACGGGCCGGCCGCCCGGTGCTCCACGGCGTCGAGGTCACCCACGACCCGAACCGGCTCGCGGCCGACCCGCCGCTGGTCGCGGTGAACACGGCGGTGGAGGTCGACCCGGACGGGCAGGTCAACGTGGAGGGCACGGCCTCGGCCCTCGTCGGCGGGATCGGCGGGCACCCCGACTACGCCGCGGCCGCCACCCGCTCACGACGCGGCCTGTCGGTGGTCGCCCTCGCCAGCACCCACCGCGGGCGGTCGACCCTGGTCGACCGCCTGTCGCGACCGGTCACGACGGCGAGCCACGACGTCGACGTCGTGGTCACCGAGCACGGGGTGGCCGACCTGCGCGGTCTCGACCGGGAGGAGCGCCGCACGGCGCTGCGTCGACTCTGGCCCTGACGCAGGCGTCAGCTCGCGAGCACGCGCTCCTGCCGCGTCTCCTCGCGGAGCACCTCCATCAGGGCGGTGGCGAGATCCCCCGCGGCGGGGTCGTTGACGAGCAGCAGCAGGGCGATCAGGACGCGGGCGTGGGCGCGGCGCTGCACCCCGCCGACCGCCGGGGCGCCCTCGGTCAGCGGCAGCGCGTTCTGCGCCAGGGCCAGGGCGACGTCGTGCGCGAGGCCCTCGAGGATCCACACCTCGACCTGCGTCACGACGGACGCCGCCAGATCCTCGAGCCGTCCCGGTTCCGCCACGTCGGCCATCACCCCTGTTCCAACGTTCACGTAGGTAGTCTTACTGATCACGGACCGATGTCCGGACCCCCCTTTTCCGACGGGTGGACGGTGCCCGTTGTCGCCCGCCGGAGTGGCGCCGTGACCCCCGGTGCACGGGTTCGGGGTCCGTGCGTGCGCGACGCCGCAGGTGAAACCCAGGTGACCCCGAACCGCGATCCGGCGACACCGACGTGAACGGCGGGTAGCGTCGGGCCGTATGGCCGACCGTGTGCTGACCAGCGTCCCGACGGGCCCCGAGGCGGCACCGGCCCTCCCGCCGGAGAAGCACGGGGACCCGCTGTCCGCGCCGGACCTGCTGGACGCGCTCGACCGGGGCGACGACGCTGCCGTGCGCGCGTGGATCACCGCACACACGCCGGAGCCGGAGAGCCTCCTCATGTACGGACTGTTCCTCGGGGCGGGCGTCCTCGGGTTGGTGGAGTGGCCCGCGGTCCTGCTGTCCTGCCTCGGGCAGCTGGTGGTCGACCGGCGCTTCGGCGGGGTGGAGAGCCTCGCGGCCCAGCTGCGGGCACGGGTCGCCGCGGTCGGCTGACCCGCCTCGTCGTCGGGCGGGCCCCGCCGACCCGGTCCCGGAACGAACGTCTCCGGCGCAATCAGGAGGGACACCCCGGCGACCGGGAGCATCCGCGGCGTGGCAGCGGCGGGAGGTGTCGTCGGTCATGGGGCGGCCGCATCACGTTGCGTACAACCAGTTGAAGATGGCACAGTCGCCCGCGCCGGGCTCCTCGCCCCCCGAGGAGTCCGGTCAGACCCCGTCGCCCCTCCCCCCGGGGCGACGGGGTCGCTCCAGCGGCCGACCCGTCGGTCAGGACCGCACGAGCCGGGCGATCGCGGCCGAGGCCTCCGCGACCTTCTCCTTCGCCTCCGCGTCCCCCGCCTTGGCGGCGTCGACCACACAGGAGCCCATGTGCTCCTCCAGCAGCGCGAGCGCGAGGTTCTGCAGCGCGCCGGTCACGGCGCTGACCTGCGTGAGGACGTCGATGCAGTACTTGTCCTCCTCGACCATGCGCGCGATGCCCCGGACCTGGCCCTCGACGCGCTTCAGGCGTCGCAGGTGCGCGTCCTTGTGCGGGGAGTAGCCGTGCTGGTGCTCGCTCACGGGTGTCATCATACCGGGGTGGGGTATACCTTCCCCGATTGACTCGAATACCCCCCAGGGGTACCACTGGTAGACGTGGAGACGATGACGCCCGCCGTCGACGGCCGCACGAGCACGCAGCTCGCCATCTCCGGGATGACGTGCGCCTCGTGCGCGATGCGCATCGAGAAGAAGCTCAACCGCCTCGAGGGCGTCACCGCGAGCGTCAACTACGCCACGGAGAACGCGCACGTCGACCACCCGGCGGGGATGGCGACGGACACGCTGGTCGAGACCGTCGAGAAGCTCGGCTACGGCGCGACCCCGCCGGCGACGCGCGAGGAGCCCGCATCCGGGGAGTCCGACGGCTCCGACCCCGAGGTCGACGCGCTCCGTCACCGCGTGCTGGTCAGCGCGGCGCTCTCGGTGCCCGTCGTGGCGCTCGCGATGGTCCCCGCCTGGCAGTTCGTCGACTGGCAGTGGATCTCCCTGGTGCTGGCCGCTCCCGTCGTCGTCTGGGGTGGGTGGCGCTTCCACCGGGCCGCGGCGGTGAACCTGCGCCACGGCACGGCGACGATGGACACCCTGATCTCGGTCGGCACGCTCGCCGCCCTGCTGTGGTCGGTCTGGGCGCTGCTGTTCGGGGACGCCGGCATGCCGGGCATGACCCACGAACTCTCCTTCACCGCCGACCCGGGCGACGCGATCTACCTCGAGACCGCGGCCGCCGTCACCACGTTCGTGCTCGCCGGCCGCTTCTTCGAGGCCCGCGCCAGGCGGCGGGCCGGCGCCGCGCTACGCGCCCTGCTGGACCTGGGCGCCAAGGACGTCGCGCTGCTCACCGAGGACGGCGAGCAGCGCGTCCCGGTGGAGCGGCTCGTCGTCGGGAACCAGTTCGTGGTCCGCCCGGGCGAACGGGTCGCGACCGACGGCGTCGTCGTCTCCGGGGTCGGCGCGGTCGACGCGAGCACCGTGACCGGGGAGTCGGTGCCGGTCGAGGTGTCGCCCGGCTCCGAGGTGGTCGGGGGCTGCGTCGCCGTCGGGTCGCGGCTGGTGGTGCGCGCGACGCGGGTCGGCGCGGACACCCAGCTCGCGCGCATCGCGGCGCGGGTGGCCGACGCGCAGAACGGCAAGGCTGCGATCCAGCGGCTGGCCGACCGGGTGTCGGGCGTGTTCGTGCCCGTCGTGATCGCGGTCGCCGTGCTCACCTTCGTGGGCTGGCTCGTGGTCCCGGGCGACGTGAGCGGGGCCTTCACCGCCGCCGTCGCCGTCCTCATCATCGCCTGCCCGTGCGCGCTCGGCCTGGCCACGCCGACGGCCCTGATGGTCGGCACCGGCCGGGGCGCACAGCTCGGCATCCTGCTGCGTGGCCCGGAGGTGTTGGAGTCCACCCGGCGCGTCGACACCGTGGTCCTCGACAAGACCGGCACCCTCACCACGGGGCGGATGCGGCTGGTCGGGGACGTGGAGGACACCGCGCTCCGGTACGCCGCGGCGGTCGAGGACGGGTCCACCCACCCGATCGCGCGGGCGATCGCGGAGGCGGGCCGGCGCGCGGGGGCGCTGCCCGCCGCGACCGACGCACGGACGATCGACGGACTGGGGGTGAGCGGGACGGTGGACGGCGTGGACGTGCTCGTCGGCCGGCCCGCGCTGCTGGCCGAGCGGGGGATGCCCCTCACCGCCGCACTCACCGCCGACCTCGAGGCCGCGCAGGCCGACGGGGCCACCGCCGTCGTCGTCGGCTGGGACGGCACGGCGCGGGCCGTGCTCGCGGTGGCCGACACCGTCCGGGAGACCTCGGCCGACGCGGTGCGCGCGCTGCGCGACCTCGGCGTACGGCCCGTGCTGCTCACCGGCGACCACGAGGCGGCCGCCCGGGCCGTGGCGGCGAGCGTGGGCATCGACGACGTCCGCGCCGGGGTGCTGCCGGAGGGGAAGGCCGACGCGGTCGCCGCACTGCAGGCCGAGGGGCACACGGTGGCGATGGTGGGAGACGGCGTGAACGACGCCGCTGCGCTCGCCCGGGCCGACCTCGGGCTCGCCATGGGTGCGGGCACGGACGTGGCGATCGAGGCGGGCGACGTGACGCTGGTCCGCGAGGACCTGCGCGCGGTGCCCGACGCGCTGCGCCTCGCCCGCCGCACCCTCGCGACGATCCGCGGCAACCTGTTCTGGGCGTTCGCCTACAACGTGGCCGCCCTCCCGCTGGCCGCGTCCGGTCTGCTCAACCCCATGATCGCGGGCGCCGCGATGGCGTTCTCCAGCGTGTTCGTCGTGGGCAACAGCCTGCGGCTGCGGCGGTTCCGGTGAGCCCCTTCGTGGCGCTGGCCGTCGTCGGCGGGGCCGCCCTGGTCGGGGTCGGGCTGGTCGTCGCCGTGTCGTGGACGCTGCGGGCGACCCGCGGGCGGCGGCGTCCCCTCGTCGCCGCCCCGCACGCGGGCGGGATGCCGGTGGTCGAGCACGCCGTGTCCCGCTGGCACGTCCGCTGGCCGACCCTCGCGCTGGTCTTCCTGGCCTTCGACATGGAGATGCTCTTCATGTACCCGTGGACGCTCGTCGTCGCGCGGACCGGCACCGGTGCCGCGGTCGAGATGTTCGTCTTCCTCGCGGTCCTGCTCGTCGGGGTCGGCTACGCCTGGCGGGAGGGCGCCTTCCGGTGGTCCTGACCTCCGTCGTCGCGCGTCGCCCGCACGTCCTGACGGTCGCGCCCGCGACCGTGGACGCCGGGCTGCGTACGGCCGTCGAGGCGGAGCTCGCCCGCCGCCGCTGGCCTGCGGCGTCCTCCCCCGCCGACACCGACGTGGTGCTCGTGCTCGGCACACCGGGGCCGAGGCTCGCCGACGTGGTCCGGTCGGTGTGGGCGACGGTCCCGGCGCCCCGGGCGCTGGTGGGAGTCCCGACGGAGGTCGCGCTCCGGTCGGTGCTCGACGAGGCGGCGGCGGGGCTGGTCGCGTCGCGTGGCAGGACGTCGTTGCTGTCGGCCAGTGACAGCAACGACGTCCTGCCACAGGAGGTGGGCGAGCCCCAGATGGCCGACCTCGCCTTCTACGACCACGACGGGCTCGCCCTCGACGCGCTGCACGTGGCGGTCGGGCCGGTCCTCCCCCACTGGCCGGCCGGTCTCGTGGCGCACGTGACCCTGGCCGGGGACCTGATCACCGACGCGCGGGCCGAGGTGCTCGACGTGCCGGCCAGCGTCGGCCCCGGCAGCCGCGGGCGGTCCCCGCTCGGCCCGGACCGGACGCGGCTCGACATCCTCACCCGGGTCCTCGGTCTCCTCGGCGCCGACCACCTCGCCGCCCGGGCCCGGCAGTTGCGCGACCGCGACCCGGAGCCCGGCGAGCTCACCACCTTCGGGCGGCGGCTGCGGCGGAACCGGCCGCTGCGCTGGGCCCTCCGGGACGTCCCGCTCGTCGGCGGGCCGGTCGAGGAACGGACGCTCGAGGAGCGGGTCGCGAACCTCGCGGGCGCGCTGGGCGGCAGCCTCCCGCCCCCGGTGCGGCCGACCGCCGAGAAGGCCGTGCAGGCGATGGTCGGGCTCGAGCTCGGCGCCGCCCGGCTCGCCCTCGCCGCGATGGACCCCGACACCGCCCTCGGCGCCGGCCCGGTCACCGCCTTCACCCCGGCGGAGGTGGCCCATCAGCATCACTGAGCTGGTCGAGTTGGTCCTCCTCGCCCCCGCCCTGGTCGTCGTCGCCGGGCTGGCGGCGGCCGCCGGCGCCGCCACGGCCGGCGAGGGGCCGACCGCACCCGTCGTCGAGACCCTGCGCCTGCTGACCAAGCAGCGCCGCCGCACCCTCTCCGACGACCCCGCCCTCGCCCGGATCGGCCTGACCGCGCTCCCGGTCGCCGCCGTGCTCGCGCTCGCCGTCGTCCCGCTCGGTGACCGGGCGCCGGTCGACCTCGGCGTCGGGGTCGTGTGGTTCAACGCGATGGAGGTCGTCGCCTGGTTCGCGGTGTGGGTGGTCGGCTGGGGACCGAACGCGGCCACGAGCCTCGCCGGCGGGTACCGCGTCCTCCCGCTGGGACTCGCCTACGAGCTGCCGCACATGCTCGCGATCATCACCCCGGCGATCGCCGCGGGCTCGCTGTCCCCCGGGGTCATCGCCGCCGCCCAGCACGACCTCTGGTACGCCGTGTGGATGCCGGCGGCCTTCCTGCTCTACCTGCTCTCGGTCGCCGCCATGGCCTTCTGGGGCCCGTTCGCCGCGCCGCTGGGCCGCGACCTCGCGGGCGGTGCCGCCGCCGAGCACGCCGGGCTGGACCGGCTGCTCCTGCTCGCCGGGCGCTGGATGCTCCTCACGGCGGCCGCGGCGATGGCGGTGCCGCTCTTCCTCGGCGGCGGGGCGCCGCCGCCGATCACCGGGCCCGACCCGTTCCCCGGGCTGCCCGTGCTGTGGTTCGCGGTCAAGCTCGTCGTCGTGCTCGGGCTGCTCCTCGCCCTACGGCGCGCCGTGCCGATGCTGCGGATGGCCCGGTTCGCCACCCTCGCGTGGACCGTCCTCATCCCCCTCGCCGTGGCGCAGGCGCTCGTCGTCACCGTGGTGGTCCTCCCGTGATCGCGCTGGTCGCCGCCCTGGGCGCGGTCGCGGTGATCACCGGGCTGCTCGTGTTCACGGTCGACTCGATGGCGCGCGCGACGTTCCTGCTGCTCGCGTCGTTCGTCGCGGTCGCGGTGGTGCTGATCGGCTTCGGGCTCGGCTACCTCGGGACCGTCGTGATCCTCATGATGACGATCGAGATGATGATCATGGTCGTCTTCATGGTCATGCTCATGATGAACCCGGCCGGGCTCATGCCGATGACGATGGTCCACAACCGCCGCGGCTCCTGGGCCATCGCGCTCGTCGCCTTCGGGCTCCTCACCGCGGGCGTCTGGCTGGTCCCCTTCCCGGTCCGGGCGAGCGCAGCGTCGCGGGGTGTGACGTCGGGTCCTGCCGTGGGTCCGGACCCGACGGTCGCCCTGGGCGACGCGCTCATGGGCGGGCAGATGCTGACGATGATGACACTCGGCCTGGCGCTGCTGGCCACGATCGTCGGAGCCGTCGCCGTGGCGGTGAGCCGACGGTGACCGAGCTCGTCCTGCGGATCGCGCTCACCGTCGCCGCGGCGCTCGTCGCGACCGGGCTCTACGGGGCGCTCTCGCAGCAGTCGATCGTCATGATCATGATGGGCCTGGAGCTGGTGGTGAACGGCCTGATCCTGGGTGCGGGCGCGTTCTGGTGGGCGGGCGGGCAGCCGGTCGCGGCGAGCGTGCTGATCGTCGTGCTCCTGACCGTGATGGCCGTCGAGATGGCCCTGGGCTTCGCCGTGGCCCTCGCGCTCTACCGCGCCCGGCAGGTCGACCTGACCGACGACGCCGGGGAGCTCGCCGGATGACGCTCCTCCTGGCACTGCTCATCGCCGTCCCCGTCCTCGCCGGTCTGGTGCTGCTCACCGCCTTCCCGCGCGCGACCGGGGCGCGGGTGGTCGCGGCGGGGCTGGTGGCGGCCGTCGTCACCGCCGCGCTGGCCCTCCAGCTCGCGACCGCCCGCCCCGTCCTCGGGCTCCCGGTGCTGATCGTCCCGCTGGTCCCGGGGATCACGTTCACCTACGCCGTCGACGGCCTCGGCGCGGTCCTCGCGGTGACGGTCGCCGTGATCGGCGCACTCGTGCTCCTCGCGGCCGCCGGGGAGGACCGGCTGCGACGGGGCCGGTTCGTCGGGATGGTCCTCGTGTTCCTCGGGGCCATGCTCGCCACGGTCACCGCCGCAACGCTGCCCGCCCTGCTCGCTCCCTGGGAGGTGATGGGCGCGGCGAGCTGGGCCCTCATCGCCTTCGACCGCCGCGACCCGGCGGTCGGGCCCGCCGCCGGCCGCGCCTTCCTGACGACGAGGACCGCCGACGTCGGGCTCTACCTCGCCACCGGCGCTGCGCTGGCCGCCGGGGTCCCCGGCCTGTCCCTCGCCGGGCTCGCCACCGCCGACCCCGGGTGGACCTCGCTGATCGCGGCCGGGCTCGTCGTCGCCGCCCTCGGCAAGTCCGCGCAGCTGCCGTTCTCCGGCTGGCTCTCCGGGGCGATGATCGGACCGAGCCCGGTCTCGGCGCTGCTGCACTCGGCGACCATGGTGGCGGCCGGCGCGGTGCTGCTCATCCGCGCAGCTCCCCTGCTCGCGACGACGGGCTGGGCCGCGACCACCGTGGCGTGGGCGGGCGCCCTCACCGCGGTGGTGCTCGGCCTCGTCGCCTGCGTCCAGCGCGACCTCAAGCAGCTGCTCGCCGCGTCCACCTGTTCGCAGGTGGGCCTCATGGTGCTCGGCGCCGGGGTGGGCGCCCTCGGCGGGGCGGCCGGCCTGCTCGTCGCGCACGCCGCGGTGAAGGCGCTGCTCTTCCTCGCCGCGGGCGGCTGGCTCGCGCTGCTGCGCACCCGTGCCCTGCCCGCGCTGCGGGGCGCGGCCCGGCGGCACCCCGCGGTCGGCGTCCCCTTCACCGTCGGCGCGATCGCGCTCGCCGGGGTGCCGCCGCTGTCGATCTGGTGGACCAAGGACGCCGTGCTCGCCGCCATCCCGCTCGGTGACGGCGGGCTGACCGTGGCCGCGCTGCTGGCGACGACGCTCTCCGCGGTCTCCGCCACTCGCGCTGCGTGGTTCGTCTGGCGGCCCGTGCGCTCGCCGTCGATCCGGCGGGGACCGGATCGCGCCGGGCGCTCCGGCCGCCCCCGCCGCCACGTCCCGGTCGCCATCACCGCCGCTCTCGCCGTCCTCACGGTGCCCGCGGTCGCGCTGGGCGCCGTCGGCGTGGCGGTCGGGCTCGTGCCCGGCGCCGATCCGGGCGAGCTGGTGACGACGGGGGTGGTGGTCGTCCTCGCGGCCGCGGCCACCTGGGCGCTCCACACACGCCCGGTGCAGCTGCGCTCGCGGGCCTGGGGTCGGGCGGCCGGCACCGCACGCGGCTGGTTCGGGCTCGAGCGGCTGGTCGGACCCGTCGTCGGGACCCCGGTGCTGGCGCTGGCGCGGCTGCTCGACCGGGCCGACGCGACCCTCGGTGCGGCCGTGCCCCGGGCCGCGACGACGGTGCCGGACCTGGCCCAGGGCGTCCAGCGGTACGGCGAACGGCCGGTCGCGGCGGCGGTCGACCGGCTCGCCACCGGAATCCGCCGTCTCGGTGACCTCGCGCGGCGCCCGCAGACCGGGCAGCAGCACCAGTACTACGCCCAGGGGGTGATCGCGATCGGCGTGCTGGCGGCCGTGGCGGTGGTCGTGGTGTCGGCGGGGGTGCGCTGATGCTGACCGTGATGTGGGTGGCGCCGCTGGTGGTGGCGCTGCTGCTGGTCCCGGTGACGCGCCGCGAGGTGCTGCTGGGCGCGTGGATCGTGCTCGCGCTGCTCGAGGCGGTGCTGGCGGGGGTGGCGTGGGCCGGTGTCGGCACCGGCTACGCGCACGAGGTGGTGGTGCCGTGGATCCCGGCGTTCGGGGTCGGCTACCACCTGGGTCTCGACGGCCTGTCGGCGCCGCTGGTGGCGATGACGACGGTGGTGTTCCTCGCCGTGGCGCTGTACTCGCTGCGCGCCGACCCGGCCCAGGACGGCGACACCGACCCCCGGCGCACCCGCGGCTGGGTGCTGCTCTTCCTGGGGCTCGAAGCGGTGTCGGTCGGGGTGTTCGTCGCCCTGGACCTCGTGCTGTTCTTCGTCTTCTTCGACGTCGCGATCGTGCTCATGTACTTCGTGATCGCGGGCTGGGGCAGCGGCGAGCGGGCCCGCAGCGCCCTGCAGTTCTTCCTGTACACCTTCGTCGGGTCGCTCGTGATGCTGCTCGGCTTCCTCGCGCTCGCCGTCTCCGGGCCGGCGCTCACCTTCGACATCCCGACGCTGGCCGCCCGTCCCCTCGGCGGCACCGCCGGGACCCTCGCCCTCGTGGCCATCGGCGTCGGGCTCGCGATCAAGACGCCGGTCTGGCCGGTGCACACGTGGCTCCCGCCGGCCCACACCGACGCCCCGGCGGCCGGGTCGGCGGTGCTCGCGGCGGTGCTGCTGAAGATGGGGACCTACGGGTTCGTCCGGATCGCGCTGCCGCTGCTGCCCGGGCCGTGGCGCTCGGTCGCGCTGGTCGCGGTGGTGCTCGGCGTGGTGTCGGTGCTGTGGGGCGCGCTGGTCGCGCTCGCCCAGCGCGACCTCAAGCGGATGATCGCCTACACCTCGGTGAACCACATGGGCTACGTCCTGCTCGCCCTCGGCGCCGCCGGTTTCCTGACGGCGGGTCCGGCGGCCCGGGGCCTCGCCGTCACCGGCGCCACGGTGCAGATGGTCTCGCACGGCCTGGTCACGGCGGCGCTGTTCCTGCTGGCCGGCGTGCTGCGCGAACGCGGCGGGACCTCGGAGATCGGCGCCTGGTCGGGGATCGCGGGCCCGATGCCGCGCTTCTCGTGGACCTTCGCCGTCGCGGCGTTCGCCTCCCTCGGCCTGCCCGGCCTGTCCGGGTTCGTCGCGGAGTTCTCGATGATCGCGGGATCGCTGGCCGCCGTGCCGGTCGCGGCCGCGCTGTCCGCCCTCGGGCTCGCCGTGACCGCCGCGCTGTTCGTCCGGGCGCTGCAGTCGATGCTGCTCGGCGACCGGCACCTCCCGCGCCGAGCGGAGCGGGTGCCGCCCCGGACGGGCACCTTCCGACGGCCGGCCCCGGTCGACCTGCGGGTGGCCCAGACCGTGGCCGTCGGGCTGCTGCTGGCCGGCTCGCTCGCGATCGGGGTGGCGCCCGCCCTCGTGACCTCGACGATCGCGCCCGCGGCCGCGACGGTGGTGGACCTGGTGTCGCGGTGACCGCCGACCTCCTCGTGCTGGCCCCGGAGGCGCTGCTCGCGCTGGGGGCCGTGCTCGGGCTCGCCGTCGGGACCTGGCTGCCGCCCGGCCGGGAGGGCGCGGTGCGCGGGATCGGGGGCGTCCTCGCCGTCGCCGCCGCCGTGGCGGCGCTGACCGGGCCACGGGGTCCGGCCTTCGACGGCACCTACCTGGTGGACACGGCGACCACGGTGGTGCGGGTCGTGGTGGCGGGCGCCGTCGTCGTGACGCTGGTGCTGGCCGGGGACCGTCCGGACGTCAGCGGTGGCCCACGGCCGACGTCGGGTGACAGCGGTGGGCCACCGCTGACGAGCGCCCGGGGCGACACCGCCTTCGCCGTGCTGCTCCAGCTCTCCGCGGTCGGCGCGATGCTGCTCGGCGGCGCCACCGACCTGCTCCTGCTCGCCGCCGCGGTCCTGCTCGCCGGCCTCCCGCTCGCCGCGCTGGCGGGTCTCGCCCGGGACGGCCGGGCCACTGAGGCGGCACTCAAGTACTTCCTGACCTCCGCCCTCTTCGGCCTGCTCGCCCTGACCGGCACCACGCTGCTGCTCGGCCTCGCCGGCGCCACCACCTATCCCGCCCTCGTGGGCCTCACCGGAGCCGCACCCGCCGTCGGGATCGTGCTCGTGCTCGCCGGGCTGCTCATGGCCGCCGGGGCCGTGCCCGCGCACTACTGGGTCCCCGACGCCGTGGACGGCACCTCGCCCGTGACCGGCGCGGTCCTGACGACGACCGCCAAGATCGGCGCGCTCGTCGCGCTCTGGCGGTTGACCCTCGCCGTCCCGGCCGTCCCGACGCCGCTGCTCGTCGCGATCCTCGCCGTCGCGTCGATGACCCTGGGCAACCTCGCCGCGTTCGCCCAGACCTCGCTGCGGCGCCTGCTCGCCTACTCGACGGTCAGCCAGGTCGGGTACCTGCTCGTGCCGGTCGCGGTCGCGCGGGAGACGGCGCTGGCCCTGCCGACCCTGCTCGGCTACCTGGCCGCGTACACCGTCACCAACCTGGCCGTGTTCGCCGTCGTCGCCGCGCGCCCGCAGGCCCTCGAGATCGGCGAGCAGCGCGGCCTGGCCCGGCGTCATCCCGCGCTCGCCGTGGCCCTGGCGGTCGGCCTGCTGGGCCTGGTCGGCACGCCCCCGACGGTCGTGTTCGCGGGCAAGCTCGGCGTCTTCGCGGCCGCGCTCGACGGCGGGGCGGCGTGGCTCGCCGTCGTCGCGGTGGTGAACTCGATCGCGAGCCTCTTCTACTACCTGCGCTGGATCGCCCCGGTGTTCTCCGCGGGCGACCCGGTGCTGCGCGACCCGGTGGCGCCCCGGGCCCGCGCGGTCGCCGTCGGCCTGGCCGTGGTGTCGGTGGTGGGCACGGTCGCCCTGGCGACGCTCTGACACACCCGGCGTCGTCTGTCCGGGCTGTTCACAGATCGGAAACCGGCGGCGTGTGACGGGACGACGGCACTTACGGCAGTCTGTTTTGCGCTGGACGGGTGAAGGTGGTGTCGGAGTGTGATCAATACCGGGGACACGGCGTGGGTCCTGGCGTCGAGCGCGCTCGTCATGCTGATGACGCCGGGCCTGGCCTTCTTCTACGGCGGCATGGTGGGCGCCCGCAGCGTGCTCAACATGCTGATGATGGTGTTCGCCTGCCTGGCCGTCGTCCCGGTGCTGTGGCTGCTCTACGGCTACTCGGTGGCGTTCGGCTCCGACGCCACGGAGCTGGGCCTGTTCGGCGGCCTGGAGCACGCGGGGATGCGGGCCGTCATCGGGGCGACGGTCACGTCGGCGCCGGGTCACACCATCCCGATGTTCGCCTACGTGATGTTCCAGCTCATGTTCGCGGTGGTGACCCCGGCCCTCATCGCCGGAGCGATCGCCGCCCGCGCGCGGTTCGGCGCCTGGATGGTCTTCGTGGCGCTCTGGTCGACCCTCGTCTACTTCCCGGTGGCGCACTGGGTCTTCGACTTCTCCGGGTACGCGTCGTCGGTGTCCGGTGGGCCGGCCGACGGGGGCTGGATCGCCAACGTGCTCAAGGCCGAGGACTTCGCGGGGGGCACGGCGGTGCACATCAACGCGGGTGCCGCCGCCCTCGCGCTCGCCCTCGTGCTCGGGCGTCGGGAGGGCTGGCCCCGCTCGGCACCCCGGCCCCACCACGTACCGTTCATCCTGCTCGGCGCCAGCCTCCTGTGGTTCGGCTGGTACGGGTTCAACGCCGGCTCGGCGCTCGCCGCCACCGACACCGCAGGGCTCGCGTTCACCAACACCACCGGCGCGACCGCGGTCGCCGTCCTCGGGTGGATGGCGATCGAGTGGCTCCGGGACGGGCAACCGACGACCTTCGGCGCGGCGTCCGGGGCCGTCGCGGGCCTCGTGGCCGTGACACCCGCCTGCGCCTACGTGAACACCGTCGGTGCCCTGTGCATCGGGCTGGCCGCGGGGGTGGTCTGCGCCTGGGCGGTCGGCTGGAAGTACCGCCTCGGGTTCGACGACTCCCTCGACGTGGTCGGGGTGCACCTCGTCGGCGGGCTGATCGGCGTGCTGCTCATCGGCCTGTTCGGCACGTCGAGCACCGGCACCACCGGCGCCGCGGACGGCCTCCTCTACGGCGGGGGCCTCGACCTGCTCGGGAGGCAGGCGCTCGCCGCGGGCGCGGTCGGCGTCTACTCGTTCCTCGTGGCGGGCTTCCTGGGCGTGGTCATCTCGGCGACCATCGGCTTCCGGGTCCGCCGGGACGAGGAGCTCGCGGGCATCGACGAGAACGAGCACGCCGAGACCGCGTACGACCTCGCCGGGCTGCTGTCGGACCCCAGCCGGCCCCGGAGCGGGCCGCCCCCCGCCGGGCGGCACGCCTCCCCCGACGGCTCCTCGAACGGGGTCGGTCGGCCCGACCCGGCGGCCCTGCCACCGTGGGCGCAGTGACAGTCCTCGGGACGCACGACGACGGCTAGCGTGCGGCGGGTGATCACTGCCTTCGGCGCCGACTTCGACGTCGAGCCCGGGTACCTGAACACGCCGTCGGTCGGCATCCCGCCACGGCACGTGGTCGACGCCGTCCGCTCCTGGGTCGACGACTGGGCCGCGGGCCGCATCTCCGCCCCCGCGATGGACGGCCCGGTCGACGTGACCCGCGCCGCCTTCGCGGCCCTCACCGGCTTCCCGACGACGGACGTGGCGGTCGGGTCGGTCGTCTCCGGACTGCTCGGGCCGGTCGCCGCGTCGTTCCCCGCGGGCACGCGCGTGCTCACGGCGGCCGGCGAGTTCACCAGCGTGAGCTTCCCGTTCGCCGCCTGCGGGCACGAGGTCACCGAGGTCCCGGTCGCCGCGGTCGGCGAGCGCGCGGGCGACCACGACGTCGTCGCCGTCAGCGTCGCGCAGTCCGCCGACGGCACCCTGGTCGACCTCGACGCCCTGCGCGGGTCGGGGGCCGTCGTCGTGCTGGACGCGACGCAGTCGCTGGGCTGGCTGCCGGCGGACCTGTCCTGGGCCGACGTCGTCGTCGCGGGCGGGTACAAGTGGCTGCTCTCGCCCCGCGGCTGCGCGTGGGGGGCGTTCTCCGCGCGGGCCCTGGAGCGGGTGACGCCGAGCGCGGCGGGGTGGTACGCGGGCGAGGACCGGTGGGACGCGGTCTACGGCCTCCCGCTCCGGCTGGCCGGGACGGCCCGTCGCCTGGACGTCTCCCCCGCCTGGTCGGCCTTCGCAGGTGCGGCCGTCGCCCTGCCGTGGCTGGCCGGGCTCGACCGGGCCGCCGTGCACGCGCACGGCGTCCGGCTCGCGGACCGCCTCCGCACGGCCCTCGACCTCCCGCCGTCGTCGAGCCCGATCGTCTCGATCCCGGGCGACCCGCAGCGCCTGCTCGACGCCGGTGTGCGCTGCGCCGCCCGGGCCGGCGCCACGCGGGTCGGCCTCCACCTGCACAACACCGACGCCGACGTCGACCTCGTGCTGGACGCCCTGAGATAGGGGGGCGGGCGCCGAGTGCGGCGATGTGCGTCACCTCCGACACACATCGCCGCACTCGCCGACGAGGAACGACCACGACGGCGGTGGGTGACATCACGGGCGCCACCCGAGACGGTGCCGTGCGCTGGGCCGACGGCACAGGCGACGTGGCTCACCCGTCGTCAGGAAGACCGAGCAGGCACCCTGGGGAGCGCTCCCCAACGCGTCTGGAGGTGCGACATGCGCACCCGCGTCCGTCACGGGCACGCCGTGACCGCCCTGCTGCTGCAGGCCCGCTCGATCGTCCTCGTCCGGCGTCGCACCGGGCGCTACGACGACCTGTCCGACGCGGCGGTCAACGTCGTGAGCAACGGGCTGACCGGCGTGGCCGTCGACCCGTCCGCGGTGCCGGCGCCGCTGCGTGAGGAGGCGACGGCGCTCGCCCACCGCATCGTCGACGACGACCACCCCGAGGACTCGCCGCTGTGGCCGCCGCCGGGCGAGGACCTGCCGGTCACCAGCTGGATCCACCCGTCACTGGTCGCCTAGCGTCCAGCCGATCGGCTCGGCGAGGCGCAGCGCGTCGCGCGGTCCCCAGGACCCGGGCTCGTAGGACTCGATCGGCGCCGAGCCGTCGAGGGCGGCGCCCGCGGCCTCCCAGACCTCCTCGAGCCCGTCGGGCCGGGTGAACAGCGTCCGGTCGCCGAGCAGGATGTCGTGGATGAGCCGGACGTAGGGCGGCAGCGGGTCGCCGCCGTGCACGTCGTGCAGCGGGATCGTCGTCCACTGCGTGGTGAGCTGGGACTGGCTGCCGGGCAGCTCGATGTTCATCGAGATGCCGAGCTCGCCGTCGCCGGAGAGGTCGAAGCGGATGACGTTGCCGCGCTGGGGGATGTCGGCGCCCGCCCCGCCGTCCTCGTCGGGCGCGCAGTAGGGGCCACCCTGCGGGTCGCGCATCACCAGCGAGACCTTCTGGTGGCTCTCGGCCATCTTCTTGCCGGTCCGCATGAGGAACGGGACGTCGCGCCAGCGGTCGGTGTCGACGAACATCCGGGCCGCGACGAAGGTCTCGGTGTCGGAGTCGTCGGCCACCTCGTCGATGTCGCGGTAGCCGTCGAACTGTCCGCGCACCACGTCGTCGGTGGTGAGCGCACGGAAGGCCTTCACCGCGTCCGCGCGGGCCTGCGCGATGTCGTCCGCGGCGAGACTCCTCGGCGGCTCCATCGCGATCTCGGCCGCCACCTGGAACAGGTGGGTGACGAGCATGTCGAGCACCGCACCGGTCTCGTCGTAGAACTCGGCCCGGTCGGCGACGTCGAGGGTCTCCGGGACGTCGATCTGCACGGCGGCGACGTGGTGGCGGTCCCAGCTCGACCCGAACAGGCCGTTGGCGAACCGCAGCGCACGCAGCTGCTGGGTCGCCTCCTTCCCGAGGAAGTGGTCGATCCGGTAGATCACGGACTCGTCGTAGACCCGGTGCACCGCCTCGTCGAGCGAGCGGAACGACTCCAGCGAGGTGCCGAACGGCTTCTCGTAGACCACGCGGCTGCGCTCCACGAGGTCGTGGGCGGCGAGCGCGTTGGTGTAGTCCTCGAAGGTGGTGGGCGGGAGCCCGAGGTAGTGCACCCGCTGGACGGCCGACGGATCGCCGTCGCCCAGCTCCTGCTCGGCCTGGGCGACCTTGTCGACCAGCTCGCCGGGGTCGTCGACGGTGAAGCCCTTGCCGGCGAAGTGCAGGCGACCGGCGAACTCCTCCCAGACGTCACGGGGACCGTCGTCGGGCTTCGGCCCGAACTCGGTCAGCTTCTCGTGCACGTGGGAGCGGAAGTCGTCGTCGGAGAGCTCGCGGCGCCCGCTGCCGATCAGCTGCCACTGCGCGGGCAGGAGCTTCTCCTGGGCGAGCCGGAAGAACGCCGGCAGCACGAGCCGTGCCGCGAGGTCGCCGCTCGCGCCGAACAGGACGAAGACGGTGGGCGGGGTGCCTCCGGGATCGGTCACGAAGACCTGCTTCCCCCGCTTGCCCCTGCTTGACACGTCCGCGGGCACGCGAGGGTCCCGACGGCGGGTCAGCCGGGGTCGGGGGCGGGTTCGGAGACCCCGCAGTGCGAGCACTCGTGCACCTGGAAGCGCGACGTGGGGCGCAGCAGCAGGGCCGTGAGCAGGGCCGCACCCAGGAGCAGGCACGCCGCGATGACGACGGCCCGGTGGTAGCCCGCCGAGAACGCCACCGGGTCCGTGTAGTCCGCCCCGGCGATGCCCGCGGCGGCGGGGATCACGGCGACGGCGAGCAGGCCGGCGGCGCGGGCGACGGCGTTGTTCACCCCGGACGCGACCCCCGCGTGCCGGTCGTCGGCCGCGTCGAGCACGGTCGCGGTCAGCGGCGCCACGGTCGCCGCCAGCCCGAGCGCGAACAGCACCACCGCGGGCAGCACCTCGGTCCAGTACGAGGCCCCCGGCCCGACCCGCAGGAGCAGCAGCATGCCGCCGGCGGCGACCACCAGGCCGACCGTCATCGGCAGCCGCGGCCCGATCCGCGTCGCGAGCCGTCCGGCGCGGGCGGAGAGCAGCAGCATCACGAGCGTGATCGGGAGGGTCGACAGCCCGGCCCGCAGCGGCGAGAAGCCGGCGACCACCTGCAGCTGCAGCACCAGGAGCACGAACAGCACCCCGAGCGCGGCGTACATCAGCAGCGTCACGACGTTGAGGGCGCTGAACCGCGGGTTGGCGAACAGGTCCGGCGGGACGAGCGGCGAGCGCGACCGACGTTCCACCACGACGAAGGCGACGAGCGCGACCACCCCGGCCGCACCCGTCGTCAGGACCGCCGGGGTGGTGCCGGCCGCACCGGCCTCGGTGAGCGCCCAGGTGACGGCGCCGAGCCCGACGAGGGCGAGGACCGTGCCCGGGAGGTCGAGGTGCTGCGCGGCGGACGGGTCGCGCGACTCCGGCACGTGGCGCAGCGCGGCGGCCACGACGACGGCGGCGACCGGGAGGTTCACGAGGAAGACCGCCCGCCAGTTCCACTCGACGAGCCAGCCGCCGACGAAGGGACCCACGGCGCCGGCCACCCCGGCGAGACCCGACCACGCCCCGATCGCCGCGGCGCGGTCCTCCCCGTGGAAGGAGGCGGAGATCAGGGCGAGCGAGCCCGGCGTCAGGAGCGCACCGCCGACGCCCTGCAGCGCGCGGGCCGCGATCAGCACCTCCACCGACGGCGCGAGACCGCACAACGCGGACGCCACGGCGAACCAGACGACGCCGACGAGGAACACCCGCCGACGCCCGAACCGGTCACCCAGGGAGCCGCCCAGCAGGATGAACCCGGCGAGGGTGAGCGTGTAGGCGTTGATCGTCCACTGGAGGTCGGCGAACTCGGCACCGAAGTCCGACCCGATCCGCTCGAGGGCGACGTTCACCACCGTCGAGTCGAGCATCGCCAGACCCGACCCGAGCACCGTCGTCGCCAGCACCCAGCGCCCGGCCGGGGTCCGCATCCGCAACTCGGTCGTCACAGGTCCCCACGCTACGGTTCCGGGCACTGTGCTCGAACCACTCGGTGACCTCACCGCCGCCCAGACCCAGGTCGCCCTGGTCGTCTGCGCCGGCCTCGTCGCCCTGCTCGTCATCGCCTTCGACTCGACCTGGCGGGTCGCGCGGAACGTCGTGACGATCGCCCACGAGGGTGGGCACGCGCTGGTCGCCATCGCGACCGGCCGGACCTTGACCCGCATCCGCCTGCACTCCGACACCTCCGGCGTGACCCTGTCGAAGGGTCGGCCGACCGGCCCCGGCATGGCGCTCACGGCCTTCGCCGGCTACCCGACGCCGCCGCTGCTCGGGCTCGGGGCCGCCGCCCTGGTTGCGGGCGGGGCGGTCCCGACGATGCTCGGTCTGGCGATCATGGTGCTGCTCGGCACGCTCGTGCTGATCCGCAACGTCTTCGGGGTGGTCTCGGTGGTCCTGACGGGGGCCGTCGTCGCGCTGGTCATCGCCTACGGCTCGGTGACGTGGCAGTACGCCTTCGCCTGCTTCGTCACCTGGTTCCTCATCGTGGGCGGACTGCGGACGGTGCTGGAGATGGCGCAGAAGCGCTCACGGCTGCAGCGCCGGGGCGCCCCGACCTCCGACCCGGACCAGGTCGAGCACCTCACCGGGATCCCGGCGGGCGCGGTCGTCGCGCTGTTCGCCCTGGTCGGCGTGATCTCGCTGATCCTCGCGGCGAACCTGCTCCTCGCCTGGCCGCCGCTACCGTGACGCGAGCACGCAGTCACCGCACGTCCCGCCACCGGGCACCCGGTAGAACAGGCAGCACGTCCGGCGCCTGAACCCGATGCCGGTCGGGTGCCCGGGCTCCGGCCCGAACTCCCCCAGCCCCGTCAACGGCGGGTTCCCGACGACGGCGCGCGCGACCTCGACCGCGTGGCCGGCGGCACCCGGGCGGTCGGTGAGGATCATCCGCAGCGCGCCGCCCACCGACGACGCGACGTTGCCCCACAGGACCTGCGCCGAGACGGCCGCCTGCTCCTCGATCGCGGTGAGGACCGGCTGCAGGGTCCGGGCGATCTCGGCGGTGGCGGCGGCGCCGAGGTCGTCGTGGTCGATCGCGTCCGGGACCTCGACCCACAGCGGGGCGGGCCCGCCGGACCACGGACGCCAGTGGAGCCGGTCGTGCAGGCGGGGCACCAGCCCGTGCAGGGCGGCGGCGCCGAGGACCAGGCCGGTGATCCGCGCCGACACCGAGAGTCCGAGCAGCGACCCGGCGACGCGGCGCGAGGCGCCGAGCTGACCGGCGATCGCGTCGATGCGGGCGTCGAGGACGTCGCCCCGGAACTCCGGCAGCGGGCGCCAGGAGGGGTCGGCGCCCTCGACCCGGCCGGTCGCGAGGACGAAGAAGCCCCCCAGTGCGTCGACGTCGGCGAGCGCCTCGGTGGCCGTCGGGGTGGGAGCCATGGGGCCATCGTCCCGGAACCACGTCGCGGTGGGTGTCGTACCCATTCGTTAGATTCGGCGCATGGTCGAGTCCGGTCTGCGCTTCGCGTTCGCCTTCCTGCCGGCGGGCGTCGCCGTCGTCGTGGGCCTCGTCCTGGCCGTGCAGCGCCGTCGGGTGCAGCCCGACGTGGCGACGCCGGCCGTCTGGGGCCTCGCGCTCCAGCTCGTCGCGATCGTCGCGGGCGCCCTCATCAACGTGATCCCGTCGTCGATCGTGGAGGGCGGCGGGGACCCGCAGACGGCCATCACCGTCGCCACCGTGATCTCCCTGGTCGTCGCGGCCCTCACCGTGATCTCGTGGGTGCTGATCCTCACGGCGCTGTTCCGGCGTCTGCCCGCCGCGGCGGGCGCCGACGCGCCGACCGCCGCCGTGCCCACCCCGCCCCCGGGCAACGCCTTCGAGCCGTTCGCCGACGACGCGCCCACCGGACGACACGCGCTGCTCGACGAGCACGGCCAGCAGGTGGTCGCCCAGGCCGGGGTGCGGCTCTCCCCGCAGACGGCGGGGCTCGCCGCCGGCGCGGCCGGGGTCGCGGGGGTGGGTGCGGCAGCCGCCGCCACGGGGTCGGGGCCCTTCGCCGCGCCGCCCGTCCCGGCGCACACCGCGGACCTGCCGACCGAGGCCGTGCCGGTGGTCCGCGCCCCGTCCGCGGGCCCGGCGGCGCCGGCTGGTGACGCCACGGCCGAGCAGCCCGATCCGGGGCCCGCCGGGGTGGACGAGTCCGCCGTCGGCGGCACCCCCACCGGCCCCGGGCCCGACGACGCCGCGGCGCCGGCGTCGCCTGCCGAGGTCGCTGCACCCGTCGTGCCTGCCGGACCTGCCGGACCTGCGCAGCCCGACCCCGGGCCGTCCGGCGTCGACGAGTCCGCCGTCGGCGGCACCCCGACCGGTCCGGACGCGTCCTCCGAGTCCTCCGAGGCCGCCGCCGACCTCACGCCCGGGCCGGATGCCGCCCGCGCAGCCGACGGTGTCGCCGCCGCAGCAGCGGTCGACGTCGACGAGGCGGCCGTGGGCGGCACCCCGACCAGCGCGGACGCCGACCCCGGCACGTCCTCGCCCGCTGACGGAGCTGCCCCCACCGGCCCGGCGTCCGCCCCGCAGCCTGCCGTCCGTCCGTCGCCGACCGCGAACGGGTCGACGACCCCGGCGTCCGGTCCGCAGCCCGCGGTACGGCCTACTCCTGAGGGCCCGAGCGCGTCGACGCCGCCGTCCGCTCCCCAGCCCGCAGTAAGGCCGTCGCCCGAGGGCCCGAGCGCGTCGACGCCGCCGTCCGCTCCCCAGCCTGCGGTGCGGCCGTCGCCCTGGCCGACGCCCACCCCGGAGTCGGCGGTCGACACCCGCGGGCCCGCAGAGGAGCAGCCGTCGGAACCCTCGACGGGCGGTCCCGCGAGCCACCCGGGGCTCGCCGGCACGATGCGGTCGCCGCGCCCCACCCCGACGCCTGCGGGCGGCTCGGACCTGTTCAGCCCGTCGGCGCCGCTCCCGGAGATCGCCGACGAGGCCGTGGGCGGCACGCCGGTCGAGCCGCAGGAGTCGCGCGCGCCGCGAACGCGGTCGTCGAGCACCCCGGTGGCGGGGTGGTTCGAACCGGTCACCGACGGGTCGGCCGACGGGGCCGGCACGGAGAACCGGGACAACTGACCCGATCCGCGACCGCGAGGTGCACGCCAGGCAGCCCTGGGAGCCCGCGAACCTGCCTGATGTCACCCTCGCGGCACGGCCGGCACGAAGAACCGGGACAACCGGCCCCGGCCGGGCCGATCCGCCCGCGAGGTGCACGCCAGGCAGCCCCGGGAGCCCGCGAACCTGCCTGATGTCACCCTCGCGGCACGGCCGGCAGGCTAGCCCGCCGACACCCGCACGTCCGGCTCCCCATACGCCGCGAGCACCCGAGCGACGCCGCGCACCGTCCCGACCGCCGACACCATCGAGCCGGGGCCGGCGAGCGGGGTCTGCGCCCAGACCACGTCGTCGTCCGCACCACCGTCCTCGGCGTCGCCCGGCTCCCCCACCCGCACCACCGTGCCGACGGATCGCGCATCGGCGGTCCCGCCGATCCCGGTGAGCGCCGGGTCCGCACCGTCCAGGACGGTCGTCGTCGCGAGCAACGGCCGCCCCTCGACCGACGCGCGCACCGACGAGGAGCAGCGGCCGCCGGACTGTCCGGCGCGCCCGAGCACCACCTGCTCCACCACGCGCGCCACCGCCCCGGCCGCCGCCTCGATCCGCACCGACGGCGCCCACACGGCGCCGTCGCAGACCACCGTCGGCTCCGGCAGCCACGCGAACTCCGCCCCGGCCCCGAGCCGCACGTCGACCGCGAACGACGCCTCCGTCCCCGCCTCCCGGCCCGGCTGCACCACGGTGGCCGCGGCCGAGTGCACGGTGAGGCGCTCCCCCGGGCCCAGGTCGATCGCGAGCGCCAACCGGTCACCGCCGAGTGGCCCACCGCCGACGGCGACCACGTGGACCTGACGCACCCCGGTCCGGCGCAGCACCACCGGCGGCGACGACGCCCAGCGCACCCGCCCGTCGAGGACCGACAGCCGTGCCGCCGACGCGACCGACGTGGTCACGCGGTGACCCGGACCTGGGCGCGCACCCAGTCCACCACCTCCGGGATCGGAGCGGTGCGCACGCTGACCAGGGCGGTCGGCTTCCCGTCGCGGACGCGCGCGGCGTCGGCGGCCATCCGCTCGGTGTCCGCGCCGACCAGCGGGCCGAGGTCCACCTTGTTGATCACCAGGAGGTCGGCGCCCGCCACGCCCGGCCCGCCCTTGCGCGGCACGTCGTCGCCGCCGGCGGTGTCGATGACGAAGATCTGGCGGTCGATCAGCCCGTAGCTGAAGGTCGCGGTGAGGTTGTCCCCGCCGGACTCGACGAGCACCAGGTCGGGATCGAACCGCTCCACGAGGTCCTCGACGGCGTCGAGGTTCGCGGTGACGTCGTCCCGGATCGCCGTGTGCGGGCAGCAGCCGGTGCGGACGGCGGCGATCCGGTCGGCGTCGAGCACGGCCTCGCGGCGCAGGAAGTCGGCGTCCTCGGTCGTGTAGATGTCGTTGGTGACGACCGCGAGCGAGAGCTCGTCACGCAGCACCCGGCACAGCGCCGCGACCAGCGCCGTCTTGCCGCACCCCACCGGCCCGCCGATCCCGATGCGCACCGCACGACCCGGCTTGGGGTGGTCGTGCGCACCCCCGGACAGGTCGAGTTCGTCGAGTCTATGAAGCAAAGAGAGCTCCCTCGGATCGGACGTGCAGGACGGCGAGCACCTCCGGCAACGGTATC
This sequence comes from Actinomycetospora sp. NBRC 106378, assembly GCF_030269685.1. Classification (GTDB taxonomy): domain Bacteria; phylum Actinomycetota; class Actinomycetes; order Mycobacteriales; family Pseudonocardiaceae; genus Actinomycetospora. Next base: position 153,021 of record NZ_BSTT01000007.1, read on the forward strand.
GTCGCCGTGGGCAGCAGATCGGGGTCGTCCGCGAGCGCGGCCGCCGTCCCCGCGTCGGAGGCCTTCCCGACGACGGGTCCGTGCTCGGCCAGGGCGCGGGCGTGAACTCCGGCGAGGGCGAGCGGGTCGAGCCCGAGGAGCCGCACCGCGGCCGAGCACACCTGCCCGACGAGGTGGTGGACGGCGAGCGCGGCCGCGTCGTGCGGGGCGCCGCCCGCTGCGGCGACGGTGACGCCGAGCACGAGGGCCTGGTGCGGTCGGGTCCCGAGCCGGTCGACGGCGGCCGTCGGCCAGGCGGCGCGCACCGTGCGGAGCATCGCCCGCCCCTGTTGGCGCGACACCTCGCGCAGCGCCGCCACCGGGGTCCGCGCCGACAGCGCGGCGTCCCACGGCGTCCAGTCGGGCTCCGGGCGGTCGGCCACCAGCGCGCAGGCCGCGGCCGCCGCGGCCGCCGTCACCAGACCCGTCGTCGGGACCCGGCCGGCGAGCCAGGCCGCGACGTCGTCCGGAGCGCGGACGAGACCGCGGCGCACCGCCGCCTCGATGCCGCCGGAGTGGGCGTGCCCGCCGGTCGGCAGCCGCGAGTCGGCGAGCAGCCAGAGGTCCGGGGCGAGCACCGCCCCACCCTAGGGCCGGCGTGTTACCGGCAGGAGACTCAGTCGCGCCTACGGCAGAGGGCCGGTGAAGGTCGCGGCTTCGAGGACGAACCCGGGGCGCACGTCGACCTGGAGGTCACCGGTCTCGACGGGCACGCTGAACCCGACGGTGTACGTCGTGCTCTTCCCCGGCTGGACCGACGTGCTCGGCGGGAGGCCGATCTTCTTGGGGATGTCGACGATCGAGGTCGCCTCCTGGCCACCGACCGACGCACTGGTGATCGCCGTGGCGGGCTGGAAGACCTCGTTCGTGCCGTTCTGGATGGTGACCTTGACCTGGACGTTCTTGACGCCGTCCGCGCCCGCGGCCGAGGACGACGGCGAGAAGGCCGTCGGCGCTGCCACAGTGACCTGGAGGCCGTTGGGATACGAGATCGGCGTGCCGAACGCCGCGGTGTTGCTCGCCGGGGCCTCCGACCCGCTCGCCGGTGCCGACACGTTCGGCGAACCCGCGACCGGTGCGAGGTCGTTCACGGCGCTCGTGAAGGCGGCGGCATAGATGATGCAGATCAACAGACCGAGTGCCGAGACGACGAGCCCCGCGATCGACATCCCGCGTCCGCCGCGGGAGCGAGAACGGACCAGGCCGATACCGGCGAGAATCAGACCGATGATCACCAGCGGCCACGCGATCACCCCGATGAAGGGGATGAAGGAGAGGATCAATCCGATCAGCCCGACGACGAAGCCGGCCGTCGCGAGCCCGTTGCCGCCACTCGACGTGGGTGCCGCGGGCGTCGCAGCGGGAGCCGGTCCGCTTGCGGGACCGGACCCGTATCCGGCCGGTGCCCCGAAGCCCTGCTGCTGGCCGTACTGGCCGTACCCCTGCTGCTGGCCGAAGGTGTGCTGGCCGTAGCCCTGCTGGCCGTAGCCCTGCTGGCCGTAGCCCTGCTGGCCGTAGCCCTGCTGGCCATAGCCCTGCTGGCCATAGCCCTGCTGGCCATAGCCCTGCTGGCCATAGCCCTGCTGGCCATAGCCCTGCTGGCCATAGCCCTGCTGCTGGCCGTACCCCTGCTGCCCGTGGTCGCCGGAGCCGTGTCGTCCGCCGTAGCCCTGCTGCGGGCCGTCGTGATCGGGCCCGGCTGCTCCGGCGTCGCTCGACGGCCTCCAGGCCTGCTGCCCCTCGCGCTCCGAGCCCCCATGGCGACTGCGTGACGCGTCCATCGGATCGGTCATCTGTCGTCCCTCCCCCCGATCCGGACAGAAGATCCGTCCGGGCGGTGAAGGTTAGGCGATGGCAAAGTGGTCGGCATCACGGCGGAGCGCGATGCTCCGGACGCCGGGCGGCACTCAGCCGAACAGCGTCGGCGCCCCGAGGCCCTCGAGGTCGAGCAGCGCCCGCTTGCGCTCCATGCCCCCGCCGTAGCCGGTGAGCGACCCGCTCGCCCCGATCACGCGGTGGCACGGCACGACGATGCTGACCGGGTTCTTCCCGTTCGCGAGGCCCACCGCGCGGACGGCCGTCGGCGCTCCGATCGCCTCCGCGAGCTCTCCGTAGGTCCAGGTCTCGCCGAAGGGGATCGTGCGCAGGCCGGCCCACACCCGGGACTGGAACTCCGTGCCGCGCAGCACCACGTCCACGGTGAACGCGCGCAGCTCCCCGGCGAAGTAGGCGGCGAGCTCCTCCCGGGCAGCGGGCGCCGCGTCGTCGACCCGCTCCCCCAGCTTCTCGACGGACGGTCCGTGCCGGTGGTCGGTCATGAACAGCCCGGACAGCACCCCGTCGTCGGCGCGCAGCGTCAACGGCCCGAGCGGGCTGTCCGTGATGGAGTGCGTGACCGCCATGCAGGTGACCTCCCGCCCTGTGAGTACGTCTCCGTGTCCTGACACGGAAAAGTACTCACGGGCGAAGCCACCTCCTAGAACAGGAAGTACCGCTGCGCCATCGGCAGTTCGCGCACCGGGTCGGGGTCGACCACCGAGCCGTCGATCGTCACCGTGAACGTCTCCGGATCGACCCGGATGTCCGGTGTCGCGTCGTTCTGCGGCATGTCGGCCTTGGCCACCGCCCGGGTCGAGCGCACGGGCACGAAGCGGCGCGCCACGTCCACGTCGGGCGGGGTCACCCCGGGCGCCGTGAAGAAGACCGAGGAGGCCGCCGGGGCCGCCCCCATGGCACCGAACATCGGCCGGGACAGCTCGGGCTGCGGGGTCGGGATCGAGGCGTTGGCGTCGCCCATCCGGCCCCACGCGATCATGCCGCCCTTGACCACGACGTTCGGCCGGACGCCGAAGAACGCCGGGTCCCAGAGCACGAGGTCGGCGAGCTTCCCGACCTCCACCGACCCGACCTCACCGTCGAGCCCGTGCGCCACCGCAGGACAGATCGTGTACTTCGCGACGTACCGCCGGGCGCGCTCGTTGTCGTCGCCCGAGGCCTGCACGCCGGTCAGCCCCGTGACGCGTCGCTTGGCCGCGTGCGCCGTGTGCCAGGTCCGCAGCACGACCTCGCCGACCCGCCCCATCGCCTGCGAGTCCGAGCCGATCATCGAGATCGCGCCGAGATCGTGGAGCAGGTCCTCCGCGGCGATCGTCGAGGCCCGGATGCGCGACTCGGCGAACGCCAGGTCCTCCGGGATCGACGGCGAGAGGTGGTGGCAGACCATGAGCATGTCGAGGTGCTCGTCGACGGTGTTCACGGTGTGCGGGCGGGTCGGGTTGGTCGACGACGGGAGCACGTGCGGCTGCCCGGCGACGGTGATGATGTCCGGCGCGTGCCCGCCCCCGGCCCCCTCGGTGTGGTACGCGTGGATCGACCGGCCGGCGATCGCGGCGAGGGTCGAGTCGACGTAGCCGGCCTCGTTGAGCGTGTCGGTGTGCAGCGCGACCTGGACACCCGTCTCGTCGGCCACGCGCAGGGCGGCGTCGATCGCCGCCGGGGTCGCGCCCCAGTCCTCGTGGACCTTGAACCCGGAGGCGCCCGCGGCGACCTGCTCGCGCATCGCCTCGAGCCCGACCGTGTTGCCCTTGCCGAGCAGCGAGACGTTCAGCGGCACGGAGTCCAGGGCCGTGAACATACGCGCGAGCCACCAGGCGCCCGGTGTCACCGTCGTCGCCTTCGTGCCCTCCGCCGGCCCGGTGCCACCGGCGATCCACGTCGTGACGCCCGAGCCGAGCGCCTCCGGGATCTGCTGCGGGCTGATGAGGTGGACGTGGCAGTCGACCCCACCCGCCGTCAGGATGAGGCCGTTCCCGGCGAGGATTTCCGTGGACGGCCCGATCACGAGCTCCGGGGAGACCCCGTCCATCGTGTCCGGGTTGCCGGCCTTGCCGAGCCCGACGATCCGCCCGTCGCGCACGCCGACGTCGGCCTTCACCACGCCCCAGTGGTCGAGCACCAGCGCGCCGGTGATGATCAGATCGGCCGCGCCCTCGGCGCGGGTGGCCCGGGACTGGCCCATCGACTCGCGGATGACCTTCCCGCCGCCGAACACCGCCTCGTCCCCGCCCCGCGGACCGCGCGAGCGGTCCTCCTCGACGCGGATGGTCAGGTCGGTGTCGGCCAACCGGACGCGGTCACCCGTCGTCGGGCCGAAGAGCGCCGCGTACCGGTCGCGCCCGACGCTCCAGCCACTGCCCGTCCTTCCCGACGACGGGTCGGTGCCGGCGGGGTCGGCCACGTCCAGCCGCCCGCCGGGGAACGACCCCCGCCCGCCCAGCGCGACGAGGTCGACGTCCTTCTCGACGCCGGGCTCGAAGCGCACCGAGGTGCCCGCCTGGATGGCGAGGCGCATGCCCGACGCCGCCGCCCGGTCGAAGGCGAGCGCCGGGTTGGTCGACGCGAAGTGCATGTGCGAGCCGACCTGGATCGGCCGGTCGCCCGTGTTCGTCACGGTCAGCGAGAGCGTTCGCGCGCCCTCCCCCGCGACGATGTCGCCGTCGCCGGGGAGGATCGCGCCGGGTCCCTGGTCGGTCGTCCCGCTCACTCGCTGCCCCCGTCGCTCCGCTCGCGCTCCGCTCGCCTCACTGGATCGGCTCGTGCACGGTGACGAGCTTCGTCCCGTCCGGGAACGTCGCCTCCACGGCCACGCTGGGCACCATCTCGGGTACGCCCTCCATGACGTCGTCGCGGGTCAGGACGTGCTGTCCGTCCGCCATGAGCTCGGCCACCGACCGGCCGTCCCGCGCGCCCTCGAGGATCCACGAGCTGAGCAGGGCGACCGCCTCGGGATGGTTGAGCCGGAGCCCGCGGCCCCGCCGTTCCCTCGCGAGGTTGGCCGCCACGTGCAGCAGCAGCTTCTCCTGTTCGTGGGGCGACAGCAGCACCTCGGGCTCCTCCCGGTCGGGTGGCGGCGAGACTACGGGGCGGCCGGCAGGACGTGGTCCCCGCTGCGGTCGGTGGACAGGCACAGCGAGCAGACGTGGCCGGTCCCGGTGCCCGAGGCGGTCATGTCGGGGCGCTCGAAGTCCTGGTCGCACACCTGGCAGTGCAGCGTCTCGCCCGAGGGGTTGCCGAGCTCGTCGAGCATCGGCGAGTCGATCCCGTCCTCGGAACGGCGCAGGTAGTACTTGCCCTTCGTCGCGATCGCGAGGATCGGCGGCAGCACGAACGCGAGCCCGATCGCGACCAGCGGGGAGTACGAGGCGAGCGTCGAGCCGAGCGCCCCGAAGAACGCGAGGATCGAGACGCCGGCCGAGACGATCATCGAGACGAAGCCGACGGGGTTGACGTCGTAGATCATCCCGCGCCGGAACTCGGGCTGCTTCGGCGAGAGCCCCAGGACGTACTTGTTGATCGCGATGTCGGTGGCGACCACGACCACCCACGCCATGCCGCAGTTCGCGTAGAAGCCGAGGATCGTGTTCAGGAAGTCGAACATGTTCGCTTCCATGAGGATCAGCGCGATCACGAGGTTGACGCCGAGGAACACGAGCCGCCCCGGGTAGTACTTGGTGACGCGGGTGAACGAGTTCGTCCATGCCAGCGACCCGGAGTAGGCGTTGGTCACGTTGATCTTGATCTGGCTGATGACGACGAGGATCACCGCGAGGGTGAGGGCGAGCCAGCCGGGCAGGATGTCGTTGTAGATGACGACGAACTGGCGCACCGGTTCGTTGGCGAACTCCGACGCACCCGCCACGTTCGCCAGCAGGTACACCGCGAGGAACAGCCCGACCACCTGCTTGGCGGCGCCGAAGATGACCCAGCCCGGTCCCGCGAGGACGACGGCGGTCCACCAGCGCCGCGAGTTCTCGGGCGTCTTCGGCGGCATGAAGCGCAGGTAGTCGATCTGCTCGGCGATCTGCGCGATCAGCGAGAGGCACACACCGGCGGCGAGGAAGACGGCACCGAGCGACGGGGCCCCCTGGCCCTCCTCACCCTGGTAGGCGAAGAACGTCTGCACCGACTCGGGGTGGCTCAGCAGCAGGTAGACGAACGGCGCGACCATGAGGATCAGCCACAGCGGCGTCGTCCAGAGCTGCAGTTTCGAGAGCAGGCTCATCCCGTAGACCACGAGCGGGAAGATGATGATCGTCGAGAGCGCGTAGCCCGCCCACAGCGGCAGGCCCAGGCCCAGTTCGAGGCCCTGCGCCATGATCGAGCCCTCGAGGGCGAAGAAGATGAAGGTGAACGTCGCGAAGATGATGTTCGTGACGACGGACCCGTAGTAGCCGAAGCCGCTGCCCCGGGTGATGAGGTCCAGGTCGAGGTTGTAGCGCGCGGCGTAGAAGGCCAGCGGGAACCCGGACAGGAAGATGACGACCGCGAACACGCCGATCCCCCACAGCGCGTTCACGGTGCCGTAGGAGATGCCGATGTTCGCGCCGATCGCGAAGTCGGCCAGATAGGCGATGCCACCCAGCGCCGACGTGGCGACCACGCCCGTGGACCATTTCCGGTAACTGCGCGGCGCGAACCGGAGGGTGTAGTCCTCGAGGGTCTCGTTGGCCTTCGCCGGGGGCGCCGCCGCCTGCGCCTGCACGTCCTGCGACATCTGCCCACCCCTTCGTACCGGCCGACCCGCTCGGGTGGCGCACGGTGAAGCCTGGGTGAGCCCGATGTGGTCAGCTTTGCCGCGGTGTCACAGGGTCGTTAACGGCCACTCGAACGGGGGGCGAGGGACAGTGCTCCTCGTGATCGGCGTGCTCGGGCGTCTCGATCTGCAACGTGGAGTGATCGAGCCCGAACTCCTCGCGCAGGGCGGCGGCGGCGCGGTCGAGCACGCTGCCGTCGTCGGCACGGCCCTCGCAGTGCGAGGTGGTGCCGTCGTCGACGACGAGATGGGCCGACGCGGCCGGGGTGCGGTCGGAGATGACCCACACGTGCAGGTCGTGGACCTCCCGCACCCCGGGGACCGCGAGCAGGGCGGCCCGGACCTCCTCGACGTCCACGCCCGGGGGCGCGCCCTCGAGCAGGACGTGGGCGGTCGTCGAGAGCAGCCCCACGGTGCGGGGCACGAGGATCGCCACGATCACCAGAGAGGCCACGACGTCGGCGTACGGCCACCCGGTCAGCAGCAGCACGCCGGCGGCGACCATCACCGCGACCGATCCGAGGGCGTCGCCCAGCACGTGGAGCGCCGCCCCCCGGACGTTGAGCGAGCCGCTGCCGCCGGAGAGCACGGCGAGCGAGATCAGGTTCCCGACGAGGCCGACCGCACCGAAGATCAGCAGCGCGACCCCGGGGACCTCGGGCGGGGCGTCGGCCAGCAGGCGTTCGACCGCCTCGACCGCGACCCACACGGTGACCGCGAGCAGCGCCAGGGCGTTGACGGCGGCACCGAGCACCTCGCTGCGCCCGAGCCCGAACGTGCGGCGCGCACTCGGCGGGCGCTGCGCCAGGCGCGCCGCGACCACGGCCATGACCAGCGCCGCCACGTCGGTGACCTGGTGCCCGAGGTCGGCGAGCAGCGACAGCGACCCGGTGATCGCGGCACCGACCGCGCCCGACACGAGCACCAGGGCCGTGATCCCGAGCGCGACGGTCAGCCGGCGGCCGTCCGCCGCCGCCCCGTGTCCGTGGCCATGTCCGTGGCCATGTCCGTGCCCGTGGTCGTGCCCCATGACCCGGACGATACATGCACGGATGCGCATGTGGGGATGGTGTGAGCGCTCAGACCGTGATCGTCGGACCGAGTGCGAGCGTCGCCGCCCCGCGGTGCTCGGCGACGAGCCGGTAGGCCCCGTCGACGAGGGCGAACTCCGCGATCGGCCCGTCCGGGTCGACGATCACGTAGTGCTCGACGCCCGCCTCGGCGTACTCGGCGAGCTTCGCGACGCGGTCGGTGCGCCGGGATCCGGGCGAGAGCACCTCGACGGCCGCGACGACGTCCCCGGGACCGCCACGCGCCCGGTCGGGGACGTGCTCGACGGGGACCACGACGACGTCCGGCACCCGGACGGTCGCCGGCCCTCGACCGTCGATCACCAGCTCGACCTCCGGCAGGGCGGTGAGTCCGTCGGGGAGCTGCTCCCGCAGCTGGTGGCACAGGCGGAACACCAACTCCTGGTGCCGGTACGAGGGGCGCGGGCTGACGACCATCACCCCCTCCACCAGCTCGTACCGCGCGGACGTGTCCTCGGGCAGCGCCTCCCACTCCGCCAGGTCGATCAGGTGATCGGGCGGGTGCGGGGGCCAGGCGGGGCCGGCAGCGGTCATGGTCATCTCACCTCCTCGGACGTCGCGCATCGTCGCACGGTTCCCGACCCACGAAATCGGGTGCGACCCGTCGTCGGGAAGGGTTGGCTGCCTGCCGTGGCCATCACCTTCCGGCGCGTCGCGCGGGACGACTTCCCGCTGATCGGGCGCTGGCTGGCCGAGCCCCACGTCGCGCGGTGGTGGGCACACGACCCGAGCCCGGCGGCGGTGGAGCGGGACTTCGGGCGGACGCTGCGCGGCGAGGAGCCCGCCGAGGACCTGGTCGCGGACCTCGACGGGCGCCCGCTCGGCCTGTGCCAGCGTTCGTTCTGGCACGCCTACCCGGAGGAGGTCGCCGAGTACGCGGGACAGATCGACGTACCGACCGACGCCATGACCATCGACTACCTCGTCGGCGACCCCGCTGAGGTCGGGCACGGCATCGGGACCGCCCTGATCCGGGACCTCGCCGCCGACACCTTCGTCACCCACCCCGACGCCGGCTGCCTGCTCGTCCCCGTCGCGACGGGCAATCGGGCCTCCTCGCGGGCACTGGAGAAGGCCGGGTTCCGGTTCGTCGGCGCGGCGCTCGCGTCCCCCGACAACCCCGTCGACCCGCCGGACCACCGCGTCTACCGCCTCGACCGGTCCGCTCCCCCGTCGCTGCGCCCGCCCCGGCACTAACATGCGCCGGTGCCCGAGAACCCCTGGCTCGTCGTCACCGGAGGGACCGCCGGACCCGGCTACGCGGAGCGCTTCGCGACGATGGCCGCCGAGGGCGCCGACCTGCACGGCGAGGCCCGGCGGGTCCACGCGCTGCTCGACGGGACGCCGTCCGACGTCCTCGACGCCGGGTGCGGCACGGGTCGGGTCGCGATCCACCTCGCCGAGCTGGGACACCGCGTCGAGGGGGTCGACCTCGACGCCTCCATGCTCGACGAGGCCCGTACCGCCGCCCCGCACCTGCCGTGGCACCTGCGGGACCTCGCGACGCTCGACCTCGGTCGACGCTTCGACCTCGTGGTCGGCGCCGGCAACCTGTGGCCGCTGCTCACCCCCGGCACGCACGCCCGCGTGATCGCCCGGCTGGCGGCGCACCTGCGCCCGGGCGGACTGCTCGTCCTCGGGTTCGGGCTCGATGACGGGCACGTCCCCTTCACCCTTCCCGACGGCGTGCCGTTCCCCGACCTGCACGCCTACGACACGGCCGCCGTCGGCGCCGGCCTGCAGCTGCTCACCCGCACCGCCGACTGGGACGGGCGCGAGCCCTTCACGGGCGGCGGCTACGCGGTGAGCGTCCACCGTCGAGGGAGCACCACCCCGTGAACGGCCTCGCCCTCCTCATCGTCCTCGTCGTCTCGCTCGCGGTCACCGCCCTCGCCGACCGCTTCCGCGTCTCCTCCCCGCTGCTGCTCGTGCTGGTCGGTCTCGTGCTGTCCTTCGTCCCGGGCATCCCCAACGTCCCCCTGGACCCCGACCTCGTCCTCTTCCTCGTCCTCCCGCCGCTGCTCTACTCGGCCGCGCTGGAGTCGTCCGCGCTGCGGATCCGGGAGAACCTCAACCGCATCGGCCAGCTCGCCTTCGGCCTGGTCATCTTCACGACGGTGGCCGTGGGTCTCGTCGCGTGGCTGGTCGTCCCGGGTCTGCCGCTGGCGAGCGCGCTGGTCCTCGGGGCGGTCGTGGCACCGCCCGACGCGGTCGCCGCCGCGTCGATCGGGCGCCGCCTCGGGCTGAACCGCCGCATGATGACCGTGCTCGAGGGCGAGAGCCTGCTCAACGACGCGACGGCCCTGACGCTGTTCCGGGTGCTGCTGGCCGTGGCCCTCGGTACCGGGGCCTCGCTGTGGGAGGGCATCGGCGAGTTCGTCCTCGCCGCGGCGGGCGGCATCGTCCTCGGCGCGGCCGCGGGCTGGCTGATCCACCGCGTGCGGCTGCGGCTGGGCGACTCGTCCCTGGAGAGCGCGGTCGGGCTCGTCGTGCCGTTCGCGATCTACCTGTTGGCGGAGGACCTGCACGCCTCCGGGGTGCTCGCCGTCGTGATCGCGGGGCTCTACCTCGGGCACCGGTCCAACGAGGGCGGGTTCGCGACCCGCATCCAGGACCAGGCCGTCTGGAAGGCCCTCGACCGTCTGCTCGAGGCCCTCGTCTTCGCCCTGATCGGGCTGCAGCTCGCGGTCGTCGTCGCCGACCTCCGGATCTCCTTCGGCGTCATCGCCTGGGCCTCGGTCGCCGTCCTCGCGGCGACGATCCTCGCCCGCTTCGTCTGGATGTTCCCGACGATCTACCTCCCGCGCCTCCTGCCGAAGGTCCGGGCGCGCGGTCCGGCGATGCCCGCCCGGGTGCCCGTGGTCCTGTCCTGGGCCGGCATGCGCGGGGTGGTGACGCTGGCCGCGGCGTTCACGATCGACCCGGCGATGCCCGGCCGCGACATCGTGGTGTTCCTCGCCTTCGTGGTGACGGTCGGGACCCTGCTCCTCCAGGGCCTCTCCCTGCCCTGGGTGATCCGGCGGCTCAACGTCTACGACACCGGGGGCCAGGCCGACACCCTCAAGGAGGCCGCCGCCAAGCAGGCGGCCGCCGAGCAGGCACTGAGCCGCCTCGAGGAGCTCACCACGACCGACGGCGACCGGACCCCCGGCCACGTCACCGACCAGCTCCGCTCCTGGGCCGAGCAACGCTCCAACGGCGCCTGGGAACGCCTCGGGCGCCCCGCCGCGGAGATCGGCGAATCGCCCTCGGTGGCGTTCGTCCGGCTGCGCCGCGCCATGCTCGACGCCGAGCGGCAGACCTTCGTCCGCTTCCGCGACATGGGCCGCCTCGACGAGTCCGCCATGCGCGAACTGCTCCGCGAGCTGGACTACGAGGAGGCCATGCTCGACCGCTGAGCACCGCGGGACGCGGTGCGGCTCGGGGCGCGGGCATCGCACGTGCCCTCGGGTCTCCCCGCCGCACCGGCTCCGACGCGTCGCGCACACACTCCAGGCCTCACGGCGAACGACCCCGTCCACCCCGACGCGTCGCGCACACAGTTGTCCGCGCGACGCGGAGGAGTCACCGCACCCCGTCCCCGACCCCGCCCGACGGTGTGCGCGACGCATGAGCCGTCCCACCCGCCGCCGGTCCCGGACACGCAGGACGAGGGAGACGACCTCGTCGCTCCTGCGAAGCTGCGGCAGGCCGGGAACTGGCTAGGGTGCCGGACGTGAGCGGCGCGGATCCCCTGCTCGACAGCCTGCGAGCCGCGGTCGCGGCGGCCCCGGAGGACGCGACGCTGCGGCTGCACCTGGCCGGGCTGCTGCTCGACGCCGGGGAGCAGCAGGAGGCGATCTCCCACGTGGCGGCCGTGCTCGGCCGCGAGCCGGGGCACGCCGGGGCGGCCGCGCTGATGGCCCGTGCGCTGGCACCCGCCGCGACCGAACCGCCCGAGCCGGCCCCGGCCGCCGTCGGGAAGCCCTCCTTCGACTGGGACGCCGCCGAGGCCGAGGTCAGCGACGTCGTCGGGCCCCGGTTCGCGGCCGAGACCGAGGAGCCGGAGCGCGTCCCGGCGCACCCGCCGTCAGGCGGTGGCCGGTTCGCGGTGGAGCGCCCGGACCTGCGCCTGGCCGACGTCGGCGGCATGGACGCGGTGAAGAAGCGCCTGGAGGCGGCGTTCCTGGCACCGCTGCGCCACGAGAAGCTGCGGGCGCTCTACGGCAAGAGCCTGCGCGGCGGGCTGCTGCTCTACGGGCCCCCGGGGTGCGGCAAGACCTTCTTCGCGCGGGCGCTCGCGGGTGAGCTGGGCGCGAGCTTCCTCTCGATCGGCATCCACGACGTGCTCGACCAGTGGGCCGGCCGCTCCGAGCGGAACATGCACGACGTCTTCCTCGCCGCCCGCGCCGCGGCGCCGTGTGTCCTCTTCCTCGACGAGCTCGACGGGATCGCGCAGAAGCGGTCGGCGGTCGTCGGCGGGGTGCTGCGGCAGGTCATCACCCAGCTGCTCGCCGAGCTCGACGGGGTGTCGGCGGACAACGAGGGCGTGTTCGTGCTGGCGGCGAGCAACATGCCGTGGGACGTCGACCCGGCCCTCCGGCGGCCCGGACGGTTCGACCGGACGGTCCTCGTGGTGCCGCCGGACGACGACGCCCGGCGGGCCGTCCTGGAGTACCACCTGCGCGACCGTCCGGTGGAGAACGTCCGCCTCAAGCCCCTCGTCGCGCGCACCGCGGGGTTCTCCGGCGCCGACCTCGCCCACCTCTGCGAGGCCGCGACGGAGCGCGCCCTGCTCGACTCGGTGAGCACCGGCACCGCCCGGATGATCACCCAGGAGGACCTGCTCGCAGCCGCCGCCGAGGTACGGCCCTCGACCGGCCCGTGGTTCACCACCGCCCGCCAGGTGGCGCTGTACGCCAACGGCGACGGCTCCTACGACGAGCTCGCCACGTACATGAAGCGCCACAAGCTGCTGTGAGCCCCGGAGAGGCCCGGCGCCGTGCGGGCCTGCTCGTCGACGCCCGGCAGTACGACCGGGCGCGCCCCGAGATCGCCCGCGCCCTCGCCGAGGACCCGGACGACGCCGCCGCCTTCCACGTGCTCGCCCTGCTCGAGCAGCGGGTCGGCCATCACGACGACGCGCTCGCGGCCCTCGACCGGGCCGCCGCGCTCGGTCTCCCCCCGCGCGCGCACCTCACCAGCCGGCTCGACACGCTCTACCACGCCCGACGGTTCCCGGAGGCCGTCGCGACCGCCGAGGAGCTGCTGCTCCACGACCCGCACCAGGTCACGGCCCACGTCCTGCTCGCCCAGATGTTGGGGAGCGAGGGCCGGGCGGACTACCACCGCGCGCGGGCCCACGGCGAGTACGCGGTGCAGCTCGCGCCGGAGAACGACCACGCGCACTACGCGCTCGGACAGGTCCTCGCCTCGACGCACGGCCGCCGGGGCGCGCGCGCAGCCCTCCCCCGCCTGCAGGAGGCGGTGCGTCTGCGGCCGGACGACCCGGCGAACCTCAACGCCCTCGGCGTGGTCGACCTCACCCTCGGCCGCTCGCGGCGGGCCCTGCGCGCATTCGCCGATGCGCTCGCGCTCGACCCGACCCTGGAGCCCGCCGCCTTCAACGTGCCGCTCGCGATGCTCGGCCTGGTCCGTCGGGCGGGGCTGGTGATGACGCTGCTGTTCCTCGCGGCCGCAGTCGTCGGCGTCTCGCTCGCCCCACGGCTCCCGACGTCGCGGGCGGGCGCCTCGGCGGGCGCGGGCGCGATCGGGCACGGGGTGGCGGTCGTCGCGGTGCTCGCCGTCGTCGGCCTCGTCGTCGTCGCCCTGCGGCGGTCGGTACCCCCGACGATCCGGCCCGCGGCGGCCCGCGCGTGGCGGCGGGATCCGGTCCTCGCGCCGCTCGTGATCGCGGGGGCGGTGCTCGCGGGGCTGAGCCTCGTGATGGTCGCGCTGCCCGTGCCCGACGGGGTGCACGTCCCGCCGCTGCTGCTCCTCGGGCTGGTGGTGCGGGTGGTCGCCGTGCTGCTCAGCCGGACGCGGACCGCCCGCTACGGTCGCGAGCGGCGGGCCGAACGGGCCGAGCTGTGGCGGCCGTCGGAACGGCCGCCACGGCCCGACGTCACACGGTCGTCGTGAGCTCCTGGAACTCCATGTCGACCCCGGCCTGGGCGAAGGTGTCCAGGTCGGCCACGGCCGCCTGACCGGGCTCGGAGCCCAGCGAGGCCTGGGCGGCCTCCTTCGAGTCCCAGTCCAGCACCGCGATCAGCGCGTGGGCCGGCTGCGACCCGTCCGGCGTCTCGCAGACGCCCCACGTGAACGACCGGAGGTCGGGCAGCTTCGCTGCCAGCGGCGCGTGGGTGTCGCGGTAGTGCGCGACGAAGGCGTCCTTGTCGGCGGGGTGGTGGTAGCTGGCGGTCAGGCGGTACGTCATCGAACCCTCCCTGCGGAATTCCGTGTGCGCTGCAACACAACCAGCCCCACCCGTCGTCGGGAAGGGGTCAGGAGCGATCGGTGACGATCGGGTTGTGGGCACTCGCCGCGGTCTCGCCCGGCTCGGTGTCGGGCACGAAGAGCCGCCAGTCCCCGCTGACCATCGTGGGGCGGTCGATCACGCGAGCCCCGTCGGCGTAGTACGTCGCGCCCAGCACCATGCGCGGCTGCGTCGTGTGGTTCGCGCCCGCGGTGTGGAAGCACAGCGTCGAGTGGAAGCTGACGTCGCCGAGCGCGAACGGCTCGTCGTGGACCACGACGCCCGCGTCGCGCAGGGTCTCCGACACCGTCAGGTCGTAGGAGGTCCCGACCTTGTCGAAGGGCACGTCGGCCACCAGCTTCCACGTGTCCATCCCGCGTGCGAACGAGAGCGGACCCATCGCCGCCGGGACCGCCTGCAGCGGCATCCACGTCGAGATCACGTCGTGGGAGTCGAGCGGGAAGTGGTGGGCGTCGTAGTGCCAGGGGGTGCGGCCCGCGCCGGGCTCCTTGCAGAGCGCGCTGTCGTGGTAGAGCCGCAGCGTGTCGTGGCCGAGGAGCGCCGCGCAGATGCCGGCGATGCGCGGCGACAGGACGGCCGCCCGGACCAGCGGGTCCTCCAGCCACATCATCTCGCGGGCGCGCAGTGCTGACCCGGTCGTCGTGGCGAGAAGGTCGGTGAGGCGCCGGCGCAGCACCTCCGCCGCGCCCGGGGACACCACGCGGGGCAGGACGACGAAGCCGTCGGCGGCGAAGGCCCCGGCCGCCCCGAGGGGCAGGTCGTAGGGCTCGGCGAACTCGGCGATCACGGCCGCGTCGCCGGGGAGCGGGCCGGGGTCGGAGGCGGGGATCTCGACCGGGGTCCTCGGCGCCTCGGTGCCGGCGAGGGACATGTACCAGTCCCACCACTGCTCGTTGTCGCCGTCCCAGGCGGGGGCGACGTCGTCGGGGGCACCGGCCGCGGTGGCTTCGCTGAGGTGCGGGTTCATGCGGGTCTCTCCCATGTGAGGACGTGGACGACCTGGGTGAAGCGGTATCCGTCGTCGTTCCGCCGACCGGCGAGGTACTCCCCCACCGCGCCCTCGGACTCCATGCGGTCGAGCGAGACCGAGTCGTCGAAGACGCAGCGCTGGAGGAAGCCCTCGATCACGGCCCGGTCGGGATGGCCGACGTCGTAGTGGATCGGGGCGACGGCGGGCTCGACGCCGGCCCCGACGAGCGCCTCGCGGACCTGCTCGGCGGTGGTGAAGGGCACCGCGTCCGGGGCGAAGGTGGCGCGGTACGCCTCCGCGAAGCGCAGGTAGTGCGAGTCCGCGGACGCGTGGACGATCGCGCCGAACCCGCCCGGGCGCTGCGCCGCGACCATCCGCGCGATCCCCGCGCCGATCTCGGCGGGCGGGACGGCGTAGAGGGCGTGCGTGGCCCAGGCGACGTCGAACCCGCCGGCGTCGTCGGGCAGGTCCTGGATCCGGCACTCGTGCTCGGCGCCGACGGTGAACGGCGCTGCGAGCACCGAGCGGGCCTCGGCGATCGAGAACGGTGACGGGTCGAGCAGGTCGATCTCGACCCGGAGGTCGCCGACGGCGTCCGCGAGGCCCCGCCGTTGCAGCTCGGCGGGGAACTTCCCGCTGCCGCAGGCCACGTCGAGCACCGTGGTGGCAGCGCCCCGGGCGTGGCCGCGCAGGTCGGCGGCCCAGTCCCGGGCGGCGACGATCTGCCGGTAGTCCTCGACGGCGAGGGCGTAGAACGCCTCCATCCCCGCGCGGCCCTCCTCGGCCCAGTGCGCGAGGCTGCGTTCCTCGGTGGTGCCCTGCTGCGGCATGCGACGCGCCTCCGTAAGAGCCGTGACGGGCTTGTCTCCCGAACAGAACCACGTCCCCGCACCCTCGGCAGGGCGAGCGTCACCGACGCCGGAGGCGGGCGACCAACCGCGTCGTGAGCGGGTCGAGCAGCAGGGCGAGCAGCGCGAGGTACCCGACGGCGGGGACGACCACGGCGAGCAGGAAGGCGAGGACGACGTTGCCCGTCGCGGCGATCATGCGGGTGACGAAGACGTCCGGGGGGCGGCGGAGGTCGCCCTCGGCGAGCCCGGTCCGGCGCATGAGCACGGTCATCGCCGTCAGCAGCCCGCTGCACACCGCGAGCACCGCGATGTAGAGGCGCAGCACGAACGGCTCCGAGCCGTAGGTGGAGACCATCTGCGTCGTGAACGGCAGGACGACGATGGTCAGCACCCACAGGAGGTTGAGCAGCACCAGGCCCCGTGTGAGACGCGCACCGAAGCCGAAGAGCCGGTGGTGGACCAGCCAGAAGCGGCCGATGACGGCGAAGCTCAGCACGAAGCTGCCGAACACCGAGAGGTTGTCGAGGACGAGATCCTGCGGCGGTCCGGCGGGCCGGTCGTCGGAGGGCACCAACTCGGTGAGCTGCAGGACGAGCAGCGTGAGCGCGATCGCCACGGAGGCGTCGACGAACGCGACCATCCGCGCCTGACCGGGGAGCGCGTCCGGGTCGGGCTCCCCCTCCACGGTCACAAGAGGTCCGCCACGTGGCCCGTCTCGTTGACCGACCGCACCTTGCGGGTCCCCGAGCGGGACACGAGGACCCGGCTCAGGCCCGCGTGGTCCAGCGGGAACGTCAGGGGCCGGGCCAGGGCGAGCTCGAGCGCGAGGAACATGTTGATCGTGCCCGCGTGGCAGACGACCAGCACCGACTCGCGGCCGGCGTCGGCGTGGCGCGCCAGGATGCGGTCGAAGGCGCCGCGCACCCGGGCGGTGAAGGCCCCGACGTCGACGAACTCGGGGAGGAAGCCCTCCTTGATCCGCTCCCAGTCCGGGTCGTCGGAGTCGATCCGCTGGTGGACCGGGGTGTAGGAGGAGCGACCGAGGTCGAACTCCGCGAGGTCGGTCTCGACCACGGGCGTCAGACCGAGCGCGTCGGCCACCGGCTGCGCGGTCTCCTGCGCCCGCCGCATCCCGGAGACGACGATCTCGGTGATCTTCTCGCTGGTGTTGTTCGCGGCCCACCACCCGAGCGCGCTCGCCTGGACACGGCCGCGGGAGGAGAGCTCCGGGTCCGCCGGGGCACCGTCCGGGCCGGCCTCGGCGGCCTCGGGCTCGGCGTGGCGGGCGAGGATGAGCTGCATCAGGCGGGCACCTGGTCGCCGTGGCCCGCCGCCCGCAGGCCGGCGCGGATCCGCTCGGCCTGGTCGTCCATCGCGGCCTGGTCGGGGTCGGCGGCGGCCTGGGTGAAGTCGAAGGCCTCCAGCCCCCACGCGGGGTGGACGTGGACGTGCAGGTGCGGCACCTCGAAGCCGGCGATCATGAGGGCGACCCGCGGGGGCTCGAAGACGTCGCGGAGGACGGTGCCGATGGTCCGGGCCGTCGTCATCGCGTGCTCGAAGAGCCCGGTTGGCGCGTCGATCCACTGGTCAATCTCCTCGCGGGGCACCACGAGGGTGTGGCCGGGCCCCAACGGGTTGATCGAGAGGAACCCGACGACCTGGTCGTCGGACCACACGAATCGCCCGGGGATCTCGCCGTTGATGATCTTGGTGAAGACGGTCGCCACGCGCCGGAGCCTAACGACCGCGGGGTGTCGGTGCGGGCCGGTAGCGTGGCCCGGGTCGGCGACCTGTCGGTGTTCGAGGTGTTGAGGAGAATCGATGCAGCCCTGGCCGGGCACGTCCTACCCGCTGGGCGCCACCTACGACGGCGCCGGCACCAACTTCGCGTTGTTCAGCGAGGTCGCCACCGGGGTGACGTTGTGTCTGTACGACACCGACGGGTCCGAGACGAGCATCCCGCTGCCCGAGCGTGACGGGTTCGTCTGGCACGGCTACCTGCCCGGCGTCGTCCCCGGGCAGCGCTACGGCTACCGGGTGGAGGGGCCCCTCGATCCCGAGGCGGGCCAGCGCTGCAACCCGCACAAGCTGCTGATCGACCCGTACGCGAAGTCGATCGACGGTTCGCTCGGGCAGACCTACGCCTGGGACGAGTCGCTGTTCGGGTACCACTTCGAGAACGCGGACGAGGTCAACCACGACGACTCGGCGCAGCACGTGCCGAAGGCCGTCGTCGTCAACCCGTTCTTCGACTGGCACGACGACCGGCCGCCCCGCACGCCGTACCACGAGACCGTGATCTACGAGGCGCACGTCAAGGGGCTGACCTACCAGCACCCGGACATCCCCGAGGAGATGCGCGGGACGTACTCCGCGGTCGCCCACCCGGCGACGATCTCCCACCTGCAGCGGCTCGGGATCACCGCGATCGAGCTCATGCCGGTGCACCAGTTCGTGCACGACGACGCGCTCGTGCAGCGCAGCCTGCGCAACTACTGGGGCTACAACACGATCGCCTTCTTCGCCCCGCACTTCGGCTACGCGAGCACCGGCCCGACCGGGTCCAGCGCGCCCGGCTCGCAGGTGCAGGAGTTCAAGGCGATGGTGCGTGACCTGCACGCCGCCGGCATCGAGGTCATCCTCGACGTGGTCTACAACCACACCGCCGAGGGCAACCACCAGGGGCCCACGCTCTCGATGCGCGGGATCGACAACCAGGCCTACTACCGCCTGGTCGACGACCAGCCGCAGTACTACATGGACTACACGGGCACCGGGAACTCGCTCAACGTCCGCCAGCCCCACACGCTGCAGCTGATCATGGACTCGCTGCGCTACTGGGTCACCGAGATGCACGTCGACGGCTTCCGGTTCGACCTCGCGTCCACCCTCGCCCGCGAGTTCTACGACGTCGACCGGCTGTCGACCTTCTTCGACCTGGTCCAGCAGGACCCGGTGATCTCGCAGGTCAAGCTCATCGCGGAGCCCTGGGACGTCGGGCCGGGCGGCTACCAGGTGGGCAACTTCCCGCCCGCGTGGACCGAGTGGAACGGCAAGTACCGCGACACCGTCCGCGACTTCTGGCGGGGTACGCCGGGCACGCTCGGCGAGTTCGCCGCCCGGCTCACCGGGTCCTCGGACCTCTACCAGGACGACGGCCGGCGCCCCTACGCCTCGATCAACTTCGTCACCGCGCACGACGGCTTCACGCTCAACGACCTCGTCTCCTACAACGAGAAGCACAACGAGGCCAACGGCGAGGGCGGCCAGGACGGCGCCGACGACAACAACTCGTGGAACTGCGGCGTCGAGGGCCCGACCGACGACGCCGCCGTGCTCGAGCTGCGCCAGCGCCAGCGGCGGAACTTCCTCGCCACGCTGTTCCTGTCCCAGGGCGTGCCGATGCTGCTGCACGGCGACGAGCAGGGCCGCACGCAGGACGGCAACAACAACGGCTACTGCCAGGACTCCGAGATCTCCTGGATGGAGTGGGCGCCGGAGAAGTCCGACTCGGCGCTCATGGGCTACACCTGCGAGGTCTCGGCCCTCCGCGCGGCGCACCCGGTGTTCCGCCGTCGGCGGTTCTTCAACGGCCGTGAGATCCGCCCCGCCCTGCCCGGCTCCTCCGACGAGCCGCAGCGCGACATCGCGTGGTTCACCCCCTCCGGCGAGGAGATGACCGACGAGGACTGGCAGGGCGGCGCGGCGACCCTGACGGTCTTCCTCAACGGCGACGGCATCCTCGAGGCCGACCAGCGCGGCCAGCGGGTCGTCGACGACTCGTTCCTGCTGGTGTTCAACGCCCACCACGAGGACGTCGAGGTGACGCTGCCGGGCGCCGGTCTGCCCGACCGGTGGGCCACCGTCCTCGACACCGTCGACGGGATGGTGGTGGTCGGCACGGCGCGGTCGACGGCGCAGACCACCGTCGACGCCCTGCCCGCGGACCTCGAGACGCTCGGCGGCGGGGACACCGTGACCCTCGCGGCGCGGTCGACGCTGCTGCTGCAGAAGACGGATGCGGGCTCGTGAGCGGACGCATCCCCTCCTCGACCTACCGGCTCCAGCTCTCCCCCGAGCAGACCTTCGCCGCCGCGACCGACCTGGTCGGCTACCTCGACGACCTCGGGGCGGGGGCGCTGTACTGCTCCCCGCTGCTGCAGCCCTCCCCCGGCTCGATGCACGGGTACGACGTCGTCGACCCCACGAAGGTCAACGACGAACTCGGCGGTGAGCAGGCGCGCGTGGCCCTGATCGGCGCGCTGCGCGAGGCCGGGCTGAAGGCGCTGATCGACCTCGTGCCCAACCACATGGGCGTCGCGGTGCCGGCCGCCAACCCGTCGTGGTGGTCGCTGCTGGCGCTCGGGCCGGAGTCGCCGTACGCGTCCTGGTACGACGTCGACCTCTCGGTGCCGATCCTCATCCCGGTGCTCGGGTCACCGGAGGACGTCGAGAAGCTCGAGCTGTCCGACGACGGCTCCGAGCTGCGGTACTTCGAGCACCGCTACCCCGTGGCGCCGGGGACGGGCGAGGGCACCGCGCAGGAGGTGCACGAGCGGCAGCACTACCGGCTCGTGCACTGGCGGCGCGGCAACGCCGAGCTGACCTACCGCCGGTTCTTCGACGTCTCCGACCTCGCGGCCGTCCGCGTGGACGACCCGGAGGTCTTCGACGCGACCCACGCCGAGGTCCTGCGCTGGGTCGGGTCCGATCCCGACGTCGTCAGCGGCCTGCGCATCGACCACCCCGACGGGCTGACCGCGCCCGGCGCGTACCTGCGACGGCTCCGCGAGCGGCTGGGTGACGACGCCTGGCTGTTGGTGGAGAAGATCACCTCGCTGCGCGCGGACGGCGCCGTCGAGGCGCTGCCGGCGTCGTGGCCGGCCGACGGCACCACGGGCTACGACGCACTGCGCGAGGTCTGCGGCCTGTTCGTCGACCTGCGCGGCGAGTCGCTGATCGAGCAGATCGCGGCCGAGCACACCGGGGAACGCCGGCGCCTGTCGGTGGCCGAGCACGTCGCGAAGCGGCTGGTCACCGACGAGATCCTGGTCGCCGAGGTTCGCCGCATCGCGCGCCTGGTGCCGGACGGCGAGGAGTCCGACGACGTCGTGCAGGACGCGGTGGCGGAGCTGCTGGCGGCCTACCCGGTGTACCGGTCGTACCTCCCCGAGGGGCGGGCCGACCTGGAGCGGGCGGTCGACACGGCCGCGACGGCGCGGCCCGAGCTGGCGCCCGTGGTCCGCCGAATCCGGGCGGCGATGATCGCCGACCCGGACGGGCCGCTGACGCTGCGGGTCGAGCAGACCAGCGGGATGGTCACCGCCAAGGGCGTCGAGGACACCACGTTCTACCGGTGGAACCGGTTCGTCGCGCTCAACGAGGTCGGCGGCGCCCCCGACCGGTTCGGGGTCTCCCCCGCCGAGTTCCACACGGCCGCCGCCCACCGCGAGGCGGCCACGCCGCTGGCGATGACGACGCTCTCCACGCACGACACGAAGCGTTCCGAGGACGTCCGCGGCCGGCTCGCGGTGCTGTCCGAGCTCACCGCGGAGTGGGGCGCGTTCCTGCGCACGCACTCGGCTCGCCACCCCCTCCCGTCGCCGTCCCTCGAGCTGCTCGCGTGGCAGTCGGTGATCGGGGCGTGGCCGCTCACCGAGGACCGGCTCGTCGGCTACCTGACGAAGGCGTCGAAGGAGGCGAAGCTCGTCACGGCCCACGTCGACGCGAACGCCGAGGTCGACGAGCAGATCGCGGCGTGGCCGGCCCAGGTGCTGGGCGACGCGGAGACGGTCGGCGAGATCGAGTCGTTCGTGGCGGGGATCGACGCGTACGGCCGGTCGAACTCACTCGGTCAGAAGCTGCTGCAGATCGCCGGTCCGGGCGTGCCGGACGTCTACCAGGGCACGGAGCTGTTCGAGTACTCGCTGGTCGACCCGGACAACCGGCGTCCCGTCGAGTTCGCCCGCCGTCGCGAGCTGCTGGCGCGCATCGACGGCGGATGGCTGCCGCCGGGGGACGACCCCGACGGCGCGACGAAGCTGCTCGTGACCGCGGCCGCGCTGCGCCTGCGCCGGTTCCGCCCCGAGCTGTTCGACGGGTACGCCCCGCTGCCGGCCTCGGGTCCGGCCGCCGACCACGCCGTGGCGTTCGCCCGGGGCGGCCCCGCCGGACGGGAGCGTCTCGTGGTCGTGGCGACGCGGCTCCCGGTGGGGCTGGAGGCGGCCGGGGGCTGGGCCGACACGGTCCTCCCGCTGCCCGCCGGCGCGTCCGACTGGACCGACATGGTCACCGGTGAGGCCGTCGACGGCTCCGCCCCGGCCCTGGCGGACCTCCTCGCCCGCTACCCCGTCGCGCTGCTCGTGCGCCCGGCCTGACGGCCGCCGCCGCTCCGCGAGAGCTACACCAGGCAGGATCCGAGCCTCCGGAACCTGCCTGGCGTGCACCTCGCGGAGGGTTCGGACGGGGCCGGGCAGGTCGGGCCCGCTGGGCCGTTGGCGAGGGTCACACCAGGCGGGGATCACCGGTCCGGGACCTGCCTGGCGTGCACCTCGCGGGGCTACGGCCGCCGTCTCGGCGCGAGCGGGACCACCCGGCGGGCCGGAGCCACCGTGGGCAGCACCTCGGTCTGCGCGTCGACGGGCGACATCGTCTCGGTCACGGCCTCGCCCGCCGGGGAGGGCGCCGCCCGCACCACGGGCACCTCCCCCGTGACCGCGCGGATCGCCTCCTCCGGCACCCGGCCGCGTTCGGACACCGGGACGGAGGTCCGCCGGGTGTCGCGGCGGCGGTAGAGGAGCGCGCCGACGATGGCGACGGTCGAGAGCAGCGGCACCCCGAGCGTCCACCACGTCGTACCGCGGAACGACAGGTTGAGCACCGCGTGCGCCACCACGACCGGCCAGCACAGGTACGAGGACCAGTGCACCCAGAACCACACGCGTCGCGAGATCCGGGACCGCAGCACCGAGGTCACGATGATCGCGATGATCAGGTCGAAGGCGAGGGTGCCCATCGCCGCGCCGATCGGGTTGTACAGCGCGATCCCGGGCACGAACACGTCCACCACGCGCAGGTGCACGTAGTCGGTGACCAGCACCGTCACCACGTGCAGCACCACGAACACGACCGTGATGAGCGAGAGGTTGCGGTGCAGCGCGACGAGCACGAACCGGGGCAGGCCCAGGTCCGCGTTCTTCACCACCGAGGTGTTGTGCAGGATTCCCAGGACGACGACGAGGCTGAGCAGCAGCAGACCCATGGCCCCGAGGGCCCGCGAGACGAACCAGAGTTGGAGCACCGCGTCACCGCGTGAAGGGCGTGTAGACGAGCGGCCCCTCCTGCGGGCGCGTGTACTGGTACTCCAGCGGCGTCACGCGCGGCACGTCGGGGGCCGAGGCGGTCGCCGAGATCGCCGCCTGCAGCCCGACCGTGAGCGCGGCGGCGATCGCGGTGATCCACGCGGTGGTCTCGACGATCATGCGCTTGTTCGTCTCGTGCTGGGACTTCTTGCGCGCGCCCGTCCCCGCCCGCACCGCTCCCGACGCCGCCACGCCCCCAGGATGCCGGATGAAGCCGGAGTGAGATCACCCGAGGGGCGTGGCTGCGCGATCAGCCCAGCAGCGTCGCGTCGGCCGGGGAGAGCCGGTCGGTGATCGTGTTCTTCTGGTGCCAGTAGGGGTAGAGCAGTGGCATCGCCGAGACCTCGTCGAGGCGGCGGATCTCGTCGTCGGACAGGGCGAGGTCGGCTGCGGCGAGGTTGTCGGCCAGCTGCTCCTCGGTGCGCGCTCCGATCACCAGCGAGGTGACCCCGGGCTTGTGCAGCAGCCAGGCGTTGGCCACCTGGGCCACCGACACCCCGTGGCCGTCCGCGATCTCCGCGGCGACCTCGATGATGTCGTAGAGCCGCTCGCGGTCGTGCACCGGCGGTTCGGACCACTCGCCGAGATGGCGGGAGGTCTCCGGGTCGTCCTGGCCGCGCCGGAACTTGCCCGAGAGCAGGCCGCCGGCGATCGGGCTCCACACGAGGATGCCGAGTCCCTGGTCGATCGAGACCGGGACCAGCTCGTTCTCGGCCTCGCGGGCCTGCAGGGTGTAGTGGATCTGCTGGGAGACGAAGCGCTGGAACTCGCCGCGCTCGGAGACGGCCAGCGCCTTCATGATGTGCCAGGCCGAGTAGTTCGAGCAGCCGATGTAGCGGATCTTGCCCTTGCGCACCAGCGTGTCGAGGGCCTCGAGGGTCTCCTCGAGCGGGGTCTGCCCGTCCCAGCCGTGGAGCTGGTAGAGGTCGATGTGCTCGACGCCGAGGCGACGCAGGCTGTCCTCGCAGGACCGCACGATGCGGGCGCGGGAGGCACCGCCGTCGTTCGGACCGTCGCCCATCGGGAAGCGCATCTTGGTGGCGAGGTAGACGTCGTCGCGGTGGTTCTTCGTCGCCTGTCCGACGATCTCCTCGGACCCGCCCGCCGAGTACATGTCCGCGGTGTCGACGAGGTTCACGCCGTGCTCGACGCAGAGGTCGATCTGGCGGGTGGCGCCCTCGACGTCGGTCGTGCCGAGCTGCTCGAACATGCCCCGGCCGCCGAAGGTCATCGTGCCCATCGTCATCGTCGAGACCTTGAGTCCCGACCGGCCCAGCTGCCTGTACTCCATGACCGTCGGGTGCCCGCCCCCGCGCGTCGCCGAACAGGGGTGGCGGGGCCGGTCAGGACCGGGCGGCCTCCCGCGGCGAGGCGAGCCCGCTGAGGGCGAGGACGCGGGCGGCAGGCCCGGTCTCCGGGAGCACCAGCGTCGCCCCGGCGTCGGCCGAGGTGAGCAGCACGCCGATGCCGGCGCTCGCGAGGTACCCGACCCCGGTGACGTCGACCGACCACGTCGGCGCGGGCGGGGTGGCGACGACCCGGGCCAGCACCTCGGCCCCGGCGAGGTCGAGGTCCCCGGCGACCCGGACGGTGCCGCCGTCGACGGTCACCGACACCTCGCGGTCGGGGGCCGACGCGGAGGCGGGTACCTCCCGGTCGCTGCGGCCGGAGCGCCGCGCCGGCGGCACCGTGAAGGACACCGTCGTGCCCTCCGACCCGGTGTCGAGCACCACGTCGGAGGCCAGCGCCCGGATGAGGGACAGTCCACGGCCCCGGTGCCCGGGATCGGTCGGGATCTCCCGCCACGTGCCGTGGTCGGTGACGGCCACCGCGGCGCCGCCGTCGGGCTGGACGGTGAGGGTGACGGTGACCTCGGCACCGGCGGGCGGGACCGCGCCGTACGCGTGCTCCACGGCGTTCGTGGCGGCCTCGCCGAGCGCGAGCTGGAGGTCCTCCGCGACCTCGTCGCGCAGGCCCGCCGGCCCCGACCAGGCCCGGACCGCCCGGCGCATCCGTGCGAGCTCGGCGGGATCCGCCGGGAAGGTGCGGGTCATCGGCGAGGGCGCCAGCCGCAGCACCACGACCGCGACGTCGTCGATCGCCTCGCTCGGGGCGAGGGCGTCGAGCAGGTAGGTCGCCGTCGGTTCGGGAGCGACGTCGGGTCGGGCCGCGGCGACCGCGACGAGGCGGTCGAGGCCCTCGTCGAGGGACTCCCCGCGGCGCTCCACCAGGCCGTCGGTGTAGAGCACGAGGTCGTCGCCGTCGGCGATGGTCACGACGCCCTCGGTCCGCGGCACCCGCGACTCCTGGGCGAGGCCGAGCAGCGGGCCGTGTCCGGCGGCGTCGGTCAGCAGCCGGGGGCCGGCCCCGTCGACGAGCAGGGCGGGCAGGTGGCCCGCGCGCGCCCAGCGGACCTCGCCGGAGTCGGTGTCGACGAGCACGCAGATCGCGGTGGAGGCCCGGGCGCCGGGCACCCGGGCGACGAGCCCGTCGAGGAGGTCGAGGGCGGGCCCGGGACCGTGGCCCGCGAGCAGGTACCCGGACAGCGCGGTGCGGAGCTGTCCCATGACGGCCGCCGCGGCGGTTCCCTGCCCCACGACGTCGCCGACGACCACCGCGACGTGGTGGGAGCCGACCTCGACGACGTCGTACCAGTCGCCGCCCGCCGAGGTCCCGACCGCGCCCGGGAGGTAGCGGACGGCGACCGGCAGCCGCGCCACCTCCGGCAGCGCCTGCGGCAGCAGGGAGCGCTGCAGGGTCTGCGCGATCTCGTGCTCGGCCCGGAAGAGGCGGGCGCGGTCGAGGGCGACCGCGCAGGGCTCGGCGAGTGCCAGCAGCGTCGTGCGCTCCCCCGCGTCGAGCCGGCCCAGGACGTCCCGGCCGACGGCCAGGGCGCCGACGACGTTCCCCGCCGCGATCAGCGGCACGGTCACCACCTTGCGCATGCCCCGGGCGCGCATGAGGGCCACCAGCTCCGGGTCCTGCGCGTCCTCGGGCTCGCCGGGCTCGGGCTCGTGCACCCAGACGGACCGCTCGGAGCGCACGGCGCGGGTGAGCAGGGTGTCGGCGCCCAGGGACACGACGTCACCGTTCGACCGCGGGTCGCGCGACTGCGGACGGCGGGCGACCATCCGGAGCTCGCGCGCGGCGCGGTCGTACTCGAAGACCGCCGCCTGGGCGTCCTCCCCGAGGAGTTCGACGATGTGCTCCATCATCGCCCGCCCGACCTCGGACGGGGTCGCGGCCGCGGAGAAGGCCGCCGTGGCGTGCTGCACGATCCCGAGCCGGTGGGCGGCGCTGCGCTCGTCGGCGTAGAGCAGCGCGTTGTCCAAGCTCGGCAGGACGCGGGCGACGACCTCCTCGACGAGGCCGCGGTCGGCCTCCGACCACGCGGCGGCGGTCGGGTCCCGCTCGAGCACGACCACCCCGATCGTCCGGTCGCGCACCCGCAACGGACGCCGGAGCCGGTGGCCGTCCTCGCCGTCGTCGACGTCGTCGACGTCGACGTCGCCCTTCTCGTCGATCTCGACGCGATCGGCCAGACCCGCCTCGCGCAGCACCCGCGCGAGCTCGCGCAACCGCCCCGCGACGGTGTCGGTGGACTCCATGCCCGCGCCGACCTCGGCGAGCAGGCGGGCTCGGTCGGCCTCCCGCAGCCGGGTCTCCACGTCCACGGCGGCACCGACCCAGCCGGTCGCCCGGCCGTCGGGCCCGGGCACGGGCGTGGCCTGCTCGACGAGGCGGTGGTACGTGCCGTCCACGTGCCGCAGCCGGAAGTCGGTCTCCCAGCTGCGCCCCTCGGCGCGGGCGAGGCCGACCGCCTCGTCGTAGCCCGCCCGGTCGAGCGGGTGCATCCCCGTGACCCAGCCCTCGCCGAGCTCCCCGGCCCGGTCGCGTCCCGTGAACCGCGTCCACCCGGCGTTGAGGAAGACCCGCCGGCCCTCGGCGTCGGAGACCCAGATCATCGCCGGGGCGAGATCGGCGACCGCGGTGAAGCGGGCCTCCGCCTCCCGCCGGGCCCGACTCAGCTGCAGGTGGGCCTGCACACGGGCCTGCAGCTCGCCGGGGGCGAACGGCTTGACCAGGTAGTCGTCGGCCTGCGCGGCCAGCCCCTCGACCGCCGCCTCCTCGTCGGCGCGCGCGGAGAGCAGCAGCACCGGGACGCGGGAGGTGCGCGGGTCCGCGCGCAGCGCCGCCAGCAGCCCGAGGCCGTCGCGGCCCGGCATCATGACGTCGGAGACCACCATGTCGGGCGGGTCGGCCAGGGCCAGCTCGAGGGCGGAGTCGCCGTCGACCGCCGTCACCACGGTGCACCGGGGAGCGAGCAGCCGGCTCACGTACGCCCGCATGTCCGCGTTGTCGTCGGCCACCAGGACGCGGCCGATCACGCCCCGGTCGGGGTCGGGCCCGGGCGGGGTCGGGTCGGCGGGCACCCACAGCTCCGCCTCGTCGACGAGGGCACGGGACCGGCCGGAGCCGTCCTCGGTGTCCTCGGCGTCCGCCGCGTCGCCGCGGAGCTCGGTGACCGGCATCAGCACGGTGAAGGTGGTCCCCCGGCCGGGTTCGCTCGCGACCTCGACCGACCCGCCGTCGTACTCGACGAGCTCGCGGACCAGCGCGAGCCCGATCCCGCTGCCCTCGGCGCTGCGGGCCCAGGCGCCCTCCACCCGGTGGAACCGCTCGAAGAGCCGCGGCAGCTCGTCGGCGGCGATCCCGATCCCGGTGTCGGCCACGGTGAGGACCGCGCGGCCGCCCTCGCGACGCAACCGCACGGTCACGGTGCCGGTCTGCGTGTACTTGAGCGCGTTCGCGACGAGGTTGAGCACGATGCGCTCCCAGCCGACCCGGCTGAGGGAGACCGACGTCCCCCACGCCGGGGCGTCCACGACGTAGTCGAGGCCGCCACGTTCCATCGCCGAGGCCACCATCCCGGCGACGTCGGCGGTGAGGCGCCCGAGGTCGACGGGGCTGCGGCGGGGCTCGGCGCTGCCGGCCTGCAGCCGGGCCACCTCCAGCAGGTCGCCGACGAGCCGGGTGAGGCGCCGGGTGTTGCGGGCGACCACCTCGAGGTCGGCGCGCGCCCGGGCGGGCGCGAGGTCGGGGGCTGCGAGCAGCCCGTCGACGGGCCCCGAGATCAGCGTGAGCGGCGTGCGCAGCTCGTGGCTGGCGTCGGCGAAGAACCGGCGCCGCGCCTCGTCGAGCTCGGCCAGCGCCTCGGCCCGCCGTCGTTCGGACTCCCCGGCGCGCGCGTCGAGCACGCCGGAGGTGACCTGGCCGGCGACGAGCTCCACGAAGTCGCGGTAGAGGTCGTCGAAGGCGAGGAAGCGCGAGAGCCCGACGACGAGGACGCCGAGCAGGTCGCCGGAGGGGGCCCCGGGCGGGCGCAGCGGCACGAGGACGACCCGGTCGCAGTCGTCGGGCACGGCGTCGCGCACTCCGGCGGGCAGCTCGACCGGGACGGTGCCCTCCCGTGCCCGCCCGAGCGGCCAGGGCCCGGACCCGTCGTCGAGACCCGCGGTGACCGGCGCCGCCGGGCCGCCGCGCGCCGTCCCGACGGCGGCGGCGAGCCGCAGGTCGTCGGGGTCCTGGTCCTCGTCGGGACCGCGGAGGTAGACCAGTCCGAACGGCAGGTCGGCGTGGTCGCCGCCGAGGACCTCGCCGGCGGCGTCGGCGACCTCCCCGGTGGTGCGCGCGGTGGTCATCGCCGTCGCGAGGTCGCGCAGGAACGCCATCCGCCGCTCGGAGAGCACCCGGGGCGTGGTCTCCGTCACCGCGCAGAACAGCCCGTGGATCCGGCCCTGCTCGTCGGCCAGCGGGCTGTAGGAGAACGTGTGGTAGGTCTCCTCGGGCCAGCCGTTGCGCTCGAGGTGGAGCAGCAGGTCCTCGTCCCACGTGGACTCACCCCGCTCGGTCACGGCGGTCACCTGCGGCAGCACCGCGTCGTAGACCTCCGACCACACCTCCCGGAAGGGGCGGCCCAGCGCCCACGGGTGCTTCCCACGCAGTGTGTCCCGCTGGTAGGAGTCGTTGTAGAAGAACGTGAGCTCCGGCCCCCAGGCCATCCACATGGAGAACCGCGAGGCCAGCAGGACGCGGACGACGGTGCGCAGCTCCTGGTGCCAGGACCGGGACGGACCGAGCGGGGTCGCCGACCAGTCGACCTCCGCCATGGCCGAGGCCACGTCGCCGTCCCCGGCGAACAGGGGGTCGACCCCGGCCCCGTCCTCGTCCGGGCTCGCTGACATCCGTGCTGCTCCTCCATGCCGTCGTGCGCGACCGACCCTAACGCCGCGGGCGTGTACCCGGTTCGCACGGCGACGCGTCGTCCGTGCCGGGAGGATCATCGTCATGACGGGTCTGGGCGTCGACGGGGCGTTCTCGGTGTGGGCTCCGACGGCCGATTCGGTGGCCGTGGTGGTCGACGGGGTGACGTGGCCGATGGCGGCGGAGGAGGGCTGGTGGAGCGCCGTCGTCGACGGCGCCGGCCCGGGCAGCACGTACGCCTACTCCCTCGACGGCGCGGACCCGCTGCCCGACCCGCGCTCGCGCCGCCAGCCCGACGGCGTCCACGCCGCCTCGCAGGTCTGGGCGCCGCCGGGCCTGCCCGACGACGGGTGGACGGGACGGGGTCTCCCGGGCGCGGTGATCTACGAGCTGCACGTGGGCACGTTCACCCCCGGCGGGACCTTCGACAGCGCCGTGGAGCGGCTCGACCACCTGGTCGAGCTCGGCGTGACGATCGTCGAGGTCCTGCCCGTCAACGCCTTCGACGGCACCCGCGGCTGGGGCTACGACGGCGTGCTGTGGTTCGCCGTGACGGAGAACTACGGCGGACCCGACGGATTCCGCCGGTTCGTCGACGCCTGCCACGACCGTGGCCTGGGCGTCGCGGTCGACGTCGTCTACAACCATCTCGGGCCGTCCGGGGCCTACCTCGACCGCTTCGGGCCCTACTTCGCCGGCTCGAACGACTGGGGGTCGGCGCTCAACCTCGACGGCCCCGGCTCGGACACCGTGCGCGACTACATCCTCGAGAACGTCTCGATGTGGTTCGTCGACTTCGGGGTGGACGCGCTGCGGCTCGACGCGGTGCACGCCCTGCGCGACACCCGGGCCACCCACCTGCTCGAGGAGATGGCGGTCCACGTCCAGGGGCTGGAGGCCACCCTGGGCCGGCCGTTGACGCTGATCGCCGAGTCCGACCTCAACGACCCGCGGCTGGTCACCCCCCGGGAGGCCGGCGGCTACGGGCTGGACGCCCAGTGGTGCGACGACATCCACCACGCCCTGCACTCGACGCTGACCGGCGAGACCCAGGGCTACTACGTCGACTTCGGCGACCTGGAGACCCTCGGGACGGTGCTGCGCGAGGCGTACGTGCACGCCGGGACGTGGTCGACGTTCCGCGGCCGCACCCACGGGCGCCCCGTCGACCTCGACCGCGTGCCCGGGTGGCGGTTCCTCGCCTACCTCCAGGACCACGACCAGGTCGGCAACCGCGCGGGCGGTGACCGGCTCTCCGCGTCGCTGTCCCCCGGCCGCCTGGCCTGCGGCGCGGCGCTGGTGTTCTGCTCGCCCTTCACGCCGATGATCTGGATGGGCGAGGAGTGGGGCGCCTCGACCCCGTGGGCGTTCTTCGTCGGGTTCGACGACCCTGGGCTGCAGGACGCGGTCCGCGAGGGACGCCGACGGGAGTTCGCCGAGCACGGCTGGGGCGCCGAGGAGGTCCCCGACCCCACCGACCCTGCCACGTTCGAGCGCTCCCGCCTCGACTGGTCCGAGCCCGAGGAGGGCCAGCACGCATGGCTGCTCGACGTCTACCGCTCGCTCACCGCACTGCGCCGCACCGAGCGGGAGCTCGCCGACCCGCGCCTGGACCGGGTGCACGTCGACGTCGACCCGGGCGCCCGGACCCTCGTGGTGCACCGCGGAGCGCTGCGCCTCGTGGTGAACCTCGGCGCGGGCGAGGCGACCGTGCCCCTGGACGGGGCCACCGACGTGGTGTGGTCGCCGTTCGAGGTCGGGCTCTCCGAGGCGGCCGTGGTGCTGCCGGCGGAGTCGTGTGCGGTGATCCGGACGTCGTGACCCCCGCCCTCGTGGCAGGAAAGCGTCGTTGCTGTCATCCGGTGGGGGGTTCCGCCGCATCGTCAGGCGCGCACCGTCAGCTCTGCAGCGCCGCCCGTGCCTGGTCGAGGGCGGTCGGGTCGACGATCGACGTCGTGTCCCCCGGCTCCCGGCCCGACGCCAGGTCGAGCAACAGCCGGCGCATGATCTTGCCGGAGCGGGTCTTCGGCAGGACCGACACGACGTGCACCTGCTGC
This sequence comes from Actinomycetospora sp. NBRC 106378, assembly GCF_030269685.1. Taxonomy (GTDB): domain Bacteria; phylum Actinomycetota; class Actinomycetes; order Mycobacteriales; family Pseudonocardiaceae; genus Actinomycetospora. The sequence goes on from NZ_BSTT01000007.1 coordinate 184,721, forward strand.
GGGCGCGCGACCGGCCCGAGTTCTCGGGTGACGTGCGCCCGCAGGTCCGCGGTCAGGTCCTCGTCGGGCGCACCCTCGCCGCGGGTGACGACGAAGGCGACGACCGCCTGACCCGTCGTCGGGTCGGGCGCGCCGATCACCCCGGCCTCCCCCACCCGCGGGTGGCTGACGAGCGCCGACTCCAGCTCGATCGACGACAGACGGTGCCCCGAGACGTTCATGACGTCGTCCACGCGGCCCTGCAACCAGACGTACCCCTCGGCGTCGATGCGGGCGCCGTCGCCCGCCAGGTACCAGCGCTGCGCGCGGAAGCGCTCGAAGTAGGAGGAGACGTAGCGGTCGGGGTCGCCCCAGACAGTGCGGGCCATCGACGGCCAGGGACGGTCGACGACGAGCAGTCCGCCCTCGTCGGGATCGGCGTCGGTGCCGTCCTCGCGGACCACCTTCGCCGAGACGCCGGGCAGCGGCTTCGTCGCGGAGCCGGGCTTGAGCGTCGTCGTGCCGGGCAGGGGCGCGACCATCGCGGCTCCGGTCTCGGACTGCCACCAGGTGTCGACGATCGGGCACCGCCCGCCGCCGACGTGGGAGTGCAGCCAGCGCCACGCCTCGGGGTTGATCGCCTCGCCGACGCTGCCGAGCAGGCGCAGCGACGACAGGTCGTGCCCGTCGGTGATCTCGTCGCCCCAGGTCATGAACGTCCGGACCAGGGTGGGCGCGGTGTAGTACACGGTGACGCCGTAGCGCGCGAGGATCTCGAAGTGGCGGCCGCGGTGCGGGGTGTCCGGCGTGCCCTCGTAGAGGACCTGGGTGACGCCGTTCGCGAGCGGGCCGTACACCTCGTAGGTGTGCGCCGTGACCCAGGCGAGGTCGGCCTGGCACCAGTAGACGTCGTCGTCGCGGTGGTCGAAGCACGCCCACGCGGTCCACGCCGTCTGCGTCAGGTAGCCGCCCATGGTGTGGACCAGGCCCTTCGGCCGGCCCGTCGTCCCGGACGTGTAGATGAGGAACAGCGGCGTCTCGGCGTCGAAGGCCTCGGCGTCGTGCGTCTCCGGCTGCCCGTCGACGACGTCGTGCCACCAGACGTCGCGGCCCTCGGTCCACGGCACGTCCTGCCCGGTGCGCCGGACGACGAGCACGTGCTCGACGTCGGTGTCGGTCACGGCGTGGTCGGCGTTCTCCTTGACCGGGACGGCCTTCCCGCGCCGGTACTGCCCGTCGGTGGTGACGACGACCTTCGCCCGCCCGTCGGTCACGCGGAAGCGCAGCGCCTCGGCCGAGAACCCGCCGAAGACGAGCGAGTGCAGCGCACCGATCCGCGCGCACGCCAGCATCACGACGACCGTCTCGACGAGCACCGGCAGGTACACGACGACGACGTCACCCTTCCCGACGCCGAGCCCGGTCAGCGCGTGCGCCGCCTGCGCCACCCGCCGCTGCAGGTCCGCGTAGGTGACGGCGACCCGGTCCCCCGGCTCGCCCTCCCAGTACAGCGCGACCTTCTCCCCGCGGCCCGCGGCGACGTGCCGGTCGACGCAGTTGTGCGCGACGTTCAGCCGGCCGTCGGCGAACCAGGTGACGAACGGGTGCTCGGAGCCGTCGTAGCCGACCGTCGGCTCCCGTTCCCAGTCCAGCTCTCGGGCCCGGGCGAGCCAGAAGGCGTCGAGGTCGGCCTCGGCCTCGGCGCGCAGCCGGGCCTCGTCGGCGGCGGTGACGTTCGCGCGGGCGGCGAGGTCGGCGGGCGGGGCGTAGCGGTCGTCGTCCATCCCCCGTCGTGTTCCCCCCTCGCGGCAGGAACGCGTCGTTGCTGGCGTCCAGTGGGAGGAAACCCACACCGTGGATCAGTCCGGCGGGTCGTCGATGAGCTCGTCCAGCGTGACGAACAGCGGTTCGCCCCGCTCCCGGGCCCGAGCGGCGGCGCGCCGGGCGGCGGCCGCGATCCGGGCCAGTTCGTCGGCGCCGACCACCCGGGTCTGCACGACCTCACCCGACTCGTCGGTCAGCGTGACGGCGACCAGGCCGGTCTCGCGCTCCTCCGAGAACGACAGCGGCATGGCTCCACCCTAGGTGCCGACGATGTGGCTTCCCTGCCACTGGATGCAGGCAACGACGCTTTCCTGCCACTCAGGCGAGGGCCGCCGCCATCCGCTCCAGCGCCTCGGCCAGCACCGGCCGCGGCGTCGCCAGCGTGAGCCGCATCCCGCCGGGCCCGCCGCACCGCGTGCCGTCGGTCATCACCACGCCCGCCTCCCGGGCGAAGAACGCCGCCGGCGACTCGTCGAGCCCCAGCCCCGTGGCGTCGAGCCACGCCAGGTACGTCCCCTCCGGCACCACCGTCCCGACGCCGGGCAGGGTCGCCTCGCGCAGCAGCGCACGGTTGCCGTCGAGGTAGGCCAGCACGTCGTCGAGCCACTCCCGGCCGTGCGCGTACGCCGCCGTCGAGGCGAGGACACCCGGCGTCGCCGTGCTGTGCTCGGCGAGGTAGCCGCGTTCGGCCCAGGTGGCGGCGTCGGCGGCGTTCGACAGGATCACCTGGCCGCACTTGAGGCCGGGCAGGTTCCACGCCTTCGACGCCGAGGTCGCCGTGACGGTGTGCGCGGCCGCCGTCTCCGAGGTCGACGCGTACGGGACGTGCGGCCGGCCGTCGAAGGTCAGCGGGGCGTGGATCTCGTCGGCGAACACCCGCGCTCCGTGCCGCTCGACCACGGCCGTCACCGCGGTGAGCTCCTCGCGGGTGAACACCCGGCCCGTGGGGTTGTGCGGGTTGGTCAGCACGAGCAACCGCGCGCCCGACGACGTGAACGCGGCGTCCAGGGCGTCGAGGTCGAGCGCGAAGGGGTCACGGGTCATCGGCACCGGGACCATCTCCCGCCCCAGCTGCCCGGGCACCGTCAGGAACGGCATGTAGGCGGGCATCGGCAGCAGGACCGGGCTGCCGGGCGGCGTGACGTGCTCGATCGTCGCCACCAACGCGGTCATGACGTCGGGGACCGGCCGGATCCGCTCCGGGTCGATCGACCAGCCGAACCGGTCGGCCCAGAACGCCGAGCAGGCGGCCGCGAGGTCGGCGACCCACGCGTCGGCGAGGTAGCCGAACCGGGACGCGTCGGCGCTCGCGCGGACCGCCTCGGCGACCGGACCCGCCGTCGGGAAGTCCATCTCGGCGACGAACGCGCCGATGAGCTCCCGGCCGTGCCGGTCGACGCCGTCCGCGACGCCCTGGCCCGACCACTTCCACGTGCCGCCCGCCCGCATCGCGTCGGCGGTCAGGGCGTCGAACGGGTGCGCCATGCCCCCGATCCAACCGAACGAACGGCACTTTCGCGCACACAGATGCTGCGAGAGTGCCGTTGGCAACGGTCCTAGTGCGTGTCCTCGCCCAGCCGGTGCACGCGGATGAGGTTCGTCTTGCCGGCCTGCCCGGGCGGCGAGCCGGCGACGATGACGACGAGCTCGCCCGGGGCGAAGCGGCCGATCTGCAGGATCGAGGCGTCGACGCGGGCGATCATGGCGTCGGTCGTCTCCTCCCACGGCACGAGGAAGGTCTCGACGCCCCAGGACAGGGAGAGCTGCGAGCGGATCGCGGGCACCGGGGTGAAGGCGAGGACCGGCAGCCGGGTGTGGAGCCGCGCGAGGCGGCGCACGGTGTCGCCGGAGCGCGTGAAGGCGACGAGCGCGCGGGCGTTGAGGCGCTCGCCGATGTCGCGGGCCGCGGTGGTGACCACCCCGCGCTGCGTCCGCGGGACGTGCTGGATGGCCGGGACCGACGCCGGGCCGGACTCGACCGCCTCGACGATGCGCGACATCGTCTGCACCGTCTCGATCGGGTAGTCGCCGACCGAGGTCTCGCCGGAGAGCATCACCGCGTCCGCGCCGTCGAGCACGGCGTTCGCGACGTCGCTCGCCTCCGCGCGGGTCGGCCGGAAGTTGTGGATCATCGACTCGAGCATCTGCGTCGCGACGATCACCGGCTTGGCGTTCTCGCGGGCGATCTGCACGGCGCGCTTCTGCACCAGCGGGACGTCCTCGAGCGCCAGCTCCACGCCGAGGTCGCCGCGCGCGACCATCACGGCGTCGAACGCGAGCACGATCGCCTCGAGCGCGTCGACCGCCTCGGGCTTCTCCAACTTCGCGATCACGGGGAGCCGGCACTCGTACTCGTCCATGATCTTGTGGACGAGCTCGGCGTCGGCGGGCGAGCGGACGAACGACAGCGCGATCATGTCGACGCGCAGGCCCAGCGCGAAGCGCAGGTCGGCCTCGTCCTTCTCGCTCATCGCCGGGACCGACACGACGGTGCCGGGCAGGGAGATGCCCTTGTTGTCCGAGACCCGGCCGCCCTCGACGACCCGGCAGACCACGTCGCGACCCTCGACCGCGGTGACCTCGACCGAGACGTTGCCGTCGTCGATCAGCAGCGACTCGCCGGCGCGGACGTCGTCGGCGAGGCCCTTGTAGGTGGTGGAGACGCGGTCGTGCGTGCCGGCGACGTCCTCGGTGGTGATGCGGACGGTCTCGCCGGTGGCCCACGTCTGCGGCCCGTCGGTGAACCGGCCGAGCCGGATCTTCGGGCCCTGCAGGTCGGCCAGGATGCCGACCGCGCGGCCCTCGGCGTCGGCGGCCTCGCGCACGAGGCGGTAGACCTCGGCGTGCTGGGCGTGCTCGCCGTGGGAGAAGTTCAGGCGGGCGATGTCCATCCCGGCCCGGACCAGGGCCCGGATGCGCTCCGGGGACGACGTCGACGGACCCAGCGTGCAGACGATCTTCGCGCGGCGGCTCACGCCGCCCACCCTACGCCGTACTGCACCGATCCAGAAAGCCAGGACACGCATTCCCGACGGCGGCTCGCGGGGCGCCGACATCTTCAGCCCCGTCGTCCGGCCCCCTGACCTGCGCAGGTCTAGCGTGACGCCCGTGACGGCGCAGAGTGGGACCGGGGCCCCGGAGGTGGTGGGCGACCGGCTGACGGATCCTGCAGCCGGACGGGCCACCTCGGCACGACCGACCGTCGAGCCCGGACCGTCGCGCCCGAAGCAGCGCTGGACGATCCCGCACGGTCTCGACGTCGCCGCGGGGCTCGCGTGGCGAGTGGTGCTGATCGCTGCCGCGATCGCCACGCTGATCTTCGTCGCGAGCACGCTCTCGGTCGTCCTGATCCCCGTGGTGATCGCGCTCATCCTGGCCTCGCTGCTCGCGCCGGAGGCCCACCTCATGAGTTCGAAGGTCCGGTGGCTCCCCCACGCCGTCGCCACGGCGATCGTCATCATCGCCGGGCTCGCGGTCGTCGGCGGGGTGTTCACCGGGGTGGTCTATGCCTTCATCTCCGGGCTCCCACAACTCACCAGCGCCTTCACCGGCAGCCTCGCCGAGATCCAGAACTGGGTGCGCACCGGGCCGCTGGGCCTCAACAACCAGCAGTTCGCGCAGATCGGCGACCAGATCCTCGGCAGCATCCAGTCCAGCCAGGCCGCGATCGCCACGAGCGCGCTGGGGGCGGTCGGCACCGTGGGCGAACTGCTGACCGAGGGCCTGCTCGCGCTGTTCACCCTGATCTTCCTCATCCACGACGGCGGGGCCATCTGGCGGTTCCTGCTCGGCGGGGTCCCGCGGGCGGTGCGCGACCGGGCCGACGTGGCCGGCCGCCGGGCGTTCGCGTCCCTGGTCGGCTACACGCGCGCGATCATCGTCGTCGCGTTCATCGACGCGGTGACGGCGGGCATCGGGCTCTGGCTCATCGGCGTGCCCCTGGCCGTCCCGCTCGCCGCCCTCATCTTCTTCGGCGCGTTCATCCCGACCCTGGGCGCCGTGATCTCGGGCGCCGTCGCGGCGCTCGTGGCCCTGGTCAGCGGGGGGCTCACCGACGCCCTGCTCGTCGTCCTGCTCCTGCTCGCCGTGCAGAACCTCGAGGGCTACATCCTGCAGCCGCTGTTCCTCGGGAAGTCCATCAAGCTGCACCCGCTCGCGGTGGTCCTCCCGATCGCGTGCGGCCTCGTCGTCGCCGGGATCGCCGGCGCGCTGCTCGCGGTGCCGCTGGTGACGGTGCTCGACAACGGGGTGCGGTCGTTGATGCGGAAGTCGGACGCCACCGTCGACCCGGCCACGGTGAATGCGCTCGACCCGCGCAGCGCCCGCCCCGAGTACCACGACGATCCGGCCGTCGACGTGGTCCCCGAAGCCGCGTGACCCCTTCTACGCTCCGGGCATGAGCGTGGTCGTGGCATCGCGGTTCACCTGGAGCGACTACCCGGGTCTGCGCCCGGGCCGGGTCTACGCGGGCAAGCCCGACCTGTTCCGCCGGCCGTCGGGCGACGTCCACGTCCTCGCCGACGCGGACGCCACCGACACCCTGTGCGGCCTGCCGCGCGCCGACTTCCCGCACGAGTTCGCCACCGCGGACGCGATGGTGAAGGCGACGCCGTGTCCGGCGTGCGGGCTTCGCGACGGTGAGCAGGGAGTGGGGCCGTGACCTCCTCTTCGGGCCGGCGAGCGCGGCCCGACATCGGTCAACCCGTTCCCGACCCCGGCGTGGGCGGAGCGAGGAGCAGCATCGCCACCGTGTGATCGAGGTCGAGCCACTCGTGCTCGGCCCCGAAGGCGATGAGTTCCTGCGTACGGGCCAGGTACTCGCGGAGTTCGGCCTGCGGCGCGTGGAAGACGGCCCGGCCGCCGGGCCACAGGAGTTCGATCTCGACGACGGGTGTCGGCACGCCCGTCTCGAGGGGGCGGAGGCGGACGTCCCCCTCGCCGACCGCCTCGATCAGGCCCTGGGCGAGGAGACCGCGGGAGAACCGCCACACGACCTCACGGGCATCCAGGGTCTGGAACGCGAGCGCCACCGCATAGGGGTCGGGGCCGGCGAAGCGGAACTCGACCTGGGCGGACAACGGCGGGCGCTGGGCACCCACGAGTTGGAGCATGACGGGACAGCGCACGAAGACGTCGTGTCGCATCGCACGGGCCTTTCACGGAGGTGTGTCTGATCGAGATGCGGCCGCGGCCCCGGGGGCCGGCCGTGCAGGAGCCGACGGCGACCACGCGCGGGACGGGAGCCCGCGCAACCGCGTCGAGTGGCGATGGGCCGCCCCCTCGTACGGCCATCGCCGACGGCGGTCGGCGGGCGGTCCCGCGCGTGGTCACCCTGGGCCGACCGAGCCCGAGGAGGCGCTACCTCCGGGCCGGGCGACCGGTCGCCGGGGACGGGCGCGCCGGTGTGGGTCGGCACCCGGCCGGACGTCGCGGCGCCTCGATCACGATGCGCAAGCGAGGACACCGACCCTCAGGGCACGAGCCACCGGGCCCGTCGCGAAGGACTGACCGGGTGCTCGGCGCACGACCCCCACCCGCACCGGGCGGGACGGCGGACGGCGCGGGTCGGGACCTCAGTCGGGACCGACGGCGACCTCGGGGAACCACCACGTCCGTCGCCGGGCGCAGGCGATCAGCACCAGCGCGGTCAGGACGGCCGGCAGAGCCAGCGGGTCGGCCAGCAGCCCGGGTGGGACGCCCACGCCGGAGCCGCCCGCGCCGCCGGGTGTCCCGGTCGGGGACGCCGGGGCAAGAGGTGCCTCGGGGACGGGCGCGCCGGGGACCGCTCCCTCGGCGAAGGGACCGGCGGCGGACCCGGCGGTCGACCAGGAGCCCGGTGAACCCGGGAGGGCCGTGCCCGGGGGAACGGGGTCGCGCGTGGACCCGCCGGGACCGGCCGGTGGCGGTGTCGACGCGACGACCGCCGGTGGGCCGGCACCCACGAACGCCGGGCCGGGGACGGCCGACGGCGCCGCCACCGCCCCTGCGGTCCCGAGGAATCCGGTCACCCCGGCCTGCGCCTCCTGCGTCAGCCCGACGACAGGGCCGCCGAGGGCGCCGACGACACCGCCACCCAGGCTGCCCACCACCCCGGTGAGTGCCGTCGTGGTGGAGGTCAGCCCCGTGACCGTGTGGACGAGGGTGCCGCCGGTCCGGGCCAGGAGGTCGGAGGTACCGGTGAGCGTGCTGGGGAGGAGCGACGGGACCGCCGGGAGCGCGTGGGTCACCTGCGCCGTCGTGGTCGCCACCGGGGCGAGGGCGCCGTCGAGCGTGGTGGTGGTCGTGGAGACCGCCGTCCCGAGTGTCGTGAGGAGAGGTGCAGCGTGCGCGAGCGGGATCGAGGACGTCGAGCGCGCCACGCTCCGGACGGCCGAGGGCGTGCTGGTCAGCGGCGCGTGGCGGGTCGCCGTCGCGCGGGACACCACCGATCCGAGGTCGACGGTCGGGGTGTGCGTCGCGGCGACCGGGGCCTTCGTGCGTGTCGAGCCGACGGAGCCGACGGAGCCGTCGACCACGCGACGGGCGACGCGCACCGCGTCGCCGGACGTCGACGTGAGCGACGGCGCCTTCACCGACGGCGCCTTCACCGACGGCGCCTTCACCGACGGCGCCTTCACCGACGGCGCCTTCTTCGACGTGGCCTTCTTCGACGTCGTCCTGTCCGAGGTGGACTTCCCCGAGGTGGACTTCCCCGAGGTGGACTTCCCCGAGGACGATCGGGAGCTCGATCCGTGCGACGTCGTCGCGTGGGAGCCGAGGTGCGCGAGGGAGCTCACCGCGCCGGAGGGAGCGTCGCTGCCGCCCCGATCCCCCGCGCCGGGAGCGGCCTGCGCGGGACCGGCGAACAGGAGGCCCACCACGACGAAGCCGGCCACGAGCCCCGCCAGGAGGACGACGCGGCGCAGGAGACGCAGCGCGAGCGGCATCGGGTCGTCGACCTCCACGACTCCCGCCCCCTCTCGACGCGCCGACGCCCCACGGGCCGAGGCTGGTCGTCACCCCGACCAGGAACCGCTGCCCTCGTCGTCGAGGCGCCGGACTCAGCCGGAGGACGAGTCGTACCGCGCGACCTTCCCGTGTGCGCTCGAGTGAACACTAACCGTACTTTCGCAACGCCGGAGCAGCTTTAGGCCGTCCGGATGCGGCTCCTGCCGGACGGCCCAACCGGCGCCGCCGATGTCCGCGCGCCGCCCGTCGGCTAGCGGTCGCTGGTGCGGCTCCGGTAGGCCGCGACGCTGGCGCGGTGGGCGCAGGTCCGCGTGCAGTACTGCTTCGAGCCGTTGCGGGAGAGATCGACGTACGTGGCACGGCAGGTCGGTCCGGCGCACACGCCCAGCCGGCCGGGGCCGAGTGCGGCGATCACCCCGGCCAGGGCCGTGAGCGTGGTCGCCGCCAGGTGGGCCCCGGGCCGGTCGTCGTCGGACGCGACCTCGATCCGCCAGCGGTCGTCGCGGTCGTGGCGCAGGGTGGGCGTGGCCCGGGACCGGCGCAGCCCGTCGTTGATCAGGGTCGCCGCTCCTGCCGGGTCGGTGTCCGCGCGCTCGAGCACGGCCCGCACCGTCTCCCTCACGGCGCGGACCTCCGCCAGGTCGGCCTCGGTGGGACCCGCACCGGAGCGGTCGCGGCCCACGGGGTGCTCGGCGAGGAAGTCCCCGAGCTGCTCCACGGTCTCGAGCGCGTCCTTCCCCCGGATCGGCATCCAGGTGTTGGCCAGCGCCACGGCCGCCTCGACCGCAGAGACGTCGTGATACGCATCCGCCATTTGACGTGTCTCCTCACCGGTTCGTACGGTGACACTCGTCCAAGCTGTCACGTGTCACACGATACCCGGGAGAGCGATTTCGCGAACGATTCCGTCAGGCCGGACGCTCGGGGACGGACACCGTGTGGGGCTCGTCCTCGGCGTGCTCGTGCTGCCGGTGTTCGTGGCGCTGGGAGCGCCGTCGGTCGCCCTGCCCGCGCTCGGCCGCGCGCTGTCGGTGCCGTTCGGGTCCACCGCGTGGGTCCTGGCCGCGTGGTCCTTGACCTCCGCGCTCGCGATGCCGGTCGCGGGTCGGCTGGTCACCCGGTTCCGGCCCGTCCGCGTGCTCACCGCCGGAGTCGTGACGCTCGCCGCGGGCTCCGCGCTCGCGGCGGTCGGCCCGACGCTCGCGGTGGTGGTCGCCGGTCGGCTGGTCGGCGGCGCCGGAGCGGGCGCGACCGTGATCGCCGTCTTCGCGGTGGCCACGGCACTACCCGGGGCGGAGCGGGCCCGGGCGCTGGGGGTCGTCGCGGCCGCGAGCGCCACGGCGTCGGCGTGCGGGACCCTGCTGGGCGGGGCCGTCACGGCCTGGCTGGGATGGCGGGCCGTCCTCGCGATCCCGGTCCTCGCGCTCCCGCTCCTGCTCCTCGCGACCGCATCGACGTTCCCCGACGACGACGGGACCGGGCGGGCTCCGGCCGAACGGTTCGACCTCCTCGGCGCCGCGCTGCTCTGGGTCCTCGCGGGCGCGCTGGTCACGCTGCTCCAGGCGCACGCCGTCGGCCTCCCCGCCCCGGTCACGCTCGCGGTGGGCGTCGCCGGCGCGGTCGCCGGCGTCGGTCTGTGGTGGCGCGTGCGGCGGGTGCCCGACGGCTTCGTGCCCCGTCGGGTCGTCACCGCCCGCGGGCTCCCGGCCGCCGGGGTGGTCGGCGGCACGGTGTTCGCCGGCTACTACGGGGTGCTGTTCCTCGCCCCGTCCCTGATCGAGCAGGCCACCGGCGTGGGCGCGCTCGGGGCCGGGGCGGCACTGGTCCCGGCGGCCGCCTGCTCGGTGCTCGCCGGGCGGCTGGTGGCCGCCGCCGGCCGGTTCGCAGCCTGGCGGACGGCGGCCGTGCTGGCGGCGCTGACCACGCTCGGCGTGATCGTGGTCGCGGCCTTCCCCGGACCGGTCCCGGTCGTCGTCGGCACCGCCCTCACCGTCTGCGGGTTCGCCGGGGCGCAGGCCGTCCTGGTCGGCCTCGCCCCGCAGCTGGTCGCCGCACCCGACCGCGACACCGCCCAGGGCCTGCTCAACTTCGCGATCTTCCTCGGCGGCGGGATCGGACCGGCCGCGGTCGCCGGGCTCTCGGCGGTCGTGCCGGTGCCGACGGCGCTCGCCGTCCTCGCGGCACTCCCCCTCCTCGGACTCGTGATCGGCCTGACCCGACGACCCGGGGCATGACCCGCCGTCAGGACCCGCCGTCAGGACCCGGCGCGGAAGAAGGCCTCGAGCCCGGGGACGTCGGAGATCAGGTTCTCGGCCGCGGTGATCCGGCCGTCGGCCACCGTGAACACGATGACGACCTGCTCGTCGAGCACCGTCCCGTTCCGCTCACCGGTGTTGTGCAGCAGCACCGCCACGCGGTCCCACCCCGTCAGCTCGTACCGCAGCTCGATCGACACCCCGCCGGCCGCGACGGCGCGGGCCCGCTCCACCACGGCGTCGGCGCCCCGGGCGACCCCGGAGATCCCGTGGTCGCCCGGCACGCTCCACGTCGCGTCGGGCGACAGCGCGGCGTGCATGCGGTCGAAGTCGTGGTCCATCACGCCGGCGACGAAGTCCCGGGCGAGATCGCGTGCGGTCATGGATGTGCGGTACCCGCAGGTGAGCACTCAGGGTCGCTGGAGCGACCTTCTCTGCTCACCTAGCCGACGGCCACACCGGAGCCCGCTTCTCCCGCAGCGCCGCCACCCCCTCGTGCACGTCCGACCCGAGGAAGCACAACATCTCGTAGGCGACGGACTGGTCGAAGGTCGGCCCCATCGAGCGCAGCCAGTTGTTCAGGGACTTCTTGGTCAGCCGGATCGCCTGCTGGGACCCGGTGGCCAGGACCTCGGCCACCCGCAGCGCCTCGTCGAGCACCTGCTCGCGCGGGAGCGCCTTCGCCACCATGCCCAGCTTCTCGGCCTCGGCGCCGGTGACCATCTCGCCGGTCAGCAGGTAGTAGCGCGCCTTCGCCATGCCGGCGAGCAGCGGCCAGATGATCGCGGCGTGGTCCCCGGCGGAGACACCGAGCTTCACGTGCCCGTCGCCCAGCTTGGCGTCCTCGGCCGCGATCGCGACGTCGGCCAGCAGCGCCACCACCACACCCGCGCCCACCGCGACCCCGTTGATCGCCGAGACGATCGGTTTCTCGCAGTCGATGATGTTGTAGACCAGCTCGGACGCCTCCTTGAGCATGTGCGAGACGCGCGCGTGATCGCCCGCCATGCGTTCGACCATCGCGAGGTCGCCGCCCGCGGAGAACGCCCTCCCGGCGCCGGTCACCACCGCGACCCGCACCTCGGGGTCCGCGTCCACCTCGCGCCACACCCGGGCGAGCTCGCCGTGGAGCTGCTCGTCGGTCGCGTTGTACTTCTCGGGGTTGTTGATCGTGATCAGCAGGACGCCGTGGTCGCGGCGCTCGAACAGCAACTGGCCGTAGTCATCGAAGGACATCCGTACCTCCTCGTACCTCGGTGAACAGCCCGGCCGCGACGTCCGCGGCCGCCTGCTCGGTCGCCCGGTAGTGAATCTTCTTCCCGGTCGCGGTCAGTGGCAGCGCGTCGACGAACCGGTATCCCCGTGGCCGCTTGTAGCGCGACAGCATGGGGTGGTCGCGGCAGTGGGCCTCGCAGTCGGCCGCGGTCAGCGCCGGGTCGGCCCGCACCACGTAGGCCACGACCCGCCGACCCCAGCGCTCGTCGGGCACGCCGACCACGAGCGAGTCGGCGACCCCCGGCAGCTCGTTCAGCGCCTCCTCGACCTGCACCGGGTGCACGTTCTCGCCGCCCGAGACGAGCATGTCGTCGGCACGCCCGACGATCGTCACGAATTCGCCGGCGTCCCAGGTGGCGAGGTCGCCGAGGTGGATCCACCCGTCGTCGTCGAACTTGGCGCGCTCCTGCTCGGGGACGTTCACGTACGCGTAGCCCGCTTTCGGCGAGCGCACGACGACCTCGCCGACCGTCTCCGCGTCCTTCGGGACCTCCTCGCCCGGTCCGCCGCCGATCACGACCACGCGCACCTCGTCGTCGGTGCACGCCCGCCCCGCGGCGCCGGCGTGCCCGGGCAGGTCGGCCGGACGCAGGAAGGTGTTCCAGAACGACTCGGTGGTGCCGTAGCCGTTGAAGATGTTCGGTGTCAGCACGGACTGGTAGCGCAGGCACGCCTCGCGCTCGAGGGGCGCACCCATGGTCACGATCCCCCGCAACGACGCAAGGTCGCGTGGCCGGGCCTCCTGCGCCGCGGCCAGCATCGCGAGGTTCGTGGGCGCTCCGACCAGGAACGTGAGGCCGTGCCGCTGCACCAGGTCGAGCACCACGTCGGCGTCGAAGGCCCGCAGCGGCACCACCTGCGCCCCGACGTAGAACGCCGGGTTCGGGCCGCCCGAGTACAGCCCGCCGCGATGGAACCAGGGCGTCATGTTGAGCGTGACGTCCTCCGGCCCGAGTGGGAAGTGCATCGCCACGTCGTGGGCGCTGAACACCTCGACGAGGCTGTTCAGCGGCACACCCTTCGGCATCCCGGTGGTCCCGGAGGTGTAGAGCCGGGTGGTCTCGTCGTAGACCGTTCCCGACGGCGGGTCGACCGCCCTGCCCCCGGGCAGCAGGCCCGCCAGCTCCTCGTCGGCCTGCACCGCGATCACGACGTCGGGTCGGTGCGGGCTGCGGCGCAGGGCCTCGGCCGCCGTGTCCTGCAGCGTGGCGTCGTAGACGAACACCCGCGGCGCACTGTCGGTGAGCACGTGGGCGACCTCGCCCGGGGCGAGCCGGAAGTTGATCGGCGAGCCGACCGCGCCGAGCGCCTGGGTGGCCAGGTAGAGCCGCGCGAACTCCGGGGAGTTGTAGAGCTGGTAGGTCACCACGTCGCCGGGCCGCACGCCGGCGGCCGCGAGCCCGGCGGCGAGCCGGTCGACGTCCGCCGCGAGCTCGGCGTAGGTCCAGGACCGTCCGGACGGGTCGGTGACGGCGGTGCGCTCGGCGTACCGGCTCGCGGTGCGGCGGAACCCGGCGAGGTAGGTGAAGGAGTGCTCGAAGTACCGCCGGTACGCGGTGGGGTCGTAGGTGTACATCACGACATCGACATCCCGCCGCTGACGCTGACGGTCTGGCCCGTGACGAACCCGGCCTCGTCCGAGGCGAGGAAGGACACCATCGGCGCCAGGTCGGAGGGTTGTGCGAGCCGGCGCATCGGGATGGCCTTGATCAGCGCGTCGCGGAGCCGGTCGTTGCCCTCGACCACCGAGGCGAACAGCGCGGTGTCGGTCGGTCCGGGGCACACGCAGTTGGCGCGGACCTGGTGGCGGGCGCTCTCGCGGGCGATCGTCTTGGTGAAGGCGATGACGCCGCCCTTGGCCGCGGAGTAGACCGCCTCCCCGGACGAGCCGACGCGCCCGGCGTCGGACCCCAGGTTCACGACGGCCCCGCGCCGCTGGGAGATCATCACCGGCAGCACCGCGTGGCAGGTGTGGAGGACGCCGTAGAGGTTGATGCCGACGATGCGACCCCAGCGCTCGGGGTCGGAGTCGACGAAGGGCCCGACCTCGTCGTACCCGGCGTTGTTGACCAGCACGTCGATCCGGCCGTGCTGCTCGAGGACCTGCGCGACCAGGGCGTCCACCGCCGCACGGTCACTGACGTCGGCGGCGATGCCGGTGCCGCCGACCGCGCCCGCCGTGTCCTTCGCCGCGCCCTCGTCGACGTCGGTCGCGACCACGGTCGCCCCCTCGGCCGCCAGCGTCTCCGCGATCGCGCGGCCGATACCGCGCCCGGCGCCGGTCACGATCGCGACGTTGCCGTCGTGTCTTCCCATCGTCTGCGTCCTCCTCAGGGTGCGAGCGACCGGCCGACCCGCTGCCGGGCGATGACGAGCTTCATGATCTGGGCGGTGCCGTCGCCGATCTGCAGACCGAGGACGTCGCGCATCCGCTGGTCGAAGGGCAGCTCCCGGCGGTAGCCGTACTGGCCGTGCAGCAGCAGGCAGGCGGTGATCGCCTCGTGCGCCGCCTTCGGGGCCCACCACTTGCACATCGCCGCCTGCGCGGTGTGCGGCCGGCCGGTGTCCTTGCGCCACAGCGTCTCCAGGCACAGCAGGCGGGCGGCGGACAACAGCGTCTCCTGCTCCGCGAGCGGGAACGCCACGCCCTGCCGGGTCGACAACGGCTGGTCGAACGCCTCCCGGCCGGAGACGTAGGTCCACGTCTCGTCCACGGACTGCTCCGCGGCGCCGAGACACTGCAACCCGATCAGCGCGCGACTGAAGTCGAAACCCTGCATGACCTGGCTGAACGCGCGTCCCTCGGCGCCGATGAGATTCGCCGCCGGCACCCGGACGCCCTCGAGGTGCACCGCCCCCCGACCCACGGCGGTGGTCCCGACGTCCGGGTAGGGCTCGCGGGTGACGCCGTCGGCCTCGAGCGGGACGAGGAACGCCGAGATGCCGCGTCCACGGGTGTCGCCCTCGGTCCGCGCGAAGACGACGACGGCCTCGGCGTCGGCCGCGAAGGAGAGCGACTTGACCCCGTCGAGTCGCCACGAGCCGGCGTCGGGAACGGCGGTCATCCTCGGCATCCCCGCGTCGGAACCGCCGTGCGGCTCGGTGAGCCCGATCCCGACGATCCCCTCCCCCGCCGTGATGCGCGGGACCCACGTCCGGGCGAGGTCGGGCGCGTTCGCGACGAGGATCTGCCCGACCAGCGAGCCGACGACCTGCAGGTACGCGACGTTGAGATCGCCGCGGCCGAGCTCCTCGCAGACGAGGCCGGTGGTCACGCGGTCGGCGTCGCGGCCGCCGAGCCCGACCGGCAGCTCCGGGGCGATCAGCCCGAGGGCGCCCAGGTCCCGACGGAGCGCCGGCTCGATCCGGCCGGCCCGCTCGCGCTCGGCGTAGCCCGGCAGCAGCGTGCTCGTCGCGATCTCCCGCGCGGTGTCCCGCACCTGACGCTGGGAGTCGGTGAGCTCGAAGTCCATCGTCGGCCTCCGTCCTCGGTGTCGACGAACGTGCCGAACTTTGACCTCAGAGTCAAGAGATGACCGGTGGGTTAGGCTCGCTGCCGTGAACCGGGTCCAGCGCAAGCGCGACGAGCGGGTCCGCCGCATCGTCGCGGCCGCGGCCGAGGTGTTCGGGGAGCGCGGCTACGAGGCGTCGACCCTCGAGGAGGTCGCCGAGCGGCTCGACGTCACGAAGGGCTCGCTCTACTACTACTTCGCCGGGAAGGACGAGTTGGCCACGGCGGCGATCGAGACCCTCGGCACCGACTGGACCGAACGGCTGGAGGCCCTCGCGGACGCCCGCGCCGACGCACCGCGGGTCGAACGGCTCCGGGCGCTGCTGCGCGAGCACATCGCGATCGCGGTGCTCGAGTACCCGGCGGCGCTACGCCTGTTCCTCGTGCCCGACTCGTGGCCGGCGGCGCTGCGCGAACGCATCCGGGACCTCCGCCGCCGCCACGACCTGGTGTTCCGGCGCGAGGTCACCGCGGGCGTCGCCGCCGGGGAGTTCGCCGTCGTGTCCGTCGACGCCACGCTGCAGGCCATGCACGCGGCGATGAGCCAGGCGCCGCTGTGGTGCTCGCACCTGGCCGCGGAGGCCCGCGACCAGGCGATGGACGACCTGGCCACGACCCTGCTGCGCCTGGTCAGCTCGCCGAGGTGACCCGGTACACGTCGTAGACGCCCTCGACGTTGCGGACCACGCGCAGCACGTGCCCGAGGTGCTTCGGGTCGCCCATCTCGAACGAGAACCGGCTCACCGCGACGCGGTCCCGCGAGGTGGTCACCGACGCGGAGAGGATGTTGACCTTCTCGTCGGCCAGCGCCTTCGTGATGTCGGAGAGCAGCCGGTGGCGGTCGAGCGCCTCGACCTGGATGGCCACGAGGAAGACCGCGGTCGACGACGAGGCCCAGCTGACGTCGACGAGGCGTTCGGGCTCGGAGCGCAGGTCGTCGGCGTTGGTGCAGTCGGTGCGGTGCACGGAGACGCCGCCGCCCCGGGTGACGAAACCGAGGATGTCGTCGCCGGGCACCGGCGTACAACAGCGGGCCAGCTTGATCCACAGATCCGAGCTCGACCCGTCGTCGGGATCGACGCCGTTGATGACGACCCCGACGTCCCCCGTCCCGCGGCGGCGCTGGACCGTCGACGGGGTGGCGCGCTCGGCGAGCTCGTCCTCGTTCTGCTCGACCCCGCCGAGCAGGGCCACGAGGCGCTGCACGACGTGTCGGGCGGAGACGTGGTGCTCCCCCACCGCGGCGTAGAGCGCGGTGACGTCGGCGTAGCGCAGCTCGCGCGCCAGCGCGCCCATCGAGTCGGCTGAGACCAGGCGCTGCAACGGCAGCCCGGTGCGGCGCGCCTCGCGGGTGATCGAGTCCTTGCCCTCCTCGATCGCCTCCTCGCGGCGCTCCTTGGCGAACCACTGCTTGATCTTCTGCTTCGCCCGCGGCGAGGCGACGAAGCCCGTCCAGTCCTTCGACGGGCCGGCGCTCTCGGCCTTCGAGGTGAAGATCTCGACGACCTCGCCGTTCTCGAGCTGCCGCTCGAGCGCGACCAGGCGGCCGTTGACCCGCGACCCGATGCACTTGTTGCCGACCTCGGTGTGCACCGCGTAGGCGAAGTCGACCGGGGTGGAGCCGGCGGGCAGCGTGATCACGTCGCCCTTCGGCGTGAACACGAAGATCTCGCGGGTGGCGAGGTCGTAGCGCAGCGACTCCAGGAACTCGCCGGGGTCGGCCGCCTCCCGCTGCCAGTCGAGCAGCTGGCGCATCCACGCCATCTCGTCGAGCTCGAGGCCCGCGGTGTTGTGGCTGCCCTTCGTCTCCTTGTAGCGCCAGTGCGCCGCGATGCCGTACTCGGCGGTGCGGTGCATCTCGTGGGTGCGGATCTGCACCTCGAGGGGCTGCCCGTCCGGCCCGATGACGGTGGTGTGCAGCGACTGGTACACGCCGAACCGGGGCTGGGCGATGTAGTCCTTGAACCGGCCCGGCATCGGCTGCCAGAGGGCGTGGACCATGCCCATCGCGGCGTAGCAGTCCCGCACGTCCTCGACGAGGATGCGGACGCCCACCAGGTCGTGGATGTCGTCGAAGTCCTTACCCTTGACGATCATCTTCTGGTAGATCGAGTAGTAGTGCTTCGGGCGGCCGAGCACCTCGGCCTTCACCCGCGCGGCCTCCAGCTGGCCGGAGACCTCGTCGATCACGGTGCGCAGGTAGGTGTCGCGGCTCGGCGCGCGGTCGGCGACGAGGCGGACGATCTCGTCGTAGCGCTTCGGGTGCAGGATCGCGAACGCGAGGTCCTCGAGCTCCCACTTGACCGTCGACATCCCGAGCCGGTGGGCCAGGGGCGCGAGCACCTCGAGGGTCTCGCGCGCCTTCTTGGCCTGCTTCTCGGGCTTGAGGAAGCGCATGGTGCGCATGTTGTGCAGCCGGTCGGACAGCTTGATGACGAGCACCCGCGGGTCGCGGGCCATCGCCACGACCATCTTGCGGATGGTCTCCGCCTCGGCCGCCGCCCCGAGCTGGACCTTGTCGAGCTTCGTGACGCCGTCGACGAGGTGCGCGACCTCGGCGCCGAAGTCGGCCGCCAGGCGCTCCAGGGAGTAGTCGGTGTCCTCGACGGTGTCGTGCAGCAGCGCCGCCGTCAGCGTCGTGGTGTCCATGCCCAGCTCGGCGAGGATCGTCGCGACCGCGAGCGGGTGGGTGATGTAGGGGTCGCCCGACTTGCGCATCTGGCCCTCGTGGAAGGCCTCCGCGGTGTCGTACGCCCGCTGCAGGATCGCGAGGTCCGCGCTCGGGTGGAGCTCCCGGTGGACCGTGGCGAGCGGCTCGAGGACCGGCTTCACCGGCCCGGTGCGCTGCGCGGTGATGCGGCGCGCGATCCGGGCCCGGACGCGACGGGTGGCGGACCGCGGACGTCCGGTCGACGTGCCCCCGACCGGTTCCAGACGACGGGCCTCCCGCGGCTCGCTCGACCCGACGGTCGGCTCCCCGGGCGCGTCGACGCCGTCGGCCACCCCGTCACTGACCGTCTCGACCGGCCCCACGTCCTGGCTCACGGTCACCTCCGCTGGTACGGCCCCCTGCACATCCCGGCCGTCGCGCGTACCGGAATCAGTTCAGCGTAGGTCAGGAGGACCACCCGCGTCCGCCGACGTCGCCGTCCGGTCCCCCGGGGGCGGTGGCCCGTGCCACGCCGGGACCGCCGTCCGGTGAGCGGTCGTTCAACGGTGGGCGGCGCGGGACGGGCGCAGCACGACCACGTCGTGGGTCCCGCCCGCGATCCGCCCGGCGTACGGGGCGAAACCGTCGGACGCGACCACCATCTGCCACCACCCGCCGGCGGGAACGTCGAGGGCGAAGCAGCCGTCGGCGCCGGTGCGGACCCGCGCCTGCTGGGTGCCGTGCGGGTCGACCACCGTGACGACGGCGGGCAGGCCGGACCCGTCGGTGTCGACGACACGGCCCCGCACCCCGGGCGCCGTCCCGACGGCGGGGGTGGCCGGCTCCGGCGTCGCGGGGGCCTCGCCCGCGGCCTCCGGGTCGATCTCGTGCAGGTCCACGAGGGCGCCGTGCAGGGCGGAGAGCTCGGAGAGGACGTCGTCGGGGTCGTCGTCCCAGGCCCGGCGACGGTGCTCGCCGGGTCCGCGGCCCTCGGCCAGGGCGTCGACGAGCCCCTGCACGGCCCGCGTGGCGGCGCCGACGCGTTGGTGGCGCACCGTCGGGTCCGACCGGCTGGTGTGCTCGAGCTCGAGCGCGGCCTCGACGAGGGCGCGGACCCGCACCGCGCACCGCACCCACGCGGCGAGCCGGCGGGCGAGCGGCGGGCGCCGACGGGCCCCGCCCGGGGAGAAGCGCAGCGAGAGCGGCACCCCGATCAGCGCGAGCTGGTGCACCGCGGCGTCGAGCGCGCGGGCGCGGGCGTGCAGGTCCGGCCGGCCGGGACCGTCGTCGGACTCGCCGCGGAGGACCGCAGCGACGTCGGCGGTGGCCGCCCGCAGCTCCTCGGCGAGCCGGGCGCGGGCCTGCCGTTCGGCCCGCATGGCGGTGATCGGCAGGAACGAGACCGCGACGACGCCACCGATCACCGCGCCCAGCGCGGTCTCCCCCACCCGCAGCGCGAGGAGCCCGTCGGAGTAGGTGCCCAGCATCTCGTAGAGCTCGGCGACGATGAGGGTCACCGCGAAGGCCATCGACGTGTAGGACACGCGGAAGAGGTAGAAGCCGACGAAGAGCGCCACGAGGATGACGGTGAGCGCGACGGCGGTGGAGTTCCCGAGCCAGGGCACCACCACGAGGGCGACCACGACACCGACCAGGGTGCCCACCGTGCGCTGCACCGCCTTGCGGATGGTCTCGGCCGCGGTGGCCGTGCCGGTGAACGCCAGGAAGCAGGCGAGCACCGCCCAGTACCAACGCTGCCCCGACACGGCGTCGCCGAGGGCGATCGCCAGGCCCCCTGCGAGCGCGATCTGGCAGGCCTGCCGAGTGCTCAGCAGCATCCCCGTCGCGCGTCCGGTCCCGGGCTGCGCCTCGTCCTCCGGGGCCACCATCGGCCCGACCGTGATGGCGCTGCCGGGCAGGAAGCCCGCGAACAGCTCGGCGGCCGGGGTGAAGGGCGCCGACCCGTCGGTCCCGTCGTCGGGACGCGGACGGCCGGCCCGGTCCTCGTCGAGCACCGCGTCGAGGTCGGCGAGCGCCACCGTGACGGCCTGCTCGGCGGACACGTCGTCGGGGTCGTCCAGGGCCCGGGACAGGGCGGACTCGGCACGGATGACGGCCGCGCGCACGTCGGCGGCGCGGGCCGGCACGGTGAGCGACCCGGGGATCGCGAGCTGCCCGTCGACGAGGACCGCGGCCTCGTTGACCCGCAGGACGGCGCGGTCGCGCGCCGTCTCGTCGTCCCGCCGCCACGGCGGTCGGAGCGCGGGGTCCCGGTGCTCGGCGAGGGCGACCCGGACCCGGGCGCCGAAGGAGTCGACCATCCGCCGCAGGCGCCGGGCCGGACGGTGCGGGACCACGACGAGGGCGATCACCAGCAGCAGGACCGTGGTGGTCGCGAGCGCGAGGACCACGGTCGGGAGCTGGGCGAACGAGAGCTGCAGGAAGAGGGCGATGAAGTAGCCCATCCACGCGACCATCCCGCATGCGAAGGCCCGCGGCCCGAAGCGGCGCACCCACACCACCGCGAACATCACGACGACGAAGAGCGAGAGCGACAGCACCCGGTGCTTGTCGACCAACGTGCTCAGCGTGATCCCGACCAGCATGGCGACCGGCAGGCTCACCTGCGTGATCGCCCGCCCGCCCGGGGTGGGGTCGGCGGCCGTGAAGGTGGTGATCATGGTGAGGACGGCGCCGAGGACCAGCACGATGATCGCCTGCGTCCCGGCGAGCCCCAGAACGGCGGCGAGCACCGCGGACGCGGCCAGGGAGAGCGCGAGCGACACGGCCGCCCGGCTGGCGAGCGCGAGGCGCACGTGTCCCGGGTCGGAGGCGAGCAGACGGTCGCGCGCCCGCACCGTGGCGGCCGCCCGGGGCTCGCGCACCGCGAGCGTCGTGGGCGTCGTGGGCGTCGTCGGGGTGTCGGGCTCCTGTGGCCCGTCGTCCCGGGTGTCGGTGCGGCGACCGGTCGCCTGGATGGTCATCGTCCTCCCTCGCTCGGCCGCCCTGAATGTTAGCTGCGCGAAGCAATTCGTGGAGCCGTGGGAGGAGTTCCCCGGCCGGATGTGGTCAATCCCCTCCCGCCCGACGGGTCGCCGAGGGTCACGTCAGGCAGCTTCCGACGCCCGAGACCCTGCCTGGTGCCACTCTCGTGGCGCGGACGGCCGGGGTCGGCCCGGAGGTCGGCCGGGGGTCGGCCGGGGTCGGGCGGGGTCGGCGGCCGCGAGGGTCACCTCAAGCAGGCTCCAGGGCGCGCAAGCGCGCCTGGCGTGAACCTCGCTGGCGGAGTCGGGCCGGGTCAGCGTTCGAGGACCGTGTGCACCGGCCGCGCCCCGAGCCGGCCACGCCCACGGAGGCCCGGCAGCTCGAGGACGACCGAGAGGGCCCGGACGTGCGCGCCGCAGCTCTCGACCAGCTCGCTCGCGGCAGCCGCCGTCCCACCCGTGGCCAGCACGTCGTCCACGAGCAGCACCTGCGCCCCGGCGGTGAGGACCCCCGCGGGCAGCTCGAGCGTCGCCGAGCCGTACTCCAGGTCGTAGGACCGCGACGCGGCGACCGCGGGCAGCTTGCCCTGCTTGCGCACGGGAACGATGCCGAGACCGAGCGCCTGGGCGACGGCGGCGCCGAGCAGGAAGCCCCGCGCCTCGATCCCGACGACGACGTCGACGGCCGTCCCGGCCACGGGGGCGCTGAGCAGGCGCGTCGTCGCCGCGAGCCCCGCCGCGTCCGCCAGGACCGGCGTCAGATCCCAGAACCGGATGCCCGGCTCCGGGAAGTCGGGGACCGCGCGCAGCAACTGCTCGACGGTCCCGCGATCGTCGGCCGGGCTCACCGGCGGCGCTTGCCGCTCGGCCGGCCCGACTTGCCCGCCGGCCGTGCTCCCGGCCGGGGCGCCGCCGCGCGCCCGTCGACCACCGGGCGGGACGAGGCGCCCGCCCCTGCGGCAGCCACGGCCCGGGTGTCGATGACCTCGGTGTTCTCGCCGCGGGTGGCGCCCTCGTCGCCCTGGCCGCGACGCGCGTTCTTCTGCCGACGCGCCGCGACGCGCTGGGCCTGCTGGACCCACACGCGGTCGCGCATCGCGAGGTCCACCACGATCGGGGTCGCGAGGAGTACCGAGGACGCGGCACCGATGACCGTGCCGACCAGCTGCACCAGCGCGAGGTCGCCGAGCACGCCGACCCCCAGGAGCACGACGCCGACCACGAACAGGCCGATCAGCGGCAGCGCGGCGATGAGCGAGGTGTTCAGCGACCGCATCAGGGTCTGGTTGACCGCGAGGTTCGCGGCCTCGGCGTAGGTCCGCCGACTCAGGCTCTGCAGGCCCCGGGTGTTCTCGCGGACCTTGTCGAACACCACCACCGTGTCGTAGAGCGAGAACCCGAGGATCGTCAGCAGGCCGATCACGGTCGCGGGCGACACCTCGAAGCCGACCAGCGAGTACACGCCGGCCGTGACGATGATGTCGTTCGCGAGCGCGACGAGGGCCGCGAAGGCCATCCGCCGCTCGAAGTAGAAGGCCAGGTAGATCGCGACCAGCACCAGGAACACGACGAGCGCGATGAGGGCCTGGCGGGTGATCTCCCCGCCCCAGCTCGCGCTGACGGCGCTGTCGCTCACCGCGTTCTGGTCGGGCGCGCCGGCCGTGTCGAGGGGCTGGAACCGGTCGAAGAGGGCCTGACGCAGGGCGACGACCTCGCTCTGCGAGAGCCGGTCGGACTTGATGATGATCGTCGCGTTCTCGCCGGTGCCCGCGGTCTGCACGGACTCGGCGGGACGGCCGACCGACTGGTCGAAGACCTGCTGCACCTGGCTGACCTCGGCCACCCCGGTCGCGCCGCGCGCCGGGAACTGCACCGAGGTGCCGCCCTCGAAGTCGATCGAGAAGTTGAAGCCACGCAGGATCATCGACAGCAGGCACACCACGACGACGGCGCCGAACACCGCGTACCAGGTCTTCGAGCGGCCGACGACGTCGATCCCGCCGTTGCCCTCGTAGAGCTTGTCCAGCCGGCTGCGGCGCACCTGGCGCGCGGCGGCGGGGTCGGGCTCGTCGTCGGGGTCGGCGTCGTCCGCGTCGAGGTCGGTCGCGCCGGGGACCAGGTCCTCGGGCTCCTCGTCGCGGGGTTCGCGGGCGTCACGGCCGGAGCGGCCGCCTGCGCGGGTCATCGGGCACCTCCGCGGCCGGAGCCGCTGCGCGTGGTCGAGCGGGTCGATCGGGTGCTGGAACTGCGGGGGCCGTCGGGACGCGCTCCCACCCGCGGCGTCGTCCCGGCACGCGGACCGGAACGCCCCGTCTGGTTCGCGACCTTCCCGAGGCCCGACCACGCCGGGCTCGCGAACAGCTTCGAGTTCGAGGCGAGCGCGAGCAGCGGGTGCGTGACGAGGAAGACCACGACGAGGTCGAGGATCGTCGACATGCCGAGGGTGAACGCGAAGCCCCGGACCTGCCCGACCGCGAGGACGTAGAGCACGACCGCGGCGAGGAAACTGACCGCGTCGCCGGAGAGGATCGTGCGTCGCGCGCGGGTCCAGCCGCGGGGCACGGCGGAGCGGAAGCTGCGGCCCTCGCGCATCTCGTCCTTGATCCGTTCGAAGAAGATGACGAACGAGTCCGCCGTGATGCCGATCGCGACGATGAACCCGGCGACGCCGGCGAGGTCGAGCGTGAAGCCGATGCTCCGCCCGAGCAGGACCAGCACGGCGTAGACGATCGCGCCCGAGAGGACCAGCGAGAGGATCGTCAGCACACCGAGCGCCCGGTAGTAGAACAGGGAGTAGACGAACACCAGGATCAGGCCGATGACCCCCGCGATCAGCCCCGCCTCCAGCGACGCGAGGCCGAGCGTCGCGGAGATCGTCTGTGCGTCGGAGGTGTCGAAGGACAGCGGGAGCGAGCCGTAGCGGAGCACGTTCGCGAGGTCCTGCGCGGACTGCTGGTTGAAGTTGCCGCTGACCTGGGAGTTGCCGGCGGGCTGGGCCGCCTGGATGACCGGCGCCGACACGACCTCGGAGTCGAGCACGAAGGCGACGGCCTGGCCGATGTTCGCGCTGGTGTACTGCGCCCAGATGCCGGCGCCCTCGGACTTGAAGGTCACGTCGATGACGTAGCCCGCGCCCTGCGGGTTGGGGCTGGCGTTTGCGCCGGCCACCTCGGTGCCGGAGAGGATCGACGGGCCGAGGACGTACTTGGCCGTGCCGTCGCGGTCACACGCCACGAGCGGACGCGTCGGGTCGTCGTACCCGCGCAGCGGGTCGTCCGCACTGCAGTTGAGCGCCTGCAACGCCCGCGCCTGCACCGTGGGGTCGGTGCTCTGCCGGGTCTCCTTGGCCTGGGCGATCGCCGCCGCCAGCCGCGGGTCCTGCGAGGTGCCGCCGCCGGGCGACGGGGACGGTGGCGTCGGTTGCTGGGCGGGCAGCCGCACGGCCTGCCCGGCGGGCGCCTGCCCCGGCGTGGCCGCACCGGCGCCGCCGGTCTGACCCTGCTGGCCCGTCGTGCCCTGCTGGCCCGTCTGACCCTGCTGGCCGGTCTGACCCTGCTGCGCCGCGGGCGGCGTGGCCGCCACCGGCCCGTTGACGACGGGGCGGAAGTAGAGCCGGGCGGTCTGCCCGAGGCTGCGGGCCTGGTCGCCCGACGTGCCGGGCACGGTGATGACGAGGTTGTTCCCGTTCTGGACGACCTCCGCGCCGGACACGCCCAGACCGTTCACGCGCTGCTCGATGATCTGGCGCGCGAGGTTCAGCTGGTCGGGCGTCGGCGCGGCCCCGGTCTCGGTGCGGGCCGTGAGGGTGACCTGCGTACCGCCCTGCAGGTCGATACCGAGCTTGGGGGTGGGCCGACCGTCGCCGGTGAGGAACACCAGGCCGTACAGGACCACCACGATGGCCACGAAGAAGGCCAGGTAGCGCCCGGGCCGGAACCGGACGGTGGGAGGGGCCACGCTGCGAACTCCTGGGTCGGGCGGGATCGGATCCTCGCGGTCGGGCCCCGCGCGGCGGGCCCGGCGTCGATCACGCCACCCGCCCCACGGGCGCCGCGGCACCGGGGCCGCGACGGCCCGCGAAGGACCTCACCGCAGGGTAGGACCACCCTCCGACAGCGACCGCACCCGGCCCGTGACGGGCGGCCGGGTGACGTCCGCTAGGGACGGTCTCAGTTGTTGCGGGACTCCTTCGAGCCCGCGGACACACCGTTGCCGTTCTGGTGCGCGTCCTGGGGCTCGCCGGCCACGACCGGCGCCTGCACCGTGGTCGACGGCTCGTGCTCCACGTCGTCCTCGAGCTCGTCGGCCGGGACGACGCCCTCGGCGTCGGTGGACAGCTTCTCGCGCACCGCGGCACGCAGCCAGGTGGTGATCACGTCGGGCGCGATCTCGAGGTCGATGGTGCGCTCGTCGTCGGTGTCGACGACGGTGCCGCTGATCCCGGAGGTCATGAGGACGACGTCCCCGACCGCGATCGCGTTCTGCAGGCTCTCCTGCTGTTGCTGCTGCTTCTTCCGCTGACGGTTCGAGAAGAAGATCATGCCGATCATGAAGACGATCAGCAGGGGGAAGAGGAGGTCCATCTCACTCCAATGCGGGTACTCGGTCGGATTGACGGTGGGTCCGCCCCCGAGTCTGCCAGCTCAGCCGAACAACGTCGGCGGGCCCTGCTCATCCGATTCGTCCCGGACGTCCGGTTCCGGCGGTGTCTCGCCCAGGTGGCGCCAGGCCGCCGGGGTCGCCACGCGGCCCCGCGGGGTGCGCGCGAGCATGCCCGCGCGCACCAGATAGGGCTCGCAGACCTCCTCCACGGTGCCGGGCTCCTCCCCCACCGCGACGGCGAGCGTGGAGACGCCGACGGGGCCGCCGCCGAAGGAGCGGACGAGGGCACCGAGCACCGCGCGGTCGAGGCGGTCGAGCCCCAGTTCGTCGACGTCGTAGACCGCGAGCGCGGCCCGCGCCACGTCCCGGGTGACCCGCCCGTCGGCGCGCACCTCGGCGTAGTCCCGCACCCGGCGGAGCAGCCGGTTGGCGATCCGGGGGGTGCCCCGGGAGCGGCGCGCGATCTCGCGCCCGCCGTCGGGCAGCAGGTCGACCTCGAGGATCTGGGCGCTGCGGCGGACCACCAGTTCGAGGTCCGACGGCTCGTAGAACTCCATGTGCCCGGTGAAACCGAAGCGGTCGCGCAGCGGGCCGGTCAGCGAGCCCGCCCGCGTGGTGGCGCCGACCAGCGTGAACGGGGCAACGTCCAGCGGGATCGAGGTGGCGCCGGGCCCCTTCCCGACCACGATGTCGACCCGGAAGTCCTCCATCGCGAGATACAGCATCTCCTCCGCCGGACGCGCCATCCGGTGGATCTCGTCGATGAAGAGCACGTCGCCCTCGACCAGGTTGGACAGCATCGCCGCGAGGTCGCCCGCGCGCTCCAGGGCGGGGCCGCTCGTGATGCGGACGCCGCTGCCGAGCTCGGTGCCGATGATCATGGCGAGGCTCGTCTTGCCGAGGCCGGGCGGCCCGGAGAGCAGCACGTGGTCCGGTGGGCGACCGCGACGCATGGCGCCCTGCAGCACGAGATCCAACTGCTCGCGCACGCGCGGCTGCCCGATGAACTCGGTCAGCCGAGCAGGCCGCAGCCGGTTCTCCAGGTCGGACTCGCCGACCTCGCGGGTGGCCGCCAGTGCCCGCTCCAGGTCGGCCGAGAGCTCGTCGCCGCTCATGCCCCGCCCCCGCTGCCCGGCCGGTCCCGCTCCGTCACCGGTTCGGTCCCAGCCGGTGCAGCGCCGCGCGGAGCACCGCCGACGACCCGGCCGTCTCGCCGAGCGCCCCGACGGTCTCGTCGACGGCCTTCTCGGCCGGCTTCGCCGCGAACCCGAGCCCGACGAGGGCCTCCACCACCTGCTCGCGCATGGTTCCCGACGCGACGACCGACGCGGCGGCGCCGTCCTCCGCACCCGCGGGCAGGTCGGCCACCGGGTCCGGCGGCGCGACCTTGTCCCGCAGCTCCACGACGAGCCGCTCGGCGCCCTTGCGGCCGATGCCCGGCACGCTCATGAGCGTGGTGAGGTTCCCGTCGGCGAGGGCCCGGGACAGCGCCCCGGGGTCGAGCACTGCGAGCGTGGCCAGCGCCAGCCGGGGGCCGACGCCCGTGACGGTCTGCAGCAGGCCGAACAGCTCCCGTTCGGCGGCGTCGGCGAAGCCGAACAGGGTGAGCGAGTCCTCCCGGACCACGAGCGCCGTCTCGAGCCGCGCGGCCTGGCCCCGGCGCAGCCCGGCCAGGGTGGTGGGCGTCGCCTGGACCGCCATCCCGACCCCGCCGACCTCGACCACCGCGTGGTCGAGCCCCACCGAGAGGACCTCCCCGCGCACCGACGAGATCATCGCCCACCTCTCCCCGACCGACCCCGTGCCACGAACACCTGTTCGACGCGGAACGCTACCGAAGGGGAGCGACGATCACGCGCGGACCCGCCGGGCGGCGTGCCCGAACGGGTCGGTCAGCGGGTACTGCGCCGACGGGTCGCGGCGGCGAGCTTCGCGGCGTGGACCTTCGACAGCTCGGCGGCCCGGGCCTGGGCCTCGGCCATCCGGGCGGCCATCGGCGCCCGCCAGCAGTGGCAGACGGCGAGCGCGAGGGCGTCGGCGGCGTCGGCGGGTTTCGGCGGCGTGTCGAGGGAGAGCACGCGGGTGACCATGGCCGTCACCTGCGCCTTGTCCGCGCGCCCCGACCCGGTCACCGCCGCCTTGACCTCCGAGGGCGTGTGGAACGCGACCGGCAGCCCGGCGCGCCCCGCGACGAGAGCCACGACGCCGCCGGCCTGGGCCGTCCCGATCACCGAGCGCACGTTGTGCTGGCTGAAGACGCGCTCGACCGCGACGACGTCGGGTCGGTGCCGGGCGATCCAGCCCTCCACCGCGTCAGCGATCGCGCCGAGCCGGGCCGCCACCTCCTCGTCGGGCGGGGTGCGGACCACGTCGACGGCGATCGCGCGGACCTCGCGGCCCCGCACGCCCTCGACCACGCCGAGGCCGCACCGGGTCAGCCCGGGGTCGACGCCCAGTACCCGCATCCGTCCCCCGTCGCTCGGTGGTCCACCCGGTGGACCAGGTGGCCCCGGTCGCACGCTACCGACCGCTCCGGGACGACCCGGACGACGACGCGCCCGGCACCGTCCGGACGTGGTGAGGTGATCACCATGAGCAGCCCTGACGAGGCCCGTCCCCCGTTCCCGCCCTTCGATGCCGAGACCGCCGCGAAGAAGGTGCGGGCCGCGGAGAACGCCTGGAACACCCGCGACCCGGAGAAGGTGTCGCTGGCCTACACCTCCGACACGGTGTGGCGGAACCGCAGCGAGTGGGTGCGGGGACGCGAGGAGGTCGTGGCCTTCCTGACCCGCAAGTGGGAGCGCGAGCTCGACTACGCCCTGCGCAAGTCGCTGTGGGCCTTCGCCGGCAACCGGATCGCGGTGCGCTTCCAGTACGAGTGCCGCGACGCCGACGGGCAGTGGTGGCGCTGCTACGGCAACGAGAACTGGGAGTTCGCCGAGAACGGCCTCATGCAGCGTCGCGAGGCGAGCATCAACGACCTGCGGATCACCGAGGACGAGCGCCGCATCGTCGGGGCGCGCGCCGAGGGCGACGAGTCCGACATCCCCGTCTGACCGCAACTCCCGGCCGGGCTCAGCGCAGCGCCCAGGCGGGGACCTCCCGCGCCCGCTCCGACCGTGCCGCGACCGGCCCGGGGTCGGAGTGCCGGAAGGTGACGCTGATCCGCGGGCCGGCACCGGGATCCTTCGGCACCGTGTGCTGCCACTCGTGCTGGCACCGGCCGCCCATCACCAGCAGGTCGCCCCCGCAGACGGTGAGCCACCGGGTGCCGCCGCCGCGCCGACCGCTCCCGCCCGCCGGCCCGACCGGCCGCAGGCCGAAGCGTCGAGGCGCGCCCAGCGAGACGATCGCGACCACGGGCGCGGGATGGGTGAACCGCACCCGGTCGCCGTGCCACGCCACCGAGTCCGTGCCGTCGCGGTAGAAGTTCGCGGACACCCGGTCGAACGACTCCCCGTACCGCTCGGCGAGCTGCGGCGCGAGCTCGTCCGACGGCGCCGGAGCGTCGGCCAGCGCCCACCCGCAGGTCAGGCGCGGCTCGACGATCTCCTGCTCGAACATGCGCCGGCGACGCTGCTGCCAGGGCACCTCGTGGACCAGGCGCCCGAACCAGTCCTCGGCCCCCGCGAGCCATCCCGGCACCACGTCGACCCACGAGCGCTCGTCGAGCTGCGTGCGGTGGGCCCCCGACCAGGACACGTCGCCGGGGCGCGCGCCCACGAGGTCCGGGCCGTCGAACAGGGAGGGGGTGAACACCGCGGTCATGCCGTACAGTCGAACACATGTTCGAGAGCAGGGCAAGTCGCGTCGGGAGGCGGGCCCCAGGGTACGGAGCACGCCATGAGCGCACGTCACCTCGTCGTCCACGGCACCGTCCAGGGCGTGTTCTTCCGGGCGAGCACCGAGCAGGAGGCCCGACGGCTCGGGGTGGCCGGCTGGGTCCGGAACCGGTCCGACGGCACCGTCGAGATGGTGGCGGAGGGCGCGGACGAGGCGGTCGACGCCCTGGTCCGGTGGGCGCACGAGGGGCCGAGCCGCGCGGAGGTCACGGGGGTGGACGTGACCGACCGGGAGCCCGAGGGGCTCGTCGGGTTCGAGCAGCGGTGAGGACCCCGCCGTGACCGTCCTGCGTCCCGGGCGCGTCCTCGCCCGACGGGCCGCCCGCCACTTCCTCGCCGGTCCTCGCGCCGCACGGGCCGTCGACGTCGCCGCGCGCCTGCTCGGACTGCAGGCCCAGGTCGTCGCGGCGGCGGAGCAGGCGGTCGCGGTGCGCGGGCCGGCCGCCACGGACGTGCGCGACGGGCTCGCGCACGGATCGCTGGTCCGCACGTGGAGTGCCCGCGGCACGCTGCACGTCCTCGACACCAGGCAGGCGCCGGACGTCCTCGCGCTCCTCGCGGCCGCCCGCACCTGGGAGAAGGGCGCGTGGCAACGGGAGTTCGCCACGGCGGCGGAGATCGCCCGGCTCGCCGAGCTGGTCGGGGGCGCCCTCGCCGGGGAGGTGCTCACCCGTGACGAGCTGGTCGCCCGCCTCGCGCCCCACGTGTCGGGGGAACTGGCCACCCGCCTGTCGTCGGGGTGGGGCACCGTCCTCAAGCCGCTGGCCTGGCAGGGACTGCTCGTCAACGGCGCTCCCCGCGGTGGCCGACCCACCTTCACCACCCCGCCCTGGGACGCGCTGCCCGACCCCGACGACGCGGCCCGCCGCGTGATCCCCGCGTACCTCGACGTGTACGGGCCCGCGAGCCCGGCGACGTTCGACGCCTGGTTGCTGCGCGGCGGCACCCGACGGGCGACCCTGCGCCGGTGGTTCGCCGACCTCGTGGACGCCGGGACGGTCACGCCGGTGGCCGTCGGGTCCGCGGAGGGCGAGCCCCGCTACGCCCGCACGGCGGACCTCGACGACCTGACCGACGGCCCGGTCCCGCCGGACCATCTCCGCTTCCTGCCGGCGTTCGATCCGTGGGTGCTCGGCCCCGGCACCCGGGACACCGAGGTCCTGGCCGCCGAGCATCGCGGCCGGGTCAGCCGGACGGCCGGCTGGATCTCGCCCGTGGTCGTGCGGGCCGGGCGGGTGATCGGCACGTGGTCCGGCGTCGACGTGCACGACGTGGAGCTCTTCCACGACACCGACCTGCCCGAGGCCGAGGTCGCGGCCGAACGCGAGCGGTGGGCACGCGTCCTCGGGACCCCTCCGGACGGACGGGGCGGTTCCGGGTGGACCGGATCGGGTACGCCTGGCGCCGAGCGGGTCGAGACCGATCCGACGCCCAGCACGGAAGGGGACGCCATGAGCGGCGCCGACAAGGCCGAGAACAAGGGCGAGGAGCTCAAGGGCAAGGTCAAGGAGTCCGCCGGGAGCGCGGTCGGCAACGAGTCCCTCGAGGCCGAGGGCAAGGCCGACCAGACCAAGGGCAGCCTCAAGCAGGCCGGCGAGAAGGTGAAGGACGTCTTCAAGTCCTGACCCGCCTTCCTTCCCGACGGCGCCCGCGGCCCCCGGCCCGGGCGCCGTCGTCGTTCCCGGCCCTGGTCGGAACGCGAACGGATCGTGCGCGGTACGACTCCCGGTGGACCACCAGCGGGCAGTGTCAGGTCCGTTCGGGTGACGCCTGCGGACCTCGACGCACGGCTGCACGCAGCGTCGCTACGGTCCGTTCGTGCTGAGCACCTCACCGACCCGACCCGAGGTCGTGGTGGTGGGCGCGGGTGTCATCGGGCTGACCGCGGCGGTCGTGCTGGCGACGGCAGGCGTGCGCACCGAGGTGTGGTCCGCGGAGGACCCGGACGACACGCCGTCCGCGCGCGCGGGCGCCGTGTGGACCCCCGTCCCACAGGCGCCGCTGGACGCGTCCCTGGCGTGGGCCGCGCGGTCGCTGCACGAGTTCTGCGGGGCGAGCCGCGTCCCCGGCTCCGGCGTCCGGCTCGCGGAGGGCCTGACGCTCGTCGAGCCCGTCTCCGCCGTGCGCCTGCCCCCGCTGACACGGCTCTCTCCCGACCTGCGCGACGCGGCGCCCGGTGACCTGCCGCCCGGGTTCGGGGCCGGTCTGCGCTACCGCGTCCCGGTGATCGACATGGCGCGCTACGTCCCATGGCTGCTCCGGCGGCTCGGGGAGGCGGGCGGCCGGGTACGGAGACGGCAGGTGGCGGGCCTCGGCGAGGCGCTGGCCGCCGCACCCGTCGTCGTGAACGCGTCCGGGCTGGGCGCGCGGGAGCTGACCCCGGACCCGACCGTCCGGCCGGTGTTCACGCAGTACGTCGTGACCGACAACCCGGGACTGGACCGGGTCGTCGTCGACACGACCGACCCGCGACGCTGGGTGTCGATCGTCCCCCACGCCGACCGCGTCCACCTGGGCGGCGTGCGGATCACCGGGCGCGACGACGACCGGCCCGACCGCGAGCTGGCCTCGGACGTGCTGCGGCGCTGCCGGGACCTGGAGCCGGCCCTGCTGGACGCCCGCATCACGCGGATCGACACGGGGCTCCTCCCGAGTCGCCCGACGATGCGCGTCGAGGCCGAGCTGCGCCCGGACGGCCTCGTCGTGCATTCCTACGGTCACGCGGGCGGCGGGGTCACCGTCAGCTGGGGCGCGGCACACGCGGTGGCCGCGCTGGTCACCGACCGCGCCTAGAAGGGGCGCCGCCCGACGGCCCGGGTGGGCGGGACGACCTCGCCCCGCGCCCGCTGCGCGGCGTGGCGCAGCACCTCGACCAGTCGGTCCCCGTTGCGGCGCCCGGTCAGCGGGTCGAGCCGGTCGTGCACCAGCGGGTTCGGGTGCGGCGCCCGCGAGACGGTGGCCGTGGTGAGCTGCCACGGGAGCCCGGCGCGGCGAACCAGGACATCCCATGCCTTCGCCGCCGGAGCACCCAGCAGCACGACCTCGGCGGGCGGCGCGCCGAGCAGGTCGAGGAACTCCCCCAGTCGCGGCTTGGCGCGCACCACCTCGTCGGCGAGGCGCCGCGGGGGGTGGTGGTTCGGGTTCGCGATCCACCACGGCACGAGGTGCCAGTGCAGCGTCACCTCGTGCCCGAGCCCCGCCCGGTCGGCGGCCCGGTAGAGGTTGGCCGAGACGGCGTCGTTGGCGTAGCGGCTGACGAAGCCGCTGTTGTCCTCCGCGTCGGCGGCCGGTTCGTGCAGGAGCAGCAGTACCCGGGCGCCGTCGGCCGCGGCGGTCGGGTCGACGTACGGGATGTTCTCCAGCGTGGTGTCGCGGAGCCGGTCGACCCAGCGGTTCAGCCGGCCGGGCCCGCCGTCGTGGCGACGGGCCCACCAGTAGGCGTGCCGCTCCGGATCGATCTCCCGGCTGAACAGCTCGCCGCGCCGCTGGGCGAGCCGGTTCCACACCACCCGCTCCGGGCGTGCCACCGGGCGCCGTTCGTCCTGCACCACACGACCCACCCTAGGGTGCGCCACAATGCGCGGCGTGCTGGTCGCGCACCGGGTCCGCTGATGGCCGACGACGTCGTGGTGCGGCTGGTCGGCGGCCCCGACCACCCCGGGGAGCTCGACGCCTCCGGGTTGCGCGGCCTGCTCGGCGCGGTGCAGCTGCTCTGCACGCGGGTGGCGCGCCACCTCGTCGACCAGGCCCGTCCGGGCCGCAGCGCCGGGGTCGTCGAGCGGTCGGCGCGGGTCCGCGTGGTGGGGCTCGCCGGGGAGGGCGCGACGACCGTGCTGCGGTGCGCGGTCGGCGAGGAGGGCGTCCTGGGCGACGGGCTCGAGCACGAGGTCACCGACGCGGTCTTCGAGCTCGTCCGCGGCCTGTGGAACGAGGTCCCGCCCGCGTGGACGACGCCGCTGCTCGGGGAGGCGTGCGTGGAGCTGCTCGACGCCCTCGCCCGGGTGGCGCGCACCGCCACGTTCGGGGGCGCCCGGTTCCGGGAGGTCAGTTTCGCCCCGGCCGCCCTCTCGCGGGACGCCTGGCCGCGGGAGGACGCCCCTCGCCGCTACGGGGCGGTGGCCACCGTGCGCGGCCGGCTCGACCGGGTCGACCTGCGACGACGGGTGCTGCGGGTGCTCGACGAGACGGGTGCAGACGTGGTGGTGGAGAGCGTCCTCGCCGGGTTCGACGCCGATGCCGACCCGTTCGTCGCCGCCGCGCGCCTGATCGGCAGCGAGGTGGTGGTCTCCGGACCCGCGAGCCGCGGCCCGGGCGGCCTGCGGCTGCGTGGGGCGACGGTGCGGCCGGCCTGACCCGGGACGGGAAACTCCTCGGAACCGATCGGCGCCCGGCGCACTCCAAGGGGATGACGGCACACCCGTGATCCCAGGAGGCACCGTGCGCACGACCGTTCCGACGGACCCCGTCCTCGGCCCGACCCGCCATCCGCAGGCCCTGCCCGGCTGGGACGACGTGGTGGTCACGGCCCTCGTCCCACCCGCCGCGCTGCCGGTGCTGCGGGCGGGGCGCCCCGGGGAGACGGTCCGGGTCGCGCTCGCCGTCGCCGAGCACGAGGTGCGCCCCGCCTTCGTCGGCGCCGACCGCTGGCGGACCGATGCGCGGGCCCGGCTCGACGCCCGTGGGTCCTTCGGCCGTCGCCCCGGAGACCCGCTCTGCTCCCCCGGGCACCTGACGGTGGCGGGCCGGTGCTGGCCGCTCGGCGCGGGCGCCGACGTGCGCCCCGGTGCACGGCTCGAGGTCGCGGGCCTGCTCCACGTCGTCCCCGACGCCGGGTGGTACGCGCGGCGCTGGACGGTACGCGCCTGGCGCCGGGCCGGCCGCGACGTCCTGGTCGACCTCCTCGACCCGGGCGACGACACGGCGCACACCGGGAGCCCGGCGTGAGACCGGGGCGGGAGCGTCCGCGCCGGCGGCCGGTGCGGGTGGCGGGCGCCCGTCGCGGGGGGCCCGTGGTCGTGCACCGGGGCCGCGCCGAGGAGCTCGCCGTGCAGCTGCCGGGGACGTTCCTCGACGACCCGGAGCTGGCCTCGTTGGTCCCGGGCGCCGAGATCGAGGCCGCGCCGGCCCTGTTCGTGGCGGAGATGCTGCCCGCCGGTCCCGGTCCCGACGGCTGGACCCACGACGACCTCGGCCTCGTGCGTGCGCAGGGCACGGTGCTGACGGCGCCGCCGAGCGGGGAGGACCCGGTCCCGGTGAGCGTCCTCGACGCGGGCGAGCGCCTCTTCCCGCTCTTCTGGTCGACCACGCAGCCACGGACGGGGCGGACGGCGGTGGCCGGGGCCCTCTACCTCGACCCCGACCTCGCGCCCGGCACGGGCCACGGCGAACAGGTCGCCCTGTGCCGCGAGCGCTACCGGGTCACCGCCATCCGGTTGTCCTCCCGCCTGTCGTGGCGCCCCGAGCCACCCCGCCACCTCGACGGTGTCCCCGAGCACGTCGACGAGGGCCTCATGCTGGTGGTCGGCCTGCTGCCGGTGGGGGTCACCGACACGCCGCCTGCCCCGCGCTCGGGCTGACCGGAGGCTGACGGTGTCAGGGCCTACGGTGCACGGCGTGCAGGTGGAGGCGGTCGTGCCGGCGTGGATGCTGGCCGACGGCGAGTACGTCGGGCTCGGGCCCGGCGATCCGGTCCGCACGGGGTTCGCGCTCGCCGTCACCGCGGCCACCGGCGCCGGCCCCTACCCGGAGACCGGGGCGCTCGAGCAGAACGGGGACCGGCCCGGGCTGACGACGGTCCGGGGACGGACGGCGGTCGTCGGTCGCACCGTGCTCCTGTGCGTCGGGTCGTGGGCGCTGGTCCTGCTCACCAGCGGCCGCGTCGCCCCCGAGGTCGACCTGCGCGTGGAGGGGTGGCTCACGGTCGAGCCCTACCTCTGGCTTCCCGACGGCGAGCTCGCCCGCACCCGCCCCGACGGTCGGCTCGGGTGGACGGTCGCGCGGGTCCGGGCCGTCGACGACGCGGCGCACGACATCCCGCGGCTGCCCGCGGAGGCCGACGTCGATCCCGACGCCGCCTACGTCCTCGACCTCACCCGCTGAGGGTCCAGCCCGCGTCGACGGCCGGTCCGGCGTCGCAGGGCACGATCGACCACGCGGCGGCGCTCCAGCGGAAGATCGCGTCCTGGCCGTGGCGGGCGCCGAGGGCCCGCGCCTCGTCGTCGGTGAGGCCCTCGACCAGCACGCTGCGCTCGGTGTGCGAGCCGTCGGCGGCGCCCGCCTCCGCGTCCCACCGGCGGACGTGCGCGGGGAGCTCGTGGACGAGGGCCTGCTGACGGCGCGCGTTCTCGGCCGGGGAGAACCGCGCCGGGCCGGGGTCGAAGGCGGTGAGGACGTGCACCGGCCCGGCGAAGGGGAACCGGCCCGTCGTCGTACCCGGCGGGGCGGGATGCACCTCGACCGTGCGGCCGTGCAGATCGGGGACCCGCAACCGCGCCCGGCGATAGCCGGCGAAGCGCTCCTCCCGGTCGGTCACGCCCGCATTCTGCCCCCTCCGGTGCGACCGATCGCCTGCTCCGTCGCCGTCCGGCCCACCGCCACCGCGGGAGGCTCGCCGACGCCGGCACGCGGCGGTCGTCGTCGGTCCGCTGCTCGCGTGGCCGTGCTGATTGTGCCGGGGTGGCGGTAGATCTTGACTTCCCGACGCGGCGGCGGACACCGTCGGGCGGATGACGAAGGATCGGATCACGAACGTGCTCGGGGTCCTCGGGGCGATCTTCTGTCTCGTGGCGGTGCTGACCGGGTTCGGCCACGCGTCGGAGAACGACGACGACCACCCCCCCGCCGCGCCGCCGCCCACCAGCCAGGTCGTCCCGGCCCCCGGGGTCCCCTCGCAGCAGTCGACCGCCCCGGCCGCGCCGGCCGCCCCCGCCGCGCCCCAGGACGACGACGGGGACGACGACGGCTGACCGGTCACGGCGGACGTCGTTCGCCGAGGGTGAAAGCCGACCCCACCCGCCGTCGGGAAGGTCGACGATCAGCGGGTGACCCGCACCGAGCTCGCCGTCGAGACTCCCGACGGCCCCTGCCGCGCCACGTTGCACACGCCCGAGAGGACGGGCCCGTGGCCCGGGGTCGTGTACTACCCCGACGCGGGCGGGGTCCGGGAGACCCTCGCGGGGATGGCGGACGCGCTGGCCGCGGTCGGGTTCGCGGTGCTGCTGCCGGACATCTACCACCGGACGCCGTACGCGCCCTTCGACACCTCGACGCTGTTCGGCGACCCCGAGGAGTTCGCGCGCCTGACCGCGCTCGCCAGTTCCCTCACGCCGAGCCAGGTCGTCACCGACGCCCGCGCCCTCGTCGCGGCGTCGACGGCGCGGGCCGAGGTGGCCCCGGGCGGGATCGGCGCGGTCGGCTACTGCTTCGGCGGGTCCATGGCGTTCCGGGCGGCGGCGGCCGAGCCGGATCACGTGGCGGCGGTCGCGACCTTCCACGGGGGCGGGTTGGCGGCGGCCGACGACCCGTCGAGCCCGCACCTGCTCGTCGGCTCGATGCGGGCGGCGCTGTACGTCGCCGCCGCGACCGACGACGCGAGCTTCGACGCCGGGGCGCACACCCGGCTGCGGGAGGCGTGCGACGCGGCGGGGGTCGCCCTGACGCTCGAGACGTACCCCGCGGCGCACGGGTTCGCGGTGCCGGACAACCCGACCCACGACGACGACGCGGACCGCCGCCACCGCGAGACGCTCGCGGCGTTCCTCAGCGAGCGGCTCCGCCGTCGGGGATGAGCGGCAGGGCGTGCCGTCGGAAGAAGCGGCCGTCGGCGGGGTGGGAGAGCATGCCCGGCACCTCGGCAGCCGGGACCCAGCGCGCCTCGGGGTTGGCCGGGTCCAGCGGCCGTAGCTCGACCGCGGGCCCGTGGAACAGGTAGAGCGTGATCGTCTTGTACTCGGGCAGGCCGTGGCGCACCGCGGCGCGGCTGAACGAGCCCAGTTCCCGCACGAGCTCGAGGTCGGTCAGGCCGCACTCCTCGTGGATCTCGCGCCGGGCCGCGTCGAGGACGCCCTCGCCGTCCTCGACGTGCCCCTTCGGCAGCGACCACGTGTGCGAGCGCTGCCGGACGACGACGACCCGCCCGTGCGGGTCGACGACGACTCCGCCGGCGGCGCGGCTGCGGAACATCTCCGCAGGCTAGGCCAGCGACTTCGCCCGGGCGGCCACCCCGGCGGAGCCGAGCAGGCCCGCCCCGATCGCCGCGAGCGCGATCGCCGGGCCGGAGCGCTCGATGCCGAGGGCGTGGTCGAGCGAGAGCTCGCCCGGTCCGGCCGCCGCGACGGCGAACACGACGGCGGTGAGCACGGCGTTGTACTCCCAGCCGCCCTGGGTCACCCAGGGTCCGTTGTTCCGGTGCACGTGGTACACCGCCGAGCCCATGGCGCCCGAGATCATGGTCGCCGCCAGCGGGGTGGCGAGACCGGCGGCCAGCAGGGCGCCGCCACCCGCCTCGGAGACGCCCGCGGCCACGGCGTTGTCCCGCCCCGGCTTGATGCCCATCGACTCGAAGCCCTGCGCCGTGCCCTCGACCCCGCCGCCACCGAACCAGCCCGCGAGCTTCTGCATGCCGTGCCCGACGAAGAGCAGCCCCACCACGAGCCGCAGCACGGCCATCCCGATCTTCACGTGATCTCCTTGCCCGACGAAACAGTTGTCTCGTCAAGCTAGACCCCGACAGCAGGCGCGCCGACGACGGGGCGTTCCTGCCGCTGGACGCCAGGAACGACGCTTTCCTGCCACGAGGGCGGGTCAGGTCGCCGGGGTCACCTCGACGACCGGTTCCCGCACCCCCGCGACACCGGCGTGCGTGGACTGCGTGGCCCGGGCCGACCGGCGGGCCCGCTTGTTCTCGTACATCGCCGCGTCCGCCTCGGCGAGGGCCTGCGCGAACCCGCCGTCGACGCGGAACGGCGCCACGCCCACCGAGCACGGGACATCCGCGTCAGCCAGTGCCGCCTGCAGCCGGTCGGCGAGCCGGGCGGCGTCGTCGGCACCGACGGAGGCGACCAGCCCGAACTCGTCGCCGCCGAGCCGGGCGAGCGGGTCACCGGCCCGCACGGCCCCGAGGAGGGCCCGGGCGGTGTGGTGCAGGTAGCGGTCGCCCGCGTCGTGGCCCTCGGTGTCGTTGACCGTCTTCAGGCCGTCGAGGTCGAACATGACGACCGCCGCCGGATCGCCGAAGCGCCGGAACCGGTCCTCCTCGCGGTCGAGCCACCGCTGCCAGCCGCGGCGGTTGAGCAGGCCGGTCAGCGCGTCGGTCTCGGCGTCCGACACCGCCCGCTCGAGAGCACGGGCCGTCTCGACCGCGGCGCTGTCGGCCTCGAGCACGCTCGACAGCAGGCTGGACAGGAGGTCGAGCAGGGTCTCGTGCTCCAGGAACGTCTCGGGCAGCGGATCGGGGTTGAGCCCCACGACCGTGCCGAACAGGGAGCCGTCCGGCTGCAGGATGGGCGTGCCCACGTAGGCCCCGACCCGCACGGCGTCCCGCGCCTGGGCGTCGACGGCCTCGGCGAGGTCGGGCACGAGTGCGGTGTCCGCCACGACCCGCGGCGTGGTGCCGAGGGACATCGTGCGGCAGAGCGAGGTCGACCAGGCCACCTCGGCTCCGGGCCGGATGCCGTAGGCCCGATCCGCGGTGACGAGCATCGTCTGCCGTCGTCCGATCACGCGGGACACCGCCCACACACCCATCGGCACGGTCTCGGCGAGGTAGTCCAAGACCATGCGGCACGCGGCGTCGAACGCCCGGGGCGGCGCCAGCTCCGCCGCCACGTCCTCCAGCGTCGTCGACACGGTGACCCCCTCATCGTCGCAGAATGTCGACTACCGGTACCACCGGAGGTGTCCGGAATACTCGTCGCTGCCCGGATGACCACCCCGTCGGGCGGTGGTCGGCCCTAGGAACGGGCCTCGGCGCCCTTCCGGGCACGTTTGTCGGAGTACATGGCGGCATCGGCCTCCGACACCGCCTCGGAGAAGCCCGTGGCCACCCCGACCGGGGCGACACCGACCGAGCAGGGGGTGCCGGCGGCGTCGAGCACCGCCTGCAGCCGCGCCACCAACGGGCCGGCGTCGTCGGGGCCGACCGTGGCGACCACCGCGAACTCGTCCCCGCCGAGCCGGGCCAGCGGGTCGCCGTGCCGGGTGGCGCGACGCAGCGTCTCCGCGGTGCGTTGCAGGTAGCGGTCGCCCGCGTCGTGGCCCTCGGTGTCGTTGACCTGCTTGAGACCGTCGAGATCCATCATCACCACGCAGGCGGGGTCGCCGAAGCGGCGGAACCGCTCCTCCTCGCGCTCCAGCCAGCGGGTCCAGCCACGCCGGTTGAGCAGGCCCGTGAGCTGGTCGGTCTCCGCCTCGGAGACCGCCCGCTCCAGCTCCCGGGCCGACTCCACCGACGCGGTGTCGGCCTCGAGCACGCTCGACAACAGGCTTGAGAGCAGGTCGAGCAGGCCCTCGTGCTCGACGAAGCCGGGCTCCATCGGCTCCTTGTTCAGCCCGAGGAGGGTGCCGAACAGGGCGCCGTCGGGCTGCACGATCGGCGTCCCGACGTAGGCTCCGATCTCGAAGTCGAGGGCGGCCGCCGACTCGCGCGGGCCCGTGAGCTCCGGTCGCGTCCCGACGTCGGGCACCACCCGCGGCGTCTCGCCGGTCACCATCGTGCGGCACATCGCCTCGGTCCAGTAGTTCCCGACGCCGGGCT
Source organism: Actinomycetospora sp. NBRC 106378 (assembly GCF_030269685.1). Lineage (GTDB taxonomy): Bacteria > Actinomycetota > Actinomycetes > Mycobacteriales > Pseudonocardiaceae > Actinomycetospora. Next base: position 225,344 of record NZ_BSTT01000007.1, read on the forward strand.
CGATGCCGTACTCGCGATCGTGCGCCACGAGGACCGTCTGCCGACCTGCGGCCACCCGGGTGACCGCCCACGCGCCGAGCGGCACGGAGTCGGCGAGGTAGTCCACGACCATCCGGCAGGCCTGGTCGAAGGCCCGCGGCGGCATCACGTCCGTCACCACGATGTTCTCGTCAGCTGCGCTCATGTCGTCCCCCACGAAACACAGCACGCATTGTGAGCGATGTCGTCACCCGCTGCTAGGGAGGGGTGACCCGTCTGAGGTGGATCAAGGGGTACGGGAGCCCGTCGGCATCGGTGTCCGAGCGTCCGGTCCCGACGAACCCGCGGCGGCGGTACCAGGCCCGGGCGGTCTCGTTCTGCTCGTTCACCTGGAGGGTGAGGATCGGGGCCCGGACGTCGTCGAGCAGAGCGCTCCCGATCCCTCGCCCGTGCGCGGGCGGGTCGACGAAGAGCATGTCGATCTCACCGCCGCGCGCCGCGAGGAACCCGAGCGGCTCGTCGTCGGGACCCGTCGCCACCCGCACCGCCGCGCGTGGCAGCTCCTCGCGCAGCCGCGCCTCGAAGGCGTCGACCGCCGCCGCCGTCAGGAAGTCGTGGGTCGCCTCGACCGCGCGGCGCCAGATGCCGACCAGCGCCTCGTGGTCGGCCGGACCGGCATCTCGCAGCTGCACTTGACCCTCACGCGACGTCAGGCCGGAACCTCTCCATCATGACCGGGATGACGGGGACGGCGCTCACGGTGGGGCAGCTCGCGGAACGCTTCGGGCTCACCGTGCGCACGCTGCACCACTACGACGAGATCGGGCTCCTGCGCCCGGGCCGCCGCAGCCCGTCGGGGTACCGCCTGTACACCGACGCGGACGTCGTCCGCCTGCAGCACGTCGTCGTCTACCGCCGCCTCGGGTTCGCCCTGGAGGACATCGCCGTCCTCCTCGACGACCCGGCGGCCGACGTCGCGGCGCACCTGCGCCGGCAGCGGGACACGGTCACCACCCGGCTCGACGAGCTCACCGACCTCGTCGTGGCCATCGACCGAGCCCTGGAGGCGGAGATGGACGGAATCCAGCTGACCCGTGAGGAACGTCGGGAGCTCTTCGGCGAGGGGTTCTCCGACGAGTACCGGGCCGAGGCGCGGGAGCGCTGGGGCGACACCGAGCAGTGGCGGCAGTCCCAGGAGCGGACCGCGCGCTACACCAAGGAGGACTGGGTCGCGATCACGGCCGAGACGGACGCGGTGAACGCCGCCTTCGTCGCCGCCAAGCGCTCGGGCGCGGCACCGGACTCGGAGGCGGCGCGCGCCGCGGCGCAGGCGCACGGACGGCAGATCCACGAGCGGTTCTACGACCTGTCCCCCGAGATGCACCGCAACCTCGCGTGCCTGTACGTGACCGACGAGCGCTTCGCGAAGACGTACGACGACCTGGAGCCCGGGCTCGCGCAGTACGTGCACGACGCCATCACGGCGTACCGGGCGCCGTGAGGGTCAGGACGGCGAGGGCCACCGGCGCGCCTCGGCGATGACCTCCACCAACCGGCCGACCGCGGCGTCGAACACGGCCTTCCCGTGCTCCGCGGTCGCGCCGGTCGGGTCGCCGACGTAGCCGTCGGGGCCGAAGTCGTCGGTGAGCCAGCCGAACGACACCGGCTTGCCGAAGCCGATGTGCCGGAAGGTCCTCAGGTCCTCCGGCACGCGTCGTTCCGCCAGCTCCAGGTGCACCAGGTCGGGACGCAGGTGCAGCATCAGCGACGTCTCCCCGTGGCCGCCGTGGATGCCCATCCCGTACTCGTCCGGCGCGGAGGTCGTCCCGCCCTGGTCCGCGGGGACCGAGAGGTGACTGAAGAAGGTCCGCAGCCCGAAGCGGCGGCGCAGCTCGCGGCACGCCACCTGGCCGAGGGCCGAGTTCCCGCCGTGGCCGTTGACGAACAGCAGCCGCGTCAGCCCGCACATGGCCAGGGACTCGCCGTAGTCCACGAGCGTCCGCATCAACGTGTCCCAGGACAGCCAGATCGTGCCCGGGAACCGGCAGTGCTCGTCGGACTTCGCGACGGCCAGTCCGGGCAGCTCGATCGCAGGCACCCCGGCCGCCTCGACCGCGGCCCGCGCCGCCGACGACGCCGTGACCCAGTCGGTCGACACCGGCAGGTGTGGTCCGTGCTGCTCGATCGCGCCCAGCGGCAGCACGGCGACGGTGTCGGGGTCCAGCGCCGCGACCTGTGGGCCGGTCAGCTCCGTGAACAGCATCTAGCGCACCACCCCGATGTTGACCCGCGAGTCGTGACCCACTCCCGCGACGAGCTTGCCCGGGTTCAGCAGGCCCTTCGGGTCGGTGGCGCGCGCCGTGTCGCGGGCGAGCTCCACCGACCGGTCCACGTACCACTGGTGCGGCGAGTGCACCCCGACGCCGAGCGCCTCCAGTCGCGCCATCCCGGCGACCAGCTCGGCCTCGCCGGTGTAGCGGGCGACGAGCATCGCGCCCGGCCCGTGCGCGAACAGCTCCAGGTGCAGCCAGACGTCGCCGTCGTAGACCGCCCGCACCTCGTCGGGGCGGTCCCACAGCGGCCTCCCGGACGTCTCGAGGTGGAACCACGTCTCGTCCGGGTGGGCGCGCTGGAAGAACCAGACGGGGTGGTTGTAGGACATACCGGAGAGCCGGTCGGTCTCGGCGTAGTCGTCCACCGTCCCGACGACGACGCCTCCCGAAGCCTCGAGATGCGCCCGCAGCGCGGCCACGCCCGTCGTCGGGACGATGACGCGGAGGGACCAGCGGTCGGGGTCCAGGGGCGTCGTCAGCGAGGCCACCAGCGGCGGCTCGTCCCCGGAGGCCAGCCGGGGTACCTCGTCGAGGGCGAGCAGACCCCGGTGCGCGGCGACGAGGGCGGCGTAGGAGTCGAAGGAGGCGTACACCGCGGACCACTCCCGGGCCGGGTCGGTCCGCACCTCCACCTCGACGAGCACCCCGGTCACGCCGTAGACGTGGACGAAGGGGACCAGCTCCTCGCCGGTCACCCGCACCAGCCGACCGGACCCGTCCATGGGCGCGACCACCGCCGCGACCACGAACCCGTCGGAGGTCGTGCGGTGCTCGACCGTCCCGGTCCCGGCGCTGCCGCCGGCGACGAAGCCACCGATCGTCGAGGACTTCGTCGACGGGAACATCCACAGGTCGCGCCCCGCGGCGCGGCACGCCCGGTCGATCGCGGTGAGCCGGGCGCCGGCACCGCAGGTCACCGTCGTGTCCCCCACGACGACCGTGTCGAGGCCCCGCAGGTCCAGCAGGATGCCGCCGTCGAACGGGGTGGCCTGGCCGTAGTTCCCGGTACCCGCGCCGCGCGGGGTGACCGGGACGTCGAGGGCGTGGGCGATCCGCAGCGCGGCGGCCACCTGCCCGGCGTCGGCGGGCCGGACGACGAGGTCGGCGACGTAGCGCCCGACCGGCAGCTTCTCGGCGAGCACCGGCGACATCCGCGACCAGTCCGACGACATCACGGTCCGCTGCCGCAGGTCGTCGGTCCAGGCGACGCCGGCCGCCGTCAGTCGCGCGGGGAGCTCCGCGGGGATCACGGGAGCTTCACCCCGGCGTCGATGAACTCGTTGGTGTAGAGCGTGGTCGGGTCCGGGAGCGGACCGGCGGGCAGGGCTCCGGTGCCCTGCAGGACCGGGCCGAAGGTCGTCACGATCTGCGCCCAGCGCGTCGGGTCCATGCGTCCGAACACCCCCGACGACGGGTCGTTCGCCAGGAACGCCGGCAGCTCCTTCGCGGCGTAGTCGGCGACGCCGGCGGAGTAGCTCCACCCGGTCTGGTACTGGTCGACGAGGTCGACGATGAGCTGGTTGGTCGGTCCGGGATTCGCGAGGTAGTCGAGCTGGGCGCGCTGCATGATCGGCACGAGCTTCTGCAGACAGGGACGGAGCGTGTCGAGCCGCGCCTTCGAGACGGCGAGCGCCTCGGGGTAGACCGAGTACCCGACGTCGGCCAGCCGCTGGAACGCGATCGGCTTCGCCCACTGCCGGATCTCGTTCTGGTAGAGGTACGGCTCCGCGGTGGCGAAGCCCTGCTGCAGGATGCGCGGGTCGGACACGAAGCGCGCGGGCGTGCCGTCGTAGGAGAGGTCCTGCTGGGCCGCCGTCATGATCCCCTGCGCCTTCAGCAGGCCCGGGATGACGTCGCCGCTGGTCACCACCGGTGCCCCGCTCGCGGCAGCCTGCCGGATGGTCGTCGCGCCCGGGTGGCTCGCCGGGTCCCACATGAGGATCTGCGGGCTGGTGGTGATCTGGCTGGTCACCGTGACGACGGGCTGCTTCGCGCTCGCCGCGAGGGCGTCGTCGGAGGTGACGGCGCCGAGGGTGATGCTCGGGTCGACCGCCATCAGCGCCGACACCGGCTGGAACCCGACGCTCGAGCCGCCCGGCCGGACCTCCACCCGCACGCCCGTGTCGACCCCCTGCGCGACGAGGCGCCCCGAGACCTTCTTCGCGCTCGCGTCGACCTGACGGTCCCCGCCGACGAGCGAGTACATGGCGCCGTGCTCGGCCTCGGGCTGCCAGTCCTGCTGCAGGACGACGGTGTCGGGGCAGCTGCCCCGCAGGTCCAGGGGGCCACCGGCCGGGGCGGCCGCCACCGTCGGGCCCGCATCGGTGGTGGACCCGCCGGAGCTGCAGCCCGCGACGGTCAGGGCCGCGGCGAGTACCACGGCGGCGAGGGAGCGACGGTGCACGGGGACGGGTTCCTCTCGGGTCAGCGGCCGTACCGGCGACCGACGACGAGCCGGTCGGCCAGGGCGAACGCGGAGAACACGAGCACCCCGAACAGCGCGGTGAGGGTGATCGCGGTGAACAGGGCCTCCATCTGCAACTTCGTCGTGTACAGACGCAGCAGGCCGCCGATGCCGGGGTCGCCCTGCTGGAAGTAGAAGTCGGCGACGATGACGCCGATGACCGACAGCCCGGCGGCGTTGCGCAGCCCGGTGAAGATCGCGGGGACGGCCGCCGGGAGCTGCAGCTTGACCAGCCGCTGCCACCGGGTCGCCCGGTTCAGGGTGAGCACGTCGTGGGCGTCCCGGCTCGCGGACTGCAGCCCGAACAGCGTGTTCGAGATCATCGGGAACAGCGCGATGATCACGCAGACCACCACGCGGGCGGTGAACGCGTACCCCAGCCAGATGCCGATCAGCGGCACGAGCGCCAGGATCGGGATCGTCTGGAGGATGACCGCGTACGGGTAGAGGATCCGCTCGGCCCAGGACGACTGGCTCATGACGACCGCGTAGGCGATGCCGAGCACGACCGCGACCACCAGCCCGACCAGGGCGACGGCGGCGCTGCGGCCCAGCGCCTCGAACATCGGCCCGGCGATCCGGGGGTTCCCCAGCGCGACCCCGAACGCCTCGTGCGGCGGCGGCAGGAGGAAGCGCTGCGACGGCGACAGGACGAGATAGCTCACCGCGTACCAGATCACGACGATGCCCGCGACGGCCGCCGCGATCGGCGCGGAGCGGGCGAGGGCACTGCGCCACCACGGACGCGAGGGGGCCGTCGGCGACCCGTCGTCGGGAACGGTCCGGGTCGGCTCCACCAGCGCGGTCACGCGGCCACCTCGCCGGCCAGGGCGGCCGACACGCGGCCGGTGAGCTCCGCGAACTCGGCGGTGTGCCGCAGGTCCGGGGGCCGGGGATGGGCGAACGGCACGTCGATCTCGTCGACGATCCGGCCTGGCCGCCCGCTCATGACGAGGACGCGGGTCGACAGGTAGACCGCCTCCGACACCGAGTGCGTGATGAAGAGCCCGGCGAAGTGCGTGTCGGGCGCGGCGAACAGGCGCTGCAACTCGGACTGCATCTGCAGGCGGGTGATCTCGTCGAGGGCGCCGAAGGGCTCGTCGAACAGGGCGAGCTGCGGGTCGGAGACGAGCGCGCGGGCGAGGGACACCCGCATCCGCATACCGCCGGAGAGCTGCCGGGGGTGCTGCTGGGCGAAGCCCTCCAGCCCGACGAGGGCCAGGGCGGCCCGGGCCCGCAGGCGGCGTTCCTGCTTCTCCACCCCGCGCAGCTCGCCGACGAGCTCCACGTTGCGCGCCGCCGAGCGCCACTCCAGCAGGGCCGGGTCCTGGAACACGTAGGACAGGCGCTCGGCGTCCACCCGGACGGTTCCCGACGAGGCGACGTCGAGCCCGGAGGCGAGGCGCAGCAGCGTCGACTTCCCGCAGCCGGACGGGCCGACGACCGACACGAACTCCCGCGGCCCGACGTCCAGCGACACGTCGTCGAGCGCCGTCGTCCCGGTGGCGAAGCGCTTCGTCACGGCGTCGAAGATGAGGGTCATACGGTGGTCAGCTCCGGCAGGTCGACGGTGCGGGCGCAGCGGGTGTCGGCGACGACGCGGCCGCGGTGGACGACGATCCGGGCGTCCGCGGCCCCGGCGAGGGCGTCGCCGAGGGGGTCCTCGGAGGTCACCGGGACGAGCACGAGGTCGCCGTCGCCGCCGTCGATCCCGAGGAGGCGCCGGGCGTCGGTGGTGACGGCGGCGAGTGCCTGGGCCGGGGTGAGGTGGGCGGCGGTGACCAGCAGCGACGTCGTCTCGAAGGCGTCCGCGCGGCCGACCGGGTTGAACGGGTCGCGCAGGTTGTCCGCGCCGGCCGCGACCGGCACGCCCGCGGCGAGGAGCTCGCGCACGGCGGTGAGACCCCGCGGCGCCCGGTGGGTCACGTCGCGGGCCTGCAGGTAGAGGTTGGTGATCGGGTTGGTGACGACGCCGATCCCGGCGGCCACGATCCGGTCGATCACGCGGGTCCGCGCCGCCGGTTCCAGCACGCCGAGCCGGACGACGTGGCTCGCGGTGACCTGCTGGGTCAGACCGCGGGCGAGCACCTGGTCGGCGAGCTCGGCGACGTCGAGCCGGTCCGGGCCGTCGAGCCGCTCGTCGGCGTGCAGGTCGACGGGGAGGCCGGTGCGCTCCGCGACGTCGAGGAGGCGGGTCACCTCGTGGCGCGGGTCCGGTGCGAGGTGCGGACAGCCGCCGAGGACGTCGACCCCGTGGTCCACCGCCTCGTCGATCAGCGTCGTCGGGGCCTCCCAGTTGGGGAGTAGGCACAGCTGGAGGTCGACCGTGCCGCGGAGCCGGTCGCGCAGGGCGACGAGAGCGTCGAGGCCGGCGAGGCGGTCGCCCGCGTCGACCGGGCGGACGTCGACGTGGGTCCGGATCGCGGTCGTGCCGTGCGCGAGACTGCGCCCGACCGCCGCCAGGGCACGGGCGGTGACGTCGTCCGGGCCGAAGGCCGGACTCATCGCCTTCCACGCGGCGACGGCGGCCGGCAGGTCGTGGCCCGTCCCGGCGGGGAGGCGCGCGGCGGTGAGGGCCTTGTCGAGGTGGGCGTGCGGCTCGGCCGGGGCCGGGATCGCCAGCCAGCCGTCGGCGTCGAGGGTGACCGAGCCCGACCCGCCGTCGGGAACGGGGAGCCGACCGCTCGTGCCGTCGACCCGACACACCCGGGCGAGGGCGTCCACCCGGGTGCCGACGAGGTGGGGGGTGTCCCCCGGCGACCCGACCACGATCGACGTCATCCGGCCTCCCACCTGGTATGTATTGATGCTGTCGATATCCAGGCAGGACGGTAGGGAGCGCGTGTTGCCGCGTGATGACGCCCGGCAACGGGCCGGTGAACCCGACGGTGCCCTCGGACCGACGCTGCGGCGCGCCCGGCGCGAGCGGGGGATGACACTCGTCCAACTGGCCGCGGCCGCCGGGCTCTCGCAGCCGTTCCTGTCCCAGCTCGAGCTCGGACGGGCCCGGCCCTCGATGCGGTCGCTGTGGCGCATCGCCGAGGCGCTGGGGACCACGCAGCAGGCGCTGCTGGCCGGGGAGCCCGACCCCGTGCCGGTCGACGCGGGTGGCGCCGCCCGTCTCCTGCTGCACGACCCGGAGGGCGCGGACGTCACGGAGTTCGTCGGGGCGCCGACGGAGTGGGGCGAGTTCTTCACCCACGGGCGCACCGAGCTGCTCTACGTCGTGGCGGGGCGGTTCGAGGTGGAGCTCGAGGGATCGCCCGTCGTCAGCCTCGACCGCTGCGGGTCGATCTCCTACCCCGGCACCACCCCGCACCGGTTCCGGCAGGTCGGGACGACCACGGGCATCGTCCTGGTGGTGCACGGTGGCTGACCCGCTGGCCCTCCTCACGGCGTGGCTCCCCGACGGCGGCGCGATGACGCTCGCGACGACGGCTCCCGACGGCGGCCCGCGGGCGCGCACCGTGCTGGTCACCGGTGTGGTCGACGGCGGCCTGCGCTTCCACTCCTCGACCCCGACCGGGAAGACCGTCGACCTCGCCCACGACCCCCGGGCCTGCGGGGTGTTCCACTGGTCCGACGCGGGACGGCAGGCGGTGGTGACCGGACGGGTCCACGAGCTCGACGCGACGGTGTCGGACGCCGCGTTCGCGGTCCGGCCGCCGCACCTGCAGCGGGTCGCGTGGCTCTACGACGCGGTGCTCCCGACGCTGCGGGGTCCCCGGTACGAGGTCGACCCGTCCGCGCTCGACGCGACGACCGACGTCCCGGCCCGGCGCCCCGCGAGCTGGACCACCTTCGCGCTGGTGCCGACGACGATCGAGGTCTGGCTCGGCGGACCGGACCGGGTGGCGTCGCGGACCCGGTACGTGCGCGACGGCGACACGTGGGCCGGGGTGCCGGTGCTGCCGTAGGTGCGCGGCGCGCAGGTGAGCGGAGAGGCCGCTACAGCGACCTCTCCTGCTCACGGGCGACGTAGTCGCGCACCACCACCCGGCCGCCGACGACGACGTGCCGCGGGCGGCGCCCCGGGTTCGCCCAGAGCAGGCCGGCCAGCCGGTCGTGCACGCCCTCGTCGGCCGGCCCGGAGACGTCCCAGCACACGAGGTCACCCGCCGCACCCGGGTCGAGGTGTCCGAGATCGGGACGACCCAGGCCGGCCGCGCCTCCCGCCGTCGCGAACCCGAGGACCTCGCGGGCCGTGAGCGCGCGTCCGGCGAGCGGGGCGACCTGCATCGCGAGCCGGGCGTCGGCGAGCAGGTGTCCGGCGTCGTTCGACCCGCCGCCGCTGGTGCCGAGGCCGACGCCGACTCCGTCGTCGGTGAGCGCGGCGACGGGGGCGATGCCCCAGCCCATCGGCAGGTCGCAGCCGGGCGCGTGGGTGGCGCTCACCCCGGTCGCGGCGAGTCGGGCGCGCTCCTCGTCGGTGATCGCGCAGAGGTGCGCCAGGGTCACGTCGTCGGCGAGCCAGCCCCACTCGTCGAGCAGCTCCAGCGGACGCCGCCCGTAACGCTGCGCCGCCACCTCCACGTCGACCTGCTCGTTCGCCTGCGTCCGCCGCCGCAACCCGTGCCGGGCCGCGACCTCCCCGAGCAGCGCGAAGGTCTCGGGTGCGTCGGAGTGCACCCCGGCGGGTCCGACGGCGACCTGGCACCGGCCGCGGAGGGCGACGGCGATCGCCTCCGCCGACGCCGCCGCCTCCTGCGGGTCGTCGCGGGCGCTCCCCCGGACGAACACCAGGCGAGCTCCCACCGCGTCGGCGGCGTCGGCGACGGCGGTCGCGATCCCCACCCCGGCGTCGGGCAGGCCGGCGGGCCAGGTCAGGTGGTGGTCGGCGACCGTCGTCACCCCGCAGAGCACCGACTCCGTCAGCCCGACGCGCGCCGCCCGGTGGCACAGCTCCGCGTCCACGCCCGCCGCCGTGTACGCCGCCGCCATCGTCGGCAGCCACTCGCGCATCGGGACCCCGCGCGTGCCGGGCAGCGTCCGGAACAGCGACTGCATGAGGTGGTGGTGGGCGTTGACGAGGCCGGGCGTGACGATGCACCCGGTCGCATCGAGGTTCTCCGCGGCGGGCTCCGGCGTGGCGACGACGAGCCCGTCGGTCCCGACGTGGACCTCCCCGCGCTCGATCTCCCGCGTCCCGGTCCAGACCAGCTCCGCGCCCCTGACGGTCAGCATCCGCAGGATGATGCTCGAACCGGCCCACCCGTCGTCGGGAACGTGTCCCGATCGACGGGCACCGAGGAGGACACGGCCGGGACACGGCCGGGACGAGGTCCCCGGGGCCCGGGCCCCGGGGACCGCCGCGCGTCAGACCGTGATGGCGACCTTGCCGGTCATGTGCCCGCCCTCCACCAGCTCGTGGGCGCGCTGCAGGTTCTCGGCGGTCAGGCCGTCGAGCCGCTCGGACAGCGTGGTCCGCACCGTGCCGGCCTCGACCAGGTCGGCGGTGCGGTCGAGCAGCTCGTGCTGGGCGATCATGTCGGCCGGCTCGAACAGCGCCCGCGTGAACATGAGCTCCCAGTGCAGCGCGAGGCTCTTGTCCTTGAGCGGCAGCGTCTCCAGCCCCTCGGGCTCGTCGATCGCGACGATGCCGCCGCCCGGGTTCAGCAGCTCGGCGTAGGTCTCGATCATGCCCTCGGTGTAGGGCGAGAAGACGAGGTCGACGCCCTCGGGCGCCACCTTCCGCACGGACGCGACGAGGTCGTGGTGGTCGGCCGTGTGATGGGCGCCCATGGCGGTGGCCCAGTCACGCGAGGCCTCGCGCGACGCGGTGCCGACGAGCGTGAGGTCGGTGAGGGCCCGGGCGTACTGCAGCACCATCGAGCCGACCCCGCCGGCCGCGCCCATGACGAGCAGCGTGCGCGACCGGCCGTCGGGCAGGCGGAAGCGGTCGAAGAGCGACTCCCACGCGGTGATCGCGGTGAGCGGCAGCGCCGCGGCCTCCGCCCAGTCGAGGGTCGCGGGCTTGCGGCCGACGATGCGCTCGTCGACCACGTGGTACTGCGCGTTCGTGCCCGGGCGGTCGATCGAGCCGGCCTCCATGACCTCGTCGCCGACGGAGAACAGCGTCACCTCGTCGCCGACCGCGGTGACCACCCCGGCCGCGTCGAACCCGAGGACCTTCGGCTCACCCCCGGGGTCGGCGCCGTGGTGGACCTTCGTGTCGACGGGGTTCACCGAGACCGCCCGGACCTCGACGACGACGTCGCGGGGGCCGGGGGTCGGGTCGGGCAGCTCGATCTCGCTGAACGGCCCGGACTTCTGGTGGTAGGCGATGGCCTTCATGGGTGTGCGGTACCCGCAGGTGAGCAGTTTTCCGTGTCCCGGCACGGAAAAGTGCTCACCTGCTCGCTAGCCCAACGTGAACGGGTCGCGCGTCCCGCCGGTCAGCTCGACCCACACCGCCTTGGTCTCGAGGTAGGCGTCGACGCCGTTCAGCCCGTTCTCGCGGCCCAGGCCGGACTGCTTGAACCCGCCGAAGGGGACGCTGGGCGACAGCACGCGGTAGGCGTTGATCCAGACCGTGCCCGCGCGGATCCTCCCGGCGACCCGGTGGCCGCGGTGGATGTCCTTGGTCCAGACGGCGCCGGCGAGCCCGTAGGGCGTGTCGTTGGCGAGTTTGATCGCCTCGTCCTCGTCGGTGAACGTCACCGCCGAGAGCACCGGGCCGAAGACCTCCTCCCGGTACACGGTGTCGGTCGGCTTGACCGACAGCACCGTCGGGCGCACGAAGTAGCTGCCCAGCGACTCCTCGGCGACGCCGCCGTAGGCGATCGTGGCGCCCTCCTCGCGGGCCTTGTCGAGGTAGCCGAGGACCTTCTCGTACTGCGGCTGGTTGGCCACCGGGCCCATCTCGGTCTCGGCGTCCATCGGGTTGCCGAGCTTGATCGAGGCGGCGCGCTCGGCGACGAGACGGACGAGCTCGTCGTGGACGTCGGCGTGCACGATCAGACGCGAGCCGGCCATGCAGGTCTGCCCGGTCGCGGCGAACACCCCGGCGACGAGCCCGTTGGCGGCGGCCTGCAGGTCCGCGTCCGCGAACACGACCTGCGGCGACTTGCCGCCCAGTTCCAGGGTGACCGGGTTGAGGTTCTCCATGGCGGCCTGGCCGACGTGCCTGCCGGTCGCCGTCGAGCCGGTGAACGCGACCTTGTCCACGCCGGGGTGGGCCGCCAGGTGGGCGCCGGTCTCGCGGTTCAGCCCGGTCACGACGTTGACGACCCCGGCCGGGATCCCGGCCTGCTCGATCAGCTCGACGAAGCCGAGGGTCGACGCGGGGGCGTGCTCGCTGGGCTTGATCACGACGGTGCAGCCGGCCGCGAGCAGCGGCGCCAGCTTGAAGGTCATGAGCAGCAGCGGCGAGTTCCACGGCGTGATCGCGGCGACGACGCCGATCGGCTCGCGGCGGGTGTAGACGAGGTAGTTCGGGTTCGGCGAGGGGATCTGCGCGCCCTCGATCTTGTCGGCCAGGCCCGCGAAGTAGTGGTACCAACCACCGAGCCCGTTGAGCTGGCCGAGCATCTCGCGGTAGAGCTTGCCGGAGTCGTTGACCTCGAGCGTCGCGAGCCGCTCGGCGTTCTGTCCGATGAGGTCGCCGAGGCGGCGCAGGCAGGCGGCGCGGGCGAAGCCCGTCATCGCGCCCCACTCCCCCTCGAACGCCGAGCGGGCGGCGGCGACGGCGGCGTCGACGTCCTCGGGCCCGCCGTCGGGGATCGTCGCCCAGTTCTCGCCCGTGTAGGGGTTCTGCGACTCGAAGGTCTTGCCGGAGATCGCGTCGACCGAACGGCCGCCGATCAGCATCTGGAACTGTTCCATGGTCCTCACCTCGTGATCAGGTCGGTGACGGCGAGGTCCACCAGGCCCTCGACGCGGGCGAAGGCACCGGCGGTCACCGGCTCGAGGAGTTCGCCCGACTCCTCGTCCAGCAGCGTGCAGAGCACCGCGACCGGGCCGAGCCCGGCCAGTGCGGTGAGCGCGGAGGCGGCCTCGGCGGTGTCGATCCGGCCGGGCCGGGTGGCCGTCGCGACGACGTGGCCGGGCCGGGTGAGGTCCTCGGGCCGGGTCGACGGGTCGGCGAGCAGGGCCAGGGTCCGGGCCCGGTCGGTGGCGCTGATCCCGGTGCTCACGCCGGTGGCGGCGTCGAAGGGCACGGTGCGGGCGCTGCGGCCGGACGCGGGCGGCAGGTCCAGGGCGTCGAGCAGCGATTCCGGGGCCGCCGCCTCGACGAAGCCGCTGCCGTAGCGGACGAGGAACGCGACCGTCGCGGGCTCGATCCCGACGGCCGCGGCCACCAGCACCGCGCCCTCGGTGCCTCCGTGCACCACGACGGGCCGGCCGCGTCCGATCTCGGCGACCGCATGGTCGACGACGTCCACGGCGGCGGCGGCGGCTGCGACGGCGAGGGTCACGACTGCTCCTTCACGACGGCGGGTGTCACAGCAACGGGGCCAGCGCGGTCATGGCGGGTGCGGCGCGGACCGCCGCGGTGAACTCGGCGAACGCGCGCCCGTGGGCGGCGACGAGGTCCCGGGCGTCCGCGGTCAGCTCGCCGTCGGGACCGAAGTGCGCGCCGCTGAGGAACAGCCCGGGCGAGAGGACCTGGGCGGCGAAGAAGCCGGCCAGCACGGAGCGCAGGTCGTCGACGGCGAGGAAGTGCTCCGCGGCGTTCCCGGTGTGCACGATCGCGGTCGCCTTGCCGCGCAGCGGTGCACGCTGCTCCCCCACTGCGCCCCGCTGCGTGTTCTCCAGGACCGCCTTGATCAGCCCGGACGAGCGCGCGCGGTAGGTGGGGGTCGCGAAGACCACGCCGTCCGCCGCCTCGACGGCCCGCTGCAGGTCCTCGGGGTCCGGTCCGCCGCCGAGCTCGACGACGGTGCTCGGGGCGCCCGTGGCGTCGAGGAACGCCGACAACGCCGTGGAGCTGCGGCCCCCGGCGTTGGGCGATCCGACGAGACCGAGCAGGGTGACGGTCACCGGTTGACCTCCGGGTGCGGGCAGCTCACGCGGTGCGAGTACCCCGTGAACGCTAGGGAGCCGTCCCCTCGCGCCCCATCCGTCTCGCGCACCCGGTCAGCCGATTCGCGCAGGGGTCCCCGCCCTCGTGGCAGGAAAGCGTCGTTGCTGTCGTCCAGCGGGAGGAACGGCGCATCGTCGTGGAGGGGCGTCGCTGACGCGGGACGCACACACTCCGCGCTGCTGGGCGAAGGACCCGGGCGAGCCCGACGTGCGACGCACACATCGTGGGGCCCCGCCGGTCTCCGTCGCCCATGGTCGATTCCTCGTGCGCGACACGCACGACCGGGGACGCGACGCGCTCACGACGTCCGCGCACCGGGCGCGGCCGCGAGCAGCGCACGAGGTGTGCGCCACGCGCAGGGCTCACCACCACCGCATCCGCACACCCCCGCGGTGTGTGCGCCACGCGCAGGGCTCAGCACTGCACTCGCGAACCCCCGGACCGTGTGCGCCACGCGCGGGCACCACAGCCGGGCACGACCCGACGTCGGGAAGGATCAGGCGTCGGTGGCGCTCCGGGCGGCGGCGTGGCGGGCGCCGAGGATGTGCGAGCGCATCGCCGACTCGGCCAGGGCGGCGTCGCGGTGCTCGATGCCGAGGACGAGGTCGTGGTGGCCGGCGACGCTGCGGGCGAGGTCGGCGTCGGCGTAGTGGCCGAAGGCGAGCGCGACGAGCGGGGTGGAGGACACCGAGGCGAGCAGCGACTCCAGGCGCGGGCTGTCGGCGGCGCGCATCACCGCGGCGTGCAGCGCCCGGTTCGCCTCGACCGCGCTGTCCAGAGCCGGTCCGGCGTCCTGGCCGACGGCCCGGAGACGCGAGAGGTCGGCCGCCGCGTCCGCGAAGGCGTGTTCGTGCTCGTGCAGCGTGGCGGTCACCGGGGCGTCGGCCCGCTCCGCGGCGAGCCGGGCACCCTCGCCCTCGAGCAGCGCCCGCAGCGAGTAGACCTCGTCGACGTCGCGACGGGTCCAGGAGCTGACCCGCGCGCCGCGGTGCCGCACGATCTCGACGAGTCCCTCGGCGGCGAGCGCGTTGAGCGCCTCGCGAACCGGCGTGCGACTGACCCCGAGCGTGTCCGCGAGGGGCCCCTCGCGGACCCACGACCCGGGGACGAGCGCGCCGGCGGCGATGTCGGAACGGATGCGGCGGTAGGCCTGGGTGCGCGCCCCGTCGGGCTGGACGGCAGAGGACATCGAGGCACTTCCTGACGCTCGTGAGGCGCGGATCGTATGCGTTCCGGCGCCGATCCTCGCGGTGAACGGCCGTCTTGCGCGCCGATCGTATGCGTGCAACCGTGAGCACCACCACACAACGGCGTGATCGAGCAAGGGGTCATGCAGGTGAGCGCTCCGACCGAGGAACCCCTGGCCGCGCACGCGGTGATGAACACCGACGACGTCGACGAGGCCCGTCACGTCGTCACGGAGGTCTACGTCCCGCACCAGCTGGACTCGCTCGGCGGACGCCCGCTCGACGCGCGGCTGAACAGCGTCGCCTCGGACCGGCTCACGCTGGGCTATCTCGTCTACGGCGCCCACGCCTCGCTCGACCTCCCGCCGCTCGAGCACTGCTACCACGTCAACCTGACGCTCTCCGGGCGCACCGAGGTGACTCGTCGCCGGGGCCGGGAGCGGGCGGTCACCGAGGGCGGGCGCAGCGGCGCGGTGCTGCTGCCGACCGAGGACTCCACGGTCACGTGGAGCCCGGAGGCGACGCAGTTCGCCATGAAGTTCCCGCGCGGCCCGCTCGAGGAGCACCTCGGCGGCCTGCTGGGCCACCCCGTCCACGACGCGCTCGACTTCGACGTCTCCATGGACCTGACGGCGGGGCCCGGGGCAGCGCTGATGAGCGCGGTCCGGTTCCTGCAGACCGAGCTCGACCGCCCCGGGGGCATCGCGAGCGCCCCCCTGGCCCGCGCCCAGCTCGAGACCTACGTGATGACCGCGCTGCTGCACGGGGTCGGCCACCAGTACACCGACGAGCTGCTCGCGCCGCGGACCGAGGACCGGCCGGCGATCGTGCGCCAGACCCTCGAGTTCATCGACGGCCACGCCGCCGAGGCGTTCAGCATCCCGCAGCTCGCGAGACGGGTCGGTGTCTCGACGCGGACGCTGCAGGTGACCTTCGCCCGCCACGTCGGGATGACGCCCAGCGAGTACGTCCGCGACGTCCGCCTGACGCGGGTCCACGCCGACCTGCTCGCCAGCAACCCCGCGGACAGCTCGGTCACCGAGCTCGCCGCCTCGTGGGGCTTCCTGCACCAGGGCCGCTTCTCCGAGCAGTACCGCGCCAAGTACGGACGCCTGCCCTCGCAGACGCTGCGTTCCTGACAGAGCGACCGAGCACGCCGACAGGGGTCTGCGCACTTCGGATGCCCGACTGCGCCAACCGGATGGATCGGCCGCGCGCGACTTCCTAGCGTGATCGCAGTCACCGAGGACGCCCTTGGAGGTAGTCACCCATGGTCCAGACGATCACGTACGGCCGCGAGCAGACGCTGCCCCTGGAGCACACCCGCACCGGGCCGTCCATCTTCAACGACCAGAAGATGAAGCTCGGACTGTTCGGGTCGAACTGTTCGGGCGGGCTGTGCATGACCGACGCGCCCACCACGTACGAGATCACGTGGGAGCACACGAAGTCGATCGCGCAGAAGGCCGACCGGCTCGGCATGGAGGCGATGGTCCCGGTCGCCCGCTGGAAGGGCTTCGGCGGCAACGTCAACTTCAACGGCACCAACTTCGAGACGTTCACCTGGGCGGCGGGCATCGCCGAGGCCACCGAGCAGATCACCGTCTTCACCACCACCCACATCCCGACCGTGCACCCGGTGGTCGCCGCCAACATGGCCGTCACCAACGACCACATCGCGAACGGCCGCTTCGGGATGAACCTGGTGATGGGCTGGTTCACCCCGGAGATGGGGATGTTCAACCCCAAGCAGCTCGAGCACGACGAGCGCTACGTCTACGGCGGGGAGTGGCTCGAGCTCGTCGAGCGTCTCTGGACCGCCGAGGGCGAGTTCGACTTCGACGGGAAGTACTTCCAGGCCAAGAACCTGGAGTCCGAGCCGAAGCCGCGTCAGGACCCGCGCCCGGTGCTCATCAACGCCGGCAACTCGAAGTCGGGCACCGACTTCTCCGCGAAGTACGTCGACATCAACTTCGCCTCGCTCGACATGGACGCGATGGCCGACTACACCAAGGACATCAAGCGCAAGGCACGCGAGGAGTACCAGCGCCAGATCTCGACGATGACCTACGGACTGGTCGTGTGCCGGGACACCGAGGCCGAGGCCAAGCGCGACCACCAGCGCATCATCGACGAGGGCGACTGGCCGGGCGCCCAGAACCTCATGTCGATCATCGGCATGGAGTCGCAGTCGTTCAACGAGCAGATCGAGAAGTTCAAGGAGCGCTTCATCGCCGGCTGGGCCGGACAGCCGCTGGTGGGCACGCCCGAGCAGGTCGTGGAGGGGTTCCAGCAGCTCTCCGACCACGGCATGGAGGGCATGATCATGGGCTTCCTCGACTACAACGAGGAGATCGACCACTTCGGCGAGCAGGTCATGCCGCTCATGCGGGAGGCGGGCCTGCGGCACTGAGGTGCGCTCCGCGCAGGTGAGCACTATTCCGTGCCGTGGCACGGATTAGTGCTCACCTGCGAGTTCTCGCACCAGGTCGTCCAGGCCCAGTGACCCCTGGGCCAGGGCGGCGGCGTGCCAGGAGGGGAGGTCGAAGTCCGCCCCCTGACGGCTCGCGCGCCGCCGGGCCTCGTCGCGCCCCGCCAGCCAGGCCCGTTCGCCGAGCTTGTAGCCGATCGCCTGCCCCGGACCGCCGAGATAGCGGATCAGTTCGGAGTCGAGCATCTCCGACGAACGCCCGCTGTGGCGCCCGAAGAACTCCCGCGCCAGCTCCGGCGTCCACCGCTCCCCCGCGCCGACCGGGGAGTCGTCCGGGATCGGCAGCCTCAGGTGCATGCCGAGGTCGATCACGACGCGGATCGCCCGCAGCATCTGCGCGTCGAGGTAGCCGAGGCGCGACCCCGGGTCGGCGTGGAAGCCCAGCTCGTCCATGAGCCGCTCCGCGTACAGCGCCCAGCCCTCGATGTTCGCGCTCACCATCCCGACCACCGAGGTCTGGAACAGCGACAGGCGCCCGGCGTGCAGCGGCCACGAGGCGAGCTGCAGGTGATGACCGGGAACGCCCTCGTGGTACCAGGTCGAGTAGAGACCCCACATCGGGTAGCGGTCGTCCGAGGACGCCGGGAGCCACGTGCGGCCCGGTCGGGCGAAGTCCATCGACGGCGGCGTGTAGTACGGCGCGGCGGCGCTCCCGGCCGGCGCGAGTCGGGCCTCGACCGCGCGGATCGGGCCCGACAGGTCGAACTGCGTCCCGTCCAGCCCGGCGATCGTCGCGTCCATGATCGCCTGCAGGTGCGCCACGGCGGCGTCGCCACCGACGATGACCTCGCCCGCGGTGTCGAGGTGCGCCATCGCGGTCGCCGCGTCCGCGCCCGGCAGCACCCGCTCCGCCTCGACCGCCATCTCGTCGCGCAGCCGGCGGAACTCCGACCAGCCCCACGCGTAGACCTCGTCGACGTCGAGGTCGGCACCGTTCCAGTAGCGCGCCGCGATCCGGTAGCGCTCGGCGCCGACGGCGTCCGGCGTCCCCTCGGCCGCGGGCAGGTACTCCGCGAGCAGCCAGTCCCGCAGGCCCGCGAGGCTCCCGGCGGCCGCTGCGGCGCCCCGGTCGAGCTCGGCCCGGACGCCGGGGCCGACCTCGGCCCCGCGCGCGAACCCCGAGAACCAGCCGCGCCCGCCGTCGTCGTCGAGCCAGGCCCGCAGCTGCGCGGCGACCCGCACCACCTGCCGCGGCGCCGCGAACAGGCCCCGTCGTCGTCCCTCCTCCAGCGAGCGGCGGTAGCCCTCCAGCGCGGCCGGGACGCGGGCGGAACGCCGGGCCACCGCGGCCCAGTCGTCCTCGGTCGCCGTCGGCATCAGCGTGAAGGCGGTCCGCACGCCGGCGGTCGGCCCGAACAGCTCCTGGACCGCCCGCAGCGGCTCGCCGGAGGAGCTGTGTGCCAGCTCCGCCTCCAGCCGTTCCGCGAGCAGGCGGGCACACCGGCGCTCGTCGGCGTCGGTGGGTGCGGGCAGGGCCGTGAGCCGGGAGAGGGTGTCCCGCCGGACGTCCTCACCGGCGGCGATCCCGTCGGGCGAGAGGTCGGGCAGCTCGTCGAGGTGGTCGTTCCACCCGAGGTGGCCCGCGAGGATCGGGTCGAGGGCCGCGAGGCGGTGGACGTGGTCGTCGGCCAGGTCGCGCACGGCGCGCTGCGGATCGCTCATCGGCGTGCAGTGTGCCCCTCCCCCGGCACGGGCACAGGAGGAGTGTGTCGACGACGCTGCCCGCACCGGCCGACGAGTCCGCCGACCTCGACGTGCTGCGGGACGTCGAGCGCCGCGTGCTCTGGCTCTCCACCGCGATCGTCGACCACGCCAACCGCGTCCGGTCCTCGACGGGCGGGGTGAAGGTCGGGGGCCACCAGGCGTCGTCGGCGTCGATCGTCTCGATCATGACGTCGCTGTGGTTCGGCGCCCTGCGCCCGGAGGACCGCGTCTCGGTCAAGCCGCACGCCTCGCCCGTCCTGCACGCGATCAACCACCTGCTGGGGCGCCTCGACGCGCGCTACCTGACGACGCTGCGGGAGCAGGGCGGGCTGCAGTCCTACCCGTCGCGCTCGAAGGACCCCGACCCCGTCGACTACTCCACCGGCTCCGTCGGCATCGGCGCCACCGCCCCGATCTGGGGGGCCATCGCCCGCCGGTACGCCCACGGACTCGGCACGCGGGCGGGCACCGGCCGGCAGTTCTCGCTGGTCGGCGACGCGGAGCTCGACGAGGGCGCCGTCTGGGAGGCCGTCCTCGACCCGATCGTCCGCGAGCTCGGCGAGGTCACCTGGATCGTCGACTTCAACCGCCAGTCGCTCGACCGCGTCGTCCCGGACATCTCCGTCACCCGTCTGCAGGGCCTGTTCGAAGCAGCCGGGTGGCAGGTCATCACCGTCAAGTACGGCCGTCTGCTCACCGACCTCTACGCCCGGGAGGGCGGCGAGGCGCTGCGCCGCCGCATCGACACAATGTCGAACCCGGAGTACCAGCGCCTGCTGCGGTGCAGCGCCGCGGAGCTGCGCGAGCGGCTGCCGCAGTCGTCGGAGGACCATCCCGACGACGGGGCCGCGATCGGCTCGCTGCTCGGCGAGATCGACGACGACGAGGTCCACGCCGCCATCCGCAACCTCGGGGGACACGACCTCGGCGCCCTGCTCGACGCCTACGGCCGCATCGACGACACCCGCCCTACGGTGATCTTCGCCTACACCGTCAAGGGCTACGGCCTGGCCACCCAGGGGCACCCGCAGAACCACTCCTCGCTGCTCTCCGAGGACCAGATGCGCGAGCTCGCCACGTGGGCCGGCACCGACCTCGACGAGCCGTGGGCGGCGCTCTCCCCCGACTCGGCCGCCGCGCGCCTGTGCGCGGACACGGCGACCCGGCTCGCCCGTCCCGACGAGACCGAGCGCCGCGGCTCCCGGCCCGCGAGCCAGGACCACGGGCCGGCGGAGCTGCCCGAGGTACCGACCGACGTCGGGCGGACCCCGACCGGCACGGGCACCACCCAGCAGGCCCTCGGCCGCGCGCTGCTCGACCTCACCCGCTCCGCCCCGGACGCTGCCCGGCGCGTGGTGACCTGCTCCCCCGACGTCGCGAGCTCGACCAACCTCGGCGGCTGGCTGAACAAGGTCGGGTCGTGGTCGCCGCGCGAACGTCGCGACTGGTTCGAGGACGACGCCGAGACGATCCTGCACTGGAAGGAACGGCCCACCGGGCGGCACATCGAGCTCGGGATCGCCGAGACCAACCTCGTCGGGCTGCTCGGCGAGCTCGGGGCGACCTGGTCGCGCTGGGGCGAGCCGCTCCTGCCGATCGGGGTGCTCTACGACCCGTTCGTCGCCCGCGCCCTCGAGCCCTGGGCGTTCGGGATGTACGCGGGCGGCCAGTCGATCCTCGTCGGCACCCCGTCCGGGGTGTCGCTCGCGCCCGAGGGCGGGGCGCACCAGTCGATCACCACCCCGTCGATCGGGCTGGAGCAGCCGGGCTGCACCGCGTTCGAGCCCGCCTTCGCCGTCGAGGTGACCTGGTGCCTGCTCGACGGGCTCGGCCGCCTGGGCCGGCCCGACGGCTCGTCGACCTACCTGCGGCTCTCGACCCGGCCGGTCGACCAGTCGATCGCGGCGGTGCCCGACGACGCGGCCGCCCGCGAGCGACGCCGGCGCCAGGTGGTGGGCGGCGGCTACCTGCTGCGGCGCAGCGAGCGGCGCCCGCAGGTGACGATCGCGGCGATGGGCGCCGTCGTCCCGCAGGCGTGCGAGGCCGCCGAGCGGCTCGACGCGCTCGGACACCCGGCCGACGTCGTCGTCGTGACCAGCGGGGACCTGCTCTTCCGGGCCCTCGACACCGGCGACCGGGCCGTGCTGGACGCGGCCCTCCCGGCGGACCGCGCGGCGCCGCTCGTCACGGTGCTCGACGGGCACCCGCACACGCTGGCGTTCCTCGCGGGCGTCCACCGGGTGCGGGCGAAGCACCTGGGCGTGCGGACCTTCGGCCAGTCGTCCGACCTCGCCGACGCCTACGCCGCGCACGGCATCGACGCCGACGGGATCGTGACGGCGGGGCTGGAGTGTGCCGAAGGCTCGTGAGCACTAATCCGTGCTCCAGCACGGATTAGTGCTCACCTGCGCGAAGCGCACCTCTATTCGAACGGGCCGTCCTTGACCAGGCCGCCGGCCGGGCCCTCGGCGTACCGGTAGTCGGCGTCCGGCACCTTCGTCTCGGTGCCGTCGGCACCCTGGGGGCGGTTGCCGTCCACGTTCGACGCGTCCTGGCTCTGGGCCAGGAGGTCCGAGCCGATCGCGGACACGGCGGTCACGGCCTGGAGGGGGCTCTGGCTCTCGTCGGCCTGCGCCACGCCCGCGAGCAGCGGGAGGGTGGCGCCGGCGAGCCCGAGCGCGGCGAGCGGCTTGCGGAGGGACACGGGTGCTCCTGGTTCTCTCGGGGTCACATCTTCTCCGCGCCGGCCTTGATGGCCTCGCGGATGCGGTTGTAGGTGCCGCAGCGACAGATGTTGCGCAGCTCCTCGATCGCGGCGTCGTCGACCTCGCGGCCCTCCGCCCGGCACTGCCGGACCTTGGCGACCGCGGCCATGATCTGGCCCGGCTGGCAGTAGCCGCACTGCGCGACGTCGTTGTCGATCCACGCCTGCTGCATCGGGTGCAGGTCGCCGCCGGGCGCGGTGTCGGCGAGCCCCTCGATCGTGGTGACCTCGTCGGTCGGCTTGACCGCCCCGACCGGCACCGAGCAGGGGTTGAACGCCTTGCCGTTGATGTGGCTCGTGCACGCCTTGCAGACGTTGATGCCGCAGCCGTACTTGGGGCCGGTGACCCCGAGCAGGTCGCGGATGACCCACAGGAGGCGGACGTCGTCCTCGACCTCGACGTCCACCGTCTCGCCGTTGAGCTTGAAGGTGTGGTTGGGCATGCGGGTCTCCTCGTCAGAACGTGGTCTCGAGGCCGTTGACCGGCGACGGCGGCACGGGCGGGGACGTCGGGTAGGGCGTGAAGGGCAGCGGGTCCTTGTGGTCCAGCGGGAAGTAGCTCGGCGTCTTCCCGGTGGCCCGCACGTAGGCGCAGGCGATCGCGCCGCACGTCGCGGCGACGCCGAACTCGCCGACTCCCCCGGGTTCCGGCGCGTCGGAGTCGTCGACGACGATGATGTTCATCTCCGGCGGGGTGTTCCACTGCCGGGTGTAGAAGTAGTTGTCCCAGCTCGCCTCGACGAAGTGGCCGTCGGTGAGGTGCAGGCTGGAGGTCAGCGTCATCGCCAGCGCGTCGTTGATCCCGCCCATCATCTGGGCGCGGACGCCCCGCGGGTTGATGACGAGGCCGACGTCGACGACGTAGGTCACCTTGGTGACGCGGGGGCCGGTGCGGGCCGAACGGATCTCGCGGTTGACCGTCTCCGGGCGGCAGTCGAGCTCGACGACCGCGCAGGCCACGCCCTTGTACTCGACGTGCATGCCGATGCCCTGGGCGGTGCCGTCGGCCATCGACTTCCCCCAGTCCGCCTCCTTCGCGGCCCGGTCGACGACCTTCTTCCAGCGCTCGAGCTTGGTGAACTCGCTCCGGAACTCGTACGGGTCCTTGCCCATCCGTGCGGCGATCCGGTCGACCATCAGCTCACGCGCCGTCGCCACGTCCGGGGAGTAGATGTTGCGCATCGAGCTGGTGTTGAAGCGCATGTCGACCTCGCTGAGGAAGTTCGTCGACACACCGAAGTTGTAGGGCGTCACCTGCGTGGTCACGAAGATGCTCTCGGAGACCGTGAGGTTCCCGCCGGGCACCTTCTGCGCCGTTGCCGTGATCGCCTCGGACAGGCCGGGATTGACCTCGGTCGCCACGCTGGTGTGCCGGATCTCGAAGCTCGACACCGCGTCGCCGGTGACGTTCGCGCGGATGCGCGTCGTGGCCATCGGGTGGACCCGGCCCTGCCGCGAGTCGTCGGAGCGGGTCCACATGAGCTTCACCGGCTTGCCCATGGCCTGCGAGACCTCGGCGGCCTCGAGCGCAGCGTCGTAGAAGAGCTTGCGACCGAACGAGCCGCCGCCCTCCATGACGTGGAAGGTGACCGCGTTCTGCGGGATCCCGAGCTTGCGCGCGATGTCGTTCTGCGCGGCGATGGGGCTCTTGGCCGGCCCCCAGATCGTGGCGCTGTTCGCGCGGACGTCGGCGATGGCGCAGTTGGTCTCGAGCGAGGAGTTGCTGCGGAAGTAGAAGACGTGCTCGCTCTCGAGGGTCGTCCCGAGCCCCTTCGGCGCGGCGAGCGGCAGCTCCCCGCGGCGGAGCTTGCGCAGGACCGACTCGTCGTCCTCCCCCGACACCGTGCCGGCCGCCCAGGTGACCTCGAGGGCGTTCACGGCGTCGATGCACTGGCCGTAGGTCTTCGCCCGCACGGCCACGCCGGTGCCGACCTTGACCACGTCGGTGACGCCGGGCATGGCCCGGATCGCTGCCAGGTTGCCGACCGAGCGGGGGAACCCGTTGAGGTCGGGCGCGCGGCAGATGACGGTGGGCAGCGCGTCCGGGATCTTCAGGTCGGTCGTGAACTTCTTCTTGCCCGTCACCATGGCCAGGGCGTCGGACTTGGTCCGGGCCTTGCCGATGACGGTGAACTTCTCGCGGTCCTTGAGCACCACGTTCGCGGCCTCGGTGACGGGGGCCGCCGCCTTCGTGGTGAGGTCGCCGAAGGGCAGGGACTTCCCGTTCGGGCCGGTGATGAGGCCCTGGCGGCTCGTGAGGACCGAGACGTCCTGGTCGAGCTCGTTGGCGGCCGCCCCGAGGAGACGGCCCTGGGCCAGCGCCGCCGCGACCCGGATCGGGGTGTAGGTGCTGAAGGTGGTGCTGGAGCCGCCGGTGAGCTGGTTGAACACCAGCTCCGGCCGGGCGTCGGCGAGGGTGACCACGACCTGGTCGGGGTCGAGGTTCATCTCCTCGGCGATGATCATCTGCGTCGAGGTGATGATGCCCTGGCCGTTCTCCGACCGTGGGATCGCGAAGGAGACCGTGCCGTCCTTGTTCACCTTGACGGTGATGAGGTTGGCGGTCGGCCGCGCGCTGTCCCGGATGACGTCGAGCAGGTCGTAGAGCTCGGCGGGCTGCGGGGCCGAGGGCAGGGCCACGGCCGACGCGTCCGGCACCGAGTCGAACAGCGTCTGGCGACCGATCTCGGCGGCGGTGACCAGCACCGGCGCCGCGACCAGGAGCCCGAGGAAGCTGCGCCGCTTCACGTCCGCGCGGTGCGCGGGCTCGGCGGTCGGTCGCGAGCGCGTGGTGGTCGCTCGGTGAGTGGGCATCGTCGTCCCTCCCGACAGCGTCCGAACGGCTCAAG
The DNA here is from genome assembly GCF_030269685.1 of Actinomycetospora sp. NBRC 106378. Classification (GTDB taxonomy): domain Bacteria; phylum Actinomycetota; class Actinomycetes; order Mycobacteriales; family Pseudonocardiaceae; genus Actinomycetospora. Next base: position 250,140 of record NZ_BSTT01000007.1, read on the forward strand.
GGGGAGCGGCCGCCTGGACGAGGACTGTGTCGGGGGCCTCAACGAAGTGGAGTTTTAACGGTCACGCGACCGTCCGACGACGGACTGTTGACCGTTCGAGCACCCGGACGGCGTCACCGCAGGTCAACACCTGTGAAACAGAGATGAAAATCTGTGACTCACTCGATCGGGTGTCGCGGCGCGTCGCACGTCGACACGCCGGGACACGCTCCCGATCACCGCAACGGGTGCCGGGGGATCGACCGCAGGTTCGACCGGGCGAGCTGGACCATCTTGCCGACGCCGCCGGACAGCACGGTGCGCATGCCGGCGAGGGCGAACCCGCGGACCTGCTCGGCCGTGATGTGCGGCGGGATCGACAGGGCGTCGGGGTCGGTGCGCACGTCGACCAGCGAGGGGCCCCGGTGGTCGAGCGCGGCGCGCAGGGCCGCGCGCAGCTCGGTCGGCCGCTCCACGGTCACCGCGTGCAGGCCGGCCGCGGCGGCGATCCCGCCGAGGTCGGCGGGGCCGTGGTCGGTCTGGAACGACGGGAACCCGGCCACCATCATCTCGAGGCGGATCATGCCGAGCGCGCCGTTGTTGAAGGCGACCACGGTGAGGTCGAGGTCGTGCTCGGCCGCGGTGAGCAGCTCCCCGAGCAGCATCGTGAGCCCACCGTCGCCGGACATCGACACGACCTGGCGTCCGGGGTGCGACACCGCGGCGCCGATCGCATGCGGCAGCGCGTTGGCCATCGTGCCGTGGCGGAACGACCCGAGGATGCGCCGCCGTCCGGTCGGGGTGATGTAGCGGGCGGCCCACACGTTGCACATGCCCGTGTCGACCGTGACGACCGCGTCGTCGGCGAGCTCGTCGTCGAGGACGTCGGCGACGTACTCCGGGTGGATCGGCGTGTGCTCGGAGACCTTCGAGGTGTAGGCGTCCACGACGTGCTCGAGGGCGTCGGCGTGGTGGCGCAGCATCTCGTCGAGGAAGGTCCGGTCGGTCTTCTCGGCGACCAGCGGCAGGAGCATCCGCAGGGTCTCCCCCACGTCGCCCTCGACGCCGAGGTCGAGCACGGTGCGCCGCCCGAGGTGGCGCCCGTCCGCGTCGACCTGGACGGTACGGGCCTGCGGCAGGAACCCGTCGTACGGGAAGTCGGTCCCGAGGAGCACCAGCAGGTCGGCCTCGTGGGACGCCTCGTAGCAGGCGCCGTAGCCGAGCAGCCCACTCATCCCGACGTCGTACGGGTTGTCGTACTGGATCCACTCCTTGCCGCCGAGCGAGTGCCCGACCGGCGCCTTCACCCGCCCTGCCAGCTCGAGGACCTCGGCCCGCGCGTCCCGCGCCCCGGCGCCGACGAACAGCGTCACCCGGCCCGCCCGGTTCACGTGCTCGGCGAGCGCCTCGACGCGGTCGGGCGCGGGCACCACCACCGAGGACGGCGCGACGAGGTCGCCGGCGCCGGTGGGGTGGGCGGCCGCCTCCGCCGTGACGTCGCCGGGGATCACCATGACCGCCACCCCGCGGTCGGCGAGCGCGGTCTGCATGGCGATCCGCTGCAGGCGCGGCAGCTGCTCGGGCCGCGAGATCAGCTCGCACCAGCTCGAGGCCTCGAGGAAGAGCCGCTCGGGGTGGGTCTCCTGGAAGTAGGTGGTGCCGATCTGGGTCGACGGGATGTGGGAGGCGAGCGCGAGGACCGGGGCGCCGGAGCGGTGCGCGTCGTAGAGACCCTGGATCAGGTGCGTGTTGCCGGGCCCGCAGCTGCCGGCGCACACCGCCAGGGTGCCGGTGAGCTGCGCCTCGGCGGCCGCGGCGAGGGCCCCGGCCTCCTCGTTGTGCACGTGGATCCAGTCGATCCCGCCCTGCGCCGCGCCCCCGGAGCGGCGGACGGCGTCGACGATCGGGTTGAGGCTGTCCCCCACCAACCCGTAGATCCGCCGGACGCCGGCCTGCACCAGCACCTCGATGATCTGGTCGGCGACGGTGCGAGCCATGCGTGGTCCTCCGGATGCGTCTCGGGTGCCTGTCGGGTGTCGCCCCGGTGGTGCCCGGGCGCCGGGCCCGCCACGCCGGTCCTAGGCTGTCGGGGCCGTCGCGCCCGGAAGGAGCAGTCCGATCTCACGCTCCGTGCGCACCTCGGCTCCGGTGCCCCTCGGGCTGCTCCTGGTCCTCGCGGCCCTGGTGCTCGTGCTGGCGGGCCCCGAGGTGTTCGCGATCGGCGTCGGCGCGGCGCCGGCCCTGCAGACCTGGTCGACCGTCTTCGTGGCGATCGTCCTGCAGGCGCTCCCCTACCTCGCACTCGGCGTGGTCGTCGGGGCTCTCGTGACGGCGTTCGTCCCCGACCGGGCGCTGCGTGCGGTGGTGCCGGCCGACCCGATCGCCGCGGTGCCGGTGGCCGCGGTCGCCGGCGCGGCGCTGCCGGGCTGCGAGTGCGGGTCGGTGCCGCTGGCGGCCCGCCTGGTCGACCGGGGCGTCCGCCCGTCGGCCGCCCTGGCCTTCATGCTCTCGTCGCCGGCGGTGAACCCCGTGGTGCTGGTGGCCACGGCGGTCGCGTTCCCCGGTCAGCCGCGGATGGTGCTGGCACGCGCGGTCGCCTCCCTGGTCGTCGCCACCGTCGTCGGGTGGCTGTGGTCCCGGTTCGGGCGGCCCCTCCCGGTCCGTCGCGCGGCCCACCACCACGACGGCGGGGCGCTCGACGTCGTCACCCACGACCTGCTGCACGCGGGCGGCTTCCTCGTCGTCGGGGCGGCGTGCGCGGCGACGCTGAACGTGGCGGTGCCCCCGACGTGGGTGGGAGCCGTCGCGGGCGTCCCGGTGCTCTCCGTGATCGTGCTCGGCCTGCTCGCCGTGCTGCTGGCGGTGTGCTCCGAGGCCGACGCCTTCGTCGTCGCGAGCCTCACCGCGTTCTCCGACACCGCGAAGCTCGCCTTCCTCGTCGTCGGTCCGGCGATCGACGTCAAGCTCGCCGCGATGCAGGCGGGGACGTTCGGCATGCCGGTGGCACAGCGACTCGGGCCGCTGACCTTCGTGGTCGCGATCGCGGCCACGCTCGTCGTCGGGACCCTGCTGTGATCCCGCCACCACGGTGCGGTGTCGGCGACCCCCGCGACCCGCGTCGCGCAGCCTCGTGAGGCGCGATCTCGGCGCGGGCCTGCTCGTGGTCGTCGGGCTGGTCCTGGCCGTCTCGACGCTCACCGGCGGCTACCTCGACTACGTCCGACCGTCGCACCGCTGGTGGCTGCTCGCGACCGCGGCGCTCCTCCTCGTGGCGGGGTCGGCGGGGCTGTTCGGGTGGGCGCGTCGCCCCGATCCCGACGACGGGTCGCGCGCGGCCCGCCTGCACACCCACGGGCCGCTGGCGGCGACGCCCGAGGCGGTCGCGGCCGCGCGGGAGGCGGACCGCGCGAGCGGGACCGACGGCGGCCACCGTCCCGCCGTCGGGTGGCTGCTCGTGGTGCCGGTCCTGCTGGTGCTCCTCGTCCCGGCGAGCCCGCTGGGCAGCTGGGCCGCCGCCCGGCAGGGTCCGACCGTCCCGGCCACCGCGGTGACGTCCGGCCCGCTGCCCCCCGGGTCCGACGTGGCGGTCCCGGACTACGCCGTGCGCGCCGCGTACGACGGCGGTCGAGGGCTCGCCGACCGCGACGTCGCCCTGGTCGGGTTCGTGACGCCCGCCGACGACGGGGGCTGGTACGTGACCAGGACCGCGATCAGCTGCTGCGCGGCGGACGCCCGCAGCTACCTGGTCGCGGTCGACGGTGTCCCCGCTCCCCCGCGCGACACGTGGGTGCGGGTGCTCGGGCGGTGGACGCCGTCCGCGACGCCGGCCACCGCCCGGCTCCGGGCGTCCGCCGTGACAGCGGTGCCGGTGCCGGCGGCGCCCTACGTCACCTGACGCCGCTCAGCCCGCCAACGGCCCCCGGGAGTCGGCGTAGACCGCGAAGACCTGCTCGAGCGGGACGTGTTCCCACCCCGGGGCCACGTCGGGGTGGAGGCCGCGCAGCCGGCAGCCGAGGCCGCCGGCGTGCCGGGCCGCGCGGAAACGGCACAGCCGGGCCAGCGCGAGCGACGAGTCGCACCGGGCGCCGGAGACGTCGACGACGATCTCCTGGGGCACCGGGGCGAGCGCGTCGAGGAGTGCCTCGAGGCGCTCGCGGGCCGGTCGGTCCAGGTCGCCGACGAGTTCGACGACGACGGTCGGGGCCTGCGGTGCGAACGGGAACGTACGGGACGCCATGGAGTCTCCCGGATCGGGTGGGAGTCGCCACGGCATCGGACGTGAACCGCAGGACGGGACCGAAGGCATCGTGCAGGACCGGTTCGTCCGGGTGCACGTCCTGACAGGTCAGGCCGCGACGCCGAGCACGGACCCGACGGACCGAGCGACACCCCTGAGCTGGTCGGTCGGCTTCTGCTGCTCGCCGGCCCCTTCCGCGCCCGCGATGTGAATCGTCGTCTCGGACACGACCGGGGAGCCACCGCGCACGCCGTACGTCCGGCACCATCGACGGCGATGACGAGCGGAGCGGGTCGGACCGGGGTCGCCCTCCGCCTGCCGGGCGTCGGCCCGGAGGCGGTGGCGCCGGAGCGTGCGCTGGCGGCGGTCGTCGGGTACGCCCGGGGACGCCGCTGGCTGCGGTTCCGCTCGCCCGGCCTGCCGGAGGGCCGCTGGGTGGAGGTCCCGGCGTACGGCTGGGGCCGCTTCGACGCGCACCCGGCGAGCACGGGCCCGGACGCCGACGTGCTGATCGCCGAGGGGCTCCACGGCCGGCTCGACCGCACGGGCTGGCACGACGTGCACGACACGCTGCTGCGGGTCGCCCCGCTCGTGGACCGGATGTGCGAGCGCGCGGCGGGCCGCCCGTTCTGGGATCTGCCGGCGAGCGAGTTCTCCGTGCTCGACGAGCCGGGCACGATCGGAGCGCTGCTGCGGCGGCTCTCCGACGAGGCCGCGCCGCACGGGGCGCACGTCCTCGCCGCGCTCCACCACCGCCACCCCGCGCTGGTGCCCCACCTGACCACCACCACCCGGCGGGCACTCCTGCCCCACGTCGAGGAGGGCGACAGCGGCGTCGAGGCCGTCGTGCAGCGGGAGCTGCGGGCCAACGCGGACGCGTTCGCCGACCTGGGAAGCGCCCTGGCCGAGGTCGTGGACGATGCCCGGCCGACGCAGCTGCGTCTGCACGACCTGCTGCTGTGGCTCGCCACCACACTGCGCCTCGCGCACGCGGTGGAATGCGGGCGGCGCGTGCTCGACGGTTAGGGCGCGCCCACCGTCGTCACCGTGAGCTGCGGCGTCGCGACGGTGCCCGAGCAGGCCTTGCCCGCGCGGGGCAGGGTTGCCGCCGTCGTCGTCCCCGGGGCACGCACCCGGAGCCCGGTGACGTCGACGGCCTTGCAGTTCTTCGCGTCGAACTCCGTCACCGGCACGATCCGCAAGGTCGCGGCCACGGAGCCGTTCGCGGCCAGCGTCAGCGTCGGACCCGTCGCGCCTGCCCGGCTCGCCGCCTTCCCGACGGCCTTCCCGCCGGCGACGAACCGCACCGCCGGGAACCCGCGCAGGGTGCACGGGACGTCGCCGCGGTTGGTGAACACGATCTTCGCCGTCGCGCCTGCCCCGGCCAGCGAGGAGACGACGCTGCGGCAGGCCGCGGGCGGAGCGGGCGCCGGCGGCGCACCGGGCACCGGGGCGGGCACCACCGGAGCGGCAGCACCGTCGGGCGCGTCGGGGTCGTCGCCGGGGTCCGGATCAGCGCCCCCCGGCACCGGGGCGGCCGGAGCGGAGGCGCCGGACACCACGGGCTCGGTGCCCGGTGCCGGGGCGGCCGGCGGGGGCGCCACCGGTCCGACCGGTGCCGCCAGGACGGGGGCGGCCGGGACCGGCTGCGCCGGGTCGGTGAGGGGCGACGACGCGCCGGTGAGCACCACGCCGCCCACGACGCCCCCGGCCAGCACGAGCACCGCCGCCGCGCCGAGCAGGCCGCGACGCAGCGAGCCGGAGCGACCCGGCGTCGCGACCGGTCCGGTGGCCGGCTCGGTGGCGACCACCGCCGCGGCGGCCGGAGCGACCGGAGCGACCGGGACGACCGGAGCGACCGGAGCGACCGGAGCGACCGGAGCGACCGGCGCGAGCGGGACCACGGCGGCGCGGGCGGGCACCGACCCCGGTGGCAGGAAAGCGTCGTTGCTGCCACTGGATGACGGCAACGACGCTTTCCTGCCACGGAGGGCGGGGCCGTCGGGGGCGGGGGCGATCACGATCGGCGAGCGCGCCGGGAGGCCCTCGGTCAGGGCCGCGGCGGGCACGGCGAGCGTCTCGCCGTCCAGGCCCAGGGCGGGGGCGAGCGCCCGGAGCCGGGTCCGGGCGGTCTCGGCCGTGGGGCGGTCGACCGGGGCGGCGGCGGTCATGGCCGCGAGCAGGGCGCGGAGGTCGTCGGGGAGCTCCGGGGGAACGACCGGGTCGCGGTGCAGCCGGGCGACCGACGACTCGACCGGCCCACCCGGGAACTCCCGGCGCCCGGTCAGGCACTCGAGCAGCACGAGGCCGAGGGCGTACACGTCGGCGGGCGAGGAGACCTCGTCGCCGCGGACCTGCTCGGGCGCGAGGTACGCGGCGGTGCCGGTCACCTGCCCGTGCACCGTCGTGGCCGTCGCCATCGCCGCGACCCCGAAGTCGGCCAGGACCGGGTGCACCCGGGCGGGCCCGTCGTCGTCCAGGTCGGGGTCGACCGGGTCGAGCAGGATGTTCGCGGGCTTGACGTCGCGGTGGACGATGCCGAGGGCGTGCACGTGGGCGAGGGCGGCGAGCAGCTCCCCCGCGAGCCCGACGACCACCTCGGCCGGCAGCGGGCCCTGCTCCAGGGTGTCGGCGAGCGAACCGCCGATGACCAGCCGCGTCACGAGGAACACGCGGTCGCCGGCCTCGCCGACGTCGAACACCTCGAGCACGCCGGGGTGGGTCACCTGCGCCGCGGCCTGCAGTTCCCGGCGGACCGAGGCGGACTCGAGGGTCCCGACGCCGGGTGCGAACAGCTTCACCGCGACCTCGCGCTGCAGGAGGCGGTCCTGTGCCCGGTAGACCGTCGCGGTGGCGCCGCGGCCGAGGCGTGCCCCCACCTCGAAGCGGTCGCCGACGACGTCGGGGACCGCCCCGTCGTCGAGGGTGACGACGGTGCCCGTGCCGACTGAGGTCCCGTGCTCGGTGTCCGGTTCCACGTCGTGATCGTGACCGATGCCATCCGATCGGGGTCATCCGCCCCCCGATCGGCGGCACGTCCCGGTCACCGACGTGGTCCAATGACACCGACAATCATGACCGACAAGGGTCACCCGTGGGTCGGGATCTCGATCCCGACCTGCGGAATCGCGGTGACGGTGGGCTAGCGTCGGCCGTCGATCACGGGACGTCCAGCACGGAGCGGAGGAGTCGGCGGATGGTGGCGTGGGGTGCGCTGGCGGCCAGGGCGGCCGGGGCGGTGGCGACCGGGGTGGCCGGTGTCGCCGTCGTCGAGGGCGTGAAGAAGTTGTCCGGCGGGCGGGCGGTGCACCAGTCCGCGGTGGCGGTCACCACGCTCGGACTGAAGGTCTCGCGGGCGGCCGAGACCGGCGCCGAGCGCATTCGCCTGAACACCGCCGACGTCGTCGCCGAGGCCCGCGAGCGGCTCGGCGAGCAGGCCCCGCCGCCCGGGGCGGTCGAGAAGCACGACCACGAGCACTGACCGCGCCGTGACCAGCGCGCGGTACCTGCACCCGGTTCCCGACGACGCGCCCGGCCTCCGGGTCGTCTCCGACGCCGCGGGCCGGGTGCGCTTCGACGCCCCCGGCCTGCGCTCCGCGATCGGGCTCGCGGTCGCGGTCGAGGAGGCCCTCGACGGGGTCGAGGGGGTGCGTCAGGTCCACGCCTTCCCCCGCACCGGGTCGCTCGTCGTCTGGTACGACCGGGACCACTGCTCCCCGGCCGCGATCACCGAGGTCTACCGCGGCGTGACCGCCTCGACGCCGCACGACGAGCCGGCGACGCGGCTGCCGCGCTCGGCCGAGGTCGGGAACGGCGACCTGCTCCGCATGGCGGTCGGTGGTCTCGCGCTGCTCCTGCTGGGTGGGCGACGCTGGGTCCTGCGCCGACCCCCGATGCTCGGGCCGACCAGCCGCACGGTGGCCACCGGCGTCACGATCTTCACCGGCTACCCCTTCCTGCGCGGCGCCCTGCGCGCGCTGGTCGGCGGACGGGGGGCCGGCACCGACGCGCTGGTCTCCGCGGCCACCGTCGCGTCCCTGGTGCTGCGCGAGAACGTCGTCGCCCTGACGGTGCTGTGGCTGCTCAACATCGGCGAGTACCTGCAGGACCTCACGCTGCGCCGCAGCCGCCGCGCGATCTCCGACCTGCTCACCGGCGCCCGGACGACCACGTGGATGCGCGTCGCCCCCGCCGACCCCGCGGGCGAGGCCGTGGAGATCGAGGTGCCGATCGACCGGGTGCGCGTCGGCGACGAGATCGTCGTCCACGAGCACGTCGTGCTGCCGGTGGACGGCGTGGTGGTCGAGGCGTCCGAGCAGGGGCCGGGCGAGCGGAGCGACGGGCAGGGACGGGGCTGCCTGCTCGACCAGGCCGCCATCACCGGGGAGAACCTGCCGGTCACCGTGGAGGTCGGCGACGCGCTGCACGCCGGGTCGGTGCTGCTGCGCGGCCGCCTCGTGGTCCGCGCGACCGCCGTGGGCTCCGACACCGCCGTCGGCCGGATCATCGAGCGCGTCGAGGCCGCCCAGTCCGACCGGGCACCGATCCAGACCGTCGGCGAGAACTTCTCCCGCCGCTTCGTCCCGCTCTCCTTCGCGCTCTCCGCGGCCACCCTGCTCGTCACCCGCGACGTGCGCCGGGCCATGACGATGCTGCTGGTCGCGTGCCCCTGCGCGGTCGGGCTCTCCACCCCGACGGCCATCAGTGCGGCCATCGGCAACGGGGCCCGACGCGGCATCCTCATCAAGGGTGGCTCGCACCTCGAGGCGGCCGGGCGGGTCGACGCGGTGGTGCTCGACAAGACCGGCACCCTCACGTCCGGGCGACCCGTCGTCACGAACGTCGTCTCCTTCGACGACGACTACTCCCCCGAGCAGGTCCTCGCCCTCGCCGCCTCCTCGGAGATCCACTCCCGGCACCCGCTCGCCCAGGCGGTGATCCGCTCCACCGAGGAGCGGCGGATCGAGATCCCGCCGCACGAGGAGTGCGAGGTGCTCCTCGGCCAGGGCATGCGGGTGCAGGCCGACGGGCGCACCCTGCTGCTGGGTTCGCGGGCCCTGTTCCGGGAGCAGAAGGTCCGCGTCTCGCGGAAGGCCTCGGACTGGGTCCGCCGCCTGCAGCGCCAGGCCGAGACCCCGCTGCTGCTCGCCGTCGACGGGAAGCTCACCGGGCTGATCAGCCTGCGCGACACGGTGCGCCTGGAGGCCGTCGAGGTGCTCGAGGCGCTGCGGGCCGACGGGGTCCGGCGCATCGTCATGCTCTCCGGTGACCACCCCGACGTCGCCGAAGCGGTCGCCGCCGAGCTCGGCATCGACGAGTGGCGTGCCGAGGTGATGCCCGAGGACAAGCAGGACGCCGTGCGCGCGCTGCAGGCCGAGGGCTACACGGTCGCCATGATCGGGGACGGCACCAACGACGCCCCCGCGCTCGCCCTGGCCGACCTCGGCATCGCGATGGGGGTCGCGGGCACCGACGTCGCGGTGGAGACCGCCGACGTCGCCCTCGCCGGCGACCGGCTGACCGCGCTGCTCGACCTGCGCGACCTCGGTCGTCGCGGCGTCGGCGTGATCCGGCAGAACTACGGGATGTCGATCGCGGTCAACGCGGTCGGGCTGGTCGTCTCGGCGGGCGGGGCCCTCTCCCCCGTCGTCGCGGCGATCCTGCACAACGCGTCGTCGGTGGCCGTCGTCGCGAACTCGTCCCGCATGATCCGGTACCAGCTCGAGCCTGCCGGGACGTAACGGACACACTGGACGCCGATGGACGTCGACGACCCGGTGACCGCGCCGATCCCCGCGCAGCGGCCCACCCCCGAGGTGCACGAACGGCCCTCTCGTGCACGTCGAGCGAGCGAGGGTGCCGTTCGCTCGGGAGGGCGGTCCCGTTCCCGACGACGGGCCGGGTCTCGTCGGCAGGGCCCTGCCGGGCACGGCCACGGGCACGGGCACGGCCCCGCACCCGCCGTCGGGACCACCGTCCGCCGACTCCTGGCGGCGCTGCTCGTGCCGTGCGGGCTCGCGGTCGTCGTCGGGCTGGTGCTGCTCGCGCCGTCACCGTCGGAGTATCGCGCCGTCCTCGACGGCAGCCACGCCGCCGCGGCGGGCACGACGACGGGTGCCGCCGCGGCCGTGGCGACGCAGCCGCTGGACGGGACGATCGTGCGGGCGGGCGCGGAGGCCGACTGCTCCGACCCGACGCTCGCCGTCACCGAGGCCGGGACGGGATGCTTCCCGCTGCAGGTCCGGCTCGACGAGGGCCCGGCGTCGGGACGGACGATCGACACGCTGCTGCCGGGCGGTCCGGCGACGCCCCGGTTCGCCGCCGGGGACGCGGTCGTCGTGGCCTGGTCGGGCGGCGACCCGGCCGACCCGTCGGGCTACCAGGTGGTCGACCGGCAGCGGGGCGGGTCGCTGCTGCTGCTCGCCGGGGTCTTCGCACTGGCGGTCGTGCTGCTCGGGCGCTGGCAGGGTCTCGCCGCGCTCGGCGCCCTCGGGATCACGCTGCTCGTGCTGGGGCTGTTCGTGCTCCCGGCGCTGCTCACGGGCGCCTCGCCGGTGCCGGTGGCGCTCGTGGCGTCGGGGTTGATCGTCGCGGTGGTGTTCCCGACGATCCACGGGTTCTCGGCGCGGACCGCGACCGCCGCGCTCGGCACGGTCGTGTCGCTCGGGCTGATCGGGGTGCTCGCCCTCGTGTTCGGCGGCTTGACCCGGCTCACCGGGCTCGACGACGCCTCGACCGAGCTCATCGGCGTCCTCGGGGCCGGCATCGACGCGCGCGGTCTCCTGCTCGCCGGCCTGGTCATCGGCGCCCTCGGCGTCCTCGACGACGTCACCGTCACCCAGACCTCGACCGTCTGGGAGCTCCACCGCGCCGACCCGTCGTCGGGAACGCGGGAGCTCTATGCGGCCGCGATGCGGGTCGGCCGCGACCACGTGGCGTCGGCGGTGAACACGCTCGTGCTCGCGTACGCGGGCGCCGCCCTGCCGCTGCTGCTGCTGTTCACGCTGTCCGGGCGCGGGGTCGGTGACCTGCTCACGGCCGAGGACGTGGCCCAGGAGGTCCTGCGCACGCTCGTCGGGTCGATCGGGATCGTGGCGGCCGTGCCGGTGACGACGTTGGTCGCGGCGGTGGTGGCGCGGTCGGGCTCCGCCGATCCGGAGCGAACGGCACTCTCGCGCGCGTAGATGCTGCGAACGGCCCGTTCGCTCGACAGGGTGATCGGCGTGCGCGACATCGAACGGCGGGTGGGCATCGCCGGGGCGGCCGTGGTGGGGGTCGCGTTCGGGATGGGGCGGTTCTGCTTCGGGCTGACGTTGCCGGACCTGCGGGTCGACCCCGGGCTCTCGACGACGGGTGTGCCGGACGCCGTGCTCGGCCTCATCGCCGGCGGGACGTTCGCCGGGTTCCTCGCGGGAATCATCTGCGCGCCCCTGCTGGCCGCCCGCCGGGGACCGCGGGCGCCGACAACGGTGGGCGGCGTCTGCGGGGCCCTCGGCGCGCTGGTCGTGGTGCTGGCGCCGTCGCCCGCCGTGCTCGCCGTCGGGGCGGTGCTCGCCGGCAGCGCGGCGGGGTGGGTGTGGGCGCCGTACTCGGACCTCGCCGCCGCCCTGGTGGCCCGCGAGCGCCGGCCGCGTCTGCTGTCCTTCATCAGCACGGGGACCTGCGGTGGTCTCGTCGTCGTGGCGGTCGTCGCCGTCGCCGCGGCGGGCGGGTGGAGGGCCGTGTGGGCGGCGGTGGCCGTGTGCTCGACGGCCGCCGCCCTGCTCAACCTGCGCTGGGTGCCCGCCGTCCCGCCGACGCCGGTCGCCGACCGGCAACCGGTGCCGTGGCGGGCCCTGCGGCTCCCGGCGCTCTACGCGGTCGTCTATCAGGCCGGGACGGCCGTGGCCTTCACCTACTCCGCCGACGTCGCCACGCGGGCGGGTCTGTCCGCGGGGGTCCGCCCGGTCCTCTTCGTGATCATCGGGGTGCTGGGCCTCGCGGGGCTGTTCACGGGTGCGATGACGGCGCGGATCGGTCCGCCGCGGGTGGCGGCCGGCTGCCTGCTCACCATCGCGGTGTCCCTGGTGCTGCTCGCCCTCGGGGAGCGGTCCCCGGTGATCGCCCTGCTCGCGGCCGCGGTGTTCGCCGCGCCCTACATGGTCGGCGCCGCCACGCTCGCCGTCTGGACCGGGAGCGTGGTGGGCTCGGCGCCGGGTCAGGCCCTGTCGGCCGCCATGGTGGTCGGCGCGCTGGGCGCGGTGGGAGCACCCGTCGTCGTCGGCGCGCTGGTCACCGCGGTCGGCCTGCCGGTGCTGCTGGTGGCCTTCGCGGTGCTGTGCGGGGGCGTCGGCGCCGGGCTGGTCAGGTCCCGCAGTACGTGACGAACGGCCCGCTGCCCGGCTCGGCGTAGCGCTCCCGGCCCGGCTGCACCGCGTAGGGCTGCGACACGACCTCGAGAATCTCCTGGAACGGCCCGAGGTCGCCGGACTCCGCCGCGGTCAGGGCCTCGTCCACGAGGTGGTTGCGCGGCACGTAGACCGGGTTGACGTGGTCCCGGGTCTCGGTGGGCCGCCAGCCGGCGGCCCAGGCGTCGTAGGCGTCGCGGTCGAGGAAGAGGTCCCGCGGGCTCTCGGCGCGGAAGAACGTCGTCCAGTCGACCTGCTGGGCGTGCAGCAGGGCGAGCAGGTCCGCGACGAGGTCCGGGTCCGGCTCGCGCAGCCCGAGCTTCGCCGCCATCCCGGCCTGGAAGTGGCGCTCGTAGACGTCGCCGAACTCCTGGACCACCGCGGTGGCCTTCGCGATCGCGGTGTCGGTGTCGTCGTCGATGAGGGACAGGAGCGCCTCACCGAGCCGGGCGAGGTTCCAGCGGGCGACCGGCGGCTGGTGGGAGTAGGCGTAGCGCCCGGCGTGGTCGATCGAGCTGAACACGGTCTGCGGGTCGTAGCGGTCCATGAACGCGCAGGGGCCGTAGTCGATCGTCTCGCCCGAGATCGTCGTGTTGTCGGTGTTCATCACGCCGTGGATGAAGCCGACGAGCATCCACCGCGCGATCAGCTCCGCCTGCGCGTGCACGACGTGGCGGTAGAAATCCAGGTAGTCGGTCGCCCCGGGGTGGTGCCGGGCGATCGCGTGGTCGGCGAGGGCCCGCACGACGGCGGGTCCGCCGTTGGCCGCCGCGTACTGGAACGTCCCGACCCGGATGTGGCTCGACGCCACCCGCGCCAGCACCGCGCCGGGCAGCAGCCCGCTGTCGCGCGGGACGTCCTCACCCGTCGTCGAGACCGCGAGACCGCGGCTGGTGGGGACGCCGAGGGCGTGCATCGCCTCGCCCATGAGGTACTCGCGCAGCATCGGACCGAGCGCGGCCTTCCCGTCGCCGCCCCGCGCGAACGGGGTGCGGCCCGAACCCTTGAGGTGCAGGTCGTGCCGGCCGCCCCGTGGGTCGACCAGCTCGCCGAGCAGCAGGGCGCGCCCGTCGCCCAGCCGCGGCTGGTACATCCCGAACTGGTGGCCGGAGTAGACCATCGCCACCGGCGCGACGCCCTCGGGCACCGCGCCGGTCAGCAGCCCGGACTCCCGGAGCTGCTGCGGGTCGAGCCCGAGTTCGCCCGCGAGCTCGTCGTTGACGACGAGCGGGGACGGGTGCGGCGTGGGCGCGGCGGTCCAGTTCGTGACGAGGTCGGGGACCGCGTCGGCGTAGGTGTGCTCGAGCTGCTGCGCGATCGCGGTGCTCACCACCCCGACGCTACGCGTGCGTGGGACGGTACGCCGGTGACCGCCTACAGCCAGGGGCACGCCGCGAGCGTGCTCCGCTCGCAGACCTGGCGCACCGTCGACAACTCGGCCGCCTACCTCGCCCCGCACCTGCGCCCCGACCAGCGGGTTCTCGACGTCGGGTGCGGTCCCGGGACGATCACCGCAGACCTCGCGAGGCGGGTCGGGTCCGTCGTCGGGATCGACGGCGACCCCGGCGTCGTCGAGCAGGCCCGGGCGCTCGGCGTCGACGCCCTGGTCGGGGACGCGTACGCGCTGCCGGCCGGACCGTTCGACGTCGTCCATGCCCACCAGGTGCTGCTCCACCTGACCGATCCGGTGGCCGCCCTGCGCGAGATGATGCGCGTGACGGTCCCCGGCGGACTCGTGGCCGTCCGGGACTGCGACTACGGCGGGATCGTGCTCCACCCGCACGACCCGCGGCTCGACCGCTGGCTCGAGGTCTACCGCGGGGTCGCCCGGGCGCACGGGACGGAACCGGACGCGGGCCGCCGGGTCCTGGCGTGGGCGCACGCCGCCGGGGCGACGGACGTGACGCCGTCGGCCTCGATCTGGTGCCACGCCACGCCCGAGGAGCGGGCCTGGTGGGGCGGGCAGTGGGCGGAGCGGATCGTCGACTCGACGATCGCCGGGCGCGCCGTCGAGGGCGGCTTCGCCACCCGGTCGGAGCTGGCCGACATCGCCGCGGCGTGGCAGGCGTGGGCGGCGCACCCCGACGGCTGGTTCTCGATCCCGCACGGCGAGGTCCTGATCCGCGTGCCCGCCTGAGACCGGCAGGCACCGGGTCGAGCCGGAGGTCCTCGGGCGCCGTCCAGGAACCCGACCCGACGGGGCGTTTCCTGATCTCGCCCGCCCGGCAATCCGCCGCGGTCGTCGACCACGCCGGTCGCCGCCGAGGCACGGGAACGGACACGTCATGCGCAACGACGCGGGAAAGACCAGCGACGAGGAGCCCGAGGGCATCGGACACACCGAGATCCCGGAGGAGTCCGCGGCCTCGGAGGACGAGCTGTCGATGTCGGCGCAGGTGGAGCAGCGGGAGGACCAGGACTGACGGGTCGGGCCGCGCCCCGGCTCAGCGGTCGTTCAGCACGGGGCGCAGGTCCTCCAGCCGGTCATAGGCCCACCACAGGTAGTTCTCCGTCCCGCCCTCGCGCAGCGGGTGCAGGTCGGTGTGGTCGGGGTCGTCCTTGAACGCCTGGAAGGCCTCGGCCGACGGCCACTCCACGAGCACCATCACCTGGCGCGGAGTGCCGCCGGTCGACGGGCTGTCGTCGCTGAGCCGCCCGAGCGCGACGACCCGGCCGCCGTACTTCCCGACCGCCGCGACCGACCGCCTCGAGTAGGCCTTGTAGTCGTCGTTCGGCGCGAGGTCGAACAGGTTCAGGGCGTAGACGGCGCTCATGCGCGAAGTCTGCACCGGATCCGCGGGCGCCGGCCGCCCGCCGGTCACGGACGCGTACGCTGGCGCGTACCGAGGGTTTCCCGCACGTCGGCGCTCGAGCCGCCGTCGTCGTCGGCGCAGTCCTCGCCCGGTCCGACGACCGGAGACGGGAGTGCCGGCGTGAGCCCGGCCCCGAACCCCACTACCACCTCGCGCCTGCGACTCAAGCCGCAGGGGCCTACCTCCGGCTACGTCGACGGCGCCTGGTGGCCCCGGTCCGACGACCTGTCGGCCGAGCTGCCGCCGCTGCTGACCGACCTGGCGCCCCGGGTCGACCCGGTGGCCCGGGTCGCCTACCACCTCGACGACTGGGGCCCCGCCCCCCGCCGGCTGCCCCGCGGCCAGGTGCGCCTCGAGGGCTTCCGCACCACCGCGCCGCACACCGTGACGCTCGTGGGTCCGGCCGGCGTGCGGCTCGTGCTGCTGGTGATCCCGCCGTCGACCGCGGAGCCGGCGGCCGAGCAGGCGATGGCCGCGGCGGTCGACCCGGCCGACCGGCAGTCCCCCGCCGACCTCCTCGCCGCGGGCACCACCCGATGACCGGCGAGCCCGCGGAGCGGCCCACCGGGATGTCGGACCCGAATTGCGCCATGTGCCCGCACCCGTGGTCGCAGCACGACGCGCTGGGCCGCCGCTTCTGCACCGCCACCCAGGTCGGCGTGTGGACGCGGGGCTGCATCTGCACCCCGGCGCAGCGCCGCTGATCCGCCGGGCCCCGCGTCTCCTGACGCGCGATCAGAGCCGGCGCGAGGGTCACCCCGGCAGGGCCCCGGGCCGCCGGGGCTGCCCGGTGTGCGTCTCGGCAGCGCTCGTGGACCCGACGTTCAGTACTCGTAGGCCGGGGTGGGCTCCCGCACCTCGGCGGCGTCGAGCACGGTCACCGTCGGCACGAACCCGGTCCCACGGGTCGCCGTGCCGGGGACCAGCCGGACCCGGGCGCTGACCCAGCGGTCGCCGCCGGTGCCCGGGGCGCCCACGAGACCGGCCGGGTCGTCGACGTGCACCCGCACCGGGCTCGCGTCGGCGGCGCAGCAGGAGATGACCAGCCGGGCGAGGTCCGTGCCCCGGCCATCCCGCGCCGGCACCACGAACCCCGTCACCGTGACGTCGCGCCCCGCCAGGGCTCCGCCGTCCGGGGTCGCGGCCGCCCGGGCCACGAGGTCGACCACCGGGACCGCCGGCGCCTCCCTGGGTGGCAACGGCTCCTCCGGCGCGCGCCCGACGGCGACCGTCCGCGAGCCGGCCAGGTCGACCGCGTCCGACCCCAACGACGGCGGCGCCGCGAGCAGCACCACCAGCACCGGCACGAGCAGCGGCCAGGCCGAGCGGCCCGACCCGTGGTCGTGGTCGTCGTCGTGGCCGTCGGCCGGCTCGGGGCGGCGCCGCAGGTCCCGCGCCACGTCGAGCAGCGCCAGCGCGATCACCACCACGCCCGCGGCCGCCACGAGCGGCGCCATCCCCGGGCGCACGTAGTGCAGCACCGTGCCGTCGGCGACGATCAGCACCAGCACCGCACCGACGAACACCAGCAGGGCGTTCCGCACCTCGCGCGTCACAGCAGGAGCACCCCCGCCCCGACCCCGCATAGCACGGCGACGACGAACGTCAGCGGCGCGAACCGGGCGGCGAAGCCCCGACCGAACGTGCCCGCCTGCAGCGCGATCAGCTTGAGGTCGACCGCCGGCCCGACGACGAGGAACACGAGCCGGGGCAGCAGCGGCAGCGCCGACAGCGACGCCGCGACGAACGCGTCGCCCTCGCTGCACAGCGACATCACGACCGCGAGCAGGGCCATCACGAGGACGGCGAGCACCACCTGCTCCCCCAGGCCCGCGACCCACGCCTCGGGCACCACCGTGGTCAGCACCGCCGCGGCGAGACCCCCGAGCACGAGGAAGCCGCCCGCGTCGACCAGGTCGTGCCGCGCCGTGGCCGCCGCGACGCGCCAGCGCGGACCGTCCCCCGTCGTCGAGACCCGGCGGACCCGGTCGGCGAGCCACGCCGCGCGGCCCGCGCGGGCCCAGATCCAGCCGACCACGCTCGCCGTCAGGAACGAGCCGAGGAAGCGGGCGCCGACCATTTCCGGGGCATCGGGGAACGCCACCGCCGTGGCCACGAGCACGACCGGGTTCACCGCGGGCGCCGCGAGCAGGAACGCGAGCGCCACCGCGTCGGGCACCCCGCGCGCGATCAGTCGGCGCGCGACCGGCACCGACGCGCACTCGCACCCCGGCAGCGCGACGCCCGCGGCCACCGCGACCGGGACGGCCGCCCCCAGGCGCCTCGGCAGCACTCGCCGCAGCGCCAGCGGCGACACGTAGGCGGTGAGGACGCCGGAGAGCAGGACCCCGAGCACCAGGAACGGCAGCGCCTGCACGACGACGGCGACGAACACCGTCGCGCCCACCCGCAGCTGCGGGGTGACCAGCGGGTCGACCCCGAGGACCCGCAGCCCGAGCGCGACGACGAGCACGGCGGCGAGGACCTCCACGCCGCCGACCCGTCGCACCACCCCCGTCGTCATGATCGCGATGGTGACAGAGGGGTCCGACGCCGTGGGCCGGAACGGGTAACGGGGGCCGTGAGGGGAGGATTCGAGCGCTCTTATGGCCCGAGGGTTCCCCTCACGCGGATCAGGCGCTCCGCGTGCGCAGGTAGCGGACCAGGATCGTCGAGTCCTCGACGAGCAGGGAGTCGACCGTGAACCCCCGCGGCTCGTCGAGCGGGCCGTCGGTGCGCGCGACCCGGCCCGCCCGACCCGCCACGGCGGTGGGCACGAAGCTGATCCGCATCTCGTCGACGAGGTCGGCGTCGAGGAGCTTGCCGGTCAGACCGGGGCCGCCCTCGCAGTCGATGCGCCGCAGCCCCCGCTCGGCGAGCTGGCGGACCGCGTCGACGAGGTCGACGTCCTCGTCGCCCGCGACCAGCACCTCGGCGCCCGCGTCCTTCCACGCCTGCTGCTGGTCGTCCGGCGCGGACGCGCACGTGATGACGATCGTCGGCACCAGCACGTCGACGATGCTCGGCGCGTCGGCGGGCAGCGACCCGGAGGTGACGACGGCGAGCGGCGGCACCTCCGCGAGTCCGTGGCGACGACGGCGCTCGGCCGACTCCCCCTCCGGCCGCAGCCCCGGATACTCCTCGGCCACCGCCGTGCCGGAGGCGAGGAGGACGACGTCGGCGAGGTCGTGCCCGAGCCCGAACACCGTGCGGTCGGCGTCGCTGGAGAGCCCGCGGCTCGTCCCGTCGATCTCGATGCCGCCGTCGAGCGAGCTGACGAAGTTGACCGCCACCCAGCCCCCGTCACGGTCCGGGTAGGTGTACAGCTCCTCCAGCTGCCCGGCGTCCAGCTCGCCGGCGGGCAGCGGCCACGCCTGGTGCACTACATCCACCTCTCGGCCCGCGACGGCGGCCGGTGCCCCAGCACGCTCGCCACCATCTCCAGGGTCTGTCGGGTCTCCTCGACCTGGTGGGCGCGGACCATCGTCACGCCCATCTGCGCGCAGAGCGCGGTCGCGGCGAGGGTGCCGGTGAGGCGCCCGTCGAGCGGCACGTCGAGGGTCTCCCCCACGACGCCCTTGTTGCTCATCGCGAGCAGCACGGGCCACCCGGTGTCGACCAGGCGTGGCATCGTCCGCAGCACCTCGAGGCTCTGCAGGGTGTTCTTGCCGAAGTCGATCGTGGGGTCGAGCAGGACGCCCTCGGCCGGCACGCCCGCCTCGACCGCGCGCTGCGCGAGCTTCACGGTGACGTCCACGACGTCGCCCATCACGTCGTCGTACACCGGCTTGACCGGGTCGGTCCGCGGCGTCAGGCCACCGGTGTGCGCGGCCACGTACCCGGCGCCGTACCGGGCCGTGACCGGCAGGATGTCCTCGTCCCAGCCCGCCCAGCTGTCGTTCACCAGGTCCGCGCCGGCCGCGAGGAGTGCCTCCGCCGCCTCGGCCCGGTAGGTGTCGATGGAGATCGTCAGCTCCGGGAAGCGCTCGCGGGCCCAGACCAGCGTCGGGCGCACGCGGTCGATCTCGTCGGCGACGGTGACCTCCGGCCCGGGACTCGCGGGGACGCCACCGAGGTCGACGACGTCCGCGCCCTGCGCCACGGCCCGCTCGATCGCCGCCTCGGCCGCGGCGGGCTGCCAGGTCGACCCGTGGTCGTAGAAGGAGTTCGGCGTGCGGTTGACGATCGCCATGATCAGGGCGCGGTCGCGTCGCAGCCGCCTCCCGTGGATGGTCATCTCGACACCCGCGCGGGTGGGAGCGCTCACCGAACGGGGCGAACGTCGCGACGGGGGGCTGTCATGACCGTGGTCTCGATCAGCAACGGCATGGGACGTTGATACACGGGCTGCGGCGTCATCGCTTCGTCAGTGACCCTTGAACGCCTCCGCCAACCACCAGGCGGGCCGGTCGTCGGTGACCTTCGCGTCGAGCAGCAGGGGCCGGTCGCGCGGGCCCGCGAGCCAGTCGGGCACCACGGCGAGGTCGGCGGTCGAGCGCACCACGGCGGCTTCGCAGCCGTACCCGCGGGCGACGGCCGCGAGGTCCGCGTCGGGGAACCGGACCGTGCCCTGGTCGGCGTCGGTGAAGTGGTGGAACTCGGCGCCGTACCCGGCGTCGTCGTAGACCACGACGACGAGTCCCAGCCCGAGCCGGACCGCCGTCTCCAGCTCGGAGATGCCCATCAGGAAGCCGCCGTCACCGCAGGCGGCGACCGGCACCCGATCGGGGCGGGCCAGGGCCGCACCGATGGCCGTCGCGAGCCCGAGACCGATCGACTGGAACCCCTGCGTGAAGCAGAACCCCGCCTCGTCGGGCACCCGGAGGTAGCCCGCCGGGTAGCCCATGAAGTTCCCGGAGTCGACCGCGACGGTGCGCTCGGGCGGGAGCAGGTCGTCGAGCGCCGCGGACAGGACGCGCGGATCGATCCGCTCCCCCACGACCTCCGCGGGCGCGGCGTGCCGGGCGTCGGCGTGCAACCGCTCCGCCACGGTCGCGGTGCGGTAGCCCTCCTGCTCGTCGACCACGGTCAGCGTGTCCCGGGCGGTCGCCGCCACGTCCCCGAGGACCCCGAGCACCACCGGCCGCTGCGCCCCGAGGGCCTCCGGCGTGTCGTCGACCTGGACCAGCGTCGCGCCGGCGGTCAGCTCGCCGTGCCGCGTGGTCCAGGCCGTGAGCGAGGCGCCCCAGGCGACGATCACGTCCGCGTCGGCGATCAGCTCCGCCGCGAGCGGTGTCGCGAACCCGCCGGAGATGCCGAGCGACCACGGCGACCCGGTGAACAGGCCGTGCGCGACCGCCGAGGTGGCCAGCAGCGCCCCGCACCGCTCGGCCAGCGCCTCGAGCTCCGCCCGCGCCCCGCGGGCGCCGCGACCGGCCACGAACACCGGCCGCTCCGCCGTGTCGAGCAGCCCGGCCAGGTCGACCACCGCGTCCGCGTCCGGCGCCGGCGGCCCCCACGTGGTCCGACGGGGCGCGGGCGCGTCGACCGCGGTGGCGGCCTGCACGTCCAGCGGCAGGTTCAGCACCACCGTCCGCCGCTGGTCCCGGCAGACGCCGTACGCGCGCACGACGTCGGCGGCCGCCGAGGCCGCGGAGTGCACCCGCTCCGGTACGGCCCCGACCGCGCGGGCGAGGGCGTCCTGGTCGACCCGGAAGTTCGAGCGCACCTGATGCCCGGCGACATCGGCCGCGAGCACCAGCAGCGGGGTGCGCGACTTCGCGGCCTCGGTGATCCCGGTCAACGCGTTGGTGAGGCCGCACCCCTGGTGCACCGACAGCACCCCGACCTCGCCGGAGGTACGGGCGTACGCGTCGGCCATGGTCGCCGCGCCGCCCTCGTGCCGGGCGGCGGTGTAGCCGACCCCGGCCGCCCGCAGCGCGTTGGTGACGTGGAGGTTCCCGCTCCCGACCACCCCGAAGGCGTGCCCGACCCCGAGGTCGGCGAGCAGCGTGCCGACCTGTTCCGCGACCGTCGTCACGCCCGCTCCACCAGCGCCAGCACGCGCGCGGGCGACCCGGAGCCCCCGACGATCGGCAACGGGCAGACCACCAGCACCGCACCCGTCGTCGGGACCCGCCCGAGGTTGCGCAGGCTCGTCAGCCCCCACTTGTGGGCGCCCATGAGGAAGTGGTGGCAGGAGAACGGCGGGTCGAAGCCCCCGGCCGCGCCCGCGTCGGTGCCGACGGTCTCGACCCCGAACCCCGCGAGCGGCGACTCCTCCGCGATCCAGCGGGCGCACGCGGCCGAGACGCCCGGCGTGTGCGGCCCGGCGTCGTCGGCGTTGACGAACTCCTCCTGCGTCGCGCCCCGCGCCTCCCAGCCCGTCCGGTACAGCAGCCACCCGCCGTCGGGCAGGGGACCGTGCTCGGCCTGCCAGGCCTCGAGGTCGGCCACCTCGAGCAGGAAGTCGGGGTCGGCGGCCACCTCGGCGGTCCGGTCGACCACGACCACGGGTGCGACCAGCGTGCGCATCGGGGCCTGCGAGACGTCGGGCCCCTCGCGACCGGTCACCCAGTGGTTCGGCGCGTCGAGGTGCGTCCCGGTGTGCTCCCCGGTGTGGATGTCGTTCCAGTACCAGGCGGGCCCGCGGTCGTCGTAGCGCGAGAGCTCCTCGAGCCGGAACCGCGAGGTGTTCGCGAACGGCTCGGGCAGCTCCAGGATCGGGGTCGACTCCTGCAGCGGCGTCGTCAGGTCGACCACCTCGATCGCGTCGGAGCGCATCGCCTCGGCGAACGCGGACAGGACGGACACGGACGGCTCCTCGGGTCGGGTGGGCTCCTCGTCGCGCGTGATGCTGCCACCGAACCCCGACAATGTTCGCCGTGCGAGCCGTGGTGATCACCGAGTTCGGGGCCGAGCCCGCCGTCGTCGAGCGGCCGGACCCGGCGCCCGGACCCGACGGCGTCGTCGTCGCGGTCGAGGCCACCGGCCTCTGCGCCAGCGACCGCTTCGCCTGGCGCGGGCACGACGACGGGGTGGTGCTGCCCTACGTGCCGGGTCACGAGCTGGTCGGGCGGGTGGTCGCGGTCGGGTCGGAGGTCCGTCGCGTCCGGGAGGGCGACCGGGTGCTCACGCCGTTCGTGGAGGGCTGCGGCCGGTGCGCCGAGTGCGCCGCCGGGCACGCCCAGGTCTGTCCCGACCAGTCCCAGCCCGGCTTCACCCACGACGGGTCGTTCGCCGAGCTCGTGGCCCTGCGCCACGCCGACACGAACGTCGTCGCCGTCCCCGACGACCTCGACGGCGGCGGGGCGGCCCTGCTCGGCTGCCGGGTGGCGACCGCCTACCGCGCCGTCGTCGACCGCGCCCGGGTCCGGGCCGGGGACCGCGTGCTCGTCCTCGGTGCGGGCGGGGTCGGTCTCGCGGCCGTGCTGGTCGCGGGCGTCCTCGGCGCCGAGGTCGTCGTGGCCGACCCCGCCCCCGCCGCCCGGGCGCGTGCGCTGGAGCTCGGTGCGACCGCGGCGCTCGACCCCGCGGAGATCCCCGACGACGGGTTCGCCGTCGCGATCGAGGCGGCCGGGCGGCCGGAGTCCCTGACGACGGGGCTGCGGGCCCTGCGTCGTCTGGGCACGCTGGTGCAGGTCGGGCTCCTCGCGGCCGACCCGGTGGTGCCGGTGCCCGCGATGATCGCCCGGGAGCTCGCCGTCCTCGGCAGCCACGGCATGGCGGCGGCGGACTACCCCGCGCTGATGGACCTCGTGACGACGGGCCGGCTCGATCCTGCCGGCCTCGTCACCCGCCGGATCGGCCTCGACGACGCGCCCGCCGCCCTCGCCGCCCCGCCCCTGCCCGGGGAGGTCGTCGTCATCACGCCGGGTCGGTGACGACGGCCCCCGCCCGGCGGCTCAGGACGAGGTGCACCGCGAACGCGAGGCCCGCGCCGACGAACCAGGAGAACGCGGCGGCGTCCGACGACCCGAGCAGGACGAGCAGCATCGCCCCGACCGCCCCGATCGCCGTCGCCCCGATCGCCACCGGGTTGTACCCGCCGCGGAAGTGGTACTTCCCGGCCGGGTCGAGCGTGTACATCGCGTCCACGTCGATGCGCCGGCGCTTGACGAGGAAGTAGTCGGCGATGAGCACCCCGTAGAGCGGGCCGATGAAGGCGCCGAGGGTGTCGAGCGTGTAGTGGATGACCTCGGGGCTGGAGTACAGGTTCCACGGCGTGAGCAGCACGGACCCGACCGCAGCGATCATGCCGCCGGTGCGCCAGCTGATGCGCTGCGGGGCGACGTTGGAGAAGTCGAACGCGGGCGAGACGAAGTTCGCCACGATGTTGATGCCGATCGTCGCGATCATGAAGGTGAGCGCCCCGAGGACCACGGCCGTCGTCGAGTCGAGCCGGGCGACGGTCTCCACCGGGTCGTCGATCATCTCGCCGAACACGGGGCGCGTGGCCGCCGCGGTGACGACCACCAGCAGCGCGAACACCAGGAAGTTCACCGGCAGCCCGAGGAAGTTCCCCTTCCGGACGGCCCGGAAGCTCTTCCCGTAGCGGGAGAAGTCGCCGTAGTTGAGCATCGGGCCGGAGAAGTAGGAGACGACCAGGGCCACGGCGGTCGCCATGAGCGGGAGCACCGCCCAGCCGCTGACGACGTTCTCCGAGAGGTTCAGGTCGATCGCGGAGAAGCCGCCCGCCCGCCACACGAGGTAGCCCGCGAGCAGGAACATGACGACGTAGACCGCCGGTCCGCAGAAGTCGATGAAGCGGCGGATCGCCTCCATGCCCTTCCAGAACACGAGGGCCTGCAGCACCCACATCAGCGCGAAGGCGACCCACCCGACCGGCGAGAGGCCCGTGAAGCCCCGCGCGTCGTCGGCGTACGGGGCGAGCCCGGGCCACAGCTTCAGCGCCACCACGACGAGTGACGCCGACGCGAGGTAGGTCTGGATGCCGTACCACGCCACCGCGATGAGACCGCGGATCACGGCGGGCACGTTCGCGCCCAGCACCCCGAAGGCGGAGCGGCACACGACGGGGTACGGCGTCCCCGTCGCCTGCGAGGGCCGGGCGACCAGGTTGCAGAGCAGGTAGACGATGCCGATCCCGACGAGCAGGGCCACGAGGACCTGCCATGCGGCGAGCCCGAGGGCGAACAACGAGCCCGCCGTCAGGTACCCGCCCACCGAGTGGACGTCGCTCATCCAGAAGGCGAAGAAGTTGTAGGACGACCACGTCTGCTCCGGCAGCGGAGCCAGGTCCTCGTTGGTCAAACGTGGGTCGTAGCGCCCGACGTCGGGTCCCGCCGCGGCCAGCTGATCGGTCATGTCCGCCCCTCCCGCACGACGCTCGTCCGCGACGGACGCTAGGTCGGCGACCGGAACGGGGACCGACGATGTCCGGTTCGTTCACACGATTCTCACACCCGGAACGTCCCTGCAACGAGCGGAGTGGGCGTCGTCCGTTCTGGTCGCCATGGGATTGCCCACGTCGAGATCGCGCACCGTCGCGCCGAAGCGCGTGAAAAGGGTGTCGGATTGGCCGTTCCGATGACGAACCCGCGTCGAATGCGTTTCAGGAATAGTTGGTACGCCCTCGGCATAGCCACCCGTTTGTCCCAGGAATAGCGTCGGGCCCGCTCACGATGAGCGACCGTACCGCCGGCATCGGGGACGGAGCAGGTCATGGGGGAACTGGACGGGCGGGTCGTGCTCGTCGTCGGCGGAGCCGGGGGGACCGGCGACGCCGTCGTGGACGACCTCGTCGGCGACGGCGCGTCGGTGGAGATTCTCGACGAGGACGCCGAGGCGGCCCGCGAGGCAGCACGACGACACGGCGGCCCGCTCGGCCGGGTCTCGCACCGGTCGCTCGCGCCGGACGCGTGCGCGGAGATGCTGCGCCGGGCCGTGACCCGGGTCGTCGCCGACCGCGGCCTGCTCGACGGGATCGTCACGGTGGGCCGCACGGAGGACGAGGTCCTCGCCGTGCTGAAGGCGGCCCGGGCGCCCCTGCGTGCGTCACCGCGGGCCGCCGTCGTGCTCGTCGGGGACGGGACCGACCAGACGGCCGCCCTCGCGCGGTGGCTCGCGAACGACGGCGTGCGGGTCAACTCGGTCAGCCCCGCCCAGGGCGCCTCCGACACCGCGCACGCCGTGCGGTTCCTGCTCTCCGACGCCGCGGAGCAGATCTCCGGCCTGCGGTGGCCCTCGGCCGACCGCACCGCGGCCCTCCCCCGACGCCCCGGCCACCTCACCGGCTGATCCGACCCCCGGCGACCGCACCCCCCCGCACGGTCGCCGGGTCGCGCGGCCCCCGGTCCGTCCCGGGCCGGGGGCCGCGCACCTCCCGGTCTCAGCCGGTCGGCTCGAACCGGTAGCCGCGTCCGGGCTCGGTGATGAGGTAGCGCGGCCGTGAGGGCTCGGGCTCGAGCTTGCGGCGCAGGTGCCCGAGGTAGACGCGCAGGTAGTGCCCCTCGGTGCCGTACTGCGGGCCCCACACCTCCTGGAGCAGCTGCTGCTGGGTGACGAGCCTCCCCGGGTGCCGCACCAGGTGTTCCAGGACGCCCCACTCGGTGGGTGAGAGGTGCACCTCGGTGCCGCCCCGCACCACCTTCTTCGCGACGAGGTCGACCTCGAAGTCGGGGGTGGTGACCCGGGGCTCCCCCTCCCCCGGCACCGTCGCCGCCCGCCGGACCGCGGCCCGGATGCGGGCCAGCAGCTCCGGCATCCCGAACGGCTTGGTCACGTAGTCGTCGGCGCCGCCGTCGAGCGCGGCCACCTTGTCGCCCGCGTCGGTGCGGGCGGACAGCACGATGACCGGCATCGCGCTCCACCCGCGGATGCCCTCGAGCACCTCCAGCCCGGGGATGTCGGGCAGGCCCAGGTCGAGCACCACGACGTCGGGGGCCGGCCGGTCGGCGGCCGCGCGCAGCGCTCCCGCCCCGGTGGACACCGGCACGACCGTGTGGCCGTGGGCGGTGAGGTTGATCCGCAGCGTGCGCAGCAGGTGGGGGTCGTCGTCGACGACGAGCACCCGGCTCACGACGCCGCCCCGGCCACGACGGGCCGCACCGACCGGACCGGCTGCGCGCGCGGCAGCGACAGCACCATCGTCAGCCCACCCCCCGGGGTCTCCTCCGGTTCCAGCGTGCCGCCCATGGCGCGGGCGAAGCCCCGGGCGACGTGCAGGCCGAGCCCCAGCCCGCCGGGCGCCCCGTTGGAGTCGTGGTCGCCGAGGTGCTGGAACGCGGTGAACAGCTCGGCGTCGCGGGCGACGCCGGGCCCGCGGTCGACCACCCGCAGCTCCACCCGGTCGGCGTGCGCGCTGGTCCGCAACGACACCGGCCCGTCGCCGCCGTGGCGCACCGCGTTGTCCACCAGGTTCGCGACGATGCGCTCCGCCAGCCCCGGGTCGGCCACCACCTCGTCGGACTCGCCGGGCGCCGACGGAGCGATCTCGACGCGTCCCCGCACCTCCGCGGTCGGCAGCGCGGCCACCGCGGCGTCGACGATCTCCGCCACCGCCACCGTCGAGCGGTGCGGGGTGACCGCTCCGGTGGCCAGCCGCGAGGAGTCGAGCAGGTTGTCGACGAGGGCGACCAGCCGGTCGCCGGACTCCTCGACGGTGGCGAGCAGCTCCGCGCGGTCGCCCGGGTCGAGCGGCAGGTCGGGATCGCGGAGGCTGGACACGGCCGCCTTGATGGCCGACAGCGGCGTGCGCAGGTCGTGCCCGACCGCCGAGAGCAGCGCGGTGCGCAGCCCGGACGCCTCCGCCCGGCGCGCGGCGTCGACCGCCTCCGCGCTGATCCGCCGGTTGCGCAGCGCGAGCAGGGCGGGTCCGGCGACCGCGGCGAACAGCCGGTTCTCCGCCGCCGTGAGCGTGCGCCCGTGACCGACGAGGTGCGACCCCTCGTCGATCTCCACGTCCGCGTCCGCCTCCGCCGGGTCGCGCGCGAGGTCCGTCGTCCCGGCGCTCTCCGCGGGGACCTGCGCGGTGACCGTCCACGAGGACTTCGCGCCGCGCTCCAGGACGGCGACCGCACTGAACCCGAACGCCTCGCGCACGCGGTCGAGCAGGCGCGGCAGCGGGTCGGACCGGGAGATCACCACGCGGGCGAACGAGGCCAGCAGGGTCGCCTCGGCCCGCGCCTGCGCCGCCTGGGCCGCGCGCCGGTCGGCCCGGTCGACCACGGCCGCGACGAGCACCGCGATGAGCAGCATCGTCGTGACCGCGACGAGGTCCTCGAAGCGCCCGACGGTGAAGCTGTACAGCGGCGGGGTGAAGAAGTAGTTGAGCAGCGCCCCGCCGAACAGCGCGGCCACCACGGCCGGCACGAGCCCGCCGATGATCGCGGTGAGCACGGTCGCGAGGAAGAAGGCGACCGTGTCCGTGGACAGGCCGACGGCCGGGAACAGCCACCCGAAGCACGTTGCGAGGACCGGCAGCACGATCGCGGCCGGCCAGCCCCGCACCGCCCGCCGGCCCCGCAGCAGCCGCCCGAGCCGCGGCCACCAGCCGCCGTCGGTGGCCTCCCGCCCGTCGTCGTCGCGTTCGACGTGGGAGACGAGGTGGACGTCGATGGACCCGGAGGCCGCGACCGCCCGCGACCCGATCCCGGGGTCGAGCAGGCGCGCGAGCCGGGAACGTCGCGAGGTGCCGAGGACGAGCTGGGTCGCGTTCGCCCCGCGCGCGAAGTCGAGCAGCGCGGAGGCGACGTCGTCGCCGACCACGGTGTGGAACGAGGCCCCGACCTCCTTCGCCAGGCGGCGCAGGTCGCGGCCGGAGCCCCGCCCGGTGTCGCGCGTGGCCACGCCGTCGCCGCGCAGCACCTGCACGCAGAGCAGGTCGGCCGCGCCGGCGCGCCGGGCGATGCGCGCCGCCCGGCGCAGCACCGTGAGGCTCTCGGGCCCGCCGGTGACGGCGACGACCACCCGCTCGCGGGCCTCCCACACCTCGTCGATCTGTTCGTCGGCGCGGTAGCGGCGCAGCGCCACGTCCACCTGGTCGGCCACCCAGAGCAGCGCGAGCTCCCGCAGCGCGATGAGGTTGCCGGTGCGGAAGTAGTGCGCGAGCGAGGCGTCGATCCGCTCGGCCGGGTAGACGTTGCCGTGCGCGAGACGCCGCCGCAGCGCCTCGGGCGTGATGTCGACCAGCTCGACCTGTTCGGCCGCGCGGACCACCTCGTCGGGCACGGTCTCCTGCTGGCGCGTGCCGGTGATCCGCTCCACGACGTCGTGCAGGGACTCGAGATGCTGCACGTTGACCGTCGAGATCACGTCGATCCCCGCGGCCAGGATCTCCTCGACGTCCTCGTAACGCCGGGCGTGCCGGCTGCCGGGCGCATTGGTGTGCGCCAGCTCGTCGACCACCACCACCTCGGGGGCCCGGGCCAGGACGGCCTCGACGTCGAGCTCGGAGAGCGCGGTGCCGCGGTGGGTGAGGGTGCGTCGGGGCAGGACCTCCAGCCCGTCGAGGAGGTCGGCCGTGCGCGCCCGCCCGTGCGTCTCGACGAGGCCCACGACGACGTCGGTCCCCCGGTCGCGTCGCCGCCGCGCCTCGTTCAGGGCGGCGTAGGTCTTGCCGACGCCGGGCGCGGCGCCGAGATGGATCCGCAGCTCGCCGCGCGCGGGGTCGCTGCGTACCGACTCCCGGCCCGCGGGCCGGGAGTCGTAGCGCTGCGACGTGTCCTCCACGTCGTCCATTGTGACGCGACCCCCCGACGACCTCGGCTACCGAAGCCCCGGACGGGCGACGAGGAGCGCGGCGTTGAGCTCCGAGGTGTTCACGGTCGGCTCGCCGAGCACCCCGAGGACACGGCCGTCCGTGGCCTCCGCGACGAGCGCCCGCACCTGCGCCTCGGGCAGCCCGGTCACCCGGGCCACCCGGGGGACCTGCAGCGCCGCGTAGTCCGGGCTGATGTCCGGGTCGACGCCCGAGGCGGACGCGGTGACGGCGTCGTCGGGCACCGCCGCGGGGGCCACACCCTCCCGGCCCGCGATGACCGACCGGCGCTCCGCGACCGCCTGCGCCAGCTTGTCCGCCGTGGTCGCGAGGTTCGACCCGCCGGAGGTCGACGGGTCGGCCGGGCCGAGGCCCGCCGTCGCCGTCTCCGGGGCGGAGGCCGACGGCCGCAGGTGGAACCAGGGGTCGGCCCCCGGGTTCGCGGGCACCGGGTCGATCCCGATGAGCGACGAGGACCCGGACGCCGACACCGAGCCCTCGGCATGACCGGACAGACCCGGGACGCGGCTGATCCCCCAGACGACGGCGGGGTAGACGAGCCCGAGCACGACGGTGGCGACGAGCACGAGCCGCAGGGCCGGTCCGAGCTGGCGCACCAGGCTCCGCAGGACCGGCGTCCGGGTCGCCTCCTCGGTCGGCTCGGGCGCGTTCTCGATGGTGGTGGTCACGTGGTCACCCGATCCCCGGGATCAGCCGGACGACGAGGTCGATGAGGGGGATGGCGAGGAACGGCACGAGCACGCCGCCGACGCCGTAGATCAGCAGGTTGCGCCGCAGCATCTGCTCGGAGCTGACCGGCCGGAACCGCACGCCCCGCAGGGCGAGCGGGATGAGCGCGATGATGATCAGCGCGTTGAACACGACCGCGGAGAGGATCGCCGACTCCGGGGTCGCGAGGCCCATGACGTTGAGCAGGCCGAGCTGCGGGTACAGCGCGGCGAACATCGCGGGGAGGATCGCGAAGTACTTCGCGAGGTCGTTGGCGACCGAGAACGTGGTGAGGGCCCCGCGGGTGACCAGCAGCTGCTTGCCCACCTCGACGATGCCGATGAGCTTGGTCGGGTCGGAGTCGAGGTCGACCATCGACCCGGCCTCCTTGGCCGCCGTCGTGCCGGTGTTCATCGCGACCCCGACGTCGGCCTGGGCCAGCGCGGGGGCGTCGTTCGTGCCGTCCCCGGTCATGGCGACGAGGCGGCCGCCCTTCTGCTCGCGCCGGATCAGGGCGAGCTTGTCCTCCGGCGTCGCCTCGGCGAGCACCTCGTCCACGCCGGCCTGGTCGCCGATCGCACGGGCGGTCACCGGGTTGTCGCCGGTGACCATGACGGTGCGGATGCCCATCGCCCGCAGGTCGGCGAAGCGCTCGGCGATCCCGGGCTTCACGACGTCCGAGAGCTCGATCGCGCCGCCCAGCAGAGCCCGGGAGCCCGCCACCTGACCGCACACCAGCGGTGTCCCGCCGCGCGAGGAGATCTCCTCGGCGATCCGGCGGACCCGCTCGTGGTCGGCCGGGTCGATGGCGCCGTGCTCGTCGAGCCACGCGAGCACCGAGGCCACGGCCCCCTTCCGGACGGCGACGGTGGTCCCGTCGGGGCCCGCGACGTCCACCCCGGACATGCGGGTCGTCGCCGAGAACGGCACGAACTCGGCCCGGGCCTCGTCGGCGGACGCCTCCGCGGGCAGGCCGAAGCGCTCGGCGCACAGCTCGACCACCGACCGGCCCTCGGGCGTCCCGTCGGCGAGCGAGGCGAGGCGCGCGAGCCGGGCGAGCTCGTCGTCGGGAACGCCGACCGGGTGCAGCGCGGTGGCGCGGCGGTTGCCGTAGGTGATGGTGCCGGTCTTGTCGAGCAGCAGCGTCGAGACGTCCCCGGCGGCCTCGACCGCGCGTCCGGACGTGGCGAGCACGTTGCGCTGCACGAGCCGGTCCATCCCGGCGATGCCGATCGCGGAGAGCAGGGCGCCGATCGTCGTCGGGATGAGGCAGACCAGCAGGGCGACCAGCACCACCAGCGACTGCGGCGAGCCGGAGTAGACCGCCATCGGCTGGAGCGAGACCACGGCGAGCAGGAACACGATCGTCAGCGCCGAGAGCAGGATCGACAGCGCGATCTCGTTCGGCGTCTTCTGCCGCTGCGCGCCCTCGACCAGCGCGATCATCCGGTCGACGAAGGACTCGCCCGGCTTCGCGGTGACCGCCACGACGATGCGGTCGGAGAGCACGGTGGTGCCACCGGTGACCGCGGACCGGTCGCCGCCGGACTCGCGGACCACGGGCGCGGACTCGCCGGTGATCGCCGACTCGTCGACCGTGGCGATGCCCTCGACGACGTCCCCGTCGCCGGGGATCGTCATGCCGGCCTCGACGACCACGCGGTCGCCGGGGCGCAGTTCGGTGGCCGGCACCTCCGTGCCGTCCTCCCGGCGGGCCACGGTGCCGGTGCGGGTCCGGCGCAGCGCGTCGGCCTGCGCCTTGCCGCGGCCCTCGGCGACGGACTCGGCGAGGTTGGCGAACAGGACGGTGAGCCACAGCCAGACCGCGACCAGCCAGGCGAAGACGCTCGGGTCGACGATCGCGGCCACGGTGACGACGACCGAGCCGACCCAGACGACGAACATGACCGGGTTGCGGAGCTGCACCCGCGGGTCGAACTTGCGCAGCGCCAGGGGGAGCGCCTCCAGCAGGGCGCGGGGGCGGAAGGCCCCGGCCGCCACGGCGCGGCCGGCGCCGTGGGCCCGCTCGGGCGGCGTGCCGGTGCCGGAGGGCGGGGTGAGGACCGAGGAGGTCACGGGAGCGCTCCGATCTGGGCGGTCGCCACGAGGCCCTCGGCGATGGGGCTGAGGGCGAGGGCGGGCAGGAAGGTGATGGCGCTGACCAGCACCACGGTCGCGGTGACGAGCCCCGCGAACAGCGGCGTCCCGGTACGCAGCGTCCCGGCGGAGGCCTCCCGGCGCGGCTGCGCGGAGAGCAGACCGGCCAGGGCGAGCACGGCGAGGATCGGCAGGAAGCGGCCGAGCAGCATCGCCGCGGCGAGCGCGATCTGGAAGAACGGCGAGGTGACGGTGAGGCCGCCGAACGCCGAGCCGTTGTTGTTGGCCGCGGAGGCGAACGCGTAGAACACCTCGGACAGCCCGTGCGGGCCGGAGTTCGTCAGCGCGTCGGAGGTCCCGGGCAGGACCACCGCGGCGCCGGTACCGAGCAGGACCAGCGCCGGCATCACGAGCACGACGATCGCCGCGCAGGTGACCTCCCGGCGTCCGAGCGACTTTCCGAGCAGCTCCGGGGTCCGGCCGACCATGAGGCCCGCGAGGAACACGGCGATGATCGCGATGACGAGGATCGAGTAGAGCCCGGTCCCGACGCCGCCGGGGCTGAGCTCCCCGAAGAGCATGTTGAGCAGCGTCCCGCCGCCGCCGAAGGCGGTGTAGGAGTCGTGCAGCGAGTTCACCGCCCCGGTCGAGGTGCCGGTCGTGGAGTCGGCGAAGAGGGCCGACGACGGGATCCCGAAGCGGGTCTCCTTGCCCTCCATCCCGCCGCCGGTCACGGCGGGGGCGTGCGCCTCGGCGGCCCAGATGACGGCGAGCATGCCGCCCCACAGGATCGTCATGACGGCGAGGAGCGAGACGCCCTGGCGCAGGTCACCGACCATGCGGCCGAAGGTCCGCGTGAGCGCCACCGGGATGAGGAGCATCGCGAGGATCTCGAGGAGGTTCGTGCCGCCGTTCGGGTTCTCGAACGGGTGCGCGGAGTTGGCGTTGAGGATGCCGCCGCCGTTGGTGCCCAGTTCCTTGATCGCCTCCTGCGAGGCGACCGGGCCGATCGCGGCCGCGTGGGTGGAGCCGTCGGCCGCGGTCAGCGTGATCCCGGTGCGCAGGCTCATCACCACGCCGCACGCGACGAGCACGACCGCGAGGACGGTCGCCATCGGCAGCAGGACGCGGACCGTGCCGCGCACGATGTCGACCCACGCGTTGCCGATACGTCCGCTGCGGGAGCGGACGAAGCCGCGCACCAGGGCGACGGCCACGGCCATACCGACGGCGGCGGACAGGAAGTTCTGCACCGCCAGCGCGACGGCGTTGGAGACGTGGCTCATCGTCGACTCGGGGACGTAGGACTGCCAGTTCGTGTTGGTGACGAACGAGATCGCGGTGTTGAACGCGACGGACGGGTCGACCGCGCCCTTGGCGTCGCCGCCCGCCGTCGCGTCGAGCGGCAGGAACCCCTGCACCCGCTGGATCACGTACACGAGGAGCACACCGACGAAGGAGAACGCGAGGATCGCCAGCGCGTAGGTGCTCGCGCGCTGGTCGGAGTCGGGGTCGACGCGCCCGATCCGGTAGATCGCCCGCTCGACGCGCCAGTGCCCCTCCGCGGTGTAGACGCGCGCCATCCAGTCGCCGAGGGGGCGCCAGGCGGCCGCGAGGAGCACCAGGAGGACGAGCAGTTGCAGCAACCCGGCCGCGGTGTCCGACATCAGAACCACTCGGGGCGCAGCAGGGACACGACGAGGTACAGCAGCAGGGCGAGCGCGACGATCCCGCCGACGACGTCGCCGGCGGTGCCGCTCAGGAGGCCGCTCACAACCGCTCCAGCCCGCGCGCCGCGAGCACCAGGATCGCGAACAGCACGATCACCAGGCCCACGTAGAGGAGATCCGCCACGTCCGCCGTCCGTTCCGTGTCCGGGCGGCCCTCATCGGGTGGGCCGCCGTGCGGACGCCACCCTGCGTCGGTGGCCCGGCGGTGAACCGGACGTTGACGCGCCGTTGACGCGCTGCCCGGTGCTCTTGACGGCCCGCGCACACGCGCTGTGACCTGCCCGACGCCGGGGCGGGTCACCTCCCCTGCGCGAGGTTCACGTCAGGCACGCCCGAAGGCCCTTGGGCTCAGGGGGTCGACGCAACACCTGTGGCTTGTGGGTCGGACAGTAGCTGGGTCATGGCTCGGGCTGGTGATCGCCAGCCGAGGGTCTTGCGGGGTCGGCCGTTGAGTTCGGCCGCGACCG
>NZ_BSTT01000008.1 GCF_030269685.1 Actinomycetospora sp. NBRC 106378
CCGCCACGCCATGGACAACGACGTCGAACTCGGCGGCGAGGTCCGCGAGGTCGCCGTCCTGTTCGTCGACCTCGTCGGCTCCACCACCCTGGCCGCGACCCGACCCCCGCACGAGGTCGTCGAACTGTTGAACGAGTTCTTCGCCGTGGTCATCGACGTCGTCGAGCACCACAGCGGGTGGATCAACAAGTTCGAGGGCGACGCCGCGCTCGCGGTGTTCGGCGCCCCCACCGACATGGACGACGCCGCGGGGTGTGCCTTGGCGGCGGGGCGGGTGATGGCGGCCCGGCTCGCCGAGGAGGTCTTCCCCGGCTCCACCGACCTCGGCGCCGGCATCGGGGTCTCCGCCGGGGAGGCGGTCGCGGGCAACATCGGCGACCGACGCCGCTACGAGTACACCGTCATCGGCGACCCCGTGAACGAGGCCGCCCGACTCTGCGACCTCGCCAAGGACGTCGAAGGCGGAGTGGTGGGTTCCGGCGCCGCGATCGAGCGGGCCGGGGACGAGGCGACGCGGTGGACCTCCATCGGACACCGCACCCTGCGCGGACGCACCGCCGAGACCGAACTGTTCACGCCGACCCGGCTGACGGGGCGGCGGTCGTCGTCCGATGCCTCGACCGACGACGCCCGACACCAGGCAGCCTCCGAGGCCCACGAACCTGCGTGACCCTCGCTGCGGCGACTCCGCCGCGAGAGTCACACCAGGCAGCGTCCTGGCCCCGCACGTCTGCCTGACGTCACCCTCGTGGCGGCGACTCGTGGGCCGGGCCGCTCCGACTCCCCCAAGATCTCATTGCGCGGAGCGAAGTGGTCGCTCAGCGAGCACTTCGCTCCGCGCGGTGGGATCTTGCCCGCCGTGGCGCGCCCGCCGTCCCTCGTGAGCGAAGGGGCCCTTCGCTCAATAGATTCGCCCGTGGGCGCCCACTGCCAGGGGCACCGCACCCGTCGTCGCGAAGGAGCGCCATGACCCAGCTGCCGGAGCCGTTCACGTACCGGCGAGTGGATGCGGACGGGGTGTCGATCAACGTCGCCGTCGGCGGGACGGGCGACCCGGTGCTGCTGCTCCACGGCTACCCGCAGACCCACCTGATGTGGCGGGACATCGCGCCGGACCTCGCGCGCGACCACACCGTCGTGGTCCCCGACCTGCGCGGCTACGGCGCCTCCGACAAGCCCACCCCCGACGACGACGCCCGCAACTACGGCAAGCGCGCCATGGCGGCCGACCAGGTCGCGGTGATGCGGTCGCTGGGCTTCGACCGCTTCGACCTGGTGGGCCACGACCGCGGCGCCCGGGTGTCGCACCGCCTCACCCTCGACCACCCGGACGCGGTGGCGCGGCTGGCCCTGCTGGACATCGTCCCGACCCGCCACGTGTTCGCGAACGTCACGCGGGACCTGGCGTTCGGGTACTTCCACTGGTTCTTCCTGGCCACCGGCGGCGACGTCCCCGAGACCCTCCTGCGCGGCGCCCCGGAGTTCTGGATCCGCACGATGGTGGAGCGGCTCCTGGCGCCCGGCGTCACCATGGAGCCGGAGGTCATGGACCACTACATCGCCGCGTTCTCCGACCCGGCCACGATCGCCGCGACCACCGCCGACTACAAGGCGGGCGCCGGGATCGACCTCACCGACGACGAGGAGACCTGGGACGCCGGGCAGCGGCTCGAGTGCCCCACGCTCGTGCTGTGGGGCGAGCACGGCTTCGTCGGGAAGAACTACGACCCACTCGCCGTGTGGGGCGAGTACGCCCACGACGTCACCGGGCGCGCCATGCCGAGCGGGCACTTCATCCCGGAGGAGGCCCCGCAGGAGACGCTGGCGGAGCTCCAGCGGTGGCTGGCCGGCTGACCTGCTGAACGAGCGGCACTCACGCAGCATCTCTGTGCGCGAGAGTGCCGTTCGCTCCGATCGGGGCTAGGCCGAACGGCGCCGGCGGGCCACCTCGGCCAGCGCCACGCCGGCGGCGACCGAGGCGTTGAGCGACTCCACGTCGCCGGCCATCGGGATCGCCACGGTGCCCGTGCAGGTCTCGCGCACGAGCCGCGAGAGCCCCTTGCCCTCCGACCCGACGACGAGCACCAGCGGCCCGCGGGCGGCGTCCGGGCCGGCGACGGCGTCGAGGTCGTCGATCGTCGCCGACACCTCCCCGTCGAGCCCGACCGTCACGAACCCGTCGTCGTTCCAGGCTCCGAGCGTCCGCGACAGGTTGGTCGCGCGCCCGACCGGCATGCGCGCAGCGGCGCCCGCGGAGGTCCGCCACGCGACCGGCGTGACGCCGACCGACCGCCGCAGCGGCAGCAGCACGCCGTGCGCCCCGAAGGCGGCGGCGGACCGGATGACGGCGCCGAGGTTGCGGGGGTCGGTGACCCCGTCGAGGGCGACCAGCAGCGGCTCGACCTTCGCGAGGTGGGCCGCCTGCCGGGCCTCCTCGAGCAGGTCGTCGGGGTGCAGGTACTCGAAGGCCGGCACCGAGAGCGCGAGGCCCTGGTGCACCGACCCGTCGGCCAGGCGCTCGACGTCGGCGCGCGGCACCTCGAGCACGCTGATCCCGCGGTCGCCCGCGGTGCGCAGCGCCTCGCGGACGCGGTCGTCGATGTCGATGCCCTGCGCCACGTGCAGCGCCGTCGCCGGGATGTGCGCGCGCAGGCTCTCGATCACCGGGTTGCGCCCGACGACCACCTGCGGCCCGTCCGGCGCCTCCCGTTCCCGACGGCGGGTCGGGCCACCCGACGAGGCCGGGCCACGGGAGGCTCCGGCGCGCGGTGACGACCCGGTCGGGCGGGCGGCTGCCCCCTGCCCGGACTTGCCGGTCTTGCCGCCGCCCTCGTAGGACTTGTGGTTGGGGCGGTTCTCCGCCTTCGGGGTCGGGCCCTTGCCCTCGAGCCCCTGGGCGCGTTTGCCACCGGAGCCCTTCGTGGGGCCCTTCTTCGAGCCGGGGTTGCGCCGCGCACCGGGGCGGCGCGAGTTTCCTGCCATCGCTACTGCTCGTCGTCCTTCAGGGTCCAGACCGGTCCGTCGGGGGTGTCCTCGATCCCGACGCCGGCGGCGGTCAGTTGGTCGCGGATCGCGTCGGCGCGCGCGAAGTCGCGGTTCGTGCGGGCCGCGGTGCGCTGCGCGAGGAGGTCCTCCACGAGCGCGCCGAGCGCCGAGCGGGTGGTGGTGCCGGCCGCGCCGGCCCCGTTCCCGCCGGTCCAGTGCGGGTCGAGCGGGTCCAGCCCGAGCACGCCGGTCATCTCGCGGACGGCCGTCGCGGCCGTGCGGGCCCGCGCGTGGTCGCCCTCGGCGAGGGCCGTGTTGCCCGCCCGCACCTGCTCGTGGACGGCGGCGAGCGCGGAGGGCGTGCCGAGGTCGTCGTCGAGCGCCGTCGCGAACGAGGAGATGTCCGCACCGGTCGCCGGGACCGGGCCGACGCGCTCGGCGACCCGCTGCACGAACGTCTCGATGCGGCGGTAGGCCGACGCCGCCTCGGCGAGCGCGGCCTCGGAGTACTCGACCGTCGAGCGGTAGTGCGGCGCCACCAGGTAGTAGCGCAGCTCCACCGCGCGGACCCGCTCGAGCACCGCGGGGATCGTCAGGGTGTTCCCCAGCGACTTCGACATCTTCGCCCCGGCCATCGTCACCCAGGCGTTGTGCAGCCAGAAGTTCGCGAAGCCGTCACCGGCGGCGTTGGACTGGGCCCGCTCGTTCTCGTGGTGCGGGAACACCAGGTCCAGACCACCACCGTGGATGTCGAACGACGGCCCGAGGTAGCGGGTCGCCATCGCCGAGCACTCCAGGTGCCAGCCCGGACGGCCCCGTCCCCACGGCGTCGGCCACGACGGCTCGCCCGGCTTCGCGGCCTTCCACAGCGTGAAGTCCCGCGGGTCGTGCTTGCCCCGCGAGGCCGCCTCGCCCTGCTCCATCTCGTCGGGCTTCTGTCCCGAGAGCGAGCCGTAGGTCGGCCAGCTCCCGACGTCGAAGTACACGTCGCCGGAGCCGTTGTCGCACGGGTAGGCGTGCCCGGCGTCGATCAGCCGGGAGATCAGCTCGATCATCTCCGTCACGTGCCCGGTCGCCCGCGGCTCGACCGACGGCGGCAGGCAGCCCAGCGCGTCGAACGCGGCGGTGAACGCCCGCTCGTGCGTCGCCGCCCACTCCCACCAGGGACGACCCGCCTCGGCCGCCTTCGTGAGGATCTTGTCGTCGATGTCGGTGACGTTGCGGACCAGGCTGACGTCGAGCCCCTGGTGGATCAACCACCGGCGCAACACGTCGAAGTTCACACTGGACCGGACGTGCCCGACGTGCGGTACTCCCTGCACGGTCGCCCCACACACGTAGATCGACGCCCGGCCCTCGTGCTGCGGGTGGAACTCCCGCAGCGCGCGTGCAGCGGTGTCGTACAGGTGCAGGCTCACCACGCGGATCCTACGGACCGCAGGTCACGACCCGTGCGGGCCCCTGCGCCGGCCCCGCCCGCCGGGCCAGTTCGCCGGCGATCGCGAGCCGGTCGGCGGGGCGTACCCGCACCGTGTCGCCGTCCCGCTCGACCAGCGTGCGGCCCTCCGCGGCGTCGACGACGGTCAGCGGCCCGACCCGTCGTCGGGACACCCGGGCCCCCAGCTGCATCCGACGCCGGGGCGGCTCGGCCCGCAGCGCCGCGATCCGCTTCCCGACGGCGGGTGGCAGGCGGTGCGTGGGTGCCCCGGCGAACAGCACGTCGGCCGGCACGGTCAGCGTCGTGCCCGTCGGGCGTTCGTCCGGCGCGCGGGCCAGGACCAGGCGGGCGAGGGCCTCGACCAGCTCGCCCGGACTGCTGCCGGGCGCGCGGGAAACGAGGTCGAGGGTCCAGCCGTGGTCGCGGTCGGGCTCGACGACCACCGTCAGCTCGCCGGACACCGCGGCGAACCACCCCCGCTGGTCGGGGTCCCAGCAGCGCAGGTCGACGTCGACCTCCGGGTCGTCGAGCACCCGGAGGGCGTCGGCGAGGTCGGCGCACGGGACCGGCAGGCCCGCGGGTCCCGTGCGGGCCAGGCCACGACCGCGCAGGCCGCAGAGCGCCGTGTGGTCGGCGGCGTCGCGCGCGGAGAGGGTCGGGCCGTGGTCGGGCACGTCGAGCAGGGGTGGCCGGTCGCCCAGCCGCAGGTGCCGCCACGTGGCGACGACCGCGTCGCGGTCCAGGTGGATCCGGCGCGCGGGCATCATGCGCCGATCACCGGCGGGGCGACGGGCGGGAGCGGCCCCGCGAGAGCGTCGGGATCGTCCTCGACCAGGTAGGCCGCCCGGGACAGGCGCTGGTCGCCCGGGCCTGCCGCGCCGACGCCCCCGACGGGCGCGAACGGGACGCCGGTGGTCGCGGACGTGTTCCGCGGCGGGAGCGCCGGCTCCAGCACGGAGGCCCCGCCGAGACGGGTGGGGTCGACGGTCGCGCGGGTCGGGGCTCCGAGGGAGCTGTTCCCGACGCCGCCGCTGTTCCCGACACCGCCGTTGTTCCCGACGCCGCCGCTGTTCCCGACGCCGCCGTTGTTGCTGATGCCGCCGCTGTTGACGACGCTGCCGCTCCCGCCAGCGCTGTTCCCGAGGCTGCCGCTCCCGAGGGAGACGCTGCCCGGTGTGCTGCTGCCCACGGAGCCGCTGCCCACGGTGCCGCTCGCGGAACCGGTGCCGACGGTCCCGCTTCCGCCGCCCGGCCCGAAGACCGGCGACGGGCGCGCCGCACCGGGGCGCGGCGCGACCGAGGCCTCGGCACCCGGAGCCGCGGCCGACGGACCGGCGCCGGACGCCCCGGGACGTCCCGGTCCGGTCGACGCCCCGCCCGCTCCCCCGGCCGCGGGGAGACCCGGAGCGGGACCGGGCGGAAGCGCCCCCGGGGAACCGGGTCGCGGCGACGCGGTCGCCCCACCGGCTGTCGGACCGGCGCCGGGGGCCACGGGACCCGGCGGGGCGGCCGGTCCACCGGCGCCCGGTCCGGGACCGGGCGCCGTCGCCGCCGATCCGGTCGGCACACCTCCCGACACCGTGCCGGCGGTGCCCGGCGCACCCGCGGGCGCAGCCACGCCCGGCACCGCGGAGCCGGACGACGACGACCCGGCGACCACCTGGACCTGCGGCGGCCCCTGCCCCGGCGACGAGAACTGCGGCAGGCCGGACGCCCGCAGCGAACTGAACTCCTGGTAGCGGCCCATCGCGGCGCGGGCCCGGCGTTCGGCGTCCAGGGAAGCGTGCTCGGCGGAGTCGACGTCGAGCGCGGCGAGCGCGCCGACGCCCTCCCACGTCTGCAACGTCACCGGAGGGCGTGGCACCGGCGGACCGACCGCACCACGGGTCGCCGCGAGCGCCCGGTTCTGCTCGTGGGAGGCGGAGCCCACCGCGTCACTGAACGCCCGCGCCTCGGCCGCCCACGGACCCATCGGCCCGACCGCCCCGCCCGCCGCCTGCGCGGCCGCCCCGGAACGGGTCGCGGCGATCCCGGAGGTCGCCCGCTCGACCGACCCGGCGACGTCACGCAGCCGCGTCGCCAGCGAGTTCCACGCCCCACCCGCGTCGGTGAACCCGCCACCACGGCCCTGCAGCTGGGCGTGGATGTCCGCGTGCGACCGCGTCTCCCAGTTGACGTCGAACACGCCCGCCTCCCCTCGTCCGGGTCAGGCAAGCACGCGCCCCTGCGCCGTGGGGGCGGTTCCGGGAAAGAGCCGGCTCAGCGCGGCAGCAGCAACGCCGTCGCAACGGCGGCGAGGCCCTCGCCACGTCCGGTGAGGCCCAGCCCGTCGGACGTGGTGCCGGACACCGACACCGGCCCGCCGACCGCCTCGGAGAGGACCTGCTCGGCCTCCCGACGACGGGTCCCGATCTTCGGGCGGTTCCCGATCACCTGCACCGCGGCGTTGCCGAGCACCCACCCGTCGTCGTGGACCAGGCGACGCACCTCGCCGAGCAGACGGACCCCGGCGGCGCCGGCCCACTCGGGACGCCCGGTGCCGAACACCGCCCCGACGTCGCCGAGTCCGGCCGCCGAGAGGACGGCGTCACACAACGCGTGGGCGGCGACGTCGCCGTCGGAGTGGCCCGCGCAACCCGCCTCGCCCTCCCAGAGGAGCCCGGCCACCCAGCACGGCGCGTCGGCCGACAACGGGTGCACGTCGGTGCCGATGCCGACCCTCACGACTCGAGCTCCGCTGCGCTCCGTCTCGCGTCCCTCACGGCTCGAGCTCCGCTGCGCTCCGTCTCGCGTCCCTCACAGCTCGCGCACCAGGGCCTCCGCCATCGCCAGATCCAACGGGGTCGTGATCTTGAACGCACGGGGATCCCCCGGCACGGTGACGATCGACCCACCCAGCGCCTCGACCAGCCCGGCGTCGTCGGTCGCCCGGAGTTCGCCGGCTGCGGCGTGCGCCCGGCGCAGCAGGTCCGCGTCGAAGCCCTGCGGGGTCTGCACGGCGAGCAGCCCGGTGCGGTCGACCGGCTCGACCCGCCCGCCGGCCAGCGCCCGGCGCACGGTGTCCGCCACCGGGATCGCCGGCACGACGGCCGGATGTCCGGCGCGCACCGCCTCGACCACCGCCGCGACGACCGCCGACGGGCACAGGCACCGGGCGGCGTCGTGCACGAGCACGACGTCCGCGTCGGGCACCTCGGCCAGCCCGAGGGACACGGACGCGACGCGGTCGTGTCCACCCGGGACGACCCGACCCGCCGTGGTGACCGCAGCCATCTCCTCGAGATGCTCCGGCGGTGCGACGACGATCACCTCGTCGACGACGCCCGTGGCGAGCAGTCCGTCGACGGCACGCGTGACCATCGCGATCCCGGCGACCTCGACGAGCGCCTTCGGCAGCCCGGCCCCGAGGCGTTCCCCGGAGCCGGCCGCCGGGACGACGGCCGCGACCCTCACGTCAGGAGGCGAGTACCTGGTCCAGCAGGGACTCGGCGGCCACCTCGTCGGTGCCCTCGGCGAGCGCGAGCTCGCTCACGAGGATCTGCCGCGCCTTCGCGAGCATGCGCTTCTCGCCGGCGGACAGTCCACGGTCCTTCTCCCGGCGCCACAGGTCGCGGACGACCTCGGCCACCTTGTTGACGTCACCCGATGCGAGCTTCTCGAGGTTCGCCTTGTACCGGCGCGACCAGTTGGTCGGCTCCTCGGTGTGCGGAGCCCGCAACACCTCGAACACCCGGTCCAGACCCTCTTGACCGACGACGTCGCGGACGCCGACGATCTCGGCGTTGTCCGCGGGGACCCGGACCGTGAGGTCGCCCTGGGCAACCTTGAGGACGAGGTACTTCTTCTCCTCGCCCTTGATCGTCCGGGTCTCGATCGCCTCGATGAGAGCGGCACCGTGGTGCGGGTAGACGACGGTCTCGCCGACCTTGAAAACCATGTGTCCTCTAGCCCCTTTCGCTGCCTCCAGGTTAACACGCCCGCGACACGACGTCGGAGGGGGATTGGGCCGTCTTCGCAGGTCAGGGGGTTGACAAGAGGCGCGGGGGCGTGCTTCCCGAGGTCGGGAGGGTCGCGTGGGGGCCACACGGGAGCACGTCTGGCGCGCCTCGGGTGCCGCGCGGGGGCTAGGGTGTCGCCGATCCGACGGGCGCCCGACGCGCGGCGGAGCCGAGCCGCTGACCCAGGAGGACCTCGCGCCATGACCCGCCGACCGACGGGACGTCCGCGGACCGCGTTGTTCGTCGCCACGCTGCTGGGCGCGGCCGCACTCGTCCTCTCGGGCTGCAGCGCCGGCGCCGTGACCCAGACCGACACCACCATCTCGTCGGTCCAGGGCACCGAGGCCTCCGTCGGCCAGGTCCTGCTCCGCAACGTCACGCTCGACTCGGGCAGCCAGGTCGTGGTGCCCGCGGGGGCGTCGGTGACGCTCCGCGGCACGATCATCAACCAGGCCCTGCAGGACGACCAGCTCGTCTCGGTGTCCACCCCCTACGCCTCGCAGGTCCGCGCCGAGGGCTTCACC
This sequence comes from Actinomycetospora sp. NBRC 106378, assembly GCF_030269685.1. Classification (GTDB taxonomy): domain Bacteria; phylum Actinomycetota; class Actinomycetes; order Mycobacteriales; family Pseudonocardiaceae; genus Actinomycetospora. The sequence continues at coordinate 8,946 of NZ_BSTT01000008.1, forward strand.
ACCGTCCTCGGCAACTCGGCCACCGACATCGTCGGCGCGCAGCCCGGTCCGGTCGGGCCGCCGTCGCCGACCCAGCCGAACGGGTCGATGCGGATCACCCTCGCCGGGGTGTCGCAGGTGCTCCACGCGGGCCCGACGTACCCGGTCACCTTCACCTTCGCCCGCGCCGGCACCGTCACCGTGCCCGTGTTCCTCACGACCTCCGGCGAGGTCCCCGCCAGCTGACCGGGTCCCGACGCCGGGTCCTCCCCGGCACGGGCACGCGGCCTGCGGCGTGACTGTCGGGGGGTCGTCCTACCCTCCGGCACCGTGAGCACGAAGTCCCGTCCCCGCCCGTTCGAGTGCACCGCCTGCGGCTACACCGCGGCGAAGTGGCTCGGCCGCTGCCCCGGCTGCGGTGGGTGGGGGACGATCGAGGAGGGCCTCCCGCCGGCCGCCGCCGTGGGGGCGCCCGGTGGTGCCCCGAAAGCGGCCGCCCGGCCGTCGAGCCCGGTCCGGTCCATCGGCGAGGTGGGCCTCGAGACGGTGACGTCGCGGCCCACCGGGGTCGGCGAGCTGGACCGGGTGCTGGGCGGCGGACTCGTGCCGGGCGCCGTCATCCTCCTGGCCGGGGAGCCCGGCGTCGGGAAGTCGACGCTGCTGCTCGAGGTCGCCGCGCGGCGCGCCCGCTCGGGCGGCACGGTCCTCTACGTCACGGGCGAGGAGTCGGCGGGCCAGGTGCGGCTCCGCGCGGAGCGGACGAACGCCGTCGTGCCGCACCTGTTCCTGTCCGCCACCGCCGACCTCGAGGAGGTGGCCGCCCACGTCGAGGCGGTCGATCCGGGGCTCCTCGTGGTCGACTCGGTGCAGACGGTCGGCTCGGCCACCGTGGAGGGCACGGCCGGCGGGGTGTCCCAGGTCCGGGCGGTCACCTCGGCGCTGGTCGCACTGGCCAAGCAGCGCGACCTCCCGGTGGTGCTCATCGGGCACGTGACGAAGGACGGCGCCGTGGCCGGCCCCCGCACGCTCGAGCACCTGGTGGACGTCGTCCTGAGCTTCGAGGGCGAGCGGCACTCCACGCTGCGGATGGTCCGCGGGCTCAAGAACCGCTTCGGGCCGTCCGACGAGGTCGGCTGCTTCGAGATGTTCGACGGCGGGATCACCGAGGTCACCGACCCGACGGGGCTGTTCGTCGGCACGATGAGCGGCGGCGTGGCCGGGCAGGCCGTCACGGTCACGATGGAGGGCAAGCGGCCCCTCATGGCCGAGGTGCAGGGTCTGGTCACCCCGGTCGGGAAGGACGCCCCGGCCCGGCGCACGGTGTCCGACCTGGAGTCCGCGCGCGTCCTCAAGATCCTCGCCGTGCTGCAGCAGCACGGCCGGCTCACGCTGTCCCAGATGGACGTCTTCGCTGCGACCGTCGGCGGGATGAAGCTGCGCGAGCCCGCGGCCGACCTCGCGATCGCCCTGGCCGTCGCCTCGGCCGCCCGGAACTCGCCGCTGCCCTACGGCGTCGTCGTGCTGGGCGAGGTGGGGCTGACCGGGGAGATCCGGCGGGTCACCGCCACCGACCGCCGCCTGGCGGAGGCGGCCCGGCTGGGCATCCGGCAGGCGATCGTGCCGTTCGGGCCGGGCACCGTCGCCCCTGCCGGGATGACCCTCACCGAGGTGGACGACATCAAGGGCGCGCTGGCCGCCGTCGGGCTGGCGGGAGGGCCTAGGGAACGAGGGTGAACGGCGCCGGGTCGCTGACGATGCCGTCGAGGCGGGTGAGCAACTGGTAGGTGCCGGCCGGCACCGCCTCGCGGCCCGAGGGGCAACCGGGCGCCGAGGTCCGGCCCGCCCACCGGACCGAGAACACCTGCTCCTGGCCCGGGACGAGGGTGCGGACGTCCGGGTCGCCGCCGGGAGCGCAGTCGTCGCTGCCCCACAGGCCGTCGCCCGGCTTGACGACCACGGCCATGGCGGTCCGGGCGGGGCCGAGGTCGCGGGTGCAGGGCTCCTTGCCGGTGTTGGTGACGACGAGGCTGAACTGCGGCCGCTCGGAGAGGCCGTAGCGCGGCTGGTCGGTGCGCGCGGCGACCTTCAGGGCGGAGTCGGCGCACGGCGACACCGCGGCCCGCGCCGGGGCCTGGCTCGGCGGCGCCGTCGTCGGAGCGGGAGCGGGAGCGGGCGGCTGCTGCGGGCCGGTCGACCCGGCGCCGAGCAGCGGCGGGGTCGCCCCGCCCGGGACCGTCGGGAGGATCGAGGCGGGAGCGGAGGGGACCAGGCCGGTCGGGGCAGCCCCGAGCGCGGTGGCGCCACCCGGGGGCACCGCCAGGGCGCTCTGGGAGGCGACCGGCGACGGCGGCACGCTCGGTGAGGGCGCCGGGGCGGCGATCGGCTCCCCGCCGTCGGCGCTCGCGGCCGCGCTGATCGCCCAGATCAGGAAGGCGAGGACGAGCACGACCCCGATCACGGCGACGGCCCGCCGCCGCCAGTAGACCGACGGCGGGAGCGGTCCCACCGGCTCCATCATGTGACGCACGGTAGGAGCGGGGTCGCGCGCCGCGATCTCCCCGCGCCGGGACACCGGGCGAACTCACCCCGTCGAGGCACGTCGAGGGGCGCGCGGCAGGATCGTCGGCGATGCCCGCCCTGGCCGACCGTCTCCTGCCCTGGTTCGCCGCGAACGCCCGCGACCTGCCGTGGCGCGGGCCCGACGTGACCGGCTGGGGCGTGCTGGTCAGCGAGATCATGCTCCAGCAGACCCCGGTGGTCCGGGTCGACCCGATCTGGCGGGAGTGGATGGCCTGCTGGCCGTGTCCGTCCGACCTGGCCGCGGCGTCCACCGCGGACGTCCTGCGCGCGTGGGGCAAGCTCGGCTACCCGCGCCGGGCGCTCCGCCTGCAGGCCGCGGCGGCCGCGATCGCGGCCGAGCACGACGACGTGGTCCCGGAGGACGTCGACGTCCTGCTCGCCCTCCCCGGCATCGGCACCTACACCGCCCGCGCGGTCGCGGCGTTCGCCTACGGCCGACGCTGTCCCGTGGTCGACACCAACGTCCGGCGGGTGGTGGCCCGCGCCGTGCACGGTCGGGCCCAGGCGGGGGACGCCGCGAAGCGCGACCTCTCCGACACCGAGGCCCTCCTGCCCGCCGACGAGGCCGACGCCGCCCGCACCTCGGCCGCCCTCATGGAGCTCGGCGCCTGCATCTGCGTGGCACGCGGACCCCGCTGCGCCGACTGCCCGGTCCTCGACCTCTGTGCCTGGCAGCGCGCGGGCCGCCCCGCGTGGGACGGCCCGGTGCGGAAGGGGCAGCGGTGGGCGGGGACGGACCGCCAGGTGCGGGGCCGCCTGCTCGACGTGCTGCGCGGGGCCACCGGGCCCGTCGACGCGGCGGCGCTCGAGGCCGCCTGGCTCGCCGACCCCGCCCAGCGCGCCCGCTGCCTCGACTCCCTGCTCGTCGACGGTCTCGTCGAGCAGCGCGCCGACGGCCGCTTCGCGCTGCCGGGCGAGTCCGGCGGGGAGACGTAGGCTCGGGTCATGGCCGTCGTGAAGATCAATGCCATCAAGGTCCCCGAGGGCAACGGCCCGGAGCTCGAGCGCCGGTTCGCCGCCCGTGGCGAGGCGATCAAGGACACGCCGGGGTTCCTCGGCTACGAGCTGCTGCGCCCCAGCGCCGGGGACGACCGCTACTTCGTCTACACCCGCTGGGAGACCGAGGAGGCGTTCGTCGCGTGGCGCGACGGCGGCGCGGCCGCCGCGGCGCACGCCGGCGAGCGCAAGCAGCCGGTGTCGTCCGGCGCCGACCTGATGGAGTTCGAGGTCGTGCTCTCGGTCGGCAAGCCCGGCGGGGAGTCCTGAGCGACCCCGACGTCGAGCGCGCCGCGGACCTGCTCCGCGGCGCCTCGGCCCTGGTCGTCGCCGCCGGCGCCGGCATGGGCGTCGACTCCGGGCTGCCGGACTTCCGCGGCCCGGAGGGCTTCTGGCGGGCCTACCCGCCCTACCGGCGGCTCGGACTGCGGTTCGAGGAGCTCGCCGATCCGGAGCACTTCGACGACGACCCGCCGCTCGCCTGGGGCTTCTACGGGCACCGCCTGGCGCTCTACCGGGCGACCGTCCCGCACGCGGGCTTCGGCGTCCTCCTGGGCTGGTCACGGCGGGTGCCGACACAGGTCTTCACCTCCAACGTCGACGGCGCCTTCCAGGCCGCGGGCTTTCCCGACGACGCCGTGGTCGAGTGCCACGGCGCCATCGGCACGCTGCAGTGCACCCGCCCGTGCACCGACGCGACGTGGCCGGCCGACGACGTCGAGGTGGCGATCGACGAGGACACGATGCGGGCACGCGACCCGTTGCCGACCTGCCCGCGCTGCGGGGCCGTGGCGCGGCCGAACATCCTCATGTTCGGCGACGGCTCGTGGGTGCCCGGCGCGCACGCCGAGCGGATGGCGGCGCACCGGACCTGGCTGCGTGAGCACTCCGACGTGGCCGTGATCGAGCTCGGGGCGGGCACTGCCGTGCCCACCGTCCGCCGGCACGCCGAGCTGGCGTCGGCCGCCTCCGGGCGCCTGGTACGGGTGAACGTCCGGGAGCCCGGGGTCCGGCACGGCCGTGGGGTCGGCCTCGCCGCGGGCGCCCGGGACACGCTGCTCGCCCTGGACGAGCTCCTCACCGACGCCTGGGCCTGACGACGCCCCGGTGTCAGCGGTGGCAGACGGCTGACACCCGACGTCAGGCCGCCACGCTCACCGCACGCAACCGCAGCCCGCGCGCGTTCGCCACCCACGCCGCCTCGTCGTCGAGCAGCGCCCGCGGGAGCTCCCCGGACGCCATGACCTCCAGCGTCAGCGCCCGCCCCGACGCCCGCGGGCGCCAGGTGCCGACGATCTCCGTCCCGACGAGCACCGCGCCCGGATGCCCCAGCGCGGGCCAGAGCGCGCGCCGGAGGCCGGCGTCGGGCACGAGCAGCGCGCGGTCACGGGCGGAGAGCAGCGGGTCGAACGGGGGCAGCAGCCGCAGGCCGGGTCCCGACGGCGGGTCGCGCAGCAGGGCCTCCTGGTCCCGCGCCACCCAGGCGTCGCGGCCCTCGAGCAGCACCGGCAGCAGGTCGGCGGCGTCGACCGCCGGACGCAGGGCCCCGACGGAGGTCCCGATCCACCCGGCGAGGTCCGCGGCCGTGACCGGCCCGTGCACGCGGACGGCCGCCCGGACGAGATCGGCCACCTCCGATGCGGTGCCCGGGCCGGACGGACGCTCCCAGTCCGGGGCCGGCGGCAGCAGGCGCAGGGTCCGGCCCGCCTCGAGGGTGACGCCGGCGGGGAGGGCCGCGAGGCGCAGCAGCTGCTCGTAGACGTGGACGACCCCGCACGACGGGCAGTCGCGCTGCAGGTCCCGGGGCAGCCGTCGGCTCACCGCCGTCGAGACCTCGCCCTTGGTCATCGGCGCCGTCACGACCTCCCCGAGCACCGCGGCCGTCCGGTCGATCGCGTCGAGGGAGCCAGGGCCCTCGTCGGCGGTGCGGTTGAGGCGGGACGCCGCGTCGGCGTCGGCGAGCGGCCGCAGCGCGCGGGACCAGCGCGCGAGCGCACCGTCGTGGTGCCGGTGCGGGGCGCCCCGGTGGGTCCAGGCCAACCCCCCGCCTGCGGGAGGTCCCTCGGGCAGCCGGGCCGCGAGGGCCACCGCGACGGACGACTGGTGGTGCTGCACGCCGAGGTCGAGCACCGCTGCGGCCACCGTCGCCGTCTGCCGTCCGAGACCCTGCGCGGCCACCCGGAACGCGAGGGCCCGTTCACGCGTGACGTCCATCGGCCCACCCTCCCGCGTCGCACCTGACACCTGCTGTCAGGCCGGGCCATGATGGCGCCGTGAGCTCCGTGCGTGCCGTCCCCGAGACCACGGACATGCACGGCGAGGACCTCTCGGCCGACGACGCCTGGCACACCACCCGCCGCGTGGGACTCGGGACGCTGCTGCGGACGTCGTTCCTCCGCTTCCGCTACGGGGACGGGTTCAGTCACGCACGCGCGTTCGCCCTGCAGCTGGCGCTCGCGACGGTGCCGCTGATCATCGCCGGCAGCGGGCTCGCCACGGCGATCGGCGCCGAGTCGGTGGCCCAGGTGGTCGCCCGCACGGTCGTCGCGGTCTCCCCCGGGACCGGCGACCAGCTGCTGGCGGACGTCGTCGCCCGTGGGGCGGAAGGACCTGCCGTCGGGAACGACGACGAGGAGGACGGACCGGGCGAGGACCTCGGCGAGCTGGCCGTCGCCTTCGGGCTCGTGACGGCGTTCGTGGCGATGACCAGTGCCTTCGCCCAGCTGGAGCGCGGCGCCAACCGGGTCTACGGCGTGGAGCGCGACCGACCGGCCCTGCGCAAGTACTCCCGCGCGGCCCTCCTGACGGCGACGGCGGGTACCGCGCTGGGGGTGGGGCTCGTCCTCATCGTGGCGGGCGGCCCCGCCGGTGAGGCCATCGAGGAGGTCTACCACTGGGGCGACACGGCGGAGACGGTCTGGGACGTCGTGCGCTGGCCGGTGGGGCTCGCGGCCCTGGTCCTGGCGGTCACGACCCTCTTCCGCTTCGCGCCGCGCCGCCACCAGCCCGGGCTGTCGTGGCTGGCCCTCGGGGCGGGGTCGACGGTCGCCGCGTGGCTGGTCGCGTCGGGCGCGATCGCGCTCTACGTGTCGGTCTCCGGGGAGTTCTCGGCGACCTACGGCCCGCTGGCGGGGATCATGGTGCTGCTGCTGTGGGCGTTCGTCACCGGCGTCGCGCTGCTCGCCGGGATCGCCGTGTCGGCCCAGCTGGAGGCGGTCCGGGCCGGCGTCACCGACCCGCTGCTCCTCGACGCCGACGACGACGGTGTGCCCGACGAGCGGGCGGTGACGGGTAGCTGACATGCGCTGTCAGCTCATGGGGTAGGACTGAGACGTGCGCGCCAGTCGGTTGCTCTCCGTGCTGCTGCTCCTGCAGACACGCGGGCGTATGACGGCGCGTGAGCTCGCCGACGAGCTCGAGGTCTCCATCCGCACGATCTACCGCGACATGGACGCGCTCGCGGAGTCCGGGGTGCCGGTCTACGCGGACCGGGGTCCCGACGGCGGGTACTCGTTGCTCGAGGGCTGGAGCACCCGGCTGACGGGGATGTCGCCGGAGGAGGCGGACTCGCTCGCGCTGGCCGGCATGCCCTCCGCCGCGGCCGAGCTCGGGCTCGGGCGGGTGCTCGCGGCCGCCCAGCTCAAGGTCCACGCGGCGCTGCCGGACGAGCTCGCGGAGCGTTCGCGGCGGATCGCCGAGCGTTTCCACCTCGACGCCCCCGGCTGGTTCCGCGAGGCCGACCACGTGCCGACCCTGACCGGGATCGCCGACGCCGTGTGGAACCAGCGCGTGGTCCGCGTCCGCTACCGGCGCTGGGGCGACGAGGAGGTCGAACGGGAGCTCGAGCCGCTGGGCGTCGTGCTCAAGGCGGGGGTCTGGTACCTGGTGGCCCAGCCCTCCGGCGGCGGGGCGGCGCGGACGTACCGGGTGGCGCGGGTGCTCGCCTTCGAGACCCTCGACACCTACTTCGAGCGGCCCGACGACTTCGACCTGTTCCGTCACTGGACCTCGTCCACCGAGTCGGTGACCGCCGTGCTCTACCAGGCCGAGGCCGCGGTCCGGCTCTCGCCGGGCGCGATGGAGCTGGCGCCGGTGGTGCTGCGACCCCACACCGCGCTGGCCCTCGCGGAGCGGTCCTGGCCGGTCGACGACGAGGGCTGGACCTGCGCGGTCATCCCCATGGAGTCGATCGCCGCCACCCGGTCGGAGCTCCTGGCGCTGGGCCCGGAGGTCGAGGTGGTGTCTCCTTCGACGCTGCGCGAGCAGATGGTCGACGCGGCGAAGGGGCTGGCGGCGCTCTACGAGGCGTGATGACTCCCATGCGCCGCCCGAGCATCCGACCCGGCTGACCCCTGCGCGGGACGCGCACACTCCGGCCATCCGACTGTTCGACACGGGTGACCCCGACGCGGGACGCACACGTTCGTGTGCGTGACGCGCAGCATTCCCCGCAGTCCTCGCTGCCTCGGATCACGGAGTGCGCGCCACGCACACCCGACGATCACGACACACGGGAATCAACCTCCCTCCGCTACCGTCGACGGGGACGGTGGACGGGCCGCCGCGGGAACGGGGGGCGACGTGCCCGAACGCGACGAGACGCCGACCGGACCCGAGCGGGCGGACGGGCGGGACGCATCGGTCCTCGCGCGCCCGACGGCGACCACCGACGCCCCCGAGGCGGACCCCGCACCCCGCCGCTCACGGTGGCGTCGGCAGTACTCCCCCGAGGAGATCGAGGCCGCGAAGGCGCAGTGGCGCGACATGCGCCCGTGGGAGAGCCCGATGGCGCGGGCCGACAAGGTGCTGATCGGCTGCCTGGTCGGCGCGTTCGTCCTCGCGATGGCCACCCTCCCGCTGCGCCCGTTCCTGCTCGCGTCGCACCCGACGGCGCTGGCCGCGGTCACCGGCAGTTCCTCGGCGATCGGGGCCGGGGCGGCGTTCGCCCGGATCGGTCAGGCGGACCTGTGGCTGGTGATCGTCGCGGGCATCGTCGGGAAGATGAAGTTCGACTGGCTCTACTGGTGGGCGGGCCGCCGGTGGGGCGCGAAGGGCGTCAAGTTCTTCGTGCCGACCGACCGGGCGCAGCGGTTCGTCGAACGGGTGCGGTCGTGGCCGATGTGGGCCCTGTTCCTGGTCGTCGTCGCCGCGTCCCTGCCCGGGGTCCCGTCGGTGCTGGCCTACCTGCTCGCCGGCCTCGCCGGCCTGTCCCTCGTCGGGTTCCTCGTGGCGAGCATCGTCGGCGCGGGCCTCATGACGGGCCTGGTCGCGGGCCTCGGCTACGCGTTGGGGCAGTCGGCGGTCGACGTGGTGCTGGTCGTCGACCGGTACGCGCTGTGGATCACGCTCGGCGTCGCCGTGGTCATCGCGGTCCAGGCCGGGCGGGCGCAGAACAAGCAGCGGGCCGCGGCGAAGGGGTGACCACCGGTCACCGACCGCGCAGGGCCGACCAGACGCCCCGGACCACGCCGGAGACGGCAGCGCGGGTGACGTCGGCCCAGTCGAAGTAGTCGCGCCACAGCACGATGCGCCCGTCGCGCACCTCGAAGGTGCCGCAGACCCAGAACGCGATCCGGACGCGCCCCGCGATCGCCACGTCGGTGCGCTCGGTCAGCACGGTGGACCCGGTGGCCGCCAGCCGGTGGGTGTGGATCTCGAAGCCCGTGAGCGGGCGTGCCATCGACCCGAGCACGCGCAGCGTCGCCTCGCGGCCGTGGGCGGCCGGCAGGGAGACGTTCTGGTAGACGACGTCGGGGTCGAGGAGCTCTCCCACCGCGTCGACGTCGAGGCGGGCAAGGGCGGCGAGGAAGGTCTCGACGACCTGCGCCTCGGCGGTCGTGGGACTCGTGGGTGCGGTCATACGGATCCTGTGCCCACCACGCCGGACACACGAACGCCCCGGCCACCACGAGGGTGACCGGGGCGTGTCGTGTGCGGAGCGGACTACTCCGAGGCCGTCGCGACCTCAGGGGTGTCCGGCACCGGGGTGGGCTTGGCCTCGCCCCGGAACGTGAACTTGGCCGACTCCGGAGCGGGCTTGGTGACGCCCTTGTCGTCGAGCTCGGGGGTCCAGCCCTCGACGTCGACGAGCACGATCTGGCCGGGCTCGATCTCCCCGAACAGGATCTTCTCCGAGAGCTGGTCCTCGATCTCCCGCTGGATGGTGCGGCGCAGCGGACGGGCACCGAGCACGGGGTCGAAACCGCGCTGCGCGAGCAGCTTCTTCGCGGCGTCGGTGAGCTCGATGGACATGTCCTTGTTCTGCAGCTGCTTCTCGGTGCGGCCGATCATCAGGTCGACCATCTGCACGATCTCGTTCTCGCGCAGCTGGTGGAACACGACGATGTCGTCGATGCGGTTGAGGAACTCGGGACGGAAGTGCTTCTTCAGCTCGTCCGTGACCTTGTTCTTCATGCGCTCGTAGTTCGACGACGTGTCGGCACCGGACTGGAAGCCCAGGCCGACGGCCTTCGAGATGTCCTGGGTACCGAGGTTCGACGTGAACACGATGACCGTGTTCTTGAAGTCGACGACGCGACCCTGACCGTCGGTCAGGCGGCCGTCCTCGAGCACCTGCAGGAGGGTGTTGTAGACCTCCGAGTGGGCCTTCTCGATCTCGTCGAAGAGGACCACCGAGAACGGCTTGCGGCGCACCTTCTCGGTGAGCTGGCCGCCCTCCTCGTAGCCGACGTACCCGGGAGGGGCACCGAAGAGCCGCGAGGCGGTGTAGCGGTCGTGGAACTCGCCCATGTCGATCTGGACGAGCGCGTCGTCGTCACCGAACAGGAACTCGGCGAGCGCCTTGGTCAGCTCGGTCTTCCCGACGCCCGAGGGCCCCGCGAAGATGAACGACCCCGACGGACGCTTCGGGTCCTTGAGGCCGGCCCGCGTGCGGCGCATCGACTGGGAGACCGACCGGACGGCCTCCTCCTGTCCGATGATCCGCTTGTGGAGCTCGTCCTCCATGCGGAGCAGACGGGTCGTCTCCTCCTCGGTGAGCTTGAAGACGGGGATGCCGGTCCAGTTGGCCAGCACCTCGGCGATCAGCTCGTCGTCCACCTCGGCGACGACGTCGAGGTCACCGGACTTCCACTGCTTCTCGCGCTCGGACTTCTGGCCGAGGAGCTGCTTCTCCTCGTCGCGCAGGCGCGCGGCCTTCTCGAAGTCCTGCGCATCGATCGCCGACTCCTTCTCACGACGCACGTCGGAGATCTTCTCGTCGAACTCGCGCAGGTCCGGCGGCGCGGTCATGCGACGGATGCGCATGCGGGCGCCGGCCTCGTCGATCAGGTCGATCGCCTTGTCCGGGAGGAACCGGTCGTTGATGTAGCGGTCGGCCAGGGTGGCCGCCGCGACCAGCGCCGGGTCGGTGATGGAGACGCGGTGGTGCGCCTCGTACCGGTCGCGCAGGCCCTTGAGGATCTCGATGGAGTGCGCCACCGAGGGCTCCCCCACCTGGATCGGCTGGAAGCGGCGCTCGAGCGCGGCGTCCTTCTCGACGTGCTTGCGGTACTCGTCGAGCGTCGTCGCGCCGATGGTCTGCAGCTCGCCGCGGGCCAGCATCGGCTTGAGGATCGAGGCGGCGTCGATCGCGCCCTCGGCGGCACCGGCACCCACGAGGGTGTGGAGCTCGTCGATGAACAGGATGATGTCGCCGCGGGTGCGGATCTCCTTGAGGACCTTCTTCAGGCGCTCCTCGAAGTCACCGCGGTAGCGCGAGCCCGCCACGAGCGACCCGAGGTCGAGCGTGTAGAGCTGCTTGTCCTTCAGCGTCTCGGGGACCTCGCCCTTGACGATGGCCTGCCCGAGGCCCTCGACGACGGCGGTCTTGCCGACGCCGGGCTCGCCGATGAGGACCGGGTTGTTCTTGGTCCTCCGGGAGAGGACCTGCATGACCCGCTCGATCTCCTTCTCCCGGCCGATGACCGGGTCCAGCTTGCCCTCGCGGGCGGACTGGGTGAGGTTGCGACCGAACTGGTCGAGCACGAGCGACGACGACGGCGTGCCCTCGCCGCGCTGGCCGCCGGACTCCGCGGGCTCCTTGCCCTGGTAGCCCGAGAGCAGCTGCAGCACCTGCTGGCGCACGCGGTTGAGGTCCGCGCCGAGCTTGACGAGGACCTGGGCGGCGACGCCCTCGCCCTCACGGATCAGCCCGAGCAGGATGTGCTCGGTGCCGATGTAGTTGTGGCCGAGCTGCAGCGCCTCGCGCAGCGACAGCTCCAGCACCTTCTTGGCGCGCGGGGTGAACGGGATGTGCCCCGAGGGGGCCTGCTGACCCTGGCCGATGATCTCCTCGACCTGCTGGCGCACGCCCTCGAGGGCGATGCCCAGCGACTCGAGGGCCTTGGCGGCAACGCCCTCGCCCTCGTGGATCAGTCCGAGCAGGATGTGCTCGGTCCCGATGTAGTTGTGGTTGAGCATCCGGGCCTCTTCTTGGGCCAGGACGACCACCCGCCTCGCGCGGTCGGTGAACCTCTCGAACATTCGTCACTCCTGACTGCTGCGCCGGCGGACACCCGCGCACTCCCCCGTCGTCACCGACGACGGGCCCGCGGACCCTGGCTGATGCTCACACCGTGACCGAGCACCGTAGGACCATCCTAGTCGCCGGGACCGACACCCACCGGTGTCGGCGGTTGCCGCACCGTGACGCCAGCCACGTCGAACCGGGATGACCGGTTCTGCTCGCACGGCCACCACTCGTGACCGTGCTCGGTCCAACGATGCCCGTTCCACCGCTGTTCCGGGAAGGCGTTCGCTACCGGAGAAACACCGGATCGTGCGACGGTCGCCGAATTCCGGCCTCCCGCGCGCAGATGCTGCACGCGGCGCACGGTTTCCCGACGTCGGGTCACGCGACGACCTCCGGCTCGGTCACCCGGCGGCGGCTCACCGGCAGGACCGCGGAGAACCACACCAGCCAGACCAGCCCGCCGAAACGCACGACCGGCAGCAGGTACTGCAACGGCCCCACCACCAGCCCGAGGACCGCGAGCACGGACACTGCGGCCAGGACGAGCCCGGCCCACGCGAGGCCGCGCGGGACGAGACCCACGAGCAGCGTCGGCACCGAGCACCCGGCCATGAGCAGCCCGAACATCACCACGAAGGCCGGTCCGCCGAGCGCGAGGGAGAGGGCGTCCAACCCGGTGACGGCAGCCTCCCCACCCGGCACGGCCGCCGCCCCGGCCGCCCACTGCGCGGCCCCGGACACGGCCAGGACGGCCGCGCCGAGGAGACCGCCGGCCAGCCCCAGGGTCGGGCCGGCGACCCGGAGCCCGAGCCGGTGCAGCCGGTGGTGGACCGCGGCGACCCACACCGCGAAGGGCGCGGCGGAGCCGAGGAGGGCGAGCGCGGAGAGCTGGAGCGCGACGGGGTGGTCGCGCAATACCGCGAGGGTCGTCGTCGGGTCGGCGCCCGGTCGGGTCCCCGGGTGCAGCACGCCGGCCGCGACGGTGAGGGCGGCCCAGGCGAGGGCGGGCGCGAGCAGGGGCGGCCCGCCGCGGCGGGCGTGGGGCGAGGACATGGCGAGCCTTCCGACGAGTCATCGTTACAAGTTGTCATCGTCTCTGCTCGTCATGGTTTGTCAAGGGCTATCGTTCGCCGGGTGGACCGCCCCTCCGGAGCCGCCTTCCTGCTCACCCAGCTCGGCACCCACGCCGCCCGACGCTTCGGCGAGCGGGTGGCCGCCGTCGACCTGACTCCCCCGCAGGCCGGGCTCCTCCGGGCGGTGGCCCGCGAGCCGGGCCGCAGCCAGCAGGTGCTCGCCGACCGGCTCGGCACGCCGGCCACCCGGCTGGTCGCCCTGGTCGACGCGCTGGAGCAGCGGGGCGCGCTCGAACGGCGCCGCAACCCCGACGACCGCCGCCTGTACGCCGTGCACCTCACCGAGGCGGGCGAGGACCTGGTCCGCGACCTCGGCCGCCTCGCCACCGAGCACGAGGACGCGCTGCTCGCGACGCTCGACGTCGACGAACGCCGCACCCTGGCCGACCTGCTCGGCCGGGTCGCGGCCGCCGAGGGCCTCACCCCGGGCGTGCACCCGGGCTACCGGGACCTGTCGTCGTGACCCGCACCCTCGTGGTCGGCCACGAGCGGACGGCGGGCCTCGGCGGGCTGGAACTCGGCGACGTCACCTGGTGCACCGCCCACCCCGGCACCGACGTGGTCTTCCCCGACCCGACACCCGACGACCTGGTCGTCGTCCTCGGCGCGCCGTGGCCGCGGTCGGCGATGGACTGGCTCGACCGGGAGCGGGCCTTCCTGACGACGGCCCACGACGCCGGGGCCCGGGTGCTCGGGATCTGCTTCGGCGCCCAGCTCGTCGCGGAGGTGCTCGGAGGGCGCGTGCGCCGGCTGGACGAACCGCGGGTCGGCTGGTTCCCGGTCGTCCCGCACGACGAGCGCATCGCCCCCGGCCCGTGGTTCTCCTGGCACGCCGACCAGCTCGACCCGCCGTCGGGAAGCACCGTCCTCGCGACCGACGACGCCGGCGTCGCCGCCTTCCGCCACGGCCGCTGGAGCGGCGTGCAGTTCCATCCCGAGATGACCCCGGCGCTGCTGGAGCGCTGGACCGTTCCCGACGACGGGCTGCGGGCCGCGACCGCGCGGCACGCTCCTGCCGCCGTCGCCGCCGCTCCGGGCCTGCTGGACGCGCTGCTCGCGTGACTCAGGGACGGGTCGCGTCGGCGGGGAGGCAGACGTGCACCTGGAAGGTCGGGTCCACCGACCGCTGCGCCCGGCAGTGCTGCGCGATCCAGACCAGGCGCGGATCGGTGCTCGGGAAGGAGAGCACGACGTGGAAACGACCCGCGGCCACGTCGTCGCGCAGCTGGTCGAGGGTGGGCGTCGGGCCGGTGCCGGTGAACCCGCCGATCGGCAGGACCTCCTCGCCGGTGGGGTAGGCGAACACCGAGGCCACCGCGGCCGACTGCACCGCCATGAGGTCCGGCGCACCCGCCCGCGAGCGCTCGATCCCGGGCAGCGTGCCCGCCGCCAGCCGCGGCGCCGCGACCAGGAGCACCCGCACGGCGCGGACCTCGCGGGCCGGTTCGTAGGGCGTGTCGAAGGCGCCGCCGCCGAGGGCGAGCAGCCAGCCGGTCGCCGCGACCGGGAGGACGAGGAGCGCCACCGACGCGGTCACGAGCGCGCCCCGGCGGGCGGTGACGAGGAGGCCGACCGCGACCAGGCCCACCACCGCGGCGGCGACCACCGGGGTCACGAGCGGGTGCTCGGAGCGCAGGACGAGGGCCGCGCCGTAGGCGATCGTCCCGACGACGGCCGCCGCGGCGGCGAGCCGGGCACCCGGTCGCTCCCGGGCCTCGACCAGGTGCGCGAACGCCGTGCCGAGGAGTCCGGCGATCGCCGGGGCCAGAGTGGCGACGTAGTAGACGTTGATCACCGCGCCGGCACTGAAGGCGACGCCGTAGACGAGCAGCCACAGTCCGAACAGCAGGTAGGCGGCGCGGAGCGGATCGGTCCGGGGCGCGCGACGGACCGCCCACAGCCCGACGACCAGCGCGACGAGCGCCGTGGGCGCCAGCCAACCGGTCGCCCGCCCGAGGTCACCGACGAACAGGCGCAGCACCGACGGGCCCTCGCCACCGGTCCCGGGCGCCGTCAGGGCGAGCCCCTGCCCCGCGAGCTCCTGGAGCGGGTTCTGCGCCCCGAGCCGCCCCAGCCCGTTGTAGACGAACACCTGCGTGAGCTCGGAGTCGTCGCTGCTGCCGTCCACCCAGGGGCGGGCCCCGCCCGGGACCAGCGAGACGACCGCGAGCCAGGCGAGGGACACGGCGGCGGTCACGACCCCGCCGACCGCGGTCGCCGTGAGCCGGCGACCCGGCGACACCGGGGCCGCCACCAGGAACGCGAGCGCCAGGGCCGGCAGCACCAGCCACGCGGCGAGCATCTTCGCCTGGAACGCGAGACCGACGGCGAGGCCCGCCAGCGCGAGCCAGGGCATCGGCCGCTCGGTGCGCAGGGCCCGGGCCACGGCCCAGGCCGCGGTCACGAGGAGCAGGATCATCAGCGGGTCGGCCACGTTGCCCCGCGCGACCGCGACCGCCGCCGGGCTCACGGCGAGGACGAACGCCGCGACGACCCCCGCCGCCGGAGCGCCCGTCAGCGCCCGGACCGCGACCGCGAGGACGACCACGGCCAGCACCATCTCGACGACCTGCGGGAGCACCATCGCCACGGGCGACGGTCCCGCCACGGCGACGACGGCGGCCTGCACCCAGTAGGCCCCGGGCAGCTTGTCCATGGTCAGGGTGGCGGCCGGGTCGAAGGCCCCGAACCAGAACGCGTGGCCGCTCCCGGCCATCGACCGCACCGACGCCTCGTAGTACGGCTCGAGCGGGTCCCGCGCGATCCCCCACGCCCCGCACACCGCGGCGAGCGCCGCCGCCCCGACGACGGCGATCCACCAGGCCCGCGTGCTCCGCTCGTCGCCCATCGCTCACTCCGGTCCGGGTCGTCGCGCCAACCCGTCGAGCAGGCGGGCGGCGATGCCGAGCAGGTCGCGCTCGGCGTCGGTCAGGTCGGCGAGGCCCGCCGCGAGCCAGGCGTCCCGGGGCGCCGCGTCCTCCCGGAGCAGCGTCCAACCCGACGCCGATATCGTCAACACATATTGACGACCGTCCTGCGGGTCGGGGGTGCGTTCGAGGATGCCGGTCTCGACGAGAGCTGCGAGGGGGCGGGTCAGCGCCTGGGGGCTCGTCCGCACTCGTCGGGCCAGTGAGCCGGTCGTCTGGGGACCGTGGTCGAGAATCTGCGCGAGCAGGGCGCGCTGGACGTCGGTCAGGCCGGCGCTCGGTCGCTGCTCGCGGAGCCGTCGGGCGAGGCGTTGCACGACTCGCCGGAGTTCGGACGCCTCCTCGGTCATACGCAGTAGCGTACGACCTGGGCGACCGTTCCACGACGAACGGGCCGCCCGTCACCCCTGGAGGTGACGAACGGCCCGTGCGCGGGAGAGCCAGGGTCAGCCGTGGGCCTTGTGGTAGGCCTCGCTGACCTCGGACGGGATGCGTCCGCGCTCCGAGACGGTGAAGTCGTTCTTGCGGGCCCACTCCCGGATGGCCTGGTTCTGCTCGCGGTCGACCGAGGCACGGCCACCGCCCTTGCGCACCGGGGCGGCCGGGGCCGCGGTCGCCCGGGCACCGTTCGACCGACGACGCCCGGACACCTTCCGGGCATGCGCCACGTAGTCGGCGAGCTCGTCGCGGAGTCGCGACGCATTCGCGTCGGACAGGTCGATCTCGTAGGTCGTCCCGTCGATGCCGAACTCGACGGTCTCGTCGGCCTCGGTCTCGTCGAGGTCGTCGACGAGAGTCACGACCACTTTCTGCGCCACGCGATGAATTCCTTCCACGACCCCCGAACGGCCGGTCACGCGTCACCGCGCGCCGTGAACCGGAATGGTTCGCGGCGAAGCGTAAATGCGAGTGACTCGCCGTGTCGAGGCGGGTCCACCGTGACGGGCGGCGCACACAGGAATGGCGCAGAAGTCGTCCGCGACTCAGTCGGGAACGGCCGACGAGTCGGGCACCACCACCGCGAACATGTCCGAGAGCGCCGCGAGGCTCGCGGCCTGCAGGGCGGACGCCTCCACGACCCCGTCCGGACCGGGCAGTGCGCGCGTGGCGGTGGCCCCGGCGACGACCGTCGGGGCGAACCCGAGGTTGAACGCGCTGCGGGCGGTCGAGTTCACGCACATGTGCGTCATGAATCCCGCGAGAACGAGATTCGAGACCCCCGCGCCACGCAGGTACTCCTCGAGGTCGGTGCCCACGAACGAGCTCGGGAAGTTCTTGACCACCCGGTGCTCGCCGGACCGCGGGGCGACCGCGTCGACGATCGCGCCGATCTCGGCGTTCGTGTCGTACGGCGTGCCGGCGCCCGCCTCGTGCTGGACGTGCACGATCGTCGAGCCGGCCGCCCGGGCCCGCTCGAGCAGGCGGGCGGCCTCCTCGATGGCGGGCTCGACGTTCTCGAGGGCCATGACGCCCCGGGTGTAGGTGTTCTGCAGGTCGATCATCACCAGGGCGGAGCCGGTGAGGGACGCCGGGTCGCCGGGCATGCCGGTGAGTTCACGCAGGGTCGTGCTGGCTTCGGTCAACGTGGTCTCCTCGTCGAGACGGTCCGGAACGGCGAAGGGCACCCCGGCCCGTCGGCCAGGGTGCCCCTCGTGCGGTGGTGCGCGGAAGCGTCAGGCCCCGTCGAGCGCCCGCCACTCGTCGTCGGTGAACAGCCGGGAGCGGATGATGAACCGGACGCCCTCGGGCGCCTCGACGCTGAACCCGCTGCCGCGACCCTTGACGACGTCGACGGTCAGGTGCGTGTGCTTCCAGTACTCGAACTGCGAGGCCGACATGTAGAACCCGATGGGCTTCTCCAGGCCCTCCACCTCGAGGTCCCCGAGGTGGACGTCCTGCCCGCCGATCTTGAAGTCCCCGTCCGGGTAGCACATCGGGGCGCTGCCGTCGCAGCACCCGCCGGACTGGTGGAACATCAGCGGGCCGTGGAGGTCCGTGAGCGTCACGAGGAGCTCGGAGGCCTGCGGGGACAGCGCGACGCGCGCGGTCGTCCCCGACCCCGGCACCTCGGGCACGGTCTCGGTGACGTCGGTGCTCGTGCTGATCTCGCTCATCTCGGCCTCCCGGGAGTCGTCGGCGTGGGCCCGATCAGAAGAAGCCCATGGCGTTCTGCGAGTAGCTCACCAGCAGGTTCTTGGTCTGCTGGTAGTGGTCGAGCATCATCTTGTGGTTCTCGCGGCCGATGCCCGACTGCTTGTACCCGCCGAACGCGGCGTGCGCCGGGTACTGGTGGTAGTTGTTCACCCAGACCCGGCCGGCCTGGATCTCGCGGCCGGCACGGTAGGCGGTCGCGCCGTCGCGCGACCACACGCCGGCGCCGAGGCCGTAGAGGGTGTCGTTGGCGATCGACATGGCCTCGTCGTAGTCCGAGAACTTGGCCACCGACAACACCGGACCGAAGATCTCCTCCTGGAAGATCCGCATCGAGTTGTTGCCCTCGAAGATGGTCGGCTGGATGTAGTAGCCACCCGCCAGGTCCCCGCCGAGGTCGTTCTTGTCGCCCCCGGTCAGGATGCGCGCGCCCTCCTGGCGACCGATGTCGATGTAGGACAGGATCTTCTCGAACTGGTCGTTCGAGGCCTGCGCGCCGATCATCGTGTCGGTGTCGAGCGGGTTGCCCTGCTTGACCTGCTCGGTGCGCTTCACGGCCTGGGCCAGGAACTCGTCGTAGTGGCCCTGCTGGATGAGCGCCCGGGACGGGCAGGTGCAGACCTCGCCCTGGTTGAGGGCGAACATGGTGAAGCCCTCGAGGCACTTGTCGTAGAACGCGTCGTTCTGCGCCGAGACGTCGTCGAAGAAGACGTTCGGGCTCTTGCCGCCCAGCTCGAGCGTGACCGGGATCAGGTTCTCCGAGGCGTACTGGGAGATGAGCCGACCCGTCGTGGTCTCACCGGTGAAGGCGATCTTGCGGATGCGCGGGGAGGAGGCGAGGGGCTTGCCCGCCTCGACGCCGAAGCCGTTGACGATGTTCAGCACGCCGGCCGGGATGAGGTCGCCGATGACGTCCATGAGGACGTGGATCGACGCCGGGGTCTGCTCGGCGGGCTTGAGGACGACCGCGTTGCCGGCGGCGAGCGCGGGGGCCAGCTTCCAGATCGCCATGAGGATCGGGAAGTTCCACGGGATGATCTGGCCGACCACGCCGAGCGGCTCGTGGAAGTGGTAGGCGACCGTGTCCTCGTCGATCTGGGAGAGCGAGCCCTCCTGGGCGCGGATCGCGCCGGCGAAGTAGCGCAGGTGGTCGATCGCGAGCGGGATGTCGGCGGCGAGGGTCTCCCGGCAGGCCTTGCCGTTCTCCCAGCTCTCCGCGATGGCGATCTTCTCGAGGTTCGCCTCGATGCGGTCGGCCATCTTGTTGAGGATGTTCGCGCGCTCGCCGACGGAGGTCTTCCCCCAGGCGGGGGCGGCGGCGTGCGCGGCGTCGAGGGCCTTCTCGACGTCCTCGGCGGTGCCGCGGGCGACCTCGCAGAAGTTCTGACCGGTGACCGGGGTCGGGTTCTCGAAGTACTGGCCCTTCACCGGTGCGACGTACTCGCCGCCGATCCAGTGGTCGTACCGGGGCTTGAAGCTGACGACCGAGCCCTCGGTCCCCGGGGCTGCATAGACGGCCATCGTTGGTCCTCCCAAAGTGGTCAGCCGTGCCTGTTCGAACGGAGAGGCGGTGACGTACAGCGCGCCCGCTCCTGTGACCCAGGACGCTAGGAAGCCGAGGGTTGCAACGACGTTGCACGCACGTGCGGCACGAGAAGGACCTACGTTCCGCGTCTGAGGAGCACTTGACCGAGGCAGTAAGGGTTGCCTCAGTGCCGGATGCGGCGCACGATGAGAGCTCGGTCCGACGAGGTCCACGGGGTGGTGGATGACGACGAGCGACCAGGCGTGGGGGGATCCCGTCGAGCGGGCGGCGGTCCTCGCGCGCGTCCGGGACGCCGTGCTCGGGGGCACGCGGGCGGAGGTCGACCCGAGGTCGGTCGTGTCGGACTCCTGGCGGCGCTCGCTCGCGGCCCATGTCGACCCCGACCACGGCGCGCCGGCCCACGTGTTCGACGACGGCGAGCTCGCCCGGATCCGGGAGCAGCACCCGCTCTCCCCCGTGCTCCCCCTGCTGCGGACCACGCTGCTGGAGATCGCCGACGAGGCGATGCACGTCATGATCGTCACCGACGCCCAGGGCCACATCCTGTGGCGGGAGGGTGCGGCCGGGATGCTGCACCTGGCCGACGACCTCGAGCTCGCGGAGGGCTTCCGCTGGAGCGAGGACTCCGCCGGCACCAACGCGATGGGCACCTCCCTCGCCGCGGACAGCGCCGTCCAGATCCACTCCTCGGAGCACCTCGTCGCGCAGTACCACCGGTTCACCTGCGCGGCCGCGCCGATCCACGACCCCGACACCGGCGAGGCCGTCGGCGCGGTCGACCTCACCGGCCCGGTCCGCACGTTCCATCCCAGCACCCTGGCGCTGGTCACCGCCGCCGCCCGGCTCGCCGAGAACCACCTCGCCACCCGCCAGGCGATCCGCGACGAGCGGCTCCGCACGCTGAACCTCCCCCACCTCTCCGGGCTGGACGCCCCGGGCGCGTTGCTCAGCCCGGCCGGTCGGGTCCTCGCCGCCACGCCGCACGGGTGGATCGACGATCGGATCACGCTCCCGGGTGCCGGCGACCGGGTCTCCCTCGGCGAGCACGGCGAGGGCGTCGTCGAACCCCTCGCCGAAGGCTGGCTGCTCCGACTGGAACCGTCGTCCGGGATGCGGGTCCGCCCGACGCTCGCACTGCCTTTCCTCGGCGCCCCGCGCCCGGTCGCCCGGCTCGACGGGCGGCCGGTCCGCCTCGGCGCCCGGCACGCCGAGCTGCTCGCCCTGCTCGCGATGCACCCCGAGGGGTTGTCCGCCGACGCGCTCGCCCTGGAGATCTACGGCGAGCGTGGCAACCCCGTCACCGTGCGCGCCGAGATGCACCGCCTGCGCCACCTGCTCGAATCGCTTCCCAACGGCGCGGGCGTGGTCAAGACGCAGCCCTACCGGATCGAGGCCCGCGTCGACGCCGACTTCCTGACCTTGCGCGACGCCCTGCGCTCCGGGGCGGTCCCCGACACCGCGCTGGTGGGGCGCGGGGAGCTGCTGCCGACCTCCGACGCCCCGGGCATCCGTGCCCTGCGCGACGAGCTCGACGTCGGCGTCCGCCGGGCCGTGCTGCGCGGCGGCGACACCGCCGCGCTCTGGGCTCTCGCGCGCACTCCCGCCGGTCGGGAGGACCTGGAACTCGTCGAGCGCCTGCGCCACCTGCTGCCGGTGAGCGACCCGCGGCACGCCGAGCTGCCGGATGGGGCCGCCGACGCGCCGTGATCGACCCGGTCCGTCGCCGTTCGAGCGGAGGGGCGGGTGGCGCCGGGGCCGTCGGTCGGGACCAGGTGACGGTACGACTCGGCGGGCGCACCGTGACCGGGACGCTGACCAACGGCGACATCACCACCAGCTGACCGTCCCTCCACGGGGGGGGAGGAAGTCGGTCACCCCCGGGTCAGCCGGGGGTGACCGACTCCCTCGGGGTCACGGTCCGCGTGATCGCGAGCGAGAGTCCCGCCGCCACCACGCAGAGCGCGCCCGCACCCCACCAGGCGCCGTCGTAGCTGCCGGTGGTGTCGCGCACGATGCCGGCGGTGAACGCCGCGATCGCGGACCCGATCTGGTGCGAGGCGAAGACCCAGCCGAACACGATCGGCCCGCGGTCGCCGAACCGCTCCCGGCACAGCGCCACGGTCGGCGGGACGGTCGCGACCCAGTCCAGCCCGTAGAAGACGATGAACGCCCACATCGGCGGGATCGCGGTGGGAGCGAGCAGCAGCGGGAGGACCAGCAGCGACGCCCCGCGCAGCACGTAGTAGACGGCGAGCAGCCGCCGCGGGTCCCAGCGGTCGGTGAGCCAGCCGGAGAGGATCGTCCCCGCCACGTCGAACACCCCGACCACGGCGAGCAGGCCCGCGGCGGTCGTCGCCGGCATCCCGTGGTCGTGCGCGGCGGGCACGAAGTGCGTCCCGAGCAGTCCGACGGTCGTCGCCCCGCAGATCGCGAACCCACCCGCGAGCAGCCAGAAGGTGCGGGTGCGCGCCGCCTCGCGCAGCACCGAGAGCGCGCGCCGGGCCGCCCCGCCCGCACCACCTGTCGTCGGGAACGCCGCCGCGACGGAGCCGGGGTCCGCGCCGTGGGCGACCGTGCCGACGTCGGCGGGCGAGTCCCGCAGGAACAGCACCACCACCGGCACGACGACGAGCGCTCCCGCGGCGACGAGCAGCGACGCCGCCCGCCAGCCGACGCTCTCGGAGAGCGCGGCCATGAGCGGCAGGAAGACGAGGCCGCCCGCGGCCTGCGCCGCCGTCAGGACCCCGCTGACGAGGCCGCGGCGCCGGACGAACCAGCGGCCGGTCACCGTCGCGACGAAGGCGAGCGCCATCGAGCCCGTGCCGACCCCGACCAGCACGCCCCAGAGCAGCATCAGCTGCCAGACCTGGGTCATGAACACGGTCAGCCCGCTGCCGGCCGCGACGAGGAGCAGGGCCCCGCCGACCACACGGCGCATCCCGAACCGCTCCATCAGGGCCGCGGCGAAGGGCGAGATGACGCCGTAGAGCACGAGGTTGATCGAGACCGCCGTCGAGATGGTGGCGGTCGACCAGCCGAACTCGTCGTGCAGCGGGGCGATGAGCACGCCGGGCGCGGACCGGAAGCCCGCGGCCCCCATGAGCGCGACGAAGGCCGTGGCGGCGACGGCCCACGGCCACCAGGAGGAGCGGGTGCGCGGGGTCGTCCGCGGGGCCTCGGTGGTCACGAGCCGGAACGATGCCGCCCCGGCAAGCCGGACACCAGTGGCAGGAATGCCATCCAGTGCAAGAATCCGGCCATGCCCCACGTCGTCGCCGTGCTCGCCCTGCCGCCGGTCGTCGGCTTCGACCTGGCGATCCCGCCGGAGGTCTTCGGGACCGCCGAGCGCGACGGGGAGCCGCTCTACGACGTCCGGGTCTGCGGGCTGGAGCCGGGCCCGGTCCCGACGACGGCGGGCTACGCCCTGCACGTCGAGCACGGGGTCGAGGCGCTCGCGGCCGCCGACACCGTCGTCGTGCCCGGCACCCACTACCTACCCGCGCGCCGCGACGGCGTCCTCCCGGCCGAGGTGCACGCGGCGCTGGCGCAGGTCCCCGACGGTGCACGCTGGATGTCGATCTGCACCGGCGCGTTCGTGCTGGCCGCCGCCGGCCGGCTCGACGGACGGCGGGCGACCACGCACTGGGCGCGGGCCGGCTCGCTGCGGGCCCTGCACCCCGGGGTGGAGGTCGACGAGGACGTGCTCTTCGTCGACGAGGGCGACCTCGCCACCTCCGCCGGCCTCGCCGCGGGCCTCGACCTGTGCCTGCACGTGGTGCGGCGCGACCACGGGGCGGCGGTGGCGAACGAGGTCGCCCGCCACCTCGTGGTGGCGCCCTGGCGCGACGGCGGGCAGGCCCAGTTCATCGAGCGGCCGCTTCCCGTCGACGACGGCGGGTCCACCGCGGCGACCCGGACCTGGGCCCGGGAGCACCTGGCGGAGCCGCTCGACGTCGCGGCCCTCGCGGGGCACGCCCAGATGAGCACGCGGACCTTCGCCCGCCGGTTCCGCGCCGAGACCGGCACGTCCCCGCACGCGTGGATCCTGGCGCAGCGGGTCGCCCGGGCCCGGCACCTGCTCGAGTCGACCGACCTGCCGGTCGACCGCGTCGCGGCCGACGCGGGCCTGGGCACCACGTCGTCGCTGCGGGCGCACCTGGCCGCCGACGTGGGGCTGTCGCCGCTGTCCTACCGCCGCACCTACCGGGCACCCCGGGCCGGGGCCTGACCGCGAACTCCTGTCGCGGGCTCCCGACCGGAGGGCGCACGCTTGTCGTTGTGAATCACTGCGACAAGGCCGCCGAGCCGGTGCCCCAGCCCGCGACAAGGCGGCTGCAGGTTGACCGTCACCGCCGGGCGCGGCGCTCCTCGCGGGCCCGCGCCGCCTCCTGGACGCGGCCGAACACGAGACGCAGGCCCTGGAGGGTCAGGTCGGGGACGTGGTGGGTGACCGTCGTGCACTCCGGGGCGACGACGGGCGCGAGCCCCCCGCACGCGACGACCGCGACCGGTCCGCGCCCCGCCGTGTCCTTGGCGGCGACCTCCGCGCCGATGCGCCGGACGAGCCCGTCGACCATCGCGGCGGCGCCGAGCACGAGACCGGCCTGCATCCCCTCGACGGTGGAGCGCCCCAGCACGGTGCGCGGCGCGACGAGCTCCACGGGGCGCAGCCCGGCGGCCCGCACGGCGAGGGCGTCCGCCGAGACCGCGACGCCGGCCGCGAGCGCGCCGCCCAGGAACTCGCCGTCGGCGGAGACCGCGTCGATGACGGTCGAGGTCCCGAAGGTGACCACGACGCAGGGCCCGCCGACCCGCTGGTGCGCGGCCAGGGCCTGCACCACCCGGTCGGCGCCGACCTCCTTCGGGTTGTCGACGAGCAGCGGCACGCCCGTGCGCACCCCGGGCTCGACGAGGACCCGGGCGACCCCCGCGAAGTGCCGGTCGAGCATCCCGCGCAGTTCCCGGAGCAGCGCGGGCACGGTCGACAGCGCAGCGACGCCGTCGACCTCCGCGAGCAGCGGGCCGAGCATCCCGCGCACCGTCAGGGCCAGCTCGTCGGCGGTGGCCCGCCGCTCCGTGCGGATCCGCGCGTCCCAGCGGGACGCGACCTCGGGCCCGTCGTCGGGAACGGGTTTCCCCGACGGAGCAACCGAGCACGCCGATAGGGGGTAGAGCGCGAGGGCCGTCTGCGTGTTGCCGACGTCGATGCAGAGCAGCACGGGGTCGGTACTAGTTCAACGCGGCGGCCCGCGTCCCCGGCACCAGCAGCGATGCCTCCGGGGCGTCGGCCGGCACGTAGGCGGGGTCGGAGCCCTGGTCGAGGACGCGGTTGCGGTCGTCCACGAAGACCACACGCGGGCGGTAGGCGCGTGCCTCGGCGTCGTCCATCTGCCCGTAGGCGATGAGGATGACGAGGTCGCCGGGGTGCACGAGGTGCGCGGCGGCGCCGTTGATCCCGATGACGCCGGAGCCGGCCTCGCCCGGGATCACGTAGGTCTCCAGGCGAGCGCCGTTGGTGACGTCGACGATCGCGACCTGCTCGCCCTCGAGCAGGTCCGCGGCGGCCATCAGGTCGGTGTCGACGGTGACCGACCCGACGTAGTGCAGGTCCGCGTCCGTGACCGTCGCCCGGTGGATCTTGGACTTGAGCATCGTGCGCAGCATCAGACTCTCTCCGTCACCGAGACGTGGGCGTTGTCGATCAGGCGGGTGGTGCCGAGGCGGGCGGCGATCAGCAGGCGGGCGTCGCCGATCGAGGGGGCGGGCCCGAGCTCCGGGTCGCGCAGCTCGACGTAGTCGACCTCGAGGGCCGGCTCGACGGCGAGCACCTCGCGGGCGGCCGCGACGACGGCTTCCGGGCCCTGCTCGCCCGCGTACTGACCGGCCGACAGCGCGGCGGAGATCGTGACCGCCTGCTGCCGCTGGGTCTCGTCGAGGTAGGCGTTGCGGCTGGACCGGGCGAGCCCGTCGGTCTCGCGGACGGTGGGGACGCCGACCACGTGGACGTCGATGTCGAGGTCGCGCACCATCCGGCGGATCAGGGCCAGCTGCTGCCAGTCCTTCTCGCCGAAGAACGCGACGTCGGGGACGCAGATCGCGAAGAGCTTGTTGACCACCGTCAGCATCCCGGCGAAGTGCCCGGGCCGGACGGCGCCCTCGAGCTGGTCGCCGAGCGGGCCGGGGTCGATCGAGGTGGTGAAACCGGCCGGGTACATGGTGTCGACGTCCGGCGCGAACACCAGCTCGACGCCCTCCTCGCGGCACATCTCGAGGTCGGCCTCGAAGGCGCGGGGATAGCGGTCGAAGTCCTCGGTCGGCCCGAACTGGCGCGGGTTCACGAAGATCGACACCACGGTGCTGGAGCCGGGGATCGAGCGGGCCCGGCGCATCAGTTCGCGGTGGCCGTCGTGCAGGGCGCCCATCGTCGGGACGAGGGTGACCCGGCGCCCGCCGCCGCGCATCGCCTTCGTGACGCGGCGCAGCGTGTTCGGGTCGGTGTGGACGGTGAGGCCGTCCTTGACGTACTTCGGCCGGGAACGCCCGAGCAGGTCGTGCGTGCGCAGGCTGGAGGGGCGGGTCACGGCGTGTGCCTCTCGAAGGTGTCGATGACGGCGGTGAACTCGTCGTCGCCGATGAGCCCGCCGTCGTGGGCACGCTCGGCGGTGCGGCGGGCGAGGGCGCGGTAGAGCTCGGCCGACTGCGGGGCCCGCGCGTCGAGGTGGCGCAGGTGGGTCGCGACGGTGCCCGCGTCGCCGCGGACGACCGGGCCGGTCAGGGCGCGGTCGCCGAGGCGCAGGGCGTTGTCCAGCGCGGCCGACAGCAGCGGCGCGAGCACCCGCTCGGCCGGCTCGATCCCGGCGTCGCGCAGCAGGTCGGCCGCCTCGCGCACGAGCGTGATCAGGTGGTTCGCGCCGTGCGCGAGCGCCGCGTGGTAGAGCGGGCGCATCTGTTCGGGGATGCGGACCGGCTCCGCCCCGATCTCGAGGACGAGCGCCTCGCCGACCAGCCAGGCCGCCTCGGCGTCCTCGGACGGCCCGCTGTTCGCCGTCACCCCGACGCACGCCCCGGCGAGCCGCGTGACGTCCTCGGGGCGCCCGGTGATCGTCATCGCGGGATGCAGGGCGATCGGCAGCACGTCGTGCTCCGCGGCCGGGGAGAGCACGCCGACGCCGTGCGAACCGCAGGTGTGCACCAGGATCTGGCCCGGTCGCAGGCACCCCGACGCCGCGAGCCCACGGACGAGCCCGGGCAGGACGTCGTCGGGCACGGCGAGCAGGGCCAGGTCGGCGTTCCGCACGACCTCGTCGGGCGGCAGGATCTCCGCCCCGGGCAGCAGGGCCTCGGCGCGGGCGCGCGAGGCGCGGGAGACCGCGGACGCGGCGACCACCGTGTGGCCGGCTCCCGCCAGCGCGGCACCCATCACGGCGCCGACCCGCCCGGCGGAGACTACGCCGACGTCGAGCCGCGCGGGCCTGGGTTCACCGACCGGCCCGGCTTCGTTGCCGGAGGCGCTCACGAGCACACCCCTTCACCACTCGTCGTTCCCGTCCCGCTCAGCGGAGCGGGTACCGGACGATGCGCCCGCGAGGGTAGACGCGCCACGGCACCGGGGTGGTCGCGGGTGATCGGGATGACAGTCGGGCCGGATGTCAGCGGTGGCACACGGCTGACACCCGACGTCCGGGCCGGGACACGCCCGGGGCTACCCCCGCGGTTGCTGCCAGGGTTGCGACGGCGGGTACTGCGGCCCGGGCCCGCCCCGTCCGGGTCCGGGAGGACCCGCCGTCGGGAAGGGTCCCGACGGCGGCCGCGGTCCCGGGGGCGGGCCGGGCGGCGGCTGGTGCCCCTGGGGGACGCCGGGCGCGGTCACCGCGGCCATGCGGGTGCGGACGACGTTGTCGAGGAGCTCGGCGTGCCAGCGCGGGTCGGGCGGGATGGCGCCGCGTTCGGCGCGGGCGCGCAGGAAGGCCAGCTCGGACACCGCGTGCTGGTAGTGCACGACGGCGTTCGCGGCGGGCTTCCCCGCGGTCCGGCGGACGGCCGAGAGCCAGCGGCGGCGGCCGGACATGCTGCCCAGCAGCGGGACCTCGCTCTCGGCGATCCAGCCCGCCGCCGCGAAGCCCGGCATCTGGCGGGCCAGCACGTCGCGCTCGCGGCGTCGCTGCCACACGACGAGGCCGAGGAGCGCGAGGAACAGCGGCACCATGATCAGGATGTAGACGCCGAAGAACCCGGGGCCGAGCTGCGTCGCGGAGTTCCACAACGCGTGCAGGACGACCGCGAGCACGTAGCCCACCGCGATCGCGAGGGCCCCGGCGGCCCGCGACCGGATGCTCGCCGCGATGCCGACCCCGATGCCCGTCATGGCCGTGAACAGCGGGTGGGCGAACGGCGAGAGCACCCCGCGCAGGATGAACGTGACGATCACGCCCGCCACGGGGGCGGTGCCGTCGTCGGTGAAGGCGCGGCCGAAGTAGATGATGTTCTCGGTGAAGGCGAAGCCCGCGCCGACGAACCCGGCGTAGACCACGCCGTCGACGATCCCGTCGAACTCGCGCCGCCGGAACAGCAGCAGCCCCACCACGAACGCGCCCTTGACGAACTCCTCGACCAGCGGAGCCGAGATCACGGCGCCGACGAAGTCACCCTGCCCCTGCCCGAGGAGCAGCTCGGCCGCGAGCACCGCGCTCGAGTTGATGATCAGCGCCACGAGGGCGGCGAAGCCGGCACCCCAGAGGAACGCGGTGAGCAGCAGGCGCGGCGGTTCGGGCTCCCAGCGGTCGATCCAGGCGAACGCGAGGAGCACCGGGCCGACCGGGAGCAGCGCGCAGATCGCGCCGACGATGACACCGCCCGCCCCGATCTCCGTGCTGGCGAACCCCACGGCGACCAGCGCGCAGATGCCGAGCACGATGAGCCCGAGGACGGGCCAGACCAGCGTGCGGCGTTGCTGCGGGGCGAGCCGCACCGGGGAGGCGATCACCCTGCCGCAGGGTAGTGGCTCCGCGCCGTCGCGGCGGGATCAGCGTGGCGGGCGGCGACGTTCCTGCGCGTGCGCGGCCAGCAGCTCGGCCACCGTGCGCCCGCCCGTGCCCCGACCGGGAGCGGAGGGGTGCGAGACCTCGTTGACGTGCGGGCGGGCCGGACGCGGGCCGTGCCCGGCGCCGGGGTGTGCGGGTCGACCCGGCGGCCCCTCCCCGGCGACGACGTGCAGCTGCGGCGGGAGCGGCGCGGCCCGGGTCTCGGCGTTCTCCAGGTGCGAGCGCAGCCGCTCGACCTCCGCGCGCAGCCCCGCCAGCTCCTGGCCGGCCTCGGCGGCGACCTCGCGCCGGACCGTCTGCTCGACGGTCAGCTCGTGCTCGCGGCGGGCGTCGATCTCGGCCGCGAGCTCCAGCTCGTAGGTGCGGCGCATCGACTCGAGCTCGTGCTCGGGGTCGGTGCCGCCGGCCCCGCTGCGGCGGGCGAGGGCGGCGACCGCGAGCAGGGCCGCCCAGAGTCCGGCGATCACCCCGAGACGCAGCAGCCGCTCGTCGTCGGCGAGCACGACCGCCGCCGCCGCGACCGCGGCGCAGAGCGCCGTGACGACGAGCAGCACGCGGACGACGGGGTCTCCGGGCCGTCCGCCCCCCGCGGACGGGGACGGGCGCGACCCGCGGCGCCGGTCGGCCCGGGGGGTGGCCATGTCCGAAGCGTACCGATCGCGACCGGACGACCACGGCGAGGTCCGGTGTCCGGTCTGCTCAGCGACGGTCGTCGGGGACGCGGGACTCCGGATCGTCGGGGGTGCGACAGCACCACTCGAGCGCGAGGGCCGCCGCGACGAGGACGGCGGCGCCGACGATCCCGATCACCGCCGCGGTGGTGTCCGAGGCCGCGGCCGCCACCTCGGCGCGCCGTGGCAGCACGAAGGCGAGCACCCCGCACCACGCCCCGCCGACCAGTGCCCCGGCGAGCGCCGAGGCCTTCGCGAGGGCGACCGCGCGGGCGGCGGCGAGCGCATCGACCGGCCGGGCGCCGGGCCGCTGCTGGATGCGCCGGTAGAGCACGACAGCGATCCCGCCCTCGACGAGGCCGAGCACGAGGAACGTCAGCCCGGCGGGCGCGGGCAGCGGCGGGATCGAACCGTAGAGCCGACCGAGCACCAGGTTGGTGGCGAGCCCGGCGGCGACGGCGAGCACGAGCAGGACCGACGGGCTGGTGCGCGTGGTCATCAGCCCTCCCTCGACTCCCTGGTGTCCAGGTGGACGCCCGCGCGCTCCTCGGCGGGCAGCGCGGCGAGCAGGTCGGCGACCCGCCCGCGACCGGGGACGTCGTCGTCCGGGGCGATCTCCGCCCAGGGCACGAGGACGAACGCCCGCTCGTGCAGCCGCGGGTGGGGCAGGAGCAGCTCGGGATCGTCGCTCTGCATCCCGACGCCGTCGGTGTCGGTCACCGTGAGCACGTCGACGTCGAGGGTGCGCGGCCCCCACCGGACGGCGCCGTCGGTGCGGTCACGCTCGCGGGCCTGCTCGGCCGACCGGGCGCGGGCGAGCCACACCCACGGGCCGGCCTCGGCGTCGTCGACGGCCACCACGAGGTTGAGGAAGTCGTCCTGGTCGACTCCGCCCCACGGGGCGGTGCGGTAGACCGACGACACCGCCCGGGTCCACGGCGCGAGCCCCGCGAGACCGGCCGCCAGGTGCGCGCGCCGGTCACCGAGGTTCGAGCCCAGTGACAGGACGGCCCGCGTCACGTGCCCTCCGGGCGCCGACCGCCGGAGGTGGACCGCGGGCGGCTGCGCCGGATCCGGACCGCCACGTCGTCGAACGGCCGCGCGATCGGCGCCTGCGGCTTGTGCAGGGTCACCTCGACCTCGGCCACCCGCGGGTCGTCGAGGACCACGTCGGCGACGTCGGACGCCACCACTTCGATGAGCGCCCGCGGGGCGCCCTCCACGACCACGGCGGCGGCCTCGGCGAGCGCCCCGTAGTCGACGGTGTCGTCGAGGTCGTCGCTGCGTCCGGCGGCGGTGAGGTCGACCTGCAGGACGAGGTCGAGGACGAAGTCCTGCCCGTCACGGCGCTCGTGGTCGAACACGCCGTGGTGACCGCGGACGCGGAGGCCCCGCAGCTCGATCGTGTCGGTGGGCTGGGCGCTCACGGCTCGGTCCTCGCGGCGCGGGAGGTGCCCCAGTGCCAGGCGGCGGCGACCGCGACGGCGTCCAGGGAGGCTCCGACCTCGTGGACACGGACCCCCCACGCGCCGGCGTTGGCGGCGAGGGCGGACACCGCCGCCGTCGCGTGCTCACGGCCGTCGGGCGGGCGGGGCGTGCCGTCGTCGTCGGCGAGCAGGGCTCCGAGGAACCGCTTGCGGGAGGCGCCGACGAGCACCGGGAAGTCGAGCGCGGTGAACACGTCGAGCTTGCGCAGGAGCTGCCAGTTGTGCGCGGCGGTCTTCGCGAAGCCCAGGCCCGGGTCGAGCACCAGGCGGGCCGGGTCGACCCCGGCGAGGACGGCCCGGTCGATCTGCTCGATCAGCTCCGCGAGCACCTCGCCGACGACGTCCTCGTAGCTCGCGAGGCTCGCCATCCGGTCGGACGGGCCGCGCCAGTGCATGAGCACCCAGCCGCAGCCGGCGTCGGCGACCACCCGGGCCATCGTCGGGTCGGCGAGCCCGCCGGAGACGTCGTTGACCAGCTCGGCGCCGGCTTCGAGGGCCTTCACGGCGACCTCGGCGCGCGTGGTGTCCACGCTGACGCGGACGCCCTGGGCGACCAGCTCCGCGATGACGGGCACGACCCGCTCGATCTCGGTGGCGGCGTCGACGCGCTCCGCGCCCGGACGGGTGGACTCGCCCCCGACGTCGACGTAGGTCGCCCCGCGCTGCGCCATCGCGACCCCGTGCGCAACGGCGTCGTCACGGTGCACCCACCGTCCGCCGTCGGAGAAGGAGTCGGGGGTGACGTTGAGGACGCCCATCACCAGGCAGTGGTTGGGACGGATCAGCGCGGAGGGCGACACGGGGTCGGGACCCTCAGTGCCGGATCAGCCCGAGCGCCTCGGCCCGGGTGCTCGCGGACGACTTGAGGACGCCCCGCACGGCCGAGGTGGTGGTGCGCGAGCCGGGCTTGCGGACCCCGCGCGCGGACATGCACTGGTGCTCGGCGTCGATCACCACGAGGACGCCGCGCGCCCCCAGGGTGCTGTCCAGCGCGTCGGCCACCTGGGTGGTGAGCCGCTCCTGCACCTGCGGGCGCCGGGCGTAGAGGTCCACGAGGCGGGCGAGCTTCGACAGCCCGGTCACACGGCCGTCGGGCCCGGGCAGGTAGGCGACGTGGGCGACGCCGTGGAACGGGAGCAGGTGGTGCTCGCACATGGAGAACAGCGGGATGTCGCGCACCAGGACCAGTTCGTCGTGGTCCTCGGAGAACGTGCGCTCCAGCACCGCGGCCGGGTCGGTCCACAGCCCGGCGAACAGCTCCCGGTAGGACCGCGCCACCCGCGCGGGGGTGTCGCGCAGGCCCTCGCGGTCGGGGTCCTCCCCGATACCGATGAGTAGTTCGCGGACGGCGGCCTCGACCCGGGACGCGTCGAACGCCTCGAGCCGGTCCTGGTCGACGCCCTTCGCCGTCCCGTTCCGCTCGTCCTCGTACTCGTAGTCGACGGGTCGGTCCGTCTCCTGGCTGGTGGTCACGTCTCCCTCGCCCGGTTCTCGGGTGCGCGGGTCGGCCCGCGCCTCCGTGTGGGGGACGAGTGGCCGCCGCTGGTCAGCTCTCCGTGCGACCGTCGGGACGACGGCCGTCCGGATCACCGTACGGGTTCGGGCCGCCCTCGCCCGGCGATGTGAACGAGGTCCCGGCCTGGTCGTGGTCCGGAGCACTCCGGCGCCCACCGTCCTCGGGCGCGGCGTGCTGGCCCCCGGTGCTCTGCCATCCCGACGGCGAGGAGCCCGAGCCGTGCTGCCCGTAGGGCCGCGTGTTCGGGTCCCACGACGTGCCGCGCGGCGTGGTGCCCGGCGTCCAGCCGGGGGGCGCCCCGTAGTTCGGCGGCACCGCCGACGGCGGCTGCTGCTGCGAGGAGCCGCCGGTGCGGTAGACGTCCGGGATGCCCCAGCCCGAGGTGCCCGGGCCGGTCTGGCGCTCGCCGCCGGGTCCGACGGCGGGCGTGCCCACCGGCGGGGTGTTCGGAGCGCCCCAGCCGCCGTGGCCGTTCTGGCCCTGGCCGTTCTGGCCCTGGCCGTTCTGGCCCTGGCCGACACCGTTCTGGCCGTTCTGCCCATGGGCGCCCTGGCCGTTCGGCCCGTGCCCGTTGGTGCCCGCACCGACGCGCGCCGGCTCGCGGCGCTCGTCCTCCGGCGGCCACGGCTCGCCCCGCTCCGTGGCGATCTCGCGGCGCGTCTTGATCGGCGGACGGTCGGAGGGCGTGCGCTCCCCGAAGTCGTTGAACGCCGTGATGCGCGGACGCTTGGTGACCGAGGCGAAGACCCGCTCCAGGTCCTTGCGCTGCAGCGTCTCGTGCTCGATCAGCTCACCGGTCAGTGCGTCGAGCGCGTCGCGGTGGGTGTTGAGGATCTCCCACGCCTCGGTGTGCGCGGCCTCGATGAGCTTGCGCACCTCCTCGTCGATCTCGTGGGCGACCTCGAGCGAGTAGTCCGACTGCTTGCCCGCGGTGCGGCCGAGGAAGGGCTCGCCCTGCTCCTGGCCGTACTTCACGGCACCGAGCTTCGCGCTCATGCCGTACTCGGTGACCATCGCGCGGGCGATCTTCGTCGCCTGCTCGATGTCGGAGGAGGCACCCGTCGTCGGCTCGTGGAAGACGAGTTCCTCGGCCGAGCGGCCACCCATCGCGAACACGAGGCGGGCGATCATCTCCGAACGGGTCATCAACTCCTTGTCGTCCTCCGGGACGACGAGGGCGTGCCCGCCGGTACGACCGCGCGGCAGGATCGTCACCTTGTAGACCGGCTCGATGTCCGGCATCGCCCACGCGGCCAGGGCGTGCCCGGCCTCGTGGTAGGCGGCGACCTTCTTCTCCTGCTCGGAGATGATCCGGCTCTTGCGGGCCGGGCCGCCGATCACGCGGTCGACCGACTCCTCCAGCGAGGCGCCGGTGATCTGCTGCTGGTTGAGGCGCGCGGTGAGCAGCGCGGCCTCGTTCAGGACGTTCGCGAGGTCGGCGCCGGAGAACCCGACGGTGCGCTTGGCGAGCCCGTCGAGGTCGGCGTCGGGGGCGAGCGGCTTGCCCTTGCCGTGCACGGCGAGGATCTGGCGGCGGCCCGCGAGGTCCGGGGCCGCGACGGGGATCTGCCGGTCGAAGCGGCCGGGCCGCAGCAGCGCCGGGTCGAGGATGTCGGGCCGGTTGGTGGCCGCGATGAGGATGATCCCGCCGCGGGCGTCGAAGCCGTCCATCTCGACGAGCAGCTGGTTCAGCGTCTGCTCGCGCTCGTCGTGCCCGCCGCCCATGCCGGCGCCGCGGTGGCGGCCGACGGCGTCGATCTCGTCGACGAACACGATGCACGGCGAGTTCTGCTTGGCCTGCTCGAACAGGTCACGCACGCGGGAGGCACCGACACCGACGAACATCTCGACGAAGTCCGAACCGGAGATCGTGTAGAACGGCACACCCGCCTCGCCGGCCACCGCGCGGGCCAGCAGGGTCTTGCCGGTCCCGGGCGGGCCGTAGAGCAGGACACCCTTCGGGATCTTCGCGCCGAGCGCCTGGTAGCGCGTCGGGTTCTGCAGGAAGTCCTTGATCTCGTAGAGCTCCTCGACGGCCTCGTTGGCGCCGGCGACGTCGGCGAAGGTCGTCTTGGGCATGTCCTTGTTGAGCTGCTTGGCCTTGGACTTGCCGAACGACAGGACGCGGTTGCCGCCGCCCTGCGCGTTCATCATCCAGAACAGCAGCACCAGGACGAGGCCCAGCGGGATCAGGTAGATCAACATCTGGCCGAGCAGGGACTCCTGCGTGACCTGGGTGTCGAAGCCGTTGCGGGCCGGGTTCTCCCGCAGCTCCGTGAAGATCTGGTTCCCGGCGGCGGCCGGGTACTGCGCGTAGATCTGCGTGGTGCGCGTCGGTGCCCCGGACGTGCCGTCCGCGGGCGGGACGTCGACGGGGTTTACCAGCGTCATGCGCAGACGCTGTTCCTTGTCCTCGAGCGTGACCTCGGCGACGTTGCGCTGGTCGATCTGCTGGAGGGCCAGGGACGTCGAGGCCTGGGTGTAACCACGCGTGTCGCTGAAGAACGACGACACGACCAGGTAGACGACGAAGAGCACCACGATCCAGATCAGCGGATTGCGGAGCAGGCGCTTGCGGTCCATGCGGTGGCGGCCGGTGCGGCCTCGACCCTCCCCGGGTTGACTCACTGCCGTCTGTCATGCCAGGGAAGCCCTGATGGATGCCAATGTACCCCGGCCCACCGACACCGACCCGGGCGCGGCGTGACGTGCGCGACCTCAGCGGCGCCGGCGCGCCGTGCCGAACAGCCCGCGGCTGATCTCCCGACCTGCCGCGCTCGCGGCGGAACGCAGGAACGAGCGCACCATCGGGTTCGCCATCGCCTTCTCGAAGAGGCCCGGACCCTCGTCCGCCTCGGGCGGCGGGGCCTGCGGGGGCGCCGGCTGCGGCGGCTGGTCGGCGGGGACCGGCTCGGCCTGCCCCTGCGGCGCCTGCGTCGCCCCGGTCCGCGCCGAGAGGCGCTCGTAGGCCGACTCCCGGTCGACCGTCTCGCCGTAGCGGGCCCACAGCGGCGAGGCCTTCGCCGCCTCCGTCACCGCCGGCTCCCCGATCGCCGCCATCAGCGAGCGGGGGGCCCGCAGCCGTGTCCACGCCACGGGCGTCGGGGCGCCCCGCTCGGAGAGCACGGTGACGATCGCCTCGCCGATACCGAGCGAGGTCAGCGACGTCTCGATGTCGTAGACCGTCGACTTCGGGTACGTCCGGGCGGTCCGCGTCAGGGCCTTCTGGTCGTCCGGGGTGAAGGCGCGCAGCGCGTGCTGCACCCGGGCGCCCAGCTGGGAGAGGACGTCGTTGGGGATGTCCGTGGGGAGCTGCGTGCAGAAGAAGACGCCCACGCCCTTCGACCGGATCAGCTTGACCGTCTGCTCGATGCGGTCGAGGAAGGCCTTCGACGCGTCGGCGAAGAGCAGGTGCGCCTCGTCGAAGAAGAACACGAGCTTCGGCTTGTCGAGGTCGCCGGCTTCAGGAAGGTCCTCGAACAGCTCGGCGAGCAGCCACATGAGGAAGGTCGAGAACAGCGTCGGGTCGGCCTGCTGGTCGGCGAGCTCGAGGAGCGTCACCACGCCCCGGCCGTCCTCGACCGCGAGCAGGTCGGCCGGGTCGAACTCCGGCTCCCCGAAGAACTGGTCGCCGCCGCGGGCCTCGAGGTTGACCAGCGCCCGCAGGATGACGCCCGCCGTCGCCGTCGAGACCCCGCCGATGCCCTTGAGCTCGGCCTTGCCCTCGTCGGAGAGCAGGTGCTGGATGACCGCGCGCAGGTCCTTGGTGTCCAGCAGGGCCAGGCCCTGCTGGTCGGCCCAGTGGAAGATCAGGCCGAGGGTCGACTCCTGGGTGGCGTTGAGGCCGAGGACCTTCGAGAGCAGGATCGGTCCGAACGCGGTGATCGTCGCGCGGACGGGGACGCCGACGCCGGAGGCGCCCAGCGAGAGGAAGCGCACCGGGTAGGCGGTGGGCGCCCAGTCGTCGCCGGTCTCCTGCGCGCGCTTCGTCGTCCGGTCGCTCGTCTCGCCGGCGCGGGCCAGCCCGGAGAGGTCGCCCTTGACGTCGGCGAGCATCACCGGGACGCCGGCGGCGGAGCACTGCTCGGCGAGGTTCTGCAGCGTCTTGGTCTTCCCGGTCCCGGTGGCACCGGCGACCAGGCCGTGGCGGTTCAGCGTGGCGAACGGGATGCGCACCCGCGCGGCCGGATCGGTGGCCCCGTCGATCACCACCGCCCCGAGCTCGAGTGCGGCCCCGTCCGTGGCGTACCCGGCGGCGATCTGGGTCGCGGCCTCGTTCCCGGTCACGGCGGGGAGAGTAGCCGGTCCGACGGTCGCGGCCGTCCCGACGACGGCGGTGGTCGCGACACGCCGCACGACGGCGCGATTCCCGCCGATCGGGGGACCCCGGCCGTCCGGAAACGGACTGCGGACGACCGGCGACGGCCCTCGTCCCCCACTCGTCTCCCTCCGCCCGCCCCGACAGCCCGGTCGGGGACGTCGCACGGTGACACTCGGTCGAAGATCTCACCCCTCCGGCCGATCCGGGTTGGGAGCTCGGCCCACGGCCTGCCACGCTGCGGTCATGGCGCTCCCCACCGCCCAGCCCCGGGTCCCCGGCCCCGGCGCGAGCCCCCGTCGTCAGGTCTCGGCCGAGGTCGCCCGAGTGCTGGAGCTCGCTCGTCAGGAGGCCGCCGAGCGCGGCCACCACTGGATCGGCACCGCACACCTGCTGCGGGCCCTCGTCCGGGCCGACGGCCCGGAGGCCGGTCTGCTGGCCGCGGCCGGTGTGACCGACCGCGGCAGCGACACCGCCCTGACCCTGGCCGTCTGGTCCTCCGCCGGCGAGCCCGACCCGTCCGGGCCGCCCGGTCCCCCGATGGCGAACGACGCCGTCCGGGAGGTCCTCGCCGCCGCGCACGTGCGCGCGGCCGGGCTCGACCGCGACGTGTCGGTCTCCGACCTCTTCTCCGCGCTGCTCCGGCAGAGCGGGGGGCAGGCCGCGGACATGCTCACCACTCTGGGCGCGGACGCGGACCGGCTGCTCGACGCCCTCGCCGGGCTCGACGCGCTCACCGGCCCCGTCCCGCCGGAGGTCGCGGCCCGTCGCCCGTCCCCGGTGCGCCGGATCCAGCCGCGCGACCCGGGTGCGCTGCTCTCGGCGGCGTGGCGCGGCGAGGAGTCCCGCACCGCGTAGGTGGCCTCCGGCCGCGGGGCACCTCAGCGGCCGGGCAGGTCCACCCGGGTGGCCACGATCTCCCCACGCTGGTCCCGCTCGCCCGTGACCGTCACCTGCAGCCCCGTCCGGAGCGCCGCGTTGCCCTCGGCCGCCGGGGTGGCGACGACCGTGCCGGGAGTGGTCTGGAGGGCCGTCAGCGTCCCGTCGGCCGCCCGCACGGTGATCACCGGGGAGCCTCCGGGCGGCGTGTCCACCGACTCGACGGTGCCGATGGTCTGGGGCACGGAGCCCGGACCGGTCGCGGGTGCGGTGGCGCGCCCGATCAGGAGGCCGGCGCCGAGCAGGATCACCCCGCCGAGGACGAGCAGCAGGATGCGGGTGGACCGGGCCATGCCGGGTCGCCGCAGCCGCTCGCGCACGTCGACGTCGTCGATCGGCTCGTCGAGCACGGCCGCCGAGGTGCGGGTGCTGCCGGTCGGCTCCTCCTCCCAGCCGCGCGCCGGGCCGCCGTCACGGCGCACCGTGTCGGGCCCGAAGGGCGGCTGCGGGCTGGCCGGACGGATCGGCCCCGTCTCCGTCGTGGTCTCCGCCGCGTCCGTCGCGGGCTTCTCCTCGTCCGACATGGTCGTCTCCTCTACTCCCGACGCAGGGCCTCGATCGGCCGCAGACGCGCCGCGCGCCGGGCCGGGTAGCCGCCGAAGAACACCCCGATGACGATGGAGACCACGACGGCGACGACCACCGCCGCGGGCACCACGATCGCCCGGAAGCCGTTGGGCAGCGGGATGAACGTCCCGGCCACGCCGAGCCCGACACCGATCAGACCGGCGAGCACCGACAGGATCGTCGACTCCACCAGGAACTGGCCGAGGATCGCCGACGGCGGAGCCCCGAGGGCCTTGCGGATGCCGATCTCGCGGGTCCGCTCGGTGACCGACACGAGCATGATGTTGGTGATCCCGATCCCGCCCACCAGCAGCGAGATCGCCGCGATGCCGGCCAGGAGCAGTGAGAACGTCGAGAGCGTCTGGTCGAGCACCTGGGCGAGCTGCGCCGAGCTGATGAGCTGGTAGTCGCGGTCGTTCGGGTCGGTGATCCCGTGCCGGCGGTCGAGGATCGAGTAGATCTCCGACTCCGCGGCGTCCTGGGTCGCCGACGAGCGCGCGCCGACGACGATCTGGGTGAGGTTCCCGAACCCGGTGAACGAGCTCTGCACCGTCGTGATCGGGGCCAGGACGTTCGAGTCGGGGTTGGCGAACCCGCCGCCCTGCCCCTTCGCCTGCAGCACCCCGATCACCTGCAGCGGGACGCCCTTCACGAGGACGGTCTGCCCGAGGGGGACCGACCCGGCGCCGAACAGGTCGTCGGCGACGGTGCGGCCGATCACCGCGACCGGGCGCCCGGCGCTCACGTCGGCGTCGTCGTAGGCGCGACCGGAGGCCACGACGGTGTTCGACCCCGGGAAGTACTCGGGGGTGCTGCCGATCACGGTGTCGGTCTCGGAGTTCGCCCCGGCCGCCACGGTCAGCGACGCCTGCACGACGGGCGCCACGTACCCGACGTCGGGTGCGCCCTGCGGGTCGGCCAGTGCCGCCGCGTCCCCCGAGGTGAGCGGGCGGGAGGAGGCCCCCGCAGCGGCGCCCGCCGTCCCGCCCGGCGCCCGGGCCAGCACGGTGATGCTGTTGGCGCCCAGCCCGGAGATCTGGCTCTGGATGTACTGCGCGGCACCGTTGCCCAGAGCCGTCAGCAGGATCACGGCAGCGATGCCGATGACGATCCCGAGCATCGTCAGCAGCGAGCGCAGGCGGTTGGCGAGCAGCGCCCGGACGGCGAACCGGACGATCTCGACGAAGCTCATCGACGGAGCCCGGAGGTCTCGGTGAGCCGTCCGTCCGTCACCGTGACCACCCGGTCGGCCCGGGCGGCGACCTCGTCGTCGTGGGTGATCAGCACGATGGTGCGACCGGCTGCGTGCAGGCCGTCGAGGAGGTCGAGCACGTCCTCCGTGCTGGCGGAGTCGAGGTTGCCGGTGGGCTCGTCCGCCAGCAGCAGGGCCGGGGCGGTGACCAGGGCACGGGCGACGGCGACCCGCTGCTGCTGACCGCCGGAGAGCTCGTTGGGGCGGTGGTTCGCCCGGCCCGCCAGCCCGACCACGTCGAGCGCCGCCAGGGTCCGCTCCCGCCGGACGCGCCGGGAGACCCCCGCGTAGACGAG
This sequence comes from Actinomycetospora sp. NBRC 106378, assembly GCF_030269685.1. Taxonomy (GTDB): domain Bacteria; phylum Actinomycetota; class Actinomycetes; order Mycobacteriales; family Pseudonocardiaceae; genus Actinomycetospora. The sequence goes on from NZ_BSTT01000008.1 coordinate 48,818, forward strand.
CGGCAACTCCACGTTGGCGAAGGCCGTGGTGCGCGGGATGAGGTTGAACGACTGGAACACGAAGCCGATCTGCCGGTTGCGCAGCACCGACAGCTGGCGCTCGTCGAGGTCGGCGACGTCGAGCCCCTCGAGGTAGTAGTTCCCCGCGCTCGGCGCGTCGAGGCAGCCGAGGATGTTGAGCAGCGTCGACTTGCCCGAGCCCGACTGGCCGATCACCGCGACGTACTCGCCCCGGCGCACCAGCAGGTCGACCTCGCGCAGCGCGTGCACGGCCGTGTCGCCCGCCCCGTACACCTTCGACATCGACCGGACGTCGAGGACGGGGACGTCGCGCCGCCCGACGTCGCGCACGGTCATCGCCCGGAGCCGCCGCCGGCACCGCCGCCGTTCGCACCGCCTCCGCCACCGCGCAGCCCCCGCAGGGTCGCGGCGCTCGAGGCCGACTGGTCGGGCAGCACCACGAGGTCGCCGAGCGAGAGGCCGGAGGTCACCTGGGTGACGGTGTCGGAGGCGAGGCCGGTCCCGATCGTCCGCTCGGCCGTGGTGCCGTCGGGCTGCAGGACCTGCACCGTCGCCTGCCCGGAATCGGCCCCGCCGACCGGGGTGACGGCGACCGAGGGCAGGAACGTCACGTCGTTCGCCTGCCGGGTGGTGATCGACACGCTCGCGGACATCCCCGGGCGCAGCCCCGGCGGAGGAGCGGTGATGGCCACCGCCGTGCCGTACTGCACGGTCGACTGCGACCCGGGCAGCAGGTTGATCGAGACGACCGACCCCGGGAGCTTCTGTCCCTGCAGGGCGTTCACCGACACCGCCACGTTCTGCCCGGTCGCCACCTTCCCGACGTCGAGCTCGGGCACCTGGGCGAGCACCTGCATCGCGCCGAGGTCGGCGATCGTCATCACCGCGGGCGCGGTCTGGGCGGCGGTCGCGTTGGAGGCGGCGCCGGTGCTCGCGCCGCTCGCCGCGCCCGACGCGGAGCCGGCGCCGGTCGTGGCGGACTGGCCCGACCCCGCGCCGCTGGAGATCGCCGATCCGTCCGGCAGGCGGCCGCCGGCGGGGTTCCCGGTGTCGGTCTGGCTCACCACGATGCCCTGCGGCCCGGCGAGCTGGCCCGCCGCGCCGTCGAGGCTCACCACGGTCCCGTCCGCGGGGGCCACGAGGTCGAGGTTCTGCGTGTTCTGGAACGCCTGCACGCGGGTCGCCTTCGCCTGGGCGAGCTGGGACTCGGCGTTGCGGACCGCCGCCTCACCCGGGTCCGCCGACGTCTGCGCCGTGGTGCCGGCCTGCCCCGTCCCCGACGTCGAGCCGGTGGAGCCGCCCGTCGTCGTCCCTCCGGTGCTCCCGCCGGTGGTCCCGCCCGAGCCGCCGCCGCCGGTCTGGTCGGCCATCGGCCGGACCTGCTCGACGCCGGAGCCGGAGCCGGAGAACCGGTTGATCGTGACGAGTCCGCCCTGCTGCTGTTGCGGCGCCGCCTGCTGCGGGGCGGGCTGCTGCTGCGACGAGGTCGTGGTCGTCCCGGAACCCGGCGCGCCCGACGTCGTGCCCGTCGTCGTGCCCGTCGTCGTCCCCGTCGTCGTCCCCGTCGTCGCGGCACCGGTCTTCGGCTGCTGCCCTCCTGCCGCTGCGCCGGTCCCGGCCGTCGAGCCGGTGGTGGACTGCTGCTGCGTGGACTGCGGGTGGTCCTGCTGGTAGTGGGCGTCGTCGAGCTGCTGCTCGGCCGCCGCGACCTGGGCGTCGGCCGACGCGAGGCTGGCCTGGGCGTACTCGCCGTCCAGGCGCGCCACCGTCTGGCCCTTGGTGACCCGGTCGCCCAGCTTCACCCGGACCTCGTCGATGCGCCCGCTGCTGGAGAAGTTCAGGGTCGCGCTGGTCGCGCTCGTGACGGTGGCGGCGGCCGTCACGGTCTCGGCCACGGTGCCGCGCCCCACCGGCGTCGTGCGCAGGGCGGAGTTCGAGCTGTTCGAGGTCAGGGTGAGGCCGGCGACGGTCCCGCCGATCGCGAGCAGCACCAGGACGACGACCGCCCCGTTCACGATCCAGAGTCGACGTGAACTCCCAGCCGGCATGGGCCGGAGACTAGGACCAGCCGCATCGCCCGTTGCGCCCGGGGGGTGACGATCCGGCAGCACACTCCCGGCTGTGTGACCCGGGGGTGACGCTCAGGCGTACACCGAGGGCTCGAGGGTGCCGATGTAGGGGAGGTCGCGGTACCGCTCGGCGTAGTCCAGCCCGAACCCGACCACGAACTCGTTCGGGATGTCGAAGCCCACGTAGCTGACGTCGACGTCGAGCTTCGCCGCCTCGGGCTTGCGCAGCAGCGTGACCACGTGCAGCGAGGCCGGGCCCCGCGACTCGAGGTTCTTGCGCAGCCACGACAGGGTCAGCCCCGAGTCGATGATGTCCTCGACGATGAGCACGTGGCGCCCGGAGATGTCCCGGTCGAGGTCCTTGAGGATCCGCACGACGCCCGACGACGAGGTCGCCGACCCGTACGAGCTGACCGCCATGAACTCGAGCTGGGTGGGCACCGGGAGCCGCCGCGCGAGGTCGGTCATGAACATGACCGCACCCTTGAGCACGCCGACCAGCAGCAGATCCGGCTCTCCCGGGCCGGGTGAGCCGTAGTCGGCGGCGATGCTGTCGGCCAGCTCCCCGATCTTTCCCTGAATCTCCTCGGAGCTGATGAGCACGGACGCGATGTCGCCGTCGTACACCTCGAGCAGACTCCTTCGTCGCTACGTCCCCGGCCGCGCCGAGCGCACCGTCAGCCTGCCACGCGTCCGGATGACCTCCAAGCCGCCGGGGAGTGACGGCGGCCCCTGTCCGCGCCAGCGGGCCACCAGCGCGTCCACGGCCCGCAGCTGCGCCTCGTCCCATCCCACCGCGCCCCGGGCCGCGAGCCACGACCGCAGCACGCGTCGTCGCACCGCTGCCGGCTCCTTCCCGACGACGGCCGTGGCGAGGCCGCCGTCGTCGTCCTCCGCCGCCCGCCGGACGTCCTCGGCGAGCGCGGTGAGGGCCGCGTCGTCGTCGGCGAGCTGGGCGGCCGTGCGCGCCAGGGCGGGTGCGACGCCGCCGGCGAGCACCTCCTCGAGCAGCGGCAGGACCTCGTGGCGCAACCGCACCCGGGTGTAGCGGGGGTCGTCGTTGTGCGGGTCCTCCCACGGCTCCAGCCCGAGCTCCGCACACGCCTGCCGGGTCGTCGAGCGCCGGACCCCGAGCAGCGGCCGGCACCACGGCGGGTCCCAGGTCCGCATCCCGGCGAGCGAGCGCGCCCCCGAGCCCCGTCCGAGTCCGAGCAGCACCGTCTCGGCCTGGTCGTCGAGGGTGTGTCCCAGCAGGACCGGCGCGCCGCCGAGCGCGTCGGACGCCGCCCGCAGCGCCGCGTACCGGGCCCGGCGCGCCTCCCCCTCGGGCCCGTCGGGTCCGTTCCCGACCACGACGGCCCGCACGGTCGCGGTCGCCCCCAGACCGACCAGCTGCGCCCGGGCGCGCTCGGCGACCGCGTCCGACCCGGCCTGCAGCCCGTGGTCGACCACCACGGCGTGCACGTCGCCGCACACCACGGTGGCCGCCGCGGCAAGCGCCAGCGAGTCGGCCCCGCCGGAGCAGGCCACGAGAACCGGCCCCGACCCGGCGTCGGGAAGAGAGGACCGCAGCGCGCGCCGGACCTCGGCGACCGCGACGGGAACCCCCATCAGCCGTGGACGCGGTCCATCCAGGCCGACGGATCGGTGATCTCCGAGCGGCGGGGCAGGGTGTCGGGCGAGGTCCAGACGGCGTTGAAGCCCTCCATGCCGATCGTGCCGACGACCTCGTCGACGAACACGCGGCCCTGCTCGTACTGCTTGACCTTCGCCTGCACGCCGAGCAGGACCCGCAGCAGCCGGTCGATCGGGCCGCCGCCGCGCCGACGGGCCGAGAAGCGGCCGCGGATCGTCGCGACCGACGGGATGACGGCGGGCCCGACCTCGTCCATCACGTGCTCGGCGTGGCCCTCGAGCAGCGTCGTCAGGGCGAGCAGGCGGTCGAGGATCGCGCCCTGCTCCGGGCCCTGGAGGAGCTCGAGCATCGAGGTGTCGCTGCGCGACCGGATCGCCCGGGTGATCTCGGGCAGGCGGTCGAGCGCCGCCGAGACGCCGCTCTCCATGCCCGAGGCGAAGGCGGTGACCTCGTCGCGGAAGTGGTCACGGAGCCAGGGCACGGCGGTGAACTGCAGCCGGTGCGTGGCCTCGTGCACGCACACCCAGAGCGCGAAGTCCTCGGCGTCGACCTCGAGCGCCTGCCGCGCGGCCGTGACGTTCGGGGCGACCAGCAGGAGGTGGCCGCCGTTCTGCGGGCCGGCGAACGGGTCGTACTGGCCGAGCACCTTCGTCGACAGGAACGCCAGCAGCGTGCCCATCTGCGCGCCGGCCACGCCCGCCGTGACGCCCGAGGCGGCCCGGGCGAGCAGCCCCGGCGAGGGGGTGCGTGCGGCGGTGGGCAGACGGACCCCGGAGGTGAGCGTGCGGATGCCCTCGACGCCCGAGGCGATCCAGCCCGGGCGGTCGACCACGGCGGCGTCGGGGATGTCGTACCCGGCCCCGAGGCCGGTCAGCTCCCGGACGTGTCCCTCGCCGACCCGGGCGCCGCGCGCGAGCCGGGCGACCTCCGCGGCCGCCTCCTCGCGGCCCACGGCGGGTCCGGGCGGCACGAGTCGCGAGCCGGTGGCGACGGCGAGGTCCCAGCGCACGGGCAGGCCGGTCGCGGGACGTTCGCTGGTGGCGGTCACGTCCTCCACCGTACGGATCCCCGGCCGGTGGCAGGAAAGCGTCGTTGCTGTCACCGGGTGGCAGCAACGACGCTTTCCTGCCACCCGAGGGCCACCGGGGACCCGGCCTACCGGCAGCCGCAGCCCCGCAGCGCCGTCGCGAGCGCGTCGAGACGGGGGCGTGCACCGACGGGATCGGGCCCGTTGGACATGAAGGCGAACACCAGCAGGCGCCCGTCGACGTCGGACACCACCCCGGCGAGCGCGTTGGTGCCGGTGAGGGTGCCGGTCTTGGCGCGGACCCAGCCCCGGCCGGCGGCGTTGGTGGAGTCCGCGGTGTAGCGGTCGACCAGGGTGCCGGTCCCGGCCGCCACGGGGAGCCCGTCGAGCAGCGGGCGCAGGATGGCGGTGCGCGGGTCGGTGCCGGTCGGGGCGGCGGCCGGCGTGAGGACGGACGCGAGCACGGCGGCGGGGATGCGGTTCTCGGTGGAGAGCCCCGAGGCGTCGGAGGTCGTCACGCCGGTGGTGTCGACGCCGTTCTCGCCCAGGACCTTCCGGATCGCGCCGGTGGCACCGGCGAAGGACGCGGGGGCGTTCTCCCGGATCGCCACCTCGCGGCCCAGCGCCTCGGCGAGCAGGTTGTCCGAGTTCGTCATCGCGGTGTGCACGAGCTCGGTGAGCGGCGGGGACTCCACCCGACCGAGGACCGCCGCCCCGGCGGGAGCGGTCCCGTCGCGCACCGTGACGTCCGCGCCGAGGCGCTTCCCGAGCGCGGTCCCGACGTCCTGCGCGGGGGTCCCGGACCGGGCGCCGTCGAGGGCCGTGGGGTCGAGCCGGGCCCCGTCGAGCATCGTCGGGACCATCGGGGCGAGGTTGCCACCGGCGATGTCGACCGGGTCCCAGCCGGGCGCGAGCAGCGGCCCGCTGTAGCGGGAGGTGTCGACGTAGACCGTGCGCAGCGGCTGCCCGCCGCGAGCGGCGCGGACCTGGGCGACCAGGTCGTCGAGGTGGGCGGCACCGGGATAGACCGACTCGCGGCCGTCGGGCAGCGAGGACAGCGACACGTCGCCGCCGCCGACGAGCACCACCGAGTCGGGCGTCGGACCCGCCGTCACGGTCGTCGGCAGCCGGGTCTCGGGGTCGAGGGAGAGCAGGGCGGCCGCCATCGTCAGCAGCTTCGTCGACGACGCCGGGACCTGGGGCTCCGCGGGGTTGCGGCTCCACAGCGGGGTCTGCGGCGACGCCGGGTCGAGCACCACCCCGGTGAGGTCGCCCAGGCCGGCGGTCCGGCCCCCGAGGGCGGCGGCGACCCCCTCCGGCGTGGGGGTCGGGGCGGAGGCGGGCAGCGCGGCGAGCTCCGGGCGGAAGACGACCGGCTCCGGGGGATCGACGGACGCCGACACCGGCAGGCCCAGCGTCCGCGCGAGACCCGGTGCGGTGAGCACCGCGGCGGTGCCGAGACCACCCAGCAGCGCGAGGACCACCAGGACGACGAGCGCCCGCGTGAGGATGCGGCGCGACCGCGGGACCTCCGCGCGGTGGCTGGTGGGTCGCTCGTCGGCCCGTCCCTCGGAGCGGTGATCGACCTCGCTGGCCGTCAGGAACGCCTCCCCCGTCGATGCCGGTGCGACCTGCCCCACGTCCGTCCGTGGTCGCGCGTCGCTGCCGGTACGACACACTAGAGCGGACCGACGAAGGGTTCACCGACCCCGGTCGGGTGACGGCCCCCCGACGACCGCAGTGAGGACGCTGTAGTGGAGTTCGACGTTCTGATCGAGATCCCCAAGGGGAACCGGAACAAGTACGAGATGGACCACGAGTCCGGGCGGCTGCGCCTCGACCGCACCCTCTTCACCGCCACGCAGTACCCGGCCGACTACGGGTACGTCGAGAACACCCTCGGCCTCGACGGCGACCCGCTCGACGCGCTGGTCCTCGTCCAGGAGCCGACCTTCCCGGGCTGCCTGATCCTCGCCCGCACCATCGGCATGTTCCGCATGACCGACGAGAAGGGCGGCGACGACAAGCTGCTCTGCGTGCCGGCGGGCGACCCGCGCCAGGAGCACCTGCGCGACATCCACCACCTCTCGGAGTACGACCGCCTCGAGATCCAGCACTTCTTCGAGGTCTACAAGGACCTCGAGCCCGGCAAGAGCGTCGAGGGCGCCGCGTGGGTCGGGCGGTCGGACGCCGAGCAGGAGATCCGCGACTCCTACAAGCGCGCCGAGGAGCACGGCGCGCACTAGCCTCTCCGGTGGGCGTGCAGGGCGCCCCCGGGTCCGCGGGCAGGGCAGAGCCCACCTGAGCCGGCGTCGGACGTCGTCCTCCGGTCGCTCCTGCCCGTCACGCGGACCACGGGCTCACGAGGAGGACCGTGATGCCCCGCCCCCTGCCCGAGAACCCCGACCTCGACCAGCTCCGTCGGCAGGCCCGCGACCGGCGTCGGGCCGGCGGGACCACCCATGCGCTCGCCCTCCGCGACGTCGCGCGGGACCACGGGTTCCCCAGCTGGCCGGCCCTGGTCCGACACGTCGGGGTCCTCGAGGATCTCCGGTGGTCCTCCCGTCCCGACGACGGGTTGGTCGGCCTGGCCTGCCTGCGCTACTCGTCCGACGACTCCCCGGCGCGGCGTGACCGCGCCGCCGCCCTGCTGGACCGGGACCCGGGGCTGGCCGCGCAGGACCTGCACACCGCGGTCGTCTGCGGCCGTCCCGACCTCGTGGCGAGGCTGCTCGCCGAGGGCGCCGACCCGTCCGCCGACGGCGGCCCGGACGCCTGGGCGCCGCTGATGTCGCTGGCCTACGGGCGGCTCGGCACGGTCGTCCCGCAGCACGACGACGACGTGCTCGCCTGCGCCCGGCTCCTGCTCGACGCGGGGGCCGATCCGGCTGCCGGCCGCTGCTGGCACGGGCTCGCGACGCCGTTCACCGTGCTCACCGGGGTGCTCGGTCACGGCGAGCGCGGACCGGTCGACCAGCCGCGGCACCCGTCGTGGCGGCCGCTCGCGACGGTGCTCCTCGAGCGGGGCGCCGACCCGAACGACGCCCAGGGCCTGTACGACGGGCAGTTCGAGCCCGACGACGAGCCCCTGCGGCTGCTGCTGGAGCACGGGCTCGGGCGCGGGGACGGCGGGCCGTGGCGGGTCCGGCTCGGCGGGCCCTCCCCCGCGGAGCTCCTCACCGGGCAACTGGCGTGGGCCGTGACCCACGATCTCCCCGGTCGGGTGGCGCTGCTGCTGGACCACGGTGCGGTGGCGACGCCGGACCTGGCTGCCGACGCGGCCCGGCTCGGCCACCGTGCCGTGGTCGACGTGCTGGCAGCCCACGGCCTAACCCTCCCGACCCTGGAGCCGTCGGACGCGCTCGTGGCGGCGGTGCTCGGCGGGGAGGAGGTGACACCCGCCTCCGACCTGGCCGCACGGCTCGCCGTCGAGAGGCCGGCGCTGCTGGTGTGGGCCGCCGCGACGGGGCGGCGGGACGCGGTCCGCCGGTTGGTCGACCTCGGCGTCGACGTGGACACGCTCGGCCGCGGCGACGTCCCCGACCGGACCGACCCGTGGGAGACCGCGCTGCACCACGCGGCCGTCCGCGGCGACGGGCCGATGGTCGAGGACCTGCTCGCGCTCGGGGCGTCGACGTCGGTCCGGGACGCCCGGTTCGGTGCCACCGCCGCCGACTGGGCCGACCACGGCGGGCACACGGACCTGGCGGCGCGACTCCGGGACGGCTGACCGGGCCGGCGACGACGGGGCATCCCTGCCACCGGACGACAGCAACGACGCTTTCCTGCCACCCGCGGACGGGGGAGGGCGCGCCGGTCAGCGCGGGTCGCGCTCCTCCCGCTCACGGCGGAGGTCGTCGATCCGGTCGGCGGCGAGCGCCGTCCAGAAGCGCAGCGCGGCATGCTCCATCTCGAGGCCGAGCTCGAGGGTGATCATGCGGGGCCGCGCCCAGCCCTCCTCGCCGTGGCGGGCCACCATCTCCTCGTAGACGGCGATCCGCTCCTCGTGCTGGCGGATCTGCTCCTGCGCGAGCTTCGGGACGTCGTCGTCGGGTGAGCCCGCCTCGTTGAAGAAGAGCTTGAGCTCGGCGACGTCGCGCATCTCGAAGTGCTCGGCCGTGGGCGCCGCCAGCCACTCCTGCAGGGCCGCGCGACCCTCGGCGGTGAGCGAGTAGGTCTTGCGTCGCCGCCCGCTGTCCTCCAGGTCGACGGCGAGCAGCCCGGCCGCCGCCAGCCGCTCCGGCTCCGAGTACAGCTGCGTGTGCGGGAAGTTCCAGAAGTAGCCGACGGACCGGCTCGTCGCCCGCTTGAGGTCGTAGGGGGTGGACGGCCCGCGCAGCGCCACCATGCCCAGCACCAGGTACGAGGTGGTCGACAGGCGCATCCGGCCCCTCCCCTCCGTGCCTCGTCCGTTCCGGTTCCCGGCGGTCCCTGCCGATCCCTGCCGGTCCCGAGGAGATCGGCATCCCGACTCTAGCCAAGCCCGGACTTCCCCTACGACCGTACGAAACGTATGGTTCGTTCCACACCAAGGGAGGTGCCGCTCATGGATCTCGCGACGACGCTGCGGTGGGCCGCCGAACGCCACCCGCACCGCCGGGCGGTGTCCGGCCAGGGCCGTCGGCTGACCTACCGCGAGTGGGACGAGCGCACGGACCGCCTCGCGGCCGCGCTGGGCCACTGGGGCGTGCGCAGCGGGGACCGCGTCGCGCTGGTGATGCACGGCGGCGAGCCGCTGGCGAGCCTGCACCTGGCCGCACAGAAGCTCGGCGCCGTGTCGGTGCCGCTGTCGACGCGGTTCGGGGTCGACGAGCTCGCCTACTGCCTCGACGACGCGGGCTCGGTCCTCGTCGTGACCGACCCGGCGCACGCGTCCCGGGTGGAGGCCGCCGCGGGCGAGGTCCCCGTCCGCGACGTCGCCGAGGTCGACGCGGCCGCGGAGGTCGTCGCGACCGGCGGACCGAGGCCGGCTCCGGACGACTCCGCGGTGAGCGTGATGCTCTACACCTCCGGGACCACCGGGAAGCCGAAGGGCGTGCCGCGGACGCACCGCGCGGAGCACGCCGCCGCCGTCGCGCACGTGATGCAGACCGGGCAGCGCCCGGGCGTCGCCACGCTCGGCGTGATGCCGCTCTTCCACACGATGGGGCTGCGCACGCTGCTGGCCTCGATCGTGGTCGGCGGGACCTGGGTCGCCCAGCCCTCGTTCGACGCCGAGGAGTCCGCGGCCCTCATCTGCGACGAGGGCATCGGATCGCTGTACCTGGTCCCGACGATCTACTGGTCACTGCTGCGTACCGGCAGACTCGGAGCGGCCCGGAGGCTGGACAACCTGGCCTACGCGGGGGCGTCGATGACCCCGTCGTTGGCCGAGGCGCTGGTCTCCGAGGTGCGGCCGCGGTCGTTCGTCAACCACTTCGGATCGACCGAGATCTACACCTTCACCATCGGCGCGGACGTCGCCGCGAAGCCCGGGTGCGTCGGGCGGGCCGGGCTGTTCAGCCGGGTCCGCCTGATCGCCCCCGACCAGGGCGCCCCGGTCGACGAGGAGGTCGGGCCCGGCGAGCAGGGCCAGGTCATCGTGTCGATGGCCTCGGCCGAGGCGTTCGGCGGCTACTGGAACCGGCCCGACGCGAACGCGAAGGCGATCCGCGACGGCTGGTACCACACCGGCGACCTCGCGATCGCCGACGACGACGGCGACCTCTGGGTCTCCGGCCGCACCGACGACATGATCAACTCGGGCGGGGAGAACATCTACCCGGACGAGATCGAGGCGGTGCTCATCCGCTGCCCCGCCATCGACGACGTCTGCGTGGTCGGACTGCCGGACGACCGGTGGGGCCACGCCGTGAGCGCCTTCGTCGTGCCCGCCGCCGGCGTCGACCCCGTCGTCGCGGCCGCCCGGACGCTCGCCCACGCCCGGGAGCACCTGCCCTCGCTCAAGCGACCGAAGCAGGTGATCGCCGTCGACGCGATCCCGCGCTCCGGGGTCGGCAAGACCCTGCGCCGGACGCTGGTCGCCGGGGAGTACACCGCGACAGGAGAGGCCCGTGTCTGACATGACCGCAGAGGCGGCACCGCCGCGGTGGACCCCGTCCCGCGACGAGGACGCGGCGCTGGTCGCCGGCCGTGGCCGGTTCCTCGACGACCTCGACCCGCTGCCCGGGACGCTGGTGGCCGCCGTGGTGCGCTCCACCCGGCCGCACGCCCGGCTGCTCTCCGTGGACCTGTCGCGGGCGCGGGCCCATCCCGGCGTCGCCGCGGTGATCGGGCCCGACGAGGTGCGGGCCGCCCTGCGCCCGTTCCCCCTGTCCACGGGGGCGGCGATGCCCTACCTGCCGACCGGCGTGGACAAGGTCCGCTTCGTCGGCGAACCGATCGCCGTCGTCGTCGCGACCGACCGCTACGTCGCCGAGGACGCGGCCGAGCTGGTCGCCGTGGACTACGAGGACCTGCCCGCCGTCAGCACCGCCCGCTCCGGTCTGGCCGACGATGCCCCGCTGCTGCACGACGACGCCGGGTCCAACGTCGCCACCGACCGCACCTTCTCCTTCGGCGACCTGGACGAGCGGTTCGCGGCGGCCGCGCACGTGGTGACCCGCCGCTACGAGTTCCCGCGCTACTCCTCGGTGCCCATGGAGTGCTACTCCGTCATCGCGCACTGGACCGAGCAGGACGGCGGGCCGTTCGTCGAGGCCTGGGCGAACTTCCACGGGCCGTTCTCGATGGTGCCGGTGATGGCGGGCGCCCTTCGGATCCCGACCTCGCGGCTGCGCCTGCACGTGCCGGCCGACATCGGCGGCAGCTTCGGGATCAAGGCCGGCATCTACCCCTACGTGGTGCTGCTCGCCCTGGCCTCGAAGCACGCGGGGACGCCGGTGCGCTGGACCGAGGACCGCGTCGAGCACCTCACGGCGAGCTCGTCGGGCGCGGACCGGGCGATGGAGTTCTCGGCGGCGCTCGACGCCGAGGGCACGATCACCGCGCTGCGCGCCGACCTCGTCGACAACGTCGGCGCCTACCTGCGGCCCCCGGAACCGTCGACGCTCTACCGCTGCTTCGGCAACATCACCGGGCCCTACCGGATCGACGCCGTCGGCATCCGGGCCCGCGCCGTCGTCACGAACACCATGCCGACCGGGCTGAACCGCGGCTTCGGCGGCCAGCAGCTCTACTTCGGGCTGGAGCGGCTGCTCGACGACGTCGCCGCCGAGCTCGGCCTCGACGCCGTCGAACTGCGGCGACGCAACCTCATCACGTCCTTCCCGCACGAGACCGCCACCGGCGGGGTCTACGACTCCGGGGACTACCTCGCCGCGCTGGACCTCGCGACGAAGAACGCCGACCTGCCCGAGCTGGAGCGGCGACGCGAGGAGGCCCGCGCGGCCGGCGCCCACTACGGCATCGGGACCGCGCTCGTGGTCGACCCGTCCGGCACCAACATCGGCTACGTCGGGCTCGCGACCCCGGCCGAGCAGCGGACCCCGGGCCGGGACAAGTCCGGGTCGACCGAGCACGTGCGGATGTCGGTCGACCCCCAGGGCGTCGTCACGGTGATGCTCGGCTCGGTCCCCCAGGGCCAGGGACACGCCACGGTCGCGCGCAAGGTCGCCGCGCAGCGCCTCGGGCTGCCGCTCGAGCAGGTCCGCTGCGTGATCGACATGGACACCGCGACGACGCCGTGGACGGTGACCTCGGGCAGCTACTCCTCCCGCTTCGCCCCGCTGGTGACCAGCGCGGTCGTCGCGGCCGCCGACACCGTCGCGACGACCGTGCGGGCCGCCGCGTCGACGCTGCTCGACGACGTCGACCCCGACACGCTGGTCCTCGCCGACGGCGAGGTCCGCACCCCCGACGGCCGGGGGGTGAAGTTCCGCCACGCCGCCGGCGTCGTGCACTGGGACCCCGCCGCCCTACCTCCGGGGGTCCCGGCGCGGCTCTACGCCGAGGCCGAGTTCTCGCCGCGCGAGACCCGGGCCGCCACGGCGGACGACCGGATCAACTCGTCGCTCTGCTACGGGTTCGTCGCCGAGATCGTGGCGGTCCGGATCGACCCGGACACCCTCGAGATCTCCGTCGACCGGGTGTCGTCGGTGCACGACGCCGGCACGGTCCTCGACCAGACCCTGCTCGACGGGCAGGTGTACGGGGCGCTGGTCCACGGGCTCGGCGGCGCCGCGTACGAGGAGTTCACCCACGCCCCGTCCGGTCAGCCGACCGCGGCGACGTTCCTGGACTACCTGTGCCCCACCTCGGCCGAGGCGGGCTTCGAGCTGCTCACCGACCACGTGGTGTCCCCGTCGCCGCTCACCCCGCTCGGGGCCAAGGGCTGCGGCGAGGGCTCCTCGATGAGCTTCCCCGTGGCCTACGCCAACGCCGTCGCCGACGCCCTCGCGCCGCTCGGCATCGACATCACCTCCCTGCCGCTGCACGGCGAGGTGCTCCACCAGCTGTTGCACGATCGAAAGGACGCCTGACATGTCTCTCACCGGCGGCGACGTCACCCTGGAGCGCGACGGCCACGTCGCCTACGTGACGCTCTCCCACGGCAGGTACACGGTCGTGACGATGGAGATGCGTCGGCTCGTGGCCGAGCGGTTCGCCGAGATCGACCGGGACCCCGAGGTGCGGGTCGTGGTCGTGCGCAGCGACGGCGAGCACTTCACCTCCGGCGGCGACATCGCGGGGTTCATGGAGGTCGACCCGATCGACCTCACCGACCTCGGGCACGACGTCACCGCCGCGGCCCACAGCCCCAAGCCCGTCATCGCGGCGATCGACGGGTACTGCTTCGGGGTCGGGCTCGAGATGGTGCTGTCCTGCGACATCCGGCTCGGCACCGGGCGGACCCAGCTGGCGCTGCCCGAGATGAACCTCGGCATGATCCCCGGCTCGGGCGGCACCCAGCGCCTCGCCCGCCTGATCGGCCTGTCCCGGGCGAAGTTCCACATCCTCTCCGCCACCCGGATCCAGGCGCAGCAGGCGCTGGACTGGGGGATCCTGTCCGGCGAGCTCCACACCGACCGCGACGCGCTGTACGCCGCCGTCGACGCGCTGGCGCAGAAGATGGCGGGCCTGTCCCCGGCCGCGCTGCGCACGGCGAAGGAGGTCCTCGACCGCGGCGTCGACGGGCCGCTCTACACCGGCATCGAGCTGGAGCGGAAGGCCTACTCGATGCTGCGCGCCACCCAGGACTTCGCCGAGGGCGTGAAGGCGTTCGGCGAGAAGCGCGCCCCCGTCTTCACCGGGCGGTGACCCGGTGAAAGCAGCACCCTTCGCCTACGTCCGGCCCCCGACCCTCGACGACGTGCTCGCCGAGCTCGCCGGCGGCGACGGCAAGGTCCTGGCGGGCGGACAGTCGCTGGTTCCCGTGCTCGCGATGCGGCTCGGGCGGCCCGCCACCCTGATCGACGTCACGGCCGTCCCCGAACTCACCGAGCACGGGCCGACCGGGCGCTCCGGGTACCGGGTCGCGGCGGCGGTCCGCCAGCGGGTCGTGGAGCGTGACCCCGCCGCGCAGGACGTGCCCCTCATCCCGATGGCGATGCCGTTCGTCGGGCACCGGGAGCTGCGCAGCCGCGGCACCGTGTGCGGCAGCCTCGCCCACGCCGACCCGGCCGCGGAGCTGCCCGCCGTGGCCTGCTGCCTGGACGCGCAGGTCGAGGTGTCCGGCCCCGGCGGGGCGCGGACCGTGTCCGCGCAGGAGTTCGTCACCGGGGCCATGACGACGACGGCGGGCCCCGAGGACGTCCTCACCGCGGTCACCTTCCCGACGGCGGGTCCCGGCGACGGGTTCGGGTTCGCCGAGATCGCCCGCCGCCACGGCGACTTCGCCCTGGCCGGCGTGGTGTGCCGGGTGCACGTCACCGGCTCCGGCGCGGTGGACTCCGCCGTGCTCACCGGCTTCGGGATCTCCGACCGGGCGGTCACCCGCGACGTCGCCGCGCTGCTCGCGACCGGCGAGCGCGAGGAGGACCTCCGGCCCGCCACCATCGAGCTGGCCGCCGAGATGGTCGACACCGGCGGCGACACGCACGGCTCCACCGGGTACCGACGACGGCTGTTCGCCGTCCTCGCCGCCCGCGAGCTGGCCCGGGCGCTGCGCCGCGCCCGCGAGGGGAGGACCACCACATGACCGCCGCACCCGACACCCCCGCCCGTCCCGACACCGGCGCCCGCCGGCTGCCCGCGCCCGTCGCCCGGGTCGCGGCCCACGAGACCGCCGCGGTGACCTTCACCGTGAACGGCACCGAGACCACCGTCGAGGTGCCGCCCCGCGCGCACCTGGGTGACGTCCTGCGCGAGCGGCTGGGACTCACCGGCACCCACCTCGGCTGCGAGCACGGGGTGTGCGGCATGTGCACCGTGCTCCTCGACGGCGAGGCCGCCCGGGCATGCCTGCTGTTCGCCGTGCAGTGCGAGGGCGCGGAGATCGTCACCGTGGAGGGCCTCGGCTCCCCCGACGACCAGCACCCGTTGCAGCAGGCGTTCTCCGCCCACCACGCCCTGCAGTGCGGGTTCTGCACCCCCGGCATGTTGATGAGCAGCTACGACCTGCTCGCCAACGCCCCGGAGGAGGCCGCGGAGAACCTGCCCGAGGCGATGTCGGGCGTCCTGTGCCGCTGCACCGGGTACCGCGGCATCCTCGCCGCGGTCTCCGACGTCGCCGGGACCTACCCCGACGGCGTCCCGGAACCTCGCGGGTGCGCCCCGCGCATGCTGGTCGGCCGGACGTCGAGCGGAGCCGGCCAGGCTCCCGAGGACGCCGGGACGGCCGCTCCGCAGCTCACCGAGGTGCGGCTGCCCTCCGGCCCGCCCTCGGCCGTCGTCGACGTGACCTCGCCGCTCACCTCGCCGGTCGACCGGGTCTGGGGCGTGCTCACCGACTTCGACCTGCTCGCCCGCTGTCTGCCCGGCGCCCGGCTCGTCGAGTCCCTCGATGAGGACCGCCACCGCGGCCGCGCCACCGTGGCGCTCGGTCCCGTGAAGCTGTCGTTCGAGGGGCTCGCCCAGGTCGTCGAGCGGGACCCGGACGCCCACCGGCTCCGCTTCCACGGCCAGGGCAAGGACACCGGCGGCAGCGCGACGTCCGCCGACGTCGTCCTCGTCGCCTCGCCCACCCCCGACGGCGGCACGGAGCTCACCGCCCACGCCGACGTGCACCTCTCGGGGCGGGTCGCGCAGTTCGGCCGCGCGCTGGCCGGCGACGTGTCCCGTCGGCTGTTCGAGCAGTTCGCGGCGGGCGTGGACGAGGCCGCCGAGACCGGCTCGGTCTCCGAGGTCACCCTCGGCCGCCGGCTCGGACTCGCCGCGGGCGCCGCGCGTGACGCCGCCGTCGGCGCCGTGCGCCGCACCGCGCAGCGGCTCCGGGCACGCGTCCGCCGTCGGGGCGACCGCTGACGTCCTCCAGCCGCGGGTCGTCCCGCGGCTGGAGGCGGCCGTCGTCGGTTCCAGGAAGCCCGGAGCGGGGGCGGCGACCACGCGGTCCCGGGAGGGCGCGCCAGGTCCGTCCACGCCACGGCCGTCGACGTGGCGTCGGGACCGGTCGGCTACGGCGCGACCCGCGACGCCAGGCCGGCGACGACCGCGCTGCTGCACCGCCGGGCCCGGGCGGCCTGCTCGACCAGCCGGGTCGCGGCGTTGCGCGCGTCGCTCGCACGCTCGACCAGGTCGCCCAGCATCGGCCCGGGCGTCCCGGCCCGCGGTGGCCGCTCGCCGACGGAGGCCGGGGCCGGACCGGGCCGGGTGGACCGCGGCGCGTCGTCGTCGCGGCCCTGCAGCGCCGCGACGAGCGTCGGGTAGATCTCGAACAGGTCCTCGTCCCCGAGCAGGGTCCGGGTCGCCCGGGTGGCTCGCGGACCACGGACGACGCGCAGGTCGACGTCCGCCTCCCCGGCCTCGGAAGCCAGGTCGCGGAAGACGCCGAAGACGTGGGTGGGCTCGACGTCGCGGACGTCGGTGAGGTCGATCACGATCGGTTCGGTCGAGCGGGCGAGCAGGACCCGCGCCTCGCGCCGCAGCTCCGCCGCGGCGGTGGCGTCGACCGTGGGGCGGGCCCGGAGCACCCGGACGCGGTCGGCGGGTCCGTGCCGGCTCGCAGCACGGTGCGCGACCAGGTCGTCGTCGGGCTTCATCGAACCGGCTCGCTCCCTCTCACGCCGTCGTGGCCCCGGGACGCCGGGGCGGCGAGGTCGTCGGTGCGAGAGAGATTCGTCGAGCGGACGGTCCGAGGTCGATCCGCGGACCGCAAGTCATGGCCGTCCGGCGACCGACGACCGTCGTCAGGAACCCGAGGAGCACGTGGCCGCGGGCGCGACGCCGACCGTCCGGGCCCGCACGCACGAACGGCACCCTCGCGACGTCGCGAGGGTGCCGTCGGTACGGCGGGGTGGCGGTCAGCGCACCACCGGCAGCGGCGCGGTCTCCGGGTCGGCCTGCACCGACGGAGCCACCGGCCGCGGCGGCTCGACGGTCAGCTCGACCGCCGCCTCCTGGCCGGGGGCCACGTCCACCTGATCGGAGACCGGGGCGAACCCGCTCGCCGTGAGCAGGTACCGGCCCTCGGCGAGGTCCTCGACGGCGAAGTGCCCGGAGGCGTCGGTCACCGTCGAGGCGACGACCCGGCCGTCGGCGCCCATGAGCACGACGAGCGACTCGGGTACGACGGCGCCGGAGGTCGAGCGCACCTGGCCGCGCACCCCGTGGCGGGCCACCGGGACCCGGACGTCGTGCCGGGTGCTGCGCCGCCCCGCCGGGGACGCCTCGGCGACGACGAGCCGCTCCGCGACCGGCTCCCGCCCGGGGGCGAGGACGGCGACGGTGTAGGTGCCGGGGTCGAGCTCCGGGCACTCCCACGAGCCGTCGGCCCCGGTGCGGCGCACGGCGCGGACGCCGCCGCTCGCGTCGGTGACGGTCACCGTCGCCCCCACCACCGGGGTGTCGGCGACGTCGCGGACCGACCCGCCGACCGGGGTGGCCCGACGCAGCGCCAGCGGGCGGTGCACCGGCACGCCGTCGAGGGTCACGAGCTCGGCGTGCGGCTTGAAGGTGCTGGGGTTCGCGACCACCACGTAGTTGCCGGGCAGCGGGGCGTGCAGGCGGAACGAGCCGTCGGCGGCCGAGAACGTGCGGTCGACGACCGTCCCGTCGAGCGCGTGGAGGGCCATCGGCACCCCGGCGACGTCGTCGGAGAACCGCACCGACCCGGCGTCGTGGAGGGGACCGTCGGAGAGCTGCCCGAGGACGACCGAATCGCCGCCCTGCGCGGATGCCTCGTGGCGTCCGTAAGGTCGGGGCACGGGCGAGGGCCGGAGCACCCGCTCGGTCCCGGCGGCCCCGGCCGCGCCGACCGGCGGCGTGGAGGTCGGGACGTCGAGCGCACCGCGGGCGGGGCCGTCGACCTCGGCGGCCGAGTCGACGCTGCCCGGGCCCGCGCCCTGGCCGGCCTCCTCGGCCTGCCGGGCCTGGATGCCCGACGTCGTGCGCAGCGGGACCTCCTTGAGGAACCAGATCAGCACGAAGCCGACGGCGATGACGCAGGCGGCGACGAGGAAGACCAGGTCCATCGACGAGGCGAAGCCCTCGAAGAACGGCCGCGCCAGGCGCGGGTCCATCTGCTGGAGCACCGAGGAGTCCTCGGTGACGCGGGCGGCGCCGACCGCAGGGTTGAGCGCGACCGCGTTCGCGGGGTTCGCCGCCACCGCCGGGTCGGCGAGCGCGGCCCGGAAGCCCGGGTCGCCCGTCGCCGTGCGGAACGCCGAGGTGATGTTGCCGCCCAGCGTGGAGAACAGGATCGACAGGAAGACCGAGACGCCGACCGTGCCGCCCATCTGGCGGAAGAAGGTGGCCGAGGCGGTCGCGACGCCCATGTCGCTCGCCGGCACCGCGTTCTGCACCGCCAGCACCAGGGTCTGCATGCAGTTGCCGAGCCCGAGGCCGAACACGACCATCAGCACCGCGACCTGCCAGTAGGGCGTGTCGGCGTGCAGCAGGAAGTGGAACAGGACCATCCCGAGGGTCATCAGGCCGAGGCCGATGACGGGGAAGACCTTGTAGCGGCCGGTGCGGCTGGTCAGCTGACCGGAGACGATCGAGGCGACCATGATGCCGCCGACGAGCGGGATCATCTCGAGGCCGGCCTTGGTCGGGCTCGAGCCGCCGACGATCTGCAGGTACTGCGGGACGATCGCGATCCCGCCGAACATGCCGATGCCGGTGATGACGGCGATGACCGTGGTGAGCGAGAAGACGCCGTTGCGGAACAGGCGCAGCGGCAGCAGCGCGTCGTCGCCGTAGGCCCGCTCGGCCAGGATGAAGCCGATGATCCCGACGACGCCGATGACGTAGCAGGTGATCGCCCAGGCCGAGCCCCAGCCCCAGGTCTGGCCCTGCTCGGCGACGATCAGCAGCGGGACGAGGGCGATCGCCAGCGCGGAGGCCCCGGGCCAGTCGATGCGCCGCTCACGCCGCGAGTGCGGCAGGTTCAGCACCCGCCACACGACGGTGAAGGCGACGATCCCGATCGGCACGTTGACGAGGAAGACCCAGCGCCAGCCGGTGATGCCGATGATCGAGTCGGTGCCGGCGAGGAAGCCGCCGACCACCGGGCCGATCACGCTCGACGTGCCGAACACCGCGAGGAAGTAGCCCTGGTACCGGGCCCTCTCCCGCGGGGGGACGATGTCGCCGATGATCGTGAGCGCGAGGCTCATCAGACCACCGGCGCCGGCACCCTGGATCGCCCGGAAGATCGCCAGCTCGTACATCGACGTCGAGATCGTGCAGAGCACCGACCCGATGATGAAGACGCCGATGGCGAAGAGGAAGAACGGCTTGCGTCCGTAGAGGTCGGAGAGCTTGCCGTAGAGCGGCGTCGAGATCGTCGCCGTGATCAGGTACGCCGTCGTCGCCCACGCCTGCAGGTTCAGGCCGTTGAGGTCGTCGGCGATCGTGCGGATCGACGTGGAGACGATGTTCTGGTCGAGCGCGGCCAGGAACATGCCGAGCATGAGCCCGGACAGGATCGTCAGGATCTGGCGGTGCGTGAAGGCGCCCGTGCCGGACGTCTTCGCCGCGCTCGCCGGCGGCGAGGCGGTGGTCGTGCTCATCGGTCCTCCTCGGCGCCCGTGGCGCCGGACTCGTGGTGGTTCTCGAGCGCGGTGGTGAAGCGGTCCATCAGCTCCACGAGCCGCTCGCGGTCGGCGTCGTCCCAGTCGCTCGTGACGTCGGAGATCCAGCGGTTGCGCAGGTCGCGGTTCGCGGCGAAGACGCGGTGGCCCTCGTCCGTGGCGGCCAGCAGGCACGCCCGGCCGTCGGCCGGGTCGGGCCGGCGCTCGACGTAGCCGATCCTGACCAGCGCGGCGATCTGGCGGCTCACCGTCGACGGGTCGGAGTGCACCGCCTCGGCCAGCGCGTTCGACCGGTGCGGCCCGTCGATGACCAGCCGGGCGAGCAGGACGTAGGCCGCGCGTTCGACGCCGTCCTTGTCCTTCTTCGCCTTGACGACCCGCTGCCGTTCGATGAGGCGGATCAGACGGATCAGCTGCAGGCCGATCCGGTCCGAGGTCACCCAGCGCTCGTCGACCCCCTCGGGGACCGTGAGCGGCGTCCGTTCGCCGACTGCTGCGTTCATTGCGTGCTCCGTACAATCGCTTGGTCGGTACAACTATGCACCTGCGCTCGCCCGGGCGCCAACGGGGCTACCCGGTCGGGGCGGTGTGATGTGGGAGTCAGCCGTCCCGGTGGCAGAGAAGCGTCGTTGCTGTCGTCCCGTGGCAGCGACGACGCTTTCCTGTCAGCGGGCGGACGCCGCTACCGTGCCCGGGTGCCCGACGTCGCCGAGCGTTTCCACGACCGTGTCCGCTACGAGCGCACCGGCCACGTCGCGACCATCACCTACGACCGGCCCGACAAGCTCAACGCCATCGACGGCGCCATGCGCGACGGGCTCAACGGAGCGTTCGACCGCCTCCGCGGGGACGACGAGGCCTGGGTCGGCGTGGTGACGGGCGAGGGCCGCGCGTTCTGCGCGGGCGCGGACTTCACCTCCGAGCGCAACCCGGCCGGCGAGTTCCCGGGCTCGTACTGGGAGCGCCCGACGGTGAACTCGTTCGAGTCGGGCTGGGAGATCCACAAGCCGGTGATCGCGGCGGTCAACGGTCTGTGTCTCGGTTACGGGCTCACGCTCGTCACGTGGTGCGACATCGTCATCGCCTCGGACCGCGCGACCTTCGGGTTCCCGGAGGTGAAGCTCGGCGTCCCGACGATCGTCGGGGCCCTGCGGCTGCCCGGGCGGATCGGCTGGCAGCCGGCGATGGAGCTGCTCCTGACCGGCGAGACGATCTCCGCCGCGCGGGCGAGGGAGATCGGCCTCGCCCTGCAGGTCGTCCCGCACGACGAACTCGGACCCGCCGTCGACGCGTTCGCGCAGCGCCTCCTCGCCGGTGCGCCGCTGGCCCAGCGCGCGATCAAGGAGGTCGCCCGCCGGGGCCCGGAGATGTCGCAGACCGACGCCATCCGCTTCGGCGAGACGATGCGCCGCGTCGCCGGGTCGACCGAGGACGCGAAGGAGGGCGGGCTCGCCGCGCGGGAGAAGCGCACCCCGCGCTGGCAGGGCCGCTGACCCGTCGTCGGGACCCGAGCGTGTCCCGTTCCTGACGTCGGGTGTCAGCCGTGTGCCACCGCTGACACCCGGAGGACCTACGACAGCCGCTCGAACACCGCCGCGAGGCCCTGACCACCGCCGATGCACATCGTCTCGAGCCCGTAGCGCGCCTCACGGCGGTCCATCTCGCGCAGCATCGTCGTCAGGATGCGGACGCCCGTGGCGCCGACGGGGTGCCCGAGCGAGATGCCGGAGCCGTTCGGGTTGACCCGCTCGTCGGTGATGAGGTCGATCCCCCACTCCCGCCCGACCCCGAGCGCCTGGGCGGCGAACGCCTCGTTCAGCTCGATGACGTCCAGGTCGGCGAGCGTCAGCCCGGCCTGCCCCAGGGCCTTCTCCGTCGCCGGCACCGGCCCGATCCCCATGATCTCCGGCCCGCACCCGGCCACGCCCCACGACACGAGCCGCGCGAGCGGCCGCAGCCCCAGCTCGGCCGCCTTCTCCGGGGTGGTCACGATGCACACCGCGGCGCCGTCGTTCTGACCCGAGGCGTTTCCCGCGGTCACGGTCGCGTCCGGGTCCTGCCTGCCCATGATCGGGCGCAGCTTCGCCAGCGACTCCAGGTTCGCGTCCGGGCGGATGTGCTCGTCCTGGTCGACCACGGTGTCGCCCTTGCGGCCGTGGATCGTCACGGGCACGAGCTCGTCGGCGTAGCGCCCCTCCTTGACCGCGGCGGTCGCCTTCTCGTGGCTGCGGACGGCGAGGCGGTCCTGCTCCTCACGCGGGATCGAGTACTTCTTGCGGACGTTCTCCGCGGTCTCGATCATCCCGCCGGGCACCGGGTGGTTCACCCCGCCGGCGTGCACGCGACCCTGGGCGAGGGAGTCCTTCATCTCGAACCCGCCGGCCTTGGTGCCCCAGCGGACCTTGTCGGTGAAGTACGAGGCGCCGGACATCGACTCCGCGCCCCCGGCCAGCACCAGGTCGTTCGCCCCCGAGGCGACGGCCATCGCCGCGTACAGCACGGCCTGCAGACCCGAGCCGCAGCGCCGGTCGATCTGGATGCCGGGCACCGTCACGTCGAGCCCGGCGTCCAGCGCCGCGACTCGCCCGATCGCCGGCGCGTCCATCGTCGGGTAGCAGTGCCCGAAGACGACGTCGTCGATCTGCTCGGCGGTCACGCCGGTGCGGCGGACCAGCTCGCGGATCACGGTGGCGCCCAGCTCCTGGACCGGGACGTCGCGCAGCGACCCCCCGAAACCACCGACGGGAGTACGGATCGGCTCACAGATCACGGCGTCGCCCACGGCGGCCATCCTTCCCGACGACGGGTCGGGCCGGTCCGTGCGATCCCGCACAACGGAAGGTGCCTGCGGCCCGCGAGCACTGTTCGGTGTCCTGGCACGGAACAGTGCTCACGAGCTACAGCACATATCGCAGGATCACCTCGGCGACGCACGCCGGCTTCGGCCAGCCCTCGATCTCCACGGTGCCGCCGATGGTGGCCTGGACGCCGCCCTTCACGTCGGTGACGTCGACGAGCCTGCAGTGCCCCCGGATGCGGCTGCCGACCGGCACCGGCGCGGGGAACCGGACCTTGTTCAGCCCGTAGTTCACCGTCATCGAGACCCCGCTGACCTGGAACGTGTCCCAGCCGAACTTCGGCATCAGCGCGACGGTGAGGAACCCGTGCGCGACGGTCTTCCCGAAGGGCCCGTTCGCGGCCTGCTCGGGCTCGGTGTGGATCCACTGGTGGTCGTCGGTGGCGTCGGCGAAGACGTTGATGCGCTCCTGGTCCACGAGGACCCAGTCGCTGGTCCCGAGGTCCTCCCCCACCGCGGCGCGCAGTTCCTCGACGTCGGCGAACTTCCGCATGCTGCTCCTCGCTCGTGGCTGGACTCGTCCTACAGGGCGGTCGCGATCTCCTTGGCCTGCCCCGTCAACGCGACCCGCTCCGCCGTCGTGCCCCCGAGCGGAGTGATGTTCAACGTCGTCACGCCGGCCTCGGCGAAGGCGGCCATGCGCTCGGCGACGTAGGACCGCGGGCCGATCAGCGAGATGGCGCGCAGCAGCTCCTCGGGGACCGCGCGGGCCGCCTCGTCCTTCTTCCCGTCCAGGTACAGGTCCTGGATGGTCTCCGCCTCGTCGTCGTAGCCGTAGCGGCGGGCGACGTCGTTGTAGAAGTTCTTCCCCTTCGCGCCCATGCCGCCGACGTAGAGCGCGACCATGTTGCGCATCCCGTCGAGCATCTGCCCGGCGACGTGGTCGTCCTCGGTGACGAAGAACGAGGTCTGCAGGAAGACCTGCAGGGGTCCCAACGACGGGTCGCGCTTCGCCCTCCCGGCCTCGAGCGAGGAGCCCCACACCTCGTGCGCCTTCTCCGGCACGAAGAAGATCGGCTGCCAGCCGTCGGCCTTCTCGGCGACGAGCGTGACGTTCTTCGGCCCGAGGGCGGCGACGAGGATCGGGATCGACGAGCGCACCGGGTGGTTGATCAGCTTGAGCGGCTTGCCCAGTCCCGTGCCCTGCCCCTCGGGCAGCGGGATCGAGTAGTGCTTCCCGGTGTGCTCGAGGCGCTCGCGCCGCCACACCTGCCGGCAGATGTCCATGATCTCGCGGGTCCGCCCGAGGGGGGCGTCGTAGGGCACGCCGTGGAACCCCTCGATGACCTGCGGGCCGGAGGCCCCGATCCCGAGCGTGAAGCGGCCGCCGGAGACGTAGTCCAGGCCGGCCGCCGTCATCGCGGTCAGCGTCGGGGTCCGCGTGTAGATCTGCAGGATCCCGGACGCGATCTCGACCCGCTCCGTGCGGGCGGCGATGAAGCCGAGCTGGCTCACCGCGTCGAAGCTGTACGCCTCCGGCACGAAGACGATGTCGAGACCGGCCTTCTCGTGCTCGGCCAGCTCGGCGACCGTCTCCTCGAACCCGCCGGCGTAATTGATCCCCATCCCGATGCGCACGAGGACGGAGCCTGCCACGATCACGCCCTCGTGAGCACTCCCGGACATCGCGAGACCGTCACCGTCCGCGGCTACGAGACCGACGCCAACCGGCACCTCAACCACGCCGAGTACCACCGCTACGGCGAGCACGGCCGCGAGGAGACCTTCCGCGCCGCCTCGGTCGGCATCGCGGAGCTCTCCGCGGACGGCATCGGCCCCGTCATCCTGGAGACGACCGCGCGCTTCCTCGCCGAGCTCGTCGTCGGCGACGTGGTCGAGATCGTCATGACGACGACGTTCGGCGCCGGGAAGAGCTTCCGGATGGACGCGGAGCTGATCCGCACGCGCGACGGCGCCACCGCCGCCACGATCACCGGCGTGATGGGCCTGCTCGACCACAACACGCGACGGTTGGTGGCCGACCCCTACGGGCGGCTGCGTGCGGTCGCAGGAGATCCCGCCGCGTTCGACGCGGTGCTTCAGCCGCCCGAGGGTTCGTAACCCTGCGGCCAGTCCGCGACGTCGATCCGCCGCTTCTCCAGGATCTCGCCGATCGTCGACCACTGGTTGCCCCCGAGGCGGGCCAGCGGCCTGAGCCGGTCGATCTGCGGGCGGCCGTCCACGAGCACGTCCTCGTCGACCGCGGCGTGCACCACGCGACCGAAGACCACCGTGGAGTTGCCCAGGCACACCGTCGAGTGCAGGACGCACTCCAGCGCCACGGGCGAGCGCGCCACGCGCGGCGGCCGGACGTGGGTGGAGGGCTCGCGCTCGAGGCCGACCTCGGCGAACTCGTCCTGGTCGTGGGAGAAGTTCGTGCCGGTGGCGTTGACCTCCTCGAACAGCCACTCCGGGGTGAGCGAGATCGTCATCTCCCGGGTCGCCTCGACGTTGGCCAGCGAGTCCTTGCGGCCGACGGAGGTGAACTGCACGACGGGCGGGTCCACGCAGGCGACGGTGAAGAACGAGTGGGGCGCGAGGTTGTCCACCCCGTCCGCGGACGTCGTCGCCACCCAGGCGATCGGGCGGGGCACGACCACCGAGTTCAGGAGCTGGTAGAACGCGCCCGGGCCGAGCTCGTGGGGGTCGAAGTCGGTGCGCACGGCGCGGGTCCTCCTGCGGTGATCAGTTGGCGGGCTGCTCCAGCGTCGTGGTCACCGCCGGTTCGCGCGACCGGGACGTGGTCGTGCGTGACGCGGACCGCGTCGTGGTGGTCGCCTCCGGCCCGGTGGTCGTCGTGGGGTCGTCCGCGGTGGTGTCCGGGGGCTCGGTGGTGGTGGCGTCGTCCGAGGGCCGGGTGCCGATCACCTCGCCCACGCTCGTCCCGGTGCCACCGGACAGCGGCGAGCCCTTCACGCGTTCGATGCCGGTGACGACCACCATCGCGACGAGGAACACGAGCAGCCCGGACGCGACGAGCGCGGCGATCTTCGCGCGGCTCCGCGAGCCACCGGCGGCCACGGGTCGCAGGTGCACGGTCGGCGAGTCGTCGGCGGGCGGCCCGTCGGGCAGCACCGCCGTCGGCGCCGGGGCCGGCCGACGGCGGGCGTCCAGCCGGCTGCGGACGTGGTCGCGGGTGCGCTCCAGGGAGCGCTGGTAGACGGCCTCACCGACGGTCGTCACCACGGAGGCGAACGCGGCGCCCACCACGGTGCCGGTCGCGCCCCCGATCAAGCCGCCGACGGCGGCCGTCGTGGTGGCGGCGAGCGCGTGCCCGGTGACACGCACGCCCGAGATGCGACCGGGCGGCGCGGGGTCCTCCGGGGTCTCCCGACGTCGGGTGGTCCCGCTCAGCAGGACCGTCGCGGACTCGTCGGGAGGCGGCGGTCCCGACGGGGGTCCCGACCGGGGCTCAGTCCCCCGAGCGTCGATGACGGCCCCCGGAGCCACGGAGCATGACGGGCCGCGACACGCGTTCCGGTCCGGCCGCACCGTCCTCCCCGCGGAAGGACCGCCGCTCCACGCGGTCGGCCCGTCCGAGCGAACGCCTGACTTCGTCGTAAATCGGCGTCTGGGTCATGGCGCCAGACCCTACGACGGTCACACAGGGCGAACCGGTCGGCCCCGCCCACACGGAAGCGGCGTTTATGACCCCGCTGACCAGGGCATACGGCCTCGTGTGGGGGTGCCGAGCCGCCTGTCCGGACCCGGAGAGTTGATCGGTCACCGACGAGTCCACGCCAACGGACGAACTTTGTGACCTATTCGACACTCTGTGTCACGAGAGGCGCCTGTGCACGGCAAACGGCCTGACATGACCGTCCACTCCGACCAACCCTTCAACGCCGAGCCACCGCGGGCCGCCCTCGTGGGGGCGACGCTGACACCGCTCGACGCCTTCTACTCACGCAACCACGGCCCGGTTCCCGAGGGCGACGCCGCGTCCTGGCGGCTCGTGGTCGACGGGCTCGTCGAGACGCCGTTGGCGCTCTCCCTCGACGACCTGCGCGCCCGGTTCCCGGAGGCCACGGAGACCGCGACGCTGCAGTGCGCGGGCAACCGCCGGGAGGGACTGGTCGCCGTGCGCGACATCCCGGGCGAGGCGCCGTGGGGCCCCACGGCCACCGCCACGGCGACCTGGACGGGCGTCCGGCTGGCCGACGTCCTGGCCGCCGCGGGCGTCGTCGACGGCGCGACCGACGTGGAGTTCCTCGGCGCCGACCTGAGCGACGAGCCGCAGCCACCGGACGTGTTCGGCGGCTCGGTCCCGCTGCGCAAGGCCGGGATGCCCGAGGTGCTCCTCGCCTGGGCCATGAACGACGAGCCCCTGCCGCCCATCCACGGGGCGCCGCTGCGGGTCGTGGTCCCCGGCTACATCGGGGCGCGCAGCGTGAAGTGGGTGCAGCGCGTCCGGGTGGCCGACGCGCCGTCCCCCAACTTCTTCCAGGCGTCGACCTACCGGCTCCTACCGGCTGACGCCGAGGTCACGAGGGCTCCCGGCGAGGGTGTCGCCCTCGGGCTCGTGGCCGTGAACAGCGACTTCCTCTCCCCGGACGACGGGTCGTCCCACCCGGCCGGTCCGCTGACCGTCACCGGCTACGCCTTCGCCGGCGGCGACCGCACGGTCGCCCGCGTCGACGTCTCCACCGACGGCGGCACCTCCTGGTCCCAGGCCGATCTCGAGGAACAGGTGAGTCCGTGGGCCTGGCGCCACTGGTCGAGCACGGTCGACCTGCCGCGCGGCGAGACCGAGCTGCTGGCCCGGGCCTGGGACTCCTCGGCGGCGCTGCAGCCGGAGCGGCCGGAACAGGTGTGGAACCCGAAGGGCTACGTCAACAACTCGTGGGCCCGGCTGCGGCTGCACGGGACGTGACGGCGCCGGGCCCCGACCGGATCAGCCACACCAGCCCCGCGACGGTGACGACCGCGCAGGCCGCGGCGAGCACGGCGCCGCCCGGGCCCCCGGTGAACCGCTCGCCGAGCACCGCGATCCCGATCGTCCCGGCCACCACCGGGTCGATCGTGGTCTGCGTGGCGAGGCCCGCGTCGAGCCCGCCGTCGCGGTAGGCGGTCTGGAGCAGGAGCAGTCCGAGCACCGGCAGGACGAGGACCGCCACGCCCGCCGTCACGAGCCCGGCGTCGAACGGGCCGCGGTGCAGCCCGTGGAGCACCGGCCGGACCAGGCCCGACGTCGTCCCGGCGCAGAGCCCGGCGCCGGCGGCCCGGCAGACCGCCCGGGAGGCCGTGCGCAGGCGGGCGCTCGTCGTGACGAGCAGCGCGAGGACCACCGCGGCCGCGACCACCACGGCGACGAGGCCCGTCGGCGGCGCCGCCCCGCCCTCGCCGTGGTGCGGGGCGAGGGCGAGCAGGCCGCCGAGGCCCGCAACGAGGACGGCCGCGGCCGCCCACTCGGCCCGCGTCACCACCCGCCGCTCGAAGCGGGCGTCGAGCGGGAGGGCGAGCACGAGCGCGAGCACCCCCAGCGGCTGGACGAGCGTCACCGAGCCCAGGCCGAGGGCGACCACGTGCACGCCCGCCCCGGCCGCCATCGACCCGACCCCGCCCCACCAGACGGGCTGGCGGACCAGGGCGCCGAAGAAGGCTCGCCCGTCGTGCGAGCGGTCCCCGGTCCGGCCGGCGGCGAGGCGCTGCAGGGCGGCCGCGAGCGCGTAGAGGAAGGCGGAGCAGAGTGCGAGCCCGATCGCGAGGACCGGGTGCGCCTCGACGGCCGATGGCGGTCTCACGAGCGGCCGGGCCCTCCCGTCTCCGTGTCGTCGTCCCTGTCCACCGACGACGGTACGTCGACCCCGCGGCGCGGGCGGACCACACTGGCCCTCCGAGCGGAAAGGGACGGCCGTGCCACCGGGAGCCATCGAGAGGGTCGGCGGTCCTCCCCTCTGGGCGCAGGTGCGCGCGGACCTCCGGCGTCGGGCCGAGGACGGTGAGTTCCCCGAGGTCTTCCCCGGGGAGCTGGAACTCACGGCGCAGTACGACGTCAGCCGGACCACGGTGCGGGAGGCGTTGCGCGCGCTGCGCGCCGAGGGCGTCGTCACCGCCGAACGCGGCCGACCCTCCCGGGTCGTGACCGACCGCTCCCTGACCCAGCCGGTCGGAGCCCTCTACAGCCTGTTCGCCTCGGTCCGGGCGGCCGGGCTGAGCCAGCGCAGTATCGTGCGCCGACTCGACCGACGGGCCGACGGTGTCGTCGCCGCCCGGCTCGGGCTGGAGGAGTCGACGCCCCTGGTCCATCTCGAACGTCTCCGCCTCGCCGGGGAGGAGCCGCTGGCCCTCGACCGGGTCTGGCTGCCCGCGGCCCTGGCCGCGCCACCGCTGGACGTCGACTTCTCGCACACCTCGGTGTACGACGAGCTCGCCGCCCGCACCGGGGTCCGTCCGATCGAGGGCGAGGAGCGCATCCGGGCGCTCATGCCGGGGCGGGTGGAGCGCGCCGTGCTCGAGGTGCCGCCCCATGCCGCCGTGTTCGCGATCGACCGACTCGGGCGCGACGGAGAGCGGCGCGTGGAGTGGCGGACGACGGTCGTGCGCGGTGACCGCTTCGTGCTCCGCGCCGGTTTCTCCGCGACGGGCTACCACGTCACCGTCGGGACCAGCTGACCACTTTTCAAATGTCACGACATTTACTCGGCACGCGTGCCGGCCCCTCCTAGGTTCGTGGACGTCCGACCGTCCGCCACCGCAGGAGACCGACATGCAGGTCGACGTCCTCGCCACCACGTCCCTCGGAGACCGCAGCTACGTCGTGCACGACGGGCGCGACGCCCTCGTCGTCGACCCGCAGCGCGACCTCGACCGGGTCCGCCGCGTCCTCGGCGAGCGCGGCCTGCGCGTGGGACTGGTCGCCGAGACCCACATCCACAACGACTACGTGACCGGCGGGCACGCCCTGGCCGCCGAGACCGGCGCGGACTACGTGGTGAACGCCGCCGACCCGGTCGCGTTCCCGCGCCGCGCCGTGTCCGACGGCGACGTCCTGACCGTCGGCTCCCTGTCGGTGCAGGTGGTCGCGACCCCCGGCCACACCGTGACCCACCTCGCCTACGTCGTGGACGACACCGCGGCGCACGACGAGCCGGCCGCCGTGTTTACCGGCGGCTCCCTGCTGTTCGGCAGCGTGGGGCGCACCGACCTGGTCGACGCGGCCCGCACCCACGAGCTCACCGCCGCCCAGTTCCGCTCGGCGCACCGCCTGGCCGACCTGCTCGCGGACGACACCCTCGTCTACCCGACCCACGGCTTCGGCAGCTTCTGCTCCTCGGGCGGCGCGAGCGGGGCCGAGTCGTCGACGATCGGGCAGGAGCGGGCCGGGAACGACGCCCTGCTCGCCTCCGACGAGGACGACTACGTCGAGACCCTCGTCGCGAACCTCACCGCCTACCCCCGCTACTACGCGCACATGGCGCCGGCCAACCTCGCGGGCCCGACGGAGTCCGACCTCCGCCCCGTCGACGAGGTCGACCCGGCGGAGCTGACGAAGCGCATCGCCGACGGCGAGTGGGTCGTCGACCTGCACGCCCGCACCGCGTTCGCCGCCGACCACCTCCGCGGGAGCATCGGCATCGAGCTGGGCGACCAGTTCGCGACCTATCTGGGCTGGCTGATCCCGTGGGGGACGCCCGTGACCCTCGTCGCCGACGACGCGGAGGCGGTCGCGGAGGCGCAGCGCCAGCTCACGCGGATCGGCATCGACCGGCCGGCCGGGGCCGCGACGGGTAGCTCCACGGATGCGGCGGACCGGAGCTCCTACCCGACCGCGACGTTCACCGACCTCGCGGCGCGCGCCGCGGACGAGCCGGTGCTCGACGTCCGTCGCGACGACGAGCGCGCCCTCGGCGGGATCCCAGGTGCGACCCACGTGCCGCTGTCCGACCTCCTCACGCGGCTCGACGAGCTCCCGACCGGACGTCTCTGGGTGCACTGCGCCTCCGGCTTCCGGGCGAGCGTGGCCGCGAGCCTGCTCGACCGGGCCGGCCACGACGTCGTCCTGGTCGACGACGCCTACGACCGGGCCGTCGAGCTCGGCCTGGCTGCGGGCTGAGGCGGCCGTGACGATCCTGCTCGCCGTGGCGATCGGCCTCGTGGTCGGTCTGCTCCTCGGCGCGGTCGGGGGCAGAGATGGGGTATTCACGGTGCCTGCTCCGGCATCGGCCTGTCGGGCTACACCGGCGTGACCTCGACGCTCGCGCCAGTGGGCTCGTCCTGCTCTGCGCCTCGGGCACCCGCGCCGCGCATGCCCGGAAGGAGCTCGCCGACGCCGGTCTCGCGCGGGTCGAGGTGCTCGGCGGCGTCACCGCCCGGGAGCAGGCCGGACACGACGTCCACGGCAGTGCGGGCGCCTGGTCCATGGAGCGGCAGGTCCGGCTCACGGCCGCATCCCTCGTCCTCGCCGGGGTGATCGGCAGGCTCCGCTACCGGCCGGCGGTCGCCCTGGCCGGGGCCATCGGCGCCGGCCTGACCTTCTCCGCCGTCACCGACACGTGCGGGATGGCCCGGGTCCTGACCCTCCTGCCCCACAACCGGCGCGGTGCGCCCGACCCGGACAAGGCCATCGCTCACCTCGCCGGATGACCGGGACGGGGAGCACGGCGTCGCAGAGGATCGCGTTGTCCTCCGGGTCCGTCGTCCTCAGCATCCGGCCGATCAAGGAACCGCGCTTCGTCTCCCGCGCCGGACACGGCTCGGTGGTGACCGGCGTCGGAGCGACGGCGGTCACGCGGACTCCTCGAGGTCGGTGTCGAGAGGGCCGAGCCCGGCCCGGTCGCGGGCCCGCAGGAGGACGTCGTCGAGCATCGCCGGGGTCAGCCGGCCGCTGTGGGTGTTCTGCGGGCTCGGGTGGTAGCAGCCGAGGAGCAGCAGCCCGCCGTCCGTGCGGTGCTCGGCCCCGTGGGCGAAGCGGGGCCGCGGACGGACTCCGGCCCAGTCGCAGGCCGCCTCCCAGGCGGTGCGGCCCAGGCACACCATGACCCGCAGCTCGCGCAGGGCGGCGACCTCGGCGCTCAGCCAGCCCAGGCAGGCGTCGCGCTCGGCGCGGGTGGGCCGGTGCTCGGGTGGAGGACAGCGCACCGCCGACGCCATCCACGCGCGATGCAGGCACAACCCGTCGTCGGGATGGCGGGACGTGGGCTGATTGGCGAGGCCGGCGCGGTACATCGCCGCAACGAGGGTGTCGGCCGAACGATTGCCCGTGAACGCACGCCCGTGGCGGTTGCCCCCGTGCGGGGCGGTCGCCAGGCCGAGGACGTGGATGCGGGCGTCCCGGTCACCGAACCCCGGCACCGGCCGTGCCCAGTACCCCTGTCCCGCCGCGGCCTCGCGGGCGGCGACGAGCCGCGGGCAGGCCGTGCACCGCGAGATGCGCGCTGCCAGGTCGTCGAGGCCGGGATCGAGATCAACCATCGTTGCGGAGTGTCCCCTCGGTCCTCGTCCCGCGGTACGTGGCAACGGGTCGGGCACTCCGTCAACGATTCTTGGAGTACGGGAGCCGCTATCGTCCGCCGCCATGCCGCTCTCACCCCGAGTGCCCGATCTCCGGGCCCTCGACCTGCTGCTGAGCGTGGCCAGGCTGGGCAGTCTCGGGCGGGCCGCTGCGGAGCACGGCATCACCCAGCCGGCCGCCGGCTCCCGGATCCGGCACCTGGAGAACCTCGTCGGCCAGCCCCTCATCGAACGGTCGGCCCTGGGCTCCCGGCTGACGACCGAGGGGGCACTCGTCGCCGACTGGGCCCGCGAGGTCGTCGGCGCCGCCAACTCGCTGGACGCGGGCCTCGACGCACTGCGGACGCGCACCGAGGGACGCATCCGCCTCGGCGCCAGCCTCACGGTCTCGGAGTACCTCGCCCCGCACTGGCTCCTCGCCCTGCGGGCCCGACGTCCCGACGCCGCGATCTCCCTGCGCGCGGTGAACTCCTCCGAGGTCGCCCGCCTCGTCCTGGAGGGCGAGGTCGACCTGGGATTCCTCGAGGGCCCGGAACTCCCGGACGGGCTCGAGGCGCGCACGATCGCCCGGGACGAGCTGGTCCTCGTCGTCGGGCCGGGCAGCACCTGGGCCCGACGCCGGAGAGCGATGACGATCGAGGAGCTGCTCGGGGTCGGCCTCGTCGCCCGCGAGCCGGGGTCGGGCACGCGACACGCGCTGGAAGCGGCGCTGGCCGACCAGGGACGCCTTGCGGAACCGGTCGTCGAGCTGTCGTCGATGACTGCGATCAAGGCCGCCGTGGAGGACGGGGTCGGACCCGCCGTCCTCAGCTCGCTCGCGGTCGCCGGGGAGATCGCGCTCGGTCGGCTCCGCCGCATCGAGGTCGACGGACTGCAGGTCCGGCGTGAGCTCCGAGCGGTCTGGCCGAGCGGTCGCCGCCACTCCCCGGTCCTGCGCGACGTCCTCGCGGTCGCGGTCGAGCGCAGTCCCGACGGGGACGACGAGGAGTGAGCCGGGTCAACCCCCGTGACCGGCGAAACGCGCGCCGAGACGCCGCAGGGTCTCCTCGATCCCCCCGGCGTTGCGGGCAGGCCGGCCGGAGAGCTCGAACATCGGCGCCGCGAGCGTCGTGGAGTAGTCGAACGTCTCGGTCACGACGGTGCCCTCCGGGTCGGGCTCCAGCTCCCAGCGCCACACGTGGCCGACCGGGTGGCGCCATGCGATGAGCCGGTCCTCCTCGTCCTCCACCACAGTGCTCGTGATGCGGTACGGGATACCGAGCTGGCGCATGTTCACCGCGAAGCGATCACCGAGCGCCACCCGGTGCGGGCCGGACACCGCGTCGCGCACGGTGCCCGATCCGTCGAGCTCGCCGTGTCGGTGCGGGTCGGCGAGCAGAGCGAAGATCTCCGACGGGGTCGTCTCCACGGTCATCCGACGGGTCACCCGTCGCGATCCGGTGTCCACGGTCTCGACATCGTGCGTCATGTCGGCGGACCGTAGACCCGGACACCGGACCCGGACCCGGACCCGGACCCGCCTCGTCGGGCCGGACCTCGTTCGCGACGGGGTCACCGTGGGCTCCTCGCGGGCGCCCGACCCAACACGTGGGCCGGGAGGGCCGGTCCTGCGCTATGCCGGCACCGCCGTGATGCCCTTCGCGTCGTTCCTGCCGGCCCTGCACGGTCGCGTGCAAGATGACACCGGTCTCGGGCTTGGGGACCACATGCACCGTGCTTGGTCCTGGAGTGATCGACAGCCCGCGATGGTGAACACTCATCGGGAGGCAAGCGGGAGGAGAGCGCATGGCGGATGCCGGAGCGGCACCCCCGGAGGAGGAGCACTCCGGCGGGCCGGACGACGAGCGCGAGCCCGACTACCGGTTCACGCTCGCCAACGAGCGCACCTTCCTCGCCTGGCTGCGGACGTCGTTGTCATTGCTCGCGGCCGGCGTCGCGATCGTCCAGCTCGTCCCGGCGTTCACCATCCCGGGGGCCCGCGCGGTGACCGGCGGTCTGCTGGCGGCGCTGGCCGTCGTCGCGGCGGCCTCCGGCGTGCTGCGCTGGCGCAGCGTCGAGACCGCCATCCGACGCGACCGTCCACTGCCCGCACAGCGCATTCCCTGGGTGCTCGCGGCCGGCCTCGTGGTGCTCGCGCTCTTCGGGCTGGTGCTGATCGTGCTCCGGGGCGCGACGTGACCTCTCCGTCCGACGCCGGGCTGCAGGCCGAGCGGACCGGGCTGGCGTGGAGCCGGACCTCCCTCGGGGTGGCGGGCAATGCGGCGCTGCTCGCGATCCGGGAACTGCAGCACGCCCAGCTGACCCTCGCGCTGATCCCCGCCTCCCTCGCCCTGGTCATCGCCGTCGCGACCGCGATTTACGGACGGCGTCGGACGCGGGCGCTGCGCCACTCCCCGCTCCCGGTCCCGCTCGCGCCGTCGCGGGCCGTGCCGCTGCTCGGGTGGTCCGTGGCGCTGCTGGCCGTCCTCAGCGGTGTCGCGCTGATCGTCTAGGAGGGCACCGTGCAGCAGCCGAACGCCCCGGAGGGCCACCGGGGTCTGATCACGTTGGGCCCCCGGTTCTGGGTCGTGGTGCTGCTGACCGGGGTCGGGGCGGGCTTCGCGGGTGGCGCGCTGACGCTGCTGCTCTACCTCGTCCAGCACACCGCCTTCGGCTATACCGAGGAGAGCTTCCTCCAGGGCGTCGAGCAGGCGCCGTGGTGGCGGCGCCTCGGGGTCCTCGCCCTGGCCGGCCTCGTCGCGGGCCTCGGGTGGTGGCTGCTGCGCGGGCCGGTGAGCCGACGACTGGGACGTTCCTCCGGGGTCTCGGAATCGGTGTGGTCCGAGCGGGGCCGGATGGGGTTCATCCGGACGGCGCTCGACGCGGTCCTGCAGATCGTCATCGTCGGGATGGGGGCGTCGCTCGGCCGCGAGGGCGCGCCGCGGGAGGTCGCCGCCGCGCTGGGGTCCGGGCTCTCCGAGCTCGCCGGGCTGTCCTCGGCGCAGCAACGGACGATCATCGCCTGCGGCGCCGGTGCCGGTCTGGCGGCGGTCTACAACGTGCCCTTCGGCGGCGCGCTGTTCACGCTCGAGGTGCTGCTCGGGTCGCTCGCGCTCCCGATGGTGCTGCCGGCGATCGTCACGTCCGTCCTGGCCGCGGTGTGCGCCTGGATCGTCATCGGCGACCGGCCGGTCTACCTGTTCGCGTCGCTGCCGACGAGTGGCTCGGTGATCGTCTTCGCGGTCCTGGTCGCCCCGGTCGCGGCCGTCGCCGCGGTCGGATTCGTGCATCTCGTCGGGTGGGCCCGACGTGGTCGGCCGACCGCCTGGCGCCTGCCGCTCGCCACGACCGCCGTGTTCACCGCGATCGGAGCGCTGGCGATCCCGTTCCCGGAACTCCTCGGTAACGGGAAGGGCCCGGTGCAGTTGGTACTCGACGGCGGGGGATCGCTGGGGCTCCTCGTCGTGCTCGCCCTGCTCAAGCCGCTCATCACGGCCGCCTCACTGCGCAGCGGGGCGACCGGAGGCCTCTTCACGCCGACCCTCGCGACCGGTGCCCTGCTGGGAGCAGTCCTGGGCCACCTCTGGGTGCTGGTGTGGGCGGGCAGCCCGCTGGGCGCCTACGCGCTGGTCGGCGGCGCGGCCTTCCTCGCCGCCTCGCTGCAGGCGCCGCTCTCGACGGTCGTGCTGCTCCTCGAGCTGACCCATGTCGGCCAGGGGATGCTCGTCCCGCTCGCGCTGGCCGCCACGCTGGGCACCCTGGTGGCCCGGCTCCTCGAGCGGCGCTCGACGTACACGGCCGGACTCGAGGACGACCTGCCCGGCGCCCCCGATCCACTCGCCCCCGACCCGGAGCGCGGGCAGGTGGACGCACGCCGGAAGTAGTACCAATGTAGTACTGTGCTGGCGTGAACGAGGTCCCCGTCCGCGCGCTCAATCAGGACACCTCCGGTGTGTTGGCCCGGGTGAAGGCCGGAGAACACCTCGCGGTCACCGAGCGAGGGCGGGTGATCGCACACCTCTCGCCCGTCGCTCCGCCGGAGCTCGCCGAGCTCATCGCGGCCGGGCGGGTCCACCCGCCGACGCTCGCGGGCCCGGTGCCCCGTCCGTCGGGTCCGGTCTCGTCGGACGACGCCGGTGCACTCGTCGAGGCCGCGCGCGAGGACGAGCGCTTCTGATGCTCTACCTGGACACCGCGGCCCTCGTGAAGCTGGTGCACCGGGAACAGGAGTCCGACGCCCTGAGCGACTGGCTCGCCGAGCGGATGTCCGTCCCTTGGCTGACGTCGGTCATCGCGGAGGTCGAACTCGCCCGCGCACTGCGGCGGAGCGCCCCGGCCGCTCTCAGCGCCGTCCCGGCCCTGCTGGCACGTCTCCACCGCTGTGAGCTCGACGAGGTCGTCCGCGCCACGGCCGCCGCTCTCCCCGGCGACCCGCTCCGGAGCCTGGATGCGATCCATCTCGCCACTGCCGCTGTGATCGCAGGTCCGGCTCTCCAGGCGTTCGTGACCTACGACCGTCGACTCGCCGAGCACGCGCGGGCGCACGGTCTCGTCGTCACCGCTCCGGCGTGATCCTTCTTCCCGTGGTCACGGACCGACCGGTGACGGCTCGTCCCGCGCATCACGGTGGTGGTTCTCGAGGACGGGCGACCGGGCCAGCAGGACCACGCCCACGGCCAGGAGCACTCCGCCGATCGCGCTCCCGACGGCGGCGCCGCCGCGGGCCTGCTCCCCGAACACGACGAGCCCCCAGGTGACGGCGACGATCGGGTTCGCGAGCGTCAAACCGGGTTCGACCGCGACCAGCTTGCCCGCCACCAGGGCGTTCTGAAGCAGGTAGAAGGAGATGCTCCCGGCGGCGACGGCGGCGTAGGTCCGCCAGGTGGTGAGGGCGCCGGCGAGGCCGTCGGCGCTCAGGGCCCTGCCGGCCACGGAGAACAGCACACCGGTGAGCCCGTAGCCGGCCCCGGCGGCCGCGCTGAGGAGGCCACCACGCAGGTCGTTCTCCGCCCGCCACCCCGCCGTCACCAGCAGCGCCATCAGCACGACGACGACGCCGAGCCCGAGCGCCCACTGCGGACCGGACACCTGCAGCGGCGCCCCGCCGGTCGGCTGCAGGAAGACCACGAACAGCACGAGACCGACCGCGAGCGCAGCCACCGCCACCCAGTCGCGCCGCGCGAGGCGCCGGCCGAAGAAGAACGCCGAGCCCAGCACGGCGCGGGGAGCTCCGCGACCAGCACCGGCTGCACGGTGGCGAGCTCCCCGAGCGAGAGCGCAGTGATGTGGATGCCCAGCCCCGCCAGGCTCACGACGACCCGGCGAGCCACGCCTTCTGCCGCAGCAGCCGTCCTACGAGGGACAACGAGCCCCGCAGGTCACTGGTCTCGCTGCGCGCCGAGCGACGTTGCAGCAGGTCGCCCGCGGCGTTGCAGGTGGCCGCGACGGCGGCGAGCAGGATCGCGACGCCGTTCACGGGGCCGCGGCGGCGGCCCGTGCCTGGTCGAGGGTGAGGTAGTCGTCGGTCTGCTCGAACTCGGCGAGGCGGCCGCTCGCGTTCGTCAGAAAGCCCATGCGCACCGCGTGGCTCGCGCCGAGACCGTGCAGCGCCCAGTTCGTGGCGACCCGCGCGACGGCACCCGGCGATCGCAGCGCCCAGAGGTGGTAGCCGCGCGTCACCGCCTGGGCGGGCAGTCCGGCGAGGGCGACTCCGAGCGGCTTCGCGACGGCCTCGCGGCCGCCGAGATCGACGACGAGACCGAGGTCGTGGTGGCGGTAGTCCTGCCCTCGAGCGCCGCGGAGCGAGGCGGCGACGTTGGCCGCAGCGACCGGAGCCTGCCGCGTCGCGTGCTGCGCGGTCGGGGGACAGACGGCGTCGCCCCCGCTCACCAGGTCGGGCACGGTGGCGGCGTCGCCGAGCGCGAAGACCTCGGGTCGGCCCGGCACCGCGAGGTCCGCGCCCACCACCAGTCGCCCCTTCGTCGTGTCGGCCCCCAGTCGCTCCATCAACGGGCTGGGCGCGACGCCGGCGGTCCAGATGAGCGTGTTCGTCGCCAGGGTCCGGCCGTCGGAGAGGGTCACCGAGTCGTCGTCGGCCGCGGTGAGGCTCGTCGAGAGGTCGACCTGCACCCCGCGGCTCTCCAGGACGTCCTTCGTGTCCTCGCCGAGTCGGCGGCCGAGGCCCGGCATCAGCTCGTCGGCGTGTTGCACCACGTGCCAGCGGACGTCGTCGGCGGTGAGGTCGCGCGATCGGCGGGCGGCGGCCGTCGTCATGAGCTGGAGGTTCGCGGCGGTCTCGACCCCCGCGTAGCCACCGCCCACGACGACGAACCGGCAGCGCCGCGCCC
The DNA here is from genome assembly GCF_030269685.1 of Actinomycetospora sp. NBRC 106378. Taxonomy (GTDB): domain Bacteria; phylum Actinomycetota; class Actinomycetes; order Mycobacteriales; family Pseudonocardiaceae; genus Actinomycetospora. The sequence continues at coordinate 87,338 of NZ_BSTT01000008.1, forward strand.
GCTCGTCCGGATCCGAGGAGGCGTTCGCGAGCTCGAGCTGGGAGAGCACGTGGTCACGCAGGAAGTCGGCCTCCGCGAGGGTCTTGCACCCCCGGCCGAACTCGCGCAGGCCCGGGATGTCCATGACCTTCGTGACGCTGCCGGGCGCGAGCACGAGTCGGTCGTAGGCCAGCACGTCGCGCTCGCCGGTGATCGCCTCCACGATCAGACGACGGGCGTCGAGATCGGCGCCGACGGCCCGACCGGGGACGAGGGTCGTGCGCCGCAGCGAGCGCGACAGCCCGATGACAGCGGCTCGCGGCGGGATCACCCCGGCCGCCACCTGGGGGAGCAGGGGCAGGTAGAGGGAGTGGTCGTCGGGGCAGACGAGCCGGACGTCCGCGTCGGGCACGAGCCGTTCCAGGCGACGGGCGACGGCCGCACCGGCGAAGCCGCCTCCGACGATCACGATCCGGTGCCGGGACATGGTCGTCACGTTCCCCGCGACGGCCCCGGTCGACACCTGCTCACAAGGAGCGCTTGGGACCCCACGAGGCGGAGGCGGGTCCCGGTGGACACAGGCCGGCCCTAGCGTCGTCGACGTCCACGACAGGAAGAGGCGAACGACCATGACGAACGACGGACGTCGCAAGGCGACCACGGTCCACGGTGGTTGGGACGACGACGAGCTCTTCGACCGGGCTCCGGCGTGGGCCGTCCCCGGAGAGGTCGTCGGGGAGCGCATCGGCCGGGTCGTGTTCGCGGTCCAGTCGGCGGTCCTGCTGGCCGTCGGGATCGCCGGCCTCGTCGTCGCGGGTGGGACCTTCCTGGGCCTACGACTCAATGTCCCGCACGCGGTCCTGCTGCTCGTCACCGCCGGCGTGGTCGGCGGGGCGGTGTTCGCCTCGCAGAAGGTGATCCGCACGGTCCTCGCGGTGCAGACCGTCGTCTACCTCTTCGTCGGCGCGTTCGGGCTCGCGTTCGCGCCGACGTTCCTGGACCTGAACGGGCTGGACAGCCTCCTGCACGGGGTGCTGTTCATCCTCGGCTTCATCGGTGCGTACGTGTTCGCCGCCGGCATTCTCGAGCCCGGCGAGCTCGGCTCGGACCCGTCCGCCTCCTGACGCGGCCTGCCTCATCCCATCGGCGTCTCCGATCCCGCGAGATCGGCGGTGTCGTCCCGCTCCCCGGGGAGGCGGGCGAGCAGGGGTGCGGCGGCGAGGACGATCACGAGGCCGACCACGAGGCCGAGCAGCGGAGACCCCGGGGCCGCGATGCCGCTGGCGATCAGCAGCGCCGTGGCCCCGGAGGGCGGGTGGTGTGCCCGCGCCAGCGTGAGCACCAGCAGCGTCACGCCGAGCGCGACCGCCTGGGCGACGACCTGGGCCGGGCGTTCGACGTGCGTCTCGGCGACCGACGGGGCGTTCCAGAGCCCGAAGGCCGCGAGGGTGGTGAGACCCACGGCGATCGCCGTCGCGTGCCCGATCACCCCGTTGCGCAGCCGGCTCATCGCGCTCCGCGGGTGCGCGATCACCACGTACGCCGTGGGGCCCAGCGTCGTCGTGAGCCACGTGCCCCCCAGCGGGGTATCCCGGGCGAACCAACCGGCGAGCCCGACCGCGGCGACGAGCACGCCGGCGAGGGCCGCGAAGCGCAGCCCGAGCAGCAGGCGCCGGGACACGTCGAGGCGGATCACGTCCGCGCCCCCGGCGCCTCGAGCGGGGGCAGCGTGGCCGCGCACTCGAGCAGGAGGGCGTGCACGAACGCCTGCGGCAGGTTGCCGCGCGGCTGTCGCTCGGTCACGTCGAAATCCTCGGTGAGCGACGAGCGCGCCCCGCTCGCCGTCGGCGAGCAAGGCGTACTCGCGCAGGACGTGGGGGCGGGAGCCGCCGCGTCGTCCACCGAGGGACGGCCACCCACCCTAGATCAGCCCGAGGCCGGCGACGGTGTCCCGCTCCGCGGTCAGCTCGGCGACCGTCGCGTCGATCCGCTCCCGGGAGAAGGCGTCGACCTCGAGTCCCTCCACGACCTCGTAGCGCCCGCCGACGGCGCGCAGCGGGACCGAGCAGACCAGCCCTTCCGACACGCCGTAGGAGCCGTCGGAGACCACCCCGGCCGAGGTGTAGTCGTCCTCCGGGGTGCCGTGGATCCAGTCGCGGACCTGGTCGATGGCGGCGTGCGCCGCGGACGCCGCGGACGAGGCGCCTCGCGCGTCGATGATCGCGGCGCCGCGCTTCGCGACCGTCGGGACGAAGTCGTCGCGCACCCAGGCGTCGTCGACCAGCTCGGTCGCCGGACGGCCGGAGACCTCCGCGTGGGTGAGGTCGGGGTACTGGGTCGAGGAGTGGTTGCCCCACACGACCATGCGCCGCACGTCGTCGTTCTCCGCGCCGACCCGCTTCGCGAGCTGCGCGATCGCGCGGTTGTGGTCCAGGCGCATCATCGAGGTGAAGCGCTCCGCGGGGACGTCGGGCGCGTGCGCGCGGGTGATCAGCGCGTTCGTGTTCGCGGGGTTCCCGACGACGAGCACGCGGACGTCGTCCGCGGCGTGGGCGTTGATCGCCGCGCCCTGCGGGCCGAAGATCCCGCCGTTGGCCTCGAGCAGATCGGAGCGCTCCATCCCCTTCCCGCGCGGACGCGCACCGACCAGCAGGCCGACGTTCGTGCCGTCGAACGCGACCTTCGGGTCGTCGGTGACCTCCACCCCCCGCAGCAGGGAGAAGGCACAGTCGTCGAGTTCCATGGCGACCCCCTCGGCGGCCGAGGTCGCCGAGGGGATCTCCAGGAGACGCAGCCGGACGGGCACGTCCGGGCCGAGGAGCTGGCCGGAGGCGACGCGGAAGATCAGCGAGTAGGCGATCTGGCCGGCGGCGCCGGTGATGGTGACGGTGACGGGTGACACGGGATTCTCCTTCAGGCGGGGGCGAGGATGTCGCCACGGACGACGCTGCGGTGCGCGGTACGCACCGCGACGACGAGCCAGGCGGCGACGAGGAGGGCGTAGAGGCCCATCGCCCACCAGGCGAGGGCAGGGACGTGGGTCCGGGCCGCCAGCGCGCTGGTCCCGGTGACGCAGGTGCCGACGGGGAACGTGAAGCTCCACCAGGAGGTCAGCGCGAACGGCATCTTCCGGCGGACGGTCCGGATCGTGACGGCCGCGGCGAGGGCGATCCAGATCATCGCGAAGCCCCAGGTGGCGAACCCGTAGAAGAGGCCGAACACCTCGGCGCCGCTCGCGTACGGCTCACCCAGCGTCCCGCGGGCCTGGTTCGCGAGCAGGTTCGTCGCCGTCACCGACTGGCCGAGCGGGCCCAGCACGATCCACATCGTCGGCACCGCCGACGCGGCTCCCTCGCCGTGCACGACGAGCCGGTTCCAGATCTGGGGCAGGATCGCGAGCGTCGCGAACAGGCTGACCCCGAACATCGCATAACAGGCGAGCAGCATCGTCTCCCGTCCGGCTCCGGGCGGCAGGTGGCCGATCAGCAGGGAGCCGTTCGCCGCGGAAACCATCGGCGGGACCACCGGCATCAGCCAGCCGCCGAAGGCGTGGTGCTGCCCGATCTCGTGTCTGGTGATCATCATGTACGGGATCCACGCGGTGGTGAACAGGCCGAGGGCCGTGCCGAGGCTCCAGAGGACCCAACTCGCGGCGAGGGCGGTCGTGGCGCCGATGAGCGATGGCCCGAACTGGGCGAAGCCGAGCCCGATCGTCATCAGCCCCATGGCGGGGGCGCCCCAGAACTGGGCCATCGTCGGGTTCGTCGCATGACCCTTGGCCCGCTCCGTGTGCCGTACCCAGTGCACGGCCCAGGCGGCGGTGAGGACGACGAGCCACACCGTCGCCAGGCCCCAGATCGCGGTCCCCCAGCCCCGCAGACCGGGGAACTGGATCGGCAGGGTCGCGGCGGCGCCACCGACGATGCCGGTGCCCATCACCGACGCGTACCAGTTCGGCCCGATGTTGGCGAAGAGGTCGCGCGGCTGTTCCAGGTCACGGAGGAGCAGGCGCCGGTGATCGGGCGCGGCCTGCGTGTCGGTCATGCCCGGTTCCTTCCCCGTCTCGTACGTCTGGACCCCAAGGTTCGACCTTGGGGTCCAGAAGTAGGTGCGGCGGCGTCGATGGTCGAGCTCCGCTGCGCTGCGTCTCCGATCAGGCGAACAGATGCCCACGGACGACGCTGCCGTGCGCGGTGCGGGCCGCGACCACGGCCCAGGCCCCGACCAACAGGACGTAGAGCGCCAGGGCACCCCAGGCGAAGGCCGGCAGGTGCATGCGGGCGGCGAGGGCGCTGGTGCCCGTCACGACGGTGCCGACGGGGAAGGTGAAGCTCCACCAGGTCAACGCGAACGGCAGCTTCCGACGGGCCGTGCGGATCGTGACCGCGGCGGCCAGCGCCATCCACACCATCGCGAAACCCCAGGTCGGCACGCCGTAGAGCAGGCCGAACACCTCGGCCCCGGTGGCGTAGGGCTCGGGCAGCACACCCCGGGCCTGGTTGCCGAGCAGGTTCGCCGCCGTCACCGACTGCCCGAGCGGGCCGAGGACGATCCACATCGTCGGGACGGTCGCCGCCGGCCCGGTGCCGTGCACGACGAGCTTGTTCCAGATCTGGGGCAGGATCGCCAGGGTCGCGAAGAGGCTGACCCCGAACATCGCGTAGCAGGCCAGGAGCATCGTCTCCTTGCCGGTGCCGGCCGGGAGGTGCCCGACGAGCAGCGCACCGTTCGCGGCCGAGACCATCGGGGGCACGACGGGCATCAGCCAGCCGCCGAAGGCCCCGTCAGCCGCCACGTTCCCACGCGTGATCATGAGGTAGGGGATCGCCGCCGTCGTCACGAGCCCGATGGCGGTCCCGACGCTCCAGAGCACCCAGTCGACCGTGATCGCCGTCGAGGTCCCGAGGACGGCGCCGCCGAGCGACCCGGCCCCGGCGCCGACGGTCATGACCCCCATCGCGACCGCACCCCAGAACTGCCCCATCACCGGGTTCGCGGCGTGCCCGCGGGCGGTCTCGGTGTGCCGGATCCAGTGCACGGCCCACGCCGTGGTGAGCAGCACCAGCAGCACGGCTGCGAGGCCCCACACGACCGTGCCGAAGACCCGCAGACCCGGGAACTGGATGGGCAGCGTGGCGGCGGCACCGCCGACGATGCCGGTGCCCATGATCGACGAGTACCAGTTCGGCCCGAGGTTCGCGAACATCTCGCGGGGCCGCTCGAGGTCCCGGAGCAGGCCGATGCGGGCGAACCCGTGGGCCGGCACCGCCTCGTGGCGTCCCGTCGCCTTCTCGGTGGCGGGACCGGTCGTCGTCTCGCGCTCGTCGATCAATGTCATGGCTCCGAGACTGGTCCGCGGCGAAGTGATCGAGTAGGCGGTCCGACCTCGTGGGGTCATAAGCTGCGCTTGTGCCCCTGAGTCCCCGTGTGGTCGACCTCGGTCCCTACGACGTCCTCCTCTCGGTGGCCGAGCTGGGCAGCATGGGGCGGGCCGCCGAGCGGCACGGGGTCACCCAGGCGGCGGTCAGTGCCCGCATCCGTTCGCTGGAGGGTGCCCTCGGGGTGACGCTGCTGGAGCGGTCACCGCGCGGGACCCGGCTCACCCCGCACGGGGCACTGGTGGCGGACTGGGCGCGGGTCGCCGTCGACGCGGCCGAGGCCCTCGACGCCGGGGTCACGTCGATCCGCAGCGAGCAGGCCGCCCGGCTGCGGGTGGCGGCGAGCCTCACCGTCGCCGAGTACCTGCTCCCCCGCTGGCTGGTCGCGCTGCGCACCGAGCACCCGGAGACGTCGGTGTCACTGTCCTCGCGCAACTCCACGGACGTGGCGGCGGACGTCCTCGCCGGCGCGGCGGACCTCGGCTTCGTCGAGGGGCCGGCGGTGTCCGACGACCTCGACGCCCAGGTCGTCGCCCGCGACCGGCTCACGCTCGTCGTCGCGCCCGGCCACGCGTGGGCGTCCCGACGACGGGGGATCGACGCCGAGCGGCTCCGCGCCACCCCGCTGGTGGCCCGGGAGCACGGCTCGGGGACGCGGGCGTTCCTCGAGCACTCCGTCGGAGCCCTCGCCGAGCCCGCCCTGGAGCTCGCGTCCACGACCGCCATCAAGGGCGCGGTCGCCGCGGGCGTCGCGCCCGCCGTCCTTAGTTCGCTCGCCGTGGCGGGCGAGCTCGCGGTCGGGACGCTCGTGGCGGTGCACGTCGTCGGCCTCGACCTCGACCGACGGCTCGCCGCCGTCTGGCCGCGCGGCCGCCCCCTCGCGGGACCGGCGGCCGACCTCGTGGGCCTCGCGACCCGGCGTCGGGAAGGGTGATCGCTACCGCACGAAGGCGCTGTGGCCGGTGATCTTCTTCCCGACGATGAGGGTGTTCATCTCGCGCGTGCCCTCGTAGGAGTAGAGCGCCTCGGCGTCGTTGAAGTACCGCGCGATCCCGTTCTCCAGGATCGTGCCGTTGCCCCCGACGATCTGGCGGCCGAGCGCGACGGTCTCGCGCATCCGGTCGGCGCAGAACTGCTTGGCCAGCGCCGAGTGCGCGTCCGAGCCGCCCCCGCCGTCGATCAGCTGCGCGTTGCGCGACGCCATCCCGAGCGACGCGGTCGTGTTGCCGAGCATCTGCACCAGGGCGTCCTGGATCATCTGGAACCCGGCGATCGGGCGGCCGAACTGCACCCGCTGCTGGGCGTAGCTCAGCGCGAGCTCGTAGGCCGCCATCTGCACGCCGACGCACGCCCACGACGCGTTGCCGCGGGTACGGCGCAGCACTCCGCCGGTGTCGGCGAACGTGCCGTTCCCGCCGGAGAGCCGCCGGTCCTCGCCCACCCGGACGCCCTCGAGGGTGATGTCGGCGTTCTGCGTGATCCGCAGCGCCGTCTTGCCCTCGATCTTCCGGGTGGTCACGCCGGGGGTCTCCCGGTCGACGACGAAGCCGCGCACCGCCTCGCCGTCCCGGGCCCAGATCACCAGGACGTCGGCGAACGTGCCGTTGCCGATCCAGCGCTTGTGACCGTCGATGACCCACTCGTCGCCCTCGCGGCGCGCGGTGGTCTCCATCCCGCCCGCGACGTCGGACCCGCCGTGCGGCTCGGTGAGGCCGAAGGCGCCGATCAGGTCCATCCGCGCCATCGGGGGCAGCCAGCGCTCCCGCTGCTCCGGCGTGCCGCAGGCGTCGATCGAGCCCATCGCGAGGCCGCTCTGGACGCCGAAGAAGCTGTTCGTCGAGGCGTCGATCCGGGCGATCTCGGCGTGCACGAAGCCCATGAGCACGCGCCGTGCGGGCTGCGGGGAGAGCTTGGACAGGCCGTAGGGCAGCCCGGCGAGGTCGAGGGCGGCGAAGCCGCGGCGGAACTGCTCCGGGAACTCCGCCGCCTCCCACGCCGCGTTCACCACCGGTGCGACGTCGCTGGCCAGGTAGCCGCGCAGCCGGCGCAGGATGTCCCGCTCGTCGTCGGTCAGCAGCTCGCCGTAGGAGTAGAAGTCGGCGACGTGCTCCGCCTCGGGGTCGAGCTCGAGGTGGGGGCGGGGCAGGTCCGCGAACGGGTCTCCGTGCATGCCGGCCTCGTCGGCGGTGGCCGGGGCGATCGAGGTGCGGTCGTCGGTGGGCGCAGCCATGCCGATCAGCCTGCTCCCGGTCCTGCGTGCGCGCCAGACGATCGGTGGTGCACACCATCGGTGATCACCCGAGCGTCCCCCGCTAGATGCTTGTACGATGAAAGTGAAATCTCGGGTGGTCCGCGGGGATTCGGGTGGCCGGGCGGGTATCGGCTCGGTGACAGTGGTTCGGTTCGCCCTCCGCGTGACCCAGGGCGCCGAGTCTCGAGCGGTTGAGGAGTACGACGGTGGACGGACAGCAGCCGATCATGATCTTCGGACGGATCACCCGCGGTGACGGCGGGCCCCTCCCGGGTGCGGCGCTGACCCTGTGCGATCTCGCGGGTGACCAGCTCGACCGCACGGTGGCCGACGACGCCGGCGACTACCGCCTCACGCCGTCGAACGGCGGCACCTACCTCGTCATCTGCTCGTCGTCGACGCACCAGCCGAAGGCCTCGCTGGTCGCGGTGTCCGACCGCCCGCTGCGCCACGACGTGTCGCTCTCCGGGGGCGGCGCGTCCCTCGAGGGCACCGTGGGGGCCTCGCGGGACGGCGCGCTCGCCGGTTCCGCCGGGGTGGTGCTGACGCTGACGGACGTGCGCGGCACCGTCGTCGCCGTCGCCCGGTCGAACGCCGACGGCGGCTACCGGTTCGCCGACCTGGACGAGGGCACCTACACGCTGACCGCCGCCGCACCCGACACCACGCCGGTCGCCGAGACCGTGCAGATCCCGGGCGAGGGCCGCGTCACCCGCGACATCGCCCTGGTCAGCCAACTCCGGCTGTCCGGCGTCGTGCGCTCGGCCTCGGGCGGCCGCCCGGTCGCCGAGGCGCTGGCCACCCTGGTCGGGGCCGACGGCAACGTCGTGGGCGCCGCCGTCACCGGCGAGGACGGCAGCTTCGACTTCCCGGAGGTCGCCCCCGGGACCTACACGATCACGGCCAGCGGGTACGCCCCCGTCGCCAGCGAGATCGAGGTCGGGGCCGGGCAGCCCTCCGAGGTCACCCTCACGCTCACCCCGCCCGCGCTCGGCCCCGACGACGACGGCCCCGCCGAGACCACCCGGTCGTTCTCCGGGGAGGACTTCGGCGCCGACGCCGTGCCCGCGGGGGCCTACTCGAACGGCCACAACGGGCGGCACGCCACCGGCGACCTCTACTCCGACCGCGGCTTCGACGCCGACGGCGGGCGGCCGTGACCGCCACGCGGTCGGGGACCCAGCGGGTGGCGGGGGTCGCCGTCACCAGTGACGGCTGGCCGGTGCCCTTCGCCGTCGTCACCGTGATCGACGCCGCCGGTCAGCAGATCGGCGGCACGACGGTGGACGACGACGGACGGTTCGCGCTCGACGGCCTACCCGCCGGCCCCTGCACCGTGATCACCTCCGCAGTCGGCCACACCCCCTCTGCTCGTCCGGTCGCCGGGCCGGCGTCGGGGAGCCTCGGCCGGGTGGTGCTCACCCGCACCGGCGCCCTGGAACTCCCGGCCCCCGGGCGCTGGGAGATCGACCCGGTGCACTCCCGCATCGCGGCCTCGGCGTTCCACCTGGGGATCACGAAGGTGCACGGCCGGTTGCGCCGCTTCACCGGCGCGATCGACATGGGTCCGACCCTCGAGAGCTCGCGGGTCACGGCGGCGATCGAGTCCGGCAGCGTCGACACCGACGACGAGCAGCGCGACGAGCACCTGCGCGCGGCCGACTTCCTCGACGTCCTGCGCTTCGGCGAGATCCGCTTCTCCTCGACGGAGATCCTCCGGCACACGGCCGACCACTGGACGATGGTGGGCGACCTCGAGCTCAAGGGCGTCCGGAGTCGCGTCGCCCTCGACGTCATCTACCACGGGGCCGGTCCCGACCTCTGGGGCGGCGAACGCGCCGGGTTCTCGGCGACCACCCAGCTCTCCCGGGACGACTTCGACATCTCGTGGAACCAGTCGGTGATCGCCGGCATCTTCGCGATCGGCCGCACCCTGCGGATCGAGATCGACATCGAGGCGGTCCGGGTCAGCTAGGTCGCGCCGGCCCCGGGCCCGGCCCGGGTCCGTCTTGTCGCGGCCTCCTGCCCACCCCGGTGTGCCTTGTCGCGGCCTCCTGCCCACCCCGGTCTGCCTTGTCGCGGCCTCCTGCCCACCCCGGTCTGCCTTGTCGTTCTGATTCACAACGACAGGGCGGACGGTCCGGGTGGATTCCCCGCGACAGGGTGACCTGACGGCCGGTCACGGGCGCACGGACCGCCCGGGCCGACCCGGGCCCCCCGGCCGGACCGCCCGGGCCGACGCGGACCGCCCGGGCCGACCCGGGTCCGTCGTGTCGCGGCGTCCTGCCCACCAGACCCGACCCGGGTCCGCCTTGTCGCGGCCTCCTGCCCACTCCGGTCTGCCTTGTCGTTCTGATTCACAACGACAGGGCCGATGCCACGGGTGGGCTCCCCGCGACAAGGTCCCTCGACTGCTCGCTGGGCCGTTCGGACGGTCGGTTGTCCACATCCGCGCGCGAGAGAGCGGGTTGTCCACATCGGCACCCCGGGACGTGGCCGCGCGACGGAACTCGTCGACATCCTCGGCGCCATGTCCTGGTTCGAACCCCGGCCCGGCGACGGCGGGCTCCTCCGTCGCAGCGCGCTGATCCGCGTCGAGGACCCCACCCTCGTCGACAAGGCCCTCCGTCGGAAGCAGGTCGTCCGCGTGCACCGCGGGATCTACAAGGAGGGCGAACCGCCCGACGACCGGGAACGCGCGTGGGCCGCGTGCGCGACCGTCGGCGGCTGCGTGGCCGTTGCGAGCCACCGGACGGCGGCACGCGTCCTCGGCCTCGAGGTGCCCGCGGGCGGCCCCGACGAGGTGACGATCCCCCGCTGCGAACGCCGCCCGCACCGCGCCGATCTGCGGTTCCACACCTCGGTCCTCGCCGCGGAGGACGTCCTCGACCTGGACGGGCTCCGGGTCACGACCGTCGCGCGCACGCTCGTCGACCTGGCTCGCACGGAGGAGGAGTACCGGGCCGTGTGGGCGATGGAGCGCGCTCTGTTCCGCAGCCGCGTCACGCGGGAGGAACTGGACGACGCGATCCGGCGCTGCCGTGGCACGCCGGGTGTCCTCCGGGCCCGCCGTCTGGTCGCGGCCGCGCGACCGCTGTCCGGTTCGCCGCTCGAGACCGCCGGACGGCTCGCCCTCGTCGAGGACGGACTTGAGGAACCCGAGGTCCAGATGCCGGTCACTCGCGCCGACGGCAAGAACGCCTACGTCGACCTCGCCTATCGCCGTCAACGCCAGGGCTTCGAGTTCGACGGGCGCTCCGAGCACGGGATGGAGATGGCCGTCTTCGAGGACCGCGACCGTGAGAACCAGATCCTCCTGCGGGACCTGACGATCTACCGGTTCTCCTGGTTCGACGTCTTCCGACGACGCGCGCAGTACCTCCGCACGGTCCGCGGCGCGATCGGGGCGTGACCAGCGTGCCGGCTTGTCGCGGCCCGCTTCCGATCCGGGCCGCCCTTGTCGTTGTGGATCAGAACGACAAGTCCAGGAGGGGACGCCGGAAGACCGCGACAAGGCACACGAGGTGCCCGGACGAGGTGCGCCCCTACGCCAGGACCACGTCGTGCTCGACCGACTCCCCCGCCACCGTCACGACCACGGCGCGCGGCCGGGCGGTGTCCCCGCCCGTGCGGTGCGGAGTGCAGATGAGGACGAACTCCCCGGCCTCGGTTGGGCGCAGGTCGAACGTCCCGTCCGGCTCGGTGTGCACACGGGCGACCTGCCGCCCCTCCATGTCGACCAGGGCGACGACCGCGGGGCTCGGGCCGCCCGTCCCGTCGACGACCCGCCCCGTGAGCCGTCCGATCCCGTCCGCCGGCGCCTCGTCGACGACGTGGTGCTCCTCGACGGTGGCCTCCGCGTCGGGCACCTCGGTCTGCGGGTCCGGCGCGAACTCCGGCTCCCCCGCGACCAGCCCGCCGTGGTTGGCCCGGGTGACCAGCGCCATCAGCCCGATGGCGAGCGCCACGAGCAGGACCGGCACGACGAACGCGAGGTCGGGCTCCACCCGGGCGACCACGCCGTTGCCCGCGGCGGCCACCACGATGATCGCGATGCGCAGCGGCGAGTTCCAGTTCCAGGTGAAGGGCTTGTGCAGCTCGACGAGGCTGGACACCCAGTTCGTGACGGTTCCGGACAGGAAGCTGGTCGGCGTCCCGGCCGGGCCGACGTAGCGCATCGCCGCGGCCTGGATGCCCATCGCGAGGCCGGCCCCGAGGACCAGGATCACCACGCGCGGCTGGGCGAGCGCCTCGTCGTCGACGGTGTAGAAGAAGGCGCCCACCGCGACGAGCAGCGCGAGCTCGACCGTCAACGCGACCCCGACGGCGTTGCGCCACGGCAACCGGCGCATCGCCACGCCGCACACCAGGGTCCCGACGACCAGGCCGCTGCAGTACCCCGTGATCGCGACGACGTTGTCGAGGGCCTGGTACCAGTCCCCCTGGCCGACCCCGAGTCCCAGGAGGACGAGGTTGCCGGTCATGGTCGAGGCGAAGACCTCGTTGAACGCGAAGAACGTGACGACGTCGATGGCGCCTGCTGCGGCCGTCAGCACGATGGTGACCGCGCTGAGCAGCCCAGGCCGTCGCTCCGGATGGTCGAAACCGGTCATACCGGTTCCATTCCCCGGACGGCGCCCCTCCAGATCGCGTCAGACCGTGACGAGCATCATTGCATTGCGCACGACCGGACCAGGTGGACCACTCAGGCCTGGGCCCCGACCACGACGTCGTGGGTGACCGGGCTGCCGTCCACGGCCACCACGACCGCCCGCGGGCGGGCGGCGCGCCCGCCCATCCGGTGCGGCGTACAGATCAGGACGAACTCGCCGGCCTCCGGGGGCTGGACGTCGAACCGGCCGTCGGGCTCGGTGTGCACCCGCGTCACCTGACGGCCCTCCATGTCGACCAGCGTCACGGCGGCCGGGCTCGCCGCTCCTGCCGGGTCCATCACCCGGCCACTGACCCGGCCGATCGCCTCGAGCTGCTCGTCCGCCGGAGCCTCGTCGGCGGGTGCGTCGGCGTCGGGCACCTCGGTCCGCGGGTCCGGGGCGAACTCGGGCTCGCCGGCCACCAGCCCGCCGTGGTTCGCCCGGGTCACCACCGCCATCCCGACGATGGCGACGAGGACGAGCAGCACGGGAACGGCGAACGCCAGATCGGGCACCTGGGCCTGGATCACGGCGTTGCCCGCCGCGGCCACCACGATCGCGGCGATCCGCAGCGGCGAGTTCCAACCCCACCTGAACGGCTTGTGCAGCTCCACGAGGCTCGACACCCAGTTGGTGACCGTGCCCGAGAGGAAGCTCGTCGGCGTGCCGGCCGGACCGATGTAGCGCATCGCCGCCGCCTGGATCCCCATCGCGAGCCCCGACCCGACGACGAGCACGATGACCCGCCACTGCGCGATCGCCGCGTCGTCGTCGACGCCCCACCAGAAGATCCCGACGGCGATGAGCAGCGCGAGCTCCACGGTGAGGGCGATGCCGACCGCGTTGCGCCACGGCAACCGGCGCATCGCCACCCCGCAGACCAGGGTCCCGACGACGAGCCCGCCGCAGTAGCCGCCCATGGCACAGACGTTGTCGATCACCTGGGACCACTCGCCCTGGCCCACCCCGAGACCGAGGAGGACCAGGTTGCCCGTCATGGTGGAGGCGAAGACCTGGTTGAAGGCGAAGAACGTCACGACGTCGATGGCCCCGGCCGCCGCCGTCAGCACCACCGTGACGGTGCCGAGCAGGCGAGGCATGCGCTCTGGATGGTCGAATCCGGTCACGGTTCATGACGGTCCCGAATGCTCTTTACCAACGGGTTACCTACGGCCGTGACGAGCGTCATGGAGTAGGGCGCAACCCGCTCAGCGCCGGCCGAGCACCAGGTCCACGTCGACGGGGCCGCCGTTCACCGAGACCTGGGTCGCCCGTGGCGCCGCCGCGTGGGCGGCGTCCTGCGGGGTCGCGATCACGAGGAAGTCGCCCGAGGACGGCGGCTCGATCCGGAACCACCCCTGGTCGTCGGCCACCGCCCGGCCCGCCTGCCGTCCGGCGTGGTCCACGAGGGTCACGACGGCGGGTGCGGGGGCGTCGTCGGGGCCGGTCACCCGGCCGCGCAGGACCCGGCCACCGCTCGGGGCACCCACCAGCGCCCCGTCGCCGTCGTCGTAGCCCGGCTGGACGGCCTCGGTGACCGCCGCGCCGTCCAGCTCGTCGGCCCCGTCGGCGGCCGGCTCGGCCGGCTCGGTGTAGGCGTACTTCCCGCCGCGCAGCAGGGAGGCGAAGGCGGCCACGACGCAGCAGACGGCGGCGAAGACGAGGGCGAAGGTGAGGCCGTCGGCGAAGGGCCCCGAGATCAGCTGCGGGAAGAACGAGCGACCCGTGAGGAAGCCCGCCTGCTCCGGGCCGACCTGCGCGAGGACCTGCGGGCCCAGCAGCGTCTGCATCGGGTTGTAGCCGAGGAGCGCGGCGAACAGCGTCGAGACGGGCGGGAGCTCGGAGATGCGCTGCGCGGCGTCGGCGGGCACCCCGTGCGCGACGAGCCCGTCGTGCAGGGCCGTCGGCAGGGTCCGGGAGAGCCCGAGGATCAGCATCGAGAAGAAGATGCCGATCGACAGGACCGTCGCTCCGTTCTGGAACGTGGAGGTCATGCCGGCGGCCGCGCCGCGCTGCCGCGGCGGGACGCTGTTCATGATCGCGGCCCGGTTGGGCGAGGAGAACAGGCCCATCGAGAGCCCGTTGACCGCGAGGATGATCGCGAACCCGACGTAGGAGAAGTCGACGGGCAGGAACTTCAGGAGCAGGAAGCTGACCGCCGCCCCGAGCATGCCGACGGTCGCGTACGCGCGGGCGCCGTGGCGGTCGGAGAGGATGCCCGAGACCGGTCCGGCGATGAGGAACCCGATGGTCAGCGGCACCATGTAGATGCCCGCCCAGAGCGGGGTCGACTCGTAGTCGTAGCCGTGCTGGGGCAGCCAGATGCCCTGCAGCCAGATGATGAGGATGAACTGCAGTCCGCCGCGGCCCAGGGCGGCGAGCAGGCTCGCGATGTTCCCGGCGGTGAAGGCCCGGATGCGGAACAACGACAGGTGGAACATGGGCTCGGCGACCCGGGTCTCGATCACCGCGAAGGCGGCGAGCACCACGACGCCGCCGATCAGGCAGCTGAGCACCAGGGGGGAGGTCCAGCCCATGACGTGCCCGCCGTAGGGCTGGATGCCGTAGGTGATGCCCATGAGCACGGCGATGAGGCCGACGGCGAAGGTGACGTTGCCCCACCAGTCGATCCGCGCCTCGTGGCGCTCGCCCACCTCGCGGAGCTTCACGTAGGCCCAGATCGTGCCGAAGACGCCGATCGGGACGCTGACCACGAACACGAGGTGCCAGGCGAGCGGGGCGAGGACGCCGCCGACGATGAGACCGATGAAGGAGCCGGCGATCGCGGCGACGGAGTTGATGCCGAGCGCGAGGCCGCGCTGATGGGTCGGGAACGCGTCGGTGAGGATCGCCGTGGAGTTGGCGAGCAGCAGCGCGCCGCCGATGCCCTGCAGCACGCGCATCACGATCAGCCAGATCGCCCCCGCGTCACCGTGCATCCACGTGACGGCGAGCAGCACCGAGAAGAGCGTGAAGACCGCGAACCCGAGGTTGTACATGCGGGTGCGGCCGTACATGTCGCCGATGCGCCCGAAGCTGACGACGAGGACCGCCGTCACCACGAGGTAGCCCATGATCAGCCACAGCAGGTAGCTGATGTTGGACGGCGCGAGCGGGTCGATGTCGATGCCCCGGAAGATGTCGGGCAGCGCGATGAGCAGGATCGACATGTTGATCGTCACGATCAGCACGCCGAGGGTGGTGTTGGACAGCGCCACCCACTTGTAGCGATCGGTCGACACGCCGGGACCCCCTGTCGTTAGCCTATGCAAACAGACTGTACCCGCGCGTCGACCCGTGAAGCGCGGGCGAGGAGGTCAGGAGCCGGCGGGGACCAGCACGGGCAGCACCCGCTGGGCGAGGTCGACGAGCAGCGAGCGCTGCTGGTCGGCCGACATGTTCCCGCCGCGGGTCAGGGTGAGGCTGACCGTGACCTGCCGGTAGGCGACGACGAGGATCGGCCCGTCGGGATCGGAGAAGAAGGTGCCCTGCGCGGCGCCGATCGGCGTCGCCACGCCGGTGACGCCCTCGCCCTGCAGCACCTGGTTGTTCACCGCGACCTGCGCCAGCGCCGCCTCGGGTGAGTTGTAGCCGCTGGTGAGCAGCTTGAGGACCTGCGCGCCCGCCGGGGCGGCGCCGGGACCCCCGGTCGAGGTGTAGGTGCACGTCACGCGCTCGAGGCGGCCCACCGAGGGAGCGGGGACGTCCCGCAGCGCCCGCACGTCCACCGTGCCCAGCGGCAGCCCGAGCAGGTTCGGCAGCTCGTCCTTGGACAGGATCTGGTTGCAGTCGGTCGGTACCAGCGTGGACCGCGAGGGCGGGGCGCTGGTCGGGGCCGCCGCGCCGGGGCCTGGGAACGTGGGGATCGCGGGCGTCGCGAGCTGTTCCTGCGACGAGCAGGCCGCCGCGAGCACCACCAGGGCCGCCGCCATGGCGGCCCGCAGAATTCGTCCCCGCACCCTCGTCCCCTCAGACCGCACCGCCCGGGCCACCACGGTATCGGCACCCACCGGCGTCCCGCGTCGGGAGCGCCGGGTCAGTCCTCCGGGATCTCCGCGAGCACCTTCTGCGCCACCCCGAACGCGCGGTTGGCCGCGGGCACCCCCGCGTACACGCCCACCTGCAGCAGCACCTCGCGGATCTCCTCGCGGGTGAGGCCGTTGCGCAGCGCCGCGCGGACGTGCATCGCGAGCTCGCCGTCGTGGTGGAGGGCGGCGAGGACCGAGAGGGTGACGATGCTGCGCTGGCGCCGGTCGAGCCCGGGCCGGTTCCAGATGCCGTCCCAGGCGTACCGGGTGATGAAGGCCTGGAACTCCGCCGTGGTCCCGTCGGTGTTCGCGATGGCGCGGTCGACGTGCTCGTCGCCGAGCACCTCCCGGCGGGTGGCGAGGCCGGCGGGATCGAGGTCGGTGGGGTCGAGACTGCTCACGGGTGCTCCTCCACGGGGGTGCGGGCGGCGAGGAAGGCGTCGACGAGCGCCGCCGACTCGCCGGTGTGCGTCGCCGGGTCGAGCGCGGCGTCGATCTCGGCGCGGGTCACGTCGGTCCCCGCCAGTGCCTCGACGAGCACCTGAGCGAACGGGCGGCCGGTGTCGAGCGAGGTCGAGGCGGCGTCGGTGACCAGCGTCTTCGGGTCGGCCACCCGCCCGCGCAGGGCGGTGGTGACGTTCTCGGCGAGCAGCAGGCCCCCGGTCGCGTCGAGGGCGGCCCGGACGGCGGCGGGCTCGACCACGAGGTGTCCGAGCGAGTCCGCGAGCCACGCCGCGCCCGACCCCGTCGTCCGGAGGAGCTCGCGCAGCGGCGCCCACTCGGCGTGCCAGGAGCCGGCCGCGCGCTCGTACTCGTGCCCGGAGGCGGCGGTGAGCACCGCGCACACCAGGCCGGGCACCGCGACCGCCGCGGCCCGCGCGGACACGGCGCCGACCGGGTTGCGCTTGTGGGGCAGCGTCGAGGACCCGCCCCGGCCGGGGACGTCCTCCCGGACCTCGGCGACCTCGGTCTGGGCGAGCAGCACGAGGTCGGTGGCCACCGCGCCGACCGCTGCCCCGGCCCGTCCGAGGATCCCCGCGAGCTCCGCGATCCGCCCGCGCTCGGTGTGCCACGCCAGCACCGGCTCCTCGAGCCCGAGGCGCCGTGCGAAGGCCGCCCGGACCGCCCGGCCGTCCCCGGCGAACGCCGCGAGGGTGCCGACCGCGCCGCCGAGCTGGGCCGCCGGCCGCCAGGCGCGCAGCGCCGCGACCGCCCCGTCGAGCCCTGCGGCCCACCCGGCGACCCGCAGGCCGACCGTCACCGGCGCCGCCTGCTGCAGCAGTGTGCGCCCCGCGGCGGGAGTGTCGCGGTGGGTCCGCGCCAGGGCCGCCGCCGTGTCGGCGGCGGCCGCCAGGTCGCTCGTCAGGGCGGCGACCGCGCGGGCGGCGACGAGCATCGCCGCCGTGTCCATGACGTCCTGGCTGGTGGCGCCCCGGTGCACAGCGGCGGCCGCCTCGTCGGCCCCGTCCGCCCGCAGCGCCGCGCGGAGGGCGGCGACCAGCGGCACGACCGGGTTGCCGGACGCGGCGGCCTCCGTCGCCAGCGACCCGACGTCGACGTGGTCGGGGACGCAGACGCCCACCACCGCGTCGGCGGTCGCCCGGTCGACGATCCCGACGTCCGCCGCGGCGGCCGCGAGGGCCGCCTCCGTCTCGAGCAGGGCGGCGAGCCACGCGTCATCGGAGACCGCCTGCCGGGCGGCCCCGCGCGCGAGGATCTCGTCGAACAGACCGGGCGCGATCACGCGCGCATCATGCCGCGCGCGCCGCCCCGGCCCGCCACGGAACTTCCGCTCAGGCGAATTCCTTGACGAACGTCGCGCAGAACGCGTCGAGGTCGTCCGGGTTGCGGCTGGTGATCAGCCCCTGGTCGACGACGACCTGCTCGTCGACGACGTTCCCGCCCGCGTTGCGGATGTCGGTCCGCACGCTCGGGAAGGAGGTGAGGCGCTTGCCGCGCACGAGGTCGGCCTCGACGAGGGTCCACGGCGCGTGGCAGATCGCGGCGATCGGCTTGCCGGCCCCCGCGATCGCCTGCACGAAGGCGATGACGTCGCCGTTCTGGCGCAGCGTGTCCGGGTTGCAGGTGCCACCGGGCAGGATGAGGGCGTCGAAGTCGTCGGCCGAGACGTCGGCGATCGCCCGGTCCACGGAGAACGTGTCGCCGGGGTTGATGTCGCCGTTCATGGCCTGGATCTCGCCCGTGTCCACCGAGATCAGCGTGGTGGTCGCGCCGGCGTCGTCGGCCGCCTTGCGGGGCTGCTCCAGCTCGACCTGCTCCACGCCGCTGGCCGCGAGGATCGCGACGCGCTTGCCGGAGAGTTCGTTCGCCATTCGGGGCTCCTCCATCGAAGATCGTCTTTCTCCACGACGGGTTGCCCACGACCGAGTGCGCGCGAAACGGTCAGCGCACCAGGCGCGGCGGGCTCCCCGACTCCAGCTCCCCGCCGGCCTCGACGGCGTCCGCGCGGGTCTGCGCCCACGCGACGACCCCCTCGGCGTCGACGCCGTGGCGCCCGGCCACCGACGCTCCGGAACCCAGGTTCTCCGCCCCGCGACGCAGCAGCGAGATCGCGCCCCGGCGGTTCCCGCGCTGGGCGTGGGTGAGGCCCACCGCGAGCTGGGCGAGGCCCTGCCAGAAGGCGCGCTCGTCGTCGGCCCCGGACTTCCACGCCCCCTCGAGCACCTCGTGGGCGTGGAACGGGAACCCGCCGTCGAGCAGGCGCTGGGCCTCGCGCAACGCCTCGTCGGGCGGCAGGACCACGTCCTCGTCCACCCGCTCGACCCCTTCGGCGCCCGGCGGCAGGGGCCGGCCGGAGGCGTCGCGGGGCCGGGCGTTGCGGGCCCGGCCCGCCTCGTCGCGGTCGCGTTCGGCACGTGAGGTCACGCCTCCACGGTGACACGCCGGACCGCCACGAGGCCCACGCACGAACGGGCCGTTCGTCACGGTCTTCCGTGACGGACGGCCCGTTCGCGGGGTGGACGCCGGGTCGGCGCCGCGGGATCAGCGCCGCCGGGAGGCGTCGGCCGGCTCCTCCGCCGACGCCGACGTGGCTCCGTTCGTCGTCCCACCGTTCGTGGCGCTCCCGGACGAGCCGTCGTGGTCGTCGTCCGGACCCGTCGCTCCCGCCTCCGACGACTCCTTCGGCGGCAGACCCCGGGTGGCGTACAGGCTCGTGACGGTCACGACCGTCAGGGTCACGAGGATGACCGCCAGCGACAGCGCGGTCGGCACCTCGGGGATGGCCGGGTTGATGTCGACGTGGAGCCAGTGGAGGATCAGCTTCACGCCGATGAAGGCCAGGATGAACGCCAGGCCGTAGGACAGGTGGACCAGGCGCTCCAGCAGCCCCACCAGCAGGAAGTACAGGGCGCGCAGGCCGAGCAGCGCGAACGCGTTCGCGGTGAACACGATGTAGGCGTTCTGGGTGATGCCGAAGATCGCCGGGATCGAGTCGAGCGCGAAGACGAGGTCGACCGACAAGATCACCGCGACGGTGATGAACAGCGGGGTGACGCCGAGCTTGCCGCCGACCTTGCGCCAGAGCTGTCCGTCGTGCTTGTCGCCCGGCTTCGTGTCCTCCTCGTGGACGGTCACCAGCTTGCGGGTCAGGCGCACCGCGACGTTGTCGCTCATGTCCTTCGGCTCGTCGCCGTGGGAGCGGATCAGCCCGTAGGCGGTGTAGAGCAGGAACGCCCCGAAGATCACGAAGGCGAAGCTGAACGTGTTGATCACGGCCGCGCCGATGAGGATGAAGATCGCCCGCATCACCAGCGCGCCGACGACGCCCCAGAGCAGCACCTTCTGCTGGTGGCGCTTCGGCACCGCGAACTGCGCCAGGATCACCGCGAAGATGAACAGGTTGTCGACCGAGAGGCTCTTCTCGACCAGCCAGCCCGACAGGTACTCGACGCCCGACTGGGCGCCCATGAAGAGCCAGACGCCGGCGCCGAAGACCAGGGCGACCACGATGTAGATGACCGACCACAGGGTCGCCTCACGGAAGCTGACCTCGTGTGGCGACCGCGCGTGCCAGATGTCGATGGCCACGAGGACGACGATGCCGCCGATCGTCGCGGCCCAGACCCAGAACGGGACGGTCACGTCCAGCCTCCTCCAGCCGATGAACTGCCCATCCCAACGGATGGGTCTTTCTTTGAGTTCCCTTTACCCCGTGAGCCGGGACACGCCACCCGTCCCGGCGAACTCTTCCCGCTCCCACGCGTCGTCGCACCTCAGTCGGACCCACACGGGCGACGCTGCTGCTCCGAAATGGCGACGGGAGGGTCATGACGGCTGGTCGGGTCGGTCTCGCGGTACTGGTCGCAGGGGTCGCGCTCGCGCCGGCCGCGCTCGCCGCCCCACCCCCGCCATCACCCGCCCCTCCCCCGGACCGGGTCCTCGACACCCTGTTCGCCCCGCGGGGCGGCGACGTCGTCGGCACCGAGTACCGCGAGTTCACGACGACGGCCGCCGCAGGCCGGGTGCGCGGGCACCTGATCCGGGTCGATCTCGCCAACCGGACGGTGGCGATCCGGCTGCTGCGGCCCGCCGTCGTGAGCGCGGTCGGCACGGTCCCCGACCTCGCCGCGCGCGTGGGCGCGATCGGCGCGGTCAACGGCAACTTCTTCGACGAGGGCGGCACCGGCGCGTCGGTCGGGGTCGAGTACGAGAACAAGGCCCTGATCAAGTCCGCGGTGGTCCTCGGACGGCGCCCGGCCCCGCCGGGCCCGCCCGGGTCGAGCCCCGACACCGTGATCGGCATCGACACCCAGGGCGTCGGGCGGATCGGGCGCGTGCTCTTCTCCGGCTCGGTCCGCCTCGCCGGCCGGGAGCTCCCCCTGGCCGGCCTCAACCTCTACGCCGTTCCGGTCGGCGGGGTCGCCGCCTTCACCCCGACCTGGGGCGGCACGACCCGGGCGCGCACCGTCTGCGGGTCCGACACCGACGCGAAGGCCCCGTGCGCGGGGGACGCGGTCGAGGTACGGGTGAAGGCGGGGAAGGCGGTGGCCGTCGGCGCGGTCGGCACCGCCGCGGTGCCCGCCGGTGAGGTCGCCCTCGTCGCCCGCGACGGGGCCGCGGCGCCGCTGCGGGCCCTGCGCGTCGGGGATCCGGTCGACGCCCGGTGGACCGCCCTCGCGCCGGACACCCCGCCGCTGCGGACGGCGCTGGGCGCGCTCGCGCTGGTCCGCGACGGGGCGCCGTGGCCCGGCCTGCAGACCACCGAACGAGCACCGCGCACCGCGGTCGGGCTGTCGGCCGACGGCCGCACGCTGTGGCTGATCGCGGTCGACGGGCGACAGGAGGCGAGCGTGGGTGCGACCCTCGCCGAGCTCGGGCGGCTGGTCGTCGACCTCGGTATCCCGCAGGCCGTGGCCCTCGACGGCGGCGGGTCGACCCAGATGGTCCGCCGCCCGGCCGGAGGGGCGCTCGCCGTCGCGAACGCGCCGTCCTCGAAGCCCCTGCGGGCCGTGGCCGACGGCCTCGCCGTCGTCCCCGCCGGCTGAGATTTTTCGTCCGGGGCGGGAACAGCGCGCGGGGCGGCGTGGTTGGATCGGGTGTCCGGGCCGGGCGCCATGTGCCCCCGGGTCTCAATAATAAGAGCCGCCAGGGACGATCGTTCGGCTGAAGCCCTGGTGTGCCACGCGCCGCGAGGCGGCTCATCGCCCGGCTCGGACACCCTCATCGCGACGACGGGCCCCGGCACCTGATGGTGCCGGGGCCCGTCGTCGTACCGGGACCTACTGTCCGCCGCCGAGATCGGGCATCTGGGAGCCGAACTGGTCCACGCACTGCTGGAGTGCGCTCTGCTTGGCGGCCAGGGTCGGCTGCTGGTTGGCGACCTGGACGCACTGCGTGGCCTGATCGACCGACGCCCCACCGCCGAGCCCGAAGAACGCGAAGCCGAAGAGCAGGACCGCGATCGTCAGCAGCAGGTTCAGCAGGAACGTGAGCACGCCGAGGATCAGGCCGGTGAGGGCGACCCCGCCGTTGGTGGCCTGCTGCTTGCGCACCCGGCCCCGCCCGATCACCCCGAAGATGATCGCGAGCAGTCCGAGGATCAGGCCGGCGACCGGCAGCCAGATGAGCAGGAGCGCGAGGATCCCGAACACCAGCGCCGCGACACCCATGCCGTTCTTCGGCTTCGGGGGCGGGGTGGCGGTGCCGGTGTCCCACTGGCCCTGCGGGTAGGGCTCGGTCACGTCGGGTGTCCTCTCGGCTCGGGGTGGGTGCCCACCTTCTACCCGCCGAGTCCGGTTTCACACCGCTGCGCGGGCGGCCCCGACCGGACGAACGACGCGTTCGTGGCGTCCAGCTGCACGAACGGGTCGTTCGGTCCACCGGGTCGCGCACGCCGCGCGAGAGGGACACGAGGCAGCCCGGTCGACCTCAGCGCAGCGACGTCGCGTGGGCGATCGCCTCGTCCTGACGCCGGGTCTCGGCGCCGGTCGCGATGGGCGCGTCGATCCAGCTCTCCGGGATGCCGAACGCGTCGATCAGCGTCCGCGCGTGGGGCCGCAGCGTGTGGCAGAGCTTGTTGATCTCCGACGTCACCGCCTTCGACCGGGCGGCGGAGATGCGGCCGTGTTCGAGGAACCAGCCCTTGTCCTGCTCGATGACGCTCAGGGCGTAGAGGTCGCACACCGACCGCATGAGCCGCTGGGCCGTCGGGTCGGTCTGGGCCTCGCAGGCGCGGTTGAACGCGTCGAGCACCAGCCCGTCGAGGTGGGCCCGGGCGGAGTGCAGCAGGTGGTCCTGGGCGCGGTTGAAGATGGCGAACGCCCGGTCGGGCGTGACCCCCTTGCCGCGCGCGGGCCGCAGCCGGCGGACCAGCCCGTCGAGGGTGTGCTCCTCGCGGTCGTCGAGCAGCTTGATCTGCCAGGACGCGTCGAGGACCTCCTCGTCGTCGCCACCCGTCGCGGCGCCGCGCAGCCGCTCCGCGAGCTGGTGCAGGGAGGTGCGCTCGGCGACCGTGTCGAGCACCTGGTCGGCGACGAAGCGGATCGTGCCCAGGGTGTCGAGGTTGCCGAAGTCGTCGGCGTAGCCCGAGATGAGGCCCTTGGCCACGAGCTGGAGCAGGACGGTGTTGTCGCCCTCGAAGGTGGTGAAGACGTCGGTGTCGGCGCGCAGCGTGCCGAGCCGGTTCTCCGAGAGGTAGCCCTGGCCGCCGCACGCCTCGCGGCAGACCTGGATCACCTCGGTCGCGTTCCAGGTCGAGAGCGCCTTGATGCCGGCCGCCCGGGACTCGAGCTCGCGCTGGCGCTTCTCGTCGACCGAGCCGCCCGCCTCCCGCTCGGTCTGGATGTCGTGGAGCATCTCGACGAGCTCGTTCTGGGCGAACCGCAGCGCGTAGGTGCGCGCGAGCAGCGGCAGGAGCTTCCGCTGGTGGGCGAGGTAGTCGAGGATCACGATCTCCCCGTCGCCGCCCGGGGCCGCGAACTGACGACGGGCCTCGGCGTAGCGGAGCGCGATCGTCAGGGCGAGCTGTGCCGCGCCGACCGCCGAGCCGGAGACGCTGATACGCCCGCGCACGAGCGCGCCGAGCATCGTGAAGAACCGCCGGTTCTCGCTCTCGATGGAGCTCGAGTAGCTGCCGTCGGCGGTGACGGTGCCGTAGCGCTCGAGGAGGTTCTCGCGCGGCACGCGGACGCCGTGGAAGGCGAGGCGACCGTTGTCGACGCCGTTGAGCCCCTCCTTGTGCCCGTCGTCGGTGATCTCGACGCCGGGCAGGACGTTCCCGTCGTCGTCGCGCAGCGGGACGAGGACGGCGTGCACGCCGTGGCGCACGGGCGCCTCGCCGGCCGGCGCCGACCAGAGCTGCACGAAGACCGCGGCCATCCGGCCGTCGCGGGCGGCGTTGCCGATGTAGTCCTTCTTCGCCGACTCCGTGGGGGTGTCGACCACGAACTCCTGGGTGGCCGGGTCGTAGGTGGCGGTGGTGTGCACCGACTGCACGTCCGAGCCGTGGCCGGTCTCGGTCATGCCGAAGCAGCCGGGCAGCGACAGGTCCATCACCGACGGCAGGTAGCGCGCCTGCTGCTCGGGGCTGCCCAGGGCCTGGATGGCCCCGCCGAACAGCCCCCACTGCACCCCGCTCTTGACCTGCAGCGACAGGTCGGCGAAGGCCAGCATCTCGAACGACACGACCGAGCCGCCGATGTCGCCGCGGCCGCCGACCGCCGTCGGGAAGCCGTGCACGGCGTGGCCGTCCGCGGCCAGCTGCCCGAGCATCTCCCAGACGCGTTGCCGGTGGGTCTCGGAGTCGGTGCCGGGCTCGACGTGCAGCTCGCCGAAGTCCTCCCGGGCGCGGATCTCGTCGCGCAGCCACGACCAGCGCCCGTCGAGGGACCGGCGGACGGCGTCGACGGCGACGGGCGACACGTCGGAGGGCGACGGCGGGACGGACAGCGGAGCGGCCATCGGGAAGGCCTCCTCAGAGCTTGTTACTGGTCGGTAACCACGGTTGTACCGCGTGCCTGAAGTACCCGCTCCCGCGGGTGGGACGCGTCACCCGCTCAGGCGGACGCGGCGGCGGAGTTCACCGTGCGGGCGAGGCCGCCCCACGCGAGGTCGGCGACCTCGTCGGTGATGACCTCGCGCGCCACCTCGGGCCGCGCGGTCAGCCAGTGGTCCCCGACCGACCGCACCATCCCGACGACCGCGTGACCCCACGTCACCGCGGGGGCCGGGTCGCGCCCCTGGCGGTGCAGC
Organism: Actinomycetospora sp. NBRC 106378; assembly: GCF_030269685.1. GTDB lineage: Bacteria > Actinomycetota > Actinomycetes > Mycobacteriales > Pseudonocardiaceae > Actinomycetospora. The sequence continues at coordinate 112,338 of NZ_BSTT01000008.1, forward strand.
TCGGTGGTGATGATCTCGCCGACGTGGTCACCGATGAACGACGTCAGGTCGCCCACGAAGTCGCCCTCGCCCGCGGTCGCCGTCCGGTCGGACCCCGGCGGGCGCATCACGTAGCGGTAGATGTCCGGGTCCCGCTCGATCAGCGCGAGATAGGCGTCGATGCCCTGGCGCAGGATGTGCTGCGGCGGACCGGCCGTGCGCATCGCCTCGGCGACCTGCGCCACGATCACCGCACCCACGCGCTCGCAGACGGCCTGGTAGAGGTCGAACTTGTCCGCGAAGTGGCGGTAGACCACGGTCTTCGAGGTCCGCGCCTGCGCCGCGACCTGGCTCATGCCGACGTCGGGTCCGAACTGCCGGATGGCGACGATGGTCGCGAGGGTCAGTTCCTGCCGCCGGGCGCGCCGGTGCTCGTCCCACCGGCTGGAACGTTTGTCCCGGCGGGGCGGCGGGGCAGTGTCCTGCTCCGATGCGCCGTCGGTCACAGCGCCTTCCGACGATGAGGTCCTCCGGCTCCGTCGTTCCTGACGGGCCGACCCCTCGTCCTCGTGACGATGCGAACGACGACTCACGGCACCCACGGTACCTGCTACTTTTGAGTAACCAAGTCCAGTCCCCTGGAGGATCCCATGGCCAGCCCCCGTCGCGCGGCGGTCGTCGGCGCCAACCGCATCCCGTTCGCCCGCTCCAACGGTGCCTACGCCCGCGCCTCGAACCAGGACATGCTCACCGCGGCGCTCGACGGTCTCGTCGCCCGCTTCGGGCTGACCGAGGAGCGGATGGGCGAGGTGGTCGCGGGCGCCGTGCTGAAGCACAGCCGCGACTTCAACCTCACCCGTGAGGCCGTCCTCGGCTCGCGGCTGTCCGCGGCCACCCCGACCTACGACGTGCAGCAGGCGTGCGGCACGGGCCTCGAGGCCGCGATCCTCATCTCCAACAAGATCGCCCTCGGCCAGATCGAGGTCGGCATCGCGGGTGGGGTCGACACCACCTCCGATGCCCCGATCGCGGTGAACGACGACCTGCGCGAGGTCCTCCTCGAGGCCAACCGCGCGAAGTCGACCGCGGGTGTCGTCAAGGCCCTCGCCGGGCTGCGGCCCGGCCAGCTCGTGCCCGAGATCCCGGCCAACCGGGAGCCGCGCACCGGCATGGCGATGGGCGAGCACGCCGCGATCACCGCCGCCCACTGGGGCATCGAGCGGACCGCGCAGGACGAGCTCACCGCGCTGTCGCACCAGAACCTGGCGAAGGCCTACGACGCCGGGTTCTTCGACGACCTCATGACCCCGTTCCTCGGGCTCACCAAGGACAACAACCTGCGCGGCGACTCGACCGTGGAGAAGCTCGGCAAGCTCAAGCCGGTGTTCTTCCCCGCGGGCGGCGACAAGGCCGAGGCCACCATGACCGCGGGCAACTCGACGCCGCTGACCGACGGCGCGGCCACGGTGCTGCTCGCCTCCGACGAGTGGGCCGCCGAGCGTGGCCTGCCGGTGCTGGCGCACCTCGTCGACGCCGAGACCGCCGCGGTGGACTACGTGCACGGCGACGAGGGCCTGCTCATGGCGCCCGCCTACGCCGTGCCGCGCCTGCTCGAGCGCAACGGCCTCACGTTGCAGGACTTCGACTTCTACGAGATCCACGAGGCGTTCGCCTCCACCGTGCTCGCCACGCTCGCCGCCTGGGAGAGCCCGCAGTTCTGCAAGGAACGCCTGGGCCTCGACGCGCCGCTCGGCTCGATCGACCGCGGCAAGCTCAACGTCCACGGCAGCTCGCTGGCCGCCGGGCACCCGTTCGCCGCGACCGGCGCCCGCATCGTGCCGACGCTCGCGAAGACGATCCACGAGAACGGCGGGGGTCGCGGACTCATCTCCATCTGCGCCGCCGGCGGCCAGGGCGTCGTCGCCATCCTCGAGGCCTGAGAAGGGAACGGAACATGTCGCACGACTGGTACTCCGACTTCGTCAACTCGGGCTTCGGCCGGGCGGTCGCGGGCAACGTCGGCCTGCCGCCGGTACCGAAGCTGCGTCGCTGGGAGCCGGGTCAGCCGCTGCTCTCCGGTGCCGCCCTGCTCGGCACCGCGACCGCCGACGGCCGCGTGGCCAAGGTCGTCCGCGCCGTCCTCGCCGACGCGAACGTCGAGGTCCACGAGGACCCGGCCGCCCCGATCGGCGGCGGGTCGTCCTCGTCGAAGGTCGCCGCGGCGGTCCTCGACGCCACCGGGCTGTCCAGCCCGCGCGACCTCGCCGCGGTGCAGCAGTTCCTCACGCCGGTGATGCGCCGGGTCGGCCCGTCGGGCCGCATCCTCGTGCTCGGCGACGTCCCGGCCCAGGCCGAGCGGCCCGCCGTCCGCGCGGCCCGCCGTTCCCTCGAGGGCCTGGTCCGCTCGGCGGCCAAGGAGGCGCGCTACGGCGCCACGGTCAACCTGATCCACGTCGCCGACGGGGCCGAGAACGATCTCGAGTCGACGCTGCGCTTCTTCCTCTCCTCCCGCTCGGCGTTCGTCGACGGACAGCGTCTCGACGTCGGCGTCGTGCCCGGATACGCCGGGTCCTCCGCCGGCACCGACTGGGACCACCCGGTCACCGGCAAGGTCGCCGTCGTCACCGGCGCGGCCCGCGGCATCGGGCGCACCGTGGCGCAGACCCTGGCCCGCGACGGCGCGACCGTCGTGGCCGTCGACGTCCCCGCGGCGGGCGACGCCCTCGCGCACACCGCGAACGACGTGGGCGGCACCGCGCTGCAGCTCGACATCACCGGCGAGGGCGCGGGCGAGGCCATCCTCGAGCACTGCCGTCGGCACGGCGGGATCGACATCGTCGTGCACAACGCGGGCATCACCCGCGACAAGCTGCTCGCGAACCAGGACACCGACCGCTGGAACTCGGTCATCGACGTCAACCTGAACTCGCAGCTGGCGATCAACGACGTGCTGCTCGCCTCGGGCGACGACGACGGCTTCCACCGGGGCGGCCGCATCGTCACCGTGTCGTCGATGGCCGGCATCGCGGGCAACCGCGGGCAGACCGCGTACGGCGCATCGAAGGCCGGCGTCATCGGCCTGGTCGAGGCCACGGCCCCGCTGCTCGCGGACAAGGACGCGACGATCAACGCCGTCGCGCCCGGGTTCATCGAGACGGCGATGACCGCGGCCATGCCGGTCGGCACCCGCGAGGCGGGCCGGCGGCTGTCGTCGCTCACCCAGGGCGGGCTGCCGGTCGACGTCGCCGAGACGATCGCCTGGTTCGCGCAGGGCGCCTCGTACGCGATCAACGGCCAGGTGCTGCGCGTCGACGGCCAGAACTACCTGGGGGCCTGATGCCGACCGAGACCCTCGACAGCGCGCCCACCCTGGGCGCGCTGTACGGCCGGGCGCTGCTGACGGCGCGGTCGGGCGGGCACACCCTGCCCGACCGGACGCTCGAGCTGGTCAACGTGACGATCGATCCCGACGCGGTGGCGGACTACGCCCACGTCTGCGGGTTCCGGGTGGGCGGCGAGCTGCCGATCACCTACCCGCACATGCTCGCGTTCCCGCTGCAGATGCGGCTGATGACCGACCGCGAGTTCCCCCTGCCCGCCCCGGGCATGGTGCACCTGCGCAACGTCATCACCCAGCAGCGTCCGCTCGCCGTCGGGGACCCGCTGGTGGTGCGCGTCCACGCCGAACGCCTGGTCGCGCACCCGAAGGGCGCGCAGGTCGACCTGGTGTCGGAGGTCGGCCTCCCCGACGAGGAGGCCGTCTGGCACTCGCGCTCGACGTACTTCGTGCGCGGCGCGAAGGCGGAGGAGGCCGCGGAGGCCGCCCCGCCGGAGCCGGACCCCCACGTCGGGGACCGCCCGCACGGCGTCTGGACGGTGCCCGGCGACATCGGGCGGCGCTACGCCGCGGTGTCCGGCGACGTGAACCCGATCCACGTCAACGGGCTCGCGGCCAAGGCGTTCGGGATGCCGGGGATGATCGCGCACGGCATGTGGTCGAAGGCCCGGGTCCTCGCGGCCCTCGCCGGCCGCACGGACGGGGCGGTGACCGTGGACGCCGTGTTCCGCTCGCCGCTGCGCATCCCGTCGAAGGCGTTCCTCTACACGGCCGCGACGAAGGACGGCTGGGACGCCGCCCTGCGGTCGAAGAAGGGCAAGGACCACCTCCTGCTGACGGTGCGGCCCGCGTAGGGCCTGCCCGCCCGTGATCGAGCGAAGGGCCCCTCCGGTCGGATAGATCGACCGGAGGGGCCCTTCGCTCGTCCGGGGTCCGTGCGCGAGGGGGACACCAGGCAGGTCCGCAGCGCGTCGGACCTGCCCCACGTCACACCCGCGGACAGGACCGGACACCGCGGGACGAACCCGGACAGCACGGCCCGGTTGCCCGCGACACGTGTCACCCAGGACACCCGGCTTCACGGTGACGCCGCAGGTCGCGAGCACGATGACCGGTCGTGGCCCCGCACCCCCCGTCCGCTCTCGACAGCACCGGAACCGGACCGACCGACCGGATCGAGCGTCCCGACGACGAGACCGTCGAGACCGGTCGCCCCGATGCCGGGGGCACCGACGCCGAGGCACCCGAGGAGACCGCACCCCCTATCGGCGTGCTCGGTTGCTCTGTCGGGAAGCGACGCCTCCGGCTGCTCCCCCGCACCCGGTGGCTGCGCCGGACGCTCGCCGCGCTCGTCGTCGTCCTCGTGGTCGTCGCGGCGGTCGCGGCGCCGTCGCTCGTACACGCGCTCACCCGGCCCGGCTCGGACACCGTCGCGGCGCGCCTCGCCGAGTGGGGCCGCGACCACGGGCTCGGGCCGGTCGTGACGTGGCTGGAGTCGGCGCAGTACCAGCTCGACCAGCCCCCGACCGGTGGCGCGCCCGCCGGGGGCATCCCGCACGCGAACGGCGCCGTCGCCGACCGGCCCGGTGGCAGCCCGGCCCCGCCGCCCCTGCCTGCCCCCGCCGGGCTCTCGCCGCTGCCCGGGGAGGGGCAGTGGCAGACCGTCGTGGCGACGCCGCGCGGGGACGCCGTGCGGGTCGCCTCGGTGCGCCCGGACGCGCAGCACACCTCGTTCACCGTCGGCGTGCTGTGGATGGACCCGACCCTGGTCCGCGGGGTACTGCACCCCGGCTCGGAGGACCCGGGCGGGACCTGGTCGGTGCCGTCGTCGATCGACCCGACCGAGCAGCGGACGGTCGTCGCCGCGTTCTCCGCGGGCTTCCGGCTGCAGGGCGACAGCCACGGCGGCTGGTACCTCGACGGCAAGGAGGCCCGGCCGCTCGTCCCGGGCGCCGCGAGCCTCGTGATCCACCGCAACGGGACCACCGACGTCGGGGCGTGGGGCACCGAGGTGTCGATGGGCCCGGACGTCGTCGCGGTGCGCCAGAACCTGGTGCCGCTGGTCGACGGCGGTGTCGTGAACCCGACGTGCGCCACCGGCGGCACGGCGGAGTGGGGCTCGACCGTCGGGCAGGCGGCCTACATCAACCGGTCGGCCTTCGGCGTGACCGCGACCGGCGCCGAGGTCTACGTGGGCGGTCCGGCCCTGTCGGTGTGCACGCTCGGCGAGATCCTCCGCAGCGCCGGTGTGGTCCGCGGGATGGAGCTGGACATCAACCCGGCGTGGGTCTCGGGGGCGTACTTCCACCCCACCGGGAACCCGCGGCCCGACGCGTTCCAGCTCTTCCCCGGCGAGCAGGTCGGTGCTCAGCACTACCTGCAGACCTCGAGCCGGGACTTCCTCTCGTTCGACCTGCGCACCGTCGCGGACACCGTCGGGGCGCCGCCGTCCACCCAGCACACCGGCACCAGACACGGCGGCACGGGGAAGCACCAGCACGGATAGTTGCCTGATGGAAGGATGTCGGGGTGTCGACGCCGACCTCCCGCTCCCGGACGGCCCTCCTCGTCGTCGCCGTCCTGCTCATCGCGCTCAACCTCCGCCCGGCCGTGGTGGCGGTGTCGCCGCTGGTGGCCCAGATCCGCGCCGACCTCGGGATCTCGAGCGCCGTCGCCGGACTGGTGACGACGCTGCCGGTGCTCTGCTTCGGGCTGCTCGCCCCGGTGGCGGGGCGCCTCGCGCGACGGGTCGGGCTCGAGACGACGCTGCTGGTCGCCCTGCTGGTCCTGACGGTCGGGATCGTCGTCCGGCTGGCCCCCTCGCTGGTGGCGCTGCTGGCGGGCAGCCTGCTCGCCGGGGTGGCGATCGCGATCGGCAACACCCTCATGCCGGTGGTGGTCAAGCGGGACTTCCCGCACCGCACCGGGGCCATGACCGGCGCCTACTCGACGATGATCTCCGCGGGTGGCGCGCTGTCGGCCGCGGTGATGGTGCCGATCGAGCAGGCGACCGGGTTCGGGTGGCGCCCGGCCCTCGCGCTCTGGGCGATCGGCGTCGGACTGGCGATCCTGCTGTGGACGCCGTGGGTGCTGCGCGCCCGGCGGGCAGCCGCGGCGGCGCCGGCCGCGACACCCGCCGCCCCGGTGCGGGGCCTGTGGGGTTCACCGCTGGCGTGGCAGGTGACGTTGCTGATGGGCCTGCAGTCGCTGCAGTTCTACGCGTTCACCGCCTGGGCGCCCACGCTGTTCGTCGAGCGCGGACGGACGCCCGCGGAGGCGGGCCTGCTGCTCTCGCTCACCGGGCTCGCGTCGCTGGTGACGTCCGCGATCACCCCGGTCCTCGCCACCCGCCGTCCGACGCAGTTCCACCTCGTGGTGGTCCTCGTCGGGCTCTGGGTCGTCGGGTACGGCGGGCTGCTCCTCGCGCCGGACGGGACCGCGGCCCTGTGGATGGTGCTCATCGGACTCGGGCAGGGGGTCGGGATCTCGCTGGGTCTGACCCTGATCGCGCTCCGCTCCCCGGACGCCGCCCACACCTCCGAGCTCTCCGGCATGGCCCAGGGGGTGGGCTACGTCGTCGCCGCTGCCGGCCCCTTCGCGCTCGGCGCCATCCGCGACGCCACCGGTGGCTGGACCTGGCCGGTGGTCACGCTGCTCGTCCTGCTGGTCCCGCTGACGATCGCCGGGCTCGGAGCGGCGCGCGACCGCCACGTCGGCCTGCCCGCCACGGAGCAGCAGGTGGCTCACGCCAGGTGAGCAGAAAGGGTCGCCATGGCGACCTCTTCTGCTCACCTGCGCCTCAGCGCACAGGGCGCCACGGCCCCGTGATCGCGTAGAGGATCCCGGGCTCGTAGAGGTTCGCGAACAGGATGCGTCGATCCGCGGAGAACACCGGGCCGGCCATCTCGTTCGTGTTCAGGTCGTTGCGGGCCATCGTGAACGTCTCGCCCCGCTCGGTGGCGCCGACGAGGTGCTGCACGCCCTCGCCGTCCTCGGCGATGATCACGCCGCCCCACGGGGAGACGGTGATGTTGTCCGGGCCGTCGTAGTTCGTGCCGTCCTGGTCCGGGTTCGCGTTGACCCCGAAGCGCAGGCGCAGTGTGAGGGTCCCGCGGCGCGGGTCGTGGAACCACACCTGCCCGTCGTGGGGCACCGGGCTCTCGGCGCGGGCGAAGCTCGTGACGACGTACGCCCCGCCGTCGCCCCACCAGGCGCCCTCGAGCTTGCGCCCGCGGGTGACCTGCGGCGGGTTCAGCTGGCGGCGGGTCGACAGCACCCGGGCGTCGCGGTCGGGCACCGGGGTCCAGGACACCGAGTAGGTGGTGCCGACCTGGGTGGCGCGGGACAGGTCGTCGACCGGGTTGCCGGCGGCGTCCCGGCACAGCATCGCCTCGAAGGCACCGTCGGTCGCCCCGAGCGTGCGCAGCGCCCGCTTCCCGCCCCGGAACCGGGCGGGCGGGGTCCAGCGGTAGAGCAGGCCGTTCGGGGCGGCGGCGTCCTCGGTGAGGTACATCCTCCCCTCGCGCGGGTCGACCGCGACGGCCTCGTGCGCGAACCGGCCGAGGGCCCGGATCGGCTGCGGGTCCCGGTTGGCCGCCTGGTCGACAGGGTCGACCTCGAAGACGTAGCCGTGGTCCTTGGTGAACCCGTTGACGCCGGCCAGGTCCTCGGTCTCCTCGCAGGAGAGCCAGGTGTCCCACGGCGTGATCCCGCCGGCGCAGTTCGTCGACGTGCCCGCGAGCGAGACGACCTCGCCCTGCCGTCGTCCGTCCCGGTCGGCGCGGACGGTGGTGGTGCCGCCCGGGGCGGCCGGGTCGTAGGTGAGGCCCGCGGGCGTGGGGACGACGAGCGGCCCCGCCGTGGCGCGGGCCCCGCGCAGCTCGTGGTTCTGCACGAGCAGCGTCGAGTTCCCGGGGCCGCGGAAGGCACCCATGCCGTCGGAGTTGGTCGGGCTCGGCTCGCCGCTGTCGAGCCTCGTCACGCCCGCCTCGGAGACGATCGTGTACCGGAAGCCCTGCGGCAGCGACAGCCGTCGTGCGGGGTCCGGGACGACGGGTCCGTAGCCCGGTCCGCCGGGCCCCGCCGGTCCGGGCTGCGCGAGCCCGTTCGGGGCGGACAGCAGCCCGTCCACGCTGCCGGCCAGCAGGACGCCCGCGCCGACGGTGGCGGAGCGGGACAGGAAGCCACGGCGCGACAGTCCCTGCACATCGGTCATGACGACTACTCCCAGGTGGTGGATGCCGTCACTCGTCCGAGTGGCGGCACCGACCACCGTCAGCGATGCGCGTGGATCTCCGGTGAACGCACCGCTGCGGGACGACGAACAGATCAGCTGATCTTGACCAGCGCCTTACCCGTGTTCTCCCCCCGGAGGAGCCCGAGGAAGGCGTCGACCGCGTGGTCGATGCCCTCGGTGACGCTCTCGGCGAACCGCACGCGGCCGTCGGCCACCCACGGCGTGACCTCGGAGAGGAACGCCGGGAAGCGGTCGAGGGAGTCCGACACGATGAAGCCCTGGATCGAGAGCCGCTTCTTCACGATCTGGAAGAGGTTGTCCGGCCCGGGGGTCGCATCGCCGTCGGTGTCGTTGTAGTGCGCGATCGCCCCGCACGCCGCGACGCGGGCGTAGTCGTTGGCCACCGCGATCGCCGCCTCGAGGTGGTCGGCGCCCACGTTGTCGAAGTAGACGTCGATGCCCTCGGGGGCAGCCTTCTCCAGCTGCTCGCGCACCGGGGCGTCCTTGTAGTTGAACGCGGCGTCGAAGCCGAGCTCGCCGGTCAGCCAGGACACCTTCGCGGCCGACCCGGCGCTGCCGATCACCCGCGAGGCACCCTTCTGCTTCGCGATCTGCCCGACGAGGCTCCCGACGGCCCCCGCGGCGCCGGAGACGAAGACGGCGTCGCCGGCCTTGAACGCGGCGTGGTCGAGCAGGCCGACCCACGCCGTCAGGCCGGGGGCGCCGAGGACGCCGAGGTAGGCCTTGGCGTCGACCCCGTCGACCTCCGGGACCTTCTGCAGGTGCCGCGCCTTCGAGATGCCGTGGTCGCGCCAGGCGAGGTTGCCGAGCACCAGGTCGCCGACGGCGACCTCGGTGACGTCGTCGCCGACCGCGGTCACCTCGCCGACCGAGCGGCCGTCCATGGGCTGGTCCAACCGGAACGGGGGCACGTAGGAGGGCACGTCGTTCATCCGGCCCCGCATGTAGGGGTCGACCGAGAAGTACCGGTTGGCGATCTCGACCTCGCCGGACCCCGGCGTCGGGAGCTCACGCTCGACCAGGGCGAAGTCGTCGGGGGTGGGGAAGCCCTGCGGTCGGCGGGCCAGGTGGACCTCGTGTGCGGTCGTCATGCCTCGACGGTTACCCCTCATGACGGGCGTGTGTCATGCGGCCGCGATCGGGAACACCTCAGCGCAGGTGAGAGGTTGATCCGGAGCCGCTCAACCCCGTCGTCGGGACGACCCGAGACCTGAGTCGCACCGACTCAGGAATGAATCGGCACCCCGCGTTGCTGACGGGTACGACAGCCGCCGCAGACCACCGGTCGCAGGCGGCAGGACCCTCCAGGAAAGGTACGCATGACCAGCGCATTCGGTCCCGGCGGCCCCGGGTCCGGCCAGTTCGACGACTTCCTCGCGCGCTTCCTCGGCGGCTCGCCGCGCGGCGCCGAGCGCATCGACATCACCGCCCTCATGACCGAGCAGGCCCGGGGTCTCGTCGGCACCGCGGCGGCCCAGGCCGCCGAGCGGGGCAACACCGACCTCGACGCGTGGCACCTCCTGCTCGCCGGGCTCCAGGTCCCGCCGCTGCGCGCCCTGATCGCCGGCACCGGGGCCGACACCGAGGAGCTCGCCCGCTTCGCCGACGGCCAGCTGCCGCGCGGCGAGGCCACCGGCCAGCCGCCGGCCCTCACCCCCACCGCCAAGCGGACCCTGCTCGACGCCCACCAGATCTCCCGGGCGCTCGGGTCGAGCTACATCGGCCCGGAGCACATCGTGCTCGCGCTCGCCGCGAACCCCGACTCGCCGACCGGCAAGGCCATGCAGTCCCGGGGCGTCGACCCGCAGTCGCTGCAGCGCAGCGCCTCCACGGGCGGACGTCCGGCGGCGCAGGGCGGCGGCGGGCAGGGCGACTCCGACACCCCGACGATCGACCAGTTCGGCGTCGACCTGACCGCAAAGGCGCGGGCGGGCGAGCTGGACCCCGTCATCGGCCGCGAGGACGAGGTCGACCAGACCCTCGAGGTCCTCTCCCGGCGCACCAAGAACAACCCGGTGCTGATCGGCGAGGCCGGCGTCGGCAAGACCGCCGTCGTCGAGGGCATCGCCCAGCGCATCGTCGCCGGCGACGTCCCCGAGCAGCTCGAGGGCAAGCGCATCGTCCAGCTCGACCTCACCGGCATGGTCGCGGGCACCCGCTACCGCGGTGACTTCGAGGAGCGGATGACCAAGCTGGTCGCCGAGATCCGCGAGCACTCGCAGGAGCTCATCGTCTTCATCGACGAGCTGCACACCATGGTCGGGGCCGGCGGCTCCGGCGAGGGTGGCGGCATGGACGCCGGCAACATCCTCAAGCCGGCCCTGGCCCGTGGCGAGCTGCACATCGTCGGCGCCACGACGCTCGACGAGTACCGGCAGTCCATCGAGAAGGACGCCGCGCTGGAGCGCCGGTTCCAGCCGGTGATGGTTCCCGAGCCCAGCGTCGCGGACACGATCGCGATCCTGCACGGGCTGCGCGACCGCTACGAGGCGCACCACCAGGTCCGCTTCACCGACGAGGCGTTGACGGCGGCCGCCGAACTCTCCGAGCGCTACGTCACCGACCGGTTCCTGCCCGACAAGGCGATCGACCTCGTCGACCAGGCCGGCGCGCGGAAGCGGCTGCGGTCCAAGGGCCCGCACACCGACACCCGCGAGCTGGAGCGCCGGCTCGAGTCGCTGCAGCGCGACAAGGACCAGGCCGTGGCCGACGAGGACTACGAGCGGGCGGGCGCCCTGCGCGACGAGGTCGCCCGGGCCACGCAGGCCCTCGAGGAGGCCCGTCAGGAGCGCACGTCCGGTCACGACGGTGTGCTCACCGTGGACGTCGAGGACATCGCCGAGGTGGTCTCCCGCTCGACCGGCATCCCGGTCGCGCAGCTGACCGAGACCGAGCGGTCGCGGCTGCTCGGGCTGGAGGCGCAGCTCCACGAGCGCGTCGTCGGCCAGGACGACGCCGTCCGCGCCGTCGCCGAGGCGGTCCGCCGCTCGCGCGCCGGTCTGGGCGACCCCGACCGGCCGATCGGCAGCTTCCTGTTCCTCGGCCCGACCGGGGTCGGCAAGACCGAGCTGGCCAAGGCCCTGGCGGCGGCGATGTTCGGCGACGAGGACCGCATGGTCCGCGTCGACATGAGCGAGTACTCCGAGCGGCACACCGTGTCGCGCCTGGTGGGTTCGCCCCCCGGGTACGTCGGCTACGGCGAGGCCGGGCAGCTGACCGAGGAGATCCGCCGCCGGCCGTACTCGGTGGTGCTGCTCGACGAGATGGAGAAGGCCCACCCCGACGTCTTCAACACGCTGCTGCAGGTGCTCGACGACGGGCGACTGACCGACTCGCAGGGCCGCACGGTCGACTTCCGGAACACGGTGCTGATCATGACCAGCAACGTGGGCTCGGAGCTCATCACCACCAACACGCAGGCCCTGGGCTTCGCGCCGTCGGGCGTGAACCCGGACCAGTCCCTGCAGGAGCGGCTCATGCCGCGGCTGCGGGAGTCGTTCCGGCCGGAGTTCCTCAACCGGATCGACGAGGTGATCGTCTTCAAGCGGCTCGACGCCGCGCAGCTGCGGACCATCACCGACCTGCTGCTCACCGAGACGCGGGAGCGGCTGGAGTCGCTCGACATCGCCGTCGAGTTCTCCACCGCCGCCGTCGACTGGCTCTCCGACCACGGGTACCAGCCCGAGTTCGGGGCCCGGCCGCTGCGGCGCACGATCCAGCGCGAGGTCGGCAACCGGCTCTCGGCGATGCTGCTCGGCGACGAGGTCTCGGCCGGTGACCGGGTGCGCGTCGACGTGGTCGACGGCGGGTTGACCTTCACGGTCGACCACCCCTCGCTCACGGGCTGATCCACCACGAGAGGGCCCTCCGTCACGGAGGGCCCTTTCGTGTGTCCGGTGATCTTCGGGAGCCCACCGGGTACTCCACCGGACGAAGCACCAGGGAAGGGAGCGCGTCATGAGCGCCAACGTCGGTGACCGGATCACCCTGCACGCCAACTCCGTCGACGCCCCCGACCGCACCGGCACGATCGTCGGGGTCCTCGGCACCGACGGTCCGCCCTACCGCGTCCGCTACGACAACGGCGACGAGACCATCCTGACGCCGGGCCCCGACGCCACGATCGAGCCGCCGTCGGTCCGCGACCGGCTCGACCAGGCCGCCGAGAAGGCGTCCGAGAAGGCCACGGAGCTGGCCGGCGAGGCCCGCGCGACGGCGGAGGACGTCACCGGCCGCGCGGCCCGCACGGTCGCCGACACCGCGGCGAAGATCGCGGAGCGGTTCCAGCGCTGAGCGGGCCGCCCGTCCTGAGCGAAGGGCCCCTCCGGTCGATCTATTCGACCGAGGGGGCCCTTCGCTCGTTCCGGACGGCGGGTCGCGCGGCCGGTTCGCGAGACTCACGTGGGGCAGGTTGCGAGCGGCCCGGATCTGCCTGACGTGCACCTCACGGACCGGCCGCTCACACCCGGCGTGCCGCCGAGGCGCCGTCCGCGAGGAACAGCGAGCCCCGCTCGAAGTCCTGCCGCACCCCGCCGCTGACCGCGTACTGGTCCGACCGCGGGTAGCCGTAGCCCGAGCGCTCGTAGCCCGCGGACGCCCAGGTCGAGAGGATGCCGCCGCGCACCGGCCAGGCACCGGTCTGCGGCGTCCAGTACACGAAGCCCGAGACGAACTGGTTGTAGCGGCCGCGCCCGTCGGGGGTGGTGCGCTCGTCGGTGCGGGGCAGCCCGATCGCCGAGGACGCGGCGCCGAGCGCGTCGTAGCGTCGGTTGATCTCGCCGATCACCGACCACGCCCCCGTCGGCGACGACCAGTAGACCGCGCCGTTCGAGCCGGAGAACCGCGTGACCCGGGCGCTCCGGGCGGTCGGGCTCTCCACCACCGACGGTTCCCCGAGCAGGCCCCGCAGCGCGAGCCACTTCGTGCGGATGGGGTTGGCCGCGAGATCGCCGACGAGGGCGGCCGTCCGGTCCCGGATCGTCGGCATCGACCGGATCCCGGTGTTGCCCGGGCACTCGGTCGCACCGACGTCGCGGTGGGCGAACACCGTCGGCAGGGTCACCGCCCGACCCTTGGGGTACTTCGAGGTCCCGCCGCCGGTGCTCGTCAGCGTGACGGTGGCCCGCGGGTCACGGTAGAGCCCGCCGAGCTTGTAGGCGGCGAGCTTCGCGGTCGCCTCGATCTGCGCGGCGGGCGGGGCGACGGAGGTGAAGTCGCCCATCATCCCGATGCCGAACGTCTCGCGGTTGAAGCCGCCGGCGTGGGCCGCGATCACGGCCCGGTCGAGCCCGCCCCGGCGCCCCTCGAACACGGTGCCGAAGCGGTCGACCAGCACGTTGTAGCCGATGTCGCCCCAGCCCAGCGTCCTGGCGTGGTAGGCGTAGATGCCGCGCACGATGGCGGCGGAGTCGGCGGCGGTGTAGGCGTTCGTCCCCGCGGTGTGGTGGATCGTCACGGCCCGCACCGTCGGCGTGTACTCCGGCGGCCAGGTCATCAGCTTCTCGTCCGCGCCCCACTGGGCCCGGGTGACCACCGCCGGCCGGCCGGGGCCGGCGGTGGAGGCGGCGGCCGTGCGCGCGTCGTTGCTCGTGGTCTGCGGGTCGATGGAGGTCAGCGCCATCCGCTGCGTGACGGGGGCACCGTCGTCGACGGCCCGGACCTGGACCTCCCGACTGTCGGCGACCCACACCGGCTCGCTGCTCGCGACGGGCGCCGAGCGGCCGTCGCGCTCGGTGTCGACGGGGTCGACGCGCGTCCAGGCCCCGAAGGTCCCGTTCGCGAGGCGGCTGCGCAGCTCGATGAGGTCGGGCCGCGGACCGGTCCAGCTGACCGCGACGAGCTTCAGCGGGTCGGGGCTGGACGCCTGCCGGGCGTCCGTCGAGTCCGGCGACGGGGCCGGCGCCCCGAGGGCCTCCCGTTCGACCTTCGGCTCGACGGCCCTCGCCGCCGGGAGCGGCGCCGGCGGCGGCGGATCTCCCGCCGTCACGATCCCGGGTGCCGCCGGGGCTGCGTCCGCGACCACGACCGGCCCTCCGGCCAGCGCCACCACGACCAGCACCCCGAGCGCCCCGAACCGACCCCACCCGCGCTGCGACCGCATGATCCTCCCCCGTCACGACTGTCCGGTTCAGTCGCTAGTTGGCGCCGCTCGTTAACCGATCGACACCAACGTGCGGCAGATCGATGCCTCGACCACCCGTTGAGCGCAGTCACTCCTCGAATCAGTGACCTAGAGTGATCGTCGTGAGTGACGACTCCTGGCTCCCCGCGCCGCCCTTCGGCGACCACGGTCCCCACGACCAGCATCACCACGAGGTCCGCCACGAGTACTCCCGCGACCGGGGCATGGAGCTGCGCGACCACGTGCGCAGCCAGTACGGCCGCGCGGTGTCGGTGGGCGACATCCTGTCGTTCCTCGACTACCGGGTGAACGAGCTCTACTGCGCCGTCCTCGAGCCCGACCGTCACGGCTCACGGGTGCCGGGGTCGCCGGTGCGGATGTCGGGGCTCGACGCGGTGCTCAACACCGAGGCCAACGCCTGGCGCGCGATGACCGAGCTGGGGCAGCGCCTGGAGCGGGTGGAGGGCAAGCTCGACCAGGTGCTCGCGCGCCTGCCTCAGTCCTGACCGGACCTACCGCAGCGCCAGCTCCGCACGGATCGGCGCGGCCGGGAGTCTCACGGACGTCCGGGTGTCGCCGGGCACGCTGGTCACCTCGACGGTGCCACCGTGCTCGGTGACCACCGCCGAGACGATGGAGAGCCCGAGTCCCGTCGATCCGGTCGTCCGGGCCCGGCCGGCGTCGCCGCGGGCGAACCGTTCGAGCACGTGCGGCAGCAGGTCGGGGGCGATGCCCGGCCCGTCGTCGCGGACGACGAGGCGCACCTCGTGACCCTCCCGGGAGAGCTCGACGACGACGTTCGTCCCGCCCGGCGTGTGGGTGCGGGCGTTGGCGAGCAGGTTCGCCACCACCTGGTGCAGCCGCTCCGGATCGCCGATGACCATGACGTCCTCGGCCCCCTCGTCGGCGGGCAGGTCCAGGGCCCAGTGGTGCTGCGGCGAGGTCGCGTGGGCGTCGCTGACCGCGTCGACGACCACCCGGGCCAGGTCGACCGGTTGGCGGGCGAGCGGGCGGCCGGCGTCGAGGCGTGCGAGCAGCAGCAGGTCCTCCACGAGCAGGGTCATCCGCTCGGTCTGCGACCCGACCCGCTCGAGCATCGCCCCGACCTCGTCGGGCACGTCGCCGGTCCGCCGGCGCGCGAGCTCGGAGTAGCCGCGGATCGCGGCCAGCGGCGTGCGCAGCTCGTGCGACGCGTCGGCGACGAACTGCCGCACCCGGGTCTCGGACTCCTGACGCGCCGCGAGCGAGCGGGCGACGTGCTCGAGCATCCGGTTGAGCGCCGCGCCGACCTGCCCGACCTCGGTGCGCGGGTCGGCGTCGGCCTCGGGCACGCGGTCCTCCAGCCGCACCTCGCCGCGCTCCAGCGGCAGTTCGGAGACGCGGCGGGCCGTCGCCGAGACCCGGTGCAGGGGCCGCAGCGTCCGCCGCGTCGCGAAGGCCGCGATGACACCCGCGATGAGGACGCCGCCCCCGAAGATGATCGTCTCGTACACCGCGAGGCTGCCCACGGTGGCGTCCATGCGGCCCGTGGAGATGCCGTAGTAGACCACCGACCCGTCGTCGGCCTCGCGGGCCGAGAGCCGGTAGGACGACGCCAGGCCGGGCAGGTCGATCGTCTCCACCCGCGGCCGGTCAGAGGGGTCGCCTGGGTCGTTGCCGGTGGGCGTCACCGCGAGGACCGGCGCCACGTCGGCCAGCGCGATTGCCTGGTCGGAGGACCGGAACCCGCCGAGCGCCACCGCCGACACCACGCGGCCGTCCACGCTGCGGACCTCGATGCGGCTGGTGGGTGAATCGCCCCCGCCGAAGCCGCCGCCGGCGTCCGGGGGCGGCGGGCGGCGCCCGTCGGCTCCGTCGGGCGGGTTGGCCACGAACCCGAGGGTGCGCGTGACCTCCTGGTCGAGCTGCTGGGTCAGGTAGTGCCGCAACGACAGCGCGGCGCCCACGCCGACCACGGCGCAGACGACGAGCAGCAGCACCATCGTCGTGAGGACGATCCGCGCCTGGAGGGAACGCACGGCACGCATGGTCGTCCCTCAGCCCGCGGGCTTGAGGACGTACCCGGCCCCACGCACGGTGTGGATCATCGGGGTACGGCCGGCGTCGATCTTCTTGCGCAGGTAGGAGATGTAGAGCTCGACGATGTTCGACTGGCCGCCGAAGTCGTAGTTCCACACCCGGTCGAGGATCTGCGCCTTCGAGAGCACCCGGCGCGGGTTGCGCATGAGGAAGCGCAGCAGCTCGAACTCGGTCGCGGTGAGGTCGATCTGGTCGCCGCCGCGGAACACCTCGTGCGAGTCCTCGTCGAGCGTCAGGTCCCCGACGACGAGGCCCGCGTCGCCCCGGACGGCGGTGGCCACGGCGGCCCGCCGCAGCAGGCCCCGCAGGCGCGCGACGACCTCCTCCAGGCTGAACGGCTTGGTCACGTAGTCGTCGCCGCCCGCCGTGATGCCGGCGACCCGGTCCTCGACGGCGTCCCGCGCGGTGAGGAACAGGACCGGGACGTCGGGGTTGTCGGCGCGCAACCGGCGCAGCACCTCGAAGCCGTCGATGTCGGGCAGCATGACGTCGAGGACGACGACGTCGGGCCGGAACTCCCGGCCCGAGGTCACCGCGGCGAGGCCGTCCCCCGCGCTGCGGACGTCCCAGCCCTCGTAGCGCAGCGCCATCGAGAGCAGGTCGGCGAGCGTCGGCTCGTCGTCGACGACGAGGGCACGGACCGGGCTGCCGTCGGGCCGCCGGAGCTCGGCGCGCACTGCTGCGTTCATGGGGTCCACCCTGGCACCGTCCGGTCCGTCCCGGCTGGGCGAACCCTGTGCGTCAGCTGTGGACCGGGAGGCTCCTCCAGCCCCGCAGGATGATCGTCGGACGGCGCTGCCCGACCCCCGCGGGGGCCAGGTCCGGGAACCGGTCGAACAGGCCCCGCAGGGCCACCTCGCCCTCCATCCGCGCGAGGGCGGCGCCGAGGCAGTAGTGGATGCCGCTGGAGAACGCGACGTGCTCGCGGGCGTTCGGCCGCGTCACGTCGAACCGCTCCGGGTCGGTGAACACGGCCGGGTCGCGGTTGGCCGCGCCGAGCACGGTCACCACGATCTCGCCGCGTCGGATCGGCACGCCCTCGACCTCGGTGTCCCGACGGGCCAGGCGGGCGGTCCGCTGCACCGGCGAGTCGTGGCGCAGCACCTCGTCGACGGCGTTCGACCACAGGTCGGGCTGCTCGGCGAGCAGCGCCCGCTGGTCGGGGTGCTCGAAGAGCCGCTGCGTGCCGTTGGAGATGAGATTGACCGTCGTCTCGAACCCGGCGGCCAGGATCAGCATCGAGGTGGCGACCAGTTCCTGCTCCGACAGGCCCGACCCGTCGTCGTCGGCGACCGTGACGAGCTTCGACAACAGGTCGTCGCCCGGGTGCGAGCGCAGCGTGCGCAGGTGCTCGCGCAACCAGCCGTCGAACGCGGCCAGCGAACGCTCCGCGGTGGCGTACCGCGACCACGGCAGCCCGAGATCGAGGGTCGCGGCGCCGCCGTCGCCCCAGACGAGCAGGTCGTCCCGCCGCTCGGGTGGCACGCCGAGCATCTCGGCGATCACGGTGACGGGGACCTGCGCGGCGAACCGCTCGACGAGGTCGACCGGGCCGCGGTGCATCTCGGCCTCGAGCCCGTCGAGCAGCTCCGCGGTGATCTCCTCCGTCCGCGTCCGCAGGGCGGCGACGGCCTTCGCGGTGAACGCGCGGGTGACCAGCCGGCGGTAGCGGGCGTGGTCGGGCGGGTCGACCGCGAGCATCGAGGGGGCGTCGTCGATGCTCGCGTAGCGACGCGGCCCGATGAGGCGCATCCCCAGGCGCACGGGGGCGGGGAAGACCTGATCGCGGTCGGCGACCCCGAAGTCGTCGCTGCGCAGGACCTGTGTGGTGATGTCGTGGTGCGCGGTCACCCGCCCCATCGGCCCCGACGCGAACGGCCGGTGACGACGCAGCTCGCGGTAGTGCTCCCACGGCTCGGCCTGCAGCGCGGGATCGCGCAGGAGCCGCGCGTCGCGGTTGCCGGCCCGGTCCCGCGCCGCGAGCGCGCGGCGCAGCAGCCCGTGGGACAGGCCCCACCGGACGGCCAGGGCAGGGGTGGACGGGAGCCCGTCACGGGCACCGTCGACCAGGAACGCGACCATACCGACCACCTCTCACCGACCCGTCGTCGGGAACATACTCAGGGTATGTGACCGACCGGGACTATGCTCCCGAGCCGTGGCCGAGGTCAAGAGTCGTCGGGGGGAGTACACCGAGGCGACGCGGCGCGCCCTGCTCGACGCCGCGGCCCGGCTGTTCACCGAGCGCGGGTTCGCCCGGACCTCGCTCGACGACGTCGCCGCCGCCGCGCGGGTGACCAAGGGCGCGATCTACCACCACTTCCCGAGCAAGACCGGGCTGTTCGAGGTGCTCTTCGACGAGGTGGAGGAGCAGGAGAACGACCGCGCGCGGGCGGCGTTCGTGGCCGCGGCCGACCCGGCGCTCGGCGTGCTCGCCGCGCTCGACCAGTTCCTGCTGGCCTGCTCGGAGCCGGAGTACGGCGCGCTGGTGTTCCGCGAGGCGCCGCTCGCCCTCGGCTGGGACGCCTGGCGGCGCTGCGAGGAGAAGTACTCCTACGCGCTGCTCTCGGACATGCTCACCGCGCTCGCGGACGCCGGGCGCATCCCCGCCCACGTCGGGGAGGCGCTGCCGAGCATCGCGTTCGGGATGCTCGGCGCGGCCGGGCAGCTCCTCATCCGCACGCCCCCGGAGGACCGGGAGCGGGTCCGCGGCGAGTGCCGACTGCCGTTCGTGGCCCTGCTGGCCGGGTTGAGCAGCACCTGATCCTCGCGGCAGGAAAGCGTCGTTGCTGTCGTCCAGTGGCAGCAACGACGCATCCTCGGCGGTCGGGACGGATCAGCGGTGCGGACGCGGCAGCGGACGCCCGGCCGCGCGCCGGCACCAGCCCCCGCGGGTGGTCGACATCCGGCGTCGGCGCGACGGCATGAGCTCGCCGTGCAGCACGATCTCGCCGTCCTCCCACGCCCAGTGGAGGTACTGCTCCTCCCACGGCCGTTCCATGAGGCTCAGCCGCTCCGACATCTCCTTCTGCTCCGCCCAGAACCGGGCGAGTCCGCTCCATGCCTTCACACCCACCATGCTCCGAGCCCGCCGTCGTTCTGAGAAGCGACGACTCCCCGGGTCGGGCTTAAGCTGTGCTTCATGCTCGACCCGCGACGGCTCCTCACGTTCCGCGCGGTGGTGCGGGCAGGGTCGATGACCGCCGCGGCCGCGGACCTCGGGTACACCCCGTCCGCGGTGTCGCAGCAGGTCGCGGCCCTGGAACGGGAGACCGCGACGCCGCTGCTGGTGCGCCACGCCCGGGGGGTGCTGCCCACCGAGGCCGGTGCTCTGCTCGTCGAGCACGCCGACGTCGTGGCCGGGCGCCTCGCCCGAGCCGCCGAGGAGGTGGCCGACCTCACCGCCCTGCGCACGGGGCGGCTGCGGCTCGCCTCGTTCGCCAGCGCGGGAGCGCGGCTGCTGCCGGGCGCGATCGGCGAGTTCCGGCGACGCCACCCGGCGGTGCGGCTGTCGCTGGAGCTGGCCGAGCCCGACGAGTGCCCGGACCGGTTGCGCGACGGCGACCTCGACCTCGCCATCACCTTCGGCTACGTGCCGGGCCCGGCGCCGGACACCGACGGGCTCACCGCCACGTTCCTGTTCGACGACGCCGTCAACGTGGCGCTCCCGGCCGGGCACCCCGCGCTCGGCGACACGCTCACCGCCGCCGACGAGCTCGACGTCTCGACGCTGCGCGACGCGGCCTGGATCCGGGACGCCGGCAGCCTGTGCCGCGAGCAGCTCGTCGACATGTGCGCGAGCGCCGGCTACACCCCGAACATCGCGTTCGACTCCGACGACTTCCCGATGGTCAGCGGGCTCGTCGAGTCGGGGGTGGGGGTCGCGCTGGTACCGGACCTCGCCGTGCACCAGATGGGGCGCCGGGTGGTGCTGCGCCGCCTGCGGCCACGGGTGGTGCGCCGCATCGAGGCGCTGACGCTGCCGAACCCGACGCCCGCCACCGCCGCCATGCTCGACGTGCTCCGGTCCCGCCGGGCGGCCTGACGACGGCGGCTCAGGACCCGAACGCCTCCAGGATGCGGTCGGCCGCGAGGGCCGGCGTGAGCTCGCCGTCGAGGACCTCGCGCTCCAGCTCCGAGCGCATCTCCTTGACCTGCGGGTGGTCCCTGAGCCGGCTCAGCAGGCGTTCGCGGACCATCTGCCAGGTCCAGTCCACCTGCTGGCGGGCACGCTTGGCGGCGAACTCGCCGCGCTCGTCGAGGAACTCCTGGTGGGAGACCAGCGCCGACCAGACGTCGTCGAGACCCGTCCGCTCCTGCGCCGAGCAGGTCAGCACGGGCACGGTCCACGGGTCGCGCTCGCCGCGCAGCATCTTCAGCGCCGACTCCAGCTCGCGGGCGGCGCGCTTGGCGTCACGGGCGTGCGGGCCGTCGGCCTTGTTCACGGCGATGACGTCGGCGATCTCGAGGATGCCGCGCTTGATGCCCTGCAGCGAGTCGCCGGTGCGGGCGAGGGTGAGGAAGAGGAACGAGTCGACCATCTCCGCGACCGCGGTCTCGGACTGCCCGACGCCGACGGTCTCGACGATGACGACGTCGTAGCCCGCCGCCTCCATCACCACCATCGTCTCGCGCGTCGCCTTCGCGACCCCGCCGAGCGTGCCCGCCGTCGGGGACGGCCGGATGAAGGCGTGGTCGTCGGTGGCGAGCGCGTCCATGCGCGTCTTGTCGCCGAGGATCGACCCCCCGGACCGGGTCGAGCTGGGGTCGACGGCGAGCACCGCGACCTTGCTGCCGGCCGCGGTCAGCTGCGACCCGAGCGCTCCGATGAACGTCGACTTCCCGACGCCGGGTACGCCCGAGATCCCGATCCGTCTCGCCCCTCCCGCCTGCGGCAGCAGTTCCACGAGGAGCTCCTGCGCGGCGTCGCGGTGGTCGGCGCGCGTCGACTCGACGAGCGTGATCGCCCGTCCGATCCACAGGCGTGAGCCCGAACGGACGCCCTCGACGTACTTCTCCAGGTCCATCGCGGCCTTCCTACACCTTCACGACGACGAGCCCGCGGACGCCGTCGAGGGGGTCGAAGTCGTCGTCCTGGGTCACGATCGGCAGCCGGTGCGCCACGGCGCTCGCCGCGATCCAGAGGTCGTTCACGTTCACCCGGCGCCGGTGTTCGGCCAGGTGCACCCGGAGACGAGCCCACTCGGCGGCGACGTACTCCGTCACGTCGAGGACCTCGGTCAGCGAGTACCGGTCCAACGTGGACATGCGTCGTGCCCGCGACTCCGAGTCGGCAGCGGCGAGCACCCCGGCCTGCAGTTCGGCGAGGGTCACGACCGACAGCACCGGGTCGTCCGGGAGGGCCGACTCGTCGATCGACCGCCCCTTCTCTGTGGCGATGAGGACGCTGGTGTCGAGGACGGCCCGTCCGGGGGAGACGGAGCGCAGCGGAGCTCGACCCGTCGATGCCGTCACCGGATGGGGCCGAGGTCGTCGGTCGTCTCCCCGGCGAGTTCCCGCAGGTCGTCGCGGAGACCCGGGTCCGCCTGGGCGTGGCGCACGGCGTCGATCAGCTCGGCACGGGACATGCCCGTCCGGCGCCGTCGTGGCACCGGCACGAGCTGCGCCACCGGCCGTCCGTTCGAGGTGACCGTCAGCGTCTCGCCGGCCTCGACGCGGCGGAGCACGCCCGCGGTGTCGTTGCGGAGCTCGCGGGACGCGATCTCGGTCATGGCGGCCTCCCGGTGTCGCACGCTGTAGCGAAGTGTAGCCCTCACGCGGCCCACGGTGGCCTCGGACGAGGCTGTCGGACCCCCGCTCTACCGTCGTCCCCGAGAGATCGAGAGGGGGCCTCACATGGTGGAACGTGTGACGGTCGAGGGGCTCGACGCCGGGGAGCTGGCCGAGGTGCTCGGCCCGGTGGTGTCGGAGCGGGGGCGGCGGTACGCGCGGGACGGCGCGGTCCTGTACGCGGAGTGGCACCGGGGCACGCTGCAGCTGCGGGGCGTGGTGCGCGGCGGCGAGGGGCAGGTGTACTCCACGATCGTCCGCTTCGACGCCGACGCCCGCGGCGGCGTGCACCTGATCGACGGCGAGTGCTCGTGTCCCGTCGGGACGATGTGCAAGCACGTGGCGGCGATGGCGTTCCAGGCAGTGCCGGAGGCCCCGGCCGCGCCGAGCACGCCCGACTGGGAGCTCGCGCTCGACGCCCTGCTCGGCGCCACGCCGGAACCTGCCCGCGCCGCGACGGGCACGCTCGCGATCGAGCTGACGCCCGACGGCGCCGGGGGGCTCATGGCGCGCCTGATGCGTCCGGGGGCCCGCGGCTGGGTCTACGGCGGGCTGCAGTGGAACCGGATGCTGCAGGGCGCGGCGGAAGTCGAGCACCGGCCCGACCAGCTCGCGGTCGTGCGCGAGCTCTACCTCCTCCACCACGCGGCGCAGGCGGGCTCCGGGTTCTCGCCGTACCGCTACTACGGCTACGGCGCCGACGAGAAGATCCTCGACCTCGCGGAGATCGCGAGCCCGCGCCTGTGGCCCCTGCTCGACGCGGCGGCGGAGGCCGACCTCGCGATCCTGCCGTCCCGGCACAAGCTGGGGCCCGTCACGCGGCGCGGCTCCGCGTCGCTGCAGCTCGACGTCACCGCCGGTCCCAGAGAACCGGGACAGCACGCCGACAGGGGGGCGCTCGCCATCCGCCCCGTGCTGCGGTTCGACGGGGAACCCGACCCCGACGCGCGGCCCGTCGCCTTCCTCGGGGGCGACGTCGCGCACGGCGTCGTCACGGTCTCGGCGGCCGAGAACCTCGCCCCGGTGTCCTGCCGGCTGAGCCTGGCCCGCCTCGACCCTCCGGTGAGCCGGGCCGTCTGGCAGGCCGCGCTCGACGGGACCGACATCGCCGTCCCGGCCGACGCCGTGGACCGGTTCCGCTCCCGATACGGCACCCGGCTCGCGGAGGTCCGGGGCGTCACGTCCTCGGACGGCGCGTTCACCCCGCCCCGGGTCGGCCCGCCGGTCCTCGTCCTGCAGGCGGCCTTCGGCGCCGAGCACGCCGTGGCGCTGCGCTGGGAGTGGTCGTACGACGTCGGGGGCACCGACGTCCGCGCCGCGGTCGACCGGCCCGCCCCGGGCGAGGAGTTCCGCGACGTGCCGGCCGAGCAGGCCACGCTCGACCGGCTCGCGGACCTCCCGGTGGACTGGCGGCGCTTCCGGGTCCGCCCGGTCGACGGTCCGGGTCCGCACCGGCTGATCAAGCTCGGCACGGCGGCGTTCGTGACCGAGGTGCTGCCGGTCCTCGAGGACACCCCCGGTGTCCGGGTGGAGCGGAGCGGGGAGCCGGCGCGCTACCGCGAGGTCGGCGACGAGCTGACGATCGGCGTGTCGACGACGGAGTCGGGGTCGGAGACCGGTCACGACTGGTTCGACCTCGGGATCACGATCAGCGCCGAGGGGCGCGAGATCCCGTTCGCCGACGTGTTCACCGCGCTCGCGAAGGGTCGCTCGCACCTCCTCCTGCCCGACGGCGCGTACTTCTCGCTGGAGAAGCCCGAGCTGATGGCCCTGCGGTCGTTGATCGAGGAGGCCCGGGCGATGCAGGAGCGGCCCGGCGGCCCGCTCCGTATCAGCCGGTACCAGGCGGGCTGGTGGGAGGAGCTGGCCGAGCTCGGCGTCGTCGCGCGGGAGACCGAGGCGTGGCGGGAGCAGGTCGGCGGGCTCCTCGCCGCCGGCGCCCTCGATCCCGCGCCGGTCCCGGAGACCCTGCGCGCGGAGCTGCGGCCCTACCAGCGGGCCGGGTTCGAGTGGCTGGCCTTCCTGCGGCGGCACCGTCTCGGCGGCGTGCTCGCCGACGACATGGGGCTGGGCAAGACCGTGCAGGCGCTGGCCCTGATCGCGCACGCCCGGGAGGCCGACCCGGCCGCCGGGCCGGTGCTGATCGTCGCGCCCACCAGCGTCGTGCCGAACTGGACCGCCGAGGCCGCCCGGTTCGCACCCGTGCTGCGCGTGGCGGTCCTGACCGACACCCTGCGGCGGCGAGGCGAGGACCTGGCGTCGGTGGTCGCGGGCGCCGACGTGGTGGTCACCTCCTACACGCTCTTCCGGCTCGACGTGGAGGCGCACGAGGGCATCGGCTGGTCGGCGGTGCTGTTCGACGAGGCGCAGTTCCTCAAGAACCGGCGCAGCAAGGTGTACTCCTGCGCGCGGCGCGTTCCCGCGCCGGTCAAGCTGGCGATCACCGGCACGCCGATGGAGAACGACCTGATGGAGCTGTGGTCGCTGCTCTCGATCACCGCGCCCGGCCTCTTCCCGAATGCCGAGCAGTTCCGGGAGACGTTCGCGAAGCCGATCGAGAAGGGCGACGCGGAACTGCTCGCGCGCCTGCGTCGCCGGATCCGCCCGCTGGTGCTGCGGCGGACGAAGGAGCAGGTCGCGCCCGACCTGCCGCCGAAGCAGGAGCAGGTGCTCCCCGTCGAGCTGGCCCCGGCCCACCAGCGCCTCTACCAGCGGGTGCTGCAGCGGGAGCGGGCGCGCATCCTGCAGCTGCTCGACGACGTCGACGACAACCGCATCGCGATCCTCGCCTCGATCACCACGCTGCGGCAGCTCAGCCTGCACCCCGCGCTGATCGGGGAGGAGGGCGCGGGTGGCTCCGCCAAGATCGACCTGCTCGTCGAGCAGCTCGGCGACGTGATCGGCGGCGGCCACCGGGCCCTGGTGTTCAGCCAGTTCACCGGCTTCCTCGCCCACGTGCGGGAGGCGCTCGAGGCGGCCGGGATCGCCTACGCCTACCTCGACGGGACGACCCGCGACCGCGCGGCGGCGATCGCCGGGTTCAAGGACGGCGACGCCCCGGTGTTCCTCATCAGTCTCAAGGCGGGCGGGTTCGGGCTGAACCTGACCGAGGCCGACTACTGCTTCTTGCTCGACCCGTGGTGGAACCCCGCGACCGAGGCCCAGGCCGTCGACCGCACGCACCGCATCGGCCAGGACCGCACGGTGATGGTCTACCGACTGATCAGCCAGGACACCATCGAGGAGAAGGTGCGGGCGCTCGCGCAGCGCAAGGCCGAGCTCACGGCCGGGGTGATGGACGACGGGGCGTCGTTCACCGCCGCGCTGACCGCCGACGACATCCGCGCGCTCATCTCATGACTTGAGTCCCGGCGCCGTAGGTCACCGGCCATCGTCGGTGGTCCGCGACCGGCTCGAACCTCCTAGAGCTCAGGTCCCCTCGCCCTCTCCGAGCAGGCGCGGCCGGCGGTCGAGCGCCCGAGCCTGAGGGGAATCGGCGCCCTCCGTCGCCGCGACCTGACGTCGTAGTTGACGAAGAATCGCAAGGCCAGTCGAGGTCGCACCCCTGGCGAGGTGCAGCCCTGCCAGCACGGCGCGCGCCTCGGAGAGGCGTGCGTCGTCGGGACCTGCGTGGTCTACGAATCGCTGCAGCTGGGGCAATGCGCTCACGTGATCGCCGATCTCGGCGTAAGCGAGGCCGGCGTCGTGATCGCAGTCCAGGGAGAGCAGGTTGGTAGGTCCGAGAAAGCGTCGGTACTCGCGGCCCACAGCAATGAAGAGCGGTGCTGCGCCTCGGAACTCGCCCGCGGCGAACAGTGTGTCGGCGAGGCAGTGACGCAGCCGCACCTCGACGAAGGCGTCCTCGGCCTTTCGCCGAACGGCGGCCTCGACCAGCTGGACGGCCTCGTGCTCACGCCCTTCCTGCACGAGCCCGAGCGCTTCGTCCCGCAGAGCGTCGACCTCCGCCTCGGTCAACGGCTGCCCCACCGAATCGCGCTCGCTGGCCGACGTGCGGGGCGGGAGGAGAGGACGGCGGAAGGGACGAGTTGGGTCCTGCTCGGTCTCGGGCTGGTCGCCCGTGCACCACGGCTCCAGCACGGCGTAGACCTGCTCGGCGCTGGGGCGCAGTCCAGGAGCCTTCGCCAGCATCGCCAGGACGAGCTCGTCGATCACAACTGGCACAGCGGCGACGGCGTCTCGAACGGACGGCGGGGCGGTCTGCAAGTGGCGGGCCCGCAGCGGCATCTCGACGCTGTCGTGGAAAGGCGGGTCTCCGGTCAGGAGCTCGCAGAGCACGCACCCGAGCGAGTAGACGTCCGAGGCGGCGGTCACCGGCTGACCGAGGTGTTGCTCCGGCGACATGTAGGCGGGGGAGCCGTCGGTGCAGTCGACCTGGGTCAACCGCGGCAACGCACCCTGGCCGTGCAGGATCGCGATCCCGAAGTCGAGCACCTTCACGAGCCCGCTGTCCGTCACCACGATGTTCGCCGGCTTGACGTCGCGGTGGACCACGTCGACCCGGTGGACGTCGACGAGCACCGCAGCGATCTGGGCAGCGACCGCAGCGGCACGAGCGACAGAGAGGTCGGTGGCCTCGGTCCGGTCCAGCACCGTCTGCAGGGTCGAGCCTCGCAGGAGCTGCATCACGACCCAGAGCTCCGCAGCTCCGTCGCTGCCCGCGTCGTAGACGGACGGGACGCCGGCGAGCTCCAGCCGTGCGGTCGTCCTGATCTCGCGCAGGAAGCGCTCACGGTCACGAGTTCGCGCGTCCCGCAAGTCCCGGGCGCCCGGAACGTCGTCGCCGACGGGCGGGTGCGGGTTGAGGAGCTTGATCGCCACGGCCCGGTCGAGGTGCTCGTCATAGCCCTCGTACACGACGCTCATGCCTCCGCGGCCGAGGACGCTGTCGATGCGGTAGCGGCCGGCGATCCGCCGAGCCTGATCCTCCGTCACGTCGGCTCGTCGTCCCCGGGTGGACGCTCGATCGCGAGCAGTTCCCGCAGGTCGTCGGCCTCCTCGACCGCGGCCTTCTCGGCTTCCCGGGCGCGACGACCCTCGTCCCACGCGACGTACCGCTCGCCGACCTCGATCTTCATTCGCTCGGCGGACACCCGTCCCGGCCCGGTGAGCACCTCACGCTCGTCGAAGGCGAGGAAGCGGTCGGTCTGAGCGATCCACTCGTCCATGAGGATCGTCTGCCGTCGCTCCGCGCGGTCCTCGGCGAAGTCGAGGAAGCGAGTGACCAGTCGATTGAGCTGCGCGAGCTCGTCCTCGTGAAGATAGTTCTTCGAGATGACGACGTCGGACTTCCGGATGCGCTCGCCCGCCCAGGTGGTCAGGCCCAGCGTGGGCGACGTCGGGTCGCAGCGCTTCGTCACGAGCTCGGCAGCGGTGTGGCCGGTGATCGCGTAGACGAGCTTGTTCTGAATCTTCGCGAAGAAGGCCCGTGCGGTTTCAGACGTTCCGTCGTAGTCCACGCTGGCCACGGCGAACAGGTCGCGCACCTTTTGGTAGAAGCGCTTCTCCGACGCCCGGATGTCCCGGATCCGCGCGAGCAGCTCGTCGAAGTAGTCCGCCGCCGGGTCGCGCAGGCGCGGGTCGTCAAGCGCGAAGCCCTTGACCAGATACTCGCGAAGCACCGTGGTCGCCCACTGCCGGAACTGCACCGCGCGCGGGCTCGAGACCCGGTAGCCGATCGCGAGGACCATATCGAGGTTGTGGACCTTGACCTGCCGTCGGACCTGCCGCCGCCCTTCCTGAGCAACTCTCAACTCTGAGTTGACAGTTGCCATCGTCACCTCGCCGTCGGCGAGCACGCGCCCGGCTATCTGCGCGATGTTCTGCACCGATGTGCCGTAGAGCTCCGCGATCTCGGCCTGCGACAGCCACACCGTCCCTGCGACGGGGCGGAGCTGGACGCGCGGCCCACCGTCGGGAGCCTGGTAGACGACCATCTCGCCCCGAGACTCGGTCACCGCGTGCCATGCCCCTCGGTCTCGCGCCGCATCTCCGCGCGCAGCCGGCCCAGCGCCTCCTCGCGGGCGGGCTCCCGGATGATCCGGTAGGCCCGCTTACGGGCAGCCGCCTTGATCGCCTTCTGGAACTCCTCGTTGTCGAAGTAGCGCTTCATGAACTCGGTGTTGCGCTCGGCGTTGTCGGCGACGATGTCGTCGAGCTTGTCGTCGGCGACCTGCCCAAAGCGCTCCTCGGAGTTCACCAGGGCGATCTGGTTCATCGCCGGGTCCTCCACGAGTCCGACGACCTGCTGGTAAACGAGGATCTCGTCGGAGGTGCCGAGGTCGAAGCCGAACTGGTCGTTGAGTTCCGCGATGACGTCGGCGAGCCGGGCCATCTCGGGTTCCTGGACACCCCCGCCGTCGGCGGCATGCCCGCGGACGGTCTGGTCACCGTCGGGTGTGAGAGAGAGGTCGTGCCGACCGGTCTCCTGGAGTCGGAAGTGGCTGAGGTCGGCGTCGCCGATGTCGACGGTCGCCGTGGGGCGGCCCGGAAGGCGCAGCAGGAGGAGCCGGCCGTACTGGTAGAGCCGCTCGAGCTCCTCGTCTCCCCAGTCGAGGACCTGGGCGAGCAGCCCGTAGGCACGGACGTAGCCGTGCAGCTTCGACCGGAAGTCCTCGCGGGTGTCGACGTCCTCGAGCTGGACGAAGCGGTCAATCGGCGGCGTGAGGTACTCGTGCAGCTTCGCGTGGAGCTTCTTCTCGACGGCGGGTGCCTGCCGACCGGTCGGGGCCTCCTCGAGGACCCGCATGAACGACTCCATCTCCGAGGGGTGCAGCAACCCGAAATCCATGACCTCCCGCTGCTTGCGGTAGAGCAGGTTCGGGTCACCCTCGGTGGTCAGCGTGGTCTCGAACCAGGGCGCGAACGAGCTCTTGATGGCGTCAGGGGTGTTCGCGAAGTCGAGGACGCGCACGTCGTCCTGGTCCTTGAGCGGATGGGTGCGGTTGAGCCGCGACAGGGTCTGGACCGCCGCGACGCCGGTGAGGGCCTTGTCCACGTACATCGCGCAGAGCAGCGGCTGGTCGAACCCGGTCTGGTACTTGTCGGCCACGACGAGCAGGCGGAACTCGGTCTGCTCGCGCTTCGTGGCGTCGGGGTCGTCGGCCTTGGTGTAGGCGAACTTGCGGGGCAGTTCGACCTCCGGGAACCCGTTGATCATCGCCTCGCTGCGCTCGACGCCCGTCGCCTCGTCCTTGAGCGTCCCGGAGAAGGCGACCAGAGCGCCCAGGTCCGGACGACCGACGTCGTCGTGAAGGTGCCGGTGAATCGCCTGGTAGAGGTCGAGCGCCCGCTGCCGGCCGTCCGTGACCACCATGGCCTTCGCCCGCCCGCCGAGGCGCTCCTCGATGTTCTCGACGAAGTCCGCGACGATCAACTTGGCCTTCTGCCCGAGCGACTCGTGGTGGGCCTGCGCGAGCCGGACGAGCTTCGCCTTGGCCTTGCGCTCGTCGACCTCCGGGTTGCCGGTGTCGGACTCCTGGTTCTCGACGGCGGCGTTGCGCAGCCGCCACTTGGTCTCGTAGGTGAGGTAGTTGGCGAGGACGTCGAGGATGAAGCCCTCGTCGATCGCCTGGCGCATCGAGTAGACGTGGAACGGCTCGTAGACCGGCTCGCCCGTGCGCTGGTCCACGCGTGCGGGGTCCTTGGTGCCGAACAGCTTCAGCGTCGGCGACGTGGGCGTCGCGGTGAAGGCGAAGTACGACAGGTTGGGCTGCCGCCCGCGGGCCCGGATCAGATAGGCGGCCTCGCTCTCGTCCTCCCCACGGACGGCGTTGGCCCCGACGGCCTGTTTGATCCGCAGCGCCGCGTCGCCGCCCTGAGAGGTGTGCGCCTCGTCGATGACGACGGCGTAGCGCCGGTCGCCCAGTCCCTTGCCCTCGATCTTGTCGAGCACGAACGGGAACTTCTGCATCGTCGAGATGACGATCTTCGATGTGGAGTCGGTGAGCACGGCCGCGAGCTGGTTCGAGTCCTCGTCGATCTTCCGGACGACGCCGGGCTCGTGGTCGAACTGGTAGATCGTGCGCTGGAGCTGACGGTCGAGGACCACGCGGTCGGTGACGATGATCGTCTTGTGGAACACCGGCTGGTTGTCGATGTCGAACAGGTTCGACAAGCGGTGGGCGAGCCAGGCAATCGTGTTCGACTTTCCAGAACCGGCCGAGTGCTCGACGAGGTAGCTGTGGCCGGCCCGGTGCTGCCGGGCATGCTCGACCATCCGCGTCACGGCGTGCCACTGGTGGTAGCGCGGAAAGATGCGCTCGGCCGAGTGCGGGCTGAGTTTCTTGCCCTTCGCGTCGACGTCCTGCACGTGCAGGAAGCGCTGCAGGATCTCTAGCCACGCATCACGCTGCCAGATGTCGCGCCACAGGTAGTCGACGGCGTACGAGCCGTCGGCAGGGGGCGGGTTGCCCTTGCCCCCGCTCTTCCCGGGGCCGTTGCTCCCGACGTTGAAGGGCAGAAACCGGGTGTCCCGGCCGGATAACCGGGTAGTCACCGCGGCCTCGTCGGGGTCGACCGCGAAGTGCACCACGGCGCGCTTGGCGAACATCAGGTCGTGCTGGTCGCGGTTGCGGTACTGCTCCTTGGCCTGCTCGATACCCTGCCCGGTCATCGGGTTCTTCAGTTCGATCGTCGCGGTTGGTAGACCGTTCACCAAGAGCGCGAGGTCGAGGGAGTTCTTCGGCGCCTTCGCGCTGTAGTACAGCTGGCGCGCGACCGTGAGGACGTTGCCCTCGTACTCGCGCAGCGCGTCCTTCGCCAGCGTGTGGCCAGGCCGGAAGTAGGCGAGGTCGACCTGGACCCCGCGATCCTTCACGCCGTGCCGAAGGACATCGAGCGTTCCTCGAGCGTCGATCTCCACCGCCACGCGCTCGACGAATCGACGCTGCGCGAGATCCTGGCTACCGTTGATCTCGATCAGCCGATCCCACGCCTGCTGCTGTGTGCGGCCGATGAACTCGACAAGAGCGCCGGTGTCAAGCCCCAAGTCCGTCCGAAAGAACCCAGGTGACGCCTTCTCCCAGCCGTGCTCGACGAGCTCCTGCTCTACCCGATCCTCGAACGCCTTCTCGGTGTGCAGTCCAGGACTCATGACTCATCTCCGTGCGCGGTAGAGACGTCGATCTGCCCGGTGACAGCAGCCGTTACGAATGCGCGCTGGCGTTCCCGTAACAGATACGAGGACTTGCTTACCAACGCACTTAGGGGAGCAAGTGCACTTATCTGTTCTGCTATCTCAAGCTGCGTCCGGATCGCCACACCTGGAATAGGGATGGATCCAAAAAGACCCCAGTTCCTGAAGTCCACCGCCCTCTCTCGCGTGCTCGTAGCAAACAATGGAAGGTAGTCGTTTGTGGCGAGAATTCGGAGAAGTCTGGCGTGAAACTTCCCCGAATTCTCGCCGATTGCCGTGCAGACATGATAGACCGAGCTGCAGTTACCATCCGTCTCAGCCTCTCCTATCGCGCCAGCAAATCCATCAAGTCCGTGAATTACGACATCGGCCACTCTAACGCCCTGTCCCTGAGGGTTAGCGCTCGCACTCTCAGTATAACCACGAGTGGCCCTCATGCTTCGGGCCGTTACTTGGCCGTCCCGAAACGCCGTCACGACCTGACCCTCATTCATGACAGGTCTGGTCACCTTCTGAAGCACACGCTTGATCGGTACAACCCCGTCCTTATCATCACGATCGAGCCGAGCCAATCCGATCAATTGCAAAATCTGAGCATCTACACGCTCAGACGCGAGAGAATACAAACGACTTAACGATTTCTCGGCTTTCTGTGCACGGCAAGACTCGGACAAAATCGCATCCGCTATCTTGCACTGCTCGCTCCAGGGAGGGAGCGGGATTCTTATGCTGTCTAGATCGGGCATATATATCGTGCGATGAGTCGAACCGAACGCTAATCTTCTCCATTCAGGGGCCATCGACCGCAGGACCCCGAGAAGGTAAATCGAGTTGAGCGACGGTCCACAAGTCCACGTAACGAAGTCCTGTGTTGTCGCCGCAGCGACACCCACCCGAAGGGTGTATCCAACAGACGCAGTCCTCGAAAGCATTACAGTCCCCGCCGGATGGACTTTGGCAGAACTTCCGGCGACACCGAGAGCACTCACTTTCTGCTCTGTGTCGATCAGCGGTTCCAGGGTATTCGCGGAGCGCGCCCCGTCAGGAATTGTCACCCATGGGATGTTGCAAAGTCTCCAGAAGTCTGGGTTCGACCTGTCTGGAGTGTGTCCGGTCCCCATTCTCGCGACCGAATTTAGTGGCACGACTCTCCAGTGGTTGGGAATTTGGGGTGCCCAACCAAGAAGGGTCTTCATCGAGCCACCTCGCTCAAGAGCTTCTGAATCTGCATTTCCAGGTCTTTGAGTTCAGTGTCGATCTCAACCAGAGAGCGGGGCGGCTGGTAACGGAAGAAGTACCGCGTCAAAGGAATTTCGTACCCAACCTTGGTCTTGGCGACGTCGATCCATGCGTCTGGCACATGTGGCACGACCTCTCGCTGGAAGTACTCATCGATGTCCTCGTGGAGCGGGACATTTTCGTAGTCGCGCAAGTCAGCGTCAGGCAGTGGCGCGCCCTTGAACTTCTGCAACTCACCATTTGAGTCGGAGACGGCCACTGCCCCCCAGATAGCCTTCTGCACCGGCGCACTGCTCGGCCACAGCACGCCCACCTCCTTCGCCGCAGCGCGCAATGCAGTCAAGGCGTCGTTCTTCGTCCACCACACCTGCCCGAGGAGCGGACGCAGCGCGTCGACGAAGGCGTCGCGCGGCTCCCATCTCGCGAGTGGCTTCGCGACCTTCAGCGCGGCCAGGGTCTCGTCGGTGATCTCGAAGCGCTGGCGAAGCGGGCGCTCGACGGTGATCCGGTGGTAGCCGAAGTCGCGGGTGCGGAAGACCTTGACCTTGTCATGGTCGGGGTGGTCGGCGTCCGCAGCAATCGCCACGGCGTCGTCGTAGACACTGGCAATGTGGGCGATCTGCTCTTCGCTGATCTCCTTGCGCTTGTCGCCGAGCGACTTACGCATCTTCACCCACTGGTCGCGGGCGTCAAGCAGAATAACGCGGTCCTTCAGCGCCTCGGATTTGCGATTGGCGAGGATCCAGAAGTAAGTCGAGATGCCCGTGTTGTAGAACAGTTGGTCGGGCAGGGCGACGATGCCCTCGAGGTAGTCGTTCTCCAGGATCCACTGTCGGATGCGCGACTCCCCCGACCCCGCTGCCCCAGTGAACAGTGGCGAGCCGTTGAAGACGATCGCGAGCCGGGAGCCGCGCTCTTCGGAGCGTTCCATCTTCGAGATCATGTGCTGGAGGAAGAGAAACGAACCGTCGTTGATCCGCGGCAGACCTGCGCCGAACCGCCCTGCGAAGCCGAGCTCGGCCTCAGCGTCGACCTCGTTCTTAATCTTCTTCCACTCCACGCCGAACGGGGGGTTGGCCAGCATGTAGTCGAAGGTCCGGCCGCCATACGCGTCGTGACTGAACGAGTTGCCGTGGGCGATCTCGCCGCGCCGGTTGCTCATGAGCATGTCCGACTGGCAGACCGCCCAAGACTCGGCGTTAACCTCCTGGCCGAACAGGTAGACCTCGGCGTTCGGGTTGACCTCCTTAATCGCGTCGTCAGCTGCCGCGAGCATGCCGCCGGTCCCGCAGGCCGGGTCGAGGATGTTGACCACCTGGCCCTCACCGGCGAGCGACTCCGAGTCGAGCAGCAATCGGACCATGAGGCGGATGACCTCGCGAGGGGTGAAGTGCTCACCGGCGGTCTCGTTGGAGTCCTCCGCGAACTTCCGGATGAGGTGCTCGAACACGTACCCCATGTCGTGGTTCGAGAGCTTCTCCAGGTCCGTCATCTCCTGGAACCGGGCGACCACCTTGTAGAGGAGCCGATTGCCGACCAGCCGGGTGATGACGGCGTCGAACTCGAAGTTCCCCAAGATGCGCTGCACGTCGGGCGAAAACCCGGACACGTAGTCGCGCAGGTTCTTGGCGACGTTGCCGGAATCGCCGGCCACCGAGGCGAAGTCCTGGTCCGAAACGTTGTAGTACGGAACGCCCGATGCCTTGCGGAGCAGCAGGTCCTTCTTCTGCACCTCGCTGAACTTCTCGGCCCGGTCGCGGACCTTTTCGCGCGTCGGTGCCATAGTCGCATCGAGGCGGCGCAGCAACGTGAACGGCAGGATCACGCCGCCGTACTCGTGCCGCTTGTAGTCGCCGCGCAGCAGGTCGGCGACCGACCAGATGGCCGCCGCCATTGACGCGTGGCTGGGGGCACTCGTCGTCACGCAGGTTCTCCTTGGGTTCGGGGCCGAGCCGCTCCAACGGGGCGGAGCGCGCCCGTCGTCAGGCCGTGGACGGTCTGGTCGAGCACGGTCGCCGTCGTACGGGCGAGCCGGGACGTGAGCTGATCGAGGTCGAGGAGGCGCCGGTAGGCGTCGCCGTAGCGCCGTTGATCGCGCAGCGGGAGACGGGGAATCCGGCATCGACGCAGGTCAGAGCGGCTCGGGCCGCCATGCAAGGTCGCGGCCGGGAGCGCCGCCACCTCGGGGCGCAGGAACAGGGCGACGAAGTGCGCGTCGAGGTGCTCGGCGCTGATGGCCAGGACATGTGCTGTCTCGGCGCCCGCATCCGCGCGATGGCGTGCGACCGACGGCGATTGTCCTCGGCCGCTCACCAGCACGTCACCCTTGTGGATCGCGGGGCCCTTCTCCTCGTGAGAGGCGGACCTCCGCGGGACGATCGTCAGTGCGCCGCGCCGTTCGAGCTCCGAGAGGGCCACGAGGTCACGGGCACCGAGGGTGGCTGCGGTCACCGGGGCATGCAGCACGGCGCCGACCTGCTCGTAGAGCGCGCGCAGGCGTGCGGTCAGGTCTGCGAGCCCCTGGGCGGTCGATGCCGGGTCTGCCCCGACGTGGCGGGCGGGATCGAGCTCGGTGACGCCGTCGAGCAACGCGACGCGCGGGACCCGACGCACCAGCGCCGGGTCCGCGTCGTCGACGAGCCGGTCCCACGCCTCCCGCGACATCGGTAGGTCGGCGGGATCGGCCACCGCCGAGACATCGACCATGCAGACGTCCTCCCCCCGCCGCGGAGTCTGCCGCAGCACCCACACGTGGAGGTTCGGGGCTCCGGGGATCGATGGCAGCCCGATGACGCGGTCGAGGGCACCGCGCCGGACCAGGTCGGCGCGGACGGCGCTTCCCGACGACCGCGTGGCCGCGTAGGCCGGGACGGCCACGACTGCGGTGCCGTGGGGTCGGAGCAGCTCGAGACACCGGAGGGCCCATGCGCCGACGGCGTCCTCGGTAGCAGCTCCGCGCGGCGGTCGATCGCCCGCGAGACAGACGACCGCTTGAGCTCGTGCCGTAGGTCGGGTCCTCGCGACGTCGTAGCCTTCCGCGAACGGGTGCAGCCGCAGCGCCCGGCGTGCCAACTCGACCGACTCCTCATCGTCGTCCCGACCGATAAGGGCGACCTCATCGCGGAACCGATCCGCCGCGGCGAGCAACCTCTCGCCGGCCCCGCACGCCGGATCGAGGACGATCGGTCGATCGGTCTCCCATGGTTCGTCGGTGTCCACGAACTCGGCAACTTGTCCGGAGCCGCGCTCGTCCTCGGCTTCATCAGCACCCTCGTACTCCTCCAGATCGGGAGAGTCCCGCAGGAGCGAAACCATCGCGCGAGCCAAGGTCTCGACAGCTCCACCCTCAAGGTCGTCGACCGCGTTGGCTGGCGTGGTCTCGTCCTCGGCCGCCCGCGCCGAGACCTCGGCGTTGCTCGGCTCGTACGCGGCCAGCAGGGTGCTCTTGCCGTTCTCGCCCATCCACCGTGCGACGGCGCTCCACGTGAAGCGGGGGCTCGGTCCGGACGTCACGGGCGAGGGGAAGTCCGGGAAGCGGGTGCGCCAGTTCGTCACTGCTGCGCGCCCGACACCGACTCGACGGGCGATCTCGGCCGACGTCAGGAGATCTTCGGGCGCATCAGGCATGCAGTGACAGTACACAGGGTTTGTGTGTACAGCGAGATGACAACTGGACCGCGTTCACCTTGTCTGCTACCTTCTCCGCGGGGTTGAGACGAACGGACCGCCCTGGACCTGACGTGGACCGACATGACGGCGCGTGGCACACTAGGAGCCCTAGTTCCCCGCCGTCCTCCGGGATTGGCGGGGCTTTTTCATGTCCGAGCAGCGTGACCGGCCAGACCTGCACGCCACGGTGGTCATCGACTACCAGAACGTGCACCTTGTGGCGCACAACCTCTTCGCGGCCAGCCGGGGCCTGTTGCAGCACGAGTCGCTCGTTGACCCGCTGCACTTCTCCAACCAGCTGATCCAGGCTCGGAACCGGTCTCAGAAGGACGGTTTCCCGTTGGCGTCGCTGCGGCGGGTCCTGGTCTACCGCGGTCAGCCGTCCCCGGCGCACGATCCGGTGCCGCACGCCCGCAACCAGGCTCAGCAGGCGCAATGGGAGCGGGACGCGCGGGTAAGCGTCCACCACCGCCAGCTAAAGTACCGCTGGCGGCGCGACCGCATGGGTGCCCTGATCCTCGACAGCAGCGGCAATCGGGTCCTGGAGCGCAAGCAGGAAAAGGGCATCGACGTCCTGTGCGCACTCGCGCTCGTGCGGGAGACCCAGCGCGACGACACCGACCTCGTCATCCTCGCCTCGCACGACACCGACCTCACGCCCGCCCTCGATGAAGCGCTCGACCTCGGGCGCGCTGTGGTCGAGACGTTCGCGTGGTTCGACGCGACCCAACCCCATCGGATCACCCAGCTCCGCCCGAGCACGCGCCGGGTGTGGAACACCCGGCTCGGCGAGACCGAGTTCGTCAACGCATGGGACCGCACCGACTACTCGAAGGTCGGACAGTCCTAGCGTTCCTGAACCCGAACCTCGGGTTCCCGACACAAGGGCTGGACCGGGGCCCATGACGACGAGGGCCTGGCCGCCGGCGAGGAGTAGGACCGTTACTGACTGACCCGGTGTACCCCCCGTGGTTACCGGTCCAGCCCGACCCGCCGTCGGGGAAAGCAGCCGGTCTGATAGCCATCAGGGGAGGATTCGAGCGCTCTTGTGGCACGAGAGCTCCCCTCACGCCGGATCAGGACGAGGCGTGCCCCAGCTTCTCGCGCAGCGACCCCAACAGCTCCGTCGCGGCGTCGGCGATCACCGTGCCCGGCCCGAAGATCGCTGCGGCGCCGCCCGCGTACAGCTCGTCGTAGTCCCCGGGCGGGATGACCCCGCCGGCCACGATGAGGATCTCCTCCGCGCCCAGCTCGGCCAGCGCGTCGCGCAGCGCCGGCACCAGCGTCAGGTGCCCGGCGGCGAGCGACGACACCCCGACGACGTGCACGTCGGCCTCGACGGCCTGGCGCGCGACCTCCTCGGGGGTCTGGAACAGCGGGCCCACGTCGACGTCGAAGCCGAGGTCGGCGAAGGCGGTGGCGATGACCTTCTGGCCGCGGTCGTGGCCGTCCTGGCCCATCTTCGCGACGAGGATGCGGGGGCGCCGGCCCTCGGCCTCCTCGAACGCCGCGGCCGCCGACCGCGCCGCCTCGACCGCGGAGTTCTCGCCCACCTCGTCACGGTAGACCCCGGAGATCGTCCGGACGTCCGAGCGGTGCCGGCCGTAGACCTTCTCCAGCGCGTCGGAGATCTCGCCGACCGAGGCGTGCACCCGGGCGGCGTCGATCGCGAGCTTGAGCAGGTTGCCGTCGAGGTCGGAGCCGCGAGAACCGTCCTGCGCCGACTGCGCGGCGTTGGTCAGGGCGTTCAGCGCGGACTCGACGTCCGAGGCGTCCCGGTCGGAACGCAGCTGTTCGAGCCGCGCGACCTGCTGACGGAGCACGTCGGCGTTGTCGACCTTGAGCACCTCGACGTCCTCGCCGCCGAGCAGCGGGTACTTGTTGACCCCGATCAGCGCCTGGCGGCCGGAGTCGATGCGGGCCTGGGTGCGGGCCGCGGCCTCCTCGATGCGCATCTTCGGCAGGCCCTCGTCGATGGCCTTGGCCATGCCGCCGGTGTTCTCGACCTCCTCGATGTGCGCCCACGCCCGGCCCGCCAGCTCCCGGGTCAACCGCTCGACGTACGCCGAGCCTCCCCACGGGTCGACGGTCCGGGTGGTCCCCGACTCCTGCTGGAGCAGCAGCTGGGTGTTGCGCGCGATCCGCGCGGAGAAGTCGGTCGGCAGCGCGAGCGCCTCGTCGAGGGCGTTGGTGTGCAGCGACTGGGTGTGCCCCTGGGTCGCGGCCATCGCCTCGATGCAGGTGCGGACGACGTTGTTGTAGACGTCCTGCGCGGTCAGCGACCAGCCCGAGGTCTGCGAGTGGGTGCGCAGCGACAGCGACTTGTCGTTCTTCGCGCCGAAGCCCTTCACGAGCTTCGCCCAGAGCAGGCGCGCGGCCCGCATCTTGGCGATCTCCATGAAGTAGTTCATGCCGATGCCCCAGAAGAACGACAGCCGCGGCGCGAACTTGTCGACGTCGAGCCCGGCGTCCCGCCCGGCCCGCAGGTACTCCACGCCGTCGGCGAGGGTGTACGCGAGCTCCAGGTCGGCCGAGGCCCCGGCCTCCTGGATGTGGTAGCCGGAGATGGAGATCGAGTTGAACTTCGGCATCTTCTGCGAGGTGAACGCGAAGATGTCCGAGATGATCTGCATCGACGGCTTGGGCGGGTAGATGTAGGTGTTGCGGACCATGAACTCCTTGAGGATGTCGTTCTGGATGGTCCCGGCGAGCTGCTCGGGCGCGACGCCCTG
This sequence comes from Actinomycetospora sp. NBRC 106378, assembly GCF_030269685.1. GTDB lineage: Bacteria > Actinomycetota > Actinomycetes > Mycobacteriales > Pseudonocardiaceae > Actinomycetospora. Next base: position 151,695 of record NZ_BSTT01000008.1, read on the forward strand.
CTCCTGCGCCGCGGCCACGTAGAGCGCCATCACGGGCAGCACGGCCCCGTTCATGGTCATCGACACCGACATCCGGTCCAGCGGGATGCCGTCGAAGAGCTGCCGCATGTCGAGGATCGAGTCGATCGACACGCCGGCCATGCCGACGTCGCCCGACACGCGGGGGTTGTCCGAGTCGTAGCCGCGGTGCGTCGGCAGGTCGAACGCGACCGACAGGCCCTTCTGCCCGGCGGCGAGGTTGCGCCGGTAGAAGGCGTTCGACTCCTTGGCGGTGGAGAACCCGGCGTACTGGCGGACCGTCCACGGCTGGGTGCGGTACATCGTCGGGTACGGCCCGCGCAGGAACGGCGGGAGCCCGGGCAGGGTCGCCAGAAAGTCGAGGCCCTCGGTGTCGGCGGCGGTGTAGAGCGGCTTGACGCCGATGCCCTCCGGGGTCTCCCAGAGCAGGTCGTCGACGTCCTTGCCCGTGGCCTCCTGCAGGGCTGCGGTCCAGTCCCCGTCCCCGGACGGCGTGCCGAGCTCGACGTCGGCGAACGATCCGATGCTCATGGTTCAGGCTCCCAGCTCGTCGAGCAGGTCGGTGAGCAGCGCCGCGGCGTCGCACCCGGTGTACAGGTACCCGGTCAGGGCGTCCTCCTCCAGCGTCTTCGGCGACCCCGCCAGCACGATCCGCGTCGCCCCGGCCGCGGCCAGCGCCCGCGCGAGTGGCGTCGCGTGCTCGGCGTAGACCTTGTCCGAGGAGGCGATCACGGCGACGGATGTCCCGGCCGACCGGAACGCGGACACGATCTCGTCGACGTCGGTGCCGCCCGGGCCCTCGGTGACGTCGATGCCGCCGGCGTGCAGCAGGTTCGTCGCGAAGGAGACCCGCGCGGTGTACTGCGCGAGCGCCCCGAGAGTCGCGAGGAAGGCGGTCGGCCGGGTGGACGCGGCGTCGGCGCGATCACGCAGCTCCTCGAAGACCTGCGCGTAGCGCCGCCGCGGCAGGCCGCCCTCGGCGTCCCCCGTTCCCGACAGAGCAACCGAGTACGCCGATAGGGGGGCGGTGCGGGTCGGCAGGGTCTCGTGCAGGTTCGGGAACTCGCTGACGCCGGTGATCGGGTCCTTCCGGTGCGCGATCCGGTCGGCGCGCGCGGTCCAGGTCTCCTCGAGGGCCGACGCGAGCGAGCCGTCATCGAGAACCTGCTCGATGCCCCCGTCCCGCTCGATGCCAGTGAAGACGTCCCACGCGGCGTTAGCGAGGGCGTCGGTCAGCGACTCGACGTACCAGGAGCCTCCCGCCGGGTCGATGACGTGCGCGAGGTGGGACTCCTCGAGCAGGAGCGCCTGGGTGTTGCGGGCGACGCGGCGGGAGAAGTCGTCGGGCAGGCCGAGGACGGAGTCGAACGGGAGGACCGTGACGGCGTCCGCGCCACCGAGCCCGGCCCCGACCGCGGCGACCGTGGTGCGCAGGATGTTCACCCACGGGTCGCGGCCCGTGAGCATCGCGGGCGAGGTCACGGCGTGGGTGCGCATCGCGCGGGCGGGGTCGGACGCCCCGGCGACCGACCCGATGCGGTCCCAGCAGCGGCGGGCGGCCCGCAGCTTCGCGAGGGTGGCGAACTGGTCGGCGGTCGCGGCGAGGCGGAACTCAACGCGGGCGAAGGCGTCGTCGACCGACAGCCCGGCGTCGTTGAGCAGGCGCACCGCGTGGAGGCCCGCGGCGAGGGCGGCGCCGAGTTCCTGGCCGTCGGAGCCACCGGCCTCGTGGTACGGCAGGCCGTCGGCGACGACGGTGGCGAGGTGCGGGTGCTTCTCGGCGGCGGTCCGGGCGTGCTCGACGAGCTTCTCCCCATAGGAGTCCGTCAGCGGGGACCCGCCCCTGGTTCGGGCGAGGAGCGGGTCGTAGCCGAGCGACCCGCCGAGGGTGCTGGTCACGCCGTGCTCGGCTGCGAGGGCGAGCAGGGCCGCGGCGGCGTCGGGGGTGTCCCGGCCGGCCTCGAGCGCGATCGGGGCGAGGTCGAGGAACACGCCCTCCAGGAGCCGCGGCAGCGAGTCGACCGGCGGACCGCCGGCCTCGCCGAGCACCAGCCACAGCGAGGAGACGCCGTTCTCCAGCTCGGCCATGACGACGTCGTGGGCGCCGTCGAGGTCGGTCAAGGCGTGCCGCTGGCGGCGGTACCAGCCGTCGGCGACGTGCCCCTCCGGCCGGGACGCCCGCGTGAACGGCGGGAGCCCCGGCGCCCCGGTGGGGACACCGGGGGCGTCGTCGGCGGTGTAGAGCGCGGCGATCGCGAAGCCGTCGTCGGTGGCGGTCGCGAGAGCCTGCTCGGCCTCGGCCGCGTCGACCTCACGGCCCGACTTGGCGAGCACGCCCGCGACGAGTTCCCGCCAGGCGTCGCGCGTCGGCGTCGCGAACTCGCCCGCGAGCACGAGCTGCTCGGGCGCCTCGGGTGCTGTCATGGCGGGGATCGTAGAACGGTCAGCCCGGACCGGTTCCCCACCGATGGCTCATCCCACGACGGCCTGCGTCACGGAATCGGTGCAGACCTGGGCCGCCGGCGTCAGCGGTGGCACACGGCTGACGTCCGGTGTCAGCGGTGGGCCACCGCTGACACCGAGGCGAGCTCGTCGAGCAGCGACACCGTCGTGTCCCACCCGACGCAGCCGTCGGTGACGCTGCACCCGCGGACCATGTCCGGGCCGATCTCCTGGCGGCCCTCGACGAGGAAGCTCTCGATCATCACGCCCGCGACCGGTCCCCCGGCCGCGCGCTGCGCGGCGAGGTCGGCGACGACGGCGGGCTGGCGGCGGTGGTCCTTGCCGGAGTTGCCGTGGCTCGCGTCGACCACGACCCGGCCGCCGTGCCCCTTCGCCGTCAGCGCGGCGCACGCGGCGGCCACCGAGGTCGCGTCGAAGTTGGGACCGGTCGATCCGCCGCGGAGGATGAGGTGGGCGTCGCGGTTGCCCGTCGTCGTGATGAGCCCGGCGAGGCCCTCCGGCGTGACGCCCATGAACGCGTGGGGCGCCCCCGCCGCCCCGACCGCGTCCACCGCGACCCCGACGTCGCCGTCGGTCCCGTTCTTGATCCCGATCGGCATCGACAGGCCGCTGGCGAGCTGGCGGTGCACCTGGCTCGCGGCGGTCCGGGCCCCGATCGACCCCCACGAGACGAGGTCGGCGAGGTACTGCGGGGTGATCGGGTCGAGGAACTCGCAGCCGAGCGCCAGGCCCTCCTCCGCGAGGTCGAGCATCAGCGAGCGGGCCGTACGCAGCCCGCGGGCGACGTCGAAGGACCCGTCCAGGCCGGGGTCGTTGATCAGACCCTTCCACCCCACCGTCGAGCGCGGCTTCTCGAAGTAGGTGCGCATGACGACGTGCAGCCGGTCGGCGTGGCGCTCCGCCTCCGCGGCCAGGCGCGCGCCGTACTCGCGGGCCGCGTCGACGTCGTGGACGGAGCACGGGCCGACGACGACGAGCAGGCGGTCGTCCTCGCCGCGCAGGATCGCCTCGGCCCCGGCCCGGCCACGGCGTACGGCGGCCGCGACGCGGTCGGAGGCGGGGAGCTCGTGGCGCAGCAGCGCCGGCGAGGGCAGCGGGGTGACGGCCGCCGTGCGGGCGCCGTCGAGCGGTCGGTGGTCGACCAGGGTGGTCATGGCGGGGCTCCAGGAGGAACAGGAGCCGGCCCGACCCGCCGTCGTGACACGCGAGCCGGGATCGGCTCGCGGACGGGGTCTAGCGCAGCGGTCTACCCGCCGACCCGTCCCGGGCCGAGCACGTAAACCGGTACCAGCGCTGCACGACGATCACCCTACACGCGTCACGCGGAAGGGCCGCTCGCCCTCGGTGCTGCTCGCCCCGTCGAGGATCTCCCCGATGACGCGGTGGGTCGGCGGGTCGGCGGCGCGCAGCAGGCCGTCGGCCCAGACCAGCTCCACCGGACCCACCGGCAGCCAGGAGAGGTCGCGGACGCTCTCCTCGAGGGCGTCGAGGTTCGGGGCGACGTAGTCGGGGAAGTGCAGTGCCCGCCCGATGGCGGCGAGCGTGGACTGCTTGTCGGCGGCCTCGGCGACCACGCCGACCGTCCGCGCCCGGTCCCGGGCCCGCGTGGTGGCCGCGTGCAGGTCGGTCATCGACTCACGTCCACGACGACGAAACTCCCGTAGTGATCATTGGAGTAGTAGTACTCGCCCTGCGATCCCGTGACGATCCGTCGGGCGCCGCGGTCCGACGAGCCCGGCGTCGGGACGGTGTACTCGCGGTAGTAGCCGCTCCGCTGCGCCGGGAGGAGGCCCTCGCGGTTGCCGAAGACGATCCCGTCCCGGCTCGAGGGGAACGGGCCGCCCCGTCGGATCGCCCGGACCGTGTCCGCGGCCTGCGCGGGCAGGTCGGACAGCGGGCGCACCGGCAGCCCGGAGTCCGACCCCGGAACGGTCGCTGCGACGGAGGTCACGGTCCCGACGGCAGGCGCAGGGGCCGGGGAGCAGGCGGACGCCAGGAACAGGCCGATCAGCCCAACGAGAGCCAGGACGAGGGGCGCCGTGCGGGCGGTCATCGACCGATGGTGACCGCCCTGCCCCTCGGACGGCGAATCGGTGCGGTAGAACGTCGAGGACCGGTCGCACGCCGTTTGCCGTCGAGCACGAGCGGGAAACGCGGGTCACTTCCCGTCCCCCGGGATGCTCCGCCTGCGACCCGCGCCGGCCACCCGCCGCCCGTAGCGTGAGGAACCGATGACGACGACGATCCATGTCCATCGCCGCCCGCTCGCCCCGCACGTGATGACCTACCTCGTCGTCACCGTGCCGTTCCTCGCGCTGCTCGCGGCCGTCCCGCTGGCCTGGGGCTGGGGCCTGTCCTGGCTCGACGTCGGACTCGCCGTCGGGCTCTACGTGATCTCGATGCTCGGCGTCACCGTCGGGTTCCACCGGTACTTCACGCACGGCGCGTTCCGGTGCGGACGGGCCCTGCGGATCGCCCTCGCGGTGGCGGGCTCGCTCTCCGTCCAGGGCCCGGTGCTGCACTGGGTGGCCGATCACCGCCGCCACCACGCCTTCGCCGACAAGGAGGGCGACCCGCACTCCCCCTGGCGCTACGGCACCTCCCCGGCGGCGCTGGCCAAGGGCTTCTGGCACGCGCACATGGGCTGGATCCTCGAGCGCTCGCTCACCGACCAGCAGCGCTACTGCCCGGACCTGCTGGCCGATCCCGACGTGGTGCGGGTGAGCAGGGCGTTCGGCTGGATCACCGCGGCGTCGTTCCTCGTCCCGGCGGCGATCGGAGGGCTGGCCACCTGGTCGGTGTGGGGCGCGTTCACCGCGTTCTTCTGGGCGGGGCTCGTGCGGATCTGCCTGTCCCACCACGTCGCCTGGTCGACGAACTCGATCTGCCACATGGTCGGCGAGCGCCCGTGGAAGGCGCGGGACCGGTCGACCAACGTCTGGCCGCTCGCGGTGCTGTCGATGGGCGAGTCGTGGCACAACCTCCACCACGCCGACCCGACGTCGGCACGCCACGGCGTGGGCCGCTTCGAGCTCGACCTGTCGGCGGAGACGATCCGGCTCTTCGAGAAGCTCGGCTGGGCGTGGAACGTCCGGTGGCCGCGCCCCGAGCGCCTCGAGAAGCTGCGGGCGACGGAGGCGGCCGGCTAGGGCGCCGCGTCGCGGAGGTTCAGCACCACCCGCATCACGCGCTCGACGGCGGCGGCGAACAGCGATCCGCGCAGCTCACCACGGTCGGCGAGGTTCTGCTGCGCCATGTCGAGCGTGCGATCGGGACCGAGCCGGCGGACCAGCAGCGCCGCGATCTCCTCGAGATCGAGGTCGGGGTGGTCGAGGCGCGTCAGCGCGAACGCGACGATCAGCTCCTCGTCGGACACGTCTCCAGTGTGCGCCGCCCGCCCGTGAGCTGGACGTGGGGTCGCCCCCGCCGGCTCAGGAGCGCCGCAGCCGCGCCTTCTGCACCTTGCCCATGGCGTTGCGGGGCAGCTCGTCGACCACGACGACCTCACGGGGACGCTTGTGCCGCGACAGGCGCTCGCCGACGAAGTCCATGACGGCCTGCGGGTCGACGGCCCCGTCGGGGCAGACGACGTGCGCGACGATGCGCTGCCCGAGGTCGTCGTCGGGCTCTCCCACCACGGCGGCCTCGCTGATGCCCGCGTAGGCCAGCAGCGCCGTCTCCACCTCGCCCGCGCCCACGCGGTAGCCGCCGGACTTGATGAGGTCGACCGACCGGCGCCCGACGATGCGGTGGTAGCCGCCGGCGTCGACGACCGCGGCGTCGCCGGTGCGGAACCACCCGTCGTCGGTCCAGGTCCCGGCGGTCGCCTCGGGGCGGTTCAGGTAGCCGTCGAACAGGCACGCGCCGCGGACCTGCAGCTCGCCAATGGACTCCCCGTCGGCGGCCACGTCCTCGTCGGTGGTGACCGGCTCGCCCGACTCGTCCTCGGTGACCGCCCGCAGGCGCGCCTCCACGCCCTCGACGGGCACACCGACCCAGCCCGCGCGGCGCTCTCCGTCGGCGCGGACGGCCAGCGTGATCATGGTCTCGCTCATGCCGTAGCGCTCCACCGGCGCCTGCCCGGTCAGCTCCCGGATGCGCTCGAACACCGGCACCGGCAGGGGCGCGGAACCGCTGACCAGCAACCGGGCGTCGGACAGCGCGGCCGCCGACGTCGGGTCGTCCCCGATGCGCGACCACACCGTGGGCACCCCGAACAGCAGCGAGCCCCCGTGCTCGGCGACGGCCGCGGCGTAGTTCTCCGGCGTCGGACGACCGGTGTGGACCAGCCGCGACCCCGTCCGCAGCGCCCCGAACACCCCGAGCACCAGGCCGTGCACGTGGAAGAGCGGCAGGCCGTGGGCGAGGGTGTCGGCGTCGGTCCAGGCCCACGCGTCGGCGAGGCCGTCGAGCCCGGTGGCCATCGCGTCGGCGGAGAGCAGGACGCCCTTGGGCGCACCGGTGGTCCCGGAGGTGTAGAGGATCAGCGCGGGCCCGTCCCCGGACGCCTCGGTGACGGCGTGCCCGGCGCGGCGCGAGAGGTCGACCCGACGTCCCGGCAGGGTCACGTCCCGGGGCTTCTCGCCGAACCAGGTGGTCGCGCCGGAGTCGGTGAGGACGTGGGCGCGCTCGGCGGGCCCGGAGTCGGGCGGCACCGGCACCACCGGCGCCCCCGCGAGCAGGCACCCGACGACCGCCACCACGGTCTCCGCGGTCGGCGTCGCCCCCACGGCCACCGGGGAGGACGGTGCGCTCCGGGCGGCGATCTCGTCGGCGACGACGGCGGCCGCACCCAGCAGCTCCGGGCCGGAGAACGCGGTGTCGGCGATGCGGACCGCGTCGGGATCGTCGAGGCCGCCGTCGAGCAGCGCACGCAGCAGGGGCACCGTCGGACCTCCGGATCACCGTGGGGGAGCGCCGCACATTCTCACGCGACCGGTGTCCGGCGCGCGCGGAACCTCCCGCGGACGCCGGACGTGCCATCATGCGCCGGATGAGCCAGGTGCCCGCCGCGCAGCCGCGGCCGTCGCTGCTCTACGCGGTGAAGCAGGTCGAGCTCATCGTCCGCGCGCGCCTCGACGAGCTGCTGCGCGAGTCCGGGGTGACCGCCCTGCAGTACACCGCGCTCACCGTCCTCGCGACCCGCGACGGACTCACGTCGGCGGAGCTGGCCCGGAACTCCTTCGTCACGCCGCAGGCGATGGCCGACCTCGTCACCGCGCTCGAGCGGGGCGAGCTCATCGTGCGACACCGCAACCCGCACAACCGCCGCCAGCTGCTCATCTCGCTGACCCCGGCGGGCCACGACCTGCTCGCCCGGTACGCAGCGCCGGTGGCCGACATCGAGGAGCGGATGGTGCGGGGTCTCGACGACGACGACCGCGAGCGGTTCCGCGCCTACCTCAACACCGCGCGCGCCTCACTGGCCGAGTGAGCGACGCAGCGCGGGCTTGTCGAGCTTGCCGGTCGGGTTGCGGGGCAGCGCGTCGACGACCTCGACGGTGCGGGGCGTCTTGAAGCGGGCCAGTCGGCCGTCGAGCCAGCCCACCAGGTCCGCGGGCGTGCTGGCCGCACCGTCCGCGAGGACGACCCACGCGTGCCCGACCTCGCCCCATCGGTCGTCGGGGACCCCGACGACGGCGACGTCGACGACCTCGGGATGGCCGCCGAGCACGCCCTCGACCTCCGCGGGCGAGACGTTCTCGCCGCCGGAGATGTAGAGGTCCTTGACCCGGTCGACGATGCGGTGGAAGCCGTCGTCGTCGACCTCGGCGACGTCCCCGGAGCGGAACCAGCCGGCGTCGAACGCGGCGGCGGTCTCGGCCGGGCGCTGCCAGTAGCCCGCGACCACGTGCGGCCCGCGCACGAGGATCTCGCCCACGTCCGAGAGCGCGACGTCGCTGAAGAAGTGCGGCCGGCCCGCCGTCCCGACCTTGGAGCGGGCGTGCGCCGGGTCGAGCAGCAGGACACCGGGCGCGGCCTCGGTCATGCCGTAGCCCTGGAGGAACGCGGGGCCGCGCGCCGCGTAGACCTCGAGCAGGGCCGGGGGCACGGGAGCGCCGCCGCAGAGCAGGTAGCGGACGCTCGACAGGTCGGCGTCGGCGAACCGGGGCGAGCGGGCGATCGTCGCGAACATCGTCGGGACCCCGAACATGACCGTGACCCGTTCGGACTCGACGAGGTCCAGCGTGCGGTCGACGTCGAACGCCGGCTCCAGCACGAGCGTGCCGCCCTTGAGCAGCACCGGCAGGCACGTCATGCCCAGGGCGGCGGCGTGGAACAGCGGCGCCGAGAGCAGGCACACCTCGTCGGAGCGCAGGTCGACGTCCACCACGACGTTGATGGCGTTCCACGTCAGGTTCGCGTGGGTCAGGCACGCCGCCTTCGGCCGACCCGTGGTGCCGGAGGTGAACATCAGGACGGCGAGGGCGTCGGGGTCGGCGTCGACGAGGTCGGCGGGGTCGCTCGTCGTGATCAGGTCGTCGTAGTCGCCCCCCACCTCGAGCGGCAGGAGAGCGTCGTTGCTGTCGTCGGATGGCAGCAACGACGCTTTCCTGCCATCGGTGGTGACCACCACCCGCGGCGTCGTGTCCGCCAGCGCGAACGCGATCTCGGCGGCGGCGAGCCGGGTGTTGAGCGGCACGAAGACCGCGCCCAGACCCGTCGTCGCGAACATCGTCTCGACGAACGCCGGGTGGTTGGGGCCGAGGTAGGCGACGCGGTCGCCCGGGCCGACCCCGAGGCCGCGCAGCCCGGCGGCGAGCCGGCGGACGCGGTCGTCGAGCTGGGCGTAGGTGACGCGGGTCGGGCCGGCCACCAGCGCCACGCGCTCCGGGGAGTTGCGGGCGCGGCGGGCGGTCCAGGTGCCGAGGCCGGGCGGCGGGGTCATGACCGCTCGTACGCCCCCAGGCCGGGGCGGTAGGTCTTGGCGTCGAGGAACTGGGTGAGGCCCTGCTGCTTGCCCTGCTCGGGGTCGTGGCCGGTGGCCGCGTCGAGCTTGGCGTAGAGGTAGTCCTCGGCGACGTCCCACGACATCTGCCGCACCTTCTTCACCCCGACCTTCGCCGCGCGCAGCACGTGGGTGTTCATGCCGGCCAGCTTCCCCGCCACCTCGACGGTGCGCGCGCGCAGCCGGTCACCCGGGACGGCCTCGTTGACCAGCCGCATCGCCGAGGCCTGCCGTCCGTCGAAGCGCTCGCCGGTCATCACGTACCACTGCGCGTCGCGCGCCGGGATCGTCTCGGCGAGCGCGCGGGACACCAGGCCCCCCGGCGGGATGCCCCAGTTGACCTCGGAGAGCCCGAACGACGCGTCCTCGGCGGCGATCGCCAGGTCGCAGCACACGAGCGGGGTGAACGCACCGCCGAAGCACCAGCCGTTGACCATCGCGATCGTCGGCTTCGCGAAGTGGATGAGGCGGCGCCACTGCCACTCCGCCGAGTCGCGGCGCGCGCGGATCTCGACGCTCGGCGGCCCGGCGTCGACCTCGCGGAAGTACTCCTGCAGGTCCATGCCGGCCGACCACGCCTGGCCGCGGCCGGTCAGCACCACGACCCGCACCTCCTCGGCCGCCTCGAGCCAGTCCAGGGCCGCGATCATCTCGCGGTTGAGGGTCGGGTTCATCGCGTTGCGCTTGTCGGGCCGGTCGAAGAAGAGCCAGCCGATGCCGGCCTCCTCGGGTCCCTCCCCGAGCTCGATCGCGACGGTCTCGAACGACGGCGGCGTCGGCGTGCTCATGTCGGCGACATTAACAGGAATCCTGATGATCGAGAAAGGCCTTCCCGACGTCGGGTCGGTGCCGGTGGTTCGCAGTGGCACCGGGTACACCCGGGCCACCCCGTGCCACCGGAGTCCGACCGTCCTCGGTCAGGAGCGCGCGGCTCCCACGCACTCCGGCACCGACCCGTCGTCGGGCTCGGGAGCCGGGACCGCCCGGCGGGAGCGGCTCGCGTCCACGAGGACCGCGAGGACCACCCCACCGACGAGGGCGATCTCGCCGGCGAGCTGCAGCGGAGCGGGGACGGCGCCGTCGGCAACCGCGGCGAACACGAAGCCCCAGGCCGTCTCGAGCGCCATGAGCTGGCTGACCAGGACCGGCGAGAGGTACCCGGCGGCGGCGTGCCAGAGCCGCACCGCGAGCCACGACGACACGAGCCCGAGGAACAGGACGACCGCGAGCGCGCGCAGCGGCTGGGCCGGCGCCCCGTCGATCAGGAGCAGCGCGCCAGCGGCCGGCAGGGCGAGGGCGCCCGCGGCGAGGCCCTGGGCGGCCGCGAGGACGGGGGCGATGTCGGGCCGCTCGTGCAGGAGCTTGTGCGAGTCCAGGCCGTACCAGGACCACGAGACCAGCGCGAGGACGGCGAGGCCGAGGCCGACGAGGGACTCGAGCGACCAGTCCTGCCCGGGCCCGACGTGCAGCAGCACCTGCCCGAGCGCGACGAGGCCGAGGGCGGGCACGAGCCCGGCGACCCGGCCGGTGCCCCGTGCCGAGACCAGGGCCATGACGACGGGGACGAGGCCGATGGTGGCGACGGCGACGGTCGGCCCCGCGAGGCGCACGGAGACGGCGACGAGGGCGTAGTAGAGCACCGAGCCGGTCAACGCGTGGGCGATCACGCGGCCCCAGGGGACGTCGGCGTGCAGGACCCGGCGGATCTGGGGCAGCGAGACCGCCCCGAACGCCACGAACCGTCCGGTCGCCAGCAGCAGGGCCGGGGCGAGCGGCGCCAACCCGGGCGCCACGAACACCGCTCCCCACGCCGCACCGGCGACCACCATCGCCAGCAGGGCCACGTTCCTCGTCATGAGATCCATCGTGCGTCGATCATGGTGGGCGATGCCGGGCGACTTCGGCGAGCACCGGCCCTCCGGGTGCATCATTCCGTCATGACGAGCCCGACCGCTGAGCGAAGCACCCAGCTGGACCGGATCGACCGGTTGATCCTGGCCCACCTCGTCGACCACGGGCGGTCCAGCCTGGCCGACCTCGCCGAGGCGGTGTCGGTCTCGGCGAGCTCCGCCCAACGACGGCTGCGGCGCCTCGAGACCGAGGGCGTGATCCGCGGGTACCGGGCGGTGCTGGACCCGGACGCGATCGGCCGCGCGCTCGTGGTCCACCTGTCGGTGGTGCTGGTCGACCACACGGCCGACACGGTGGGCCGGTTCGAGCGCTGGATCGTCGACCTCGACGGCCTGGTCAGCTGCCACCACGTGACCGGCGACGTCGACTACCTGCTGCGCATCGACGTGGCCGACGTGCACGCCCTCGACGTGCTGCTGCGGCGCACGCTCGCCCAGATCCCCGGCGTCGCGCGGTTCACCACGATGGTCGCGACGTCGGGGCTGGTGGACCGGTTCACGAGCATGTGACCTCCGGTCTCGTGAGCACTAATCCGTGCTCCAGCACGGATTAGTGCTCACCTGCCAACGGCACCCCGCGGTAGTTCTCGGCGATCGTCGTCCGGTACGCCTCGGACTGCGCGACCAGCCGCAGGTGCGAGAGGGCGAGCTGCTCGTCGAACGGGTCCGCGTCCGGGACGGTGTGCAGCATCGTCGTCATCGTCCAGCTGAAGTGCTCCCCCCGCCAGACGCGCGCGAGCGCGGTGTCGGAGTAGGCGTCGAGCAGCTCCTGCGAGCCGTCGGCGGCCCACGCGGCGATCGCCTCCGCGAGCACCCGGACGTCGGCGACGGCGAGGTTGAGCCCCTTCGCCCCGGTCGGCGGCACGATGTGCGCGGCGTCGCCGGCGAGGAAGAGCCGGCCGTGGCGCATCGGTTCGGCGACGAAGGAGCGCATCGGGGTCACGCTCTTGTCGGTGATCGTGCCGCGGTTCAGCGTGAACGAGCCGTCGCCGAGCGCCGTCCGCGCCTCGAGCTCGTCCCAGATCGCGTCGTCCGACCACGACGACGGGTCGGTGTCGTTCGGGACCTGGATGTAGGCGCGGGTCACGGTGGGCGAGCGCATCGACAGCAGCGCGAACCCGCGCTCGTGGCGGGCGTAGATCAGCTCGTCCGACGACGGCGGCGCGTCGGCCAGGATCCCGAGCCACGAGAAGGGGTAGACGCGCTCGTAGGTGCGCACGGCCTCCGGCGGGATCGCCCGGCGTGCCACCCCGTGGAAGCCGTCGACCCCGACGACGACGTCGGCGCGCAGCTCGTGCTCGACGCCCTCGTGGGTGTAGCGCACGAGGGCCTCGCCGTCGCGGGACAGCGGTCCGTCGACCTTGGCGACCGCGGTGACCTCCGCGTCGAACAGGAGCGGCCCGCCCTGCTCGAGGCGCAACGCGATCAGGTCCTTCACGACCTCGGTCTGGGCCCAGATCATCACGTTGCGCCCCGTGAGGGCCTGCATGTCGACGTGGATGCGCTCGCCGTTCACGTGGAAGGCGAATCCGTCGTGCGGCAGGCCCGACTCGTCCATCCGGGCGTCCGCGCCGACCTCGCGCAGCGCGTCGACGGTGCCGTGCTCGAGGATGCCCGCGCGCTGGCGTGACTCGACCCGCTCGCGGGGCCGCGACTCCAGCACCACCGAGTCGACCCCGCGGCGACGCAGCAGGTGGGCGAGCATCAGGCCGGCCGGGCCGCCGCCGACGATCGCGACGGTCGTGCGGTCGGGAACGGTCATTCCGACCCTCCGATCAGGTCCAGGAACACCGTCTCCCCCGGCCCCTGCAGGCGGACGTCGAACCGGTAGCCGGGGCCGCCGAACCAGCCGTCGGGCACGGCCATCAACGTCGCCGCGCGCTCCTCGGGCAGTGCCGAGAGCAGCGGGTCGGCGGCGTTCGCCTCGACGTGGTTCGGGAAGTAGACGCGGGTGAACAGGTGGTGCAGCAGCCCGCGGGCGAACACCGTGACGGCGAGGTGCGGCGCCTCCGGCGAGTGCGCGATCGGCCCGGGCCGCAGGGTGCGCACGGTGTAGTCGCCGCTGCGGTCGGTGGGCACGCGGGCGAAGCCGGTGAAGGAGCGCCCGTCGCGCGCCAGCGAGCCCGCGCGGGAGGGGATGCGGCCGTCGGGGCCGGCCTGCCAGAACTCCAGCAGCGCGTCGGGGACCGGGGCGCCGGCGCCGTCGCGGACGGTGCCGTGCAGCGAGATCGCGCCGGCCGTGCCGGGCGGGACGAGGTCGCCGCCGCCGTCGAAGGGCAGTCCGAACGCGAAGAACGGTCCGACGGTCTGGGACGGAGAGGGGTCCAGGGTCATCTCACACCTCGTCCGGGTCGGGCGGGGTCGCGCCGGGGCCGTCGAGGACGATGTCCCACTGGTAGCCCAGCGCCCACTCGGCAACGGTCGTGTCGTGGTCGTAGGTGGCGATCAACCGCTGCTGGGCCTTCTCGTCGGTGACCGAGGAGAAGATCGGGTCCAGATGGAACAACTGGTCGCCGGGGAAGTACATCTGCGTCACGAGGCGCTGGGTGAACGCCGTGCCGAACAGCGAGAAGTGGATGTGCGCGGGGCGCCAGGCGTTGTGGTGGTTGCGCCACGGGTAGGCACCCGGCTTGATCGTCACGAAGCGGTAGCGGCCGTCGTCGTCGGTGAGGCAGCGACCCCCACCGGTGAAGTGCGGGTCGAGCGGGGCCGGGTGCCGGTCGCCGTCGTGGGCGTAGCGGCCGGACGCGTTCGCCTGCCACACCTCGACGAGCTGGTTGCGCACCGGCCGGCCGTCCCGGTCGAGCACGCGGCCGGTGACCACGATGCGCTCCCCCAGCGGCTCCCCCGTGGAGTGCACGGTCAGGTCGGCGTCGGTGGGGCGGACGTCCTTCGCACCGAACACCGGCGCCGTCTGCTCGAGGAGGCTCGCGGGCGCGACGACGAGCGGCTGGGACGGGGCCCGCAGGCCCGTCGAGCGGTAGGGCGCGTACGCACGGTCGGGGTGTCCGCCGCGCTGCGGATCGACGGCGGCGGCCGCGCGGATCGCGTCGGTGACCTCGTCCTGCTCCGTGCGGCGTCGCTCGGGTGCTGCTGGGCTCACGCGGCTCAGGGTGGCGGGGATCCCCGTCGTGCGAGAGGCTGGCTTCCGCCCACCGGAAGCAAAGGAGCCCCCGGTGACCACGGACGCCACCCAGCCCGGCCCGGCCCGACCGGTCGGCCGCCCCCGCCGCCCGGGACTGCCCACCGGGAGCGGCCTCACATCCTCCGTCGCCCGCCGCAGCGGGCGCTCCGGCGGCGAGACCGTGACCGGGCGGGTGTTCTCGATCCTCGAGGTGTTCGACCACGACCACTCCGCGCTGACCCTCACCGAGATCGCCCGGGCCGCGTCGCTGCCGGTCTCCACCGCGCACCGCCTCGTCGGGGAGCTCGCGGCGTGGGGGGCCCTCGAACGCGGACCCGACGGCGCCTACCGGATCGGGCTGCGGCTCTGGGAGGTCGGCTCGCTCGCCCCGCGCAGCGTCGGCCTGCGGGAACGGGCCATGCCGTTCCTCGAGGACCTCTACGAGGCGACCCGGCAGAACGTCCAGCTCGCGGTGCGCGACGGCCACGAGGGGGTCTACGTCGAGCGGCTCGCCCACCCCGAGGCCGTCCGGCTCTTCTCCCGCGTCGGCGGGCGCTGGCCGCTGCACGGCACCGGTGTCGGCCAGGTGCTGCTCGCGTTCGCGCCGCCCGTGGTCCAGGAGTCGGTGCTGGCCTCCCCGCTCACGTCCTTCACCACGCGGACGATCACCGACCCCGCCGTCCTGCGCCGCACGCTCGCGGGCATCCGGCGCGACGGGGTGGCGGTCTGCGACGGGATGATCGACCTCGCGTCGCTGTCGGTCGCCGCCCCGGTCCGCGGGGAGGCCGACTCCGTGGTCGCCGCGATCTCGGTGGTCGTCCCCTCCCCCTCGTCGCCCGGCGGGATCGAGCCCCGGACGCTCGTCCCCGCCGTCCGCGCGGCCGCCCGGGGCATCTCCCGGGCCCTCGGCGCGCCGACCCCCAGTCGGACGCCGCGGGCCGTCCGACCGGAGGTACCCCGCCCGTCGTCGTGAACGACCTGTGAGGTCTACTTCCCGCGACTCGACACCGCGGTCGGCAGGAGACACACATGCGTCCGTTCCCGACGACAGGCCGCTGGGCCCGGGCGCTCGCCGCCGGCGCGATCGGGCTGGCCCTCGCGGCCGGACTCGCCGCCCCGGCCGCCGCCGATCCCGCCCCGGCCGGTCCCGCCTTCACGGTGCCGCAGGGCACGCTCGACGCGGCCGTCGCGTGCGGGCCGAACACGACGAACACGTCGCGGCCGGTCGCCCTGTTCATCCCGGGCACGACCCTCACGCCCGAGGAGAACTTCTCCTGGAACTACTTCCGGGCGTTCCGCGCCGCGGGTCGGCCGTACTGCTCGGTCGAACTGCCGAACCACGCGATGAGCGACATCCAGGTCTCGGCCGAGTACGTCGTCAACGCCATCCGCGCGGTGCAGGCACGCAGCGGGCAGAAGGTCGCGCTCGTCGGCTTCTCGCAGGGCGGGATGATCGGACGCTGGGCGCTGAAGTACTGGTCGGACACCCGGTCGAAGGTCGGCCAGTACGTGGCGATCGACCCCTCCAACCACGGCACGCTCGACTCCTATCCGGTGTGCACCGTCGGCTGCGCCCCGTCGATCTGGCAGCAGGCGACGTTCTCGCGGTTCCTCGGCGCGCTCAACGCCGGGGGCGAGACCTTCGCCGGCATCAACTACACCTCGATGTGGACCCCGACCGACGAGGTCGTGTTCCCCAACCTCCCGCCGGCGGAGAGCTCGCGGTTGAACACCGGCGCGGGCGGCCGGGCGAACATCTCGACGTTCGACGTCTGTCCGGGCCACGTCGCCGACCACCTGTCGATGGGCTCGATCGACCCGGTCGCCTACGCCCTCGTCATCGACGCCCTCGACCACGGCGGGCTCGCCTCGGCCGCGCGGATCCCGAAGACCGTGTGCGTGCAGCCGTTCCAGCCCGGCGTCGACCCGGTGACCGGGCCCGCCCGGTTCGCGACCTACGCCGCAGGCGCCGGCTACCAGGTCGCCACCTATCCCCGGGTGTTCGCCGAGCCGCCGCTGATGCCGTACGCGGCGGCGGGCTGACCCCCAGCCCCCCTCGGCAGGAAAGCGTCGTTGCTGCCACCAGATGACAGCAACGACGCTTTCCTGCCACCGGAGAGGGGCTACTCCAGGTCCGCCCGCTCCGCCTCGGCCTGGTCGAGCGCGCGGCGGGCCTCGTCGGCGGCGGTGTCGGCCTCCTCGGCGGCCTGCCGCGCGGCGTCGAGCGCCTCCCGCGCGGCGGTCTCGTCGGCCTCCGCGCGGGCGAGGCGCTCGCGCAACGACTGCGCCGCCGCGGCCGCCTCGTCGTGGTCGGAGGCGGCCTGCTCGGCGCGGTGCCGCGCCCGCTCGGCCGCCCGGGCGGTGTCGTCGCGCTCCTCCCGAGCCCGCTCGACGGCCCGCTCGGCCGCCTCCCGTGCCCGCTCGCGTTCCTCCTCCTCCGGGTCCGGCCCGTCGGGCTCCGGTTCCGGTCCGGGGTCCCGACGACGGGGTGCCGGGCGCGTCTGGGACGCTCCCCGCGGCGGGGGCCGGCGGGTCGTGCCGCCCGCCGCGCGCGCGGTCGACCCACCGGTGAACCCCACGCCGGGTTCGAGCGCGGTCGTCAACCGTCCGGCCGCGAACGCCCGCGCCGCCTCCGGATCGGCCAGCGCGGCGGCGATCGTCTGCTCGAGGTCGCGCGCGACCGCGTCGCCGACCTTCTCGCCGTCCTCCCGCGCGAGCTTGCGCGCCCGCGCCACGAGGGCGCCGACCAGTTCCCGACGCTGCGAGGTCAACGCCCGCAGCGCGTCCCCCGAGAGCGTCTCCTGGGCCTGCCGCAGCTGCCCGCCCAGCTCCTCCAGTGCGCCGACCTCGTCGGGTGACTCCCGGGCCAGGACGTTCGCCAACCACGCCCCGAGCGACGGCTTGCGCAGCGCGCCGATCGCGGTCGCGGTCTCCTTGTCCTTGACCACCTTCGCGGCCTTCACCAGCTCCGTGCGCCGCGGGACGAAGCGGTCGGGGTGCAGCCCGTAGAGCTCGTCCGCGGCGTCCTCGAACTCCGGGGCCTCCTCCGCCATGCCCGCATCCTGCCCGGTCGGGCACCCGCCGTCAGGACACCCGGGTGGCGACGTGCGAGCGCCGCGGATCGGTGAGGGCGTCGACGTCCTGCGCGAGCAGGTGGAGCTGGGTCGCGAGCCGGGCGGCGCCGGAGTCCCACGACTCGGGGTCGGTCCCCGCGAGCCCCTCGGCGACCTCGTGCGCCGACCGCGGGCCCTCCTCGGCGCGCGGGTCGACGTCGCGCGGGTGGTCGGCCAGCGCGCCGACCACGGCGGCGATCTCCTCGACCCCGTCCACCAGCCGCGCGGGGACGTCGTCGCCGCGGTCGACGACCTCCGCGGCGGTCCGGGCGAGCAGCACCGACCCGGCGTGGACGTACTCCAGCCCCTCGTACCGACGCTGCATCGCCGCGAGCGCCGGACGCTCCCGGCGACCGCGCAGCGTGGTGCGCGCCAGCCGGTCGGAGGTGGTGCGGGCGTCGAGGAGGGCGGCGACGTCCTCGTGCCCGCCGCGCAGGCCCTCCGCGGCCTCCCGGAGCGCGTCCGGGGAGCCCGACCGCAGCCCGGACCCGACGTCGTGCAGGCCGTCGGCGAGCCGGCGCAGGGCGGTCGCGGCCGCGTCGCCGAACTGGCGGGTCGGGCTCGGCGAGACGAGGACCTGGCTGACGACCAGGGCGAGCGCCCCGCCGATCAGGGCGCTCGCCAGGCGCGTCCAGCCCGCCTGCGACGAGCCGATCCCGACGACGAGCAGGGCGGCGATCCCGGACTGCAGCAGCGCCAGCGGATTGATGCTGCCCAGGGACACCACCAGCATCGCGACGACGACCGCCGCCCCGACCTGCAGCCACCCGCTGCCGAGGACGACCTTGGCGAGTTCGCCGACCACGACTCCCGCCACCACCCCGAGGAGCAGCCGCAGCGCCCGCGGACCGCGGGCGGCGGGAGCGTCGGTGAGGCACACGACGGCGGCGATGGGCGCGAAGATGGGAGCGGGCTGGCGCAGGATCAGCTGGGCGAGGACGAAGGCGGCGATCGCCGTCGCCCCGTCCAGCGCGATCCGCACCCACGCCTGACGCACCCGCTCCCAGGCCCGGCCGGGCAGTCCGGTCAGCACCGTTCGGTGGTACCCGGTGGGCCGGACGCTACGCGTGCAGCTACGCGTGCAGCTCCGCCTCCTCGGCGCCGGCCTCGGACGCCTCCGCCTCGACCTGGCGTGCCACCTCCTCGGCCGGCATGGCCATCGCGACGGCGAGGTAGAAGATCACCAGCGACCACACGGCGACGGCCAGCAGGTCGATCCACTCCGGGATGATCTCGGCGCCGTCGTACTGCCCGAGGGCGGAGATGACGAGGATGCCGCCCAGCCAGGGCAGGATCCAGCCGAGGGACCGCAGCTGGAGGTCCGCGCCGAAGAAGGCGAGGCCCTCCCGGGAGGCCCGGAAGGCGCGGTAGGCCGCGAAGAGCACGAAGCCGATGACGATCGCGACGGCGAGCTTCCAGTCGGTGGTCCAGCCCGACCAGTAGATGATCTCGTTCGCGGCGATGAACGAGAGCGGGGCGATCACGGTGGCGGCCGGCATCCGGTAGGGCCGGGGTCGGTCGGGATCGACCTTGCGCAGCGCGGCGAGGGTCAGCGGGGCGAAGCCGTACATGATCACGGTGGCCGACGTGACCAGCGAGACCAGGGACTGCCAGCTCGGGAAGGGCGCGAACGAGATGAGCCCGACGACGAAGGCGACGAGCGTGGAGACCCACGGGATGCCCCGTCGGGAGATCTTCGCGAGGCCCTTCGGGGCGAACCCGGTCTGTCCCAGGGCATAGGACAGACGCGCCGAGGTCGCGACGTACACGAGCCCGGTCCCCGCGGGCGAGATGAAGGCGTCGACGTAGAGCAGGATCGACAGCCACGTCAGGCCGAGCGCCCCGGCGATCGTCACGTAGGGGCCGAAGTCGCCCTCACCGATCGGGTTCTCCCAGCCGGTGGCGAGGGCGGCCGGGTCGAGGGCGCCGACGAACGCGACCTCGAGGGCGAGGTAGATGACGACGCCGAGCGCGACCGCGCCGATGAGGGCCCGCGGCAGGTCCTTCTGCGGGTCGCGGGCCTCGCCGCCCATCTGCGCCGCCTGTTCGAACCCCTGCAGCGCGAACACCACGCCGAGCGGGAGGGCGGCGAACACGCCGTGCGCGCCGTAGGGAGCGAAGCCGCCACCGGCGGTGAAGTTGCTGCCGTGGAACGCGACGAAGATCAGGACGATCACGGTGAGCACCGGGATCGCGATCTTCCACAGCACCGTGATCCGGTTGGTCTCGGCGAGCAGCGCGACCCCGGCCAGGTTGATCAGCGTGAACACGACCATCAGCGCCGCGGCGACCACCAGGCCGAGCCCGGTCAGGTTGCCGTTGTCGTCGACGAACCCGTGGACGAGGTGGTCGAGGTAGGACAGCGCCGCCTCGACCTCGATCGGCGCGATCGCGACCGCCTGGATCCACCCGACCCAGCCCGCCGTGAAGCCGGCGACCGCGCCGAACGCCAGCCGCGGGTAGCGCGCGGTGCCGCCCGCCACCGGGTAGGTGGAGCCCAGCTCGGCGTGCACCAGCGCCAGCAGGATCACGATCACGCCCGCCAGCACCCAGGACAGGATCGACGCACCGCCGGCGGACTTCGCCGCGGTGAGGGCACCCAGCAGCCACCCGGACCCGATGATCGATCCGAGCGAGATGAACATGAGGGCGCTGAACCCGACGGTGCGGCGGAGGCCGGGCCCGCTGGATACAGGCGCGTCGGCGGTGGTGGACATGGGGCTCCCCGAGATCTCACGCAGGTGGGCGGGCGCACGGATCGTGCTCATCCGCCGCCGTCCGCGCGAGCCGGTCATCGGGGGCCGGACCGGTCCTAACCGGACCGTCCGGTGAACAACGCCGGAACAATCGGACAGCACGTCACCAGAACGTCATGCAACTTCCCGCTCTTCTGCCCGTCGGGGCACCCCACTCGTGTGACAGGAACGCGTCGTTGCTGCCACTCGGTGACGGCAACGACGCGTTCCTGCCGCGAGGGGAGGCTCAGCTCGCGAGCGGCGGACCCGCGTCGTCGTCGGCCAGCAGCTGGGCCTCCACCTGGGCGCGCAGCTGGGCCAGGGTGCGGGCGAGCAGCCGGGAGACGTGCATCTGCGAGATGCAGAGCACGGCGGCGATCTCCGCCTGGGTCTGCTCGTGGACGAAGCGCAGCGCGAGCATCGTCCGCTCGCGGTGCGGCAGGGACGCGACGAGGCCGTGCACCAGGGCGCGCACCTCGACCCGGTCGAACTCGGGGTCGACGGTGCCGAGGACGTTGACCAGCGAGGAGTCGTCGCCCTCCCCGAGGGTCTCGTCGAGCGACGCCGGGTGGTACGAGCCGTGCGCGGAGATCGCCTCGCTCACCTCGTCCCGGGAGATGCCCAGGTGCTCGGCGATCTCGGGTGCCGTGGGGGCCCGGCCGAGGCGCTGGGAGAGCGTCGCCGTCGCACCGCCCACCGCGAGGTAGCGGTCCTTCACGCTGCGCGGGGTGCGGACCGACCAGGCCGAGTCGCGGAAGTACCGACGGACCTCCCCCATGATCGTCGGGACCGCGTAGGACAGGAAGTCGCGTTCCCGCCCCGGGTCGAACCGGTCGACCGCGTGCATCAACCCCACCGTCGCGACCTGCTCGAGGTCCTCGGTGGGCTCGCCGCGGCGGGCGAACCGCCGCGCGATGTTGTGCGCGACGGGCAGGTAGGCCACCACCAGCCGGGCGCGCAGATCGGCCCGCCGTGGATCGTCCGCCGCGTATCCCGCGTGTTCGGCGAGCAGCGGCGCGAGTGCGCGGTAGTCCTCGTCCGGCTTGCCCTGATGGGCCGTGGTCGTCGACGCCATGTCGTGCCCCCGCCACCGCGCCCGGGGCACGGGCACGCCGCGCTCCGGCGCGGGGAGTCCGAGCCTCGTCATCGCGGCTGCGGTCTGAACCGGAGGACTTCGAGCCGGGCCAGCGTTCCAGCCGGGCACCGCGCGACGCAAGGATCCGATCACACACGCGTCACACACGCGGCCGGTGCGGGAGCGGACCGACCGGGGGGACGGCCGGCCCGCTCGACACCGCGGACACCCGGGGGGAGGGCGTCCACCGTGTCCCGCCGGGCGGACCCGGCGGACGGCGCGGAGACTATCTCAACGGACGTGTTGACCGAGTGCGGACACGGCGCGAGGCCCGTCACCCCTCGACGGCGAGCACCACGTGCGAGGGGTGTGCGGCGTCGTGCAGCACCTCGCGCTCGCGCGGGACGAGCATGCGGCCGTCGCCGAGGGGCGCGCCGGTCCCGGGGTGGCGGGCGAAGCGCGGGTGCGCTCCCCCGGAGACCTGCACCCGGAGCCGGTGCCCCGCGGCGAAGCGGTGGCCGACGGGCCACAGCTCGACCTGGACCGCCACCGTCCCGTCGTCGGCGGGCGCCGGGGACCCGGGGCGCAGCCGCCGGATGCCGTCGGTGACGTTGACCGAGCGGCCCGCCGGGTCGACATCGCACACCCGGACGAACACGTCGAGGTGCTCCACCTCGGCACGGACGTGGACCACGGCCCGAGCGGGGCCGAGGGCCACGAGGTCGTCGTCGAGGACGGGCCCGGTGAAGACGACGACGTCGTCGCGGGCCTCCAACGCGCCCTGGTCCCGCGGCCCGGAGGCCCCGGATAGGATCGGCCCCCCGACGGCGGGCGTCGGGTCGTTCGGGTCGTAGACGATCCGCGTGCCCGCCCAGTAGGCGTCGTCCCGGGTCGGGAAGGTCGGTGGCTCCGCCCCGAGCCCGTGGTCGGTGCGCAGGTAGAACGACTGCTCACGGACGTGCTCCGGCGGCCAGTCCGCGAGCCGCCGTTCGCCCCCGCCCCCGGACAGCTCGAGGTGCACCCGCGGTGAGTCCTCCGGCACGGCGTGCCCGAACGTCTCGTCGAAGGTCCGCAGGGCGTCCCGGATGCCCGCTGCCATCCCCTCCCGGCTGGTGTGCACCCACGGGCCGATGCGCAGCAGCGGGTGCGCGCCGGCGGCACGCAGCGCGGCGTGGTCGGCGAGCTGCCAGGGCAGGAAGATGTCCTGCCACCCGCCGGTCATGCTGATCGCGACGCCGCGCCGGCCGACCTCGCCGACCCCGGCCGCGTACGACCGCTTCGCCCAGTAGGCGGAGTCCGGGGCGTCCTCGCGGAGCCAGTCCTGGAAGAAGTCGATCGGCACGCCCGCCGCCACGAGGTCGGCCTGCGCGAGCGGCACCGTGCCGAACCCGGCCTGCACCCGGTGGCGCACGGCCTCGACCAGGCGCCCGCCGAGCCCGGGGTGCTGCATCATCGCGGCCCACGAGAGCGCGTTGTCCAGCGAGAACGCCCCACCGGGATAGGTCTGGTCGCGGAACTGCGAGGCGGTCACGAGGGTGCCCATCGCGGCCAGCGCGTCGCCGGACTCGGGCGCGAGCGCCCACTGGGTGATGCCGAGGTAGCTCGGCCCGAGGGTCGCTATCCGGCCGTCGCAGAAGGGCTGGGCGGTCAGCCAGCGGACGGTGGCGACGCCGTCGTCGGCCTCGTCGAACGGGGAGAGCTCGCCCTCCGAGCCCGCCGTGCCGCGGACCGACTGCACCACGACCTGGTAGCCGCGCTCGGCGACGAGCCGCCCGAACACCAGCCCGACCCAGCCCGCCCGGCCGTACGGGCTGCGCACCAGCACGACCGGTCCGCGGGTGACGCCCGCCGGGCGGTGGTGGTCGTGGCGCAGCACGACCCCGTCGGGCATCGGGACCGCGACGTCCCGGGCGACGCGCACGCGGGGGGTCCGGGGGGCGGGCAGGCCGATCCCACGGCGCAGCAGTCGGGTGACGGGGCTCATCGCTCCATCATGACGGGCGCGCGGTGATGTCAGCGGTGGCACACGGCGCTCACCCGACGTCAGCGGTGGCCCACCGCTGCCGGCCGGGGCCACCCGACCGCCACCGGCGGGTGACGGCCCGTTTCGTCCCGTTCACCGGCCGTGTTCATGTCCTGTTCAGCCCGTCCCGGCTGCGCACGATCCACCTCCGGGTGACGCTCCCCGTCGTGACGCGCACCCCCCGTGGCGAGGCCCCCGACGTCGGCGTCCCGGCCCACCTCGCCGAACACATGACCGTGGCCGAGCAGCACGACTGGATCGCCGGCTTCCTGCGCCGCCACCCCGTCTCGCGCCGCAGCGCCCTCAAGCGCGGCTCCGGTGTCGTGGCCGCGATGGGGCTCGCGTCCGCACCCTGGACGCTCGCCGCGTGCGCCTCCGCCGCGCAGGCGCCGGTCGCGGTGGTGGGGCGCCACCTGTCCTTCGGCGACGACCCGATGCGCTCGATGGCGATGGCCGGCGAGCTGACCGCCCCGCCGCAGGGCGCGGTGTCGGTCGACCTCGGGCAGGACGGCTCGTTCGGTCAGCGGCTGCCGGTCGAGGTGCGCCACCTCGTCTCCCAGGTCCCCCAGGCCGACGGCTCGGTCCGGGCGAGCGACCAGTACTTCGTCCACGCGCTCGCCACCGGTCTGCAGCCCGGACAGCGCTACGACTACCGGTTCCGACTCGCCGACGGCACCACGACCGCGACGTCGAGCTTCGCCACCGCACCGCGACAGCCGACGGCGCCGTGGAGCTTCACCGCGTTCGCCGACCAGGGCGTCGACATGGTCCCGCCGAGCGGGCTCTCCGGCTTCACCAACGCCTACTACAAGCCCGACGACGTCCGGCGCACGATGACGCCCTCGACGTCGATGGTCGACCGCATCGCCGGCACCCGCCCGGCGTTCCACCTGCTCGCGGGCGACATCTGCTACGCCGACCCCTCGGGCATGGGCGAGCCGGTGAAGAGCACGGGCACCTCGAAGTCCCCGAGCGGGTTCGACTCGTTCGACCCGACGGTGTGGACCACCTACTTCGGCCTCATCGAGCGCAGCGCCGCCTCCACCCCGTGGATGTTCGCCACCGGCAACCACGACATGGAGGCCCTCTACGACGACAACCGGGCCAGGGGCGCGCTGCACGGCTACGGCGGGCACGCCGCGCGACTGGACCTGCCGAGGACCGGTCCGAGCGCCTGCCCCAGCGTGTACTCGATGCGCTACGGCAACGTCGGGGTGGTCAGCGTCGACGCCAACGACCTGTCCATGGAGATCCCGACGAACGCGGGCTACTCGGGCGGGTCGCAGGTCGCCTGGCTGCGGCAGACGCTCGCGCAGTGGCGCACGGCCGGCTCCGGCGTCGACTTCGTCGTCGCGTTCTTCCACCACTGCGCGTACGCGACGTCCTCGACGCACGCCTCGGACGCCGGGGTGCGCGCGGCGGTGGCGCCGCTGTTCGACGAGTTCTCGGTCGACCTCGCGCTGCAGGGCCACAACCACCAGTACGAGCGCTCGAACCCGATCCGCGCGGGCCGCTCCACCACCCAGGCCCCCGACGGCGCGACGGTGCGGCCGGAGACCGACGGCACCACCTACGTCTGCGTCGGTTCGGGCGGTCGCCCCCGCTACGCGTGGCAGCCGGGCGAGGTCGACCGCTACCGCGGCAACCCCGCCCCGCAGGGCGACGTGAACGTCGTCAGCTACCAGGCGGTCAGCGCGGACGGGAAGATCCCCGACGCCGTGGACTGGTCGCAGGCGCGCTACCTCGACTACGCCTACGTGACGGTGGACGTGGTCCCGCCGCCCGGCCCGGGCCAGACCACCACGATGACGCTGCGGACGATCACCGACACCGGTACCGAGATCGACCGGGTCACGCTCGCCCGGCGCGCCGGCTGACGCACGCCGGAAAGGCCCGGGCCGAATCGGCCCGGGCCTCCCGACATCCGCAGTGCGACGTCCCCGGAAATCCTCCGACACATTTCCGGGCAACTCCCGACGACTGTGTCGTGGTCACATCGTCGGAATCATCGGCGTGCGCGGACTCAGTGGCGACGCTTCTTCCCGTCGGTCATGACGCCGTTCTCGTCGTCGACGTCCACGCGCTCCTTGCGGACGTCCTCGGAGAACGTCTGGTTCTCGGTCACGGTCTCCGTGGCGAGGCGCACGTTCTCCACCGCGTGGGCCTGCTTGTCCACCGTCGCGCGCTCGGCGTGCAGCGTCACGGTCTGCTCGTCCTCACCGATCGAGCCCGGGCGCGCGCCGTCGCGCACCGGCTCGCGCTCGAGCCGGACCTCCTCGTGGCTGACCGGGACCTCGACGGTCTGGTTCTCGGTGACGACGTACTTGCGCAGCCGGACCCGGCCGGTCTCGACGGACTCCTTGCCGACCGCCAGGCGCTCCTCGGACAGCGTCATGCCCTGGTCGCCGTGGCGGTCGGTGCGCTGGTCGCGGTCCCGGCCGTCCTGCCGGCGGGCGTCGGCGTCGCCGTGGCGGCCGGTCGGGGCCGCCAGCCCGTAGTGGTCGTAGAGCTCCCGCTCGCCGGTCTCCGAGAGCTCGCCGGAGTCGTCGGCCGAGCGCGGCGCGTCCTTGATCATCTTCTTGGCCGGCGCCACGTGCAGGCCGTCGCGGCCCTGCTTCGCCCCGTCGAGCGGCACGAAGCTCTCGGTGGTCCCGAACAGGCCCGTGTTCACGGTGACCCACTTCGGCTCACCGCTGGAATTGTCGACGTAAACCTCGCCGACCTTGCCGATCTTCTCGTCGTCGCGGTCGAAGACCTGGGTCCCCCGCAGGTCCTTCACCATGTCCGGCGTGATGGTCATCCGTTCGACTCCCTGATGAATCGTCGTGGTCGTACCGCCCCCTGAGTTCTCACCGATCGAGTTCCGGACACCTCGCACGACACAGTTCCACCCCGTCGGGAATCGTGTCCCCCCATTCTTCGACGCAGGGTCGGACGAGGGCCCTCGACAGAACAGGGCCCTGTCGCCTGTCGGTGCGGGCCCGGTCACGACCGGTGATCACCGCTGCACCGCACGGAGGAGTCGGACGTCCGTCTCGCCGTACGGGCGTGCACCCGTAAGGATGTCCGGTGTGTCGCGACGCCATCGTGTCCTCGAGGTCCTCGCCGCCCGCCGCGCCGAGGGGTCGGGCCCGGCGGACCGGACCGACGGGCACCGCGTGGCCCTCGCGATCGAGGGCGGCGGGAGCCGGGCGACCTACTCCTCGGGGATGGTGCTGGGCCTCGAACGGCTCGGGCTCGCCCGGTGCTTCGACGCGGTGTACGGCGCGTCGGCGGGCGCGCTCGCCGGGAGCTGGCTGGTCGGCGGGCAGACCGAGAAGTGCTGCGCGGGCTGGTGGGAGCCGGGCCTGATGGAGCGGGTCACCCGGCCCTCCCGCGGTCTGCGGGGCCGTCCCGTCGTCGACGTCGAGTACCTCGTCGAGACGGTCGGCGAGGAGATCGTCCCGGTCGACTGGCAGGCGATCGTCGACGCCGAGGTGCCGCTGCACCCGGTGGCCACCGACGTCGACACCGGTGAGGCACTGGACCTGCACGGCACGATCTCCGACCCGGCCTCGCTCAAGCTCGCGCTGCGCGCCTCGGCCAACGTCCCGCTGCTCGCGGGGATGCCGATCGAGATCCACGGCCGGCGCCTGGTCGACGCGGCCGTCGCGGAGCCGCTCCCCTTCCACACCGCCCTGGACCAGGGCGCGACGCACGTGCTCATGCTGCGGACCCGTCGCGCCGACCAGGAGGCGATCGACGCGACACGGCTGGAGAAGGCGCTCGTCGCCCGGCTCGGGCAGGCCAAGGTGCCGGGGCTCGTGCACGTGCTGGGCAACCGGCTGGAGACCCGGCGCGCCGACGACGAGTGGCTCGCGACGGCCAGCCTCGACTCCGGCGACGAGCCGCCGCACCTGCTCGAGGTCCGGCCGCCCGAGGGGGCGGACACGATCAACCCGCTGGAGACCGACCCGGACCGGCTGCGCCGCGGCGTCGAGACCGGCTGCGACGCGCTGCGGGCGCTCATCGAGCCGGCGCTGGAGGTGCCTCCGGCTCGTGAGCAGAAGACGTCGCTATAGCGACCTCTGCTCACCTGCGCGCAGCGCACCCCCCGCGACGATCCGCGCCGCGTCGGCGCCCGCCTGCCGCTGCCCGGCAGCACCCGCGTCGGCGGGCAGCGTGAGGACCGGGTGCGGGACGAGGGCGTGCCGCACCACGACCGTCCCGTCGGCGCCGACCCCCACCCCCACCTGCAGCCGCGAGTCCGCCGCCCCGCGCCGCGCGGCCGGATCCGCGGCGGACCGCTCGTCGGGCAGCAGCGCGGTCGGCACGCCCTGCTCCTCGGCGCCCGCCCGGACCTCCCGCAGCACGCCCGGCGGGGCGTCGGGATGCGCGACGACGAGCACGGTCGGCGGCCCCTCCGACGATCCGCTCACGGGGCGACCAGGGCGGCCGCGTGGGCGTCGACGAGGCCCGCGGCCACGGCGTTGCGGGGTCCCTCGGTGCCGTGGACGTTCCCGATCCCGCACACCACGCCGTGCGGGGCCAGGGCGTCGGCGACCATCGCCGGGATCTCGAAGTCGAGCGCCGAGCCGCCCAGGAGCACCACGGAGCCGAGCAGGCGCAGCGATCCCTGCGGGGCGACCTGGGCGAGCGCGCGCAGCGCGTTGACGACGAACACCCGCCGCTTGGCCTCGCGGCGCACCGTGCGCACCGCCTCCACCGGGCGGCGCACGGGGACCGGGACCAGACCCTCCGGGGTCACCGTCACCACCCGCCCGAACACGTGCGGCGGCAGCGCCTCGTCGAAGAACTGCACCGAGGAGTCCTCGTGGCGCACGTGGAAGAAGCTCTCCACCTTCGCCAGCGGGTGCCGTTTCACCGACTCGGCGGCCTCCCGGTCGTCGAGACCCAGCTCGGAGTCGATCAGCTTCGTGACCAGCTCGCCGGCGCCGGCAACGTGGACCGCGACGGTGCGGCCGTCCCGGTCGAGCAGCGCCGCGTCGGTCGATCCCCCGCCCATGTCGACGACGGCGACGGGCACGGCCGAGCCGGGCGTGGTCAGGGCGCCACGCACCGCGACCTCGCCCTCCACGCCGCCGATCCGCACGTCGCAGCCCAGCGCCGCCGCCACCTCGTCGGCCACCGCCTGCATCCGGCTGCGCGAGGTCCGCACCATCGCCGCGAGGGCCACCGCGTTCTCGCGGGACACCTCGCCGGCGAGCCCGCCCTGCACCGTCACCGGGACCATCGTGTCCACGGCCAGCACGTCGCGGATCCGGATCTCCGCGGCGGGCTGCCCGGTCACGTCGACCATCGTGTCCCGGACCGCCGCGAGCATCCCGCCGACGTGCGTGCCGGGCTCGCCGGACACGTCCTGCAGCGGCGCCACCCGTCCGATGGCCGCCATCACCGCCTCGGCGCCCTCGTCGACGCCGACGTCGATCGAGCGGGTCGCGCCGGAGACGGTCAGGCTGCCGACGGGGATGCGCCGGTCGGTCACGTCTCCCTCAGGGGTCCGGACGACGACGGCCGAGCGCGTCCCGGCGAGCGCCCGCGCCACCGGCGACACCTGCCGGGTCTGCTCGGCGTCCAGCGCGAAGGTCGACGCCAGGCCGTAGGAGTCCGCGAGCGTGCGGATCGTCCGGCCCGGCGGGGCGACCTCGACGGCGGCGAGCATCCCCAGCGGCACCCGGTCGACCGCCGCCACCTCGTCGACGACCGGCACCGGACGCGTCAGCCGGTTCGCCACGAGCACCGCGTCGTCGCCGTGCAGCACCGCGGCGACGACGTCGACCCCGGCCTCCACGGCCCGGTTCAGCGCGTGGGCCACGTCGTCGAAGTCCGCGCCGGCGCCGACCACCACGACGACGGGTCCGTCCTGGCCCCCGAGCTCGGCCAGGGCCACCGTCGTCCCGACCCCGAGGCCCTCGCCGCCCGGCGTCTCCGGGTTGTGCCCGATCATCGTGGACTCGGTGATGATGGTCTCGGAGATCGTCTCCATCGCCAGCCCGCTGATGACCGGCGTGGCCTCGTTGAGCAGCACCGTGTCGACCACCGCCCCCGGCCGGGCGGCGGCCTCCAGCGCCTTCCGCACGGCCGTGACGACCCCGGCCGCGTTGGCCGGGGTGCCCTTCACCCCGGTCGTCGGGGTGAGCGACGACGCGAGCCGCGTGGGCCCGGCGTCGTCGACCTCCGCCGCGCAGGCCTCGGTGGTGGAGTTGCCGACGTCGACCCCGACGACCAGAGGTGGGCGCACTAGTCGACCCGCGTGATGACGGGCTCGACCTCCACCGCCGCCCGCGCGTGGTCGATGCACTCGAACTCCTTGAGGTGCAGCAGCGCGGCCTTGGCCTGCCAGCGGGGGCGGGCCATCTGGTCGTTGCGCGTCGGCACCGGGCGCGGCGAGCGGCTCTGGGCGTACTGCGCGGCGTTGGCGCCGATCATGCGGAAGACCTCGGCGTCGAGCAGCGGGGCCTGCGGGAAGAGCTCCAGGTTCGAGAGCCGGGCGAGGTCGCGCTGGTGCACCACCGTGGTGCCCCGGGCGAGGATGCCGACGGCGATCCCGGACCCGGAGAGCTTCGCCCCGAAGTGCGCGATCGCGGCCAGGTCGGCCGTCCGGTACACCTTGATCGTCCGGGCCACCCCGCCCTGCTCCTCGATCCCTGCGAGGAGCTGGCGGATCACCTCGGCGTGCGGGACGTCGACGATCGTCTTCGTGAACGGGTCCCCGAACGCCGGGGACAGCGCGATGACGACCTCCTCGGGCCGGGTACCGCGTTCGGCCGGCCCGATCTCGCGCAGGGTCAGCGTGCGGGTGCCGGTCGCGGTCGTCATACGACCTCCTCCTCGGGGTTCTCGGCGGAGGTGACGTGGCGGAGCTTCTTGAGCTCCTCCCACCGTTCGCCGCTCAGGCGGTAGCCGGTGCCGGGACCGGCGTAGTCGTTCGCGTCGTTCACCGCGGCCAGCGGGACGAAGTCGCCGGTGAAGATGGCGGCGGTCTGCAGCAGGTCGCCGGACACCCGCTGGCGCAGCACCTGCAGGTAGTTCTCCGCGACGTCGCCGAAGCCGCTGCGCTCGAGCACCTTGACCAGGTCGAGCCCGGTGACGCCCCGCTCCATGACGCTGCGGGCGCCCTCGAGGTCGGCGAGCACGTCGCGGTCGGGGTAGTCGTCGCTGGAGTCGGCGTAGGTGGCCGCCTCCACCTCCTCGTCGGTGATGGCCGGGAGGTCGAGCTCGGCGAACACCGCCTGCAGTGCACGGGCGGCCTTGTTGCGCACCTGCAGGATCACGTCCTCCCGGACGTGGCGCAGCCCGCCGTCGACCTGCATGTCGCGCTGGATGGTGTTCCAGTCGTCGTAGTCCTCGGTGTCGAGGTTGGAGCCCGCGAACATGTTGTCCTTGTTCGGCACCCCGGAGTAGCCGGAGCACACGAAGTCGGTGCCGGAGAACAGCTGCGGGACGAGCCGGCTCGTGCGGCGCATCGCGGAGTGCGAGAACGACTGGTCGTTGCCCGAGGCGCACTCCAGGTCCATCCAGCTCGCGACGAGGTTCTCCGCCGCGACCGCCCGGATACCGCCGGGGACGGCCCCCGGGACGCCGATGCAGGAGATCGAGCCGTTCTGCAGGCCCTGCACACCGGCGCCCTTGGCCATGAGGATGCAGCGGATCTCGAGGAACAGCATCGAGCGGCCCTCGGCGTTGCCCATCTGCACCTCGGAGCCGGTGCCCGAGGTGAAGCGCATCTTGATGCCGCGCGAGGCGTAGGCGGACGCCAGGAAGGCCTTCGACCAGGGCGTGTCGTCGCCGTCGACGAACACCGACTCGGTGCCGTAGATCGAGATCGTCTCGGCGTAGGCGGTGATGCCGCGCATGCCGAGGTCGAGCTCGGTGGCCTCCTCCAGCGCGCACTGGGTGAGCACGCCGCCGCGCCCGACCTGGCCCCCGACCTGCAGGCCGATCGCCACGAGCGGGGCGTAGCGCAGCACGCCGAGGGTGGTCTCGAGCTCGGCGAACCCGCGGACGGCGGCCTCGGCCGCGTCGGCGGCGACCTGGATCGGGTTGTCCTTCGCGCTCGTCGAGTGCGCCTGGTTCGCCGGCGTCCGGCGGGAGCGCACCTTCTGCATCCCCATCATGATCTCGACGACGTTCATCAGCTTGACGACGTCGAGGATCTTCGCCGGGGTGAGCCCCCGGCCCAGGGCGACGACGTCGGCCCGGCTCGTGCGGGGGTCGACGAGCATGCGGGCGATCTCGACCGACTCGATGGCCATCGCCTGCTCGCAGGTGTCCACGTCGATCGCATGGTCGGCGATGAAGGTGTCCATGAAGTCGAACTGCTCGCGGGTCCGCCCGTCGAGCTCGACGATCCGGCCGCCCTCGACCCGGATCGACGGCTGCGGGTCGAAGTCGGACTCCATCGCGACGAGGCCCTTCTCGGGCCACTCCTCGACGAAGCCGTCCAGGTTCACGGGGCGGTTCTCGAGGATCTCGGTGCGCTTCGAGGCGCGGACCTCGGCGGTCTGCGGGCGCGGTTCCACGGCGGTCATCAGAACTCCCCGGAGTCGTCGGCGAGCAGGTTCCGGGCCGCGTAGACCTCGGCGGCCTCACGGACGAGCGCGGCGCAGGTGGTGGCGGAGTAGGTGCCCTCCAACCGCGTCGCGATCTCCTCGAGCTGCGCGGCGCTGGAGGCGTTGGGGCGCAGCGCGTTGTACATCGCGAGCACCTCGGCGTCCGGGATCGCGGTCATCTCCGCCGCCCGGCGGCAGTTCTCGCCGAGCTGGCGGCGTCCCGCCGACTCGGCGATCCGCCCCTGCAGCACGAGGGTCTCGGGGGTGACCCGGAGGTCCTCCGCGGTCACCTCGCCGGAGACGACGGCGGCCATCGTGATGTCGGCGAGCGCCTTCCCGGTGGGGGTGCGCAGCAGCTCCGGGCGGTTGATCGAGAGCGGGTAGTCGGCTGGGGTCAGGTCGACCGTCATCGGGTGACCTCCTCGCGGGCGTCGGGGACCACCACGTCGGCGGGGTGGCGCGGGTCGGGGTTGGCGTGGGCCTCGGCCGACTCCGGGGTCGGGGCCGGGGCGGGGGTGTCGGCCGCGGCCGGCACCTCGAGGCGCTCGACGAGCAGGACGTAGAGACCGCCGCCGATGAGGGCCCCGAGCACCGGCGCGACGATCGGGAGCCACCAGTAGGGCGTGCCGTCGGGCGTCACCCAGGCCGTGTCGTACCCGGTGATCCACGACGCGAGGCGGGGGCCGAAGTCACGGGCGGGGTTGATGGCGTAGCCGGCGTTGGTGCCCCAGGCGAACCCGATGCCGAGCAGCAGCAGGCCGACCATGAGCGGGAGCAGCTGGCCCGCCGCGCCCTGCAGCGTCGCGAGCAGCGCGAACAGGACGAAGACCAGCAGCGCGGTCCCGACGACCTGGTCGAAGAACGCCGTGGTGACGCCGTGGTTCGGGAGGGTGGAGAAGATCGTCTGGGAGGCCGACGTCAGGCCGGGGTCGACCTTCGTGATGCCCGACCCGTAGACCCCGCGGGTCACCAGCGCGGCGAGGAACGCCCCGAGGGTCTGGGCCGCGGTGTAGGGCAGGACGTGGCGCCAGGGGAAGCGCCGGTAGGCCGCCATGGCCACCGACACGGCCGGGTTGAGGTGCCCCGCCCCGAGCCGTCCGGCCACGTAGATACCCATGATCAGGCCGGCGACCCAACCCCAGGTCAGCGTGGCCCAGTCCCCCGCGTCGCCGCCGGAGACGACCATCTGCGCCACCGCGGCGGTGCCGAACACGATGAGGATGAACGTGCCCGCGAACTCGCCGACGAGCTCGCGGCGCAGCGCCGGGGTCATGCCGGCACCGCGCTGGTCAGGGCCGCCACCGCCGCCTCGGCGACGCGGACGTCCTGCTCCACCGAACCCGCGCTCACCCCGACGGCCCCGACGAGCACGCCGTCGCGGTACACCGGCACGCCGCCGCCGAAGATGACCATCCCGCCGGCGGTCTGCTCGAGCCCGTAGAGCTCGGCGCCGGGCTGGACGAGCGGCATGAGCGCGGCGGTCGGCGCCTCCATGAGGATCGACGTGCGGGCCTTGCGCTGCGCGATGTCGATGCTCGCGCGGATCGCCCCGTCCTGGCGGGCGAACGCGAGCAGGTGCCCGCCGTCGTCGACCACCGCCACGTTCATCGGCTGGCCGATCGCGTCGGCCTCGGCGAGCCCGGCGTCGAGCGCGGCGCGGGCGTCGGCCAGGGTCAGGCCCGGCATGGGGTACCTCCACGGGGGTGCACGGAGCGCCACGGAGGCTGGGCCGATCACGTGGCGGGACCGGGCGGAGCGCCCGGCGTCACGACGCTAGGAGTGCGCCCGGTCACCGGGCCACGGGGAGAGTCCCCACCTCCGGGCCCTGGGGGATCTCCCGTAGCCCGGGTGCGGGGTCGCCGTTGCGCCGGACGGCCCGCCCCTCCGGGTGGCCGCGCCCGCCTGGTCGCGGGGGACATCCCGACCCCGCCCGCCTGGTCGCGGGGGACATCCCGACCCCGCCCACCTTGTCGTGGTGAATCAGAACGACAGGCCGCCGGGCGGCCCACGTGAGCCCGCGACAGGGCGCCGGGCGGCCCCGAGGGAGCCGCGGCGCAGGCACCCGCCCGGCACCGGTCCGCCGTCGGGAACCCCTATCGCCCGAGGACGGCGGTCCGGGTGGCCTCGAGGTGTTCGGAGAGCCGGCCGTGGGCCTCGGCGGTCCGGTCCGGCCCGAGGGCGGCGAGGATCGCGTCGTGCTGGCCGAGGATCTCCTCGGCGCGCGCGGGGCCGTGCCCGAGCAGGGAGCCGAGGTTCATGCGCAGCTGACGGTCGCGCAGGGAGGCGTAGAGCTCGGAGAGGATCGGGTTGCCCGCGCTCTCCACGAGCACCGTGTGGAAGCGGCGGTCGCCCTCCGCGAACGCGCGCTCGTCGCCCGCGGCGAAGGCGGCCCGCTGGTCGTCGAGCACCTCGCGGAGCCGGGCGACGACCGCGCTCCGCTCGGGCTCCGTCGTCGCGCAGAGCTTCGCGACGGCGTGCCCCTCGACGAGCTCGCGCGCCTCCAGCACCGCCTCGACCTCGGCGGGCGAGACCGGGACGACGAGCGCGCCACGCTTGGGGAACAGGCGCAGGAGACCCTCGGCCTCGAGGCGCAGGAAGGCCTCGCGGACGGGGGTCCGGCTCATCGCCAGCACCTCGGCGACCTGGCCCTCGCTGATGAGGTCACCGCCGGGGAGGCTGCCGTCGAGGATCGCCGCCTTCGTGTGCCGATAGGCCCGTTCCTTGGCCGAGACCACCGCACGCGTCACGTCCACCGCCACCGGCTCCCGTTCGCCCCGCTCGGCCGGACACCTTGCCCGGGAGCCCGTGTGACCCTACTCTCGCCCGCATTGATGCATCTTGTATGCATCACGATCTCGGGGTCGGGTCCGAGGAGGACGCATGACGGTGACGTCGCCGGCACGGCAGCTCGATCCCCGCGGCCCGCTCGTCGGGTCGCGCGCGATCGGATCGCGGGCCGACGGCGGGCCCGGGTCACTGCTGCGCCGGGTGGTCACGCAGCTGCGCAGCCTGACCGCCGCCCGCTCGGCGTGGGTGGTGCGGGTCGACGAGGCGGCCGGGACGTGGGCCGTCGACGTCGCGGAGGGGACGGACGCCCCACCCGAGCAGCTCGTCGCCGCCGTCGTCCGGGACCGGGCACCCGCCGTCGCGACCGTGCCGGGCGCGACGGTGCTCGGGGTCCCGGTCCGGCGCGGACCACGCGTGATCGGGGTGTGCGCCGTGGCCGGCGACGCCGACGTGGCCCTCTCCCCCGCCGACCGGACGCTCGCGGAGCTGTTCGCCGAGTACGCCGCCCTCGCCCTCGTCGACCACGGGCCGCTCGCCGGGCGCTCCCTGCTCGAGGCGGTCCGCCAGGAGCTGGCCTGGGTCGAGCGGGCGGGGGTCGCCCGGACCGACCTGGTCACAGTGGGGACCGGGACGCTCGACGACGCCCGCGCCGAGGAGATCCTCCGGGTCGTGCAGGAGGCGCTGGTCAACGTGGTCGCGCACGCCCGGGCCGGGCAGGTGCAGGTCGGCGTGCTGCACGGTCCCGGCACGGTCACCGTGCTCGTCGAGGACGACGGCGTGGGGTTCGACGCGACCCGCCCGGGCGGACCGCAGGAGGCCGCGGTGGGCGCGCAGCGCGGGCTGGTGGCGATGAGCGCCCGGGCCCGGCGGCTCGACGGCGAGCTGGAGATCGGCGCCGGGACCGACGGGGGCACGCTGCTGCGGCTCACCGTGCCCTGCGGCCCGCCGTCCGGGTCCCCGGGCCGCGCACGGCCGTCGGTGCTCGTGGCGGCCGGCCGGCCGGTGGTCCGCGCCGGCGTGGTGCGCCAGCTGCAGCTCGGCGCCCCCGACCTCGGCATGGTCTCGGAGGTCGACCTCGGCGCCGGCCCGCGGGACCTCGCGGCCGCCTGCCGCCTGCTCGGACCCGACGTCCTCGTCGTCGAGCCCGACCTGCTGCCCGCCGACCTCGCCGGCGCCCTGGACCGGCTCGCCGCCCTGCCCACCGCGCCGGCGGTGGTGCTGCTCGCGGACGCCTGCGCCGACCACGCGCTGCGCACCGCGGTGGCGGCGGGCGCGAAGGGCTGCGTGGGCCCGGACGACGGCGAGCGGCTGGTCGAGGTGGTCGCCGCGGCCGGCCGGGGCGAGTCGACCTTCCGCCCCGACCAGCTCGGCCGGCTCGCCGCCGCGCCCCGCACCCGGGGCATCACGACGCGGGAGCGGGAGGTCTGCGACCTCGTCGCCCGCGGGATGACCGACCGCCAGATCGCCACGGCGCTGCGCATCTCGGCGAAGACCGTCGAGAAGCACGTCGGCTCGCTGCTGCGCAAGACCGGCGCCCGCAACCGGACGATGCTGGTGGCCGTGGGGCCGTGACCCGGACGTCAGCCGTGTGCCACCGCTGACACCGGGCGTCAGCCGTGTGCCACCGCTGACACCGGACGTCAGCCGTGTGCCACCGCTGACACCGGACGTCAGCCGTGTGCCACCGCTGACACCCCGGGGCGAACTCAGAGGCCCGTCAGCCCCCGCGCCACCCCCACGGCCGCCGACACCCCGCGCACCGGCGAGAACCGGTCGGAGGCCTCGTTCAGCGCCGTCCACTCGTCGGGCGCCAGGACGATCTCGGCGGCCGCGCAGTTGCTCTCCAGCTGCTCGACGCTCGACGCACCCGGGATGGCGACCACCTCGGGGCGGTGGATCGTCCAGGCCAGCGCGACCTGGGAGGGCGTCGCGTCGTGCGCGGCCGCCACCTCGCGCAACGTGTCGATCAGCGGCTGGGCGCGGCGCAGCGACTCGGGCAGGAACAGGGTGTTCATCTGCCGGACCCGGTTCGACGGCCGGTGCTCGGCATCGAACTTCCCGGAGAGCAGGCCCTGCGCGAGCGGGCTGTAGGCGATGACCGCACGGCCGGCCTCGGCCGCGTAGGGCAGGAGCTCCCGCTCCGGGTCGCGCGAGACCAGGCTGTAGGAGACCTGGTTCGAGATCACCCGCGAGCCGAGCGCGCTCTCGGCGTCCTGCCAGCGGTCGAGGGAGTAGTTCGACACCCCGACCTCGTCGACCACCCCGGCGGCCTGGAGCGTCCGCATCCCGGGCATGGTGCGGCGGTCGCCGATCAGCGGGTTGGGCTGGTGGACCTGGTAGAGGTCGAGCGGGCGGCGGACCCGGCCGGAGCTCGCGACCCCGCGCTGCTCGACGACCGGTGCCACCGGGAACACCGGGAACACCTTGGACGCGACGACGGTGGTCGCCGGGTCGGCGTCCGCCCGGTCGAGCGCGTCGCCGAGGATGCGCTCGCTGCGGCCGAAGCCGTAGACCTCGGCGGTGTCGAAGACGGTGATCCCCAGCTCGAGGGCCCGCCGGACGATCCGCGCGGCCTCCGAGTCGGGGCCCGAGGTGTAGTCGCCGCCGTAGCCCCACTCGTTCGACCCGAACTGCCACGTGCCGAGCCCGATGGCCGACCAGCGCTTGGTGGTCGGCAGCTCCAGATAACGCATGCCTCCTGGTTACCCGATCACGGCGGTGACAGCCGCCGCCGGCAGCGCCTCCAGGCAGGCCGGACCGGTCGTCGAGAACGGGCAGGCCGCCTCCCACCAGCACTCCTGCTCCGTGATCGCGGTCGGGCGCCGGACCGGGCACTCCGGGTGTCCCTGCAGGTTGCGGCCCTCCTCGAGCCCGTAGCGGCTGGCGAGCGTGGGGCCGAACAGGGCCACCGTCGGCGCCCCGACCGCCGCGGCCATCCGCACCGGGCCGGTGTCCCCGCCCACCACGACCCCGCCCACCCGACCCACCGCGGCGAACCGCGCGGCGAGTCCGCGCAGGTCGGTCGGCTCCCAGGTCGGGACGCCCGCGACGGGCGTGACGGCCACGACCGGCCGGTCCCCGAGCGTGGCCACCAGCTCCCGCCACCACGGCCAGCGCTTCACGGCCATCCCCGCGTCCGGGACGAGCACGACCGTGCCGGGCGCGGGTCCGGCCACCTGCTCGTCGTCGGCGAGCACGATCCGCGGCGGGCGCGGTGGCCCGGTGATCACGCCCTCCGCGGCGAGGATCCGCTGGTAGCGCTCCCCGACCAGCTCGTCGGCGGGCGGCGACCGCCACAGGTTCGTCACCGCCCGCGTGCCCCGGGACGCGGCGTCGTCGTCGATCAGGTCGCCGATGCCGTCGAAGCGGGTGGTGGTCACGACGAGGTCGGGTGCGAGCTCCGCCAGGGCCTTCCCGACGGCGGGTCGCTCCGCGTGCTTCTCCGCGATCCGCACGCCGGTCACGGCGGGGTCGCGCTCGAGCAGGACCGCACCCGGGGCGTGGGTGAGCACGACGAGCTCGCCACCGGGATCGGCGTCGGCGAGGGCGTGGATCGAGGGCAGCACCATGATCAGGTCGCCGAGTCCGCCGAGGAGGTCGACGACGAGCGTCCTCATCCGAGCTCCGCGTAGAGCGCGCGGTGGCGGGCGGCCAGCGTCGCCCAGTCCCGTCCCGTGAGCAGGTCCCGCCCGCCGGCCGCGACCCGGGCGGCGAGCGCGGGGTCGTCGAGCAGGCGGCGCAGGGCCGTGACGAGCACGTCGACGTCGCGGACGGCGGGGGCGACGACCACGGTCCCGCCGTCGACGAGCTCGGTGTCCGGCTCGAGCTGGGTGACGATCGTCGGGAGCCCGTGGTCGAAGGCCGCGAGCAGGGCACCGCTCTTCGTCGTCGCGCCGGCGGTGAACGGGAAGGCGGCGACGTCGGCGGCCTTCAGCGCGGCCGAGACCTCCTCGGCGGGGACGTGGCCGGTGATCGTGACCCGGTCGGTCGCCCCCGCGTCCGCGACGTGCTTCGTGAGCTCCGCGCGGAAGGTGGCCGCCTCGTCGTCGGGCAGGGCCAACGAGGTGAACCCACCGACGATCAGCAGGTGCAGGGACGGGTGCTCCGGCGCGAGGCGCGCGACGGCGTCGACCAGGTAGCGCAGCCCCTTCACCGGGTGCACGAACCCGAAGAAGACGACGACCGTCGCGTCCTCGGCGATCCCGAGCCGTCGGCGGGTGGCCGCCCGATCGGTGGGCGGGGCCACGACGACGTTCGGCGGGATGGGCAGCCGCAGCGCGGGCTTCGTCGGGAAGCGCGTCCGCAGGACGGCCTCGTGCGCACCGTTCGTGGTGACGACGCGGGCGCTGCGCGGGACGAGCCGGCCGCTCTCGGGGTCGGCGAACCCGAGGCGGGCGGGCAGCCTCCAGGGGCGGGGCGCCCACCAGCCGTACTCGTGCACGGTGGTGACCAGCGGGGCGCCGACGAGGTCGCCGAGCAGGCCCGGCCAGCTGGAGAATCGGTACGCCGACGGCGCGAACTGCAGGTGCACGACGTCGGCACCGCGGGCCGCGCGGACCGCCGCGAGCAGGCCGCGGGGGCCGGGGTCGACGGGGACGTCGTGGACCTCGGTGCCGGCGGCGCGCAGCGCGGCGACGAGGCGGGCGGTGTAGTCGGCGACGCCGTCGTGGGCGGGGTCGGCGCGGCCGTGGAGCATCGCGACGGTGGGCGGGGGCACGGGCTCCGGTACCCCGATCGCCACCCCGGAGCACCACGAACGGGCCGTCCGTCACCGTCGGGGGTGACGAACGGCCCGTCCGTGCGGTCGGAGGGGGTCGGAGGGGGGTCGGACGGCGTCAGATCACCGTCAGCGGACCACGAGGTCCCCGCGGGTGACCGTGCCGCCGGTGGTCGCGCTCCCGAACGCGATGCTCAGCGAGTCGGTGCCCGTCCCACCGGGCTGGTTGCCGTCGACCACGGTCGCGGTGAAGGGCACGACGGCGCCGCTCTGGAGCAGGGCGGTTCCGGTGATGGTCGCGGTGCCGCGGCCGTCGCTGGTCACCGAGGTGATCGAGCGGGAGACCGCACGCAGGTCGCCGTCGCGGACCGACAGCGAGCCCGACCCGGAGCCGGCCGCGCCGGACACGTCGATCGTGGCCCGGCCGTCGGCGCCGTAGCGGACGTCCCCGCGGACGGCGGCCGCGCGCACCACCGGGCCGTCGTAGGTGACCGTCACACGGCCGGCGCCGGTGCTCGTCGCGGCGGCCACCGTGCCGAGGTTCGTCCCGCCTCCGCCACCCCCGCCGCCGGTGTTGGCCGCGGACGACCCGGCGCCACCGCCGAGCACACCGCCGCCACCGCCGCCGGCCCCACCGGCGCGGGCCGACGCGGCCGCGCTGGTCGCCGTCACCCCGGTCGCGGAGGCGCTCGCGCCCGCCGCGCCGCCCGGGGCCGCGTTCACGCCGCTGCCGGGCGCTCCGGCCGCGGCGGCCGCACCCCCGGCGCCGCCCACGCGGGCGGGGAAGTCGCCACCGGCACCGCCGCCACCGCCGCCGCCACCCGCGGCGACCGTCAGCAGGGTGCCGTCCACGGCGACGGCGGACGCGCTGCCGCCCGCACCACCACCGCCGCCCCCGCCCAGCGCCCCGCTGCCGGAGCCGCCCGTGCCGCCACCGCCGCCGGAGCCGACGCCCGCGGCCCCGGAACCGCCCGCGGCCGTGCCGTTCGTCCCGGCGCCGCCCTGCCCGCCGGGCGCGATCGTGAGGGTCTTCCCGGCCACGGTGGTCGGCGCCGCGGTGACGACCGCGCCGCTGCCGCCCGACGCCCCGGCGGCCCCGCCGCCCCCGTTGCCGCCCGCCCCGCCGGCCGCGCCCCGGGCGGTGATCCGCACGTTGGTGGCGGTGGTCGGGATCGTCAGCGTCTGCTGGCCGCCCGCGGCGAGGTAGGTGCAGGTCACGGTGCTGCCCGACTGCGCGCACTGGCTCGGCAGGGTCTGCGAGGGCGCCGCGGAGGCTCCGCCGGGCAGGAAGAACAGGGCCGTCGCAGCGGTGGCCGTGGCGGCGGCGAGACGGGTCGTGGTCGAGGACATGGCGGACTCCAGGGTGTTCGTGGCAGACGAGGGACCGGGCATGTCAGCGCGCACGACACGCCCCCCGAGTCCGGCTCGTCGATACGTTTCGTGACGAGCCGGTGACGCAGTGACATGAGATGTGTCGTCCGGACGGAGCAGTGCGCTACGCCACGGAGCGTCCCGATCGGGCGATGTCCGGAAACGTGCCGCCGACGGGGTTCTCGCGTGAGCGGGGCCGCGGCGGGTACCTGCACCCCGTGACGTCTCCGTCGTCCCCGCTGCCCGTCCACCCCGCGGCCCACCGTCCCGGGACCGACGACCCCGACTGGACGGCGATGGCGCGCGTCCTCGTGGTGCGGCCGGACAACGTGGGCGACGTGATCATGACGGTGCCCGCGCTGCGGGCCCTGCGGGCGGCGGCACCCCGGGCCCGCCTCGACCTGCTCGCCTCCCCGGCCGGCGCGGCCGCCGCCCCGCTGATCCCCGAGCTCGAC
This sequence comes from Actinomycetospora sp. NBRC 106378, assembly GCF_030269685.1. Taxonomy (GTDB): domain Bacteria; phylum Actinomycetota; class Actinomycetes; order Mycobacteriales; family Pseudonocardiaceae; genus Actinomycetospora. Next base: position 192,987 of record NZ_BSTT01000008.1, read on the forward strand.
GACGTGGTGGTCGCCTCGGTGTCCTGGCAGCGCCTGCCCGGGGTCGGCGTGGCCGAGGACCCCGACCCCGACGCCGAGCTCGTCGCCACCCTCGCCGCCCGCGACTACGACGCCGCCGTCGTCCTCACCTCGTTCTCGCAGTCGCCCTGGCCCGCCGCGGCGCTCTGCCGCCGGGCGGGCATCGGCGTCCGGGTCGGCACCAGCAAGGAGTTCGGGGGCGACGCGCTCACCCACTGGGTCCCGGCCCCGCCCGACGCCGGCCACCAGGTCGACCGGGCCCTCGAGGTCCTCGCGGCGGTCGGCGTCCCATCCCGGGGCACCGATCTCGCCGTCACCGTCCCCGCGCCGACCTCCGGCCCGCCGGCCGGGCGCTACGTCGTCGTCGCCCCCGGCGCGAGCTGCTCCTCCCGGCGCTGGTCACCCGAGCGGTTCGCGACGACGGGTCGCGGGCTCGCCGAGCGCGGCTGGACCGTGGTGGTCACCGGGACCGCGAAGGAGGCCGACCTCGTCGAGCGTGCGGCCGCCGGGGTGCCCGACGCCGTCACGATGATCGGCGAGCTGGACCTCGGCGGGCTCGCGGCCCTCGTGGCGGGTGCCGACGCCGTCGTCGTCAACAACTCCGGGGGTGCGCACCTCGCCGACGCGGTCGGTACGCCCGTGGTGGAGCTGTTCGCGGGCACCGAGGAGGTGGGGCAGTACGCGCCGCGCACCGTGCCCGCCGAGGTGCTCACCCGGTCGGTGAGCTGCTCGCCCTGCCGCCAGCTCGTGTGCCCGTTCGACCAGGAGTGCCTCGACATCGCCCCGCAGCGGGTCGTCGACGCGGTGGTCCGGGTGGCCGCCGTCCCGTCCGCATGAGCGGGGAGAAGCCGCCCCCGGAGAGGACGGCCGACGGCCACCACGTCGTGATCGACGGCCGTCGCTGGCGGGCCACCGACCCGGACATCCCCGAGGCCGACGCCGCGCGGTTACGGCGCTGGCTCATGGCCGCCCGGCGCGACGTCGGCGCCGCACGCAGGGCCGACGACCCGAGCGCGGAGCGCGGCGCCCGCGACCGCGTCCACGCGGCGAAGACCGCCCTCGGCGAACGCGGGACCGCGTGGTGGGAACAGTCGGCCGAGGAGCGCCGGGCGCGCTGGTCATCGGGGGTTTCGCAGGCCGCCGACGAGGGATTCTGATCCGACCGCACCGAGCAGAGGAGCACGTCGTGACCACCCCGCCCGTCCAGGACGACCCGAACCCGAACGACCCGAACCCGAGCCGCTCGAGCGCTACCCTGCACGCCTTCGCGGGTCAGGTGCAGCGGCGGCTGGGACTGGAGACCGAGAGCGAGGCGGAGGTGCTCACCCGGGCGACGCTGAACGAGTTCGGCAAGGCCGTCAGCGCCGGGCTCGCCCAGGACCTCACCGTCAGCCTGCCCCCGGAGCTCTCGGCCGAGCTGCGGGCGCAGCGCCCGTCGGACGACCAGGCGCGCTCGATCGGGCGGGCCGAGTTCGTCGACGCCGTCAGCGGCGCGGTGCACTCGGTGGACGCCGAGGAGGTGGAGCGTCAGGTGGAGCAGGTCCTGCGGCTGCTGCGCGAGTGGCTACCCGAGTCCGACGTGGACCGCACCCTCGAGCAGCTCCCGGGCGACCTCGTGGAGCTCATGCGCTGAGTCCGCCGCTCACCGGCCGTCGGGCGCCGCCGGCCCGGTGGGCTGCGAGGGCGCGGGTTCCGACGGCGGGTCGGACGGCTTCGTGGGCTTCGTGGGCTTCGTCGGCTTCGTCGTCGGCGCCGGATCCTTCGTCGGCTCCGGGTCCCGGGTCGGGTCCGGCGCCGGCGGCTGCGCCACCGGGACCTGCGGCACCGGGACGGCGACGGGTGGGCGCACGGGCAGGACCGGCCGCGCCGGCACCGTGGTGACCGGCGCCGCCGACGTCCGCAGGCTCGTGGTCGCCGGGTCGGGCGCCTCGGCCGCCGTGTCGCCGGTCGCCGGGGCCGGTCCCAGCACCGGCAGCACCGGCGCGTCGGGGACCGCGACGGCCGACGAGCCCGCCGGGAGCGTCGCCACCCCGGCCATCGCCGCGAGGCTGGTCACCGGCGTCACCCCGGTGGCCACGACCACGCCGAGCGCGGCCACCGCGGAGACGACGAACGCCAGCAGGGAGTGCGCCGGCTGCACGCCCGGCCCGCGCGGCACCCGCCGCTTCGGGGTCGGCTCGATGAGCGCGGTCTCCGACTCGGGGGCCGGGGCGGGACCGGCGGGCGGCTCGGGTATCACGTCGGCGTAACGACATCACCCGTTCGGGGGTGACGCATCCGGTGCCGACGACCACGGATGGTCACCGTCGACTACCGACCGTTTCGCGTCGGGCAGGGCTCGACGTGCACCACCTTCGTCGCCGTCATCTCGTCCAGCAGCTCCGGCCCGTACCCGAAGCCGCTGCCGGACAGGCCGCGGGGCTGGGCCGCGCCCCCGGGCGCACCGCCGAACGCGGCGTTGACCTTGACGGTGCCGACGGGCAGGGCCCGCCACGCCTCCTGGGCGTGGGCCATGTCCGGGGTGAGCACGGTCGCGGCGAGGCCGTGCGGGTCGTCGATCGCCTCGGCCAGGGCCTGCTCGAACGACTCCACCACGCACACCGCGGCGACCGGGCCGAACGTCTCCTCGCGCAGGACGCGCATGTCGGGGGTGCAGCCGGAGAGGACCGTCGCCGGGTAGAACGCGCCCGGCCCGTCGGGGACCGCGCCGCCGACGTGCGCGACGGCACCACCGCGCAGCGCCTCGGCGACGTGGGAGTGGACGTGCTCGCGCTGGCGGCGGTCCACCAGCGGCCCGAGCGCCTTCTCGCCCTCGGCGGACGGCCGGTAGACCCAGCGCGTGGCCTCCTCGGTCAGCGCGGCGAGGAACTCCTCGGCCACCGCCGCGTGGCAGTACACGCGCTCGACCGACACGCAGACCTGTCCGCCGTTGGCGTAGGAGCCGAGCGCCACCTGGCCGGCCGCCCACACCGGGTCGACCCCGTCGTCGACGATCAGCGGGTCGTTGCCGCCGTTCTCCAGCAGCACCTTCGCGCCGGTGCCCGCCGCCGCCTCGGCGATCGCGCGGCCGGCCGCGATGGACCCGACGTGCGCGACGACGTCGATCCCGGCGTGCGCCGAGAGCAGCGCCCCCGTGGGGCCGGCGCCGTCGACCACGGTGAGGACCCCGTCGGGCAGGAACCCGGCGACGAGGTCGGCGAACCGCCGCCCGAGGTGGGGGCAGCGCTCGGAGGGCTTGTGGACGACGGTGTTGCCGGTGACCAGCGCGGCCCCGATGAGGCCGGCGGCCACCGCCACGGGGTCGTTCCACGGCGTGATCACCGCGACCACGCCGCGGGGGCCGGGGATCATGAGGTCGGTGGCCGACCAGTTGCCCTGCAGCGACCGACCGCGGTGCAGCGGGCCGAGCTCGGCGTACTGCTCGAGCGTGCCCGCGGCCGCGAGCACGCCGCCCAGCCCGTCGTCGAAGGGTCGGCCGGTCTCGGTCTCGTTGAGGCGCGCGAGCTCCTCGGCGACCTCGCGGACCGCGGCCGCCGCCGCCTTCACGCGCCCCGCCCGGTCCCCCGGGGCGGTCCGCGCCCAGTCGCGGCCCGCCGCGATCGCGCGCCCGACGGCGTCGTCGACCTGCTCGGGGCCGGCCGGGCGGACCCGGCCCACCACCTCGTCGGTCGCCGGGTCGCGGATCTCGATGTCGGCCGCTGCCGTCGTCATGGGGCTCCTCGTCGGTGTCGGGGCGGTCGGGCGGGGGTGCCCGTTCCGGCCTCCGGGTAGCCGGTGATCATGAGTGGAGCACTGGACGGCGTGGTCGCGGCGGTCACCGGCGCGTCGAGCGGGATCGGCGAGGCCACCGCGCGGGCGCTCGCGGCCGAGGGGGCGACGGTGGCCCTGCTGGCCCGTCGTCGGGAACGCCTCGAGGAACTCGCGCGCGAGCTCGGGACCGCGACCACGGTCCACGAGGTGGACGTGTCGGACGCGGAGGCGGTCGCCTCCGCGGTGGAGGACGTCGTCGCCCGGCACGGGCATCTCGACGTGCTCGTGAACAACGCGGGCTACGGGACGATGACGCCGGCGGCCGAGGCCGACCTCGCCGAGTGGCGGACGATGGTCGACGTCAACGTGAACGGCGTCCTCGCCACCACCCACGCGGCGCTCGGGCACCTGACGAGCGCCGCGTCCGGGGAGCGCGGGGTCGCCGACGTCGTGACGATCTCCTCGGTGGCCGGGCGCAAGGTCTCGGGCCCGGCGGTGAACGTCTACGCGGCGACGAAGCACGCGGTCGGTGCCTTCTCCGAGGCGCTGCGCCAGGAGTTCGCGGCCGCGCACGTGCGGGTGGGGCTCGTGGAGCCGGGTCTGGTGCGCAGCGAGCTGACCGAGGGCAACGACGCCCTCGGCGAGGTCGGGGAGCTCGGCGTGATGGAGGCGGCCGACATCGCCGACGCCGTGGTCTACATGGTCACGCGGCCGCGGCGGGTGGCCGTGAACGAGATCCTCGTCCGCCCGATCGAGCAGACCCGCTGAGTCGTGCTAGACAACCCAGCATGCAGCTGCCCGCCGGAGTCGGTTGGACCGCCCTGATGACCGCCTACGCCCGGGCGCAGGAACACGCGTTGTTCGACGACCCCTGGGCCCGGGCCGCGGTCGACCGGGCGGGCGACGCGGCGCGGCTGCCCGACGGGCGGGAGTCGGGGATGTGGGCCGCGCTGGGGACCTACTTCGTGACGCGGTCGCTCTTCTACGACCGGCAGGTGCGCGCCGCGGTCGACGACGGCGTCGACCAGGTCGTCCTGCTCGCGGCGGGCTTCGACGGACGCGCCCAGCGCCTCGGGCTGCCGGAGGCGGTCACCGTGTACGAGGTCGACACCGCGGAGGTCCTGGCGTTCAAGGACGCGGCGGTCGCCGACGCGCCCGCCCCCACGGCCCGCCGCGTGACCGTCCGGGTCGACCTGCGGGAGGACTGGACCCCGGCGCTCACCGCCGCTGGCCTGGACCCGCGCCGCCCGACGGTGTTCCTCGCCGAGGGCCTGCTCATGTACCTCGACGAGCAGCAGAGCGACCGGCTGCTCGACGCCGTGACCGGCCTCGCCGCCCCGGGGAGCCGGTTCGTCACCGAGTGGTTCGAGCGCAACCCGGCCGGCGAGCCGTCGCTCGTCAGCTGGCCCGACGAGCGGGACAACCGGACGGGCGCGGCCGTCGGCGCGCTGTTCCGCAGCGGACCTCCCCTGCCCCCGGCGGCCTGGCTCGCCGCTCACGGCTGGGACGTCGCCGCGATCGACGACGTCGGCACGCACGCCGCCACGGTCGGGCGGGAGACCCCCTGGATGTTCGACCCGGCGCACCCCGACGGCCTGCGGGTGCACCTCGTCGCGGGGGTCAGAGCGCGATGAGCAGGATGGCGAACGACGTCAGGTTGAAGGTGGCGTGCGTGACGAAGCACGGCCAGATCGACCGGGTTCGCTCGTAGAGCACGGCGTTCAGCACGGCCAGCACGAGCACCGCGAGGAACACGACGTTGAGCCCGTGCGCGAGCGCGAACAGCAGCGACGACACGATCGTCGCGACGGCCACGCCGAACCGGCGCAGTGCGCCGTACCCGATCCCCCGGAAGAGCAGCTCCTCCCCCAGCGGCACCGCGAGGCCGCCGAGGAGCACGACCCAGACCGCGGCGCCGCCGCCGGAGAACTGGGTGAGCGCCGCCTGCGGGTCGGTCGTGTCCCCGGTGACCGTGACGTACGCGTAGATGAGCACCCGCGACGCGACCCAGACGGCGAGCCCGAGCAGCACCGCGAGCCCCACGGTCCGCCACTGCACCCGGCGCAGACCGATCGCCGCGAGGGAGCGCACCCGCATCGCCAGGGCGACCGCGACCGCCCCGTACGCCGAGCCTGCGGAGATCGCGAGCAGCACCGGCGCCGACGGCAACGCCCCGGTCGCGGTGATGAGCGCCAGCCCGGCCAGGGCCTGGATCGCGACGTAGACCACGGCGGCGACCAGCAGCTCGGGCAGCCCGAGCGGGCGCCCGCCGCGCCCGATGCCGATCCCGTCGGTCGGCGGCGGCGGGAGGGGCGCGTCGCCCAGCCCCGCGGGTCCGGTCCCGACGGCGGGTGCGGCCGGGTCGGGAGGCGGCGACGCGGGTCCGGCAGGACCCGACGTCGGGACGGCGTCCTCGCGGGCCGGGTCGCTCACTCGCGGGCCTTCCGGGTCTCCCGGTCGTTCGCCTTCTGCAGCGCGTCGACGAGCTCGTCCTTGTCCATCGTCGAGCGGCCCTCGACGTCGAGCTCCTTCGCCCGCTCGTACAGGTGCTCCTTGCTGGCGTTGGCGTCGACGCCACCTGCCGGCTTCCCGTCCGGGTCGGCGCCGCCGCTCTCCGCGCGGGAGTCGGAGGGGCCGTACTCCTCCTTGGGCTCCCAGTGGTCGCCGACCTTCTCGTGGGTGTGCTTGAGCGCGGCGTAGGCCGTGCGGCCCGCGCGCTCACCCTTCCCGTAGCTCTCCTCCGCGGACTCCTTGGCCTGCGCGTACGTGTCACGGGCCTTCTTGTCCGAGCGCTGCAGCGTGGACGGGAGGTCCTCGAAGTCATCCGGCATGCGGGCGGAGTACCCGGATCAGCCCCGGGAGCCGACCTCCAACGAGGCGACGCTCTGCACGATCTGGTTGGGCCGGTACGGATAGCGGTCCAGCTCGGCCTCCGTGGTGACCCCGGTGAGCACGAGGATCGTGTGGAGCCCCGCCTCCATGCCCGCGACCATGTCGGTGTCCATCCGGTCGCCGATCATCGCCGTGGTCTCGGAGTGCGCCCCGATCGTGTTCAGCCCGGCCCGGATCATCAGGGGGTTGGGCTTGCCGACGAAGTAGGGCTTCTTCCGCGTCGCGTGCGTGATGAGGGCGGCGACCGACCCGGTGGCGGGCAGCGTGCCCTCGGCGCTCGGCCCGGTGGCGTCGGGGTTGGTGCAGATGTAGCGCGCGCCCCTCTCGATGAGCCGGATCGCCCGCGTGATCGCCTCGAACGAGTAGGTGCGGGTCTCACCGATGACGACGTAGTCCGGGTCGCGCTCGGTGAGGACGTAGCCGATCTCGTGCAGCGCCGTCGTCAGGCCCGCCTCCCCGACGACGAACGCGGAGCCGTTCGGACGCTGGTCGTCGAGGAACTGGGCGGTGGCGAGCGCCGACGTCCAGAGGTTCTCGACGGGGATGTCGATGCCGCTGGCGTGCAGGCGGGCCCGCAGGTCGCGGGGCGTGTAGATCGAGTTGTTGGTGAGGACGAGGAACTGTTTGCCCGCCTGTCCCAGCCGGCGGATGAACTCGTCCGCGCCGGGGAGGGCGTTCTCCTCGTGGACGAGCACACCGTCCATGTCGATGAGGTAGCTGTCGAGCTCCGGTTCGGTCATGCCAGGTGCTCCCCGAAGAAGGTCAGGATGCGCCGCCACGAGTCCTCGGAGGCCGCGGCGTCGTAACCCATCCCGAGCGGGCGGATCAGGCTCTCGGCGTAGAACCGCTCGTGGAAGGAGTGCCCCGCCGTCGGGTAGGTCGTCACGTCCTTCTCGACGCCGAGCGTGGTCAGCGCGGCCTCGAGCCGTTCCGGGTGCCCCTTCAGGGAGGCGTCCTTCGCCCCGAAGCTCGCGACGACGGGGCAGATGCCCTCGAGCTCGCGCTCGGCGTCGGTGGGGACGTGGCCGTAGTTCGGGGCGGAGGCGGCGAAGTCGTAGCGCGCGGCCGCGAGCAGCGCGAACCCGCCGCCCTGGCAGAAGCCGATCACGCCGATGCGTCCGGTGCAGTCGTCGCGGCCGGCGAGCCAGACGCGGGCGGCCTCGATGTCGTCGAACACCGGACCCTGGCCGCTGGTCATCGACCGGAACACCGCGGCGACGCAGCGAATCCCGCCACCGCGCGGGGTGTAGAGCCGCGGCGCCACGGCCACGTACCCGGCCGCGGCGAGCCGGTCGGCGTGCTCCCGCACGTTTTGGCCCACGCCGAAGGCGTCCTGCAGGACCACCACGCCGGGGTGCGGGCCGGGGCCCGCAGGGGTGGCCAGGTAGGCCTCCTGGTGGGAACCCTCGGCGGCGGGAATGTGCAGGTCGGGCACGGTCTCGGTCTCCTCTCGCGTCACGGACGCGCCCAGCGTGGCAGGCTCCGGCCGACATCGCGTGATCGAGGAGGAGAACGTGGCGGACGTGCGGGTACGGGTCGAGGCGGCGGACGGGATCGTCCGCCTGGTGCTGGCGAACGGTGCCGGGCACAACGCCGTCGACTTCGAGTTCGGCGCCCAGTTCCGGGCGGCCCTCGAGGGCCCCGCGCAGGGCGCCCGGGTGGTGGAGATCGTCGCGGAGGGACCGAACTTCTGCGTCGGCGGCGACGTCCGCGGCTTCGCGGCGAACCCGGACTCCTCGCTGTCGGCCCTCGCCGACGACTTCCACGCCTGCCAGCGGCTCCTCCTGGACCTCGCCGTCCCCGTGGTGATCGGGGTGCAGGGCTGGGCCGCCGGTATCGGGCTCTCGCTGGTGCTCACCGGGGACGTGATCGTCCTCGCCGAGGGCGCGCGCCTGCGACCGGCCTACACCGCGATCGGTCTGACCCCCGACGGCGGGATGACCGCGACGCTGCCTGCCGCGGTCGGACGAGCCCGGGCGCTCGACATGTTCCTCACCAACCGTCCGATGGGTGCCGCGGAGGCCCTGACGGCGGGCCTGGCCTCGCGGGTGGTGCCCGACGAGGCGCTGCACGCCGAGGTGGGCTCGATCAGCGCGGGGATCGCCGCCGGTCCCCCGCAGGCCCTCGCGGCGACCAAGAAGCTCGTGCGCGCGGCCGGGGGCGTGCTGACCGACACCCACTTCGAGGCCGAGGCGAAGTCGATCGGCGACCGCGGCCTGTCGGCGGAGGGCCGGGAGGGCGTCGCGTCGTTCGTCGAGAAGCGTCGACCGTCCTGGTGAATCGCGGGCGTCCGGGTATCCGGGCGCCATGGACATCAAGTACGTCGCCTCGGCCACCTCGTCGGGGGACGCCCGCAACGGACACGTGAAGTCCGACGACGGGATCATCGACCAGGACATGGCCATGCCGAAGGAGTTGGGCGGCCCCGGCGGGGCCACCAACCCCGAGCAGCTCTTCGCGGCGGGCTTCGCGGCCTGCTTCCACCAGGCTCTCAAGCTCGCGGCCGGCAACGAGGACGTCGACGTGAACTCGTCGAGCGTGGAAGCCGAGGTCGGCCTCGGCCCGGACGCCGAGAGCTTCGGCCTCGAGGTCGCGATCGTCGCGCACCTGCCGGGTGCCGAGCAGGAGACCGCCGACCGGCTGGTCGCCCGCGCCCACGAGCTGTGCCCCTACTCGAAGGCCACCCGCGGGAACATCCGCGTGGACGTGAGCGCCACCGTGTGACTGCGTCAGGTGAGGAGTGATCCGTGCTCGGGCACGGATGACTGCTCACCTGCGAAGCTCACCGCCGTGCGTCTCCCCCTCCGGACCCGCGTCCTCGGTGCCCTCCGCACCACCCTCGGCGGCTCGGTCGCCGACCTGTCACCCGCGGAGGTGCCCGCCGCCCGGGAGCGGTCGGGGCGCATCCAGGCCGGCCCGGCCGGCCGGGCGATCGTCGGCCGGCACGACCGTCGGGTCGTCACCGAGGACGCCACGCTCGACGTGCCCGGCGCGGTCCTCCCCGTGCGCGTCTACCGGCCGCCGCACGTCGCGCAGGTGCCCGCACCCGTCGTCGTGAACATCCACGGCGGCGGGTTCGTGCAGGGCGACCTCGACCAGTCCGACTGGTTCTGCGGGCAGGTCGCGCTCACGGCGGGCGCGGTGGTCGTCTCGTTGGACTACCGCCTCGCACCCGAGCACCCGTTCCCGGTCCCCGCGCAGGACTGCTACGCCGCCGTCGAGGCCCTGGTCGCCGAGCCGGGGCGCTTCGGCGTCGACCCGCACCGGGTCGCCGTCATGGGCGACAGCGCCGGCGGCAACCTCTCCACCGTCGTCTGCCTCATGGCCCGCGACGCCCGCCGCCGCGGCGACCCGGCCCCGACCATCGGCGCCCAGTGCCTGATCTACCCGGGCACCGAGATGGTCGACGTGCTGCCGTCCGAACGCGCCCTGCCGACCGCCCCGATCCTGCACGCGAGCGACATCCGCGGCTTCCACCGCCTCTACCTCGCGGGCGCCGACGGCACCGATCCGTACGCCTCCCCGCTGCGCGCCGACCTCGCCGACCTGCCGCCCGCGTTGGTGCAGACCGCCGAGCACGACCCCCTGCGCGACCACGGGATCCGCTACGCCGACGCGCTGCGCGCCGCGGGCGTGACCGTCCGCTACACCGACTACCAGGGCGCGTGTCACGGCTACGTCTCGATGCCCCGCCTGCTCCCGACGACGGCGCACCAGGCGGCGTGGGAGGTCGCGTCCTGGGTCAGCACCTGCCTGAGGCCGTCGGGGGGCTCGCCTACCGTGGTGCCGTGACCTCGACCGGCGCGCGCAGGCTCGGCGTGGGCGCGCTCGCGCCCGCGCTCGGCGCGGCCGCCCACGTCGAGGCAGGCGGCGGGCTCCCCGAGCTGACGCCGCCGGTCCTGGTCGTCGGATTCCTGACGGCGGGTCTGGCCGCCCTGGTGGTGCGCCGCCGCATCGGGGTCGTGCGGCTCACCCTCGTGCTCGCCGCCGGGCAGGTGGGCTGGCACCTGACGATGGGCGACGCCCACGTGGGCCACGCGATGGCTCACGGGATGACCCCCGCCGCGCCGTCACCCGGGATGGTCGCCGCGCACGCCGTGGCGACGCTGCTCGTCGTCCTCGGGGCCGCGGGCGCCGACCGGGCCGTGGCGACGATGCTCGCCGCGCGGGTCGGGGCGCTGCTGTCCCTGCTCGGCCCGGGTCCGCTGGTCCCGGCGGCGCCTCCCGTCCGGCACGGGCGTCCGCCGGTCGTCGCAGCCCCGATCACCTCCGCCTTGCTGCGTGTCCGTCCCCTGCGCGGTCCTCCGGTGCGTCCCGCCGTCGCGTGACCACCTCCGACCCCACCTGAAGGGACCATGACCTCCACCTCCGCGCCCCGCGGCGCGTTCCTCCGCCCTGCCCTCGTGGCCGTGCTCGTCGGCCTCCTGGCGTTCCTCGGCGCCGGGCCCGCCGCCGCCCACGACGTGCTCGAGGGCAGCGACCCCGCCGACGGCTCGTCGGTCGCCACCGCCCCGTCCAGGATCACGCTGACCTTCGACGAGGCCCCCACCCCGAACACCGCCACGATCACCGTCGTCGGCCCCGACGGCACCACCCACTACGAGTCCGGCGCCCCTACCTCGGACGGCGCGAAGATCTCGGTCGCTGTCGCACCGCTCGGGGCCGCCGGGCGCTACGAGATCGGCTACCGGGTCGTCTCCGACGACGGGCACCCCGTCTCCGGCGCCCTGTCCTTCACGCTGACGACGCCGGGGCCGGCCGCGGCGGCGGCCACGACGTCGTCCGCCGGCGCCCCGGCGACCACCGCACCGCCGGTGACCCCGAGCAACGCGGCCGCCGCGTCACCCGCCGCGGACGAGGGCGGTGTCCCCGCGTGGCCGTTCGTGGTGCTGGCGATCGTCGTCGTCCTCGGGGCGGTCGTCCTGGTGCTGCGGCGCCGGGCGTAAATCGCGGCCCCGTGCTGAGCGACGGGCCCCGTCGGTCGAATCCGTTCGAGCGACGGGGCCCTTCGCGTCGGGTCCCGCGCCCCCTGTGTGAGGTGCACGCCAGGCACGTCGGAGCGCGCTCGCGGCTGCCTCACGTGACTCTCGCGCCGGCGGCGGCTGGGAGTCATCGGCCCGCCGTCTCCGCGAGGTGCACGCCAGGCACGCCGGAGGGCACTCGCGGCTGCCTCACGTGACTCTCGCGCCGGCGGGGCGGGCGGCCCGGAACGAGCGAAGGGCCCCTCCGGTCGGCTTGTCCGACGGGAGGGGCCCTTCGCTCGGGTGGGGCGGAACGCCTACTGGACGATCTGCACCCGGTCGTTCGGGTTCAGGTGCTCGAAGAAGCGCTTCGCGTCGGCCTCGTTCAGGCGCACGCAGCCCGCCGACTGCCGGTCGAGAGTCCCCTGGTGGAACGCCCGGCCGTTGTTGTCGAAGAACACCGCGTACGGCATCTTCGCGCCCTCGTACTCCTGGCTGACGTGGTACTGGTCCTTGCGCTGGATGATGAAGTCGCCGGTCGGGGTCTCGTGCCCCTTGCCACCGTGCGAGTTGGCGACCGGCCCGTAGACGACGTTGCCCTTGCCGTCCAGCAGCCAGGTCTTGTTCTCGGAGAGGTCCACACATGCCTTGATGGTCGGCGTGGTGCACGGCGTCCCGCCGACACCCGGCGCCGTCCCCGCCGGGGCGGCCGCCGCCGCGATACCCGAGGCCTGGACCAGTCCCATCCCGACCGCTGCGGCCGAGAGGAGGACGCGCCCCGTGCCCGGGCGCTCCTGCTTGCGATGCCTGCCCTTGCTCAATGAACCTCGCTCGCTCGTCCACGCGCCGGCCACGCGCCGTGCCGGCATGCACGCACGGCTCCCCCCGAGCGCGCACGAAAGGGACAACGACGCGGGAACGGGGCAGTCACGAACCGGATTGACGACACGAGATGGGTCGCACCGGGGCAACCCGGGCGGCCGCCACCCGTCGTCGGGAAAGGTCCTGGCGAAGGGGCGAGCGGTCAGCCCTGCGCCTGCGCCGCCCGGGTGAACGCCTCGTACGCGTCGTCGCCGAAGAGCACGAAGCGGACCTCCTCGACGGCCGTCCGGGTGGTTGCGACGGTCTGCACGGCGATGCGGGCCGCATCGTCCATCGGCCAGCCGTAGACACCCGCGGAGATCGCGGGGAACGCGACGGTGCGGGCGCCGAGTTCGTCGGCCACGCGCAGGGACTCGCGGTAGGCGCTGGCGAGCAACCCGGAGCGGTCCTTCGACTTCGCGTAGACCGGCCCGACCGTGTGGATCACGTGCTGCGCGGGCAGCTTCCCCGCGGTCGTGGCGACGGCCTGACCGGTGGGCAGTCCGTCGGGGAGGCTGGTCGACCGCAGCTCCTTGCACTCCGCGAGGATCTCCGGTCCGCCGCGACGGTGGATCGCGCCGTCGACCCCACCACCGCCGAGCAGCCCCGAGTTGGCGGCGTTGACGACGGCGTCGACCTCCTGAGTCGTGATGTCCCCCTGCACGAGGGTGATGCGCGCTCCCACGGCACGGCAGTACCCGGGGCCGTGCCACGATCATGCGTATGACGTCCGACCACAGCATCGAGGTGTCCCGCCTGGTCGACGCGCCGCCGGAGCGCGCCTTCGCCCTCGTCGCCGATCCGGACCGCCACCCCGACATCGACGCCTCGGGCATGGTGCGCGCGTCGCAGACGCACCTCGCCCTCACCGAGCTCGGCGACGTGTTCACGATGGACATGCACAACGAGCAGATGGGCGACTACACCGTGGAGAACCACGTGGTCGTCTACGAGTCCGATTCCGCGCTCGGCTGGGCTCCGGCCGGCCCGGGGCAGCGCCCGGCCGGCTACACGTGGATCTACACCTTCGAGCCCGAGGGGGACGGCACGCGCGTGACCCTCACCTACGACTGGTCGGCCGTCACCGATCCGCAGCTGGCGGTGTACTTCCCGGTCGTCGACGCCGACACGTTGGACGCGTCGCTCGGTCTCCTGGCGGAGGCGCTGGCGTAGGAGGTGAGGTGGCCTCCGGCCTCCCGAGCGCTGGGGCCCGATGTCAGCGGTGGCACACGGTTGACACCGGACGTCAGCAGCGCGCCACGCTCGGGCCCGCCACAGCGAGGTGCACACCAGGCATCCTCCGGGGCCGTCCGACCTGCGCTGAGTGCCACTCGCGAACGCGAGCGCCGCCGCTTCCGGCCGCGAGGTGTGCACCAGGCAGGATCGCGGGCCTCCGAACCTGCCCTATGTGCCACTCGCGGCATCGCGGAGCAGAGCGCGGAACTCGTCGTCCGGCTCGGCGGTGACGGTCCGGCGCTGTCCGTCCGGGGCATCGAAGACCAGGCGGTGGGCGTGCAGCCCGGTGCGGCTCGTGGGGTTCTTCTCGAAGAGCGGGTCGCCGACGAGTGCGTGCCCGATCCACGCCAGGTGGACCCGGATCTGGTGTCGCCGCCCCGTCACCGGGTGGACCTCGAGCAACGTCCGGCCGTCGCATTCCTCGACCTTCGTGAAGGTGGTCGTGCTCGGGTAGACGTCCTTGGACGTGTCGACCGCGTCCTCGGGCACGCTCCAGAGCCCGTCGACCGAGGTGATCGCCTCACGCGGCGCTGCGATCCGCACGCGGTTCTTGCGGCCGACCGACAGCGGGAGCTCGATCCGCCCCTCGGCCGGGAGCCCGACCGTCCCGGTCACCGCGAGGTAGGACTTCTCGACGGTGCGCTTGGTGAACTGCCGCGTCAGGTCGCCGTGGGCCTCGAGCTGCTTGGCGAACAGCACGACGCCGCTGGTGACCTTGTCGATCCGGTGCGCCGGCCAGAGCTTCTCGCCGTCGTCGGCCGCGATCCGGACGATGTCGGTGTCGTGCCGCTCGCCCATCACCGACCAGCCGACGGGCTTGTCGAGCACGAGCGCGCCGTCGTCCTCGTAGAGGGTGCGCGCCGCGCGCATGTCGGCCCAGGTCGTCACGCCGTCATTGTGACGGCGGGTCGCCCCTGCCGAAGACCCGCGGGGGAGGCCTCAGGACTCCCTCGACGCACCCCGCTGCCTGGGCATGTCGACGAGGTGGTCAAACTCCCCGCGCTTCGCGCCGTCGAGGAAAGCCGCGAACTCGTCGTGGCTGTAGAGGATCGCGCCGTCCTCGGGAGTCAACGAATGACGAAGGGCGACCCCGTCCCCGTACGGAGCGACCTCGACACACATACCGGCAGCTGCACTGGCGCGCGCCTTCAGCCACTCCAGCGGTTGCTGGCCGTCAAGATCCAACATCGGTCGACCTCCCCTCACCGTCTCCCCACCGAGGGAGATCGAGAGGCATACGACAATGACACTCGCCGGTAACTTTGGCTAGGTCTCCGGGCGCGCAGCGCCTACGACCGACGACCAGCGGTCACTGCTCCAAGTGATCGAACTCGCCGCGCCGACATCCGTCGAGGAAGGCTGCAAACTCAGCCCGCGTGTAGAGGAAAGCTCCCTGCTCAGGACACTTCGAGTCACGCAGGGCGATGTTTTCTTCGTACGGGGCGACCTCGACACACATCCCACCTGGAACACTCGCGCTTGCTTTCTGCCACGCAAGTGATTGGAGTAGGTGCCCGTCGAGCATCACAGTTCGATTCCCCCCTCGGTCACGGGGAGGTCACGATGACTACCCACGCAGTGATCGGCGAGCGTCCTCCTGCGCCCGGGATGGGTCATCCCACGAACGGGGCACGCGCGCCCGGCGGCTCCAAAGCATCGTTCTCCGGAGCGCAGAGCCCTTGCTGTCCCATGTAGCGTCGGGACTCGCAACCTTTCGCCGCTTCTCAACGACCGCTCAACCTCGGAGTCGTCGGCGAAGGGCCCCGAGATCAGGTACGGGATCTCCGGTAAGAATCAGAGTACGTCGCGAGGAGCGCGTGCGACTCGGCACGGGACGCCGAGCAGCGTTCGAGGTCCTGCCAAACGTTCTCGAAGCGAGTGATCGTCTCGATGTTGTCGACGCGCTGAAAGCCGACCAACCCCTCGATGAACACGACATTGGGGCCGGACCTCCCCATGTCGAGAGCCACGAACACGCTGTTCAGACCTGGGTGGAAACCCGCCGAGAACGGAATGACACGGACCTCAGCAGCTCCGACCCTGCATCGACCGATGATCGACTGCAGCTGCTCGTGCATGACTGCCGAACTTCCGACCACACGAGCAAGAACCGCCTCGTCGATGATCACGGAATAGCGACCGCGCGCCGACAGTCGCGCCTGCCTCCCGAGCCGCAGGGAGATTGCCGTCTCGAGCACATCCCGATCCTCGGGCGCATCCTGCAGCATCATGGCCCTCATGTACTCGGACGTCTGAAGCAGACCGGGAACCACACCCGAGTTGAACTCGCGGACGTACGCGGCATCTCGCTCCAGGTCGATGAATCCGGACGACACGAACCTCTGAAACTCGGTACTCGGTGGAACGACGTCCACCCATGCCTCTCGACGTCTGCGCGCCCCGCGCGCAGTCTCCTCGAGCTCCGCTGCCTCCCCGGTCTGGACGCCGAAGTAGCGGATCAACGAGACAAGGTCCGGTTCGCTCACTGCACGTGCGCCGGACTCCATACGGGAGACTTTGCTGATCGAGAAATCAAGGTCGTCGGCTACCTGCTGCGCGGTCTTGCCGGCCTCCTGACGCAACTGGCGCAGCCGGGCGCCCAGCTGCCGCCGCAGGGTCGTCGGGGTCGGGTCATCGGTCACCGGACGAGCCCCTCCCGACAACACCGCCGATCGTGTGCATCCGAAACCGGTGCAGAGTTGTCACTTGCCAGTTCGAGTATGCACTTGTCACAGTAGAGAAACACGGCGGGGGGACGTCGATGACGCGCCGGGAGTCTCCAGAGGAGACCCCGGACGCGGACCTCCCCACAGCCGATCAGTTCCCTGCTGGGGAGAGGTGATCGACTGGGACGAGGAAACGACGACGCGGGGCGATCTCCCGCGCACCCACGGGACAGAGAAAAGGCGCTGCACCGACGTGCGGCAACACGTCCTGGCACAGCGCCCTCTCTGCGATCACATCGCCGGATCACGAGTCCGGCCATGCGCGCCCGGGTCGAACTCGACCCGGATCGACTTCCCCTCCCGGTCAGGAGCAGAACCGATGCAGCATTTGTACCGCGCCTGTCAACGCATCTTCAGACGACTGGCGGACGATCTCTTCGCCCACGACGACCTCCGCGCCCACGCGCGCGGGTGGACCGTCGAACCCATCCCCCACGGCACGGGCCGGCGCTACCGCGATCCCCGCTGGGACCGGCTCAGCGCCTGCCACCACTGCGACGGGATCGGCTACCGCGGCATCGACGCGTGCCCGGCGTGCGCAGGCCGCGGGGTCCTCGACACCGCCGCCGCACCCGCCGTCGGGAACCCCCAGATCGAGCGGAAGCCCCTGAAGGTCGTGGCCGAGCGTCTGGACCAGCCGTGAGGGAGGACGCCGAGGACCTCCTCGGTGCCCTCGACCACGCGATCCGCCCGACGCGGCCGCCGAACCTCCTCGTCGCGATCTTCCGCTGGCGCTACGAGCTCGCGCTCCTCGTCGGAGCGGTCGCCGCAGCACCGGCCATCGCCGCCCTCACCCCGACGCTGGTCGTCGGGGTGACGGCCCTCGCGGTGCTCCCGCTCGGAGTCCCGCAGGTCCGCCACCTGGTCTGGCTGCGGGTCCGCGGGGTGATCCTCCAGCACCGGTTGCGTACCGCCTTCCGGGCGGCACGGGTCCACTCCAACACCGGGCGGCTCCCGGCCATCCTGTGGACCTCGCCGCGAACGCGGGCCGACCGGGTCCACCTGCTCCTCCCGGCCGGGCTCACCGGGGAACTGCTGGAGGGTCAGGCGGACCGGATCGCGGTCGCGACCGGCGGCGCCTACGCGGAGGTGCTCCCGACCCGGCACCGCTTCGTGGTGAAGCTGGTCATCGTCCGCTCACCCTGACCGACCGGGCCTGTCGCGGGTTCCGTCCTCGGCCGCGGCGTCCTGTCGCTGTGAATCACAACGACAAGGCGCCCGAGCCCCGGACGGAGGCCACGACAACACCCCGGCGGACGCTCACAGCGACGCGAGCATCGTCTCCAGCTTCGTGGTGGTCTCGGCGAGCTCCGAGGCCGGCACGGACGCGGGGACGATCCCGGCCCCGGCATAGAGCCGCGCGGCGGGGCCACTGACCTCGCCGCAGCGCAGCGCGACGACCCACTCGCCGTCGCCGTCGGCGTCCATCCACCCGACCATGCCGGTGTAGAAGCCGCGGGAGAACGGCTCCAGCTCGTCGATCGCGCGGCACGCCGCCTCGCGGGGCACACCGCCGACGGCGGGCGTCGGGTGCAGGGCCCGCGCGATGTCCAGCGACGCCACCCGCGAGCGCCCGCGGATCGTCGTCGAGAGGTGCCAGAGCGCGTCGGTGCGGATGAGCGTGGGCTCGGCGGGGACGTCCAGCGAGTCGCAGCAGCCCGCGAGCGACGCGGACACCGCGTCGACCACGAGCGCGTGCTCGTGCCGATCCTTCGCGGAGGCGAGCAGGGCGGCGCCGGTGGCCTCGTCGTCGGCGGGATCCGAACGGCGGGGCGCGGAGCCCGCCAGCGGGTTCGCGACGATCTCGCCGTCACGCCGCGACACCAGCAGCTCCGGGCTCGCGCCGATCAACGACCGGGCGCCCGACGTCGACGGCAGGTCCACGGCGAAGACGTATCCCGCGAGGTTGCGGGCCGCGAGCTCACCGAGCATGGCGGGCTGGTCGATCGGGGCGTCGCGCACGAGGTCGAGCACCCGCGAGAGCACGACCTTGTCCAGCTGCCCCGCCCGCATCCGCCGCAGCGCCTCGGCCACCATCGCCTCGTAGCCCGCGGGCTCGGGGACGGGCCGGAAGTGCCAGTGCGTCGGGTCGGCGCCCTCGCCACGTCGCCCGACCGAGCGCGGCAGCGGCGGCGCCCACGTCACGATCTCGGGCACGACGAGCGCCGCCGGGGCCGCGGGGTCGAAGGGCAGGGCGCCGATCACGACGTCGGCCGCACCGGACCGGCGCAGCACGCGCCGGGCCTCGTCGGGATCATCGAGGCGCCGCGCCACGCCCTGCGCGAGCAGCCCGCCCCGCGGACCGGAGAACCACGTGCCCTCGCCGGGTCGCCAGCGGGCGAGGAGGTCCGCCGAGTCCCCGGACCCCGTGGATGCAGTCCCGGGCACCGGCAGCAGGCCCGCCGTGGCCTCGCTCGTCACGTGGTGGCTCCTCCCGCTCGGGTCGGTCGATCATCGCCGCACTCGTGCCGTTCCGCTGGCAGAGTGGATATCCGTTCCTCCCACTCTCACCCGGACCGTCCGGCCCGGCCACGTGACACGCGACGCATCGCGAGGAGAGCAGTGACCCTCCGTGACGATCTTGCCCTCGGCAGCCGCATCGCGGCGATGCGCGCGGGTGGTCTGGCCCTGGCTCTGCGGGGCGATCCGGTCGCTCGGCTGATGCACCGGCCGTGGCGGCACGACCCGTACCCCACGTACGCGACCGTACGGACCCCGCGTCGGGTGATCCGCAGCCGCACCGGGATCAGCGCCGTCGCCACCCACGCGCTGTGTGAACAGGTCCTGCGCGACCGGCGCTTCGGCGTCCGCCTCGCCGACGGCCGCGCCCCGTTCGCCCCCGAGGAGGGCCCGTCGCTGCTCGAGCCGATCGACCTCTCGCTGCTCGGCCTCGACGCCCCCGACCACACCCGGCTCCGTCGCCTCGCCCAGCCCACCTTCGCCCCGCGCCGCCTCGAGCAGTACCGCGAGATCGCGGAGACGGTCACCGCCGACCTGCTCGACCGCGCCGCTGCGCGCGGCCGCTTCGACCTGGTCCGTGACCTCGCCGCCCCGCTGCCCATCACGGTGATCGCCCGGCTGCTCGCGATTCCCGACGTCGACGCGGGTCGCTTCGCGGCCTGGGGCCGCGCGCTCGGCGGGGCCCTCGACGGCGTCCGCTCCGTCGCGCACGCCCACGAGCTCGCCCGGACGACGGCGGAGGCCCGCGCGCTCTTCGAGTCGCTGGTGTCCCGACGGCGGGTCGACCCCGGCGAGGACGTCGTCTCCCAGCTCGTCGGTGCCCTCGACGACGGCCGGATGACGATCGACGAGCTGGTCTCGCTGGCCCAGCTGCTCCTCGTGGCCGGGTTCGAGACGACGACCAACCTCGTCGGGAACGCCGTCCGGGCAATGCAGTCGACGCCGGGGCAGTGGGAGGCGCTGGTCGCGGACCCCGGTCTCGCGCCGGGCGCCGTCGAGGAGACGCTGCGCTTCGACCCGCCCGTGCAGCTGACCGCCCGGATCGCGCACGAGGACCTCGAGCTCGACGGGGTGCCGCTGCGCCGCGACTCCGGCCTCCTCGTGCTGCTCGCGGCGGCCGGCCGCGATCCGGAGGCCCACCCCGACCCGGACCGCTTCGACATCGCCCGCGAACAGACCACCCCGCACCTGGCCTTCTCCGGCGGGGCGCACTACTGCCTCGGCGCGGCGCTGGCCCGCCTCGAGGGCGAGGTGGCGCTGCGGATGCTCGCGGAGCGGCTCCCGGGTCTGCGGGCCGCCGGGCGGGCGGTGCCCAAGACGGCGACGGTGCTGCGCGGGCCCCGCCGGTTCCCGGTCGCGGCCTGACCCGGCGTCCGGATCGGCCCGGCATCGTCTCCGACGCATGGGATTGCACGCAACCGGGCAGCTCGGGGGCATGCCTGCCATCCCCGCCGTGCACCACGTCGCCATGTCCGTCCGCGACCTGTCGGTCAGCGAGCCCTTCTACACGAAGCTGTTCGGCACCGAGCCCGCGATGACGCTGTCGGACGGCCCCTTCAACCGCCGGGTGTTCGCCCTCGCCGACGGCCAGCTCTTCGGGCTCACCCAGCACGACACGGTCTCGGCCGACGACCGCTTCGACCCGGCCCGGGTCGGGCTCGACCACGTCGGCTTCGGCTGCGCGGACGCCGACGCGGTCTCCGCCTGGCGGGACCACCTCGACTCGGTCGGCATCGAGCACTCCGGCATCGTCGAGGCCGACTACGGGCTCGCCCTGTCGGTGAAGGACCCCGACGGCAACGCCCTCGAGTTCTTCATGCTCGCGGGCTGACCGCGCCCTCCGTGACAGGAAAGCGTCGTTGCTGCCACCGGACGACAGCAACGACGCTTTCCTGCCACACGGGGGTCAGGAGGCGACCACCGGCAACGGCGGACGCCGCGCGAAGTCGGGCGCGTGCTCGGGCAGCACCCCGATCCCGATCGCCCGTGCCGGGACCCACTGCAGCGCCGGGAACCGCTGCGCGACGCGGACCGGCCAGGGCAGCGTCTCGTCCGTCTCCTCCGTGCCCTGCGCGAGCATCGGCGCCACCACCCGGCGGTGGGCGAGGTCCTGGGCGGTCTGCGTGACGACGGTCGGCACCGTCCGCCGCCGCTGCACGGCACGGCCGGCGCGGTCGACCGCCTCCGCGTCGCCCGCGAGCAGAGGCGCGGCCAGCCGGGTCGCGGCCGCCACGGCGTCCTGCACGGCGAGGTTGATCCCGACCCCGCCGACCGGCGACATCGCGTGGGCCGCGTCGCCGATGCAGAGCAGACCGGGCGCGGACCACCGCCGCAGCCGGTCGAGGGTGACCTCCAGCAGCTTCACGTCGTCCCACGTGAGCGCCCCGAGCCGGCCCTCCCACCACGGGTTCAGCCCGAGCAGGACGTCGCGCAGGCCCTGGACCGGCCCCGCGCGCAGCTCCGCGTCGGTGCCCTTCCCGACGATCAGCGCGCACTGGAAGTAGTCGCCCCGGTCCAGCATCACGAGGAACCGGCCGCGCCCGACCCGCCCCAACCCGCCGTCGGGATCGTCGGCCTGCCGCGGGACGCGGAACCACTCGACGTCGATCGGTACGTCGTAGCGGTGCAGCGGGAGCCCCGAGTCCGCCCGGACCCGCGAGTCGCGGCCGTCACAGGCGACGACGAGGTCGGCCGCGAGCTCGGAGCCGTCGTCGAGACGCACCCCGGTCACCCGCTCGTCACGGCGCACGAGGCCGGTGACCTCGGTGTGCATGCGCAGGGTGAAGGTCGGCTCCTCGCGCGCGGCGCCGGCGAGCAGGTCGAGCAGGTGCCACTGCGGGGTCATGGCGACCATCGGATGTGGCGCGTCGAGCCGCGACAGGTCGCCGATCGTCGCCTCGCCCGCGTCCATCCGGACCCGGGCACGGGTCAGCGCCCGGTAGGGCAGCCGCTCGAAGCGGGGCCACAGACCGAGCTCGTCGATCAGCGTGAGGGTGGAGGTGTGGACCGTGTCGCCGCGGAAGTCGCGCAGGAAGTCGCCGTGCTTCTCGAGGACGGTCACCTCCACGCCGGCGCGGGCCAGGATCAGACCGAGCACCATCCCGGCCGGGCCGCCACCCACCACGGCGCAGGTCGTGCGCTCCATGACCGCCTCCTTCGCGAACGAGCTCGCTCCATGGTGGACCCGGGACCGGGTGCCCGACACCACCCTCCGATCGGCCAGGAGGAGGTTGTCGCAGGACTAGTGCGACAAGCACATCGTTGCGAGACTCTTCACCCGAACACCACGAACGGGTGAGGAGCGCGCATGACGACCGAAGTGGTCGCGATGCACATGAGCGACGGCATCGTGAACGCGCCGACGTCGCTGGCCTTCGGCGTCGTCGCGATCGTGGGCCTCGCGATCTGCGTCGCCCGGGCGCGACGCGACCTCGACGACCGCACCGCGCCCCTCGCGGGCCTGGTCGCCGCCTTCGTGTTCGCGGTGCAGATGCTGAACTTCCCGGTACTCCCGGGCGTCAGCGGCCACCTGCTGGGCGGCGCCCTCACCGCGATCCTGGTCGGGCCGTACGTCGGGGCGCTGTGCGTCGCGATCGTGCTCGTGCTCCAGGCGCTGCTCTTCGCCGACGGCGGGCTCTCCGCGCTCGGCACGAACATCACCAACATGGCCCTCATCGGGACCTTCGTCGGCTTCGCCGTCGCCGTCGCGCTGCGACCGCTGGCCCGCCGGTCGCGGGCCGGGCTGCTGGTGACCGCCTTCGTCGCGGCGTGGGTCAACACGGTCGTCGCGTCGATGGGCTTCGTCCTCGAGTACGCCCTCGGCGGGCAGGGGCTCGCGCTCGGCACCGTGTTCGGGCTGATGGCGGGCTTCCACGCGCTCATCGGCATCGGCGAGGGGATCATCACCGCGCTCACGGTGGGTGCGGTGGCGGCGGTGCGGCCCGACCTCGTGTACCTGCTCCGCGGGCAGCGCTCCGAGCTGACGATCACGGAGGCCACGGTCCGATGAACGCCCCGGTGAAGAACCGTCGCCTCGCCGGGTTCCTCGGCGCCTTCCTCCTGGTCGCGCTGCTGCTCGCGGGCGGCGCCTCCTATCTCGCGTCGGGCTCCCCCGACGGGCTGGACGCGGTGACCCAGACCGGCTGCAGCGAGTCCGAGGACACCCTCCAGGGGCAGTGCATCGCGCAGAACGCTGGCGAGCACGCGACGGCGGGCAGCCCCTTCGCCGACTACGCGGTGGGCGGGAACGAGGCGCTGACCGGGGTGGCCGGGGTGGTCGGGGTGATCGCCACGCTCGCCGTCGCCGGCGGTCTGTTCTGGGTGCTGCGCCGCCGCTCGGACACCTGATGGGCGCCGGCCACGCGCACACCCTCCACCACGTCGGCGACAGCCCCGTCCACCGGCTCCCGGCCCACGTCAAGATCGTCGCGGCCTTCCTCATGGTGATCGCGGTCGTCGCGACGCCACGCGAGGCGTTCTGGGTGTTCGGGGCGCACCTCGCGCTGCTCGTGGGGATCTGGGTGACCGCCCGGATCCCGGTCGCCGCGATCGCGGCGCGATCGCTGATCGAGGCCCCGTTCGTGGCGCTCGCGGTGCTGCTGCCGTTCTTCGCGACCGGCCCCCGCACCGAGTTCCTCGGCCTCTCGCTCTCGGTCGACGGCCTGCTCGCCGGTTGGAACATCCTCGTCAAGGGCACGCTCGGCGTGCTGATCTCGGTCACGCTGGGCATGACGACGCCGGTGCGCGACCTGCTCGCGGGCCTCGCCCGGCTGCGCGTGCCCGGCATGGTGACCACGATCGCGACGCTCATGGTCCGCTACCTCGAGGTCATCGCCGCCGAGGCCCGGCGGATGCGCCTCGCCCGAGTCGCCCGGGGCCACGATCCCCGCTTCCTGTGGCAGATCGGCCCGACCGTGCGCGGCGTCGGCACCCTCTTCCTGCGCTCCTACGAGCGCGGCGAGCGCGTGCACCTCGCGATGCTCGCCCGCGGGTACACCGGCTCGATGCCCCTGCTCGGGGTCCCGACGACGGGTCGGCGGACCTGGGCGGTCGCGCTCGCTCCCGCCGCCGCGGCGGTCCTGTTCGCGACGGCGGGGTACGCGTGACCCCGTCGTTGGAGGTCGAGGGGCTGGCGTTCGCCTACCCCGACGGCCACCAGGCGCTGTTCGGCGTCGACCTGCGGATCGAGCAGGGCGAGCGCGTCGCGCTGCTCGGCCCGAACGGCGCGGGGAAGACCACCCTCGTCCTGCACCTCAACGGCGTGCACCGCGCCGGGGCGGGGACGGTCCGCGTGGGCGGTCTCGAGGTGGCGAAGCCGCACCTGCAGGAGATCCGCCGTCGGGTCGGCGTGGTCTTCCAGGACCCGGACGACCAGCTGTTCATGCCCACCGTCGGCGACGACGTCGCCTTCGGCCCCGCGAACTTCGGGGTGACCGAGCCGGAGCTGTCCCTGCGGGTGAAGCAGGCCCTCGGCGCCGTCGGGATGGGCGAGCACGCCGACCGCTCCCCCATGCACCTCTCCGGCGGTCAACGACGCCGGGTCGCCCTCGCGACCGTCCTCGCCTGCGACCCCGAGATCCTCGTGCTCGACGAACCGTCGTCGAACCTCGACCCGGTCGCCCGCCGCGAGCTCGCCGAGGTGCTGCTCGGCCTCGACCGCACGATGCTCATGGTCACCCACGACCTGCCCTACGCCCTGCAGCTCTGCCCGCGCTCGGTGGTGATCGACGAGGGCGTCGTGGTCGCCGACGGCCCGACCCGCGACCTGCTCGCCGACCCGGCCTTCCTCGCCGCGCACCGTCTGGAGCTCCCGTTCGGCTTCTCGGTCTGATTCCCGACGACGGGACCCACGGCACCCGGTCCGCCGTTCGTCCGGCCGGGGGTCACCGCAAGATCGCCGGGCCTGTGAGGATGCGGGCGTGAGGAACCCCCTCAACCGCATCCGCCGCCTCCGTCGGGAAGCCGCCAACCGGCGCGACGTCCTCGCGCACGTGCCGCCCGGGCCACCGACCCACAACATCCGCGACGTGGGCGGGCTGCCGACCGTCGACGGCCGCCGCACCCGGCCCGGGATCCTGCTGCGCGGGGACGCGCCGTTCGCCGACGACGGGCCCGGCTCCCCGGGCTGGCCGGAGGGGCTCGCCTGGCCGCCCGGGGTCGCGGTGGACCTGCGCAGCGAGCGCGAGCTCGACCACCCCTACCCGCTCGCGGACACCCGCTGGGTGCACCTGTCGATGATCGACGCGCTCGACCCGACGGTCCTCGCCCGGGACGAGAACGACCGGCTGCCCACCGACCAGCTCTACCTCGCGCTCCTCGACGCCGCGCCGTCCTGGCTGCCGACGCTGTTCGACGCCGTCCTCGACGGCCCCCACCCGGTCCTCGTGCACTGCGCGGCGGGCAAGGACCGGACCGGGGTGTCGGTCGCGGTCCTGCTCCGACTCGCCGGGGTCACCCGGGCCGCCGTCGACGCCGACTTCACCCGCACCAACGCCCGCCGGATCGGGCTGCAGCGGCGCCTGGAACGGCGGCCGCTGCTGCGGCCCGGCGTCGTGCCGGCCGGGGACATCGGAGTGACCCGCGAGCACCTCCTCGGGGTGCTCGACCGGCTCGACGGCGACGGCGCGCGGGAGGTCGCCCGCGCCGCGGGTCTGTCCGACGACCGGGTGGAGCAGTGGCGTGCACTGCTGGTGGAGTAGCCGCCCGGCACGCTGTGGTCGGCCACAAAGTCCGCCCCGACAACGCTGGGGCGCACGACAGTGCCCGCGCCGCCGACGGTCAGGAAACTGGACCGTGAACCGGCTCGACGCACCCCCAGGAGTGGACCTCATGACGACCCCCGCGACCTGTCCCTGCTGCGGGGTCGTGGTCATGCCGGACGAGATGGCCTACGACTTCGCCGGCGAGACCGTCGAGTCGTTGACCCGCGAGGTCACCTACCTGCGCGAGACCGTTGCCCGGCTGCGCGCGGCGGTGCACAGCACCACGCCGCGCCCGGTTGCCGTCTGAGCCCTACCGTTCCTGCTCGGTGGGGCGCACGAGCATCTCGTGGACGGCCACCCCGCGGGGGCGGGACACCATGTAGACGACGGCGTCGGCGATGGCCGCGGGATCGAGCGCCCGGTACTCGGAGGCGCCCCGGGCGTCCGGGGCGAACTCCGCCCCGCTCGTGGTCATCTCCGAGGTGACGATGCCGGGTTCGACGAGTCCGACGCGGACGTGCCGCTCCGCCAGCTCCACCCGCAGCGCCTCGGAGAAGGCACCGACGCCGTGTTTGGTGGCCGCGTAGACGTTGCTCGCCGGCCCCGGGACCTTGCGGCCCGCGATGGAGCTGATCGACACGAGATCGGCCACCCCGCGCGGCCCGGTGGCCGCCTCGACCAGATGCGGCAGCGCCGCGTGGCTGGTGGCGAGCACGGCGGTGAGGTTGACCTCGACCATGCGCCGCCACTCGGCGAGGTCCGCGTCCAGGGCGGGCGACCAGGCGCCGTAGCCGGCGTTGTTCACGAGGACCCCGATGCCGCCGTGGTCCGCGGCGACCCGGTCGATCGCGCCGCGGACCGCATCGTCGTCGGTGACGTCGGCCTCGATCGCGACCACGGCGTCGCCCAGTTCGGCGGCGAGTGTCTCCAGCCGGTCCCGACGGCGGGCGAGCGCGGCCACGGTTGCGCCATGCGCCACCAGCGCGCGCGTGACGGCCTCGCCGATCCCGCTCGACGCCCCCGTCACCACCGCGGTCGTCCCCTGCAACCGATCACCCATGGACCCACCTCAGCAGCTCTCCGACCGCCGTGCGCGCCGGACCGACCCGCCGCCCCCGTACGTCACGACCGACCGCCGACACCCGCCGCCGTGAGCACCCGGCCGAGACGGGTGACCGCCTCGCCGAGCAGGGCGGGCGGACCGGGGCGCCGCACGACGATGCCCTCGACCAGGCCCTCGGCCAGGGCCTCGGCCGCGAGGTCCGCGGCGAGGTCCAGGCCCGGGGCCGGGTCCTCACCGGCCGCGCGGACGCGGGCCAGGACGTGGTCGGGCAGCACGACGTCGGGCACCTCGTGGGCCAGGTGCTCGGCCTCCGCGTACCCCGAGAGCGGGGCGAGCGAGAGCAGGACGGGGACCTTCGTCCCGATCCCGCCGAGCACCCGGCGGAGCCGGTCGAGCTCGTAGACCGGGCGGGTCACGAGGAACTCGGCGCCCGCCTCCACCTTGAGCCGGACCCGGTGCATCTCGCGCTCGAGGTCGTCGGTGCCCGGGGTCACCCGCACCCCCACGCGGAAGGGCGCGGGCGCGAGCCGCAGGCCGTCCGTGTCCACCCCGGCCGCCAGCGACGCGGCCAGCCCGACCAGGCCCACCGCGTCGACCTCCCACACCCCGTCGCGCACCGCGCGATCGGCGTGCACCGGCGGGTTCCCGGTCTCGGTGACGATCGTGTGCAGCCCGAGGGCGTCGAGCCCGAGCAGGTCGGCCTGCAGGGCCATCCGGCTGCTGTTCCAGCTGGTCACGGTGCACGCGACGTCTGCGTCGAGGACCTCGTGCAGCCCCGCCGCCACCCCGGCCGTCGTGGTCCGGCGGCGGCGTGTGCGCTCCCGGCCGGCCCACAGTGCCGCCGCTCCCGCGGCGAGCGCGGCGCGCCCGCGGGCGACGTGCACGTCGAGGTCGTCCGCGCCCGGGGCGGTCACCTCCGCGACGAGCAGCGGGGTGCGCCGTGGTGCGTCCAGCCAGCGGGCGACGGCGCCGCGGCCGGGGCCCTCTGCTCGTGCCGTCGGTGGCAGGAAAGCGTCGTTGCTGTCATCCCGTGACAGCAACGACGCTTTCCTGCCGGCGGGGAGGGGGAGGGGCGCTGCCACGGGCTCGTCCACGACGGGGCCCCGCGACAGCTCCGCCGCGGCGGCCGCCACGTGCGCGGGCGTGGTGCCGCAACAACCCCCGACGAGCCGGGCGCCCGCCGCCACGTACCGCGCCGCGTAGCGCCCGAAGTGCGCGGCGTCGGAGGCGAAGCGGACGCTCCGGTCGGACACGACGTGGGGGAGCCCGGCGTTGGGCAGGGCGGTCACCGCGATCCCGTCCGGCACGGCTGCCACGAGCCGGCGGACGACCGTCAGCAGGCCCTGCGGCCCGAGCGTGCAGTTCGTGCCGAGGGCGACCGGACCGAGCGCCCCGACGACGCGCGCGACCTCCTCGGGGGTCTCCCCGAGCGTCGTCACCGGCCCGCCGTCCTCCTCGACGAACGTCGCCTGCGCGATCACCGGCAGGTCGGTCGCCTCGCGGACGGCCAGGACCGCCTCGGCGAGCTCCTCGGCGTGGGCGAACGTCTCGCACACCAGCAGGTCCACCCCGCCCTCGGCGAGCGCGGCGGCCTGCTCGCGGATCGCGGCACGGACGGCGGACGGTTCGACCGGCCCCGCGAGTCGCGGCGACGTGGCGGGCGAGATCGAGCCCGCGACGAAGGCCGGACGGGCGGTGTCGTCGCGCGCCTCCCGGGCCAGCCGCGCGGCGTCGACGTTGATCTCGTGGACGCGGCGCGCCAGGCCGTGGCGGGCCAGACGCAGGCGGCTCGCGCCGTAGGTGTGGGTCTGGATCAGCTCGGCCCCGGCGTCGAGGTAGCGCCGGTGCAGGGCTCCGACCAGCTCGGGCGCGAGCAGCACGAGCTCGCTCACCGCGCCCTCGGCGCGGGCCCCGGTCGCCTGCGCCAACGTGCCCATCGCGCCGTCGCCGAGCAGGGTGCCCGCGGCGAGGGCCTCCGCGACGTTCACGGGGTGTCGGCGCCGTCGGTGGCGTCGTCCATGTAGCCGAGGATCTCCAGCGCGACCTGGGCGGCGAGCCGGTCGGAGTAGTGGTCGAGGACGAGCCCGGACAGCTCCTCCGCGCGCCGCAACCGGTAGCCCACGGTGTTGGGGTGCACCCGGAGCGCCCGGGCGGTGCGCTGCGGGCTGCCGTCCTCGCGGAAGTAGCGGGCCAGGGTCCGGACGAGCTCACCGGCCCGCTCCGAGGACCCGTCCACCAGCCGCCCGAGGACCTCGCGGGCGAAGACGCGGGCGTCCTCGGGGTCGGGGACCTGCAGCAGGAGCCGGTGCACCCCGAGGTCCTCGAAGCGCACGAGGCGGCCCTCGCGGCCGAGGCGGCGGGCCGCCTCCACCGTGCGGCGGGCCTGGTCGTAGGAGCGCGCGAGGCCCGCGAGGTCGTCGACCGCCCGCCCCAGCCCGACCGTCAGCGGCCACGGACCGCCCCCGCGCACGAGCCCCGACGCGACCCGCTCCGCCAGCTCGCCCGGGTCGACGCCCTCGGGCACGACCGCCACCAGCTCGCTGTCGCGCAGGACCGCCGGCACGTCCGGGACGAGGCGGGCGAGCCGGTCGCGGGCGGTGGCGAGCAGACCGGCACCCGACGCACCGTCGGGAACGAGCACCAGCACGCGCGCGCCCGGGACGTCGAGCCCGAGGTGCTCCGCCCACTGCGCCGCCTCGCTCGTGGAGCGGGCGCGGCCGAGCAGCAACCCGGAGAGCAGGTCGTCGCGGACCTGACCGGCGGCCGCCGCGAGCACCCGCTCGCGGCCGAGGAGCACGCCGACGATCGTGGCCGCGTGCTCTGCGGCGAGCAGCAGGACGTCGTCGGCCGCGCTGCCGTCGAGCGCCGCGGGCCGCGACCGGTGCGCGGGGTCCTCCTCGGCCACGAGGACCGCGGCGTTCTCCCCCGCGACCTCGACCGGCACGACGACCCGCACCCACGTGCCGCGGCCCGGGACGCGCACCGCCCGCCCGCCGCGGTGCACCGCGTCGAGCACCCGGCACCACCGCGGCTCCGCGAGCTCGGCGCGCAGCACCGCCGCGGCGCGCGTCTCGTCCACCCCGGGTGCGGACGCCGCGAGCACGGTCCGCGACTCGTCCGCGCTGACCACCGCGGCGACCGCCCCGAGCTGGGCCGCCAGCAACCGCGTCACGGCCACCGGCCCGTCGTCGGCCGCCGCGAGCCCCGAGATCCGGCGGTGGAGCAGCACCAGCCCGCGCAGCGTCTCGGCGGGCGGATCGGTCACCGCGCGCCGTGTACCCGTCGGGACCTGGTCCGCCACCGCCACCGGTCCAGTGTGCCGCGAGCGGGCGTGCGCGAGAGAGTGATCACCACACTCCGTCGAGAAGGGGGCCCCGTGGCCAACATCGCCGTCGTCTTCTACTCCGCCACCGGCAACGTCGCCGCTCTCGCCGAGGCGCTCGCCGAGGGCGCGCGGGGGGCGGGCGCGGAGGTCCGCGTGCGCCCGGTCGCCGAGCGCGCGCCACGCGAGGCGATCGAGGCCAACCGCCGGTGGAAGGCGTGGGTGGACGACAACCCCTACGACACCGTGGCCTCCCTCGACGACCTCGACTGGGCCGACGGGATCGCCCTCGGCAGCCCGACGCGGTTCGGCGGCGCCGCCGAGCAGCTCAAGTCGTTCCTCGACACCACCGGCGGGCTGTGGGCGCAGGGCAAGCTCGCGGACAAGGTCGGGACCTCGTTCACCTCGGCCTCGACCGGGCACGGCGGGCTGGAGACCACCACCGTCGCGATGAACATGACCTTCTACCACTGGGGCACGCTGATCATGCCCCTCGGCTACGCGGCCGACCCGTCGCTGATGTCGTCCGGGAACCCCTACGGCGCGTCCTGGGTGTCGCGGTCCTCCGCGGCTCCCGACGACGAGGCACTCGGCGCCGCCCGCGTGCAGGGGACGCGGCTGGCCCAGGTGGCGGCGAAGCTCTCGGGGTCCTGATCCCTGATGGCAGGAAAGCGTCGTTGCTGTCAGCCAGTGGCAGCAACGACGCTTTCCTGACGGCGGGTGGGGCTCAGTCCAGCGCGCGCCGCACGAACCCCCGGATCCCGATGGCCCCGAACAGCACGCACGCGAACACCAGCGCCGCGAGACACAGCCACGCCGGCAGGTGCGGGATCTGCGGGGTCAGCGCGCCGCGCAGACCCTCCGCCACGTACGTGATCGGGTTCAGCGCGCAGATCACCTGGAACCAGCGCAGCGACCCGATCTGCAGGAACGGGAACTGCGTGGACCCGGTGAACAGCAGCGGCGTGATCACCACGGCGAACACGATGTTGATCCGCCGTGGGCTGACCAGCGTGCCGATGACCAGTCCGGACGCGCCGCCCGCGAGCGCCCCGAGCACCAGCAGCAGCGCCGACAGCGGCAGGCCGGCGAGATTCCACGAGACCTCGTCGAGCACGAGGTAGCCCACCGGGATCATCACCAGCGAGCCGATCAGGCCGCGGATCGCGCCGAACACGATCTTCTCGACCGCGACCATCCGCGTGGACAGCGGCGCGAGCAGCCGGTCCTCGATCTCCTTGGTGTAGCTGAAGTCGATCACCAGCGGCAGCGCGACGGCCTGCACGGCGACGAGGAAAGCGTTGAGCGCGAGCAGGCCCGGCAGCAGCAGCTGGGCGTAGCCGGGCGCGATGTAGCCGAGCTCGGAGAGGACCTTCCCGAACACGAAGAGCAGGAAGAACGGCTGGACGAGCACCTGCGAGATGAAGCTGCCGAGCTCCTTGCCGGTGACCGCGACGTCGCGGCCCAGCACTCCGAGGAACGCCCGGCCCGGGGACACGCGGCGGAACGGTTCGGTCGTGGTCACGGCGGTCACCGCAGCCCCCTCCCGGTCAGGTCGATGAAGACGTCCTCCAGCGTGGGCTCGCCGAGCCCGACGTCGGAGACGTGGCCACCCGCCGTCGTGACCTCCTCCAGCAGCCCTGGCAGGGCCGCGCCGGCCTCGCCGTCGACGCGGATCCGGAGCCGGGCGGGCCCGTCGTCGGGAATGGCGAGCACCTCGGCCCCGGCCGTCCCGCGGACCGCGGAGAGCCGGCCGCGCAGGTGCTCGGGGTCGAGGCCGGTGACGTCGAGGTCGACGGTGGCGGAGCCGGAGAGTCCGGCGACGAGGTTCGCGGGCGTGTCGAGCTTGAGCAGCTCGCCGTGGTCGACGATGCCGACGCGGTCGGAGAGCTTGGCCGCCTCGTCCATGTCGTGGGTGGTGAGCACGATCGTCACGCCGTTCGCGGCGAGCTCGGCGACCCGGTCGTGGACGAACAGGCGCGCCTGCGGGTCCAGCCCGGTGGAGGGTTCGTCGAGGAAGAGCACGCGCGGGCCGTGCATCAGGCCGCGGGCGATGATCAGCCGCTGGGCCTGGCCGCCGGAGAGCTCGTCGGGGTTGGTGTGGGCCTTGTCGGTCAGGCCCATGCGCTCGAGCAGCTCGTCGGCGAGCGGACCGCGCCGGGCCCGCGGCACCCCGTGGTACGCCGCGTGCCAGACGAGGTTGCCCTTGGCGTCCAGGCTGCGGTCCAGGTTGGGACGCTGCGGGACGACGCCGATGACCGACCGGGCGCCGACCGGATCCCCCGCGACGTCGATGCCCGTGACGGCGGCGTACCCCGAGGTCTTGCGGACCCGGGTGGTGAGCACCCCGATCGTCGTCGTCTTGCCCGCGCCGTTCGGGCCGAGGAGGCCGAACACCTCGCCGGGCGCCACGGCGAAGGAGATGCCGTCGACCGCGTTGACCTTCGCCTTGGGGTAGCGCTTCACCAGGTCGGTGACCTCGACGGCGGCCGCGGCGGGCCGTCCGGTCCCGGTGGGGGTGAGCTGCGTCTGGGTCGACACGTGCCGCGACGCTACGCGGAGATCGTGGGGCGGGGCATCTCGATACCGGGTGAGCACGCTCGTGAGGGTGCGAGCTCACCCACGGTTGAGGTCAAGCCGCGACCCGTGAGCGCGAGGGGAACCTTCACGCCACAAGAGCGCTCGGTTCTTCCCCTCACGCGCGACTGGCCCATTCGCGAGGGGAGGATTCGAGCGCTCTTATGGCGCGAGGGTTCCCCTCACGCCGGAAGGGCTCAGCCCGCCGCCCGCCCGACCGGCACCGCGACCAGGCGCGGGCCGTCCCCGTCACGCCCGCGCTCCAGGGCCGCGCGCAGCTCCTCGGCGCTCGACACCGACTCGGCCGGGACGCCGTAGCCCGCGGCGAGCGCGCAGAAGTCGACCGGTGGCAGGTCCAGGCCGGGCGCCTTCGGGGTGTTCTCGCGGGCGGCGAACCACTTGAGGATCGCGTACTCGCGGTTCTCCAGGACGAGCACCGTGACCGGGACGCCCAGCATCGCCGCCGACGCCAGCGCCTGGATCGCGTACTGCATCGACCCGTCCCCGATCGCGGCGAGCACCGGGCGGGACCGGTCGGCCAGCGCGACGCCGACCGCCGCGGGCAGCCCGAAGCCGAGCCCACCCGACGTCGTGAAGAAGGACGTGGACGGACGCGAGACCGGGCGGCGGGCGTGCAGGGCGCCACGGTTGGAGGGCGACTCGTCCACGACGACGCCCTCGGCCGGCCACACCGACCCGACGACGTCGAACACCTCCTCCGCGGTCAGCGTGCCCGGGACCGAGGACGCCCGGGCCGCCTCAGCGGCGGGCGCCGAGCCGGCGGGCGTCCGCGACGAGGGAGCGACGCGATCCAGCAGTGCCCGCACCACGGAGACCGGCGAGGCGACGAGCGCGTCGCCCATCGGGGCGCGGGCGGCCTCGTCGGGGTCGGACGTGACGTGGAGCAGCCGCGTGCCCTCGGGCAGGAACCCGCCGGGCACGTAGGGGTAGTACCGAAACACGGCCGTCCCGAGCACGAGCACGACGTCGTGCGCCGCGAGGGTCTGCGCGACCGGGGCGATCGCCATCGGCAGGGCGCCGCGGTACTGCGGGTGGTCCTCCGGGAACCCGACGCGGCCGTCGGCGGGCGGCCCGTACACCGCGGCGCCGAGCCGTTCGGCCAGCGCCACGGCGTCGTCGAAGCCGCCGCCGGCGTCGATCTCCCCGCCGACGACGAGGGCCGGGGACGACGCGCCGTCGAGCGCGGTCGCCAGCCCGTCGAGCGCGGAGGCGGACGGCTCGAGGGGCACCGTGACCCGTCGTCGGGACGCCCGCTGCGCCACCTCGAGGTCGTCGCCGGTGAGCTCGACGTCCCAGTCGTCCATCGGGATCGACACGAACACCGGCCCCGTGGGCGGGGTGGTGGCGACGTGGATCGCCCGGGCCAGGGTCGCGACGACGTCCTGGGCCCGGGGCGGCTCCGCGGAGTACTTCACGGTGGGACGCGGGAGCTCGGTGGCCCGGGGGTTCGTGAGCATCGCCTCCAGCGTCATCATCGGCCGCACCTGCTGGCCGGCGGTGACCACGAGCGGGGTCTTGTTGGCCGCCGCGTTCACCAGCGCGCCCACCGCGTTCCCGACGCCGGGCGCGGTGTGCAGGTTGACCAGGGTCGGGCGGCCGGTCGCCTGGGCGAATCCGTCGGCCATCCCGACGACGACGGCCTCCTGGAGCCCGAGGACGTAGGTGAAGTCGTCGGGGAAGTCCTGGAGCATCGGGAGCTCGGTGGAGCCCGGGTTCCCGAAGACCGTCGTCATGCCGTGCGCTCGAAACAGCTCGAGCGCGGCGTCGCGCACAGTGAGGCTCACGCCGGAGGGTCTACCCCGCCGGCGTCGACCTCACCAGGCTTGCTGTGGCACCGGCGCGGGCAGGTGCAGCCTGCTCACCCGGACGACCACGTCACGCAGGTCGTCGGAGTCGAAGTTCTGCCGTAGCTCCTCGGCGCGGAGCGTCGCGGCGACCCCCTCGTAGGGGCCGTGCGCGTCCATCTCACCGGTCTCCGGGTCGAACACCAGGACCACGTAGCCGTCGCACTCGTCCAGATCCGCCGCTGCCGCCAGCAGTGCCGCGGGCCGTTCGTTCAGCACGATGATCACCTCCGCTGCGTACATCGCCACGATGACGGCCCGTGTGACAGCGTGGGCGGAAGATGCCACCTTCGGGGGACCGGCTCCATCCGACGGCGTGTCGGGGTGACACCCGGACGGATGCCTCCCCACGGCGCATCCGGACCTGTGCCGTTAACGTCGCGCGCATGGCCCCCGTGGACGTCGAGCCGACCGCTCCCGACCCGTCGTCGACCCGCCCGTCGGACCCGACCGCCGTCACGGGGTTCGTGCTCGACATCCCCGCCGACCAGGTCGCTGACCTGCACGAACGTCTTCGACGGGCCCGTCTGGCCGAGCCGGAGCCGGTGTCCGACTGGTCGCAGGGCATCCCCGCCACGGTCGTGTCCGACCTGGCCCGGGCGTGGCTCGAGGAGCACGACGTCGCGGCGCTGTCCGACGAGCTCAACGGGCTCGGCCAGTTCCGGACGGAGATCGACGGGCTCGGCATCCACTTCCTGCACGTAGAGTCACCTCGACGTGACGCACAGCCACTTCTACTCACGCACGGGTGGCCCGGGTCGGTGGTCGAGTTCCTCGACGTCGTGGGCCCGTTGACGGCACCGGACGACCCCTCCGACCCGGCATTCCACCTCGTCATGCCGTCGTTGCCGGGCTTCGGGTTCTCCGACAAGCCGACCGTCACGGGCTGGGGCATCGACCACATCGCGGATGCGTGGGCCGTCCTCATGGCGCGTCTGGGCTACCCCCGGTTCCTCGCCCAGGGCGGGGACTGGGGCGCCATGATCACGGCGGCGCTCGGGGTCCGGCACCCCGACCGCGTCGCCATGCTCCACACGACGATGCCGTTGGCCGACCGGCCCGAGGGCGCGCGGACCGCGGACCTCCCCGAGCTCGAGCAGCGGTGGCTCGCGCAGGCCCGGGAGTTCCGGGAGGTCGGCAGCGGCTACTCCGGCCAGCAGCGCACCCGCCCGCAGACCCTCGGCTACGCGCTCGTCGACTCCCCCGTCGGCCAGCTCGCGTGGATCGCGGAGAAGTTCGGGGTGTGGACCGACGGCGGGCTCGCCTCGGTGTCGCGTCGCCGGCTGCTCGACAACGTCGCGGTGTACTGGTTCGGCGCCTCCGGGGCGTCCTCGGCACGGATGTACTGGGAGAACGCGGACGTCGACCGTCGCTCCGAGGTCACCGTGCCCGCCGCGATCTCGATCTTCCCGGCCGAGATGGCGAAGATGCCGCGGTCCTGGGTGGAGGCCCGCTACACCGACGTCCGCCGCTGGAGCGTGCTCGACCGCGGTGGCCACTTCGCCTCGCTCGAGGTGCCGGATCTGTTCGTCGACGAACTGCGCGCATCGTTCCGCGGGGTGGTGTGCTGACCGGGTCCGACACGGGCGTGCGCCGCCTGTGGCCGTACCTGCGCCCGCACCGCGCCACGCTGCTCGTCGTCGCCGCCCTGTCCCTGGCCACGGCGGGGACGGCCCTCGCCCAGCCGTTGCTGGTCGGGCGGGTGATCGCCGTGGTCCAGGGCGGCGGCGCCGTCCTCGGTCCGGCCGGCCTCCTCGTGGCGGTCCTGCTCGGCGGCGCCCTGGTCGGCGCGGTGCAGTCGTTCCTGCTCCAGCGGACCGCCGAGGGGCTGGTGCTCTCGACGCGCCGGACCCTCGTCGACCGGGTGCTGCGGCTGTCGGTGCCGGAGTACGACGCGCGGCGCACGGGCGACCTGATCTCCCGGATCGGGTCCGACACGACGCTGCTGCGCGCGGTGGTGACCAGCGGGCTGTTCGAGCTCGCCAGCTCGGTGGTGGTCGTGATCGGCGCGGCGGTGGCGATGGCCCTGGTCGACCTGACGCTGCTCGCGGTCACGCTCGTGGCCGTCGCCGCGGGGGTGGCGGTGGTCGGCGCGGCGTCCCGTCGGCTGCGGGCGCTGTCCACGCTCTCGCAGGCGCGGGTCGGGGAGATGACGGCGGCGGTGGAGCGCGCCCTCGGTGCGGTGCGCACGATCCGGGCCAGCGGGGCCACCGACCGCGAGGCCGACGGCGTCGCCGGCGCGGCCACGGAGGCGTACGCGGTGGGCGTCCGGGCCGCACGGCTGCAGGCCCTGGTCTCCCCCGCCGTCACGATCGCCACCCAGGGGTCGTTCATCGCCGTGCTCGGGATCGGGGGCGCGCGGGTCGCGGCCGGGGAGCTCACGGTGGGAGAGCTGGTCTCCTTCGTGCTCTACCTGTTCCTGCTCGTGCTGCCGTTCGCCCGGCTCACCCAGGCCTGGACGCAGCTGCAGACCGGCCTCGGCGCGCTCGCCCGGATCGAGGAGGTCGCCGCCCTGCCCGCCGAGTCCGCGGCCGACGCGGTCGACTCCCCGCCGGCGGTCCGGGCTGCCCCTGCCCTGGAGCTGCGGGAGGTCGACTTCGGTTACGCCGACGGCACCACCGTCCTGCACGGGGTCTCCTTCACCGTGCCGCGCGGCACCCGCACCGCGCTGGTCGGACCGTCCGGCGCCGGCAAGTCGACGGTGTTCGCGCTGGTCGAGCGGTTCTACGACGTGACCGGCGGGGCGGTGCTGGTGGACGGGGTCGACGTGCGCGACCGGCCGCGCGACGCCCTGCGCGCCCGGCTCGGGTACGTCGAGCAGGAGTCCCCCGCGCTCGCCGGCACGCTGCGCGAGAACCTCGTGCTCGCCGCGCCGGACGCCCCCGAGGCCGACCAGCTCGCCGTCCTCGCCGCCGTCAACCTGTCCGGGCTCGTGGAGCGGTCACCGCTGGGTCTGGACGCCCCGGTCGGCGAGGGCGGGGTCCTGCTCTCCGGCGGCGAACGCCAGCGCCTCGCGATCGCGCGCACCCTGCTCGCCGAGCCGTCGCTGATGCTGCTCGACGAGCCGACCGCGAGCCTCGACGCCCGCAACGAGCAGGCGCTGAAGGAGGCGATCGACGTCGCGGCCGCGGCCGACCGGACGCTCCTCATCGTCGCGCACCGGCTCTCGACGGTGGTCGACTGCGACCAGATCGTGGTCCTCGACGGGGGCCGGGTCGTCGCCCGCGGCACCCACACCGAGCTCCTCGCCGACAGCCCGCTCTACGCCGAACTGGCACGGTCACAGCTGCTGCTCTAGCCGACGTCCTGCCACGAGGTGTCAGGTCAACGACACCAGCGGGTCCGCCCGCGTCAGCTCCGGGTCGTCCACGGCGAAGGTGTGCGCCCGCCCCGGACCGGTCGAGCGGGTCTCGAAGCGCACCGTGACCCGCCCGTGCCCGGCGCCCTGCACCCAGCCGTGCCCGTGCACCGGGTGCGCGGCGTCGTCCCCGGTCCGCCACGGTCGCTCGGGGGTCGGCGTCGGGTCCTCCTCCGCGATCCCGACATCGGGCGCCGACGGCTCCTCGACGGCGGGCTCGGTCGAGTCGAACAACGTCCCCTGCACCGCCGTCGTCAGCCCGGCGTAGGAGACCCCGACCAGCCGCACCCCGGCGTCGGGCAGTGCCTCGACGGCGAGCCGCTGCGCCACCGCCGTCAGCGCGGGGAGGTCGGTCGACGCGACCGTCGAGGTCTCCGAGCGCGTGTGGGTCACGAAGTCCCCGCCGCGGACCTTCACCGTCACCGTCCGCGCCGCCCGCTGCGAGGCCACCAGCCGCCGGTGCGCGGACGTCGCGAGGTCGGCCACCGCGCGGCGCACACCGGCCACGTCGGAGAGGTCGGTGTCGAACGTCGTCTCCGCGCTCACCTGCTTCGCCTCGCCGCGCTCGGTCACCGCACGGTCGTCGAGCCCCTGCGCGAGCCGGTGCAGGGCACCCCCGACCGCCGACCCGAGCAGGGCGGTCACCTCCGGCGCGGGCATCGCGGCGAAGGACGCGATCGTCGTCACCCCCGCCCGCGCGAGCGCCGTCTCGGCGACCGGACCGATCCCCCACAACGAGCGCACCGGCAGCGGGTCGAGCAGCGCCCGCTCCCCGCCGTGGGCGACGACGTGGACCCCGTCGGGCTTGGCCAGCCCCGAGGCGATCTTGGCGACCTGCTTGCCCGAGCCCGCCCCCACCGACACCGCGAGCCCCGTCGCCTCCCGGACCTGCGCGCGGACCCCCTCCGCCCACGCCCGCACGGCGTCCGCGTCCGCACCGGCCAGGACGGCGGGTTCGGCGAACGTCTCGTCGTAGGCGACCTGCTCGAGCACCGGGGCGGCCGCCCGGACGACGGCGAAGAACGACTCGGAGAGCGTCCGGTAGACCGCGGTGCGCGGCGGCAGGGCGACCGCGGTGGGGCACGCCCGCCGCGCCTGCGCCATCGGCATCGCCGATCGCGCGCCGAACGCCTTCGCCTCGCCCGACGCGCCCGCGACGATCCCGCGCGGGCCCAGCCCGCCGACGAGCACCGGACGCCCACGCAGGGTCGGGCGGGTCAGCTGCTCGGCGGAGGCGAAGAAGGAGTCGAGGTCCAGGTGGACCACCCACCGGCCGGTCACTGCGGGGCCTTCACGACGGCGGACGGCTCCAGATCAGGTCCGCCCCGCCCAGCACGTCGGCGGGCGTCCCGCTCCAGGTCACCCCGACCGCGGTCAGCCCGTGCCGCCGGGCGGCCGCGACGTCGGTGGGGGCGTCCCCGATCATCGCGGCCCCGACGGCGCCCTCCGGCAGCACCCGGCCCAGCCCGAGCAGGGCCTCGACGAGCACCTCGTCCTTGCCGATCACGCCGGGGGCCGTCCCTGCGACGTGCCCGAACCATCCCGACCAGCCCAGGTCGTTCACGACGCGGCGCGCGAGGGCCGTCGTCGCCGACGTCGCGACGGCCATCTCGACGCCGGCCCCCGACCAGGCCGCGAGCACGGCCTCGACCCCGTCGACCGGGGTGAGCCGGCCGCGTTCGAGCAACGTGCCGTCGAGGTCCCACACGACGCACGA
Source organism: Actinomycetospora sp. NBRC 106378 (assembly GCF_030269685.1). Taxonomy (GTDB): domain Bacteria; phylum Actinomycetota; class Actinomycetes; order Mycobacteriales; family Pseudonocardiaceae; genus Actinomycetospora. Next base: position 232,494 of record NZ_BSTT01000008.1, read on the forward strand.
GAAGGGGCATTCGACCACGGGACGAGGATTCCACGGTTGCATCGCCGGGGAGCGGTCATCCCCCGCCCATGGGTTACGACGTCACGCAGGTCCAGAAGTCCCTCGGCGGTTTCGACTACCCGGGTGACCCCGAGCAGCTCGCCGAGCACGCCAAGTCGAAGGGCGCGGACGACCAGCTGGTCGAGACGTTGCGCGGCCTCGACAAGGAGCAGTTCGACGGCCCCAACGCCGTCATGAAGAAGCTCAGCGAGGCGGGCGTCCTCGGCGGTTCGTAGGGCACCCGTTCCCGACGGCGGGTCCGGACCGGACCCGCCGTCGGGAAGGCTCGTTCAGCGGGGCATCGTCGGGAGGCGACGCTCCACGACCTCGCGGGCGCCCTCGAGCGTGCCGTCGTTGCTCCACAGCGACTCGTCGAGCCGGGAGACGTTCCAGCCGCCGGGCCGCACGCGCGTGCCGTACAGGAAGACGTCCTTCTCCTGCACCCACTCGATCTCGTAGTCGATGGGCTGCTCGCTCTGCGACTGCCACGTCCAGACGGCCCCGGACCGGCGGCTCGACTCCCGGACCTGCACGCCGTCCATGTCCATGGTGCTCACGACGTTCCTCCCCAGGGCCCTGGTGGACACCACCGGCCGACCGACCGGCCTGCGCCGATCGGAGCATCAGCTTAACGGCTTCTGTCTCGGGGCGAGGCACGGAGGGCTCTTCGGCGGACCCTCTCAGGAGGCGGGCGCCCACCCCTCGCGGCACAGGGCCCCGACGATGCGGCGCGCGTCGGCGCGATGGGCCTCCGAGCGGTGCGAGGTCCAGCTCCACTCCGCGCACTCGCGGTGCAGGAGGTCGGCGACGACGGTCGCGGCGTGCTCGCGGTCCTCGACCGGGACGTCCGAAACCCGGGACTGCGTGAGTCGCAGCAGGGCGTGGGCGGGGGACGACGTGCTCATGGGGAGCCTCCTGTCGTCGGGCTCCCGGCGGCGGCCGTGGTGCGCCGCGGGAGCTCAGACGGGGTGACGTGCGGAGGCGGCGACGGCGGCGCGCGGTGCACTGCGACCAGGGTGGCCGCCCGCCCGCCGGGGGGAAACGGCTGGGGGAGCAACGACACATCACCCGTGCCGCCCGGGGCGGCGGCGGTCACGATGAGGCCATGACTGCTCCGTTCACCGTCGAACTCGACCCCACCCCCGGCCGCCGGCAGGGAGAGGAGCAGTTCCTGCTCCACCGTGACGGCGGGACGCAGCGGGTGACGCTGCACGACTACGCGACCGTCTACGACGTGCCGGGGCTCTACGAGGAGGTCGTGCAGCGGAAGCTGGAGTGCGCCTCGCCGGCCACCGTCGCCGACGCCGCGGTCGAGGCCGGGGCGTCGCTCGGTCTCGGGCCGGAGCAGCTGCGGGCCTTCGACCTGGGTGCGGGCAACGGCGTGGTCGGCGAGGAGCTCACGGCGAGGGGGGTCACCGTCGTGGTCGGCGCCGACGGCATCCCCGAGGCCCGCGACGCCGCCCACCGCGACCGTCCGGGGCTCTACGCGCACTACCTCGTCGGCGAGCGCCTCGAGAGCGCCGAGGTCGCCCGGTTGGTCGGCGAGGAGCGGCTGAACGCCCTGGTCGCCGCGGGCGCCGTGGGTGAGGGCCACGTGCCGGTGGACGCGCTGGACGAGCTGTGGTCGGCGTTCCCGGCGCACTCGGTGCTGGCCCTGACCCTCAAGGACGCGCCCGACGACCACGACGTGTCCGACGTGGAGGCCATGATCGGCGCGCGGGAGGACACCCGGATCGTGGTGCGCCGGACCTTCCGCCACCGGCTCTCGATGGCGGGCAACGAGCTGTACTACCTGGTGCTCGCCGCGGTGAAGGACTAGTCGGCGAGCCCGCCCCGGATGACCTGAAGGTGCGGGCGCCGCGCCGGGACCGGCACGGGCAGCGTCGCGCCGACGGCGCGCGCGGGGCGGCGCCGGGGACGCAGGCAGGCGAGCTCGTTGACGAGGTCGTCGGCCAGCTCCTCGGTGAGCACGCGGTCCAGGTCGTAGTCGTCGAGGACCTCCCGACCCCGACGCCACGACGCATGCTGCTGCCCGTTCCTGATCATCACTGTCATCGTCGGCGCAGGTCGGGCCCCTCCACAGGCCCGATGCCGTATGGAGTGATGACTCGATCGAGGGCCGTTTTCCGACGCGCCGTCCGGAGTGGCGCACCCGATCGTCGGCGTGGCGGGCCGTGCATCGGTACAGGTGCGGATCACGCCAGCCTCCGACAGGATCGGTCCATGAGGACCCATGCCGTGGCGATCGTCGGCTCGGGCCCGTCGGGGTTCTACGCGGCGGGCGCCCTCCTCGACTCGGAGGACCCGCCGGTGCGGGTCGACATGTACGACCGGCTGGCCACGCCCTGGGGTCTGGTGCGCGCGGGCGTGGCGCCGGACCACCCGAAGATCAAGTCGGTCAGCAACCAGTACGAGAAGATCGCGGCCCGCCCCGGGTTCCGGTTCTTCGGGCACGTGCACATCGGCGAGGACGTCACCGTCGACGAGCTGCTGGAGCGCTACGACGCCGTCGTCTACGCGGTGGGCTCCCAGACCGAGCGCCGCCTCGGGATCGACGGCGAGGACCGGCCCGGCAGCCTGGCCTCCGTCGACTTCGTCGGCTGGTACAACGGCCACCCCGACTTCGTCGGCCTCGACCCGGACCTCTCCGCCGACCGCGCCGTCGTCATCGGCGCCGGCAACGTCGCCCTCGACGTGGCCCGGATGCTGCTGCTCGGCGAGGCCGACCTGCGCGCCACCGACACCGCCGACCACGCCATCACCTCGTTCGTGGGGTCGTCGGTGCGCGAGGTCGTGGTGTGCGGCCGGCGCGGTCCGGTCGAGGCCGCGTTCACCACCACCGAACTCCGGGAGCTCGACGAGATCGACGGCCTCACCACGCTGGTCGACCCCGACCAGATCCCGTCCGCCGACGGCGACGCCGAGCTGGCCAAGGGCACCCGCCGCAACGTCGAGATCCTCCGGGGCTGGGCCGAGCGTGGACCCGACCCGGACGCGGAACGCCGGATGGAGTTCCGCTTCCTGCGCTCGCCGCTGCGCATCCTCGGGGACGGCGACGACGGGCCGGTGACGGGCGTCGAGCTCGCCGTCAACCGCCTCGAGGCCTCCGACGACGGGCGGGTCCGGCCGGTCGACACCGGCGAGCGGGAGACCGTCGAGTGCGGACTGGTGTTCCGCGCGGTGGGCTACAAGGGCGTGGCCCTGCCCGGGGTCCCGTTCGACGAGGCCTCCGGCACGATCCCGCACGCCGAGGGCCGCATCGAGGGCCGGGAGCGCGAGTACGTGGTCGGCTGGATCAAGCGCGGGCCCACCGGGATCATCGGCACCAACCGCAAGGACGCCAACGAGACCGTCCGCAACGTCCTGGCCGACCTCGCCGCCGGTGCTCGCGACGGCGCGTCCGTGGCGAGCGCCGAGGAGGTCGAGGAGTGGCTCTCCGGCCGCTGCCCCGACCTCGTCGACCTCGACGGGTGGGAGGCCATCGACGCCCACGAGCGCGCCGCGGGCGAGCCCGGCGGCCGCCCGCGGGTGAAGCTCACCGACCGGTCCTCGTTCATGGACCTGATCCGCTCGCGGTAGCCCATCCCGACGGCGGCTCGGCGCGTCCGCCGTCCGGCCGCCCTGTCGTGGTCCGTCTCGACCCGCCGGCCGCCTTGTCGCAGTGATTCACAACGACAAGACGCGCACCCGGCAGGGACCCGCGACAAGACGGGGCCCGTTCCCGCGGACGTCCGCACGCGGGCGGGCCCGTCTTGAGCCCTGACGACGACGGCTCGGCCCGTCGGCCCGCACGGTCGACGTCCGGCACCTCGACGCGCCGTCGGGCCCGCCGGACCGCACCCGCCGTCGGGAAGATCCCGACGAGCCGCGCGGAGTGGTCGCTCAGCGAACACTCCGCGCCGCCCGATGAGATCGTGCCCGCCGGAGCGGTCGCGGCTACGCCGTGTCGGACGCCTCGTCGAGGTCGATGCGGCGCAGGTCGCGGGCCTCCGGGGAGGCCAGCAGATCGGTGACGTAGCCGATCACGTGGTGGCGGATCTCGGCGTCGAGGTTGCCGAGCCGACGCACGAGCACGCCCCCGATGCCCGACGTCTTCGTCTCGAGCGCGATGTCGCCGGGCCCGAGCTCGTCGACCTCGACGACGATGTGGTCGGCGTCCGGCGCGAGGCAGGCCTCGAGCCCGATCCGCACCGTCATCCGCGCGTCGACCGGGACGGCGCGGCCCCCGATGTCGACGGTGACGTCGAGGTGGACCGGCACGTGCACCTCGGTGCGGGCGTCGGTGACCTGTCGCCCACGCAGCTTGCCCACCACACCGACCGCGCTCGCCGTGGCCATGCCGCCGGGGCCGGCGGGGACGGGGCCGAAGGCGATGCGGTCGCCGATGAGGTCGGAGATGTCCCGGACCGCCCGCTGAGGCGTGGCGATCGCGGCGATGACGGCGTCGCGGTCGGTCACGCGGACACCTCCGTCAGGACGGCGAACGGCGGCGTGGAGGTCCCGGCGATCCGGTAGCGGCCCCACGGGTCGACGTCGGAGAGCTCCCCGACCGCCCCGGCCTGCGGGGTCACGACGACGGCCTGCGCCCGCTTCCCACCCAGCGCGGCCTCGAGCTCCGCGTGGACCGCGACGCGGCCGTACCAGTGGTAGCGACCGTCGAGCGGCTCGACGTACCCGCGCAGCGTCACCTCCACCTCGAAGGTGCGGCCGTCCCCGAGATCCAACGTGGCGGGCCCGCGGTACCCGTCGTCATCGTCGTGATCGGTGGTCGTCATCGATCCCCGTTCCCAGCCTCGGCGACATCGGACTCGCTCCTCCCGGACGATCCTCCGGGAGACATCTGGATCACCTTGTTGATCTCGAGCGGCACGTTCGGGTCGATGACGACGTCACGCTGCCGGGCGAACCCGTCGATCGCCGCCCAGACGAGCACCGTCAGGTACTCGACGACGGAGTCGCGGCTCATCGACCGGCGCTCCAGCCACCACTCCGCGGTGTTCTGGACGAACCCGACGATGCCGTAGGCCCACGGCTCGGCCGCGCCGGAGTCGAGGCCGAAGGACCGGAGGTAGTCACCGATGAGCGCGGACAGCGCCGTCGCGATCAGCTCCTTGTCGGCCTGCACCACCTGCTGGCCGTGGCCGTGGCGGGCCAGCACCCAGTAGAGGTTCGGGTAGTCCTCCAGCGTCCCGAGCACCGCGGCGATCGACTTGCGGATGCGCGGGAGCGGGGCCTCCTCGGAGTTCAGGGCCGGGATCAGGCGGTCGAGCAGGATGTGCGTCCCGCGCTCGCCCATGGCCTCGACGAGGTCGGCCTTGTCGGAGAAGTGGCGGTAGAGCACGGGCTTCGTGACGCCGGCCTCGATGGCCACCTGCTCGATCCCGAACTCGGGCCCGACCTCGGCCAGGACGCGCATCGCCGCCTCGACGAACTCCGCGCGGCGCTCCTCGCGGTGCTTCGTCCAGCGCGTGCGACGACCGTCACGAGATGGGGGCGTACCGCCCTGTCTCGGCTTGACACCGTCGGCCATGGGCGATGACGCTACCACCAGTTACGGTTACCAGCGGTAAGACGTACAACAAGTTGGGGATACAGTCCGTACCCCCTGCGCTCCCCCGCTCGACGCCTTCGAGAGGACGACGCCATGTCGGCGCCCGCGACCACACGCTCCGCCCGCCCCGGCGAGGGCGACGGCAACGCCACGGCCGCGCGCCTGCTGCGCTCCGCGGCCAAGAAGTCCTACGACCCGGACGTCGACATCGACTGGGACGCGCCGCTGGTCGAGGGTGCGATCTGGGTGCCGGAGCACCGCGTGTCGCTCTACGGCACCGAGCTGTGGGAGCGCCTCACGCCCGAGCAGCGCATCGAGCTCGGCAAGCACGAGGCGTGCAGCGTCGCGAGCGTCGGCCTGTGGTTCGAGACCCTGCTGATGCAGCGCCTGCTCAAGGACTTCTACGCCGACGACCCGACCAGCGACCGCGCCCAGTGGGCCCTCACCGAGGTCGCCGACGAGTGCCGGCACTCCCAGATGTTCGCCCGCCTCGTGCACCGCGCCGGCGTCGAGCCCTACGGCCCGATCCCGTTCGTGCACCAGCTCGGCAAGCTCTTCTCCGTCGTCAACTGGGGCCCGGCCGCCTACGCGTCGATCCTGGTGGCCGAGGAGGTGCTCGACCGGCTGCAGCGCGAGCAGGCGAACGACGACCGCATCCAGCCGCTCATGCGCCAGGTCAACCGCATCCACATCATGGAGGAGGCGCGCCACGTCGCCTTCGCCCGCGACGAGGTGACCCGCGGCCTCGCCGGGCTCTCCCGCGCCGAGCTCGCCTACCAGCGCTTCATGTGCGCGTTCACCTCGTTCTTCGTGGTGCGCAGCCTGATCAACCCGAAGGTCTACGCCGCCGTCGGGATCGACCCGGCCGAGGGTCGCCGCGCCGCGTTGGCGAACCCGCACCACCGCGAGATGATCCGGTTCGGTGGCGAAAAGATCCTGGCCTTCCTGGACGAGGCGGGCATGATCGCGGGACCGGGTCAGGCCCTGTGGAAGAAGTCGTTCCTGCTGGAGAAGTGATGAGCCTCGAACGCGCAGCGCAGCGGAGCCGGAGTGACGACACCGCGGTCGGCCCGCTGTTCCTCTCCACCGGTATCACCCTGCGGGTGGCGAGGAGCGGGGTCCTGACGCCGGGTGTCCCCACCCTGGTCCTCGTCCACGGTTGGTCCCAGGACCTGCGCACGTGGGACCGGGTGGTCCGCGACCTGCGCCGCGCCGGCGTGGAGAGCGAGATCGTGCGCTACGACCACCGCGGCCACGGCGGCTCGGAGTCGGGCGGGCAGCACGCGTCGACGATCGGCAAGGCCGCCGACGACCTCGCCGCCCTGCTCCGCGACCACGTCGAGGGCCCGGTGGTCCTCGCCGGGCACTCCATGGGCGGCATGACGCTCATGGCCCTGGCCGAGCGGCACCCCGACCTGGTGCGCGAGCGGGTCGTGGGGGCGGGGTTCGTCGCCACCGCCAGCGACGACATGGCCGACCTCACCCTCGGGCTGCCCGGCCGGCGCGGGGCGTTCGTCGCCCACGGGGAGCGGGCCGTGATGCCGTTCCTCGCGTCGCTCGGCAACCGGGCGCCGGTCACCCGGGCCGACCCGGAGGGCAGCGGCACGCACGCCCGCTCGGTGGCGCTCGCGCCGCTGGTCCGGGCACTGGTGTTCGGCCGGCACGCCCGGCGGGCCGACGTGTTGAGCGTCGCCGAGCAGACGTTCGCCGCCGACCCGGTGGCCGTGCTGGCCTTCCGGGAGTCGATCGGCGAGCATCAGCGGACGTCGTCGCTGGAGTCGCTGCACGGTGTCCCGACCGTCGTGCTCGTGGGCACGAAGGACCGCCTCTGCCCCGTCGACCACGCCCACACCATCGCTGCTGCCCTGCCCGCCGCCGAACTGGTCGTGCTCCCGGGCGCGGGCCACATGATCACCTTCGAGCGGTCGGCCGAGGTCGCCGCGCACCTGCAGGGCCTCGTCGAGGCCGCGACCGTGACCACTTCTGCCGTCGGGAAGGAAGCCACCCTTGTTCAGTGAGGTCGTGATCGTCGGGTCGGGCTTCTCCGGGCTGGGGCAGGCGCTCGCGCTGCGGAAGGCCGGGATCACCGACGTCGTCATCCTGGAGAAGGCCGACCGCGGCGTCGGCGGCACGTGGCGCGACAACACCTATCCCGGCTGCGCGTGCGACATCCCGTCGCACATGTACTCGCTCTCGTCCGACCTCAACCCGGACTGGTCGCGGTCGTACTCCCCGCAGCCGGAGATCCACGACTACCTCGAGCGGCTCGCCGACCGCCACGACCTGCGCCGGCTCGTCCGCTTCTCCACCGAGATGACCGGGGCGACCTGGGACGAGGACACGCGCACCTGGACCGTGCACACGACGACGGGCGAGTACCACTGCCGCTTCCTGGTCTCCGGGGTCGGCGCCCTGCACCTGCCGTCGACGCCGACCCTGCCCGGCGCGGACCGGTTCCGCGGCGAGACCTTCCACTCCGCGCAGTGGCGTCACGACGTCGACCTGCGCGGGAAGCGCGTCGCGGTGGTCGGCACCGGCGCGAGCGCGATCCAGTTCGTGCCGCAGATCGCCCCCCTGGTCTCGCAGCTCACCCTGTTCCAGCGCACGCCCGCCTGGGTGCTGCCGAAGGGCGACCACCCCATCGGCGAGTGGCGCAAGCGCCTGTTCGAGAAGGCGCCGCTGATCCAGCGCGCGTACCGGGGCGCGCTCTACGCCGGGCTCGAGTCCCGCGCCATCGGCTTCATGAGCCGCCCCGAGCTGCTGCGCCCGGCCGAGTGGGTCGCCCGCAAGCACATCGAGCGGTCCATCTCCGACCCCGAACTCGTCGACCGGCTCACCCCGCGCTACTCGCTCGGGTGCAAGCGGGTGCTGGTGTCGAACGACTACTACCCGGCCCTCGCGCGCCCGAACGTCGACGTGGTGTCGAGCGGGATCGCCGAGGTCACCGAGCACGGCGTGATCGACCACGACGGCGTCGAGCACCCCGCCGACGTGATCATCTACGGCACGGGCTTCCACGTGACCGACGCCTTCGACGACCTGAGCTTCACCGGCCGCGCGGGGCGCACCCTGCGTGAGACCTGGCGCGAGCTCGGGATGAACACGCACTACGGGATCACCGTCACCGACTTCCCGAATCTGTTCCTCCTGCTCGGCCCCAACACCGGCCTCGGGCACAACTCCGTGGTGTTCATGATCGAGTGCCAGGCCCGCTACGTCGCCCAGGCGATCTCCGCCGTGCACGGCTACGGCTGCTCGGGGCTCGACGTGCGCTCGGAGGTGCTGCAGCGGTCCAACGCGGCCGTCATGGAGCGCCTGGAGAAGGGCATCTGGACCCGCGGCGGCTGCACGTCGTGGTACCTGGACTCCGCGGGGGTCAACCGGACCATCTGGCCGGGCTTCACGCTGCGGTACTGGGCCGAGACCCGCCGCTTCCGGCCCGACGACTTCGAGTTCTTCGGTCGCTCGGAGGACTTCGCCGTCCCGACGACGCGGGCGGTTGCCTCGAACGGTCACGTGCCGGTGTCCGCGCGGGCCTGACCCCTCCGTGGCAGGAAAGCGTCGTTGCTGTCACCGGGTGGCAGCAACGACGCTTTCCTGCCACCGGGCACGGGCTCAGGCCGTCACGTGCTCGTCGTCGTGGGACCCCCGACGACGGGGCAAACCTGCCACTGGATGACAGCAACGACGCTTTCCTGCCACGAGGGGCGGGGGTCAGGGCCGCCGACGCCGGATCAGGCCCTCCTGCACGACGCTCGCGACCAGGGTGCCGTCGGCGCTGTAGAGCCGGCCGGTCGCGAGGCCGCGCCCGCCGCCGGCGTTCGGGGACTCCTGGACGTAGAGCAACCAGTCGTCCGCGCGGAACGGCCGGTGGAACCAGACGGCGTGGTCGAGGCTCGCGAGGCTGACGTCCCGGGCGGCGGCGCCGCCCTGGACGTGCGGGAACACGGCCGACTCGAGCAACGTCAGGTCGCTGGCGTAGGTGAGCACGCAGACGTGCAGCAGGCGGCCGCCGGGGGCCGCAGGATCGGGGAGCTCGCCGTCGGCCCGGATCCACACCCGGTTGCGGGGCGGGCGGTCGACGGTGTCGTCCCACGGCGCGTGGTCGACGTAGCGCACGTCGAGGGGCCAGGTGAGCGCCTTGCCCGTCGTGGTGAAGGCGGGGCGGTCGGCCGGGACCGGCGGCATGTCCCGGCGGGCCAGGCCGTCGGGTCCCGGCGTCCCGGGCATCGGCGCCTGGTGCTCCACGCCCTCCTCGGGGCGCTGGAACGACGCCGACATCGTGAAGATGGTCTCGCCGTGCTGCACGGCCGTGACCCGGCGCGTCGTGAAGGACCGGCCGTCGCGGGCCCGGTCGACCTCGTAGACGATCGGCGCGAACGGGTCGCCGGGCCGGAGGAAGTAGCCGTGCAGGGAGTGCACGGGGCGGTCGTCGTCGACCGTGCGGCCGGCGGCCACCATCGCCTGGGCGGCGACCTGCCCGCCGAAGACGCGCAGCAGCGACTCCTGCGGGCTGCGGCCGCGGAAGATGTCGCGCTCGATGTCCTCGAGGTCCAGGACGTCACCGACGAGCTCGTCGAGGGCCTTGCTCATGGAGCGGCATCCTTCCGGACGCCGCTCCGGCGGTCGATCACTGCCCGAACGAGAGCACCGAGACCTTCGCGACGCCGAGGTCGAGGCCGAGCAGCGACCCGCCACCGGAGGACTGCGAGCCGCCGTCGGACTCCGCCGCCTGCTGCTGCGGCGCGGCCTCGTGCTGCGGCTCGGCCTGCTCGTCGGCGGCCGGCTGCGCGTGCTGCTGCGCGCCGCCGCCGGCGCCGCCCGAGAAGGACATCATCGAGGGGGCGGGCGCGGGCGCGGCGGCGATCGGGACGACCTGCGTCGGGGCGGCACCCCGGTCGGCGACGATCGGCGTCGTGGTGCTGCGGCCGACCGAGGACGTCGAGCCCTTCGCGGTGCCCGCGGCCGTCCCGGAGGTGTGCTCGGCGGGCGCGGAGAGGAGGTCGAGGGTGGCGGGCGGGGGCGTGGCCGCGAGGCCGTAGCTCTGGACCGGCGCCGCCGAGGAGGCGGCGCTCGCCGTGACCGGCGCGTCCTGCTGCTCGGAGAGCGGGGTGACACCGAGGACCGAGTGCGCACCGAACGCGACCGCAGCGGCCACCGGCACACCGACGACCACGCCCTTGGAGCGCAGGGGGTGTACACGCATGGCGTGGCGAGGGCGTGCCATGGGATTCCTCTCCGGGGTGCCGGACGTCCGCCGGGTCCGCCGCCGTCCCCCGACACACCGCGGCCTGACCACTCGCAGCTCCTAACGCGCCCGGCGGGCCACCGTTACGGGTGACGCGGCGAATTCTTGACCCGCCGTCCCGGTGATACCGCGCGTGAGCATCTCTCGCTCTGCGTGACCACGGCTCGACCGACTGGCCGCCGCACCCGCCACCGGTCAGACTCCTGCCCACAAGGGCGTCGGGGCCGGTGGGAGGAGACGCGTGCAGCAGCTGTCGGGTCTGGACGCGGTGTTCCTCGCCGCGGAGGACGACCACCAGTTCACCCACGTCAGCCAACTCGTCGTGTTCGACGTGCCGGACCCGGACTACGAGCCCTTCACGGCCTGGCGCCGACAGCTCGCTGACCGCCTGCACCTGCTCGAGCCGCTGCGCCGCCGCCTGGTCGAGGTGCCGCTCGGGCTCGACCACCCGTACTGGATCTCCGACCCCGACTTCGACCTGGACTTCCACGTCCGGCACTCGGCGGTCCCGCCGCCCGGCACCGACGAGCAGCTCGACGCGCTCGTGGGGCGGCTCATCGCCGGCCCGATGGACCGCGACCACCCGCTGTGGGTCTCGCACGTGATCGAGGGGCTCGCGCCGACCGAGGAGTCCCCGCACGGCCGGTTCGCGCTGCTGACGATGGTCCACCACGCCGCCGTCGACGGGGCGTCCGGCGCCGAGCTGCTCACCCTCATGCTCGACGACGTCCCCGACGCCGAGCGCCCCGCCGACGCGGGCCGATGGAGCCCGGAGGACCCGCCGTCGTACCCGGGTCTGCTCGGCCGCGCTGCGTGGCACGGTCTCCAGCGGCCCGGCCGGGCGCTGCTGCTCGCGGCCCAGGCCGGGCAGCAGGTGGCCGCGGCGACCCGGCACCCCGCCGTCATCGACCTCGCCGACCGCGTCCGACGCAGCCTGCGCGGGCCGCTCGGGGCGGTCCTGAACCTCGGCCGGGAGCGCGACGCCGACGCCGAGTCCCCGCGGCTGCCCGCCACGCCCGCCCCGACGACGCCGTTCAACGCGCCGATCAGCCGGTACCGCCGCTTCGCGCACCGCTCCGTGCCGCTCGACGAGGTCAAGGCCGCCGGCAAGGAGCACGACGCGACGGTCAACGACGTCGTCGTCGCGGCCTGCGCGGGCGCGTTGCGGACCTACCTGCTCGAGCACGGCACCCTCCCCGACGCCCCGCTCTCGGCGATGATCCCGGTGTCCCTGCGCACCGGCGAGGAGCCGGACATGTGGACGAACCGGGTCTCGGCGACCGTGGCCTCGCTGCCGACCGACCTCGACGACCGCACGGCGCGCCTCGCCGCCGCGCACCAGGCCCTGAAGACCGCGAAGGCGGTGTTCCGGGCCACCCCGGGCGCCCTCGCGCCGGAGGGCGCGAGCCTCGGGGTGCCGGCTCTGACGACCCTGATCAGCCGCGTGACCACCCGGACCGCCGCCCGGGGTCTCGTGCCGTTCAACGTGATCATCTCGAACGTGCCCGGCCCGCAGGAGCCGCTCTACATGGCGGGCGCCCGGGCCCGGCACTACTACCCGGTCAGCGCCGTCGCGGACGGGCAGGGCCTCAACATCACGGTGCAGAGCTACGACGGGTCGGTCGACATCGGCCTCGTGTCCTGCGCCCGGCTCGTGCCCGACCTCGAGCGCCTCGTCGACCTGATCGCCGAGGAGTTCCACGCCCTGCACGCGGCGCCGTCGTGACCGCGCGGGACCGGCTGCTGGCCCTGCTCACCGAGGTCCCCGCGGACACGACGGGGCCGTGGCTCGATCTCGTGCACGGCCGGCCCGGGTCCCGGGGACGGCTCCAGGACGCCTGGGAGAGCACCTCGGGAGCGGGCGGCTACGACGGGCTGCTCGCGGTGGGCGACCGCGTCGAGCCCTACGTCCCCACCCTCGTCGGCGGCGGCAACCTGCGGGCGTTCTACCGCGTCGACGACCGCCTCGGCCTGGTCGGCGGCGAGACGGTCCTCGACCTGGCGTGCGGTCCGGGCACCCTGACCCGCCGTCTCGCCCGGACCGTCGGACGCGAGGGTCTGGTGGTCGGCGCGGACCTGTCGGAGCCGATGCTGACGCGCGCCGCCCGGTCGACCGCGTTCGCCCAGGTCGACTTCGTCCGGGTCGACGCCATGCACCTGCCGTTCCGCGACGCGGCGGTCGACGCCGTGTCCTGCTCGCTGTGCCTGCACCTCGTGCCCGACCTCGGCACGACGCTGCGCGAGATCACCCGCGTGCTGCGGCCCGCCGGTGCCGCGGCGTTCGCGGTGCCGGCCCACGCGCCCGGCCCGCTGCGCCCCTTCTCCGAGATGTTCGCCCGCTGGGGGCAGGCGCGGCTCTTCGGGCCGGGCGAGCTCTCCGGCGCCCTGCGCGACCGGGGGTGGGCCGACGTCTCCGAGCGCTCGTTGGGCGGTATCCGGGTCGTGGACGCGAGCGCGCCGGTCTGAGTCCGCTCCGGGTGGCAGGAAAGCGTCGTTGCTGCCACCCAGTGACAGCAACGACGCTTTCCTGCCACGGGGTCGAGGCTCAGCGCCGCGACGCCGCCCGACGGAGCCCGTCCACCACGAGCAGCCCGCCGCCGACGGCCGCGATGACGCCGTAGGCCGCGAGCACGTCCCCGGGCCGGTGCCAGCCGGCGGCGATGACGGCGACGGAGGCACCCGCGACGACGACCAGGCCGACCGCGGCAGCCACGTACCGGAGCGCGGCGGGCAGCACCAGCACCGTCGCGATCACCAGTGCGCTAATCACGGTCACGTGGCCGCTGGGCAGGGAGTTCTCCCCGGCGCCCTCGCGGGGCAGCACGGCCTTGAGGCCCTGGGTGATCGCCTGGCTCACGAGCACCAGGACCACCCCGGCCCCGACCGCACCGACCCGTCGTCGGGACAGACCGATCACCGCGATCGCGACCAGGGCCAGCCCGACCGAGGCCACGCTGACCAGCCGCAGCAGGTCGAGCACCTCGCCGCGCACCCCGGAGAAGACGTTCTCGACCGCGACCATCACCGTGTGGTCGAGCCGGCGTCCGGACGACGAGTCGACCAGCAGCAGCCAGCTCGCCGCGGTGAGCACCGTGCCGAGCACCCCGAGGACGAGCCCGCCGACCACGCGGGCCGCCCACGCTCCGGCGGGCCGGACGACCGGGTGCAGCGGGACGGTGGGCCGCGTCTCGACGGTGGTCATACGTCCAGGGTCCCCGCCGGACCTGAGGATGGCGTGAGAGAGCTACCGCCAGGCGCGCTCGGCGTGCCCGAAGACGATCACGTTGTCCTCGTAGTTCCGGGTCGCCGCGTCGAACTCGCCCCCGCACGTGATGAGGCGGATCTGCGCGTCGCCGGTCGGGCCGTAGACCTGCGCGGTCGGGAAGGCCTGCTTCGACGCCTGGTCCACGCGGTCGACCACGAACATCACCGACGAGCCGTCCGCCCGGTGCACGAGGATCTGGTCGCCCGCCCGCAGGTCGGACAGGTGCGCGAAGCCGCCCTCGGCGCCGTGGTAGTCCACGTGCGAGGCGAACACGGCCGGGCCGTTCGTGCCCGGCGCGGCCCCGCGGGCGAACCAGCCGACCGTCGCGGCGTCCGGCGGGACCTGCAACGACAGGTCCTCGTTGTAGCCGAGCTTCATGACGGCGTCGCGGGTCAGGCCGATCGCGGGGATCTCGATGCCGGTCGGCGCCGACGCCGCCAGCGGCAGCGGCTCGCCCGCCGCCCCGGCGGGCACCGACACCGTCGAGGTCCCGGTGCGCGCCGACCCCGGGCCCGACGTCAGGGCCGCCAGCACGACGACCGCCGCGACGATCGCCAGGACCCACACCAGCAGGGTCGAGCGGGTGCGCGTCACACCCGCACCTCGTCCGCGTCCTCGTCCACATCCACGTCCTCGTCCCGACGCCGGGTCGCGCCGGCCAGGCTCGCGAGGCCCAGCCCCGCCAGTGCGGCCGCGCTGCCGGGAGCGAGACCGGGCGTGGAGTCACCCGTCGCGACGCCGCCCCGCGGGTAGCCGTCGTAGTCCGCGGTCACCGTCTCGTAGTCGCGTGGGTTGTCCTCGCACGCGATGCCGTCGCCGTCGCCGTCGAGGTTGTTCGGGTCGGACCGGTCGCTCTCGTAGATCGCCTGGGCTTCGTCGCCGGTCACCTCGTCGCAGTTGATGTCGTCCCGGACGTACCCGTCGTGGTGGTGGTACCCGTCGTGGTGCGTGTCCTTCAGCCCGTGGCACAGCCGGTCCAGCACGGCGACCAGGTCGGGCAGCGAGCCGTAGCCGGTCGACGGGTCGAAGGAGCCGGGCAGGGCCCCGCAGAACGAGACGAACTGTTGCCCGATGGCGGCCGCCTGATCGGCGTCCACGCTGACCTTGCTCGCGAGGTACAGGCACGCGTCGCGCGGGCTGGAGAAGGAACCGGTCGAGGGGAACTCGGGGATCGTCACGTCGCCGAGGTCGAGGTTGCCGGACGGCAGGTCCGCCAGCGCGTCGGCGACCGGCAGGGCGGAGCGGCCGCGGCCGGTGAGGTTCTGCAGCGCCGTCGCGGCGTCCTCGGCGGAGACCGTGGACCGCGCGGCGGGGGTGGCGGCGGTGGTGGCGGTGGAGGCCGGCTGCTCCTCGGTGACCACGTCGTCCGGCGTCCCCACCGTGGACGGCGACACGGTCGAGGTGGAGGTGGTCGGCGCGGGCGTGCTCGGCGCGGTGGGAGTGGTGGGAGTGGCGGCACCCGTGGCGGCCTGCTCCTGCGCCCGCTCCCGGGCCTGCTGGGCGGCGGCCTCGGCCTGCGCCCGCACGGCCTCGGCCCGGGCCTTCTCCTGCGCGGCCTCGGCGGCGGCCTGCGCCCGGGCGGTCAGCTCCGCCGCCGTCAGGCAGGCCCCGGTCCTCGCGTCGTAGATCGTCCCCTGCGCGGCGCACTCCGCGGCCGGCGACGACGGCGTCTCGTCGGCGAACGCCATGCCCGGGGCGATCACCGCCGCCCCCACCAGCCCCGCCATCAGCACCGCGGCGGAGCGGGTCCCCCTCACAACCCTCACGTGCTCTCCTCGTCTCGCCGTCCCGCGTCGGTGCGGGAGCGTTCGAGGAGCGCATCGCGGTGATATTCCCCCTCCGTTACACCTACCGGAGGAACCGGACACCGGGCCGTGACCCGGCCGTGTCCGGTCGCTGACCCGGGCCGTCCCCGGACGGGGCTGAGGTCACTCCCGGACGGGGGCGCGACCCCGCCGCCGGCGCGCCACCATGTGACCGGCGACGAGGCGGGCCGGGCTCTCGCGCAGGCAGATCGAGACGCCCGCGTCGAGCATCGCCACGAGCCGCTCGGTGGGGGCGTGGCGACCCAGGAGGACCACGACCTCGGCCCCGGGCTGGCGGGCGATGACGTCGACGACGACCGCCGGGTCCGGGTCGACGAGGACGACGAAGTCGACGCACGGGTGGTGCGAGGGCCGGTCGGTGGCGACGACGCGCCAGCTCGCCGGGGCCACGTCGCCGAGCAGGCGGGCCAACGACCGCGCGGCGACGACCTCGACGGTCGCGGGGGCGTCGTCGACCAGTCGGGGCTCTCGGGGCGGTAGCGGCAGCGGGGCGCTGGGGTGCGGCTCCCGCACGACCGGCTCGGGCGTCCGCGGGTGGGGAACGGCGTGCCGGCCGGACCGCAGCGAGAACCTCATGCCCGTCAGCCTGCGCCGCGGACCTGGATGTCGGCTGAGTACCGACTGTGGGAATCCGACCCGTTCCCGGACACGCCGACGCGGCGGCGTCCCGGGGGGCAGGACACCGCCGCGTCAGCTCGCGCCGCGCGCCCTCAGGCGAGCGGACGGCTCAGGTCGTAGACGGTCCTCCCGCCCACGTCGGTCTTCGTGAAGTGGGTCGTGACCCACGTGGCGATCTCGCCGCTGGTACCTCGGCCGGCGCCGCGGTCACCGGCCCGCCCGGCGGTGGCACCCGAGCCGGCCCCACCCGGCGTCGGGAAGGCGCCCGGGCCTCCGCCCGCGAGGTAGTAGCGGACCTGACCGGTGGCGACGTACTCCTGGAACTGGGCGAGCGTGGGGGCCGGGTCGCTGCCGGTGAACCCGCCCAGAGCCATGACCGGCACCCCGGCGGAGAGCTGGATCGTGGCCTGGCTCATCGCGCCGGTGGTCGCGGCCGCCCAGCGGGTGCCCGCGCCCTGCAGCAGCGCCACGAGCTGGGGTGAGGCCTGCTCGCCCTCGGGACCGCCGCGCATGCCGCCGGCCGGCCGGGCTCCGTCGCGGCGCATCCCGCCACCCGGGAAGCCCGAACCGCTGTTCGGTCCGGCCGAGACGATCGGGCCCTGGTGCGGGGTGACGGCGGTGACCGCGGCGTAGGCCGTGGAGGCGCCGACCGTGCCGACCAGGGCGAGGACGGTGACGACGACCGCGCCGGCACGGCGGGAGGTCGCTCGCGGTAGCAGCAGACCGACCGCACCGAGCACCCCGGCCGCGACGACCACCCAGCGCAGCCACGGCATCGACGTCGCCTGGGTCAGGACGACCGCGCTCCAGCCGGCGGTGCCGACCACGACCACGGCCAGCACGATCCGGGCCGCGACCTGCGCCCGCGCGCGCCAGAGGATCGAGGCACCCGCGGCGGCCGTGATCGCGACGCCGGGCGCGAGGGCGACCGTGTAGTAGTCGTGGATGGTCCCACTCATCGCGGAGAACACGACCGCGTGCACGACCATCCACGCGCCGCCGAGCAGGAGCAGGCCGCGGGGCCGGTCGGTGCGGGGCGCCCGGCGGGTGGACCACAGGCCGGCGACGAGCAGCACGATGCCGGCCGGGAGCAGCCACGAGGCGTTGCCCGCGAACTCCGCGGTCAGCAGCCGCCAGGGGCTCGGCGAGCCGCCGAAGCCGCCACCACCGGCTCCGCCGAAACCGCCGCCGGGCGGCATCCCACCGGGCATCCCGCCCGGCATCCCACCAGGCATCCCGCCCGGCATCATGCCGCCGCCGGGACGGTTGCCCTCCTGGCCGGTGATGCGGCCGAGGCCGTTGTAGCCGAGCGCGAGCTCGAGCAGCGAGTTGTCCGTGGAGCCGCCGATGTAGGGCCGGTCGGATGCGGGCCACAGCTCGACCAGCGCGACGTACCACCCCGCCGAGACGACGATCGCGACGCCGGCGGCGAGCAGGTCACCGATCCGTCGGCGCAGCGTGGTCGGCGCGACGACCGCGTACACGAGGGCCAGACCGGGGACGACGAGCATGACCTGCAGCTGCTTCGTCAGGAACCCGAGCCCGACGAGCGCCCCGGCGGCGACCAGCCACCAGGTCCCCGCCCTCGTGCCGGCGGCGTCGACGGCGCGCACCGTCACGTACGCCGCGGCGACCATGCAGAGCACGAGCATCGCGTCGGGGTTGTTGAACTTGAACATCAGCGCGGCGACCGGCATGAACGCCAGCAGCGCGGCTGCCGCCAGCGCGGTCCGGGGCCCCGACCAGCGTCGACACAGCGCGTACACCAACGCGACCGACGCGACGCCCATCAGCGCCTGCGGCACCAGCATCGACCAGGACGAGAACCCGAAGATCCGACCCGACAGCGCCATGACCCACATCGAGGCCGGCGGCTTGTCCACGGTGATCAGGCCCGGGGCGTCGAGGGCCCCGAACAGCCACGCCTTCCACGACTGCGTGCCGGCCTGCACGGCCGCCGCGTAGAACGAGTTGGCGTAGCCCGAGGCGCCGAGGTTCCACAGGTAGGTCACCGCGGTCGCGGCGAGCAGGACCCAGAAGGTCGGGCGGACCCAACGCGGTTCGGTCGGGGTCCCGACGACGGGTGGTTCGGCGGGGGTGGTCGACGCGGGAGCGTCGGCGACGGTGCTCATGACGGGGTGGGTGCTCCTGGCGAGCCGGATCGACGGTGTGGTTTTCCTGCCACTGGGTGACAGCAACGACGCTTTCCTGCCACGGGGGCGGGGGTCAGGCGGACTGACGGCGCGGGTGGAACACCCACGCGCGGTAGGCGACGAAGCGCAGCAGCGTCGCGACGAGGTTGGCGACGACGAGCGTGAGCAGCTCGACGGCGTGCGACGCCCCGGGGGCGAGGACGTCGAGCAGGGCGAGCGAGCCCGACGTCAGGACCAGGCCGAGCCCGAACACGACCAGCCCCTCGACCTGGCTGCGGCCCGCGTGCCGGCGCCCGCGGATGCCGAAGGTGAGCCGACGGTTGGCCGCGGTGTTGCCGACCGCCGTGATGACCAGCGCGAACAGGTTCGACACCTGGGCCGGCATCGCCGTGCGGAACAGCGAGTAGAGCAGCAGGAAGGCCGCCGTCGACACGATCCCGATCGCGGCGAACCGCACGATCTGCGCGGTCATGCCGGGCGCGACCCCCGCGGTCTCGTCCGCCTCGCCGATGGGCCCCCGGCCGAACTCCTGGCGGAGCTGGGCGACCGGGAGCGCGCCCGTCGCCAGCGCCTTGCCCACCCGGGCGACCCCGCGCAGGTCGGCGACCGCGGTGGCGACGACGTCGACCCGGGAGTCGGGGTCGTCGACCCAGTCGACCGGCACCTCGTGGATGCGCAGCCCGGAGCGCTCGGCGAGCACGAGCAGTTCGGTGTCGAAGAACCAGCCGGTGTCCTCGACCAGCGGCAGCAGCCGCTGCGCGACGTCGCGGCGGATCGCCTTGAACCCGCACTGGGCGTCGGAGAACCGGGCGCGCAGCGTGCCACGCAGGATCACGTTGTAGCAGCGGGAGATGATCTCGCGCTTCGCACCGCGGACCACCCGCGAGGTCCGGGAGAGCCGCGAGCCGATCGCGAGGTCGGAGTGCCCGGAGATCAGCGGGGCGACCAGCGGGAGCAGGGCGGCGAGGTCGGTCGACAGGTCGACGTCCATGTAGGCCAGCACCGGCGCGTCCGAGGCCGACCACACCGCGCGCAGCGCCCGGCCGCGGCCCTTCTGGTCGAGGTGCACGACCTCCACCTCGTCGTAGGAGACGGCGAGGTCCTTCGCGACGACGAGCGTGCGGTCGGTCGAGGCGTTGTCCGCGACGGTGATGCGGAACGGGTACGGGAAGGCCGCGCTGAGGTGGGCGTGCAGGCGCTCGACGCAGGGGCCGAGATCGCGCTCCTCGTTGTAGACGGGGACGACGACGTCGAGCACCGGGGCGCCGGGAGCGGTCTCGACGGCGGGCCGGGGCAGGGCCCGGGGAGCTTCGGACGACGCGGGCGAGCCGGGCTCGGCCGTCGCGGCAGTGGCGGTCATGTCCTCACCGTCGGAGTCGGACGTGGACGATCGGTGGGCCTCGCCTGTGATCGCCCTGTGCATGACGATCAGCGTCCGCAGCGGGCATGTCCGCGGGCTGGAGGGAAGCTGTGCAGGACCTGTGTCCGGCCGTGTCCGGTTCGTCCCACGGGTGATCTGCGTCTCTCAGGAACTTTGCAGACTCATCCACAGTGACTGCACAGACGACGGGGGAACCCTCGGCTCCATGACCGACCAGGACCCGTTCGCCAGGACCCCGCAGTCCGGCGAACCCGCCCACGCCGCCGGCCCTGTCCCGCGTGACGGGTCCACCACCCCCGGCGGCGTGCGCTACGACGACCAGCAGGGCGGCACCGCGACGATGCCGCGCTCCGACCAGCACCCCTCCGGCGCCTGGAACCAGCCCACCGGGCAGCACTGGCAGCCAGGCCCCTCGTCGGGGACCCCCGCCGGGCCTCCGCCGCCCACCGACCGCTGGCAGGGCGGCGGGGGCGACGGCGGAGGCGGGGGTCGCCGCCGCCGCCCGCTGCTGATCGCCTCCGCGGCGCTCGCGGCCCTGCTCGTGGCGGGCGGCGTGGGGGGCGCCGTCGGCTACGAGGCCGCGTCCTCCGGCTCCGGCTCCGGCTCCTCGGTCCTCTCCAGCACCTCGGACTCCTCCTCGGCCGCCGCGCCCGCCGCGGCCGGCTCCGTCGAGGCCGTCGCCCAGAAGGTGCTGCCCAGCGTGGTGCAGCTGCGCGGTGCCTCCGGCGAGGGCTCCGGCATCGTCATCTCCGCCGACGGCCTGATCCTCACCAACGCCCACGTCCTCGAGGCGGGCGAGCCGCAGCAGTCCTCCGGCGGCCTCGGCGGGCTGGGCGGCCTGCTCGGGGGTGGCCAGCAGCAGCAACAGCAGCAGACGGCGCCGCAGCTGCAGGCGGTGTTCCAGAACGGGCAGACCGCGCAGGTGCAGGTGGTCGGCACCGACACGAGCGCCGACCTCGCGGTGGTGCGGGCGGTGGGCGTGTCCGGCCTGACGCCGGTCGAGCTCGGCAGTTCCTCGCAGCTGCAGGTCGGCCAGGGCGTGGTCGCCGTCGGCTCGCCGCTCGGCCTGTCCGGCACCGTCACCAGCGGCATCGTCTCCGCCCTCAACCGGCCGGTCGTCGCGGGCGGTGAAGGCTCGAACCAGTCGACCGTCACCGACGCGATCCAGACCGACGCCGCGATCAACCCCGGCAACTCCGGGGGCGCGCTGGTCGACATGCAGGGCCGCGTCGTCGGCATCACGTCGTCCATCGCCACCCTCGGGGGCTCGTCGGGCTCCGGCCAGCAGCAGAGCGGGTCGATCGGCCTCGGCTTCGCCATCCCGATCGACCAGGCCAAGCGCATCGGCGACCAGCTCGCCCAGCAGGGCTTCGCGACGCAGGCCGTGATGGGCGTGCAGGTGGGCACCGGTCAGCAGGCGACCGCCAGCACCGGCGCGACGATCGGCGCCGTCACCCCCGGCGGTGCGGCGGCCGCGGCGGGCATCCAGCAGGGCGACGTCGTGACGAAGGTGAACGACCGCGTCATCGACGACGGCGACGCCCTCGTCGCCGCCGTGCGCGCCCAGAACCCGGGCGCGCAGGTGACGCTCACCGTGCAGTCCGGCAACGCCGCCCCGCGGCAGGTCCAGGTCACGCTCGGCTCGGAGCGCGCCCCGAGCTGACCCGCACCCGCCCTCACGAACGGGCCGTCCGTCACGATCGACCGTGACGGGCGGCCCGTTCGTCGTCTCCACCCCGGGGCCCACCCCCGACCTCCACCCCGGCTCCACCCCGGGGTCGATCCGCCCGGCCCGCGCGCCGCGCAGGGTGGTCCCCATGAGCATCACGGCGATCACCTCGAAGCCCGCCACCCCGTCGTCCACGTCCGAGGGCGGGCAGGGCCTGCGCGGCCTGCTCCTCGACGTCGGGCTGCCGATGGGCACCTACTACGGCCTGCACGCGCTCGGCGTGGGCGACGCGACGGCGCTCCTGGCCGCGACGGTCGCGGCCGGCGTCCGGATCGTCGCGGTCGCCGTCCGCACCCGGCGGGTGAGCGCCTTCGCCGCCCTGATGCTGGGCGTCTACGCGGTCGGGCTCGCGGCCTCGTTCGTCACCGGCGACCCGCGGCTCATGCTCCTCAAGGACTCGGTCGGCACCGCGGTGGTCGGCGTCGGCTTCCTCGTCAGCCTGGTCGTCGGGCGGCCCCTGGTCCTCGCGGCGCTCGAGAGCACCAGCCCCGCCCGGGCCGAGGAGGTGGGCCGGCTCTACGCCACCGTCCCCGGCGCCCGCCGCACGATCCGCGGCATCACCGCGATGTGGGGCGTCGGGTTGCTGACCGAGGCGCTCGTGCGGGTGCCGATCGTGCTGGCGCTGCCCGTCAGCGTCGGCGTGGCCGTCTCCCAGCTCCTGACCCTCGGCGTCATCGTCGTGCTCAGCGTGGTCGGCGGGCTGTGGGTGCGGGCGGCCCGCCGCCGCAGCGTCAGTTGATGCAGCCCGGCGCCGCCGCGGTGATCGGCGGCGTCACGGGCGCGGGCGCCGCGGAGGCAGCCGTCGTCGGGACCTCCCCCGCCGACGACGAGTCGTCCCCGGTCTCGGCGGCGTGCTCGCGCGCGGCGTCCGACCAGCCGAGGGGCTGCGGGACCGGCAGCGGGCGGCCGGAGTCGACGGCGATCGCGTCGTCGACGAACTGCCGGACCTGGACGGGGTCGACCTGGACGGCCGTGCCGTCGGAGGGGGTCGCGAGCTCGGGGTCGCCGGTCGGGATGGTGCGGAACGTGACCGCTCCCGCCGAGAAGCCCTGCATCTGCCCCGCGAACGACAGCACGTTCCAGTCGGCGTCGAGCGTCACCGAGCGGGCCAGGACGCCGCTGAGGCGGTCGAGCGCGAACGGGTTGGCGAGGGTGCCGGCGGAGAGCAGCTGGCGGGTGGCGCTGGCGAGGAAGGTCTGCTGGCGCGTGATCCGGTCGAGGTCGCCGCCGGGGAGGCCGTGCCGCTGCCGGACGAACGCGAGCGCCTCGGCACCCGACACCTCCTGCGGGCCCGCCGGGAGGCGCAGCCCGGAGTAGGGGTCGTCGACCGGGGCCCGCAGGCAGACCGGCACACCGCCGAGGGCCTGGCTCACGTCGGCGAACCCGGCGAGGTTGACCGAGGCGTAGTGGGTGATCGACAGGCCGGTGAGCGCCTGGACGGTCGCGATGGTGGTGCGGGCGCCGGCATCGAGGGCCGCGCGGCGGACCGCCGGGTCGTCCGGTGAGCCCGCCACCGAGGACTCCGGGGCGAACGGGGACGTGGGCGCGCCGCCCGCCGAGGCCTCCGTCAGGGAGTCGGTGGTGAACGTGACCGCGCGGGAGTACGCCGAGTTGATCTTGTGCTTGCCGTAGCCGTCCGCGAGCTGGACGTAGGAGTCGCGCGGGATCGAGATCGCCGTCGCGCGCCCACCCCCGGCGGGGATGTGCACCACGGTGATCGAGTCGGCGGTGTCCCCGCCGTCGCCGCTGTCCCCCGCGTGCAGCGCGGCGAGGAGGTTCGGCGGGAGCGGGTTGCCCTGCGGGTCGGTGCGGCTGTCGACGCCGAGCAGCAGGATGTTCTGCTCGGCGGTCGGGGCACGCGGTACCGACGGCTGGATGACCGAGGCCGAGGCGGTGGATCGATCCAGGTAACGCACCTGGGCCCAGGCGAAGGCGGAGACCGCGAGCACGGCCAGCGAGACCGCGACGACGACGGTGCGGACGGCCAAGCGCACACGCCGACGCCCGACCGTGGTTCCGCTCACCTACTCATGGTTCCCGTTGTGCGCGATCCCGTCACCGTGACATCGGACGTATCTGCTCGTCGTGACGGCACGGCGACGTCACGCTCCGCGGTGCCACCTCGTGGGCCGGCCCTCACAGCAGGCCCACAACGTCGGCCCAGGAACCGGACATCCCGGGCGACGAAGGTCGACACCATGACCACGACGACCCACCTGCGCGCCGCCCCCCGGCCCGCTCCCGACGCGCGGTCCGGGGCCCGTCACGCCCGCCCGGCCGTCGCCACCGCGCCCCCCTGGGAACGCCCGCTCCTGCTCGTCCTGCTCCTCGGGACCGCCCTGCTCTACCTGTGGGACCTGGGCGCGAGCAGCAACGCCAACGAGTTCTACGCCGCCGCGGTCCAGGCGGGCACGCAGTCCTGGAAGGCGCTCCTGTTCGGGTCGCTCGACGCCTCGAACTTCATCACCGTCGACAAGCCGCCGGCCGCCCTGTGGGTCATGGGGCTCTCCGGCCGTCTCTTCGGCTTCAACGCCTGGTCGATGCTCGTCCCCCAGGCCCTCATGGGCGTCGCGTCGGTGGCGCTGCTGCGCTCGACCGTGCGGCGCTGGGCCGGCCCGGGCGCCGGGCTCGCCGCCGGCGCGCTGCTCGCCCTGACGCCGGTCGCGGTCCTGATGTTCCGCTTCAACAATCCCGACGCGCTGCTCGTGCTCTGCATGACCGCCGCCGCCTACGCCGCGGTCCGCGCGATCGACGTCGCCCACCGGCGGGCGGGCCTCTGGTGGACCGCCGCGACCGGCGCGCTCCTCGGCCTCGGGTTCCTGACGAAGATGCTCCAGGCCTGGCTGGTCCTGCCCGCCCTGGCCGGGGTGATCGTGCTCGCGGCCGCCGTGACCTGGCGCCGGCGGCTCGTCCTGCTCGCCGTCGGCCTCGGCGCGATGGTCGTCTCGGTCGGCTGGTACGTGCTGCTGGTCGACCTGTGGCCGACCGACTCCCGGCCCTACATCGGTGGCTCGACGGACAACTCGTTCCTCGACCTCGTGCTCGGCTACAACGGGCTCGGCCGGATCCTCGGTGGTGAGGGCAACGGCGGTGGGGGCGGTGGCACGAGCACCGGCTTCGGCGGTTCGACCGGCATCACCCGGATGTTCAACGAGTCCTTCGGCGGTCAGATCAGCTGGCTGCTGCCGGCCGCACTGATCGTGCTCGTCACGGGGCTGTGGGTCACCCGCGGTGTCGGCCGCACCGACCGGACCCGCGCCGGGCTCGTCCTGTGGGGCGGCTGGCTGCTGGTGCACGCGCTGGTGTTCAGCTTCATGAGCGGCACCGTCCACGCCTACTACTCGGTCGCGATGGCGCCGGGTCTCGCGGGCACGCTCGCCGTCGGGGGCACGCTGCTCTGGCGCCGCCGGGAGCTGCTCACCGCGCGCCTCGCGCTGGTCGCGGCCCTCGCCGCCACGACCGCCTGGAGTGTCGTCCTGCTGCGCCGCACCCCGGAGTTCCTGCCGTGGCTGCGTTGGGTCGTGGCGATCGCGGGGATCGTCGCGGTCCTCGGGTTGCTGGCGGGCGCGGTCACGCGCCACGCCTGGGCCCGGCGCGCCCTCCCGGTGCTCCTGGTCGGCGCCGTGCTCGCCGGGGCCGGCGGCTCGGTGGCCTACGCGGCGGACACCGCCGCGACCACGCACTCCGGCTCGATCGTCTCCGCCGGCCCGGCGAGCGCCGACGGCGGGACGGGTGGCGGCCCCGGCGGCGGTCAGGGCGGGCCGCCGGGTCAGGCCGGTCAGGCCGGCATGCCGCCCTCCGGCGCCCGCCCCGACGGCGGGGGGCAGCAGGGCGGCCAGGGCGGCCCCGGTGGGATGACCACCTCCTCCACCGAGCTCAGCACCCTGCTGCAGGACGCCGGCACCACGTGGTCCGCGGCCGTGGTCGGGTCGCAGAGCGCGGCCTCGCTCGAGCTGTCGACCGGCACGGCCGTCATGGCGATCGGCGGCTGGAGCGGCTCCGACGCGGCCCCCACGCTGGAGCAGTTCCAGGCCCTGGTCGCCGCGGGCGAGGTGCACTACCTCGTCGCCTCCGGCGGCGGCGGGATGGGCGGCCAGGGCGGTTCGGACTCCGTCGGCACGCAGATCACGACCTGGGTGAAGGAGCACTACACGGCCACCACCGTCGGCGGGCAGACCGTGTACGACCTCACCTCCCCGACCGCGAGCTGACCTCCTCCCCCGCGCTCGTGACGTCCGGCCCGGTCGCCCCCGAGGTGACCGGGCCGGACCCGTCGAGCGGGTGGGCCAGCTCGTCGGGGCCGAGGCGCCCGACCAGCAGCGCGATCCCGCCGACGAGGAGCGGCACCACGGACGCCACGAGGAAGACCGGCTCCAGGCCCACGGCGCCGCTGATCGGCCCCGCGAGCGCCATCGACACCGGCATGAGGGCCAGCGAGACGAAGAAGTCCAGGCTCGACACCCGGCCGAGCAGGGCCGGCGGCACCCGCCGCTGCAGCAGGGTCCCCCAGATCACCTGCGGCGCCGAGAACAACGCGCCCACGAGGAACGCCGCGACCGCCATCGGCCACAGGCTCGTGGCCAGCCCGAACGCCGCGAGCGGGACCGACGCGACCGACCACATCACGATCATCGCCGTGAGGTAGCGCCGCGGCGTGCGCAGCGACCCGGCCGCGAAGGACCCGACCACCCCGCCCACGCCGTAGCAGGTCAGGACCAGGGCGTGGTCGCCCGGACCGCCCCCGGCCCGGTCCTTCACCGCGAACGGCACGAGCACCTCGAGGGGACCGAGCACCACGAGGATCATCAGGCAGGCGAACACCAGCGTGACGAGCAGCCACCGCGTCACGAGCATGTAGCGGAAGCCCTCGCGCAGGTCGGCCACGGCCGACGGGCGGCCGCCGTCACGCTCGAGCACCGGCAACGACGGGAGCCGCCAGGCGCATCCGAGGGCGCCCAGCGAGGCGCCCGCGACCACGGCGAGCGCTACCCCGGGGCCGGCCGCCGCCACCACCGCCCCGGCGATCGCCGGTCCGACGGCGGAGAGCAGGACGGGCCGGAGCATGCCCTCCAGCCCGTTGACGGCCTGCAGCTCGTCGGTGGGCACGAGCCGCGGCACCGCCGCCGCGTAGGCGGGGAACAGCAGCCCGCCCGCCACGCCGACCACCCCCGCCACGACGACGAGGGCCGCCATCCCGAGCGTGCCCGCGAGCGAGAGGCCTGCCACCAGCCCCACCGCCCCGACCTGCATCGACGCGACCACGAGCAGGATGCGGCGCTGCGGCAGCCGATCGGCCAGGACGCCGCCGAGCAGCGCCGTCAGCACCGCACCGAGCGCCAGGGCGCCGCTCACCAGCGAGAACTCCGTGGCGCCGCCCCCGAGGGCGATGACCTGCCACACCACGGCGACGACCCACAGCCCCTCGGCGAGCACCGAGCAGGCCAGGTTCCCGGCCAACCACCGGTAGGCCGGGTGCCGCAGGGGACGGATCGCTCGCACGTCCCGCACGTTAGATCGACCCCCCGACAGTCACGGCCGCGAGGCTAGGACGAACGGGACGTCCGGCGCCGCGTATTTCCGACGGCGGGGGTGCGCGCCTAGCGTCGCCGGGGTGACCCGTGCGATGACCTTCGGCCGCCGCGCCGATGAGTACGACCGGCTCCGCCCCGCGCCCCACCCCGACGCCCTCGCGCGCGTGCTGCCCGCCGACGCCCGCACCGTGGTCGACCTCGCCGCCGGGACCGGGCTCGTGACCCGCACCCTGCTCGCCCGCCCGACCCCACCCGCCGTCGTGGTCGCGGTCGAGCCCGACGCGCGGATGCTGGCGCGGGTGACCGGCGCGGGTCGGGTGCGGGGCGCCGCGGAGCACCTGCCCCTGCGGGACGGCAGCGTCGACGCCGTGGTGGCGTCGTCGGCCTGGCACTGGTTCGACGCGGAGGCGGCGACGGCGGAGATCGCCCGCGTGCTGCGCCCGGGCGGGACGCTGGGGCTGTTGTGGAGCCGGGCGGACCCGAGCGTCGACTGGGTCGCCGAGGTGCGCGGGATCGGGAACATGACCGCCGACGGCTCGGCCCGGCTCTCCCGGCGCGGCTTCGCCTTCTCGCTGCCCGACGGGCACGGGTTCGTCGACGACACCCCGGAGGCGGTCCACGTCACCTGGACCCGTCCGATGACCCGCGACGAGATCGCCGGGATGGTCTGCACCTACAGCGGGGTGCTGGAGCTCGACGCCGCAGCGCAGCAGGAGGTGTTCCGGTCCGCCCGCGCCCGCCTGGACGAGCTCGTCGACGGGCCGGACCCGGTTCCCGTGCCGTTCGAAACCGTCGCGCGCCGATGGACGCATCGTTAGTTCGCGGCATTCACGATCTTGCCCGCGGGGATCCGATGCGGGACAGATCGTTCGGTGAGTGCACCTCGGGAGCCGCCATGACCGCCACGCTGCCCAGCAACTCCGCGACCACCCCGGCGCGCAGCGCCGACCTCGACGGGATCGACCTCGACGCCCTCGACCCCACCGTCCCGGCCGAGCCGGTCAACGTCGCCGAGTACGGGTTCGAGGGGCGCTTCGAGGACTGGACGGCCGACACCCGCTACTTCGAGTACACGAAGGCGGCCGACCCGGTGGGGCTGGGCTACACGCCGTCGGTGCCGGCCGAGCGCTTCGGGCCCGAGCTCTGGCAGGGCGGGCAGACGCGGATCACCCCGCTCGACCTGTCCGAGCCGCTCGGGATCACGAGCGGCCCCGCCACCAGCCCCGGTCTCGTCGCGAACTTCGTCTCGATCCGGGCCGGCGACAAGGTGCACACCGAGGTCAACGCCACCTCGCAGCTCTACTACGTCATGACCGGCCGGGGCTTCGCCGTCGTCAACGCCTCGCTCATCCGCTGGCAGAAGGGCGACTTCATCACGCTGCCCGCCGACAGCCCGGCGACCTTCCACGCCGAGGACGACGCGGCGATGTACTGGGTGCACGACGAGCCGCTGCTGCGCTACCTCGGCGCCGACGCCACCCGCCCGCGGTTCCGGCCGACCATCTTCCCGCGCAGCCGGGCGGTGGAGGAGCTGACGAAGGTCGCCGAGGCGGACGGCGCGACCGCGAAGAACCGGGTGTCGGTGCTGCTCGCGAACACCGAGGAGGAGCAGACCCTCACCATCACGCACACGCTGTGGGCGATGTTCGGTCTGCTGCCCGACGACCAGGTGCAGAAGCCGCACCGGCACCAGTCGGTGGCCCTCGACCTGATCCTCGACTGCGAGCCCGGCTGCTACACGCTGCTCGGGCGGGAGCTCGACGAGCACGGCGAGGTGAAGAACCCGACGCGCGTGGACTGGGAGCCGGGCGGCGCCTTCGTCACGCCGCCGGGCCTGTGGCACTCCCACCACAACGAGTCCGGCCGCGACGCGCACCTGATCCCGGTGCAGGACGCGGGGCTGCAGACCTATCTGCGCAGCCACGACATCCGCTTCCAGCGGTTCGGCAACCACAGCTAGGTGCGTAGCCGGTGAGCACTTCTCCGTGCCAGGACACGGTGTCTGTGCTCAGGACATCGAGGACAGTTGATGTCTCAGCACATCGCGGACACTGAGCAGGCCCGCTGGGTGGGTTGGTCACGGTGGTGACCAGCCTGCTCGGCTGTGGGCAGGACAGGGTTC
>NZ_BSTT01000009.1 GCF_030269685.1 Actinomycetospora sp. NBRC 106378
AACCCTGTCCTGCCCACAGCCGAGCAGGCTGGTCACCACCGTGACCAACCCACCCAGCGGGCCTGCTCAGTGTCCGCGATGTGCTGAGACATCAACTGTCCTCGATGTCCTGAGCACAGACACCGTGCCAGGGCACGGATGAGTACTCACGGGCGCGGAGCGCACCTCTCAGTTCAGCTTGCGCACGTTCTCGGCGAGCCCGCCGCCGTCGTAGGCGCGCTCGGCCAGCTCCGCGAGGGCGGTCAGGGCGGTGTTCTGCGACCAGGGGCCGAACGAGACGCGGGCGAGCCCGATGCGCTGGGCCGCCTCCTGCGAGATCGCGCCGGGGATGCCGATCATGTTGACCTTGCGCTCACCGAGCGCCGAGACCAGCTCGGTCCACTGGGACTCGTCGAGCTTGCCGGGCACGAAGAAGTTCGAGGCGCCGGCGTCGAGGTAGGCCCGGCCGCGCTCGATGGCCTCCTTGAGCGCCTCGGCCGGGTCGCTCACCTTGAGGAACGCGTCGGTCCGCGCGTTGAGGACGAAGTCCACGCCCTCCTTCTGCGCCGCGACGACGGCGGCCTCGACGGCCTTCACGGCGTCGGCGAGCGGTTTCATCTGGTCCTCGAGGTTCGCCCCGACGATCCCGACGCCGATCGCGCGGGCGATCGTGCCGCCCGGGTCGCCGTAGCCGGCCTCGAGGTCGGCGGAGACCGGCAGCGAGGTCTGGCGGGCGATCAGGCCGACCTCGGCGATCATCTCGTCGCGCGGGATGTTCTCGCCGTCCTCGTAGCCGCGCGAGGCCGCGATGCCGTGGCTGGCGGTCGCGAGTGCCTTCGTGCCTGGGACGTCGGAGACGACCTTCGCGGTGATGGCATCCCACACGTTCACGACCCGCAGCAGTTCGGGGGCGGCGTGCAGGGCCTGGAGGTCCTTCGCCTTGTCAGCAGTGCTCATGTCGGCAGAGAACCCCAATTGCGGCACAACCGATTCCCGGCGGTGCGGTCAGTCACCCAGTCGCAGGGCGGTGACCGCCAGCCGGGCCACCTCGCCGATCGCCGCGTCCACCCGGGGGAGCACCCGCTCGGGACGGGCGGCGAGCGTGAAGACCGCGACCGCCACGGGCGCCTCGCCCGGGAACTCGACCACGCCGACCTCGTTGCGCAGGGCGCCGAGCGTCCCGGTCTTCCCGCTGACCCGCACCTCGTCGAACGGGAATCCCGAGGCGAGGCGGGCGCGGGAGATCTGCAGACCCAGGAGCCGCCGGGCGAACGCGCACGACGACGGCGACGCGGCCTCGTCGCGCCACAGCGCCGACAGCAGCGCGGTCATGTCGCGCGGCGTCGTCGCGCTGCCGAGGACGGGGTCGTAGGCCGACGGCGGAGCCGGGTCGTCCGGGTCGGCGAGGCGGGCGGCGGTCGCGGCGGCGTCGCGCACCCCGAGCTCCGCCGCGAGGGCGGCGAACGTCGCGTCGGCGCGTTCGACGCGGGTGCGGGTGATCCCGAGGTCGGCGAGTGCGGCGTGGACCCGCGGCAGACCGAGCACGTCGAGCAGGACGTCCGCGGCGGCGTTGTCCGACACCGTGGTCATCGACGTCGCGAGGTCGCGCAGCGACATGGTCACCGGGTCGGCGAGCAGCGACAGCCCGGTCGGCCCGTCGGTCCGCGACGACGGGTCGACCGTCACCGTCGCGCGCGGGTCCAGCTCGCCCGCGTCGAAGGCCCGCACCAGCGCCACCAGCACCGGGAGCTTGAACACCGACGCCATCGTCACCGGCTCGTCCGCCCGGAGCACGACCTCCGGGCCCTCGCGCCCGACCACCCGCGCGTGCACCGCGCCCCGGACCCCGGCGTCGTCGAGGACCGCCCGGATCCCGGCCGCCGCCTCCGCCGCGAGACTCACCGCCGGTCCTCCGTGCGCAGCACGTCCACGACCGCCTCGCGGACGGCCTCGTCGGGCGGCGCCCCCGGGCGCCACACGGGCCGGATCCGGATCGGGATCGGGTCCGCGGGGTCGAGCGAGGCGACTCCGGTGGCCCCCGGCGCGGGGTCCGACCCGATGCTGAACGCCCGGTCGGCGGCCACCGCGGCGAGCAGGGCCCGGTCGTCCTCGACGGCGATCACGCGTGGGTGCACTCCACGACGGGCCACGGCGTCCACGAGCTGGTCGTGCGCCGCCGGGTGATGACCGCGGGGCGGCAACGCGAGGGGCAGGTCGCGCAGGGCCGCCCAACGCAACCGCCCGCCCGGCGCCCGGCCGTCGGGTACGAGCAGGCGGGTCGGGAGCCGGACCACCGGCCCGGCCGCCAGGTCGGAGAGCACCCCGGGATGGCGGACGACGGCGAGGTCGCAGCGGCCCGCGGCGAGCCGTTCGGCCAGGTCGACGGTCGAGGACACCACCGTCTCGACCCCGCACCCCGACGCGCCCCGCACGGCCGCGGCGAGGGTGGCGACGACGTCGGGTCGCAGCGCGCCGACCACCCCGAGTCGCATCGTCGACCCCGCCTCCCCGTGCTCGAGGGCGCTCCGCTGCAGGGCGCCGGCCGCGGCGACGAAGGCCTCCGCGGGACCGAGCAGCGCCCGCCCCGCCGGGGTGAGCGTGACCTCGCGGGCGTTGCGCTCGAACAACCGTGCCCCGAGGTGCGACTCGAGGCGGCGCAGTCCCTGCGACAGCGGCGGCTGGGTCATCCCCAGGCGGTCCGCGGCGCGCCCGAAGTGCCGTTCCTCGGCGATCGTCACGAAGAACGTCACGTGCCGGAGCAGGTCCACGAGCAGCCACGATAGTCGCGGCAGCATCATCGATCGCACCATACGGACTTCGACAGATCCGATTCGTCCTGCTTCGCTGCCGCTCATGACGACCTCCCGACGACGGGTCCTCGCGCTCGCAGCGGCCGCTCTCGCCGGCGGCTGTGCCGCTCCTGCGCCGGGCCCGACCGCACCGCCGACCGCACCGCCGACCACACCGCCGGTCACGCCCGCCGTCGGCGACCCGTTCCCGGCGATCGAGGCCGGGTTCGGCGGGCGGCTCGGCGTGTTCGCCCTCGACACCGCGACCGGGCGGACGGCGGGCCACCGGGCCGACGAACGGTTCCTGCTGTGCTCGACGTCGAAGATGCCGACGGCGGCCGCGATCCTGGCGGCGCGGGTGCCGCTCGACGAGGTGGTCCGGTACACGCCGGCCGACCTGGTGCGGAACTCGCCGACCACCTCCCGGTCGACGGCGCTGACCGTCGGGGACCTCTGCGCCGCCGCGATCACCGTCTCGGACAACACCGCGGAGAACCTGCTCCTGCGCCGGCTCGGCGGGCCGAAGGCGGTCGAGGCCTACCTGCGCTCGATCGGCGACGGGATCACCAGCCTCGACCGCGAGGAGCCGGAGCTCAACGCCCGACGGGGCACGCTGGACACCTCCACCCCGCGGCAGATGGCGGCCACGCTCCGGGCGTGCACGCTCGGCGCCGGGCTCGACGAGGCCGGGCGGCGGCAGCTCACCGCGTGGCTCGTCGCGAACACCACCGGCGGGCAGCGCATCCGGGCGGGCCTGCCGCCCGGGTGGCGCACCGGCGACAAGACCGGCAGCGGTGACGCCGGCGAGGTCAACGACGTGGCGATCACCTGGCCGCCGGAGGGAGACGGGGCGCAGCGGAGCCCGACCACGTCGGACCGTCCACCGGTGCTCGTCGCCGTGTACACCGAGCCGGCCGACCCGACCTCGGAGCGCGCCGTCCCCGCCGTCCCGGCGGCGGCCGCGGCGGCCGTGCGGGCTCTCGGACTCTGACGTCGGCGTGTCGCCAGCGCGGCGCGGACGGGTGGTCACTCCGGTGCGACGACCGGTAGATCGGGTCGGAGATCGACGATCGGTGAGGTCGAGCGGTCGATTCCGGCGCCCGACCGGGTGAGAGCCGCCCGGGTCGTGTGCCTACGCTGTCGGCCGTGCGCTCCGAACGATGGTCGGCCCCCACCCGGGAACTGACCCTGCCCGAGCGCATCGCGTGGGTGCTCGGCGACGAGGACGGACGCCCGGTCTCGAGCCTCACGGAGCCGGCGGGTCTGCTCGTCGCGGCCGCGATGGTCGAGCTGCTGCTGGACGCCTCCCTGCTCGACGGCGGGTCGTCCTACCGCCGCGGGCCGGTCGAGCCGACCGACCCGCTGCTGTGCTGGGTCGCCGACGGCCTGCTCCGCCCGGGCGGCCACAAGAGCGACCTCGGGCACGCCGTCACGGGCCCGCGGGGTGCCCAGATGATCCGCCGGACCATGGACCGGCTCGTCGAGCGCGGGCTCGCCCACCGCGAACCGCGCCGGGTCTTCGGCTACCTCGCGATGCCGGTCTTCGGGTCGGCCCTGCGCGTCCACGAGACCGGGGCGCTGCACCACGACCGCAGCGTGGTGCGCCAGGTCCTCGACGGTGCCGAGCCCGACGAGGACACCGCGATGGTGGTCGTGCTGCTCCACCACGGCCGCCGGGTCCGCGCCCTGCACCCGCTCGACGCCCACGCGGCCGCCGGACGGGCCCGCGCGATCGCGGGCGGGCGCCACGTCCGGCCCGGGATCGACCAGGACATCGTCCGGTTGGTGAGCCCGACCGTGCAGACCGTGCTCGCCGCGCTGACGGCCACCGAGGTCCTCAGCTCCGGGGGCTGAACCTCCCCGGATACCACGCCCTCCTCCGGACGGATCGTCGAGGGGTCCCGAACGGGGCCGCGGCGGTCTAGTCTCGTGCTCTGTTCCATGCGCAGCGATCCTCGGAGGGTCAGCCCATGCCGACCACGCAGCTGTCGTCCGCCACGCCCGAGGGGCTCCCCGTACTGGAGGCCGGCGCCCATCGCGACGCCCGCTCCGGGAGCTGCGTCATGGAGTACGTCTCCGTGCTGGCCGGCGAACGCTTCACCGACCGTCCGCAGTGCACGCACCCGGCCGTGGCGGCCCTCGCCTGGCAGGTCAACGACGCGGTGTCCCACGAGGTACGTCAGCGGCTCGGGCTGCGGGCGGTCGACCTCGTCGGGGCCGGGCGCGGCGTCGACGGCCCGGTGCGCCCGCTGGTCCTCGCCGCGGTGGCCAGGGCCGGGCTCGCGCTCGACCCGGAGAACCGCTTCTTCACCCGCCTGGTCCGTCGGGTGGACGCCGCGCAGGCGCGCGCCGCCGCCCGTCGCGCGGCCGGGCAGGACGCCGGGGACGGCTCCGGCGGCCGGGTCGCGACGCTGCTGCACGTGGGCCCGGTGAACCACGCCTGCGCCCACCTGCTGGTGGCGGCACGCGCCGCCGGTCTCGACGGCGCCGGGCGCGACGCGATGATGCTGGCGCTGCTCGACGACTGCCTGGCCTCGCTGCGCGGCGCCCGCACCCCGGAGGCCACGCCGGCCACGACCGGCTGAGGTCCGCCCGAACCGAACGAGCGGCACTTCCGCAGCCTCTATGTGCGCGAGAGTGCCGTTCGTTCGTCCGGGGGTGGCGGCGGACGGCGCCGCCACGTGGCGCCGAGGGTGACCACGCACGCGAGCGCCGCCACGGCGAACGACGACGGGGCGCCCAGCCCGCCGAGCACGGCGGCGAGCGCCGTCGCCCCGATGCCCGTACCCGCGTCGTAGGCCGTGTTCCACACGCTGCTCGCGGTGCCCGAGCGGCCCGGACCGGCGCGGTCGAACAACGTCACCAGGGTGTCGTTCTGCACCGCGCCGAAGCCCAGACCCACGAGCCCCGCCCCGATCACGACGACGGGCGCGCCCGCCACCAGCAGTCCCCACGCGGCCGTGGCCGCCCCGAGCGCGGTGAGCGCGAGCGCGGGCCGGGTGATCCGGCCGGCGAGCCGCAGCCGGTCGCCGAGCTCCCCGGAGACGATGCGGCCGACGAGCTGGGCGAGCGTCAGGGCGAACAGCGACAGCGCCGCCGTCGCGGTGCCACCCGCCCCGACCAGCGGGAGCACCGTGATCACGCCGCCGGCACTGGCCGCGCACACGAGCATCACGGCCCAGGGCCCGGCGACGGTGCGGACGCGCAGCGCCCGCCCGGCCGGGACCGGCCCCGACCCCCTGTCGGCGTGCTCGGTTGCTCCGTCGGGAAGCACCCGGCGGGGGAGCAGCGCCATCGCGGGCAGGGCGAGCAGCGGCAGCGCCGCGCCGAGCAGCAGGACCGGGGTCGGACCGAGCCGGGACCATGCCCAGACCCCGCCGGTGAGCAGCACCAGCTGCGGCAGGCCGATCGCGAGCCCGTAGACGGCCGTGGCCCGGCCGCGGATCGCCGGGGGGACCAGGTCGGAGACGAGGGCCGCGCCGGTGACCGTGAGGACGCCGAACCCGATGCCACGGACGACGGCGACCGGCACGAGCAGCGCCGGCGACGGGCTCAGCGGCAGGAGCGCGGCCGGTGCCCCGAGGGTGAGGGCGCCGAGCGCCAGCGACGCGCGGTGCCCGACCGCGCGCAGCAGCGCGGGCACCCCGAGCTGGGAGACCACGGTCGCTGCCATGAACACCCCGGTGACCGAGCCGGCGAGGCCCGGCCCCGCCCCGCCCGCCGTCGCCCAGAGCGGGAGGACCGGCAGCAGCAGGGCGTACCCGCCGAACGCCGCGACGGTCGCGACGAGGACGGCGACGAAAGAGGCGCTGCGCAGGTCAGGAGCGCGCGTCGATCGCGGCCGAGATCTCCGCCGCGAGGTCGGTGTCCTTGGCCGTGAGCCCGCCCTCGGAGTGCGTCGAGAGCCGGAAGGTCAGGGTCGAGTACCGGATGTCGATGTCCGGGTGGTGGTCCGCGGCCTCGGCCTCCTGCGCCACCGCGTCGACCACCGCGATCGCGTCGAGGAAGCCCGGGAGCGCGACGGTGCGCACGAGGGAGTCGCCGTCGCGCTCCCAGCCCGGGAGGTCGGCGAGGGCGGAGGAGACGGCGTCGTCCGGGAGCAGGTCGGCCATACCGGTCATGATGCACGTCGTCGGGGCGGGCGAGGGGACGGACAGTGAAGATCGTGGTGGGCGCGGCGGTGGTGCACGGCGGGCGGCTGCTCGTCGCGCAACGGGCGGAGCCGCCGGACATGCGCGGCCGGTGGGAGCTGCCGGGCGGGTCGGTCGAGGAGGGCGAGTCCGAGGCCGACGCGGTGGTGCGCGAGCTGCACGAGGAGCTCGACTACGCCGTCGTCGTCGAGGGCCGGCTCGGGCCGGACGTCCCGGTGACCGGCCGTTCGGGGGAGTCGCTGCTGCTCCGCTTCTACCGGTGCCGGCCGGCGAACGGCGCGGAACCGGTCGCGCTGGAGCACCTGGCGCTGCGCTGGGTGGGTGCCGACGAGCTCGACGGCATCGCGTGGCTCCCGGCCGACGAGGTGCTCCTGCCCGCCCTGCGGGCCGCGCTGGGGGCCTGAGGGTCAGGCGGCGCGGGCGCGCTTGACGGCCCGGGCGAGGTCCTTCCCGGTCAACCCCGACTCGGCGGCCCTCGCGGCGCGCATGAGCACCACCGGGCAGCCCTTGCAGCGCGGGGTGGAGCGGCAGCACTTCTTCTTCGCCCGCTTCGCGCCCGTGAGCGCGCAGGCCTGGACCGGGTCGACCACCACCCGGGCCGGCGCGGGAGCGGCGACGACGCGCTCGCGGGGCCGCAGACGCGCGAGGGCGTCCACCCACGTCGATGCAGCAGCCTTGCCCATGAGGTGAGGCTAACCTGAGCGACCCGCGCCACGAAAGGGCCGAACGCGGTGCTGACGGGGTCGCGTGTCACGATGTCTCGCCCCTCGGGACCCGCGGTCCCCGAGGCCCGTCGCCGCGCCTGCCGAGTTCGAGAGGGTCCGCTCACCGTCCCGTCATGAGAGCTCTCCTGGTCGCCGTGCTCGCCGGTCTGCTGGTGCTGGCCGGGTGCTCGACCTCGCCGCCGCCGGTGGTGGGTCAGGCCCCGACCACGGCGGTCCGCCCCCAGCCGCAGCTCGAGCCCGACCCGACCCAGCTGCGCATCGGCGTCGACGACCTCGGCATCGGCTTCAACCCGCACCGGATCGCCGACCTCACGCCGACCAGCCGGACGACGGCCTCGCTCGTGCTGCCCAGTGCCTTCCGTCTCGGGCCCGACGGGGTGCGGCGACCGGACACCACGGTGGTCACCTCGGCCCGGGTGTCGGCCACCCGCCCGTACACCGTCTCCTACGAGATCGCCCCCGCCGCCGCGTGGTCCGACAACGCCCCGATCGCCGCCGAGGACTTCGTCTACCTGTGGCAGCAGATGCGCTCACAGCCCGGCGTGGTCGACGCGGCGGGCTACCGGGCCATCGCCGACGTGCGGTCGCGGGCCGGGGGGAAGGCGGTCGACGTGGTGTTCGACCGGCCCTACCCGGCCTGGCCGACGCTCTTCGACCACCTGCTGCCCGCGCACCTGCTCAAGGACGCCCCCGGGTCGTGGGGCGGGGCGCTGCAGGACAGCATCCCGGTCTCCGGCGGGCCGTACGCGATCCGGCTCGTCGACCGCATCCGGGGCCAGGTCACCCTGGTCCGCAACAGCGTCTACTGGAGCACCCCCGCGGTGCCCGACCAGATCGTGCTGCAGGCCGCGGACCACGCCTCCCTGATCGACCGGGTCCGCACCGGGGACGTGCAGGCCACGCAATTCCGGGCCGACGGGGACGATCTGGCGGCCCTGAACGCCCTCGCGTCGGCCGCGCCCGGCCCCGCCGGCCCGCTCGCCGTGCGCACCGTGCCCGAGGCGCAGCTGGTGGAGCTCGCCCTGCGCTCGGACGACGGCCCGCTCGCCGACCCGCGGGTGCGCCGGGCCGTGGTCTCGCTGCTCGACCGCGACGCGCTGGTCACCGCGGGCGCCGACGGCGGGCCGGGTGCCGCGCTGCGCGCCGACGCCTTCGCGACCGCGCCGAGCCAGCCCGGCTACCGCCCCACGATCACCGCCGACGCGCCGGCCCGCGCGCCCGACCGCGCCGCCGCGACGCGGCTGCTCGCCCAGGCGGGCTACCTGCTCGGGGCCGACGGCCGGTGGACCCGGGACGGGACGCCGCTGCGGCTCCGGCTCGCCGCACCCCCGCAGGTCTCGCCGTACGGACGGCTCCTCGGCTCGCTCGCCGACCAGCTCAACGCGGCGGGCATCGGCACCACGGTGGTCGCCGACTCGGGCGCCAACCCCTTCCCGCCCGGGCGCGGGCCGATCCCGTCGGACACGCCGTCGGTGGTGGCCACCCCCTCGTCCCCCGGGCCGCTGACGTCGTCGGCGGTCCCCGGCACGACGACGACCTCCCCGGCCCCCACGTCGACCGCGCCCACGACGACCACGACCCCGCCGACGGAGACCACCACCTCGGTGCCGCCGATCCCGAAGTCGCCGTCGGACATGGCCGTCGCCGACGTCACCGTCCTGGCGCTGCCGGTGGGGCAGGACCCGATCGCGGGGCTGGACTCGATCGTCGGCTGCCCGGGCCGCCAGGCGCCCACGACGTCGGGCGTCTCGCCCGCGGTCCCTCGCACGACGACGGCGACCGCGCCGCCCACCACGTCGGTGGCGTCCCCGCCGAGCACCACCCGGGCCGCCCCGACCTCGACGACCCCCGCGCCCACCACGACGACCGCCGCCCCGCTCGCGGCGCAGGGCACGCCGGAGGCGTCCGAGGCGCTGTCGGTCACCGGGTTCTGCGACCCGACGCTGCAGTCGGTCCTCGACGGCGCCTCCTCCGGGTCGATCGACCCGGACACCGCCCTCGCGCTCGCCGAGCCGCTGCTCTGGCGGGCCACCCCGGTGGTCCCGCTCTTCCAGGCGACGGCCACGCTCGTCGCCCCGGCGAGCCGGACGGACGTCGTGGTGCCACCCTTCGGGGTCAGCCCGTTCGCCTCGGCGGACCGGTGGGCGCCACCCGCCCGGCAGGGCCAGGCCAACGGCGACGCGAACAACTAGCAGGATCGCGTCCCCCGATCGGGTGTGCCCGATCGGACATCGCGCGACGACTTCGTGACGCGGTGGCAACACGCCGGGGTGGCGGAAGAGGTCTGGACCACTTAGGTTGCCTCCGGCGGCGATCCCGCTTGTCAAACGTCTTCTGGAGGTGTGGTGACCAGGTTCACCAGGCGCGGTCGTTCGCGCTGGATTGCCGTCGGAGCGCTGGCCGCGGCCGGCGCACTCGTGCTGGCCGGGTGTGGCGGGGGAGGCGGGGACAACAACTTCGGCTCCACCACCGCGCCCCAGGCGAAGGGGCGGCAGGGCAACGTCTACGTGTCGCCCCAGGTGCCCTCGGGTCCCGGCGTCACCGTCGCGGCCGACACCGCGTACACGGCGTACAACAACGACACCGCGGCGAACAACACGGTCTACAACCTGTACGCCTCGCTGCCGGTCCTCGCGTCGGCGACCGTGCTCGACAACGACGGCACACCGCTGATCAACGGCGACATGATGGCCGGGATCGACGAGGTGTCGACGAACCCGCAGGTCATCCGCTGGCGGATGAAGCCGGGCGTCACGTGGTCGGACGGCGCGCCGTGGAACTGCAAGGACTTCTACCTCGCCTACCTCGCCGGCAGCGGCAAGATCCCCGGCTTCACGGCGGCGAGCTCGAACGGCTACGGCAACATCGGCCAGGCGCAGTGCCTGGACGACACCACCTTCCAGGCGACGTTCGCCCAGCCCTTCGCCGACTACATCGGTCTGTTCAGCCAGAACAACGGTGACCTGCTCCCGGCGCACATCCTCGAGCAGAAGACCGGCATCCCGGACATCCG
Source organism: Actinomycetospora sp. NBRC 106378 (assembly GCF_030269685.1). GTDB lineage: Bacteria > Actinomycetota > Actinomycetes > Mycobacteriales > Pseudonocardiaceae > Actinomycetospora. Next base: position 10,658 of record NZ_BSTT01000009.1, read on the forward strand.
CCAGATCACGCCCGCCTCGCCGCCGGCGCAGCTCCAGGCGATGACGCAGTTCTGGAACACCGGGTGGAACGGCTTCGACAAGTCGGTCATGCCGGCGTCGGCCCAGTACCAGCTCGACAGCTGGGTGCAGGACCAGTCGGTGACGATGACCCGCAACCCGGCGTGGAAGGGCAACCCGGGCGGGCCCGAGCGGCTCACCTACCGCAACATCGCCGACGCCACCGCCGCCGCGCAGGCGCTGCAGAACAACGAGATCCAGGTGACGGCGAACCAGCCGGACGTCAACGCCTCGAACCTCCTGCGCAGCCTCTCCGCGCAGGGCGTGAAGTTCCAGGCCACCTCGGGTGCCTCCTACGAGCACCTGGACATGAACTTCAAGAACCCGCTGTTCGCCGACAAGGCCGTCCGCACCGCGTTCGCGCAGTGCGTGCCGCGCCAGGACATCACCGACAAGCTCGTCAAGGGTGTCCAGCCGGACGCGGCACCGCTGCAGAGCCTGATGTTCCTGCCGTCCCAGCGGGGCTACGAGGACGCCTACTCGCAGTTGATCGGCACCGGCAACCCCCAGCAGGCGTCCCAGACGCTCACCCAGGACGGCTGGGTCAAGGGGCCGGACGGCGTCTTCGCGAAGAACGGCCAGCCGCTGCAGTTCCGGATCAGCCACACCAACGTGCCGCGCCGCGTGCAGACGGTGCAGCTGATCCAGGCGGCCTGCCAGCAGGCGGGCATCAAGATCGTCGACGACAACGACCCGAACTTCCTCGACACCCGTCTCGGGGCCGGGGACTACGACGTCGCGCTCTACGCCTGGCAGAACGACCCGTTCACCTCGTCGCACGAGTCGATCTACAAGACCGGTGGCTCGCAGAACTACCAGGGCTACTCGAACCCGCAGCTCGACGCGCTCATGGCGCAGGCGTCCGGCAACCTGGACCCGGCCGGCTACCTCGCCCAGTGGCAGCAGGCCGACAAGCTGATGGCCCAGGACCTCCCGTCGATCCCGCTCTACGTCCAGCCCAACACCGTCGGGTACACGGACAAGATCGACAACGTCTGGTACCAGCCCAACCTCGGTGCGATGCTGCACGCGAACGAGTGGGCCGTCACGCAGTAGCTCGGCCAACAGGTCAGCGACGCCCGACGGGGCCGGCGACCCCGGCCCCGTCGGGTCCGCTCGACGGAAAGAGGTGACACGTGGCCGCGTACATCCTGCGGCGCGTCCTGATCTCGATCGGCGTGCTCCTCGTGGCGTCGTTCCTGCTCTACGTGATGGTCGCCAGCTCCGGTGACCCGCTCGCGGGCCTGCGGGCCCGCCCCGGCATCACCCCCGAGGCCATCGACGCCACGGCCCGCCAGCTGGGGCTCGACCAGCCGATCCTGGTGCGCTACTGGGAGTGGTTCACCGGGGTCCTCTCCGGGAACTGGGGCACCAGCGTCGCCCTCGGGCAGGCCCAGGCCGAGGTCCTCCCGGCCGTCGGCAGCGCCCTCTGGGTGACCATCCGACTCGTGGTGATCGCCGAGGTCATCGCGCTGCTGATCGGCGGCGCGGTCGGCGCGATCGCGGCCCTGCGGCAGTACTCGATCACCGACTACACCGCGACGACGCTCGCCTTCGTGCTCTTCGCGATGCCGGTGTTCTGCATCGGCATCATCCTCAAGGTCTACGGCATCGAGTTCAACGTGCTGCTGATCAACCTCGGGCTCGACCGGTGGCTCACGACGGCGGGTCCGCCGGCCGGAGGGTTCACCGGCTCACCCGGCGAGGTGTTCTTCAAGTTCACCGGGGCCTACATCCTCCCGACGATCGCCCTCGCCGCGATCAGCTTCGCCGCCTACAGCCGCTTCCAGCGGGCCTCGATGCTCGAGACGATGCGTTCGGACTACGTGCGCACCGCGCGGGCGAAGGGCCTCACCGAGCGGCAGGTGGTGCTCCGGCACGCCCTGCGCAACGCGCTGCTGCCGGTCACGACCTACTTCGCCTACAACTTCGGTGCCGTGTTCGGCGGGGCGATCGTCACCGAGCAGGTGTTCGGCTGGAACGGCATGGGGTCGTTGCTCGTCCGCTCCATCCAGCAGTACGACCCCAACATGCTGATGGGCTGGCTGATCGTCACCGCGACCATCGTCGTGCTGTTCAACCTGCTCGCGGACATCGCCTACAGCTACCTCGACCCGAGGATCCGTCTTGGCTGAGACCACGGAGACCACCCCGGCTCCCACCCACCCGGGAAAGGTGCCCGGCCCGCCGTCGGGCAGCGGCGACGGCGGCGACGTCGGCGGGGTGTTCCTCACCCAGGGGCAGCTCGTGCGGCGCCGCTTCCTGCGCCACCGCGCGGCGATGACCGCGCTGACGATCCTGGTGCTGTTCATCCTGTTCGTCTACATCGCCCCGTTCTTCCTCGGCTACTCGCTGACGAACCTGTCGGCGGGGTCCTACGAGGACCCGAGCCCGGCCCACGTCTTCGGCACCGACCAGGTCGGCGCCGACGTCTTCTCGCTGGTGATGAAGGGCTCGCAGTTCTCGCTGCAGATCGGGTTCATCGCAGCGGTCATCTCGACCGTGGTCGGCGTGCTCCTCGGCACCGTCGCCGGGTACCTGCGCCGCGGGACCGACACCGCCGTCTCCCGCGTCACCGACCTGTTCCTGGTCGTCCCGCTCCAGGCGGTCGCCGCGATCCTCATCGCGGGCCTCGGCGGCTCGTGGTGGCTCGTCGGGCTCATCCTCGGCTTCTTCCTCTGGATGCCGATCGCCCGCGTGACGCGGGCCGAGGCGCTGGCGCTCTCGCAGCGCGAGTTCGTCGAGGCGGCCCGGGCCTCAGGGGCGACGACGTGGCGGATCGTCACGAAGCACCTGGTGCCCAACATGATCGGCACCATCGTCGTGAACGCGACGCTGACCCTCGCGCTCGCCGTCCTCACCGAGGCGGCGCTGTCGTTCATCGGGCTCGGCGTGCAGATCCCCGACACCTCGCTGGGGCTGGTGCTCAACCAGAACTACACCCAGCTGGGGACGCGGCCCTGGCTGTTCTGGGCGCCCTTCGTGGCGATCGTGCTGATCTCGCTGACCATCAACTTCATCGGCGACGGGTTGCGCGACGCGTTCGACCCGCGCCAGACCAGGCGGTGACAGCCATGACTGGAACGAGCGGGGCACTGCTCGAGGTGGACGGCCTGTCGGTCACGTTCCCCTCCGAGGACGGCGAGGTCCACGCCGTCCGTGACGTCAGCTTCGCGGTCGAGCCGGGCGAGGTGCTCGGTGTCGTCGGCGAGTCCGGGTCCGGCAAGTCGGTGTCGCTCATGGCGGTCCCGCGGCTGCTGCCGGGGTCGGCCCGGGTCACCGGGTCGATCCGGTTCGACGGGACCGAGCTGGTGGGCGCGAAGCCGGAGACGCTGCGCGGCCTGCGCGGGTCGGAGATGGCGATGATCTTCCAGGACCCGATGAGCTCCATGAACCCCGTCCACACCGTGGGTCGGCAGATCGCCGAGGCCCGGCGGGCCCACGCGTCGGTGTCGAAGGACGAGGCGTGGCGCGACGCGGTCGCCGCGCTCGCCCTGGTCGACATCCCGCAGCCGGAGACGCGCGCGAAGCAGTACCCGCACGAGTTCTCCGGCGGCATGCGCCAGCGCGCGATGATCGCCATGGCGATGGTGAACAAGCCGCGGCTGATCATCGCCGACGAGCCGACGACCGCGCTGGACGTCACGGTGCAGGCCCAGGTGCTCGAGGTCCTCGACCAGGCCCGCGTGGAGTCCGGGGCCTCGCTGGTCCTGGTCAGCCACGACCTCGGCGTGGTCGCCGGCACGGCCGACCGTGTGCAGGTCATGTACGGCGGGACGATCGTCGAGACCGGCCCCACCGAGGAGGTCTTCGAGCGGCCGCGCATGCCGTACACCGTCGGGCTGCTGTCCTCCCTGCCCGCCGTCGACCAGATCGGCGGCCGGCTGCACCCGATCCCCGGGGCGCCGCCGTCGCTGGTGTCCCTCCCACCGGGGTGCTCGTTCGCGCCCCGCTGCCCGATCGTCGAGGACGCCTGCCGCGAGGCGGAGCCGGAGCTGGTGGAGGTGGGCACCGGAGACGCAGCGCAGCGCAGCTCGACCATCGGCACCGACCACCTCTCGCGGTGCCGCCGCTGGGACGTGCTCGCCGAGGGCTCGACCGAGAACCTCTTCTCCCGCACGGAGGTGCCCGCATGAGCGCACCCAGCACCGAGGCCGGGGCCGCACCCGGGGCCGGTGGCGAGCGCGACGGCGCGCTGCTGCAGGTCCGTGACCTCACCACCACGTTCCCCGTCCGCGGCCAGGGCGTCCTGCGCCGCGTCGTCGGCCGGGTCCAGGCCGTCACCGAGGTCTCGCTCGACGTCGACGCCGGGGAGACCCTCGGCGTGGTCGGGGAGTCCGGCTGCGGCAAGTCGACGACGGGCCGCTCGATCCTGCAGCTCATCCGGCCCGACTCCGGGTCGGTGCGCTACGACGGGCGCGAGCTCGTCGGGCTCTCCGCGAAGGAGATGCGCCCGCTGCGGCGCGAGCTGTCGATGGTGTTCCAGGACCCGTTCGGCTCGCTCGACCCGCGCCTGCCGGTCAGCGAGCTGATCGCCGAGCCGCTGCGCATCCACCAGGTGTACTCGTCGGAGTCCGACCTGCGTGACCGTGTCGACGAGCTCCTCGGGCTGGTCGGGCTCAAGTCCGAGCACCGCAACCGGTACTCCCACGAGTTCTCCGGCGGGCAGCGCCAGCGCATCGGCATCGCCCGGGCCCTGGCCGCGAACCCGCGGGTGGTCGTGCTCGACGAGCCGGTGTCGGCGCTCGACGTCTCGGTCCAGGCGGGGGTGGTCAACCTCCTCGAGGACCTGCAGGAGCGGCTCGGCCTCTCCTACCTGTTCATCGCCCACGACCTGTCGGTGGTCCGCCACATCTCCGACCGCGTCGCCGTGATGTACCTGGGCAAGGTCGTCGAGCTGGGCGACGCGGTGTCGGTCTACGAGAACCCGCGCCACCCCTACACCCAGGCGCTGCTCTCGGCGGTGCCGCTGCCCGACCCGGCCGCCGAGCGTCGACGCCGCAAGTCCCGCGTCGTGCTCACCGGTGACATCCCCAGCCCGGCGAACCCGCCGTCGGGATGTCGCTTCCGCACGCGGTGCCCGAAGGCCCAGCAGCGCTGCGCCGACGAGGTGCCGGTGCTGCGGGCGAGCGACGTGGCGGGCACGCACACGTTCGCCTGCCACTTCCCGATGGGCGACGCCGACTCGGCCGCCTGACCCCCGACCCCGTGCTGAGCGAACGGCACTCTCGCAGCATCTCCGTGCGCGAGGGTGCCGTTCGTTCATCCGGAGCGCTGCGCCAGTCGGACCAGCGCCGCCGTGTGAGGGGCATCAGGGGCGGTCCGGAGCGCCGCCACGGCGTTCGCCGGGGCCAGGGCGTGGCACCAGGCGTGCAGCCGGTCCGGGTCCACGCCGTCGAGCTCCCGGGCGAGGCCCTCGACGGTCCCGTCGAGGGCGTCGGGGTCGAGCAGGACGAGGTCGACGAGGTCGAAGGTGCGGTCGCCGAGGTGCGGACGCGGGTCGATGACGACGGCGCCGTCCGGTCCCGCGAGCAGGTTCGCCGGGTGCAGGTCGCCGTGGACCACGCCGTGGTGACCGCGCTCCGCCCCGAGCGCGGCCGCCCGGTGCGCGGCGTCGTCGAGGCGTCCGAGCGGGATGCGGTCGTCGAGGGCCTCGTCGACGACCTGCTCCCGCACCCGGCCCAGCCAGAACGCGATCCGCGCCCCGAGCGGGGGCAGGTCCGGGAGCGGGCCCTCCGCCGTCATCAGGTCGCGCAGCGCCGGCACGACGTCGAGGGCGCCGGTCTCGGACGGCAGGGCGGTGCCCGGCCGCACGCGGCCGAGCAGCAGCGCCCCGTCGTCGTGGTCGAGCAGGTTCACGACGTGCCGGCAGGGCGCCCAGTACTGCAGCGCCGCCGCCTCGGTGGCCGCGATCATGACGTCGGGTGTCAGCTTCAGGACGCCCCGGTCGGCCGGGACCACGAGGCCGGAGTTGCCGGAGAGCACCGCGCCGTCGGGCGTCACCCGCCAGCGCCGGGCCAGCCGCGCGACCAGCGCCGGGACGCCGTCGAGCCACGCTTCGACGTCGTCGCCGTGCCGGCGGGCCATCCGGCGCCGGGCCTCGGCGGGAACCTCGATCATCGGCCGAGGGTGCCGCGGTGAGCGTGTGGGGGCGACCGGGTTTCACCCCGCTGGTCACCTCGGCGACCGTCAGCGAGGTCGGCAGCCAGGTCAGCGTGCTCGTGCTGCCGGTGCTCGCCGCGACCGTGCTGGCGGCGACCCCGTGGGAGATGGGCGTGCTCGCCGCCGCGGGCACGGTCCCGTTCCTGGTGGTGGGGCTGCCCGCGGGGGCGTTGGTCGACCGCTGGCGACCGCGGCGGGTGATGGTCGTCTGCGACCTCCTCCGAGCGGGCCTGCTGGTCACGTTGCCGCTCGTCGCCTGGTTCGGCGGGCTCGGTCTCGCCCAGGCCGTCGCGGTCGCCTTCGCCGTGGGCGTCGCCACGGTGTTCGCCGACGTCGCGGCGCAGAGCATCCTGCCCGCCCTCGTCGACCGTGACGACCTGGTCCGCGCCAACTCCGTGCTCATGACGGGCGCGTCCGCCGCGGAGGTCGCCGGGCCGGGTCTCGGCGGTCTGCTCCTCCGGGTGGTGTCGGCGCCGGCGGCGCTGCTCGCCGACGTGGCGAGCTTCCTGCTCTCGGCGGTGTTCCTCCGGCGCGTGCCGGCGCCGGCCCGCCCACCCGGTAGCGGGCGACGGGCGCTGCTGCGCGAGATCGCGGAGGGCCTCCGCTACGTCGTCGGACACCCGGTGATCCGACGGATCACCCTGTGCACCGCGGGGATCAACCTCGCCTCCGGGCTGCGGGAGGCCGTCGTCGTGCTGTTCGCGCTGCGCACCCTCGGACTGTCGCCGTCGACGCTCGGGATCGTGCTGTCGGTCGGGGCGGTCGGCGGGGTGCTCGGCGCCCTCACCGCGGGTCGGCTCGCCGACCTCGTCGGGCAGGGCCGGGTCGTGCCGCTGGCCGCGCTGCTCGAGGTGCCGTCCGTCGCCCTGACCCCCGTGGCGCACGGGGCCGTCCTGCTCGCCGTGTCGGCGGCCGGGGCGGCGTTCGCGGCCGTCGCCTACAACGTCGCCCAGGTGAGCATGCGACAGCGCACCTGCCCGCCCGAACTGCTCGGCCGGATGAACGCCTCCATCCGCACGCTCGTGTTCGGGACGCCGCCGGTCGGCGCCCTGCTCGGCGGAGCCCTCGCGGGTGCTCTCGGGCTGGTCCCCGTGCTGTGGGTGGCCGTGGCGGTGACGGTCGTGGCGGCCGTCCCCGTCGTGTTCTCCCCGCTGCTGCGCGACGAGCTCCCGGAGGAGTGAGGCACGATGACCGGTGTGGACCCGATCGAGGAGTGGAGCAAGGCCCAGGAGCGCGTCATCGCGCTGCTGGAGGACGCCACCGAGGAGCAGGTGGAGCGGCACGTGCCGGCCTGCCCGGACTGGACGGTGCGCGACCTGTTCAGCCACATGGTCGGGCTCGGCACCGACGTGGTCGCGGGCGACGAGCCCGACGACCACAACGAGACCTGGACCGCGAAGCAGGTCGAGGCCCGCCGTGGCCACTCGGTGACGCAGCTGATCGAGGAGTGGCGCGCGACCGCCGAGCCGCTGCGGGCGTGGATGCGGGAGCACGGCCCCCGTCCGCTCGGGGACGTGATCATCCACGAGCAGGACCTCCGCGGCGCCCTCGGCGTGCCCGGCGGCAAGGACTCCGGCGGGGTGGCGCTGATCCGCGACCGCTTCGCGCCCCGCGTCGGCGCCGGGCTGCCCGAGGGGACGACCCTGGGCCTCGTCGGGAAGCAGTGGTCCTGGGCGTCCGACGACGGCGACCCGCAGCAGGCCGACGTCGTGCTGCACGCCGACGAGTTCGAGCTGCACCGCGCCTCGCTCGCCCGGCGCTCCGCGGACCAGATCCGGTCGTGGACCACCAAGGGCGACGTCGAGCCGATCCTCGGAGCCTTCGCGACGCTGGGGGACCTCCCGGAGGAGGACCGGACCGAGTGAGCCGCATGGTGCTGGTCCACGCCCACCCGGACGACGAGACGATCACGTGCGGTGGGCTCATGGCCCGCGCGGTCGACGCCGGGTGGGACGTCACGCTCGTCACCTGCACGCTCGGCGAGCTCGGCGAGGTGATCCCGCCGGAGCTGAAGTACCTCGAGGGGTCCCCCGAGCTCGCGCAGTACCGGGCGAAGGAGCTCGCCGCCGCGTGCGCCGCGCTCGGCGTCACCGACCACCGGTTCCTCGGCGAGGAGGGACGCTGGCACGACTCGGGCATGGTCTCCACCGGCGAGGGCATCCGGGCGGCTGCCCCGGCCCACCTGTCCGAGGGTGCGTTCGCGACGCGGGCGGACGTCGACCTCCAGGTCCACCAGCTCGTGGAGATCCTGACCGAGACCGAGCCCGACGTCGTCATCAGCTACGACGCCTCGGGCGGCTACGGCCACCCCGACCACGTCCGCGCCCACGAGATCACCGGCGGCGCCGTGGAACGGATCGACCCGCTCGGGCAGCGGGTCGCGCTGTACGCGGCGGTCTCGCCCCGCGGCGACGTCGAGCGCGGTCTCGCGTCCCTGCGCCGGCGTCCCTGGCTCGGGCTGCCGGTGCCGGACGTCAGCGGCCTGCCGACGGTCCCCGACGACGTCGTCACCGTGCGGGTCGAGCTCGGTCCCGCGCGGGTGCGCAAGCTCGCTGCGCTCCGGGCGCACGCCACCCAGATCACCGTGCTCGACGACGGGTCCGAACCGCCGGCCTACGCGCTCTCCAACGAGCTGGCGCAGCCGGTCGTCGGGGTCGAGGGCTTCGTGCTGCTGCGGGGTCCCGACCGAGATCGAGGGGAGCACGCCGATAGGGGGTTGGCGGCGCTCTCGGCGTGAGGGTGCTGGTCCTCGCGGTCGTCCTGCTCGACGTCGCCCTGCTCGCGTTCACCGAGGTGGCGTGGCTGACCCTGACGGTGGGGTCGGTCCTGCTGCCGGTGTCGATCCTGGTGGCGGCGGTGACGACCCCGCTCGCGGTGCGCGTGGTCGACCGCTGCTTCCCCGGGTCGCGGCTGGTCTTCGCGCCGCTCGTGACCTGGTTCCTCGTGGTCGTCGTGTTCGGCTTCTGGGGCCCGGCCGGGAGCGGGACGTTCCCGCCCGACTGGCGGGCGCTCGTGTTCATCGCCGCCGGCCTGTTCCCGGGGGTCTGGATCGCGAGCCGTCCCGTACGCCCGTCGCCGTCGGGGGACGTCGCGGCCTGAGGTCGCCGTGGGCCGCCGCGCCTGCGTCCTGTCGTGGTCTGCGGCCGCCGCCCGCCGGCCTCGTCGGGGTCAATCAGAACGACCGGGCGACGGGTCGACGTTCGAAGGCCGCGACGAGAGCAGGCCCGCGGGGATACGCCGCCCAGCCGTGCGCCGCACGCACACACTCGGGGCGATCGGCGGACCGATGTCGGTGACCCCGACGCGGGACGCACACACCCCGCCACCGACGCCGGCGCGACCCGTCCGACCGACGCGTGCCGGCGCGACCTGTGTGCGTGGCGCGTCGGGGTCCTCCAGGTCGGGTGCCGGGCCGACCGAGGTGTGTGCGGGACGCGCAGGAGTCGGGCCGGGTGCGGGACGCACCGCTGCGGGATCAGCGGCGCCGGTGCTCCGCCCCGGACAGCCCGATCAGCGTCCACACCGCCGAGATGCCCAACATCGGCACGGCGACCGCCGCGATGTTCGGCGCCAGGTCGATGTCGATCCGGCACGCGGCGAGCAGGGCCACGGCGACGACCATGCCCAGCACCCCGTCGCCCACGCGGACCGACCGGGGCGGGGGAGGTGGCCGGTGGGCCGCGGCGGCTGCGGCGGCCGCGCGCGGACCGGGAGCCGCACCGTCCATGACGACCGGCCCCGACCCGACGTCGGGAAGGTGCTCCCCGCGCCGCCGGGGGAGGTCGCGGCCGACGAGCTCGTCCACGGCCGCGGCGAGCCCGGCGTGGGAGGTGCGCACCGTGCGCGACCCGTGTCGCAGCACGCGCCGCCCGTCGGCGGAGTGCTCGGCGTACTCGACCTCCCACTCGTCGAGTCCCTCCAGCGGCCGGAAGAGCAGGCGGCGTTCGCGCCGTCCGGAGGCGGGGAACCACCACGAGACCGCACCGCCCCGGCAGGCGCCGTAGTGCGCGCCGAGCGCGGTGAGGTGCGGGCCGACCGCTGCCCGCACCGCGTTCGCCCGGATGTCCACCACCTCACTGTGACCCACGGCATGCGGTGTGGCCACCCCCGCATTCGGGCATGAGGCGGGCATGGCCGCCGTCTCCGACGAGTACATGATCAGCGTGCTGCGCCCGTTCGTGGCCGCCACCGGCCCGGTGCTCTCCGGGCTCCGGGACGCCGACCCGTTCCGGCTGGGCAAGCTCGCCCAGCGCCGTGCCCTGGAGCTGGAGGGGCCCGCGCCGGAGGAACCGCCGGCGAAGGGTCGGATCGGGAAGCTCGGCCGGACCGTCCGCCGGTTGCGCAGCCGCGTGCTCGACCGCCTCGCCACCTCACGCCTGCCCGGCACGCCGCGGTGGGCCGTGATGTCGCACGAGGAGCGGGACCAGTGGTGGGTCGGCCGGGTCGGCCGGTTCACCTCGGCGATCGCGGCGATCCCGGGCATCGGCGGGGCCCTGGCCCGGCGGCTGCCCGTGTCGGACATCCTCGGCCTGTCCGCCCAGGGGCTGGTCGTCTGTGCGATCGCGGGCGAGCACGGGGTGACCGACCGCGACGAGCAGGTCCGCCTCCTCGCCGCGGTGCTGTTCGAGCGCGACCTGGCCCCGGAGGGCGACGCCCACGGCGACCAGGTCGAGCGCGACGCGGCCGACCTCACCGGCGACCTGCACCGCGAGCACTCCGGCGACAGCCGGCTGCGGTCGCTCGCCCGCGCGGTGTGGCGGATGGGGCGCTCGCTGTTCGCGCTGCACGACGAACTCGGCCGCCGGCCGCAGGGACGCCGCTTCTGGCGGGCCGTCGCCAACCTGCCCGTGGTCGGCGCGTTCGGCGCCTACAAGGCCGAGCGGTCGGGCCTCAAGCGGGCCGCGAAGCACGCGGCCGCGTGGGTGGCCCGGGAGCACGGGTAGCCGCGCCGACCGGTTCGCGACGGATGTGGCGCCTGACACGTCGTGGGACGGGCGACCCGCCCGGGCACGGCGCGCCGTCGAACGGAATACTGCGGGGGCGTTTCATCGCCGTGTGCGGGCCGACCACCACCGGCCCGGTGGTGAGGACACTCGAGCTGAGTAGGGAGCAGGAGCCGACGTGACGTACGTGATCGCCGAACCGTGTGTGGACGTGCTCGACAAGGCGTGCATCGAGGAGTGCCCCGTCGACTGCATCTACGAGGGCGGGCGGATGATGTACATCCACCCCGACGAGTGCGTCGACTGCGGTGCCTGTGAGCCGGTGTGTCCGGTCGAGGCCATCTACTACGAGGACGACGTGCCGGACCAGTGGTCCGTCTACACCCAGGCCAACGTCGACTTCTTCGACGAGCTGGGGTCGCCGGGCGGTGCCTCGAAGGTCGGCAAGACCGACAAGGACGCCGGCCCGGTGCCGAGCCTCCCGCCGCAGGGCGAGTGAGCGTCCCACCCCTTCCGGACTTCCCCTGGGACAGTCTCGCCGCGGAGACGGCGACGGCGCGGTCGCACCCCGACGGCGTCGTCGACCTCTCCGTGGGCACCCCGGTCGACCCGGTGCCCGCCGTCGTCGCGACCGCCCTGCGGGAGGCCTGGAACTCGCCGGGCTACCCGCAGACGCACGGCACGCCGGCGTTGCGACTCGCCGTCGTCGAGGCGCTCGCGCGGCGCTTCGGCGTGACCGGGCTCGAGGCGGACGCGGTGCTGCCCACGATCGGGTCGAAGGAACTGGTCGCGTGGCTGCCGACGCTGCTCGGCCTGCGCGGGGCGACCGTCGCGATCCCGTCGCTGGCGTACCCGACCTACGAGGTCGGCGCCTTGCTGGCGGGCGCCGAGGCGGTCCGGGTTCCCGACGAGGGCTCGCTGCCGCCCGGCACGCGCCTGGTCTGGCTGAACTCGCCGTCGAATCCGACGGGGCGGGTGCTGTCGGCCGAGGCGTTGGCCGCCCGGGTCGCCGAGGCCCGCGCGATGGGCGCGGTCGTGGCGTCCGACGAGTGCTATCTCGGTCTGCCGGGCCCGGGCTCCGACCCGGTCTCGGTCCTCGACCCGCGGGTCCACGGCGGGTCGCTCCAGGGTCTGCTGGCCGTGCACTCGCTGTCGAAGACCTCGCAGCTCGCGGGCTACCGCGCGGCGTTCGTCGCGGGTGACCCGGCGCTGGTGTCGTCGCTCCTGGCGGTGCGCAAGCACGCCGGGATGATCGTGCCGCGCCCGGTGCAGGAGGCGATGACGGCGGCGCTGTCGGACGACCTGCACGTGGTCGAGACCCGGCAGCGCTACGACGCCCGCCGCGCCGTGCTGCGGCCGGCGCTGGAGAAGGCGGGCTTCACCGTCGAGCACTCCGAGGCCGGGCTCTACCTGTGGGCGACCCGCGGCGAGCCGTGCCGCGCGACCGTGGCGTGGCTGGCCGAGCGGGGCGTGCTCGTCGCGCCGGGGGAGTTCTACGGTCCCGACGGCGGGTCGCACGTGCGGATCGCCCTCACCGCCTCCGACGAGCGGATCGCCGCCGCGGCGGAGCGCGTCACCGGCCACCACTAGGCGCTCAGGAGCGCGGCGCGCACCGGCGGTAGAGCCCGGGCGCCGCGCCCTGCACGACCGACGCCACCCGGAGCCACCGCGGCACGAACACCTCCGCCCGACGCCGGGCGGCGCCGCGCAGGAGGGCATCGGCCACCACGTCGGGTGACACGGGACGCGGGATGCGGCGGTCGTAGCCGCGTCGGGCGAGGAACGGGGTGTCGACGGCCCCGGGCAGCACGGTGGTCACCCCGACGTCGTCCGATTCCAGGCGCAGCGCGTCGGCGAAGGCCCGGAGCCCGGCTTTCGCCGCCGAGTAGGTCGTCTCGCCCGCGACGCCGAGCGCGGCGATCGAGGCCACGAACACCACGTGGCCCCGCGCGGCGACCAGGCCCGGCCACAGGGCGCGGGTCAGCTCGATCGGCGCCTCGAGGTCGGCCGCGAGCAGCGGTCCGACCGGGGCCGCCGTCGGGAAGGGGGCGTAGGCGCCGACCCCGGCGGCGTGGACGGCGAGCTCGACGGGGCCGGCACAGGCCGCGGCGACCGCCTCGCGGCCTGCGGCGGTCGTCAGGTCCGCCCGGACCGCCGTGCCGCCGGTGGCCGTGGCCACCGCGTCGAGACGGTCCGCGTCGCGGCCCACGAGGACGAGCGGTCGCCCCGCGAGCCGCCGGGCGACGGCCGCACCGATCCCGGACGACGCCCCGGTGACGAGCGTCGTCACCGGTCGCGGCCCTCCCACACGGCCGCGTCCTCGGGGGCGGTGCCGCGCCGCAGCAGGACCGTGCTGCGCAGCGTCACCGACGCGATCCCGGCCAGCACGACCACCCCGGAGACGACCTGGCCGACCAGCAGCGGGCCGGAGGTGTCGATCGTCTCGCCGAGCCAGGCGATGCCGGCGAACACGGCGACGATCGGGTCGACGGTGGTGATGACGGCGACCGACGGCGAGACCAGGCGACCCTGCTGGAACGTGTTCTGGCTGAGCAGGAACCCCATCGGCCCGACCACGCAGGCGGCGTAGAGCGCGGGGGTGGTGAACAGCTCGCCCGCGCCGCCGCGGACCGCCGTCGTCACCGCCTTCATGAGCGCGGCCGTGACGCCGAACAGGATGCCGGTGCCGAGCGCGAGAGCGAGGACGCGGCTCGGGTGGGTCGAGACGCCGGCCCAGACCAGACAGCCCGCGAGCACCACGACGAGGGCGACGAGGAACGCCGGGCTGTCGGTGACGTCGAGGTGCTCGGCGTCGGGACCGGCGGCGACGGGTCGGGCCTGCAGGAGGAACCCGGCGAGCCCGGCGGCGGTGAGCAGGCCGCCGCCGACGACCCACCGGTCGGGGGCCCGGCGGTGGAGCAGCGCCGAGAACACCCCGGCGAACACGCAGCCGGTGACGAGCAGCGGTTGGACGATCGTCAGCGGCCCGAAGGCCAGGGCCACGAGCTGCATGGCCAGCGCGAGGATCGTCGTGACGAGCCCGAGCAACCACCACGGGTGGCGCGCCAGCTCGACGAGCAGCCGGGGGGAGAGGGTCGGCGCGATCGGGACCTCGTGGGTCGCGCGTTGCTGGGCGGCGCTCGACATGCCGAAGCCCGCCGCCCCCAGCACGGCCGCGGGCACGGCGACCAGCAACGACACCGTGTCCGTCACCGGACCGCCCCTCCCACCGTCACGTCCCCATGCTCCTCCCGCGGCCGGAGACCGGCCGGGCCGCACAGCCGGGACACGGCGGCGTCCACGCGTCCGGGGACGTCGAGGGCCGGGTCGACGACGTCGTCGCCGAGGGTGATGCCGACCCCGAGCGTGTCGGCCCACGCGATCACGCCGAACGCGAGCCCGACGCCGGGCGCGAGCGGCAGGATCGGTACGACCTGCCGGACCCGTCCGCCGCCGATGTGCAACGGCCGTCGCACGCCCGGCATCACCGATGCGAGCAGGTGGAAGAACGCCGACCGGTAGGTCAGCCGCGCGAAGGCCCGCTGCACGGCGGCCGGCATCCGGCCCAGCACGGCCAGCACCGCGACCGCCCCGTCGTCCTGCCCGGATCCCTGTGCGGCCGTGAGCGCCGCGGCCACCCGCACCAGCCGGTCGGTGGGTGGCATCGGGGCGATCGGGAGGTCGATCGCGACGGCGGCCGTGCGGTTCCCTGCCGCCCCGGTGGGGCCCGGGCCGCGGAGCCGGGCGGTCAGCGGGACCATCGTCCGGATGGTCGGCGCCCCCGTGCCCGCGAGGGCCTCGGCCAGCACCGTCAGCGCCAGCACCGTCGTCGACACCCCGTGCGCCCGGGCCGCCCGCCGGACCGCCGCGGCGTCCCAGGCGCGGCCGACGTGCCGGCCCCCGTTGCCGCGGCCGTTCCCGCGCGGCAGGGGACGGCGGCCCGCGAAGCCCCGCCCGGCCAGCGCTGCCACTCCGCGCAGGGTCGCGACGGCGGGCCGGTGCGGGTCGGGCTCGCCGCGGCGGGTCGTCGGGAGCGCGGCCGCCTCGTCGGTCAGCAGCCGCACCAGGGCGTCGGTCACGGCGAGCCCGTCGCCGAGGGTGTGGTGGACCGCCGCGGCGATCGTGACCTCCCGCGGCCCGGTCGCCGTGGACACGAGGCGCCAGCCCGTACCGCGGGGGTCGACGGGCGCGGCGAGGACCTCGGCGCCGAGCGCGTCGGGGTCGGTGGCCGTCGTGGAGGCGAGGTGGTCGGCGGGGTCGGGGACGACCGGCACCCACGTCCGTCCGACCAGTCGTCGGGCGAGCAGCTCCAGGCCGGCCGCCCGGTCCAGCACACGCTCGGCGAGGAGGGCCGGCCAGTCCACGTCGGGACCGGACTCCACGACGATCCGCGCTCCGAGGACCTGGGGGACGGACCCGGTCGCGGCGTCGAGGAACAGGGCGTCCTCCGCGCGGAGCGGGGCCCGGGCCGTCCCGAGGACGGAGGCGACGGCGCCCGCGAGGTCGGGTGCGGTCGAGGTGGGCGGGGCCGCGAGGTCG
Organism: Actinomycetospora sp. NBRC 106378; assembly: GCF_030269685.1. GTDB lineage: Bacteria > Actinomycetota > Actinomycetes > Mycobacteriales > Pseudonocardiaceae > Actinomycetospora. Next base: position 26,360 of record NZ_BSTT01000009.1, read on the forward strand.
CCGCGCAGCGCCGCGGTGAGGTCGCGGTGGGTGCGGCAGTAGCGGGCGAGCCCGGCGCGGGCGAGGACGAGCGCGTTGTCCCGGCCGTGCCCGGGCACCGGGTCGACCACGAGCAGCGGGGTGCCGCACGCGAGGGCCTCGAAGCAGCTCGCCCCGCCGCCGGTGGTCACGACGGCGTCGGCGCAGCGCAGCTCGGCCGCGGGGTCGTCGATCCACGGGCGGACCTCGACGCCCGGGCCGACGAGCCGCGCCCGGACCGCCGGGTCGGCGTGGGCGGTGACGACGTCGGCCCCGGCCGCCCGCGCGGCAGCGACGATGCCCGGGAGATCGCCGAAGCCGAGCGAGCCCGTGGTGACGTAGACCCGTCGTCGGGAACGGGAGGTGCGCGGCCCCGTGCCGCGCCTGACGGCGGCGACGGGGTGGTCGACGAGCTCCACCCGCGCGCCCGGGGCGTACCGGGCGACCCGGCGGGCCGCCTCCGGCGTCGTGACCAGGTGCAGGTCGAGGTCGGCATCGCACCACAGCGGCTGCGGGGCCGGGTCGGCCGGCACGACGACGGCGGGCACGGGCAGCCGACCGCGGCGGCGCAGGTGGCCGAGCGCGGCGACGCCCTCGGGCACGGTGGTGACGACGAGGTCGGGCCGGTGGACGCGCATGGCGGCGTCGACGGCGCGGGCGTGGAGGCGACCGAGGACCGCGCGTGTGCCGGCCCGGAAGACGGCGACGTGCCCGAGCAGCCAGTAGTGCAGGGCGTAGAGCCACGGCAGTGTGCGCACACAGGTCGCGTAGACCCGCTCGGACGTCGCCGAGCCGCCGAGCACGTCGACGACCCGCACGGATGCCGCCGGCCACCGGGCGGCGACGCGTTCCGCGACGGCCGCGGCCGCCGCGTCGTGCCCGGCGCCGATGGACCCGGTGAGGACCAGCACCCGGCTCGGCTCGTTAGCGTGCGGACGTGCGGTCACCACGGCGCGTCCTGCCACGAGGGTCCGGCTCCGCTGCGCTGCGCGTCCTGCTCCTGTCGGCGCCCGTGGGCGAGGGCCACGTCGCGGCCGCCCGGGCGCTCGCGGCCCGGATGCGGACGCTGTGGCCGCATGCCGAGGTGAGCGAGGTCGAGACGGTCGCCGGCGGACCGCGGCGCACGGCGCTGCTGACCGGGGCCTACCAGGTCGTGATGCGGTGGGCGCCCGGGCTGTACGGCGTCGCCTACGACGTGCTCGGCCGCCTGCCCCGGGTCGCGGTGCTCTTCCAACGGCTCGGCGCCCCGGCGACCGCCCGATCGCTGCGACCCGTGCTGCGGGCGCACGCGCCGGACCTCGTCGTGTGCACCTACCCGGTGACCACCGGCGGGCTGGCGCTCCTGCGCCGCCGGGGCGAGCTGACGGCCCGCACGGTCGCGGTGGTGACCGACCCGGCCGTGCACCCGTTCTGGATCTGGCCCGACGTCGACGAGACCTGGACGATGCTCGACTCCGCGGCCGCCGACGCCCGTCGGCTCGGCGCCCGGGACGTCCGGGTCGTCCCGCCGGCGGTCGGTCCGCGGTTCGGCCCGTCCGGGGCCGGCAGGAAAGCGTCGTTGCTGCCACGTGGTGACAGCTTCGACGCTTTCCTGCCACGAGGGGGGATCACGGTGCTCGTCACCGGCGGCTCGCTCGGCTTCGGCTCCCTCGAGGCCGTCACCGATGCGGTCCTGACGGCGGGTGCGCGGGCGGTCGTCCTCGCCGGGCGCAACGACGATCTGCATCGCCGCCTGACCGCCCGTCACGACCTCCGGCTGCGCGTGCTCGGCTGGACCGACCGGGTCCCGGAGGAGATGGCCGCCGCCGACCTCGTGCTGACGACCGGCGGCGGCATGATCGCCGCCGAGGCGCTCGCGGTGGGTCGGCCGGTGCTGTTCGCGACGCCGGTCCCCGGGCACGGTCGGGCCGCCGCACGAGCGCTGGCGGACGCGGGGCTGGCGGTCGCCTGCCCGACGGCGGACGACGTCGCCCGCGCGGTGGCGGCCCTGGCCGCGGACCCCCGTCGTCGGGACGAGCTGGCCCGGGCGGCGCGGGCCTTCTCCGCCCGCGACCTGGACGCCGAGCTGACCGCGCTCGCCGCACGCTGCTAGGCGGCGGCCGGGCCCAGCCGCAGCCGCACGCCCTCGCCCGCGAGCGAGGACCGGAACCACCACAGCGAGATGGCGATGCCGACCGCGACCACCGACCAGGACCCCGCCGTGGACACCACGAGGTACTCCTCGACGGTGGAGAGCGCGAGCGTGGTGACGGTGGTGACGCCGTTGACGACGAACACCGCCGCCCACAGCAGCGACACCCGCCGGAAGAACTGCTGCACCTTCGGCCGGGACGTCAGCGCGTCCGGGAAGGCCACGAAGTCCTCCGCGAGCCGTGCGAGCAGCGGGCGCCCACCCCCGATCAGCGTCACGAGCAACGCACCCGCGAAGAGGAAGTTCTGCGCGGACGGCTGCAGGAAGTAGAGCAGCGCGCTGCCCGTCCAGAGCCCGACCACCGTGCGGACCACGAGGATCGCGGTCGACAGCAGCAGGATCGACGGGAGCGCCCGCCGGCGGACCAGCCGGGCCGTGATCGCGAGACCCGACCAGGACAGCGCCGCCCACAGCCCGGCGTCGAACCCGGCGGTGTGCAGCAGCACCGCGAAGAGCCCGAGCGGGATCACCGTCGACTCCAGCAACGGGACGAGCGCGTGCCGGGCCATCTCCCGCCAGTGCGGCAGGTGGATGGTGACGGGGGGAACATGCGCCATGGGGGTGCAGGACCTCTCGACCGGGTAGCGGACGAGGCCCACGGTAGACGGTGCGATGACGCGTAGTGACAGACCCCACCGTGTTTACCCGGTCTTCACGGACGATCAATTACCCACCGTGTCCAGACCGGCACGAATGGACTCCCGGAGCGAGCCCATCGTCGCGAACACCGCGGAGGGTTCGTACCCGCAGTGCGCCATGCAGTTCTCGCACTTCTCGTTGCGGCCCCGGCCGTAGGCGTTCCAGTCGGTCTCCTCGACGAGCTCGCGGTAGGTGGCGACGTACCCGTCGTCGAGCAGGTAGCAGGGCTTCTGCCACCCGAGCAGCGAGTACGACGGGATCGCCCAGGCCGTGCAGTCGAAGTCCCGCCTGCCCTCGAGGAAGTCGAGGAACAGCGGCGAGTGGTTGAGGCGCCACTTCCTGCGCCGCCCGTCGGCGAACGCCTTGCGGAAGAGCTCGCGGGTCTGGTCGACCCCGAGCCAGTGCTCCTGGTCCGGCGCACGCTCGTAGGCGTAGGCGGGGGAGATCTGCATGTTGTCGACGCCGAGGTCGTCGTTGAGGTAGTCGAGGACGTCGATGACGTCCTGCGGGGTGTCCGTGTCGAAGAACGTGGTGTTCGTGTAGACCTTGAACCCGGCCGCCTGGGCCTGCTTGATCGCGTCGACCGCGGCGTCGAACCCGCCGACCTTGCGCACCGAGGCGTCGTGCCGCTCGCGCAGCCCGTCGATGTGCACCATCCAGGCGAAGTTGCGGTGCGGCGAGAACCGGTGCAGGTGCTTCGGCAGCAGCAGCGCGTTGGTGCACAGGAAGACGATCTTGTTCCGGTCCAGCAGCTGCCGCACGATCTCGTCGATCTGCGGGTGCATGAGCGGCTCGCCGCCGGCGATCGAGACCATCGGTGCGCCCGCCTCCTCGATGGCGCCGACCGCCTGCTCCACCGGCATCCGCTGCTTGAGCAGCGACGCCGGCTGGGCGATCTTGCCGCAGCCCGCGCACTTGAGGTTGCAGGCGAACAGCGGCTCGAGCTCGACGAGGATCGGGAACTTCTCCCGGCGACGCAGCTTCTGGGCCATGAGGTAGGTACCGAGCCGGATGCTTTGGCGGAGGGGGAATCCCACTGCTCAGCTCACTTCCTTCGGGAGGGTGAAGCGGACGTCCTCGGTGGTGGTCCGTCGGGCGGTGACGGTCACGGGACCGAGACCGCGCAGGACGGCGACGACGCCGTCGACCAGGTGGTCCGGGGCCGAGGCCCCGGCCGTGACGGCGACGCGACGGGCACCGGCGAGCCAGGCGAGGTCGAGCTCGTCGGAGCGATCGACGCGGCGGGCGTCGGTCCCCGCCCGGGTGCCGACCTCGGCCAGGCGCACCGAGTTCGACGAGTTCGGCGATCCGACGACGACGAGGCGGTCGGCCTCCCCGGCCACCGCGCGCACGGCGGCCTGGCGGTTCGTGGTGGCGTAGCAGATGTCGGCCGAGCGGGGCTCGGCGAGCGAGGGGAATCGTCGGCGCAGCACGGCGGCGATGGCCTCGGCCTCGTCGACGGCGAGGGTGGTCTGCACCGCGGTGGCCACCCGGGCGGGATCGGGGGCGTCGACCGTCTCGGCCTCCGCGACGCTGCCCACCACGACGACGTGGCCGGGTGCCTCGGCCCCCTCACCCACGGTCCCCTCCACCTCCTCGTGCTCGGCGTGCCCGATGAGGAACACCGTCGCGCCGCGGTCGGCGTGGCGGCGGACCCCGGCGTGGACCTTCGTCACCAGCGGGCACGTCGCGTCCACCACCCGCAGGTGCCGCTCGGAGGCCGTGCGGCGCACCGTGGGGGCCACCCCGTGGGCGGCGAACACCAGCACCGCGCCGGGCGGGACCTCGTCGGCCTCCTGGACGAACACCGCCCCGCGGCGCTCGAGGTCGGCGACGACGTGGGTGTTGTGGACGATCTGGCGGCGCACGTAGACCGGCGCGCCGTACCGGTCGAGGGCCTCCTCCACGGTCGTGATCGCCCGCTCGACGCCCGCACAGAACGACCGCGGCTCGGCGAGCAGCACCTCGCGTGCCGCCGTGGCGTCGCACCAGGCCCGCAGCACCGGGGCGGCCCGGCGCAACGATCGGAGCGCGGCGATCCCCCGGCGGACGGTCCCGGGGTGCACCAGCGGATGGTGCGGGGTGTCCACGATCGCCCGCACCACCGCGGACGGGACGGTGTCCGACACCAGCCACGCCGACTCGGTGTCGACGGCGAGGGCGGGACCGCCCCGTGTCAGCGGTGTGCCACCGCTGACGTCGGATGTCAGCGGTGTGCCACCGCTGACATCGGGTGTCCGCCGTGCGCCACCGCTGACGTCCGGCGGTTCCGCGAGGCGGGCCCGCTCGGCCCCGGTCACCACGTGGTCGGCCGACACCACCGGCCCGACGTGGACGGTGAGCCCCGCCGCCCGCAACGCCGACGCGAGGACGCCCGCCGTCGGGACCGGCACCGACCCGCCGTCGGGGCCCCGCACCGCCGAGGCGACCACGAGGTCGCCCGGCGCGATCCCGTCCACGAGCGCCCCGGCGACCCCGGCGACCAGTCGCGGCCGGTCTCCCAGCGCGGCGGCCGCGCGGAGGGCCCGACGGGGACCGGCGCCACACCGGACGGCGCCGGGTACGGCCCACCGTTCGACGGTCAGGGGCGTGACGATCATGCGTGCACCCACCGGCCGAGCGCCGACACCGGGAAGACGACCCGGTAGAGGTGGTAGGCGATGTAGAAGTCCCCCGGGAAGCCAGTGCCGGTGAACTGGTCCTCGTCCCATCCGCCGTCGGGTCGCTGGTGGTCGACGAGCCACGCCACCCCGCGTTCGGCGACCGGCCCGCGGTCGCCGGCCGCGAGGAGCGCCAGCAGCGCCCAGGCGGTCTGCGACGGGGTCGACGCGCCACGCCCGATCCAGGCCGGGTCCCGGTAGGAGCGCAGGTCCTCGCCCCACCCGCCGTCGTCGTTCTGGTGCTCGTGCAGCCAGCGCACGGCTCGCCGGACCGGTCCCGACGACGGGTCCACCCCGGCGGCCACGAGCGCGGGCACCACCCCGCCGGTGCCGTAGAGGTGGTTCGCGCCCCAGCGGCCGAACCACGACCCGTCGGCCTCCTGGTGGTCGAGCAGCCACCGCACCCCGGCCGTGCAGTCGCGTCCCTCGGCCGCGAGGGCCTCGACGACGTGGGCGGTGACGTCGGCCGACGGCGGGTCGATCACCTCGCCGAAGTCGCAGAACGGCAGCTTCGTCACGAGGGTCTTGACGTTGTCCGCGTCGAACGCGCCCCACCCGCCGTCGGCGCTCGCCATCCCGGCCATCCACTCGACGCCCCGCTCGACCGCGGCGCGCAGTCGCGCCGGGTCCGGGTGCGCGGTGCGGCGCAGGGCGAGGACCACCTCGGCGGTGTCGTCGGTGTCGGGGTAGACGTCGTTGGCGAACTCGAAGGCCCAGCCGCCGGAGGGCAGCGTCGGGCGGCGCACCTGCCAGTCGCCGTCGGCGGTGACCTGCTCGTCGAGCAGCCACGTCGCGCCGGCGACGACCGCCGGGTCGTCCGGCGCCACGCCCGCGTCGAGCAGGGCGTTCACCGCGAGGCAGGTGTCCCACACCGGGGACTGGCAGGCCTCCAGCCGGATCACGGGGCCCTCGTCGGAGTCGGTGACCAGCGTGAACCCGTCGAGCCCGGCGAGCGCGGCGGCGACGGCGGGGTGGTCGCGCGGGTAGCCGAGCAGCACGAGCGCCATCACTGAGTACACCCACGGCGGCTGGATGCCGCCCCACCCGCCGTCGGCCTCCTGGCGGGCCAGGATCCACTCGGCGGCGCGGCGCATCGCCCCGCGGCGGACCGCGGCGAGCGGGCCGCGGCGCGCGGCCCGTCCGTAGGCGTGCAGGGCGACGTCGAGGCGTTCGAAGAAGCCCGACCAGGACAGCAGCGGCGCGCGGCGGGCGGGCGGCTGCGGGACACGGAGTTCGTCGATGCCGAACGCGACTGGTGTGGCCGGCCGCAGGGTCGCCACCACGGTCAACGGCACGACGGTCTGGCGCGCCCAGCACGCCCAGTCGGAGACGTTGAGCGGGAACCAGGTCGGCAGCCCGATCAGTTCGGGCGGCATGGCCGGCAGGTCGTCCCAGCTCCACAGCCCGACGAGCGCGAGCCAGATGCGGGTGAACACCCGTGTCCGCTCCACCCCGCCCTGTCCCCGGACGAAGGCAGCGGCGCGGCGCATCGCGGGGGCGTCGGCGGGGTCACCCGCCAGACGCAGCGCGACCCAGGCCTCGACGGTGGTGGACAGGTCGCCGGGCCCGCCGTGGAACGTCGCCCAGGTCCCGTCGGCCCGCTGCTGCGACCGGATCCAGCGGGCCGCCCCCGCCGTGCGGGCCGGATCGGAGAGACCCAGCACGTGGCGCAGCAGCAGGTCCTCGGCGTCCATCGTGACGTTGGTGTCGAGGTCCCCCTTCCACCAGCCGGCGGGGTCCTGGCGTCCGCGCAGGTGTGCGACGGCGGCGTCGAGCGCCTCCCGGGCGGTCCTCGTCCCGACGACGGGTGCGGTGGAGACGGTCACGTCAGGCCTCCCGGTGGGCGAGGTGGTGGGCGAGGGCGTGCAGCTCCGCGCGCGCGGGGGAGTCGGGCAGCTCGTCCAGCGCGGCCCCGGCCGCGGTGAGTCGACGGCGGGCCTCGGCCTCGGCCCAGGCGCGGCCCCCGCCGGCCTCGACGAGCGCGGCGGCGCGGCGCAGGGCGAGGTCGTCGGCGGCATGGTCGGCGGGGCTCGCGAGCCAGGCGGCCAGCTCCCGTCCGGCCCGTCCGCCGTGGGTCAGGGTCGCGGTGACCGGCAGCGACTTCTTGCGCTCCCGCAGGTCGGCGAGCACCGGCTTGCCGGTCACCGCCGGGTCGCCCCAGATACCCAGCAGGTCGTCGACGAGCTGGAAGGCGAGGCCGAGCTCGGCGCCGAACGTGCGCAGCGCGGCCCGGTACGCGGCGGGCGCGTCGGCGAGGACCGCGCCGATCTCCGCGGCGGCGCCGAGGAGCGTGCCGGTCTTGCCGTGCGCCATCGCCAGGCACTCGTCGACCCCGACGTCGTCCCGGTCGACGAACGCCACGTCGGCGACCTGGCCGCCGACGAGCTCCCGGACCGTCGTGGCGAGCAGGAGGGCCGCTGCCGAGCCACCCGCCTCGAGCAGGACCTCGGTGGCGAGCGCCAGCATCGCGTCGCCGGTCAGCACCGCCGACGCCGCGCCCCAGCGGGCCCACACCGTGGGCCGGTGCCGGCGCTCGGCGTCGCCGTCGATGAGGTCGTCGTGCACCAGCGAGAAGTTGTGCACCAGCTCCACCGCGACGGCCCCGGGCACGGCGGGCGCCGCGTCCCCGCCGCACGCCTGCGCGGCGAGCAGCGTGACCGCGGGCCGCAGGGCCTTGCCGCCGCCCCGCACGGGCGCGCCGTCGGCGTCGGTGAAGCCCAGGTGGTAGGCGCTGCGGGCGGCGCTGGTCGGGTCGAGCCGCGCGACCGCGCCGCGCAGCGCCGGGTCCACCAGCGCCCGGCACCGCCCGAGGACCGCGGGCACGTCGATCGCCGCCCCGACCTGCGGCGCGGCCGTCACGCGGCCACCCGGTCCGCCGGCCCGGGCGGGGCCACCACCGCGGCCGCCGTCTCCCCACTGCGCACGGCACCCTCCATCGTCGCGGGCCATCCGGTGTCGGTCCACGCCCCGGCCAGCGCGAGGCCGGGCACGGACGTGGTCGCGGCCGGTCGGTGGGCGGCGGTGCCCGGGACCGGCCGGAAGGTCGCCCGCGGTTCGCGGGTGACGAAGGCGTCCAGCAGCTGCGCGGGTCGGGCCCGCGGGAGGAGGGACGCGAGCTCGGCAGTGAACGTCGCGACGAGATCCGCGGTCGGACGGCGCAGGTACGCGTCGGCGGCGGAGAGCGACACGACGACGTACTGGCCGGCGTCACCGGGCCGGGTCCGGTCGAAGACCCACTGCACGGGCGACTCCAGGCCGGCGGCGAACGGGACGTCGAGGACCGGGCGGTCGTAGTGCAGGTGCACGTCGACGATCGGGCTCGCTCCGAGGGCCGCCGCGTCGAGGGCGAGCCGGGACGCCACGGGCTCGGGCAGCACCGTCGCGGCGGCCTCCGGCGGCAGCGCGCAGACGACCGCGTCGGCGGCGAGGGTCGCGCGGCGGCCGTCGCGACCCGTCGTCGTGACCCGGAGGTCCGGCGCGACGGCCGTGACGCGTGCCCCGGTCTCGACGACGACGCCCGCGGCCGCCAGCGCGCGGCGGGCCCCGTCGTGGTGCAGCTCGCCGAGGGGAACCCGGGCCCAGCCGATGTCGGCGGCGTCGGCGTCCCCGAGTAGGCCGAGGCGGAAGACCACCGCGGCGAGGGCGAGCGAGGCCTCGTCGGCCGGGAGGTTCAGGGTCGGGAGCCCGATGAGGTCCCACACCCCGCGCACCGCGGCGGGCGACTGGCCGTGCCGGCGCAGCCAGGCGCCGAAGGTCTCGCGGTCGCCGGCCGGGTCGGCGGGGTCGACGCCGCGCAGCGCCAGCGCGGCCCGTCCGAGGGCGAGGCGGGCCCGCAGGGGGACCGGGTCGTAGCGCAGCAGGCTCCCGGCGAGGTGGAGCGGGGCAGGGGCGCCGGTGCGGCGCAGTCGGGCGGGGGCGCGGCCGGGGCGCAGGACGGTGACGTCGAGGCGGTCCTGGAGCACGGTCTGCTCGGTGACCCCGAGCCGGTCGAGCAGGTTCCGGTAGGCCGTGCAGCAGCGCAGGAACACGTGCTGGCCGGCGTCGACGCCCCGACCGGCCCGCTCGAAGGAACCGGCCAGGCCGCCGAGGCGCGGGCGGCGCTCGAGCAGCGTCACGGCGTGGCCGGCGTCGGCGGCGCAGAGCGCGGCGCGGAGGCCCGCGAGGCCGCCGCCGAGCACCGCGACCCGGCTCACCGTCCGGCTCCCACGAGCGAGCGGACCGCGACGAGAGCCTTCTGCCGTCCGGAGAGGGAGAGCCTCCGGTCGTAGGTGCGGCGGGGGTCGTCGGCGATCTCGTCGAGGAGCCGGCGGTAGATCCCGGACATCGCCGTGGTGCAGGCGGCGGAGCGACGGTCGAGCATCGGGACGAGTCGGAGCCCCTCGGCGTACCAGCCGCGGGCGCGGGCGGCGGCGTCGCGGACGACATCCGCGAGCGCGCCGTCAGGGTCGGCCAGCCGCCCGTCCGGTCCGAGCCGAAGGGCGACCCCGGCCCGGTCGAGCTCCTCGGCCGGCAGGTAGATGCGGCCGTTGCCGAGGTCCTCACGGACGTCGCGGAGGATGTTCGTCTGCTGCAGGGCGAGCCCGAGGGCGTCGGCGAGGGGCGCGGCCTCCTCGACCGGCACCCCGGCCCGCGTCCCGAACACCCCGAGGCAGAGCCGCCCCACCGAGCCGGCCACGCAGCGGCAGTAGCTGAGCAGGTCGTCGAAGGTCCGGTACGGGCGGGCCGGCGTTCCCGTCGTCGCGTAGGCGTCGTCGGCGGCGACGTCGGCCGCCACCCCGTCGACGAGCTCGTCGAAGGCGCCGAGGGGCACGGGGAAGCGCCGCACGGCGTCCGCCACCGCGACGAGCACCGGGTCGTCGCCGGCGTCGTCGGGCAGGCGTCGGATCCGCGCCCGCACGTCGTCGAGGGCGGACTGCTTGGCGGCGGTCGCGCCGGGCTCGTCGCCGATGTCGTCGATGCGGCGGGCGAGGGCGTAGACCGCGGAGAGCGCGGCCCGCCGGGGCGGGGGCAGCAGCCGGATGCCGTAGTGGAAGTTGCGCGCCTCGGTGCGGGTGATCTCCTCGCACATCGCGTACGCGGCGGTGGGAGTGGTCATCGGGTCTCCTGGGAGCGGGGGAGGAGGAGCAGCCGGACCACGTGCCGGGCGACGTCCCGACGACGGGTCCGGGCTGGTCGGCCCAGGACGTCCCCGCCCGTGCGGCGGAGCGCGTCGGCCGCGGCGAACCCGCCCGCGGCGTAGCCCGCGACGGCGAGCCGGGCGGGTCCGCGCAGGCGCGCCACGAGCGCCGCGCCCGACGTCAGGAGCTCCCGCGCCGTGGCGGTCTCGGCGAGGACGAGGCGACGCAGCGTGGTCCCGGCGACGGGCGCGTCGAGGTCGGCGGGGGTGACGCCCGCGGCGGTGCGGGCGTCGGCGGGCAGGTAGATGCGGCCGCGCCGCCGGTCCTCGCCGACGTCGGCGAGGTGTTCGAGGAGCTGCAGCGCGACGCAGACGGCGTCGGAGGCCGCCAGCACCGCCGGCGTGGTGGGGACCGCGAAGACCGCGAGGACGAGCCGGCCGATCGGGACGGCGGAGAGTCGGCAGTAGGCGAGGAGGTCCTCGCGGGTGGCGTACCCGGTGACCTGCTGGTCCTGTCGGTTGGCGGCGACGAGGTCGTGGAAGGGCTGCTCGGGCAGCCGGTCGGTGTGCGGAGCGAGGTCCGCGACGACGGGATGCCGTGGCGCCGCGCCCGCGAAGACCCGCCGGACGTCGTCGTCGAGCGTGTCGAGGGCGGCGAGCCGGACCGCAGGGGTGGCGTCGCCCTCGTCGCCGACGTCGTCGACCGTCCGCACCACCCGGTAGACCGCCAGCAGCTCCGCGCGGCGCGCAGCCGGCAGCACGCGCAGCGCCACCGGGAAGTTCTCCGCACGCTCGGCCTGCGCGAGCCGGGCCGGCGTCGTGGGGGACGCCGGTGAGCCTGTTGGCATGCGTCCGATCGTGCTTGTGGCGCACACGACAGGTCTTGACCCCGACGATCAACGCGAGCGCCCTTTTTTGTCGGTGCGGCACAAGCGGCGCAGGATTACCGTGGAATCCGACGTCGTTGTCATGACTAACGAGTTGTGTCCGTGACGAGGAGGTGGAGACGTGACCGTGCTCCCCGACACCTCACGCGCCGCCCTCGTGGACGCGGTGGTCGCCCGGATGCCCCGGCTCGTCGCCGAGGTCCGCGACGAGCTGACCGAGCGGGTGCCCGACTACGCCCGCTTCCTGACCGAGCATCTCGAGTCGGTCACTCGGTCCGCCGGGGCGGTCGCCGGTCGGATCGTGGCCCTGATGGGCGAGCCGGCCCCCGGCGACGAGGTCGAGCTCGACTTCTTCGAGGACCTCGGGCGCTCGCAGTGGCGCGACGGCCGCGCCCTGCCCGACCTGCTCGCGGCCTACCAGATCGGCGGGCGGGCCCTCTGGCGCCACGTCTCCGCGGCGGCTCTGGTCATCGGGCTGCGGTCCGAGGACCTGGCGGGTCTCGCCGAGGCGGTGTTCTTCTTCGTCGACCAGCTCTCGTCCGCCTCCGCGCACGGGTACGTGCTCGAGCAGGAGGAGGCCGGGGTGCTGCGCGACCGGCACCGGGAAGCCCTGGTCGAGCTGCTCCTCGCCGAGCCGGCCGACCCCATCGCGGTGCGCGCGGCCGCGCGGCGGGCGGAGTGGCCGGTGCCCGAGCGGTTGTCGGTGGTGCTCGTGGAGCCCGATCACGCCCGCGCGCTGTCCCGGCTGGACGCGCAGGCCCTCCCGGTCCGGCGTCCGTCGCTGGTCGGCGCCCTCGTGCCGCACCGGTCGCCGGGGGGTGGCGAGCGGGCCGTGCTGCGTCGGCTGCTGCACGGCGCCCACGCCACGATCGGTGCGCCCGTGCCACTGGAGAAGGTCGCCCGCAGCCTCGCCCTGACCGAGATCGCCGCTCGGCTGACCGAGGAGCACCTGCTCTCCGACGACCCGCTGTTCGTCGCGGACCATCTCGACGCGATCATCGTGCACCGCGACCAGCAGTTGCTCGACGCCCTCGGCGACCAGGTCCTCGCGCCCCTGGAGGCCTGTCCGCCGGGTGCCCGCGACCGCCTGCGTGAGACGTTGCGCTCGTGGCTACGGCACATGGGCGACCGGCGGGCCGTCGCCGAGGAACTGCACGTCCACCCGCAGACCGTCCGGTACCGGATGAACCAGCTGCACCAGATCTACGGCGACGCCCTCGAGGACCCGGCCCAACGCGCGCGGATGCAGCTCGCGCTGGGCTGGTAGCCCCCGTCAGTTCTGGTGCAGCGCCTCGTTGAGCTCCACCTTCGCGCCCTCGGTGCGCGGCAGCGCCTCCACGGCGCCGGAGGTGGAGTTGCGGCGCAGCAGCAGGCCCGAACGGCCGGAGAGCTCGACGGCCTTGACCACCGCGCCGTCGTCCAGGGTGACCCGCGTGCCCGCGGTGACGTAGAGGCCCGCCTCGACCACGCAGTCGTCGCCGAGGGAGATCCCGATGCCGGCGTTGGCGCCGAGCAGGCAGCGCTCGCCGATCGAGATGACCTCCTTGCCGCCGCCGGAGAGCGTCCCCATGATCGAGGCGCCGCCGCCGACGTCCGAGCCGTCGCCCACGACGACGCCGCCGGAGATGCGCCCCTCGACCATCGAGGCGCCCAGGGTGCCGGCGTTGAAGTTGACGAAGCCCTCGTGCATCACCGTCGTGCCCTCGGCGAGGTGCGCGCCGAGGCGGACGCGGTCGGCGTCGCCGATGCGCACCCCGGTCGGGATCACGTAGTCGACCATCCGCGGGAACTTGTCGACCGAGTACACGGTGACCGGCCCGCGGGCGCGCAGCCGGGCGCGGACCCGCTCGAACTCCGGCACCGGGCAGGGCCCGTGGTTGGTCCAGACGACGTTGGCGAGCAGCCCGAACATGCCGGACAGGTCGACGCCGTGCGGGCGCACGAGGCGGTGGGAGAGCAGGTGCAGGCGCAGGTAGACGTCGTAGGCCGACGCGGGCGGGCCCGTCAGGTCGGAGACGGTGCGCACCGCCACGACCTCGACGCCGCGGACCTCGTCGGTGCCCAGCGTCTCCACCAGGGAGGGCTCGAGCTCCCCGGCGGGGACGACGACGGTGCCGGCCTCGGCGGCCATGTCGTCGCTCTCGGAGGACAGCTCCGGCAGCGGGTACCAGGTGTCGAGGACGGTGCCGTCGAGGGCGACGGTCGCGAGGCCGAGTCCGACGGCCCTGCCCGGGGTGCTGCTCGCGGTGCTCATCGCCGACCAGCCTATCGGTGCCCCTCTACGCTGGACCGCCGTGCGCATCGATCTGTCCGCCGACCCCGTCGACCTCACCGCGGCCCTCGTCGACGTGCCCTCCGTGTCCGGCGAGGAGGAGGTGCTGGCGGACGCGATGGAGAGCGCGCTGCGTGAGCACGACCACCTCGAGGTGATCCGGTCCGGGGACGCGGTGCTGGCCCGGACGCTGCTCGGGCGCGACCGGCGGGTGCTGCTCGCCGGGCACCTCGACACCGTGCCGATCGCCGACAACGTGCCGTCGCGACGTGAGGGCGACCTGCTCTACGGCTGCGGGACCTCCGACATGAAGGCCGGGGTCGCGGTCATGGCGCACCTGGCCGCGACGCTGGCCGAGCCCGCCCACGACGTCACCCTCGTGCTCTACGACTGCGAGGAGATCGAGGCGACGCGCAACGGGCTGGGGCGCATCGAGCGGACGCTGCCCGACTGGCTCGACGCCGATCTCGCGATCCTGGGGGAGCCGACGTCGGGCGCGGTCGAGGGCGGCTGCCAGGGCACGATGCGCGCGGTGCTGCGGCTCGAGGGCCGCCGGGCGCACAGCGCGCGGTCCTGGCTGGGGGAGAACGCGATCCACGCCGCGGCGCCCGTCCTCGACCGGCTGGCCGCCTACGAGCCGCGCACGGTCGACATCGACGGCTGCGTCTACCGCGAGGGACTGCAGGCCGTGCGGATCGGCGGGGGCGTGGCGGGCAACGTCGTGCCCGACCTGTGCGAGGTGACGGTCAACTTCCGCTTCGCGCCCGACCGCTCCCTGCCGCAGGCCGAGCAGCACGTGCGCGAGGTGTTCGACGGCGTGCCGCTGGAGATCACCGACCGGTCCCCGGGGGCGCTGCCGGGGCTGTCCGCGCCGGCCGCCGCCGAGTTCGTCGCGGCGTCGGGGGAGACGCCGGTCGCCAAGTACGGCTGGACCGACGTCTCCCGGTTCTCCGCCCTCGGCATCCCGGCGGTCAACTTCGGTCCGGGCGACCCGAACCTCGCGCACACCCGCGACGAGCACGTCGACGTCCGGCGCATCACGGCGGGCACGGAGACGCTGCGCCGCTATCTGGCGTAGCCCCGGAACGTACGAACGGCACTTCCGCAGCCTCTCTGTGCGCGAAAGTGCCGCTCGCTCGGAACGTGGGGGCGTCAGCTGGCCGCCAGCGCCGCGTCGCGGCCCGCCGTCAGCTGCGCGGCGATCCCCGCGACCCGCCCGCCGGCGAACTGCGCGGCCTGCCGGGTCTCGTCGGAGATCGGGATCGTGCCCTGCCCGTCGACGTGCGAGACGCCGTACGGGTTGCCGGTGGCGAACATGATCCCGTCCGTGTAGCCGGGGGAGACGATGATACCGCCGAAGTGGTGGATGGTGTTGTAGAGCGCGAGCAGCGTCGACTCCTGGCCGCCGTGCAGCGTCGAGCTCGAGGTGAAGCCCGAGTAGACCTTGTCGGCGAGCTGGCCCTGCGCCCACTGCGGGCCGAGCGTGTCGATGAACTGCTTGAGCTGCGCGGAGACGTTCCCGTACCGGGTCGGCGTCCCGAAGACGACGGCGTCGGCCCAGAGGACGTCGTCGGCCGTGGCCTCGGGGGTGTCCGCGGTCTCCTCGCGGTGCGCCTTCCACTTCTCGTTCGAGTCGATGGCGGCCTGCGGGGCGAGCTCGTGCACCGTGCGCAGCCGCACCTCCGCGCCGGCCTTCTCTGCACCCGCGGCGTACTCCTGCGCCAGCTGGTGGATCGTGCCGGTCTGGCTGTAGTAGATGACGGCGACCTTCGTGGCCAAGGGGGATCGTCCTCTCGCGGTTCGGAAATGGTTGCTTCTTCAACTGCATACCCGCGGGCACGGCGCGCACACGCTGAATTCCGGGTGACCGGCTCGCGTCCGCCGCGAACCCCCCGACCGGTCGTCCCTACGCTGGCGCCCGTGACGGAAGCCCGATTCGACGACCTGACGACGCCGCGGCCGACGACCATCGACAAGCGGCGCGCCGAACACAAGGACCCCGCGCGGCTGTCGTCCACCACCGACCAGCGGCTGCTGGACTCGCGCGGCCCGGGGGACTGGGTGCACTCCGACGCGTGGCGGGTGCAGCGCATCCAGGCCGAGTTCGTCGAGGGCTTCTCGGTGCTCGCCGAGATCCCGCGCGCGGTCACGGTGTTCGGCTCCGCCCGCACCCGACCTGACCACCCCGACTACGCGACCGGCATGGCCCTCGGCGCCGCCCTGGCGCAGGCCGGGTACGCGGTCATCACCGGCGGCGGTCCCGGGATCATGGAGGCCGCCAACCGGGGCTGCTCCGAGGCGGGCGGGCTGTCGGTGGGCCTCGGGATCGAGCTGCCCTTCGAGCAGGGACTGAACCCCTGGGTCGACCTCGGCGTCGGGTTCCGCTACTTCTTCGCCCGCAAGACCATGTTCGTGAAGTACGCGCAGGCGTTCGTCTGCCTGCCCGGCGGGTTCGGCACGCTCGACGAGCTGTTCGAGGCGCTCGTGCTGGTCCAGACCGGCAAGGTGACCCGGTTCCCCGTCGTCCTGCTCGGGTCGTCGTACTGGGGCGGGCTGGTCGAGTGGCTGCGCAGCACCGCGCTGGAGCACGGCGTGATCTCCCCGAAGGACGTCGACCTCATCCACGTCGTCGACGACGTCGAGGAGGTCGTGGCGATCGTCGAGCGGGGCTTCCAGGACCTGGTGGAGAAGTGAGGACCACGGAGCAGGAAGGGGAGCACGCCGATAGGGGAGCTCGACCTGAGAAGGGGAGCTCGACGAAGGCGGTCTGCGTCTTCTGCGCCTCCGGCCCGGTCGCCGAGGAGTACCTGGCGCTGGCCCGCGACCTCGGCACCGGCATCGCCGAGCGGGGCTGGACGCTGGTCTCCGGCGGGGGGCGGGTCGGGATGATGGGCGAGGTGACCCGCGCCGCCCGGGCCGCCGGGGGGCACACGCTCGGGGTGATCCCGCAGGGTCTGGTGCACCGCGAGGTCGCCGACGAGGACTCGACCGAGCTCGTCGTCGTGGCGGGCATGCGCGAGCGCAAGGCGGAGATGGACGCGCGCTCGGACGCGTGGATCGCGCTGCCCGGCGGCCTCGGCACGCTCGAGGAGCTCTTCGAGGCGTGGACCTCGCGCTACCTGCGGATGCACGACAAGCCGGTGGTCGTCTGCGACCCGGGCGGCTTCTTCGACGGTCTGCTCGCATGGGTCGAGGGGCTGCGGGGCACCGGGTTCGTCGGCGACGAGTCGCTGGCGGCGCTCGTCCGGACGACGACGGTGGACGCGGCGTTGGACGCCTGTGGCTGACTGGTTCGACCGGCGCACCTGGGCCGAGCCCGCGTGGACGGTCGAGGAGCTCGTGGTCGCGAAGGCGGGCCGCACGGTCTCGGTGGTCCTGCCCGCGCTCGACGAGGAGGCGACGGTCGGCGGCGTCGTCGCCGTGGTGCGGCCGCTCCTGGGATCGTTGGTCGACGAGCTCGTCGTCGTGGACTCCGGCTCGACCGACGCCACCGCGGCGGTCGCCCGGGCCGCCGGCGCCCGCGTGATGAGCCGGGAGGAGGCCCTGCCGGGGGTCGCGGTGCGCCCGGGCAAGGGCGAGGTGCTGTGGCGGGCGCTCGCCGCGACCAGCGGCGACCTCGTCGTCTACCTCGACGCCGACCTCGTCGACCTCGACCCGGCGTTCGTCCCCTCGCTGCTCGGGCCGCTGCTGACCGCGCCCGGCGTCGAGCTGGTCAAGGGCTTCTACCACCGCCCGCTGCGGATCGGCGACGGCGACGCGGTCCGCGACGGCGGCGGGCGCGTCACCGAGCTCGTCGCACGTCCGGCACTCGCGGCTCTGCGCCCGCAGCTCGCCGGGATCGTCCAGCCGCTCGGGGGCGAGTACGCGGCGACCCGCGAGCTGCTGGAGTCGCTGCCCTTCGCGGGGGGCTACGGCGTCGAGATCGGCCTGCTGCTCGACACCCAGGAACGCCGCGGGCTCGACGCCATCGCCCAGGTCGACCTCGGGGTGCGCAAGCACCGGCACCGCTCGCTGCGCGCGCTGGGGGTCACCGCCGCGGAGGTGCTCTCCGCGGTGCTGCGCCGGTCCGGCCTTCCCGACGCCGGGTCGGCCGGGCTCACGCAGTTCGTCCCGGTCGGGGGGCACTGGCTGCCCGAGGACCACCCCGTCGCCGCGCACGACCGACCGCCGATCCGGGAGCTCTCGGCCCGCCGCTGACGGTCACCGTCGGGGGGTCGTGCCACGATCGATCCCATGGGCAGTGCTCTGGTCTACGTCCTCGTCGTCGGGGCCGTCGCGGCGGTGATCTACCTCGCGACGTCGCTGCTGGCCGGGCGGGGGGAGGAGCTGGCGCCGATGCCGCCCGGCGCCACCCCCACGCGACTGCCGGCGCGGGACCTCCTGGGGTCCGACGTCCGGGGGCTGCGGTTCCAGCAGGCGTTCCGCGGATACCGGATGAGCGAGGTGGACTGGGCGCTCGACCGTCTGGCCGCCGAGGTCGACACGCTGCGCTCCCGCCTGGCGGTCTACGAGGGGCCCCCTCGTGCCGACGGCGGGGACGCCGACGCGCCGACCTCGGTGACCGACGTCGACCCCACCCCCACCGATCCCACCGACGTGAGCGGAGCGACGGGCATGACCACTTCAGCCGGTGCCACCCGAGGAGGCGCGCATGGCCACCCGTGACATCACGGTCGGCGTCGACATCGACGCCCCCGCCGACGTCGTCTGGAAGGCCGTCACCGACTGGGAGGGCCAGAGCGAGTGGATGCTCGGCACCGGGGTCCGCGTGACGAAGGGCGACGGGGTGGGCGTGGGCTCCGAGCTCGCCGCCACCACCGGCGTCGGCCCGCTGGGGGTCACCGACACGATGCGCATCGTCGGCTGGGACCCGCCGCACCGGGCGACCGTCGTGCACACCGGCTCGGTGGTGCGCGGCTCGGGCACGTTCACCGTCATCGAGCTGGGGCCGGGGCGGTCGCGCTTCGAGTGGGGTGAGCGGCTCGACCTCCCGCTCGGCGTGCTCGGCGCGGTCGGCTGGCCGGTGGTGTCGCCGGTGTTCGCCCTCGGGCTGAAGTACTCGCTGCGCAAGCTCGCGGCACGCTGCGAGGCCGAGCGGTGAGCACGGCGCCCGCCGACGCGGGTGACGCGGTCCTCGGGGAGGACGGCGTCGCCCGGTGTCCGTGGGGCGCGCAGGAGCCCCTGCTGCGCGAGTACCACGACACGGAGTGGGGT
Organism: Actinomycetospora sp. NBRC 106378; assembly: GCF_030269685.1. GTDB lineage: Bacteria > Actinomycetota > Actinomycetes > Mycobacteriales > Pseudonocardiaceae > Actinomycetospora. The sequence goes on from NZ_BSTT01000009.1 coordinate 45,357, forward strand.
CACGTCCTGCACGGCCGGGACGCCCTCTACGAACGGCTGTGCCTCGAGGCGTTCCAGTCCGGGCTGTCGTGGCTGGTGATCCTGCGCAAGCGTCCGGCCTTCCGGGAGGCGTTCGCGCGGTTCGACGTGGAGGCCGTGGCGGGGTTCGACGAGGCCGACGTGGAGCGGCTCCTGGCCGACGCCGGGATCGTCCGGAACCGGCAGAAGATCGAGGCGGCCGTCTCCAACGCGGCCGCCGTGCTGCGCGTCGAGGACGAGGGTCCGGGTCTGGACGCCCTGCTGTGGTCGTTCGCGCCCGACCCACCGCCGCCGTCGCCGCGCACGCTCGGCGAGGTCGCCGCGACCACGCCGGCGTCCACCGCGATGGCGCGGGAGCTCCGCCGTCGGGGCTTCCGGTTCGTCGGCCCGACCACCGCGCACGCGTTGATGCAGGCCACCGGCATGGTCGACGAACACCTCGCCGGGTGCTTCCGCGCGACGCGCTGAGCGACACACCGGCGCCGATGATCGCTCCGGTGTCGTGCCCCGCGACGGAATGGGGAAGAATCGTCGCGCGGTGTGCAGCGCGCCCGGACCGGGTTCACTGCCACGACGACCATGCGGAGGGAGCACGACTATGGCGGCCATGAAGCCCCGGACCGGAGACGGTCCCCTCGAGGTCACCAAGGAGGGGCGCGGCATCGTGATGCGCGTGCCGCTCGAAGGTGGGGGCCGGCTCGTCGTCGAGATGACCGCCGACGAGGCGGGCGATCTGCGGGAGGCCCTCTCCTCGATCTCGTCGTAGCGGTGACCGCCCCGACCCCGCCCGCACCCTTCGCCGCGCCGACGCTGCCGACCCCGCTCGCGGAGATCCGCCTCGTCGACCCCGGTACGGGACCGTCCGGCGCCGCGCTCGTGCGTCTGTGCCGCGCCGGTGACGACGCCGGCGCACCCTCGGACGCTCCGAGCGGCTGGGTGCCCTCTCCCGGTGCCGTCGCCGCGCTCGCCCCCGACCAGGGGGCGGGCCGGTGGCTGGTCGGTGCCGGCGCCGCGTCGTCGAAGGACTGGCGCGGGGCCGGCGCGGCCGCCGTCCGCGTGGCCTCCGGTCGCTCCGACCCGGGCGAGCTCTTCGGCGCCGGGGACGAGGGCGTCGCGCGCCTGCACGTCGTCCCCGACGACGGGGTGTCCCCCGACTGGGATGCGCTCGCCACCGGCCTGCTGCTGGGCTCGCACCGGTTCTCCGTGCGCTCGTCCGCGCCCGCCCCGCCGCCGCGGGTGACGGTCGAGGTGCCGGCGGACCAGCGGCCCGCCGTCGAGCGCGCGCTGGTCCTCGCCGGGGCCACCGCGACCGCGCGCGACCTCGCCGACAGCCCGTCCGGCGCCAAGTCGCCGGAGTGGTTCGCCGAGCAGGCCCTGGCCGCCCTCGCCGCGGCCGACGGTGTCGGCGCCGTGGTCCGCGACGAGCACTGGCTCGCCGAGCAGGGCTTCGGCGGCGTCCTCGCCGTCGGCGGCGGCTCGTCCCGCCCGCCGCGCTTCCTGGAACTGACCTGGGAGCCGCCCGGGGCGGGCACGCACGTCGTGCTCGTCGGGAAGGGCATCACATTCGACACCGGCGGGATCTCGATCAAGCCGAACGCCGGCATGGCCGACATGCGCACGGACTGCTCCGGCGGGGCCGCCGTCGTCGGGGCCCTCGCCGCCGTCGCCGCGCTCGGGCTGCCGGTCCGCGTCACCGGCCTGGTGCCGCTCGCGGAGAACCACGTCTCCGGCTCGGCCTACCGGCCCGGCGACGTGGTCCGTCACTACGACGGGCGCACCACCGAGGTGACCAACACCGACGCCGAGGGCCGCATGGTGCTCGCCGACGCGCTCGGCTACGCGGTCGCCACGCTCGCGCCGGACGTGGTCGTGGACGTCGCGACGCTCACCGGCGCGATGAAGGTCGCGCTCGGCGTGCGCACCGGCGGCCTGTTCGCCACCACCGACGACCTCGCGGCCGACCTGACCGGCGCGGGGGAGTCGACCGGCGAGGCCTGGTGGCGGGTCCCGCTCGCGGCCGGGCACGACGAGGACGTCGACTCCCGGCTCGCAGACGTCCGGCAAGCCCCGCCCGGCCCGGGCGGCATCGTGGCGGCGCTGTTCCTGCGCCGGTTCGTCGGCGACGTCCCGTGGGCGCACCTCGACATCGCCGGGCCCGCCCGGTGCGACGCGCCGCACGAGGAGGTCGCCAAGGGCGCGACCGGGTTCGCGGCCCGCACGCTCGTGGAGTTCTGCGCCGCCCGCGCCTCCTGGTGAACGAACGGCACTCTCGCAGCATCTCTGTGCGCGAGAGTGCCGTTCGCTCGGAACGGGCGTAGGACCTCAGCCCACCAGCGACGCGCAGAGCAGCCCGTCCGAGACCGGCAGCAGCAGCGGCGCGAGCCGCTCGTCGGTGCGCACCGCCCGCACCGTCTCGCGCAACGCCGCCGAGATCGCGTCGCGGCGGGCCGGGTCGGTGACGCGCCCGGACCAGCACACGTTGTCGAGCACCACCACGCCGCCCGGGCGCAGCAGACGGATCGCCTCGTCGAGGTAGCGCGGGTACTCCACGGTGGCGGCGTCGACGAGCACGAGGTCGTAGGCGCCGTCGGAGAGCCGGGGCAGCACCTCCAGCGCCCGCCCGGTGATCATGCGCACCCGACCCGAGCCGAAACCGGCCTCGGCGCACGTGATGCGGGTCAGACGCTGGTGCGAGACCTCGGTGTCGATGCTCGTCAGCAGACCCTCGCGCGGCATCCCGCGGAGCAGGCTGACCGTGCCGACGCCCGCGCCGCTGCCGATCTCGACGACGGCCCGCGCCCGACCGGCCGAGGCGAGGAAGGTGAGGGCGGCCGCGGCACCGACCCCGATCGGGACGATCCCGTGCTCGACGGCCCGCTCGCGCGCCGCGGCCAGGACCTCGTCCTCGGGGGTGAAGCGCTCGGCGCGGGCCCGGAGGCGCTCGCGCTCGCCGGAGCCCTCGTCGGGCTCCTCGGCGTCCGCGGGCCCGGCGGGGCCCGCGGGCCCGGTCGGGTCGACCGGCACCGCCTCGCCGTCGGGAAGCCCGGTCGGGACGAGGCGCGGCAGGGTCTGCGGGGTGGTGGTCGCGTCGTCGTCGGCGGGACGCGGGCGCCCGGCGAACGACGTGCTCGGCAGACGGAGTGGACCGGTCGGCACGCGCGGGTAGACCGGGATGCGTGCGGTTCCCCGCCCCGGACGGTGATGGCCGCGGCGGGCCGCGTCATCGGAGGGCCGGACCGGAGTCCTCCCGACGGGCGGGGTGGCGGTGGGCGGGGCGACGGGAGGCGGCGTGACGGGATCCGGACCGACGACCCGCAGTGCACGCACGCGTCGTGTCCCCTCGAGTCCCCCGTCCTCGCTCACGTCGCCCAGGCTAGATCGGGAGCGGGCCGGGTCCACCGCGCCGCGCCGCGCGCGTCCGGATGGCACCGCCCGGGGGAGTGACGACGGTCGCGTCGGCCGGACGCCTTCCTCAGCCCTCTCTCAGACCACCCTCACCCGCATGTCATGACCGACGGACAGAGTGATGCCATGACCGAGACGCTCGCCGCGCGCCCCGACCACCTCGAGGGGCACGTCCCGGGCTTCACCGCGGACGAGGCCTGGACCCCGCCGTCCTGGGACGACGTCGTCCGCGAGCACGCCGACCGCGTGTACCGCCTCGCCTACCGGCTGACCGGCGACGCGCACGACGCCGAGGACCTCACCCAGGAGACGTTCATCCGGGTGTTCCGCTCCCTCGCGGCGTACAAGCCGGGCACCTTCGAGGGCTGGCTGCACCGCATCACCACGAACCTCTTCCTCGACATGGTCCGCCGCCGCGGCCGTCTGCGGATGGAGGGGCTCCCGGAGGACACCGACCGGCTCCCCGGCGGCGGTCCCGATCCCGAGCAGATCTTCTCCGAGGCCCACCTCGACCCCGATCTGCAGGGCGCCCTGGACGAGCTCGCGCCGGAGTTCCGCGCGGCCGTCGTGCTCTGTGACGTGGAAGGTCTCTCCTACGAGGAGATCGCCGCCACGTTGGGTGTCAAACTGGGGACCGTGCGCAGCCGAATCCACCGGGGCCGTCAGGCCCTCCGCAGTGCGCTGGAGCGTCGTCGGACGGACGCGGAGCGGACGGGAGCCCGGTCGTGATCGGCCGCTCGCCGGGCACGCCCTGGTCGCGCTGGTCCGACTCCGGCCACCTCACGCTCGACGCGGTCGTCGCCTACGTCGACGGTGAGCTCGGGACGGCCGCCGCCGGCCGCGCCGCTTCGCACGTCGACCACTGCCTCACGTGTGCCGCCGAGGTCGGCGCCCAGCGCCAGGCGCGACGCCGGCTGCGGGCCGCCGACACCCCCGGCGTCCCCTCCTCGCTGCTGACCTCGCTGCGCAACATCCCCGACAGCGCCGAGCTGCCCGAGGTCCCCGCCGGTCTCGGCCTCGACGCGCACGGCCGCTTCGTGGTGCCCGCGGAGACGCCGCCCGCGCGGCGTCCCCGCCGCGGCGCCGGTGGTCCCCGGTCCCGACGACGGGTCCTGCCGGCGGTCGTCGCCTCCGGCCTCGTCGCCGGAGCGGCGGCCGTGGTCGGCCCGGTGCTCGCCGCGGGCGCGGCACCCGTCGCTCCCGTACCGGGGCGCGCACCGGCCGCGGGCGCCGCGCTGACGGCCGCGGTGCCGGCGGTGGGCGAGCGCGGCAACGCCGTGACCGGGGCCGTCGTCCAGGACGCGGTGGCCCGGGCGTCCGCCGCGCCCACCCCCACCACGCCGCCGGTGGCGCCCGGCGACGCCACCCGGGCGCGCCCGTCGCCCTGACCGGTCCTTCACGGACCGACCCGGACGATCGGGTGGTGTCGCCCCGGGAGTCGTCCGCGCTCTACCGTGGCACGACGATGACCATCCACTGCGCGCGCCCGGTCTCGCCCGGCCCCCGGCCGGTGCCGGCGTCGTCGCTGTTGCTGAGAGCGCACCCATGAGCAGCCCCTGGTCGCGGAACGCGACGACGGAACGCCCCGAGGCGCCCCCCGAGCCCGACACCGGGGCCGACACCGGGGTCGCGGACGGCCACCGCAACGGCCACGCGCGCAACGGGAACGGCCGCACGAACGGCCACGCGAACGGCCACGCCGACCTCGCGGCCGACTTCGCGCGGCCCACGGGCGCGCAGGGATCCTTCGCCGACCGTCCCGCTGCGACCGACGGCCCGACCGCCACGGGCGCGCAGGAGCCCTCGGTGGCGCTCGCGGGGGCCTTCGGCCGGCCCGCCGACGCCGCGGAGTCGCTGCAGCGCCCGCGGGAGGACCCCACCGCCCGCAGCGACGCCCCCGACGACTTCTGGGCCGGCAGCACCGCCGAGCGCGACCCGTGGCGCGACCCCTCCGCGGGCGCCGAGCTCGGCGCCCCCGCCGTGCGCGAGAGCGACCCGGAACCCGACCGGCGGGCCACCGGTCCGCGGCTGTCGGCCCGCGAGCTGCTCTTCGGCCGCCGGGTCGCACCGAGCGCCCTGGTGCTGCTGACCGTGCTGGCGCTCGCCGTCGGGGCGATCGGCGGCGTCGTCGGGCACCTCACCGCCGAGGGCGCGGACACCGTCGTCGACCCGGGGGCCACCCTCGCGCAGGTCGACGCCGGCAAGGAGCGTCCGGCGGGCTCGGTCGCGGACGTGGCCGGCCGGGTCGTCCCCGCCGTGGTCTCCATCGAGGTGCGGTCGGGGACCACCGGGGGCACCGGCTCCGGGGTCGTCGTCGACCCGCGGGGCGACATCGTCACCAACAACCACGTCGTCTCCCTCGCGGCCACCGACCCGCGCGCCACGCTGGAGGCGGTGTTCGCCTCCGGGGTCCGCGCGCCGGCGCAGATCGTCGGACGCGACCCGCAGACCGACATCGCGGTGATCAAGGTGAACGTCGCCGACCCGGTCGTCGCGCAGCTCGGGCGGTCGTCGGACCTGCGGGTCGGCGACGGCGTCATCGCGATCGGTTCGCCGCTGGGCCTCGCCGGCACGGTGACCACCGGCATCGTCAGCTCGCTGCGCCGCCCCGTGCGGCTCGACGCCGAGACCGCGAACGTGAACCCGGTGATCGACGCGATCCAGACCGACGCCGCGATCAACCCCGGCAACTCCGGCGGGGCGCTGGTCGACTCCACCGGCGCCGTCGTCGGGATCAACACCGCCATCCGCACGCTCGGGGGCTCCGACTCCTCGGGCCAGGGCGGGTCGATCGGCCTCGGGTTCGCGATCCCCATCGACGACGTCAAGGTCATCGCCGAGTCGCTCATCCGCACCGGTTCCTTCGCGCACACCGACCTCGGCGTGAACGCGAAGTCGGTCACCGACGGGACCTCGGACGGGGCGCAGGTGCTGAACGTGGTCCAGGGCGGTCCGGCCTCCCGGGCCGGGGTGCTCGAGGGTGACGTCATCACCCGCGTGGACCAGCGCCCGATAGCCTCGGCGGACGAGCTGGTCGTCGCGATCCGGGAGCACCGCCCCGGGGACACGGTGACGCTCGGGGTCGTCCGCGGTGGTCGGCCCCTGTCGCTGCAGGCGCAGCTGTAGGCCAGGAGGACCTCCGGTGTTCGAGAGCGTCGGGTGGGGCGAGATCCTCGTCCTCGCGCTGATCGGGCTGTTCGTGCTCGGGCCGGAACGGCTGCCCGGCGCCATCCGCTGGGTGGCCGACACCATGCGCACCGTGCGGGAGTACGCGGCGGGCGCCCGCGACCAGCTGCGCAACGAGATCGGGCCGGAGTTCGACGAGTTCCGCAAGCCGCTCGAGGACCTGCGCCAGATCCGGAACATGGACCCGCGGGCGGCCGTGCGGCGCTCCCTGCTCGACCCGGTGCAGGACGGCACGTGGACCGGCGCCGCCACGCCGGCCGACACCCCGCCGCCGACCGTCAACGGCACGACCGGCACCACCGGCGTGGCGCACGGCCTCCCCGCCGCCGGGGCGAGCGGCGTGATCAAGGGACAGTCCGACCGGGCGACCCCGCTCCGGCCGGGCGAGGCGGCCCCGTTCGACCCGGACGCCACCTGACCCGTCGCTCCCGCGGCTCCTCCGACGAGCCGTGACCGACGTCCCGTGTCCCCCGCGGCGCGGACCGGGAAGAGTGGGACGACATGAGCGTCGCTCCCCCGATCGACTGGTACCGCTGGCACGACGACTACGACGAGCTGGAGTCGTCCTCCTCGCACCGGCTCGCAGCCGTCCAGGAGCGGATCGCGGCGGAGCTGGACCGCGGGGCGCGCACCGTCGTCAGTGTGGCGGCCGGTCAGTCCCGTGACCTGCTCCCGCTCCTCATCCGCCACCCCCGGGGCCGGTCGGTGCGGGCCCTGGTGGTCGAGTCCGACGAGCGCAACGCCGAGTTCGCCGAGGGAGCGGCCGAGGGGGCCGGCCTGACCGGTCTCGAGGTCGTCACCGGCGACGCCGGGGTCTCGGACGTCTACCTCGGCCACGCCCCCGCGGACCTCGTCCTGGTGTGCGGGCTGTTCGAGCACGTCGGGCCCGCGGACCGGAGGCGGACCACCGACGCGCTCGCCCGCCTGGTCGCCCCCGGCGGGAGCGTCGTGTGGGCGGTGCAGGCCACCGCCCTCGAGGGCGCGGACGTGCTCGACGCCACGAGCGCGGGCATCCGCGCCGACCTCGCCGCGGCGGGCTTCGCCGCGGACGGACCACTGACGGTCGGCCCGGCCGAGTTCGTGGTGGGGACCGAGCGTCGGACGGGTGCGGCCCTCCCGCTCGAGGCCGGGACCCGGCTCTTCACCTGGCGCTGACCCGCTGACCCGCTGACCCGGACCGGGGGCCGACCGGCCGGACGGCGCCGGTCAGCCCCCGGACCCGGAACGGCCCGCGTGCCGGGCGACGAGGTGGCGTCGCATCAGCATGGACGCCATCTCCCCGTCCTGGTCGAGCACGGCGCGCACGATCGCGGCGTGCTCCTCCCAGGACAGCTCCGCCGCGGCGGTCCGCCCGCCGACGAGGTGCTGCGCCTGCGTCCGGATCGAGCTCAGTACCGTCGCCAGCACCCGCGATCCCGTGCCCGCGGCGAGCATGTCGTGGAACCGCTCGTTGAGGGCCGAGAGCTCGTCGTCGCGGCCGTCGGCGCTGGCCCGGTCCCCGGCGTCGAGCGCCGCCGCGAGCTCGGCGAAGACCCCGGGATCGGCGCGCTGGGCCGTCCGCTCGACCGCGAGCAGCTCCAGCGCCATCCGGATGTCGTGCACCATCGCGATCTCGGTGTCGTCGGGGACGACCACCCGGACCCCGCGTCGCGGCAGCGACTCCAGCAGGCCCTCGGCCTCCAGCAGTCGGAAGGCCTCCCGTACCGGGAGACGCGACACGCCGAGCCGTTCCGCCACGCCCTGCTCCGTGAGGTGGGTGCCGGGCTCGACGTCGCCGGAGAGGACGGCCGATCGCAGCTCGTCGGCGACCTCTTCGCGCAACGAGCGGTGACGTGGCCCGATCTGCTTCACGCCTGTCCCTCCCGGTTCCCCTGTGCGGGATACAGAGTTCGATCCGAGGCCGCGCACGGGCCGAGCCCACCCTCGGGCGGGGGGCGTGGTGTCGTGATCCTGCCATATCGACCGGCGCGATCGGCAGGCCATCGGCCGTTCGGAGGCCCGTCGGAACGGACAGGGGACTTGATACGTCGCCGTAACGTGCGACGGGTCGGTGGCAACAATCTCAGGATACAAAATCCGCCATGACCACACCAGCCATCGACGATGCGGCCGCGCCGCCGGCCCCGCTGGCCGTCCGACAGTTGGACCACATCGTCCTGCGGGTCGCGGATCCGGAGGTGTCCGTCGCCTGGTACGTCGAGCACTTCGGGCTGCGGGTCCACCGTCTCGACGAGTTCCGCGCCGGACGCGTGCCGTTCCCGTCGGTCGAGATCCGGCCCGGCACGATCATCGACCTCGACGGCCGGACCCCGCGGACCGGCACGAACCTCTCCCACTTCTGCCTCGTCGTCGACGAGATCGACCTCGTCGCCCTCGCCGGCTCCGGCCGTTTCCCGGGCATCGACGGCCCGCACCGCCGGTGGGGCGCTCTCGGCCCGGCCGACCTCGTCTACGTGCAGGACCCCGACGGACACACGATCGAGCTGCGCCACTACGGCCCCAGCCAGGTGCAGGCCTGAGGTGGGCGCCGCCTCCCCGGTCGACCGGTCCCGGTCGGTCCCGCTGCGTCGGCTCGCCGAGCGCTCCGGGGCCTCGGGCGCGACCGGGGCCGTCGCCGCCGGGTCGGGCACGGCCGCCGCGATCGGCTTCGCCCAGCTGCTGCGCGGAGGCTCGGCCGTGGACGCCGTGCTCGCGGCGGCCCTCGCCGAGACGGTGCTGCTGCCGTCGAAGGCGGGCCTCGCGGGTGACCTCGTCGCCCTCGTCCACCGCGCCGGTGGGGCGCCCGAGGCCCTGACCGCCATCGGCCCGGCACCGGCGGGCCTGGCCGACCTCGCGGTCGCCCGCGGCTGGCGGATGCCGCTCACCGGCGGTCCCGCGGTCGGCGTCCCGGGGGCCCCGGCCGGCTACGCGGCCCTGGCGGAACGCGCCCGGCTCGGACTCGGCGAGCTGGCGGCACCCGCGATCGACGTGGCCCGCGCCGGGGTGGCGTGGTCGCGGACGAACGTCCGGCTGGTCGCCGCGTCCGCGGGGGTGCTGCGGGAGCACCAACCGGAGGGCTGCGTCTTCCTGCCCGCCTCGGGTCCCCGTCCCGCGGGCGCGCGGGTCCGGCTCCCCGGCCTGGCCCGGGTCCTGGAGGAGTTCGTCGCGCGCCGGGAAGGGCTGTTCGGCGCCGAGCTCGGAGCCGCGGTCGTCGAGCGGGTGCGGCGGGCGGGTGGCGTGCTCGACGCCCACGACCTGGCGGCCGTCGCGCCGCGGGCGGCCGAGTGGTCGCCCGCGCCGGTGGTCGACCTCGCCTCCGGTCCCCGGCTGTGGACCACCCCGGCGCCCAGCTACGGCACCGCGCTCGCCGAGGCCGTCGCGGGCGGGGGACCGGTGCCGGACGCGGTCCGGGCGGCGCTGTCCCGGATGCGCCGGGACCGGACGCCCGCGCGCAGCGACGGGACCTCGGCGGTCGCCGCGGTCGACGCCGAGGGCACCAGCGCGGTCGTCGTCCACTCGAACTCGTTCCCGCAGTTCGGCAGCGGACTCGTGGTGGACGGCTACGACCTCGTCCTCGCCAACCGCGCCGGCCGGGGCTTCACCTTCGTGGAGGGCCACCCGAACGCCCCGGCCCCGGGGCGGCGACCGCGCACCACGCTGCACGCCTGGGCGCTGGGTGACCCCGGCGCCCCGCTGCTGCTCGGCGCCACCCCCGGCGGCGAGCAGCAGGTGCCCTGGAACGCGCAGCTGCTCGCGGACCTGCTCGCCGGAGTGAGCCCGGACGAGGCGCTCGTGCGGCCCCGCTGGGAGCTCGACGCGGCCGGCGACCTGCGGGCCGAGGGCACCGACCTGCCGGAGCTGGGTGCGTCCAGCTCGCACGTCCTGGTCGGGACGGGGCCCGAGGGGCTGGTCTCGGCCTGGGCCGACCCGAGGCTCGAGGGCCTGGCGGTGGCGGGATGAGGGTCGGCATCCTCGGCGCCGGGCCGCTGGGCGTCGCGGTCGCCGGGCCGTTGCGCCGCGGCGAGGTCGCCGGGTGCACGGCCGCGGGCGTGGTCACCTCCGCGTCGAGCGAACGGGACCGGGACGAGTTCGCCGACCGCTGCGAGGTCGTGGTGGAGGCCGCCGGCGTCGGCGCCGTCGCCGACCGGGTCGCCCCGCTGCTCCGGCGGGGACGGGACGTGGTGCTCTGCTCGAGCGCCGCGCTCGCCGACCCCGTCGTCGCCGCCCGGCTCGCCCGGCGGGCGCCGGGTCGGGTGCTCGTCCCGTCGGGTGCGATCGGGGGGCTGGACGTCTGCCGCGCGGCCACCCGCGGGGACCCTTGCGCGCAGGTCCGGCTGACGACGACCAAGCGGTCCGACGCCGTCGGTGGCGGGACGGGTGAGATCTTCCGGGGGAGCGCCCGTGAGGCCGCCCTCGCCTTCCCCCGGACGGCCAACGTCGCGGCGACGCTGGCCCTCGCCACCGTGGGGTTCGACGCCGTCGAGGTCGTCGTGTGCGCGGACCCCGCCGCGTTCCGCACGCGGCACGAGATCGAGGTCGAGAGCCGGCTCGGCCACTACCGGACCACCGTGGAGAACACGGTGGCGCCCGGTTCCGGAGGGCGGACCTCGGCGGTCACCGCCTGGTCGGTGATCGTCCTGCTGGAGACGCTCGCCGCCGGTGCGCCACCCCCACAGCCGGGATGCACCGTCGCGGTCGTCCCGGGCTTATCGGCGCCGTAACACCTGCGCTGCGCCCTGGACATGCCCTTTGGATACAACATCCCGTGACCCGTTCCCACCGGAAGGACCCGACCGTGACAGTCGCCGCCACTGCGACCGGTCCCCGCGAGGAGACCACAGGAACGCCCGATCTGGTGCGGCTCACCGATGTGAGCATCGTCCACGGCCGCGGCCGCAAGGCCGTCGTCGCGGTGGACGGCGCCGACCTGGAGATCGGGCGGAAGGAGTTCGTGGCGGTCATCGGGCCGTCGGGCTGCGGGAAGTCGACGCTGCTCAAGGCGGTGGCCGGACTGCTGCCCGCCGGCTCGGTCCAGGGCCGGATCGCCGTCGACGGCCTCGACCCCGCCGCGGCCCGCCGCGCCAACCGCTTCGCCTTCGTGTTCCAGGAGCCCGTGCTCGCCCCGTGGCGCACCGCCCTGCAGAACGTGCGGCTCCCGCTCGAGGTCGCCGGGCGCGACGTCCGGGCCCGCGCCGGGCGCACACCCGAGGAGCTCCTCGAGCTCGTGGGGCTGCAGAGCTTCGCGGACAAGCTGCCGGCCGAGCTCTCCGGGGGCATGAAGCAGCGGGTGTCGATCGCCCGCGCGCTGACGCTCGAGCCGTCCGTGCTGCTCATGGACGAGCCGTTCGGCGCGCTGGACGAGATCACCCGCGACCACATGCACTCCGAGCTGCTCACCATCTGGTCCGCCACCGGCTCGTCGGTCGTGCTCGTCACGCACTCGCTGACGGAGGCGGCCTTCGTCGCCGACCGGGTCGTCGTCATGTCCCCGCGCCCCGGCCGGATCAAGACCGTGCTGCGCATGCCGTTCGCCCGGCCCCGCGACCCGGCACTCAAGACGAGCGTCGAGTTCCTCGAGGCCGTGAACGAGATCCGCGCGGCGTTGGAGGCCTGAGATGACGCAGATCGTCGACGACCCCGCCCGGACGACCGCTACCGCAGCGCGGTCGTCCCCCCGGAGCTCCGTCCCTCGATGCTGCTGCGCGTGCTGCGCTCCACCCGGGTGTGGCTCGTGCTGCTGGCGGGCGTCGTGGTGTGGCAGATCGCCGTGACCGTGCTCGACCTGCCGAACTACATCCTGCCCTCGCCGGTGCGGGTGGTCACCGAGTTCGCCAACCGGCCGCTGCTCTACCTGCAGGCCACGCTGGTGACGACGTGGGAGTCCCTGGTCGGGTTCGGCGCCGCGGTGGTGCTCGGCGTCGTGCTGGGCGTGCTCATCGCCCGGTCCCGGCTCACCGAGGAGCTCCTCTACCCCTATCTGAACGTGCTGCGGGTGACGCCCACGGTCGCGATCGCACCGCTGCTGACCATCTGGTTCGGCCGGGGCTTCCTGCCGATCGTGGTCGTGTCCTTCCTCATCGCGTTCTTCCCGATCATCGTCCAGACCGTCCTCGGCCTGAACTCCGCCGACCGCGGCCTGGTCGACGTCCTGCGCATCGCCAACGCCGGCGAGCTGCAGATCCTCCGCAAGATCCGCCTGCCCAACGCGCTGCCCTACATCTTCGCCTCGTTCCGCATCTCCGCCCCCGGAGCGGTGATCGGCACGCTCGTCGGCGAGTTCATGAGCGGCTCGCAGGGCCTCGGCTTCCTCATCACCACCGCCAGCGGCCAGCTCAACACCAGCTCGGTGTTCGTGCTGGTGGTGCTCTCCTCGCTCCTCGGCATCGCGATGTTCCAGGTCTGCGTGCTCGTCGAGCGCCGCGTCGTGCGCTGGCACCCGTCCGTCAGCCTCTGACCCCGACACCACCCCAGGAGACCGTCGTGTCCGTCCTCTCCCCGCGCCGCCGCGCCGGCATCGCCGCGCTCGTCGCCGCCGCGGGTCTCGCCCTGTCCGCGTGCTCCGGCGGCGCGGAGTCCGGCGGGTCCGCCACCACGGGCCCCAGCCCCGTGAAGCTGTCCTTCGAGTGGACCTGCGAGGGCAACTGGCCCATCGCCTTCCTCGGCCGGGACAAGGGCTTCTTCGCCGAGCAGAACCTCGACGTGCAGTGGACCCGCGGCCAGGGCGGGTCGTCCACGGTGCCGCTGATCGCCGCCGACGAGCAGGACCTGGGCGTGCTCTCGGCGCCCGCGGTCGTCCTCGGGGCGGGCCAGGGCCTGCCGGTCACCGTGGTCGGCGTCGCGGCCACCACCTCGCCGGTCAACATCTACGCCGACCCGTCGATCACCTCCCCGAAACAGCTCGAGGGCCGGACGGTCGCCGTCCAGACCGACCAGTTCGAGGGCGCCGTCTGGTCGGCGTTCGTCACGGCCAACGGCATCGACGCCTCGAAGGTCAACGTGGTCCAGTCGACGGACGCGTCGACGGTGGAGTTCCTCGACCGCGGCATCGACGCCATCGTCGCGTTCGGCCCCACCCCGTCGAGCCTCGAGCTCACGCGCCGCGCCGGAGGCGTGACGGTGATGAAGGCCCAGGACACCGTGCCGACCTACGGCCACACCCTGGTGGCGAGCAACCGGTTCCTGCAGCGCGACCCGGACGCGGTCAAGCGGTTCGAGCAGGCCTGGGCGAAGGCCACCGCCTACGCCGTGGCGCACCCCGACGAGGCGCTCGCGGAACTCCGGACCAACTGCACCGAGCTGGACGCGGACAAGGCGAAGTACACCCTCGACCAGTACCTGGCGGCGTACAGCGCCGGCGCGTCCCAGGGCTACCTCGCGTTCGACCCGCAGGGCCTGGACCGGACGAAGGACGTGCTCGTGCGGGCCGGGTTGATGCAGGACACCGACCTCTCCGAGTTCAGCAGCCGGGACTACCTGCCCTCGCCCGCCGTCACCGGCGTCGCCTCGTGAGCGAGGTCTCGGCCGTCCTGGCCGGTGTCGTGGTCCCCGGGGACGGGGGGCCGCCGGTGCACGACGCGATGATCCTCGTCGAGGACGGCCGGATCGTGTCGGTCGGACGGCGGACCGAGCGGGCCGTCCCGGAGGGAGCCGAGGTCCTCGACGCGACCGACGCCTGGGTGGTCCCGGGGCTGACCGAGGGCCACGCCCACGTGACCTCCTTCGCCTCCGAGGCCTACCACCCGCACCTCGAGGGGCGGTACCGCGCCGCACCGCTGCTGATGGAGTCGTTCGTCCGGCACGGCATCACCACGATCCGCGACACCGGGGGCCCGGACCTCGGCGCGCTGAACCGCCTGCAGACCCACGGGGAGGCGTGGCCCCGGCTGTTCGGCTCGGGTCCCAACCTCGACGGACATCCCGGCGGCCCGTGGAAGGGCATGTGGAAGACCGACGACCCCGCCGAGGCCGTCGAGTTCGTCGCGCGGGAGGCCGACGGCGGCGTCGACTTCATCAAGGTCTACGCCTGGATGGGCGAGGAGGTGCTCGCGGCGGTGGTGCGCGCCGCCCACCGCCGGGGTCTGCGGGTGGCCGGGCACGTCGGCCACCGGGTCACCGGTCGGCGGGCCGTCGAGCTCGGCGTCGACGCCCTCGAGCACGTCCGGATCGGCCCGGAGCTCGTGCCGGAGTCCGACCGCGCGGAGTTCGCCGCGCTGCCCCACCGCCCCCGCGACGAGATGGCCTCCACCCGGGCGTGGCGCTACGTCGACGTGGACGGCCCGCTGGTCGAGCAGGTGCTCACGCTCCTCGTCGAGCACGGCACCTGGCTCACGCCCACGCTCACGATCTTCGACACCGTGCTGCGTCGGGGCCGCGACCACGACCACGACCACGGCCACGGCGCGCCGGACCCCGACGCGGACCTGCGCGCCGCCATGGCGCGGCACAAGGACGCGACGTCCGCGATGGTCGAGCGGGACCCCGAGGACGAGCGGCTGGGCCTGCTCGAGTTCGAGCGGTTGCTGGCCTTCGTCGGCCGGGCGCACGAGGCCGGCGTCCCGATCGTCGCCGGCTCGGACACCCCCTCGGCCTCCGTCCTGGCCGGGGCGGGCCTGCACGACGAACTGGCCCTGCTCGTCGAGGCCGGCCTGTCGCCGTTCGAAGCGCTCACCGCGGCCACCGGGGAGCCCGCCCGGCTGCTCGGCACCCCCCGACGGGGCGTGCTGAGACCGGGTTGCCCCGCCGACCTCGTGGTCCTGGACCGCGACCCGCTCGCCGACGTCACCGCGACCCGGGCCATCCGGTCGGTCCACCTCGCGGGCGTCGCCGTGCACCACAGCTCCACCGCCATGATCGAGGAGACGGTATGACCGCCCTGCCCCGGCTGGACACGCGCGTCGTCGACGCCGCCCGCCGGATCCTGTCCGACGTCGAGCACTGCACCGACCCGGTGGCCACCGCCCGGCTGCTGCCCCGCGAGGTGTACACGAGCGAGGACTTCTGGGAGTTCGAGAAGCACGCCGTCTTCGGGCGCGAGTGGCTCTGCGTCGCCCACGTCGGCGAGGTACCCGAGCCCGGCGACCAGCTCCCGCTCACGGTGCTCGACGAGCCCGTGGTCCTCGTCCGCGACCTCGGCGGCGAGGTCCGCGTGCTCTCGGCCGTCTGCCAGCACCGCGGACACCCGCTCTTCGACGGGGTCGGGGGCGCGCCCACCGGGTGCGTGCGCGGGCGGCGCATGGTCTGCCCGTACCACAACTGGCAGTACGAGCTCGACGGTCGACTCGTCGCCGCCCCGTCGATGACCGAGACCGTCCCGGTCCGGACGCTGCGCGAGACCGTCGCGCTGCCGGAGGTCCGCAGCGAGATCTTCCACGGCCTCGTGTTCGTCACGCTCGACCCGGAGGCGCCGCCCTTGCGGGCGGGGCTGCGCAAGCTCGACGAGGAGCTGCAGACCTGGGGGCTCGACGAGCTCGTCCCGATGCCCTGGGACCTGCGGACCGGCCTGGGCTGGAACTGGAAGCTGCACCACGACAACGCCCTGGAGCCGTACCACACCGCGTACGTCCACCGGGGCGTGCACGAGGCCGCGCCGGCCAAGAACGCCCGCTTCGGCGTGTTCGACGACGACGACGGCGTCGTCATGCACCCGACCTACCTGCGCGACAAGGACTCCGGGCTGGCGAGCGCGGACGGGAAGCGGACCTCGCCGATCATCCCGGGGCTCACCGAGGAGCAGCGCAGCCGGGTGCTGTTCGCCTCGGTGCCACCGCTGCTGTTCGGGATCTTCCAGCCGACCATGGTCTCGTTGTCGATCCTGCTGCCGACCGCGGCGGGATCGCTGGACCTGCGCCGCATCAACCTCTACCCGAAGTCGGCGGTCGAGGCGGACGGGTTCGACGAGGTCTACCGCATCTACCAGGAGCGCAAGGCCGTGGCGATCCGGCAGGACGCCGAGACCACCGAGGCGTTGCAGCGCGGCATGTCGTCGCGCTTCGCGCCGCGGGGCCCGCTCTCGTGGATGGAGGGCAACATCCCGCACCTGAGCACCTGGCTGCTGCGCCGCTACCGGCGGGCCCTGGAGGAGCTGACGTGACCGACCTCGACCAGGTACTCGCCCGGCTGGACGTGCTGGAGTCGAAGGAGGCGATCGAACAGGTGATGGTCGCCTACATGGCGGCCACCGACCGGGAGAGCGAGAAGGGCAAGCACGTCGCCGAGCTGTTCACCGAGGACGGCCGCTGGCAGAGCGTGGGCCCGCACGGCAACCCGGACTGGGCCGCCGTCGGGCACGAGGCCCTGGAGCGGAAGTTCGACCGCAACGTCGAGCGGATGCCCTTCTCCGCCCACTACGTCACGAACGGCGCGGTGACCCTGGACGGCGACACCGCGCACGGCCGCTGGATGTACTTCCAGGCCTGCACCTACCGCGGCACCGAGCCGCTCTGGATCGCCGGCGCGTACGACAACGACTTCCGGCGCGTGGACGGGCGCTGGCTGCTCAGCCACATGCGCGTCCGCAACTTCTTCACGACCCCGTTCGACCAGGGCTGGGTCGAGGTCAACCACATGGAGACCCCGTGACCTACCGCCATCAGGTGTTCCGCTCGCTGCGCTTCGGCACCCTCGGCCGCTTCATGGACCTGCAGCGGGAGAAGAACACCCTGCTCGAGGCGGCCGGCCTCCCGGCCTACGAGGTGTGGGCGCCCGCCTTCGGCGGCCTGCACCACATGGTCCTCGAGGCCCGTTACCCCAGCATGGCGGCCTTCGAGGAGGCACACCTGGCCACGAAGGGGATCGAGAAGGTCGCGGTCATCAACGCCGAGCAGCTCGAGTGCGTCATCGAGGGAACCGCGCACGACAGACTCGAACGGCTCGGACTCGCCGTCTGAGACCGTCCCGCCGACCCGCTGCGCTCAGCAGCCCTTGCTCAGCGGGTTGGCGCGCATCTTCCCCCCGGGGTCGAGCCGTCGGAGGATGGCGCCCGTGATGGCGTCGAGGTCGGCGATGCGGTCGGGTCCGACGGCGTCGATGACGAGCCGGCGGACCTCCGCGGCGTGGCCGGGCGCGGCCGCGACCACCTTGTCCCACCCGGCGTCGGTGAGGCGGGCCATCGTCACGCGGCCGTTGTCCTCGCAGGGCTCCCGCGCGACCCACCCCTGCTGCTCGAGCCGCGACACGACGTGCGAGAGCCGCGACAGCGACGAACTGACCATCGAGGCCAGCTCGCTCATCGGCATCGTGCGGCCCGGCGCCTCGGAGAGCATGGCGAGGACGAGGTACGAGAACTGGGTGAGCCCGGCGTCGCGCTGCATCTGGGCGTCGAGGGCGGCGGGCAGCAGGGTGAACATCGCGGCGGTCCGTCGCCACGCGCGCTGTTCCTCTGCGGTCAACCAGTCGGCCATGTCCGTCACGCTACACTTGATGCTTCAACTGTGCACGTGTAGCGTCCGTGGCCGAACCGTCACGCAGCAGGAGTCCCGTCATGAGTTCCCCGTTCGCCACCGCCGCGCCCGGTGCCGCCTTCGACGCCTTCATCGGTCCGGCCCGGGACACCGCGTCGGGCCGGCGGCCCTGGACGCCGGCCGACGGTCCCATGCCCGCGATCTACCTGTCGCACGGCGCCCCGCCGCTCTACGACGACGGCGGGTGGATGCGTGACCTCTTCGGCTGGGCGCACCGCATGCCGCAGCCGCGCGCGATCGTCATCGTGTCCGCGCACTGGGAGTCCGCCCCGCTGACGCTCTCGGCGCCGGAGGAGGGCACGCCGCTGGTCTACGACTTCGGCGGGTTCGCCCCGCGCTACTACACGATGACCTACGCGACCCCCGACGCGACGGCGCTCGTCGACCGCGTGGCCGGGCTGCTCGGCGACGGGACCGAGTCGGTCCACCGGTCCGCGCGCGGGCTCGACCACGGCGCCTGGGTCCCGCTCTCGGTGATGTACCCGAACGCCGACGTCCCGGTGCTGCAGGTCTCCATGCCCGACGAGGACCCCGAGCGGCTCATGCGCATCGGCGCCCGCCTGCGCGAGCTGCGCCACGAGGGCGTGCTCGTCGTCGGTTCCGGCTTCATGACCCACGGCCTGCCCTTCCTCACCCGGGACATGCTGCGCGGCGACGCCGTGCCGGGCTGGACCGACGACTTCGACGCCTGGGTCGCCGACGCGCTCGGCCGTGGCGACGTCGAGGAGCTCCGCCGCTTCCGGAACGCCCCGGGCATGCCCTACGCCCACCCCACGGCCGAGCACTACGTCCCGCTCTTCGTCACGCTCGGCGCGGCGACCGATCCCGAGGCGCCGGTGCGCACCGAGATCGACGGGATGATGTGGGGCCTCTCGCGCCGCTCCTTCTCCCTCGCCTGATCCTTCCCCTCCGCCCTCCCGAGGCGTCATCGGTCGGGCTCCGGACGTGGCCCGGGGCCGGATGGATGACGCCTCGACGTCGTCCGGACGAACGTCGTGAACCGGTCGATCGTGACGACCGGAACATCCGTGGCCAAACCGTGATGATGGTGTAACACTCGGACTCTCCGTGGCGAGAACGGACATGTCGGCATCGATCGGGCGATACCGATGGAGTGACGAGTCGGTCGGGAGACACCATGCGTCAGGCTGAGGGAGGGCATCGGGCGGCCACCACCGTGCTCGATGCTCCGACCGGGGGCATGCGACGCACCCGTCCGCGCCACGGCCCGCGCGTCACGGTCGCCCAGCTCCTCGCGGCCCAGCTCGAGGACGAGCAGGCGCCCACCACGCCGTTGCGCGCCGACGACCTCGCGGCCCGCATCCCCGGCGCCCGCCCCGGCTCGGGGCCGCTGCCGGTCGTGTCACCCGGGACCGTCGGGACCGTCGGGACGCAGCCGCGCGCCCGTCGCCACGGTGCCCGCCCGACGCCGGGCCCTCCTCGCCCGGCGTCCCCGGAACCTGCCGCCCGGCCCTCGCCGACCCCGCGGACGGTCGTGGCCGCCGCGACCACGGCCACCCCGTGGCGCCCGGCACCGACGAGTGCCCCGGCCGTCGCCGCCCCGCCGCGTCCGGCGCCCGCTCCCAACCCGCCGGCCCCCGCACCGGCCCCCGCCCCGCGCCCGACCGCCACCGCCCCCCGTCGTCGGGACGGCAACCGCGCGACGGCGGTGACGAGCCTCGTGGTCCTCGTGCCCGCGCACGACGAGGAGGAGGGCATCGCCGACACCGTCGAGGGCCTGCTGGCGCAGGAGACCCCGGAGTGGCTGGAGATCACGGGCATCGTCGTGGTCGCCGACAACTGCACCGACCGCACCGTCGAGATCGCCCGCCGCTACCCGGTGACGGTGATCGAGACCGAGGGCAACACCGAGAAGAAGGCCGGCGCCCTGAACGAGGGCTGGCGGCGCGCCGCGCGCGACGCGGACCTCGTGCTCACGATGGACGCCGACACCGTGCTCGGCGACGGGTGCGCCGCGGCGATGGCCGACGAGCTGCGGGCGAACACCCGGCTCGGCGCGGTCTGCGCGCGCTACTGGGCCGCGCCCGGTCGCGGGCTCGCCTGGCGGCTCCAGCGCCTCGAGTACAGCCGCTACGACGACCTGCGCGAGCTCCGCAGCTGGCGGGTCAGCGTCGCGAGCGGGGCGGCCGCGATGTACCGGCGCCAGGCCCTCGACGAGGTGGCCGCCCACCGGGACGCGGGGCCCTGGGACGGCACCTCGCTGATCGAGGACTACGCCCTCACGCTCGACCTCAAGACGGCCGGCTGGACCGTCGGCGCCGCCCGCGCGGGCCACGTGCTCACCCACCCGCCCGCCACCTTCCGCGAACTCTGGGTGCAGCGGCTGCGCTGGGGCCGGGGCGGGATGGACGAGTGCCTCAAGCGCGGCTGGATCCCGGCCACCCGGCGCGACATCGCGTCCTACGGCCTGTTCGTGCTCAGCGTGTTCTTCCGCGTCCTGTTCATCACGATGATCGTCCTGATGATCACGCACGCGGTCCCGTTCCGGTACGCGCTCGTCGGGCTGATCCCGCTCGGCGTGATGTGGCTGGAGCGGGTGACGTCGATGTGGCGCCTGCCCGGGCGGACGGCCACCGACGTCGCGCTCGTGGCCGTGCTCGTCGTCGAGGACCTGTACGGCTTCTTCCTCGAGTTCTGCGCGGTGGTCGCCGCGTGGCGCTGTCTGTTCGCCAGGCGCCAGGCCTGGTAGCTCCCCTCGCTCCCCACCGAGAGGTTCCTGATGTACGGCGAGTCCCTGTACCTGACCAGCGGCGTCACCGGCGGCGCCACCGGCCTCGCGCTGGCCGCGTCCCAGGGGGTCAGCGCGATCGCGATGATCCTCACGGGCGTCACGGTCGCCTTCACGCTCATGCTGCTGGTCCGCATCGCCCGCCGCGGCGCCCGCCGCTTCCGCTGAGAGCGTGCCGGAGTCCAGACGACGGGGGTCTCGCGACACCTCGTCCACGGAGACGACGCTGCTCGGCGCGGCGGCCCTCGCCGCCACCGACCGGGCCCGACGACGGCGGGGCCGGGCGGGCTTCGACGCGCGACGACGCCGCACGCTCGTGACCGTCGCGATCCTGGTCGTGCTGCTCGGCAGCGGGGTCGCCGGGTTCGCGACGTGGCTGTCCGGGGCCGACGAGGCCGCGGCGGAGGCGGCACCCGTGGCGCGCGGGTTCGACGTCGTCGGGCCGCGCTACCAGCCGACGGCCGCCGACCGCGCCCGCACCCCGGCGCGGATCACGCCGACGACGCCGCTCGTGGCGCTCACCTTCGACGACGGTCCCACCCCGGAGCTCACCCCCTACGTCCTCGACGTGCTGGCGGCGAAGGGCGCGAAGGCCACGTTCTTCTTCCAGGGCGACCAGGTGGAGAAGCATCCCGACATCGCCCGCCGGGCGCAGGCCGAGGGCCACGTGATCGCCCTGCACTCCTACGAGCACGTCTACTTCCCGGACCTCGACGGGCCACGGGCGCGCGAGCAGATCGTCCGTGGCGAGGAGTCCCTCACCCGGGTGCTCGGCGTACGGCCGACGATGTGGCGCTACCCGTTCGGCGAGGCGTCGCCCGTGGCCGACGCGGTGCTGGCCGAGCGGCGTCTGGTCGGGGGCGTCGGCTGGGACTGGAAGTCCAGTCTCAAGGGCGACTTCGAGTGTCCCGGGGCCGACGCCGTGACCCGGCTCGTCGTCACCGAGGCTCGCGACGACGCCGTGATCCTGCTCCACGACGGCGGCGACGCCGTGACCTGCGCGGCCCCGCAGTGGGAGTACCTGCCGCGGGCGATCGACGCGGTGCGCGACCGCGGTCTGGAGCTCGGGGTCGTCGTCCCGACCGGCCGACCGAACGGGGCCGAGGAGACCGCCGTGGTCGCCCCGTGAGCCGGGTCGCCGTGCTGCTCGCCGTGCTGGCCCTCCTCGCGGGGTGCGCCGGTGCGACGGGGGAGGAGAGCGTCGTGCCCGCGGACCCGACCGTCGGCCGGGGACTGGACCGGCTCCTGGCCGACGGTGGCCCGACGGGGTGGGCCAGCGAGATCCAGTCCCCGCACCGGCACGTCGACCGGGACGTGGGTGCCGCCGGTATCGCGGCGGGCCTGCTCGCGGTGGCCGACGCCGCGACCGACCCCGCCGTGCGCGACCGCGCCCTCGCCGGCGCCCGGCAGGCCGGCGACTTCCTGCTCGACGCCCAGCGCGGCGCGGGTCGCTTCCCCGACTACGTCGACCCCGACGGCGCGGCCGGGTACGCCTACAGCTCCTACGACGACGGCGCGGCCGGGATCGCCGACCTGCTCTGGACGCTGGGGGAGCGCACCGGCGACCGCCGCTACACCGACGCCTCGCTCGACGCCGTGGCCTGGCTGCTGTCCCGGGCGGAGGACGTCCCGGGACGGCCCGCGTGTCCGAGGGTCTGCCGGTGGGCCTGGAGCGACGACGGCGATCCCTCGTACCGCACCGGGATGGGCGAGGGCCAGGCCGGGATCGTCTACGCGCTGAGCCTGTTCGCCGAGCGCACGGGCGACCGGCGGATCGCCGCGCACGCCGCGGGTGGCGGGGCCTACCTGCTCGGCGAGCAGGACCCCGACGGCGGGATGCCCGAGCGCGCCGACCAGCCCGCCCGCAACACCGGCTTCCTCTCCGGGGCCGCCGGTGCCGCGTTCACGTTCCTGCGCCTCGAGCGGGCGACCGGCGAGCAGCGGTGGCGCGACGGGGCGTCCCGGGCGCTGGCGTTCCTCGACCGGACCGCCGTCCCCGCCGCCGGCGGTTCGGCCTGGCCGATCTGGGTCGACCCCGCCGGCGTGCCCGGCAACCCCCGTCGCGCGACCGGCATGGAGGAGGGCGCCGCCGGGATCGGCTGGGTGTCGCTGCAGGCCGCGCAGATCCTCGGCGGCCCGGAGCACCGCGCGCGGGCCGAGGCGGCCGGGCGGTGGCTGCTCGCGGTCGGCCGGGACCGCGACGGCGGGACGGCCTGGCCGGAGTTCGACGGCAGCCCGATCGCCCACCTCTCGACGAACTCCGGCGCCGCCGGCACCGGGTGGTACCTCGACACCCTCGGCCGCGTCACCGGCCGCCAGACCTTCCGCGACGCCGGGCTCGCGGCCCGCCGCTTCCTCGTCGCCGCCCAGCTCGAGGACGGCACCTGGCCGTCGAACGTGACCGACGGGCGTCCCCGCCTCGTCGGTGAACCCTCCTGGCACTGGGGATCGGCCGGCATCCTGGCCTACCTCGCGCGGCTGGAGGGTGGGCGGGTCGACAGCCCGGGGATGCAGCCGCCGCTGGTCCCGCTGGGCTGAGCGGCTCACCGGCTTCTCCCGCGAGGTCCACCTGAGGCAGCGCTGCGGGTGCGTGCGGCTGCCTGACGTGTACCTCGCGGCGGCGGCGGCGCTCAGCGTCGGGTGACCGCCACGAGGTAGCGCACCGGCTCGTCGTCGGGGTTGCGGTAGACGCAGTCGACGGGCGGGCCCAGCTCGAGGCAGTCGCCGGTCGCGAGCCGGTGCACGGTGGCGCCCTCGACGAACTCCAGCGTCCCCTCGAGCACCCAGACCCGGTGGCGCAGGAACGCGTGCGCGTCGGCGGCGAATCCGGCCTCGGCGCGCGGCGGCATCGTGACCTCGACGAGCTCGAGGTCCCCACCGGGCCGTGGGGAGACGGCCCGGCGGACGTAGCCCGACGTCGGGTCGGTCCAGACCGGCTGGTCGGCCCGCCGCGAGACGCGGCCGCCGCCCTCCGCCCGCGCGACCAGCTCGGACAGGCTCAGCCCGAGCGCGCCCGACAGCTTGCCGAGGAGTGCGGCCGTCGGTCGGGCCTCGCCCGCCTCGACCTTCGCGATCATCGCGCGCGACACCCCGGCCCGGTCGGCGAGCGCCCGCACCGTCAGCTCACGCTCGGCGCGCCGCTCCCGGACGGCGGCGGCGAGGGAGTCGTCCAGCTCCATGCGGCCACTATAGTGGCCATCTGTGCTGAGCATCCGAGACGCCACGGTGGGCGACGCCGAGGCGTGCGCCGCGATCTACGCCCCGTACGTCCGGGACACCGTCATCAGCTTCGAGGAGCAGCCGCCGTCGGCCGCGGGCATGGCGGACCGCATCGCGACCGCCCACGCGTGGCTCGTGGGCGAGGACGGCGGCCGGATCGTCGGGTACGCGTACGCCGGGTCGTTCAACGACCGCCACGCCTACCGGTACGCCTGCACCGTCAGCGTCTACCTCGAACCCGGACGCCGACGGACCGGCGCGGGCCGGGCGCTCTACGAGGCCCTGTTCCCGCGCCTGCGCGACCACGGCTTCGTGCGGGCCGCGGCCGGCATCTCGCTGCCCAACGCGGCCAGCGTCGGCCTCCACTCCGCGCTCGGGTTCGCGCCCGTGGGCACGTTCCCGCGCGTGGGCTGGAAGTTCGACGCCTGGCACGACGTCGCCTGGATGCAGCGCGACCTCTGAGCGCGGCGCACTGCTGACGTCGGGCGTCAGCCGTGTGCCACCGCTGACGTCGGGCGTCAGCCGTGTGCCACCGCTGACGTCCCGGGCCTAGCGGCCGGCGGGCGAGATGTTCAGCGACATCCCGGCGAGCCCGCGGGCCCGGACGGTCAGGCGGTCGGCGACCTTGCGCAGCGCCTCGCCGGCCGCGGACTGCGGCGCGGAGAGCACCAGCGGCACACCGGCGTCGCCGCCCTCGCGCAGGCGGGTGTCGATCGGGATCTGGCCGAGCAGCGGGACCTCGGAGCCGATCGACTTGGTCAGCGAGTCGGCCACGGTCTGCCCGCCGCCGGAGCCGAACAGGTCCATCCGCGACCCGTCGGGCATGTCCATCCAGCTCATGTTCTCGACGACGCCGACGAGGCGCTGCCGGGTCTGCAGCGAGATGGCGCCGGCGCGCTCGGCGACCTCGGCGGCCGCCTGCTGCGGCGTGGTGACCACGAGCAGCTCGGCGTTCGGGATGAGCTGGGCGACCGAGATCGCGATGTCGCCGGTGCCGGGCGGGAGGTCGAGCAGCAGGACGTCGAGGTCGCCCCAGAAGACGTCGGCGAGGAACTGCTGCAGCGCGCGGTGCAGCATCGGGCCGCGCCACACGACGGGGGTGTTGCCCGGGGTGAACATGCCGATGGAGATGACCTTCACGCCGTGCGCCTGCGGCGGCAGGATCATCTCGTCGACCTTGGTCGGCAGGTCCTGGGTGCCCAACATGCGCGGCACCGAGTGGCCGTAGATGTCGGCGTCGACCACGCCGACCTTCAGGCCCTTGTCGGCCATCGCGGCGGCGAGGTTCACCGTCACCGACGACTTGCCGACGCCGCCCTTGCCCGATGCCACGGCGTACACGCGCGTCATCGAGCCGGGCTGGGCGAAGGGGATGACGGGCTCGTCGGCGTCGCCCTTGACGGTCTTGCGCAGCTCGCGCCGCTGCTCGTCGTTCATGACGTCGAGCTCGACGGCGACGGCGCTGACGCCCGAGACGCCCGAGACCGCGGTGGTGACGCGGCTGGTGATCGTGTCCTTCATCGGACATCCGGCGACCGTGAGGTACACCGCGACCTCGACCTTGCCGTGGTCGAGGACACGGATGTCCTTGACCATGCCCAGTTCGGTGATCGGACGGTGGATCTCGGGGTCCTCGACACCGCCCAGTGCGGTGCGGATCGCCTCGACGGACGGTGCAGCCATGCCCCGATGCTACGTGTCGGTACCGACGCTCCCGTTCGACGGACCCGTGTGCTCCAGCACCCGGCCGAGGGCCCGCTCGACGGCCTTCTCCACCGCGCGCTCGAGGGCCCGCTCCAGCGTCTTGTCGAGCGACTTGTCGACCGCGCGGGTCAGCGCCTTCTGCGTCTCCCGGTCGACCCCGGAGCGTTCGGCGCCGCGCTCGGCGAGCTCGCTGCGCAGGAAGTCCCGGGTGACCGTCTCGCCGACGGCGAGACGCACCGCGGCCAGCTCGCGGGACAGGTACTCGGTGTCGGCGATGGTCCGCTGGGCGCGGGCCCGGTCCTCGTCGAGCGACACCCGGTCCCGGTCGTCCTGCCGGTTCTGCGCCAGCAGGATCAGCGGCGCGGCGTAGGCGGCCTGCGTGGAGAAGGCCAGGTTGAGCAGGATGAAGGGATAGGGGTCCCACTCCCCGATGATCCCGATGAGGTTCAGCGCGATCCAGACGATGACGAACACCGTCTGCCACAGCAGGTAGGTCCCGGTCCCGAGGAAGCGGGCGAGGCGCTCGGCCATCCGCCCGAACGCCTCGGTGTCGAAGTCGAAGCGGAGCCGGCGCTGGGGTCCGGAGGGCTGGTCCAGTCGTCGACGGGCGGAACGCTCAGGCACGGGGGGCTCCCTTGGCGGTTCCGGCGACGCCGGGACGCGGCAGGGCGGTCTCCGGGATGCGGAGGCCGCCCGTGGTCGTGGGGTCGGGGTCCTGCGACCGCCAGTCCTCGGGCAGCAGGTGGTCGAGGACGTCGTCGACGGTGACGGCACCGAGGAGGTGGTCGTTCTCGTCGATGACCGGCCCGCAGACCAGGTTGTACGTCGCGAAGTAGCGGGTGACCTCGGTCAGCGAGGCGTCGGGGTCGAGGCGGGTGAGCTCGGCGTCGAGCACCCCCGCCACCAGCGCGAACGGCGCCTCGCGCAGCAGCCGCTGGGCGTGCACGCAGCCGAGGTAGCGCCCGGTCGGGGTGGCCGAGGGCGGGCGGCAGACGAACACCATCGACGCGAGGGCGGGGGTGATGTCGGGGTTGCGCACGCGGGCCAGGGCCTCGGCGACGGTCGCGTCCGGGGCCAGCACGATCGGCTCCGGGGTCATCATGCCGCCGGCGGTGTCGGCGGAGTAGGTGAGTAGCCGGCGCACCGACTGCGAGTCCTCGGGCTCCATGAGGCCCAGGAGCTGCTCGGACTCCGGGTCGGGCAGGTCGGAGAGCAGGTCCGCCGCGTCGTCGGGGTCCATCGCCTCGAGCACGTCGGCGGCCCGCTCCGACGACAGGTGGCGCAGCACGTCGCGCTGCTCGTCGCCGGGGAGCTCCTCGATGACGTCGGCGAGCCGCTCGTCGCCGAGCCCGTCGGCCACGTCGTAGCGACGGCGGGTGGGGAGGTCGAGCAGGGCCCGCGCCACGTCGGCGGGCCGCATGTCCTCGAACGTCGCGAGCAGCTGCTCGGTGCCCTGGCCCTCCTCGGCGAGCGAGAGACCGCTGATCGCCGCCCACGGCAGCACCTGCACCGGCCCCCGTCGTCCGAGGACCCCGAGCCGCTCGGTGACCGCCAGCCGCGTGATGAGCCAGTCGCGGCTGCG
Organism: Actinomycetospora sp. NBRC 106378; assembly: GCF_030269685.1. GTDB lineage: Bacteria > Actinomycetota > Actinomycetes > Mycobacteriales > Pseudonocardiaceae > Actinomycetospora. Next base: position 72,658 of record NZ_BSTT01000009.1, read on the forward strand.
GGTGTGCTCCATGAGCACGTCGACGACCGTGGCGTCGACCTGCCGGTCGACGATCCGCACGCCCGCGTCGAGCATCTCCCCGACGACGAGCACCTCGTTCGGGCGCTGCGCGAACGGGCGCAGGTTCACCTGGCCGGTGGACAGCACGACGGCTCCCGCGTCGATCGCGGTGATGCGCAGCATCGGCACGAAGATCCGTCGTCGGGACCCCACTCCCACCACGAGACCGAGCACCCGGGGTGGTCGCGGCCCGACCGAGACGGCCGACACCGCGTCGCGCACGCGACCGATGTGCTCGCCGTCGGGACCGAGAACGGGCAGACCGACCATCCGGGCGACGAACACCCTGGTCATCGCGGTGTTGGCGGCACGGGTCACGCGCTGAGGTTAGCGGCGTTGCACTCGCGGCTCGCGGCGGAGAGGGTGCTCACCTGAATCGGGACAGCGGTGCCCCCGCGTGTCAACATCCCGGTCAACCGTGCGCCTCCGCGACGACAGGCGGGGGCCTTCGAGGAGGTCAGTGCGAGTGAGTGTCGAGAACCGCCCACGTCGGTCGTGTCTCGCGGTCCCGGGGTCCAGCCAGAAGTTCATCGACAAGGCCAGGACGCTGCCCGCGGACCAGATCTTCCTCGACCTGGAGGACGCCTGCGCCCCGCTCGCGAAGCCGGGTGCGCGCAAGACGATCGTCTCGGCCCTGAACGAGGGCGGCTGGGAGGGCAAGACCCGGGTCGTCCGCGTCAACGACTGGACCACCGAGTGGACCTACCGCGACGTCACCGAGGTCGTCGAGGGTGCCGGCGCCAACCTCGACGCGATCATGCTGCCGAAGGTGCAGACCGCGGCGCAGGTGCACGCCCTGGACTTCCTGCTCACGCAGATCGAGAAGACCATGGGTTACGAGGTCGGCCGGATCGGCATCGAGGCGCAGATCGAGAACGCCCTGGGCCTGACCAACGTCAACGAGATCGCCGCCGCGTCGCCGCGCATGGAGACCATCGTCTTCGGCCCCGCCGACTTCATGGCCTCGATCAACATGAAGTCCCTCGTGGTCGGCGAGCAGCCCCCGGGCTACACCGAGGGTGACGCCTACCACTACATCTACATGCAGATTCTCATGGCGGCCCGCGCCTACGACCTGCAGGCCATCGACGGCCCCTACCTGCAGATCCGCGACGTCGACGCGTTCCGCCGCGTCGCACAGCGCTCCGCGGCGCTCGGCTACGACGGCAAGTGGGTGCTGCACCCCGGCCAGATCGACGCGGCCAACGAGGTCTTCTCGCCCAACCAGGACGACTACGACCACGCCGAGAACATCCTCGACGCGTACGAGTACTTCACCTCCGAGGCCGGAGGGAAGAAGGGCTCGGCGATGATCGGCGACGAGATGATCGACGAGGCCTCGCGCAAGATGGCGCTCGTCATCGCGGGCAAGGGCCGTGCCGCCGGCATGAGCCGCGGGGAGCGCTGGACTCCGCCGGAGAGCTGACCGCATACTCGCCGGTAACAACGTCGTCAGGAGCGTTCAGTCATGGCACGTCTCGCCCAGACCGCGGGTCTCACCGAGGTCCAGGAGGAGATCCTCTCCACCGTCCGCGACTACGTGGACAAGGAGATCATCCCGAAGGCGCAGGAGCTCGAGCACGCCGACGAGTACCCCCAGGAGATCGTCGACGGGATGAAGGAGATGGGCCTGTTCGGGCTCATGATCCCGGAGGAGTACGGCGGACTGGGTGAGTCGCTGGCCACCTACGCGCTGACGGTCGAGCAGATCGCCCGCGGGTGGATGAGCGTCTCGGGTGTCATCAACACCCACTTCATCGTCGCCTACATGCTCATCCACCACGGCACGGAGGAGCAGAAGCAGAAGTACCTGCCGAAGATGGCGACCGGTGAGATCACCGGCTCCTTCTCGATGTCGGAGCCGGAGCTCGGCTCGGACGTCGCGGCGATCAAGACCCGCGCGACCCGCGACGGCGACGACTACATCGTCAACGGCGCGAAGATGTGGCTGACCAACGGCGGCTCGTCGAACCTCACCGCGGTGCTCGTCAAGACCGACGAGGGCGCGGAGAAGCCGTACCAGAACCTGACGACGCTGCTGGTGGAGAAGCCGCGCGGCTTCGGCAAGGTCGCCGAGGGCCTGTCGGTCCCCGGCAAGATCGACAAGATGGGCTACAAGGGCGTCGACACCACCGAGATGGTGTTCGACGGCTTCCGCATCCCGCAGACCCAGGTCCTCGGCGAGCTGCCGGGCAAGGGCTTCGGGCAGATGATGGACGGCGTCGAGGTCGGCCGCGTCAACGTGGCCGCCCGCGCCTGCGGCATCGCGATCCGCGCCTTCGAGCTCGGCATCGAGTACGCCCAGCAGCGCTCCACCTTCGGCAAGCCGATCGCGCAGCACCAGGCGATCGCGTTCAAGCTCGCCGAGATGGCCACGAAGGTCGAGGCCGCCCACCTCATGATGGTCAACGCCGCCCGCCTGAAGGACCGCGGCGAGCGCAACGACGTCGAGGCCGGCATGGCCAAGATGATCGCCTCGGAGTACTGCAAGGAGGTCACCGAGGAGTCGTTCCGCATCCACGGCGGCTACGGCTACTCGAAGGAGTACGAGATCGAGCGGCTCATGCGTGAGGCGCCGTTCCTGCTCATCGGCGAGGGCACCTCGGAGATCCAGAAGACGATCATCAGCCGCGGCCTGCTGAAGGACTACAAGCTGCGCTGACCGTGAGTCGGTACCGGCACCGTCACTGTCTCACGTTGAGAAGTGTGCTGTGATCGGCGTCATATGACCTTACCGTCGTGGCGAGGGCGCGTCCCAGATCGGTCCAGCGAGGGGCCGGCGGGCGCGTCGTCGTGACGAGGGAGTCGACGACGACGATGGCCGACAACACGAGCACGGGGCCGGTCTTCCGGCTGGTCTACCGCAGCAACCTGATCGCGAGCGATGACGTGGAAGCCCAGGTGGCGGACATTCTGGCGACGTCGCGTCGGAACAACCCCGCGCGCGGGATCACCGGCGCGCTCGTGGTGTGGGACGAGAGCGTGGTGCAGACGCTCGAGGGCGACGAGGACGCGGTCCGGGCCCTCTACGCCACGATCGAACGGGATCCCCGGCACACGGGGCTCGAACTCGTCGAGACCACCCCGGGGGTCGAGCGGGCCTTCGGGAAGTGGTCGATGGCGCGGGTCGCCGACGACGGCGACTCCGACATCGCCCTCGGACTCCGGGCGTGGGAGGGGGGCGTCGACGTGGTCGGTGGCCGCGCGATGACCACGCCGGACGAGGACCGGGCCGTCGCGATGATGCGCGAACGGGTGGGGGGCACCGCCACGCGCTGATCGAGCGAGGGGGCCCCGGTCGCATGGAACGCCCGGGGTCTCGTCGTGCCAGGAGGTAGGCGCTGCGCTGTTCGGTCGACAGCGTCAGCGGGCACACACTCCGCGTGGGCACTTTCCACCGGTTCCGTCCGTTGGAAGGATGCGCGGACCCCGAGCCACGGGGTCGACCTGGCAAGCGGAGGTAAGTCGTGAGCGCGCCGTTCCTCGGCAACCGTCCCGGGGCAGCCCCCGGGCTGCCGAACCTTCCCGAGCCGCCGTCGGGCTGGCCGATCGGGTCGTACGCGAAGTACGAGGAGGCGCAGCGGGCGGTCGACCACCTCGCCGACAACGACTTCCCGGTCGCCGACGTCACGATCGTGGGCGTCGACCTCATGCTGGTCGAGCGGGTCATCGGGCGTCTGACCTGGGGCCGCGTCCTCGCCACCGGTGCGGCGTCCGGCGCCTGGCTCGGCCTGTTCGTCGGGGTGATCCTGTCGCTGTTCAGCGCCAACGGGTCCTTCGGCGCGATCCTGCTCGGCCTCGGGATGGGCATCGTGTTCGGTGTCGTCTCGGGCGCCATCACCTACGGCGCCTCGCGCGGGCGGCGGGACTTCACCTCGGCGAGCCAGCTCGTGGCCGGTCGCTACGACGTCCTCTGCCAGCCCCGCAACGCCGAGAAGGCCCGCGACATGCTGGCCAAGCTCGCGATCGGCACCGAGCAGACGTAGGTCCGACCCGACGACGGGGTCCGCTCGCGAGGTGCACGCCGGGCAGGTCCGCAGGCCCGTCCGGATGCCTGATGTCACCCTCGCGACGAAGGGCCGTGTTCCCGACGACGGGTCCCGCTCGCGAGGTGCACGCCAGGCAGGTCCGCGGGCCCGTCCGGATGTCTGGTGTCACCCTCGCATCAGGCCGTCGCCTGCGCCGTCCAGGACTCGAAGCGCCGCCAGAACAGGCGCTGCGAGAACGCCCAGAACCGGAGCAGCCTCGGGTGGACGTGCGCGTCGATGCGCAGGTCCACCTCCGTGGCGCCGCCCGGGGCGTCGGCCACGGCGATCTGCAGCCGGGTCGGGCGCAGCAGCCGGAACGAAACGGCGTACGCGCCGTAGAGGTACTGCAGGTCGCGGTACTCGCCCTCGCGGATCTCGCCGAGCACGCCGGGCAGGTGCAGGCCCGGGCCGTGGTGGGTCGTGACCACGCCCGAGGCGAAGCCGCCGCCGAGGAACTCGACCCGCCACGGTGGGAGCTGGGTGTCGGTGAACGTGGCCGGGTCGTCCAGCCAGGCCCACACCCGCTCCCGCGGGGCCGGCGTGACGAAGCGCTGCACGTGCTGGTGGGACCGCCACCCCGGCGGCGACGGCTGGTCGGGGCCGGCGAGGTTGCTCACGCCCGGGGATGCTGCCAGGCCGGGCCCCGACCCGCCGTCGGGAACCGGGCGGCGGGGGTCAGGTGCTCGCGGCCCCCGTCGCCCGCACGACGGAGAGCGGTTTCGCGATGTCCTCGAGGGACTGCCCCTCCGCCTTCACCCCGAGCGCGAGCGTGACCAGGCCGCCGATGATCATGACCACCGCGCCGACGATGTAGCCGATGAACAGCTTCGAGGGGTCGGGCGCGTTCTTGTCGATCAGCGAGCCGTAGAACAGCGGGGCGATCGACCCGAAGGCCTGCGCGATCGCGAAGAACACGGCGATGGCCTTCGCGCGGACCTCCATCGGGAACACCTCGCTGACCGTCAGGTACGCGGCCGACGCCCCCGCCGAGGCGAAGAAGAAGATCACGCACCAGGCGATCGTCTGGGTCGTGGCGGTGAGCGCCCCGGCGCGGAACAGGAACGCCGAGATCACCAGCAGCGCGCCCGAGAGGATGTAGGTGCCGGAGATCATCGGCTTGCGACCCAGCGAGTCGAACAGGGGTCCGAGCAGCAGCGGCCCGAGGAAGTTCCCGATCGCGAACGGGATGTAGTAGAGCGCCGTGTCCTGGACCCCGAAGAACGTCCCGAGCACCGTCGCGTAGGTGAAGAAGATCGCGTTGTAGAGGAACGACTGCGTGATCATGAGGGTCGCACCGAGCGTGGACCGGCCGGGGTAGGTCCGGAAGAGCACCCGGAGCAGCGTGAGGTAGCCGGTCTGGTCGGTCGGCGTGATCTCGATGGCCTTCCGGTCGTCGACCGGCGGGAGGTCCTTGCCGGTCGCGGAGACCTCCGACTCGATGTAGGCGATCGAGCGCTCCGCCTCCTCGCCGCGGCCGTGCATGATCTGCCAGCGCGGGCTCTCGGGCAGGTTCCGGCGCAGGAACAGGATCGCGAGGCCGAGGACCGGGCCGAGCAGGAACGCGACGCGCCAGTCGATGGCGGGGGACAGGGCGCCGGAGAGCAGCGGGACCTGCACGATCGCCGCGATCGCGGCGCCCGCCCAGTAGGTGCCGTTGACCGCGATGTCCACGCGCCCGCGGTAGGACGCGGGGATGAGCTCGTCGATCGCGGAGTTGATGGCCGCGTACTCGCCGCCGATGCCCGCACCCGCGATGAACCGGGTGAGGTAGATGAAGGCGATCGCCGCACCGCCGGAGCCGATCGTGAAGGCGGTGAGCGCCGAGCCGCCGAAGTAGACGGCCAGCGTGATCATGAACAGCCGGCGGCGGCCGAGGCGGTCGGAGATGTGTCCGAAGACGAGCGCCCCGACCACCTGCCCGATCAGGTACGCCGTCGCGAGCCCGCCGACGGCGGTCGCCGACAGTCCGAGCCGCGAGGAGTCGGTGAGCTTGTCGCCGACGTTGCTCGCGATCGTGATCTCGAGGCCGTCGAGGATCCAGGCGGTCCCGAGCGCCACCACCATCCGCGTGTGGAACGGCGACCAGGGCAACCGGTCGATCCGGGCCGGGATGAGGGAACGGACGCTCCCGGGTTGATGCGTCGCCGTCACGAGGGACCTCCCGCGTCGTGGAAGGGCCGGGCGGTTGGTGAGCCCAGCTACACGACGGCCCGTGTGCCCCCGTTCACGGTCGGCCAATCGGCTTTTCGAGGGCAGGTGCCCCGAGTTGGGCCGAACGGCCCGAGTCGTCGTCGGGAATGTTCCGGAATGTCCGGAGAGTCCTACAGCCAGTGGTTCCGACGGAAGGTGCGGAAGAGCCAGCCGCAGATCGACAGGATCACGACGATCACCAGCGGATAGCCGAAGGTCCAGTGCAACTCGGGCATGTAGTCGAAGTTCATGCCGTAGATGCCGGCGAACATAGTGGGCACCGCGAGCAGGGCCGCGTAGGCGGTGATCTTGCGCATGTCGTTGTTCTGGCGCAGCGTGATCTTCGCGAGCACCGCGTCGACGAGGGTGGTGAGCAGCTCGTCGAACTGTGCGACGCGCTCCGCGACGGTGGCGAGGTGGTCGTCGACGTCGCGGAAGTAGCTGCGGACCTCGGTCGGGACGAGCGGCGAGTAGCCCTCGGTGAGCCGGCGCAGCGGGTTGACCAACGGGGCGACCGCCCGACGGAGCTCGAGCACCTCGCGCTTCATCAGGTAGATCTGGTCGGCCGAGAAGTCGGAGTAGGGCGCGAACACCTCGGCCTCGATCGTGTCGATGTCGCCCTCCACGGCGGCCGAGACGTCGAGGTAGGCGTCCACGATGTGGTCGGCCACGGCGTGCAGCACGACGGCGGGGCCGAGGGCGAGGTGCTCCGGGTCCGCCTCGAGCATCCGGCGCACGCGGCGCAGCCCGGAGTGCTGCCCGTGGCGCACGGTCACCACGAAGTCCCGCCCGACGAAGCACATCAGCTCCCCGGACTCGACGATCTCGTTCGCCGTGGTGGGGGAGGCGTGCGCGACGTAGCGCATCGTCTTGAACACCGAGAACAGCATGTCGTCGTAGCGCTCGATCTTGGGGCGCTGGTGGGCGTGCACCGCGTCCTCGACCGCGAGCGGGTGCAGCCCGAAGACCTCGGCGATGTCCTCGATCTGCTCGGCGTCGGGCTCGTGCAGGCCGATCCAGACGAAGCCCTCGCCGCGGCTGCGGACCTCGGCGATCGCGTCCCGCGGGTTCCAGCGGCCCTCGACCCGGGCGCCGCCGACGTAGATCGCGCAGTCGACGACGAAGGCCGACATGGGGACGTGGGGGACCCCCACGCCCTGGTCGAGGGCGCGGGGACGGCGCACGCGGGCGGCCGTGCGCAGGGAGGGGAGAGCGGGCATCGGGGGGACCTCGGTTCTCGGGTCGGGGCGGGAGTCGCTGCTCTCCGCGTCACCCCGCACCGGCGCGCCCCTAGGGGACGAGCGGCGCCGGCCGTGGGGCGACGCGGCCGGTACTTCCGCCGGGGGTGTCTGCTGCCTGCTCGGTCTGGTCCACGTCCACCTCCTCGGTCGGGTGCCTCGAGCTGTCTCGATCCATGTCACGGGGCTCACGCGTTCGTGCTGGTCCGCGCCGTGCGCCGATGGTCCATCCTACGACTCGTCCCCCGGCGCCCGCCGTGGGAGTGACATGACTCGTCACTGTCGTCGAGTGAATTCAGGGAGTGGACACGTGCAGTTCGGTCGGTACTTCGAGGAGTTCGAGGTCGGGGCGACGTACAAGCACTGGCCCGGCAAGACGGTCACCGAGTACGACGACCACCTCTTCTGCCTCATCACCATGAACCACCACCCGCTGCACCTGGACAACCACTACGCCTCCGGGACGCAGCAGGGCCGCAACGTCGTCGTCGGCAACTACGTGTACTCGCTGCTGCTCGGCATGTCGGTCGCCGACGTCTCCGGCAAGGCGATCGCGAACCTCGAGGTCGAGTCGCTGCGCCACGTCAAGCCGGTGTTCCACGGCGACACGATCTACGGCGAGTCGACGGTGCTCGACAAGAAGGAGTCGTCGTCGAAGAACGACCGCGGCGTCGTCCAGGTCGAGACGATCGGCTACAACCAGGACGGCGTCGTCGTCTGCATCTACCGGCGCAAGGTGATGGTGCCGAAGCGGCCCGTCGCCGACACCCCGGAGCAGCAGTTCGCGCTGGAGCAGCCGGGTCGGCCGGTCCCGCAGGACCGCTGACCGCCCGTCGCCCGGAGGTGGTCCTCCCTGCCCGCGCGACGGGTTACGCTCTGCAGTGGGCGCGGAAGACGCAGCGCAGCGGAGCTCGACCATCGCTGAACGGGGGAGGACCACCGTGCTGGCACCGCGGGACATCGACGAGTACGTCCTGCCGACCGAGCGGCGCGTGATCCGCTTCCGGCGGCACTGGTTCGTGATCGTCAACGAGGTCGTGCAGGCGGCCGTGCTGGTGATCGTCCTGATGATCGCCGCGGCGCTGCTGCCCGAGGGCCCGGTCATCTCGAACATGCTCTGGTACGGCGCGCTGCTCGTGCTGATCAAGGCGTCCTACAAGATCAGCGAGTGGTGGGTCGAGAAGGTCGTCATGACCGACAAGCGTGTGATGCTCGCCGAGGGCGTCTTCACGCAGCGGATCGGCATGATGCCGCTCGGGAAGGTCACCGACCTCACCTTCGAGCGCACCTTCATGGGCCGCATCCTCGGCTACGGCACGCTGGTCATCGAGTCGGCCGGTCAGATCCAGGCCCTGAGCCGGATCAGCTACATGCCCGACCCCGACGAGTTCTACGAGGCCATCTCCGAGCTGGTCTTCGGGGAGAAGCGCCAGACCCCGTCGCGGCCCTGACCCGGTGATCGACCTCCACCTCCACTCGAACGCCTCCGACGGGTCGGACGACCCGGCCGAGGTCGTCCGGCTGGCCGCGGCGGCGGGCGTCACCACGCTCGCGCTCACCGACCACGACACGACGGCGGGCTGGGCAGCGGCCGCGGACGCCGTCCCGCGTGGGGTGACGCTGGTGCGCGGCGCCGAGTTCTCCACCGAGGCTCCCGACGGCCGTGGTGGCCGGGTGCCCGCCCACCTGCTCGGCTACCTGTTCGACCCGGCGCACCCCGCCGTCCTGGCCGACCAGGAGCGCCTGCGGGGTGAGCGGCTGCGCCGGATCCGGGTCATGACCGACCGGCTGCGCGCCGACGGGTACGACGTCGACCCGGAGGGCATCGCGGCGCGGACGGGCGCCCCGGTCGGCCGTCCCCACGTCGGGCAGGCCCTGCTCGACCTCGGGGTCGTCGACTCGGTCGGCGAGGCGTTCCGCACCTTCCTGGGCCAGGACGGCCCGTACTACGAGCCGAAGGTCGACACGCCCATCGACGAGGCGATCGCGACCGTCCTCGCCGCCGGGGGCGTCCCGGTGTGGGCGCACCCGTGGGCCCGCACACGCGGCGAGGTGATCGAGGAGTCGGTGATCGTCGACCTCGCCGGGCGCGGCCTCGCCGGGATCGAGGTCGACCATCCCGACCACACCCCGGCCGACCGCGAGCGTCTCCGGGGGCTGGCCGGTGAGCTGGGACTCGTCGTCACCGGATCGAGCGACTACCACGGGACCCGCAAGGAGATCCCGATCGCGGCCGCGACCACCGCGCCCGATCAGCTCGAGGCCCTGCTCCAGGGGGCGACCGGCGCGGATGCGATCACCGGCGCCGCCTAGGATGGTGGCGATGAGCGGGCAGCTGAGTCTGGCGGACATGCCCCTCCCGCTGGTCAAGGTCACCCCCGCCCGGCTCGGGACCTGGGACGACTGCCGGCGCCGCTACCGGATGACCTACCTCGACCGGCCCACGCCACCGCGGGGCGGGGCGTGGGCGCACGCGACGCTCGGCGCCGTCGTCCACAACGTCTTCCGCACGGTCTACGAGACGCCTCCTGCCCGCCGGTCGCCGGCGGCGGCCGCCCGCCTCGTCGACACCCTCTGGTCCTCCGAGGGGTTCCGCGACGACGCCCAGGTCGAGGAGTACCGCGGTCGGGCCCGGGAGTGGGTGGCGCGGTACGTGGCCGAGACCGAGGTCGGCGAACCCCTCGGCGTCGAGCGGTGGGTCGCGGCCCCGGTCGGCGGGATCGTCGCCGAGGGCCGGGTCGACCGCATCGACGTCGGGCCCGACGGCGGAGCGGTGATCGTCGACTACAAGACCGGCCGCCACGTGCCGACCGCCGAGGACGCCCGCGGCTCCCGCGCCCTCGCCCTGTACGCCCTCGCGGCCACCCGCAGCCTGCGCCGGGCGGCCCGGCGGGTGGAGCTGCACCACCCGCCGTCGGGAACGGTGGCCGTGGCCGAGCACGACGAGACGTCCCTCGCGCGGCACCGGCGCGCCGCCGAGACCACCGCGCGGGCCCTGGCCGACGCCACCGACGCGCTCGGCGGCGGCGGGGATCCGGAGGCGCTGTTCCCGCCGGCGCCCGGGCCGGGGTGCGCGCGCTGCGACTTCCGGCGCAGCTGCCCCGAGGGCCGGGCCGCGTCGTCGTCGCTGCCGTCCTGGTCCCTGCTCGCCCCGTGACCGCCGTCTGGGAAGGACTCCGATGACCGCCCGGCAGCCGGACGACCCGACTCCGCCGCAGGGCTGGGCGGCCATGGACCGTGCGTTCACCCCGGCCCCGGGGACGCCGATGGAGCGTCCGGTCCCCGACGGCCCGACCCTCCCGCACGTGGCCACGCCCCGGCACCTGCAGGCCCTGCCGTCGGGTCTCCCGTCGTCCGCCCCGCGCACGGGCGCGTTCGGGCAGCCGATCGGCCGGCACCGGCCGACCGCGTTGATGCGGCTGGTGGAGGTCGCGCGGGTGCTGACCGGCGGGCTGATGGTGCTGGCGCTCGTGGTGGTCGTGGCGCCGCTGGTGCTGCGCGCCGCCGGACCGGGGCTCGGCGTGGTGGTCGGCCACGTCGCGGGCGCGGTCGTCGCGCTCGCCGCGACCGGGATCGCGGCCTCCCGGCGGACGCCGGTGTGGGCGGCGACCCTCGCCGCGGCGGCCGTGCCGGTGACCGTGCTGGTGGTGCTCTACCTCAACTGGTGGGCCTGACCGGCGACGAGCTCGGCGAGCACCTCGAACCCGGACGCCACCTCCGCGAACGACGTCGAGAGCGGCGCGAGACCGAGACGGATGCCGTCGGGGGCCCGGTAGTCGGGGATGACGCCGCGCTCCCAGAGCGTGGCCACCAGCGCCTGCGCGTCGGGGTGCCGCAGGGTGACGTGCCCGCCGCGGCGGTCCAGGTCGCGCGGGGAGGCGAGCTCGAGGCCGAGGTCGTCGGCGATCCCGACGGCGAACCGGGTCAGCGCCACCGACTTCGCCCGGACCGCGTCGATCCCGACCTCGGCGTACAGGTCGAGCCCCACCTGCAGCGGCACGGTGGCGAGCACCGGCGGGGTGCCGGAGAGGAACTGGCGGATGCCCGCGGCCGGCTCGTAGCCCGCGGCCATCGCGAACGGGTCGGCGCGCCCGAACCACCCCTGGATGGGCTGGCGCAGCACGCCGTGGTGGCGCCGGGCGACGTAGGCGAAGGCGGGGGCACCCGGACCGCCGCCGAGGTACTTGTAGGTGCACCCGACGGCGAGGTCCGCGCCCCAGCCGTCCAGCTCGACCGGCACCGACCCCACCGAGTGGCAGAGGTCCCAGAGGACCGGCGCGCCGGCGTCGTGGGCGACCCCCGTGACCGCCGCCGCGTCCGCGAGGTAGCCGGACCGGTAGGTGACGTGGGAGAGCACGACGAGGGCCGTCCGGGGCCCGACCGCCGCGGCGGCCTGTTCGACCGACACCCCGCCGGCCCGGTCGGTCGGGATCCAGCGCAGGGTGCGGCCGGTCTCCGCGGCGATGCCCTCGAGCAGGTAGCGGTCGGTGGGGAAGTCGTCGTCGGACAGCACGATCTCGTCGCGTCCGGCCGGCGCCGCGTCGACGGCCGCGCGGGCGAGCTTGTAGAGCAGCACGCTCGTGGAGTCGCCGACGATCGTCTGCCCGGGCGCGGCCCCGAGCAGGATCGACCCGAGCCGGTCCCCGAGCTCCGTGGGGAGCTCCACCCACTGCTCGTCCCACCCCCGGATCAGCCGGCCGCCCCAGTCGTCCCGGGTGAAGCGGGCGAGCGCCTCGGCGGTCACGGCCAGGGGGCGGCCGAGGGAGTTGCCGTCGAGGTAGGCGGTCTCCGGTCCGAGGACGAACCGCTCCCGGCACCCGGCGAGCGGGTCGGCGGCGTCGAGCGCGGCGGCGTCGGATGCGGTGGCGCGTCCGGTCACGCCGCGTTCCCCAGCAGGGCCTTCTCCTTCGCGAGCGCCTCGCGGGCCACGGGACCGCGCTGCCAGGTCTCGGGCAGGGCGAGCACCGTCGTGCGCAGCGCGCGGACCGCCAGGCCGGCCGCGAGATCCGTCGTCGGGAGCCCGGGCAGCCCGTGCATCCGCCGGGCCCAGCGGGGCTGCAGCGCGAAGCCGAGTGTGGCGAGCGCGGTCCAGGCCGGACGGGCGGGCGTGGTGAGGGCGACCCTCGTCGGGAGGGGCGGGGCGAGCAGGCGCAGGGCACCGCTGCGGCTCGTGGCCGACGCGCGCAGCTCGGGGCGGACGGCCTCGAAATAGGCGGCGACCTCGGCCCGGGACGACGGGACGTCGGTGGCCCCGAGGAGCTCCGCCGCCCGGACCTGCTCGGCGAGGAACCGGTCGGCCTCCTCGTCGGTGAGCCCGCCGCCGGCGCGCTGCACGGCGTCGAGGAAGCCGTGGACCTCGGTGACGTGGACCCAACGCAGCAGGTCGGGCTCCGAGGCGGCGTAGGTGCGCCCGGTGACCGGGTCGACCCCGCGCACGTGCTCGTGGGCCCGCCGGACGTGTCCCGCGATCCGGTCGACCTTCTCCCGCGGCCCGTAGGTGACGGTCATGACGTACTCGGCGGTGCGGGCCAGCCGCGGCCAGAAGTCGGTGCGGAAGTCGGAGTGCTGGTCCACGCCCGCGAGCGCGCGCGGGTGCAGCGCCTGCGTGAACAGTGCGGCGATCCCGCCCGGGCCGGCCGCCGGGTCGGCCATCACCTTCCAGGTCGCGCTCCCGGGCCCGAAGTAGCCGAGCTCGGGATCCTGCGGGAGATCCGTCATGGCTCCAGGGTGTCCTCGCGCAGCCAGGTCCGCCACGTGGGGACGAGGACGTCGAGCAGGGCGGCGGGGTTCTCGACGTTCGGCGAGTGCGCCGCGTGGGGCACCGCCGCGAACTCGGCCTCCAGCCGGTCGGCCATGGTGCGCTGGGTGGTGACCGGCCAGGCGTCGTCGTGCATGCCGCACACCACGAGCGTCGCGAGGCGGCGGCCGCGCAGCGCGGCCACGAGCTCCGGCACGCGGTCGGGTTCGCTGCGCAGCGCGTCGCCCATCCCGAGCAGCGCGACCGGCGACGACCGCTCCAGCCGCTGCCGGAGGAAGGCGGCGACGGCGGGGGTGGCCGCCTCCCAGTCGCCCGCCTCCTCGCGGAGCGCGACGACGGCGTCCAGCCCGCGCCGGCGCAGGACCGGCTCCAGGACGTCCAGCCGGGTGCGGCGCGGCCCCATCGGCAGCTCGCCCGGCCCGGTGTCCATCAGCGTCAGGCCGCGCACCGGGGCGCCGGCGAGCACTGCGGCCCGCGCGACCAGCCCTCCGAAGGAGTGCCCCAGCAGCAGGACGGTGCGGCCCGCGTCCGCCTCGTCCGCCACGATCCGCGCGACGACCGCGCCCAGGGTGCTCGCCCGGTGGTCCGATTCGCTCGCCAGCGGCGGTGACTCGAACTGCCCCGGCAGGTCCAGCGCGAGGACCCCGATCCCGGCGTCCGCGACGGGGTCGATCAGCGGCGCGAAGTCCTCCTTGGAGCCGGAGTAGCCGGGCACGAGCACCGCGACCGCGTCCCACGGCTCGTCGGGCGTGCGGGCCCGTGCCTCGGCCCGCAGGGCCACGACCGACCCCGCCAGTTCCACCCGCTGCCCGCGGTGCGGGGTGAGCTGCGCCGCGGCCCGGGGCGCCTCGACGACCCGCACCGGGAGGGGCTCGTGGCTCATCCTCCGAAGTGTGCCCCATCCCGGTGACGTGGCGGGTCGCGCGAACTCCCGTCCCGACGACGGGTCGCCCGGGTCAGGCGGGCGGGCGCAGCCCCACCACGGAGCCGCCGCGCTGTTCCACCACGGTCGCCCCGACGACGTCCACACCGACCGGTCCCGCCGGGTCCGCGCGCCGGTCGACCGTGATCAGCGGGCGCAGCGCCCCCGTCGCGGCGTCCACCGGGACGAGGCCGCCGGGGACCGGGACGAGCACGGTGGTCGGAGCGCCGAGGACGCCGGTGGGCACCGCGGCCCCCGGGCCGAGGGTGCCGGGCAGGGTCCAGCGGGGGAGCAGCGTCGAGGAGTCGAGGCCGATCGTGGCGGTGCCGGTCCACCACAGCAGCACCGGGCCCGCGAGGCGCGCCCCGAGGCCCTGGCCCGCCGGGTCGGTGGCCGTGGAGTCGGGGATCGTGCCCGCGGCCGCCCCGAGCGGCACCGTGGCGACCGGGGTGCCGGCCGCGTCGTACACCCGCAGCGTCCCGTCCGGGGCCTCCAGGGCCGTGCGCGACTCGGCGGTGGCCACCAGGCGCCCGCCGGTCACCCCGGAGAGGACACTGAACCGGTCCTCGGGCTTGTCGTACTCGGCTGGGGCCGACGAGAGCACCGACAGCCGGTCGGACGGCTCCCCGGGACAGCGCTCGAGCACGGCGACGTCGTCCGCCCCGACCGTGATCGAGGTGTGCGGGCACTGCGCCCGCGGCTGCGGGGTGCTCTGGACCGGGGTGGGGAGAGCGCCGTACTCGAGGGTCGCGACCAGGTCGTCGCGCCACACCTCGAGGTAGTCCCGGCCGGTGGCGGTGACGTGGGAGCCGTCCGCGAGCAGCCGCGTACCGGGTCGCACGTCGGCGTTGCGGGTGGGGCCGCGCTCCCCGGTCGAGGGGTCGAAGGAGGCGACGTCGCTGCAGAAGGTGCCCACGGGCGACGTCGTCGCGAAGAGGGCGAGGACCACGCCGGACCCCTCGCCGAGGGTGCACAGCGGGTCGGGTCGGCGGTACTCCCAGGCCACGGCGCCGGTGGCGGCGTCGAGGCCGGTGACCACCGCGGTGCCGTCGGCGTCGGTGCGGCCGGTGGCCACCGCCGCACCCACGCTCACCGGCCCGCCGAGCAGGCCGGGTCCCGGGGAGGCACCGACCGGGTCGGCGGCCCGCCACGCCTCGCGCAGGACCGTCGGCACGGCCGCCGTGTCCGGGGTCGGGACGGTGCGGAACTGTTGCAGGGTGGTCGAGGCCTCGTCGCCCGAGCGGACGACGAGCACGACCCCGACGATCGCGGCGACCACGATCAGCGCGATCACCACGAGGTCCGCCCGGCGGCGGCGCTCCGCCCGGGGCCACCACGTGTCCCGCCGCGACGGGGCCTCGCGCTGCTCCGGGGGTGCGCTGCTCACCCGGCTATGGAATCAGTCGGAGTCGGCACCGACCGCGACGGCCTCGGCCTCGGGCGCGTCGCTGCGGGTCCGGCCGCGTCCACGACGACGGCGGCGGGGGCGCGAACGCGAGCCCTCGCCGTCGGTGTCGTCCGAGTCGCCGGTGTCGGGACCCGCGGCGGAGGACTCCTCCGGCACCGCGTCGCCGTCGGTCACGGTCTCGTCGGTCCCGGCCACGACCTCGCCCGCACGACGACGGGTACGGCTGCGGGCGCGTCGTGGGCGCGACGGCTCCTCGGTGGCCTCGGCCGGCTCCCGGGCGGGTGCACCGTCCTCGGCCTCCTCCTCCGCGGGCCGACGACGACGGGCCACCCGGCCGGTCGCGTCCGCGGGGATGTCGAGGTCGCGGTAGAGGTGCTTGGAGTTCGAGTAGGTCTCCGGCGGCTCGGGGGCGCCGAGCTCCAGGTCGTCGGAGATCATCTTCCACTTGGGCAGGTCGTCCCAGTCGACGAGCGTGATCGCGATGCCCGTCTTGCCCGCCCGGCCGGTGCGGCCGATGCGGTGGACGTAGGTCTTCGCGTCGTCGGGGCACTGGTAGTTCACGACGTGGGTGACGCCGGTGACGTCGATCCCGCGGGCCGCGACGTCGGTGCAGACCAGGACGTCGATGCGCCCGTTGCGGAAGGCCTTGAGGGCGTGCTCGCGGGCACCCTGACCGAGGTCGCCGTGCACGGCCCCGACCTTGAACCCGCGCTCGGCGAGCTCCTCGGAGACCTTGCTCGCGGTGCGCTTGGTGCGGGTGAACACCATCGTCGGGCCGCGCTCGTCGGCCTGCAGCGTGCGGGCGAGCATCTCGACCTTGTCCATCGCGTGGGCGCGGTAGACGAACTGCGCGGTGCGCTCGCCGATGGCGCTGGCGTCGACCTGCTCGGCGCGGATGTGCGTCGGCTGCGTGAGGAACGTGCGGGCCAGCGTGATGATCGGGCCCGGCATGGTGGCCGAGAAGAGCATCGTCTGGCGCTGGTCGGGCAGCATCGACAGGATGCGCTCGACGTCGGGCAGGAAGCCCAGGTCGAGCATCTCGTCGGCCTCGTCGAGCACCAGCCCGCCGACCTTGGCGAGGACCAGGTGGCCCTGCTGCGCGAGGTCGAGGAGTCGGCCGGGGGTCCCGACGACGAGCTCGACGCCGGACTGCAGCGCGGCGATCTGCTGCTCGTAGGGGCGGCCGCCGTAGATCGAGACGACGCGCGTGCCGAGGCCCTTGGAGGCGCCCTCCAGGTCCTTCGCGACCTGCAGGCACAGCTCACGGGTGGGGACGACGACGAGCGCGCGCGGCGTGCCGTCCTCGGTGGGGGTGCCGAGGCGCTGCAGCAGCGGGACGCCGAAGCCCAGCGTCTTGCCGGTGCCGGTGCGCGCCTGGCCGATCACGTCCTCGCCGGCCAGTGCCAGCGGCAGCGTCAGCTCCTGGATCGCGAACGTGCGCTCGATGCCGTTCGCGGTGAGCGACTCGACGATCTCCGGGATGACGCCGAGCTCGGCGAACGTGGGGGAGGCGTCGGACGACGTGGTGGTGGCCACGGCCTGGGTGACGACCTCGGTGGCGGCCTCGGGAGCCTCGGTGTCGGTGCTCTCGGGGTTGTCGGTGGAGTTCAGGGGTCTGCCTCTCTCGCGTCTGGTGCACGCGAGATGTGCCGGTTGGCTCGACCGCTCCGCCCGGGCAGCGATGCCGTCGGGCACGAGGAGGCGGGAGAACCAGGGAGACCCGCGCGCGCTGGTGCGTCCCGCTCCGGGGGCCGACGGCGCCGGCCCGCCCGGGGGCGGGAGGCCCTGCGGCCGGCGACGGGGCGTGGGGGAGCGGTCCCGTGCGGGGCCACATCGGTCAGGTAGGGGTGTCACCGGCCTGGACCTGACGCCATGATAGCGGGTGTGGGCGACGTTGTTCACCACCACCGCCGGGCGTCGTGGTCGCAGGCGGTGCACGGACGGGTGGTCGTAGGCTTCCGCGCCGTGAGCGACGGCGGCGTACGGGACGAATCGCGGGCCCTGCTGGGCCTCGTGGCCTACGGCGAGCTCGCCGCGTTCAGCCGCCTCGCCGCGGACGCGCAGCGGGCCCCCGACCTCCCGGGACGCATCGAGCTGGCGACCCTGGCCGCCGTCGAGATGGACCACTTCCGCCGGGTGCGCGACCACCTCGCCGCGGGCGGGGTCGAGGTGTCCGAGGCGATGGCGCCGTTCGTCGAGCGGGTCGACGGGCTGCTGCGCACCCTGGCTGCGCGCGACTGGGTGGAGGGCCTCGTCGCGACGACGCTCGGGCGCGGTCTGGTCACCGACCTGCAGGCCGAGGCCCTCGACGGCCTCTCCGGCCCCGACGCCGAGCTGGTGCGCGAGGTGATCGCCGACGCCGGACACGACGCGTTCGTGGCCGAGCGGGTCCGCGCGGCGTGCGCTGACCCCCAGGTGCACGGCCGGCTCTCGATGTGGGCCCGCCGGTTGCTCGGGGAGGCGCTCGCCGCCGTGACCGCGGCCCTGGACGAGAACCCCGGCCTCGCCGCCGTGGTCGCGGAGGGCACCTCGGGGACGCGCTCCCCGGTGCTCAAGCGACTCAAGTCGGCGCACAACAAGCGGGTCGCCGCCCTCGGCCTGTAGCGCGCGTTCGCCCTGAGCGAGCCCGGCCGCCGGGGTGCCCCGTTCTCGACTAGCCTCGCGGTCGCCAGGTCAACGAACGAGGACCGGAGGGTCGCGTGGAGGTCAAGATCGGCGTCGCGGACAGCCCGCGCGAACTCGTCGTCTCGAGCGGGCAGACGCCCGACGAGGTGGCGGAGCTCGTGGACGGTGCCCTGTCCGGCAGCAGCGGCACCCTGTCGCTGACCGACGACAAGGGCCGCCGCTACCTCATCCCGGCCACCCGGATCGCCTACGTGGAGATCGCGCCGTCCGAGGTGCGCCGCGTGGGCTTCGGCGTCGGCAGCTGAGGGTTCCCCTGACGTCGGGGTCTCCCGGCCGGGCGGGCGTCAGCCCTCCTGCCGGGGGAACCCGCCGCCGATCCCTCGCCAGGCGAGGGTGGACATGAGGGCGATGGCGTCCTCGCGGGGCGGCTGCAGCCCGGCGTCCAGCCAGTAGCGCGCCGCCGTCGTCGAGAGACCGACCAGGCCGACCGCGAGCAGCCGGGCCCGCTCGGGCTCCAGGCCGGCGTCCGCGGTGACCACCTCGGTCACCGCGTCGATGCAGTCGCTCGTCGCCCGGTCGACGATCTCCGCGATCTCGGGCGTCGCCCGGGTGTCGGTCTCGAACACCAGGCGCATCGCGCCGTCGCGTGAGGACACCACGTCGAAGTAGGCCTGCACGGCCGCGTGCACGCGGGCCTTGTTGTCGGTGGTGGAGCGCATCGCCGCCCGCACCGTGCGCACCATCTCGTTGGCCGCGGACTCCACCAGCGCCCGGTACAGGTCGAGCTTGCCGGGGAAGTGCTGGTAGAGCACCGGCTTGCTGACCCCGGCGCGCTCGGCGATCTCGTCCATCGCCGCCGCGTGGTAGCCCTGGGCCCCGAACACCGAGCGGGCGGCCGCGAGGAGCTGCGCCCGCCGCTGCGAGCGCGACATGCGCGGCCGGCCGGCCGATCCCGCCGGGGGCGACCCGCCGGCCGCCGTCCGCGCCGCCGCTCCGGTCTCGCTCATCGCTGCCCCGCTCCCCGCATCGACGTCCGCCGCCCGGGCGGACCTGCCGCTCCACCCGGTCGCAGCGACCCTACCGACCGTGCCGCCGGGGTGCTCCCGTCACGCGCCGTGCGCCGGTCGTCGCCCTGCGGAACACCGGTGAGCCGGATTCGCTTCACCTGTCGTCCACCTGCACCATGGTCATCGTGACCATCACGGCTCCGGGGAGTGGCCCGCAGGTGAACGGGAGCCCGCTCCCGTTCGCTCCGACGAGCGCTCTCGGGCCGATCGGCGACCCCACGCCGCACTGGCCGGGCCGTCGGGTCGTGGTCGACGGCGTCGAGCTGCACGTGCGCGACACCCCCGCGGTCGGCGCGGCCGAGGGGACCGTCGTCTACGTGCACGGTCTCGGTGGGTCCGCCACCAACTGGACCGATCTGGCCGGCGCGCTGTCCTCGCGTTGGACGGGCCACGCGGTCGACCTGCCGGGCTTCGGGCACTCCACCCCGCGCGTCGACCGGGACTACTCGTTGCGCGCCCACGCCGACGCCGTCGGGGCCTTCGTCGCCTCGCTCGGCGAGCCCGTGCACCTGGTCGGCAACTCGCTCGGCGGCGCGGTCGCGATGACCGTCGCGGCCGACCACCCCGACGCCGTCCGGACGACGACGCTGGTCAGTCCCGCGATGCCCGACCTGCGCCCGGCCCCCACGCGGCTCGGCGACGGCAAGATGGCGCTGGCCGCGATCCCGCTCGTCGGCGCCCGCACACGGCGGGAGCTGGCCGCGGAGGACCCCGGCACGCGCCTGCGCCGCACGATGCGGCTCTGCTACGCCGACCCCGATGCCGTGAGCCCCGCCGCCTTCGCCCAGGCGGTCGCCGAGCAGGCCCAGCGGGCCGAGTACCCGTGGCTCGCCGAGGCGCTGCAGCGGTCGTTCGGCGGCCTCGTGTCCACCTGGTTCGCGCCGCGGTCCCGGTCGCTGTGGTCGATCGCCGCCCGGGTGCGGACACCCACCCTCGTCGTGTGGGGCGAGGTCGACCGGCTGATCTCGGTGCGCAAGGCCCGTCGGACCGTCGCGTCGATCCCGCGCGCCCGGCTGCTCCGCCTGCCCGGGACCGGGCACGTGGCCCAGATGGAACGGCCCGCCGTCGTGGCCCGCGCGATCCTGGGCATGGTCGACGCGGTGGCCGACGGCA
Organism: Actinomycetospora sp. NBRC 106378; assembly: GCF_030269685.1. Classification (GTDB taxonomy): domain Bacteria; phylum Actinomycetota; class Actinomycetes; order Mycobacteriales; family Pseudonocardiaceae; genus Actinomycetospora. Next base: position 93,067 of record NZ_BSTT01000009.1, read on the forward strand.
CGTGGGACTCCGCGGTGGTTCGTCCGGATGTCTGTGGGACCGTGCCGGGGTGACCCGATCGTCCGGCCCGTCCCGCAGGACGCGCCCGCCCGAGCGCGAGGCGGACGACGCGGCGGGGCACGGGTCGGACGGGCCGCGCCGGTCCCGTCGGCGCGGCGAGCCGCTGGCCGCGTCGTGGTCGCCCCAGCCACGGGACGCGGCGACGCCCGGGACGCCGTCCCGCTCCCGGCGGGGCGCCCTCGCGGCGCTCGCCGTGGTGCTGCTGGCCCTGACCGGCTTCGTCGTCGTGCGGGCCCTGGCGCCCGACGCCGGGACCACCGACGTCCGCTCGCCCGCGGCCGCCGCCGAGCAGGGACCCGTCGTCGGGGAGGCGCCCTCCGGGGGCGACTACGCCGGGGTCGACATCCCGACCGCGGAGCTCCCGGCCGGCGGGGACTTCCCCGTCTCCGGCGAGGGGACGTGGCGGGTGCTGCCCGGCGGGACGACGCAGGTCGGGACGGGGCGGGTGTACACCTACACCGTCGAGGTCGAGGACGGCGCGACCCTGGCCGAGGGCGACGCGGCGTTCGCCACCGCCGTCGACGCGACCCTCGACGACCCCCGCAGCTGGACCGGGAGCGGCCAGATCGCGCTCCGTCGGGTCGACGCCTCGGCGGGCGTCGTCCCGGACTTCCGGATCAGCCTGACCTCGCAGCTCACCACGCGGGCGCAGTGCGGCTACCAGATCCGCTACGAGGCGTCGTGCTGGAAGTCCGACATCGGGCGGGTGCTGATCAACGGGTCGCGGTGGGTGCGCGGCGCGGCGGCGTTCGAGGGGCAGCTGGGGCTCTACCGGCAGTACGCGATCAACCACGAGGTCGGGCACGTCTTCCGCAACCAGCACGTGCCGTGCCCGGCGAACGGGGCGCTCGCGCCGGTGATGATGCAGCAGAGCTTCGGGGTGTCGAACGACTACCTGGCCCAGCTCACCGACGCCAACCCGCAGGGGATCCAGATCCCGCGCGACGGCTCGGTCTGCCGCCCCAACGCCTGGCCCAACCCGGTCCGCTGAGACCACGGCTGCACGTCGGGAACACCCGGCCCGGGCATGGGGTTGAATCGGGTCGAGCAGTCGTCGTATGAGGAGCTGAACGCCCGATGGCAACCCTGCCGCCCCTGGTCGAGCCGGCCGCCGAGCTGACGAAGGAGGAGGTCGCCCGCTACTCGCGGCACCTCATCATCCCGGACGTCGGCGTCGACGGTCAGAAGCGCCTGAAGAACGCGAAGGTCCTGGTGGTCGGCGCGGGCGGTCTCGGCAGCCCCGCCCTGCTCTACCTCGCCGCCGCGGGCGTGGGCACGCTGGGCATCGTCGACTTCGACGTCGTCGACGAGTCGAACCTGCAGCGCCAGGTCATCCACGGCCAGTCCGACATCGGCAAGCCGAAGGCCCAGTCGGCGAAGGAGTCGGTCGCCGAGATCAACCCCTTCGTGCAGGTCAACCTGCACCAGCAGCCGCTGGACGCGTCGAACGCGCTGGACGTCTTCCGCGACTACGACCTGATCCTCGACGGCACCGACAACTTCGCCACCCGCTACCTGGTGAACGACGCCGCGGTGCTGCTGGGCAAGCCCTACGTGTGGGGCTCGATCTTCCGCTTCGAGGGCCAGGTGTCGGTGTTCTGGGAGGACGCCCCGAACGGGCAGGGCCTCAACTACCGGCACCTCTACCCCGAGCCCCCGCCGCCGGGCATGGTCCCGTCGTGCGCCGAGGGCGGCGTGCTGGGCGTGCTGTGCGCGTCGATCGGCTCGATCATGGTCACCGAGGCCATCAAGCTGATCTGCGGCATCGGCGACACCCTGCTGGGTCGGCTCAAGGTCTACGACGCCCTCGACATGGAGTACCGCGAGGTGAAGATCCGGCGCGACCCGAACGCCACGCCGGTCACCGAGCTCATCGACTACGAGGCCTTCTGCGGCGTCGTGTCGGACGAGGCGCAGTCGGCCGCGGCCGGGCACACGATCACCGCCGTCGAGCTCAAGGAGAAGATCGACGCCGGCGACAAGTTCGAGCTGATCGACGTCCGCGAGCCGCACGAGTTCGAGATCGTGCGGATCCCGGGCGCGAAGCTCATCCCGAAGGACAAGATCCTCTCGGGCGAGGCGTTCTCCGAGATCCCGCAGGACCGCCAGACGATCCTGTACTGCAAGTCCGGCGTCCGTTCCGCCGAGGCGCTCTCCGCGCTGCACAACGCCGGGTTCTCCAACGCCGTGCACGTGGGCGGCGGCGTCACCGGCTGGGCGCAGCAGGTCGACACCTCGCTGCCGACGTACTGAGGTCCGTTCCCGCACCGAGCGAAGGGCCCCTCCGGTCGAGTAGATCGACCGGAGGGGCCCTTCGCTCGTCCTGAACGGGGTGACTACGCGGACGCCCCCACCGGGGTGCGGTCCGCGGCGTCCTCCTCCTCCTCGCCGCCGTGCGTCTCCTGCTCGATCGCGTCGCGGACGAGGGACGGGTCGTTCAGGGCGGCCTGGAAGCGCTCGTCGTCGCGCTCGCCGCACCAGCCGGCCACGACCATGACGGCCACGCTGTTGCCGATGACGTTGGTGAGCGCGCGGCCCTCGCTCATGATCCGGTCGATGCCGGCGATGATCGCGATGCCGATGGCGATCGACTCCACCGTGTAGAACTCCCCGCCGAACGCCTGCAGCGACGCGGCCAGCGTGATGAGCCCGGCGCCGGAGACGCCCGCGGCCCCCTTCGAGGTGAGCAGCATGAGGGCGACCAGGCCGAGCTGCACGCCCCACGGCAGGTCCTGCCCGCCGGCCTGGGCGATGAACAGCGCGGCCATCGTCAGGTAGATGCAGGTGCCGTCGAGGTTGAACGAGTACCCGGTCGGCAGCACCATGCTGACCGTCGAGCGGGAGGCGCCGGCGGCCTCGAGCTTGGCCAGCAGGCGGGGGAGCACCGTCTCCGACGACGAGGTGCCGACGATGATGAGGATCTCGTCCTTGATCATCCGGATCAGCTTGAAGACGTTGAAGCCGGAGATCGCGCAGACCACGAACAGCACGCCGAACACGAAGATCGCGCAGGTCGCCCAGAAGGTGACCATGAGCGAGAGCAGGTTGGTGAGGCTCTCGCCGCCGAGGGCGCCGACGGTGTAGGCGATGCCGCCGAAGGCCGCGAGCGGCGCCAGGAACATGATCATGCGGATGATGCCGAAGATGACCTTGGCGATGAGGTCGATCCCGCCGACGACGCGCTTGCGCAGGGCCGGGGCCAGCATCGAGGTCGCGGCGGCCACGAGGATCGCGAGGACGAGGACGCGCAGGATCTCGTTCTCGACGAACGGGCCGAGGAAGCTCTCCGGGAGCAGCGTGCCCTGGATGAAGTCCAGCGCGCCGCCGCCCTGGGCGCCCTGGGCGACGTCCTCCTGCGCCTCGGCGAGCGTGGCCGGGTCCGGCGGGATCTGGGGGAAGCCCGCCCCCGGCTGCACGATGTTGACCACGACCAGCCCGAGGCCGAGCGCGATCAGCGTCATGAGCAGGAAGTAGGCGAGGGCCCGGCCGGCGATGCCGCCCGCGGCCGCGAGGTTGCCGATCGAGGCGATCCCGACGATCACCGTGCAGAAGATGACCGGTGCGGTCACCATCTTGATCAGCTGGATGAAGATGTCGGGCAGGACCTTGAGGTCCGAGGCGAAGCCGGGCGCGGTGAAGCCGACGACGATGCCCGCGACGATGCCGACGATGACCCAGAACCAGAGCTGCTTGTAGACGCCGCCCCGCTTCGAGCTCGACGGCGGGGGATCGGTCGGCGGGGCCTGGGTGGTCGTCGACATCGGTGTCTCCTCCATAGTGGTGCAGCTCTCATCCGCTGGGGTGAGTGTGAGGAACACTTGCCCCAGGGACCCAGGTCGCGCAGCACGAACTTGAGGAATCTTTGAGCCAACGATGAAGGTCTTGCTCGTCGAGGACACCGCACCGGTGCGGGACGCACTGACGAAGCTGCTGCGCGCCCAGGGATGGCGGGTGGGCACCGCGTCGAGCGGCATGGCCGCGGTCGCGGCGGTCGCCGACGAGGTCGATCCGCCCGACCTGGTCCTGCTCGACCTCGGGCTGCCCGACCTCGACGGCATCGAGGTGTGCCGGCGCATCCGCGGCCGGTCGGCGGTGCCGATCATCGCCGTGACCGCCCGGGGCCACGACAGTGCCCGCGTGATGGGCCTGCGCAGCGGGGCCGACGACTACGTCGTCAAGCCGTTCTCGGTCGACGAGCTGCTCGCCCGCATCGAGGCGGTGATGCGGCGGGTGTCCGGCCACGCCCTGGTCTCCACGATCACGGCCGGGCCGCTCGAGGTCGACCTGGCCGCCCGCTCCGTGCACGTCGACGGGGCCGAGGTCGCGCTGCGCCGCAAGGAGTTCGACCTGCTCGCCGCGCTCGCCCGTCGCGGGGGCAAGGTCGCCACCCGCGAGGAACTGCTCGACGACGTCTGGGGCCTGGCCCCGGACGACCACGGCGCCGACGCCGGCGGGCGCACCCTCGAGGTGCACGTCGCCGCGCTGCGCTCACGCCTCGGCGTCCCCGGCCTCGTGGTCACCGTGCGGGGCGTGGGCTACCGGCTCGCGAGCACCTGAGGGCAGCACCACGACGAAGCCGGTGCCGGTCCCGTCGACCCCCGGGCCCGTCGTCACCGTCCCGCCCCGGCGCTCGACCACCCGCGCCACCAGGGCGAGCCCCAGCCCGCGGGGCCCGCCCGCCTTCGTCGACCAGCCCGCCCGGAACGCCGCCTCGGGATCGGCGAGGCCGGGGCCGTCGTCCGCCACCCGGATCGTGAGGCCCTCCCCGGAGTCCGCGAGGTCGAGCTCCACGACGCCCCGACCCGCCGTCGTGAGCACCGCGTCGAGGGCGTTGTCGAGGAGGTTCCCGACGACCGTGACGAGGTCGTCGCTCCCGTCGGACGCCGCCGTCCGTCCCCGCACCCGCAGGTCGACGCCGCGGTCGCGCGCGTCGGTGGCCTTGTCCAGGACCAGGGCGGCGAGGGCCGGGTCGGCGATGCGCTCGCGCAGGTCGGCCCCGAGGTCGGCGATGTCGCGGCTCCAGCGCACGGCGAGGTCGCGGGCGTCGTCGTGCGCGCCGAGCTCGATGAGCGTCGAGACCGCCTGGAGGTGGTTGGCGTGCTCGTGGGCCTGGAAGCGCAGCGCCCCCGCGACCGACCGGGCGTCGTCCAGCGCCCGCATCACCTGCTCGACCTCGGTCCGGTCCCGCAGGGTGATCACCCACGAGTCGTCCCGGTCTCCCGTCGCTCCGCTCGCCTCGTCCGTCCGCGTCCGGTTGACCAGCAGCAACCGCTCCCCGACGAGCAGCGACTCGTCCGCCACCGGGCTCGGGTCGGCCAGCCGCGAGGCCAGCGCCGGATCCACCCCGAGCTCCTCCAGGGTCTTCCCGACGGCGGGTCCGGTCACCTCGAGCAGGCGGGTCGCCTCGTCGTTCACGACGACGACGCGGTCGTCCGCGTCCAGCACGAGCAGCCCCTCGCGGATGGCGTGCAGCACCGCCTCGTGGTGACGGTGCAGCGCGGTGATCTCGGCCGGTTCCAGGCCCAGCGTGTCCCGGCGCACCCGCCGCGCGCCCAGGACGGCGAGCCCGGTGCCGAGACCGATCGCCGCCACCGCGCCGAGCGCCAGGTACCCGAGCTCGCGCAGCACCCGCGAGAACACGTCGACGCGCAGCAGCCCCACGGCCACCATCCCGACGACGGGTCCCGTGACACCGGCCCGCACCGGCACGATCGCCCGCACCGACGGGCCGAGCGTGCCCGGGAACGTCTCGACCAGCGTCTCGCCGCGCGCGGCCGGCGCGAAGGTGCCCTGGTAGGTCTGCCCGATCAGCGCCGGGTCGGGGTGGGTGAGGCGGATGCCGTCAGGCGTCATGATCGTCACGAACGAGGCGTCGGCGTCCCGGCGCACCGCCTCGGCGGCCGGCTCGAGCCGGGCGACGTCGCGCGCGGTGACGGCCTCCGGGACCCCTGGCGCGACGGCGAGCGCGGTGGCGAGCCCGAGCATGCGGGCGGCCTCGTCGTCCTCCACCAGCGTGCGGGTGCTGACCGCGCTGACCCCCGCCGCGATGAGCACCGTCAGCAGGACGGTCACGATCTCGACGGCCAGGAGGCGGCGGACCAGGCGGGACCGTCGGCGGGGTGCGGGCACGGGGAAACCGTGACGGTGGGCACGACCGCGCCGCAAGTCCACCGTCGCTGCTCCGGACCGTGACCGATCTCCGGGACGAACCGGACGGATCGCCCGAGCGTGCTGACCGACCGTGAACTGGCACTCTCGGTCCTCCGTGGCGTGACCGGATCGAGATGTCACACTACGGACACGGTCACGGTGCGTGGCCTCGTCGGGTGAGGGCAGGTGAACGCACGTGGCACGTCGATCGGCCTCCGGGCGGACCGGTCCGTCGCTCGGCACGTGGCTCGTGGTCGCCGTGCTCGCCCTGATGGTGGCCACCGTCCTCGGGGTCACCGGACTCGTGAACGCCACGATCGGCAACGACGCGAACCACGACCAGGGTGACAGCGCCGCGGTCCCGCCGTCGGTGTCGCGCGGTGGCATCTTCGTCGACGGTCGCGTGGAGCCCGCCCGCTCCACGGCCCTGCCGCCCCGCACCGTCGCGCTGACCTTCGACGACGGCCCCGATCCCACCTGGACCCCGCAGATCCTCGCGGTGCTCGCGAAGCACCGGGTGCCCGGCACGTTCTTCGTCGTCGGCTCGCTCGGGGTGCGCCACCCCGACCTGCTGCGCGCGATCCGCGCCTCGGGCAGCGAGATCGGCATCCACACCTTCACCCACGCCGATCTGTCGCAGGTCCCGCGCTGGCGACTGGAACGCGAGCTCGGCGAGACCCAGCTCGCCATCGCCGGCGCGACCGGCGAGACCACCTACCTGATCCGCCCGCCGTACTCGTCCACGCCCGACGCGATCGACGACCGCGCCTACGCCGCGATCCTCGAGTCCGGGCAGGACGGCTACGTCAACGTCTTCACCGACGTCGACGGCGAGGACTGGCAGCGCCCGGGCGTCGACGCCATCGTCCGCAACGCCACCCCGCAGAACGGGGTCGGCGCCACGGTGCTGCTGCACGACGCGGGCGGTGACCGCTCGCAGACCGTGGCCGCGCTCGACCGGCTCATCCCCGAGCTGCAGGCCCAGGGCTACCGCTTCGACACGGTGACCGGCGCGGTCGGCGCGCCTTCCGCCCACGCTCCCGCCTCGGACCGTGACCGGCTCGTCGGCGGTGGCCTGGTCGAGGCGGTCGACCTCGCGACCGGCACCGTCCGGGTGCTGCAGGGCCTGCTCATCGGGGTCGGGCTCGTCGTGGTCCTGCGGCTGCTGCTGACGCTCGTCGTCGCCCGCCGCCACGCCCGCCGTCGTCGGGACCCCGCCTTCTCCTGGGGGTCGCCCCCGACGGTCCCTCCGCCGGTGTCGGTGATCGTCCCGGCCTACAACGAGACCGAGAACATCGAGGCCACGCTGCGCTCGATCCTCGCGAACGACCACCCGCTGGAGATCCTCGTCGTCGACGACGGGTCCAGCGACGGCACCGCCGAGCTCGTCGAGTCGCTCGGGCTGCCGGCCGTCCGCGTCATCCGCCAGCCCAACAGCGGCAAGCCGATCGCGCTCAACACCGGCGTCGCGCGGGCGAAGCACGACATCGTCGTGATGATGGACGGCGACACCGTCTTCCAGCCCGACACGATCGCCCACCTCGTCGCGCCGTTCGCCGACCCGGGGATCGGGGCGGTCGCCGGGAACGTCAAGGTCGCCAACCGGGCCGCCCTGATCCCGCGCCTGCAGCACATCGAGTACGTGGTCGGCTTCGGGATCGACCGCCGCGTGCAGGACACGATGCGCGCGATCACGACGATCCCCGGCGCCGCCGGGGCGTTCCGCCGCGAGGCGGTGCTCGAGGTCGGCGGGCTCTCCCTCGACACCCTCGCCGAGGACACCGACCTGACGATCGCCCTCGGCCGGGCGGGCTGGCGCGTGGTCTACGAGGAGCGCGCGATCGCCTGGACCGAGGCGCCGACGACGCTGTCGCAGCTCTGGCGGCAGCGCTACCGGTGGACCTACGGGACGATGCAGGCGGTCTGGAAGCACCGCCGGTCGCTGCGCGAACGCGGCCCCTCCGGGCGCACCGGATGGCTCGGCCTGGGCCACATCGGTCTCTTCCAGGTGCTGTTCCCGTTGGCCGCGCCGCTGGTCGACGTCTTCTTCGTCTACGGCCTGCTCTTCGGCGACGCCGCCCTCACGCTCGTGCTCTGGGGCTCGATGCTCGTGGTGCAGACCGGCGCCGCCGCCTACGCGTTCCGGCTCGACGGCGAGCCGATGGGCCCGCTGTGGGTCGCCCCGGTGCAGCAGATCCTCTACCGCCCGCTGATGTACGCGGTGCTGCTCCGCTCGCTGCTCTCGGCCGTCACCGGCGGGCGCGTCCGCTGGCAGCGCATCCATCGGCTCGGTGCGCTGCGCGCGCTGATGCCGGGCCAGGCGGCGCCCGTGCCCGTGGCGGCTCCGACCCCCGGTGGCAGGAAAGCGTCGTTGCCGTCGTCCGGTGGCAGCAACGACGCGAACCTGGCGCCGAAGGCGGCCACACCCCCCGTCGGCAAGTCGGAGAAGGACGAGAAGCCGCTCGAGCGGACCCGGTGGCTCGACGTGCTCCGCGCGATCGCCCTGGTCCGCGTGATCGGCTACCACATCGTCGGCTGGGGCTGGCTGTCCTTCGTCTTCCCGTCGATGGGCGTGATGTTCGCGCTCGGCGGGTCGCTGATGCTGGCGTCGCTGGCGCGGGCCGAGGCCGTCGACGTGATCGGGCGCCGGCTCAAGCGCCTGCTCCCGCCGTTCTGGCTGTTCGGGCTGCTCGTCGTGCCGATCATGGTCTGGCACGGGTTCGGACCGGACGAGACGCCGAGCGCGTCCGAGTGGCTGTTCTGGTTCGTGCCGGTGCTCGACCCGCCGGGCAGCGAGTGGGCCGGGGACGCGACGGTGGTGCTCTGGTACATCCGCACCTACCTGTGGCTGGTGCTGTTGACCCCCGCGCTGCTGTGGGCCTGGCGGCGACGCCCGGCGGTCGCGATCACGGTGCCGCTGGCGCTCGTCGCGCTGGACGCCGTGCTGGGCGGGGCGATCCGGGACTTCGGGTCGGTCGGGACGGCCCTGACCGACGCCGCGATCTTCGCCGGCTGCTGGATGCTCGGGTTCGCGCACCGCGACGGGTCGCTGCGCCGGATGCCGTGGGGCTGGGCGCTGCTGGCCGCGGGCGTGGCGATCGCCGCCGGCACGGCCTGGGCCCTGGCCAACCCCGCCGGCGACAACGGCATCGACCTCAACGACATCCCGCTCGGCCAGGCCCTCGTCTCGCTCGGCGCGGTGCTGCTCGTCCTGCGCTACACGCCGCGCCTGGCCTGGCTGGAGCGCATCCCGCTGCTCGGCCGCGTCATCACGGTCATCAACGCGCGGGCTGTCACGATCTACCTCTGGCACAACGTCGCGATCGCGGTCGCGCCGAGCATCGACGACCGCTTCGACTGGACCGGCACCGGTGCCCTCGTCGGAACCGCGATCGGCCTCACCGTGGTGCTGGCCCTCGGCCTCGGCTGGATCGAGGACCTCGCCGCCGGTCGGCGCCCCGCGCTGATCCCGGGGCCCGCGCAGCGCCCGCTGCGCCCGCGTGGTCCCCGACGTGAGGCCCCGCGTCCGCCGCAGATCCCGGCCGGCGCGATGGTCGTGCCCGCGGAGACCGAGGAGTCCTCGCTCGCGGCCCTCAACGCCCTCCGCCCGGCCTCGGACTTCCGGCGCGACCCGCGCTTCCGGGCCCCGCTGCCGGTCCCCGACTCCCGCCGCGCGGGCCCGTCCTCCCTGCCGGGGCCCGCCGTGCGGCCCCCCTTCCCGACGCCGGGTGCGCGCACCCCGAGCGGTCCGATGCCGGTCCCGACCCCGGTGCCCACGCCGGTCCCGACCTCGCGCGTGCAGCAGGGTGCCCCACCGGTGACGCACACCGCCGCCCAGCGGGACACCCGACGCCCGGTCGAGCCGGACGCCGTGACCGGCGTGGTCGGGCGTGCGCCGACCGGACGGCGGCGGCTGATGTCGTTCGGGAACGAGTCCCCGTCCCCGGAACCGGGCCGTCGCCGCGCGGAGGAGCCGCCGCCGTCGTCGCGGGCGAGCGGGAACCACCGCAGCGACGACGACGCCGCCGACCGCCGCTTCAGCCGTCTCGACGCCCCGAGCCGCCACCGCCGGTGAGGCGGGCCGCCCGCAACGCCGAGCGCCGCACCTTCCCCGCGTCGTCACGTAGCGGCCCGTCGACGACCTCCACGCCGGCCGGCACCGCCCGGACCGGCAGGTCCGCGGCGGCCACCACCTCGTCGGGATCGGCGTCGGCGTCCAGGTCGAGCAGGGCGTGCACGCCGCCGTGGAGCTCGAACACGGCGGCCGAGCGGACGGCCGGGTGCCGTTCCAGGGCGGCCTCGACCCGGGCGGGGTACACGTCGTGCCCGTCGACGCGGATCACGTCGTCCGCGCGGTCGACGAGGTAGAGGCGCCCCTCGGGGTCGAGCCACCCGAGGTCACCGAGCGCGTCCCACCCGTCCCAGCCGGGGAGCCGGCGCGCGGAGGCCCCGACGTAGCGGTAGCGGGGCCCGCCGGTCCGGGTCATGACCACCTCGCCGACCTCCCCGGCCGGGAGCTCCCCGCCGTCGCGACCGACGATCCGGAACGACGACCCGCCGACCGGGCGCCCCACCGAGCCCGGCGCCGCGAGCCACTCGTCGCCCCGGATCATCGTGATCCCGGCCGACTCCGAGCTCGCGTACACCTCGACGACCCGCTCCGGTCCGATCCGGTCGAGCCACCAGCGCTTGACCTCCGGCGGGCACGGCGCCCCCAGGTGCACGAGGTGACGTAGCGAGGAGAGGTCGGCGGACCCGACGTCGGGATGGCGGGCCAGGCGGTGGAGCATCGTCGGGACGAGCAGCGCCCAGGTCACGCCGAAGCGCGGGACCGCGTCGAGCACGGCCCCGGGCTCGAAGCGGTCGAGCAGGACGAGGGTGTGGCCCGTCATGAGCCCGCGCAGCGCGTAGGTGAACGGCGCGGAGTGGTGCAGCGGCCCGCTGACCAGCTGGACCTGCTCGCGCGGCAGGTAGGGGGCCACGTCGGCGTCGGGGTCGACCGTCGCGGGCCCGGTGGACACGACCACCTTCGGGGCCCCGGTACTGCCGCCGGAGGTGGTCGCCTTCCACGACGACGCCGGCTCGCGGTCGGGCACCCGACCCGACGTCGGGTGGGGGAGGGTCCCGACGACGAGCGCGGGAGCGGCGACGTCGAGCACCGCGTCGTGCTCCGGGGGCAGCGGCAGTGGGGTCGCGCCGAGGCGCCACGCCGCGGCGCACCCCACGACGAGGTCGGCGGTGTTGCCGAGGGCCAGGCCGACGAGGTCCTCGCGCGCCACGTCGTCGGACCAGGCGGCGGCCACGGCGGCGGACCGCTCCGCCACCTCGCGACGGGAGAGCGTGGTCCCTCCCGCGACGTCGTGGACGGCCGGGCGGTCGGGGTCGCGGTCGGCGAGCAGGTCGAGGGCGGCACCGATCGGTTGGACCGTCACGCCGGATCCACTACCCCGTTCGCCGTCCGCTTCGTGTCGTGACATCCCGTTGTGCGCCGACCATGACACAGCCTTGACCTCCTGTTCACGACCTCCGTACCGCCGAACGGGCACCGACTGTTCGTATGCCTACGCACGATCCCGCCGTCCGAGAGGTGACCATGCCCATCCCCATCAGCGAGGCCGTCGAGGAACAGACCGAGGCCGCCGCGACGAAACTGCGCGCGTCGCGCTCGCCCGCCTCCTACCTCGTGAGCGCCGCGCTCGCCGGGGCCTACATCGGCGTGGCGGTCGCCCTGATGCTGGCCGCCGCCGGACCCCTCAACGCCGCGAACAGCCCGTTCACCAAGCTCGTGCAGGGCCTGGTCTTCGGGATCGCGCTGACCTTGGTGGTCTTCGCCGGCGGCGAGCTGACCACCGGGAACATGATGACGATGGTCCTCGGCCTGTTCGGTCGGGCGCGACGCGTCGGGGTGGGCGCGGCGGTCGCGGTGATCCTCTTCTCGTTCGTCGGCAACCTCGTGGGCGGGCTGCTGTTCTCCCTGCTCGTCGAGGCCTCGGGCGTGCTGAGGATCGCGAACCCGGGGCAGCCGCCGGCCGCGCTGAACTTCCTCACCTCGACGTTCCGGTCCAAGGAGACCGAGACGGTCGCGACGATGTTCTTCCGCGGCGTGCTCTGCAACTTCCTGGTCTGCCTCGGGGTGTGGATGGCCGCGCGCACGCGATCGGACGGCGCGAAGCTCGTCGTGCTGTTCTGGGCACTCCTCGCCTTCATCACCACGGGCTTCGACCACGTCGTCGCCAACATGACGATCTTCGGGCTCGGCCTGTTCAGCGGCCTGCCCGAGGCGACCGTGGGGCACTTCGCCTGGAACATGCTCTGGGTCGGGCTCGGCAACCTCGTCGGCGGCGGCCTGCTCGTCGGCGCGGCCTACGGGTTCGTCGCGCGCAGCGAGGCCCCGGGTCGCGACGACGACGTCCCCGACTCGGCGGTGCCGCGCGAGCGCGAGGTGGCGCAGGCGTAGGTGCCGCCCCGCTGCTCCCGGACGAACGGGCCGTTCGTCACGATCTTCCGCGACGAACGGCCCGTTCGTGCTCTCCGGAGGCGCTACGCCGCGAAGCTGTACCGGCTGCCCACCGCGCCCGGCACGAACGCGTCGCCGAGGGCCTGGGCCAGTCGCATCTGCGCCCGCCAGCCGGTGCAGTGCGCGGGGACGACCACGTCCGGGGCGAGGTCGACGAGCGCGGCCACGGTGGGCTCGATGATCGGCTCGAACCCGGGCCCGGTGAGGTGCAGGCCGCCGAGGAGGGCGTGCAGCCGGTCGTGACCGGTGAGGCGGAGCGCGTGGCGCGCGATGTTCACCGACCCGGCGTGCCCGCAGCCGGTCAGCACGACGAGCCCCCGGCCGCGGACGTCGACGACGAGCGCCTGGTCGTCGACGATCCACGGGTCGGGGGTCCAGGCCCCGTCCACCCGGGCCTCGTGGAAGGGCATTCCCTGCTCGAACTCGGTCGTCCGGTCGACCTCGCCCGTGATCAGCACGCTGCCACCGAGCAGGAACGACGGCTCGCGGCGCTCGATCAGCTCGATGCCGTCCCCGACGAGCGCGGCGCGATCGAGCCGCGGCATCACGAAGGGCGCCCCGCCCGGAGGCGTGAGGCGCCGCTCCGTGAAGGCCACCGGGTGCAGCACGAGCGGGCTCGCGGCCCGGCCGAGCCACCGCTCCAGGCCCGGGAAGCCGCCGGTGTGGTCGGCGTGGCCGTGGGAGAGCACGACGGCGCCGACGTCGCCGGGGTCGACGTCGAGCCGGCGCCCGTTCACGGCCATGCCCTCCGGCGAGACGCCGGTGTCGAAGAGCAGCGTGTGGTCGTGCCCGTCCCGCGTCACCGTGACGAGCGCCGAGAACCCGTGCTCCGCCACCAGCCCGGGCCGGGCGAGGCCGTCGACGTACTGGTCGGCCGGCTCTCCGGGGCCGGTGCCGAGCCGCGCCCGCGTCACTCCGGGTGCGTCGGCGAGGAGCGCGTCGAAGGAGTTGTCGACGAGGACGGTGATCGTCAGGGCGTCGACCGGTTCCAGATGGACCGGGTCGACCGCCGTCCCGACGGCGGGTCGTGGCGCGGAGAACGCGACGGCGGCGGGATCGGGGGCCTCGGTGCACACGGCGTCGATCCTGGCCCTCCAGGAGGTCGACCGTCATCTGTGGCCTGCGCATGCTTCACTAGTGATGTAGGTACATCACTGGAGGAGACGGCTGTGGCCTCGTTCGACGTGCTGCTCGACCGGAACGCCCGCTTCGCCGCGGGCGACGCGTACTGCGACGTCCCGATCTACCCGGCGGGGAACGTCATCGTCGTGACCTGCCTCGACCCGCGTACCGATCCGGCCGCGTTCCTGGGGCTCGGGCCGGGCGAGGGGGCGGTGATCCGGAACGCCGGCGGGCGGGTCACACCGACGGTGCTCGCCGACCTCGCCTTCGTCACCTACCTCTCGGAGCGGAAGCTCCGGCCGGAGGGCCCGCTCTTCGAGATCGCCGTCGTCCACCACACGCAGTGCGGCACCCACGTCCTCGCGGACGACGCGTTCCGGCAGGCGTTCGCGGCGGCGGTCGGCGAGGACGTGGCCGCTTCGGTCGGCGGAGCCGTCACCGACCCCGCGAGCACGGTGCGCCACGACGTCGACCTGTTGCGCGCGTCGGGCCTGGTGTCCGCGCGGGGCGCCGTGTCGGGGCACGTCTATGACCTCGACACGGGAACGGTCACCACCGTTGTCCCCGCTTGAGCGATCCGCGGCCGAGGCGATGGCCCGAGACCTCGTCACCGGGTGCGTGGGGCTCCGCATCGACCGCCTGCACCGCGCCGTGGCCCGGATCTACGAGGGCGCCCTGGCCCGGGTGGGGTTGTCCCTCGCGCAGACCGAGATCCTGGGGACGCTCGTCGCGCACGGCGGGCCGCTCCCGCCCTCGGGCATCGCCGCCGCACTGACCATGGAGCGATCCACGGTCAGTCGGACACTGGCCGGCATGGCGACGGCGGGCTGGGTCGAGGCCGTCGAGGTCACGCCTACCGGGCGGACCCGTCTCGTCGAGGTCACCCCGCTCGGGACCCAGATGCTCGCCTCGGCGCGGGGAGTGTGGGAGAGCGCGCAGGCCGGGGTGGACCTCGGGCCCGATGCCGTCGACACGCTGGACCGGTGGTTGGCGGCCGTGGCGGATCTGAAGCCGCCGTGACACGTGTGGTCGCTCGGGAACGGCAGGGAGCCGTACCGGGCGACCGGGTGCCTCCTCAGGGGCGGGTGGTGACGATCAGTTCCGGCCCGTGTGTCACGGAGACGGTCCAGCGCTGATCCGGCTCGATCCACGGCGGGTCGACCAGCGTCCCCGTCGTCACGATCTCGCCGTCGGCGACGGGGATGGCGCCGGGGAGGTCGGCCAACGCGGCGAGCGCGTGCCGCGGGCCGCCGAGGGCGTTCGCACCCCGACCCGTCGTCGAGAAGCCGGGGCCGGAGAGGGCGACCTCGACGTCCGCCAACCCGTCCACCGGCAGCTGCGGGCCGAGGATCAGCATCGCGTGCAGCCCGAAGTCGGCGACCGCCTCTCTGGGGGAGAACCGCCACCCCTGGTGGTGACTGGCGACGATCTCCACGCCGAGCGCCGCCCACGCGATCTCCGGGTACCGCGAGACCCCGAGGACGATCTCGGGCTCGAGGCGTGGCTCGGGGAGCGCGCCGAGGGAGAGGCTCCGGCAACGGGTGAGAGTGGTGTCGTAGACCGGCGCCCAGATCGGGCGGTCGAGCCCGTGCGCGTCCCATGCCCCGCGGTTGGTGAACCCGATCTTGCGCCCGACCCGGCGGTTCCCCCGCTCGGTGAGTCGGTGCTCGAGCTCCGCGGCGAGGACGTAGGCCGCGTCGAGGTCCAGGTCGGGGTCCCGGGGGAGCCGGGCGCCCGTGTCCCGCGCGTCGAGCAGCCGGTCGACCCGCCGGTCCTCCATGACGAGTATCGATACACCCTCGGACGGGAACGGTCGGCGAGCCCCTCGGACGACCACCGAGGCCGACGCCGGGACGCGCCGGCGGCTCGGCAGCCACGACCTCGTTGAAGCCGCGCACTCGAGTCGCAGGCTCGTCGGTCGTGGCCTTGTCGGTCGTGGCCTCGTCGCTCCAGGCCCTGTCGCTCCAGGTGGCGTCGGCCCAGGCGTCGTCGTCCTCGTCGTCCGCGGCCAGGTGCGGCCGCAGGACCTCATCGCAGTGCACACGCAGCTCCTGCTCGACGGATGCCGGGTCGGTGGCCGCGGCGATGGAGGTCAGGAACTCCTCGGCCTCCGCCATGTCCTGGGCGTCATGGCCGTCGGTGGCCAGCGAGGCCAGGCAGTCGAGCACCGCGCGCACGCCCGACCCGCCGACGGCGCCTGCGGCGACGGCGCGCGCGAGCAGCGGCAAGCCCGCGCTGGTGAGCGTCGACGCCAGCTCGGTACGAGGGTCGGAGAGCAGGTCCTGCGGCACGATTCGAACACTAGTACGAGGGTCCGACAGTCACGGCCGCTCGACACGGGACCGAACAGCCGCCTGCGCCACGACGTCGACCTGCTGCGCGACGACCCTGGTGGAGCGAGCCCCCGTGAGGTGTCGGGACGGGCGGGAACGACGAGGGCCGGGCCGCCCGCGGCGACCCGGCCCTCGTTCCCCCCGTGACCGGGACTCAGCCGAGGCCGAGGCCCTCCTCGGCCTTCGTCACGCCGAGGTCCTCCTCGACGTCGTCGAGGCCGGTGGCCTCGCTGACGGCGTCCGAGGCGTCCGCGACCCCGGTGGCCTCCTCGACGTCGGAGACGGCGCCGCCGACCTCCTGGATGACCCCGTCCGGGGCCTCGTCCGCGAAGGCCACGCCGCCTCCGAGTCCCACGAGGGCGATCGAGACGGCGGCGGCCGCCGCGAGGCGGCCGAGGCGTGCGGTGAGCGTGTTCGACATCTGGGAGTCCTTCCGACTTGCCGCCCCCGACGGCGGCGGGTCATGGGCTACGCGGAACGTGTCGTCCCGGCGCACGGCCGACCCTGACCGCCGCATATAGCGGCAATAAATACTCCCTTTGCCTTTACGTTAACCAGCTATGACGAATTGCATGTTTGAATCCACGCCCCGTCACCGCTCGGACGCGCTCAGTAGTACCAGGGGAACGGCGACCAGTCGGGCTCGCGCTTCTCGAGGAACGACTCCTTGCCCTCCACGGCCTCGTCGGTCATGTAGGCCAGGCGCGTGGTCTCGCCGGCGAAGAGCTGCTGGCCGACCAGGCCGTCGTCGATCAGGTTGAACGAGTACTTCAGCATCCGCTGGGCCTGCGGGGACTTGCCGAGGATCTCCCGCGCCCACTGCAGCGCCGTGGTCTCCAGCTCCGCGTGCGGCACGACCTCGTTCACCGCGCCCATGTGGTGCATCTGCTCGGCGGTGTAGGTCCGGCCGAGGAAGAAGATCTCGCGGGCGAACTTCTGCCCGACCTGCCGCGCGAGGTAGGCCGAGCCGTACCCGCCGTCGAAGGACCCGACGTCGGCGTCGGTCTGCTTGAACCGCGCGTGCTCCGCACTCGCGAGCGTCAGGTCCGAGACCGCGTGCAGCGAGTGCCCGCCACCGGCCGCCCACCCGTTGACCACCGCGATGACGATCTTGGGCATGAACCGGATCAGGCGCTGGCACTCGAGGATGTGCAGCCGCCCCGCCCGGCCCGCCTCCTGCGGCGACACCGACGTCTCGCCCTCGGCGTACTGGTAGCCCGTGCGACCCCGGATGCGCTGGTCGCCGCCGGAGCAGAACGCGTGCCCGCCATCGCGCGGCGACGGGCCGTTGCCGGTGAGCAGCACGACACCGACGTCGGCGGACGTGCGCGCGTGCTCGAGGGCGGTCGCCAGCTCGTCGACGGTGTGCGGGCGGAACGCGTTGCGCACCTCGGGCCGGTCGAACGCGATGCGCACGCAGCCGAGGTCGACGGCACGGTGATAGGTGATGTCGGTGAAGTCGAAGCCCTCGACGGGGCGCCAGACCGAGCTGTCGAAGAGCGGTTCGTCCACGGGGAGGGACCCTAGGCGCCCGTCCGGCCCGCGGATGTGACGGGCGGCAGACGCGGGAACCCGGCCGCCGTCCGCGACGACCTGACCCGTGATGAGCGTCGACCAGAGCCCGACCCGCGCCCCCGTCCGCCCCCCGACGACGGGTCTGCGCACCTCCCCGCTGCGGGCGCTGCTGCTGCGCGTGCACTTCTGGGCGGGCCTGCTCGTCGGTCCCTTCCTGCTGGTCGCGGCCCTGTCCGGGTTCCTCTACACGCTCACCCCGTCGATCGAACCGGTGCTCTACCGCGACGTCCTGACGGTGCCCGCCGCGCCGACGTCGCTGCCCCTGGCCGACCAGATCGCGGCCGGGCAGGCCGCGGTGCCGGGCGCGGAGCTCAGCTCGGTGCGTCCCGCGCCGACACCCGCCGACACCACGCGCGTGATCTTCGCGGCGCCCGACCTGGGCGACTCCAGCCACTACCGGACCGCCTTCGTCGACCCGCACACCGGCGCGGTGACCGGCGTGCTGCCCACCTACGGCGGCTCGCAGGCGCTGCCGCTGCGCGAGTGGGTCGACCAGCTGCACGACAACCTGCACCTCGGCGACCCGGGCCGCCTCTACGCGGAGCTCGCCGCGAGCTGGCTGTGGGTCCTCGCGCTCGGTGGGCTCGTGCTGTGGGTGGGGATGTGGCGGCGGCGCCGCGCCTCCGTCCGGGCCCTGGTGCTGCCGCGGAACGCCACCGGTCGTCGGGCGCGTCTGCTGTCCTGGCACGGGACGGTCGGGCTGTGGTCGGTGATCGGGCTGCTCTTCCTCGCCGCCACGGGGCTGACCTGGTCGACCTACGCCGGCGCGAACGTCACCGCGCTGCGCGGGGCGCTCGCCTGGGACACCCCGTCGCCGGCCGCCACGCTGCCCGGCGCGACGGCGGGAGCGGACGCGACCGGCGAGCACGCGGGGCACGCCGCCACGGGGGGCATGGCGGGTATGGACATGGGCTCGATGCCGGGGGCTCCGGCCGTTCCCGCTCCGGCCGCCCCGCCCGCGTCGGTCGACCCGGCCGCGGGGATCGACGCCGCCTACTCCGCGGCCCTGCGCGCCGGCCTGACCGCCCCCATGGAGATCGTCCCGTCCGCCGAGCCCGGTGCGACGACGAGCGTGGCCGAGATCAGCCGCGTCGTGTCCGGGTCGGACCCCGTCGTCGGGCCGCTGCAGGGTCTGCGCGCATCGGCGCACCTGGACGCGGTGGCCGTCGACCCGTCGTCGGGAACGGTGGTCGACACGGTGCGGTTCGCGGACTGGCCCCTCATGGCGAAGCTGGCGCGCTGGGGCGTGGACGCGCACATGGGGATGCTCTTCGGGGTCGCGAACCAGGTGGTGCTCGCGGCCCTCGCCCTGGGCCTGGCCTGCGGGATCGTCTGGGGCTCCGTGCTGTGGTGGCGACGCGGCCCGGGTCGCCGAGGAGGCACGGTGCCCCCGCGCGGCGCGTTCCTCGCCCTGTCGTGGCCCTGGCGGGCGGGGGTGCTGGCGGCGACCGTGCTGGTCGCGGTGGCGCTCCCGCTGCTCGGCGCGAGCCTGCTGATCTTCCTCGCCGCCGACGCGGCGTCCGGGGGACGGCGCCCGGCCGTCGAGGAGCGAAGGGTGCCGTCGGTCCGATAGACCGAGCGACGGGCGCCTTCGCTCGGGACGGCGGGTTCCGGACGGGGCTAGGAGCCGTGCCGTACCGCGACGACGGGCAGTGCCGGCCGTCCGGCACCCGGCTCGGCCGTGTCGTCCCGGTCGTCCCCGGCCTCCCAGGCGAGCCCGGGCAGGCCGCGCAGACCGGACACGAACGGGCCCAGCCCCGTGCGGGCGACGCTGTCGGCCAGGGTCTCGTGCCCGACCCGCAGGTCCTCCCACGTCCGCACGACCTGGTCCACGAGCTGGGCCACCTGGTCGGCGGCGACCCGGCCGAGCACCGTACCGAGGCGGTCGCGACCGAGGTCCCCGCCGAGGTGCACGCGGTACCCGGGCACGCGCCGGTCGCGGACCGACACCAGGTTCCCGGCGAGGCCGAGATCCGCGGCCTGGTGGCGGGCGCAGGAGGCGGGGCAGCCGGACACGCTGACCGCCACACCGGAGTTGCGGCGCAGGGCGGGCAGGTGCCAGAGGACCCGGGCCAGGTCGCGGGTGTGCGTGATGCCGAGCGCGCACGACGGGGCGCCGACGCAGGCCCGGACGTCGCGGGCCGGACGGTCGGTGTGCACGGCGAGGCCCACCGCGACGACCCGGGCGGCGAGCGCCCCGATCGCGTCGACGGACACGTCGCGCACCACGACGTTCTGGTCCCGGGACAGCCGCAGCACGCCGTCGCCGTGGATCCGGGCGGCGTCCGCGACGACGTCGAGGGCGTCGGCCGACAGGGTCCCCAGCGGCACCGTGACCGTCACGGTGGCCAGGCCCGCGACCCGTTGCGGCCGGACGTCGTCGCCCCAGCCGTGGCGGGGCGCCGGCCCCTCGGGGACGCCGGGGGCGCGGACGTCGGGCAACGGTGCGGGGGGCGGCCACGGGCGGTCCCGCAGGTCGGCCTCCGCCTCGGCGACCAGGGCACGGAAGCGGTCGACGCCGAGGCGGGCGACCAGGAACTTGAGCCGGGCCCGGTTCGGGTTCTCGAACGCCCCGTGGGCGAGGAACACGGCGAGCACGGCGTGGACGGCGGGGAGCACCCCGTCGCGGGGCACGAACCCGGCCAGCCGGGTCGCGAGCGTCGGCACGGACCGTCCGAGGCCGCCGCCCACCCACAGCTCGTAGCCGGGCCGGCCGTCGTCGTCGAGGACCGACACGAGCCCGACGTCGGAGGTCTTGGCCTGGGCGCGGCAGCCCGGGCACCCGCCGAGGCTCACCGAGAAGCGCTGCGGCAGCCGCGTGTTGAGCTCCGGGCCGAGGCGCAGCAGGGAGTCGGTGAGCTGCTCGGCGTCGGGCGTGCAGTCGAACGGCTCCTCGGCCGACACCCCGCCGTCCGGGCAGCTGGTCACCCCGCGCACCGTGTGGCCGCAGGTCGCGTCGGTGTCCAGCCCGGCGGCGTGCAGGGCGTCGAGGGTGTCGACGACCCGCCCGGACGGCACGTCGTGGAGTTCGAGCTGCTGGCGGGTGGTGAGGTGCACCGGTCCGAGGTCGCGGTCGCGGAGCAGGGCCGCGAGCGCGCGGGCGGCGGCCA
Source organism: Actinomycetospora sp. NBRC 106378 (assembly GCF_030269685.1). GTDB lineage: Bacteria > Actinomycetota > Actinomycetes > Mycobacteriales > Pseudonocardiaceae > Actinomycetospora. The sequence continues at coordinate 113,934 of NZ_BSTT01000009.1, forward strand.
CCGGCACCTGGCCACGGGTGCGGGCCCGGAGCAGGAACATCCCGTCGTCGCGCTCCGAGCAGGCCCCGAGCGTCTTGAGGCTGTAGCGCTCCAGGGCGCCGAGCCGGGCGGGCTCGGCGACGGCGTCGAGGTCCAGGGGGAGCCCGGCGCGCTTGCTCGCGACGACGTCGCCCGGCGCGTCCCGTCCGCCGGGGCGGGCGGGGGCCGACGGGGCGTCGAGCGCCTCCTCGGGGCGCAGCGGGGCGGCCACCCGCGCGGGGGGCGCGGCGGGGGCGGCGGCCGCACCCGACGTCGGGAAGAGGGCGTAGCCGACGCCGCGCACGGTGCGGATCATGTCGCGGTGACCCGGCCCGAGCAGGCGGCGCAGCGCCCGGACGTGGACGTCGACGGTCCGGGCGCTGCCGTCGTAGTCGCGGCCCCACACCTGGCGCAGCAGGGCCGTGCGGGTGGTGGGACGGCCGGGCCGCGCGGCGAGGGCGGCGAGCAGCTCCAGCTCGCGGCGGGCCAGGGCGAGCGGGCGCCCGGCGATCCAGGCCTGGTAGGCGACGGTGTCGACGACGAGCTCGTCGACCACGAGCGCCCCGGGCGGCGGCGCGGCGGGCCGGGCGTCGCGGCGGCGGCGCGGGACCGGCGGGACGGGGCGGGCGAGCAGGCGCAGCCGGGCGGCGACCTCGGCGGGGGAGGCGTCGGGCAGCAGCAGCGTGTCGACCGGCACGTCGTCCTCGACCGGGAACGCCGCGTCCGGTCCGACCACGACCGCGACCGGCAGGCCAGGCCGCGCGGCGTCCACCGTGGCCGCCAGCTCGGCCGCCGCGAACGGCCGCGCGCGGGCGTCGAGCAGGACCGCGTCGACGTCCACGGCGGAGGTGAGGGCCTCGGCCGCGGTCAGCGCGCCGACGGTGACCCGGTGGTCGGGCAGCATCGCGAGCCCGGGGAGCACCTCGTCGACCGAGGACACCCCGGTGAGCAGCAGTAGGTGCACCCGCCCATGTCATCACCCCGTTATGACGGGCGTGTTGCTCCGTCGGCGACGTCGTGGCCGGCGAACAGGTCACGCACGGCGGCGCGGTCGGGCTTGCCGATGCCCCGCAACGGCAGCTCGTCGAGCACCCGGACCGCGCGGGGCGCCGCCCGGCCCAGCCGGTGCGCGACGTCGCGACGCACGGCCTCGGGCTCCAGGCCGGCGCCGGTGATCACGGCGACGACGCGCGCGCCCCACTCGGGGTCCGGCACCCCGACCACGCAGGCCTCCCGCACCCCGGGCACGCTGAGCAGGGCCTGCTCGACGACGACCGGCGGCACCTTCTCGCCGCCGGTCACGATGACGTCGTCGGCGCGGCCGAGCACCTCGAGCCGCCCGCCGGGCAGGACCCGTCCGAGGTCGGAGGTCCGGAACCGGCGCCCGGGGAGGAACGACGGGTCGTCCAGGCCCTGGTAGCCGTCGGCGACCGTCGCACCCCCGAGCACGATCCGTCCGGCGCCGCTCGGGTCGGGGTCCTCGATGTCCACCGTGACGCGGTCGAGCGGCACGCCGTCGTAGACGCAGCCGCCGCACGTCTCGCTCATGCCGTAGGTTGTGACGACCCGCACGCCGGCCGCCCGGGCCCGCTCCAGCAGGGCCGCCTCGGCCGCCGCCCCGCCGACGAGCACGGCCCCGATCGAGCGCAGCGCGTCCAGGCCGGCGCCGGCGTCGTCGAGCAGCCGCCGCAGCTGCGTGGGCACGAGCGACAGGCGGGCGATCGACGGCCGGGCCTCGGCCACCGCACCGGCGAACGCCTCGGGGCGGAAGCCGCCGCGCAGGTCCATCACCGCGGCCGGGACCCCGGCCCGCGCGGACCGCAGCAGCACCTGCACGCCGGCGACGTGGTGCGCGGGGAGCGCGAGGAGCCAGCGGCCCTCCCCGCCGAGCCGGGCCGCCGTCGCCGTGGCGGACGCGGCGAGCGCGGTGCCGGAGAGCAGCACGGCCTTCGGCACGCCGGTGGAACCCGACGTCGTCACCACCGCGGCCACCCCCGGCGCCACGGGCGCGCGCAGCGACGCCGGCGGGAGCGGGTCGCCGGGGCCGGTCGGCAGGATCGCCGGACCGTGCCCGGCGACGGCCGCCACGAGCCGCTCCCCGAGGGCGCGGGCGGCCGTGGCGGACCCGTCGGTGGGGACGACCTCGACGGGGCGGGAGCGGTCCATGACCGTCACGGTAGGCCGCGGGCTACGTTCGGACCGATGAGCGTTCTCGTCACGACCGCCGGTGGAGTCGAGCTGCAGGCGTACCCCGTGGCGCTGCCGATGCGCGTCCGCTTCCGCGGCATCACGGTCCGCGAGACGCTGCTGCTCTCCGGTCCCGACGGCGGGTGGGGCGAGTTCTGCCCCTTCGCCGAGTACGACGACGAGGAGTCCGCGCCGTGGTTGCGGTGCGCGCTGGAGTCCGCCCTCGGACCCGCGTGGCCGGCTCCGCGGCGCACGAGCATCCCGGTCAACGCGACCGTCCCCGCCGTCGGGCCGGAGCAGGCGCACCGCATCGTCACGGACTCGGGCGCGGGCACCGCGAAGGTGAAGGTCGCGGAGGCCGGGCAGGACCCGGCCGAGGACGTCGCCCGGGTCGAGGCGGTGCGCTCCGCGCTCGGGCCGTCGGGCCGGGTGCGGGTCGACGCGAACGGCGGGTGGTCGGTCGACGCGGCGATCGCCGCGGTCCGGGCGCTGGACCGGGCCGCGGGCGGGCTGGAGTACGTCGAGCAGCCGTGTCGCACCGTCGAGGAGCTGGCCGCGGTGCGCCGGCGGGTCGACGTCCCGGTCGCGGCCGACGAGTCGATCCGGCGGGCGGCCGACCCGCTGCGGGTGGTCGAGGCGGAGGCGGCGGACATCGCGGTGGTCAAGGTCGCGCCGCTCGGCGGGGTCGCGGCCGCGCTGGAGATCGCCGCCGCCATCGGCCTGCCGTGCGTGGTGTCCTCGGCGGTGGAGAGCTCGGTCGGGCTCGCCGCCGGGCTCGCGCTCGCAGGCGCGCTGCCCGACCTGCCCCACGCCTGCGGGCTGGGGACGACGAGCCTGCTCGCGGCGGACACCGTCCGGGAGTCCCTCGTTCCCGACGCCGGGTCGCTGCCGGTGCTGCGGAAGGCTCCCGCACCCGACGTCGGGAACGGGATGTCCCCGGACCGGGCCACGTGGTGGCTCGACCGGGTGACACGGGTGCTACGCCTGGTCGACGACCGTTGACGCGCCGCCCCGGCCCGACAGGCGGGGACGGACACGCCGGGGCTCGTGCCCCTGACTCGACCCGTGTCGGGTATAGCGTGCGGAGCGTGACGGGCAGGGCGTCCATGGTGACGGGGGAACGATGACCGCGGTGGCTGCGTCGTCCCAGGGAGCAGCGGCGCCGGGCGAGCCCGAGGGCCCGCCCGTGCACGTCCGCACCGCCTTCGGCGTCCGGGACTCCGTCCCGCGCCCGCGACCGCACCTGCCCGGGCCGGCGTGGAGCTGCGACGGCGTGCTCCTGCGTCCGGTCTCGGACACCGTGCTCGCCGCGTGGTCGGCCGCCACCCTCGAGGAGCTCGCCTCCGGCGGGGTCGACGGCGTCCGGCTCGCCCGACCGGTCCGCGCCTCCGACGGTCGCCGCGTGGTCTCCGGCTGGTCGGCCTGCCACGACGTCGCGGGCGAGGTCCGCCCCCGCCACGACGACGTCGTCGCGGTGTCGCTGCGCCTGCACCGGGCCACCGCCCGCCTGTCCCGCCCGCGGCTGGTCGACGACCGCGACGACATCCTCGCCCGCGCCGACCGGGCGGCGTTCGGGGAGAAGCAGGTGCCCCTCGACCCCGAGACCGGCGGCGACCTGTTCACCGAGCTCGCCCGCCGTCGGGTGGCCACGACGTTGCCGTTGCAGCTCGTGCACGGCGACCTGTTCGGCACCGTGCTCTTCGAGAGCGCCGGCGAGGACCAGACCCCGCCCGCCGTCCTGGACGTCGTCCCGTTCTGGCGGCCGGTGGAGTGGGCGGCGGCCGTGGTCGTGGTCGACGCGCTCGCGTGGGGCGGGGCCGACGCCGGCATCGTCACGCGCTGGGCGCACCTCGACCAGTGGCCGCAGATGCTGCTGACCGGACTGCTGTTCCGGCTCGCCGTGCACGCCCAGCACCCGGCGTGCACGAAGGAGTCGCTGCGGGGGCTGGAACACGCGGCACGGGTCATCACCGAACTGCTCTGAAACCGTGACGGTGGGCTCTTCGTCCGTCGTTCCGCCGAAACACGCTGTCATCGCCGTGTAACGGGCGCTTCCTAGCGTCGCCGCCGAGACAGGACGTCCCCGAACGGGACGTTCCCGGCACGGCGGGAGGACGACGAGATGACGGTGGCCGCGAGGTCCGAGGGGCCGATCCGGGGTCGGTGGATCGACGACTGGCGACCCGAGGACGAGTCCTTCTGGAACGGCGGCGGCAAGCGGGTCGCGAACCGGAACCTGTGGTTCTCGGTGTTCTCCGAGCACATCGGCTTCTCGATCTGGTCGCTGTTCGCCGTGCTCGTGCTCTTCATGCCCGAGCAGACCTATCACATCGACACGGCGGGCAAGTTCTTCCTCGTGTCGATGCCGACGTTGGTCGGGTCGGTGCTGCGCCTGCCGTACACCCTCGCGGTCGCCGTCTTCGGCGGACGGAACTGGTCGGTCATCAGCGCCGCGCTGCTGCTCGTGCCGACGATCCTGCTCGCCGTCTTCATGCACCCCGGCACGAGCTACACCACGTTCATGGTGATCGCCGCGATCGCCGGCGTGGGCGGCGGGAACTTCGCGTCGTCGATGACGAACATCAACGCGTTCTTCCCCGAGAAGGAGAAGGGCAAGGCCCTCGGGCTGAACGCCGGCGGCGGCAACCTCGGTGTCGCGGTGATCCAGCTGCTCGGGCTGCTCATCATCGCGACGGCGGGCACCGGCTCGCCGCGCATCCTGCTCGGCATCTACATCCCGCTCATCGTGCTGGCGCTGCTGGGCTCGGTCCTGTTCATGGACAACCTCACCTCGGTGCGCAACGACACCGGCGCGCTGAAGGAGGCCTGCTCCGAGGCCCAGACCTGGATCATCTCCTTCCTCTACATCGGCACCTTCGGCTCGTTCATCGGCTACAGCTTCGCGTTCGGCCTCGTCCTGCAGAACCAGTTCGGGCGCACCCCGCTGCAGGCGGCGACGCTCACCTTCATCGGCCCGCTGCTCGGCTCGCTGATCCGCCCGGTCGGCGGCGCCCTCTCCGACCGGATCGGTGGCGTGCGGGTCACCTTCTGGAACTTCGTCGCGATGGCCGTCGCCGCGCTCATCTGCATCGGTGCCTCGGCGGTCGACTCCCTGCCGATCTTCGTCATCGGCTTCGTCCTGCTGTTCATCACCTCGGGCATCGGCAACGGGTCGGTCTACAAGATGATCCCGGCGATCTTCCGGACGAAGGCCCTGGCCTCGTCGGAGTCGAGGGGCTGGGACCAGCAGGCCGCGCTGCTCTGGGCGCGGCGCATCTCCGGAGCGGTGATCGGCATCGCCGGCGCGATCGGCGCCTTCGGCGGGCTGCTCATCAACCTCGCCTTCCGCCAGTCCTTCCTCACGATGAAGAGCGGCGTCCCCGCGTTCTGGGCCTTCCTGGCCTTCTACGCGGTCTGCTTCGCCGTCACCTACCTCGTCTACATGCGCCGCCCGAAGGCCGCGACCGACCCGAAGACGGGGTCGACGGTCTCGTACGCGTCCGTGTGAGCACAGGTGAGCAGTAATCCGTGCTCAGGCACGGATTACTGCTCACCTGCGACCGAAGGGAGCACATCCGCATGAACCCCCGTACGGTCGTCGTCGTCGGCCACGGGATGGTGGGCCACCGGTTCGTCGAGAGCCTCCGTCGGCTCGACACCGAGGACGCCTGGAAGGTCGTGGTGCTGGCCGAGGAGAACCGGCCCGCGTACGACCGGGTCGCGCTGTCGTCCTACGTCGGCGACGCCTCGGCCGAGGACCTCACCCTCGACGAGCACAGCGACCCGCTGGTGGAGCTGCACCTCGACGAGCCGGTCACCGGCATGGACCTCGCGGCGCGCACCGTCCGCACCGCGAAGGGCCGCGACGTCGCCTACGACGAGCTCGTGATCGCCACCGGCAGCGTGCCGTTCGTGCCGCCGGTCCCGGGCCGCGATCTCGACAACGTCTTCGTCTACCGCACCCTCGACGACCTCGACGGGCTGCGGGCCGCCGCGGAGACGGCCATCGCCAACGCGGGGGCGGGCCGCCGGGCGGGCGTGGTGGTCGGCGGTGGGCTGCTCGGGCTGGAGGCCGCGAACGCGCTGCGCCAGCTCGGCCTCTCACCGCACGTGGTGGAGATGGCGCCGCGGCTGATGCCGGTCCAGGTCGACGAGGGTGGCGGCGCCCTGCTCCAGCGCCTGGTCTCCGACCTCGGCCTGCGGGTGCACACCGGCGTCTCGACGAGTTCGATCGCGCCGGACCACCGCGGCGGTCTCACCGTCACGCTCTCCGACGACACCGAGCTCGACGCGTCGGTGGTCGTGTTCTCCGCCGGCATCCGGCCCGCGGACTCCCTCGCCCGCGAGGTCGGCCTCGAGGTCGGCGAGCGCGGCGGCGTCCTGGTCGACGACCGCTGCCGCACCTCCGCCGAGCACGTGTGGGCCATCGGCGAGGTGGCCGCGGTGAAGGGCCGCACGTACGGGCTGGTCGCGCCCGGCTACGCGATGGCCGAGGTGGTCGCCGAGCGACTCACCGGTGGAGATGGCCGCTTCTCCGAGGCCGACATGTCGACGAAGCTCAAGCTGCTCGGGGTCGACGTCGCGAGCTTCGGCGACGCGCACGCGGCGAGCCCCGGGGCCCTCGAGGTCACGCTCAACGACCCGGTCGCCGGGACGTACTCGAAGCTCGTCGTCTCCGACGACGCGACGACCCTGCTCGGCGGGATCCTCGTCGGCGACGCGTCGAACTACGAGACGCTGCGCGGGTTCCTCGGCGAGAACCTCCCGGGCGACCCGATGTCGCTGATCGCGCCCGCGGGAGACGGCGCCGTGGGCGTCGGGGTCGACGCGCTGCCCGACGGCGCCCAGATCTGCTCCTGCAACGCCGTGACCAAGGGTGCGCTGGTCGCGGCCATCACCTCGGGCGAGGCCACCACGGTGCCCCAGCTCAAGGCGTGCACCCGGGCCGGCACCACGTGCGGGTCCTGCGTGCCGACGCTCGGCAAGGTCCTCGCGTCGTGCGGCGTCGAGGTGTCGAAGTCGCTCTGCGAGCACTTCTCCCAGTCCCGCGCCGAGCTCTACGAGATCGTCATGGCGACGGGCCTGCGGACGTTCTCCGAGATCGTCGGGCAGTACGGCACCGGGCGGGGCTGCGACATCTGCAAGCCCGCCGTCGCGTCCATGCTCGCGACCCTCGCCGGCGGCCACGTGCTCGACGGCGAGTCGGCGACGCTGCAGGACACCAACGACCACTTCCTCGCGAACATGCAGCGCAACGGCACCTACTCGGTGGTGCCGCGACTGCCCGGCGGGGAGGTCACGCCCGAGGGGCTCATCGCGATCGGCTCGGTGGCGAAGGACTTCGGGCTCTACACCAAGATCACCGGGGGTCAGCGGATCGACATGTTCGGGGCCCGGGTCGACGACCTCCCGAAGATCTGGCGCCGACTGGTCGACGCCGGGTTCGAGTCCGGCCACGCCTACGGGAAGTCGCTGCGCACGGTGAAGTCGTGCGTCGGCACCGACTGGTGCCGCTACGGCGTGCAGGACTCGGTCGGCCTCGCCGTCGCGCTCGAGCTGCGGTACCGGGGGCTGCGCTCGCCGCACAAGCTCAAGTCCGGGGTGTCGGGCTGCGCCCGCGAGTGCGCCGAGGCCCGCTCCAAGGACTTCGGCATCATCGCCACCGAGACCGGGTGGAACCTCTACCTGGGTGGGAACGGCGGGTTCACCCCGCGGCACGCGGAGCTGATCGCCTCCGACCTGGACACGACGACGCTGGTCCGCACGATCGACCGGTTCCTCATGTTCTACATCCGCACCGCCGACCGGCTGCAGCGGACGGCGCCGTGGATGGAGTCGCTCGAGGGCGGCATCGACCACCTCCGTGACGTGATCATGTCCGACTCGCTCGGCATCTGCACGTCCCTCGACGAGCAGATGGCACGCCACGTCGAGGGCTACGCCGACGAGTGGGCCGCGGTCCTGGAGGACCCGGAGAAGCTCGAGCGGTTCACCTCGTTCGTCAACGCCCCGGGCACGCCCGACCCGACGATCGAGTTCGTCGACCACCTCGGTCGCCGCGTCCCGGCCGGGATGAAGGACGGGCAGCCGACGGACCTCGCCGCCCTCGGCCTGGGCGGCGTTCCGATCACCGACGGAGCCCGCATCCCGATGGGAGCCCCCGCATGACCGCGCAGGCCGACGTCCGCCAGCACCCCTCGGGCTCGACCGACGGCGCCGAGGCCAAGGACCCGCACCCGACCCCCTCGACCCCCGCCGAACCCTCGTCCGGGACGGGGTGGACCGAGGTCTGCCCCCTGGAGAAGCTCCAGCCCGAGCGGGGGGTGTGCGCGCTGGTCGGCGGGGAGCCGGTCGCGGTGTTCCGTACCCACGACGACCGCCTGTTCGCCCTGCACAACGTCGACCCGTTCTCGAACGCCTCGGTGCTCTCGCGGGGCGTCGTCGGGGACCTCGGTGGCACCCCGGTGGTGGCCTCGCCGCTGTACAAGCAGCACTTCGCGCTGGAGTCCGGACAGGCGCTGGAGGACGAGACCGTCAGGGTGGCGACCTATCCTGTGCGGGTGGTGAACGGGACGGTCGAGGTCGGCGCATGAGCGGCGGGCCGCTGGACGGCGTGCGCGTCGGGGTGACGGCCGACCGTCGTGCCGACGACCAGATCGAGCTCCTGCACCGCAAGGGCGCGACCACGGTGCACGGGCCGACGATGCGGATCGTGCCCCTCGCCGACGACTCGGAGCTGGCCGCGACGACGCGGACGCTGCTCGACGCGCCGCCCGACGTCGTCGTGGCCACCACCGGGCAGGGCTTCCGCGGCTGGCTCGAGGTGGCCGACGAGTGGGGACTCGGCGAGCGCCTGCGGGAGGTGCTGGGGTCCGCGGAGGTGCTGGCGCGGGGCCCGAAGGCCCGCGGCGCGATCCGGAGGGCCGGGTTCCGCGAGGCGTGGTCGGCCGACGAGACCGAGTCGTCGCCGGAGGTGCTCGAGCACCTGCTCGCCGAGGGGGTGTCCGGGCGCCGGATCGCGGTGCAGCTGCACGGCGACCCGATGACCTCGTTCCTGGCGGCGCTGCGCGAGGCGGGCGCCGACGTCGTCGAGGTGCACGTCTACCGGTGGGAGCCGCCGCCCGACCTCCCGGCGGTCGACGCCCTGATCGCGGCCATCGTCGACGGTGCGGTCGACGTCGTGACGTTCACGTCCGCGCCGGCGGTGGAGGGCCTCTTCCACCGGGCGGAGGCGATCGGGTCGGTCCCGGACGTGGTGGCCGCCTTCCGCGGTGGGGTGCTCGCCTGCGCCGTCGGGCCGGTCACCGCGGCGCCGCTGGACCGGCTCGAGGTGCCCTCGATCGCCCCGGACCGGTTCCGCCTGGGCGCGATGGTGAAGCGGCTGGAGGAGCACGTGGGAGACGGAGCGCAGCGGAGCTCGGCCCCATGAGCGTGGCGGCGTCCTCGTGACCCTGGTGGTCCTCGCGCACGGCACGAACGACCCGGCCGGTCGCGCGACCTGGGGTGCGTTGCTCACGCGCGTGCGGGAGCTCCTCCCCGACACCGGCGTGCGGCTGGCCTGGGCAGGCGTGGCGCGTCCGCAGCTGGCCGACCTGCTGCCGAAGCTGCCCGACGGCCCCGTCGTGGTGGTGCCGGCGTTCCTCGCGTCGGGCTTCCACGTGCGCCGGGACGTGCCCGAGCAGCTGGCGGCCCTCGGGCGCCCCGACGTGCGGGTGACCGACCCGCTGGGCCCCGACCCGGTGCTCGTCGACGCCGCGCTCGCGCGGCTGCGCGACGCCGGGTGGCGCGACGAGCAGGTCGTGCTCGCGGCGGCCGGGTCCACCGACGAGGTGGCGCAGGCCGACCTGCGGGTGGCGGCGTCGCTGGTCGAGGAGCGGGTCGGGGTCGGGGTGCCGGTCGGCTACATCGCGGGCGGCGCGCCGAAGCTGGCCGAGGTGGTGGGCGCGCAGGACCGGCCGGTCGCGCTCCTGACGTGGTTGCTCGCGCCGGGGGTGTTCCACCGGTGGGCCGCCGCGACCGGCGCGGCGGTGGTCGCGGAGCCGTTGGGCGACCACCCGGCGGTCGTGTCGCTGCTCGTCGACCGGTACCGGGCCTCGGTGGCGCTCGCGGGCTGAGCCCGTGCCCGCCCCGGAGTATGTCCGGCGGCCCGGATGGGCACTCCCGACCGCGCGGACGGCGGAGGGAGAAGCATCGGGTGGCCGAGGACGAGCTGATCGCCGGGCGCTACCGCGTCGTCGCCCGCGTGGGGAGCGGCGCGATGGGGGTGGTCTGGCGCGCCGAGGACGAGCGGCTGCGGCGCGCGGTGGCCCTCAAACAGGTCCGGCTGCCCGGTGGCGTCGACGAGCGCAGCACCGAGCAGGCCCACCAGCGCGTGATCCGGGAGGGCCGGCTCGTCGCCCGCATCCACCATCCGCACGCCATCTCGGTGTTCGACGTCGTCGACCACGACGGCGAGCCGTGGCTGGTCATGGAGTACCTGCCCTCGCGGAGCCTCGCCGAGGTCGTCGCCGAGGACGGGGCGCTGACGTCGCACGCCGCGGCGGCGATGGGCCACCAGGTCGCCGCGGCGCTGACCGCCGCCCACGCGGCCGGGATCGTCCACCGCGACGTCAAGCCGGGCAACGTCCTCATCGGCACCGACGGCGTCGTCAAGGTGACCGACTTCGGCATCTCCCGCGCGGTCGACGAGGCCACCATCACCTCGACCGGCATGATGGCGGGCACGCCCGCCTACCTCGCTCCGGAGGTCGCCCGCGGGGCGGCCGCCGACTTCCGGTCGGACGTCTACTCGCTCGGGTCCACGATCTACGCGGCGGTCGAGGGTGCGCCGCCGTTCGGGACGGGCGAGAACCCGCTGGCGCTGCTGCACCGCGTCGCGACCGGGGACCACCCGGCGCCGCGGCTCGCGGGGAGTCTCGCGCCGCTGCTGGGGCGCCTGCTCGCCACCGACCCGCTGCACCGTCCGGAGATGCACCAGGTGCGCGACGAGCTCGAGCGCCTCGCCGCGGTCGACGTCGAGACCGACGCGTGGACCGAGGAGGCCCCGGGGACGAGCCCGACGGTGCCCGTGCCGCCCACGGACCGGCCGGAACCGATGCCGGCCGGCGCCGGCCGCGTCGCGGTCGCGCCGCCCGCACCGGGCCCCACGCATCCGCTGCCGCTCCGTCCGCAGGAGCCCGACCCGGCGCCGTCGCCCCGCCGTCGCCCGCTGCTGATCGGCCTCGCGCTGCTGCTGGTCGGGGCCGTCGCCGTCGTCGCCCTGGTGTTCTCGACGTCCGGGGGCGGGGTCACGGGCGCCACCACCGGGCCGTCGACGGGGGCCGCGCCCTCCGCCGGATCCGGATCCGGTTCCGCCTCCGACGACGGGTCGGACTCCGACTCCCCGCCCGCCCCCGCCCCGGGGACGTCCGAGCAGGTCGCCCAGCAGCAGGCGATCGTCGACTACTACGGCCTGATCCCGTCGGACCTCGCCGCAGGGTGGGAGCGGTTGACGCCGTCCTACCAGCGGAACACCGCGGGCGGCTTCGCCGGCTACTCGCAGTTCTGGGGCGACATGAGCCGCGTGACCGTCCGCGGTGTGTCCCCGGCGCCCGGCGACTCCGTGGACGCCACGGTCACCTACACCTACCGCGACGGGCGCACCAGCTCCGAGCGGACGCTGTTCCGGATGGTGCAGCAGGACGGCGGGTGGAAGATCGACGGGAGCCAGGTGCTCTCCAGCCGCTGACCCGTCGTCAGGAACGCCGGTAGCGCTCGGCGTAACGGGCCGCGGCCGCCTCGTCCTTGTCGCGGTCGCGTTCCGCGCGGGTGGCGACCCCGGTGCCCACCGGGAAGCCCGCCTTCACCAGCCGGTGCTCGGCGGTCTCGTGGACGTAGGCCACCGCGAAGATCATGCCCATGATCCCGCCGCCGAGCGCGCACATGAGACGCAGCCACAGCGGGCCGGGGACCAGGACGACGATCGCGAGCGCGAACGGCGCGATCTGCACGAGGATCCGGGCGACGTGCCGCAGCCACCAGGTGCGGCAGGTCGTGTCGTGCAGCACCCACGGCGCGAACCGCTCGGGCAGCCCGCCGCCGTAGGCGTACCAGAGCCACCACAGCGGGCCGGGTCGCTTGACGTTTTGCACACCAACAGTATGCACCCCACGTGTAGGGTCGCCGGTGTGACGGCGGCCCCGGAGGAGATCGACCCCCTCGCCCTGGAGAACCAGGTGTGCTTCGCGCTGGCCGTGGCGGCCCGCTCGGTGATCGCCCTCTACCGCCCGCTGCTCGAGCCGATGGGCCTCACGCACCCGCAGTACCTCGTGATGCTCGCGCTGTGGGGGGAGGAGCCGCTGTCGGTCACGGCGCTCTCGGAGAAGCTCGCGCTCGACCCCGGCACGCTCTCGCCGCTGCTCAAGCGCCTGGAGGCCCAGGGGCACGTGCGACGACGGCGGGTGCCGGGCAATGAGCGCACGCTCGCCGTCACCCTCACCGCCGCGGGACGGGCCCTGCGGGCCGAGGCGGAGCGCATCCCGCCGGCGATCGTCGAGCGGCTCGGGATGCCGGTCGAGGAGCTGCTGCGGTTGCACGGCGACCTGGGCGCGGTGATCGCGGCGGCGCGGGAGACGTAGTCCCGGACGGGATGTACAGGTCGGCCGCCGGCGGGGACGCTGCCAGGCATGACCACCACCACACCGGCGGCGCGCGACGTGGACGTCGCCGCGTCGCAGGACGTGCCCGAGCGGGGCCGGCTCGTCGTCGAGATCGACGGGACGACCACCGTCGGGATCTTCCGCTTCGCCGGCCGCCTCTACGCGTGGGAGAACGTCTGCGCCCACCAGGGTGGGCCGGCCTGCCAGGGGCGGATCGTCAGCCGGGTCCGCGAGCGGCTCGACGACGGGCAGCGCAGCCTCGGGATGCGGTTCGACGAGGACACGATGCACGTGGTGTGCCCGTGGCACGGCTACGAGTACGACGTGACGACGGGTCGGCACCCGGGGGTCCCGGGGGCGTCGCTGCGGTCGTTCCCGGTGGCCGAGGTGGAGGGCCGGATCCGTGTCACGATCTGAGCGGATCGCGGCGCTGGTGGCGGAGCTGGAGGCCGAGGTGGCGGCGGGTCTCGACGACGGGGCGATCGCCCGCCTGGAACCCGGCACCGCACGCCGGCTCGTCGGCGTCGCCGGCCGCTGCTGGGCGGTGGCCGCCGAGGAGGGGCACGACCCGCCGTCGCGAACCGATCTCAGTCCCACCGACGCGGTGGTGCTGGCGACCGCCGCCCTGCGCAGCAACGACCTGAACCCGTTCGATCTGGCCCTGTGGTTCTCGAGGAGCAGCTCATGACCGTCCGGCGCCTGGAGCCCCAGGAGATCACCACCACCACCGACACGCGCGACATCCTCGCCAACGCCCGGCGGGACACCGAGCGCTACGGGCTCGACGACTACTTCATCGTCGACGTCGACTCCCACCACGTGGAGCTCGACTCCTGGCCGGAGATCCTCGGGTACCTCGACTCGCCGGTCATGAAGGACACGGCCGCGCAGATGATGCGGAACTGGCCGCAGGCCTCGCACCTGGCGCTCCACAACCACCCGCCGGGGCTGACGATGCAGGACGTCTCCGGGCGCATCCCGCACCAGGCGTCGCTGGGGGAGCCGACCCCCGACGTCGGATCGGGCGCGGAGCGGGACGTGACGCTCGTGCGGCGCGCGATGGAGGCCATGTCGATCGACGTCCAGGTCGTGTTCCCGCAGCCGATGCTGGAGACGGGGCTGCACCCGCAACCGGAGGTCGCGACGGCGCTGCTGGCGGCCTACAACCGCTGGTTCACCGCCGAGGTGCTGCCCCGCGAGCCGCGGATCCGGACGATGCTCGGGCTGCCGTTCGAGAACCCCGATGCGTGCCTCGCGACGATCGAGGAGTTCGCGGACACCCCGGGCGTCATCGGGTTCCTCGTGACCTCGCAGCGGCACGCGGGCGTGCACCGCAACGCGTACATGCCGGTCTACCGGGAGCTCGAGCGCCGCGGCCTGCCGATCGGGTTCCACGCCGGGCCGAACCAGGCCGACACGATGACCTCGACGATGAACCGGTTCCTCTCGGCCCACGCGATGAGCTTCGTGACCTGCAACATGACCCACATGACGAACTGGGTCGTCAACGGCATCCCCGAGCGCTTCCCGGGGCTGCGGACGATCTGGATCGAGAGCGGCCTCGCGTGGCTGCCGTTCATGATGCAGCGCCTCGACCACGAGTACTCGATGCGCCAGTCGGACGCCCCGCTGCTCACGCGCCCGCCGTCGCACTACATCCGCGAGATGTACTACACCTCCCAGCCGATGGAGTGGACCGACGACAAGCTGCTCGCCGCGACGCTCGAGGCGATCGACGCGGAGAACACGCTGATGTACTCCAGCGACTGGCCGCACTGGGACTTCGACGTGCCGGGGCGGATCGCGGCGCTGCCGTTCGTCTCCGAGCACGGCAAGCGCAACATCCTCGGCGAGACGGCGCGCAAGGTGTTCTCGCTGGGCGGCTGACGACGTACCCACGGGCACCCTGTGCTCATGAGCGGATTCGTACGCCCGGCCGGGACCGGCGACACCTACGACTTCGACGGCGCCGTGTTCACGGTCAAGGCGTCCGCGGAGGACACCGAGGGCCGGGTGTCGGTCATGGAGCAGGCCGCACCCGTCGGGCTGGTCGTGGCGCCGCACGTCCACGAGGGGGAGGACGAGATGTTCCACGTCCTCGCGGGCGAGGTCGGCGGGCGGTGCGGCGACGACGAGTTCACCGCGGCCGCCGGCGACTTCATCTTCCTGCCGCGCGACGTCGAGCACACGCTCTGGGTCCGCGGCGACGAGCCGGTGCGGATGCTGACGATCTGCGGTCCGGCGAAGTTCGACCGACTGGTGACCGAGCAAGGTCGTCGACGCGGGTAACCGGCCGGATGGCGAAGGGCAAGCAGGACTACGAGAAGGACTACACCGACCCCGAGCTGCGGGAGCGCCTCAAGGAGGAGATCAAGCAGTCGGACAAGGGCGGTGCGCCCGGGAAGTGGTCCGCGCGCAAGAGCCAGCTGCTCACCCAGGAGTACGAGCGCCACGGCGGCGACTACAAGCACAAGGACCAGCCCACCGAGGAGCAGCGCAGCCTGAAGCAGTGGACCGACGAGGAGTGGCAGACCGCCGACGGCTCCGCCGAGGCCCGCGGTGAGGACGGCACCGACCGCTACCTGCCGAAGAAGGCGTGGGAGGAGTTGTCGGAGTCCGAACAAGAGGAGACCCGCGCGAAGAAGAAGGACGCGTCGAAGAAGGGCCAGGGCACCGTCGACAACACCGACGAGGCCAAGCAGGCCCGCACGGACGCGACGCTCGAGGAGATGAACGCCGACGACGCGGTCAAGCGGGCGACGTCGATGGAGCCCGACGAGGCGGAGAAGGCCCTCGAGCACGAGAAGGACACGAAGGACCGCAAGACCGTGGAGCAGAAGCTCGAGAAGGTCGCCGCGAAGGACTAGGGGCGCCGCGGGTCCTCCGGCCACGCGTGCTTCGGGTAGCGCCCGCGCAGATCGGCGCGCACCTGCCGGTAGCCCTCGCCCCAGAACGAGGCCAGGTCGGCGGTCACGGCCGCCGGCCGTCCCGCGGGTGAGAGCAGGTGCACGACGACGGGCACCCCCGCCAGCTCCGGCGCGCGCTCCCACCCGAAGGCGTGCTGCAGCTTGAGGGCGACGGTGGGCTTCTCGGGCTCGGAGTAGTCCACGCGTACCCGTCGCCCGTCCGGGGTGGTGACGTGCGTCGGGGCGAGCTCGTCGAGCCGGGACGCCTCGGGCCACGGGAGCAGCGCCGTCAGCGGAGGCGTCAGCCGGGCGAGGTCCGCACGGCGGCGGACGCGGCGCAGGTCGAGCCACTCGTCGGCCCGGGCGAGCAGCGACGCGTCGTCCATCGCGGGCCAGGGTGCGCCCCGGGCCGCGTGCAGGAAGGCGAGGCGCGCCCGGAGCTCGCGGGCTCCGTCGGTCCAGCGCAGCAGGCCCAGCCCCTCCTCCTGCAGCCCCGTCCGGACGGCGGGTGCGAGGGCCTCGGCGGTCGGCTGCGGGATCGGGCGTCGGGCGAGGACGATCGCGCCGAGCCGTTCGCGGCGCTCGGCGACGACGTCGCCGTCCTCCCAGGCGATCACCTCGTCGTCGGTGTGCAGGTGCTCGGCGGCGGAGCGGGCGAGGTCCTCGTCGATCGGCACGGCGAGCCGGACCCGGGCCACCCGGTCGCCGGGGCCGCGAGCCGCGTCGGCGACGGCGATCCACTGCTGGCCGCGCAGGACCGAGGACGGCCCGACCTCGACGCCGGTGCCACCCGTCGTCAGGAACTCGCGGGAGTCGGCGGAGCGGGCGCGGGCGAGGCGGTCGGGGTAGGCGAGGGCGACAACCGTGGCGGCGCCGGTCGCGAGGGTGACGTCAGGCAGGCGCGCGCCGCTCGTGGGCTGCCTGGTGTGCGCCTCGCGGAGGGCCCGGTCGAGACGGCGGACCTCCGCGCGCCAGCCGGGGTCGTCCCCGGCCCGGGCTGAGCGGAGGCGCTCCTCCAGGTCGTCCGATCCGCCCGGGCCGGCCGTGGCGAGGAGCGCGACCACCTCGGTGGCGAGGCGTGACCCGACGGCGTCGGCGCCGTCGAGCAGGGCGCGGCCCAGTCGTGGGTGCACTCCGACGCCCGCGACCGCGCGGCCCCGCGAGGTGATGGAGCCCCTATCGGCGTGCTCGGTTGCTCTGTCGTGAACGAGCCCGAGGCCGCGCAGGGTGGCGCGGGCGGCGTCGAAGGCGGCCGGTGGGGGAGGGTCGAGCAGGGCGAGGCCGCGGGCGTCGGGCGTGCCCCAGCGGGCGAGCGCGAGGGCGAAGGCGGCGAGGTCGGCGTGGGCGACCTCGGGGTCGTCGTCGCGGTCGCGGTGGGCGTGCTCGGCCTCCGACCAGCATCGATAGGCGACGCCGGGTGCCTCGCGACCGGCTCGACCGGCCCGCTGGGTGGCCGACGACTGCGACGCGAGCACGGTGACGAGGGCGTCGAGCCCGCGGGCGTGGTCGGTCCAGGGCTGCCGGGAGAGCCCGGCGTCGACGACGACCCGGACGCCGGGGACGGTCAGGCTGGTCTCGGCGATGGACGTGGTGAGGACGACGCGGCGGGTCGGTGCGATGGTCAGCCGTGGCCCACCGCTGACGTCCGGCGCCAGCAGGTCGCCACGCACGCTCCCCGCGAGCACGACGTCCTGCGCCGCGCTGCTCAGCCCGCCGTGCAGGGGGAGCACCTCGGCGTCGACCCCGGAGAGTCGCCGCGCCACGTCGTCGATCTCGCGGCGGCCGGGGAGGAACACGAGGGCGTCGCCGTCGTGCTCGGCCAGCGCCCGACGCGTGGTCGCGGCGACGTGGTCGAGCAGGGCCGGCTCCACCCGCATCCCCTGAGGCGGCGGTACGGGGCGGGGCGGCGGGGCCCAGACGACCGCGACGTCGTGCAGCGGGTCGGGGGCGGTGACGACGGGGCCGTCGAGGGCGTCGGCCAGCCGGTCGGCGGCGGCGGTCGCCGACGTCGCGAGGAGCCGGAGGTCGGGGCGCAGGACCCGGGCGTCGACGGTGAACGCGAGCGCCAGGTCGGTGTCGAGGTGGCGCTCGTGGCACTCGTCGAGGACGACCGCGTCGACCCCGGCGAGCTCCGGGTCGTGCTGCAGGCGGGCGACGAGCAGGCCCGTCGTCACGACCTCGACCCGCGAGCCCGGCTTGCGCTCGCCGCGGATCGCGTAGCCGACCCGGTCGCCGACCTTCTCGCCGAGCAGGGACGCCATCCGGGCGGCCGCCGCCCGCACCGCGACCCGTCGGGGTTCGGCGACGAGGACCCGCCCCTCGACCTGCCCGGCGAGTGCCAGCGGCACGAGCGTGGTCTTGCCGGTGCCGGGCGGCGCGACGAGGACGGCGGTGCCGTGCTCGTCCAGCGCGGCGCGCAGGGACGGCAGCGCGGCCCGCACCGGCAGGTCGAGCCGCACCTCGTCGATCACGCCCGCCGGTCTACCAGTCCGCGCTGCTCGGCGGTCGGTCGACGATGGTGCGCTGCACGCGTCCCGTGGGAGCAGCTCGCCATCGTCGTCATGCGCCGATGGCTCCTCCGACGCATCCGGTGCGACGGATCGGCCACCGACGCTGTGGGGCACCCGGCGTCGGGACGGAGTGCGGCACACTGCGCCACCCGTGACGCACATTGCCGCACTCGAGGGCGGACCGTGACCGTGGCGGCCTGCTGACACCGGACGTCAGCGGTGGGCCACGGCTGGCGCAGGACGTCAGCGCCGTGCCAGCCCCGTGCCAGCGGCCCGGCCCAGGGTCGGTGCCATGCACTCCACCCCCGCCATCGAGGTCGACGGCCTCGAGCGCTCGTTCGGCGATGTCCGGGCCGTCGACCGCATCTCCTTCACCGCCGAGAAGGGCCAGGTGCTCGGCCTGCTCGGGCCCAACGGGTCGGGCAAGACGACCACCGTCCGGATGCTCGCCACGCTGCTCCCGCCGACCGGCGGGCACGCGAGCGTCCTCGGCCACGACATCGTCACCGACGCCCCCGCGGTGCGTGGCCGGATCGGGCTCACCGGGCAGTACGCGGCCGTCGACGAGGCCCTGACCGGCCGCGACAACCTGTACCTCATCGGCCGGCTGCTCGACCTCCCGCGCCGCGACGCGAAGGCCCGGGCCACCGCGCTGATCGACCAGTTCGGGCTCACCGAGGCCGCCGACCGCCGCGCCCGCACCTACTCGGGGGGTATGCGGCGGCGCCTCGACCTGGCCGCGAGCCTGGTCGGACGGCCCGAGGTGCTGTTCCTCGACGAACCGACCACCGGGCTCGACCCGCACCACCGCAACGAGGTCTGGGACGCGGTCCGGACCCTCGCCGACGACGGCGTCACGGTCCTGCTCACCACCCAGTACCTCGAGGAGGCCGACCAGCTCGCCCACGACCTCGTCGTCCTCGACCGCGGCCTCGTCATCGCCTCCGGCACGGCGGCCGAACTGAAGTCGCGGGCCGGTGGCCGGCGGCTGCACGTCCGCCCGGAGCGGCCGGACGAGGCGGCGCTGGTCGCGGCCATCGTCGCCTCCGACGTCGGGCGGGAGCCGACGATCGCGCCCTCCGGCGAGGTCGTCGTCGGCACCCCGGACCCGCTCGCGCTGCGTCGCGTCGAGGAGCGGCTGGCCGTCGCCGACATCGCGGTCGCCGAGATCGGCCTGCGCCTGCCCAGCCTCGACGACGTCTTCCTCTCCCTCACCGGCCGCGCCACCGCAGGAGCCACCGCATGACCGCCACCCTCGAACCGACCACCTCCGTCGTCGGAACAGCGCCTTCCCGACGACGGGTGCCCTCGACCCTGCGCCACGGCCTGTCCCTCGCGCGGCGCGGGATCGTGAAGACGATCCACTCGCCGGAGGCGCTGATCGACGTGACGCTGCAGCCGGTCATCTTCCTGCTGCTGTTCGTCTACGTCTTCGGCGGTGCGATCGCCGGCAACAGCAGCGCCTACCTGCACTTCGCGCTGCCCGGCGTCCTGCTCCAGACCGTCGTGTTCGCCTCGGCGGGCACCGGGGTGGGGCTCGCCGAGGACCTCAAGACCGGGATCTTCGACCGGTTCCGCAGCCTGCCCATCTCCCGGGCGGCCCCGCTGCTCGGGGCGATCGGCGCGGACCTGGTCCGCTACCTGACGGCGGGCGTGATCATGCTGGTCTTCGGGTTCGCCCTCGGCTACCGCACGGTCGCCTCCCCGCTCGCGGTGCTCGCCGCGTTCGGGCTGGTCCTCGCGTTCGCGTTCGCCCTGTGCTGGGTGTTCACGGCGTTGGCGATGGTCGTGCGGGAGCCGCGGTCGGTGCAGGGGCTGTCGGCGACGATCATGCTGCCGCTGACGTTCGCCAGCTCGGTGTTCGTCCCGACGGCGACGATGCCCGGCTGGCTGCAGGGGTTCGTCGCGATCAACCCGGTGTCGCGGTCGGCCGACGCGGTGCGGGCGCTGCTCGACGGCGCTCCGGCCGGGGGAGCGGCGGCGATCTCGCTGCTGACGTCCGCCGTCGTCGTCGTGATCTTCGCGCCACTGGCCGTCGCGCTGTACCGGCGCCGCACCTGATCCGCGCGGCGCGCACACATTCTGGAGAGGCCGGCGGTCGATGCTGCGGACCCCTACGCGGGACGCACACACCGCCGGCCCGATGTGCGCGCGACGCGCAGGGGCCGCCGGAGTTCAGGCGTCGCAGCCCGAGAGGGTGTGCGGGACGCGCTCAGCCGGCGACCGGGTGGGAGCCGTCGGCGGCCTTCGGGACGAGCACCTCGCCCTCGAGGCCGTCGGGGTCGCGGAAGAACATGCTCCAGGCCGCGCCGAAGTCGCTGACGGTCCCGTCGGAGGCGCCGTGGGCGACGAGCCGCTCCCGGATCGTCGCGAACGTGGCGTAGGACGACGCGCGCAGCCCGAGGTGGTCGAGGCGGCCGCGGTGCCACATCGGGGTCTGGCGGTCGGCCTCGTCGCTGCTCGGGATCGTGAAGACGTTGAGCTCGGTGTGCGGCCCGATCCGCATCACCGTCATCGTCTCCTCCCCGTCCTGCCCGTGCCGCTCGGTCGGGCCGATCTCGGCGTCGAAGACGGCGGCGTAGAACGACCCGAGGCGGGCCGGGTCGTGGGTGAGGCAGGCGACGTGGTCGACCCCGTCGAGCAGCATGTCCTCATCCCCTCGTCGGCGGAACACGGGCACGGTACCGAGCCTGAGGAGCCGGGTCTTCTCGTGGCGCGAGGGTTCCCCTCACGCACGAGGAGTGAAGCCGCAGGCCGTCATGGTCGCGACGACGTCCGGGTCGCCCAGGTGCAGCGCCCCGCGCCGGGCGACGGCCTCCGCGAGCAGGTCGGCGGCCCGGGCGGGGTCGCCCTCGGCCAGCGCCAGCCGGGCCGCGGTCTCGGCGACCTGCCCGCGGACCGGGCCGTCCCTCGCCTCCTCGGCGGCGCGGCGGGCGGCGTCGACCTCCACGCGGGCCTCGTCGAGCCGGCCGAGATCGATCAGGGTGGCCGCGGTGATGCCGTGGACGACGGCCTCCCGCTGGGCGCGGCCCGGGCCGAGTCCGTCGCCCGACGACACCGGGTGTGCGTGCAACGTGGCGAGCGCCCGCTGCGGGTCCCCGAGGCGGCGGTCGACGTCGGCGCCGCCCCACGCGAGCCAGGCGGCGGTGCTCGGGTCCTGGGAGCCCCGCGCGGCCTCGTCGGCCCGCCGCAGCTGCTCGCGGGCCACCGCCGCATCGCCCTCGCGGGCCGCGAGCGCGGCGAGCCGGAGGCGGTACTGCGGGACGTCGTCGGCGTTGTCCAGCTCCGCCGCGAGCGCGATCGCCGTCGTGAACGTCCGGCGGGCGGCGTCCCGGTCCCCGGCGAGGTCCTCGAGCTCGCCGAGCGAGAAGGTCGTCATCCCGAGCCCGAACCGGTCGCCGAGCGCCGCGAACCCCTCGTGCGCCGCGCGCAGGCACCGGCGCTGGCCGTCGAGGTCGCCGGCGTTCTCGGCGTGCACCGCCGCGATCTGGGCCGCGGCCGCCCGCAGCCACGGGTCGTCGGCGGTCGCGACGAGGTCGAGCAGCCCGGACCGGTCGTCGTCGAGGAACGCCCGGGCCGTCGGCGCGTGCAGCGCGACCACCGGGTGCCACGGCCGGGGTAGCCCCGGGAGCATCGCGAGGACGGCGGCGGACTCGGCCCGGACGTCGGTGCCGGGGACGATCACGGCCCGCAGCACGGTGTGCAGCGACGCGTTGAGCGCGACGTCCGTCCCCGTCGCGGGAACCGGGAGCGCGAAGAGCGCCTCCGCCCACCGGATGAGGCTCGCCATGTCGCCGCGGACCACCCAGCTCCACGTGAGTGCCGCGAGCAGGCGGTGGCCCCCGACCGCGTCCCCGGCGTCGATCAGCCGTTCGAGGGCCCGCACCGCCTCGCCGTCGACCTCCCGCACGACGGCGAGCGCCTCGAGCTGCCGGCCGCCGCGCAGGCACGGCTCCACGGGTTCCAGGACGCCCAGCACCCATGCGGCGTGCGCGGCGAACACGGCGTCGCGCTCGCCCGAGGCCTCCAGCCGGGCCAGGGCGTACTCGCGGATCGTCTCGAGCATGCGGTACCGCGTCGGCTCGCCCGGCGCCGCGACGACCAGGGACTTCTCCACGAGCTGCCCGAGGAGATCGAACGCCTCCTCGCCGCACACCGCCTCCACGGCGCGGACGTCGACCGCGCCGGCGAAGGCCCCGAACCGGGCGGCGGCCCGGCGTTCGGCGTCGGTCAGCAGGTCCCAGCTCCAGTCCACCACCGCCCGCAGCGTCTGGTGGCGGGGCAGCGCGGTCCGCGCCCCCGTCGTCAGGAGCCGGAAGCGGTCGGCCAGGCGCTCGGCGATCTCGGCGGGTTCGAGGCTCCGGACGCGCGCGGCGGCGAGCTCGATCGGCAGCGGCTGGCCGTCGAGGCGCCGGCAGATCTCGCGCACGCTCGACTCCTGGCCGTTCGCCTCGAACCCCGGCCGCACGGCGGCGGCCCGCTCGACGAACAGCTCGACGGCGTGCCCGTCGTCGAGCGCGCCCAGCGGGTGGAGCACCTCGCCGGGCACCCCCAGCGGCTCGCGGCTGGTGGCGAGGACGACGAGCCCGGGCACGGCGGCGAGCAGCTCGTGGGCGAGCGTCGCCGCGGCGTCGACCAGGTGCTCGCAGTTGTCGAGCACCAGGACCGTCTCCCGGCCGCCGAGCGCAGCGCGCAACCGGGGCAGCACGCCGTCCGGCGCGACGGGTTCGCCGAGGGCGAGCTCCGGGCCGCCGACCGCGTGCAGCACGGTCGGGGCGACCTGGTCGTCGCCCGTCAGCGCGGCCAGCTCCGCCACCGCGACCCGGCGGGCGTCGTCGCGCACCGCCTCCGTCACCAACCGCGTCTTCCCCGCTCCACCCGGCCCGGTGACCGTGACCAGTCGCGCGCTCGTGGCGAGCGCCCGCAGGCGGGCGAGGTCGTCGGCACGCCCGACGAAGGAGGTCAGGGCGCGCGGTCGCGCCCGTCCGGACCCCCGGTCGAGCACGCCGACCGGGGGTGCGGGGGCAGCCGGCGCGTCCTGCAGGAGCTCGGTGCGGGCCCGCGCGAGCTCCGGACCGGGGTCGACGCCGAGCTCCTCGGCGAGGGCGCCGCGGGTGCGGTCGAGCGCGGCGAGGGCATCGGCGCGACGGCCGCCCGCGTGGAGCCCGCGGGCCAGGGCGACGGCGCTGGTCTCGCGGAGCGGGTCGGCCGCGAGGATCGCGACGAGGGTGTCGCGCCCGGCGTCGGGGCGGCCGACGGCGAGGCCACGCGCGGCGAGGTCCTCCGCGGCGGCGGCGCGGGCGTCGGTGAGACGCGCGGCGGCCGGGCGCGCGAACGGGAGGTCCTGCACGCCGCCCAGGACCGGGTCCTGCCACAGGTCGAGCGCCTCGGTCAGGACGGCGCAGGCGCGCCCGTCGTCGAGCTCGGCGCGTGCGGTGCGGCGCAGGCCCGCGAACCGGAGGGCGTCCACCTCGTCCGGTGCGACGTCGAGGACGTAGCCGCCGGCGGACGACCGGACCCGCTCCGCCCCGAGCGCCCGGCGCAGGCGCGACGCGAGCGACTGCAGGGCGTTCGCCGTCGACGGCGGGTCCTCGCCCCACAGCGCGTCGACCAGCGTGGCCGCGTCCACCGGACGGCCGGCGTCGAGCGCGAGCCGCGCCAGCAACCCGCGCAACCGCGGGCCGGCGGGCAGCAGCTCACGCCCGTCGTCGTCGGCCACCGAGACGGGGCCGAGCAGGCGGATGGGCACGGGATCATTGTGCCGCCGCCCGACCGCGGGAGCCCGGAACACACGAACGGGCCGTTCGTCACCGGAGACGGTGACGAACGGCCCGTTCGTGCGGAGAGAGCAGCGTCAGGAACCCAGCGCCAGCACGTTGCAGACGTCGCCGCGGCCGCCGGAGCTGGTCAGCCCGCGCTGCGAGCGGATGCGCTCGGCGAGGTAGCGGGCGTCGTCGCCCACCCCGGAGAACCGGCCCGAACCCCAGGTCCACTGCCAGGGCAGGCCGAGGAAGTAGAGCCCGGGCGCACTCGTGACGCCGCGCTGGTGGCCCGGCGCGCCACGGCCGGAGAACACCGGGACGTCGACCCACGCGAAGTTCTGCCGGAAGCCGATGCACCAGACGACGCTCGTGATGCCCGAGGAGGCGAGCTCGAGCGTCGTCGGGTCGGTCTCGGACCGCCAGACCGGGGTGTAGCGCTCCTCGACCGGGGCGTCGAGCTGCCGGTCGGCGATGTACTTGTCGATCGTGTCCTTGATCGACTCGGACACCTCGTCGGCGTGGTCGAGGCGCTCGGTGAGGTCGGGGTTGAAGTGCAGGACGCCGTCGCGGTGGTCGGTCATCAGCCCGTAGAGCCGCATCCCGTCGCGGGCGTGGGCGCGCAGGTCGATGTCGCGCCCGCCGTCGCGGCCGGTCACGTAGTGGTTGGCCTGCGCCCGGACCGCCTCCCGGCGCGGGTGCTCGGTGACGGGCATCCGGTAGTAGCCCATCTCGTCGAGCCAGTCGGTCACGTCGCGGCCGCGGTAGAAGCGCGCCACGCGCGGGGCGTCACCGACGACGAGGTGGACCGTGCGGCCCTCGAGGTGCAGGTCCTCGGCGATCTGCGCCCCGGACTGCCCGGAGCCGACGACGAGCACCTCGCCGGGCGGCAGCTGCGCCCCGCTCTTGTAGTCCTGCGACTGGACCTGGGTGATCCCCTCCGGCAGCGGCTGGGACAGCGGCGGGGTGATCGGGGTGTGGTAACCGCCGGTGGCGACGACGACCTGGTCGGCCGTGCACTCACCGGCGGTCGTCGCGAGGTGGTAGGTGCCGTGGTCGTCGCGGGAGAGCCGCGTGACCCCGACCCCCTCGAGCAGCGGCGGCTCCACGAACGTCCGGTAGGCCTCCAGGTACTCGACGATCTGCGAGCGCACCATGAACCCGTGCGGGTCGGTGCCCCCGAAGCCGCGGCCCTGCTCGTCGAGGCCGTAGGGGAAGTCGGGCAGGTTGCACTGCCAGTTCGGGGTCACCAGGCAGAAGGTGTCCCAGCGGTAGGTCTTCCACGAGTGCGCGACCTCGTCGCGCTCGAGCACGAGGTGGTCGACGCCCGCCCGCTGCAGGCACCGGCTCATCGACAGGCCGGCCTGGCCGCCGCCGATGACGATCACGGGGCGGTGGACTCCGGTGAGGTCGCTCGGGACGTCCGGGCGGCCGCGGGTGGGAAGCGGCGTGACGGTCATGGCCGGGGAGTTCCTTCCGGAGCGCGAGTGCGAATGAGCGCAGAGTTCGCCCGCGGTGTTTCCGAATGGTTGCGTGCGGAGGGCCGCCGTATTTCGGAATGTTTCGCAACACGCACGTCACGAACGGCCCGACCGGTGACGTCTTCGTAGTCACGTGGAAATGACCGGGAAACAGGCGGTTGGTGTGCTCTGGCAGCACGACGTCCGGGACAGCGACGACCCGGTCCCGTAGTCCCGGTCCGATCGTCACCAGGGGGTCATCGTGCCCGGCTTCTGGGCGACGGTGCGGCAGAAGGTGACCGGAAAGTCCGCGGGCAGCCCCGCGGCGGCTCCGGACACCGCTCCACCGGCGTCACCCGAGATCGCTCCGCCCACCGCAGATTCGAAGGAGAACGGCATGACCACGGCCGAACTGTCCGACGTCGAGCAGAAGAGCCTCGAGGAGATCCCGCACCCCTCCCTGCCGGAGGGCTCCAGCATCTACGGCGGCACCAAGGTCTTCCCCGACCTGCAGGCCGAGGGTGGCGAGACCTACTTCACCCTCGTCCACGGCATCGCCCACGAGTCCTCGGTCAGCTTCGTCGCGGTCCTGCAGGCCACGCGGGCGCTGCGCAAGGGCTTCGAGTCGGCCATGTACTTCTACGGCCCCGGTTCGCTGAACTGCCTCGCCACCCGCGGGTTCCCGACCACGGGCACCTCGGCCTTCCCCGGCGAGCACAACATCAACGACCAGCTGAAGACGTTCATGTCCGAGGGCGGCAAGGTGTTCTGCTGCCGCTTCGGGCTCTCGCTGCACGGTGCCCGCGAGGAGGACCTCATCGAGGGGATCATCCCGACGCACCCGCTCGACGTCCAGGACGCGCTCATCTACTACGCGCGCAAGGGCGCCATCATCAACTCGACCTACCAGCTCTAGGTGCCTCCGGCAGGTGAGCACTAATCCGTGCTCAGGCACGGATTAGTGCTCACCTGCGGCCCGCCGCACATCGAGGAGGTCCCCGCGTTGTCCGCTCCCGCCGAATCCCGTTCCGGGCTCGACGTCCGTTCCGAGGTGGCAGTCCGCGGCGTCGCGGTCGATCTCGGCTCCACCATCCCGCTGCGCCGCCCCGGCGGCGCCGGTCCCTCCGACGACGGGCACCTGCTCGTCGACGGCCTGAAGACCACCCTGCCGATCAACCCGTCGAGCCCCTTCCGGCTCCGGGACGGCCGGATCGTGCGCACCGGTCCCGACGGCGGGATCACCGACCTCGGCGTGGCCGTCGACACCGTCGCCCGGCCCGCCTTCTACGACCTCACCACCGCCGACGGCGTCCGCTACGAGCAGATCGCGCGGCTGCACGGGAACGACGTGCTCGCGACGACGGTCGTGCAGACCTGCGTGCGCTACGACGAAGCCGACCGCTGCCGCTTCTGCGCGATCGAGCAGTCGCTGCGCACCGGCGCGACCACCGCGGTGAAGACGCCCGCCCAGCTCGCCGAGGTCGCCGAGGCCGCGGTGCGGCTCGACGGCGTCCGGCAGATGGTCATGACGACGGGGACGAGCAACGGCCGCGACCGCGGCGCCCGCCACCTCGCGCGGTGCACCGCGGCGATCCGCGCCGCGGTGCCGGCCCTGCCGATCCAGGTGCAGTGCGAGCCCCCGGCGCCGGACGACCTCGACGCGCTGCGGGCACTCAAGGACGCCGGGGCCGACGCGATCGGCATCCACGTCGAGTCCCTCGACGACGCCGTCCGCCGCCGCTGGATGCCGGGCAAGGCCACGGTCCCGCTCGAGCAGTACTGGACGGCGTGGCACGAGAGCGTCCGCCTCTTCGGCCGCAACGCCGTGTCCACCTACCTCATCGTCGGTCTCGGCGAGGACCCCGACGAGCTGGTCGCGGGCGCCGAGCAGCTGATTGCTGCGGGCGTCTACCCCTTCGTCGTCCCCTACCGCCCGATCCCCGGGACGCTCGCGTTCGCCGACGGCGACCCCGCACCCGACCCGGCCCTCCTCGCCGACGTCACCGCCCGGGTGGCCGCCGCCCTGCGCGCGGCCGGCATGCGGGGCGCCGACCAGGCCGCCGGCTGCGCGGCCTGCGGGGCCTGCTCCGCCCTCTCCGCGGCGGGGGGCTGATCCGATGGCGCCGCCGCTCGACGATGTGGCTGTCCTGCCGTCCGGTGAGGGCAACGACGCTTTCCTGTCACGGGGGAGGGGACTCTCCGCCGCCGAGGAGATCCTCGGCGGTCTGGTGCGCCGCCCCCGGGACGTCACGATCTCCGAGGCGCCCGCCGCGGACGCGTCGCACCCCGACGTCGTCGCCCACCGCGCCCTGCGCCGCGCGGTGTTCGTCGACGAGCAGCGGGTCTTCGCCCACGACGACCTCGACGACACCGACACCGACCCCCGGGCGATCGTGCTCGTCGCCCGCGACGCCGACGGCAGCGTCCTCGGCGGCGTGCGCCTCGGACCCGCCCGGCCGGGCGAGCCCGACCTGGGCTGGTGGACCGGCAGTCGGCTCGCGGTCGACGTCGACGGCCGGCGCCGGGCCGGGGTGCGGGTGGGCGCGACGCTCGTCCGCGCCGCGGTGGCCCGCGCCGAGACGGCGGGCGTGCTCCGCTTCGAGGCCGACGTCCAGACCCCGAACCGGCGGCTGTTCGAACGGCTGGGCTGGGAGACCGTCGCCCCGTCGCGCACCGTCGGCGGCGTCGACCACGTGCGGATGCGGCGCCCGATGGACCGGATCCAGCGGCTCGTCGCCGCCACGAAGGCCCCGCTCGCCGGACTCGTGGCGGGCCTGGCCCCGGCCGGGTTCGTCGGCGACGACGGCGCCCCGGTGCCCGGCACGGACATGGTCGCGGCCTGCGACGCGATCCTGCCCGCGATGGTGGAGCGCGACCCGGAATGGGCCGGCTGGTGCTCCGTCCTGGTCAACCTCAACGACCTCGCCGCGATGGGCGCCCGCCCCGTGGGCCTGCTCGACGCGGTCGGCGGCACCGACGCCAGGTCCGTCGGGCGCGTGCTGCGCGGGATGCGCGCCGCGGCCGAGGCCTACGGTGTGCCGGTCCTCGGCGGGCACACCACGGTCGACGTCCCCGCCTCCCTCGCGGTCACCGCGCTCGGCACCACGTCCCGCCCCGTCCCCGCGGGGGGCGGTCGGGTCGGGCACGAGGTGCGCCTCACCGTGGATCTGGACGGCGGGTGGCGGCCCGGCTACACCGGTCGCCAGTTCGACACCACCTCGCGGCGCCGCCCCGAGGAGCTGCGCGCGATGGTCGGGGCGATCGGACCGGACGCCGCGTACCGGCCGGCGGCCGCCAAGGACGTCAGCATGGCGGGCCTCGTCGGGACCCTCGGGATGCTCGCGGAGGCCAGCGGCACCGGCGCGGTCCTCGACGTGGCCGCGGTACCGCGACCCGACGGGGTGGGCGTCGCGGACTGGTTCACCTGCTTCCCCGGCTTCGCGCTGCTGACCACCGACGAGCCGGGAGCCCCGCTCCCGGCCGCGGGACCCGCCGTCGGACAGGCGTGCGGGGAACTCGTCGAGGGCGCGGGCGTGACGCTGCGCTGGCCCGACGGGGCGACCACAACCGCGGTCACGGACACCGTGACCGGACTCGGGAGGGCCTGATGACGCTCACCTTCGCCGCTGCCGCCGAGGGCTTCGTGCGGGACCTGGACGAGGACTTCCGGCGGATCGAGGGCCTCATCGGGCAGGCCCGCGCCGCCGGCGCCGACCTGCTCGCGCTGCCGGAGGCCGCCCTCGGGGGTTACCTGTCCTCGCTGCACGACGACCCGGACGACGTGCCGCCGCAGCTCGACCCCGACGGGCCCGAGATCGCGCGGCTGGTGGCCCTCGCGGGCGACCTCGTGGTCACCGCCGGGTACTGCGAGCGCGGCGACGCCGCCTCCGGCGGGCGGCCGTACAACAGCGCGGTCGCGGTGCACGGCGACGGCGTGCTCGGCCGGCACCGCAAGGTCCACCAGCCGCTGAACGAGAACAACTCCTACGCGGCCGGCGACCGGTTCGCCGCCTTCGACTCCCCGGTCGGGCGGCTCGGGATGATGATCTGTTACGACAAGGCGTTCCCCGAGGCCGCGCGGGCCCTCGCCGTCGACGGCGCGCGGATCGTGGTGTGCATGTCGGCCTGGCCCGCCTCGCGGACCAACCGGGCTCCGGTGCTCGCCGACGACCGCTGGACCCGTCGGTTCGACCTGTTCGACCGGGCCCGGGCGCTGGAGAACCAGATCGTCTGGGTGTCGGCCAACCAGGCCGGGACGTTCGGCTCGATGCAGCTCGTGGCGAGCGCGAAGGTCGTCGACCCGGGCGGGGAGGTCCTCGACACCACCGGCACCCGCGCCGGACTCGCCGTCGCCTCGATCGACGTCGACGACGCGGTGGACAACGCCCGCCGCTTCATGGGCCACCTGCGCGACCGCCGGGAGGCCAGCTACACGTCGGTCCCGGCCTAGGCCCGGGCCCCGTGCTCCGGATCGCCGCCGCAGCGGCCCACTTCACCCGCGACCTCGAGTTCGACCTCGAACGGATCGGCGTCATCGTCGCGCACGCGCGCGACGCCGGGGTCCGGCTGCTGGCCCTGCCCGACGGGGCGCTCGGCGGGTACGTGACCGACCTGCGCCCGGACGACCTCGAGGCGGTGGACCTGCCGCCCGCGCTCGAGCCCAACGGCGACGCGGTGCGCTCGGTCATCGACCTCGCCGAGGACATGGTCGTGTGCCTCGGGTACTGCGAGCGGGGGCCCGGTGGCGAGCTCTACAACGCCGCGGTCGCGCTCTGCGGGGACGGGATCCTCGGTCGGCACCGCAAGGTGCACCAGCCGGCGGGCGTGGCCAAGCTGTTCACGCCGGGCTGCGGGTTCTCGGCCTTCGACAGCCCGGTCGGGCGCCTCGGGATGCTCATCGACCACGACAAGACGTTCCCGGAGTCGGCCCGGGCGCTGGCGCTCGACGGCGCGACCACGATCGCCTGCCTCTCCGCGTGGCCGACCTCCCTGACCAACCGCGCGCCGCGCATGGCCCAGGACCGGCAGGCCCGGCTGTTCGACCTCTACGACCAGTCGCGGGCCGCCGAGAACCAGGTGCTGTGGCTGTCGGCGAACCAGAGCGGGCGGTCGGGCGCGCTGCACTTCCTGGGGCGGGCGAAGGTCGTCGGGCCCGGTGGGGAGATCCTCGCGCGGACCTGGTCCAAGGGCGGCCTCGCCGTCGCCGAGGTCGACCCCGCCGCGATGGTCGACGCCGCGCGGGCCGTCCTGCACCACCTCGACGAACGACGGCCCTCGGCGTACTCGTGAGGATCCGGCTCTCCACCTACTCCACCAAGCCCCGCGGTGGGGTCGTCCACACGCTCGCCCTGGCCGAGGCGCTGGGCCGGGCCGGGCACGACGTCGAGGTGTGGGCGCTCGCGCGCGGCGGCGACACCTCCTTCTTCCGGGACGTCGCCGTCCCGATCCGGCTCGTCGGGGTGCCCGATCTCGACGGCGAGTCGGTCGGCGACCGCATCCTGCGCTCGATCTCCCTCCTGACCGCAGCGCTCTCGGAGGCGGGTCCGGTCGACGTCCGGCACGCCCAGGACTGCCTCACCGCCAACGCCGAGGGCGCGGCGCACGGGTACGCGGGTCTGGTCCGCACCGTGCACCACCTGGACCAGTTCACGACGCCGTCGCTCGCCGCCTGCCACGAACGCGCCCTGGTGCGGCCCGCGCAGCTGCTCTGCGTCTCCGAGTCGGTCGCCGCCGAGGTGGCGGCGGGCTGGGACCGGACCGCACCCGTCGTCGGGAACGGGGTGGACGCGGCCCGGTTCGCCGCGGCCGAGGCGGCCGGCGCGGGCGAGCCGTGGCGGGCCCGGTTCGGGCGCTACGTGCTGTCGGTCGGCGGCATCGAGCCGCGCAAGGGGACCGTGGACCTGGTCCGGGCGATGGCGGACGTCGACGCGCCCCTGGTGATCGCCGGCGGCGACACCCTCTTCGACTACCGCGGCTACCGCGACGAGGTGTTCGCCCTCGCGGCGTCGCTGGGCGTGGAGCCGGTGGTCCTCGGGCCCGTTCCCGACGACGAGCTCCCCGGGCTCGTGGCCGGCGCGTCCGCCTTCGCGTTCCCCTCGACCAAGGAGGGCTTCGGGCTCGCCGCCATGGAGGCGCTGGCCGCCGGGGTGCCCGTCGTCGCGCGGGACCTGCCGGTGCTGCGGGAGGTGTTCGCGGGCGCGGTGCGGTTCGCGGCGGACGCTCCCGGGTTCGCCGCCGAGCTCCGGGGTGTGCTCGCGGGGGACGACCCGGGCGCCCCGGCGCGCACGTCGATCGGGCGCGCCCTGGCCGCCTCGCACACCTGGGACGCCGTCGCGGCGCGGCACCTGGCGGAGTACGCCGCCGCGCCGTGACAGGACGTCGTTGCTGTCATCCAGTGGCAGCTCCGGCCACATCGTCGGGCGCGGTGCCCGCGTGGACCTGCTCGTAGACGGCGGGGGTCGAGGCGACCTCGGCCCACTCCGGCCCGCTGACGAGGGTCCGGAACTCCTCGTCGTGTGCCGCGGCGACGGCGGCAGGCGAGGCCCAGCGCGCCACGTTCACGAAACGGAACCGCGCGTCGGGCGCGAGTGAGCGGTACAGGCGGTGGCCCTCGTACCCGGCCCGGGTGCGCATGTGGGCGTTGACGTCCTGCCAGCGGGCGAAGAAGTCGTCCTCGCGACCGGCGGGGACCTCGAAGCAGTTGACGAACGTGACGGACATGACGGGCTCCTTCTCTGAGTGCACTGCTGTGCAGTGAGTGCACTGTCGTACACTGAGGCTTCCGTCGTCAAGAAGGAGCCCCGATGGACACCCGGGAGGCGCAGCGCCGCCGGACGCGCCGCGCGATCGTCGACGCCACTGCGGGTCTGCTCGCCGCCGATCCCGCGCGCACGCCGGCGGTCGCCGAGATCGCGGCGGTCGCCGAGGTCTCGCGGCGGACGGTCTACCTGCACTTCCCGACCCTCGACCAGCTCCTGCTCGACGCCGTGCTCGGCAGCCTGTCCGGCGACGTCGACGCCGCGCTCGAGGCCGCACCGGCCGACGACGTCCGGGCCCGGGTGATCGCACTCGTCGACGCCGTCGTGGCCACGATGGGCACCTCGCTGGGGCTGGGTCGCCGCCTGGTCGCGCTGACGGCCGGGTGGAGCCCGCAGGAGGACGGGGCGCCACGGCGCGGCTACCGGCGCGTCGGGTGGATCGAGGCGGCCCTCGCACCGCTGCGCGAGGTCCTCGGCGCCGACGCGTTCGAGGACCTCGTCTCGGCGCTCGCCGTCGTCATCGGCTGGGAGGCCGTGGTGGTGTTGACCGACGTCCGGGGGTTGACCGTCGCGAAGGCCGGCGAGGTGTGCCGCCGGGCCGCGCTCGCGCTCCTCGACGCCGCGACCGACGAGGTGCGACGCGCCCCGTGGGTACACCCCTGCCGTGACCACCCCTGACATCCGGTACTGGTTCGACCCCGTCTGCCCCTACTGCTGGCTGACCAGCGGCTGGGTCCGCACCGTGGCCCGTCGGCGTGACCTGACCGTGCAGTGGCAGTTCATCTCGCTGCGGCTGCTCAACGCCGGAGTCGACTACGACGCGCAGTTCCCGCCGGAGTACGAGGCCGGGCACACCGCGGGACTGCGGCTGCTGCGGGTGTGCGCGGCGGTGCGCGAGGCCCACGGCGACGAGGCCGTCGGCCGGTTCTACGAGCACCTCGGCGACGCCGTGTTCGAGCAGGGCGAGGTCCCCGAGCACTCCAGCGAGCGGGAGCGCCGCGGTACCCGGGACTTCGTCGTGCCGGTGCTGGAGGCCGCCGGCTTCGACCCCGCCCTCGCCGACGCGCTCGACGACGACCGTCACGACGCGACGATCCAGGCCGAGACCGACGAGGCGCTGTCGCTGGTGGGCAAGGACGTCGGCACCCCGCTCATGCAGATCGCGCCGCCCGACGGGCTCGCCTTCTTCGGGCCGGTGATCAGCCGCCGACCGACCGAGGAGCAGGCCGAGGAGTTGTGGGACCACGTCGTGGGGCTCGCGAGCTTCCCCGGGTTCGCCGAGCTCAAGCGCAGCCTGCGGGAACGCCCGCAGCTCCCGGCGTTCGGCGTCGCGGCGGGCGAGACCGGGATCGTCGAGGACTGGCACGGCGGCAGCCGCCGGCAGCACCGGTGACGTGACACGCGATCGGGCGCGACCGGCCGCGCGGACTGCTTAGGGTGGCGAACGATGAGTGCCCAGGCGGAGGCCCCGCCCACCCACCTCGGCCGACCCACCGTGCTGCTGCTCGCCGTGGTGTGCGGCGCGGCGGTCGCGAACATCTACTACGCGCAGCCGCTGCTCCCCGTCGTCGCGCAGGCCTTCGGCGTCGGCGAGGGCACGGCGGGCTACCTCGTCACGGCCTCGCAGATCGGCTACGCGCTGGCCCTGGCCTTCCTCGTGCCCGCGGGCGACATCCTGGAGCGGCGCCGGCTGGTCAGCACGCTGCTCGCGCTCACCGGCGTGCTGCTGCTGGGCGCCGCGGCCGCACCCACGCTCGGGGTGCTGCTCGGGGCCGTGGCGATCGTCGCCGTGACCTCCGCGGTCGCGCAGATCGTGGTGCCGATGGCTGCGTCGCTGGCCGACGACGCGAACCGCGGGTCGGTCGTCGGGACCGTGATGAGCGGGCTGCTGGTCGGCATCCTGCTCGCCCGCACCGTCGCCGGTCTGGTCGCCGAGATCGGCGGCTGGCGGCTCGTGTTCGTCCTCGCGGCCGTCGTCATGGTGGTACTCGCGGCGCTGGTGCGGCTCGCGCTGCCGAAGGTCGCGGTCGCGGCCGAGGCGTCGTACCCGTCGCTCCTGGCCTCGGTCGGCTCGATCGTGCGCCACGACTCCCTGGTCCGACGGCGGATGCTGCTCGGCGGCGTCGGGTTCGGCTGCTTCACGATCCTGTGGACAGCGCTGTCGTTCCTGCTCGCCGCACCGCCCTACTCCTACGGGTCGGGCGTCATCGGACTGTTCGGGCTCGCCGGCCTCGCCGGGGCGCTCGCCGCGATCTGGGCGGGCCGCTTCGCCGACCGCGGGCACGGGCGGCGAACCGTGACGGTCGGCCTGGTGCTGCTGCTCGCGAGCTGGGGGCTGCTCGCGCTCGGCGGCGCGTCCCTGGTCGCGCTGATCGCGGGCATCGTCGTGCTCGACCTCGCCCAGCAGCTGCTCCAGATCAGCCACCAGCACGCCATCTACGCCCGTCGCCCGAACGCCCGCAGCCGCGTGACCAGCGCCTACCTGGTCTCGGCGTTCATCGGCGGCGGGATCGCGTCGGCCCTGACGTCGGGGCTCTACGCCACCGTCGGCTGGGTCGGGGTGTGCACGCTCGGAGCGGTGGCGGCCCTCGTCGGGCTCGGGGTGTGGGTCCTCGAACTGCTCCGGCCGGCGCCGACCGAGCCGGTCGGCTGAGACCCGTCGTCGGGGGCCTCGAACGGAACGAACGACCCGTTCGTGGCTTCTAGGTGCACGAACGACCCGTTCGTTCCGGCTCCGGGAACACGTGTCGCTGGTCCTTCGCCGCGCGCGCGTCGACGACGAGGACCCCCTCGAGGGTCAGACGCCGGATCTGCTCGACGGCGATGTGCGGCGCCGGGATCCCGGTGGTCCGCAGCACGCGGTGCCACGGGACGTCCGCGCCGTCCTCGCGCAGGACCGTGCCGACCACCCGGGCCGACTTCTCGCCCGCGGCGGCCGCGACGTCGCCGTAGCTGCACCACGAGCCCTCCGGGATCGACGCGACCACCGCGCGGATCCGCTCGTGCCGTTCCTCGTCCACGCCCCGGAGTCTGCGCCCGGAGTGTGCGCCGCGGGCCCGTGGGGGCATCCGGCGGCCATGACGACCACGCCCCTGCAGGACGCCGCACGAGTGGGCCTCGGCACGTTCCTGGCCGGCGCCGGGCTCTCGCACCTGACCGTCGCGCGCCGGGGCTTCCGGGCGCAGGTGCCCGACTTCGTGCCCCTGGAGGTCGACCGTACCGTGGTGCTCTCCGGCGTCGCGGAGATCGCGCTCGGCACCGCGCTCGCGGCGCTCCCGTCGCAGCGCCGGCGGGTCGGGACGCTCGCCGCCCTGTTCTTCACCGCCGTGTTCCCGGGCAACGTCGCACAGTGGCGCCACCGTCGCGACGGGCTGGGCCTGAACTCCGACCGCACGCGGTTCCTGCGGCTGTTCGCGCAGCCGGTGCCGATCGCGGTCGCGCTGTGGTCGACCGGGGTCGTGCCCCGGCGCTGAGGAATCAGGCCCGGCGCGCGTAGGCGTCGACGAAGCAGTAGACGCCGTAGGCGGCGAGCCCCCCGCTCACCCCGACGAGGGCCACCGTGCCGAACGGTCCGGCGCCCTCGATGAACCACATCGCCTGGGTGAAGCCGCCCGAGTGCCGCGCGTCGCCGGTGATCGCGGCCTCCGCGAAGAGGATCCCGACGGAGCCGGTGAGAGCGGCGCGGGCGAGGTTGCCGTAGGTCCCCGCGATCCGGGCGACCACCCGCAGCCGCGGGGTCAGCCGCGCCGCGTGCAGGTCGCCGAGGTAGGTCGCGTTCAGTCCGGTCCAGCACATCCCGACGGCCATCCCGAGCGCGATCGCGGCGGCCACGCCGACCGCGACCCGCCCGGCGGGGAGCGCGAAGATGCTCGTGACCAGGTCACTGACCCCGTGCGGGGCGGACGGGGCGGGCGGACCACCGGGCGGCGGCCCCCGGAACGGACCGATCGCCGGCGGGAACGCGAGCGACGCCATCGAGAACATGGCGATGGCCTTGCCGGCGGCCCCGCAGCGCTTGCGGAACCGCTCGCCGCCCTCGACCCACCGGAAACCGACCAGGGCCGCCCGGGTCTGCCACACCCCGAAGGCGACGAGCCCCAGGATCGACAGCCCGAGCAGCGCCGCGCCGACCGGTCCGATCCCCGCGATCACCGCGATCGCGCCCTGCTGGTCGGCGTGCACGGTGCTGCTCCCGCGCATCAGGACGACGGCGAGGCCCGCCAACAGCAGGTGCAGCACCCCGTAGGTGATCAGCCCGCCACGTCCGAGGAGCTCGACCCCGTAGACCCCGGCGTCGCCGGACGGGTTCGTGGCGGAGCTGAGCACGCCGCGGAGTCGGGCGCGCACCGCCCGCCGGGTGCCGCCGGGAGCGGTCTCCGGCTCGGCCGTCTCCGGCGCCGTGGTCTCCGGCGCCGTGGTTCTCGGCGCCGCGGTCTCCGGCGCCGCAGGTGCCGCGGGCAGCGGGTGGATCGGCGCGGCCTCCGACGCCGCCGGCAGCGGATGCGCCGACGGGGCCGGCGCGCGACGACTGCGGACGAGGGGTGGCACGGCGCTCCCGGGCAGGACGACGGGGCGGCGCCCCCGCGGGCCGCGTGTACCGCCAGGATCCCCGCGGGCACCGCGGACCACACGCACCCGGAGCTGAAGATGTGCGCCCGTGCCCGAGGCTGTCGGGGGGTCGTGGTTCCCTCGGGGACATGACGGTCGAGTCGGCTCCGAGACTGCTGCGGTCGGCCACGCGGCTGCCCGCCGATCTCCTGCTCGACGACGGGTCGCGGCGGGTCCTCGAGCACCGCGCGGGCTTCCTGCGGGTCCTCGGCGGCCCCGGGACGGGGAAGACGACGCTGCTCGCCGAGCGGGTGGCGCGGCTGCTGCACGCGGACCCCGACGCCGGGTCGCTCGTCCTGGTGGGCGACCGGCGGTCGGCCGCCGCGCTCCGGGAGCGGATCTCGGCCCGACGGCGGGTGCTGGCGGGCGAGGCGGGCGGCGGGCTGACCGCCGCGCGCGAGCCGCTGGTGCGCAGCGTGCACTCCTACGCCTTCGCCGTGCTGCGCCGGCACGCCGCCCGACAGGACCAGGCGCCGCCGCGGCTGCTGCCCGGCGCCCAGCAGGACGCGATGGTGCGCGACCTCCTCGCCGGGGAGGCCGCGGGGGTGGGTCGCGCCTCGGGGTGGCCGGCCCGGCTCGCGCCCGCCCTCGAGGCGCCCGCGTTCGCCGCCGAGGTGCGGGACCTGCTGCTGCGTGCCGCCGAGCGCGGGCTCGGGCCGCGGGAGCTGCGGGCGCTGGGCAAGGAGCACGACGTCGCGGTGTGGGTCGCGGCGGCGCGCTTCTACCAGTCCTACGAGGAGGTCACGCTGTTGCGGGCGGCCGCGGGCTCCGCGAACCCGCTCGCCTCGGCGCCGCCG
The DNA here is from genome assembly GCF_030269685.1 of Actinomycetospora sp. NBRC 106378. Lineage (GTDB taxonomy): Bacteria > Actinomycetota > Actinomycetes > Mycobacteriales > Pseudonocardiaceae > Actinomycetospora. The sequence continues at coordinate 151,574 of NZ_BSTT01000009.1, forward strand.
CTGGACGCCGCGGAGCTGGTCGCGGCGGTGCTCGACGCGTTCGCGCAGGACCCGGGGCTGCTCGAGGCCGAGCAGGCGGCCGTCCGGCACCTCGTCGTCGACGACGCGCACGACATGGATCCCCAGCAGCTCGAGCTCGGCCGGGTGCTCGGGCGCAGCGCCACCACGTACCTGCTGGCGGGCGACCCCGACTCGTCCGTGCTCGGGTTCCGCGGTGCCGCGCCGGGCCTGCTGCGCGACGCGGATCCGGGCGGCGACGCCACGGCGGTGCTGCACGTCGACCATCGCGGCACCCGGGCGGTGCGCGACGCGGTGGCGCGGGTGATCGAGCCGCTCCGGGGCACCGGTCCGGCCCGCCGCCGCACCGGCCCGGCGGGGGAGGACCCTGAGGGCGGGGCGGCCACGGTCTCGGTGTTCGCCACGCCGGGTCACCAGGCGGCCTGGGTGGCCGACACGCTGCGCCGCGCCCACCTCGTCGACGGGGTGCCGTGGTCGCGGCTGGCGGTGGTGGTCCGGTCGGTGCCGCTGTCGCTGCCGCCCCTGCGCCGGGCGCTGCTGGCCGCCGGGGTGCCGCTCGCCGTTCCCGCCGACGACACACCGCTCGCGGCCCTGCCCGCCGTCGCGCCCCTGCTGACGCTGCTGCGGGCCGCGTCCGCGGCGGCCGTCGCGCCGCCCGCCGAGGCGCTGGACGCCGACACCGCTCTCGGGCTGCTCGTGTCCCCCCTCGGCGGGGCCGAGCCGCTCGGGCTCCGCCGCCTGCGCCGGGGCCTCCTGCGGCTGCACGAGGGCGGTGGGAGCGGGGAGTCCCGCTCCAGCGACGAGCTGATCGTCGACGTGCTGGCCGACCACCTGGCCGGCCGGCCCGACCGGCTCACGCTGCTGCCCGACGGCGACGTCGGGCCGCTGCGGCGGATCGCCCGGCTGCTCGCCACCGCGGTGGAGGCGATCCGCGCCGGGCAGAGCGTGCCCGACGGGGTCTGGTCGGTGTGGTCGGCGAGCGGGCTGCAACGGCGCTGGGTCGCGGTGAGCGAGCGCGGCGGGGTGGCCGGCGCCCAGGCCGACCGCGACCTCGACGCCGTCGTCGCCCTCGTCGAGCGCGCCGGCCGCTACGCCGAGGAGCTGCCGGGCGGCACCGTCGCCGGGTTCGTCGCCCAGGTCGACGAGCAGCGCATCCGCAGCGACTCGCTCGCGCCCCGCGCACCCGACGGCGAGGCGGTCGCCCTGCTCACCGCGCACGCCGCGCGCGGTCGGGAGTGGGACGTCGTCGTCGTGCCCGACGTCCAGGAGGGCGTGTGGCCCGACCTGCGCCGTCGCGGCACGCTGCTCGGCGTCGAGCGGATGATCGACGTGCTCGCGGGTGTCCCCGACGACCCGGCGCTGTCCACCCGCGTGCCGCTGCTCGACGAGGAGCGGCGACTGTTCGCGGTCGCCCTGTCGCGGGCCCGGCAGGCCGTCCACGTCGGGGCGGTCGAGGCCGAGGACGTCACGCCGTCGCGGTTCCTCGACGACGTGGCGCCCACGGTGTCGGTCGACGACGCCCCGCGCCCGCGGGTGCGGCCCCGCCGCTCCCTCGTGCTCGCGGAGCTGGTGGGCGACCTGCGCCGCGCGGTCACCGACCCCGACTCTGACCCGGCACGGCGGGAACGCGCCGCCGCGCACCTGGCCCGGCTCGCCGAGGCCGGGGTGGCCGGCGCCGACCCCGACGAGTGGTACGGCCTGCTCGAGGTGTCCACCACCGACCGGCTGCGCGAGGACGGGGCACCGATCGCGGTGAGCCCGAGCGCGGTCGAGACGATCCTGACCTGCCCGCTGCGCTGGGCGCTGCAGGCGCACGGCGGCGACGACTCGGACTCGCTGGCCTCGGTCACGGGGTCGCTGGTGCACGCGCTCGTGCAGCGCGCGGCCGAGGGGGCGGGCGAGCGGGAGCTCGGGGAGGCCCTGGACGTGGCGTGGGCGTCGGTCGACGCGGGGGCGCCCTGGTTCTCCCGCCGCGAGCTGGCGAACTGCCGGTCGATGCTGCGCTCGTTCCTGTCCTGGCGCGACGCGTCGCGGCGGGAGCTGACCGAGGTCGCGGTGGAGGAGTCGGTCGCCGCCCGGCTCGCCGAGGGCGTCGCCATCCGGGGCCGGGTCGACCGGCTGGAGGTGGACGACCGGGGCCGCCCCGTGATCGTCGACGTCAAGACCGGCAAGTCGCCGATCAGCGCCCCGGCCGCGCAGGAGCACCCCCAGCTCGCGGTGTACCAGCTCGCCGTGGCGCTGGGGGCGTTCAGCGAGGTCCTCGCGGGGCCGTCCGACTCCGCCGCCCGCTCCGTGCCGGGCGGCGCCCGGCTGATCTACCTCCAGCGCGACGGCGGCGAGGCGAAGACCCGCGCGCAGCCGCCGCTCGACGAGGAGGGTGTCGAGCACTGGCGCGAGCAGGTCGCCACCGCGGCCCGCCTGACCGCCGGTCCGCGTTTCGTCGGGCAGGAGAACGACGCCTGCCCACGCTGTCCGGTGCGCACGGCCTGCCCCGTGCACACCTCGGGGAGGCAGGTGCCGTGACCGGCGTGATGAGCGGGCTGATCGACCCGATGGAGCTCTCCGAACGGCTCGGGCTGCGGCGCCCGACCGACGAGCAGGCCGAGGTGATCGCGGCGCCGTTCGCGTCGGCGCTGGTCACCGCAGGGGCCGGCTCGGGCAAGACCGAGACGATGGCGGCCCGCGTGGTGTGGCTGGTGGCCAACGGCGTCGTCACGCCCGACCAGGTCCTCGGGCTCACGTTCACCCGCAAGGCCGCCGGGCAGCTCGCCGACCGGATCCGCAAGCGGCTGCGCCGCCTCGCGTCCGACCCGTTGCTGGACGAGATCGACCCCAGCGGTGAGCGTCGCGTGCTGGTGCGCACCCTCGAGCCGACCGTGTCGACCTACCACGCCTACGCCGGACGGCTGCTCACCGAGCACGGGCTGCGGTTGCCCACCGACCCCGGGGCCCGGCTGCTCTCGCCCACCGCGTCGTGGCAGCTCGCCCACCGCGTGGTCTCCTCCTGGGCCCGCGACCTCGACACGTCGCTGATCCCCACCACCGTGACGCAGTACGTCCTCGCCCTGGCCGGGGAGCTGGGGGAGCACCTGGCCGACCCGGACGCGCTGCAGGCGCACACCGAGGCGCTGTGCCGGGTGATCGAGTCGACCCCGCCGGCGAAGCGACAGAAGGCCGCGGTGCCGCAGAGCCTGGTCAAGATCGTCGAGCGTCAGCGCTTCCGGGCGGCGCTGCTCCCGCTGGTCGCCGAGCTCGCCGCCCGCAAGCGCGCCGAACGGTGCCTCGACTTCGCCGACCAGATGGCGGCCGCGGCCCGGCTGGCCGACGAGCACCCGGAGGTGGGGCAGGCCGAGCGCGGGATGTTCCGGGCGGTGCTGCTCGACGAGTACCAGGACACCGGCCACGCCCAGCGGATCATGCTGCGGGCGTTGTTCGCGGGGGACGAGGCCACGGCGGTGACCGCGGTGGGCGACCCGTTCCAGTCGATCTACGGCTGGCGCGGCGCGAGCGCGGCCAACCTGCCCCGGTTCGTCACCGACTTCCCCCGGCCCGACCCGGACGGCGAGTGGGTGGCCGCGCGCCGCTTCGGGCTGCTCACGAGCTTCCGGAACCCGCCCGAGGTGCTCGGCCTCGCCAACGGGGTCGTCGAACCGCTCCGCGAGCCGCGGGCCCTCGACGGGGTCGGTGAGCTGCGGGCGTTCGCCGGGGCCGCGCCGGGCGACGTGCGGGTCGCGCTGCACCCCGACGTGCTCGCCGAGCGCGCGTGGATGGCCGACGCGGTGGCCGACCGGTGGCGGGCGGCGCTCGACGCGGGCGAGCCGGCGCCGACCAGTGCGGTGCTCGTCCGGCGTCGTGCCGACATGACCGAGATCGCGGCGGCCCTGCGTGACCGGGGGCTGCCGGTCGAGGTGGTCGGGCTCGGCGGGCTGCTCGACGAGCCCGAGGTGCGCGACCTCGTCTCGGCGCTGCGGCTCGTCGTCGACCCGCTCGCGGGCGGCGCGGCGGTCCGGCTGCTCACGGGGGCGCGGTGGCGGATCGGCGGAGCCGACCTCGCCGCGCTGTGGCGGCGCGCCCGCGAGCTCGCCGCCCCGCCCACGCCGCCCGACCTGCCGACGGCCGCCGCGCCCGACCCGATCGCCGACGCCCTGCCCGGTGAGCACGCCGAACGGGCCGGGCTGGTCGACGCGCTCGACGACCCCGGGCCCCCGGCGCGCTACTCGGCCGCCGGGTTCGCCCGGATCACCCGGCTCGCCCGCGAGCTCGCGGGCCTGCGACGCCGGGTGACGGCGCCGCTGGTCGACCTGGTCGCCGACGTCGAGCGGACCCTGCTGCTCGACGTCGAGGCGGTCGCCCGTCCCGGCGCGGTGGGCCGGGCGCACCTCGACGCCTTCGCCGACGTCGTCGCCGACTTCTCCGGCGGCGCCGCGGCCTCCGGCGGCACGGCGACCCCGACGGCGCTGCTCGCCTACCTCGACGCCGCCGAGGACGCGGAGGACGGCCTGACGCCGGGGGAGGTCGACGTGGCCGCCGCCTCCGATCCGGCGCTCGGCGGCACCCGGGTCCAGGTCCTGACGGCGCACGCCGCGAAGGGCCTGGAGTGGCAGGTCGTGGCAGTGCCGCACGTCTGCGCCAAGGTGTTCCCGGGGCCGAAGCTCAGCGGCTCGTGGCTGACGACGATCCCGTCGCTGCCGGTCGACCTGCGCGGTGACCGGCCCGACCTGCCGGCGCTCGACGTCTCCGGGGTCGGCGACCGCAAGGAGCTCACCGACCGCCTGGACCGCCACGAGCAGGAGTTCGACGAGCGGCGCCTGGTCGAGGAGCGGCGCCTGTTCTACGTCGCGCTCACCCGGGCGGAGCGGACGCTGCTGGTCTCGGGCCACTGGTGGGGCGAGTCCGGGAGCACGCCGCGGGGGCCGTCGGACTTCCTGCAGGAGGTCGGGACCCTGGCCGGGACGGTCGGCGCGGTCCTCGACACGTGGGCCGACCCGCCGGAGGAGGGCACGGACAACCCGCTCGCCGAGACCGTGCGCGCCGAGGCGTGGCCGATCGACCCGCTGGTCGGGCGACGGGAGGCGGTCGAGGAGGGCGCGGCGCTGGTCCGCGCCGCTCGCGAGCGTGCGGCCGAGGTGCCGGCGGACGACCCCGACACGGACGGTTGGGCCGCCGACGTCGACGTGCTGCTCGCCGAGCGGGCCGCCACCCGGGAACGGCACGCCCGCGTGCTGCTGCCCCCGCAGCTCTCGGTCAGCCAGCTCGTCGACCTCGCGGCCGACCCCGACGCGCTCGCCCGGCGGCTGCGCCGGCCGGTGCCCCGCCCGCCCGACCCGCGCGCCCGCCGCGGGACGGAGTTCCACGCGTGGGTCGAGCGGTGGTTCGCCCGCACCGAGCTGCTCGAGTTCGACGAGCTGCCGGGCGCGGCGGACGACGCGGCCGACGACGACGCCGAGGCGGCCGCCGACCTCGCCGTGCTGCAGGACCGCTTCACCGCGAGCCGGTGGGCCTCGCGCAGCCCCGTGGCGGTCGAGGTGCCGTTCGAGACCGAGGTCGAGGGCACGTTGGTGCGCGGCCGGATCGACGCCGTGTTCGCCGACCCCGACGGCGGGGCCACGGTCGTCGACTGGAAGACCGGCGCACCACCCGGCCCGGAGGCGATGCCGGCCCTGTCGGTCCAGCTGGCGGCCTACCGGCTGGCGTGGGCGGCGCTCACGGGCACGCCCGTCGAGCGGGTCCGCGCGGCGCTGCACTACGTCCGGGACGACCGCACCGTCACCCCGGCCGACCTGCTCGACGCCGCCGGGCTGCGCGCCCTCGTGGCGAGCGTGCCGGTGGAGGTCCGCGAACCCGTCGGCGACGACGTCGTGCGCGGGGCCGACTTCGCGGACGACGAGGCCGATCCCGACACCACGGACTTCGACGAGGGCGACCCGGAGGTGCGCTGACCTCGCCGACCTTGCTGACCGTGCTGACCGTGCTGACCGTGCTGACCGTGCTGACCGCGAGAGTTACATGAGGCAGGTCCCGGGGTCCGCAGACCTGCCTGATGTACCCCTCGCGCAGCGGGCCAGGGGCGCGCTGACCGCGGGGGGCACGTGAGGCCGGCCGGACCCGCCCTCGGATCTGCCTGATGTGCAGCCCACGGCCCGGGCGGGTCGTCGTCCGACGCTGCTGGCCACCACGGCGCCACGAGGGGGATGATCGTGGGGTGAGCAACGTCGAGACGGCACCCGACGAGGTCCTCTGCGACGGCAGCGAGGCCCCCGACGCCGCGGTGGAGATCCTGAGCCCGCGCGAGGTGCCGCTCGGTGGGCCGCGGGCGATGACGGTGCGCCGGACCCTCCCGCAGCGGCAGCGCTCGCTCATCGGCGCGTGGTGCTTCCTCGACCACTACGGCCCCGACGACGTGTCGGTGTCGGGCGGGATGGACGTCGCTCCGCACCCGCACACCGGGCTCGCCACCGTGAGCTGGCTGTTCACCGGCGAGGTGGAGCACCGCGACTCCCACGGGGTGCACGCCATCGTCCGGCCCGGAGAGCTGAACCTCATGACCGGCGGCCACGGCGTGTGCCACTCGGAGGTCTCCACCCCCGACACCACGGTGCTGCACGGGGCGCAGCTCTGGCTGGCCCTGCCCGACGCGCAGCGCGACACCCCCCGCGCCTTCGCCCACCACGCCCCCGACGCGGTCGACCTCGTGGGCGCGACGCTGCGGGTGTTCCTCGGCGAGCTCGCCGGGATCAGCAGCCCTGTCGAGACGTTCAGCCCCCTGCTCGGCGCCGAGGTGCTCCTCGAGCCGCACGCGACGGTGACCCTGGACGTCGACCCCGCCTTCGAGCACGGCGTGCTCGTGGACACCGGCCGTCTCGCGATCGGCGGGCACCCGGTCGCGGCGGCCGAGCTCGCCTACCTCGCGCCCGGTCGCGAGCGGATCGAGCTCACCAACCCCGACGACGAGCCGGCCCGGCTCCTCCTGCTCGGCGGCACGCCCTTCGGCGAGCAGATCGTCATGTGGTGGAACTTCGTCGGGCGCTCTCACGACGAGATCGCGTCGTTCCGGGCCGCGTGGGAGGACGACCCCGAGCAGCGGTACGGCCACGTCACGGGCTACGTCGGCCGGGACGGCTCCACCGCACGCCTGCACGCCCCCGCGCTGCCGAACGCGACCATCCGTCCCCGCGGTTGATCCGCACACGGACCGTGAGGTCCGGCTCGTACTCTCCGTGACAGATCCAGCGCAGAACTGCGTCTTGTGTCACGCAGAGTGTGCTCTCTACGGTCGATGACAGCGATCACTCACCCGAGTGACACTGATGCGATCACGGAGAGTTCGACATGACCGAGCTGTTCACTCCCACCGTCTCCGCCTCCCTCGACCTCACCGAGCTCCGCAGAGCCGTGACCGGACCCGTGTGGGATCCGGGGGACGTCGCGGTCGTCGCCGAGCTCGCGGGCTTCAACCTCGCGCCCGTGCACGAGCCGGTCGGCGTCGTGGGGGCCACCGACGCGCACGACGTGGCCGCGGCCGTGCGCTGGGCCCGCGCCCGCGACCTCGGCGTCGCGGTCGTCGCCACCGGGCACGCCGACTTCTCCCACCGCGGCACGCTGATCGTCTCCACCCGGCGCCTCGACCGGTGCGACGTCGACCCCGCCGCGCGCACCGCCGTCGTCGGCGCGGGTGTGAAGTGGGCCCGCGTCATCGAGGCCGCCGCCCCGCACGGCCTGACGGGGGTCAGTGGCTCGACCACCGACGTCGGGGTCGTCGGCTTCTGCACCGGCGGCGGCGTCGGCCCGATGATCCGCCGCTTCGGGTTGGGCTCCGACCGGGTGCGCGCGATCACGGTGGTCACCGGCGAGGGCGCGATCCGCGAGGTCGGCCCGGGCGACGAGCTCTTCGACGCGATGCTGGGCGGCAAGGACGCCGCCGGGATCGTCGTCGAGATGACCGTCGAGCTCGTCGAGGTCTCCCGCTTCTACGGCGGGGCGATCTTCTACGACGCCGCCGACGCACCCGCCGTCCTCCACGCGTGGCGGGAGTGGCAGGCGGGCCTGGGGGAGAACACCACCACCTCGATCGCGATCCTGCGGATGCCCGACCTCGAGGCGGCGCCGCCGCCGCTGCGCGGGCGGACGGTCGTGCACCTGCGGGTCTGGCACCTGGGCCCGGAGATCGAGGGCCTCGAGGTCCTCTCGCCGATGCGCCGGGTCGCCACGCCGATCGTGGACATGGTCGACGAGCTGCCCTCGGCGGCGATCGACGCGGTGCACTGCGACCCCACCGACCCGATGCCCTCCTGGATCACCGGCGGCCACCTCCGCGAGATCACCGCGGAGACCATCGACACGGTCCTGGAGATCGCCGGGCCGCAGCGGGAGCTGCCGGTCATCATCGTCGAGCTGCGCCAGACCGGTGGTCGGGGCGTGCGCGGCACGCAGGGGGTCGCGGCCCGGGCGCCCTACACGGTCGGCGTGGTCGCGCCCATGGTGCCGGCGCTGGCCGAGGTTGTGCCCGCGGTCGGGCTCGGCCTGGTCGACGCCCTCGCGGCGTGGTCGACCGGCACGGTGCCCGCGAACTACGCCTCGCCCGAGACGATCGCCGCCCGGCCGGGGGCCTGCTGGGACGACGACGGGCGGGCCCGGCTGGCCGCGGTCGTCGCCCGGACCGACCCCGACGGCGTGCTCGGCGGCCGACGGCTCGGGCTGCGCTGAGCGGAACACCGGCAGAGGAACACAGAACACAGGGACACGGACCGGATCGGACGACGGGGGGACGTCATGACGATCGATCCACGCGAACTGCCCGCCCGGCGCGTGCTGCGCGCCGGGCGGGCGGGTCGGGCCGCCGCGGAGCTCGAACCGCTCCTCGACGGCCCGGTGTTCGCGCCGTACACGATCGACGCCGCCGTCGAGCTGTGCGCCGACCCGACCGTCGGGGCGCTGCCACGGCTGCTCGCGGTGGTGGGGGCGACGAGCACCGACGACGTCGCCGCGGCGGTCGGCTGGGCCGGCGCGCACGGGGTGCGGGTCGCGGTCGTCGACTCCCGCCCCCATCGCCCGCCGCTCGCGGTCGGACCGACGGGAGCCGCGGTGCGCCCGCTGATCGTGGTCACCCTCGGCCGCCTCGACCGGGTGCACCTCGATCGGGGGGCACGGACGCTGCGTGCCGGGGTCGGTGCGTCGTGGGCGGCGGTGCACCGGGCCGCCGCCCGCGACGGTCAGGGCCCACGGGCCCTGCTGTGCCGGCCCGGCCTGGTCGCCCACGGCGTCGGGACGGTGACGAGGCGGGCGGTCGTCCTCGTCACCGGCGACGGCACGGTGCACCGGCTCGCGGCCGGGGTCGGGGACCCCGACCTGTGGTGGGCCTACCGGGCGCGGCCCGAGCGCGTCGGTGTCCTGACCGAGGTCGTGCTCGACCCGTGGGACGCGGCGGCCCTGGCGCGGCGGTCGCCGTGGAGCGCGGGCGACCGGATGCGTTTCGCGGACGTCGTACGCCGACACGACCCCGACGCAACACTCACCTGATCGGACGGGGAATCCGGATAACCCTTCCGGGTCGGCGAACGATGCACCGGGCGTGACCATCAGTCCGCGTCCGCACCGTGGCGACGCCGCCGGCCGCGTGGCCCGTGCGGCCCTCGAGCTCGGCGAGCTCGTGCACGGTCCGGTGCTCGCGCCCCACACCGCCGACGCCGCCGTCGAACTGCTGCGCACCGTCTCCCTCGGGCGTCCGCCGTCGCACCTGGTGGCCGTGGTCGGGGCCACCGGCACCGCGGACGTCGTCCACACCCTGGCCTGGGCGAACGCGCACGACGTCGAGGTGGTCGTCCTCGACCCGCACACCGCGCAGCCGCCGAGCCGCTCCGGGCGGCCGACCGTGGCCCTCTCCCTCGCCCGCGCCGACCGCGTCGTCGTCCGTGACGGCCTGGTGCACGCCGGCGTGGGCGCCTCCTGGGCGCAGGTCCGTCGGGTGGTCGCCGGCGGTGGTGGCACGGTGCGCGTCCCGCGCCGCGGCGACACCGTGGCCGACGCCCCCGGCGCGGGTGGTCTGCGCGGGGTCACCCTGGTCACCGGCGACGCCGTGGTGCACGAGCTGGCCGGCGCCCACCCGGACCCCGAGTTGTGGTGGGCGTTCCGGTGCCGCCCGGAGGCGGTCGGGGTGGTCACCGAGGTCGTCCTCGACGCCGACGGAGCGGGCCCGGCCCTGCTCGCCGCCGACCCCGCGGACACCGACGAGGCCCGCTTCACCGCGCTCGCCCGCCGTCACGATCCCGCCGGGGTCCTCGGCCTCCCGGCCTGACCTGCTCAGGAGTCGGCGCGCACCCGCAGGGCGTGGGTGATCATCGGGTACTGCAGCGGCAGCCGCCCGAGGGCCACCGCCTGCCACGGCCACGGGCGGCGTCGCCAGTCCCACGCCATCTGCACGTTCGCCGGGAAGACCGCCAGGAACAGCCCGACGGCGGCGGTCGCCCCCAGCCGCCGCGTCCGCGGCACGGCCACCGCGGTCCCGACGGCGAGCTCCACCACCCCGCTGGCGTAGGTCCAGAACCGCGCCTCGCCCGGGATCCAGGGCGGGACGAGGGTGTCGAACGGCGCCGGCGCGGCGAAGTGCAGCACCCCCATCCCCAGCAGCGGGTACGCGAGCAGCGCTGCGGACGTCTCGGGCGAGGGACGACGGCGGCGACGCAGGAGGGCCATGACGATCACGATAGGCGCGACACGCTGCGGCGGGACGCCCGCACGTGGTCACCCGTGAGCGTCGCGGCGCGCTCGGCGTCGCGGGACCGGACGGCGTCGACGATCCCGGCGTGCTCGGCCCAGGACTCGGCGGCCCGCACCCGCACGTCGGAGGCGTAGAGCCAGCGGACGGTGCCCGAGAGCTGCTGCTGCAGCGCGACGAGGGCGGGGTTGCCGCTCGCCCGGGCCACCGCCAGGTGGAAGCGGTCGTTGAGCTCGGGGAGGACGTCGAGTCGTTCGTCGGCCAGCGCGGCCCGGCCGTGGGCCACGATCACCTCGAGCTCGATGAGCGCGTCCTGCCCGGCGCGCTGCGCAGCCCGCCGCGCCGACGTGCGTTCCACGGTCTCCCGCACCTCGAACAGGTCTTCGGCCTCGTCGGCGGACAGGCTCGCGACCCGCGCGCCCCGGTAGGCCTCGACGACGACCAGCCCCTCGCTGGCGAGCACCCGCAGCGCCTCCCGCACGGGGACGCGGGACACGCCGTAGCGCTGCGAGAGCCGCGCCTCGACCAGGCGCTCGCCGGGAGCGAGCGCCCCGCCGACGATGTCCGAGCGCAGGCGGCGCGCCGCCTCCTCGGTGGCGTTCACGCCGCTCGCCCGGGCACCGCCGCCAGCAGCTCCCGGGTGTACTCGGCCTCCGGCGCCTCGAGGACCCGGGCGGCCGGGCCCTGCTCCTCCACCCGGCCGCTCCGCATCACGACCACGCGGTCGGCGATGCGCCGCACCACCCCGAGGTCGTGGGAGATGAACAGGTAGGCCAGCCCGAGCCGTTCCTGCAGGTCCTCGAGCAGCCGCAGCACCTGGTCCTGCACGAGGACGTCGAGCGCCGAGACGGCCTCGTCGCACACGACCAGCTGCGGTTCCAGGGCCAGCGCGCGGGCGATCGCCACCCGCTGACGCTGACCCCCGGAGAGCTCCCGCGGCACCCGCCGGCCGGTCGTCGCGGGCAGGGCGACGGCGTCGAGCAGCTCGGCCACGCGGGCGCCCCGGCCGTCGTGGCCGTGCACCCGCAACGGTTCCGCGATCAGCGAGGCGACCGTCCACGTCGGGTCGAGCGACCCGAACGGGTCCTGGAGGACCGGCTGCACCGCGGCGGCCACGGTGCGACGCTCCGCCCGGTCCAGACCCGAGCGCACCCCGGTCTCCCGGCCGTCGAGCCGGACCGTACCCGACGACGGGGCGAGCAGGCCCAGGGCGATCCGCGCGGCGGTCGTCTTCCCCGATCCCGACTCCCCGACGACGGCGGTGGTCGTGCCGGGGGCGACGGCGAACGACACGTCGTCCAGGGCGTGCACCGTGTGCCCGCCCCGCAGCCGGAACCGGTGGGACACCCCGTCGAGCTCCAGCACCGGGGCCGTGTCCGGGAGCGCCCCGGCCACCGCGCGGGGCGCCCCGGGGGACAGCCCGGGGGAGGCGTCGATGAGGGCGCGGGTGTAGTCGTCGGTGGGCGAACGCAGCACGCGGGCCGCGCCGCCGGCCTCGGCGACGCGTCCGTCGCGCAGCACGACCACGCGGTCGGCGCGCTCCGCGGCGAGCCCGAGGTCGTGGGTGACCAGCAGCAGCGAGGTGCCGGACGACGCGGTCAGCTCGCCGACGAGGTCGAGGATGCGCCGCGCGACGGTGACGTCGAGCGCGGACGTCGGCTCGTCGGCCAGCAGCAGCGCCGGCCGGCAGGCGAGCGCGATCGTCACGAGCACCCGCTGACGCATCCCGCCGGAGAGTTCGTGCGGATACTGCACGGCCCGGCGGGCGGGTTCGGGGATCCCGGCAGCGGCCAGCAGGTCGACGGCGCGCCCGCGCGCGTCCCGCCGGCTCTCGGCCAGGCCGTGCGCGCGCAGCGCCGTCGCGACCTGCGTCCCCACCCGTCGCACCGGGTCCAGCCCCGAGAGCGGGTCCTGCGGGACCAGCCCGATCCCCGCGCCGCGCAGCTCCCGCAGCCGTCGCGGACCCGCCGTCGTGATGTCCTCGCCGCGGAAGCGCACCGACCCGGCGGTGACCCGCCCGCCGGCGGGCAGCAGGCCCAGGACGGCGAGCGCGGTCGTCGACTTCCCCGACCCCGAGCCGCCGACCAGGGCCACCCGCTCGCCCGCCCCGATCGTGAGGTCGACGCCGTGCACCACCTCGTCGTCGCCGAACGCGACCCGCAGACCGCGCACCTCGAGGACCGGCTCACCGTCCGACGGCATAGCCCTGCATCCCCCTCGGGTTGGCGGCGCCCCACAGCACCCCGCGGTCGCGGTCGATCCCGACGGCCGAGAGCCGCCCCAGTGCCCAGTCGCCGGCGCGGGTGACGCGGTGGCCGCGCCGGTCCAGCTCGGCGATCACGTCCTCGCCGAGGCGGTCCTCGACGGTCGCGTTCGCGGGCTCGCGGTCGCGCGGCCAGAACGAGCCGGGCGACGACGTCGTGTGCAGGGCGGGGGCGTCGATCGCGGCCTGTGGTGACCACCCGCCCGCGAGGGTGCGCAGCAGGTACAGCAGCTGCCACTGGTCCTGCTGGTCGCCCCCGGGGGAGCCCAGCGCGACGACGGGGCCGCGGTCGTCGAGCACCAGCGTGGGCGTCAGCGTGGTGCGCGGTCGGCGGCCCGGGGTGAGCGTGGAGGGCAGGCCCTCCTCCAACCACGTCATCTGCAGTCGCGTCCCGAGGGCGAAGCCGAGCTCCGGGACGGTCGGCGACGACTGCAGCCAGCCTCCGGACGGGGTCGCGGAGACGATGTTGCCCCACCGGTCCACCACGTCCACGTGACAGGTGTCGCCGCGCACTTCTCCCGTCGCTGCGCTCGCCTGCTGCGTCTCGCCCGCGAGGGTCACCGTCGGCTCGCCCACCGCCGACCCCGCGCTGACCGCCGGGGCCGAGCCCGCCGTCGCGAGCTCCGCCATCCGCGGCTCGCGCCCGCCGACCCGGCCCGGCCGGACGTCGGCCGAGGCCTCGTCGCCGATCAGCGCCCGCCGCGCGTCGAGGTAGGCGGGGTCGAGCAGCTCGTCGACGGTCACCGGGGAGTCTCCGCCGAACCACGCCTCCCGGTCGGCCTGCGCGAGCTTGATCGCCTCCAGCACGCGGTGGGCGCCCTCGCCGGTCGCCGGGTCGGGCGGGTCCGGCTCGAGCAGGGCCAGCATCTGCAGCAGGGCCGGGCCCTGCCCCCAGGGCGGGGTCTTCGCCACCCGGTACCCGAGGAAGGTCCCGACGAAGGCGTCGGTCACCGAGGCCCGCCAGCCGGCGGAGTCGGCGACGGTCAGCACCCCGGCGTGGTCGGTGCCCGAGGAGTGCCGGTGCGGTGCACGGCAGAAGGCCGCGATCGCCTCGGCGACGAAGCCCTCGGCCCACACCTCGCGCACCGCGTCGACCCGCGCCGCGCGGGTGGGGCCCTGCGCGGCGGCGGCGAGCCGGTCGAGCGTGTCGGCCCACGCGGGGTTGCGCAGCACCGCGCCGGGCGCGGGGGGACGGCCGTCGGGCAGCCACAGCGCGGCCGAGGAGGGCCAGTGGTCGCGGAACAGGTCCGCGACCGCCCCGATCGTCGAGCCGATCCGCCCGACCGCCGGGAAGCCGTCGCGGGCGTAGCCGATCGCGGGGCCGACGACGTCGCCGACCTCCCAGGTGCCGTGGTCGCGCAGCAGGAGCAGCCACGCGTCGGTGGCGCCGGGGATCGCCGCGGCCAGCGCCCCCGCACCCGGTACGCGGTCGAGGCCCTCGTCGCGGTAGCGCGCCGCGGAGGCGGCCGCCGGGGCGGGTCCCTGGCCGTCGAGCACCCGGGGAGTGGGGTCCTCCGCCGTCGCGAAGATCGCCGTCAGGTCGCCGCCCGGGCCGTTGAGGTGCGGCTCGACGACCTGCAGGACGAAGGCGGCCGACACCGCGGCGTCGAAGGCGTTGCCGCCGCGCTCCAGCACACCCATCGCGGTCGCCGAGGCGGCCCAGTGGGTGGAGGCGGCCATCCCGACCGTGCCCTCCAGGGTGGGCCGGGTGGTGAAGGCGGGTTCGCGGGTGAAGCGGGGGGAGGTCATCGTCGGGCTCCCGTGGCGGGGTCGAGGCGGTCGCGCAGCGCGTCCCCGACCAGGTTGAACGCCAGGCAGAGCAGCGCGAGCACGACACCGGGCAGCACCGCGGGCCACGCGGTGCGGTACAGGTACTGCTGGGCGTCGGAGAGCATGATCCCCAGACTCGAGCCCGGCGGCTGGATGCCCAGCCCGAGGAACGAGAGCACGGCCTCGCCGAGCACCACCTGGGGCAGGATCACCGTCGCCTGCACGACGATGGTCGACGCCGCGTTCGGGAGCACGTGCCCGAGCAGCATCCCCGGCGCGCGGGCGTCCATGGCGCGCGCGGCGAGCACGAAGTCGGTGGCCCGCACCCGCAGCGTCTCGGCCCGCACCGTGAGGGCCACGTGCGGGACGTAGGCCAGTCCCAGCGAGATCGCGGCGCCGCCCAGGCTCGGGCCCTGCACGGCCGCGAACCCGATCGCGAGCACGAGGAACGGGAAGGCGAGCATGACGTCGGTGATCCGCGCGATCACCGGGTCGAGCCGGCGCCACCAGCCGGCGGCCAGCCCCAGCAGCGTCCCGAGCACCACGCTGACGGCCACCCCGATCGCGGCGACCTGCAGGGAGCTGCGCAGGCCGTAGAGGGTGCGGGAGGCGAGGTCGCGGCCGAGGTCGTCGGTGCCCAACGGGAACCCGATCGTCAGCGGCACCTGGAAGGGCAGGGCGAAGTGGACCTGGGTCGGCGGGTACGGCGCGAGCAGCGGGGCCCCGACGCCGGCGAGGACCAGCACGACGACGAGCGCGCCGCCGACCGCCCCCGCCGGGTCGGCCCGGAGGGCCGCCCGGAGTCGGGCCCCGCGTGGCCCGCGGGGCTCCTGCCGCGCGGACGCGGCCGTCACGACGGCGGTCACGCGGCCGCTCCCGCGACCCGGATCCGCGGGTCGACCACGGAGTAGAGGACGTCCACGAGCAGGTTGATCACGACGTAGGCCGCCGTCACCACGAGCACCACCGCCTGCACCACCGGGTAGTCGCGACTGAAGACCGAGTCCAGCGTGAGCTTGCCGAGTCCCGGCAGACCGAAGATCCGTTCGGTCACCGCGGCGCCCGCGATGAGCGTCCCGAGCTGCAGCCCGACGATGGTCGTGAGCACGACCAGGGAGTTGCGCAGGGCCACCGTCCACACCACGCGGTTCTCCGACAGGCCGGTGGCCCGGGCGGTGCGCACGAAGTCGGAGTCGAGCGCCCCCAGCATCGAGGCGCGTGTCTGGCGCAGCACCACGGCCGCCGTCGGGAGCCCGACGATCACCGCGGGCAGGATCAGGTGGTGCAGCGCCCGCAGGGGATCGGTGAGCGGGGAGACGTAGCCCGAGGCGGGGAAGGCGCCGAGCCCGACGGCGAGGTAGAGCACCGCGAGCAGGCCGAGCCAGAACACCGGGACCGAGAGCGCCGCCAGCGAGAACACCGAGGCGAGCCACTCCGGCCACCGGCCGCGGTACCGGGCGGCGAGGACGCCCGCGACGATCCCGACGGCGACCGCGACGAGCAGGGCCAGGACCGACAGCTGCAGGGTGACCGGCAGGGCCGAGAGGATCGCGTCCGACACCGGCTCGCCGGTCCGCGTGGAGGTGCCGAGGTCCCCGGTGACGGTGCGGCCGAGGAAGCGCAGGTACTGGACGACGAGGGGCTGGTCCAGGCCGAGCTGCGCGCGCACGGTGGCGAGGGTCGCCGGGTCGGCCTCCTCGCCCGCAGCCGCGAGCGCCGGGTCGCCGGGCAGCGCACGGACCCCGAGGAAGATCACCAGCGAGGCGAGCAGCAGCGTGACCACCGCCTGGGCCAGGCGGGAGGCGAGACGGCGGATCACGGGGTGCCCCCGGTCCGCGCGAACCCGGCCCGGGAGAGCCGGACGACGCCGTCGGCGAAGGTCTGCACGCCGAGCACCTCGCTGCGCGCGGCGGTGAGGTTGCGCTGGCGGTAGAGGTAGACGAGCGGGTTGTCGCGCTGCACCTGCTCGGTCGCCTGCGCGTAGAGCCGTGTACGGGCGGCGGTGTCGAACGTGGCCGCGGCGTCGGCGAGCAGGCGGTCCACCTCCGGGTCGGCGTAGTCGCCGTAGTTGGCGCCGGCCCCCGTCGTCAGGAAGCGGGTGGTGTTGCCGTCCGGGTCGATGCGGCCGGACCAGCCGAGCTGCAGCGCGGAGAAGGTGCCGTCGGTCTGCACGTCGAGCAGCGTCGAGTACTCCACGGGCTCGATCCGCAGGTCGAAGCCGGCGTCGGCGACAGCGGCCTGCAGCGCCTGGGCGAGCCGCAGCGAGTCCGCCGTGTTCGAGGTCTGCATGGTGATCGGGAACGGCACCGGCACCCCGGCCTGGGCCAGCAGCGCCCGGGCGCCCGCCGGGTCGTAGGCCGGGCACCCGACGTCGGCGGCGGCGCCGAAGTCGGTGTTCGGGGAGATCGGCGAGCAGGCCGGGGTGTACCAGCCGTTGAACACGACGTCGGCGAGCCGGGCCCGGTCGACGGCCTTCGAGAACGCGAGCCGGATGCGGGGGTCGTGGGCGAGCGGCGTGTCGTCCTCCGGTCGCTTCGGGGCGCTGTTGAAGGTGACGGCCTGGTAGCCGAGGGAGAGGGTCTTGGTGACGCGGACGTCGCTCTCGCGGGCGAGGGCGTCGACGTCCTGCGGGGAGATGCTGTCGGCCACCTGGATGTCGCCGGAGCGCAGGTTGGCCGCGCGGACGCCGGCGTCGGACATGATCCGGTAGGTGATGCGGTCGAGCGGGACCGCGGCGGCGTCGTAGTAGAGCGGGTCGCGTTCGACGGTGATCGCGGTCTGGGCGACGCGGTCGACGAACCGGAACGGGCCGACGCAGACGGGGCGCTGGGAGAAGTTCGTGCCCTCGGCCGCCAGCGCGGCGGGCGACATGATCATGCCGGCCCGGTCGGCGAGTGCCGCGGTGATCGGGGCGAACGGGCGGGCGAAGCGCAGGGTGACCCGGTCCGGCCCGTCGGCGGTGATCGTGCGCAGCGAGCCGAGCTCGGACTTGCGCTGCGACCCGGGGAGCGTGAGGTGCCGCTGCAGGCTGGTCACGACGGCGGCCGCGTCGAAGGGGGTGCCGTCGGCGAAGCGGACGCCGGTGGAGCGGACCGGGAAGGACACGGTGAGCCCGCCGTCGGTGACGGTCGGCAGGGCCGTGGCCAGCTGCGGCACCAGGTTCCCGGCCGCGTCGATGTCGAAGAGCTTCTCGCAGATGCTCGACATGACGTAGCGGGTGTAGAGCGAGCTCGACGTCGTCGGGTCCAGCTTGTCCGGCTCGGCGGACAGCCCCATGACGAGCTCGCCGCCGTGCCGGACCGCGCCGGGCGGCGCCGGGTCGCCGGGGACGTCGGCGGGGTCGACCTGCGCGCGGTTGTCGTACTGCGGCGCGACGCAGGCGGCGAGCAGGACCGCCACGGCCGCGAGCAGCGCGGCGAGGAGCGTCCGGCGCATGACCGCCCCCGATCGTGTACGCGGTATACCGAGTGGTCCGTACCTGAGGGAACCCGATCGGGTGAGTGATCGGAAGGGGCGCGGTGTCACGAGCACGTTTCGTCCTCGGCCCCGGGACTAGCGTGGGGGCGTGACCAGCACGATCGAGCCGCTGTCCGGGACCGTCGAGCAGACCGAGGTGGCGGCCCGCGCCGACGCCTTCGTCGCCGAGCTGTCGGAGTGGCTGCGCATCCCCTCGATCAGCGCCGACCCCGGGCACCACGGCGACGTGGCGCGCTCGGCGGAGTGGCTCGCGTCGACCCTGCGGCGCGACGGGTGGCCGGAGGTCGAGGTCTGGTCGGACACGGCGGCGCTGCCCGCGGTGTACGCGCACTGGCCCGCCGCCGACCCGGCGGCTCCGACCGTCCTGGTCTACGGCCACCACGACGTGCAGCCCGCCGATCTCGACGACGGCTGGTCCTTCGCGCCCTTCGACCCGCAGGTCGTGGGGGAGGAGCTGCGCGGTCGCGGCGCGTCCGACGACAAGGGGCACGTCGCGATGGTGCTGCTCGGGGTCCGGGCCCACCTCGCGGCCACCGGCGCGACCGCCCCGGCCGTGTCGCTGAAGCTGCTGGTCGAGGGCGAGGAGGAGTCGGGCTCCGCCCACCTCGCCGAGCTGCTCGCCGCGCACGGCGACGCCCTCGCGTGCGACGAGATCGTGGTGACCGACACCGGCATGGTCGACCGGGAGACGCCGACGGTCTGCTGCGGGATGCGCGGGCTGGTCGACCTGGAGGTCGTCTACCGCGGCGCCGCCGTCGACCTGCACTCCGGCCAGTTCGGCGGGGCGGTGCCCAACCCGGTCACCGAGCTCGCCCGGCTGGTCGCGACCTTCCACGACGTCGACGGGCGCATCGCGGTGCCCGGGTTCTACGACGACGTGCGTGAGCCGACCGCCGAGGAGCGCGCCGCCTGGGCCGCACTGCCCTTCGACGAGCCGGCGTGGCTCGCGGGCTCCGCCGCCGGGGCGATGGCCACGTCGGGCGAGGCGGGCTGGTCGACCTACGAGCGGCTCTGGGCGCGCCCGACCGCCGAGGTCAACGGTCTGCACGGCGGGTACGCCGGGCCCGGCCACAAGACGATCGTGCCGCACTCGGCGACGCTCAAGATGACGTTCCGGCTCGTCGACGCCCAGGACCCGGCGCGCATCAAGCCGCTGCTCGAGCGGTTCGTGGCCGAGCGGGTGCCGGCGGGCATCGACGCCGACGTGTCGACCGGCGGGCCCGGCGTGCCGCCGCTCATCTGCGACCTCGACTCGCCGCTGGTCGCGTCGATCCGCGAGGCGATGGGCGTCGCGCTGGGCGCCGAGGTGCTGCCGGCGCGCGAGGGCGGCAGCGGGCCGGAGGCGCTCCTGACGACGGCGCTCGACGCCCCGCTGGCCTTCCTCGGCGTCATGCTGCCCGGCGACCGGATCCACGCCCCGGACGAGCGGGCGGTGCTCCCGTTGCTGCTGCGCGGCGCCGAGTCCGTCGCCCACCTGTGGCGGCTGCTGGGGTCGCGCGCTGCTGCCTGACAGGAAAGCGTCGTTGCTGTCGGCCCGTGGCAGCAACGACGTCCTGCCACCGGGAGGTTGCCTTCGAGCGCACTCGAGGACCTAGCGTCGAACGCATGATCACAGCGCAGCAGACCCCGATCGGTTCCGGGTTCGGTGCGAGGACCACCGCGGCGGAGGTCGTGGCGGGCCTTGACCTCTCCGGGCGGCTGGCCCTCGTCACCGGTGGCTACTCCGGCCTCGGGCTCGAGGCCGTCCGGGCCCTCACGGCGGCAGGCGCCCACGTGGTCGTCCCGGCCCGTCGTCGGGACGTGGCGCAGGAGGCCCTGGCCGGTCTCGACGGCGTCACCACCGACGAGCTCGACCTGGCCGACCTCGACTCCGTCGCCGCCTTCGCGGACCGTCGCCTGGCCGCCGGCCACCGCCTCGACGTCGTCATCGACAACGCGGGGGTCATGGCCTGTCCGCTCGAGCGCGTCGGGCCGGGCTGGGAGCGCCAGTTCGCGACCAACCACCTCGGCCACTTCGCCCTGGTCAACCGGCTCGCGCCGCTCCTGGACGGCGACTCGCGGGTGGTCTCGGTGTCCTCCCGCGGCCACCACTTCTCCGACCTGCACCGCGACGACGTGCACTACGAGCACCGGGACTACGACAAGTGGCAGGCCTACGGCCAGTCGAAGACCGCGAACGTGCTGTTCGCCGTCGGGCTCGCCGCCCGCGGCGTCCGCGCGTTCGCCCTGCACCCCGGCGGGATCATGACGCCGCTGCAGCGTCACCTCCCGCTGGCGGAGATGGTCGCGCTGGGCTGGAAGGACGAGCAGGGCAACCCCGGCCCGGCGGCCGCGAACCTCAAGACGCCCGAGCAGGGCGCGGCCACCGAGACCTGGGCGGCCACGAGCCCGCAGCTCGCCGACCTCTCCGGGGTCTACCTCGAGGACTGCGAGGTGGCGATCGCCGTCGACACCTCCGTGCCGCCCGACTCGCGCGGTGGCTACCCGGGGGGTGTCATGCCGTACGCGATCGACGCCGACGCCGCCGAGTGGCTGTGGGCGGCCTCGGTCGAGGCGACCGGCGTGGACGGCTTCCCGCGCTGATCCCGGAGACAGCCGTGGCCCACCGCTGACACCCACCGTCAGTGGTGGGCCACGGCCGACCCGGTGGTGGCTCGGCCGGTCGGGAGCTCGGGACCGTGCCGGGCAGCGGGTCGGTGTACCAGCCGGTCGCGCTGGGTACTGCCCGGGGATCCCTCCATCGGGTGCGGCGCGGCGTGAGCAGAATGTCAGCCGTGTCACTCACGGTCGACGGCCTCCTGCCACGCGCCACCGCCTCCGCGCGTCCCCGGGTCGCCGAGAGTGATCACCGCTCCACCCGCACCCTCGTGCTGCTCGTCGCGCTCGCGCTGGGCGCCCTGGCCGTCGTCGCGCTCGTCGTGCCGAGGGTGCCGGCGCTCGCCCAGGCGGTCGGGCTCGGCCCGGCGCCCGCCGCGACGCCCGTGGCGCCGCCGGTGACGGTGACCGCCGTGGTCACCGCCACCGCGTCGTGCCTGTCCACCGACCCCCACGACCGGGTGGTCCTCGACGTGGCGGGCGCCCGCCGCGAGGCCGCCCTCGACGGCTGCGGGCGCAACGTCGGCTTCCCGGTCCCGGTGCAGGTGCCCGCCGACGGCGCGATCACCGGTCCCCTCGCCGTGGCAGGCATCGGCCAGGAGGGTGCGCGGACCGCCACCGACACCGCGGGCGACGCCGTGTCCCCGCTGGTGGCCCGCCTCGAGCTCGCGCTCGCGGTCGCCGCGGCCCTCGGAGCCGGCTCGCTGGTCGTCGCCCTGAGCCGGCAGCGTCGGCCCGCGCGCCGCCCTGCGGCGCGCGCCGGTGCCCGTCCGGCCGCCCGTGCCGCGGCCCGTCCGTCCCGCGGCCGCGCGTGTGCCGCGACCCGGCGTCCGGGGCACCGACCCGCCCGGGGCGCCGTCCCCGCCGTGCGGAACCGCCCGCGCCGTTAGGGTCGGGGGGTGAGTACGGCCCCCACCTCCGCGCCTCCGGAGCAGCGACAGCGCCTGACGCTCGACAACGGTCTGCGGGTGCTCCTCGCGCCCGACCGTTCCAACCCCGTCGTCGGGGTCGCCGTCCACGTCGACGTCGGGTTCCGCAGCGAGCCGGAGGGGCGCACCGGGTTCGCGCACCTCTTCGAGCACCTGATGTTCCAGGGCTCGGAGAGCCTCGAGAAGCTCGCGCACTTCCGCCACGTGCAGGGCTCCGGCGGCGTGTTCAACGGGTCGACCCACCAGGACTACACCGACTACTTCGAGATCCTCCCCGCGGGTGCGCTCGAGCGCGGCCTGTTCCTCGAGGCCGACCGGCTGCGCGCGCCGAAGCTGACCGAGGAGAACCTCCGCAACCAGATCGACGTGGTGAAGGAGGAGATCCGCCTCAACGTGCTCAACCGGCCCTACGGCGGCTTCCCCTGGATCCTGCTGCCGCCGGTGCTGTACTCGACCTATCCCAACGCCCACAACGGGTACGGCGACTTCCGCGACCTCGAGACCTCCACCCTCGACGACGCCGCGGCGTTCTTCGACGCCTACTACGCGCCGGGCAACGCGGTGCTGACCGTCGTCGGGGACTTCGACCCGGACGACGCCGCCGAGCTCGTCGGCCGCCACTTCGGGGACATCCCCGCCCGCCCGGTGCCCGCACGGCCCTCCTTCGGCGAGCCCGCGCCCGACGGCGAGCGGCACGAGTCGGTCGTCGACGCCCACGCACCGCTACCCGCGCTGGCCATGGGCTACCGCCTGCCCGACCCCGGCACGGACCTCCAGGGCTACCTCGCCCACGCGGTGCTGGGCAGCCTGCTCACCGACGGCGAGGCGGCCCGCCTCACGCAGCGCCTCGTCTACGGCGAGGGGCTCGTCACCGACGTGTCCGCCTCGGCCGGCCTGATGGGCGCGCCGCTGGACGCGCGGGATCCCGACACCTTCACGATCACCGCCGTCCACCCGGACACCGTCGACCCGCGCCGGGTCGTCGACGCGGTCGACGCCGAGCTCCTCGTCCTCGGCGAGCGCGGCCCCGACCCCGAGGAGCTGCGCCGGGTCACCGCCCGGTGGGCGGGCGCCCTGCACCGCGAGCACGACCGGCTGATGAACCGGATGCTCGCCCTCGGTTCGGCCGAGCTGGTCCACGGCCGGGCGGAGCTCTCCGACGAGCTGCCCGGCGCGATCGCGGCCGTGACCCCCGAGGCGGTGGCCGCCGCCGCGAACGCGCTGCGCCCCGACGCCCGCGCCCTGCTCGTCCTCACCCCGGGAGCCTCCGCATGACCGCCCCCACGGCTCCGTCGCCCGCCGAGCGCCGCTCCGCCGCGGAGATCGGCCGCACCCCGGCCGGCCCCCGCGAGCTGCCCCCGCTGCGACCCCAGCCGCAGGTCCCGGCCCCGGAGGAGGTCGACACCGTCCTGACGACGGGTCTGCGCGTCATCGCGGTGCGCCGTCCCGGCGTGCCGATGGTCGAGCTCCGCCTGCGCATCCCGTTCTCCGGCGAGGACGCCCGGCGCCCGATGCACGCGGCGGTCGCCGAGGTGCTCGCCTCCACCGTGCTCTCCGGCACCAACCGCCGCAGCCGGGTCTCCCTCGACGACGACCTCGCGGGTGTCGGCGGCGAGATCGGCTTCTCGGTCGACCCGGAGCGGCTCGCCGCCGCCGGGCACTCCCTGGCGGAGGGGCTGCCGACGCTGCTCGACGTCGTCGCCGACGTCCTCACCGGGGCGACCTATCCCGACGACGAGGTGGGCCGGGAGCGCGAGCGCCTCGCCGAGCGCATCCAGGTGGCCTCCGCCCAGCCGTCGGTGATCGCGCGCCGCGCGCTGCAGCGCCACCGCTACGGCGACCACCCGGTCACCCGGGAGATGCCCGACGTCGCCGACGTCGCGGCGGTCACCCGCGACGACCTGCTCGTCATGCACCGCCGTCAGGTGGTGCCGCGGGGCTCGGTGCTCGTGCTCGTCGGCGACCTCGACCCGGCCGGTGCCGTCGCCGCCACCGAGGCGGCCCTGGCCGCCTGGGACACGCCCGGCGAGGCCGGCCTGCTGCCGCCGCTGCCCGAGCTGCACGGCTCGGACCTGCTGCTCGTCGACCGCCCGGGCGCCGTGCAGTCGCAGCTGCGGCTCTCCGCGGCCGCGGTCCCGCGCACCGATGCGCGCTATCCGGCGCTGCAGCTGGCCAACCTGGCGTTCGGCGGCTACTTCTCCTCGCGACTCGTGGAGAACCTGCGCGAGGACAAGGGCTACACCTACCACGCGTCGTCGTCGCTGGAGTTCGACCCGTACGGTGCCGCGCTGCTCGTCGAGACCGACTGCGCCTCCGAGGTCACCGCGCCCGCACTGCTCGAGATGCGCTACGAGCTGGGCCGCGTCGCCGTGGTCCCGCCGACCGCGGCCGAGCTGGAGTCGGCCCGTCGCTACGCGGTGGGGTCGCTGCTCATCTCGATGAACACCCAGGCGGGGCTCGCCTCGACGCTGGCCGGGCTGGCCGGGGTGGGACTGGATCCGGAGTGGGTGCGGGAGCACCCGCAGCGCCTGGAGGCCGTGACGCTCGAGCAGGTGCACGCCGCGGCCGCCGAGTTCCTCGCCCCGTCGCGTTTCACCGGGGTGGTGGTGGCCGACGCCGCGACGTCGTCGGAGTCGTTGCGGGCGCTGGGTGGTATCAGGATCCCGTGACCACTGCACCCACGGCGGGCCCCGACATGCGGGCGGCGTTCCACCTCGACACCCTGCCGCGGCTCTCGCGGTCCACCGTCGACCGCCGGGAGCAGGTGCGCGACGACCCGGAGCACGTGACGTCGACCTGGCCGCTGGCCCGGGTGGTGCGGGTCGACCCGCAGGGGCGCACGCCGGTCGAGGAGCAGCCCGACGGGTCGCTGCGCGTCGCCGACGTCCCGTCCCGCGAGTTCGGCACGTCGATCCCGGACGGTGCGGTCCTGCTCGGCGAGGAGGACGGCACCGTCTACTGGGGCGTGCGGGTGCCCGACGCCGACGCCTCGAACGACGCCGGGTCGGGGTTCTCCTCGACCGAGCTGTGGCGGGACCTGCGGGTGTCCGGGGGTGACCTGGACGCGCACTCGGCCGGGTTGCTGACGACGGCGGTGGCCCTGCTGTCGTGGCAGGAGCGCGCCCGCTTCTGCACCCGCGACGGCTCCCCGATGCGCGCGATCAAGGCGGGCTGGGCGCAGCTGTGCGAGGCGAACGACCACGAGGAGTACCCCCGCACCGACCCGTCGATGATCTGCCTGGTGCACGACGGCGCCGACCGCGTGCTGCTCGCCCGCCAGCCGATCTGGCCCGCCGGCCGGTACTCCGTGCTCGCCGGGTTCGTGGAGGCCGGCGAGTCGCTCGAGGCGTGCGTGGCCCGCGAGTGCGCCGAGGAGGTCGGCGTCACCGTCTCGACCATCACCTACCTCGGCTCCCAGCCCTGGCCGTTCCCGCGCTCGCTGATGATCGGCTTCTCCGCGGTGGCCGACCCGGAGCAGCCGCTGCGCCTGCAGGAGGGCGAGATCGAGAACGCCCGCTGGGTCACCCGCGACGAGCTGCGCGCGGCGCTGGAGGCCGGCGACTGGATGACCCGCGAGGGCGAGGGCCCCCGGGGCGCCCACGGTGTCGGCGGCACGGCGTTCGAGGCCGGCGAGGACCGCGAGCTCATCCTGCCCGGCGGGGTGTCGATCGCCCGCGCGATGCTGGAGGCGTGGGCCGCCGCAGGCTGACCCTCCCCGTGGCAGGAAAGCGTCGTTGCTGTCACCCGGTGACAGCAACGACGCTTTCCTGCCACGGGGGAACGTCCGTCAGCGCGCGGCGTACACCGTGTCCGCGGCCTTGACGGTGCGGATCACGGGTGCCGACTCGACCTCCGTGACGCCGGGCAGCTCGGCCACCGTCGTCGTCAGGTAGCGGTAGAAGGCGGCGGGACCGGCGCTGGCGATCGACGCGTAGACGTTCGTCCGGCCCGTCGTGGCGGCGGCGAACGGCACCTCCGGGTGGGCCGCCAACGCGCGGCCCACCTCGTCGAGGTGCCGCGGGAGCACGGTGAGGTGGAGCATCGTGCGCATCGGCTGGTCGTGGACGGCCGGCGCCACGTCGACGTCGAGGTAGAGCACCCCGCCGGCCCGGAGGTCGGCGAGCCGGCGTCGCACGGTCGAGGCGGACGTGCCGCACGCGCGGGCCACGTCCTCGACCGGCGCCCGCCCGTCGACCCGGAGCAGCCGCAGGATGCGGCGGTCCAGGTCGTCGAGCGTCGGCGGCTCCCCCGGGGGCGGCACCGCGACGGAGAGAGCGGCGACCTGCTCGGCGGCGAGCGGGCCGACCTTGGCGTACGGCTCGCGCGCCCCGCCGTAGAACACGTGCAGCACCTGCTGGGCACTCACGTCGAGGATCCGCGGGGTCCTGGGCAGGCGTCCGAGCAGCAGGTCCCCGGCCGCGGCGGTGTCCGGCGCGCGCAGCGAGCACGTGATCTCCGTGCCGCCGGAGGTCAGGCTCACCCACGAGGTGTCCGGCCGCCGGGCGAGTGCGTCGGCGATCTCGGGGGCGGCGTCGGGAGCGCAGCGCGCGCGGACCATCCACTGGTCCTCCCCGAGCAGCACCGGGTCGCTCGCCCCGATCACGCGGAGGGCCTGGACCGAGCGCAGCCGGGCGTACCGCCGGGCCACCGTCTGGTCCGAGACCCCCAACACCTCCGCGACCCGGCGGAACGGGGCCCGGCCGTCGATCTGCAGCGCCTGGATGAGGGCGCGGTCCAGGACGTCGAGTTCCACCGCCCCGAGCCTGGCAGATGTCGAGGACCGCCGGAAGTGTGCGATCCGCTCGTCCTGACCGACGCGCCGTGTCGAGGATCGTCGGGAGTCGACGGCACCGGCCGTCGTGGAGACCGAGGAGAACCGACATGCGTCGCTGGTGGCCCCTGGTGGCGATCTGCCTGGGCACCTTCATGTTGCTCGTGGACGTGACGATCGTGAACGTCGCCCTGCCCGCCATGTCCGGGTCCCTGGGCTCGTCCTTCGCGGGCCTGCAGTGGGTGATCGACGGGTACGCGCTGGCCCTCGCCGCGCTGCTCATGCTCGCGGGCTCGGCGGCCGACCGCTTCGGGCGGCGCCGCCTCTACCTGGCGGGGCTCGTCGTCTTCGCCGTCGCGTCGCTGGCCTGCGGTCTCGCACCGACCGCGGGCGTCCTCGTCGCTGCGCGGGTGGTGCAGGGCGCGGGCGGTGCGGCGATGTTCGCGACCACGGCCGCCCTGCTCGCCGGCACCTATCACGGCCGCGACCGGGGGACCGCCTTCGGCGTGTGGGGCGCCGTCAACGGGCTCGCCGCGGCCTGCGGCCCCCTCGTCGGCGGCGTGCTCACCGAGGTCTGGGGATGGCGGGCGATCTTCCTCGTCAACCTGCCGGTCGCCGCTCTCGCCGTCGCCCTGACCCTCGCGGTCGTCGCGCGGGACACCCGCACCGACGGCACCGCCCGCATCGACCTCGGCGGCGCCGCGGCGTTCACCGTCGCCTCGACCGCTCTGGTCTACGGCCTGATCGAGGCGGGCGCCGCCGGCTGGTCGGCCGCCACGACGGTCGTCCCGCTGCTCGTCGCCGCCGTCGCGGTCGTGGTGTTCGTCGCGGTCGAGGGGCGGGTCGCACACCCGATGCTCGACCTCGCCCTGTTCCGCAACCGGTCGTTCACCGCCCTCATGGTCGCCGCGGCGGTCCTCTCCGGGGCGGCCTTCGCCCACCTCGCGCTGGTCTCCCTCTGGCTGCAGGAGGTGCTGCGACTGTCGCCGATCCGGGCCGGCCTCGCGGTGGTCCCGCTCTCGATCGCCGCCTTCGTGGTGTCCGCGGTGGCCGGTCGCTTCCTCCACGGCGGGTCGCCGGCTCGGCCGGTCGCCGGGGGACTCGCCCTGATCGGGCTCGGGGTGCTGCTCCTGACGGTCGTCGACGCCGGGTCGGGGCCGTGGGCCCTCCTGCCCGGTCTCGTCGTGAGCGGGCTCGGTGTCGGCCTCGCGACCCCGGTCCTCGTCTCGGCGACCCTCGCGGTGCTGCCGCCGGCGAAGGCGGGGGTCGGTAGCGCCGCGGTCAACACGTTCCGCCAGCTCGGGCTGGCCGTGGGCCTCGCGGTGCTCGGCACCGTGTTCACGGGCCACGCGGACCCGACGGCCCCCGGCGCGACGGGCTACGCCGACGGCCTCGACGCGGTCTTCCTGACGGCGGGTGTCGCCGCGCTGGCGGCGGCCGCGCTCGTCGTCGTGCTGGTGCGCCGCCCGGCTCCGGCGCCGGCCGCTGCCCCGACTGAGCGAAGGGCCCCGTCGGTCGGATAGGCGGGCCGCGGGCGCCCTTCGCCCACCGCCGCGAGGTACACGTGAGGCAGCGTGCGGGACGTCCGAGCGTGCCTGGTGTGCACCTCGTGGCGGCCCCGGAACGAGCGAAGGGCCCCTCCGGTCGATCTACTCGACCGGAGGGGCCCTTCGCTCGGAACGGGGTGGGCTCACGCGCCCGACGCGGCCTCCGCCTTCGCCAGCGCGGACTTGACCTCGGCGAAGCTCGGGTTCGTGGCGGCCGAGCCGTCGGGGTAGACGACGGTCGGCACCGTCCGGTTCCCGCCGTTGATGCGGGTCACGATGTCGGCGGCGTCCGGCGTGCGCTCGATGTCGACCTCGGAGTAGCCGATCCCCTCGCGGTCCAGCTGGCTCTTCAGCCGCCGGCAGAAGCCGCACCAGCTGGTCGTGTACATCGTCATCTGCGCCATGTGAGGCACAACGCGCGGAGGCGCGTCAGGCTTCCACGTGTCCGAAGCGGTGACGGGTCACACTCACGGCCTGCTCGCGCAGCACGGAGAGCAGTTCGCGGCGTCCGTCGGCGAGCACCGGGCCCTCGACGAGGGTCGCGCCCACCTCACCCGCCCGCCGGCGCAGCGCCTCCGTCGGCGCCTCGACCACCCGCAGGCGCTCGCCGGGCTCCGGGACGACCTCGGGCGTCACGTCGGCCACCGGGACCCCGGCACACGCCCCGGCGAGGCGCAGCCGCACGACGTCCCGGTCCGCCGCGCCGTCCCCGAGCACGACCCGCAGGCCCGGCAGCGGCCGGTAGCGGAACACGTTGGCCTCCGCGGCGATGCCGGTCGGGTCGTGCTCCACGCCGAACTCCTCGCGCCACCAGAACGCGTCCGACGCCGCCGCCGCGCGCAACCACGCGAGGTCGTCCGCCGGGACCGACGAGGCCACTGACGCCAGCAGCGCCGCGGCCTCGCGGCCCAGGGGCGCCGACTCCGGGACCGACGCGTCCGCCCACGTCCCGAACTGCGCCACGTAGTTCGGCCCCCCGGGCTTCGCACCGGGACCCACCACCGAGCCCTTCCAGCCCCCGAACGACTGGCGCTGCACGATCGCCCCGGTGATGTGCCGGTTGACGTAGGCGTTCCCGACCTCGACCCGCTCCATCCAGTGCTCGACCTCGTCCCGGTCGAGCGAGTGCAGCCCACCGGTGAGCCCGAAGCCGGTCGCGTTCTGCCACGCGATCGCCTCGTCCAGCGACCCGGCCGCCATCAGCCCGAGCACCGGGCCGAAGCACTCCGTGAGGTGGAACCACGACCCGGGGGACACACCCTCACGCACCCCCGGAGTCCACTGCGCGTCACCCGTCCGGCGGGGCTCGACGAGCCACGTCTCGCCGTCGGAGAGGGTGGTCAGGGCCCGCTCCAGCTTGGGCGAGAGGTCACCGACGAGCGGGCCCATCGTCGACGACAGGTCCGTCCCGGGCCCCACGCGCAGCGTCCGCACCGCGTCGACCAGCTGCCGGCGGAACCGGCGGCCGACCGGCGTGCGCGGGTCGCCGACCGGGCCCACCAGGACGGCCAGCGAGGCGGCCGAGCACTTCTGCCCGGCGTGCCCGAACGCGGAGCGCACGAGGTCGGCGACCGCCAGGTCGGGGTCGGCCGCCGGGGTGATCACGAGCGCGTTCTTGCCGCTGGTCTCGGCGAGGACCCCCAGGTCCGGGCGCCACGAGCGGAACAGGGCCGCGGTCTCGCTCGCCCCCGTGAGGACGACCCGGTCCACCGCGGGATGCGTGATCACCCGGCGTCCGGCGTCGCTCTCGTCGGTGTGGACGAGCTGCAGGGCGTCCGCCGGGATCCCCGCCCGGTGCAGGGCCGCGACCCCGACCTCGGCGCACGCCCGGACCTGCGGCGCGGGCTTGATGACGACGGCCGCCCCGGCCGCCAGCGCGGCCAGACACCCACCCAGCGGGATCGCCACCGGGAAGTTCCACGGCGGCGTCACGACGACGACCCGGTCCGGCGTGAACCGGGCGGGGTCGAGCTCCTCCGCGCGGTCGGCGTAGTAGGCCGCGAAGTCGACGGCCTCCGAGATCTCGGGGTCGGCCTCGGCGACCGTCTTGCCCGCCTCGTGCACCATCGTCGTCAGCAGCTCGGTCCGCGCCGCGGCCAGCGCCCGGGCCGCCCCGCGCAGCCGCCGCGCCCGTTCGCTCGGCGTCGCGGTCCGCCACGACGACGCCGCCGCGCGCTCCACCACGGCGTCGACCGCGGCCGGGTCGGTCAGCTCGGGTTCCCGGACGACGGCGGGTGCGGCGGCCACCGCGCGGCGCGCCCACTCCCGGTTCGCGCCGAGCGAGGGATCGGTGTCGGGCTCGTTGCGGAACCGCAGCGGGAACTCCCCGACCACCTCGGTCGTCCGGTCCTGCGTGCGCCGCGGGGTGTCGGCGACGGCGTCGCGCTCGGCCACCGAGGCGCGGAAACGGTCGAGGTAGGACTCCGGCCCCTCCGCGGAGAACATCGCGTACAGGTAGTTCTCCCGCCCGGCGTTCTCCTCCAGGCGCCGGACGAGGTAGCTGACGGCGGCGTCGAAGTCCTCCGCGTGCACCACCGGGGTGTAGAGCACGAGCCCGCTCTCCGGGAGGTCCGCGGCCACCGCCCGGGCCTGGGCGGGCGCCATGCCCTGCAGCATCTCGACGTCCATCTGCGCCGGGACCCCGCGGGCGGCCGCCAGCTCCACGGCGAGCGCCACGTGGTGCAGGTGGTGGCTCGCCACCCCGATCCGCAGGGCGTCCGCGAGGCCCGGCCGCAGCGCGTGCTCGAGCAGCCGCACGTAGTTGGCGTCGACCTCGGCCTTCGTCGCGTAGGGCGCCTGCGGCCAGTCGTGCACGGCCGCGTCGACCCGTTCCATCGCGAGGTTCGCGCCCTTGACCAGCCGGACCTTGACCGGCGCACCGCCGGCGTCGACCCGTCGTCGGGAAAAGGCGGCGAGGTGCTCCAGCGCCGCGACCGAGTCCGGCAGGTAGGCCTGCAGGACGATGCCCGCGGAGTAGCCGCGCAGCGACGGCCGGTCGAGCAGGGCGGTGAAGAGGGCGACCGTGAGGTCGAGGTCCTTGTACTCCTCCATGTCGAGGTTGAGGAAGACGCCGTGGTCGCGTGCGGTCTCGAACAGCGGCGTCAGGCGCCGCACGAGCCGGTCCCGGCTGCCCTCGAGGTCCCACGGCACGAGCTGGCTCGCCACCGAGGAGGCCTTCACCGAGACGTAGTCGACGTCGTCGCGGCGGATCAGCTCGAGGGTGCGCGCGAGCCGGCGGTCGGCCTCGTCCTCGCCGAGCACCGCCTCGCCGAGCAGGTTGAGGTTCAGCCGGAAGCCGTCGGCCCGGGCGGCGGCGAGGCGGCGGCCCAGGACGCGGCCGGACGCGTCCACCACGAGGTGCCCGACCAGCTGCTGCAGCCGGCGGCGGGCGAGCGGGACCACGACCCGCGGGAGCCGCGGGGCGAGCGCGGCGCCCGCCCGCAGCATCAGCCGGTCCAGGGCCGTGGCGAAGCCGGGCAGCGTCGCCCCGCGGCCCGCGAGCCGGGCGAGCTCCCGGGCGGCCACCGCGTCGTCCTCCGGGCGCGCGACCCGGTCGACGAAGTGCATCGCGAAGTCGACGCCCGCGGGGTCGTGCACGAGCGAGGCGAGCCGTCGGGTCGCCGCGTCGTGCCCCGCCTCGTCGCTCGCCGCGGCCCAGCGCGCCGCGCGGGCGACCGCCCGCTCGACCAGCGCCTCGTCGAGGCCCACCCCCGTCAGCTGCTCGCTCATGGGTCCACTGTGCACCCGGGGTCCGACAGTCCTCTTGTCCGAATCCGGCGCTCCCGGCGCCGCGCCCCGCCAACGAGGATGGGACCCGTGGACCTGCCCGCCGACGCCCTCGTCGCGCTCTTCGCCGAGCTCACCGGCGTCATGTTCTGCGCGAAGGACGCCGAGGGCCGCTACACCGAGGTCAACGACGCGTTCGTCCGGCGCGCCGGCCGCCGCGACCGCGCCGCGGTCGTGGGGCGCCGCGCCGGCGAGCTGTTCGTCCCCGCCCTCGCCGAGCGCTACGAGGAACAGGACGCGCGGGTCCTCGCCGAGGGCCGCACGCTGCGCCACGAGCTGGAGCTGATCCGTCGCGCGGGCGGCGTGCCCGGCTGGTTCCTCACGACCAAGGTGCCGGTCCACGCGGACGGGCGCGTGGTCGGCGTGGTCAGTGTGTCCGAGGACCTGCGCTCGGCCGACGAGGGCGATCCCGCGCTGCCCGCCCTCTCCCGCGTCGTCGACCTCGTGGCCGCCCGGGTCGACGACCCGCCCCGCGTCGAGGAGATGGCGGCGACCGCGGGGATGTCGAGCTCCGCCCTGGAACGGCGGATGCGCGCGGTCTTCGGGCTCGCCCCGACCCAGTTCGTGCTGCGCGCCCGCATCGACCGCGCCCGCTCCCTGCTCACCACCACCGGGCTCCCGCTCGCCGAGGTGGCGCTGGCCTGCGGGTTCTACGACCAGCCCGCCTTCACCCGGCAGTTCGCGCGCCTCGCGGGGGAGACGCCGGGGCAGTTCCGACGACGGGCCCGGCCGGTCGGGCCCCACGGTGTCGGACCCGCTTGAGACGATGGCTCCCGTGGCGGCGGACCGGAGTGCGACCGAGGCGATCGAGCACGGACTGGATCCCGAGCAGCGCGCGGCGGTCGTCGCCCCGCGCGGTCCGGTCTGCGTGCTCGCGGGGGCCGGCACCGGCAAGACCCGCACCATCACCCGCCGGATCGCCCACCTCGCCCGCACCGAGCAGGTCCGGCCCGGCCAGGTCCTCGCGGTCACCTTCACCGCGCGCGCGGCGGGGGAGATGCGGACCCGCCTGCGGGACCTCGGCGTCGGCGGGGTGCAGGCCCGCACGTTCCACGCCGCGGCGCTGCGCCAGCTCCGCTACTTCTGGCCCCGGTCCGTCGGCGGCGAGGCGTGGCCGCTGCTGGACAACAAGATGCGGTTCGTCGGGCAGGCCGCCCAGCGCGCCGGCGCCGCCACGAACCGGGAGTCGCTGCGCGACCTCGCGAGCGAGATCGAGTGGTCCAAGGCGTGCCTGGTGGCGCCGGACCACTACGTCGAGGCCGTCGCGAAGGTGCAGCGCGACACGCCCGCGCCCGCGGACCAGGTCGCGACGGTCTACGCGGGCTACGAGGAGCTGAAGAACCGCGCGGAGCAGCTCGACTTCGAGGACCTGCTCATCCACACGGCGGGCGCGCTGGAGGAGACCCCGGAGGTCGCGGACGAGTTCCGGGAGCGGTACCGCTGCTTCGTCGTCGACGAGTTCCAGGACGTCACCCCGCTGCAGCACCGCCTGCTCGACGCCTGGCTCGGCGGCCGGGACGACCTCACCGTCGTCGGCGACGCCAACCAGACGATCTACTCCTTCGCCGGCGCGAGCCCGTCCTACCTGCTGGACTTCCCCCGCCGGCACCCCGAGGCCCAGGTGGTCCGGCTGGTGCGCGACTACCGGTCCACCCCGCAGGTGGTGGCGGCCGCCAACACCGTGATCGGCGCCGCCCGCGGGCGCGCCGCGGGCAGCCGGCTGCGCCTCGAGGGGCAGCGGCCGCCCGGCCCGACGCCGGACTTCGCCGAGCACGACGACGAGCCCGCGGAGGCGACCGCGGTCGCGGAGCAGATCCGCGGGCTGATCGACGACGGGGTGCCCGCCGCCGAGATCGCCGTGCTCTTCCGGATCAACGCCCAGTCGGAGGTCTACGAGCAGGCCCTCTCCGACCTCGGGATCGCCTACCAGGTCCGTGGCGGCGAGCGGTTCTTCCAGCGCACCGAGGTGAAGAACGCGATCGCGGCGCTCCGCACGCTCGGCAACCGCCTCGAGGGCGGGCCCGAGGCCGTCGTCGGCGCCGACGTCGTCACCACGGTCCGGGCGGCGCTCGGGGAGCAGGGCCTCACCGACACCCCGCCCGCCGGCAGCGCGTCCGACGGCGCCCAACGGCAGCGCTGGGAGTCGCTGCGGGCCCTCGCGGAGCTCGCCACCGACCTCGTCGAGGCGCTCCCCGAGGCCACCTACGCCGCCTTCCTCGCCGAGCTGTCCACCCGGATGCAGGCCCAGCACCCGCCGACGGTGCAGGGCGTGACGCTCGCGTCCCTGCACGCGGCGAAGGGCCTGGAGTGGGATGCGGTGTTCCTCGTCGGGCTCGTCGACGGCACCCTGCCGATCCAGCACGCCGACGGCGACGACGAGGCGGTGGAGGAGGAGCGGCGCCTGCTCTACGTCGGCGTGACCCGGGCGCGCGTGCACCTGCGCATCTCCTGGGCGTTGGCCCGGCAGTCCGGCGGGCGGCGCTCGCGACGGCGGAGCCGCTTCCTCTACGGCCTGGTCCCCGACGACCACCCCGCCGCGCGCAAGCCCGGGTCCGGCGTCGACGGCGGGCCGAAGGCGAAGGCGGCCCGGGCGTCGTGCCGGATCTGCGGGAAGGCCCTCGGCGACGCCGCCGCCCAGAAGATCGGCCGCTGCACCGAGCACCCGTCCGACGTCGACGTCGAGCTGCTCGACGCGCTGCGCACGTGGCGGTCGAACGAGGCCAAGCAGCGGTCGGTCCCGGCCTACGTGGTGTTCACCGACGCCACGCTCGTCGCGCTCGCCGAGCAGCGCCCGCAGGACACGAAGGGCCTGGTCACGATCCCGGGGATCGGGGCGTCGAAGCTCGAACGCTACGGCGAGGACGTCCTGACGATGGTGCGCGAGCACGCTTCCTGAGATTTCTCCGGTTAATTCGATTGCGGCCCTCGCGGGAGGGCCCCTAGGTTCGACAGCACTCCGGCGCGCGTGGTGCCGGGGCGAGATCAGGGGGGTGTGCCACCGATGAAGCTCTTGCTCACGGGCATGCCCGTCTCACCGGCCGTCGCGGCAACAGCTGCGACGGCACACGTCTGCGCGTGGGACCGCGTGGCCACCGGTGCGTCGCTCACGCGCACCCGTGCGTTCGCGGACGTCCCGGTGGGCGAGTGGGGGATCCCGACGTCGGGTTCCTCCGGCTCCCGCCCGGGCGGCACCCCCGCCCCGCAGCGTCACGTCGATCTCGTCCCGTCCTGTCCGCGCCCGAGCGGTGGTCAGCCCCAGGACTGACCACCACGCCCACCAGGCCGCGGACCACTCGGTTCGCGGCCTTCGTCGTCCCACGAGGACGACGCCCTCCGCGGCCCGGGAGACCACCCCGAACACCCGCCGTTGGAGGTCCGACCCATGTATCCCGTCCCCGCCGTCCTCGACCAACCCGTGTCGGACTCCCTGCCCTGCCGCACGGAGCCCGACGACCTGTGGTTCTCCGACCACCCGTCCGAGCTCGAGCAGGCCAAGCTGCTGTGCGCCGCCTGTCCGATCCGGCGCGCGTGCCTGACCGGCGCGCTCGAGCGGCGGGAGTTCGCCGGGGTGTGGGGAGGCGAGATCCTCGACCGTGGAGCCGTGATCGCGCGCAAGCGCCCGCGGGGTCGGCCGTCCAAGGCCGACCTGGCGCGGGACGCCGAGATCGCGGCCGCCCGGGCGGGCGCCGGCGTGGCGTGACGCCCCGGCACCGCCCCCGCGTGAGGGGAACCTTCGAGCCGCAGGAGCGCTCGAGGGTTCCCCTCGCGCCCCCGCGAGACGCACATGGGGCAGGTTCCCGCGCCCGCGGACCGGCCTGGCGTGGCCCTCGCGACCTCGACGGAGGTCCTAGACGTCGAACCCCGGCTGCCAGTCCCGGAAGATCGACCGCAGCCCGATCTCGGCGTCGAGCTGGCACAGGACCGCCACCGACGCGAGCGTCACACGGTGGATGAGCAGGTACTGCGGCGGCAGGTTGAGCCCGCGGCCGGTCTCGAACTCCGGGCGCCGCAGGTCGCCGAGCCGCTCGGCCTGCCCACGGATCCACTCCCGGGTGAAGTGGAACTTCTCGGTGCGCAGCGGGTCGACCAGCGGGCCCAGGTAGGCCATCGCGCGGTCCGGGGTCATCTCGGTGTCCGGCAGCACGAAGTTCAGGTCGCGCAGCAGCTGCAGCAGCTCGTCCGACCGGTCCTCCACCGCGAGCGCGAGCATCTCGCCGAGCTCGTGGGGCAGCCCTTCGGGCAGCCGGGCGACGGCGCCGAAATCGATGACACACAGGCGGCCGTCGGGGAGCACCTGGAAGTTGCCGGGGTGCGGGTCCGCGTGCAGCATCCCGACCCGCGCGGGCGCCGAGAAGTGGAAGGTGGACAGCAGGGAGCCGACCCGGTCGCGCTCCTCGGGCTCCCCGGTGCGGATGATCTGCGACAGCGGCGTCCCGGTGATCCACTCCGAGACCATCGCCTTCGGCGCGGACGCGACGACCCGGGGCACCACCACGTGCTCGTCGCCCTCGAACGCGGCGGCGAACGCGCGCTGGGCGTCGGCCTCGTCGCGGTAGTCGAGCTCCTCGGCCATCCGGTCGCGCAGTTCCTGCAGGAGCGGCTTGATCTCCATCCCGGGCACCATCGGCTGGATGACGCGCGCGAAGCGCTGCAGCTGACGCAGGTCGGCCATCACGGCCTCCTCCGCGCCCGGGTACTGGACCTTGACCGCGACCTCGCGCCCGTCGCCCCACACCGCGCGGTGCACCTGGCCGATGCTCGCGGAGGCGGCAGGGGTGTCGTCGAACTCCTGGAACCGCTCGCGCCACCCGCGGCCGAACTGCTCGGCCAGCACGCGGTGGGTGCGCGCGGTCGGCATCGGGGGAGCGGCGGTCTGCAGGCGGGTCAGCGCCTCGCGGTAGGGCTCCGCGAGCTCGGGGGGCACCGCGGCCTCGAACACCGACAGCGCCTGCCCGAACTTCATCGCGCCGCCCTTGAGCTCGCCGAGCACGGCGAAGAGCTGTTCGGCGCCCTTGCGGGCCACGTCGGCGGAGATCTCGCCGGCGTCGCCACCCGCGAGTCGGCGACCCCAGCCCGCCGCCGTGCGCGAGGCGAACCCGAGCGGCAGCGACGCCAGGCGCGCGGAGCGTTGGACCGTGCGGCGCGGGATGTCATCGGACACGCCCCCGATTCTCCCCCGCCCCGACGCCGGGGGCGCGCGGAGGTGCGCCGCCGCACGGGCAGGCGGGATGGACCGGACGCGGACGACGGACCATCGAGCCGGCCGTCGCGTCGATCTCGTCCGCGGCCCCGAGCAGGCCGCACCGACCCTGCAGGAACGCGAGGACCTGGCCGGCGACGAGCCCCGCCACCGTCGTCGCGGCGGCGACCGAGACCCCGACGGCGGCCAGGTCCCCGGGGGCGGCCCGGTCCGCCCGGTGGCGCCGCGCGCAGCGCAGACACGACGTCCGCCCCGGCAGGACCAGCGGGCCGACGACGCCGACCGGGTCCGCCGCGCAGGCCGCGAGGTGGGGCTGGTGGCGGGCGTGGAGCGGACCGGTCACCCCCGGGTCGGCCAGCGCCGCCCCCGTGAGGACCACGAGATCCGGGCGGCGGCGCGACGGTTCGGAGACCGCGACGGCGGGGTCGGCGCGGGCCACGGCAGACGCCACCGCCAGGACGGCCGGGTGACCGACGTCACCGGGTTCCAGGCCGGTGCCGAGGTCGTCAGGGCCCACCGTCCCGGTGGCCCGGACGGCGACGCGGCCGACCCCGGCCCCCGCGAGCACCGTCGCGATCGCGACACCGAGCCGGCCCGCCCCGTGCACACGGACGTACGCCGCGCGGGGGCGCTCGTCGGGGTCCGGGCGCAGCAGCCCCGCCCCGGCGAGGTCGGCCAGCACGGCGGCGACGTCCTCGGGGCGGGCGCCGCGGGCCACGGCATCGGCCACCGGGGAGGTGCTCGGTGCCGTGGTGCCGAGCGAGGTCAGCAGGGCCCGCAGCGGGGGGTCGACGTCGTCGAGCTGCCAGCCCGGCCGGTCGCCGAACCGCGCGGTCGTCGTGTCGTGCCACCGGGGGGCCACCGTGAGCCGGGACGGGCGCGAGAAGGGGTCCACACCTGCTCGGACGCACGCCGGGGGCCTCCGGATCCATCTCGCCTACCGTGGGCCCCGTGGAGGAGCCCCAGGTCGTCGTGCGGCGCAGTGCCCGGCGGAAGCGCACGATCGGCGCCCGGCAGGAGGGCGACACGCTCGTCGTGTCCATCCCGGCGTCCGCGAGCAGGGCGCAGGAGGAGCGCTGGGTCGCCGAGATGATCGCGAAGATGCAGCGGTCGGAGGCCCGCCGTCGGCCCGGGCGCGCGGCGGGCGACGCCGAGCTCGCCGCCCGGGCGGACGCCCTCGCCCGCGACCACCTCGACGCGGCGGGGCCCGACGGCCGCTGGCCCCGGCCCGACGGCGTGCGCTGGGTGCCGCCGATGCGCACCCGCTGGGCCTCGTGCACCCCGACCGAGGGCACGATCCGCGTGAGCGAGCGGCTCCGTGAGGTGCCGGGCTGGGTGCTCGACCACGTGCTGGTACACGAGCTCGTCCACCTCCGCGAGCCCGGGCACGGCCCGGCGTTCCGGGCCCTCGAGGCCCGCTACCCGCGCTCGGAGCGCGCGATCGGCTACCTCGAGGGCCTCTCGGACGGTGCCGGGCTCGACATCGGGTCGGAACCCGACGAGGCCTAGCTCGTCGACCCGTCGTCGGGACCCTCGGGCTCCTCGGGCTTCCCGGGCTTCTCGGACGAGCCCTTCTCCCGCTCGGCCTTCATCTCCGCCTCCAGGCGGGCGATCGGGTCGTCGAGGTCGGCGAAGGAGCCCTCCCCGGCCTCGCCGGCGATCTCCGAGCGGCCGCGGACGAACGCGGCCGGGTCGTCGAGGTCCTCGGCGGTCGGCAGCAGGTCGGGGTGCGCCCACACCGCGTCCCGGCCGTCGACGTCGCGGGCCTCGCCCAGCCGGTGCCACAGCTCGGCGGCGTCGCGCAGCCGGCGGGGCCGCAGCTCCAGGCCGACGAGCGTGGCGAAGGTCTGCTCGGCCGGGCCGCCCGAGGCGCGCCGTCGGCGCATGCTCTCCCGCAGCGCGTCCGCGCCGGGCAGGCGGTCGCCGATCGCGGCGGCCACGACGTGGTCGACCCAACCCTCGACGAGCGCGAGCAGCGTCTCGAGCCGGGCGAGCGCGGCCTTCTGGGCCTCGGTGGTCTGCGGCTCGAAGAGCCCCGAGGACATCGCCTGCTCGATCGCGGCGGGGTTCGAGGGGTCGAGGTCGCGGGCGAGCTCCTCGATCCGCGAGGTGTCGATCGAGATGCCGTGGGCGAACTCCTCCACCGTGGCGAGCAGCCGCTGCCGCAGCCACGGCACGTGCCCGAACAGGCGGTGGTGCGCCGCCTCGCGGGCGGCGAGGAAGACGAGCACCTCGCCGGCGGGTCGGTCGAGGCCCTCGGTGAACCGGGCGATCGCGTCGGGCAGCAGTGCCGCCGTGCCCTCGGGGCCGAGCGGGAGGCCGACGTCGGAGGAGGTGAGCACCTCGCCGGCGAGCTGGCCGAGCGCCGAGCCGAGCTGCGAGCCGAACGCCATGCCGCCGACCTGGGAGATCATCCCGAGCATCGGCCCGGCCATCTCGCGCGCCTCGGCGGGCAGGCCCTCGACCCAGGCCCCGGCCACGCGCTGCGCCACCGGGTCGCACAGCCGCTGCCAGGTGGGGATCGTCGCGTCCACCCAGTCGTCGGGGGACCACGCGGTGACCGTCGAGGCGCCGGAGGGCAGCGTGGTGGCGTCGTCGAGCCAGAGCTCGGCGAGCCGCACCGACTCGACGATCGCGTTCTTCTGCTCGGCGGAGGGTGCGCCCTTCACGGTGATCTGCTGGTGCGCCATCTGCGCCGCCAGCTTGTAGTTCACCGGGCCGTTCCCGCCGCCCGGGCCGCCCGAGGCCGAGAGCATCTGGCCGAGCTGCGTGAGCATCTGCCCGAGCTGGTTCATGTCGAAGCCGCCGCCGGGGCCGCCCGCCCCGCCCAGGGCGCCGAACGGGTTGCCCCCCGGGCCGAAGCCGAAGCCGCCCGGGCCGCCGCCGGAACCCGAGCCGGACCCGGACCCCGAGGAGCCCCGCCGGTTCTCGTCGTCGGGGTCGGACGGGCCGAATCCGAAGGGCAGGTCACTCATGGCGACCACGGTACGCGGCCCGACCTGCCCCGGGACCCGTCTCACGGACCGCACCGCACGCCCACAGCGAACTATCAGGGGAGAGCCCGTATCCGCGCCCCACACGGTCGATCACTACCCTCGCGGCCCGTGACCCGGTTGCGCGCGACCCTGGCCCTGGGCCTCGTGCTCGCCGCGGTCCTGGGACTGACCGGGGCGACGGTGCGGGTCCCGTTCGTCGCCCTCGGCGACGGCCCCACCTTCGACGTCCTCGGCGCGCAGGACGGCCGCACCATCATCGACGTCTCGGGCGCCGTCCCCACCTTCCCGACGACGGGTCAGCTGCGGATGACCACGGTCGCGGTCACCAGCCAGGTGACGCTCTTCGGGGCGATCGCGATGTGGATCAGCGGCTCCCACGAGGTGGTGCCGCGCGAGCAGGTCTACCCGTCGGGCCAGTCCAGCCAGCAGGTCGACGCCGAGAACACGCGGCAGTTCACGCAGTCCGAGGACGACGCCCAGAACGCCGCGCTGCGCTACCTCGGCTACCCGAGCGCGGTGCAGGTCGGAGACGTGACCACGCCCGGTCCGTCGGTGGGGCTGCTGCGCCAGGGCGACCGCATCAGCGCCATCGGCGGCCGCCCGGTGACCAGCCCGCAGGACGTGGTCGACGCGGTCGGCGCCGCCCGGCCGGGTTCGCCGCTGGTCCTGACGGTGGTGCGGGGCGGGGTGACCAGCGACGTCACCGTCACCACCGCGCCCCGCCCGGGCGACGCGACGAAGGGCTACCTCGGCATCACCGCGGCGGCCGTGGTCGACGCGCCCGCCACGATCCGGATCGGGCTCGCCGACGTCGGTGGACCGTCCGCGGGCCTGATCTTCGCCACGGCGATCGTCGACAAGCTGACGCCCGGCGACCTCACCGGCGGCAAGGACATCGCGGGCACCGGCACCATCGACGCCTCCGGACGGGTCGGCCCGATCGGGGGAATCCGCTTCAAGATGGACGCCGCCCGCGACGACGGTGCGACGGCGTTCCTCGTGCCCGCGGGCAACTGCGCGGAGGCGGTGCGCTCGGCCCCCGCCGGGCTCACCCTGGCGCGCGTGTCCGACCTGCGCGAGGGTGTGGCCGCCGTCCAGGCCCTCGCGGCCGACCGGACACCGCCGACCTGCTGATGAAACCGGACGAACTCGTCCACAGGGAACCCACACGGGCTCAATAGAGTTGTCGCTCCGAGCCCGTCATCGAAATTCTGGAGTGTGACCGCCCGTGGCCAACCGGCCGGCGACCGGGAACCCGCAGCTCTCCCGGCGTACGAAATCACTGCTCGTCCTGGGCGCGGTCGTGCTCGTGGTCCTCGTCGGTCTGGCCCGGCTCGTCGACGTCTACGTCGATCTCGCCTGGTTCGGCGAGGTCGGCTACCGCAACGTCTTCACCACCGTGCTCGCCACCCGCGTCGTCCAGAGCGTCGTCGCCGCGGTGTTCATGGGCGGCCTGATCGCGCTCAACCTCTACATCGCCTACCGCACCCGGCCGGTGTTCGTGCCGGTCGCGGGGCCGGAGGACCCGGTCGCCCGCTACCGCACCGTCGTGCTCTCGCACCTGCGGCTGTTCGCCATCGGCATCCCGGTGCTGGTCGCCGTCATCGCCGCGCTCTCCGCGCAGAACGACTGGCAGACCACGCAGCTGTTCCTCAACCAGACCCCGTTCGGCATCGCCGACCCGGTCTTCGGCCACGACATCGGTTTCTACGTCTTCGCGCTGCCGTTCTGGCGCGCGGTGCTCTCGTGGCTGTTCGTCGGGGTCGGCGTCAGCTTCGTCGCGGCTCTCGTGGCGCACTACATCTTCGGCGGCATCCGGCTCGCGGGCCGTAACGGCTCGCTGGCCACGGCGGCCCGCGCGCACCTCGCGGTCCTCGTGGGCGTCTTCGTCCTGCTCAAGGCGGTCGGCTACTTCTTCGACCGCTACGAGCTGCTGTTCTCCGACCGCAAGGCCTCGATCGGCGGCGCCAACTTCTACGGCGCGAGCTACACCGACCTGAACGCGGCGATGCCCGCCAAGCTGATCCTGCTGGTCATCGCGGTGATCTGCGCGGCCGCGTTCTTCGCGGCGGTGTTCCTGCGCAACCTGCAGATCCCGGCGATCGCCCTGGCCCTGCTGGTGCTCTCGAGCGTCCTCGTCGGGGCCGCGTGGCCCGCCGTGCTGGAGCAGTTCTCGGTCCGTCCGAACGCGAACCAGCGCGAGGCGCTCTCGATCCAACGCAACATCGAGGCGACGCGGCAGGCCTTCAACATCACCGACCAGACGGTCAACCGGGAGCCCTACGCCGGGACCACCGACCAGAGCGCGGCGGCCGTCCAGCAGGCCATCTCGACCGACACCGCGACGGTGCCGAACATCCGTCTGCTCGACCCGAACCGGCTCTCGCGCACGTTCACCCAGCTCGAGCAGCGTCGTAACTTCTACGGCTTCCCGGCCACGCTCGACGTCGACCGGTACACGGTCAACAACCAGACCCAGGACTACGTGGTCGCGGCCCGCGAGATCGCGCCGGACAACCTCGCCGGCAACCAGCAGGACTGGATCAACCGCCACCTCGTCTACACCCACGGCAACGGCTTCGTCGCCGCGCCGGCGAACACCGTCAACGCCCCGCTGGACTCCAACGGCGGGCAGGGCGGCTACCCGCAGTTCCAGGTGTCCGACGTCGACAACCCGGGCCCGTTCGGCCTCCAGCAGCCCCGCATCTACTTCGGCGAGCTGGTCAACCAGCCGGACGACTACGCGATCGTCGGCGCCCCGCCCGGTACCCCGCCGCGCGAGTACGACACCGACTCGCGCCAGTTCACCTACGACGGCCCCGGCGGCGTGTCGCTCGGCAACCCGCTGAGCCGGCTCGCGTTCTTCGCCTACTACGGGTTCGAGCGGAACATCCTGTTCAACTCGTCCATCGGCGACGACTCCCGGATCATGTACAACCGCGACCCGCTGACCCGGGTGCAGAAGGTCGCGCCGTGGCTGGAGCTCGACAACGACGTCTACCCGGCGGTGGTCGACGGGTCGATCAAGTACATCGTCGACGGCTACACGACGCTGCCGCGCTACCCGTACGCCCAGCAGGTGGGCCTCGGGGACGCGACCCGTGACTCGGTGAACAACGCGACGCTGCGCCAGGAGACCGCCGGCTACATGCGGAACTCCGTGAAGGCGACGGTCGACGCCTACACCGGGCAGGTCGACCTCTACGAGAACGACCCGACCGACCCGGTGCTGCAGACCTGGGAGAAGGCGTTCCCGGGCGTCGTCAAGCCGGCCGCGGAGGTGCCGCCGGCGCTGCGGGCGCACTACCGGTACCCGGAGGGCATCTTCAAGGTCCAGCGCGACCTGCTGACCCGCTACCACGTGTCCGACCCCGGCGAGTTCTACTCGACGGTGTCGTTCTGGGACGTCCCGTCCGACCCGACGAGCGACGCGGCGGCCGCCGCGGGCGACCCGCAGCCGCCGTACTACCTGCTCGCGGACGACCCCCGGCGCGGCACGTCCAACGTGCCGCAGTTCCAGCTGACGACCGCGCTGGTCAGCCTGCGCCGTGAGTTCCTCTCGGCATACCTGTCGGTGAGCTCCGACCCGGGCACCTACGGGCAGATGACGCTGCTGCAGCTGCCGG
This sequence comes from Actinomycetospora sp. NBRC 106378, assembly GCF_030269685.1. GTDB lineage: Bacteria > Actinomycetota > Actinomycetes > Mycobacteriales > Pseudonocardiaceae > Actinomycetospora. The sequence continues at coordinate 195,263 of NZ_BSTT01000009.1, forward strand.
CGGACACGCAGACCCGCGGTCCGCAGCAGGTGCAGACGCAGTTCCTGTCGTCGCCGCAGGTCTCCAGCGAGCTGAACCTGCTGCGTCAGCAGGGCACCCAGGTGCTCTACGGCAACCTGCTGACGCTGCCGGTGGCGGGCGGTCTGCTCTACGTCGAGCCGGTCTACATCGAGCGGTCCAACCAGGAGTCCTCGTTCCCGCAGCTGTCCCGCGTGCTCGTCAGCTTCGGCGGGCGGATCGGCTACGCACCGACCCTCCCGGAGGCCCTGACCCAGGTGTTCGGCTCGGCGGGCACGGCGACCTCGACGCCGGGCAGCACCGGGCAGACGCAGCAGCCCACGACGGGGCAGACCCCGACGACGGGTCAGACGCCCACGACCGGCCAGACCCCGACGACCGGGGGAGCGCCGGCGGCCGGCAACTCGGCGGCGGTCACCTCCGCGGTCACCGCCATGAACTCGGCGCTGGACCGGCTGCGGACCGCCCAGCAGCAGGGCGACTTCGCCGGGATCGGTCAGGCCCAGCAGGACCTGGCGAACGCGATCAACCAGTACCGGGCCGCGACCGGGGGCACCCCCGGCTGATCCACTCCACCCCGCGTCGCGTACTGTTGGTGACACGACGCGGGGTGGAGCAGCTCGGTAGCTCGCTGGGCTCATAACCCAGAGGTCACAGGTTCGAATCCTGTCCCCGCTACTCGCACGAAGGGCCCCTCACTCCGGTGAGGGGCCTTTCGTCGTTCCGGCCCGACGGCGGGTCGTGCCGCCTTGCTCGGCGAGATGCACGTGGTGCAGGTCCGGGGGCCGTGGGGCCTGCCTGGTGTGGTTCTCGGGGTTCCCGACGGCGGGTCGTGCCCCCACCCCCCTGCGAGCCATCGGTTCACCGCCCGGTAGTGTTCCTGTCATCGCCGGAAAGCACGGCGACGGCGCGGGGTGGAGCAGCTCGGTAGCTCGCTGGGCTCATAACCCAGAGGTCACAGGTTCGAATCCTGTCCCCGCTACCACCACGAAGGGCCCCTCACTCCGGTGAGGGGCCCTTCGTCGTTCCCGGGCCGCCCTCGTGTCGTGGGTGCCCACCGACCCGGGCCCGTCTTGTCGTTGTGAATCACTGCGACAAGGTGTGCGGGGTGGTGCGGGAGGCCGCGACAGGTGGCCGCCGGGTCGGGGTGGCCAGCTCGTTCCCGGGGCTGCCCTCGTGTCGTGGGTGCCCACCGACCCGGGCCCGTCTTGTCGTTGTGAATCACTGCGACAAGGTGCGCGGGGTGGTGCGGGAGGCCGCGACAGGTGGCCGCCGGGTCGGGGCGGCCAGCTCGTTCCCGGGGCTGCCCTCCTGTCGTGGGTGCCCACCGACCCGGGCCCGTCCTGTCGTTGTGAATCACTGCGACAAGGCGTGCGGGGTGGTGCGGGAGGCCGCGACAGGTGACCCGCCGTCGCGACCCGCCGTCGTGACCCTCAGCCCTCCCCGAGCGAGGCCAGCGAGGCCGGCAGCCGGAAGGTCCCGTCCGCCTCGGGCGGGAACGGGTGCACGCCCACGACGGCGGCGACCGGGAGCGGGCCGTACACGTGCGGGAACCACGGGCCCGACGTCTCCACCCGGCCGTCGCTCACCCCCGGCTCCCAGCGCACGGGCGCCCCGCAGCGGCCCGGGTCGACCTCGAGCAGGAGGAGGTCCTCCCGGCCCCGGTAGAGGCGCGTGGCGGGCAGGGCGACCGTGCCCGGATCGGAGCAGTGCACGAAGCCCTCGCTCGCCAGCGACGGCGGCTCCAGCGCCGTCCCGGCGGCCTCCCAGTCGGGGCGGGGGCAGATGTGGAGGATCATGACCCGGGATCCTGGCCTTCACGCGGAACAGGGGACACTGGGGGCATGTCGAGCCCGACGGACACGATCCTGCTGGTCGTCTACTACGTCCTGTTCGTGTTCTACCTGTTCATCATCGGGCGCCTGGTCGTCGAGGTGGTACGGGGCTTCGCGCGCGAGTGGCGGCCGGCCGGGGGCACGGCTGTGAGCCTCGAGCTGATGTACCGGGTGACCGACCCGCCGGTGAACCTGCTCAAGCGGCTCATCCCGGCCGTGCGCATCGGGAACATCAGCCTGGACCTCTCGATGATGATCCTGCTCCTCGTGGTCTACATCGTGATGCGCGTGGTCGACCCACGGTGAGATGAGACGACTTCCGGTGGTCGCCCGGCGGACGACCTGCCACGCTGCCTGGCGTGACGGCTGCTCGTGACCTGCTGACCTTCGTGTCCTCCGCCGTGCGGAGCCCGGGGGTGATCGGCGCGGTCGCCCCCAGCGGTCGCGCGCTGTCCGACCTCCTCGCGTCCGTGGCGCCGGCGGACACGGCGTCGACGGTCGTCGAGCTCGGACCCGGCACGGGCGTCGTCTCCGAGGCCCTGCGCCGCCGGGTCCCGCCGGAGTCGCGGCACGTCGCCGTCGAGCTCGACCGCAGCATGGTCTCCCTGCTGCGACGCAACCTGCCGTGGCTCGAGGTCATCGAGGGCGACGCGAAGAACCTGCAGAAGCTGCTGGCCGACGTGGGGATCACCGCCGTCGACACGATCGTCAGCGGGCTGCCCTGGACGCTGTTCAGCCGCGAGGCGCAGCGCGGGATCATGGAGCAGGTCAACCGCGTGCTGGTGCCGGGCGGCGTGTTCACCACCTTCGCCTACGCGCACGTGATGAACCTCCCGACGCAGCGGCGGTTCCGCGACCTGCTCCAGGAGAGCTTCGACGTCGTCGAGGTCACGCCGATCGTCTGGCGCAACGTGCCGCCGGCGCTGGCCTACCAGTGCCGCAACGTCTGACCCCTCACCCCACCAGCTTGGCGCCGATCACCGCGGCCGACATCTCCCCGGGCTCCGTGGTCGCGCAGAACCCGGTCAGCAGGTCGACGAAGCGCTCCGGCTCGTCGCAGTGCGGGAAGTGCCCCGACCCGTCGAACACCTCGAGCCGGGATCCGGGCATGAGCGCCGACGCCCGGTAGGCGTGCCCCACCGGGATGATCGGGTCGCGGCGGCCCCAGACCACCATGGTCGGGAGGCCCTCGGTCAGGTAGAGCCGGTCGGTGCCGCTGACCCGCTGGCCGGACGGGCCGATGACGCCGCGGATGGTGTCGACGAAGGCGTCGGCGTGGGCGCGCTCGGTCAGCGATCCGACGTGGCGGGAGTACTCGACCAGCGACACCTTCTCCGCGGGCGGCAGCGGCAGGGCGGCCGCGGCCCGCAGCGCGCTCACCCCCAGCCCCAGCAGGCCGGTACGGGCCAGCAGCGGCAGCACCACGCCGGCGCCGGGCAGCGCAGCCAGCCGCAGCGTCGGGCTGACTCCGCGTCCGAGCCCGCCCGAGGACACGAGCACCAGCCGCGAGCACATCTCCGGGAACTGGTAGGCGAACTGCATCGCGACCCCGCCCCCGAGCGAGTGCCCGACCACCGTCACGCGCTTGTGCCCGAGCGCCGCGAGCAGGTCCCGCAGGCCGTTCGCGTAGGCGCCCATCGAGAAGTCGCCGCTGGGGCCCGCGGACTCACCGTGCCCGAGCAGGTCGGGCGCGATCACGAGGTGCGGACAGCCCTCCTGCTCCAGCCGGTCGATCACCGGCTGCCAGGTGGAGGAGCTCCCGGCGACGCCGTGGAGCAGCACCAGCACCTCCGGCTCGTCGGCGGACGCCGTCGGGCACGCCTCCAGGTACGACATCCGGTGCCCGTGGAGCGTGACGGCCCGCCGCGTGGTGCCCATGAAGGCATCGTGTCCCATCGACCACGCCGTTGCCCACCCGTGTCCCTTCCCGGCACCCACGCGGAGCCCGACCCGCCCGATCCCTACCCTGACCCGCGATGTCCCGTTCCGGTCTGGTCGCCTCCTTCTCCGCCCTCGCCCTGCTGACGGGCTGCGGCGCCGCGCAGGCCCCGGCCGCGCCGCCCCTTCCCACCGGGTCGAGCGCCGCGGCCGCGCCCACCACCACGGCGGCCCCCGTCTCCTGCGCCACGGCGACCTACGACCGCCTGAGCGAGCGGCAGCGCTACGCCCAGCTCGTCGTCATCGGGGTCCCGGCCGGTGGCGTCAGCAGCGCCGCGCGGACCGCCCTGGGGCTCGAGCCCGGCGGGATCATCCTCACCGACGGCGGGTCGGCGAGCGCCGACGCGGTGACGAAGGTGGTCACCAGTGCCCAGGCCACGGGTGGTGCCGAGGTCCCCCTGCTCGTCTCGGCCGACCAAGAGGGCGGTCAGGTCCAGGAGCTGGAGGGCCCCGGCTTCCCGACGATGCCCTCGGCGCTGGCGCAGGGTCGCGACCCGAACGGCCTGCGGGCGGACGCGAAGGGCTGGGGCCAGGCCCTGCGCGACGTGGGCGTCACCGTGAACCTGGCTCCGGTCGCGGACGTCGTCGACCCGTCGTTGGGCACGCAGAACGCGCCGGTGGGCCGGTACGACCGGCAGTACGGCGACGACGCCGCGACCGCCTCGGCGGGCGTGCGGGCCTTCGTCGCCGGCATGCGCGACGCCGACGTCGCCCCGACGCTGAAGCACTTCCCGGGACTCGGCGAGGTCCGGCAGAACACCGACTTCGCCGGGGGAGTGGTCGACTCGACCACGACGACGGACTCGCCGACGCTGCAGTCGTTCGCGGCGGGGATCCGCGCGGGGGCGCCGTTGGTGATGATGTCGTCGGCGCGCTACAGCCGCATCGACCCCGGGAACCAGGCGCTCTTCTCCTCGCGGGTGATGAACGACCTGCTCCGCGGACAGCTGGGGTTCCAGGGCGTGATCATGACCGACGACGTCGGGGCGGCGGCCGCGCTCGCCGACACCGCCGTCGGTGCGCGGGCGACGAGGTTCCTCGCCGCGGGCGGCGATCTCGTGCTCACCATCCGGCCGGGTGACCTCGCCCCGATGCTCGACGCGATCACCGCGGCGGCCCGCGAGCCGGCGTTCGCGCAGCGTGCGCAGGACGCGGTCCGGCGGGTGCTCACGTTCAAGGAGCAGCAGGGCATCCTCCGCTGTTGACGGTCGCTCGCGGTCGCTACCCGGCGGTAGTGCGCCCCGCTGCGGGACCTGCGAGAGTGCGGGCCGTGGACCTGACCTACACGGCCGAGGAGGAGCAGTTCCGACAGGAGCTGCGCACCTGGCTGGCCGAGAACATCCCCACCGAGTGGACCGTTCCGGGCTACTGGGCGACGCTGTCCGACGAGGAGTCGTTCGAGAAGCGCCGGGAGTGGGAGGCGCGCAAGACCGCCGCCGGCTTCTCGGGCATCCAGTGGCCCGTCGAGTACGGCGGCCGGGGCGGCACCCCCGCCATGAAGGCCATCTACGACGAGGAGACGGTGCGGGCCCACGCCCCGCAGACCGTCAACGTCCTGGGCCTGACCTTCCTCGCCCCGACGATCATGGCGATCGGTACCGACGAGCAGAAGGCCGAGATCATCGGCCCGATGCTGCGCAACGAGGTCATCTGGTGCCAGGGCTTCTCCGAGCCCGGCGCCGGGTCCGACCTCGCGGCGGTGGCGACGCGCGGTGTGCTCGACGGCGACGAGTACGTCGTCAACGGCCAGAAGATCTGGACCACCAACGCCATGCACGGCGACAAGATCTTCACCATCGTGCGCACCGAGGCCGGCTCGGAGAAGCACAAGGGCCTGTCGATGCTGCTGATCGACATGAACCAGCCCGGCGTCGAGGCCCGCCCGCTCAAGCAGATGAGCGGGGCGAGCGAGTTCGGCGAGGTGTTCTTCACCGACGCCCGTGTCCCCGCCAAGGACTGCCTGGGCGAGATCGGCCAGGGCTGGCGCACCGCGATGCTGCTGCTCTCCTTCGAGCGCGGCGCCTCGGGCGTCGGGCAGTACACCGAGTTCCGCCGCCAGTACGACGAGATCGTCGCCGAGGCGAAGCGCTTCGGCCGGGCGGACGACCCGGTGGCCCGCCAGGAGCTCGCCCGCTGCCTGGTGGAGCTGGAGTGCCTGCGCTACCACGCGATGCACATCCTCACCCAGGTCGAGCAGGGCAAGGACCTCGGTTCGGAGTCCTCGATGACCAAGCTGCAGTGGTCCGAGGCGTTCCAGGACCTCTGGGAGGCCTTCGAGCACGTGCTCGGCCCGGAGGCGACGCTGTCGGCGCCGCGCCCCGACGTCGACCTGTCCCCGTTCCACGCGCAGGACCACTGGTCCCGGTCGGTCACGATCTGGGGCGGCTCGTCGCAGGTCCAGCGCAACATCGTCGCCGAGCGCGTGCTCGGCCTGCCGCGGTAGAGGAGAGGCACGTGTTCTTCGCACTGACCGACGAGCAGCAGGCCTTCGCCTCGACGGTGACCGAGTTCCTCGCCGACCGCTTCGACCTCGAGGCCGTCCGCGGCGTCGTCGAGGACCCGGAGGGTGACGGCCACCCGGTGACCCTCTGGAAGGGGCTCGCGGACCAGGGGACGCTCGCCGTCCTCGTCCCCGAGGAGCACGACGGGCTCGGGCTCGGGCTCGTCGACGCCCAGGTGGTCGCCCGCGCGCTCGGCGCCGGCGTCGCACCCGGACCGTGGCTCGCGACCGTGCTGGCCGCCGAGGCCGTCCGGATCGCCGGGTCGGCCGAGCAGCAGTCCCGGTGGCTCCCGGCCCTCGCGGCGGGCGAGACGGTCGGCACCGTCGCGCTGCGCGGCGAGGGGGGTGCCTGGGACGGCTCGGGTATCACCGTCGACGCGAACGACGGCCGGCTCAACGGGTCGGCCTCCCCGGTCGACTACCCCGCCGTCGCCGGGCTGATCGTCGTGGCGGCCACGGACGCGTCCGGCACCCCGGGGCTGTACCTCGTCGAGGCGGGCGCCTCCGGGCTGACCGTCCGCGACCAGCACACCTACGACGGCACCGCCCGCGTGGGCGCGGTGGAGTTCGCCGACACGCCGGCCGAGGCGCTGCCGAACGGCGACGCGGCCGCCGTGCGGGCCCTGCTCGCGCGGGGTGCGGTGCTCAACGCCGCGGACCTCGTGGGCGTGGCCCGCGAGGCCTTGACCCGCACCGTGGCCTACGACCGCGACCGCAACCAGTTCGGCGTCCCCGTCGGGTCGTTCCAGGCGCTCAAGCACGCCCTGGCCGACCTGCACGTCGCGGTCACCATGGCCGAGCACGCGGTGCTGTTCGCCGCGCACGCGGTGGACACCGACGACGACGGGGCCGCGATCGCGGTGGCCGTGGCCGGCTCGAAGGCCTCCGACGCGGCGTGGAACGCGACCGGCGCGATGATCCAGTTCTTCGGCGGGATCGGGTTCACCTGGGAGCACGAGGCGCACTTCTTCTACAAGCGCGCCCGCCGTCGGGCCCCGCTGTTCGGCTCCGCCGCGGAGCACCGCGAGGCGCTGGCGGCGCTGACGATGTGACTCCGTCAGGTGAGCACTTCTCCGTGTCCTGGCACGGATAAGTGCTCACCAGGGGCGGAGCCCCACCCAACGGATAGGTGGGGCTGCGCGCGGGGTAGTGGGGTGATGGCATGACCGGCGTCACCCCCTCACCGACGAAGGAGAACCCCGTGGCCAGCACTCCGACCCAGGACGACCGCAGCCTGCTGACGGTCGTCGCCCGTATGACGGCGAAGCCGGGCAAGGAGGACGAGCTCCGCCAGGGGCTCGAGGCGCTGATCCCGACCACGCTCGCCGAGGACGGCAACGTCAACTACGACCTGCACGTGGCCGAGGACGACCCGGCGACCTTCTTCTTCTACGAGAACTGGACCTCGGGCGAGAAGCTCGACGCCCACCTCGCCGCGCCGCACCTGGTCGACTTCGCCGGCAAGCTCGACGACCTGCTCGTGAACGGCTCCGAGGGTCTGGTCATCCAGCGCCTGAAGCGGATCGCGTGACGGCGACCCCCGCGTCCGTCGCCTCGGCCATGGCCGAGGCGGCGGCGGCCTGGCAGGAGACCCTCGACGACGAGCAGTCGGCGCAGGGCGTCTGGGACTGGCCCGGTTCGAAGGCCGCCGAGGCCGAGCGGCTGAACTGGTACTACACGCCGACCGACCACGGCGGGCTGACGGTGCACGAGCAGCTGCCCCACCAGCAGCGGGCGGCGATGAAGCTGCTCGCCACGGGGCTCTCGGAGCCCGCGTACGTCACCGCGACGACGATCATGGGCCTGGAGAACGTCCTCGACCGCACCGAGGGGTTCGCCACCGGGTTCGGCCGCGACCGCGGCCGCGACCCGGGGATGTACTACCTGCGCGTGTTCGGCGACCCCACCGGCGACGCCCCGTGGGGATGGCGCTTCGGCGGGCACCACGTGTCGGTCAACCACCTGGTGGTCGACGGCGAGGCCGTCGCGGGCTCCCCGTGCTTCCTCGGCGCCGACCCGATGGTCTCCCCGCTGCTCGGTGGGCAGGAGCTGCGTCCGCTGGGCGGGATCGAGGACACCGGGCGGGCCCTGCTGCACGCGCTCGACCCCGGACAGCGCGAGCAGGCCATCCTGACGCCGACGGCCCCGGCGGACATCATCGGCGCCAACCGGACGCACACCGGCCCCGGCGACCGGCTGATCCCGCTGCCCGACCTCTGGCGCGGCCACTTCGACGACCAGGCCCTCGAGGACCGGCTCTGGTCGATGCACGACGGCCTCGAGGCCCAGCTCGGCGTCACCGACGCCGACCGTGCCGCCACCGAGCTGTCCGCGCAGCCGAAGGGGATCGCGGCGAAGGACCTCTCGCCCGGGCAGCACGAGCTGCTCCGGGCGGTCGTCGGGGTGTACCTCGACCGCATGCCGCCCGGGCTGGTGGAGCGGGAGTACGAGCGGCTCGACCTCGACGGCGTGCACTTCGCCTGGGCGGGCGGCCTCGAGCGCGGCGACCCGCACTACTACCGCCTCGAGGGCCCGGGCCTGCTCGCCGAGTGGGACAACACCCAGCGCGGCGTCAACCACGCGCACAGCGTGTGGCGGGTGCCCGGCCAGGAGTTCGGCCGGGACGTGCTCGGCGACCACCTGCGCGCCCACCACTGAGGGCATGCGTTCCCGACGGCGGGTGCACCGCACCCGCCGTCCGGAAGGCCCCGTGAACGCGGGATTACCCTGGACCCGTGGACGACTCGACCGCGACCCAGCTCAAGGACCTCGCCGCCAGCCTCGATTCGGTGGAGGCGGCGATGGACCTGGACGGTCTGCGGCGGCAGGTCGCCGAGCTGGAGACGCAGGTCGCGGCCCCGGACCTCTGGGACGACGTCGAGACCGCGCAGAAGCTGACCAGCGAGTTCACCCACAAGCAGGCCGACCTGCGCAAGGCGGAGTCGCTGCGCTCGCGCCTGGACGACCTGTCGACGCTCTACGAGATGGCCGACGAGGAGTCGGGGTCCGACGCCGCCGACCTCGTCACCGAGGCCGACGCCGAGCGGGCGTCGCTGCAGACCGACATCAGCGCTTTCGAGGTGCGCACGCTGCTCAACGGCGAGTACGACGAGCGCGACGCGCTGGTCACGGTGCGCGCGGAGGCGGGTGGGGTGGACGCCGCCGACTTCGCCGAGATGCTGATGCGGATGTACCTGCGGTGGGCCGAGCGCCACGGCTACCCGACCGACGTCTACGACACCTCCTACTCCGAGGAGGCGGGCATCAAGTCCGCCACCTTCAAGGTCAGCGCGCCCTACGCCTACGGGACGCTGTCGGTCGAGCAGGGCACCCACCGGCTCGTGCGCATCTCGCCGTTCGACAACCAGGGGCGGCGTCAGACGAGCTTCGCCGGCGTCGAGGTCGCGCCCGTCGTCGAGTCGACCGACCACGTGGAGATCGACGAGAAGGACCTCCGCGTCGACGTCTACCGCTCCTCGGGCCCCGGCGGGCAGGGCGTCAACACCACCGACTCCGCGGTGCGGCTGACCCACATGCCCACCGGCATCGTCGTGAGCTGTCAGAACGAGCGCTCGCAGCTGCAGAACAAGGCGACCGCCATGACGGTGCTCGCGGCGAAGCTGCTCGAGCGCCGCCGGGCCGAGGAGCGGGCCCTGCTGGACTCGCTCAAGGACTCCGGCTCGTCGTGGGGCAACCAGATGCGCTCCTACGTGCTGCACCCGTACCAGATGGTCAAGGACCTGCGGACCAACCAGGAGACGTCGCAGACCTCCCAGGTACTCGACGGGTTCATCGACGACTTCCTCGACGCCGGGATCCGGTGGCGCAAGCAGACCGGGGCCGCTGCGTAGCGGGTCCGTGGGGGCGTTCGCCCGTCCGGGAAGATCGACACCGCCCGCGTAGCATCGCGCCTCGTGCTCCGGCTCGAGAACGTCTCGAAGATCTACCCGACGTCCGCGCGGCCGGCGCTCGACGACGTGTCGATGGACGTCGAGCCGGGTGAGTTCGTCTTCCTCATCGGGCCCTCCGGTTCCGGGAAGTCGACGCTGCTGCGCCTGCTGCTGCGCGAGGAGACCCCCACCCGCGGGAGCGTCTACGTCGCCAACTGGAACGTCGCGCGGCTGCCCAACCGCAAGGTGCCCAAGCTGCGTCAGCGGATGGGCTGCGTGTTCCAGGACTTCCGGCTGCTGCCCAACCGCAGCGTCGCCGACAACGTGGCGTTCGCCCTCGAGGTGACCGGCAAGTCCGAGCACACCATCCGCACCGTCGTGCCGGAGATGCTCGAGCTGGTCAACCTCACCGGGAAGGCCGACCGGATGCCCGCCGAGCTCTCCGGTGGCGAGGCGCAGCGGGTCGCGATCGCGCGGGCGCTGGCCAACCGGCCGCTGGTGCTGCTCGCCGACGAGCCGACCGGCAACCTCGACCCCGAGACCAGCGACGACATCATGCTGCTGCTCGACCGCATCAACCGCGCGGGCACCACCATCGTCATGGCCACCCACGACCGGCAGATCGTGGACGCGATGCGCCGTCGGGTGGTGGAGCTGCACCTGGGCCGGCTGGCCCGCGACGACGCCCGCGGGGTCTACGGGGCGCGCCGGTGAACGGGCTCGGCTTCGTCTGGCGGGAGGCGGTCGCCGGTCTGCGGCGCAACGTGACCATGTCGGTCGCGATGATGCTGACGACGGCGATCTCGCTGGGCATGCTCGGGGCCGGCCTGCTCGCGGTCCGCACCATCGACCGCACCCAGGACCTCTACTACTCCCAGCTCGCCGTGCAGGTCGCGCTCGACGAGCCCACCAGCGCGGGCGACCCGGACTGCACCAGCCCGACGTGCGCGGGGCTGCGGCAGGAGCTGCAGGCCGACCCGCTGGTCGCAGGGGTCACCTACGAGTCCCGCGACGCCGCCTTCCAGCGGTTCCTGCGCATCTACGCCGGTCAGTCGATCCTGCAGCTGGTGCGGCCGCAGTCGCTCCCGGCGACGCTGCGGGTCACGCTGAAGGACCCGACCCGCGGGGACGCCCTCGTGGGTGAGTACTCCGACCGACCCGGCGTCCGGAACGTGGTGGACCAGCGTCGACTCGTGGAGGACCTGTTCACCTTCCTCGGCAGCGTGCGCAACGGCGCCTTCGGGCTCGCGTCGGTGCAGGCCCTCGCGGCGCTGCTGCTGATCTCCAACACCATCCAGGTCTCGGCGTTTACCCGCCGCACGGAGGTGGGGATCATGCGGCTGGTCGGCGCCACCCGCTGGTACACCCAGGTGCCGTTCCTCATCGAGGCGGTGATCACCGGCGTGGTCGGGGCGGTCCTCGCGACCGGCGGGCTCGTGCTCGGCAAGCTCTTCTTCATCGACCGGCTGCTCTCCGGGCGGTTGATCTCCAACGCGATCCCCGCGGTCGGAATGAGCGACGTGCTCCTGTTCGTTGCACCCTTGCTGATCGTGATCGGCGCCGTCATCGCGGCGGCGACCGGGTATGTCACGCTTCGGCTGTACGTACGGAGCTGAAGGACAGGAGGCCCTCGTGGCCAAGACGGCCGTCCCCACGGACTCGGGCCGCTCCAAGGAGAAGGCCCAGAAGAAGGCCAGCTCCAACCGGCCCGAGGAGCGACGCAAGGTCGTCGCCACCAACCGCAAGGCCCGGCACGACTACTCGATCATCGACGTCTACGAGGCCGGCATCGCCCTGCAGGGCACCGAGGTGAAGAGCCTGCGCGCCGGCCGCGTCTCGCTCGCGGACGCGTTCGCCACCGTCACCGACGGCGAGGTGTGGCTGCGTGGCCTGCACATCCAGGAGTACGACTACGGCTCCTGGACCAACCACGAGCCCCGTCGGCACCGCAAGCTGCTGCTTCACCGCGCGGAGATCGAGCGGCTCATCGGCAAGACCCGCGAGGGCGGCATGACCCTCGTACCGCTGTCGGTCTACTTCTCCGGCGGCCTGTGCAAGGTCGAGCTCGCGCTGGTCAAGGGCAGGGCGTCGCACGACAAGCGCCAGGCCATGGCCGAGCGCGACGCCAAGCGCGAGGCGGAGCGGATCGTCGGTCGCCGGATCAAGGGGTGGTGACGCCGGCGCTCGAGGCCCCGTTGGTCTCGGACGACGACGTCGCGCCGTGGGTCCGCTCGCTGGAACTGGGTCCCGACGGCAGGTCGGGGCTGGTGGACGTGCACGTGCACTTCCTGCCCGACCGGATGCTGCAGAAGGTCTGGGCCTACTTCGACGACGCCGTCGAGCACTACGGCTACGACTGGCCGATCCACTACCGCCTGCCCGAGTCCGAGCGGCTCGCCCGGTTGCGTTCGTTCGGGGTGGAGGCGTTCGCCCCGCTCGCCTACCCGCACAAGCCCGACATGGCGGCGTGGCTGACCGGCTGGGCCCTCGACTGGGCGGCGGAGGTCCCGGAGGCGGTGCCCACCGCCACGCTGTTCCCCGAGGAGTCGGTGACGACCTATCTCGGGGACGCGGTGGAGCGCGGGGCGCGGCTGGTCAAGGCCCACGTGCAGGTCGGCGGTTACGACCCGCGCGACGAGCTGCTGGACCCGGCCTGGGGGCTGCTGGCGGAGGCCGGCGTCCCGGTGATCGCGCACTGCGGCGACGGCCCGATCCCCGGGCGGCACACGGGCATCGAGATCATCGGCGAGGTGATGGACCGGCACCCGCGCCTGCCACTGGTGCTCGCCCACGCGGGCCTGCCGGACTACGACGCCGCATTGGCGCTGGTCGAGCGGCACCCGGCGGTCCGCCTCGACACGACGATGGTGGGGACGCCGTTCACGGAGGACTTCGCGCCGCTGCCGCGCGACTGGGCGGCACGGCTCGCCGACCTCTCGGGCGCCGGCCGCGTGGTCCTGGGGACCGATTTCCCCAACATCCCCTACGCCTACTGGCGCCAGCTGGAGGCGATCCGCGGCTGGGCGGCGGCCGACGACCGCCTCGGGGAGCCGTTCCTGCGCAGCGTGCTGTACGACGCACCCGCCGCGCTGGTCGGGCACGGATGATCCACCGACGCGCGGACGTTATGATGGGCAGTCTCACCGGACAACACTGTCCCTGCCGGTGGGAGAAGGGGGTGACTGGTTTCGACTCCGAGCGGTTGATCAGGGGAAGCGTGCCGAGGAAGGCGACGATGATCTCGATAACCACCCGTCGCAAAGAAATAAGCGCCGAGAACAGTACTCAGCGCGAGTTCCAGCTCGCTGCCTAAGTAGCGAGGTTGGACTCTGTCGGCCCGGGTTCGTTCCCGACCCGGTCGCCGGCATCAGCTAGGGGACTCCACCTCCGGGCCCGGTCGCGGGGCCCGGTGGGACATCGAACAGCGACTGGGGTCGTCACACCGGTGTGTCTGCGCATCCGGTGGACCCGAGCAGAGACGGAGCAGACTGCGCACGGAGAAGTCCTGACAGGTGTTCGGAGGACCCGGGTTCGATTCCCGGCACCTCCACCCCCACGACGAGGCCGGAGAGCGAGTCGCTCTCCGGCCTTCGTCATGAGACGAGCGTCATGACGCCCGATGACGGCGCTCGCGCCGAGATCCTCGTCGCGCCCCTAGAGTCGACGAACGGTGTCGACCACCACCCACCCGGGGCGATACGGTCACCCGGCCGAGTGAGCTGGTTGGCACCAGTGCTGCACGCCGTGAGCTAGGGGGAGCGTCGTGACCGCCGAGGACACGGTCCGGACGACCGAATCGACCCGTCGCGGTGACGACAGCCTCGACTCCGACACCGTGGGTGTGCAGGCCGACACCGAGCGTGTGGACGCGGTCGACGACGCCGACGCCCCCACCGAGGCGTTCGTCGGCGGCGCCGCCGACGCCGCCGTGCGGGGGGTCGACGAGATCCTCGGGCGCGAGGTCCGCCTCGTGACGCTGCCGCCCGCCACGGGCGACGCGCTGTCCGAGCGCATCGAGCAGGTCCGCCACCTCGCCCGCCTGCACCACCCGCACCTGCTCGAGGTCTACGACGTCGACGGCCTCGCGCCGGACACCGAGAGCACGCTGGTCCTGGAGAGCGTGGCCGGGGAGCCCCTGCCGCTCGTGCTGCGCGACGGGCCGGTGCCGGCCGCCGACCTCGCCCGCATGGGCGCCCAGCTCGCCTCGGCCCTGGCGCACGCCCACGCCCACCACGTGGAGCACGGCGCGATCGGCCCGTCCAGCATCCTGGTCAACCGCGCCGGGGCCGAGGCCTGGTTGGTCGGTCTCACGGCCTCGCTGTCCGGGCCGTTGCCCGTCGTCACCGAGGTGGATGACGCCGCGGCGCGCCGGGCCGCCGACGTCCGGGCCCTCGCCCGCACGCTCTCCGACGTGGCCGCGCACGGCGACGGTGCCGACGACCCCGGGGCGGCCGGGCTGCTGGGCCTCCTGCACGACGCCGACACCGAGGTGCCGCCGTCCGCCGCGGCCCTCTCCGAGCGCCTGGTGCGGCTCGGGCGCGACGACACCCCGGTCACCGACGACGCGGTCGCCGCCCGGCTGGTGCCGGTGGTCGCCTCCTGGCCCGAGAGCCCGTCGCTGCCCGGGGACACCGGCCCGACCGTCGGGACCCCGGTCGCGGTCGGCCCGGCCGTGCGCGCCCACGGGACGTCCGGCGTGACGCCCTTCGCCGTCGTCCCCGGGCAGCGGGCCCGGCGCGCGGGGGTGCTCGCCGCCGCGACGGCGACGTTGGCGCTGGCCTCGGGCCTCGTCATCTGGGCGGGGGAGTCGCACGTGGTGCGCTCGATCCCGCAGGCCGAGGTGGGCACCGGCTCCCTGATGCCCGCGGGCGTCCCCGGGTTCCCCGCCCTCGCCCCCGCGCTGCCGGCCTCGATCGGCGACTCCGCCGACTCCGGCGACTCCGGGGGCTCGTCCGGCTCCGATCCCGACGCCGGCGACCGGACGCGCACGGCCGAGTCCTCCACCTCGCCGGTCGATCCCGCGCCGCCGAGCACCGGGGAGTCGACGACGGGCCCGACCACCCCGCCCGGACCGCCCGTGGTGCCGCCGACCGGGCCCACCGGCCCGACCGGTCCGACCGGCCCGACCGGCCCGACCACGGCGCCGCCGACCACCACCGAGCCCCCGACGACCGTCCCGCCGACCACCGTCCCGCCGACCACCGTCCCGCCGACCACCGTCCCCGGCACGACGATGCCGGGCACGCCGACGACCACCGCGCCGCCGACCACGGTGCCGCCGACCACGGTGCCGCCGGTCACCACCTCGGCACCGACGGGTCCGACCGGTCCCTCGGGCTCGACGGGCGCGGAGCCGCCGGCGCCCCCGGTCACGACGACGACCACCACCCCGGTGCCCGCGCAGGCGGGCGCGCTGCTCGCGTTCGGGCTCTGAGGCGCCCGCACCCGTCGTCGGGACGGGCACCGGCGTAGCGTCCTCCGCCGTCGGGTGAGGGCGGGTGCCCCGCCGGGGAGGACGTCGATGTCCGTCGCGGCCGAGCGGCGTGCCGCGTTGCCGTGGGAGGTCTGGGCGCTGCTCGCGGGCAGCTTCCTCGTGGCCGCCGGCTACGGGATCGTGGCGCCGGCCCTGCCGGTGTTCGCCCGCAGCTTCGGTGTCGGGGTGACCGCGGCGGCCGCCGTCGTCAGCGCCCTGCCCGTCCTGCGGCTGCTGTTCGCGCCGGTGTCGGGGCGGCTCGTGGCCCGCGTGGGCGAGCGCTCGATGTACCTGACCGGCCTGCTCGTGGTCGCCGCCTCGACCGGCGCGTGCGCGCTCGCCACGAGCTACCCCCAGCTGCTGGTCTACCGCGGCCTCGGCGGGATCGGGTCGACCATGTTCACCGTCTCGGCGTTCTCGCTGATCTTCCGGCTGGCGCCCGAGGGTCGCCGTGGGCAGGTCAGCGGCCTGTTCACCGGGTCGTTCCTGCTCGGCGGCATCAGCGGGCCGGCCCTGGGCGGCGGCCTCGTCGCGTGGGACCTCCGGGCCCCGTTCCTGGTCTACGCCGCCGCGCTGGTGGTGGCGACGGCCGTCGTCGGGACCCTCCTCGCGCGCTCGACCGGCCTGCGCCGCCGTCGGGACGACCCGGCGGTCACCCCGCTGACCCTGCTCGGCGCGCTGCGCTCCCCGACCTATCGGGCGGCGCTGGCGTCCGGGCTCGCGACCGGGTGGGCGGTGCAGGGGGTGCGGGTGGCGCTCGTGCCGCTGTTCGTGGCCGTGGCGCTCGGGCGGGAACCGCTGTGGGCCGGGATCGCGCTCACCGTGTTCGCCGTCGGCGACGGTGCGATGCTCCTCGCCACCAGCGGGCTGTCCGACCGCCGGGGTCGGCGGCCGGTCGTCGTCGCCGGTCTCGCGACGGTGGCGGTGGGCACGGCCTGCCTCGGGGTGCTGCCCGACCTCGTCGTCCTGCTGGTCGCGTCGTTCGTCGCGGGCGCCGGGGCCGGCCTGCTGCAGCCGGCCCAGGGGGCGGCCGTGGCCGACGTCGTCGGGTCGCGGCGCTCGGGCGGGCCCGCGCTGTCCGGGTTCCAGATGGCCTCCGACGTCGGCGCGATCGTCGGTCCGATCGGCGCCGGTGCGATCGCCGAGCGGTTCGGCTTCGGCGCCGCGTTCGGCGTCTCCGGAGCCGTCGCCGCACTCGCCCTGGTCGTGTGGCTGCTGCTCGGTTCGCGTCCCCGGGAGCCGGGCACCCGCCCCGCATGAGCATCGGGCCGCGCAGCGTGCCGGACGGCGTCACCACGATCTACGGCGACGCGATCGACGCGGCCCTCGACGGTGTCGACCCCGAGGCGCCGCTGTGGTGCTTCGGCGACCAGCTCGGCCCCGCCGTGTACGGCCTGCCCCAGCACGCGCAACGCGAGGTCGTGCTCGTGGAGTCCTCGGCGGTGCTGCACCGTCGCCGCTACCACCGCCAGAAGCTGCACCTGCTGATCTCCGGCATGCGCCATCTCGACGACCACCTCGGGGACCGCTCCACCTACCACCGGACGCGGACCTACCGGGAGGCCCTGGAGAAGGTCGACCGACCCGTCGTCGTGCACGAGCCGACGTCGTACGCGGCCACGGAGTTCGTGGACGCCCTGCACGCGGAGGGCCTCGTCGCGGCGGTGCTGCCCACCACGACCTTCGCGCGGCCCAAGACGGAGTTCGCGGCGTGGGCGGGGGAGGGCGCCGACGCCCGGGGACGGTCGGGGAAGACCTCCTTCACGATGGAGAACTTCTACCGCAACCAGCGGCGGCGCTTCGACGTGCTGATGGAGGGCACGGACGCGCCGGTGGGCGGGAAGTGGAACCTCGACCACGAGAACCGGGAGGAGCCGCCGAAGGGCACCACGCTCGGCGTCAAGGAGCCCTGGTGGCCCACCGAGGACGAGATCGACGAGCGCGTGCGCCACGACCTCGACGCGATGGACCTGCCGACGGTCGGCGCCGACGGGCCCCGGCTCTTCGCCGTCACCCCCGACGAGGCCCGCCACGCGCTCAAGCGCTTCGTCGACCACCGGCTCGACCCGTTCGGCCCCTACGAGGACGCCGTGCTGGCAGGGGACTGGACCATGGCGCACTCGCTGCTCTCGGTCCCGCTCAACCTCGGGGTGCTGCACCCTCTCGACGCCGTCCACGCGGCCGAGGAGGCCTACCAGGAGGGCCACGCCCGGCTGAACTCGGTGGAGGGGTTCATCCGGCAGATCCTCGGCTGGCGCGAGTACATCTGGCACCTGTACTGGCACTTCGGCAAGGGCTACCACCGCAGCAACGAACTGCAGGCCCGGACGAAGCTGCCGCAGTGGTGGACCGAGCTCGACGGCGACGCGGTCACCGCGGCCTGCCTCGGACACACGCTGGGCGAGGTGCGCGACCGGGGGTGGACCCACCACATCCCCCGCCTGATGATCCTCGGCAACTTCGCCCTGCAGCGGGGCTACCGGCCGAGCGCGCTGTCGGAGTGGTTCACCACCTCGTTCGTCGACGGCTTCGCCTGGGTGATGCCGCCCAACGTGGTCGGGATGAGCCAGCACGCCGACGGCGGGCGCCTCGCGACGAAGCCCTACGCGTCCGGCGGGGCGTACCTCAACCGGATGACCGATCACTGCGGCGGCTGCGCCTTCGACCCGAAGGTGCGGGTGGGGGAGAAGGCCTGCCCGTTCACCGCCGGGTACTGGCAGTTCGTGCACCGTCACCAGGACCTGCTGCGGGCCAACCAGCGCACCGCCCGCGCCGTCGCCACGATGGACCGGCTGAAGGACCTGGACGCGTTGCTGGAGCAGGAGAAGGGCCGTACGGAGTTCTGATCGCGCCTGGCTACGGTTGTGCCATGGCCAAGCAGCGCGCACGGGGTCGCGGCAGTGCCCCGACGGTCGGTCGGTCCCGGACCCCCACGATCATCGCCGTCGTCACCCTCCTGGTGCTGGTCGGGGTGATCGCCGTGGCGGTCATCTCCGCGCAGTCGAACAAGAACGCGGCGCTGCCGGTGAACCAGCCCGTCACGCCGGTGAACGCGACGTACCAGACCACCGTGCAGAACGGGGTCATCGTCGCCGGGTCCGGGCGCACCACCCTCGACGTCTACGAGGATGCGCTCTGCCCGGCGTGCAAGCAGTTCGAGTCGGTGTACGGCGAGCGGATCACGAACGCCCTCAACAGTGGGCGGATCACGGTGCGCTACCACATGGTCAACCTGCTCGAGCAGAGTTCGACCCCGCCCGGCTACTCGACGCTCGGGGGCAACGCCCTGATCTGCGCCGCGCAGAACGGCGCCTTCCCGACGCTCCACAAGACCCTCTACGACCGCCAGCCCGAGGAGGGCGGCGCGGGTTACACCGTGGACGACCTCGTGACGCTCGGGAAGAACTCCGGCGCCGGCGGGGACTACGAGAGCTGTGTCCGGGGCGGCACCTACAGCGCCGCGGTGGCGCAGAACTACCAGCAGGCCTCCACGAACCCGGCCCTGCAGCAGACCTCCGGCGGCAGCACCGGCTTCGGCACCCCGACCATCGAGCTGGACGGCAAGCTCGTGCAGCCCAACGACCCGGCGTTCGCCTCGGCCCTCGGCTAGGCCGGACGATCACCCCACCCCCCTGACCGCGGGCGTTCACCCGCCGTGTAGCATTCCGTCGCGTTGGGGCTGTGGCGCAGCTGGTAGCGCATCACACTGGCAGTGTGAGGGTCAGGGGTTCGAGTCCCCTCAGCTCCACCCACGGACACGAAGGCCCGTCGACCACCCGGTCGGCGGGCCTTCGTCGTCCGTCCGACCATCCCCGCCCGGCTGTCGTACGACAGGGTGTCGGAGATACTGTCTCCCGGTGAGCCACCAGGCTCCCCGGCGGTTACGATCGCCGGGTCGAGGACGGCGCATCCAGGTGCCGTCGATCAGGAGGCAGTAGCCGTGGGCAGGAGGCAGACGTGACGGCCGTCGCACCCAAGCCGATCGCGACCACGCCGTACCCGGCGCGGGAGACCAAGCGCGGTTCGTTCATCGGCCGGATGCTCAAGACGACGGATCCCAAGGACATCGGGATCCTCTACATGATCACGTCCTTCGCGTTCTTCCTCATCGGCGGGCTGATGGCCCTGCTGATGCGGGCCGAGCTCGCGCAGCCGGGTCTGCAGATCCTGTCGGTCGAGCAGTACAACCAGCTGTTCACCATGCACGGCACGATCATGCTGCTGCTGTACGCGACGCCGATCCTCTTCGGCTTCGCGAACTACATCGTGCCGCTGCAGATCGGCGCGCCGGACGTGGCGTTCCCGCGGCTGAACTCGTTCTCGTACTGGCTGTTCCTCTTCGGCGGCACGATGGTCGTCTCCGGGTTCTTCACCCCGGGCGGCGCCGCCAGCTTCGGCTGGTTCGCGTACTCGCCGCTGTCGGACTCGCTGTACACCCCGGGCTACGGCGCCGACCTCTGGATCGTCGGCCTGGCGGTCTCCGGTCTGGGCACCATCCTCGGCGGCGTCAACTTCGTGACGACGATCGTCTGCATGCGCGCCCCGGGCATGACCATGTTCCGGATGCCGATCTTCACCTGGAACATCCTGGTGACGGTTGTGCTCGTGCTGCTCGCCTTCCCGATCCTCACCGCGGCCCTCTTCGGTCTGCTGGCGGACCGGCACCTCGGCGCCCACATCTTCGACCCGGCCAACGGCGGGGTCATCCTGTGGCAGCACCTGTTCTGGTTCTTCGGGCACCCCGAGGTCTACATCGTCGCGCTGCCGTTCTTCGGCATCGTCACCGAGATCTTCCCGGTGTTCAGCCGGAAGCCGATCTTCGGTTACAAGACGCTGATCTACGCGACGCTGTCGATCGCGGCCCTGTCGGTCGCGGTGTGGGCGCACCACATGTACGCCACCGGCGCCGTGCTGCTGCCCTTCTTCTCCTTCACCACGTTCCTCATCGCCGTGCCGACCGGCATCAAGTTCTTCAACTGGATCGGCACGATGTGGAAGGGGCAGCTCACCTTCGAGACGCCGATGCTGTTCTCCATCGGCTTCCTGGTGACGTTCCTCTTCGGTGGCCTGACCGGGGTGCTCCTCGCGTCGCCGCCGCTGGACTTCCACGTGTCGGACTCGTACTTCGTGGTGGCGCACTTCCACTACGTGCTGTTCGGGACGATCGTGTTCGCCACCTACGCCGGCATCTACTTCTGGTTCCCGAAGATGACCGGCCGGATGATGAACGAGCGCCTGGGCAAGTTCCACTTCTGGGCCACGTTCGTCGGCTTCCACACGACGTTCCTCGTGCAGCACTGGCTGGGCAACGAGGGCATGCCGCGTCGCTACGCGGACTACCTGCCCTCGGACGGCTTCACCACGCTGAACACGATCTCGACGATCGGCGCGTTCATCCTCGGTGCCTCGACGCTGCCGTTCATCTGGAACGTCTTCTCGAGCTACCGCTACGGCCGTCCGGTCGAGGTGGACGACCCGTGGGGTCACGGCAACTCCCTGGAGTGGGCGACCTCGTGCCCGCCGCCGCGGCACAACTTCACCGAGCTGCCCCGGATCCGGTCCGAGCGTCCGGCGTTCGAGCTGCACTACCCGCACCTCACCGAGCGCATCCGGCTCGAGGCGCACATCGGTGGTGGTCACTCCAGCATCGGTGAGGCCGCCACGGGCAAGGTCGGTCAGGAGAACCTCCCCGGCAGCGACCCCCGGAACAAGTGAGCCGTCCGTCGGGGGACGGTCAGGTCGTCGGCGCCGCCGCGACGGACAACGGGTCCGTCTCGGCGGCGCTCGCCGCGTCACGGACCACGCTGCTGGTCACGGTCACCGGGCCGGACTTCCCGGGCGTCTCGGCCACCCTCTTCACGGTGCTCGCCGAGCACGGCGCCGAGATGCTCGACGTCCAGCAGGCGACGATCCACGGTCACCTGACGCTGTCGGCGCTGGTCGGGGTCGCGGGTGACCCGACACGGCTCGCGCAGAGCCTGGACCTCGCGATCCCCGCCCTCGGACTCGCCGTCACCGTCGAGACCGGCGGGGACGCGTCGTCGGTGCACCCCTACTCGACCCACGTGGTGTCGGTGCTCGGGCGTCCCATCGCCGCGGCGGACTTCGCGGAGGTGGCGCGCACCCTCGCGTCGCTGCGGGTCAACATCGACCGGGTGCGTCGGGTCGCCGACTACCCGGTGACGGGGCTGGAGCTGCGCATCTCGGTGCCCGGGGTGTCGCCGCCCACCGACGCCGCCCTGCGGCAGGCCCTGGTCGGGGCGTCGCAGCGGGCCGGGGTCGACGTCGCGGTGCAGCGCGTCGGCATCGCCCAGCGCGCGAAGCGGCTGATCGTGTTCGACGTGGACTCGACCCTGGTGCAGGGCGAGGTCATCGAGATGCTCGCGGCCCACGCCGGGCGGGAGGCCGAGGTCCGGGCCGTCACCGAGGCGGCGATGCGCGGCGAGATCGACTTCGCCGCGTCGCTGCACCGCCGGGTCGCCACCCTCGCGGGGCTCCCGGCGTCCTGCCTCGACGACGTGGCCGCCCAGATCCAGCTGACCCCGGGTGCCCGCACCACGGTGCGGACGCTCAAGCGGCTGGGTTTCCGCTGCGGTGTCGTGTCCGGCGGGTTCACCCACGTCATCGACTACCTGGTCGCCGACCTCGGGCTCGACTACGCCGCGGCCAACGAGCTGGAGATCGTCGACGGCCACCTGACGGGGCGGGTCGTCGGCGAGGTGGTCGACCGCGCGGGCAAGGCGCGCGCGCTGCTCGACTTCGCGGCGCGTTACCAGGTGCCGGTCGAGCAGACGGTGGCGGTCGGCGACGGTGCGAACGACCTCGACATGCTCGCCGCAGCCGGGCTCGGCATCGCGTTCAACGCCAAGCCCGTGGTGGCGGCGGCCGCCGACACGGCGCTGTCCTCCCCGTTCCTCGACGCGGTCCTGTTCGTGCTCGGGGTGACCCGGGACGAGATCGAGGTGGCGGACGCCGCCGAGGGCCTCCTGCGCCGTGTCCCGCTCTGAGTCCCTCGCGGCCCTCGCGCCGCTCGCCGACCGGGTGTGTCCGTGGGCCACGGACCGGCCGGCGCCCTCGCTCGACGAGGACCCCGACGGGCCGGTGCGGGCGATGCCGGTGATCCTGCGCATCGAGCGCCAGGAGCCCCCGACCCCGACGGCGCTGCTCGAGGCGGCCGCCGCGGCCGCCCTCGCGCTGTGTCTGGACGAACGCTCCGCTCCGGGTGGGGAGTGGTTCGACGCCGTGGCCGCGTGGTGCGGGGCCGGGCGCATCCGGAAGCTCGCCCGCCGGGCGCGGACGGCGCACTGGCGGGCGGTGCAGGACGTGCCGGGTGTGACGGTGTCGGAGCTGGTCCGGGCCCTGGTCCCGGGGCCGGTGGACGACGTGCCCCACGAGGTGCGGCGGCTGCAGATCGGGGGGACGGATCTTCCAGGCGGGGCGAGCGGAACTGGGGAGGATGACGACGAGCCGGGACCCGTCGAGACCGGGCAGCCAGTCATCTGGCTGAACCCGCGCGTCGAGCAGTCCACCGGGAAGGCCGGCGCTCAGGTCGGGCACGCGAGCATGATCCTCGCGACCGTCGTGTCGTGGACCGGAGGCGACCCGACGGCCGTGACCACACCCGCCGTCCGGACGGCCTCCACGTCGGACTGGGACGTCTGGTGCGCGGCGCTCGACGACCCGCAGGCCGCGTGGGAGCGGCACGGCGTCGCCCCCGTGCGCGACGCGGGGTTCACCGAGGTGGCGCCGGGCACCGTGACCTGCATCGGACAGGTGGCTGCGGGAAGCTGATCATCATGCCCACCGTGATCGTCGCCAGCACCCGGGTGCGCTCGGAGCGCATCGACGCGGAGAACCAGCCCCTGGTCGCCGCCCTGACCGAGCGCGGGGTCGAGGCCCGGGTCGAGCCCTGGGACTCCCCGGACGACGTCGCGGGCTGGTCGGCCGCCGACCTCGTCGCGGTGCGCACGACGTGGGACTACTCGGGGCGCCGCGACGAGTTCCTGGCCTGGGCCCGCGCAGTGGCCGCGCGGACGGCGCTGCAGAACCCGCTCGAGGTCCTGGAGTGGAACTCGCACAAGCGCTACCTGGTGGAGCTCTCCGGGGCCGGGGTGCCGGTGGTGCCGACGCGCCTCGTCGCGGCGGGGTCGACGCCGGAGCCGCTGGGCCCGTCGCGGGTGGTGGTGAAGCCGGCCGTGTCGGCGGGTGGGCGCGAGACGTTCCGGGGGACCGGGCCGGAGCTCGACGAGACCCTGGCGGGGCTGGCCGCGGCCGTGGACGTGCTGGTGCAGCCGGCGGTCGAGTCGATCGGCACCGAGGGCGAGGTGTCGCTGATCCGGCTGGGCGACCGGTGGTCGCACGCGGTGCGCAAGTTCCCCGCGGCCGACGGGTTCCTCGTGCACGAGCGCCACGGCGGGCGGCTGGAGGACCACGAGCCGACGCCGCGCGAGCTCGCCGTCGCCGAGCAGGCCCTGGCGCAGGCCCCGGCCCCGGTCCACGCCGCCCGGGTCGACCTGGTGCGCATCGACGGCGAGCCGGTGGTGATGGAGCTCGAACTCATCGAGCCCGAGCTGTTCCTGCGCCGGGCCCCTGCGGCCGCGGGCCTCCTCGCGGACGCGTTGCTGGCGACGCTGTAGGTCGGTCCTGCGCCCGGCGCGGGAGCGGCTCAGTCGCCGCGCAGGCGCTCCAGGGCCCCCCGGACGACGGCGGGGTCGTTCGTCGTCCAGAACGGCGGCAGGGACCCGCGCAGGAAGCCGCCGTACTGCTTCGTCGCGACCCGGGAGTCGAGGACCGCGACGACACCCCGGTCACCGGTGCCGCGCAGGAGCCGGCCGGCGCCCTGGGCGAGCAGCAGCGCGGCGTGCGTGGCCGAGACGGTGAGGAACCCGTTGCCGCCGCGGGCGTCGACGGCGCGCTGGCGGGCGGCGACGAGCGGGTCGTCGGGCCGGGGGAACGGGATGCGGTCGATCATCACCAGCTGCAGCGACTCGCCAGGGACGTCGACGCCCTGCCAGAGCGAGATCGTGCCGAACAGGACGCTGCCGGTCTCGGCGGCGAACTTCTGCACGAGCGTGTTCGTCGAGTCCTCGCCCTGGCACAGGACGGTGCCGTCCCAGCGGCCGCGGAGGTCCTCGGTGGCCTGCTTCGCGGCGCGCATCGAGGAGAACAGCCCGAGCGCCCGGCCCCCGGCGGCGCGGACCAGGCCGTCGATCTCGTCGAGCACCGCGCCGGAGAGTCCGTCGCGTCCCGGCGGTGGGAGGTGCCGGGCGACGTAGAGGATGCCGGCCTTGGCGTGGGCGAACGGCGACCCGACGTCGAGGCCGTGCCAGACGAGGTTGGTGGCGGGGTCGTTGCCGTGGCCGGACCCGTCGTCGGGCGGGGCCTCGACCTTCGCGCCCTTCACCGGCAGACCCCATTGGCGGGCCAGCGCGTCGAAGGACCCGCCGAGGACCAGCGTGGCGCTGGTCAGCACGACCGTGGACTGGCCGAACAGGCGGTGGGCGAGCAGGCCCGCGACCGACAGCGGCGCGACGTGCAGCGCGCGCACGGTGCTCGAGCCGAGCTCGCGCTCGGAGAGCCACACGACGTCGGGGCGGGTCGCCGGGTCCTCGCGGTCGAACGCGGTCAGCAACCGGCCGGCGACGTCGTGGACCTCCTCGACCATCGCGCTGGCGAACCGTCGGTTGGCCGCGTCGGTGTCGTTCTCCTTCGGCCCCTTCTCCCGCTCCGGGCCGAGGGCCTGCTTGCACGCCCAGGCGGCGTTGCGGATCGCCGACAGCATCCGGCCCACCGGCTCCGGGAGGTGCTCCCAGCGGCCGACCGGGGTGTCCAGCAGCACCGCGTCGAGCCCCTCGCCGGCGTCGACCAGCTGGTCGGCGAGCGCCTGGTCGACGAGCTTCGCGCAGCGCCGGGCGGCGGCGGTGGCGCTCGAGCCGGTGAGCTCGCCGGTGGCGACGGAGGTGACGCGGTCGACCAGGTTGTGGGCCTCGTCGACCACGACGACGTCGTGCTCGGGCAGCACCGCGCGACCCTCGATGGCGTCGATCGCGAGCAGCGCGTGGTTGGTGACGACGACGTCGGCGGCCCCGGCCTTGTGCCGCGCGAGCTCGGAGAAGCAGTCCTCGGCCACGGGGCAGCGGGACGCGCCGAGGCACTCGCGGGCGGTGACGCTCACCTGCCGCCAGGCGCGGTCGGGCACCCCGGGGACCAGCTCGTCGCGGTCACCGGTGTTCGTCTGCTCGGCCCACTCGTGCAGCCGCGTGACCTGACGGCCCAGCGCCGAGACCTGGAACGGGTCGAAGAGCTGCTCGTCGCCCGGGTCCTCGGCCTGCGCCCCGGACTCGATCTTGTGCCGGCACAGGTAGTTCCCGCGGCCCTTGAGGATCGCGAAGGTGGGCTTCCGGCCCAGGACGGGCTCCAGCGCCTTCGTCAGCCGGGGCAGGTCGCGGTCGACGAGCTGGGCCTGCAGGGCGATGGTGGCGGTGGACACGATGACCGCCTGGTCGGCCTCCAGGGCGTGCCGGATCGACGGCACGAGGTAGGCGAGCGACTTGCCGGTGCCCGTCCCGGCCTGCACCGCGAGGTGCTCCCCGGTGCGCAGGGCCCGCTCGACGGCGGCCGCCATCTCCTGCTGGCCCGTCCGCTCGGTCCCGCCCAGAGCCTCGACGGCGGCGGCGAGCAGCTCCGCCACCGGGGCGGTGTCGGTGACCGACTCCGACAGCTGTGCCATGCCCGCACCCCCTTCGCGGGCTCAGACTACGGAGGCGCTCCGACGGTTCCGGGCACCGCCACGATTGCTCCGGACGGTCCAGTCACGTGCGCAGGGGCGCGGACACCTCGTGGAGGTGGCGGAGGACCTGGCGGTAGGAGTCCAGCGGGCCCGTGCGGGTGTAGGGCAGGTCGTGCTCCCGGCAGAACGCCTCGACGAGCACCCGCGCGCGCCCCAGGTTCGGCCGCGGCATCCGCGGGAAGAGGTGGTGGGGCACCTGGTGCTCGAGCCCGCCGAGCAGGTAGCCGAGGACACGGCCGCCGCGCACGTCGCGCGACGTCAGCACCTGCTTGTGCAGGTGGTCGAGCCGGGTGCCGGGGTCGAGCACCGGCATCCCCTTGTGGTTCGGCGCGAACGCCAGGCCCATCGAGAGGCCCCAGACGCCCTGGTGGACGAGCACGAAGACGACGGCCTGCCCGGGTGTGAGCACCAGCAGGACCGCGGCCAGGTACCCGACGACGTGCAGCGAGAGCAGCGCGACCTCCAGCCGGGGCCGGGGCACCCGCCCGTGGAGGGCCTCCTGGAACGCGACCAGGTGCAGGTTCCACCCCTCCAGCAGCAGGAGCGGGAGGAACAGGACGGCCTGGTGCGCCACGGCCCACCGGGCGAACCCCCGCCGGGTGGCCGCCTGCTCGACGCTGAACGCCAGCACCGGGATGTCGATGTCCGGGTCCGCGTCGGCGTGGTTCGGGGAGGCGTGGTGGGTGTTGTGCTTGACCACCCACGCCCCGAAGCTCATCCCGACCAGCGCCCCGTGCAGGTGACCGACGACGTCGTTGGCCCGCCGGCGCGCGAAGATCTGGCGGTGCCCGGCGTCGTGGCCGACGAAGGCGAGCTGGGTCGTGACGAGGCCGAGGGCGACGGCGGTGAGGACCTGCCACCACGACGGGCCGAGCAGGACGAAGGCGGTGACGGTCGCTGCCAACAGGAGGAAGTTGCCGGCGAACACCGTCGCGTAGACCCCGGGGCGGCGACGCAGCAGGCCGGCCGCCTTGATGCGGTCCGTGAGGTCCGCGAACGTCGGGGCGGTGCGTGCGTCGTCGCGGTGGACGGTCATGGGTCCTCGTTCCGGTGGCCGTCCGGCGGGGCCGGCGCGGTCGTTCCTGGTCGTCGAGGAGGCCGTCGACCTCTCACAGGGGACCCGACGAGGTCGTCGGCATCCAGGGTGCCTCACGAGGTCGGATCGCACGCGGCGAGACCTCCGGCCCCCACGGCAGGAAAGCGTCGTTGCTGTCACCTCGTGACAGCAACGACGCTTTCCTGCCACGGAGGAGTCAGGACGCACGGGCGAGCGCGACGCCCGCCTCGCGCATGGTGCTGCACGCCGTCTCGGTCGTCTCCGGGGCGACGCCCGCGGTCAGGTCGAGCAGCACCGTCGTCGAGAAGCCCTCGGCCGCGGCGTCGACCGCGGTGGCGCGCACGCAGTGGTCGGTGGCGATCCCGACGACGTCGACGAGGTCGACCCCGCGGTTGCGCAGCCAGTCCACGAGCCGCTCCCCGGACTCCGACGTGCCCTCGAAGGCGGAGTACGCGGCGGTGTGCCGGCCCTTCGAGAACACCTCCTCGATGCGCGACACGTCGAGCTCCGGGTGGAACGCCGCCCCCGGCTCGCCCACCCGGCAGTGGACGGGCCAGCTGTCGACGAAGTCCGGGTGCTCGGCGAAGTGCGCGCCCGGGTCCTCGTGGTAGTCGCGGCTGGCGACGACGTGCGCGTAGCGGCCGTGCTCGGCACCGAGGAACCGGGTGATCGCGGCGGCCGTCGCCGCCCCGCCGGCGACGCCCATGGAGCCGCCCTCGCAGAAGTCGATCTGGACGTCGACCACGATCAGCGCGCGGGTCATGGCGTCACCCTATCGGGGGTCGGGGCCGTCGTTTGCCCCTCGCGGGGGCCCGTGATCTGCTCGCCGGGTGACTCTCGCCGTCAGTGCCTGGCTGAACACCACCTGGTCGACGACGGACATCGTCGCCGTCGCGCACGAGGCGGAGTCCGCCGGTTACGACGGACTCTGGGTCGCCGACCACTTCATGGGCAACACCGGGACCGAGGAACGCTCCGACGTCGCGCTCCGCGACTGCTTCTCGGTGCTCGCGGGTCTCGCCACCGTCGTGCCGCGCCTGCGGCTCGGCAGCATGGTCGCGGGGATCACCTACCGGCACCCCGCCGTCCTGGCCAACATCGCCGCGACGACGTCGGACCTGTCGGGCGGGCGCCTCGTCCTCGGGGTCGGAGCGGGCTGGCAGCTCAACGAGCACGCCGCCTACGGCATCCCGCTCGGGCCGGTCCGGGAACGGATCGACCGCTTCGAGGAGGGCCTGGCCGTGCTCGACGGCCTGCTCCGCCGCCCCCGGACCACCGTGTCGGGTCGGCACTACGCCGTGACGGACGCCCCGCACGTCCCGGCGGCGGACCGGATCCCGCTGCTCATCGGGGCCTCCGGCGAGCGGCGCATGCTCGGCGTGGTCGCCCGCTGGGCCGACGAGTGGAACACCTGGTCCACGCCCGAGGTGTTCGCGCACAAGTCCGCCGTGCTCGACGAGCACTGCGAGCGGATCGGGCGCGACCCGGGGGAGATCCGGCGGTCCACCCAGGCTCTGTTCCTGATCGACGGCACGGCCCCGGAGTCCCGCTCCCCGGTCGTCGCGGGTTCCGCGGCGCAGATCGTGGACACGATCGGCCGGTGGCGCGAGGCCGGCCTCGACGAGCTGATCGTCCCGACCAACCGGGGCGACGTCGCGGAGGGCCGCGAGCTGCTCGGTCGCTTCGCCACGGAGATCCGTCCGCAGCTGGACGAGTAGGTCAGGGGACGAACGTCGTCGGGACGGCCGGCTCCCCGCGGGAGAGCTTGAGGCCCTCCCACGGGATGGCGACGAGGTTGCGCCGCAGGTGCTCCCGGGCGTCCGCGAGCGAGGGCAGGCCCGACACCGTCTCCCCGGCCTTGACCAGGTCCACCGGCACGACGCGGTCGTGCTCGCCGACCTCCACGGGGTGGTCGATCCGGTGCACGACCTCTTCCACCGCGGTGCCGGTCGGGCGGTGGCGGCGGACGGCGGACTTCGCGCCGCCACGGGACTCCTTCGACGACGAGCGCTTCGCCACCGGACGGCCGTCGACCTCGACCAGCTTGTAGACCATCCCGGCCGTCGGGGCCCCGGAACCGGTGACGACGGAGGTGCCCACGCCGTAGGCGTCCACCGGTTCGGCGCGCAGCCCGGCGATGGCGTGCTCGTCGAGGTCGCCGGAGAGCACCACGCGCGTCCTCGTGGCCCCGAGCGCGTCCAGCTGCTGGCGCGCCCGCTGGGCCATCACCCCGAGGTCGCCGGAGTCGATGCGCACGGCGCCGAGTTCCGGGCCGGCGACGCGCACCGCGGTCTCGATGCCCTCGGTGATGTCGTAGGTGTCGACGAGCAGGGTGGTCCCGACGCCGAGCGCCGCGACCTGCGCGCGGAACGCCTCCTCCTCGGTGTCGTGCAGGAGCGTGAACGCGTGGGCCGAGGTCCCCGTCGTCGGGACCCCGTAGCGGGCGGCGGCCTCGAGGTTGGAGGTGGCGTCGAAGCCCGCGAGGTAGGCCGCGCGGGCCGCGGCGACCGCCGCCTCCTCGTGCGTGCGCCGCGAGCCCATCTCGATGAGCCGCCGGCCCGCCGCGGCCGTCGCCATGCGGGCAGCGGCGGAGGCGATGGCGCAGTCGTGGTTGAGGATCGAGAGCACGAGGGTCTCGAGCAGGACGCACTCGGCGAAGGTCCCGGACACCGAGAGCACCGGGGAGCCCGGGAAGTACAGCTCGCCCTCCGGGTAGCCGACGACGTCGCCCGCGAAGCGGAAGCCCGCGAGGTGGTCGAGCACGCGCTCGGAGAGCGCGCCGGTCGCGCGGAGCGCCGCGAGCTCGTCGTCGCCGTAGGAGAAGCGCGTGAGCGACTCGAGCACGCGCGCGGTGCCCGCGACCACGCCGTAGCGGCGCCCGTGCGGCAGCGAGCGCGCGAACACCTCGAACGTGGCGCGCCGGTCGGCGGTGCCGTCGGCCAGGGCCGCGTCGAGCATCGTCAGCTCGTACTGGTCGGTCATGAGCGCGGTGCCGCTGGTCACCCCGCCAGCGTAACCAGGCCCCGTCGTCAGGACGGCCGCAGCGCGCCCCGCAGGACACGCCGCACGTCGTCGGCCATGTGGGCGCTCGTGTGGGCTCCCTCGACCCAGGTGCGGGCGGCCGCGCCCATGCGCCGGGCCCGGTCGGGGTCGGCGAGCAGAGCGGCGACGGCGTCGCCGAACGCCGTCGGGTCCCCGGGCTCGACGAGCAGCCCGCGCTCGCCGTCGGCGACCAGCGCGGCCATCGCGGGTGTGCGGGTGGCGACGACCGGCCGCGCGGAGGCAGCCGCCTCGAGCACCACGCTGGTGCCGCTGCCGCGCGTGGTCGGCTGCAGCGCCACCGCGACCACGCTCGCCCGGCGGTAGAGGGCCCGCATCCCGCCCTCCATCCGGCGGCGGTGGAGGACGCCGAGGCCGGCCGGTACCTGCGCGTCCGCGAGGGTCGTCGCCAGCTCCAGCCGCACGGGCAGCCCCCGGCGACGCAGCCCGTCGAGCGCGGCGACGAGGGTCCCGTGGTCGCGGAACCGGTCGTCGCCGGCGCTGACGACGACGGGCGTCGGGTCCGGGGAGGTCTCGTCGGTCGACGTCGGGAAGGGCTGCGGGGGGAAGAACCCGGTGTCGATCCCGGGACGGACCGCCACCACCCGCGACGGATCGAGATCCCAGGCCGCGAGCAGGTCGTCGCGCAGGCTCGGCGTCGTGGTGAAGGCCCCGGCGAGGCGGTCCAGCGCGCGGTGCACGACGGCGCGACGGGCGCGGCCGTAGGAGTCCGGACGGCCGACCCAGATGAGGTGGCTGACGACCGGCGGGCCGGGCCCGAGGGCGGCGGGGAAGCCGGCGCGCTCGTCCATGCACAGCACGACGTCGGCCCGCGCGCGGTCGCGGTCGAGGGCACCGGCGGTCGCGCCGACGACGTCGTACCCGCCGAGCCGGTTGCGGACGACCCGCGAGAGCGTCCGGGCGGCCGGCGGCAGCGGCGGCCGGAAGACGACGTCGACGTCGCCGGTCGCGACCCGGTGGAGGCCGTAGGGCGTGCGGTCGGGCAGACGGTCCGCGGCGTGCTCCCGGGCGTGGGCGCGGGCGTCCTGCTGCTCGGACAGCTCGACCCGCACGCGCATCCCCACCCCCCTTCCGGGTGAACGATCGCGACGGATGTCCGATTCGTTTCGCCGGGGCCCGGGGACGGCCACGTGCGGCACCCGGTGGGCAGCTGAGACGATGGCGAGATGCGCTGTGCGATCGGGTCGGGCTCCCCTGTCGGCGTGCTCCCCCTGCCCCAGCGTCTTCCTGCGCTCTCGGCGCCGGTGGAGCCGGCGCCGACGGTCGAGGAGCTGCCCGACGAGCTCGTCGGCGCCGACACCCCGTGGCAGACGATCGTGTGGAACGACCCGGTCAACCTGATGTCCTACGTGACCTACGTGTTCCAGAAGATCTTCGGCTACGACAAGCAGAAGGCCACCGCGCTGATGATGGACGTGCACCAGAAGGGTCGGGCGACGGTGTCGTCGGGCAGTCGGGAGAAGGTCGAGGGCGACGTCGCGAAGCTCCACGCGGCGGGCCTGTGGGCGACGATGCAGCGGGCGTCGTGACCGGGGCGAGCGCAGCGACGGGGTGTGGCTAGCCGGTGCGCGCCTGGAAACGGCACGGCCGGGGCGAGCGCGCCCGCTACGTCGCGGTGCTCGACCCCGCCGAGGCCTCGGTGCTGCGGGGGCTCGTCGGGCAGGTCGACGACATGCTCTCCGGCCGCGCCGACGCCGTCCCGCAGGACGAGCTCGCGGCCCTCACCGGGATCCGGACCGGACCGTCCACGGCCCCGGACGACCCGGTGCTCGCGCGACTGCTCCCGGACTTCCACCGGCCCGACGGGAACGATGCAGCGGGTGGCGTCGATCCCGACGGAGCGGCGCTCTCGGCGGCCATGCGCTCGGTGAACGAGCCCGAGCTGATCACCGCCAAGCGCGACGCCATCGCGACGCTGCTCGCCTCCTGCCCCGGCGGCGGCGGGCGGGTGGAACTGACGGTGCCGCAGGCCGAGGCGTGGCTGACCGCGGTCAACGACGTCCGCCTGGCGCTCGGCACCGCGCTCGAGGTGACCGAGGACATGCCCGAGCAGCTGCCGCCGGACGACCCCCGGACCGACCACCTGCCCGTCTACCACTGGTTGACCTGGCTGCAGGACTCCTTGCTCACGGTGCTGCTGCCCTGAGCGGCCCGTAGGGTGGTCGGCGTGCTCGTGATCCGCCGGGACCTCGTCGAGGAGTTGGTCGCGCACGCCCGCCGCGACCACCCGCGCGAGGCGTGCGGTCAGCTGCTGGGCCCGGAGGAGAGCGACCGGCCCGAGCGCTACGTGCCGATGACGAACGCGGACGACGCCGACGCCCGGGGCAGCGACTACCGCTTCGACTCGCGCGAGCAGTTCGCCGTGTACAAGGAGGCGACGCAGCGCGACGAGGAGACCGTGGTGGTCTTCCACTCGCACACGCGCGTCCCGCGCCGCCCGCTCACCGACACCGGGCTCCCCGAGGCCTACCCCTCGGTCAAGGACATCGAGTTCATGGGCCTGCAGCCCGGTGTCCACTTCGCGATCGTCGCCATCACCGGACCGGACTCGCCCTACGACCTGCGCTCGTTCCTGCTCGACGACGCAGGTGAGGTCGTCGAGGACGAGGTCCAGGTCGTGGAGAACTACATGTTCTCCCACACCGGCGCGGGTGACGTGCCGGACCGTTCCTGACGTCCCGGAACAACCCGGCGTCGTGCGACGCTGTCCCGTGTAGGTCCCGCCCCGTTCTCCTGGAGGAAAGCCGTGTCCGCCACCGTCTCGATCCCGACGATCCTGCGCACCCACACCGGTGGGGAGAAGCAGGTCAAGGCCGAGGGGTCGACGCTGCAGGAGGTCATCTCCGACCTCGATGCCAACCACCCCGGTATCAAGGACCGGCTGGTGACCGACGGCGCGCTGCACCGCTTCGTCAACGTCTACGTCAACGACGAGGACGTCCGCTTCGCCGGTGGCCTCGACGCGCAGGTCCCCGACAACGGCACCGTCACGATCCTGCCCGCCGTCGCCGGCGGCCGCTGAGCCCCGTTCCCCGGGCCGGCGCGGCCCGGGGGCCGTCTCTTCTCTGGAGCACCCGATGGCGCGGTACGACTCGCTGATCCACGCCCTGGGCGACACCCCCGTCGTGGGGCTGCCGTCGTTCTCCCCGGCGCCGCACGTGCGGCTGTGGGCGAAGCTCGAGGACCGCAACCCGACCGGCTCGATCAAGGACCGCCCGGCCCTGCGCATGATCACCAAGGCCGAGGAGGACGGGCTGCTGACGCCCGGCTGCACGATCCTCGAGCCGACCTCGGGCAACACCGGGATCTCGCTGGCGATGGCCGCGAAGCTCAAGGGCTACTCGCTGGTGTGCGTCATGCCGGAGAACACCTCGGCCGAGCGGCGCCAGCTGCTCGAGATGTACGGCGCGCGGATCATCTTCTCGCCGGCGGCGGGCGGCTCCAACCAGGCAGTGGCCACCGCGAAGGAGATCGCGGCCCAGAACCCCGACTGGGTCATGCTCTACCAGTACGGCAACCCGGCGAACCCGCTCGCGCACTACGAGGGCACCGGCCCGGAGATCCTGCGCGACGTCCCGACGATCACCCACTTCGTCGCGGGCCTCGGCACCACCGGCACGCTCGTCGGCACCGGTCGCTACCTGCGCGAGCACAAGCCGGACTGCCAGATCATCGCCGCCGAGCCCCGCTACGGCGAGCTGGTCTACGGCCTGCGGAACATGGACGAGGGCTTCGTGCCCGAGCTCTACGACCCCGACGTCCTCACCGGCCGCTACTCGGTCGGCGCGCAGGACGCGCTGCGGCGCACCCGCCAGCTGGTCGAGCAGGAGGGCATCTTCGCCGGCATCTCCACCGGCGGCATCCTGCACGCGGCCCTGGCCCAGGCCGAGAAGGCGGCCGGGAGCGACGACGAGGCCGACATCGTCATGATCGTCTGCGACGGCGGGTGGAAGTACCTGTCCACCGGTGCCTACGCCGGGACGCTGGAGGAGGCCGCGGAGGGGCTCGAGGGCCAGCTCTGGGCCTGATTTCTCAGGTTCCGTCGCTATCGTCGGGATGGTGAGCGCCCCGACCGTCCCCGCGAAGCCCCGCATCATCCCGGCGCATCCGGCCCGTGCTGCCGTCGGGATGGTGCTCTTCCTCGCCCTGCTGTGGGTCATCGAGGCCCTGGACCAGTTCGTCTTCCGCGGTGCGCTGGATCAGGACGGCATCGTCCCGCGTTCCGTGAGCGGCCTCTCCGGCATCCTCTGGGCGCCGCTGCTGCACTACGGGTGGGCGCACCTCATCGCCAACTCGCTGCCGTTCCTGGTGCTCGGCTTCCTCGTCCTGGCCGGCGGCCTCGGCCAGTTCATCGCGGTGACCGCCCTGGTGTGGCTGCTCGGCGGCTTCCTCACCTGGCTCACCGGCTTCGGGGTCACCGTCGGGGCGTCCGGGGTGATCTTCGGGTGGCTCGCCTTCCTGCTCTTCCGCGGCTTCTTCGCCCGGTCCGGACGGCAGATCGCGCTCGCCGTCGTGCTCTTCCTGCTCTACGGCGGGGTGCTCTGGGGCGTGCTGCCGGGCACGCCCGGGGTCTCCTGGCAGGCTCACCTGTTCGGGGCACTGGCCGGGATCCTGGCCGCGCGGCTCGTCGCCACGGCGGATCGACGGGGCTCGCGGGGAAGCCGTCCGTCCGACGGAGTGTCGCCCTCTCCGATCGGCCCGTAGGGTGCCCGCGTGGAACTGATCGTCCTGGGGTGTTCCGGCAGCGGGGCCGGGCCCACTTCGCCTGCGTCCGGGTACCTCGTACGCACCCGCTCCACGACCCTGGCGCTCGACCTGGGCAACGGCACCTTCGGGACGCTGCAGCGCCACATGGACCCGTTCGACCTCGACGCGGTGGTCCTGTCGCACCTGCACCCGGACCACTGCGCGGACGTCTCCGGGCTGATCGTCCACCGGCGCTACCACCCGGACGGGCCCGGCAAGGTGCTGCCGCTGCACGGGCCGAGCGAGTCCGAGGTGCGCCTGGCGGTGGCCTACGCGCCGTCCTCGGACGAACGCGTCGCCACCGATCTGACGGACGTCTTCGACTACCACGTGTTCGCGGACGGCCCGGCCGGCGTCGGCGACTTCGCACTGTCGAGCGCCCCGGTGGACCACCCCTGCGAGGCCTACGGGGTCCGTCTCGAGCACGACGGCCGGGTGCTGGTCTACTCGGGCGACACCGGGCCGTGCGACTCGCTCGTCGAGCTCGCCCGGGGCGCGGACGTGCTGCTGTGCGAAGCGACCTGGACCGACTCGCCCGACCGTCCGCCGGGGGTGCACCTCTCGGGCAAGCAGGCCGGGGTGGTCGCCCGCGAGGCCGGGGTGAAGCGGCTGCTCATCACCCACGTGCCGGCCTGGTACGACGGCGAGGAACTCCTCTCCGAGGCGCGGACCGAGTACTCCGGCCCGGCGGAGCTCGTCCGGCCCGACGGGCACTACACGGTCTGAGGCCGACCCGGCTGCCTCGCGCGAGGGTCACGTGGGGCGGGTTCCGGCGCGGCCGGGCATGCCTGGTGTGCACCTCGCGGACGGGTGCACGGGGTGGCGTTCGCGAGGGTGATGTGGGGCAGGTCCCGGCGCGCGCGGGGCATGCCTGGTGTGCACCTCGCGGGGGCCCGACGGGTCAGCGCGCGGTGGCTCCATCGACCGGCTCGGTGACGAGCTCGGCGGGGGAGTCCTCCGTGGTGCGCGGCGATCGCGGCAGCAGCAGCGCCACGAGCCCGGCCACCGCCACGACCACCGCGGCCACTGCGAACGCGCGGGTGGTGCCGGCCGTGGCGGCCGCAGCCGGGGAGGCGCCCACCGCGAGCAGCCCGTCGGCCCGTGCGGTGGCGAGGGTGGACAGCACGGCGAGGCCGATCGCCCCGCCGACCTGACGCGAGGTGTTGAGCAGCCCGGACGCGAGGCCCGCCCGGGTGCGGTCGACCCCCGAGGTGGCGGCCCCCGCGAGCGGCGTCAGCGCGACACCCATGCCCAGCCCCACGGCGATGCCCGGTCCGAGCACGCCGCCGACCCACGTCGACTCCGGGGTGAGCAGCGCGAACCACGCGAAGCCGGCCGCCGTCAGGAACGCACCGCCGACGAGCAGGGGCCGGGTGCCGAGCCGCCCGAGCATGCGGGAGGAGAACTGGGAGCCGAGCACGATCGAGGCCGACTGCGGCAGGAACGCGAGCCCGGCGGTGAGCGCGTCGAAGCCGAGGACGCCCTGCATGTGGATCGACAGGAAGTACCACATCGCGAACATGGCCGAGGCGATCAGCGCCATCGTGCCGTTGGCGACGCTGACCGGGCGGATCCGGAAGATGCCGAGCGGGACGAGCGGCGAGGCGATCCGCGTCTCGAGGACCGCGAAGCCCGTGAGCAGCACCGCGGCGACGACGAAGCTGCCCCAGGTCAGGGGCGCGGCCCACCCGGCGGTCTCGCTGGTGACCACCCCGTGCACGAACGCGACCAGACCACCGGTGACGAGCACCGCGCCCCCGACGTCGAGGCGCGGGCGGTCGTCCGCGCGGGTCTCGGACACCGCGATCCGGGCGAGCACCGCCGTCAGCACCACGACGGGCACGTTCACCAGGAAGATCCAGCGCCAGCTGAGGAAGTGCACGAGCACCCCGCCCGCGATGCCGCCCACGGCGCCGCCGACCCCGCCGATCGCCGTCCAGGCCCCGAGCGCGCGCGAGCGGGCGGCGCCCTCGGTGAAGGTGGTCGTGAGGATCGTCAGGGTGGCGGGGGAGAGGACCGCACCGCCGAGGCCCTGCGCGGCGCGGGCGGCGAGCACGAGCCCCTGCGAGTCGGCCAGGCCGCCGACCAGCGACGCCGTCCCGAACAGCACGAGCCCGGCCAGGAACATCCGGCGGCGCCCGAAGAGGTCGGCCGCGCGCCCGCCGAGCAGCAGGAAGCCCGCGAACGCCAGCGTGTAGGCGCTGACCACCCACTGCAGCCCGACCGCCGAGAACCCGAGCGCCTCCCGCATCGCCGGCAGCGCGACGTTCACGATCGACACGTCGAGCACGACCATGAACTGCGCGAGGCAGGCGACGAGGAGAACGAGACGGTCCCGGGGCACGTGCGCCACGCTAACCAAGGGGTCCGACAGCGTCGCTCCGGAGCGGCGCCTCCTAGGGTGGGCGACCGTGGCACGCAGTGACGGCAGGTCCGACGACGAACTCCGCCCCATCGAGATCCGGCGGGGGTTCCAGCAGCACCCGGCCGGGTCCGTGCTGGTGTCCTTCGGCAACACCCGTGTGCTCTGCGCGGCGAGCGTGACCGAGGGCGTTCCCCGCTGGCGGCGCGACTCCGGCCTCGGCTGGCTCACCGCCGAGTACGCGATGCTGCCCTCGGCGACGCACACCCGGTCCGACCGCGAGTCGGTGAAGGGCCGCGTCGGCGGTCGCACCCACGAGATCAGCCGGCTGGTCGGCCGGTCGCTGCGCGCGGCGATCGACCTCAAGGCGCTCGGCGAGAACACGATCCAGCTCGACTGCGACGTCCTCCAGGCCGACGGCGGCACCCGCACCGCGGCGATCACCGGCGCCTACGTGGCCCTCGCCGACGCCGTGACCTGGCTCGGGGCGAAGAAGAAGCTGGCCGACCCGAACCCGCTGTCGTGCTCCATCGCGGCGGTCTCGGTCGGCGTCGTGGACGGTCGGGTGCGCCTCGACCTGCCCTACGAGGAGGACAGCCGCGCCGAGGTCGACATGAACGTCGTCGCGACCGACGCGGGCACGCTCGTCGAGGTCCAGGGGACCGGGGAGGGCGCCACCTACACCCGCGCCACCCTCGACGCCATGCTCGACTCGGCCCTCGCCGGCATCGCTCGACTCACCGAGGCCCAGGCCGCCGCGCTCGCCGAGCCGTACCCGGGGGAGCTGCCGTGACGAGCGATCCGGTCGAGCTCCGCTCCGCCGCGTCTCCCACGAAGGTCCTCCTCGCCACCCGCAACGACGCCAAGCTCGTCGAGCTCCGGGAGATCGTCTCCGGGCTCGGCGTCGAGGTCGTCGGGCTGAACGAGGTGCCCGAGTTCCCCGAGGCCCCCGAGACCGGGGCGACGTTCGCGGAGAACTCGCTGGCCAAGGCCCGGGACGCGTGCGCGGCGACCGGCATGATCGCCGTCGCCGACGACTCCGGGCTCGCCGTCGACGCCCTCAACGGGATGCCGGGGGTGCTCTCGGCGCGCTGGTCGGGCTCGTCCGGCGACCGTCGGGAGAAGGACGCGAAGAACCTCGCGCTCGTGCTCGACCAGATGGCCGACGTCCCCGAGGAACGCCGCGGCGCCGCCTTCGTCTGCGCGGCCGCGGCCGTGCACCCGGACGGCCGCGAGGTCGTCGTGACCGAGCGCTGGCCCGGGCGGCTGATCCGCACCTCGCGCGGCGTCAACGGCTTCGGCTACGACCCGGCCTTCGTTCCCGACGGCGGGTCGGTCACCTCCGCGGAGATGTCTCCGGAGGAGAAGAACGCGGTCTCGCACCGGGCCCGGGCGTTCCGCTCGCTGGCGCCGGAGCTGCGGAAGCTCGTCGGGGACGCTCCGTCGTCGTGAACCAGCAGTACTTCGCCGAGGAGCCGACCACCCCGTCCGCGCCGGAACCGGCGCGGCTCGACGTCCGGGGCCTGTCGCTGCAGGTCACGACCGACTCCGGGGTGTTCGCCCGCGGCCGTCTCGACAAGGGCACACGGGTGCTGCTCGAGCACGCGCCCGAGCCCGAGCGGGGCGGCGACCTGCTCGACCTCGGCTGCGGGTGGGGACCGATCTCGCTGTGGTTGGCGACGATCCGGCGCCGGTCCACGGTCTGGGCGGTCGACGTGAACACGCGGGCGCTGGGGCTGGTGGAGCAGAACGCCCGCGCCGCCGGCCTGGACAACATCCGGGCCTGCCGTCCCGACGAGGTCCCCGACGACGTCCGCTTCGCCGGCATGTGGTCCAACCCCCCGATCCGGGGCGGGAAGGAGGCCCTGCACGACCTGCTCCTGCAGTGGCTGCCGCGGGTGGACGGACCCAGCCACCTCGTCGTCGCGAAGAACCTCGGATCCGACTCGCTCGCGCGATGGCTGGGCGATCAGGGGTACAGGGTGTCGAGACTGTCGTCGAACGCGGGGTTCCGCGTGCTGGAGGTCCTCGATGCTGGCGGTGGAACGGAGCGGTAGCGGTGCCCCGGTGCTGTGCCTGCACGGGTGGCCGGGCGGGGTGTCGGACTACCGGCTGCTGACGCCGTTGCTGGTGGACACCGCCGAGGTCGTGGTGCCGCACCTGCCGGGGTTCGGGAAGTCGTTCACCCCGGGCGACGAGTCACGGCCGCCGTCGGACTTCGACCGGGCGCACATCGTGTCGGCGCTCGCCGAGCTGGACCTGGAGCCCGCCGTCGTCGTGGGCTACGACGTCGGCATCACGACGGCGGTCGCGTACGCCCGCGAGTACCCCGACCGGGTCCGGGCGTTGGTCCTCGGGAACACGCTCGCGCCGTCGGTGACGGTGGAGGCGGTGCTGTCCGACGAGTACCGACCCGAGTTCTGGTACCAGGACTTCCAGCAGCTGGACCTCGCGGTGAACCTGATCGACGGCAACCCGGCGGCCGTGCGGACGTACCTGGAGCACTTCTGGTCGCACTGGGGCGGGCGCCCGGAGGCCGTCGTCGACGAGCAGCTCGTCGAGGACTACGCGCGGCCGGGGGCGTTCACGGCGTCGCTGAACTGGTACCGCTCGGGCTCGTCCTCGCTGTACACGGCGCTGGGCCTGAAGGGCGTGACGGAGTTCCCACCGCCGGTGGACGTGCCGGCCACCGTCGTCTGGGGGGCGCAGGACCCGATCTTCCCGCCCGCGTTCGCCTCGGCCGTGCCGGACCTGCTGCCGCGCGCGGACGTGCGGGTGCTCGACGACGTCGGGCACTTCACGCCGGTCGAGGCGGCGGGGGAGATGGCCGAGGCGGTCCGCTCGTACCTCTGAGGCCTTCCCGACGAGAGTGCGATGGCTTGTCGCGGCGTCCTCGCCTACCCGGAGTGCCTTGTCGTTGTGAATCACAACGACAAGGCGGGGCCCTCCGGTCGGGAGCCCACGACAGGTGCGCGACGGCCTACAGTGACCGCACCCGCCGTCGGGAAGGAATAGTCCGAACGGCAGACCGGCGTAGCCCAATGGCAGGAGGCAGCGGCTTTAGGTGCCGCACAGTGTGGGTTCGAATCCCATCGCCGGTACGTCAGAGCTTCAGGTCGCGCAGCAGCCGGCTCACGTGGCCGGTGGCCTTGACCCCGTACTGGGCCACCTCCACCTTGCCCTCGGCGTCGACGACGAACGTCGACCGGATGACGCCCACCGAGGTGCGCCCGTACATCGTCTTCTCGCCCCACGCGCCCCACTCGGGCATGACCGTCTTCTCGGCGTCGGAGAGCAGCGGGAACGTCAGGCCCTGGTCGGCGCGGAACTTGGCGAGCTTCTCGGGCTTGTCGGGGGAGATGCCGACGACGTCGATCCCGGCGTCGTTGAGCGTGCCGAGGTTCTCGGTGAAGTCGCACGCCTCCTTGGTGCAACCCGGGGTGTTCGCGGCCGGGTAGAAGTAGACGACGACGCGGCGCCCCCGGTAGTCCGCCAGGGACACCGTCTCGCCCGTGTCGGAGGTGAGCGAGAAGTCCGGAGCGACGTCACCCGGGGTCAGGCGGTTATCGGCAGCCACGGGCGGGCACGATAGCCGGGCGAGCGGGGCGACGGGGAATCGATACCGCTCACATGTCGTCGGCCACCGTGCGGCGCGTCGTCCCAGGGCTCGGCGCGCGGGGACGACACGATGCCGCCACGATGGCGGCACCCGAGGTGCTGCGGCACGTACCGAGAAGGACGAGGGAGGCTCCGTGGCACGCGACCCGGACACCATCGAGCGAGAGATCGAGCAGGCTCGCGAGGCGCTCGCCGGGGCGCTGGACGAGCTCTCCGAGCGGGCGAACCCGCAGCGTCTCGCCGACCAGGGCAAGGAGATCGCCGCCGAGAAGTGGGCGGACCCGAAGATCAAGTACGCCGTGATCGCGGCGGGCACGTTGATCGGGCTGCTGGTGCTGCGGAAGCTGTTCAAGTAGCCGGTCGTACGGCTGTGGGCGGGTACCGCGAGGTGATAGGAACCTCGCAGTGCCCGCCCGCTGTCGTTTCCGGAGGTTCCCGCCGTGCCGACGTCGTCGTCGCAACTGACTCCCGCCGCGCAGGCGTTCCGCGCCGCGCGTGACCTGCTCGTCGAGCGACAGACCGACTACGACGCCGCCCGCCGTGACTTCGCCTGGCCGGAGCTCGACGAGTTCAACTGGGCGCTCGAGCACTTCGACGCGATCGGCCGGGACCCGTCGTCGCAGGACCGCGCGGCGCTGTGGATCGTCGAGCAGGACGGCTCCGAGGCGAAGTACTCCTTCGCGACGATGAGCGAGCGGTCGAACCGCACCGCGAACTGGCTGCGCTCCCTCGGCGTCCGCCGCGGCGACCGGATGATCCTCATGCTCGCCAACCAGGTGGAGCTGTGGGACACGATCCTCGCGGCGATGAAGCTGGGCGCCGTGCTGATCCCGTCGACGCCGATGCTGGGCGCGGCCGACCTGCGCGACCGCATCGACCGGGGCGCCGCCGCGCACGTCGTGGTCCGCGACGCCGACGTCGACAAGTTCGCCGACGTGCCGGGCGACTACACGCGCATCGCCGTCGGCCCGTCCGTCCCGGAGGGCTGGCAGGACTTCGCGTCGGCCTCCTCCGCGTCCGCGGACTTCGAGCCGGACGGCCCGACGAGGGCCGACGACACCCTGCTCCTCTACTTCACCTCGGGCACCACGTCGAAGCCCAAGCTGGTGCAGCACACGCACGTGTCCTACCCGGTCGGGCACCTGTCGACGATGTACTGGATCGGCCTGCAGCCGGGCGACGTGCACTGCAACGTCGCCTCCCCGGGCTGGGCGAAGCACGCGTGGTCGAACGTCTTCGCGCCGTGGTGCGCCGAGGCGACGATCTTCATCTACAACTACGCCCGCTTCGACGCGGACACGATGCTGCGGGTGCTCGTCGACCACGGCGTGAGCACGTTCTGCGCGCCGCCCACGGTGTGGCGGATGCTCATCCAGGCCGACCTGAAGGCCTGGAAGGTCCCGATGCGCGAGCTGGTCGGCGCGGGCGAGCCGCTGAACGCCGAGGTCATCGAGCAGGTCCGGGAGGCCTGGGGCCTGACGATCCGCGACGGCTTCGGCCAGACCGAGTCGTCGCTGCAGATCGCCAACACCCCTGGCCAGCCGGTGAAGGACGGCTCGATGGGCCGCCCGCTGCCGGGCTTCGAGATCGCGCTGGTCGACCCGGTGTCGGGTGCGGTCGGCGAGGAGGGCGAGATCTGCGTCGACCTCTCGAAGCGCCCGGTCGGCCTCATGGTCGGGTACGCCGACGACGAGGAGCGCAACGCCGAGGTGATGCGCGGCGGCTACTACCACACCGGCGACGTCGGAGCCCGGGACGCGGACGGCTACATCACCTACGTCGGCCGCTCCGACGACGTCTTCAAGGCCTCCGACTACCGCATCTCGCCGTTCGAGCTCGAGAGCGTGCTGATCGAGCACGACGCGGTCGCCGAAGCGGCGGTCGTGCCGTCGCCGGACCCGCTCCGGCTCGCCGTCCCGAAGGCCTACGTGGTGCTGGCGCGCGGCTTCTCGCCGGACGCCGACACGGCCCGGTCGATCCTGGAGTACTGCCGCGCGAACCTGCCCGCGTACAAGCGGGTGCGGCGCCTCGAGTTCGCGGACCTGCCGAAGACGATCTCCGGGAAGATTCGCCGGGTCGAACTGCGGGGTCGGGAGAACGAACTGCGGCCGAACGGCGAGGGCACCCCCGAGGGCGAGTTCTCCGACGAGTCGCTCGGGCTGCGTTCGTGAGCGTCGCGTACCCGGTGGTGCCGCGGTACGCCGAGATCGACCAGCAGGGCGTGGTGTTCTTCGGCCACTACCTGACCTGGTGCGACGAGGCGTTCACGGCCTTCCAGGCGGCCGTCGGCTACCCGTACCCCGAGATGATCGCCGACGGCGTGGACATCCAGATCGTGCACGCGTCGCTCGACTACGGGTCGTCGGTGCGATGGGGCGACGAGGTGTCGCTGGTCGTCGAGAACGAGCAGGTCGGTACGACGTCGATCTCCTCGCGGGTGGCGGTCCGGCGGCGGTCCGGGGACGCGTGGGAGGACGCGGTCACCGTGCACCTGGTGCACGTCTGCGTCGACGCGACCTCGTTCACCAAGGTGCCCGTGCCGCCGCGCCTGGCGGAGGCGCTGGCGGCGTCCCGGGGCTGACCGGCCGCCTCGGCGACTTTCTCCGAACCGCACCCACGGCGGGTCCGGCTTCCCTACCGTCCGGGCGGGAGGGGGTGGTCGGGGTGCCGATGCCGGGGGATCCGGGCGCGGTCGAGGCCGGGGCGTCGCAGCTGACGTCGACGGCCGAGCAGTTCACCAGCGCGGGCGAGGGCATCCGGGCGGCCGGTGGCGGGCTCGGCAGCGCCTGGACCGGCGGCGCGGCGACGGCGGCCACCAGCCGGATCGCCGAGATCGGCAGCCGAGCCGCGATCGGCGCGGACGTGGCCCGGCTCGCCGGGCAGGCCGTGACCACCTACGCCGGCGAACTGCGGGCGGCCCAGGAGATGTTCGCCCGCGGCGAG
This sequence comes from Actinomycetospora sp. NBRC 106378, assembly GCF_030269685.1. Taxonomy (GTDB): domain Bacteria; phylum Actinomycetota; class Actinomycetes; order Mycobacteriales; family Pseudonocardiaceae; genus Actinomycetospora. The sequence goes on from NZ_BSTT01000009.1 coordinate 239,492, forward strand.
GAGATGGTCCGCCAGGGCGAGACCGAGCTCGCGGCGGCGTCGGCGCGGGTCACCTCCCTGGCCGCGGCGACCGCACCGGCCTCCCGGCACCAGGACGCGGCGATGGACGCGGCGAACCTGGCCGTGACCGCCGCGCAGCAGAAGATCGCCGAGGGTCGGGCGCTCATGGAGCGCGCCACCCGGCAGGAGCTGCAGGCCAACCAGGCCGCCACCACGCAGGTGCAGGCCGCCCAGGGACAGCTGGCGGGGATGACGGCGCCGGTTCCCGGCGCGGCCGGTGGGGCGCCGGGGACGACGGCGGGTGCGCCCGGTGCCCCACTCGGGCCTCCGGTCCGGCTCGCCGCGGCCGCGGCGCCCGCCCCTCCGGCGCCCGCACCCGAGGAGGAGTCCGGCTTCTCGTGGTCCGACCTCGGGCACGCCGCGCTCGACGTCGCCGGGCTCGTGCCGGTGGTGGGCGAGGTCGCCGACGGCGCCAACGCGGCCTGGTACACCGCCGAGGGCGACTACCTCAACGCCGGGCTCTCCGCGGCCGCGATGATCCCGTTCGCGGGCTGGGCGGCCACCGGGATCAAGGGCGGCATCAAGGTGGCCGACGCGGTCGAGGCCGGGGCGCGGCTCACGCCGGAGGCGGTGGCGGCGGTCCGGACGGCCCCGACTCCGGCCGCGGGCCTGCGGATCGACATGGCCCCGGCCACGAGAACGGCGCCGGCCGACGGGCTGGTCCTCCGCGAGCCCGTCGACATGGGGACCGGCCACCTGCTGCTGCCCGCCGTCGACGTGGTCCTCCCGGGCGCGCTGCCGCTGGTCCTCGAACGCTTCCACCGGTCGTCCTACCGGTCCGGGCGGTTCTTCGGGCCGACCTGGACCTCCACGCTCGACCAGCACCTCGTCGTCACCGACGACGCGATCGTCCTCGCCCGCGTCGACGGGATGGCCCTCCACTTCCCGACGACGGGTGGCGCGTCCCGCGAGGACCCGCGCTGGACCCTCGCGCTCGACGGGACCACACCCGTCGTCGGGAACGGGGAGCGGCGCTGGCACTTCGGTGGCGCGGGCGAGCAGCGCTGGCTCACCGCGGTGGTGGAGCGCGGGCACTGGTACGACGTCGACCGGCTGGCAGACGGGACGCCGCTCGAGGTCGTGCACGGCGGTGGGTACCGGGTGAAGGTCCTGACCGAGCGCGACCGGATCGTCGGGTACGACCTGGCGGGCGCGGGCCCGGACGGCGGCGACCGCGCGCTGGTCCGGTTCGGGTACGAGGCGGGGAACCTGACGGCCGTCGTCGGGTCCTCGGGGTTGCCGACGCGGTTCGGGTACGACGCGCGCGGGCGTGTCACGGGCTGGGCCGACCGGATCGGCACGTGGTTCCGTCACGAGTACGACGACCGCGACCGGATCGTCCGCCAGGTCGGCTCCGGCGACACGCTGAGCTGCACGTTCGCCTACGACGGCGACGTCGTCGCCTGCACCGACTCCCTCGGGCACACCACGCGGTACTCCCACGACGACGAGGGTCGGGTCGTCCGGGTGGTGGACCCGCTGGGGCACGAGCGGCACACCGAGTACGAGGGCCGCCGGGTGGTCGCCGAGACCGACGAACTCGGCCGGACCACGCGGTACGGCCACGACGCGGTCGGCGTGCTGGAGCGGGTCACGCGCCCGGACGGGTCGTCGGTCGTCGAGGAGCACGACGCCGCGGGCCGCCCGGTGCGGGTGCAGGACGCCGACGGGGCGGTGTGGTCGCACGCCTACGACGGGTCCGGACGACGGGTGGCGACGACGGATCCGCTCGGGGCTGCCACGCGGTACACCCACGACGACCGCGGCCTCGTCGCGGTCACCGACGCGCTCGGGGCGATCACGCGGGTCGAGAACGACGCGGCGGGGCTCCCGGTCTCGGTCACCGACCCGGTGGGCGCGGTGACGCGGTGGGAGCGCGACGCGTTCGGGCGGGTGGTCACCGAGACCGACCCCACGGGCCTCGTCACGCGGTACACGTGGACGCTCGAGGGGCGGCTCGCGACCCGGAGCCAGCCCGACGACGGGGTCGAGCGCCGGCTCTACGACGGCGAGGGGAACCTGACGTCGGTCACCTCCGCGACCGGCGCGGTGACCCGGTTCGAGCACACGCACTTCGACCTCGTCGCCGCCCGGGTCGAACCGGACGGGGCGCGGTCCGAGCAGGTGTGGGACACCGAGATGCGGCTGGTCGGCGTCATCGCGCCGGACGGCTCGCGGTGGACCTACGAGTACGACGCCGCCGGGCGCCTGGTCGCGGAGACCGACTACGACGGGCGCCGTCGGACCTACGACCTCGACGCGGCCGGGCAGGTGCGGGCCCGGACGAACGCGCTGGGCGAGACGGTGACGTACGCGTTCACCGCGCTCGGGCAGGTGAGCGAACGGCGCGCGCGGGGCTCGCTCACCACGTACGACCACGACCCGGTCGGCCGGCTCGTGCGGGCGACGACGCCACAGGTGGACGTGGTGCTCACGCGGGACGCGGTGGGCCGCGTGGTGGGGGAGGCGACGAACGGCCGGGCGGTCACGTCGGCGTACGACCTGCTCGGGCGCCGGACGGAGCGGGTGACGCCGACGGGACAGTCGTCGCGCTGGTCGTACGCCCCCGACTCGACGGTGCGGTCGCTCGTGGCGGGGGTGGAGATCGGGTTCGACCACGACGTCGCGGGCCGGGAGACCCGCCGACGGTCCGGCGCGGCGGTCGTCGAGCAGGAGTGGGTCGACGGGCGGATGGTCGGCCAGCGCATCGGCGACCTGGCGCGCGAGTACCGGTACCGCGCGGACGGGGCCCTGACCGGCATCGGGGCCCGCGAGTTCGACGTGGACCTCCGGGGCCGTGTCACCGGCGTCCGCGCCGGCGGGTGGACCGAGATCTACGCCTACGACCGACTCGGCAACATGACCGGCGCGTCGTGGCCGGGCGCCGACCCCGAGGTCAGCGGCGCGCGGACCTTCCGGGGCACGGTGCTCGAGCGGGCGGGCCGGGTCAGCTACGCGCACGACGCCGAGGGCCGTGTCGTGCAGCGGGTCCGGCGCCGGTCGTCGGGCCGGCCCGAGACCTGGCGCTACGAGTGGGACGCGCTCGACCAGCTCAGCGCGGTGACCACCCCTGACGGTGCCCGGTGGACCTACGTCTACGACGCGTTCGGCCGTCGCGTGTCGAAGGTCGGGCCGTCCGAGCAGGTCGACTTCGCCTGGGACGGGTCGACCCTCGTCGAGGAGGTCCGGCACGCCCCCGACGGCGTCTCGTCGACGACCTGGGACCACGCCGGTCTGCGGCCGGTATCCCAGCGGGTGCGCCGACGGGCGGCCGGGCGGACGGAGGTCGACGAGGCGTTCTTCGCCATCGTCACGGACCTGGTCGGCGCGCCCACGGAGCTGGTCTCCGACGACGGGTCGGTGGTCGGGCAGGCCCGCCGGTCACTCTGGGGCCGGACGGAGTGGCAGGGCGTCTCCACCCCACTCCTCTTCCCGGGCCAGTACCTCGACCCCGAGACCGGCTTCGCCTACAACCTCCACCGCTACTACGACCCCGACGCCGCCCGGTACCTGTCGCAGGACCCCCTCGGGCTGGCCCCCGCGCCGAACCCGGCCACGTACGTGCACAACCCGCACACCTGGGCCGACCCGCTGGGCCTGAACCCGTGCGCCGCGCAGCCTCCGTCGGGTGGTGGGTCACCGGCGGCGTCAGGTCCGAGTGCAGACGGCGTACCCAGCCAGGGCACGGCCGACCAGAGCACCAGGGTGGGGCGCTGGATGCATCCAGACGAGCACCAGGCGATGGTCGACACTGGGAAGGTGCAGAACGGATCAGGCGGGTATGGCACGTACGTAGCCCAACCGCCCAGCGCGGAGTCCTACATGTCTCAGGCCAAGCCCGGCAGCAGATACGTGGAATTCGACGTACCGGCGGACACTCCGTTGCGACAGGGCGGAGAAAAGGACTGGAAATTCATCCCAGGGCCGAAATCCACGTTCGGAAAGCTTGCGGCTCGCAAGGGTTTGCCCACCGAGATGCCGCCGGCTTCGAACATCGAGTGGATTGCATCGAGGGTTCACCTGTGAGCGCCGCGGATGAGGTGCCGTTTCGATCCCTGCGAGCCGCTATGAGTGACTGGGTGTCACGGCATGAGGCCGAGATGGCCGGACATGGCACCACTCTTGAACTCGAGGGGAGTTCCGTCGGCTACCCGAAGCCGATGGTTGCGCTCACGCTTGAGAACGACGAACGCATCGGCCAACTCGTCCTCTGGGAGACGGGCGAGGCGGAGCTGAGCGTCATCGATGTCGAGAGCGAGCAGGACCTCCTCGTCGAGAGCCGAGATGTGCAGAGCCTGTTCGGATTGCAGGAAGGGCTCGACGCCCTCGTTTCGGCCGTCCTGGGGCAGGAGAAGCGGTTCGCGATCGAGCTTCCCGACGCTTGAGTCCGCAGCGTCTCGCCTGTCAGGCACGGCAGGAGGTCCATGCGCGCTCCTTCAGCGCGTGCTGGAGGACAACGTGAAGTGCCGCCCGAGGTGGTGCGTGGTGGCGGCGACGTAGGTCGCCGAGACGTCACTGATCAGGCTCGCGCGGCACCGGGAACCGTGTCGTAGCCGGGGACATGTTGGACACGCCGTACCGGGGAGATACCTGACAGGTCGGGGTGGCTGCGCTGTGGTGGGCCATGCCGCTGAGGGCGATGGTGAGCGTGGTGGAACAACGCCTCGAGGTGCTGCGCGAAGCCCAGCTACC
>NZ_BSTT01000010.1 GCF_030269685.1 Actinomycetospora sp. NBRC 106378
GCATTACGGTGCGACACCGAGGGCCTCCGGTGGTCGAGCTGGATGCGTCAGACACACCCACCTCGCCTCGGAGGCCCTCCTCGATCAACCCGACACGCCGCCGCACACAACGTCTCGGGTCACGACACCTAGAGGCTACGAGAGGGCCGCTCGTTCACCTCGCCGGCGTCACGCCAGGCAGGTGAGCGGCCGCCCGCCGTTGTAGGTGACCATGTCGCCCAGGGCAGCCATGACGTCGATCGCGCCACCCCGGGGGAGCCCGTCGAGCTCGGCGTACGCCCGGTGCAGGTTCCCGACGATGCGCTCGGCGTCCGGCCACTCGGCGAACCGGCCGAGGTCGGTGTCCTGCGCGGCCGCCAGCGGCGTCACCCCGGCCGCGCGCCCGCGCTGCGCCACGTCGAGGACGAACCGCAGGTAGTCGAGCGTGGCGTCGAGCGGGGCCCGGTCGTGGAAGACCGGGCCGTGACCGGGGACCGTCGTCGTCGCGCCGAGCGGGGCGATGACGTTCTCCAGCACGTCGACGGCGCCCGTCACCGACCCCATGAGCAGGAACGGGGTCCCGCCGTTGAAGACGAGGTCGCCGCAGAACAGGGTGGACCGCTCGGGGAACCAGACGATCGAGTCGTTCGTGGTGTGGGCCGCGGTGCCCACGTGCCGGACCTCGGCCGCGAGGTCGCCCACGTGCAGCGTCACGCGGTCGCTGAAGGTGAGGAACGGCGGGTCCAGGGGCAGCGAGCCCCACTCCGGGTTCTCCCAGAACGGCAGCTCCCGCGGCGGCCCGAACGCGATCATCTCCTCGCGGGCCCGTTCGTGGGCGACGATCGTCGCGGTGTCGAAGAGGGCGTTGCCCCAGGTGTGGTCGCCGTGGTGGTGGGTGTTCACCAGGGTCCGGACCGGGGCGGAGGTCACCGACGCGATGGCGTCGACGAAAGCGCGGGTGCGCCGCTCCGTGGAGCACGAGTCGACGGCGACGACGCCCTGCGGACCGACCGCGAAGCCGGTGTTGTTGATCCACCAGGTGCCGTCGGGCTGGATGTAGGCGTGGATGCCGTCCGAGACCTCCTCGAGCCGCGGCGGGGCGGGGACGGTGATGTCGTGGGCGTGCGCGCTCACCGGGCGGTTTCCTTCCGGAGGGGGACGACGGGGGCGCCCGCGACGATCGGGGCGTCGACGGCGCCGAGGCCGTCGACCTCGAGCCGGACCCGGTCGCCAGGGGTGAGGTAGGGGTAGGCGTCGGCGCCGTGCACCCGGGAGAGCTCGAGGATGCAGCCGGTGCCGACGGTGCCGCTGCCGATGAGGTCACCCGGGACGACCCGCGTGCCGCGGGAGGCGTAGGCGATCATCTCGCCGAAGGACCAGTACAGGGCGTCGAGGCGGCCCGCGCTGTAGGGCGTGCCGTTGACGGTGGCGCTCATCGCGGCGGTGGCCGGGAGCTCGTCGGGCGTGAGCATCCAGGGCCCGCAGCTCGACGCCGAGTCCTTGCCCTTCGCCGGACCGAGGTTGAGCTTCATCTCCTCGCCCTGCAGGTCCCGGGCACTCCAGTCGCAGAACAGCACGTAGCCCGCGATGTGGTCCACGGCCTCGTCGGGATCGAGGTCCGAGCCCTCACGGCCGATCACCGCCGCGACCTCGAGCTCGTAGTCGAACGCGGCGCTGCCGGGGGAGACGGGGACGGGCTCGTACGCGCCGCGCAGCGCCGCCGGGTTGGTGAAGTAGAAGACCGGCTGGCGGTACCAGAGGGGGTCGACCGTCAGCCCGATCGCCGCGCTGGCCGTCACCACGTGCTCCTCGAAGGCCATGAAGTCGCGGACCGACGGCGGGCGCGGCACCGGCGGCAGCAGCGTCACCGAGGCGGCATCGACGGCCGGACCGCCCGCCGCGTCCGCCGCGGCGGCGCGCAGGCGCGACCCGTCGTCACCCAGCAGGTCGACCAACGAGGCGGTGCCGGGGACGGGATGCAGGGCCTCGCCCTGCCAGATTCCCGTCCGGACGGTGCCGTCGGCCTCCGACCAGCTGCTCCAGCGCATCCACGCTCCTCTCGTCGACCACCAGCGTGCTCCGGGCGCCCCCGCCGATCATGTCCCGGTCCGGTTGCGGTCCAGGCGTGCGACGGCCCGTGCGGCCGCCCGGAAGACCGTCACTGCATCGTGGTGGTCGCCCGGGCGGCTCGCGACCGAGACCGTCGCCGGTGGGCCGTCCATCGGGACGTAGCGGACCCCCGGGTGCGGGAAGAACCGTCGGGCGGGCTCCGCGTGCAGGCCGAGCCGGCCGGTCGTCGCCACCGCGGTCGCGACCCCCGCGGGCGAGCGCACCGTGACCCGTCCCCGCGCCCCGGCCCGCTCGCCCCACTCGGCGAGGCCGGCGAACGCCCCGACGGGGGAGACCAGGCGTCGCCCGTCGACGTCGGCGCCGGTCAGCCGGGGTGCCGCCGCGAGGTCGGAGCGGACGGGGACGACCGCGACGCGGTCGGTGACGAGCACCCGGTCGGTCGTCAGGTCGTCCGCGCCGCCGACGTCGTGGACGAGGGCGACGTCGACCTCGCCCGTCCGGACGGCGTCGTACTGGTCGGCCCAGGTGAGCTCGACGGTGTCGAGGACCAGGTCGGGGCACCGGGCCTCGACGAGATCCCGGACGTCGGGCCAGAGGTCCGCCAACCCGAAACCGAGCACACCGATCCGCAGGACCCCGGGGACCTCGCGCGGCGCGTCGACCCGGTCGACGAGGTCGTCGAGCTCGGCCAGGAGCCGGCGGGCCCGGGGGAGGAACCGCTCGCCGGCCGGGGTCAGGGCGACCCGGCGGCTGGTGCGGGCGAACAACGGCGTGCCGAGCTCGCGTTCGAGGGCCTGGATGCGGCGCCCGAAGGGCTGCGCGGCGATGAAGTGGAGCTGCGCGGCGCGACCGAAGTGCAGGGTGTCCGCGAGCGTCACCGCGTACCGCAGCGCCCGGACGTCCATGTCCCACCACCTCGCCGTGCACCAGGGGGCCGTCGCGCGATGCTACGGCGCGGACCCGCCGTCGGGACTCCTCGATCTGAACCGGAACGGGACATGTTCGCAGGGCGGGTGCTCCCCATGCTGGCCACGACCCGGCCACGAGGAGGCACACCATGGCACGCACCCTGATCCGCGGCGGCCACGTCCTGACGATGGATCCCGCGCTCGGCGACCTGGAGAGCGGCGACGTCCTCGTCGAGGACGGGGTGATCGCGGCCGTCGCGCCGTCCCTGGGGGACGTCGACGCCGAGGTGATCGACGCGCGGGGGCACCTGGTCCTGCCGGGGCTGATCGACACCCACCGGCACACGTGGCAGTCGCTGGCCCGCGGCATCTGCGGCGACTGGACGCTGGGCGACTACTACTTCGGCATCCGGCTGGCGATCTCGCCGGCCTTCACCGCCGACGACGTCCGGCTCGGCAACCGGCTCGGCGGGCTGGACGCGCTCAATGCGGGCGTGACGACGCTCCTCGACTTCTCGCACTGCAACAACACCCCCGACCACAGCGACGGGGCCGTGCTCGGCCTGCGCGACGCCGGCATCCGCGCGGCCTTCTGCTATGGCTTCTTCGAGAGCTCGCCGGAGGCGTCACGGTTCGGGGAGCACGCGGCGCGACTGGCCGACTTCCACCGCATCGCGGACGAGTACTTCCCGACCGGGGACGGGCTGCTCACCCTCGGGGTGTCGCTCTCGGAGCTGTTCGGGCTGCCGTTCGACCGGACCGTCGCCGAGCTCGCCGCCGCCCGCGAGCGCCGGGCGCTCATCGTCAACCACACCGGCTGCGTCTGGGGCAGCGTGCTCACCGAGGGCATCACCGAGCTGGACGCGCTCGGGCTGCTCGGCCCCGACATGGTGCACGTGCACTGCAACACGCTCGGCGACGCGGAGTGGGACGCGGTCGTGCGCAGCGGTGGCAAGGTGTCGATCTCGGTGGAGACCGAGCTGAACATGGGCATGGGCCGGCCGGTGTTCGAGCGGTGCCGCCGCCACGGCGTGGCCCCGACGCTGTCCGCCGACGTCATCTCGCTCAACTCCGGCGACCTCTGGCACGCGATGCGCTTCGCGCTCGGGTTCACGCGGTGGGAGGCGACCGAGGCGGTCAACCTGGCGGGCGCGATGCCGGAGCGGGTGACCACGCTCGCGCGGGAGGCGCTCACCTGGACGACGGTGAACGCCGCCGACGCCCTGGGGCTCGGCGACCGGATCGGGTCACTGACGCCGGGCAAGCGGGCCGACCTGCAGCTGGTCGGCGGGGGCGCGCTCGAGCAGCACCCGCGGATCGACCCGTACGCGACCCTGGTCTTCCAGACTACGGCCGCGGACGTCGCGACCGTGCTGGTGGACGGCCGCGTCGTGAAGCGCGACGGGGTGCTGACCGGCGTCGACCTGCCGCGGCTCACGGCCGAGGCCGACACCGCCGCGGACGCCGTCCTCGGGCGCGTCCGGGACGCCGGGCGTGCGCTGCCCGGCACCCCGCCCGGCGCCTTCGAGGCCCTCGAGCCCATCGCCCGCGGCTTCCACGCCGAGGCGGTGGCGGCCGCGGCGGGAGCTCAGCCGTCCCGACGCGCCATCCGCCAGAACGTCACGCCCACGCCCAGCACCACGTAGACCAGCGCGCGCAGCGACGACGACGCCAGCCCGTCGAGCGGCAGCGGGTCGCGCAGGACGTCGGTCCCGGCGGTGAAACCGGAGGTGAGCAGCAGGGGCTGGAGCCAGTCCAGCGACGGGATCGCACCGAGCACCCCGAACACGATCAGGCCGCCCAGGACACAGGCCAGGACGACCAGCGGGTGCTCGGTGAACGTCGAGATGGCCAGCGCCACCGCCCCGACGGCGAGCAGCTGCCCGATCGTCCACACCGCGACCAGCGCGATCCGGCCCAGGGCCTCCCCGAAGCCCAGGGTGGTCCCGGACAGCGTGATGAGCGATCCCGGACCGCCGACGACCAGCGTCCCGGCGATCATCCCGACGACCGCGATGATCGCCACGGCGAGCACGGCCACCGTGATGACCCCGGCCGCCTTCATGACGACGAAGCGGGCCCGGCCCACGGGCGCCACGAGCAGCCCGCGCAACGTGCCCGACCCCGCCTCGCCGGCCACCGCGTCGGCCGCGGCGGACGCGACCGCGAGGGGGAGCAGCAGGGTCAGCGCCAGCCCGAGCGCCACCACCGGCAGCACGAACCCGTTGCCGGCCACCTGGGCGATCAGCCCGCGACCACCCCGGCCGGCCACGGCGATCCCGATCGCCACGGCCACCGGGATCAACGCCAGCAGCCCGAGCACGACGAGCGTGCGCGGGCGGCGGAGCACCCACCGGATCTCGGCGCCCACCACCCGTCCGAGCGGCGCGTGGGTCCGTTCCGGCGCTCTCCCCGTCGCTGCGCTCGTCCCGGTCGTCGCCGTCACGCGTCCTCCTCGGTCAGCCGGGCGAAGAGCTCCTCGAGGTGGGCCCGTCGTCGGGACACCTCCCACACGCCGATCCCGGCGTGCACCAGCGCCGCGACCACCGCCGGCGGCTCGACGTCGGCGACCGCCAGGGCGTCGTCGCGCAGGTAGGCCGCGAACCCGACCGCGCGCAGGGCGGCCAGGCCGCGGGCGGGATCGTCGACGGTGACCGCCAGCTCGCCGTCGGAGGCCAGCAGCGTCGCGAGCTCGCCCGAGACCAGCAGCGACCCCCGCGCCAGCACCGCCACGTGCGTGCACACCGCCTCGACCTCGGCGAGCAGGTGTGAGGACAGCAGTACCGTCGTCCCGGCCTCGTGCAGCTCGGCGATCACCCGTCGGACGTCGCGGGTGCCGGCCGGGTCGAGCCCGTTGGTCGGCTCGTCGAGCACCACGAGCCGACGCGGCACGAGCAGCGCCGCCGCCAGCCCGAGGCGCTGCTTCATGCCGAGCGAGTAGCCCCGGTAGCGCCGGCGGGCCGCCTCGGTGAGCCCGACCCGCTCCAGCGCCGCGTCCACCGGCGCCCGCAGGTCACCGTCGAGCCGCGGCTCGCAGGCCGCGGCCCGGAGCAGGTTGTCCCGCCCCGAGAGGAAGGGGTGGAACCCGGGGCCCTCGACGAGGGCCCCGACGTCGGGAAGGGCCCGCTCGAGCTGCGTGCCGTCGTGGCCGAGCAGCTCGACCCGACCCGCCGTCGGCGCGGTGAGGCCGAGCAGCATCCGGATCAGCGTCGTCTTGCCCGAGCCGTTCGGGCCCAGGAGCCCGACGACCGCCCCCGCCGGCAGGTCGAGGTCGACGCCGTCGACCGCCGTCACCGATCCGTAGGTCTTCCGCAGGTCGCGCAGCCGGGCGGCGGGCTCGAGTGCGGTTCCCGACGGCGGGTCGGTGCGGGTCTGCAGGGACTCCCGGGTCACGGTCATCGAGTACCCAGGGCCTCGGCCACGACCGGCTCCGGCACCGCGCCGACGGCGACGCGCCCGTCGTCGGTGACGATCGCCGTGCCGACCGCGGTCGTGATGGCGCGGCCGCTACCGAACGGTCCGGTCACCGGCGTCCCGAGCGCGCTCAGATCGGGGGCGCCCTGCGGGGCCTGCTGACCCTGCTGCGGGGCGGGCCGCTGGAACACCACGACGCGGTCCCAGCCGTCCCCGACGCTCGTCGTGCCGGCGGGCGGTCCCTGACGGTCGGGCGCGCCCTGCGGCCGCGCCGGGGCGTCCTTCACCGTGGTGCCGGGCGGCGGGGTGAAGGTGAACAGCGACGGGTCCTGCGGGCCGAAGGTGACGTCGTCGAACCCGATCTGCAGGGCCGGCGTGGCCGACCCGGTCGTGAGGACCGTGAGCTGCAGCGGGATGCGCTTCTCGGCGTCGACCGCGACCCGGACCTCGCGCAGCACCGTGCGCTCGGTGGGCTGCGGCGTCAGCACCAGCGTGTACGCCGAGCGCCCGGCGACCTCGGCGGTCCCGTCGACGGCGACCTGGCTGGTCTTGCGGAGCTCGCCGATGATCTGGGCGGAGGCACCGGCCGGGTCGGTCTGCGGGTCCTTCTGCTCCGGCGCGCCGCCCGTGGAGCGGGTGGCGGTGCGGTCGGTGGCGTCGTAGGCCCAGCGGGTGGTGCCGTCGGAGACCAGCGTCTTCTCGCCGTCCCCGGAGGGCAGAGCGACGCGACCCTTGCCGTCGCCCCCGGACCACACGCGGGCGGACTGCTCGCCGTTCCCGAGCTGGGGCGCGCCGGGCAGCGCCGGCAGGCCGAGCTCGTTGTCGATCCCGACGGTGCCGTTGAACGGCCCGGGCTGCGCGGTCATGACGGAGGCGACGAGGTCCTCCGGGCTGACCGGCGGGAGCTGCGGCTGCGCCGACGCGGTCCCGATCCCCACCACCCCGGCGACGACGGCCCCGGCCGCCACCACCGCTCCCGCTGCCCCGAACCATCTGCGCCTCATGGACACCATCCTGCGGCGGTGGACCTGAGACGGTCACAGCGTCGGGCGGGGCCGCCCCGGTCGGGACTTCCGTGAGCGTGTCGCGGCAGACCGTGCGCGTGTCGCTCGCGAAGCGGCGATCACGGTCGGCCGTCTCCCCGACCTGAGACCACCACAGTCGCGCGGGACTACCGTCGGCGGCGTGCCCCGCGTGCTGGTGGTCGACGACGAGCCCGGCGTGCGCGCGGCGCTCGTGCGCGGGCTGGGGGCCGAGGGCATGGACGTCGTCGCCGTGGGCGACGGGCCGGCGGGCCTGGCCGAGGCGTCGACCGGCACCTTCGACGCGGTGGTCCTCGACATCATCCTGCCCGGGCTGTCGGGCTACCGGGTCCTCGAGCAGCTGCGCGCCGACGGGGTCGAGACGCCCGTGCTGCTGCTCTCGGCGAAGGACGGCGAGGTCGACCAGGCCGACGGGCTCGACCTGGGCGCCGACGGGTACGTCGTCAAGCCGTTCTCGTTCGTCGTGCTCGTCGCCCAGCTCCGGGCCCTGCTCCGGCGCCGGACGCCCTCGGCGCCGCGGATGGTGGTCGGGGCGCTGACGGTCGACGGTGAGGCCGCGACCTGGGCCGGCGCGGAGATCGGCCTGTCCGCCCGGGAACTCGCGGTGCTGCGCCACCTCGCCGGTCGCCCCGGGACGACGGTGACGAAGGACGAGCTCCTGGCTGCGGTGTGGGGCGACGGGGCGGCCGCCCGCAACGTCGTCGAGGTGTACGTCGGCTACCTGCGCCGCAAGCTCACGGCCGTCGGTGCGGACGGGCTCGTCGTCACCGAGCGCGGACGCGGGTACCGGCTCGACCCGCCGTCGTGAACGACCCCGATCCGAGCGAAGGGCACCGTCGGTCGGATAGATCGAGCGAGGGGGCCCGTCGCTCGGAACATGGCCCCGCTGGCGAGGGGCGCCCTTCGGCCGGTAGATCGAGCGAGGGGGCCCTTCGCTCGGAACGGCGGGGCCTCGGCGCCTGGTGGGCCCGCCGGACCACGCGGACCCGGATCGCGCTGGTCGTCGGCGTGGTGGCGCTCGTGGTGCTCGGCGCGCTGGCGCGGTTGGGCGCGGGGTTGCTGCTGTCGGCGGTCGTCGCGGCCGGCGACGGGGAGCTGCGCGAGCGGGCGGTGGCCGCCGCACCCGCCGTCCGGAACTCCGAGCCGCTCCCGCCACCGCTGCGGGTGACCGACGTGGCGGGGGCGCCGGCGGACGGGCGGGGTCCGCTCCCGCTGGCGGAGCCGGTGGTGCGCGCGCTCGCGAGCGGCGAACCGGTGACGGTCGCGGGGCCGGGCACCGAGCCGCGTCGCTGGGTGGCCGTGCCGGTCACGCTGCCCGACGGCACACCGCGCCTGGTGCTCGCCTCGCGCGACCTCGTCGGCGCCGTGTCCCTGCTCGGCGACGCGGCATTCTGGTTCGTGCCCGGCGTCGTGGTGGCGGCGGTCGCGCTGGCCGCCGCCGCGTGGTTCGCGGCCGGGGCGGCGCTCCGCCCCGTGGCCCGCCTGCGGAGTGCGGCGTCGCAGGTCGGGGAGGGGGAGCGGCTGCCCGTCCCGCCGTCGCACGACGAGGTCGCCGCGCTCGCCGAGGAGCTGAACGCCCTGCTGGCCCGGCGCGACGACGCGGTCTCGACCGTCCGCCGCTTCGCCGACGACGCCGCCCACGAGCTCCGCTCGCCCATCGCCTCGGTGCGCGCCCAGGCGGAGGTGGCGGTCGCGCACCCGCGCGAGGGGGAGGACACGGAGGCGTGGGCCGCCGTCGCGAAGGACGCGGAGCGGTTGTCGTCGCTGGTCACCGACCTGCTCGCCCTCGCCCGGGCGGACGGCGGGCGGCTCCCGCCTGCGGTGCCGGTCGACCTGGGTGAGGCGGCCGCCGAGGCCGTGGCCCGGCAACCGGAGGGCCCGGTGATCACGGTCTGGGCGCCGGTCCCGGCGGCCGCGTCGGCGACCCCCGCCGAGATCGGGCTCGTCCTCGACAACCTGCTCACCAACGCCCGGCGGCACGCGCGGACCGTCGTCCACGTCTCCGTCGTCCCCGCCGGTGGCCACGCCCGCCTGCTGGTGGACGACGACGGTCCCGGCATTCCCGACGACGAGCGCGCGCGGGTCTTCGACCGCTTCACCCGGCTCGACGCCACGGGCGGGACGCCCGGTTCGGGGCTGGGCCTGGCCCTCGTGGCGCGGCTCGTCGAGAGCCGGGGCGGGTCGGTGCGTGCCGCCCGGTCACCCGAGGGCGGCGCGCGGATCGAGGTGCGCTGGCCGGCGGCGCCGTAGGGTCCGGGCCGTGCAGGCGCGGATGGACACGGTCGGAGCCGTCCGTCGACTCGTCCCGCCCGAGCGCCTGACGAGCCGGGTCACCCCGCTCGGGGACGCGTTCGTCATCGCCCACTTCGGCCTCCCGGCACCCCGAGCCGATCGACCCGTCGTCGTCGACGGGCTGGTCGATCGCGCGGTGACACTCTCGCCGGACGACGTCCGGGCGCTGCCGCAGCGGCGGGTCGAGTCGGTGCACGAGTGCTTCGGCAACCCGCTCGCGCCGGGGGAGTGGGTGCGTCGGGCGGCGAACCTCGTGTGGACCGGCGCGCGCCTGCGCGACGTGCTCGACCTGGCGGGGGTGCAGCCGGGCGCGACGTCGGTCTGGGCCCGCGGCGCCGACCACGGCGAGTTCGGCGGCCGGACCAGCCCGGACTACCTCAAGGACCTGCCGCTCGACGCCGTCGCCGACCGCGCGCTCGTGGCCTACGCCTGCAACGACACCCGGCTGCCCACCGAGCGGGGCGGCCCGCTGCGGCTCGTGGTGCCCGGGTTCTTCGGCACCAACTCGGTGAAGTGGTTGACCGAGCTCACGCTCGCCGACCACCGGCCGGAGCACCTCTTCACCACCGAGCTGTACCTGCGTCCGGGTCCGGACGGCCGGTCGGTGCCGGTCCGGGACCTCGACGTCACCTCGGTCGTCGTCGGCGTGCGGCAGGGGATGGCCCACGGCTGGGCCTGGAGCTCCGTGCCGGTGACGCGGGTGGTCGTGACGGTGGACGGCGCGCCCGTCCGGACCGAGCTCGAGCCGGCCCGGGGCCGGGCCTGGCAGGGGTTCCGCGCGCTGGTCGGGACCGGTCGCAGGATCACCGCGCGGGCCACCGACGCCGTCGGTCGCACCCAACCGGCCTCCGGGGCGCGGAACGCCGTCCACGTGCTGACGATGTGACCCAGGTCGCCGTAGGCTCCCGCGTCGGAAGATCGACTCGGCGCGGAGGTCTGACATGACGGGCACGGACCGGCAGGGCTACTACTCGCACGCCCAGCAGGGCGAGCACGAGTACTTCGACCTGGGCGGGTACGTCCTGCGGTCGGGCTACACGCTGCCGGGCGCGCAGCTGGCCTTCCGCACGCACGGCACGCTCAACGCGAACAAGGACAACCTCGTCCTCTTCCCGCACATGTACTCCGGCACCCCGTCCTCGCTCGACGACTACATCGGGCCGGGGAAGCCGGTCGACACCGACAGGTACTTCGTGGTGTGCCCGGGGCAGCTCGGGGGTGGGATGTCGAGCTCGCCGTCGAACACCCCGCCGCCGTTCGACCGCGGCCAGTTCCCGTTCGTCTCGATCGCCGACGACGTGCTGGCCCAGTACAAGCTGGTGACCGAGCACTTCGGGGTCGAGCAGCTGCACGCGGTGCTGGGCTGGTCGATGGGCGCGCAGCAGACCTACGAGTGGGCGGTGCGCTTCCCCGACATGGTGCCGCGCGCGGCGGCCTTTGCCGGGACCGCGAGGACCCCGGTGCACAACCAGGTCTTCATCGACCTGCACATGGAGCTGCTCAAGTCCGACCCGGCGTTCGCCGACGGCTTCTACTCCGACGCCGCGGACGTGCGCCTCGGCCTGACCCGCCACGCGATCGCGTTCTCGCTCGAGGGCTTCACTCACGAGTGGTACCGCGGCGAGCACTGGCGCGGGCTGGGCTTCGCCTCGGCGAACGACTTCCGGCAGAGCTTCATCCGCGGCTACTTCGCCCCGATGGACCCCAACAACCTGGTCACCCAGGCGAACAAGTGGTGGGCCGGGGACATCTCGCCGCACGGGGGCGGGTCGCTCGAGGCGGCGCTGGGCAAGATCACCGCGCATTTCTTCGTGGTGCCGTTCGGCGGGGACAACTTCTTCCCCGTCGAGGACTGCGAGAACGAGGCCGGCCACCTCCCGCACGGTGAGCTGCGGGTCATCGACACCCCGGCCGGACACTTCGCCATGTTCGGCCTGCGCCCGCAGGACATCGAGCGGATCAGCGCCGTCATGGTCGAGATGCTGTCCAGCCCGGGCTACACCGTCTGACTCCTCCCCGGCTCCCGTGGCAGCACAGCGTCGTTGCTGTCATCCAGCTGCAGGAAAGCCACATCGTCGTCTTCGTCGATCCGGGCGGGCGGGGAGGGGGCGAGCGCGCGTTCGGAGACCCTCGGCCCCGACGGCGTGGTGGTCCAGCTCGTCGACGGGAACTCCGCAGGCGCGACAATGGGCGCATGACCGTCCCGACGATCACGCTCCACGAGACCCGGCCCGACGTCGAGCCCGGCCTCGGCGCGCTGCGCGGCTACGTCGGCGACGTGCTCGGCCGGATGGAGGGACGGCCCGCGACCGACGACGAGATCGACGCCTTCGTCGCCGCGAGCCCGCACGGCGGGCTGGTGCCGCCCGACGGGGTGTTCGTGCTCGCCCGTGCCGCGGAGGGCACGGTCCTCGGCTGCGCCGGCCTGCGGTTCGCCGGCCCGGACGTGCCCGCCGACGCGGCCGAGATCAAGCGGATGTGGACCGCCCCCGAGGCGCGCGGGCTCGGCGTCGGGAAGACCCTCCTCGACGACCTGCTGCGCCGGGCCCGTGAGGCCGGCCGGGCGCGGGTCCTCCTCGACACGCGGGCCGACCTCGTCGAGGCCCGCACACTCTACGAGCGGGCCGGGTTCGTGGAGGTCGACGCGTACAACGCGAACCCGTACGCGCAGGTCTGGTACGCCCTGGATCTCGGGTGAGGCAGGTCGTCGCGACCCGGTACGTGACCCCGCTGCGCGAGGGAGGCTCGCTGCCCGGCCTGGTCGAGGCGGACGACCTCGGCACCTACGTCGTCAAGTTCACCGGCGCCGGGCAGGGCGTGAAGGCCCTCGTCGCCGAGGTGGTCGCGGGCGGGATCGGCCGGCGGCTCGGCCTGCGGGTGCCCGAGCTCGTCGTGGTGGAGCTCGACCCGGTGGTGGCGCAGTCCGAGCCGGACTGGGAGGTCCAGGAACTGCTCGCGCGCTCCGGCGGCGACAACCTCGGCATGGACTTCCTGCCCGGCGCACTGGGCTTCGACCCCGTCGCGCACACCGTCGCCGCCGACGAGGCGGCGCGGGTGCTGTGGTTCGACGCGTTCGTCGAGAACGTCGACCGTTCCTGGCGCAACCCCAATCTGCTCCGCTGGCACCGCGACCTCTGGTGCATCGACCACGGCGCCTGCCTGTACTTCCACCACTCGTGGGCGCGTGCGGCCGCGGTGGTCGGTCGCGCCTACGACGCGTCCGACCACGTGCTCCTGCCCTTCACGACGGCGGGTGCGCGGGCTCGTGCCGATCAGGAGCTGTCCGCGCTGGTGACGCGGTCGATGCTGGACGAGGTGGTCGCCGAGGTGCCCGACGACTGGCTCGTCGGGGGCTTCGACGCCGACTTCTCGACGGCGGGTGCGGCCCGGGAGGCCTACGTGGAGCACCTGCTGGCGCGGATGGCGGAGCGGTCGTGGGCACCGTGACCGCGACAGTGAAGAACACGTATGAATGGGCCCCGCTGCGGGTGGTGCCGCGCATCGACCGCGGCGAGTGCGTCAACGTCGGCGTGCTCCTCTACTGCCGGCACGCCGTGGTGCTGACGATGCGGCTCGCGCTCGACGTCGAGCGGCTGTCGACCCTGTACTCCGAGCTCGACGTCGACGAGGTGGCGACGGCCGTCCGGGCCTGGCCGCGGGTCGTGGCGGGGGAGGGCCCGGCGGGCGTGCTGTCGCCCGGTGAGCGGTTCCGGTGGCTGACCGCGCCCCGCTCGACCGTCGTCCAGGCCGGGCCGGTGCACACGGGGTTGACCGCCGACCCGGAGGCCGAGGTCGACCGGTTGCTGGCCCGCCTGGTCTAGCTCCGTGACGCTTTCCTGCCACGGAAGAGGGGCTCAGCCCACGACCCGGCGACAGAACTCGAGGACCAGCGCCCACTGGAAGGCCCGCTGCGCGTTGTCGGCCGCGCCGCCGTGCCCGCCCTCGACGTTCTCGTAGTACTCGACGGGGTGCCCGTACTCGCGCAGGCGCGCGACGAACTTGCGCGCGTGCCCGGGGTGCACCCGGTCGTCGCGGGTCGAGGTCGTCACGAGGATCGACGGGTACGTCGCGTCCTTCGTCAGGTGCTGGTAGGGCGAGTACTGCGAGATGAACGCCCAGTCGTCCGGGTCGTCCGGCTCCCCGTACTCGGCCTGCCACGAGGCGCCGGCGAGCAGCAGGTGGAAGCGCCGCATGTCGAGCAGCGGCACCATCACGACGACGGCCCCGAACAGCTCCGGGTACCGCGTGATCATCACACCCATCAGCAGCCCGCCGTTGGACCCGCCGTGGATGGCGAGCCGACCCGGCGTCGTGATGCCGCGGTCGACGAGGTCGCGGGCGACCGCCGCGAAGTCCTCGTAGGCCCGGTGCCGGTGCTCGCGCAGCGCCGAGGTGTGCCACTCCGGCCCGTACTCACCACCGCCCCGGATGTTCGCGACGACGTACGTCCCGCCCTGCGAGATCCACCCCCGTCCCATCACGCCGGAGTACGACGGGGTCAGGGAGATCTCGAACCCGCCGTACCCGGTCATGAGGACCGGTCCCGCCTCGGCGGACTCCTTCCCGACGACGAAGTACGGCACCTTCGTGCCGTCCTCGCTCGTCGCGAAGAACTGCTGGACCGTGACGCCGGTGGTGTCCCAGAACGACGGCGCCGACCGCAGCGTCTCGAGCGGCGCGTCCTCCTCGGCCGAGGCACCGAGCACCGTCCGCGCGAAGGTCGACGGGCGGGTGAAGCCGTCGGTGTCGAGGAAGATCTCGTCCGACTCGTCGGGGTCGGTCCCGACGACGGCGACCTCGGCGAACGCCTCGCCGGTCGGCAGCTCGCGGCGAGCCCACTCGCCCGCGGCCCACTGCTCCGGCCCCGCCGGCGGCGTGAGCACCTCGAGACGCGTCGCCACGTCCTCGAGCACGGTGAGGATGAGGTAGCTCTTCGTCCACGACCACCCCGAGAGCGACCGCGACGCCGTCGGCGCGAAGAGCACCGTGTGCTCCCGGGAGCCGGTGAGGAAGCCCTCGGCCTCGAACGCCAGCAGCGTGCCGGCCGCGTACTCGGTGCCCTCCACCGTCCACGGCGACCGGGTGCGGACGAGCAGCCAGGCGCGGTCGATGTCGGTGTCCGCGTCGGCGGGCGCCTCGATCTTCACGAGCGAGCCGTCGGCGCGGAGCACGAACTCCTCGACGGTGTGGAAGTCGGGGCTGCGCCCGACCATCTCGCGCTCGAACCCGCGGGTGCGGTCCTTGCCGGCGAAGGCCGAGACGTCGGTCTCCTGCGCCTCGAACACGACGGGGGCCTCGGCCACCGGGGTGCCGCGCGACCACCGGCGCATCACGCGTGGGTAGCCCGACGTGGTCATCGATCCGGGTCCGAGGTCGGTCCCGACGAAGACGGTGTCGTCGTCGATCCACGACACGCGGCTCTTGGCCTCGGGGAGGACGAAGCCGCCCTCGTCCGCCGTCAGGAAGCGCTTCGCGGAGAGGTCGAACTCGCGGACCACCGTCGCGTCGGCGCCGCCCCGGGAGAGCTGGACGAGCGCGCGGGTGTAGTCCGGCCAGCGCGCCGCGGCGCCCGCCCAGACCCAGTTCTCGTCCTCGTCGCGGGCGAGGGCGTCGACGTCGAGCAGCAGCTCCCACGTCGGGTCGCCGCCGCGGTAGTCGTCGAGGGTCGTGCGCCGCCACAGACCGCGGGGGTGCTCGGCGTCCTGCCAGAAGTTGTAGAGCAGCTCCCCACGACGACGGGTGTAGGGGATGCGGTCGTCGGAGTCGAGGACCGCGCGCAGGCCGTCGCGCAGCTCGGCGAACCGGTCGGAGTCGGTCAGGCGCCCCAGGCTCTCGGCGTTGCGTTCCCGGACCCACCCGAGGGCCTCGTCGGAGGTGACGTCCTCGAGCCAGAGGTACGGGTCGTCGGTCTCGGGCGCGCGCGGGGAGG
The DNA here is from genome assembly GCF_030269685.1 of Actinomycetospora sp. NBRC 106378. GTDB lineage: Bacteria > Actinomycetota > Actinomycetes > Mycobacteriales > Pseudonocardiaceae > Actinomycetospora. The sequence continues at coordinate 15,636 of NZ_BSTT01000010.1, forward strand.
AGGTCACGCGATCAGTCTGCCCATCCGGGCTTCGCTCCGCCGTCCTTCCCGACGGCAGGTCGCGCCGCGACTGCGGCGACGTGCGTCATGGGTGGGGCACATCGCCGCCCTCGAGGGCGATACCGGTCACGCCCACCCCGGGGTCTCGACGACGAGCCCTTCGGTACGAGCGGCGTCCGCGAGGCGGTGGTCGTAGGCCACGAAGGCCGTCAGATGGTCACGGAGCAGCACCGCGGACGCCAGGTGCAGGGCGTCGAGGGTACGGAGCACGGGACCGCCGATCGTCGACGCGAGATCCTGGACGGCTCGGTCGAGGGGCACGAGATCGAGGTCCCCGAGCGCGAGGCGGGCCGTCGATTCGACGTGCTCGCCGGATCGCCGCGCCGCGCGCAGGACCTCGACCCGCCCGAGCTCGCTGGTCACCAGGGGTTCGTCGGGGCGGGCGACGAGCCGGTCGCGGAGGGCCGGCGTCTCGTCCTCGGCCCGCACCAGCTTCAGCACGGCCGACGAGTCCAGGTAGATCACGGACGCTCGTCGCGCTCGGCGTCGAGCAGCTCGGCGTTCGAGGGTCCGCCGACCGCCGCCGCCGGCACCGGGTGCGGACCACGGAGGTAACCGGTCGGCGCCGAGGCGGGGATCAACCGTCCCGCCGCGACGAGCTGGTCCCGCGCGGTGTCACCCCGCTGTGCGGGCACCAGCAGAGCGACCAGCTCGCCCCGGTCGGTCACCTCGACGGTCTCGCCCGCCTTGACCAGCGCGAGGTACCGCGACGCGTGCTGGCGTAGCTCGCGGACCCCGATGCGCTCCACACCGCCAAAGTAGCACGTGATGTGCTACACGGCCGGTACCGACCCGGCGTCGGGAAGGGCGCCCGTGCGGAGCAGCGACCGCCACTCCGACGGGCTCCAGTGCGCCGGCTCGGTGGAGGCGAGGAACTCGCGCAGCACCGCGACGAAGCGTCGGGGGTCCGTGTGGAACGGGAAGTGACCGGCGCGCTCGAAGATCACCAGCCGGCTCTCCGGCATCGCCTCGTGGGCGGTGCGGCCGTGCTCGACCGGCACCACCATGTCGTCGGAACCCCACACGAGCAGCGTGGGCATGCCCGCCGTCAGGTAGCAGCGGTCGAGCATCGTCACGACCTGCCCGCGCCAGTCGACGACCGCGCGCAGGGTGCGCAGGAAGGCCGAGCGGCTGGTCGCGTCGGGCAGGGCGTCGACGAGGCGCACGAGGTCCTCGGCGTCGCGGCCGAGACCGGTGTCGAGCTGCTGGAGGACCCGGAGCACCAGCTCGGTCTGGAATCGGACCCCGGGCCAGCCCAGGACCGGCAGCAGCAGGTCGGCGAACGGCAGCGAGGCGGCGCGCAGCGCGGGGGTGACCGAGCGGGCCACCCCGCCGGCGCCGACGAGCACGAGCCGTTCGGTGCGCTCCGGGTACTGGTAGGCGAACTGCATGGCGACCCCGCCGCCGAGCGAGTGGCCGACGAGCGAGGCGCGGTCGACGTCGAGGACGGAGAGCAGGTCGCGCATCCCGTTGGCGTAGGCGCCGATCGAGTAGTCCCCGCGGGGCTTGTCGGAGCCGCCGTGGCCGAGCAGGTCGGGGGCGATCACGGTGTGGTCGCGCGCGAGGTCGTCGAGCACCGGGCCCCAGGTCGAGGAGTCGTCGCCGATCCCGTGGATCAGCAGCAGCACCGGACCGGAGCCCGCCATCCGGAAGGCCCGCCGGTAGCCGTGGACCACGCGGTACTGGAGGGCCCACCGCTCCCCGGCGACCCGGCGGGCGACCGGACCGGGGGACGGCGGGGCACTTCCTCCCGCGAACAGGCCCAGCACGTGCTCCTCCTCGTCGTCGCCATCAGCGGCGATCGAGCGTAGGAGCCTCGTGTGACGGCCCTGTTGCGATCACGAGGTCTCCTCCGGGGAGTCCTCCGGCTCGGCGTCGTCGACCTCGGCCAGCAGCAGGTACAGCCGCCGCCGGGCCTCGTCGAGCACCTTCGTCGCCTCGGTCACCTGCGCGGGCGTGCCGACCTGCGCGACCTGGGCGACCGCCCCGGCCAGCCCGCGGCCCGCCGTCCGGAGGTCGCCGAACCCGTCGTGGGCCCCGGCCTCGACCTGGGACCACACCGCGTCCAGCTCGGCGGCGTGCTCCTCCACGTAGGTGCGGCCCGCCTCGGTGAGGTGCACGAGCGTGCGCCCCTCCGACTTCTCGGTGTGCACCAGGCCCTCGTCGGCCAGCTGCGAGACGGTCGGGTAGACCGACCCCGGGCTGGGCTTCCAGGAACCGCCCGAACGCTCGGCGATCTCCTGGATGATCTGGTAGCCGTGGCGGGACTCCTCGCGGAGCAGGGCCAGGATCGCGAGGCGCACGTCGCCCCGCGAGCGGCGGCCGCGTCCGTGCGGGCCGTGCCCGTGCCGGCCGCGACCGCGCTCCTCGCCCGGACCGTCGGGGCCCTCGAAGGGGCCACCGCGTCCGCGCCGACCCGGACCGCCGGGGCCGAACGGCCCGAAGGGGGGTCCGAAGTCCATGCCGAAGGGGCCTCCGCCCCGACGACGGGGCGCGCCGCGGCGGGGACCGCCGGGCTCGCCGTGCTGGGGGCCGCCGTGTCCGCGGTGGCCCCGCTTCTGCGCCCAGTTCGGGCGCTCGTTGATGTCGAACATGTCGTCCGATCCTCTCGTCGGGTATCGCCGACTGTCGGCGATGGCTCAACGATATATCGCTAACGGTGGTGTGCGCAAGCGCAGGTGAGCAGAGAAGGTCGCTGTGGCGACCGTCAGTGCTCACCTGCCGCAGGCACCTAGTGGTCCTTGGCCCGCTCCACGGTGACCTCGAGGGCGGCCAGCAGCTCCCGGGCGGACTCCAGCGAGAGCTCGACCGCCACCCGGGAGCCGGGCTCCCGGCCGTGGAAGTCGATGTTCACGGTGTGGGCGTCCGGCGCGTGGACGGGGTGGTCGTAGTAGACCGTCGCCTGGTTCATCGGCTGCCAGCCGTCACGGGTCTTCCCGCTCGACCGCGCGAGGGCGACCTTCTCCGTCGAGTAGGTGCACATCAGTTGCTCCCCACCACGTCCTGCTGCAGGTGCCGGGCGAGGAAGTCGGCCACCTTCGCCCAGCCGTCGACGGCGGCCTCGGGCCGGTACGAGGGTCGGTCGACGGAGAAGAACGCGTGCCCGGCGCCGTCGTAGCGGTGGAACTCGTAGGTCTTCCCGTTGTCCTGCAGCAGCTTCTCCAGCTCGTCCACCTGGTCCGGCGAGGGGTAGGAGTCGTCGTTGCCGAAGAGGCCGAGCAGCGGGGCACCGAGCTCGGGGATCCGGTCGGCCAGCGGGCCGACCTTCAGCGGGAAGCCCTCGGGCGGGGTGCCGACGACGAAGGCGCCGTAGCAGTCGACCGTCGCCTGGACGTCGACCTCGATCCCGGTGAGCACGGCCTGTCGGCCGCCCGAGCAGTAGCCGATCGCCCCGACCGCACCCGTCGCGTTCGGCAGGCTCCGCAGCCACGCGGCGGCGCCCCGGGCGTCGCCGACGAAGCGCTCGTCGGGCACTCCGCCCTGCGCGCGGGCCGTCGCCGCGGCGTCGTCGGGCTCGGCGTCCGGGGCCTCGCGGGTGTAGAGGTTCGGGCAGATCGCCGAATACCCCATCGCCGCGAACCGGCGGGTGATCTCCTTGGACTCCCGGTCGTAGCCGGGCATGTGGTGGATGACGATCATGCCGGGGTGTGGGCCGGGGTCCATCGGGCGGGCGGTGTAGGCCTCGATGAGGTCGTCACCGTGACCGCGGATGCCGATCGTCTCCGCGAGGATCGCGTCGTAGCGCATGGGCTGCATCCGAGCACTTCGGGGAGAACGGTGCAGGGCCGGTGTGCTGCGTGTCCGAGTTTGGTCCGCCGGTGGACGCGGGATCCGGGCGCGTGAGCACCACGGATGCCCCGCCCGAGCCCGAGTCCGAGTCGTCCGCCGACGGGACCGGGCGACACGAGGCGGGGCCGCGGCACGGCCGCCCGGGGGAGCGGGCGGACGAGGGCGACGTCGAGGCGCTCCAGCGCACCTCGATCGTCCTGCGGGCCTACGCGAGCCCGCTGCCGCTGGGGCTGTTCGCCTTCGCGATCGGCAACGTGCTGCTGGCGGTCACCCACCTCGGCGGGTTCTCGCCGCAGGACACCCGGGTCGTGATGGTCATGCTCGCGACCTTCATCGCGCTGCCGCAGTTCCTCGCGGCCGTCCTCGGGTTCCTCACCCGCGAGCCGCTCGTGGCCACCCTGCTCGGACTGCTCGCCGTCACCTGGCCGACCGACGTCGTCGTGCAGGAGTACACCGGTGCCACCACGAGCGCGCCGCGCGGTGTGCTGTTCTGCGCGCTCGCCGGCGTGCTCGTCCTCATGGCGATCCCCGGGCTGACCGCCAAGCCGATGTTCTCCGTGGTCCTGCTCAGCGCCGCCGCCCGCTTCGTGGCGGGCGGGCTCTACGACCTGACCGCCTCCACCGTCTGGGAGCGGGTCAGCGGGATCGTCGCCGTCGTGGTGGCGGCGGCCGCGGCCTACCTCGCGATCGCCCTCGTCATCGAGGACGTCAAGCACCGGACCGTGCTGCCGGTCGGCCGGGTCGGGGGCACGGAGTCGCGGTCGGCGATGGAGGCGGGCCTGGCGGCCCAGGCCCGCAACCTGCCGCAGGAGGCCGGCGTCCGGGCCCAGCTCTAGCCGGACCGGCGGTAGCGGGCCGGTCCGTCGTCGTACAGGTCCGCGCCGTGCAGGTCGTTGACGACGAGGGCCGGGAAGTTCTCGATCGTCAGCTTCCGCACGGCCTCGGCCCCCAGGTCCTCGTACGCGACGATCTCGGCCGCGGTGATGCACTGCGAGAGCAGGGCGGCAGTGCCCTCGATCGCGCCGAAGTAGACGCAGCCGTGCTCGAGCATCGAGGACTTCACCTCGGCGTTGCGTCGCCCCTTGCCGATCATCGCGGCGAGTCCCCGCTCGACCAGCGCGGGGGAGTAGGCGTCGCACCGGCTCGCCGTCGTGGGGCCGGCGCTGCCGATGACGTGGCCCGGGCGGGCGGGGGTGGGCCCGACGAAGTAGATCGTGGCGCCCGCGACGTCGAAGGGCAGGTCCTCGCCGGCGTCGATCGCCTCGAGGAACCGGGCGTGGGCGGCGTCGCGGGCGGTGTAGACGGTGCCGTTCAGCGTCACGGAGTCGCCGGCGTGCAGCGACGACGGGTCGTCCAGCGGCAGGGTGAGGTTCACAGGGTCACGCTCCGCACCCGGTGGGAGTGGCAGTCCAGGTTGATCGCGACGGGGAACGCCGCGATGTGGGTCGGGTAGGCCTCGACGTGCACCGCGACCGTGGTGACGGTGCCGCCGAACCCGGCCGGCCCGATGCCGGTGGCGTTGATCGCGTCGACCAGCTCGGCCTCCAGCTCGGCGAGCAACGGGTCGGGTGACGGCGAGCCGGTGGGGTTCCGGGTGAGCGCCCGCTTCGCGAGCACCGCGGCCCGGTCGAACGTGCCGCCCATGCCGATCCCGACCGTGACCGGCGGGCTCGCACTGGGCCCCGCCTTCTCGATGGTCTCCACGACGAAGCGCTTCATGCCCTCGACGCCCGCCGCAGGGGTGAGCATCCGCAGTGCGCTCATGTTGTCGCAGCCCGCGCCCTTGACCAGCAACGTCAGCTCGATGCCGGAACCCGGGACGAGGTCGTAGTGGACCATCGCCGGGGTGTTGTCACCGGTGTTCACCCGGTCGACGGGGGAGCGGACGAGCGAGGCGCGCAGGTAGCCGTCGGAGTACCCCTCCGCCACACCCCGGTCGATGGCCTCGGCCAGCGAACCGCCGACGAAGTGCACGTCCTGCCCGATCGTCAGGAACACCACGGCGTAGCCCGTGTCCTGGCAGAACGCGATCCGCTCGGCGGCCGACACGCGCGCGTTCTCCAGCAGCCGGTCGAACACCTCGCGCCCGATCGGCGACTCCTCGGCGTCCCGCCCGCGCTGCAGGGCCGCGACGTGGTCCTCGCGCAGCTCGTGGTTGGCCTCGACGCACAGCTTCCGGACGACGGCCTCGACCTCGGCGACGTCGACCGCGCGCAACTCGCTCACGCCTGCGACCTCACCACAGCGGCCCCCCGCACGCACCAGGTCGACGATGATCACGTCGGGGGGACGGCCATGGCTGTCGCGGAGATCGACATCAGCCGTGACGGTCCCACCGCCGTGATCATGACGGCGAGGTCAGGCCTGCCAGCAGCCTCGCGAACGCGTCGAGGGTGCGCACGGCGGCGTCCGGGTCGCGGTCGACGAGGTAGGCGATCGTCACGCCGTCGGTCACGACGACGAGCATCCGGGCCAGCTGCTCCACCGGCAGCGTCCAGGTCACCGCGCACGCGTCGGCGAGCGCCGAGAGCGTCGTGGCGGCCGTCCGGTGGTAGGCCTCGTACTGCCGCCGCGCGACCCCGGCCAGCGAGGGCTCGTGCATCGCGTGGTGGGTCAGCCCGGTGAGGACGACCTCCCGTTCCGGCGCCGCCTCGACCGTCGCCCACCACTGGCGCAGCGTCTCGCGCAGGGACTCCCCGATCCCCCCGACGACGTGCACCCCGCCGGCCTGCGCGTCCCGCAGCGCCGCCACGGTCACCTCGGTGAGCTCGACGAACAGCTCGGACTTGGAGGCGAAGCAGTAGTGGAACGCCGCGACCGGGGCGCCCGCCTCGGCGCAGATCCGGCGCGTGGTCGCCGCCGCGAAGCCCTCCGCGCCGATCACCCGGAACGCCGCCTCGACCAGCTGCCGCCGCCGGTCGGCGGCCGATACGCGCGCCACGCGGAACCCCCCCAACTTGGACAACTGTCCCAGACGCTTGACTCAGTATGACGCAGGTCGCACGCTGTCGTGCCATGGAGGCCGGCTACGCGAGCTCGTTCCCCCGGGTGCTGCGGCGCTTCGCGCTGTTCGCGATCGCGTTCTCCGTCGTCTCCATCACCACCGGGATCTTCGTCAACTACGCCTACGGCCTGACGACGCTCGGGCCGGCGGCGGTGTGGCTGTGGCCGGTGGCCGCCGTCGGGCAGCTCCTCGTGGTGCTCGTGCTGGCCGAGCTCGCCGCGCACATGCCGCTGGCGGGCGCGAACTACCAGTGGTCGGCGCGGCTGGTGAACACCGGCTTCGGCTACACGGTCGGTGCGCTCGGCCTGCTCTACTCCGCGGTCGGGCTGCCGGGGATCGCGCTCGTCGGGCTCGCGCCGCTCGCCGCCACCGTGCTCGGGCTCGACGCGGCCGACCCGCTGACGCTACTGGTCATCGCCGTGGTGGCGCTGCTCGTCGCGTACGCGGTGAACATCGTGCGCGTCCAGCTCGCCGCGCGGGTGAACAACCTGGCGGTGTTCGCCGAGATCGCGGGCACGGTCGTGCTCTCGGTCGTGCTGCTGGTCCTCTGGGCGACCCACCGCGGCACCACCCCCGACGGCGGGCACGGCGTGGACTTCCTCGCCGTCACCGACCCGGGCACCCCGCTGGCCGACGGCATCGTCGGCGGCGCACTGGTCGGCATCTTCACCCTCGTCGGGTTCGAGGCCGCCGCGGACATGGCCGAGGAGGCCGTCGACGCCCGGCGCACCGTCCCGCGGGCGATGATCGTCGCCGCGCTCGTCTCCGGGGTGCTCGGGTGGGTCGCCCTCCTCGGCTTCACGATCGCCATCCCCGACCTGGGCGCGGTCGAGGCCGCGCCGGTCCCGCTCGCGGCGATCGCGACGTACTGGCTCGGACCCGTCCTCACCGACGTGTTCCTCGTGGTCGTCGTGTTCTCGATGTTCGCCCTGCTCGTGGTCGCCGCGGCGTCGAACTCGCGGCTGATCTTCGCGATGGCGCGCGACGGGCTGCTGCCGGCGTCCGCGGCCCTGCGCCGGGTGCACGCGCGGACGGCCACCCCGGTGGTCGCGCTCGTCGTCAGCCTCGTGCTCTGCCTGGTGCTGCTCGGCTACGGGACGCTCGACGGTGCCGCGTTCACGATCCTGGTCGGCGCGACGGCGCTCGTGCCGTACCTGATCTACCTGCTCACCCTCGGCGGCTACCTCGCCCGCCGGCGACGGCTGCGGGCCGACGCCGCCGCGGTCACCTTCTCGCTCGGCCGCGCGGCACTCCCGGTGGCGGGCCTGGCGATGCTGTGGCTCGTCGTCGTGGTCGCCGCGCTCACGCTGCCGGAGGCCTTCCGCGCGGCCGACTACGTGGTGCTGGGCGGGCTCGCCCTCACCGGACTCTGGTACGTCGCGGTGCTGCGACGTCGGTTGCGCGACGGGACCGCGGGGCTTCCCCGCACCGACCCGTCGTCGGGAAAGGAACGATCCCTTGACCTGGCGTAACTGGGCCGGGAACCAGCGGACGACGCCCACCCGGCGGGTGGTCGCGCGCACCACCGAGGACGTGGTCACCGCGGTCAAGGAGGCCGCCCGCGACGGGATACGCGTCAAGGCCACGGGCTCGGGTCACTCGTTCACCGGGATCGGGGCACCGGACGGGGTCGCGCTCGCGGTCCCGTCGCAGGGTGTGCCGGAGGTCGACGGGATGCTCGCGACGGTCCCGGCGGGGATGACGATCCGCGCGCTGAACGCGGCGCTGTGGGAGCACGGGCTCGCCCTGCCGAACCTGGGGGACATCGACGCGCAGACGATCGCGGGCGCCGTCGCCACGGGGACGCACGGCACCGGCGCGGGGCACACGGGGATCGCCGCCCGCATCCGGGCCCTCGCGATGGTGCTCGCCGACGGCACGGTGATCACGACGGGCCCGACCGAGCACCCGGAGATCTTCCACCACGCCCGGGTGGGCCTGGGGGCGCTGGGCGTGGTGACCGCGGTGACGCTGGAGTGCGTGCCGGCGTTCTCGCTGCACGCCACCGAGACGGCGAGGCCGCTGGCCGAGGTGCTGGAGGGCTTCGACGAGCTGGCCGCCGGCCACGACCACGTCGAGTTCTACTGGTTCCCGCACACCGAGATCGCCGCGACGAAGATCAACGACCGGACGGACGCGCCCGGGCCGACGCGGGGACGGCTCGGGACCTGGGTCGGCGACGAACTGCTCGGCAACGGCGCCTTCGAGCTGGTGTGCCGCGCGGGAGCGGCCGTACCCCGGGCGGTCCCGACGCTGAACCGGGTCATGGCCGGGCAGATGGCGAACGCCGAGTACGTCGACCGGTCCTACCGGGTGTTCACCAGCCCGCGCCGCGTGCGGTTCAAGGAGATGGAGTACGCGGTGCCCCGGGCGGCCCTGGGGGAGGCCTTCGCCGGGCTGCGGGCGGCCGCGGAGCGCCACGGCGCCGACGTGACGTTCCCGGTCGAGGTCCGGGTGGCCGCGGCGGACGACGTGCCGCTCTCCACGGCGTCGGGCCGCGACTCCGCCTACCTCGCGGTGCACGTCCACCACTCCCGGCCGCACGAGGCGTACTTCGGCGCCGTCGAGGCGGTGATGACCGCGCTGGACGGGCGCCCGCACTGGGGCAAGCTGCACACCCGCACCGCGGACCGGTTCGCCGCGTCCTACCCGGAGTTCGCCGACTTCGTGGCCCTGCGCGACCGCCTCGACCCCGAGCGCCGGTTCGGCAACGCCCACCTCGAGAGGATCCTCGGTGCGACTCGGTGACCTGACGACCCCGGCGCTCGTCGTCGACGCCGAGGCCCTCGAGTCCAACCTCGCCGCCATGGCCGCCCGGTGGCCCGGGGAGACGCTGCGCCCGCACGTGAAGGCGCACAAGACGACCGCGCTGGCCGCCCGGCAGGCCGCGCACGGGGCGACGGGCTTCACCTGCGCGACGATCCGCGAGGTCGAGGGCATGGCCGCCGCCGGACTCGGTGCGGACCTGCTGCTGGCCAACGAGGTCCTCGACACCCGCCGGCTCGGGGCGCTCGAGGACGCGCGGGTGACCGTCGCCGTCGACTCCCCGGAGACGGTCGAGGCGGCCGCCGCGGGCGGGGTGCGCGAGGTGCTGATCGACGTCAACGTGGGGATGCCGCGCTGCGGCTGCCGACCGTCCGACGCCGGAGCACTGGCCGACCGGGCCCGTGCGGCGGGTCTCTCCGTGCGCGGGGTGATGGGTTACGAGGGGCACCTGCAGGCGTGGCCGGACCCCGACGAACGCGCGAAGCTCACGCAGACCGCGATGGAGCTGCTGCTCGCCGCGCACGCCGACGTCGGCGGTGACGTGATCTCCGGTGGCGGCACCGGGACCTCGGCGTGCAACCCGTGGGTCACGGAGATGCAGGCCGGCTCCTACGCGCTCATGGACTCGGCCTACACGGCGGCGGGCGTCGGGTACGTGCAGGCGCTGCACGTGCTGGGGACGGTCGTGCACGTGTCGGCGGCGCGGCCGGACATGCCGGCGTACGCGGTCGCCGACGTGGGCCTGAAGGCGCTGGGCATGGACCACGGCAACCCGAGCGTCCCCGGCGCCCGGGTGTGGTTCTGCTCGGACGAGCACGTCACCTTCGCCGCCGACGACCCGGTGCGGGTCGGCGACCGCGTGCTGGTGATCCCCGCGCACGTCGATCCGACCGTCGCCTACCACGACCGGATGCACGTGGTCCGGGACGAGGACGTCCTCGACACCTGGTCGGTGGATCTGCGCGGCTGGTAGGGGTTAGTCCTCCCCCCGTCACCGGGTACGGCAGCCCGGCAAGCAGTACGACATCGGCCGTCCGCACCGTGGCGGCCAGGAGGAGGAACGACCTGATGGACCTGTCGCGCACGCGGGAACTCTTCGAGCGGCCGGGGCCGTTCGCGACGGTCTACCTGGAGGCGACGAACCCGGGCGAGAACGCGGCCAAGCAGACCGAGCTCCGCTGGCGCGGGCTGGCCGACTCGCTCACCGAGCAGGGCGCCGACGACAAGACGGTCGCCGCGATCGGCGAGGTGTTCACGGACAACCGCGGCGGTGAGCTGGACGCCTACGGCCGCGTCGTCGTCGCGGCCGGCGGCGAGGTGCTCCTCGACGAGGCCGTCGAGGGCGTCGACCGGTCCGGGGACGTGGCGACCTGGTCGCCGCTGCCCGAGCTGGGCTCCTACTTCCGCTCGCAGTCGGGCAGCGTCCGCGTGGTGCTGGCGGTCGTCGACCAGACCGGCGGGGACGTCTACCAGGTGGTCGCGTCGAACGTCGAGGGCGCGCAGGAGGTCTCCGAGGAGACCGTGCGCGGCTCGGCCGTGGAGTCCGTGCACAAGCCCCGCGAGGGCGGGAACGCGCACAAGCGGCGCCAGCGTCGGCACGCCGAGGCGGCCTATCAGAACGGCGCCGACGTGGTGAAGGGCATCCAGTCGGCGGTGAAGTCCTTCCGGCCGGAGATCATCGTGCTGGCCGGTGAGGTCAGCGGCCGCGAGGTCGTGCGCCACGAGATGCCGAAGGACCTCGCCGAGCTCACCCGCGAGATCGAGGCGGGCAGCCGGGCGGCCGGCGCCAGCGAGGACGCGCTCGAGGACGCGCTGCTCACCGAGGCCGGAGTCGCCGCGACGGCGCGGGAGACGTCGATCCGTGAGCGGTTCCAGGAGGCGAAGGCGCACAACACCGCGGCCGAGGGCCTGGAGGCGGTGCTCGAGGCGGCGCGCAACGGCGCCGTGGAGACGCTCCTGCTCGTGGACGGCGCGCAGGTCACCGGCGAGCTGTGGACCGGCGCCACCCCCGAGGCCATCTCCACGGAGAAGGACCGCGCGGCGGCGCTCACCGACGGCGAGGTCGTGCAGCGGCCCGCCGAGCAGGTGCTGCTGCGGACCACCGGGGCGCTCGGCGGCTCGCTCTCCGTGCTGGGCGCGGGCGCGGAGCTCGTCGACAACGTGGGCGCGCTGCTGCGCTTCCCGGTCGGGGGCTGAGACCCCAGGTTCCTGGGATGGGCCGGTCGTGGCCTGCGACGGAGAGTGATGGTGCGCCGGGGACACCGGCGCACCACCTCCCACCGGAAGGCCACGACCATGTCCGTCACCGACCCCGCCGCCCTGCACGACGCGTTCACCGCGGCGATCAACACCTCCGACGTCGACGCCCTGGTGGCGCTCTACGAGCCCGACGCCATCGCCGTCGAACTCGACGGTTCCGAGTGCACCGGCGCCGGCCCGATCCGCGCGATGTGCGCCGCGTTGGCCGAGAGCATCGAGACCATCCACGGCAGCACCCGGAAGCTCTACGTCACGGGTGACCTCGCGCTGTCCTCGGGCCGGTGGACCGCGAAGGTCCGCCTGCCCGACGGCACGCTGGCCGACGCCGAGGGCGTCACCAGCGAGGTGTCCCGCCGGCAGCCCGACGGGACGTGGCGGTTCGTCATCGACGACCCGCTCTTCTGACCCGGGCCCGACGACGGGTGCTCCCGGGTCAGGCGGGACCGGCTCCGGTCCCGCCTCCGGGACCGCCCGGGGCCGGCGCCGCCGGTCCGGCGGCCGGAGCGCCGGGTGCGACCGGTCCGGCGGCTCCCGGTCCGACAGCTCCCGGTCCGGCGGCCGGGCCGCCGGGTGCGACCGCCGCGGGGCCACCGGCCGGGGCGACGACCGCCGGACCGGCGGCGGGCCCGCCGACCGCGGCCGGTCCGCCCGGGCCGGACAGGCCCGTTCCCAGGATCACGGCGGTCCCGACGCCGAGCCCGAGGACGAACGCGACCGCGGCCGTGGCGACGGCGCGGCCGAAGCCGCCGCGCTCCTCCGGCGTCCGGGTCGGTGGCAGCGTCCGGTCCCGCTCGTCGTGCAGGGCGCGCTGCCACTCGGTGAAGCCGGGAATCCCGGCGGGGCTGGACGGCATCGTGAATTGTCGTTCGCTCATGGGGCCACCGTGGGAGACGGAACTGAAGCGTCCCTGAGCCCGCCCGGATCCTCAGGCCGACTTCAGCGCACCGGGCGGCGGACCCCGTCGAGCAGGAGCGTCAGGTGGCGACGCCAGTCGCCCCCGCCCATGTTCGCCAGCGCCCCCCGCGTCACGAGCACGAAGTCCTCCGCCCGGAAGTCCGCCCGCACGCGGCGGGGCTGCGGTCGGCGGGCCGAGCCGAGCGGGCCGTGCAGGACGTCGTCGAGATGTTCGCCGCCCAGGACGATGGCATCTACGACGCCGACTGGGCGCGCGCGACGACCGCGCCCACCGATCTCCGGACGTGGTGCCGGGAGGTCCTCCTGCCCGCCGTCGCGGGCTGAGCCGGCACCGACCCGGCGTCGGGACCTACCCGAAGGCCTGCAGCGCCCGGATCTTGTTGGTCGCGTCGAGAGCGGCGACCTTGTAGGCCTCGGACAGCGTCGGGTAGTTGAGCACGGCGTCGACGAGGTAGTCGACGGTGCCGCCGCAGCCCATGATCGCCTGGCCGACGTGCACCAGTTCGGTGGCCGACGTGCCGAAGACGTGCACGCCGAGCAGCGCGTGCGTGTCGGGGTGGACCAGGAGCTTGAGCATCCCGTAGTCGTCGCCGACGATCTGGCCGCGCGCGAGCTCCCGGTACCGCGCGATCCCGACCTCGTAGGGCACCGACTTCTCGGTCAGCTCCGCCTCGGTGGCGCCGCAGTAGGACACCTCGGGGATCGTGTAGATGCCGTACGGCGCCAGCGCGGCGTCCGCGTGGCCCACCGGCTCGTCGAACGCGTGGTAGGCGGCGAGCCGGCCCTGCTCCATCGAGGTCGCGGCGAGGGCGGGGAAGCCGATGACGTCGCCGACCGCGTAGATGTGCGGCACCGCGGTCCGGTAGTGCTCGTCGACCTTCAGCCGGCCCCGCGCGTCGGCCTCAAGGCCCGCCTTCCCGACGGCGAGCTCCTCGGTCACGCCCTGGCGCCCGGCCGAGTACATGACGGTCTCGGCCGCGATCTTCTTCCCGCTCGCCAGCGTGGTGACGGTGCCGCGCTCGGACACGCTCACCCCGGAGACCTCCTCGCCGAAGCGGAAGGTGACCGCGAGGTCGCGCAGGTGGAACTTGAGCGACTCGACGACCTCGGCGTCACAGAACTCGAGCATGGCCGGTCGGCGCTCGACGACGGTGACCCGCGTGCCGAGGGCCGCGAACATCGAGGCGTACTCGATGCCGATCACGCCGGCCCCGACCACGACCATGCTCGAGGGGATCGCCTCCATCGCGAGGATGCCGTCGGAGTCGACCACGCGGCGGTCGTCGAACTCGACCGACGGCGGCCGCGCGGGCTTCGTCCCGGTGGCGACGACGATCTTGTCGGCCGTGACGGTCTGGTGCTCGCCGCGGCGCTCGCCCAGCACCTCGACGGCGTGCTCGTCGAGGAACCGGGCGGCGCCGGAGAGCAGGTCGACCCGGTTGCGCTGCAGCTGCGCGCGGATCACCTCGACCTCGCGGCCGATCACGAAGTGGGTGCGGGCGAGCAGGTCCTGCACGGTGATGTCCTGCTTGACCCGGTAGCTCTCGCCGTAGAGCCCGCGCATCGCGTAGCCGGTCAGGTAGAGCACGGCCTCGCGGAGCGTCTTCGACGGGATGGTGCCGGTCTGGGTGCAGACCCCGCCGACCATGCCCCGCCGCTCGACCACCGCGACGCGCTTCCCGAGCTTCGCCGCGGCGATGGCCGCCTTCTGCCCGCCCGGGCCGGAGCCGATGACGAGCAGGTCGTAGTCGTGGGTCGCCACGTCGCGACTCTGACCGGTGACCCGGCTCACGGGCAAGCGCGTGCGGGTGACGGCCCGATGAAGTCCGGGGCGGGCACTGCTCCGTCCGGGTGGAGGGTGGATCCGGCGGGACCGGCACGGAGTCAGTGCCCGTGTGAGCACCCGGAAGAAGTCCCGCGCCCGCCGCCCCCGTCCCCGTCCCGCGCCGTCGCGCCGGCGGGGTCCCGACGAGACGGTGGTCGTCTCCATCTCCGATCCCGCCGACCTCGTCGCCTCCATCCCACCGCTGTTCGGGTTCACCCCCGAGGAGTCGGTCGTCGTGCTGGGGATGCACGGCCCGGAGCGGTCGCGCCGGCTCGGCGCGTCGCTGCGGATCGACCTCGGGGAGGGTCCCGACGACGACGCGGTCCTCGCCGCCGCCGTGCGCGACCGCCTGGCCCCCACCGAGCCGGACGCGCTCGTCGTCGTGGTGGTGTCCGCCGCACGGCCCGGGCCCGACGGGCGTCCCCCGGGCGCGGGACTGGTCGACGCGATCACCGACGTCTTCGCCGAGCTGCGGGTGCCGCTCGTCGGCGCGACCTGGACCGAGCGGATCGCCGCGGGGGCGCCGTACCGGTGCTTCGAACGGTGCGACTGCTCGGGCACGCTGCCCGACCCGGCGGGGACCCGCACCGCCGCGGAGACCACCGCGCTCGGCCGGGTCACCTACGGCTCGCGCGACGAGATGGCCGCCGCCCTCGCGCCCGAGCCGGGCGCGGGCTCCCGCCGTCGTCGGGAGTTGCTGGACGACGCCCTCGAGGCCGCCGTGCTCGACCGCGAGCTGTCCGGCCCGGCAGCGGCCCGGCGCGACCTGGACGCGGTCCGCCGTGCCGTCGCCGAGGTCGGGGCGGGTGGGCGGCTCGCGGAGGAGGAGGTCGCCCGCCTCGCGGTGGCGCTGTGCGACCCCCGGGTGCGCGACATCTGCCTCGGGTTCGCCGCGGGGTGCGACGACGCGGTCGACCCGGCGCAGGCAGAGGAGCTGTGGCGGGTCCTCGTGCGGGCCGTCCCGGAGCCGGAGGTGGCGGAGCCGGCGACGCTGCTCGCGTTCGCCTCCCTCGACCACGGCGGCGGGGCGACCCTGACGACGGCGCTGGAGCGGGCGCGGGGCGCCGACCCCGACCACCGGCTCAGCGGCCTGCTCGCGACGATGCTGGCGGCGGGTCAGACCCCGGAGACGGCGCGGCGCATGGTCGAGCGGGCCGTGGCCGAGACGAGCCGGCAGCTCGCCGGGTGAGTCAGCGCAGGGCGTCGAGGGCGGTCGTGACAGCCGCCGGGGTGTCGACGACGGCGGCCGCTCCCGCCCCGAGCAGCTCCTCGCGTCCACCGAAGCCCCAGGTCACGCCGACGCAGGGCAGGCCATGCGCGCGGGCGCCGTCGACGTCGTGGTGGCGGTCGCCGACCAGGGCGACCACCGGGCCCCCGTGCGCGGCCAGCGCCAGCCCCACGACCGCGGCCTTGCCCTCGACGCTGCCGTCGAACTCGGCCCCGAACACCCCGCCCGCGAAGAACTTGTCGAGCCCGACGTGGGTGACGACCTCGTGGGCGAACGGGCGGGGCTTGCTCGTGGTCACGGCGAGGCGGTCGCCGCGGGCGACGAGCTCGGCGAGCAGGTCCGGCACGCCGTCGTACACGGCGACCTCGCGCATCAGACCGCCGCCGTAGACCTCGCGGTAGGTCGCCATCATCGCGTCCGCGGTGGCGGCGTCGACGCCGAGGACGTCGCGGAACGCCTGCGGGAAGGGCGGGCCGATCAGGGCGCGCAGCTGCTCGTCGTCGGGCTCGGCGATCCCGACCGACGCCGCCGAGCGCCGCACCGATTCGATGATCCCCGGCCCGGAGTCGACCAGCGTGCCGTCGAGGTCGAAGCAGACCAGGGAGGTCACCGCGCTCACGCCGAGACCCGTCGCTGCGCGAAGTCCCAGGCGTCGGCGACGATGCCGTCGAGGTCACCGCGGGTCGGGGTCCAGCCGAGGCGCTCGTGGGCCCGCGCGGCGGACGCGACGAGCACGGCGGGGTCGCCGGCCCGGCGGGGCGCGACGGCGGCGGGGATCGGGTGGCCGGTGACGCGGCGGCAGGCCTCGATGACCTCGAGCACCGAGAACCCGGTGCCGTTGCCGAGGTTGCACACCAGGTGCTCGCCGGGAGCGGCGTGCTCCAGGGCCCGCAGGTGGGCGTCGGCGAGGTCGTCGACGTGGATGTAGTCGCGGACGCAGGTGCCGTCGGGGGTGGGCCAGTCGTCGCCGTAGATCGCGACCTGCTCGCGGGTCCCCGCCGCCACCTGGAGCACGAGGGGGATGAGGTGGGTCTCGGTGGTGTGCCGCTCGCCCTGTGCCCCGTGGGCGCCCGCGACGTTGAAGTAGCGCAGCGACACCGCGCCCAGCTCCCGGTCCGACGCCGCGGCGTAGGAGGTGATCGCGTGGTCGATCGCGAGCTTCGTGGCGCCGTAGGGGTTGGTCGGGCGGGTGGGGGAGTCCTCGGTGATGGGTGAGGTCTCCGGCTCGCCGTAGGTGGCGGCGGTCGAGGAGAACACCAGCCGCGGCACGCGGTGCGCACGGATCGCGTCGAGCAGGGCGATCGAGGTGACGACGTTGCCGTGCCAGTACTTCGCCGGGTCGGCCACCGACTCGCCCACCAGCGAGCGGGCCGCGAAGTGCAGCACCCCGTCGAAGCCGTCGGCGAGGACGCCGGCGGCCGCCGTCGCCACGTCGCCCTCGACGAGCGTGGCGCCGCTCGGGACGGCGTCCCGGTGGCCGGTGGAGAGGTCGTCCAGGACGGTGACGTCGTGGCCGGCGTCGAGCAGGTGCGCGGTGCACACGCTCCCGACGTACCCGGCGCCCCCGGTGACGAGCAGCTTCATGGGCCCGAGTCTGACCTACCGGACTGTGCGCCCGATGAGGGGCGCCCTCGCGAGGGTGACGTCAGACAGGTCCGGACGGGCCCGGACCTGCCTCATGTGCATCTCGCGGCGGAGGAAGCCGGGGCGCGGACCTCAGACCGCGCGGACGAGCACCGCGTGCGCGACCAGCGGGTCGACCTCGGACTGCCGACCGCCGGAGCCGACGTTCACGGCGTCCCCGAAGCGGGGGATGCCGACGACCTCGACGTCGCTGCCCGGCAGGACGCCCGCGGCCTTGAGCCCGGCCATCAGCGGCTCGTTGAGCTGCACGTGCTCGGCGATCCGGCGGATGACGACCTTGCCGCCGCCGGCGCGCGCGAACTCGTCGAGGCGGACCAGCCCGGCCTCGTCGGGGGTGGGGGTGCGGGTGGGCAGCTCCGTGCCCTCGCCGCGGAGCTCCTCGAGCCCGGGGATCGGGTTGCCGTAGGGGGAGACGGCGGGCTCGCCGAGCAGCGCGAAGACCTTGCGCTCGACGGCGTCGCTCATCACGTGCTCCCAGCGGCAGGCCTCGGTGTGGACGTGCTCCCACTCCAGCCCGATGACGTTGACCAGCAGGAGCTCGGCGAGCCGGTGCTTGCGCATGACGGACACGGCCTTGCCGCGGCCCTCCGGCGTCAGCTCGAGGTGGCGATCCCCGGCGACGTTGACGAGACCGTCGCGCTCCATCCGGGCCACCGTCTGGCTGACGGTCGGCCCGCTCTGCTCGAGGCGTTCCGCGATGCGCGCACGCAGCGGCACCACACCCTCCTCCTCGAGCTCGTAGATGGTGCGCAGGTACATCTCCGTGGTGTCGATGAGGTCGTTCATCCCCACCCCTTCCGATCCTGATCACCATCCTACCGAGAGGGACACGGCACGATGGAGCCGTGCCGAACTCGCAGGGGCCGCTCGTCACCGCCGCCGATCTGCTCGCCGAGCTGGCCGGGGGCCCGGCCGGGACCGACGGCCGTCCGGTCGTGCTCGACGTCCGCTGGCGGCTGACGCCGCCGCCGAAGAAGCGGACCCGTCGCCGGCCCGACCCGGTCGGTGAGCCCGACTTCGACGCCGGCCACGTGCCCGGTGCCGTGTTCGTCGACGTCGACTCCGAACTGGCCGGGCCGCCCGGGCCCGCGGGCCGCCACCCGCTGCCCGACCCGGACGACCTGCAGACCACGCTCCGCCGCGCCGGGATCGTCCCGTCGAGCTCGGTGGTCGTCTACGACGCCGTCGGCGCGGGCGACGGCATGGCCGCCGCGCGGGCGTGGTGGGTGCTGCGCTGGGCGGGCCTCGCGCCCGGGCGGGTCCGGGTCCTCGACGGCGGCTTCGGGGCGTGGACCGCCGCGGGCGGCGAGTCCTCGACCGTGTCGGGCGGGGCGCGGACCCAGGGCGACGTCGACGTGGCCGGCGGGGCCATGCCGGTGCTCACCGCCGAGTCCGCCGCCACCGCGGCGCGCGGCGGGACCCTGATCGACGCGCGGGCGGCCGAGCGCTACCGCGGCGAGACCGAGCCGATCGACCCCGTGGCCGGGCACATCCCGGGCGCGGTCAACGTCCCGGTGGCGGGGGTGCTCGCCGAGGACGGCCGGTGGAAGCCGCCGGCCGAGCTCGCCGAGCTGCTCGGGCGGGTCGGGATCGGGGCCGGGGACGGGAAGGAGGCCGGGGCGTACTGCGGGTCCGGGGTGAGCGCGGCGATGCTCGTGCTCGCCGCCGAGATCGCCGGGGTCCGGCCGCCGGAGGACCCGGTCGCGCTCTACGTCGGCTCCTGGTCGAACTGGGTGGCGGGCAAGCGGCCCGTCGAGACCGGCTAGGCCCATCCGACCGGTCGAGCTCCGCTGGGCCCGGTCTCCCTCGGTAGCGTCACCGCCATGCGCGCCACGGTCGTCTGGGACGAGGCCCTGCTGGCCTACAAGCTGTCGAACGACCATCCGCTGCACCCGGTCCGGCTGGACCTCACGATGCGGCTGGCCCGCAGCCTCGGGGTGCTCGAGGGGGTCGAGCCGCTGATCCCGACGCCCGCGCCCGACGAGGAGCTGGAGCGGGTGCACGTCGCCTCCTACCTCGACGCGGTCCGCCTCGCGCCGAGCCACGGGGACGACCCGGTGCACCAGCTCGGGACCAGCGACAACCCGATCTTCGAGGGCATGCACGACGCGTCGGCGCTGGTGGCGGGCGGCTCGATCGCCGCGGCGCGGGAGATCGCGGAGGGGCGGACCGACCGGGCGGTGAACCTCTCGGGCGGGCTGCACCACGCGATGCGCGACCACGCCTGGGGCTTCTGCGTCTACAACGACTGCGCGATCGCCATCAGCTGGCTGCTCGACCACGGCTACAGCCGGATCGCGTACGTCGACACCGACGTGCACCACGGTGACGGGGTGCAGGCCGCGTTCCTCGACGACCCGCGGGTGATGACGATCTCGGTCCACCAGCACCCGCGGACCCTCTGGCCCGGCACCGGGTTCCCCTCGGAGCTGGGGGAGGGCGCCGCCGCCGGCACCGCGATCAACCTGCCGCTCCCGCCCGGCACCCGCGACCAGGCGTGGCTGCGGGCCTTCCACGCCGTCGTCCCGGGCCTGCTGCGCGCGTTCGAGCCGCAGATCCTCGTCACGCAGTGCGGCGCCGACACCCACCACGAGGACCCGCTGGCCGAGCTGTCGCTCACCGTCGACGGGCACCGCGCGATCTACCGGGCGTGCCGTGACCTCGCGACCGAGTACGCGGGCGGCAAGTGGCTCGCCCTCGGCGGCGGCGGCTACAACCTGTTCCGGGGCGTGCCCCGCTCCTGGACCCACCTGCTCGCGACGGTGCTCGACCGCGACGTCGACCCGGACCGGACCATCCCGGCGGAATGGATGTCACACGCCGCCACGCTGACGAACCGGCCGCTGCCGACGACCATGACGGAGGAGGCCCCGACGGACTGGACGCCGTGGGGCGGCTACACCGAGATCGACGTCGATCGCTTCGTCCTGGAGACCCGCCGTGCGGTGTTCCCGCTGCACGGTCTCGAACCGCAGAACGTCCTGGACTGATCCATGAGCCCACCCCCGGTCGAGGAGATCTCGAACCTCGACGCGGCCACCACCCCCGTGACGGCCGTGCCCGACGCGCCCTACCCGCGCCACTGGGAGGCCGACGTGGTCGCGGCCGACGGTGCCACCGCGCACCTGCGCCCGATCACGCCGGCCGACGCCGACGCCGTCGTCGCGTTCCACGGGCGCCTCTCCGAGCGCACCCGGTACTACCGCTACTTCAGCCCGTACCCGACGATCCCGGCCCGCGACCTCAAGCGGTTCGTCGAGGTCGACCACCACGACTCGGTCGCCCTCGTCCTCTGGCTCGGCGGCGAGATCATCGCGATCGGGCGGTACGTGCGGCTCGGCGCCGACGAGGCGGGCGGGGCGAACGACGCCGCCGAGGTCGCCTTCGTCGTGCGCGACGACCACCAGGGTCGCGGCCTCGGCTCGATCCTGCTCGAGCACCTCGCGGCCGCCGCGCAGGAGGTGGGCATCCGCCGGTTCGTGGCCGAGGTCCTGGCCGAGAACCGGGCGATGGTGCACACGTTCCGCCAGGCCGGCTACGACGTGACCCGCTCGCTCGACGGCTCCACGCTGCACCTCGAGTTCGACGTCGCGGCCACCGACCGCTCGACCGAGGTACGCCGCTCGCGGGAGCAGGCGGCCGAGGCCCGGTCGGTGTCGAACGTGCTGACCCCCCGCTCGGTGGCGGTCGTCGGGGCATCCACCGACGAACACAAGCTCGGCCACGTGGTGCTGCGCAACCTGCTGCTCGGGGGCTTCACCGGCCCCGTCTACCCGGTCAACCCGGAGGCCCGGTCGGTACGCGGCGTGCGCGCCTACCCGACCGTCACCGACATCCCCGACGACGTCGACCTCGCGGTGCTGGCCGTCCCGCCGGAGGAGGTGCCCGGGGTCGTCGACGGCTGCCTCGCCAAGGGGGTGCGGGCCCTCGTCGTGGTGACGTCGGGCTTCGGCGAGACCGGCGACGCGGGGATCGCCCGCCAGCGCGAGCTGGTGACCGACGCCCGTTCCCGCGGGATGCGGGTGGTGGGCCCGAGCGCGCTCGGCGTCGTCAACCTCGACCCCGCCGTGCGCCTGAACGCGTCGCTGGCCCCGACGCTGCCCCCGCCGGGCCGGGTCGGCTTCTTCTGCCAGTCCGGCGCCCTGGGCATCCAGATCCTCGCCGCGGCCGCGCAGCGCCGCCTCGGGCTCTCGACGTTCGTCTCGGCCGGCAACCGCGCCGACCTCTCGGGCAACGACCTCATGCAGTACTGGGACACCGACCCCGCCACGGACGTCGTCCTGCTCTACCTCGAGAGCTTCGGCAACCCGCGCAAGTTCGCCCGCGTCGCTCGACGGCTGGCCCGCCGCAAGCCCGTGGTGGCGGTGGCCTCGGGGCGCCACGCGACGCCGGGGCTCGCGGCGAGCACCTCGCCGCTGGAGGAGGCGTCGGTCGGCGCCGTCTTCGACCAGTCCGGGGTCATCCGGGTCGGCTCGGTCGACGAGCTGTTCGACGTCGCCCTGCTCGTGGCCAACCAGCCGCTGCCCCGGGGTCCGCGGATCGGCGTGGTCGGCAACTCGAGCGCGCTAGGTCTGCTGGCCGCGGACGTGGCCCTCGCGAACGGCATGCACCTCGCGTTCCCGCCGGTCGACGTCGGAGCGATGGCCGATCCGGCCGAGCTCGCCGACGCCGCCCTGCAGGCCCTCGAGGACGACCGCTGCGACGCCCTGGTGATCGTCTTCTCACCGCCGGTGGCCACCGACGGGGCCGCGCACGCGGACGCCCTCGCCGAGGTCGTGACCAGCGCCGACAAGCCGGTCACCACGACGTTCCTGGCGTCCTCCGGGGTACCCGAGCACCTCGTGGTGCCCTCCGAGTTCGGCGGCTCGGCGGTGCCCGCGCGGGGCAGCGTCCCGTCCTACCCCTCGCCCGAGCGCGCGGTGGTCGCCCTGGCCCGGGTCGTGCGCTACACCCAGTGGCTCGAACGCCCCGTCGGCGACTTCGTCGTGCCGCCGGGCTGCGATCTCGCCGCGGCCCGGGCCTTCGTCGACGACCTCGGCCCCGTCGAGACGGCTCTCGTGCTCGACGACGACCAGACCGCCGAGCTGCTCCGCCGCGTCGGCATCCGCATCGCGCCGTTCCGACGGGCGCGCACGCGGGACCAGGCGGTCGAGGCCGCCCGGGCCCTGCGGGCGGACGGCGGCGCGGAGGTCGTCGTCAAGACCGTGGTCCGCACCTGGCGGCACCGCTCCGACCTCGCCGGGGTGCGGACGGGCCTGAGCGACGACGAGTCGGTCGCGTACGCCTACCAGCAGCTCACCGACCTGTCCGGCTCGCCGGAGGTCGACGTCCAGGTGCAGGTCCCGCCGGGGATGCCGGTGGTGGTGGAGCTGCGTGACGACCCGTCGTTCGGCTCGCTGGTCTCCTTCGGGCTCGCCGGGGTGGTCACGGAGCTCCTCGGCGACCGCGCGTACCGCGCGACCCCGCTCTCGACGATGGACGCGCACACCCTCGTGCGCGCCCCGCGGGCGGCGCCGATGCTCGACGGCTACCGGGGGGCGCGGCCGATGGATCTGGCCGCGCTGGAGGACCTGCTCCTGCGGGTCGGGCAGCTCGCCGACCACGTCCCGGAGCTGCGGTCGCTGGTGCTCGACCCGGTCCTCGTGGCCGAGCGCGGGGTCCATCCGACGTCGATCCGGGCCGTCCTGGGGCCGCCGCCGGGGCCCCGCGACGGCGGCCCACGGCGACTCCGCGGGTGACCCGTGCGGGTGAGGGGTGCGGTGTCGCCGCGGCGGGTCGGGCACCATCGCCGGCGATGCGTGCGCTGCCGATGATCGTGATGCTCGCCGCCGCCCTGCTGCTCGCCGCCGGGTGCGGCGGACCCGAGCAGCCGGCGTCCCCGCCGTCCCCGTCGTCGTCGCCACCTGCCACGCTTCCCACCGGCGCCCCGCCCGGCGGGACCTCGACCCCGCCGGTGCCGCCCGACCCGCTGGTCGCCACGCCTCCGCCCGGCGGCACGGCGCTCGACCCCGCCCGAGTCACGACGACGGGTCTCCCGGCCGGGCTCCCGACGCTCGTCTGGACCACGGGCCCCCGCACCCTCGGCGTGTACGGGCGGGCCGGGGGATGCACGGAGTCCACCGCGACCGTCGCGTCCCAGACGGCCGAGGCGGTGACGGTGCACGTCACCCAGACGTCCACCTCGACCGGACCGTGCACCCGCGAGCTGCGCTACCCGGCGTTCGAGCTGCCGCTGGACGCGGACCTGGGGGAGCGCCGCGTGGTGCTGACCGGCGAGGTGCGCTGAGCACGGGCGTGGCGCGCCGCTGACGTCCGGCGTCCGCCGTGGGCCACCGCTGACGTCCGGGGCCGGGAAGCTGAGGAACCGGGACGGCCCCCGGCCGCCCCGGCCCCTCGTCGCGGGTGACCGGGCAGGGTCACCGTGTCGGTGGCCGGGCGGGGGTACCGCCGTCCCGGCGTGCAGCGCGTGACACGCGTTGCTCTGACCAGAGCATGCTCCTGCCCGGTCGGACGGGTCAAGCGGCCGACCGGAGGGGCCGTCCGGGAACGGACGACCCGCTTCGGCGGCACAGCGTCACCCCGAAACGCCCGGACACGACGAACGGCCGGTGCGGAGCCCCCGTTCGGGAGCCCGTACCGGCCGTCGGTTCCGTGCGGTGTCGCGGTGGGTGTCAGCTCGCGGCGTAGGCCTTGAGCCGGCGGGCCCGGTCGCCCTCGCGCAGCTTGGACATGACCTCGCGCTCGATCTGACGCACACGCTCACGGGAGAGCCCGAAGCGCTTGCCGATCTGGTCGAGCGTGCGCGGCTGGCCGTCGTCGAGGCCGTAGCGCAGCCGGATCACGTTCTGCTCGCGCTCGTCGAGCGTGGCGATCACGCGACGCATGTCGTCGTGCAGCAGGCCGGAGATCACCGTCGACTCGGCGTCGGTGGCCTCGGCGTCCTCGATGAAGTCCCCGAGCGGGGCCTCCTCCTCGGACCCGACCGGCATGTCGAGGCTCACCGGGTCGCGGCTGTGGTCGAGCAGGTCGGCCACCTTCTCCACCGCGAGGCCCGACTCCTCGGCCAGCTCCTCGTTCGTGGCCTCGCGGCCGAGGGTCTGGTGCAGGTCGCGCTTGATGCGGGCCAGCTTGTTCACCTGCTCGACCAGGTGGACGGGCAGGCGGATGGTGCGGGCCTGGTCGGCCATGCCGCGGGTGATGGCCTGACGGATCCACCACGTGGCGTAGGTCGAGAACTTGAAGCCCTTGGCGTAGTCGAACTTCTCCACGGCCCGGATGAGGCCGAGGTTGCCCTCCTGGATCAGGTCGAGCAGCGGCATCCCGCGGCCGGTGTAGCGCTTGGCCAGCGAGACGACGAGTCGCAGGTTCGCCTCGAGCAGGTGGGCGCGAGCCCGGCGGCCGTCGCGGGCCACCAGGCGCAGGTCCTTGGCCCGCTCCGGGTCGATCTCGCCGGTCGGGTCCTCGAGCAGGTGCGCCGCGAACACGCCGGCCTCGATGCGCTTCGCGAGCTCCACCTCGTCGGCGGCCGTCAGCAGCGCGGTCTTTCCGATACCGTTCAGGTAGACCCGGACGAGGTCGGCGGCCGGGCTCTGGGCGTCCAGGTCGCTCTGGATCTCGGCCTCGGTCTGCAACGCAGTGGTCTCGGAGGTCTCGGCGCCGTCGGGGGTCGACTCGGGCAGGACGGCCTCGGCAGTCACGTCACTGCGAGACGTCTGCGGGGCGAGTGTCGCCGTCATGGAATCCTCCCTGCGCGGCGCTGGTCTGGCACGCCGCTACATGTGGTCGAACGCGCGGTGGGGCGCGATCGTTCCCGCGCCCTTCGCTCGGACGGGGATAGCCGCTTGTGACGGTGCTGACGCGTGGTTCCGGTCATCGCGGGACAACGGTGGCGAGTCGCCCTCAGATCTCCACGAGCACCGTGAACGGGCCGTCGTTCACCGACTCCACCGCCATGCCGGCCCCGAACACGCCGGTGGCCACCGTCGCCCCCCGCGCCCGCAGCGCGGCCACCACGGCGTCGACCGTCCGCTCGGCCACGTCACCGGGCGCGGCCGCCGACCACGATGGTCGTCGTCCCCGGCGCGTCTCGCCGTAGAGCGTGAACTGACTCACGACGAGGAGTCCCGCACCGGTGTCCGCGCACGACTGCTCCCCGTCGAGGATCCGCAGCTCGTGCAGCTTGCGCGCCATCGTCGTCACCGGCTCGTCCCCGCGCGCCGGGTCGTCGCGGTGCACGCCGAGCAGGACCAGCAGGCCCGGACCGTCGAGGGCCCCGACGACGGCACCGTCGACGGTCACCGCGGCCCGCGTCACCCGCGCGACGACGGCCCTCACGCGGTCGCGTCCCGCGGCACCAGCAGGCCGTGCAGCACCAGGTCCCGGACCACGGGCAGCGCCGCCGCGGTGAGCTCGCCGACCTCGCGGTCGTGGCCGACGGCGAGCAGCCCGAGCAGGTCGGACAGGGGGAGGTGGCCCCGGCACCCCGCCAGCAGGGACTCGCCCAGCTCGTCGAGGTCGTGGCGCCACTGCGGACCGTCGAGGCGCACGAGCGTGCCCCCGATCCGCCGCCAGCCCTCGTCGGAGCCGGTGTAGCCGCGCTCCAGCGCCGTGGTCGGCGGGGCGACGAGCGGCTCGTCGAGCAGGTCGTGCCCGCGCAGCCAGGCCACCCGGTCCAGCCACGCCTCGATCTCGGGGCCGAGCGGGTCGCCGATGGCCTGGCGCAGGTCCTCGAACACGACCGTGCCCGCGACGCCCGGGGAGGTCCGCCGCAGCGTCACGAACCCGAAGCCGATCCCCACCACGTCGTGCGCCGCGAAGAAGTCCAGCCACTCCGCGCTGCGGGCGCGCCCGGCCGCGGACGCCGGGTCGACGCCGGCGTCGCGCAGCCACGTGCCGACGTGCAGCGCCGGGTCGGCGACGTCCCGCTGCACCACCCACGCGTCCAGCCCGTCCGGACCGGCCGCGCGGATGGCCTCCTCGACCCAGGCCCGCGGCCGGGTGGCCCAGCCGGTCCCGGGCTCCTCGGCGGCCTCGAGGTCCGCGCCGGTGATCAGCCAGGAGGCGAGCAGCTGGCCGACCCCACCCGACGTCAGGAAGGCGGGGAGGGTGGAGACGAGCAGGGCGGAGGCGCCGTCGCCGCCGAGCCCGGAGTCGCGGTAGACGTGCTCGACGGCGGGCGGTCCGGGGACGAACGGCGGGTTGCAGACGACCTGGTCGAACCGGCGGCCGTCGACCGGCTTCCACCAGGGGCCGGTGAGCACCTCGGCCTCGACGCCGGAGATCGCGAACGTGGCGCGGGCGAGGACGTTCGCCCGCTCCGAGACGTCGGTGGCGGTCAGGGCGGCGGCGTGGCCCGAGCAGTGCAGGGTCTGCACGCCGCAGCCGGCCCCGAGGTCGAGCAGCGTGCCGACCGGCCGGCGCACGGTCGCCCGGGCCAGCGACATCGACGCCGCACCGGCCCCGAGCACGTGGTCGACGTCCTTGCCGTCACCGGCGTCGAGGTCGGAGATCACCCACCACGATCCGTGGTCGTCGGCGTGTGGGCGCAGGTCCAGCCCGGCCGCCACGCCGTCCCCGCTGCGGCGCAGCAGCTCGGCGTCGAGGAGCTCGTCCAGCGCGACGGGGTCGAACGCCGCGGTCGCCTCCGCGTCGCTCACGGACTCGGCGAGCAGGAACAGGCGCACCAGGGTGCGGAAGGACCCGGCGTCGGGAAGGGACCGGCGGGCGGGCTCCGGCTCGCCGCGGTCGAGGGCGGCCCCGGCCTCGGCGCCGAGCGCCTCCGCCACGCCCTCGACGGTGAAGCCGGCCGCGCGGAACACCGGGGCGAGACGCGCGGCGACGTCGGGCAGTCGATCGATCACGGCGGACAGTCTCCCGTCCGGATCGGTACACCGGCCGCGGTGTCACTGTGACGGGTTGCACTCCGGCCCGACGGGGAACACGCCGTCCGGACGAAGGGGACCTTGGCGCGAC
The DNA here is from genome assembly GCF_030269685.1 of Actinomycetospora sp. NBRC 106378. Lineage (GTDB taxonomy): Bacteria > Actinomycetota > Actinomycetes > Mycobacteriales > Pseudonocardiaceae > Actinomycetospora. Next base: position 43,098 of record NZ_BSTT01000010.1, read on the forward strand.
GATCGTGGCAGGGTTGCCCCACCGGGTCGGCGTCGTGACGCTGCGCACAGGGTCACGCCCTGCCCGGCCAGTGGACAGAGCGAGGAACCGGAGGCCAGCGGATGTCGGAGCAGGGCTCGAGTCAGGGAAACACCTACCCGCCGGACCCGGAGCTGTCGAAGACCGCCAACGTGCGTCCCGAGATGAAGGACATGGACCTCGAGGAGTTCTGGGACTCCCAGGCCAAGGAACGCATCAGCTGGTTCGAGCCGTACGACACCGTGCTCGACTGGCAGCTGCCGTACGCGAAGTGGTTCGTCGGGGGCAAGCTCAACGCCTGCTACAACGCCGTCGACCGCCACGTCGAGAACGGGCAGGGTGACAAGGTCGCGCTGCACGTCGTCCCCGACGACGGGCTCGACTCGCCCGACGCGCACGACATCACGTTCGCGCAGCTCCAGGAGCAGGTCGTCCGCTTCGCCCACGGGCTCAAGAAGGTCGGGGTGGGCAAGGGCGTCCCCGTCGGCATCTACATGCAGATGATCCCCGAGGCCGTCGTGGCGATGCTGGCGTGCGCCCGCCTGGGTGCCCCGCACACCGTCGTCTTCGGCGGGTTCTCGGGCAAGGCCGTGGCGGAGCGGTGCAACGACCTGGAGTGCAAGGTCCTCATCACCCAGGACGAGGCGCTGCGCGGCGGCAAGACGGCGGGGCAGAAGACCAACGCCGACGAGGGCCTCGACGGGGCCGGCAGCACGACGGTCGAGAAGGTCGTCGTCGTCAAGCGCACCGGCGGCGACGTCCCGATGACCGACCGGGACGTCTATCTCGACGACCTGATCGACGGCGAGTCCTCGGACGCGGAGAGCTGCCCCTGCGAGCCGATGGAGTCCGAGGACCTGCTGTTCCTCCTCTACACCTCCGGCTCGACCGGCAAGCCCAAGGGCGTCGTGCACACCACCGGCGGCTACCTCACCGGCGTCGCGACCACCCACAACCTCGTCTTCGACGTCAAGGACGACTCGGTCTACTGGTGCGCCGCCGACATCGGCTGGATCACCGGGCACAGCTACATCACCTACGGACCGCTGGTCAACGGCGTCACCTCCGTCCTCTACGAGGGCGTGCCGGGCTACCCGGACAAGGAGGTGTGGTGGAAGATCGTCGAGAAGTACAAGGTCTCGATCCTCTACACCTCGCCCACCGCGATCCGGTCGCACATGAAGTGGGGCGAGCAGCACGCCCAGGCGCACGACCTGTCGTCGATCAAGATCCTGGGCAGCGTCGGCGAGCCGATCAACCCCGAGGTCTGGGAGTGGTACCGGAAGTACGTCGGCAACGACAAGGCGCCGATCATGGACACCTGGTGGCAGACCGAGACCGGGCACATCCTGATCACGCCGCTGCCGGGCATCACGACGATGAAGCCGGGTTCGGCGCAGCAGCCCTTCCCGGGTGTGCGGCCGGAGATCCGGGACGACGAGGGCAACGTGCTCGGCGTCGAGCAGACCGGCAACCTCGTCCTCACCGCCCCCTGGCCCGGGATGATGCGCGGGCTCTACAAGGACGACCAGCGCTTCCGGGACACGTACTGGTCGAAGTACTCCGACGCGTACTTCGCGGGTGACGGCGCCAAGTACGACGAGGACGGCGACATCATGCTGATGGGCCGCCTGGACGACGTCGTCAACGTGTCGGGCCACCGCCTCTCGACCTTCGAGATCGAGAGCGCCCTGGTCGAGCACGGCGACGTGGCCGAGGCCGCCGTCGCCGCGCGCAAGGACCCGGACACCGGGCAGGCGATCGTCGCCTTCGTGTCGCTCACCGGCGACAAGGAGGGCACCGAGGAGCTGGAGCAGGCCCTGCGCGAGCAGGTGGCCCAGTCGATCGGGAAGCTGGCCCGCCCGGCGACCGTGATCTTCGCCCCCGACCTGCCGAAGACCCGGTCGGGCAAGATCATGCGCCGCCTGCTCAAGAACCTCGCCGAGGGCGAGGAACTGGGCGACACCTCCACACTGGTCGACCCGTCCGTGGTGGAGGACATGAAGAAGCAGATCAGCACGTAGGTGCTCCGCAGGTGAGCACTGTTCCGTGCCCTGGCACGGATCAGTGCTCACCTGCCGGAGGCACTTCCCCGCGCAGGATCGCCAGCTCGTCGGTGACCCGGCCCATGATCCGGTCGGTCGCCTCCTGCAGGGCCTTCCGCTGCCCCTGCTTGCCGACCAGGTCGGCCAGCTCCACCGGCGCTCCGGCCAGCACCCGCAACGTGGCGCGCGGGACGAGGGTGCCGACCTTCGCCGTGGGCGGCAGCAGGTGGTTCGCCCCCCACTGGCCGACCGGGATGACGGGCGCCCCCGTCGCGAGCGCCATGCGCGCGATCCCGGTGTGGGCCTTCTGCGGCCAGCCGTCGGACTCGTGCGGGAAGCCGCCCTCGGGGTAGACCACGACGCACTCGCCGCGGTTGACCGCGTCCACCGCCGCCCGGTAGGCCTCGATGCCCGACGCCTTGCGGTCCACCGGGATGTGCCGGCCACCGCGCAGCGGCGCGCCCACGACCTTCATCCCCCACAGTTCCTGCATCGCGAGGAACCGCGGGATGCGTCCCTGCGCCATGCAGTAGGCGACGAGCACGATCGGGTCGACGTGCGTGAGGTGGTTGACCGCCACCAGCACCCCGCCCTGCTTCGGCAGGTTGCGGCCGCCGCGGAAGTCCCACCGCGCCACGGCCATGAGCACCGGCCACAGCACCTCGATGGCGAAGCCGTACCCGAAGCCGCGGTCGCGTCGCGGCATGAGCAGCCAGATCAGCAGCTTGCGCCACAGCCGCATCGGACGACCCGGCGGCCGCCGGTCGTGCCCCTGCGTGATCCGCCGCACCGTCGGGTGCGGGCGCGGCTGCTCCGCGTGCTGCGGGGCCTCCGGCCCGGTCCCGACGGCCGGTCCGCCCGCCGGTTCGCCCGCCGGATCGGGCGGGGGTGCGGCGAGGGGGGACGGGCCCTCCTCGGGAAGGGGAGGCTGCGGCGCCTGGGAGGACATGCCCCGGATCATGTCGTGTCGTTCGCGGTGCCCGCATGAGTAGTTCTCCGCGGCACGCCGCACCGAACCGTCGGCGGCGCTGCCCCGATGATCCTGCCGAGGTCGATCGAACAGCAGGAGGACGTATGGCAGGCGCAGCGACCCGGGTGGTCCGGGCGGCGAGCAGGTTCGTCGAGGGGCAGCTGCCCGTCCGGATCCGCGCGTGGGACGGCAGCGAGGACGGCGCCGCCCGGGAGTCGGGCGCCCCCGTCGTCGTGCTGAGGCACCGCCGCGCGCTGCGGCGGCTGCTGTGGCAGCCGGGCGAGATGGGCCTGGCGCACGCCTACGTCTCCGGCGACCTCGACGTCGAGGGCGACCTCGGCGAGGGCCTCACCGCGATGTGGGGTCTGGTCCGCGACGGGGCGGTGAAGCCGCGCAAGCCCGGCGTCACCGAGCTGCCCGGCCTGATCGCGAGCGCGGCCCGGCTCGGCCTGCTCGGCCCGAGGCCCGCGCCGCCGCCCGAGGCGATCCGGCTGCCGCGGTTCGCGAAGCTGCACTCCAAGCTGCGCGACCGGGCGGTGATCCACCACCACTACGACGCCGGCAACGACTTCTACGAGCTCATCCTCGACCGGAACATGGCCTACTCGTCGGGCTACTGGACCGACCTGTCGGCGCCGGTGACCGACGAGAACCTGGTGGCGGCGCAGGACGCCAAGCTCGACATGATCTGCCGCAAGCTCGGGCTCGGGCCGGGCTCGACGCTGCTCGACGTCGGGTGCGGCTGGGGCTCGCTGCCCATCCACGCCGCCAAGCACTTCGGCGCGCACGTGCGCGGCGTGACGATCGCGACCGAGCAGCGCGACCACATCAACCAGCGCATCCGCGCCGAGGGCCTGGCCGACAAGGTGCAGGTCGACCTCGTGGACTACCGCGACGTGCCGACCCGCATCGAGGGCTACGGCGAGTTCGACGCGGTGTCGAGCATCGAGATGGGCGAGCACGTCGGCGACGGCAACTACCCGACGTTCGCGTCGATCCTGTTCGGCGCGCTGCACCCGGGCGGGCGGGCGCTCGTGCAGCAGATGTCGCGGCGCCCCGGCGACCACCCCGGCGGCGGCCCGTTCATCGAGACCTACGTGACGCCGGACATGGTCATGCGGCCGGTCGGGGACACCCTGACGCTCCTGCAGCGGGCCGGGCTCGAGGTCCGCGACGTCCATGTCATGCGCGAGCACTACGTGCCGACCTGCCGTGCCTGGATCGCCACCCTGGAGGCGAACTGGGACCGCGCGGTGGCGCTCGCCGGCGAGCGCGGCGCGCGGATGTGGCGGCTCTACCTCGTCGGCGCGGCACTCGCGTTCGAGGAGAACCGGATGGGCGTCGACCAGATCCTCCTGACCCGACCCACGGCGACCGGTCGGTCCGGGATGCCCGCGACCCGTGCGACGTTCGAACCGGCGCCGGTGGGTATTCCGGCGTCATGAGCTTCGACTGGGCGGCCGCCGGCATCCTGCTGGCGGTCGCCGTCGCCGTCGTCGTCGTGACCTTCGCGGTGACGCTCCTGGTGGCACGCGCGGTGGGGAAGCACTCGGTCGTCGACGTGACGTGGGGGCTGGGGTTCGCCCTGATCGCGGTGTCGGCGTACGTGACGTCGGGGCTGCTCGGCGTCGGGAACGGCACGGTGCGGCTCGTCGCGCTGCTGCTCCCGGTGATCTGGGGCCTCCGGCTGGCGATCTACATCGGCTGGCGCAACCACGGCAAGGGCGAGGACCCGCGCTACTCCGAGATGCTCGGCGAGGACCACGCGCCGGGGGCGACCACCTGGACCGTCGTCCGCAAGGTCTACCTGACCCAGGCCGGCGTGCAGCTGGTCGTCGTGCTGCCCGTCCTCGCGGCGATGGTGCGCACGTCGACGGAGTCCGTGCTGCTGGTGCTCGGCGCGCTCGTGTGGCTGGTCGGCTTCTTCTTCGAGTCGGTCGGCGACGCCCAGCTCGCCCGGTTCAAGGCGAACCCCGACAACAAGGGGAAGATCCTCGACTCCGGCCTGTGGCGCCTCACCCGGCACCCGAACTACTTCGGCGACTTCTGCGTGTGGTGGGGCATCTTCCTGGTGGCGGCCGGGCACCCGGCCGCGCTCGTCAGCGTCGTCGGGCCGGTGCTGATGAGCTACCTGCTCATCAACGTGACCGGCAAGGAGCTGACGGAGAAGGGGATGTCCGACCGGCCCGGGTACGCCGAGTACGTCGAGCGCACCAGCGGGTTCTTCCCGCTGCCGCCCGGTTCCGCCCCCGCCCGCGCGACCTAGGAGTCTCCCGTGACCACGCTCCCCGACGCCCTCGTCGAGCTGCTGCGCCGACCGGCGCCCTGCTTCATCGCCACCCTCATGCCCGACGGGTCGCCGCAGATGACCGAGACGTGGGTCGACACCGACGGTGAGCACGTCGTGGTGAACGTGGTCGGCGGCATGCAGAAGGCGCGCAACGTCGCCCGCGACGCCCGGGTGGCGCTGAACGTCGCCGACCCCGACCAGCCGGCGCGCTACTACGGGATCCGCGGCCGCGTGGTGGAGACGACCACGGAGGGCGGCAAGGAGCACATCGAGGAGCTCTCGCAGCGCTACCTCGGCCGGCCCTACCCGAACTTCTCCGGGAACCCCGACGAGACGCGGGTGATCCTCCGGATCGCTGCGGACTCGATCCACTCGCCCATGGGGTGAGCCCGGCCCCGGAACGAGCGAACGGCACTCTCGCAGCGTCGGTGTGCGCGAGAGTGCCGCTCGTCCAGGACGCTCAGTTCTCGCGGCGCTTGCGCAGCGTGGCGAGGGCGGAGTCGGCGTGCTCGTCGAACTTCATCTCGCCCGTGATCACCTCGAGGACCGTCCGGTCGGTGTCGATCACGAAGGTCTTGCGCTTGATCGGCAGCACCGGCAGCCACGAGCGCTTCGCGTCGAACTTCTTCGCGACCTCGCCCTTCGGGTCCGAGAGCAGCGGGTAGTCGAACGAGTTCGCCTGGGAGAACGTGTGCTGCTTCTCCACCGAGTCCGCGCTGATGCCCACCCGCTGCGCGCCGACCTCCGCGAACTCCGTCGCGAGGTCCCGGAAGTGGCAGCTCTCCTGCGTGCACCCGCCCGAGCTCGCGAGCGGGTAGAAGAACAGGACCACCGGCCCGTTCGTCAGCAGCTCCGACAGCGTCCGGGTGGCCCCGGTGTCGTCGGCGAGCGAGAAGTCGGGCGCGGTGTCTCCGGCCTTCATCAGTGGGGTCCCCTTCGTGACGTCGGGTGTCGGTGCGCGTTCGATTCCGATCCTCCCGCGGTTCACCCGTGATCCGGACCTCACGGTCGCACCCGACCCGGCGTCGGGAAGGGGCCGAAGATGGAGCCATGACCCTTCCCCGGCTGGAGCCGGCCTCACCCCACGGGGACGGCCGTGCCGGTGTCGTCCTCGTGCTGCACGGCGGCCGGCCCGACGGGCACCAGGGCGCGGGCGGCTTCCTGCTCTCGCACGTGCGGATGGTGCCGTTCGGGCAGGCGGTCGCGCGGACCGGCGCCCGGCGCGGCGTGGAGACCGAGCTGCTGCGCTACCGGGTGCGGGGCTGGAACGCCCCCGACCTCGACCCGGTCGTCGACGCCCGGTGGGCCCTCGACGAGCTCCGCCGCCGCCACGGGCGCGACGTCCGGGTGGTGCTGGTCGGACACTCCATGGGCGCGCGGGCCGCACTGCGGGTGGGGGACGACCCGAACGTCGTCGGGATCGCCGCCCTGGCCCCGTGGATCGAGCGGAACGAGCCGTGGCAGCACCTGCGCGGGCAGACGCTGCTCGTGGCGCACGGCGACCGGGAACGGATGACCGACCCGCGCGCCTCGTTGTGGTTCGCACGTCAGGTCTCGACGATCAGCGACCGCGTCGCCCGGTTCGACGTCCACGGTGACGGCCACGCGATGCTGCGGCGCGCGGGGGAGTGGCACGGCCTCACCGCCCGGTTCGCCCTGGCGGCGCTCGGTCTCGAACCGTTCGAGCCCGCCGTCGCGAACGCGATGGCGGTCGGTGCCCCCGAGGGCCTGTCCGTCCCGCTCTCCGCCTCGACCGTCTGAGGAGTCGCCCGTGTCCCGTGACCGTGTCGCCGTGATCGGGGCCGGGGTGTCCGGCCTGACGGCCGCCTACGTGCTGCAGCGGGCCCACGACGTCACGCTCTTCGAGGCCGAGTCCCGCCTCGGCGGGCACGCGCACACCCACGACCTCGCGAACGTGAGCGTCGACTCCGGCTTCATCGTCCACAACCACGCGACCTACCCGAACCTCATCCGCCTGTTCGGCGAGCTCGGGGTGGCCACGCAGGACTCCGAGATGTCGATGAGCGTCCGCGACGAGTCGAGCGGCCTGGAGTACGCCGGGGCCCGCGGCGCGGCCGGCCTGTTCGCCCAGAAGCGCAACCTCGCGAACCCGCGCCACCTCGCGATGCTCGCCGAGGTGCTGCGCTTCCACCGGGCCGCCCGGCGGACCCTCTCCGGCCACACCGAGCTCGCCGAGGAGGTGACGCTCGGCGAGTTCCTCCGGGCGCACCGCTTCTCGCGGTACTTCGTGGACACGTTCGCGGTGCCCGTCGTGTCGGCGGTCTGGTCGTCGGGCGCAGAGCTGTCGATGCAGTACCCGGCGCGCTACCTGTTCGCCTTCCTCGCGAACCACGGGCTGCTCTCGGTCGGCGGCTCGCACCAGTGGAAGACCGTCGTCGGCGGCTCGGCGCGCTACGTCGAGAAGGCCGCCAAGGGCCTGTCGGCGGTCGAGGTGTCGACGCCGGTGCGTTCCGTCGCGCGGGCGGGCGAGGGCTTCGAGGTCCGTGACGACGCGGACGTGGCGCACACGTTCGACCGGGTCGTGATCGCGACGCACGCGCCCACCGCGCTGTCGATGCTCGCCGCGCCGACGGCCGACGAGCAGGCCGTGCTGGGTGCCTTCGAGTACTCGGCCAACGAGACGTGGCTGCACACCGACAGCTCGATCCTGCCGAAGGCCCCCGCGGCCCGCGCGTCGTGGAACCTGCTGCGCGTCCCCGGCGACGACCGCGTGCTGGTCAGCTACGACATGACCCGGCTGATGCGTCTGGACACGCCCGAGACCTACGTGGTCACCCTCAACGCCACCGACCGCGTCGACCCCGCGACCGTGATCGCGAAGATGGACTACGAGCACCCGGCCTACACGCCGGCATCGGTGACCGCGCAGCACCGGCTGCCCGGGCTCAACGACGGCCGGATCGCGTTCGCGGGCGCCTACCACGGCTGGGGCTTCCACGAGGACGGCTGCGCGTCGGGTGTGCGCGCGGCCGCCTCGCTCGGGGTGGAGTGGTGACCTCGGAGGTGACCTCGCTGTACGAGGTGCTGGTCGAACACCGGCGCTCGCAGACGCTCGAGGACGCGTTCACGCACCGCATGTACCTGTGGCTGGTGGACCTGGACGACCTGCCGTCGTTCCCGGGGGTCTCCTTCCGCGGCGCCGACCACCTCGGCGACCCCGCCCGCACCATCCGCGAGAACCTCGACGCGTTCCTCGCGGCGCAGGGCCGGGAACGCCCGGCCCGCGTGCTGATGCTCGCCCACCCCCGGACGTTCGGGTACGTCTTCAACCCGATCTCGCTGTACTGGGCCTACTCCGCGACCGGCGCGCTGAGTGCCGTCGTCGCCGAGGTCCACAACACCTACGGCGGCCGGCGCCACTACCTGCTCGACGTCGACGACGCCGGGCGCGCCCGCGTGGACAAGGACTTCTACGTCTCACCGTTCTTCCCCGTCGACGGCGAGTACCGGATGAAGGTGCCCGAGCCGGGGGAGACGCTGTCGGCCACGGTGGTGCTCCGCCGCGAGGGTCCCGACGGCGAGCTCGCGACGGCCTTCGTCGCGACCATGCGCGGGACCCGGCGGGCGGCCACCCGACGAGCGGTGCTGCGTGCGGTGCTGCGGCACCCGCTCGTCACCCACCGGGTCTCGCTCGCCATCCGCCGTCGGGGGATCTCGCTCTACCTGCGGGGGCTGCCCGTCGTGAAGCGGACCCCGGCCGACGTCGACCGCGGGCTCGGGCAGCTCGAGCGGGTCTGATCTCTGCGCGTCGCGCACACACTCGGGCCGGTGGACGGACCGGTCCTGGCGACCCCTGCGCGTCACGCACACGTCTCCGGATCGAGGACGTCCCGCGTGACCGCGAGGTGCACGTGGGGCAGGTTCACGGGTTGCCTGGCATGCCTGGTGTGCACTTCGCGAACGGGGCGGCGGGCCTGGCGTTCGCGAGGTGCACGTGGGGCAGGTTCACGGGTCGCGCGGCATGCCTCACGTGCACCTCGCGGAGGCGCGGGCCCCGAATTGCGGGAGTGTGGGCTCGATGCGCCGGGGCGGCCAGGTCGATCGTCGACCCTTCTCGGATGTGTGCGGGACGCGCAGGGGTCGGCCGGATCGTTGGGCCGAGTCCCCGAAGTGTGTGCGGGACGCAACCCTGTCTCGACGGGTTCCGCGGGCGCAGACTGCGGGACGTGACCAGCGCCCCGCTCACGATCCGTCCCGCCGTCGCCGAGGACGTCGACGCCCTCCTCGAGCTCGTCCACGCCGCGTACCGGGGGGAGGGCGGCGCGAACGGCTGGACCACCGAGGCCGAGCTGATCGACGGGCCGCGCACCACCCGGGAGCTGCTCGCGGCCGACCTCGCCGACCCCGCCATCCACCTGCTCGTCGCCGGGGACCACGACGGGTGCTGCGCGGTCACGCACCGGGCGGGGGAGGAGGTCGCGTCGTTCGGGATGTTCGCGGTGCGCCCGGGACAGCAGGGCACGGGGCTGGGCAAGGCGCTGCAGGCGGCGGCCGAGGAGTACGCCCGCGGGGCGGGGGCCACGACGATGGAGCTCTGCGTCATCGACCGGCGCGCCGAGCTGATCGCCTGGTACGAGCGGCGCGGCTACGTGCGCACCGGGGAGAGCCGGCCGTTCCCCCACGGGGAGCCCGGCGTCGGGTTCCCGCGCGACGACGACTTCCGGTTCGCGGTGCTCCGCAAGCCCCTAGGCTGACGGTCGTGGCACCGCAGCTGACCCTCGCCCAGGACCCGGAGGCCGACGAGGTCCTCTCGCAGAATCCGCTCGCGCTGCTCATCGGGATGGTGCTCGACCAGCAGTTCCCGATGGAGCGCGCGTTCGCCGGGCCGGCGCTGCTCACCGACCGGATCGGGGAGATCACCGCCGAGAAGATCGCGGACTACGACCACGACGAGCTCGTCGCCGCCTTCACCGGCCCGCCCGCGCTGCACCGGTACCCGAAGTCGATGGCCGAGCGGGTCCAGGCGGTCTGCCGGGCGATCGTCGAGGACTACGGCGGCGACGTCACGCGGATCTGGACCGAGGCCGCCGACGGTCGCGACGTGTTCCGGCGCCTCAACGCCCTGCCGGGCTGGGGGAAGATGAAGGCGCAGATCTTCACCGCGCTCCTGGGCAAGCAGCTGGGGCTCGACGCCGACGGGTGGCGCGAGGCGGCGGGGAACTACGGCGACGAGGGCTCCCGACGCTCCATCGCCGACGTCGTCGACCAGACCACGCTCGCCGAGGTCCGCGACTTCAAGCAGGCCCAGAAGAAGGCCGCGAAGGAGAAGGCCGCCGCGAAGGGCTGACCAGCGCCTCAGCGCTCGTGCCCGGCGCGGAGCCAAGTCACGTAGTCGGCGGCGGCGCTCGCCGTGTCGTACTCGGGGACGTAGCCGGTGTCGGCGTGCAGCCGGTCGATCGCGAGCGCCGACCCCGTGGGCTGCGTGCCGCCGGGCAGGTCCAGCTCGGCGTCGGGGGCGACCTGGTGCAGGGCGGCGATGACGTCGGCGTTGGTGGTGACCCGCCCCGAGGCGACGTTGTACGTGCGGTGGGCCAGGGACTCGGTGAGCTGGAGCAGGGCGATCGCGCGCCCGGTGTCCTTGACGTAGCAGAGGTCGAGCCCGTCGGAGAGGTGCGGTTGCCGGAGCAGCCCCCCGAGGTCGAGAGGTGTCCCGGACGCCGCTGCGTGGACGAGGGCGGGCGCGGCGAAGAACGGGTCCTCGTGACCGAGCGGGCCCCAGGTGCCGGAGATACGCAGGTTCACCATCTCGACCCCGGTGGCCTCCTCCAGCTGCTCGCCGAGGAGTTCGGCGATCTTCTTCGCGCGCGGGATCGGGTGCGGGGCGCTCAGCGGGACCGCCAGGTCCTCGGTGAGCGGCCCGGCGGGCTCGAGCCCGCCGTACACGCCGATCGTGCTGGCCAGTCCGACGCGGCGCACGCCCCACTCCCGGGCCACCCGGGCGACGTTCAGCAGCCCGTCGAGCACCCGCCCGGTCGCGCCGAGTCCGTCCTCGTCGTGGTGGTCGTACCCCGCGAGGTGGACGATCCCGTCGACCGGGTTCCGGCGCCCGATCTCGCGCAGCCCCTCGAGGTCCGCGACGTCGCCGCGCTCCATCACCACCGGCAGGTCCGCGAGGGCCGGTGGGACGACGCCGGCCCGGCGGGAGAGCAGCACGCAGGTCGCGCCGCGCTCGTGCAGGGCCCGGACGGTGTGCGTGCCGATGAAGCCGGTGCCGCCGGTCACGAGGATCATGTCGACCTCCTGGTCGTTCAGCTGAGCATTTGCTCTGCCGATCATCAGTAGTGCTGACGATCAGCGTAGGCGGTACTCTCCTCTCATGTCGAGAGCGGAGCGCGTCAGTGGGGTGCGGGCGCACGACGACGTCCTCGGCTACCTCCTCAAGCACGCGCACCTCGCGCTGGAGCAGCGCTCGGACACGGCCCTCGGACCGACGGGTCTGACGTCGAGGGATCTCGGGGTGCTGCGTGTGATCGCCGGTGGCGTGGCGCGATCCCAGCAGGAGGTCGCGGCCCTGCTCGGGGTGGACCGGACGACGATGGTCGCGCTCGTGGACTCGCTCGAACGTCGTGGGATCGTCGTCCGGCGTCCCGCGGAGCACGACCGACGTCGCAACGTCGTGGCCCTGACCGGAGCCGGCGAGGACCTGTTCGACGAGGCCGAACGGATCGCGACGGCGACGGAGGCCGCGTTCACCGCGGGGCTCGACGCCGGGGATGCGGAGCAGTTCCGCCGGGCCCTGCGTGTCGTCCTCGCGCCCGACCGGAGTTGACCCGAAGCCGTATCGACGATGAGCACGATCGGCGGTGGCCGGCGGGAGGTGCGGCTGCACCGGCGCGTCCGCGCCGGCCGACGTCGGCCACCGCCGCGCCTGACCCGGGTACCGGCCGCCCCGCCGCCGTGCGGTGGGATGGATGCATGCGCACCGTCCACGTCGTCGGCATCGGAGCCGGCTCACCCGGTCACCTCACGCTCGACGCCGTCGAGACGCTGGAGGGGGTCGACGTCGTGCTCCTCCTGCACAAGCGCGGCGCCGCCGACGAGCTCACCGACGCGCGCACCGCGATCGCCGAGCGCTTCGCCCCGCAGGCCCGCGTCGTCCGCCGTCAGGACGCGCACCGCGAGCGCGGCACCACCGAGGAGGGGCGCTACCTGCAGACCACGCAGGAGTGGCGCGACGAGCGCCTCGCGCTCTACGAGGAGCTCATCTCCACCGAGGTTCCCGACGGCGGGTCGGTCGCCCTGCTGGCCTGGGGGGACCCCGGCATCTACGACGGCACGGTCGACACCGTGGAGCGCATCGTCGAGCGCGGGAACGTGGAGATCGCGTGGACGGTGGTCGCCGGGATCTCCGCGCCCGCGGCCCTCACCGCCGCGCACCGCGTGACGATGACCCGGACGGGACGACCCGCCGTCGTGACCCCCGCACGGCAGGTGATCGCGGGCACGCCCGCCGAGCGGGCCGACCTCGTCGTCATGCTCGACGGCGCCGACCAGCACGGGGTCGACGCCCTCGACGACGACGCGACCGTCTACTGGGGCGCCTACCTCGGCACTCCGGACGAGACGCTGATCAGCGGACGCCTGGGCGACGTCCGGACCGAGATCCTGTCCACGCGCGCGGAGCTCCGGGCGCGCAAGGGCTGGATCATGGACACCTACCTAGTCCGCCGGGACTGACTTCAGGCCCTTCTCCCAGCGCTCCTCCACCCGGCCGAACCGCCAGACGACGAGGGCGACCACCCAGGCGAGGACGAAGAGCCCGACGATCCAGAAGCCGACGTCGTCGAGCGGGAGGTTCGCGACCCAGGCGAGCGGCCCGTCCTGGATGTCCAGCTGGTCGGTGAGGATCGAGATGAGCTCGATCAGGCCGATGACCAGCGCGACGACGACGGACAGCGACGTGATCGTGATGTTGTAGAAGACCTTGCGCACCGGGCGCATGAAGGCCCAGCCGTAGGCGAAGCACATGAACGCGCCGTCGAGGGCGTCGAACAGGCTCATCCCGGCGGCGAACAGGATCGGCAGCACGAGCACCGCCCACCAGGGCAGGGTCGCGGCCGCGGCGCCGCCGGCGAGGACGAGCAGCGAGACCTCGGTGGCGGTGTCGAAGCCGAGGCCGAACAGCACGCCCACCGGGTACATGTGGCCGGGTCGGCGCACCGCCTTCGTCACCCGGCCGAGGAAGCGGTTCATGAAGCCGCGCTCGTCGAGGTGGCGCTCGAGCTCGGCCTCGTCGTAGTCGCCGTGGCGCATCCGTCGGAAGATCCGCACGATGCCGATCAGCACGACGAGGTTGATCACGCCGATCAGGATCAGGAACACCCCGCTGACCGCGGTGCCGATCAGCCCGCCGATCACCTTGAGCGGCGAGTCGTCGTCACCGATCTCGCTCGTCACGGCGCGCACGCCGAGGCCGAGCAGCAGCACCAGGACGAACACGATCGTGGAGTGGCCGAGGGAGAACCAGAACCCGACCGTCAGCGGTCGGGGGCGGCGCTCGTCGTCGGTCCGGTCGGCCAGCAGCTTGCGGGTGGTGTTGTCGATCGCCGCGATGTGGTCGGCGTCGAACGCGTGGCGCATGCCGAGCAGGTAGGCGGTCAGCCCGAGGCCCAGGCCGAACACCCCGGCGTCGCCGAGGTCGTAGTTGTTCGGCGCGATGAAGACGGCGAGGACGCCCCAGCCGACGACGTGCAGCAGGAGCACGGCGGCGGTCATCCCGGCGACGGACAGCTTCTCCGGCCGCGACATCGCGAGGCGTCGCGTGCGGGTGGGGGCGGTGGCGGTCACGAGCCGGGAGAGTCCCCCGTCCGGGTCACAGATGCAATTAGCCTGCAGCTGGTCATGTCCGGCAATGACACCTGGTGTGCGTGGTGTCCGGAAAATCGGGCCCTGATCACCCGGTCGACCCCTGCCCGAAGTGGCAGTCGGCCGGCGGCTCAGCGGGGGAGGCGCTCGCCCACCCGCCGGCCCCGGCGCGTGGCGGTGTCCATCACGGCGGGTGCAGGCGCGCCACGCCGCGCGGCCCGGGTCGCGGCGAGCTCCGCGGGATCGCCGAACGCCTCCATCGCCGCCTCGAAGGCGGCGTCCGCGGCTGCGTCCCACGGGTGCGCCCGGCCGAGGGCGTCCCGGCGCGGGTGGGGCGGGAAGACCGAGGCGACCGGGACCTCACCGTCCGGGATCGGGTCGGTGGCGGCGTGCGTACGGCGGTGGGCGAGCAGGTCGGGCAGCAGGTGGGTGTTCGGCCCGAGCGGGCTCTCGCCGTCCGGCGGCGGGATCGGGGTGCACACCTCGACCCGCGCGACGGCCGTGCGGAACACCCGCGTGGCCCCGCTCGCGACGATCGCCCCCACCAGTGGCCCATCCAGGGCCGACGCTCGGGCGCACCGGTCGACCAGGGCCCGGTCGTCGGTGCGGATGCACGCCTCGAGGTGGGCGACGCCGAGGCCGAGATCGACGAGCGTGCCGGGGGCGACGAGGGGATCGGGGTCGTCGCCGAGCACCGTGACGGCGGTCCGGGCCGGTCCGGCCGCCCGGTCGGCGGGTAGGCACAGGGCGACGGCGTGGGTCCAGTCGTCGGTGCCGACCGGCCGTCGCCACGCGCGGGGCGACAGCGTCCCGTGGTGCAGGTCGAGCCGCAGCGCGCCCTCGTCGCAGATCGCGGTGTGGCGGCCGGGGGCGTGCTCGACGGTCACCGTGACCCCGGGCGGGCGCAGGAACTCGGCGGTCGCCCCGAAGGTCCCGACGGCGAACCCGGCCAGCGGGTCGTCGACCCAGCCGGTGACGAACTCGTCCAGGAGGCTCTGCACGCGACCAGTGTGACCGAGGCGGTGGGTAAAAGGTTCATCAACTAGTGAGATGATCTCCGATTGTGAGAGCCCTGGCCCCGGTCGTCCTCGTCCTCGCCCTCCTGCTGTCCGCCTGCGGGGGAGGCGCGCCCTCAGCCGACGGGGACGGGACCGTCGCGGTCGCGCTGCAGTTCCCGCCCCGCGCCGGCTACGCCTTCGACGCCGACGACGGCGGGCTCCTGACGAAGCTCGGCGTCGCCGAGCCGCTGGTCGCCCTCGACCCGCAGGGCAACGCGGTCCCGGGCCTGGCCACGTCGTGGACCCAGGACGGCACCTCGTGGCGGTTCACCCTGCGCGACGGCGTGACCTTCCACGACGGCGCCCGCCTCGACGCGAACGCCGTGGTCACGGCACTGACCCACGTCCTCGGCCGGCCGGCGCCGCCCCGCGCGATCACCGACATCGGGCTGCAGGTGGCCGCCGAGGGACCGATGACGGTCCGTGCGACGACCACCGTGCCCGACCCGGTGCTGCCGCTGCGCCTGAGCTCGGGCGCCACGTCCATCCTGTCGCCGGCCGCGTACGGGACGGGACAGCAGCCCTCGCCGGTGAACACCGCGACGGGCCCGCTGCGGATGACGGAGATCCGCGGTAGCGAGGGCGCGACGCTGATGCGGTTCGACGGCTACCGGGGCGAGCGCGCGCGGGCCGCCCGGGTCGACGTCCGCTACGTCATCGACCCGCAGACCCGGGAGCTGGCCCTGCGCGCCGGCGACGTCGGGTTCGCCGAGGGCCTGCCGGAGACCTCGCGGGCCGGGCTGGCGGCCGACCCGTCGGTGACCTTCAGCGAGTTCCCCTCGGCGCGCACGATCCTGCTGCAGCTCAACCAGTCCGCGCCGCCCTTCGCCGACGTGCGGGTCCGCAAGGCCGTCACCGCGGCGCTCGACCGGAACGTCCTCGCGAACCAGGTGCTCGGTGGCTCCGCGCTGCCGGCGTCGGACCTGTTCGGCCCGGCCGTGCCCTACGGCTCCACCCAGGCGCCGCCCCCCGCCGACGTCCCCGGGGCGCAGGCCCTGCTCGCCCAGGCCGGACACGGCCCGCAGAACCCGCTGCGCGTGCGGCTGTGGACCTTCCCCAACCGTCCGGAGCTGCCGGTCCTCGCGCAGGCGATCGCCTCGCAGCTGCAGGCCGCGGGTGTCGCCACCGACATCACCATCGGCGAGTACGACGCGCAGGAGCCCGAGGTGCTCGCCGGCCGCTACGACATGTTCCTGAACTCCCGCAGCTACCTCTCGGACTATCCCGACGCCGCGAGCACGCTGACCTCGGACTACACCTCCGGCGGCTCCTACGCGATCGACGGGTACCGCTCTCCGGCCTTCGATGCCCTGGTGGGGCAGCTGGGCACGGTGACCGACACCGCGGCACGGGCGCGGATCTACCGGCAGGCGGCCGGGATGCTGGTCACCGACGCGGTGGGGGTGCCGATCGTGCACCCGCGCAACACCGCCGCCGAGAAGGGCGTCACCGGCTTCGTCCCCGACCCGCTCGACCTCCGGCCGGTGCTCCCGGTCCTCGCCCCCGCCGGGTGACCGGTCTCCTCCTCCGGTGACTCTCCCCGTCGCTGCGCTCGCCCTCAGACGCCTCCTGCTCGTCCCGCTGGTGCTGCTCGCCGCCTCGGCCGTCGTGTTCGGTCTGCCGCGGCTGCTGGGCGGGAACGTCACGCGGTCGGTCATCCGGTCGCGCAGCCTCGCCTCGGCACCCGATCCGGCGGCGGAGGCGCGGCTCGCGGCCGAGCTGGGGCTCGACCGGCCGCTGCGCGACCAGTACCTCGCGTGGCTCGCCGGTGCCCTGCGCGGCGACCTCGGGCGGTCCTTCACGACGCGGGCCCCGGTCGCCCCGCAGGTCCTCGGCGCGGCCGGGGTCTCGGCCACCCTCGCCGTACTCGCCCTCGCGGTGGCCCTGGCGGTCGGGCTCCCCGCCGGAGTGAGCGCGGCGGACCGGCCGGGGCGGGTGGCGGACCGCGCCGTCGACCGGGTCGGGTCCGTGGCGCTGGCGGTACCGGAGTTCGTGATCGGGCCGGCGCTCGTGCTGGTGCTCGCCGTGTGGGCCGGGTGGTTGCCCGCCCTCGGCTGGGGCACCGCGGACCGGGCGGTCCTGCCCGTGCTCACGCTCGCACTCTTCCCGGCGGCTCTCGCGGCCCGGCTGGTCCGGGCCGAGACCCGGGTCGCGCTCGCGCACCCGTCGACCGTCACCGCCGTCGCCAAGGGGCTGTCCCGACGGCGGGTCCTCGCGGTCCACGTGCTCCCGCGCTCGCTGACCGCGGTGCTCGCGGAGGCCGGGCCGTTCCTGGCCGGCACGCTCGGCGGGGCGGTGGTGGTGGAGGTCGTCTTCGACGTGCCCGGGCTCGGGCGGACGCTCGCGGAGGCCATCGGCTCCCGCGACCTGCCCACGATCCAGGCGGGGGTCGTCGTCGTGCTCGGGGTGGCGATGCTGCTGACCCTCGCCGCCGAGCTCGCGAGCCGAGCGCTGGACCCGAGGCTGCGGTGAGGGTCGTCGGGCTGTTCGCCCTCGTGGTGCTCGGCGTGCCCGCCTGGCCCGCCGAGGCGACGGACTTCGCGAACCGGCTGGACCCGCCGTCGGGAAGGCACCTCCTCGGGACCGACCAGCTCGGGCGGGACGTGCTCGCCCGGGTGCTGGGCGGCATCCGGTGGACGGTCGGGCTCGGCCTGGTCGCGGTCGTGGCGAGCCTGGTGGTCGGCCTCGTGGTGGGCCTCGGGACGGGGTGGCTCGACGGGACGAGGGCCCGGGTGGTGGCGACGCTGGTGCAGTCGGTGGTCGACCTCGTCGTCGCGCTGCCGGCGTTGCTGGTCGGGCTGCTCGTCGCGGCGGTGCTGGGGCCGGGGGTCGTGCCCGCGGTGATCGCGCTCGCGGTGATGGGGTGGGCTCCGTTCGCCCGGCTCGCACACCGGCTGACCGTCGCCGCCCGGGCCGAGGACTGGGTGCTCGCGGCCCGATCCCTCGGGGCCGGGCCGGTGTGGATCCTCCGGGTGCACGTGCTGCCCGCGATCGCCGGACCGGTGCGGGAGGCGTTCACCGCCCGGTTCGTCGGGGCGGTGCTGACCCTGGCGGGCCTGTCGTTCCTGGGGCTCGGGGTGCAGCCGCCGACGCCCGAGTGGGGCGCGATGCTCGCGGAGGGACGGACCTACGCGTTCGTCGCGCCGTGGCTCGTCGTGGCGCCGGCGGCCGCGGTGGTGCTGGTCAGCGGCCTGATGAGCTCCGCGCGTCGACCGCGGCGTCGACCATGGCCCGCAGCGTGGGCTCGACCTCGGCGTAGCCGCGGGTCTTCAACCCGCAGTCGGGGTTGATCCACAGCCGGTCGTCGGGGACCGCGCGGCGGGCCTCGGCGATCAGCTCCGCGATCTCGTCACGGGTCGGCACCCGCGGCGAGTGGATGTCGTAGACCCCCGGGCCCACCCCGCGGGAGTACCCGACCTCCGCCAGGTCGGCGAGGATCTCCATCCGGGAGCGGGCCGCCTCGATCGTGGTGACGTCGGCGTCGAGCCCGTCGATCGCGTCGATGACGTCGCCGAACTCCGAGTAGCACAGGTGGGTGTGGATCTGCGTCTCGTCCGCGGCGCCGCCGGTGGCGAGCCGGAACGACCCGACGGCCCAGTCGAGGTAGGCACCCCACTCCGACCGGCGCGGCGGGAGCAGCTCACGCAGCGCCGCCTCGTCGACCTGGACGATGCCGATCCCGGCGGCCTCCAGGTCGGCGATCTCGTCGCGCAGCGCGAGGGCCACCTGGTCGGCCGTCTCGCCCAGGGGCTGGTCGTCGCGGACGAAGGACCACGCGAGGATCGTCACCGGGCCGGTCAGCATGCCCTTCATCGGCCTCGCGGTGAGCGACTGCGCGTATCGCGCCCACTCGACGGTCATCGGCTGCGGGCGCGAGACGTCACCGTGCAGGATCGGCGGGCGCACGCACCGCGAGCCGTAGGACTGGACCCAGCCCAGCCTCGTCGTCGCGAACCCGGGCAGGGTGTCGGCGAAGTACTGGACCATGTCGTTGCGCTCGGGCTCGCCGTGCACGAGGACGTCGAGTCCGAGGTCCTCCTGCAACCGGACCACGCGCTCGATCTCGGCCTGCATGCGCACGGTGTAGTCGGCCTCGTCGAGTCGGCCCGCCGCGAAGTCGGCCCGCGCCCTGCGCACGTCGGGGGTCTGCGGGAACGAGCCGATGGTCGTCGTCGCGAGATCGGGCAGCCCGAGGCGGTCGGCCTGGGCCTTGCGACGCACGTCGTAGGCGCTGCGGGTGCGGTCGGCGGCCTCCACCTCCCGCACCCGGTCGCGGACCGCCCGGTCGACCTCCGCGCGTGGCAGCGCGGTCTCCGCCGAGACCGCGTGGCGCAGATCGTCCGAACCGTCGGCGGTCAGGGCACGACCGAGCAGCGCCACCTCGGCCACCTTCTCCCGGGCGAAGGCGAGCCGGGCGGCGACGGAGTCGTCGAGGGCGTCCTCGACGGAGACGTCGTAGGGCACGTGGAGCAGGGAGCAGGAGCTCGAGACGGCGAGGTCACCGACGCCGCCGAGCACCGTCGCCAACCGGGACAACACCCGCGGCAGGTCGGCACGCCACACGTTGCGGCCGTCGACGACGCCCGCGACCAGGGTCGTGTCGCGCAGACCGGTCGTCGAGGGGACGCGGTCGACGAGGCCGGGTGCGGTGACCAGGTCGAGGGCGACGCCCTCGACCCCGGTCCGGGTGATCACGTCGAGCGCCCCGGCCGGGTCCCCGTAGGAGAAGACCGTGAGGATCCTCGGGCGCCGCTCGAGGGCGGCGAGGCGCTCGTAGGCCCGTCGCAGCCCCTCGAGTTCGACCTCCGTGCGGTCCTGGACGAACGCGGACTCGTCCAGCTGCACCCACTCGGCACCGGCGTCGGCCAGCTCACCCAGGAGCTCGGCGTAGACCGCCACGACGTCGTCGAGGCGGCTCAGGGGCGCGAATCCCTCCCGGGCGCCGTCGGCGGGCTTGGCCAGGAGCAGGTAGCTCACCGGACCGACGAGGGCGGGACGGCCCCGCACCCCGGCATCGACCGCCTCCCGGAAGAGGTCGACGGGCGTCCGCCCGGCCAGCCGGAACGTCGTGTCCGGGCCGATCTCGGGCACGAGGTAGTGGTAGTTGGTGTCGAACCACTTCGTCATCTCCATGGGCGGCGCGGAGGCCGTCCCGCGGGCCATGGCGAAGTACTCGTCGAGCGCGGTGCCGGCCCGCGAACCGTCCGGCCGGAAGCGCGGGGGGACGGCGTCGAGCAGGGCCGTCACGTCGGCGACCTGGTCGTAGAACGAGAACGTGCCGGTGGGCTGGGAGTCCAGCGCCGCGAGGTCCGCGCGGGTCCCGGCGCGGATCTCCGCCGCGACCGCCTGCAGGTCCTCGGCGGACGACGTCCCGGCCCAGTACGACTCCAGGGCCTTCTTCAACTCGCGGCGTGGTCCGATGCGCGGATATCCCAGGACCGTGGACCCGATGGGGGCTGACACTCGCTCTCCTCCTCGTGAGACGGCGTCGGCCCGGGGGCGGGGCAGGAGGAGGCGACGAGGCGCAGGTGCGCACCCGCGACCGTCCCACGAGGTCCCCGAGCCGCGCGGGCCGGATCTCGGCGCGCGCACCGGTGGCAGGTCTTCGGACTCGTGGGCGTCGTCCTCGCTCCTACCGGCCGTCGCTTCCCGGACCGGGGTCCAGTGCTCGGTGACGGCTCTCGTTCCCACTCACCGCTGCGGGGCAGTCCCGGAGTCGCACCGGGTTCCCTGTTGCCACGACCTCGGCCGGTGAGCCGAGGTCGAACCACCAGCGGGACGGACGCTAGCGACCCGTCGTGGCGGAGGCATGTGTCCCGCCTCATGCGTTCCCGACGGCAGGTGCGCTGACCTGCGATGCCACATCCGGCCACATCGGGCGCGCCGGTTGCCAATGGTGCAAAGCCTCATCGTCTGCTGAGATGACGCGATGGCGAAGACCTTCGTCGGCGCCCGGCTGCGTCGGCTCCGGGAGGAGCGACGACTCTCCCAGGTCGAGCTCGCCCGGCTCCTGGAACTCTCGCCCAGCTACCTCAACCAGATCGAACACGACGCACGCCCGCTCACCGTGCCCGTCCTGCTGCGCCTCACCGAGGCGTTCGGAGTGGACGCCTCCTTCTTCGCGGTGCGGGACACGGCGCGGCTGACCGCCGAGCTCCGGGAGGCGGTGGCCGACGAGCTCGAGGCCGGCGCGGTGAACGCCGCGGAGGTCGCCGACCTGGCCGAGCGGATGCCCGGCATGGCCCGGACCCTCGTCGAGCTCCGGGCGCGGCTGGAGCGGCTCTCGACCGCGGTCGGACGGAGGGAGGACGATGGCCGGGCCCCGACCGCCCACGAGCAGGTCCGGGACTTCTTCTCCCGCCATCGCAACCACGTCCCCGCGCTCGACGAGGCGGCCGAGCGGCTCGCCGGTGAGATCGGCGTCCGGGCGGGGGAGACCCGGGCCGCCCTGGTTCGGCGGCTCACCGGGCGGCACGGCGTGCGGGTGCAGGTGGGGGCCCTCGACCAGGAGCTGCACCGGTTCGACGCCGAGGGTGCGGTCCTGCGGCTGGCACCCCACCTCCGACCCGGTCAGCGCGCGTTCCGGGTCGCGACGGTCATCGCCCAGCTGGAGTTCGCGGACCTGATCGAGGCCGAGGTGGCGGACGCGGCGGAGCTGACCGACCCGGACAGCCGTGCGCTCGGCCGGATCGGGCTCGCCCACCACGCGGCGGCCGCCCTCGTGCTGCCCTACCGGGCGTTCCACGGGACGGCCGAGCGGGTGGGGTACGACCTGGAGCGGCTGGCCGACCACTTCGGGGTGGGTTTCGAGACGGTCGCGCACCGCTGCTCGACGCTGCAGCGCCCGTCGCTGCCCGGCGTGCCCTTCGCGTTCGTGCGGGTCGACCGGGCGGGCAACATGTCCCAGCGGCAGTCCGCGACCGCGTTCCACTTCTCCCGCGCCGGGGGGACCTGCCCGCTGTGGAACGTCTACGAGGCGTTCGCCTCCCCGGGCCGGGTCCTGACCCAGATCGCGGAGATGCCCGACGGCCGGCGCTACTTCTGGATCGCCCGGACGGTGTCGAGACGGCGGGGCGGCTGGCACACGCCGACGAAGACCTTCGCCGTCGGGCTCGGCTGCGAACTGCGCCACGCCGAGCGGCTCGTCTACTCCGCCGGGCTCGACCTGACCGACCGCTCGCGGGTCCAGCTCATCGGGAGCGGCTGCCGGACCTGCGAGCGCCTGGACTGTCCGCAGCGGGCCTTCCCGCCGCTCGGGCGGGCGTTGGACCTCGACGCCGACCGGTCGACGTTCGTGCCGTATCCGGTGCGTCCCTGAGGTGGTGCCTGCGGCTCACGCGCGCGGCGGACGCACGGGCGTCGGAGGCGTCGCCCGCAGCTCCAGTGCCGGCAGCTCGCCCGACCAGTGGAAGGCCGCCTCCCGCGACTCCCACCCGCAGCGGCAGTGCCCCCGCGGATCGATCCGGTGGCCCGGGGCCTCCTCGCGCACGTTCACCGTCATGAATGCCAGTAGAGCGCTGTTGCCAGCATCAGGCAACTAGGCGGCGTCCCGACGACGGGTCCGGTCGGGTCGGCGCTCCCGGTCGCCCGGGGCGGTCGACGGCGGGCGGTCGGCCTCCGGTCGCGGGGCCGGGGCGGGCTGCCGTCCCAGGTAGAGCGCGAGCGCGAAGCCGACGACGACGAGCCCGTGCGCGAGGATCCGTGCGGGTTCGACCCGGCCCGCCACCAGGTCGACCGCGCTGAGCGCCCCGAGCACGAGGATGAAGGCCCCGAGCACGGGCAGGAGCCCCGCCACGTGCCGGACCCAGCGGGCGCCCGCGAGGAAGGCGACTCCCAGGGCGAGGTTCCAGGACGCGGACTCGTGGCCCATGTGCGCGAGGTCCGCGCCGAGCATCGCGCCGTCCCCGTGGTCCGTGGTGCCGGTGAGGGCCAGCACCCCGAGGACCAGTTGCGCGACACCGACGACGGCCAGACCGACCCGGGCGACCCACGGACCCCGGCGGTGCCGTGGGGCGGCCGGCAGCACGAGGGCGACGAGGTCGGGCCCGGGGTCGGCCGGCGCGGTACGGGCGGAGCGGGTGACGACGACGGCGCTCTCCCGCCACCGTCGGCACGCGGCGCAGCTCGCCAGGTGGGCCTCCAGGGCCGCGCGGCCGACGGCGTCGCTCTCCCCGTCGAGGTCGGCCGAGATCTCCTCGCGGCACTCCTCGCAGGTCATCCGCGGGTCTCCCGCACCGACGCGCGGGTGTCGGCCGTGAGGGCCTCGACCAGGTCGGCCCGGGCCCGGGCGACGCGGGAGCGGATCGTGCCGATCGGGCAGTCACAGACGGCGGCGGCCTCGGCGTAGCCCAGCCCGACGACCTGGGTGAGGACGAAGGCCTCCCGGCGGTCGGGGTCGAGGGCGTCCACGGCCGCGCGCAGTGCCACCCCCTCCGCGACGTCGCCGTCGCGTGGTCGGCCGAGTGGTTCGTCGGCGTCGTGCAGCTCGACCGGGGTGGAGGGGCGCCGGGCGGAGCGGCGCAGGTGGTCGGCCGCGACCCGGCGGGCGATGGAGAGCAGCCAGGTGCGGGCCGGCGCCTCCCCGCGGAAGGCGGGCAGCGCGCGGAAGGCGCGCTCGTAGGTCTCCTGGGCGAGGTCCTGCGCGACCCCCCGGTCGGAGAGGTGGGTCAGCAGCCGCCAGACCTGCTGCTGGGTCAGCTCGACGAAGCGTGCGGCCGCGGCCCGGTCGCCGTCCCGGGCGAGCTCGGCGGCCCGGGTCACGGCGGCGTCGTCCACGTCCCGCACGGTAGCCCGGTGCTCCCGGGACCCGCCGTGAGCACCCTCGCAGCAGCCCGGGGGAACTCCCGGTGTGCCCGCGGCGACGCCTACATCGCGAGCAGCATCCCGGCCATGCCCAGGCTCATCAGCAGGTGGCAGCCCGCGTCGAGGCGGGACCCGACCGTCGCGACCACGGGGCGCGCGGCCACCGCCACCGACCCGGCGTCGGCGAGGACCGCGGGGGCGCACCCCTCGCCCGGCACCGGACGCACGATCCGGACCAGCCAGAAGGCCGCGGCGGCGAGCGAGACCACGACGAGGACGAAGGTCACGGCACCGGTCGGGAACGGCATCGCGCTGCCGCCGTGGTGGTGGCTCCCCGCGTCGTCGCCCGAGGCCATGAGCGCCGGCATGGCCGCGAGCATCCACACCATCGTCGCGGACATCGCCGCGTGGTAGGCCTCGACGTGGCGCTCGTGGCCGGCCGGCAGCAGGAGACGGCGGACGAACCAGACCGTGAGGACGCCGAACGCGACGACCTCGAGCACCCCGCCCGTCACGCCCCACGTCATCGCGAGCATCCCGAGGCTCATCAGCAGGTGAGCGAGTTCGCCGACGCGACTGCCGTCCCGGTCGCGGGTCACGAGCAGCTGGGCGATCCGGACCAGGGCGTAGCCACCGGTCACCAGGAAGATCGCCGTGAACACGAGGGTCGCGCCGGGGGAGAACACGGGGGGACAGTCGCCGCGGGCACCTCCCGGGTTCCCGGGAACTCCCGGGGCGTCGGCGGCGACCTGACGGTCGTGGACTGCGAGCGATGCCGGGAGGCGGTCTCCGCCGGGCTCGACGGCGAGGCGGGCGCCCGCGAGACGGCGCAGGCGGACGAACACCTCGGCGGCTGCGCGGCCTGCCGATCGTGGGCGGACCTCGCCGCCCGGGTCACCCGCCGGGTGCGGACCGGTCCGGCCGACCCCGCACCCGACCTCGTCACCGGCCTGCTCGGACCGGATTCGACGGGTCTGGCCCGGCCCGCCTGCGGGTGCGCCGCGAGTTGCGGGTGCGGCTGTCGGCAGGGCCTCGCGTGCCGATGCACGCCGCAGGTGGCCTGAGGACCAGCGCTCGTGTCGGTCACCGAGCGGACCGGGTGGCGCTCCGGCGCGAGCCGGGACGTCGCCGTGGCGGTGACTACTTTTTCGGTTCACCGAAACCAGGGTCTTCCACTGGCGAAAACCTCGCTTACGATGGGCCGACCACCACGACGGACGGAGCCCACGGTGACGGAGCGCCTCACGAGGGGAGCCCACTCCGGCGCGGAGGCGGGCACCTGCCTGATGGAGCAGGTCGCCCTCCTGGCGGGCGAGCCCTTCTCCGACCGGCCCCGCTGCACCGCGCCGGCCCTGGCCGCCCTCGCGCAGCAGGTCAACGACCGGGTCTCCGACGGCGCGCGCGACCGCCTGCTCCCGCTCGTCCCCGCGCTGGCCGCGGCCGGGAGCTGCGACCCGCGCGACGCCTGGGAGCTCGTCGCCGCGTGCGCCCGCGCCGCCCTCGCCGTCCGCCCCGACGACGCCCTTGCCACCCGGCTGCTCGCCCGCGCCCGGCGCGCGCAGCGACGGTGGACCCGCGTGCGCCTCGACGGCGCCGCCGGGTACGTCGTCGGACTCCGCGCCCTCCCGCACCTCGCCGCCGCCTTCCACCGGGCCGTGGTCCTCGCCGGCCCGGCCGGCTCGGCGGAGCGGGACGACCGGCTGGTCGCCCTGCTGCACGACGCCGTCGGGGTCCACCGGGCGGACCTGGTCGCGGCCTGACGGCCACGACCGGCCGTCGGTCTGACCCGGGTGGGGCCCGGCGGGTGCACACCGGCGCCGCGCCGCGGAGCTAGACCGGGTCGACCCGGCCGGTGGTCAGGTGCTCGACGTGGAAGACGGCCTCGTCGAGCAGCTGGGCCACGTGGTCGTCGTGCAGCCGGTAGCGGATCTGGCGCCCGTCCCGCTCGCCGACGACGAGCCCGAGGTGGCGCAGCACCCGCAGCTGGTGCGACACCGCGGACTGCTCCATGCCCACGTCGGCGACCAGCTCACCGACGGTGCGGGGCTCGTCGCGCAGTCGCAGCAGCAGGTGGACCCGGCTCGGGGTCGAGAGTGCGTGCATCGTGCGGGCGACGGCGTCGACGGCCTCCTTCGACCGCGTCGGGGTGTCCCCGTCGATGCCGTGGCCCATGGCGGGAGCGTACTCACCTCAGCGGTTGGTCAGGCATGAAAGTATGAACCACCGTTCATCCGTGTGTACCGTGTCCGGACGTGACCGTTCTCGACGACCGCACCGCCGCGGTCCCGACCCGCTCCCCGCGACGCTCGCTCCTGGTGCGCCTGCCCGAGGCGCGCTGGGCCGCGCTCGCCCTCGCCGCCTTCGCCGTCGGCGGGCTGCTGGTGCTGGTCGGGGCCCCCGCCTGGACGTGGGGCCCGGTCCTCGCCGTCTGCTACGTGGCGGGTGGGTGGGAGCCCGCCCTCGAGGGGCTGCGGGCACTGCGCGGCCGCCGGCTCGACGTCGACCTGCTCATGGTCGTCGCCGCGCTCGGGGCGGCCGCGATCGGCCAGGTCGTCGACGGCGCGCTGCTCATCGTCATCTTCGCGACGTCGGGTGCGCTCGAGGCCTGGGCCACGGCGCGGACCGAGGAGTCGGTGGGCGGGCTGCTCGACCTCGCGCCCGCCCGCGCGACCCGGCTCGCGGACGGGGTCGAGGAGGACGTCCGGGCCGGGGACCTCGCGGTCGGCGAGGTGGTCCTGGTGCGCCCGGGCGACGCCGTGCCCGCGGACGGGATCGTGCTCGACGGGGCCGCCGAGGTGGACCAGGCGAGCATCACCGGCGAGCCGCTGCCGGTGCCGAAGGCCGTGGGCGGCGAGGTCTACGCGGGCACCGTGGCCGCGGGCGGGGCGCTGACGGTGCGGGTCGTCCGCCCGGCGGGGGAGTCCGTCGTCGCCCGGATCGCCGAGCTCGTCGAGGAGGCGGCCCGGACGAAGGCCCGCACGCAGCTGTTCATCGAGACGGTCGAGCAGCGCTATTCGATCGGCGTCGTCGTCGCGACCCTCGCGATCTTCGCGGTCCCGCTGGGCCTGGGCGCCACCCTGGACGACGCCCTCCTGCGCGCCATGACGTTCATGATCGTCGCGTCGCCCTGCGCGCTCGTGCTCGCGACCATGCCGCCCCTGCTCGCGGCGGTGGCGAACGCCGGGCGGCGCGGCCTGCTCGTGCGTTCCGCGCAGGTGATGGAGCAGCTCGGGGCGGTCGACGCCGTGGTGCTGGACAAGACGGGCACGCTCACCGTGGGCGCACCGCGCGTGGTGGGTGACCCGGACGTCGACGTGCTCGCGCTCGCCGCCGCCGTCGAGGCCCGCAGCGAGCACCCGCTGGGCCGTGCGGTGCTGGCGGCCGCCCGGGACCGGGGGCTCGTCGTCCGGGAGGTCGCCGACTTCGTGGCCGAGCCGGGGGTGGGCGTGCGCGGCACCGTGGACGGCCGCCGGATCGGGGTGGGTCGCAGCGACCGGCGTGAGGGGACCCCTCGTGCCACCAGAGCGCTCGGATCCTCCCCTCACGACGACGACGCCACCACGCTCGTCGACGTCACCGACCTCGACACCGGCCGGGTCCTCGGCACCCTCGCGATCGCCGACGCCCTGCGGCCCGACGCGGCCGCGGCGGTGGCCGACCTGGCCGCCCGCACGGCCGTCCCGCCGGTGCTCGCGACGGGCGACCGGGCCGAGGCCGCACGGGCGATGGCCGACCGGCTCGGCGTGGCCGACGTCCGGGCCGACCTGCTGCCCGAGGACAAGCTCGCCGTCGTCGAGGGACTCCGGGCCGACGGACGCACGGTGGCGGTCGTCGGGGACGGGGTGAACGACGCCCCGGCCCTGGCCGGTGCCGACGTCGGGATGGCCATGGGTGGCGCCGAGCTCACCGTCCGGGCGGCGGACGTCGTCGTCCTCGGCGACGACCTGCGGCGCCTGCCCTGGCTGCTCGACCTGGGCCGCCGGGCCCGGCGCACGGTGATCGCGAACCTCGCCCTCGCCGGCACGATCGTCGTGGGCCTGGTGGCGTGGGACCTCGTCGGGCACCTGCCGCTGGCCCTCGGCGTGGCCGGGCACGAGGGGTCGACGATCCTCGTCGCGCTCAACGGGCTGCGGCTGCTGCGCAGCTCCCGACGTTCCTCACCGGACGGACGTTCCGTGGCTCGTCTGTAGTCTGTGATACAGATCGCTGTCGGATTCATCCCGATACTCCCGGTGACAGCACGATTGACCGGGAGGGACCCGTTGACCACTTCGGACCAGACGTCATCACCGAGTGCACCGCCGATGCGCCGCATCGCGCTCGCGAGCATGACCGGCACCGTCATCGAGTTCTACGACTTCTTCATCTACGGCACGGCCGCCGCGCTCGTGTTCAACAAGGTGTTCTTCCCCGAGCTCGGCGCCGCCGCGGGCACGGCGCTGGCGCTCGCCACCTTCGGCGTCGCCTTCGTGGCCCGGCCCTTCGGCTCGGTGCTGTTCGGGCACTTCGGCGACCGGCTCGGGCGCAAGCGCACGCTGGTCACGACCCTGCTGCTCATGGGCCTCTCGACCCTCGCGATCGGCCTGCTGCCCTCCACCGGCGTCATCGGGTGGGTCGCCCCGGCGCTGCTCGTGCTGCTCCGCGTCCTGCAGGGCCTGGCGGTCGGCGGCGAGTGGGCCGGCGCCACGCTGCTCACCGCCGAGAACGCGCCCGCGAAGGTCCGCGGCAAGTACGCGCTCTACCCGCAGCTCGGCCCCTCGGTCGCCTTCGCCCTGGCCAGCGCCACCTTCCTCACCACCGCGCTCACGATGTCGAACGAGGCCTTCCTCGCCTGGGGCTGGCGCATCCCGTTCATCGGCAGCGTCGTCCTCGTCGCCCTCGGCCTCTACGTGCGGCTCGCGATCACCGAGACGGCGGCGTTCGCCAGGCGCAACGAGGCCGGCAACGCCTCCGGCTCGACGAGGCTCCCGGTCACCGAGGTGCTGACCCGCCAGCCCCGCACGGTGCTGCTCGGCGCGGGCTCGACGATGGCGGTGTTCGCCTTCTTCTACATCGGTGTCACCTACCTGACCAGCTACGGCACCCAGCAGCTCGGCCTGCCCCGCCCGACCGTCCTCGCCATGGGCATCATCGGCGGCCTCGTGTTCGCGGCCACCACGATCGCGGGCGCGATCCTCTCCGACCGGGTCGGCCGCCGGAGGATGGTGATCATCGGCAACGCGCTCTCCGTCGTCGGCGGCGTCATCGCCTTCCCGATCATCGACCTCGGGACCGCGGCCTCGTTCGGGCTCGGGCTCTCGATCGTCCTCGGCGTCGTCGGGATCGCGTACGGCCCGATCGGCGCCCAGCTGCCGGAGCTGTTCCCGACCCGCTACCGCTACACCGGCGCCGGGATGTCCTACAACCTCGCCGGCGTCCTCGGGGGCGGGGTGGTCCCCCTCATCGCCACCGCGCTGGTCGCCACCTACGCGACGAGCCTGGCGATCGGGCTCCTCCTGGCCGGCCTCGCGGTGGTCAGCCTGGCCTGCACCCTGCTGCTGCCCGACTCCGTCGACGAGTCCATCAGCGCCGACGCCGCGGCCCCGGTCGCGGCCTGAACCTGGAGGGACGCGGTCGGCCGCGGCTAATCTCCGTCCCGACCCGGGTCGTCCGGGTCGGGACGGAGGCCGTCGTGGCGCAGTCGCTCGCCCGCGCCGTGCCGCCGGCCACTCCCGAGCTCGCCGTCTCCCCGTTCCTGCTCGCCGAGACCGGCCCGGTCGCCGACCGGCTCGCCGCCCTCGGTGTGCCCCGACGCCTGCGCGCCGGGGAACTCGTCATGCGCCAGGGCGAGATCTCCGGCTCGCTCTACGTCCTGACGTCGGGTCGCCTCCGGCTCTCGCTGCTGCGTCCCGACGGCGGGGAGCGCGTCCTGGGCTACGCCGAGCCCGGCGCCAGCGTGGGGGAGACCGCCTGCGTCGACCGCGCGGCCCGCGCCGCGACCGCCGTCGCCGTGATCGACTCCGAGGTCCTCGTCGTGTCCCGCGAGGTCCTGCTCGCCGCGGCCCGCACGGACCCCGAGCTGCTCCTCGAGGTCGCCCGCCGCGTCGCGCACAAGCAGCACGTGCTGCACCTGCACCTCGCGCTCGACGCCCTGCCCGCCCGTGAGCGCATGGTCCTGCTGCTCACCCACCTCGCCGACGCCCACGGCGAGCCGGGCCCCGACGGCCTCGTCCGCCTGCGGCTGCAACTGGGCGTCGACGACCTCGCCGCGATCGTCGGTCTCACCCGCGTCACCGCGTCCCGCGAGCTCTCCCGCCTCGTCGCCGAGGGCGTGCTGCTCAAGCAGCGCCGGTCCTTCGTCGTGCGGGACCGCCCCGCGCTGCGCCGGCTGACGGCCGCCGTCGCCGTCTAGGGCTGCCGCGCGAGGGTCTGCGCGGGCTCGGCGTTCGCGAGGTCCACGTGAGGCAGCCTCGAGGGCCCGCTCGACTGCCTCATGTGCATCTCGGGGAGTGGGACGGGCCGTCCCGACGACGGGTGGAGGTCGGGGCCCGGATGCCTGTCGTGGTGGCGAGGTTTCGACGCCAGGGGTTCGGGGTTGCCTGCATCTGTCAGCTGCAGCAAGATCGCAACAAGAGACTCGATCACCGAGGAGACGTGCGAGCGATGGCGGAGTACTCCCTGCCCGACCTGCCCTACGACTACGGCGCTCTCGAGCCCCACATCTCGGGCAAGATCATGGAGCTGCACCACGACAAGCACCACAACACCTACGTCACCGGTCTGAACACCGCGGTCGACGCCCTCGCCGAGGCCCGCGAGAAGGACACGATCGGGACGACGGCGCTGCTGTGGGAGAAGAACCTCGCCTTCAACTACGGCGGCCACATCAACCACACCGTGTTCTGGCAGAACCTCTCCCCGGACGGCGGCGACAAGCCCACCGGTGAGCTCGCGTCGGCGATCGACCGGGACTTCGGTTCGTTCGACCTGTTCCAGAAGCACTTCACGTCGGTGGCCACGACCATCCAGGGTTCCGGCTGGTCGATCCTCGGTTTCGACACGCTCGCCCAGAAGCTGCGCATCTTCCAGCTCTACGACCAGCAGGCCAACGTACCGCTCGGGATCGTGCCCGTGGTCATGCTCGACATGTGGGAGCACGCCTTCTACCTGGACTACCTCAACGTGAAGCCGGACTACGTGAAGGCCTGGTGGAACGTCGTCAACTGGGCGGACGCCGCGCAGCGCTTCGAGGCCTCGCAGGGCGCCAAGCTGGTCTGACCCCCCCGACCCGCGGTGATCGTTCCGACCAGCTCGATCCACCGCGTCCGCGACGGCCCCCGTGGGTTCACCTCCCGCGGGGGCCGTCGTGCGTCTACCGCACGAATCGTGCAGAAGCTAGTTCTTGTTCTTGCCATAACCTGGTGATTACTGTCCGCCGCGTGATCACCGTCCGATTCGTCCCGGTCGCGGTCGTGGCCGCCCTGGCCCTGCTGGTCGGGGCCTGCGCCGCCCCCACGGCCGGCCCCGCCACCGACCCGGCGAGCATGGTCCTGGCCGACGGGTACGAGCCCGACGACCTCAACCCGCTCCTCGGCTACGGCGAGGAGGGCGCCTCGAAGCTCTACGACGGGCTCACCGCCCTCGACGCCGACCGGCAGCCGCAACCGAACCTCGCCGCGAGCGCTCCCGTGGCGGCCCCCGACGGGCTGTCCTGGACGGTGTCGCTCCGCCCCGGCGTGACCTTCCACGACGGCACGACCTTCGACGCCGCGGACGTGGTGGCCACCTACCGGGCGGTCCTCGATCCCGCGAAGGCGGCCACGGTCGCGTCCGGGTTCCCGATGCTGCGCGACGTCGTGGCGGTCGACCCGGCCACCGTCCGCTTCGACCTCTCCAGCCCGTTCCTGCTCTTCCCGGGCCGCCTCACCCTGCCGATCGTCCCCGCCGAGCAGGTCGCGGCGCCGGGGCCGGCCTCGGACCTGGCGCTCGGCACGAAGCCGGTGGGCACCGGCCCGTACCGGCTCGTCGAGTGGCGGCAGGGCTCGTCGATGGTGCTCGAGGCGAACCCGGCCTATCACGGCGGCACCCCCGCCGTCCGGAGGATCACCATCGTCTTCGCGACCGACGACAACACCCGCGCCCAGCGGGTGGTCGCGGGGGAGTTCGACGGGACCGTGCTCCCGCCCGCGCTGGCGCGGGGGATCGCGGGGCAGGCGCAGGGCATGGTGCTGCGGGAGCACACCAGTGCGGACTACCGCACGATCACGATGCCCTTCGCGAACCCGGTCACGGCCGACCCGGCGATCCGCCAGGCCCTCAACCGCGCGGTGAACCGGCAGGGGATGATCGACGCCCTGCTCGCCGGGCAGGGGACCCCCGCGAGCACGCCGGTCCCGCCGGTGCTGCCGGAGGAGGTCGAGCCCGCCGCCCAGTTCCCGTTCGACCCCGTGGCGGCGAACGCGCTGCTGGACACGGCCGGCTGGGTGCGCGGCGCCGACGGCGTCCGGTCCCGTGGTGCGCTGCCCGCCCGGTTCACGCTGATGTACAACCCGGCCGACACCGTGCGCCGGGACCTCGCGCAGGCCTTCGCCTCCGACGCCCGGACGATCGGCGTCGACGTCCGGCTCGAGGGCCTCGGCTGGGACGCGATCGAGCCGCGCATGGGCGCCGACGCCGTCGTCCTCGGCGGCGGCAACCCCTTCGACACCGCCTTCAAGTCCTGGCAACTGCTCGCCTCGGCGAACGCCGCCGACGGCTTCAACAACCCGGGCTCGTACCGGAACGCCGCCGTCGACCAGGCTCTCGGCGCTGCTCTCGCCGCACCGGACCGCGCGACGCGCGCCGCGGAGCTGCGCCGCTTCCAGCTCGCCTACGCGGCCGACCCGGGCATGGTGTTCCTGACCTTCCTCGGCCACAGCTACCTCACCCGCGACCGCTTCGACGGGTACCGGCCCGTCGTCGAGCCGCACACCCACGGCACCACGTGGGGGCCGTGGTGGAACGTCGAGCGCTGGACCCCGCGGACGTGAGCACCGCAACGGTCGGTCGCCGCCGCGGGCGGGAGATCGGGACGCTGGTCGCGTGGCGCCTCGGCGTCGCCGTCCCGGTGGTCGCCGTGGTCGCGACCGCGGTGTTCCTGCTCGCCGCGTGGTCCCCGTTCGACCCGATCTACCAGTACTTCGGGGCCGGCGTGTTCTCGGCGGGCGACGCCGCGATCGCCAACGCCCGGGTCCAGCTCGGGCTGGACGACTCCGTGTGGTCCCAGCTCGGTCGCTGGGCGGGCGGGCTGCTCTCCGGCGACCTCGGGCAGAGCCTGTCGTTCCGGCAACCGGTCTCGACGGTGGTCGGGCAGCGGCTGCCGTGGACGCTGCTGCTGGTCA
Source organism: Actinomycetospora sp. NBRC 106378 (assembly GCF_030269685.1). Lineage (GTDB taxonomy): Bacteria > Actinomycetota > Actinomycetes > Mycobacteriales > Pseudonocardiaceae > Actinomycetospora. The sequence goes on from NZ_BSTT01000010.1 coordinate 76,466, forward strand.
CGGTCGGCCTCGTCGTGGCGGTGGTGATCTCCCTGGTGGCCGGGGTGACGGCGGCCTGGCGCCAGGGCGGGTGGGTCGACCGTGGGGTGACCGCGGTCGGCCACACCCTCGAGGGGCTGCCGCCGTTCGTGCTCGCGCTCGGGGCGATCGCGGTGTTCGCAGTGGCGTGGCCGGTGCTCCCGGTCGCCGGACTGACCGACGCCGGCGCCGCTCCCACGGTCGACCAGGTGACCCGTCACCTCGTCCTGCCGGCCGTGGTCCTCGGGGTCTCGCAGACGCCGTGGCTGGTGCTGCACGTCCGTTCGTCCCTGCTCGGGGCGCTCGACGAGGACCACGTGACCGGCGCCCGCGCGCGCGGGCTGCCCGAGCGGGTGGTCATGCTCCGCCACGCGCTGCCGACGGCGCTGCTGCCGTTCGTGACGGTGCTCGGCAACCGGCTCCCGGAGCTGGTCACCGGCGCGGTGCTGGTCGAGACGGTGTTCTCGTGGCCCGGCATCGCGGCCGCGGTGGTGACGGCCGCGCTCTCCGTCGACTTCCCGCTGCTCGCGGCCCTGACCCTGCTGACGACGGCTGCGGTGCTGCTCGGCGCCCTGCTCGCCGACGTCGCCGTGCTCGTCCTGGACCCCCGGGTGAGTGCCGATGGCTGAGCTCGACCTGCGCCGCCCCGTCGTCCGGGCCGAGGAGCCCTGGCGCCCCGCGGGCCGTCGGCGGCCCGGGACGCTGCGGGCGCGCGCGACCTGGACCGGCCGCGGCCGTCTCGTGGCCGGCCTCGTCGCGCTCGGCCTCCTGGTCGCGGGCGCGGTGCTCATCCCGTGGCTGGGCGGGCTCGACCAGGGGGCGGTCGACTACGCGGCGGTCCGGCAGCCACCGTCCCTCGCGCACCCGTTCGGCACCGACGCCGTCGGGCGCGACCTGTTCCTGCGCGCGTTCGCCGGGCTCGGCGTCTCGCTGACCGTCGCGGCGTCCTGCGCGGTGATCTCGACGGTGATCGGGACCCTCTACGGCGCCGTGTCGGGGCTGCTCGGCGGCTGGCCGGACCGGCTCCTCATGCGCGCGGTCGACGGCGTGAACGCCGTGCCGCACCTGCTGCTCGGCATCGTCATCGTGGCGCTCTACCGCGGCAGCGTGCTCGCGGTGATCGCCTCGATCGGGTTGACGCACTGGACGACGGTGGCGCGCGTGGTGCGCTCCGAGGTCCTCTCGCTGCGCAGCCGGCCCTTCGTCGACGCCGCGATCAGCGGTGGCGCGTCCCGGCGACGGGTCCTCGGGCGCCACCTGCTCCCGGCGGTCGTCCCGCCCGCGGTGCTCTCGAGCGTGCTGATCCTGCCGCACGCGGTGTGGCACGAGACGGCCCTCTCGTTCCTCGGACTCGGGTTGCCGCCGCACCTGGCGAGCCTCGGGAACATCCTCGCGGAGGGACGGCAGGCGGTGCTGCTGGGCAGCTGGTGGATCGTCGTGTTCCCGTCGGTCCTGCTCGCCGCGACCACCCTCGCGGTGGCGGGCGTCGCCGCGTGGTGGCGCGATCGGTCCCGCCCCCGTCGACGGTCGGAGCTGGCGCTGTGAACACGGCGGGCGCGGCCCTCGAGATCGCCGGGCTCGACGTCCGGTTCCGGCTGCGGCGCGGACGGGTCGTGCGGGCGGCGACCGACGTCGACCTGACCCTGCACCGCGGGCGGCTGCTCGCGCTCGTGGGCGAGTCGGGCTGCGGGAAGTCGGTCCTCACCGAGGCGCTGACGGGGCTGCTGCCGGGCAACGCCGAGACCCGCGGCCGGGCCGTGCTGCATCCGGAGGGGACCGACCTGCTCACGGCGCCCGAGACCGTGCTGCGCGACGAGGTCCGCGGCCGCCGGATCGGCCTGGTCGGCCAGTCGGCGGGCACCTTCCTCACCCCGACCCGCACCGTCGGCGCCCAGCTGCGGGAGGCCGTGCACCACCTCGGCGGTCGGGTGTCGGCGGCGGAGCTGGCCGAGCGGGCGGCGCTCCCGGTCGCCGCGCTCGACGACTACCCGCACGAGCTCTCCGGCGGCACCGCGCAGCGGGCGGGCCTCGCCGCGGCGCTCGCGGGCGACCCCGACGTGCTGCTCGCCGACGAGCCCACCGCGGGCCTCGACCGGCCGCTGGTCGACCGGACCACCGACCTGCTCGCCGACCTCGCCCGCGACGGCCGGGCGGTCCTGCTCATCACCCACGACCTGCGGGCGGTGCAGCGGATCGCGGCCACGGGCCCGGTCGACCTCGCCGTCATGTACGCCAGCCGGATCGTCGAGACGGGGCCCGCTGCCGCGGTGTTCGACCGGCCGTGGCACCCCTACACGGCGGGGCTGGTCGGGGCCCTGCCCGGCGAGCGCTTCGTGCCCGTCCCGGGGCACCCGCCGGAGCTGTCCGACCTGCCGTCGGGGTGCCCCTTCCGGCCGCGGTGCGGGCGCGCCGGCTGCACCGACGACCCGACCCTCGTCGCCCACGGCGACCGGGCGGTCGCGTGCGCGCCGGTGGGGGCGTCGTGAGCCTCGTGGGGGAGGGCCTGGTGGGTGGGTGGCGCCGGGGCCACGCCGTGGTGGACGGGCTCGACGTCCGGGTGGAGCCCGGGCGGGTCCTCGGGCTGGCCGGGCCGAGCGGGTGCGGGAAGTCGACCCTGGTCCGGATGCTCGCGCTGCTCCACGACCCGTGGCACGGCGTGGTCTCCGTCGATGGCACCGCCGTGCCGCGGACCCGTCACCGGGCGCCGGCGGCGCTGCGGCGCCGGATCGGGGTGGTCTTCCAGCAGCCCCGCGCCGCGGCCGACCCCCGGCTCACCCTGGAGGAGATCCTGACCGAGCCGCTGCGGGCGGGCGGCGAACGGGACCGGCCGGTGCTCGCGGCGCGGGCCGAGGAGCTCTGCGACCGGGTCGGCCTCACGCGGGATCTGCGCCCCCGCCGTCCGCACGAGGTCTCCGACGGCCAGCTGCAGCGGGCGTGCCTGGCCCGCGCGCTCGCCACCGGGCCGGACTACCTGCTCTGCGACGAGATGACCGCGATGCTCGACGCCTCGACCACGGCGGCGCTGGTCGCGGTCATCGGCGAGGAGGTCGGGCGCGGCCTCGGCGTGCTGACCGTCTCGCACGACGAACCACTGCTCGCTGCCTGGGCGGGGGAGGTGGTACGGCCCTGGTGAGGGTTGCCCGCCATGCCATCGGGGACCCGGAGTGGGACAGTGACGGTGGAGAGTAGGTGGACGTGAAGCGATCAACCCGTAAGAACGACGACGATCCGGTGCTCATCACCGAGGCCGCCGTCTCCTTCGAGGACGAGTTCGCGGCCCGCAAGAAGCGGTACTCGCTGATCATGGCGTTCCGCATCCCGTGCCTCCTGCTGGCCGGGGTCTTCGGGATCGGCTTCAACTGGCCGTGGGTCGCGGTCGCCTTCATCGTGCTGTCGGTGCCCCTGCCGTGGATCGCGGTGCTGATCGCGAACGACCGGCCGCCGAAGAAGTCGCAGAAGGTGAGCCGGTACCGGGCCGACCGCACGGCGCTCCCCACGATCACCGAGGCGCAGATCATCGAGGCCGCCGAGGTGCTCGACGCGCGCTCGCAGCGCACCGACGGACCCCGCCAGCCGCAGCAGGACGAGCCGCACCACGCGCCGCCGCGGACCGGGACCGACGGCTGACCTGCGCCTTCGGTCGAGTTCCGCTCCTCTGCACCGAGCCCTCGGGCCTCCGGGGCACAATGGGGGCATGAGCCAGACCGCGGTCCTCCCCGACGTCCGCCCGGACGCCACGGATCGGACGAACGACGACGATCCGAAGATGTTCCACTACGTCCGCAAGGACAAGGTGGTCGAGAGCGCCGTCATGGGGAACATGGTCGTGGCGCTCTGCGGGGAGACGTTCCCGGTCACCCGCTCGCCGAAGCCCGGCTCGCCGGTCTGCCCGGCGTGCAAGGAGATCTTCAACAAGCTGCCGCGCGGCGGCGGGGACGACGAGTAGGAGCCCGTCCCCAGGGGCCTCCCGGTGACGGAGGCCGGCCCCGTCCTGCCCACCAGCTCCCCGGAGGGTCCTTGACCACGCGCGCGCCCGGTCGCCCCGGCTCGACGACGTCGCAGACACCGGCGGCCCCACCCCTGCGGCAGTGGCAGCGGCGGGCCCTCACCCGCTACCTCGCGGAGCGCCCCAAGGACTTCCTCGCGGTCGCGACCCCGGGCGCCGGCAAGACGACCTTCGCGCTGAAGGTCGCGGCCGAGCTGCTGGGCGACCGCACCGTCGACACGGTGACGATCGTGTGCCCCACGGAGCACCTGAAGCACCAGTGGGCGGGCGCGGCGACGCGCGCCGGGATCGCGATCGACCCGGAGTACTCGAACTCGGTCGGGAAGCTCTCCGCGGACTTCCACGGGGTCGCGGTGACCTACGCACAGGTCGCGGCGCACCCGATGCTGCACATGAACCGCACCGAGTCCCGCCGCACGCTGGTGATCTTCGACGAGATCCACCACGCCGGGGACGCGAAGAGCTGGGGCGAGGCCACCCGGGAGGCGTTCGGCGGCGCCACACGGCGGCTCGCGCTGACCGGGACGCCGTTCCGCTCGGACGACAGCCCGATCCCGTTCATCACCTACGAGCCCGACTCGGCCGGTGCCCTGCGCTCGAAGGCCGACCACTCCTACGGCTACTCCGACGCGCTCGCCGACGGCGTCGTGCGGCCCGTGGTGTTCCTGGCCTACTCGGGACAGGCGTCGTGGCGGACGAGCGCGGGCGAGGAGATGACCGCCCGGCTCGGCGAGCCGCTGACCGCGGAGCAGACCTCGCGCGCGTGGAAGACCGCGCTCGACCCCAAGGGCGACTGGATGCCCGCGGTGCTGCAGGCCGCCGACACCCGGCTCACCCAGCTCCGGCAGGGCGGCATGCCCGACGCCGGGGGGCTGGTCATCGCGACCGACCACACCACCGCGAAGGCCTACGCGAAGATCCTCGGCCGGCTCTCCGGCGAGGACCCCGTCGTCGTGCTCTCCGACGACCCGAAGGCCTCCGGCCGCATCGCGGGCTTCTCGGCGTCGAACGACCGGTGGCTCGTCGCGGTCCGCATGGTCAGCGAGGGCGTCGACGTGCCGCGGCTCGCCGTCGGGGTCTACGCCACCAGCGCCTCGACGCCCCTGTTCTTCGCCCAGGCCGTCGGCCGCTTCGTGCGGTCCCGCCGCTCCGGGGAGACGGCGTCGGTGTTCCTGCCCAGCGTCCCGACGCTGCTCGGCCTGGCCAGCGAGCTCGAGCTGCAGCGCGACCACGTGCTCGGCGAGCCGCACCGGCCGAAGGAGGGCCTCGACGACGAGCTCCTCGAGCAGGCGAACCGCACCGAGGACGAGCCCGGCGAGCAGGAGAAGAGCTTCGAGGCGCTCTCGGCCGAGGCGGAGCTCGACCAGCTGATCTACGACGGGGCCTCCTTCGGCACGGCGGCCGGTTCGGGCAGCGACGAGGAGCAGGACTATCTCGGGCTCCCCGGGCTGCTCGACCCCGACCAGGTGCGGGCCCTGCTGCGCAAGCGGCAGAGCGACCAGCTCGACGAGGAGACCCGCCGGGCCCGCGACGCCCCGCCCGAGCCGGCCGCCCCGCCGCCCGCGCGCCTGAAGCCGTCGGCGGCGGAGAAGCTCAAGGAGCTGCGCCGGGAGCTCAACACGCTGGTCGCCGCCCACCACCACCGCACCGGGCAGCCGCACGGCGTGATCCACGGCGACCTGCGCAAGGCGTGCGGTGGTCCGGCTACTCCGATCGCGACGGCGGAGCAGATCGAGGAGCGGATCACCACGCTGCGGTCGTGGCGGTCGCAACCGGGTCGCTGAGGGCGCGGCGGAGCCGGATCGTCCGAGCTGTGTCCGACGTCACACGCGTGGGGGACGGCTGCCGAGGGTGTCGATCACGGTGCGATACGTGTCCGTCATGGACGACATACGATCGTCACGCAGCGTCGCGAGAGCGGGACGTCGCTCGTCGCGGGGCCCGCGGGCCGGTCATGCCGTCGGGTGATCGCGCGGACCACCCCATCGTGCGCGTCATCCCGGGCCGTGCCGCGTGTCGCCCGGGCCGGTGGGAACGACCCGTCGGCGGGCCGGGCGAGGAGCCCCCGCACACGACGACGGCGGGCGGGGACCGTCGTGGTCCCCGCCCGCCGTCGTGTCGAGCCGTCTCGCGGCGATCACCGTCGCCGCAGGTCAGCGCGCTGTCAGACCGTCTCCCCAGCCTGCACGTCGATGGAGAGCTCCTTCAGCTTCGCCTCGTGCGTACGGGCGTGGTGCCCGCAGAAGAGCAGCTCCCCGCCGGAGGGCAGGACGGCGCGGACCTTGGCCGCTGCACCGCAGCGGTCGCATCGGTCCGAGGCGGTGAGTTCTGGCCGGGTCAGGGTTCCGGGCATCGTCATCTCCCTCCGTTCGGAGACCGGCGTGGGAACCGGCCCCGCAGGCTCCGGCCGAGTGACCGTCGCCCCTCCACTGTGTCAGAACGAGGCGACGACCGCTCGTGTTCACGCGCTGCTTTGTCCTCGGTCACGTACCGCTCATCGACGGATGGCGACCGTTGTTATCGGGTAGGGCGGGGAACCACACGATGGTGAGTCGACCTCCGACGACGAACGGTCCCCCTGCGCCGTCACTCTTCGTGCTCGGCGGCGTGTCGATGTACGTGGGTGCGGCGCTCGCCGTGGGCCTCTTCGAGCGGGTGTCGCCCGCGGGCGTGGCGTGGCTGCGGCTGGCGGGGGCGGCGGTCGTGCTCGCCGTGTGGCGGCTCGCGGCCCGGCGGTGGTCGCGGACCGAGCCGGCGCGCTGGTCCCGACGGCGGGTGGTGCTCGCGGGCGCCTTCGGGCTCGTGACCGCGGGCATGAACATCGTCTTCTACGAGGCGATCGCGCGGCTGCCGCTGGGCACCGCGGTCGCCGTGGAGTTCGCGGGCCCGGTGCTCGTCGCGGCGCTGGGTTCCCGGAACCGCCGCGACTGGTCCGCCCTCGCCCTCGTCGTGCTCGGCGTGGCCCTGATCGCCGACGTGCGGCTGGAGGGCTCGCCCGGGGGCGTGGTGTTCGCGCTGCTCGCCGCGCTGCTGTGGGCGGGCTACATCGTGCTGGGGGCACGGGTGTCGAGCGGCTCCGGCTCGACGGGGGAGGGGATCGACGGGCTCGCGATCGGCTTCGTCGTGGCCGCCGTCGTGCTCTCGCCCCTGGCCCTGACCGCTGCTCCGATCGCGGGGGAGCCGCTGCTGCTCGGCTCGGCGCTCGCGCTCGGCGTGCTGTCCTCGGTCGTGCCCTACGTGCTCGACCAGGTCGTGCTCCGCCGCGTCGGGCGGGCCCGCTTCGCCCTGCTGCTCGCGCTCCTGCCGCTGACCGCCACCGTCGTGGGCCTCGTCGGGCTGGCGCAGGTCCCGGCGCCGCTCGAGGCGGTGGGGATCGCCGCCGTCGTCGTCGGGGTGGCCCTGCGGCGCGAGCCGGCGCCGGACCCACCCGCGTGAGGGGAACCCTCGTGCCACAAGAGCGCTCGAATCCTCCCCTCACGGCGGGCTCGGTCGGACCCGCTGACTAGCCTCACCTGCGCTGTCGTCGACGAGGGGTGGGGAACGTGTCCGAGGAGTTGCGCGAGCGCGGCCGGGAACTCGCGGCGGCGCTGGCCGCGGACGGGGTGGCCGGGCTGACGATCGTGTGGGCCGACAACAACGGCATCCCGCGCTCGCGCACCGTGCCGGTGTCGGCGCTGCCCGCCGCGGCGGTGGCGGGAGTCGGCGTGACGCACCTGTTCGCCGTGTTCGACACGAACGACGCCATCGCCTTCGGGTCACCGGGCATGCAGAACGCCTCCGGGGACGTCCGCCTCGTGCCGCAGCTCGACCGCATCAGCCGGCTCGCGGGGCAGCCCGCCTTCGCCTGGGTGCCCGGTCGGCAGGTCACCGCCGACGGCGGCCCCTGGGCGTTCGACCAGCGCTCGGTGCTGGAGCGGGTCGTCGGGCGCCTCGCCGACGACGGCTACTCCGCCCTGGTCGGCTACGAGATGGAGTTCGGGGTCTTCGAGCCGGAGACCGATGCGGACGACACCGACCTCCTGCCGGCCCACCACGGTCCCGCCTACAGCCCGCACGCGCTGCTCCCGATCGACGGGTTCATCGCGTCGGTGATGCGCGACGCCGAGGCGAACGGCCTGCGCCTGGGCCAGATCCACGCCGAGTACGGGCCCGCGCAGGTCGAACTCTCCCTGGCCGCGTCCGACCCGCTCACGGCCGCCGACCAGCAGCTCCTCGCCCGGCAGACGGTCCTCGCGGCCGCGGAGGCGCACGGGCTGCGCGTCTCGTTCGCCCCGCTGCCCACCCTGAACGGCGCCGGCAACGGCTGGCACGTGCACACCTCGCTGTGGCGCGGGGACGAGAACCTGCTCGCGGGCGGCCCGGAGGGGCCGCGGGGGACGGCGGGCGCGGGGTACATCGCCGGGCTCCTGCGCGATCTGCCCGCCCTCGCCGCGATCACCGCGCCCTCGCAGGGCTCGCTGGCCCGGCTGCGGCCCGGGTTCTTCGCGGGCGCGTTCGCCGGCTTCTGGGGCGTGGAGAACCGCGAGGCCCCGCTGCGCTACGTGCCGGGGTCGGCCCTGCTCGGCGAGGACCACGCGAACGTCGAGCTGAAGACCTCCGACGCCTCGGCCAACCCGTACCTGGCCCTCGCCGCGATCCTGACGTCGGGCGTGGCCGGGATCGAGGAGAACCTCGTCCCACCGGCCCCGACCGCGCAGGACCCGGGCACCTGGAAGAAGAAGGAGCGCGCCGCCGCGGGCATCACGAAGCTCCCCGCGACGCAGGCCGAGCAGGAGGAGGCCCTGCGGGGCAACCCGCGGGTCGCCGGCGTGCTCGGCGAGGACCTCCTCGAGGCCTTCCTCGCGGTGCGCCGCGCGGACGCGACCTGGGCGGCGGAGAAGGACACCGAGGAGGTCCTCGCGGCCTGGCGCTGGAAGTACTGAGCGAGAGAGGGGCGTCCCTGCCACCGGACGCCGGCCACGACGCGTTCCTGCCACCCGGGCGACCCGAGATCCTGAGCTGCCCGGCAGGACGGCCGGGCCCGACCGGGGGAGACCCGGAGCGTCCTCGCGCGGACCCGACGGCGGCTGGGCGATCATCGGGTCCCGTGGGACCTCCCGGACGCCCGACCGTCGTGACCGCGGCGGCGGGCGCGCTCGCGACCACCGCCGTCCTGCTGCCCGAGGCCCTCGGGCTCGACCGCACCGCCCCCTGGCCGATCGTCACGGCGTTCCGCCGGCGCCTCGCGCTGGGGGCCGTCGGGGCGGCTGCGGTCGCGGCGGCGAGACCGGGGCCGTGGCGCGGGGCCGGCCTCGGCGCGGGCGCGGTCGCGGCGGCCGCCCTCGTCGTGTCGACCGTGCGGCACCGGCCGCACCCCGGGGGCACGCCCGTCGGCGAGCCGGTGAGCGTCCTCGGAGCCAACGTCCGGATCGGCCGGGCCGACCCGGGGGCCCTCGGGGCCCTGGTGCGCCGGGAACGCCCCGACGTCGTGGTCCTGCTGGAGGCCGGAGACCGCTTCCGCCGGTCGCTCACCCGCGAGATCGACGACCTCGGCTACCGAGGCTGGTCGTGCGCCCCCGGCCGGGCCGAGGTCGAGGCCGCGGGCGCCGGCGACCACGCGTGCACCTCGGTGCTCGTCGCGCCCGGGCTCGGTGACGTCACGGTGCGGGCGGTCACCCGCGACACCGCCTCGGGGTGGATCGAGCTGACCGGCGGGGCACTCGGCGACACCCGGTTCCTCGCGGTGCACCCGGCCGTCCTGCTGCCGAGCCGCACCCACGAGTGGCGCCGGGAGCTGGCGCGCCTGGCCGGGCTGGTCGCCGACGACCCGCGGCCGACCGTGGTCGTCGGCGACCTGAACTCCACGCTCGAGCACCGGGCCCTGCAGCCCGTCCTGCACCACGTGCGCTCGGCGTCCGCCGAGGTCGGGCGCGCGCGGGAGGGGACGTGGCCGGGCGGCAAGCCGCGGTGGCTCGGCGTCGCGATCGACCACGTCCTCGTCTCCGCCACCGTCGGCGTCGGGTCGGTCGAGGTCCTCGACGTGCCCGGCAGCGACCACCGCGCCGTGCTCGCGCGGCTCAGGCGTCCGACAGGCGCCGGAGCTCGTCGTCGCTGAGCCGCAGGGACACCGCGGGCAGGATCTCGCCGAGCTGCGCCAGCGTCCGGCCCGAGGCGATCGGGGCACCCACCGTCGGCTGCGCGGCGAGCCAGGCCAGCGACACCGCGGCGACCGGCACGTCGTGGGCCGCCGCGATCTCGTCCAGGACGCCCAGCACGGCCACCCCGTGGTCGTCGAGGTAGGCGCGGGCGCCCTCGACGCGGGCGCCCGCCATCGCCCCGGACGAGGCCCCCGAGTCGACCGTGTCCTGCCCGGGCCGGTACTTCCCCGTCAGGAACCCCTTGGCGAGCCCGAAGTAGGGGTAGCAGACCAGTCCCTCGCGCTGGACCAGCGGCGCCAGGTCGCGCTCGTAGTCGCGCTCGACGAGGTTGTAGTGCGGCTGCACCGCGGAGAAGCGCGTCAGGTCGTGCTTGTCGGCGAGCTCCAGGGCGCCGGCGAGCCGGTCGGCATCGAAGTTCGACGCGCCGACCGCCCGCACCTTCCCGGCGCGGACCAGCTCGTCGAAGGCCGCGACGTAGTCCTCCTGCGGGGTGTCGGGGTCGTCGCGGTGGGCGTAGTACAGGTCGATGTGGTCGGTCTGCAGCCGGCGCAGCGAGTCGTCGCACGCGGCGCGGATGTTCTCCGGACGCAGGCCCTTGCGCTGCTCCCACGACCCGACCTTCGTCGCGATGACCACGTCGTCGCGGCGCCCGGTGCGCGCCAGCCAGTTCCCGATCACCGTCTCGGACTCGCCGCCGGAGTTGCCCTCGGCCCGCGCCATGTACGAGTCCGCGGTGTCGATCATGCGGCCGCCGGCGTCGACGAACGCGTCGAGCAGGGCGTGCGAGGTCGGTTCGTCCGCGGTCCAGCCGAAGACGTTCCCGCCCAGGCAGAGCCCGTCGTCAGGAAGAGAGGTCATGCTCCCGGTCTACCCCTCCCGGGTCGGGCAGACCCTGCACGTGCGCGAGGGATCTTGGAGCGGGCCCGGGGCAGGTGGCACCGTCGCCGGGATGGACGAGCTGCTCGCCGACGTCGCCGTCCTCGGGGAGACGCCGCGCATCCTGGTGGCCTGCGGCTTCGAGGGCGCGCTGGCGCACCTCGGGGAGGACCGGGCGCTCCCGGAGTCGTCCGAGGCGCTCAACGTGCTGCTGGCCCTGCCGGGCACCGTCGTGGCCGTCGTCTCGGACCGGCCGCCGGAGGAGATGTCGGAGCTGATGTTCCTGTCCGGCTCCAAGGGCGGCCTGCGGATGATCCGCCCGGAGGACGTCGGGTCGCTGCGCGTGGGGGTCGATTCCGCGCTCGTCATCGACGTGGACCCGGCCTCACTGGAGGCCCTCCGCGACGGCGACCTCGCCGTGCTCGTGGACGCCGACGCGGACCGCGACGCCGACCGCGACGACCGCACCGACACCGGGGACGGTCCCCACCGCGTGGTCGACGCCGAGGACGTCGTCGTGGTGCTCGAGGAGCTCGTGGGCGTCCGTTGGCGCCGGCTCCTCGTCACCGGGCACGCGACGTCCGGCGTCCCGCTCAGCGACCCCGGAGCACCGCCAGCACCGCCGCGTGCACGCTCGGCCGGGCGATGAGCAGGTCGGGGGAGTAGGGGTCGTCCTGCCCGTAGGGCACCGGCGAGCCGTCGATGCGGGTGGCGATCAGCCCGGCGGCCATCGCGACCGCCATCGGCGCGGCGTTGTCCCACTCGTACTGGCCGCCGGAGTGCAGGTAGACGTCGGCCTCGCCGTCGAGCACCGCGAGCGTCTTCACCCCGGCCGCCGAGCGCTTGACCAGCCGCACGTCGAAGGCCCGCTCGACCGCACGCAGCTCGTGCGGCGGCCGCGAGCGGCTCACGGTGACCGCGAGCTCGTCGCCGACGGGAGAGTCGGGGATGTGGTCCACGGTGTCGGAGTCGACGAGCGCGCCGCGGCCCGGCACGGCCACTGCGCCCGCCGCGAGCTGCCCGTCGACCACGAGCGCGACGTGCACCCCCCACTCGTCGGTGCCGCGGCCGAAGCCGGAGGACCCGTCGAGCGGGTCGACGATCCAGAGGCGCCGGCCCTGCCGGTCGGCCGGGTCGAGCGAGCCCTCCTCGGAGAGCACCGCGTCGTCCGGGCGGCGCCGGGCGAGCTCGGTGGTGAGGTACTCGTGGGCCTGCTCGTCGCCCGCGTACTCGCGATCGCGCCCCGTCGGGGTGGACGCGCGGAGGTCGAGCAGCAGACGCCCGGTGGCGTCGGCGAGCTCCCGGGCGAGCGCGGCGTCCTCCGCGTAGGCGGGGCTGCCGGGCGTCACGGTGTCTGCTGCGCTCACCCCCCGATCTTCGCCCACGGCACCGGGCGGGTGCGCGGTGGCTACCGCAGGGCCGCGAGGTCGAGCGTGGCGCCGAACCCGAGCGGGGCGATCCCACGGTGCTCGGTGACGACCCGGTAGGCGCCGCCGACGAGGACGAACTCGGTCAGCGTGGGGCCGTCGGGGTCGACGATGCCGTAGTGCGGGATGCCGCCCTCGGCGTACTCCGCGAGCTTGGCGACCCGGTCGGTCCGGCGGCTCCCCGGGGAGAGGATCTCGAGCGCCGCGAGGAGGTCGCCCGGCACGAGGCGACCGCCGCGGTCGTAGGCCTCGGCCCGGACCACGGCGACGTCGGGCTTGCGGACCGTCGGGGGAGGGCCCGCGTCGATGAGGACGTCGATGTCCGGCACCAGCACGTGGTCCGGCGCGACCTGGGGCGCCAGGGCGGCACAGAGCCGCCACATGAGGTTCTGATGCGGCTGTCCCGGGCTCGGCGACACGACCAGCACCCCCTCGACCAGCTCGGCGGTCTTGACGAGCTCCTCGTCGAGTGCCTCCCACTCGTCGAGCGAGAGCAGGTGGTCGGGCCAGGGCTGCGCCGTCGTCACGGACCTCTCACCTCCTCCGACGCCGCCCATCGTCCCACGGTTCCCGCGGGTCCTAGGGCGTTTCGGCGGCGATCAGCACCCGCGCGAGCTCGTCGAGCACGGCGGCCCGGGCCTCGTCGCGCTCCGGCACGGTCTGCGGGTTCTGGTCGAGCAGGAGCCGCGCGAGGCTCGCGAGGCTGATCACCTGGGCGCCGTACTCCTCGGGGCCCCCGAGCTCCCCGAGCAGGGCGCCGACCGCCGGCAGGTCCCCGGCGTCCATGGCACGGATGACGGCGACGGACCGCTCGTGCACGTCGGCGGGATCGGGACCGGGGAGATCGTCGGCGGCGGGGTGCTGGGTCATGCCGTCGAGCATCACAGACCGGTCGCGGGCGGGCTCAGCGGACCGCGATGACCGACTTCGTGATCTGGCTGCGCGCCACCAGGCGGTCCCCGACGGTCGCGGTGGCGCTGACGAAGCCCAGCCGCCGGGTGCGGCGCTCCAGGACCGCGGTGACCAGCACCTCCTCGTCGCGCTGTCCCGGGCTCAGCAGCTGCGTCGAGATGTGGTGGGTGACGGCGTGCTCGTCGTCGGCGAGCTCGGGCAGCAGGGTGAGGAAGCCCTGCAGCTCGAGGATCGCGCCGAGGGCGCCGGCGTGGAGCGTCCCGCCGGGGTTGATGGCGAGGCCCCGGACCGGGAACAGCAGCCCGGCGGTGGGGGCCGCCGGGTCGGCCGGCCGTGCCCCGAGCGCCTCCTGCAGCGGGATGGCCAGGGCCGCGGCGGCCCGGGCCTCGAGCGACGCGGCGTTCAGCGGATGCCGTCCCGCCGCAGGACGGAGAGCGCCCAGGCCGACAGGCCGCCGAGGACGAGGCAGACGGCGAGGAGGGCGGCGAACCACCACACCCCGGTCAGCACCAGCAGGACCGCCCACAGCACGCCCAGGGTCGCGTTGAACCACAGCAGGAACACGTAGCGGCGGCGCTCGTCGGGGCGGACCCGCTCCTCCATCGGCACGCCCCCACGCTAGCGCCTCAGAAGCGGAGCACCGGCTTGATGGTCCGCCCGGCCGCCGAGTCGGCGAACGCCTGCTCGATGTCCGCGAAGTCGTAGTGCCGCACCAACTTGTCGAACGGGAAGCGCCCGGCGCGCCACAGCTCGATCAGGCGCGGGATGAACAGCCGCGGCACCGCGTCGCCCTCGATGATCGTCGTGAGCGTCCAGCCCCGGAGCAGCGACGCCGCCGTCTCCAGGGCGACCTCGGTGCCGATGGGGGCCTGACCGAGCAGCCCCGCCACGCCGCGGACGGCGAGCGAGTCGACGGTCTGGCGCAGCACCGACCGCGGCGTTGGTGCTCGGCACGACGGCGGCGGTGGTCCTCACGATCGCATCGACCCAGAAGGAGTGACGGCCGACACCTCCTCACGATGACGGCGGCGGGGCCAGGTCCCGAGGCCGACGAACATGCCGACGAGCGCGACCGCGAGGCCGAGCACGGCCCGCAGGGTCAGCGGCTCGGCGAGCAGCGGGACGGCCAGGAGGGCGGTCGTCGCGGGGGAGAGGTTGAGCAGGGCGGAGACGTGCACCGTCGAGCGGCGGCGCAGCAGGACGAACATGACCGCGAACGTGCCCGCGGAGTTCACGACACCGAGCCAGACCACCGCGAGCCAGCCCCCGCCTCCCGTCGGGAGCCACTGCGGGTCGAGGAACGGCATTGCCACCGCGAGGACGACCATCGAGGTGACCATCTGGACCACCACGCTCGCGGCGACGGGCGTGTCGTCGTTGAAGCGCTTCTGGTAGAGCGTCCCCGCCGTCAGGAACGCCATCCCGAGCACCGGCAGCAGCACCGGCCCCACCGGGCCGCCGCCGGACAGGTCGCCCGACACCACGATGTAGACCCCGCCCGCGCCGATGATCAGCCCGATCACCGGAGCGGCCCCCAGACGGGTCCGCAGCACCAGCGGCGTGAGCAGCCCGACGAGCAGCGGCGCGAGGCCGACGATCAGGCTCGTCAGCCCCGCCGGGACGCCCCGCGCGACGCCCGTGAAGACCGCCGAGAACACCCCGACCTGCAGCAGCAGCGCGGTGACCACGAGGTGGGCGAGGACCCGGCCGCGCGGCAGGCCGGGACGGAGCCACGCCGCCGCCGCTCCGGTCACGGCGGCCGCGACGACGAACCGCCAGAACAGCACGGTCGGCACGTCGGTGGTGCGGGTGGCGAGCTTGGCGACGATGAACCCCGAGGCCCACAGCAGGACGAACAGCGCGCTGAGCAGCGGGACCGTCCACCGCGACGAGGTCACGGACGATCAGCCAACGCGACATCGGTCGCGGGCGCAAACGACGACGGCCCCCGCGCCGGAGCTCGGGGGCCGTCGTCGTGGTGGTGCTAGTCCAGGTAGTCGCGCAGGACCTGCGAGCGCGACGGGTGGCGCAGCTTCGACATCGTCTTCGACTCGATCTGGCGGATGCGCTCACGCGTCACGCCGTAGACCTGGCCGATCTCGTCGAGCGTGCGCGGCTGGCCGTCGGTGAGCCCGAAGCGCAGGCGGACCACGCCGGCCTCGCGCTCGGAGAGCGTCGCGAGGACGGACTGCAGCTGGTCCTGCAGGAGGGTGAAGGAGACCGCGTCGACGGCCACCACGGCCTCGCTGTCCTCGATGAAGTCACCGAGCTGCGAGTCGCCCTCGTCGCCGATCGTCTGGTCGAGCGAGATCGGCTCCCGGGCGTACTGCTGGATCTCCAGCACCTTGTCCGGGGTGATGTCCATCTCCTTGGCCAGCTCTTCAGGAGTGGGCTCGCGCCCGAGGTCCTGGAGCAGCTCACGCTGTATGCGGCCGAGCTTGTTGATGACCTCCACCATGTGCACCGGGATGCGGATGGTGCGGGCCTGGTCGGCCATGGCGCGGGTGATGGCCTGACGGATCCACCACGTCGCGTAGGTCGAGAACTTGTAGCCCTTGGTGTAGTCGAACTTCTCGACCGCACGGATCAGACCGAGGTTCCCCTCCTGGATCAGGTCCAGGAACGCCATGCCGCGGCCGGTGTAGCGCTTGGCCAGCGAGACGACGAGGCGGAGGTTCGCCTCGAGCAGGTGGGACTTGGCGCGCTCGCCGTCGCGGACGATCCACCGCAGGTCGCGACGCATCTGCGTCTGCAGCTCCTGCTGGGTCTCGGCGACCTTGCGCAGCCGCTCCGCCGCGTAGAGGCCGGCCTCGATCCGCTTGGCGAGCTCGACCTCCTCCTCGGCGTTGAGCAGCGCCACCTTGCCGATCTGCTTGAGGTAGGCGCGGACCGAGTCGGCGGAGGCGGTGAGCTCGGCGTCCTTGCGCGCCTGGCGCAGCGCCTCGGACTCCTCCTCGTCCCAGACGAAGTCGCCGGACTTCTTGTCCTCCTCGGTGGGCTCCTCGGTCTCGACCTCCTCGACGACGACCTCGGCGCCCAGCGCCTCGACCTCCTCGGTCAGGTCGCCCTCGGCGGGAGCGTCCTCGAGCTCGCCCTCGGGGGCCTCGCCCTCGGCACCCTCGGCGCCCTCGGTCTTCGCGCCCTTCTTGGCGGGCGCGGCCTTCTTCGCGGGGGCCTTCTTCGCCGGCGCCTTGGTGGCGGTGGCGGAGGCGCTCTTGGCCGCGGTCGAGCGCGTCGCGCTCTTCGCACGCGTGGTCTTCGGGCGCGCCCCCGAGGACGACTCGGTGTCGGCCTCCTCGGTCACCACCCCGAGCGGGCCGGAGGGCTGCTCCGCCGTGGCGGTGGTGGCGCGACGGCGGGCGGAATCTGCGGCTGCCACAAACGACCTTTCGCGACGATCGACTGCTGGGCGAGGAGACGGCCACCGGATCGACGGACCCGGGACGCCGTCCACCTCGACACGGAGTGTTCGGGAGGGGTTTGAGCCCCGGCTCCGGCGGTGAACCGCCGCAAGCTGTTCACCATTGTAACGACGCCGGGTGACGGGCGCCCGTACCTCACAGGTCCGAGGTCGGCGTGGCGGCGCGGGTCACCGGTCGTCGGGCGGAAAGCGCAGGTCAGGGGCTCGTGTCCTCGGCGGCGGCCATGGCCGCGCCCACGATCCCGGCCTGGTTCTGCAGCTGCGCGACCACGATCTCGGTGCGCGCCTCGAGCAGCGGGAGCCACTTGTCGGGCTTCTTGCTCACCCCGCCGCCGAGGATGAACAGGTCGGGCCAGACGAGGTCCTCGAGGACCTGGAGGTAGCGGGAGAACCGCTTGGCCCACTTCGGCCAGGACAGCTCCTCCCGCTCACGGGCGGCGGCCGAGGCCCGGGACTCGGCGTCGTGGCCGTCGACCTGGAGGTGGCCGAACTCGCTGGAGGGCAGCAGCCGGCCGTCGAGGAAGAGCGCCGAACCGATGCCGGTGCCGATCGTCAGCATGCAGACCACACCGCGGCGGCCCGCCCCGGCGCCGAAGCGGACCTCGGCGAGCCCCGCCGCGTCCGCGTCGTTGAGCACGAACACCGGCCTCGACGGTCCGGCTCCGCTGCGCTGCGCGTCCGGCAGCCGCCCGAGCCGCTCCCCGAAGAGCGTGACGGCGTCGGTGCCCGGCCACGTCGGGTCGATGTTGGCCGCGGTGTGGGCGATCCCGGCCTTGACCACCGAGGGCAGCGTGATGCCGACCGGCCCGTCGTAGCCGTGGGTCTCGACGACGGCCGCGACCGTGTCCGCGACGGCCTCGGGCGTCGCGGGGTGGGGGGTCTCGATCCGGACCCGATCGGCGAGGAGCTCCCCGGTCTCCGTGTCGACCACGTTGCCCTTCACGCCGGTGCCGCCGACGTCGATCCCCAACCGTCGCATCCCGTTCACACCCCGTCCCCTCGTGCGATTTCGGGCGAGCCTAGCCAGGTGTGATCGGATGGAGGACGTGACCGACCAGGACGATCAGGACCTCCGGGAACTCGGGCCGGAACTCCGCAAGATCGCCGTCGAGATCGCCCGGGAGACCGCCGCGCTGGCCCTGGCGGTCCGGGACCGGGTGGTCGGGGACCGCTCGGTCGCCGACATGACGACCAAGAGCTCGGCCACCGACGTCGTCACCGCGGGCGACCGTGAGTGCGAGGCCCTCGTGCGCGAGCGCCTCGCCGTGCTGCGCCCGGACGACGCCGTGCTCGGCGAGGAGGAGGGCGGGGCGACCTCCGCGCGACCCGGCCAGGTGCGTTGGGTGGTCGACCCGATCGACGGCACGGTCAACTACACCCACGGCCTGCCCTGGTTCTCGGTCTCCCTGGGTGCCGAGATCGACGGCCGCGCCGTCGCGGGGGCCGTGGTCGAGCCGGTGTACGGCCGGGTCTGGAGCGCGGCGGCGGGGCACGGCGCCACCCTCGACGACCGGCCGCTGCGCGCGTCGGCCCTGGATCGCGTGGAGATCGCCGTGGTGGGCACCGGCCTGGCCTACGACCCGGCGCGCCGGGCCCGCCAGGCCGCGCTCGTCGCCCGCGTGGCCGGCTCGATCGGCGACGTCCGCCGCCAGGGCTGCGCGTCGCTGGACCTGTGCTCGGTCGCGGCGGGCTGGGTCGACGGCTTCTACGAGCACGGCCTCAAGCCGTGGGACTGGTCGGCGGGGGCATTGATCGCCGAGGAGGCGGGGGCGGTCGTGCGCCGCCCGGTCACCGACGCTGCGCCCGACGCGCCCGACGACGGGTGGGGCCCGGAGGCCACCTTCGCCGCCGGTCCGGCGCTGGCGGGCCCGCTCGCCGAGCTGCTGCGGTCGGCGGGGGCCCGGGAGGTCTGAGCGCCGGCGCTACTGCGAGCAGTCGACGTCGCGGAGCCCGCTCAGTGACGCCGGATCGGTTCCGGGCACCGGGGCGCCGGACTCGCTCCCGCGCGCGAGGGCCCGGAGCGCGTCGTTCACGCCCGCCCCGGGGGTGATGTCGCGGAAGTCGCTGCCGAGGGCGAGGTCGACCGCCGCGCCCTGCCGCCCGTCGTCGACCAGCTCCGCGCACGGCACGACGAGCGAGAGGGTGCGGGCGGCCGAGGCCCCGTCCCCGCCGTAGCGGATCTGCCCGACGCAGCTGAGGTCCTGGGCGGGGTAGAGCGGGTCGTTGTCCGGCGGGGCGGCCTCGGTCATGCCGAGCTCCCCGAGCTCCACGGCCGCGAGCTGGGCCTGGCCGCGCTGGCCGGCGCCGTTCAGCACACGGACCGCGACGGCCGAGGGGGACGCCGCGGCGGTCTGGTCGAGGGCCGTGCGGGCCTCCACGGTGCCTCCGCCCGACGGCGGCGTGTTGCACGAGGTGACCGACTGCGCGGTCGAGTTCACGAAGACCACGATCCAGGTCAGGACGCTGGCGACCGCCAGCACGATGACGAGCAGGGCCATCGGCAGCAGGTGCCGCCGTCGGTAGCCGCCGGCGCGCGGGAGGGACGAGGAGGCGGCCACGCCGGGGAGCGTAGACGCCGTCGCGTGGGCCCGAGGTGTCCGCCGCACCCGTGCGATCGCGCGCGATCGAGTTGTCGGTGAGACCACACCGACGGACCGGTGGGAACCGTGGGCATCCGCCGCCGCCGTCGGCTACCCTTCCGCCGCCCGCGGCACGGAAAGACTCTCGACAGCTTCGCCGGTGAGACCCGGGTCACTCAACCGACCGGCACAAACAGTGGTCGTCCCGCGTTGTGCGGGCGCACGACACACCACGGCATGACGAGGGTGGGACACACCATATGGCGACCGACTACGACGCCCCGCGCCGCAACGAGTCCGACGAACTCGGGGAGGACTCGCTCGAGGAGCTGAAGGCCCGGCGGAACGAGGCGCAGTCCGCGGCCGTCGACGTCGACGAGACCGACACGGCCGAGAGCTTCGAGCTCCCGGGCGCGGACCTCTCCGGTGAGGAACTGACGGTCCGGGTGCTGCCGAAGCAGGCCGACGAGTTCACCTGCGGCAGCTGCTTCCTGGTCCACCACCGGAGCCGCCTCGCCGAGACCCGCGGCAACGCGTTCATCTGCCGCGACTGCGCGGCCTGACACACCGACCGACGAGCCCGGTCCGGGATCTCCCCGGGCCGGGCTCCTTCTCGTCCGGGGCCCCTACTCGCCCCGGACCTGCGCCAGCAGCCGTTCCGGGTGGCGGGTGGAGACGACCCAGTAGGGCGTGGGGTCGTCGGGGTCGGTCACCTCGAGACGCACCGCGCTCGCGATCCAGGGCCGGTGCAGCACGAACGCGGCCGGGTCCAGCTGCGGGCCGAGGGCGTGCTGCTTGCCGTCCCCGCGCACCACGTCGGCGCGCCCGACGAAGCGGACGGGCAGGTGGGCCGGCCCGGCCCAGACCTCCCGCTCGCCGTCGGCGTTCGTCGCGACGCCGACCCGCGTGCGTCCGATCCGACTGAGGATCAGCACCGCGAGCGGCAGCAGCAGCACGTAGGGCAGCCACGACCGCACGCCCGGGAAGCCCATGTGGACCTCGGCGGCGAGCAGGCCCGCCACGAGCAGCGACGGCGGCCAGGCCCACCAGGGGAGCCGCAGGCGCTCGAGGCCGGCCGGGGGCGCACTCGGGGCGGGGGCACGGGTCACGGCACCAGGGTAGGACGGCCGTGGGGAGGGCTGCGTCGTCCCCGGCGTGCGCGACTACCCTCGTCCGTCGTGTCCGAGCTCGATCTCGTCCGGCTCGATCCGGGGCTGCCGGCGCCCACGCGGGCGCACCCGGACGACGCTGGCCTCGACCTGCGGACCACCACCGACGTGCGGCTCGAGCCGGGCGAGCGGGTGCTGGTGGGGACCGGGGTGGCGGTCGCGCTGCCGCCGGGCCACGTCGGCCTGGTCTGCCCCCGGTCCGGGCTCGCCGCCCGCGACGGGATCGGCGTGGTCAACGCGCCCGGGGTGGTCGACGCCGGCTACCGGGGCGAGATCCGGGTGTGTCTGGTCAACCACGACCGCCACCGCGCCGTCGAGCTGCGCCGCGGCGACCGGGTGGCCCAGCTGCTCGTCCAGCGGGTGGAGCTGCCGTCCGTCCGTGTGGTGGAGGCGCTGCCGGCGACCGCGCGCGGCGGGAACGGGTTCGGATCGACCGGGTCGGGTGACGACCTCAGGTGACCTGGAACCGTTTACATCACGACAAGGTCACGGGCAGGGTATTGAGTACGGAGCGGGAAACGCCGATGGACACGACGTACGACCGGGACGGCCGCGGGGCGCGGCCGCGGACGAGGGAGCTCTGAGGGCAGTGGTCGCGACCGAGCCGGCGCGCGGACGCCACCGCAAGGGCCGCATCGCCCAGGTCCCCGGGCACGGCGACCCGGCGGGCCGGGGACACCACCGGCACCACGGGCCGTGGGACGGGGAGAACGCCCCGCGCGACGGGCGACTCCGCCTCGACCTCGGTTCGGTCCAGCTCCCGGTCCCGCCGAACGCGACGCTCGTGGCCGAGCCCGATCCGTCGGGTCCGCTGCGCGCCGTCCACGTCATGGTCCCCGAGGGCCGGCTCACGGTGAGCGCGTTCGCCGCGCCCCGCACCGGGGGGCTCTGGGGCGAGCTGGTCGAGGAACTGGCCACCCAGCTGCACAACGAGGGCGCCACCATCCGGCGGGACCGGGGCGAGTGGGGCCGCGAGCTCGTCGCCCGCAACGGCGACGTCGTCGCCCGGGTCGTCGCGGTCGAGGGGCCGCGCTGGCTGCTGCGCGGGGTCGGTACGGGCCCGGCCCAGCACGCCCTGACCCTGCACGGGATGCTGCGCGACATGGTCCGGGGCACCGTGGTGGTCCGGTCGCCCGACCCGCTGCCGGTGCGCTCGCTGCTGCCGCTCGAGGTCCCCGACGACGTGCCGGAGCCGTTCCGCGACACCCTCTACCAGACGTTGCCCACCCGGCCGCGCCAGATCGCGGGCCAGGACGGTCCCGTGATCCCGATGATGCTGCCGCAGAAGGCGGACTCGGGGACGTCCCCGGGGCGTTCCTGATCGAGTTATCCTGAGGACGGGTCCGACGAGGGGCCCGGGTGGCACCTGCGGGTGCCTGCATCGAGGAGCAGCCGGATGGGCAAGAGCCCCGGGTTCATGTCGCGGATGGTCAAGAAGCTCACCTCCGACGTGTCCGACCTGGACGCCGAGGATCTCTCCGCCGAGGCGGAGCGCTCGGGCTGCCAGAAGGCCAGCGAGTGCTCCGGGACGGGCGAGGCGATCACCGTCAAGGGTCGCCTGCGGTCGGTGGAGATCTGCCCCCGGGACTCGGTCGCCACGTTGGAGGCCGAGCTCTTCGACGGGACCGACGGTGTCACGCTGGTGTGGATGGGTCGTCGCCGCATCCCGGGGATCGAGCCGGGCCGCACGCTCCGCGCGAGTGGTCGGGTGGCGGTCCGCGACGGCCGCAAGGTCATCTACAACCCGTACTACGAGTTGCAGCGAGCCCCCTGACAGGAGCGCGTCATCACCCCCCAGCACCGCGCCGGACATCCTCCCGTCCCACCCTACGGGTCCTCGCCGCGCCGCCCCGGCCCGGAGGAGCCCCCCACCGTGGCCTTCGCCCCGGTGCGGCCGGACGCCCCGACGGCGCCCGTCCCGGGGCCCACGGCGGACGACGTGGCGGCGGACGCCGAGGGGGTCGAGGAGCGCGAGGAGCGGGCGCCCACGCTGCTCGAGCAGATGGGCGGGGTCGCCGGGGTGATCACCTCGGCCGTCCCGGTCGTCGTGTTCGTGCTCGTGCAGGCGGTGTTCAAGAACCTGGTGGCCTCGATCGTCGCGGCCGTCGGCGTGGCCGTGGCGGTCGCGGTCTGGCGGCTCGTGCGCGGCGAGAAGGTGCAGCCGGCGCTGTCGGGCCTCTTCGGCGTCGCGGTCTGCGCGTTCATCGCCTGGCGCACCGGGGAGGCCAAGGGCTTCTTCCTGCTCGGGATCTGGACGAGCCTCGTCTACGGCGGGGTGTTCCTGGTGTCGGTGGTGGTGCGTCGGCCGCTGGTCGGGGTGCTCTGGCACCTGGTCAACGGCGACGGCCAGGGCTGGCGGAGCTCGCCCGCGCTGCTGCGGGCCTACGACCTCGCCACGCTGGCCTGGGTCGTCGTGTTCGGGGCGCGCTTCGTCGTGCAGCGGTGGCTCTACGACTCGGCCTACGCCGAGACCTGGCTGGGCTGGGTCCGCCTCGCGATGGGGGTCCCGCTCGCCCTGCTCGCGGCCGCGGTCACCGTCTGGGCCATCCGCCGGGCGACCGAGGCGGCGAAGGCCGAGCGGGCCGAGCAGGCCGAGGCCCCCGCGGCCTGACTCAGGTGTCCTCCCGGGCCGCCACCGCGGCCTCGGCCAGGGCCTTGGTGCCCGGCACCTCCGTCGCCGGCGTGGCGTCCGTCCACAGCCCGGCGCGGGTGAGGGCGCGCGAGCAGTGCACGAAGCAGTCCTCCACGTCGACGACCAGGGCCAGCGGCGGCGGGTCCTCCCACAGCCCGAGGACGTCGGGGTCGTCGACCACGCGGGCCCGGCCCGACACCCGCAGCACGTGGGTCACCCCGGGGACCAGGAACAGCAGACCCGTCCCCGGCCGCTCCACGACGTTGCGCAGGGTGTCGATCCGGCGGTTGCCGGGGCGCTCGGGCAGGGCCAGGCGCCGACCGTCGTCGAGCACCCGGACGAAGCCCGCCGCGTCGCCGCGGGGCGAGACGTCCATCCCGCCGTCCGTGCGGCCCGACGCGAGGACCACGAGCGGAGCGGCGGCCACGAACTCCGCCGCGGTCGGGTCGACGCGGTCGCCCACCTTCGCGACGGCGAGCGGGTGCGGCTCGTCCACCACCTCCCGCAGGTCGGCCTCCGAGGCGAAGCCGGGGGGTACGGGCGCCACCCGGTGCCGCCCGACGGGGACGACGAGCGGTGTGCCGGAGACCGGGTCGGGGACCACGCGCGCAGGGATGCCGAAGACCCGTTCGACGGTCGCCTCGGTGACGACCTCCGCCGGGGTGCCCTCGGCGACCACCGCCCCGTCGCGCAGGGCGACGAGGTGGTCGGCGTAGCGGGCGGCGAGGTCGAGGTCGTGCAGCACCACGGCCACCGTCGTGCCCTCGCCGAGGTTGCGGTCGACGAGCAGGTCGAGCACCTCGACGGCGTGCGCCATGTCGAGGTAGGTGGTGGGCTCGTCGAGGAGGAGGGTCGGGGTGTCCTGCGCGAGGATCATCGCGATCCACACCCGCTGGCGCTGGCCGCCCGAGAGCTCGTCGACGGGCCGCGCGGCGAGCTCGAGCACCCCGGTCGCGGTCATGGCGCGGGCCACCGCCGCGTCGTCGGCGGCGGTCCGTCCGCCGAACCAGCCCTGGTGCGGGGAGCGGCCGCGCTCGACGAGGTCGGCGACCGTGATGCCCTCCGGTGCGACCGGGGTCTGCGGCAGCATCCCGAGGCGCCGGGCGAGCTCGCGGGCGGGGAGGTCCCGCACGTCGGTCTCCTCGAGCAGCACCCGGCCCGCCGCGGGTGCGATCAGCCGCCCGAGGCCGCGGAGCAGGGTCGACTTGCCGCAGGCGTTCGGGCCGACGATCGCGGTGATCCGGCCGGCGGGGAGGCGCACCGACAGCCCGTCGACCACGACGCGGTCGTCGTAGCGCAGGGTGAGGTGCTCGGCGCGCAGGCTCATGACGCTCCTCTGGTCCGGGCTCGGGCGAGCAGCCACAGCAGGTAGGGGGCGCCGACGACGCCCGTGACGACCCCGACCGGCAGCGGCACCTCGCCCAGCAGGTGCCGTGCGACGAGGTCGGCGACCAGGACCAGCACGGCGCCGACCAGGGCGGCGTGCGGCAGCGAGGCCCGCCCCGGGCCGGCGAGACGGACGGCGACCGGACCGGACACCAGGGCGACGAACGAGACCGGGCCGGCCACGGCGACCGCGGAGGCGACCAGCAGCACCCCGACCGCGAGCAGGGCGAGGCGGGCGCGCTCCACGGGCAGGCCGAGGGCGGCCGCGGCCTCGTCGCCGAGCTCGAGCCGGGGCAGCGCCCGGGCCGCGACGAGCGCGAGCGGCACGAGGACCGCGACGGCGACGAGCAGCGGGGTGACTCCGGCCCACGTGACGCCGTTCAGGCTGCCGGTGAGCCAGAGCAGGGTCTGCTGGGCGGTGGTGAGGGAGGCCGTCGTCATCAGCCAGGAGACCACCGCGAGCAGCGCCGAGCCGATGCCGACGCCGATGAGGACGAACCGCACGCCGTGCAGGCCGCCCCCGCCGCTGCCGCGCCGCGCCAGGACGACGATCAGGGCCGCGGTGGCGGCCGCCCCCACGACGGCCGCCCCGGAGACGCCGAACCCGGAGAGCCCGAAGAGGGTGAACGCCGTGACCGCCGCCGCGCTCGCGCCGGCCCCGACGCCGATGACGTCCGGACTGGCGAGGGGATTGCGGAGCAGCCGCTGGAACAGCGCACCGGCCAGGCCGAGGGCGGCGCCGACGGCGAGACCCGCGAGTGCGCGGGGGAGACGGAGCCGGGTGACGACGAACTCGACGCGGGCCGGTCCGGCGCCGACCAGCGAGGCCAGGAGGTCGCCCGGCGGGATCGGGTAGTCGCCGAGGGACACCGTCGCGAGGAACACGAGCACCACGGCGGCCGCGAGACCCGCTCCGGCCAACCCGACCCGTCGTCGGGAACGGGCGCGGGCCTCCTGCAGGGCGGCGAGGGCGGCGGTCCCGTCGGGCGGAGCTGCGCTGCGCGTCTCCGTCATCGCACGAACCGCTTCCGGCGCACGAACCAGACGAAGACCGGCGCGCCGAGCACGGCGGTGACGATGCCGACCTGGACCTCCCGGGGTGCGGCCACGACGCGACCGACGACGTCGGCGACGAGCAGCAGCGTGGGCGCGGCGAGGGCGGCGAGGGGGAGGACCCTGCGGTGGTCGGGGCCGGCGAGCGCGCGGACGACGTGCGGGACGGTCAGCCCGACGAAGGCGATCGGGCCCGCGACGGCGGTGGCGGCGCCGGCGAGCACCACGAGCGCCACCCCGCAGACCGCGCGGTCGCGCCCGACGCGGCGGCCGAAGGAGCGGGCGACGTCGTCGCCGAGGGCGAGGGCGTTGAGGGTCGGGCCGCAGAGCAGGGCGAGGGCGAGGCCCGCCGCGACGAAGGGCGCGGCCTGCGCGGCGATCCCGAGGTCGCGGCCGGCGAGCGAACCGACCTGCCAGAAGCGGTAGTCGTCGAAGGCGTTCGGGTCGGTCAGCAGGATCGCGGTGGTCACCGAGCCGAGGCCCGCGGTCAGGGCCGCCCCGGCGAGGGCGAGGGTCGCCGGGGAGGTGGCCGACCGCCCGCCGATCCCGGCCACCCCGGCCACGATCAGCGCCGCGAGTCCGGCGCCGACGAAGCCGAACCAGACGTAGGCGGTCAGCGACCGGAGGCCGAGCACCCCGATCGCGAGCACGACGGCGAGGGCCGCGCCCGTGTTGAGCCCGAGGATGCCGGGCTCGGCGATCGGGTTGCGGGTCAGGCCCTGCGCGAGGACCCCGGCCGGGCCGAGGGCGAGGCCGGCCAGCAGCCCGATGACGGTGCGGGGGAGGCGGACCTCGGTGACGACGAGGTGGTCGGGGTTCGTCGGGTCGAAGGCGGTCAGGGCGTCCAGCACGACCGACGGGGGCAGCGCCCGCGGCCCGATCGCGAGGCTCGCGACGACCGCCGCCAGCAGGGCGGCCGCCACGAGCAGCGTCGTCGCCGTCCCCGCGCCGCGGCGTACGCGGGGCGGGGCGGGGGCGACGACGGCGCTCGCGGTCACGGCTTCGCGACCGCCGCGCTGATCGGCCCGACGATGCGGTCGAGGGCGTAGAGCTGGCCCGGCACCGACGAGCTCGAGAACGCGTTGGACAGCGTCTTGTCGTCGAGCACGACCCCGCGGCCGGCGGCGACCGAGGGCACCGCGTTCCAGAGCGGGTCGCCGGTGACGTCCGCGGCGTTGCCGCTGATGGCCTGCATGATCGTCACGCGGGCGTCGAGCAGGTTCATCTGCTCGCGGCTCACCGGGACGGAGAACCCCTGGGTGGGGACGTTCTCGACGGCGGGGGCGTTGACGAGCCCGAGCTCGCGGAGGAACTCGACCCTGCCGGTGCGCCCGACGTAGGCCGCGTACTCGCCGAGGGTGTTCTTCGCGCCGGAGACGACGGTCGCACCGTTCAGCGCGGGGTTCTGCTGCCGGGCCTGCGCGAAGCGGTCCTCCAGCTCGGACTGCAACCGGGCCGCCTCCTGCGACTTCCCGAGGGCCGCTCCGACCATCCGGAGCTGGTCGCGCCACGGTGTCAGGTAGTTCTCCCCGCCCGCTGGGATGCCGACGACCGGGACGCCGAGCTGGGCGAGCTGGTCGTGGCGCTCCCGGGTGCCCGAGGCGCGGGTGTCGAGGATCAGGTCGGGCTGCAGGGCGGCGACCTGTTCGAGGTCGACCTCGAGCGTCCCGAGCTTCTGCGGCGGGGTGGTGTAGCGCCGGGTCACCCACGGCCCGAGGCCGTCGCCGCCGACGGCGAGCCAGTCCGAGGCGCCGACCGGCGCCACCCCGAGCGCCAGCGCCGTCTCGGCGTCGCTCCATCCGAGTGCGACCACCCGCTGCGGGGCCTGCGGGACGGTCACGTCCCCGAAGGCCGTGGGGATGGTGACGGGGAAGGTGCCGTCGCCGGCCGTCGCGGGGGCAGCCTGCTGGGCGGTGCCCGAGGAGCACCCCGCGAGCAGGGCGACGAGCACGGCGACGACGGCGACGAGCGATCTACGCACCAGGGACCTTTCCGACAGATCAAGTGAGGTGCGCCTAACCTAACTTGCTTCGTCGGAGATGGACCACCCGGGCCACGACAGGACGCGGGGCCCCCTACGCGCCCGGCGTCGGCAGCCCGCCCGCCTCCTGGACGGCGTGGGCGCGCGCGGTGTCGGCGGGCGTCCAGCCCGGCGGCGGCACCACGTCCGTCCACGCGTCCAGCGACTCCGGCCCGTAGTTGTGGCCGTGCCCGAACGGCACCTCCTGCGCGCGGATCATGTCCATCGTGACCTGCCAGAACGTCACGAGCGGGAACCACCGCACGTCGGGGAGGACGTCGTCGCCGTGCGGCTCGGCGAGCCAGTCCGGCCGCTCCCAGAGCAGCCGCGGCGACCACCACACCACCGGGTCGCTCGGGTGCTGCAGGTAGACCGTCCGCGGCGCGGGCCAGGGTGCGGGCGGGTCCGTGGCCAGTCCGGGGGTGGCGGTGCCGCCGCCGAAGCGCACCTGCCGCCCGTTCCCGACGACGGGTCGCACCTCCGGCGTGCCGGGGTCCCGGCCCGCGACGAGCGAGCGCCACAGCGGGGAGGAGTTCGGCGGGCCGTTCCAGAGCGCCCCGTCGCGGACCCGGTCGACGGAGGCGAACGCGGCCTGCGACCCGAGTGCGCCGAGCGACTCCCCGAAGACCACGACGCGCGGGCGCGGGCGCCCGGGTGGCAGCGCGTCGACGGCGGCCCGCACCGCGTCGTACATGGTGGTCCCGGCGGCGGCCACGCGGTCGCCGTCGAGCAGCAGCGACAGGGCGCTCGGCATGAGGGAGTACTGGCTGGTGACGACGGCGGTGTCCCCGCCCCAGGTCAGCTCCAGGGCGTCCACGGCCTCCGCGTCGACGAACCCGGTGCCCGTCGTCGTCAGGACCGCGATCACGGGGCGGTCGAAGGCGCCGGTGCGGCGCAGCTCGTCGACGGCGAGCCGGGCGCGCTCGGCAGCGTCGGCCGAGCTCCCGAGCCCCACGTACACCCGGATCGGCTCGACGGCGGGTCGTCCCGAGGCCTGCGCGAGCGCGGTCGCCGGTGGCCCGGACGAGACGAAGGTGCGCCCGCCCCGGCCCAGGGAGTCCCAGCTCAGCAGGGAGGCGGGGGAGCCGGAGCGCAGGGGGGAGGTGGGCCGGGTGGCGCCGCCGAAGACGCCGTCGTTCTGGGCGGCGAAGGCCCGGTCGAGCACGGTGCGGGCCGGGTTGACGCCCGGGATGCCCGCGACCGAGACGAGCGCCAGCAGCACGACCACCACCCCGAGGCCCACGACGACCCGCCGCGGCCACCGGGGGAGGGCCCGCACGCCCCGCACGACCGCGACGAGCACGGCGAGCACCGCGACCGCGACCGGCACCGCCACCAGCCACGACACGACCGTGGGTGGTCGTACCCCGAGCAGGGCCGCCTGGGCGGCCTGCCGGGCGTAGCCGTACCGCAGCGCCAGCACGACGACGGGCACGAGGAGCATCGCGAGCAGGACCCACCCGAGCGCCCGGGCCGTGGGGGACGGGCGGAGCCGGACCCGGGGCCGGACCAGCCGCGCGACCGTCACCCCGAGCAGGTAGCCCGCGGCGAGCAGCACGCCGCTGACCAGCCCCTGGAAGAACCCGGTGCGCGGGATCAGCGTCGGGGTGCACCCGAGGGCGGCCAGGCCGACCCCGAGTGTCAGCCCGAGCGGGTGCAGGGACCAGCGGCGTCGACGGTCGGACTCCGCTGCGCTCCGTCTCACGTGTCGCTCGGGCACGCCCGCAGTCTGGCCCGCGGGACGATCATCCGCGCGGGCCGGGCACTCACGGCAGCGGCAGGGACGCGACCCAGTACTCGACGAAGCGGCCGTCGGCGACGCGCAGCACGTCGTTGCCGACGAACGTGACCGGGTTGCCCTCCTGCGCGCCCCGGCCGCGCCAGCGGCCCGCGACCAGGTCACCGTCGACGAGCGGGCCGACCTCGACCACGAACGTCAGCACGTCGAGCATGCCGTGGGTCTCGTCGATGATCGCGGCGAGCTCGGCGGGGCCGTGGACGTCGCGGTCGGGCCAGTGGCCGACGAAGTCGGCGGCGACGATCTCCCCGGCCACGGCGACCGAGCCGTTCCACAGCTCGTCGATCCAGCGCCGGTAGAGCGCCCGCGGGTCCATGGGCGCGCACCCTGCCAGTTACCCGGGCGACTCCGCGAACCACCGGATCCAGCGCCGCTGGCCCGGCGTCTCCACGGCGCGGCGGTGGTGGTGCGACCGCACCCAGGCCACGGCGTCGTCGGGACCGAGCCCGTCGAGCGTCGCGAGGCAGGCGAGCACGGTGCCCGTCCGCCCGATCCCGCCGCCGCACGCGACCTCGACGAGCTCGGACCCGGCCCGGGCGTGGAGGGCCTCGATGGCGGCGCGGGCCTCGTCGGGGTGGCGGGGCGTGCGGAAGTCGGGCCACACCAGCCAGCGGCGGGGCCACGTCATGCCCGGGTCCCGACGACGGGCCGCGGAGCGCGACCCGAGGTAGAGGCCGAAGGCCGGTGGTCCGGGCGGCGGCGGCACCCGGAGCGACCGGGCGCGGACGGTGCGGCCGCCGGGCAGGGTGATCACGGAGGATGTGGCCTTCCTGCCACTGGACGACAGCAACGACGCTTTCCTGCCACGGAGCGGGCGGTCAGATCAGCTCGCGCCCACCGGGGTCCCCGGAGGTGAGCACCGAGTGGATCTCCTCCTCGACCCCCTCGCCGGCGACGAAGAGCATCTCGTCGCCCGCCTCGAGCGGGTCGTCGGACTGCGGCACGATCACGCGGCCACCGCGCAGGATCGCGACGAGGGCGGCATCGGCGGGCAGCGGGACGTCGCGGACGGGGCGACCGGCCAGCGCGGTGTCCTCGGGCAGCGTGACCTCGACGAGGTTGGCCTTGCCCTGGCGCAGCGTGAGCAGGCGGACCAGGTCGCCGACCGACACCGCCTCCTCGACCATGGCCGCGAGCATGCGCGGGGTCGACACGGCGACGTCGACGCCCCAGGACTCGGTGAACAGCCACTCGTTGCGCGGGTTGTTCACGCGCGCCACCACGCGGCGCACCGCGAACTCGGTCTTGGCGAGCAGCGACACCACGAGGTTGACCTTGTCGTCGCCGGTCGCGGCGATCACGACGTCGCAGTTCTGCACCGACGCGTCCTCCAGCGAGGCGACCTCGCAGGCGTCGGCGTGGACCCACTCGGCCTGCGGCACCGCCTCGGGCGCCACCTCCGCGAGGTCGCGCTCGACGAGCATGACCTCGTGGCCGTTCTCGATCAGCTCGGCGGCGATGGACTTGCCCACCGCGCCGGCCCCGGCGATCGTGACGCGCATCGGTCTACCCCCGCTCCGCCGGCGCCGTCAGGGCCGCCTTGGTCACCGCGGCGACGGTGCCGCTCACGGCGGCCGCGTACACCACGTCGTCGGCCTGGATGATCGTGTTCGGCCGGGTGAGCACGCCGGTGCCGAACCGCACGATGAAGGCGATCCGGCAACCGGTGGCCTCCTCGAGGTCGGTGACGGGGTGACCCGACCAGTCCTCGTGGAACGGCAGCTGCATGATCGCGACGGTGCCGGAGGGGTCGCGCCACGCCGTGGCCACGCCGTCGGGCAGCAGCATCCGCAGGAAGCGGTCGGTGGTCCAGGGGACCGTCGCGACCGTCGGGATGCCGAGCCGCTCGTACACGGCCGCACGCTTGGCGTCGTAGATGCGCGCGACGACGGTCTCCACGCCGAAGGTCTCGCGCGCGACACGCGCGGAGATGATGTTGGAGTTGTCGCCGGAGGAGACGGCGGCGAACGCCTCGGCGCGGTGGATGCCCGCCGCGGTCAGCACCTCGCGGTCGAAGCCCACGCCGACGATCTCCTGGCCGTGGAAGTCACTGCCCAGGCGGCGGAACGCCTGCGGATCCCGGTCGACGACGGCCACCTCGTGGCCGAGCCGCTCCAGCGAGAGGGCCAGGGCGGACCCCACGCGGCCGCAGCCCATGACGACGATGTGCACACGCCCTCCGGTCCCGCTCACCACCACATGACGCGCGCACGGTATCCCGTGCACCCACCGCTCCCACGCCGCCACCCGCTCGGCCTACGCTCTGCGGGTGCCCAGGCTCGCTACCGCGGCGAAACGCCTCGTGCTCGGACTGCCGTTCCGCAGCGACGAGCTCTCGGACACGCTGCTGCGCAAACGCATCGCGCTGCCGGTGTTCGCCTCCGACGCCCTGTCCTCCGTCGCCTACGCGCCGCAGGAGGTGCTGATCACCCTCTCGCTGGCCGGTCTCGGGGCCTACGTCTTCTCCCCGTGGATCGGCTTCGCGGTCGTGGTGGTCCTCGCAACCGTGGTGGTGAGCTACCGGCAGAACGTCCACGCCTACCCCTCGGGTGGCGGGGACTACGAGATCGCGACGACGAACCTGGGTCGCCACGCCGGCCTGACCGTCGCCTCGGCGCTGCTGGTCGACTACACGCTGACGGTCGCCGTCTCGGTGTCCTCGGCGGCGGACAACCTCGGGGCGCTGATCCCGTTCGTCGGCGAGCACAAGGTGCTCTTCAGCGTGCTCGCGATCGCCGTGCTGACCGCGATCAACCTGCGCGGCGTGCGGGAGTCGGGCGCGGCGTTCGCCGTCCCCGTCTACTGCTTCATCGTCTGCCTCGCCGGCATGGTCGTCGTCGGGGTCGTGCGGCTCCTGCTCGGTCAGGACATGGTGGCGCCCAGCGCGGCCTTCGACGTCCGGGCCGAGGCCGACCACCAGCTGTCCTCGCTCGCCCTGATGTTCATCGTGCTGCGCTCGTTCACCCAGGGCTGCGCGGCGCTGACCGGGGTGGAGGCCATCTCCAACGGCGTCCCCGCGTTCCGCAAGCCGAAGTCGCGCAACGCCGCGACCACGCTCGCGATGCTCGGCCTGATCGCGGTGGTGCTCTTCGGCGGCATGCTCGCGCTGGCCCGCGCGACGGGCGTGCACATGGCCGAGGACCCGGCGACGCAGCTCGTCGGCGCCCCGCCCGGCTACAAGCAGGAGACGCTGATCGCCCAGCTCGCCGAGACGATCTTCTCGGGCTTCCCGCCCGGGTTCTGGGCCGTGACGATCTTCACCGCCCTGATCCTCGTGCTGGCCGCGAACACCGCGTTCAACGGCTTCCCGGTGCTCGGGTCGATCCTCGCGCAGGACCGCTACCTGCCGCGCCAGCTGCACACCCGCGGCGACCGGCTGGCGTTCTCCAACGGGATCCTCTTCCTCGCGTTCTTCGCGATCGTGCTCGTCATCGGGTTCTCCGCCGAGGTGACGGCGCTGATCCCGCTCTACACCGTCGGCGTGTTCGTCTCCTTCACGCTCTCCCAGCTCGGCATGGTGCGGCACTGGAACCGCCTGCTCGGCACCGAGACCGACGACGAGGCGCGGTCCGGGCTGCAGCGCTCACGGCTGGTCTCGGGCTTCGGGGCGGCGATGACGGGCGTCGTGCTCGTCGTCGTGCTGATCACGAAGTTCCTGGTCGGCGCGTGGATCGCCATCGTGGCGGGCGGGCTCGCCTTCCTGCTCATGCTCTCGATCCGCCGGCACTACGACCGCGTCGCCGAGGAGATCGCGGCCCCCGACGTCATCGACGCCGTGCTCCCCAGCCGCAACCACGCGATCGTGCTGGTCTCCACCGTGCACAAGCCGACGCTGCGGGCCGTGGCCTACGCCCGCGCGACCCGGCCGGACGTGCTCGAGGCCGTGACGGTCAACGTCGACGACGCGGACACCCGACGGGTGACCTCGGACTGGGAGCGGCGCAACATCCCGGTGCCGCTGAAGGTCCTCGAGTCGCCCTACCGCGAGATCACCCGCCCGATCCTGCAGTACGTCAAGCGCATCCGGACCGACAGCCCGCGCGACGTGGTCACGGTCTTCATCCCCGAGTACGTGCTCGGCCGGTGGTGGGAGCAGCTGCTGCACAACCAGAGTGCGCTGCGCCTCAAGGGGCGGCTGCTGTTCCAGAAGGGTGTGATGGTCGTGAGCGTGCCGTGGCAGCTCGAGTCGTCCCACCGGCTCGCGGCCGCGCGCCCGCAGGGCGCGCCCGGGCTCGCCCGCCGCGGCTACGCGCCGCCGCCCACGAACGGCGTCGCACCCGGCTCGACGTCGGCACCGCCCGGTCCGTCGGCGTCCTCCGAGCGGGCGGACGTGCGATGAGTGCCTCTCCCGACGTCGAGCGCCTCGACTGGACCGACCGCATGCTCGACCTCGAGGTGGGCGCGGTCGCGCACGGCGGGCACTGCGTGGCCCGGCACGAGGGCCGCGTGGTGTTCGTCCGGCACACGCTGCCGGGGGAGCGGGTGCACGCGGTGGTCACCGAGGACCACGGCGGCTCGTTCTGCCGGGCCGACGCCGTGACGGTCCTCGAGGCGGCCCCCGGCCGGGTCGAGCCGGCCTGCCCGTGGGCCGGCCCCGGCGGCTGCGGGGGCTGCGACTGGCAGCACGCCGACCACGACACCCAGCGCGCCCTCAAGGCCGCCGTCGTCGCCGAGCAGCTCTCCCGGCTCGCCGGCATCGAGCGCGACGTCGTGTGCGAGGCGCTGCCCGGCGGCCCCCTCGGTTGGCGGACCCGGATGCGGATGGCCGTGACCGACGACGGGCGGCCCGGCCTGCGGGCCCACCGCAGCCACGAGATCCTGCCGGTCGGCGACTGCCCGATCGCCGTCCGCGGCGCCCTCGACCCCGTCCTCGCCCACACCTGGACGCCGACGGCGGAGATCGAGATCGTCGCCGACGCCGCGGGCGAGACGCACGCGACCGAGCTGTTCGAGGGCGACCGGCACCTCGAGATCGGGTCCGGCACCGCCCACGAGCGCGCTGCCGGCCGCGACTGGACGCTGCCCGCGCCCGCGTTCTGGCAGGTCCACCCCGGGGCGGCCGACGCCGTGGTCGCAGCCGCGCTCGAGGGTGTCGGCGAGCTCGGGCGCGACGACGTCGTGTGGGACCTCTACGGCGGCGCCGGGCTCATCGCCGCGGCGCTCGCCGACCGGGCCGGCGTCGTCGTCGACGTCGAGTCCGACCCGGACGCGACGGCCGCCGCGGCGGGGAACCTGGCCGACCTGCCGGCCGCGCAGGTCGTCCGCGGGCGGGTGGAGAAGGTGCTCGACTCCCTGGCCCGCACGACCCCGCCCGACGTCGTCGTGGCCGACCCGCCACGCAAGGGTCTCGGGCGCGAGCTCGCCGGCCGCATCGGTGCCCTCGGCGCACGCCGGATCGTGCACGTCGCCTGCGACCCGGCCGCCCTCGCCCGCGACGTCGCGGCCCTGGCCGACGCCGGGTACGTCCTCGCCGACCTGCGGGTCTTCGACGCCTTCCCGATGACCCACCACATGGAGTGCGTGGCGACCCTCGTGCGGAGACGGAGCGCAGCGGAGCCCGACCCGTCGATCCGGACATGAACTGCGTGCCCCCCGACGGCGGCAGCCTCGTCTCGCTCGGG
This sequence comes from Actinomycetospora sp. NBRC 106378, assembly GCF_030269685.1. Classification (GTDB taxonomy): domain Bacteria; phylum Actinomycetota; class Actinomycetes; order Mycobacteriales; family Pseudonocardiaceae; genus Actinomycetospora. The sequence continues at coordinate 111,521 of NZ_BSTT01000010.1, forward strand.
CTGGTACCGGCCGGGCCGGTGAGCTTCCTCGACGGCGTCCCGCTCGTCGACCACCACTGCCACTCGGTGGTGGCCGACGACCTCGACCAGGACCGCTTCGAGGCCCTGCTGACCGAGGGCGAGGGTCCCGCTCCCGGGCTCTCGGCCTTCGACTCCCGGCTCGGGTTCTCGGTGCGCCGCTGGTGTGCCCCCGTGCTCGGCCTGCCGCCGCACGCCCCGGCGCGGGACTACGTCGAGCGGCGCGCGGAGCTGGGCGCCGAGACGGTCTCGCGGGCGATGCTGCGGGCGGCCGGTTCCGGGGCGCTGCTCGTCGACCACGGCTTCGCGGCCGGCGGCCTGCTGGATCTCGAGGAGCTCTCCGGGGTGGCCGGCGTGCCGGTCGGGGAGGTGGTGCGCCTGGAGGCGGTGGCCGAGGCGGTCGCCGACGCGGGGGTCGACGCCGCCGGGTACGCCGACGCGCTGGCCGCCGAGATCGCCCGGCGCACCGACGCGTCCCGCCGCCCGCTGCCGGTCGCCTGCAAGACGGTGCTCGCCTACCGCGCGGGGCTCGACGTCGAACCGCACCGCCCGGACGCCGCGGCGGTCGCGGCGGCCGCCTCGGCGTGGCTGCCCCGCCGGGCCCGCGACCGGGAGCCGCTGCGCGACCCCGTGCTGCTGCGCCACGGCCTCTGGGCGGGCCTCGACACCGGACTGCCCCTGCAGCTGCACACCGGGTTCGGCGACCCCGACGAGGACCTCCACCGCGCCGACCCGGCCCTGCTCGCGGGCCTCGCCCGGCTCGTCGAGCCGCTCGGCGTGCCGCTCATGCTGCTGCACACCTACCCCTACCACCGCCAGGCCGCGTGGATGGCCCAGGTGTTCTCGTGTGTCTACGCCGACGTGAGCCTCGCCGTGCCGTACGTCGGTTCCCGGGCCCCCGAGGTCATTGCCGAGATGCTGGAGCTGGCACCCTTCGGCAAGGTGCTCTACGCGTCGGACGCCTACGGGCTGCCCGAGCTGCATCTGCTCGGCGCCCTGCGCTTCCGGGCGGCCCTCGGGGGCCTGCTCGAGCACCTCTGCGCGACCGACGAGATCTCTCCCGCCGACGCCGAACGGGTGGCCACCATGATCGCTCGCGAGAACGCCCTGCGGACCTACCCGCGGATCCCCGCGTGACGGTCGAGGTCCCGCTGTCCGGGAGTCCCCGGCCCGACGCCGGGTCGGAGCGCGCCCCGCGACCGGTACCGGTCCCGCCGGCGTTGGCGGAGGCCCTCGAGGCGGAGCTGCCGGCCGCGGTCGCGTTGCGCCACGAGCTGCACCGCCGACCGCGCGTCTCCGGGGACGAGACCGACTCGCGCGACGCCGTCGCCCGCGCGCTGGGCCGCGCCCTGGAGCCGGTGGCCGGCACCGGCGGGATGCTGCGGCTCGGCGGGCCGGGTCCCGCGGTCGCCGTCCGCGGGGAGCTCGACGCCCTGCCCGTGCACGAGGCGACCGGGCTGCCGTTCGCCTCGGAACGCCCGGGCGTCGCGCACGTCTGCGGGCACGACGTGCACACCGCCGGTCTCGTCGCCCTCGTCCGTGCCGTCGCCGCCGCCGGACCGGACCTGCTCGCGGCGCCGCTGCTCGCGGTGTTCCAGCCGCGGGAGGAGGCCGCGCCCAGCGGGGCCGCCGACGTCATGGTCGACGACGCCTTCCGGGCCCACCACCCGGCCGCGGTCCTCGGCGTGCACGTCCAGCCCGAGCTGCCCCGCGGGGTGGTCTCCGCGCGCCCCGGCCCGGTCAACGCCTCGGCCGACGAGATCGAGATCACGGTGACGGGCCGGGCCGGTCACGGCGGTTACCCGCACCGCACCCACGACCCGGTGCTCGCGGTCGCCGCGGTGGTCGTCGCCCTGCAGCACATCGTGGCGCGGCGCGTGAACCCCCTGGAGGCGGCGGTGGTCACGATCGGGCAGATCACGGCCGGGAGCGCTCCCAACGTGGTGCCCGGCGAGGCCCGCGCCCGCGGCACCGTGCGGGCCCTCGACGCCGACCGCGACGCCGTCCTCGAGGCCGTCCGTCAGGTCGTGACGCACACCGCGGCCGCCCACGGCTGCACCGGTGAGGTGGCCGTGGTGCCCAACGAACCCGCCGTCGTGAACGACCGCCGCCTGACCGCTGCGATCGCCGCGACACTCGGCGGACGCCGTGGCGAGGAGCGGGCGGCGCCCACGGGCCTGACGCTCGACACCGCCTTCCGCTCGTGCGGCGCGGACGACTTCTCGCACTACTCGGCCGAGGGCCTGCCGGCGGTGATGCTGTTCGTGGGGACCGCCGAGCCGGGCGCCGTCCCCGGGTCGGCCCCCGGTCTGCACCACCCGGGGTTCTCGCCCGACGACGCGATGGTGGGCGAGGTCGCACGCGCCCTGCTCGCGGCGGTCGTGGCGGCGGGCCAGACTCTGCCTCCCACCGTGTCCCCAGCTGAAGAGGCCCCGTGACCGAGATCAGGCACTTCTCGACCGCCTTCCTGCGTGACCCGCTGCACGTCGCCGCGCTCTTCCCGAGCTTCCCCCCGCTGTGCCGCCAGGCGATCGCCCCGCTGCCCGGGACCGGCGACCCGGTCGTGCTCGACCTCGGCGCCGGCACGGGGTCGGTCACCGACGAGATCCAGAAGCGGCTGCAGGGCCGCGGCCGGCACATCGCCGTCGAGATGGACGAGGACATGGCCGAGGTCCTCCAGCGCCGCCACCCGGAGGTCGAGGTGCTGTGCACCGACGCCCACACCGCGGTGGAGAAGCTGCTGGCCGAGGGCGTGCGCGCGGACCTGTCGGTCTCCGGGCTGCCCTGGCTCGCGACCGCCCCGAAGGACCGGTCGATCTTCCCGCTGCTCGCCCGGCTCGCCGCTCCCGGCGGCGCCGTGACGCAGCTCGCCCACGCCTGGATCCGGTTCTTCCCCACCGCCAAGCAGGTGCAGCGCAACCTCGAGGCGACCTTCGAGGAGGTCGTGGTCAGCCGCACGGTGTGGCTGAACGCGCCCCCGGCCGTGGTCTACGTCGCGCGGCGGCCGCGGACGGTCTGAACGCCCTGCAGGACACGGCGGTCTCCGTAGACTGGCCGCCGTGAGTCTGCTCCAGCGCGTACGGACCCCGGCCGACCTGCGGGCCCTCGACGCGGGCGAGGTCGACGCGCTCGCGGCCGAGATCCGGGGCTTCCTGATCGACGCCGTCTGCCGGACCGGGGGCCACCTCGGCCCCAACCTCGGGGTCGTCGAGCTCACCCTCGCCCTGCACCGGGTCTTCGACTCGCCGCGCGACGCGCTGCTCTTCGACACCGGGCACCAGAGCTACGTCCACAAGATCGTCACCGGACGGTCGGGGGAGTTCGACGGCCTGCGCCAGGGCGGGGGCCTGTCGGGCTACCCGAGCCGCGCGGAGTCCGAGCACGACCTCGTGGAGAACTCGCACGCCTCCACCGCCCTCTCGTGGGCCGACGGTCTCGCGAAGGCCGACCAGCTGCTCGGCCGGGACCGGTCGGTCGTCGCCGTGGTCGGTGACGGCGCGCTGACCGGCGGGATGTGCTGGGAGGCGCTCAACAACATCGCCGGCTCGGACCGGCCCGTCGTCATCGTGGTCAACGACAACGGGCGCTCCTACGCCCCGACCATCGGCGGGCTCTCCGAGCGGCTCTCCACCCTGCGGCTCGCCCCGCGCTACGAGGACGTCCTCGAGCACGGCAAGAAGGCGTTGCGGCGCATCCCCGTCGTCGGGAACACGCTCTACTCCGCGGTGCACGCCGCGAAGGCGGGCGTGAAGGACGCCTTCTCCCCGCAGGCGCTGTTCTCCGACCTCGGCCTCAAGTACCTCGGCCCGGTCGACGGGCACGACACCGCGGCGATGGAGACGGCGCTGACCGCCGCGCGCGACTTCGGCGGCCCCGTCATCGTGCACGCGGTCACGAGCAAGGGCCGCGGGTTCGCCTCGGCCGAGCAGGACCTCGCCGAGCAGATGCACGCCGTGGGCGTGCTCGACCCGGACACCGGTCTGCCGGTCGGGCCGAAGCCGCGCGAGTGGACCTCCGTGTTCACCGAGACCATGCTCGAGCTCGGTCGGGAGCGCGCCGATGTCGTCGCGATCACCGCGGCGATGCCCGGCCCGACCGGCCTCGCGGCGTTCGGCGAGGTCTACCCCGAGCGGCTCTTCGACGTCGGGATCGCCGAGCAGCACGCCCTGACCTCGGCGGCGGGGCTCGCGCACGGCGGCCTGCACCCGGTGGTCGCGATCTACTCCACCTTCCTCAACCGTGCGTTCGACCAGCTGCTCATGGACGTCGCGCTGCACCGCGAGCCGGTCACCGTGGTGCTTGACCGTGCCGGCGTCACCGGCAGCGACGGGGCCTCGCACAACGGCATGTGGGACCTGTCGGTGATGGGCATCGTGCCGGGGCTGCGGGTCGCCTCGCCGCGCGACGCGGTGTCGCTGCGCGAGGAGCTGCGCGAGGCCGTCGACGTCGCCGACGGGCCGACCGCGCTGCGCTGGTCGAAGGGCGCGGTGCCGAGCGAGGTGCCCGCCCTGCGCCGCATCGGGGGCGCCTCCGGCCCCGGCGCGGTCGACGTGCTCGCCGAGCCCGGCCGGCTCTCCCGGGCCGCACCGCGCCCGACCGCGATCGAGCGGCTCGAGCGCGCCGACGACGAGCCGCCGCAGGTCCCCGACGTCCTGCTGGTCTGCGTGGGTGTCTTCGGTCAGCTCGGGGTCGAGGCGGCCGACCGCCTCACCGCCCAGGGCATCGGCGTGACGGTGGTCGACCCACGATGGCTCCAGCCGGTGCCGCCCGCGCTGCTCGACCTCGCGGCGTCGCACCGTCTCGTCGTCACCGTCGAGGACGGCGGGCGCCACGGCGGGTTCGGCTCGGCGCTGGCCGACGCGCTCTCCGAGGCGGGGACCGACGTGCCGGTGCGCCGCATCGCGCTGGCCCAGGAGTTCCTCGTCCACGACAGCCGGGGTGCGCTCCTGGCCGCCGCCGGGCTCACCGACCAGGACGTCGCGCGGCGGGTCACCGAGTGGGTCGCCGCCTCGCGCGGGGACGCCGAGACGTCGTCGCTGGCGCGCGACGAGAAGTCCGCCTCCTGAGACCGAGAGCGTCCACCCAGCTGATTCTCAGCGTCCGTTCAGCCACCCGGTGGCAAGGTGGATGACGTGCGCATTCTGATCGTGGAGGACGAGCAGGCCCTGGCCGACGCGCTGGCGCGCGGGCTGCGGCGCGAGGGGATGGCCGTCGACGTCGCCTACGACGGCGACACCGGCTCGGAGAAGGCGTCCGTGACGCGCTACGACGTCGTCGTGCTCGACCGGGACCTGCCCGGTCGCTCCGGCGACGACCTGTGCGCCGAGATCGCGGGCGGGGTCACGCGGGTGATCATGCTGACGGCGAGCGGCACGCTGCGGGACAAGGTCGCCGGGCTCGCCCTCGGCGCCGACGACTACCTGGCGAAGCCCTTCGACTTCCCGGAACTCGTCGCCCGCATCCGGGCGCTGGGACGCCGCGCCGTCCCGGCCACCCCGCCGATCCTCGAGGCCGCGGGGGTGGTGCTCGACCCGGCCAAGCGGACCGTGGTGCGCGAGGGCACGCCGGTCGACCTCACGCGCAAGGAGTTCGGCGTCCTCGAGGTGCTGATGGCCGCCGGTGGCGCCGTCGTCTCCTCCGAGGAGCTGCTCGAGCGGGTGTGGGACGAGAACGCCGACCCGTTCACCACCACGGTGCGCGTGACGGTCATGACGCTGCGCAAGAAGCTCGGCGAGCCCGGCATCATCGACACCGTCGTCGGCTCGGGCTACCGGGTCCGCAGCGACGCGCACGCGGCGGTGTAGACCGCACCGTGCTCCGCCGGCCCGCCCGCGATGCACACCAGGCAGGAATCCGGACACACGGATCTGCCTGAGTGCACCTCGCGGGCGCGGACCGGGTCACGGCGTCGCGATCCCCAGCGTCGCCCGGGCCTCCGCGCAGGTCGCGGGGCGGCGCCCGGAGGCGGCGAGCAGCTCGAGGAGTTCGTCGAGCAGGTCGACGTTGGTGGGCGTGCGCGGGCCGGCGTAGTCCTCCAGCCCCACCCGCACGTGACCGCCGCGCTCGAGGGCCAGCGCGGCGAGGCCGCAGCCCACCACGTCGCCGCCGAGCACCGCCACCGACCACGGCAGGCCCGAGCCGTCGAGCAGCTCGCAGTAGGCGTCGAGCGCCCGCTCGGTGGGCGGCAGCCCGAACTGCAGGTCGCCCCCGAAGTACAGCTTGACCATCGCGCCCGCCGGGACCCGCCCGTGCCGCTGCAGGGTCAGCGTGGTGCGCAGGAAGCCGGGTTCGAAGATCGAGATCGACGGGGCGGCCCCGAGCTCGGCGGTGCGCCGGAACATGTACTCGGTGTCGGCGATGCTGTTCTGGTAGGGCTCCGTCACAGCTGCCGGCGCGCATGCGCCGGAGCCGAGCAGGCCCACGTTGACCGATCCCGGGTCGACCAGCGTCATGCCGCCCAGGCCGCGGCGCGCCAGCTCCTCGACGTGCGCCCACTTCTGCTCGACCGGGATCCCCCGGGCGCCGGCCCCCATCGTGGGGTAGAGCAGGGCGAGCGGGTGCCGTTCGACGACGGGGGTCCAGGCCCGGACGTAGGGGTCGGGGGAGTGGACCGCGTCCGCGGTGAACATCGGCTCGTCGTTGTGGTTGTGGGCGATCGCGGCCCCGCGCCCCAGGCAGTCGAGCATGTCGGTGGCGATCTCCGCCGGGGTCCGGGGGACGTTCGGGTTCGTCGACCGGTCCGTGGTGCCGTTGACGGCCACCTCGACGATGACGGCGTCGGGGGACGCGGACGACCCGGCGGAGCTCATGGGACGAGAGGATGCCGCAGGTATCCGCCCGGGCCCAGGCCGACACCTCGGTCGGTCGGCACCACCCGATCGGCGGATGACGTGTCCTAAACCGTGTCCTCGCGTTCGCGGGCTTCGTTCACCACACGTATTCGGACGATCACCGCGTGTGAGAGTCCGGAAGCTCCCCACGCGAGAGGAACACCTCATCATGTCGATGATCCGCAAGGCCGTCCTGGCGTCCGCCCTCATCAGCTCGGGCCTCGTCTCCACCGCCGGCCTGGCGATGGCGCACGAGACCGACGGGACCGCCCAGAAGGGCCTCGTCAACTCCTCGGACTTCGCCCCCAACACCCCCGTGAACGTCTGCAACAACGACGTCCCGGTCAACGTCCTCGGCGTGCAGGTCCCGGTGCAGGACAACGCCGTCGGCGTGCCCGTCGCCTCGAAGGCCAAGGACGGCAACGGCGCGGCCATCGCCAAGACCTGCAAGTCCCCGATCCACGCGATCAACTAGTCGCGTCGTCACCCGGGCCCGGGATCACGTCCTCACGAGGGGCGCGGTCCCGGGCCCGTGGTGTCCGACGGGTCCCGCGAGGAGGATCGTGCGCGACGAGGTGACCGTCCTGTTCGCCGCGGCGCTCGACGGTGACGAGCGCGCCGAGCTCGAGCTCGGCCGGCGGTGGCTCGACGAGGACGACCCGACGGCGGGCCGGGCGGCCCTGGCCGTGACCGAGGTGGTCCTCGCCGAGCTCGAACGCGATCCGCTCTACCGGGCGTGGGCCCGGTAGGGCGGGTCGACCTTCACCTCCCCGCAGCCCCGGCGGTCGTAGGCTCTGTGACCGTGCTGCGCCGCGAGGACCGGACCGGGTCGCGCCCCGCGCGGGCCCGCCGTCGCCGCGGGCCCGGCCTGCGGGTCCGCCTGACGCTGCTCGCGACCGGTCTGGTCGCGGCGGTGAGTGCCCTGCTGCTCTGGCTGGGCTGGATGCTCGTCGGCGAGGTCGCGGCCAGCCTGCCGACGCTGCCGCCGGGGACGCCGGTGCTCGTGGACGGGGTGTCCGTGCCGGCGGGGGAGATCGCGGCGGCCCTCGGGCACAGCGCGCGGGCCGAGGTCCTCCAGGTCGGCTCCCTCGCCTTCGCCTTCGTGGTGCTGGCCGTGGCGCTGGTGTCCTGGGTGCTCACCGGCCACGTGCTCCAGCCGGTCCACGACGTGACCGCCACCGCGCGGCGCCTCTCGGCCGAGTCCCTCGACGCCCGGATCGACCTGGAGGGCCCGCGCGACGAGGTCGCCGAGCTCGCCGACACCTTCGACGAGATGCTCGACCGCCTGCAGGCCGCGTTCGACGCCCAGCGCCGGTTCGTCGCCAACGCCAGCCACGAGCTGCGCACACCGCTCGCCGTGCTGCGCACCGAGATCGACGTGACGCTGGCCGACCCGGACGCCGACGTCGACGAGCTCCGACGCATGGCCGGGGTCCTGCGGGACGCCACCAAGCGCGCCGAGGGCCTCGTCGACGGGCTGCTGCTCCTCGCCCGCACGGAGGCCGCCGAGCGCCGGGCGTCCGAGGGCGACGAGCCGGTCGACCTCGACCTCGCGGCCCACGGCGCGCTCGACGCGGTCCGCGCCGAGGTGGAGGGGCGCCGCCTGCGGGTCGACGTGGGGCCCGGGACCGAGGCCGTGGTCGTCGGGGACGCGGCGCTGCTGGAGCGGGTCGTGGGGAACCTCGTGGAGAACGCGGTGCGCCACAACGTCGACGGCGGTTGGATCACGGTGCGCACCGCGGCCGACGCCGGACGGGTCGAGCTGGTCGTGGCCTCCTCGGGCCCGGTGCTCGACCCCGCCCGCGTCCCGGACCTGTTCGAGCCCTTCCGCCGCGGCGCCGACCGGGTCGGGTCCGGCTCCGGGCTCGGGCTGTCGATCGTGCGCGCCGTGGTCCGGTCGCACGGCGGCACCGTCACGGCCGAGCCGGTCGACGGCGGCGGCCTCTCGGTGCGGGTGATGCTGCCCGGTCAGCTCTCCGGGTCGCTGAACACGGGCGTGACCGTGCCGACCTGAGCCGGTGTCCCCCCGGCGCTGCTGCTGCGGCGCCGGCGACGGCGCGGCGACCGACGCGCCGTCCCGGGCTCGTCCTCCGTGCTCCCGTTCCCGACGGCGGGTGTCGCCGTCCCGGGCGGGGCGGTCTGCTCCAGCGCCGCCACGAGACCGGGCAGGGCGAGCTCGCGCTGCCAGGGCCGTGCGCCGCCCGCCGTCAGGAAGGCGTCGACGGACTCCGCGTCGGCGGGCTCGGGTGGGGTCCAGCAGAGACGGCGGACGAGGTCGGGCTGGAGCAGGTTCTCCACCGGGGTGTCCCACTGCTCGGCCAGCGCGCCGAGGTGCGCGCGGGCAGCGGTGAGGCGCGCGGCGGCGTCCGGGTCCTTGTCGGCCCAGCGGTTCACCGGGGGCGGGCCGTCGCCGGCGGGGGAGGGGTCGGGCAGCTCCTCGGCCGGCAGCCCGCGGCCGGTGCGCACGGCGCGCCACCAGCGGTCGGCGAGGCGCCGCTGCCGGCTGCCCTTGAAGACGGGCATCTCGGTGAGAGCGGCCTTGTCGGCGGGCTCGCGCAGGGCGGCGTCGACGATCGCGGCGTCGGGCAGCAGACGGCCCGGCGCGACGTCGCGGGACTCCGCGAGCTCGTCGCGGGACTCCCAGAGCGCCCGGACGACCGCGAGCTGGCGGGGGCGGCGCACCTTGTGCATGCCGGAGGTGCGGCGCCACGGCTCCGCGCGCCGCTGCGGCGGTCCGGCGAGGCGGACCGCCTCGAACTCCTGGCGTGCCCACTCGGCCTTGCCCTGGCGCTCGAGATCGGCGGCCAGCAGGTCGCGCATCGCGACGAGGAGCTCGACGTCGAGGGCGGCGTAGACGAGCCAGTCGGCGGGCAGCGGCCGGGTCGACCAGTCGGCGGCGCCGTAGCCCTTGCGCAGCCGGACGCCCAGCAGGCGCTCGGCGAGGGGGCCGAGCCCGACGCGCGGGTAGCCCGCGAGGCGGCCGGCGAGTTCGGTGTCGAAGAGGGCGTCGGGACGCATGCCGACCTCGGCGAGGCACGGCAGGTCCTGCGACGCGGCGTGGAGCACCCACTCGACGCCGCGCAGGGCGTCGCCGAGCACGGTGAGGTCACCGTCGAGGGCGATCGGGTCGACGAGGGCGCTGCCCGCGCCCTCCCGGCGCAGCTGCACCAGGTAGGCCCGCGCGGAGTAGCGGAAACCGGACGCCCGCTCGGCGTCGACGGCGACCGGACCGCTGCCCGCGGCCAGGTCGTCGGCGAGCGCCGAGAGGCGATCCCGATCCGTGATGATCTCGGGGACACCGTCGGCGGGGGCGAGGAGCTCGAGGACGTCGTCGTCGTCCTCCGTGCTCCCGTCCCCGTCGACGGGCCCCGGATGTGGTGCGGTGCTCAGCGGATGACGCCCGCCCGCATGGCCAGAGCGACCATCTGGGCCCGGTCACCCGTGCCGAGCTTGCGACCGATCCGCGAGAGGTGGCTCTTGACCGTGAGGGCCGAGAGACTCAACGCCTCGCCGATCTCCTTGTTCGAGCGTCCGTCCGCCACCAGCTGCAGCACCTCGACCTCGCGGGCCGAGAGCTCCCGCGGGGTGTTGTCGGTGGCCGGCACCCGGGTGCCCGCCGCGAGCAGCGGGGCGACCGAGGGGTCGGCGTAGAGGCCGCCCTCGAGGACCCGGCGCACGCCGTCGGTGACGATGCCCGGCGAAGCGGACTTGAGCAGATAGGCCTGCGCCCCCGCCTGGAACGCCGCCCGCACCGCGGACGGGTCGTCCGAGGCGGCCAGCACCACCACACGGTTCCAGCCCTGCGCCCGCAGTTCCGCGATCAGGTCGAGCCCGGAACCGTCCGGGAGACCGAGGTCGAGGATCGCGAGGTCACACGGGCCGGAAGCGAGTGCTCGGGTCCTGGCCTCGGAGATCGAGGCCGCCTCGTGGACGGTGCCCGCGCCCATCGAGGTGAGTCGTTGCGCGATCGCCTCGCGCAACAGCGGGTGGTCGTCGACCACCAGCACCGAGAACATCTCTTCCCGCGGATGCGGGACCATGGCCGGTGGCAGCAGGCCACTCGCGACGCCGCGAAGTGCCATGCCTGGGCCCACGGTAGCCACGTCAACTACCTCCCTGGAGTCGGTCTTGCCCCCCGACGGACGCACCAGGAACCCCGGTCGTCGACCGCGCCGCCGAACGGCCGAGGAAGTGCGTCGCGAGAGAACATATCCCCCCTGGCGAGTTAACGAGAGCATTAGGGCCAACTTCGCTCGGTGGAGTTTCGCCCGTTACGGGTTGGCGGTCACTCCTTGGTGTGGGTGTCGCACTCTCCGTATGCTGTCAGTGACACTGTGTGTAGTCAATGTGACTGTGTGTTGTCAAAGGCTCTGAACGTCGCAGAGTCGCTGCGCTCATCGGTCTAATCTCATCCGAGTAACGGACGCAACACAGCGACCGCGTTCGGAGTCCGGGCCGTGACCCGCTCGCTGCCGGGCGTTCACCCGCCCTGCGCAGCGGCCCCTCCGGGCGGACGACCTGCGAGAATGCCGGAATCGGCACCAGTGGTACCGGGAAAATGCTGAGAGTTCGCTGAATGGTGAACTGCCGGGCGGTCCCGAGTTGAGACGCGAGAACCGCCGGCGTCTCGAACGCACACAACCGTGGAACGCACGGGCGGATGCACGGGCCGGACACCCCGGGCGTCCGCCCCGGGCGCCCGGGTTCAGCCCAGGCGGCGGGCGCCGAGGCTCGCGACGCCCACCGGGGGCAGGCCCGCGGCGGTCGCCAGCACCGCGGTGAAGGCGCCGCCGTGCTCGGTCAGGTCGGCCGCCGTCGCGGTCGGGTCGTCGCCGTCGCCGTCGCCGTCGGGCAGGACCGGTGTCCAGGACGCCCGCAGCTCCAGGTCGCACACCTGCGCGGGCCCGGAGATGTCGCCGAAGCGCACCGACGAGGTCTGGGTGACGGTGCCACCGACGGCGGTCGCGGCGGCCCCGGACTCCTCCAGCGCTCCGGTCAGCCAGGACCAGGCCACCTCGGGCAGCATCGGGTCGTTCGCGTGCTCGGGGTCGAGCTCGGCGCGCACGAAGGTGACCAGGCGCAGCGTGCCGTCCCAGGCCTCCTGGCCCTCCGGGTCGTGCAGCAGCACCAGTCGGCCGGTGACCAGCACCTCCGGCTCGGGGTCGCCGGCCGCGGCGGTCGAGACCACCTCGGCGCTCCACGCGGCCGACCACGGCGCCAACCGCTGCGGCGGGCGCATCTCGGCCAGCTCGATCTCGGGGCGGGGGCGCAGAGCGGCCAGCGACTCCACGGCCCGTCGGAACGTCTCGGGGGCGGTCGCGGGTGCCGTCACCCGCCGGAGCGTAGGTCGCGCGCGCTCCGGGCGGGAGACCGACGCGCCGGGGAGCGCGCCACGCCGATCGGACGGGCCGGGGAACGGCTGGCAGACTGGTCCCACCATGAGCGCGCCGACGCAACCCGATCCGCACCCCGTCGCCCCGCCCGTCGCGACGAGCGCGAGCGGCGCCCGGCGTGACCTCCCCGGCTCGGCCTTCCTGACGGCGGCGCGGGGCGGGACCCCCGAGCACGTGCCGGTCTGGTTCCAGCGCCAGGCGGGCCGCTCGCTGCCGGAGTACCGACGGGTCCGGCAGGGCACGGGGATGCTCGAGTCCTGCCTGACGCCCGACCTCGCCACCGAGATCACCCTGCAGCCCGTGCGCCGCTACGGGGTCGACGCCGCGATCCTCTTCTCCGACATCGTCGTGCCGCTGCGCGTGGCGGGCATCGGGGTCGACATCGTGGCCGGGACCGGCCCCGTGATCGACGCCCCCGTGCGCACGGCCGCCGACGTCGCGGCGCTGCCCGCGCTCGACCCGGGCCAGGCGGCCCCGGTCGCCGAGACGGTCCGGCAGCTCGTCGGCGAACTCGGCGACACGCCCCTCATCGGCTTCGCCGGCGCCCCCTTCACCCTCGCCTCCTACCTCGTGGAGGGCGGCCCGAGCCGCAACCACGAGCGCACCAAGGCGCTGATGCACGCCGAGCCGGAGACCTGGCACGCGCTGCTCGACCATCTCGCCGACCTCACGCTCACCTTCCTGCGCGTGCAGGTCGAGGCGGGCGTGGACGCGGTGCAGCTGTTCGACTCCTGGGCCGGCGCCCTGTCCGAGCGCGACTACCGGGCGCTCGTGCTGCCGCACTCGGCGAAGGTCCTCGCGGGCCTGGCCGACGCCGGCGTGCCCCGGACCCACTTCGGGGTCGGGACGGGGGAGCTGCTCGGCGCGATGGGCGAGGCCGGGGCGGACGTCGTCGGCGTCGACTGGCGCGTCCCGCTCGACGCCGCGGCCCGCCGCGCCCCGGGCAAGGTGCTGCAGGGCAACCTCGACCCGGCCGTGCTCTTCGCGGGCCCCGAGGTCGTCGAGGCCGAGGTCCGGCGGATCGTCGCCGAGGGCCACGCCGCGCCCGCCCACGTGTTCAACCTCGGCCACGGCGTGCTGCCCGAGACCGACCCGGACGCGCTGCTGCGCGTCGTCGAGACGGTGCACTCCCTGCCCGTCCGCGCGTGACCACGGCTCCTGCGCCGCGCGTCGTCGTGGTCGGCGGTGGGGTCGCCGGGCTCGCGGCCGCGCACCGGCTGCGCACGACCCTCGGCGACGCCGCGGAGATCGTCGTCCTCGAGTCCGCGCGTGTGCTCGGCGGCAAGCTCGCCGCGGTCGAGCTCGGCGGGCTGCGGGTCGACGTGGGGGCGGAGGCGTTCCTCGCCCGGCGCCCCGAGGCGTCCGACCGGCTGGTCGAGCTGGGGTTGTCCGACGACCTCGTGCATCCCTCCGGTGCCTCCTCCGGCATCCGTGCCGGGGGCGCCACCCACGCGATGCCCCCGCGGACGGTGATGGGGGTCCCCGCCGACCCACCCGCCGTCGGGACCCTCCTCTCGGATGCCGGGCGGGCGGCGCTGGACACGGACGCCCGGCTCGGCCCGGTCGCGTGGGACGGCGACGACAGCGTCGGGGGGCTGGTCCGCGCCCGTCTCGGGGACGAGGTCGCGGACCGCCTGGTCGACCCGCTGCTCGGCGGCGTCTACTCGGGCCGCGCGGACGGCCTCGGGGTGCGCGCCACGGTCCCGGCGCTGGCCGCGGCCCTCGACCGCGACCCGTCGTCGCTCGTCGCCGCCGCCCGCGCTGCGCTCCCGGGCGGCACGACCCCGCCGGGCCCCGTGTTCGGGACGCTGCGGACCTCGTTGGCCGACCTGCCGGCCGCCCTCGCCGTGGCCGCCCGCGCCGAGGTACGTCTCGCGCGCACCGTGACGGCGCTGGAGCACCACGGCACCGGGTGGCGGGTGGTGGCCGCGGGACCCGCCGGGACCGGGACGACGGACGCCGACGCGGTCGTCCTCGCGGTGCCCGCCCCGGCGCTGCGGCGGCTGCTCGTCGACGTCGCCCCGGACGCGTCGGCCGCCGCAGCGGGCATCGAGCTGGCGTCCTCCGCCGTCGTCGCGCTGGCCCTGCCGCCGGACACCGACCTCGGCACGCGCTCCGGGGTGCTGATCGGGTCGGGGGAGCGGCGGCCGGACGGGACCCCGTGGACGATCAAGGCCGTCACCGTGTCGTCGGTGAAGTGGCCGCACCTCGTGGGCGAGGAGGCCGTGGTGCTGCGGGCCTCCATCGGGCGGTACGGGGAGAACGACGTCCTGCAGCGCGACGACGACGAGCTCGTGGCCGCGGCCCGGTCCGACCTCGCGGCGCTGCTCGGGCTGACCGCCGAGCCGGTGGAGACGGTCGTCGCGCGCTGGGGCGGCGGGCTGCCGCAGTACGGCGTCGGACACGGCGCCCGCGCGGCACGCCTGGAGGCGCTGCCGCCCGGGCTGGCGGTGGCGGGGGCCGCGCTGCACGGGGTGGGCGTGCCCGCGTGCCTGGCGACGGGAGACGCGGCGGCCGCGCGGATCGCGGCGCACCTCGCCGCCTCCCGCACGAGGGGAACCCTCGCGCCGTAGGAGCGCTCGGATCCTCCCCTCACGGCTGCGTGGCACCATGGACCCGTGGCCAGGCTGAACTACGACGAGCTGAACTCGACGATCCGCTACGCCATGTGGTCGGTGTTCCGCACCGACCCGGCGAAGCTCGGTGAGGACCGGCGCGACGCCGCCGAGGAGTTCGCCGCCGTGATCGACGAGCAGGAGGCCAAGGGCGTCGTCGTCCGCGGGGTGTACGACCTCGCGGGCATGCGCGCCGACGCCGACTGGATGGTGTGGACGCACGCGCAGGACGTCGAGGCGCTGCAGGCCACCTACACCGCGCTGCGCCGCACCGCGCTCGGCCGGGCCTCGGAGCCGGTGTGGTCGAACACCGCCCTGCACCGGCCGGCGGAGTTCAACAAGAGCCACGTGCCGGCGTTCATCGCGGGCGAGGAGCCGAAGGGCTACCTCTGCCTCTACCCCTTCGTGCGCTCGCTGGACTGGTACCTGCTGCCCGATCCCGAGCGGCGCCAGATGCTGGCCGACCACGGCAAGGCCGCCCGCGGGTACGCCGACGTCCGCGCCAACACCGTCCCGGCCTTCGCGCTCGGTGACTACGAGTGGATCCTCGCGTTCGAGGCCGACCAGCTCGACCGGATCGTCGACCTGATGCGCGACCTGCGCGCCACCGAGGCCCGCCGGCACGTGCGCGAGGAGGTCCCGTTCTTCACCGGCCCGCGGGTCGAGCCCGGCGCCCTGCTCGCCCTCTCGTGACGGGCCTCGCTCCGGGGACCCGTGCCGTCGTCACCGGCGCGAGCCGCGGCATCGGCCGCGCCGAGGCGCTGGCCCTGGCGGGGGAGGGTGCCCGCGTCGTCGTGGGGTACGGCCGCAGCGCGAACGCGGCGGACGCCGTCGTCGCGGAGATCGTCGCCGGCGGGGGCGAGGCGTACGCCGTCGCCGCCGACATGGCCGACCCGGCCGCCGTGACGGCCCTCATGGACCGGGCGGCCGAGCTGCTCGGCGGGATCGACGTGCTCGTCTCCAACGCCGGCATCGAGCACTTCGGTGCGCTCGGCACGATCGGCGCCGAGGAGTTCGACCAGGTCTTCGCGGTGAACGCCCGCGGTCAGCTCCTCGCGGTGCAGGCCGCGGCTGCGCACATGGGTCCCGGCGGCCGGATCGTCTGCACCTCGTCGATCGCCGCCTCCACCCCCGTGCCCGGGCACGCGCTCTACGCCGGCTCGAAGGCCGCCGTCGAGGCGATGGTGAAGGTCCTCGCGCTCGACCTCGTGCCGCGGGGCATCACGATCAACGCCATCGCCCCCGGCGGCACCACGAGCGACATGTCGGCCGAGAACGGGAAGCACTACGCCAACGACCTCGCGCCGATCGCCTGGCCGATGGGCCGCTACGGCGAGCCGGAGGACATCACGCCGCTGGTCCGCTTCCTCGCCTCGCCGGAGAGCGGCTGGATGACCGGTCAGACGCTGCGCATCTCGGGCGGCCAGTAGTTCCCGGGGCCGACCCGGGGGGCCAGGATGGCGCGGTGACCCGGCACGCCGACCTGTCCCCCCTCGGGATCGACGACGACGAGGCCCGCACCGGCTTCATCGTCGACACCCTCACCGACGCCTTCGCCGACCTCATGACGGCGAGCCCCGCGGCGTTCCGGTCGAAGTTCCGGAAGATGGCCGCCGACCCGTTCGCGTTCTACCGGGGCAGCGCGTGCCTGTTCTACGCGGACGTGGTGCGGCTCGAGGACCCGTGGGTCGACGAGCGCACCGCGCGGGTGTGGATCCAGGGCGACCTGCACGCCGAGAACTTCGGCACGTACATGGACGGCGACGGCGCGCTGGTCTTCGCGCTGAACGACTTCGACGAGTCCTACCTGGGCGCGTTCACGTGGGACCTGCGCCGGCTCGTGGCGAGCGTGGCGCTGCTCGGCTGGTCGAAGGCGTTCTCGGACGCCACGGTGTCCCGTCTGGTGACCACCTACGTCCGGGCCTACCTCGCCGCCCTGCGGTCCTTCCACGGCAACGCCGGCGAGCTCACCCACGCGCTGCGGCGTTCCGGGACCGAGGGCGCGGTCCGGGACGCGCTGCAGCGGTCCCGGGAGTCGAGCCGCGAGGCGCTGCTCGCCCGGGTCACCGAGATCGAGGGCGACGACCGGGTCTTCCGCCCCGGACCCGGGGTGCGGCGGCTCGACGCGGGGGAGCGGGCGGAGGTGGAGGAGGCGTTCCGGCGGTACCTCGACACGATCCCCGCGGACAAGCGGCTCCCGGACGTCGCGTACGAGGTCGTCGACGTCGTCGGGCGCAGCGGGTTCGGCATCGGCAGCGCCGGGCTGCCCGCCTACAACGTGCTCGTCGAGGGCTTCAACGAGGCCCTCGACAACGACGTCGTCATCAGCATGAAGCAGGCCGTCGTCGCGGCGCCGAGCCGGGTGGTCACCGACGAGCGGGTCGCGTCGGCGTTCGTCCACCACGGCCAGCGCACCGCGTTGTCGCAGCGGGCGCTGCAGGCGCACGCCGACCGGTTGCTCGGCTGGACCGAGCTGCGCGGGGTCGGCTACGTCGTCTCCGAGCTCTCACCGTACGAGGCGGACCTGGACTGGGACGACGTCACCGAGCCCGACGACGTCGCGAAGGTCCTCGGCCACCTCGGCCACGCGACCGCCCGCGCGCACGCGGTGGCGGACCGCGACGCCGAGGACGCGGACCTCGTCGGTTTCCAGGTCGAGGACGCCGTGCTCGAGGTGGTGGGCGGCCGGGAGGACGACTTCGTCGCCGACCTCGTCGGCTTCGCCCACGCCTACGCGCGCGTGGTCCGCGACGACCACCGGCGGTTCGTCGAGGCGTTCCGCTCCGACCGCATCCCCGGGGTGACGGGGACGGCCTGAGAGCGGCCGCCGCCGTCGTCGGGAAGGGTCAGGCCTTCGGCTCGAGCGTGAGCGAGACCGAGTTCATGCAGTACCGGTCGTCGGTGGGGGTGCCGTAGCCCTCGCCGTGGAAGACGTGACCCAGGTGCGAGTGGCAGGTGCCGCAGAGCACCTCGACGCGCCGCATCCCCATCGTGGAGTCCTCGCGGAGGATGACGTTGTCGTCGCCCGACGGGGCGTAGAACGACGGCCACCCGCAGTGGCTCGCGAACTTGGTCTCCGAGCGGAACAGCTCCGCGCCGCACGCGCGGCAGTGGTAGACGCCCTCGGTGAACGTCTCGTCGTACTCGCCGGTGAACGGCCGCTCGGTGCCGGCCTGGCGCAGGACGTGGTACTCCTCGGGCGAGAGCTGCTCCCGCCACTCGGCGTCGGACTTCTCGACCTTCGGCTTGCCGATCGCACTGCTCATGCGTCCAGGCTAATACGGTTCAGCCACCCAGGTAGGTGGCGAGCACGAACTCCAGGACGCCGTAGATCACGTAGCCCGTGCCGAGCAGCACGAGCACCACGAGCAGCCACGCGGCCCACCGCTGCAGGCCGCCGATGCGGTTGGCCGACTCGGCGAAGTCGCGCACGCCGTTCAACTCGCCCTCGACGGTGAACATGGGGCGGACCCGCTCCATGCGGTCGAGGTGCTCGGCGAACGCGCGCGCCTCCGGGTCGTCGGGGTCGAGGCCGACGAGGTCGTCGTGGAACCGGCGTGCCGGATCCGGACGAGCAGCCCAGGTCATGGCGCCACGGTAGCCTTCCCGGCCGTGGCGCGGTCAGCGGCGGTGGAACTCGAGGTCGGCGGGCGCGAGGTGCGCGTCTCCAACCCCGACAAGGTCTACTTCCCCGAGGCCGGGATCACGAAGCGGCAGGTGGTCGAGTACTACGTCGGCGTCGCCGAGCCCCTGCTGGGGGCGCTGCGCGACCGGCCCACGCACCTCAAGCGCTTCGTCGACGGCGTGACCGGCGAGTTCTTCTACCAGAAGCGGCTGGCCAAGGGCGCTCCCGACTACGTCGAGACCGTGCAGGTGCGCTTCCCCTCCGGACGCGCGGCCGACGTGCTGTGCCCGACCGAGCCCGCCGTCCTCGCGTGGGCGGCCAACCTCGGCACCTTCGACTTCCACCCCTGGCCGGTGCGCCGCCCGCAGGTCGACGCGCCCGACGAGCTGCGCATCGACCTCGACCCCCAGCCCGGCACCGACTTCGCCGATGCGGCCGTGGTCGCGGCGACGCTGCGCGAGGTGCTCGACGACGCCGGGCTCGTGGGCCGGCCGAAGACCTCCGGCGGCCGCGGCATCCACGTCATGGTCCCGATCCGCGCGGAGTGGGACTTCGTCGCCGTCCGCCGCTGCGTCATCGCGATCGGCCGCGAGGTGTGCCGGCGGCTGCCCGACGCTGCCACCGTGGACTGGTGGAAGGAGGAACGCGGCGAGCGCGTGTTCCTCGACTTCAACCAGGCCGCCCGGGACCGGACGATCGCCTCCGCCTGGTCGGTCCGGGGTACGCCGCGTGCCACCGTCTCCTTCCCACTCACCTGGGCCGACCTGCCCGACGCCGAGCCCGACGACTTCACGGTGCTCACCGTGCCCGGCCTGTACGCCGAGCGCGGCGACGCGCACGCGGGCCTGCACGACGACCCCGCCGGCCTCGAGACCGCGCTCGAGTGGGTCGAGCGCGACCAGCGCGACCACGGGCTCGGGGACCTGCCCTATCCCCCCGAGTACCCCAAGATGCCCGGCGAGCCGAAGCGGGTGCAGCCCTCGAAGGCGCGCGCGGACACCACGGGCAAGCAGGTCTAGTCCTCCAGCGCCGCCTGCAGGGCGTCCCCCGTCGGCAGGCTCTCCCGCCGCCCGGGCGTGCCCACGGCCAGCCCGGCGGCGACGACGGCGACGGGGAGCGCGTCCTCCAGGTCCTCCCCGGCGGCGAGCAGCGTGGCGAGCGCCCCGAGCAGGGCACCCTTCGCCCCGGCCGGATCGACCACGGTGACCGGGTGCGCCGGGAGCCGCCGCACCCGGCCGTCGTCGGCGAGCAGCACCCCCTCCGCCCCGAGCGTCACGACGACGGGGGCGCCGCTCCACGAGTGCAGCGTCGCCACGGCCTCGGCGGCCGGTCGGTCCGCGGCCTCCTGACCGGCCCCGCGGCGCACGAGGTCGGCGAGCTCCCCGGCGTCCGGGGTGAGCACGGCACCGAGGTCGAGCAGGCCGACCACCGTGGGGATCACGGGGTCCGGGTCCACCACGCAGCGGACGTGGCGCTGCGCCGCCGTGCCGATCGCCGCCGCCACCACGGCGGCCGACTGGTCGGTCCCGACCAGCACCGCGCCCACCCCGTCGACGGCCTCCAGCGTCTCGCGGACCGGGTCGGCGTCGAGATGGTCGTCGGTGGTCACCGCGTCGACCCCGACGCCCTCGGCGGCCAGCTCGTCGCGGACGTGCCGGTCGGCGGCCGTGCCGATCATCCGCACGTCGGCGCCGAGCCGGGCCGCCGCGACCGCGGCATCCGCGGCGGTCCCGGGCACCGCCCCGACCACCGCGACGACCGGTGCCCCTCCGGGTTCGCTCACACGGGCATCCTGGCCCGCGGCGGGAGCGGTTGTCATGATCGTCGAGCATCTGCCGCCGTGACCCGACGTCGTGAAACGGTGGCGGCAACGTGACCTGCGTCGCGTCCGGTACGCCCTTTCGGCCGGTCAGCGGCGTGCGCCCGGCCGAAGGGGGCCGACAGGGACGGGGGACGCGCCTAGGGTGCTCCGGGTGAAGGTGCTCCTGCTCGAGAACATCCACCCGACCGCTGCCGAGGCGTTCCGCCGCGCCGGACTCGAGGTCGACGTCCGGCCCGGGTCCCTGTCCGGTCCGGAGCTCGTCGACGCGCTCGCGGGGGTGTCCCTGCTCGGGATCCGCTCCAACACCACCGTCACCGCCGAGGTCCTCGACGCGGGCACGGACCTGCTCGCGGTCGGCTGCTTCTGCATCGGGACCAACCAGGTCGACCTCGCCGCGGCCGCCGAGCGCGGGATCGCGGTGTTCAACGCGCCGTTCTCCAACACGCGCAGCGTCGTCGAGCTCGTCCTCGGCGAGATCATCGCGCTCGCCCGGCGGCTCCCCGAGAAGACGCAGCGGATGCACGAGGGGGTCTGGGACAAGTCGGCGAAGGGCAGTCACGAGATCCGGCGCCGGACGCTCGGCATCGTCGGCTACGGCAACATCGGCACGCAGCTGTCGAACGTCGCCGAGGCGGTGGGCCTGCGCGTGATCTTCTTCGACACGGCCGACCGGCTCGCGCACGGCAACGCGACCCGCGTCGGCTCGCTGGAGGAGCTGCTCGCCGAGGCCGACGTGGTCAGCCTCCACGTCGACGGCCGCCCGGGGAACGCGGGCCTGTTCGGCGCCGAGCAGTTCGCCGCGATGAAGCCGCGGTCGATCTTCATCAACGCCTCGCGCGGCATGGTCGTCGACTACGAGGCGCTGCGCGAGAACATCCTGTCCGGCCACGTCGCGGGCGCGGCCATCGACGTGTTCCCGGTCGAGCCGAAGGCCCAGGGCGACGCGTTCGAGTCGCCGTTGCGGGGGCTCGACAACGTCATCCTCACCCCGCACGTCGGCGGCTCGACCGCCGAGGCGCAGGAGGAGATCGGGCACTTCGTGTCCACCAAGCTCCTGGGCTTCGTGGGTGGCGGGTCGACGGCGCTGTCGGTCAACCTCCCCGAGGTCATGCCGCCGAATCCGCCCGGCGCCTACCGCATGGGCTACCTGCACTCCAGCGAGCCGGGCGTCCTGGCGGGCCTGAACAAGCTGCTCGCGGACAGCGGCGCCAACGTGATCGGACAGGCGCTGTCGACGCGTGGCGAGCAGGGCTACGTCGTCACCGACACCGACAAGCCGCTGGCCGAGCAGGTGCTGACCGAGCTCGAGCGCGCGCCGCAGACCCTGTGGCTGCGGTTCTGGGAGCCTCAGGTCTGAGACGACCCGCGCGCAGCGGCCTCCATCGCCTCCAGCTCGGCGATGAGGGTCGCCGCGTCGTGCGGGCCCTCGAGGCGCCGCGGAGTCCGGCCGGCGACCCCGAGGAAGAAGGTCGGGGTGCCCGGCAGTTCGCTGGTCCGGGCGTCGATCTCGTCGTCGGCGACGCGGTTGGTCGGGTCGCCGTCGCGCAGGTCGTCCTCGAGGCGCTGCGGATCGAGGCCGAGCGCGTCGGCGTGGGCGTAGAGGCTGTCGCGGTCGAGGGCGTCGGCATGGGCGAAGAAGTGGTCGTGCGCCTCCCAGAAGCGCCCCTGTTCGCCGGCGGCCTCGGCGAACTCGGCGGCCTGCCGGGCGTCGGGGTGGTACTCCTCGAGCGGGAAGTGCCGGAAGACGTAGCGCAACCGGTCGCCGAAGTGCTCCCGGACCTGCCGGATACCGCCCGTGGCCTTGCCGCAGAAGGGGCATTCGAAGTCGGCGTACTCGACGAGCGTCAGTGGCGCGTCGACCGGACCGCGGATGTGGTCGCGGGCCGGGTCGACCGGCCGCAGGAGGTCGAGCGACGGGCCCTCGGGCTGCGGGGCCGCCTTGAACACGGTCGCGCCCAGGACGAGCGCGAGCGCCGACGCGGCCAGCACGCCGATCCGGGCCTGGTCGGCGAGCTCGGGCTGGTCGGCCAGCGCGAGGTCGACGATGAACAGCGAGATCGTGAACCCGATCCCGGAGAGCGCCGCCCCGCCGGCGACCTGCGGCATCGTCAGGCCCGGTGGCAGCTTCCGCCGCAGCAGCGCGGTCGCCCCGCTGATCCCGAGGAACTTCCCGACGACGAGGCCGAGCACCACCCCCCAGGTCAGGGGTGAGGTCGCCGCGGCCGCCAGCGTCGGGCCGTCGAGCGCGACGCCCGCGTTGGCCAGCGCGAACAGCGGCACGATGATGAACGCCGTGTACGGCTGGTAGAGCCGCATGAGGCGCTCGTTGACGCTCACCGCCCGGTCGAGCCCCAGGCGGGCCGTCCGCGCGTACTCGGGGTTGGGTGACTGCCGGAACCGCCGCGTCAGCTCCGCGGCGCGCTCCACCTCGCTGCGCTTCGGCGGGTAGACCGGCAGCAGCAGCGCGATCAGCACCCCGGCCAACGTCGCGTGCACGCCCGACTCGTGCAGCGCCACCCACGTCACCAGCGAGACGACCAGGTAGCCCCCACCCCGCCACACCTGCAGCCGCCGTAGCTGCCAGACCGCGACGAGCCCGACGATCGCGACCAGCAGCGGGATCCAGTGCAGCTCGTCGGTGTAGACGAGCGCGATGATCGCCAGTGCCCCGACGTCGTCGGCGACCGCGAGGGTCAGCAGGAAGATGCGCAGCCGCTCCGCCCGCCCGGGTCCGACCACCGCCAGCGCTCCCAGCAGGAACGCCGTGTCGGTGGAGATGACGACACCCCACGCGGAGGCGGCCGGCCCCGACGGGTTGAGCAGCAGGAACAGCACCGCGGGCAGGGCGAGCCCGGCGATCGCCGCGGCGAGGGGGACCATCGCCTGCGACCGGTCGCGGAGCTCGCCGATCGCGAGTTCCCGCTTCACCTCGAGGCCGATGACGAAGAAGAACAGGGCCATCAGGCCGTCGTTGACCCAGTGCTGCAGGTCGAGGTCGATGCCCGCCCCGGCGATCGAGATCGCGATATGGCCGTGCCAGAACACGTCGTAGGTCCAGGCCCACGGCGAGTTGGCCCAGATCAGCGCCAGCAGGGTCGCCACCAGCAGGAACACCGCGGCGAGCGTCTCCGACGAGTCTCCCCGTCGGGCCTCGGCGATGCGCTCGAGGACGCCGTGGAACCGGCCGGGGCCGCGGAGCGTGGTGTCGGTCATCGTGACTGATTCTTCCCGACAGCGGGTGGGTCCGGGAGAGGTTCGCTCTCGGCTGACCTGCCCTGGATCGTGATCGTCTCGTGATGTGGGCGGTCTCGGCGCTTTTCGTGGCCGCGAGTGTCACGTGGGGCAGGTTTCTGGGGCCGGATTCCTGCCTGGTGTGAACCTCGCCGTCTCCGACCAGGGCTTCGTGGGCTTTCCGGCTCGCGGTGACTGTCAGGGGTGCGAACTACAGTTCGAGTCATGGCGGTGGAGGCGGCGTTCGCGGTGGGCGACGGGGTGTTCGACACCCCGCTGCCCGGCGTGCCGTTCGCCGACCCGCGGGATGCGGTGGGGCAGGAGTGTGAGGCCGGGCTGGTGGCCTGGCAGGCCCGGATGGTGCACGACGAGTGGCGGCGGGCGTGCTGGATGCTGGAGACGGCCCGGGCCCGCGCGGACACGCTGGAGCGGTGGCCGGAGCCGGATCCGCGGGTGATCGCAGCCCGGCTGGGGTGGTCGGTGGCGATGGCGGCGTCGCGGTTGGAGACCGCGGTCGGGGCGTTGGAGCGGTTGCCCCGGTTGGGGGAGGCGATGCGGGAGGGCCGGGTGGAGCACGCGAAGGCCGCGGTGTTCGTCGCCGGGTTGCGGGATGTGACCGACGAGCAGGCCAGGGTGGTGGTCGACGCCCTGATCTCGCAGGCGCCGCGGTTGGGGGTGTGGGAGCTGCAGCAGCGGATCGCGGCCGCGGTGAAGGACGTCGACCCGTTGGGGGCGGAGAACCGCCGCGACGCGGCGGTGGCGCGTAGCCGGGTGTCGACGCGGATCGCGCCGTCGGGGGCGGCGGAGATCCACGGCCTGGACTTGGATCCGGGGATGGCGGTGCCGGCGTTCGAGCGGATCGTCGCGATCGCCGAGGAGGCCCTGTCTCAGCTCAAGGCGGCGGGCAACTCGGTGGGGCCGGCGAAGGTGCAGGCCCAGGTGTATCTGCGGCTGCTGCACGGCTGCCCGCACGGTAGTGATGACCTCGCGGTGTTGGAGCAGGTCGTCCTCGACCTCACCACGCCTGCCGGCCCGGCCGACGATCTCGACGACCTGACCGACCTCGACGACCTCCCCGACCCTGACGACGGCCCCTCCGACGACGAGGACCCGGATGATGGGCCGGACGACGGCCCGCACGACGACGGCCCGCACGACGACGGCCCGCACGACGACGGCCCCCCGGACGGTGGCCCCTCGGACGGTGGCCCCTCGGACGGTGGCCCCTCGGACGGTGGCCCCTCGGACGGTGGCCCCTCGGACGGTGGCCCCTCGGACGGTGCGCCGGACGACACCGGTCCCGGCGAGGGCCCGGACGTCGCTGCCTCGGCGCGCGGCGCCCGCTCGGACGGTGACCCCACCCCGCGTGCTGACGGCGGCTCATCTGCCGACGGCCCGGACGACCCGGCCGCCGACTCACATCCGGACTACGCCAGGCCCAGCGATGGTGGCCTGGATGCTCGGCCCGACGCAGGTCGAGGGAGCACCCACGCCTTCGGGGCAGCGATCACGGGGTGCGCAGACGCTCCGTCGCCAGCTTGGGACACGGGTTCACCGCCGGCATGGCGGCCCGGGGACCCGGAACCGGACCCGCCGCCCCCGGACACGCCCGATCCCCGGGTGCCGACCACCGAGCCACCGCCGGATGTGGCCGCGCGGTGGACCCAACGCGGGCTGGTGTTCCCACCCGACACCCTGCGCGCCACGTTGGCGTGCGTGCTCGGGCTCGAGCGCGCCCACGGTCGTATCGGTGCCGGCACCCTGACCGGGTGGGACGCCTACCGCGCCGCCTGGGCGAGAACCTGCGCCCAGTTCCGGGTCCTGCTCTACGACCCCGACGGTGCCCTCGAACACGTCCTGCTGGTCAAAGCCCCGCAGCAGCCCGGTGCCGACCCCCGCTACCGGCGCCAGGTCGTCGAACTCACCGCCCACACCAGCGAGGTCGACACCCTCGACCCCGACCGTCAGCTGATCGGGATCTGGGCCGAACTCGCCCGCCGCACCCAACACGCCCTCGCCACCGCGAGAGCACGCCCACCCCGCGAGCACCCGAGCCGCAGCACGAGAGAGGCCGGCCACCGGTTCCCCGGCGCCGAGCTCACCCGCTGGATCCACGCCCGCGACCAGATCTGCCGGTTCCCGATGTGCACCGTCCCCGCCGTCGCTTGCCCGATCGACCACACCCACGACCACACCTATGGCGGACCCACCCAGGCCGACAACCTCGGGCCCCTCTCGGTCGGCGACCACGTCCGCAAACACGACCCGACCTCCGGCTGGACCGTCCGCCAGACCCGCCCCGGACGGTTCGTGTGGACCGCCCCGACCGGCACCCACCACGTCGTCGAACCCGACCCCTACCGACCACTACGACCGGTCAGACGAGACCGGTTCGACCACGGCATCACCGACACCCGCACCGAACCCCGTCCAACGCGGCCCTGGCAGCCACGCACCGACCAACACGGCCACCTCACCGACGCCCAACGACAGACCCTGCACGACCTCGACCAGAGGAGACGCCGACAGCAGAACCAACCCCCGAACCCCTACGACGACGACCCGCCGTTCTGACCCGACCTCAGGTGAAGACGTCCCAGCAGAGACGGTTGCGCCGCTGCTGGTCGGACAGCACGAGGTCGCGAACCGGCTCCGGCAGCTGCGCCCGTTGCCACGCGCACTCCGCAGCCCCGGCCTCGCCGGCCTGCGCAGCCGGCACCGACGCCCGGACGGCCTTGATCGCGTAGGCGGCCGCGCCGAGGTCGTGCTCCGCCACGTGCGCCACGGCCCCCGCCTGGCCCGCCGCGTAGGCGGCGAACCGTGCTGCGCCGCGCAGGTCCCGGGCCGCCCCCATCGCGTGTCCGCCCGCGGCGCGCGACGCCATCATCCGCATCTCGCCCCGCACCCACGCGCGGATCGCCTCGATGGCCTGCCGCGGACGCTCGTCGTCCGGCCGCTCCGCCTCGAAGAGGTCCAGCACGTGCTCCGCACACAAGGCGGCCCAGAGCGCGAGCCGGTGGTGGTCGTCGTCGGTCAGGGACCCGCCGCGCCGGATCGTGACGAGCCGGGGATCGCGGTCGGACGAGAGGATCACGAGCTTCTCCGCCCAGCCATGTCGAAAGCCGCCGTCCTCGTTCGACGTCGGGGTGTCACCACCCGAGGAGGACATCATGCACATCGTCGTCACCGCCTTCACCAGCCTCGACGGCGTCGTCCAGGCGCCCGGCGGCCCGGACGAGGACCGCGACGGCGGCTTCACGCACGGCGGGTGGTCGATGCCCTACTTCGACCCCGAGGTGATGGGCGCGGCGTGGACCGACGTCATCGGCGGAGCGGACGCGATGCTGTTCGGGCGGCGCACCTGGGAGGTGTCGGGCCCGGCCTGGAGCGCCCAGGCCGGCGACCCGTTCGCCGACCGGCTCAACGGTCTCCCGAAGTACGTCGCCAGCCGGACCCTGACCGACGCGGGCGCCTGGGCGAACTCGACCGTCCTCACCGACCTGGGGGAGCTGCCGGAGGGCGACGGGCGCCTCGTCGTCATGGGGAGCGCGTCCGTCGTGCGGGAGCTGGTCGACGCCGACCTGGTCGACGAGTACCGGCTGATGATCGAGCCGGTCCTGCTCGGCGGCGGGAAGTCGATCTTCCCGCAGCACGGGAACAGCCGGGGGCTCGCGCTCGTCGAGGCCACGACGGCGGCGACCGGCACGCTCGTCTGCACCTACCGCAGGGGCTGAAGGGCGACGGCGTGGGCGGCGTGGTCGTTGAAGGCGAGCAGGCGAGGGGCGCTGCCGGAGGTGTCGATCCGGCACACCGCCGCGTCCTCGACCCACATCCGCCACGCCACCTCGTCGCCCACTCCGAGCGCCCACGCGATGGCCGCCTTGATCGGGGACACGTGGCTCACCACCATCACGTCCTCCACCGCCGCGTCCGCCGCGAGGTCGGTGCAGGCGGCCCGGACCCGCTCGCCCACGGTCGCCACTGACTCCCCGCCCGCGGGGACATGGTGCGGGTCGTCGCGCCAGGCCTGCCACCCGGCGGGGTCCAGCGCGGAGGCGGGGCAGCCGTCGAGGGAGCCGTAGTCCATCTCGATCCACCGGTCGTCGATCTCCGCCGGCACCCCGAACTGCGCCGCCGTCTGTCGGGCCCGGATCAGCGGGCTGCAGACCAGCCGGGCCGGCCGGGGCAGCCCCCGCGCGAGCACGGTCGCCTGCTCGATCCCCGACCCGCACAACGGCGGGTCGGCGCGCCCGAGCAGCAGGCCGTGGCGGTTCGCCTCCGTCTGGCCGTGGCGTACGAGGGTGAGCATCGGCGTCACGCTACTGACGCGCGGCGGGCCCGGGACGGGAGCAGAGTGGAGTTGGGCGGCCCGGCGGCGTCCCGCTCCGCCGGTCGGGTCAGCGCGACTCGGCCGAGCAGGAGCACCCCGAGACCGGGTGCGCACGACACGAGCGCCAGCACTCCGTAGGTCACCGCCGCCGCCAGCCCGGTCGCCGCGCCCAGCCCCGCCGCACCGAACGCCGCCGCCATCACGGCCTCGCGCGGGCCCCAGCCGCCGACGTTGAGCGGCAGCCCCATGGCCAGGAGGGCGAGCGCGAGCAGGGGCAGCAGCACCTCGACCGGCGCCACGGGCCCGGCGGCCACCGCCAGCAGCGCCAGGTGCCCCGCCGTCGCGACCACCGAGCACACGACGACGCCGGGTCCGGTCCCGCGGCGGAACAGCCCGGCCCGCAGGTCCGTCACGACCGACGACAGAGCGCCCCGGCGACGCACCACCGGCGCCACCGCGAGGGCCACCGCCGCGACCACGGCGAGCACCCACAGCACCGTCACCGGGTCCACCAGGTCCCGGACCGGTCCGGGCACGACGACGAGCACCACCGCGCACGTCGCGACCACCACCACCTGTCCCGCGACCCGCTCCATCACCACCGCCCGGACCCCGCGCGCCACGTCGGCGTTGCGGCGGCCGTGCTCGACGGCGCGGTGCACGTCCCCGAGCACGCCCGCCGGGAGCACCGAGTTGAGGAACTGCGCGCGGTAGCAGTCGGCCAGCGCCCGGGAGAAGCCCAGGTGCAGCCCCACCCCGCGCGCGACCAGGCACCAGCGGGCGGCAGCCGCAGCCGTCGTCAGCAACCCGATCCCGAGCGCCGCCGCCACCGCGCCCGGCGACACGGCGCGGAGCCCGTCGAGGACCGCGCCCGTGCCCAGGTGCACGACGACCGCACCCACGAGCAGCGCGCCCACCAGCAGCTTCACCGTTCTCACCGCGGCAGCCCCAGGACGTCGACGTGACCCACCTCGACCGCGAAGGGAGCCTCCAGCCGCCGTGCGAGGTACCCGTCGACGTCGAGCACCGGGTCCTGCTCGGCGGCCGCGTCCAGCCACCCCCGCAGCCACTCCTCGGCCAGCGGGCGGCTCCCGGCGCTCCCGCCCGCGAGCCGCCACGGCGACGTCTCCCGCCGCACGGCGTACCCGGCCCGGGCGAGCGCGTCCGCCGCGAGGTCGGGCGCGTCCGGGCCCGCGAGCCCGCCCCGGCGCTGGTGGGCGTCGAAGGCCGCGGCGATCGGCGCGTCCCCGGGGTCGGCCGGGTCGAAGCGCACCCGCCCCGACACCGACAGCGTCCACAGCACCGCCGCCCCGGCCGCGGCGCAGTCGCGGGCGAGCGTCTCGATCTCCGTCGCGGTGAGCAGGTCGAGCAGGGCCGAGCAGACGACCACGTCGGTCCCGGTCGGGTCGACGTCCGCCAGGTTCCCGACGACGGGTGTGGCCGGGACGGGCAGCGCGGCGGCGGCCCGGCGGGCCAGGTCGGCGTCCCGGTCGTGCACGAACCACTGCTGGGGCGCCCGCAGTCGCGGCGCGAGCCACCGGCCCATCGAGCCGGTGCCACAGCCCAGGTCGCGGACCACCACGGTGTCGCGCACCCCGAGCCGCTCGTCCAGCGCGGCCGCGAGCGTCTCCGACCGGGCCGCGTGATCGGCGGGCTCGCGTAGGGCGAGCCAGTCCGGGGTGCAGACGGGGGAGCCCGGCTCGCTCAGGCGAGCGCGGGCCCGAGAGCCGGGCCGAGAGCCAGGCGCAGTCGCTGCACGGTCGTGGTCCACGGGGGCAGCGTGCCCCGGCGCGCGGACGCTGAGACTCTCCACCCGCTTCGCCGTACCGGGTCCACCAGCCAGTGCCGCACGGCTCCGGCGAGCGCACCAATGTTCTCAGCAGGTACTAAGCGGGTGGGCCCGGCCTCCCGGATTCCTCCGACGTCGGCGGCGAGCACGGGGACGCCCCGGGCGAGCGCCTCGGTCACCACCATCCCGAACGTCTCGGTCCGCGACGGCACCACGAGCAGGTCCGTCGTCGCCCACACCGCGTCGAGCGCCGCACCGACCCTCGGGCCGGCCACGGACACCCGGTCCGCCAACCCGGCCGCCACGACCTGCGCCCGCAGCCGGACCACGAACCCCGGGTCCCGCTCCACGGGCCCGACCAGCGCACAGGTCCAGTCCCGGTCGCGCACCGCACCGAGCGCGTCGACCAGCAGGTCCTGGCCCTTCGTCGGCGTGAGCGCTCCCAGGCACAGCAGACGCGGCCGCCCGCCGCCGACCAGCGAGCCCGGCGCCACACAGGCCGGATCCACCCCCGGCGGCGCCACGACCACCCGCGCCGGGTCGACGTCGAAGTCCTGCACGAGCCGCCGCGCGGTCCACCGGCTCGTCGTCGCCACCGCCGTCGTGTGGCGCAGGGCCGCGGTCTCGAGGGCGTGCAGTTCCCGGCACCGTGTGGGGGAGAGCCCGCGCTCGTCGGCCAACGGCAGGTGGACCAGCGGCACGATCCGCAGCCGGTGCGCGTGTGGCGCGAGCACCTCCGGGGCGCGACCGCCGACGAGCCCGTCGACCAGCACCGACCCGCCGTCGGGAACGTCGCGCAGCGTCGCCGCCAGCGCCGCGACGTCCCCGACCGGAACCCGCCGCTCGCCCCACCCGGAGACCTGCAGGACCCGGCGGTCGTAGACGTTCCCGCCGCTCGGCACGGCGTCGATGTCGTCCGGGACGACGACCTCCACGCTCACAGGGACCGTTCGTACCCCGCCCGCGCGACGTGCGACTCGTGCAGCTCCACCGCGACCGTCGCGATCGCCCGTGCGCCCTCGCCGAGGTCGCCGGCGTGGATCCCGGCCGCGAGCCGGTCGGCGACCACCCGGGCCAGGAACTCCGTCGTCGTGTTCTCGCCGGCGAACGCCTCGACCTCGTCGAGGTTGCGGTAGCGCAGGTCCTCGAGGGCCGTGCCGAGCGCGGCGGTGGCGAGGCCGATGTCGACGACGATGTTGTCCGCGTCGAGCTCGGGACGCCGGAAGGTGGCGTCGACGACGAAGGTCGCGCCGTGCAGCGCCTGCGCCGGACCGAACACCTCGCCGCGGAAGCTGTGGGCGACCATCACGTGGTCGCGGACGGTCACCGAGAACATCAGCTGCCTCCCGGGGCGAGCGGAGCGACGGGAGAGGGACCGTAGTCGACGCGCACCGCGAGACCGGGCGCCCCGGCGGCCAGGCGCGCCATGGTGTCGGGCAACGCCTCGAACGGCACGGTCCCGGTGATGAGTGCCTCGAAGCGGTCGTCGGCGAGCAGGTCGAGCGCGAGGGCCATCCGGTCCGCGTACGTCCGGCGCGCTCGACGGGCGCCCGCGACCATCCCGACCTGGCTCGACCGCACCGCCAGCCGCCCCGCGTGGAACCCCTCGCCGAGCGGGACCGATACCTCCCGGTCGCCGTACCAGGACATCTCGATCACCTCGCCCTCGACGCCCAGCAGCTCGAGCGACCGCGCGAGGCCGGCGGCCGTCGCGCTGGTGTGGAAGACGAGGTCGCAGTCCCCGAGTGCCGACTCCGGGGACGCGAACCCCACCCCCAGCGTCGCGGCCACCTCCGCCCGGGAGGGGTCGACGTCGACCAGCTGCACCCGCGCCCCGGCCAGCGACGCGAGCAGGGCCGCGACCGAGCAGCCCACCATCCCGGCCCCGACCACGGCGACCCGGTCGCCGATCCGCGGTCCCGCGTCCCACAGCGCGTTCACCGCGGTCTCGACCGTGCCCGCCAGGACCGACCGCCCCGTCGGCACCGCCTCCGGCACCACCGACACCGCGGACGCCGGCACCACGAACCGCGTCTGGTGCGGGTGCAGGCAGAACACGTCACGCCCGACCAGCGGCGCGGGACCCTCCTCCACCACCCCGACCGCGAGGTAGCCGGAGCTGACCGGCCCCGGGACGTCGCCCACCTGGAACGGCGCCCGCATCCGCTCCGCCTGCCCCGCCGGCACCCCGCCGCGGTGGACGAGCAGCTCCGTCCCGCGGCTGATCGCCGACCAGCGGGTCCGCACCACCACGTCGTCGGGACCCGGGTCCGGCAGCTCGACGTCGACGACCGCGCTCTCGCCAGGACGGAGCACCCGGAAGCTGCGGGCGGAGTACAGGGAGTTCCTCCAGCACGATCGGGGCACGGCCTCGGGGAGGATCGTGCTCCATGGCCGCTCCGGACGCGACCCCCGAGCCACCCTCGCGGGCCCTGCATCCCCCGCTCGTCCTCCAGCTCACGACGGCGGGTGTGGTCGGGTCGGGCCTGCTCGCCGGCCTCGTCACGACGACGGGCCTCGGTGGCGTCGGGCTGTCCGGCGGCCTGCTCGTGCTGGTCCTCTCGACGGCGCTCCTGGCGCGCACCGGGGCGTCCTCCCTCGGGCCCGCCGGCTCCGTGACGCTGCTGCGGCTCGTCCTCGTCGCCGGCGTCGCCGCCCTGGCCGTGCATCACCTGTCCGGGCGGCCGATCCCGACCGCCGTGCTCGTCGGGCTCACCGTGGCCGCCCTCGCGCTCGACGCGGTCGACGGGTGGATCGCACGCCGGACGGACACCTCCACCGACCTGGGTGCCCGGTTCGACATGGAGACCGACGCGTTCCTGCTGCTCCTGCTCGCGGTGCACGTCGCGGCCGACCTCGGCCCGTGGGTGCTGCTCGTCGGCGGGATGCGCTACCTGTTCGTCGCGGCCGGCTGGATCTGGCCGTGGCTGCGCGGCGAGCTCCCACCCCGGTACTCCGCGAAGGTCGTCGCCGCCCTGCAGGGCATCGCGCTCGTCGTCGCGAGCACGCGGCTGCTGCCCGGCTGGGCGAACGCCGCGCTGGTCGGGACGGCGCTCGTCGCGCTGGTGTGGTCGTTCGGGGTGTCGGTCGAGCACCTCGCCCGGGCGCCGCGGACGGCCCGGCCGCCCGCACCCGACGTCGGGAGGGACCTGTCGTGGTGGCGCGGGCTCGCGACCGGACTCGCGGTGCTGGTGCTCGCCGTCGTGCTCGTGGCCCCACGCGACCCGTCGGCCCTGGTCTGGGGCTCCTACCTGCGGCTCCCGGTCGAGGGGATCGCCGGGCTCGCGCTCCTGCTGCTCCTGCCGGCGCGGTGGCGACGACCGCTCGCGCTGGTCGCCGGCGTCGCGCTGGGGCTCGGCGCGGTGTTCACCGCGTTCGACGTCGGGTTCGTCTCGGTGCTCGCGCGCCCGTTCGACCCGGTGCTCGACAGCCCGCTGGTCGCCGACGGCGTGGGCTTCGTCGGCTCGACCTACGGGGCGACCGCCGAGGTCGCGGCGATCGTCGGGGCGGTGGTGCTCGCGGTCGTCCTGGTCGGCGGGCTGGGGCTCGCCGCCCGGCGGGTCGTCGGCGCGGCGTCACGGCACCCGCGCGGGTCGATGCGGGTGCTGGCCGCGCTCGGCGGGGTGTGGCTGGTGGGTGCGGTCGCCGGACTCACCGCCGCCCCCGGCGTGCCGGTCGCGGCGGCGACCACGGCGGCCGCGACCGTGGACCGCGCCGACCGGATGCGGACGGCGTTCGCCGACGCCGCGCGCTTCCGCGCCGAGTCGGGTCGCGACGCCTGGGCCGCGACACCCGGTCCCGACCTGCTCGGCGCGCTGCGCGGCAAGGACGTCGTCGTCGCGGTGGTGGAGAGCTACGGACGCTCCGCACTGGCCGACCCCGGTCTCGCCGCGACCGTCACCCCTGCGCTCGACGCCGGCCAGGCCCGTCTGGACGGTGCGGGCTACGGCGTGCGCAGCGGGTTCCTGACGTCGAGCGTGGTCGGCTCGGGCAGCTGGCTCGCGCACGCGACGCTGCTCTCGGGACTGCGTGTGGACAACCAGCAGCGCTACCTGACGCTGACCTCGTCGGACCGGTTCACGCTCTCCGGCGCCTTCGCCCGCGCCGGATGGGAGACGGTCGCGGTCCAGCCCGGCACCACCCGCGCCTGGCCGGAGGGGCGGTTCTACGGCTACCAGCGGGCGTACTCGGCGCACGACCTCGGCTACCGCGGACCGTCCTTCGGCTGGGCGTCGATGCCCGACCAGGTCGTCCTCGACCGGCTCTCGCGTCTCGAGCTCGACCGGGCCGACCGGGGGCCCGTCATGGCCGAGGTGGACCTCGTGTCGAGCCACGCGCCGTGGACCCCGGTGCCGCGGATGGTGGACTGGGGCGCGATCGGGGACGGATCGGAGTTCGACGCCCAGGCCGTGCCCGGTGCCGTCGGGCGCAGCGACGCGCAGGTGCGCGCCGACTACGCCGGCTCGGTGGCCTACACGATGGACGCCCTCACCTCGTGGGTGCAGCGGTCGGCGGACCCGAACCTCGTCGTCATCGCCGTCGGCGACCACCAGCCCGCCCTCACCGTCACCGGGCCCGGTGCCGGTCGGGACGTGCCGGTGTCGGTGCTGAGCCGCGACCCGGCGGTGCTCAACCGCATCGGGTCGTGGGGTTTCACGTCGGGGCTGCGCCCGGCCGCCGACGCCCCGACCTGGCCGATGGAGGCCTTCCGCGACCGGTTCCTCGGCGCCTTCTCCGGCCCGCCGACGCAGTGACCCGAACATGTGACCGCCGTCACAGTAGCCCGGGTTAACGTCCGGGAGGCGGCGAGCGAATCCATCTGCGAGCCCGGCGCCGTCAGACCCCCGACCTGACGGCCCGGGCTCGTTCATTCTCCGGGTCCGCACCTCCGGGCAGGACGCGCGACGGGCACCCGCCCGGCCGTCCCCCGACGGCGGCCGGTGCCGATGCCCGTCGCCGGATCAGCGTAACCCGTCCGTGGAACCGACCGGACGGTTCGTTCCCGGGATCCGGCGTGGTGAGGTCGGTCAGAACGCGGCCGCCGCGGCCTCGACGATGATCCGGTCCTGCTCGCCGGTGCCCCCGGACACCCCGACGCCGCCGACGACGTTCCCGTCGCTCCCGTGCAGCGGCATCCCTCCGGCGAAGATCATCACTCGGCCGTGGTTCGACTCGGCGATGCCGAAGAACTGCCCGCCGGGCTGGGAGTTCGTCGCGAGGTCGGCGGTCGCGGTGTCGAAGGCCCGCGCGGTGAACGCCTTGTTGATCGAGATGTCGATGCTCCCCATCCAGGCGTCGTCCATCCGGATGTGGGCGACCAGGTTCCCGCCCACGTCGACCACCGCGACGTTGCTGGGGGACCCGATCTCCCGCGCCTTCTGCTCGCCGGCGGCGATCACCCTGCGGGCATCGTCGAGGGCCACGGTCTCGAGCTGTCGCACGGGTTCCTCCTGCAGGGTCCGGCCACCACGGTGGGCGGTCCGTCGGGTACGTCCGGTCCAGCTGGCCGTGGCCGGGTCCTTCGCACTCCCGTCGCGCGACGCGCTCCAGGCATCCTGCTCGACCCGGTCCGGGGTGCGCCTCGACCCCGGAGGACCGGCGACGGAGCGCTCGTCCGGCCCGTCGGGCCACCGACGCCCGGTTCCCGACGACGCCGGAACCCGTCCGCGGTCGCCGGGACGGACGCCTCTCGACGTGGCCGCGGCCGCGAGGCAGGCTGCCCGCCGTGCACGTCCTCGTCGCGCCGGACAAGTTCAAGGGTTCGCTGCCCGCCGTCGAGGTCGCGGAGGCGATCGCGCGGG
The DNA here is from genome assembly GCF_030269685.1 of Actinomycetospora sp. NBRC 106378. Lineage (GTDB taxonomy): Bacteria > Actinomycetota > Actinomycetes > Mycobacteriales > Pseudonocardiaceae > Actinomycetospora. The sequence continues at coordinate 146,975 of NZ_BSTT01000010.1, forward strand.
CGCTCACCGACCACGGCCACACCGTCGAGCTCTGCCCGATCGCCGACGGCGGCGACGGCACGGTCGACGCGGCCGTCGCGGCCGGGTTCGACCGCTGCGCGCTGACCGCGTCCGGCCCGACGGGGGAGCCGGTCGACACGTCCTTCGCGCGGTCCGGTGACACGGCGGTGGTGGAGCTCGCCGACGTGTGCGGCCTCGTCCGGCTGCCCGGCGGGGTCCTCGAGCCCTACGCCGCCTCCTCGTACGGCCTGGGGGAGGTGGTGCGCGCCGCGCTGGACGCCGGGGTCCGGCGGGTCGTCCTCGGCCTCGGCGGCAGCGCGTCCACCGACGGCGGGGCGGGACTCGCCCAGGCGCTCGGCGCGGCGCTGCGCGACGCCGACGGTGCCGTCCTCCCGCCCGGGACCGGCGGCGGGGGACTCCCCGCCGTCGCGACCGTGGACCCGCCGTCAGGGACCGCCGCGGAGATCGAGGTGGCCTGCGACGTCGACAACCCGCTCCTCGGGCCGTACGGGGCCGCCGCGGTCTACGGACCGCAGAAGGGCGCCGGCCCCGAGGACGTCACGACGCTCGACGCCGCGCTCGCGCACTGGGCCGACGTCGTCGGCCGCGAGCTCGTCGAGGAGCCCGGGGCGGGCGCCGCCGGGGGAGCGGGTTTCGGGCTCATGACGCTGCTCGGTGCCCGCCTCCGCCCCGGGTTCGACCTGGTCGCCGAGCTCCTCGGCTTCGACGACCGCCTCGCCCGCGCGGCCCTCGTGATCACCGGCGAGGGCCGCCTGGACGCCCAGACGCTGCGCGGGAAGGGCCCGGCCGGGGTGGCGGCCCGGGCCCGGGCCGCCGGGGTGCCGGTCCTGGCGGTGGCCGGCCGCGTCGACCTCGCCCCCGACGAGCTCGCCGGAGCGGGCATCGTCGGGAGCGCCGCCCTGCTCGACCTCGAGCCCGACCTCGACCGCGCGCAGGCGCACGCGGCCGAGCTCGTGACCCGCAGCGTCGATCAGTTGCTGCGCACGACCCGATAGATCGCCCCGGCCCCGTCGTCGGAGACGTAGAGCGCGCCGTCGGGCCCCGGCACGGCGGCGACCGGACGTCCCCACCGCGACCCGTCGGGGGCCTGGAAGCCGCCCACGAGCGTGCGCTGGTCGCCCATCCGACCGCCCGACCACGGGAAGAACGACACCTCGGGGGCCCGCGGCGCCGTCCGGTTCCACGACCCGTGCACCCCGGCGACCGCGCCCTCACCCAGCCCCGGGAGGTCGGCGAACGCGAGCCCGAGCGGCGCCGAGTGGGCGCCGAACGTCTGCTCGATGGGCGGCAGCCTGGAGCAGTCCAGCTTCGAGCCGTCGGCGTTGGTCTCGACGTCCCGGGTGAACGGCAGGTCGGCGGTCCGCAGCGGCGAGTCCGCCTGCCCGGGCTGCACGTCGGGCTCCGGGTTGCAGTACGGCCAGCCGAGGTCGCGGCCCGGCGTCAGCGCGGCCAGCTCCTCCGGCGGGTGGTCGTTGACGTACTCCGGCAGCACCTGGCCGAACTGCGCGCCGGGCCAGGGGTAGGCGATGTTGTCGCGGTTGTTCACCGCGGTCCACAGGCGACCGTCGGGGGCGAAAGCGAGCCCGGTGCCGTTGCGGACGCCGCGGGCGAACACCTCCGGGGTGTTCGAGCCCGCCGGGACGCGCAGGATCGCGGCCCGCTGCGGGGTGGCGTCGCGGTCCTGCGGGGAGACGTTCGCGGTGGATCCGACGGAGACGTAGAGCGCCTTGTCGGGCCCGACGACCACGGTCTTGAGCGCGTGCGCGTACGCCCCGCGCAGGTCGGGGCTCTTGGCGTCGGGCAGGCCGGGCACGACGACGCGCTTCCCGGTGGCCACTCCGTTCGCGTAGTCGAAGGCGGAGATCTGGTCGCTCTCGGCGACGTAGAGCGTGCCGCCGTCGAAGGCCATGCCGTGCGGCTGGGTCAGGCCGGAGAGCAGTGTCGACTGCTGCGGCGCCGCCCCGTTCACGCCGGGGACGAGGCGGGTCACCTCGCCGCTGCCCGGCAGCGACACCAGCAGCGACCCGTCCGGCGCCCACGTCTCGAGGCGCGCCTTCGGGACGCGCGCCCACACCGTGACGGTCCACCCGGGCGGGGTCAGCACCGACCGGGGCGTGTCGAAGGGGGCGTCGCCCATCCCGGCCGGGACGGTGACGGCGGTCTGCACCAGCCCGTCCGGGGTGGCGGCGACCGGAGCGGTCGCGGCCACCGGTGAGGGCGGGCTCGCGGGGGAGGAGCCGCCGGAGGACCCGCCGTCGGACGAGCAGGCGGCGGACAGGAGCAGCAGGGCGGTGGCGCCGGCGAGGCCGAGACGGCGGGCGCGCACGAGACGGGGTGCGGTCATGGCACCTGCCAGCGTGACCGCTCCCGCCCGCCGTCACCACTCGGGGGTCACCGGGGCGAGCTCAGACCGCGGGCCGGAACTCCGCCCACAGGGCGCCGGGCTCCTCCACCGCGCACGAGCGCAGCACGTACCCGTGCCGGCGGGCGACCTCCGCGACGGCGGGCTCGTTCGCCGCGCGGATCGTGCACCCGAGCGCGCTCTCGCGGCCGGTGCGGGCAGCCAGCCAGCGGTCGAGGCGGGCGACCTCGTCCTCGACGGTCCGGGACTCGGTGCGGGACTCGGTCCGGGGCTCGATCCGGGTGGTCATGCGGGCTCCCTCCGGGGGCGTTCGTCTCGTGACGAGGTGAGTGTTGACCCTCGTCGGCACGCGTGTCTACAGTCCTCGGCAGTTGATATATCAGTCGGCGATCTGGAGCGGCGATGAGCACGACGACGGTGGGGACGGGGCCCCGCACGGACCTCGACGGGTCCCTGGCGGAGGTCGACCCCGAGGTGCACGCCGCGGTCGTCGGCGAGCTCTCCCGCCAGCACCGCACCCTCGAGATGATCGCCAGCGAGAACGTCGCGCCGCTCGCGGTGATGGCGGCGCAGGGCTCGGTGCTCACGAACAAGTACGCCGAGGGCTACCCGGGCCGGCGCTACTACGGCGGGTGCGAGCACGTGGACGTGGTCGAGACCCTCGCGATCGAGCGGCTCAAGGACCTGTTCGGCGCCGAGTACGCCAACGTCCAGCCGCACTCCGGGGCGCAGGCCAACGCCGCCGTGATGGCCGCCCTGCTCACGCCGGGCGACACGATCCTGGGCCTCGACCTCGCGCACGGCGGTCACCTGACCCACGGCATGCGCCTCAACTTCTCGGGCCGGCTCTACGACGTCGCCGCCTACCACGTCCGCGCCGACGACCACCGCGTCGACATGGACGAGGTCGCCCGGCTCGCCCACGAGCACCGGCCGAAGCTGATCATCGCGGGCTGGTCGGCCTACCCGCGCCAGCAGGACTTCGCGGCGTTCCGGCGGATCGCCGACGAGGTGGACGCCTACCTCATGGTCGACATGGCGCACTTCGCGGGCCTCGTCGCCGCGGGCCTGCACCCGTCGCCCGTGCCGCACGCCCACGTCGTCACCTCGACCACCCACAAGACCCTCGGCGGCCCGCGGGGCGGCGTGATCCTCGCGGCCGACCGGTCGCTCGCGAAGCCGCTGAACTCGGCCGTCTTCCCCGGTCAGCAGGGCGGGCCGCTCGAGCACGTGATCGCCGCGAAGGCCGTCGCCTTCAAGCTCGCGGGCACGCGCGAGTTCCGGGAGCGCTGCGAGCGCACCCTGGCCGGCGCGCGCATCCTCGCCGAGCGCCTCCTCGGCGAGGCGGGGGTCGGGGTCGTCTCCGGCGGCACCGACGTGCACCTGGTGCTCGTCGACCTGCGTGACCACGAGCTCGACGGCAAGCAGGCCGAGGACCGGCTGCACCGCGTCGGCATCACGGTCAACCGCAACGCCGTCCCGTTCGACCCGCGCCCGCCGATGGTCAGCTCCGGCGTCCGCATCGGCACCGCCGCGCTCGCCACCCGCGGCTTCACCGCCGACGACTTCCGCGAGGTCGCCGAGGTGATCGCCCGGGCGCTCCGACCCGACGTCGGCGAGATCGAGCTCGACGCCCTGGCCTACCGCGTCGCCGCGCTGGCCGACCGCCACCCCCTCTACCGGGAGTTGCAGCCGTGAATTCCCCCGTTCCCCCCGGCGCCGCCCTGCCGGATCACCCCGACTTCCTCTGGCGGACGCCCGAGCCGAAGCCCTCCTACGACGTCGTCATCGTCGGCGGTGGCGGACACGGCCTCGCCACCGCCCACTACCTCGCGCAGAACCACGGCATCACGAACGTCGCCGTGCTGGAGCGGGGCTGGCTGGCCGGCGGAAACATGGCCCGCAACACGACGCTGATCCGCTCGAACTACCTCTGGGACGAGTCCGCGGCCATCTACGAGCACTCCCTGAAGCTCTGGGAGGGCCTCGAGGACGACCTCGGCTATCCGATCCTGTTCAGCCAGCGCGGCGTGCTGAACCTCGCCCACACCGAGCAGGACGTCCGCGACTCGGTGCGTCGCGTGGAGGCCAACCGCCTCAACGGCATCGACGCGGAGTGGCTGGGCCCCGACGAGGTCGCGAAGATCTGCCCGATCGTCAACGTGTCCGACGACATCCGCTATCCGGTGCAGGGGGCCACCTACCAGCCCCGGGCCGGTATCGCGAAGCACGACTACGTCGCCTGGGGCTTCGCCCGCCGCGCCGACGAGGCCGGCATCGACATCATCCAGGACTGCGAGGTCACCGACTTCGTGGTCGACGGCGACCGGGTCACCACCGTCCGCACGTCGCGCGGCGACATCGCCTGCGGCACCGTCGCGCTCTGCGCCGCGGGCCACACCTCGGTGCTGCTCGACCGCCTCGGTGTCCGCACCCCGCTGCAGTCGCACCCGCTGCAGGCGCTGGTCTCGGAGCTGCTCGAGCCCGTCCACCCGACGATCGTCATGTCGAACGCGGTGCACGTGTACGTCTCCCAGGCCCACAAGGGCGAGCTGGTGATGGGCGCGGGCGTGGACGGCTACAACGGCTACGGCCAGCGCGGCGCCTTCCACGTGATCGAGCGCCAGATGGCCGCCGCCGTCGAGCTCTTCCCCGTCTTCGCCCGCGCCCACCTGCTGCGCTCCTGGGCGGGGATCGTCGACGTCACCCCCGACGCCAGCCCGATCGTCGGGCACACGCCGTACGCGAACGTGCTGGTGAACGCGGGCTGGGGGACCGGCGGCTTCAAGGCCACGCCCGGCATCGGCTGGGCCTTCGCCGACACCGTCGCCCACGGCCGCCCGCACCCGCTCGTCGCCCCGTTCGCCCTCGACCGGTTCGTGACCGGCGCGCTCGTCGACGAGCACGGCGCCGCCGGCGTCGCGCACTGACCGCCCCGACCCGCACCCACTTCGGAGAACCGCCGTGCAACTGATCACCTGCCCCTGGTGCGGGCCGCGCGAGGAGACCGAGTTCCGCTACGGCGGCCAGGCCGACCTCGCCTACCCGGCCGACCCGTCCGCCCTCGACGACGAGCAGTGGGCCCGCTTCCTGTTCTTCCGCGACAACCCCAAGGGCACGTTCGCCGAGCGTTGGTGCCACGACGCCGGGTGCCGCCGCTGGCTCCGCGCCGTCCGTGACACCCGCACCTACGTCTTCGCCGAGACGGGCCCCTACGGGTCCTTCCCCCGTCGCTCCGCTCGCCCTGAGAGGTCCGCATGAGCCGCGTCGACGGGTACGGCCGGATCGACCGCACCCGGACCCTCGCCTTCACCTTCGACGGGGTCGGCTACACCGCCCACCCCGGCGACACCCTGGCCTCCGCCCTGCTCGCCCACGGCGTGACCACCCTCGGCACGAGCATCCGGCTCGGCCGCCCCCGCGGGGTCATGGGCGCCTGGACCGAGGACCCGGGCGGCCTGGTCCAGATCGAGGAGCCCTTCCCCGAGCCGATGCTCCTGGCCACCACGGTGGACGTCGTCGACGGTCTCGTCGCCCGCGGCGTCGCCGGCCAGGGCCGCCTCGCCGAGGTGGCCGACACCGCCCGCTACGACCACCGGCACGTCCACTGCGACGTCCTCGTCGTCGGCGCCGGCCCGGCCGGACTCGTCGCGGCCCGCACCGCGGCGCGCGCCGGGCTCGACGTCGTGCTCGTCGACGACCGCCCCACCCCGGGCGGCACCCTCACCGGCACCGAGACCGTCGACGGCCGCCCCGCGCCGGAGTGGGTCGACGCCGTCGTCGCGGAGCTGGCCGCCGCGCCGCACGTCACGCACCTGCAGGCCACGACCGCGTTCGGGCACTACGACGACGGGTTCGTGCTCGCCCTCGAGCGGCGTGGTGAGGGCTCCGACGGCGGTGCCCGGGCGCGGGACCACCGCATCCGGGCCGGTCGGGTCGTCGTCGCGGCCGGCGCGATCGAGCGCCCGATCGTCTTCGAGGACGACGACCGCCCCGGCGTCATGCTCGCCTCCGCGGCCCGCGATCTGCTCCACCGCCACGGCGTCCTCGCCGGGCGGGAGGTCGTGGTCTTCACCGTCGACGACAGCGCCTACGCCGCCGCGCTCGACCTCCGGCAGGCCGGCGCGTCGGTCCGGGTGCTCGACGGGCGATCCGAGGTCCCGCCGGGGTGGACCCGCCGGTGCGCGGAGCTCGACGTGCCCGTCGAGGCCGGCACCGACGTCCGCGGCACGCTCGGGTCCGACCGGGTCCGCGCCGCCCTCGTCGGGGAGTCCCGGCGGGAGGTGCCCTGCGACCTGCTGCTGGTCAGCGGCGGCTGGAACCCCACGGCCCACCTGTTCAGCCACGTCGGCGGGCCGTTGCGCTGGGACCCCGAGCTCGTCGCCTTCCGTCCCGCGGGGGAGCTGCCCCGCACCACGGTGGTGGGCGCGGCCAACGGCACCTACGCGCTCGCGGACGTGCTGCGCGAGGCGGGCGGGGAGGACGCCCCGACCGCCCCGCCGGAGGAGATCACGCCGCGGGGGATGCTCTGGCGCACCGCCGGTGACCCCGCGCGCCAGTTCGTCGACATCGCCCGGGACGCCACGGTGGCGGACATCGCCCGCGCGGTCGGCGCCGGGATGACCTCGGTGGAGCACGTCAAGCGCTACACGACGATCGGCACCGCGCACGACCAGGGGAAGACCTCCGGGGTCCTCGCCTCGGGCGTCACCGCGGAACTGCTCGGCCGGCCGGTCGAGTCGCTCGGCACCACGACCTTCCGCCCGCCGTTCACCCCGGTGCCGTTCGCGGCCCTGGCGGGGCGGGACCGCGGCGACCTCTTCGATCCGGTCCGCACCACCGCCGTCCACGCGTGGCACGTCGCTGCGGGCGCCGTGTTCGAGGACGTCGGCCAGTGGAAGCGGGCCCGGCACTACCCCGCGCCCGGCGAGGACATGGCCGCGGCGGTGCTGCGCGAGTGCGCCGCGGTGCGGGGCTCCGTCGGCATCATGGACGGCTCGACGCTCGGCAAGATCGACGTGCGCGGGCCGGACGCCGGGGTGCTGCTCGACCACCTCTACACCAACCTCATGAGCACCCTGAAGGTCGGCCGCGTCCGCTACGGCGTCATGTGCGGCAACGACGGGATGGTGTTCGACGACGGGACGGTGCTCCGCCTCGCCGAGGACCGCTTCCTCGTCACCACGACGACGGGCAACGCCGCGCACGTCCTGGACTGGATGGAGGAGTGGCTCCAGACCGAGTGGCCCCACCTGCGGGTGCGGCTCACCTCGGTGACCGAGCAGTGGTCGATCTTCGCGGTCGCCGGGCCGCGCTCCCGCGACGTGGTCGGGCGCGTCTTCGGTGACGTCGACGTCTCGAACGACGCCTTCGGCTTCATGACCTGGCAGGACACCACGCTCGACGGCGTCCCGGTCCGCCTCGCGCGCATCTCGTTCTCCGGCGAGCTGGCCTTCGAGGTCAGCGTCGACGCCTGGCACGCCCCCGACCTGTGGGCCCGGCTCGTCGCCGCGGGCGCCGAGGACGGCATCACGCCCTACGGCACCGAGACGATGCACGTCCTCCGCGCCGAGAAGGGCTACCCGATCATCGGGCAGGACACCGACGGCACCGTCACGCCGCACGACCTCGGGATGTCATGGGCGGTGTCGAAGAAGAAGCCCGACTTCGTCGGGAAGCGCTCCTTCGCCCGCCCGGTCGCCACCGACCCGCAGCGCAAGCAGCTGGTGTCGCTGCTGCCCACCGACGCGACGACGACGCTGCCCGAGGGATCGCAGATCGTCGCCCTTCCCGACGACGGGCGGCTGCCGCCACCCCCGGTGCCGATGCTCGGCCACGTCACCTCCAGCTACCGCAGCGCCGCCCTCGGCCGGCCGTTCGCGCTCGCCCTCGTGGCGGGCGGGCGCGACCGCGTCGGCGAGGTCGTCGGCATCCCCGTCGGCGACATGCTCATCGCCGCGCAGATCGGCGGGACCGTCCTGGTCGACCCCGAAGGAGCCCGTCGTGACGGCTGAACTGTCCAGCGGGGTCGAGCTCCGCTCCGCTTCGTCTCCCGTCGTCCTCACCCGCCGCCACCCGCTGGAGGGTCGCCGGGCGACCCTCGAGGCCCTCACCGGCGAGCCCTCGATCACCCTCGAACCCCTCGTCAGTGCCGTCGACCTGCGCGTCGACCCCGACGGGGGCGCGCCGGAGGCGATCGCCGCGGCCCTCGGCGGCACCCTGCCCCGCTCGCCCGACACGTGGACCGAGCTGCCCGACGGCGTCGCGCTGCGCCTCGGCCCCGACGAGTGGCTGCTCACCAGCGCCGCCGCCGACCCCCACCGCTGGGAGGACCGGGTCGACGCCCTCGCGGCCCCGCACGGCGGGATGGCCGTGGACGTCTCGGCGCAGCGCGTCGGCCTGCGCCTGCACGGCCCGGCCGCCCGCGACCTGCTCGCCTTCGGCTGCTCGATCGACCTGCGGCCCACCGCGTTCGGCCGCGGCCGCTGCGCCCAGACGCTCTTCGGCCAGGCCGCGGTCCTGCTCGTCGCCCACGCCGAGGACGACCTCCGCCTGCACGTCCGCACCTCGTTCGCGGGCTACGTCGTCGACCGCCTCGTCGACACCGCCCGATCCCTCCGGCCCACCCCCGCCTGATCCCCGCCTGATCCCCGCCAGGAGACGCCATGAGCACCACCCCCCGCGTCGTCGTCATCGGTGCCGGGATCGTCGGCGCCAACCTCGCCGACGAGCTGACCGCCCGCGGCTGGACCGACGTGACCGTCCTCGACCAGGGGCCGCTGCCCCTGCCCGGCGGCTCGACCTCCCACGCCCCCGGCCTGGTCTTCGCCACGAACACGTCGCGGACCATGACCGAGTTCGCGACCTACACGAAGGAGAAGCTGGCGTCGCTCGACGTCGACGGCGCCTGGTGCTTCAACCGGGTCGGCGGCCTCGAGATCGCCACCACGCCCGAGCGGCTCGCGGACCTGCACCGCAAGCAGGGCCTGGCCACCTCCTGGGGCGTGCCCGCCGAGGTCGTCGACACCGAGCGCTGCCGGGAGCTGCACCCGCTGCTCGACCCCGACCTGGTCCTCGGCGGCCTGCACACGCCCACCGACGGCCTCGCCAAGGCGTCGCGCACGGTCGTCGCGCTCATGCGGCGGGCGCAGTCCCGCGGGGCGGTCTTCCGCGGGTCGACCCGGGTCACCGGGGTCTCTCAGCAGGGCGGCCGCGTCACGGGCGTGCGCACCGACGCCGGCGAGGTCCCGGCCGACGTCGTCGTGTCCTGCGGCGGATTCTGGGGACGGGCTCTCGGCGAGCTCGTCGGGATGCGCGTGCCCCTGCTCCCGCTCGCCCACCAGTACGTCTTCACCGGTCAGGTCCCCGCCCTGGTCGGCCGCAACGACGCCGACGTCGAGGCCCGGCTGCCGATCCTGCGCCACCAGGACCAGGACCTCTACTACCGCGAGCACGACGACCGCCTCGGCATCGGGTCCTACGCCCACCGGCCGATGCCGGTCGCGCTCGACGAGCTGCCCGACGTGGGCGTCGACGTCAGCGACTCCCGGCAGCCCTCGATGCTGCCGTTCACCGAGGAGGACTTCGCCCCGCAGTGGGAGCACAGCCGCACGCTGCTGCCCTCGCTGCGCGACTCGAAGATCGACTCCGGGTTCAACGGCATCTTCTCCTTCACCCCCGACGGCGGGCCGCTCATCGGGGAGTCGCCGGAGGTCGCCGGGTTCTGGATCGCCGAGGCGGTCTGGGTCACCCACTCCGCCGGGGTCGCGCGCAGCGTCGCGCAGCTCCTGGTGGACGGGCGCAGCGAACTCGACCTGCACGGCTGCTCCGTGCACCGGTTCTCCGAGTTCGAGACGACCGACGAGTTCGTCTCCGAGACCGCGCAGCAGAACTTCGTCGAGATCTACGACATCGTGCACCCGCTGCAGCCCCGGCTCTCGCCGCGCGACGTGCGGGTCAGCCCGTTCCACGCCCGCCAGAAGGACCTGGGCGCGGTCTTCCTGCAGGCCCACGGCTGGGAGCGCCCGCACTGGTACGAGGCCAACGCCGGACTGGTCGCCGAGCTCCCGGCGGAGTGGGCGCCCCCGCAGCGCGACCCGTGGGCCGCCCGCTTCCACTCGCCGATCGCGGCGGCGGAGGCCTGGAGGACGCGCACCGCGGTCGCGATGTACGACATGACGCCGCTGACCCGGGTCGAGGTCAGCGGTCCGGGTGCGGTGTCGATGCTCGACCAGATCACGACCGGGAAGATGGACAAGTCCGTCGGCTCGGTCACCTACACCCTCGCCCTCGACGAGGCGGGCGGCGTGCGCAGCGACCTCACCGTGGCCCGGCTCGGGGACGACGAGTTCCAGGTCGGCGCGAACGGACCGCTCGACGTCGAGTACCTGCAGCGGGTCGCGGCCGACCACCCGGACGTCCACGTCCGCGACGTCACCGGCGCCACCTGCTGCATCGGCGTCTGGGGCCCGCTCGCCCGCGACCTCGTGCAGCCGCTGACGTCGACCGACCTCTCCCACGAGGGCCTGAAGTACTTCCGGGCCACCCGCGCGACGATCGCGGGCGTCCCCGTCGTCGCGATGCGGCTCTCCTACGTCGGGGAACTCGGCTGGGAGATCTACACGAGCGCCGAGTACGGCCAGCGGCTCTGGGACGCCCTGTGGCGGGCCGGGCAGCCGCTGGGGGTCGTCGCCGCGGGCCGCGCCGCGTTCAACAGCCTGCGTCTGGAGAAGGGCTACCGCGCCTGGGGCACGGACATGACCAGCGAGCACGACCCGTACGAGGCCGGGCTCGGCTTCGCCGTGCGTCCCTCGACGAAGGGCGACTTCGTGGGGCGCGCGGCGCTCCAGGGGCGCAGCGCCGACACGGTCACCCGCCGGCTCACCTGCCTCACCGTCGACGACGGCCGCAGCGTCGTGCTCGGCCACGAGCCCGTGCTCGTCGACGGCGAGCCCGCCGGCTACGTCACCTCGGCCGCGTTCGGCCACACCGTCGGCCGGCCGATCGCCTACGCCTGGCTCCCCGCGGGCCTCGAGCCGGGCGACGCCGTCGACATCCGGTACTTCGGGTCGCCCGTCCGCGCCACGGTCGCGGCCGAGCCGCTCGTCGACCCGGAGATGACCCGCATCCGGCGCTGAGCGTTCGGGTACCGCGGCCACCCGTCCACCCTCGACCCCCGTGCGGCGACGTGCACCGCCGCGCGGGCTCCCCCCCGAGAGGCCCCCGTGCGGAATCGGACCATCGAGGCGTACCTCGCGGACCTGGCGTCCCCCCACCCCGTGCCGGGCGGGGCCACCGGCGCCGCACTGCACGCCGCGCAGGGCGCGGCGCTCGTCGCGATGGTCGCGCGCCGCAGCGACGGCGGCGCCGCGCCGGCCGACGTCGTCGTCCGGATCCGCGAGCGCGGCGACGCGCTCCGGGAGGTCGCCCTGGACCTCGCCGACGCCGACGCCGGAGCCGTCGCGATCCGGGTCCTCGAGGTGACCGAGGAGCTCCTCACCCTGGCCGAGACGCTGCGGCCGCTCACGGTCCGCGCCGTCGCGCCCGGCGTGGCGGCCGCCGCCGAGGCCCTGCGCGCGGCGGCGGGCACGGCCCGGGTGACCGTCGAGGTGGATCTGGTCGACCGCACCGAGCCGACCGCGCGCGAGGAGCTGCTGGAGGCCGTCGACCACGTCGACGACCTGGTGCTGCGCGCGGCCAAGGTGACCGCCGCCGTGCGGGAGCAGATCGTCAGATGACCGCGCGGATGGCCTTCTCGAAGCCCTGGACGTGCTGACGGGCCCGGCGGGCGGCCGCGTCGCCGTCGCCGTCGGCGATGGTGCGCAGGAGGCCCGCGTGCTCCTCGACGTGCGACACGAAGTCGGGCATCCGGTCGAGGAACAGGCAGAAGATGCGGGTGGCGAGGTTGTCGTAGCGCACGAGCGTGTCCTCGAGGTGCGGGTTGCCCGCCGCCCGGTAGATCGACCGGTGCACCCGGAGGTCCCAGCGCATCAGCTCGTCGCGGGTGAGGGTCGGGACGTCGAGGGCCTCGGTCGCGTCGGCGAGCTCCCGCAGCTCGGCCCGGGCCTCGGCGCCGGTCGCGTCGGCGGCACGCCGGGCGGCGAGCGGCTCGAGCTGGACCCGAATCTCGGAGATGTAGGCGAGGTCGGTGATGTCCACGGCGGTCGCGAAGGTGCCGCGCCGGGCGTAGGAGACGACGAGCCGGTCGACCTCGAGGCGCTTGAGGGCCTCCCGGACCGGCGTCCGGCCCACGCCGAGCGACGAGACCAGGCCCACCTCGTCGATCGGGGACATCGGCGGGATGTCCAACATGATCAGCTTGTCCTGGATCGCGGAGTAGGCCTGCTCCGACAGCGACAGCGGGCTGGACGGCGCGTCCGGAGTAACGGTCACGACACCGATCATAACGGGTGGCCGCGCAGTCTTCACAGCCTTGCCGTCAACTCATATATTAGTTGCGTACGCGAGCGCTCGGCGAGGCGGGAGACCAGATGAGCATCTCGGTGTTCGACCTGTTCACGGTGGGGATCGGACCGTCGTCCTCGCACACGGTCGGCCCGATGCGCGCGGCCTTCCTCTTCGCCACCCGCCTGCGGGAGTCCGGGGTGCTCGACCGGGTGCAGGGGGTGCGCTGCGAGCTGTTCGGCTCACTGGGCGCCACGGGCCACGGGCACGGCAGCGTGCCCGCCGTCGTCCTGGGCCTGCTGGGGGAGCAGCCGCACCTGGTGGACCCGGCGTCGACCGGACCGCTCGTGGCCGCCGTGCGCGCGGAGGGCTCGCTGCTGCTCGCCGGCAAGCACCCGGTCGCCTTCGACGTCGAGGCCGACGTGGTGCTGCACCGGCGGGCGACCCTGCCCGCCCACAGCAACGGGATGGTCTTCGCCGCCCACGACGCCACCGGCGCCGTCGTCGACCGGCGCACCTACTACTCGGTCGGCGGGGGGTTCGTCCTCGACGAGGACGAGACCGGCGCCCCGGTGGTGCGCGAGGCGGAGGTGCCCGTCGCACTCCCGTTCGCGAGCGGGGACGAGCTCGTGTCGCGGGCGTGCACGGCGGGCCTGCGGATCAGCGACGTGGTGCTCGCCAACGAGGCCGCCTGGCGCCCGGAGCCGGAGACCCGCGCCGGGCTGCTGCACCGGTGGGCGGTGATGCGGGAGTGCGTCGAGCGCGGGTCCACCGCCGAGGGCGTGCTCCCCGGCAGCCTGCGGGTCCGGCGGCGTGCGGCCGCCATGCGTCGCCGCCTGGACCTGGACACCACCGCGGGGACCGACACCCAGCCGGGCGACCACGTCGCGCTGTGGGCGCTCGCGGTCAACGAGGAGAACGCGGCGGGCGGGCGGGTCGTCACCGCTCCGACCAACGGGGCGGCGGGCATCGTGCCGGCGGTCCTGCACCACGCCGCCCAGGTCCTGCCGGGATTCTCCGACGACCACGTCGTCCGGTTCCTGCTCACCGCGGGAGCCGTCGGGATGCTGTTCAAGCGCAACGCGTCGATCTCCGGCGCGGAGGTCGGGTGCCAGGGCGAGGTCGGGTCGGCCTGCTCCATGGCCGCCGCCGGGCTCGCCGAGCTGTTCGGCGGCACCCCGGAACAGGTGGAGAACGCGGCCGAGATCGGGATCGAGCACAACCTGGGGCTGACCTGCGACCCCGTGGGCGGCCTCGTCCAGATCCCCTGCATCGAGCGCAACGCGGTCGCCTCGGTGACGGCGATCACCGCGGCGCGGATCGCCGTGCGCGGCGACGGCGCCCACCACGTGTCCCTGGACCAGGCCATCCGCACGATGCGCCGGACCGGGGCCGACATGTCGGTCAAGTACAAGGAGACGGCCCGCGGGGGTCTGGCTCTCACCGTCGTGGAGTGCTGAGGAGACGATCATGACCGGCACGCTGACGCTCACCCTGAGCTGCCCGAACCGCAGCGGCATCGTCCACGCGGTGTCGAGCCACCTCGCCGCCCGCGGGTGCGACATCGTGGAGCACCAGCAGTTCGACGACGCGGTGCGGCGGCGGCTGTTCCTGCGCACCGAGATCGCCGTGCCCGACGGCACCTCCGTGGAGGAGGTCGAGGAGGGCTTCGACGCGGTCGCGGCCGCGTTCGACATGGAGCACACGTTCCACCCGGCCCGCCCGGTCCGCGTCCTCGTCCTGGTCTCGCGGCTCGGACACTGCCTGAACGACCTGATCTACCGCTGGCGCTCGGGCGGGCTGGGGGCCGAGCTCATCGGCGTCGTGTCGAACCACGAGGACCTGCGGCCGATGGCCGAGGCCGCGGGCCTGCCGTTCGTGCACCTGCCCGTCACGCCGGCGACCAAGGCCGACGCCGAGGCCGAGCTGCTCGCCGTCGTCGACCGGCTGGACGCGGAGCTGGTGGTGCTCGCGCGCTACATGCAGATCCTCTCGGACACGACGTGCGCTGCCCTGCGCGGGCGGGCGATCAACATCCACCACTCGTTCCTGCCCGGGTTCAAGGGCGCCAAGCCCTACCACCAGGCCTACGACCGCGGGGTGAAGCTGGTCGGGGCCACCGCGCACTACGTGACGGCCGACCTCGACGAGGGCCCGATCATCGAGCAGGAGGTCATCCGGATCGACCACTCCTACGACCCGCACGCCCTGCAGATGGTGGGGCGGGACGCCGAGGCGCTCGCGCTCTCGCGGGCGGTGCGCTGGCACTGCCAGCACCGGGTGCTGCTCGACGGCCACAGCACCGTCGTCCTGCGCTGATCCCGGATCAGACGGGGCGGTGGCCGAGCTTCGCGGAGATCTCGGCCGCCCCCTCCTTGAGCTCCGCCACGACGGCGCGGGCGCGGCGCCGCGGCAGCCGGTAGGCGGGCCCGGTGACCGAGAGGGCCGAGCCCACGGTGCCGTCGGCCGACACGACGGGGACGGCGACGGCGTGCATCCCCACCTCGAGCTCCTCGAACGAGCGGGCGTAGCCCTCGTCGAAGACGCGCGCGAGCTCGATCCGCAGCGCCGCCGGGGTCACGATCGTCTCCTCGGTGAACTGCTCCAGCGGGCGACGCAGGACCCGTCGTCGGTCCGTCGTGTCCATCCAGGCGAGCAGGACCTTGCCGGCCGAGCTCGCGTGCAGCGGGGTCCGCCGTCCGACCCAGTTCTCCGAGATGACGGAGGCGGTGCCGCTCTCCTGGGCCACCGTGATCCCGGCCTCGCCGTCGCTGACCGCGATGTTCACGGTCTCGCCCAGCGACTCCGCGAGGCGCTGGCAGACCGGTTGCCCGAGCCGGGAGACGTCGAGCCGCGCGGTCGTGGCGGACGCGAGCCGGATCAGACCGAAGCTCAGGGCGTACCGGCCCCGGTCGCCGTGCTGTTCGAGCAGGGAGCGGCGCTGCAGGGCCGCGACCAGCCGGGAGGCCGTCGACTTGTGGACGTCGAGCGCTGCGGCGATGTCGGTGATCGCGGCCTCGCCCTGTTCGGCGACGAACTCGAGGATCGCCACGGCCCGGTCGACCGACTGGACCGCGCCGACCTTCTCACCCGGCGCCGGTGCGGGGTCGATCGACGCTGACATCGTCGGAGGCTACCTGACTGCTCGGGCCCGTCCGTGGCCCGTCGAGCAGCCCTGACAGGCCCTGACGTGCGCGGACGGACAGGGAGACGGTGGGGGACGGGTCAGGCGCGGTCGTCCTCGGGGAGGGCGCGCGCGAGGTCGCGGAGCAGGAAGGGCAGGCGCCCGGCGCACCGCGGGCAGACGCAGTCGCTGCCGTGGACGGCGAGCTGGTCGGCGACCGCGAAGGCGTCGGCCAGGGGCTCGGCGGCGACGGGGTGGGGGGTGGGATCGGGATCGGCGCTCATGGCTCGTCTCGTTCGTCCGGTGTGCTGCGGGTCGGGTGGTGGGTGGCTTCAGCCGACGCGTTCGCGCACCCAGTCGTGGAACTCGCCGATGTGGTGCTCGCTCGGGACCAGCACCCCGCCCCGCGCGTACGACCGCGAGTCCATCGACACCTGGCAGCGCTCGCAGGCCTCGAAGTCCTGCTGGTTCACCCGGTGGAAGAGCTCCACCGAGCGGTCCAGGTCGGCCCCGGAGTCGACGACCTCGGGGAGGTAGAGCCAGTCGCAGACCACGAGCGTCCGGTCGGCGGTCAGGGGGAACATGCGGTGGAACACCACGTGATCGGGGACCAGGTTGACGAACACCTGCGGGCGCACCGTGATCGCGTAGTAGCGGCGGTCCTGCTCGGCGGCGACGCCCGGGATGCGCGCGTGCCCCGCCGAGCCGTCGACGGTGAAGCCCGCGACGTCCTCCCCGAACTCCGCCCCGTGCCCCACGAAGTACTGCGCGGCGAGCCCGTCGGCGAACTCCGGGAGCACCTCGGTCAGCTCCGGGTGGATCGTCCCGCAGTGGTAGCACTCCATGAAGTTCTCGACGATCTGCTTCCAGTTCGCCGCCACGTCGTAGGAGATGCGGCGACCGAGCTTCAGGCCGGCCACGTCGTAGCCGACGATCGCGTCGGGGGAGCCGAGGCGGGTGGTGACGTCGGCGACCACGGTGTCGGAGAAGGACGGCGGCTCGTCGGCGAGGCAGACCCACACGTAGCCGAGCCACTCCTGCACCGCGACGCGGTCGAGGCCGTACCGGTGCCGGTCGACGTCCGGCATGGAGGCGATGTTGGGCGCCGCGATCAGCTTCCCGTCCAGACCGTAGGTCCAGGCGTGGTACGGGCACTGGAAGGAGCGCCGGACCGAGCCCTTCTCCTCGGTGCACAGGCGCGCCCCGCGGTGCCGGCACACGTTGAGGTAGGCGTGCACGGCGCCGGTGCGTCCCCGCGCCACGATCACGCTCTCCCGGCCGACCTGCACGGTCTCAAAGTCGCCGGCGGACGGGATGTCCGCGGCGAGCACCGCGCAGAACCAGCCCTGCTCGAGGATCAGCGCCTGTTCGGCCGCGAAGATCGCGGGGTCGGTGTAGTACCGGCCCGGGAGGGTCTCCCGCAGGCTCTCGGGGAGCGCCGGGCCGGTGATCGATCCGACGAACTCACCAGTGGTCATCGTGCGTGCTCCTCGACGTGGGCCCGACCGGGCGAGCGGGCGGGTCCGGTCTGTCGGACCGCGCCGGTGCTGTTGCGCGATAGGCGACACTGGTTCTCATCACGCAACGAGCACGCTCCCCGTCGGAATCGGGCCGTGTCAAGGGCTGGCCGGGGAGAGTCCGGGATTTCCCGGCGTCGAACCCCTCCTTGACAACGTCAGGCCGTTCTCCCACGGTCTGAGTTGCGCATGGAGGATCACGTGCGCGTAGGACGCAACGTCGGTCCTGTCCGGTGCCGCGGCCGCGCGTTCGCGCCGCGGCGTCCCTCCCGTGTGCCGAGGAGCGCGCATGAAGACGATCGCGATCGTGGGGGCCTCCGTCGCCGGGGTGCGCTCGGCCCAGGCCCTGCGGGCCGCCGGGTTCGACGGCCGCCTCACCCTGCTGGGCGACGAGCCGCACGTCCCCTACGACCGGCCGCCGCTGTCGAAGGAGTTCCTGGCCGGGAGCACCGACGAGGCGGGCCTCGCGCTCCTCGACGACGAGGACCTCGCCGGGCTGGCGCTGGACCTGCGGCCCGGCACGCGCGCGGCGGCGCTCGACACCGCGGCGGGCCGGGTCCGGCTCGTCGACGGCGGCGAGGTGGCGGCGGACGGCGTCGTGGTGGCCACCGGCGGCAGCGCCCGGAGGCTGCCCGGCACGTCCGACGTCGAGGGGGTCCACGCGCTGCGCACCCTCGACGACGCGCGGGCGCTGCGGGCCGCGCTCGCGCCCGGGTCGCGGGTGGCCGTCGTCGGGGGCGGGTTCATCGGCGCCGAGGTCGCCTCCACGTGCCGGGCGCTCGGCCTGGACGTCACCGTCCTCGACGGCCTCGACACGCCGCTGGCCCCGGTGCTCGGCCCGACCGTCGCCGCGACCTGCGTGGCCCTGCACGACGACGCCGGCACCACCCTGCACGCCGGGGTCGCGGTCGAGGGTCTCACCACGGCGCCGACGTCCGGTGGGGCGCGCCGGGTCACCGGGGTGCGGCTGCGGGACGGCCGTGAGGTGCCGGCCGAGGTCGTCGTCGTCGGCGTGGGCATCACCCCGAACACCGGCTGGCTGCAGGGCTCGGGGGTGAAGGTCGAGAACGGCGCCTGCACCGACGACGGGCTCGTCACCGACGTCCCGGCCGTCGTGGCGGTGGGCGACGTCGCCCGCTGGTGCCGCGGCACGTCCACCCACCGCCACGAGCACTGGACGAGCGCGGGGGAACAGGCGGCGGTCGCCGCGGAGAACCTCCTCGCCGGCTCGACGGTCCGCACCGTCGCGCCCTCGGGCTACGTCTGGTCCGAGCAGTACGGCCGCCTGCTGCAGCTCGCCGGCCACCCGGACTCCAGGGACGCGGTCGAGGTCCTGCACGGCGATCCGGGGGAGCGGCGGTTCGTCGCCCGCTACGTCGGGACGGACGGGGCGACGACGGGGCTCTTCGCGATGGCCGAGCCGCGGATGTTCGGCCGCCTGCGGCGCACCGAGCTGCCGCGCCGGGCCGGCTGAGGCCCCACCGGCTCAGTCCCGGGGATGTTCGAGGAACACGCCGTCCGGCGAGCGTTCGGGCGGTGGCAGGTCCGCGCTCGAGGCGAGCGGCCGGGCGCCGGCGAGCGGGTGCCCGGCGCTCTCCTCGAGGAACGCCACGCTCACGAGGCCGATCACGCCGGCCGCCACCAGGAACCAGCCCGCCCAGTCGAGGTAGCCGGTCGACGCGGTGAGGGCGGCGATCGCGGTCGGGGAGGTGCCCGCGAAGACCGAGACCGCGACGTTGAAGGTGAGCGCGAGGCCGCCGTAGCGCACGAGGGTGGGGAACACGGCGGGCAGCGTGGACGGCGCCACGGCCGCGAAGCAGAGCAGGCACGCGCCCATCAGGGCCAGCCCGCCGATCTGACCGAGCAGGCCCTGGCGGAGCAGCCAGACCGCGGGCAGACCGGTCACCACGAGCGCGGTGCTGCCCGTGAGCAGGACGGGTCGACGGCCGATCCGGTCGCTCAGCCGCCCGACCGTCGTGATCGTGGCCAGCATCGTGAGCATGACCGCGACCTGCAGCCCGGTCGCGGCCGCGGTGCCGGTGCCGGCCTCGCCGTACTCGACCAGCGTGCTCGTCAGGTAGGTGGGCACGTAGCTCGTCATCACGTAGTTCGCGACGTTCCAGGCCACCACCAGCCCGCCCGCCACGAGCACGCCGCGGCGGTAGCGCACCAGCACGATCGTCAGGGCCCGGCGCAGCGGCATGCCCGCGACCGCGGGGGAGCGGTCCATGAGCTGACGGAAGGCCGGGGTGTCCTCCAGGCGCAGGCGTAGGTAGATGCCGGTGATCCCGAGCGGGAGGGCGAGCATGAAGGGGAGGCGCCAGCCCCAGGAGAGCAGCGCGTCGTCGGGCAGCAGGGCGATGACCAGGGCGCTCGCGCCGGCCCCGAGCGTGTAGCCGCTCAGCGTGCCGAACTCGAGCCAGCTGCCGAAGAAGCCGCGACGCCGGTCGGGGGCGTACTCCGCGATCAGGGTGAGGGCCCCCGTGTACTCCCCGCCCGCGGAGAAGCCCTGCAGCATCCGGATGACCAGCACGAGGACCGGGGCGGCGACGCCGATCGTCCCGTGACCCGGCACGAGGCCCAGCAGCAGCGTGGCCGCCGCCATGAGCACGACGGTGGCCGAGAGGACCCTCGTCCGTCCGATGCGGTCGCCGAGGGGTCCGAAGACGAGGCCGCCGAGCGGGCGCATCACGAAGGCGGCCGCGAACGCGCCCAGCGTGTAGACCGCCGCCCAGGGCCCGGCGTCGGGGAAGAAGACCCGGCTCAGCACGGTGCCGGCGAGGTAGGAGTAGAGCCCGAAGTCGTACCACTCCGCGACGTTGCCCACGGCGGCCGCGGCGGTCGCGCGCCGCAGGACGTACTCGCCCTCGACGGCCGGCGGCCGTACCCCGTCCCGCCGCCACGGGTGCGGCTGGTCGATCATCCGATCCCCTCGCGGACCTCGGTTCGCTGCGGCCCTGACCGGGAAGTGTGTCACCCGGATGTCGCCGTGTTGGACGGCGTATTGACATATCAGTCGCGTACCAGCCGTGTCATCCAATGGCAACAGTACGTCGCCAGAAGTCCCCGGTGACCCCCTTGACGGCGCTTCCGCGAATCGTCACGCTCATGTTGCGAATCGCAGGACGCGCCGCGCAATACGCAACAGGAGCCAGACATGATCTACGTGGGCGAACTCTCGGACATCCCCGACGGCGAGTCGGTCCGGGTGGAGGGGACGGTGGCGATCGCGGTGTTCCACGTCGGGGGCGAGCTCTTCGCCATCGACGACACCTGCACGCACCAGGACGCGTCGCTGTCCGACGGCTTCCTCGAGGGCTGCGCGGTGGAGTGCCCGCTGCACGCCGCGTGCTTCGACCTCCGGACCGGGCGCCCCGACGGCCCCCCGGCGAAGAAGCCGGTGCGTACCCACGCCGTGTCGGTCACCGACGACGGCCAGGTGTGGGTGCAGGAGACCGTCACCGTCCCGGTGGCGGAGCTGGCACCCGCCGTGTGAGCACCCGTCGTCGCCCTACGATCGCAGGGTGACGACCAAGGTCGCGGTGCCCCGGCCGCCGGGCACCGTCCCGCCGGCGCGGTTCCGGCCGCGCTTCCACTACGAGCTCATCACCTGCGGGCTACGTGGCCACTCCCTGCTCGGGACCGACGCGGCCACGCTCGACACCGACGACGCCGGGTTCGACGTCGGTCTGGTCGTGCGGGAGTCCGCCGGTTCCCGCTGGCACCGGTGCCTGCGCTGCGACTCGTGGGTGCCGCTGCCCCCGCCGGCCGCCCCGGGGCGGGACCGCCTGCCCACCCGGGCCGAGGTCGACCTGCCGCTGCGCGGCCGGGCCTTGCGGGACCGGTTCGTCCTGCGGCTCATCGCGATCGACCGCCTGCTGCACTTCCTCGGGCTCGGCCTCGCCGCCGCGGCGGTGTTCGTGTTCCTCGCGGACCGCGAGGCCCTGCGCACGCCGTTCTTCGCCGTGCTCGACACGCTGCGCCGGACCCTCGGTCTCGGTGACGGCCTGCAGGAGGGGGTCCTCGGCGAGGTGACCCGCGCGTTCACCGCCCAGGACCGGACGATCGTCCTCGTGGGGATCGCCCTCGCCGCCTACGCCCTCCTCGAGGGGGTGGAGGCACTCGGGCTGTGGTGGGGCCGACGCTGGGCCGAGTACCTCACGCTGATCGCGACGTCCGTGCTGCTGGTCCCCGAGATCTACGAGCTGACCGTGCGGGTCACCCCCACCAAGGTGGTCGCGCTGATCGTGAACGTCGCGGTGGTGGTCTACCTGCTGGTCGCCAAGCGTCTCTTCGGGCTGCGCGGGGGTGCGGCCGCGGAGGAGGCCGCGCGCGCCGCGGACCAGGGGTGGGAGGCCCTGGCACGCACCGCTCCCGCCTGACCGTTCAGGGCTCGCGGGAGGCCCGGTAGCGGTCGCCGTCGGGCCGGGCGCGGTCGCGCCAGCCCGACGCGGCCCAGTCCTGCGACCACGCCTCGGAGGTGAGGACCGGCACGAGGCCCTCCCACGACTCCGACATGCGCGTCCACAGGTCGTCCGGGCCGTCGGCGAGGGCGTGGTTGCCGGAGGCCACGGCGACGACCGTGCGGGCGGCGCGCACCGGGTCGACGTTCGACGCCAGCAGCCCGGCCGCCTCGGCCTGGGTCAGCCGCTCGACGGTCGCGTGCTCCCACGCGGTCAGCCACGCGAGGCGGTGCTCGCGGAGGTCGGGCTCGTAGATCGCGCGACTGATGCCGCGGACGAGCGGGTCGTACATCCACCGTGCCGTGTAGGCGTCGGTCTCGAGGAGCAGTCGCCACAGGGGGTCCACGCCCTGGCGGTCGATCCGGTCGACCAGGGCCGACCAGGAGTCGCAGACCTCGACCAGCAGGGCCTCCGCGAGCGCCCGCTTGGACCGGAAGTGGAAGTACAGCGCGCCCTTCGTCAGGCCCGCGACGGCGAGGATGTCGCTCAACGCCGCCCCGCGGTAGCCCTGGGCGTCGAACACGGTGGCCGCGGCGAGCAGCAGCCGACGGCGGGTCCGACGGGTCCGTTCCCCGACGTCGCCGTCGGCCCAGGCCGACCCGGGAACGGGGAGCTCCGGGGCCGACGGCGCGGACTCGGAGGAGGTCACGCGCACATCGTACGGCCCCGGACGATCATGACCGTCGCAGGGCGTGGCGTGGTGTGCGCTCCTCGCGGGCCGCCGCGAGCAGGGCGAGGACGGTCCTCGCGGTGCCCGGCGCGGGCGCCGTGGGTCGCCGGAAGGTGAGCATGGAGGGGCCGACCGCCTCGGTGTGACGGGCCCACCGGTCGACCTCGTCGAAGATGGGGGTGGGCCGGAGCGCGTCGACGTCGGGGGACACCCCGACGACGGTGCCACCGCCGACCCCGCCGGCCCAGGGACGTCATCACAACGGGAGTGACGGTCCGCCCGTCGGGGGAACACCCGGACCGTGCGAGCCGTGGGAGTGACCGAGTTCGGCGGGCCCGAGGCCCTGCACGTGGTCGAGCTGCCGGACCCGGAGCCGGGGCCGGGTGAGGTGCTGCTGGACGTCGCCGCGGCCGCCGTCAGCCCGACGGACACGTTCACCCGCAACGGCGCGCGCGCCGAGGCCCTCCGGAAGGACCCGCCGCCGTACGTGCCCGGGATGGACGTGGCCGGCACCGTGGCGGCGCTCGGCCCCGACACCGCCGACGCCGGCCTCGCCGTCGGGGACCGGGTCATGGGCATCGTCGTGCCCTCCGGGTCGCACGGCGGCTACTCCTCGCGGATCGCCCTCCCCGTGGACTCGGTGGCGCCCGCGCCCGCCGGCGTCGGGGACGCGGCGGCCGCCACCCTGCCCATGAACGGGCTGACGGCCCGCCTCGCCCTGGACCGGCTGGCTCTGCCCGCGGGCGCCACGCTGGCCGTGACCGGTGCCGCCGGGGCGTTCGGCGGGTACGTCGTGCAGCTCGCGAAGGCCGACGGGCTGCGGGTGGTGGCCGACGCGGCGCAGGCCGACGAGGACCTGGTCCGCGGCCTCGGTGCGGACCTCGTCGTGCGGCGCGGCGACGGCGTCGCCGACCGGATCCGCGCGGCGGTCGGCGGCGGGGTGGACGGCATCGCGGACGGGTCGCTGCAGACCGACGACCTCGTCCCCGCGCTCGTCGACGGCGGCCGCATCGCCACCGTGCGCGGGTACGGTGGCCCGGAGGGCGGCAGCGGCCGGGGCATCACCTGGCACCCGGTGTGGGTGCGCGACTACGCGCGGAACCGGGCCGCGCTGGACCGGTTGCGCGAGCAGGTCGAGTCCGGGGCGGTGACGTTGCGGGTCGCCGCCACCGTGCCGGCCGAGGAGGCGGCCGAGACCCACCGGCGCCTGGAGGCCGGAGGCGTCCGGGGTCGGCTCGTCATCACGTTCTAGGTCGAGCGCTCAGAACGTGGGAAGCACCGCGACGACGAGGAGCGCGACCACCGCGAGCACCATGCCGACGGCCGCGACCGGGCGGCGGACCGACGTGCGCAGCCCGACCGCCCCGGCGACGAGGGCGACGAGGGCGATCCCGATCCCGACGAAGCCGTCCCACGACAGCGCCATGCTCCCGAACGCGAGTGGCCGCAGCCCGACCAGCAGGGCCAGCACCCCCAGCACCGCGGAGAACGACGCGGCCGGGTTGCCGGGCGTGCGGGGGTCCTCGGCGTCGTCGTCGACGCCGATCGGGGCCCAGCCGCCGGTCGGCGGGGGGTAGGCGCGGTAGCCGTACCCGGGCGGGGCCTGCCGGGGCATCCCGGGCGGCGGGGCCATCGGCGGCATGGGCGGCATGGGCGGCACCGGCTGTCGCGGGTGCGGCGCGTGCCGCGGGGCGCCGTGCGGCGACCGGTCGCGCACCGCCCCGCCGTCACGCTCGTCCGGCCCCGGACCGCTCCGGTGCGGTGTCTCCTGGCTCATGCGTCGCCCCCGATGGCGCCGGCGGCCCCGCCTCGTCACGGGGCCCTCGTCCGGCGCATCGTCGGTCGGGCGCCCGGTGTTAACGCGGGGGCCCGATCGGATGAACCGATCCTCAGCGGGAGGGGTTCAGGACGCGTCGGCGTCGTGCGTCGCGTCGACGCACAGCGTCCACAGCGCCGCCCGCTGCGCCGCGGTCTCCTCGCCGAACAGGTAATGGGTCGGACGGGGGGAGCGGTCGTGCCAGAACAGGCCGCTGCAGTGCCCCGGCTCGGTGTCGGCCTGCAGCCACACCGCGGTGTCGGCGCCCTGCTCGGCGGTGCGCAGCAGGGGGCCGGTGAGGCGGTGGAAACCCGGCAGCGAGTCGGCGACGCCCGGGGTGTCGGCCCAGCCGGGATGCATGCTGTGCACCACCACGCCGCTCGGTGCGAGGTCGTCGGCGAGCAGCTCGGCGAGCACCACCTGCATCCGCTTGGTGCGCGCGTAGGCGGCGCCGCCGGAGTAGCGGCCCTCGGTGTACTCCGGGTCGTCGGTGCGCAGCGAGGCGGTGTACATCCCGCCGGAGGAGACGAACACGACCCGGGCGGGGGCGCCGGGACGGTCGGGGGGCGAGCCGGCGCGCAGCAGCGGGAGCAGCTCGCGGGTCAGCAGGAACGGGCCGAGCACGTGCGTGGCGAGGCAGAGCTCGTGGCCCTGCGGGCTCTCCGACCGCTCGGCCGGCAGGACGCCGGCGTTGTGCACCAGCCCGTGCAGGGCCAGCAGCCGGTCCCGCGCGTCGAGCGCGTAGCGGCGCACGTCGGAGAGGTCGGACAGGTCGCAGCGGGCGACCGTGACCTGCGCGTCCGGGTGCGCCGCGAGGATCTCCGCGCGGGTGGCCTCCCCGCGGGCCCGGTCCCGGACGACGAGCTCCACGGCCGCGCCCAGCCCGGCGAGCCCGGTCGCGGTGGCCGACCCGAGCCCCGAGCTCGCGCCGGTGACCGCGATCGTCCGACCCGCGAGCGCCTGTGGGGGTAGAGCCGGCCAGGACGCGGAGCGCGCCAGGTAGCCCAGCCTCGAGTAGCCGGGGACGACGAGGCGGTCGAGCGCGGCGTCGACCAGGCGGGGGAGTCGCGGGAGCGGCACGGGGTCAGACCCTACGGGCAGCCGGACCGCTCGGCAGGAGGATGATCATCACGGCATCGTCGGTTCGGGCTCCGCTGCGCTCGGTCTCACGGTGGACAGACCGTCTCCTCGCGCGGGACGTCCTCCCGGAGCAGGTAGTCGTCCACCACCCCGCTGATGCACGGGGTCGCCGGGTACGCGCCGTGGCCGGTGCCCAGCCAGGACACCAGCGCCGAGGACTGCATCCCCGCGGCCACCCGCTGGCTCTCGGCCAGCGGGACGAGCGGGTCGGCCGAGGTCCCGAGCAGCACCGTGGGCACGGCGGTGCCGGCGAACGGGGTCGGCTGCTCGGTCGGCACCGGCCAGGAGGAGCACACCAGCGCCCGCTGCGCGAACCAGCCGCCGAACACGGGGTCGGTCGCCCGGGCCCGGGCGGCGGCCTGGGCCACCTGGTCGATCGTCGGGCGCTCCGACTCGTCGTTGCAGGCGCTGACCAGGCCGAGGTCGAACCCGCCCTCGTTCTCGTTCTGCTCGGAGAGCGCCAGGAGCCCGGTCGGGTCCCCGCCGCGCGCGCCCGCGAGCGCCGACGCCAGGGTCGGCCAGGAGTCCGGGTCGGCCAGCCCCGGCACCAGGACGCTGACGACGGTGCCCGCCGTGACCCGTCGTCCGGGCACGGAGCCGGTGGCGGTCGGCGGCGCGACCAGGGGAGAGCCGCGCAGGCGGGCGACCAGGTCGGCGACGGCGCCGCGCGGGTCGGCGCCGAGGGCGCACCCGGTGGCCACGCAGTTCTGGGCGAACGCGTCGAGGGCCCGGCGGGCGGCGTCGCCGCGCTGGTCGGCGGTGAGCCCCGCCGCCGCGGTGGGGTCGGGCAGCGCGTCGAGGACCAGCCGGCCCTGCTGGTCGGGGTGGCTCTGGGCCCAGCGCGCCAGCGTGGCCGCGCCACCGCCCAGGCCGACGGCGTGCAGTCGTACGGCGCCGAGGGCCCGGCGGACCTCCTCGAGGTCGTCGGCGTCGGTCGCGGTGCCGTACTCGGTGAGGGAGTCCTCGAGCAGCTGCGAGCAGGTCCGTGCCGCCGTCGCCGCGGCGGCTGCGAGCGGGGCCAGCGCGACCGGGTCGGCCGCGGCCGGATCGGCGTCGGAGATGGCCGCCCGCGTGGACGGCGTGATGCAGTCGACGCCGCCCGCGGACGCCCCGCGCACGTCGATGCCGTAGAGCGTGCGGCCGTCGAGCAGCTCGGCGGGCGCGCGGGCGGCGAGCCGCACGGCCTGCTCGACCCCCGTCCGCCGACCGGGGTCGCCCAGCACGGCGATCGGCACGGTCGGCACCGCCGGCGCGGGTCCGAGCGACACCCGGGTGACGTCGACCTCCGCGGCGCTGGTGGCCGATCCGCTCGCGTACCCGCCGCCGACCGGCACCGTCGCGCACCCGAACCGCAGGTCCCGCCCCCCGAGCACGGCGGCCCCGCCGAGTCGGGAGAGCTGGCCCGCGGTGCACTCGGTGAAGTCGAGTTGCGGCGAGGACGCGATCAGCGGGGGGAGCAGCGAGGGCGGTGGCGCCGGCGGCAGCGCACTGCTCGTCGCGGGCGCGGCCGGCTCGTCGCTGTTGACGGTGGCCACCGGGGGACGGCGGCTCGGGCCGACCGCGCACCCGGCCAGGAGGACCGCGAGGAGCAGGAGGAGCAACCACCGGGGACGACGGATGGCGGGACCTCTCGACGGGACGGGCGGCGGGCGCGGCCCCATGATGCCGGGGCCCCGGTCGTCCCGCGGTGAGGGCCCGTCAGGCGGGCGGCAGGATGTCGGCGAGGTCGAAGCTGGTCGGCCGGTCGAGCTGCTCGTAGGTGCACGACGACGGGTCTCGGTCCGGGCGCCACCGCACGAACTGCGTGGTGTGCCGGAACCGGTCGCCCTCGAGGTAGTCGTAGCGCACCTCGACGACGCGCTCCGGTCGCAGCGGCACGAACGAGAGGTCCTTCCCCGCGTTCCAGCGGCTGGTCTCGTTCTTGCGCGGGGTGCGCTCGCCCTGCTCGTGCGCCGCCCAGTTCCACGGGTGCTCGTCGAAGGTCG
The DNA here is from genome assembly GCF_030269685.1 of Actinomycetospora sp. NBRC 106378. GTDB lineage: Bacteria > Actinomycetota > Actinomycetes > Mycobacteriales > Pseudonocardiaceae > Actinomycetospora. The sequence goes on from NZ_BSTT01000010.1 coordinate 174,477, forward strand.
TGACCAGCGGCTGCAGCTCCGCCATCAGCTCCCGACGACGGGCCATGGTGAAGGCCCCCACGACCCCGACGCTCGCGAGCGTCCCGTCGGCGGTGTGCAGTCCGAGCAGCAGCGAGCCGAGGGCGTCCGGCCCGGACTTGTGCACCCGGTAGCCCGCGACCACGCAGTCGGCGGTGCGCTCGTGCTTGATCTTGCTCATCACGCGCTTGTCCGGCTGGTAGGTCAGGTCGGGCTTCTTCGCGATGAGCCCGTCCAGCCCGGCGCCCTCGAAGCGGACGAACCAGTCCTGCGCCTCGTCGACGTCGGTGGTCATCGGCGTCACGTGGACGGGCGCGCGGTCGTCGAGCACGTCGACCAGCCGGGCCCGGCGCTCGGCGAACGGGCGCCGGGTCAGGTCCTCGTCGTCGACGGCGAGCAGGTCGAAGGCGACGAACGACGCCGGCGTCTGCTCGGCGAGCAGGGTGACGCGCGAGACGGCGGGGTGGATGCGCTGCTGCAGCGCCTCGAAGTCCAGACCGTGCCCGTCGGGGGTGGCGACGATGATCTCGCCGTCGACCACGCACCGCGGGGGCAGGTGCTCGCGGAGGGCCTCGACGACCTCCGGGAAGTACCGCGTCATCGGCTTGGTGTTCCGGCTGCCGATCTCCACCTCGTCGCCGTCGCGGAAGACCACGGCCCGGAAGCCGTCCCACTTCGGCTCGAAGCACTGGCCGTCCGGGATCGACTTCACGGGCTTGGCCAGCATCGGCAGCACCGGGGGCATCACGGGCAGGTCCACCGCGCCAGTCTCCTCGCCGCCGTGGCGCTACTGCACGCGCGGGCTCTGCGAGGCCTTCGCGTCGAGCTCGAGCCGGACCGCCGTGGGCAGCGCGTCCACGGAGAACGCCTGGCGGGCGCGGGCGAGGACCCGGCCGTCGATGTCGGCCCAGACGTCCCGGACGTCCGTGCCCTCGACGAGCCACAGTGACATCCGCAGCGCGGGACGGCGCTCGGTGCCCACCATCCGCACGCGGGCCCGGCTCACCCCGTCGATGGCCTCGGCGTCGTGCCGGACGGCATCGGCGATGGCCGAGTGGTCCACGGTCAGGCGCTCGCCCGGGGTCTCGGAGAGCAGGACGTCGGGCCGCGGCTCGGGGCGCAGGGAGCGCACCGCCCAGATCAGCCCGACGACGAGCAGGACGATGCCGGCGGCGATCGCGATCCAGCGGGTCGGGTCGACGTTCTGCCCCACCCAGCCGGTCACGACGGGGTCGAACAGCGGGCGCTGCGCCCGGTTGGACCCGAAGACGCCGGTGCCGAGCAGGACGACCAGGACGCCGAGCGCGAGCAGGACGAGGCCGGAGAGGACGACGAGCGTGCGGTCCCCGGCGGCGGACCGGGCGACGGCGGCGCGGGAACGGCGGCTCACTTGACCCCCTTGGTGGCGGCGACGGTGACGGACACGCGGGGACGGCGGGCGAGCGGGAGCCGCCCGAGGACCTCGTCGACGCGCTCGCGCACTGCGGTGCGGACCTCGTCCGGGGCGTCGAGGGTGCCCGCCCGGACGACGACCTTCTTCTGCGACGCGACCACGGAGGCGGACACGACGTCGGCGTGCGAGCGGACCTCGTGCCCGACCGCGCGGGCGAGCGAGCGCGGCGAGGTGGTGACGGTGACCTCCGGGACCGGCTCGGTCAGCGCGACGTCGTGGCGGCGGGCGACGAGGCCGACCAGCAGCACGAGCAGGCCGACCACGCCGACGCCGATCGCGACACCGCGCACGGCCCCGGAGGACCAGCTCAGGTTCCCGATCGCGGCCTGCCAGGTGGGCCACGGCACCACCAGCGGCGACGAGGAGGGCGCGACCCAGGCGACGATCACCTCGAGCGCCGTGAGGGCGCCGACGGCGGCGAGGAGGAGACCGAGCAGCGGCGAGAGCAGCCGTAGGAGGACGCGCATCACTGCACCCGGGAGGTCGGGGCCGTGGGACCGGCCGGGACGGACAGGGCGGAGACGGTGACGTCGAGCGAGCGCACCGCGTATCCGGTGAGGGTCTGCACCCGCTCGCGCACGTTGCCGCGGACCGCGTCGACGGTGAGCGCGATCGGTGCCGGGTAGGCGAGGGGGACCTCGAGACGCAGGTCGACCTGGTCGCCGTAGCCGGACACCTTGGCCGAGGCACCGGCCTCGCCGAACCCGAGCCCGGCGACCCGGCGCTCGGTGCGCACCGTGCCCTCGGTGGAGTCGGCGGCGTGCTCGGCGATCCGGCGGACGACGCCGAAGGAGATGTCCAGGCTCCCGCGCTCGCCCGGCTCGTCGGGGGCCGCGGGAGCGGTCGACGGGACGACGGGCACGGGGGTCGTGGCGTCCGAGGACGGCGTGCTCATCGGTCGCGACCGCGGCCGGTGAACTGCGTGATGTCGAGCTCGCCGTCGAGCACGCGCCCGACGACCAGACCGAGGATGCCGAGGACGAGGGCGATGAAGAACCCGACGAGACCGCCGGCCGCGGCGGCGACGCCGAGCAGGAGGCCGACGAACAGGCCGGCCGTGGTGGCGCTCATGGTGTGGAGCTCCTGACGTGGAGGGGGTGGGGTCAGACGACCCGGCGGGTTCGCACCGGGTTGAGCGGGGCGCGGCCCAGCCAGCGACGGCCGGCGCGCAGCGTGCGGGGGACGACGTGGCCGGAGACCGCGACGATCGGTGCGTCGAGACGCGGGTCGTCGTCCGCGATCGACCAACGCGGCGATGCGTCGGTCCGGGCGTCGGGGCCGCGCCCGTCGTCCGCGGTCGGGACGGCCTCGAACGGTGAGCGCCCGGCGCGGAACGCCGCCAGACCCCGGCGGAAGATCTCCGGGTCGCCGCCGACGTCGGGATGGTGCCGACGGACGAAGGCCCGGAACTCGCCGGCCGGGGTCGGGGCGGGGGTCACGGGGTGCTCACGGCCCCGCGTGACCGGCGGCCGCGGCGGTCTCCGCCGGGTCGGTCGGGTCGGCGAGGTCGGTGACCACGACGTCGACGCGTCGGGCGCCGGTCTCCGCCGCGACGAGGGCACGCAGGGCCTCGGCGGTGGGCCGGACCCGGGCGCCGAGCCGGAGCACCACGCTGATCCGCGACGGCTCGTCACCGTCGCCGAGGGAGACCCCGACGAGCCGGCGTCCCGGCAGGTACGTCGCGATCGACCCGAAGGTCCCGCCGGAGAGGCGCACCACGTCCGGGTGGGCCAACAGGGCACCGGCGACCCGTTCGGAGAGCGTGCCGAGGCCGGGCGCGCCGGCCGATCCCGGCGACACGGCCCGCACCCCCGCGGCGGCCGCCGTGTCGAGCTGCGGACCCGACGGTGGCACGGCCCCCGCGCCGACGGCCGGGCCCCGCCCGGCGGGGCCGCTCACTCGACCCGGGCGGTCGGGGCCGGCGCGGGCTCGGAGTCGTTCTCGTCGCCGGGCATGTGGATGTCGTTCACGGCGATGTTGACCTCGATCACCTCGAGCCCGGTCATCTGCTCGACGGCACCGATGACGTTGCGGCGGACCGCGCGGGCCAGCTCGACGATGCCGGCGCCGTACTCGACGACGATGTCGAGGTCGATCGCGGCCTGCTTCTCGCCGACCTCGACCTGCACGCCGGCGGCCTGCGAGGTGCCGGTGCCGCCGGGGATGCGCTCGCGGATCGCGCCGAAGGCGCGCGAGACGCCGCCGCCCATCGAGTACACGCCCGAGACCTCACGGGCGGCGATGCCGGCGATCTTCTGGACCACGCCGGAGGCGATGGTGGTCTTGCCCTGCCCCGAGTCGTCGGCGAGGCGGGCGGGGGTGGCGCCACCGGTCCGCGGCGCGGCCGGAGTGGTCGTGGCCGAGTCGGAAGGGGTCGTCATGTGGGCGCTCCTCTGCGCGGGGATTCCGGGGGGCGGTCGGGGACCGCCGTCGGCGGTGATCGCTGTGCGCGGCCGACTACCCGTACGACGGCGGCCTCCGGGATACCGTCACGGATTGTCACTCGAACGGACTAACGGTGTACCGCAGCAGGAGCCCGTCGTCGTGGGCGAGGGCCGAGGTCAGCCGCAACGGGAGCGGGGCGGGCAGCTCGGGACCGGCGACGATGCGACCCGGCCCCGCGCCCACCAGCTGCGGGGCGACCGACAGGCACAGCTCGTCGACCAGCCCGGCCGCGGCGAAGGACCCGAAGAGCCCCGGGCCCCCCTCGCAGAGCACCCGGGGCAGTCCCCGGGCCGCCAGCGAGTCGAGGACCGCGGCGGGGGAGAGGTCACCCGCGTCGAGGACCTCGGCCAGCCCGGCGTACCGCTCCCGTGCCGCCGGGGCGGCCGTCGCAGTGGTGACCACCAGCGGGGGGACCGCCGTGTCGGTGAACAGCGCCGCGTCCGGCTCGAGCGCGGGGGTCGCGGTGACCACCGCGACCGGCGGCACCGCGGCCTGCCCCCGCGCCCGCCGCCGGGCCCGGGCGGCCTCGGAGGTGCGGGCGCCGCGGTAGTCCTCCGCCCGGACCGTCCCCGAGCCCGCCAGGATCACGTCGGACAGCTCCCGGAGCACCCCGAACAACGTCCGGTCGCCCGGGGCGTCGAGGCCGGTGGACCGGCCGTCGACGCTGACCGCGCCGTCGGCGCTCGCCGCGAAGTTCACGCGGACGAACGGCCGCGGGCCCGCCGGGTGGGCGTAGAGCTCCGTGAGGGCCGCCCGGTCGAGCTCGCCCGCCGGACCACCCGGGGGCCAGACGTGCCTCACTCCTGCGTGCGCTTCTGCAGGTCGTCGATCGCGCGGGAGGCCTGGGACTTGGTGAGGTCGGCCGGCGGCTCCTCCCCGGCCCGCTGGGCGAGGGTCTCGAGGTAGCTGGCCTGCGGGCCGGTCATCGGCTCGTCCCCGGTGACCCACTCGCCGGTCGGCCGCTCCTGCCGGTTCGAGTCGGCCGAGCCCTGCAGCCGCTCGATCTCGTCGGAGGCCTGGGCCTTCGTGAGGTCGGTGGGGGGCTCCTCGCCGGCCTGCTGGGCGAGGGTCTCGAGGTAGCTGGCCTGCGGGCCGGTCATCGGCTCGTCCCCGGTGACCCAGTTCGCCGGATCCTTCTCCGCGGCGGAGCCCTCGCCCTGCTGCTTCACCTCGTGCGGATCCGGTGCGCCGGACCCCGTGCTCCCGGACGTGACGGGCGTGTGACGGGAGGGGTCTTGGCCGGACGGCGTGTCGCCCGGCAGACTGTCCCGCGTGTCGGTCTCGCTCATGATGGCTCCCGAGGTCTCGGCCGTCGTGCGGCGTGGTCGGCTGGTGACGGGCGACGACCGGACCGCGGGTCGGCACAGACCCGCCGCGCGGTCGAACACCCGTTCGACACGGTAACGGCATACCCCGACACCGGGGCCCCGATACCCGACGGACCCCGCAGATCGGGCTGCGGCACACACCGTCGGACGACCGGGACCGGCCTCCCGCCGCGGTGATCCCGCGCGGTGTGCCGGACGCCGTGCCACCACCACGCGCCGCACCGTCCGTGACAGCGTCGTCACGACCCGGTGCCGCGGAGGCGACCGGAACGTTGCCCGAACGTGGCGATCAGCACGATTCGAATGGGTCTCCGATGCGTGCACTCGGCGTACTCCACCGTTAACGTCAGGTTGCTTCGGCCACCACACGGCCACGACGTCCGGCGCGGGCCGCACGGGCGCACGAGGGCCGCCGGAGCCGGCCCGACCCCTCCGACCTCCGCCCGCACCCCGGGCGGCACACGCGTGCCGCCCGCCGAACCGCGCCCGGGAACCCCCGGAGCCACATGCTCCGTACCCGGATCACCTCCGACCACCACACGACGACGACGGGAGGGCACGAGGCCGTGACCATCACCTCCGGGGCTGCCGCCGACGGCACCGCCGCCACCACGACCCCTGCCACCACCCCTGCCGCGGGCGCACCCGCGGCCCAGGGGCTCTACGACCCGGCCCACGAGCACGACGCGTGCGGGGTCTCCTTCGTCGCCGACATCGCCGGTCGTCGGGACCACGGCATCGTCGCCAAGGGGCTGACGGCGCTGATCAACCTGGAGCACCGCGGGGCGCGTGGCGCCGAGCACGCCACCGGTGACGGCGCGGGCATCCTCATCCAGCTCCCGGACGGGCTCTACCGCCCGGTGCTCGCCGAGCAGGGCGTCACCCTGCCTGAGGCCGGCCGGTACGCCGCCGGGACGGCCTTCCTGCCCGCGGACCCGGAGCAGGTCGCCGCGGCCGTCGCGATCGTCGAGCGGATCGCCGCCGAGGAGGGCGTCGACGTCCTCGCCTGGCGCGACCTGCCGGTCGACCCCGACGGAGCGGGCATCGGCCCGACCGCCCGTGAGGTCATGCCGACCTTCCGCCAGCTCTTCATCGGACTGCCGGCCGACGTCGACGCCGTCGTCGACACCCCCAATGCGGGCGACGACGAGGCCGGGATCGAGCTGACGATGGAGCGCCGCGCCTTCGCGCTGCGCAAGCGCACCGAGCACGAGACCCGCGCCGCCGGGTGCGAGACCTACTTCCCGTCGCTGTCCAGCCGCACCGTCGTCTACAAGGGCATGCTCGCCGAGGAGCAGCTCGGCCCGTTCTACGCCGACCTCACCGACGGGCGCACCACCAGCTCGATCGCCCTCGTCCACAGCCGGTTCTCGACGAACACCTTCCCGGCCTGGGGCCTCGCGCACCCGTACCGCTACCTCGCGCACAACGGCGAGATCAACACGCTGCGCGGCAACCGCAACTGGATGCGGGCCCGCGAGTCGATGCTCTCGACCGGCGCGTTCTCGAAGTACGACATGGACCGGCTGTTCCCGATCGTCACGCCCGGGGCGAGCGACTCGGCGAGCTTCGACGAGGTGCTCGAGCTGCTGCACCTGGGCGGCCGGTCGCTGCCGCACGCGGTGCTCATGATGATCCCGGAGGCGTGGGAGAACCACACCGAGATGGACCCGGCCCGCCGGGCCTTCTACCGGTACCACTCCACGCTCATGGAGGCCTGGGACGGTCCCGCCCTCGCGGCCTTCACCGACGGCTCCGTCATCGGCGCGGTCCTCGACCGCAACGGGCTGCGCCCCGCCCGCTACTGGGTCACCGAGGACGGCCTGGTCGTCCTCGGCTCCGAGGTCGGCGTGCTCGACATCGAGCCGTCGGCGATCGTGCGCAAGGGCCGCCTCGAGCCGGGCCGCATGTTCCTCGTCGACACCGTCGGACGCCGCATCGTCGACGACGACGAGATCAAGGGGCAGCTCGCGGCGGAGCACCCGTACGCCGAGTGGCTGCACGCCGGGATGATCGAGCTGGCCGACCTGCCGGCCCGCCACCGCGTGCCGTTCGACCACGACGTCCTGGTCCGCCGCCAGCAGACCTTCGGCTACACCGGCGAGGAGCTCACCCTGCTCCTGCGCCCCATGGCCACGGGCGGCGCCGAGGCCACCGGCTCGATGGGCAACGACGCGCCCCTCGCGGCGTTCTCCAGCCGCAGCCGGTCGCTCTACGACTACTTCACCCAGCTGTTCGCGCAGGTGACCAACCCGCCCCTGGACGCCTACCGCGAGGAGCTGGTCACCTCGCTGCAGGTCCAGCTCGGCTCCGAGACCAACCTGCTCGAGGTGTCGCCCGCGTCCTGTCGACGGGTGGTGCTGCCGCTGCCGGTGATCGACGACGACGAGCTCGCGCAGCTCGTCGGGATCAACGACGACGGGAACCTGCCGGGCTTCGCCCCGCACGTCGTGTCCGGGCTCTACCAGGTCGGCGGCGGCGGGGAGGCCCTGCGCGGCCGGCTCGCCGAGATCCGCGCCGAGGTGTCGGCCGCGATCGCCGACGGCGCCCGCGTGATCATCCTGTCCGACCGCAACTCCGACGCCCGGTTCGCGCCGATCCCGTCGCTGCTGCTCACCGGCGCGGTGCACCAGCACCTCGTGCGGGAGAAGACCCGCACCCGGGTCGACCTCGTCGTCGAGGCGGGCGACGTGCGCGAGACCCACCACGTGTCGCTGCTCCTGGGCTACGGCGCCTCCGCGGTCAACCCGTACCTCGCCCTGGACTCGGTCGCCGACCTCATCGACCGCGGCGTCATCACCGGCGTCGGCGTGCCCACCGCCACCCGCAACGTCGTCGAGGCACTGGCCAAGGGCGTCCGCAAGGTCATGAGCAAGATGGGCGTCTCGACGGTGGCGTCCTACATCGGCGCCCAGATCTTCGAGGCGATCGGCCTCGGCGACGAGGTCGTCGAGGACTGCTTCACCGGCACCACCTCGCGTCTGGGCGGGATCTCCTACGACGTCCTCGCCGAGGAGGTCGCGATCCGCCACCGGGTGGCGTGGCCGGCCGACGGCGTGCACGCCGCGCACCGCGAGCTCGTGGTCGGCGGCGAGTACCAGTGGCGCCGCGAGGGCGAGCTGCACGTCTTCAACCCGCACACGGTGTTCAAGCTGCAGCACTCCACGCGCACCCAGAACTACGACACGTTCAAGGAGTACACGGCCGCCGTCGACGAGCAGTCGAGCGCGCTGCTGACGTTGCGCGGCCTGTTCGGGTTCAAGGACGGCGAGCGCACGCCGGTGCCGATCGAGGAGGTCGAGCCGGTCTCCGCGATCGTCCGACGGTTCAACACCGGGGCCATCTCCTACGGGTCGATCTCGCAGGAGATGCACGAGGTCCTCGCCATCGCGATGAACCGTCTCGGCGGGCGCTCGAACACCGGCGAGGGCGGCGAGGACCCGTCGCGGTTCACCCGCGACGCGAGCGGCGACTCCCGCCGCTCCGCGGTCAAGCAGGTGGCCTCCGGGCGCTTCGGCGTGACCAGCGAGTACCTGGTCAACGCCGACGACATCCAGATCAAGATCGCGCAGGGTGCCAAGCCCGGCGAGGGCGGGCAGCTGCCCGGCCACAAGGTCTACCCCTGGATCGCGAAGACCCGGTTCTCGACGCCGGGCGTGGGCCTGATCAGCCCGCCGCCGCACCACGACATCTACTCGATCGAGGACATCGCCCAGCTCATCCACGACCTGAAGAACGCCAACCCGGCGGCGCGGGTCCACGTGAAGCTGGTCAGCCAGGTCGGGGTCGGCACCGTCGCGGCGGGTGTGTCGAAGGCCAAGGCCGACGTCGTGCTCATCTCCGGGCACGACGGCGGCACGGGCGCCTCGCCGCTGTCGTCGATCAAGCACGCGGGCGGTCCCTGGGAGCTCGGCCTGGCCGAGACCCAGCAGACGCTGCTGCTCAACGGCCTGCGCGACCGGATCGTCGTGCAGACCGACGGGCAGCTGAAGACCGGCCGCGACGTCATGATCGCCGCGCTGCTCGGGGCCGAGGAGTACGGCTTCGCGACGGCGCCGCTGGTGGTCTCGGGCTGCATCATGATGCGGGTCTGCCACCTCGACACCTGCCCGGTCGGCGTCGCGACGCAGAACCCGAAGCTGCGCGCGAAGTTCGACGGCAAGGCCGACTACGTCGTCGCGTTCATGGAGTTCATCGCCCAGGAGGTGCGCGAGCACCTCGCGGCGCTCGGCTTCCGGTCGCTCGAGGAGGCGATCGGGCACACCGAGGTGCTCGACACCCGGGCGGCGGAGTCGCACTGGAAGGCCGAGGGCCTCGACCTCGCGCCGATCCTGCACCGGCCCGAGCTCCGCGGGTCGTTCGCCGAGCAGACCCTGTTCTGCTCGAAGCAGCAGGACCACGGCCTGGAGAAGGCGCTCGACCACACCCTGATCCAGCTCGCCGAGGGCGCGCTGGCCGACGGGTCGCCGGTGCGTCTCGAGCTGCCCGTGCGCAACGTCAACCGCACCGTCGGCACGATGCTCGGCAGCGAGGTGACGAAGCGCTGGGGCGGCCGGGGACTGCCGGACGACACCATCGACGTCACCTTCACCGGCTCGGGCGGGCAGTCGTTCGGCGCGTTCCTGCCGCGCGGGGTGACCCTGCGCCTGGTGGGCGACACGAACGACTTCTGCGGCAAGGGCCTCTCCGGCGGGCGCATCAGCGTGCGGCCCCACCCGGACGCCCCGCTGGTCGCCGAGGACAACATCGTCGCCGGCAACGTCATCGCCTACGGCGCCACCGAGGGCGAGATCTTCCTGCGCGGGAAGGTCGGCGAGCGCTTCTGCGTCCGCAACTCCGGGGCGCACGCGGTCGTCGAGGGCGTGGGCGACCACGGCTGCGAGTACATGACCGGCGGCCGCGCGGTGATCCTCGGGCCGATCGGGCGCAACTTCGCAGCCGGCATGTCCGGGGGCGTGGCCTACGTGCTCGACCTGCCCGAGCAGCGGGTCAACCACCAGATGGTGGAGCTGGAGGTGCCGAGCGCCTCCGACCTCGAGGAGCTCCGCGCGCTCGTCGAGAAGCACTACGCGGCGACCGACTCCGCCGTCGCGCACGGGCTGCTCACCGACTGGGAGACCGCCGCCGTGCGGTTCACCAAGGTCATGCCCGTGGACTTCAAGCGGGTCCTGGAAGCGACCGCCGACGCCGAGCGCGACGGTCGTGACGTGAACGACGCGATCATGGAGGCCGCTCGTGGCTGACCCCCGCGGATTCCTCTCGACCGGCCGCGAACTGCCGCGCCGCCGGCCCGTCGACCTGCGCCTCAAGGACTGGCACGAGGTCTACGAGGAGCTCAACGAGACGACCCTGAAGAAGCAGGCCGGGCGCTGCATGGACTGCGGCATCCCGTTCTGCCACCAGGGCTGCCCGCTCGGGAACATGATCCCGGAGTGGAACGACCTGGTCTGGCGCGACGACTGGTCGGAGGCCATCGAGCGCCTGCACGCCACGAACAACTTCCCGGAGTTCACCGGGACGCTGTGCCCCGCACCCTGCGAGGCGGCGTGCGTGCTCGGCATCAACAACGACCCGGTCACCATCAAGCAGGTCGAGATCGAGATCATCGACCGTGCCTGGGAGGAGGGCTGGGTCCGGCCGGAGGTCCCGACGACGAAGACCGGGTTCTCGGTCGCCGTCATCGGCTCCGGGCCGTCGGGCCTCGCCACCGCCCAGCAGCTCACGCGTGCCGGGCACGACGTGACGGTCTACGAGAAGGCCGACCGCATCGGTGGCCTGCTCCGCTACGGCATCCCCGAGTTCAAGATGGAGAAGCGGCGCCTCGACCGCCGGCTCGGGCAGATGGCCGCCGAGGGCACGCACTTCGTGGCCGGGGTCGAGGTCGGCGGGTCCGGCCCGCACGACATCACGGTCGCGGAGCTGCAGGAGCGCTTCGACGCGATCGTGCTCGCCGTCGGCGCCACCGCGTGGCGCGACCTGCCGATCCCGGGCCGGGACAACCGGGGCGTGCACCAGGCGATGGAGTACCTGCCGCCGTCGAACCGGGTGCAGCAGGGCGACTACTCGCGCTCGGACATCGACGCCGAGGGCAAGCACGTCGTCGTGATCGGCGGCGGCGACACCGGCGCGGACTGCGTCGGCACCGCCCACCGCCAGGGCGCCGCGTCGGTGACCCAGCTCGAGATCATGCCGATCCCGCCGTCGGAGCGGCCCGCCACGAACCCGTGGCCGACCTACCCGGCGGTCTTCCGGGTGTCCTCGGCCCACGAGGAGGGCGGCGAGCGCCTGTTCTCGGTGAACACCGAGGAGTTCCTCGGCGACGAGCACGGGAACCTGCGCGCGCTGCGGCTCGTCGACGTGGCGCGGGTCGAGGGGAAGTTCCAGCCCGTGGAGGGCTCGGAGCGCGAGATCCCGGCCGACCTGGTGTTCCTCGCGATGGGCTTCCTCGGCCCGCAGCGCGAGGGCCTGGTCGAGGCGCTCGGCGTCGAGCTCGACGAGCGCGGCAACGTCAAGCGGGACGCGTCCTACGAGACGTCGGTGCCGAACGTGTTCGTGGCCGGCGACGCCGGTCGGGGGCAGTCGCTGATCGTGTGGGCGATCGCCGAGGGCCGCTCGGCCGCCCGCGGTGTCGACGAGAAGCTGACCGGCCGCACGGTCCTGCCGCGTCCGATCAACCCGGGGGACCGGGCGTTCGCCTGACCGGCCCAGCTCTTCCCTGAACGAACGGCACTCTCGCGCCCATAGATGCTGCGAGAGTGCCGTTCGTGCGTTCCAGGGGTTAGGCCGAACGGCTCACCAGCGGCGCGGTGTTGATCGCGGGCACGGTGACCTGCAGCCGGTGCGAGGTGACCTGCCAGAAGCGGCGGGTGGGGTCGACGGTGCGCCACGCCTCGGCCGCGTCGTGCACCTCCTCGTGGGCCAGCCCGTCGGGCGGCACCACCGCGGCGCCCGCGCGGAACCCGAACCGGCGGCGGGGGACGGCCGTGGGGGCCACGCCGACGGCGGCCGCCAGGGCGGCCCAGGCGTCCACGGCGCTGCCGTGCACGCTCACCGTCGTCGGGCCGACCCCGTCCCCGAGCAGGACGGTGTAGGCGCTGACCGCGTCGTACGTCACGGATTCCTCCTCCTGCCCCCGAGGTGGGAGCGGCCTGTCCAGCACAACGGCACGGCGCCCCCGCGGGCCAGCCGACACGCAGGTACCCGCGCCGGACTGAACCGATCCCGCGTCCGGCGGTCCACTCCACCGGACGTCACTCGACCGGCCGTACCGCCGGGCGAGGAGCGCCTACTGCGCCTCGCAGCGCAGCAGGACGATCACCACGTCCCGGGAGTCGAGCAGCCCGCCGAGGACGGCCGTCTGCTCCTGCGCCTGGTGCCACGCCGGGTCGTCGGCGTGCCGGTCGGCCAGGAACGACTCGACGGCGTCGGCCCGGCGCGTCCACGCCGGGGGCGCGTCGGGCAGCGTCGAGGCCTCGACCCGGTCGTGCACCCGGAACCCGGTGGCGGCGAGGTCGCGGTGCAGGTCCACGTCGGTGGGGAAGGAGTTGGACTCGAGCTCCGCGGCGCGTTCCCCACGGGCGACGAGCACGAGCAGGCCGAGCCGGCCACCGGGACGCAGCACGCGGTGCAGCTCGGTGAGCACCGCCCGCTTGTCGGGCACCGTGTCGAGCACGCCGAGGGCCCACGCGGCGTCGACGGACGCGTCGGCCAGCGGGAGCTCCTCGGTCCAGGCGGCCACCGCGGGGTGGCCGAAGAGCCGGACCGACGCCGTCGCGGCGTGCACCATCGGCTCGGCGAGGACGACGGGCCCCCGCCAGCGCCAGGAGTACTCGGTGACCAGCCACGCCGTCGGGCCGCCCAGCCCGGCACCGGCGTCGAGGAAGCGGTCGCCGTCGCTCAGCTCGAGGCCGTCGGCCAGCCACGCGAGGTCGGCGGGCCGCCCGGACCCGCGGCACGCGGCCGGGATCGCGACGTCCGCGCCGAGCTCGGCCACCGCCTCCTCGGTCCACGCCGCCACGGTGTCGAACTCGACCTCGAGAGCCTCCTGCACCCCACGCCCCCTCACCCCGGGCGGAGGGCCTCGCTCTCCGCCCGGTGGGCCGCGCGCACGCGCCGACCCACCTCGGCCTTCAGATCGGCCGCTGGTACCCACCCCTCGCTCGATCCGACACCGGAGAGATTCACCCCGACCACACCGTCGAGCGCGAGCAGCGCCCGCGCCTCCGCGACGGCCACCTCGATGCCGGCCTCGACGGGGTCGTCGGCGTCGACCACGGTCGCGACCGCCTCCGGGTCGAGGTCCAGTCCCGGGAGGTCGGCCAGCGCCCGGGCGGTGCGGGCGTCGGTGAACACGGCGACCCCGGCGACGACGGGGACGGTGACGCCGGCCGCGCGACCCGCCGTCAGGAAGTCGGCGAGCACCGCGGGTGAGGCGACGTGGTTGGAGACCACGAGGCGGGCTCCGGCGGCCTGCTTGGCCGCGAGCGCCGCGGCCCGGCCCGCGGTCGGCGGCGCGGCGGGCGCCACCGTCGCCGTGGCGACGAGTCCGGCGGAGGCGACGAGGTGCGCGAGCCGGGTCGCGTCGAGGTCGAAGACCTGGGTGGCTCCCGCGCCGACCGTGGTCCCCGCCCCGCTGCCGGGGCGGCTGTCCCCGGTCACGCACAGCACGCCGCCCACCCCGAGCGCCGCGAGCCCGATGACCTCCTGCTCCAGCACCACCCGGTTGCGGTCCCGGCAGGTCAGCGTCACCCACGGTCGGGTGCCGAGCTCGAGCAGCTGCGCGGCGAGCATCGTGGGCGGGAAGTCGGCGCGGTCGTGCAGGTCGGCGACCAGCAGGGCGTCCGAGCCCTCGGCCAGCCGGGTGGCCACCGCGCGCAGCGTCGCCGGGTCACGGGCGGGGACCGAGAGGTCGGAGAGCACCAGCGGCGGGTCGACGACGGCGGGGGCGTCCGGTTCCGGTCCGTCCCACGCCAGCACGGGCGACCCGGAGGTCCAGGGGCAGGGCAGCGCCTCGTCCAGTTCGCAGGCCCCGGAGGGGCGGACCCCGCCGCACGGGCCGTACTGCATCCGCTTCGGACAGCTGATCACCACGGCGGGGTGCCCCGTCCGGGCCCGGGGCATCCCGTGCGGCCGGTCCGGCGCGGGGGATCAGGCGGGGCGGCCCGGGGCGTCCAGCAGGCCGGCCGCGCGGAGGCGGGCGGCGACGAGCTGGTCGGCGAGCGGCAGGCCGTCGACGAGGATGCGACCCCCCACGACCGTCCCGCGGCCGGACGCGATCGCGGCGAGGACGGCACGGTCGCGGGCGGACAGGATGGCGAGCTCGGGCGCGGGGTCGATGGCGGTCACGGTGGCTCCTCGGGGCGTCGCTGAAGTCGTCGGTGATGAGGAGAAGGCCGGCGGCCGCCCGAGGTTGCGCCGTCGGGGAGCAGACCGCCCGGTCGGGTGGGCTCAACCCCCCAGCAGGAGGACCAGCCCCGCGGCGAGCGCGGCCACGATCAGCAGGACGACGAGCACCCGCAGCACCGTCCGACGCCGGCCGGTCGGGGTGGGTGCGGGGGCCCGGGGCGGGACGGGGGGCCGCGGTGGTCCGGGTGGTGGTGCGGGTGGTCGGGGCCCGGCCGGGAACGTGGCGGGGAGGTGCGGGCGGGCCGGACCACCCGGCGACCCGGGCGGCCCCGGCGCGCGGAAGGAGTCCGTGCCGAGCCCCGGGCGGGCGGGGCCCGCCGGTCGGTCGGGCGCGGTCCGGGGCGCGACCCGGACCGCGGTGGTGCGCGCGTCCTCGTTCGCCGGGCGCAGCGGCGTGAGGGTGGTGCGGCCGTCCTCGACCGCGGTGCCGGAGCGGCCGGCGGACGGGGCGGGGCGGGCCGCACCGAGGCGCACGGCACCCAGGGCGACGACGTGGTCGGGCCGGGCCTCCACCACGACGGGCGCCGCCACCGCCGTCCGGACCGCGCGGACCAGCAGCGGCACCCGGGCCGAGCCGCCGACCAGGAGCACGGCGACCGGGCCGGCGGCGTCCGCGGACGCCGCGGCCTCGAGGGCCTGCCGCAGCGCCGCCACCGCGCGCTCCACCACGGGCGCGATCCGCTGCTCGAACGCCGTCCGCCGCACGGTCACGTCGGCGTGGCGGCCGGGCAGCAGCAGCGGCACCCGGACCTCCGTGTCGGTCGAGAGCGCCTCCTTCGCCGCGACGCAGTCCGCCCGGAACCGGGCCAGGGCCGGCCCGGACGACGGGTCCTCCGGGTCGAGCTCGGCGAGCGGCCCGCCGGCCGCCTCGTCGACCACCGCCGCGAGGGCCTCGTCGAGGTCGTCGCCGCCGAGACGTTCCACCGCCACCGGGACCCCGACGACGGCGCCCCCGGACACCACGGTCGCCTCGCAGGAGGTGCCCCCGACGTCGAGGACCGCCACCGGCCCGTCCGGGAGCCCGCGCACCACGTCGACCTGCCGCACCGCGGCGACCGGATCGGTCACGGTCAGGACGTCCGGCAGCCCGGCCGCCGCGGCGACGTCCTCGACGAGCCCGCGCCGGTAGGGCCCCCAGGAGGCGGGGTGGGTGAGCACCACCCGGTCGGGCCGACCGCCGCGCGCGGCCACGGTCCGCTCGACGGCGCCGCGCAGCAGGGCGCCCAGCAGGTCGGTCGGGGACACGCCCTCCCCGCCGAGGAGGAACGGCGTCGGGTCCCCGAGGCGGCGGCGGATCCCGCGCGCCACCCGCTCGGGGTCGGCCACCGCCCGGCGCAGCGCCGCGTCCCCGGTGATCAGCGCGCCGTCGCCGCGGCGGGCGACGGCGGCCGGGGTGAGCAGCGTGGCGTCGCCGAGCGTGACCGCCTCCGCCCGGTCGGCGTCCCCCGCGGCGGCCGCGACCGTGGTCGACCCGAGGTCGACACCGAGGACGTAGGCCACGGTCCCTCCCGGTCGGCCGGCGACGTTGTGCACGGATCGTAACCACGGGTGGTGCGAACGGACGAGTGTCTCGGGCACGATGCCGCGATGCGCCACGTGTCGTCACCCCGGAGCCGCGTCAAGGGGGCAGGCCCTACCCGCCAGGGGGGCGTTCCCCCTGCCCCCGTCCGGCGTGCAGCCCGCACACTCGCGTCCATGACGACGGCGGACGGCCCCACCCGCCGTCGGGACGCCCGGCGGGAGCACTGGGCGCGTCGCCGGCGGCTGGAGCGGCGGCTGCACGACGGCGCGGCGGTACGGATCTCCTCGCTCGCCCTGCGGCTCGGGGTGCTCGACGCCCCGCGGGAGCAGATCGAGGCCCTCCAGGAGGAGGTGGCCGCGGCGCTCGACGAGCTGCGCGCCGTGGCGGCCGGGATCTACCCGCCGCTGCTGCACGAGGCCGGGCTCGGACCGGCCCTGGCGGAGCGTGCCCGGTCCACGGGGGCCGACGTGGCGCTGGACGTCACCGCGGACCGCGCCGGCCCCGCCGCCGAGGGCGCGGCGTACTTCGCGCTGGTGGAGGTCCTCGCCGCGACCCCCGGCCCGCTCGCGGTCTCCGCCCGCCGCGAGGGCGTCTCCCTCGTCGTCGTGATTACGGGGGCCGATCCGGCGCTCGCCGCGGTCCTCGTCGACGAGGCCGCACCGCTCGGCGGCGACGTGCGCGCCACGGCGTCGCGGATCGTCGGGAGGTTCCCGTGCGGGTAGCGCTGGCCGAGGACGGTGCCCTGTTCCGCCAGGGCCTGGTCATGCTGCTGGAGGCGGCCGGGCACGAGGTCGTCGCGGTCGAGCCCGGCGGCGACGAGCTCCTGCGGGCGCTCGCCGGCCGCCCGGTCGACGTGGCGGTGCTCGACATCCGGATGCCACCCGAGCCCGACGGCGGGCTCGTCACCGCCGAGCGCCTCCGGGCGAGCCACCCGGACACCGGGCTGCTGTTCCTCTCCCACTACGCCGAGTCGCACTACCTCGTGCGCATCCTAGAGATCGGTACCGAGCGGATCGGCTACCGGTTGAAGGAGAAGGTCGGCAGCGTCGACGTCCTGTCCGACACGCTCACCCGGATCGCCGAGGGCGAGATCGTCATCGAGCCGGTGCTGGCGCGCCGGCTCGTCGAGAAGCCCCGCACCGACCGTGCGGACGTGGTGGCGGCGCTGTCCGAGCGCGAGCGCGACGTCGTCCGGCTCATGGCCGAGGGGCGGTCCAACGCCGCCATCGCCGGAGCGCTCTACGTGAGCGGCAAGGCGGTGGAGAAGCACATCGCGAGCATCTTCGACAAGTTCGGTCTGCACGCCGACGCGAGCGAGAGCAACCGGCGGGTCCTGGCGGTGCTCACCTACCTGCGGTCCCAGCAGGGCGAGCGGTCGTGACGCCGGGCGCGCCGCGCGCGCTCGCCGTCGCGGGCGTCGTCGCGATCTGCCTGCTCCTCGCGGTGGTGGCCGGCGAGCTCGTGCTCGGCCCGGCCGGACCGGTGCTCGCCCCGTTCGCCGGGGTCGGGCTGGCGGCGGCGGTGCTCGCCGCGGCGGGTCCCGCCGGGACCGGCCCGGGACCCTCGGCCGACGCCGGACGGTCCGCGGTGCTCGCGGCCGCGACCGGGGACGCGAGCTCGCTGCCCGCGCTCGCCCACGTGCTGGCCGAGGGCACCCGCGCACCGCACGCCGACGTGTGGCTGGCGGGCGGCGACGGCCTCGTCGGGCGGACGGGGGAACGCGTCGCCGACCTCGCGGCGCTCCTCGCCCGGCCCGACGTCGACCACGCCCACCCGGTCCTCGACCGCGCGTCCGGGTCGGCGCCCGGATCGGCGTCGCCGGAGCTGCGGGCGGTGCTGACGGTCGGCAAGCCGGGCCGGCCGGTCACGGCGGCCGACCGCGCCCTGGTCGCCGACGTCGCGGCGGCCACCGGGCTGCTCGTCCGCGGCCTGGCCCGCGGCGAGGAGCTGCGCGACCGGGTCGCCCGCGTCGCCGAGCTCGCCCGCCAGACCGAGGAGTCCACCCGCCGCCTCGGCCGGGCGCGGGAGGCCGAGCGGCGTCGCCTCGCCGCCGAGCTGGCGGAGGCCACCTCCGGACGGCTCGCCGCCCTGCGCCGCGCCGTCGACGACGCCGGGGAGGTGCTCGACGACGGCCTCGCCCCCGACGCCGACGACGCCGACCGGGACGAGGCGGCCGACCTCGCCCGCCACCACCTGGACACGGCGCGCGCCCGCCTCGAGGACCTGCTCGACCGGTTCCGGGTCATCGCCCGCGGCGTGCACCCGGCGGTGCTGCGCGACGAGGGCCTGCGGGCCGCGCTGGAGGAGGTGGTGGCCGACCTGCCCCGCCCGGTGCGCCTCGCCGGCCGCTGGCCCGACCGGCTGCCCTGGGAGGTGGAGTCCGGGCTGTACCACGCGGCCGTCGCGGTCCTCGCCGCCGTTCCCGGGGAGGGACCGCTCGAGGTCACCCTGGGCCGCGCGGGCGACCGCGCGACCGTGGAGGTCGCGCTGCCCGAGGGGACCGACCACCCGCTGCCCGCGACCGACGGGCTGGCGGAGGAGGCCGACCGGCTGACCGCCCTCGGCGGGGCGCTGGACGTCGACGCGGGTGGCCTGCGGGCCTGGCTCCCCGTCGAGCTGGCCCCGGAGGCGGGCTGATGACCGTGACCACGGCGGACGCCGCGAGCCCGGTCCCGGCCGCCCCGCCGCGCGCCCGCCGGTCCTCCCCGGCGCGCGTCGCGTACTGGCTCGTGCTCGGCGTCGTCACGACGATGACGCTGGTCTGGCTGACCGTCGGGGCGGTCGTCGCGATCTCGGGTGCGACCGGCCCGGGGGCGCTGAACGAGCCGCCCGGGCAGGCCGTCGTGGACTACCTGGCGAGCGGGGTGGCGCTCGGCGTCGCCGTGGTCCTGCTGCGCTCCGGGGGAGACGCGTGGCCGACCCGGCTCCTCGCCCTCGCCATGGTCGGGACGGCGGGTGCGTTCAACCTGCAGGCCCACGCCGCGACCTCCGCCGTCCGGGCGGCGACGGGGGTGGAGATCGGCGAGCTGCACCAGGTGCTGCTGCACGGCATCGCGGGCGCGGCCTACGCCGGGGCGTTGCTGACCGTCGTCGGGGGGCCCGCGGGACGGCGGTCCCGGCTGCTGGTCCCGGTCGTGGCCGCGGTGCTCTTCGTCGCGGGCCTCGGCACGGCGCTGCTGCCGCACACCGTGAGCTGCGTCGTCTTCTTCGGGTTCGGGGTGCCGGTGCTCGGCGTCGCCGCCGTCGGGCCCGCCGTGCGCCGCGGCCCGGACCCCGAGGCCCGCGCGCGGGCCCGGCTGCTCACCAGCGTCCTGGTCGCCGCGCTCGGGGCGGTGCTGGTCCTCGGGGTGCTGACGCTCGTGCTCGCCGGACTCGACCGGCCCGGCCTCACGATCGACGATCCCACGGCCCGGCACGGCGGCCCGGGCACCGTCCTGCCGCTCGCGTTGCTGTTCTGGTTCGCCCGGCTCACCGCGGCCGTCGTCGCGCTCGCCGTGCTCGCGGCCCGGCGCGCCCGCTCGGCGGAGCGGCTGCTGCACCGCGGCCTCGCGGCCCTGCTCACGGTGGTGACGCTGGGCGGGGTGGCGGTGCTGCTCGCGACGCTGGTCCCGGCGCTGTCGGGCCGGGCCGCGGGCGGGACGGTCACGGGGTGGGTGCTCGCCACCGCCGTCGTCGCGGTCCTGTGGCTCCCCGGGTCGCGCGCCGCCGACCGGCTCGCCGAGCGCCTCCTCTACGGCGACCGGGCCACCCCCGCCGCTGTCCTCGCGGGCCTCGGCGCCACCACCCGGGGGGACGCCCCCCTCGACGCGGTGCCCGAGGCCGTGGGGCGGGCCCTCGGCGCGCGGGCCGTCCGGCTCACGGTGCACCGGGACGGGCTGCGCGACCGCGTCCTGGCCTGGTGCGAGCCCGGCGCCGGCGAGGACGAGGTCCGGTTCCCGGTCCACCACGACGGCCGTGAGGTCGGCGCGCTCGCGGTCGACGCCGAGACCCTCGCCGGCAGCGGGGACCGGACCCGGCTCGTCGCCGAGGTCGCCGACGGCCTCGGCGGGGCACTCGCGGCGTACCGGCTCGAGATCGAGCTCGAGCGCCAGCTCCGCGCGGGCGTCGCGCACGCCGAGCGGATCGCGGCCGCCCGGCGGCGCCTGGTCGCCGAGACCGACGCCGAGCGGCGCGGCCTGGAGCGCGACCTGCACGACGGGGCCCAGCACCACCTGGTCTCGCTGCGGCTGACCCTCGGTCTGGTCGAGCACCTCGTCGGCGCGGGCCGGCTCGCGGAGGCCCGCGAACGCCTCGACACGCTCGGCGAACAGCTCGACACCGCGGCCGCGGTGCTCGCGGAGACCGCGAGCGGGGTGTCGGCCGCCGCCGTGGCCCGGCTCGGTCTGGTCGCGGCCCTGACGGCGGACCTCGCGGGCGACCGGACGGTCACCCTCACCGCGGACCGGGTCGCCCGGTACGACGCGGAGGTGGAGGCCGCGATGTACTTCGTGTGCCTCGAGGCGGTGAACAACGCCCGCAAGCACGCCGGCGGCGCGCCGGTCCGGGTCCGGGTGACGGGTCACCGGTCGGCCCTGGTGCTCGAGGTGGCCGACGACGGCCCCGGTTTCACCGTGCGCCACGACGGTGCGGGGCGGGGTCTGCACAACCTCGGGTCCCGCCTCGCCCGCGTCGGGGGCCGGGTGACCGTGACCTCCGCGCCGGGGGAGGGGACGACCGTCCGCGCGGAGGTCCCGCTGACCGTCGGGGAACCGGGAGCGCCGACCGGACCCGCCGTCGGGACCCGGACCGGGAGCCCCACGGTCGCCGTGCCGGCCGCCCCCGCCGTCGACCTGCGTCCGCCCGCCGTCGTCCCCCGCCTCGCGCCGGGTCCGCGCATCACGGGCCGCCGCGTCGGACCGCCGCTGCCCGATCCCGGCTCCGGGCTCTTCACCGCGACCCAGACGGTCCTGCGCCGGGCCGTCGAGCAGGTCCCGGTCGGCGATCCGGCCGCGGCCACGGTGAGCGACCTCGCGGCCGTCCTCGTCCTGCCGTGGCGCTACGGGGTCACCGGCCCGACCCCGCGCGACGCCGCCGCCGTCGCCGGGGCGCTGACCGGACTGGTCGAGCGCCCGGCGGCGGTCGTCGACCTCGCCGCGCGGGCCGCGCTCGGTCCGATGGGCACGGACGAGATCGTCGACGGGCTGGTGCTGCTCGCCGAGGACGACGGCGGCACCCGGGTCCCCGGGTGGCTCGCGGACGTCCCGACGGTGGGCGCGCGGGTCGTCCCCGCCGTGTCCGTGTCGGTCGACGACCCGCTCACCGGTGTCGTGCGCGTCGCCCTGCCGGGTCCGGGCGCCCTCGGCGGGCGGAACGTGGGCCGCCTCGCGACGGCACTGGTCGCCCGCTGCCGGCCCCGGGCGGCCCGACGGCGGGCGGCGACGGCACTCGACGCGGCCGACCGGCTCGTGGCCGCGGCCCCCGACCGTCCGTGGAGTCGGTGGCTCGCGCTCGAGCTGGACCGGGTGCGCTCGGCCGGCGCCCGGGAGCTCGCCGAGGCGGCGCTCGCCGACGACCTCGACGCCGGGCGGGTCGTGCTCCCGCCGGGCCGGCGGGAGACGGCGGTGCGCCTGCTCGCGGGCGGTGCGCCGGCGCTCCGGCTCGGCGCCGACGCGGGCACGGACCCGGTCGAGCTCGCCCGGCTCGCCCGCGAGCAGCGGGTGGCGTGGGCGCGTCTCGCCGGGCACCCCGCCACCGCCCGCGCCGTGCGTGACGCCGCCTCGGTGCTCGCCGAGGCGTGCGAGGCGGTGCTGGGGACGGTGTCCGGTCAGGACACCTCGTCCTGATCCGCCCGGGGCGCGAGCTCGTCGCGCCACTCCGCGGTGCGGGGCCGGTAGGCGGACGCGCACACCACCGGCCGTTCGTCGAGCATCCGCTCGAAGGCCGGGACGGTGTCGGCCACGTCGCGGGGGCCGCAGTGCGTGGAGAGCTCCACCCGTTCGCGGCCACTGGGGAACCGGAAGTGCTCGAGGTCGGCGCGGACCAGCCCCCACCGAGCCGCCGCCACCTTGACCCGGCTGACCACGAGCGGACCGTGCACGCACAGCTCGCGCAGCCGCCGGTCGTCCACGGTGTCCTCGCCGCCGCGGCAGGCCCAGACGCGCTGGGCCGGCGAGAGGAGGTCGGCGCCCGTGCCCGCGCCCTCGATGGCCCGACAGGCCGCCCGCGGATCGACCTCGTGCCGGACCTCGACGTCGAGCCAGATCCCGCCGGGGACGACGTCGACCTCGACCCGGCCGCCGCGGGGCGTGCGGCGGCGGGGCGCGGAGCCGGCGCGGCGGGCCGACACCGCGAGGTCGTAGCGCCCGCGGGCGCGCCGTCGCAGCCGCACCTCGATCCCCGCGCGCAGCAGGTCGAGGGCGGGGGTGTCGACGAGATAGCTGCGGCGGATGCTCCACGTGGGGGCGGCGCGGCCGGTGAGGACCTCGGCGACGGGGTCCGCGGGACCCGTGAGCAACGCCTTGAGCTCGACGCTGTCGGCGAGCCCGCCCCCGGTGCACAGCGCGGAGAGCGCCTCGGGCGTCCCGAATCTGGGCACGTCGATCGGCCTCCCCACGGACCGCGAGCGCGGTCCTCGTCGACCCGTCGTCCCAGGACTCTAGGGCCGACGCGCGCCGGGGACGAGGGGCCGGGCGTGATCGAGATCTTCTCGGTCGCCCTCGATCGACTTGCCGACATCCGGCCCGGTATCTATGGTCGGACGTGGCTCAGCACACACCACTCGGCGACTGATCACGTGCGGTCGTCGTCGTTCGTGACGTGTCCTGCCGCCCGACGGCCGACAACGTCGGTCGAACGGTCGATCCGACCGTGGCGGCATCGTGGGCGCACCTCCCGGGACCCTGCGCGTGCACCGGCCGACGAGCCCTGACCGGCTCGTCCCGCACGACGCCGCCTCCACTCCGCCGCGCGCCTCGGTGCGGGGAGTCCAGTGTTCTCGACGAGGAGGGGACGGCCGATGACGGCCACGGCAGACGAGCGAGCGGACGTGCTCCACAAGGCGGGACTCGACGGTCAGAACCGCACCGCCCTGGGGCGCATGCTCGGCACCGGCGATGTCGGGTACGCCGAGGAGGGCGCCGACGGCATCATGCGCGCCGAGGTGCGCATCCCCGAGGACCAGCTGATCTTCAGCCCGAGCATCATCGTCTTCCCGCACGGCGGGGACATCGAGCTCACGATCATCAACGACGACAAGAACACGCACTGCGCCCTCCTGCCACACAACGGTGACCCCAAGATCATCTGGCTGGTCAACCACTCGAAGGGCACGGCGCGGCTGAACCTCGACGGTCCCGGCGCCTACTGGTACGGCTCCACCACCGGCAACGACGAGGGACGCGGCCTGACCGCCGCCCTGGTCATGGGTGGCGAGGTGCCCGACTCGGCCAAGCTCGACCGTCCGCCCCAGCCCCGTCCCTGAGCGCCCGCACGAGAGAGGAGCACACGATGACCGACTACGTTGACGCCGGCGAAGCCGTCGCCCACCGCACGCTCTCCAACGTCAAGGGCGAGGCGCCCGCGACCCGCAACGTCGATTACGACCGCATCCAGGGTGCCCGGTCGGAGCCGGAGAACTGGCTCACCTACTACGGCACCTACGACGGACAGCGCTACTCGACGCTGAACCAGATCACCAAGGACAACGTCCGCAAGCTGACCCCCGCGTGGGTGTTCCAGGCGGGCTCGACCGGCATGCACTCCGGGGCCTCGACCTACTCCTTCGAGGCGACCCCGCTCGTCGTGGACGGCGTCATGTACGTCTCCGGCCCCGACGGCAAGGTGTGGGCGATCGACCCGAAGACGGGCGACGAGCTCTGGCGGTACAAGCACGCCTCACCGTTCGACACGTCGCTGTGCTGCGGCAACGTCAACCGCGGCGTCGCCGTGGGCCACGGCAAGGTGTACATGTACACCCTCAACGCCCACCTCATCGCGCTCGACGCGACCACCGGCGAGAAGGTCTGGGACACCACCAACGGTGACGTCCGGGCCGGCGAGAGCGGCTCGGCCGCCCCGCTGATCGTCAAGGACATGGTCGTCGTCGGGAGCGCCGGCGGCGAGTTCGGTGTCCGCGGGCACCTCGACGCCTTCGACGCCCAGACCGGTGAGCGCCGCTGGCGCTGCTACACGGTGCCGAAGCCGGGCGAGCCCGGCTCGGAGACCTGGCCGGACGACGGCGAGGCCTGGCAGCGCGGTGGCGCGAACTGCTGGATCACGCCGACCTACGACCCGGAGCTCGAGCTGCTCTTCCAGGGCACGGGCAACCCGGCACCGGACTTCGACGGCGGGGTGCGCGAGGGCGACAACCTCTACACCGACTCGACCGTCGCGATCGACGTGAACACCGGCGAGATCCGCTGGCACTACCAGTTCACGCCCCACGACCTGTGGGACTACGACTCGACGATGGAGAACGTCCTCTTCGACGCACCGGACGGCCGCAAGCTGCTCGCCCATGCGGACAAGAACGGCTACTTCTTCGTCATCGACCGCACCAACGGCGAGCTCGTCCGGGTCTTCCCCTTCGTCGACCGCATCACCTGGGGCGAGATCACGCCCGACGGCAAGGTGACGCCGAAGATCTACCCCGACGAGGAGGGCGTCCCCGTCCACTTCTGGCCCGGCCCGGCCGGTGGCAAGGAGTGGACCCACATGTCCTACAACCCGGAGACCGGGTTGATCTACATCCCGGTCCAGGAGGTCGGGGCGACCGCGACCCGTCGCCGCCGCGAGTTCAAGGAGTCGATCCCCTACTGGGGGGCCGGTGTGGCCGTCGACCTCGACGACCACTACGGCTTCGTGAGCGCGGTCGACCCGCTCACCGGCGAGGAGAAGTGGCGCTGGAACCACGAGTACCCGATGTGCGCGTCGAACGTGACGACCGCAGGCGGGCTCGTGTTCCAGGGGACGCCCAGCGGTGAGTTCGTCGCCCTCGACGCGACCACCGGCGAGAAGCTGTGGCAGTTCCAGTGCGGCAGCGGACACCACTCCAGCCCGATCACCTTCGAGGTGGACGGGCGGCAGTACGTGGCCGTGCCCACCGGGTGGGGCGGATGGGTCGAGGGCTTCCTGCCCGGCCTGCTCGGCGCCGCCGCGGGTGACGCGCTGTTCTGTTTCGCACTGCCCGAGGACTGACCGGAACAGTCCCTGGGACGATGGACGGACCGAATTCGAGGAAGGGAGGTCTGACATGACGTGGGAGACCCCGGAGTTCACCGAAATCGGTGTTGCCCCTGAGGTGACGATGTACGTCGCCCAGATGGACGACTGATCGAGTAATGCCACCAGGGGCGTCGGAGCAATCCGACGCCCCTGGTCGGCGTATGGAGCGAGAAACGGGGAATCCGATGAGTGCGCCGCCCGTGGCCAGCAAATGGATCTGCGAGATGTGCGGACTCATCTACGATCCGGAGGAGGGTGACCCCGACAGCGGCATCCCGCCCGGGACGCCCTTCGAGGACATTCCCGACGACTGGATGTGCCCGATCTGCGGCGCCGAGAAGGCGGATTTCCGCGAGGTGCAACCGGGAGAGGATCTCGATCTATGATCACCGGGTACGGACACTTCGTCCAACTCGCCGAGTCGCTGCAGTGGGACGAGCAGACCATCGACCTGACCGGCGACGTCGAGGCGTGGTCGAAGCTCGAGACCGAGGAGCGCGACCGCGTGCTCGGCCTGATCGCCGGGTTCTGCGTGGGCGAGATGGCGGTCGCCACGCACCTCGGCTCCTTCGAGGAGCGGGCGACCACCGAGGACTCCATGGCAGGCTGCTTCCGCGCCCAGGCGCGGGACGAGGCCCGGCACGCCCGCTTCTTCGACCGCGTCGCCGGCGAGGTCGTCGGCATCCCGGGGGAGAACCTCGCCGAGCGGCTCGAGCACCTGCGCGAGCGGGTGAGCCCGGAGCTGCTCGAGCTGTTCGAGGAACGGCTGCCCACCCTGGCCGAGGACCTCGCGGCCGGGGAGAAGGACCTGACCGCGGCGGTCAGCCTTTACCACATGATCCTCGAGGGCGTGGTCCTCACGGCGGGGCAGCACGCGCTGCTGGCCGCGCTCGACCGCTGCTCGGTGGGGATGCCCGGCGTCCACAAGGGGATGGAGCTGGTGCTGCGCGACGAGCGCTGGCACATCGGCTTCGGCTCCCGCGTGATCCAGAGCGCCGACGTGGTCTCCGACGAGATGGAGGAGCTCCTCCAGCAGGGCATGAAGGCCGCGAACGCCTGGGGCGAGCTCATCGACCGTCAGGACATCGAGAAGGTGGAGCAGCTGCACAAGCGCCGCCTCAAGTCCGTCGGGATCAAGTTCTGGTGATGGACTCGTGAAGGTCAGGGTCCTCGGGTCGTCCGCCGGCGGCGGGCTCCCGCAGTGGAACTGCTCCTGCGCCGGCTGCGCGGCCGCCCGGGCAGGCGAGGTCGAACCGCGCACCCAGTCGTCGGTCGCCGTCATCGACGACGGACCCGCCGGTGCTCGTGCTTTTCTCGTCAACGCCTCACCCGACGTCCGCCAGCAGCTCACCGCGGCCCCCGACCTGCACCCGGGGGCGACCCGACGCAACCCGGTCGAGGCGATCCTGCTGACCGACGCGGAGATCGACCACACGCTCGGCCTGCTGATCCTGCGCGAGGGTGCGGGGGTGACCGTGCACGCGACCGCCGCCTCCGAGGCCGTGCTGCGCGAGGGCACGGGCTTCCTGACGACGTTGGAGGCGTACTGCCCGGTCACGGTGGTGGAGGTGGGCATCGGGGCCGAGCACGCACTCACCGACGACCTCACCTACACCGCGTTCGACCTGCCGACCGGCAAGACGCCCCGGTTCCCGACGTCCGGCCCGGAGGAGGGTCGCGTCGTCGGCTACCGGTTCCACGACCGCCGCACCGGCGGGGTCGTGGTCTACGCCCCCGGCGTCGCCGACCTGGCCCCGCTGCGGGCGGCCTGCGACGGCGCGGACGTGCTGCTCGTCGACGGGACCTGCTTCCACGACGACGAGCTCGTCCGGCTCGGGCTGGGCCGCAAGACCGCGGCCGACATGGGCCACGTCGCGCTCGAGCGGTCGCTGGACGCGTTCGCCGACCTCGGGGTGCCGCGCGTGGTGCTCGTGCACGTCAACAACTCGAACCCGATCCTCCTGCCCGAGGCCGCGGAAGGCCTCGTCGTCGGGAAGGCCGGGGTGGAGATCGGGACCGACGGGACGGAGATCTCGGCATGACCGCTCTGGCGGACGCACGACCGGACACCGACCTCACCGAGCGCCTGCGCTCGCAGGCGTCCCGGTACCACGCGGCGCACCCGTTCCACGTGCGCATGAACGACGGCGAGCTGTCGCCCGCCCAGATCCGGGGGTGGGTGGCGAACCGGTTCGCCTACCAGGAGGCCATCCCGATCAAGGACGCGGCGATCCTGTCGAACTGCCCGGACGTCACGGTGCGGCGACGGTGGATCCGGCGGATCACCGACCACGACGGGACCGGCGACGACCCGGGTGGGATCGAGGCCTGGCTGCGCCTCGGCGAGGCGTGCGGGGTGCCGCGCGAGGAGATGACCTCGCACGTGCACCTGCGGCCCGGCGTGCGGTTCGCGGTCGACGCCTACATCACCTTCGCGCGGACGAAGCCGTGGCCGATCGCGGTGGCGTCGTCGCTGACCGAGCTCTTCGCGCCGGACCTCATGGCGACCCGACTCGCGGCCTTCGAGAAGTACTACACCTGGATCGACCCGGCGGGCCTGCAGTACTTCCGCAACCGCCTCCACCAGGCCCCGCGGGACTCCGAGCACGCCCTCGAGGTGGTGCTGGAGCACTGCCGGACCCCGGAGCTCGAGCAGGCCGCCTACGACGCGCTGGCGTTCAAGAACGACGTGCTGTGGTCGATGATGGACGCCATCGACGCGGCCTACCCGGCGTGACCAGCTCGATCTCGACGACGGGGGTGCCCCGGCTGGGGCGCGGGGTGAAGCTGCGCTACGACCGCTCCCGCGAGCGGCACGTGCTGCTCATGCCCGAGACCGTCGTCGTCCTCAACGCCACCGGTACCGCGATCCTCCAGCTGTGCGACGGGGAGCGGACCGTGGCCGACATCGTCGAGGCGCTGCGCGAGCAGTACGGGGACGTGCCCGAGGGGCAGGTCCACGCCTACCTGGCCAAGCTCGCGGAGCGCCGACACCTGGAGATCACCGATGGAGATTGACGGACCCCTGGGTCTGCTCGCGGAGCTGACCTACCGGTGCCCGCTGGCGTGCGCGTACTGCTCGAATCCGGTGGAGCTCGAGGCCTACCGCGAGGAGCTGACGACGGCCGAGTGGCAGCGGGTGATCACCGAGGCCGCCGAGCTGGGCGCCCTGCAGTGCCACCTCTCCGGCGGGGAACCGCTGTTGCGCCGGGACCTCGCCGACCTCGTGCGCACCGCCGCCGACCAGGGGCTCTACACCAACCTCGTCACGAGCGCGCTGGGCTTCACCCCGGCCCGGGCGGCGGAGCTGCACGACGCCGGACTCGACCACGTGCAGGTCTCGCTGCAGGCCGACGAGCCGGCGCTGTCGGACCGGATCGCGGGCTCGCCCTCCTTCGCGCGCAAGATCGACGCGGCCCGTCGGGTGCGCGAGCTGGGCTGGCCGCTGACGCTCAACGTCGTCCTGCACCGGCAGAACATCGACCGGGTCCCGGAGATCCTGGCCGCGGCGGAGGAGCTGGAGGCCGACCGCATCGAGCTCGCCAACACCCAGTACTACGGCTGGGCCGCGGTGAACCGGGCGGCGCTGCTGCCCTCGCGCGAGCAACTGGCCGAGGCGGAGGTGGTGGTCCGCGAGGCCAAGGAGCGGCTGCGCGGACGCATGGAGATCATCTACGTGATCCCGGACTACTACGCGACCTACCCGAAGCCGTGCATGGGCGGGTGGGGGGCCCGGCAGCTCGTCGTCGTGCCCACCGGCGACGCCCTGCCGTGCCTCGCGGCGCACGGGCTGCCGCTGCCGGCGGCGAACGTCCGGGAGCACCCGCTGTCCTGGATCTGGCAGGACTCGCCGATGTTCTCGGCCTACCGCGGCACGGACTGGATGCAGGACCCGTGCCGGTCGTGCGCACGCCGCGAGATCGACCTCGGCGGCTGCCGGTGCCAGGCGTTCGCGCTCACCGGCGACGCCACCCGCACCGACCCGGTGTGCCATCTCGCGCCCGAGCACGGGATCGTCGAGGCCGCCGTCGCGGAGGCCAACGAGGAGTCCCGGCCGGTCGAGCTGCCGCTGGTGGCGCGCCCGCACGCGTAGGTACTAGTCGTCCATCGGCACCCCGCCGAACGCCACCAGGCTCACCACGAAGTAGGCGACGTACAGGGCGAGCAGCACGACGCCGTGCCAGCGCCGCAGCCGGCCCGTCGCCATGAACCCGGCCGCGATCGCCGTCATGACGATGAGGACCGGCAGGTGCCAGGCCAGCACGTCGGCGTCCACCGCGATCGCCCCGCCGGCGAGCAGGATGATCCCGAGCTTGCCGGTCACCGAGAACACGACGCTGCCGATGACGTTGGCGACCGCGATCTCGGGCGCACCGCGCCGCTGCGGCTCGGCCGTGAGGAAGATGTCCTCCAGCGACAGCGCGAGCGTGGCGATCGTGACGCCGAAGACGGTGCCGTCGATGCCGAGGGTCTCAATGACGCCCTCCGTCGCCTGACCGGCGGCGACGGCGCCGATGACGAGGCCGACCAGGGCGAGGACCGCGAGACCCAGACCGAGGCCGGGGGAGTGCGCACGGGCCTTGAGGAAGCCCTGGTCGATGCGCAGGTCGGGCGGCAACGTGAAGGACCGGCCGCCGGGCTCCGCCGCCGGGCCCTCGTCGAGGGCGACCGCGCCGCCGCCCCCGCCGACCCCCGCGCCG
This sequence comes from Actinomycetospora sp. NBRC 106378, assembly GCF_030269685.1. Lineage (GTDB taxonomy): Bacteria > Actinomycetota > Actinomycetes > Mycobacteriales > Pseudonocardiaceae > Actinomycetospora. Next base: position 204,549 of record NZ_BSTT01000010.1, read on the forward strand.
ACCTTCTCCACCTGCTCGTAGAACTCGGCGTTCCGGAACACCGGCCTGCGGGCCACGTACTCGCGGTAGGCCACGAAGGCCACGAAGGCGACGAACAGCAGCACCAGCACGATGCCGGCCGCGACCGTGAGGAACCCGGTGAGGGCGAACCCCAGCATCACGACCGGCGCGACGACGAACAACGCGAGATAACTGCGCGGCACCTCGATCGTGCACGGGGCGACGATGGCGGAGATCGCGAGCACGACGCCCGTCATCGCCACCGTCGTCCCGATCACCGTCCCGAGGGCGACATTGCTGAGGTCCTCGAGATTGAGCACGATCCCGAACGCGAGGTCGTCGAACTCGATGCCCGTGAAGATCACCGCGACGAGGAACAGCGAGATCGTCCACCGACTCGCCACACCCACGAGATAACCGATCAACTTCTCGGCGCTGAACACCAGCACCGCGATGCCGATCACGAACAACAAGATCGATTCCATACCGGTGCTCCCCGCCGAGCTGATCGCCACGATGTCCAGGCCACGATGTGATCGCGGTCGATCGTGATCGGAGTCACGGCGGAAAGCAACGGGTCGAAGGTCGGGGATCTGATCGGTCCCGAATTCGGTCGTGCGCTACCCGGTATTGCGCATGCCGGCCGAGATGCCGTTCACGGTGAGCAGCAGGGCCCGCTGCAGATCGGGGTCCGGCTCGTCCACGGTGCGGCGCTCGGCCAGGGCGTGCACCTGCAGGTGGTGCAGCGGCTCGAGGTAGCTCTCGCGCACCTCGAGCGTCTGGCGCAGCAGCGGGTTGTTCGCCAGCAGGCCGTCGCCGGGGGACAGGGCGAGGACCTCACGCAGCGTCAGCGCGTGCTCGGCCTTGATGATCTCGAAGACGTCCTGCAGCTCCGGGTCGACCAGCTCGGAGACGTAGAAGCCGGCGATCCGCATGTCGGTCTTCGCGAGGGTCATCTCGACGTTGGAGAGCAGGTTGGCGAAGAACGCCCAGTCCCGCATCTCGTCGATCACGTCGGCGTAGCCGGCCTCCCGGGCCGCCTTGAGGCCGGACCCGAGCCCGAACCAGCCCGGCACGATCATCCGCGTCTGGGTCCAGCCGAACACCCACGGGATCGCCCGCAGATCGTCGAGCGAGGCGTCGCCGCCCGCCCCGGGACGCTTGCCGGGGCGGGACCCGACGTTGAGCATCGACAGCTCGTCCACCGGCGTGGCCTGGGTGAAGAAGTTGGGCAGGCCCTCGTGGCCGACGAGCGTCCCGTAGGCCTCCTGCGCCGCGTCCGAGATGACGTCCATCGCCTCGTCCCAGCGCTTGAGCTGGTCGGCGGGCACACGACTGGTCTGGTGCATGAGCGTCGCCTCGAGCACCGACGAGAGCATGATCTCGAGGTTGTCCTCGGCGAGGCTCGGCAGCGAGTACTTGTCCGAGATGACCTCGCCCTGCTCGGTCACCTTCATCACCGCGTCGACGACGCCGTGCGGCTGCGCCGCGATCGCCTCGCCGGCGGGGCCGCCGCCGCGCCCGACGGAGCCGCCCCGCCCGTGGAAGAGGCGCAGGCGCACGCCGTGCTTCGACGCGACGTCGCGCAGCTGGCGCTGCGCGGTGTGGATCGACCACTGGCTCGTCGTGATCCCGGCGCCCTTGTTGGAGTCCGAGTAGCCCAGCATCATCTCCTGCACGTCCCCGCGGGCCGCGACGATCGCGCGGTAGGACGGGTCGGACAGCATCCCGTCGAGCAGGTCGCCGGAGATCTTGAGCTCGGTCGCGGTCTCGAACAGCGGCACGATGTCGAGCGAGGAGCGCGCCCCGTCGACGGTCAGCTCGATCAGCCCGGCCTCGCGGGCCAGGACGGCCACCGCGAGGACGTCGTCCACGTTCTGGGCCATCGACATGATGTAGGTGTGCAGGGCCTCCTCGCCGTAGGTCTCCTGCACCTCGCGGATGGTGTCGAAGACCTCGAGGGTCTCCCGGAAGCTGTCGTCGCCGATGTTCTGCCAGTTGCGGCGCGGGGTCAGCGCCCGCCGCCCGGCCAGCTCGCGCGACAGCACCTCGATGCGTCCGGCGTGGTCGAGCTCGGCGTACGGCGTCTCGAGCTCGCCGAGCCGGTCGAAGAGGGCCGCCAACGCCGTGTGATGGAACTTGGTGTGCTCGCGGACGTCCATCGACGCGAGGTGCAGCCCCACCGCGTTCGCCGTGCGCATGACGTCGCGCAGCATCCCGTCGGCGATGCGGTCGCCCTGGTGCGAGCGCAGCGAACGGTCCATCACCTCGAGGTCGTGGAGGTACTCCGCGGAGCCCAGGTAGTCGCGGCCGGGGACGTGCGGGGCGCCCGAGGCGTAGCGGGCGCGGGTGTTCTCCAGCCGCGCGTACACGTAGGAGCACTTGAGCCGGTAGGGCTCCTCGGCGTTGAGCCGCACGAACCGGTCGTAGACCTCGGGGAGGTGGCGGCGGTCCTTCGCGAGGCTGCGGCGCAGGTCCTCGCTGACGCCGACCAGGCGCGTCGACACCGACAGCTCCTGCACCAGCTCCTCGATGAGGCCGAGCTGGATACGGACGCCGCGGTCGGCGTAGATGGTCATGACGTCGGTGGTGAGCTCCGCCGTGACGTTCGGGTTGCCGTCCCGGTCGCCGCCGACCCAGACCCCGAGCACGAGCGGGCGGGCCCCCTCGGGCAGGTGCAGTCCGACCCGGTCGAGCTCCTCGTCGAGCACCGTGAGCACCTGGGGGACGGCGTGCCGGCCGAGCTGCTCGAGGTAGTAGGCGACCGAGCGGGCCTCGTCGAGCACCGACGGGCGCTCCGGGCGGATCTCGTCGGTCTGCCACATGAGGTCGACGAGGCGCTCGAGCTTCGTCTCGGCGACCTCCTCGGACAGGCCGTCGCCGAGGATGCCGGCGATCGCCCGCAGCTTGCCGAGCACCGACTGGCGCTGCGCCTCGGTCGGGTGGGCCGTGAAGGTGGGCTTGAGCTCGAGGCGGGAGAGCGCGGTGGCCACCTCGTCCGGGTCGGCCTCGGTGACCAGCCGCTCGGCGAGCAGGTGGATGGGTCCCTCGCCGCCCTCGTGCACGGCGCGGCGCTCCGAGGCGCGGTGGGTCTGCTCGGCGACGTTGGCCAGGTGGAAGTACGTCGCGAACGCGCGGGCGAGGACGGCGGCCGTGCCCGGGTCGAGCGAGGCGAGCAGGTCGCGGATCTCGGTGTCGCCCCGCTCGGGCACCTCGCGGACGAGGTGCCGGACCTTCTCGACGAGCTCGAGCATGTCCTCGCCGTTCTGCCGCGCCAGGGTCTTCCCGAGCAACGTGGACAGGCGGCGGATGTCGGTGCGCAGCGCGGAGTGCTCCGACTCGGAGGACACGCTGGACTCGGTCGACACGGTGTCGGAACGGCGGCCGGTGCTCATCTGCGACGCATCTCCTCGCGAACGGGGTCGACGGGGGCCCACGACGCCGGGGGACGTCGGGCATCGTTCCCCGGAAGTCGTCCGCCGTACACCTTCCCGGCGCAAGGTGGGACGCGATCGGCTCCTCGTCGACCCCGCCCGCGCGCGTCGGCGCCCGCCCGGCTGGGAATGCCGAGGGGTGTGAGCACCACTGCCGGCAACACGAAGGCCTACGCCGACTCCAGCGGTTCGTTCAAGCGCCGCGGACCCCGGTTCACCGACCGCATCGTCGCGAACCCGTCCGGGCCGGGGGAGTGGCCCGCGGAGCCGGGGCGCTACCGCCTCGTCGTCTCCCTGGCCTGCCCGTGGGCACACCGCTCGGTCATCGTGCGCCGCCTCATGGGCCTCGAGGACGCGATCTCGCTCGCGATCACCGACCCGCTGCAGGACGACCGCTCGTGGCGGTTCTCCCTCGACGAGGGCGGCGTCGACCCGGTCCTCGGCTACACCCACCTCGAGCAGGCCTACCTCGCGCGCGATCCGGAGGACGGCACCGAGAACGGCGTCTCGGTCCCCGCGATCGTCGACGTCGCCTCGGGCGCGCTGGTCACCAACGACTACCCGCAGATCACGATCGACCTCGGGCAGGAGTGGCGCGCCCACCAGCGGGCCGGGGCGCCGGACCTCTACCCCGAGGCCCTGCGCGACGAGATCGACACCGTGAACGAGGGCGTCTTCCACGACGTGAACAACGGCGTCTACAAGGCCGGGTTCGCCACGAAGCAGACCCGCTACGAGGAGGCCTACAACGCCCTCTTCGCGCGGCTCGACGAGCTCGACGAACGGCTGGAGAACCAGCGCTACCTGGTGGGCGACCACATCACCGAGGCCGACATCCGGCTGTTCACCACGCTCGCCCGGTTCGACGCGGTGTACCAGTCGCACTTCAAGTGCAACCGGCAGAAGCTCGCCGAGTTCGGCGCGCTGTGGGCCTACGCCCGCGACCTCTACCAGACCCCCGGGTTCGGCGACACGGTCGACTTCGACCACATCAAGCGGCACTACTACATGGTCCAGACGACGATCAACCCGACGCAGGTCGTCCCGCTCGGCCCGGAGCCGTCGGCCTGGCTGACGCCCCACCACCGCGAGGAGCTCGGCGGGTCCCCGTTCGGCCCGGAGGGCACCGCGCCGGAGCCGCTGGAGCACCCCCTGCGGCCGTTGGGCCCGATCGACATGTGAGGCCGCCGCCCCGGGTAGCCCGAGGTCGTGAGCACACCGAAGAACGTCGCCGAGCACGTCCTCGACCGTCTCGCGGCCTGGGGTGTGCACCGCTTCTACGGCTACCCGGGCGACGGGATCGGCGGCATCTTCACCGCGCTGCCGAAGCGCGACGACGCCGAGTTCGTCCAGGTCCGGCACGAGGAGACCGCCGCCTTCGCCGCCTGCGCGGACGTCAAGTACGGCGGCTCGCCCATCGGGTGCTGCGTCGTGACCAGCGGCCCCGGGGCGATCCACGCCCTCAACGGCCTCTACGACGCCAAGCTCGACCACCAGCCCGTCGTCGCCCTGCTCGGCCACACCGCGCAGACCGCGCAGGCCGGCGGCTACTACCAGGAGGTCGACCTCGGCACGCTGTTCTCCGACGTCGGGGGCTACGTCGCCGAGGTGAAGGACCCCTCGCAGGTGCGGCACGTCGTCGACCGGGCCTGCCGGTCCGCGCTCGCCGACCGCACCGTCTCCGTCGTCATCCTGCCCAGCGACGTGCTGGAGGCGAAGGCCGTGCCGGAGCCGCCGGACGCGCACGGCTACTACCAGACCTCCGCCGTCCCGTCGTCCGACCCGGGCGCCCCGGCCCCGGCGGCGCTCGAGGCCGCGGCCGCGGTGCTCAACGCGGGGGAGAAGGTCGCGATCCTCGCGGGGGCCGGGGCGCTCGGGGCGTCCACGGAGCTGACCGAGGTCGCCAACCGGCTCGGTGCGGGCCTGTCCACCGCGCTGCTCGGCAAGGGCGTGATCGACGAGCGCTCGCCCTGGAACACCGGTGCGATCGGCCTGCTCGGGACGACGGCCTCGTGGCACCTCATGCGCGAGTGCGACACGCTGCTCATCGTCGGCTCGACGATGCCCTACACCGAGTACTACCCGGCGCCCGGCCAGGCGCGGGCGGTGCAGATCGACGTCGACGGGTCCCGCTGCGGCATCCGCTACGACACCGACGTCAACCTCACCGGTGACGCCGCCACGACCCTGCAGGCCCTGCTCCCGCTGCTCGAGGACAAGACCGACCCGACCTGGCGCGCGCACGTGGAGCGCTGGACCGCCTCCTGGCGGGAGTACTCCGAGCAGCGCGCGCACCAGCACACCTCGGCGCTCAACCCCGAGCTCGTGATGCGTGGCCTCGACGAGCGCCTGCCCGACGACGCCCTCGTCGCGGTCGACTGCGGGACCGCCACCTCCTGGTACGCCCGTGACCTGTCGCTGAAGCCGAGCCAGCGCGGCTCGCTGTCCGGGACGCTGCTGTCCATGGGCGGCGCCCTGCCGTACGCGATCGCGGCGAAGACCGCCCACCCGGACCGACCCGTCGTCGGGCTGGTGGGCGACGGCGCCATGCAGATGAACGGGGTCAACGAGCTCATCACCGTGGCCCGCTACTGGCGGACCTGGGCCGACCCCCGGATGGTCTTCCTCGTCCTCTCCAACGACGACCTCTCCTACGTGTCGTGGGAGACGCGCGGGATGCTCGGGGAGGCCCCCGACCCGCAGTCGCAGTCGCTGCCGCCGATCCCGTACGCCGAGTGGGCGAAACTGCTCGGGCTCGACGGGGTCACCCTCACCGACCGGGAGCACATCGGTGCGGTCTGGGACGCGGCGCTCGCCGCCGACCGGCCCTTCGTCATCGACGCCAAGGTCGACAAGGACATCCCGCTGGTCCCGCCGCACGTCACGCTCTCCCAGGCGTTCAACACCGCCCGATCGCAGGTCGCGGGCGACCCCGACGCGCTCTCGATCATCGCCAACGGCGTGAAGGAGACGGTCGGGGCCAAGGCCCGGTCGCTGCTGGGGCTCGCGCCGAAGGACTGACCCCGCCCCCTACGGTGGGAGGCATGGCAGTCACCGTGGAGAACGCCGACGACCTGACCCGCGCGCCGGGTGCGTCGGTCACCCCCGACACCCTCCCGAACGACCTGGACATCACCGACCTCGTCGTCGGCGGCGGCGCCGAGGCGACGCACCGCGACACCGTGCAGGTGCAGTACGAGGGCAAGCTGGTGTCGAACTCCACCGAGTTCGACTCCTCGTGGAGCCGGGGCGGCGCGCCGGTCGAGTTCCCGCTCGGGCAGGTCATCGACGGGTTCAAGCTGGGCATCTCGGGCATGCGCGAGGGCGGTCGCCGGATCCTCGTCGTGCCCCCGCACCAGGGCTACGGCCCGCAGGGCGCGGGCGGGGTCATCCCGCCGAACGCCCACCTCGTGTTCGTCGTGGACCTCGTCAAGGTCAACTGATCCTCTAGGGTGGCGCGGCGGTGCCGATCGGTACCGCCGCGTACCCCGAGGAGGCCGCTCGTGCCGGAGAAAGCACCCGACGTCGTCGTCAGCGAGACCGTCGCCGCCCCGCCGGAGAAGGTGTGGGAGCTCGTCGGCGACCCCGCCCGCATCGGCGAGATCTCGCCCGAGTGCTACAAGACCCGCTGGCTCGGCGGCGCCACCGGTCCGAAGCCCGGCGCCCGCTTCATCGGCTGGAACCGCAAGGGCCTCCTGCGCTGGCCGACGACGAGCACGGTCGCCGAGTACGACCCCGCCCGCCACATCAGCTGGGACGTCGACGTCGCCGGCCAGTCCGTCGCGCGCTGGAGCTTCACGCTCGAGCCCGAGGGCGCCGGCACGACGATCACGCAGCGGTGGATCGACAAGCGCACCGCGATCGCCTCGCTGGTCGGCAAGGCCCGCACCAGCGACAGCCCCGCACGCAACCGCGAGGGCATGGCCCGCACGCTCGCCACGGTCAAGGCGCGCGTCGAGGGCTGATCCTCCGACCGGGTGACCGGACTGGCGGATCGGGTCCGCCTCGTCAGGATCGGTGGATGGTTCCCGACGACCGGTCCTCCCGGACCGGCGAGCGCGGGCTCGACGGTCCGGCGGCGGACCTGGCGGCCACGCTCGCCGTCTGGGGCGGGGCCGCCTCCGTCGCGCACCTCGCCGCGGTGTCGGGCCTGCCCGCCGGGTCGATGCTGCGGGCGGTCCGGGAGGCCACCGACGCCGGCGTGCTGATCTGGCGCGACGACGAGCGGCTCGAGTTCGTCCGGGCGCAGGACCGCGACGAGACGTACGCGGCGATCCCGGCCCCGATGCGTCGACTCCTCAAGGACGCCCACCGGGCGGCCCTCGACAGCGCCGACGCCCTGTCCCGGGCGGGCACGCTGGCCGCCGCGGGACGGGTGGACGACGCGATCCGGGTCGCCCGCGGGGAGCTCGCCGCCTCCGAGGATCCCGCGGTCCGGGCCCGCGTCCGGTCGTTCCTGATCTTCACGCTCATCAGCGCCGCCCGCGTGGACGACGCCCGCGCCGAGATCGCCGCGGTCCTCGCGCTCCCGGTGCCGCGCGAGCAGCGCGACCGGCTCGTCCACCTGTCGACCTGGGTGGACCTCCTGGCGGGTGACGTCCCGGTGCCCCCGGCCGAGCCGGTCGAGGGGAACCCGACGGCGCTGCTCAACGCGGCCATGGCGTCGTTCCTCCGGGGTCGGACGGTGCGGGCCACCGAGCTCGCGGTCGCGTCCGTGGCCGCCCGCGCGGGGGAGTCGTGGGCGGACGCAGCGTCGGCGACGGTCTGGCCCGCCTGGTGCCGGCTCCTCGCCGAGGGGCCGGCCGCCGCGGAACGGGAGGCCCGCGACGTGCGCGACCGGGCCGCCCGCGCCGGGCACCTCTGGCTCGGGCCCTACCACGACTTCGTCGCGGCGCGGGTCCACGTCGTCGGCGGGCGCTGGTCGGACGGCGTGGCCGAGCTGGACTCCGGGCTCGACGCCGCGGCCGGGACCGGTACCGGGTGGGTCTCGCTGGCGGTGGCCGGTCGGGCCCGGATGGACCTCGACCGCGGCGACACGACGGCCGCTGCCGGGGTGCTCGAGCGGGCCGCGGGCGTGCCCGAGCAGTTCGGGCTGCCGGCCGTCGCCCTGACGACCGCCCTGCTCGACGAGGCGCGCGGGGCCCTCGACACCGCGCTGCGCCGGGCCGACGCCGTCTGGCGGACGGCGCTGCGGGGTGGACGCGTGGCGGCCGTCGCGATGGTCGGTGCCGACGTGGCCCGCCTCGCCCTGCGGACCGGGCGTCGCGACGTGCTCGACGACCTCGCCGCCGCCCTGCGCGCCGACCCGCCCGACGGGGCGCTCCTGCGACCGGTGGCCGACCTCGTCGTCGGGCTCGCCGCCGACGACCTGCCCGCGGTCCTCGCCGCTGCCGACGCGCTCGACCGGGCCGGCGACGTCCCCGGCGCGATGGCGGCCCGCGAGGAGGCCGCCTGCCTGGCCGCCCGCCTCGGCGACGCCGACACGGCCCGAATGGCGGCCGCCCGGGTCCGGGGCACGGCCGACGGGCTGGGGGCCGAGGGGGTGTCCCGGCGGGTGGCGGGGCGGCTGCGCTCCTCGGGTGTCCGGCTGGGACCGGGTGGCCGGCGCGGACGGCCCCCCGAGGGCTGGGAGGCGCTCACCCCCACCGAACGACGCGTGGCCGACCTGATCGCCGACGGCGTCGCCGGGCCGGACATGGCCGCCCGGCTCGCGATCTCGCCGCGCACCGTGCAGACCCACGTCTCGAACGCCCTGCGCAAGCTCGGCCTGCGGACCCGGGTCGAGCTCGCGACGACGGCGGCCCGCCACCGCGGCTGAGGGGCCTCCTCGTCTACGTCAGGAGACGGATGTTCTGACGGCGCATCTCGGTCACGCTGGGTGTCGAGTACACCGGCGAAAGGGTGGCCATGTCGTTCTTCCTCTTCATGTGGATCGTCCTGCTCGGCGGTCTGGCACTGCACGTGACCTTCGACCGCTCCCCGCTGCGGCGGACGGGTGCCCGGGTTCTCGAGCTGACCGCGCTCTGGTTCGTCGTGGTCGGCCTCGGGGTGAACGGCGTGCTGGCCGGCCTCGTCCACCTGGGCCCGGGTGCCCCGGCGGCCGCGGAGAGCATCGGCTGGTCGCCGTCACCGTTCCAGTGGGAGAACGGCGGCTCGGACCTCGCGGTGGGCCTCGCCGGGCTGGCCGTCGCACGGCGCCGGTTCCGCGGCGGCTGGATGAGCGCGGTCATCGCGGTCGCGTTCGTGCAGCTCTGGCTCGACGGCATCCAGCACGTCACGCAGTGGCTGCTGCACGGCAACACCGCCCCCGACAACGTCGGCGCGATCCCGACCTGCTTCCTGGTCCCCGCGATCGCCGCGGTCACCACCTGGGCCGCGCGCCGCGCCGCGGCCCGCCGCACCGCCCCCGGCGCCCACGAGAGCGCCGCGCCCACCCACGTCGCGGCCTGAGCCGCACCCGCGAACCCCGTCAGGAGTCGAGATGCCCGCGTCCTCCCTGGTGATCATCCTCGCGATGGTCGGATACGCCGTCTACCGCCAGTCCCAGCGCCACGAGGTGGTGGGCTCGTCCCGCTTCAAGCTCGCGATCATCTACGGGATCGTCGGCATCGCCATCGGGGGCTACCACGTGCCCGCGAACGGCCTCGCGTGGCTGTTCCTCGGCCTCTCGATCGCGCTGTCGGTGGTCGTGGGCCTGGCCCGCGGCCGCTACACGCGGATCTGGCCCGAGGGCGGCCGGGTGTTCGCGCAGGGCACCGCGCTGACCATCGGGCTGTTCCTCGGCATGGTCGTGGTCAAGTTCGGGCTCGGCACGGTCGCGTACTTCGCCGGGATCAACGACTCCGGGGGGATCGGCGAGGTGCTGCTCATGATCGCGGTCATGATCGCGTTCCAGGCCGAGCTCGTGTGGCGGCGGGCGCAGCCGCTGGGCGCCCGGGAGTCCTCGAAGGACGTCGTCGGGGTCGCCCGTTAGCGTGGGGGCGTGCGAGTGGCGACCTGGAACGTGAACTCCGCGAAGGCCCGCGAGCCGCGCCTGCTGGGCTGGCTCGACGAGCGCGCGCCCGACGTCGTGTGCCTGCAGGAGACCAAGCTCTCCGACGAGGCGTTCGACGAGACCTTCGGGGCCCCGCTGGCCGAGCGGGGGTACCAGGTCGCCCACCACGGCGAGGGCCGGTGGAACGGGGTGGCCCTGCTGTCGCGGGTCGGCCTCGACGACGTGGTGAACGGGCTGCCGGGCGCCCCGGGCTACCCGCACCAGGAGGCCCGCGCCGTCACCGCGACGTGCGGCGACCTGCGCGTGACCAGCGTGTACGTCCCCAACGGCCGCACCGTGGACGACCCGCACTACGCCTACAAGCTCGCATGGCTCGGCGTGCTGCGGGACATGGTGCAGGCGGGCGACCCCGACTCCACGATCGTCGCCGGCGACTTCAACATCGCCCCGGCCGACCTCGACGTCTACTCCGTCGAGGTCTTCGCCGAGTCGACCCACGTGACGCCGCCGGAGCGCGACGCGCTGGCCGCGATCGAGAAGACCGGCCTGCACGACGTCATCCGCGACCGGTGGGTCGACGTCCCCGCCTTCACGTACTGGGACTACCGCGGCGGCGCCTTCCACCAGGACCGCGGCATGCGGATCGACCTGGTCCTCGCGGGCGCCCCGATCGCCGAGCGCCGTCAGGCCGCGTGGGTCGACCGGCAGGCCCGGAAGGGCACCGGGCCGTCCGACCACGCGCCCGTGATCGTCGATCTCGACACCGCTCCCGACGGTGACATCGGTCCCGTCGTCCCCCCGCCCTCGCTCGGCGCCAAGAAGGGCGCCCCGCGCCGCAGGAAGGCCTGATCTGATCGAGCGAACGGCACTCTCGTGCGGATAGAAGCTGCGAACGTGCCGCTCGTTCAGCCGGCGGGGGTCTCGAACGGCCCCACGTGCGTCACGTGCACGACCGCCGAGCCGACCTCGTCGGAGGCGTCCAGGTCGACCGTGGCGGTGATGCCCCAGTCGTGGTCGCCCTCGGGGTCGTCGAAGACCTGGCGGACCTCCCACGTGCGGCCCCGGTCCACGACCCGGAACAGGGCCGGGCCGCGGGCGTCGGGCCCGGCGCCCAGGGTCGGGTACTCGTCGAAGTAGTCGAGCATCGCCTGCGACCAGGTGTCGAGCGACGGGCCCTCGTCGCCGGAGAGCTCGGCGAGGTCGCCCGGCACGCGGCGGGCGAACAGCTCGACGCGGCGGAACATCTCGTTGCGCACCAGCACCCGGAACGCCCGCTCGTTGCGGGTGACCGGCGGCGGGCCCTGGTCGATCGGCGCGGCGTCGGTGCCGGCCGCGTCGAGCTCGGTCGGGTTCGACAGCGTCTCCCACTCGTCGAGCAGCGACGAGTCGGTCTGGCGGACCAGCTCGCCGAGCCAGGCGATGAGGTCGTCGAGGTCGTCGGTGCCGGCCGACTCCGGGATCGTCTGGCGCAACGCCCGGTAGGCGTCGGTGAGGTAGCGCAGGACGAGGCCCTCGGAGCGGGCGATCTTGTAGTGCGAGACGAACTCGACGAACGTCATCGCGCGCTCGTAGAGGTCCCGGACGACGGCCTTCGGGGACAGCTCGGCGTCGCCGACCCACGGGTGGCCCTTGCGGTAGGTCTCGAAGGCGGGCTCGAGCAGCTCGGCGAGCGGCTTCGGCCAGGTGATCTCCTCGAGGCGCTCCATCCGCACCTCGTACTCGAGCCCCTCGGCCTTCATGGCGCCGACGGCCTCGCCCCGGGCGGCGTTCTCCTGGGCGCGCAGGATCTGCTTCGGGTCGTCGAGGGTCGACTCGACGACGGAGACGAGGTCGAGCGAGTAGGTCGGCGACTCGTCGTCGAGCAGCTCGAACGCCGCCAGCGCGAACGGCGAGAGCGGCTGGTTGAGGGCGAAGTCGACCTGGAGGTCGTCGACGAGCGCGACCGTCCGTCCGGCGGCGTCGGGGGTCTTCAGCACCTCGATGACGTCGGCCTCGAGGAGTCCGCGGAAGAGCTGGATCGCGCGCAGGATCAGCTTGCGCTGGGTGGCGCGGTCGGCGTGGTTGTCCTCGAGCAGGTGGCGCATCGCCGGGAAGTACGGGCCGGGGCGCTGCGCGACCTGCAGCAGCATCGCCGTCGTCACCCGCATCTGGCTCGTGAGCTGCTCGGGCTGGGCCTCGACGAGCTTCTCCATCGTGCGTTCGGACCACGACACGAACCCCTCGGGCGCCTTCACCCGCACGACGCGCCGTTGCTTCTTGACGTCGTCGCCGGCCTTCGCGAGACGCTTCGCGTTCTCCACCTCGTGCTCGGGGGCCTGGACGACGACGAAGCCCGCCGTGTCGTAGCCCGCCCGCCCGGCCCGGCCCGCGACCTGGTGGAACTCGCGGGCGCGCAGGTGGCGCACCCGCTGGCCGTCGAACTTGGTGAGCGCGGTGAAGAGCACGGTGCGGATCGGGATGTTGATCCCGACGCCGAGGGTGTCGGTCCCGCAGATGAGCTTGAGCAGTCCGGCCTGGGCGAGGGTCTCCACCAGCCGGCGGTACTTGGGCAGCATCCCGGCGTGGTGGACGCCGATGCCGTGGCGGACGAGCCGGGACAGGGTGCGGCCGAACCCGGCGGTGAAGCGGAACGAGCCGATGAGCTCGGCGATCTGCTCCTTCTCGGCCTTGGTGGAGACGTTGAGGCTCATCAGCGCCTGCGCCTGCTCGATCGCCGCGGCCTGCGTGGTGTGCACGATGTAGACCGGGGCCTGCTTCCCGGTGATCAGCTCGGAGATCGTCTCGTGCAGCGGGGTGGTCGACCAGCGGAAGCTCAGGGGGACCGGGCGCTCGGTGTTCGTGACGACCGCGGTCTCGCGGCCGGTGCGCCGCGTCAGGTCCTCCTGGAAGAAGGACACGTCGCCGAGGGTCGCGCTCATGAGCAGGAACTGGCACTGCGGCAGCTCGACGATCGGCACCTGCCACGCCCACCCGCGGTCGGGGTCGGCGTAGAAGTGGAACTCGTCCATGACGACCTGGCCGATGTCGGCCGCGGCCCCCTCGCGCAGCGCCCAGTTCGCGAGCACCTCGGCCGTGCAGCAGATGACCGGCGCCTCGGGGTTCACGGCGGCGTCGCCGGTGAGCATCCCGACGTTCGCGTAGCCGAGCTGCGCACCGAGGGAGAAGAACTTCTCGCTGACCAGGGCCTTGATCGGCGCGGTGTAGACGGTGCGCTCGCCGCGGGACATCGCGGCCACGTGGGCTCCGAGCGCGATGAGCGACTTCCCCGAGCCGGTCGGCGTCGACACGATGACGTTGGCGCCGGTGACGAGCTCGATGAGCGCCTCGGCCTGCGCCGGGTACAGCTCCAGCCCGCGCTCGGCCGCCCAGGCGGAGAACCCCTCGAAGAGGTCGTCGGGGTCGGCGCCGGGCGTGGGAAGCAGGGACGGAGCGCTCATCGCCCTCCATTGTCCCCGTCGACGACCGTGACGGTTAGCGTGGGCAGGCGTGGACGTCGAGGTGACCAGACTGCCGGGGATCGGCACGAAGCAGGAGTTCGTCACGGGTGACGGGCGCCGGGTCGGGGTGCTCACCCACCGCGACGGGCACCGGGAGCTGCTGCTCGCGGCCCGGGACGACCCGGACTCGTGCGCGGCCACCGTCCCGATGACCGAGACCGAGTGCAACGCGCTCGGCACGCTGCTCGGCGCGCCGAACCTCGTCGCCAAGCTGCAGGACCAGCAGCGCGAGGTCGAGGGCGTCAACACGGCCCAGTTCCCGATCGCCTCGGGGTCGCCCTACGTGGGCCGCCCGCTCGGCGACACCGCGATGCGCACCCGCGCGGGCACCTCCATCGTCGCCGTGGTCCGCGACCACGTCGTCTCCCCGTCGCCCCGCCCGGACTTCGTGTTCGCGGCCGGGGACCTGGTGGTGATCGTCGGGACCGGCGAGGGCCTGAAGCAGGCGGCGGAGATCCTCGAGGCCGGCTGAGTGGAGACCGCGCTCGCCCTCGAGGAGCTCGGCGCCCTCTTCTTCGGGCTCGGCGTCCTCGGCCGGCTCGCGGGTCGGATCGGGATCTCGCCGATCCCGCTCTACCTGCTCGGCGGGCTCGCCTTCGGCCAGGGCGGCCTGCTGCCGCTCGCGGGCATCGGGGGGTTCACCGAACTCGCGAGCGAGGTCGGCGTCGTCCTGCTGCTGCTCCTGCTCGGCCTGGAGTACTCGGCCTCCGACCTCGTGGGCGGGCTGAAGCGGTCGTGGCTGGCCGGGATCGTCGACATGGTCCTCAACGGGACGCCGGGTGCGGTCGCCGCGCTGCTGCTCGGCTGGGGACCCGTCGGCGCCCTCGCGATGGCCGGCGTCACGTGGGTGTCGTCCTCCGGGATCATCGCGAAGGTCCTCTCCGACCTCGGCCGCCTCGGCAACCGCGAGACGCCCGCCGTCCTCTCCGTGCTGGTCATGGAGGACCTCGCGATGGCCCTCTACCTGCCGATCACGACGGCGGTCCTGGCCTCGCTCGGGTTCCTCGCGGGGCTGCGGACGGTCGGGATCGCGCTGGTCCTGCTGGTCGTGGTGCTGGTGGTGGCTCTGCGGTTCGGCGGCGCGGTGTCGGCGGTCGTCGACTCGCCCACCTCCGAGGTCTTCCTGCTGCGGGTCATCGGCGTCGCGCTGCTCGTCGCCGGGGTCGCCTCGCAGCTGCAGGTCTCGGCCGGGGTCGGGGCGTTCCTGCTCGGGATCGCGATCAGCGAGGACACCGCGGAGAACGCGACGCGGGTGCTGAGCCCCCTGCGTGACCTGTTCGCGGCCGTGTTCTTCGTCGTGTTCGGGCTCAACACCGACCCGCGGGAGATCCCGGCCGTCATCCCGGTCGCGCTGGCGCTCGCGGTGGTGACGACGCTGACGAAGATCGGCGCGGGCTGGTTCGCCGCGCAGCAGGCCGGCGTGGGGTCGCTCGGGCGGTGGCGGGCGGGTGCGGCGCTGGTCGCGCGCGGCGAGTTCTCGATCGTGATCGCCGGTCTGGCGCTGGGCTCGGCGGCGATCGACCCCGAGTTCGCGCCGCTCGCCACGACCTACGTGCTCCTCATGGCCGTCCTCGGTCCGGTGCTCGCGCGGGTGGTCGTCCCGGTGCACGGTGCGCTCTCCGGACGACGACGGGCGGCCGCGTGACGGAGTGGGTACACGCGCCGCATGACCTTGACGTCGTCCTCGTCCACCCCCAGGGCTCCCTGGCTCCCGCGCGTGCTCGGCGCCGCGACCGCCGCCTACTCCGTCGCGATCATCGCGAAGCCCGAGCTGTTCGCCCGCCCGACGAAGCTCGCGAAGGACGGGGAGTCGCTCTCGCGCGGCACCGCGATCGGCATCCGGGCCCTCGGCGGCCGTGACCTGGCCTCGGGCCTGGCGATGGCGTTCGCGCCGGACCAGCAGGCGCTGCGGACGGCGACGGCGGTCCGGGTGGGCTCGGACGTCGTCGACCTGGTGCTGCTCGGCACGACCCTGCCCGACCGGGAGGCGCGGACGAAGGCGGTCGCGGTGGCGGGCGCCTGGGGCGCGCTGTGCGCCCTGGGCTGGTGGCTGGCCTGAGCCGACCGGCTCAGGCCGACTCGGCGTCGGCGGGCTCCGGCACCGGCTCGACCCGCAGGTGGTAGACACCGGCACCGTCGGTGAGCGGATGGAGGTCGTAGTGGTGCACGACCTTCGGACCGTCGTGGAGGTGGGTGTGGGTCACCGTCGGGAGCGGGGCGCCGTGTCGGGCCTCGCGGACCTCGACCCGGCCGTCGAGGGGGCCGCCGAGGTAGAGCAGGACGGCGTCGGAGTCGGTGCCTTCGGCCATGGTCTGCCTCCTCGGGATGTCGCGGTTCCGCAACAGGGTAGGTGGGCATGGGGCCCGGCGCTGCGTCCGTCCGGGGCAATGTATGACGGCGGGTGACGAGGTCGTGACCGAGCGCGAACTCGACGCCCAGGTGACGAGCTGGACCGCCCCCGGGACCGCCCCGCTCGTGCCCGAGGTGATCCTCCTGCTGGCGGACGACATCCACCGCACGTGGTCGGAGACCGACGAGGCCGCACCCCCGTTCTGGGCGTTCGCCTGGGCGGGCGGGCAGGCGCTGGCGCGGTGCGTGCTCGACCGGCCCGAGCTCGTCGTCGGGAAGAAGGTCCTGGACCTCGCGAGCGGGTCGGGCATCGTCGGGATCGCCGCGCTGCAGGCGGGGGCGTCGTCGGTGGTCGCCTCGGACCACGACGCCCGTGCCCGCGTCGCCACGGCGCGGAACGCGGCGCTCAACGGCGTGACCGTCGAGGTCGTCGGGGACCTCATGACAGGGGAGGGGCCGGAGCTCGACGTCGACGTCATCCTCGCCGGGGACGTGTTCTACGAGCAGCCGATGGCACGGCAGATGCTCGAGTTCCTCGACGAGGCGACCGGCGTGGGCATCGAGGTCTACGTCGGCGACCCGGGCCGGGAGTACCTGCCCCGACGGCGGGTGTCCGCGCTCGCGTCCTACGACGTGCCGGACACGACGGACCTGGAGGGCCGGTCGGTCACGCCGACCACGGTGCACCGGTTGATCTGACGGGTAAGCCCGGTGACGTGGCTGATCTCTTCTCCCCGTTGACCGTCAAGGGCGTGACCCTGCGCAACCGCATCGGGATGTCGCCGATGACGATGCACGAGTCGGTCGACGGCACGATGAACGACTACCACGTGATGTACCTGGGAGCCCGGGCCGCGGGCGGCTTCGGGTTGATCTTCCCGGAGCAGGTCGCGATCGTGCCGGAGGGGCGGACCACGCCCGACTGCGCCGGCATCTGGGCCGATCACCAGGTCGAGAGCCACGCGCGGGTCACGTCGATGATCCGCAAGTTCGGCGCCGTGGCCGGCATCCAACTGGGGCACACCGGTCGCAAGGGCAGCGAGGTCGCGAAGCACGACGTGGTGGACGGCCACCAGGGCGGCTGGCAGCTCCCGCCGGACCACCCCCGCGGCTGGCCGGTGTCCGGCCCGTCGGCGGTCTCCTACGACGACGGGCACCACGACCACCCCGTGCACGCGCTGACGGTGGAGGAGATCCGCGGGCTGCACCGGTCGTACGCCGACGCGGCGCGACGGGCCGCCGACGCCGGCTACCAGTGGCTCGAGATGCACTTCGCGCACGGCTACCTCGGCGCGGAGTTCTTCTCACCGCTCGCGAACCACCGGGACGACGAGTACGGCGGGTCGCTGGAGAACCGGGCCCGGTTCCTGCTCGAGGCGCTGGACGCGGTGCGGGAGGTATGGCCCGAGGAGTACCCGCTGACCATGCGGCTGGGTTCCGACGACGGCCACCCCGACGGCGTGCAGTTCGACGACGCCATCACCGCGGTGGGCTGGATGGCCGAGCACGGGCTCGACCTCGCCGACATGAGCATGGGCTTCAACACCGGCGACATGCCGGACCGGCCCGACTTCCACCGGCCCGCGTTCATGGCCGAGCGGGCCGCCCGCGTGCGCAAGGAGGTCGGCATCCCGATGATGTCGAGCTGGAACCTCGGGCTCCCGGCCGACGCCGACGCCGCGGTCCGCGACGAGTGGATCGACGTCGTCCTGCTGGGCACCCCGGCGCTGGCCAACCCGCACTGGCCGGTCTGGGCGGCCCGTGAACTCGGCCGCGAGCGGCCCTTCGAGCTGCTCCCGGACGACTGGCAGTGGTGGATCGAGCACTTCCGCGGTCCCGAGCAGAGCATCGGGCTGCCGCCGGTCGCGTCCTAGATCAGCCCGCCGCGTGCAGCCCGAGGACGTCGTCGGTGACGACGGCCGGTCGGGCGTCCGGGGCCGCGGTCCCGAGACGCAGGTCCCGGAGCGTGACGTCGGCGGCGTGGCGGATCCACAGGCCGTGGGCCGGGAGGACGCCGAACATCGCGTGCTCGGGGTACGCGGCCGGGAGCTCGGGGATGCCGGTCCGGCGGGCGTCGGCGGGCGTCCCGCCACCCGGCGTCGTGACCTCGACGTTCTCCAGGGTGACGCGCTCGACGGGGAACCCGGGGAGGCCCGCGATGCTCATGACGTCGCCGGCCGCCGTGCCGAGGGAGTGGGTGGTGACGGCGCGCAGACCCCGGATCCGGACGTCGCGCAGCGCGCCGACCGGGCGGGGCCGTGCGACGTCGGTGCGCCCGTAGTCGAACCCCCGGTTCCCGCGCCGGATGCTGAGCGGCGCGGCGACGTCGTGCATGACCAGGTCCGTCGCGACCACGTCCTCGAGGTCGCCGCCGTCCACCGTCTGGAGCTTGAGGCCCCCGAGGCGGCAGTCGTGGAACCGAGTGCGCGTGAGCCGGATCCGGCGGAAGCCGCCGAGCGACTGGGTGCCGAGCTTCAGACCGGCGCAGCGTGAGGTCAGCCGACAGTCGGTGACCAGGACGTCCGCACACGGCTGCGGGTAGGAGCTCTTGAGCACGACCGCGTCGTCGAGGGTGTCGACACGGCAGTCGCTCACGACGGCGCCCGTGCAGCTGTCGAGGACGATCCCGTCCTGGTGGACGTGCTGGGAGGACAGGACGGTGAGGCCCTCCGTGCGGACGTCCTCGCACTGCGCCAGGTGGACGGTCCACATCCCGGCCTCGCGCAGCGTGACGTCCCGCAGGGCGACGGACCGGCACCCGCGGAGGAAGATCATGCGTGGACGTGGCCCGGTGGCGACCTCGGGGTCGGGGGTCGGGACCTTCGGGAAGGCCCGTCCGGAGCCGTCGATGGTCCCCGCGCCCTCGATCGTGACCCGCTCGGCGCCGCGGGCGTAGAGCAGCGCCCAGACCTGGCGGCCGCCGACGTCGAGGTCACGGACGCCGAGATCGTGGGCCGGGTAGTCGGCGATGTGCGGGCTGCCGAGCAGGGTGGCGCCGGGGGAGAGGTGGAGCGTCACGTCCGAGCGCAGCTCGACCGTGCCCGAGAGGAACGTGCCGGCCGGGAGGAGCACCGTGCCACCGCCGCCCGCGTGGGCGGCGTCGACGGCGGCCTGGATCGCCGCGGTGTCGCGTGTGGTCCCGTCGCCCCGGGCGCCGAAGGTCCGGACGTCGAGAGTCCGGACGTCGTGGGTCCGCCCGACGGCGGGTCGCGGGGCCGCGTCCGCCGCGCTTGCGGCGGTCAGGCCGAGCCCGGGCAGGAGCGCCGCGAGGAACCGACGGCGTCGGAGGAGCACGGCTCCAGTGTGAGCTGAGGTTGCTCCGATCGGCTGCTTGATCTTGTCGAACATGTGTTCGATGATGGGTGCATGGCGATCGAGGCAGGGTGGGACCCCGAGGTGGGGTTGCCACTGCCTGTGCCGCCGTCGATGTGGGACGAGGATCCCGACGAGCCCGCATTCGAGCTACCGGACGAAGCGGAGCTGTCGTGGTGGGCCGAGCTCGACGCGGCCGCCGACGGCCCGGGGGACGACGAGCCGGTCGCCGACGAGCCCGGGGAGCCGGGTTGGGCGGTTCCGGGGGTGTCTGAGGAGGCGCCGCCGCCGGAGGAGGGTCTGTCGGCGCGGTCGTTGGCGGAGTTGGCGGAGCTGGCGGAGGCGGTGCGGGCGCAGCGGTTGGCGGGGGCGCGGGTGTACCGGGCGTTCACCGCGGTCCGCGCGGGCAACGTGTTGGCCGAGTCCGGGTACCGGAAGTTGGCGCCGTTGCTGGAGGACCACGTCCGCCTCGACCGGGTCGCAGTGGGCAAGCTGGATCGGCACGCGGAGGCGTTGCACGACACCGTCACCCCCACCGGCGCCACCACCCCCGCTTCGTTGCCGGCGACCGCGGGTGCGGTGGAGGACGGGGTGATCGACGCCGATCACGTCGAGGTCATCGACAAGGTTATGACCCGGCTGCGGAACGTGTCCGGGTTGGACGATGTGATGTCTCAGCACATCCTGGACAGATAAGTCTCAGCACATCGCGGACAGGTTGGTGTTCCGCTGGTAGCGGACGCTGCGGTCAAGGGTAAGGCTGGCGGCGATCGCGTTATCGATGAGAACGGT
>NZ_BSTT01000011.1 GCF_030269685.1 Actinomycetospora sp. NBRC 106378
CCTCGAGGACCGGGTCGAGCTGGTGGGGACTGCGGTGCGGACGCCGCGAGGCGGGCAGCAACCCGGGCAGGCCCTCGGCGTCGTGGGCCTTTTTCCAGTTGTAGAACGTTTGCCGGCTGATGCCGTGTCGAGCACACACCTGGGCCACCGACCGCCCAGGTAGCTGGGCTTCGCGCAGCACCTCGAGGCGTTGTTCCACCGCGCTCACCATCGCCCTCAGCGGCATGGCCCACCACAGCGCAGCCACCCCGACCTGTCAGGTATCTCCCCGGTACGGCGTGTCCAGCATGTCCCCGGCTACGACAAGGCTCCGCCCACCCCCTCCGGACCGATGGGTGACACCTCGACCACCGACCCGCAGCCGGTCGACGAGAGCGACGCCCGGACCCGTCGTCGGGAACGAGTTGGACTAAACGGCCACCACGACCACGGGTCGCCCGTCACGATCGCCCGATGCGTCGCCTGCTGCTCGCCCTCGTCGCCGTTCTCGCCGTGGCCGGCTGCTCCGCCGGGCAGCCGACCGCCGCGCCGGCGAGCAGCACCCCGGCCGCGACCCCCGACCCGACGGACACCCGCGTGCTCACCCCGGCTCGCGGGCTCTTCACCGTCGAGGTGCCGGCGCGGTTCGTCGATGTGCCCGCCACGTCACCGGAGGCCACCGCGGTCCCGGCGCTCGGGGAGGCCCTGCAGCGCGGGGTCGGGGTCCTCGCGATCGACCGCCGCCAGGGCTACTCCCCCACCGCCGGCGGTTACTGCACGCTCGTGCAGGCCCAGGACCTCACCCAGCTCGCCGCCGAGGCCCGGCAGGCGATCGAGCGCAGCGGCAGCCCGAGCGGGAACGCCGAGTTCACGGTCCTGCCCGCGACGGGTCCGGCGGGCCCCCGCGTCTCGGGGACCTACCAGACCGTCTCGAGCGGCCGCGTGCTCACCGTGCAGCAGGTGTCCGGGCTCGCCGGGCCGGGCCGGGCCTGCCTGCTCACGGCCTCGACCGACGACCCGCTCCGCGACGCCGGGTTCCTGACGACGGCGCGGGACACCTTCCGCATGGCCGGCTAGGCCTGGGCGGCCTGCCGGTCCAGCCCGTGCACCTCGCGGATGACGTCGACGAACTCGCCCATGATCCCGGTCAGCGAGTAGGTCTTCGGCGTCACCACGCGGTGCACACCCAGGCGCTGCAGCTGCTCGGCGTCCTTCGGCGGGATGATGCCGCCGGCGACCACCGGGATGTCGGCGGCGTCGGCCCGGGCGAGCCCGTCGAGCACCGCCGGGATCACCTCGAGGTGCGAGCCCGACAGGATCGAGAGCCCCACGACGTGCACGCCCTCCTGCACCGCGGCCGCCACGATCTCGGCCGGGGTGAGGCGGATGCCCTGGTAGATGACCTCGAAGCCGGCGTCGCGCGCCCGCACGGCGATCTGCTCGGCGCCGTTCGAGTGCCCGTCGAGGCCCGGCTTGCCGACCAGCATGCGCAGCGCGGACACGCCCAGGTCGGCGGCGGTCTGCCGCACCCGCTCGCGCACCTGCTCGAGCTCGGTGGGCTCGCCGTCGGCGGTCTCCGAGCCCGGCGCGGCCGATCCCGACGACGATGCCGCGGTCACCCCGGTCGGGGCCCGGTAGGAGCCGTAGACCGAGCGCAGCGCCCCGGCCCACTCCCCCGTCGTCACGCCGACCTTGGCGCAGGCGAGCGTGGCGTCCATGAGGTTGTCGGTGCCGCCCGCGGCGGTGGTGAGCGCCTCCAGGGCGGCCTTCACGGCGTCGTCGTCCCGGTCGGCCCGCCAGGCGGCGAGGGCCTCCCGGGCCTGCTCCTCGACCTCCTTGTCGACGACGAAGATCGCGTCGGCGCCCTCGGCCTGCAGGGGGCTGGGCTCGGTGGAGGTGAACTTGTTGACCCCGACGACCGTGTCCTCGCCCGACTCCAGCCGCATCCGCCGGGCGGCGAGCGAGCTGACCAGCTGGGACTTCATGTAGCCGGAGTCGACGGCGGCGACCGCCCCGCCCATCTCCGCGACCTTCGCGATCTCGGCGCGCGCGCCCTCGATGATCGACGCCGTCTTCGCCTCGATGACGTGGGAGCCCTCGAAGATGTCGTCGTAGTCGAGCAGGTCGGTCTCGTAGGCCAGCACCTGCTGCATGCGCAGCGCCCACTGCTGGTCCCAGGGCCGCGGCAGGCCGAGCGCCTCGTTCCAGGCCGGCAGCTGCACGGCACGGGCACGGGCGTCCTTCGACAGCGTCACCGCGAGCATCTCGAGCACGATGCGCTGGACGTTGTTCTCCGGCTGCGCCTCGGTCAGGCCCAGCGAGTTGACCTGCACGCCGTAGCGGAAGCGGCGCATCTTCTCGTCGGTGACGCCGTAGCGCTCCCGGCAGAGCTCGTCCCAGAGCTGCGCGAACGCGCGGAGCTTGCAGATCTCCTCGATGACGTGCAGCCCGGCGTTGACGAAGAACGAGATGCGCCCGACGACCTTCCCGAAGTCGGCCTCGGGCACCTGGCCGGAGTCGCGCACGGCGTCGAGCACCGCAATCGCGGTGGAGATCGTGTAGGCGACCTCCTGTGTCGGCGTCGCCCCGGCCTCCTGCAGGTGGTAGCTGCAGATGTTGATGGGGTTCCACTTCGGGACGTTCGAGACCGTCCACGCGATCATGTCGGTGATCAGTCGGACGCTCGGCCCGGGCGGGAACGCGTAGGTCCCGCGCGAGAGGTACTCCTTGACGATGTCGTTCTGGGTGGTCCCGGCGAGCCTGCCGCGCTCGGCCTCGGGGTCCTTCCCGTCCGCGACCGCCTGCTCGTCGGCCACCGAGACGTAGAGCGCGAGCAGCCACATGGCGGTCGCGTTGATCGTCATCGAGGTGTTCGCCTCGTGCAGCGGAATCCGGTCGAACAGCGCGCGCATGTCCCCGATGTGCGACACCGGGACGCCCACCTTGCCGACCTCACCGCGGGCGAGCTCGTCGTCCGGGTCGTAGCCGGTCTGCGTCGGCAGGTCGAAGGCGACCGACAGCCCCGTCTGGCCCTTGGACAGGTTCCGTCGGTAGAGCTCGTTCGACGCCTTCGCGGACGAGTGCCCCGCGTAGGTCCGCATGACCCAGGGACGGTCACGCGAGTCGTCGGTCGGGTACGGCATGGGTGAACCTCCGAGCAGGAACCGGACCCGCCGAGGTTACCGGCGGGTCGCGTCGTCGCTGCACATGCTGCTTTTCACAGGATCGGTCACGATGGGCCGAGGAGGCATCACATGGTCGGTTCCATCGGCGAGATCCTGACGGCGATCGCTGCCGTCATCCTGCTGGCGGGCTTCCTGCGCTACACGTTCGGTTCCGGCCCGACGGGGGCCCTGCCGAGCAGGGGTGGCGACGTCGGCCTGCTCGAGACGGTCGCGACGGTGCCGACGCGCGAGGCCGCCGAGGTCCTGGCCGCGCGCCTGGCCCGGGAGAAGGTGCGGGCCACGATCGCGCACGGTTCCCAGGGCTGGGACCTGCTCGTGTTCCCGCAGGACGCCGACGACGCCCGCGTGGTGCTGCGTATGTGAGCAGAAGTCGCCGTCGCGACTTCTGCGCACGGGCGCGTCAGCGCACCGGCGGCGCGTTCACCCGCTCCACGTCGCCGCCGAGGGCCCGCAGGTTCTCGACGAACAGCGGATAGCCGCGGTCGATGTGCGCGACGTCCCACACCTCGGTCTCGCCGTCCGCCACGAGGCCGGCGAGCACCAGGCCCGCCCCCGCGCGGATGTCGGAGGCCCAGACGGGGGCGCTGGAGAGCCGCTCCACGCCGCGCACCACCGCGTGGTGGCCGTCGGTGCGGGCGTCCGCCCCGAGCCGCACCATCTCCTCGACGAACCGGAACCGGCCCTCGAAGATGTTCTCGGTGATCATCGAGGTGCCCGACGACACGGCGGACAGGGCGATCGCCATGGGCTGCAGGTCGGTCGCGAAGCCGGGGTAGGGCAGCGTCACCCAGTCGACCGAGTTCGGTCGGCCGTGGCCCCGGACCCGGAACCCCTCGGGCACGATCTCAGTGGTGGCCCCGGACTGGCTCAGCTTGTCCAGCACGAGGTCGAGGTGGTGCGGGTCGACGCCGCGCACCGTGACGTCGCCGCCGGTCATCACCGCCGCGAACGCCCAGGTGGCTCCGACGATCCGGTCCCCGATGACGCGGTGGGCGGTGGGGGTGAGTTCGGCCCCGCCCTGCACGGTGAGCGTCGACGTGCCGCCACCGGAGATCTTCGCGCCCATCTCCTGCAGCATCCGCACCAGGTCGACGATCTCGGGCTCCCGAGCGGCGTTGTCGATCACCGTGGTGCCCTCGGCGAAGACCGCCGCCATGAGGATGTTCTCGGTGGCCCCGACCGAGGGGAAGTCGAGCCAGATCTGCGCGCCCTGCAGCGTCTCGCCCGAGGCCTCCGCGATCACGCACCCGTGCGAGATCTCCGACCGGGCGCCGAGCAACCGCAGGCCCGCCTGGTGCATGTCCAGCGGCCGGGAGCCGATCGCGTCGCCCCCGGGCAGCGGCACGACGGCCCGGCGGCACCGCCCGACCAGCGGCCCCAGCACGCACACGGAGGCCCGCAGCCGCGACACCGAGCGGTAGTCGGCCTCGGGGTTCAGCTCCGCGGGCACGTCGATGTCCACCGTGTCGCCGTCGATCGCGACCTCGCAGCCCAGGCTGCGCAGCACGTCGCCCATGAGCGGGACGTCGAGGATCTGCGGACAGTTCGTGATCGTCGTCCGGCCCTCGGCGAGCAGCGCCGCGGCCATCAGCTTGAGCACGCTGTTCTTGGCGCCGACCACGTCCACCGTCCCCGCGAGGGAGTCGGCCGGGCGCACGACGAAGTGCTCGTTCACGTCCCGCGACGCTACCGGCCGGGCCCGGACGCACGACGGCGGGGCGGGGGCCGCGTCGCCGCCTAGACTCCGCGCCATGGCCGTGCACCTGACCCGCATCTACACGCGCACCGGGGACGACGGGACGACCGGCCTGTCGGACTTCTCCCGGGTGCCCAAGACCCACCCCCGGCTGGGGGCCTACGCGGACTCCGAGGAGACCAACGCCGCGATCGGCGTGGCGCTCGCCGTCGGGAACCTCCCCGAGCGCCTGGTCGGCCCGCTGCGCCAGATCCAGAACGACCTGTTCGACGTGGGCGCCGACCTGGCCACCCCCGTCGTCGAGAACCCGGAGTACCCGCCGCTGCGGGTGACCGAGGCGCAGGTCGAGCGGCTCGAGGGCTGGTGCGACGAGTTCAACGAGGAGCTGGGGAAGCTCGACTCCTTCATCCTGCCCGGCGGGACGCCCGGCGCCGCGTACCTGCACGTGGCCCGCGTGGTGTGCCGTCGCGCGGAGCGCAGCACGTGGGCGGTGCTCGAGGCCGACCCGGAGCGGACCGGCCCGCTGCCGGCGCGCTACCTCAACCGACTCTCGGACCTGCTCTTCATCCTCGGGCGCGTCGCCAACCCGGACGGGGACGTGCTGTGGGTGCCGGGTGGCCCGGAGGCCCAGCAGGACTAGCCCGTGCGGCGGCACCCCCGCACCGAGCGAACGGCACTCCCGCAGCATCTACGTGCGCGAGAGTGCCGTTCGTTCGAGAAGGGGGGTCACGACGCCTGGCGGTACCCGGTCGACCGGCCGGGCGGCGTCGACTCGAGCCAGGACGAGAACCCGGTGACGACGTCGGCGCCCATCGCGAGCTCGAACGTGCCCTCGGCGGTCCGACATCGCAGCACCGTCGACCCGGGGGCGTGCAGCTCGGTCGGGCGCGGGGCCCGGCGGTCGACGATCTCGACGTCGAACCGGTCGAGCACGACGTTCGGGCCGGACCGCAGCCCGCTCACCCGGTACCAGCGGAACTGGTCACCGCGGTAGCGGGCGATCCCCGAGTGCCAGCCGCGCTGGTCGTCGGCCGCCGTCACCGCGTCGGGCGGCAGGGCCTTCCGTAGGGCCACGTCCACCCCGCCGCGGCGCAGCGACTGGAGGCGGCGCAACGCGACGAGGGCGAGCAGGAGCAGGACCGCCGCCACGACGACGAGCGCGATCTCGACCGACATCTCGGTGGTCGTCATGCGCCGTCGTCCTGCGTGCGGTCCTGCACCCTCTGCGCGCTCCTACTGCTCCACCGACTCGCCCGCGGCCTGGAGGCGGGCTCGGGCCCGGTCGCGCGCGACGCGCCACTCCTGGTCGTCGGACTCGCCGATGTAGTGCTCGGCCTCCCGGAGATCGTCCTTGGCCTGCGCCACGTCGATCTCGGAGGCCAGTTCCGCGAGCTCCGCGAGCACCGTGACCGACTCCGCGGTCACCGAGAGGAAGCCACCGAAGGCCGCCACGTGGAAGGACTCGCCGTCGGTCGGGTCCACCCGGACCACGCCCGCCTCGCGCAGCTGCGCGATCAGCGGCTCGTGGCCGGGAAGGATTCCGATCGACCCCTCGACCGTGCGGGCGGAGACGAAGCTGGCCTCACCGGACCAGATCTTCTTCTCCACGCCGACGACGTCGACCTGCATCTCGGCCACGACTACTCCGAGTACTTCTTGATGTTCGCCTCGACGTCGTCGAGGCCACCGCACATCTGGAAGGCCTGCTCCGGGGCGTTGTCGTACTCGCCCTTCGCGATCTTGTCGAAGGCCTCGACGGTGTCCTTGACGTCCACGGTCGAGCCGGGCTCGCCGGTGAACTGCTCCGCGGCGTACATGTTCTGGCCGAGGAACCGCTCGATACGACGGGCACGACCGACGGTGAGCCGGTCCTCCTCGGAGAGCTCGTCGATGCCGAGGATGGCGATGATGTCCTGGAGGTCGTTGTACCGCTGCAGGATGCGGATGACCTCGCGGGCCACGCGGTAGTGCTCCTCGCCGATGTACTGCGCGTCGAGGATCGTCGAGGTCGACGTCAGCGGGTCCACCGCGGGGAAGATGCCCTTCGCGAACACGCCACGGGAGAGCTCCGTGGTCGCGTCGAGGTGGGCGAACGTGGTGGCCGGCGCCGGGTCGGTGTAGTCGTCGGCGGGCACGTAGATCGCCTGCATCGAGGTGATCGAGCGGCCACGGGTCGAGGTGATGCGCTCCTGGAGCTCACCCATCTCGTCCGCGAGGGTCGGCTGGTAGCCCACCGCCGAGGGCATGCGGCCCAGCAGCGTCGAGACCTCCTGGCCGGCCTGCGTGAACCGGAAGATGTTGTCGATGAAGAGCAGCACGTCCTGCTCCTGCACGTCGCGGAAGTACTCCGCCATCGTGAGGGCCGACAGCGCCACGCGCATGCGGGTGCCCGGCGGCTCGTCCATCTGCCCGAAGACGAGGGCGGTGTCCTTGAGGACGTTCGCCTCGTCGAGCTCGACCCAGAGGTCGTTGCCCTCACGGGTGCGCTCGCCGACGCCGGCGAACACCGAGGTGCCACCGAAGTTCCGGGCGATGCGCTGGATCATCTCCTGGATGAGCACCGTCTTGCCGACGCCCGCACCGCCGAACAGGCCGATCTTGCCGCCCTCGACGTAGGGGGTCAGCAGGTCGACGACCTTGAGGCCCGTCCAGAGCACCGAGGTCTTGCCCTCGAGCTGCTCGAAGGGGGGCGGCGGCCGGTGGATGCCCCAGTGCTCGGCGTCTTCGGCGTAGCCCGGCTCGTCCATGCAGTCGCCGAGGGCGTTGAACAGGTGGCCCTTGACGACGTCACCGACCGGCACCGAGATCGGCTTGCCGCTGTCCTGGACCTCGGTGCCGCGGACGACACCGTCGGTGGGCTGCATCGAGATCGTGCGGACCTGGTTGTCGCCCAGGTGCTGCGCGACCTCGAGGGTCAGGGTCTTCGTCTCGCCGTTCAGCTCCAGCGGGAGCTTGAGGGCGTTGAACAGGTCCGGCACCTCGCCACGCGGGAACTCCACGTCGACGACGGGGCCCAGGATGCGGGTGATCCGGCCGGTGGCCCCGGACTGCTGCTCGTCACGGCCGGTCTCGGCCGAGGCGGTGGACTGGGTCATGGTCACTCCTGGTGGGATCTGCTCGCTCACTGGGCGAGCGCGTCGGAGCCACCGACGATCTCGCTGATTTCCTGCGTGATCTGGGCCTGCCGGGCCTGGTTCGACTCGCGGACCAGGTTGTCGACCAGGTCGTTCGCGTTGTCGGTCGCGGCCTTCATCGCCCGCTGCCGTGCCGCGGACTCCGAGGCCGCCGCGTCGAGCATCGCGGCGAACACCCGGGCCCGCACGTACTTGGGCAGCAGACTGTCGAACAGGACCTCGGGCTCGGGCTCGAAGGCGTACTCCGCCTCCCGGTCCGAGCCGTCGGAGTCGTCCGACGACGAGCTCGACTCCGAGCCCTCGTCGTCCTCCTCCGACTCCAGGTCCAGCGGCGCCACCTGCAGCGCGGTCGCGGTCTGGGTCATCATCGACTGGAACTGGGTGAAGACGACGTGGATCTCGTCGACGCCCGGCTTGCCCTCGGCGTCCTGCGGCGCGCGGAACATGACCTTGCGCTCGGCGCCGGAGTCGGCCTCGTCGTCGGAGTCCCAGTCGACCGTCACCTCGTTCTCACCACCGGCGAGGAACGCCGCGGTGAGGTGGTCGGCCGCGTGGGCGGCGTTGGCGTAGTCCGGCACCTCGGAGAAGCCGGTGAACTGCCCCGACATCTCGCGGTTGCGGAACCGGAAGTACGCCGTGCCCTTGCCGCCGATGACGTAGAGCGTCGATTCCTTGCCCTCGTCGGAGAGCCGTCGGATGAGCCGCTCGGTCTCGCGCAGGACGTTGGCGTTGTAGCCGCCGCAGAGGCCGCGGTCGCTCGTCACGACGACGATCGCGGCCCGCTTCGGCTCCTCGCGGGGCGTCAGCAGCGGGTGGTCGCTCGCACCCGCCTTCGCCGCCGTCTTGAGGACGTGCGTGAACTCGTCGGCGTAGGGCCGCGACGCCTCGACACGGGCCTGCGCCTTCGAGATGCGCGACGCCGCGACCATCTCCATCGCCTTGGTGATCTGGGCGATGTTCTTGGTCGACTTGATGCGTCGTCTCAGGACGCGGAGGTTGGCTGCCATGCGTCGGCCCTAGCTCTCTGCCTTCGACGACCCGCCGGAGGACTGCTCGGAGGACTCGTCGGAGCTCTCGTCGGAGCCATCGCCGGAGTCGTCCGAACCGCTGTCCTCCGAGGAGTCCTCGGCGCCGGCGAGCTCGCCGGTGCCGCCGTCGTCGGGCGGGTTCTCGCCGTCCTTGGTCTCGAACTGGTCCTTGAACTCGGACACGGCCTTGTTCAGGCGGTCCTCGTTCTCGTCCGAGAGCTGGCCGGTGTCGCGGATCTCCGCGAGCACGCCGCCGTCGCGACGGACGAACTCGAGGAACTCCGTCTCGAAGCGCGCGACGTCCTCGACCGGCACCGAGTCCAGGTGGCCACGGGTGCCGAGGAAGATGCCGACGACCTCCTCCTCGACCGGGTACGGCTCGCCCTGGCCCTGCTTGAGCAGCTCCATGAGGCGGGCACCGCGGTCGAGCTGGGCCTGCGACGTGGCGTCGAGGTCCGAGCCGAAGGCCGCGAACGACTCCAGCTCGCGGTACTGCGCCAGCTCCACGCGCAGGCGGCCGGCGACCGAGCGCATGGCCTTGATCTGCGCGGAACCACCGACGCGCGACACCGAGTTCCCGACGTTCAGCGCGGGCCGCTGGCCCTGGTTGAACAGGTCGGACTCGAGGAAGCACTGGCCGTCGGTGATCGAGATGACGTTCGTGGGGATGTAGGCCGCGATGTCGTTGCCCTTGGTCTCCACGATCGGCAGGCCGGTCAGCGAGCCGCCCCCGAGGTCGTCGGAGAGCTTCGCGCAACGCTCGAGCAGCCGCGAGTGCAGGTAGAAGACGTCGCCCGGGTAGGCCTCGCGGCCCGGCGGGCGACGCAGCAGCAGGGAGATCGCGCGGTAGGCCTCGGCCTGCTTCGACAGGTCGTCGAAGATGATCAGGCAGTGCTTGCCCTGGTACATCCAGTGCTGGGCGATGGCCGAGCCGGCGTACGGGGCGATGTACTTGAAGCCCGCCGGGTCGGAGGCCGGGGCCGCGACGATGGTCGTGTACTCCAGCGCGCCGGCCTCCTCGAGGGCCTGCCGCACACCGGCGATCGTGGTGCCCTTCTGACCGACGGCGACGTAGACGCAGCGGACCTGCTGCTCCGGGTCGCCGGTCTCCCAGGCCTCGCGCTGGTTGATGATCGTGTCGGTGCAGACCGCCGTCTTGCCGGTCTTGCGGTCGCCGATGATCAGCTGACGCTGGCCGCGGCCGATCGGCGTCATGGCGTCGATCGCCTTGATGCCGGTCTGCAGGGGCTGCTTGACCTCCTTGCGCTGCACGACCGTAGCGGCCTGCAGCTCCATGACCCGGTTCTCCTCGGACTCGATGTCACCGAGGCCGTCCATGGGCTGGCCGAGCGGGTTCACGACGCGGCCGAGGAAGCCGTCGCCCACCGGGACCGAGAGGACGCGACCGGTCCGCGTGACCTGCTGCCCCTCCTCGATCGTCTCGTACTCGCCCAGGATCACGACGCCGATCTCGCGCTCCTCGAGGTTCTGGGCCAGGCCCAGCACACCCCCGGGGAACT
The DNA here is from genome assembly GCF_030269685.1 of Actinomycetospora sp. NBRC 106378. Taxonomy (GTDB): domain Bacteria; phylum Actinomycetota; class Actinomycetes; order Mycobacteriales; family Pseudonocardiaceae; genus Actinomycetospora. The sequence continues at coordinate 10,543 of NZ_BSTT01000011.1, forward strand.
CGAGCAGCTCGTTGGTCATCGTCGAGGGCAGGCCCTCGACGTACGCGATGCCGTCACCCGTCGAGGTGACGATGCCGACCTCCTGACGGGAGGCGTCCGCGGAGTAGGAGGACACGTAGTCCTCGATCGCACTGCGGACCTCGTCGGAGGAGATGGTCAACTCGGCCATGGTTCCCGCTCTCGCTTGATGTCCTAGAGAAAAGATGAAGGTGCCGGCTAGCCGAGCCGGCGGTTCAGGTCGTCGAGGTGTCCCGCCGCGCTGCCGTCGATGACCTCGTCGCCGACCTGGATCACCAGGCCGCCGAGCAGGTCGGGGTCGACCTCGAGGTGCACGGTGATCTCGCGCCCGTAGATGCGCGCGAGCACCCCGGCCAGCCGCTCCTGCTGCTCGTCGGAGAGTTCGACCGCCGAGCGCACGGTGGCGACGGACCGCTGGCGCCGGTCGGCGGCCAGTTCGGCCAGCCGCTCCAGCCCCGTGGAGACGTGGTGGGTGAGGGGGTGCGCGACCAGCTGCGCGGCGAGCCGACGCGTGATCGGTTCCGCCTTGTTCTCCAGCAGGTCGTCGAGCACCTTCTGCTTGCCCTGCGCGTCGGCGGACGGGCTGCCGAGGAGGCGCTCGAGGTCGGGCTGGCCGCCGACGATGCGGCCGAGGCGGAAGAGCTCGTCCTCCACCGCGTCCAGACGGCCGTCGGCCTCCGCGGCGGCCAGGAGCGACTCGCGGGCGACCACCCGCAGGGCCTGCACCAGGTCGGCCGGCTTCGACCAGGACGCCTTCGCCGCCGCCTTGACGACGTCGGCCACGGAGCCCTCGACCTGGTTGTCGAACACGCGGCCCGCGAGACCCTCCCGGGCCTGCGGGTCGGTCGACGCGTCGGCCAGGGTGCGTCGCAGGACGGCCTCGCGGTCGAGCAGGTCGGCCACCGCGTCGAGCTGCTCGCCGACGGTCACCAGGTCGGCCGAGGAGGCGTTCCCGGTGATCTCGTCGAACCGACGGCGGACGCCCTGCAGGGAGTCCCGGCTGGTGGCGCGGAAGTCGGCGATGACGCCGGCCGTGCCCGTCGCCGCGGTCATGCGTCCCCCTTCGCTTCGCTCGCCCCGCTCATGAGCTGACTCCGTTCCCCGACGGCGCGGCCGATCCGTTGGACCGGCCCGACATCGACTCCAGGTTGTCGAGGAACGAGTCGACCGACCGGGACTTCGCGGTGTCGTCGGACAGCGACGCGGCGACGATGCGCCGCGCCAGTTCAACGGAGCCCGCACCGACCTCGGTGCGGAGCTCGGAGACCGTGCGCGCCCGGGAGGCGTCGACGCTCTGCCGGCCCTGCGCCTTGATGCGCTCGGCCTCCTCGGAGGCCTTCTCCGCGAGGTCGGACTTGATGCGTTCGGCGTCGGCCCGGGCGTCGTCCCGGATCCGCGCGGCCTCGTTGTCGACCTCCGCCAACCGGGCGCGCGAGCGCCCGAGCTGGGCCTGGGCGTCGTCGTACTCGGACTGCGCCCGCTCCATCCCGTCACGCAGCCGGGTCACGTCCTGGTCGTGGGACCGGACGAGCGTCGGCCAGACGTACTTGCCGATGATGAAGACGAGGACGGCGAACGCGATGAAGCCGACGACGATCTCGGCCAGGTGGGGCAGCGCGGCACCGGGCTCGCCGGCCTCCTGCGCCACCACCTCGATGACGTTCATGTGCTTCCTCCGCCTGTCAGGGAGTCAGCCCGCGGTGCGCGGGGGTCGGCTCACTGGAGGGCGAAGGCGAGGACCAGGCCCAGGATGGCGAGGGCCTCGGAGAGCGCGAAGCCGATGAAGGCGATCGACTGCAGCTGGCCGCGGGCCTCGGGCTGGCGGGCGACGCCGTTGATGAAGGCGGCGAAGACGATGCCGACGCCGATACCCGGGCCGATGGCCGAGAGACCGTAACCGACGACGTTCAGGTTTCCGGAGAGCATTCCAGCGTCCTTTCGCGGTGTGCGGGAGGTTCGTGGGTGTGGCGGTGTGGCCTGCGAGCTAGTGCTCGTCGGCCAGGGAGGCGCCGATGTAGGACGCCGTGAGGATCGTGAAGATGTAGGCCTGCACCAGCTGGATGAACGCCTCGAACCCGGTGAAGACCAGGGCCATCGCGAACGAGCCCACGGAGAGCACGTTCAGCAGCACCGAGTCGGCGATGAGCAGCATGTACTCGGCGCCGAACACGAACAGCAGCAGCACGAGGTGGCCCGCGAACATGTTCCCGAACAACCGGAACGCCAGCGTCACGGGACGCAGGAGGATGTTCGAGAGGAATTCGATCGGGGTGAGGATGATGCGGACCCAGCCCGGCACGCCGGGCGGCCAGGTCATGAGGCGGATGTAGCCCCCGAACCCCTGCTTGCGGATGCCGACGATGTTGTAGATCAGCCACGTCAGGATCGCGAGCGCGTAGGCCATGCCCGGGTGGGAGAACGTGGGGAACTGGATCAACGGGATGATCCCGAAGAGGTTGTTCACCAGGAGGAACGCGAACAGCGCCACCAGGTAGGGCACGTACTTGCGGAACTCCGGCCCGATGTTGTCGCGGGCGATCGAGTCCCGCACCAACACGTGGAACTTCTCGGCGATCCACTGCGTGCGGCCCGGCAGCAATTGCGCGGAGCGCGTGGCGATCGCGAAGAAGCCCAGGATCAGGACGACGCTGAAGATCAGCTGGATGACGGGCTTGTCGACGTACTCGAGGACCGGCACCCCCTCGAACATCGGGGGGATGTTGAAGTCCTCGCCGCTCGGGGCCTTGAAGCCGGGGGCCGGCGGCTCAGGGGCCTGCGACAGCCACGTCGGCAACGACGAGATCACCCGGGCTCCTTCCGGTCCTGCTGCCCGGTCTGTTCACCGGAACGCGAGGGTGATTGGGCCGGACGGGTGTCCGGCGGGAGGTAAAGGTAGCGGATGTAGATCAGCGCGAAGGACGCAACCCCGCCGAGCAGCAGCCCGACGAGAAGCACCCAGCGTGTACCCAACAGAAGGTCGATCCCCCACCCGATACCACCGAGGAGGAGGAAACCGGCGAGGAGGTGCGACAGGACGGTCCAACCTTCGGCCACCGGAGGGTGCGCGGCAGCACCTCCAGAGGTGCGACCCGCATCACTGCGGCGGCTGTCCTGCGCCATCGCGCGCACCATATCAGGGCGATCACGACGTTCCACTACGGACTGTCGGAGGTCACACGTCGCACCATCAGGTGAGCAACGGGACGAACCGGACACTCCGGTCACGCAGCGATCGTCGGGATCTTGGCCCGCGCGAACGCCACGGTCTCGCCCAGCACGAAGACGAGCGCCACCGGTCCGAGCGCCAGCGCGAAGATCCGGGTGTCGACGAGCTCGAGCCGGTCGAGCACGATCAGCAGCACCGCGAGTACCGCCAGCTTCGTCACGAGGCTGATCATCGCGATGCCCATGACGACGACGGGCGCGGAGCTCGCCGTCCAGCGCATCACCAGCGGACCCAGCGCACACACGACGAGGGCGACGACGGCGCCGAACACCGCGGTGCCGATCGCGGCACCGCCCGCCAGGACACCGGCGAGGACCACGACGACGACGGCCACCACCGACGCCGGGACCAGGCCGCCGCGCAGCATGGCGCCGCTGACCTGCTTGACCTGGACGCCGACGGCCTCGTTGAGGCGGTCCTCCGCGGTCGCGTCGGCGACGGGTTCGTTCATGTGGGACTCCGGTGATCAGGTCCGGGCGGTCCAGCGCAGGCGCGGCACCGCCGAGGCGAGCACGGCCACCAGCAGCCCGAGGGCGACCAGCCAGACCACGAGGAAGACGTCGGTGATGAGGGCGAGGGCGACCGCGCCGAAGGCGAACACCCCGGCCCACAGGTAGATCAGCAGCACCGCGCGCCGCTGGGAGTGTCCGATCTCGAGCAGGCGGTGGTGCAGGTGCATCTTGTCGGGCGCGAACGGGCTGCGTCCGGCCCGCGTGCGGCGGACCACCGCGAGCAGCAGGTCGACCAGCGGCACGAGGACCACGGCGGCGACCACCACGATCGGCGCGAGCAGCGCGACGGCGTTGCGGGGCGCGGAGTCGGAGTAGGTGATCCGCCCGGACGCCGTCGTGGTCGCGGCGGCCAGCATGAGACCGATCAGCATCGAGCCGGAGTCGCCCATGAAGATGCGCGCCGGCTGGAAGTTGTGCGGCAGGAACCCCGCGCACGCCCCGGCGAGCACCGCCGCGATCAGGGCGGGCGGGTAGGCGGTGACGTCGCCGTCGCGCTGGTCGAGCAGCCCCAGCGAGTAGGCCAGCACCGCCCCCGAGGCGATCAGCCCGATGCCCGCGGCCAGCCCGTCCAGGCCGTCGACGAAGTTGATGGCGTTGACCAGCACCACGGTGAGGAAGACCGTGAGGATGACGCCCTGGTCGGGACCGAGGATGAGCAACGTGCCCGACCCGCCGTCGGGAACGGGCAGGATGAGCCACTGCACGCCGAGCAGGACCATCACGCCGGCCGAGGTCGCCTGCCCGGCGAGCTTGGTGAGCGCGTCGACGCCGAACCGGTCGTCCAGCGCGCCCACCAGGCAGATCAGCCCGCCCGCGACGATGACCGCCCGCGTCTCCGAGGAGTAGTCGAAGGCACGGCGCAGGACGGGCAGCTGCGAGGCGACGAACACCCCGGCGAGGACGCCGATGTACATGGCGACCCCGCCGAGGCGCGGCACGGGCACGGTGTGGACGTCGCGGCCGCGGGGGACCGCGATGGCCCCGCCGCGGATCGCGAGCCGCCGGACGACGCCGGTGACCAGGAACGTCACCACCGCCGCGCAGAGCGCCACCAGCAGGTACTCCCGGATCGGGAGGCCCTGCGGGGCGAACGGTGGCGACGGGTCCACGCCGCCAGACTAGGTCAGCCCCGCGGGTACGCCGGGAAGCGCCCCACCAGGGTCGACACCTCGTCCCGGGTGTCGGCCAGCGTGCGCTTGCCGTCCTCGGTGGTCTCGTCCGCGGTGACCGCGGCCGCGATGAGCCGCGCGACCTCCGGCATCTCGGCCGTCGTCATCCCCTGCGTGGTGATCGACGGGGAGCCGACGCGGATGCCCGAGGCCACCATCGGGGGCTGCGTGTCGTACGGGATCGCGTTCTTGTTGAGCGTGATGCCCGCGAGCCCGCTCCGCGCCTCGGCCTCCTTGCCCGTGACACCCAGGGGCGACAGGTCGAGCAGCGAGAGGTGGGTGTCGGTGCCGCCGGAGATGGCGCGCATCCCGTGCTCCACCAGGCCGGAGGTGAGCGCCTGCGCGTTCTCGATGACGGTGCGGGCGTACTGCTGGTACTCCGGCGTCGCCGCCTCGGCGAGGGCCACCGCCTTGCCGGCGACCGCGTGCATCAGCGGGCCGCCCTGCAGGAACGGGAACACGGCCTTGTCCAGCGCCTTCGCGTGCTCGGCCTTCGAGACGAGCATGCCGCCGCGCGGGCCGCGCAGGACCTTGTGCGTGGTGAAGGTGACGACGTCGGCGTAGGGCACCGGGCTGGGGATGGCCTGGCCGGCGACGAGGCCGATGAAGTGCGCCGCGTCGACCCAGAGGATCGCGCCGACCTCGTCGGCGATCTCGCGGAAGCGCGCGAAGTCGATGAGGCGCGGGTAGGCGGTGGCGCCCGCGACGATCATCTTCGGGCGGTGCTCCAGGGCGAGGTCGCGCACCTGGTCGTAGTCGATGAGGTGGTCGTCCTCGCGCACGGTGTAGGGCACCGGCTCGAACCACTTGCCGGAGAAGCTGACCTTGGCGCCGTGCGTGAGGTGGCCGCCGTGGGGCAGCGACATCGCGAGGACCTTGTCGCCCGGCTGGCAGAAGGCCGCGTACACCGCGAGGTTCGCGTTCGCGCCGGAGTGCGGCTGCAGGTTCGCGTGCTCGGCGCCGAACAGGGCCTTCGCCCGCTCGATGCCGATCTCCTCGGCGCGGTCGACGACCTCGCACCCACCGTAGTAGCGGCGGCCGGGGTAGCCCTCGGCGTACTTGTTCGACAGCGTCGAGCCCAACGCCGCGAGGACGGCGGGGCTCGTCAGGTTCTCGCTCGCGATGAGCTGGAGTCCGCCGCGGAGCCGACCGAGTTCGTCGTCGAGGACCTGCGCGATCTCGGGGTCGACGGCGGCGAGGGCTCCGAAGTCCGGGCCCCAGAAGTGGTCGGTGCTTGCCACAGCGCAATACCTCACTCAGATTCGGGATGTCGGCGTGAATCGACGGTACCCGCCGTTCGGCGGACCGACCGGGTGCTTTGTGCGCCCTGTCACCAGTCGGTCACCAGTCGGCGATCGTCAACGACGTGCTCGGTCGGGGGCGTTCCTGCAGGCCACGGGCCCGGTAGTCCCAGGCCGCGAGCCCGATCATCGCGCCGTTGTCGGTGGCCCACCGCAGCGGCGGCAGGCAGAGCTCGACGCCGGTCGCGGTGCACAGCGCGGCGGCGCGCTCGCGCAGCTGCGGGCTCGCCGCCACTCCCCCGACGACGACGAGGCACCGGCTCGGGTACTGCTCCAGCGCCTTGCGGCACTTCGACAGGAGCACGTCCAGGCACGCCTCGACGAAGCTCGCGGCCACGTTCTCCGGCGGGTGGTCCGGGTGCGCCGCGAGGAAGCGCGACACCGCCGACTTGAGCCCCGAGAAGGAGAAGTCGAGCTCGAGATCCCGGCCCGGCCGGGGGAGGTCGACGTCCGGGGTGCCGGTCTTCGCCAGCCGGTCGATCGCCGGCCCCCCGGGGTAGCCGAGGCCGAGCATGCGGGCGACCTTGTCGTAGGCCTCCCCCACCGAGTCGTCCCGGGTCGACCCGACGAGCTCGACGTCCCCGTTCTCCTGCACGTGCGCGAGCAGCGTGTGCCCGCCGGAGACGAGCAGCACCATCGCCGGGTACGTCACGCGGCGTTCGTCGAGGTCGGCCGAGCGCAGGTGCCCGCGCAGGTGGTTCACGCCGTAGACCGGCAACCCCCACCCGTCGGCCAGCCCGACCGCCGAGTTCGTCCCGACGACGAGGCTGCCGATCAGTCCCGGGCCGCGCGTGACGCCGATGGCGGTGAGGTCGGCGGGGGTCAGACCGGCGTCGTCGAGCACCTTGCGCACCGTCGGCAGGATCGCGTCGACGTGCGCGCGGCTCGCCATCTCCGGATAGACACCGCCGTAGCGGTCGTGCAGCTCGACCTGGCTCGCCACGGCCGAGGCGACGACCGTGCCGTCGGGCCGGACGATCGCGACGCCGGTGTCGTCGCACGAGGTCTCGATGCCCAGCATGAGTTCTTCCGGGGCGATCAGGTCAGCCATGGTCCAGCACTCTCTCGATCTCGGCCGCCGGGATCGCGCCCTCACGTTCGATGCGGGGGACGTCCAGGTGGCAGTTCACGACCGTCGACGGCACGCCCGTCCGCTCCCCGCCGTCGACGACGGCCTCGGGACGTCCGGCGAGCTGCGCGAGGATCGGCCCGGTCGCCTGGGCGGTCGGTTCGCCGTGGGCGTTCGCGCTGGTCACGAGCAGGGCGCCGACGTCGGAGAGCAGAGCCCGTAGGTCGGGGTCGGACGGCACGCGCACGCCGACCTCCGCGCGCCCGGCGAGCCACGCCGGGGCCGTGTCGTCGATGCCGAGCGCCACCGTGATCGGTCCCGGGGAGAACGCGCCGAGCAGGCGGCGCGCGGTGTCGGGCACCTGCACGCCGAGGCTCGGCAGCTCGTCGGGGGTGGCCACCATGATCGGCAGCTCGCGGGTCCGCGGCCGGGCCTTGAGCGCGAACAAGGCGTCGATCGCCTCCCGACGACGCGGGTGCACGGCCAGCCCGTAGACCGTGTCGGTCGGCAGCAGCGCGACCCCGCCGGCGAGCAGGGCCTCGCGGGCCGCCGCCCAGGCGTCGCCCCGGAACCGGACGCTCGACTCGGTGAGCGGGGCGGCGCTGACCACCGCCGGCTCGTGGTCACCGGCGCGCAGCGCGGCGACCAGGTCGTCGATCCGCGGGGCGTCGATCCCTGCGTCGGTGGCCTCGACGCCCAGGTCGGCCAGCAGCGCCAGGGCCTGCGGCCGCTTCGCCCCGGCCACGCGCAGGACGGGCCCCGGTTCCGGGACCGACGGCCCGCCGGTGCCGGCGGAGGTGCCCGAGGTGACCGCACCCGGCGTCGGGAAGAGGTCCTTGACGACGACCGTGAGGTCGCCGTGGCGGGTGGCGACGGTGCCGTCCGCGCGGGTCAGGGCCGCGTAGACGGCGGTGCCGCCGGCCATGCGGAGGGCGAGCGTCGGTCCGCCGCGGCTCAGCAGGGCGAGGGCGTCGAGCCCGACGACGGGGATGCCCCGCGCGAAGGCGACCGCGTTGACGTAGGCGATCCCGGCGCGCACCGACGCGAGGTTGCCGGGGCCGACGTCGACGGCGAGGCGGTCGAGGTCGGCGACCGTGCGCCCACCGGCCGCGATGACCGAGCTCGCGAGCACGCCGACGTCGACGAAGCCGGGGTCCGAGCGGTCGGCACTCGCCTGCGCCAGGACGACGTCGTCGTCGACCAGGGCGGCGCCGTAGGTCCGGGAGGAGGTCTCGACGGCGAGGGTGAGCGTCACGCGTCCACCGCCAGGTCGGTCAGGACCGCGTCCCAGCGGCCGGTGCCGGACAGCGTGATCGTGCGCCCCTCGTCCCCGGTCTTCGCGAACGCGAGCGCCAGCGGCTCCGGGAACTCCGAGGCGACCAGGCCCGCCCACTCGATCACGGCGATCACCTCGTCGAGGTACTCGTCGAGCCCGAGATCGCGGAACTCGGCGACGTCGTCGAGGCGGTAGGTGTCGACGTGCAGCACCCGCGGGCCGGGGGTGTCGTAGAAGTTCGCCAGGGAGAACGTCGGGCTGGTCACCGCGGCGTCGGAGCCGAGTGCGGCCACCAGCGCGCGGGTGAAGGTCGTCTTGCCGGCGGCCAGGTCGCCGGTCAGCAGCAGCGCGTCGCCCGCCCGCAGGTGGGGGGCGACGGCGGCCGCGATGCGGGCCGTGTCGTCCGGCCCGCCGCTGTTCAGGGTCACCTCGTTCATCGCGACTCCATGATAGGAGCCCACGAGGACCGGCCCGCTCAGGCCACCGCGGGCTGCCGCCCCAGCACCTCGGCGATCTGCGCGAGGCTCACCGCGCCCTCGCGCCGGACGACGGGATCGGTCCCGGTGAGGTCGACGATGGTCGAGCCCGCGTCGGAGGTGAGGGGGCCGCCGTCGAGGTAGACCTCCACCAGGTCGCCCAGCTGCGAGTAGGCGTCCGCCGTGGTGTGGGGCACCGACCCGCCGGCGGCGTTCGCCCCCGTGATGGCCATCGGACCGCACTCGCGCAGCAGTTCCAGCGCCACGGGGTGCAGCGGCATCCGCAGCACCACGGTGCCGCGGGTCCGTCCGAGGTCCCAGGCCAGCGACGGCGAGTGCGGCAGGACCAGGCTCAGCCCGCCGGGCCAGAACGCCTCGATGAGGTCGCGGGCGGCGCTCGGCACCACGGACACGAGCCCGTCGACGGTCGACCAGCTGCCGACCAGCACCGGCACCGGCGTCTCCGGGCCACGGCGCTTGGCGGCCAGCAGCTCGCGCACGGCGTTCTGGTCGAACGCGTCCGCGCCGACGCCGTAGGAGGTGTCGGTGGGGACGACGACGAGACGCCCGGCCCGCACCGCCGACTGTGCGGCGGCGAGCCCGGCCGCACGGGTGTCGGGGACACGGCAGTCGAACGTGGTCACGGGGCGACCCTAGCGATCACCGGCGCGGACCCGCGTGGGCCGGCGCCCCGACCGTGATCGACGGACCTCGACGGGGCTCGGCCCCCTCGCGCAGCCCCCTCAGGGACCGTTGATCACGGGAGGCGGACCGCCCGCCCGTCAGCGGTGGCCCACGGCTGACGTCGGGTGACGGCCGTGGGCCACCGCTGACGTCAGGCGCGCGTCCCGACGGCGACCCGCGGACGGCCGGCGAGGTCGAGGCGGGTGCCGAGCCCGGTGAACCCCGCCGCCCCGAGGAGGTCGAGCACCTCCGCGGCGTGCGACTCGTCGTGCTCCACGACCACCCGTCCCCCGGGACGCAGGAGCCGGGCGGCCGTCCCGGCGAGCGGCCGGATCACGTCGAGCCCGTCGGCCCCGGCGAACACGGCGCGGGCGGGGTCGTGGGCGACCTCGGCCGAGACGGGGGTGTCGGCCGGGACGTACGGCGGGTTCGCGACCACGAGGTCCGCGGCGCCGTCGAGCTCGGCCAGCGTCTCCGCCACCGTGACGTCGCCCTCGACGAGGCGGACCGCGGAGCCGGCGAGGTTGCGCCCGGCCCAGGCGAGGGCTGCCGGGTCGGCCTCGACGGCCCACACCGTGGCGTCCGGCCGGGCGACGGCGAGCGCGAGGGCGAGCGCGCCGGAGCCCGTGCACAGGTCGACGACGACGGGTGCCGCGGTGCCCCGCAGGTTCGCGACGCCCTCGGTGAGCAGCAGTTCCGTCTCCGGGCGGGGCACGAAGACCCCGGGCCCGACGGCGACCGCCACCGGGCCGAGCACCGCCGACCCGACGAGGTGCTGCAGGGGCTCGCGGGCCGCGCGCCGCTCGACGAGCTCGTCGAGGCGGCGGGAGGCCTCGTCGTCGAGATCGGGCGCGAGGACCAGCCGGGTCCGCGGGATGCCGAGCACGTGGGCGGCCAGCAGTTCGGCGTCCACGCGCGGGCTACCGATCCCGGCCTCCGCCAGCGTCACCGCCGCCGCAGCCACCCGCGTACGGGTCACCCGGGTCGTGTCCATGGCCGTCATCCCCGTACCTCCTCGCTCGCCGCGGTGGCGAGCCGCTCCGCCCGGTCGGCCGCCCGCAGCGCCTCGAGGACGCCGCCCAGCTCGCCGTCGAGAACCCGGTCCAGGTCGTGCGACTTGTAGCCGATGCGGTGGTCGGAGATGCGGTTCTCCGGGTAGTTGTACGTGCGCACCCGCTCGGAGCGGTCGACGGTGCGGACCTGGCTGCGCCGGTCGGCCGATGCCGCCTCGGCCTGCTGCTCGTCCGCGATCGCCTGCAGCCGCGACCGGAGCACGTCCATCGCACGCGCCTTGTTCTGCAGCTGCGAGCGCTCGTTCTGGCAGCTCACGACGACCCCGGTCGGCAGGTGGGTGATCCGGACGGCGGAGTCGGTGGTGTTGACGCCCTGGCCGCCCTTGCCCGAGGAGCGGAAGACGTCGATGCGCAGGTCCTTGTCGTCGATCTCGACGTCGGGGGCCTCCTCGGCCTCCGGGTAGACCAGCACGCCGGCCGCGGAGGTGTGGATGCGTCCCTGCGACTCGGTGACCGGCACCCGCTGCACGCGGTGCACGCCACCCTCGTACTTGAGCCAGGCCCAGACACCGTCGGCGTCGTTGCCCGGCGCGGTGACCGTGACGGTGACGTCCTTGAACCCGCCGAGGTCGGACTCGGTCGCCGAGAGCACCGCGACCTTCCAGCCGCGCCGCTCGGCGTAGCGGGAGTACATCCGCAGGAGGTCGCCCGCGAACAGCGCGGACTCCTCCCCGCCCTCCCCCGACTTCACCTCGACGACGACGTCGTGCGAGTCGGCCGGGTCGCGCGGCACGAGCAGTTCGGAGAGGCGGTCGCGCAGCGTCCCGACGGTCGCGCTCAACGAGTCGGCCTCGGCGGCGAAGGCCGGGTCCTCCCCGGCGAGCTCGCGGGCGTCGGCGAGGTCGGCCTCGGTGCGCTCCAGCTCCCCCGCCGTCGCGACGATGGGGGCGAGCTCGGCGTAGCGCCGGCCCAGCCGACGGGCGAGGGACTGGTCGGCGTGCACGTCGGGGTCGGCCAGGCGCGCCTCCAGCCCGGCGTGCTCCTCCACGAGGGCCCGCACCGAGTTGTCGGCCACCGATGTCATGGTTGTCTCCTGCTGCCTGAGGGTCGCCCGGACGCACGAACGCCCGCCGCCGTCCGCACGAGGCGGACGACGACGGGCGTCGGGGTCGCTACTTGGAGCGCTTGCCGTACCGCGCCTCGAAGCGGGCGATGCGGCCGCCGGTGTCCAGGATGCGCTGCTTGCCGGTGTAGAACGGGTGGCACGCCGAACAGGTCTCGACGGTGATGTTGCCGCCCGCCTTGGTGCTGCGCGTGGTGAACGAGCTGCCACAGCTGCAGAGCACGGTGGTGTCGACGTACTCGGGGTGGATCCCGGACTTCATGTGGCTGGTCCTCTCATCGTGGGCCGCCGGGTCCCCGTCGTGCTCGTGGGGTGAACCGGAGGCATCTGTGCCACCGGGCATTCTCTCAGGACTGCCCGCTGGTCCGTGTAACCGGCCCGCCCCCGGCGTTGTTCCCGCCCGGGCCGCCCCACCCGCCGTCACGGCCCCGTCACGCGTCCGTCATCTCCCGGCGTGTGAAGTCCCTGTTGGGTGAAAAAAACTGGTCCGAACAGTTGGGCGCCGTCATACGGAGGTAGCAACACATCCGGCACTTCCGCCGGTCGACATCCGAGGGAGCACCTCCATGAAGCTGCGCACGATGGCGGTGGCCGGCGTGGCCGCGCTCGCCCTGACCGGTATCGGCATGGGCTCGGCCCTGGCGCAGACGCCGCCGCCGGTCGCCACCATCCCGAGCCTCACCGGCCAGAGCACGTCGGTGAAGCTCGACAGCGGGTTCACCGACGCGCTGAAGTCGCTCGACGTCACCCCGGCGCCGACCGGCGACGCGACCGTCACCGACGGCACCGCGAAGTTCCCGATCACCGGCGGCAACGTCACCGTCTACAAGCCCGGTGAGGTCACGCCCTACGTCCAGGGCACGATCATGCACGACGGGTCGGGCCTCTCCCTGACCAAGGGCGACACCAAGGTCACCCTCGAGAACTTCGTGATCGACCCGGGCCAGCCCGCCACGCTCAAGGGCAAGGTCTCGGCCAACGGCAAGACCGTGGCCGACTCGGTCACGCTGTTCGACCTCGACGGCTCGACCCTGAAGCCGATCACCACGGACGCCTCGGCGGGCACCGCCACGCTGACCGGCACCACGGTGAAGCTGTCGAGCGACGCGGCGACCGCCCTCAACAAGGCGTTCTCCACCGACGCGCTCAAGGGCGGCACCACCGTCGGCATCGCGACGATCGTCGTGAACCTGCCCGGCCAGGGTGGTAGCGCGATGCCCGGCACCATGCCGAAGGGCGGCGCCGAGACCGGTGCCGGCAGCACCGCCACCGGTGGCATCGACGAGACCCTCGTCGGCGCCGGTGTCCTCGCCCTCGCCCTCGCGGGTGGCGCGCTCGTGGTCGTCCGTCGTCGGGCCGGCCAGAACTAGTCCAGCACGGTGACGGGGGGTGCGCCGGACGGCGCACCCCCCGTCCTCGTCTCCGCCCTCCTCCGAGGAGTACCGCATGACAGCGCCGACGGCGCAACCGCCCGGCACCGACCCGACGCCGCCCCGCCGGTCCCGTCGGGCGGCGTTCCTGATCGGGATCGCCGTCCTGGTCGTCGCGGGCGTGGCCCTGCTGGTGCTCGGACTCGCGGGCGCCGGGGAGACCCGCTCGGCCGCCCCGATCGCCGCCCCCGACGCCCGTCCCCCGGTCACCGTGTCGGCGACGCCGGCGCCCGCCGCCCCGGGCCTGCCGCCGTCCCCTCCCGTGAGCATCGACATCCCGGCGATCGGGGTGCGCTCGGTGGTCAACGCGAGCGGGCTCAACCCGGACGGCAGCATCGAGGTCCCGGCGCCCGGGCCGCAGTACGACGAGGCGTCCTGGTACACCGGGTCGGCGAAGGCGGGACAGGACGGCCCCTCGGTCATCCTCGGCCACATCGACTCGGCGAAGAACGGGCCCTCGGTGTTCTACCGGCTCTCCGAGCTCCGCCCGCTCGACGAGTTCACCGTGACCGCCGCCGACGGCCGGACCCTCGTCTACAAGGTGAACTCGGTGCAGACCTACCCGAAGAACGCCTTCCCCTCCGAGGCCGTGTATGGACCGACCACGCGACCCGAGATGCGGCTGATCACGTGCGGCGGGCCCTTCGACGACAGCGCCCGCTCCTACCGGGACAACACGGTGGTCTACGCGAACCAGATTTCGCCGTGAGCCGCTGATCCCCCTTCATGACGACGGGCCCTGCCGCAGTTGCGGCAGGGCCCGTCGTCGTGAATCGAGCGACTACTCGTCGTCCTTCGTCGGCATCGTCTTCGCGACCGACATCAGGAACTCGATGTTCGTCCGCGTCTTGCGCAGCCGGTCGAGGATCAGCTCGATCGCCTGCTGCGAGTCGAGCGCGGCGAGCACCCGGCGCAGCTTGTGGGTCACGGCCCGCTCGTCGGGCGAGAGGAGGAGCTCCTCCTTGCGCGTGGACGAGGCGTCGGGGTCGATCGCCGGGAAGATGCGCTTGTCGGCGAGCTTCCGGTCGAGCTTGAGCTCGGCGTTGCCGGTGCCCTTGAACTCCTCGAAGATCACCGTGTCCATCGTCGAGCCGGTCTCGACCAGCGCGGTCGCGAAGATCGTGAGCGAGCCGCCGTCCTCGATGTTGCGCGCCGCGCCGAGGAACCGCTTCGGCGGGTAGAGCGCCGTCGAGTCGACACCACCGGACAGGATGCGACCCGACGCGGGGGCGGCCAGGTTGTAGGCCCGGCCGAGGCGGGTGATCGAGTCGAGCAGCACGACGACGTCGTGCCCCTGCTCGACGAGACGCTTCGCCCGCTCGATCGAGAGCTCGGCGACCGAGGTGTGGTCCGACGGCGGCCGGTCGAAGGTCGAGGCGATGACCTCGCCCTTCACCGTGCGCTGCATGTCGGTGACCTCCTCCGGCCGCTCGTCGACGAGCACGACCATGAGGTGGACCTCGGGGTTGTTCGTGGTGATCGCGTTGGCGATCGCCTGCAGCACCATCGTCTTGCCGGCCTTCGGGGGCGAGACGATCAGCGCGCGCTGCCCCTTGCCGACCGGCATGACCAGGTCGATCACGCGGGTCGACAGCAGGTGCGGCTCGGTCTCGAGGCGCAGCCGCTCGTTGGGGTAGAGCGGCGTGAGCTTCGTGAACTCCGGACGGCGGCGGGCCTGCTCCGGGTCCAGCCCGTTGATCGAGTCGACCCGCACCAGCGGGTTGAACTTCTGCCGGTTCTGCTCGTTCTCGCGCTGCTGCCGGACCTGACCGGTGACGGCGTCGCCGCGCCGCAGCCCGTACTTGCGCACGAGGGAGAGCGAGACGTACACGTCGTTCGGGCCGGCCATGTAGCCCGACGTCCGCACGAACGCGTAGTTGTCGAGCACGTCGAGGATGCCGGCGACGGGGATCAGGACGTCGTCGTCGCGGACCTCGGGCTCGCGGGTGTCCTGCGGGCCCTCCTGACCGCCGCCGCGCTCGTTGCGGTTGCGGCGACGGTCGCGGAACCGCCGACCACGCCGACGGCCGCCGCCGTCCTCGTCGTCGTCGTCGTCCGCGCGCTGCTGGCCCTGCTGGTCCCGCTGCTGTCCCTGCTGCTGGTCACGCTGACCCTGCTGGTCCCGCTGCTGGTCACGGCCCTGCTGCTGGTCACGGCCCTGCTGGCGGTCCCGGCCCTGGCCGTTCCCGCGGCGACGACCCCCGCGCTCGCCGTCGGAGTCGTCGTCGGGGTCCGCCTGCTGGTCCCGGCCCTGGTCGCGGTCCTGCTGCTGGTCCCGGCCGCCCTGGCGGTCGCCGCGGGCCGGACGGTCACGGCCGCCCTGGCGGTCGTAGTCCTGGCGGTCGGCGCGACGCTCGGGCCGGCCCTCGTCCTCGCGGGGCGCCTGCTCGGGCGCCTCGGCCGGCGCCGCGACGGCGCTCGCCCCGGGCTCGGCCGGCGTGGCGGTGTCGTCGGCGCCGGGGCCGGCGTCCCGGCGGGCGCTGCGACGGCGGCGGGCAGGCCGCTCCGCCGAGGCGTCCTCGTCGGTGTTCTCGCCGGTGCCCGGCCCGGCGGGCTGCTCGACCGGCGTCACGCCCGCGGCCGCGTCGGCGTCCGCCGCGGGCGCGTCGGTGGCGGCGGTGACCGCCCCGGCGATGCCGCCGGTGTCGCCGCTGCCGTCGGCGGACTGCTCGGCGTCGGGCGTCACGGCCTTGCGCCGGCTGGCGCGACGGCGGGCGGGCTTCTCCTCGACCGGGGCCGCCGCCTCGGCGGCCTCCTCGGCGGCCGCGGCCTCCTCGGCCGGGCCCTCCCCGAGCGGGAGCTGGGCGGCGCCGGACTGCCGCTTCTTGATCTCCTCGATGAGGTCACCCCGGCGCATGCCGGTGGTGTCGGTGACGCCGAGTGTCCCGGCGAGCTCGCGCAGCTCGGCGAGCACCATCCCGGACACACCTCCACGGCGGCGACGTTCGGTGCCGGCGGGAGCGGCGTCGGGGGTGATGACGTCGGTTTCGGTCACGCAGGTCCTTCCTGGACCGGCCGGGGACTCCTCATCCCGGGCCAGCGGACGTGTCCGCGCGCATTCGGGCGCACGAATCCACTGCAACGCCGCGTCGCGGGAAGCAGGTTCGGGTGGATCGGCGTCCCGGGAGCAGGGCACGTTGCGGAACATCTGGGAGGCAACGACCGGGCGGGACCGTCCGAGAACCGGAGCGGGGAAGACCGTCCCGGGATCCCCGGGGCGTGGCACCGGCGCGGATCACGCTGGTCGCTGTCGGTGGCCAGACTAACCCCAGCAGCACAGGTGGGCAACAACCGGGTGGCGCGACCGGGGTCCGGGTCCGCTCAGACCGTGACGACCGCGCCCGCGGTGTCGATCGGGAGGCGCACCGTGTCGAATCCGCTGGTGGGGAGGCCGTCCGGCAACGGCTCGCCGGTCGTCAGCGCGAGCACCGTCGGGCCGGCGCCCGACACCACGGCCGGTACGCCCGCGTCGCGCAGGGCGTCCACCAGGGTCGCGGTCGCCGGGTAGGCCGGGCGGCGGTACGGCTGGTGCAGCCGGTCCTCGGTCGCGGGGAGCAGCAGCTCCGGTGCCCGGGTGAGCGCGTGCACCACGAGGGCCGACCGGGAGGCGGTGAACGCCGCGTCGGAGTGCGGCACCCGGTCGGGCAGCAGCCCCCGGGTGGCCTCGGTCGAGCTGGAGTGCTCGGAGACGAACGCGACCGGCACCACGTCCGGGTGCGGCTCGAGGTGCGCGGCCCGGTAGCCGGGTCGATGGTCGAGCCCCGCTCCGCTCCGTCTCCCCCCGCCGGTGCACCACGTGACCACCAGCCCGCCGTACAGGCACGCGGCGACGTTGTCGGCGTGGCCGTCGAAGCGGGCCGCCAGGTCGAGGACCGCCTCGTCGTCGGGAGCCTTCCCCGGACCGAGCAGGCCGCACGCGGCGACGATGCCGGCCACCGCGGCCGAGGCCGACGACCCCAGCCCGCGGCTGTGCGGGATGACGTTGCGGCAGGTCAGGTGCACCGACGGCCGGTCGACGCCGGCCAGCTCGTAGGTCGCGCAGACGGCCTTGAGCACGAGGTGCCGCTCGTCGCGCGGCACCCGGCCGGCGCCCTCGCCGTGCACCTCGACGGTGCTCGGGCCGCCGTCGATCTCGGTGAGCTCGATCTCGTCGTGCAGCCCGAGCGCGAGCCCGAGCGAGTCGAAGCCCGGCCCCAGGTTGGCCGAGGTGGCCGGCACACGGACGCGGACGGAGCTCATCCGAGCCCGAGTGCTTCGGCCACGGCGTCGACCCGCTCCGGGACGACGACGGGCTCGGGCACGTCGGCCAGCGCCGTCCCCGGGTCCTTCAGTCCGTGCCCGGTGACGGTGCAGACCACGAGCCGGCCCGGGGTGAGCTCACCCGCGGCGGACCGTGCGAGCAGCCCCGCCACCGACGCGGCGGAGGCGGGCTCGACGAAGACGCCCTCGCGGGCCGCCAGCATCCGGTAGGCGGCGAGGATCGCGTCGTCGTCCACCGCGGTGATGCGGCCCCCGGACTCGTCGCGCGCCGCGATGGCGCCGTCCCACGAGGCGGGCGAGCCGATGCGGATGGCGGTCGCGATCGTCTCCGGCTGCTTCACCGGCGCGCCGGAGACCAGCGGCGAGGCACCCGCGGCCTGCACCCCGTGCATCTCCGGGGTGGCCTCCACGATGCCGTCGCGGTGGTACTCGACGTAGCCCCGCCAGTAGGCGGTGATGTTGCCGGCGTTGCCGACCGGCAGGACGTGCAGGTCGGGCGCGCGGCCGAGCTGGTCGCAGATCTCGAACGACGCCGTCTTCTGGCCCTCGATGCGCGCGGGGTTCACGGAGTTGACCAGCGCGATCGGGTGCTCCTCGGCCGCCTTGCGGGCGAGCTCGAGGCACGCGTCGAAGTTGCCCTCGAGCTGCAGGATGCGGGCGCCGTGGGCGGTGGCCTGGGCGAGCTTGCCCAGCGCGATCTTGCCCTGCGGCACGAGCACGGCACAGGTCATGTCGGTGCGCGCGGCGTAGGCGGCGGCCGAGGCGGACGTGTTGCCGGTCGAGGCGCAGATGACGGCCTTCGCGCCGCTCGCGGCCGCCTCGGTCATCGCGACGGTCATGCCGCGGTCCTTGAACGACCCGGTCGGGTTCGCGCCCTCGATCTTGAGGTGGACCTCGCAGCCGGTCAGCGCGGACAGGTGCGGCGCCGGCAGCAGCGGCGTGCCGCCCTCGCGCAAGGTGACGACGTCCCAGCCGTCCTGCACGTTCGGCATGCGGTCCCGGTAGGCGCGGATGACGCCGGGCCACTCGACGCGGGTACCGAGCAGGCTCACTGACTTCCTCCGAGGGCGCTCACGGGACGGCCGAGGTCCTCCACGCGCAGGATGCTGGCGACACCGCGGACGGACTCCAGACCCGACAGGGCCTCCACGGTGGCCCGCAGGGCCGCGTCGGGGGCCTCGTGGGTCACGACGACCAGTGTGGCGGGCGCGTCGTCCTCACCGCCATGACCTGGGTCGCGCTGCCCGCCCTCCTGCTTGACGGTCGCGATCGACACGTCGTGGTCGGAGAACACCCCGGCCACCGCGGCGAGCACGCCCGCGCGGTCGTGGACGTCGAGGTTGACGTGGTAGCGGGTGCGGACGTCACCCATCGACTGCACGGGCAGGTGCGCGTACGCGGTGTCGCGCGGACCCCGGCCGCCGATCACCTTGTTGCGGGCCGCCGCGACGAGGTCGCCGAGCACGGCGCTCGCGGTCTGCGGGCCGCCCGCGCCCTGGCCGTAGAACATGAGCGGGCCCGCGGCGTCGGCCTCGACGAAGACGGCGTTGAACGCGCCGGAGACCGAGGCCAGGGGGTGCGAGCGCGGGATCATCGCCGGGTACACGCGCGCCGAGACCACGGCGCCGTCGGCGGTGTCGACCTGCTCGCAGATCGCCAGCAGCTTCACGGTGCACCCGAGCGCCCGCGCGGAGGCGATGTCGGAGGCGGTCACGTCGCGGATGCCCTCGCGGTACACGTCCGCGGCGGTCACGCGGGTGTGGAAGGCGAGGCTCGCGAGGATGGCGGCCTTGGAGGCGGCGTCGTACCCGTCGACGTCGGCGGTCGGGTCGGCCTCGGCGTAGCCCAGCCGCCCGGCCTCCTCCAGCGCGTCCGCGTAGCCCGCGCCGGTCGACTCCATCGCGGAGAGGATGAAGTTCGTGGTGCCGTTGACGATGCCCGCGACCCGGCGGATGCGGTCGCCCGCCAGGGACTGCTGGATCGGCCGCAGCAGCGGGATCGCGCCGGCGACGGAGGCCTCGTAGTAGAGGTCGGCGCCCGACTCGCGGGCGGCGGCGGCGAGCGCCTCGCCCTCCTCGGCCAGCAGCGCCTTGTTCGCGCTCACCACCGAGCGGCCGTTCTTCAGCGCGTCCAGGAGCAGGTCCCGCGCCGGCTCGATGCCGCCCATCAGCTCGACCACGACGTCGACGTCGGGGCGCGCGACGAGCTCGGCCGGGTCCGTCGTCAGCAGCTCCGTGGGCACGTCGGCGTGGCGCTGCGGGCGGCGGACCGCGATGCCGGCGAGCTCGACGGGCGCGCCGACGCGGGCCGCGAGCTCCTCGGCCTGCTCGTCGAGCAGCCGCACCACCTGCGATCCCACCACCCCGCAGCCGAGCAGGGCGACCTTGATCGAGTCGCTCACAGCACCTCCAGGCGCGCCAGGTCGTCGAGGGTCTCGCGGCGCAGCATCGTCCGGTCCGCGCCGTCGCGGACCACGACGACGGCGGGCCGCGGCACCTTGTTGTACGCGCTCGCCATCGCGTAGCAGTAGGCCCCCGTGGCCCCGACGGCCAGCAGGTCGCCGGGCGCGAGGTCGGCGGGCAGCCAGCAGTCGCGGACCACGACGTCGCCGGACTCGCAGTGCTTCCCGACCACCCGGCAGAGCACCGGGGTGTCCCCGCCCGGGTTCGCGGCACCGGGCTCCGCCGTCGCCGCGGACCGCGACACGAGCCGGCAGTCGTAGGCGGCGTCGTAGAGGGCCGTGCGGATGTTGTCGCTCATCCCGCCGTCCACCGAGACGTAGCGGCGACGGGCGCCGCCGCCCAGCTCGACGTCCTTGATCGTGCCGACGGTGTAGAGCGTGACCGTGCCCGGGCCGGCGATGGCGCGACCCGGCTCGACCGCGATCCGCGGCACCGGGATCCCGGCCCGCGCGCACTCGCGCCCGACGATCGCGTGCAGCTCCCCCGCCAGCCACGACGCCGTCCGCGGCTGGTCGGCCGTGGTGTAGGCGATGCCCATCCCGCCGCCCAGGTCGACCAGCGCGCTCGCCGTGTCCGCCAGGTCGCCGTGCTCGGCGCGGATGTCCGCCAGCAGCCCGACGACCCGCCGCGCGGCGAGCTCGAACCCGCCGGCGTCGAAGATCTGCGAGCCGATGTGCGAATGGAGCCCCACCAGGCGCAGGCCGCGGGACTTCAGCACCCGGCGCGCCGCCTCGGCGGCGTCCCCACCGGCCAGCGAGAAGCCGAACTTCTGGTCCTCGTGCGCGGTGGCGATGAACTCGTGGGTGTGCGCCTCGACGCCCACCGTCACGCGGACCATCACGTCGGCGACGCGGTCCCGACGACGGGCGAGGTCGTCCAGGCGGGCGATCTCGGCGAAGGAGTCGACCACGACCCGCCCGACGCCGGCCTCGAGGGCCGCGTCGAGCTCGCCGACCGACTTGTTGTTGCCGTGCATCGTGATCCGCTCGACCGGGAAGCCGGCCCGCAGCGCCGTCGCGAGCTCGCCCTCGCTGCAGACGTCGAGGCCGAGGCCCTCGTCGGCGACCCAGCGGGCCACCTCCGTCGTCAGGAAGGCCTTGGACGCGTAGTGCACGAGCGCCGGGTCGCCGTAGGCCTGCGCGTGGTCGCGGCAGCGGGACCGGAAGTCGGCCTCGTCGACCACGAACAGCGGGGTGCCGTGGCGCTCGGCGAGGTCGCGGACGTCGACGCCGGCGAGGCGGACGACGCCGTCGTCGTGCCGGGCGGCGTGGCGGGGCCAGACGACCTCGGGCAGCACGTCGAGGTCCGCGCCGGTGCGCGGGAGCGGGCCGGGGACGTCGTGCGCCGGCAGCACGTCGGCGTGCCGGGGCCCGGCGGGGTGGGCGCGGGTCATTTCTCTACATCCGTTCCGGGGCGGAGACACCGAGCAGACCGAGGCCGGAGGCGAGTACCGTGCGGGCCGCCTCGCAGAGGGCCAGACGCGCCGTGTGCAGCGGGCCCGGCTCCTCGTCACCCTGCGGCAGCACGCGGCAGGTGTCGTAGAAGCGGTGGTAGGCGCCGGCCAGCTCCTCGAGGAACCGGGCGACGCGGTGCGGCTCGCGCAGCGCGGCGGCCGAGGCCAGCACCCGCGGGAACTCGCCGAGGGTGCGGATCAGGTCGCCCTCGCGGGGCTCGACCAGCAGCGCGAGATCCGGGTTCTCCCGGCTGACCCCCAGGTCGGCGGCGTTGCGGGCGAGGGCGGAGAGCCGGGCGTGGGCGTACTGGACGTAGAACACGGGATTCTCGTTGGTGCGCCGGCTGATCAGGTCCAGGTCGATGTCGAGCACCTGGTCCACGCTCGAGCGGGTCAGCGTGTACCGGGCGGCGTCCACGCCGACCGCGTCGACGAGGTCCTCGAGCGTGATGATCGTGCCCGCGCGCTTGGACATCTTCACCGGCTCGCCGTCGCGCAGCAGGTTCACCAGCTGCCCGATCAGCACCTCGACCGTCGCCGGGTCGTCGCCGAACGCGGCCGCCACGGCCTTGAGGCGGTGGATGTAGCCGTGGTGGTCGGCTCCGAGCATGTAGATCGCCAGGTCGGCGCCGCGGGCCCGCTTGTCGCGGTAGTAGGCGATGTCGCCCGCGATGTAGGCGGGCCGGCCGTCGGACTTGATGACGACCCGGTCCTTGTCGTCGCCGTGCTCGGTGGAGCGCAGCCACCAGGCGCCGTCGGCGAAGTACAGGGCGTCGTCGTCCTTGAGCTTCTGCACGGAGTCCTCGACCGCACCGGAGGCGTGCAGCGCGAGCTCGGAGGACCAGACGTCGAAGTGCGTGCCGAACGACTCCAACGACGTCCGCATCTCGTCGAGCATCACCGCGACGCCGAGCCGCTTGAACGCCTGGAGCTGCTGGTCCTCGGGCTGGTCGAGCACCCCGGGCTCGGTCTCGACGACCTTCGCGGCGACCTCGGCGACGTAGGCGCCGCCGTAGCCGTTCTCCGGGACCGGCCGGCCCTGGGCGGCGGCGATGAGCGACTCCGCGAACCGGTCGATCTGTGCGCCCGCGTCGTTGACGTAGTACTCCCGCGTCACGGCCGCACCCTGGGCCTCGAGCACCCGACCGAGCGCGTCGCCGACGGCGGCCCAGCGCGTGCCGCCGAGGTGGATCGGGCCCGTGGGGTTGGCGGAGACGAACTCGAGGTTGATCGCCTGCCCGGTCAGCGCGTCACCGTGGCCGTACCCCGCGCCCCGCTCGAGGATCTCGGCGACGATGCCGGCCTGCGCGTCGGCAGCCAGCCGCAGGTTGAGGAACCCGGGACCCGCGACCTCCGCGGCGGCGACGCCGTCGGTCTTCTCCAGCCGCTCGGCGAGCCATCCGGCGAGGTCGGCGGGCTTCACGCCCGCCTTCTTGGCGCTGCGCATCGCGAGGTTCGTGGCGTAGTCGCCGTGCTCGGGGTTGCGCGGCCGCTCGACGGTGACCTCGTCGGGCAGCGCGGCCGTGTCGAGGCCGCGCTCGGTCAGCACGTCGACGGCGACGGCGTGCAGGAGATCGGCGAGCGCAGCGGGGGTCACGTCCGCCAAGTCTAGGGAGCCCGTGCCAGCGGGTATGCCGGTGGCTCGCGATCACCCCGGGTAGGGGGAACTCACACTCAGCTCATCCCTAGAATCGGGCGACATGGCGAGTGGACGCTCCACCGGGACCCCGCAGCGTGGCAAGGGTGGCCGCCCGCCGCAACGCGGCAAGAATCCGGTCGCGGGAGCGCGGAAGCGCTCCTCCTCGGCCGGTCGGGCGGCGCCGAAGAACCGGCAGGTGCCCTGGCTGCTGATCGGCGCGATCGTCGTCGTGCTCGCCCTGGTCGGCGGCATCGGCTTCTTCCTGTTCGACCGGTCGTCGCAGATCAGCCCCTGGCGCCCGAGCAGCGACAACCGGGACCCGTCCCTCGCCATCCCGGGGATCGTCACCCAGGCCTACGAGGGCAGCCACCACGTGACGCCGCAGCAGCGGGTCGCCTACGACCGGTTCCCCCCGTTCGGCGGTCCGCACGACGGTTACTGGGCCGCCTGCAACGGCCAGGTCTACCCCCAGCCGGTGCGCAACGAGAACATGGTCCACTCGCTGGAGCACGGCGCCGTCTGGATCGCCTACGACCCGACGCGGGTGCAGGGCGCCGCACTGGACACCCTCACCGCGAAGGTCCAGGGCCAGAACCAGATGATGATGTCGCCCTACCCCGGCCTCGACCAGCCGATCTCGCTGCAGTCGTGGGGCCACCAGCTCAAGGTGAGCGACGCGAACGACCCGCGGATCGACCAGTTCATCACCTCGCTCAAGGGCAACCCCAACGGCGTGTACCCCGAGGTCGGCGCCAGCTGCGACGCCCTCGGCCCGGGCGCCTTCGACCCGGCGAACCCGCCCCCGTTCGACCCGCCGCCGTACCCCCGGGACGCGCTGCCGATGACCTACCAGGGCACCTCGGGCGCCGGCGGCATGGGAGGCACGGGATGACGGCCTCGTCCGTGACCTCGCCCCCCGAGCCGCCCGTCGTCGACGACGAGTTCGACGACGACGGCGGCGGCTGGTGGTCCGACTCCCCCGGCTGGGCCCGGGCCGTCCTGGCCGGCGGCCTCGTGCTGATCCTGCTGCTGGTCGGCGGGCTCGTCGGCGGCCTGGTCGGACAGCGCACCGCGACCACCTACGGTCCCGCCGCGGGCTCGGTCGACGTCGGGTTCCTGCAGGACATGAGCGTGCACCACCGCCAGGCGATCCAGATGGCGGTGTGGGAGCGGTCGAACACCACCGACCCGGCGCTGCGCCAGACCGCGTTCGACATCGAGTCCTCGCAGACCCAGCAGCTCGGCATGATGCAGGGCTGGCTGCAGCTCTGGGAGCAGCCCACCGAGACCGCCCCGGGGCAGTACATGGCCTGGATGGGCATGCCGATGGCGTCGATGCCGGGCATGGCCTCCGAGGCCGACCTGCAGCGGTTCCGGGCGTCCACCGGGCAGCCGCTCGACGTCGCGTTCCTGCAGCTGATGCTGCGCCACCACCAGGGTGGGCTGTCGATGATGCAGGCGGCGGCCGCGCAGGCGTCGGTGCCGGCCGTGCGGACCCTCGCGCAGTCGATGGTGGCCACGCAGACGGCCGAGGCGCAGACGATGACGCAGATGCTCGCGGCCCGGGGAGCGGCACCCCTGCCGATGAACTAGATCGCGGGTCAGCGGTGGCACACGGCTGGCGCCGGACGTCAGTCGTGCGCCACGCTCGGACGGGGCGGGCCCCACCCGCGTGATCAACGGAGCCGATGCAGTAGTCTCATCCGCGGTACCGCCCCCGTAGCTCAGGGGATAGAGCACCGCCCTCCGGAGGCGGGAGCGCAGGTTCGAATCCTGCCGGGGGCACCCACGAACGGCATCCCTAGGATTCGCCGTATGGCGGACCGGTTGATCTTCCAGCTCGGCACCAACAACTGGCAGCGCGGCGGTGAGTTCGCCCCCGGGTCGGGCATTCTCCACGAGGCGCACCACCGGGCCTACAACGAGATCGACGGCGTCCGCGCCTACTCGATGTATCCCTCGCGCGTGCAGCGCTTCCGCGAGGAGGACGTCCGGGTCTTCGAACTCGACCACGACATCCCGATCTGCGAGTCCGTCTCCCCCGTCTCGAGCTACCGCTGGCACGCGATGAGCGAGGACGAGGTCGACGCCTACCGCGCCCGGCTCACGCGCGAGGTCACGGCGTTCATGGACGAGGTCGAGGCCTCGACGGGCGACGAGTTCACGCTGGCGATCGCCCACCACGCCTTCATGAACCCGGTCGTCATGCGCGACGTCATCGCCGCGCGCGTCGAGGCCGGGAAGCCCCGCATCCCGCTCGTCTGCTTCGTGCACGGCACCGAACTGAAGATGTTCCACAAGGAGCAGAGCGGGCAGGAACCCGAGGAGTTCCCGCTGCGCTTCCTGCCGTTCATGCGGCG
Source organism: Actinomycetospora sp. NBRC 106378 (assembly GCF_030269685.1). GTDB lineage: Bacteria > Actinomycetota > Actinomycetes > Mycobacteriales > Pseudonocardiaceae > Actinomycetospora. The sequence continues at coordinate 36,014 of NZ_BSTT01000011.1, forward strand.
CGAGAAGGTCTTCGAGGGCGGGGTGGACGTCGTCGCGTCCATCTCGTCGGAACAGATCGAGGCGTTCTCCGACGTGTTCCCGGAATTCCCCCGCGAGCGCGTCGTGCTCTCCCACAACGGTTACAACGACCGCGTCTTCCGCGAGTCGGACACCGCTCCCGCCGAGGCCCTGTCCCAGCTCGCCGACGACGTGCCCGACTTCGACGCCGTGGTGGCCTTCTGCGGCAAGTTCGCCGACTGGAAGCGGCTCGACGCCCTGCTGCGCGCGGCCGCGCAGTACGAGCAGGAGGACCGCCGCATCGTCACCGTGGTCGCCGGCGGCGGGCCCGAGGAGCAGCAGCGGGCGATGCGCGACCTCGTCGCCGACCTCGACCTGCAGCGGGTCGTGTTCCTCGGACCGCGTCAGCAGGAGGACCTGGCGACGATGTTCGCCGCGGCCGACGTCGGCGTGTTCCCGTCCTGGCGCGAACCCTTCGGCCTGGTGTTCCTCGAGTGCATGGCGTGCGGCACGCCCGTGATCGGCGCCGACTCCGGCGGCCCGCGGGACTTCGTCACCCCCGAGGTCGGCGTGCTCGTGCCGGAGACCGACGACCGGCAGGAACTCGCCGACTCCCTCGCGGCTGCGATCGACCGCGCGCTGGACGAGGACTGGAAGCAGACGAAGGGCCCGGGCGCCGCGGCGTATGCCCGGGAGAAGTTCAGCGTCGTCCGCCAGGTGTCGGACCTGCTCGCCGAGGTGGACCGCCTCACCGGTCGCTAGGTCGGTCAGTGGGGTGTGTGGTGCACAGGAATCCTGTGCACCACACACCCCGGTCAGCGACCTAGGCCCGACGGAACCGATCGTCCTCCGCGCGAGTCCGAGCCCGTGTGGACATCAACGAGCCCTTCCGTATGGATCGTGCCCTCGCCGACGGCACCGTCAGCCGCGACATGGCCCGGTCGACCTACTTCCGCAAGCCGTTCCCCCGCGTCGCGCTCGGCCAGGACCGGCCGTTCACGATGGAGGTCCGCGCCCGGGCCGCCGGCTTGGTCCACGAACGCGCCGTCGTCGCGGGGGTCGCCGCCGCCGCGCTGCACCGCGCGCAGGTCGCACCGTTGGACCCGACCGTCGACCTCGTCGTGGACGTCGCCGGGGTCCGGGAGGCCGCCGGTCTCCGCCGACGCCGGCTGACCCTGACGCCCGACGAGATCACGAGGGTGGGCCGGACCCGGGTCACCACGCCCGCGCGGACGGCCTACGACCTCGCCCGCTGGTCGCCGCGGGGTGAGGCCGTCGTCGTCCTCGACGCGCTGTTCCGGGCCACCGGGCTCGACCTCGACGCGGTCCGTGCCGTGCTCGCCGCGCACCCGGACGACCGCGACCGGACCGCCGTCGAGCCCGCGCTTGCATGGGTCGACGCCCGGAGCCCGGGGCCCACGGCCAGCCGGTGCCGGGTCGCCCTGCTGGCCCGGGACTTCCCGGTCCCGCTCGTGGAGCAGGAGCTGTGCGGCGCGCGCGGGTCCGTCGCGACCCTCGCGCTCGCCTGGCCGGAGACCCGGACCGGACTCGCTCGCCACCGTGGCGCCGAGACGGCGGCCCGGGAGCTCGGCTGGGAGGTGCTGGAGCGGCCCGACCTCGGCCTCGACGGGATCGACCATCTGGCGGCCCGCCTGGAGCGGCTGACGGAGCGCTGGGACCCGCCGCGCATGCTGGCGCGCCCCAAGTCGTGGTGGCAGCTGCCGCTCCCACCGGATCCGGACGGGTGGTACGACGGCGGACGGAGCCGGCTCGTGCCCCGCCCGCGGTGATCCGTGCGGGACCCGCAGGCGAGGAGACGGTCCCGGTCAGTCGCTGGTGTCGACGTTCTGGTCGATGATCGTCTGCCGGTGCGGGGTGATCCAGAGGATGACGCGCTCGGACTTGATGGCCTCCGGCGGGTAGTCCTTGCCGAAGTACTTGTGGGCCACCTCGTCGACGTGCTTGCGGGCCTCGTCGCCGGTGGTGAACTCGGTGACCTCGCCGCGGACCTCGGCGTAGCGGTAGGGGTCCTTCTCGTCCCGGATGAGCACGGTGATCCGCGGGTCGCGCTGCAGGTTCTCGTAGCGCTTGCGGTGGGTCTCGGTGTTGAGGACGAGCCGGCCGTCCTTGAGCCCGACCCAGAGGATCTGGGACTGGATCAGACCGCTCGGCAGGATCGTGGAGACCGCGGCGAAGTTCGCGCCGCTGGCGAGCTCCTCGGTCATGGGGTGCAGGTCGGGACCGTTGCGGGTGTCAGCCATGCGCCCGGGTGCCCATCAGCCGGTCCGGTCACCCGAGCCGATCGAGCAACGGTGTGACGGTGGCCGCGAACCGCTCGGGCTCACCGAGCAGCGCGAGGTGGCGCGCGCCGGGGAGCTCGGTGACGGCGGTGGCGCGCACCCGGGCCGCCATCGCGGCGGCGTCGTCCCGGTCGAAGCTCGTGTCCAGCTCCGAGAACACGATCGCGACGGGCACCCGGAGGCGACGCTCCTCGTCGTCGGTCAGCCCGATGAGCGGCTGCCGCGCGATCGCGAGCAGCGCCGTGACCCCACCCGGCGTCAGGAAGGGGGCGCGCCAGCGGTCGATCGCGGCGTCGTCGACGGGGCAGCCGGGCCCGCACTGGCTCTCGACGAGGCTCCGGACCGGGCCGCGGTGGCGCACGATCGCCGTGACGACGGCCGGTCCGACCGGCGGCAGGGTCACCAGCGACCGCACCCCTCCTCCCCCGCCGGAGCCGGAGCGGTCGGCGCCGAAGTAGGGCGTGCCGTCGCCGTTCGCCGCGATCACGCCGGTCAGGGCGCCGGGGTCGCGCAGGGCGAGGGCCAGGGCGATCGCGACGCCCGAGGAGTGCCCCAGCACGACCGGACGCACGAGGTGCAGGGCTCCGACGACGCCCGCCAGCTGGTCGGTGTCGGCGGCGAGGTCGTAGGGCCCGACGTGCGCGGTGAAGCCGTAGCCGCGCACGTCGTAGGCGTAGACGTCGCGGTCGGCGGCGAGCCGCGGGCCGAGCCGGGAGAACACGTAGGTCGACTCCGCGAAGCCCGGCACGAGCACCAGCGGCGGTCGGCCCGACGGTCGTAGGGCGGGCCAGTGCTCGACGTGGGTCGGCACCCCCGCCGCGTCGATCATGGCTCCCGGGACGTCGACCGCCACCCGCACGGGCGCGAGGTCGTCCCACGCGAGGTAGAGCCCGGAGGCGACCAGCAGCACGACGACGAGGGTCGCCAGCGCGATCCCGACCCGTCGCAGCCACCGCACCGACCCACCCTGCCAGGAGCACGGGTCGTTAGGCTGTGCAAGTACCGGGTACCCGTCGATCATGCGGACCGAGGGCGACCGGTGGGACATCGTCTCGAGCGTGGGCTGGACCGCGCTCATGGTGGCGGCAGGGCGGGCCGTCGAACGGCACCGGCCGGACCCCCTGGTGGACGATCCGTGGGCCGAGCACTTCGTGGGGCGGGCCGACACCCCGCAGCCGCTGCCGACCCACCCCGACCAGCCGTGGCCGGACCCCGAGCGCGTCGACGGCGAGCGCACCGTCGTCGACGAGTTCTGGACGGTCATGTCGACCTACCAGGGGGTGCGGTCGCGGTTCTTCGACCGCGCCCTCCTCGACGCCGGTGTCGACCAGGTGGTCCTGCTCGCGGTCGGACTGGACGCCCGCGCGTACCGGCTGGACTGGCCGGCGGGCACGACCGTCTTCGAGATCGACCAGGAGCAGGTCCTCGACTTCAAGGACGAGGTCCTGACGACGGCGGGCGCCGCGCAGCGCTGCCGGCGGGTGGCGGTCGGCGTGGACCTGCGCGACGACTGGGTCGGTGCCCTGCGCGCCGCCGGGTTCGACGCGGACCGGCCCTCGGCCTTCCTCGCCGAGGGTCTCCTGCCGTTCCTCCCGGCCGCGGCCGAGTCCGAGCTGCTGCGCCTGGTCGGGACGCTGACCGCACCCGGGAGCACGCTCGTCGTCGAGAACTTCGCGGCCGCGTTCGCGCAGCTGCAGCACGACCCGGCGCTACCGCGGTTCGGCCGCCCGTTCGGCGTCGAGATGACGGGGCTGGTCGACCTGACCGAGCAGCGTCCGCACCCCGCCGAGGCCCTGCGTGGCGACGGGTGGCAGGTCGAGGTGACGGCCGGGCGGGACGTGGCGCAGCGGTGGGGGCGTCCGCTCGAGACGATGTCGACGGGGACGACGCTGGACAGCGAGTTCGTCGTCGCCCGCCGCTGATCAGCTCACCGTCGTCTGCTGATGGGCGACGAGACGGTCCACCGACTCGCGCACGGCACGCAGCTCGGTGACGACCGCGTCGAGCTGGGTCACGTTGGTGACCTTGAGCTCCGCGAGCACCCGCTCGAGCAGGGCGTTGGTGACGGTGAGCGCGTCCTTGACGGGTCCGATCCCGGCGATGTCTCCGAGCACGGTTCCTCCTCGGTCCGACGTTGCTTGTTGGTACCGACGGTACCTGATACTCCGGGTTCCGTCAGCCGTCGCCCTTCTCGGCCGCCCGCTTGCGGCGCTTGCCCTCGTGCATCGCGGCGACCCGGGCGACCGGGATGGTGTGGCCCTCGTCGATCAGATCCGACGGGATCGGGCGGGCGTCACCGAGCCGTTCGGTCCAGGTCGGGCCGTCGAGGAACCGCTCCGGCGTTCCGACCGTGATCTCCCGCGGCACCACGGTGTCGAGGTCGTCCCAGTCGACGGGACAGCTCACCGGGAGGCCGGGCCGCACGCGGGGGCTGTAGGTCGCGACGACGGTGGCCCCGCCGGCCCGCGTGGCGTCGAGGAAGACCTTGCCCCCGCGGTCGGCGCGGATGAACGCCGTCGTCGTGATGTCGGGCTCGAGCTGCTCGGCGCGTGCCGCGACCGCCCGGGTCGCCGCGTGCACGTCCTCCATGGCCGTGGGCCGGATCGGCGTGACGACGTGCAGACCCTTCGCCCCCGAGGTCTTCACCGCCGGCTCGAACCCGGCCTCCTGCAGCACCCGGCGCACGGCGCGGGCGGCCGTCACGACGGGCGCGAGGTCGGCGCCCTCCGGCGGGTCCAGGTCGATGACGAGGTGGGTCGGTGTGCCCGGCTCGTCGGCTGTGGTGAGCGGGACGTGGTACTCGATCGCGCGCTGGTTGGCGAACCACAGCAGCGTCGCCCGGTCCTCGGCGAGGGCGTAGTGGACGTCGCGCTGGGAGCTGTCGGACCAGAACGTGACCGAGCGGATCCAGTCCGGCGCGCCCTTGGGCAGGTTCTTCTGCATGAACCGCTGGTCGCCACGGGCGCGCACCACCGACAGCGGACGGTTCGCGAGGAGCGGCAGCATCCGGTCCGCGACCGCGTCGAGGTGGTCGACGAGCTGCCGCTTGGTGACCGTGTCGCCCGCCAGGAGCGCCTGGTCGAGATGGGTCAGCCCGACGCCGTCGCGCGTCTCGTCCGGTTCGCTCGCCATCGTGCTGACGGTGGACGGCTCCGCCGACCCGGTCAAGCCGGGTGACGGGTGGTCGGGGCGCTGTGTGCGGCACGCACACACTCCGGCCGGCGACCACGACACCTCGCACGACCCCGACGCGGCACGCACACCACCGGAACGGGGCCGCGGACCTGTCGCGGGACGAGGGGCGGTGATCCCGCTGCACTGCGCACGCGTCGCTGTGTGCGCCCCGCGCAGGGCGGACCGCAGATCTGCGCTCTTCCCGCCGCGCTGTATGCGCCACGCGCAGGGGTCACCGGGGCCCTGCCCCGCTCACACCGACGTGTGTGCGCCCCGAGCAGGAGCCAGGTCGATCCGGTACCGGGTCAGCGCCAGTGCCGCGTGCTCGGACGGGGCGGGTTCGTCGTCGCCCACCACGCAGGCGTCCAGCGCGCCGCGCAGCGTCGAGTCGTCGAGGTCGGTCCCGATCAGCACCAGACGGGCGCCGCGGGTGGTCAGTCGACCGGGCGCCGGGCGGACGCGGATCGCCGTGCCGACCGTCTGCACCTCCCAGACGTCCGGGGTCTCGGCGAAGCCCTCACCGCCGCCGTCGGGAAGCCGCACGATGCCCTTCATCCGCACCACGCCCGGAGGGCCGGACTCGAGGAACGCCGCGAGGCGCGCGGCGTCGAGCGGGCGCTCCGAGGTGAAGGACACGCTCGACGCGGCCACGTGCGGGTGCTCCCCGTCGGCCTCGCGGAGCAGCGCGTCGAGGGTGAGCTGCGCGGGCTGCGGGCGATGCACCGGGTCGACCAGCAGCGCCGGGTCCAGCGCGCCGTGCGAGGTCCCGATCACCGCCCCCGGCGCCACCGCGCGCACCTCCTCGACCGCCGCGGCGCCGCACCGGTCCAGCCCGTTCACGACGGCGAGGTCGGCCAGGCGGGCGTGCTCGAGGTCCGGCGCGCAGGCGTCGAGGACGGCGACGAGGCCGCCGTAGACCGCGTGCGGGTCGGGCGAGGCGAGCAGCAGGCGGACCAGCTCCCGGGGTTCGGCGAGTCCGCTCGCCTCGACGACGACGAGGTCGAGCCCGGTCGCGGGCGCGACGAGGTCGGCGAGCACGGCGGACAGCCCGTCGGCGTCGGTGACGCAGCACAGGCAGCCGTTCGACAGCGCCGTCACCGACGACGCCTGCCCCGCCACCAGCATCGCGTCGATCCCGAGGGCGCCGAAGTCGTTCACCACGACGCCGATCCGGGTCCCGTCGGCGTGCCGGAGCAGATGGTTGACCAGCGAGGACTTGCCGACCCCGAGGTGGCCTGCGACGAGGACCACGGGCACGGTGCGCACGGGTCGAGCATAGGGTCGGTGATCGTGCGTCCCCTGGAAGGCATCCGCGTCCTGGATCTGTCGAGGGTGCTGGCAGGCCCGTTCGCCACGCAGTGGCTCGGCGAGATGGGCGCCGACGTGATCAAGGTCGAGCCCCCGGCCGGCGACGACACGCGGGGCTGGGGCCCGCCCTTCCTCGGCGACGACGAGCACCGGCAGTCGCTGTACTACCTGTCGACGAACCGCAACAAGCGCGGCATCGTGCTCGACCTGTCCACCGACCAGGGCCAGGAGGCCGCGCGCCGCCTCGCCGACCGGGCCGACGTCCTCGTCGAGAACTTCCGTCCCGGGACGCTGGAGCGCTGGGGGCTGGACTTCGCGACGTTGAGCGCGCGGAACGAGGGGCTCATCCACCTCGCGGTCTCCGGTTTCGGCCAGACCGGGCCCTACCGCGACAAGCCCGGCTACGACGTGCTCGCCCAGGCGATGGGCGGACTGATGAGCCTGACGGGCGAGCCCGACGGGCCGCCGACGAAGGTCGGCCTGCCGATCGCCGACCTCAACGCGGGCACGTGGGCGATCGTCGGGGTCCTCATGGCCCTGCACGCCCGGCACACCACCGGGCGCGGCCAGTACCTCGACGTGTCCCTGCTCGACACCCAGACGGCCTGGCACACCTATGCGGCCCAGGCCGTCTTCCACGACCAGCGGCGCGCCCGTCGGCTCGGCGTCGCCCACCCCACGGTGGTGCCCTACCAGGCGATGGCGTGCGCCGACGGGCCGCTGGTGGTCGCGGTGGGCAGCGAGCGGCTGTGGCGGCGGTTCTGCGGTGTGCTCGGGCTCGACGCGCTGGTCGACGACCCGCGGTTCGCCACCAACGCCGACCGGGCGCAGCACCGCGAGGAGCTCATGGCGCTCGTCGAGGAGGTCATGACGACCGGGCCGGCCGAGCAGTGGGCCGGGGCGTTCGAGGCGGCGGGCGTCCCCAGCGGGCCGATCAACACCCTCGACGACCTGTACGCCACGCCGTGGTCGTACGAGCGCGGCCACCACGTGACGCTCGACCACCCCGGGGTCGGCACCTACGTCGGCACGGGCTTCCCGGTGCACGCGAGCGACACCCCGGCCGCGCCGTCCGGGCCGCCGCCGACGATGGGCCAGCACACCGCCGAGGTGCTGCGCGAGATCGGCTACACCGACGAGGAGATCGCCCGCTTCTGACCGGGGCGCGCGGCCCTCAGAGCCCCAGCAGCCGCCGGGCGTTGTCCTTGAGGATGCGCGGACGCACGTCGTCGGGGAGGTCCAGCGCCGCGAAGTCGCGCTGCCAGCGGTCCGGGGTGAGCACCGGGTAGTCCGACCCGAACAACACCTTGTCGGCCAGCCACCGCCCGGCGGCCCGGACCAGCTGGGGCGGGAAGTACGTCGGGGACCACCCGGAGAGGTCGATGAACACGTTGGCCTTGTGCGTCGCGACCGAGATGGCGGCGTCCTGCCAGGGCACGCTCGGGTGGGCCATGACGATCGTCAGCTCGGCGAAGTCGGCCGCGACGTCGTCGAGCAGCATCGGGTCGGAGTACCGCAGCTTGATCCCGCGCCCGCCGGGCAGGCCCGCTCCGATCCCGGTCTGGCCGGTGTGGAAGACGACCGGGACGCCGAGCTCGGTGATCGCCTCGTAGAGCGGGTAGTACCGGCGGTCGTGCGGCTCGAAGCCCTGCAGGCTGGGGTGGAACTTGAACCCGCGCACGCCGTGGTCGGCGACGAGCGAGCGGATGCGCCGCACCGAGGCCGCACCCCCGTGCGGGTCGACCGAGCCGAACGGGATGAGCACGTCGGCGTGCGCCGCGGCGCGGTCGGCGATCTCCTCGCTGGACAGCGCCGGGTGCCCGGTCGCGCTGGTGGCGTCGACGGTGAACACGACCGCCGCCGTGTTCCGCTCGCGGTAGTAGGCCGCGATGTCCTCGACGGTCGGGGTCCGGTTCTCCCCCGCCTTGAAGTAGCCGGCCGACGCGTCGAGCAGTTCCGGGTCCAGCGAGCAGTGGCCGTGCGCGTCGGCCTCGACGTGGACGTGCACGTCGATCGCGTCCAGCGCATCGAGGGTGGAGCTGTCCATGCCCCCACCCCACCACGTCGGCCGATCGGCGCGTCGGCCGAGCGACTACCGCGGAACGTGCCCCCGGGTCTCCTCCGGGGAGGTGCGCGGCGCGGGGACCGGCGCGCGCCCGGCCGCCTCCGCCCAGGCCATCATCGCCGCGCGGTAGAACTCCCACCGCAGCTCGTCGTCCGTGATCTCCGTCGGCATCGTGCCCACGACCCGCCCCCCTCGCGCTCCCCCTCGACCCCGTGATCGCGCAGCGTCGCACAGACTTGCGTCCTACCGGGCAGTCATCACCCGTTCGCCACATCGATCGACCACGGAGCGTCTATCGCCGGAGCGAGTGCACCCGTAGCGACCGGAGCCGGTTCACGGCCGCCGCGATCTCGTGGCGGCGCGGCAGCGCCAGGTCGGCCGGGTCCCGCGGGCCGTCGCGCAGCGCGTCGATCCCCTCGCGGGCGATCTGCGCGTCGACGAGGTCGAGCCCCTCGGCGAGGGTGACCGACCCGTCGAGCACGTGGTCGCCGAGCAGCGCCAGCGCGCGCCCGATCCCCGTGACCTGCGAGCGGTCGACCACCTGCTCGACCGCCGACAGGTCCACGTCGTCCTCGCCGAAGGTCAGCGTGTCGGTGCCGCGGGCGGTGATGCGCCGCTTGCCCTGGCGCCCGGACGGGTCGAGCGAGCCCGGGTCGACGACCCGCGCGGCGACCGCCGGGAACCCGGAGTGCTCCTGCGCGCGTCCCGGCGTCGAGGCGGCGATCTCGTGCGCCCGTGCCGTGACCTCGCTCGCGACGTACGACGACATCATGATCACCGTGTCGGCCACCCCGAGGTAGTCGCCCGACCCGCCCATCACCAGCACCGACGACACCCCGCGCTCGGCGTGCAGCGGACGGATGCGTTCCACGTACGGCACGAGCGGTTCGGTCGCGATGAGCTGCTGCATGCGGGCGTCGCGGATCATCATGTTCGTCGCGGACGTGTCCTCGTCGACGAGCAGGACGCCCGCGCCGGCCTCGATCGCCTCGACCATCGAGGCCGCCTGGCTGGTGGAGCCGGACGCGTTCGTCGTCGAGAAGTCGTCCGTCGGCTCCCCCGACGGCAGGTGCGAGACGAACGCGGACACGTCGCTGCGCACCACGCTGCGCCCGTCCTCCGCGCGCACCTTCACCGCGTCGGCCCGCGCGACGACCTGCTCGCGCCCGTCGCCGGGCCCGTGGTCGTGCACGCCCGCCTCGATCGCCCGCAGCAGCGTCGACTTGCCGTGGTAGCCGCCACCGACGATCAGCGTCACGCCCTCCGGGATCCCCATCCCGACGACGGGTCCCGCGTTCGGCGTCTCCAGCGTCACCCGGAGGCCCTCCGGCGCGGCGAAGGGCGTGGCCCGCCCGAGGGGCCGGTCGTCGACGCCGGACCGGCGGGGCAGGACCGCGCCGTCGGCCACGAACGCGACCAGGCCCCGGGCAGCCAGGGCGGCCCGGAGCGCGACCGCGTCCTCGACGGTGGCCGCGAACGCCCGGGCGGCACCACGCTCGTCGTCGGAGAGGGCCTCCCAGCGCAGCGTGGCGACGGCGGCCGGGAGCGTCTCCCCCAGCAGCGTCGCCGCCTCGCGCCCGAGGATGCGCCGCTTCGGGCCGGGCAGCGGCGCGCCCAGCTCGACCACGACCGTCCCGTCGTCGAGCACCCGCCCGGCCGTCCGGTCGAGCACCTCCTGGCCGCCCGCGTCGAGCTGCAGGGGCGTGCCGCGCAGCTGCCGGTGGAGACGACGGAGCAGGAAGGTGGCGTGGGCGCGGCGGCGGTCCGCCGTGGTGGTGAGCTCCTCCGGGGCGGCGCCGGGCAGCGTGACGCGGACCCGCGACGGCGGCGCGAACGGGTCGGCCTGGGCGCGGACGACCTCGACCGTGCCGTGCTCGAGCGGCCACTCGCCGACCACGGAGCGGTATCGGGCGTAGCTCTGCCCGTCGAGGTCGCGGAGGGTGGCGGCGAGATCACGTCGGGACACGGGCGCGGGAGTGCCCGGCGGGCGGCCCGGCCATACTGGGAGCGTGATCGTTCCCCTCGCCTGGGTCGTCGGCCTGGCGGGCCTCGCATGGGCCCTGTGGTGCGGGGTGGCCGCGGCGCTGGACCAGGCGCCGACGTACTACCACCGCCTCGCCCTGGTGGGCCTCGAGGTGCTCGCGCTGGTCCAGGCGGTCATCGCGGTCGTGCTGCTGGTCGTGGCGCCGGGCCGGTCGGGCGGGGCGGTGGCGGAGATCGTCGGGTACCTCATCGCCCTGCTCGTGGTGCTGCCGATCGGGGCGGCCCTCGCATACGGGGAGCGCAGCCGGTACGGCTCGGTGGTGCTGGCGATCGCGGGCGTGACGTTCGCGGTGCTGGTGCTGCGGACCACGCAGGTGTGGGAGGTGACGGGTGTCTGAGGTGACCGAGCGTCGTCTCAACAGCGGGCCGGGAAAGGTGCTGCTCGCGGTCTACGTGCTGTTCGCGATCTCGGCGGGCGCCCGGGCGCTCTACCAGATCGCGACCCAGTTCCCGGTCGCCCCGCTCGCCTACCTGCTCTCCGCGTTCTCGGCGGCGGTGTACATCCTCGCGGCGGTCGCGATCGGTCGCCGGAAGCGACGGTTGGCCCTGGTCGCGGTGTGGATCGAGCTGGTCGGCGTCATCGGGATCGGGCTCTTCACGCTGCTCGCGCCGCAGGACTTCGCGGACGACACCGTCTGGACCGACTTCGGCATCGGCTACGGCCTCTTCCCCCTGATCCTGCCGGTCCTGGGCCTGCTCTGGTTGTTCCGATCCACCGATCGGTCCTGATACCGTACTGGTGTGAGCACGCACACGCTGCCGCTGCCCGGGGTCGAGCTGGTCTTCGACGTGCTGGGCGCCGACCACGGCCGTCCCCTGGTGATGATCGGCCAGCCGATGACGGCGGACGGCTTCCACGCCCTGGCGTCGCACCTGCCCGACCGGCGGGTCGTGCTGTACGACCCCCGCGGTCTCGGCCGGTCGGTCCGCTCCGACGGCGACGACACCTCGGTGCCCGAGGTCCAGGCGGAAGACCTGCACGCGCTGGTGGCGTCGCTGGGCGCCGGTCCGGTCGACGTGTTCGCGTCGAGTGGCGGGGCGGTGACGGCCCTGGCGTGGGTGGCGGCCCACCCGGACGACGTCGCGACCCTCGTGGCCCACGAACCCCCGCTGATCGGCGTCCTGCCCGACGCCGAGGCCGCCGGACGCGGCTTCGACGGGTGGCGCCAGGTGTACGCCGAGCGCGGTTGGGGCGCGGGCATGGCGGCCTTCATCGCGTACACGTCGTGGTCCGGCGAGTACACCGAGGAGTACCTCGCGCAGCCCGCTCCCGACCCGGCTGCGTTCGGCATGCCCACCTCCGACGACGGCTCCCGGAACGACCCGCTGCTCAGCGACCGCGCGCTCGCGGTCGTCCGGTACCGGCCGGACCTCCAGGCGCTGACGGCCGCCCCCACGCGCGTGCTCCTCGCGGTCGGGGAGGAGACCGGCGACACCTTCACCGCTCGCACCACCCGCGCGTTGGCCGAACAGCTGGGCCAGGACGTGGTCGTCTTCCCCGGCGGGCACGGTGGATTCGCGGCCGAGGACGCGCCGTGGCCCGGCCAGGCCAGGGCGTTCGCCGTGCGGCTCCGCGAGGTCCTGGGCTCCTGACGGCGGGTCGGTGCGCGTCACGCACACACTCCGCCGGGCTGGACCACCGACTCCCGCGACGCGTCACGCACACACTTCGCCGGGCTGGACCGTCGACTCCCACCACCCCGACGCGTCACGCACACACTCCGCCCGGCCACCGCCGCGAGGTGCGCACCACGCAGGTCTGCAGCCGACCGAACCTGCCCCACGTACCACTCGCGCTCGCGCCGGCCACCGTCCCGCCCTCGGAGTAGGTGCGACGAGCAGGGGTTGCACGCCACGACCGTCCGACTCCCGGAGATGTGTGCGCCACGCGCTGGGAACGCCCGCACCTGTCGCCCTGCTCGCCGAACCGTGTGCGCGACGCGCAGGGGTGGCCGGCTCCGACGGGCCGACCCACCGAACTGTGTGCGCCACGCGCAGGGGTCCCCAGAACCGACCGCCCCTCCGGCCGAACTGTGTGCGCCACGCGCAGCGCATCAGCCGAGCCCGGTGCCCTCCACCCCGCGGCGCCAGTAGCCGTCGAGGTCGATCCACTCCGTGGGCAGCAGGTCACGCAGGCGCCGGCGGACGGGGCGCAGCGCCGACGCCTCGGCGCCCATCCACACGAGGCCGTCGCCCTCGGGGCGCGACCAGCCGTCGACCGCGTCCCCGAGCAGCGTCGTCGTCCCCGGCTCGGCGCCGTCCCGACGCAGCCACTGCACCGACATCCCCGCCGGTCCCGGCAACGTCTGCTCCTCGCCCGCGTCCGCGACCTCGATGAACACGGTGCCCACGGCGTCCGACGGCAGCGACCGCAGCCACCGCCCCAGGGCCGGCAGGGCGGTCTCGTCGCCGCCGAGCAGGTACCAGTCGCGGGGATCGTGCCGCAGCGACGAGCGCGGGCCGTACAGCCAGAGGGCCCCGCCCGGGTCCTCCACCCACGCGCCCGCGAGCCCGTGTCCGTGCCGCACGAAATCGATCTCGACGACCCCGTCGGCCACCGACCGCACCGTGTACTCCCGGTACGGCCGGGGCCGCCCCGGCAACGGGGCCACCAGCCCCCGCGGGCCGATCTCGGGGCGGGAAGCCTCGGCAGCACCCGACGTCGGGAAGAAGAGCTTGGCGTGGTCGGTGGGGCCGGAGACGGGGAGCCCGTCGACGTCCCCGGCGAACCGCACCCGGCGCATCCGCGGGGTGACCTCGGAGACGTCGACGACCTCGACCCGCACCGGTTCGACGTCGTCGTGGGCCTGCGCGGAGATCACGGGGGCATTGCGAACGACCATGTCGGGTCACCGTAATCGGTGACTGCCCGCGCCGACCGTCGCGGTCCTCCGGCACGATCCTCGCCCATGAGCGACGAGCGCACCGGGAGTCCGTTCCCGCCGATCGCCGACTACGGGTTCCTCTCCGACTGCGAGACCACCGCGCTGGTGGCGCCGAACGGCGCCGTCGAGTGGCTGTGCCTGCCGCGGATGGACTCGCCGAGCGTCTTCGGCGCGATCCTCGACCGCGACGCCGGGACGTTCCGGCTGCATCCCGACGGCGCCGACGTGCCGGCCGCGCGCCGCTACGTCCCCGGCACGATGGTGCTGGAGACGACGTGGTGCACGCGGTCGGGCTGGCTGCAGGTCCTCGACGTGCTGCTGATGGGGCCGTGGCACCACGAGACCGAGCGCTCCGGCTCGCACCGCCGCGCCCCCACCGACTACGACGCCGACCACGTCCTGCTCCGCGTCGCCCGCTGCCTCTCGGGGCAGGTGCAGCTGCGGATGGAGTGCGCGCCGGTCTTCGACTACGGCCGCGAACCCGCGCGGTGGAGCTATCCCGACGGCGGGTACCGCGCGGCCCGCGCGTCCGGCGGCGGCTCGGACCTGCTGCTGACCACGGACACGAACATCGGCTTCGAGGGCTCGCTCGCCACGTCGCGGACGCTGCTCAAGGAGGGCGAGTGGCGCTACGTCGCCCTCTCGTGGAGCGAGCACGCGCCGCCCGGGAACGTCGACGAGGCGCTCGAGCGGCTCACCTGGACCGAGCACCACTGGCGGCACTGGCTCGACCGCGGCGACTTCCCCGACCACCGGTGGCTCCCGTACCTGCAGCGGTCGGCCCTGACCCTGAAGGGCCTGACGTTCGCCCCGACCGGCGCCATCGCGGCCGCGGCGACGACGTCGCTGCCCGAGACGCCGGGCGGGGAGCGGAACTGGGACTACCGCTACTCCTGGATCCGCGACTCGGCCCTCGCGCTGTGGGCGCTGTACGCGCTGGGCTTCGACTGGGAGGCCAACGACTTCTTCTACTTCGTCGCGGAGGCGGCCGAGGCGGCGGCCGGGCACCTGCAGATCATGTACGGCGTCGACGGGCGGGCGACGCTCGACGAGGAGGTCCTCGGCCACCTCGACGGGTACGAGGGCGCCTACCCGGTGCGGATCGGCAACGGCGCCTACGACCAGGCGCAGCACGACGTCTGGGGTGCCGCGGTCGGCGCGATCTACCAGTACGTCCGGAGCCGGGACCGGCTCGACGACCGGCTGTGGTCGATCGTGGTCACACAGGTCGAGGCGGCGTTGGAGCACTGGCGCGGTCCCGACCGCGGCCCCTGGGAGGTCCGTGGCGAGCCGCAGCACTTCACCACGTCGAAGATCGCGTGCTGGCTCGCGGCCGATCGCGGGGCCCGGCTCGCGGCGCTGCGCGGCGACGAGAAGCGGGAGGACCGGTGGCGCCGGGCGGCCGAGGAGATCCGGGAGGACGTGCTCACGCACGCCGTCGACGACCGCGGTGTCCTCTGCCAGCACTACGCCACCACCGGGCTCGACGCGTCGCTGCTGCTGATGCCGATCGTCGGGTTCCTCTCCCCCGACGACCCGCGCTGCCGGGCGACCGTCCTCGCGATCGCCGACGAGCTGACCCAGGACGACCTGGTGCTGCGCTACCTCGTCGAGGACACCGACGACGGGCTCTCCGGCGAGGAGGGCACGTTCACGATCTGCTCGTTCGCCCTCGTCTCGGCGCTCGCCGTGATCGGCGAGGTCGACCGGGCGACCGCACTGTGCGAGAAGCTGCTCGGCGCCGCGTCCTCGCTGCACCTCTACGCCGAGGAGATCGACCCCCACTCCGGACGACACCTGGGCAACTTCCCGCAGGCCTTCACGCACCTCGGGCTCATCCAGGCCGTGATGAACATCGTGCGCGCGGAGAAGCGGGCGGCGCGGCGCTGACGACCGTCGGCAGGAAAGCGTCGTTGCTGTCACCTGGTGGCAGCAACGACGCTTTTCTGCCACCGGGCGCTCGACACCGGCGATCTTAAGACCTAGGTGTCTAGGTTCAGGCGATGCCGGACGACCGCCAGCAGTTCAACGTGACGCTCCCCCGCGACCTCGTGCGCGCGGTGAAGCACCACGCCGTCGACGTCCAGCTGTCCCTGTCGGATCTGGTCGCGGAGGCCCTGCGCGACCGCCTCCGCCGTCGGGAAGGGGTGGAGGTCCGGCCGATGGTGCACGTCGAGGACATGGCCGCGTCGGTGACGTTCTACGAGCAGCTCGGCGCCACCGTGGTGCACGGCAGCCGGGACGGGGACTGGGTGTTGCTGGAGCTCGGCGGCTCGCGCCTCGGGCTGCTCGCGCACCCGCCGAACCCGGAGCAGGACGAGGGCACCGTCGAGCTGAACTTCCAGACCGACGACCTCGACGGCCTCGCCGGGCGGCTCGGCGTCGACCCGACCGACGAGGCGTTCGGGCGCCAACTGCGGCTCACCACGCCCGACGGGCTGCTCGTGAAGGTCGACGAGCTGCGGCCCGAGCTCTACACCTGACGCCACACGGCCGGGTCGCTGCCGAGCTCGTGCGCCGGCGCCGCCCACGTCCCGCCGAACACCGGGGGTGGGACCTCCACGGTGCCGAGCGTCTGGCGCACGGGTTCGACCGGCGGCGCGTCGGTGACCAGCTCCGGGTGCGCCCACAACCACTCCGCCGTGCGGGCCAGCGACAACGACCGGATCGACCCGCCCCGCGTCGACCGCTCCGCGAGCCCGAGCAGCGCGGACGCCGCGGCGAGGTAGCCGGTCGCGTGGTCGAGCGCCTGCGCGGGCAGGGCGCCCGGCCGCTCGCCGGTCCCGCAGGCGACGGCGATCCCGGACGCGGCCTGGACGATCGAGTCGAACCCGCGCCGACCCGCCCACGGCCCGGTCCAGCCCCACGCGTCGAGCGTCACGACGACGAGCTCCGGCCGCCGCGCGAGCAGGTCCGCCGGCGCGAGCCCGAACCGTGCGAGCGCTCCGGGCCGGTATCCGGTCACGACGACGTCGGCGGTGTCGGCCAGTTCGCGGAGCCTCGGGTCCGCCGCGTCGAGGACCGTCGTCCGCTTCCCGAGCCCGGTGTCGACGTGCTGCGCCGGCAGTTCGGGCATCGACGGCGGGTCGACGCGCAGCACGTCGGCGCCGGTCAGCGCCAGCGTCCGGGTCGCCACGGGCCCCGCGATCACCCGGGTCAGGTCCAGCACGCGCGGATCGACGACGTCAGGTCCCGGTCTCTCCGCGCGCTGCACGGCCACCAGCGGCTCGGCCGCCACGGCCCGGCCCTGGTCGGTCGCCGCCCAGGTCGGACGGTCCCGGACGGCCACCGCGATCCCGCCGTTCCCGACGACGAGCTCCTCCACCTCGTGGGCCGGCCGCGCGGCGATGGCCGCGGCGAGCCCGTCGTCGGGAACGCCCAGCGCGGCGAGGAGCCGGGCGCGGTGGTGGGGGTAGTTCGCGTGGGTGCGGACCCAGCCGTCCGCGGCGGGCCAGAAGCCGGAGAGCGGGGCGAAGCCGCCCGGCGTCGTGGCGTCGACACGCAGCAGCTGGTCGGCGCGGAACGAGCTGCCGACGCGCGCCGGGTCGATCTCCGGTGCGCGGTGTCCGGCGGCACCGGCTGCAGCGGCGACGGCCCCGAGGGCGAGCGCCTCGACCGGCAGCGGGCAGGCGAGGCCGGTGGACGGGCCGGTCCAGCGCGGCTCCGGGGCGGGGAGGTCGGTGTCGAGGTGACGCCAGAGGTCGTGCTGGGCCGCATCCCACATGAGGGCGACGATGTGGCTTTCCTGCCACTGGATGCAAGCAACGACGTCCTGACACGGAGCCGTCAGGCCTGCTCCAGCCACGGGCGCAGGTACTCCCGGACCTCCGGGTCGGGCGTGTCGATCAGGTCGAGCATGCGGCGGACCCGCTCGGCGGCGTCGCGGGTGAGGCGGAAGTCCTCGTCGCGCGACAGCGGGTCCTCGGGGCCGAACCGACGGGCCGTCGCGACGATGTGCGGCACCTGCTCGCGGAGGTCGTCGGCGTCGTCGTCGGCGAGTGCGGGGTCGTACCCCGCCACGTCCAGCAGGGACCCGACGTCGGAGAGCTGCGCGGCGAGCCACCCCCACGGGTCGGCGGTCAGGGCGTCGGACCAGACCCGGTCGGAGGGCTCGACCCCGTCGAACGTCGGGTGGTGGTGTGCCGCCGAGAAGGAGCCGGGCGGGCGGTCGAGCCGGTCGAACAGGTCCGCGCGCCACACCGCGTCGTCGACCACCATCGGTTGCGCGGCCGACTCGGTGCCCCGGTGCGGCTGCGGCACCAGCAGCCGCAACTCCACGCGGGTCCCGTGCTCCATCGTCGCGTCGGGCCCGATCTCGAACCACCGCCGCACGATCACGGCCAGGCGGGTGAAGGTGAACGCGATCTGCACGCCGACGACGATGTGGCCTTCCTGCCACTGGATGCAAGCAACGACGCTTTCCTGCCACGGGGGCGGGGGCTCAGGGCGTCTTCAGGGCCGGGCGGTCCGGATGATCGGCCAGGATCACGAACGGCACCAGGTCCTGCGGCGCGACCTCCTCGTCGTAGCGCGCGTAGGCGGCGAGCGTCCACGCCTCGTCGTCGGGGGTCCGCCTCGCGAGGGCCGCCGACGACATCGCCACGTGCACCTCGAGCTCGGCCGGCAGCCCGCGCCCGAGCAGCAGCGGCCCGTCGACGATCACCACGCCGCCGGCCCCGAGCGGCACCCGCTCGGCGCGGATGGCCCGGTCGGTCGCCACGTCCCACAACCGCGGCAGGAGCGGCTTCCCGACGGCGGCCGGCGCCAGCACCTCGCGCACGAGGGCCCCGGCGTCGAGCCAGTCGTCGTAGAAGGCGTCCGGATCGGTGCGGCCGCGTTCGAGCCGCACCGACGCCGGGCGCAGGAAGTCCCACGCCGACACCCGCAGGACCGGCCGCGACAAGCGCTGCAGCCGGTCGACGAGCCCGTCGGCCCACCGGTCCGGCCGCGCCGCGGCCGCCCCGTCGAGCAGCACCCGCACCGACCCGTCGTCGGGCCTGCGTGCGTGCACGGCCTCGGCGAGCCGGTCGAGCAGGGCGTCCGGGGTGAGGGGAGCGATCGACATCGCGCCCAGGATCCCACCCCGCGGGCGTGGCGACCTGCTGACGCCGGGTGTCAGCGGTGGCACACGGCGGACGCCCGGGCTCAGGCCTTCGCCCCCTCCCCCTCGGCCACGGGCATCGCCGCGTCCTCCTCGGAGTGCTCGTCGAACTCGTCCGGCGGGCGCGGGTGCATCGTGGCGAGCGCGATGAGCGACACCACGGCGCAGGCGATGATGTACATCGAGATCCAGAACGTCCCGCCGGTCGAGGCCAGCACGGCGGTCGCGATCAGCGGCGCCGGGCCGCCCGCGGTGATCGACGCGAGCTGGTAGCCCAGGCCGGCGCCGGTGTAGCGGACGCCGGTGCCGAACGACTCGGAGATCAGCGCCGCCTGCGGGCCGTACATCATGTCGTGGAAGACCAGGCCCAGGATCATCCCCAGGATCACCAGTCCCCCGACGCGCGTGTCCAGCAGCGCGAAGTAGGGGAAGGCGTAGAGCCCGGTGAGCACCACGCCCGCGCCGTAGACCAGCCGCCGGCCGAGCACGTCGGAGAGCCAGCCGAAGAACGGCACGGAGACGATGCCGATCAGGGCCGCGACGATGAGGTAGAGCAGCAGGTCCGCCCGCGCCAGCTTCAGCTGCTGCGTGCCGTAGACCAGCACGAACGAGGTGAACAGGTAGAACGGCGCCTGCTCGGCGGTGCGCACGAACAGCGCCTTCAGCACGTCGCGCCACTGGTACCTGAACGTGTCCACCAGCGGCAGCTTCGCCACCTGCCCGCTCGAGCGGACCGCGGCGAACGCGGGCGACTCCAGGACCGTCAGCCGGACGAACAACCCGATCGCGATCAGGACGATCGAGGCGAGGAACGGCCAGCGCCACCCGCCGTCGAGGAAGTCCGGGCCGGCGAAGGCCCACACCACGAAGGTGCCGAGGGCGAGCCCGATCGGCACGCCCGCCTGCGGCCAGGCCGCCATCAGGCCGCGCTGGCGCCGGTGGCCCCACTCCATCGCCATGAGCACGGAGCCGCCCCACTCACCGCCGACGCCGATGCCCTGCAGCACTCGCAGGAGCGTGAGCAGGACGGGCGCCCACACACCGATGGTGTCGTAGGTGGGCAGCAGGCCGATGAGCACCGTCGCCCCGCCCATGATCAGCAGGGTCGCGACGAGCGAGTACTTGCGACCGATGCGGTCGCCGTAGTGCCCGAAGATCGCCGCCCCGAGGGGCCGGGCGGCGAACCCGACGAACTGCGTGGAGAACGCGAGCAGGACGCCGCCGGAGGACGAGTTGTTGAAGAACAACGGTCCGAAGACGAGGGCCGCGGCGGTGTTGTAGAGGAAGAAGTCGTACCACTCGATGGTGGTGCCGACGGTGCTCGCGACGACGGCTCGGCGCTTGAGCCGTCGGCGGGCGACGGGATCGTTCAGCGAAGCTGCTGCTGCATCGGCCATGCCGCAGCATGGTGCGCGTCACACCCATACGAAGCAACGGAAACTTCACACAGCGGAAGAATCAGATGACGGAGAAGCGATCCGTCAGCTTCTGACCGTCCGCCCGGCTGATCACGCACGAGACCAGACGGCCGCCGGAGGAGCCCGAGGCCGTGCCGTTCGGCTCGTCGAACACCGACTGCGCCGGCACCACCGCCGCCACCCGCAGCGCCGACTTCTCCACCCCGCCCGACGACGGCGCCACCTGCCCCGACGCCACGACCATCGCGCAGAACGCCCGCCCGTACTCCGCGAACGCCGCGGCACCCGGGTAGGTGACCTCGCGACTGGAGTTCAGCGGCGTCCCGGTGCCGACGACCTCGACGTCGTGGGCGTCCCCGCACGGCGCGTTGGAGGCGTCGGTGTAGCCCTCGCCGTCGCCCAGCCGCCCCACCGCGCACTGCCCGTCGAAGAGCGTGAACGCCGCCAGATCGCCGCCCGGGCCGAACGTGTAGACGTCGGGCTGCGAGGAGAACGGCCGCCAGCCGCCCACCAGGGCCCCGGCGGCGAACACCACGAGGACCAGCACCACCGCCGCCGCCCCGGTGAGGAGGCGGCGGTCGCGGAGGGCGGCGGGGAGCTCCAGCGGTCTCAGCTCTCCTGGTCCACGTGCAGCGCCTGCTGCTCGGCGCCCTCGGTCGGCCACTCGTTCTCCACCGCGGCGACCTCGCCGATGCGGTCGTCGGCCGGCAGCCCGGTCCCCTCGGCGGCGTCGGCGGCGGAGGAGAGCCCGACCTGGACCTCGCCGTCGAGCTGCGCCTCGACGGCGCCGTCGGGGTCGAGAGGGTCGGCGACCGGGGCGCCGGAGGTGCCGACGTCGCCCACGCCGTCGACGGCGTTCTCCGGGTCGTCCACCGACTCGTCGAGGTCCATCGCCGGGGTCGCCGCGATCGGGCGGCCCGGGGGCTCCTCGATGCCCTCGGTGACGTCGGGCTCCTCCTGCGGGAGGCGGTAGGCGATGGAGTCGCGCTCCGGGTCGTTGTCGTCCCCACCGAGCTTGACGTCGCGGCTGTAGTCCTCCGCGGTGTCCATCCCGTCCTCGAGCGGGTCGGTCCCGATGCGGTCCTCGTCGAGCACGACCGACGGCTCGTCGTCGAGGGGGCTCGTGTCGTTGTCGACGACGGCCTCGTACTGCTCGCTCACGGTGCTCGCTCCCGATCTCGTCGTGTGCATGGTGCACGGTCGGAAGTGCGTTCCCCGCATCAGGGTGGCTCACGCCCTGTGAGCACTTTTCCGTGCTCCGGCACGGAGAAGTGCTCACCTGCGGAGCACCTCAGATCTTCCGCTCCTGCCCGCCCCACTCCTTGGCGCGCAGCTCGAACTTCTGGATCTTGCCGGTCGAGGTCTTGGGCAGTTCCTCGATCACCTCGACCTCGCGCGGCGCCTTGTAGCGGGCGATCTGCGTCTTGACGTGCTCGACGACGTCGTCCGGCTCGACCGTCTGCCCGCTCCGCAGGGTGATGAAGGCCTTCGGGCGCTCGCCCCACCGCTCGTCCGGCACGCCGACGACCGCGGCCTCGAGCACGGCGGGGTGGGAGAGCACGGCCTGCTCGACCTCGACGGTCGAGATGTTCTCGCCGCCGGAGATGATCACGTCCTTCGCGCGGTCGCGGAGTTCGACGTAGCCGTCGGGGTGCATCACGCCGAGGTCGCCCGAGTGGTACCAGCCGCCCGCGAACGCCTTCGCCGTCGCCTCGTCGTCGCGGTAGTAGCCGCTCATGACGTTGTTGCCGCGCATGACGATCTCGCCCATCGTCGCGCCGTCGGCCGAGACGTCGACGAGCTGCACCGACGCCCAGTCGGTGACGTCCTCGTCGAGCACCTCCACGACGCGCACCGGGTCGGCCTGCACCATCGCGACGCCCTGGCGGGCCTGCAGCCGGGCGCGTTCGGTCGGGTCCAGGGTGGCCCAGTCGTCCTGCCACTGGCACACCGTGTACGGGCCGTAGACCTCGGTGAGCCCGTAGACGTGCACCACCCGGAACCCGAGGCGCTCCATCTCGAGGATCGTCGTCGGGCTGGGCGGCGCACCCGCGGTCGTCACGACGAGCTGGTAGTCGAGCTTGCGCGCCTCGGCCGCGTTCATGATCGTCGTGACGACCGTCGGAGCGCCGTTGAGGTGGGTGACCCGGTGCTCGCCGATGAGGCCCCAGATCACGTCGCCGCGGACCTCGCGCAGGCAGACGTGGGTGCCGCCGATCGCGGTGATCGCCCAGGGGGTGCACCAGCCGTTGCAGTGGAACATGGGCAGCGTCCAGAGGTAGACGCTCGCCGGGTCGTGGTAGCTGTGCACGATCTCGCCGAACGAGTTCAGGTACGCCCCGCGGTGGTGGTACTGCACGCCCTTGGGCCTGCCGGTGGTGCCCGAGGTGTAGTTGATCGTGATCGTCGAGCGCTCGTCGACGACGTCCCACGACAGGTCGTCGCCCTCGTCGCCGCGCGCGAGCAGGTCGGCGTATCCGTCGGGCCCACCCCCCGGACCCTCGGGATCGGTGTGCACGACGATCTCGCGGACCGTCTCCAGCGACTCCCGGATCGGGTCCACCGCGGCGAGCAGCTCCGAGTCGACGATCAGCATCGTCGCGCCCGAGTGGTCGAGGATGTAGCGGACCTCCTCGGCCGAGAGCCGCGTGTTCACCGCGACGAGGATCGCGCCCGCCAGCGGCACCCCGAAGTGCGCGTGCAGCATCGCGGGCACGTTCGGCAGCAGGCAGGCCACCCGGTCGCCGGGCTGCACCCCCGAGGCCCGCAGGGCACGGGCCAGTCGCTGCGCGTCGCGCGCGAACTCCGCGTAGGTCCAGCGCGACGCCCCGTGGACGATCGCCGTCTTGTCCGGGTAGACCCCCGCCGAGCGGCGCAGGAACGACAGCGGCGTCAGTTCGGTGATCCAGGTCTCGGCAGCCACGGACCGCATCATGCCCGCGTCCAGCGCCCCAGCACCATCAGTGTCTTCGTGCCCGTGATCGTTCCTGCGCGGCGTAACCGGTCGATCACCCGCTGCAGGTCGGCGAGGTCGCGGGCACGCACCTGGACCAGCGCGTCGGGGTCGCCGGCGATCGTGTAGACCGCCTGCACCTCGGGCACCGTCGACGCGGTCGACACGATGTCGCCGACGGGCGTGCTCCCCGCGTAGCGCACCTCGGTGAACGCCTCCACGCCCCAGCCCAGCCGGGTCGCGTCGACCTGCACGGTGAACCCGGTGATCACGCCGGTCTCGCGCAGCCGGTCGACCCGGCGTTTCACGGCGGCCACGGACAGCCCGAGGCGCGGCGCCATGTCCGAGAACGTCCGGCGCCCGTCCTCGCGCAGCAGCGCCAGGAGGCGGTGATCGGTGTCGTCGACGTCAGCGACCCGGGGTTCGTCCACGCAACGAATCTTCGCCGCACGAGGCGGAGCGCGTCGACCTTTGCACGCCACGGGCCTTCCGCTTGTCTCTCGTGCGCGGGGTCGGTGAGATGTCCGGCATGACCGTGCGCGTCTCCGAGCCCACGACGGCCTCCACCCCCGCGCTGGAGGCCCTCGCCGACGTGGAGCGCCGCGTGCTCTGGCTCGCGACCGCGATCGTCGACCACGCCAACCGCGTGCGCCCGAACCCGGGCGGGCTCAAGGTCGGCGGCCACCAGGCGTCGTCCGCGTCGATCGTCTCGATCATGACGT
Source organism: Actinomycetospora sp. NBRC 106378 (assembly GCF_030269685.1). Taxonomy (GTDB): domain Bacteria; phylum Actinomycetota; class Actinomycetes; order Mycobacteriales; family Pseudonocardiaceae; genus Actinomycetospora. Next base: position 59,981 of record NZ_BSTT01000011.1, read on the forward strand.
CGCTGTGGTTCGGCGCCCTGCGCGCCGAGGACCGCGTCTCGGTCAAGCCGCACGCCTCGCCCGTCCTGCACGCGATCAACCACCTGCTGGGGCGCCTCGACGAGCGCTTCCTGACGACGCTGCGGGAGCAGGGCGGGCTGCAGTCCTACCCGTCGCGCTCGAAGGACCCCGAACCCGTCGACTACTCCACCGGCTCCGTCGGCATCGGCGCGACGGCCCCGATCTGGGGCGCGATCGCCCGGCGCTACGCCGAGGGGGTCGGCGGACGGGCGGGCACCGGCCGGCAGTTCTCGCTGGTCGGCGACGCGGAGCTCGACGAGGGCGCCGTCTGGGAGGCCGTCCTCGATCCCATGGTCCGCGAGCTCGGCGAGATCACCTGGATCGTCGACTTCAACCGCCAGTCGCTCGACCGCGTCGTCCCCGACATCTCAGCCACCCGCCTGCAGGGCCTGTTCGAGGCGGCCGGCTGGCAGGTCCTCACGGTCAAGTACGGACGGGTCCTGACGGAGCTGTTCGCGCGCGAGGGCGGGGACGCGCTGCGCCGGCGCATCGACACGATGACCAACCCGGAGTACCAGCGCCTCCTGCGCTGCACCCCCGCCCAGCTGCGGGAACGGCTCCCCCAGGGCCTTCCTGACGACGGGGACCGGCTCGCCGCGCTGCTGGCCACGATCGACGACGACGGCGTCCACGCCGCCATCCGCAACCTCGGCGGCCACGACCTCGGCGCCCTGCTCGACGCCTACGCCCGCATCGACGACACCCGCCCCACCGTGATCTTCGCCTACACCGTGAAGGGCTACGGGCTCGCGACCCAGGGCCACCCGCAGAACCACTCCTCGCTGCTGTCCGAGCCGCAGATGCGCGAGCTCGCCGCCCGGGTCGGCGCCGACCTCGACGAGCCGTGGGCGCCGCTGCCCCGCGGCAGCGCGGCCGCCGAGCTCTGCGGCGCGGTCGCCGCCCGGCTCGAGCGACCTGCCGTCGGCACCCCTCCCGCGGTGCGGGTCCCCACCGACCTGGGACGCCCGCCGTCGGGAACGGGCAACACGCAGCAGGCCCTCGGCCGGGCCCTGCTCGACCTGACGCGCTCCGCTCCGGACGCCGCGCGGCGGGTGGTCACGTGCTCGCCGGACGTGGCGTCGTCGACCAACCTGGGCGGCTGGCTGAACAAGGTCGGGTCGTGGGCGGCCTCGGAGCGGCGCGACTGGTTCGACGACGACGCCGAGACGATCCTGCACTGGCGCGAGCGGCCCACCGGTCAGCACATCGAGCTGGGGATCGCCGAGACGAACCTCGTGGGGCTCCTCGGCGAGCTCGGCGCGACGTGGTCGCGCTACGGCGAGCCGCTGCTGCCGATCGGGGTGCTCTACGACCCGTTCGTCTCGCGGGCGCTGGAGCCGTGGTCGTTCGGGATGTACGCGGGCGGGCAGTCGATCCTGGTCGGGACGCCGAGCGGGGTCTCGCTGGCCCCGGAGGGCGGCGCCCACCAGTCGATCACCACGCCGTCGATCGGGCTGGAGCAGCCGGGCTGCGTGGCGTTCGAGCCGGCGTTCGCGATCGAGGTGACGTGGTGCCTGCTCGACGGGCTGTCCCGCCTCGGGCGCCCCGACGGGTCGTCGTCGTACCTGCGGCTCTCGACGGCGCCGGTCGACCAGTCGCTCGCGGCGGTGCCGGAGGACCCGGCCGCGCGCGAGGAGCGGCGGCGGCAGGTCGTCGCGGGCGGGTACGTGCTGCGGCGTTCCCCGGAGGCGCCGCGGGTGACGATCGCGGCGATGGGACCGACCGTGCCGAACGCGCTGGCGGCCGCCGACCGGCTGGGGACCCTCGGGGTCCCCGCCGACGTCGTGGTCGTGACCAGCGCGGACCGGCTGTTCCGGGCGGTGCGGGCGCGGCGCTCCGACACCGGCGACCCGAGCTGGATCCTCGACGCCTGCTTCCCGGTCGACCGGGCGGCACCGCTGATCACGGTGCTCGACGGACACCCGCACACCCTCGCGTTCCTCGCGGGCGTGCACGGGGTGCGCGCCGAGCACCTGGGCGTCAGCGGCTTCGGGCAGTCCTCCGACCTCGCCTCGGCGCACGCCCTGCACGACATCGACGCGGACGCGATCGTCCGGTGCGCTTCGCGCCTCTGAGCCCGACGCCGACCCGATGGTGGCGCCCTGCTCGCATCGGGTGGGAGCAGGTCGCCGTCGTCAGGGACCGAGGTGCTCCCGGGCGGCTCGCCGCACCCGCTCGACGACCGCCTCCTCGGGCTCGCCGGCGATCACCCGGCCGACCAGCTCGGCCACGAGCACGCGCACGATCCCGGCGAGCCGGGTCGCCTCGAGGCGGGCGTCGAGCCCGTCGTCGTCGGGATCGGCCTCCTGCGCCTCCGCGACGAGGACCGCCGCGAGAGCCGCCTCCTGGTCGGCGAGCATCGACCGGCCGCGGGCCTGCAGCGCGGGGCTCGCCGCGATCGCGTCCACGAAGTCCGCGCTGCCGAAGCCGAGCGGCGGCCACCGGGCGTCGAGCCCCTCCAGGTAGGCCTCGCGCACCGCCTCCGCCGGCGTCGTCCCCGCCGTGCGCCGGGAGACGACCTCCGCGAGCAGGGCGACGATCTCCGGCGCCCGGTCGAAGAACAGGTCCTCCTTGAGCGGGAAGTAGTTCGTCACCGTCATCTTCGCGACCTCGGCCCGCTCCGCGATCTGCGCGATCGTCGTCGCCTCGAAGCCCTGCTCGATGAACAGCTGCGTCGCGACGGCCGCGATGTGTGCGCGCGTCGCCTGCTTCTTCCGCTCCCGGAGGCCCTGGGTCACGCCGTCAGCCTATCGGCTTGACCTATCGTTAGGTCGAGCCTAATTTCAGGTCCATGACAACTACGCACGAGGTCCTCGTCGTCGGCGGCGGACCCGTCGGGCTGCTCACGGCTGCCGAGCTCGCGCTGGCCGGCGTCGACGTCGCCGTCCTCGAACGGCACACCGAGCCCGACCGCACGATCAAGGCGGGCTCCGTCGTCGCGACCGCCGTGCACGCGCTCGACCGTCGCGGCCTGCTCGAGCGCGGGCTGGAGGTCCAGCAGCGGTTCATGGCCGGCTTCGTGCGTCCGACGACGGGACCCGGGCCGAGGTTCGCGGGGCACCTGGCCGGGATCCCGCTCCGGCTCGACCTCATGGACCTCCCCGACGCCGGGCACGGCCCGGTCCCGATGCTCCTCGCGATCCCCCAGCACGAACTGGAGGCGATCCTGCTCGACCACGCGACCGCCCTCGGCGTGCCGGTCCACCGCGGGCTCACGACGACGGGTGTGGTCGAGTCGGCCTCGGGGGTCACCGTCGCGACCGACCGCGGGGAGTGGACGGCCTCCTGGGTGGTGGGCGCCGACGGCGGGCGCAGCGTCGTCCGGCGCGCGGTCGGCGTCGGGTTCCCCGGCACCGACCCCGAGATCACCGGACGGCAGGCGCTGGTCGACCTCGCGGACGCCGACGACCTGGAGTCCGGCTGGCAGCACGGCCCGCACGGCGTGTGGTGCGTCGGTCCGCAGCCCGGCCGCATCCTCACCGTGGAGTTCGACGGCCCGCCCGCCGACCGCGACGCGCCCGTCACGGCCGAGGAGCTGGAGAAGTCGCTGCAGCACGTGTCGGGCACCCGGGCCCGCGTCACCGCCGTGCACAGCGCGACCCGGTGGACCGACAACACGCGGCAGGTCGACGCCTACCGGCACGGCCGGGTGCTCCTCGCCGGCGACGCCGCGCACGTGCACCCGCCGTTCGGCGGCCAGGGCCTCGGGCTCGGCCTCTCCGACGCGATGAACCTGGGCTGGAAGCTCGCGGCCGTCGTCCGCGGGCGGGAGCCCGAGTCACTGCTGGACACCTACGACGCCGAGCGCCGTCCCGCCGCCGCCGCGGTCCTCGAGCTGACCCGGGCACAGGTCGCCCTCATGCGGCCGGACCCGAAGACGATCGCGCTGCGCCGGTTCGTGGGCGACGCGCTGGCCACCCGTCCCGGGGCGACCGCCGCCGCCCGGCTGCTCGCCGGCCCCGAGGTGCACGCCCCGATCGCGCAGCCGGGCGACGACCCGCTGGTCGGTCGGCTGGCGCCCGAGACGGTGCTCGACGACGGCCGTCGGCTCGCCGAGGTCGCGCGGGACGGCCGGTGGACGCGCGTGGTGACGGCCGACGGCCCGGCGTCGGACGAGCGCACGACGGTCGTCCGCGGCCCGCGGGCGATGCTGGTCCGCCCGGACGGGGTCGTCGCATCGGCGGACCCGGAGCGGTGATCGACGCGCCCGACGACGGCGCGCTGCACGCACCCGGCGGGAGCAGATCGCCATCGTCACCGCGGGAGGGCGACCCGTCGTCAGGACCGGGCGTAGTCCGGGGGCTCGCCGGTCCCGGGGGCGCTCGGGAGACCGGCTTCCTGCCAGGCGCGGAACCCGCCGACGACATCGGTGGCCCGGTGGAGGCCGAGGTCCTGCAGGGCCGCGGCGGCCAGGGAGGACGTGTAGCCCTCCGAGCACAGGACGACCCAGGCGACGTCGTGGTCGGTGGCCTCGGGAATCCGGGCCTCCGACGTCGGGTCGAGACGCCACTCCAGGTGGTTGCGCTCGATGACGACGGCGCCGGGCACCTCACCCTCCGCGACCCGCTGCCAGCCCGGGCGGATGTCGACGAGCTTCCCGCCCTCGGCCACCACGCGGGCGGCCTCGGCCGCCTCCAGACGGGTCAGCCGGGCGCGGGCGGCCGCGAGGACGTCGGCGATCGTGGTCACTCGGGTGATGCTCCCGGTTCGACGAGCTCGGAGCGCGTCCGGGTGAGGGTGCCGCGCTCCACGCCGTAGTAGGACATCGCCGAGAGCGGCGGCGAGTACGCGTGCACGCTGACGGCGGCCTCGGTGCGCCGGTTCGACACGTCGTGGACGTGCCCCAACGGGAAGGCCGCGCCGGAACCCGCCGTCAGGACCCGGCGGCGCAGCCCGGGACCGCGCGAGGCGATCTCCTCCGCGGTGGCGAGGTGGTCGTCGGCCTGCCCGGCGCTCCAGCGCCACTCGGTGAGCTCACCGCTGACCACGGTGAGGGCACCGATCGAGCCGCCGTGGTCGTGGAGCTCCGCGGCCTGCTCGGTGGCCCAGCTGATCAGCCAGACGTCGAGGTGCGGGTCGGCGTGCAGGCGCCGCGACCAGCGGTTCGCCGCGTCGATCTCGACGGCGTGGTGGCCGGCCACGACCTCGGCGGCGACCTGGCGGGTCAGCGAGGTGAGGTCCGCGAGGCTCACCGGGGTGGGGCCGTCGTGCCAGCGGCGACGGTCGCCGTGGAGGGTGCGGGGCAGGAAGGACGGGGCAGGCAGGACTGCGGTCATGACGAGGCCTCACGGGGTGCGCGGCCGGGGGCTCGACCGCGGGAGACGCTCCCCGGGGCACACGGCCGCGCGCGGGGAACGGAGGGCGTTCGTCAGCGACAGAACTGGTCGAACATGTGCGCGCGACGGCTGACCCAGAACGGGTCGATGCGGACGCGGAGCTGCACGTGACATTGTTACCACGATCTCCGACGGGCAGGGTGTCGGACCCCCCACCTAGCCTGGTTCTCGTGCCGGACTCCGAGAGACCCAGCGACGGGACCACCGGATGGGTGGCCCGTCTCGCGCGTGACTGCTGGCGCCACCGCGGGCTGACCGTCGCGTCGGTGGGCGCGTCGGTGCTGGGGGTGAGCCTGGAGTCGGTCGGCCCGCTGCTCACCGCCGTGGCGGTCGACCGGGCGGTCCGGGGCTCCACCGAGGGGCTCGGGCTCATCGTCGGGGCCGTCGTCGCGCTCGCGGTCGTCAAGTTCGGCATGGCCTTCCTGCGGCGCTACCTCGGCGGACGGCTCTCGCTGTCGGTGCAGCACGACCTGCGCCGGCGGGTGTTCGGGTCGATCTCGCGCCTCGACGGGCCCCGCCAGGACGCCCTGCGCACCGGGCAGGTGGTCTCCCGCGCCAACTCCGACCTGCAGCAGGTCCAGGGCCTGCTCGGGATGGTGCCGTACTCGGTGGGCACGCTCGCGCAGGTCGTCGTGTCCGTGGTGATCATGCTGTTCCTGTCCCCGCTGCTCACGCTGGTCGCCCTGGTGACGCTGCCGGTGGCGCTCGCCTTCACCACCGTGATGCGCCGGAAGCTCTACCCCGCCACCTGGGCCGCGCAGCAGCGCGCCGCAGAGGTCGCGCAGGGCGTCGAGGAGACGGTCACCGGGGTCCGGGTGGTCAAGGGCTTCGGGCAGGAGGAGCGGGAGACCGCACGGCTGGCCCGGCTCGCGGGCGAGCTGTACGGCGACCGGCTGCGGGCCGCCCGTCTCACCGCGCGCCTGACCCCCACGCTCGCCGCGCTGCCCACGGTCGGCCAGCTCGTGGTGTTCGCCCTCGGCGGCGGGCTCGCGCTGACCGGGCAGATCACCGTCGGCGTGTTCCTCGCCTTCACCACCTACATCGCCGCGCTCATCGGGCCCGCGCGCATGGTCGCCGGGCTCGTCGTCGTCGGGCAGCTCGCCCGGTCCGGGGTCGAGCGCGTGTACGAGCTGATCGACTCGCAGCCCGACATCGTCGCCGACGCCGAGGCCCCCGGCCGGGTGCCGGTCCCCGCCGGGCCGGTGCCGCTCGAGCTCGACGACGTCCGCTTCGGCTACGCGCGCTCGGAGCCGGTGCTCGACGGGCTGTCGCTGCGCGTCGAACCGGGCGAGACCCTCGCGGTGATCGGGACGGCGGGCTCGGGCAAGTCGACGATCGCGCTGCTCATCCCCCGTTTCTACGACGTCCAGCAGGGTGCGGTCCGGGTCGGCGGCGCCGACGTCCGGGACCTGTCGCTCACCTCGCTGCGGCGCACGGTCGGCGTGGTGTTCGAGGAGGCCTTCCTCTTCTCCGACACGGTCCGCGCCAACATCGCCTACGGCTGTCCCGACGCCACCGACGAGCAGGTGCGCGCCGCCGCCCGCGCCGCCCAGGCCGACGGCTTCGTCTCCGAGCTGCCCGACGGCTACGACACCCGGGTCGGCGAACGCGGGCTCACGCTCTCCGGCGGCCAGCGCCAGCGCATCGCGCTCGCCCGGGCCCTGCTCTACGACCCCCGGGTCCTCGTCCTCGACGACGCCACGAGCGCCGTCGACGCGGCGACCGAGGCGGCGATCGGCGAGACGCTGCGCGCGGTCACCGCGACGCGCACCACGCTGGTCATCGCCCACCGCCGCTCCACCCTCGCGCTCGCCGACCGGATCGCGGTGCTCGACGCCGGCCGGGTGGTCGACGTCGGCACGGCCGCCGAGCTCACCGAGCGGTGCGCGCTGTTCACGGCTCTCCTGGCCGGCCCCGGGGAGCGGATCGACGAGGCGGTCCGCCGCCCGGAGCCGGACCTGCCGGGCCCCGACGGGGTCACGCCCGGGCTCTGGCCCGCCGGTCCGCGGACCGACGGCGCGGACGCGCCGCCCGGCGACCGCGGCGTGAGCGCGGGTCTCGACGGGAGCGTCGCGTCGGAGGAGATGGAGAGCGCGCTCGCGAAGCTCCCGGCCGCCGACGAGCGCCCGGAGCTCTACGGCGAGGACCCGGCGGCGCCCGACCCCGGGTTCCGCCTCGGGCGGCTCCTGCGGCCCGTCCGGTGGGCGCTCGGGGGTGTCATCGCCCTGGTCGCGCTCGACGCCCTGGCCACCCTGGCGTTCCCCACGCTCGCCCGGGTGGCGGTCGACGGCGGGATCAACGGCCGGGCGCCGTCGGTCCTCGCCCTCGCGGTCGGCATCGGGCTCGCGGTGGTGCTCGTCGACTGGGTGGTGGTCTGGTTCCAGACGGTGCTCACCGCGCGCGTCGGCGAGAGCCGGCTCTACCTGCTGCGCGTGCGCAGCTTCGCCCACCTGCAGCGGCTCGGCCTCGACTTCTACGAGCGCGAGCTCGGCGGCCGGATCATGACGCGGATGACCACGGACGTCGACGCCCTGTCGTCGTTCCTGCAGACCGGGCTCGCCCAGGCCGTCGTGGCGCTCCTGACCGTCGTCGGCGTCGCGACCGCGCTGCTGCTCACCGACGTCGAGCTCGCCCTCGTCGCGCTCTCGGTGATGCCGGTCCTGATCGTCGCGACGTTCGTCTTCCGGCGCCTGTCGTCGGTGGCCTACGCCGAGGCGCGGGAACGGGTCAGCGTCGTGAACGCCGACCTGCAGGAGAACGTGGCCGGGCTGCGGGTCGCCCAGGCCCACACCCACGAGGAGCGCTCGGCCGCCCACTTCGCCGACCACTCCGACGCCTACCGCCGCGCCCGGCTGCGCGCCCAACGTCTCATCGCCACCTACTTCCCGGGCGCCAACCTCCTCTCCGACGTCGCCCAGGCCGCCGTGCTCGGGGTCGGTGCGGCCCGGGTCGCCGGGGGCGACCTGTCGTCGGGTGTGCTCGTGGCGTTCCTGCTCTACCTGGCGATGTTCTTCGGCCCGGTGCAGCAGCTCTCGCAGGTCTTCGACGGCTACCAGCAGGCGCGGGTGGGCCTCACCCGCATCTCCGAGCTCCTGCGCACGCCGACGACGGTGCCCGCGGCGGTCGACCCGGTGCCGGTGGGCGAGCTGCGCGGCGAGGTGGAGCTGCGCGACGTCGGGTTCTCCTACGCCGGCTCCGACGCGCCGGCGCTGCGCGACGTGTCGCTGCGCGTGCCCGCCGGGCGCACCGTGGCCCTGGTGGGGGCGACCGGCGCCGGCAAGTCGACCGTGGTGAAGCTCGTCGCCCGCTTCTACGACGCGACCCGGGGCGCGGTGCTCGTCGACGGCGTCGACGTCCGCGACTACGACCTCGCCGGGCTGCGCCGCCGGCTGGGCGTCGTGCCGCAGGAGGCCCACCTGTTCGTGGGCGACGTGGCGTCCAACATCGCCTACGGGCGCCCCGACGCCACGCCCGCCGAGATCGAGGAGGCCGCCCGGCGGGTCGGGGCCCTCGACGTGGTCGCGTCGCTGCCCGCCGGATTCCGCCAGCCGGTCGGCGAGCGCGGCGGCGGGCTGTCGGCCGGTCAGCGTCAGCTCGTGGCCCTCGCGCGCGCCGAGCTGGTCGACCCGGCGCTCCTGCTGCTCGACGAGGCGACCGCGGCCCTCGACCCGGCCACCGAGTCCGCCGTGCTCGCCGCGGGCGACCGGGTGGCCGCCCGTCGCACGACGTTCGTGGTCGCCCACCGCCTCGCCACCGCGGCGCGGGCCGACCACATCGTGGTGCTGCACGACGGGCGGATCGTCGAGGAGGGCAGCCACGACGAGCTGCTCGACCTCGACGGCCGGTACGCGCTCCTCTGGCGCACCGGGGCCGCCACGGCGGACGACGGGGAGGAGATCGTCGAGCGCGACACCGTGGAGGTGGGAACGGGGTCGTGACACCCCCTCGACGCCACGACCCCGTCATGGGACCTCCGCAGGCACCCCCCTTACCGGTTCACACACGCTCCGCATGCACCACGAGGTTGTCGGTGTAACTCCGCTCACCCCGGTCGAACGCGCCGGCGCACGTGACGAGCCGCAGGACGTCGTCCGCGGTCGCCCCGAACACCGCGAACGTGGGGAACCGGTCCTTGGCCACCTGCTCGGTGCGCGACACCGCGTAGCGGGCGGTGGTGCCGTCCGCCCGACTGAGCTCGACGAGGTCGCCGGGTCGCAGGTCACGCAGGCGGTAGAACACCGCCGGCCCGGTGCGGGAGTCGACGTGCCCGAGCAGCACCGTGGGTCCGCCGCCGGCCCGGGCCGCTCCCCCGGCGAACCAGCCGACGCGCTCGAAGTCCGTCGGGACCTCCGCCGTCCCGTCGGCCGCGAGCCCCAGCCGCTGCACGTCGTCGCGGACCACCCCGATCGCCGGGACGCGCACCGACACCGGCGCCGACCCGGCGTCGGGCACCGCAGGGCCGGCGGCGGGTGGCGTACCACCCGCCGTCGGGACCGGGGCGGCGCAGCCGGCGAGGAGCAGCCCCAGGAGCAGGACCACCACCGCCGGCAGCCGGGAGAGCCCCACCGTCAGACCCGCGACCGCCGGTAGGCCACCGCACCCGCGGCGCCCGCCGCGACGAGGGCCGCCGCGCCGACCGCGAGGGGCGCCACGGCGTCGGTCGTGCCGCCGGCGCCGGTCTCGACGCCACCCATCGGGACGGGCGTCAGCTGCCCGCGCACGGCGCCCGCGGTGAAGCCCGCGGTGTGCGTGTCCCCGAAGAACGCAGCCGGGTTCGCCTCGATCTGCTTCAGCGAGAACCCGGTGCCGCTGTCCTGGCCGTTCGCCTGGACCCCGGTGGTGAAGGGGCCCTGCAGGCAGCCGGAGCCGGTGCGCGTCGCACCGTCACCCTCCGGGTCCGGGAAGGCGATGCGCGGCGGACCCGACGCCCCGGCCGCGGCCTCGTGGATGTGCGTCGCCGTGCGGGCCGGGCTCTGGTACTCGCCGGTGACGCCCTCCAACCGCAGGTCGTAGCAGATGATCTCCTCGTCGGAGTTGATCCGGTAGTCGAAGGTGCCGGTCGCGCCCGGCTCGCCCGGGGCGGGCTGACCGTTCTGGCCGACGACCGTGTCGGGCGTCGCCATGACGGTGAACATGCTGGTGAAGCTCGACGGCTCGTCGACCTGGGCGTCCTGGGCCAGGGCCGCCCCACCGGAGAGCGCGAGGGCGCCGACGGTGAGGGCGGACAGGGCGGCGAGCCTGACGGGGGTACGGCGCACGGGGGCCTCCTGGGCGTTTCGTCCGGTTGCTCCCGTGACTACGGGCCGAACCACGGCGGCGTTCACCCCGATTCCCGGTCGATCCGCTGTGAACGGCCGCGGGCCGCGATCCGTAGGGACTCCCGACGACGGGACCGGGTCGCCGGTCCGCGAGTCGGGAGGAGCGCCATGACCAGGGCCCGGCGGACGTACCGGTGACCGTGACGACCCACCCACACACGTCGATCTACTCCCGGACCGACACGATGACCCCGAACCGGGAGCGAGGGGTGCACGTGGACGACGGGAACGGGGGCACCCTCGCCGCGGTCGACCTGCGCCGTCCCGCCGACCTCGAGGCCGCCCACCGCGCGCACGCCGGCGAGCTGCACCGCTTCGCGGCCCGCCACCTCCGCGACGCCGCGGCGGCCGCGGACGTGGTGCAGGAGGTCTTCGTCCGGGCGTGGCGCCACGCCGAGCGCTACGACGCCACGGTCGCGAGCCTGCGGGTCTGGCTGTTCACCATCGCCCGCAACCTCGTGGTCGACCAGGTCCGTCGCGACCGCGCCCGCCCGGGGACGCCGACCGACCCCGGCACGCTCGGCGCGGTGGCCGAACGGGCGTCGCGCGAGCCCGGACGCTCCTTCAGCGACGACCTCGTCACCACGTGGTTCCTCGAGGAGGCGCTGGGGCGGCTCGGGACCGACCAGCGCACGGCCATCGTCGAGACCTGGCTGCGCGGGCGGCCCCACCCCGAGGTGGCGGGCGAGCTGGGCGTGCCGCTCGGGACCCTGCGCAGCCGCGTCTTCTACGGCCTGCGCAACCTGCGATCGATCATGGACGACATGGGAGTGCCGCTGTGAACCCCTCCCCCGGCGACCGGGACCACCAGGTCCTGCGCGAGCGGCTCGGGGCCTACGTCCTCGACGGGCTCGACGCCGCGGAGCGCGACGAGGTGGACGCCCACCTCGCCGGCTGCCCCGCGTGCCGCGCGGAGCTCGCGGCGATCGCACCGCTCGCGCAGCCGCTGCGGGCCGTCGACCCGGACCGGGTCGCACCCCCGGGGGCACCCGCCCCGCCGGCGGGGTTCGACCAGGTGCTGCGGCGGGTGCGGGAGGAGTCGCACGAGGCGCCCGCGCCCGTCGTCCCGCTGGCACCGCGCCGGCGGGCGGGGCGGACGGGGCTGCTCGTCGCCGCCGGGGCCGTCGTGCTCGCCGTGGCGGGCGGGGCCGCCGGCTACGGGCTCGGCGTGCGCAACGCCCAGGGACCGCGCGAACCGGTGGCGGTGCAGGCCCTCGTCCCCGGCGTCGAGGCCGACGCCGCGACCGTCGCGCACACGTGGGGGGTGGAGGTGGTGCTGACCGCGCGCGGCTTCGACGCGGGGCGGACCTACCTCGTCTCGGTCACGGGCCGCGACGGCCGCGCGTACGCCGCGGGCGCGTTCGTCGGCACCGGTCGCGACGAGATGGTCTGCCGGCTCAACTCGCCGGTCCTGCCCCGGGACGCCGCCGGATTCGTGGTGACCACCGGGCAGGGCGAGGAGGTGCTGCGGTCGCGGTTCGTGTGACCCCGCCCGTGAACCGGTGCAGTGGGCGACACAGGCCCCACCCCCGCGACCGCGGAGCGCTAACCTGGTGTCCGTTTCCACTCCCGCACGTGATTGAGGCGATCTCCAGCCGTGTCGACGAGCAGCCCGGCAGCCCAGTTCGGTCCCAACGAGTGGCTGGTCGACGAGATGTACCAGCGCTACCTCGCGGACCCGGACTCCGTCGACACGGCGTGGCACGAGTTCTTCGCCGACTACGCGCCCGATGACGGGTCGAGCGTGGCGGGCGCCGGCTCCACCTCCTCCACCGGCGCGTCCGGTGGCACCTCCGCGTCGGGCTCGGCCGGGTCGGGCGCGAGCCGCGGCGAGCGCAACGGCTCGAGCGGGTCCGGCACCGCCGGCGCCGCGAAGACCTCCTCGGCGAACGGCTCCGCGTCGTCGTCGGGATCGTCGAACGGCAGCGCCCCGGCCCGGTCCTCCGACACGGCCACGCAGCAGAAGACGGCGGAGAAGCCGGCGCCGAAGGAGTCGCGGAACGGCGCGTCGGCCGAGCCCAAGGGCGACAGCAAGCCGGCCGCCGGGTCGACCTCCCCCGCCAAGGCCGCCGACGGCGGGTCGACCGACGAGTCCGTGACGCCGCTGCGGGGCGCCGCGAACGCGATCGCCAAGAACATGCAGGCGTCGCTCGAGCTGCCGACGGCCACGAGCGTGCGCGCCGTCCCGGCGAAGCTGCTCGCCGACAACCGCATCGTCATCAACAACCACCTCAAGCGCACCCGCGGTGGGAAGGTCTCCTTCACCCACCTGCTCGGGTACGCGATGGTCCGGGCGCTCGCGCAGTTCCCGAACATGAACCGCCACTACGGGTCGGACGCGAAGGGCAAGCCCGCCGTCGTCGACCCCGGGCACGTGAACCTCGGCCTGGCGATGGACCTGCCGGGCAAGGACGGGTCGCGCTCGCTGGTGGTCGTGGCCCTCAAGGGCTGCGAGAACATGAACTTCGCGCAGTTCTGGGCCGCCTACGAGGACATGGTCCGCAAGGCGCGCTCGGGCAAGCTCGGCACCGAGGACTTCTCCGGGGTGACGATCAGCCTCACCAACCCGGGCACCATCGGCACCAACCACTCGGTGCCGCGTCTCACCGTCGGTCAGGGCACGATCGTCGGCGTCGGCGCGATGGAGTACCCGGCCGAGTTCCAGGGCGCCAGCGACGAGCGCCTGGCGAACATGGGCATCAGCAAGATCATCACGCTGACCTCGACGTACGACCACCGGATCATCCAGGGCGCCGAGTCCGGCGACTTCCTGCGGCGCATCCACCACCTCGTGCTCGGCGAGGACGGCTTCTACGACGACATCTTCGCAGCGCTGCGGATCCCCTACGAGCCGATCCGCTGGGTGCAGGACCTGCCCGAGTCGAACATCGACCGCACGGCCCGCATCCTCGAGCTGATCGACGCGTACCGGAACCGCGGCCACCTGATGGCCGACACCGACCCGCTGGACCACCCGCAGCGCAAGCACCCCGACCTGGACATCCAGAGCCACGGGCTGACGCTGTGGGACCTCGACCGCGAGTTCCCGGTCGACGGCTTCGCGGGCCGCTCGTGCATGAAGCTGCGCGACATCCTCGGGGTGCTGCGCGACTCGTACTGCCGCACGATCGGCGTCGAGTACATGCACATCCTCGACCCCGAGAAGCGCGCCTGGCTCCAGGAGCGCATCGAGGTGCCGCACGAGAAGGTGTCGGCGGCCGAGCAGAAGTACATCCTCTCCAAGCTCAACGCCGCCGAGGCGTTCGAGGCGTTCCTGCAGACCAAGTACGTCGGCCAGAAGCGCTTCTCGCTGGAGGGCGCCGAGACCGTCATCCCGCTGCTGGACGCGGTGCTCGACGAGGCCGCGGCGCACGAGATGGACGAGGTCGTCATCGGCATGCCGCACCGCGGCCGGCTGAACGTGCTCGCCAACATCGTCGGGAAGCCGGTCTCGCAGATCTTCCGCGAGTTCGAGGGCAACCTCGACCCGGGCCAGGCCCACGGCTCCGGCGACGTGAAGTACCACCTCGGCGCCGAGGGCAAGTTCTTCCGGATGTTCGGCGACGGCGAGACCACAGTCTCCCTGACGAGCAACCCGTCCCACCTCGAGGCCGTCGACCCGGTCCTCGAGGGCATCGTCCGCGCGAAGCAGGACATGCTGGACAAGGGTCCCGAGGGCTTCACCGTCATGCCGGTCGCCATGCACGGCGACGCCGCGTTCGCGGGGCAGGGCGTGGTCGCCGAGACGCTGAACCTGGCGCTCCTGCGCGGGTACCGCACCGGCGGCACCGTGCACGTCGTGGTGAACAACCAGGTCGGCTTCACCACCGCCCCGGAGCACACCCGCTCGACGCACTACTGCACCGACGTCGCGAAGATGATCGACGCGCCGGTCTTCCACGTGAACGGCGACGACCCCGAGGCCTGCGTCTGGGTGGCGCGCCTCGCCGTCGAGTTCCGCGAGCGCTGGAACTCCGACGTCGTCATCGACATGGTCTGCTACCGCCGGCGCGGCCACAACGAGGGCGACGACCCCTCGATGACCCAGCCGGAGATGTACGATGTCATCGACGCCAAGCGCTCGGTGCGCAAGACCTACACCGAGTCGCTGATCGGCCGCGGCGACATCTCGCTCGACGAGGCCGAGCACGCGCTGCGCGACTACGGCAGCCAGCTCGAGCACGTCTTCAACGAGGTCCGCGAGCTGGAGAAGGCCCAGATCGAGCCCAGCCCGTCGGTCGAGTGGGAGCAGGCGGTCCCGAACTCGCTGCAGACCAAGGTGCCGCTGGAGGTCGTCCAGCGGATCGCCCGGGCGTTCGCGGAGCCCCCGGAGGGGTTCAACGTCCACCCGCGCGTCAAGCCGGTCCTGGAGCGCCGTGGCAAGGCCGCCTCGACCGAGACCGCCGAGGGCATCGACTGGGCGTGGGCGGAGCTGCTCGCGTTCGGCTCGCTGCTCATCGACGGCAAGCTCGTCCGGCTCTCCGGCCAGGACTCGCGCCGCGGCACCTTCACCCAGCGCCACTCCGTGCTCATCGACCGCAAGACCGGCGAGGAGTACGTCCCGCTGCGCCACCTGACCGCCGACCAGGGCAAATTCATGCCCTACGACTCGGCGCTCTCGGAGTTCGCCGCGGTCGGCTTCGAGTACGGCTACTCGGTGGTCAACCACGACGCCCTCGTCTGCTGGGAGGCGCAGTTCGGCGACTTCGTCAACGGCGCCCAGTCGATCATCGACGAGTTCATCTCGTCCGGTGAGGCGAAGTGGGGCCAGACCTCCGACGTCGTGCTGCTGCTGCCGCACGGCCACGAGGGCCAGGGGCCCGACCACACCTCGGGGCGCATCGAGCGGTTCCTGCAGCTGTGCGCGGAGGGCTCGATGACGGTGGCGGTGCCGTCGTCGCCGTCGAACTACTTCCACCTGCTGCGCCGGCACGCCACCGACGGCGTGCGTCGTCCGCTGGTCGTCTTCACGCCGAAGTCGATGCTGCGCAACAAGGCCGCGGTGAGCCCGGTGGAGGACTTCACCACCGGCAGCTACCACCCGGTCCTCGACGACCCGACGTTCGCGTCGAACGACAGGGCGGCGGGCGCATCGAAGGTCCTGATGTGCGCCGGGAAGATCTACTACGAGCTGGTCGCGGCCCGCGAGAAGGCCGGGAAGACCGACGACATCGCGATCGTCCGGCTCGAGCAGCTCTACCCGATCGCCGGTGACGAGATCTCCTCGATCATCGGCCGCTACTCCAACGCCCAGAGCGTCTCCTGGGTGCAGGAGGAGCCGGCCAACCAGGGCGCCTGGCCGTTCCTGGGCCTGATGCTGCCGGAGAAGGTCGAGCGGCTGCGCGGCCTGCGCCGCATCTCGCGCCGGCGCATGGCGGCCCCCGCGGCCGGCGTCGCGAAGGTGCACGAGGTGGAGCAGAAGGCGCTGATCGCCGAGGCCATCGAAGGTTAGGCACGGTGTACTTCACCGACCGCGGCATCGAGGAGCTCGAGGACCGACGGGGCGAGGAGGAGGTCAGCCTGGCGTGGCTGGCCGACCGCCTCCGCGCCTTCGTCGACGCCCATCCCGAGCACGCCGGTGCCGCCGACCGCTTCGCGGTGTTCCTCGCGCGCGACGACAGCGACGAGGACTGACCGGCCCGGAACCAACGAACGGCACTCTCGCGCACATAGATGCTGCGAGAGTGCCGTTCGTTCGTGCGGGGTGGAGCTCGTCAGCCGATCCCGGCCGACGACAGCCAGTCCCGGGCCACCTGGGCGGGGTCGGGCTTGTCCGGCGCGTCGAGGCGCTTGTTGAGGTCCGTCAGCGTCGCGGTGTCCATCTTCTGCGAGATCAGGTTCAGGACGTCGGCCACGGCCGGGTTCGACAGCTTCGACGCGTTGATCAGCGGCACCACCTGCTGCGCCGCGAAGTTCGACTTCGGGTCGGCCAGGATCACGAAGTCGTTGTTCGGGATCGACGTGTCGGTGGTGAACAGGTCCGCGGCCTGGACGGAGCCGTCGCGCAGCGCGGCGACGGTGAGCGGCCCTCCGGCGTCGAGCGAGCGGAACTCCTTGAACGTGCAGCCGTAGGACTTCTGGATGCCCGGGATGCCGTACGGACGCGTCTGGAACTCGGGCGGCCCGCCGAACACGATGTTGCCGCACAGCGGCCCGATCTGGTCGAGCGAGGTCAGATTGTTCTGCGTCGCGAAGGCGCGGGTGACCACCACCGCGTCCTTGTCCTCGGCCGGGCTGGCCTCCAGCACCTTGAGGTTCGGCGGCAGCTTCTGCTGCACCTGCGCGTACACGTCCGCGGGGGCGGTGGCCGTGGCGTTCGTGTCGAGGTACTGCAGGAGGTTGCCGGTGTAGTCCGGGACGAGGTCGATCGACCCGTCACGCAGGCCCGGGAAGTAGGTCTCCCGGCTGCCGATGCCGAACTGCCGCTCGACCTTGATGCCGCGGATCGACAGCGCGGTGGCGTAGATCTCGGCGAGCAGGCGGTTCTCGGTGAAGTTCGCCGAGCCGACCCGGATGGTGTCGCCGGCCGCGGGGGCCTGCGGCTGGGAGGCGAGCGGGTCGCCCCCGCCACCGCACGCGGCGGCGAGGAACGCGAGGGCGGCGAGGAGCAGGGCGCCGAGGGCGCGGGTCGTTCGCACGGGCATCAGCCTCCAACGGTGACGGTGTCGGTCTTCCCGACGACGGGTGTGGATCGGGTCCGGCGGACCCCGGGAGTGACGGCGCGCTGCAGGCCCTGCAGCGCCACCTCGAGGACGATCGCGAGGAGGGCGACGAGCACGGCGCCGCCCGCCATCTGGACGAAGTCGCGCTGTGCCTGGCCGTCGACGATGTAGCGGCCGAGCCCGCCGAGCGACACGAACGCGGCGATGGTGGCGGTGGCGACGACCTGGAGCGTCGCGGTGCGCAGCCCGGCGACCATGAGCGGCAGGGCGTTCGGCAGCTCGACCTGGACGAGGATCTGCCGCTCGGTCATGCCGACGCCCCGGGCCGCGTCGACGGCGGCCGGATCGACCCCGGAGACGCCGGCGTAGGTCCCCGCGAGCAGCGGCGGGATGGCCAGCAGCATGAGGGCGAGCACCACGGGGGTGAGTCCGAGCCCGATGAGCAGCACGAACAGCACCAGCACACCGAGCTCGGGCAGCGCCCGTAGGCCGTTGGCCAGGCCCACCACCAGGAAGCGACCGCGGCCCGTGTGCCCGATGTAGAGGCCGATCGGCACCGCGATCACGGCGGCCACCAGGACCGTCAGGGCGGTGTAACCGAGGTGCTGCAGCAGGCGGGTCGGGATCCCGGTGGTCGAGGACCACTGCGCGCTCGCGGTGAACCACGCGATCAGGCTCGAGAACACCTCACACCGCCTGTCTCTGCGGCGCCCGGGCCGCGGCCCACGGCGCGAGGAGACGGCCGAGCAGCATCAGCAGCCCGTCGATCACCAGCGCCAGCACCAGGATGGACACGAGCCCGAAGACGATCTGGGCCGTGTAGAACCGCTCGAACCCCTGGGTGAACAGGGTCCCGAGCGCGCCCTGCCCGATGATCGCGCCGACCGCGACGAGGCTGAACGAGCTCACCGCGGCCACCCGCACGCCGGCGACGAGCACCGGCACCGCCAGCGGCAGCTGCACCCCGAAGAGCAGTCCGAGCGGCCGGTAGCCCATGGCGACACCCGCCGTCAGGACCTCCCCGGGCACCTCGTCGAGCCCGTCGACGACGCTGCGGACGAGCAGGGCCACCGCGTAGATGGTGAGCGCCACGACCACGTTGACCGGGTCGAGGATGCGGGTGCCGAGCACGAGCGGCATGACGACGAACAGCGCCAGCGACGGGATCGTGTACAGCACCCCGGTCAGCGGCAGCAGGATCCGGCGTGCGCCGCGCGAGCTCCACGCCCACCAGCCCAGCGGCAGGCTGATCACGAGGCCCAGGAGCACCGGGACCAGCGCGAGGACGATGTGTTCGGCCGCCAGCGGGAGGATGTCCGCGCCGAAGAGCCTCACCGCACCGACTCCGGCGACGACCCTGCCGTCGATCCCGCCGACGCGTGCAGCAACGTGATCACGGCCTCCGGCTCGATGCCGCCGAGCACCCGCCCGTCGTCGTCGACGGCCACGCCGCGCCCCGCCGGCGAGCTGAGCGCGGCGTCGAGCGCGCTGCGCAGCGACCCGCCCTCGGCGTGCACGGTGCCCAGCGCGACGTGCTCCTCGCCCTGGCGCCAGCCCGTCGGGCGGCCGTCGTCGTCGACGACCAGCAACCAGCCCTCACCCGTCGTCGGGAAGTCGGAGAGCGCGAGCGAGCCCGCCCCGACGAACTGGAGCCGCCGGTAGCCGCGGTCGCGCCCGACGAAGCCCGCGACGAAGTCGTCGGCCGGGGCCGCGAGCAGCTCGGCGGGCGGCGCGAACTGGGCCAGGGTGCCGCCGACCCGCAGCACGGCGACCATGTCGCCGAGGCGGATGGCCTCGTCGATGTCGTGGGTGACGAAGAGGATCGTGCGGCCGAGCTCGGACTGCAGGCGCAGCAGCTCGTCCTGCAGGTCGGCCCGCACCACCGGGTCGACCGCGGAGAACGGCTCGTCCATGAGCAGCACCGGTGCGTCGCCGGCGAGCGCGCGGGCGACGCCGACGCGCTGCTGCTGGCCGCCCGAGAGCTGGGCCGGGTAGCGGCTGCCGACCTTCGGGTCCAGGCCGACCCGCTCGAGCAGCTCTCCGGCCGCCGAGCGCGCCTCGGACCGGCGGCGTCCGAGCAGCACCGGCACCGTCGCCACGTTGTCCAGCACCGTGCGGTGCGGGAAGAGGCCCGCGTTCTGGATGACGTAGCCGATGCCGCGGCGCAGCGTCGGGGGGTCCTGCGTGGAGACGTCCACGCCGTCCAACCGGACCGTTCCCGACGACGGGTCGACCATGCGGTTGACCATCCGGAGCGTCGTCGTCTTACCGCAGCCCGACGGCCCGACCAGCACCGTGATCTCGCCCTCGCGGGCGGTCAGCGACAACGACGTGAGGGCGACGGTGCCGTCGGGGTAGGCCTTGCGCACGTCGGAGAACTCGATCACCGCAGTGGTTCCTCCGCGGCCAGGGCGGCGCCTGGTCGGCCGCCTGGGTCGGGGAACCGTAACCGAACGGACCGCCGAACGCGCGCGAAACGCCCGTCAGGACGCGTCCGCCACATCCGGGGCGATCGGCCCGCGAGCGAGGATCTCGGCCAGTTTCGGGCCCGGCATCGCCCGGGCGAACAGCCACCCCTGGTAGGCGTCGACGCCCAGGTCGCGCAGCACCGCGAACTGGTCCTCGTCCTCCACGCCCTCGGCGACGCAGGTCTGCCCGATGGCGGCCGCGAGCTCGACGACGGCCCGGGCCACCGCGCGGTCGGACTCGCCGGTGGCGACCCCGCGCACGAAGCCCCGGTCGAGCTTGACGATCTGCGCGGGCAGCCCGGTGAGGCGGGACAGCGACGAGTAGCCGGTGCCGAAGTCGTCCACGGCGAACCGCACGCCGGCCGCGATCAGCTCGTTCATCTCGCGCAGGGTCGACGGCGGGAGGTCGGCCAGGCAGGTCTCGACCAGCTCCAGCACGAGGCGGTCCCAGGGCAGCCCGGACGACGTGACGATCTCGTGGACGGTGACCAGGAAGTCCGGGTCGCCGGGGAGCAGCCCGGCGAGGTTCACCGCGACCGACGCGGCGGGCCGGTCGCCGTAGGCGGGCCAGGTGGCCGCCTCGCGGACCGCGGTGCGCAGCACCCACCGGTCGAGCTCGCCGAGCAGGTCGGCGGCCTCGGCGACCGGCAGGAACTTGTCCGGGAAGATCAGGCCGTGCTCGGGGTGCTGCCAGCGCACGAGCGCCTCGGCGGTCTGGACGCAGCCGTCGGGGCCGACCACCGGCTGGAAGTGCAGGACCAGCTCGTCGTTGACCAGCGCCTGGCGCAGCTGCATCTCCAGCCGCAGCGCCTCGTCGGCACCCCGCATGATCGCCTCGTCGGCGAGCGCGACGCGGTTGCTGCCGCTCTTGGCCTCGAACAGCGCGGCGTCGGCGAAGCGGATGAGGTCGCCGGTGGCCGGGTGCTCCGGGGCGTCGGACCCGTCGGCGTCGGCGCGGGCGGCGGCGAGGATCGGGGCGACCGGGTCGGCGTAGGGGTCGACCTCGTAGCCGTTGACCAGGGCCGGGAGGCCGAGGGCCGCCCCCACGGCCGCGCCGATGGTCGCGGAGACGCGGACCAGCTGACCGTGCACCGGCACGGCGGTGCGCAGCAGCTTCGCGACGAGGTCGGTCAGCGCGTCGAGGCCGCCGTGGGCGTCGACGTCGGCGCACAGGACGACGAACTCGTCGCCGGAGTGGCGGGTGGCGGTGCAGCCGGGCGGCAGCCCGTCGCGGAGCCGGTCGGCGAGCCACACCAGCAGCTCGTCCCCGGCGTCGTGACCCAGCGAGTCGTTGACCCGCTTGAAGTTGTCGAGGTCGCAGAACAGCACGGCGGTCCGGCGGGCGGTCGGGCCGCCCAGCAGGTGCGAGACCGCGCGGGTCAGGGCCCGACGGTTCGGCAGACCGGTCAGCTCGTCGTGCATCGCCTGGTGGCGCAGCGATGCCTCCACCCGGCGGTTCTCGGTCACGTCGGTGAAGACGACGAGGTGGGTGGCCCCGCCGGCGTCGTCGACCGAGACCGACACGTGCAGCTCGCACCACACCGAGTCGGTGAACTCACCGCGGGCGCCGCGCTCGCGGCGGCGCAGGGCACGGGCCGCACACGACCAGCTGATCGAGCCCGCGGAGCCGGCCGGCCGGGCGAGCAGCGGCGTCGGCATGGCGACGGTGTCGGGACCCTGCTCGGCGGCGAGGTCGAGCAGCTCGTCGGCGCGGCGGCGGCGCAGCGTCTCCTGGCCCTCGCCCAGCAGCCGGCACAGCGACTGGTTGGCCTGCACGAGGCGCTCGTGGTCGTCGAAGATCGCGACCCCGACGGGGGCGACGGCGAGCAGGTCGGTGAACCGCTGGCTCGAGGTGCGCATCCGCGTCTCGAGGGCCCGGCGCTCGGTGACGTCCTCCACCGACCCCGACACGACGGTGCGGTGCCCGACCGCGGTGCGCTCGGCGCGGACGTGCAGCAGCCGGGACGGGTCGTGGGCCGGGCGGACCTCCAGGTCCAGCCGCGTGCCGGTCTCGACCATCGTCGCCCATCGGGCACTGACCTGCGGGCGGTCCATCGGGTGGACGCACTCCGCGACGGTCGCGCGGCCGACGGTCCCCAGCGCTGGGAGCCCGAACAGGGTGCGGGCCACGGACGAGAACGACCAGCCGTCGACGGTCCGGTCGTTCTCCCACGACCCGACCTGTGCGAGCCGTGTCAGGCCCTCGAGGCGACGGCGCTCGTCGGCGACGGCCGTGTCGACGGCGCGGCGCACGGCCTCGCCCTCGTCGAGGTCGCTGACGTCGACGACGACGATCGCGCGGTGCGGGCTGCCCGGCAGGCGGTTCCACCGCACGAGGCGCACCGGCACCGTCGTGCCGCCGCGGCGGCGGACCTCGCCGCGCTCGCTCGTGCCCGCCGCGGTGGCGGTGACGTACGTGTCGACCGGCGTCCCGGCCATCTCCCCCGCCGACGTCCCGACCAGCCGGGCGAACCCCCGGGAGGCGGTGACGACGAGTCCCTCGGCGTCGACGACGACCGCCGGGCCCTCGGGCAGCAGGTCCAGCAGCGGGTCGGTCTCCCCGGGCGCCGGGACCGCCGTCGCGGCGACGGTGGCCGCCTCGACGGGGCTCGACGGCGGGTTCGGGCTCGACGGCGGGTTCGGGCGGGGCGCGGGGCGGTCGTGGCCGGGACGGGGCCGCGGGCTGGGCGGGGCCTGGCGTCCGGCGGCGTCGGCGCGGGACGGGCGGCCCCGGGGGACGGTCGGGAGCGTGTCGGCCTCGCCCGCGGGCTCCTCGGTCGTGCGGTAGGTCGAGCGGGCGGGGTGGGCGTCCGCCCGCGACGTGTCGGGGCGGGCGGGAGCGGGCACCTGCTCGCCGACGAGGCCGGGCGAGGAGTCGGACGCGTCGGCGTCCGCCACCCGCACGACGGCGAGTCGCGGCATCCGCCTGGCTCCGTTCACGCGATCGACCCCTTCACCGGCGGTGCCCCCTCCGACCCGTTCGGGTCGGCCGGACCGCCATCTGATCTCCGCAACGAAGGACACCCCGTCGAGGTCCGGGCACATCACCCCGTCGGGTGCACCGGGGCGCCGACCGTCGGCTCTGACGCGGTCGCCTGCATCA
Organism: Actinomycetospora sp. NBRC 106378; assembly: GCF_030269685.1. Taxonomy (GTDB): domain Bacteria; phylum Actinomycetota; class Actinomycetes; order Mycobacteriales; family Pseudonocardiaceae; genus Actinomycetospora. The sequence goes on from NZ_BSTT01000011.1 coordinate 82,928, forward strand.
AGTCCAACGGGTATGTCTCAACTCGGACGGTGAACGGTCCGGCGACGGTCGGTGGAGGCGACGAACGGCACAGATCCGATCGCGTGTCGTTCGCCCCGCCACCCATTCACTCAGACGCGTGTCGGTTCTCACGATGCGTGCGAGTCCGCCGGTGCCAACGGTCGCCGACGAGCCGTGACCGGCAGCCGCACCCCGATCGGTTCACACCCGATCACCCGGAAGTCCGTGCCGTTCGTCGTCGCCGTTCCGGGCTCAGGAGTCCGACGCGACCTCGGCGACGTGGGTCCGCACGACCCCGTCGGCCCCCGCCGCCTTCGCCACGGCAGCCGCCACCGCGGGCGCGACCCGCGGGTCGAGGGCGCTCGGCACGATGTGGTCGACGCCGAGCTCCTCCTGGGCGATGCCGAAGATGGCGTCCGCGGCGGCCAGCTTCATGTGCTCGGTGATGCGGCGGGCCGACGCGTCGAGGGCGCCGGCGAACACCCCGGGGAACGCGAGCACGTTGTTGATCTGGTTCGGGTAGTCGCTGCGCCCGGTGGCCACCACGGACGCGTGCCGTCGCGCCACCGTCGGGTCGATCTCCGGGTCGGGGTTCGACAGGGCGAACACGATGGCGTCGTCGGCCATCGTCTCGATGATCGACTCGGGCACCGTCGAGCCGGAGAGGCCGAGGAAGACGTCGGCGCCGGAGAGGGCCGTCGTCAGGTCACCGCGCAGGCCGCGCGGGTTGGTCTGCTCGGCCAGCGCGTACTTCGCGACGTTCATGTTGTCGCGGCCGGTGTGGATGACCCCGCGGGAGTCGAGCACCGTCACGTCCTCGACGCCGGCCTCGAGCAGGATCTTCGCGCACGCCACGCCGGACGCCCCGGCGCCGCTGACGACCACCTTCAGCGGCTCCAGGTCCCGGTCCAGCGCCGCCGCGGCCCCACGCAGCGCCGCGAGCACCACGATGGCCGTGCCGTGCTGGTCGTCGTGCATGACCGGGCAGTCGAGCGCCTCGATCAACCGGCGCTCGATCTCGAAGCAGCGCGGGGCGGCGATGTCCTCGAGGTTGACCGCCCCGAAGCTCGGGCGCAGGTGCACCAGCGTCTGCACGATCTCGTCCACGTCGGTGGTGTCGAGCACGAGCGGGATCGAGTCGAGGTCGGCGAACGCCTTGAACAGCGCCGACTTGCCCTCCATGACCGGCAGCGACGCGCGCGGCCCGATGTCGCCCAGACCGAGCACCGCGGTGCCGTCGCTGACCACGGCCACGAGCCGGTGGGTCCACGTGTAGCGGGCGGTCAGGGCGGCGTCGTCGGCGATCGCACGGCTGACCTTCGCCACGCCGGGCGTGTAGGCGATCGAGAGGTCGCGGCGGCCCGCGAGGGCCACCGTCGGCGCCACCGAGAGCTTCCCGCCCTCGTGCGGGCCGAAGATGTCGGCGTCGGTGAGGTCGCGGCCGCTCGGGTCGCTGGCCGTGGCGGAGCCGGTGTCGGCCGCCGGGACGGAACTCGTGCTGCTCACGCGGTCCTCCTACGTGTCGTGGTCGCGGTGGTGGGACGCCCCACGGGTCCGGACGAGGCGGTGGGGCTGGGGGGCGACGACGGGTGCGCCGCGCATCGCCGGTCGGGGCGGTGCGCTTCCTGAGGGGCGTCGGTCGCCGCCGGGCGCCGGAGAGGGGTGTCTCACGTCGGGCGGAGCGGGCAGGGGTGACCCGGAGTCGGTCGATCCTCGCGCGCGTCGGGCGCGGTGTCTGCGCCCCGACGGGGTCGGGCCGGTCACAGGCTCGCCGTGGGCCGGCCCCACCAGCGGATAGGGTCCGGCGCCGTGGAGGCCAAGGAACTCGCGGTGCCCGGTGCGTGGGTGTTCACCCCGCCGGTCTTCCCCGACACGCGTGGCGCGTTCGCAGCGCCCTTCCAGGCGGAGGTGTTCGCCGGGACGGTCGGGCACCCGCTGCATGTGGCGCAGGCCAACACGAGCGTATCCCGCCGGGGTGTGCTCCGGGGTCTGCACTACGCGGACGTGCCGCCCGGTCAGGCGAAGTACGTGCAGTGCTCGGCCGGGGCCCTGCTCGACGTGGTGGTCGACATCCGCGTCGGCTCGCCCACCTACGGGCGGTGGGACGCGGTGCGCCTCGACGGCGAGGCCCTGAACGCGGTCTACCTGTCCGAGGGACTCGGGCATGCGTTCCTCGCGCTCGTCGACGGCACCGTCGCCACCTATCTCTGCTCCACGGCCTACAACCCGGGTGCGGAGCACGGGGTGAACCCGCTCGACCCCGCCCTCGAGCTGCCCTGGACGGAACATGTACCCGCGGACGAGCTGATCCTCTCCGACAAGGACCTCGCCGCCCCCTCGCTCGCCGACGCCGCGGCGGCCGGTGCCCTTCCCGACGCCGGGGCCTGCCGCGCCCGCGTCGCCGCCCTCGTGGCGGCCGGGACGGCCTGACGGCGCTCTCGCTCAGGCCGACGCCGCCGAGACGTCACCCATCCGGCTCCGACCCGGCACCGATGAGTGACGTCTCGCCAGCTCCCGTCTCCGACGGCGGGCCCTGCCGAAGGCCAAGATCTTGACGTGCGGAGCGAAGTGGTCGCTGAGCGATCACTTCGCTCCGCACGGCGAGATCTTGCTGATCGAGCGGTCACGCCCAGGCGGCGGCGAGCTTCGTGAGTGCGGCCGAGGCGGTGGGCGCCGGGATGCCGGCCGAGGGCGGGACCGACAGCACGACCCGCCCGCCGAGGACGGTGCGCGTGACGCCCGGACCGGCCGTCGGCGCCGGGGCGGACGCGGTGGTGGCCACGACCGCCACGACGAGCGGCTTCTTGCTCCGACTCACCGTGCAGGTGAGCTGACCCGGCTTCGGGCCGTCGGCGGTCGCGGCCGTCAGTTCGGCGGCCGGGACCCCGAAGGCCTTCGCGACCGTCGGCAGCGACGCCGTGCAGCGCTGGGCCGCCGGGACGGGGGTGGCGCGGGACGTCGTGGTGCTCGAGGTCGGGCTGCTGGACGGCGCTGTGCTCGAGGGCTGGGTCGTGCTCGTCGACGCGGGTGGTGTCGCCTTCGTCGGCGGCGTGGCCGGGCGGGGTGCGGACGGCGCAGGAGGCGGCGCCGACGAGCCGGCGGGCGCGGTCAAGCTGCCGGGCGTGGGCGATCCAGCAGGCGCGGGCGATCCAGCAGGCGCGGTCGAGCTGCCCGGAACCGACGAACTGCCAGGCCCCGACGAACTGCCAGGCACGGCGGACGAACCACCCGGCACCGGCGAACCACCCGGGACCCGTGGCGTCACCGGGATGACCGGTTCCGCCGGGAGCGGGGCGGAGAGGATCGACGGAGCGGGAGAAGCCGAAGCGGGCGGCAGCACCGGGCTGCCGCCGAGGAGCCCCGCACCGGTCGGGCCGGGACGGCCATCCGTCGTCGGGACGGGGTCCGGCAGGGCCGCGAGGGTCGGAGCGCCGGACGCGAGGACGGGGTCGGGGATGCCGCCGGCGGAATCGGGCACCGGCAGCGCACCCGAGGCGTAGGCGTCCGCCCACCGCAGCACGGTGGCGACGTAGGACTCCGAGTGGTTGTAGCGGAAGACCGCGTCGTGCCGTCCGGCGGCCGAGGCGAGGTCGGTGCCGCCCGCGCAGAGGTAGCGGCCCGTGGCGAGGGCGGCGTCGAAGGCGTTGTCGGGGTCGGCGACGCCGTCGCCGTTGCCGTCGGCGCCGTAGGTGCGCCAGCTGGAGGGGATGAACTGGGTGGGGCCGACCGCGCGGTCCCAGACGGCGTCGTGGTCGAGCGCGCCGCCGTCGGTGTCGCCGATCGCGGCGTTGCCGCCGGTGCCGTCGAGCTGCGGGCCGAGGATCGGGCTCGTCGTGGTGCCGTCGTCGGCGAGCGCGCCGCCGTAGGCGTGGCCCGACTCGACCTTGCCGATCCCGGCGACGAGCGCCCAGGAGAGGTGGCAGTCGGGTGCCGCGACCGCCATCGACGACTCCGCACCCCGGTACGCCGCGAGCATCGTCCCGGGCACGCCCGCCGCCGAACCCGAGCCGGTGTCCGCGAGCGAGGGCAACTCCGACGGCACCGCAGGCAGCGGCTCCGCCGGCATCGGCACGATCCCGGCCGTCGGCAGCTGACCGGTGGCGCCGACCTCGCTGGTGTCGACGGGCGGCAGCGGCAGTGCGGCGGTGACCGGGTGCGGGCCGGCGGCGCCGAGCACGGCGAGGAGGACGGCGACGCCGACGACCCAGGTCAGGACGACCCGCGGACGCGGCCCGGCACTGCCCGGCATCGTCGACACCATCCACGACGAGCCGATCCACGGCCCCCGCTCGTCACCCACCGACCGCTCCCGTCCCCCGACACGCATCGGTGGGACTGTCGTATCGCGACACGCTGACGCTAACGGGTGCGGCTCGGGTTCCCCCGATCGTGACCGGACCGTGCTCAGCGCCGCACGATGCGCCCGGGGTGCGGCCAGAGCCGGTGGGTCACGACGGCGAGCGCCTCGGCCGGACCCAGCGTGCGCGAGTCGGTCGACGCGAGGGCCGCGTCGCCGAGGGCGAACCAGGACCCGCCGTCGGGAAGGGCAAGACGCTTGACCGAGAGCTGTCCCGGCCGCGCCGACCAGCGCACGAGCGCGACGTCGCCGGGCCGGGGACGGCGTCCGGGCCGGGCGAGGACGACGTCCCCGTCACGCAGCGTCGGTGCCATCGACGCGCCCCGGACGAGGACCCGGCGAGGTACCCGGACCCGCAGGGCCGAAAACGCCGCTCGCAGACGCCTCACCTGCACAGACCGTTCACCGGAGGGACCGTCCTTCCCCCTGCTCGCGCGTCGCGGTCGGAGTAGGTTGGGCCGCGGTCGGAACGATCACCGTGAATCCCCCTGGTGAGGGGAGATGGGAGGCGACATGGGACTGCTCGCGAGCATCCTCCGTCCGCGCCTGGAGGCCACCGCGCACTGCGACCTCCCCTGTGGCGTGTACGACCCGGCTCAGGCCCGGATCGAGGCCGAGTCGGTCAAGATGATCCAGTCGAAGTACCAGGACTCCGACGACCCGGAGTTCAAGGAGCGTGCCATCCAGATCAAGGAGGAGCGCTCCGACCTGGTGAAGCACCACCTCTGGGTGCTGTGGACGGACTACTTCAAGCCGCCGCACTTCGAGAAGTACCCGCAGCTCCACGAGCTGTTCAACAAGGCCACCAAGGCGGCCGGCGCCACCGGCACCAAGGGGTCGACGGACCCGAAGACCGGTGACGAGCTGCTCGGCTACATCAGCGAGATCTCGGACATCTTCTGGGAGACCAAGAAGGCTGCCTGAGCCCGTCGGTCGACGCGCCCGTCCCGCTCGGGGCGGGCGCGTCGTCGTTCGCAGGAGGTACGTGGTGAGCGAGAGCCCGGTCGGCCGGCTGTACCTGTTGCGCCACGGGGAGACCGAGTGGTCGCGCTCGGGGCAGCACACCGGCCGCACCGACATCCCGCTCACCGAGCGCGGCCAGGAGCAGGCCCGCGTGGCCGGTGACCTCCTCCGCACCCTGCGCGGGGACGCCCAGCCGGCCCCGGTGGTCTGGTCCAGCCCCCGCACCCGCGCGCGGGCCACCGCCCGGCTCGCCGGGCTCACCGTCGACGACGTCCGGGAGGACCTCGTCGAGTGGGACTACGGCGACTACGAGGGCCGCACCACCCCCGACATCCGCACCGAGGACCCGGGCTGGACGATCTGGACCCACGCCGTCCCTCACGGCGAGTCCGACGAGGCGATCGCCAAGCGCATCGACGCCGTGATCGCCGACGCCGACCGTGAGCTCGCCGTCCGCGACGTCATCGTCGTCGGGCACGGCCACGCCTCCCGGGTGCTCGTCGCCCGCTACCTCGGTCTGCCGCCGTCGGCGGGCGTCGGGTTCGCGTTCGACCCGGCGTCGGTGACCGTCCTCGGCCATGAGCGCGGCGAGCACCGCATCGACCTGCTCAACGTCCCCGGCGGCCTCGCCGAGCCCCCGCCCCCGCCCGCCGACCGGCACTGAGCGCCCGCTACTGCTCCGCCCAGTCGCGTCCGGCCCGGGTGAGCACCCCGGCGAGCACCAGGACGCAGACGACCGCGAGCGGCACCCCGAGGTCGGGCCGTCCCGAGGTCACGCCCGCGTAGAAGGCGACACCGAGCCCGATCAGCTGGGCGACCACCACCGGTCCCCGGGCACCGCGGGCGCCCCGGGCCAGGGCGATGCCGGCCGCGGCCACCCCCACACCGAGCAGGAGCACGAAGGCCCAGACCTGGGGGGTCCCCAACAGCGCGAGCAGCACCGTGCCCGTGACGACGAGCGCCACGCCCTCCCCCGCACAGACCAGTGCGGCCACCACGACGGACCGGGGCGGGGACGTCGACAGCACGGAATCCAGCGTAGGCGCCGGGCCGTGAGCGATCCGTGCCCCACGCCCGGCCCAACCACGCACCGTGCCGGGCTACGGTGAGTGCCGTGCGCGCCCTGCTCGTGGCCAATCCCTCGGCCACCACCACCACGGCAGCGGGACGCGACGTCATCGCCCACGCCCTCGCCAGCGAGCTGAAGCTCGAGGTGGTGGCCACCCGGTACCGGGGCCACGCCGCGGAGCTGGCGTCCCGAGCGGCGGACGAGGGCGTGGACCTCGTCGTCGTGCTCGGCGGCGACGGCACCGTGAACGAGGCCCTCAACGGACTGCTCGTGAACGGCCCCCACCCGCGGGTGCCCGCCCTCGGCGTCGTCCCCGGTGGGTCGGCCAACGTCTTCGCACGCGCCCTCGGTGCGCCCCGCGACCCGCTCGAGGCCACCCACCAGCTCCTGGGCGCGCTCGCCGCCGGTCGGAGCCGCACCGTCGGGCTCGGGAAGGCCGACGAGCGCTGGTTCAGCTTCAACGCCGGGCTCGGCTGGGACGCGGACGTCATCGCCGCCATGGAGCGGCTGCGGGGCGACGGCCGGGAGGTCACGCCGACCCGCTACGTGAACACCGCGATCCGTCGCTGGGCGCGGGCCCGGGCGAACCCGCCGTCGCTCACGATCGAGATCCCCGGTGAGGAGCCGGTCGAAGGCACGAAGATGGCGATCGTCTCCAACACCGACCCCTGGACCTACCTCGGCGGCAACGCGGTCCGCACCAACCCGGGCTGTTCGTTCGACTCCGGGCTCGGCTTCTTCGCCATGCGCAATCTCGGCCTCCCGACGATCGCGCGCACCGTCCGCCAGATCCTGCGGCCCGGCGGCTTCCGCGGCCTGTCCTCGGTGGTCCGCCGCGACGACGTGCCCGCCCTGCGCATCACCTCCGAGGAGCCCGTCAACCTCCAGGTCGACGGCGACCACCTCGGGCGGCGCAGCGACGTGGAGTTCATGGCCGTGCCGGAGGCCCTGCGCGTCGTCGTGTAGGCCGACACGCGTCCAGCAGTCGTGAGCCGCGTCACTTCCGGTCCGGCGGGCGTAGACCACAAGCCGACGAACGGCGGCTTGATCCGGCCTTCGGGGGACCCTGAGAGGTCTCTCCCACGCCGTCGACAGGCTGCTCGGGAGCATACCGACCGCTCGTCGTCGTCCGACGCCCGGGTCGACGCCTCGTCGTGTCGCGTTTTCCGCTCGTCGCAGTGACCGCGCGGTCACGGTCCGCCGATATCCACTCACCGCCTGCGCAAGCCCGTCGAGCCGCTTGGGACTCGATCCAGACGCGTTCCTCCTGCAGATTCTTGGTCATCCCCCGCGAGAGCCGGGCAGGAATGCGAGAGCGGAACTGCACGGCGGGTCCCCGGGAGTCGGTGAGAGATCACCGGAAACCGGAGGGCACGGGAGGCGGACACCACCCGGTGGCCGACCGACGGCAAGGACGCCGCAGGTCGGGCGCGGGAGGGGTCGGACCTCCCCGCACACGAGAACGGTACCGAGGGACCGGACATCCGGTCCCGTGGGATTCCGCCCCGAACGGAATGCCCCACGACGACGCAACCAGGTGCGCACCCCGAGTCGCACCCAGCTGAGGAGACCAGCACGATGGACTGGCGGAACGACGCTGCTTGCCGCGACGAGGACCCGGAACTGTTCTTCCCGATCGGGACGAGCGGCCCCGCCCTCACGCAGATCTCTCAGGCGAAGGCCGTGTGCCGCCGCTGCCCGGCGATGTCCGAGTGCCTGACCTGGGCCCTCGAGTCCGGCCAGGACGCCGGCGTCTGGGGCGGTGCCAGCGAGGACGAGCGCCGCGCCATGAAGCGCTACGGCGTGCGCATGGACGTCCAGGCCTGACCCGGCCCCGGGGACGGACGCTCGCTCCCCACGCGTTCGTCCCCACCCAGCACGGAACGAAGGGCCCCTCCGGTCGAGCGGAGGGGCCCTTCGTTCGTTCCGGGGGCGCCTCCCCCCGGTGCGAGGGGAACCCTCGCGCCACGAGAGCGCTCGAATCCTCCCCTCGCGAACGGCGTAGCGGCCGGGCGCGTTCGCGAGAGTGACGTGAGACAGGTTCCCCGGCGCGCGGGGATGCCTGGCGTGCCCTTCGCGGACAGCGGGTCCCGACGGCGGGTCGCGACGGCTGCCCGGCCCGGCGAGGGGCGCCCCCGGCCCACCTGTCCGCGCGAGGGTGCCCTTCGGTCGAGCGCGTCCGTGGCCCGGCCGGCGACTCAGCGGCCGGTCAGCGGGATGCGGAGCTCCGCTCGGGTGCCACCGGTCGGCTCCGGGCGCAGCGAGAGGGTGCCCCCGAGCTCGGAGTCGACGAGCGTGCGCACGATCTGCAGGCCGAGTCCGGGCGCGCGCTCCAGGGAGAACGTGTCCGGCAGGCCCCGCCCGTCGTCGACGACGTCGATCTGCAACCGGCTCGCCGTCCGGGTCGCGACGATCCGCACCGACCCGGTCGACCCCTCGTCGAACCCGTGCTCGAGCGCGTTCGACACCAGCTCGGTGACCACGAGCACCAGCGGCGACGCCATGACCGCCGGGAGCACCCCGGCGCGGCCCTCGCGGGTCATCGTCAGCCCGGCGCCCGGGCGCACCAGGTCGTTCATCATCGGGAGGACCCCGGCGAGCACCTCGTCGATGTCGACCCGCTCGTCGACCGACGCCGCCAGCGACTCGTGCACCAGCGCGATCGAGGCCACCCGGCGCATCGACTCGTTCAGCGCCGACCGCGCCTCCTCGTGCCGGGTGCGGCGGGCCTGCAGGCGCAGCAGCGCGGCGACGGTCTGCAGGTTGTTCTTCACGCGGTGGTGGATCTCGCGGATCGTCGCGTCCTTGCTCATCAGCGCCCGGTCCCGGCGCCGCACCTCGGTGACGTCGCGGACGAGCACCAGCGCCCCGCTCGGCACCCCGCGCGGACGCAGCGGCAACGCGCGCAGCACCGCGGTCGCCCCGCGGCTCTCCAGCTCGGTGCGGGCCGACGGGGTACCGGCCAGGGCGTCGCGCACCACCGACACCGCCTCGGCGCCCTCGAACGGGTCGGCCGACACCCGACGGGCGACCAGCGGCAGGTCGGCACCCACGAGCTCGTCCGACCAGCCGAGCCGGTGGAAGGCGGAGGCGGCGTTGGGGCTGGCGTAGAGCACGGTGCCGGCGGCGCTCACCCGTACCAGGCCGTCGCCGACGCGCGGGGAGGAGCGGCCCTCGTCGACCCCCTCCGCCGTCGGGAAGGTCCCGTCGGCGATCATCTGGCAGAGGTCGCCGGCGACGGCGAGGTAGGAGATCTCCAGCGTCGACGGGACGCGCGGGGCCGCGAGGTTCGTGTCGCGGCCGAGGACGGCGACGACGCGACCGTTCCACCCGACGGGCACCACCTCGCGGCGGATCGACCGCCCGCGGTGCCAGCGGGGCTGTTCCTCGCGGCGCATCGTCGTGTCGGTCAGGGCGCGGACCAGTTGCGGGTGCTGGGCGGCGGTGGCCGTGCCGCCGACCATGTCGTCGGGGTGGGCGGTCGGCGCGGTGGTCGGACGGCTGTGCGCGACACACACGAACGACGGCGTCTCGGCCTCGGTGACCGGCACCCACAGCAGGAAGTCGGCGAACGACAGGTCCGAGAGCAGCTGCCACTCCGAGGCCAGCCGCTGCAGGTGGGCGACCTCGTCCCCCGACAGCGAGGTGTGCGTGGCGAGCAGGAAGCTCAGCGTGCTCACGGGCCCATCCAACCATCGGCGCACGGTCGTGCGGGCGCATGGGAGAATCGCCTCATGTCGAAGCGCGCACGTCAGAAGCGGGACCGCAAGAAGAAGGGCTCGAACCACGGCAAGCGTCCCAACAGCTGACGTGGTTCCGCCCCAGGACGACGAAGGGCCCCCGGATCGCTCCGGGGGCCCTTCGTGCGTTCCGGGAACCTAGGCCCGACGCCAGGTCTCCACGCGCGTCGCGTTCACCTCGACGACCGTCCCGCTGGGCGTCCGCTCGACGCTGACCTGCGCCTGCTCGAGGACGGTCGCGCGGATCCGTTCGCGGAGCTTCTGGTGCAGCGTGTCCGGCGCGCGCTCCCCGCCGCAGGTCCGGGCCAGGAGCGTCTTGACCTTCTCCTCCAGCCCGTAGCGGGCCAGGCAGGGGCCGCACTCCTCGAGGTGGCGGCGCAGCTGCGCGTCCCGCTCGGCGTCGCACTCGTGGTCGAGGAGCAGCCAGACCTCCGCGAGGACCTCCTCGCAGTCGGTCTCGTGGTGGTTGCCGCAGCTCATGCCTCGCTCACCCCGTCTCCCATGGTCGAGCTCCGCTGCGCTGCGTCTCCCGCACCGTCCCGGATGAAACCGCGGTCGCGCGCGGTGTCGGTCAGCGCGTCGCGCAGCTGCCGCCGGCCGCGGTGCAGCCGCGACATGACGGTGCCGATCGGCGTGCCCATGATCTCGGCGATCTCCTTGTAGGCGAACCCCTCGACGTCGGCGAGGTAGACCGCCATCCGGAAGTCGTCCGGCAGGGCTTGCAGCGCCTCACGGATGTCGGTGTCCGGCAGCCGGTCCAGCGCCTCGGCCTCGGCGCTCGGCAGGCCGGCCGACGAGTGCTCGGCCGACTGCGAGAGCTGGTAGTCGGTGATCTCGTCGGTGGAGTTCTGCTGCGGCTGCCGCTGCTTCTTGCGGTAGGTGTTGATGTAGGAGTTCGTGAGGATGCGGTAGAGCCAGGCCTTCAGGTTCGTCCCGGGCTTGAACGACGTGAACGACGAGTACGCCTTGAGCACCGTCTCCTGGACCAGGTCCTCCGCGTCCGGCGGGTTGCGGGTCATCCGCATCGCGGCCGCGTACAGCTGGTCGACCATCGGCATCACGTCGCGCTCGAACCGTTCAGCGCGTGCAGCGACGGTCTCGGTCTCCAGGTCGGCGGGAGTGGACCCGCCCTGCTGCACGTCGGTCGACGGATCGACCTCCGCCTGCTCGACCGCCTCGGACACCGCACTCCCTTCGCGCCACCGCTCGACGATGGCGTCGGATCGCGGGGAGGTTACCCCGGTGGGCGTGCGGACACCCCCCTCATCGGGGATGAGGAGTCGGATCGGGGTCCGCTCCATCGTCATGGCTGCCATGTCGGTGCCAACACGGTCCGGGGTGCGCCTGTTCCCTCGGCCCGGCAGGGCAGGAGGCATCCGGTGGCAGGAAGTCGCTGCGTCGGGCCTCCTAGGCTGCCGCCGTGGCCAAGCGATCCGCCGCCGGCACCCCGGCCCTCGCCCTGCTCGCGAAGGCGGGCGTCCCGGTGACCACCCACGCCTACGAGGCGCCCGGCGTCGCCGCGTACGGCACCGAGGCGGCGGAGGCACTGGGCCTGGACCACACGCGGGTGTTCAAGACGCTCGTCGCCGAGGTGGACGGGCGGCCCGTGCTCGCGATGGTGCCGGTGTCGGGGTCGCTCGACCTCAAGGCCCTGGCCGCCGCACGGGGCGGCAAGAAGGCCGTGATGGCCGACGTGGCGGTGGCCGAACGGCTGACCGGCTCCGTCGCCGGGGGCATCTCGCCGCTCGGCTCCCGCACCCGCCTGCCCGTGGTGGTCGACGAGTCGGCCCTGCGCTTCGACACCGTGTTCTGCAGCGCCGGGAAGCGCGGGCTGCAGATGGAGCTCGCGCCCACCGACCTCGTCACGACGGCGGGTGCGACGACGGCCGCCGTCGCGACGCCGCCGTGACCGAACGGTTGGTTACCCTCGCGGGATGCCGAAGGACGGGAGCGCGACCCGGCGGCGCCTGCTGGACGCGGCGACCGCGGAGTTCTCGGCTCGCGGCATCGCCGGGGCCCGCGTCGACCGGATCGCCGCGGCCGCCGAGGCGAACAAGGCCCAGATCTACGCGTGGTTCGACTCCAAGGACGGCCTGTTCGACGCCGTCTTCCGCGAGCACCTGGCGCTGATCGTCGACCTCGTGCCCTTCGACGCGCACGACCTCCCGGGGTACGCGGTGCGCCTCTACGACGCCTACCTGCAGAGACCCGCCGTCATCCTGCTCGCGGTGTGGGCACGGCTCGAGCGCGTCCCGAGCGGCGACCTGCTCACCGCCGTCCGCGACGAGGTCGAGGGCAAGCACGCCGCGATCGCCGAGGCCCAGGCGCAGGGCCTGGTCGACGGGGCGTTCGAGCCCGCCGACGTGTATTCCCTGGTCATCGCGATGTCGATGACGTGGTCGCCCGCGGCGACGGTCGTCGCCGCCGCGCCCGGCGACCCGCAGCGCGACCACACCCGCCGTCGGGAAGCCCTGGCGCGGGCGGTGCGGGGCGCCCTGACCCCTTTCGGGTGACGAAGCGGCGGGTTGCGCACAACCGAAGGTCTACTGGCACCGTGCGCGTGCTCGTCGTCGTCCTCCTGCTCCTGGGCACGCTGTCCGGGTGCGCGTCGCTGGGGCTCGGCCGCGACGACACCGCCGCCGGGCAGGCGGCCCGCCCCGGTGCCCGCACCGACGCGGGGGCGGCCGAGTCGATCCGGACGGCGGCCCGCGCGACGGCCGCCGCCGGCGGCGCCACGGTGCAGGTCCGGTCCAACGGCCCGGCCCGTGACCGCTCCATCACGACGACGGGGTCCGGCGTCGTCGACTTCCGGGGCCGGACCTCCTCGACGGCGCTGCGCATCGGGGACCTGGGCCGCGTCGACGCGCTCGCGATCGGGCGGACGGCCTTCGGCGCCCTGCCCCTGCGGGCGATCAACGACATCTCCCGCGGCCGCCAGTGGGTGTCGGTGGCCCTGGACGACGTGGACCGCGGGCTCTTCGCCGACACCGTGATCCAGCTCGGCTCCGGGATCACCGGCAACCCCGCCGACCTCATGACGACGCTGCTCGCGATCCGCGACGACGTCGTCATGGTCGGGCCGGAGACGATCGCCGAGGTCCCGACGGTGCACTGGCGCGGCGACGTGGACCTCGCCGGCCTGCGCACCCTCGCGCCGGACCTCGGTCCGCTGGTGGACCGGCTGCGGGCGGACCAGGGGCTGACGGCGCTGCCGGTCGACGTGTGGGTCGACACCGAGGGGAAGGTCCGCCAGGTGAGCGAGACGCTCGTCCCCGGGCAGGCCACGACCACGATCACGCTCACCGACCTGCTCCCCCAGGCCACTGTCGTCGCGCCGCCCGCGGAGATGGTGCGCGACCTGTTCCGGGAGCTCCGGGCCCGGGCGAGCTGACCGGGCTCAGACCAGCTCGAGGCCGTCCGGCAGCGGCTCGAAGAAGCGGGCGATCCACGGCTCGATCGCCGCACGCACCGGGCCCTGGGCGCGCAGCGAGTGGTCGCCCCGCACGGTGACGACCTCCCGGTGCGCGGCGGCGGGCGGGACCCCGAAGCGGTCGCGGTCGCCCGAGACGGCGAGCACCGGGATGCCGGCCGCGTCGACGGCGTCGATCTCGGGCGAGCGGTCGGGGCGGGTGCCGTCCTTGCGGGCGGGCGCGAGGAGCGGGAACGCCAGGGCGAGGACACCCACCGGGCGCTTCGGGGCCTGCAGCGCACCCCGGCACGCGACCCGGGCGCCCGACGACCGGCCCCCGTGGACCTGGTCCTGGTCGGGGAAGCGCACGGTCAGCTCCTCCAGGACGCACGCCCACGCCTCGTCGAGCTCCGGTGCGCGCGGCGGCGCCTTCCTCCCGGCCACGCGGTAGGGCTGCAGCACGCGGGCGACCGCGATCGGTACGGGGGCGCTCGACGCCGCGGCGAGCAGGTCCGGTGCCTCGATCCCACCGCCGGCGCCGTGCCCGAGCACCAGGAGGCCGCCGCAGTAGCTCGCGTGCTCAAGGTGCACGACGGCGGGTCCGTGCGGGGTGGCGACCTCGAACTCCTCGACCTCGACGATCACGACGGGTTGACCGCCTCGAGATCGAGGCCCTGCTGCTCGGGCTCCTCGTGCGCCTCCTCGATCAGCTCGGCGCCGTGGTGGCGCACGTTGTTGACCTTCGAGGACACCTGCCGCATCCCGATCGCGGCGAGGACCTCCTCGGACGGCGCGAGCAGGTCGTCGATCGCCTCGCGGTCCGGGTCGAGCCAGGCCTGCCACCGGTCGCGCGGCAGGACCAGCGGCATCCGGTGGTGGATCTCCGTGAGCACGCCCGCCGACGCCGTCGTCACCACCGCCGTCGAGATCAGCGGCGCCTCACCCTTGGCCGGCCGCCACGTCTCCCACAGCCCGGCCAGGGCGAGCGACCCGCCGTCGTCGTAGGACATGAAGTACGGGGTCTTCTGCTTGCCGTCGCGCAGCCACTCGTACCAGCCGTCGGCCGGGATCAGGCAGCGGCGGGAGGCGGCCGCGCGACGGAAGGCCGGCTTCTCGGTGAGCGACTCGGCACGGGCGTTGATCATCTTGTTGCCGACCGCGAGGTCCTTCGCCCAGGACGGGACGAGGCCCCAGCGCATCGCGCGGAGGGACCGCTCGACGGTGGACGGGTCCGGCTTCCCGTCGTCGTCGCGGGGATGGCGGTCGACGACGGCGGGGACCGTGAGCGTGGGCGCGACGTTGTACTCCGGGCCGACGGCCTGGCCGCCGGTCTCGTCGCGCGCGTCGAACTCCTCGGCCAGGTCGGCCGGGTCCTTGGCCAGGGCGTAGCGACCGCACATGGGTCCCGATCCTGCCAGGATGAGGGCCATGACCGCGTGGAGCGCCCCGACCGCCGACGGCCCCGTGCACGGGTCGGTGGCCGTCCCGGGCTCGAAGTCGGTCACCAACCGGGCCCTGCTGCTCGCCGCCCTCGCGACCGACGGCGTCACCCGCACCGTCGCCGGGGCCGCCCGCTCGCGCGACACCACGCTCATGGTCGGGGGGCTGGCGGCAATGGGGGTGGGCACGGACGTCGCCCCGGGTCGCGACGGGACCCTCGACGTCACGATCACCGCACCCCACCACCTGTCCGGCGGCCGGGTCGACTGCGGCCTGGCCGGCACGGTGATGCGCTTCCTCCCACCCGCCGCCGCCCTCGCGAGCGGGCCGGTGGAGTTCGACGGCGACCCGCACGCCCGCACGCGTCCGATGGGCGGCGTGCTCGAGGGGCTGCGCGGGCTCGGCGTCGCCCTGGAGCCTGCCGACGCGGACCGGCTGCCGTTCACCGTGCTCGGCCGCGGCGGCGTGCGCGGGGGCCCGGTCACCGTCGACGCCTCGGCGTCCTCCCAGTTCGTCTCGGGCCTGCTGCTCTCCGGCGCCCGGTACGACGACGGCCTCGCGGTCACCTCCTCGACGCCGGTCCCGTCGCTGCCGCACGTGGACATGACGGTGACGATGCTGCGGCTCGCGGGCGTCACGGTGACCAGCGAGGACGCCCGCTGGGCGGTGTCGGCCGGGCCGGTCACCCCCGACCCGCGGTTCGTCGTGGAGCCCGACCTCTCGGGCGCCGCGGTCTACCTGGCCGCCGCGATGATCACCGGGGGCCGGGTGACGGTCGCCGGGTGGCCCGAGCGGCGGCCCGGGGCGAACCCGGAGCGGCACACGCAGTCGCGCCACGACCTGCCCGACCTGCAGCCGCTCGGGGCCGTGCGCCGCACGCTCGAGGCGTTCGGGGCCCAGCTCTCGGAGGGACCCGACGGGCTGACGGTCGTGGGCCCCGACCGGCTGCAGGGGGTCGACGTCGACCTCGGCGAGATCGGCGAGCTCACCCCGACCGTCACCGCGCTCGCCGTGGTGGCGTCGCTCGGCGGGCACACGTCGCGGCTGCGCGGGGTCGCCCACATCCGGGGCCACGAGACCGACCGGCTCGCCGCCCTGGCCGCCGAGGCCGCTGCGGTCGGCGCGCGGGTCACCGAGACCGAGGACGGTCTGGAGGTGCACCCGCCGTCGGGAACGCTCCGCCCGACCCGTCCGTGGGGGGCCTACGCCGACCACCGGATGGCGACGGCGGGCGCGCTGCTCGGGCTCGTCGTACCGGGGCTGGAGATCGACGACGTGGCCGCGACGGGCAAGACGCTGCCGGACTTCGCCGACGACTGGTCGGCCCTGGTGCGGGGGGCGGGGATCCCGGCGTGACGATGCGGCTCTCCTGCCACCGGACGACAGCAACGACGCTTTCCTGTCACCGGGAGAAGGGGTGAGCCCCCGCAGCGCCGCCGGGCGGTACGACGAGAGCGACGTCCGGGTCCGGCCCGGCAAGGGCACCCGACCCCGGTCGAAGCGCCGCCCCGAGCACGCCGACGCGCGGGCCGCGATGGTCGTCGGGGTCGACCGCGGGCGCTGGACGTGCGCGCCCGACGACGACCCCACCGTGCGCGTGATCGCGATGCGGGCCCGCGAGCTGGGCCGGACGCCCGTGGTCGTCGGCGACCACGTCGACCTGGTGGGCGACACCTCCGGCACGGAGGACACGCTCGCCCGCATCGTGCGGGTCGCGGAGCGGACGAGCGTGCTGCGCCGCACCGCCGACGACACGGACCCCTACGAGCGGGTGGTCGTCGCGAACGCCGACCAGCTCGTCATCGTCACCGCCCTCGCCGACCCGGTGCCCCGTACGGGGTTCGTCGACCGCTGCCTCGTCGCGGCCTACGCCGGGGGCCTCGACCCCGTGCTGTGCCTGACGAAGGCCGACCTCACCGACCCGGAGCCGTTCGCCGCGGAGTACGCCGAACTGGACCTGCCCGTCGTCGTGACCCGGTCGGACCGGGATCCCGGGGAGCTCCGCGAGCTGCTGCACGACGAGGTGTCGGCGCTGATCGGGCACTCCGGCGTCGGGAAGTCGACGCTGGTCAACGCCCTCGTGCCGGACGCCGAGCGGGCGGTGGGCGTGGTCAGCGGCGTCGGGAAGGGCCGCCACACCTCGACCTCCGCGGTCGCGCTGGGCCTGCCCGAGGGCGGGTGGGTGGTGGACACCCCGGGCGTGCGGTCCTTCGGGCTCGCGCACATCTCCCCCGACGACGTCGTCGCCGCGTTCGGCGACCTCGCCGCCGCCGTCGAGGACTGCCCGCGCGGGTGCTCGCACCTCGGCCCGCCGGCCGACCCGGAGTGCGCGCTCGACCCGCTGGTCGACGCCGGGATGCTCTCGGCCGGCCGCCTGGACGCGCTGCGCCGGGTCCTCACCGCGCTGCGCGTCCCCGCCTGGGAGGCCTAGCCGACCGTGTAGGCGTCGTAGACCACCCGCGACGCCCGGCGCTGCGCGACCGCGACCGTCAGCACCCGGGTCATCCAGTGGTACCGCGGCGCCGAGGTCTCGAACGTCGCGTGCACGCGGAAGTAGTACGACGACGGGTCGGGCTCCTCGCCGCGCGCGAGGGCGGCCAGGACCTCCGGCGGACCGGCGCGCACGCCCGCCGTCCGGATGTACACGTCGGCCCCGTCGTCGGAGCGCAGCAGGTAGCGGGTGTCGATCGTGGTGGCGCCGTCGGCCTGGATGACCTGCCAGTCGGCGCCGCCGGGGACGACGATGCCGGAGAACCGCTCGCCGGTGACCCGCCCGCCGACGATCGGCACGATGCGGCGGTGGCCCGCGTCGGTGAACCCCAGGTCGACCGGGGTGTCGAGCTCGACCTCGACGTGCGCGAGGAACTCCAGCCCGGGCGTCGGCAGGGTCACGAGCGGGGCTTCTCACCGCCGGCCGGAGGCTCCGAGATGACCGACTCGTCGTCGGGACCCGGGTCCTCGAGCAGCGTGATCTCGCTGTCCTCGTCGATCACCTCGATCGGATAGGTGGGCCCGGCCTCGCGGCGGCGGGCCATCTCGTCGAGGTGGTCGTTCTGGAAGCAGACCGTGGCCTGCGGGTCGTCGACGACCCAGCGCGGGAAGAAGATCGTGCCGTGGGTGACCCGGTGCTCGAGGTCGGCCACGATCGACACGCTCGTGCCGGTCGGCTCGGTCCAGTGCACGGTGTGGACGTTCTCCCGCAGCCGGGAGACGTAGGCCTGCTGGTCGCGCACCCAGCGCCCGCCGACGAGCCCCGAGTGGATGCGGTAGTCGACGGTCGTGTCGTTCTTGACGTACAGCTCGTACTCCCAGCCGTTGGCGTAGGTGTAGATCAGCCGCTTCCCGACGATGGTGTCGCTCACGGGAGCGGTGTACCCGCTGTTCCCGGATCGGGAGACCGTGACGTGCTACGTTCGAAACCAACCGGATGGTTACTCACGAGGAGAGATCGATGTTCGACGCACGGAGCACCGCCCTCGAGGTCGTCGAGGGCGTCGACCTCACCGGTCGCACGGCCGTCGTCACCGGCGCCGCGTCCGGGATCGGCGTGGAGACGGCGCGGGCGCTGGCGGCCGCCGGAGCGGCGGTGACGGTGGCCGCCCGCTCGGCGGAGGCCGCGGACCGGGCGGTCGCCGACATCCGCGCGAGCACGGGCAACGAGCACGTGTCCACCGCCCTGCTCGACCTCACCGACCTCGCCTCGGTCCGCGCGTTCGTCGACGCCTGGAGCGGACCGCTGCACGTCCTCGTCAACAACGCCGGGGTGATGGACACGCCGGAGACGTCCACGTCGAACGGCTGGGAGCTGCAGTTCGCGACGAACCACCTCGGCCACATGGCGCTCACGCTCGGACTGCACGGCGCGCTGGCGGCGGCGGGCGACGCGCGCGTCGTCGTGGTGTCCTCCAGCGGGCACGGCAGCTCGCCCGTGGTGTTCGACGACCTGTTCTTCGAGCGGCGGGCCTACGAACCGGGTCTCGCCTACGGCCAGTCGAAGACCGCCAACGTGCTGTTCGCCGTCGAGCTGACGCGCCGCTGGGCCGCGGACGGGATCGTCGCGAACGCCCTCATGCCCGGCGGCATCTGGACGGGGCTGCAGAAGCACTGGGACCCGGCGGTGATCGAGGAGCTGTCGGTGACCGCGGCCGACATCATGAAGACCCCGGAGCAGGGCGCAGCCACGTCGGTGCTGCTCGCGACGTCGCCGCAGCTCGCGGGCGTGGGCGGGCGGTACTTCGAGGACTGCCACGAGGCGGAGGTCGTCGAGGAGATCCGGGGCGGCATCCACGGGGTGAAGGCGTACGCGCTGGACCCGGAGGCCGCTCGGCGGCTCTGGGACGTCTCGCTGGCGCTGCTGGAGAAGGCCGGATGGGACATCCCGGGCTGAGCGGGTACGCAGCCGTGTGCCACCACTGCCCGTCCCGGACCCGGGGCCCGACGCCGCCGTCGCCTTCGTCACCGAGCACCTCGGCGACCTGACCTGCGACACCCCGGCCGCCTCCGGCGCGTTCCGGGGTGGGCAGACCGCCGCGGACGTCGCGCTCGGGTCGCTCGACGTCGCGAACTACGCCCGCCGCCGCAACGACGTCTGGCCGCCCGAGCGCCGCGGCGCCTCCCGGATGTCGCCGTACATCCGGCACGGGCTGGTGTCGTTGCCGGCGCTGTGGCAGCACGTCGCCGACGCCCCGCAGCGCGACCGCACGAAGTACCGCGACGAGCTCGCCTGGCAGGAGTACGCGCGGCACGTCTACGCGCGGGTCGGCCCGGCGCTCGGCGACGACCTCCGCGCCCGACCCCCGCGGCCGCCCGAGACGTGGGACGACCCGTGGCCGCGGGACATGAACTGCATGGACACCAACCTCACCGAGCTGCACGACGACGGCTGGCTCGTCAACCAGTGCCGGATGTGGCTCTCCAGCCAGTGGACGGTCCGGGCCGGGGCGCAGTGGCGCGACGGGGAGGACGCGTTCTTCACGCACCTGCTCGACGGCTCCCGCGCGGCGAACCGCCTCGGCTGGCAGTGGACGGTCGGCACCGGGACGGGCAAGGCGTACGGCTTCTCGCGGAACCAGGTCGAGAAGCGGGCGCCGAAGCTCTGCGCGGAGTGCGCGCTGAACGCCGACTGCCCGGTGCAGGACTGGCCGCCCGAGCAGCGCACGTCCCGGATCGAGCCGCCGGAGGCCCTCCGGTCGGACCCGGACCCGGAGTCGACCGGTGGCCCGTCGTCGGTGGCCGAGGTCCCCGACGTCGAGGCGGTCTGGCTCACCGCGGAGTCCCTCGGCGACGACGACCCGGCGCTGGCCGCCCACCCGGACGCCCCGACCGTGTTCGTGTTCGACGAGCCGCTCCTCGCGCGCCTGCGGCTCTCCGGCAAACGACTGGTCTTCCTGACCGAGACGCTGGCCGACCTGGCCACGCGACGTCCCGTCGAGCTGTACCGCGGCCGCGTCCCGGAGGAGCTGTCCGGACGTCGGGTCGCGGTCACGTTCGCGCCGGTCCCCGGCTTCCGTCGTCGGTCGGCCGCCGTCGAGCCCGCCGTCGTGCACCCCTGGCCGTGGCTGTTCCGGCCCCGCGGCGGGCGGCTGCAGAGCTACACGGCGTGGCGCAAGGGGATGCCGCAGCGGCCGGACGGCCTCTGATCCGGGCATGACGCCCGGCCTCCCGGGGCATCATCGCGACGTGCCCCGAGTCGCGATCGCCTGCCAGGGCGGCGGCAGCCAGACGGCGTTCACCGCCGGCGTGCTGCGGCCGCTGCTGCGCTCCCCCGAGGTCGAGCCCGTCGCCTTCACCGGGACCTCCGGCGGCGCGATCTGCGCGCTGCTGGCCTGGTACGGCTGGCGGACGGGCGGTCGGCGCCGCGCGGTGGAGCTGCTCGAGGGCTTCTGGCGGGACAACGCGGCGACGAGCCCGCTCGACGCGCTGACCAACGCCGTCGGGGTCGGAGTGCTGCGCCTGCGCGACCTCGGCCTGCTGCCGCTGCCGGCGTTCGACCCCTACCGGTTCCCGGAGATCGCCCGCACGCAGCTGCAGACCCTCCTCGAACGGTGGGTGGACTTCGGGCTGCTCGCGGCGCTGCCCCGCGACGAGGGGCCGGTGCTGCAGATCGGCGCGGTCGAGGTGCGCAGCGGCGCGTTCCGGCGGTTCGACTCGCGGCGCGGCGAGATCACGGTGGAGACGGTGCTGGCGAGTGCCGCGATCCCGACGCTGTTCCGGGCCGTCGACACCGACGACGGTGTGTACTGGGACGGCGTGTTCTCCGAGAACCCGCCCGTCCGCGACCTCCCCGCCCTCGCCCCGGACGCGCTCTGGATCGTGCAGCTGTTCCCGCAGCGCATCGACGCGGAGCCGCGCTCACCCGGGGCGATCGCCGACCGGCGCGCCGAGCTCACCGCGAACCTGTCGCTGGAGCAGGAGATCGACGCCATCGGGAAGATCAACGAGTTCGTCCGCGCGGGCTACCTCGACGGGGCCGGCTACCGCGAGGTCGGCATCGAGCGCATCCAGCTCGACCGTCGCCTCGACTCCGCGTCCGCCGCCGACCGCTCCCCCGCGTTCCTGCAGGGCCTGATCGACGACGGCGTCCGCGCGGGCGAGGCGTTCCTCGCCCGACAGCCCGCGGCCCGCGCGGCGACGGGGACCTGAGGCCGCCGCTCCGTCCGCGAGAGTCACACCAGCCAGGCCCCGACGTCCCGCGACCTGCCCCACGTGCATCTCGCGGACGGGAGGCCGGTGCGCCCTGCTCCGTCCGCGAGAGTCACACCAGGCAGACCCGAACGCCCCGCGACCTGCCCCACGTACATCTCGCGGCCGGGAGGCCGGCGCGCTCACCCGCCGTCGGGAACGTCCAGCTCCAGCACGAACGGCAGCTCCTGGACGCCGTACCAGGCCAGGTCGTGGTCCTCGGCGTCGCCGAGCGTGAGCTCGGCGTCCTCGTCGCCCAGGTCGGCGGCGTCGATGACGGCCGCGGCGGCGCGCACGGCGTCCGCGGCCTCGGCGAGATCGAGGTGGATCGAGGCGAGCCGCTTCGACGGGATGGGACCCGCCACCCGGACGACCGCGGCGTCGAGGTCCGGGCGCAGGGTCACGTCGTCGACGTCGGCCGCGACGACCGCCCGGCGCGGCGGCGTCTCCGGGTCGTCGGCCAGCTCGGTGGCGAGCAGCCGCAGCGAGGCCCGCGCCGCCTCGCTCATGGCGACGTACTCCAGCTCCTCGTCGTCACCCGCGAGGTAGGACTCGCGCAGCGCCGGGGTCAGCGCGAACGCGGTCCCGGAGAGCGGCTGGACCTGCCCGTCGGCGAGCAGCCGGCGCAGCCCGGCCACCGTGGTCGGGACGAAGACCCTCACCCGTCGCTCCGCTCGCCCAGCAAAACCCTCACGTGTCCCGGTCCTTCCGGGACCACCACTGCGCCGTCGTGCGCAGCGCGGTCCGCACCACGTCCGCCTGCCGGCGGGCGTCCATGACGTTCCAACCCATCACCGAGCGCTCCTCGGGTCCCGGCGCGTGCGAGGTGACCCGGAGACCGGCCTCGCGCAGCCGGGCGATCTCCCGGGCACTGCGGCCCCCGACCATCCCACGGAACAGTCCGTCGGCCGCACCCCCCACCCCCGTCAAGTGGATACGCCCGCGCCGGGCCAGCGGGACGAGGACCAGCGCCTCGTCGAGCTCCGGCATGTCCGACCCGAGCAGCAGGTCGGCCGAGGTCGCCGAGCACACCCCGCCGTCGACGTAGCGGCGCCCGCCGATCCGCACCGGCTCGAACCACCCCGGGACCGCGCAGGAGGCGCTCGCCGCCTCGCCGCACGACGCGGGCGGCGCCCCCTCGCGCCCGAACGGCACCCGGGCGCCGCTGTCGTAGTCGGTCGCGATGATGCGCAGCTCCGGCGCGGTCGGCGGGGCCGGCCACGTCTCCGGCGCGAACGAGGAGACCAGCCGGATCACGCCGGACGTGTCGGCCCGCCCGACCGGCAGCAGCGCCGACGCCACCGCGAGCGGCGGGAAGCGGCGCGGGTGGCGCACGACCTCCCGCAGCAGCCGCACCGACCCCGGCCCCACCCGCGGCATCGGCGGCAGCCCGCCCCGCGCGCCGCGACGGCGGGGCCGGGTCTCCCCCGACGACGGACGCTCCCGCGGCTCGAGCAGGTGGCCCACCAGGTCGTCGACCGGGACCCCGCTCGCGAGGGCCGAGGCGACGATCGACCCCGCCGAGGTCCCGATGATCACGTCGGCGTCACGCGCGTCGTGACCGGTGTGCTGCTGCCAGGTCGACAGCGCCGCCACCGTCCACGCGTAGCCCAGCGAGCCGCCGGTACCGAGGACGACGGCACGCCGGGAGGGGGTCCTCACTGCGGCACCGTCGCGACGAGCTCGGCCAGCGCCTCCGTCACGAGGTCGCCGAACTCGTCGACGTCGGCCATCGAGTCCCGGTCGGCGTTGAAGCCGTAGAACACCCCGCCGTCGTAGGAGGTCAGCCCCACCGCGAGCGACTGTCCCTTCGCGAGCGGCACCACCGGGTACATCTCGAGCATCCGGGCACCGCCCGCGTAGAGCGGGTGCTGCGGCCCGGGCACGTTCGAGACGACGACGTTGAACAGCCGCCGGGACAGGCCGCTCGCGGCGCGGGCGCCCAGCGCGTGCAGGGTGGGCGGCGCGAACCCGCCCACCCGCACCAGCGCGTTGGCGCCCACCGACTGGCCGGACTGCTTGTGCTCGCGCATCGCGTGCGCGACGTGGTGCATCCGCAGGACCGGGTTCGGCTCGCCCACGGGGAGGTCCACGAGGTACGAGGCGATCCGGTTCCCCAGCAGCCCGCCGCCGCTGATCGCCCCGGTCGCGGCCGCCTCGCCGCGCACCGACAGCGGGACCATCGCGCGCATCGTCGTCGACGGCGTGACCGAGGCGCCGCGGGAGAGCAGCCAGTTCCGCATGGCGCCCGCGATGACGGTGAGGACGACGTCGTTGATCGTGCCCCCGTGCGCGCGCCGGACGGTGCGGTAGTCCTCGAGCTCGGTGCGGGCGTGCGCGAAGCGGCGCTGGGTGGAGATCGGCACGTTGAGCGGGCTGGTCGGGGCCGGGCGCACGGCGGTGCGGACCGCGGAGAGCAGCCCGCCCGCCACGCCCGCCACCTTCGTCACGGTGTCGGCCGCGTCGCGCACGGCGGCGTGGGCCGCCTCGACCGCGTTGCCGGGGCGGGCGACGGCCTCCCCCACCGCGTCGAGGACGAGCTTCCACGACGGCGGCTCGGGGCGGGCCACCCAGTCGTCGTCCGGGTCGTCGCGGCCGTCGGGCGAGTCGTCGAGCACGACCTGGCTGATGTCGATCGACGCGATCCCGTCGACCATGGCCTGGTGGGTCTTCGTCACGATCGCGACGCGCCCGCCCGAGAGCCCGTCGACGAGGTACATCTCCCACAGCGGGCGGGTGTGGTCGAGCGGGCGCGACATGAGGCGCGCGACGAGCTCGTTGAGCGCGCGGTCGGTGCCCGGACCGGGCAGCGCGGAGCGGCGCACGTGGTAGGTGACGTCGAAATCGGTGTCGTCCACCCACACCGGCCGGGCCACGCCGTACGGGATCTGCTTGATCTTCTGCCGGTAGCGCGGGACCAGCCCGATCCGCCCGGAGATGAGCTCGACGAGCCGCTCGTAGTCGAAGCCGGACCGGGGCTTGCGGAAGACGGCGACGCTGCCGACGTGCATCGGCGTCGTCGGCTGGTCCATGTAGAGGAAGGAGGCGTCCAGGGCCGTGAGGCGGTCCGGCATGGCCTCGATCCTCGCACGACGGCGGGTGACCGCTGTCTGCCAGAGTGGTCGCCGATGTCACGCGAGGAGCAGGACGACGCCGTGTCCCCAAAGGACCGTTTCGTGACGGTCTACGGCCGCAAACCGGTGCTCGAGGCTCTCACCGACCACGCGCTGGAGGTCGACAAGGTCGTGCTCGCCGAGGGGGTCGACCAGCGCGCCGTGCGGCTGATCCTCGAGGCGGCGCGCTCCCGCGGGGTCCGGGTGACGCGCGCCTCCGCCCAGCGGGTCAAGGTGCTCGCGGGCAACGGCCGCCAGGACCAGGGCGTGATCGCCGACGTGGTCGCGCCCGGCATGCGGACCGTCGAGCGGTTCCTCGCGGCGCTCGGGCCGGAGGCCCCCGCCCGGGTGCTCGTCCTCGACGGCCTCACCAACCCGGCCAACGTCGGCATGATCCTGCGCTCGGCCACCGCCGCCGGGCTGGAGGGCGTCCTGCTCCCCCGCCGCGGGCTGCCCTCGATCGACCCGCTCGTGGTCAAGGCCTCGGCCGGGGTGGCGTTCCACGCTCCGGTGCTGCGCGCCGGGACGGCCGCGGCGGGCCTGGCCGCGCTCGCCGAGGCGGGCTTCGTGCTGCTCGGGCTCGACGGCGGCGGCTCGTCGTCGCTGTTCGACGCCGAACTGGCTCCCCGGACCGCACTCGTGGTGGGCGGGGAGACCGACGGCCTCACCGAGGAGGTGCGCGGCGAGCTGCACGGCACGGTCGCGATCCCGATGGCCGGCGGGGTGGAGTCGCTCAACGCGGCGTGCGCGGCGACGCTGGCCTGCTTCGAACTGACGCGTCGCCATACCCCGTGACGAGATCATCCAAACCCCTCCTGGTCGGCAGTTTCCGGCCCTAGAGTCGGGCGCGTCCGCGGAGTCCTCCCGCCCGTCGGACCCGGGCGCCGACCGGCGCCCGTCGGCACCGTCCCGGGAGGACACATGAGCGTCACGGCACACGAACCCGGACCGGCGTCGACGGGAGGCGGCACCGGCCCGGTGGACGCCGTCACGCCCGGCGTCCGGCCGCGCGCCGGACGGGTCTGCACGGCGCCACGGCTCGCGCGGCGCATGGACCGGCGTCCGTCGCCCCGGCTGCGGGCGCTGCACTCCGTCCCCGTCCCGGCGGTGGCGCGGGCGGACCCGGAACCGGCCCCGGACCTGGCCACCCCGGCGTGGGAGGCCGCGCTCGGGGCGGCGCGGTCGCAGGTCGGGCCGGTCGCGCTGCGGGTGCTGTCGGCGGTCGCCGAGGTGCTCGACGGCGTGCGACCGGTCGCGCACCTCGCCGGCGTCTGCCCGGAGGCGGTCCTCGCGCGGCTCGGGACCCGGGTCCCGGCCGGGCGCCGGCCCGGGACGACTCGCGTGCGGGGCCTGCGGATGTGCCCGCTGGTCACGGCGGGGTCGGAGCCCGTCCCGGCCGTGGAGGTCGCCGCCGCGCTGTCCGCCGCGACCCGGACCCGCGCGGTGGCGGCCCGCTTCGAGCTGCGCGACGGCGGGTGGCGACTGGTCGAGCTCGTCGTCGGGTGATCAGCCCCCGGGGCCGGTCCGGCGCCGGGAGGCCGTGTCGGCGGCGCCCTTGTCGCGGGCTACCGCACCGTCCGGCTCACCTTGTCGCAGTGATTCACTGCGACAAGACGGCCGGTGCCGTGCGGCTCGCCGCGACAAGGTGGCCGCGGGTCAGCCCCGCGGCGGCGCCCCGTGGCACTGCTTGTACTTGCGGCCCGAGCCGCAGGGGCACGGCGCGTTGCGCGACGGGGTGTCGGCGCGACGGGCCTGCTGCGGGTTGCCGCCCGCGTGGCGACCGCCCGTCCGGGCCCCGCCGCCCGCGGCGGTGCGGCCGTCCTCGTCCGGGCCCGAGTAGTTGAGCTGCTGCGGACGGTTCCCGCCCAGCCCGGCGCCGCGGAAGGCGTCGGGGACCGGCCCGCCGTTCAGTTGCGACATCGCCGGGCCGGCCGCGGTCGGCTGCGTGGCCGCGTCGGCCGCCGCGGGCGGGGCCTGGCGGCCGTGGCGACCGTTCGGGCCACCCCGGCCCGCACGCCCCGTCGGCACCGGAGCCGCGTTCGGCTGCGGGCCGCTCGGCTGCGACGGCCGGTCGACCGGCGCCTGGGGGCGACCCGCCGCCGGGATGGCCGTCGTCGGCGTCGAGCGCGGGTCCGGCGGGACCATGCGTGGCGGGGCCTGCCGACCCGGGCCCTGGCCGCCGACCGGACCGACCGGCCGCGTCGGGGCCGAGACCGGCGCCGCACCCGCCGTCGTGAGCCGGCGACCGTCCTGCGGCGGCGTCTCCGGCGTGATCGCGGGCTGCATGGCGGTGTCGGTGTTCGGGTTGGCGCCCGGCACCGCGTCGACCGGCGCGATCTCCTCGACCTGGATGGTCAGGTTGAACAGGAAGCCGACGGACTCCTCCTTGATGCCCTCCATCATCGAGGAGAACATCTCGAAGCCCTCGCGCTTGTACTCGATCTTCGGGTCGCGCTGGGCCATCGCCCGCAGCCCGATGCCCTGCTTGAGGTAGTCCATCTCGTACAGGTGCTCGCGCCACTTGCGGTCGAGCACCGAGAGGATCACCTGGCGCTCGAGCTCGCGCATCCCGCCCTGGGGCACGATGCCGTCGATCTCGGCCTCGCGGCGCTCGTAGGCCGCCAGCGCGTCCTCGGTGAGGACCTCGACGAGCACGTCACGGTCGATGTCGTCGTGCTCCTCGGCGACGTCCTCCCAGCGCACCGACACCGGGTACAGCTGGCGCAGGCCCTCCCAGAGCTTCTCGAGGTCCCAGTCCTCGCTGTAGCCCTCGGCGGTGGCGCCGTCGACGTAGGCGGTGACGACGTCGACGATCATGTTCTGCATCTGCTCGGACAGGTTCTCCCCGTCGAGCACGCGGCGGCGCTCGTCGTAGATCACCGTCCGCTGCTGGTTCATGACCTCGTCGTACTCGAGGATGTCCTTGCGGATCTCGAAGTTCTGCTGCTCGACCTGCGTCTGTGCGGACCGGATCGCCCGCGAGACCATCTTGGCCTCGATCGGCATGTCCTCCGGCAGGTTGAACCGCGTCATGATCGTCTCGACCATGGCGCCGTTGAACCGGCGCATCAGCTCGTCGCCGAGGGACAGGTAGAAGCGCGACTCGCCCGGGTCGCCCTGGCGGCCCGCGCGCCCGCGGAGCTGGTTGTCGATGCGGCGCGACTCGTGGCGCTCGGTCCCGAGGACGTAGAGGCCGCCCGCCTTCTTGACCTCCTCGCCCTCGCGCCGGACCTCGTCCTTGACGCGGGTGAGGGTGTCGTCCCACGCCGCCTCGTACTCCTCGCGGGTCTCGACCGGGTCGAGTCCCTTGGCCCGCAGCTCGAGGTCGGCGATGAAGTCGGGGTTGCCGCCCAGCACGATGTCGGTACCGCGACCGGCCATGTTCGTCGCGACCGTGACGGCCCGACGGCGCCCGGCCTGGGCGATGATCCCGGCCTCCTGCTCGTGGAACTTCGCGTTGAGCACCGAGTGCTCGACGCCGCGCTGCACGAGCAGCTTCGCGAGGTACTCCGAGCGCTCGACGCTCGTGGTGCCGATCAGCACCGGCTGGCCGCGCTCGTAGTGCTCGGCGATGTCGTCGGCCACGGCCTCGAACTTCGCCGCCTCGGTCTTGTAGACCAGGTCGGGCTGGTCGACGCGCTGCGGCGGCCGGTTCGTCGGGATCGGCACGACGCCGAGCTTGTAGGTCTTGGAGAGCTCGGCGGCCTCGGTCTGGGCCGTACCGGTCATCCCGGAGAGCTTCTCGTAGAGGCGGAAGTAGTTCTGCAGCGTGATCGTCGCAAGAGTCTGGTTCTCCTGCTTGATCTCGACGCCTTCCTTGGCCTCGATCGCCTGGTGCAGGCCCTCGTTGTAGCGGCGACCCGCGAGCACGCGACCGGTGAACTCGTCGACGATCAGGACCTCGCCGTCGCGGACGATGTAGTCCTTGTCCTTGAGGAAGAGCTCCTTGACCTTGATCGCGTTGTTCAGGTATCCGACCAGCGGGGTGTTCGCGGCCTCGTAGAGGTTCTCGATGCCGAGCTGGTCCTCGATGAAGGCGACGCCCTCCTCGGTGACCCCGACGGTCTTCTTCCGCTCGTCGACCTCGTAGTGCAGGTCCTTGGACATCTTCGGCGCGAGCCGGGCGAACTCGGAGTACCAGCGGGCGCTCTGCTCGGCGGGCCCGGAGATG
Source organism: Actinomycetospora sp. NBRC 106378 (assembly GCF_030269685.1). Classification (GTDB taxonomy): domain Bacteria; phylum Actinomycetota; class Actinomycetes; order Mycobacteriales; family Pseudonocardiaceae; genus Actinomycetospora. The sequence goes on from NZ_BSTT01000011.1 coordinate 111,871, forward strand.
ATCAGCGGCGTGCGGGCCTCGTCGATGAGGATCGAGTCGACCTCGTCGACGACCGCGAAGACGTGCCCGCGCTGGACGCACTCGGCCTTCGACCAGGCCATGTTGTCGCGCAGGTAGTCGAAGCCGAACTCGTTGTTCGTGCCGTAGGTGATGTCGGCCTTGTAGGCCTCGCGCCGCTCGTCGGGCGGCATCTCGGAGTAGATCGCGCCGACGGTCAGGCCGAGGAAGCGGTGGACCCGGCCCATCCACTCGGAGTCGCGGCGGGCGAGGTAGTCGTTCGTGGTGACGACGTGCACGCCCTCGCCGGTGATCCCGTTGAGGTAGGCGGGCAGCGTGGAGACCAGCGTCTTGCCCTCACCGGTGCGCATCTCGGCGACGTTGCCCAGGTGCAGGGCGGCACCGCCCATGAGCTGCACGCGGTAGTGGAACTGGCCGAGGGTGCGCCTGGCCCCCTCGCGGACGACCGCGAACGCCTCGCCCAGCATGTCGTCGAGCGACTCGCCGTCGGCGTAGCGCTCGCGGAACTCCTGGGTCTTGCCCCGCAGCTCGGCGTCGGACAGCGCCTCGATCTCGTCGGCGAAGGTGTCGACGTAGTCCGCGATCGCGCCGAGACGCTTGACCGTCCTCGCCTCGCCGGCTCGCAGCAGTCGGTTCAGCACCACGATGGGTGACCTCGCTCGTCCTCGTCGTCGTCGGCCCGCGCCCGCGGCACTCGTGGGGAGTGCGTGGACACGCACCCCATGGTAAGCGCGCACCACGGAGGCGGTCCGGGGCCCGGTCGTCGCCGGACCGGACCCCGGCACCTCCTGCGACCACCCGTCACCGGGCGGAGGAGGCGTCAGACGAGGTGGATGACGCCGTAGTCGTAGCCGTGACGCCGGTAGACCACGCTCGGCCGTCCGCTCGCCTTATCGGAGAACAGGAAGAAGTCGTGCCCCACCAGCTCCATCTGGGAGAGGGCGTCGTCGACGGTCATCGGCACGGCCTCGTGCTCCTTGACCCGGGCGATGCGCCCCGGGCCGTCACCCTCGACCTCCCGGCCGAAGCGGTCGTCGAGGGCCTCGCGGGCGGCGGGGACGGCGGTGTCCTCCCCGGGCTCGCGCAGCGCGTCGGGCAGGGAGTCGTCGAGCTCGGCGCCGCTGGTCGGCAGTTCCTCGCCCGGTCCGCCGGCGCCGACGGCGACACGACGGCGCGCGGAGCGGTGCACGCGGCGGTCGTGGGAACGGCGCATCCGCTCCTCGAGGCGGCCGACGGCCAGGTCGAGGGCGGAGTAGAAGTCGCCGGCACAGGCGACGGCCCGGACGACGGGTCCCCGCCCGCGGCCGGTGATCTCGACGCTCTGGCAGGTCTTGGTCTGACGCGGGTTGTTCTCGTGCGAGAGCTCGACGGACATCCGGATGACCTTGTGGTCAAAGCGTCCGAGTCGGGCCAACTTCTCGGTCGTGTGGTCGCGGAAGTGCTCCGGGACCTCGACGTTGCGGCCACAGATGACGATCTCCACATCAACTCCCGTGGGAAGGACGGAGCGCCGCCACATCGGCCCGAGCAGGCCGTGGCGTCGCGATACGACTCCTCGTGCCTCCTCTCGGTCGCCGGACCGGTGAGAGGGGACACGCTAGCGACTCCGACGGGTGGCCGGAAGGTGTCGTGCGGGCGTCTCCCGGGTCGGGCGACGGGCGGCTCCGTCCTGCTCGCGGCGGATCGACACGACCCCGGGAGCACCCGTCCGGGTGACCCTCCGTCGGGTCGGACGACCCCCCGGGACCACCGGGCGTCGGGCCCCGACCGCGGTGATCACGAGCACCAGCCCGACCGGCCGCCCGGCGTCGGCGAGGGCCCGCCCGCACGCGAGCGCCGTCGCGCCCGTGGTGAGCACGTCGTCGAGCAGCACCACCGGCCGGTCGTCGTCCGGAACGGCCCGCAGCCGGCGCCGGACCCGCAGGTGCGCGGCCAGGTTCGCGGCGCGCGCCCGGGCGTCGAGGCCGACGGAGTCCCGCGCGCGCCACGACAGGGCCAGCGCGGGCAGCACGACGTGACCGGTCCCGGCCGCGACCGTGCGGGCCAGGTGCAGCATGTGGTCACCGCCCCGGGCCCGGGCCGCCCCGGGCCGCGACGGCGCCGGCACGAGCAGACAGGGCCCCCGCGGGAACGCCTCCGCGAGTGCCGCGGCGAGGGCGGCGGCCAGCGGCCGGGCGAGGTCCCGACGGCCGCGCTCCTTGTAGGCGATCACCGCGCGGCGGGGTGCCCCGCGGTAGGGCGCGAGCGCCATCGCCGGGGGCAGCCCGGCCAGGTCCGGGGCGGGCACCGGGCGGGCGAGCTCCGCGCGGCAACCCGCGCAGAGCCCGTGGCCGGGCTCCACGACCGCGTCGCAGCCGCCGCAGGGTGTGGGCAGCAGGAGGTCGAGCAGGGCGCGCCACGCGGCTGTGATCACACCTCGATGCTCGGCCGCCCCGCCCTCCGGTCGCCAGCGGACCGCCCGGGCCTGGGGACGACCCGTCGTCGGGAGCGGGCTGGGGACGATCCGCTGACCCGATCGCCGACGCGGTGGCGCGGACGGGCGAGCGGTCTACCCCGGGTAGGCGGGCACGGACGAGTTGGACCCGCCGGGGACCGAGCTCCAGACGTCGCCGCCGCTGGCCGGCAGGGACCAGAGCCCGCCCTGGTCCACCACGAGCGTCGGGCGTTCCGGAGCGGCGGCCACCGCGGTCACGGGCGGGGTGAGGTTCGTGGTGGTCGGGCTGTCCAGGTCGAGGCCGTCCACGGAGGCGCTCTGCACCGGGCGGCCGAGGGCGGTGCCCACCGCCACGAGCCGGTCGGTCTGCGACCACGTGACGTCGAGGACGCCCGCGAGGGCCTCCCCGACCGGCCCCGGGCGCAGCACGCGCACCGGCCCGAGGCGCGCGCCGCCGCCGCTGTCGCGGATGACGGTCGCGACGAGGACCCGGCCCCCGGCCACCAGCGCGACCTTCGTGCCGTCCGGGGAGAGCCGCAGCGTCGTCGGCGGGCCGTAGCCGGCGAGGGAGGTGCTGTCGAGGGCGACCGGGGTGAGGGCGCCGCCGTCCCCGGGCGCGCGGACCGCACGGACCGGAACGCCGTCGACGACCGCCCAGACCTCGCTGCCGTCCGGGGTCCAGGACGGGCGGCCGACGTAGCGCCCGGCGACCGGGCTCGGCGTGGCGGCGGCACCGGACCGGCCGACCCACAGCCGCATCCCGTCCGCGCCCAGCCCGACGACGGCGACGTCCCGCCCGTCGGGCGAGAGGCTGGCGCTGCGGGGGTCGTCGACACCCGTGACGAGGTCGGGGGCGCTCGCGCTCGCCGCGGAGGGGTTGTCGGGGACGGTGAGCACCCGGCCGCCGGTCACCACGAGGGCGGGCGGCGCGGCCGGGGCGGAGGAGGCGTTGTCGCTGGGGAGGTCGCGGCGTTCGCGGACCACGGGCGGCAGGGAGGCGAGGACGTCGGCGACGCCGAGCTCGGTGCGTCCCTCCACCAGCGGCTCGCCGTCGACGCTCGGCGCGACGCGGTCGATGCCCACCCCGGCGAGCGTCAGCACGATCTGCTGGGCGATCTCGGTGCGGCGCCCGCCGTCGAGCGCGTCGACCGGACCGATGCGGGTGAGGTCGACGGTGGTGACCCCGTCCGGGCTCGTGCCCACCGCCGAGCGCAGCATCGCCCCCGGCGGCAGGGCGGACAGCGCCGCCCCGCGCAGGTCCTCGGACGGGCCGGAGAGCAGCTCGTCGAGCACCCGCGAGGCGACCGACCGGGCCGGGCTCGTCGCGAGGTAGCGGGTCTCCCCGACCGGCGCGCCGCCCACGGCGGCGAGGAACCAGATGCGCACCGGCCGGGTGTTCGCCCGCAGGTCGGTCCGCCGCACGATGGTGCCCGGCGGCAGGCCGGAGATGCGCCACACGCCGTTGTCCTGGGTGAGGTTCACGGTGACGTCGACGGTGCCCGGGTCGGCCACGAAGGCCCCGTCCGGGCGCAGGGTGCCGAGCTTGTCCGCCCGGACCCGCACCGACGCCTCCGGCGCCTGCCCGTTGCCCTCGGAGAAGGTCGTGTCCACCCGGTCGGACACGACCGTCGGCGACGCGCCGTCGTCCCAGCTGCCCGCCGTGGCCGGGGCGAGGAACGCCCGGGCGGCGCTGTGGCGCTCCGCGGTCGCGCCGGAGGCCAGGATCCAGCCGCGCACGATCTCCAGGGGGCCGGCACCCCGGGCGGGCCCCGGAGGGGCGCTCGGCTCGGCGGGGTCGCCCACGCGCCGCAGCACGGTCACGTCGGACGAGCCCGGCACCGTGGCGCACCCGGCGAGGAGCAGGGCGACGAGACCGAGCACGGCGGCCGGCAGGAGCCGTCGTCGGGACGTCATCGTGCGTCCTCCGGGGTCCCCGACGACGGGTCGGGCAGCTCCTCCGGCACGACCACCGCGAACTCGCCGGTCTCGGGCGGGGGCAGCGCCGTGCCCGTCGTGCCCGCGGCCTCGTGGATGCCGGGCTCGGCCTCGGCGGGTGCCGCCGAGACGGGGATGAGCGGGAGCGGGCTGGTGCGCAGCAGGTCCCCGGCGGTGCGCGGCAGCGTCAGCCGGAACACCGCGCCGTGGTCGGTCTCGCCCCACGCCTGCAGCCAGCCGCCCTGCAGGCGCGCGTCCTCGAGGCTGATGGCGAGCCCCAGCCCCGTGCCGCCGCTGCGGCGCTGGCGCGAGGGGTCGGCGCGCCAGAACCGGTTGAACACCAGGCCGGCCTCGCCGGGCTTCAGGCCGATCCCGTGGTCGCGCACGACGACCGCCACCGCGTGCTCGTCGGCCGCCACCCGCACCTCGACCGGCCGGCTCTCGCCGTGGTCGATCGCGTTGGCCAGCAGGTTGCGCAGGATCCGCTCGACGCGACGCGGGTCGACCTCCGCGGCGGCGGGCTCGGCGAGGTCGAGCAGCAGCGGCGTCGCGGTCTCGTCGACGAGGTGGCGCACGGTCTCCGCGGCACGGCGCACGACGTCGCGGACGTCGACCCGCTCCACGGCGAGCTCGGCCACCCCGGCGTCGAGGCGGCTGATCTCGAGCAGGTCACCCAGCAACGACTCGAAGCGGTCCAGCTCGTCGACGAGCAGCTGCGCGCTCCGGTGGGCGATCCGGTCGGTGTCCTTCCGGTCCTCGGCCTGCGCGTGCAGCACCTCGGCCGCCATCCGCACCGTCGTCAGCGGCGTCCGCAGCTCGTGGCTGACGTCGGAGGTGAACCGTCGCTGCAGCGCCCCGAACTCCTCGAGCTGGTGGATCTGCTGCTGGATGCTCGCGGCCATCTCGTTGTAGGACTCGGCGAGGCGCGCCACCTCGTCGTCGCCGTAGACCGGCATGCGCTCGTCGAGGTGTCCGTCGGCGAACCGCTCGGCCACGTCCGCGGCCTGGCGCACCGGACGCACGACCTGGCGCGTGACGATGCTCGAGATCCCCGCGAGCAGACCCAGCAGCGCCAGCCCGGCCAGCGCCAACGTCGACTGGATCAGCGCGAGGGTCCGCTGCTCGGCCGTGAGCGGGAAGATCAGGTACAGCTGCAGGTTGCGTCCGGCGGTCCGCACCGGCTGGCCGACGACGTACGCCGGGACGTCCGGGCGCCCGGTCCTCGTCACCGTCACGTACTTCGTCGCGAGGAAGCCCTTGAGCACCGGGGCGCGCAGCTGCGGCGGCACCACCCCCGCGGGTCCCGACGACGGGTCGGTGACCGATCCGCTCGACCCCGTCGCCCCGGGTGTCCCGATGGCCTCGGTGCCGGCGACGAGCACGGCCTCGAAGGCCCCGGCGTCGCGGTCGGACCCGGAGCCGGAGGAGGTCAGCCCGTCGAGCGCCTCGTCGAGCGTGGCCTGCGTGCCGTCGCGGTCGGGATCGACGCGGGCGAGGTCGCGCTCCAGGTTGCCGCGGCTGATGTCGGCCTGCACGAGGGCGGCCTGTTCCTTGCCCTCGAGCAGCCGGTCCGCGATCTGGGTCTGCAGGACGAGGCCGAGGACGAGCACCACGACGGTCGACATCGCGACCGTGGACAGCACGACCCGCAGCTGCATCGACCGGCGCCACAGCACGCGGACGGCGCCGACCCGCTCCGCGAGGGCCAGCTCGGCGCGGCGGCGGAGCCCGGCGAGACGCTCAGCCACGGATCACCCCGGTCACACCGATCAGGGCGGGCCGGCCTTGTACCCGACCCCGCGGACGGTCAGCACCACCTCGGGGTGCTCCGGGTCCGTCTCGACCTTGGAGCGCAGCCGCTGCACGTGGACGTTCACCAGCCGGGTGTCCGCCGCGTGCCGGTAGCCCCAGACCTGTTCGAGCAGCACCTCGCGGGTGAACACCTGCCGCGGCTTGCGGGCGAGCGCCACCAGCAGGTCGAACTCCAGCGGCGTGAGCGGGATCGGCGCGCCGCCGCGACGCACCTGGTGCGCCGGGACGTCGATCGTCACGTCGCCGATCTGCATCTGCTCGCTGGGCTCCGACGGGAACTGCCGCAGCCGCGCCCGGATCCGGGCGACGAGCTCCTTCGGCTTGAACGGCTTGACGATGTAGTCGTCCGCGCCCGACTCCAGCCCGAGCACGATGTCCACCGTGTCGGTCTTCGCGGTCAGCATGACGACGGGCACCCCGGACTCGGCCCGGATCGCCCGGCAGACGTCGATCCCGTTCATGCCCGGCAGCATCAGGTCGAGCAGCACCAGATCCGGCGCGGACTCCCGCACCGTCGGCAGCGCGTCGGCCCCGTCCGAGACGACCGTCGTCTCGAAACCCTCGCCCTGCAGGACGATCGTCAGCATCTCGGCGAGCGAGGAGTCGTCGTCCACCACGAGGATCCGGGAGCTCATGTCTCAATGGTGTCACTTCTCACCGACGATCCGGGAGCGAATGCGTCCCCGAGCACGGCATCCAGCACGGCGTCAGCCGTACGGGTGAGCGCGTTGTCCCCCGACTGCCGATTGTCGGACACCCACCAGGGTGCCAGCCACTGCTCCTCGACGAGGGCGTCGTAGACCGCCGCACACCGTCCCTGCAGTTCGGCGTCGGCCTCGAAGCCGTCGGCGGCGCGGTCGGGCCGCTGCGCCGCACGGTCGCGGACCCGCTGCGCCGCGAGCTCCGGCGGCACCCGGACCAGCACCTGCGCGTCCGGCACCGGGAGCCCGAACCGCTCGATCTCGGTGGCCGCCACCCAGGCCGCGAACCCGCCGACGCCCTCGTGCAGCCGCGCCGAGCCGTACGCCGCGTTCGACGCCACGTACCGGTCGACCAGCAGCAGATCGCAGTCCCGACGGCGGGTGGCGAGCTCCTCGCGCGCGGCCCGGCGGTCGAGGGCGAACAGGAGGGCCATCGCGTGCACGGAGGCGCCGGTGTCGCCGTGCCCGCCGCGCAACGCCTCGCCGGCCAGTGCCGCGTGGACGTCGTCGTCGTAGCGCGGGAAGGCGATCGCGCCGACCGTCGCGCCCCGGTGCTCGGCCGCGCGGTGCAGGGCGGCCACCAGGGTCGCCTTGCCCGCCCCGTCCAGGCCCTCGACGGCCACCAGAACACCCACGGACGGCCACGCTAGCCAGGAACGCAGCGTGACGGCGGTGCGGGACCGGCGAGGTGCACACCACGCAGGGCGAGCAGCCCCGAGATCTGCCCCACGTGAACCTCGCGGACCGGCTGCCCGGCCCGCCCGCGCCGAGGTGCACGCCAGGCAGGGCCCACGGCCACGGAACCTGCCCCACGTGAACCTCGCGGCGAGGGCACACCCGGACACGACGGAGGGCCCCGCCGCACGTGGCGACGGGGCCCTCCGAGGTCAGGTCCGATCAGTACCGGTAGTGCTCCGGCTTGTACGGGCCCTCGACGTCGACGCCGATGTACTCGGCCTGCTCCTTGGTGAGCTTGGTCAGCTCCGCGCCGAGTGCCTCGACGTGGACCTTCGCGACCTTCTCGTCCAGGTGCTTCGGCAGGCGGTAGACGCCGATCGGGTACTCGTCCTGCTTCGTGAAGATCTCGATCTGCGCGATCGTCTGGTTCGCGAACGAGTTCGACATGACGAAGCTGGGGTGCCCGGTGGCGTTGCCCAGGTTCAGCAGGCGACCCTCGGACAGCAGGATGATCGAGTGGCCGTCCTCGAAGCGCCACTCGTCGACCTGCGGCTTGATGTTGATCCGCGTGGCGCCGGACTTCTCGAGCTTCTCGACCTGGATCTCGTTGTCGAAGTGGCCGATGTTGCCCAGGATCGCCTGGTGCTTCATCCGCTTCATGTGCTCGAGCGTGATGATGTCCTTGTTGCCGGTCGTCGTGATGACGATGTCGGCCTCGTCGATGACGTTCTCGACGGTGTTGACGTCGTAGCCCTCCATCAGCGCCTGGAGCGCGCAGATGGGGTCGGCCTCGGTGACGGTCACGCGGGCACCCTGGCCACGCAGCGACTCCGCGGAGCCCTTGCCGACGTCGCCGAAGCCGCAGATGACGGCCTTCTTGCCGGAGATCAGCACGTCGACGGCGCGGTTGATGCCGTCGATGAGCGAGTGGCGGCAGCCGTACTTGTTGTCGAACTTCGACTTGGTGACCGAGTCGTTGACGTTGATCGCCGGGAAGAGCAGCTTGCCCTCGTTGAAGAACTCGTACAGGCGGTGCACGCCCGTCGTGGTCTCCTCGGTGACGCCGCGGATGCCCGAGGCCACCTTGGTCCAGTGCTGCGGGTCCTCGGCGAGCGAGCGACGCAGGGTCTCGAGGACGACCTGGTACTCGGCGGGGTCGTCGAGCTCGGTGCTCGGCACGACGCCGGCCTTCTCGAACTCCACGCCCTTGTGGACGAGCATGGTGGCGTCGCCGCCGTCGTCCAGGATCATGTTCGGGCCGCGGGTCTCACTGTCGCGCCACGCGAGCATCTGCTCGGCGCACCACCAGTACTCCTCCAGCGACTCGCCCTTCCAGGCGAAGCACGCGACGCCCTTGGGCTCCTCGGGGGTGCCGTGCGGGCCGACGACGACCGCGGCGGCCGCGTGGTCCTGCGTGGAGAAGATGTTGCAGGAGGCCCAGCGGACCTCGGCACCGAGCTCGACCAGGGTCTCGATGAGCACCGCGGTCTGGATCGTCATGTGCAGCGAGCCGGAGATGCGCGCGCCGTGCAGCGGCTTCGCCTCGGAGTACTCGCGCCGCAGGGCCATCAGCCCGGGCATCTCGTGCTCGGCGAGGCGGATCTCGCGGCGACCGAAGTCGGCCTGCGAGAGGTCGGCGACCGCGAAGTCGATCCCGTTCTTCTCGGCGTACTTCTCGTGCGTGGTGCCTACTGCTGCCATGACTCCTCATCCGCTGTCGTGGGGTGAGTGGTACGACCGTGCAGTCATCGACCCGGCTCGTCGCCGGACCTCGGGCGCGGTCCTCCACCGTCCGGAGGCGCCCTTGCGATGGTGCGGAATCCACCGAGCGTGGCGGGCGAAGCCCGTTGCAGCGCCACTCGGCGGCTCCGACGCACGTCACGTGCGTTCTGTTGCCGTGATTCGAGGTTCACACAGGTCCCGGGGGTGGTCAAGGCGGAGCGACCGCACTCCGCCCGACCGCGCGAGGTCCCCGCAGGTAGGGCGGCGGTAGTCCCGGTTCGTCACCCGGGTCACAGTGCACCCGGTCACACGGTTGCGTACGGACGCCAACGGTATGACCGGCGCCACATCCGGTCGTAGGCTCGCCTTCCTCCTCCCGAAGCAGCTCCAGGAAGGCCGCGCCCGTGCTCGGACAGATGCAGGACCGTCCCCTCGCCCTCCCCCACGTGTTCCACCGGGCCGAGCAGATGTTCGGTCACAAGACGCTCACCGGGATCGGCGTCGGCGGCGCCGTCACCACGACGACGTACGCGGACTGGGGGCAGCGCGTCCGCCGGACCGCCGCGGCCCTCGACGCCCTCGGCGTCGCCGAGGATGCCCGCGTCGGCACCTTCTGCTGGAACACCCCGGCCCACCTCGAGCTGTACTTCGCCGTGCCCTGTACGGGCCGCGTGCTGCACACGCTCAACATCCGGCTCTTCCCCGAGCAGCTCGTCTACATCGTCAACCACGCCGACGACGAGGTGATCTTCGTCGAGCGGGCGCTGCTCGGGATGCTCTGGCCGCTCGCCGAGCAGATGCCGAACGTGAAGAAATTCGTCGTCATCGACGACGGCGCCGACACCGAGATCCCCGACGACGAGCGCATCGTCGACCACGCGGAGCTGCTCGCCTCGGTCGAGCCGTTCCCCGGTCTCTTCGAGGTCGCGGACGAGAACCGCGCCGCCGCCATGTGCTACACGTCGGGCACCACCGGCAACCCGAAGGGCGTCGTCTACTCCCACCGCTCGACGGTGCTGCACTCGATCGCGGTGCTCATCGCCGACGTCGCGGGGCTCGTCGAGCGGGACGTCCTGCTCCCGATCGTCCCGATGTTCCACGCCAACGCCTGGGGCACGCCCTACGCGGCGGTGTTCTGCGGCGCCTCGATCGTCATGCCCGGGCCGAACATGGTGCCGAAGGCGATCGCCGGGATGCTGCGCGACCACGACATCACCGTCACCGCCGGCGTGCCGACCATCTGGATGGGCGTCCTGCCCGAGCTCGAGCGCTCCGACGTCCCGCACCTGCGGATCGTGCTCTGCGGCGGCTCCGCGGTGCCGCGCTCGCTCTCCGAGGGCTGGCGGGAGAAGGTCGGGCTGCCGATCACGCAGGCGTGGGGCATGACCGAGACCAGCCCGATCGCGACGACGGGCATGCTCCGGTCGATCCACGACGGGCTCTCCGACGACGAGCTCGCCGACGTCCGCGCCACGCAGGGCCAGCCGACCCCGCTGGTCGAGCTCCGCCTCGCCGACCCCGACACCGGCGAGATCGTCCCCTGGGACGGCACCTCCTCGGGCGAGCTGCAGGCCGCCGGCCCGTGGATCGCGGCGTCGTACTACCGCAACGAGGACGGCGGCAAGCAGTTCACCGCCGACGGCTGGCTGCGCACCGGCGACGTCGCGATCATCGACCCGAGCGGCTACGTCCGGCTCGTCGACCGCACGAAGGACCTGGTCAAGTCCGGCGGCGAGTGGATCTCCTCGGTGGACATGGAGAACCAGATCATGGGCATGCCCGAGGTCGCCGAGGCCGCGGTCATCGCCGTCCCCGACGAGAAGTGGTCGGAGCGGCCGATGGCCTGCGTGGTGGTGCGCGAGGGCGCCGAGCTGACCCCCGACCAGGTCAAGGAGTACCTGGCGACGAAGGTCGCGAAGTGGCAGATCCCCGACGACGTCGTCTTCATCGACGAGGTGCCCAAGACCTCGACCGGGAAGTTCTCGAAGAAGACGCTGCGCGAGAAGTTCGCGGCCGAGAAGGGCTAGGAGACGGGTTCCCGACGGCGGGTCGCGACGCGACCCGCCGTCGGCGCAGTCCGCGGTGTGTGTCGCGGTGCGCATCCTGCGAGCAGGACCGACACGAGCAGGGCGCCGAGGCCGACCGGGCGGCGGGGACGGGAGGTTCGCACCCGCCGACCCTGCCGCCGACGACGTGGCGAGGACGTGCGCCGCGGCTCAGTCCCGCGCGCCGACCGTGGTCTCCGGCAGCTCGCCGCGCTCCCGCTTGCCCAGCACCGAGTTCCGCCGCGAGTAGGCGAAGTAGATGATCACGCCGAGCACCATCCAGCCGATGAACCGGATCCAGGTCTCGACGGTCAGGTTGATCATCAGCCAGAGGCACGAGATCACCGCGAGGGTCGCGACGATCGGCAGGCCCTTCACGACGAAGCTGCGGGGCAGGTCGGGCTGCTGGCGGCGCAGGACCCAGGTGCCGACGGCCACGAGCACGAAGGCGAACAGCGTGCCGATGTTGACCATCGACTCGAGCTCGTCGGCCGGGAAGAACCCGGCGAGCAGGGCACACAGCGTCCCGATGATGATCGTGATGGTGACCGGGGTCCCGCGGGAGCCGGTCCGCGCGAGGTTGCGCGGGAGCAGCCCGTCACGGCTCATCGCGTAGAAGACGCGGCTCTGGCCGAGCATCAGCACCATGACCACCGTGGTGAGACCGGCGAGCGCGCCGACCTCGATGATCGTCGAGGCCCAGTTCGCCCCCACCAGGGTGAACGCGGTGGACAACGTGGCGGTGTCGCCGCCCGGCCCGGTCCGCAGCTGGGTGTAGCTCACCATGCCGACCAGCACGAGCGAGGTGGCCACGTAGAGGACGGTGACGACGCCGAGCGACCCGAGGATGCCGCGCGGCAGGTCCTTCTGCGGGTTCTTCGTCTCCTCGGCCGTGGTGGACACGGCGTCGAACCCGATGAACGCGAAGAAGACGAGCGAGGCGCCGGCGAGCAGGCCGTACACGCCGTAGGTCGATCCGTCGCTGCCCGCGATCAGCGACAGCAGCGAGGCCTTCACGCCGCCGTCGCCGGCCTGTTCCCCGCCCGACGGCGGGATGAACGGCGAGTAGTTCGCGGACCGGATGTAGAACGCGCCCACGACGATCACGAGCAGCACCACGCCGACCTTGATCGCGGTCATCACGGTGGAGACGGTGCTGGAGAGCTTGATCCCCAGGATCAGCACCACGGTGAGGACCGCGATGATGAGCATCGCACCCCAGTCGACGTCGAGGCCGCCGAGGGACACCGTGGTGGCGGTGCCGTCGCCGGTGAACAGCTGGCCCAGGTACTTCGCCCAGCTGGTGGAGACGACGGCTGCGCCGAGCGCGTACTCCAGCACGAGGTCCCAGCCGATGATCCAGGCGATGAACTCGCCGAACGTCGCGTAGGAGAACGTGTAGGCGCTGCCCGCGACCGGCACGGTCGAGGCGAACTCCGCGTAGCAGAGGCCCGCGAACCCGCAGGCGATCGCGGCGATGACGAAGGAGATCGCCACGGCGGGGCCGGTGATGTCCCCGGCCACGCGCGCGGTGATGGTGAAGATGCCGGCGCCGATGAGGACGGCGACCCCGAAGACGGTGAGGTCCAGCGCACCGAGCTCGCGACGCAGTTTGCTGTCCGGCTCGTCGGTGTCGCGGATCGACTGCTCCACCGACTTGGTGCGGAACAGGCTGTTCGTGCGCGGCGAAGGTGTGGTCGTCGCCATTCCCCGGCCCCCTCTCCGTGAAGAACGTGTGCGGTGGCGCGGACCCTATCGGGGGAAACCGACACTCGTCGTGTCGGCGGGACGACTGGTAGCAACCTGTGCCCGCACGGACCTAACGCCCGGGCCGCCCGTCCCCCGCGACGAAGACGAGCGCCGGTCCGTCGACGGCCGCCACGTCCACGGAGCGGTCGGCCGAGGGCAGCCACACGGCGCGGCCCTGCGGGACGGCGAGCGTGCCGCCCGCACCCTCCAGCACGGCCTGACCGCGGACGACCACCGCGATCCGGGGGCCGTCGATCCCCACGTCGGCGGTGCCGCCGTCGGGAAGGTCGAGCCGGACCAGCCGGAAGTGCTCACTGGGGGCGTGGAACACCGAGCGCGGTCCGTCGGTCTCCGGGCGCAGCAGCATCGGCGGGCCGCAGCGGAAGTCGAGGATCCGCAGCAGTTCGGGCACGTCGACGTGCTTGGGGGTCAGCCCCGCGCGCAGCACGTTGTCGGAGTTGGCCATGAGCTCGACGCCGCAGCCCGACAGGTAGGCGTGCGGCGAGCCGGCCGGCTGGAACAGGCACTCGCCCTCGGCGAGGACCACGCGGTTGAGCAGCAGCGCCGCGAGGACACCGGCGTCCCCCGGGTAGCGCTCGCCGAGGTCGAGCAGGGTGCGGACCTCGCGGTCGAACTCGTCGGTACCGCTCTTCAGCAGCGCGACGCAGGCGTCGAGGAGCTCGGGCACGAGCTGGTCGACCGCACGCTGCGGCAGCGTGATCCACGTGGTGAAGACCGCGCGCAGCCCGTCGGGGTCGGGCTGGGCGGCGAGCAGTTCGGTGTGGTGACGCAGCCCCGGCACGTCCAGCGCCCGCATCAGGCGCAGGGTCGCCCGGGCGTCACGGAACCCTGCGAGGGCGTGGAACTCCTCCAGCGCGCAGAGAATCTCCGGCTTGGGCAGGGCGTCGCGGTAGTTGCGGTTCGACGCGGTGCGCGGGATGCCGGCGGCCTCCTCGCGGGCGAACCCGGCGACGGCCTGCTCGGCCGACGGGTGGGTCTGCAGCGAGAGCGGTTCCTCGGCGGCCAGCACCTTGAGCAGAAACGGCAGCCGGCCGCCCCAGTGCTCGGCGCGGTCGGCCCCGAACGCCCCCTCGGGGTCCTCGGTGATCGCGTGCAGCAGGGTGCGGCCGCCCGGCAGGCGCGACGGGTCGTCGACGTGTGCCCCGAACCAGAGCTCGGCCTGCGGGTGCGGCGACGGGACCTGCTCGCCGAGCAGCGCCGGGATGTGGGTGCGCGACCCCCAGGCGTAGGGCCGCACCGTCCCCTCGAGCAGTTCCACCGCTTCGTTCCCCCTGCGTCGTTCCTGCACGTCGGTGTCGCGGACCGGGCCGTCGTGGCCCGGGTCCGCCCGGTCGGGCGCCGCGGGTCCGCGGCCGCTCCGGTCTCAGGCGCCGATGCCGGGCACCGTGCCCGGATCCCGCTCGGCGTCCGGGTCGGCCCCGAGCGACCCGGTCGCGAGGCCCAGGTACAGCGCCGCGAGATCGAGCCGCAACGCGAGTACCCCCGCCCGGATCGCGTCCCGCCCGACCCCGGGCCCCGCGAGCTCGAGGTCGTCGAGCTCGAGACGGTCCGCGGCCGGCCAGCGCCGTTCGGCGTCCTGGGCCAGCCGCCGCGTCGGCACGTCCTCGGAGACGGTCACGACGACCAGCCGCGGTGGCGGGCCGTCGGGGCCGGGATCGTCGAACGGGTCGGCGAAGATCGAGTCGACGCCGGTGCCGCCGTCGAGGCGGGCGGCGAGGGCGGGCACGCCGACCGCGCCGGTCAGGCCGCCGGCGTGCGCGACGACGCCCGCGTGCGCGGCGAGCGCCGTGGCCCCGTAGCCCGCGAGGGCGATCGCGGTGGCGTCGGTGCCCCAGAGCAGCGGGGTGTGCTCGGCCAGCCGGAGCGCGAGCGCCTTCGCCGGGGCCACGAACGCCTCGTGGCGCGGACCGCTGCGCTCGGCCTCGTCGTCGAGGCGGTCGGCCAGGGCCTCGCCGTCGACGTCGAGGAGGTCCAGGGCGCGGGCGGTGGCGTAGGCGGCGGCCAGGTCGGTCGGGGCGGCGAGCCCGTCGAGCACGGGCACGCGCGGCGAGATCTGGATCGCCCGTCCGGCGGCGGCGGCCGGGGCCGGGCCGTCGGCCGGCCCGGTCAGGACGACGTGCGCATTGCGCCGGACCGCGCGGTCGACCGCCTCCGCCATCGCGGCGTCGGCCGGGTCGCGCTCGGAGCCGCGATGGGACGCCACGACGACGTCGAGCGGGCCGAGCCACGGCGGCGCGGTGCCGGTGACGACCACCGGGCACGGACACGTGGGTTCGAGGAGCGCGGCGGTGACGGCGGCGACGGCGCGCTCGGGGCCGGGCCGGGCGAGCAGCACGAGGGCGCGCGGGCGCAGGCCACCCAGCGAGCCGATGCCCGACTCCTGCGCGGCCGCCCAGGTCGCCCGCACCTGGGCGCCGGCGGTCGCGGCCGCCCGCAGCACGCCGGCGCGATCGGCGTCGAGCAGGCGGCCGGTGTCCTCGAGCAGCGCCTCGTCGAGCACCGTCCTCACCCGCCCGTGGTGTCGCTCGACCCGCCGTCGGGACCCGCGTCCGGGCCTCCCACGGCCTCGGAGAGCAGCAGCACCGGGATGCCGTCGGTGACCGGGTAGGTCCGCCCGCAGACCGTGCAGGTGAGGGTGGACGCGTCGACGTCCGCGCGCAGCTCGCCGTGGTCGGGCGCGGGGCAGGCCAGGATCTCCAGGAGGGCGGGGTCGAGCCCCAGCGGGCCGGCCGTGCTCATCGCCGCACCACCGCGAGCACCTCGTCGCGCAGGGCGGCCACGGCGTCGGCGTCGGACGCCTCGACGTTCAGGCGCAGCAGCGGCTCGGTGTTCGACGGACGCAGGTTGAACCAGTCGCCGCCGTCGAACATCACCGTCAGCCCGTCGAGCGTGTCGGTGGTGACGTCCTCGCGGTCCCCGTAGAGCTGCTCCACCTCCGCCATCCTGGCCTGCGGGTCCGCCACCGTCGAGTTGACCTCGCCGGAGGCGGCGTAGCGCGAGTACTGCGCCATGAGCTCGGAGAGCGGCTTGTCCTGCTCCCCCAGCGCGGCGAGGACGTGCAGCGCCGCGAGCATCCCGGAGTCGGCCCGGAAGAAGTCGCGGAAGTAGTAGTGCGCGGAGTGCTCGCCGCCGAAGATCGCCCCGGTCTGGGCCATCGTCGCCTTGATGAACGAGTGCCCGACGCGGGTGCGCACCGGCTTCCCGCCGGCCTCGCTGACGATCTCGGGGACCGCCCGCGAGGTGATCAGGTTGTGGATGACCGTCGAGCCCGGCTCCTTCGCGAGCTCGCGGGTGGCCACGAGCGCGGTGATCGCACTCGGGCTCACCGCCTCGCCCCGCTCGTCCACGAGGAACACGCGGTCGGCGTCGCCGTCGAAGGCGAGCCCGGCGTCGGCGTGGCCGAGGTTGGAGACCTCGCGCTGCAGGTCGACCAGGTTGTCCGGGTCCAGCGGGTTGGCCTCGTGGTTGGGGAACGTGCCGTCGAGCTCGAAGTAGAGCGGGTGCACGTCGATCGGCAGCGGGTCGAGCACTGCGGGCACGGTGTAGCCGGCCATGCCGTTGCCGGCGTCGACGACGATCGAGAGCGGCCGGATCCCCGAGAGGTCGACCAGGCCGCGCAGGTACTCCGCGTAGCCCTCGCGCATGTCCTGCTGCGTGACGGTGCCCGTCCGGTCGGTGGCGCCGGGGACCTCGCCGGGCCCGCGGTCGAGCATCGCGGCGATCTCGTCGAGCCCGGTGTCCTGCCCGACGGGGCTGGCCCCCGCGCGGCAGAGCTTGATGCCGTTGTACGTCGCCGGGTTGTGGCTCGCGGTGAACATCGCGCCGGGCGCGTCGAGCGTGCCGGAGGCGTAGTAGAGCATGTCCGTGCTGGCCAGCCCGATCTCGACGACGTCGACGCCGCGGCCGGTGACGCCCTCGGCGAACGCGGCGGCGAGCTCCGGCGAGGAGTCGCGCATGTCGTGGCCGATGACGATGCCGTTCGCGGGGGGCGCGCCGGCCTCGGAGGTCAGCAGCTCGGCGAATGCCGCACCCACGTCGCGGACGAAGGCGGCGTCGAGCTGCTCGCCGACCAGACCCCGGACGTCGTAGGCCTTGATCACCTGGCCGATGACGCGGGAGCGGGCGGCCTGCGCGGACTCGGTGGCTGCTGAACTGCTCACACCCGCAGCGTATCGGCCGGGTCCGACGACGTGCGGCTCGGCGGCCACCCGATGGAGTGGCGGGACTTCCTAGGAGCCCGAGGGATCCGGCAGCACCCGCAGGTGCCCCCGCCGCCCGGTCCCGGCGACCGTGCCCAGCCCGACGGCCTCGGACCGCGGCTCGGCGCGACCGGCCTCGCGCACCGCCTCGGCGAGCGCGGTCAGGTCGTCCGCGCTCGGCTCGGAGGGGAACTCACCCTCGTAGCGCACGACCTCCCACCCGCGCGGGGCGGTGAGGCGCAGGGCGTGGAACTCGCAGAGGTCGTACGAGTGCGGCTCCGCACTGGTCGCCAACGGACCGACGACGGCCGTCGAATCGGAATAGACGTACGTCAACGTGGCCACGGCCGCACGGCCGCACCCGGTCCGTGAGCACTTCCGTACTCCTCGCACGGGACGGAACGATAGACGCCTCTCCCGGCTCCCGTCGCGCAGGCTCGCTCGGCGCGTCGGGGGACGGAACCGTGTGCGCCGGGCGCGAGGGTCACGTCAGGCACGCCGACCCGCCCCGGCATCTGCCCCGTGTGCCCCTCGCGGGCGAGGCGAGCGCGCCCGGGCCGCACCGAGCGCGAGGGTCACGTCAGGCACGCCGACGCGCCCCGGCGCCTGCCTGGCGTGCCCCTCGCGGGCGAGGCGACCTCGGTCGACCCCGCCGGGGCGTAGGCTCGCCGCTCATGGCGAGGGGTGGTACCCGCATCGGTGGGCGCTCGGGCGGCACGCGGGCGGGAGGCGCGTCGGTGGGCCGGAGCCCGCGACGCCGTGACCGACGGGGGCGGGGCATGCGCGCCCCGCTCTACCCCGCGGGCGCCCCCGCGGCGCGCACCCGCGCGGAACGGTTCGACGCCGTGGTGCTCGAGGCGCTGGAGCCGATCGAGGACCGGTGGGGCGCCGAGCTCGAGGACCTCGACGTCGCCGTGGACGACGTCCCCGACGTGTCGACCCCCGCGCCCGACGACGACGGCGTGGTGGGCGACGGCGACATCCCGCTCGCCCGGCTGGTGCCCGCCGGCGTCGACCGGCGCGGCGCTCCCACCCGGGCGCGCATCGTGCTCTACCGGCGCCCGCTCGAGGCGCGCGCCCTCGACGGCGAGGACCTGGCCGACCTGCTGCACGACGTGCTCGTGGAGCAGGTGGCGGAGTACCTCGGGGTCGAGCCCGACACGATCGACGACGGGTCCGACGAAGAGCCCTAGGAGCCGGCCCCTAGAAGCCGTGGTGCACGGCCTCGACGTTGTGTCCGTCGGGGTCGCGGAGGAAGACGCCGTAGTAGCCCGGGTGGTACTCCGGCCACTCCCGCGGCGCGTGCAGCACCTCCACACCGGCGGCCACCGCGGCCTCGTGCACGGCGTCGACCGCCGCGCGGTCCGGCGCCGAGAACGCGACGTGCAGCTCCTGCTCCACCGGCCCGCCCGGCGTCAGCCAGAACTGCGGGATCCCGGCGGCGCCGGCGAGCCCCACGACGGAGCTCCCCTCGTGCGGGAACCGCATCGCCTCGGTGAACCCGAGCGGAGCGAAGATCTGCAGGTAGCGGGCGACGGCCGCGTCGACGTCGGCGACCGGGATCCCGAAGTGATCGAGCATGCCGCGGACGCTAGCGGCGACCCCCGACACTCTCGCCGGACCAGGTCGAGCGGGGCTCAGTCCAGCCGGGTCCGCGACGGCAGCGCCGAGAGCGCCGTGAACAGCACGAGCGCCAGCTGCAGCAACAGGAGCAGCCCCCGCAGCGTGTCGTCGCGGGTGACGACCACCGGGCCGCCCGCGGCCGGCACCGGCACCCCGACCAGGTGCCCCCACGCCGGAACGATGTCGGCGGGTGCCCCACCGACCGTGGCGGTCCACCCCGACTCGCGTTCGGCCGCGAGGACCACGAGCCGCCGGTCCGCGCCGGGCGAGATGAGCACCCCGACCGTCGGCGGGCCGGCGGGGAGCGTCCCGATGCCCGAGGGGCGGCGGGGCGCGGCCTTCGCGTCGGTGGCGTCGTCGGACACCGGCGGCTCGAGGATCACGGCACCGGCGACGGGCAGCCCGATCGTCAGGACCGACCGACCGTCCGAGGTCGGCGCCGCCGGGGAGAGCAGCGGCGAGCCGGCGCCCACCGCACGCTCGGCGACCGCGGCGTCGGGCAGGACGACCGCGGCGGTGCCGGACGCGGCGAGCTCGGCCGCACCCGCCTGCACCGTGGCCGGGTCGCCGGAGAGCAGCGCGGTGACGTCCCGGGTGAGCCGGGCGGGGGCAGCACCGACCGGCACGAGGTCGTCGTCGCCGTAGCGGGGCAGCTCGACGCCCGCCCGGCGGGTGGTGTCGGTGTCGAGCGCGAAGCCCGGCCCGTCGGACCGGGGGGCGAGACCGACCTCGACGACGGTGGCGCCCGCCGCGGCCAGCCGCCCGGACAGGGCCGCGTCGAGGACCGGCGCCGGCCGTGCGGTGACCGGACCACGCGGCCCGACGAGGACCGCGCACACCGCGAGGGCGACCGCCGCGGCCGCCACGACGGGGACGGCGACGCCCCGGGCGCGCCCCGGCGCCGCGTCGCTCGCCCGCACCCGCAGGCGCGAGGACACGGCCGTGCCCACGCGCGACGCGGCCGACCGGGCCCCGCCGCCCACGCGGGTCAGGACGCCGTCGGGTCCGAGGTCGATCGCGGGGTCGCCGAGCTGCCGGGGGGCGGGCCGGTGGCGCGGGCCCGAGCGCCCCGTGACCAGCGTGCCGAGGGGCGTCACGCGCGCCTCGGCGACGAGCGCGAGCAGGCTCCACAGGGCACCGCACGCGGCGAACGCGAGGGCGGGGCCGGTCCAGCCCGGCCGCGGGTCGCCGCCGGACAGCGGCGCGAGCGGGACCGTGCCGACGATCCCGGCGGCGACGATCCCGAGCAGCATGATCGCGAGACCGGGCACCATCGCGCGCCGCGGGGCGAGCAGCGCGCCGCCGACCGCCACGACGAGCACGATCAACCCGACGACCGGCAGCGAGCCCGCCCCGCCGGGGTCGAGGGACAGGATGTCGAGGGTGCTCGCGAACCGCTCGGTGACCGGCGAGCCGGTGCCGTGCAGGAGCACCTGCGGTGCCCGGAGCAGCGTCGAGGGCCAGGGCAGGAGGAGCAGCACCGGCAGGACGACGACGGCCGCGAGCGCGACGGCCCGCCGCCTCGCCGCGCCGACGGGGGCGGGCACGGCCGCGAAGCCGACGACCACCACGACCAGCACCATGAGGTGCACCAGCGGGGCGAACGCGGACACCGCCGCGAGCAGCAGCGAGGTGCCGGCCGCCGCGCTCCACCACGAGGTGCGCCGGCCGCGGCCGCCCTCGGCGCCCGCGACCGTGCGGCTGCCCCGCAGCACGGCGGCGACCCCGGCGAGCACGAGGGGCAGGAGCACGACGACCACGACGCCGTCGAGCCGTCCCTGGGCGACGGCCGCGCCGGTGATGCCGAGCAGCGCGTACACCGACGCGGCGAGTGCGCGCAGCACCCGGCCGACGCGGATCGGGCGCGCGGCGACGTAGGCCGCGAGGCCGGCCAGCGGCAGGGCGCCGAGGAGGAGGAGCGAGACCGCGACGCCGGGTCCCGACGACCCGGCGACCGGCCACAGCACGCCGCCGACGACCCCGATCACCGCCAGCGCCGCCGACGACGGCGCGGCCGTCCCGCCGGCCACCGGGTGCCACTCCGCGAGGTACGCGCTCCACAGCGGGCCGAGCTCGGGCAGGGCCCGGATGCGCCCGCCGACGAGGTCGAGCCCGAGCCGGGAGCGCTGGGCCGCCAGCGAGACGACGGTCAGGGCCAGCACCATGAGCAGCGGCGGCGCCAGCAGCAGCTCGCGCAGCACGCGCCCGGGCGTGACCGGCACGACGACGAGCCGCGGGTCGGGCTCCTCCGCGGGCGCCTCCCGGGGGGAGGGGATGCCCACCAGCGCCGTCGCCGCCTCGGCGTCGTCGACCGGGGACCGGTGGCGCCCGCCGATGTACTCGGTCGGCCCGGCCTCGCCCGGCGACGCGGGTGCGGCCAGCGAGACCGCGACGGACTCCCCGCCGGGGCGGCGCAGACCGGCCTTGCGCCGGCTCGAGCGCTTCGGCGCGGTGGCCCCGGCCGGCAGGGCGCCCTGCCCGACGAGCAGCGAGCCCTCCTCCGGCCCCTCGCCGACGGCGGCCGCGGAGGCGGGCGCGCGGGACGGCCGGGCCGCCCAGTCCGGGAGCCGCCCCAGGTCGAGGTCGTCGCGCACCCGGTTGCGGACGATGCTGGTGAGCCCGCCGGAGACGGCGTTGCGCAGGCGCGTGGTGCGGCTGGTGAGCAGCCCCCGGACGTCTCCCGTCCCGGCGTCGGGCTGCCGACGCCGACGGGCCTCCTGCAGGTCGCCGAGGTCGGCCAGCAACCGTCCCATCGCGCCGAGCTCGGCGTTCGCGGCGCGCGGGCGGCGCAGCAGCAGGAAGCCGAGGGCGCGCAGCACGGCGAGCAGCGGCAGCCGCACGAGCCCGATCGCGTAGGCGGCCCCCGAACCGTTGGCGAGGACCGTCGCCATGCCGTTGCGGCGGTCGGTGGTGCGCAGGCCTCCGTCGGTGCCCCGCGCGTCGAGCCCCCGCGTGCCGACGGTCACCGCCCGCGCGTGGTGCAGCCGGGCCGAGGGCACGCAGAGCACGAGGCCGCCGGCCCGGTTGATCCGCCACCCGAGGTCGAGGTCCTCGCGCAGGAGGCCGTACGCCGAGTCGTACCCGCCGAGCGCGTCCCACTCCCGACGGCGGACCAGCGCGCCTGCCGAGCCGACCGCCAGGACCTCGGAGTTGGTGGCGAACTGCCCGAGGTCGAGCTCGTCGGAGCCGATGCCGGTCTGGCGGTGGCCGGACGCGTCGGTGGACAGGCCGGCCTCGACGACGAGCCGCGGGTCGTCCCAGTCGAGCTGCAGCGGGCCGAGCATCGCCGCGGACGGCGAGGACTCCGCGACGGAGAGCAGGACGTCCAGGCAGGACGGTTCCGGCGCCGCGTCGTCGTGCAGCACCCACAGCCAGTCGCCCGAGCTGCGGTCACCCGACCGGCCCCACCTCCGGTCCGCGTCGGCGACGGCGGCCGCGACGGCCGTGCCGAACGGGGTGTCCCGGGGGAGGTCGAGCACGACGTCGACGCGGTTCGAGGACCGCAGCAGGTCGGGCGTGGAGTCCCGCGACCCGGTGTCGACCGCGACGACCCGGCGGGGGCCGACGGAGAGCCGACCGAGCGCGCCGAGGGTCTCCGGCAGCCAGGCCTCGCCGTCGTGACAGACGAGGACCGCCAGCACGGGTGCCGTGGGGGCCACCGCAGTCCCTCCCGCCGTCGGGTCGCCCGACACCTCGCCGGACGGGCCCGAGACTAGAAGGGGGGTCCGACGGTCCCGTCGGAGAGGGTCACCACGCCGTGACCCCGGGCGTCCGGGTCAGACCACCCGGCGCTTGAGACGACGGCGCTCCCGCTCGGAGAGGCCGCCCCAGATCCCGAACCGCTCGTCGTGGCCGAGGGCGTACTCCAGGCACTCGGAACGGACCTCGCAGCTGTTGCAGATCTGCTTGGCCTCCCGGGTGGACCCGCCCTTCTCGGGGAAGAACGCCTCCGGGTCGGTCTGCGCGCACAGGGCGCGTTCCTGCCACTCCTGCTCGTCCTCGCCGGCCACCGCGAACAGCTCCCCCAGGACGTCACGCGGCCTCCCTGCCCCGTGCGGCCCCCCTGCCGCCAGTGACCTCTCGGACGTCCCGTCGAACCTCACGCTGCCCAGCACCACCGACCCGCTCTCCGCACCGTTCACACGGCCTCCCTCACCGCTAGCACTCCCCAGCTGGCGGAGCGCCGGCCCCGCGCCGGCGTGTACGTCGCCAGGAATTACATCGGTGTCGTTCCATGTGGGTCAAGTCGGGGTACACGCATGGCCGCATGTCGCGACGGACGGTCGTCACGTGCGGTGAACGTGTTTCCGACGTTCATCGACGCTGCGTGGCCCCTTCCCGGTATCCGACCTGGGACACTCGGTCCTGTGGCCAGCCTGCGCTCCGGTGGGAGCCTGACCCGGACCAGCCCCATCTTCCTGGGGCTCCTCGCCGCGACCGCGGCGGGGTGCGTCCTCACGCTCTTCGACTCCGAGATCGCGATCACCGCCGGCGTGGTGATCATCATCCTGGCGGGCTGGTGCGTCTCGCTCTGCCTGCACGAGTTCTCCCACGCGCTGACCGCGCACCGCTGCGGCGACCCGTGGGTCAAGGCCCGCGGCTACCTCACCCTCGACATCACGAAGTACGCGAACCCCGGGCTCACCTTCGTGCTGCCCGTGCTCTTCCTGCTGATCGGTGGCATCCCGCTGCCGGGCGGCGCGGTCTACATCGCGCGCGGCACCCTGCGCGCCCGCTGGGCGATGAGTCTCGTGTCGCTCGCCGGGCCGCTGGTCAACCTCGTGCTCGCGGTGCTGCTCGCGCTCCTGGTGCCGTTCGTCCCGCTCGCCCTGGGCGCCGGCCTGTCGTTCCTGGCCCTCATCCAGGTGCTCGCCTTCGTGCTGAACATCCTGCCGATCCCGGGTCTCGACGGCTGGGGCGTCCTCGACCCCTACCTCTCCGACCGGACCCGGCAGACCGTCGCGCCGTTCACCCCGTACGCGCCGCTGCTGCTGTTCGTGGTGCTGCTGCTCTTCTCCCCCGCCGCGCAGGCCCTGTTCGGGCTCGCGTCGTTCGTCTACTCCTCGACCGGCGGGGACCTCTCCCTCGCCGAGGCCGGACGGTCGATCTTCTTCTTCTGGCAGCGGTAGGCCCGGTCCCGGACGCCGGGTCGTACCCCGACCCGGCAGACCGTCGGGGGTCGGGGGCACGATCATCGGTGTGAAGGTCACGGTTCTGGTCGGCGGCGTCGGCGGTGCGCGGTTCCTGCAGGGGGTGCTGGCGGCGCTCGGCGCGGAGGCCGACGTCTCCGCGGTCGTCAACGTCGGTGACGACATCTGGCTGCACGGCCTGCGGGTCTGTCCCGATCTCGACACCTGCATGTACACCCTGGGCGAGGGCATCGACACCGAGAAGGGCTGGGGCCGCGCCGACGAGACGTGGTCGGTGAAGGCCGAGCTCGAGGCCTACGGCGCCGACCCGACGTGGTTCGGGCTGGGCGACCGGGACGTCGCCACCCACCTCGTGCGCACCCGCATGCTGCGCGCCGGCTACCCGCTCTCGCAGGTCACCGAGGCCCTGTGCAACCGCTGGCGCCCGGGCGTCACCCTCGTCCCCGCGAGCGACGACCGGATCGAGACCCACGTCGTCATCGACGACCCGGACACCGGCGAGCGGCGCGCGGTGCACTTCCAGGAGTGGTGGGTCCGCTACCGCGCGGCCCCGCCCGCGCACGGCTTCGCCTCGGTGGGCCGCGACCAGGCGACGGCCTGCCCGGCCGCCCTCACCGCGATCGCGGAGGCGGACCTGGTGCTGCTCGCCCCGTCGAACCCCGTCGTCAGCGTCGGCACGATCGTCGACGTCCCGGGCCTGCGCGCCGCGCTCGTCGCCGCGCCCGCGCCCGTCGTCGGGATCAGCCCGATCGTCGGCGGGCGGGCGGTCCGCGGGATGGCCGAGGCGTGCCTGGACGCGGTGGGCGTCGAGGTCTCCGCGGAGGGCGTCGGACGGCACTACGGGGCGCGATCCGCGGGGGGCCTGCTCGACGGCTGGCTGGTCCACGAGACCGACACCGCCGACGTGCCGGGCGTGGCCGTCCGGTCCGTCCCGCTGCTCATGACCGACGCGGACGCCACGGCCGACATGGTCCGGGCGGCGATCGACCTGGTGGGGCTGCATGTCTGAGACCCCCACGGCGCCCACCGACCACGCCGCGACCGGCGGGATCACCGCCTGGGGCGTCCCCGGGCTGCCCGAGTTCCGCCCCGGCGACGACCTGTCCGCCGCCCTCGTCGACGCGCTGCGCGGCCAGGTGGCCGACGGCGACGTCGTCGTCGTCACCTCGAAGGTCTTCTCCAAGGTCGAGGGGCGGCTGGTCACGGTCCCGCCCGACCCCGAGGAGCGCGACGCGGCCCGCCGACGACTGATCGACGACGAGACGGTGCGGGTCCTCGCCGTGAAGGGCCGCACGAAGATCGTCACCAATCGGCTGGGGATCGCGCAGGCCGCGGCCGGGGTGGACGGCTCCAACGTCGAGACCGACGAGGTGGCGCTGCTGCCCGTCGACCCCGACGGCTCGGCCGCCCGGGTGCGGCAGGACCTGGCGACGGCGCTGGGCGTGGACGTCGCCGTCGTGGTCACCGACACGATGGGCCGATGCTGGCGGCTCGGCCAGACCGACGCCGCGATCGGCTCCGCCGGGCTGGTGGCGCTGCACGGCTACGGCGGCGCGGTCGACCGGCAGGGCAACGAGCTGCTGGTCACGCAGGTCGCGGTCGCGGACGAGATCGCCTCGGCCGCCGACCTGGTGAAGGGCAAGCTCGGCGGGGTCCCGGTCGCCGTCGTCCGCGGCCTCGACGTCCTGCACGGGACCGGTCCGACGGCGGGCGAACTGGTCCGCCCCGTCGAGGAGGACCTGTTCTGGCTCGGCACGCACGAGGCCATCGCGCGCGGACGCCGCGAGGCCGTGCCCGCCCGTCGCTCCGTGCGGGCGTTCGCCGACGACCCGGTGGACCCGGACGCCGTGCGGCGGGCGGTCGCCGCCGGCCTCACCGCCCCGGCCCCGCACCACTCGCGGCCGGTGCGGTTCGTCTGGCTGCGCGACGCGACCCGTCGTCGGGAACTCCTCGACGCCATGGCCACCGCCTGGCGGGCGGACCTGTCCGACGACGGGTTCACCGCCGCGCAGGTCGAGAAGCGGCTCGCCCGCGGCGACCTGCTGTACCGGGCGCCGGAGCTCGTCCTGCCGTTCCTCGTGCGGGGTCCCGACGGCGGGTCGCACGACTATCCCGACGCCCGCCGGTCCGCGGGCGAGGACACGATGTTCACCGTCGCCGGAGGTGCGGCGGTGCAGGGCCTGCTGGTGGCGCTCGCGGCGGAGGACCTCGGGTCGTGCTGGGTCGGCTCCACGATCTTCGCGGCCGACCTGGTGCGCTCGGTGCTGGACCTGCCGGGGACGTGGGAGCCGCTCGGAGCGGTCGCCGTCGGCCACCCCGCGGAGCCCCCGGCCCCGCGGGGCGAGCCGGCCGTCGACGACCGGCTGGTGGAGCGGTGAGCGCCCCGGTGCACGCCGACGCCACCGCGGTCCTGACGGCCTGGGAGGCGCCCACCCCCGACCAGTCCGCGATCCGGTACGCCCTCCTGGCCTACCTCGCGGCCCGGGACGACGCCTGCGCCCGGGCGTGCGCCAGCGGGCACCTGACGGCCTCGGCGCTGGTCGTCGACGCCGCCGGGGAGCACGCGCTGCTCACGCTGCACCCCCGGGTGGGCCGCTGGCTGCAGCTCGGTGGGCACATCGAGGCCGACGACCCGACCCTGCGCGACGCGGCCCTGCGCGAGGCGACCGAGGAGTCGGGGATCGCCGGGCTCGCGATCTCGGACGCGCCGGTGCACCTCGACGTCCACCCGGTGACCTGCTCGCTCGGTGTGCCCACGCGGCACCTGGACGTCCGCTACCTGGTCCGTGCCCCCGAGGGTGCCGCCGCGGTGCGCAGCGACGAGTCGGTCGACCTGCGCTGGTGGCCGCTCGCGGAGCTGCCGGACGACGTGGCGTTCGGGCGGGCGTTGGGCGGCTGACCCGCCGGAGCCTCACACGGCCGGAGCCGTCAGCCCGCCGGTGAGGGTCCGCGTCACCGTGTCCACCGCCGAGCGCGCGGTGTCCCACGAGTCGCCGCCCGGCTGGCGGGTGAGCACCGCGACGACCCAGGGCGAGCCGGCGGCCGGGACACCGGTGGTGTGCAGGTACAGGTCGCCGTCGGACATCCAGCCCTGCTTGGCCGTCGCCCCGGCGGGGCGCGGTGGGTCGAGGAGCCCGAAGGCCTGGTCGAACCCGTCGGCGCCCGTGTCCGCGGCGTTCCCCAGTCCGGTCCGGATGACCTGCTGGTCGGCCGGCGAGAGCGCCGTGAACGCGTAGCGGTAGACCGCGAGGACGTCGCGGGCGGAGATCACCGTCTCGCCCCACTCGTCGGGGTCCGACGGCGGCGTCGTGTCGTGCAGACCGACGAGGGACACGACGTCGGAGACCGTCTGCGTGCCGCCGTACTCCTCCCACAGCGTGTCCATCACGTCGTCGTCGGAGAGGCTGAGCGCGCGCCCGATCGCGGTCATGTCGTCGGCGCTCAGCGTGATGTCACCGGTCTCGGATCGGTGCAGCAGGTCGACGATCGTGAACAGCTTGACCACCGACGCCGACTCGAACCCGGTCGCCCCGGTCGACCCGGCGACGACGTCGCCGTCGGTCTGGTCCAGGACCGCCACACCGACGGCGACGCCCCCCGGCGCCGCGGCGACGGCCTGCGCGACCGCTGTGCCCGCGGCGGCGTCGGCGGTGGCGGGCGAGACCCGCGGGGGTGCGGCGGTCGTCGTCGGGGGTGCGGTCGTCGGCGGCGACGCGGGGCGTGCCGTCGCGGCCTGGCCCGGCCGGACGGAGAGCGACGGGAGGACCTGGCGCGCCGTCAGGGTGGTGGTGCCCGACGGCGTGCCGAGTACCCGGACCGGGGAGCCGACGGG
Organism: Actinomycetospora sp. NBRC 106378; assembly: GCF_030269685.1. Classification (GTDB taxonomy): domain Bacteria; phylum Actinomycetota; class Actinomycetes; order Mycobacteriales; family Pseudonocardiaceae; genus Actinomycetospora. The sequence goes on from NZ_BSTT01000011.1 coordinate 139,790, forward strand.
GAAGTGTGCGGCGTCGGTGGGCTGGTGGGTCCGCCCGTAGCGGGTGGTGGGGGTGAGCTGCACCGTCCAGCTCGCGCCGGTCGTCGCCAGCACCGTCCACGTGGAGCCGGACTCCGCGGTCACCGTCCCGTTCACCACGTGCCGCGCGCGGGCGCCGGCCGACGACCGGACCGTGCCTCCGCAGCCCGCGGTCGCGAGGACGGCCACCAGCACCAGGACGGGCAGGACTCGACGGATGATCACGCCGGTGAGCCTGTCCAGTCCCCGCGCCACGGCACCAGCACCGGGCCCCGATCCACAGCAGGAGCTCAGCCGGACGGGACGATCAGCCCGTCCCGGACAGCGCGTCGCGGGCGTAGGCGGCGACGCCCGCCGCGTGCCGGTCGAGGACGGCCGCCAGCGCCTCGCTGACGACCGGGCCGGCCAGTGCCCGGTGGCGGTCGGCCACGGAACGGGCGGCCGGCGAGTCGACCGGTTCACCCGCCGTCCAGGCCCGGGCCCAGGCGAGCCCGAGCTCGTCGAGGTCCTCGTCGATCCGGGGCCGTTCCCCGAAGCCGTCGAGGATCTCCTCCGGCGTGACCGCCCGGCCCTGCGCCACGGCGCGGACGGAGGCTATCTGCCGGTCCACCCGGGCGCGCACCGCCTCGAGCAGCGGGAGCAGGTCCGCGGCCGACGCGCACCCCCTATCGGCGTGCTCGGTCTCCTTGTCGGGAGCTAGGCCCAGCTCCCGGCAGAGCAGGACCCGCTGGAGCTCGACGACGTCCTCGCCCGTCCAGAGGCCGGGCCGCAGCGCGGCGAGCGGCACCCCGCTCGCCCGGGCGACCTCGGCGGCGCTGGACCCGTCCACCGCTCAGTACTCCCGGAAGTCTCGCGGCGAGTACCGCGGCCCGAAGCGGGGGCGCCGGAACCCGGACGCCTCGATGTAGCGGACCGCCCGCTGCCGCTGCGGGGCGTAGCAGGCGAGGACCTCCATCATCCCCGCGTCGTCGAGCTTCCGGCCGACGAGCGCGTAGCCGACCGTGCTGGGGATGTGGAAGTCGCCGATCGACACCGCGTCGGGGTCGCCCCAGGCGCGCTGGGCGACCTCGGCGGCGGTCCAGACCCCGATCCCGGGGACCTTGCGCAGCAGCGAGCGACCCTCGACCCCGCGCAGCTCCACGGCCTTCTCCAGCCGGTGCGCGACGGTGGCCGACGCGAGGATCGCGCGGCGCCGGGACTGGTCGACGCCCGCCTTGTGCCACTCCCAGTCGGGGATCGCCTTCGTGGCGCGCGGCGTCGGCGGGACCCGCATGCCCTTCGGGGCGGGTCCGGGTGCGGGGCCGCCGAAGCGCCAGCAGAGCTCACGCCAGGAGCGGTGGGCCTCGATGCCGGTGACCTTCTGCTCGAGGATCGCGGCGAACAGCTGGTCCCACACCGCCCCGCACGCCCCGAGCCGCAGCCCCGGCAGGCGGTGGCGGGCGTCGGCGACCAGCGGGTGGTGCCCGACGAACCCGTCGTCGTCGTCGTCCGCGCCGAGCAGGGCGGGCAGCCCGTCGAGCACCCACTCGGCGCCGTCGCCCCACGCGTCGGCGACCACCTCGGTGCCCACGCGGCGGATCCGGGTGGTGGCCGGTCCGACCGGGGTCGAGCCCACCCGCCAGAGGACGCCGGTCTCGTCGATGCGGCAGGTCGGGTCGCCCTTGCCGTGGCGCAGCGGCGAGATCAGCGCGGCGATGTCGAGGACGTACCCCGGTTGCCACCGGCGCGTCCGGGCGGTCCCGGACTCGGATTCGAGGAGAGCCTCAGCCACTCCCCGAGAATCGCAGACCGCCGTCCGGGATCGCGAGACCGGGCCACAGGCGGACGCCGTCGCGGAGCTCGCACCCCGCGCCGACGGTCACGTCGTCGCCGATGACCGCGTCGCTGACCACCGTCTCGTCGCCGATCACCGCGCGCGGCCCGACGACGGAGCGGGTGACGGCGACGTTGTCGCCGATGCGGGCGCCGTCCATCACCACCGAGCCGATGATCCGCGAGCCGTCGCCCACGACGACGTCGCGGCCGAGGGTGCTGCCGTCGGAGACCGACGCGGTCGCCGCCGTCTTCGCGCCGTCCAGCAGCAGCGCGGTCCCGACGGGGCCGGGCAGGGCCGACGTCGGGGCGATGCCCTGCACCAGGTCGGCGCACCCGCGGACGAAGGCGGCGGGGGTACCGAGGTCGAGCCAGTACGACGACTCGACGTGGCCCTGCAACCGGCGGCCCTCGCGCAGCAGGCCGGGGAACGTCTCGCGCTCCACGCTGACCGGGCGGCCACCCGGGATCGCGTCGATCACGGCGCGCCGGAAGACGTAGCACCCGGCATTGACCTGGTCGGTCGGCGGGTTGAGCGTCTTCTCCAGGAACGCCTCGACGCGGCCGGTGGCGTCGGTGGGGACGCAGCCGAAGGCGGTGGGGTCGGGCACGCGGACCAGGTGCAGCGTCGCGTCGGCGCCCGAGGTCCGGTGCTCGCCGAGGACCGCCCCCAGGTCGACCCCGGAGAGGATGTCGCCGTTGAAGACCATGACCTCGTCGAACCCCGGGTCGAGGGCGGCCGCGGCGTGCCGGATGCCGCCGCCGGTGCCGAGCGGCTCCGGCTCGGGCACGCACTCGAGGTCGAGCCCGAACGCCGAGCCGTCCCCGAGGTAGTCCGCGAACACCTCCGCGCGGTAGCTGGTGCCCAGCACCACACGCCGGATTCCCGCGGCGGCGATGCGCGAGAGCAGGTGCCCGATGAACGGCACCCCCGCCGTCGGCAACATCGGCTTCGGCGTCGACGCGGTCAGCGGGCGCAGCCGGCTGCCCTGACCGCCGACGAGCACCACCGCCGCCGTGCCCTCGGCCGTTCCCCCCGTAGTCGTCACGTTCGTGCCCTCCTGGGTGTGTCACCGGCCCCCGCTGTGACGACGACGTCGCGTCCGGGCGCTAGTGTGTTTCCACTCGGCAAGTCACCGGTCCGGGTCCTCCGGGGCCCACCGGACGCCCTATCCGTCGCCGGGAGCCGGGCAGGAGAAGCGTGGTGGAGCCGTCGAACGCGTGGGACCGCGCCCAGGAGGCTATCGCCCGGGCGCAGCAGCGCAACGCCACCGTGGTGACGCCTGACAGCGCTGAGTCACCCTTCGACGCCTCGGCCACGCAGATGATTCCGCAGGCAGCCCTCCGATCGAACCACCAGGCGATGACGCAGCGTCACCCGCGTCCGTCGCCGGGGGCGCCGAACCACCAGGACGGGCGGCACCGCCAGCCTCCCGGCTGGACCCCGCGGGAACCGGAGACGACCCCGGTCGAGGTGTCCGACCCCACCCTGATGCGGCCCGTCCCGGCCGAGGCGCCCACCGTCCGCACCGCCGCGACCCGGCCGCCGACGGCCCCGTTCCCGGTCCAGGGGGACGGCCGCGACCAGCAGCCGCGCCCGGACGACTCGCCCACCACCCCGCCGGTCGGGGTCAGGGTGCCGTTCTGGAAGCGGTTGTTCGGCCGCCGCTAGGACCTGGGTGGCAGGAACGCGTCGTTGCTGCCGTCCGGTGACGGCAACGACGCGTTCCTGCCACCCGGGATCAGGCCGCGTGCCGCGTGCTCCACCGCGACCGCACCCCGAGCGCCGCGCGCAGCCCGACCCGCAGCGGCGCCCACCGGCGGCCGCGGTAGCGGTCGGCCAGGAAGCGGTAGGCGCTGCGGTGGTGCTCGCGCAGCATCCGGGCCGAGGTCGGCACGTCGGCCTCGGTCGCATGCCCGCCGGTGTGCACCACCTGCGCGTCCGGCACGTAGACGTTGAGCCACCCGGCACCGCCGAGCCGGTCACCCAGGTCGACGTCCTCGAAGTACATGAAGAAGCGCGGGTCGAACCCGTCCACCGACTCCCACGCCTCGCGGCGCAGCAGCACGCAGGAGCCCGACAACCACCCGGCCGTCCGCTCGGCGACCGACCCCTCCTGGCGGTAGGACCGGGTCCAGGGGTTCGTCGGCCAGACGGCGCCGAACACCGCGTGCCCCACCCCGCGGCCCAGGGACGGCACGAGCCGCGCGGACGGGTAGATGGCGCCGTCGGTGCGGATGAGCGGTCCGAGCGCGCCCGCCCGGGGCCACCGGTCGGCCGCCGCGAGGAGCCGGTCGAGCGAGCCGGGACCGAGCACGATGTCCGGGTTCGAGACGAGCACCCAGCCGACGTCGTCCGGCAGGCCCGCGACCGCGCGGTTGGCGGCGGCCCCGTAGCCGAGGTTCTCGCCCATCGGCAGCAGCTGCGCCCGTCCCGTCGCGGCGGCCGCCTCGGGCACGCCGTCGACCGAGCCGTTGTCGGCGAGCACCACGGTGGGCCGGCGGGTGGTCGCGTCGGCCAGCGAGTCGAGGAACGCGGGGAGCGAGTCACCCGGCGAGTAGGTCACGACGACGACGGCGAGAGCGTCTCCGTACGGCATGCGGCTCATCCTCGCCGGGCACGGCCCGGCGTCGGGAAGTGGGTCTAGCGACGCGTCTCGTCGGTCGCGGGCAACGCGACCGGCCAGTACTGCCAGGAGCCCGGGCCGAGCCCGCCGGTGTTGGGCGCGGGCCGCGACGGCGGGACGACCCGCGGCGCGGGCGGCGGCGTGGCCGCACGGCGCGTGGCGCGGTCCATCCGGGCGCGCAGCCGGTGGCGTTCCCGGCCCGAGTCGATCACGAGCCCGACCGCGACCACGCCCAGCAGGGCGAGCAGCACCGTCTCCAACGCCATACGTCGTGAACGCGTGAGGCGCCGGGAGGTGACGATCCATCGCCGACATGCCCGCAGAAATCTTCGATCCGGTCGCGGACGATTTCCCCGCCGACCGCTCGCTGCGCCTAACGGGCGCTCCGGTCCCCTCAGCGGCCGAGCAGCCCGGGATGGGTGGTGACGGCGGCGTGCAGGGCCTCCCGCCAGTCGCGCAGCGGCGGCAGTCCGGCGGTCGTCCAGGACGCCGGGGAGAGGACCGACCAGGCCGGGCGGGGCGCGGGACGGGGGAACTGGTCGGTGCTGCACCCGCGCACCCGCTCCGGGTCGGTGCCCAGCTCCTCGAACACCGCGCGCGCGAAGCCGCACCAGGTGGTGGCCCCGCCGCCGGTGGCGTGCAGCGTCCCGGCCGGCGCGTCGGAGCGGCCCAAGGCGACGAGCGCCGCGGCGAGGTCCGCCGACCAGGTCGGGGAGCCGTGCTGGTCGTCGACCACGTCGAGGGTGTCGCGCCGGGCGGCCAGGCCGGCCATCGTCGCGACGAAGTTGCTGCCGGTGTCGCCGTAGACCCAGGCGGTCCGCACCACGTGGTGGGCGTCGAGGGCGTCCCGCACGCGCTGCTCGCCCAGTTCCTTGGTGCGGCCGTAGACGCTGCGGGCACCGGTGGGGTCGTCGGGCTCGTAGCCGGCGCCGGGCCGCCCGTCGGGCCCGCGACCGTCGAAGACGTAGTCGGTGGAGACGTGCACCAGCCGTGCACCGTGCCGCGCGCAGGCCGCGGCGAGCAGACCCGGGGCGTCGGCGTTCACCGCGTGCGCGGCGCGCGCGGCGTCCACGTCGGTCTCGGCCAGGTCGACCGCGGTGAACGCGGCGGCGTTGAGCAGGACGGCCGGCTCGTCGACGTCGCTCGCCCAGTCGGCGACGGCCGCCTCGACCGCCTCCGGGTCGGTGATGTCGAGGTCGGCCCGCACGAAGGCCCGGAACCGCTCGCCGTCCCCGGTCAGCACCCGGACGAGGTCCGTCCCCAGGGCTCCGCCCGCTCCCGTCACCAGCCACCGCACGTCCGAACCTCCGAAGATCGATCCCGGTCCGCACGGCCGGGTGATGCTGTGTCATCCTCCGACGCGCCACGGCGGGTCCGAACGGGTGGTGCCCGAGAAACCCGGGTGAGGCCGTCTAGCCTGCCCTTGAGCCGATCACGGATGACGACGATGTCTCCGGTACCGGACCCGCCGACGGCCGCCGTGACCGACAATCGAGCGACGACGCCGCTGACTTCAGACGTGAGGGGAGGCGCCCGTGGACGACGACCGCAGCCGTTCGCGGCGCGATCCTGCCCGCCGGTTCGGCCCCTCCGCGGGTCGTCCGGACGCCGACCGTCGCCGGGAACCGTCGTCGCGCGGACCCGCCGCGCCCCCGCCCGCGAACGCTTCGGCGGCGCGGCTGCGGCGCAGCGACCTCCGCGAGCTGAACCCCTCCGACGGCGGCCCGGCCGGCCGGGAGGTCCCGCGCGGGATGGGGCGGCCACCGTCGTCGGTCGCGCTGCGCGAGGGACCGCCCCGGGAGCCCGGCCGGTCGTCCGGCCCTCCCCCGGCCCGTCCGCGTCCGGCGCCCGCTCGGCCCGTCCCGCCGTCACGCCCCGGACCACCGCCGACCGACGGCTCCCGTCGACGTCCCCTCCGGATGCTGCGCATCGTCGTGACGGTGATGTCGGTGCTGGTCCTCGCCGTGAGCGGGACCGCGTGGGCCGCGCTGTCGGGCAGCTTCGCGACCTCGGGGGCCCTCTCGAAGAAGGGGACGGCCGCCGACGGCGCCACCGACGTGCTGCTGGTCGGCACCGACAGCCGCAACGACGCGCAGGGCAACCCGCTGCCGCGCGACGTGCTCGCCCAGCTCGACGCGGGGACGGCCGACGGCGAGCTGAACACCGACTCGATGATCCTGGTCCGGGTGCCGAACGACGGCAGCCGGGCGGTCGCCTTCTCACTGCCCCGCGACAGCTACGTCTCGATCCCGGGGCAGTTCTCGAAGGGCAAGCTGAACTCGGTCTACCCGGGCGCGAAGGCCGCGATGGCCCAGCAGCTCGTCGCCGGTGGCGACTCGGACCCCCGCGACGTCGACGTCCGCTCCTCGGAGGCGGGCCGCGCCGCGCTGATCGAGACCGTGCAGGAGCTCACCGGGATCGGGGTCGACCACTACGCCGAGATCAACCTGCTCGGCTTCTTCAACCTGACCAACGCGATCGGCGGCGTCGACGTCTGCCTCAAGAACGCGGTCGACGACGACTTCTCCGGCGCGCACTTCGCCGCCGGTCCCCGGTCGGTGGAGGGACGCGACGCGCTCGCCTTCGTGCGCCAGCGCCACGGCCTCCCGCTCGGCGACCTGGACCGGGTGCGTCGTCAGCAGGCGTTCCTGGCCGGGCTCTCGCACAAGGTGCTCTCGGCGGGGACCCTCGCCGACCCGATCACGCTCGGCCGCCTGCTCGACTCCGTGAAGCAGTCGGTCGTCCTCGACGGCGGCTGGGACCTGCTGGGCTTCGCGCAGCAGATGCAGGGCGTCAGCGGCGGCGCGGTCACCTTCATGACGATCCCGACCGAGGGTGGCCTCAGCACCAGCGTCGGGGACGCGCTCAAGGTGAACGAGAGCGAGGTCAAGCAGTTCGTCTCCGACGCGATCGGGCCGAAGGACGCGCCGGTGGTGCCGACCGGGCCGGCGCCGGCCCAGATCCCGGTCGACGTGCGGAACGCGTCGGGCACCGGCGGCGCCGCCGCCCGCGTCGTGCAGATCCTCGGGGCGCAGGGCTACACGCAGCTCCGCTCCGGCAACGCCGAGCAGACCGCGAGCAGCTCCGCGGTGCTCTTCGGCCCGGGAGGCGACGCCGGGGCCGGGGTGGTCGCCCGGGCGCTCGGTGGCCTGCCCACGCGCCCCGACGCGACGCTGCCGGCGAGTTCCGTGCGCGTGCTGCTCGCCCCGGACTACCGCGGGCCGGGCGCGGTGACCGCTCCGGCGGACAGCGCGGACAGCGCGCCGCCTCCCCCGCCGCAGCCGCCGATCACGGCGGACGGCATCCCCTGCGTCAACTGAGCCCGGTCGGTCCCACCGGCTAGGCTCGCCGCCCGATGACCGTCACCGACGCGCTCCTGGCCCCCGTCCTCGCCGCCGACGCCCGCCGTCCGCTGATCACCTTCTACGACGACGCGACCGGCGAACGCCTCGAGTTCTCCGGCGAGACGCTCGCGAACTGGGTGGCCAAGACCGCCAACCTGCTCCGCGACGAGTGTGACGTCGAACCCGGGACGCAGGTGACGGTCGCGCTGCCCGCGCACTGGCAGAAGGCGGTCGCGCTCCTCGGCGCGTGGTGGTGCGGGGCGCACGTGGTCGAGGCCGGGGCCGCGGCCGTCGCGCTGGTCGACGCCGAGCACCTCGACGCGACCGCCGACCTGGTGGTCGGGTTCTCGCTGGACGCCTTCGGTCGCCCGCTCGCGGAGCTGCCGGCCGACGCGGTCGACTACGCGAGCGAGGTCCGGATGCACGGCGACCACTTCACGCCCGACCCGGTCGCCGGCGCCGACCCCGCCCTCGGGACGCACTCCGTCGACGACCTGGTGGAGCGTTCCCGACGACGGGCCGCGGCGCTCGGCTACGGCGCGGACACGCGGCTGCTCTCGACCGCCGACTGGCCGGTGTCGGCCGACGGCGGACTCGTCGACGGGCTGCTCGCCGTCCTCGCGGGCGGCGGCTCGCTCGTGCAGGTGCGCCACGCCGACCTCTCGGCGCTCGACCGGCGGGCCGAGGCCGAGAGGTGCACGGCGCGGTTCGACTAGCCCCGGAGCACCTGGCGGCCCATGACCACGCGCTGGATCTGGTTGGTGCCCTCGTAGATCTGCGTGATCTTGGCGTCGCGCATCATGCGCTCGACCGGGAAGTCGGTGGTGTAGCCGGCGCCGCCGAAGAGCTGGACGGCGTCGGTGGTCACCTCCATCGCGGTGTCCGAGGCGAAGCACTTCGACGCCGAGGCGATGAGACCGATGTTCTTCTCGCCCCGCTCGGCCTTCGCGGCGGCGACGTAGACGAGGTGGCGGGCCGCCTCGATCTTCATCGCCATGTCGGCGAGCATGAACTGCACGCCCTGGAACTCCGAGACCGACTTGCCGAACTGCTTGCGGTCCTTCACGTACTCCACGGCCGCGTCGAGCGCGCCCTGCGCGATGCCGACCGCCTGCGCACCGATGGTGGGACGGGTGTGGTCGAGCGTGGCGAACGCGGTCTTCAGGCCGGTGCCGGGCTCACCGATGATGCGGCTGCCGGGGATCCGGCAGTTCTCGAAGTAGATCTCGGTGGTCGGCGAGCCCTTGATGCCGAGCTTGTGCTCCTTCGGGCCGACCGAGAAGCCCGGGTCGTCCTTGTGCACCACGAACGCCGAGATGCCGTTGGCGCCCTTGTCGGGGTCGGTCTTCGCCATGACGGTGTACCAGTCGGAGATACCGCCGTTGGTGATCCAGCACTTGGTGCCGTTGAGGATCCAGTCGTCACCGTCGGCCTGGGCGCGGGTGCGCATCGAGACGGTGTCCGAGCCGGCCTCCCGCTCGGAGAGCGCGTAGCTGATCATCGACTCGCCCCGGGCGATCGTCGGCAGGACCTCCTGCTTCAGCTCCTCGGAGCCCGACAGGATGATCGGCATCGAACCGAGCTTGTTCACCGCGGGGATCAGCGAGGCCGACGCGTCGACGCGGGCGACCTCCTCGATGACCATGCAGGCGACGATCGAGTCGGCGCCCTCCCCGCCGTACTGCTCGGGGATGTGGATGGCGTGGAAGCCGGAGGCGGTCAGCGCGTCGCGCGCCTCCTGCGGGAACCGGGCCTGCTGGTCGACCTCCGCCGCGAAGGGCGCGATCTCCTTCTCGCTCAGCGCGCGGATGGCCTCGCGCAGCGCCGCGCGCTCCTCGCCCAGGTCGTAGACGTCGAACTCCGGGTTCACCGCGTACTCCTCCCAACCGAAACTCACTCGTGACCCACGGTACAGCCGGAAAGGTTGGACGTCCTACGGTTCGTGGGATGGCTCTCGCGTGCGCGCGCGGGGAACACGCCGGGCGGTCGTCAGTCCGCGACGTGCACACCCGGGCGGGTCCGCCGGTCCGCGAGGCTGCCTCACGTCACCCTCGCGCCGACGGGTGCGCGTGGGCCGGCCGCGCCTCGCCGCGAGGATGCGGCGAACCTGCCACTGGATGGCAGCAACGACGCTTTCCTGCCACGAAGGCGGGCCGCCGGAGCGGAGCACCCGCCGTCAGGACGAGCCCGGCCCCAGCTTCCGGACGGCCTCGTCCTTACCGGCCACCGAGGTCCGCAGGTCGGCCTGGAAGTCGGCCATGCGCGCGGCGAGCCCGGCGTCGGCCGCGGCGAGGATGCGGACCGCGAGCAGGCCGCCGTTGCGGGCGCCGCCGATCGACACCGTCGCGACCGGCACGCCCGCGGGCATCTGCACGATCGAGAGCAGCGAGTCCATACCGTCCAGGTGCTTGAGCGGGACGGGCACGCCGATCACCGGGAGCACCGTCGCCGCGGCGACCATGCCGGGCAGGTGGGCGGCCCCGCCCGCGCCCGCGACGACCACCCGCAGCCCGCGTGAGGCCGCCGTCTCCGACCACTCGAGCATCGCGCGCGGCGTCCGGTGCGCGGAGAGGACGCGGGCCTCCCACGGCACGCCGAACTCGTCGAGAGCGGTGGCGGCGGCCTGCATCGTGGGCCAGTCGGAGTCCGACCCCATGACGATGCCGACCAGCGGGGGCAGCCGGGCGTCCGAGACCTGGGAGGACGACCCCGTCGTCGCGACCGCCTGGCCCGGGACCAGCTCACTGCTCATCTAGTGCGCACTCCATCCATCGCTCCAGACACCGGTGGCGAGGTGGTCGGCGGCCAGCCGGGCGCGCCGGCGGACCTCGGCCATGTCGTCCCCGGTGATCGTCACGTGCCCGAGCTTGCGGCCCGGGCGTTCGGACTTGCCGTAGAGGTGCACCCGCGCCTCCGGGAAGCGGGCGAACGTGTGGTGCAGCCGCTCGTCCGGTCCCGTCGACGGGACCGGGTCCCCGCCCAGCACGTTCGCCATCACGCACGCCGGGCGCAGGGTGGCCGTCGAGCCGAGCGGATAGTCCAGGACGGCCCGCAGGTGCTGCTCGAACTGCCCGGTGACCGCGCCGTCCATCGACCAGTGCGCGGAGTTGTGCGGCCGCATCGCGAGCTCGTTGACCAGCACCTCGCCGGACGGGGTCTCGAAGAGCTCGACGGCGAGCAGGCCCACCACCCCGGTCGCCGCCGCGATGCGGATCGCGAGCTCCTCGATCTCCTCGGCCAGGTCCTCGGACAGGCCGGGCGCGGGGGCGAGCACCTCGGTGTTGATGCCGTCCTGCTGCACGGTCTCGACGGCGGGGTAGACCGCGGCCTGCCCGAACGGCGACCGGGCCAGCACGACGGCGAGCTCGCGCGCCAGCTCGACCTTCACCTCGACGAGCAGCGGCGTCCCCGCCTCGAGCAGCTCGGCCACCAGCGGGCGGCCCTCCTCGGCGGAGTCGACGACCCACACCCCGCGCCCGTCGTAGCCACCGCGGGCGGCCTTCAGGACGACGGGCCACCCGTGGTCGTCGGCGAACGCCTCGAGGTCGGCGGCGGAGGACACCGGCGCGAACGGCGGCACCGGCTCCCCGAGCTCGGCGAGCCGACGGCGCATCACCAGCTTGTCCTGGGCGTGGAGGAGGGCCTCCGGCCCGGGATGCACGGTGACGCCGTCGGCGACCAACGTCGCGAGCAGTTCGCCGGGGACGTGCTCGTGGTCGAAGGTCAGCGCCTCGGCCCCGACGGCGACGCGGCGCAGCGCGGCGAGGTCACGGTGGTCGCCGATCTGGACCTCGGGGGTCACCATCGCCGCGGCCTCGTCGGGCGAGGTCGCGAGGACCCGCAGGGTCTGCCCCAGCGAGATCGCCGCCTGGTGGGTCATGCGGGCGAGCTGGCCGCCACCGACCATGGCGACGACGGGCAGGCCGGTGCGCTCCTCCACGGGCCGAGAATTTAGTCGGCGGGCTCGGCGCCGTCGCCCTCCGGGGCGATCACCGGCACGTCGAACCCGAGGATGCGGTCCCGTCGTGGGACGGCCGGCTCGGCCTCGCGCAGTCTCGCGAGCGTGTCCGCCACCCCGTCGAGGGTGGCGGGCAGGGGCGCGATGCGGGCGCTGGGCGACCCCGTCACCCCGGAGGCGCCCGCGAGCCGCCGCGCGAGCATGCCGCGCAGCACCCGGACCCGGGCGGCCAGGCCGTCGCGGGGCGCGAGCACGACGACCGTCGACCGCCCGACCACCGCGATCGTCTCCCCGGCGTCGAACACCACGGCCGCGGCGTCCCCGGCGACGGTCAGCGGCGCGACCCGCGACCACCCCGCCACCTGCAGCGTCACGACCACCAGGGCGTACGCGTCCCCGACCGACGTCCCGTGCGCCCGGGCCGACCGGTAGACCTCGGCGAGCCGCGTGCGGAGGTACCGGGCACTGGCCAGACCGGAGAGCGGGTCGACCGCGGCCGCCTCGGAGAGGTCGCCGCAGGCGACGTCGGTCCAGCCGAGCGAGACCACCCGCACGAGCCGCGAGCCCTCGGCGCCCGGCAGGCCCAGCCGCCGCCGTTCACCCAACGCCCCGAGGGCGCCGCTCACCGCCGTGTGCAGCGCGGCCAGGTCGGACAGCGTCTCGTCGAGCCCGATGCCGGCCGCGGCGCGGGCGCCCGCCCAGCGCGTCATGGCACGCTCGAGCGGCGGGCCGACCCGGCCGGAGAGCACGACCTCGCAGACCTCGTCCACCGTCGGGTCGGGCCACTCGCTCGCCACCGACCACCCGAGCGCGTTGCTGCACGCGAACCAGCGCTCGCGCAGCGCCGTGTGCGCGGGTCCCGGACGCCGGGGGCCGGCGCCGCCGTCGACGGACGCGGGGTCGGCACCGACGGGCAGGACCTCGGCCTCGGCCGCGTCGTCCCTGCGCTCGTCCGCGAGCGTCATCCCACGCACCTCCGCTGCTCGGTGTCCCCGCCACCGTCGTGACCACGGTGACCGACGGTGTCGATCTCCCCGGTCGTCACCGGCCTCTCCCCCTGGCGACGCGCGAGACGGTCATCCGTGACGGTGACACTGCAGGGATCCTCCCGGAAGCGGCCGCAGACTCCTCGGCGAGGGGGGAGGTGTGCCCGGATGCCCGAGGACGGCGGTACCGCAGCGGGCTCCGGCCTGCCCGGACCCAGCGACGCGGACCTGCTCTCCGTCATCCGCGGCCGCCCGGCCGACGCCGACTCGACGGTCGCCTTCGGCACCCTCTACTCCCGCCACCGCGACGCCGCCCGCGCCCTCGCCCGCCAGCTCGCCCGCTCCCCCTCCGACGCCGACGACCTCGTCTCGGCCGCCTTCGCCCGCCTGCTCGAGATCCTGCGCGCCGGGGGCGGCCCCACCGAGGCGTTCCGCGCCTACCTGCTCACGTCGCTGCGCCACCTCGCCTACGACCGCACCCGCGCGGAACGGCGCCTCGACCTCACCGAGGACATGGGCGAGGTCGTCGGCGTCGACCCCGAGCGCACCGTCATCCCCTTCGCCGACCCGGCCGTCGCCGGCCTCGAGCGCTCCCTCGCCGCCCGGGCTTTCGCGACCCTCCCCGAACGCTGGCAGGCCGTCCTCTGGCACCTCGAGGTCGAGGGCGACTCCCCGGCCGACATCGCGCCGCTGTTCGGCCTGACCCCGAACGCCGTCTCGGCCCTCGGCTACCGCGCCCGGGAGGGTCTGCGCCAGGCCTACCTGCAGGAACACCTCGCCGGGGGCGGGCCCGGAGCGCCGCCGAAGGACCGTCGACACCGCGAGACCGAGGAGAAGCTCGGCGCCTGGACGCGCGGCGGGCTCTCGAAGCGCGACGCCGCCAAGGTCGAGGAGCACCTGCGCGAGTGCGCCGAGTGCCGCGCCCTCGCCGCCGAGCTGCGCGAGGTCAACTCGGGCATCGTCCGGTCCGCGATCGGGCCACTGGTCCTCGGCGCCGCCCTCGTCGGCTACCTGGCCGCCCGCCAGGGCGCGTGGGTCCCGTCGACCGCCGAGTTCGTCGTCGCCGGCAGCGGCGTCGTCGGGGTGATCGGCGCGATCGGCGGCCTCACCCGCACCGCCGAGGTCCCCCGCACCCGCCGCCTCGGTGCGGCCGTCCTCGGCCTCGCCGGCCTCGGCATCGCCACCGCGACCGCCCTGGGCACGATGACCCCGGACGCGCCGGTCGCCGCGCCGCCGCCGGTCCTCCTTCCCGACGTCGGGTCGGTGCCGGTCACCCCGCCGCCTCCCGCACCGCGTCCCGACGGAACGGCCGGGCACCTCGACGGGGTGCCGGTGCCGCTCCCGACCAGCGCCTCGGTGCAGCCCGGCGACGGGTCGGGTCCTGGCGGGCCGGCCCGGCACGGGGCGGGACCGGCGTCCCGGCGCGGCAACGGGTCGACCTCGGGGCGTGGGAGCGCGTCGGAGGCGCCGGCGCCCGACCGCGACCCGGTCGTTCGTCGCGGAGGCGCGTCGGCCCCCGATCCGGAGACGTGGCCGGACACGTCCTGGCACGACGACCGGCCGACGTCCGACCCGCTGCCCGACCCGGCGTCCACCGTCCTCTCGTCGGGGCGGGTCACCTCGGGCCGGTGGGGCACCGACGGCAGCCGGCTCACCGCCCAGCGCTCCCCCGTCGACCTGCATCTGCTCGACCTCGACCTCGACCTCGACGTCCTCGGCGACCGGGCGGCCCGGCGCGGCGCTCTCGAGCCGGTGCTCGACGTGCTGCTCCGTTGACCGATCAGTCGCCCCTCGGACGATCACGTCCGTGGTGACGGCAGGACGGCGGCGCAGAGGGTCGGCCCGTGCCCGCCGTCGGTCGGGGTGATCCGGACCTCGACGCCGTAGGCACGGCCGAGGTCCACCGCCGTCAGGACGTCGCGGACCGGACCGACCGTGTAGGAGCCGTCGGGTTGGAGCAGCAGCGCCCGCGACCCGACCCCGAAGGCGTGCTCGGGGCGGTGCGAGGTGAACACCACGGCGACGCCGTCGGCGGCCAGATCGCGCAGGCAGGCGAGGACCCGCACCTCGTTGCCCAGGTCGAGATTGGCGGTGGGCTCGTCGAGCATCAGCACGGCCGGGCGCTGGGCGAGCGCCCGCGCGACGAGCACCAGCTGACGCTGCCCGCCGGAGAGCTCGCCGAGCCCGCGTTCGGCGAGGTCGGCGATGTCGAGCCGGTCGAGGCTCTCACGGGCCACGGCGACGTCGCGCGGGCCCGGGACCGGACGCCAACCGAGGGATGCCGTCCGGCCGAGCAGCACGACGTCGAGGACCCGGTGTCCGAAGGGCTCCTCCCCGACCTGCGGCACGTACCCGAGCTGCCGTGCCCGCTCCCGGCGGGACAGCCGGTCGAGCGGACGACCGCCGACCTCGACGGTGCCGCCCACGGCGGGGAGCAGCCCGAGAACCGTGCGGAACAGGGTCGTCTTGCCCGCGCCGTTGCGCCCGAGGAGCGCGAGGATCTCCCCCGCCCGGACCTCGAGCGAGACCCCGGACAGGACGGCGCGGCCCGCGTAGCCGCACGCGACGTCCTGCAGGCGCAGGACGACCTCGGGGCTCACAGCCATCCGCGTCGTCGTCCGAGGGCGAGCAGGTAGAGGAACACCGGCGCACCGAGCAGTGCCGTGAGGATGCCGAGCGGGATCTCGATGGCCGAGACGGCCCGGCTGACGGTGTCGACACCCAGCAGGAACAGGGCGCCCGCGATCGCCGCGACCGGGACCACCACGCGGTTGTCGGAGCCCACGAGGATGCGCGCGAGGTGCGGGATGATCAGGCCGACCCACCCGACGACGCCGGACACCGACACGGCGACGGCCGTCAACAACGTGGCCGCGACGATGGTCGTGAGCCGGACGAGGCGGACGTCGACGCCCAGCGCGGTGGCCTGCTCGTCGCCGAACGAGAGCGCCGTGAGCCGCCAACGCAGCGCGATCAGGACGGCCCCGCCGACGAGGAGGGACCCGCCGAGCAGCACGACGTCGCTCGGTCGCACCGACGAGAGGCCGCCCAACAGCCAGAAGGTGATCTGCGGCAGCCTGTTCTCGGGATCCCCCACGTACTTGATCAGGGAGATGAGCGCCGAGCACGTGCTCGACACCACCAGTCCGGTGAGGATCAGGGTGAGCACCGAGCCGCGCCGGTCGATCAGCCGGTCGACCAGCAGGGCGAGCAGAACCGCTCCGAGCCCGCCGACGAAGGCGAGCGTCTGGATGCCTGCGACACCGAGACCGAGCAGCAGGGCCAGCGACGCGCCGGTCCCGGCGCCGCCCGACGCGCCGAGCACGTCCGGGGAGACCATCGGGTTGCGGAACACTGCCTGGAAGGCCGCCCCGGCGAGGGCGAGGGCGGCGCCGATCAGGGCCGCGGCCGCGATCCGCACGAGTCGGACCTCGAACAGCACCTGCGCGTCCCCCGGGTGGGCGGACGGGTCGGCGAGCGTGGTAACGATGGCCGGGACGGACAGCGGGTACCGACCGAGCGTCGCCGCCAGGAGCGCCCCGACGACGAGGGCGACCGAGAGGACCACGGTCACCGTCACGACCCGGCGCGTCCGCCGGTCACGACCGGGCGCCTGCCGGGTGGGCTCGGCGAGGGTCACGGGGTCCGCGCGCCGAGGATGGCGTCGGCCTGCGCCGGGGAGAGCGGGTAGTCCAGGAACCGGCCGTAGAAGTCGCGCGTCGTGGCGTTCAGATCCACGTCGCCGAACAGCTCCGGGTGCAGGGTCTTCCCGGCCCACAGCAGCTGCAGGGCCCCCTCTGCCGAGTAGCGGTCCCAGAAGAAAGCACCCACGGGGTTGAGGAGCACCCGCCGGGAGGCGACGGCGGGCAGCCCCGCGAACGTGGGGTTGCCCAGCACGTCGCGCACGGCCCGGTCGGGATCCTTCGGGTCGACCAGCGTGGTCGAACCCAGGATGAGCACGTCCGGGCGCCAGGCCAGGAGCTGCTCGGTGCCGACGACGATGTTGTTGCCCTTCACCGTCGCGGCGTTGCGTCCGCCGGCGGCCCGGATCCAGGCGTCGATGATCGTGTCCGTGCCGTCGACCGTCAGCGGGTTCAGCGACGTGACGTGCAGGACGGAGGGGCGCTGGGCGTCGGGCAGGCTCCCGGTGGCTCCCGTGACCTTCGCCAGGGTCGCGTCGAGGTAGCCGTTGTAGTCCGCCGCGCGCCGCGGGGCGTCTCCTCCGAGGACGTCGCCGGTCGTCGTCATCATCTGCTTCAGCCCGGGATAGTCGGTGAAGTTCAGCTGCACCGCCGGTACCCCGATGCCACCGAGCGCCGCCGACACCTGCGAGTTCGTCGGGAGGAACACGACGTCGGGCTTCTGGGCGAGGAGACCCTCGACGTCGGCGGTGGAGTTGGTGAACACCGTGGGCGCCTGCTGCATGTGCGGGTTGACCACGTAGAGCCACGGCGTCTGCTTCGGGTTCGACACCGTGGCGACGACCTTCGCGCCCGCCCCGAGGATGGCCATCACCTCGTTGTGCGCGGGCCACGCGTCGGCGACCCGCTCGACGCGCTCCGGCACGGTCACCGCGTCGCCCGTGGAGTCGGTGACCGTCCGCGCGCCCGGCGGCGGCGCGGACGTGCCGCACGCCGCGAGGACCAGGAGCAGGGCGAGCGCGACGGCGGGAGCCGTCCGCCGTCGCGGATCGATCACGGGCGCAGTCAAGCATCACGCAGCTGCGGACTCAAACCGCCCGATCACACGTATCTACGTCTACGAGGGAGAATGGGAGCCGCACGTCAGCGTGGCGCTCTGCTGACGTCGAAGGTCAGCGGTGGGCCACGGCTGACAAACCGGTCGACGGCGCGGGAGGCTGCACCCATGAGCGACCCGACCCCGGCGGTCCGCGCCTCGGACGCCGAGCGCGAGCAGGTGGCCGACCTCGTCCGGCGCGCGGTCGGGGACGGCCGGCTCACGATCGTCGAGGGCGACGAGCGGCAGCGGGCCGCGTACGCCGCGACCTTCCGCCACGAGCTGACGCCCGTCACGGCGGACCTGGAGTCGGGCGCGGAGCCGGCCACGCCCGTCGTCGGGAAGGACCGGCCGGACAGCAGCGGGTCGGTCGCCGTGATGAGCGGCGCCGACCGGTCCGGGACGTGGACCCCGGGTCTGACGCACCGCGCCGTGAGCCTCATGGGCGGGACGAACCTCGACCTGCGGCACGCGCAGCTGGATGCGCGGGGCCTGACGCTCCAGATCGTGTCGATCATGGGCGGGGCGAACGTCGACCTGCGCGGGGTCGCCCACGACGTCACCGTGCAGGCGTTCGCGCTCATGGGCGGCTGCGAGGTCGTGGTCGACCCGGACACCGTCGTCGAGGTCACCGGCGTCGGGTTCATGGGCGGCTTCTCCGACCAGGCCGCAGCGCCGACGCGCCCCGGCGGAGCCCGCGTCCGCGTCACCGGCTTCGCGATGATGGGCGGCGTCTCGGTGACCCGCCGCCCGCTCGCCGTCGAGAGCACTCAGTAGCGGCGCTGTACCTCCAGCTCCGTCGCGGACGAGGCGCCCGCGAGCCCGACGGTGAGGTCGAGCTCGGCGAGCACGTCGGACACGACCTGGGCGACCCCGGCCGCCCCGGCCAGGGCGAGCCCCCACACGAACGGCCGCCCGAGGCACACCGCGCGGGCGCCGAGAGCGAGGGCGATCGCGACGTCGGCGCCGGTCCGGACGCCCGAGTCGAGCAGCACCGGCAGCCGATCGGCGACCGCCTCGACCACGCCGGGCAACGCGTCGAGGGCGGCGATCGCGTGGTCGACCTGCCGTCCGCCGTGGTTGGACACGAGCACGGCGTCAACCCCGGCGTCCACGGCACGGCGGGCGTCGTCGGGGTGCAGGACCCCCTTGAGCACGACCGGCAGCGACGTCCGCGACCGCAGCGTGGCGACGTCGTCCCAGCTCAGGTGCGGGCGGGAGTAGACGTCGAGGAAGGTCTCGACGGCGGCCCGCGGCACCGGGGAGCGCAGGTTCTCCACCGGCGACCCCGGGAAGTTCCGCGTGATCTCGAGCAGGGTGCGCACGGCCGCCGGGGTGATCCGCGGCGACGGTCCGGAGCGCGGCGCGGCCGCCCGCTCCCGCGCGAGCCGGGAGAACACCGGGTCGGAGGTGTACTGCGCGATGCCCAGGCCGCGGCTGAACGGCAGGTGCCCGAGGTCGAGGTCGCGCGGACGCCAGCCGAGCATCGTCGTGTCGAGGGTGACGACGACGGCCTCGCACCCGCTCGCCTCGGCGCGCGCGAGGAAGCTGTCGACGAGCTCGTCGGAGGTCGACCAGTAGAGCTGGAACCACCGCCGACCGGTCCCGGACAGCGACTCCATCGCGGTGCCCGCCTGGTTCGAGACGATCATCGGGACACCGGCCGTCGCGGCACCCCGCGCCACGGCGAGGTCGGCACCGCGCGCCACGAGGTCGAGCGCGCCGATCGGGGCGAGCAGCAGCGGGTGGTCGAGCCGGCGGCCGAACAGCTCGACCGAGAGGTCGCGCGACCCGACGTCCCGCAGGACGCGCGGGACGGTCTGCCAGCGCTCGAAGGCGGCCCGGTTGGCCCGGACCGTGGCCTCCGCGCCCGCCCCGCCGGTCACGTACGCGTCGGCCCGGCGCGACATCGCCCGCCGCCCGCGCCGCTCGAGCTCGCCCGCCGTCGTCGGGACCCGGGGCCGGGAGCCCGAGACCCCGTCGCGGTAGACCTGCTCCTGGCGGGCCCGGCCCGTCCCGATCGTCATGGACGGGTCGTCTAGCACGAACGCGGGCACCGTGCCGTACGGGCACGGAGGGTGTCGGACCTCTCACGCTGTGCTTGTGCGCGAACCGGAGATCCGGGGACTCTGCTTTCGGAAGCTAACAATACCCGAGGAGGCGGACGTGACGGACAGCCGTTTCGAGCAGTGGGACGTGGTGTCGAGCGTGGGACTGACGGCGCTCGTGGTCGCCGCGGGCCGGGCGGTCGACACGCACCGGGAGGACGGGCTGATCTCCGACCCCTACGCCGAGGCCTTCGTGCACGCCGCCAACCCGCCACAGCCGCTCATGACCCGGCCGGTCGAGCCGAAGGACGACTCGGACGACGAGCTCTGGCAGATGATGTCGGGCTACATGGGCACCCGGACCCGGTTCTTCGACGAGTTCTTCGCGGGCGCCACGGGTCGCGGGCTGCGCCAGGTCGTCGTCCTGGCCTCGGGGCTCGACACGCGCGCCCACCGCCTCGACTGGCCGGCCGGCACGACGTTCTACGAGGTCGACCAGGCGAAGATGATCGAGTTCAAGGACGCGGTCCTCGACCAGGAGGGCGCCACGCCGCGCTGCGACCGCCGGACCGTGCTCGCCGACCTGCGCGACGACTGGCCCGCCGCCCTGCGCGCCGCCGGCTTCGACCCCGCCACGCCGACCGCATGGCTCACCGAGGGCCTCCTGCCCTACCTGCCCGCCGAGGCCCAGTCCGCGCTCGTCGACGCGATCGACGACCTCTCGGCCCCCGGCTCCGAGTGGGCGATCGAGGACTTCACCAACATCACCCAGCAGTTCGACGACCCGGCCTTCCGGCGCGTGGCGACGAAGATGGGCGTGGACATGCAGCAGCTGCTCTACAGCGACGAACGGCCCGACCCGGCCGCGACGCTGCGCGCCCGCGGATGGACCACGGAGTCGCACGTGGCCGCGGAGGTGGCCAAGTCCTACGGGCGCACCCTCGACCCGCTGACCCAGCGCCTCAACGGGCAGAGCTCGCTCGCGGTGGCGACGAAGGGCTGACGCGCGTCAGCACCTCCTCGTCGCCCGCGAAGATCCCTTCCGGGCGCGGCCACGCCGCGACGACGTCGGTGAAGCCGAGCTCCCCCGCCCGGCCCACCACGTCGTCGAACAGGTCGGCCGAGGAGAGCGCGTAGACCGGCGCGCCGTCGGAGTTCAGGACGCGGCGTCCGGAGGCCGGGTCGTGCCCGGCCCGCGCGCGGGCCTCGCCGTAGGCCGCGGAGAGGTCCGCGAGCCCGCGCCACCACGTCCCGAGGTCGTCCCGGGCCGATCCGGTGGTCACCCAGCCCTCGCCGAGCCGGGCGGCCAGGTCGACCGTGCGCGGCCCGTCGGCGGCGAGCACGAACGGCACCCGCGGGCGCTGCACGCAGCCGGGCGCGTTCCGGGCCTCGACGGCCGTGTAGTACTCGCCGTGGTGCGTCACGCGCTCCTCGGTGAGCAGCCGGTCGAGCAGGACCGTGAACTCCTCGAAGCGCGCCAGGCGGCTCGTCGGCCGCGGCAGGCCGAGCACCTCCGTGTCGTACCCCTGCGGGGTCCCCGCACCCAGCACCGCCGTGAACCGGCCCCGCGAGAGCTCGTCCAGGGCGAGCACGTCGCGGGCGAACGGGACGGGCGAGCGCACGTGCGGGCTCACCACGAAGGGCCCGATCTCGATCCGGTCGGTGACCAGCGCGGCCAGGGACAGGGTCGGCACCGCGCCGTACCAGGGCCCGTCGACCAGGCTGCGCCAGCCGAGGTGGTCGAAGGTCCAGCCGCTGTCGAACCCCAGCTCCTCGACCGCGCGCCAGATCCGGGTGGCCTCGTCGCGGGGATGTTCGGGCAGGACGGTCAGGCCGATGCGCACGGCGTCGCAGTCTGCCGCACGTGAACACCGGGTGAGGACGACGGCAAGGGCCGATCGGGCGAAGGTCAGGCACACCTTCGACAAGCACCCCGGGCCGATGGCCCGATCCGGTGACGCATGTCGCGATCATGGTCGGTCCGAGCGGCCGCCCGGGTGCGTCGAACGGCGTCGTCGCAGCTCAGAGCCTCGTGTTCCCGACGACGGGCCGGGGTGAGTGCAGCCTTCGCTTGCTGTTGAGGGCCGGGCGATCCGGACATCCTGGTCACATGACTTCGATGCGCGAGTTGCCGACCGTCCAGTCCTGCGCCGCGACCAGCTGTTCGTACAACGAGGGCTCCGTCTGCCACGCCGGCGCCATCACCGTGGGCGGCTCCGCCTGCGGCACCTTCGTCGAGATCTCGTTCCGCGGGGGCGTCGAGGCGGGTGGCCTCGTCGGCGCCTGCCACCGCTCCGAGTGCCGGTTCAACGACAAGCTCGAGTGCACCGCCTCGTCGGTGGAGATCGGCGGCCAGGGCGCCGACGTCGCCGACTGCCTGACCTACGAGGCCAAGTAGGCCTCGCCCAGCCGCTCGAGGACGAGGGCGCCGGTCCGGTCGGCCCGCAGCGCCCCGTCCGCGACCGCGACCGTCGCGACCGGGTCGACGTCGTCCACGAGGACGGTCGCGCCCGCCGCGGCGAGGTCGCGCAGACCCGTCAGGACCGTCCGCCGGTCGGTCGCGTCGAGGCCGTCGGTGAGCCGGTCCGCGAGCACGACCGCCGCGCCGGCCGCCGACGCCACGATCGCCCGCCGCACGGGCGCCGACTCGTCCTTCGCCGCGGTCAGCCGCACGACACCCGGGACGCACCCGTCGTCGAGCGCCGCCATCACCCGGCGCCGGACCAGACCCGGTCCGAGCAGGGCGGTCACCTCACCCACCGGCAGCCGCAGCGACATCGCGTCCTCCCTCGATCGTGACTGAGGTGAGCCTAAGCTTGCCTGCTCGTGCTGTCGATCCCCCGGGGTCGCCGTCCGGCAACGTCCTAGACTCGGTCGCGATGAGTGCCGCCCCCGGGTCCCGCGTGAGTTCGGCGTGGCTGCGGCACGGCGAACTGGTGCGGTTCGCGCTCGTCGGCGCCAGCACCTTCGTCGTCGACACCGCGGTCTTCCTGCTGCTCAAGAGCACGGTCCTCGAGCCCAAGCCGGTCACCGCCAAGGTCCTGGCCGTCCTCGTGGCCACGGTCGTCGGGTACGTCGCGAACCGCGAGTGGTCCTTCCGCGCCCGGGGTGGGTTGGCCCGGCGTCGGGAAGCGGTCCTGTACTTCGTCGTCAGCGGCGCCGCGTTGGCCGTGAACGCCGCACCCCTCGGCGTCTCGCGCTACGTGCTCGACCTCGCGACGCCGAACGTCCCGGCGTTCACCGAGCAGGTCGCCGACCTCGTGAGCGCCCAGATCGTCGGCACCCTGCTCGCCATGGCGTTCCGCTGGTGGGCCTTCCGTCGGTGGGTCTTCCCGACGGCGCTGTCGGGCTGACGTCCTTCCCGCGGTGGCAGGAAAGCGTCGTTGCTGTCATGAGATGACAGCAACGACGCTTTCCTGCCACCGCGGGGTGAGCCGTCAGCGCGGGCCTGTCGCGGGCAGCGGGCGCGGCGAGGCGACGGCCTGATCGGTGCGGGGCACCGGCAGGAACAGCGCGAACACGGCAGGCTTGGTGCGGGCGAGCTCGAGGCGCCCGCCGTCGGCCTCCACGAGCGCCCGGGCGAGCGCGAGCCCGACGCCGGTCGACGCGGATCCCGACACCCCGCGGTCGAACACGTGCGGGGCGAGCTCGGACGGCACGCCGTCCCCGTTGTCCGAGACCTCCACGACGATCGTGTCGTGGTCGGAGTGCCGTCCGGCGATCGTGATCGTCCCGGCGCCGTGGCGCAGCGCGTTGTCCACCAGCACGCCGAGGGCCTCCCGCAATCGCGCCGACGTCGCGCGCGCGACCAGACCGTCGGCCACCCGCACCCGGAGGGTGCGCCCCCGCCCGCGTGCAGCGTCCTGCCACTCGTTCGCGACCGCCGCGAGCTCGCCGTCGAGCTCCAGCGGGGACGCGCTCGCGGCGCGGGCCACCCGGGCGGAGTTCAGCAGCTCGTCGAGGACCTCGGCCAGCCGCTCGGCCTGCTCGAGGGCCGCGCCGCCCTCGGTGGAGACCTCGGGGTCCGGGTGGGTGGCCAGCTCGTCGAGCCGCAGCTGCAGAGCGGTGAGCCGGCTGCGCAGCTGGTGGGAGACGTCGCCGACCAGGTCCCGCTCGCGCTGCACGAGTTCGGCGAGTGCCACGGCCGAGGAGTCGAGCACGTCGGCGACCCGGTCCAGCTCCGGGATGCCGTGGCGCAGGGTCGCCTGCCGGAAGTCGCCGGCCCCCAGCCGCGCGGCGCGGCCCGCGACCTGTTGCAGCGGGTCGGCGAGGCGCCGGGCGGTGAGCGTCGCGACCACCGCCCCGACCGCCACCGACAGCACGATCGCGGCGAGCACCAGCGCGGTCGCCTGCAGCTGCCGTGAGCGCATCTCCTCGGCGGGCTCGGTGAGCACCGCCGACCCGTTGATGCCGAACGACGCGCTCTCGGCCACCTGGTCGGCGTCGGTGGTGTCGCCGATCGCGCTCGTCCCGCGCGGCGTCCGCACCACGAGCGACCCGCCGGGCGGGATGGCGATGGCGACCTCCGAGAGGTCCACCGGCTGGTCGGACTGCAGCTGCGAGTCGAGGGTGGCCACCACGGCCCGCAGCCGGCCCGCGAGCTCGGCGTGCGTGAAGTCCTCGACGAGACGCCAGGTGGTCAACGCCAGCGGGCCACCGAGGACGGTGACGGTGATCGCGACGACGAGCAGTGTCGAGATCAGGATGCGGCGCCTCACGGAGTACCAGGCCTACGTGTTGAAGCGGAACCCGACGCCGCGGACGGTCGAGATGCGCTTGCCGCCCGACGGGCCGCCGTCGGTGTCGCCGAGCTTGCGACGCAGCCACGACATGTGCATGTCGAGGGTCTTGGACGTCTTCATCTCCGGGTCGTTCCAGACCTCGCGGAGGATCTCCTCGCGCGAGACGACCTGGCCGGCGTGGGCGAGCAGCACCCGGAGCAGCTCGAACTCCTTGTTGGCGAGCCCGACCTCGACCCCGTCCACCAGCACGCGCCGGGCGGAGGGCTCCATCCGCACGCCCCCGGCGTCGAGGATCTCCGGGGCCCGGCGGCGCAGCAGCGCCCGCACCCGGGCGAGCAGCTCGGCCAGGCGGAACGGCTTGCCGACGTAGTCGTCGGCGCCGGCGTCGAGCCCGACGACGAAGTCGACCTCGTCGGTGCGCGCGGTCAGCATGAGCACCGGGAGGTCCGGTTTCCCGGCGCGCACCCGGCGGCAGACCTCGAGGCCGTCCATCCCGGGCAGCCCCAGGTCGAGGACCATGAGGTCCACCTCGCCGTCGCCGGCACGGGTCACCGCGGTCGGACCGTCGTCCACCACGTCCACCTCGTAGCCCTCACGCGTGAGGGCCCGGGACAGCGGTCCGGCGATCGCCGCATCGTCCTCGACGAGGAGCACGGTGGTCATGAACGTCGAGCGTAGACCGCCACGTGCGCGATCCGTGTGGGACGTACGCCGGGCAGGATGCACGCGTGACCGATGATCCCGCCGCCGATCTCGACCTCGCCCGCCGCATCGCCGACGCCGCCGACCGCGTGACCCTCTCCCGGTTCCGCGCGAGCGATCTGCAGGTGGACCGCAAGCCCGACCGCACGCCCGTCACCGACGCCGACGTGGCGTGCGAGGACGAGGTCCGCCGCCTCATCGCCGCCGAGCGTCCCGACGACGCCGTGCTCGGCGAGGAGCGCGGCTCGTCCGTCGAGGACCCGTCGGCCAGGCACTGGATCGTCGACCCCATCGACGGCACGAAGAACTACTCCCGCGGGGTGCCCGTGTTCGCGACCCTGCTCGCGCTCGTGAGCGGCGGGGAACCCGTCGTCGGGGTCGTCAGTGCGCCCGCGCTGGGCCGTCGCTGGTGGGCCGCCCGGGGGCAGGGGGCGTTCACCTCCGACGCGGCCCGCGGGATCGACGCGGCGCCGCTCGCGGTCTCCGGGGTCGCCGACCTCGCCGACGCCTACGTCTCCACCACCGACCTCGACTACTGGCGCGAGATCGGCACCCGCGACCGGTGGCTCGCGCTCACCGAGGCCACCTGGGAGAGCCGCGCCTTCGGCGACTTCCACCACCACATGCTCGTCGCCGAGGGCCTCATGGACGCCGCCGTCGAACCCGGGGCCAGCGCGTGGGACCTCGCCGCCCCCGCCGTCGTCGTCCGCGAGGCCGGCGGGCGGCTCACCGACTTCTCCGGGGTGGACCGGATCGACGGCGGCGAGGCGCTGTCGACCAACGGCGTGCTGCACGACGCGGTGCGGTCGATCATCCGGCCCTGAGCACCCCCCGCATCATCTGCGTCCACGCCAGCCGCCCGAAGAGGTGGAAGCAGGCCGCGGACTCCTCCTCGAAGCGCGTCCACGAGTACCGCTCGCCGCTCTCGAACCAGTAGACCTCCCACGTCCGCTCCGGTCCGGGGTGCACGCACCACACCCGGTCGGCCCGCCCCGGGTTCCCGACGACGACCGTGCCCGGGGCGAGCCCGAGCGCCTCGATCCAGCCCGGCAACGCGTCGACTCCCACACGGGTGCTGACGGGGGCGGACGTCGATCGGTTCCGTCGGGGTCCGGCGGGCCCGGTCGCCGTGCACGAGAGTGTTGTTCGCTCCGGGCCGGGCTGCGGCTAACGGCCGGCCGGGAGTTCCCGACGCCGCGAGGAGAGGCGCCGCAGGCGCGGGAAGCGCTCCGGCTCGGGCTCGTCGTCCCACTCGGCGTCCTCGACGTCGTCCGCGAGGTCGTCGAGATCGTCGGGGTCGGCGTCCTCGTCGAGATCGTCGTCGTCGCCGAGGCCGTCGTCCTCGTCGTCCCAGGTGCCCCAGCGGTCCGGGTCGAGGCCGCCGCGGCGCTCGGCCATCCGCTCGACCTCGGTGGCCACGCGCTCGACGCGGCCCAGCCCGTCGAAGCGCCACGGCTCCCGGCTGTCGTCGACGCCGACGACGAGCGTGCCCGCGCCGAGGAGCCGGTCGATCCCGGTGCGGACGGTGCGCACGGTGGTGATGCTCCGGCCGACCACGACGATGCCGGAGCGGGAGAAGACGCCCTCGCGGACCAGGACCCGGCGGTCGGTGACGACGAAGTGGGTCGCCCGCCACCGGGCGACCGGGGCGAGGGAGAACCAGCCGAGCAGCCCGACCGCGACGACGGCGACCCCGATCAGGGTCGGCAGCGCCCACGACGTCGGGCGGGCGACGGCCACCAGCCACGCCCCGACGAACGCGACCACGGGCGGCAGCAGCGCGGGGACCACGAGCATGCGCCAGTGCGGCCGGACGTGGCGCACGACGCGCTCACCGGCGACGAGCAGCCGCTCCGGGTACGCCACGGCCCCTCCCCTCGCGCCGGTGGTAGGCCGATCGAGCGTATCCGCGTGGCGGGCCGTCTTCGAGGTCCCGCGCCGCCGCCGGGGTCCGGACGGGTGAGGGTCGCCGCGTGGTCACCGGCCCCGGACGGGGCTCCGGCCCCCCGATCCGGCCCGCTCGGGGCCGATGATCACGTCGCGCCGTCAGACCGGGCGGACGTGCACCACGTCGCCCGCGGCGACGGTGGTGAGCGCGCCGGTGGGCTCCCGGACCACGAGGCGGCCGTCGTCGTCGATGTCGTCGGCCACGCCGCGGAGCTCCCGGTCACCGGGCAGCACGACCCGCACCTCGCGGCCGAGGGTCGCGCAGCGGCGCCGGTAGCCCGAGAGCAGTCCCGCGCGGGCCGCGTCGCCGCGCGCGGCGCGCCAGTCGTCCTCCAGCGAGGCGAAGACGGCGAGCACGTCGCCGAGGACGTCGGGCCGGGTGCGACGCACGCTCTGCGCGAGCAGCGACGTCCCGCCCTCGGGCAGCTCCGCCTCCGGGGTCGACACGTTGATCCCGATCCCGACGACGAGTGCGTTGCCGGGCTGCGCTGGACCCCCGTCGCTGCGCTCGCCCCCGGGTCCCCCGGGCACCACCTCGGACAGGATGCCGGCGCCCTTGCGATGGTCGGGGCCGAGGAGCAGGTCGTTCGGCCACTTCAGGGCGGTCTCGAGCGTGGCGACCGAGGCCGGGGCCCGGTAGTCCTCCATCGCCACGACGAGCGCGAGCCCGGCGATCAGCGGCGCCCAGCCCCAGTGCCGTGCCGGCACCGACGACGGGCGCAGCAGCACCGAGAAGGTGAGCCCCTCGGCCGGCCCCGACTCCCAGGTCCGCTCCCGCCGGCCCCGGCCCGCCGTCTGGTGGTGGGCGACGAGGACCGACCGGTCGGGGGCCCCCGCCGCGGCCGCGGCGGCGAGGTCGGCGTTGGTCGAGCCCGTGGCGTCCACCACGTCGAGCCGCGCCCACGGGCCGGTCGGGACGACGGCGGTGGTCTGCAACGCCTTCCAGGCGGCGGCGTCCTGCACTCCCGGGATCACCGCCGCCACGGTAGAGGAGTGCCCATCATCACCCCCACGCACCAGTGGGTGGACCACGGTCGGCATCGCTATCGTCCGGCCCATGACCGCCGCGACGAAGCCGCCCCCCGAGCCCGACGAGGCCGCGGACGAGCCCGACGTCCACACCTCCGCCGGCAAGCTCGCGGACTGGCACCGGCGTCAGGACGACGTCGTCCACGCCGGCTCCGAGCGGGCCGTCGAGCGGCAGCACGCGAAGGGCCGCAAGACCGCCCGGGAACGCATCGACCTCCTGCTCGACGAGGGCACCTTCCTCGAGTTCGACGCGATGGCCCGGCACCGCTCGACGAACTTCGGCCTCGAGGCCAACCGCCCCTACGGCGACGGCGTGGTCACCGGACAGGGCACCGTCGACGGCCGTCCGGTCTGTGTGTTCTCCCAGGACGCCACCGTCTTCGGCGGCGCGCTCGGCGAGGTCTACGGCGAGAAGATCGTCAAGGTCATGGACGTGGCCATGAAGATCGGCTGTCCCGTCATCGGCATCAACGACGGCGGCGGCGCGCGCATCCAGGAGGGCGTGGTCGCGCTCGGGCTCTACGGCGAGATCTTCCGCCGGAACTCCCACGCCTCGGGGGTCATCCCGCAGATCTCGCTCGTGATGGGCCCGGCGGCCGGCGGCGCCGTGTACTCCCCCGCGCTCACCGACTTCACGATCATGGTCGACGAGACGTCGTTCATGTTCATCACCGGTCCCGACGTCATCAAGACCGTCACCGGCGAGGACGTCGAGTTCGAGACCCTCGGCGGCGCCCGGACCCACAACACCACCTCCGGCAACGCGCACTACCTCGCCTCCGACGAGGACGACGCGATCGCCTACGTGCAGGAGCTCCTGGGCTACCTGCCGTCGAACAACCTCTCCGAGCCGCCGCGGCTGCCCGCCGGCAACGACGGAGCGGAGGCGGGCTCCATCGAGGACAACCTCTCCGAGACCGACCTCGAGCTCGACGCGCTGGTCCCGGACTCCCCGAACCAGCCCTACGACATCCGCGAGGTCATCCGCCGGGTCGTCGACGACGAGGAGTTCCTGGAGATCCAGGAGCTGTACGCGGCGAACATGGTCGTGGGCTACGGGCGCATCGAGGGCCGGCCGGTCGGGTTCGTCGCGAACCAGCCCTCCCAGCTCGCCGGCTGCCTCGACATCGGCGCCAGCGAGAAGGCCGCCCGCTTCGTGCGCACGTGCGACGCGTTCAACGTGCCGGTCGTGACCTTCGTCGACGTGCCGGGCTTCCTGCCCGGCACCGACCAGGAGTACAACGGCATCATCCGCCGCGGCGCGAAGCTGATCTACGCCTACGCCGAGGCCACCGTCCCGCTGATCACGGTGATCTGCCGCAAGGCCTACGGCGGCGCGTACGACGTCATGGGCTCCAAGCACCTCGGCGCCGACCTCAACCTCGCGTGGCCGACCGCCCAGATCGCCGTCACCGGCGCCTCGGGCGCCGTGAGCATCCTCTACCGCAAGGAGCTCAAGAAGGTCGAGGACTCCGGCGGGGACGTCGCGGCGCGCCGGGCCGAGCTGCAGCAGGAGTACGAGGACACGCTCGCGAACCCCTACATCGCGGCCGAGCGCGGGTACGTCGACGCGGTGGTCCCGCCGTCGTGGACCCGCGGCTACGTGGCCCGCGCACTGCGCTCGTTCTCGGGCAAGCGCGAGACGCTGCCGCCCAAGAAGCACGGGAACATCCCGCTGTGAGGCGCAGCGGAGCGGAGTCCGGAGGGAAGGCGTCGTGACCGGTCCGGAGGAGGAGGCGCCGGCGCGGCCGGTGCTGCGCGTCGTCCGGGGCGAGCCGTCGCCGGAGGAGGTGGCCGCGCTGGCGGCCGTCCTGGCCGCCGCGTCCAGCGGGGGCGGGGAGGCGCCGGAGTCCGGCCCGCGCTCGGTGTGGTCCGAGCGGGAGTCGCTCGTCCGTCGCCCGCTCACGCCCGGGCCGGGAGCCTGGCGGATGTCGGCGCTGCCGCGCTGAACCCCGGCGCCTAGGGTCGCGGGCCGTGCGTCTCGTGCTCGGTTCCGCGTCCCCCGCCCGCCTCGGTGTGCTGCGCGCCGCGGGGGTGGACCCCGACGTCGTCGTCTCCGACGTCGACGAGGACGCCCTGCTCGCGCAGCTGGGCGACGCGACCTCCGCCGAGCAGGTCACCGCGCTCGCCGTCGCGAAGGCGCGGGCGGTCGCCGCGCAGGTGCCGGCGGCGGAGGACGACGTCGTCGTCATCGGCTGCGACTCGATGCTCGAGATCGACGGCGAGCTGGTGGGCAAGCCGCACACCGCCGAGAACGCGCGGTCCCGGTGGGAGCGCATGGCGGGACGCCACGGCGAGCTCATCACGGGGCACGCCCTCGTGCGGCTGCGCGGCGGGGCGGTCGAGGCGGAGATCTCCGGGCACGCGACGACGTTCGTGACCTTCGCGGAGCCGACCCCGGCGCAGCTGGAGGCCTACCTGGCGTCGGGCGAGCCGTTGGCCGTGGCGGGCGCGTTCACCCTCGACGGTCTCGGCGGCTGGCTCGTCGAGGGGATCCAGGGCGACCCGTCCAACGTCATCGGGATCAGCCTGCCGCTCGTGCGGCGGCTGCTCGCCGAGCTGGGGGTCGAGGTCAGCGACCTGTGGCGGGCGCCGACGACGGGGTGACCCGCGTGCCCGGGGTGGCCGAGGCGGGCGGCGCCGTCGCACGCCCCGGGGTGTTCGCCCCGGACGAGGACAGCGACCGCACGATGCGGTCGGCGGCGGTGGCGTCCGCGCCCTGCGTCCGGCCCGGGGCCGCCACGGCGAGCAGCACCAGCCCCGGTTCCCCGCGGGCGCCCGCGACGGTGGTGACGCGGACCAGCGTCCCGTCCGGCGTGCGCCGCACGGAGGTGAACGCGTCGCGGCCGTCGAGCGTGGAGGCCGCATCGGAGACGGTGGCGATCCGGCCGTCCGCATCGCCGCGCACCCCGTCGGCGAACGCGCCGACCAGCCGCCGCGCCTCGTCGGCGACCGCGTCCTCGCCGAACCCGCGCGCCGGGTCGAGCCGACCCACCAGGACGGCGGCGCGGGCCTGGTCGCCGCCGAGGGTCAGCACCGTCGGGAAGCGGCCCGGCGTGACGGGCACGAGGTCCTGGTCGCGGGCGGTCGCCCAGCCCGGCTCCGTCGCGACGGTGGCACCCAGCGTCGGGTCGCCGACCCGGCCGGGGCGCGTGGTGACCGGCGGTGCCGTCGTCGTCGGGGTCGCGGTCTCCACGGCGGGTGAGGCGACCGGGGAGACCGGCCCGCCCGCCGTCGTCCGGGCGTCGCTGCGGCGGGCGGCGTCGGAGTCCGCGCCGGCGGCCGTCGCGACCACCGCCACCGTCCCGGCCAGTGCCGCGACGGACGCGCACACGGCCACCGCGGGCCCCCACCATCGTCCGCGCTCGGTCATCGGGTGACGACGGTAGCGACCGGCCCGACGGGGCCGGGCACCACCCGTCGTCGGGAATATCTAGTGCTGTGTCCATGACCACGCAGGACCCGGTGTCGCAGGGCCCTGAGGTGCGGGAGAGTCCCGAGGAACGGTCACGCCGGACCGTTCCTGCACCACTCGACCGATCTTCCGGGCGTGGCAGCCCTACACTGCGCCCGATCCCACCACCGCGACGACGCGACCGCCCCCCGGGAGGCTCCTCCGATGGCTCCGCAGGCTCAGCAGGACGCCCTGCACACCGTGCTGATCGCCAACCGTGGCGAGATCGCCGTGCGTGTGGCGCGGGCGTGCAGGGACGCAGGCCTGACGAGTGTCGCGGTGTACGCCGACCCGGACCGCGACGCCCCGCACGTGCGGATCGCCGACCAGGCCTTCGGGCTCGGCGGGCAGACCGCGGCGGAGTCGTACCTGAACATCGAGAAGATCATCGACGCCGCGCGCCAGTCCGGCGCGAACGGTATTCACCCCGGCTACGGGTTCCTCTCGGAGAACTCCGAGTTCGCCCAGGCCGTGATCGACGCCGGCCTGATCTGGATCGGCCCGTCCCCGCAGGCCATCCGCGACCTCGGCGACAAGGTCACCGCCCGCAAGATCGCCGAACGCGCCGGCGCCCCGCTCGTGCCGGGCACCAAGGACCCCGTCGCCGACGCCGACGAGGTCATCGCCTTCGCCGACGAACACGGCCTGCCGGTCGCGATCAAGGCCGCGTTCGGCGGCGGCGGCCGCGGCATGCGCGTGGCCCGCGAACGCGCCGAGATCGCGGACATGTTCGACGCCGCCGTCCGCGAGGCCGTCTCGGCGTTCGGGCGCGGCGAATCCTTCGTCGAGCGCTACCTCGATCGGCCCCGCCACGTCGAGGCCCAGGTCCTGGCCGACCAGCACGGCACCTGCATCGTCGTCGGCACCCGCGACTGCTCGCTGCAGCGCCGCCACCAGAAACTGGTCGAGGAGGCCCCCGCGCCGTTCCTGACCGACGAGCAGCGCAAACGCATCCACACCTCCGCCCGCGACATCTGCCTCGAGGCCGGCTACTCCGGCGCCGGGACCGTGGAGTTCCTCGTCGGCGAGGACGGCACCATCTCCTTCCTCGAGGTCAACACCCGCCTGCAGGTCGAACACCCCGTCTCCGAGGAGACCAGCGGCCTCGACCTCGTGCGCGAGCAGTTCCGCATCGCCAACGGCGAACACCTGCGCATCACCGAAGACCCCGAACCCCGCGGGCACTCCATCGAGTTCCGGCTCAACGGCGAGGACGCCGGCCGCGGCTTCCTCCCCGCCCCCGGCACCGTCACCCGCTTCCACGCCCCCTCCGGGCCCGGGGTGCGCGTCGACGCCGGGGTGGAGTCCGGATCGGTGATCGGCGGCCAGTTCGACTCCATGGTCGGCAAACTCATCGTCACCGGCGAGGACCGCCAACAGGCCCTGGAACGCTCGCGGCGCGCCCTGTCCGAGATCGTCGTCGAGGGCCTGCCCACCGTCATCCCGTTCCACCGCCTCGTCGTCACCGACCCCGCCTTCACCGCCCCCGACGGCGCCTCCTCCTTCACCGTCCACACCCGCTGGATCGAGACCGAGTGGAACAACACCGTCGAGCCGTACGTCGCGTCCGGCGAGGGTGACGACGAGGACGAGGCCGCGCCGCGGCAGACCGTCGTCGTCGAGGTCGGCGGCAAGCGCCTCGAGGTCTCGCTGCCCGGCGACCTGGCGATCGGCGGGGGCGGCGGCGGCGCGGCCGCACCTGCGGCGAAGAAGAAGTCGCGCAAGCGGTCCGGCGGCGGCGCCAAGGTCTCCGGCGACGCGGTCACCTCGCCGATGCAGGGCACCGTCGTCAAGGTCTCGGTCTCCGAGGGCGACACGGTGTCCGCGGGCGACCAGATCGTCGTCGTCGAGGCCATGAAGATGGAGAACCCCGTCACCGCGCACAAGGGCGGCACCGTGACCGGGCTGTCCCTCGAGGCGGGCGCGTCGGTCAACCAGGGTGCCGTGATCTGCGAGATCGCCGACTGAGTCCCTGCCCTGGTGGCACCTGCCCTGGTGGCACCCGCCCTGGTGGCAGGAAAGCGTCGTTGCTGTCATCCAGCGCCAGGAAAGCCACATCGTCGGGCGCGGCCTATCGTGGATCCGTGGGCGAACTGCGGATCGGCAACCGCGAGCGCGAGCTCGCGATGGCCGCGCTCGACGAGCACCTCCGCGAGGGCCGGCTCGAGCCCGGTGAGTACGCCGAGCGGTCGGCCGTCGCCTCGACCGCCCGGTTCCGCTCGGAGCTCGACGGGCTGTTCACCGACCTCCCCGAGCCGCGCCCGGCCTTCCCCCGCTCTCGTCCCGACGCCGGGTCGGTGCCGGTCGGCGCCCCCACCCCGCCTCCGGCCGCCGCTCCCGCGCGGGACGACCTGCCCGAGCTCGTCGCGCCGATCGGGGCCAGACTCGGGCGGCACGCAGGGTTGTTGTCCGCCCTCGCCCCGGCGATCGCCCTCGTCCTGTTCCTCGTGACCGGGCTGCGGTTCCCGCAGGTCTTCCTGCTGGTCCCCGTCGCGATCGGGGTCCTGGCCTACCTCGGACACCGCCACGGCGGGTGATTCCTCTCCCGACCGCCGGTAAAGAGGTCGGACGTCGTCAGGGGTCCGTGGTTACCTGGTGACACGGCATCGACGCCGGCCGCCCCGAAGCTCGCCCACGGAAAGGTGCGTCAGCCCATGGCCACGGCCCCGACCACACCGGACGCCCCCGCGGCGGCCGACGACGCCGCCGCGCCCGATCCCGGGAGCACGCGCGCGGGCGTGGTGATCGCGGTGCTCGTCGTGTCCGCGTTCGTCATGATCCTCAACGAGACGATCCTGTCCGTCGCGTTGAACGACCTGACGCGGGACCTCGGCGTCTCCACCACCACCGTGCAGTGGCTGACCAGCGGCTTCCTGCTGACGATGGCCGTCGTCATCCCGACGACGGGCTTCCTGCTCGAGCGCTTCACGCCGCGGCAGGTCTTCCTCTCCTCGCTGACGTTGTTCAGCCTCGGCACCCTGATCAGCGCGCTCGCGCCCGGCTTCGCGGTGCTGCTCGCGGGCCGGGTCGTGCAGGCGTGCGGGACGGCGCTGATCATCCCGCTGCTCATGACCTCGGTGATGCGGCTCGTCCCGGAGCACAAGCGCGGCTCGATGATGGGGACGATCTCGATCGTCATCGCCGTGGCGCCGGCGATCGGCCCCACCATCGGCGGCGCGGTCCTCGCGTCGCTGAGCTGGCGGTGGATGTTCTGGATCGTCCTGCCGCTCGCGATCCTCGCGCTGCTGCTCGGGGCGGCCCTCATGCGGCTGCCGTCGCAGACCCGGTCGGTCCCGCTCGACGTGCTCTCCGTGCTGCTCTCGGCCCTCGGGTTCGGCGGCATCCTCTACGGCTTCTCCGCGATCGGGGAGTCCGGCGGCTCCGGCCCGCACGTGCCGCCCTGGATCCCCCTGGTGATCGGCGCGGTCAGCCTCGTGCTGTTCGTCGTGCGCCAGCTGGCCCTGCAGAAGCGGGAGGCCGCACTGCTCGACCTGCGGCCGTTCACCCACCGCACCTTCGTGGTGTCGCTGATCCTCGCCGCCCTGCTGTTCATGGCCCTGCTCGGCGCCGCGGCGATCCTGCTGCCGCTCTACCTGCAGACGGTGCTGAACCAGGGCACCTTCGTCACCGGTCTCGCCGTGCTCCCCGGTGGTCTGGTGCTCGGGCTGCTGGGCCGGCCGGTCGGCGCGCTGTTCGATCGCTTCGGGGCCCGCCCGCTGGTCATCCCGGGTGCGCTCGCGATGGCCGCCTCGCTGTGGGGGTTCGCCTCCCTGAGCGCCGCGTCCCCGCTGTGGCTGGTCATCGTCATCCACATGGTGCTCATGGCGGGCCTCGGCCTCATGATGACGCCGCTGATGACGTCGTCGCTCGCCGTCCTGCCCGGGCCGCTGTACTCCCACGGCAGTGCCATCCTGGCCACGCTGCAGCAGGTCGCGGGCGCGTTCGGCACGGCCGCGTTCGTCACGATCTCGGCGATCGCCTCGACCACTACGGGCGGCTCCCCCGACGCGCAGGGGCTGCGCACCGGCTTCATGGCGGCCGGGGTGGTGGGCGTCATCGCGTTCGTCGTGTCGTTCTTCCTGCCGCGCCGGATCGTGGCCTCGGACGACCTCGAGACGGCCGCCGACGCCCCCGGC
Source organism: Actinomycetospora sp. NBRC 106378 (assembly GCF_030269685.1). Lineage (GTDB taxonomy): Bacteria > Actinomycetota > Actinomycetes > Mycobacteriales > Pseudonocardiaceae > Actinomycetospora. The sequence goes on from NZ_BSTT01000011.1 coordinate 175,330, forward strand.
GACCCGCGCGCCGGGTCCGTGCCCGCCGTCGAGGACGAGGAGGCCCCCGCGGACGCGCCCCGCGACGGCTCGGTGCGGATCGATCGGGTGGACGGGTCGCACCCGGTCCCGCGGGTCGTCGGGCAGGTCGAGCTGGCGCGCGCGGGCGAGGCGGTCGTGACACTCGTCGACGAGCACGGCGTCCAGCACGGCCGCGCCGAGACGGTGGGCGGGTCCTACGACCTGTCGCTGCCCGGCTCGGGCGCCTGGCTCGTCGTCGTCAGCGCTCCCGGGCACGCACCGCGCGCCGGTCGCGTCGTCGCCGGCGAACACGACCACGAGGTCCGCCACGACGTCACACTCGTCGGTTCGGAGCCGCTGGCCGACGACGCCCGGGCGCCTCGGTCGCTGACGTCGCAGAGCTGACACACCCGCACGACCGAACGGCCCCGCCCGGGGTTCCGGGCGGGGCCGTTCGTCGTCTCGTCCGCGAGGTGTACATCAAGCACGTGCTCGGGCCACGGGGGCTGCCCCACGTACCCCTCGCGCGCGGGGCCGCCCGGGCCTGCCGTCCGCGAGAGTCACGCCAGGCATCTCCGCGGGCCACGGAGCCTGCCCCACGTACCCCTCGGGAACGGGGTCGCTCAGCTCGTCCCGAGCGGCTCGAGCTGCTCCCGGCGCGGGTCCGGCGCGGCGAGGCGGAGCTTGTCGGCCTCCTCGTCGGTCTCGACCATCTGCGACCGCCGCTCCGCCTCGACCCGCTCGACGTACGACCGGACCTCCTCGTCGCGGGTGGCGGCACTCCAGCCGAGCAGCGACGCCATCTGGTCGGCCACCGACTCCGCCGAGTCGACCCCGCGGTGGGCGTACTCGATGGAGATGCGGGTCCGGCGGGTGAGGACGTCGTCGAGGTGCAGCGCGCCCTCGTAGGCGACGGCGTACGCGATCTCGACGCGCAGGTAGTCGGGCGAGCCCGGCACCGGCTCGCGCAGTGACGGGTCGTCCTCGGTCATCGCCAGCAGGCCGTGGAGCAGCGAGCCGTACCGGTCGAGCAGGTGCCGCACCCGGTGCGGGTGGAGGTCGTACTGCCGCCCGATGTGCTCGGCCTGGTTGACCAGGGCGAAGTAGCCGTCGGCTCCGATCAGCGGCACCCGGTCGGTGATCGACGGGGCGACGCGTGCCGGGATGTCCTGGACGGCCATGTCGAGCGCGTCCTTGGCCATGACGCGGTACGTCGTGTACTTGCCGCCGGCGATCGACACCATGCCCGGCATCACGCGCGACACGGCGTGCTCGCGCGAGAGCTTGGAGGTCTCCTCGCTCTCGCCGGCGAGCAGGGGCCGCAGTCCGGCGTAGACACCCTCGATGTCGTCGTGGGTCAGCGGCGTGACCAGGACGGCGTTGATGTGCTCGAGCAGGTAGTCGATGTCGTGGCGCGTCGCCGCGGGGTGCGCGAGGTCGAGCCGCCACGTGGTGTCGGTGGTGCCGACGATCCAGTGGTTGCGCCACGGGATCACGAACAGCACCGACTTCTCGGTCCGCAGGATCATGCCGACGTCCGACGGGATCTTGTCGCGGGCCACGAGGAAGTGCACGCCCTTCGAGGCGTTCACCTTGAAGCGACCGCGGGTGCCCGCGGTGTGCTGCATCTGGTCGGTCCAGACCCCGGTGCAGTTGACCACCACGTGCGCCCGCACGTCGGTCTCGCGGCCGGTCTCGACGTCGCGCACCCGCACCCCGGCGATCCGGTCGACCTCGTGGAGGAAGTCGACGACCTGCGTCGAGGTGCGCACGACCGCGCCGTACTGCGCGGCGGTGCGGCCGACCATCATCGTGTGGCGGGCGTCGTCGGCCTGCGCGTCGTAGTAGCGGACCGCGCCGACGAGGGCGTCGCGCTTGAGCGCGGGCGCCATCCGAAGCGCGCCCGAGCGGGTCAGCTGCTTCTGCTTGGGCAGCGAGCTCCTGCCGCCCATCGTGTCGTAGAGCGTGACCCCTGCGGTGACGTACGGGCGCTCCCACACGTGGTGGGTCAACGGGTAGAGGAACGGCACCGGCTTGATCAGGTGCGGGGCGAGCCGGGTCATGTTCAGCTCGCGCTCGAACAGCGCCTCGCGCACCAGCCCGAAGTCGAGCTGCTCGAGGTAGCGCAGGCCGCCGTGGAAGAGCTTGGACGAACGGCTCGACGTGCCGGCCGCGAGGTCGCGCGCCTCGACGAGGGCGACCGACAGGCCGCGGGTGGCGGCGTCGAGCGCGGCACCCACACCGACCACGCCCCCGCCGACCACGACGACGTCGAACTGCTCGGTCGAGAGCCGGTCCCAGGACCGGGCGCGCTCGGCAGGACCGAGGCGGGCGGGTTCGGTGACGGCGTCGAGCGACTCGGCTTCCGGAGTGCCGGCTCCGTCCACCGTGGACTCGTTCGCACCGGTCGGGGCGGACTTCCCAGCCACGTCGGGCCTCCTCGTACGTTCGGTGTCAGGCCTCTGCTCCGTGCGGCGCAACGGGTGTTCCCCGGTCGTCACCTGCGGCAACGTCCGGGGTCTTCCCCGCGACGGCGTCGCCCACGCTACCCGCGCGGCACTCCCTCCGGGATGCACCGAGTGGCGGCCCGGAAAGCGCTTTCGTCGTGGCCGAAAGGCATAGACACATGTGACGTGCACGACTAGCGTCCGCCGCGCTCGTCAGCGCGGACCGGGCCGCGTCGAGGGCACGACGGGGGAGGTCGACGTGACTCCGACGCTCAGCGGCGGCGAGATCATCCTGTGGGAGTTCCTCGGAACGGCGGCCCTGCTCCTCTTCGGTGTCGGGGTCGTCGCCAACGTGATCCTCCCCCGCTCCAACGCCGACGGGGACACCTCGCACTGGGTCATCATCGTGATCGGCTGGGGCGTCGGCGTCCTCACGGGCGCGAGCATCGCCGACAAGACCGGCGGACACATCAACCCGGCGGTGACGATCGGGCTCGCGATGGCGGGCAAGACCCCGTGGTCGGAAGTGCCCTTCTACCTCGTCGGCCAGTTACTGGGAGCGTTCGTCGGCGCCACCCTCGCCTGGCTGGTCTACAAGCTGCAGTTCGACGCGAACCGGGAGCAGAACGCCGACACCGTCGGCATCTTCGCCACCAACCCGCCGATCAAGAAGCCGGTGTGGAACCTGGTCAGCGAGACGATCGCGACCTTCTTCCTCGTGCTGTTCATCCTCGTCGCGCCCTACCAGTCGCCGGCGAACTACGCCGCGGTGACGGCGCTCGTCGTCGGGATCGGTGCGGCGCTCGGCGGGCCGACGGGCTACGCCATCAACCCCGCCCGCGACCTCGGGCCCCGGGCGGCCTACTCGGTGCTGCCGATCCCCGGGAAGGGCACGGCCGACTGGGGCTACGCCTGGGTGCCGATCGTCGGCCCGTTGCTGGGCGCGGTCCTCGCCGGCCTGCTCGCCCTCGTCCTGCCCACCGCCAGCTGACACCATCGCCCCACCCCGAACCGGAGAAGAGGAGCAGGCTCGATGACCCAGTACGTCGCGGCGATCGACCAGGGCACCACCTCGACGCGGTGCATGATCTTCGACCACTCCGGTCGGGTCGTGGCCGTCGACCAGCTCGAGCACCAGCAGATCTTCCCGAAGGCGGGGTGGGTCGAGCACGACGCCGCCGAGATCTGGGGCAACACCCGTCAGGTCTGCGGCGGGGCGCTCGCCCGGGCCGACCTGGACGCGTCCGACATCGCCGCCGTCGGGATCACCAACCAGCGCGAGACCACGGTCGTCTGGGACAAGGCGACCGGCGAGCCCATCTACAACGCCATCGTCTGGCAGGACACGCGGACGCAGGCGATCTGCGACGAGCTCGGCGCGCTGGGCGGTGGCGCCGAGCGCTACCGCACGAAGACCGGGCTCCCGCTCGCCACCTACTTCGCCGGCCCGAAGGCCCGCTGGATCCTCGACCAGGTCGACGGCGCCCGGGAGCGGGCGGAGCGCGGCGAGCTCGCCTTCGGGACGATGGACACCTGGGTGCTGTGGAACGCCACCGGCGGCACCGAGGGCGGCCTGCACGTCACCGACCCGACGAACGCGTCGCGCACCCTGCTCATGAACATCGACACCCTGGAGTGGGACCCGGAGCTCTGCGAGGAGATCGGGGTCCCGATGGCGATGCTGCCGGAGATCCGATCGTCGTCGGAGGTCTACGCCCCGATCCGCGCCCGCGGCACGTTCCGCGACGTGCCGGTCGCCGGGATCCTCGGCGACCAGCAGGCCGCGACGTTCGGGCAGGCCTGCCTGGAGGTCGGCGAGGCCAAGAACACCTACGGGACCGGCAACTTCGTGCTGCTCAACACCGGCACCGAGAAGGTCGAGTCGAAGAACGGCCTGCTCACGACGGTCTGCTACAAGATCGGCGACCAGCCCCAGGTCTACGCCCTCGAGGGCTCGATCGCGGTGACCGGCTCGCTCGTGCAGTGGCTGCGCGACAACCTCGGGATGATCTCCTCCGCCCCCGAGGTGGAGGACCTCGCGAAGGCGGTCGACGACAACGGCGGCGCCTACATCGTGCCCGCGTTCTCCGGCCTGTTCGCCCCGCACTGGCGCTCCGACGCCCGCGGCGTGATCGTCGGCCTCACCCGCTACGTCAACAAGGGCCACATCGCCCGGGCGGTCCTCGAGGCGACGGCGTTCCAGACGCGCGAGGTCATCGACGCCATGAACGCCGACTCCGGCGTGCCCCTGACGACGCTCAAGGTCGACGGCGGCATGGTCGGCAACGAGGTGCTCATGCAGTTCCAGGCCGACCTGCTCGGCGTCGAGGTGGTCCGTCCGGTGGTCTCGGAGACGACGGCGCTCGGCGCGGCCTACGCGGCCGGGCTCGCCGTCGGGTTCTGGTCGGGCGAGCAGGACATCCGCGACAACTGGGCGCAGGACAAGGTCTGGGAGCCCTCGATGGACCCGGCCGAGCGCGACCGGCTCTACGAGGAGTGGAAGAAGGCGGTCACGCGCACCTTCGACTGGGTGTAGGTGGCCTCCGGCCCCGTGAGTACTCCTCCGTGCCCCAGCACGGTGTCTGTGCTCAGGACATCGAGGACAGTTGATGTCTCAGCACATCGCGGACACTGAGCAGGCCCGCTGGGTGGGTTGGTCACGGTGGTGACCAGCCTGCTCGGCTGTGGGCAGGACAGGGT
>NZ_BSTT01000012.1 GCF_030269685.1 Actinomycetospora sp. NBRC 106378
GGTCGCGGCCGAACTCAACGGCCGACCCCGCAAGACCCTCGGCTGGCGATCACCAGCCCGAGCCATGACCCAGCTACTGTCCGACCCACAAGCCACAGGTGTTGCGTCGACCCCCTGAGCCCAAGGCCCACGGACCTGCCTCCCGTGACCCTCGTGGCCGGCGGGGCCCTTCGCACCAGGGGGGCGGGAGACTGCAGCCGTGTCCGGTGACGTGCTGCTCCTGTCGAACTCCCGCCCACCGGGTGGCGCCGAGCCGTTCTCGCACGCCCGCGAGGTGCTGACCGACCACCTCGACGGCCGTGCCGTGTGGTTCGTGCCCTACGCGCGGGCCGACCACGACGCGTACGCCGCCTGGGCCCGCGACGCCCTGCGGCTCGACCTCCGACCGCTGCACCGCGAGCCCGACCCTGCGGCCACCGCGGCCGCCGCCGAGGCCGTGTTCGTCGGCGGCGGGAACACGTTCCGACTGCTCCACGACGTGCGTCGGCTCGGGATCCTCGACGCCCTGCGCGGCAACGACGCCTGCCGCTACACCGGCAGCTCGGCCGGCACGAACCTCGCCTGCCCGACCGTGCGGACCACCAACGACATGCCCATCGTCGACCCGGGCGGGCTCGACGCGCTCGGTCGCGTCCCGTTCCAGGTCAACCCGCACTACGTCGACTCGAACCCCACGAGCACGCACCAGGGCGAGACCCGCGAGGAACGCATCCGGGAGTTCCACGAGGTCGACGCCACACCGGTCGTCGGGCTCCGCGAGGGCGCGTGGCTCCGCCGGACCGGCGACACGGTGACCCTCGGCGGGAACACCGCGCGCCTGTTCCGCAGGGGCGAGGAGCCGACCGAGCTCGGACCGGGTACCGACCTCTCGTGGCTGATGATCTCCTCCTGACGAACGTCCTCCCCCGCGGGCACGACGCCCCCGTCGACGTCCGCGTCGAGGACGGCCGCATCGCGGAGGTCGGGCCCGGCCTCACGGCCGCCGGGGTCACGGAGATCGACGGCGGCGGCCGCCCCGTCCTCCCCGGGCTGGTCGAACCGCACCTGCACCTCGACAAGGCCCTGCTCGGAGGCGGCGACGGGACCCTCGCGGGCGCCGTGAACGCGACCGCCGAGGCCAAGGAGCACTTCACCCACGACGACGTCCTCGCCCGCGCCGACGACGTGCTGCGCCGGGCCCTCCGGCACGGGACGACCCTGGTCCGCACCCCCGTCGACATCGACCCCACCGTCGGCCTGACGAGCCTCGACGCCCTGCTCGAGCTGAAGGAGCGGTGGGCCGGGGCGGTCGAGCTGCAGGTCGTGGCCTTCCCGCAGGAGGGGATCGCCGCGCGGCCCGGCACCGACGACCTGCTGGTCGAGGCCCTGCGCCGCGGCGCCGACGTGATCGGCGGCTGCAGCTACGCCGAGGACGACGTCGAGGGCTGCCGCGAGCACGTCCGCCGGGTGTTCGACCTGGCCGCGCGCTTCGACGTCGACGTCGACGTGCACGCCGACTTCGCGGCCGGCCCGGACGACCCCCGGCACGCCCTCGCGACGTTCGTCGCCGACGTCACCGCCGAGCGCGGCTGGGGCGCCCGGACCACCCTCGGGCACGTCACGACGATGGCCGGCCTCACCGCCGACACCCGGCGCCGGATCGTCGAGCGGCTGGCGGAGGCCGGGGTCGGCGTCGTCGTGCTGCCGCCGACGGACCTCTACCTGCAGGGGAAGGCGGCGCCGGTGGCCGAGCTGCTCGACGCGGGGGTCGCGACGGCGCTCTCCAGCAACAACGTCCGCAACGCCTTCACCCCGTTCGGCACCGTCGACATGCTCGACGTGACCCTGCTCGCCGCGCACACCCAGCCGTTCGGCACCGCGGAGGGGATCGACCGCCTGCTCGACCGGGTCACCGGCGGGGCGGCCGCCATGCTGAACGTGGGCGGCCACGACCTCTCGCCGTGCAGCCGCGCCGACCTCGTCGTGCTCGACGCGCCCGGCGCGGACCACCACACCGCCCTGCTCGACCGGGTCCCACGCCGCTTCGTGATCAGCGGCGGACGCCTCGTCGCCGAGACCGTGACGACGGCGACCCTGCACGCCGTCTAGGTGCCCGCGATGATGGGGACATGACCACCGCACCGATCCGCCCGGGAGCAGACGCGGAGCACTCCCTGCTCGCCCAGGAGCTCGCCGGAGCCGTCCGCGGATCGGTCCGCTTCGACACCGCGACGCGGGCGATGTGGTCGGCCGACTCGTCGAACTACCGGCACGTCCCGCTCGGCGTCGTCCAGCCCGTCGACGGCGACGACGTCGAGCGCGCCGTGGAGGTCTCGCGCCGCCACGGGGTGCCGCTGCTCCCCCTCGGCGCCCGCACGAGCATCTGCGGGCAGTCGGTCAACGAGGCCGTGGTCGTGGACTTCTCCCGGCACATGCGCCGGGTGCTGGAGATCGACCCGTCGTCGGGAACCGCGCGGGTGCAGCCCGGGACGGTGCTGGACGACCTGCGCGACGCCGGGCGGCCGCACGGCCTGACGTTCGGCCCGGACCCGTCGACCCACAACCGCTGCACGCTCGGTGGGATGATCGGCAACAACGCCTGCGGGTCGCACTCGGTGGCCTGGGGCAAGACCGTCGACAACGTCCGCGAGCTCGACGTCCTGCTCGCCGACGGCACGCGCATGCACGTCGGCGGCCCGATGGACGACGCCGCGATCGACGCCGCCGCACGCCGGCCCGGCAGCGAGGGCCGCGTCTACCGCGACCTGGTGGCGCTGCGCGACCGCGTAGGCGACGTCGTCCGCGCCGACACCCCCGACCTCACCCGCCGGGTCTCCGGCTACAACGTCGACCAGTTGCTGCCCGAGCACGGCTTCGACCTCGCGAAGGCGCTGGTCGGGACCGAGGGCACCTGCGTGACGATCCTCGAGGCGACGGTGGACATGGTCACCTCGCCCCCGGTGCGCGCACTGGCCGTGCTGGGCTTCGAGGACGCCTACGCGGCGGCCGACCACGTGGTCCCGATCCGCGACCACGCGCCGCTGACGATCGAGGGGATGGACGTCGGCGTCATCGGCGCCCTGCGCGCCGCCCGCCCCGACGACCGCACGCACGAGGCCCTGCCGCGCGGCAAGGGCTGGCTCTACGTCGAGACCGGCGGCGAGACCCGCGGCGAGGCCCACGAGAAGGCCGAGGCGATCGCCAAGGAGATGGCCTGGGCCACCGTCGACGCCAAGGTCGTCAGCGAGCCGAAGGCCATGCGGGCGCTGTGGAAGATCCGTGAGGACGGGTCGGGCATCGTCACCCGCGGCCCCGGTGGCGTCGAGGCGTGGCCGGGCTGGGAGGACGCCGCCGTCCAGCCGGCGAAGTTCGGCTCCTACCTGCGCGAGTTCGACGCCCTGCTCAGCAAGCACGGCCGCACGGGCGCCTACTACGGGCACTTCGGTGACGGCTGCGTGCACGTCCGGATCGACTTCCAGCTGCTCACGACGGCGGGTCTGAAGAACTTCCGCGCGTTCCTCGAGGACGCGGCCGACCTCGCCGTCGCGCACGGCGGGTCGCTCTCCGGCGAGCACGGCGACGGGCAGGCGCGGGCAGAGCTGCTCTCCCGGATGTACTCGCCGACGATGATGGGGGCGTTCTCCGACTTCAAGGCCGCGTGGGACCCCGACGGGCGGATGAACCCGCACCGCGTGGTCGACCCGCCGAAGATCGACGAGGACATCCGCGTCTTCATCGGGCAGCCGACGATCCCCACCCGCACGCAGCTCGACCTCATCCACGACGGCAACCCGGAGACCGGCTTCGCGTCGGCCACCCGGCGCTGCATCGGGGTCGCGAAGTGCATCACCGCGAGCGGCGGCGTGATGTGCCCGAGCTACCGCGTCACGGGCGAGGAGAAGCACTCGACCCGCGGCCGGGCGCGGCTGCTCTTCGAGATGGCGTCCGGGCAGACGGTGCCGGACGGCTGGCGGTCGGAGGAGGTCAACGACGCCCTCGACCTGTGCCTGAGCTGCAAGGGCTGCTCGCGGGACTGTCCCGTCGGCGTCGACATGGCGACCTACAAGACCGAGTTCCTCGCCCAGCACTACGCCGGGCGCGCGAAGGACCGCCCGCGGTCGCACTGGTCGATGGGCTGGCTGCCCGCCTGGCTCGCGATCACCTCGAAGATCCCGGGTGCGCCCCGCATCGCCAACGCGCTGGCGGCGAAGCCCACGCTCGCGTCGATCGCGAAGAAGGCCGGCGGCATCGCCCCGCAGCGCTCGATCCCGCCGTTCGCACCCAAGCCGCTGCGGCGACTGCTGGACGTCCGGAAGCACGCCGCCCGACCCGACGTCGGGAAGCGCATCCTCCTCTGGACCGACTCCTTCACCCCGGCGTTCGACCCCGAGCTCGCGATCGACGCGATCCGGGTGCTGGAGGCGCTCGGGTACCGCGTGGAGCTGCCGCAGAAGACCGTGTGCTGCGGTCTGACCTGGGTGACCACGGGGCAGGTGTCGGTGGCCCGGACGGTGATCGAGCGGTCGCTGGAGCGCATCCGGCCGTGGCTGGAGGACGGCGTGCCGATCGTGGGCCTGGAGCCCTCGTGCACCGCCGCGCTGCGGGGCGACTCGCTCAAGGTGCTGGGGCGCGACCACGACCTCGCGCAGGTGGCGTCGCGCTCGATCCGGACCTTCGCCGAGGTGCTCGCGGACCACACCGACGAGCTGGCCGAGCTCACCGACGGCGCGGAGCGGAAGGCCCTCGTCCAGATCCACTGCCACCAGTACGCCGAGCTGGGCACCGACGCCGACCGCGCCGTCATGGCGGCGCTCGGGGTGCAGGCCGACGTGCTCGACGAGGGCTGCTGCGGGCTCGCCGGCAACTTCGGCTTCGAGGACGGGCACTACGAGGTGTCGACGGCGTGCGCCGAGCGCGGCCTCATGCCGAAGGTGCGGGAGGCCTCCTCCGACACGACCGTCCTCGCCGACGGCTACTCGTGCCGGACCCAGATCCGCCAGCTCGACAACGCCGGGCACGAGCCGACCCACCTCGCGCGGCTCACCGCCCGCGCGCTGGGGCTGCGTGCGTAGACCGGGCGTGTGGCGGTGGCTGGCCTACGCGTTCGGGGCCCGGCTGCCGGTGGCGTACGGGAACTGGGTGCTGCGGGACCTCACCGCCCGCACCTGGTTCCTGCGCCAGCTCGCACGGACCACGGTGCAGTGCCTGCCGGTGGCGCTGCTCGCGCTGCTGCCGGGACCGGGGTGGCTGCGGATCGCGCTGCCGTGCTTCGTGTGGTTCTCGGCGATGTTCATGGCCGCGATCTTCTCCCCGCTCATCCGGGAGAAGCGGCTCTACCAGCACGGGTTCATGCCCGAGATCGTGCTGGGTCGGGACGCGGAGCCCTGATCGGCTCGTCCGCGAGCGGGATGCCGGCCACCAGTCGCGAGAGCATGGCGTCCAGTTCGTCGATGTAGCTGCTCGCCGCGCCGGCGTGGATCCGGGCGAGGGCGGCGTAGCGGGCCCCGACGACGACCCCGGCGAACAGCAGGACCTCGGGGTCGTCGGTGGGCCGGCCGATGCCGCGGGACACCATGCCCGCGATCTGCTCGACCCCGAAGGAGTTCCGCTCGCGCAGGATCGCGGCGATCTCGGGAACCGAGCGGGCGAGCTCCATGCGCACCTCCTCCAGGGCGCGGGCCTCGTCGTCGAGCGACCCGAACCCGCCGCGCACGATCAGCCGGACGGCCTCGAGCAGCGGGGTCCCGGCCGGGAGCTCGGCCGCGACCCCCTCCATCACGGGGTCGACGTCGTCGAACAGGACGACGTCCTCCTTCGTCGGGAAGTAGCGGAAGAACGTGCTGCGGCTGACCTCGGCCGCCGCGGCGATGTCGTCGACCGTGGTGGCGGCGTACCCGTGGTCGCGGAAGAGGCGCAGGGCGTGCCGCTGCAGCTCCGCGCGCGTGCGCTCCTTCTTCCGCTCCCGCAGGCCCATGCCGATGATTGTGACACGAGAATTCTTTTGACACTCAGTACCACTTGAGGCGTAGTGTCACGAGTCATGGACGACGTGATCGTGGTGGGAGCAGGGCCGACCGGACTGACGGCGGCGATCGACCTGGCCCGGCGGGGAGTGGCGGTCCGGGTGCTCGAGGGCGCGGACGCCCCGCACCGCGGGTCGCGGGGGAAGGGCATGCAACCGCGCACCCTGGAGCTGCTCGACCAGCTCGGGGTGGCCGACCGGCTGGTGTCGCTGGGTTCGTTCGACCTCCCGTTCCGGCACCACGACGCCGACGGCTCGGTCCGGGACGCCCCCCGCAGCCCCGACCTCGACGCCGCGGCCGCGGACCCGACGACGCCGTGGCGGACCTCGCTGCTCATCCCGCAGTGGCGCACCGAGCAGGTGCTGCGCGAGCGCCTCGCCGAGGAGGGCGTCGAGATCTCCTACGGACGGCGGGTGGCGTCGCTCGCCCAGGACGACGAGGGCGTCGACGTGGTGCTCGACGACGGGTCGAGGCTGCGGTCCTCGTGGGTGATCGGCGCCGACGGCGGGTCCAGCACGGTGCGAAGGCAGCTCGGGGTGGGCTTCCTCGGGGAGACCCACGAGGAGGTGCGCCTGCTGCTCGGGGACGCGGAGATCGACGGGCTGGACCGCGACCACTGGCACATGTGGGCGACCGAAGGACCCCTCGTGGGCTCCGGTGCGGTGTTCTTCGCACTCTGCCCGCTGCCCGCCACACCGACGTGGCAGATCCAGATCGCGCACACGGACCCCGAGCGGCACGCCTCCCCGGAGCTGCTCACCGAGCTCGTCGAGGCCCTCGGCCCGCGGGTCCACGTGCGGCGGGTCGAGACCGCCTCGGACTGGCGGCTGAACGTGCGGATGGTCGACGACTACCGCGTCGGGCGGGTGTTCCTCGCCGGCGACGCCGCCCACGTCCACTCGCCCGCCGGCGGGATGGGCATGAACACCGGGATCGGCGACGCGATCGACCTCGGCTGGAAGCTCGCTGCCGTCGTCCACGGGGCCGACCCGGCCCTGCTCGACTCCTACACCGCCGAACGCCTGCCGGTCGCCGTGCACGTCCTCGGCCTGTCTGGCGAGCTCACCGGACGGCAGGTGTTCTCCCGGACGCCCGAGCAGCTCCGCGACACCCGCGGCTTCGGGATCAGCTACCGCACCGTTCCGGACGACGGCCGTGGTCCGGTCGCGGGGGACCGGGCGCCGGACGCGCCGCTGGTGGGCGGGTCGACGCTCTTCCGGCGTCGTCGGGAGGCGGACTGGACGGTGCTGGCGTTCGGTGGTGCGGTCGAGGCACCCGACCTGCCCGGCGGCACCGTGCAGGTCCTCGACGCGGACGCCCTCGCGGCCGACGGGACGCTGCGTGAGGCCTACGGCGCCCGGGACGGGAGCGTCGTCGTGATCCGGCCGGACGGCTATGTCTGGTCGCGGGAGGAGGCCGCGCTGTCGGCGTGAGATCCGGGCCAGGGGCCGGGCGCCGGGACGTCGTCCTGCTGGTGGGTGCGGGTGTCGTAGGCGACGAGACCGCGGCGTTCGTAGTTCCGACGGGCGTGCGGACCGTCGAGCGTGCAGGTGTGCAGCCACACCCGACGGACCGGCGCGAGGTCCGGCCAGCGGGTGTCGAGCCGCCAGGCCTCGGTGAGGGCGCGCGTGAGCAGGTGACCACCGAAGCCGCGGCCGATCGCGTGCGGCAGGAGCCCGAACGACTCGATCTCGACCTCGCTGCCGCCTTCCGTCGGACGGGCCTGCAGCTCGGCGTACCCGGCGGGGGTGCCGCGGTGGTGGGCGACCCAGGTCTCCCGGCCCTCCTGGGTGACGTGGGCGTACCAGTCGTTCCACGTGAAGCCGAGCTTGTCGGTCCAGTGCCACGGCCCGCCCACGGCGGTGTCGAGGAAGCGGCTGAACTCCGGGGACGGCTCCTCGGCACGGACGACGTCGAGGGGGTCGGCCGGGGCAGCGGCCGGTCGGAGCCGGTCGGGAGAGGTCTGCTCGAGGTAGGTCGTGGTGACGAGCACGGCGTCAGCCCATCACGCGAACGGCACTCCTCCGGGATCGGGCGGGCAGACGGTGCCCTCGGGAGGCAGCCGGGTCGGGTCCAGCAGGTACGCGGCGGCCGTGTCGGTGGCGCAGCGGCTGGGGAGGTCGAGCGTGGTGTGGCCGAAGCCGTCGACCACGAGGAGGCGGGCGCCCGACAGCTGCCCGGCGGTCGCGCGGGCGTTCGACAGCGGCGTCTCCGGGTCGTCCCGGGAGTTGATGACGAGGGCCGGGGCCGGCAGGGGTGCGTTCCAGGGGCCGAGGTAGCGGTCGGGGTCGATCGCCGGCCAGTCGACGCAGGCCGCGGTGTTGAGCGCGACCGGGACCCCGAACAGCGGGTGTGCCGCCTGCTCGGCGGGCAGGAGGGCCGTCATCTGCTCCGCGGTCGGGGTGAGCACGTCCGTGCACTGGACGGCGAGGAACGGGGTGGAGTGCGGCGGCGCGCCGGCTGCGGGGTCGGGCACCGGGGTGACCGGAGCCGACGTCGGGAAGGCACGGGCGAGGCCGGTGAGGCGGCCGCCGGACTCCAGGGCCGTGCTCACCCGCTCGGCGAGCTGAGCAGAGGTGCCGGTGCGGGTCGCCGTGCCGACGGCGGCGGCGATCCGGGCGGCCGGATCGGGGTTCGCGGCGCACCGAGGCCCGGCGGCGGTGCAGGCGACCGCGAAGGCGTCGAGCGCCTCCTCGCGGGCCCGGGCGACCTGGGCGCGGACGTCGACGGGTCGGGTCGGGTCGGTCGTGCCGGCGTTCGCGACCAGGTCGAGCGCGCCGTCGACGACGAGCGCCCGCAGGCGCCCGGGGAAGAGGTTGGCGTACGTGGCGCCGAGGTAGGTGCCGTAGGAGTAGCCGTAGACGCTGATCGTCGGCTCGCCGAGGGCCTGGCGGAGGAGGTCGAGGTCGCGGGCGGCGTTCGCGGTCGAGAGGTGGCGCAGCACGTCGCCCGAGCCGGCCAGGCACGCCTGACCGATCGCCCGGGCGGACGCCCAGAAACCGGCGGGGTCGGTGAGGGGTGAGCCGACAGGTCGGGCGGGTTCGCCGTCGTCCGGGCCGCACCGGACCTGGTCGACCCCGCGCGGTTGGAGCGCGAGGACGTCCATGCGGGTGCGGACGCCGTCGAAGCGGCCGCTGAGCCGGCGCAGGCTCGACGTGCCGGGGGTGCCGGGTCCGCCGTAGTTCACGGCGACGGTGCCGACGCGGGCGACCGGGTCGAGGGCGGGCAGGCGCGTGACCTCGAGGGCGATCGTCGGGCCCGTGGGGAAGCGGTAGTCGAGGGGCGCCGTGAGCGTCGCGCACTGGAACGAGCCGCAGGGGCGCCAATCGAGGCGCGGGACGGCGGCGCTGCCGGTACCGAGGGGCGGGCCCGGCGTCGGGGACGGAGGACCCGTCGGCGTGCTCGGTTGCGCCGGCCCCGAGCACGCCGCGACGAGCAGCAGGAGGACGAGCCACAGCCGGGTGCGCATCGCGAGGAGTGGTAGCACGATCGAGCCGTGTCCTGCCGGTCCGGTGCCGCCGGCGAGCCGCCGGGGTGGGCCACCGAGGCGATGCGGATCGCGGAGTACGACCCGAGATGGCCCGAGCTCGCGGCCGCGTACGCGTGCGAGGTCGAGGAGTTGTTCGCCGGACGCCTGTCCGGCGAGGTGGTCCACGTGGGCTCGACCGCCGTCCCGGGCCTGTCCGCCAAGCCGATCATCGATCTCCAGGCCGTGTCGCCCGATCCTGCCTCAGCGCTTGAGGAGGTCGGCGACTCGGTGGAGGCGGCCGGTTGGCGGTTCGTGCCGCGGGAGCTCGACCGCCGGCCGTGGCGGTGGTTCTTCGTCCGTGTCGACGCGGACGAGCGCGTGAGGCGCGCCCACCTGCACCTCATGGTCCCGGGCGAGGAGCGTTGGCAGCACCAGGTGCTCTTCCGCGACCGCCTGCGTGCGAGCGCGCGGCTCCGCGAGGAGTACGCGCAGGTCAAGGCTCGGGCGGCCGCGGACCACCGCGGTGACCGTGAGGCGTACGGGCACGCCAAGACACGATTCATCCTCGAGATCGTGCGGTCGTGTGGCTGACCCGCACGTCAGAACGGTGGGTCGTCGTCGTGGGGGTTCGGGGGTTGGTTCTGCTGTTGGCGTCTCCTCTGGTCGAGGTCAAGCAGGGTCTGTCGTTGGGCGTCGGTGAGGTGGCCGTGTTGGTCGGTGCGTGGCTGCCAGGGCCGCGTTGGGCGGGGTGCGGTGCGGGTGTCGGTGATGCCGGGGTCGAACCGGTCTCGTCTGACCGGTCGTAGGGGTCGGTAGGGGTCGGGTTCGACGACGTGGTGGGTGCCGGTGGGGGCGGTCCATACGAACCGTCCGGGGCGGGTCTGGCGGACGGTCCAGCCGGAGGTCGGGTCGTGCTTGCGCAGGTGATCACCCACGGAGAGGGGGCCGAGGTTGTCGGCCTGGGTGGGCCCACCCAATGTGTGGTCGTAGGTGTGGTCGATCGGGCAGGCCACGGCGGGAACGGTGCACATCGGGAATCGGCAGGTGCGGTCGCGGGCGTGGATCCAGCGGGTGAGCTCGGCGCCGGGGAACCGGTGGCCGGCCTCGCGGGTGCTGCGGCTCGGGTGCTCGCCGGATGGGCGTGCTCTCGCCCCGGCCAGCGCATTCGTGGCGCGGCGGGCGAGTTCGGCCCAGATCCCGATCAGCTGCCGCTCGGGGTCGAGGGTGTCGACCTCGCTGGTGTGGGCGGTCAGTTCGACGACCTGCCGCTGGTAGCGCGGGTCCGCACCGGGCCGGCGCGGAGCACGAACGAGCAGCACGTGCTCGAGGGCGCCGTCGGGGTCGTAGAGCAGGACCCGGAACTGGGCGCAGGTTCTCGCCCAGGCGGCGCGGTAGGCGTCCCAGCCGGTCAACGTGCCGGCGCCGACGCGGCCGTGGGCGCGTTGCAGCCCGAGCACGCACGCGAGGGTGGCGCGCAGCGTCGCGGGTGGGAACACCAGCCCGCGTTCGGTCCACCGCGCGGCCACGTCCGGCGGCGGCTCGGTGCTCGGCACCCGAGGATCGGGAGTGTCCGGTGGCGGCGGGTCCGGCTCAGGGTCCCCCGGCCGCCACCCCGGCGTTGAAGTCTCGTCTGAAGCTGGCGAGGGAGTGTCTGCGCACTCCGCGGTGGCTGCCACGAGTGTGTGGGCGCTTCCTCGACCCGCATCGGAGCGTTCGAATTGGCCACCGCCGTCGCTCGGGTGATCCACGCGACCAGGAGTGGAACCACCGTCGGAGGGGCCACCGTCGGAGGGGCCACCGTCGGAGGGGCCACCGTCGGAGGGGCCACCGTCGGAGGGGCCACCGTCGGAGGGGCCACCGCTGTCGTCCGGGCCAGCGCCAGAGGAGCCACTGTCGTCGGGACTGTCGTCGGGACTGTCGTCGGGCCCGTCGTCCGGCCCGTCGTCCGGCCCGTCGTCCGGGTCGTCGTCGTCCGGCC
The DNA here is from genome assembly GCF_030269685.1 of Actinomycetospora sp. NBRC 106378. Taxonomy (GTDB): domain Bacteria; phylum Actinomycetota; class Actinomycetes; order Mycobacteriales; family Pseudonocardiaceae; genus Actinomycetospora. The sequence goes on from NZ_BSTT01000012.1 coordinate 11,450, forward strand.
CGTCATCGGGGTCGGGGAGGTCGTCGAGGTCGGTCAGGTCGGCGAGGTCATCGGTGGGGCCGGCGGGGGTGGTGAGGTCGAGGACGACCTGCTCGAGGACCGCGAGGTCGTCCGACCCGGCCGGGCAGCCGTGCAGCAGCCGCAGATACACCTGCGCCTGCACCTTCGCCGGCCCCACCGAGTTGCCCGCCGCCTTGAGCTGAGACAGGGCCTCCTCGGCGACCGCGGCGATCCGCTCGAACGCCGGCACCGCCATCCCCGGATCCAAATCGAGCCCGTGGATCTCCGCCGCCCCCGACGGCGCGATCCGCGTCGACACCCGCGACCGCGCCACCGCCGCGTCCCGCCGGTTCTCCGCACCCAACGGGTCGACGTCCTTCACCGCGGCGGCGATCCGTTGCTGCAGCTCCCACACCCCGAGCTTCGGGGCCTGCGAGATCAGGGCGTCGACCACCACCGTTGCCTGCTCGTCGGTGACATCGCGCAGCCCGGCGACGAATACCGCGGCCTTGGCGTGTTCCACCCGGCCCTCGCGCATCGCCTCCCCCAGCCGCGGCAGCCGCTCCAACGCCCCTTGCGCGGTCTCCAACCGCGACGCCGCCATCGCCACCGACCACCCCAGCCGGGCGGCGATCACCCGCGGGTCCGGCTCCGGCCACCGCTGCAGCGTGTCCGCGCGGGCCCGGGCCGTCTCCAGCATCCAGCACGCCCGCCGCCACTCGTCGTGCACCATCCGGGCCTGCCAGGCCACCAGCCCGGCCTCGCACTCCTGCCCCACCGCATCCCGCGGGTCGGAGAACGGCACCGCCGGCGGCGGGGTGTCGAACACCCCGTCGCCCACCGCGAACGCCGCCTCCACCGCCATGATTCGAACTGTAGTTCGCACCCCTGACAGTCACCGCGCACCGGAAAGCCCACGAAGCCCTGGTCGGAGACGGCGAGGTTCACACCAGGCAGGAAACCGGCCCCGGAAACCTGCCCCACGTGACACTCGCGGCCACGAAAAGCGCCGAGACCGCCCACATCACGAAATGATCACGAAATCACGCCAGGTTCCGCAGCTCCGGCCAGGCCTCGGCCCACGAGCGGGACGGAGTACAGACCGCGAGCAGGACCCGGTCGTTCACCGGCGTCACCCGTGGACCCACGTACATCGGCAACAGCACGAGCCGACGGCAGAAGCGCGGGGCCCACTTCACGTCGCCGACGAGCAGCGCGTCGGCCGACCCCGGCGGCACGTCGAAGTACCCGAACCCGCGGTGCGTCGAGTACACCGGCGTCGGCAGGCCGAACCGCGGCCCCTCGTGCTCCAACGCCGCCGCGTACCAGTACGAGTAGGCCACCACCACGGTCCCGGGCGGCAGGGCGTGCCACTGCCGCGCCACCCCGGCGGCGAACTCGGGCCAGCCGACCTGGCCCATCGTCTCGAACTCGGTCGGTGCCCGCCACGACGCCGGCCCGAACGGGAGGACCCACAGCACCGTCAGCACCGCCGAGACCACGACCGCCGCCGGGTGGACCGCCCAACGCCACCACACCCGCCGTCGGGAACGGGGCAGGGCACAGAAGGCGACCGCGCCCGCCGCGATGAGCACCGCGTAGAGACCCGACAGGTAGTAGGGCCGCCCGCCCGCGGCCAGCAGCACCGCCGTGACCGTCAACGAGGCCCACCCGAACGACCGCCACGGTGCGAGCGGCGGGTGGCGCAGCAGCGCCCACGCCCCGAGCAGCACGAGCACCGCGCCCGGCGCGAGCCCCGCGTAGTAGAGGGCCCGCGGCAGGAACTGCCACCGGTCCCCGAACAGCGACGACTCCCCGGCCACGACCGACCCCATGTGCAGCTGCGGCCAGCCGTGGCGGGCCTGCCAGACGAGGGTCGGGACCGTCGAGGCCGCGGCGAGCCCCGTTCCCGCCCACAGCGACGGTCGGCCGAACAACCGCCGGGGCCCGGACACCGCCACCCCGACCACGAGTGCCCCGAGCAGCACGACGATCAGCACCTTGTCGAACAGCGCCACCGCGACGACGAGCCCGAGCCCGAGCAGCAGGCGGTCGTCGGCGGCGCCGTCGCGCTCCTGACGCAGCCATCGGGCGAGCAGCCACAGCGCCGTCGCCCAGCACACCGGGTCGACGGTCGAGGTCGCGAGCAGGTGGCCGGTCGCGAGCAGGTACGGGCTGATCGCGGTGACCGCCGTGGCGAGCACCTGGGCGCGCCGGCCGCCGCCGAACTCCCGGGCGAGCAGGGCGGCGACGACGGTCCCGACGGCGGTCAGCACCGTCGCCGGCAGCCGGAGGACGACGAGGTTCCCGGGCGCCAGGTGGTCGAGCAGGGCCGCGAGCAGGGGCAGCAACGGCGGTTGGTCGGCGTACCCGGTGCTCGGCCGCGCGCCGGCGGACAGGAAGTAGTACTCGTCGCCGAACCACCCGTAGCGCGCGGAGACCACCCCGAGCAGGACGGCGACCGCCGCCGCGACCGCGAGGACCGGTCCCCGGGCGAAGGGCGCGAGGGCCGGGCGGACCGTGGGCGGGGGGAGCCCCAGACCGAGACCGCGGGCGGGTGTCGTCGTCATCCCGCCCCCATCGGTCCCACCTCGTGTCCTTCCGAACGTAGCGGGTGGCCCACCTGGGACACTGACCGACCGTGGAGCTCACGCACAGCTGGTCGCAGGCCGTGCCGGGCGGATCACTGGGTGTGCTCGCGGAGCTGGCCGCGCGCTACGAGCTGCGCGAGACCCGCAACGCCGCGGCGATCCTGGCCGCGACCGCGCCGGAGGAGTTCGGTGAGCTCTGCGCGGTGCTCGCGGCGTTCGCCCTGACGACCGTCGACCTCATCGAGGCCGGCGGGAACGAGTCCAAGCTGGCCGCCCGGCTCAACGCCGACTTCCGGTCCCGGGGCTGGCGGGAGGGCCGGGTCGACACGGTGGTGCGCTCGGTGCTGCAGGTCCAGCCGTGGGCCCCGGCGGGCGAGCACGAGGTCGTCGAGCGCACCGACGAGGTGCGCAACGAGGGCTACAAGGTCGACAACGTGAAGGGACGGGTCGCGCTGGACGTCGAGTGGAACGCCAAGGACGGCAACCTCGACCGGGACATCGGCGCCTACCGGAGCCTCTACGACGCGGGCCTCATCGACGGCGCGGTGCTGCTGACCCGCACCCACGACGACCTGCGCGACCTCGCCCGGCGCCTCTCGCGCGCGGCGGGCCAGAGCGACGAGCAGGTCCGCAGCCGCTTCTCCACCTCGACGACGACGCACCTGGGCAAGCTCGAGTCCCGCATGACGCGGGGGGACGCCGGGGGATGCCCGCTGCTCGCGGTCGCCGTCAGCGCCCGCTGCTTCGTTCCCGACGCCGGGTCGGTGCCGGCCGGGTGGGCAGGTCACCGGTCCGACCAGCCGGTGCTCGAGGGGTGGTCCGGATGAGTCCACAGGACGACGGACCGAGACTGTCGGACCCCCTCGCTACCGTGCCGCCCGTGACCGCACCGCCGCTCGACACCCCGTCCGCGACGCCGCCCGCCCCTGCCGTGCGCGCTGCCCGCCGCGCCGACCCGCTGCGGGCCGACGTCACGCCGGTCGAGGCCGTCCCGCTGCCGACGGTCGAGGGCGGTTGGCCCTGCGTGCTCGCCGACCCGCCGTGGCGGTTCACCAACCGCACGGGCAAGGTCGCGCCGGAGCACCGCCGGCTCGACCGCTACGACACGATGACCGCCCCGGAGATCGCGGCGCTGCCGGTCGCCGACGTGGTCGCCGCCAACGCCCACCTCTACCTGTGGGTGCCGAACGCCCTGCTCCCCGAGGGCCTCGCGGTGATGCAGGGCTGGGGCTTCCGCTACGTCTCGAACCTGGTCTGGGCCAAGCGCCGCAAGGACGGCGGACCGGACGGGCGCGGGGTCGGCTTCTACTTCCGCAACGTCACCGAGCTGATCCTGTTCGGCGTGCGCGGGTCCATGCGCACCCTCCCGCCGGCCCGCCGCCAGGTGAACATGATCGAGACCGTGAAGCGGGAGCACTCACGCAAGCCCGACGAGGCCTACGCGTTGATCGAGGAGTGCTCGCCGGGGCCCTACCTCGAGATGTTCGCGCGCTACCCGCGGCCGGGCTGGACGGTGTGGGGGGCGGAGTCGGCCGAGGACGTCGTCCCGCGGGGGCGCCAGTACCCCGCCTACCGCTCGGCCTCGGAGCCGAGTTGACGTCAATTTGACAGCGCGTCACCCCAACGCGCTAAGGGTGACCACGTTCCGTCGTTCGGACGCCAATTCCGACCGTTGAGCCCTCATTTGCTGGCAAGTTCTGGCGCTCGGCCGCCACTCTCGGTGAGAATGCGGCGCATGACGAAGACCCCCGACCTGGCGCGCAACCAGCGGGTGACCGGCCCCGAGCGCGAGAAGTTGTCCGGCGAGCTGCTGAAGCGCTACGAGAAGGGCGCCAGCATCCGCGAGATCTGCGCCGACACCGGGTACAGCATCGGCCGGGTGCGCCGTCTGCTCGTGGACGCGGGTGTGGAGTTCCGCGGCCGCGGCGGCACGCACGGACGGGCGCGCAAGAAGGCCGAGTAGACCGGGGCCGGCCGCAGTCGGCCCCGCGCCCGCCGGGGTCAGTGGCGGAGACGGTTGAGCAGGTTGAAGCCGTACTTCAGCCCGACGTCGAGCCGGGACCCGTCGGCCGGCAGCAGGCCGAGCTGCCGCGCGAACTGCATCTGGTCGAAGACGACGAAGTTCGACACGATCTTCCCGCCGCGCACGGTGAAGTGGTCGACACCGTCGAGGTCGAGGCGTGCCCCGGTCGGTTCCACGCCCTCGAGCGCCGCTCCGGTGTGCGTCCCGGTGAGGGTCCAGCGCACGAAGACCTGCTCGCCCTCCTCGACCATGGCCTGCATCGTCAGCGTCGCGTCGGGCACGGCCGTGAACAGCCGCTCGAAGTAGCCCTCGATCTCCGCGGCGCCCCGGTAGGTCGCCGTGGGCATCCGCTCGCGCGTCTCGTCGGTCCAGACCGCGCGCAGGGGCGCCGCAGTGTGGGTGTTGAGCACGTCGAAGGTCCAGCGCACGACCTCGCCGGGGGTGGCGTCAGCACCGGGCGGCGTGGGGGCGGGCGGACCGGCGCTGCGCGACATGGCAGCGAACCTAGGGCCGAACCGCGACGACCGCGCGACGGCAGCACGACGGCCGGACGAGGGCCGGACGAGGGCCGGAGACTCGTCGCGGGTGGACGGAGCGGGAAGTGGGCACCTGCGCGCCCATGAGCTCCCAGACCCTCGCCCAGTGGGTGTCCGCCATCGGCAGCGCCGGATCCCTGCTGGGGTTCGCCGCCTACGTCTGGATCATGCTGCTGAACCGCAAGGACCAGGTCGAGGTGCGGCAGGAGCAGCAGGCCCAGGGGGTCACGGCCTGGTTGGACGACGGCGCGCGGCACGACCGCGACGAGGGCACGGGAGACGCAGCGGAGCGGAGCTCGACCAGCGACTACGTGCTGTGCGTCCACAACGGCGGCGACTCGCCCGTCTTCAACGTCCGCTGCCTGTTCTCGCTGCCCTCCAGCGAGGACCAGCACGCGGTCGAGCTCGCGCTGCTGCCGCCGCGGCACGACGCGGTGCGGTCGCTGCCGTTCGGGGCCGACGACGTGTCACGGGAGGAGCTGTACTCGGCGCCGGCGGTGCCCGAGATGCGCTTCACCGACTCGCACGGGACGCACTGGGGCCGCGACGGTCACGGGCAGCTGCACCGCGTGGAGAACCGCGGGGTGCGGCGGCGCCCGGAGCACCGGTCGACCGAGGAGACCGGGCGCGACGACTCCGACTGGGAGACCGCACACCGGGAGCGGACCGGAGCCACCCGATCCTGAGCTGACCGGTCCTGAGCTGACCGGTCCTGAGCTAACCGGCGGGCAGGAACACCGAGCACGCGTCGAAGACGGCCTCGCGGACCTCGTCGCCGTCACAGTCGCGGGCCGCCCGGACCTGCACCGTCGGGTCACCGGTGACGAGCCGGTCGAACGCCACGGCCACCTCGTGCAGGTACCGCGGCTCCGCCACCCCACGCCCGAAGTGCGACATCGCGACCAGCGACACGTCGTCCGCCAGTGCCGCGAGCCGGCCGGTCGACGCGGCGAAGGCGGGCAGGTCGCACTCGGGCGCCTGGGCGTAGATCGGCCCGGTGTTGACGGTGTCGCCCGCGAACAGGACGCCGTCGCGGTCGTCGAGCAGGCAGAGCGAGTCGGGGCTGTGCCCCGGCGTGTGCAGCACCGTGAGGGTGCGCCCGCCCAGGTCCAGGACGTCGCCGTCGGCCAGCGGCTCGGGGTCGGGACCCGGCGGCGGGCCGGGCTCCACCCAGCGCTCGATGTCGTCGGGCAGCGGGCGGGGGTCGGAGTCGGCGGAGAGCAGGTGGAAGTACCGGGCGTCGAGCTCCCGGTAGGCCGCCACGGCGGCGAGCACCTCCCGCATCCACCCCAGGTAGGAGGCGCGCTCGGCCGCGGACGGCCGCTCCACCGCACCGAAGGCCGCGACGCGGGCGAACTCGCCGTTGCCGCCGACGTGGTCGAGATGCGCGTGGGTGTTCACCACGTCCACGGGGAGCGGGCACACCGCCTCGACCGCCGGACGGATCGGGGCCACCCCGAGCCCGGTGTCGACGAGCACGGCCCGGTCGCGCCCGGCGACCAGCCAGGAGTTGACGTGCGAGGGCTCCGCGACCAGCCACACGTCCGGGGCGACCGGTCGGAGGTGGAACCAGCCGCTCACAGCTCGGTGAGGATCCGCGGTCCGTCCGGGGTGATGGCGACCGTGTGCTCGACGTGCGCGGCCCGGCTGCCGTCGGCGGTGCGCAGGGTCCAGCCGTCGGGGTCGTGGCGGTAGTCGTCCTCGCCGCCGCGGTGCAGCATCGGCTCGATCGCGATGACGAGGCCGGGCTCGAGGCGCATGCCCTTGCCACGGCGACCCTCGTTGGGGACGTGCGGCTGCTCGTGCATGGCACGTCCGATGCCGTGACCGCCGTGGTCGGCGAGCATCCCGTAGCCCGCGGGCCGGGCGACCCCGGCGATCGCGGCGCCGACGTCGCCGAGCGTGTTGCCCTTCCGAGCGGCGGCGATGCCCGCGTACAGCGCGCGCTCGGTGGTGTCGATGAGGGCGAGGTCGCCCGGGTCGGCGTTCCCCACCACGTAGCTGACGGCGGCGTCGCCGCACCAGCCCTCGACGAAGGCGCCGATGTCGATGCTCACGAGGTCGCCGTCGGCGAGGCGGTAGGAACCGGGGATCGCGTGGACCACCGCGTCGTTGACGCTCGCGCAGATGACGCCCGGGTAGGGCGAGGGCGCGAACCGCGGGTGGTAGTCGAGGAACGCGGGCTTCGCGCCGTGGTCGTTCATCACGTCGTGCGCGACGGTGTCGAGCTCCTTCAACGTCACGCCCGGCGCGCTCGCCGTCCGCACCGCGTCCAGGCAGCGCGCGACGACCCGGCCGGCCGCACGCATCAGCTCGATCTCGGCGGGCTTCTTCAGCTCGATGGTCACGCGTCGTCTCACCGTCGCGACAGTAGCCCGCGACCGGCACCCCGGCCCGAATCACACCGGTGTGCTTCATCCACACTGTGGACAGCCGCTGTGGATGAACTACACCGGTGTCATTCGGTCCCCACTGTGGACAACTCCTGGGGACAACCGGTGTGACCAGCGACCAGGCGGGCCCGCGTTCCTCCCCGCGATGGCCGGGGGACCCGACGGGCATGGGTCGATTCACCGGCAAGGTCGTCATCGTCACCGGCGGGGGTTCCGGCATCGGGGCGGCCGCCGCCCACCGGTTTGCCGCGGACGGCGCCACCGTCGTGGTCGCCGGCCGGTCGCAGGACAAGCTCGACAAGACCGTGGCCGACGCCCCGGCGGGGTCCACCGTCGTCGCGAAGGCCTGCGACACCTCCGACGAGCAGGCGATCACGCACCTGGTCGACGAGGTCGCGCGCGAGCACGGCCGCCTCGACACGCTGGTCAACAACGCGGCGATCGCCCGCCCCGGCACCGTCGCCGACCTCGACGCCGACACCTGGCGCGAGGTCATGGCGACCGACGTCGACGGCGTCTTCTACGCCTCGAAGGCCGCGATCGACCATCTGAAGGCGACGCGCGGCAGCATCGTCAACGTCGGCTCCGTGTCCGGGCTCGGGGGCGACTGGGGCATGGCCGCCTACAACGCCGCCAAGGGCGCGGTGGTCAACCTGACCAACGCCATGGCCCTCGACCACGGCGCCGACGGCGTCCGCGTCAACGCCGTGCACCCCTCGCTCACCGCCACGGACATGAGCGAGGGCATCCGCGAGGACGACGACGTCATGGCGAAGTTCCGGGACCGGATCCCGTTCGGGCGCCCCGCCGAGCCGGCCGAGGTCGGCGACGTCATCGCCTTCCTGGCCAGCGACGACGCCCGCTTCGTCTCCGGGGCCCACGTGCCGGTCGACGGCGGGCTGGGCGCCTCCAACGGCCAGCCCCGGATGTGACCGCCTAGGACGACACCTTCCGCTCGCCGGGCTCCAACCACACGTACTCGGAGGGATCGATCGCCTCGGTCGCCTTCTCGTACTCGAGCATGTAGCCCGGCCAGTTGGTGATGATCCGGCCGCTCTCGTCGCGGTACCAGGAGTCGCACGCCTGCCAGGCCGTGCCCTCGAACCGGGACTGCACCTCGGCGTCGGAGGCCGCCTCGACCTCGGGGCGGACCTCCGCGGCGGCCGCCCCGCGCCGGTCGGCCTCCTGCAGGGCCGTCCGCACGTACCGCGCCTGCGACTCCAGGTAGACGATGATCGAGCCGCCCGAGGTGTTCGTGTTCGGGCCGTACATGACGAACAGGTTCGGGAAGCCGGGAACGGTCATCCCGAGGTGGGCGTGGGGCCCGTCGGACCACGCCTCCCGCAGCGAGCGGCCCTCCCGACCGTGGATCTCCATGGGGAACATGAAGCTCGTCGTCCGGAAGCCCGTGCCCCAGATGATCGTGTCGACCTCGTGGAGCCGGCCGTCCTTCGTCCGGACCCCGGTCGGCTCGATGCGCTCGACGGAGTCGGTGACGACCTCGACGTTGTCGCGCTGCAGCGCCGGCAGCCAGTACGAGCTGAACAGCACGCGCTTGCACCCGAAGGTGTAGTCCGGCCACACCTTCCGACGAACCTCGGGGTCGCGCAGCTGGTGACGCATGAAGATCTGCGACTTGAGCTTGAGCACCGGCCCCACGGTCCGCGGGTTCCGGATCGACGCGGTCAGCGACTCCAGGTAGAGCCGCTTGAGACCCCACCTCCGCAGGCGCTGCACACCGGGGACCTTGATCAGGCGCTGCACCGAGCGCGGGTAGGGCAGGTTCTTGCGCGGCAGGAACCAGTTCCCGGTGCGCTGGAAGACCGACAGCTTCCCGACGACGGGTGCGATGGCCGGGACGAACTGCACCGCGCTCGCGCCGGTGCCGATCACGGCGACCTTCCGGCCCGTCAGGTCGTGGTCGTGGTCCCACTGCGCCGAGTGGAACTCCGTGCCCGCGAAGTCCTCGCGGCCGGGGATGCCGGGGATGGAGGGCTGCGCGAGCTGGCCGGTCGCGACGACGACGGCGTCGGCGGTGTACTCGTCACCCTGCTCGGTCTCGACGCGCCACAGGGTGGCCTCGTCGTCCCAGCGGCAGGCCGTGACCTTCGTGTCCGTCCGCACCAGCCCGTCCACGGAGTACTCCCGGGCGACGTCGCGCAGGTACTCGAGGATCTCCTCCTGTGGGGAGCAGAGCCGCGACCACGACCGCTTCTGCGCGAACGAGTACGAGTACAGGTGGCTCGGCACGTCGCAGGCCGCGCCGGGATAGGTGTTGGCGAGCCACGTCCCGCCGATGCCGGGGGCGGCATCGAGGATCGTGACGTCCGTGTAGCCGTGGGCGCGCAGCTCGATGGCCGCCCCGATCCCGCCGAATCCCGCTCCGATGACGACGACGCGTCTGCCCATGTGGTCGAGCTCCTCGCTCCGCCTACGGCCGTGGTGGCGGGCCCGTACGCTAGCAGTCATGGCTGACGGTTTGCTCGTTTTCGACGGCCGGTGCGGATTCTGCACCCGCAGCGTCGGCTGGGTCCGCGCCCTGGACCGCCGGGGCCGGATCGAGCTGCGCCCCTACCAGGAGCCCGGCGTACCGGAATCCATCGGCACCGACGCCGCCACCTGCAGCGAGGCCGTCCAGTGGCGGGGCCCCGACGGGGTCCGCCTCGAGGGCGCGGCCGCGGTCAACGCCGTGCTCGACACCGTGACCGGCTCCCGCCTCCCCTCGACCGTGTACCGCGCGACGGCGGGCGTGCAGGAGCGGGTCTACCAGTGGGTCGCCGACCACCGCGGCCGCTTCCCGGGCATGACGCCGTACTGCGAGTCGCACCCTGCGGAGTGCGCGAGCTAGACGGTCAGGGCCGCCTGCACCTGGCCCGCCACCGACATGAGCAGCGCGTCGCGCCCGGGCGCGGCCGCCAGCTGCACGGCGGCGGGGAGGGCGGCGCCGGTGTCGACGGGCAGCGTCACGGCCGGCTGGCCGGTGTGGTTGTACAGCGGGGTGTGTCCGTAGAAGCGGCCCATGGCGGTCAGGGTCAGCAGCCCGTTGCGTTCGGGCGACCCCCACCGGTCGACCAGCGGCGCCGTCCCCCGCATCGTCGGCGTGAGCAGCACGTCGACGTCGTCGAGCTGGTCGAGCAGCCGGTCGCCGAGCCGCCGGCCGTGGGCCTGCGCGGCCGCCACCACCGACTCCGGGATCAGCGAACCCGCCCGCACGAGGTCCCGGATCCGCGGCTCGAGACGCTCCGGGTGGTCGGCCCCGGCCGCCGCGTCCGCGAGCCCCCGGAGCATCCGCGTCACGACGGCGAGCGCGGCCGCCTGCGCGCGGTCCGGCCGCATCCGCACGGGGACGACGCGATGTCCCGCCGCGGCGAGCCGGTCGGCGACCACCCGGACCGCGCCCGCGACGTACGGGTCCAGCCGCTGCGGCGGCGCCACGGGCAGCGGGTCGACGGCCACCCCGACCCGCAGCCGGCCGGGTTCGACGTCGAGGGCCGCCCGCAGCGAGGTCCCGAACGACCCGACCGCGTCGTAGAACGAGGCGGCGAGCGCCAGGTCCCGCGTCAGGCATCCCGGCGTCGCGAGCCCGCGCCAGCCGCCCGAGCCCGGCACCGTGCCCGTCGTCGGCTTGAACCCCGGGAGGCCGCAGCAGGCGGCCGGGATGCGGATCGACCCGGCGCCGTCGCTCGCGGTCGCGAGCTCGACCACGCCCGCGGCGACCGCCGCCGCCGACCCGCCCGACGAGCCGCCGGGGGTGTGCCCGAGGGCGAGCGGGTTGCGCGTGACGCCGTGCGCGGCGGAGTCGGTGACGCCGAAGGCGGCGAGCTCGGGCAGCGTCGTGCGCCCGATCGGCACCATCCCGGCCCGGCGGGTCGCCGCGAGGAAGGGGTCGTCGGCCGCCTCCGCCGTCGTGAAGGCCCGGCCGCCCCAGCCGGTGACCTCCCCGGCGCCGCCCACGTCGTCCTTGAGCGCGATCGGCAGGCCGCGCAGCGGCGGCTCCCCCGAGACCGTGGCGGGCGCGTCCTCGACGATCGAGACGAACGCGTTCAGCGTCGGCTGGGTCTCGTGAGCGCGGCGGATAGCGCTGCGGACGGCGTCGGGGACGACATCGGGGGCGGGCACGCGCGGCACGCTAGCGGCATCGGCGCGGCGCGCATCGCCCGACCGAGACCCTGCCGGACGGGACGAACCGGGCATAATGGCCGTGTGAGGTGGTGGAGCACACCGGCGCTGGTGGCGGTGGCGGTCGTCCTCGTGCTGGCCGCCGCGATGGTGGAGTTCGCCCTGCTCCGCCAGGCGTCGACGGGTCCCGCCCCCGCCCCGGTCACGCTGGTGGTGCCGGTCGAGGCCGATCCGGCCACGACTCCCCGTCCGGCACCGGTGACCGGATGTGATCTGGGTAACATCGGTCCATGGGCATCCACCTCAACCCCTACCTGCACTTCGGCGACTCCGCCCGGGCGGCCATGGAGTTCTACCGGGACGTCCTCGGCGGCACGCTGAACGTCATGACCTTCGGCGACATGGGGGCCGAGGGCCCCGAGGCGACGCAGGTGATGCACGCCCAGCTCGAGACCGAGCAGGGCATCGTGCTGATGGCCTCCGACACCCCGCCCGGGATGGACCGGCCGACCGGGTCCGGGATCTCGGTGAGCCTCTCGGGCGACCAGCGCGACGCCCTGCGCGGGTACTTCGAGCGGCTCGCCGCCGACGGCACCGTCTCCGTCCCGCTGGAGAAGCAGATGTGGGGCGACGAGTTCGGGCAGTGCACCGACCGGTTCGGGGTGACCTGGCTGGTCAACATCGCCCAGCCGCAGGGCTGATCGCCGTCGGGACTGGTGTGATGGGGGCGTGAACGACGGCGAGGCGCGCACCGTGGCGCGGGGCGCGATCCTCCCGCTCTACGCGGCCGGGTTCGTCACCGCGTTCGGCTCGCACGGCATCGCGGCCAACCTCGCGTTCACCGGCGACCTCGGCGGGCAGCTGATCGCCCTCGGCATCCTGCTCGCGCTCTACGACGGCGCGGAGATCGTGCTCAAGCCGGTCTTCGGGGCGCTCGCCGACCGGGTGGGTCTGCGGCCGGTCCTCCTCGGCGGCCTCTTCGCCTTCGCCCTGGCGTCGGCGGCGTTCGTCCTGGTCGGGAACCCGGCCCTGCTCGGCGTGGCCCGCTTCGCCCAGGGCGCGGCCGCGGCCGCGTTCTCCCCGTCGGCGGGCGCTCTCATCGGCCGCATCGCCCCGCCGACGGGGCAGGGACGCGCCTTCGGCGGGTACGGCGCCTGGAAGGGCCTCGGCTACACCGCCGGTCCCCTGCTCGGCGGCGTGCTGGTGGCCGCCGGCGGCTACCCGCTGCTCTTCACGGTGCTGACGGTGCTCGCGATCGCGGTCTTCGTCTGGACCGTGATCGTCGTGCCCGACCCGCCGCCGCTGCCCCGCCGCCGACAGGGGCTCGGCCGGGCGCTGCGCGGGCTCGCCGACCCGGGGTTCCTCCCCCCGACCCTCGCCCTCGCCTCCAGCGCCGCCGCCCTGTCCTGCGGCGTGGGCTTCCTGCCGCTGGTCGGGGTCGCCGACGGGCTCTCCCCGATCGCGACCGGCGCGGCGGTCTCGGTGCTCGCCGTCGTCGCGGCGGTGACCCAGCCGCTCGTCGGGCGGCTCCGCGACGCGGGCCGCCTCGCCGACCGGACCGCGCTCGTCGTCGGGACCCTCCTGACGGCGGTCGGGCTCGCCGTCCCCGCGGTCCTCGGCCACCTGGCGGGCCTGCTCGTCGCCGCGGCCGTCATCGGGATCGGCACCGCCGTCATCACCCCGGTCGCGTTCGCGGTCCTCGCCGCGTGGAGCCCGCCCGAGCGGATCGGGCAGACGATGGGCTCGGCCGAGATCGGGCGCGAGATCGGCGAGGCCGGCGGGCCGTTCCTCACCGGGGTGCTCGCCGCCGCGTTCGGCCTGGGCGGGGGCTTCCTCGGGATCGCCGTGCTCGTCGCGCTCACCGCGGTCGGGGGCCTGCGGGTCCGCCGCCGCGCGGCCTGATGGCCCGGTCCGACTCCGGCGAGTCGGTGCTCGAGCGGGTCGTCCGCGTCCTCGAGGCCTTCACCCCCGAGGCACCCGCCCTCGCCGTCACCGAGATCGCCCGCCGCGCCGACCTCCCGACGACGACGGCCTCCCGCCTGGTCGCGGAGCTCGTCGGACACGGCCTGCTCGTGCGCGACGAGGGCCGCGTCCGGGTCGGCACGCGGCTCTGGGAGCTCGGGGCCCGGGCGTCGTCCACCCTGTCGTTGCGCGAGACCGCGATGCCGGTGCTCGAGGACCTGCACCGCGCGGTCGGCCACCACGCCCAGCTCGGGGTCCTCGACGGCGCCGAGGTGCTCTTCGTCGAGCGGCTCTCCGCCGACCGCGCGGTGATCAACCTGACCCGGATCGCGGCGCGGCTCCCGCTGCACGCCTCGTCGTCGGGCCTGGTCCTGCTCGCGTTCGCGTCGACGACGCTGCAGGAGCGCGTCCTCGCCCGCCCGCTGGTCGGTTTCACGCGGAACACGATCACCGACCCCGGGGTGCTGCGGACCCGCCTCGCGGAGGTCCGGGAGCGGGGCGTCGCCCTCTGCCCCGGCTACATCCACCTCGACGCGACCGGGGTCGCCGTGCCGGTGCGCGACGGGGCCGGACACGTGGTGGTGGCGGTGTCCGTGGTCGTCCCGAACGACGGCGAGGCGGCCCGGACCGTGCCCGCCCTGACCGAGGCGGCACGCCGGATCCGGGACCGGCTGGCCCGTTGAACGGGCCGGAGCTTCCGGTGCGACCGGTCGGTTCCGCACGCTGCACGGCATGACCTCGCTGGTGGTGACCGCCACGGACGTCGTCGCCGACGGCGTCGTCGCCCTCACCCTCGCCCGTCCCGACGGCGGGCGGCTCCCGGACTGGACGCCCGGCGCCCACGTCGACCTCACCCTCGGCTCCGGGGAGACGCGGCAGTACTCGCTGTGCGGGGACCGGTGGGACCCGTCGTCGTACCGGGTGGCGGTCCTGCGTGAGCCGGACGGGCGGGGCGGCTCGCGCTACGTCCACGACGTGCTGCGGGCGGGCGACCGGGTGGAGCTCGGCGGGCCGCGCAACCACTTCCCGCTCGTGCCGGCCGCGCGGTACCGGTTCGTGGCGGGCGGCATCGGCGTCACGCCGCTGCTCCCGATGATCGCCGCCGCCGAGGTCCTCGGGGCGGACTTCTCGCTGCTCTACGGCGGACGCCGCCGGGCCTCGATGGCGTTCCTCGACGAGCTCCCGGCCGCCCGGACCACCGTGGTGCCGCAGGACGAGCAGGGCCTGCTCCCGCTGGCGTCGTGGCTCGGGACCGTGGACGACGAGACCGTGGTCTACGCCTGCGGCCCCGGTCCCCTGCTCGACGCCGTGTCCGGGCTGGTGCCGGCCGACCGCCTGCGCACCGAACGGTTCACCACCACCGAGATCGCCGCCCCGGTCCGCGACGCGCCCTTCACCGTCGACCTCGCGCGCACCGGCGTCACGCTCACCGTCGACGCGTCGGTCTCCGTCCTCGACGCGGCCCGCCGGGCCGGGGCGACGACGCTGTCGTCCTGCGAGCGCGGGACCTGCGGGACCTGCGAGACGACGGTGCTCGCGGGCATTCCCGACCACCGCGACCAGGTCCTCGCCGACCACGAACGCGCCGCGGGCGACTGCATGCTGCCCTGCGTCTCGCGCGCCGCCTCCGACCACCTCGTCCTGGACCTGTGATGACCACTGCCGCTGCCACCCTTCCCAGCACCGACATCGACCCCTTCTCCGTCGAGGTCCTCACCGACCCGCTGCCGTTCCAGGCCGCACTGCGCGACGCCGGCCCGGTCCAGTACCTCGCGGCCCACGACCTCTACGCGATGGGCCGCTACGCCGAGGTCCGGGCCGCGCTGACCGACTGGCAGCGCTTCTGCTCCTCGGCCGGCGTCGGGCTGTCGAACTTCCGCCGCGAGAAGCCGTGGCGGCCACCGTCGTTGCTGCTCGAGGCGGATCCGCCCCACCACGACGCCCCGCGCCGCGTCCTCTCCTCGATCCTCGGGCCCCGCGCACTGCGCCGGTGGCGGGACCGGTGGTTCGCGGCGGCCGTCGAGCACGTCGACGCCCTGCTCGGGACGACCGGCGGCCCGGTCGAGGTCGACGGCATGACCGCGCTCGCCGAGGCGTTCCCGCTGCGGGTCTTCCCGGACGCGGTGGGCATCGCCCGCGAGGGCCGCGAGCACCTGCTGCCCTACGGCGAGTACCTGTTCAACGCGTTCGGGCCGCACAACGAGCTGGTCGCGGCCGGCGCGGTGGAGGCCGGGGAGCACGCTGCCTGGGTGAACGGGCAGTGCACCCGGGAGACGCTCGCCGACGAGGGCTTCGGGGCCGACATCTGGGCCGCCGCCGACCGCGGAGACCTGTCCGTCGAGCAGGCCCCGCTGGTGGTGCGCTCCCTCCTGTCCGCCGGCGTCGACACCACCGTGCACGGCCTCGGCTGGGTGCTGCACGGGCTGGCCACGCACCCGGACCAGTGGTCGGTCTACCGCGCCGACCCGTCCCGACATCGGGTGTGCTTCGACGAGGCGGTCCGCTGGGGCTCCCCGGTGCAGACCTTCTTCCGCACCGCCGAGGTCGACGTGCCGGTCGGGGACGCGGTCGTGCCGGAGGGGTCGAAGGTCCTCCTCTACCTCGGGTCGGCCAACCACGACCCCCGGCACTGGGACACCCCCGAGCGCTTCGACCTGGCCCACGACCCGTCGGGCCACGTGGGGTTCGGGTTCGGCCTGCACCAGTGCGTGGGCCAGCACGTCGCCCGCCTGGAGGCCGACGCCCTCCTCGCCGCCCTGGCCGACCGGGTGGAGCGCATCGAGCCGGCGGGCGAGCCGGTGCGCCGGGCGAACAACACGATGCGGGAGTGGGCGTCGCTGCCGCTGCGGCTGCACCCGCGTTGAGCACCTCCCCCCGTGGCAGGAAAGCGTCGTTGCTGTCATCCAGCGCCAGGTTCGCCACATCGTCGCGGTCGATATTCCTGAGCGATCGCTCCAGTAGTCTGGACGGCGTGTGGATCTGGCTCGCGGTCGCGATCGCCGCCGAGGTCGCGGGGACGGTGTCGCTGAAGCTCGCGGACGGGTTCAGCCGACCCGTCCCGTCGATCGTCGTGGTCGTCGTGTACCTGCTCGCCTTCTACTCGCTCTCGCAGGCGTTGACGCGGGGGCTGCCGGTCGGGGTGGCGTACGGGATATGGGCCGCCACCGGGGTCGCCGCGATCGCGATCATCGGCACGCTGTTCCTCGGCGAGACCCTGACGTGGGTGCAGGTCGGCGGCATCGGCCTGGTGATCGCCGGCGTGCTGGCCCTCGAGCTCGGCGGCGCGCACGGTGGCTGACCCGATCACCGACGGTCGACGCCGCCGGGGCGCCACCCGCCGTCGGGAACTCCTCGACGCCACCCTGCGGGTGATCGCCCGCGACGGACCGGGCGGGGTGAGCCAGCGTCGCGTGGCCGACGAGGCGGGCGTGCCGCCGAGCGCGGTGCTCTACCACTTCGCGTCGGTGGACGACCTGCTCGTCAGCACCCTCGCCGAGGTGAACGACCGCTACGTCGCCGCCCTCGACGCCGTCTCCACCCCCGAGGCGCTCGCCGCCGTGATCGCGGCCTCCGACCGGGCGGCCCTCGTCGCCGAGTACGACCTGTTCCTGCTCGCCGCCCGCCGCGACGACCTGCGCGGCGAGGTTGCCCGGTGGGAGACCACCCTGACCGGGCTGGCGACGCGACTCGGAGCGCCGGAGCCGGACCTCCTGGTCGCCGTCGTCAACGGCCTCTGGCTGCAGGCCGCGCTGGCCGACCTCGACGTGGCGTCGGTCCTGCGGGTGCTCCGGAGTGCGGTGCGGTGGAGACAAGGGGAATCGAACCCCTAACCCCCGCCTTGCAAAGGCGGTGCTCTGCCAATTGAGCTATGTCCCCGTGAGAGAGGGCTACGACGCGCGGGTCGCCTCGCGCCAGACCTCCGCCGCCGGCCGCTCCTGCTGCTTGCGCCGGACGAGGTGGGCCACCCCGAACGCCGCCGCAACGATCACGACCAGCTTCTTCACGCCTCCACGCTAGCAGCCGCGCGGCGGGCCGTTCTGCGATAGGACTCCCGGGAGGACGACGGGGTCTCGACAGTGGGAGGGGTCATGGCGCACGCCTACGTGGTGGGCACGTTCGACACGAAGGGCGACGAGCTGCACTACGTCGCCGACGCGATCCGGGCCGCGGGCCACGAGGTGACCACCGTCGACGTCGGGACCTCGGATCCCGACGCACGGCGGGCCGACGTCACGCCGGCCGACATCGCCGACCGGACCGCGTTCACCGGCGACCGTGGCACCGCGGTGGCGGCGATGGCCGACGCGCTGGAGCGGTGGCTGCCCGAACGGCACCCGGACGGCGTGATCGGGCTCGGTGGCTCCGGCGGCACCGCGCTCATCACCCCCGCGCTGCAGCGGCTGCCGGTCGGCGTGCCGAAGATCGTGGTCTCGACGGTCGCCTCCGGGAACACGGCGCCCTACGTCGGGTCGGCCGACATCACGCTCATGTACTCGGTCACCGACGTGGCCGGGCTCAACCGCATCAGCCGGGTGGTGCTGTCGAACGCCGCGCACGCCCTCGCCGGCGCCCTCGCGGCGCCGCCGGTCGAGGCCGTGGACAAGCCGGCGCTGGGGCTGACGATGTTCGGGGTCACGACGCCCTGCGTCACGGCCGTGACCGAGCAGCTCGCCGACGACTACGACTGCCTGGTCTTCCACGCCACCGGCACCGGCGGGCGGGCGATGGAGAAGCTCGTCGACGACGGCCTGGTCGCAGGCGTCGTCGACGTGTCCACCACCGAGATCGCCGACCTCGTCGCGGGCGGGATCATGGCCGCCACCCCCGACCGGCTCGGGGCGATCGCCCGACGACGGGTCCCGTGGGTCGGCAGCGTCGGCGCGCTCGACATGGTCAACTTCGGGGCGCCGGACACCGTCCCCGAGCGCTACCGCGGCCGGACCCTCTACGAGCACAACGCCCAGGTGACCCTGATGCGCACCACGCCCGACGAGTGCCGGGAGGCCGCCCGGTTCCTCGCCGCCGGCCTGAACGCCTGCGAGGGCCCGGTGCGTCTGGTCTTCCCGACGGCGGGTGTCTCGGCCCTCGACGTCGCCGGCGGTCCCTTCGCCGACCCGGAGGCGACCGCGGCCCTGCTCGACACTCTGCGCTCCGAACTGCAGCAGACCACCGGACGGCGTCTCGTCGAGACCGATCTGCACGTCAACGACCCGGCGTTCGCGGCGACGCTGGTGGAGAACCTTCACGAGGTCATGGGAGGAGACGCATGAGTCGTCAGGAGATCGTGGAGCGGTTGCGCGAGAAGGTCGGGCGGGGTGAACCGATCGTCGGCGGCGGCGCCGGAACCGGATTGTCGGCCCGCTGCGAGGAGGCGGGTGGGATCGATCTCATCGTCATCTACAACTCGGGCCGCTATCGGATGGCGGGCCGTGGATCGCTCGCCGGCCTGCTCGCGTACGGCAACGCGAACGAGATCGTGGTCGAGATGGCGGCCGAAGTGCTGCCGGTGGTGCGGCACACACCGGTGCTCGCGGGCGTGAACGGCACCGACCCGTTCATGCTGCGCGACCGATTCCTGCGCGAACTCGCCGACCTGGGCTTCGCCGGAATCCAGAACTTCCCGACCGTCGGGCTCATCGACGGCACCTTCCGCGCCAATCTCGAGGAGACCGGGATGGGGTTCGCGCACGAGGTGGACCTCGTCGCCGCCGCCCGGGCGCACGACCTGCTCACGACGCCCTACGTCTTCTCGAGCGACGACGCCCGGGCGATGGCCCGGGCCGGCGCGGACGTCGTCGTCTGCCACATGGGCCTCACGACGGGCGGTTCGATCGGCGCCGAGACCGCGAAGTCGCTCGACGACTGCGTGGCGCTGACCGACGAATGGGCCGCCGCGGCGCGCGAGGTGCGCGACGACGTCCTGGTGCTCGTCCACGGCGGACCCGTCTCGTCCCCCGCCGACGCGGCCTACGTGCTGGAGCGCGCCACGACCTGTCACGGTTTCTACGGCGCCAGCAGCATGGAACGCCTCCCCACCGAGGAGGCACTCACCGCGCGCACCCGTGAATTCACCGCACTACGCCTGGGAGGGAACTGAGTTCATCGGGTGGACTACCGGGTCGGACAGGTATCGAGTGTGATCCCGACGACCCGGGATGCCGGTGGGCGCCAATTGCGCGCCACTGTCGGGTGAAGTACCCCCGGTCGCTCGCGCGGTGCGGAATTCTTGCTAACGTGAATACGTCGGAAGTCATTTCCGGCCCCATTCCCCCGCGCGACCCGTCAAGACCGAGGAGTACCGCCAGATGGCTCAGAAGACCGTCGTCACGTTGGTGGACGACCTGACCGGCGAGGAGTCCGAGGACATCACCACCGTCGAGTTCGCTCTCGACGGCGTGACCTACGAGATCGACCTCGACGACAAGAACAGCGCCGGGCTGCGGGACACGCTCGCGCAGTACGTCGCGGCCGCGCGACGTACCGGGGGACGTCGCGCCGGCTCGGCCGGCAACGGTCGACGCCGTTCCGGCGGCGCGGGGACGGGGACGCCGCGGGCGACCTCGCCCGGGGGGTACGACCGCGAGACGTCCAAGCAGATCCGCGAGTGGGCCCGGACCGAGGGCTTCGAGGTGTCCGACCGGGGCCGCGTCCCGAACAACGTCGTCGAGGCGTGGGAGGCCCGCGGCAAGAACGGCACCACGGCGGCCGCGTTCTCCGGCTGACCGGCGACTGACCGCCGAACGTCGACGGGCCCCGGAGCATGGCTCCGGGGCCCGTCGGCGTGTCTGCAGGGGGTGGGCCCAGATGGATTTGAACCATCGACCTCGTCGTTATCAGCGACGCGCTCTAACCAACTGAGCTATGGGCCCGAACGGTGACGAGGTTACCGGAGGGTGTCCGGCCGCCCCGCCACCGGGGTCGGCTCTAGTCGCGCTCCGAGAGCGTGACCTCGATGCCGCCCGCCACGTCGGCGGAGATGTTGTAGATGAACGCCGACACGCTGGCCAACGCGGTGAACAGGATCGTGTTCACCACCCCGACGATGGCCGCCACGCCGAACACGCCGCCCGCGGTGATCAGCTGGCCACCGCCGCCGCCGGCGTCGGAGGTGAGGTCCTGGTAGGTGCCGTTGAGCTGCGCCCAGACGCCCATGCCGTCGAGCACGGCGTAGAGCACACCGACCGCGAACATCCACACGAAGAACAGCGCCACGCCCAGTACGAGGGCGAGCTTGAGCACCGACCACGGGTCGAACCGCTTGACCTGCAGGCTGGCCCGCCGCGGGACCTTCCCGCGAGAGGGCCGGGCGGTCAGGGGCTCGTCGTCGTCGAGGGGCGCGTCGAAGTCGGGCTCCGGCTCCGGGCGCGAGCCCGTCCGCATGCCGAGCTGCTCCGGCGAGAGCTGGTTCGTGGGAGCGTCGATGAGGGCCGTCGACGTCCGCCGGCCCTGCGCCGACCCCGGTCCCTCGGGCCGGGGCGACCCGGTCGCGGGCGTGCCGGCGGTCGGCGCCGCGCTCCCGCCGGTGGGCAGCGGGCCGGTCGGCGGACGGCGGTCCGCGACCGGGGCCGACGCGGGAGCAGCGCCCTCGCGGCCCTCGGGAGCGGACTCCGACGACCCGCGGGCGCCCGCGCGCTGCCAGGGCGGCGGCGGGCCGCCGGCCCGCTGGCCGCCCGGGCCCGACCCGCCCGCCGGGGACGAGTCGTCGCCGGTCGCGCTCGTGACGACCGTGTCCTCGGCGGACCCGCCGCTCTTGCTCTCGTCCGGTGTGCTCACGTGGCTCGTTCCGTCGTCAGGGAGGTCGGGGCGGGTCCGGGTGTGGCCCGGCTCGTCACAGCAGCGTGTCGGGCGCCTGGTCCGGGCCGCCGGCGTCGGGGTCGGTGGCGTTCTCGGCGTTGCGGGCCACGGCGAGCAGCGTCGCGGTCTCGCCGAGGTTCATGAGGCGGACCCCCTTGGTCTGGCGGCCCGCCTTGCGGACCTCCTTCGCCGTGGTCCGGATGACGCCGCCGCTCGAGGTGATCGCGTACAGCTCGTCCTCCAGCTCCACGATGAGGGCGCCGACCAGCGTGCCGCGCCGCCGGTCGTACTGCAGCGTCAGCACGCCCTTCCCGCCGCGTCCCTGCACCGGGTAGTCCTCGATCGGGGTGCGCTTCGCGTACCCGCCGCCCGTCGCGACCAGCAGGAACGTCCCGTCGCGCACCACGCCGATCGAGAGCAGCTCGTCGCCGGAGTTGAAGCGCATGCCCATGACGCCCGACGTCGCGCGGCCCATCGGGCGCAGTACCTCGTCGGTGGCCGAGAAGCGGATCGACTGCCCCTCCGCGGAGACGAGGAGCAGGTCGTCCTCGCCGGAGCAGAGGACGGCGCCGACCAGCTCGTCGTTGTCCCGCAGGTTGATGCCGATGAGGCCGCCGGACCGGTTCGAGTCGAAGTCCGAGAGCTTGGACTTCTTCACCAGACCGCTCTTCGTGGCGAGCACCAGGTAGGGCGCCGCCTCGTAGTCGGTGATCTGCATGACCTGGGCGATCTGCTCCTCGGGCTGGAACGCGAGGAGGTTCGCCACGTGCTGGCCACGGGCGTTGCGCGTGGCCTCCGGCAGCTCGTAGGCCTTAGCGCGGTACACGCGGCCCTTGTTGGTGAAGAACAGCAGCCAGTCGTGCGTGGAGCAGACGAAGAAGTGGGCGACGATGTCGTCCTGCTTGAGCGTCGCGCCCTGCACACCGCGGCCGCCGCGCTTCTGGGCGCGGTAGAGGTCGGTCTTCGTGCGCTTCGCGTAGCCGGTGCGCGTGATGGTGACGACGACGTCCTCGACGGCGATCAGGTCCTCGTCGGCGACCTCGCCGTCGTAGCCCAGGAGCCGCGTCCGGCGGTCGTCGCCGTGCTTCTCGACGATCTCACCGAGCTCGTCACGGACGATCTGCCGCTGGCGCTCGGGCCGGTCGAGGATGTCCTGCAGGTCGCGGATCGTCTCCTCGATCTCGGCCAGCTCGTCGACGATCTTCTGGCGCTCGAGGGCGGCGAGGCGCCGCAGCTGCATGTCCAGGATCGCCTGGGCCTGGATGTCGTCGACGTCGAGGAGCTCCATCAGGCCGGTGCGCGCGACGTCGACGGTCTCCGAGCTGCGGATGAGCGCGATGACCTCGTCGAGCGCGTCGAGGGCCTTCACGAGCCCGCGCAGGATGTGGGCCCGCTCCTCGGCCTTGCGCAGGCGGTAGCGCGTGCGCCGGACGATGACCTCGATCTGGTGGCGGATCCAGTGCCGGATCAGCTGGTCGAGCCGCAGCGTGCGCGGCACGCCGTCGACGATCGTCAGCATGTTCACGCCGAAGCTGAACTGCAGCTGCGAGTGCTTGTAGAGGTTGTTCAGCACCACCTTCGCCACCGCGTCGCGGCGCAGGGTGATGACGATGCGCCGGCCGACGCGGTCCGAGGACTCGTCGTTGATCTCGGCGATCCCGGTGACCCGGCCCTCGCGGACCATCGTCGCGATCGACTCGATGAGGTTGTCCGGGTTGACCTGGTAGGGCAGCTCGGTGACGACGAGGGTGGTGCGGCCCTTCGTGTCCTCCTCCACCTCCACCACGGCGCGCATCCGGATGGAGCCGCGGCCGGTGCGGTAGGCGGACTCGATCCCGTCCTTGCCCACGATGAGACCCGACGTCGGGAAGTCGGGGCCCTTGATGCGCTCCATGAGCGCCTCCAGGGTCTCCTCCTCCGACGCCTCGGGGTGGTCGAGCGCCCACGTGGCGCCCTCGGCGACCTCACGCAGGTTGTGCGGCGGGATGTTGGTCGCCATGCCGACCGCGATGCCGGCCGAGCCGTTCACCAGCAGGTTCGGGAAGCGGCCGGGCAGGACCGCCGGCTCCTGGGTGCGACCGTCGTAGTTGTCGACGAAGTCGACGGTCTCCTCGTCGATGTCCTGCAGCATCGCCATGGCGAGCGGCGTGAGACGGCACTCCGTGTACCGCATCGCGGCCGCCGGGTCGTTGCCCGGGGAGCCGAAGTTGCCCTGCCCGTCGATCAGCGGGTAGCGCATCGACCACGGCTGGGCGAGGCGGACCAGGGCGTCGTAGATCGCCGAGTCGCCGTGCGGGTGGTAGTTGCCCATCACGTCGCCGACGACGCGCGCGCACTTCACGTAGCTGCGGTCCGGCCGGAAGCCGGAGTCGTACATCGAGTAGAGGACACGGCGGTGTACCGGCTTGAGGCCGTCCTCCACCAGCGGCAGGGCGCGCCCCACGATCACGCTCATGGCGTAGTCGATGTAGGAGCGCTGCATCTCCTGCTGGATGTCGACCGGCTCGATCCGGTCGCCGGAACCCGGAGGCAGCGTCGTCTCGGTCACGCGGTGTCCACTCCACTCCTGGGCGCCCCCGGGGCGCGGCCGGTCACCGCGTCGAACACATCAGGGGCGTGCCCGTCCGCCGGACGCCGACACGCCGGGTCCGACACCCCCGATTCTACCGAGCGCGGCGACGATCACGTGGGCGCCCCGCGGGAATCCGCGCCGGTCAGGACGGGGACGACGCCCGCACCCCTGCGCCGTCGTCGGGACGGCCGACCGGCTCGCGGCGGGGGTGCGGTCAGGGGAGGGTCAGCACCCGTTCCGCCGGGAGGAAGCAGACGTTGCGCCGGCCGTCGTCGGCGTGGCGCGGGAGCCAGGCTCCCCGCCAGGTCCGGGCGAGGTAGTCCCGCTCCGCGAGGTCCTCGACCACCGCGGCCACCGTGGTGCCGAAGCGCGCCAGGTGACGGTCCTCGAGCTCGAGCATCAGCACGGGGCGGAGGCTCTCCAGCGTCTTCGCCCCACCGGCGAGCAGCGTCGCCTCGGCGCCCTCGATGTCGGCCTTCACGAGGTCGAGCCGGTCGAGCTCCAGGTCGGCGACCAGCTCGTCGAGCGTCGACACGGTCACCGGGACCTCGTCGTGGCGGGCGAACTCGGCGTTCGAGCCCAGCCCGTCCGCACCCGTCGTCAGGAAGGCGCGGCCGTGGACCGGCAGGAGGTGACGGCGGGGCAGGGACAGCGCGCCGGTGCCCGGGACCGCCCCGAGGGCGGTGCGGTGCACGGTGACGTGCTCCGCCCCCAGCAGCGCGCGGGCGGCACCGACGAAGCGGGCGGGACCGGGCTGCGGCTCGACGGCGTGCACGCGGCCCTGCGGACCGACCAGTCCGGCGAGGGTCCAGGTGTAGAGACCGAACTCCGCGCCGACGTCGACGCACACCGACCCGGGCCCCACGAACTCCGCGAGGCCGACGACCTCGTCCTCGAGGAACCAGGCGTGCGGCGCGACCGTCCGCAGCAGTCGGCTCAACCCAGCGGTGGTGTCCACTGCGCCGCACCCTTCCCTCCGGCGCGTCCGGACGGACGCACCGGGGGGAGGGTAGCGATCGACGTTTCCCGTGGAACGTCAGACGTCCCCCGACGCCGCGCTCGCCTAGACGTCCAGGAAGCGCACGTCCTTGGCGTTGCGCGTGATGAACGACCGCCGGGACTCCACGTCCTCGCCCATGAGCACGCTGAACAGCTCGTCGGCGGTGGCCGCGTCGTCCAGCGTCACCTGCATCATCAGGCGGGTCTCCGGGTCCATCGTGGTCTCCCAGAGCTCCTTGGCGTTCATCTCGCCGAGGCCCTTGTACCGCTGGATGCCCTCGTCCTTGTTGATCTTCTTGCCGGCCGCGCGCCCGGCCTCGAGCAGTGCATCGCGCTCGCGGTCGGAGTACGCGAACTCCGGCTCGGCGTTCCGACCGCCCCACTTGATCTTGTACAGCGGAGGCATCGCGAGGAACACGTGGCCGTGCTCGATCAACGGGCGCATGAAGCGGAACAGCAGCGTGAGCAGCAGCGTCCGGATGTGCTGGCCGTCGACGTCGGCGTCGGCCATCAGCACGATCTTGTGGTAACGGAGCTTCGCCAGGTCGAACTCGTCGTGGATGCCGGTGCCGAGCGCCGTGATGATCGACTGGACCTCGTTGTTCTTGAGGACGCGGTCGATCCGGGCCTTCTCGACGTTGATGATCTTGCCGCGGATCGGCAGGATCGCCTGGAACATCGAGTCGCGGCCGGACTTCGCCGAGCCGCCCGCCGAGTCGCCCTCGACGATGTAGACCTCGCTGCGCGACGGGTCGTTCGACCGGCAGTCGGCGAGCTTGCCGGGCAGGCCGCCGAGGTCGCCGGCGGTCTTGCGCCGGACGAGCTCACGGGCCTTGCGGGCCGCCATGCGCGCCTGGGCCGACCCGACCGCCTTGTTGATGATGGTCTTCGCGTCGGCCGGGTTGCGCTCGAACCAGTCCGCGAGGTGCTCGTTGCACACGCGCTGGACGAACGACTTCACCTCGGTGTTGCCGAGCTTGGTCTTGGTCTGGCCCTCGAACTGCGGCTCGGCGACCTTGACCGACACGATCGCGGCGAGGCCCTCGCGGATGTCGTCGCCGGTCAGCGCCGGGTCCTTCTCCTTGATGAGCTTCTTGTCGCGCGCGTAGCGGTTGACCGTGGTGGTCAGCGCCGAGCGGAAGCCCTCCTCGTGGGTCCCGCCCTCGGTGGTGTTGATCGTGTTGCAGAAGGTGTAGACCGACTCCGAGTAGCCGGAGTTCCACTGCATGGCGACCTCGACCTGGTGGCCGGTGCCGTCCGCGGTGAAGCCCACGGGCTTCTTGTGGATCGGGTCCTTCGAGTTGTTGATGAAGGCGACGAAGTCCTCGAGGCCGCCCGGGTAGTGGAAGGTCTTCTCCTTGACCTTCGCCACGTAGCCCTCGGCGTCCGGGGTGTCGTCGAGCGACTCCGCGTTCGACTCGGTCTCGGGCTTGCGCTCGTCGCGCAGGTGGATCGTCAGGCCCTTGTTCAGGAAGGCCATCTCCTGCAGGCGCCGCGAGATCGTCTCGAAGTTGTACGTCGTGGTCTCGAAGATGTCCGGGTCGGCCCAGAACGTGATCGTGGTGCCGGTCCGCTTCGTCGGGCCGACCTCGACCAGCTTCTCGGGGACCGACCGGTCGTAGTGCTGGGTCCAGACCTTGCCCTTGGTGTGGATCTCGACGTCGAGCGCCGTGGAGAGCGCGTTCACGACGGAGACACCGACACCGTGCAGACCACCGGACACCGCGTACGACTTGTCGTCGAACTTGCCGCCCGCGTGCAGCACCGTCAGCACGACCTCGACGGCCGGCTTCTTCTCCACCGGGTGCATGTCGACCGGGATGCCGCGGCCGTCGTCGGTGACAGAGATGGCCCCGTCGGCCTGCAGCGTCACCGAGACGGACGTGGCGTAACCCGCCATCGCCTCGTCGACGGCGTTGTCCACGACCTCCCAGATCAGGTGGTGCAGACCGCGCTCGCCGGTGGACCCGATGTACATGCCGGGCCGCTTGCGGACCGCCTCGAGACCCTCGAGGACGGTGATGGAGGACGCGCTGTACTCGTTGTTCTTCTTCGCCGCAGCCACGGGCCTCGGAGTCTCCCTACGTCGAGCGCGGGCGAGAGATCGCCCGGACGTCGTCCTCCAGTCTACTGGTCCGCTCCTGCGGGAAGGGCCCGGATGGCATGTTCAGCGCGTCGCAGAGCGCCTGGGCGCGTCGGGGGAGGGTCCTGACGGCGGGTCGGGCGGTCGCCAGGCCCCTGGGCGCGGTCAACGGGCGCTGAGAGCGCCTGGACCGGCCGCGGGCTCAGCCGTACGTGTCCCGGGGTCCGCGGCCGGACACGTGGCGCGGACCCCGCCGCCAGCTCGGCGCCGTCGGGCCGTGGATGCGCATCGCCTTCACGACGCCGGGTCCGAGGCCCGCCGCGATGCGCCCGAGGAGCTGGCGCTGCAGCAGCCGCAGCTGGGTCGCCCACGCCGTCGAGTCGGCCTGGACGGTGAGCTCGCCGTCGCGCAGCGCGGTCGGGGTGGCGTGCTCGGCCACCTCCGGGCCGACCAGCTCGGCCCAGCGCCCGAACACCGAGCCGTTCGCCAGCCGGGGTGCCCAGCCCCGCTGTGTGGAGAGCCGGGACGCGAGCCGGCCGAGGGTCTGCGGGTCGCGGTCGTCGGCGCCCGGGCCCGACCACCGGCGGCGCCGGCGGCGGGTCTGGTCCGCCGGTTCGCGGCGTGCGGCCCGCCGCGGCCGGCCCGGGGTCACCCCCCGTTCGGCCTGCCGGGCCCGGGCGGCGTCCAGCGCGGCGCGGGCGATGTCGCTGCCGCGCGGGCGGTCGGGGTCTGCCCCGTGTGGGTCCGCCTCACCGCGCTCGATCGGCTCGTCGTCCCGGGCACCCTCCGTGGTGGCCGTTGCTCCGGTCGGGGCGCCGCGCGGGCCGAGCCGGGCGGGCGGGAGGACGACCGGGTCCGTCTCCGTATCCGGGGTGTGGACGGCGAGTTCCGTGACGTCGAGCAGCCCCTGCAGGTCATCCCCCGGATCCGGGCGGCCACGGCGTCCCGGTCGGCGCCTCGACCCCGAGTTGTCCACAGCATCCACAGGTCTGTCCCCAGCTTCCCGGCCGTCTTCACCGATTCGGCTCACCAGGATCCACCCCGGTCGTCCGTCACGACGCGACACCGTCACGCACGGTGCCTGCCTCGATCACATAGCGTGTGCCATTCAGGACGGACGGCACGTCGTCGTCCACGGCCGCCGTCACGAGCACCTGTTCGGCCCGGGCGGCGGTCCGCGCGAGGGCGTCCCGGCGCCGCGCGTCGAGCTCGGCGAAGACGTCGTCGAGCACCAGGATCGGCTCCGAGCCCTCCTCGCGGAGCAGCTCGAACCCGCCGAGGCGCAGGGCGAGGGCGAGCGCCCAGGACTCGCCGTGGCTCGCGAAGCCCTTCGCCGGGCCCTCCCCGAGGCTGAGGTCGAGCTCGTCGCGGTGCGGGCCCACGAGGCACACCCCGCGCTCGATCTCCTGGTCCCGACGCCGGCCGATCTCCTCGAGCAGCGCCACCTCCACCGCGGCGGCCAGCTCCGCGTGCGCGGCGCCGCCGGTCACGTCGTCCTGCCCGTCGGCGGTGCCCGCCAGCTCGTCGACCGCGGCCACCTTGGAGCGGTAGCGCGCGCCGACCGGGACCGACTCCGGCGCGACCGCCGCGTACGCGGCCGTGACGTGCGGGGCCAGCGCCGCAGCGAGCTGGATGCGTCCCGCGGTGAGGGCGGCCCCGGCGCGCGCGAGGTGGGCGTCCCAGACCTCGAGCGTGCTCGTGTCGCCGCGGGCGTGCCGGGCGGTCTTGAGCAGGGCCGACCGCTGCCGGAGCACCTTCTCGTAGTCGGCCCGGACGCCCGCCCAGCGCGGCGCGCGGGCCACCAGCAGCTCGTCGAGGAACCCGCGGCGCTCCCCGGGGTCGCCCCGGACCAGCGCGAGGTCCTCGGGGGCGAACACGACCGTACGGACGATCCCCAGGATGTCCCGGGCCCGCGTCACCGGGGACCGGTTCACCCGGGCCCGGTTGGCCTTGCCCGGCTGGATCTCGACCTGGACGGTCAGTTCCCGCCCGTCGTTGACCACCGTGGCGCGAACCTGGGCGGCGGCCGCGCCCCGCCGCACGAGCGGTGCATCGGACGACACCCGGTGCGAGCCGAGGGTGGCCAGGTACCCGACGGCCTCCACGAGGTTCGTCTTCCCCTGGCCGTTCGCCCCGACCAGCACCGACACCCCGGGGGAGAACGTCAGGTCGGCCTGCGCCCACGACCGGAAGTCGGTGACCGACAGCTCCCTCACGTACATCGGTGCTCCCCTCGCTCCGCCCGGGTCGTCCTCGGTGTCGCTCCGCTCCCGGGCGGCGCGGCTCAGCCGCCGGTGGGCGGCTCGTTCGCGGCCTCGCCCGCCTTGTGCACGGCGTGGCCCCCGAACTGGGCGCGCAGCGCGGCCACGGCCTTCATCGCGGGTGAGTCGGTCTGCCGCGAGGCGAAGCGGGCGAACAGGGCCGCCGAGATCACCGGGAGCGGCACGGCGTGCACGATGGCCTCGTCGACCGTCCACCGGCCCTCGCCGGAGTCCTCGGCGTATCCGGTGATCTGGTCGAGGTGCGGGTCGGCCTCCAGCGCGAGGACCATGAGGTCGAGCAGCCAGCTCCGGACGACCGTGCCCCGGCTCCACGCCTTCATCACGGCGCCGACGTCGGTGACCGGGCCGCCGGCGCTGAGCAGCTCGTATCCCTCGGCGTAGGCCTGCATCAGGCCGTACTCCACGCCGTTGTGCACCATCTTCGCGTAGTGCCCCGCCCCGACCGGACCGGCGTGGGCGAAGCCCTCCTCGCGCGGTCCCTCCGGGCGCAGCGCGTCGAACACCGGCATGAGGCGCTCGATGTCCTCGTCGGAGCCGCCCGCCATGAGGCCGTAGCCCTCGGTGCGGCCCCAGACGCCGCCGGAGACGCCGCAGTCCGCGTAGTGGATCCCGTGGGCGTTGAGGCGCTCTGCGTGCACGGTGTCGTCGGTGAACCGGCTGTTCCCGCCGTCGACCACGAGGTCACCGGACTCCAGCAGCCCGGCGAGGCTCTCCACCGTCGAGTGGGTGGGGTCGCCGGACGGCACCATCAGCCAGACCGTCCGCGGCGCCTCGAGGGCCTTCACCAGCTCCTCGAGGGACTGCACGTCCCCGGAGCCGTCGTTCGCGTACCCGACGACCTCGTGACCGGCGGCACGGAGCCGCTCGGCCATGTTGCCGCCCATCCGACCGAGCCCGACCATTCCCAGCTGCACCGCGATCCGCTCCCTTGTCCCGTGACGTGGGGTCGAGCTCCGCTGCGTCTCCCCCGGCGTGGCCGTCCGCGTCTCCTACCCCGGATCGGGGTCCGTCATCGCAGGGCGTCCGATCAGCCGGGGAGGCGCACCGGCATCAACAGGTAGAGGTAACCCGGCCGGGGCTCGGGCAACGAGGCGTCCGTCTCGGGACCCGGCTCCACCGCCGTCGCACCCTGGCCGGCGGTCTCGTCCTCGGACGCGCCCTCGCCGGGTGCACCGGCCGGACGGAGCAGGGCGGGCCGGCTCGGCGTGGTGAACGACAGGTGTGCGTGGTCGGCACCGAGCGCCCCGAGCCCGTCGAGCAGGTAGCCCGGGTTGAAGGCGATCGTCAGCGGCTCCCCCGCGAACGAGCAGGGCAGCTGCTCCTCGGCGCTGCCCTCGTCGTCGCCGCCCGCGGTCAGCCGCAGCGAGCCCTCGTCGAACTCGAGCCGCACCTGCGTGCCGCGCTCGGCGACCAGCGAGACGCGCTTGATGGCGTCGACCAGCGGCCCGATCTCGACGACCGCCGCCGAGGTGTGCTCCTTCGGCAGGAGCTGGCGGTAGCGCGGGAACTCGGCGTCGAGCAGGCGGGTGGTCGACCGGCGTCCGCCGCCGGACAGGCCGAGCAGACTGTCGCCGCGTCCCAGGGCGAGCTCGACGGTGCCGCCCGCCGACGTCAGCGTCTTGGCCGCCTCGGACAGGGTGCGCGCCGGGGCGAGGATCGCGGTGGGCTCGCCGTCGGCCGACGCCGGGTTCTCCCCGGGCTCCCAGGTGAACTCGCGGACCGCGAGCCGGAAGCGGTCGGTGGCGGCCATCGTCAGCGCGGAGCCGTCGATCTCGACGCGGATGCCGGTGAGCATCGGCAGCGTGTCGTCCCGACCCGCGGCCA
Source organism: Actinomycetospora sp. NBRC 106378 (assembly GCF_030269685.1). Taxonomy (GTDB): domain Bacteria; phylum Actinomycetota; class Actinomycetes; order Mycobacteriales; family Pseudonocardiaceae; genus Actinomycetospora. The sequence goes on from NZ_BSTT01000012.1 coordinate 42,628, forward strand.
CGGCGACCTGCGAGACGGCGCGGGCGAAAACGTCGGGGGCGAGCTCCCCGACCACCGGGGGCATCTCCGGCAGTTGCGGGTAGTCCTCGGCGGACATCGTCGGCAGGCTGAAGCGCGCGTTGCCACAGCTCAGGGCGGCGCGCGGCCCGTCGACGGTGAGATCGACCGGATGCGGCGGGAGCGACTTGGTGATGTCGGCCAGCAGCCGCCCGGACACCAGGGCCCGGCCGCCGTCGCCGATCATCGCCGGCACCTCGACCCGGGCGGAGACCTCGTAGTCGAACCCCGAGACGGTGAGCGTGCCCTCGTCGGACGCGTCGAGCAGGACGCCGCCGAGGACCGGGACGGGCGCCCGGCTGGGCAGGCTGCGCGCGACGAAGGCCACCGCGTCGGCGAAGGCGTCGCGCTCCACGCGGAACTTCATCGGTGGGTCTCCTGACGTCGGGTCGGGTGCCCGCCGCGGCTCCCAGGCCGTGTCGGCCCCGGATCCGGGCAGGTCGTCACGGTAGAGCCTGCCAGGGGGGTCCGACACTCCGGCCCTGTGCAGCGCCGGACGGCGCGAACGCTCCCCAACCCCTGTTTTGAGAGGGATCTCTTCAAGAGAGAGAACAGGAATGACAGTAGGTCCTGTGGGCAGTGTGGAGCACTGCCGTCGATGCAGGTCGGGCGCTCCGGACCCGTGTGGAGCGACGGGGTCGGTGCGTGCCCGGATCCGGGGACGGATCGGCGTGTCAGGTGGACGGAGGCCGGGCACCCGCCTCCACCCACCCCTCCGTCCACCCGTGCGGGCCGGCTGTCCACAGACTTGTCCCCAGCTGTGGGTCGATCGGGAGTCGAACGATCGCGCAGCGCGACGACGCCACGATGAGCGGCGATCGTGCCGCGGGCGCCGGACGAGCGGTCACGCCGATCGTGTCCGCGTGTCGCCCTCTCCGAGCACCTGTGTCCAGATTTCGCTCACGCTGTGTCCGGATCGGGGTGCCGACGGGCGCGCAGCGTGGTCGCACGGCCGTGGCCGGTCGTGGCGCGCGGTGGCCGGTCGGTCCGACGTCCCCGGGCGTCGACGGTGCTCGCGCCGGTGTGGATTCACCGCACGGACGTGCCGGGACGGCGTCGAGGTCCACCGGATCGGAGGAGCGACCCGGGCGGTCGTCCCGGGCGGCGGGGGCCTAGACGGTCACTCCGGGCCGCGGGTGGCCCGGGCGTCCAGCCCGAGCGGCGAGGGTGACGTGGGGCAGGCGAGTGGGGCAGGCGGGCTGCCTGATGTGACTCTCGAGCCAGGCCGCGGGGTGGCCCGGGTGGTCACCACGAGCGGCGAGGGTGACGTGGGGCAGGCGGACGGGGCCGCCGGGATGCCTGATGTGCCCCTCGGGCCGGCCGCCGGAACCCGGGCGGTCACCCCGAGCCGCGAGGGTCACGTGGGGCAGGCGGGCGGGGCAGGCGGGCTGCCTGATGTGACCCTCGGCCGGGCCGCGGCAGCACCCGCCGTCGGGAAGCCGTCAGCTGCGCGCGCGCTGCTTGATACGCGCGGTGAGCTCCTGGACCTGCTCGTAGGTCCGGCGGCGCTCCGCCATCTCCTTGCGGATCTTCTTGTCCGCGTGCATGACCGTCGTGTGGTCGCGGTTGCCGAACATCTGCCCGATCCGGGGCAGGGACAGGTCCGTGAGCTCGCGGCACAGGTACATGGCGATCTGCCGGGAGAGGGCGAGGGCCTTGGTCTTGCCCGGCCCGGTGAGGTCGTCGATCGAGACGCCGTAGAACTCCGCCGTGACCGCCATGATCGTGGGCGCGGTGATCTCGGACTGCCGCGAGTCGGGGATGAGGTCGCGCAGCACGATCTCGGCGAGCTGCAGGTCGATCGGCTGCCGGTTGAGCGAGGCGAACGCGGTGACGCGGATCAGCGCGCCCTCGAGCTCGCGGATGTTGCGCTCGATCCGGTCCGCGATGAACTCCAGGACCTCCGGCGGCGCGGCCATCCGCTCGCCGGCCGCCTTCTTGCGCAGGATCGCGATGCGCGTCTCGAGCTCGGGCGGCTGGATGTCGGTGATCAGGCCCCACTCGAACCGCGTGCGCAGCCGGTCCTCGAGGGTCTCCAGGCGCTTCGGCGGCCGGTCGGAGGAGACCACGATCTGCTTGTTCGCATTGTGGAGGGTGTTGAAGGTGTGGAAGAACTCCTCCTGGGTTCCCTCCTTGCCCTCCAGGAACTGGATGTCGTCCACGAGCAGCACGTCGACGTCGCGATAGCGCCGCTGGAAGGCCACCTTGCGGTCGTCGCGCAGGGAGTTGATGAAGTCGTTGGTGAACTCCTCGGTCGACACGTACCGCACCCGCATGCCGGAGAAGAGCCGCTGGGCGTAGTGCCCGACGGCGTGCAGCAGGTGCGTCTTGCCGAGACCGGAGTCGCCCCAGACGAACAGCGGGTTATAGGCGCGGGCCGGCGCCTCCGCGACCGCGACCGCCGCCGCGTGGGCGAAGCGGTTGGAGGCGCCGATGACGAAGGTGTCGAAGAGGTACTTCTCGTTCAGCCGGGTCTGGGAGCGGGGCGCACCGCGCGCGCCGTCGCCGGGGATCTCCGGCTCGGGGCGGCTCGGCGGGGCCGCGGTGCGGCCGGGCGGGCTCCAGATCTCGTGGACAGCGGCGAGGCCGTCACGGACCTCGTCGACCTCCTCCTCCGGGTGCGAGCGGTCGGGATTGTGGGTCACCCTCCCGACGCCCGCGGCGGCCGCGATCGCGTCGGCCCGGTGCGAGCGCTCGCCGGTGAGGTAGCCGGTGTCGGGGCCGCCGTCGTCGTAGGCGGGCCGGGAGTACCCGTCGCCCGCGTACGGCTCGGGCGCCGGCGCCGACAGCCGCGGCAGCGGGGAGGTCTCGGGGCCGGTGCCCTGGTCGCCTCCCGAGCGGGCGCTGTGGTCGACCCGGACGGCGAGCTGCACCGGGCGGCCGATGCGCCGCGAGAGGGCGTCGACGATGGGGTCGCGCAGCGCCCGCTCGATGGCCTCCTTGGCGAACTCGCTCGGCGCGGCCAGCAGGGCGGTGTCGTCGAGCAGCCCCAGCGGCCGGGTGACACGGATCCAGGCACGTTGCTGGGCCGAGAGCGGGGCCCGGTCGGCCGGGTCGGTCGACGGGCTGGTGAGTTCCAGGACCACGTCTGCCCACGTCTGGTCGAGGTCGGAGAGCTGATCCGTCACTCGGTGCCCTCCCCTGACTTCCGATCCCGGGCGCGCGCGTCCACAGGCCTGTCCACAACTGTGCACGACGACGGGTCGCCGATCGCGCGGGCCCCCGCCCCCGGGGTCCGCACCGATTGCTGCTGTCCGCTCCGGCCCGGTCTGCTGACGGCCCCGTCCGCTGCGCCCTCCGCACGTGGGCCCTCGGCGCCGGTCGCCCGGCGGTGCCCGATCCGTCGTGGGGGTGCCGGACGCTAACAAGGCGGCCCACCGGCCCACAACCTCCGGGAGGTCCCGACGCCGTCGAGGCCGCCGACCCCGCCGCCCATCATGATCCCCGGCCTCGCGGAGGACCTCGAGGCGGGGCCGGGTCGGGGGGCGCCCCGGGGACTGGGCTACGCTGGCCATGACCGGATCCGGGTCCGTCGTCCCAGGAAATCGTCCTGGGCGTCTCGGCGTGCCCCGGAACACCCGCGCTCCCCCACGACCAGGGGTGAGCCGACGCAGGAGTTCTCAGTCGTGGCCAAGGGCAAGCGCACGTTCCAGCCGAACAACCGTCGTCGGTCGAAGACCCACGGCTTCCGGCTGCGCATGTCGACGCGCGCCGGCCGTGCGGTGCTGGCGAACCGCCGCCGCAAGGGCCGCGCCGAGCTCTCGGCCTGATCCTCCGCGCCGAGCCGGTCGAGGTCCGTGCGTGCTGCCCCCGGCACACCGCGTCCGTCGACCCGACGACTTCCGGCTCGTCCTGCGCCGTGGGCGCAAGGCGGGTCGTCGTCGGTTGTCGGTGCACGCGCTCACGCCCGCCGAGGCGACCGGCCCCGCGCGGGCCGGTTTCGTCGTGGGGCGGGCCGTGGGGAACTCCGTCGAGCGGCACCGCATCACCCGTCGACTGCGCCACCTGGTGGCGGACCGGCTCGACGCCCTCCCGCCGGGGACCGTGATCGTCGTCCGGGCGCACCCGCCGGCGGCGGGGTCGACGACGGCGGAACTGGCCGACGACCTCGACGCCGCGCTGCGGCGCCTGGAGCTCCGACCGCGGCTCGCCGTGGTCCCCTCGGCCTGACCGCGTCGTCGCCGTGTCTCCCGACCTCGGTGCGCGTCCCGGACCCGATCCGGCCGGAGTCCTCGCTCCGGGTCGTCGGCACGGGCACCATGGACGGGGACGGTGCGGGACGTGACGAGAGGGACGACGTGACCGAGTCCGGGACGGGACCGGAGGCCGCGGGTACACCGCGACCCGCGGCACCGGCCCGTGCGCTGATCGGCGTCCTGCGCTTCTACCAGCGGTGGATCTCCCCGATGTTCCTGCCGCACTGCCGCTTCCACCCCACCTGCAGCGCGTACGCCGTCGAGGCGTTGCGCGTGCACGGCCTGCTGCGTGGAACCGTTCTCACCGTCGTGCGACTGCTGAAGTGCGCGCCCTGGCACCCTGGTGGCCTGGACCCCGTGCCCCCGCGTCGTCGTCGTCGCCCGGAGACCCCGGAGACCTCTGACTCCGGACGCACCGCCCCCCGGGGAGCCGGAGCCCCCACCAGCGAGGAGCAAGCGTCGTGCTGAACTTCATCTACTACCCGGTGTCGGCCATCCTGTGGTTCTGGCACAAGGTGTTCGGGTTCGTCCTGGGCGCCGACAACGGGTTCGCGTGGGCGCTCTCGGTCATCTTCCTGGTCTTCACGCTGCGGGCGCTGCTGTTCAAGCCGTTCGTCAGTCAGGTCCGCTCGATGCGGAAGATGCAGGAGTTCCAGCCGCAGATCAAGAAGCTGCAGGAGAAGTACAAGAACGACCGGCAGAAGCTCGCGGAGGAGATGCAGAAGCTCCAGAAGGAGCACGGCGTCAACCCGCTGGGTGGCTGTCTGCCGGTCCTGGTGCAGGTCCCGGTCTTCATCGGTCTGTTCCACGTGCTGCGCGGCTTCCGGACCGACTACGCCTACAACTACGTCTTCAGCTACGCCGACATCGTCTCGTTCGACAACTCGACGCTCTTCGGGGCGAAGCTGTCCGACGCGATCAGCGGCAACCTGCAGGCGGTCGGCTCCTTCTCGCTGAACTTCGGCAACTTCAACGCCCACGTCATCCCGGTGGCCCTGCCGCTGATGATCATCGCCAGCGTGGCGACCCACTTCACCGCGCGCGTCTCGGCGGCCCACCAGTCGCCGGCCGCGGCCGCGAACCCGCAGGCCGCGATCATGCAGAAGCTGACGATGTGGCTGTTCCCGCTCGGCGTCCTCGTGTTCGGTGTCTTCTTCCCGATCGCGATCCTCCTGTACTGGCTCTCCAACAACTCCTGGACGCTGGCCCAGCAGTACTTCGTCTACAGCCGGATCGCCAAGGAGGAGGCCGAGCAGCGCGCCCAGGCCGCGGCCCAGCGTGACCTGCTCGCCCCGAGGCCGGGCCAGAAGCCGACCCGGTCCGCCTCGAACGGCCACACCGCGCCGGTGGACGAGGAGCCCGTGGACGCCCCCGTGGACGCGCCGGCCGAGTCCGCTCCGAGCAAGCCGCGCCCGGGAGCCCGTCCGGTGTCGGGCAAGAGCAGCGGACGAGCGGCACCCGGCAAGGTGAACTCCGGGGCGGCGAAGAACGGCGGAGCCCCGAAGAACCGTGGGTCGGCCCAGGTCGCGTCGTCCCGCCCGGGCAAGAAGTCCAAGAAGCGTCGCTGACACGGCGGGTCCGTCCCGTCCCCAGCACCCACCGACCACCACCCGGTGGCCGTGCCTCGCCCCAAGAGGATCGGCGCCCGGGACCGGAGGGGTCGCACCACGCGGCCCCGGCGAGAGGAGACAAGCCGTGTCCGAGACCCTGGAGTCGGACGGCCGGGCCGGAGACAACGAGGCCCCGGTCGCGCCGGAGGGCGGTGGCGCGTCCCCGCAGGACGTCCTCGTCCGCGAGGGCGACATCGCCGGTGACTACCTCGAGCGGTTGCTCGACATCCTCGACTTCGACGGCGACATCGATCTCGACGTCGAGGCCGGCCGCGCGATCGTCAGCATCGACGGTGGCAAGGACCTCGAGAAGCTCGTCGGGCAGCGGGGCGACGTCCTCGAGGCGCTGCAGGAGCTGACCCGGCTCGCCGTCCAGCAGTCGACCGGGACGCGCAACCGCCTCATGCTCGACATCGCGGGCTGGCGCTCGCACCGTCGGTCCGAGCTCACGGACCTGGGCCGGCGGACGGCGGAGGAGGTCCGCGACTCCGGCGAGAGCCAGAAGATGCGCCCGATGACCCCGTTCGAGCGCAAGATCGTCCACGACGCGGTGGCGACCGTCGAGGGCGTCCACAGCGAGAGCGAGGGCGAGGAGCCCCGCCGTCGCGTGGTCGTGCTGCCCGGCCGGTCGTGATCCTCGGAGCCGTCGCCGTTTCACGTGGAACGGGCGACCGGTCGTGACACTCGGGGAACAGGACCGGCTCGACGGTCCGTCCTCGCCGACCCCCGAGGCCGTCGAGCTCTTCGGCGACGCCCTGCCGCGAGCGGTCCGGTTCGCCGAGCTGCTGGCCGGCCCGGGGCGCGAGCAGGGTGTCATCGGCCCGCGGGAACTCCCGCGGCTGTGGAACCGACACCTGGTGAACTCCGCCTGGGTCGGCTCGGTGATCCCGCCGGACGCCACCGTCGTCGACATCGGCTCGGGCGCGGGTCTGCCCGGCATCCCGCTCGCCCTCGCCCGACCCGACCTCCGCATCACGCTGCTGGAGCCGATGGCCCGCCGCGTCGCGTGGCTCGAGGAGGTCGTGGCGGCCCTGGAGCTCGACGTGGTCGTGCGTCGCGGCCGGGCCGAGGAGCGCGAGACCCGGCGAGTGGTGGGCGAGTCGGACGTCGCCACGGCGCGCGCGGTGGCACCGCTGGGTCGCCTCGCGGCATGGTGTCTCCCCCTCGTGCGGCCGGGTGGGACACTGGCGGCGCTCAAGGGAGCCAGCGCTCAGGACGAGGTGCGGCGCGACGCCGTGGACCTCCGGGCGGCGGGCGGCGGCGACGTCGAGGTCGTCACCACCGGCGCGGGAGACGCACTGACGCACATCGTGGTGGTACATCGGACGGAACGGCGGACTGCTGCCGGATCCGGTCCCGGTGGTGGACGCCGTGGTCGTGGCAGGAAGGATCGATCCTCGTGACCGAAGGACATGCCGTTCCACGTGAAACGCGCCCACGGGCCGACCGTGGCAGCGCGGAGAAGGTCCGGGAGGCCGTGAGCGAGGCGGTCTCCACGGTCGGGGCCGGCGTCCTGGGCGCGGGTGAGGTGATCTACGGCGACGGGGGTGGGATGACGCCCATCGCCGAGGAGGCCGCCCGCGCCGCCCGGGTCCTGCACCCCGAGGACCACCGGATGCCGCGACCGAGCCGGCGCCGGGTGATCACCGTCGCCAACCAGAAGGGCGGCGTCGGCAAGACGACGAGCACGGTCAATCTGGCCGCGGCGCTCGCGCTGCACGGCGCCCGGGTCCTCGTGGTCGACCTCGACCCGCAGGGCAACGCGAGCACCGCGCTGGGGGTCGACCACCGCAGCGGGACGCCGTCCATCTACGAGGTCCTCATCGGCGAGCTCACGCTCGACCAGGCCGCACAGGTCTGCGACCGCTCCTCCGATCTGCTCTGCGTGCCCGCCACCATCGACCTGGCCGGTGCCGAGATCGAGCTCGTGTCGATGATGAACCGGGAGTCCCGGCTGCGGCAGGCACTCTCCGACGAGGCCCTCGACCGCCTCGACGTCGACTACGTGCTCGTCGACTGCCCGCCGTCGCTGGGCCTGCTCACGCTCAACGCGATGGTGGCCGCCCCCGAGGTGCTCATCCCGATCCAGTGCGAGTACTACGCGCTCGAGGGGCTCAGCCAGCTGCTCAACAACATCGGGCTGGTGCAGTCCCACCTCAACCCGCGGCTGCACGTCTCGACGATCCTGCTCACCATGTACGACGGCCGCACCAAGCTCGCGGACCAGGTGACGCACGAGGTACGGACCCACTTCGGCGACCTCGTCCTGCGCACGGTCATCCCGCGCAGCGTGAAGGTCAGCGAGGCGCCGGGCTTCGGCCAGACCGTGCTCACCTACGACCCGGGCTCGCGCGGAGCGATGAGCTACCTCGACGCCGCCCGCGAGTTCGCGATGCGGGCCGCGGTCGCCGAGCAGCGGGCCGGCGCGAACGCGGGTGAGCGGTCGTGACCGAACGACGCGGAGGACTCGGACGCGGCCTGGCCGCGCTCATCCCCACCGGTCCCCCGGACGCCGGCGACACCCGACCCGGCGTCGGGACCCGGGCCGCGGACGTGGTGATCGGCCAGCGCTCCCGCCCGGAGGTCCCGACGACGGCGACCGCTACGGGTTCGCCGGCCACGGCGGCGTCCGACGGCGGCACCGTCGCGGGCGCCGTGTACCGCGAGGTGCGGGTGGACGGCATCCGCGCCAACCCGCGCCAGCCCCGGTCGGTGTTCGACGAGGAGGCGCTCGCCGAGCTCGAGCACTCCGTCCGGGAGTTCGGGCTGCTGCAGCCCATCGTCGTCCGGGAGCTGGACGACCCGATCTCCGGTGACGCCGGGGTGGAGGTCACCCACGAGCTCGTCATGGGAGAGCGGCGGTGGCGCGCCGCCCAGCGGGCCGGGCTGACCCACATCCCGGCCATCGTGCGGAAGACGTCGGACGACGACCTGCTGCGCGACGCCCTGCTGGAGAACATCCACCGGGTCCAGCTGAACCCGCTGGAGGAGGCGGCCGCCTACCAGCAGCTGCTGACCGAGTTCGCCGTGACGCACGAGCAGCTGGCCGACCGCATCGGCCGGAGCCGACCGGCGATCACCAACACCATCCGGCTGCTGCGTCTCCCGGTCGCGGTCCAGCGCCGGGTCGCTGCCGGGGTGCTCTCGGCGGGTCATGCCCGGGCGCTGCTCGGGATGGACGACCCGGCGGCCCAGGAGGAGCTCGCGGCGCGGATCGTCGCCGAGGGCCTGTCGGTGCGCGCCGCCGAGGAGGCCGTGACCCTCGCCCGTGGCGAGAAGGAGCCGGCCGCGAAGCGCCGCTCCCCCGCACGCAAGCTGCACGCCCCGGGTCTCCAGGATCTCGCGGAGCGGCTGTCCGACGCCTACGACACGCGCGTCAAGGTCGAACTGGGCCAGCGCAAGGGTCGGATCGTCGTGGAGTTCGGATCCGTGGACGATCTGGAGCGCATCGCGGCGCTGATGAACCAGAAGGGGCTCCCGGGCCCCTCACCCTCGGAGTGATCGTTCGGGGCCGCAGCGGCGATCTCAGGGCGCCCTGAGATCGCCGCTGCGCTCGACGGTCAGCCGGACCGCTCGGACGACCGACGTACGGCTCGCTCCACGAGCAGCCCGAACACCTCGCCGACGTCGCGCCCGGCGGCCCCGATCGCTCGCGGCAGCAGCGAGGTCTCGGTGAGTCCCGGCGACACGTTCACCTCGAGGACCTGGACCCGCCCGTCGCGGTCGACGATCGCATCGGTGCGGGAGAGGTCGCGCAGCCCGAGGGCGCGGTGCGCGGCTACCGCGGTCTCCGCGACCCGGGCCGCCACCGCCGCGCCGAGCCGGGCCGGACAGTGGAAGCGCGTCAGGCCCGCGGTGTAGCGGGCGGTGTAGTCGTAGACGCCGTTCTCCGCCTCCACCTCCACCGCGGGCAGGGCGACCGGGCCGTCGCCGGTGTCGATCACCGAGACCGCGAGCTCGACCCCGTCGACGAAGCGTTCTACGAGGACGGTCTCGGAGTAGGCGAGCGCCCCGACCATCGCCGAGGGCAGCTCCGCGGCGTCCCGCACGACCTGGGCGCCGAGCGCGGAGCCCCCCTGGTCGGGCTTGAGCATCAGCGGCAGCCCGAGCCGGGCCACGAGGGCGTCCAGGACGGCACCGGCGCCGAGCTCGCGGAACGTGGCGTGCGGCAGCGCCACCCACTCCGGGGTGTCGAGCCCGGCGCGCGTCAGCTCCGCCTTCGCGCTGGGCTTGTCGTGCGCGCGCCGGCACGCCCGCCCGTCGGTGCCGACGAACGGCACCCCCAGCAGCTCGAGGACGCTCTGCACCGCCCCGTTCTCGCCCTCGCCGCCGTGCAGCGCGACGACGACCGCGTCCGGCCGGGTGTCGCGCAGGCGCCCGAGCAGGGCGGCGTCGGTGTCCCACTCGTCGACCGTGGCGCCCGCGTCGCGCAGCTCGGCCGCGATCCGGCGGCCGGACCGCAGCGACACGTCACGCTCGTGGGAGAGGCCGCCGGCGAGGACGGCGACGGTGCGGTCGATCACGACCCCGGACCCTAGTCCGGGGTCGCGATCCGCCGTCGGGAAGGGACTCAGGCGGTGTCGACGGAGGGGGCCTGCGGCCCCGGGGTCCCCGACGACGGGCGGGCACCGGTCCCCGAGAGCCCGAAGGTGCGCAGCACCTCGAGCTCGCCGTCCAGGACCCCCGCCAGGCGTCGCACGCCCTCGACGATGCGCTCGGGCGGCGGGTAGCAGAACGACAGGCGCATGTGGCGGGCGCCGGAGCCGTCCGCGTGGAACCCGGTGCCCGACGCGTAGGCGACCCGGGCCGAGATCGCGCGGGGCAGCATCGCGCGGGTGTCGACGCCCTCGGGGACCGTCGCCCACACGAAGAACCCGCCGCGCGGCCGCGTCCAGCGGCACCCGTCGGGCAGATGGGTCTCGAGGGCGCCCAGCATCGCCTCGCAGCGCTCGCGGTACATCTCGCGGAACGACTTCACGAGGCTGCGCCAGTCGTGCGTGGCGAGGTAGCGGGAGACGACGAGCTGGGTGAACGCCGGCGGGCACAAGGTGGCCGACTCCGCGGCCAGCACGAGCTTGTCCCGGATGCCGTGGGGGGCGAGCGCCCAGCCGACCCGCAGGCCCGAGGCGAAGATCTTGGAGAACGAACCGAGATAGACGACGTTCTCCGGGTCCAGCGAGCGCAGCGAGGGGTACGTCTGCCCGTCGAAGCCGAGCAGACCGTAGGGGTTGTCCTCGACGATGAGCACGCCGTACCGGCGGCACAGCTCGACGACCTCGCCCCGGCGGTCCGGCGCCAGCGAGACACCGACCGGGTTGTGGAAGTTGGGCACCGTGTAGAGGAACTTCGCGCGCCGGCCCTCGCGGGCGAGCCGCTGCAGGGCCTCCTCCAGCGCCGCCGGCACGAGTCCGTCGTCGTCCATGGCGACGTGCCGGACCTCGGCCTGGTAGGCGGCGAACGAGCCCAGCGCCCCGACGTAGGAGGGCGACTCGGCGAGCACGACGTCACCCGGGTCGACGAACAGCCGCGTGAGCATGTCCAGCGCCGACTGCGAGCCGACCGTGACCACCACGTCGTCGGGGGCGAATCCGCCCGTCGCCGACAGTGAGCCGGCCTCGAAGGCCATGACCTCACCGATCTGCTCGCGCAGCACCGGCACACCCTGCGCGGACCCGTACTGCAGCGCCCCCTGGCCCTCCGTGGCGACCAGGCGGCCCACCTCGACGGCCAGCGAGTCCAGCGGCAGCGCCGCGAGGTTCGGCATGCCGCCGGCCAGCGAGACCACCTCGGGGCGGCTCGCCACGGCGAACAGCGCCCGGATCTCCGAGGCGGTCATGCCCGTGGTCCGCGCGGCGTAGCGGTCGAGGTGGGGATCGCCGGTGGACCCTGCCGCCGCGCCCGCCGCCGCCGCGCCGGCCCCGGGGAGGGCATCGGGTCGGGGGACGGGGGACGTCGGCGTCATCAGCGACTCTCCGTGATCATGTTCACGACGGGATCGTCGCGACTCTACGCGTCGTACCCGCACGTCCCGGAGCGAGCGTCGTCACGCCGCGGGTCGACCATCCGCCGCTCCACCCGCCCCGGTGCCCGATCACCCGACCAGACCGCCCGTATTGTGATCAGGAGACGCGGGAGAGTACGCATGCCAACGTCGGGTGGAGACGCAGCGTCGCGCAGCTCCGGGCCCGGTTCCGTGCGGAGACCCAGAACGGGAGTGTCGGTGTCGCGAGAGTGCGTCGGGATCACCCTCGACAACATCGAGGAGCTGCCCAAGGGCTGTCGTCGATGCGTCTACTGGGAGCTCCCCCCGCACCTGGGCAGCCAGGCCGAGGAGTTCGGCACCCTCGAACTGGAGAAGGAGGCGTGGGTCTCCGGCGTCCTGCTCGAGTGGGGCTCGTGCGGGCGGATCGCCCACGTCGACGGCGTCCCGGCCGGCTACGCCTTCTACGCCCCGCCCGCCGCGGTCCCGCGGGCCGCGGCGTTCCCCACCGCTCCGGTGGGCGCGGACGCGATCCTGCTGTGCGGCCTGCACGTGGTGCCGGACTTCGCCGAGGTGGGGATCGGGCGCCTGCTGGTGCAGGACGTCGTCCGGGACCTCTCCCGCCGCGGGGTGAAGGCCCTCGAGGCGTTCGGGGACGCCGCGGCCCGACCGCGGGGCGAGGCGCACGGCCGGACCGCGGAGGACACCCCGAGCTGCGTGCTGCCCGCCGCGTTCCTGCGGGCCGTCGGCTTCAAGACGGTCGCCCCGCACCACCGTTGGCCGCGCCTGCGCCTCGAGATGCGCACCGGGTTCTCCTGGAAGGAGGACGTCGAGGCGGCCATCGCCCAGCTCCTCGGCTCGGTGACGGTCACGACGGCGCCCGCCGCTCCGGTGGGCGCCCCGGCGTCCCGCTAGGCACCCCGGCGACACCCCTCGAACGAACGGCACTTTCGCAGCATCTATGTGCGCGAGAGTGCCGTTCGTTCGGGGAGGTCAGGCCCCGATCGGACTGCCTTCCTCGCGCTGGAGGATGTCGGAGAACGTGAACGTGCCGGTCGGCTTGTCGTTCTGGCCGAGCAGGTAGAGCCGCTTCACCGCGACGAGGATCCCCTCGGCGACCACGTCACGGAAGGCCGGATCCAGCAGGGCCGCCCGGTCGGAGGCGTTCGTCAGGTACCCGATCTCGACCCGCACGGCCGGCATCCGGGTCAGGCGCAGGAGCTCCCACGGCCGCGGGTGCACGCCGCAGTCGGTCATCCGGGTGCGGGCGAGCAGCTCGCGGTGGATGTAGCCCGCGAGGGCCTCCCCGACCGTCGACGTGGCGCCCGTCCCGGTGCCGAAGTGGAAGGCGGCCAGCCCGTTCGCGGCCGGGCTGGGGTTCGCGTCGACGTGCAGCGAGAGCACCACGTCGGCGCCGGCGGAGTTCGCGAACGCCGCCCGCTCGGAGTCGCTCGGGCAGTCCTGCGGACCGTGCGAGAGCAGGGCCTCCATACCCGCGGCGGACATGCGGCCCTCGAGCCGGCGGGCGATGTCGGAGACCAGACCGGCCTCGGTGACGTCGCCGATCGCACCGCCCGGGTGCGACCCGCCGTGACCCGGATCGATCACGATGCGCTTGCCGGACAGGCGCGGCCCGGCCCGGTGGAGGCGCTCCTGCTCCCGCAGCAGGCCCGGACGGCCCCCGGTGACCTTGCGGCCCAGGTAGCCGAGGTGACGCAGCGTGCGAGGGCCGCAGATGCCGTCGGGGGCCATGCCGTAGTCACGCTGGAAGCTGCGCAGCGCCTGCTCGGTCTGACGGCCGAACGCGCCGTCGGCGCGCCCCGAGTCGTATCCCAGCTCCAGCAGGCGCTCCTGGAGGGCGAAGACGTCGTCCCCGGTCATCATGTTCGTCATCTGCAGGCACAGCATGCGGTCGCCCAGCGACCAGCGGGCGTCCCGCAGCGCGCGGTAGGTCGCGGGGCCGACGACACCGTCGGTGATCAGGCCCCGGTTCTGCTGGAAGGCGCGGACCGCGTCCTCGAGCGCGTGGTCGAACAGCGCGGTGTCGAAGACGGCGTGCGCCGCGTCGGCGGGCTCGAGCAGGCCCAGGCCCTCGAGCGCTGCGCGGACCTCGGCGACCGCCGGACCGGTGTCGCCGCGGCTGAGCAGCTGCATTCGGTTGCTCCCGTCCTGTCCCGGTCACTCACGCGGTGAGCCCGACCCTCGCCCAGGCGGCAACGGTGTCGCACCGCCGACGTGTCGCAGTCGGTTTCACCCGAGCCTCATTGTGCCCTGCCGCCCCGCACACACCCGGCATCGGGCCCGTGCCGGAGGGTCACGGTTCGGAACCGGCCGACCCCCCGCCCACCTCCGGACACGACGACGCCGGGCCCGGACGAGGTCCGGACCCGGCGTCGGGAGCGTGCGGACGGCTCAGGCGAGCACGTCGGAGAGGTCGTTGAGCAGCGCGGCCTTCGGCTTCGCGCCCACGATCTGCTTCACCGGCTTGCCACCCTGGAACACGATCATGGTCGGGATCGACATGACCTGGTAGTCCCGCGCGGTCGCCTGGTTCTGGTCGATGTCCAGCTTGGCGACGGTGATCTTGTCACCGTGCTCCTGGGCGATCTCCTCCAGCACCGGGGCGACCATCTTGCACGGACCGCACCAGGTCGCCCAGAAGTCGACGACGACCGGCTTGTCGCTGTTCAGCACCTCGTCCGAGAACGTGGAATCGGTGACATTGATGGGGCTGCCCATGGGGGGCTCCTCCTCGGGTGGACGGATCGGGACGGGTCAGGACGCCGGGACGGCGTCGAGCTCGGGGGTGAGCTCGGTGCCGGCGCCGGGCTTCGGCGACGTGTCCGGGACGGACGTGGCCGGGTTCTCGGCGAGCCAGCGCTCGGCGTCGATCGAGGCCGTGCAGCCGCTGCCGGCGGCGGTGATGGCCTGCTGGTAGGTCTTGTCGGTGAGGTCGCCGCAGGCGAACACCCCCGACAGGTTCGTGTAGGTGCTCGGGTGCGCGACGTGCACGTAGCCCTCGTCGTCGAGGTCGACCTGGCCGGTGACGAGCTCGGACCGCGGGTCGTGGCCGATCGCCACGAACATCCCGGTCGCCTCCAGGCTCTCCTCCTCGCCGGTCACCGTGTCGCGCAGCCGCACACCGGTGACGGAGTTCTCGCCGAGGACCTCGGTCACGACGGCGTTGGTCCGGAACCGGATCTTCTCGTTGGCGCGGGCGCGCTCCAGCATGATCCCGGAGGCGCGGAACTCCTCGCGACGGTGCACGATCGTCACCGATCGGGCGAACCGGGTGAGGAAGGTGGCCTCCTCCATCGCCGAGTCGCCGCCGCCGACGACCACGATGTCGTGGTCGCGGAAGAAGAAGCCGTCGCAGGTGGCACAGGCGGAGACGCCGTGGCCCAGCAGCCGCTCCTCGCCGGGCACGCCGACGTAGCGCGGCGCGGAGCCCATCGCGAGGATCACGGCGCGGGCGGAGTGCCGCTCCTTGCCGACCGAGACGGTCTTGACGTCACCGGAGAGGTCCAGCCCGTCGACGTCCGCGGGGCGCAGGTCCGCACCGAAGCGCTCGGCCTGGCGACGCATCTGGTCCATCAGCTCGGGGCCCATGATGCCCTCGACGAAGCCGGGATAGTTCTCGACCTCGGTGGTGGTCATGAGCGCACCGCCGAACTGGCTGCCCTCGAAGACCACGACGTCGAGCTGGGCCCGGGCCGCATAGGTCGCCGCGGTGTACCCCGCCGGTCCGGAACCCACGATGATCACGTCGTGGATGGTCTGCTCACTCACGTCCGCTGAAACGTCGCCCACCGCCCCAGGATTCCCCACCGGCTGTCGTCCACCCCACTCACCCGCCCACCGTCACGTCCCCGAGGGTGTCCGGCGACCCCGGCGCGCACGCCGGACCGACCACGAGCAGCCGGAACACCGCGGCCCGCCCGGTGGCGACGACGTAGAGCGTCCCGGGCCGGCCGTCGAGGACGACGGCCCGACTGCCGACGGGGACGGTGCCGGCGGGCAGGCCGTGCGCGACGAAGCAGGCCGCCCGCGCGGCGGGGTCGGCGTTCCCGTCCCGGCCCCCCAGGCCCGCGCGGAGCGCCTGCGGCAGGTCCGCCGAGGTCAGGACGACGGGCTCCGGCGTCGGGGACGGCGCCGGGGCCGCGGTCGGTGTGGGTGGCCCGGCCGGGTCCGCGCCGAGCACGACGACGGCGAGCACGGCCGCCGCCGCGGCCGTCCCGACCACCGCGGCGGCGACCCACCGCCGCCGGAGCGGCGTGACCCGCGGGGCCGCCCCGGCGGCCCGTTCGGCGGCCCGTTCGTCGGCCACCGCGGCCAGCAGGGACGCGGTCAGGCCCTCGGGGGCCGTCGGCCGGGGGGCGGCGGCGAGGTCGGCCCGCGTGCGGTCGAGGGCGGCGAAGAGCTCCTCCTCGCCGGGCCGGGGGGACGCTCCGGCGCCGTGGCGCTCGGCCGCGTCCGGGGCGACCCCGCGGTCCCCGTCGCGGGCGCCGGACGCCGGCTCGGTCATCGGTCTCCTCCTGACGGGCTGCGCACCTGGCCTCCCGGGGCTTGGACGCCGCCGGGGGCCGGATCGTTCCCGACGATCCTCGCCGCCGGCCCGGCCGGATCCGCGGCGGTGTCGTACTCCGGGCGCAGGTGGCCGAGCAGCTGGGCGAGGCGGTACCGGCCCCGGGCGGCCCGGCTCTTCACCGTGCCCTCCTTGATCTCGAGCACCGCGGCGGCCTCCGCCACCGTCATGCCCTCCATGTCGACGAGCACGACCGCGGCACGCTGCGCGAGCGGCAGGCGTCCCAGCGCCTCCTCCACGGCGAGCACGCGCTCGCGGTCGAGGATCGGGTCCCGGTGCAGCGGCACGTCGACGGCGTCGGTGAGCGGCTCGGCGGTGCGGGTCCTACGGCGCCGCAGCCGGTCGAGGCTCGAGTTGTGGACGATCCGGTGCAGCCAGGTGTTGACGGTGGCCTCGCCGCGCCAGCGGGACGCGTTGCGGTACGCCGAGATCAGGGCCTCCTGCACCACGTCCGACGCATCGTGCGAGTCGCGCAGGATGCGGGTGGCGAACGCCCAGAGCCGGTCGGAGTAGCGCCGGACGAGCTCGGGGAACGCGGACGGGTCCCCGGCGACGTGCGCGGCGAGCAGCGCCTCGTCGGAGCGCGTGTCGTCCACGTTCCGGGACGCTAGGCGGCCGGTCCGCGGGGCAGGGGCGGTTCGGGGAAACCGGGACCGCCCGCCTCGACCGGGGGCTCAGCTGCCCCCGATCACCGTCACCTCGGCGATCTCGCTGGCGTACTGGCCGTCGGTCTGGCCGAGCGCCGTGATCCAGACCAGCAGGTTCGACGTCGGGGCCCCGGCCTGCAGGGGGATCGTGAGGGTGTCGCCGGACACGGTGCCCGAGCCGAGCAGCTGGGTCTGCGCCAGCGGCAGGTTCGGGGCGGCTGCCGAGCGGACCTCGATCGTGGTGCCCGGGCTCGGCGACCGGACGATGACCTGGGTGGGGCGGCTGGGCGTCCGGAAGGTCGTCATGAGGCCGATGCCCGGCTTCAGCGCCGGGAACTGCTGCCGGTAGTCCGAGGTCGACCAGGTGGTCGAGGGGTCGTTGTCCGCCGCACGGCCGACGCGATCGGGGTTGTCCGGGTTCCCCGAGGGGTCGTACACCGCGATGCTGGCGAGCTGCACCGGTCCGCTCGCGGCCGCCGGGGCCGTCGCGGGGGCGGATGCCTGGCTCTGCGACGGAGCGGGTGCGGGCGCCGCGGAGGTCGGGATCACCAGGGGCGGCCCCGACGACGGCCCGCCGCCGAGCAGCGACACCGCCTGGAACGCCACGAACGCGACGATCGCCAGCACGGCGACCACCAGCAGCGTGACCCCGATCCGCAGTTTCCGGCGGGTGTCGGGGTCGGCGCGCTCGCCGTCCTCGTCGTCGGGGTGCCAGACCGCGCCGTCGTCGTCGGCGAGCTGGACCCCGTCCTCGGTGAGGGGCAGGAGCACGCCGTCGTCCTCGGCGCCCTCGCGCAGCTGGCGGACGAGGCCGTGCACGGCGGCGGCGGTGCGGATGCCCCCGGTGGCGTCGAGCGTGCGGTCGACCAGCGCCGCGAGCCCGACGGGCAGGGCGGGGCGCAGGTCGCGCACCGGGGCGACGGCGCCCGCGGAGGTCCGCGGGGCGGCGGTCAGGCCGGCCGGGGTGGACCCGTCGGTCGAGGGCCAGCGCCCGGTGAGCAGCAGGTAGAGGATCGCGCCGAGGCCACGCACGTCGTCGTCGACCTCGGCGTCGCCGCGCGGCATCGGGAAGGCGAGCCGGGCGTTGGCGCGAGCCGTGACCCGGACGCGCTGCGGGTGGTCGAGCCCGAGCACGAGCCCCGCCCGGTGGGCGTCCGCGACCGCCTGCGCCAACGGCTCGACGACGCGCAGGGCGGCACTCGGCGAGAGCGGCCCGCCGGCGACGAGCTCGGCGAGGTCGCGTCCCGGGGTCCACTCCGCGACCGCGGCGCCCAGGACGCCCGCGGGCAGGCGGCTCGAGCCGGGCTGGATGACGTCCAGGACGCGGGCGGCGTGGCGGTGGGCGAAGTGCGCGGACCGCGTCGCCCGGGAGAGGGCCGAGGAGGCGCGCGCGTCGGCCTGCCAGCCGCCGACCAGCAGCGTCATGGCGACGTCGCGCTCGAGCGTGGTGTCGCGGGCCTTCCACAGGGCGGCGTCGGCGGCCCGGTCGCGCCCGACCTCCGCGACGAGGCGGTAGCGGTCGGCGATGACGGTGCCCGGCACGAGCGCCCCGCGCGGGCCGACCGGGATCGGTCCCGACGACGGCGGGCGCGGGCCCGGCGGCGGGGTCGCCCTGCGGGTGCCGCGGGCGGGGGTGGCCGTACGACCACCCGTGCCGCCCCGGCGGGCGCCCTCGGGCAGGAAGGTGGTCGGGCCGTCGATGCCCGGCGCTCCCGCCACGGGCGGCACAGCCGTGGTCGGGGCCTCGACCGCGGGCTCGTCGGGGTGGTCGGGCCCGGCGGGCGTCCCGCTCGTCCCGTTCGCCCCGTTCGTGGCGGCGGATGCGTCCGGCTCCGCGGGCGCGACGACCTCGGTCGGGTCGGCGATCGCGCCGGACCCCGTGCGCGCGGCGGACGGGCTCGGCACGCGGCGTGCGCTCACCGCCTCGTCCACCCCGTCACCTCCGGGTTCGCCCCACCCGTGCCACCGCTCCCACGGGGGAGCACGTGACCGTGAGACTACGGGACACGGGGTCCCCCGTCGTGGACGCAGGCCCGCGCGCGACACCTGTCACGGCGGCGCAACCCGTCCGTGCGCGGGTCCGGCCGGCCCGGACCCCACGGCAGCCGGTCGGGACCCCGTCAGCGGCCGACGAGCCGGCGCAGCCGCGACACCACCGGGTCGAGTTCGGGCACCCGCAGCAGGCGCATCGCGACCACGAGCACCAGCAGCGAGACGATGCCGCCGACCCCCACGGTGAGCCACGCCCGGCCCACCGCGCTGCCCCCGGGCACTACCCGTTCGAGCAGGGTCACGAGCAGCACCGCGACGAGCACCGCCATCACCGAGGCCAGCCCGGTGAGCAGCATCGTCCGCAGCACCCGGCGGGTGTCGAGCCGCCCGAGACGGATGCGCAGCCACACGTCGCCGACGACCATTCCGACGACGAAACCGAACGCGTTGACGGCGGCGAGCCCGAGGACGACCTGGTCGGGGGACAGCAGGACGGGGCACAGGTAGGCCAGCGGCACCTTGACCACCGTCATCACGACCATGATCAACGTCGGGGTGCGGGCGTCGGCCATCGCGTAGAAGACGCGCAGCTGCAGCATGGTCACGGCCATCGGGAGGAGTCCGAACGCCGAGGCGGACAGCGTCATGCCCAGCGTGGCGGCCGACGCGCCCCCCGAGCGGCCCAGCGAGAACATCGCGACGCCGAGCTGGGAACCGAAGACGGTGAGGATGGCGCTGACGGGCAGCAGCGTGACCGTGGACAGGCGGGAGCCGAGCGACAGGTCGGCGACCACCTGGTCCAGTCGCCCGTTCGCGGCGGCCGCGCTCATCCGGGGCATGAGGGCGGTCAGCAGGGACACGCCCAGCACGCCGTAGGGCACCTGGATCAGGAGCCAGGCGTTCGAGTACACCGACGGGCCGCCGGGGTCGGCGGAGAAGGCGACGCGCAGGATCGCGGTGAGCCCGATCTGCGAGATCACCACGTAGCCGATCACCCACGCGGCGAGCCCGCCGAACGCGGTGAGCCGCGGGTCCCAGCCGAAGCGCCAGCGCCAGCGGAACCCGGTGCGCCGCATGGCGGGCAGCATCACGACCGCCTGCAGGACGATGCCCAGCGTGCTCCCGAGGCCGACCACGAGGAGCTGGGTCGTCGAGATCCCGCCGTCGGGTGGGCTCGGCAGGAACCAGTAGACGGTCAGCGCCGCCAGCACGACGACGTTGTTGAGCACGGGGGCCCACGCCGCCGGCCCGAAGACCGCACGGGCGTTGAGGATCGCCCCGAACAGCGCGCCCATGCCGTAGAAGAAGATCTGCGGCAGCAGGAGGTAGGCGAAGTCGGTGGCCAGCGGCCGGTAGGCCTCGTTCTCGATGTAGGGCAGGACCAGCAGCGGGGCCGCAATCGTGGCGATCGCGGTCGCCACCAGCAGCGACACCGCCGCACCGGAGAGCAGCTTCTGGGCGAAGGCGTCCCCGTCGTCGCCGTCCTCCTTGGCCGCGCGGACCAGCACGGGGATGACGACGCTGGTCAGGACCCCGCCGAGCAGCAGCTCGAAGATGATGTTGGGCAGCGTGTTCGCGATCTGGAACGCGCTGCCGACCAGCTCGAGGCCGATCGTCGCGGCCAGCGCGAGGGTGCGCAGGAAGCCGGTCAGGCGGCTGACGAGGGTCGCCACCGCCATCCCGCCCGAGGCCTTGACGAGGGACGAGTCGTCGCGGTCGTCGCTCGGGGCGCGCGGCGCGGGGACCGCGGGGGCGTCCTGCTCGAGCGGCGGGCGCGGCAGCAGGACGGTCTCGTCGCGCGAGTCGCCCACCGTCCACGAGGCCAGTGGCGCGGCGCGCACGGTCGCGGCGTCGGCGCCGGGCAGCGCTCCGAGCCGGGTCGTGGCCTCCTCGACGCGCGCCGGCGGGCGCCCGGTGTGCGGGCGCTCCTCGACCGGCAGTGCCCGCGCGGGGACGGTGACGGCGTCGCGCGCGGCGATCGGTCGGGTGGCCCCGGGATCGGGTGCGCGTGGTCCGGGGGGTGATCCGGGCGGTGGTCCGGGCTGTCCCGACGGCATCGGGCCGGGGGACGGCGTGGGGCCCGGCATCGGTGCGGCGCCGAGCGGCGGCACGGCGGCCCGGGGGGTGGCCGACGGCTCGTGATCACCGGGCGTCCTCGGCGGCGGGCCGGGTCGGGCCGGCGCCGAGGGTGCCCAACGATCGGGTTCGTGGGTGGGGACCGCGCCCGACGGCGCGACGGGCGGCCCGGGTCGTCCGGGCGGACCGGGCCGGCCCGCGTGCGGTGGCGCGCCGTGCGGGACGGCGGGACCCGGGGGCGGTGGGACCGGGGGTCCCGTGGGTCCCGGGGGCCCGGGCGGGCGCGCGTCGGGACCGACCGGGGCGAGCGGACGCGGCGGTCCCCCGGCGGACGGGGCCCCGGCCGGTGGTCCGGCGGGTGGCGGTGGTCCGGGCGGTCCCCCGGACGGGCGGGCGGCGGTGGGCCGGGTGCGGGCCTCGGCGTCACCGGCCGGGTCGGGGCCGCGGCGGACCGGGACCTCGTCGTCGACCGGCGCGGGCGGGGGCGGCACCACGACGTAGTCGTCGGGGTCCTGCGGGGCGGAGGTGTCCGCGCCGCGCCCGGGACGGGCGGTCATCGGGCCTGCAGCGTGCGGTCGTCCGTCGTCGGGCCCGGACCCGACCCGTCCGTCGGCGTCCCGGCCCGACGCCTGCGCCGGGACCTGCGCTCGCGCCGTGCCGCGCGGACCCGCAGCGCCACCCGCAGGCTCGACAGGATCACCAGCACGACGGCTGCGGACGCGGTCAACCACACGGTGATCGTGCCGTAGGCGGTCGATCGCAGCAGGAGACGAGCCGTCGGCCCGAGCGCCTCGCCCCCCGGGGTGTGCGCGGTGGCGTCGATCGTGAACTGGCCCGAGCGCTCGACGTCGAGCGCCACCTGGAACTGGTAGCTGCCGAAGGCGGGCACCTGGTGCACGGCGACCGGGGACGCCCGAACGCCGGGGGTCTGGTCGAGCACGACGGTGACGTCGACCGCCACCGGCAGCTGGTTCTCCACGGTGAGCAGCAGGGGGGCGTCGCTGGACCCGAGCGAGTACGTCCCCGCGGGCTGCACCACCCGCACCAGCCCGCGGAGGGTCGCGAGCTGGGCCGCGACGTCGCTCGCCGCCGCCCGTTGCAGGGCCGGGTCGCCCCGGCCGGCGGCCGAGAGGCTGCGCAGGAGCGCCCCGGTGAGCGGCTGGAGGTAGTCCGCCGGGGTCGGCGCTCCCGTCCGGTCCTGCCGGCTGGCGGCGAGCAGGTCGCGCTGGCCGTCGCGCACGGCGCGGATCCGGTCGAGGACCGCGGAGGACTGGTCCGACACGGCGGCCCGGTCGCCCGGCCCGAGCGCCACGTCGGGGGTGGCCGGGTCCGCGGCGGCGCGCGCCACGAGGGTGCCGAGGTCGACCGGGGTGACCAGGCCACGGCGGGCCAGGTCGGAGAGCCCGCCGAGCAGCGCCGTGGCGGCGGTGGCGTCGACCGGCCAGTCCGCGGGCGGTGCGAGGACGACGGGCGCGGACGGCGGGGTCCGGCCCAGGGCCCGCAGGGCGGTCACCGCCAGCGCGTCCTGGGTGGCGAGGGCCCCGTCGGCGACCGTCGATCCGCCCGTTGCGGCGTCGGCCCCCCCGGGGCTCTGCGCGAGGGCCTGCCCGACGAGCGGATCGGTCGCGACCGCGAGCGGACTGCCGCCGCCGGCGCTCCCCGCGAAGCGACCCACCCCGCCCGGCGGCACGCCGTCGGTGAGCGTGGAGCCGTCGACGACGAGGGCCCGCGCGCCGCCCCCGGCGAGGTCGGCGAGGCTGCGCTCGTCGAGCAGCCCGCCGGCGGGGACGGTCGTGTCCGGCACCGGGGTGACGCCGAGCAGCTCGGCGGTGCGGGCCGCGCCGAGGGTGCGCGCGGCCGTCGTGAGGTCGCTCATGTTGCCGCGGCTCGTCGCGAGCAGGTCGGCGTCGGCGTAGGGCAGGGCGACCACGCACCGCCCGACCGCGGCGGCGCGGACCGCGGCGAGCCACTGCCCGGCCGCGGCGGCGCCGGAGCCCGGCCGTGGGCCGGTCGGGCTGCTCACCTGGTAGCCCCCGCTCATGTCGCGGGCGGTCTCGAGCAGGTCGGCGTCGACGGCGAGGCAGGTGGCGGCCGCAGCGGGGCTGCCCAGCGGGGCGGCCCGGGTGAGGGCGGCGACCAGTCCGCCGAGGCGGCCGTCGGGGGCGAGCGTGGCGGCGAGCGAGTCGTCGGCGAGCAGGGTCGGCGCGCCCGGGGGCACCGGGAGCCGCCGCGGGCGGTCCGTGAGCGGGTAGAGCAGCGACACGGTCGTCGGGGTGGTCGGCGTCGCGGTGGGCCCACCGGGGAGCCCGGTGACGGGGAGCAGGAACCGCTCCGCGGCGACCCGCTCGGGCACGCCGGCGCCCGGCGTCCCGTTCACCTCGACGACCACCGGGTAGACGCCGGGCCCGGGCAGCGCCAGGGCCGCGAGCGGCACCCGGAGGGTGACCGGCACCGTGTCGCCCGGGTCGAGCGGACCCGCGACGGGGGTCAGCGGCGGTGCGGGGGCGGCGGGGTCGGGGGAGATCGCGCCGGTGAGGGCCCGGTCGACCTCGCGGTCGGTGGCGACGGCGACGCCCCGTTGCGCCCGGATCCCCAGGTCGCGCACGGGGACGGGTCCGCGGTTGGTCAGCCGACCGGTCACGGTCAGGTCCCCCGAGTCGGGTCCGACCACGCGCGGGGTCGCGTCGAGGGCCAGCTCCACCGCGCTCGACGACGAGGTCTGGGCCGGAGCGGCGAGTGCGGTCGGCACGCCCGTCGTCAGGACCAGACCGAGCACCGCGACGACCAGGGAGAGGAGGGTCCGCGGGGCCCCTCCTGCGATCACGCGGACTCCTCCAGGATCTCCGCCGCCAGCCGGACGAGCCGGCGCTCGTCGGCGTAGGCGAGCCGGGAGCCGAGCTCGGTCAGCGGGACCCAGGCGACCTCGGTGACCTCCACGTCGGCGTCCGAGAGCTCCCCGCCGCGGGCCGCGAGCAGGAAGTGCTGCACGGTCTTGTGCACCCGACGGTCCTCGGCCACGAACCAGTAGTCGATGCTGCCGAGCGGGGCCTGCACGGCAGCGATGATGCCGGTCTCCTCCTCGACCTCGCGCACCGCCGCCTGCTCGGCCGTCTCGCCCTCCTCGATGTGGCCCTTGGGCAGCGACCACAGGAGCCGTCCGCGCCGGTCGAGCCGCCCGATCAGGGCCGCGCAGCCGCGCTCGGCGTCGACGACCAGGCCGCCCGCGGAGAACTCGTCGACCGTCCGCATCCGCCGCCGCGGACCGCGCCGACGGCGGTCGGCGGGTCGACGTGGCGACGGGGGCATTCCGTGATGGTACGACCGACCCGCCCCGCACGGGGGCTCCGACGAGGCCCGGCGGGGGCTGCTCACACGGTGGTGGTGGCGGCCACGGTGCGAACCGCGCGATAGGCTGTCCCGCCGTGCCCGCACCATCCTCGACCGCCTCCCAGGCCCTCCCGCCCGTCGTCGGGACGGCCGGAAACGAGCAGCACGAGCCCGTGGACGCCGGTCAGACTGCCGTGGTGGAGCTGTTGCGGTACTCCCCCGTCGCCGACGAGCTCGGCCGGCGGTTCGCCGACGCCGGGCACCGGCTGTACCTGGTCGGCGGGAGCGTGCGCGACGCGCTGCTGGGGCGCGGGTCGAACGACCTGGACTTCACCACCGACGCGCGGCCCACCCAGGTCAAGCGGATCGTGGCCGGCTGGGCCGAGGCCGTGTGGGACACCGGCATCGAGTTCGGGACGATCGGGCTGTCCCGCCACGGGGTCACCCTCGAGGTGACGACGTTCCGGGCGGACAGCTACGACGGCGTGTCCCGCAATCCCGTCGTGGCGTTCGGCGACACGGTCGAGGGCGACCTGGTGCGCCGCGACTTCACCGCGAACGCGATGGCGGTCTCGCTGCCCGACCGCACGTTCGTCGACCCGTGCGGTGGCCTCGCGGCCCTCGCCCGCGGCGTCCTCGACACGCCGATCGAGCCGGAGCGCTCCTTCGACGACGACCCGCTGCGGCTGCTGCGGGCCGCGCGCTTCGTCTCCCAGCTCGGGTTCTCCGTCGCACCGCGGGTCCGCGAGGCGATGACGGCCATGGCGCCCCAGCTCGCCCGGATCACCGCGGAGCGGGTCCAGGCGGAGCTCTCGAAGCTGCTGCTCGGGGCGTACCCGCGGGCGGGCATCGAGCTGATGGTCGACACGGGGCTCGCCGACGTCGTGCTCCCCGAGGTGCCCGCGATGCGCCTGGAGATCGACGAGCACGCCCAGCACAAGGACGTCTACGAGCACTCGCTGACGGTCATGGAGCAGGCGATCGACCGGGAGACCGACGGCCCGGACCTGACCCTGCGCCTCGCCGCCCTGCTGCACGACATCGGCAAGCCCGCCACGCGACGGGTCGAACCGGGCAACCGGGTCAGCTTCCACCACCACGAGGTGGTCGGGGCGAAGATGACCCGCAAGCGGCTGCGCGAGCTGCGCTACCCGAAGCAGCTCATCGACGACGTCTCGCAGCTGGTGTTCCTGCACCTGCGCTTCCACGGCTACGGCAAGGGCGAGTGGACCGACTCCGCCGTGCGCCGCTACGTCACCGACGCCGGCCCGCTGCTCGACCGGCTGCACCAGCTCGTGCGCTCGGACTCCACGACCCGCAACAAGCGCCGCGCGGCCGCCCTCCAGCGCACCTACGACGACCTCGAGGAGCGGATCGCGCGCATCGCCGAGTCCGAGGACCTCGCGCGGGTGCGGCCCGACCTCGACGGCAACGCCATCATGGAGCTGCTCGGGGTGGAGCCCGGACCCGTCGTCGGGAAGGCGTGGCGGCACCTCAAGGACGTGCGCCTGGAGCGGGGGCCGCTCGACCGCGACGAGGCGGAGGCGGAGCTGCTCGCGTGGGCCCGCGCGGAGGGGATCGTCACGGACTGAGGTCCGCAGCCGGTCGGACGCGGGTCAGACGCCGACGAAGTCGAGGTCCCCGCTCGGGACGGCGACGGCGTCGGTCGTCCAGCCCCAGATGGAGTACAGGAGCCGCTGCGGGTCGTCGTAGCCGTGCCGTCCGTGCAGCATCCGGTAGTTGTCGACGACGGCCATCTCCCCGGCCTCGAGACGGAACCGGGCGCCGCCGTCGCGGGCGGTGTCGGCCGCGGCGTGCCACGCCTCGAGGAACGGCCACTGGTCGACCTCGGCCGCGCCGCGGACCGGGGCGAGGAACTCGTGGTGGCGGACCTGCACCCGGTTCCCGGGGGTGGTCCGCGCGATCGGGCTCGGCGTCGACTGCGGGAAGCCGGGCTCGGAGTGGTCGACGGGCACCGACCACGCGAAGCGGCGCAGGTCCGCCGGGACCTCGCCGAGGAGGGCGAGCCCGTCGAGGAGGAAGTTCTCGCCGCCCGTGCGGGCCGGTCGGACCTGCAGCAGCAGGAGCCGGTCCGGGGCCTCGTCGCCGAACGCGAAGCCGTCGTTGTGGGGCGGCATGGGCACCGTGGTGTCGGCGGAGAGGTCCCGACGGCGGCCGCGGGCGTCGGCGGGCTGGGCCCGGGCGATCGCCCCGTCGCGGGCGGCCGCCGACCGGGACGCCTCGATCTGACGTCCGACGCGGCGCAGGTCCTCGCCGAGCATGGCGCGGGCGAAGGCGATCGCGGCCTGTTCGTCGGCGATCCCGGACACGATGGCCGCGCCCTCCTCCCCGACCAGAGCGCGGGCCTCGGCGGCGGAGGCCGCACGGCGGGGGACGACGGCGGCACGGCGAGGATCCACGGACGGTCACGCTAGGGCGGCGGTGTGACGGGCGGATGTCGTCGACGGAGCGGGTTGTCCACAGGCCGCTCCCGCCCGGGAACCGATCACCGGCGCCGCGGGTCCGAGCCCGTGTGATCAGCTATCGCTTCGGCACCGGACACGGACCGGTCCACCACCACCGCTCGCCCGCGGACCGCGCGCTCGGCGGGGCGGGACCGGACGCCGTCGCGCTCGACTTCGACGGTGACGGCCGGGTCGACGACGCGCTCTGGGACACCGACGGCGACGGCGTCGCCGACCGGGCGGTGCTCGACCTCGACGACGACGGCCGCCCGGAGCGGGCGTTCGCGGACCCGTCCGGGCGCGGCGTGTGGGACCGGTCGGCGGACCGCGTCGTCACCTTCACCGACGTCCGCGGCCGGGCGGGCACCGTGGTGGCGGCGGTGGACACCGACGGCGACGGCGTTCCCGACGGCGGGTCGGCGGAGGTCGACCACGACCCCGCCGGTCGCGAGACGGTGTGCGACCTCGACGGCGACGGGCGCGCCGACCAGCTGCTCGTCGACCACGACGGGGACGGGCGGGCGGAGAGCGCCTACGCCTCGTCGGGCCCGGCGGGGAGGTGGGACGTGCTGCTCGCCGACACCGACGCCGACGGGACGGCCGACGTCGAGATCGCCGAGGACGCCTCGGGATGGGTGCCGCCCTGAGTCGGCACCACGGCGCCGCCGTCGGGCCCGCGGGTGTCGCCGACCGGGGCGCCGCGGCGCAGCGCGATCTCGTGCACCCCGAGTCCGAGTAGGTAGAGCCCGGCGGCGGTCAGCACGAGCGTGGCCGAGCGGCCGTCCGGCGGGCTGAGTAGGGCCGCGGCGGCGACGGCCGAGACGTAGGTGACGTTGAAGACGGTGTCGGAGAGGGCGAACACCCGCCCGCGGCGCGCGTCGTCGACCTCGCGCTGCACGGCGGCGTCCGCGCACAGCTTGATGGCCTGGCCGACGAGGCCGAGCACGAACGCGGCCCCGAGGATCGTCGGGAGGACCATCGGCAGGCCGAGCGCGAGCAGGGCGACGACGGCGAGCGTCAGCATCACGCGCACGGTGGCGGGCCGCCCGATGCGCGCGGTCAGCCACGGCGTCACCACGGCCGCGACCCCGAGCCCGGCGGCCGCGGCGACCACCGTCTCGCCGAGTCCGGCGACGCCCGCCTGCAGCGGACCCCAGTCGGTGAGGCCGTTGCGCATGAGCAGGAGCATCACGAGGGTCGCCACGCCGAACGCGAGGCGGTGCGCCGCGACCGCCCAGAACGCCGCGACCACGCCCCGCGCGTCCCGGGCCGCACGGGCGCCGTCGGCGAGCCCGAGCGCGACCGCCCTGATCGCCTGGGCCGCCTCCGACGGGTCGTCCGGGCCGAGCGCGCCGCGACGGAATCCGACGGCCACCGCGACGATCACCACCGAGCCCAGGACCGACGCCGCCGCCGCGAGGCCGGACTGGCGGTCGCCCGCGCCGATCAGCCCGGTCAGCGCGAAGGAACAGGCGGCGCCGAAGGCGGCCGCGACCGCACCGCTCGTCGTCACCAGCGAGTTCGCCGCCACGAGCCGTCGCGGCACGACGACGTGCGGCAGCGCGGCCGACAGGCCGGCCTGCACGAAGCGGCTGACCCCGATCGTCGCCAGTGCTCCCAGGTACAGCGCGGGACCCGTGACGCCCGCCGCGACCACCGCCGCCGTCCCGACCGTGAGGACGGCGCGCAGCGCGCCGGCCACGACGAACACCCGGCGGCGGTCCCAGCGGTCGAGCAGCGCGCCCGCGAACGGGCCGACGAGCGAGTACGGGAGCAGCACGACGGCCAGGCCGAGGGCCACCAGCACCGGGTCCGACTGCCGCTCGGGGTTGAACAGCACGGCCCCGCCGAGAGCGGCCTGGAAGACGCCGTCGCCCCACTGCGCGCCGAGCCGGATCGAGAGCAACCGGAGGAAACCGGGGTGGGCGGCGAGTTCCCGACGACGGGTTCGGCCGCGCCCGGCGGGCGGGTTCCGGTCGGTCGAAACGGGCACGACGGCCCACGCTACGCGGAGTCTCCCAGGGCCGGGAGGGCGGTCGTCGCCCGTCCGGGCGTCCTGCCCGTCCGGACAGGTGACGCGGGCCGCGGCCGGGGGCGGTCGGGCTGACCGCGGCCGGACGGTGGTGTCACGATGGGGTGGTGGTCGAGGGAACCCGCGGTGAACCCGCCGAGCGTTCGGCGTACTCGGTCGAGGCCGGCACGCTCCTGGTCGCCGCACCCTCGCTCACCGACCCGAACTTCGCCCGCACGGTCGTCTTCGTGATCGACCATCGGCGCGAGGGCACGCTCGGCGTGATCCTCAACCGGCCGAGCGAGGTGGCGGTCGGGGACGTCCTGCCGACCTGGGGCCCGCACACGACGCGGCCCAGCGCGGTGTTCGTCGGCGGACCGGTCGAGCAGAAGACCGCGCTGTGCCTCGCGGCCCTGCGCACCGGGGAGGACCCGGCGGACACCCCCGGCGTCGTCGGGGTGCGCGGGCCGGTGGCCCTGGTCGACCTCGACGGCGACCCCGCCGCCCTGGCGCCGCGGGTCCGCGGGCTGCGGGTGTTCGCGGGCTACTCCGGCTGGGACCGCGGCCAGCTGGCCGGCGAGATCTCCCGCGGCGACTGGTACGTGGTGCCCGCCCTGCCCGACGACGTGCTGGCCCCGGCCCGGTACGACCTGTGGGGGGGTGTCCTGCGCCGCCAGGGAGTGCCGCTGGCGCTGCTGGCCACGCACGTGTCGGAGCCGACGCGGAACTGAGGCCGCCGTGTTCGTTCCCGACGGCGACGGCCCGGCCTCCGGCGTAGCGTCCGGGCGCGTGCGGATCACGCGTGAGACCCCGGGACCCGGCCAGGAGTCGGTGTGGGACTACCCCCGGCCGCCGCGGGCGGAGCGGGACACCCGTCGCTGTGTGATCAGGCACGCGGGCACCGTCGTGGTGGACACCGACGACCTGGTCCGGGTGCTGGAGACCAGCCACCCGCCGACGTTCTACCTGCCGCGGACCGCGTTCCCCGAGGGCGTGCTGCGGCCCGCGCAGCGGCGCACGGTGTGCGAGTGGAAGGGGACGGCGCGGTACGTCGACGTGGTCGTGGGCGGGGCGACCCTGACCGACGTCGGGTGGTGGTACCCGGAGGGCGACGTCAGCGCGACCTATCCCGAGCTCGCCGACCGCGTGTCGCTCTACCCGGCGCCGTTCGACGAGATCACCCTCGACGGCGAGCGCGTGACGCCGCAGCCCGGCGGGTTCTACGGCGGGTGGATCACCGCCGACGTGGTGGGCCCGTTCAAGGGCGGCCCGGGCTCCTGGGGTTGGTGAGCCGGGGCCGGTGAGCTACGCGCCGGCACCCTTCGGGCAGATCGCGCACGACCCGGCGCACGCCGACCGCGTCTCGGGACCACAGCTGTCGTCGGGAACGGGCACCGAGCAGGGCTGCGCGGGCCGGTTCTCGGCCTCGAGCGTGGCCTCGCGGTCGGCCTCGGCGTAGCGGCCGCCGAGGACGCCGCCGATCCCGAGGAGCACGAGCAGGCCGACCGCGCCGACCACGAGCAGCGTGACCGCGGCCGCCGCGACGGGGCTGAGCAGCGCGGTGGCGCCTCCGACCAGGCCCAGCAGGCCGGCGCCGGTGAACGCGGGCGCGGCCACCCGGTTGGCGCGGCGGAACGCGTCGACGCGGGCCATCGTCCAGCTCGTGCGTACCCCGACGACGCGGTTGCGCGGCAGGCGCTGCGTGGCGGCGAGAACTCCGACGACGGCGACGACGGCGGCCGCGATGATGAGCACGACGGCCAGGACGGGGACGACCATGCCTCCAGAGTAGGCTCGGTGGTCCTAATGCCGGTCCCCGAGGGACCCGGCCCCGCCCCGGCTGTGGATCGCGCCGGAGGCCTGTGGTGACCAGGAGGAACGCCGTGACCGCCCAGCCCGACGTCGCCCGGCGGGAGGCCATCACGCCGCCGTACCGGTACACCGCCGAGCTGGCCAACCAGATCGAGGCCCGCTGGCAGGACCGGTGGGAGGCCGAGGGCACCTTCGAGACCCCGAACCCCTCCGGCCCGCTCGCGGACGGCCGCACCCTGGACCCGGCCGAGAAGTTCTACCTGATGGACATGTTCCCGTACCCCAGCGGCGCGGGGCTGCACGTCGGGCACCCGCTGGGCTTCATCGGCACGGACGTCCTCGGCCGGTTCCTGCGCATGACCGGGCGCACCGTCCTGCACACCATGGGCTTCGACGCCTTCGGGCTGCCGGCCGAGCAGTACGCGGTGCAGACCGGCACGCATCCGCGGACCACCACCGAGGCCAACGTCGAGCGCTACCGCGCCCAGATCCGCCGTCTCGGGCTGGCGCACGACAAGCGCCGGTCGGTCTCCACCACGGACGTCGAGTTCTACCGCTGGACGCAGTGGATCTTCCTGCAGATCCACGGCGCGTGGTTCGACCGGGACGCGAACCGGGCGCGGCCGATCCCCGAGCTGGAGGCGGAGTTCGCGGCCGGGACGCGCGCGCTTCCCGACGGCAGGTCCTGGGACGGGTTGACCCGCCCCGAGCAGGACCGCGTGCTGGACGGGTACCGCCTGGCCTACCTGGCGGACGCGCCGGTGAACTGGTGCCCGGCTCTCGGCACGGTGCTCTCCAACGAGGAGGTCACCGCCGACGGACGCTCCGAGCGCGGCAACTTCCCCGTGTTCCGGCGCAATCTGCGCCAGTGGATGATGCGGATCACCGCCTATGCCGACCGCCTGGCCGACGACCTGGACGGCGTCGACTGGCCGGACTCGGTCAAGGCGATGCAGCGGAACTGGATCGGCCGCTCGCAGGGCGCCACCGTCCGCTTCCGCAGCGGCGAGCACTCCCTCGAGGTCTTCACGACGCGGCCCGACACCCTGTTCGGCGCGACCTACATGGTCGTGGCGCCGGAGCACCCGCTGATCGACGCGATCGTCCCCGAGGCCTGGCCGACGCTCGCCGACGAGGCGGAGCTCGACGGCCGCTGGACCGCCGGGGCCCCGACCCCGGCCGACGCGGTCGCGGAGTACCGCCGCGTTGTGGCCGCGCGCTCCGACCTGGAGCGGCAGGAGGCCCGCGACAAGACCGGTGTGTTCACCGGCGCCTGGGCGATCAACCCGGTGAACGGCGAGCCGTTGCCGGTGTTCGTCGCCGACTACGTGCTCATGGGCTACGGCACCGGCGCGATCATGGCGGTGCCCGGCCAGGACCAGCGCGACTGGGACTTCGCGTCGGTGTTCGGGCTGCCGATCAAGCGGACCGTGCAGCCGCCGGAGGACTTCGACGGCGAGGCGTACACGGGCGCCGGGGCGGCGATCAACTCGTCGAACGCCGAGATCTCGCTCGACGGGCTCGGCGTCGACGAGGCGAAGGCGACGATCATCGCGTGGCTGGCCGAGCGCGGCGACGGCGAGGCCGTCGTGCAGTACAAGCTGCGCGACTGGCTGTTCAGCCGCCAGCGCTACTGGGGCGAGCCGTTCCCGGTGGCCTACGCCGCCGAGGGCGAGTCCGACGGCGGGCCGTCGATCCCCCGGGCGCTGCCCGACTCCGACCTGCCGGTGCTGCTGCCCGACGTCGACGAGTACGCGCCGAAGACGTTCGCCCCCGACGACCGCGACTCCGCCCCCGAGTCCCCGCTCGCCCGGGCGACCGAGTGGACGTCGTTCTCCGAGGACCTCGCGTCCGACCCGGAGCGGGGCTGGGCGGAGTACGTCCGCGAGACCAACACGATGCCGCAGTGGGCCGGCTCCTGCTGGTACCACCTGCGCTACCTCGACCCGACCAACGACGAGCGCTTCGTCGACCCGGACGTCGAGCGGTTCTGGCTCGGTCCGCGTCCCGACGTGTTCGGCCCGGCCGACCCGGGCGGCGTCGACCTCTACGTCGGCGGCGTCGAGCACGCGGTGCTGCACCTGCTCTACGCCCGCTTCTGGCAGAAGGTGCTGTTCGATCTCGGCCACGTCTCGGCGTCCGAGCCGTTCCGCCGCCTGTTCAACCAGGGCTACATCCAGGCGTGGGCCTACACCGACGCCCGCGGGGTGTACGTGCCGGCCGAGGAGGTGGTGGAGGACGGCTCCGGATTCACGTGGAACGGCGAGCCCGTGTCCCGCGAGTACGGGAAGATGGGCAAGTCACTGCGCAACGTGGTGACCCCGGACGACATGTGCGCCACCTACGGCGCCGACACGTTCCGGCTCTACGAGATGTCGACCGGCCCGATGGAGGCCTCGCGCCCCTGGTCGACCCGCGACGTCGTCGGCTCGCAGCGCTTCCTGCAGCGCGTCTGGCGGCTGTTCGTCGACGAGCAGGACGGGTCGCTGCGGGTCTCGGACGCCGAGCCGTCGGACGAGACCCTGCGTCTGCTGCACCGCACGATCGACGGGGTGCGCGCCGACTTCCCGGCCCTGCACTACAACACCGGTGCCGCAAAGCTCATCGAGCTGTCCAACCACCTGACCAAGACCTATCCCGACGGTGGGTGCCCCCGCTCGGTCGCCGAGTCCCTGGTGCTCATGCTCGCCCCGCTGTGCCCGCACCTCGCCGAGGAGCTGTGGTCGAAGCTCGGGCACCCGTCGTCGCTGGCGTACGCGGACTTCCCGGTGGCCGACCCGGCCCTGCTCGTCGAGGACTCGGTCGAGTACCCGATCCAGGTCAAGGGCAAGGTCCGCTCGCGGGTCACCGTGCCGGCCACGGCCGGGGAGGACGAGGTGCGCGCCGCGGCCCTGGCGGACGAGAAGGTCGTGGAGCTGCTCGCGGGTGCCGAACCGCGGAAGGTGATCGTGGTGCCGGGCCGTCTGGTGAACGTGGTGCCGTAGGCCCCGTCCCGCTTGAGCGAAGGGCACCTTCCGTCGAATAGGCGGGCCGTGGGTGCCCTTCGCCAGTGCGGCTGACTCGGCGGCCCCGTCGAGCGAAGGGCCCCTTCGCCCAATAGAACCGCCCGTGGGCGCCCTTGGCCCACGACGATGGATCCGCCTGGACCGGCGCTGCGTCAGCACCCATGTGCCACCTCGCGCGAAAGTCGACTGGGCCGCGGTGTCCGACGCCGCTCCCCAGCGCCTCATCCTCGTCCGGACCCTGCTCGCGCTCGGCGTTCCGTCGAGCACCATCGCGTTCCGCTGTCGCAAGGTCGACGGGCCCTGGTGGCACCCGCTCCAGGGCCTCGTCGCCCTGACCCGGGGCGTGCTGACCACGTATCAGCGGCTCGTCGCCGCCCTGCTGGTCTGCGGCGACGCCGCCCAGGTCACCGGCCTGGCGGCCTGTCGGCTGTACGGGTTGGAACGGGTGCCCGACCACGACCAGGTGCACGTCCTCCTGCCCCACGACCAGCGGCGTCGTTCGGAGGGCTTCCTCCTCGTCGAACGCACGACCCGACTACCGCCGAACCCGATCGTGCGCGACGGCATCCGGTGCGCCCCGCTGGTCCGGGCGCTCGTCGATGCTGCACGCCGGTTGATGCGGATCGACGACGTCCGCGCTCTGCTGTGCGAGGCGGTGCAGCGGCGGATGGTGACCGTCGGGGCCCTGCGTGCAGAGCTCGAGGCCGGCTCCTGCCGGGGTGCGGCGCTCGTCCGTCAGGTCGTGGCCGAGCTGGAGGACGGGATCCGCTCGGCGGCCGAGGGTTGGCTCCGCGAGCTCGTCGGTGCGATGCCCGAGTTCGCCGACATCCGATGGAACGTCACCGTGCACCTGCCGAACGGGACGAAGATCGTCGCGGACGGGTTCCTCGACGGCGTCGCCCTCGCGATCGAGCTCAACTCGTTCGCCCACCACGCGGACCTCGCGACCTTCGACGCCACGATGCGGAGGCAGGCCGAGATGATCGCCGCGGGCATCGTCGTCGTCCCGGTCACGCCGCGGGAGCTGCGGGAGGACCCGGCGGCGGTCCGCCGGAAGCTGCGCGCCGCGCTCGAGCAGGCTCGCCTCCGCCCGCGACCCGCCGTCGTCGTGGGCTGACCCCCGACGAGCGAAGGGCCCATTCGGTCGGATAGATCGACCGAAGGGGCCCTTCGCTCAACGCATCGAGCCGGCCACCCGACTGGCGATGGGCACCCATGGCCCACCTATTCGACCGAAGGTGCCCTTCGCTCAATCAGGGCAGGGAACGGCTCAGGACTCGCCGCGGATGAACGACTCCACCGCGTCGTAGGCCACCGAGTCCCGGTACTGCACGGGCGGCGACTTCATGAAGTACGACGACGCGCCGAGCAGCGGGCCGCCGATGCCGCGGTCGAGCGCGATCTTCGCGGCGCGCACGGCGTCGATGATGATGCCGGCCGAGTTCGGGGAGTCCCAGACCTCGAGCTTGTACTCCAGCGACAGCGGCACGTCCCCGAAGGCGCGCCCCTCGAGGCGGACGTAGGCCCACTTGCGGTCGTCGAGCCACGGCACGTGGTCCGACGGGCCGATGTGGACGTTGTCCTTCCCCATGTCGCGGTCGACCTGCGAGGTCACCGACTGGGTCTTCGAGACCTTCTTCGACTCCAGGCGCTCGCGCTCGAGCATGTTCTTGAAGTCCATGTTGCCGCCGACGTTGAGCTGCATCGTGCGGTCGAGCTGGACGCCGCGGTCCTCGAAGAGCTTCGCCAGCACCCGGTGGGTGATAGTGGCTCCGACCTGCGACTTGATGTCGTCACCCACGATCGGCACACCCGCGTCGGTGAACTTCTGCGCCCACTCGGGGTCGGAGGCGATGAACACGGGCAGGGCGTTGACGAAGGCGACGCCCGCGTCGAGCGCGCACTGCGCGTAGAACTTGTCGGCGTCCTCGGACCCCACCGGCAGGTAGGAGACGAGCACGTCGGCCCGCGCCTCGCGCAGCGCCGCGACCACGTCGACCGGCTCCTCGTCGGCCTCGGTGATGGTGTCGCGGTAGTAGCGACCCAGCCCGTCGAGGGTGTGGCCGCGCTGGACCGTGACGCCGGTGGGGGCCACGTCGGCGATCTTGATCGTGTTGTTCTCCGACGCGACGATCGCCGAGGCGAGGTCCTGACCGACCTTCTTGGCGTCCACGTCGAACGCCGCGACGAACGTCAGGTCGCGGACGTGGTAGCCGCCGAAGTCGACGTGCATGAGACCCGGCACGCGGGCGGCCGGGTCGGCGTCGGCGTAGTACGTGACGCCCTGGACCAGCGACGCGGCGCAGTTCCCCACGCCCACGACGGCCACTCGGACCTGACCCATGGATGGTCTCCTTCACTCATTCACGACGACGGGTCCGGCCCGTCGCCTCGTCGTTGGCGGTAGAGCCAGTGGTGGTGCCCAGCGACCGCTCGTGGTCGATGAGCTCGTCGAGCCAGCGGACCTCGCGCTCGGTGGTGTCCAGGCCGAGGCGGTGCAGTTCGCGGGTGTAGCGGTCGATCTGCTCGCCCGCCCGCGTGATCGTCGAGCGGAGGCCCTCGCGGCGCTCCTCGACGCGACGGCGACGCCCCTCGAGGATGCGCATGCGCAC
The DNA here is from genome assembly GCF_030269685.1 of Actinomycetospora sp. NBRC 106378. GTDB lineage: Bacteria > Actinomycetota > Actinomycetes > Mycobacteriales > Pseudonocardiaceae > Actinomycetospora. The sequence continues at coordinate 79,003 of NZ_BSTT01000012.1, forward strand.
CTCGGCCGGGGTGCGGGAGAAGAACGCCAGGTGGACGCCGAACCCGTCGTCGTCGTAGGCGTGCGGGCCGGACTCGCCGAGCAGCTCGTCGAGCCGGTCCTTGCCCTCGGCGGTGATCTCGTAGACCTTGCGGCCCCGGCGTCCCCAGGACCCGCGCTCGTCACTCGCCGGGGACTGTTCGATGATCAACGCGGCACGTTGCAGTCGCCGCAGGGTCGGGTACAGGGACCCCCAGGAGAACGCGCGGAGCGGTCCGAGGCGGGCGTGCAACTGCTTGCGCAGCTCGTACCCGTGCATAGGGGCCTCGTGGAGCAGACCCAGGACGGCGAGTTCCAACACGGCGCCCTCCCTGGTCCGCTCGACGCTGCCCGACGGCCCGACCGTATCGCGGCGATACATCGGGCCGCTGCTCGCGACGATCTCGTCACACCGCAGCCGGTACACCGCGGGCGGTCGCTGGTTACGCTGGTGGCCGTGCGAAATCCCCGCCAGGTCGTCGACTACGCGCTGCAGCGCCGCGCGCACCTCGCCGACGTGGCCGCGGGTCGCAGCTCCGCCGAGGACGCCTGTGACGCCGGGGCCTACCTGCTCCAGGCCGCCTCGTACCACGGTGCGGCCACCCCGACGCCGTGCCCGCTGTGTCGTCGCGACGAACTCGTCAACGTGTCCTGGGTCTTCGGCGACCGGCTCGGATCCGTGTCCGGTTCCGCCCGTTCGGCCGACGAGATCGCTCGGTTGGACGACGCGGCCGGGGAGTTCACGGTGCACGTGGTGGAGGTCTGCCGTACGTGCCGGTGGAACCACCTCGTACAGTCCTACGTCTTGGGAGCGGACGACGCCTCGGGATCGGGTCGCCGTCGGCGTCGGACGGCCTCGCCCTGACGCCGCGGTGGGCGTGACCGGACGCGGCGTCCGCACCCGGCCGAGCCCGGCCGAGATGTCCCTGGGAGGCGCCACGTGACCGACGACCGTCGTGACGACCGTCGTCCCGTCGGCGGCTCCGCGCCCCCGACGTCGGCGCCCCCGAACGCGGCGCCACCGCCACCGGGCGGGTCCCGCGGGCTCCCAGCCGGCTGGTCCCCCGTCCCGCCGTCGGGTCGTCCCGGCCCGGGTGGCCCGAACGGCCGCCCCCCGCAGAACGGCCAGCAGCAGAACGGACGTGGCGCTCCCGGTCCCGCGCCGACCCGCGTGGGCCCGACCCCCGGGGCGGAGCCGCCCCGACCCGCCGTCGGGAACGGGCACGGCGGTCTGAACGCGACCCGCGTGGGCGGTCCCTTCCCCGATCCGCGCCGTCCGGCCGCCGAGCAGCGGCCGGAGCCACGCCTGCTGACCCACGACGGGTCGCGCCCGCTGGCGACGGCCGCGGCGGCGGCCCCGACCCGCGCGAGTGCGGGGACGCGCACCGCCGGCCGGCCGGGTACCGCGCCGACGGCGGCGACCGACGTCGTCCAGGGCACCGCGGCGCCGGGACGCAGTGGCGTGCGCACCCCGCCGCCGGGCACCCCGCCCGGCTCACGGCGGGGCGACGACGGGGACGAGCCGGACCCGAAGCGCCGCGGACGGCGCATCCGACGCACGATCTACGTGCTGGTCGCCCTGGCGGTGCTGGGGCCCCTCCTGGCCTTCGCCGTCGGCTGGATCTTCTTCCGCATCCCGAGCCCCGACGACGCGACCAACAACCAGGTCGCGACGATCGCCTACTCCGACGGCTCGACGCTCGCGAGCCTCGCGCAGGCCGAGGGCAACCGGATCAAGGTGCCGCTCTCGCAGGTCCCGCTGCCGGTCCAGCACGCGGTGGCCTCGGCGGAGGACCGCAGCTTCTACACCAACTACGGCTTCGACCCGATCGGCATCGCCCGCGCGGCCTGGAACCAGGCGCAGGGCGGGGTCGGCGGCGGGTCGACCATCACCCAGCAGTACGTCAAGAACGTGCTCGTGGGTGACGAGCACTCCTACTGGCGCAAGTACCGCGAGGTCGTCATCGCGGCGAAGATCAACCAGGAGGAGTCGAAGGACCAGATCCTCGAGAACTACCTGAACACGATCTACTTCGGTCGCGGCGCCTACGGCATCCAGGCCGCGTCCCAGGCGTACTTCGGCCGGGACGTCGCCACGCTGAGCCCCAGCGAGGGCGCGATGCTCGCGGGTCTCATCCAGGCACCGTCGAAGTGGGACCCCGCGGTCGACCAGGCCGGCTCGCAGCAGCGCTGGAGCTACGTCCTCGACGGGATGGTCGAGCAGAACTGGCTCTCCCGCGCCGATCGCCAGGCCGCGGTGTTCCCGACGACGATCCCGCCGGCCAAGGCCCGCACCGGCATCCCGGCCAACGACCGTGGCCACATCGTCACCGCGGTCAAGGACGAGCTCGCCTCCTACGGGATCACCGAGCAGCAGGTGAACCAGGAGGGGCTCAAGGTCGAGACGACGATCGACCCGAAGCTCCAGCAGCAGGCGGCGGACGCCGCGGCGAAGACGCTCGACGGCCAGCCGGCGAACCTGCGGACCGCCCTGGTCTCGGTGGACCCGCAGAGCGGCGCGATCCGGGCGTACTACGGCGGGACCGACGGGCAGGGGTTCGACTACGCCCAGACCTCGCGGCAGCCCGGCTCGTCGTTCAAGCCGTTCGTGCTGCTCGCCGGGCTCGAGAAGAACCCGCCGATCGGTCTCGGGACCACCTTCGACGGCTCGACCCCGCAGACGATCGCCGGGACGAAGGTCGAGAACTCGGACGGCGAGAGCTGCCCGAACTGTGACCTCAAGACCGCGATGACGCTGTCGATCAACACCGTCTTCTACCAGCTGGGTGTCCAGGTCGGCCCGCAGAAGGTCGCCGACGCCGCCCACCAGGTCGGTGTCACCGCGCAACTGCCCGACCCCAGCGGCGGCATCTCGATCGGTGACAAGGAGGTCAAGCCGGGCGACATGGCCTCGGCGTACGCGACCTTCGCGGCCGACGGCATGTACCACAAGCCGCACATGGTCACCCGCGTGACGACGGCGGACGGGCGCGTCCTGTTCGACGGCGGCGCGACGCCCGGGGAGCAGCGGATCAGCCAGCAGCTCGCCCGCAACGTCACCGAGTCCATGCTCGACGTCGCCTCGCACTCCCAGATCCCGCTGTCGGCCGGGCGTCCGGTCGCGTCGAAGACCGGCACCGTCCAGTCGTCGGTGAAGGGACAGAACAACGACGCCTGGACCATCGGCTACACGCCGCAGATCTCGACGGCGGTCTGGGTCGGCACCGACGACAACTCGCCGATCAAGACCTCGGGGGGCGCCCCGATCTACGGCCGCGGCGTCCCGGGTCAGATCTGGCAGAAGTTCATGAACCAGGCCCTGCGCAACGAGCCGGTGGAGCAGTTCTCCGACTTCAAGGCCATCGGCACCCCGATCGCCCCGCCGAAGCCGCCGGACGGCCAGGACCCGAACAACCCCGACGGTCAGAAGAACGGCCAGTACTGCGTCGACGGGGTCTGCGTGAACTACCCCGGCAACGGGGGCGACAACAACGGGAACAACGGCGGCAACAACAACGGCAACAACAACGGCGGGAACAACAACAACGGCAACAACGGCAACAACGGGGGGGACAACGGCGACCGTGGGAACAACGGGGACGGTGGCGGGAACCAGCCGAACAACGATGGCGGCGGTCTGTTCCCGAACGGGTTCAACTGACCCCCTCGTCCGGGACACCCGTGTCCGCTGACGCCCCGCCGACCCGCAGCCGCTCGCACGACCCCGAGTCCCTCGACGCCACGTCGCGGGTGCTCCCCGCCCACGACGACGGGTTCGTCCGGGCCGCGAGCGCCGCGGTCGGCGGGCCGGTCGGGGCCCACGCCGTCGTCGGGCGCGCCGGGTTCTTCACCCCGCTGCGGGTGGTGCTGCTGCTCGCGACGATCGTGCTGGCGCTCGGGTGGTTCGCGAAGTCCCCGTGCCTGCAGCAGTACGTGGACGACTCGGGGCAGCTCCAGCTCGACTGGCGGGACAGCCGTCAGTACGTGGCGATGTGCTACTCCGACACCGTCCCGCTCTACACCGCGGAGCGGCTCGACCAGGGCGGCGTGCCGTACGTGACGAGCTGGGTCGACCAGCGCGACGACGGCACGACCCAGGTGCGCTACATGGAGTACCCGGTGCTCACCGGGTTCTTCCAGTGGGCCAACGCGCGCCTGACGGCGGGGTGGCTCGCGCTCGGGCTCCCGGCGGCGTTGCCCGTCGTCGTCTACTTCGACCTCTCCGCGTTCTGGCTGGCCCTGGCGTGGCTCGGCGTCGTCTGGGCCATGGTGCGGATGCGACCCGGTCGGCCGTGGGACGCCGCGATCGCCGCGGTCTCGCCGCTCGTCGCGGTGCACGCCTTCACCAACTTCGACACCCTCGCCGTCGCCGGGGCCACCCTCGGCATGCTCGCCTGGTCCCGACGGCGACCCGGGGTGGCCGGTCTCCTCCTCGGGCTCGGGGCGGCGGCGAAGCTCTACCCGTTGTTCCTGCTGTTCCCGCTGCTGCTGCTGTGCCTGCGCGCGGGCCGCATGCGCTCCTGGTGGACTGTGGCCCTGACCGGCGTCGGCGCGTGGGCGGTCGCGAACGCGCCGGTCGCGGTCCTCGCTCCGGCCGGCTGGTGGGAGTTCTTCCGGCTCAACTCCACCCGCGCGGCCGACCCCGACTCGCTCTACAACATCGTCTCCGGCCTCACCGGCTGGCCGGGGTTCGACGGCCCGCTCACGTCCGGCCAGACGCCGAGCGTGCTCAACGCGGTCACCGCGGTGCTGTTCGCACTGTGCTGCGCGGCGATCGCCGTGCTGGTGTGGCGCGCGCCGGTCCGGCCACGGTTGGCGTCGGTCGCCTTCCTCGTCGTCGCCGCCTTCCTGCTGACGAACAAGGTCTGGAGCCCGCAGTACTCGCTGTGGCTGATCCCGCTGGCGGTCCTCGCGTACCCGCGCTGGAAGCCGCTGCTCGTCTGGATGGCGCTCGACGCCTTCGTGTGGGTGCCGCGGATGTACTACTACCTCGGCACCAACAACAAGGGTCTGCCCGCGCCCTGGTTCTACGGGGCCGTGGTGCTGCGGGATCTCGCGGTGATCGCGGTCGCGGCGCTGATCGTGCGCAGCGTGCTGCGCCCCGGGCTCGACCCGGTCCGCCGTCGGCCGGGCCGTCCCGACCCGGCGCCGGTCGGGGCGGATCCGGACGGCGGGGTGCTCGACGGCGCCCCCGACGCCGCCTGGTTCCGGCGTCGTCGCGGTCTTCCCGACGGCGGCGCCTCCCGCACCCCGGCCGACGACGCTCCCGGCGGCGCGACCACTCGATCCGGTGGCGGTCCCGACCCGGCCGGCCCAGGCACCGTCGCACCCGCCGTGCCCCGTCCGTGACGGATCGGTGATACCCGCGTCACCTCCGGAGCAGCGCCTCGTTGGGGGTTCTGCCGTCCTCCCCGCCGTCCGCGCACGGGGCATGTGCCCGACCGGGAGAGCGGCGGGGCAGCGTTGGTGTGAGAAGGGGTCGAAGCTGATGGGTGCGCGGTTCTCGCGTCTGGTGTCGGTCGCTGCGGCCGGAGGTGTCCTCACCGGGACGCTCCTCCTCGGAGGAGGTGCCGCCCTCGCGGCACCGGCGGCGCCCGCCGCGCCGGGCGAGGTCGTGCCGGCCCGGTGCGGTCAGACGGTCCAGGCGAGCCCGGGCGACTCCGTCCAGGTCACCCCGACCCTCGGTGCGCCCTTCCTCGTGCCGATCACCTCGGCCGCCGGCCCGCTGCAGTCGATCACCCGGCCGCTCACCGGCCTGCTGTGCCAGGTGCAGGTCCAGCTCATCGAGCCGGTCGCCACCGCCGCGGCCTCCGCCGCCCCGCCGGCGGCGCCGCTCGCGAGCGCCGCCGCGGCCGCCGGGCGGGCGCTGGCCCCGCAGGCCGCCGCTCCGTCGGCCGCCGCGACGAGCCCCACCGCGGCCGCCGCACCGGCGCCCGCCGCCGTGCCGCCCGCGGTCGCCCCGGCGCCCGCGCTGCCGCCGGCCGCCCTGGCCGCGCCGGCCTTCGCGCCGTCGTTCAACGCGCTGCCCTCGTCGTTCCTCGGGTCCCCCGCCGTCGGCTCCGCGCCCGCCGGGCTCCCCGCCTACGACCCCGGACAGCTGCTCGGCTCGGCCTTCCCCGGGCTCAAGGCCGGCGCCCCGGCCTACCTCGGCTACGACCCGGCCAGCGCGGTCACCACGGCCAGCCAGGTCCAGGCGCTCCCCGTCGACGGACTCTCCGGCGGCATGGGCGTCCCGGTGATGCTCGCGGTCCTCGCCCTCGCCGGGGTGGCCGCCTTCGTCGTCCGCTCGATGGTGCTGCGTCGCGCCGCCGGTGCGAGCGCCGCGGCAGCCGGCTCCGCCGTCGCGGCCGGGCCGGAGGCCGACGACGACTACACGGTCGCGTCGATGGAGCAGCTCGCCGCGCGCCACGGCGAGGCCCCGCAGTCGCCTGCGAACGGCTTCCCGGCCGCGGGCGAGACCGAACTGATGGGAACCACGCGCCGCTGAGCTGCGTCGGAACCCACGAGGGACCAACTCGGGCGGGTCGGGGTTCATCCCGGCCCGCCCGCGGTCGTCTCCGGGGTCGCCCGTAGACTGGTCGGACCGAGTTCCCTCCTGCCACGGATCGTCCGTGGCCGCCAGTCCATGGGAGGTGAGTGGTACTCGTGCGCCACTACGAAATGGTCGTCATCCTCGAGCCCAGTCTCGACGAGCGCACCGTAGCCCCGTCGCTGGAGACGTTCCTCAACGTCATCCGCACCGACGGCGGCACCGTCGAGAACGTCGAGGTCTGGGGCCGTCGACGTCTCGCCTACGAGATCGAGAAGAACGCCGAGGGCATCTACGCCGTCCTCGACGTCAACTGTGAGCCCGCCACCATCAAGGAGATGGACCGGCAGCTCGCGCTGAACGAGTCGGTGCTGCGCACCAAGGTCATGCGTCGTGACCCGAACGCCGGAGCGCGTCGGGGCAAGGCCGGCGCGAGCTAATGGCCGGCGACACGGTCATCACCGTGGTCGGCAACCTCACCGCCGACCCCGAGCTGCGGTTCACGCCCTCCGGCGCCGCCGTCGCGAACTTCACGGTCGCGTCGACGCCCCGCACCTTCGACCGCCAGAGCGGCGAGTGGAAGGACGGCGAGGCGCTCTTCCTGCGCTGCAACATCTGGCGCCAGGCCGCGGAGAACGTCGCCGAGTCGCTGACCCGCGGCGCCCGCGTGATCGTGTCCGGCCGACTCAAGCAGCGCTCGTTCGAGACCCGTGAAGGGGAGAAGCGCACCGTCATCGAGCTCGAGGTCGACGAGGTCGGCCCCTCGCTGCGGTACGCGACCGCGTCGGTGACCAAGGCCAGCCGCTCCGGGGCACCCGGTGGCGGCGGAGGTGGCTACGGCGCCTCCAACGGCGGCGGCTACTCCGGCGGCGGTGGCGGGTACGGCGGCGGTGGCCAGTCCGGCCCGGCCGACGACCCGTGGGCCTCCGCGCCCGTCGCCGGTTCCTCCGGCGCCGGCGGGTACGACGACGAGCCCCCCTTCTGATTCCCCAGATTCACTCCAGGAGATAGAGACACCATGGCGAAGCCGCCGGTGCGCAAGCCCAAGAAGAAGGTCTGCGCGTTCTGCAAGGACAAGAACCAGCTGATCGACTACAAGGACACCAACCTCCTCCGCAAGTACATCTCGGACCGCGGCAAGATCCGCGCCCGCCGGGTCTCGGGCAACTGCTCGCAGCACCAGCGGGACGTCGCCGTCGCCGTGAAGAATTCGCGTGAGATGGCGCTGCTGCCCTACACGTCGACCGCTCGCTGAGGAAGGGGACCCACGCGATGAAGCTCATCCTCACCGCCGACGTCGCCAACCTCGGTGGCCCCGGTGACCTCGTGGACGTCAAGGACGGCTACGGGCGCAACTTCCTGCTGCCCCGCGGGCTGGCCATCGTCGCCACCCGTGGCGCGATGAAGCAGGTCGAGACGATCCGCCGCACCCAGGAGGGCAAGCGGATCCGCGACCTGGACCACGCCCGCGAGATCGCCGGCGAGATCCAGGGCCTCGGCAAGGTCACCGTCGCCGCCAAGTCGGCCGGCGAGGGCGGCAAGCTGTTCGGCTCGATCAGCGCCGCCGACATCGTGTCCGCCGTGAAGTCCGCGGGCGGACCGAACCTCGACAAGCGCCTCGTCGAGATCTCGGGCCACATCAAGTCCACCGGGTCGCACTCGGTCCACGTCCGGCTCCACCCGGACGTGCGCGTCGAGCTCCCGCTGGCCGTGCAGGGCACCTGAGCCCACCCGTCCCACCTCGGGCCCCGGACCGCGTCGTCGGTCCGGGGCCCGACGTGTGTCCGGGGCGCTCGACGCCGTCCGGCCGCCGATCGACGAGAGGCCCCGGGCGTCGTGACCGCCTGTGGATGATTCGCTCACGCTGCGCCGAGAGGTCACGAAACGGTCACCGTGCCGCCCGGCGCCCGCCGTCGGCCGGTCGTCGCCACGTCCCGTATCCGTGTCGCGACACGCCGGTGACGCCGTGCGACGACATGCCGATCCACTTGTTGTCCCCAGGGTGCACAACGCTCTGAGCTGCGACGACGTCGAATCTGAGCGGGTTGCCAACAGGTTGTCCCCAGGTGCGCCCACCTCGGGGGCCTGTGCTTGGTGATCGGTCCCCAGTCCATGCACAGGGGCGTGCACACCACCGCCTCGCGGCCGGTGGTGGAGCGGCCCTAGCGTGCGCGTCGGCGGTGGACGCCGGTGACTGTCGGACCCTCGTGCGAACGTGCGTTCGACGAGGCCGGGAGTCGGCGGGGACGGCGGGAGGAGCAATCGGTGGCGGTGCTCGACGAGCGCGGCACGGGCGGTCGCGACGGCGGATTCGGCGGTCAGCGGTCCCGCTCGGGCGAGGGTGAGGGCCGCCCGGAGTTCGACCGGCAGCCTCCGCAGGACATCGCGGCCGAGCAGTCGGTGCTCGGGGCGGTGCTGCTGAGCAAGGACGCCATCGCCGACGTCATCGAGCTCCTCAAGCCCGACGACTTCTACCGGCCCGCGCACCAGACCGTCTACGAGTGCGTGCTGGACCTCTACGGCCGCGGCGAGCCGGCCGACGCCGTCACCGTCTCCGCCGACCTCGAACGTCGTGGCGAGCTGCTGCGCATCGGCGGCGCGCCCTACCTGCACACGCTCATCGCGAGCGTCCCCACCGCGGCGAACGCCTCCTACTACGCCGAGATCGTGGCCGACCGGGCCGTGCTGCGGCGCCTCGTCGAGGCGGGCACGCGCATCGTGCAGCTCGGCTACCACGGCGGCGACGGGGCCGACACCGACGACATCGTCGACCGGGCCCAGGCCGCCGTGTACGAGGTGACCGACCGTCGGGTCACCGAGGACTACGTCGCCCTCGAGGACGTCCTGCAGCCCACGATGGACGAGATCGACGCCATCGCCTCGCGGGGTGGTGTGTCCTTCGGTGTGCCCACCGGGTTCGCCGACCTCGACGACGTCACCAACGGCCTGCACGCCGGCCAGATGATCATCGTCGCGGCGAGGCCCGGCATCGGGAAATCGACTTTGGGACTGGATTTTGCTCGGTCGGCGAGCGTCAAGCACGGCCTCACCAGCGCGGTGTTCTCGCTGGAGATGAGCCGCACCGAGATCGTCATGCGCATGCTCTCGGCCGAGGCGAAGATCCGTCTGGCCGACATGCGCGCCGGCACGATGACCGACGACGACTGGACCCGGCTGGCCCGCCGCATGAGCGAGATCTCCGAGGCCCCGTTGTTCATCGACGACTCGCCCAACATGACGATCATGGAGATCCGCGCGAAGGCCCGGCGGCTCAAGCAGCGCCACGACCTGCGGCTGATCATCCTCGACTACATGCAGCTGATGACCTCCGGCAAGAAGGTCGAGAGCCGCCAGCAGGAGGTCTCGGAGTTCTCGCGTCAGCTGAAGCTGCTGGCCAAGGAGCTGGAGATCCCGCTGGTCGCGATGAGCCAGCTCAACCGTGGTCCCGAGCAGCGCACCGACAAGAAGCCGCAGCTCTCCGACCTCCGTGAGTCGGGATCGCTGGAGCAGGACGCCGACATGGTCATGCTGATCAACCGGCCCGACGCCTTCGAGCGGGACGACCCCCGCGCCGGCGAGGCCGACATCATCCTGGCCAAGCACCGCAACGGGCCCACCGCGACGATCCCGATCGCCCACCAGCTGCACTACAGCCGGTTCGCCGACCTCGCCCGGGGCTGACGCGACGGGACCGCCGAGGTCGGTACCGCTCAGGGCAGGGTGACGACGACCTTCCCGTTGCCGGCCTCGGCGAGCTCGTGTGCCTTCACGATCTCGTCGAGCGGGACGACGTGGCCGACGCGGGGCCGGTAATGGCCGTCCCGCCCGAGCGCGGCGGCCGCGTCCAGGACCGACGAGTCGTTGGCGGCGTCGACGAGGTGCGTCCCGAGTCGGGCGGCGCCGTTCCGGTCGATCACGGTGACCACGCGCGACGGGTCACCGCCGACGATCTCGACGAGATCGGGCAGGGCGTCGGACGCCGCGGCGTGCAGGGCGGCGTCGACCCCCTGCGGGGCGAGCGCCCGGACCCGCTCGGGCAGGCCGGGCCCGTAGGTGGTCGGGAGGACGCCAGCGGCGCGCAGGGCCTCGTGGTTGGCCTCGCGCGCCGTGCCGACGACGGTGGCGCCGGCCTGGACGGCTGCGGCCACCGCGACGGTCCCGACGGCACCGGAGGCACCGTCGACGAGCAGCGTGCGTCCCCGGAGGTCGCCGAACGGGCCCAGCGCCCGCAACGCGGTCACGGCACCGAGACCCGCTGCCGCCGCCTCCTCCACGCTCCAGGTCGGCGGGACCGGGGCCCAGGCGGTCAGCACGGCGAACTCGGCCGTGGTGTCGGCGTGACCACCGAGCCCGAACACGAGGTCGCCCGGCGCCACCCCCTCGACCTGCGGCCCGACCTCGTCGACGACGCCGGCCGCGTCCCGGCCCGGGACGGCGGGCAGGTCGAGGGGCAGGAACTCCGCCAGGGCGCCGGCGCGCAGCAACCAGTCGATCGGGTTGACGCTCGCCGCCCGCACCCGGATGCGGATCGAGCCCGGGCCCGCGTGCGGTTCGGGGGCCTCCTCCACGGTGAGGACCTCGGGGCCGCCGTAGCGGTGGAAGCGCGCTGCGCGCATGGTCTGCTCCTGCTCGGTCCGATACTTGCTGCGGAAATCAAAGCTAGGAGCGGATACTTTCCGTGTCAAACATCGCTGGGTAGGCTCCTGTCGGTGGGCGAGGACTTGCTGGTCGGACGCGAGGCACGGACCTGGTCCCTGTTGCTCGGCGTCATGATGTGGCTGCCCGCCGAGCTGGACGCCTACCTGGAGCGCGTCGTCGGCGTGAGCCACGCCGAGTACCAGGTGGTGCGCTGGCTCTCGGCGGGCGAGGACCGCGAACTGCACATGACGCGGCTCGCGGCGACGGCCAACGTGACCCCGTCGCACCTGTCCCGGATCGTGGCGCGGCTCGAGCGGCGCGGCTGGATCGAGCGGAGCCCCGATCCCGACGACGCCCGTCGCACCCTGGCCCGCCTCACCCCGGACGGCGCCGCGACCGTGGCCGCCTGCGAGCCCGGCTATGCGGCCGAGGTCCGGCGCCTGGTCTTCGCCCACCTGCAGCGCGACCAGGTCGACCAGCTCGCCGACATCGCCGAGGCGGTCCTGACCCCGCTGCGCCCCGACTGCGTCGCCGCCCTGCCCGGGCCCTGAGGGTCATGCCAGGCAGGCCGGACCGCCGTGGACGCTGTCTCACGTCACACTCGCGGAGGGTGCGGCCCGCGCCCGACCGGGAGCTCGCCGCGAGGGTCACGTCAGGCAGGCCCCAGCGGCTCGAAAGCTGCCTCACGTCACCCTCGCGGAGGGTGCGGGCCCGGCACGATGACCCCGTGACCCGACCACGCCGCCTCCGCCCCGACGAGCTCGGCCCGGCCGCCCGTCGCGTCTACGACGCCATCGCCGCCGGACCACGGGCGGGGAGTGGCCTCGTCCAGGACGACGGGTCGCTGCGCGGCCCCTTCGACGCGATGCTGCGCCACCCCGCCGTCGGGGAGCCGCTGCAGGCTCTCGGGGCGGCGCTGCGCTACGCCGGGGACCTGTCCGATCGGGCTCGCGAGCTCGTGATCCTCCGGGTCGCCGGGGTGCGGGACAGCGCGTTCGAGCGCTCCGCCCATGAGCCGATCGCTCGACGGGCCGGACTGACCGACGACCAGCTCGCCGGGCTCGCCGCCGACGCCGTCGTCGCCTGGCCCGACCCCGTGGAGCACACCGCCGACACGGCCGCCCGCGCGCTCGCCCGCCACGAGCCCGTGGACGACGAGACCTACCGCGACTGGGTGGACGTCCTGGGCGAGGCGGGCCTGGTCGAGGTGACGGCGCTCGTCGGCTACTACGGCCTGCTCGCCGACCTGCTGCGCCTGTTCGCCCCGGAGCCATGACCGGCCGATCGGGCAGGTGACCCAGACCACGTCCCGGGTAGCCGACAGGGTCCACCACACGAGAGGACCCGCCATGAGCACCGAGAAGCAGACCGACCCGTCGACCGTCGTCCCGCCCGCCGAGCAGCTGACCGGCGAGTCGGCCGAACCGGACCGCCCGGCGGTGTCCGACGTGTTCCCGGCCGGGGAGGCCGCGTCCGAGGACCACCTCGAGCCCAACGAGGGTTGATCAGTCGAGCACGAGCGGCAGCCCCGCGGCCGTGACGTGCTCGGCCCCGAGGAACGACGTCAGGTCCGCGATCCGCTCGCCGCGCAGGGTCAGCACCGTGATCGACCAGGCGCGGTAGGACCCGTCGTCGGGACCCTGCGCGACGGCGGGTCCGTTGAGGTAGAGCGCGACCGCGGGCTGGCCGTTCGCGCTGGTCACGATCGTGCGCCACGTCCCGCAGGCGCCGAGCGGCACGGCCCGGGTGAAGGCGTCGACCGGGCCGAGGCCGGCGTACCAGCCGGGCAGGGGCGGCATCGACCACGTGACGTCCTCGGTGAGCAGGGCGACCAGGCGGTCGGCGTCACCCTGCTCGAGCGCGGCCGCGTAGCCGGTGACGACGGCCCGGAGCCGGGCGTCGTCGACCCCCGCGAGGGTCCGGGCCTGCGACACCGGCGGGACCTTCTCCGCGACGATCCGCCGCGCGCGCTGCAGCGCCGAGTTCACCGCCGCGGTCGAGGTGTCCATCGTCGCCGCGATCTCGGCGGCCGAGAAGCCGAGCACCTCGAAGAGCAGGAGGGCGGCCCGCTGGTTGCCGGGCAGGTGCTGCAGCGCGGCGACGAACGCCAGCTCGACCGACTCGCGCTCCTCGACGGCGAGCGCCGCGTCCGGGTAGGGCGTCAACCACGGCACCTCGACCGGCACGTCGTCGAGGATCGGTTTGGACGACGCCGGACCGAGGTCCATTGGCAGGGCCCGCCGACCGCGGGCGTCGGCGAGGTCGAGACAGGTGCGGGTCGCGACGGTGTACAGCCAGGACCGCAGCATGCTGCGCCCCTCGAACCGGCCGATGGCCCGCCACGCGCGCAGCAGCGCGTCCTGCAGTGCGTCGTCGGCGTCGTGCACCGACCCGAGCATGCGGTAGCAGTGCGCGTGCAGCTCAGGGCGCACCGTCGCGATCAGCCGGTCGAACGCGGCGGCGTCCCCGGCGCGGGCGGCGTCGAGGTCGGCCTCGGCGAGCGCGGCGTCCATGGGGCCGAGTCTGCCGCGTCGCCCTGTCCGGTTTCGACCGAAGGGCCCCTTCGCTCCGTAGAACCGCCCGGGGGCGCCCTTCGCCACGACGCCGCGGCACGGGCGAAGGGCGGCCACGGCCCGTCTAGTCGACCGAGGGGGCCCTTCGCTCGGAACGGGCCGCCGCCGTCCGCAGCGGCAGGACCACCACGACCGTCGCCGCGAGCAGCACCACGAGGAAGCCGATCGTGGCCGACCAGCCCGCCACCCCGAACACGACGCCACCGAGCGTGCCACCGACCGACGATCCGACGTAGTAGCTGAACAGGTACATCCCGGACGCGACGGCCCGCCCGTGCTCGGCGCGCCGCCCGACCCACGCCGACGCCACCGCGTGCCCCGCGAAGAACCCGACCGTGAGCAGCGCCAGGCCGCCGATCACCAGCGCGAGCACGGGCGCCAGCATCGCGACGGCGCCGACGACCGCCACGGCGCAGGCCGCCAGGACGGTCCTCCGGGCGCCGAGCCGGCCGGAGATCCGGCCGGCCACCGTGGAGGTCACGGTCCCGACGGCATAGAGGACGAAGACGAAGCCCACGACGAGGTCGGGCAGGGAGAAGGGCGGCCCGAGCAGGCGGAACGCCACGTAGTTGTAGGCGCAGACGAAGGTGCCCATGAGCAGCAGTCCGACTGCGAACAGCCGCCGCAGCACCGGGTCGCCCAGGTGCGAGCGCACCTCGCCGACCACCTCGGACGCCGCGACGGGGGTCGGGGTGAAGCGCCGCGACGGCGGGAGCACCAGCCAGAAGACGAGCAGACAGGCCGCCGAGACGGCCGCGATCCCGCCGAGGGCGAGACGCCAGGAGCCGGTGAGGTCGTTCAGCGCGGACACCACGATCCGCCCGCCGAAGCCGCCGACCGAGTTCCCTGCGACGTAGAGGCCCATCGCCCCGCCGAGGTGCCCGGCGTCGACCTCGTCGGCCAGGTACGCCATCCCGACGGCGGGCAGCCCCGCCAGCGCCACCCCCTCCAGCCCGCGCAGCACCAGCAGCAGCCACAGCGACGGCGCCACCGCGGCGGCCAGCCCGAGCACCACGGCGCCCCCGAGCGACCACAGCATCACCGGCCGCCGGCCCCACCGCTCGGACAGCGCCGACGCCGGGATGATCGCCAGGGCCAGCCCCCCGGTGGTCACCGAGACCGACAGGGAGGCCGTGCCGGGCGAGACCGCGAACACGTCGACGAGCCGCGGCAGCAGCGGCTGCGTCGCGTAGAGCAGCGCGAACGTGGTGAAGCCCGCGAAGAACAGCCCCACCGAGACGCGTCGGAAACCCGGGTCTCCCCGTCGGAGGGCGGCGGTCCCCAGGTCCACGGACATCGTTGCCCAGGCTAATCGGACGATTCGTCCGCCACCCACGTCAGATACGTCTCATGTCCGCCGTCGATCGGGAGCGCGATCACCTCGGGCACGTCGTAGGAGTGGTTCGCGACGATCCAGTCGGTCGCCTCGGGCACGCGCGCGGTCTTCACGACGAGCTGGTACTCCGGCTCGACCTGCACCGCTCCCTCCCACCGGAACACGCTGCGGACCGGCCCCACGATCTGCACGCAGGCGGCGAGCCGGGCCTCGACGAGCCCGCGGGCCAGCCGCTGCGCCTCGTCGTCGGAGTCGGTGGTGGTCAGGAGCACGTGGGGCACCCGTGCAGGTCAGCAGAGCGCGCCCGTCCGCGCCAGCGCGGGTCACGACGGCGGGTGTGCCTCCCGGATCGCGGCCTCCAGTCCGCCGAGGAGCACGCCGAGGTGGACGTCGAACGACATGGGCTCCGCGGCGGTGCCCGGGAAGCGGGCGCCGGACTCGAGCGTGACCCAGCCGAGCACGGCGCTGCTGAACGAGTACCAGTACTGCCGTGCCGACGCGGGGTCGGCGCCCGCGGCGGTGAGGGCGGCCAGCGCCGCCGTCTCCACGGGTGCGTGCCCGGCGTCCCGGTGCTCCCCGGTGAGGAGCCGGTGCGCGTAGCCGGGGACGCCGCCGACCTCACGGCGCAGGCGGTGCGCCCAGTCCGTCAGCCACGCCCGCCACGAGTCGGGGCCCGGCGTGAATCCCGGCAGCACCCGGGTGGCGACGTCCGCCGCGACGAGGTCGAGCAGGGCGTCGCGGTCGGCCACCCAGCGGTAGAGCGCGGAGGTCGACACGCCGAGCTCGGCGGCCACGCCCGCCATCGTCAGGGTCGCGGGGTCGGTCGCGGCGGCCACGGCGACGATCCGCGCGCGGTCGATCCGAGGGGGCCGACCACGGCGGGGGGAGTCCGTCACGACCCGGAGCGTCTCATTAGTAACGAGGCTTCACTAATGCGCGTACCGTGGTCGGGGTGCGCATCGGGATCGGGTTGCCCAACCACGTCGAGGGGGCCGACGGCGCGACGCTGCTCGCGGTCGCCCGCCGGGCCGAGGACCTCGGGTTCGCGTCGGTCTACGCCAACGACCGCCTCGTCTGGACCAACCACGAGCCCCTCACGCTGCTCGCAGCCGTCGCCGGGGCGACCACGCGCATCCACCTCACCGGCGTGCTCGTGGCCCCGCTGCGGACCGACCACGCCCTGCTCGCGAGCGCGGCCGCCTCGGTCGACTCGCTCGCCGGCGCGGGCCGCCTCACCCTGGCACTCGCACCCGGCGTCCGGGCCGAGGACTTCGAGCGCGCGGGTGTCCCGTTCGCCGGACGCGGCGCGGCCCTCGACGCGCTCCTGCGCGAGCTCCGGCACTGCTGGGGGCCCGACGGCGACGTCGGACCGCGTCCCGCGACGCCGGGCGGACCGGCCCTGCTCCTCGCCGGGACCTCGGCCCCGACGCTGCGGCGGATCGTCACCCACGGGCGCGGGTGGCTGGCGAACCCCGGCCTCGCGCGGTTCGAGGACTTCTCCGCGGTCCTGCGCGTCCGGTGGCGGCAGGAGGGTCGCGACGGCGAGCCCTTCCGCGGCGTGGTGGTGCCGTTCGCCCTCGGGGCGGAGGCGGTCACGACGATGGAGCGCACCCAGCGGGCCTTCTTCGCCACCACCCCGGAGCACGCCGGACCGGTCATCGCGGGCACCGCGACCTCGGCGTCGGCGGTCCGGGACGTCGTGCACGCCTACGCGCGGGCGGGTGCCGACGAACTCGTGCTCCAGGCCCAGCACCCGGACCCGGGCCAGGTCGACCGGGTCGCGGAGGCGCTGGACGCCGTCTCAGTCGGGGCGTGAGGGCGCACCGGTGGGCGACACCTCGCCGAACACCTTGCCCCGGGCCTCGGGGCCCAGCAGCAGCACGACCGCCGTCAGGACGAGGACGGGCACGATCACCGCGGCCAGCGCGAACGACCCGCCGTAGGCCGCCGCCAGGGCCGCCTGGATCGGCAGGTTGAACGAGGCGATCGCGTTGCCGAGCTGGTAGGTCACGCCCGGGTAGAAGCCGCGGACCTCGTCGGGCGAGAGCTCGGCGAGGTGCGCAGGCACCACGCCCCATCCGCCCTGCACGAACACCTGCAGCAGGAACGCGCCGAGGGTGACCAGCCCCAGCACCGGTGAGTACGCGAACAGGAAGACGACCGGGATGCCGAGCACCGCGCACGCGGCCGCGGTCCGCCGGCGGCCGAACCGCTCGGACAGCGCGCCGAAGTAGGCCCCGCCCAGGATCGCACCGACGTTGTAGATGATCGCGACGACGGTGACGGTGCCCGTGGAGGCGGAGAAGTCCTCCTTGAGGAAGGTCGGCACGTAGTCCTGCGTGCCGTGGCTCATGAAGTTGAACAGCGTCATGAGCACGATGAGGTAGAGGAAGCGGCGCAGGACCTTCGGCTGCAGGAAGACCTGGCCGGGCCCGACCTTCGTCAGCGCCACCTTCTCCTGGGTGCGCTCCCAGGCCTCCGACTCCCCGACGCGAGTGCGGATGAGGAAGGCGATCAGCGCCGGGATCGCGCCGAGGACGAACAGCCAGCGCCACCCGAGGTACGGCGTCACGAGGAAGTTCGCGATCGTCGCGAGCAGGTAGCCGACCGGGTAGCCCTGCTGGAGCAGGCCCGACCAGAACCCCCGCTTCTCCGGCGGGATCTTCTCCAGGGCCAGCGACGCCCCGAGGCCCCACTCGCCGCCCATGCCGAGGCCGAACAGGAACCGGAGCACGACGAGGACCGTGAAGGTCGGCGCGAGCCCGGAGAGCACCTCCATGGCCGAGTAGAAGAGGACGTCGACCATCAACGGGATGCGACGACCCTTCTTGTCCGCCCAGATGCCGAAGACCAGCGCGCCGATCGGACGCGCGATCAGGGTGACCGTGGTGAGGAAGGCCACCTCGGTCGTCGAGCGACCGAACTCCTTCGCGATGTCGGACAGGACGAACACGACGAGGAAGAAGTCGAACGCGTCCATCGCCCAGCCCAGCCAGGCGGCCAGGAACGCGTTGCGCTGCTCGCGGGTGAGCCCCCGCGCCTGCTCGAAGAGTCCCGGAGCGGCCATGGCCCAGGAACTTAGGCTCAACAACGGTGGTCGGGACACCCGTCGTCGGGAACGTCCCGCGATGTCCACCTCGGCACCGGGCCTAGGCTCGTGAGCATGGCGAACGACTCCGGTGGGAGCCCCCGGCACCGTTGGCTCGTGCTCGGCATCTGCTGCATGAGCCTGCTCGTGGTGTCGATGGACAACACCATCGTCAACGTGGCGTTGCCGGCGATCCGGGCGGACCTCGCGGCCTCGATCACGGAGCTGCAGTGGACCGTCGACGCCTACACGCTCGTCCTGGCCTGCTTCCTCATGCTGGCCGGCGCGACCGGTGACCGGCTCGGGCGCCGCCGGACCTTCCAGACCGGGCTCGCCGTCTTCGGCCTCGGCTCGCTGCTGTGCAGCCTCGCGCCGTCGGTCGGGTGGCTGATCGCGGCCCGCGCCGTGCAGGGCCTCGGCGGGACGATGCTCAACCCGATCGCGCTGTCCATCGTCACGAACGTCTTCGTCGACCCACGGGAGCGGGCACGCGCCATCGGCATCTGGGGTTCGGTCGTCGGGATCTCGCTCGGCCTCGGGCCCGTGCTCGGCGGCCTGCTCACCGAGACCGTCGGCTGGCGGGCGATCTTCTGGGTCAACGTGCCGATCGTGCTCGCCGCGCTCGCCCTCACCGCGCGCTTCGTGCCCGAGTCGCGCGCCGCGCATGCCCGGCGTCCGGATCCGGTCGGGCAGGTCCTGGTGGTGATCCTGCTCGGGTCGGTCACGACGGCCGTGATCGAGGCGCCCCGCCTGGGCTGGACCTCGGGGGTGGTCCTCGGGCTCGCGGTGGCCGCGGTCGTCTCGCTGGTCGCCCTGCTGGTGTGGGAGCGGCGTCGGCGCGAACCGCTGCTCGAGCTCGGCTTCTTCGCGAGCGTGCCCTTCTCCTCGGCGACGGTGATCGCGGTCTGTGCGTTCGCGGCCTTCGCCTCCTTCCTGTTCCTCTCGACCCTCTACCTCCAGGAGGTCCGGGGGCTCTCCTCGCTCGCCGCGGGCCTCGCCCTGCTCCCGGCCGCCGTGACCTCCACGGTGTGCGCGCCGCTGTCGGGCCGCCTCGTCGCCACCCGGGGCGCCCGGCTCTCGCTGGTCGTCGCGGGCATCGCGATGACGGCGGTCGCGCTCGTCCTCACGCAGGTCGGCCCGACGACGCCGGAGTGGGTCCTGCTCGTCGTCTTCGGGGTCTTCGGCATCGGCTTCGGGCTGGTCAACCCGCCGATCACGAACACCGCGGTGAGCGGCATGCCGCGGGCGCAGGCCGGGGTGGCGGCGGCGGTCGCGTCGACGAGCCGCCAGGTCGGCTCCACCCTCGGGGTCGCGGTGGCCGGTACCTTCGTCGCCGCCGCGGTCACGCTCGGCTCCGGTCTGACGGCGGGCTGGGTGGCGGCGGCGGTCGCGACCGCCGTCGTCGGGGTGCTCGGGGTCGTCGCGACGACCGCCCGGGCCCGGGAGAGTGCGGACCGGGTCGCCGCCTCGTTCGCCGAGGACACCGCCCCGGCGCGCGTCTGACATCGTCGGATGTGACATGGAAGGGCGGCATCGGCGAAGTCGATGACCGTCGAGCGAACCCATCGTGGGACATCGACCACTGTCGCGGGCGTCGGTGCACCACGGGGGGCACGCTGGGCGCTCCGCGTCGTTCCGGCGCGGGGGAAGGAGATGCCACGTGACGACGACGCAGTCGCCGGCGGCTGCCGCCGGGACGTTCCAGCTGGGCGGTGAGTTCACCGTCCGCCGCCTCGGGTACGGCGCGATGCGGCTCACCGGGGAGGGCATCTGGGGCCCGCCGAAGGACACCGACAACGCGCTGGCCGTCCTGCGCCGGTCGGTCGAGCTCGGGGTCGACTTCATCGACACCGCCGACTCCTACGGCCCCTACGTCAGCGAGGAACTCGTCCGGGAGGCGCTCTACCCCTACCGCGACGTGCGCGTCGCGACGAAGGCCGGCCTCCTGCGTACCGGACCGAACCGCTGGATTCCCTGCGGCCGCCCGGACTACCTGCGCCAGGAGTGCGAGATGAGCCTGCGCCGTCTCGGCGTGGAGACCATCGACCTCTTCCAGCTGCACCGCGTCGACCCGCACGTGGCCGCCGACGAGCAGTTCGGGCTCCTCGCCGACCTGCAGCGCGAGGGGAAGGTCCGGCACGTCGGCCTCTCGCAGGTCTCCGTCGAGCAGATCGAGGCCGCGGGCCGGATCGTCGACGTCGCGTCGGTGCAGAACCGGTACAACCTCGTCGACCGGTCCTCCGACGCCGAGCTGCGCCACTGCACCGAGCACGGCATCGCCTTCATCCCCTGGGCCCCGGCCGACGCCGGCAACCTGGCGAAGGAGGGCAACGCCGCGCACGACGTGGCGGTCGAGCTCGGCGCCACCCCGGCCCAGGTCGCCCTCGCCTGGCTGCTGCAGCGCAGCTCCGTGATGCTCCCGATCCCGGGCACGGCCTCGCTCGAGCACCTCGAGGAGAACTGCGCCGCCGGGACGCTGGACCTGCCCCGCGCCGCCGCGGAGCGCCTGGACGCCGCCGGCGCCTGAGCTCTCCGGGCCGAGCGAACGGGCCGTCCGTCACGTTCTCGCGTGACCGACGGCCCGTTCGTCCGTTCAGCTCGCGTCGTTCGTTCCGGCCAGGGGCCCGCGACGCCGGGTCGGTCCGGTCAGGCACCCACGCGGCGGCGGGCCTTCTCCGCGTCACGCAGCGCACGGACGCGTCGGCGGCGCCGGAGCGCCGCGATCGGACCGTGCCCGTCGGCGGGAGCGGCGAGCGGGCCGCTGCCCTCGGTGAGTTCGGCGGCGGCGACGATGCGCCGCTCCATCCCGCCGAAGACGAGCACGTGGAACGGCGCGATGACCCACCAGTAGGCGTGCCCCGCGAGGCCCCGGGGCAGGAAGATCGCGCGCTGGCGGTAGATCGACCCGCCGGGCCGGGGCGCCACGCGCAGCTCCAGCCACGCGAGGCCGGGGGCCTTCATCTCGGCGCGCAGGCGCAGCAGGTACTCGCCGTCCTCGAGGTCGGGGACCGACTGCGGGCCGGCGTCGCTTCCTTCCACGCACTCCTCGACCCGCCACCAGTCCAGCGCGTCGCCGACCTTGAGGGAGTCCTCGTCGCGGCGGCCACGGCGCAGGCCGACCCCGCCCACGAGGCGGTCGATCACCCCGCGGGCCCACCAGCCGATCGGGAACGAGTACCAGCCGCGGTTGCCGCCGATCCCGACGACGACGTGCCAGAGGTTGTCCGCGCTCGCCGCGGAGGTGCGCTCCCGGACGTCGGTGTAGACGGTGCCGCCCGCCCACTCCGGGTCGGAGGGCAGGAGATCCGAGGGCATCGGCTCCGACGGGGCGTAGCGGGCGTTCGCCCCCGACCAGCGGGTCTCCACCTGGCCCTCGCGGATCCGGGTGAGCGCGAGGTCGACCGCGCGGCGGAAGCTCGTGAGGCCCTCGGCCGGCGGGGCGACGTAGGAGTCGATGTCGTGGTCGGAGGCGACGACCTCGTGGACGAGGGAGTCGATCAGCGGCACGGCCGTGGAGCGCGGCACGGGGGTCACGAGGTTCACCCAGTGCGAGGACAGCCGTGGAGTGAGCACCGGCACCGGCAGCATCCGCCGTGGCGGCAGGCCCGCGACCTCGGCGAAGCCCTCCATCATCTGCAGGTAGGTCAGGACGTCGGGGCCGCCGATGTCGAACGACCGGTTCACGTCCGCGGGCAGCTCGACCGCGCCCGCGAGGTAGTGCAGGACGTCGCGGATGGCGATGGGCTGCACGCGGTGGTGCACCCAGCTCGGCGTGAGCATCACCGGGAGCCGCTCGGTGAGGTAGCGCAGCATCTCGAAGCTCGCCGAGCCCGAGCCGAGGATCACCGCGGCCTGCAGGACCGCGGTCGGCACCCCGGAGCGCAGGAAGATCTCGCCGACCTCGGCGCGGGACGCGAGGTGCTCGGAGAGTTGCACCCCCTCCGGGTGGATGCCGCCGAGGTAGACGATCCGCCGCACCCCGGCCGACCGGGCGGCCTGCGCGGTGATCAGCGCGGCGTGCCGGTCGACCTCGGCGAACCCGGACTCGGACAGCGAGTGCACGAGGTAGAACAGGACGTCGGCGCCCTCGCAGGCGGCCCGCATCGAGTCCTCGTCCAGCACGTCGCCCGCGACCACCTCCACGGCCTCCTGCTGGGCCCAGGGGATGTCCTTCATCTTCGCGGGCGTGCGGACCACGCAGCGCACCTCGTGGCCCTCGGCCGCGAGCCGCGGCGCGAGGCGCCCGCCGATGTAGCCGGTCGCGCCGGTCACCACGCACTTCACGAGTTCCATGGTCCCGGTCGACGGGTCGTCCCGCGACCTCGGCGCCTGCCGCGACGTGCCTCGATGGGGTGTGCCACCACCGTGCGCATCCGCTCGATGGGGTGCACGACCGGCCGTGTGCGTCTCGCGGAGGCGGGCGAATCACCCGGGTGCCCGATCGAGCGCGTCGACCTCACGGCCGGTGAGGACCGGGGCTGCGAACGACACGGATGTGGTTCTGCTCCTCTGGAGTGACACACGACCAGGGGGTCTTCCGGCGTGTCGCGATTCGATCGGCGCGTCGCCCGAAAGGTGCGCCGGACACCTGCCGTTGCCCCTCATGTCGCGGGCGAACGGACACCACCGTTCGTCGCAGCGAGAGCAGGACCGTGTGGTGCAACGGCGGAGGTGGGGAACATGTGGGTCTGGCGCGACGAGACGGTGCGCGGCGGTTGGCGTCTCGACGACACGGGGTCGTGGCGGTACGACGAGCCCGCGCGCCTGGAGCCGGTGGGCGCGCAGCGTCGACCGGATCTCGACGCCCGGGCGCGTGAGCAGTGGGCCCGGGAGCGCTTCCTGGCCGACCAGCGTGCCCGTCAGGAGCGGCTGCGGCCGGCGCTGGCGGCGACGCCCGGCGACCCGTTCGAGGCGGAGCCGATCTTCCGGTCGGTGGCGCACGAGGTCCGCGAGGAGCGCCGCTACGAGGGTGGCCGCTACCGGCACGCCGCGACCGAGCGCCGGGGTCACATCCCCGAGCCGCACCCGGGCTCGGGGCCCTTCCCCGCCCAGGACGGCGGCCGTCGCCGCCTCGCCCCGGTGGAGGAGGTCCCCCCGCCGCCGGCCCAGCACGACCTCGGACCGGCCGCGACGGCCGAGGAGGAGCTGCGGCGCCGGGCGGAGCGCCGTCGTCGTCCCCAGGCGGAGCCGGCCGGCGGTCGGCACGTGCTCCGCCGCTGAGGAGACGTTCCGGACCCGTCGGGGGTGTCCGGAACACCTGACGTGAGCTCGAGGGCCTCCCGCCCGGTGCGGGGGGCCCTCGTTCGTCCGGGGGTGGCAGGTGTGCCCGTGCACGGGGAGGGGTATCGCCCCCGCCAGCGTCCGTCCCTGATCGCAGGAGGTCTCCCCCATGCTCGTCCGCCGTCTCGCCCGGCCGATGCTGGCCGCGGTGTTCATCAAGGGCGGGATCGACACCCTGCTCAACCCGGAGCCGCGGGTCGGGATGGCCGCCCCGAAGATCCAGCAGGCGGAGAGCGTCGTCGGTGACAAGCTCCCGCCGCAGGCCCCCACCGAGCCCGACCAGCTCGTGCGCATCGACGCCGGCGTGAAGATCGGCGCCGGCGTGCTGCTGGCCCTGGGCAAGTTCCCGCGCATCGCGTCGGTGGCGCTGGCCGCGAGCATCATCCCGACGACGGTGGTGGGCCACGCGTTCTGGGAGGCCGACGGGGCGGACCGCCCGGCGCAGGAGATCCACTTCCTCAAGAACCTCGGCCTGCTCGGCGGGCTGATCCTCGCGGCGGTGGACACTGAGGGGAAGCCGTCGCTGGGCTGGCGCGCGCGTCGCGCGTCGCGCAAGGTCGCCAAGCAGACCCGCGAGCTCACCGGGCAGGCCTCGGACACCGACTTCGCCGGGACGGCCAAGTCCGCGGCCGAGACCGCCGGGGCCACCGCGCGCGACGCGGTCGACGTCGCGATCGGCCGCTTCGTCGCCTGATCCGTCCTGCCCGGACTCCCCCGTCCGCTGCCGGCCACGGCAGGCGGGCGGGGGAGTTCGTGCGTCCGGCCCCCTAGGCTGGGCCGGGTGTGGACGAACTGGTCGGGCGGGCAGCGTTGCCGGCCCGTCGCCACCGCCCGTCCCCTGGACGAGGCCGGTGTGGCGGGGGTGATCCGGCGCGCCGCCGAACGGGGCCAGACGGTGCGCCCGGTCGGCGCCGGGCACGGTTTCTCCGACCTCGCCGTGACCGACGGCGTCCACCTCGACTGCTCCGCGTTCGCGGGGATCACCGGCGTCTCGGCCGTGGGCGGGCCGGAGGCCGGCTCCGGGAAGGCCGTGGTGCGGGTCCGCGGCGGCACGACCGTCGGCGAGCTCCAGGAGGGGCTGGCCGACCGCGGCCTGGCGCTCCCGGTGCCGCTCGACCTGGCCGCGCCCACCCTCGGCGGCGCCCTCGCGGTCGGCGCGCACGGCAGCGCGGCCTCCCGCGGCTCCCTCGCCGAACAGGTCCTCGCGCTGCGCGTGGTCGACGGCCGGGGACGGGTCCGCGACGTCCCGCACGCCGACCTGGACGCAGCCCGGACGGCCCTCGGGGCCCTCGGGGTGATCCTCGACGCCGAGCTCGCGGTCGTCCCGGCCACCCCCGTCACCGTGACCCGCGCGCAGCGCCCGGTCGACGAGGTGCTCGACCCGACGTTCTGGGAGTCCCACGACCTCGCGGAGGCCGCGCTCTTCCCGTCGTCGCCGACCGCGCTCGCGCGCTGGGCGGGGGTGGCGCAGAGCGTCGAGGAGGAGGCCGAGCGCGGGGTGGGGGTCACGAGCGCGGGGGCGACCGGCCGCACCGCCCTGGGCGGCGCCGTCGTCGTCGAGCGGGCCCTGCCGCGGCTCGCGCCCTCGCTCAACCGCGTCGTCTCGCGGCTCGCCCGGACGGTGTCGGCGACCGGCGCCGGGCACCGGGTGCTGTCGAGCCCGCCCGCGGTCCGCTACGAGCAGAGCGAGTGGGCCGTGCCGCGCGAAGTGCTCGTCGGCAGTCTGCGGGCACTGCTCGCCCAGCTCGCCGACGGGCTCGAGACCGGGCTGCCGGTGCGGATGCGGGTCGGACCCGCGGAGCGCGGCTGGCTGCACCCGGCGTACGGGCGCGAGACGGGCTGGGTCGCCGTCCGCGTTCCCCGCGGCACCGACCCCGGGCCCGTACTCGCCCGCACCGCCTCGGTCATGCGTGCCCACGGCGGGCGACCGCACTGGGGCACCCGGCACGACTTCGACGCCGTCGACGTGGCCGCCGCCTACCCGCGGTTCGCCGATTTCGCGCGGGTACGCGACGACTACGACCCGGATCGGGTCTTCACCAACCCCGCGCTCGCCCGGCTGCTCGGCGACTGATCGTCGTCCGGGTCCGCCGCGGCCCCCAGGTCGACCGCGAGCGCGACGACGGCCTGGTCGATGCGCCGCAGCAGCCGGGTCACCACCAGGGCGTCGTTGCGTCGACGCGGGTCCTGGCTGCGCGCGGCCTGCTCCTCGGCGCGGTCGACGAGCTCCTCGGCCGAGTGCACCAGCACCTGCTCGCCGTCCGAGCGGCGCCTCCCCCGCACCACGACGTCGCGCAGCCCGTCGAGGTTCGCCCGGACCGCCGCGAGCGCGGGTTCGAGCGTGGGCCCCCAGCCCGGCGTCGGGTCGGATCCGAGGTCCGCGGCGGTGCGGGCCAGCGAGCGGGCGTAGTGGTCGACGATCGTGAAGACCCGCAGCGCGCGCCGGTGGCTGGAGCGGCCACGCCGCTTCGGCGTGTTCACCAGCAGCGGCTTCGTGCGCGCCCGCAGCGTCGCGAGCGCGGTGTCCATGTCGCGGGCGCCCTCGAGCGCGGCCGCGCCCCCGCGGCCCCGCCCGAGGACGGTGGCCACCCCCGCCTCGAGCACCCCGTCGGCGGCGTCGACGAACTCCTCGACGGCCTCCCCGAACGCCTCGCGGGTGCCCTTGGGCAGCACCAGGAACGCCGCGACGACGCTCGCGAGCACCCCGACCAGGGTCTCCTCGATCCGCAGCACGAGCGTCTGCACGCTGAACTGGCCGATCAGCCCGTAGACCAGGGCGAGCACGGCCGTGATCCAGAACGCGAGCATCCCCGGGGACACGCGCACCAGGTACAGCGCGAGGAACGCGCACGCGAACAGCAGCACCAGTGAGAGCACCTGGTTCCCCGCCGTCAGCGCCGCCAGCCCCATGCCGGCCGCGACCCCGCCGACCGTGCCGACGACCCGGCCCCACCCGCGGGAGAGCAGGTCGCCGCGGCTGGCGGTGTTGGCGAAGACCACGAACGAGGCGATCACCGCCCAGTACCACCGCGACGGGGCGAGCAGCTCGCCCAGCCCGATCGCGATCGTCGTCCCCACGCCCACCTGGATCGACTGACGCGTGGTGAGGAGCAGCCCGCGGTCCTCGCCCGACGACGGGTCGTCCCCGTCGGCCGACCGCTCCGGCCCCGCCGGTCGTCCCGTCGCGATGCCGTCGGGCGCGGCCTCGGTCGCGACGGCGACCGGGGAGGCCGCCGGGGCCCGCGGCACCCCGGGCAGCACGATGCCCTCGGTGGTCGCCTCGCCGGGGCGCGCGGGCAGGTCACGCTGGGCGTACTCCACCGAGTCGGCGATCCGGCGCACGGCGAAGGCGGTGCGCTGCACGCGTTCGTGGCCCGGCGCGGTGTCGGCGACGAGGCCCGCGACCGCGCCCCGGGCGTCGGCGAGCTCGGCGAGGATCTCCCGGTGGGGCACCCGTCGGTCGGTGGCGCGGGCGAGGTGGGTGAGCCCGGTGCGCAGGGCGGTGAGCGCGAGCGGGCTCGGGCGTTGCGTGTCGTCCGCGCGGACGAGCCGGCGGGTGGCGACGCCGAGCCGCTCGAGCCCCAGCTCGGTGTCGACCACCCGCAGGGCGAGCAGGTCGTTCGCCAGGCCGGGCCACACCCGGTCCGCGGCGCTGTGCTCGAGCTGGTCCTCGACCATCAGGGCGGTCTCGTTGAGCCGCCGCCGGGCGCGGTAGAGCCGCTCCAGCACGGCGTCGCCGACCTGCTCGTGCTCGTCGCCGGGCGCCCGCATCGACCCCTGCTGCGCCTCGGCCAGCACGTCGTCGACCCGCAGCACCATCTCGTGCGCGCGGGCGCGGAAGGCGTCGACCAGCCGGCGCAGCGTGCGCTCCGGGCGTTCGGCGAACAGGAACCCGCGCAGCAGCAGCGTGACGCCGAGTCCGATGAGCACGGCGACGCACAGCGCCGGGATCTGCGGCGGCTTCGCCTGCAGGAACTGGGTGAAGAAGAACGGCATGAACCCGCCCATACCGAGCGCGAAGCCCCGCGGGCCGAAGCGCCGCACGTAGACCGCGGTCACCATGACCGCGACGAACACCACGTCGGCGACGAGACGGTGGGGCGAGAGCAGGGTGCCCACCGTGGTGGAGGCGAGTGCCGGGAGCACCATCAGCGCGGTCGTCACGCGCTGGCGCGCCACGGTCTTCTCGTTGACCGCGAGGTTCGAGATCATCGCCAGCACCCCGGCGAACAGCACGACCGTCACCGGCTCGTCGGGCACCAGCGTGGCGCGGCCCCAGGCCACCAGCCCGGCCGCGAGGGCCATCGACGCGACGGCGACGGAGGCCAGGCGCAGCCGGGCGAGGCCGGGGTCGGCGGTGACCAGCAGGGTGCGCAGGGACTCGACCGCCCTCGTGGTCCGCGCGCCCACCCGATCCCCTCTCCGTCCGGGGTCGCAGTCTCCCACGTGCTCCACTCGGGGATCCGCCCTCGACAGGGTTACCGCGCGGTAATAGCCTGGGGTTACCCGCCGGTACGGACCGGCCAGAGCCCGCCGCGTCACCACCGGACGGGTTTTCTCGACGGAGCACGGAGCAGCCACGTCATGAGCCACTACAAGGCCAACGTCCGCGACATCGAGTTCACGCTGTTCGAGCTCCTGCGCGTGCAGGACCGGTTCGGGCAGGGTCCGTTCGCGGAGACCGACGAGGAGACCGCCCGTGCGCTCCTCCACGAGGCCGCGGCGCTCGCCGAGGGCCCGCTCGCGGAGTCCTACGAGTCCGGTGACCGCAACCCGGTGCGGTTCGACCCGCAGACCCACACCGCGCACCTCGACGAGGGCATCAAGAAGTCCTACCGCGCGATGTGGGACGCCGAGTGGTGGCGCCTCTCGGCCGACAACGCCATCGGCGGCATGGGCGTGCCCCCGTCGATCCAGTGGTCGGCCGCCGAGATGATCCTCGGCGCCAACGCCCCGGTCTTCATGTACATGACCGGCCCGAACTTCGCGTCGGTGATCTACCGCAACGGCAACGAGCTGCAGCGCCACTGGGCGCAGGTCATGGTCGACCGCGGCTGGAGCGCGACGATGGTGCTCACCGAGCCCGACGCCGGCTCCGACGTGGGCGCGGGCCGCACGAAGGCCCGCGACAACGGCGACGGCACCTGGTCGATCGAGGGCGTCAAGCGCTTCATCACCTCGGCCGACTCCGACGACCTCGTCGAGAACATCATGCACCTGGTGCTGGCCCGCCCCGAGGGCGCGAAGCCGGGCACCAAGGGCCTCTCGCTCTTCCTCGTGCCGAAGTTCCACTTCGACCCGCAGACCGGCGAGCCGGGTGAGCGCAACGGCGCCTTCGTGTCCAACGTCGAGCACAAGATGGGGCTGAACGCCTCGGCGACCTGCGAGGTGTCCTTCGGCATCCACGGGACCCCGGCGACCGGCTTCCTGCTGGGCGACGTGCACGACGGCATCGCCCAGATGTTCCAGGTCATCGAGTACGCCCGGATGATGGTCGGGACCAAGGCCATCGGCACCCTCTCGACGGGTTACCTCAACGCCCTCGAGTACGCCAAGGAGCGCATCCAGGGCGCCGACCTCACGCAGCAGACGAACAAGACGGCGCCGCGCGTGCCGATCACCAACCACCCGGACGTCCGCCGCAGCCTCATGCTGCAGAAGGCGTACGCCGAGGGGCTGCGCGCCGTCTACGCCTTCACCGCGACCTACCAGGACACGGTGCGCCTGGGCGAGGCCTCCGACGCCGAGGCCGGCTCGGTCACCGCCGAGGAGGTCGCGCTCGCGGAGAAGGTCAACGACCTGCTGCTCCCGATCGTCAAGGGCGTCGGCTCGGAGCGGGCGTCCGAGCAGCTCATCGGGTCGCTGCAGACCCTGGGCGGCTCCGGCTACCTGCAGGACTACCCGATCGAGCAGTACATCCGCGACGCCAAGATCGACTCGCTCTACGAGGGCACCACGGCGATCCAGTCGCAGGACTTCTTCTTCCGCAAGATCGTCAAGGACAACGGCCAGGCCCTCGTGCACGTGGCGGGGCTCGTCCAGACCTTCCTCGAGTCCGAGGCCGGCAACGGCCGGCTCAAGGAGGACCGGGCGCTCCTCGCGACCGCGCTCGCCGACGTGCAGGCGATGCTCGGCACGATGATCGGGCACCTGACCTCGTCGCAGGAGGACGTCCGGAACCTCTACAAGGTCGGCCAGCACGCGGTGCGCTTCCTGCTCTCCGTGGGCGACATGCTCATCGGCTACCTGCTGCTGCGTGGCGCCGAGGTGGCCATCGGGGCGCTCGACCGCGGCGCCTCGGCCAAGGACACGGCCTTCTACGAGGGCAAGATCGCCGTCGCGCACTTCTTCGCGAAGAACGTGCTGCCCGAGCTGACCGCGCGCCGCGCGATCGTCGAGGGCGCGGACAACTCGATCATGGACCTGGACGTCGCCGCGTTCTGATCGTTCCCCCGCCACGTGGCAGGAAAGCGTCGTTGCTGTCGTCCGGTGACAGCAACGACGCTTTCCTGCTGTTCGGGGCGGGTGATTCCTGGGTCACAGGGGTCCGGGAGATAGGTTCTGCGACGTGTCGAAGGTCCTGACGAATCTGCCGGTCGGCGAGCGTGTCGGCATCGCCTTCTCCGGGGGTCTCGACACCTCCGTGGCGGTCGCCTGGATGCGCCACCACGGCGCCGTGCCCTGCGCGTACTCGGCCGACCTCGGTCAGTACGACGAGGACGACATGGCCACGCTGCCCGACCGCGCGAAGGAGTACGGCGCGGAGATCGCGCGGCTCGTCGACTGTCGCGGTCCGCTGGTCGAGGAGGGTCTCGTCGCTTTGATGTGCGGCGCCTTCCACATCCGGTCCGGCTCGCGCGTCTACTTCAACACGACGCCGCTGGGGCGCGCCGTCACCGGCACGCTGCTCGTGCGCGCCATGCAGGACGACGGCGTCGCCATCTGGGGCGACGGCTCGACCTACAAGGGCAACGACATCGAGCGGTTCTACCGCTACGGCCTGCTCGCGAACCCGCAGCTGCGCATCTACAAGCCGTGGCTGGACGCGCAGTTCGTCGACGAGCTGGGCGGGCGGGCGGAGATGAGCCAGTGGCTCACCGAGCACGACCTGCCCTATCGCGCGAGCAAGGAGAAGGCGTACTCCACGGACGCCAACATCTGGGGCGCCACCCACGAGGCGAAGACCCTCGAGCACCTCGACGAGTCCCTCGAGGTCGTCGAGCCGATCATGGGTGTGCGGTTCTGGGACGCGGGCGTGGCGATCGAGCCCGAGGACGTGACGATCTCGTTCGAGCAGGGCTACCCGGTCGCGATCGACGGGGAGCGGTTCGCGAACAACGTCGACCTCGTGATGGCCGCGAACGGCATCGGCGGGCGGCACGGACTCGGTATGTCCGACCAGATCGAGAACCGCATCATCGAGGCCAAGAGCCGCGGCATCTACGAGGCGCCCGGCATGGCCCTGCTGTTCATCGCCTACGAGCGGCTGCTGAACGCGATCCACAACGAGGACACGATCGCGAACTACCACAACGAGGGTCGCCGGCTCGGCCGCCTGCTCTACGAGGGTCGCTGGCTGGACCCGCAGTCGATCATGCTGCGTGAGTCGATCACCCGCTGGATCGGTCGCACCGTGACCGGCTCGGTGACGATCCGCCTGCGCCGGGGCGAGGACTACACGATCGTCCGCACCGAGGGTCCGGCGCTCTCCTACCACCCGGACAAGCTCTCGATGGAACGCACCGAGGACGCCGCGTTCGGCCCGCTGGACCGGATCGGCCAGCTGACGATGCGCAACCTGGACATCGCCGACTCCCGTGCGAAGCTCGAGCAGTACGCCGCCTTCGGCCAGCTCACCGGCCAGGCCGCCTTCGTCGGCGAGCTCGAGCAGGGCCGCGCCGACCAGATCACCGGCCGCAGCGAGGACCAGGGCACCGACGAGTCCGCCCTCGACCGGGCGGCGATGGAGTCGGGCACGGACTAGAGGTGGCCTTCGGCCTCGTGTGCACTAATCCGCGTCAGGGCACGGATTAGTGCTCACGAGCGAAGCACCTACACCCGGCGCGCCCGCGCCTCCGCGAACAGGTACAGGCCGAACGCGAGGAATCCCAGGGCGACGGCGAGCAGCAGGAACACCCCGAAGGGCTGGCCGGCGAGGGTCTTGAGGGCGGCGTCGAGACCGCCGGCCCGGCGCGGGTCGGCGGTGAACGCGGCGGTGGCGACGAGCACGCCCGTCACGAGGAACGCGACCGCCCGCAGCACGTGGCCCGCCACGCCCAGCCAGACCGTCGGGCGTCGGGCCCAGGACGGTAGTCGGGACCGGTCGAGCTCCTCCAGGAAGTCGCGCCGCACCCCGGTCCACGCGGTCGCCCCGGCGGCGACCAGCACGACCACCGCCGCCAACCCCACGAGGATGCGTCCACCCGGCAGGGCGAGGACACCCGCCGTCGCCTGCTGCGAGCCGCCCGTGGAGGACCCGGACGACCCGGTGACCAGCAGCCGTATCCCGAGCAGCGCCACCCCGAGGACGGCCAGGGCGCGGGCACCGCTGCCGATGCGCTTCTGGGTGCGGTCCCACCCGCTCGCCCACCGGAACCCGGCGACCGCGGCCAGTCCCTGCCAGATCCCGAAGGCGACCAGCCCGAGGACGATCACCACGATCACGACGACGCCGAACGGCTCGGCCGCGATCGTGCTCAGCGCGCCCTGCTGATCGGCCTGACCTCCACCGGACAGCGCGATCCGCACGGCGATCCCGCCGACGAGCAGGTGGACCAGGCCGTAGGCGGCCAGCCCGACGCGCCCGAGGAGTTCCACGCCGCGGGCGGGCGCCTCGCCCTCACCGCTGCGTCCGAGACCCTCGAGCGCGCCGCGGACCTCGCGGGCGGCGCGCTCGGCCCCGTTCCCCCGGCCGTCGTCGTCGGTCACCGGTTGTTGCAGGTGATCTCGGGCTCCGGGTTGTAGCGGACGGTGCGCGGCTCGGACTTCGTCTCGCCCGTGCGGACGTCCTTGAGGACCCGGGTGTCGGTGATGGTGAAGCCGCCGACCCCCTTGGACGGCTTGCACCTCGGGTTGTCCGAGAGGTCGCGGGTGCCGGGCGCCACGGGGTTGGTGCGCGGGCCGGTCTGCGACGTCACGTCGTAGCGCTTCTGACCGTAGATCTGGACCTTGATCGACGCCGGGGTCCACTGCGTGCGGATGAGCACCGGGGTGTCCCCGTCGTTGCGGAACTTGAGGTCGATGGCGCCCTCGAAGACGGTCGCCTCGCGGCCCGCGGGGTAGCGGCTGATGTAGTAGCTGTGCTCCTTGTGCTCCACCTGCTGGAGGCCGGCGAAGTAGGAGGCGTTGTACAGCGTCGTCGCGAACTGGGAGATGCCGCCGCCGATGCCGCGCCCGGGCACCCCGTCGTCGATGATGCCCGCCTCGACGAAGCCCTGGCCCGCGTCGCGGGGGCCGGTGAAGCCGTTGAGGCTGAACGTCTCGCCCGGCTTGATGGTCGCGCCGTTGACGATCTCGGCGACCCGCTTGATGTTCTGTCCGGAGTCGGCGGCGAACCCGCCCGACTGGAACTCGCCGATCACGGTGGCGGGGCCGAGGGCCTGCAGCGCCTCGGTGGTGACCTTCGGCGGGGTGGTGGTGTACACGGCGTTCACCGCGCGGCCGTTCGCGGGCGGCGGGGCGGCCGGCGTCGCGCCCGGGGGCACGGGCGGCGGGGTGAAGGTGGTCGGCGGGGCGGGGTCGGCCTCGCGTCCGAGCGCCTCGACGAGGCCCTCGAAGGTCTTCGGGTAGTCGATGGCGCGGCCGGTGACGGCGGGCACGACGGTGGCCGCGGCGCCCTCGAACGCGAACGTGGCGTCCTTCGGCTCCGCCTCGGTCGAGGCCAGGTCGCGGCCGGCGACCTTCTCGGCGGCCGGGACGTCGACCCGCGGCGTCAGCCCACCCGACCCGTCCGGATCGAACCTGAGGAACGTCCCGATCTCCTCGGGCGACAGGGTGGCGTTCTTCCCGTCGCCGATGACGTAGGCCGGGCCGGCGACGGCGGGCGTGGCCACCTCGCGCATCGCGGTGTCGAGGCCGTCCTGGGTGACGGTCACGGGCTGCTCGGTGACGGGCAGGGCGACGGGCGCGGCGTCGAGCCAGTGCGCGAACACGACGTCGGGCGCGAGGCGGCTGTCGACGACGGCGCCGGGCACCGAGGGCACCGGGATCGGCCGGTCGCCCTCGAAGCGGATGGTGCCCTCGGTCGACGGCCGGTCGAGCTGCGGGCGGGCCGCGTCCACGGCCTGGCCGATGGCGACGGGGTTGCCCTTGCTGATCGGGGCGATCTCCCGGTCGGCGAACAGCGACGACAGGCGGGTGAACGGGTTCAGCGGCTGCTCGCCCGCCTCGTCGATGGTGGCGGCGACGTCGAGGTCGAGCCCCGCGGTGCGCGGGTCGATCGTCGTCGTGCGCGCGTCGGGTCCGCTGCCGGCGACCAGGGTGACGGGACGGGAGACCCGCGGACCGAGCTCGCGGCCCAGCGTCTCCTGCGCGGCGAGGCGGTTCATCCCGCCGATCTCCACGCCGGCGACGGTGACGCCGCGCGGGACGTTCGTGGCCGACAGCAGGAGGTCGCCGACGTAGAGGGCCGCGAGCAGACCCACGACCGCCGCGCCCGCGACGAGGAGCCTGCGCCGGGAACCGCTCGAGCCGCCGTCGTCGACGTCGTCCTGCGGCGGACCGGCCACCGGCGGGATCTGGACCGTCGCCTCGGCGTCCGGGTCGTAGCTCGGAGCCGGCTCGGCCGACATCGCCCGCGTCGCCTCGGCGTCGGGACCGCTCCCGTCACCGCCGGGCGGGTCGAGGCGGGTGTCGCCGGGGGAGTCCGGTTGATCCGGTGTCGTCACAGGTAGAGCCCCGTCCCGCTGGTCGGCTCGATGTTCTCGCTGGCCACCGCGTGCACGTCGCGTTCTCGCATCACGACGAACGATCGGCCGTCGACCTCCACCTCGGCGTGGTCGTCCGGCCCGTACAGGACCCGGTCGCCGACCTTGACGGTCCGCACGTGGTTCCCGGTCCCGT
This sequence comes from Actinomycetospora sp. NBRC 106378, assembly GCF_030269685.1. Lineage (GTDB taxonomy): Bacteria > Actinomycetota > Actinomycetes > Mycobacteriales > Pseudonocardiaceae > Actinomycetospora. Next base: position 113,525 of record NZ_BSTT01000012.1, read on the forward strand.
ACACGTCCCCCCAGCTCAACCGCTTCGACACCGACGCCGTCGCGGGGATGACGATGCCCCCGGTGCTGCGGCGCTCACCCTCGGCGGCCGAGGGGGACACCAGCACACGGTCGTGCAGCATCTGGATTTCCAGCCGGGAGTCCGACACGCGCGAATCGTACGGGGAGGTCGGTACCGGTCGGGCGGTGGGCGGCGCTCGCACGAGCAACGGACCCGGGCCCGGACATGAAGCAGCCCCGCGGCCCTGCCAGGTCGGGGGTCCGGCAGCGCCACGGGGCTCGTGATGGGTGTCGTCCGGGCCCCCTCGTTCGTTACCGCCCCGGACAGCTTCACCCGTTGGGACTAGTCGCGGCCCAGGAGGAAGCGGCCGAAGTGCGGGACCGTGAAGGCGATCCAGCCGCGCTCGGCCGAGAAGACGAGTCCCTTGCGCAGCAGGCTGTCGCGGGCCGGGGAGAGCGAGGAGGCCCGTTTGCCCAGGTGGGCGGCGAGCTTGGCGGTCTGCACCGCCTCGTCGCGGCCCTCGGCGAGCTCGGCCATGCCCTGCAGGTACTCGCGCTCGGCCGGGGTGGCGCGCTCGTAGCGCGAGCCGAAGAAGCCGACCGCGAGCTCGGCGCCCGCGTCCGGAGCCGCCATGCGGACGTCGTCGGCGTCGATCGGGCTCTGCACCGCGGCGTCCCAGGCGGCCTTGCCGTAGGCCTGCACGAAGTAGGGGTAGCCGCCGGAGACCTCGTAGAGCAGCTCGAGCGCGGCCGGCGTGAGCTCGGCGTCCTCGCGCTTGGCGGGCGCGGTGAGGGCGAAGTCGGCGTCGGCCCGGTCCAGCTGCCCGATGCGCACGTAGCGGAAGAGCCGCTCGGAGTAGGACTTCGACGCCGAGAGCACGGCCGGCAGGTGCGGCAGGCCCGCGCCCACGACGACGAGCGGCGCCCCGGACTGCGAGAGCTCGTGGCACGCGGCGCACAGGGCCGACACGTCGTCGAGCTGGAGGTCCTGCATCTCGTCGATGAGCAGGGCCACCCCGACGCCGACGTCCGCGGCCAGCTCGGCCACCACGCCGAACAGCTCGACGAGGTCGATCTCGATGTCGCCGGAGTCGGCGCGACCGGACAGGACGGGCGCGTCGATCCCGGGCTGCCAGCGGTCCTTGAGCTTGGCGTCCGACGGCGTGGCCTTGAGCGCGAAGGCCTTCAGGACGCCGAGGGTCTCCTCGACCCGGTCGGGCGCGCGGTGGCGGACGGCGAGGTCGCGGACCGCGCGGTGCAGGGCGGCCGAGAGCGGGCGACGCAGGTCGGCGTCCGGCCGGGCCTCGATCTTGCCCGCGCCCCAGCCGGCGCGGACGGCCATCGAGCGCAGCTCGCCGAGCAGCACCGTCTTGCCGACCCCGCGCAGACCGGTCAGCACGAGGCTGCGCTCGGGTCGGCCGCGCGCCACGCGCTCGAGGACCACGTCGAACGCGGTTAGCTCACGGTCGCGCCCCGCGAGCTCGGGCGGGCGCTGCCCGGCGCCGGGGGCGAACGGGTTGCGCACCGGATCCACGATCGCAGCGTATGGCGCTCTCTAGATCAGGTCCGATACGTCACGAGAAACGGCGATCGGCGTGTCGCGGTGTGACGGCGGAGACAGGCGGTGGTGTGCAGACACGGTGTATCGGTTACCTTTGGTACGGGTAACCGCAGGTAACAGTGACCGCCGGTACGAAAAGGTGAGCGGACCATGACCACCGTCGAGCAGGGCCAGGGAACGGACCGACGCGACGACGTCGCGGAGCGGTTGCTCCGCTCCGCCGGCGAGCTCTCCTACGACCCCCTCGCCGAGGTGGACTGGGAGACCCCGCTCGACCCGGCCCACCACGGCTGCAGCCCGGAGTGGAGCACGCTCTACGGGACGTCGTACTGGGACGAGCTGAGCGAGTCCCAGCGCGCCGCGCTGACCCGGCAGGAGGCGGCGTCGGTCGCCAGCACGGGCATCTGGTTCGAGATGATCCTGCAGCAGATGGTCATCCGGGACTTCTACGCGAAGGACCCCACGGACCCGGCGTTCCAGTGGGCGCTGACCGAGATCGCCGACGAGTGCCGCCACTCGATCATGTTCGCCCGCGGGGCGGAGAAGCTGGGCGCGCCCGCCTACCGCCCGGCCCGCCACGTCGTCGAGGGCGGCCGCGTGTTCAAGGCGGTCGCCAGCGGCGAGGCGGCCTACGCGTCGATCCTGGTCGCCGAGGAGGTCCTCGACGTCATGCAGCGCGACTGGATGCGCGACGACCGCGTCGCCCCGTTCGCGCGCACCATCAACAACATCCACGTGGTCGAGGAGGCGCGGCACATGCGCTTCGCCCGCGAGGAGACCCGGGAGCGGCTCGAGGGCGTCGGCCCGGTCCGTCGTCGGGTGCAGGCGCTGCTCGTCGCCTTCGCGGCGTTCTTCATCGTCACGAGCATGTGGAACAAGCAGGTCTACGCGAACGCCGGGCTGGACCCGGAGCGGGCGCTGCGCGAGGCGCGGGCGAACCAGCACCACCGGGCGATGCTGCGCTCGAGCTGCGCGGAGCTGATGGAGTTCCTCGGTTCGGTCGGCCTGCTGACGCGTCCGGCGCGGGCGATCTACCGCGCCGCGCACATCCTCTGAGAGGCCGTCGTGGCGTTCGCGATCACGCAGTCGTGCTGCGTCGACGCCTCGTGCGTCTCGGCCTGCCCGGTCAACTGCATCCACCCCGCGCCGGGTGAGCCGGACTTCGGGTCGACCGACATGCTCTTCGTCGACCCGCGGGCCTGCATCGACTGCGGGGCGTGTGCCGAGGTCTGCCCGGTCGACGCGGTGTTCCCGGTGGAGGAGCTCGTCGGCCCGCTGCGGGACTACGCCGAGGTCAACGCCGGGTACTACGCCGGCCGCGACGTCCCGACGGCGCTCGCCGGGTCCCCACTGTTCCACGCCTGGGACCCGGTGCGCTTCGACCGCGTGCTGCCGGCGGACTTCCCGCGGCTCGACGTCGCGGTGGTCGGCAGCGGGCCGGCCGCGATGTACGCGGTGGAGGACCTGCTCCTGCACACCACCGCGCACGTCACGATCATCGACCGGCTCACCGAGCCGGGTGGCCTCGTGCGCTTCGGCGTCGCGCCCGACCACGCGTCCACGAAGAAGGTCGGCGAGCACTTCGCCCGCTACCACGCCCACCACCGGGTGAAGCTGCGGCTCGGCGTCGAGGTCGGGCGCGACGTCACGGCCGACGAGCTCGCACGGCGCTACGACGCCGTGATCTACGCCGTCGGCGCCGCGGAGTCGCGCGACCTCGGCATCCCGGGCGAGGACCTGCGGGGCAACCTCGCGTCCACGACCGTGGTCGGTTGGTACAACGGCCACCCCGAGATCCCGGCGGACGCGGTCGACCTGTCCGGGCCGCGCGTGGTGGTCGTCGGCACCGGCAACGTCTCCCTCGACATCGCACGCGTCCTCGCGGCCGACCCGTCCGCGCTCTCGGGGGTGGCCCCGGGGGCGCTGGCCGCGCTGCGCGGGAGTGCGGTGCGCGAGGTCGTGGTGCTCGGCCGACGCGGCCCGCGCGACGCGGCCTGGACCCGGGGCGAGCTGCTCGGGCTGCTGCGCCGCGACGACCTCGAGGTGGTCGTCGACGACCACGACCCCCGCGTGGCGGACGAGATCGCAGGGGCCGACACCGCAGGGACGGCGAGCCTGCTGCGCGACGTCCCGCTCCTCTCGGAGGCGGGGGAGCCTTCCCGACGGCGGGTGGTGCTGCGGTTCCACGCCGCTCTCGAGGACATCGTGGGCACCGACCACGTGACCGGCGTGCGGCTGGTGGGCGGGGACGTCGTGGAGGCGGGCGTGGTGGTCCGGGCGATCGGCCACCGCGGTCGTCCCGTGCCGGGGCTGCCGTTCGACCCGTCGTCGGGAACGGTGCCGCACGTGCAGGGGCGGGTGCAGGACCGTCCGGGCACCTACGTCGTCGGCTGGATCAAGCGTGGTGCCTCCGGCGGCATCGGCGCGAACCGGGCCGACGCGGCCGAGACGGTGGCGTCCCTCATCGCCGACGGTGCCACGGGTGTCCTGGGCGACGGCGCGTCACGGAATCCCGTCACGCGGGTCCTCGGGCGGTTGACCCGTCGCTGAGGTCCGGCGCGCCCTCACGACGAGGTGCACATCAGGCAGGCGCGGGAGCCCGCGGACCTGCCCGGTGTGCACCTCACGAGCGTCGTGCGGCGGATCGTGGCGTATCCGGCTCTCTCGCTCCCACGCTAGACGGGCGTAGACGCCTCGATCGACGACAGATCGGGCCGTATCCGGCTCTCTCGCGGTCACGCTAGACGGACGTAGAGAGAGCGAACCGACGATGGCGCTCTGCTCGCGTCCAACGGCAGCAGAGCGCCATCGTCGGGACACGGCGTCGTCGAGCCCGCTCCGACGATGCGGCGGACCTGCCACTGGATGACAGCAACGACGCTTTCCTGCCACGGAGCTACGACCCGCGCAGGGCGTCCAACCCCGGCCAGACGACGGCCATCAGCATGTCGGCGAGCAGGTCGGCGGGCTCGCGGCCGTGGGTCGGGTGGTTCCCGCCGAGCCACCAGTCGGTCAGCCCCTCGGCGGCGCCGACCAGGATGTGCGCGACCGGCTCCGCGGCCTCGGCCGAACCGCCCAGTTCCGCCGCGAGCAGCTCCGCCGCGCGGCGCACGATGCCGCGCCGTGCCGCGTCGACCGGGCCGGCGAACTCCCCGCTCGACGCCTGCCGGTAGAGCACGGTCCAACCCTGGCGGTGCGTGGTGACGGCGCCGAAGAACGCCCGGAACGACCGCCGGAGCCGGGCGTCGGCGCCCGAGTCGCGGGAGCCTCCGTCGGGAAGGGCGGCCGCGGTCAGCGTGGAGACGAGCCGCTCGGCCTCGCGGGCCAGGCATGCGGCGAAGAGTTCGTCCTTCGTGCCGCCGTGGGCGTAGACCAGCGGCTTCGACACGCCGGCCCGCGCCGCGATCGCGTCCATCGACGCGCCGTGCAGGCCCTCCTCGGAGAACACCGCGATCGCCGCGTCCAGCACCTGGCGGCGGCGCACCTCGGGGGCGAGGCGTCGGCGCGTCGAGGAGGTCACCCTTGCATCGTATCTACTACCGCGTAAAGTAGCGAGCGTCAGCGGGACCGCTGGTACCTGGAACCTCACGTCGGAGTGGAGATCGTGGCCGAGAAGATCGACGTCAACGAGCTGGGTCGCAGCGTCGACCTCAAGAAGCTGTCCTCCGAGGACCTCGTGGCGACGCTGCGCGACGCGCTCGCCGAGCCCGAGGGTGCGAAGACCGTGGACGCGTCGATCTTCGCGCGCCTGGTGAAGGGCGCGAGCAAGGCGCAGCTCGAGGCGATCATGGCCTCCGACGCCCGCCGCCCGGTGATCGACGCGATCTTCGGCCGGATGAGCGAGTTCTACTCGTCGAAGGGGGCGAGCTCGAAGCGGCAGGTCGTGCACTGGCACGTCACCGGCGCTCCGGGCGGCGGCAGCGACGACTACCAGACCGCGATGCAGCACGGCACCTGCACGGTCTCCACCAGCCTCGACGAGGAGCCCCGGACCGAGCTGTTCATGAACGGCACGGAGTTCCTCAAGGTCGTCACGAACAACGCGAACCCGATCACGCTGTTCATGACCCGCAAGCTCAAGGTCTCGGGCGACGTCGGCTTCGCCACCGCCCTACAGAAGATGTTCACCATCCCCTCGGCGTAAGGCGCACCATGACTTTCTCGATGGAACTGTCCGAGGAGCACACCGACCTCAGGGACTGGGCGCACGGCTTCGCCGCCGACGTCATCCGCCCGGCGGCCGAGGAGTGGGACGAGCGCGAGGCCACCCCGTGGCCCGTCCTGCAGGAGGCCGCGAAGATCGAGCTCTACAACTTCGAGACGCTCGCGTCGTTCTGGGGTGACGAGACCGGCCTGAGCCTGCCGATCGTCAACGAGGAGCTCTTCTGGGGCGACGGCGGCATCGGCATGGCGATCTTCGGCACCACCCTGGCCGTCGCCGGCATCTTCTCCTCGGGCACGCCCGAGCAGATGGTCGAGTGGATCCCGCAGTGCTACGGCGACGTCGACGACGTCAAGGTCGCCGCCTTCTGCTCCTCGGAGCCGGAGTCGGGCTCCGACGTCGGCGCGATGCGGACCAAGGCCGTGTACGACGAGGCCAAGGACCAGTGGACGATCTCCGGCGCCAAGGCGTGGGCCACGAACGGCGGGATCGCGAACATCCACGTCGTCCAGGCCGTCGTCGACCCGACGCTGGGCACCCGCGGCCAGGCCGGCTTCATCATCCCGCCGAACACGCCGGGCCTGGAGTCGACCCGCAAGATCAAGAAGATGGGGCTGCGCGCCTCGCACACGGCCGACGTCTTCCTCGACGACGTCGTCGTGCCCGGCTCCTGCCTGCTCGGCGGCAAGGACAAGCTCGACGAGCGCCTCGCCAAGGCCCGTGAGGGGCAGAAGTCCAAGGGCTCGGCCGCGATGCAGACCTTCGAGCTCTCCCGCCCGACGGTGGGGTCGCAGGCCATCGGCATCGCCCGCGCGGCCTACGAGTACGCGCTGGAGTACGCGAAGGGCCGGCAGACGTTCGGTCGCCCGATCATCGACAACCAGTCGATCGCGTTCACCCTCGCCGACATGAAGACCGAGATCGACGCCGCCCGCCTGCTCGTGTGGCGCGCGGCGTGGATGGGCCGCAACGGCGTGCCGTTCGAGGCGGGCGAGGGCTCCATGTCCAAGCTCAAGGCCGGCCGCGTCGCGGTCTGGGCCACCGAGCGGGCCATCCAGGTCCTCGGCGGCGCGGGCTACTCCCGCGAGCACCCGGTCGAGCGCATGCACCGCGACTCGAAGATCTACGACATCTTCGAGGGCACCGAACAGATCCAGCAGCTCGTCATCGCCCGCTCCATCTCCGGGCGCCACATCGCCTGACGCTCCCCAGCCGCATCGGCGCCGGTCACGAGGGCTGCTCTCGTGGCCGGCGCCGTTGTGTGTCCAGGCCGGACGTAGTCCCTGGCGTGCGGTCGTCGTCAGCGTGCTCATGATCAGGCCGTCCTCAGGCCGTCGGAGGTATCAACGCCCGCCCTGAGCACGGCGTCCACGGCCTGGCGGGCGCGAGCGTGGCTCGACGGCACGAGGTGGGTGTAGGTCCGGAGCGTGAAGCCGGGGTCGGTGTGGCCGAGGTACTCGGCGACCTCCTTGATGGAGACGCCGCCGGCCAGGAGCGTCGAGGCGTAGAAGTGCCGCAGGGCGTGCATGCCGTCGGTCCGCGGTTCGTAGGCGAGCCCGGCGGTCCGGAACGCCCCACGCCACTTCACCTTGTTGAAGTGATCGCCCGAGTGGGGCGCGCCCCGCTCGTTGGACAGCAGCAGCTCGACCTCGACGGTGCGCCCTCCCGGCTCCAGCCACGGCAGCCGGACGCGCACCGAGGGGAACGACCGACGATGCGCGGCCACGGCGCCGCGGACCTCGTCGGGCAGTGGGACGGTCCGGGACTTGCCGCCCTTGGGTGGGGCGAAGACCAGCTGCCCGCGGATGATCCGCAGTTGCCGAACGACGTGGACCACCGCTTCTGTGGTGTCGAGGTCATCAGGTGACAGTCCGAGTACCTCGCCCTGACGCAGGCCGAGCCCGGCCCCGACGTCGACCGCGAGACGCCACCGCTCGGCCAGCCCTTCCCGCACGGCGCGGACTCGTTCCACCGACCACGGCACGACGCGACGGCTGGATCTCCGGGGCTTCTTGATGCTCCGTGCCTGACAAGGATTGTCACGAATGAGCTTGTCCTCGACGGCGGCGTTCATGATCGAGGAGAGCGTGTCGAAGAGCACCGCCCGATACGTCCCGTCGAGCCGTTGCTCCTCCAGCCTCGCGAGCCAGTCGCGCACGCGGGCCGGCCCGATCGCATCGACCGGTCGCCGGTCGAAGAACGGGTAGAGCTGGCTTCGCAGTCGGCTCTCGATCGACTGGCGGGAGGACGCGTCGCTGGACTGGCCCTTGACCCAGCTCTCGGCGTACTCGCGGAACGGCATCTTGCCGGCGTTGGGGTCGAGGTAGGTCCCCGCGCGGACACCGGACTCCATCTCCCCGAGGAAGTCCTCCGCGGCCTTCTTGCGTCGATCGGGGAACGACTTGGACCGCTCGCGGCCCTCGGGGTCGACGTAGCGCACCTTGTAGCGAAGCCCGGTGCCGTGCAGGTCGGTGCGCTCCCGCCGTGTCTCGCCGGTGAACTCGTCCCGCACGGTGCGGAACCAGCGGTCTTGTACGTGGCCCATGGGTGATCACGCCGCTTCCGGCTGCGTCGCCCATGCCCGGACCTGATCAGGCGCGTACCGGAGGTGACGACCGATCTTCCGGACGGGAGGACCCTCGCCGCGCCACTTCCACTGGTAGAGCGTCTTGACCGGGATGCCGAGGTACGCCGAGACGTCGTCGACCGACCAGAGACCCTCCGTCGGTGTGGTCGTCATGCCGCCGCCCCCTGCTCGTGAGTTGCCGAGCTGACGTCGTCCTTGGCCTGGTCGTATTGCTGGCGCCATCGGCGGCGTTGGGCGATGGAGCGCAGTAGCAGCTCCAGGCGGTCGGGTTGGTCGGGGTCACGGGGCCCGATGAGCTGCCAGGTGTAGCGCTCAGGGTCCGCGTCGTCGGTGTCGTGTTCGGGCTTGGCGCCGACGGCACCGAGGACGCGCAGGACGTGAGTACGTCGTTCGCCGCGGTGTTCGGTGAGGGTCTTGCCGGACCAGCGGCGAGAGACCAGGCAGCGGCGGCCGCCGTAGCCCAGGTGTTCGGCCTTGTGGGCCTTGGCCTTGCACATGCCCGGGGCGAGCCCAGCCGTGGCACCCTTCGGCGTGATCCCGTAGAGCAGCCAGTTCGCGCAGCTCTCGGAACACGGCTCGTGCCGGAGGGCCTCGACAAGCCGGTCCATGTGCAGCTGAGCGGCAGGGGTGTCAGGGGTGTGGCACTCGGCGACGCCCTTGGTCAGGTACTTCGTCAGGTACCCGAGGGCCCGGTCGGCTTCGCCGGTCTCGCCGAGGACGCCTTGGATGTCGACCTGCGGGCCGAACCCGAGCACATGGGCGGGGACGGCGTCGTCGCCGCTGGTGTGCGCGTCGAGGGCCTGCTCCCAGATCGGGAGCCGGGCACCGGTGTCGGGGTCGACGTAGCAGGGGACGTCGCGGGTCTCGTCCCAGACCGGCGGGTTCTCCACCGTGTAGATCGGCTGGTCGGCGGGGGGCCACCAGACCTGGTGGTAGGTGGCGGCGGCGACCTCGCGGATCAACTTGCGGGGCAGAGTGCCGCGAATGGCGGCGTGGAGATGTGGTGCTCCGCGGCGTTGGGGTTCGACTGCGGCGAAGTACTGCACGTTCCACCCGGCGGCGCGGCGCAGGTTCTGCCAGAACCGGTCGACCAGTTTGCCGAAGTGCAGCGCGTCCCGGGCCGCGCGGCGGTAGTCGTACCGATCGGGGTCGCGCGGAGCGCCGTCAGAGCGGACCGGCCCGTAGGAGGGCAGCGTGAGGGTGACGAAGGTGGACGGCCGGTAGGTCCGCCCGTTCGGAGCCTCGAACACCCTCCCGGTGGTCTGGGCCCGGACCTTGTGCCGCGGGAGGTCGGGGGCGTCCTGACGCCGCCGGGTGCTGCGGGTCCGCCGCTTCGCCGCCTCCTCACCGTCTTCGCCCGATGTGCGTGGGGCGGTGAGGGTGCCGCGGATGCCTTCGGCGCGGAGCAGGGCGTCGGCTTGGTCGATGGCGTGCTCGAGGTCGTGGGCGCGGTCGGTGTCGCCCGCCTCGAGCGCGGCGGCGTGCTCGTCCTCGAGGTCGGCGCGTTGGCCGAGCAGGGCGCGTTGCCGCATGGTGGGTTCGGCGGTGGTGATGGTGGGTTCTTCGGTGAGGTGCCAGCCTTCGCGGGCTTGGTGCATCCGCAACCGCCGGGCCCGACCCGCGCAGGGCCCGCACACCGCCGCCCGGGTGGCTCCGCACGGGATCGGGACCACGGTGGCCTGCCCGGTGGTGGTGTCGATGCGCCGGACCGCGAGGGGCCGGGTGCAGGCGCCGACTTCTTCGGCGTGCGCGACGGCGAGTTCCCGGGCGAGTGGGGCGGCGATCTTCCCGACCGGCACCGGCCCTGGCTCCGGGACCGTCTCGGGGGCGGTCATCGGCGGGCCTTGCTGCGCGGCCGAGGCGCTGGGGCGTCCTGCGGTTGGTCGGCTGGCTGGTCGTCGAGGATTTCGCCGTCGATGACGTCGGGCACGAGTCGTGAGGGGGTGGGGTAGGTCTCCGCGAGCCAGGCGAGTTGGTCGTCGTCGACGAATCCGGCCCGGACCTTGGTGACGGTCGGGGCGCCGTCCTCGATGACGTAGCCGATCCCCGGCGCGGTCAGCGGGATGCGATCCGCGGTGGCGCCGCGGTCGCGGGCCCCGTCGCCGAGGACCATCCCGACTTCGGTCTTCTCGGACAGCCTGAGGGCGATGCGGGTGGTGAACAGGTTCCGCAGTTCCAGGACCTCCTTGCGGGGGTCCTGTACGCACCCGACAACAGAGACACCGGGGGCGCGCCCCTTGGTCAGCAGTCGGCCCAGGGCAAGTTTGGCGCGGTCGCGGAGCTGCCGGTCCCCGAGGTAGGCGGTCAGCGAGGCGATCTCGTCGACCACCACGAGGTAGAACGGCTCAGCGATCGTCGGGACATGCTGTCGGGCGACGCCGCGGAGTTCCTTGGCGCGGGCTTGGACGAGGTCGGCGGCCAGTTCGAGGGCCTCGACCATCTCGGCGTCCGTTTCGCAGGCGAGGTGCCAGAACAGGCCGGGGTAGAGCCCGAACTCCATGCCGCCCTTGGGGTCGATCCCGATCACCCGCACCGACCCCGCGGCGATGGCCGGGGCGAGCTGGGTGAACAAGGCGGCCACCACGGTCGACTTCCCCGCCCCCGTCGCACCCGCGATGAGCAGGTGGCGGCCGAGCAGTTGCAGCAGCCACGGGCCGCCGTCTTCGCGTTGTCCGAGCTCCAGGGCGGTGAGGTCGACGTCGTCGGGGGTGCGGGGTGGGGCGACGCCGTCGAGCAGGGTGTCGGCGGCGATCACCCGCAGCAGACACCATCCCCGCCGCGTTGGGTGAGGCAGGACGCGGACCTCCAGGGCGCGGAACTCCGAGCGCAGCGCATCAGTGCGTTCGGCGATGTCGTCGGCGGTCACGCCGGGGCAGAGCTGGACGTGCAGGACGTCGGCGTAGCGGCCGAGCTGGACCCACCACAGCCGCGGGACGCGGACGGTGTGGTGGGCGTCGCGGGCGGCGAGCCCACAGGAGGCGAGCAGGTCCGACCAGGTGAAGCGGTAGCGGATGCGGCGGGCGAACCGGTCAGCGCGGGACTCGACGTACCGGTCGAACGAGTCCGGCCACATCCACCGCCAACCGGCCCCGCCCGCCACGAGGACCGCGGCCAGCGCGAAGCCGGCCATCCGGCTCTCGACGTTCCACAGCGCCAGCACGACGGCGACGGCGGCGCCGACGAGGGGGACGTAGGCCAAGAACCACACGGCCATCGCCGCTGCCCACACCGTCAGGGCGACCAGGCGGGCGGTAGCAACCAGAGCGGAGCGCCGCAGGCGGGCTCCGAGGGTGGTGGACCGTTCGATGCGGGTGGGTTGGACGTCGGCGCGGCGCCGGACGGTGGTGCCGCGCAGCGCGGAGGTATCGAAGAGCGGGGGCATCAGGAGGCCTTCCGGGAACGCCTACGCGACGACGGCCGGCGTAGGGCGGTGAGGGGGAAGAGGGGCTGTTGGTCGAGGTGGCCGGCACACCGGCGGCGGTCTCGGCGGGGCCGGTCATCTGTGAGGCGGGCGCGACAGACCTCACAGCGCGCAGCGACCTGCTCCGCGGCGCTCACGCCACCGCCCCCGACGACTCGGCCACTTCGGCGAGGGCGTCGTGGCGGCGGGCGTGCTCGCGCAACTGGACATACAGCCGGCCCCGCTCGGTGGCCGAGAGGCCGCCGAACACGCCGTAACGCGCCGAGGCGGACTCGCGGGTCATCGCCTCCGCCAGGCACGCCGCCCGCACCGGACACCCGGCGCAGACCTGCTTGGCCTGCTCGACCTGAGCAGCGCCGAGAGGTCCGGTCTCGGTGGGCGGGAAGAACAAGGTCTCGTCCATCCCCGAGCAGGCGGCGTCGGCGTGCCAGTCGGGGACTGAGCCGCCGTCGAAGACCAGCTCGCGGACCAGGGCCCGCAGCCGCTCCCGAGTCATCCGCCGCACCGCGCGGGCCGGGCGGGTCGTCGGATCGGTGGTGCTCATGCCACACCCCCGGAGGTGAGGCCCGGGACGCGGGAGGCGACCGTGGCGGCGGGAGCCGTCCAGCGCTCGCAAGCGGTCACGAACACCTGCAGGGCCGCGAGCAGGGAGCGGGCGGCCTCCAGCTCCTCGTCGCCGACCTCGTCGAGGCGCCGCGGGGTCAGGGTGAGCACCGTGCGGGCGTTCTCGACGACATCGAGGATCGGGGTCTGGTCCGGCGGGGTGATCACCTCGGCCCGACCGATCGGGGTCAGGCGCACCGACAGCCCGCGCATCAGGCCACCGCCTCAGCCGACTTGCCCGTCGAGGAGGCGTGGCGGCGGCTCTGGCTGGGGGCGTGCATCCCGGTCGCGCGCAGCCCGAACGCCACCCGACCCCGGCAGCGGTGCGGCCGCCCGTCCTGGGGACCGGTGCAGGACTTGGTGTCGATGTAGGGCGTCAGCTCCAGGCCCTCGAACTCCACCGGCCGGAACGGCAGCCCGGGCAGCGCTTCCGGTGGGACGGGCTGAACCTCGGCCGCGATCTTCACCGTCACCGACCGCTCGGTCTTGCGGGCCTCGGGGTCCGGGTCGTGGACCCCGACCTCCCACAGCGGCAGCCCCGTCACGGTGTCGGTCTGCTGCACGAACTTGTCCTTGCTCGACCGGTCGAAGTCGCGGACCGCGTCCGCGCCATCGGTGGTCAGGAATGCGCCGTGCGGGAACACGTCTTCCATCGAGACCCGCAGACGTCGCTTGATCGCCATTTCTGTGTTCCTCCAGTTCGCCGCGGAGTCGTTCTCCGCGGTGAGGCCAGGAAACGGCGATCACCCCGCCTGGCGGGAGCTGCCAGGGGTTGACACGGGGATAACAAGTGCGTTGTTACCCCTGGCGTGAGCAGGGGAAATGCGGCACCCTCGATCACAGGTTCGAAGATCTTGGCTGGGGGGTGCGGCAGGTGACGGCACTACGCGACGCCCGCGCCGCGCTCGGCTGGTCGCAGCCCCGGGCGGTCCAGGAACTGATCCGCCAGGCGAAGACTCGCGGGCTCACGCTCACCAACGCGGCGTCGTTGAAGACCCAGCTCTCACGCTGGGAGAACGGGCACCACGAGCCCGACGTCATGTACCGGGAGCTGTTGCGCGCTGCCTACGGCCGCACCGACGCCGAACTCGGCCTCCCGCCGATCGTCTCCGCGTGGAGCGCTCAGGCGGAGGCGCTGCGGACCGCGGTGAGCATGTCCCACTCGGTCGGGCCGGCCTCGGCGGCGACGTTCGCCGAGCAGGTCCAGACGACGCGCGTGCTCGACCGGCAGCTCGGGGCGCCCGGGGCGCTCGACCGGTTGAAGTCGATCACCGAGGCGATCGAGTCGCTGCTGACCCACGCCGTCCTGCCTGGCGCTCGGGCTCCTTTGGCCGGAGTGCTCGCCGACGCCGGAGCACTCGGTGGGTGGCAGGCCCTCGACACCGGCGACATCACCCGCGCCTGGTCGCTCTACGAGATCGCCAAGCACGCCGCCCGCGAGGCCGACGACCCGGCCGCGCTGGCCCACGCCATGGGCGAGCAGGCCTACGCGCTGCTCGACATCGGCGAGCCAGCGGACGGGCTCGCCCTGGTCGACGCCGCCCGCGCCGAGGCCGGGACCCGGGTCCCACCGGTGCTGCATGCGTGGTTGGCCGCAGTCGGCGCCGAGATGTCCGCAGGCACCGGGGATGAGCTCGGCGCCCGCCGGCTGCTCGACCTCGCCGACGGCACCCTTCCCGCAGACCCCGCCGAGGCCGCTGTCCTGCCCTACATCGCGCTCGGTCCCGGGCACCTGGCTCGATGGCGGGGGAACATCCTCGCCCGCCTCGGCGACACTGACGCCACCCGCGACCTCGTCAACGCCCTCGACCAGATGGACCCGACCTTCACCCGCGCCGGGGCCAGCCTGCGCTGCGACCTCGCCGCGGCGATGCTCGCCCAGCACGACCGCACCGAGGCCCGACGTCACGCCGCCGAAGGTCGCGCTCTGGCCCGTCAGGCCGGATCAGTACGTCAGCGACGTCGTCTGGACGCGCTGGCCGCCTGACCCGGCGGTCGGCTCGAGCAAGCTTCCCAGTCCGAGCCCGGCGGGCCCCGCGCCCTCACCCCGGAAGAGAACCGAGAGCTGATCGACAATCCGTCGCCTCGACTACGCCCGCGGCGCCTCGACCCGCCACGCCAGCTACACCCTGGCCGGCCACCTCAGCTGAACACCTCGAATCGAATCGAGATCAACTCTCGCCGCCACCCAAGAAGCAGGACCGGCAGGCGCCGTCGGACGTGCCCGGACGAATTCGGCAGATGGAGCAGCAGAGCCGCAACGGCGGCCATTTGTCTCTTCGGCGGCGCCGCTCAACGCGCCATGTAATTCGTTTCCTGCAGCTGATCGCACCGAGCGCGTATCACGGAGTTCGTCCCCCGTACTTCCTAACTCTGGATGAACGGTCGCTCCCCACGAAGGACCACTGCATGACAACTACGACGAGGACGAACGCCGTGGCTCGCGCCTTCTTGCGCTGGCTTGACGAGCACGAGGCCCGCCACCCAAACCCGCACGACTATCTGGACGTCGAGCCGCTTGTCGACAACCTCCCCGTGACCGAGCAGGAGCTAGAGCGAGCCGTTCTTCGCGTCGAGTCCTACGGCCTCATCAAGGGACTCAAGGCGATGGGGTCGCGAATACCGCTGCGTGTGCACCTGCTTGATCCCGGTCGCGAGTGCATTGATGACTACGACGCCGACCCAGCGAGATTCCGCCAGGCCCAGGGGGGCCCGGGAGACCAGCACGTGACGATTCATCAGGGCGACTACGGCCAAGCGGCCGCGTTCGCCGGCCGCGATGTCGTGCAGACGATGAACGTCACCGAGGATCCTGATCGGCTCCGTGACGTCGCACGCGCGAGCCGCGAGGTCCTCCCGTTGGTGCCGGAGCAGTACAGGACTGACATCGAGCGCGCCGTGGAGGACGCCGAAGACGCTGTCGGCTCGCCTCGACCACGGCTGACGGTGAAGCAGGCCGCCGCTGCGCTCGCTGCGGCCCTCGCGGCGTCTGCCTCACTGCTCGTGGTCCTACGGTTCATCATCGACGCCCTTTCGGGCGGGCTTGGTGGTCACCAGTGACCAGGACCAACGCTGTCGTGCAGCATTTGCTGCGCTGGGGATACAACAACGAAGGCGCCCGACACGGTTTGGCCAGCTACCTGGCCACCGAACCAGTCGTCGAAGGCGAGCCGGTCAGTCCGGAGGACTACGGACATGCCGTGAAGCGTGCCGCCAGGCTCCGGCTAATCGAGGTCATCCCGATGGAGGAGTCGTCAGTGCCGGTGCCTACCGGCTTGACCGACCTCGGTCGCCAGTGTGTTGAGGAGTACGAGGGCGATCCCTCCGCGTGGGAGGCGGCCGGGCGGCCGACGAGTGGCACCACGATCAACCACACGACGATCACTATGGGCGACTATGGACAGGCGGCCGCCTTCACCAGCGGCGACGTGCAGCAGTCGCTCACGCAGATCACTACGGACCCTGAGCGTCTCCGTGACGTAGGCCGCATGGCTACGGAAATTCTTCCGCTGCTACCCGAGCACATGCATCAGGAGGTGCGGGAAGCGTCACAAGACATCACCCGTGCCGCTGACGACCCCACCGACACGAACCGGCTACGCGCGGCGGGCGCTCGTCTGTCGGTTGCCCTCGGGCCCGGCGCAGCCATGCTCACCATCGTGCGGTTCATCATCGACCTGCTCTCTGGAGGGCTTGGCGGCTGACATACCTCCCGTCGGCGGGGAACCGGCGCGACTGCCGACCGCACCGGCCTTCGAGCAGCCGGGAGAGTGCAGTACAGGCGACGGGCTCGATGGGGCTGTATTCCTCGCGGCGTCTCCTGGGTGGTCTGGCGCATGCGGTCGGCGGCCTTGGCCTGGGCAGCAGCGAGGGGCGGGGACGAAGTCGTCGGACCATAACCCGGAGTACCAAACATGTGTTTTATAGACGCGAACCTTGATCCGGGGCAGCGTGGTCGGCCATGAAGACGTGGCGAACCTGGCTGCTCCTGCGCCATCGCGGACTATCCCTCGTCGATGTGTTGCGCGGCTGGTCCTGACTTCGGCGAACCTCGTATCGATGGCACCCCAGCAAGCGATGATCGCGGCGTGACCTTCCTGGCTACTGGGCGGCGCGGTCAGCGAGCAGGTGCAGCAGCGCCACGAGCGAACCGGAGCCGGCGACCTCGCCAGCATTGACCAGGTCCATGACCTTGGCCATCGGGACCCACTCGATGACCGCAGCCTCCTCAGCGTCCTGCGGTTCGCCGACGTTCTCGGCGCCTTCCAGCGCGTACAGCTCATGCGGAGTGTCAACCATCCCCGGCATCGGCTGGAACGACACCAGGTGCCGGGCCTTGCCGGTCGGGCGCCACCCGGTCTCCTCCTCGACTTCACGGACCGCCGCGGCGGCGCCGTCCTCGCCAGCGTCGACGATCCCGCCGGGCAGCTCCCAGCCCCACTGATCCACCGCGAACCGGTGGCGCCACATCATCAAGACCTCGTCTGCCTCGTTGATCACTGCGGCGATCGCGACCCGCCCGAGCCGGACGACGTGGTATTCGAACCGGTGCCCGTCCGGGGGCTCGATGTCCATCAGCGTGAGCCGGACCCACTGGTTGTCATAGATCGTGCGCTCGCCGAAGACCTTGGTCCTCAGCTCCTCGGGAGTCCGCTCGTCCTGCACAGCCCCGACCGTATCGGGCTGTATCCGGGCGTATCAGGGCCGAGCGAGCCGAGTGCAGCTCAAGGCCGCGCGGCCGGAGGCCACGAAGGACCCGCCTGCGGCGAGCGGTCTGTCGGCCCCGGGAGCGTCACACGGGCGCCCTCACGTTCAAGGGTGCTGCGCATCGCTGCGCGACGGACTCCGTCCGCCCTTGATCGCGAGCCTCCGCGCCCATGCTCAGGCGCTCCAAGCGTGGCGGGGGCAGCACCCCGCCACCTCGACCCGGGGCCGACAGCCCTGGCTTCGCTTGGAGGCCCCCATGACCGTGCTCCGCGATCTCCTCGCCACATGGGAGAACTGGTCCGCCAACGACGTCATGAGCCGCGCCCTCGCGCATGCGCCCACGGAGGCGCCGACCCCGAGCCCCCTGGACGCGCTGCGCGACAGCACCGAGCTCGTAGCGCTCCTGACCGGGTGGCAGTGGCAGGCGATCTACGCCGCGCGCCGTGACGGCGCCAGCTGGGCCGAGATCACGGCCGTCCTCAAGGTCAGCACCGAGCAGACCCGCAACGATTACGTCGAGGTCCTCAACCGCCAGGAGCGCATCCTCGGCCGGAACGTCAGCGCCTACCGCGAGGTTCTGTAAGCGCATTGCCGAATTGACCTCTCTTCAGTCAAGGCGGCGCCTCCGGCGCCGTGCGCGGGCCGCTTGGCCCTCGGCCCTGGCCTCCCGCTCCGCTCCGGCGGGCCGGGGCCGCGGCCCGAGCTACGACAGCCTCGTCACTCGCACCTCACTGCTGGCGATTCATCTCGTGCATGCGCTTGCCCAGATAGTCGCGGAACTCCGAGTCCCGCAGGAAATCGGCCCATTCCGGGTCGGACGAGAGATGATAGACCACTATCCCGTACATCTGCGCTGCGTCTAAGTTTCCCCGGTTCCTCAGCTTGCCGCCTATACTCGCGGCAAGCGAGGTCTTTCTGTCCCGGCCGTCCGAAAGACTTCGGCCTAGTCGCTCCAACACTCCCTCGAGGATCGACTTCGCCGCGCGACCATCGTGAGGGCTGACCGGATTCTCGTCCTTGGTGTAGCGGTACCAGCGAACGTCGCGCCCGCGGAACTCGCTATAGCCATGGTGTTCGCTGCCGCGAACTAGATTTTCGTGCGAGGTGATGAGATTGGGCGCGTAAAGGTTCGTACCGACCGATTCGACAACGACGTCAGGAGTATTGGCCTGCTCTATAACGTACAGAAATCCCGCCGGAAGGATTCTGCGAAGTGCAAGTATGCTGGCGTGCGCGCTGATTTCACATCGATCCAAGAGTTCGAGCCACTCGTCGGGCTCGCGAGCCTGGCCCACGAGACTTTCTAGGTATCTTTGAGGGACCAGGACTCGGGAGGCGAACTCGTTGGCCTGCACTTCGTACTTCCTCGTACCAACTCGACCTACGTGACACGTCGCATTCTCCACATGCCACGGGATCATCACATGGCCAAACTCGTGAGCCGCCGAGAAAGGCCATCTATTGCGGGGTTGGTTCTTGCGAAGGAAGACCTTCGGTCGTGGACGGCTGGAGAGTCCGTGAACTACTCCGTCGCAATCGAATGACCAACTGGCGTTTTCGACGTCGGCCTTCTCTGTCAGCAGTGCGAGTACGTCCACTGGGGGGTGCAGATCATTCCGACTCACAATCAGGTCGGCGATAGCCTCATGAGGGTTCGTCAAGCCGGCCAGTTTCCTGAAGCCATCTTACTAGGTTCTTCGCATCTTCGTCTTTCTTAGTGCGAGCAGCCACCAAGGCTAGGTCGGCATCATTATTAACATCTTGAAATGATCGACCCTGTTCCCGGCCCGCAACTATCGAGCGTAGAAGGCTTGGACGTTCGGCCCAAGCGGCGTATTCGAGCGTCGACAATCCAAGATATTCGCGGAGCGCGACCTCGTAGCCATTCGGCTGCCCATCTGCCTCGTGCCAATCTTCTACCCAGTCGTCCACGTCGTCGAGGAGGGCTGCCCCAGCCAGGCAGGCCTCCATGAAGGTGCGCCTGCTAGACATTGATCTTCCTCCCTGCTATGGCCTCCCCAATCATGACACCGTGAACGGCGTCCAGGACAGCGACATGCCGACCTCGGAGGTTGAAGGCCTCGACGTGTCCATGGAGGTCGTCCCAGGTGTAGAGGCGCTTCTCCGTCGTGGAGCGCCAGACCTGTCGGCCCCCTCGGTAGCCGAGGTACTCGACGGACTGCCCCTTGAGGAAGCTGTTCGGCGGTATCGACCGCCGACCGACCGCGGGCCACTGGCCTCCTCCAGCAGTGGAGTCCGCTCGCCCTGGTGACACAACGTGACAGGATACCGACGCTCATCAGCGCCGCCGTCAGGCCGTCAGGAGGCCGTCGGAGGTCGGGTAAGGCCGAGCGGACCTGAGAAGTGTCGAGCACCTCCAGCGCTGGTCGTTGGCCTACCGACGTCCAGCGCCGCAGGTCGCTTGGTAGCGCTGCAAGATCTACGACATCTTCGAGGGCACCGAGCAGATCCAGCAGCTGGTCATCGCCCGGTCCATCAGCGGGCGGCACATCGCCTGATGCAGGCTCCCTGCCCGCACGAGGGGGGCGGGCAGGGTCTCCCCGCGAACGCTCCCCCGACACCGGCCCCGGTCGCACCCGCGACCGGGGCCGTCGTCGTGCCGGGTCGCCGGTCCTCAGCGAGCGCGGGCGGGTTCCGGCCGCAGCCGCCGTGCGAGCACGGGCGCGAGGCCGAGGACGAGCGCCAGCCCCACGACCAGGCCGAGCAGCGGCGTCCCCGGCGCCGCGATGCCCGAGCTGACGAGCAGGGCAGTGGCGCCGGCGGGAGCGTGGTGGGCGTCGGCGACGGTCAGCACCACCAGCGTCAGCGCGATCGCGCAGCCCTGCGCCGCGATCTGCGGCCACGACTCGTGGTGGGTCGCGACGACCGACGGCGCGTGCCACAGGCCGAACACGGCGAGTGCGAGCAGGCCCGTGACGAGGGCGGAGGAGTGTCCGATGATCGCGTTGCGCGCCCGGGCGGTGACGTCCGACGGGTGGGCCACGAGCAGGTAGGCGGTGGGGCCGAGCGTCGCGGTCAGCCACACCCCGGTGCCGGTGAGCAGGCCCGCGGCGCCGACCGCGGCGAGCAGGAGACCGACGAGCAGGCCGACCCGCAGGCCGGAGAGCAGTCGCGTCCTCACCCCCGCCAGCGTTCCACGCCGGGCCCGTCGAGGAGCGCCAGAGCCGGCGCCCGCCCGCAGGTCCCCGCCGCGAGGGCGAGCGCGGGCCCGGACACGACGTCACCGGAGCCGTGCGCGAAGTCGACGTCGTCGGCCACGAGCCGGACCCCGTCGAGCCGGCCCCGGGGCAGGAAGACGCCCACGGCCTTCGTCGTGGTGAGGAACCGCAGCGACGGCAGCACGTGCGCGGGGTCGACGTGGTCGACGTTCGGGGCGTCCTCCAGCGCCCAGCGCACGTCGACGGTGTGCACGAGGACGTCGGTCAGCGGGGCCGCGAGCGGCAGCCCGGGCGGCCGGAAGGTCGAGCCGGCGTGCGTCTCGAGCAGGTCGAGCAGCTCGTCCACCGGCCGGGCCGCGAGGTGGCGCGCCCAGGCGTCCATGGCGCCGGCCGGCCCGCGGTGGCGCAGGATCGACAGCGCCATGCGCGGGAGCGACACCGCGAAGGGCGTGACCAGGTGGGCGAGCACCTCCCGGGTCGTCCACCCCGCGCACAGGCTGGGCCGCTCCCAGCTCCCGTCGTCGAGGGCCCGGAACCCTCGGACCGTCGCGAGACGCTCGGTGCGCAGGATGTCGTCCACGTCCCGGACCCTATGGTCCTGCGGAAGGACCGGGGTTTCCTCCGGGTGACGTCGGGCACAGACGGGAGGAGGACCTGTCGTCGGGAAGGACGCGTCATGGCGATCGACACCGGAGCCGACCCGTCGGGGGCACCGCACCAGCTCACCGAGGCCCTGGGCACCGACTACTTCTCGGTGCGCCACCGCTTCAACCCGCAGCAGTGGGACACGTTCATGGCGGTGCGCAAGTTCGTGGACCACGAGGTCCTGCCCGTGGCGGCCGAGGCGTGGGACGCGGCGCAGATGTCGTGGGAGGTCATCAACCGGCTGCCGGAGCTCGGGGTCGTCGGTGACGACATCGAGGGCAACGGCTGTCCGGGGCTCGACCCGCTGTCCTGCGGCCTGGTGGCAATGGAGCTGGCGCGCGGCGACGGCAGCCTCGCGACGTTCCACGCCGTGCAGTCGGGCCTCGCGATGAAGGCCATCGACATGCTCGGCTCGGACGAGCAGCGCGCGCGGTTCCTGCCCGGGATGGCCCGCCTGGACATCGTCGGGGCGTTCGGGCTGACCGAGCCCGACCACGGGTCCGACTCGGTGTCGCTGGAGACGACGGCCCGCCGGGACGGCGACGAGTGGGTCCTCGACGGTCGCAAGCGCTGGATCGGCAACGGCTCGGTGGCCCACCGCACGGTGGTCTGGGCGCGGAACACCGAGTCCGGCGACGTCCACGGTTTCGTCGTCGACACCACGACGCCGGGCTACGCGGCCAGCGTGATCCCGCGCAAGGGCTCGATGCGCTCGGTGTGGCAGGCCGACATCCATCTCGACGGCGTCCGCGTCCCCGAGTCCGACCGGCTCCCCGGGGCCCGGACCTTCAAGGACACCGGGCGGGTCCTCGCCACCACGCGCGGCACCTGCGCGTGGATCGCCCTCGGTCACGCGACCGCCGGGTACGACGCCGCCCTGCGCTACGCCCTGGAGCGCACGCAGTTCGGGAAGCCGCTCGCCTCGCTGCAGATCGTCCAGCAGCGGCTGGTGAAGATGCTCGCCGAGCTGACCGGCATGCAGCTCTACTGCATGCAGATCGCGCAGCTGGCCGAGGAGGGCGACCTGTCGCCGACCATCGCGGGCCTGGCGAAGATGAACAACACCTCGAAGGCCCGGTGGATCCTCTCCGAGGCGCGCGACCTGCTCGGCGGCAACGGCATCCTGCTCGACAACCACGTCATGCGGCACATGGCCGACATCGAGTCGGTGCACACCTTCGAGGGCACCGAGACGATCCAGACGTTGATCGTCGGGCGCGAGATCACGGGGCTGGGCGCCTTCACCTAGGGGCGCTCACCGCCACCACCGCGGGCCCTTCACCTCCACCGACCCGAGGGCGACGCGGCCGGTGACCACCACGTGCGGGCGCCCGACGGCGGAGCCGCCGCGCCGCTTGTCCTCGACGCTGCCGGCGGTCGCGCTGACGCCGTCGAGGGAGGCGCTCGCCGTCTCGGGCAGCCGCAGTTCGACCGAGCCCAGGGTCATGTCGACGTCGATCTCGACGACGTCGTGGTCGATGACGGCCTCGGTGAGGTCGAGCTCGGCCGACCCGAGCCAGCCGTCGATCTCCAGACGCCGGGGGACCGCCCACGCGCCGCGACGCTTCACCGACCCGAGCGTGGCGTGCAGCGCGACGGTGCCGCTGGTGTCCCCGGCGGACCACGCGTCGCGCGGGGCCTGACGCCGCTCGCGTGACTCGGCCTCGGTGCGCGCGCGGGCGCGGTCGGGGTGGTCGAGCGGCAGGTCGACGACCAGGGAGTTCAGGTCGCGCCGGGTCCGGGCGGCGATTGCGAGCCCGGAGCGTCGGTCGAACTCCAGGGTGTCGAGCAGGCCGCGGCCGACCGCGTCGTGCAGCAGGCCGACGACGTGCTCGCGGTCGTCGTGGTCCACCGGGAGGTCCGCCGGGGACGGGGGCAGGTCGCCGCTCGCGGGCGGCGCCGGCGGGGCGACCGTCTCGTCGACCGGGGTGGCGGGGCCGTCGGTGCTCTGCTCGCTCATGGCGACCACTGTCCCGCCGTGCGCGGGCGAGCACCTCGGGGTCGGACCCTGAAGCCGGATCGGGGTGTCTGCGACCGTCTCGGGGATTCCCGAGACGGTCGGATACGGGCTCGGTCACTCGAACCGGTGACGGTTGTGGGCAACCGACTAACGCTGCCGCGAAGGCCCGCGATGACCCCGGCATAACCCGTTCGGCCCAGCGATGGTGCGGGCACCCGCCGGGTTCCCCCCTCGTCGAGGAGACCGTCGTGACCGTTCCCGCCCGCGGACCCCGTCGTGGCGCAGCCCGGGTGCCGCACCCGGCCGTGCCCGTCCCCCGCCGCCCTCCGGAGGAGGTCGCCCCGGTCGACCCGGAGGAGATGACCCCGCGCGACCGGGCCATCCTCATGGCCGTGGCCGCCGGCCGGTGCACGATGAGCCCCGACCGGTCGGAGGGCCTGCTCGTCGACGGACGGCCGTGCACCGACCAGTTCGCGGGTCACCGCCTCATCCGGGCCGGGCTCGCGCGCCTCATCGCCCAGCCGCCGGGTCGCCCGTACACCGTCTCGCTCTCCCCGGACGGCCTCGCGCTGCTGGGTCTGCCGATCACACTGTGAGCGAGCGGCGCCCGGTCACCACCGGGAGGTGCTCGTACCCGCGCAGGATGCGGGTGGGGCGCCGCACCGGCTCCCCGGCCGCCGCGAGCCCGGGGTAGCGCTCGAACAGGGCGCGCAGCGCCACCTCGCCCTCCATGCGGGCCAGGGCGGCGCCGAGGCAGTAGTGCACGCCGTTGGAGAAGGCGACGTGGTCGCGGGCGTTCGACCGGCCGACGTCGAACGCGTCGGGATCGGCGAACACGTCCGGGTCGCGGTTCGCGGCGGCGAGCACGGTCACCACCAGCGAGCCGGCGGGCACCTCCTGCCCCGCCACCACGGTGTCCCGCTTCGCCGAGCGCGCGGTCCGCGAGACCGGCGACTCCACCCGCAGCACCTCGTCGACCGCGTTCGCCCAGAGCGACGGGTCCGCGGCGAGGCGGTCCCGCTGGTCGGGGTGGTCGAGGAGCAGCCGGGTGCCGTTGCCGATGAGGTTGACCGTCGTCTCGAACCCGGCCGCGAGCACCAGCAGCGCCGTCGCGACCAGTTCGCGCTCGGTCAGGTGCGACCCGTCGTCGTCGGCGGTGGTGACGAGGCTGGAGAGCAGGTCGTCGCCCGGCCGGGCGCGCAGCCGCCGCAGGTGTCCGGTCATCCAGTCGTGCAGGGCGGCCACGTTGGTCTGCACGCTCGCCCACCGCTCCCGCGGCAGACCGAGGTCCAGCGACGCGGCGGCGCCGTCGCCCCAGGCCAGGAACTGCTCGCGCATCGAGGTCGGCACCCCGAGCATCTCGGAGATGACCGTGACCGGGAGCAGGCTCGCGTAGCGCGCGACGAGGTCGACCGGCCCCGACCCGTCGTCGAGCGTGTCGAGCAGTTCCTCCGCGATCTCCTCGGTCCGTCCGCGCAGCGCCGCGACGCGCTTGGCCGTGAACGCGCGGGTGACCAGCCGCCGGTAGCGGGCGTGGTCCGGGGCGTCCACCGCGAGCATCGAGGGCGGGTCGATCGGCCCCGGGTGCGCGGGCGGACCGGCGACCCGCAGGGCGAGCCGCACCGGGGCCGGCATCGAGCCGTCGCGGTCCGCCACGCCGAAGTCCTCGCTGCGCAGCACCTCGGTGCACACGCCGTGGTGCACCGTCACCCGCGAGAACGCCCCGGGTGCGAAGGGTCGGTGGCGGCGGAGGCTCTCGTAGTGGGCGAACGGGTCGCCCTGGAGCTCGGGGTCGAGCAGCAGCGCGGCGTCGTCGTTGCCGCGGCGGGCCTGACGGCGGATCGCGGCCCGCATCAGGCCGTGCGTGGCGGCCCACCGGACCGTGTCCCGGATCATGGGAGGACGGTACGCGATGGTACCGACGCGTGTCGCGAGGAGTCGCGTTCCCGACGGCGGGTACACCCGCTCCCGTGCGCACCACCGTCGCCGCCCGAGGCACCCTGTCCGCCGACGAGGCGTGGGAGCGCTACGCGGACCTCGACGCCTGGCCGCGCTGGGCCCCCCAGATCACCGGGGTGACCGCGCCCGCGCGCCGGCTCGTGCCGGGCCTGGAGGGCGTGGTCCGGGCGGCCGGGGTGGTGCACGTGCCGTTCACGGTGCTCGCCGTGGACGAGGCGGCGCGGACCTGGACGTGGCGGGTCGCGGTCGGCCCGGTCCGGCTCGTCCTGCAGCACGGGGTCGAGGCCGACGGCACCGGCTCGCGGACCTGGCTCGTCACCGACGGCCCTGCGCTCGTCGTCGCGCCGTACACGCCGGTCGCGTTCGTGGCGCTGCACTCGCTGGTGCGGCCGTGACGGGAGACGCAGCGCGGCGGAGCTCGACCCGGGGCGTGGAGCTGGTCCTGGTCTCCGACACCCATGCGCGGTGGATCCCCGACGAGGTCTGGACGGCGGTCGACGCGGCGGACCTCGTCGTCCACGCGGGCGACTGGACCGACGTCGCCACCCACGACGCCTTCGTCGCCCGGTCCCGCCGGCTGCTCGCGTGCTGGGGCAACAACGACGGGGAGGAGCTGCGGGCCCGGATGCCCGAGGTCGCGCGCGCGACGGTCGGGGGCCTCCGGCTCGCCGTGCTGCACGAGACCGGGGACGCGAAGGGCCGCGAGCGCCGCTGCGACGCCTGGTTCGGTCCGGAGGCCGACGACCCCGCGGACGTGGTGGTGTTCGGCCACAGCCACATCCCCTGGGACTCCGCGACACCCGGCGGACTGCGCCTGCTCAACCCGGGTTCACCCACCGATCGCCGGCGTCAGCCGTTCTGTACCTTCATGACGGGTTCGGTGCGCGACGGAGCGCTCACGATCACCCGGCACGACCTGCCACCCCGGCCCGGACGGCGGTCCTGACGATCACGCATCGTCACACCGGATGTCCGGGGACCGCGTGTCAGATCGGTGTGTGGCAGGTCCGATGCACCGATTTCCGGCCGCGAGGCAACGTCCGGGCGTGCTGGACCGTCCCCCTTCACGAGCACGGTCAGTGATGCCCGTACCGTTCTCCCGACACCGGGAGCGCGGACTGCGCGCAACCGAACCGCACGTGGACGATCAGACGGGAGGACGGCGACCGGCCGGCGGGTCCCTGCGGAACCGCACGCCGAACGCCACGACGACGAGGACTCCAGGACGCTCCCCAGCACCACCTCTCCTCGAGCCCCTGCCTTCGAGACGAAACGGCCGATGACGCTTCTAGCCGAGAGACCTGCCGACGAGGTCGACGAGAGCGAACTCGTCGTCGGACGTCGTATCCAGGAGTTCTCTCAGCTCGCCGGACCCGTCCGGGAGCTGGACGGGGACCCCGCGGACTACCGCGTCTCCTACCGCGGTGTGGACGCCGTGCACGGCAAGGGCCGTGTGTGGCGGTCGCTGCTCGTCGCCGGCCTGAACTTCGCGTTCGAGGCCCTGTTCTTCCTCTGGCTGCTGCACCCCTCGCACCGTCCGCCGGTCGACATCAACGCCCCGGCGTTCGCGACGTACGCGAACTGGGTGGTCATCGGCTCGATCGGTCTGATGGAGCTGCTGCGCCTCATCAACGTCTTCTCGTTGTCGCTGGCCTCGGTGATCTCCCGGGACCCGGTCCCGGTCCCGCCGGTGGCCAACCAGCGCGTCGCCTTCCTGACGACGATCGTGCCCAGCAAGGAACCGATCGACGTCGTCCGCGGGACGCTGCAGGCCGCGCTGCGCATCCGCTACCAGGGCATCCTCGACGTCTGGATCCTCGACGAGGGCGACGACCCGGCGGTCCGCGCGATGTGCCGCGAGCTGGGCGTCAACCACTTCACCCGCAAGGGCATCGAGAAGTACAACCGCAAGAAGGGCGCCTTCAAGGCGAAGACCAAGCACGGCAACTACAACGCCTGGGTCGCGGAGCACGGGGACTCCTACGAGATCTTCCTGTCCGTGGACCCGGACCACGTGCCGCTGCCGAACTACGCCGAGCGCATCCTGGGCTACTTCCGCGACCCCGACGTCGCCTTCGTCGTCGGCCCGCAGTGCTACGCCAACGACGAGACGTTCGTGACGCGCGCGGCGGAGTCCCAGCAGTTCCCGTTCCACTCGCTCATCCAGCGCGCCGCGAACCGCTACAACGCCGCGATGCTGGTCGGCACGAACAACGCCATGCGCATCAGCGCCCTCAAGGGGATCGGCGGACTCTCCGACTCGGTCACCGAGGACATGGCGACCGGCCTGAAGTTCCACGTGAACCGGAACCCGCAGACGAAGGCGCGCTGGAAGTCGGTCTACACCCCCGACGTCCTCGCCGTCGGCGAGGGCCCGTCGTCGTGGGGCGACTTCTTCAGCCAGCAGATGCGCTGGTCCCGCGGCACGTTCGAGGTGCTGCTCACGGAGTTCTGGCGCCGCCTGCCGATGCTCTCCCCGGGCCGGGCGCTGCACTACATCCTCATCACGACGTTCTACCCGTCGATGGCGATCGGCTGGATCCTCGGCGCCGTCAACGCGGTGCTCTTCCTTGCGCTCGGCGTCCAGGGCGTCGTCGTCCCCGTGCAGCTGTGGCTCGCGCTCTACGTCGACGCCACGGCGTTCCAGCTCTGGGTCTACCTGCGCAACCGGCGCTACAACGTCAGCCCCTACGAGGCCGAGGGCTCCTCCGGCGTCAAGGGCATGCTGATGTCGATCTTCGCCTCGCCGATCTTCGCGGCCTCGCTCCTCGCGACGCTGCTGCGCCTCCCGGCCAAGTTCGTGGTCACGCCCAAGGGCCTGTCCTCCAGCGCCGACCACATCCTCACCTTCCGCCGCCATCTGCAGTGGGCGGTGCTGCTGCTCGGCGCGATCGTCACGTCGATCTTCATGGGCTACGCGACGCCCGCCGTGCTGCTCTGGCCGTTCGTGGCCCTCTGCGCCTGCCTCGCGCCCCCCGCGCTGTGGATCGTCGAGCGGGTCGTCGGCCGTCAGCCGGTCATCACCGCCGAGCCGGCCCGGACGTCGAGCGGGCACACCGGCATCACCACCGAGTCGCTGCAGCGGGCCGCCCTCGACGCGATGATCGCCGAGGGCCCGGCCTCCGCGCCGTTCCGCTCGCCGCTGGTCGGCAAGTTGCCCGAGGGCTGGATCCGCACCGGCAACGACCGTCGCCCCGTGCCCGCCGGCGTGGGCGTCCCCCAGGGCGAGTCCGGGTCGCGCACCGAGGTCGCGAACGGCGAGCGCTACCGCCCGTTGCCCGCCGGGTGGGTCCGGCAGGGCGAGTCGGGCGCCGAGACCGCGGTCGGTCCCGCGCCGGTCTCCCCGGCCGTCGGGACCCCGTCCCCCGGCCCGCGCACCCCGAGCCCGGCGCCCCGCCCGGCGGCCGCGGCCGGTCCGCCGCCCGGCGGTCCGCGTCCGCGCCCGGTCCCCGGCCCGACGCCGGGTCAGCCCGGCGCGAACGGCCAGCCGGCGCCCACCGGTCAGCCCGGGGGCGCCCAGGTGCCGCGCACCGGCGGGCCCGCGAAGCGCCCGACGCCCGTGCCGCGGACGACCGCTCCGCGCCCCGGTCCGCAGCAGCCCGGACAGCCCGGTCGGCCGGCGCCGGTGGAGCGTCCGGCGGCGGAGCAGCCGCAGCCCGGCGGCGTCCGTCCGGCCCCGCGGCCGGACCAACCGCGGCCCGAGCAGCGTCCGGACCAGGCCCGTCCCGCGCGTCCGGAGCCGCACCGGCTTCGTCCTGCCGCGGCCGGCGCGACGCCGGAGACGCCCGAGCCCGTCGCGGCGCCCACCGTGCACCGCAACGAGATCGCACCGCTCGAGCGTCGTTCGCGGACGTCGGCCGACGGCCGCCCGGCCCGGCCGGGCCAGGTCCCCGCGGTGGCGGGCGCACCGGTCAACGGCAGCACCCCGAACGGGACGAAGGCTGCCGTCGCGAACGGTGCCCCCGTCAACGGGGCCGCCGGGCACACCGAGGTCACACCGCGCGGTGGCGAGGATGCCCCCGACGACGGCCTGACGACGAGCGAGCGCGCTCTGCACGCGTCGACCGTCGCGGTGCGCGTGGTCGCCCTGGCGGCCGTCGCGCCGCCGGCGGCGCGTCCCGAGGACGGTCGCCGTCGCGTTCGGCAGCCGGAGCAGACGGAGGCGAGCTGACCCTCGGGTCGGTGATCCGCTCGGGCGCGGCACACGAACACCGCAGGGGCGCCCCGGACGAGAACGGGGTGCCGACGGGCCCCGTCAGCGCGGATGGGACTCTGTGCGGCAGGACACGACCGGTCCCGCCGCAGGACAGCGACCACGAACGACACCGGGGGTGGCTCGGCAGGATGTCGGCACGACGGAGGCACATCGCCTCGGGTGCGCTCGCCATGATCGCGGCACTGACGCTGGCCGGGTGCTCCGGCGGTGGCACGAGCGAGGAGTCGGCGGCCCCCCAGACGATCGTCCCGGCCGCGGCGTCGGAGTTCTGGGTGGACCCGGCGTCGACCGCGGCCAAGCAGGTGCAGGAGTGGCGGGACCAGGGCCGGTCCGTGGACGCCACGGAACTCGAGAAGATCGCCCGGCAGCCGGTCGCCCGCTGGATCGGCAGTGACGGCGACACGGCCGACGAGGTCCGTGGCCTCGTCGGGCAGGCGAAGGCGGCCGGTCGCACGGCCGTGCTGGTGGCCTACAACATCCCCAACCGCGACTGCGGCCTCTACTCCCAGGGCGGGGCCTCGGACGACGACGCCTACCGCGACTGGATCGGTCAGTTCGCCTCCGGCCTCGGCGGGACGAAGACCGTCGTGGTCCTCGAGCCGGACGCCCTCGCGCAGACGCTGACCAACTGTGAGGGCCAGGGCGAGCAGGAGGGCCGCGAGGCGCTGCTCTCCGATGCGGTGACGACGCTGTCGCAGGCCGGCGGCGAGGTGTACATCGACGCCGGGAACCCGGGCTTCGTCACCGACACCGGCAAGCTCGCCGACGGGCTGCGCAAGTCCGGCGTGTCGCAGGCGGCCGGCTTCGCGCTCAACGTGTCGAACTTCCAGTCGACCGACGCCGTCGAGGCCTACGGCAAGAAGGTCTCGGACGAGGTCGGCGGCAAGAAGTTCGTGATCGACACCAGCCGCAACGGCAACGGGGCCTACACCAGCTCGGACGACAAGAACTGGTGCAACCCGCCCGGGCGTGCGCTCGGCACCCCGCCCACCCGCGACACCGGCGACCCGCGGGTCGCCGCGTTCCTGTGGGTCAAGGAGCCGGGTGACTCCGACGGCGAGTGCCGCGGCGGCCCGAAGGCCGGCGACTGGATGCCGGACTACGCGCTGGGTCTGGCCAAGGCCGCGAAGAGTTCCTGACGACGGGTCCCGGCCCGGTCCGGCAGGAAAGCGTCGTTGCTGTCGCCCGACGACAGCAACGACGCTTTCCTGCCACGGGGGGCGGCTCAGGTGCCGTAGCCGTACACCACGGCCGCCATGTCCTCGGCGCCGTGACCCTGCGCGGACGCGGCGGCGAGCCGGTCGGCCACGGCGTCGGCGAGCGTCGTCGCCGTGCCCGCCTCGGCGAGGGCGTCGCGGATGAGGTCGGTGTCCTTGATGACGCCGTCGAGCTCGAACGAGGGCGTGTAGTCGCCCGTGATCATGGCCTTGCCCTTGAGCTGCACGTACGGCGAGTCGACGGCCTGCCCGTCGACGGCGTCGAGGAACTGCTGCGGGTCGAGGCCCAGTCCCCGGGCGAGGGCGATCGACTGGGCGGTGCCGTTGACCATGACGCCGATCCACGCGTTGACGGCGAGCTTCACCTTGCTCGCGTCGCCGAGCGTCTCGCTCACCCACTGGGTCCGGGCGCCCATCGCGTCGAAGGCGGGCGTCACCTTCTCCCGCAGCGCGGACGGGCCGGACGCGAGGACGACGAGCTTGCCGTTCTCGGCCGGCGCCTTCGTGCCGAGCACCGGGGCGTCGAGCACGTCGATCCCGTGCTCCTGCGCGAACGCCTCGACGCGCCGCGTGCCCTCGATCCCGACGGTGCTCGCCTGCACCCACACCGCGTCGTCGCGCAGGGAGCCGGCCGCGTCGGCCATCACCGCGAGCACCGGCTCGATGTCGAAGAGCATCGTGACGACGACGTCCGCGCCGGCCACGGCCTCGGCGGCGGAGTCCGCCACGGTGGCGCCGTCGTCGGCCAGCGGTTTCGCCTTCTCGCTGCTCCGGTTCCAGACGGTGACGTCGATGCCCTCGCGCAGCAGGCTGCGGGCCATGCCGGCGCCCATGATCCCGGTGCCCAGGACGGCTACTGAACTCATGCCGGGGGACTACCCCTGGCGGCCCATCGTGAAGAATTCCGCATTCGGGCGCAGAGCGGTCAGGTGGGCCAGTCGGTTGGACATCGCGAACAGGGCGGTGATCGACCCGACGTCCCAGATCTCGTCGTCGGAGAGCCCGGCCTCACGGGCGGCGTCGACGTCGTCGTCGGTGAAGCTCGCGGAGTCCACGGCGAGGGTCAGCGCGAGGTCGACGATCGCCCGCTGCCGACCGGTGAGCTCGGCGCCGTAGGGGTTGGTGCCGACCGCGTCCGCGAGGAACGGGTCCTTGCTGCGCACCCGGAGGATCGCGCCGTGGGCGACGATGCAGTAGGTGCAGTGGTTCGCCCCGGAGGTGGCCACGACGACGAGTTCGCGCTCGGCCTTGGACAGGCCGTCGTTCGAGTCCATCAGCGCGTCGTGGTAGTCCAGGAACGCCCGGAGCTCGCGTGGCCGGCGTCCGAGCGCCCGGAAGATGTTCGGCACGAAGCCGGACTTCTCCGCGATGGCGCCGACCCGGTCGCGCAGGTCGTCGGGCAGGTCGGAGAGCTCCGTGACGCCGAAACGGCTGACCTGGTCCATGCCCGCAGACCCTAGGTGCGCTCCGGGCCGCAGGCACCTACGCGGACGGTCGGAACTCCACGTGGCAGCGGGCGGCGGTGACGTCCTTGATGCGCTGCACCGCGGGGAGCGACCGCTGCTCGAGCGCGGCGAGCTGCGCCCGGTCGATCCGGTTCGGGTCGCCCCTCGTGGCGGCGAGCGAGCCGAGCGCCCGGTCGGTCAGGTCGGAGACGGTGCGCCAGTCGGCCGCGAGCTCGGGCGGGGCGGTCGCGACGAGGTCGTCGACCTGCTTGCGGGCCACCGCGCTGGCCGCCGGCACCCCGCCCTGCCCGGCCTGCGGCGAGGTCTGCTCGGCCTGGACCCGGACCACGGTGTCGCAGTACGGCTTCACCGCCGGGTCGATCGCCGGCGCCGCCGCGTCGTCGGCCCCGCCGCCGCACCCGGCCAGGAGCAGCGCGCCCGCGAGCACGCACCCGGCCACCAGCCGCCGTCGCCGCATCCGTCACCCTCCCGTGTCGTGATCCGGCCGTGATGGTGTCAGTAGGCGGAACGACGGGACGGTCGGGGTGATGCCACCGGTGCGCCCTCCCGCACGGCGGGGTCGTCATGTCACAGTGACCCGCGAGCACGGATGCGGCGACGGGGAACGGGGTGAGTGCCGTGCAGGTGACCGACGAGCACCGCGCGATCGTCCGCCGGTGGTGCACCCGGCGAGTACCGGACGCGCAGCGCGACTCGATGCAGATCTCCTACGCGGAGCGCGCGGGCCGGATCACGCTGTCGTGCCGCCGGGCGCCGGTGTTCCCGGAGCTCGCCACGGAGTGGTCGACCGCCCCGATCGCGCAGCTGCGCTACGACGCGGCCGACTCCCGCTGGGTGCTGCTGTGGCCGGACTCCGGCGGCCGCTGGCACCGCTACCCGGACGAGACGAAGGCCTCGTCGCCGGCGCCGCTGCTCGACATCGTCGACGCGGATCCGACCGGCATCTTCTGGGGGTGACGGGGCACCCGAGCCGCCCGGACGCGTCGACCATCGCCGCCCGGGTCGCGGCCTTCTCGCACCGTTCCCGGCGCCGGGTCGACCCGGCCTCGCTGCCCGAGGTCCCGTCCCGCGACGGCTCGATGCGCCCGGCCCGGCGGGCGGCGGTCGCGGTGGTGCTGCTCGACGACCCGGAGCGCGGGCCCGGGGTGCTGCTCACCCGGCGTACCTCGAAGCTGCGCGACCACCCCGGGCAGTTCGCGCTGCCGGGCGGCTCGCTCGACCCCGGTGAGGACGCGGTCACCGCCGGGCTGCGGGAGCTGCACGAGGAGCTGGGCCTGCAGCTCGGGGCGGCGGACGTCGTCGGCCTGCTCGACGACTACCCGACGCGGTCCGGCTTCGTGATCACGCCCGTCGTCATGACGACGGCGGCGCCGCTGGGGAGCCTGGTGCCCTCGCCGGACGAGGTGGCCCGGCTCTACCACGTCACCCTCGACGAGCTCGACGTCGAGCCGTACTACCTGGAGATCCCGGAGTCCGACCGGCCGGTGGTGCAGCTGCCGATCGTCGGCCACCGCGTCCACGCGCCGACCGCGGCGGTGATGCTCCAGTTCGCCGAGGTCGCGCTGCGCGACCGCGCGACCCGGGTCGACGGCCTCGAGCAGCCGGTGTTCGCCTGGCGCTGAGCCGCCGCCGTGATCGGGGGCCTTGACCGTTAACGATGCGTGACGAGCACCCCGTTCCCATGCGTCGCGTGAATCGCTCGTGTACCTGTGGTCAGGCACCCTGACGAAGGAAGCGTGAGCGCCTGTGTGCGGAATCGTTGCTGCGTACGGTGACATCGACCCCGAGAAGTGCGAGCGGATGCTCGCGCGGATCCACCACCGTGGCCCGGACGACTCCGGTCGGGTCCAGCTGGAGAGCGCGTGGCTCGGCCACCAGCGTCTCTCGATCATGGACGTGACCGGCGGCAAGCAGCCGATCGCGGACGAGACGGACTCGGCCTACGTGGTCGGGAACGGCGAGATCTACAACCACGCCGACATCCGCGACCAGCTCTCGGAGGTCCGCTTCGCCACCGACTCGGACACCGAGTCGGCGTTCCGGCTGGTCCTGCGCGACGGTTCGGCCGCGCTGCACGACCTGCGTGGCATGTTCGCGCTCGCGATGGCCCACACCGACGGGCACGGCGTCGTCGCCCGCGACCCGATCGGCATCAAGCCGCTCTACTGGGCCAAGCTCCCCGGTGTCACCCTGTTCGCCTCCGAGCTGCGGGCCTTCGACGAGGCCGACCAGCCGCTCGTCGAGGCCTTCCCGCCCGGGTACGTCTGGAGCCCCGGCCTGCCGGAGTCCGGCGACGTCGCCGGCGGCACCATGGTCCGCTTCGCCGACGCCGTGCCCGTGCAGGTGCGCCCGGCGCGGTACGCCCCGGACAAGCAGTGGGACGACGGCGTGCTCACGCACATCCGTGAGGTCCTCTCCGACTCGGTGCGTCGCCACATGATGTCCGACGTGCCGGTCGGGGTGTTCCTCTCCGGTGGGCTCGACTCGGCGATCGTCGCGGCCGTCGCCGCGCAGGTCGCCGCGGAGAAGGGCGAGAAGCTGCCCACCTTCGCCGTCGGGACCGAGCAGAGCGCCGACCTGCTCGCCGCCCGGGCGGTCGCCGAGTACCTCGGCACCGAGCACCACGAGATCGTCCCGACCGCCGAGGACCTCGAGGAGGCCCTCGACGAGGCGGTGACGGTGATCGAGCACTTCGACCCGGCGCTCGTGCGCTCCGCGGTGCCGAACCTGCTGCTCGCCCGCGAGGCGGTCAAGCACGTCAAGGTCGTGCTCACGGGCGAGGGCGCCGACGAGCTGTTCGCCGGCTACTCCTACGTCCACGAGGACCCGGCCTTCACGACGCCGGACGCCCTGCAGGCCGAGCTGGTCCGCTCCATCGAGACGCTGCACGAGCTCAACCTGCAGCGCTGCGACCGCACCACCATGAACTACGGCCTCGAGGCCCGCGTGCCGTTCCTCGACGCCACGGTCATGGAGGAGATGCTCGCGATCCCCGCCGAGTGGAAGCTCATGGGCGAGGGCCGCACCGAGAAGCAGCTGCTGCGCGAGGCGTTCCAGGACATGGTCCTCGACGACATCCTCTGGCGCGGCAAGGAACAGTTCGGCGACGGCTCGGGCGCCGGCGAGGTGCTCGCGGAGCTCGTCGAGAAGGAGAAGGCGAAGGAGGGCGCGCAGGGCGCCGAGCCCCCCGTCGTCGAGAACGGCTGGGAGCTGCGCAGCGACGAGGAGGTCGCGTACTACCGGACGTGGCACCGGTCGTTCTCCGGCGTCAAGCCCAACGCCACGTTGGGGGCGTTCGCCACAGCCTGACGGGTGACCCGGGTCCGGCTGTTCGGCACGCCGCCGGCCCGGGTACTCGCCCGACATGAGCAACGTCCCCGGCATCGAGCTGAACAGTGGCGCGACCATCCCGCAGCTCGGGTTCGGTGTGTTCCAGATCGAGCAGTCGCAGACCGCGGAGACGGTCGCGAAGGCGCTCGAGATCGGCTACCGCCACATCGACACCGCGCAGATGTACGGCAACGAGGCCGAGGTCGGCGAGGCCATCCGCGGGTCCGGCATCGGGCGCGACGAGCTGTTCGTCACCACCAAGTGCAACAACTCGAATCACGGCCGCCTGGACTCGCAGAAGGCCCTCGACGAGAGCCTGTCCAAGCTCGGCCTCGACTACGTGGACCTGTACCTCATCCACTGGCCGCTGCCGGGCAAGGACCTCTACGTCGACACCTGGCGCGGGTTCGAGGAGGCCGTGAAGGACGGCAAGACCAAGTCCATCGGCGTCTCGAACTTCCAGGACCACCACCTGGAGCGGCTCTTCTCCGAGACCGACACGGTGCCCGCGGTGAACCAGATCGAGCTGCACCCGCACATGCAGCAGCTGGCGATGCGCTCCTTCGACGAGCGCCACGGCATCGCGACCGAGGCGTGGAGCCCGATCGGCCAGGGCAAGGGCGTGATCGACGAGGAGACGATCGTCGGGATCGCGCGGGAGCACGACAAGACCGGCGCGCAGGTGACGCTGCGCTGGCACATCCAGCTCGGCAACATCGTCTTCCCGAAGTCGGTGACGCCGGAGCGCATCCAGGAGAACTTCGAGATCTTCGACTTCGAGCTCTCCGACGAGGAGATGGCCGCGATGGGCGAGCTCGAGCGTGCCGAGCGGATCGGGCCCGACCCCGACCAGTTCGACCGCTGAGACCTGTCCTCCTCGCACTCCCTCGTCGAGGAGGACGCCCGAACGGCCCGGACACCGCCGTCGCCCCCACGGCGGTGCCCGGGCCGTTCCTCTGTCCCCACCCCGTGGCAGGAAAGCGTCGTTGCTGTCGTCCAGCGGGAGGATCGCCGCATCGTCAGACTCGGCCGGTGACCACCAGCGCCGACCTCCGCCGTCGTCACGCGTCGACCTGGGAGGCCGCCGTCGGGCACCGGTTCGTCGACGAGCTCGGCGCCGGCACCGTCGCCGACCCGGTGCTGGCCCGGTACCTGGCCCAGGACGCGCTCTTCCTCGACGCGTTCGTCGCGCTGCTCGGGGCGGCCGTCGCCGGGGCCGACCGGCCCGGGCCGAGGATGGTCGTCGCCCGCCAGCTCGGGCTCGTGGCCGGCGACGAGGACGACTACTTCACCCGGGCGCTGGCCCGGCTCGGCGTCGTCGGCCCCGCCGAGCCGCTGCCCCCGACCGCCGGCTTCCTCGCCCTCATGGACGACGCCCGCCGCTCGGCCGACTACGCGACGGCGATGACGGTGCTGCTGGTCGCGGAGTGGGTCTACCTGGACTGGGCGCAGCGCCTCGGGAACGCGCCCGCCGACTGGTTGCACGCGGAGTGGATCGAGCTGCACCGCGGGCCGGCCTTCGCGGCGTGGGTGGCGTTCCTGCGCGGGGAGGTCGACCGCGTCGGGGCCGACGAGGACGCGTTCGCGCGGGCCGTCGAGCTGGAGCTGGCGTTCTTCGACGCGGCGTACGGCTGACCCGGTCGCGAGGGGCACGTGAGTCACGTTCCCCGGCCCGCCGGGCTGCCTGGTGTGACTCTCGCGCGACGGCGGCCGACGGGACGATCACGCCGCGGCCGACGGACTCCGCTTCGCGAGCCGACGGCGCTGCGCGTCCAGGTGCGGCCGCGCCCGGCGTTGTCCGCCACGCACGCGGATGGCCTCGTCGAGGGCGTCGAGGACCCGCACCAGGCGCGGCACGTCCGGGCTCCAGCCGCGCCGCTCGCACTCCTCGAGCCAGTCGACCACACCCCGGTGACCGCGCTCGCCGTTGCACCGCCGGCACGCCGCGACCTCGTTCTCCAACCACGACGGCCCGCCCTTGACCTTCGGGATGACGTGGTCGGTGGTCGCGGGCACGCGGTCGTCGAGCGGCCGGGCACACCACACGCAGCTCGCGCCGTCGCGCGCGTGGGCGGCGGTGAGGCGCTGGAGACGACCGGGTTGCATCGATCTCCAGGATGCCCGCCGTCCCCGAAGATCGCTCGTGTTGCGGGTCCGTGACAACGGCGTCCGGGCGATTGATGGTCAGGTGCGCACGTGCTCTGATCACCGTGGTCCCGACGCCGGAGGCGAGCCCGTGCCGACCTACGTGTTCCGCTGTCCCGACTGCGGGGACTTCGAGGCGTTCGCGACGATGGCCGCGGTCGGCCCCAGCGCGCCCTGCCCCTCCTGCGGCACGGACGCGCCGCGCGGGATCACCGCGCCCGGTCTGAACGTCGGCGGCCCGACCCACGCCGCCCTGGCCGCGCACGAGCGCTCGGCCGCCGCACCCGCCGTCGTGAAGGCCCCCTCGCCCGCACCGCCGCGGCGCGCGCCGGCCGACCCACGCCAGGCCCGCCTCCCCCGCCCCTGATCAGAGGAGACCGCCCGTGCCCGACGTGATCTTCGGAGTCGACCAGTCCAAGCCGTTCCGCGAGCAGGCGCTCGTCGGGCACAACCGTTGGCACCCGGACATCCCGGCGGTCGCGACGGTGAAGCCCGGGGACAGCTTCCGGGTGGAGTCCAGGGAGTGGTTCGACGGCACGATCGTCAACTCCGACGACGCGAACGACATCCGGGACTGCGACCTCTCGATGGTCCACCAGCTCTCCGGCCCCTTCGCCGTCGAGGGCGCGGAGCCGGGCGACCTGCTGGTCGTCGACATCCTCGACGTCGGGCCGGTGCCGCAGGAGACGGGGCCGGTCGCGGGCCAGGGCTGGGGCTACACCGGCCTCTTCGCCCGCTCCAACGGCGGCGGGTTCCTCACCGACTGGTTCCCGGAGGCGTACAAGGCGATCTGGGACTTCTCCGGCCAGAAGGCGACCAGCCGGCACGTCCCGGGCGTCGAGTTCACCGGTATCGTCCACCCCGGGCTCATGGGTACCGCGCCGAGCGCGTCGCTCCTGCAGACGTGGAACGCCCGCGAGGCCGCGCTCATCGCCACCGACCCGGACCGGGTCCCGCCGCTCGCGCTGCCGCCGGAGCCGCACAACGCGGTGCTCGGCTCGCTGTCCGGCGACGCCTTCGAGCGGGCCGCCGCCGAGGCCTGCCGCACCGCCCCGCCGCGCGACAACGGCGGCAACCAGGACATCAAGAACCTGTCGAAGGGCAGCCGGATCTTCTACCCGGTGTTCGTCGACGGCGCCAACCTCTCCCTCGGCGACCTGCACTTCTCCCAGGGCGACGGCGAGATCACGTTCTGCGGCGCGATCGAGATGGGCGGGTTCATCGACCTGCACGTCGACGTCATCAAGGGCGGCATGGAGACCTACGGCGTCTCCACCAACCCGATCTTCATGCCGGGCAACGTCGAGCCGCGCTACTCCGAGTTCCTCACCTTCGTGGGCTTCTCGGTCGACCCGCGGACCGGGGAGCAGCATTACCTCGACACCACGCTCGCCTACCAGAACGCCTGCCTGAACGCGATCGAGTACTTCTCGAAGTTCGGGTGGTCGAAGGAGCAGGTGTACCTGATGCTCGGCGCCGCGCCCGTGGAGGGACGGATGTCGGGGGTCGTCGACGTGCCCAACTCCTGCGCCACGCTCTACGTGCCGACCGCGATCTTCGACATCGACGTCCGGCCGAGCGCCTCGGGCCCGACGTGGGTCGACCGGGGGCAGTGCGCCGTGAGTACCTGAGTCCACCCCTCGCGAGGTACACATCGGGCAGCTCCACGGGCCGCGGGTCCGGCCTGGTGTGCATCTCGGCGTGGGGAAACGGGCGACCGGGTCCGGCGCTACCCCGCGAGGATGGCGTCAGGCAGGTGCGCAGGCTCCAGGACCTGTCTGAGGTAGACCTCGGGGGCGCGATCGTGCCGGGGAATGCGCCGGAATCGTCCGCTGCAAGCGCTTGCGGTCCCTGGGGTGGCGGCCCGTAGGCTCGGACAGCGTGACGACCGAAGCTCTGTGGTGGCGCGACGCCGTCATCTACCAGGTCTACATCCGCAGCTTCGCCGACTCCGACGGCGACGGGATCGGCGACCTCGCGGGCCTGCGCGAGCGGCTGCCCTACCTGCGCGACCTCGGCGTCGACGCCCTGTGGATCAACCCGTGGTACGCGTCGCCGCAGGTCGACGCCGGGTACGACGTCGCCGACTACCGGGCGATCGAGCCCGCGTACGGCACCGTCGCCGACGCGGAGAAGCTCATCGCCGAGGCGCACGAGTACGGGCTGCGCATCATCCCGGACCTCGTCCCCAACCACCTCTCCGACCACCACGCGTGGTTCGTCGAGGCCCTGGCGGCCGGACCGGGCTCGGCCGCCCGGGCCCGCTTCCTGTTCCGTGACGGTCGCGGACCGGACGGCGCCGAGCCGCCCAACAACTGGCTCTCGCACTTCGGCGGGCCCGCGTGGACGCGCGTCGCCGACGGCCAGTGGTACCTGCACCTGTTCGCGCCCGGGCAGCCGGACGTGAACTGGGAGAACCCCGAGGTGCACACCGAGT
Organism: Actinomycetospora sp. NBRC 106378; assembly: GCF_030269685.1. Lineage (GTDB taxonomy): Bacteria > Actinomycetota > Actinomycetes > Mycobacteriales > Pseudonocardiaceae > Actinomycetospora. The sequence continues at coordinate 153,119 of NZ_BSTT01000012.1, forward strand.
TCGAGGCCGTCCTGCGCTTCTGGTTCGACCGCGGCGTCGACGGCTTCCGCATCGACGTCGCCCACGGGTTGGTCAAGGACCCGGCCCTGCCCGACCTCGCCGACCCCACCGACTTCGTCGGTCTCTCCACGGGACCGGGCGAGCATCCCTACGTCGACCGCGACGACGTCCTCGCGATCTACGAGTCGTGGCGCCGCATCGCCGACTCCTACGACGGCGCCCGCATGTTCGTCGCCGAGGCCTGGACGCCGAGCCCGGAGCGGCTCGCGCGCTACGTCGGCCCGGGCCGGCTGCACACCGCGTTCAACTTCGACTACCTCGTGGCGCCGTGGGACCCGGCCGCGCTGCGCACGACGATCGACACCACCACCGGGTTCCTGTCGTCGGCGGGAGCGCCGGCCACCTGGGTGCTGGAGAACCACGACGTGGTCCGTGCCCCGAGCCGGTACGGCCGCCCCACCGTCTCCCGGCACGGCAACGCCACGTTCGACGAGTCCGACCCGGTCGACGTCGAGCTCGGGGTCCGGCGCGCCCGGGCCGCGTTCCTGCTCTACGCGGCGCTGCCCGGCGGCATGTACGTCTACCAGGGCCAGGAGCTCGGGCTGCCGCAGGTCGACGACATCCCCGAGGCGGCCCTGCAGGACCCGACCTGGGAGCGCTCCGGGCACACCGAGCGCGGCCGCGACGGCTGCCGGGTGCCGATCCCCTGGACGCCGACCGGGTCGAGCTTCGGCTTCGGTCCCGACGGTGGAGCGTCCCCCTGGCTGCCCCAGCCCGCCTGGTTCGGCGAGTACGCGGTGTCCGCCGAGGAGGGGGCGGAGGGCTCCTTCCTGGAACTCGCCCGCGCGGCCCTCGCGACCCGTCGTCGGCACCCCGCGCTGGGCGAGGGCGACCTGGACTGGGTGTCGGCCGCGGGCGACGCCGTCCTCGTGTTCCGGCGCTCCCCGGCGTTCCTCGCCGTCGTGAACCTGTCGGCGGAGACGGTCGACCTGCCCGACCACGACGGGGTGCTGCTCGCCAGCGGCCCGCTCGACGGGCGGCGGCTCCCGCCGGACACGGCCGTCTGGCTCGCCGCGCACTGACCCGTCCGGCGGCACCCCGATTCCGAGCGAACGGCACTCTCGCAGCATCTATGTGCGCGAGAGTGCCGTTCGTTCAGTTCGGGTCGGAGGAGCCCACCACCGGCAGGTCCGCCCGCGTGTCGGCCACCAGGGCGCGGGCGGCCGAGTCGGTGGGCGCCTTCTCGGCGAGGGCCTCCATCGCGGCGTCGGTCCCGACGTCGTGCCCGGCCGCCTCGGAGAGCAGCCAGCGCACCTCGAGCAGGTCGCACCACGCCTGCACGGCCGTCCCCACGTGCCCGACGGCGGCGTGCGCGCGGCGCATCCCCGGCGTCAGGACGTCGTGCAACCAGCTGGGGGCCGCCTCGTCCTCGGACACCCGCCGGCCCTCGGCCCGCGACAGCGCACCCCGGTGGGCCTGGAGGTCGGCGAGCAGCTCGCGAGCCTGCCCCTCGCCGACGTCGAGCCCGGTCAGCTCCCGCAGCCGCTGCGCGTGGAACCGGCGGTCGCCCACGCCGACGCGCAGCCGCACCGCGTCGCCGTCGGGCACGAGCGAGACCTCGTCGACGACGAACCCGAGCTCCTCGAGATCCCGGACGGTGGACTCCACGCGGTAGCGGTCGGAGAAGGCGAAGCGCGGCGCGGCGTGCAGGGCGTCCCACAGCGCCTGGTAGCGCTCCGGCACGCCGAGCGCCTCCTCGATCAGCCGGGGCTCGATCTCCGGCGGCCGGCCGAGCGAGGCCGCGACGTCGATGAGCCCCGAGGCGACGTTCTCGACGAGGATGTCGAGGTCCATCTGCCGCTGCCCGTCGGAGAGCGAGGGGTGGATCTCGGCGGTCTCGGCGTCGACGAGGTGCGCCTGCAGCGCCTGGCCGTCGCGCGAGAACAGCGTGTTGGCCAGCGAGCAGTCGCCCCAGAACACGCCGTGGCGGTGCAGCTCGACGAGCAGGCCCGCCATGGCGTCGAGCAGGCGGGCCCGGTGGGCGGCGCGGTCCGGGGGCAACCGGGCGAACAGCCGCCGGTACTGCCAGGACCCGGTGAGGAAGCGCGTGACGAGGACGGCGGAGTCCTCGGGCACCGACCGGACGACGAGTCCGGCGGCGCGCACCGTCGGCAGGCCCATCGCCTCCATCCGCCGCAGCGCCTCGTACTCCTTGTGGGCCAGCCGCACCGGGAGCTCCTTGAGCGCCCAGAGCACCCCGTCGGCGACGACGAACCGCACGAGGTGGCGGCTCGGGCCGACGGGGAGGTCGCGCAGGGGGACCGTCGCCGGGTCCCAGTCGGCGAGCGGGACGTCCCAGGGGAGGGCGAGCAGCTGCGGCGACGGGGTGCGCAGTCGCAGCTCCGGGGCGCTCACGGGGGCGGTCCCGTCGTACCGCGCAGGATCAGGTGCGTGGGCAGGATCCGCGAGGTGACCGCGCCGGGTGCGTCCCCGGCCAGCAGCGCCCGCACCATCCGGCCCGCCACCAGGCCCTGCTCGTGGACCGGCTGCGCCACGGTGGTGAGGTCGAGCACCTCGGCGACCGGGTGATCGTCGATGCCCACCACCGACACGTCCGCGCCCACCCGGAGCCCGGCGCGCCGCAGGGTGCGCACCGCGCCGCCCGCGATCTCGTCGGCGGTGGCGAAGACGGCCGTCGGGGGACGGCGCAGGCCGAGGAGCCGACCCATGCCCTCCGCGCCGCCCGGCCCGCCGAAGGGGACGCGCACGACGAGGTCGTCGTCGGGCTCCGGGCCGGCGTCGGCCAGCGCGTCGCGGTAGCCCGTCGACCGCAGGTCGGGGCCGCGGTCCGCCGGGTCCTCCGACGCGAGCAGGGCGATGCGGCGGTGCCCGAGGTGCACGAGGTGGTCCACGGCCTGGCGGGCGGCGCGGTGGTCGTCGACGGTGACCGACGGGAACGGCTCGCGGGGACCGCCCGCGGAGACGATGTGCACGCCGAGGAGCTCGAGGCGGGCGCGTTCGGCCTCGTCGACCTCGAAGCCGACGACGACGGCCGCGTCGACCCGCCGTCGGGCCGGAAGCTGCTCGAAGAAGGCCCGGCGGCCCGCGACGTCGCCGACGAGGAAGAGCAGCACGTCCACCCCGGGGCCGGCCCCCTCGTGCAGCCCCGCCTCCAGGCCCTCGAGCAGCCGGCCGAAGAACCACCGGGACAGGTGCGGCACGACGACGGCCACCCGGGCGCGCGACGTCCCGCCGGCGAGGCGCGAGGCCTCGGGCGACACGACGTAGTCGAGCCCCGCGGCGGCCGTCAGCACCCGCTCCCGCGTCGCGGCGGCGACCTGCGGGTGGTTGTTCAGCGCGCGCGAGGCGGTGGACGCGGAGACCCCCGCCAGACGCGCCACGTCGTCCAGGCTGGCCCCGGAGCCCGCCCCGCGGGCCTCCTCGTCCACCACCCGGCGGGCGGCGGGGGCGCGCGGGTCGTGGACCACGTCACCCAGTCTAGGTCAGGCCGCAAGCGCTCCCGAGACGATACGTCCGAGTGGAGCAGGCGGTGACGCCACCTGTCCAGTAGGTGACGATTCACGTACTTCCTGCCCGTCTCTCGCTTGACATGTGAGACCTGTGTCACCACAGTCTGACCGCAAGCGCTTCCACGCGGACCACGACCAGGCCCGGAGGACCACGCCCATGCGCCTTCCACCCCGACGACGGCGGAGGCCGTCCCTGGCGGCTCTCGCCGCCCTGGGCGTCTCCGTCCTCGCCCTGCTCGCGGGCTGCGCGAGCGGCCCGGTCGGACCGCCCACGCTCACCTGGTACATCAATCCCGACGACGGCGGTCAGGCCGAGATCGCGAAGCGGTGCACCGACGCCGCGGGTGGGCAGTACCGCATCGCCACCTCGACGCTGCCCCGCGACTCCGGCGACCAGCGCCAGGAGCTCGTCCGCCGGCTCGCGGCGAACGACTCGTCGATCGACATCATGAGCCTCGACCCGCCCTACATCCCGGAGTTCGCCGAGGCCGGCTTCCTGGCCCCGATGCCGCCGGGGGTGGCCGCCCGGGTCAGCCAGGGCGTGGTGCCCTCGGCGATCGAGGGCGCCTCCTGGCAGGGACAGCTCGTCACCGTGCCGTTCTGGGCCAACACCCAGCTGCTCTGGTACCGGAAGTCGCAGGTCGCCTCGATGGGCCTCGACCTCTCGAAGCCGGTCACCTGGGACCAGGTTATCGACGCCGCCGTCGCCCGCGGGACGAAGGTCGAGGCGCAGGGCAAGCGCGCCGAGTCGCTCATGGTGTGGACCAACGCCCTCGTCCGCTCCGGGGGCGGTCAGATCATCACCAACCCCGGCGAGTCGAACCCGAAGCTCGTCACGCTGGGCCTGACCGACCCGCCCGCCGTCGAGGCGGCCCGGATCATGAGCAAGCTCGCGAACTCGCCCGCGGCGCCGGCGGCGTTCTCGACCGCCGACGAGGACTCGAACTCCGAGGCGCTGCAGAGCGGGACCTCGGCCTTCATGGTCAACTGGCCGTTCGTCTGGTCGAAGGTCACCAAGGCGGCGGGCGAGGGCACCATCCCCGCGAACACGCCGGACGACTACGGCTGGACCCTCTACCCGCAGGTCCGGGCGGATCTCCCCGCGGCGCCCCCGTACGGCGGCATCAACCTCGGGATCGGGCACTCGAGCCTGCACCCGGACCTCGCCTACGCCGCGTCCGAGTGCATCACGAGCGCGCAGAACACGGCCTACTACTTCGAGTCCAACGGCAACCCGTCGGCGCGCTTCGCGAGCTACTCCGACCCGGCCGTGCTCGCGAAGTACCCCATGGCGCCGGTGATCCTGCAGTCGCTGACGCTGGCCAAGCCGCGTCCGCAGACCGCCTACTACGCCGAGGTCTCCGGCGGCCTCCAGCGGACCTTCCACCCGCCGGCGGCGATCGTCCCCGGCCCGACCAACCAGGCGGCCCAGGACCTCATCCTCGGCGTGCTGCGGAAGGAGCGGCTGCTGTGACGACCACCGTCGAGAAACCGACCACGACCTCGGCGTCCCCGAGGCACGCGGCGAGCGAGAAGTCGCGCTCCGAGGCCCGCCTCGGGTGGTATCTCGCGGGCCCGGCGTTCGCGGTGATGCTCCTGGTCACCGCCTACCCGATCCTGCAGGCGTTCTACGAGTCGCTGTTCGACTACCGGCTCACCGACCCGGCGAACCGGTCGTTCACCGGGCTCACCAACTACGGCGTCATCCTCACCGACCCCGTCTGGTGGGATGCCTTCGGCGTCACCGTGCTCATCACCGTCGTCACCGTGGCCGTCGAGCTGGTGCTCGGGTTCGCCCTGGCCCTCGTGATGGTCCAGGCGCTCAAGGCCCTGCGCCCGGTCCTGCGCGCGGCGATCCTCATCCCCTACGCGGTGATCACCGTGGTCTCCGCGTTCGCCTGGCAGTTCGCCTTCGCCCCCGACTCGGGCTTCGTGAACTCGTGGTTCTCCTTCCTCGGGCTCGCCCCCGACACCGACTGGTTCGGCAGCCCCGGCTCGGCGATCTTCGTCATCTGCCTCGCCGAGATCTGGAAGACCACGCCGTTCATCTCGCTGCTGCTGCTCGCCGGGCTCGCCCAGGTGCCCGACGTGCTGCAGGAGGCGGCGAAGGTCGACGGGGCCACCTGGTGGCAGCGGATGCGCCGGGTGACCATCCCGAACATGAAGGCCGCGATCATGGTCGCGCTGCTCTTCCGGACCCTCGACGCCTTCCGCGTCTTCGACTCGGTCTACGTCATGACGGCGGGGGCGAACGGCACCGAGGTGCTCTCGTTCCTCGCCTACCGCCAGACGATCGCCCGCCTGGAGATCGGGCTCGGCTCGGCGGTGTCGGTGCTGCTGTTCATCTCCGTCGTCCTCATCTGCGGCCTGTTCGTCAAGGGCTTCAAGGTCGACCTGTCGCAGGCTCGGGGGGAGTGAGCATGTCCACGCGCGAGAAGATCGGCTGGGGCATCGGCGGTGTGCTCATCATCGTCTACTGCCTGTTCCCCATCGCCTGGATCGTGTCGCTGTCGTTCAAGTCGTCCTCGGACATCTCGAACGGCGCGTTCCTCCCGACGATCGCGACCGACGAGAACTACGCGACCATCCTCACCGGGGACGCCGCGGAGCTGTTCCTGCCGGCCCTGCGCAACTCGTTCGGCATCTGCCTCATCGCGACGGCGCTCGCGTGCCTGCTCTCGATGTTCGCCGCCTACGCGATCGCCCGGCTCGACTTCCCGGGCAAGAAGCTCATCCTCTCGACGGCGCTCGCCGTCGCGATCTTCCCGGTGATCTCGATCGTCACGCCGCTGTTCAACCTGTGGCGCGAGATCGGGCTCTACGACACCTGGATCGGCCTGATCCTGCCCTACCTCTCCCTCACCCTGCCGATCTCGATCTGGACGCTGTCGGCCTTCTTCCGCGAGATCCCGTGGGAGATGGAGCAGGCCGCCCAGGTGGACGGGGCCACGCCGTGGCAGGCGTTCCGCAAGGTCATCGTGCCGCTCGCGGCGCCCGGGGTGTTCACCACGGCGATCATCGCGTTCTTCCTGGCCTGGAACGACTTCGTCTACGGCATCTCGCTGACCTCGACCAGCGCGTCCCGGCCGGTGCCCGCGGCCCTCGGGCTCTTCCAGGGCGCCTCGCAGTTCGAGTCGCCCACCGGGCCGATCGCGGCGGCGGCGGTGATCGTGACGATCCCCGTCGTCGTGCTCGTCCTGATCTTCCAACGGCGCATCGTCGCCGGTCTGACCAACGGCGCCGTGAAGGGATAGCACCATGGCCGCGATCGAGATGAGCCACATCGTCAAGCGCTACGGCGACGGCTTCCCCGCCGTGAACGACGTGTCGCTGGACATCGCCGACGGGGAGTTCATGATCCTCGTCGGACCGTCCGGCTGCGGGAAGTCGACCCTGCTGCGGATGATCGTCGGGCTGGAGGACATCACCTCCGGCGACATGGTGATCGGCGGGACGCGGGTCAACGACAAGGCCCCGCGCGACCGCAACCTGTCGATGGTCTTCCAGAACTACGCGCTCTACCCGCACCTCACGGTGTTCGAGAACATCGCGTTCCCGCTCCGGCTCGCGAAGGTCCCGGACGCCGAGGTCAGGGAGAAGGTCGAGCAGTCGGCGACCATCCTCGAGCTGCACGAGCACCTGCAGCGCAAGCCCGCGAACCTGTCCGGCGGGCAGCGGCAGCGGGTCGCGATGGGGCGGGCGATCGTGCGCGACGCCGACGCGTTCCTCTTCGACGAGCCGCTGTCCAACCTCGACGCGAAGCTGCGCGGCCAGATGCGCGCCGAGATCGCGCGGCTCCAGCGCCGGCTCGGCATCACCACGGTCTACGTCACCCACGACCAGACCGAGGCGATGACGCTCGGCGATCGCGTCTGCGTGCTCAAGAAGGGCGTCATCCAGCAGGTCGCCTCGCCGCGCGAGCTCTACGAGCAGCCCGCCAACCTCTTCGTCGCGGGCTTCATCGGCTCGCCCCCGATGAACTTCCTGCCGGCGTCCGCGGCGAACGGGACACTCGACACGCCGTTCGGGTCGATCACGCTCGACCAGTCCCGGGCGGCGAAGGTCGGCGATCGGGACCTCGTGCTCGTCGGCGTGCGACCGGAGATGTTCGAGGACGCCGCGCTCGTCGACGAGGCCCTGCTCGACCGGGGCGCGCGCTTCCGGGCGCAGGTCGACGTCACCGAGTGGCTCGGCGACTCGCAGTACGCCTACCTGCCCTACGAGTCCTCCCCGGAGGCGGCGGCGAAGCTCAAGGAGCTGGCCCAGGAGCTCGACGGCGACCAGCTGCGGACGCAGGCGATCGTGAAGATCGACTCCACCTCGCGGATCCGCGAGGGCGGCGAGGCCGACTTCTGGTTCGACACGCGGAAGATCCACGTGTTCGACCCGCAGAGCGGCGAGAACCTGACGCGCGACGCCGAGGCCGGCGCCGAGCTGACCCGTCAGGCGGGCGAGGACCGCCGGGCCCAGGTCGACCGGGCCCGGGCGACCGTCCCGGCCTGAGCCGCCCGCACGGACGGCACTCCCGCGACCGCCTCCGGCGGGCGGGCGGGTGCCGTCCGTGCGTCGCGGGCCCGAGGCCACGGCCCGACCGACGACAGGAACAGCACCCGGGCCAGCAGGAACAGCGCCACCGAGAGCAGGTCGGCGGTGGTGATGCCGTGCGTGGCGTCGATCGCGTAGAGGATCGGCCCCTCGATGTCGTGGTCGAGCGGCAGCCACGCGACGGCCGCGACGACGAGGACGACGGCGAACACCCGGCGGGTGAGCAGGAATCGCGGAGCGTGGTCGGTCGACCGCGTCAGCAGGGTCACGGGGGCCTCCTCGGGGTGACGGTCCCGGTGGAGACGGCGGTTCGCGACGATGCGTGACGAGTGGCGGCCGAAATGGCCACTCGTTCGAGTGACATCGCAGCCAGCCTCTGCTGTCAGAGGGTGAGGAGCGGGATCACGCTCGCGGCGACCGCCGCGGCGCCCACGACCACCCCGACGGCCGCCAGGGTGCGTCGCGGCCGTTGCCGGCCGAGACCGAGCGCGGCGGTCCCGAGCCCGAGCAGGGCGACCACGAGCACCCCGACGAGCGTCAGGTGCGACCGGCCCGGGCCGGCGACGACCGCGGTCACGACGGCGGCGGCGAGTGCGACCGCCGACACCACGGTGCCGAGCACGGCCGGCTGCGGGCCGGTGCCGGGCCCGTCGGGGAGGGCACCCCGTCCGGGCCGGGCCACGAGATCGGTGACCGCCTCCTCGGCGGGGCCGCGCACGGGCTCCGGCGCGCGCGACGCCGGTGCCGACGTCCCGGACGCACCCGTCGCCGGAAGCGGGCGCGCGGCGACGGTGGGCCGGGAGGCGGCGTCGCGGGCGGCCTCCACGCGGGCGATCGAGCGCGCCGGCAGACCCGCGCCGCCCACCTGCTCGGCGGCGTCGGGGCGGGCGCGCCGGTGCCGCGGGGCGCCGACCAGGGAGGCCGCGGCGACGGTCGCACCGGCGCCGTCGGCGTCCGGGCTGCGGTGCCGGCCCCTCGACGGCGACTCGTCGGGCTCGCCGCTCACGCCGCCCGGTCGCGCCACCTGGACGGACACCCGGACGGGGCCGCGACGGTTCGACGGGCGCGACATGGCGACGGATTCCCTTCCGTGGCGGACCAGGCGTGGGGAAGATCGATGCCCGCGACGGCGGCGTTACCCCGCCGTGACGCGCTCGGGATGCTCCTGCAGCCGGTGCCACGCCATCGCGAGCTGGGTGGCGATCGGTCGGATCACGCGGACGTCGTTCCAGTAGAAGGGGTGGACGAGCGGGGTCCAGCCGAGCCACCACGGCCCGACCGCGACGGCGCGATCCTCGACGACGGCCTCGGCATAGGCGTCGTTGAGCGGGCGGATCGGCGCCGCGATGACGTCGTCGGGGTCCCAGACGTTCACCCACTCCCCGCCGACGTGCGGGTGCAGCCGGTCCAGCTCGGGGTGCGGCACCGTGATCGGCGTGCCGAAGTCGGGGTGGCGCTGGGCGAACAGCGCGAGCGGCGAGCCGAGCGTGTAGAACCAGCCGAGGGTCTCCCCGCGTTCGGCGGGGGTGTCGCCCAGCTCGGCGGCCACCTCGGGGGCCACGCCGGCCGACCCGTCCGGGTGGAGGCCCTCCGTGGCCTGCAGGTCGTAGAAGAAGTTGCTCGCGACGACGGAGCCGAGGGAATGCGCGAGCACGCAGACGGGGGCGTCGTCGCCGGCCTCGCTCGCGAGGTCGTGCAGGGAGCTCGCGAGGACCCGGTGCACCCGGTCGTAGAGCGTGCGGTCGACCGCACCGGCCTGGTAGCTGATGGCGTCGCCGAGGTAGTGCACCACCAGCCAGCGCAGCGTCGGGAAGTGGAAGCCGGGGCTGCCGGGCAGGCTGCGGACCAGGCCGGAGGCGACCAGCCCGAGCAGGGCGGACACCGAGCCGCGGTCGGTCGCGCCGCCCAGGGCGTCGAGCACGTCGAACACGCCCTCGGCCTGCTGGCCGCCCATGCGGCGCAGGAGCTTGTCCTGCCGGCCCTCGTAGACCGGCGCCCAGAACGCCGTCCGGAGCACCAGTGCCTCGTCCGCGTCGACCCCGGCGATGCGGGTGAACTCCGCGCGGAGCAGGTCCATCGAGGTGTCGGCGAACCGGTCGTCGGCGATCTCCACGCCATGCACCCACATGACGGCCAGCCGCGTCACGCGTTCTCCTTCGTGAGCTCCGAGTAGGGGGTGCGCAGCCCGTCGCGGACGAGCCCGACCAGCGCCTTCCGCTGTCGCACGAACAGCACGAGCGCCAGCACGACGTAGACGGCCGAGAGGATGAGCAGCTCGGTCTCCTGCAGCGCCGCGGGCAGGAGGGCGGCGAGCAGGAACTGTGCGACGAAGAGCCCGAGCAGGGCCAGCGCGCCCTTGACCGAGATCGAGAGCGTGACGAGCAGCGCGACCGCGAACAGCGACTGCGCGGCGGTGAGCAGCAGCTCCTCGCGCTGGTCGACGTCGATCGGCAGCCCGTTCAACGACCCCGCGGCCAGCGCGAACACCAGCGGCAGCGTGCCGACCAGCAGCGACCACTGGTTGACCTTCGACGAGACCAGGGTGGCCAGCGCGTCGGTGGTCTTCAGGCGCCAGGCGTAGAGCCCGGCGACGAGCAGCTCCGGGGCCTCGGACGCCAGCGGTGCGAGCCACTGCACCAGGAAGAACTGGCTGATGCCGAGCTCGGTGCCGGTCTCGACCAGTGAGTCCGCGAAGTGCTCGGCGCAGGCGATGATGATGGCCGCCGCGAGCACGAACAGGCCGATGTACCAGGCGCGGCGCGGGGTGGCGGACTGCTCGCCGATCCAGGCGGAGGGCCCGATGAGGTCGGGCTCCTCCGCGGGCGCGCGGGCCACCCGGATGCTGTACCCCACGAAGATGCCGACGAGCACCACGAGGTCGACGAACGTGATGCTGACCCGCAGCGGCAGGGTCAGCGAGTAGACGGTGGCGAGCAGCAGGAACATCAGCGGCACCGAGTCGGTGCGCTGGAGCGTGACGCGGGTGGAGTGGCCTTCCCGGTGCGCGGTCCCGCCGTCCCCGATCTCCCCCGAGCGGCCTCTGGAGGTGCGCAGCCGGATCGCGGCGAGCAGCACGACGAGCGCCCAGCCGACGCCGACCAGGATCCGGTTTGCCCCGGTCATGTTCGCGAGGGCGAGGCCGCAGGGCGACTGGTCGGTCGAGCCCGGCGGCAGGCACGTCGGGCCGTACTGCGCGTAGGCGTTCCCGCCCTGGATGGTGAAGACGAAGTCGACGGCGTACTCGGGCAGCACCGCGACCAGGGCGAGCAGGGCGATCGCCAGGCCGGCCGAGATGTCGACCTGGGCCGCCTCGGCCGCCCAGGAGAGCAGAAACGCGGCGCCGACGATCGCGAGCCCGTAGAGCAGCGCGTCGACCGGCGGGGAGATCGACAGGCCACCCAGGCTCATCGCGACGCCGGGCACGGCGACGGCGACGGCGCCCGCCACGAGGAGGGGGGAGCTGGTACGGGCGGGCATGTCCGAATCCCTACCCGAGTCCGACCTGCTCCACCCCCCGGAAACGCCGGATCACCCCCGGTGTTCGTCCGGTGATCGACGTGCGGCACCGTGACCTCCGCCGTCCCCGACCGTTCAGAGCATCGCGATGAGCCTGCTGTCCGATCCGTCACGTTCCACCCGGTCCGTCACACGGGCGGAACACGGAGCTGCGCATCATCGGGCGGTGACACGTTCGGGGGACGGTCGGGCGGGGCGTCGCCGCGCCAGGTCCCGACGGCGGGGCCTGCTCGGACCCTCGCGCCGCCCCGGTTTCGCACGCTCCCGCCGGGCCCTGCTCGGCGCCACCCTGCTGGTGGTGCTCGTCCTGGGCGGCCCGCTGCTGGTCGGGCTCCTGGACCCGTCCGTCGAGACCGAGCAGGTGGCGCCCGCGCCGACGCCGGTGGCGGCACCCTCGTCCGCGCCGGTGCCCGCCCCCACCACCGCTGCGGCACCGGCTCCCTCCCCGGTGCAGGCCGCCGTGGAGGCGGCCGACGCGACGGTGACGCGCCGGGGCGCCGACGTCGGGATCGCGGTGCTCGACCGGACCACCGGGGCGCTCGCGCTGAACGACGAGGCCGACGACGCCATGAACTCGGCGTCGCTGTCCAAGCTGCTGACCGCCGTCGACCTCCTCGACCGGGGGGCGGCGGGCACGGTGGCGGTGAGCGCGCAGGACCGGCGCCTGGTCCGGGCCGCGCTCGGGCCCAGCGACGACCCCTCGATGAACGCCCTCTGGAGCCGCTTCGGGGGCCAGTCGGGGATCACGCGCGTGATCGAGCGGCTCGGTCTGCAGGACACCGCGGTGCCCGACGACCCCTCCCAGTGGGGCGAGGTGCAGCTCTCCGCCCGGGACATGACCACCGTCGTCCGTCACGTGCTCGAGGCGATGGCGCCGGCCGACCGCGACCTCGTGCTCGGTGCGATGTCCGCGGCCCCCGACACCGCGTCCGACGGGTTCGACCAGGCGTTCGGCCTGCTCGCCCCCGACCGGCGCGGGGCGGCCGCGAAGCAGGGGTGGCTCTGCTGCCTGCAGAGCTCGGTCGACCTGCACAGCGCCGGGGTGCTCGACCCCGGGGGCCGCTTCGTCGTCGCCGTGCTCTCCAACCAGCCGTTCGGCTATGCGGCGGCCCGGTCGGTGCTCGACGACGCGGTGGGGGCGCTGCGGGACACGCTGGTGTGAGGCGTGCCCACCTCGTGGCAGGAAAGCGTCGTTGCTGTCACCCAGTGGCAGGTGAGCCGCTTCGTCGCCGGGCGTCTCACCCGGGGAGGGTGGCGCGCAGGGCTGCCAGGAGCTCGTCGCAGATGGTGACCAGGTCCTCGACCTCCTCGTCGGCGTCGAGCCACCGTTCGTAGGCCGTCAGGAACACCTGGACACCGACCCGGGCCGCGACCGGGGCGAGTTCCCTTCCGACTCCTCGCCGCACGAGGACGTCGGCGAACTCGAGCGCCAGGGTGTGCTGCTTGACCAGGTCACGCTCGAGGAGCCCCGGGTTGGCCGCGATGACGGACTGGCGTTCCCGCAGGGACCGGCGCGGGGCGAGTCCCTCCCAGTGGTGTCGTGCCAGCTCGCCGACCACCGCCCGGAGCGGGTCCGCGACGGAGGGCGCCTCGAGGAGTGCCTGCACCAGGGCCGCACGCACGTCATCGGTGTCGGCGAAGAGGACCTCCCGCTTGTCCGGGAAGTACCGGAAGAAGGTCCGGGTGGTCACCCGGGCCCGACGCGCGATCTCGACGACGCTCGTGTCCTCGAACCCCTGCTCGCGGAACAGCTGGAGCGCGGCCGCGTAGAGCCGTTCCTCGCTGCCCTGTTCCCACCGCGGCACGGGCCGACGATACCGGGTGATGACACACCGCGACATCAGGAGCTACCGTGATGTCACGGCGCGACATCACCTCCCGCGTCGACCGGCGAACGGAGATCGGCATGGACTTCCTGGTGCGAGCGACGCCGACGAACGGGCTGCTCGACCTGCCCGGCGAGGAGCGCGACCTGCTCATGGCACGCGAACGTGAGGTCGCCTCGGCGCTCATCGAGGCGGGCCCGATCACGTGGATGTGGCGGCTCCCGGGTACCGGGACCAGCGTCACGATCTGGAACGCCGAGGACGTCGAGACGCTCGAGAGGCATCTCGGCACGCTCCCGGTCCGCCCTTACAACGTCCTCGAGATCACCGCGCTGGCGGCGCACCCGGCGTTCCCGACCCCGTTGCGAGCCATCCACGCATCGGCGTGACCGCCGGGCCCGCCGCCGGCTCCGGCCCGCCGTCCCCTGTCGGCGTGCTGCCCGGACCCTGTCGGGAACTAGGGTTCGCCGCCGTGGAGAGCCTCGCGCGGGTGGACGACTGGCCGGTGGAGCACGTGGCGGTCGCGGTGGTGACCGGCGACGGCACCGACGTGGCGAGCCACGGGCCCACCGACCGCCGGTTCCGGCTCGCCTCGGTGACCAAGCCGCTCGTGGCGGTCGCCGCGCTGCTGGCGGTCGAGGAGGAGGCCATCTCGCTGGACGACCCGGCGGGTCCCGAGGGGTCGACGGTCCGGCACCTGCTGGCCCACACCTCCGGCCTGGCGTTCAACGAGCAGAAGGCGATGGCCGAGCCGGGCACGCGGCGGCTGTACTCCTCCGCGGGCTTCGAGGTGCTGGCCGACCACGTCGCGGCCTCGACCGGCATCGCGTTCCCCGACTACCTGCACGAGGCGGTGTGCGAGCCGCTCGGGATGGGGTCCACGACGCTCGAGGGCTCGGCCGGGCACGGTGCCACGTCCACCGTCGACGACCTCGTGCTGCTCGCCCGCGAGCTGCTCGCCCCGACCCTGCTCGCCCCCGAGACCCTCGCCGAGGCCACCTCGGTGCAGTTCCCCGGCCTGACGGGGGTGCTGCCCGGGCTCGGGTACCAGAAGCCGAACGACTGGGGCCTGGGCTTCGAGCTGCGCGACCACAAGTCGCCGCACTGGACCGGCACCGACAGCTCCCCGGCCACCTTCGGGCACTTCGGCCAGTCCGGCACGTTCCTGTGGGTCGACCCGGACGCCCGCGCCGCGTGCGTGGCGCTCACCGACCGGGACTTCGGCGACTGGTCCAAGGAGGCGTGGCCGCCCTTCACCGACGCGGTGCTGGCGGAGCTGCGTTCCTGACGACGGGTCCCCGACGCGGCAGGAAGGCGTCGTCGCTGTCACGTGATGACAGCAACGACGCGTTCCTGCCACGGGGCACTCAGCGCGGCACGACCAGCAGCAGCGAGGTCTCGTCGGCCTGCTCGACGCGCAGCCCGGCGTCGGCGAGGACCGCGAGGACGCCGCCGGTGTCCCTCGGACGACGGCGGGTCGAGGCGAGCAGGCGCGCGACCCGGCCCTTGGACGACTTGTTGGCGTGGCTGACCGTGCTGCGGGACCCGTCCTCGGCCTCGGAGACCACGTCCAGGGTCGTCGCGCCCACCGCCGGGGCGAGCGCCATGTAGCCGCCGGAGCGGAGGTCGACGACGTGCTCGCCGAGATCGGCGAGGACGGGTCCGAGCACGGGGCGCCACACGGTGCGCAGGCCACCGCGACCGGGGAGGGCCGAGTCGGCGGAGAGCCGGTAGGCGGGGATCGGGTCGGTCCCCATGACCAGCCCGAACAGGGCCGAGCAGACCGCGATCCGGCGGCGGGCGCCCGGCGTCAGGGACCCGGCGTCGAGCGCGTCGTAGAGCACCCCCGTGTAGCGGCGCAGGGCCGGCGCGGTGCGGGAGGTGCGCAGGGCGGCGTTGCGCTCGATCTCGTCGTCCTGGCGTTCGCTGATCCCGAGGGCCGCCCGGGCGGCTGGCACGTCGTCGGCGAGGGCGACGACGTCGTCGAGGAGTTCGGCGCGGGTGTCGGTGAGGGCCGGGAAGGACAACGCGTCGAGGTCGAGGGGGGCGCCGCGTCCGCCGGCCGCCTTGGTCTCGGAGGGTGGGAGGACGACGAGCACGCCGGACATGATCTCCCGCGGCCGGGGAGTCCGCCGCCGTCGGGGGCGGGCGGCGGGTTCCGTACCCTCCTCCGGGTGGATTGCGCAGCCCGCTGGCAGCCGTCGCGTGCCGGGATCCTGAACGTCTACCAGTACCAGGACGAGGTCCTGGAGTTCGGCGGCGGCCGGCTGCTGCTGCGCGGAGTGAACGGCTCGGGCAAGTCGACGGCGATGAACATGCTGCTGCCGTTCCTGCTCGAGGCCGACGTCCGCAAGATCGACGCGGCCGGCGAGCAGCGCGGGGTGCTGCGCTCCTGGATGCTCTCCGACAACGACGACACGCAGCGCACCGGCTACCTGTGGATCGAGTTCGTGCGCGACGGCGAGTACCGCACGGTGGGCTGCGGCATCCGCGCGAACCGGTCCACCGACCGTGTCACCACCTGGTGGTTCTCCACCGACCGGCGGGCCCGCCTGGACTTCCGGCTGACCGAGGCCGACGTGCCGTTCTCGGTCGACGCGCTGCGGGCCGAGCTGGGCGTGCGCGGGCAGGTGTTCACCTCGACCGCCGAGTACCGCGCCGAGATCGCCCGCCGCTTCTTCGGCGGCACCGACCCGACGGCGTACTTCCGGCTGCTGCACCAGGTGCGCAACCCGAGGGTCGGCGACCGGATCGACACCGACCTCCCGCGCACCCTGCGCGAGGCGCTGCCGCCGGTGCCCGAGGACGCGGTGAACGACGCCGCGCAGCCGCTCGAGGACCTCGAGGACCACCGCCGCAACGTCACCGACCTGGCCGCGACGGCGACGGCGCTGGACGGGGTCGTCGAGGTCTACACCGACTACGCCCGCCGCGTGCTGATGACCGCCGTCGAGGGCGCGGCGTCCGCCGTCGACGCCGCCCGCACGGCCGGCAGGCGCGTGGAGCGCGACCGGGCCGCCGCGCAGCGGGCGGGGACCGCGCGCGACGACGCCGTCCGGGCGGTCGGCGACCTGGCCGACGAGCACGCCCGGGCCACGGCCGAGCGGCAGGGGCTGGTGAGCCTGCCGGAGTACTCCGCGCACGCCGACCTCGTCCGCCGTCGCGACGAGCTGGGCCGTGCCGACGAGGCCGCCGGCACGCTCGACGGGGTCCGCACCCGCGCCCTGGCCCGCGTGACCACCGCCGCCGCCGGCGCGACGGCCGCGAAGGGTCAGGTGGAGTCCGACCTCGCCGGGATCGCCGAGCACCTCCGGGGCGTGGCGACGGCCGCTCGCACCGCCGCCGCGCCGGTCCGCCTCCCCGACCCGCCCGCGCTCGCCACCGAACCGCGGGACGATGCCGCGAGCGGCACCTCGCTGGCCGTCCCGGAGGACGACCTCGACCCCGTGGACGACCTGCCGCCGGCCCTGGTCGCCGTCGGCGACGGTCTCCGGGCCCACCGGGCCACCGTGCGCGAGCTGCGGGAACGCGCCGCCGCCGCCGACCACGAGACGGCCGCCGCCGACCGCGCCGACACCGAGGCCGCCGAGGCCGGCGAGCGCGCCGCCGAGGCCGCCGAGCAGGCCGACGTCGCGCGTCGTGCTGCTCGGGTGGCGGCCGACGAGCACGCGGCGGCGGTCGGTACCTGGCACGAGCGGCTCGTCGCGCACGTCGCGGCGGTCCCCGCGGCCGAGCCGGACGGCGTCGCGGGCTGGCTGGCCCTGTCGTCCGGTCCCGACGACGCCGACGACACCGACGACACCGAGGCCTCCGACGACCTGCGCGCCCGCGCCGAGAGCCTGGTCGGCGCCGTCCGACGCGTGGCGGACGAGGCCTCCGGGGCGCTCGCCGGGGCCCGCAGCCGGGCCACGGCCCGCGTCGGGGAGGCCGACGGGGAGCTCACCGCCCTGCGCGCCGAGCACGCACGGATCGAGGCGGCGGGCGAGCTCCCGCTGCCCCGCGAGCCGTGGCGCACCGACAGCGGCGTCGAGGACGCGGCCCTGTTCGCCTCGCTGGTCGACTTCGCCGACGACCTCGACGACGCGGGCCGGGCGGGCCTCGAGGCGGCGCTGGAGGCGTCCGGGCTGCTCGCGGCCCGCGTCGAGGCCGACGGCCGCATGCTCGGCGCGGACGGCGAGCTGTTCCTGACGACGGGTGCGGCCGGGTCGGCGGAGCCCGGCTCGGGGCCGCGGCTGGTGCCGGTGGACACCGGCACCGTGCCGGTCGACGTCGTGGCCCGGGTGCTCGCCGCCCTCGGGACGGCGCCGGGAGACGCCCTGTGGGTCGGCGAGGACGGCTCGTTCGGGGCGGGGCCGCTGCGCGGGCGGCACACGAAGCCGGCCGCCGAGTACGTCGGGGCCGGGGCACGCCAACAGGCCCGTGCCCGTCGGCTGGCGGAGCTCGCCGCGCTGGTGGCGGACGCCGAGGCGCGCCTGGCCGCCGTGCGAGCCGTGGCAGCCGCCCTCGACGAGCACGCCGACCGGCTGCGCCGCCTGGTCCGCGAGCTCCCCGGCACCCGCACCGTCGACGACGCGGTGGTCGCCGCGACCGGGGCCGCCCGGTACGCGCAGGAGGCGCAGGGGCGGGCGGCCGAGCGGGCAGCGGCGGCCGCGGACACCCGCCGTCGGGCCGACGACCTCGTCGCGCGCCTGCAGCAGGAGGCGGCCGAGACCGGGCTGTCGACCGACCCCGAGCGGCTCGAGGGCCTGCTGGAGGCGGTCACCGACGCCGAGCGGGCCCTCGCCGCCGTCGACTCCGCCGTGGAGCGCACGCGGCGCAGCGTGCGGTCGTGGCGCGAGGCGATCGCGGGCTGGGACCGCGAGGTGGCCGACCTGGCCGCGGCGGTGGCCGACCACCGGGCCGCGGCCGGTCACGCGGCGTCCGTGCGCACCGAGCTGGAGACCGCGGAGTCGGCGCTCGGGGAGGAGCCCGCCAAGGTCGCCGCGCGGGTCTCGGAGCTGGACACGCACCTGCGGGAGACCGCCGCCCGCCTCGACGCGGCCCGCGAGGAGCAGACGACCGCGACCGTCGCCGTCCGGGAGGCGGAGCTCCGCGTGGAGGCGGCGCGCGAGACGCTGGCCGAGCGGGAGAAGGCGGCCGTCGGGGGCCGGGCCCGCCTGGTCGACGCGCTCGAGGTACCCGGGCTGCTGGCGGCGGCGGAACGCGACACCCAGGAGCGAACGAACGGCACTGTCGCTCACATAGATGCTGCGAACGGGCCGCTCGCTCAGGACGGGGACGTGGCGGACGGCGGTACGGACTGGTCCGAGGAGCCGATCCCCGTCACCCCGGACACCGTCGAGGGCGCCGCGGACCTGGTCGACGCGCTGCGCGCCCGGCTCACGGCGCCGCGGCGTCAGGTCACCGAGGACGCGCTGGAGAAGGCGCTGCGCGAGACGCGGGACCACCTGGCGTCGGGCTGGGACATCGAGTCCCGGCGTGGCGCCGACGGCGCGCCGCTCGCGGTCCACGTCACCGGGCCGACGCGCGCGGTGCTCGCGCAGATGGTGCATCGCGTCGCGATCCAGCGGCGGCGGGCGACGAGCCTGCTGTCCGCCCAGCAGGACCAGGCGCTGCGGAACCTGCTGCACGGCCGGATCGCCCGGGAGGTGGCGGACGCGCTGTTCGCGGCCGGCGAGCTCGTGGACCGGATGAACCGGATCCTGCGTGGGGTCACCTCCAGCCAGGGCATCGGCGTGCGGCTGCAGTGGCGTCCGCGTGGGGACCTGGAGAGCGAGACGGCGACTGCGCTGGCCTTGCTCGGCAAGCACCCCGACCTGCGCTCGCCGGAGGAGGACGACCAGGTCCGCGAGGCGGTGAAGAGCCTCGTCGAGCAGGCGCGGACGGCCGACCCGGAGGCGTCGTACCGCTCGGTGATCGGTGACGTCCTGGACTACCGGACGTGGCACGAGATGCGGATCTACCTGCGACGGCCGGGGCGCAACGACGAGCTGCTGACGCGGCGGACCACGTTGAGCGAGGGCGAGAAGAAGCTGGTCACCGTGCTGCCGATGGCCAGCGCGGCCGCCGCGAGCGCCGCGGCGCACGACCCGCACGGCGTCGGCGCACCGCGGCTGGTGCTGCTCGACGACGCGTTCGCGAAGGTCTCCGAGGACAACCACGCGAAGCTGTTCGGGCTGCTCGTCGACCTCGACGTGGACTTCGTGGTCACCTCCGAGCGGCTGTGGGGCACGCATCCGAGCGTCCCCGAGCTGGCGATCACCGAGGTGCTGCGCGACCCCGAGCTGAAGGCGATCGCCCTCGTGCACTACCGCTGGAACGGCACCGAACTGTCGGTGGGCGCATGACGGCGACGATCCGGCCGGTCGTCTTCTCCTACGTCACCGAGTCGCCGGACTACCGCTGGATCCTCGGGGTGTTCGCGGGGACCTTCTTCGCGGAGCTGACTCCGGGCGAGGTCACCGCGCGACTCGCGGAGGCCGGGCACGAGCTCGACGAGCCCACCGTCAAGATCCGCCTCGACCAGCTCCGGGTGTGGGGCAACCTCGAGGTGTCGGCGTCGGTCGGGCAGGTCGGCACGGTCGAGGACTACTACCGGCGCCGCGACCGCTACCTGATCACCCGGGTCGGGCAGGAGGTGCACGACCTCGTCGAGGGCGTCCTCGCCCAGGTCGACGACGTGCGCGACGTGTCGCTCGGACGGCTCGACCAGCTGCGCGTCGCCCTGGAGGAGCTGGGCGGGCTCGACGCGGCCACCGCCCCGCCGGACCGGCTCGCCGCCGCCGTGCGGGCGGTGTTCGACCCGCACGTCGCCTTCTCCGCGGAGATCACCCAGTTCTTCGCCGCGATCAACCAGTGGCAGTCGCGCTTCGACCTGGACGAGGACGAGTTCGCGTTCTTCTCCGAGGTGCTCGTCGGCTACGTCGGCGAGCGGCTGGAGACCCTGCACCGCGCGGCCCGCCCGATCGCCGCCCTGCTCACGGAGCTCGGACCCGTCGTCGGGACCCTGGTGGAGCGCGCGGCGGACGGTCTTGCGGCCCGGGTGGCCGCCGCCGGCCTGTCGACCGTGCGCGTGCGCCGCGCGCCCGGGGCGGCCGTCGCCGACTGGGAGAACCTGGCGTCCTGGTTCGTCTCGACGCCGGGCCGCCCGAGCCGCGTCCAGACGCTGGAGCGGGACGCGGTCGACGCCGTCCGGACCCTCACCCAGAACCTCACCCGGCTCTCCCGGACCGGGACGGCGGGGTCGTCGCGGCGGGTCGACTTCCTGCGGCTCGCGGGGTTCTTCGCGCACGCCCCGGCGCCGCGGGCGCACGAGCTCGCCGCGGCGGCGTTCGGGCTCTACGGCGCACGCCACCTCGGTGGCGCCGGCGGTGACGACACCGACCCGGTGGACGCCGGCGTGTCGTGGTGGGACGCACCGGTCGCGACGATCCCGGTCTCGCTGCGCGAGCGCGGGGACACGACGAGCCGGGGCCGCACCTCGCGGGTGCAGGACCGCACGCAGGAGCGGCGGCACCTGCTCGCCCGGAAGGCCGAGGTCGAGCGGTCCGCGTCGGCCGCGCGTGCCGAGCTGCTCGAGGTCGGCGCGGACGGCTTCCGCGCCCGCCTCTCGGAGCCCGCGCTGCGGGAGCTGCAGCGGGTGCTCACCCGCGCCGTCGCGGACCTCGGCCCGGCCTCGTCGTCGGGGTCCGTCGTCCTGGACGGTGTGCGCTGCGAGGTCCGGCGTGAGCCCGGCACGACGACGAGCGTGCCCACCCACGCGGGCGCGCTGCGCGTGGAGGGGCTGGCTCTGACGGTGGAGGCGGCGCCGTGAGCTCGTCCGCCGTGAACGAACGGCACTCTCGCGCGCGTAGATGCTGCGAAAGTGCCGCTCGCTCGGAACGGGAGGCCCCGTGAGCGCGCCCGCGACCGACCCGCAGCGCGACGGCGAGCTCGTCGCGGCCACGCGGGCGCTCCTCACCCGGCCGTGGCGCACGGCCGAGACCGACCCGGAGCTCGTCGCGTCGATCCGCCGTCATGCCGACGCCCTCGACGCGTGGTTCACCCAGGAGCTGAACTACCGGCTGGTGGTCACGGCGGACACCGCCCGCCTGGTGAAGACCGGGCACGTCCCCGCCGACCGGCCCCTGCGGACCGTCTCCGCCTCGCCGCGCCCCTTCACCTCCGCCGAGTACACGGCGCTGGCACTGGTCCTCGCGGCGACGACCTCCGGACCCGACCGGACGAGCCTGCGCGACCTCGTCAACGCGGTGCACTCCGCGGCGGCCGAGGCGGGCGTCGTGCTGGACACGGACGCGGCATCCCGGCGGGCGCTGGTGACGGCGCTGCGCTGGCTGATCGCGCAGGGGATGCTCCGCGAGCTGGACCGCGGCGTGGCCGTCTACGAGCACGACGCGGACGCCGACGCGCTGCTCGAGGTGCGTCAGGACCGGATGGCGCTGCTGCCGACCGGCGCCGTCGTGGGCGCGGAGACGCCGGACGAGCTGGTCGAGCGGGCCCGCGAGCGGGGGTCCGCAGCGACGGCGGTGCGGCGGCGGCTCGTCGAGGACCCGGCCGTGCTCGCGTCCGACGTCGACCCCGCGCGCTTCGCCGAACTGCGCCGCCGCGCCGGGGACGAGGGCCGGCGGATCGAGGCGCGGACCGGGCTCGTGCTCGAGGCGCGGGCCGAGGGCTTCGCGGCCCTCGACGTGGACGGTGGGTGCTCCGACGTCGCCTTCCCGACCGGCGGGACCCTGCCCCACGCAGCGTTGTTGCTGGTCAGCGAGCTGGTCTACCAGTTCCGGCCGGCGGACGACCCGGACGCGATCCCGTGGGCGTCGGTGCGCGAGGTGCTCGACGAGCTGGTCGCGGAGCACGGGCGGTACTGGTCGAAGGCGGCGCTCGCCGACCGCGACCGGTTCGCCGCCGACGTGCTCGCGCTGCTGGTCTCGGTGCGGTTGGTGGTGGTGGAGGACGACGGGGCGGTGCGGGTCCTGCCACCGGCGGCGCGCTACACCCCGGAGGTGACCGTCGTCGAGGGTGAGGACGTCGAGGAACAGCCGACGTTGCTGTAGCCCGCCTCGTGGCAGGAAAGCGTCGTTGCTGTCGTCCAGTGGCAGGGAAGCCACATCGCCGTCGTCCGGGATGCCCTGACCGACGCCGGTGTCGTCGCGCGGCACCCGCCGGACCTGCTTGCCGCTGCCGTCCGTGAGGGGAGGATACGAGCGCTCTAGTGGGGTGAGGGTTCCCCTCGCGCCGGAACGGGCGACGTCGGCTCCCCCTGCAGCTCCCGGGCCACCAACGTCGCCGCAGCCGCCCCGATCGGCACCGCGACGATGCCGACCAGCGGGATCAGGCAGAGCAGGTAGGTCGGCACCCCGACGGCCCAGCCGAGCAGCCGGCGGGATCGCACGACCCGTCGTCGGGACCCGAACCCCAGGCCCCGCCGCTCCAGCGCGGGGGCCGTCAGCTCCAGCACCAGCAGCCGCCCGCCCACCAGCGCCGCGACCACCGGCACCACCGTCTGCCCCACGACCGGCAGGAACCCGGCCACGAACAGCGGGATCGCCACCAGCACCGAGAGCCCGACGAGCAGCAGCCCGTCCCGCGTCGAGGCGACCCACGAACGCCGCGGCCCGGTCGGCACCGCGCCCACCGAGTCGTCGACGATCTCGGAGAGCCGCTCGTAGAACGGCCCCCCGATCGCGAGGGTCACCGCCACGAAGGTCAGCACACCGACGAGCGCCACCGCGGCCAGCAGAGCGATCCCGACGACCACCTCGGCCACCTCCCGCGCGGCCGGCGACCAGGCGGCGGCGAACGGCGTCAGCAGCCCGACCAGGTCGCCGAGGTACCGGGCGAGGACCACGATCGCGACCGTGTAGAGCAGCGCCGTCACCACCGCGGGCAGCGCCCCGAGACGGAGCAGCCGCGGGGAGCGCAGCACCATCCCGGCGCCGCGGGCGTAGAGGCGCAGACCGAGCAGCAGGTCGGACACGTCCGGATCGTCCCATCACCGGAACGCCACGACGGGCCTAGCCTCGGGGGATGCGGATCGCGTCGCTGCTGCCCGCCACCACCGAGATCGTGGCCGCGCTCGGCCGCGCCGACGACCTCGTCGCGATCACCTTCGAGTGCGACCACCCACCCGGCCTCACCGCACCCGTCGTCGTCCGGTCCGCCCTGGAGCCCGGGATGACCCCGGGGGAGATCGACCGCACCGTGCGGGAGCGCGCCGCCGCCGGGCTGCCGATGTACGACCTCGATCGCGAAGCGCTCCGCGCCGCCGCCCCCGACGTGGTGCTCACCCAGGACCTCTGCGGGGTCTGCGCGCTGCCCGGCCACACCGTCGCCGAGGCGCTCGTCGAGATCGGCCTGCCCGACGTCGCCGTCCACTCCTTCGACCCGCACACCCTCGACGAGGTGCTCTCCGGCATCGCCGACCTCGCCGCCGCCATCGACACGGACGCGACGGCGATGCTGTCCGACCTGCGTCGACGCCTCTCGGCGGTGGACGCGGCCCTGGCCGCCGAGCCCCGTCCCCGCACCCTCGTCCTCGAATGGACCGACCCGCCGTTCCTGCCCGGGCACTGGGTGCCGGAGCTCGTCCGTCGTGCGGGGGCGTTCCCGACGGCCGGTGCGGACGGCGGGCGCAGCCGCGCGGTGACCTGGGAGGAGCTGGAGTCCCCGGACGCGGTGGTGGTCACCCCGTGCGGCTACGACCTCGACGGCGCGCTGCAACAGGCGGGACCGGTCGCGGAGCGCTTCCCGGACGTGCCGGTCGTCGCGATCGACTCGGCGGCCTACGTGGTGCGGGCCGGGCCACGGCTGGTGGACGGCATCGAGGCGCTCGCCCACGCGCTGCACCCGGGTGCGGTGCCGGAGCCGGGGGAGGTGCGCTGCGCGCTCGTGAGCAGAGAAGGTCGCCACCGCGACCTGTCTGTGCTCAGGACATCGAGGACAGTTGATGTCTCAGCACATCGCGGACACTGAGCAGGCCCGCTGGGTGGGTTGGTCACGGTGGTGACCAGCCTGCTCGGCTGTGGGCAGGACAGGGTTCGAGA
>NZ_BSTT01000013.1 GCF_030269685.1 Actinomycetospora sp. NBRC 106378
CACGGAGGACCTCCCGGTGGTGATGGGTGCCGTCAGACAGCTCCACAGCACTCCCGAGAGGTCCTCCCCTCAAGATCATTCAGACCGTGTCGTCACACCGGTTCAACCAACGTGTCCGGTCAGTACAACTAGTGCTCACCTGGGCGCAGCCCACAAGTCGTTGACAAGCGGGCCCGGCGACCGTCGGGCCCGTGACGACACTCGCTCCCCGACGACGGGTCCCGGCTCCGGTCGGGCGGCTCGCGCGGCAGCCGTGGCCCACCGCTGACACCGGACGTCCGCCGTGTGCCACCGCTGACACGAGGCGGCCGGTCGACCCGGCGCTGCACGACGACGCCGTCCGGCTCGCCGACCTGGTCCGCGGCCTGCTCCACGGCACGGCGACGCTGCGTCGCCCCGACCTGCTCGACGCCCGGCTGCGACGGCTCGCCCACGACGCCGCACCCCTCCTGACCCGCGACGACCGGCTGGTCGACGACCTGCGCACCGCCGCCGGCCTCGCCGTGCACGCCCTCCAGGCGCGCCCGCTCGCGTTGGCCACGTCCGCCGACTTCGCGCGCCTCGCGCGGCTGGCCGAGCTGCTCGCCGCGCTGGCCGCCGCCTGCGAGCCCGAGCCGGGCGCCGCGACCCGTCGTCGGGAAGAAGCGGGTGGGTGGCGCGCCCGCCGGCAGGCGCGGGCCGATCGCGCTCTGTTCGGCTGAGTCCCCGGCGGCGCCAAGTCCGCCGCCAAGTCGCCACCAAGTCGGCCCAGCCAGGCTCGTCGTCATCACCTTCCGTGAACAGGAGAACGTCATGACCGCCACCACCGCCCCCGTCCTCACCTCCGACACCGACCTGCTGGGCATCCGGGTCGCGCACCGGATCATGCGCCGCGACGCCCGCCGGCTCGCCGGGCTGGCCGCCGCATGGGCCGACGGTTCCGACCCGTTGGCGGGCCGGCGACGGCGGGTGTTCGGTGCCTGGATCGAGGGCCTGTGCCTGGACATCCACCACCACCACGCGACCGAGGACGACGTGCTGTGGCCGGTGCTGGAGCGGTATGCGGGCGCCGAGGTCGACCTCGCCCCGCTCTCCGACGACCACGCCGCGCTCGACCCGGTGCTCGACGACATCCGCGCCGCGTTCGCCGTCGCCGCCTCGGGCGGACGGGTCGACGTGCTCGCCGAGCGCCTCACCCACCTCGCCGACCTGCTCGACGAGCACATCGCCGAGGAGGAGCGCGACCTGTTCCCCGTGATCCGGGCCTACGTCCCGCTCGCGGAGTGGCAGGTCGTGGAGAGGGCCGCACAACGCGGCGGCGCCGGCATCCGCTACGCCCTGCCGCGGATCGTCGACACCACCTCCGAGGAGGAGTTCGCGACGATGACGGCGAGCGCCCCGAAGCCGCTCCTGCTCGTCATGAAGCTGCTGCTGCCCCGCTACCGGCGGGAGTCGCGGGTGCTGTGGCCTGCGGCCGGGTGAGCGGAAGAGGTCGCCATGGCGACGTCTGCTCACACACGGAGCACCAGCGTGGCCGTCCCGCTCATCGCGCCGGCCAGGTGCCCGCGCCACGGCTCGAGGTCCCGACGGCAGGTCTCGGCGACCGCCGCGTCGCCGAGCGCCGCCGCGACCTCGCGGCGCAGCACGGTCCAGTAGACCCACCACCAGTCGCGGCGGATCGGGACGTCGGGGCGCCACACCCGGCGCGCCTCGTCGAGCCGACCGGCCGCGACCAGGGCGGCGGCGTAGGGCTCGGCCACGATGTCGCCGCGGGCCGCGTACTCCGCGGCGAGCGGGGCGACGAGCTCGCCGAGACGGCCCTGTGCGTGCCGGATGCCGATCAGCCCGGCCAGCGTCAGCGCCGACGCGTTCGCGAGGCCCTGCGCCCCCATCGCCTCGCCGAACCCGACGTAGAGCCGTTCGGCCTCGTCGTACCGTCCGTCGAGCACGGCCTCCAGCGCCCCGAAGATGGTGGTCCAGCCGACGGTGGCGGCGAGCTGGCCGTCGGGGGCCTCGGCGAGCGCGGTGTCGGCGTGGGCGCGGGCCGCGACGAAGTCCTCCCGGTGGCAGGCGTGCAGGAACCGGGCGTGGTGCCCGACCACCCGGTGGCCCAGGGAGCCCGCCCGCTCGGCCTCGGCGAGCAGGTCGACGCCGAGCTCGTCGAGCCCGTCCCAGAGCTCGGGCTGCAGCAGCGACCAGAAGCGGGCGTTGAGCACGACGCAGCGCAGCGCGGGGTCCTCCGGCGCCACCGCGAGGGCGGCGTCGACGTCGGCCACGGCGAGCTCGGGCTCGCGCGGGTGCCAGGCGAAGGCGCGGGTCGCGAGCAGGCGGGCCCGGTCGGCCGCCGGGAGGTCCTGCTCCAGCAGCCGCGCCACGGCGTCGAGCAGCGGCCGGTCGAGCGTCGCGTTCTCGGTGAGCGCGAAGGTGACCGGCCCGTCGACGCAGGTCGCGGCCGCGAGCAGCGCCGACCGGTCGTCGGGGAGGGCGGCCGCCTCGGTGAGGGCCAGGCTCCGTTCCCGGACGGCGGGTGCTCCCGCTCCCGCGTGGGAGAGCGCGGAGGCGAGGGCGCAGCGCAGCCGCAGCCGGTGGGCGGGGTCGGTCGCGAGTTCGAGCGCACCGACGAGGAGCTCCGCCGCGGTGCGCGGCACCCGGTCCCGGCGGGCTGCCGCGGCGGCCCGCTCGGCGTGGTCGACGACCCGGTCACGCCCCGCGACCGGCCCGGCGGCCAGGGCGTGGCGGGCGAGCGCGGCGAGGTCGTCGGGGTGCTGCGCCTCGAGGACGGTGAGGACCTCCGCGTGCACCCGGGCGCGCCGCAGGCGGGGGAGCTCGTCGTAGAGGGTCTCGCGGACCAGGTCGTGGGTGAAGCGGACGGCGTCGGGGCCGGACTCGACGAGCAGGCCGGTGACGACCCCGGCCTCGCACGCTTCGAGCACCCGGTCCTCGTCGTCGCCCTCCAGCGCGACCAGCACCGACACGTCCACGTCCCGCCCGAGCACCGCCGCGCGCCGCAGCGTCGTCAGCGCGGGCGCGGGGAGCTGGGCGGCGCGGCGGGACAGGACGTCCCGGACCCCGGACGGCACCGTGCGTCCCGCCGCCTCCAGCCCGACCGTGCGGGCCAGGCGCGCGACCTCCCGGACGAACAGCGGGTTGCCGCCGGTGCGGGCGGCGATGCGGCGGGCCACGTCGTCGTCGACCGCGAGGTGCTCGGCGGCCACGAGAGCGGCGACCGCCTCCGGGTCGAGCCCGGTGAGCTCGATGCGTTCGGCGACGACGGCGGCCAGGGCGGCGAGGGTCGCGACGAGCTCGTCGGGCACCTCGTCCGGCCGGGCGGTCCCGACGATCAGCACGCCCTCGACCCGGGCCGACGCCACCACACGCAGCAGGCGCCACGTCTCCTCGTCCCCGCGGTGCAGGTCGTCGAGCACGACGAGCAGGGGCCGGGGCGTGCGGGCGACGAGGTCGAGCAGGGCCTGGCCGGCGTGGAAGGTGTCCCCGCCGAGCGGGCCGCCGTGCCCCAGGCCCGCACCCACCTCGGTCCACGCCCACGCCGGCGGCGCCCCGTCGACCTCCGGGCACCGCCCGCGCACGGTGCGCCAGCCCCGGGCGGCCAGGGTGTCGGCGAGCTGTTCGGCGAGCACGGACTTGCCGGCACCGGCCTCCCCGGTCACGAGCGCGACCAGCCCGGGACCGTCCGCGACCCCGTCGGCCACGGCGAGCAGCCGGGCCGTCTCGCGGTCGCGCCCGAGGAGGCCGCTCTCCTCCGGTGGCGGGACGTCGTTGCCGTCGTCCGGTGGCAGCGGCGACGTCCTGCCACGGAGGTCGGGGAGGTCCCCGACGTCGTGGCGCAGGATCGCCGCCTCGAGGTCGGCGGTCGTGGGGGAGGGGTCCAGGCCGAGCTCGTCGTCGAGCCGGCGGCGGAGCGCGGCGATCGCGGCGAGCGCGTCGGCCTGGCGGCCGCTGCGGTACAGCGCCCGGGCGAGCAGGCGGACCGGTTCCTCGCGCAGGGGCTCCGCCCGGACGTGGGGCGTGAGGAGGTCGACGACGACGGCGGGGTCGTCCTCCGCCGCGGCCAGGGTCTCGACGACGGCGCGGCGCAGCTCGCTCAGCCGCTCCACCTCCGGGGCGGCCCAGACCGCGTCGGCGAACTCCGCCAGCGGCGGGCCGGTGAACAGGGCGAGGGCCGTGCGCAGGTCGGCGGGGGTGCCCGCCCGGCGGAGGTCCCGGGCCCGGACGGTGTCGAGGTCGGCGTGCAGGGCGTACCCACCGGCCGCGCTGACCAGCACGGTCGCGGGGGTGCGCGGGGCGCGGTCCGGCTCCAGGGCCCGGCGCAGGTGGCTGACGTGGGCCTGCAGCCCGGCGAGCGCCCGGGGCGGGGGTTCGCCGTCCCAGAGGTCGTCGACGAGCCGGTCGACCGGCACCACCTCGCCCTCGGCCACCGCGAGGCGGGCGACGAGGGCCCGGCGCTGGGCGCTGCCGAGGTCGACGGGGCGCCCGTCGAGCGACGCGGTCAGCGCCCCCAGCAGCCGGACCTCGAGCACGGGATGGATCGTACGAATCCGGGCGCCGATCGCACCATGATCCGTCAGCCGACGTCCCAGTCCGCGATCGCCCACAGCGGCGACACCGGTCCGGTCCCGGCGCCCAGCGGGTAGGACGCCGCGACGGCGCGGCGGATGTAGCGCTCGGCGTAGGCCACGGCGTCGGGCATCTCCAGGCCCCGCGCGAGTCCGGCGCACGTGGCGCTGGCGAGCGCGTCGCCCGCCCCGTGCACGTGCGGGGTGTCGATCCGCGGACCGGTGAACTCCCAGGTGTCCGTGCCGTCCGAGAGCAGGTCGGTCACCTCGGGCGACCCGTGCAGGTGCCCGCCCTTCACCAGGGCCCAGCGGGCGCCGAGGTCGTGCAGGGCGTCGGCGGCCTTCCGGGCGGTGTCGCGGTCGGTGACGGTCACGCCGGCGAGCAGACGGATCTCG
The DNA here is from genome assembly GCF_030269685.1 of Actinomycetospora sp. NBRC 106378. GTDB lineage: Bacteria > Actinomycetota > Actinomycetes > Mycobacteriales > Pseudonocardiaceae > Actinomycetospora. The sequence goes on from NZ_BSTT01000013.1 coordinate 4,950, forward strand.
TCGAGGTTCGGGGTCGCCAGCGCCGCGCGCGGGAAGAGCAGCGTGCGGATGGCCTCCATCGCGTCGTCGGCGAGCAGCGGCTCGCCGTACATGGAGGCGGCGACCGGGTCGAGGACGAACGGGGTGCTCTCCCGGCCGATCCCGACCTCGTCGACGACGCCCGCGACCGCCTCGATGATCCCCGCCGTCGCGAGCATCCCGGTCTTGGCCGCCCCGACGCCGATGTCGGTCACCACCGCCCGGACCTGCGCCGCGACCGTCTCCGGTGGCACCAGGTGCACACCGGACACGCCGAGCGAGTTCTGCACCGTCACGGCCGTCATCGCGACGCAGCCGTGCACCCCGCAGGCCGTCATCGCCCGCAGGTCGGCCTCGATCCCGGCGGCGCCGCCGGAGTCGGAGCCGCCGATCGTCAGCGCGCGGGGCGGGGTCTCGGCCATGCTCGGAGAATGCCACGCGCGCGCGAGGTGACTCATCGGACCGAGCAGGAGGTGGCGGTGACCGTCAACGTGGACGTCGACGAGGCGAAGACGCATCTGTCCCGCCTGCTGGAGCAGGTGGCCGCGGGCGAGCGCGTCATCATCTCGAAGGCCGGCGAGCCCGTCGCCGAGCTCGTGCCGCACCAGCGGAAGCCGGTCGTGTTCGGCGGGCTCAAGGGGCGGATCCGCTACGACGACGCTGCGTTCGACTGGCCCGACCCCGAGATCGAGGACATGTTCTACGGGGCCCGAGGGTCCGACGGCGATGCTCCTGCTCGATAGCCACACCCGCACTCTGGTTCCTCGACGATCATCCGAGACCGGGGCGCGAGGCCCGCGGCGGGATCGCCGACGCCGCTGCCGTCCACGTGTCGGCGACGTCGGTGTGGGAGTTGTCGATCAAGCACATGCTCGGAGGCTCGATCTGCCGGAGAATCTCGTCGACGCTCTGGCGGCTCAGGGCCTGACCATGCTCCCCGTCAGCGCGGAGCAGGCGGAGGGAGTCCGGACGCTGCCGGCCGCCCTCCGTCGCCACGATCCGTTCGACCGGCTGCTCGTCGCCCAGGCGCGCGCGCTCGGACTCACGCTCCTGACGGCGGATCGGGTCCTGCTCGGACTCGACCTGCCGTTCGTCGTCGACGCGACCCGCTAGAGCGCCGCCGCCCACAACGACGACACCGGACCGTGCCCCGCGCCCAGCGGATAGGAGTCCTCGACCGCCCGGGTGATGTACCGCTTCCCCAGCGCCACGGCATCGACGAGCGACATCCCGCGCGCGAGGCCCGCCGTGATCGACGACGCCAGCGAGTCCCCGCCGCCGTGCGTGTGTGGCCGATCCAGGCGCGGCGAGCGGAACTCGTGGACCTCGCCGTCGATCGACAGCAGGTCCACGCACTCGTCCTGACGGCGGCCCGAGGTCGCCTCCAGGTGCCCGCCCTTCACCAGCACCGCGTGCGCACCGAGGTCGTGCAGCGCCCGCGCCGCTTCCCGCGCCGACCCGTCGTCGACCACCTTCACGTCGACCAGCAGCGCGATCTCGTCGAGGTTCGGCGTCACCAGCGTGGCGCGGGGGAGCAACTGCGTGCGGACCGCGTCGAGCGCGTCGTCCGCCAGCAACGACGACCCGTGCATCGACGCCGCCACCGGGTCGACCACGAACGGGATGCCGCCCGACCCGATCCCCACCTCGTCGCACACCGCCGCGATCGCCGCGATGATCTCGGCGGTCGCGAGCATCCCGGTCTTCGCCGCGTCGACACCCATGTCGCCGGCGACGGTCCGGATCTGGTCCGCGACGACGTCCGGCGGGATCGGGTGGAACCCGCTCACGCCGAGCGAGTTCTGCACCGTCACCGCCGTGACCGCCACGGCCCCGTGCACGCCGCACGCGGCGAAGGCGCGCACGTCCGCCGTCATGCCGGCGCCGCCGCCGGAGTCGGTGCCGGCGATCGAGAGCGCGACGGGCGGGCTCGAGGTGCGCGGACCCCCTATCGGCGTGCTGTCCTGGATCCCTGTCATGAACCGGCCACCGGCAGGTAGACCCGGTTGCCGCCCGCGGCGAACTCTGCCGCCTTCCCGGCCATCCCGGCCTCCACCTGGTCGCGGATCTCGTGGCTGATGCGCATCGAGCAGAACTTCGGGCCGCACATCGAGCAGAAGTGCGCGGTCTTGGCGGGCTCCGCGGGCAGCGTCTCGTCGTGGAAGCTGCGGGCGGTGTCGGGGTCGAGGGCGAGCCGGAACTGGTCGTGCCAGCGGAACTCGAAGCGGGCCTTCGACAGCGCGTCGTCCCGCTCCTGGGCGCGGGGGTGGCCCTTGGCGAGGTCGGCGGCGTGCGCGGCGATCTTGTAGGTGATCACGCCGACCTTCACGTCGTCGCGGTTCGGCAGGCCGAGGTGCTCCTTCGGCGTCACGTAGCAGAGCATCGCGGTGCCGGCCTGCGCGATCTGCGCCGCGCCGATGGCCGAGGTGATGTGGTCGTAGCCCGGCGCGATGTCGGTGGCGAGCGGCCCGAGCGTGTAGAACGGCGCCTCGCCGCACCACTCCTCCTCGAGGCGCACGTTCTCCGCGATCTTGTGCATCGGCACGTGACCCGGACCCTCGATCATCACCTGCACGCCCTTCGCCCGGGCGATGTGCGTCAGCTCCCCGAGCGTGCGCAGCTCGGCGAGCTGGGCCTCGTCGTTCGCGTCGGCGATCGATCCGGGCCGCAGGCCGTCGCCGAGGGAGAACGTCACGTCGTAGCGGCGCAGGATGTCGCAGAGCTCGGAGAAGTGCTCGTAGAGGAACGACTCGCGGTGGTGCGCGAGGCACCACGCGGCCATGATCGAGCCGCCGCGGCTGACGATGCCGGTCATCCGTCGCGCCGCCAGCGGGACGTGGCGCAGCAGGACTCCGGCGTGGACGGTCATGTAGTCGACGCCCTGCTCGCACTGTTCGATCACCGTGTCGCGGTAGACCTCCCACGTGAGCTTCTCGGGGTCACGCACCTTCTCCAGCGCCTGGTAGATCGGCACGGTCCCGATCGGCACCGGCGAGTTCCGCAGGATCCACTCCCGCGTCTCGTGGATGTCGGCGCCGGTGGAGAGGTCCATGACGGTGTCGGCGCCCCACCGGGTTGCCCACACCATCTTCTCGACCTCCTCGGCGATGGTGCTGGTGACCGCCGAGTTGCCGATGTTGGCGTTGATCTTCACCGCGAACGCCTTGCCGATGATCATCGGCTCGGACTCGGGGTGGCGGTGGTTGGCCGGGATGACCGCGCGGCCGGCGGCGACCTCGGCGCGGACGAGTTCGGGCGTGACGCCCTCGCGGACGGCGACGAACGCCATCTCCGGGCTGATCTCGCCGGCCCGGGCCTGCTCCAGCTGGGTGCGGTCGCTGCCGTCCCGACGACGGGGCAGGCCCGCCTCGAGGTCGATCGTCGCTCCTGGGTCGGTGTACGGCCCGGAGGTGTCGTAGACGTCGAGATGGGTGCCGTCGGTGAGCTCGATGCGCCTCGCCGGGACGCCGTCGACGTAGATCTTGCGCGACCCGTCGACGGGGCCGGTGGTGACGTGCTGCGGTGCGGTGCTCATGACTCCCTACGCCGGCATTACCCGGTCAGGTTCGGCGGTCGGCGGCGCCTGACCCCGGGGTCAAGCCGCCCTCTCAGCCCGCTCCTGGTGCGAGCTCCCGCGTGTGCAGTTGTGGATCCGCCGCCGACGGTGCCATCGGGGGCGGCCCGTCGCAAGGGATCGTGAGCAGCTGATGATCACCGGTTCCGGGGTCCGCTCGCAGAATCAGCCGGTGAGCTCCGCGGGCACCGCGAGGACGTCGACCATCGCGTCGCCGCGCAGCACGGTCACGGGCAGCGTCCGGCCGATCGCGTCGGCGAAGAGCCGGCGCTGCAGGTCGCGGGCCTGGCTGACGGGTTCGCGGTCGGCGTCGACGATGAGGTCGCCGGGCTTGAGGCCGGCCTTCGCGGCCGGGCTCTCACGCACCACCTCGGCGACCCGCAACCCCTGGCGCCGTCCGAGCCGCAGGGCCACGTCGACCGGCAGCGGGGCCGGGGCGCCGACCACCCCGAGGTAACCCCGGCGCACCCGCCCGTCGCGGCGCAGGCTCGCGACGATCGCGCGGGTGGTGTCGTTCCACGGCACGGCGAGGCCCAGCCCGACGCCCGCCACGGCCGTGTTGATCCCCACGACGTGCCCGCGCGCGTCCGCCAGGGCGCCGCCGGAGTTGCCGGGGTTGAGGGCGGCGTCGGTCTGGATGACGTCCTCGACGACGCGGCCGTCCTTCGTCGGGAGGCTGCGCCCGAGCCCGCTGACCACGCCCGCGGTGACGCTGCCCGCGAGGCCGAAGGGGTTCCCGACGGCGACGACGAGCTGACCGACCCGCAGGGTGCTCGCGTCGCCGAGGGTGACCGGGTCCGGGGTGGCGGCGTCCGGGTGCACGGCGAGGACGGCGAGGTCGGAGAGCGGGTCGGCGCCCAGGACCCGGACGTCGGCGTGGCTGCCGTCGGCGAAGGTGGCGCGTCCGCCGCGGGCCCGGTCGACGACGTGGGCGTTCGTGACGAGCACCGTGCCGGTGCCCGCCGGATCGGGGATGACGACGGCGCTGCCGGCACCCCGGGGCCGCTCGGGGTCGCCCACGGCGAGGGCGGCCACGGCGGGGCCGAGGGTCTCGGCGACCGTCACGACGGTGCGGGAGTAGGAGTCGAGCTCGTCCACGTCCTCGTGCTTACACCGTTGCAGCGCTTGCTTCACCGGTGTTCGTCGTGGGCGGACGGTCTCCACCGCGTGGCAGGAAAGCGTCGTTGCTGTCGTCCCGTGACAGCAACGACGCTTTCCTGCCACGGGGAGAGGGGTCAGTGGCCGAACGGATCCGGGTCGACGCCCGGCATCCACGTCAGCCCGGGGACGCCCCACCCGTGCGCCCGGACGGCCCGCTTCGCCGCGCGCTTGTTCCGCCCGATGAGCCGGTCGGTGTAGACGAGGCCGTCGAGGTGGTCGGTCTCGTGCTGCAGGCACCGCGCGAAGAAGCCACGGCCCTCGACGCTCACCGGTCCGCCCTCGACGTCGCGGCCGGTGACGCGGGCCCAGTCGGCCCGGCCGGTCGGGAAGTTCTCGCCCGGCACCGAGAGGCATCCCTCGGCGTCGTCGTCCTCGTCGGGCATGGTCTCGGGGATCTCGCTCGTCTCGAGCACCGGGTTGACCACCACCCCGCGGCGCCGTTCGCCCTCGAGCTCCGGGTCGGGGCAGTCGTAGACGAACACCCGCCGGCCGACCCCGACCTGGTTCGCGGCCAGGCCCACGCCGTGCGCGGCGTCCATCGTCTCGAACAGGTCGTCGACGAGGGTGCGCAGGGCGTCGGAGCCGAACTCCTCGTCGGTGAACGGGGTCGTCGGGGCGTGCAGCACGGGCTCGCCGGTCACGACGATCGGGCGGACGGTCACGGCGGGCGAGCCTAGACGGCGGCTCCGTCGCAGGTGGGAGCTGGTGACGACGTGCGTCGCCACGGTGTTGTCAGGGGGGCGTGGTTGAATGGAGGGCACGCGAATGACACCCGTGTCATTCGTCGGTCCGGCTCCCGCGGGGGTCGGCGGAACGACTCCGAGGAGCGTGATGGACGCACCTGCAGCTTCGACCGGCCCGGCCCCGTCCGCCGGCCGGCACGCCTCGGCCCCCGACGACGGACTCACCCGCCGGGACCGCGAGATCCTCGCGTTCGAGCGGCAGTGGTGGAAGTACGCGGGCGCCAAGGAGCAGGCGATCCGCGAGCTGTTCGACATGTCCGCGACGCGGTACTACCAGGTCCTCAACGCGCTCGTGGACCGTCCCGAGGCGCACGCGGCCGACCCGATGCTCGTGAAGCGGCTGCGGCGGTTGCGGCAGACACGTCAGCGCGCCCGTGCGGCGCGTCGGCTCGGTGTGGAGCCGACGTAGTGGTCTCCTGATCCCTCGAACGGTTATCGCCGGAAGGGGAGCAGGGTCATGACGGGTCCCGGGGCGTCCGGCGCCTCCCGCTTGCGCATCGCGGGGGTCGCGCTGCTCGGCGTGGCAGCCATCGCCGCCGTCGTGGGTCTGATCAGCCTCGGTGGCCAGGGCACCTCCAGCGCCCCCGCGGCCTCCCCGACGTCCACGATCGCGCCCCCGTCGGGCGACACGGGCGCGTCGCCGTCGCCCGCCCCGGGCCAGGCCGGTCAGCCGGGCGGCGACCAGGCCGGCGCGGCGGGTCAGCCCGGTGCGGCGGGAGCCCCGACGCCGGGTGCTGCGCCACCGGTCACCGCGGCTCTCCCGCCCGTGGCGGTGGCACCGCCGATCGTGCCGGGCGGCGGCTCGGGGTCCGGGTCGGGCTCGGGTTCGGGCGGCGGGGGCGGGAGTGCGTCCTACGCGGCCGTGCCGGTCCGCGTGTACAACAACTCGACGATCCGCGGCCTCGCCGAGACCGCGGCCGGGCAGATCAAGGACCGCGGCTTCGACGTCGTCGAGACCGGCAACTACGCCCAGGGCGTCATCCCCGTCAGCACCGTCTACTACCGCCCGGGCAGCGGGGAGCAGGGCGCCGCGGAGGCGCTGGCCTCGGCGTTCGGCATCCGCGCCGAGCCCCGCTTCCCCGGGATCGAGGGCGCCTCGCCCGGCGTCATCGTGATCGCGACGAACAACTGGGGCCAGAACGCGCAGAAGGGCTCCTGAGCCCGCCGCCCCTCCGCCGACCGGCGCGGCCCGTCGCTCGCACCGGATGCGAGCGGTGGGCCGTTCCTGTCGGGTGGCCGCCGCACCGTTCCGGGGGCTGCCGCCGCACCCGGCGTGAGCGTGGCGACCTGCTGACGTCCGGCGTCAGCGGTGGGCCACGGCTGACGACGGTCGGGCGACCCGCTCACCCCCGGTTCGCGTACGCCTCCAGCTCGGCGAGCTGCCGCGGGTCGAGGGACGGCCGCACCACCTGGCGGGCGGCCTCGAACTGGGCGGCGGTCACCTCGGTGGAGTCCAGGGACGCCCGCATGGCCGTGAGGGCGGCCTCGCGGACGAGGGCCGCGCAGTCGGCCGCCGAGTAGCCCTCGAGCGAGGCCCCGAGGGCGTCGAGGTCGACGTCGTCGGCCAGCGGCGTGGACTTCGACGCGGCCCGCAGGACCGCCGCCCGGGCCTCGGCGTCGGGCGGCGGCACGTAGATCTGGCGCTCGAGGCGCCCGGGTCGCAGCAGCGCCGGGTCGATCAGCTCCGGCCGGTTCGTGGCGCCGAGCACCACGACGTCGCGCAGCGGGGTCGCCCCGTCGAGCTCGGTCAGCAGGGCGGCGACCACCCGGTCGGCGACGCCGGCGTCGGACGATCCGCCCCGCCGTGGGGCGAGCGCGTCGACCTCGTCGAGGAACACCAGCGCCGGCGCGGCGTCCGCGGCCCGCCGGAACAGTTCCCGCACCGCCCGCTCGGACTCGCCCACGTACTTGTCGAGCAGCTCCGCGCCCTTCACGACGAACACGTTGAGCTGCCCGGTCCCGGCCAGGGCCCGCATGAGGAACGTCTTGCCGCCGCCGGGCGGGCCGTAGAGCAGCACCCCGCGCGGCGGGTCGACGCCGAGCCGGGCGAACGAGTCCGGGTAGGTCAGCGGCCAGAGGACGGTCTCGGTGAGCGCCTGCTTGGTCTCGACCATGTCGCCGACGTCGTCGAGGGTGAGCCCGCCCGCGTGCAGCGTCCGCGAGCCCGACGACGACAGCGACACCGGCCGCACCGAGGACACCGCGCCGACGAGGTCGTCCTGTTCGAGCTCCAGCTCGTCGCCCGAGCCGCCCCGCAGCGCCGCGCGCACCGCGGCCTCGCGGCGCAGCGCCACGAGGTCGGCCGCGACGAAGCCCGGCGTCCGGAGCCCGACGGCCCCGAGGTCGACATCCGCCGCCAGCGGCACCTCACGCAGGAGCACCCGCAGCAGCTCGGCCCGTTCGCGGTCGCCGGGGGCGGGCAGCCCCAGCTCCCGGTCGACGAGGTCGGGGGCGCGCAGGCGCGGGTCGACGGCCTCGCCGCCCTGCGCGGTGGCGACGAGCGCGACCCCGTCGGCGACCACGGACCGGAGCTCGTCGAGCACGACGGTCGCGAGGGGCGGCGGGTCGGACGCGGGCAGGAGGGTCTCGACGTCGGGGACCAGCAGCACCGTCGGTCCGGTGGCGGAGCGCGCCCGCGAGCAGGCCGAGCGCACCCGCTCGGCGGCGGCCCCGGCCTCGAGGGCGGCGGCCGCGGGCGCGTCGAGCACGACGACGCCCACGCCGGCCTCGGCGGCCACCGCGCGGACGAAGGTCGTCCGGCCGACGCCCTCGGGGCCGGTCACGAGCACGCCGAGGCGGGCGGCCGCACCGAGCCGGGTCAGCAGCTCGGGCCGCCGGAAGACGAGGTCCAGCCACTCCCGCAGCCGACGGGCAGGTTCCTGCTGCCCGACCAGGTCGGTGACCGCGACGCCGGGTTCCGCGGGCGTCGGCGGCGGCTCGGGTGCCGCGGTCGGCGTGCCGGCCGACGCGGCGGCGAGGCCCGGACCGGGCGCGGCCGGGCCCGTGGCGCGCGGCGCGGACGCGAAGAAACCGGACGGCGCGAACGAGCCCGACCTGTCGTCGGGAAGACCTCGCGCGCCGGTCCGCGGGCCGTCCTGCCAGCCGACGACGGTGCTGGGGGCGACGACGAACGCGCCCGGCCCCGCGGGCTCGACGTCGACGACGGTGACCAGCTCGGTCGTCCACGTCCCGCCGAGCTCCGCGGCGAGGCGGGTCCGGGTGCCGACCGCGTCCGCCCCCGGGACGGGCGCGAGGTCCTGCGGCAGCAGCGAGACGGTGTCGCCCGGGGAGAGGACCTTGCCGGTCAGCGCCAGACGCAGGGTCTCCGGGGCGACGGCTCCGGTCGCGAGCCGGGACCCGGAGACGGTGACGGTCCGGGCCGCCGTCACGGCCACCGGCTCCACCGCGACCGGTGTCCCGGCGACGATGCCGGCGTTGATCATCGCGGTCTCGTCGAGGGTCGCGGTACCGGGGGCGGTCATTCCGACGGCGGGTGCCGCGAGGGCCACCGTCGCGCGGGTGCCGACGAGGCGCACGGCGTCCCACACGGCCAGACCGAGGGCGGCGAACACCTCGCCGTGCAGCCGCACGACGCCGCGCCGGGCGTCGACCGCGGAGGTGGACAGCTGGGCGGTGAGGGTGACCTGCGGGGACGTCACGACTGGTCCTGTCCGCGGCGGCGACGCCGCACGCCGAGGCGCTGCGGCCCGGGCCGGTCGCGGTTGATGGTCCGGCGGCCCGCGCGGGCGGCCGCGCCGGCGACGCGTCGGGGGAGGGGACGGCGCGGGGGCATGAGGCCCAGCCGCCGGTGCGCCCGGCGGACGGCGCGGCGCTGGCGCGGCGGGACGTGCCAGACCTCGGGGTGCCGGTCGAGCCAGCGGTAGCGGTAGACGGCGTAGGGGATGTGGGCCAGGTAGGCGAGGATCGCGATGGGGTAGAGCAGGAACGGCACCGCGACGATCGCGCCCAGGACCAGGGCGACGAGGACGAGGGCCGGCGCGATCGCCTGCGGGGGCACCCGGACGCTCTTGAGCGACGCCGTCGGGATCCGCGAGATCATGAGCGCGGCGGAGAGCACCGTCCAGATCGCCACCGTGACCGGCGCCGACCACCAGCCCGGGCCGAGCAGCAGCTCGGTGGCCAGCGGGGTGAGTGCCACGAGCGCCCCGGCCGGGGCGGGCACGCCGACGAAGAACTCCCCCGCGAACGGCTTCGCCTCGGTGTCGTCGGACAGCGTGTTGAACCGGGCGAGCCGCAGTGCGGCCGAGACGACCAGCACGAGGGCGACGACCCAGCCGACCCGCAGGTCGTGCAGCGACCACAGGAAGAGGATCAGCGCCGGCGAGACGCCGAACGAGATGCAGTCCGACAGCGAGTCCAGCTCCGCGCCGATCCGGCTGGAGGCGTCGAGAAGTCGGGCGAGGCGACCGTCGAGGGCGTCGAAGACCCCGGCGAGCGCGATCGCGGCGATCGCGGCGACCGCGTTGCCGGCGAGCATGAACTGCACGCCCGAGAGGCCCGAGCAGAGCGCGAGGACCGTGACGGCGTTGGGCAGCAGGCGCACGCCCGGGGCGGTCGAGGCGGGCACTAGGGCTTCCCCAGCTCGGCCAGCACCGTCTCGGCGCCCACGGTGCGCTGACCGACGTGCACGCCGATCTCGGCGCCCGGCGGGAGCAGCAGGTCGACCCGGGAGCCGAAGCGGATCAGGCCGTAGGTCTCGCCCGCGCGCACCTCGTCGCCCGGCGCCGCGTCGCAGACGATCCGGCGGGCGACGAGGCCCGCGATCTGGACGACGGCGAGGTCACGGCCCGCGGTGTCGCGCAGCCAGACCGCCGTCCGGGAGTTGGCCTCGCTGGCCTCGGGCAGGTCGGCGGAGACGAACGTGCCCGGGCGGTGCTCGACGGCGAGGACCTGCCCGTCGGCGGGCATGCGCTGGACGTGCACGTCGTAGACCGACAGGAAGGTGCTCACCCTCGGGCGCGGGCCCGAGGGGAAGCCCTTGGCGACGAGCTCGGGCGGGGCCTCGGCGTCCCCGATGACGCTGACGGTGCCGTCGGCAGGCGCCACCGCGATGTCGGCGCGCTGGGGCGTCGCGCGGTGCGGGGCGCGGAAGAAGGCCGCGACCGCCCCCGTCGTCAGGACGGCGCCGAGGGTGCCGCGCCCGCGGACCGCGCGGACGGCGAGGGCCCCCGCGGCCACCGCGCCGATGACCGGGGCACCGCCCGGGTGCAGCGGCGGCAGGGTCTCGCGGACGAGGTCGAGGGCGTGGAGCACCGGGTTGCGCCGGGGAGCGGGCAGCTTCTCGCGCGCGGTGGCCGCGGGGTCGCCAGGAGCGGGGGAGCGATCGGACACGGTCAACCTTCGCGTCGACGACGGGTGCTGAATCGAATCTATCGGCACGCACCGGGCAGGGCCGGGGCCGCCATCCCCCGAGACGGCGACCCCGGCGAGAACCGCTCGTCCGCTCCCCAGCGACAAGCGGTTGGTCGATGTGTGACCGGCCGCGACGGGCACGGCGGTCAGCCATCGGGCTACCCGGGGTGAACTCGTCCGGCGAACGCACCATGAGAGTCCTCACACATGGTGCCCGATCTCGCCGTCAACGCCAAACCGTTTTTCGCCGTCGGACCAGCGGGCCACCCGAACGGCGGTCACCCGTGCCGGGTCAGCCCTCGAGCAGCCAGACCTCGACCTCGGTGCCGGCCGCCACCTCGGTGGTCCCCGCCGGGACGACCAGCAGGCAGTCGGCCTGCGCGAGCGCGGCCAGCAGGTGCGAGCCGGCCCCGCCCACCGGCGCCACCGTGCCGTCGACGGCGTCCAGGCGGCCGCGCCGGAACTGGCGGCGGCCGGCGGGGGAGCGCAGGTTCTCGGCGACCCGGGCGCGTACCCGCGCCCGGTCGGGGTGCGGGTGCCCGGCGGCGCGGCGCAGAGCCGGACGCACGAAGACCTCGAACGACACCAGCGAGCTCACCGGGTTCCCGGGCAGGGTCACGACGGCGACCCGGTCCTCGTACCGCCCGGCCCCCTGCGGCATGCCGGGCTGCATCGCGACCTTCGTGAACGCGATCCCGCGCGTGGTGAACGCGTCCTTGACCACCTCGTAGGCGCCCGCGCTGACCCCGCCGGAGGTGATGACGAGGTCGGTGGGCTCGGCGAGGGCCGCGTCGAGCGTCGTCAGGAACTCGTCGACGTCGTCGGGGACGAAGCGCAGCAGGCGGGCCTCGCCGCCCGCGTCCTCGACGGCGGCAGCGAGCATCGGGCCGTTCGACTCGTGGATCTGGCCGTGGCGCAGCGGCTCGCCGGGCGCGACGAGCTCCGAGCCGGTGGAGAGCACGAGGACCCGCGGCCGGCGGTGCACGGTCAGCTCCGGCGCCCCGACGGCGGCCGCGAGCCCGATCTGGGCGGCGCCGAGCACGGTGCCGGCGGTCAGCACGACCTGCCCCGCGGTGACGTCGTCGCCGGCGGTCCGCACGCTCTGCCCGGCCTCGACGGGACGCTCGACCGTCACCGTGGCGCCGGGGAGGCCGCCGTCGGTCCACTCCACCTGCACCACCGCGTCGGCGCCCTCCGGGACCGGTGCGCCGGTCATGATCCGGTGGGCGGTCCCGGGGGCGAGCGGCGGGCCGTCGACCCGCCCGGCCGGCACGTCCTCGGGCACGGGCAGCGTCACGGGCATCGTCGCGAGGTCGGCGGCCCGGACCGCGTAGCCATCCATCGCCGAGTTGTCGAACGGCGGCAGCGACACCGGCGAGGAGAGGTCCACGGCGAGCACCCGGCCCCGGGCGGCCGCGAGCGGGACGGTCTCGGTGCCCGTGGCTGGCAGCAGAGCCGCGACGGTGGCCGCGTGCTCCTCGACGGGCCGCATCGCCGTGGGATCGCCGTGGTCGTGTCCGTGCCCGTGTCCGTGCGCATCGCTCACGGCTCGACATCGTGCCCGGAGGCCCGGACCAGCGCCGACGCGGGAGCGCGATCACGCCCGCGGCGGCCGGTCCGGCCTCTACCCTCGTCGCCGTGACCCGGAGCGACGTGCCGACCGAGGACCTGACGGGGTCCTCGCTCGGTCGCTACCGGGTGGAGGGCGTCATCGGTCGCGGCGGCATGAGCACCGTCTACCGCGCCACCGACACCCGCCTCGGCCGCGTCGTCGCGCTCAAGGTCATCGACCCGGCGCTCGCGGGCGACGAGGAGTTCCGCGAGCGGTTCCGGGACGAGGCCCGCAACACCTCCGCGGTCGACCACCCCCACGTCGTGCCGCTCTACGACGTCGACAGCGTGGACGACCGCCTCTACATCGCGATGCGCTTCGTCGAGGGCCCGGACCTCGCGACCCTCGTCGGCGGCAGGCCCCTCGTCCCCGAGCGGGCGCTGCGCCTGCTCGACCAGGTCGCCGACGCCCTCGACGCGGTGCACGCCCACGGCCTGGTCCACCTCGACGTCAAGCCCGCGAACGTGCTCATCGGCGGCGCGACGTCCGGCTCCGATCACGCCTACCTCGCCGACTTCGGCCTCACCCACCGCGGCGCCACGGGCCACCGCACCCGCGGCGGGGACTTCCTGGGCTCGCCGACCTTCGCCGCCCCCGAGCACCTGCGCGGTGAACCGGTCGACGCGCGGACCGACGTCTACTCCCTCGGCTGCGTGCTCTACACCTGCCTGACCGGGCACGCCCCGTACCGCGGCTCGGTCACCGAGGTCATCGACGCGCACCTGGCGGGGGACGTGCCGACCGTGTCCGGCGGTGCCGCCGCCCTCGGCCCGGAGGTCGACGCCCTGCTGCGGCGGGCACTCGCCGTCGACCCCGCGCGGCGCCCCGGGAGCGCCCGTGACCTGGTCACCGGGGCGCGCTCCGCGCTGGCCCGCCGGTCGGCCCCGACAGGAGTCGAGGGCAGCACGCCGACAGGGGGTCCTGCCGCGGCTCCCGTCGGTCAGCGGTGGCCCGCCGCTGACGTCCGGCGTCAGCAGCCCGCCACGCCGCCGCGCCCGCCCGTGCCGCCCGGTGGGTCCCCGTCCGCCCGCCCGTCCGCGCCGAGCCGGCCGTACCCGTCGTCGGGAAGGCCCGTCGTCGGGAACGGGGTGCCGGTGCGGGCGCCCCTGCCGCCTCGGACCGCGCCACCGCCGCAGCGCACGCAGGCGCCCGCGGCGCCGAGCGACCTCGGGGCGTTCGGGGGCGGCCGGTCGTCCGGGCGGCCCGTGGCGGCGCTCGTCGTCGGGGGCGCGGTGGTGGCCGCGGTGATCGTCGTGCTCGTCCTGCTCCTCGCCTGACGCACCCGCCCCGGTCGCTTGCACTCGCCCCACCCGAGTGCCAGACTCGCTTCTGGCACTCGGTAGTGTCGAGTGCCAGGTCGGGTCGGTGAGACCGGCGCAATGGAGCCGGTCGTCCGTCGCGGGCACCCCCTGGCCGAGCACACGTGTCTCTCATCGGAGGACCACCCAGCATGGCCAAGATGATCGCGTTCGACGAGGAGGCCCGTCGCGGCCTCGAGCGGGGCATGAACAGCCTCGCGGACGCCGTCAAGGTGACCCTCGGCCCGCGCGGCCGGAACGTCGTCCTGGAGAAGAAGTGGGGAGCCCCCACGATCACCAACGACGGCGTCTCGATCGCGAAGGAGATCGAGCTCGAGGACCCGTGGGAGAAGATCGGGGCCGAGCTCGTCAAGGAGGTCGCGAAGAAGACCGACGACGTCGCCGGTGACGGTACGACCACCGCGACCGTCCTCGCCCAGGCGCTGGTCCGCGAGGGCCTGCGCAACGTCGCCGCCGGGGCCAACCCGATGGCGCTGAAGAAGGGCATCGAGAAGGCCGTCGAGGCCGTCTCGCAGGCGCTCCTGAAGTCCGCCAAGGAGGTCGAGACCAAGGAGCAGATCGCTGCCACCGCCTCGATCTCGGCCGCCGACGCGCAGATCGGCGAGCTCATCGCCGAGGCGATGGACAAGGTCGGCAAGGAAGGCGTCATCACCGTCGAGGAGTCGCAGACCTTCGGGCTCGAGCTCGAGCTCACGGAGGGCATGCGCTTCGACAAGGGCTACATCTCGCCCTACTTCGTCACCGACCAGGACCGGATGGAGGCGGAGCTGGACGACCCCTACGTCCTGCTCATGTCCTCCAAGATCTCGTCGGTGAAGGACCTGCTCCCGCTGCTGGAGAAGGTCATGCAGTCCGGCAAGCCGCTCGCGATCATCTCCGAGGACGTCGAGGGCGAGGCCCTGGCCACGCTCGTCGTCAACAAGATCCGCGGGACGTTCAAGTCGGTCGCCGTCAAGGCCCCCGGCTTCGGTGACCGCCGCAAGGCGATGCTCGCCGACATGGCGATCCTGACCGGTGGTGAGGTCATCTCCGAGGAGGTCGGCCTCAAGCTCGAGTCGGCGGACCTCTCGCTGCTCGGCCGCGCCCGCAAGGTCACGGTCTCCAAGGACGAGACCACCATCGTCGACGGTGCCGGCGACGCCGAGCAGATCGCGGGTCGCGTGACCCAGATCCGCTCGGAGATCGAGCGCTCGGACTCCGACTACGACCGCGAGAAGCTCCAGGAGCGCCTCGCCAAGCTGGCCGGTGGCGTCGCGGTGATCCGCGCCGGTGCCGCCACCGAGGTGGAGCTCAAGGAGCGGAAGCACCGCATCGAGGACGCGGTCCGCAACGCCAAGGCCGCGGTCGAGGAGGGCATCGTCGCCGGCGGCGGCGTCGCCCTGCTGCAGGCCTCGACCGGCGACGTCTTCTCCGGCCTCGGGCTGGACGGGGACGAGGCCACCGGCGCCAACATCGTGCGCACCGCGCTCGAGGCGCCGCTGAAGCAGATCGCGCACAACGCCGGCCTCGAGCCCGGCGTCGTGGCCGAGAAGGTCCGTGGACTCAACACCGGTGAGGGCCTCGACGCCGCCACCGGTGAGTACAAGGACCTGATCAAGGCCGGCATCATCGACCCGGCCAAGGTCACCCGCTCGGCGCTGCAGAACGCCGCGTCGATCGCCGCGCTGTTCCTCACCACCGAGGCGGTCGTGGCCGACAAGCCCGAGAAGGCGGGCGCCGGTGCCGGCGCCGACCCGACGGGCGGCATGGGCGGCATGGACTTCTAGTCCACGCTCCGTTCCTGACGACGGGCCGTACCCCACTTCGGTGGAGTGCGGCCCGTTCGTCGTTCCCGGGCACCTGCCACAGGCCGTCTTCCACTGGGTGCGACGCCCTCTGGCCGGAACCGGACGAATCACCTACCGTGCGTGCCCGACGGACCACCGTGAGGGAGCGCGCATGAGCCAGGTGACGGACCAGGCGTCGACCGAGCGTCACAAGCTCCCGGTGCGCACGCTCGTGGCCGCGAGCATCGGCAACGCCGTCGAGTGGTTCGACTGGACGATCTACGCGACGTTCGCGGTCTACTTCTCCTCGCAGTTCTTCGACAGGAGCGATCCCACGCTGGCGCTCATCGGCACCACGTCGACCTACGCGCTCGCGTTCTTCTTCCGCCCGCTCGGCGGCGTGCTCCTCGGGCGCCTCGCCGACCTGCGCGGCCGGAAGTTCGCGATGCTGGTGACGATCCTGCTGATGGCCGGCGGCTCGCTGCTGATCGCCGTGCTGCCGACCTACGGCGCCGTCGGCTGGCTGGCGCCGATCCTGCTCCTGCTGGCCCGGATCGCGCAGGGCCTCTCACTCGGTGGCGAGGTGTCCAACGCCAGCGCCTACCTCGCCGAGATCGCGCCGCCGGAGCGCCGCGGCCGCTACTCCAGCTTCTTCTACATCTCCACCGGCGTCGCGCTGCTCGCCGCCTCGCTGCTCGGCCTGCTCCTGACCTCGACGCTGGCCCGCCCCGAGCTCGAGTCCTACGGCTGGCGCATCGCCTTCGTCGTCGGCGGCGTCCTCGGCCTCGTCGGGCTCTGGCTCCGCCGCAGCCTCGCCGAGACCGACCAGTTCGAGGAGAACGTCGAGAAGGCCAGGGCCACGAGGAACCCGCTGCTGCGGACGCTCACCCACCACCCGCGCTCGGTGCTGCAGCTCTTCGGGTTCACCCTGCTCTCGACGCTCTGCTACTACACGTTCTTCAGCGCCCTGACTCCGTACGCGGTGCAGTTCCGCGACGCCGACGGCAGCGAGGTGTTCCTCGCGCTGTCGATCGGCACCCTGGTGTTCATCGTGCTCCAGTACCCGATGGGCGCCCTCGCGGACCGCTTCGGCCGCAAGCCCCAGATGCTCGTGTGGTCGGCCGCCTTCGCGGTCCTGACGGTGCCGCTGAGCCTGCTCATCACCGACCGACCGCCCCTGCTGAACCTGGTCGTCGTGTTCGCCGTGGGCCTCGGTCTCTACGCCGTGTTCTCCTCGATCGCGCCGGCGATCATGAGCGAGATCTTCCCGACGGAGCTCCGCGCCCTCGGGATCGGTGCCTGGTACAACCTGACCGTCGCGCTCTTCGGCGGCACGGCCCCGCTGCTCATCGCGGCGTTCTCCGGGGCCGGGCAGCCGCAGCTGTTCTTCTGGTACGTCACCGGCGGTGCCGTGGTGGCGTTCCTGATCATCCTGACGCTGCCCGAGACCAGGGGGCGGGTGCTCGACTGACGCCGCGAGGGGCACGTCAGGCATGCCGGGCGGGCCGTGGAGCTGCCTGGTGTGCCCCTCGCGGAGGACGCCGGAAAGCGACCTTCGACGCACCGGCCCGCACCGACCCGTCGTCGGGAAATAGTTCCCGCAGCGCTCAGCGACCTCTCAGCGGATCCGGGCATCCTGGACGCATGGAAGGCCTGCGGATCGTGCTCAACGTGGTGTGGCTGGTGCTGGCCGGGGTGTGGATGGCCATCGGCTACGTGATCGCCGGCGTCATCTGCTGCGTCCTCGTCGTGACGATCCCGTGGGGCATCGCCTCGTTCCGGATCGCGCTGTTCGCCCTGTGGCCGTTCGGCCAGCGGCTGGAGCGTCGCCCCGACCACGGCGTCGGGTCGACGCTCGGCAACATCATCTGGTTCGTGGTGGCCGGCTGGTGGCTCGCCCTCGGGCACGTCTTCACGGCGATCGCGCTCGCCGTGACGATCATCGGCATCCCGTTCGCGTGGGCGAACCTCAAGCTGATCCCGGTCTCGCTCACGCCGCTGGGTCGCCGGATCGTCGACGTCGACGACCCGCGGTCCTTCGGGGTGGGGCCGAGCACGGCCACCACCCCGATCCCGGGCCCCCGACCCGAGGTGCCCTGGTACGGCCGCTAGTCGGCGTCGACCTCGGGCACCGGCGGGCCGAGGATGTCGTCGGCGTCGACGATCCGGTAGGCGTAGCCCTGCTCGGCGAGGAAGCGCTGCCGGTGGGCGGCGTAGTCGGCGTCGACCGAGTCGCGCGAGACGACCGAGTAGAAGTGCGCCTGCCGTCCGTCGGCCTTGGGGCGCAGGAGCCGGCCGAGGCGCTGGGCCTCCTCCTGGCGTGACCCGAAGGTCCCCGAGATCTGGATCGCCACCGACGCCTCGGGGAGGTCGATCGAGAAGTTCGCGACCTTCGAGACGACCAGGCGGGGCAGCTCGCCGCGGCGGAACTCCCCGAACAGCCGCTCGCGCTCCTTGTTCGACGTCGAGCCCTGGATGACCGGGCAGTCGAGCGCCCGCCCCATCTCCTCGAGCTGGTCGATGTAGGCGCCGATGATCAGCGTGGGCTCGTCGGGGTGGCGGGCCAGGATCGACTGCACCACCGGGATCTTCGTCCGCGCGCAGGCGCACATCCGGTAGCGCTCGTCGGCCTCGGAGGTGGCGTAGATGATCCGCTCGTTGTCGGTCATCGTCACGCGGACCTCGACGCAGTCCGCCGGCGCGACCCAGCCCTGCGCCTCGATGTCCTTCCACGGCGCGTCGTAGCGCTTCGGGCCGATCAGCGAGAACACGTCGCCCTCGCGGTTGTCCTCGCGGACGAGCGTGGCGGTGAGGCCGAGGCGACGGCGGGACTGCAGGTCGGAAGTCATCCGGAAGACGGGTGCGGGCAGCAGGTGCACCTCGTCGTAGATGATCAGACCCCAGTCCTTGGAGTCGAACAGCTCGAGCGCGCGGTGGACGCCCTTGGTCTTGCGCGTCATCACCTGGTACGTGGCGATGGTGACCGGGCGGATCTCCTTGCGCTCCCCGGAGTACTCGCCGATCTCGTCCTCGGTGAGCGACGTGCGGGCGACGAGCTCACGCTTCCACTGCCGACCGGCGACCGTGTTCGTCACCAGGATCAGCGTCGTCGCCTTCGCCTTCGCCATGGCGGCCGCGCCGACCAGGGTCTTGCCGGCGCCGCAGGGCAGGACGACCACGCCCGAGCCACCCGCCCAGAAGCCCTCGACGGCCTCTGCCTGGTAGTCCCGCAGCTCCCAGTCGTCCTCGGCGAGCTCGATGGGGTGCGCCTCGCCGTCGACGTAGCCCGCGAGGTCCTCGGCCGGCCAGCCGACCTTCAGCAGCATCTGCTTGAGCAGGCCGCGCTGCGACGGGTGCACGATCACCGTGTCGTCGTCGATCTGCTCGCCCAGGAGCGGGGAGATCTTCTTGTTGCGCTTCACCTCCGCGAGCACGGCACGGTCGAACGACACCATGACGAGGCCGTGCGCGGGGTGGTTGGTCAGCTGCAGCCGCCCGTAGCGCCCCATGGTCTCGACGACGTCCATGAGGAGGTTCTGCGGTACGGCGAAGCGCGAGTGGCTGACGAGGGCGTCGACGACCTGCTCAGCGTCGTGGCCCGCCGCACGGGCGTTCCACAGGGCGAGCGGCGTGACGCGGTAGGTGTGCACGTGCTCCGGCGCGCGCTCGAGCTCGGCGAACGGCGCGATGGCGGTCCGGGCCGCGGAGGCGTTCTCGTGGTCGACCTCGAGCAGCAGCGTCTTGTCGGACTGGACGATCAGCGGTCCGGTCCCGGGGGTGCTCACGGCGTCCGGCCTCCAGGGGTCTCTCAGGGGTTCTCGACGGCGAACCGTCCCCACCATTGTCCTCGTCCCACCGACGGTGTCCGCCCGGCTCCCGCGGGAGGGCCGTGACCTGCCACATCCCGTGATCGAGGCCGCTCGGAGGGGGTCCGGACCGAACGGGGAGATGATCTCGTCAGGGGGTCGGTCTACACTCCGGCAGCACCGACACCTGCTCCGAGGAGTGACACCACCCGACGGGGCCGTCACGGGCCACCCGTGACCGGCCGCTCTGCCCACTGCCCCTGCGTCGGGGCCCACCGGCTCGCCGCGGCGGGCTCCGGTGACCGCTCCGACCTCGAAGCGACGGACCGACATGCGACCCACTGACGCGCGACGGGCACTTTCCGTGCACGTTTGCTCGCCGATCGGAGTGACCGCGTCACTCGCGGAGTGTCGTGGTGTCCGCTCCGTCAGCAGTGTAGCCCATGAACAACTACAGACGGTGCAGCAGGCGTCCGTTCGTGGGGGCGTGTCTGTGACAGGCGACCGACCGACCGGTGCAAGGGGAAGGACCAGCGCGTGACCGCTCCCGTCCGTCGAACCGACGCGCGAGGCGAGGCTCGTGGCGGTGTCACCGACCCGCAGGCCCGCCCGCCCCTGGGTGAGCGGCTCGCCCTGCGCAACTGGAGCCTCCCGGTCAAGCTCGCGGCCGTCCTCCTGGTCCCCACCCTGTTCGTCATCACCCTCGGCGTGCTGCGGATCGTGGAGCAGACCGAGAAGGCACGCTCCTACGACGGCGTGCAGCAGGCCGTCGCCCTGGAGAGCAACAACGCGCAGCTGCTCGGGGCGCTCGACGCCGAGCGACGCGCGGCCGCGGTCCTCCTCGCGACCAACCGCGCGGGCGGCTTCGGGCCGGTGCAGGAGGCGGCGGACGCGACGAACGACCAGCTGGGCCGGCTGCGCAGCGCCTACGGGTCGGCCGACTCGGTCGACGACCAGACCCGCTCGGCCTACCGCGAGGCGTTCTCCGCGGTCGAGGGCCTCGACCGGGTCCGCGACGACGTGCGCTCCGGGGCGGTCGACCCGGCGGGCGCGATCTCGCGCTACACCGACGCCACCTCGGCGGTGCTGACCTTCGACGAGTCGCTCACCCGGGAGGCGGCCGACCCGTCCATCGCGGGCCTGTCCACCGGTCTCTACGCCCTCTCGGTGGTGCGCGAGCAGGACGCGTACGTGCAGGCCGTGGTCGCGGCCGCCATCGCGGGCGGCCGGATCGACGCGCCGTCGATCGACCAGGCGCGCAACGCGACGTTGCGCCGGTCCATCGCCGTCGACGAGTTCCGCAGCGCCGTGGGCACGGACAACGCCGGGCTGGCCGACGCGCTG
This sequence comes from Actinomycetospora sp. NBRC 106378, assembly GCF_030269685.1. Taxonomy (GTDB): domain Bacteria; phylum Actinomycetota; class Actinomycetes; order Mycobacteriales; family Pseudonocardiaceae; genus Actinomycetospora. The sequence goes on from NZ_BSTT01000013.1 coordinate 25,666, forward strand.
ATCGGCGCCGACGTCGACCAGCGCGACCGGCTCGCGCAGGTCGTGCTCGGCCGCGGCAGCGCCGGCCTCCCGCCGCAGGTCTCGGCCCAGGACTGGGACGCCGCGTCGATCGCGGTGCAGCAGAAGGTCACCGGCGTCTCCGACCAGCTGCGCCAGCGGCTCCAGGCCAACGCGACGGCGCTGCAGGACGGCGCGCGCAACGCGGCCGGGGTCGCCTCGGTCGTGCTGCTGCTGGCTCTCATGGCCGGCGCCGCGGTGGTCTTCTTCGTGACCCGCTCGCTGCTGCGACCGCTGCGGCTGCTGCGCCGCACCGCCCTCGACGTGGCCGAGCGCCGGCTGCCGGACGCGGTCCGCAGCCTCCGTGAGGGCGAGGCGCCCGACACCGACGTCAGCCGCACGCCGATCGAGACCCGCGAGGAGATCGGCCAGGTCGCGCGGGCCTTCGACCAGGTCCACGAACAGGCCGTGCGGCTCGCGGCCGAGCAGGCCGGGCTCCGGTCGGCCTTCAACAGCATCTTCGTCAACCTCTCCCGCCGGTCCCAGGCGCTGGTCGAGCGCCAGCTGCGCCTCATCGAGCAGCTGGAGAACAAGGAGGAGGACCCGGAGGCCCTCGCCGACCTGTTCCAGCTCGACCACCTCGCGACCCGCATGCGGCGGAACTCGGAGAACCTCCTGGTCCTCTCCGGGACCGACCTCGCGCGTCGCGGCGGCCGCCCGGTGCCGCTGGTCGACGTCCTGCGGGCCGCGGCGTCCGAGGTCGAGCAGTACCAGCGCGTCGAGCTGTCCCCGCCGCCGTCCGTGCAGCTGCTCGGCCGCACCGCCGCCGACGTCGTGCACCTGGTCGCGGAGCTGCTGGAGAACGCGACCGCCTTCTCCGCGCCCGAGACCCGCGTCGACGTGTCGGCGCGCCCGGAACCCGACGGGGCGGTCGTGCTCGAGATCGCCGACAGCGGCGTCGGCATGACCGACGAGGACCTCACCGACGCGAACCAGCGACTCGGCTCGCCCCCCACCGTCGACGTCTCGGCCTCCCGCCGCATGGGCCTGTTCGTGGTCGGTCGCCTCGCGATCCGCCACGGCATCGGGGTCATGCTGCGCACCCGCGACGAGGGCGGTGTGGTGGCGGCCGTCCGCATCCCGGCCTCCGCGGTGCTCTCCGGGGTGCCCGGCAGCCGGCCCGGCAGCGGCCCCTCGACCCGCGCGTTGGGCGGCACCGGTCTCCCGGTCCGCTCGCCGGGGTCGAGCCCGCTCGGTGGCCCGGCCACCGGTGCGCCGCGCCCCGAGGTCCCGGGGATCCCCCGCCAGGAGCAGCGTCAGGAGCCTCGTCGCGACCAGCGCGAGGAGGCTCCCGAGCTGCCACGACGCGCGGCCGCCCGCGGGGCCGCGGCCGGTGGCGCCGGTGTGGCCGCCGCCGGCGCCGCCACCTTCTTCGCGCCGTCCGGGACGCCCGACGACGCGTCGTCGACGGAGGCTGCCGCCGGCCCGCCCGCGCCGGACGCTGCAGCCGCAGAGGCCGGGTCCGAGCGGCGCAACGGTCTGACCGGTGCCCTGGCCGCCGCCCTGCCGCGGCGCCCGGTCCGTCCCGGGGCCACCCCACCCGCCGAGCCCGCGGCCGCCGAGGTGCCCGGTCCGCAGACCGACGCGGCCGACCTCGACGACGACGATGACGACGACGACCGCGTCGCCCGCGTGTGGGGCGGCGAGGACGACGGCGTGGCCGTCTGGAGCCAGCACGGCGCCGGGGCGGACGAGGAGGCCCCGGCCGGGGTGCCGGAGCGATCGCAGGCCGCCCACGCCTGGCACGGCGCGGACGAGGAGGACGACGCCGCACCCGCTCCGACCGCCCCGGCCACCGAGGACGCCGACCACGGCGGACGCCACGGCATGCGGCCCGAGCCCGCCGCCGGCTGGGCGCCGACCCGACCCGCCCCCGCGCAGACCCGCGACGGCCGACCCGCTCCACGCCCGCGCCCGGCCCAGGCCTGGTCGGAGGGTGTGCCGGGCGGACCGGCCGGCCCGCCGCCCAACCGACCGTTGCCCCCGCGTCCAATGCCACAGCGACCCGCTGCCGGGTTCCCCGGTGGGCCGGGCGGACCCCAGGCCGGGCCGTGGGGCCCGCCGCCCGACTCCGGTCCGCGCCCGGCCGGGTCGGCGCCCGCCCCGCAGCCCCCGATGTGGAACGGCGCGGAGGTCGTGCCCCCGCCCGGTCCGACGCCGTCGGAGGCGCCCGAGCCGGACGTGACGGCCGCCGAGGCGCCCGCCGACCCGGTCAGCCCGCCCGCACGGCAGGACCCGGCTTCGGGGGAGTTCCCCGCGCAGGAGTCCGCAGCAGCGGATGCCCCCGCGACCGAGGTGGCCGGGGTGGCGGAGGTGGCGGAGGCCCCCGCTGATGCCCCGGTCGGGGACGTGACCGACGACGGTCCCGCTGCGGAGGAGTCCGTGGAGGGGTCGACGGAGGCCGAGGACCTGCCGTCGCGGCCGAACCGCCGGTCGCTGCGGCCGCTCGCCCAGCGCCGCCGCCCGGAGGGCGGTCCGCTCCTGCGTCCCGGGTCGGCGCCCCGCCTCCGGCCGCGGCCGGCCGACGAGCAGCCCGACGGCGACGAGGCCCCGGCCGCGTCCGCCGAGGAGCTGTTCGCCCCCGGCGACGACACGGCCGCCGCCCCCGACGAGACGGCGCACGCGGCCGGCACGAACGGCGTCGCCACGAACGGCACCGCGACGGGTGGATGGGCGCGCCACGGCGTCGCCACCCCCGGCACGGCCACCGACGGCCACGGCACGAACGGCACGAGCGGCACGAACGGTCACGGCACGAACGGCACGAGCGGCACGAACGGTCACGGCACGAACGGTCACGGCACCAACGGCACCAACGGCTCCGGCGCGGGGGCGCTGCCCGTCCGGTCGGCGCCCGAGGGTCTGCCGCGCCGCCCGGCGGCGGTGCTGCCGAACCGGGAGCGCACGCCGATCTTCGACGAGGTCGCGTCCGTGTGGTTCCGCGAGGCGGAGCCCAACGCGCCCGACGTGGTCGACCCGGAATGGTCGGACGCCGGTCGGCCCGGGTTCGACGCGGGGGCGCCGTCGCTCGCCTCCGTCGACGCCGGGACCACCGAGTCCGGCCTGCCCCGGCGTCGTCCGCGGGCGCACCTCGTGCCCGGGAGTGCCCGGCCGTCGCCGACCCCGGTCACCCCCGGCAGCACGGCCGGGGCGACCGAGACACCGCGGCGCTCCGCGGAGGCCGTCCGCGGACGGCTCGCCAGCTACCAGCGCGGGGTCGCCGACGGACGCTCGAGCCGACCCGGCCCGTCCGCCGACGGCGGCCCCGCCGCCGACACCACGAATGCCATCGAGGAGGAGCAGTGACGGCACCCCAGTCGCAGCCCAGCAGGTTCGGCTGGCTGGTCTCGAACTTCGCGGAGCGGGTCCCCGGCGTGGCCCACGCCGTGGTCGTGTCCGCCGACGGCCTGCTGCTGACCGCCTCCAGCCGCCTCCCGCGGGACCGGGCCGACCAGCTCGCCGCGGTGGCCTCGGGTCTGGTCAGCCTCACGCAGGGCGCGGCCCGCTGCTTCGAGGCCGGCGAGGTGGTGCAGACGGTCGTGGAGATGGAGCGCGGCATCGTCCTGCTGATGTCGATCAGCGACGGCTCGTGCCTCGCCACGCTCGCCGCACCCAACTGCGACATCGGGCTCGTGGGCTACGAGATGACGCTGCTGGTCGACCGCGTCGGGCAGCTGCTGACGCCGGAGCTGCGCGCCGAGCTCCAGGGATCGGGGTTCCGGTGAGGTGGCCGGGGGGAGGTGAGCGGCGGTGAGCGAGGACGACTCCTACGCCGAGGTCCTCAACGGGATCACCGGCGGCACGCCCCGGCGGTCCGGGGGACGCCGGGGACTGTTCGGCCGTCGTCGGAAGGACGAGGACCAGGCCGACGAGGACGCGGCCCGGCGACTCGACGCCGAGGACGCAGGCGGCGCCCACCGCAGCCCACCGGGCGGCATCCCGACCGGCTCGGCCGACGCCTACCGGCCGGCCCCCGCGCCCCGCACGAGCCCGCTCTTCCCGAACGGGGACCCGGCGCTCCCGCCGACGACCCCGGGCGGCATCCAGGTCCCGGGCCGACACCAGTTCGTCGCGCCGGACTATCCGGACGGGCCGCGGACCGGCGACGAGCCGCCCGAGGCCTCCTTCGTCCGGCCCTACGCGTGGACCCGCGGCCGGACCCGCCCGGCCTACGACCTCGCCGTCGAGACACTGCTGTCGACGACGGCCCAGGGCCGCGACCCGCGCCAGGTCGCCCAGTACGAGCACCGCATGATCGCCGATCTGTGCGTCGAGCCCAAGTCAGTCGCGGAGGTCGCGGCGTTGCTCCGGCTGCCCCTCGGGGTGGCACGGGTGCTGCTCGGCGACATGGCCGCGCACGGATCGATCGTGGTGCACGAGACCGCCTCGTCGACGGGTGATTCCCCGGACATGGCGTTGATGGAAAGGGTGCTGAGTGGACTACGACGGCTCTGACGAGGCGATCCCGACGACCACGTCGGCCAAGATCGTCGTCGCCGGGGGGTTCGGGGTCGGCAAGACGACCTTCGTCGGCTCGGTCTCGGAGATCGACCCGCTGACCACCGAGGCGGTCATGACCGACGCCAGCTCCGGCGTCGACGACCTGACCGCCGTGCCGAACAAGCGCACCACCACGGTCGCGATGGACTTCGGCCGCGTCACCCTCGACGCCGACCTCATCCTGTACCTGTTCGGCACGCCCGGGCAGGACCGGTTCTGGTTCATGTGGGACGACCTCGTGCGCGGCGCCATCGGCGCGGTCGTGCTGGTCGACACCCGCCGCCTCGCCGACTGCTTCGCGGCGGTCGACTTCTTCGAGGACCGGAACCTGCCCTACGTGCTGGGCGTGAACCTCTTCGACGGCGTCCTGACCCACGCGCTGGAGGACGTGGCCGAGGCGCTCGCCATCGACCCGTCGGTCCCGGTGGTCACGGTCGACGCCCGCGACCGGGAGTCGACGAAGGAGACGCTCATCGCGCTGGTCGAGCACGCCATGCAGGTGTGGGCGGTCGGCGCCCGCGCCTGACCGGCCCCCGACCTGAGCGAACGGCACTCTCGCGCACATAGATGCTGCGACAGTGCCGTTCGTTCACCGCGGACCGGCCGCCCCCGGCCTGAGCGAACGGCACTCTCGCGCACCTAGATGTTGCGACAGTGCCGCTCGTTCACCGCAGGGAGGCGCGGCTCAGTTCTCGGTCAGGACGCTCACCGACGTGATCCGGTGCAGCGCGAACGACACCGCCGACCCGGGCCCGGTGTCCTCGGACTCGACGGCGGCGTCGGTGCCCTCGAGCAGCCCGCCGCCGACGCGCAGCGGACGCACGACCCGCTGCGAGGCGGTGCCGGCGGCGTCCACGTAGCCGATCCACACCGTCCGGCCGGTCCGTGCGGCGTCGGCGAGCACCGCGACGGTCGCCGAGGCGGTCTGGCGGGTGGAGCCCGGCACGGTCGCCGAGCCCCGCGGGGCGGTCGCGGCCCGGTCGCCCGCGCGGAGCTGGGCCACGAGGGCCGCGATCTGGTCGTCGGACAACGACGGCGCCCCACCCGAGCGGTCGGGGCGGCGCGGGGCGGTGCGGCGCCCGCGGGGCCGCAGGTCGAGCACCCCGCCGTCGGCGTCCTCGGCCACGGGGGACAGGCCGGCGACGCGCAGCGCGTCGAGCACCTCGGCCAGCGGTGACGTCGAGACGACCACGGTCGGGGCGAGGCGGCGCAGCTCGAGCTCCGGTGCCACGGGCAGCGCCATGACCTCGGCGAGCAGCGCCTCGTCCTCGGAGCGCAGGAACGAGGCGGCCGACCCGCCGCGCAGCCGCCCGTGACGGCGGGCGACGTCGTCGATCAGGTACGACAGCCCCTGCGGGACGGGGGTCGCGGAGCGCTCGGCGAACAGGGCGTGCACGTCCGCGGCGGTCCACCCGAGGTCCAGCGCCCGGCGGATCGAGCCCTCGCTGATCCGGTAGACCGTCGCGCCGCCGGCCGACTCGACGTCGGCGAGCCGGTCCATCGCGGCGGCCAGGTCCGGCTCGAGCCGTCCGGGCGCGACGGCGGTGAGGTCGGCCTGGAGGAGGACGTGGCCCACCGGCGCGGGCATCGCCGGCCGCAGGGCCGCTGCCGCGGCGGCGTCGGGGTCGTCGTCGGGTCGGCGCGGGACACGCAGCAGCTCCCGACCCGCCGTCGTGAGGGCGTCCAGCGCGACGACGCCGAGCGCGGTCGCCTCGCGGACGGTCGCGCGGACCAGGTCGTCGCGGGCGCGCCCGCCGCGCCGGGGCGCGCGCCAGGCCAGCGACTCGACGAGCGCGTCGACCGTGACCGGCCCGGCCCCGTCGTCGAACTCGGCGAGCCGGGCCAGGACCCGGCGGCGGACCTGCGCGGCCCAGGGCCGGCGGACCTCGTCGGACAGCGGCCCGACGAGCTTGTCCATCGAGTCCCGTTGCCCGATCGACGACGGTTGGCGCGGCATCTCCAGCCATCCGCGCGCGAGGGCCACCCACTGCGTCTCCGGCGGGGACGCGAGCCAGCGGTCGGCGGTGGTGGTCGGGCACCAGACGGCGTCGGCCTCCTCGCTGACCGCGAGCAGCGACGCCGCGGCGAGGACCTCGACGAGCAGGCCCGCCGCGGTCTCGTCGAGGTCGAGCTGCTTGGCGAGCTTGCGCAGGTCGCGGACCCCGAGGCCGCCGCTGCGCAGGACGGCGGGCGGTGCGTCCGACCAGGCCGCGATGACGGCCTCGGCCCGCCGGACCGTCTCCAGGGCCTCGCCCGCGGCGGTCGCGTCGACGGTCTCCGGGTCCCGCGTGCGCGGCGCCGGCATGGGATCGGCGGCCACGACCGGCCCGAGCGGACGGTCACCGCGCAGCCCGAGACCGCCCTCGCGGGTGAGCTCGACGGTGTCGTCGTCGAGCCGGCGCAGGACGCCTGCGGCGAGCAGGCGCGCGACCGGGTTGTCGTCGCCCTCCCGCGCGCGGCTGCGCCCGACCGGCCCGTCCTTGTCCAGGGCGTCGACCACGGCGCGCTCGTCGGCGGGCAGGGCCGCCATGACCGCCGCCGGGTCCTCGCGGTGCAGCACGGAGTCGGCGGGGGCGGGCCGTCCGAGACCGGCCGGGTAGCGCCGCGCGGTGTCGCGCAGGGCGGGCACCGCGCGCACCCCCGCAGCACCGCCTCGATCGTCAGGAACGTCCCAGACCAGTGCCAGCACACGCAGCCGGTCGAGGGCGGCCCGGCCGACCTGCGGGGGGACGTCGGCGCCGAGCAGACCGAGCACGACGGCGGGGTCGGCCGGCGACTGATCGGCCTCCGCGACGAGCAGCGCATCCACCAGCGCGAGGTGCAGCGCGTCGAGGTCCTCGCAGGCGCGACCGACCGACGTGCGGACACCGGCACGGGTCGCGACGACCCCGGTGTCGGCCGGCGCGGGCAGGGCCAGGTCGGGGCGGGCCCGCAGCAGCGCGCCCAGGGTCTCGTCGTCCTGGGCACGCAGGTGCTCGAGGAGGGTCCTGGCCATCCCTACCAGGTTAATCGGTCGTGATCGGGGAGGCGGTCCGGTCGCTGGGTCGGCCCCGGATGCGGCAGACTGAGGGCCGACCACGTGACCAGGGAGGAACCGGTGGCAGCGCAGAGCGACGGTGAGCAGACCCCGAGGGCCGTCGAGCCCCGGCAGGACCCGGGCTGGCCGCAGGTCGACGGCGGCCACCCGATCACGGAGCTGATGGCACCCACCCAGGGTGCCGCCTCCCCGTTCGGCGAGGTCGAGTTCCCGCTGCCGGCCGACCAGCTCGGCTACGAGCACCCGGTGACGGAGATCAATCGCTGATGACGGTCGCCGGCCTCCTGCTCGCGGCGGGGGCCGGTCGCCGGATGGGCACGCCGAAGGCGCTCGTCGAACTCCACGGTGAGCCGATGGTCGTGCGGGCGCTGCGGGCCCTTCACGACGGCGGGTGCGACCCGCGTGTCGTCGTGGTCGGGGCAGCGGCCGAGGCGGCGGGCGCGGCCGTCCGCGCGGCCGACCCCGCCGCCGTCGTCGTGACCGCGTCCGCGTGGGAGCGGGGCATGGGGGAGTCGCTGCGGGCCGGGCTGGACGCGGTGCCCGCGGACGTCGACGCCGTGCTCGTGCTGTTGGTGGACACCCCCGGCATCGGCCCCGCGGCGTTGGCGCGGGTCGCGGCCGCGTCGACCCCGGACGGCATCGTCCGCGGGGCCTACGACGGCCGACCGGGGCATCCGGTGGTGTTCGGACGGGACCATCTGGCCGCGGTCGCCGCCGCCGCCCACGACGATGTCGGTGCACGGGGCTACCTTGCCGGGCGGGACGACGTGACGGCCGTGGAGGTCGGCGACGTCGCGACCCGGGACGACGTCGACACCCCGGCCGATCTGGCCCGGCTGGTATCGGACTAGAGCGCAGGAGGGCTGAACCGTGGCGGTACCCGGACCCGGCTACGCCATCACCGCCCGGGTGGAGGCGCCGCCGAGCGCCACCGCCGCGGGTGATCTCGCCGTGGCCGTGGGCCGCGTCGGCGGCGTGATGACGGCGTTCGACGTCGTCGAGTCCCGGCCCGACTCGATCATCGTCGACATCAGCTGCAACGCCCTCTCCGAGCGGCACGCCGAGGAGATCACCGAGGCGCTGGACACCCTCGACGGCGTGCGGGTGCGCAACGTGTCGGACCGGACGTTCCTCGTGCACCTCGGCGGCAAGATCGAGGTCACGGCGAAGGTCGGGCTGCGTACCCGCGAGGACCTCTCCCGGGCTTACACCCCCGGCGTCGCCCGGGTCTGCCAGGCGATCGCGCGCCGCCCGGACGACGCGCGGCGGCTGACGATCAAGCGGAACACCGTCGCCGTCGTGACCGACGGGTCGGCCGTGCTGGGGCTCGGCAACCTGGGCGCCGCGGCCGCGATGCCGGTGATGGAGGGCAAGGCGGCGCTGTTCAAGCGGTTCGCCGGGGTCGACGCGTGGCCGGTGTGCCTGGACACCCAGGACACCGAGGAGATCATCCGGACGGTCGAGGTGCTCGCCCCGGTCTATGGAGGGATCAACCTCGAGGACATCGCCGCGCCCCGCTGCTTCGAGATCGAGGAGCGGCTGCGCGCGTCCCTCGACATCCCCGTCTTCCACGACGACCAGCACGGCACCGCCGTCGTCGTGCTCGGGGCACTGCGCAACGCGCTCCGGGTGGTGGGCAAGCGCGCGGAGGACTGCCGCATCGTGGTGTGCGGGGTCGGCGCGGCCGGCTCCGCGATCATCCGGCTCCTGCTGCCGTTGCAGCCGGCGGACCTGATCGCGGTCGACGTCGACGGGATCATCCACGAGGGCCGGCCCGGGCTGCACCCGTCGCTGCAGTGGGTGGCCGAGCGGACCAACGCCGAGAACCGCACCGGTGACGTCCACGACGCGCTGCCCGGGGCCGACGTGTTCATCGGCGTCTCGGCGCCGAACCTGCTGCACGCCGACGACGTGAAGGCGATGGCGTCCGACGCGATCGTCTTCGCGCTCGCCAACCCCGACCCGGAGATCGACCCGGGCGTCGCGCAGCACCACGCGGCCGTCGTCGCGACCGGCCGGTCGGACTACCCGAACCAGATCAACAACGTGCTGGCGTTCCCCGGCATCTTCCGCGGCCTGCTCGACGCCCAGGCGCGCACCATCACCGACGCGATGCTGCTCGCCGCCTCGGCCGCGATCGCCGACGTCGTCGCCGAGCCGAACCCGCTGTTCATCGTGCCCAGCGTGTTCGACGCGACGGTGTCGCCCGCGGTGGCCTCCGCGGTGCGCAAGGTCAGCGAGGCCGGGGAGGCCGAGCTCGACTCGGTGCAGGCGGCGCTCGACGCGGGCGCGGAGTCCGCCGAGGGCGCCACGAAGGAGGAGACGTGAGCGGCTCCCGGGGCCTCACCCACGTCGACGAGACCGGCGCCGCCCGCATGGTCGACGTCGGCGACAAGGAGGTCACCCGCCGCGTGGCCACGGCGAGCGGCACGCTGCGCACCACCGCCGAGGTCTGCGCCGCGCTGCGCGACGGCACGGTGCCCAAGGGCGACGCCCTCGCCACGGCGCGGATCGCCGGGATCATGGGCGCCAAGCGGACGCCCGACCTCATCCCGTTGTGCCACCCGATCCCGCTCGCGGGGGTGACGGTGGACCTGGAGGTCGGGGAGACCGACGTCCACGTGACGGCCACCGCCCGCAGCGCCGATCGCACGGGCGTGGAGATGGAGGCGCTGACGGCCGTGTCGGTCGCGGGCCTCGCGTTGCACGACATGGTCAAGGCGCTCGATCCGGCCGCGACCATGGACGGGGTGCGGCTCGAGCGCAAGGAAGGCGGACGCTCCGGCGTCTGGACGAGGCCGGAGGGTCGATGAGGCGAGCGCAGCGACGGGGTGGCAGGCCGTGAGCGAGCCGCTACGACGGGCACGGGTGATCACGGCGTCGAACCGGGCCTCCGCCGGGGTGTACGAGGACCGGGGCGGCCCGGTGATCGTCGCGTGGCTGCGGGAGCGCGGCTGGACCGCCGACGACCCGCAGGTGGTCCCCGACGGCGAGCCGGTGGCGGAGGCACTGCGGGCGGCCGTCGCGGAGCGGGTGCAGGTCGTCCTGACGACGGGTGGCACCGGCATCTCGCCGACCGACGGGACGCCGGAGGCCACGCGCTCGGTGCTCGACTACGAGGTGCCCGGGATCGCCGACGCCGTACGGGCCGCCGGGGCGGAGAAGGTGCCGACCAGCATGCTGTCCCGCGGGGTCGCCGGCGTCGCGGGGCGCACACTGGTGGTGAACCTGCCCGGGTCCCCGGGCGGGGTGCGTGACGGGTTGTCCGTGCTCGAGCCGGTGCTGGAGCACGCCGTCGACCAGATCCAGGGAGGGGACCACCAGTGAGTGCACCGACCGAGCGGGCGATCGTGCTCCGGGCGGCCGTGGGCGAGGAGCCCCTCGACGTCGCCGAGCACGCCGCGCTGGTGGACGGCCCGCGCAGTGGTGCGGTCGTGACCTTCTCGGGCGTCGTCCGCGACCACGACCACGGGCGCTCGGTCCGCGCGCTCGACTACGAGGGCCACCCGTCGGCGGGGTCCGTGGTGGAGCAGGTGGCGTCCGAGATCGCGGGGCGCTTCGACGGTGTCACCGCGATCGCCGTGTCGCACCGCGTGGGCCCGCTCGCGATCGGCGACGTGGCCCTCGCCTGTGCCGTGGCCGCGGAGCACCGGCGCGAGGCGTTCGACGCGTGCAGCGAGCTGGTCGACGAGGTGAAGCGGCAGCTCCCGGTGTGGAAGCGCCAGGAGTTCGCCGACGGCTCCGAGGAATGGGTCAACTGTCCGTAGGACCCGCCACCGCGGGTGATCCCTGAGGCTGGCGGCGTGCGGGTCGACCACGTGTCGCGCGTCGAGACGTCACTGTTCGGGCCCTCGCGCCACCTCCCGCACCGAGGAGGGCCCGGCGCGCGTCGACCTTCGCCGCATCTGGCGTCGGGACGTGACAGCCCGACCGCGAGGGGGACGTGAGGCAGCCGAGAGGGCGGGAGAACCTGCCCGGTGTGGCTCTCGTGGCCGGGGGAGGCCCTGGCGAAGGGCGCCCACGGCCCGACTATCCGACCGAACGGACCCTTCGCTCGAACCGGCCGACCGCGGTCGACCGACCACCCCCGACGCGCGCCGACCCCCGTCGGTGCTCGGGGCACCGGCGGGGGTCGAGGCGTGCGGGAACGGATCAGCTCAGGGCGAGCTGCTGTCCCACGGAGATCGCGTCGGGGTTCGCGATCCCGTTGCGCTGGGCGACCTGCTGCCAGCTCACGCCGTGCGCACCGGCGATCGAGCTGAGCGTGTCGCCGGAGACGACGGTGTAGGCACCGGCCGGGGCGACCGCCGACGGCGTCGGGGCCTTGATGGCCTCGGTCTCGGTGCTCTTCTTCGACGAGCTCGACGAGCCCGACGAGCCCGACTTCGACGAGCTGCCCGAGTTGGACTTGCTCGAGGTGTTGCCGGTCTTCTTGGAGCAGGTCGGCCAGGCGTTCATGCCCTGGGCGGCCTTGACGCGCTCGGCGACCTGGATCTGCTCCTCGCGGCTGGCGTTGTGGGCGTTGCCCGACCCACCGAACGCCTTCCACGTGGACGGGGTGAACTGCAGGCCGCCGGAGAACCCGTTGCCGGTGTTCGTCGACCAGTTGCCGCTGCTCTCGCACTGGGCGAGCGCATCCCAGTCCGTGTCGGCGGATGCCGTGCCGGCGGTGAGCGCGAGCGGGGTGGCCGCGAGCGCGCCGACCAGCGTCAGCTGGGCCGCCCTACGGGTGAGGGCGCGCGCCAGCGACTTCTCGGAACTACGAAGCATGACCTCTCTCGTCGCACCGCGTCCCGCGACACAGTCGGCCGGGAGTCGCACTCCCCAGCGGATCGTCGACCGGTTCCACGCGGTCTCACCGTGAGCGCGCCCCGTGGGGCGCGCCATGCCTCTGCTCGCTCGGCCTGTCCGGTCCGCACCTCTCGTATCGGGTCACCCGGGGCCGCTGGACAGGCGTCGGACGCGGCGACCTCGGGGCTGGTCGATGGCCGTTCCCTGACGGCCGAGAGGGAACGGTACGGAGCACACCGGCGGTTTCAAGCGCCTCTCAGAAAGGCCAAGATCACCCCTTTGGGGTCTTGTCGCAACGCGTGGTCACCGTCGTTGCAGGTCAACGCCCGTTTCCGGTGCGTTACCGACGGTGTTACACGTCTGTGACTCACGGTGGTGGTGTCACGGGCATCACGGCCCCGTCGGGCCGCGTTGCGGCGTGTGCCACAGCAACCTGAGCGTGATCCGGTCGTGTAGGGAACGATGGGGACGTGACCGCCGCCTCCCTCTTCGACCGGCCCGATGCCGTGGCCGCCGCCCTCGAGAGCACCGGATACCTCGCCGACCCGGGCCTCGCGTCCGCGGCGTTCCTCGCCATGCGCATGGGGCGGCCGCTGTTCTGCGAGGGCGAGCCGGGCACCGGCAAGACGGCGCTCGCGCAGGCGTTGGCCCAGGTGCTCGACGCCCCGCTGGTGCGCCTGCAGTGCCACGAGGGCATCGACGCCGCCCAGGCCCTCTACGACTGGGACTTCCCCCGCCAGCTGCTGCACCTGCGCACGATGGAGGCCGCCGCCACCGCGTCCGGGCAGTCCCTCGACGCCGACGCCGTCGAGGCGTCCCTCTACGACCGCCGCTTCCTGCTCGCCCGGCCCGTGCTCGAGGCGCTGCAGACGACGCCGAGCGTGCTGCTGATCGACGAGGTCGACCGGGCCGACGACGAGTTCGAGGCCTTCCTGCTCGAGGTGCTCGCGGAGAACTCGGTGACGATCCCCGAGATCGGCGTGATCCGCGCCGAGACGCCGCCGCTGGTCGTCCTCACCTCCAACCGCACCCGCGAGGTGCACGACGCGCTCAAGCGTCGCTGCCTCTACCTCTGGCTCGAGCACCCGGACCTCGGGCGGGAGGTCGCGATCCTCAAGGCGCGCATGCCGCAGCTCTCCGACGAACTGGCCCAGCAGGTCGCCCAGGCCGTCCACCGCCTGCGCGGGCTGGACCTGCTGAAGCCGCCCGGCGTCGCCGAGTCGCTCGACTGGGCCGCGGCCCTCGAGCTGATCGGGGCACGTCACCTCGACCTGGAGTCGGCGACGACCACGCTCGGCGCGGTGCTGAAGTACCGGGAGGACGCCGACCGCGCCCGCGACGCGCTGGACGCCCTGCTGGCCTCATGACGACCTCGGGCGAGCGGAGCGACGGGGAATGACATCGATGGACCGGGGCGGCAGCAGCGATGCGCCCGCCCCCCGCGCGCACGCCGGAGCGGTGCTGGCCGGTGGGATCATCGACCAGTTGCGCGAGCCCCCCGACGAGGACGCCGTGCTGCGCGACTTCATCGCGTTCACGCGGCTGCTCCGCAACGCGGGCGTGCCCGTCACGCCCGACCGCACCGCCACCTACCTGCGCGCGCTGCGGGAGATCGACCTCGCGAGCGAGGTCGCGACGTACTGGGCGGGTCGGGTGACGCTGTGCGGCGACCCGGACGACGTCGCGCGCTACGACCAGGCCTTCTTCGCCTGGTTCTCCTCCGATCCGCGCGAGCAGCGGATGGGTCGGCCCGCGCCGCCGAAACCGCGCACGGCGACCATCGCGGCGCTCAACCCGCCGCAGGGCCAGGGCCAGGGCGACGAGAACGACGAGACGCCCGAGCTCAAGGTGGCCGCCTCCGGGGAGGAGGTGCTGCGCGACCGCGACATCGCGGAGCTGACGATCAGCGAGCGCGAGCACATCCGCCGCATGCTCGCCCTGCTCACGCCGACACCGCCACGACGTCGGGCCCGGCGGCGTCGGCCCGGCCGCCGGGGTGAGCCCGACCCGCGCCGCACGCTGCGCGCGACGCTGCGCCACGCCGGGGAGATCCCGGGCCTGTCGCGCAAGAACCGGCGGGAACGGCCGCGCCGGGTGGTGATCCTGCTCGACGTCTCGGGTTCGATGGCGCCCTACGCCGACGCGCTGCTGCGGTTCGCGCACGTGCTGACCCGGCGCACGCCGCAGGCCGTCGAGACCTTCACGCTCGGGACCCGGCTCACCCGCGTGACCCGGGAGCTGCGCCAGCGCGATCCCGAGCGGGCGCTGCGCGACGCCGGCAACACGATCCCCGACTGGTCGGGCGGCACCCGGCTCGGCGAGGTGCTCGCGGCCTTCCTCGACCGATGGGGGCAGCGCGGCGTCGCCCGCCGCGCCGTCGTCGTGATCTTCTCCGACGGGTGGGAGCGGGGCGGGACCGAGCTGCTCGGCGAACAGATGCGGCGGCTCGCCCGACTGGCCCACGCGGTCGTCTGGGTCAACCCGCACGCCGGGAAGCGGGGGTACGAGCCGGTGCAGGGGGGAATCGCCGCGGCCCTCCCGCACGTTGACCGGTTGCTGGCCGGACACTCGCTGGCCACGTTGCAGGAGCTCACGGAGGTGCTCGCCGATGCGTGACGTGCTGGGAACCCTCGAGGGGTGGTGGGCCGAGGGCCGGTCGACGGCGCTCGCCACGGTGGTCGGGACCTTCCGGTCGGCGCCGCGCCAGCCCGGTGCCTCGATGCTCGTCGGTCCGGCCGGCGAGGCGGTCGGCAGCGTCTCCGGTGGTTGCGTCGAGGGCGCGGTCTACGAGCTCGGCTCGGACGTGCTCCGCGGCGAGGACCCCACGCTGCAGCGCTACGGCGTCTCCGACGACGACGCCTTCGCGGTGGGCCTGACCTGCGGCGGCATCCTCGACGTCTTCGTCGAGCAGGTCGACCGCGAGACCTACCCGCAGCTCGGCGAGATCGCGGCGGCGGTCCGCGAGCACCGGCCGGTGGCCACCGCGACGATCGTCTCCGGGCCCGGTGTCGGGCGCCGCCTCGTGGTGTGGCCCGACCGGACCGAGGGATCGCTCGGGAGCGAGCGGCTCGACGACGCCGTCCGCGACGACACCCGGGGGCTGCTCGCCGCGGGGCGCACCACCCTCGTCACCTACGGGACCGACGGCGAGCGCCGCGGCGAGGGCCTCGGGGTCTTCGTCGAGTCCTTCGCCCCGCCGCCCCGCCTCATCGTGTTCGGCGCGATCGACTTCGCCGCCGCGGTCGCCCGCATGGGCACCTTCCTCGGCATGCGGGTCACCGTCTGCGACGCCCGCCCGGTGTTCGCGACCTCCAGCCGGTTCCCGGAGGCCCACGAGGTCGTCGTGGAGTGGCCGCACCGCTACCTCGCCGCCGAGGCCGAGGCGGGCCGGATCGACGGACGCACCGCCCTCGCCGTCCTCACCCACGACCCGAAGTTCGACGTGCCGCTGCTCGAGGTCGCCCTGCGCCTGGAGGAGATCGGCTACATCGGCGCGATGGGCTCGCGGCGCACCCACCACGACCGGCTGGAGCGGCTGCGCGAGGCCGGGGTGACCGAGGAGGAGCTCGCCCGCATGTCGAGCCCGATCGGACTGGACCTCGGCGCCCGCACGCCGGAGGAGACCGCGGTGTCGATCGCGGCGGAGATGATCGCTCAGCAGTGGGGCGGGAACGGCATCCCGCTGTCGGACCGGCACGGTCCGATCCACGGCGACTCGAACGTCGAGCCGGGCATCCAGGCGGCGGAGCTGGCGACGGGTTCCCGCTGATCAGGGGCTACCGGTCGGTAGCCATGATCGTTCGTTTCGAGACTGCCCTTCCCCGTCGTCCGTCTGTAACGTGGGCTACACCGACTAGCCGAACAGACGGTGGGGAGGGGGCAGCGTGGTCCTCGTCGATTCCGTGACCCGCGCGGGCGAGTCCCTGGTGGTTCGCCGACGTCAGACCGGGTCCGGGGCGCGGGTGGAGGCTTCGCTCCCGCGCGACGGCGCCACCACCGGCCGTGGGCACCTGCAGTCGGCGCCGGAACCGCCCCGGCTCGCCAAGTTCCACGTCCCGGAGATCGTCTTCGGGACCGGTTCCCTCTCCGAGGCCGCGCACGCCGCGGCCCGCCTCGGAGCGCGACGGCCCCTGCTGGTCACCGACGACGGGCTGCTCGCCGCCGGCTGGCCGCAGCAGCTCTGCCGGCACCTGCACGACGCCGGGATGCGCCCGGCGGTCTGGAGCGGGGTCACCCCGAACCCCAAGGACCACGAGATCGCGGCCGGCCACGAGTGCTACCGCGCGGAGCGGTGCGACGTGCTCGTCGCCGTCGGCGGCGGGTCCGTGATCGACGCCGCGAAGGGCATCGCGCTGCTCGCGGGCAACGGCGGGGCGATCACCGACTTCGAGGGCGTCGACCGGATGGTCAACCCCATCCCGCCGATGGTGATGGTGCCCGCCACCTCCGGCACCGGCGCCGACGTCAGCCAGTTCTGCATCGTCACCGACACCGTGCGGAACACCAAGATCACCATCCTCGGCCGGGCGCTCGTCCCGGACGTCTCCGTGGTCGACCCGCAGCTGCTCACGACGATGCCGGACTGGCTGAACGCGGCCACGGGCCTCGACGCGCTCACCCACGGCATCGAGGCCTACGTGTCGCGGGCGCACAACCCGCTGACCGACCACCACGCCCTGCAGGCGATCTCGCTCGTGGGCTCCCACCTCGAGCGCACGATGGACCACCCGCTCGAGCAGGAGTCGCGCGTGTTCATGGCGCAGGCCGCGCTCGAGGCCGGCCTCGCGTTCACCAACGCGATCCTCGGCGCCGCCCACGCCATGAGCCACCAGGTCGGCGGCCTGCTCGACCTCCCGCACGGCGTGATCAACGGGATCCTGTTGCCGCACGTGGTGCGCTTCAACGCCGAGCCCGACCCGGCCCGCTTCGTGCCCATCGCGCAGGCGCTCGGCTTCCCCGACGCCATCGGCGGTCGCTGGTCGGAGGCGCTGGCCGAGGACGCGTCGGAGTGGGCGGCCGTCGAGGTCCGTCGTCTCGCCGACGAGCTCGGCGTACCGAAGGGCCTCGCGGAGATCGGCGTGACCGAGGACGACGTCGAGCAGCTCGCGACGATGACCATGGCCGACGCCTGCCTGTCGACCAATCCCCGCGAGGCGACCCGCGAGGACATCGAGGCGCTGTTCCGGCAGGCTCTCTGACGCAGTGACCGAGCACCGCATCTCCGACGGTCCGGACCTGGACCTGCTCACCGGCATCCGGTCGGGCAAGCCGTCCTTCTACGTCGAGTACCTCGCCTCGGCCGAGCGGCTGCGCCGGGTGATCCACGCGCTGGACCGCATCAGCCGGGCCCTGGTCCGCACCACCGAGGGGCCGGGCACGCTCGTGCGCTCGGTGGCCGAGGCGGCCTCGGAGCACCTCACGGCGCACTGGGTCGTGTTCGCCCTCGCCGACGGCGCGCTCCCGGAGGCGTCCCCCCGTCACCTGGTGCTCGGGCCCGACCTGGCCGAGGTGCCGCTGGACGGGGACGGGGCGCAGCGGAGCTCGTCCGGTCCGGATGGTCCCGAGGAGCTGCCGCCGTTCGTCCTGCGGCACCTGCACGCGGTCCGCCGCGGCGACCACGACGAGTCCGACCTCGACGTCGGGTCGGGGGACGGTGCGCCCAGCGACCCCCACCCCCACGACCCGCACCACCTGCACGTCCCGGTGCGTCTGGACGGCACCGTGGTCGGGGAGATCGTCGCCTGGACCGGCGTCGAGCGACGGATCGACGCGACCGACGCGTCCGTGCTGCGCGTCCTCGCGAGCCAGACCGCGGCCGCCCTGCAGAACTCGGCGCTGCACCAGCGGACGCTGCGGCTCTATGACGAGGCGAGCCGGCACGCCGAGGACCTCGCCGCCCGCAACGAGCAGCTGCAGCGCACCCGCGACGCGCTGACCGTCGCCCGGCAGCGCGAGGTGCTCGACTCCGAGCGGCACCGGATCGCCCGGGAGCTGCACGACTCGGTGACCCAGTACGCGCTCTCGGCCGGCATGCAGATCGAGGTCGTGCGCTCCGAGATCCGGGACGAGGGCCAGCGCGAGCGGCTGGAGACGGCGAAGCAGCTCACCCGCCGCGCCGTCGAGCAGCTCCGGTCGGCGATCTACGCCCTCAACCACTCCGGGGAGCACGGCCACCGCAGCCTGCCCGCGATGCTCGAGGAGCTCTCCACCGTCCACATGCCCTCCGACCTGCGGGTCGAGGTCCGGATCGAGGGCCGGCCGGTCGTGCTGCCCTCGGCGGCGGAGCGCTCCCTGTTCCGCGTCGCGGGCGAGGCGCTGTTCAACGCGGCCGTGCACGCGGAGGCGACCGTCGCCGTCGTCCGGCTGTCGTTCCGCAAGGACCGCCTCGTGCTCTCCGTCGCCGACGACGGGACGGGGGACCCGGAGCGGGTCCGTCGTTCCCTGCGCGTCGCCGCGGCCAACGACATCGACGGCTCGCACCGCGGACTCGCGAACATGGCCGAACGGGCCCGCGAGTTCGGCGGGCTGCTGCAGGTGCAACGCGCCCGCCAGGGCGGGATCCGCGTCCAGGTGAGCGTCCCGCTCCCCATCCGAGCCCGCCCGAACCCGCCCGAACCCGCAGAACCGTCAGGAACGACGGGGACGGCGGGGACGGCGACGGGTGAGGATGGGGGCAGTCCGAACGACGCTGGGAGCACGACATGACCGACATCCGCATCCCCGCCCGCGCGGCGGTCCGTCGGGGCGAGGTCCGCATCGTGCTGGTCGACGACCACGCGATCGTCCGGCAGGGCCTGCGCTCGGTGCTGGAGCGCGAGCCGCAGCTCGCCATCGTCGGCGAGGCGTCGTCGGCGGCCGAGGCGCTCGCGGTGGTCGCCCACGAGCGGCCGTCCATCGTGCTGCTCGACCTCAAGCTCTCCACCAGCTCCGACTCCGAGGGCCTGCAGCTGTGCCGCCAGCTCACGCAGGCCCACCCCGGCGTCGGGGTGCTGGTGCTGACGACGTTCCTCGACGACCGGCTCGTGGTCGAGGCCGTACACGCCGGCGCCCGCGGCTACGTGGTCAAGGACGTCGACACCACCGAGCTGATCGCCGCCATCCGCGCCGTGTCGCGGGGCGAGTCCGCGTTCGACTCGCGCTCCGCGGCCGCCGTCGTGCGGTCGCTCAACGGGCAGCAGTCGCACGGCGAGACGCTCACCGGCCGCGAGCTCGACGTGCTGCGTCTGCTCGCCCGCGGGATGAGCAACCGGACGATCGGCCGGGAGCTGTTCATCTCCGAGACGACGGTGAAGTTCCACGTCGGGAACCTCATGCGCAAGCTCGACGTCTCGCGCCGCGCCGAAGCCGTGTACGCCGCGTCGAAGATGGGCCTGATCTGACGGTCGTGGCCCGCCCCGACGAGGCGGCGGCGGCGCTCCCGGGCGACGGCATCGTGCCGGACGCGCAGGTCACGATGGACCGGGCGTTCGACCTCGCGGCGGAGCCGGGCGCCGTCTGGCCCTGGTTCGCCCAGCTCGGCAAGGACCGCGCCGGGTGGTACCTCCCGGCGTGGGTCGAGCGGGTGGTCCCGGCCCGCCGTCGCGGACTGCGCCGGGTCGAGCCCTCGCTCCAGCACCTCGCGGTCGGGGACGTCATCCCCGACTGGGGCGGGCGCGACGCGACGTTCGAGATCGTCGAGCACACCCCACCGACGACGCTCGTCCACCGCTCCGAGCGAGGGAACCTGCGCATCAGCTGGGCGATCGTGCTGCGCCCCGCACCCGGCGGCACCCGGGTCCACCTCCGCTTCCGCATCGCCGGGGTCCGCCGGGTGTGGCTCGTGCGCACCGGCGGGGAGCTGATGGACCTCCTGACGGTGGCCGGGCTCGCCGCCGGTCTGCGCGAGCGGGTCGGTGTTCGCGCGCTCAGGTGAACTCCACCTCGGTCGCCCGGATCACCTCCTGGTCGGCGACGACCTCGACGGCGGTGACCCGTCCGTCGACGACGGTGAAGCGGAACATCGACACGACGCGCTTCGCGGTGGCGTAGACCAGCCCGGGGACGCCGTCGATCAGGACCGGCACCGCGGCGTGCGCCCGGCCCGCGAACACCCGCGCCACGGCGTCGGCCCCGGGGACCTCCGGCGCGAGCTGCGGGGCGCCCCGGCCCGCGTTGATCGTCGCCATCCGCACCGCGACGGGGTCCGCGCGCAGCACGACCTCGGGGTCGAGCAACTGGAGCAGGGCCCCGAAGTCGCCGTCGCGAGCCGCGCTCAGGAAGGCCGAGACGACCTCCGCGGAGGCGCGGGAGGCCTCCCTGTCGGCGTGCTCGATGGTCGCGTCGGGAGCCAGGCCCCGAACCCGACGACGGCCGCGGCTCGCGAGTTGTCGCGTCGCGGCGACGGTGCGGTCGACGATCGGGGCGATCTCCTCGAACGGCAGCCCGAAGACGTCGTGCAGCACGAACGCGAGCCGCTCGGCCGGGGAGAGGCGGTCGAGGACGAGGGTGAGGGCCGGGCCGACCGTGTCCGCGGAGACGGCGAGCGACTCGGCGTCGACGGCGTCGTCAGGGAGGTCCTCCGGCGTGTCGTCGGTCGGCCGCCGGGCGCGGAGCTGGTTCAGCGCGATCCGCGCGACGACGGTCGTCAGCCAGCCGGCGAGGTTGTCGATCGCGTCGGGGTCGTCCTGGCGGGCCAGCCGCAGCCAGGTCTCCTGGACGGCGTCCTCGGCGGCGTCGGGGCCGACGAGGCGGCCCGCGACCGCGAGCAGGTGCGGTCGGTGGGCGGCGAAGCGCTCGGCCAGCTCGGTGGGCTCCATCGCTGTCACATCCTTCCGGTGGCGGGTGTCGTGTCCATGACCGACCGGCGCGCCCGGATGTGACCGGCGGTCCGACACGCAGGGAGCCCCCCCATGACCACCAGCACGCTCGAGGCCCGCATGCCGAACCCGGCCGCCCTGCTGCCCGGCGTCGGCGAGGCGATCGGCGGCCTCATCGCGGCCACCCGCTCCGGCGGCCTGCCCGAGCCCCTGCTCGCGCTCGTGCACCTGCGCGTCAGCCTGATCAACGGGTGCGCCTCGTGCGTGCACGGGGGCACGGTCGAGGCGCGGGCGCACGGCGAGACCGAGGAGCGGCTCGCGACCGTCGGGGTCTGGCGCGAGGCGCCGTGGTTCACCGACGCCGAGCGGGTGGCGCTCGAGCTCGCCGAGCACGTCACGCGGCTGGCCGACACGGCCGACGCGGTCCCGGACGAGCTCTGGGCCGAGGTGACCCGGGTGTTCGACGAACCGGCGCGGGCGGCCCTGCTGCTGTGGATCGGCGTCGTGAACCTGTTCAACCGGTGCAACGCGCCGATCCGACACGTGGCGGGGACGGGGTGGTGAGCGCCACGAGGGGTAGGGGTCAGGGCAGCGGCGTCAGCATCCGGTGCGGGGAGCGCAGGGCCACACTGACCGGGTCCTCGCGGCGCCCCGGCCCGCCGACGGCCCGCACCTCGAGGTCGGGGGGCGGGGGCACGGTGCCGCACGTGGGGCAGTGGCCGTCGGCGGTGGTGTCGGTGCCGCACGTGACGTGGGCGAAGCGCCGCACCGGTCCGCCCGCCGCGGTCTGGGCCGACTCGCCGAACGCCGCGAGCGAGCGCAGCGCCGGCCACAACGGCCAGGCGGCCTCGGAGACGCGGTAGGACCTGCCGTCGGGAACGAGGAGGCCGGCGGCGACGAGCCGGTCGAGGCGGTCCGACAGCACGGCGCGCGGGACGTCGAGGCGGGCGACGAGGTCGGCGAAGCGGTGGACGCCGAAGAAGCAGTCGCGCAGGACGAGCAGGGTCCAGCGGTCGCCGACGACCTCGAGGGCCCGTGCGATCGCGCAGTCCTGCGCGGGATATCCCTGGCCGAGCGGCATGTCCACGAGGATAGTTCAATGACCGAACTTCCGTGCTAGCGTCCCGGACCGTGCGGTCCCGGATCACGCTCGCCGTCGCCTCCGTCGCGACGTTCCTCGCGCTCGTCGTCTTCACCTCGACGCTGGCGACGATGCCGGCGACGGCCGCCGCACTCGGCGCGGGGCCGGAGGGCCAGGCCTGGATCCTCAGCTCGATGAGCATCGGGCTCGGGGTGGCGCTGCTGCCGGCGGGGGCGATCGCCGACGACCTCGGGCGGCGCCGCGCGCTGGTCCTCGGCTCGCTGGTGCTCGTGGTCGGCTCGGTGCTGTGCGCGGTCGCCCCGACCACGGCGGTGCTGGTCGCGGGCCGGATCGTCGCCGGGATCGGCGCTGCGGCGCTCGTCGCCGCGAGCCTGGGCCTGATCGGCCACGCCTATCCCGCCGGGACGCCCGACGCACCCCGCGCCAGCGGTATCTGGGGCGCCTCCCTGGGTGGCGGCATCGCGGTCGGACCGCTGCTCGCCACGGGCAGCGAGCGCCTCGCCGGGTGGACGGCGGAGTACTGGATCGAGGCGGTGCTGGCCGTCGGCCTCGCGGTGTGGGCACGGCTGGCGGTCGAGGAGTCGCGCGCCGACCGACCGCGTCCGGTCGACCTGCCCGGCGTGGCCCTGCTTGCGGTCGGGATCGCGCTGCTGCTGACCGGCCTGGTGGAGGCCCGGACCGGCGCGTTCCGGCCGGCGCCGGTCTCGCTGGTGGTCGGGGGTCTGCTCGTCCTCGTCGTGTGGCTGCTGGTCGAACGCCGCCGCGAGGCACCGATGATCGACCCGACGCTGTTCCGGTCCCCGCGCTTCCTCGCCATGATGCTGGCCGCGCTCGCCACCGGGATGGGCATCATCGCGACGACGTCGGTGCTGCTCTCCGTCGCCGAGCGCGGCCTGCGGGCCTCGGCCCTGGCCGCCGCCGCGGTGCTGCTCGCGTGGTCGGTCACGAGTGTGGTCACCTCGCTGCTCGCCCGGCGCCTCCCGGCCTCCGTGAGCGGGCGCCTGCAGATGGCGGTGGCGCTCGTGGTGGTGGCGGTCGGCCAGGCGCTGCTGCTCGGGGCGACCCCCGACTCGTCGGTGTGGCGGTTCGTGCCCGGGCTGTTCGTGGCCGGCATCGCGAGCGGGGTGCTCAACGCCGCGTTCGGACGGGAGGCCGTGGCCAGCGTCCCGCCGGGACGGGCGGCGATGGGCAGCGGCGCGAACAACACGGCGCGCTACGTCGGGTCGGCGATCGGGACGACGGTGGTCGCCGTCATCGCCACCCGCCCCGGCCTGCCGGCGGGACCGGTCGGCCTGCTCGGCGGCTTCGACGACGCCGTGGTGGTCGCCGGGATCTTTTCGCTGCTCGGCGCGATCGCGGTGTTCGCCTGTCGCGGTCGGCGCGCCGAACAGGCATCCTTGAAGGATGGACAAGGCAGCGCTCGCCGAGACCCAGGGCCCCCTCAAGCAGCAGTACCGTGACGACCCGGAGTCGGCCACCGTCGTCCTCAAGGCCGACGGAGACCTCGACGGCTCCGGCATCGCGTGTCGCGTGCAGACCGCCCAGGCCATGGTCGAGGCCGGACTGCACCCCGCCACCGGCGGGACCGGAGAGCTCCTCTGCTCCGGCGACATGCTCCTCGAGGCCCTCGTCGCCTGCTCCGGGGTGACGCTCCGCGCGGTCGCCACCTCGATGGGCGTCGACGTCCGCGGCGGGACGATCCACGCCGAGGGCGACCTCGACTTCCGCGGCACGCTCGGCGTGTCGAAGGAGGCCCCGGTGGGCTTCAAGGACATCCGGCTCTCGTTCGACCTGGACACCGACGCCGACGACGACACCCTCGCCACGCTGCACAAGCTGACCGAGCGGTACTGCGTCGTCTACCAGACCCTCGTGCGCTCGCCCGAGGTGTCGCTGACCCTCGACAAGCGCGCCGCCGCGCAGGCCTGACCACCACTCCCGCGAACGACGAACGGGCCGTTCATCACGATCTTCCGTGATGAACGGCCCGTTCGTCCGTCGGTCGGGACCCGCTAGTCCGTGTGGTACGGGTCGTAGTGGATCTGCATGAACGGCGTCCCGGCGTCGAGCATCGCGGACACCGTCGAACGGACCATGGGCGGTGAGCCCGCCACCACGACCTGCCGGTCGGCCCACGCGCCATACCGGGCGACGACCTCGCCGAGGGTGCCGGTCTCCGCGCCGTAGCGCCGGCCGTCCTCCTCGACGACGGGGACGACGGTGAGCCACGGGTTGTCCTGGGCCATGCGGCGCAGGGTGTCGATGTCGTAGAGCGAGCTCCACGTGCGGCCGCCGACGAACAGCGCGACCTTGCGGTCGGAGCCGTCGATCATCAGCTGCTCGATCAGCGCGCGGGCCGGGGCCAGGCCGGTGCCACCCGCGACCATGAGGAGGTCGGCGCGCGAGCGGGGGTCGAGCGTCATCTGGCCCATGGGCGGGCCGATGCGCCACACGTCGCCGACCCGGGCGTGCGACACGATCGCCCGGCTCACCCAGCCGCCCGGGACCGTGTGGACGTGGAACTCCATCACGCAGTCGGCGCCCGGGGCGTTGGCCGGCGTCAGCGAGCGCCACATCCGCGGGCGCTGCGGCGTCTCCACGGTGACGTACTGGCCGGCCTGGTAGGGCACCGGCTGGCTGGTCTGCACCCGCACGATCGCGAGGTCGGGCGCCACCCGGCGGTGCTCCATGACCCGGGCCATCCAGACGGCGGGTCCGCGCTCGGCGTCCGCGGCGTCGCGCATCGCCTGCGAGACGACGCCGTACGCGCCGATCCACGCGTTCT
The DNA here is from genome assembly GCF_030269685.1 of Actinomycetospora sp. NBRC 106378. GTDB lineage: Bacteria > Actinomycetota > Actinomycetes > Mycobacteriales > Pseudonocardiaceae > Actinomycetospora. Next base: position 50,733 of record NZ_BSTT01000013.1, read on the forward strand.
TGACCTCGGCCGTCCACAGCGGACCCGCGATCTCACCGAGGGCGCCGAGGAGGGCCTCGCCGACCCGGTCGTAGTGCTCGCCGATGACGCCGAACTTGCGGTGGTCGCGACCGAGCTGGCGCAGGAAGATGCTGAGCTCGTCGGGTCGGTCGACCATCTGCACGACGTGGATGAGCGCGCGCAGCAGGCGGGTGCGCTGCAGCTCCATCGTGACCGGGAAGAGCTCGCGGGTCTCCGGGGCGATCCGGAAGAGCCAGCCGTAGAACAGCTGCGTCAGCTCGTCGGCGCGCGGGGCGACCGCCTCGAAGCTGGAGCGGATGATCGCCACCATGTCCGCGGCGTCGTTCGACGGCGCGGCGGCCTCCCGGGGCTGGGGCAGGCCGACGCCCTCGGGCACCACGTGGTTGGGGCCGGGGGCGGAGAGCGCCGTGGTGCGCGGCGGCTCGTCGTGGCGCGGCGCGGCCCAGGCGTCGGAGGAGTAGCCCGGGTCGGAGCCGTAGCCGCCGTACCCGCCGGTCTCGTAGCCGCCGGTCTCGTACCCGCCGGGTGCGTAGCCCCCGGCGGACGGACCGCCGGCGGAGTGGCCACCCGAGGACCAGGGGTCCGCGCCGTGCGACCCGGTCGCGTACCCGCCGGTCTCGTAGCCGCCGGTCTCGTACCCGCCGGAGTAGGGGCCCGGCTCCGGTCGCGCCGAGGGCAGCGAGGCGGGCGGGAAGGCGGTGCTGCGGGGCGGAGGCGGGGGAACGGCCCCGCGACCCTGGGGGTGGCTCATCGTCGTCCCGTCGTCGCGCCGGTCGTCGGCGATGTCGAACACGGCATCGTCGGGGTCGTAGGCCCCGCCGCTGTACGGGGTGCGGCCCGACCCCGGCGTGCTGTCGAACGGTCCGGCGCCGAACGAATCCCGGCCGGGGACCGCGGACCGGTCGAGCGCCGCAGCGCCCCAGTTCCCGGGCTGGTCCCCGGGCACCCGGCCCTCGCGGGGAGGTCCCGCGGGTCCGACGGGGCCGTGACGGCCCGCGTCCGGACCGTTGTTCCTCGCTGCGGTCACGTCCGGTCGACTCCTCATCTCACGATGACTCGCTCGCCCCCCGCCCGGGCCACCCTGGCGGTGGGCACTGTGGCGCGACGCTACTCCGCGTCCCGCCACGATCGAGCAGGGTGGCACACGGTGCGGCCAGCGTACGGCCACGACCGGTGAACGGCGATGCACGGACCGCCGTCGTGGGACCCCGGACGATCGATCGTCACTGGTCGTGGCGGGTCGACCGTTCTTCCGGTGACGTGATCGTCACTCGTCCGGGGAGAGGGTGTCCCGGTCGTCGGGGTCGAGGTCGGGGCGCGTCGACGCGGCGGGGGCGGTGTCCGGGGCGTCGGTCCCGGCGCTCCGGGTCGGCAGCGCGGACCGCTCGGCGACGGGGCGCGGTGCCGCCGACGAGGACGCGGCGGTCGTCGTGGACCGCGGCGTGGCCGAGCGGGTGACGGTGGGGCGCGGCGGCCGGGTGGGCCGCGGGGTCGAGCTCCGCGTGGGGCGCGGCGGTCGCGTCGTCGTGGTCGTCGGCGCCGGCGGGGTGGAGGTGGAGCGCGACGTTCCCGACGACGGGGCGGGTCGGCCGGGCGCGTCGTCCTCGTCGGCCGCGCGCTCCTCCGGCCGGATGAGGTCGGCGCCCGCGACGGCGGGGTCGAGATCGGCCGTCCGCGGCGTGTCGCCGGACGTCGCGGTCGGCAGTTCGGTCCCCGGGTCGGCGATGACCGGGGAGGGGGCGGCGGGCAGCTGGCCCTCCGCACCGGTCGGCGTGAGCCCGAGGGCGAGGCCGACCCCGCCGACGCTGAGGGCGCCGAACGCGGCCACGGCCGCCGGGAGGGCCGTCGACCGGCGGCGCCGCCGCCGGCGCGCCCGTGGCGCGGCCTCGTCGAGGAGAGCGGCCATCTCGTCGGCCTGGGCGCGCAGGTCGCCCGCGCGCACGCGTCCGCGCGTGCCGCCCCAGGAGCCCGCACCGTGCGTGCGACTCCGTCCGGTTCGGCTCACCCGTGGCCTCCCACCGTCGGTCTCGTCACGCTGGGTTCTCGTGACGACTACTGCCGGTCGCTGATGAGGGTGCCAGAGGTCCGGGGTCCCCGTCGCGCCCACCCGACACGGAGAGCACCAACGGGTGACGCAGGGTGAGAAGGTCCCGCCCTCCCGGGCGCATCGGGCGACCCCCTACAGTGGGCCGGTGTGACAGGTCACGAACGGGTTTCGGCTGCGCTGCCCGAGTGGCCGATCGGCCGAAAGGTCGATCGTCAGGGCCCGGATCGCGCATGACGTGAGTCCGAACGGCGAGATCCGCTGTAGGGGCGAGTCGGTGAGGATGGAGTCGGGCGCGCGGGGGTCCGGCTCGGACGTCGTCACCGACGACGTGCACGACTCAGATGTCGACGACGTCGCTGCAGAACTCGGCGACGGAGGCAGGACCTCGGAGCACACGGAGGTGGCATGGCGCGCGGGATGGCCACGATGGCCGTCGTCGGGACCTCGGCGGACGCCGACCCGGTGGACGCCGCGACCACGGCGGTGGCGCCCGACCCCGCCGGGGCTGCGGTGGACGCGACGGGTGACCCCGATCCGGTGAGCGTGACGGGCACGTCCGTCCGGCCCGTCCCGGCTTCCCGGGCCGCCGACCCCGGGGTCGCCACGGCCCCGCTGATCGCCGCCGCGGTCCCCGTGTCGCCCACGCCCGCCACCCCGGCTCCCCAGCCGGCTCCCTCGGTCCAGCCGGCCACCCCGGCCCAGCCGGCCGCCCCGGCCCCGGCCGCCGTCGTGACCGAGCGCCCGCGCCCGCGGCCCCGACCGACGACGCCGGCCCCCGCGGAGGCCGCCGGTCCGTGGGGCGCTCCGGCGGCCGACCGGGCCACCACGGTGCCCCCCGTCGACCCGGCCGAGGCCGAGGAGTTCCTCCGCCAGTTCTTCGCGGAGGCCGAGGAGCCCGGCGCGACGACGGTCAAGGGCGCGGCCGCCGCGCCGGTGACCCTCGACGAGCGGATCGCCGCCGTCCGCGAGGAGATCGCCCGCACCGGCACCTACGTGCACACCGCCGCCGAACTGACCTTCGGCGCCCGCGTCGCGTGGCGGAACTCGGCCCGCTGCATCGGGCGGCTCTACTGGCGCAGCCTGCACCTGCGCGACCGGCGCCACGTCACCGCGCCCGAGGAGGTCGCCGCCGAGTGCGTCGGTCACCTCGACGAGGCGACGCGGCGCGGCCGCATCCGCTCCACGATCACGATCTTCGCGCCCGACACCCCGACCGCCCCGGGGCCGCGCATCTGGAACGAGCAGCTCGTCCGGTACGCCGGCTACCGCACCGGGGGCCGGGTGCTCGGCGATCCCCGCCACGTCGGGTTCACCGACCACGCACGCTCCCTCGGCTGGGTGCCGCCGTCGCCGATGGGGCGCTTCGACGTGCTGCCGCTGGTCGTCTCCGGGGGCGGGGAGTGGGCCGAGAAGGGCCCGCAGTTCCACGAGGTGCCGGCCGCGTCCGTGCTCGAGGTGGACCTGCACCACCCCGACCACACCTGGTTCGCCGACCTCGGCCTGCGCTGGCACGCCCTGCCGGTCATCAGCAACATGCGCCTCGACATCGGGGGCGTCTCCTACCCGGCCGCGCCCTTCAACGGCTGGTACATGGCGACCGAGATCGGCGCGCGCAACCTCGCCGACGCCGACCGGTACGACATGCTCCGCGAGGTCGCCGAGAAGATGGGCCTCGACACCTCCAGCGACCGCACCATGTGGCGCGACCGTGCCGCGGTGGAGCTCACCCTCGCCGTGCAGCACTCCTTCGACGTCGCCGGCGTGTCCATGGCCGACCACCACGGCGAGTCGGAGCGCTTCCTGCGCCACCTCGAGCGCGAGGAGCAGGCCGGCCGGTCGTGCCCCGTGGACTGGAGCTGGATCGTCCCGCCCATCTCCGGCGGGCTCACGCCGGTGTTCCACCGGTACTACGACGAGCCGACCGACACCGGCCCGATGTTCCGCGTCGACCCGCAGGCGGCCGCGCGGGGTCAGGGCTGCCCGATCTGAGTGCCCCTCCCGCGTGGCAGGAAAGCGTCGTTGCTGTCGTCCCGTGACAGCAACGACGCTTTCCTGCCACCGGGGTTGGGTCACCGGGGTTGGGTCACCGGGGTCGGGTCACCGGGGGTGGCTCACCCGACGTCGGCCACCAGCCAGCCGCCGTGGTGCTCGTCCACCCGGTAGGGCAGGCCGGTGCGCTCGCCCAGCGCCACGAGGTCGTCGGGCGTGAAGCGACGCAGGTGCCCGAACACGGGGTCGGGCGTCTCCTCGTACGGCACCGCGACGACCAGCCGGCGACGGGCCACGCGCACCATCTCGTCCACGATCGCCGCCGACTCGCTCGCGGGTAGGTGCTCGAGCAGGTGGATCGCGGTCACGGTGTCCACGGAGGCGTCGGCCAGCGGGACGGCGCGCGCGTCGCAGGCGAGGGTGTGGAGCCGGTCGGCGGCGGCCGGGACGACGCCCGCACGCGCGACGGCGGCGAGCAACGTCATCGTGCCGGGCGTGTGGTCGGTGGCGACGACGTCGAGGCCCCGCTCGGCCATGAGCAGCGGCAGGAACCCGAAGCACGCGCCGAGGTCGGCCACCGTACTGCCGCGCACCTCGTCGAGGGCCCGTGCGTGGACCGGGGCGAACCCCGCCAGCGAGGACTCCGGGGGCAGGCCGACGGTCGGCGCGGTGCGCGGGTGGCGCAGGACGGCGAGCGAGTTGGCGTAGAACGTCGCCCAGGCCGTGAGCGGGTCGAGGACGGTCGAACGGACGATGCCGGTCACCACCCGCTCGAACAGCGGCGCGGAGTCGACGACGGCACCGAGCTCGTCGGCGACGAAGGTGGACACGTCGTCGTCGAGCTCGTCGGGCCGGAAGCGGTGCAGCACCAGCAGGCGGTCGCCGAGCCGGTGGACCTCGAAGCGCTCCGTGACGAGGTCCGGTGTGCGGCCCTCGGCGAGCCGCACCGGGACCGCGGCCCGGTCGAGATGACAGACGACCACGGGGCCGTTCTCCCACCGCCCGGGATGACCCGGGGCGAGCGGGTCGATCCGCAGCGAGCCCGCCGCGGGCGTCAGGGTCCCGCCCACGTCGGTCGAGCTCCGCTGCGCTGCGTCTCCCACGTCACCGGCCGATCATCTCGGACACCATGTCGTGGCTGACCTCGGAGAGCCCGGTGAGGTCGCGGACCACCCGGATGCGGTCGCAGAACTCGGCGTACTGCGGGAGGTCGCAGGCACCGAGACCCCAGGAGTAGCGCGGCTCGGGCGTCAGCCAGATCGTCTCCCGCGCCCGGCGGGAGATCTCGGCGAACGCCTCGATGTTCGGGTCGTTCCCGTTGCCCCGGCCGTCGCCGAGCACGATGACCGTGGAGCGGCGGTTGACGGCCGAGGCGTGGTCCTCGAGGAACGTCCCGAAGGCCTCGCCGTAGTTCGAGTTGGCGTCCACGTCGATCATGTCGCCCCCGAAGATGAGCCCGAGGGCGTCCTCGACGGTGTGGTCGCTGAACAGGTCGGTGACCTCGATCAGCTCGGAGACGAACGCGAACGACCGGACCTGCCCGAACATGTCCTGCAGCCCGTGCACCAGGTGCAGCGTGAAGCGCGCGGTCGCCCGCACCGACAGCGAGACGTCGGCGAGGATGACCAACCGCGGCTTGTCCTCGGTGCGGCTCACCGTGACCGGGGTGAACGGGATGCCGTCGAAGCGCATGTTGCGGCGCATCGTCCGACCGGCGTCGATGCGCCCGCGCGGGGACTGGCGGCGCCGGTGGGTCAGCGCCCCGTGCAGGGTCTTGGCGAGTCGGCGCAGCGAGTCCTCGAGCTGCTGGCGCTCGTGCTCCTCGGCCCGGTCGACCTCGGCCCTGTGGGCCTCCTCGTCGGCGTGCCCGCCGTCGACCACCCGCTGCTCGATCTCCATGAGCCGCTCGAGGTGCCGCTTGATCGCCTCGGGGAGGTTCTCGAGCATCCCGGCCAGACGACGGCGCAGGGCCATCGCGTCGGACTCGTCCCCCTCGTCGGCGATCCCGTCCTCGACGCCCTGCAGCCAGCCGAGGAGGGCCTCCTGCTGGGCGACGTTGAGGTCGGCGTCGACCTTGGTGCCCGACGCGGTGGCGATGTCGCCGGGCAGCCCGCCTCCGTGCAGGTGGTCGGTCTCGATCTGGACCTTCTCGCCGGTGTTGGTCTGGTCGGTGGCGCCGTCCTTGGAGAAGACGATCTCGTCGGTCATCGCCGCGAGGTCGATCTTGTTGGCCTCCTGGTGCAGGTTGTACTGCTGCGCCATGTCCTCCGGGTCGAAGAACTGTTTGATGTCGACCGGCTTGCCGTGCTCGTGGCCCTGCTCCGGGGTCTCCGAGGGCTCGTCGGAGAGCGTGAAGTCGTTCAGCGTGCCGTCGTCGGAGAGGTCCTCGTGGCCGTGCCCGTGGCCGTGCCCGGTGTCGGTCTCCCCGATCTTCACGAGGGCGAAGAAGGCGTCGAAGATCTCGTCGAAGGTGGCCTCGTCGCGGATGTCCTTCACCAGCGAGACCTGCAGCGCGGCCTTGAGTGTCGCGCGGTCGGCGAGCACGCCGGGCTCGCGGGCGCACCGCATGGCGTCGAGGACCTCCGAGGTGGAGATCCGGACCTGACGGATGCGCAGGAGCCGCACGAAGCGGTGGATCGTGGCCTCCATCGCGAGGCCTCCTCTCGGTCGAACCGCACGGACGGGGCGGACCGGCACCGGCCCGACGTCGGGACGGGGCCGGTCCTTCACGCGCGCTACAGCGCGCGCTTGCGACCCAGCCCGAACGAGCGGTCGCCCTGCGAGGAGCTGACCTTGCGCGGGTTCGTCGGGTTCTTGTCCGACCCGGTGCGCGCGGCCTCCTGGTTGTCCCGGCCGGGTGCCCCGTAGACGCCCGCGTGCCGGCCCGGCTCGTCCTTCGCGGCGCGCACCGCGCGGCCGTCGGGGCCGTCCTCGTCGTCCTGGGCGGGAGCGGGCCCGCGGGAGCGGCCGTTGGTGGGGGCGTCGTGTGAGTGGTCCCCGTCGTGCCCGTGTCCGTGGCCGTGCCCGTGTCCGTGGCCGTGGGCCTCCTCGATGGTGGCGTTGGGGTCGACGAGATTCGGGAGCGCCTGCAGCGCTTTCTGCACGTCCTTGTCGTACTTCACGACGACGCTGACGGTGTCGGCGAGGATCTGGGAGTTGAGGTCGTCGATGCCGAGCACCGCGAGCGTCCGGGCCCAGTCGATGGTCTCCGAGATCGACGGCGCCTTGCGGAGCTCGAGCTCGCGCAGGCCGCGCACCACCTCCACGAGCTCGCGGGCGGCGGCCTCGGGCAGCCCCGTGTCCTTGGAGCGCACGATGTCGAGTTCGCGCTCCGCCGTCGGGTAGTCGAGGAACAGGTGCAGACAGCGGCGCTTGAGGGCAGCGGCGAGGTCGCGGGTGTTGTTGCTGGTGAGGATCACGTACGGCGCGTTCTTCGCGACGAACGTGCCGACCTCGGGCACCGAGATCTGGAACTCGCCCAGGGTCTCGAGCAGCACGGCCTCGAGGGCCTCGTCGGCGCGGTCGACCTCGTCGATCAGCAGCACGACGGGCTCGTCGGAGCGGATCGCCTCGAGCAGCGGGCGCGGGGCGAGGAAGCGTTCGGAGAAGAAGACGGAGTCCTGCGCGCCGATGCGGTCGACGGCGGTGGGGATGTCGGGGGCGTCCTCGACGACCTGCCCGATCTTCTCCCGCAGGATCTGGGTGTAGAGCAGCTGCTTGCCGTAGTCCCACTCGTAGAGGGCCTTGGTCTCGTCCTGGCCCTCGTAGCACTGCAGCCGCAGGAACTTCCGGCCCGTCGCGACGGCGAGCATCTTCGCCAGCTCGGTCTTCCCGACGCCGGCCGGACCCTCCAGCAGCAGCGGCTTCTCGAGGCGGGTGAGGAGGAAGACGGTCGTGGCCAGCCGCCGGTCGGCGATGTAGCCCTGGGCCGCCAGCGCCTCGACGACGTCGTCGACGGACTCGAAGGTGCTCGTGGTCGTCGGAGCCGCTGCGGGCTGCTCGGACGTGCTGGTCACGCGGGGGTCCTCTCCTGCGGGTTCGATCCGGGGGAACGCGGGGGAGACGCAGCGCAGCGGAGCTCGACCCGACGTGCCGGTGCCCGGCGGGCCGAGAGTCGGACCGCCGGGCACCGGGAACTGGGTCGCTCAGCTGAGCAGGTCGTCCAGGTCGCCGTTGAGGCAGTGGTCGACCACGGGGCGCACCGTGGTGAAGGTGCACTCCTTCGGGTTGCCCGGGGTGCAGGCGTCGCCGAGGACGTGGTTGGTGATGCGGTCCACGTCGGCGTCGTTGCCCGTGATGGTCTTCTCGTTCTCGTAGAACTTGGTCGGGCCCTGGCCCAGCCGGTTCTTCGAGTACGAGTCCTGGGTGACGTCGGTGAACTTCTCCGGGATGCCCACGTCGCGCAGCAGGCGGATGGAGGCGGCGAGCGCGGCCTCCGCGGCCTGCACGTCGGTCATGTGCGTGGTGTCCACGCCCATCGCCGTGGCGATCTTGGCGAAGCGCTTGTAGGCGACCGGCATGTTGAACGCCCACACGCGGGGGAGCGCGATGGCGTTGTTCAGGCCGTGGTGGGTGTCGTAGAAGGCCGACACCGCGTGCGAGATCGAGTGGATGATCCCGAGGCCACCGGAGTTGAACGCCTGGGCGGCGATGTACTGCGCGTACATCATGCCCTCGCGGCCGGGGAGGTCCTGGCCGTTCCACACCGCGGCGCGGAGGTTCTCCGCGGTCAGCTCGATGGCGCGCAGCGCGTTGCCGAGGCTCGGCTCGAAGTTCAGGCGCGAGACGTAGGGCTCGGAGGCGTGCGCGAGGACGTCGAAGCCGCACTGGGCGGTGAAGTCGATCGGGCAGTCGTAGTAGAGCACCGGGTCGTCGACGGCGAGAGAGGTCACCGAGTTGTCGTCGAACGCGACGTACTTGTGCGGGTTGTTCGGGTCCGTCGTCGTGTCGGTGATGACGTAGGCCCACGAGGTCTCGGAGCCGGTGCCGGCCGTCGTCGAGACCGCGATGTGCGGCGGGTTCTTGGGGTTCTCGGACTGGTTGAAGCCCTCGAACTCGTTGACGTTGCGGCCGTCGTGCGCGACCGAGATGCGGGCGCCCTTGCAGGCGTCGTGCGAGGAGCCGCCGCCGATCGAGACGAAGCTGTCACAGGAGTTCTCCTGGTACAGCTTCACCGCGTCCATGACGTTGTAGTCCTTGGGGTTCGACTCGACCTGGTCGTAGATGACCGTCTCGATGCCGTGCCACTTCATGGACTCGCTGATCTTGTGGACGATGTCGGTACCGCGGAGGCCCGACGTCATGATCAGCGTCTTCTTGAAGCCCATCTTGAGGGCCTCGGGGCCGATCAGCTCGTGCGAACCCGGCCCGAGGAGCGCCCGGGGGAACGGGTGGAACTCCTTGATGGGGAACGGCTTGAGCAGCTCGTCGACCTGCATCGCGATCCTCTCGTCGTCTCCGAAGACCCGCCTGGACCTCAAGCCGGTCTCTCGTCGGACCGGACGGTAGGCGTGCGCCAGGTCACTGGGGAGAGGCAAACGGTGATCCCGTTCACGGAGGCGGGAGATCACCTGAACCTTCGGAGGGTTTCCCGGGCTGCCCTTCGTACCGCGCTCGCTCGCCGCTGCAGTTGCCAGCAGTTTGCGACAGCCGAGCAGGGTTCGTCCAGTCCCCGGCGGGAACTCCCGGCCGCGTGGACCTCTCCGGCCGGACGGCGGTGGTGACCGGCGCGAGCCGCGGTCTGGGGCGGGCGATCGCCCTCGGTCTCGTGTGGGCCGGAGCCCGCGTGATCGGAGTCGCGCGCCCGGGCTCCCCCGTCCCCGACGAGGTGGAGGCGCTGCCGCTCGACCTGGCCGACGTGGACGCGATCGCCGACGCGGTCGCCGACGTCGGGGACGTGGACGTGCTGGTCAACGCGGCGGCCGTGATGAGCGCGCGGCGGTCGAAGACCCTGGAGATCTCGCTCGCCGACTGGCGGGCCGTCCGCGACGTCGACCTCGACGCCCCGTTCGCGCTGACCTCGGCGTTCGTGCCCGGGATGGCGGAGCGACGGTGGGGCCGCGTGGTCAACGTCAGTGCCTGTCTCGGGCGCATGAGCGGCCCCGGGACGGCGGGCGGGCTCGCGCCGTACCGCATCGCCAAGGCCGGCCTGAACGCCATGACCCGCAACCTCGCCCACGAGCTCGGCAACGGCCGCAAGGGCGTACTGATCGACGCGACGTGCCCCGGTCACTGCCGGACCGACATGGGCGGGCCCGACGCTCCCCGCTCGATCGAGGAGGGAGCCGACACCGCGATCTGGCTCGCCGGGCGCGAGGCGACCCTGTCCGACCCGCCCCCCACGGGGCGGCTGTGGGAGGACCGGGCCGAGGTGCCCTGGTAGGTCTCTTCCCGACGGCGGGTAAGGCCGGATGCCGTCGTCAGGCGGTGAGGGCGGCGCGGGCCAGGTCGAGGGCGCGTTCGGGCGTGACACCGAGCTCGCGCATGCGGCCGGCGAAGGCGCGGGCGGCCTCGCGGGCCTCGTCGGGACCGCCGGAGGACTCGACGACGAACGTGCCGAGCCGGCCGCGGGTCTCGACGACGCCGGCGGCCTCGAGCTCCCGATAGGCGCGCGCGACGGTGTTGGCGGCGAGGCCGAGGTCGACCGCGAGCCGGCGGACGGCGGGGAGACGGGTGTGCGCGGGGAGGGCCCCGGTGCGGACCAGCTCGGTCACCGAGGCGCGCACCTGCTCGTAGGGCGCGACGGGCGACGAGGGGTCGACGTCGATCAGCTCACTCGGATCCTTCACCCGAACCCCCGTCCCAGGTCGTCGAAGGCGGCCACGACGAGGGACCGTAGTTCGACCTCGGGGGCGGCGAGCCACACCGTGAACACCCCGCGCATCGCCGCCACCACGACGCGGGCGAAGACCTGCGGGCGGAGATCGGTGGGTGGGCACCCCCAGCGGCCCGCCGCGTCCAGCGCCACCGCGCGCTCCCACGCCTCGTAGCGGACGGCGGCCCGGGCGGCCACCTCCGGCACCGTCTCGATGAGCGCGAGGCGGCGTCGCAGCACCGGCTCGTCACCGGGGTCGTACGCGTTGACCTGCAGGAACGCCTGACGGGCGGCCGTGGTCGGGTCGGTCGTCGAGGGCACCGCGGCGAGGGCGTCGACGAGCGCGGCGAGGGCGTCGTCGAGCTGACCGAGGACGACGTCGAGCTTCGTCGGGAAGTACCGGAAGAACGTGCGGCGGCCCATGCCGCCCGCGGCGGCGAGGTCGTCCACGGTCACGGCGTCGAACCCCCGCACGGTGAACAGCTCCAGCGCGACCGCCTCGAGGCGGCGGGCGCGGAGCGTCCGAGTGGCAGAGGTCACCCGAGCAGTGTGCCCCGTCCGTGGCGACCGCCCCCTCGCGCGTAACAAACGAGACCGCGATCACGCCCCGCCCGATCGGTCGGGACCGGACCGTCCACGACGACCGTGTGAATGGCACCGGGTGCCAGTTAGCGTCCGACGCGTTCCGAGGTGGTCGAACGCAGGAGGTCGGTATGGCTGAGCCCACGCACGAGGAGACCCCGCTCGTCGAGGAGACCCTCGTCGAAGAGGTCTCGATCGACGGTATGTGCGGCGTCTACTGATGACCGCGGCTCCGGCGGAGGCCCAGACCTCCGCCGGCGCCTTCGACCCCGCGCTCCCGTACCGGCTCTCGTCGTCGGTCTCGGTGCGGCCGGAGTCGTTCGGCGCCCTCGTCTACGACTTCCACACGCGGCGACTCTCGTTCCTCAAGACCCGGGCGCTCGTCCGGGTCGTGGAGGCACTCGCCGAGCACCCCGACGTCCACGGTGCCCTCGGGGCCGCCGAGGTCCCGGCGGAGCAGTGGGAGCAGTACCTCAAGGCACTCGCCGGGCTCGCCAGGGCGGGCACGATCCAGCCGCGGGAGACCACCACATGAAGCTCGTCGACCACTTCGTCGAAGGCCTGACCTCCCCGATCTGCCTGACCTGGGAGCTCACCTACGCCTGCAACCTCTCCTGCGTGCACTGCCTCTCGTCGTCGGGTCGGCGCGACCCGAACGAGCTCTCCACCGAGGAGTGCAAGGCGGTCATCGACGAGCTGCAGCGGATGCAGGTCTTCTACGTCAACATCGGCGGCGGCGAGCCGACCGTGCGCAGCGACTTCTGGGAGCTGCTCGACTACGCGATCGCCCACGACGTCGGCGTCAAGTTCTCCACCAACGGCGTGAAGCTCGACCAGGAGCGCGCCGCGCAGCTGGCGAAGACCGACTACGTCGACGTCCAGATCTCGCTGGACGGAGCGACGGCGGAGGTCAACGACCACGTCCGCGGTCCCGGGTCCTACGACACCGCGATCCGCGCCATGGAGAACCTGTACGAGGCGGGCTTCGGCGAGTTCAAGATCTCGGTCGTCGTCACCCGGCAGAACGTCGACCAGCTCGACGACTTCAAGGCCATCGCCGACCGCTACGGCGCCCAGCTGCGCATCACCCGCTTCCGCCCCTCGGGCCGCGGCGCCGACTCGTGGGACGAGCTGCACCCGACCCGCGAGCAGCAGCGCCAGCTCTACGACTGGCTCGTCGCGAAGGGCGAGGACGTCCTGACGGGCGACTCGTTCTTCCACCTGTCGGCGTTCGGCCAGGAGCTGCCGGGGCTCAACCTGTGCGGCGCCGGTCGCGTGGTGTGCCTGATCGACCCGGTCGGCGACGTCTACGCCTGCCCGTTCGCGATCCACGACCAGTTCCTCGCCGGCAACGTCCGGTCCGAGGGCGGGTTCCAGGGCGTGTGGCAGGACAGCGAGCTGTTCGCCGAGCTGCGCGGCCCGCAGTCGGGTGGCGCGTGCACCAAGTGCTCGCACTACGACGCCTGCCAGGGCGGTTGCATGGCGGCCAAGTTCTTCACCGGGCTGCCGCTCGACGGGCCGGACCCCGAGTGCGTGCTCGGCAACGGCGAGGTCGCGCTGGCGAAGCTGGAGATGGACACCGTCATCCCCAAGCCCTCGCTGGACCACTCGCACCGCACCGAGCGCGGACCCCGTCGCGACGGCGGGCCGGTGCCGCTGACCCTGTCGGTGCGTCGGCCGGACAAGGCCTGCGACACCGACCCCCTCGCGGGTGAGGGTCGACGCCTGCCGGCGGGCATCCGCGCCCATTAGGACCTCCCCCGGCGCCGCGGACCCCTCGTCGTGGCGCCGGGGTGAGCTCGCATGTTGACCGACCCGGCCAGGTTCGGCGCGCGCACCGTCCCGTCGCGCGTGCTGTTCGGTCCGCACGCGACGAACACCTCGCCCGACCGGACCCTCGGCTCGGTCGAGCACTACCGCGCCCGGGCGGCGGGGGGCGCGGGGGTGATCGTCACCGAGGTCGCGTCGGTGACCGGGGACGACCGGCCCTACGAGTACGCGCCCCTGGCCTCCTCGTGCGTCGACGGGTGGGCGGAGGTCGCGGTCGCCTGTGCGCCGGCGCTGGTCCTCGCGGGGCTCGGGCACGCCGGGTCGCAGTCGTCGGCCCGCGGGCTGCTGCGGGCGCCGTCGTCGGTACCCGATCCGGCGACCCGGGCGGTGCCGCGTCCCCTGTCCGCCACCGAGATCGACGAGCTGGTCGGGGCCTTCACGACGGCGGGTCGCGCGGCCGTCGACGCCGGGTGCGCCGGCGTGGAGATCGCGGCCGGGCAGTACTCCCTGCTGCGGCAGTTCCGGTCGGGGCTCAGTACTCCGACACCGGACGACCGTGTGCTCGTGGCCGTGCTGGAGGCCGTCCGCGCGGAGCTCCCCGACGCGTGGGTGGGCCTGCGGCTCGGCGTCGACGAGCTGGCGCCGTGGGCCGGGATCACCCCGGACGCGGCGCTGGCGACGGTGGACCGCGTGGCCGGCCTGGTCGACCACGTCGTGCCGGTCCGGGGTTCCGCGATGTCGGTGCCGGCGACGCGTCCGGACGCGCACACGGCGCCCGGGTTCATGGCCGAGGCGTGCCGGGCGGTGCGCGCCGTGGTGGACGGCCGGTGCGCGGTGGTGCTGGCGGGCAGCGTCGTCGATCCCGCCGACGCGCGGGCGGCGCTGGACGACGGGGTGGCCGACCTCGTCGAGATGACCCGCGCGCTGCTCGCCGACCCGACCCTCGTCGCCACCGTGCGCGCCGGACGTGTCCCGCGGCCCTGCGTGCTGACCAACCAGCGGTGCCGGGTCCGGGACGTCCGGAACCCGAGGATCGGCTGCACGGTGGAGCCGTCGGTGGGTGAGCCCTTCCCCGGTGGCAGGAAAGCGTCGTTGCTGTCACGACGTGACAGCAACGACGCTTTCCTGCCACGAGGGGCCGAGGTGCTCGTCGCCGGGGCCGGGCCCGCCGGGATGGAGGCGGCGCGCACCCTGGCGCTGGCGGGACGGGCGGTGCGGATCGTGGAGCGGGACGACGAACCGGGCGGGCTGCTCCGGACGATCGCGGCCCTCCCCGGCCGGCACCGGTTCGGGCTGCTCGCCGACTGGTACGTCGACGAACTCGTCCGGCTCGGGGTGTCGATGCAGGTCGGAGCGCCTGCACCGCCCGGTGCGCACATCGTGGCGACCGGCGGGGACGACGTCGGGCTCACCCCGCTCGCCGTCCTGCGCGGCGCAGCGCTCGCCGGGCCCGTCGTCATCGACGACCCGCTCGGGGACGGATCGGCGGTCGCCCTCGCCGAGCACCTCGCGACCGGTCATGCGGTCACCCTCGTGACCGCCGACCAGATCGTCGGGAAACAGCTGCACGACGTCGTCGGCGCGGCCACGAGACTCGAGCGGGCGGGCGTCGACCGCGTCCTCGAGCACCGGGTCGTCGAGCGCCGGGCCGACCACGTCGTCGTCGCGGACGTCGTGACCGGCGCACGCCGCACGATCCCCGGCACCCTCGTCGACGCCGGGCCGCGGCAGCCGGGCGACCCGTCGTCGGGACACGGAATCGGCGACGCCCGAGCGCCGCGGACCGTCGCCGAGGCGATTCGCGAGGGGCGCCGGGCGGCCGAGGAGATCCTCCGTGCTGGGTGAGCCGATCCGGGTGGGCACGAGAACCGTCCGGAACCGGATCGTCTTCCCCGCCCACCTCACCAACGCCGCGGTGCAGAACCGACCGAGTGCCCAGCACGCGGCCTACTACGCGGCCCGTGCGGCCGGCGGCGTCGGCCTGATCATCGTCGAGGAACAGGCCCTCGACCGGCCGTACGAGAAGGCCGTCCTCGGCACCGACCCCGCCGTCGTGCCCGGCTACCGGGCGATCACCGACGCCGTGCACGCGCACGGAGCGGTGGTGCTGGCGCAGGTCGGGCACAACGGCGCCCAGTCGTCGTCGCTGTACTCCCGCGAGCCGGTCGAGGCGCCGAGCCCGGTCCCCGACCCGATGTTCCGCGAGGTCCCCGTCGCCCTCGACGCCGCCGGGATCGCGGAGGTCGTGCGCGGCTTCGCGACCGTCGCCCGCCACTGCGTCGCCGGCGGCTTCGACGGCGTGGAGATCCAGGGCTCGCAGGCGTCGCTCGTGCGCCAGTTCCTCTCGCCGCTGACCAACCACCGGACCGACCGCTACGCCGACGGCGTCGTGTTCCTGCGCGAGGTGCTCACGGCCGTGCGCGCCGAGCTCGGCGACCGCGTCCTCGGCGTCCGGTTGCAGGGCGACGAGGGTCTCGACGGCGGGCTCACCGCGGCCGACGCCGCGCGGGTGGCGGTGCGCATCGCGGACCTGGTCGACGTCGTGAACACCGCGGTCGGAGTGGCGACCGCCACGCTCCCGCTGATCGAACCGCCGATGGGCGTCCCGGCGGGCTACGCCGAGCCGGTGCCGGACGCCGTCCGCGCGGCGCTCGCGGGGACGGGCGTCCCGGTGATCGGTGTCGGCCGGTACACCACCTCCGAGCAGGCACGACGCGCACTCGAGACCGGTGCGTGCGACCTCGTCGGCGTCGTCCGCGGGCAGATCGCGGACCCGGCGTTCGCGGCGAAGGCGCTCGCCGGGGAACGGGTCCGCCGCTGCATCGGGTGCAACCAGGAGTGCATCGCGGCGGTCGGGCTGAACCGGTGGCTCGGGTGCTTGGTGAACCCCGACGCGGGGCGCGAGTCGGTCGCGGTGCCGGTGGCCCGTTCCCGACGACGGGTGCTGGTCGTCGGGGGTGGTCCGGCCGGTCTGGCGGCAGCCGCGGAAGCGGCGGAGCGGGGGCACGACGTGCACCTCGTCGAACGCTCGGACCGCCTCGGAGGGCAGTTGGCCCTCGCCGCGGCCGCCCCGGAGCGGCGGGAGCTGGCGCACGCGGTCGCCGACCTGGCGCACCGTTGTCGGGACGCCGGGGTGTGGATCTCGCTGCGGACCGAGGTCCGAGATGCACATCAGGCAGGTCCGGGCGGCTCGGAACCTGCCTGGCGTCACCCTCGCGGGGAGGGCCCGGACCACCCCGACGTCGTCATCGTCGCCACCGGCGCGCGGCCGGACCCGCCGTCGGGAACCATCGACGTGACCGACGTGCTCGCCGGCACCGCCTCGCCGTCGGGACGGGTGCTGGTCGTCGACGACCTCGGCGGCCCGGCCGCCCCGAGCGTCGCCGAGCTCCTCGCGCAGCGGGGGTCGCACGTGCGGCTGGTGACGAGCGGGATGGTCGCCGCCGAGGGGCTCGGCCCGGTGCTGGAGCGGGAGCGGTGGCGACGGCGGGTCGCGGCGCTCGGGGTGGAGCTGCTGACCGACCGGGTGCTGCTGGACGGTGCGCTCCTCCATCACCCCAGTGGTCGGTGGGAGCCCCTCGACGCGGACGCCGTCGTCCACGCCGGGCCCCGCATGCCGGCGGAGATCGACCTGGCGGGCACCCGGGTCGGCGACGTCCTCGCGCCGCGCGACGCCGCGGCCGCGATCCGGGAGGGCACCGACGCCGCGCGGGCCGTCTGACAGGCTCGGACGCGATGGACATCAGCGCCGCGCGCTCGGCCGACACCGCCGCCGTCGACCTGCTGCTCGTGCCCGTGGGGGCCACCGAGCAGCACGGCCCGCACCTGCCGCTGGGCACCGACACCGCCGTGGCGACGACGGTGGCCGGCCGCGTCGGGCTCCCCGTCACCGCGCCGATCGCCTTCGGCGCCTCCGGGGAGCACGAGGGCTTCCCCGGCACGATCTCGATCGGCACCGAGACGCTGGCCGCGGTGCTCGTGGAGACCGGCCGCTCGGCCTGCCGGTGGGCCCGGCGGCTGTGCTTCGTCAACGGGCACGGCGGCAACGTCCCCGCGCTGGTCACGGCGACGACGTTGCTCCGCCACGAGGGTCGCGACGTCGCCTGGCACTCGTGCGGCGTCCCGGGTGCCGACGCGCACGCCGGCCGCTACGAGACGTCGCTGATGCTCGCGCTCGCTCCCGACGACGTCGACCTCGCCCGCGCCGAGCCCGGCAACACCGCCCCGCTGCGGGAGCTGATGCCTGCGCTGCGGGCCGGGTCGGTCCGCGACGTCAGCCCCAACGGCGTGCTCGGCGACCCGGCCGGGGCGTCGGCGGCGGAGGGCGCGGAGACCCTCGCCGTCCTGGCCGCCGCGCTGCGCGACGCGCTCGCCGACTGGCGGGTCAGCGAGCACGGCCGGCTCAGCTGAGCGCCTGCCGGAACTCGGCCACGTCCACGAAGGCCTCGAACCGCACGACGAGTCCGTCGCGGACCCGGAGCACGTGCACCTCCGAGGCGTCGAACGGACGCCCCGTCGCGAGCGCCCGACCCCGCGAGCGCCCGATCTGCACCACCGCGTCGCCCGCCGCGAACAGGTCGACGACCTCCACCCGCGGGTCGACGTGCCCGAGTAGCGCCCGCAGGAACGCCCCCACCCCCTCCGGCCCCGCGTACGTCCCCGCCCACGGCAGGTCGCCGGCCTGGTACACCCGCACCTCCGGGTGCAGCATCGCCCCGATCGCCGCCGTGTCCCGCGCGGCGAACCCCTCGTAGAGCCGCCGCGCCACCGCCACGGCCTCACTGCTGGACATTCGTCCCCTCCGTCCTGGAATCTCCTCCGTGTGCTCGAAGCCTCCGTCGCCGTTGCCGCCCCGGACCAGGCACGGAGCACTTCCCGGGACGAAGCGCCGCATCGGTTCGGGAAACCCGGCCGACCGGCCGACGACGTCGTGCTGCGCCGGCGAGAGATCTTCGAGGCGGTCGCTCCCCTCGTTCCCGACGGCGGGGCGCGGCGGCTGACGATGGCCCGCGCGGCCCGGGTCGCGGGGCTGTCGGTCGGCGGGCTCTACCACCGCTTCGACGGCAAGCGCGCGCTGCTGCTCTACGGGCTCGCGCCGGAGAACCTCGGGCGGGCGTGCGCGGACTTCCAGGTGCGGTGGGGCCACGTCGAACCGGTCGAGCGCGTCTCGCGCGCCCTCGACGGGTTCTCCGACGCCGTCGACCGGTGGGTGCGGCCGTCGGTCGACGCTGCGGGCCAGCTCGGCGTCGACGTCCTGCACGGAGCGCTCGAGGCGGCGATGACGACGGAGCTGGTCGGGATGGTGCGGTCCGTCCGCGCGATGGCGCCGGGCATGACCGACGGACGGGCGGAGGCGCTGGAGCGGTCGCTGCGCCGGGTGTGCACCGCGCACGTGGTCGACCCCACCGCCCGCGACGGCGAACTGCGCGAACAGCTGCGCCTGACGGTGGTGGGAGCGCTCGCGTGCTGAGGTCAGCGGTGGCCCACGGCTGACGTCGGGTGTCAGCGGTGGCACACGGCTGACACCGGCCCTCGCCCGGGCGGCCGCGCCTAGACTCGCGTCCCGCGATGAGCACCCCACGCCTGCCGGACGGCTGGACCGTCCGCCCCGACCCCCGGACCTGGCGCGTCGACGGCGGGGCCACCTGGATCGGCGGGTCGCCGCCCCGGGTGCTGCGGCTCTCGGCGGCGGCGCGCGGACGGCTCGCCGGGCCGGAGCTCGTCGTCACCGACGCCACGTCCGCAGCCCTGGCACGGCTGCTGTCCGATGCCGGGGTCGCGCATCCCGCCGGGGGAGGCGGTCCGACGCCGGACGACGTCACGGTGGTGGTCCCGGTCAAGGACCGCCCGGCCGAGCTCGACCGGCTGCTCGCGGCGGTCCGGGCGACCGCACCCGGCGTCGGGATCGTGGTGGTGGACGACGGCTCGGCCGTGCCCCAGGTGACCGAGGCCGTCGTCGGGAAGCATGGCGGGCAGGTGATCCGGCATCGGACGAGTCGCGGTCCGTCCGCGGGTCGCAACACCGGCGCCCGGGCGTGCGCGACACCGGTGATCGCGTTCCTCGACTCCGACGTCGTCCCCGAGCCGGGCTGGCTGGAGACGTTGCTGGCGCACCTCGGTGACCCGGCGGTCGGGCTCGTGGCTCCCCGGATCGTGGCCTTCTCCGACGGCGGCCCCGAGAACGCCGTGACCCGCTACGAGCGGCGACGCTCCTCGCTCGACCTCGGGCCCCGGCCGGCCCCGGTCACCGCCCGGTCGCGGGTGGCCTACGTCCCGAGCGCGGCGGTGCTCGTCCGGCGCGAGGCGTTCGGCGAGGGGTTCCGCGAGGACATGCCGGTCGCCGAGGACGTCGACCTGGTCTGGCGGATCGGCGCCGCGGGGTGGCGGCTGCGCTACGAGCCGGCCGCCCGCGTCGCGCACGAGCACCGCGCCCGCTTCCGTGCCTGGCTCGCCCGCAAGGCGTTCTACGGCACGGGCGCCGCCCCCCTCGCCCGGCAGCACCCCCGCCGCGTCCCGCCCGTCGCACTCGCCCCGTGGACGGCGGCGACGGTGACGCTGCTCGGCGTCCAACGCCGGTGGTCCGTCCTGACGGCGGGGGCCGTCACCCTGGTCGCGACGGCCCGGCTCGCCCGGGGCCTCCGCAAGCCGGGGGAGCCGTGGGTGTCGCTCCGTCCTCGGTGGCAGGAAAGCGTCGTTGCTGCCACCGGACGACAGCAACGACGCTTTCCTGCCACGAGGAGGGCCACGAGGGGGGCGGCAAGGGGGGTGGCCACGGGGCCGGTCCCGCTCGCCCTCGTCCTGGCCCCCTGGGGCCTCGGCGGCGCGCTGTGGCAGGCGGCCGGGGCCCTGACGCGCCACTGGTGGCCGGCCGCGCTCGCCGGGGCCCTCGTGAGCCGACGGGTCCGGAGGGCGCTCCTGGTCGCGGCCGTCGCCGAGGGGCTGGCCGACTGGGTCCGGTTCCGCGACCCGGGCGCCGGGCCGCTCGACGCCGCCCTGCACGTCGCCGCCCACCGCGCCGACGACCTCGCCTACGGCGCCGGCCTCTGGTGGGGTGCGTGGCGGCACCGCACCGTCGAGCCGTTGCGGCCCGACCTCTCCGGGAAGGGACCCGATGCCTGATCCCCGCGTGCGCACCGTCGCCGTCGGCCGCGCCGTCGAGATCGCCGGCCCGAAGGACCGCACCACGCGCACGGCGAGCGCCAAGTCGCCGGTCGAGGGCTCCGTCGTGGTCCACCCCGAGCACCTCGAGGGCGACGAGCAGGCCGACCTCGAGAACCACGGCGGTCCCGACAAGGCCGTCTACGCCTACGCCGACGAGGACGTCGCCTGGTGGCGCGGCGAACTCGGCCGCGACGTCGACCCGCAGACCTTCGGCCAGAACCTCACGACGACGGGTCTCGACCTGCGGTCCGTCGTCGTAGGGGAGCGCTGGCGGATCGGGACGGCCGAGTTCGAGGTGGCCCAGCCGCGCATCCCGTGCTTCAAGCTCGGCCTGCACTCGGGGGACCCGACGATGCCGCGCCGCTTCATCGCCGCGGTCCGCCCGGGCGCCTACCTGCGGGTCACGACGACGGGTCGGGTCGCCGCCGGCGACCGGGTCGAGGTCCTGGACCGACCGGCCCACGGGGTGTCGCTCGCCGAGGTGTTCACGATCTACCACCACGAGCGCGACCGGGCGGCGACCCTGCTCGACGTCCCGCAGCTCGCGCCGATGTACCACCGGTGGGCCCGCGAGCGGCTCCGAGCGCCCGCCGAACGGCACCGACCCGACGTCGGGGAGGGCGTGTGAGATCGCCGTGGCGACATGGATACGAGACCTGTCCGATCGGGTAGGTGGGCACGCTGCCCGGACCGCCCGATTTCCCCCGGCTCGTACCGACGTCCGCGCCGTCGGGGCCATCGGCCGCACGCAGGTGCGGGCGCAGGAACCTCGAACCCCCGCATCTTCGGAGTGGATCCGCGGCATGGTCCTGACCAGCACCGGAGGTACCCACGGCACGCCCCGACCAGCCGTTGCGAGATGGCGATCACGGGGGTGTGATGTGGCCGCCACCACGCTGACGGGCGTGACGGCGTCGTCGCGGCCGGGCCACGGCCCGTCACTGCGACGGCAACACCACCACTGACGACGTGCTCGCCTCTTGTGTCCCGTGCGAAAGCGGGCCTGGGCGTGTGAGGAGTGAATCCATGGCACGCATCCGGACCACCGTCGACGGCCTCGTCTACGAGGACGACGTCGAGCCCCGCATGCTGCTCGTGCAGTACCTGAGGGAACGACTGGGCAAGACCGGCACGGTGATCGGCTGCGACACCAGCAACTGCGGTGCCTGCACCGTGCACCTGGACGGCCTCTCGGTGAAGTCCTGCTCCGTGCTGGCCGTGCAGGCCAACGGCAGCGAGGTGCTCACCGTCGAGGGTCTCGAGCGTGACGGTCAGCTCCACCCGGTCCAGCAGGCGTTCCACGACAACCACGCCCTGCAGTGCGGCTACTGCACGCCGGGCATGATCATGCAGTCGATCGACCTGCTCGGGGACAACCCGGACCCGACCGAGCAGGAGGTCCGTGAGGGCATCGAGGGCAACCTCTGCCGCTGCACCGGTTACCAGAACATCGTGCGGGCGGTGCAGGACGCGGCGCAGAAGATGAAGCCGGGCGCCACGGCCTCCCAGCCCGCGTCCGTCGCCGGGGGAGGCGCCTGATGACCACGGTCGAGAACAACGCACCTGCACAGGAGATCGGGCGCGACCGGCGCCGCAAGGAGGACCGTCGGCTCATCACCGGACGCACCCGGTGGACCGACAACCAGGCCCTCACGGGCCTCCTCCACCTCTCCATCGTGCGCAGCCCCTTCGCCCACGCGGAGATCGGCAGCATCGACACGAGCGCCGCCAAGCAGATCCCGGGCGTCGTCGCGGTCTACACCGCGTCCGACATCGGTGCCGACGCGGTCCAGCTGCCCTGCGCCTGGCCGATCACCAAGGACATGAAGTCGCCGCAGCGCCCCGCCCTCGCGGGGAGCCGGGTGAACTTCGCCGGTGAGGGCGTCGCCGTCGTCGTGGCCCGCTCCGCGGCCGCCGCGAAGGACGCCGCCGAGCTGGTCGAGGTCGACTACACCGAGCTCGAGCCGGTCCTGGACATGGAGGAGGCCCTCAAGGAGGGCGCGACCCTCGTCCACCCGGAGCTCGGCACGAACGAGAACGCCCAGTGGGTGTTCGACTCGGGCGAGGCCGGCTCCGGCGGGTCCGCCACCGAGGCGCTCTCCGCGGCGGAGAAGGCCGACGACCAGGTCGTCATCACGCGCCGCTTCCGCCAGCAGCGCCTCGTGCCGGTCTTCATGGAGCCGCGCTCCACGGTGGTCGACCCGTCCGGCGAGCAGCTGGTCATGTGGTCCTCCACCCAGGTGCCGCACATCCTCAAGACGATGCTGGCGCTGACGCTCGGCCTGCCCGAGCACAAGATCCGCGTCATCGCTCCCGACGTGGGCGGCGGCTTCGGCGGCAAGATCGCCGTGGCGCCGGAGGAGGTCGTCACGCTGCTGGTGGCCCAGAAGCTGGGCAAGCCGGTGAAGTGGACCGAGACGCGCTCGGAGTCGCTGCTCACCGCCCACCACGGCCGTGACCAGATCCAGGACATCTCGATGGCCGTCACGAAGGACGGCATCATCAAGGGCCTGGACGTCAAGCTCCTGGCGGACATGGGTGCCTACCTGGGCCTCGTCGGCCCGGGTGTGCCGATCCTCGGCGCGTTCATGTTCAACGCGATCTACAAGATCCCGGCCTACCGGTTCGACTGCACCAACGTCTTCACCACGAAGACGCTGACCGACGCCTACCGCGGCGCCGGGCGCCCGGAGGCGACCTTCGGCATCGAGCGCATGATGGACGAGGTCGCCGTCGAGCTCGGGCTCGAGCCGATGGAGTTCCGCAAGAAGAACTGGATCAAGCACGAGGAGTTCCCGTTCACCACGGTCAGCACGCTGACCTACGACACGGGCAACTACGAGGCCGCGACCGACCAGGCCATGCAGATGTTCGACTACGACGGCCTCCGGCGTGAGCAGGAGGAGCGCCGCAAGCGCGGCGACGTCAAGCAGCTCGGACTCGGCATCTCGACCTTCACCGAGATGTGCGGCCTCGCCCCGTCCCGCGTGCTCGGCTCGCTGGACTACGGCGCCGGCGGCTGGGAGACCGCGTCCATCCGGATGCTCCCCACCGGCAAGGCCGAGGTCGTCGTCGGCGTCAGCCCGCACGGGCAGGGCCACGAGACCGCGTTCTCGCAGATCATCGCGGACAAGCTGGGCGTCCCGTTCGAGGACGTCGAGATCCTCCACGGCGACACCCAGTCGTCCTACCGCGGGCTCGACACCTACGGGTCGCGCTCGCTCGCGGTCGGCGGCATCGCGATGGTCAAGGCGGCCGAGAAGGTCGTCGCGAAGGCCAAGCCGATCGCGGCGCACATGCTCGAGGCGTCCGAGGACGACATCGAGTTCACGGCCGGCAAGTTCTCGGTCAAGGGCACCGACAAGGGTGTGGGCATCCAGGACGTCGCGCTCGCGGTGTTCGCGGCCCACGACTACCCGGAGGGCATCGAGCCCGACATCGACGCCCACGCGACGTTCGACCCGGAGAACTTCTCCTACCCGCACGGCACACACCTGTGCGCGGTCGAGGTCGACACCGAGACGGGCTTCGTGCAGCTGCACAAGTACGTCTGCGTGGACGACGTCGGCACGGTGATCAACCCGCTGATCGTCGAGGGCCAGATCCACGGCGGTCTCGCGCAGGGCATCGCGCAGGCGCTGTTCGAGGAGGCCCCGTACGACGAGTCCGGGACGCTGCTCTCGGGCACGTTGGTCGACTACACGCTGCCCTCGGCGGCGGACCTGATCAACTTTGACACGGCGAACACCTCGACGCCCTCGACGACCAACCCGCTCGGCGTCAAGGGCGTGGGCGAGGCGGGCACCATCGCCTCCACCCCCGCCGTCGTGAACGCCGTCCTCGACGCCGTGCGCCAGTACGGGGTCTCCGACATCGACATGCCGACCACGCCGTTCCGCGTGTGGACGGCGATCAACTCGGCCAAGGGCACCGCGGGCCGGGCGGACGAGGCGGACGTCGCCTCGCCCGGCGCGGGCCTGGGTTCCACCGCGAAGGACATGCCCGAAGGAGGCAACCTGTGATCCCGGCTTCGTTCGACTACGTGCGGCCGACGTCGGTCGCCGAGGCCGTCCAGGCCCTCGCCGACGGCGGCGACGACGCGAAGATCCTGGCCGGCGGCCAGAGCTTCATCCCCGTCCTGCGGCTGCGCATGGGTGACCCGTCGCTCGTCGTCGACCTCGGTGGCATCGCCGAGCTCCGCGGCGTGCGCGAGGAGGGCGACAAGATCGTCGTCGGTGCGATGACGACGCACCACGACGTCACCCGCGACGACCTGCTGAACCAGCACGTGAAGCTGATCAGCGAGGCGACGAAGACGGTGGCCGACTTCCAGGTCCGTCACCGCGGGACCCTCGGTGGCGCCCTGGCGCACGCCGACCCGGCCGGTGACCTCGCGGCGCCGGCGCTCGCGCTGGACGCCGAGTTCGTCATCGCCGGGGCGAACGGCGAGCGCACCGTCGCCGCCGGGGACTTCTTCGAGGACTACTTCACGACGGCCATCGGCCCGCAGGAGATCCTCACCGCGATCCGCTTCCCGAAGTACACGGGCTGGGGCGCGCGGTACGAGAAGTTCAACCGCGTCGCGCAGGCCTGGTCGATCGTCGCGGTCGCCGCGACGGTCAAGGTCGAGGGCGGCACCATCACCGACGCCCGCATCGGCCTGACCAACATGGCAGGTACGCCCGTCCGTGCGCGGGGTGTGGAGTCGGCCCTCGTCGGGCAGACGATGAGCGAGGAGACGGTCCGCGCCGCCGCGCAGGCCGCCGCCGAGGGCACCAGCCCCACGTCGGACGCCGACGCCGGGTCGGACTACCGCGAGCACCTCGCGAAGGTCCTCACCGGTCGCGCGGTGCTCGCCGCGGCCGGCTGACGCCACCGGCCAACGCCCTACCGTGAGGCCCGTCCCAGCCCGGGGCGGGCCTCACGTGCGTCCACCCACTCGCCAGGAGGCGTCAATGCAGCTCGAGAACACGTTCACCGTGCCGGTCGCGATCGACACCGTGTACGACGCCATGAACGACCCGGAGAAGATCACCCCGTGCTTCCCCGGCGCCACGCTGACCTCCGCCGACGGTGACGACTTCACCGGCACCGTGAAGGTCAAGCTCGGCCCGATCTCCATGACCTACAAGGGCAAGGGCACCTTCGTCGAGCGCGACAAGACCGCGCACAAGATCGTCGTCGACGCCCAGGGCCGCGACTCGCGCGGCAACGGCACGGCCTCGGCCAAGGCCACCCTGACGATGAGCGAGGACGGCCCCGGCTCCACCAAGGTCACCGTGCTCACCGAGATGCAGGTGACCGGGAAGCCGGCGCAGTTCGGCCGCGGCGTGATGTCCGACGTCGGTGACAAGATCCTCGGCCAGTTCGCGTCGTGCCTGGCCGACGAGTTCGCCGACGCGCCCGCGCCGGAGGCCGCCCCCGCCTCGGCGTCGTCCAACGGTGCGGCCGCTCCGGTGTCCTCCGGGGCCGAGGCCGTGTCCGGCGCCGCCACCCCGGTGTCGCAGCCGGCGAGCCCCGCGCCCGTCGCCGCCGGCTCCGGTGCGCCCGAGGCCGCGCCGATGGCGTCGACCGTCGCCGAGGCCCGCAAGCAGGACGACGCCGCCGCGAAGCCCGGCGCCTCCCCGTCCTCCGGGGCCGGGCCTCGCCCCGTGCAGTCGGCGCCGAAGCCCAAGCGCCAGCAGGCCGAGGCCATCGACCTGCTCGACGCCTCGTCCGAGGCACTCACCAAGCGCCTCGTCCCGGTCGCGGCCGGCGTCGGCGTGCTGGCGATCATCCTGCTGATCATCCGGTTCGCCCGGCGCTGACCACGGCGCCGGCGTCAGCGGTGGCACACCGCTGACACCGGACGTCAGCAGCGCGTCACGGCACCCGGACCCGTCCGGTCGAAGGGCATCTCCCGACGTCGGGAGGTGCCCTTCGGCGTCTCGGCGTCAGAATGTCGACCATGACGGGACCTCTCGCGGGGCTGCGAGTACTGGAGATGGGGACGATCATCGCCGGGCCGTTCGCGGCCCGGATCCTCGGCGACTACGGCGCCGACGTCGTCAAGATCGAGCCACCGGGCCGTCCCGACCCGCTCCGCGACTGGGGCCAGGGGGAGTACAAGGGCGAGCACTTCATGTGGACGGTGATCGGCCGCAACAAGCGCTGCATCACCCTCGACCCCCGCAGCGGGCGCGGGCAGGAGATCTTCCTGGAGCTCGTGGAGCAGACCGACGTCATCGTCGAGAACTTCCGGCCCGGCACCCTGGAGCGCTGGGGCCTGGGCTTCGACCGGCTCAGCGAAGTGAACCCGGGACTGATCCTGGGCCGCGTCTCGGGCTACGGCCAGACCGGTCCCTACGCCTCGAAGCCCGGCTACGCGTCGGTGGCCGAGGCGGTCAGCGGGATGCGCAGCATCAACGGCTTCCCCGGCGAGGCGCCGCCGCGCATGGCGGTCTCTCTCGGCGACTCCCTGGCCGGGATGGTCGCGGTGCAGGGCGTCCTCGCCGCCCTCTACAGCCGGAGCGTCACCGGGAAGGGCCAGGTCGTCGACATCGCGATCACCGAGGCCTGCCTGTCGGTGCTGGAGTCGTCGATCCCCGAGTACGACAAGCTCGGCGCCGTGCGCCGTCCGGGCGGCACGAAGCTCGACGGCATCGCGCCCTCGAACATCTACCGGTCGTCGGACGGTCTGTGGATGGTCGTCGCGGCCAACCAGGACACCGTGTTCAAGCGGCTCTGCGAGGCGATGGGCCGCCCGGAGCTCGCGATCGACGAGCGCTTCGTCGACCACGTCGCCCGCGGCCGCAACCAGGACGAGATCGACGGCATCGTCGGCGACTGGGTGGCGTCGAGGACGGCCGACGAGGTCCGGGAGATCCTCGACGGGGCCGGCGTGATCGTCGGCCCGGTGAACACGATCGCCGAGGTGGTCACCGACGAGCAGTTCCTGGCCCGCGACATGATCGTCCCGCACCACGACGAGCGCCTCGACGAGGACGTCCTCGGCCCCGGCGTGGTGCCGACCTTCGCCGGGACGCCCGCCTCCGTGCGCCGGGCCGGGCCCGCCCTCGGCGCGGACAACCAGGAGGTCTACCGCGAGCTCGGGCTCTCCGACGCCGAGATCGAGGAGCTCACGGCGGCGGGGACCATCTGATGCGCGTCGGCCACGCCCGGCTCGCCGGCGACGGCGCGCTGAGCGGCACGACGGTGGTCGTCCCCGGCCCGGAGGGCGCGGTCGCCGGGGTGGACGTGCGCGGCGGCGGCCCCGGGACCCGCGAGACCGACGCGCTCGACCCCCGCACGCTCGTCGACCGGGTGCACGCGGTCGTCCTGTCCGGCGGGTCGGCGTACGGGCTCGCCGCCGCGACCGGGGTGATGGACGCGCTGGGTGATCAGGGGGTCGGCTTCCGGGTCGGCGGCCCAAGCGAGGTGGTCCCGATCGTCCCGGCGGCCGTGGTGTTCGACCTCGGTCGCGGCGGCGACTTCCGCGCCCGCCCCGACGCCGCGCTCGGCGCCGAGGCCCTCGCGGCCGCGAGCGAGGACTGGGAGGACGGCGTCGTCGGCGCGGGCACCGGGACGCTCGTCGGTGGGCTGAAGGGCGGGATCGGGACCGCCACGGTCACGACCGACGCCGGGTCGGTGACCGCGCTCGTCGTCGTGAACGCGGCGGGCTCGGCGGTCGATCCGCGCACCGGCGAGCTGTGGGCCGCGCGCCACCTCACCGCCGACGACCGCACCCCGCCGCCCCTGCCCGACGACCGGTCGGCTCTGCTCGAGCGGCTGGCCGCGGCCGCCGCCCCGCCGACCCTCAACACCACGATCGGCGTGGTGTGGACCGACGCGACCCTCACGGTCGCCCAGTGCTCCAAGCTCGCCGCCGTCGGCCACGACGGGCTCGCCCGCGCGATCCGGCCGGTGCACGGGATGACCGACGGCGACACGCTCTTCGGGCTCGCGACGACGACGGGTCCCGCCCCCGACCTCGCGGGCCTCCAGGCGATCCTGACGGCGGGTGCGGACGCGGTGACCCGCGCCGTCGGCAACGCGGTGCTCGCCGCGCACTCGATCGGCGGGTTCCGCTCCTACGCCGACGTGGTGCGCTCGTGAGACTGCGCGTGGCCACCTGGAACCTGTGGTGGCGCTTCGGGGACGCGGACCGGCGGCGGCCGGCGGTGCTGGAGACGCTGCGGGGGCTGGACGCCGACGTGATCGGACTGCAGGAGGTCTGGTGCCGCGGCACCGAGGACCTCGCGAGCAGTCTCGCCGACGACCTCGGGATGCACGCGGTGTTCGGGCCGTCCCCGGACCCGTCGTCGTGGACCGACCGGCTCCCCGGGGACGCCGACTGCGGGATCGGCAACGCCGTCCTCGCGCGGTGGCCGGTGCACCGGCTGCACCTCGAGGGGCTGCGCGGCACCGGACGGACGCTGCTCGGCGCCACCGTCGACACCCCGGTCGGCTCCTGGCACGTCCAGTCCGCGCACCTCAGTTCGTCGGCCAGCGGGTCCGCGCTGCGCTGCGAGCAGGTGCGGGTGATCGCGCGACACGTGGTGTCCGCCCCGCCGACCGACCTGCCCCCGCTCGTGCTCGGCGACTTCAACGCCGAGGCGGCGTCGGACGAGATGCGGCTCGTCGAGGGCCACCTGACGGCGCCGGCCGAGCCCGGTCTGGTGCTGGTCAACACCCGGCGCTGGGCCGCCGACCCCGACGAGCCGACCTGGTCCCCGGCCAACCCCTACGTCGCGCCCACCGGGTCGCCGCCGTCGCGGATCGACCACGTGCTCGTGGGCGCCGGGCGGGGGACCGTGCCGCTCCGGGTCGACCGGGTGGCGGTGTTCGGCGACGGTCCGGCGTCGGACGGAATCTGGCCGTCGGACCACCACGGTGTGGTGGTGGACCTCGAGGTGGCCGGCCGTGCGTGAGGTCCACCCGTGGCGGCGGGAGGCGCGCGGACCGGCGCTGATCCTCCCGGACGGGTGCCTCGACGTGATCGTCCGTCCCGACGGGGAGGCGGTCGTCGCCGGGCCGGACGCGGTCGCGCGGGAGCACGTCGGCGACGGCCCGTACCGCGGGGTCCGGTTCTCCCACGGGGTCGGCCCGCTGGTCCTCGGGGTGCCGGCGGACGAGTTGGTGGGGCG
This sequence comes from Actinomycetospora sp. NBRC 106378, assembly GCF_030269685.1. GTDB lineage: Bacteria > Actinomycetota > Actinomycetes > Mycobacteriales > Pseudonocardiaceae > Actinomycetospora. The sequence goes on from NZ_BSTT01000013.1 coordinate 80,242, forward strand.
GACGGTGCCGCTCGCCGACGTCGTCGGGCGGGTCCCCGACGTCGGGTCCTGGCTGCGGTCGCGTCTGCGGGACGTCCCGGCACAACCGTGGGCCGGGGCCGTCTTCGACGCCTCGGCCCGGGGTGTCCCCGTGGCGCGGATCGCCGACGGGCTGGGGCTCTCCGCCCGTACGCTGCACCGCCGGTGCCTGGCCCGCTTCGGGTACGGCCCGCAGCACCTGCACCGCGTGCTGCGCCTCCAGCGCGCCCTGACCCGTCGTCGGGAAGGGTGGTCGTGGACGGCGACGGCGGCCGCCGTCGGGTACGTCGACCAGCAGCACCTGGCCCGGGAGGCGCGGGCGCTGACCGGGAGGTGTCCTTCGGACCTGTGAGTACCTCTCCGTGCCGGAGCACGGAGGAAGTCTTCACGGGCGCGTGGCGAACAAGTCCACCCCGACGCCGTCCGGGTCGAGCACGACGGCGTAGCGCTGGCCCCAGACGGCGTCGAACGGCGCGAGGTGACCGCGGTACCCGGCGCCGACCAGGCGGTCGTACTCCGCGTCGACCTCGGCGGGCGAGGTGCACTCCACCGCGAGGCCGACCCGTCCGGCGCCCGTCGGCGGCGTGAACGACGGGTCGAACGACGCGACGACCTCCTCGGTGTCGAGCAGGAGCCGCAGCCCCCCGAACGGGATCTCCACGTGCGGGGCGGGGTCGTCGGGCACCTCCAGACCGAGCGTGCGGTAGAAGGCGAGCGAGGCGGCCATGTCGGTCACGACGATGCCGACGGCGGCGGGGCTGGTGCGCATGGCGTGGGAGGCTAGGTCCGTGACGGCGACGGGGTCGTGGATCCATCGGACACACGCCCTCGGGTTCACGGCGCCGCTCTGCCCGGACAACCTGTACGGCCACCTGGTCGCCACCGCCGTCCCGGGCGTGGAGGAGTGGTTCGACGGCGCCTACCGGCGCACGCTCTCGCTGCCCGGCGGACCTGCCGTCGTGAGCCTGCCGCCGCCGGTCCGCGGCACCGTCGAGGCCGGGCTGGTGCTCTCCGATCCCGACGACGAGGCGGAGGGGGTCCGGCTCGCGCGGCGCCTGCTCGACCTCGACGCCGACCCGGCCGCGGTCGACGGGCGGCTGCGCACCGACCCCGTGCTCGCCCCGCTCGTCGACGCGGCCCCGGGCCGGCGCGTGCCCGGCAGCCCCGACCCCGACGAGTTCGCGGTGCGGGCCGTCCTCGGCCAGCAGGTCTCCACCGCGGCCGCGCGGACGCACGCGGCCCGCCTGGTGCGGGACCACGGCACGCCGCTGCCGGGCGGTCTGGCTCCGGCCGGGTCGTCGCTGAGCCACCTCTTCCCGAGCCCCCACCAGCTCACCGCGCTCACGGACGACGAGCTCGGCATGCCCGCGAGCCGGAAGCGGACGCTGCACGGACTCGTCGCCGCCCTCGCGGACGGGAGCGTGGACCTGCGGGCCCCGGACGCCCGGGAGCAGCTGGGCGCGCTGCGGGGGATCGGACCGTGGACGGTGGACTCGGTCGCGATGCGCTCGCTCGGCGACCCGGACGCCTTCCTGCCCTCCGACCTCGGCATCCGGGTCGCCGCGCGCGAGCTGGGCCTGCCGGAGCGCGACCGCGACCTCGTGGCGCACGCCGAGGCGTGGCGGCCCTATCGCGCCTACGCGACGCAGTACCTGTGGGCCGCCCTCGACCACGCGGTCAACACGATGCCCGCCTAGCGGGTGGCAAGGTGGTCGACGATCAGCTCGGCGACGGTGTCGCTGGTGAGGTCCATCATCGGCAGATGGGTGTTGCCGGGGTGGTCCGAGGCCGGGAGATCGAGGTAGTCGGCGGTCACGCCGGCCGTCCGCAGCTCCTCGAGGTAGGTCCGCCAGCGCCGCCGGAGGTCGCGGTAGAGCGGTGAGAGCTCGATGAAGTCCCCGGCGACGATCAGCTGACGGCCGGTCGACCCCGCGAAGTCCGCCGCGTCCGGCAGGCCGTGCGGCTCGACGAGCACGAGATCCTCGACGAGCCCGTCGGTCCCGGCCGCCGCGCGGGCGGCGATCCCCCCGCCCTGACTGTGCGCGACCACGGCGCACGGGCCGACGCGGCGGACCAGGGCGGTGACCGCGGCGACGGCCAGGTCGGTCGTGGTGGTCCAGCGCGGGACCTGCTGACGGTTCAGCTCGGCCAGCGCGTCGCCGGGGAACCGGCTGCCCGCGAACGGCGTGCGGGTGGGATAGCCCTCCGGCGGGCCGAGCCGGAACGCGTCCCACGCCTCGCGCTCGGTGCGCAGCAGCGGCGCGGCGTCCTCCCCGACCCCGGGGACCGGGCACCACCCCGCCCGGCCCCGCTCGACGTTGTCGAGCACGTAGCAGGGGTGGCCGGCCCGGAGGAGGAACTGCAGCCACCCCGGGCGGCCGTCCGGGGTGGTCTCCCAGCAGGTCCCGGTCAGCCCGCCGCCGTGGACGAGGACGACGGGGCGGCGCTCGGCCGGGGCCGGCACGAAGTACTGCACGTAGGCGTGGCCCACCGAGTACAGGCCGTTCGGGTCCACCGGGAACTCCGGGAGGTCCCGCGAGAGCCGGACGACCTGCGTGGGTCGGTCCGTCACCTCGACCCGCCGGCCGCCGACGGTGAAGCTCCCGAAGGCCGCGAGGGTCACCGGGGTGTGGGCGGCGGTCACGCGGGCTCCTCGTGCGGCGGGGGAGGCGGAGGGCCGCCCGGGAGGGCGACCCTACGTCGTGAGGTGCCGGCGCAGCGCCTCGTCCACCGTCGCGCCCGACGACGACGGCCGGCGTGGCCGACCCCGGGAGACGACCCGCGCGGAGGTGAGCCGGACGGTCAGAAGAGCATCGCGTCCGCGGCCTCGAGGTCGAGCAGCGCCCGCTTGGTCCCCAGCCCGCCCGCGTACCCGGTGAGGGAGCCGTCGGCGCCGACCACGCGGTGGCAGGGCACCACGATCGCCACCGGGTTGCGGGCCATGGCGCCGCCGACCCGCCGCGAGTCCGAGACCGGGAGGCCGACCCTCGTCGCGAGCGCCCCGTAGGTGATCGTCGAGCCCCACCCGACGCCGCGCAGCCCCTCCAGGATGCGGCGGTCGTGCGCCCCGCTCAGGTCGACCGGGACGGTGAACTCCCGCAGCCCGCCGTCGAGGTAGGCGTCGAGCTCGCGGCGCGCGAGGTCGAGGTGCTCCGTCCCCACCACCGGTCCCGGCTCGTCGGGGAGGCCGAAGCCCAGCAGCGTCAGCCCGTCCGCCGAGGCCTCCAGGTACAGCGGTCCGATCCGCGTCTCGTGCACGATCGTCATGTCCGGGAGAACACCACGGCGGCGGGCGGTGTTGCGGCCGCTCAGACCCGGGCGGCGGCGCGCCGGGCGAACGCCGGGGCGCGCTCGGGGCGGACGCCGACGCCGATCAGGTAGGCGGGCACGATCTGCGCCGCGGGCACGGCGGCCATGAGCTTCCCGACGGCGGCGGGCGGCCCGGACCGTCGGCCCTCGAGCACCGGGGAGAGGATCACGCGGTGCATGAGGCGCTGCAACCCCTGCACCAGCACGGTCGGCAGCAGCCGACGCCGCCGGACGCCGTCGAGGTCCCTCGGTCGGACCGCACCGCGCCGCAGCGGCTCGGCGAGCAGGCGCGCCGCGGCGACGGCGTCCTGGATGGCGAGGTTGATCCCGACGCCGCCCATGGGTGACATGGCGTGCGCCGCGTCGCCGATGCAGAGCAGGCCGTCGACGTGCCAGCGACGCAGCCGGTTCAGCTTCACCGAGAGGAGCTTGACCTCGTCGAGCGAGGTGATCGCGTCCATGCGGTCGGCGAACTCGGGCACCAGGGCGGCGACGTCGGCCCGGAACGCCGCGAGGCCGCGGGCGCGGAGCGCGGCGTCCGAGCCGGGCGGGGTCATGTAGGCGACCTGGTAGTAGTCGTCCCGGGGGATGAGCAGCCCGAAGCGCCGGTCGCCCATGCGTGGGGACAGGGCGGTCATGGTGTCGCCCGCGTGGCGCGGCAGCCGGAACCACCAGACGTCCATCGGGCAGGCGAACTCGGTGATCGGCAGGTCGACCCCGTCCCGGGCCGTCGAGGACCGACCGTCGCCCGCCACGGTCAGCGTCGCCTCGATCTCGCCCTCGACACCGTCGGCGGTGCGGTAGTGCACCCCGGTGACCCGTTCACCGTCGTGGCGCAGCCCGGTGACCTCGGTGCTCATCCGCAGGGTGAAGGTGGGCTCGTGCCGGGCCGCGTCGGCGAGCAGGTCCAGCAGGTCCCACTGCGGCACCATCGCGACGTACGGGTGGCGGACCCCGACCCGGGCGAGCTTCGTGAAGTCCCCGACGCGCAGCATCGGGCCGCTGCCGACCGCCGCCCCCGGAGCCACCGGCCCGGCCGGGAAGGACACCTCCTCGAGTCGGCTCTGCGTGAGGTCCGCGAACCGCTCCCCGAGCCCCAGGTCGTCGAGCAGCTCGAGCGTCGTCGGGTGGACCGTGTCACCGCGGAAGTCCCGCAGGAAGTCCGCGTGCTTCTCCAGGACCGTGACCTCCACCCCGGCCCGCGCCAGCAGCAGGCCCAGCATCATCCCGGCCGGACCGCCTCCGACCACGCAGCACGTCGTGCGCTCCATGTCGATCCCTCCCCGATTTCACCGCCTGATGAATTCCTCTCCTCGCACGGTACGGCTCCGCGCGCAGGAACTCAACAGTCGATGAGTTCGATAGGGTGACGTCATGGCGGCGACGGCCCGGCGGGCCACCGGACGGCGTCCGGGCGACTCCGGCGCCCGCGAGGCGATCCTCACCGCGGCTCGCGCCCGCTTCACCGACCAGGGCTTCCGGGAGACGACGGTGCGCGCGGTGGCCACCGCGGCCGGGGTCGACCCGGCCCTGGTCCACCACTACTTCGGCACGAAGGAAGGGCTGTTCGCCGCGGCCATGGCGTTCCCGTTCAACCCGGCGGACCTCGTCGAGCACCTGCTCGAGGGCGGCGTGGACGGGCTGGGCGAGCGCCTCGTCCGCACGCTGCTCGGGACGTTCGCGCGGCTCGGCGCAGCGAACCCGATGATCGCCCTGCTGCGCTCGGCCGTCGGTCACCCGCCGGCCGCCGACATGCTCCGGGAGTTCCTGACGGGGGCCGTGCTGGACCCGGTGGCGGCCGCGATCCGCGTTGACCGGCCGGGCCTGCGGGCGGAGCTCTGCGCCTCCCAGGTGGTCGGCATCCTGGTGGCGCGGGAGGTCGTCGCCCTGCCCGAGCTGCGGGCGGCCGAGACCGACACGCTGGTGGCGGCCTACGGGCCGACGCTCCAGCGCTACCTCACCGCGGAGTTCTGACCGTCAGGCGTTGCCGAGGGTCAGCCCCCGGCGAACGGCGGCAGCACGTCGAGGACGGCGCCGTCGGCGAGGGCCTCGTCGCGGGAGTGCACGGCGGTCCCGTCGAGGAGGAACGACGAGGCGGCCAGCACCTTGACCAGCGCCTCGCCGTGGTCGGAGGCGATCGCCTCGACCAGGGCCGCGACGGTGGTGCCTGCCGGCACGGAGACCGGTTCGGAGCCCTGTCCGGCGGCGGCCTTGGCTCCGGCGAAGTAGCGGACCGTGACGGTCACGGTGCGGGTGTCGAGGGAGTTCGTCATCATCCTCCGATCGCGCTCATGGGACGGTCGGGCTGCAGGAAGCCGGGGTCGTCGATGCCGTGACCGGGCTTCTTGCCCCACATCGCGACCCGCCACGCGGCGGCGATCTCGGCGTCGGTGCCGCCGCCGCGCAGGAGCGACCGTAGGTCGTTCTCGGAGCGGGCGAACAGGCACGTGCGCACCTGTCCGTCGGCGGTCAGGCGCGTGCGGTCGCAGGTCCCGCAGAACGGGCGGGTGACCGAGGCGATCACGCCGACCCGGGCCGGACCGCCGCCGGGGCGCTCCCAGCCGTCGACGAGGAACCGCTCCGCCGGGGCACCGCCGCGCTCGGCCGGGTCGGGGCGCAGCGAGAACCGGGTCTGCAGCGAGGCGAGGATCTGCTCCGCGGTGATCATGCGGTCGCGCTGCCAGGAGTGCCCGGCGTCGAGCGGCATCTGCTCGATGATGCGGAGCTCGAAGCCTTCCTCGAGGGCCCAGCCGAGCAGGTCCGGGGCCTCGTCGTCGTTCAGGCCGGGCATGAGCACAGTGTTGATCTTGATGGGGCCGAGCCCCGCGTCGCGGGCGGCCGCGAGGCCGTCGAGGACGTCACCGAGCCGGTCGCGCCGGGTGATCTCGGCGAACCGCTCCGGGCGCAGGGTGTCCAGCGAGACGTTGACCCGGTCCAGGCCGGCGTCGGCGAGACGCCGCGCCCGCTTCGTCAGGCCGAGGCCGTTCGTGGTGACGGACATGTCGGGGCGCGGCGTGAGCGCGGCGGTGGCGGCCACGATGTCCTCGAGCCCGCGCCGCAGGAGCGGCTCGCCGCCCGTGAAGCGGATCTCGTGCACCCCGAGGTGCTCGACCGCGACGCGCACGAGCCGGACGACCTCGTCGTCGGTCAGCGCCTCCTCGGTCGGCATCCACTCCAGGCCCTCGGCGGGCATGCAGTAGGTGCAGCGCAGGTTGCAGCGATCGGTCAGCGAGACCCGGAGGTCGGTCGCGACGCGGCCGTAGCGGTCGACGAGACGGTCGTCGGAGGGACGGTCGGCCGCCGTGTCCGACGAGCCCGGGACGGACGGGACGCCGAGGAGGGTGGTCATCGCCATCCACCCTAACCACGATCGAGGACCTGCGTGAGCAGCATCTCCGCAGGTCGCGGGCGGTGAGCCGCAGATGCGGGGACCGCTCCGGCATGATCACGCACCTGCGGCTCGGACCCTCCGGAACCGTACGATTGGAGGGGAGTCGAGCCGTCGGCGGTCCGCAGAAGTAGCGGATCCGGGGCCTGGGCGTCCGGATCCGCTACCTCTCTCAGGCGGTCGTGATGTCGCCGTTGGTCAACGTGCCGGTCACGGTCCTGCTGCCGATCCGGACGGTCACCTGGTCCCGGCCGCCGGCCCATCCCCCGGTCGGGTGACACGCCGAGCGCGCGGACGTTCCGGTCCGCGCGTCCGCCGATCACTAGCGTCGGCCCGTGACCACCACCGCGATCCGGATGCCCGCGGCGGGCCCCGGTCCCGTTCGGCGGCGCCGACGGGGACGCGGGGTGGTCGCGGTCCTGCTGCTGTTCGTGGTCGTCGTCGTGATCGGCGGGCTGGCTCTCGGCGCGGACGCCCCGCTGCGGCCCGACACCGCGACCGTGGTCCGCGGCAGCGTCGTGGCGCAGACCCGCGCCGACGGCACCGTGGTGAGCCGCCAGGCGTCCACGGCGTCGTTCCCGGTGGACGGCGTCGTCGCCTCCGTCGACGTGACGACCGGGGCGGAGGTGCGGGCGGGCGACGTGCTCGCGACGCTCGACGAGAGCGCCGTCCGCCCCCGCCTCGAGGCGGCGCGTGCCGCGGTGGTCGCCGATGAACGCGCCCGGGACGCCTCGACGCGCGTGCCGGTGCCCGACCCCGTCGCGATCGCCCGCCTGGACGCCGCGATCTCCGCCGACCGGGCCGCGCTGGCGGAGGCGCAGCAGGTGCTCGACGGCGGCGTGCTGCGCGCCGCCCAGGACGGCACGGTGACCGGTGTCCGGGCGCAGGTGGGCGACCGCGTCACGGCGAGCTCGCCCCCCGTCGTCGAGATCGCGGACCTCGCGGGGCTCGTCGTGCGGGCCGGCGTCGAGCCCGCGCAGGTCGCCGCGGTCCCCGTCGGCCGCACGGCGTTCGTGACGACGACCGGCCCCGCCACACGCGGTCGCGTGACCGACGTGGCGCCGGTCCCCGGCCCCGACGGGCGCTACGCCGTCACGGTCGACGCCCCGCTCGACGGTTCCGCCCGCATCGGCGTGCCCGCCCGGGTGGGCTTCGTGCTCGCGCGGCGGGACGGGGTCCTCGTCGTCCCGCGCGGGGCGCTGCGGCCCGGGCCGGCGCCGGAGACCGCGACGGTGTCGGTGCTGCGCGATCAGGGGCCCGGGATCGACACGCGCGTCGTCGGCGTCGGGCTCGTCGGCGACGACGTGGCCGAGGTGCTCGACGGCCTCGCGGTCGGCGACGAGGTGGTGGTCGGGGCGGGACTGCCGGCGACCGAGGAGTAGGTCTCGCCGAGCCGGGCGACGCTCAGGTCGGCCGTGGCGGTGCCGGCGTTGCCAGTGTCGCGGTAGAGGCCGACCTTCCAGTAGCTCCGCTTCCCGGGGTAGAGGGTGCCGCCGGGCGGGCGGAACCCCGCGATCTTCTGCGTTCCGTCCACCCAGGCGTCGACCCGGCCCTCGGCGGGGTCGGACGAGAAGACGATCCCGACGACGAGGTCGACCGGCCGGCCGGTGATCGCGGGAGCGATGTCGGTCGCGAACAGCCGCGAGCCGCCGGGCCGACCGAAGCCGCCGCCGAGCCGGAACTTCCCGTCCTCGACCCGCAGTTCCAGCGGCGGCGACCCCGTCCCGTCGTTCTTCCACTGGGTCGCGAGCTGGAAGCCCGACGGGTCGAGCGGGAACGAGGGCGGGAGCAGGTAGGTCAGGCGGAAGAAGCGCGTCTGGCCCTCGCCGAACTCGTCGACGTCGGGCTCGACCTCGGCCCGCTGCGAGCCGCTGGGCACCGTGAACCGGATGGTCTTCGGTGGACCGTCGAGGACCTTCACCGTCGAGCTGCCGGTGATGTTGTACGGGGTGTCCTCGAACCCGCCGAGGCCCTTCGTGGCGATGGCCCCGTCCCAGATCAGGCCGGTGCCCGAGGGCGCGGCTGTGGTGGTCACGGCTGCGCTGGTCGCGGCGAAGGCAGCGGGTCGGGGCCGGTCGGTGGGGATCGTCGGGACGGGGGACGTCGTCGGGACCGGCTCGCGCGTGTCCGGCCCGGCGGTCAGCCACACGCTCCGGGCCGCGGGCACGGCGGACCCGTCGGGGGCGCCGCGCAGCAGCAGCCGCACCTGCACCTCGGCGGTGGGGTCCGCGAACCGTGCGGGCGCGCGGTCGCGCACCGGCAGCCACGGACCCCACCCGCCGTCGGTGTCGAGGCCGCGGGCCTGGAGGTCCACCGCGGTGCCCGGCGGCGTCTCGGCCGTGACCGTGCCGGCGAGGGTCGTCGTGGGCCGCAGCAGGCGGCGGGGAGCGACGGTGAGGACGCCCTCGGTGCGGGGCGCCGCGGGGCGGACCTCGCCCCCCGCGAGCACGACCCCGGCATCGTCGCCGCCCTCGAGGGCGAGCTCGGCCGACCAGGTCTCGGCGGGCGGCGTCGGGACCACGATCGCGGGGTCGGCGACGGCCGCAGCGGTGCCCGCGACCAGCAGCGCGGCGACGGCCGCGGCGGTGACGGCGGCCCGCCGACGGTCAGCACGCGGGGACATCGGGGACCTCCAGTGCGGTGGCGGGGACGTACTGGTCGGGGCCGAGGCGCAGCCAGCGATCGGTGGCCGGCGTCGTGGTCGGCGGGGCGGTGGTCGTCGTGACCGCCGGTCGCCGGGCCACGGCGGCCTGGTCGGCCGGTGGGGCGGCGGTCGTCGTCGGGGTGGCCGGCGGAGCGGTGGTCGTCAGCGGCACCGAGCTGCTCGGCGCGGACCCGGCGGGCGCGGCGCACTCGACGAGGACGCGCGAGCGCGGCGCGACGGACCCGACGTCGGGAGCCTCGGCAGAGGGGGCGGAGCGGACGGTCAGGGGATCGTCGGAGGTGGTGCCGGCCGGCCCCGTGCCGGTCCAGAGGTAGGTGACGTCGACCGGGGAGTTGTCGGCGAGGCGCAGGTCGCGGCGGAAGGTGCCGTCGGCGAGGTCGATCCCGGCCGGGTTGGCCACCCGGCGGCCGAACCCGTCGCGGCCGCCGTTGTACCCGTCGTCGCGGGCGGCCTGGGCCTGCGGGACGCCACGGGGGAGGTCGGAGAAGGACTCGCGGTCGGCGTTCCAGTAGTCGTCGCGGATGTTCCACGGGCCGACGTCCCAGACCGGGGCCCACGCGCACCGGCCGTTGTCGGCGCAGACGCGGACGGTGTAGTCGCCGGCCCCGTCCGGAGCGAGTCCGCGCCGCGACGGCAGGGCGACGAAGCGGTCGTCGGTCACGATGCGGTGGCCGTTGGCGGTGGTGTCGCCGACCAGACCGAGGCGGGTGGCGAAGACGCGGGCGGTGAAGGGCGGGCTCGCGACCACCGCCGCCGACCGTCGTGGTGTCGGGGTCGCGTCCGCGGTGAGCCACAGGCGGCGCAGCGCCGGGCCGGCCCCGCCGTCGCCCGCGACGAGGGTCACCCGGACCTGCACCTGCAGGGTCGCGGCGGGCAGCTGGGCAGGCCCCTGCGCGCCGGTGGGGATCCACTCGGACCAGGACCCGTCGTCCCGCAGACCCCGGACCGCGACCAGGACCTGCGAACCCGGCGGCGTGTCCGCGGTGACCGCCGCGGAGATCCGGTCGGCCACGGCGCCGAGGCGGCGCGGGGGGAGGAGCAGGGTGCCCTCGGCGGGGGCGGGCCCGGACGTCGTGGTGCGGGCGGTCGTGTCGCGCAGTCGCACGGCACCGTCGGCGGCGACCACGTCGACGTCGTCCCCGTCGGCGACGGCCAGCTCGGCGGCCCAGGTCTCCCCGGTCGGCAGGGACGGCAGGGCGCGCGCCGGGGGCGCCGCCGGGAGCGTCAGCAGCGTCGCGACCGCCGCCAGGACCAGTGCCCACCGCGTCGCCTCTCGCACTCGATCATGGAATCCACCGCTGCCCGGCGGACGCAATCGCTGTGCGCGTGACGCATGTGAGTGATGGCCAGGGGGGTGAATTACATCGGTGTCGGTCGGTCGGCGTGCCCGGTGGCCCGGGTCCGTGTCACCCGGTAGAGATCTGGCGTCCACGATCGTGTGAAGGAGCCGCGCGATGGGGCGCACCTGTGTGGTGCACGACGAGCGGGAGCAGACGCGTCGTCGGCTGGAGCTGCTGCTGGCGAGCACCGGCGACGTCGACGAGGTGGTGGCCGCGGCCGACCTCGACGACCTCCTGGCGCGGGTGGGCGCCGGCCCCGTGGACGTGGTCGTGCTGGGGGCCGCGCGGGTCGGCACCGTCGCGGCCACGCTCGCCGCGGTCCGGCACGCGGCGCCGACGGTGCCCGTGCTGGTGGCCGGGCCGTCGGACGACCCGAGGGCGGTCGCGGAGGCCCTGACCGCCGGCGCGGCCGGCTATCTCCGCTGGGACGCGCCGCGGGCGATGACCCGCACGCTCGCGGCGTTGGCCGCCGGCTCCTCGACCGAGGGCGGGCTGCTCACCCCCGCGGACGAGGGTGTCCACCTCGACCGGCTCGCGCAGCGGGAGCTGGACCTCTCGGCCCGCGAGGTGCAGGTGCTCATCGGGCTGAGCCGGGGGATGACGCACGCCGACATCGGCGGGCGGCTCTACCTGTCCTCCGCCACCGTCAAGTCGCACGCCGCGCGGCTGTTCCGCAAGCTCGGCGCGACCGACCGCGCGGAGGCGGTCGGCCGGGCCTGGGCGCTCGGGGTGTTCAGGCGCGGTTCTTGATCTCGACGCGGGCGACGGAGCGCAGGTGCACCTCGTCGGGACCGTCGGCGAGGCGCAGTGCACGTGCCCAGGCGTAGGCCGAGGCCAGCGGGAAGTCGTCGGACACCCCGCCGCCGCCGTGCACCTGGATCGCGCGGTCGATGACGTTGCAGGCCATCCGCGGGCAGACGACCTTGATCGCCGCGATCTCGCTCGCCGCGCCCCGGGACCCCACCTTGTCGATGAGGTCCGCGGCCTTCTGCACGTAGAGGCGGGCCTGGTCGATCTCGATGCGGCTCTCGGCGATCTGCTGCTGGACCACGCCCTGGTTCGCCAGCGGCCCGCCGAAGGCGATGCGCTCGTTCGCGCGGCGCACCATCGCGTCGAGGGCGCGCTCGGCCATGCCGATGAGGCGCATGCAGTGATGGATGCGTCCGGGGCCGAGGCGTGCCTGGGAGATGGCGAAGCCGCCGCCCTCCTCGCCGACCAGGTTCGACGCCGGGACCCGGACGTCGTGGAACTCGATCTCGCAGTGCCCGTGCTGGTCCTGGTAGCCGAACACCGGCAGGGCGCGGACGATGTTCACGCCGGAGGTGTCGCGCGGGACGAGCACCATGGACTGCTGGCGGTGCTTCGAGGCCTCCGGGTCGGTCTTGCCCATGACGATGAAGATCGCGCAGCGCGAGTCGGCGGCTCCGGAGCACCACCACTTCGTGCCGTTGATGACGTACTCGTCGCCCTCGCGGCGGATCTCGGTGGTGATGTTGGTGGCGTCGGAGCTCGCGACGTCCGGCTCGGTCATCGCGAACGCCGAGCGGATCTCGCCGGCGAGCAGCGGGACGAGCCAGTCCTGCTTCTGCTCGGCGGTGCCGAACAGGTGCAGCGTCTCCATGTTGCCGGTGTCCGGCGCCTGGCAGTTGATCGCCTCCGGCGCGATCACCGGCGACCAGCCGGTCACCTCGGCGACGGCGGCGTACTCGAGGTTCGACAGGCCCGACTCGGACGGCAGGAACAGGTTCCAGAGGCCGCGCTCGCGGGCCTCGGCCTTGAGGGTCTCGACGACGGGCGGGAGCTCGTGCTCGGCGGGGGTGCCGCGACGCGCCTCACGGAAGGCGTCGTATTCGGCCTCGGCCGGGAGGATCGACTCCTCCAGGAAGGCGCGCATCCGCTTCGTGTAGTCGTCCGCTACGGCGCTGGGGGCGAAGTCCACACCCGCGACTCTCCCACCGGTGCGGGCGGTTCGCGAGGGTGGCGGTCCCCGCGATCTCCACCACCGTCACCCGCCGTCCCGAAGATGCTCCCCCAGGCGGGTCACCACAGCCGTAGTTACGTGCCTAGACTGCGCGCCGTGACGCACTTCCGGATCGCCGAGGCGGCTCGCCTGCTCGGGGTCAGCGACGACACGGTCCGTCGCTGGACCGACGGCGGCGCCCTGCCCGTCGAGGCCGACTCGAGCGGCCGCAAGGTCATCGCGGGCGCCGATCTCGCGGCGTTCGCGCGGGCCCAGGCACACGCCACGCCCGACCCGTCCGGGGTCGGGCGCTCGGCCCGGAACCGGTTCGTCGGACTGGTGACCGACATCCAGAGCGACAAGGTCATGTCGCAGGTCGAGATCCAGTGCGGTCCGCACCGGGTCGTGTCGCTCATGAGCACCGAGGCCGTGCACGAGCTGTCCCTCGAGGTCGGCTCGCTCGCGGTCGCCGTCGTCAAGGCCACCCACATCATCGTCGAGACCCCTGGAGGGACCGCGTGAGGACCCGATTCCGTGCTGCGCTGATGGCCGGCACCGCTGCCGTGCTCGGGCTGGCCCTGACCGCCTGTGGAGGCTCGGACTCCGGATCGGGTCAGCAGGCGGCCCCGGCGCGCACCCTGACCGTGTCCGCGGCGGCCTCGCTCACGAGCGTCTACCAGCAGCTCGGCACCGAGTTCCAGAACGCGAACCCGGGCACGACCGTCAAGTTCAACTTCGGCGGCTCGGACTCGCTCGCCCAGCAGGTCGTGCAGGGCGCCCCGGCCGACGTGCTCGCGACGGCCAGCTCGAAGACCATGCAGACCGCGGTCCAGGCCGGGAAGATCCAGGGCGAGCCGGTCGTCTACGCGACCAACTCGCTGCAGATCGCCGTGGCCCCGAACAACCCCAAGGGCATCACCTCACTGCAGGACCTGACGAAGCCGGGCGTCGTCTCGGTCGTCTGCGCTCCCGCCGTCCCGTGCGGCGCGGCCGCCGAGGCCGCCGAGAAGGCCGCGGGCGTCACGCTCACCCCGGCCAGCGAGGAGCAGGACGTCAAGGGCGTGCTCAACCGCGTCCAGACCGGCAACGCCGACGCGGGCCTGGTCTACGTCACCGACGTGAAGTCCACGAACGGCGCGGTCACCGGCGTCTCCTTCCCGCAGGCGAGCGCGCAGGGTGCGGTGCAGTCGTACCCGATCGGCGTGGTCAACGGCTCGCAGAACGCCGACCTGGCGCAGAGCTGGATCAACTTCGTCCGGGGCCAGCAGGGCACGGCGGCGCTGCAGCAGGCGGGGTTCGTCACCAAGTGACCCCCGCGTGAGGAGGGCGAGCGGAGCGACGGGAGACGTGTGAGGACCACGGTTCCGCGGTTCCTCTGGGTGCCGGCGGCGCTCGCGTGGCTCCTGGTGGCGATCCCCGTCGCGGGGCTCGTCGTCCGGGTGGACTGGCCGAACTTCCTCGGCCTCGTCACCACGCCGTCGGCCCTCGCGGCCCTGCGTCTCTCGCTGGAGACCGGGCTCGCGACGATGGTGCTCTGCCTGCTGTTCGGGGGGCCGCTCGCCGTGGTCCTCGCGCGGTCGTCCCTGCCCGGCCTGCCGTTCATCCGGTCGGTGGTGCTGCTGCCGCTGGTGCTCCCACCCGTCGTCGGGGGCCTGACGCTGCTGTTCCTGTTCGGGCGCACCGGGCCCGTCGGCGGGTTCCTCGACCGCGAGTTCGGCATCACCATCCCCTTCTCGACGGGGGCGGTGGTGCTGGCCCAGACCTTCGTCGCCATGCCGTTCCTCGTCGTTTCGCTCGAGGGAGCGCTGCGGACGGCGGGGGAGCGGTACGAGGCGGTCGCCGCCACGCTCGGTGCCTCCCCGGCGACCACGTTGTGGCGCGTGACCGTGCCGGTGGTGCTGCCGGGCCTGATGTCGGGCAGCGTGCTCGCGTTCGCCCGGGCGCTCGGGGAGTTCGGCGCGACGATCACCTTCGCGGGCTCGCTCGAGGGCACGACGCGGACGCTGCCGCTGTTCATCTACCTCGAGTCCGAGAGCGACCTCGACGGCGCCGTCGCGATGTCGCTCGTGCTCGTCGTCGTGGCGATCCTGGTCATCGTCGTGTCCCGCACCCGGGACCTGCGGTGAGCCGGCTCGAGGTCGACGTCGCGGTCACCCGCGGGTCCTTCGCGCTCGACGTGTCGGTGACCGTGGAGTCCGGCGAGGTCGTGGCCGTGCTCGGCTCGAACGGCGCGGGCAAGTCGACGTTCCTCGGCGCGCTCGCCGGGCTGTACCGCCCCGACCGCGGCTCGATCGCGCTCGACGGCCGGGTGCTCGACGACGTGCCCGTGCACAAGCGGCGGGTCGGGCTGCTCAGCCAGTCCGCGCTGCTCTTCCCCCACCTCACCGCCCGCGACAACGTCGCCTTCGGGCCGCGCTCCACCGGTTCCCGACGACGGGTCGCGCGTGCGACCGCGGACCGCTGGCTCGCCGAGGTGGACGCGACGGCGCTGGCCGACCGGCGCCCGTCGGAGCTCTCCGGCGGCCAGGCCCAGCGCATCGCGATCGCCCGCGCTCTCGCCTGCGAGCCCGAACTGCTCCTGCTCGACGAGCCGTTCGCGGCGCTCGACGTCGACGTCACCCCCGCGATCCGCTCGTTGCTGCGCCGCGTGGTGCGGGCCGCCGGGGTGACCACCCTGATGGTCACCCACGACGTCCTCGACGCCGTCGTCCTCGCCGACCGGCTCGTGGTGCTCGACGCCGGCCGGGTGGTCGAGTCGGGGGCCACCGCCGACGTGCTGCGCCGGCCGCGCTCCGCGTTTGCCGCGCGGATCGCCGGACTCGACCTCGTCCCCGGGCGCTCCTGCCCGGAGGGCCTGCGCACCGCCGAGGGCACGGTGATCGGCGGCGTGCACCCGGAGCCGGTCGCCGACGGGGAGCCGGCGGTCGCCCTGTTCTCCCCGGCGTCGGTGGCCGTGTACCGCGAGCCGCCGAAGGGCTCGCCGCGCACCATGGTGCCGGTTCGGCTGGCCGCGATGGAGCCCCACGGCGAGCTGGTGCGGCTCCGTGCGGGCGTTCCCGACGGCGGGCCGGGCTGGGTCGACGGCCTCGCCGCCGACGTCACGCCGGCCGCCGTCGCCGACCTGGGCGTCGACCCGGGCGACGAGCTGTGGTTCTCGGTGAAGGCGGCGGAGGTCGAGGTGTACCCGGCGGGCCGGTGAGCCCGACACCCGCGCGAACGGCACTCCCGCAGCATCTATGTGCACGAGAGTGCCGTTCGCTCGGAAGGGAGGATGGGCCGATCAGACCAGCCGGCCGCCGCCGTCGACGTGCAGCGTCGTGCCGGTGACGAACGGGTTGGTGAGCGCGAGGAGCGCCGCGGCGGAGACGTCGGCCGGGGTCCCGGTCCGTCCCGCCGGGAGTCGGGCCGCGGTGTCGGCGAGGAAGTCCGCGTCCCACGTGCCGGAGTCGACGATGCCGGGCGAGATCGCGTTGACCCGCACCGGCGCGAGCTCGACGGCCAGCGCCTCGGCGAGGAACGCGACCGCGCCGTTCGTCGCGACCATCACCGACAACCCGGGCGCGGGCCTCCAGGCGGCCACCCCGGAGAACAGCAGGATCGAGCCGCGGACGGTCAGGTGCTTGGCGAGCAGGAGCGGCCCGATCACCTTGGCGTCGAAGGCGGTGTGCACGGCGTCGCGGTCGAGCGAGGCCACCGGTCCGTTGGCGTGCGCCGCCGCGGTGACGACGAGGTGGTCGACCGGCCCGACGCGTGCGGCCAGGGCAGCGATCGACGCCTCGTCGGTGAGGTCGACGGCCTCGGGGCGGGCACCGTCGGCGGCGAGCCGGCCGGGGTCGCGCCCGGCGAGGATCGCGTCCGCGCCGCGGGCGGCGGCGTCCGCGGCGATGCGGGCCGCGATGCCGGAGCGGCCGCCCACGACGAGGACGGTGGAGCCGGTGAGGTCGGTGGTGATGTCCATGCCGGGTGCAGCGCACCGGCCGGCCCGCCGCATCCCGTCGCGCCATGAGTGTTCTGGGCAGTTGCCATAGATTGTGCGCATGCCGACGTTGCGCGCGCTGGAGTGCCTGGTCGCGGTCCTCGACGCGGGGTCGGTCACCGAGGCCGCCCGGGCGCTGCACCTCTCGCAGCCCGCGCTCTCCCATCAGCTCGCGGGGCTGGAGCGCGAGCTCGGCACGCCCCTGCTGGAGCGCCTGCCGCGCGGGGTGCGTCCGACGGCCGCCGGACGCGCCGTCGCGGCCGACGCCCGGCTCGCGCTCGCGGCGGCGGACCGGGTGGTCGCCACGGCCCGGGACGTGGCGGGCGGGCGCGGTGGCCGCCTGCGGCTGGCGTGCGCCGAGTCGATGACGGCGTGGCTGCTCGCGCCCGTGCTGCGCGGCTGGCGGCGCCGGCACCGCGACGTCGCGGTCGAGCTGACCGAGACCACGAGCGCCGACGACCTCGCGGCGGCCCTCGCCAGAGGCGCTGCCGACGTCGCGATCGGCCCCCGCCCCTCGTCGCACGAGGCCGCGCGGGAGGTCGTCGTCGGGACCGAGGAGATCCTCGCCGTCGTCCCGCCGGACCACACCCCGCCGCAGACCTGGGCCGACCTCGCCGCCGGACCCGTCGTCGGCTACCACCCCGACAACGGGCTGGCCGCCTTCCTCGACGCGACCGCGGCGCAGCGGGGCGCGGCCCTCACCCCGGTCACGCGCACGCGGCACGCCGCCACCGCCGCCCAGCTCGCCCACGCCGGCCTGGGTGTCGCGCTGGTCCCGACGACGGGTCTCGGTGCGGCCTTCTCGGGCGAGCTCCGCCACCTCGATCCACCGCTGACCCGCGAGGTCGTCGCCCTCGTAGAGACCCCGCACGACCCGATGGTGCGGGCCTTCGTCGGCGAGGTGGTCCGCCGCGGGGTGCCCGTGTCGGCGGCGGTCAGCCGGCGGCTGTCGGACCGGAACTGACGGACCCACGGCGCGACGCGGGGCCCTGGCGGCGGTCGGTGGCGTCGGCGGAGTTCGTCACTCCGCGCGACCTGCGGGTCCACCCGTTCGAGACCACAGCACGCCCTCGTCGGCGGTTTACCGTGGCCGTACTGCGAAGTAGGTGTACGCGATCCGCCCGGTCGGGTCGGACCGCCGGAGGGGGACGAATGGCGGTCGAGGTCACGGACGACGTGGACGCGGACCTCCGCGCCGTCCTCGCGACGAGGTCGGTCCGCACGGTCTTCCAGCCCGTCGTCGAGCTCTCGACCCGTCAGGTCGTCGGCGTCGAGGCCCTCACCCGCGGACCGCGCGACGGTGCCCTCGAGCGCCCCGACGCCCTCTTCGCCGCCGCTCGCGCGGCGGGGGTCACCGGGGAGCTCGACCGGCTCTGCCACGCCGAGGCCCTGAACCAGTGGGAGATCGCGCGGCCACCGGCCGAGCTGCGGCTGTTCCTCAACTGCGAGCCCGCCGGCCTGGGCGCCACCTCGTGGACGGCGCTGCTCGCCGGCATCGCGCGGTACCCGCAGGTCCAGGTCGTCGTCGAGATCACCGAGCGCGACCTCGCCCGCGACCCCGCGGAGCTGCTCACGTTCACCGAGCACCTGCGGGCGGCCGGGGTGGGGATCGCGCTGGACGACGTCGGGGTGGACGCCGACTCGCTCGCGCTCATGCCCTTCCTGATGCCCGACGTCGTGAAGCTCGACATCAGCCTGCTACGCCGCGCCCCGGACCCCGCTCTCGCCCGGGTGCTCTCCGCGGTCCGCGCGCACGCTCAGCGCCGGGGGGCGCTCGTCCTCGCCGAGGGGGTGGAGACCCTCGAGCACGAGCGCCTGGCGATCGCGTTCGGCGCGACCCTCGCGCAGGGCTGGTACTACGGCGCGCCACGCCCGCTGCCCGAGCACTGGCTCCCGGGCGGCCTGCCGCGTCCCCGCTGGCCGTTACCGCTGCACGGCCTGGACGACGCGACACCCGCGGGGAGCCCCTACGAGATGGCGACGTCCCGGCACCCGGCGGTCCGGACCCCGGTCGATCTGCTGATCGCCATGCGGCGGGAGCTCGAGGACGTCGTCAGCCGGAACGCCGGCCTCGCCGTCGTGCTGATCACGTGTCTCGATCCGCGCAACACGCCCGCCGGGCTCGCCGAGCACTACGCGGCGCTCGCGACGCACGCGCGGTTCATCGGGGCCCTCGGGGTCGACATGCCCGCCGAACTCGTCCCCGGGCTGCGGGGCACGGCGCTCGCGGCGGGCGACCCGGTGGCGCGCGAGTCGAGCCTCGTCGTCGTCAGCCCGCACTTCGCCGCGGCCCTCGTCGCCCGCGAGCGCGGCGACGCCCAGCCGGGCGAGGGCCGGGCCTTCGACCACGTGGTCAGCTACGACCGCACCCTCGTCGTCGAGATCGCCCGGTCCCTCATGGTCCGGGTGCTCCCCCTCGCCGACGAGGAGCCCGTCCCGGGGGACCGCGTCCCGGCGTGAGCCCCCGGTCCTACGTGTCCGAGGGACCGCCGAACAGCGGCTCGTCGACCGAGCGGATCTCCTGGCTGGGCAGGCCGCCCGGGTGCTCGCGACGGACACGGTCCACGGCGGCGAGCGCGATGCCGAGGTGGTGGCGCTTCGAGGTCTCGTAGAAGGTCTGGGCGTCCGCGGAGAGCTTGGGCGACCCGTGCAGCGGCTTGTCCGAGACGCAGAGCAGCGTCGCGTTGGGAACCCGGTAGCGGAACCCGTTCGCGGCGATCGTCGCCGACTCCATGTCCACCGCGACGCTGCGGCTGGCCTGCATCGCCGCGAGCGTCAGCTTCTGGTTGAGCTCCCAGTTGCGGTTGTCGGTGGTGTGCACCGTGCCGATCCGGTACTCCGCCCCGGCCTCCTGGAGCGCTTCGAGGAGGAACGTGTTGAGCCGGTGGTTCGGGATCACCGGGACGTTCAGCGGCAGGACCTCGTCGAGCACGTGGTCGAAGCGCTGGTAGCCGGTGGCGAGGACGAAGTCGCCCTTCTGCTGGTGGTTCCGCAGCCCGCCGCAGTGTCCGATCATGATCATCGTGTCGGGGCGGAGCACCGCGACGTGGTCGGTCGCGGTCTTCGCGTTGGCCGGGCCGACGCCGATGTTGACGAGCGTGACGCCGTCGCCGTCGGGCAGGACGTGGTGGTAGGCGGGCATCTGGACGTCGTGGTCCGGCCGGACGGCGTCGGCGTAGCGCTCCAGGAACGCCTCGACGTGCATCGCGTAGTTGGTGAACAGCACGTGCCGCTGGAAGGCCGCCGCGGGGGTGCCGGTGTAGTGCCCGAGCCGGTCGGTGGAGAGCTGCATCCGCTCGGGGGAGAAGAGGAAGAGCTTCTTCGAGCGCGCGTCGACCCGGTCCTCGTCGAGCGCGGCGAAGAAGGAGGGGTCGTCGAAGGCCAGCGCGGGCCGTGCCGGGCGCACCGTGATCCGGGCGCCCGCGCGCAGGAGCGACTCGAGCTCGCGGCAGAGGTAGCGCCGGATCGCCGCCGTCCGGGAGAACTCGCCGGTCAGCCGTGGGTTGACCGCCGACCACGGGCGCACGACCTCGATGGTCGAGTACCACCCGTCGTCGTCGATGGCACCGAGCGTGTCCACCAGCCGGGCCACGGCGTCGTCGTACTCGGTGAGCGTGGCGCCGTCGGCGCTCGCCGTGGTGTGCGGGTGGGTCGCGGTCACGGCTGTCGATGGTCCCAGTCGTTCCCGACGACGGCGGTGGCCGGGTCGCCGAGGCTTCACGCTGTCGGTGCATCGTGCGATCGTGAGACGGACCACGATCGAGTCCGTCATGGAGGTCACCCGGTGAGCGCCCCCGCTGTCCCGTCGTACGCGTCCGGTATCTCCGACGTGCCCCTGCTCGGCGACACCATCGGCGACGACCTGGACCGGACGGTCGCCGCCTTCCCCGACGGCGAGGCGCTGGTCGACCGGGCGCAGGGGCTGCGCTACACGTGGTCGGAGTTCGCCGCGGAGGTCGACGCGCTGGCGGTCGGGCTGCTCGACCTGGGGATCGCGAAGGGCGACCGGGTCGGGATCTGGGCACCGAACTGCGCGCAGTGGACGCTGCTGCAGTACGCCACGGCGAAGGTCGGGGCGATCCTGGTCAACATCAACCCCGCCTACCGCACCCACGAGCTGGAGTTCGTGCTCAACCAGGCCGGGGTGCGGCTGCTGGTGGCGGCCCGGTCGTTCAAGACCTCGCAGTACGCCGAGATGATCGAGCAGGTGCGGCCGAACTGTGCGGCGCTCGAGACGGTGGTCATCACCGACTCCGACGCGTGGCGGTCGCTGTTCGTCACCGACGGGGACGTCGCCCGGGTGCGCGCGGTGCAGGCGGAGCTGTCGGCCGACGACGCGATCAACATCCAGTACACCTCGGGCACCACCGGGTTCCCGAAGGGCGCGACGCTCTCGCACCACAACATCCTCAACAACGGCTACTTCGTCGGCCGCATGTGCGGCTACGACGAGACCGACCGGGTGTGCATCCCGGTGCCCTTCTACCACTGCTTCGGCATGGTGATGGGCAACCTCGCGTGCTCCAGCTCCGGGGCGACGATGGTGATCCCGGCCCCCGGCTTCGACCCGGCGCTGACGCTGGCCGCCGTCGCCGAGGAGCGCTGCACCTCGCTCTACGGCGTGCCGACGATGTTCATCGCCGAGCTCGCGCTGCCCGACGTCGGCGACTACGACGTCTCCTCCCTGCGCACCGGGATCATGGCCGGCTCGCCGTGCCCGGTGGAGGTGATGAAACAGGTCGTCGACCGGTTCGGGATGACCGAGGTGACGATCGCCTACGGCATGACCGAGACCTCGCCGGTGTCCACCCAGACCCGCGCGGACGACTCGCTCGACCGCCGCGTCTCCACCGTCGGACGCACGATGCCGCACCTCGAGTCGAAGGTGATCGACCCCGAGACCGGGCTGACCGTGCCGCGCGGGACGCCGGGGGAGCTGTGCACCCGCGGGTACTCGGTGATGCTCGGGTACTGGGAGCAGCCCGACAAGACCGCCGAGGTGATCGACCGGGCGCGCTGGATGCACACCGGCGACCTCGCGGTGATGGACGACGAGGGCTACGTCAACATCACTGGCCGGATCAAGGACATGGTCATCCGCGGCGGCGAGAACGTGTACCCGCGGGAGATCGAGGAGTTCCTCTACACCCACCCCGACATCCTCGACGCGCAGGTCATCGGGGTGCCCGACCCGCGCTACGGCGAGGAGCTCATGGCGTGGGTGCGCCTGCGCGACGGGGTGGCGGAGCTGACCGCCGAGCAGGTCCGGGAGTTCGCCACCGGCCGGCTCGCCCACTACAAGATCCCGCGCTACGTGCACGTCGTCGAGGAGTTCCCGATGACCGTCACGGGCAAGGTCCGCAAGGTCGAGATGCGCGCGACCGCCGTGGAGCTGCTCGGTCTCGAGGCGGCGGCACCGACGGCGTAGCGGGGAGAGGACGCGCGCCCGCGATCTCCGACGACCCGGTCACCCGTGCGGGATACGATGGACCGATGCGCTCCGGCACTCTGCCGGGGCGCGTTCTCGTCGACGAGAGAACGGGTGAGCACGGTGCCGACCGGCAAGGTCAAGTGGTACGACGCCGAGAAGGGGTTCGGGTTCCTCTCCCAGGAGGAGGGCGCCGACGTCTACGTCCCCAAGGGTTCCCTGCCCCGTGAGGTGGAGGCCCTGAAGTCCGGTCAGCGCGTCGAGTTCGGGATCGCCGAGGGGCGTCGCGGACCGCAGGCGCTGCAGGTCCGCCTCGTCGACCCGCTGCCGTCGGTGGCCGAGGCCAAGCGTCGTTCACCGGACGAGCTGCACGGGCTCATCGACGACATGATCAAGCTGCTCGAGATCAAGGTCCAGCCCGACCTGCGGCGCGGGAAGTACCCCGACCGGCGCAACACGAAGAAGCTCGCCGAGGTCGTCCGCGCCGTCGCCCGGGAGCTCGAGGGCTGAGCGGTCCCGACGGCGGCTCCGGCCCTGTCGCGGGTTTCCACCCTGCCGTGCCCACCTTGTCGTTGTGAATCACAACGACAAGGTGGGACCGGTCGGTCGAATGTCCGCGACAAGGCGGCTCAGGCCGCCCCCGCCGCGGTCAGCACCCACGTGGACCGGGTGGAGAACAGGCTGCCCTGCGGGGTGATCGTCTGGCT
Source organism: Actinomycetospora sp. NBRC 106378 (assembly GCF_030269685.1). GTDB lineage: Bacteria > Actinomycetota > Actinomycetes > Mycobacteriales > Pseudonocardiaceae > Actinomycetospora. The sequence goes on from NZ_BSTT01000013.1 coordinate 103,033, forward strand.
GGCCCCGAACTGCTGCACCTCCACGCGCTGGAGGCGCCAGCGGGGGTCGGGGAGCACGAGGCGGAACGAGCCGCGCGCGTTCGGCGCGAAGACCTGGCTGCGTCCGCTCTGCTGCGCGCCGGTGTCGTCGAGGTAGGTGAAGGCGACCTGCCACGGCGTCGCGAGCACGGCGTCGGGGATGGTCAGGTCGACCGCCACCCCGGCCGGCAGCGGCAGCGTGGCGACGTTCGACGGGTCGGTCTCGCAGTCGGTGACCATGAGGTCGCAGTAGACCGTCGGCTCGGCCTGCACGGACGCCGGGCCGGCGGTGAAGGTGACGTCACCCGGGTCGTCCGGCCCGGAGGTGACCACGAGCACGACCACCACCGCGGCGACCACGACCACGACCACGACGACGGCGATCCACACCCAGCGGGGCACCGCCCGCAACCGCGCGAGCATCAGGCGGGACGGCGGGGGAGCAGCGAGCGGCCGCGCGAGGTCATCACGGTCTGCACGGTACCGATCACCAGCACGGCGCTGATCACCGTGAACCCGATCCACCAGGTCGGGGGCAGGAGCACCCCGAGCGTGCCGCCGAACACCCAGGTGAGCTGCAGGATCGTCTCCGACCGCCCGAACGCCGAGGCGCGCGCCGCCTCGGGCATGTCCCGCTGCACCACCGCGTCCAGGCAGACCTTCAGCAGCGCCGAGGCGGTCGCGCCGACCAGGCCGACCACGGCCGCCGTCGCGAGCCCGACGACGAGCGCGGCGGTCACGGTCGACGCGAGGGCCGCGCACAACGCCGTGATGAGCAGCAGGTCCGGGCGGTCGAAGCGGCGTCGGGCCCCGAGGGCGTTGCCCAGGAACCCACCGGCTCCCGCCGCCGCCCCGACGACGCCGAGCAGCAGCAGCTGACGGCCGGGCGTGCCCTCGGTCTGGGCCTTGACGACGAACGCGGCGAAGAGGGTCAGGAATCCGGTGAGGGCCCGGATCGTGCCGTTGGCCCACAGCGCCGTGACGACGTGCCGGCTCATCCGCACCCGCGGCCGGGCCCCCGGGCGGTCTCGACGGCCCGGCTCCGCCGCGGTGCGCGGGCGGGGGATCAGCACCGTCTCCATCTCGCCCTCGGTGACCTCCACCCACCGCGGGATGCGCAGGCAGAGCCAGATCCCGGCGAAGCAGATCCCGGCGGTCAGCCAGGCCGCGCCCGGCGAGCCGGCCAGGTACGAGACCCCCGCGGCGATCCCTCCGAACACCCCGGAGGCGACGAGGCCGAACACGGTCAGCCGGGAGTTGGTGGTCACGAGCGTGATGCCCGGCGGCAGGACGCGCGGGGTCACGGCGGCCTTGAGCACCCCGAACGACTTCGACAGCACGAGGATCCCGAGCGCCGCCGGGTAGAGCGCCCAGGTGTCCATGAACAGCGCGAGGACCACCGCGAGGACGCCCTGACCCGCCGTCGAGATCGCGAGGGCCCAGCGGCGGCCGCGTTGGACGCGGTCGAGCAGCGGGCCGATCACCGGCGCGACGAGCGCGAACGGCGCGACCGTGATCAGCAGGTAGAGCGCGACCTTGTCCTTGGACTCGGCGCTCGCCGCGGAGAAGAACAGGGTGTTGGCGAGCGCGACGGCGAGCGCGGCGTCGGAGGCGTAGTTGGCCATCCACGCGTAGGTCAGCGCGGTCAGCCCCGAGCGGTCGGCACCGTCCGCCGAGGCCGCACGGTGGAAGGCCCGGACGCCGGCGCGCGTCAGGTTCCGCGTCCGCCACGCGGCGACGCGGGTGACCGTGATCTTGCGCGGGCCGGGGTCGTCGGCGTCCTGCCCGGTCAGGCGCCGCGTCGGAGCAGGTTCCGGACGGCGGGTGTCCCGGTCCCGGCGACGCCCGGCCGACCAGCCGGCACGGCCGGGGTCGGGGTCCGGGGCGGGATCGGGGCGGGCCACGGAGCCATCGTCGCCCACCTCACGGGTCACCGGGGAAGGCCGGAGGCCGTCGGGGTGTTCTCGTAGACTGGCCAACGATCCTCCCCACCTGCTCAGGAGTCGGTTCCCGGGTGTCTCCCGCTGCTCTGTCCGAACTCACCGCGGTCGTGCTCGCCGATCCCGGCCTGCGCGAGGTCGTCGACGCCGCCGGCCGCGACGCCGCCGTCGAGGGGCCCACCGCGCTGCGGCCCCTGCTCGGCGCCGCGCTGGCGTCCGGGGCGCGGCGGACCGTGCTCCTCGTCTGCGCCACCGAGCGCGAGGCGGACGAGCTGGCCACCGCGGTCGGCGACCTGATCGGGCCGGACGTCGTCGCCTACCTGCCCAGCTGGGAGACGCTGCCGCACGAGCGGCTGTCCCCGCGGGCGGACACGGTCGGGCGCCGCGTCGACATCCTGCGGCGCCTGGCCCACCCGGGCGAGCGCCCGCTGCGCGTCGTCACCACCGCCACGCGCTCGCTGATCCAGCCGCTCGTGCCGGGCCTGGGCGACCTCGAGCCCGTGGTGCTCCGTGAGGGCGTCGAGATCGAGCTGGGCGAGCTGTCCGAGCGCCTGGTCGGCCTCGCGTACGCGCGCGTCGAGATGGTCGAGAAGCGCGGCGAGTTCGCCGTGCGCGGCGGCATCGTCGACCTCTTCCCGCCGACCGCCGAGTCCCCGGTGCGCATCGAGTTCTGGGGCGACGAGGTCTCCGAGATGCGCTGCTTCTCGGTGGCCGACCAGCGGTCGCTGCCCGATCGCGAGGACGGCTCCGGCCGTCCCACCGAGGTCGTCGCCCCGCCGTGCCGCGAGCTGCTGCTCACCCCCGAGGTCCGCGGGCGTGCCGCGGAGCTGCACACCGTGCACGGCAACGACGCCGCGCTCGGCGAGCTGCTCGGCAAGGTCGCCGCGGGCATCCCCACCGAGGGCATGGAGTCCCTCATCCCGGCGCTGCTGCCCGGCGAGCTGCGGCTGCTGCCCGAGTTCCTTCCCGACGACTCCTCGGTCGTCATCTGCCACCCGGAGCGGGTGGCGCGCCGCGCAGCCGACCTCGTGCGCACCGGTCAGGAGTTCCTCGAGGCCAGCTGGCTCGTCGCGGCCGACTCCACCGACGGCCGCGCCCCGATCGACCTGGGCGCCTCCGCGTACCGCGACCTCGACGTCGTCCGGGCCAACACCCGCGAGGCCGGCCACCCGTGGTGGACCCTCTCGAGCCTCGCCACCGATCCCGATCTGGCGGACGACTCGGTCACGAGCGACGGCGTCCGCGTCCTGCGCACCGGGATCGCCGGCGTCGACTCCTACCGCGGCGACTGGGAGGAGGCCGCGGTCGACCTGCGGGCCCACGCGGCCGCCGGGGGCGCCGCGCTCGTCGTCCTGCCCGCCGCGGGCACGGCCGAGCGCGCGGTCGAGCAGCTGCGCGAGTTCGTCGGCGAGGACGTGCCCGTCGTCGGCGGGGAGGCGGTCCCGCGGCCCGGCAGCATCGTCGTCACCCGCGGCCGTCTGGCCGACGGGTTCGTCGCTGAGGCGAGCCGCCTCGTCGTCGTGACCGAGGCCGACCTGACCGGTGCCCGCAGCACGGGCGGGGACGCGCCGACCAAGCGCGCCGCGGTCAAGCGCCGCAACGCGGTCGACCCGCTGACCCTGCAGCCGGGCGACTTCGTGGTCCACGCCCAGCACGGCATCGGCAAGTTCGTCGAGATGACCCAGCGGACCACCGGCACGGGCAAGGCCGCGACCACCCGCGAGTACCTGGTGCTGGAGTACTCCAGCTCGAAGCGCGGGCAGGCATCCGACCGGCTGTTCGTACCCACCGACCAGCTCGACCAGATCAGCCGGTACGTGGGCGGCGAGCTGCCGACGCTGAACAAGCTGGGCGGCTCGGACTGGTCGAAGACGAAGTCGAAGGCCCGCAAGGCCGTCCGGGACATCGCCGCCTCGCTCGTCCAGCTCTACGCCGCCCGGCAGGCCGCGCCCGGCCACGCCTTCGCCCCGGACACCCCGTGGCAGCGCGAGATGGAGGACGCGTTCCCGTACACCGAGACGCCCGACCAGGCGAGCGCGATCGACGAGGTCAAGTCCGACATGGAGAAGGCGGTCCCGATGGACCGCGTCATCTCCGGCGACGTCGGCTACGGCAAGACCGAGATCGCGGTGCGCGCGGCGTTCAAGGCGGTGCAGGACGGCAAGCAGGTCGCGGTCCTCGTCCCGACGACGCTGCTGGCCCAGCAGCACCTGCAGACGTTCACCGACCGGATGCGCAACTTCCCGGTGACGGTCCGCGGTCTCTCCCGGTTCACGCCGAACAAGGAGGCCGACCAGACCATCAAGGGGCTGGCGGACGGTGCGGTCGACGTCGTCGTCGGCACCCACCGCCTGCTGCAGACCGGGATCACGTGGAAGGACCTCGGGCTCGTCGTCATCGACGAGGAGCAGCGCTTCGGCGTCGAGCACAAGGAGCACATCACGGGGCTGCGCGCCCACGTCGACATGCTCTCGATGTCGGCCACGCCGATCCCGCGCACGCTGGAGATGAGCCTCGCCGGCATCCGCGAGATGTCGACGATCCTCACCCCGCCCGAGGAGCGGCACCCGACACTGACCTACGTCGGCGCCTACGACGACAAGCAGGTCGCGGCCGCGATCCGGCGCGAGCTGCTGCGCGACGGGCAGGTCTTCTACATCCACAACCGGGTGTCCTCGATCGACGACAGCGCCGCGAAGCTGCGCCGGCTCGTCCCCGAGGCGCGCATCGCCACCGCGCACGGCCAGATGGCCGAGGAGCGGCTCGAGCGCACGGTCAACGAGTTCTGGGAGCGCGAGCACGACGTGCTCGTCTGCACCACGATCGTCGAGAACGGCCTCGACATCTCCAACGCGAACACGCTGATCGTGGAGCGCTCGGACACCCTCGGGCTCTCCCAGCTCCACCAGCTGCGGGGCCGCGTCGGCCGTGGGCGCGAACGGGGCTACGCCTACTTCCTCTACCCGAACGACAAACCGCTGACCGAGACGTCGCACGAGCGCCTCGCGACGATCGCGCAGCACTCGGAGCTGGGTGCGGGCACGGCGGTCGCGATGAAGGACCTCGAGATCCGCGGCGCCGGCAACATCCTGGGCGCCGAGCAGTCCGGCCACATCGCGGGCGTCGGGTTCGACCTCTACGTGCGGCTGGTCGGCGAGGCGGTCGAGGCGTTCAAGAAGCACACCGACGCCGCGGGCGACGACGACGAGCCGCTGGCCGAGGTCCGCGTCGACCTGCCGATCGACGCGCACGTGCCGCACGACTACGTCGACACCGAGCGGCTGCGCCTCGACGTCTACCGCAAGATCGCCGAGGCGGGCGACGCCGCGGCGCTCGACGCGGTGAAGGAGGAGCTGGTCGACCGGTACGGCGAGCCGCCGGTGCCGGTGACCAACCTGCTCGCGGTCGCCGCGTTCCGGCAGGCGTGCCGCCGCTACGGCATCACCGAGGTGTCGGGGCAGGGCAACCAGATCCGGTTCGCCCCGGTCGACCTGCCCGAGTCCGCCCAGATGCGGCTCAAGCGGCTCCACCCGCGCGCCCAGCTCAAGGCGGCCTCGCAGACGCTGTCGCTGCCGAAGCCGACCGAGGGCTCGTCGGGCGCGGGCGGACAGAAGGGCCCGGTGAAGATGGGCGCCCCGCCGCTGCGCGACCTCGAGCTCCTCGCCTGGTGCGAGCAGCTGTTCGTCGCGCTCTACGGCGAGCGACCCGCCGCCGCGAAGGTCCCCGCCGGCGTGTAGGCCCGCCGGGCTCGTCGCGAGGGTGACGTCAGACAGGGTCCGGAGCGTCGGGGCCTGCCTGGTGTATGTCTCGCGGGCGCGGGAGCGGCGGCCGGGTCAGGGCCCGCCCAGGAGGAGCAGGAACGCCGTCCCGGTGGTCTGCCCGTTGCCGCCGCCCGCGGTGCACGAGGCGCCGATGAACAGGATCACGGCGAGGATCACCAGCAGGGCGAGGAAGCCGCCGAGGATCGCCCCGACCGGCAGCCGTGTGCGGCCACCCGCCGGCTTCTCGTCGGTGGTCGGGCGCTTCTCGAACGGCGTGTCGGGACGGTCGTTGTCACTCACGGGCCGGGCTTCCCGTCTCCGGCCCGGTCGATACCCGCCCCCGGGAGTGATGTCCGCCTAGGGTGACGCGCCGTGACCCGACTCGCGCTCCTGGCCACCGGCGGCACCATCGCGACCCGCGCCACGGCCGACGGTCGGGCGGTGTCGGCCACGGCCGCGGACCTGCTCGGCGCGGCCCGCACCGACCTCGACGTCACGCCGGTCGACGCGGCCGGACGGCTCTCCTTCGCGGCGACGCTCGACGACCTCGCCGCCCTCGCCCGCACGGTGCGCGCGACGTGCGCGGACCACGACGGCGTCGTGCTCACCCACGGCACCGACACCCTCGAGGAGACCGCGGTGCTGCTCGCCCTCACCCACGACGGGCGGACACCGGTCTCGATCACCGGCGCCCAGCGGCCCTTCGACGACCCGGCCCCCGACGGCCCCGGCAACCTCGCCGCGGCCTTGCGCTGGGCCGCGCACGGTCGGCCCGGGGTCACCGTCACCTTCGCCGGTCAGGTGTTCCCGGCGGTCGGCGTCCGCAAGGTCGACGCCGAGGCGCTCACCGCCTTCGCCGCGCCCGGCCGGGGCCCGCTCGCGAACGTCGACGCCCACCACGTCCGCGAGCACGCCGTCGCCCCGCCGGCGGCGCTGGCCGACCCGCCCCCGACCCTTCCGCGCGTCGACGTCGTCGCGCAGTACGTCGGTGCCGACGACCACGCGATCACCGCGGCCGCCGACGCCGGGGCGCGGGGCGTCGTCATCGCCGCGTTCGGGGCGGGCAACGCGACCCCACCCGTCGTCGGGAAGGCGAAGGAGCTGCTGGAGCGGGGGATCCCGGTGGCGGTGGCAAGCCGCACCGGGTCGGGGCCCGTCGCCGGGCTGTACGCGGGTGGGGGAGCCGAGCTGGCCCGGGCCGGCGCGCTGTTCGCCGGGGACCTGTCGCCGTGGCAGACGCGGCTGCTGCTCGCCGTCGCGCTCACCGCGCACCCGGACGACCCGATCGGGGCGGCCCGGGAGTGGCTGGCGCGCGTCGGGGTCGCGTGACCATGAGAAGGTGTCGCCCGTGCTGCGCCGGATCGTCCTCGCACTGGTCGCGCTGACCGCCCTGACCGCGTGCTCCACCGCCAACGGACCCCAGGTGGGTGCCGGGACGGCGGCCGTCGTCGGGAACATGACCATCTCCTCGGACCTGGTCGACCAGCGGCTCCGGACCGCGGCCCCGACGCTGGCACAGGCGTTGGACCAGCAGGCGCAGCAGGAGGGCCGGCAGAGCTCCGGGCTCGACGCGACCACGCTCGCCGACCAGAGCCGCGAGCTGCTGACCACCGCGATCCTCCACGACGTCATCACCGAGGCGAGTCGGCGCGAGGGCGTCGTCGTGGACCCCGCGGAGGTGGAGCAGCGCGTCGCGGCGGCCGGGGGAGAGCAGGCCGCGGCGGCCGCGGGCTACGACCTCGACACCCTGCGCCAGCTCATCGGTGATCAGCTCGCGGTCGCCGAGATCGGCCGCCGGCAGTTCGACCGGCTGCAGGTGACCGTCGACGTCGGCACCTTCGCCGACAAGACCACCGCCGAGCGCGCCGCGGCCCAGCTCGCCGCCGACCCCGGTCCCGGCCCGCTCGCCACGCTCCCCGCCGAGGCCCGCATCCTCGACACGACGCTGCGGCCGGGCACCACCCAGGGCGGCCAGGTCCGCACCGCGTCGTCGCTGCTCTTCGGCCTGCCCGGTCGCACCGTGAGCATCTCCGCCCCGCAGCAGGACTCCACCCCGGGCGCGCCGAAGCCGGACCCGACCACCCAGCCCTGGACCGTCGTCCGCGTCCGCGACCGCTCCCTGAACGCCCCGGCGCCGACCGGCTCGACCGTGCCGGCGGCCCTCGTCGACACCCGCACGATGATCCAGTTCGGGCTGCGCGCGATCCAACCGGTCGCCGCGGAGATCGGGGTGCAGGTCAACCCGCGCTACGGGACGTGGGACCCGACGCAGGTGCGCGTCGTCGCCCCGCCGTCGGCCGCCGGTGCCATCGTCCCGCTCGCCCCGACCGTGACGTTCGCCCCCACCGCCCCGTGACGCTCCCCGCCGACCACGAGCCGATCACCGTCCCCGTCGACCCCCGGCTCGGCGCGGTCCTGCCGGCGGGCGCGGTCCGGCTCGTCGCCGCCGCCCCCGCGGTGCTGCTCGACCCGTCCCTGCCGGAGCCGGTCGCGGCACGCTTCGCCGCGGACCTCGGTGCCGTCCCCGTTCCCGACGCCGGGTCGGCGCCGGCGGGCGCGGTCGTCCTCGTCCCCGTGGCGGACCCGCAGGCGCCGGCCGGCGCCGAGCTGCTCACCGCGGTCGCCGTCATGGACCGGCTCCGCTCACCCGGCGGCTGCCCGTGGGACGCCGAGCAGACCCACGAGAGCCTCCTGCGCTACCTCGTGGAGGAGACCTACGAGCTCTACGACGCGCTCGCCGCGGGCGACGTGGCCGCCAGCCGGGAGGAGCTCGGTGACGTGCTGCTCCAGGTGCTCTTCCACGCCCGGGTGGCGGCGGAGGCCGAGGGATACGACGTCGACGACGTGGCGGCCGAGCTGGTGGCCAAGCTCGTCGGCCGGCATCCGCACGTGTTCGCGGACGGCGAGTCGGTGGCCACCGCGAGCGACCAGGACCGCCGCTGGGAGGAGCTCAAGGCCACCGAGAAGCAGCGGGAGTCGATCCTCGACGGGGTGGCCCAGGCCCAGCCCGCCGCCGCCCTGCTCGCGAAGTACGTCAGCCGGGCGAAGCGGGCCGGTGTCCCGCCTGACCTGCTCGCCGCGGCCGTGCCCGAGGGTGTGCCCGCCGCGGTGGCGACCGCCTACCTGGCGGGAGGTGACCCCGAGGGCGAGCTGCGGGCTGCGGCGACCGCACTGGGGGTCCACCTGCGCGCCACTGAGGCCAGGCTGCGCGAAGCGGGCCTCCCGAGCGGGGCTGCGGTGGACGGATCGACCTGGCGCCAGCACTGGCAGTGACTGTTTTGCCCGATTCCTCCCAGGCGTAGCCCGTCCAGGCGACAGATTGTGTCGCATTGAGTCGCGGGATGGCTTGACGACGAGGTGAGGCAAACCTAAGACTTCCCGGCGGCGTGGGCGGCTTCTCCGGCCGCGCGAGAGACCGGGAGGCGTGGCGGTGCTGGCGACGTTCGTGATCGGACTCCGTGAGGGTCTGGAGGCCGCACTCATCGTCGGCATCGTCGGCGGCTTCCTGCGCCGCCGGGGTGACCGCGCCGCCCTGCGCCCGATGTGGGCGGGTGTCGCGCTCGCGGTGCTGATCTGCATCGCGGTCGCCGTGGTGCTCGAGGCGGTGTCGGCGGACCTGCCGCAGCAGGAGCAGGAGGGTCTCGAGACGGTCATCGGGCTCGTCGCCGTCGCGATGATCACCTACATGATCGTGTGGATGCGCAAGCACGCGCGGTCGATGCGCGGCGAGCTCGAGGCCGCGGCGGAGTCCGCACTCGCGAAGGGCTCGACGTGGGCCCTCGTCGGGATGGCCTTCCTCGCGGTGCTGCGCGAGGGCTTCGAGACCACGGTCTTCCTGCTCGCCGCGTTCGGGTCCTCCACCAGCCCGGTCGCCGCCGGTGGGGGTGCCCTGCTCGGCATCCTCATCGCGATCGGGCTCGGGTACGGCATCTACCGCGGCGCGGTGCACATCGACCTCGCCCGGTTCTTCACCGTCACCGCCGTGTTCCTGGTGCTGGTCGCCGCCGGTCTGCTCGTCAGCGCCGTGCACACCGCCCACGAGGCCACGTGGGTGAACGTCTGGCAGGAGCCGGTCGCCGACCTCTCGGCGATCGTGCAGCCGGGCACCCCGATCGCCTCGCTGCTGACCGGCGTCCTCGGTATCCAGCCGGAACCCACCCTGATCGAGACCGTGGTCTGGGTGCTCTACCTCGTGCCGATGCTGATCTTCGTGCTGTGGCCGACGCGCCGCCCGGCGGGCTCCCGGACCGCCGCCCCGGCCGCCGCCTGAGTCCTCCCTCCCGTCGTCGAGAAAGGCCCGTCCCGTGCCCCGTCCTGCCCTCCGCACCCTGGCTGCGGCCGGTGCGTTCGTCGTCGTCGCCGGCCTCGCGGCCGCCTGCTCGTCCGGGGGGGACGACGCGCAGGGCGGCAGCGAGGCGAAGGTCGCGCTCGCCCTGTCCGACGCGGGGTGCGCCCCGAACCCGGCGAGCGTGCCCGCCGGGCCGGTCACCTTCACCGTCACCAACTCGGGCACCGCGAAGGTCACCGAGGGCGAGATCCAGAAGGACAACCGCATCCTGGGCGAGAAGGAGAACATCACCGAGGGCATCTCCGGCGACTTCTCGCTGCGCCTCGACCCGGGCACCTACACCGTGTACTGCCCGGGCGCGGCGCAGGACACCGCCGAGCTGACCGTGACCGGGCAGGGCGGGCAGTCCCAGGCGCCGGTCGACGCCTCGCTGGCGACCGCGACCGCGGGCTACAAGCAGTACGTCGAGAACCAGGTCGCCGCGCTCGTGCCCGCCTCGAAGGCGTTCACCGACGCCGTCCGGGCCGGCGACGTGGCCCGCGCCCAGGCGCTCTACGCGCCGGCGCGCTACCACTACGAGACGATCGAGCCCGTCGCGGAGAGCTTCGGCGACCTCGACCCGGCGATCGACCTCCGCGAGCCCGACGTCGAGCCCGGGCAGGACTGGACCGGCTTCCACCGCATCGAGAAGTCGCTCTGGACCCAGAACACCGCCGCCGGGATGGCCCCGTACGCCGACAAGCTGGACGCCGACATCGCGAAGCTGCAGGCCCAGGTGGCCGGGGCCGAGTACCAGCCGGCCCAGCTCGCCAACGGTGCGAGCGAGCTGCTCACCGAGGTGTCGACCTCGAAGGTGACGGGGGAGGAGGACGCGTTCTCGCACACCGACCTCTCCGACTTCGACGCCAACATCGCCGGCGCGCAGCAGGCGTTCGAGCTGCTCAAGCCGTCCCTGCAGGCCAAGGATCCGGCCCTCGCCACCCAGCTGCAGGCGCGCTTCACCGGCATCACCGACGAGCTCACCCCGTTCCGTCGTGGTGAGTCCGCGCCCGGCATCCCGGCCTACGTCGACTACTCGACCGTGAGCGAGGAGCAGCGCCGCGTGCTCGCCGACCGGGTCAACGCGCTGGCCGAGCCGCTCTCCCAGGTGTCTGGGAAGGTGGCGTGACGCTCAGCAGACGTCGGTTCCTCGGCCGCGCCGGGCTGGTCGCCGCCGGCGCCGGCGCGGCCGGGGGCGTGCTCGCCGGCTGCTCCACCGACACCGCGCCGCCGCCCGCGGTGGTGCCGTTCCGGGCCGACCACCAGGCCGGGATCGACACCGCCGCGCAGGACCGCCTGGCCTTCGCCGCGTTCGACGTGGTGCCCGGCTCGACACGGGCGGATCTCGTCGCCCTGCTCAGCACCTGGAGCGCCGCGGCCGAGGCGATGACCGCGGGCCGACCGGTCCCGGGGGAGAACGACGACCAGAACTCCCCGCCCGCCGACACCGGCGAGGCGTTCGACCTGGCGCCGGGGAACCTCACGGTCACCGTCGGCTTCGGGCCCGGGCTCTTCGACGCCCGCTTCGGGCTGGGCGCGAAGCGGCCGGCCGAGCTGGCGGTGCTGCCGGCCCTGCCCGGGGACACCCTCGACCCGGCCATCTCCGGGGGCGACCTGTGCATCCAGGCCTGCTCCGAGGACCCCCAGGTCGCGTTCCACGTCGTCCGCAACCTGGCGCGCCTCGGCCGCGGCACCGTCGTCACCCGGTGGACCCAGCTCGGCTTCGGGCGCACGTCGTCGACCTCCACCAGCCAGGTCACCGCCCGGAACCTCATGGGGTTCAAGGACGGCACGCGCAACCTCAAGGTCGAGGACCCGGCCGCCATGTCCCGCTCGGTGTGGGTCGATCCCGCCGACGTGCCGGACGCGGGCTGGCTGGCCGGCGGCTCCTACCTCGTGTCCCGCCGGATCCGGATGATCCTGGAGACCTGGGACCGGGACGTCCTCTCCGACCAGGAGGACGTGTTCGGGCGGGCCAAGGGGACCGGGGCGCCGTTGTCGGGGGGCGAGGAGTTCACCGCGCCGGACTTCCGCAAGACCCTCGCGACCGGGACCCCCGCGATCCCGCTCAACGCCCACATGCGGCTCGCCGCCCCGGAGAACAACGGGGGCACCGCGATCCTGCGCCGCTCCTACTCCTACACCGACGGCATCGATCAGACGACGGGCATGCTCGACGCCGGGCTGTTCTTCGTCGCGTTCATGCGCTCGCCCTCCCAGTTCGTCACGCTCCAGACGAAGCTGGGCGGGGGCGACGCGCTCAACGAGTACATCCGGCACACCTCGTCGGCCCTCTTCGCCTGCCCTCCGGGGGTGCGGGCGGGCGATCCGGGCGACTACTGGGGTCGCGCGCTGCTCGAGGGGTGAGCCGCTCCCACACGCGGGAGGAAAGCGTCGTTGCTGTCGTCCGGCGGGAGAATCGCCCCGTCGTCGGGCCGGGGGAAGATCACGGTGACCGGCCCGTAACCTTCTCCGCGATGAGCACGAGCGTCGACTCCCACCGCGGAGCGGGCCCGTCCGACGAGGACGGCGAGCCCGACGACGTCACGGCGCCCCTGCGGCGTCCCTCCCCGGGGCCGCGGCTCGACGCGGACACCGAACGCCTCCCACGTCCCGACGTCGGGTCGCGTGGCCCGGCGGCGGTCGGGTGGTTCGACGCCGGCCCCGGGGTCGTGGTCCCGCCCGCCGTCCCGCCCGCGACCCCGGCGGTCGCGCTCGCGGCGACGGCGCCCACGGAGGACCCCGGCGGAACGGCTCCCTCCGACGGGGTGTCTCCCCCCACGGCCGCTCCCGACCCGGCCGCCCCCGACGGGGCGCCCTCCGCGGGAGCCGCTCCCGGCGACCCGACGACCGCCCCGCCCTCGGCACCGGCGACCGTCGACGGCTCCCCGGCGGAGGCCCTCGCCGCGACGTCCCCGGACCGGCCGTCCGACACCCGGCCACGTCGGCGCTCCCGGGGGCTCCGGGTCCCGACGGCCCCCGTCGCCGCAGCACCCGCCGCTCCGGCCCCCGCGGGCGCGGCACCCGCCGGCCCGGCACCCTCCGGCGCGGCCGCCTCCGCCCGGGGCACCACCACTCCGCCGGACCCGGGGCCGCCACCGTGGCGTCCCGGCGACCGGCCCGAGGCGCCGACCACCACGTCGGCCACCACGTCGGTCCGCCCGCGGCCCACGCCCCGGCCCCGCCCGACCCCGTCCCCGCGCCCGACGGGCACGTCGTCCCCGTCGTCGGGAATCGACCTGCTGCCCCCCGTGGGCGGGCCGCCCCCGCCGCGCACGCCGAAGGAGCCGCCGAAGAAGCACACGGCCGCACTCGGGCGACTGGCGCTGGTGCTCGTGCTGGTGGCGGCGGTGGTCGGGACGGTCGTGGTGCTCCAGCAGGGCAGCCGGTTCGGGCGCACGGACGCCGGTGCGGACGAGATCCCGGCCCTCGAGGTGGCGCCGGCGCAGGTCGACCTGAACACGGTCGGGCAGCCGAACGCGATCGCGCCGCCCTCGGCCCTGCTGCCCGGTTCGACGTCGACGCCGCAGGCCGGCCGGCCGCCGACGATCTCGGCCTGGGCGAACGGGCTGGCGCCGCGGACGAACATCCCGCCGATCGCGCTGCAGGCGTACGGCATGGCGGACCTGGCGATGCGCAAGCTCGACCCGGGCTGTCACCTGAGCTGGGTGACCATCGCGGGGCTCGGGCGCATCGAGTCGAACCACGGCCGCTACCGGGGCGCCAGCATCGCCCCGAACGGCGCGGTGACGCCCCCGATCATCGGTGTCCCGCTCGACGGCACGAGCGGGAACCGGGCGATCGCCGGCAGCGACGGCAACTACGACCGCGCCGAGGGCCCGATGCAGTTCATCGAGTCCACCTGGGCGCGGTGGGGCTCGGACGGCAACGGCGACGGCGTGGCCGACCCGAACAACATCTACGACGCCGCGTTCACCGCCGGCCGCTACCTCTGCGCCGGCAACCGGGACCTGGCGACGGGCGAGGGCTGGCGCGACGCGGTGCTCTCGTACAACTTCTCCGACGACTACGGCCGCCGGGTCTACGCAGCCGCCCAGGCGTACGCGAACAGCACGACGCCCTAGCCACCTCCCCCTGGTAGGAAAGCGTCGTTGCTGTCACCGGACGACAGCAACGACGCTTTCCTGCCACCGGGGCCGTTCCTGCCTACCGGGGCGGGGGTTCACGCCCCGCGACGCAGCGCGATGGACGCGCTGACCTCCCCGAGCGCCTCCTGGTACTCGGGCCGCGGGTCCATGGCGGCGGCCATCCGCAGCTGCGCCCGGGCCTCGGGCAGGCGCGACTGGCGCTGCAGGCACCGACCGAGGGCGAACCGGGCGTAGTGGTCGGCGGGGTCGAGCTCGAGGACCCGGAGGAACGAGGCCTCGGCGCGGCGCAGCTGGGCCGACGCGAGGTACGCCCGCGCGGCGAGGAGCTGCACCGACGCGGCCTCGCTCTCGGTCTCGGGCAACGTGCCCAGCGCCTTCAGCGCGTCGAGGGGCCGCCGGTCGTCGAGCAGCTGCTCCGCCCGCCGGAAGGCCGTGACACCGGATTCGGGAAAGTTCGCCGCCCTGCGCTCCGATGACATTCCCGCACGGTAGGACCCGAACGCGCCGGACGCGAGAGCTGAACCGGGCCCCGCGGGGTGTGACGCTGCGTGGCGCACCTCGATCACGGACGAGGAGCGGTTAGAGTCGGCGCCCGACCAACAGCGATCAGCATGGAGGCGGAGCCCGTGGCGGTCATCGAGCAGGTCGGCGCGCGGGAGATCCTGGACTCCCGGGGCACCCCGACGGTCGAGGTGGAGGTGGCGCTCGACGACGGCACGCTGACGCGCGCGGCCGTCCCGAGCGGCGCGAGCACCGGCGAGCACGAGGCCGTCGAGCTGCGCGACGGCGACAAGGGCCGCTACCTCGGCAAGGGTGTCGAGCGGGCGGTCGCCGGGGTGCTGGACGAGATCGGCCCGGGCATCGTCGGGATGGACGCCACCGAGCAGCGGGTCGTCGACCAGAAGCTGATCGACCTCGACGGCACCCCCGACAAGTCCCGGCTCGGCGCGAACGCGCTCCTCGGCGTCTCCCTCGCGGTGGCCCGGGCGGCCGCCGAGTCGGCCGAGCTGGACCTCTTCCGCTACATCGGCGGACCGAACGCGCACGTGCTGCCGGTGCCGATGATGAACATCCTCAACGGCGGCGCCCACGCCGACTCCGGGGTGGACATCCAGGAGTTCATGGTCGCGCCGATCGGCGCCGAGACGTTCCGCGAGGCCCTGCGCTGGGGCGCGGAGGTCTACCAGGCACTGAAGTCCGTCCTGAAGCAGAACGGCCTGTCGACCGGGCTCGGCGACGAGGGCGGCTTCGCCCCGTCCCTGAAGACCAACCGCGAGGCGCTCGACCTCATCGCCACCGCGGTCGGCCAGGCGGGCCTGACCCTCGGCCGCGACGTGGTCCTCGCCCTCGACGTCGCCGCGAGCGAGCTCTTCTCCGAGGGCACCTACACCTTCGAGGGCCAGAAGCGCTCCGCCGCGCAGATGAGCTCCTACTACTCCGAGCTCCTCGACGCCTACCCCCTCGTCTCGATCGAGGACCCGCTCGGCGAGAACGACTGGGAGGGCTGGGCGCGGATGACCGCGGACGTGGGCGACCGCGTCCAGATCGTCGGCGACGACCTCTTCGTCACCAACATCGAGCGGCTCGAGGAGGGCATCGAGCGCCGCGCCGCGAACGCGCTGCTGGTCAAGGTCAACCAGATCGGCACGCTGTCCGAGACGCTCGACGCGATGAGCCTCGCCGGCCAGTACGGCTACCGCTCGATGATGAGCCACCGCTCCGGCGAGACCGAGGACACCACGATCGCCGACCTGGCCGTCGCCACGAACTGCGGCCAGATCAAGACCGGTGCCCCGGCCCGCTCCGAGCGCGTCGCCAAGTACAACCAGCTGCTGCGCATCGAGGAGGCGCTCGGCGACGCCGCCCGCTACGCCGGCGACCTCGCCTTCCCGCGCTTCGACCCGGAGGCCTGAGCCCCCGCATGGCCGCCACCGCGCCCGACCAGCCCCTATCGGCGTGCTCGTCTGAATCGGGATCCTTCCCGACGACGGGTGCGGGCGCGGCGCGGTCGCGCGGTCGCCAGCGCGCCCGTCAGGGTCCGCGCCGCGATCCGCAGCGGGCCGCCCTGCGGCGGCACCCGCTGTCCGGCCGCGGGAAGAACACCCCGGCGGCGGCGCAGGCCGCGGCGCGGGCGGTCCACGCCACCCGCGGCGCGCTGGGCCTGTCCACGGCCCGCCGCGCGGCCCTGCTGGCCGTGGTGGTCTGTGCGCTCGCACTGACCGTCGCGGTCCCACTGCGCAACTACGTCTCGCAGCGTCACGAGATCGCGGCGGTGGCGGCCCAGCAGCAGCGGCTCGACGCCGAGGCGGCGCAGCTGCGGGGCGAGCGCGCGGCGATGGACGACCCGGCGCACGTCGAGGCGCTCGCCCGCGCCCGCCTCGGGTACGCCCGGCCGGGGGAGACGCCCTACCGCGTCGAGCTGCCCGGCGACGCGGCCCGCGCCCCGGAGCAGGACACGCCGATCGCGCCGAGCGAGGCCGACCTGCCCTGGTACACCCGTGTGGCCCGGGGAACGCTCGGTACGGCGGGCGCCCAGCCCTGATGGAACCCGTCCGTGCGGGCGATCGCGAGGCGATCGCCGCCCAGATCGGCCGTGCCCCGCGTGGGCTGCGTGGCGTCGCGCACCGCTGCCCCTGCGGGCTGCCGGACACGGTGCAGACCGCCCCGCGCCTCGAGGACGGCACGCCCTTCCCGACGCTCTACTACGCCACCTGCCCGCGCCTGACGTCGCGGATCGGGTCGTTGGAGGCCGACGGGCTGATGCGCGAGCAGCAGGACCGGCTCGCCACCGACCCGGAGTTCGCCGCCGCCTACCGCGCGGCCCACGAGACCTACCTGGCCGAGCGCGACGCGATCGAGCCGCTGGGCACCGACGTCAGCGCGGGAGGCATGCCGGAGCGGGTGAAGTGCCTGCACGTGCACGTCGCCCACACCCTGGCGGCCGGCCCCGGCGTCAATCCGGCCGGCGACGAGGCCCTGGCGCTGCTCCCCGCGTGGTGGGCGGCCGGGCCCTGCGTGGCGGTCGCCCCCGAGGAGTGAGCGGTCCGGTCGCCCGCGACGGGATTGGCGGACACCTCGGACGGCACGCAGCGTCGCGGCCGCGCACGACACGGGTGATCACGGGCCACGGCCCGGTGTCGGAACCGGTTCCGGATTGCCGTCGGGGGTCCCGGCAGGCGACGATGGTGGCGTCGCCGGCGACGGCGACCCGGTTCCCGGTGGTGCGGACGGCCCACCGGACCGCGGGGTTCTCCGCCGGACCCCGCGTGCCAGGACCGGCTACCGGGAGGCGACACCCGCCGTCCGCCTCCCGGTAGCCGGTCGTAGCCGGTCGTAGCCGGTCGTAGCCGGTCGGGCAGCCCCGGCGCGGCGTCGCGGCGGGGCCCCTGCCGTAACCTCACGCGCGACCATCCGCCGGAGGGAGCGCCCATGCCGCGCGTCGCGGCCATCGACTGCGGGACCAACTCGATCCGCCTGCTCGTCGCCGACGTGACCATCCGCGAGGACGGGTCGCAGTGGCTCACCGACGTGCACCGCGAGATGCGCGTCAACCGCCTCGGCCAGGGTGTCGACGCGACGCACCGGATCGCGCCGGAGTCGCTCGCACGGACGAAGGAGGCGCTGCTCGCCTACGGCGAGATGCTGCGGCGCACCTCGACCACCACCGTGCGGCTGTGCGCCACGTCGGCGTCCCGCGACGCGGAGAACCGCGACGAGTTCTTCACGATGGTCCGCGACATCCTCGGGGTCGAGGCCGAGGTCATCACCGGCGAGGAGGAGGCCCGGCTGTCGTTCGCCGGCGCCGTCGCCGACCTCGATCCCGACGAGGGCCCGGCCGTGGTCGCCGACGTCGGCGGCGGCTCGACCGAACTGGTCGCCGGGACGTGGGATGCGGTCGCCGCCGAGGTGGCCGCGGCGTACTCCGCGAACGTGGGCTGCGTCCGGCTCACCGAGAAGGTGCTGCACGACGACCCGCCGTCCGCCGCGCAGGTCGCGGAGGCCGAGGCCTTCACCCGCGAGACCCTGGCGCCGGCCTTCGACGCGGTCGACGTCGCCGACGTGCAGACCTGGGTGGCCGTGGCGGGGACCGCGACCACGATCGCCGCCGTCGCGATGGGGCTGCGGAGCTACGCGCCGGAGAAGATCCACCTGGCGCGCCTCGGGCTCGACGAGGTCCGGGAGACCTGCCTGCGCCTCGAGGCGATGCCGCGCGCGGAGCGCGCCGCGCTCGGCCCGATGCACCCGGGGCGGGTGGACGTCATCGGCGGCGGCTCCCTCGTGGTGCGGGTCCTGGCCGAGGAGCTGGCCGAGCGGGCGGGCATCACCGAGCTCGTGATCTCCGAGCACGACATCCTCGACGGCATCGCGCGCGAGTGCGCCCGGGCGAGCCGCACGCAGTGACCGCGCTCGCGGACCTCGACGCCGAGATCTGCGCGTGCCGGGCCTGCCCCCGCCTCGTCGCCTGGCGCGAGCAGGTCGCCCGCGAGAAGCGGGCCGCGTTCCGCGACCAGACCTACTGGGGCCGGCCCGTGCCCGGCTTCGGCCCCGGCGACGCCCGCCTCGCGATCGTCGGCCTCGCCCCCGCGGCGCACGGCGCCAACCGGACCGGGCGGATGTTCACCGGCGACCGCTCCGGGGACGTGCTCTACGCCGCCCTGCACACCGTCGGCCTCGCCTCGCAGCCCACCGCGACGTGGCCGGGGGACGGGTTGGAGCTCCGGGGGGTCCGCATCGTCGCGCCGGTCCGCTGCGCGCCGCCGGAGAACAAGCCGACCCCGGCCGAGCGGGACACGTGCCGGCCGTTCCTCGAACGCGAGCTGGCGCTGCTCACCGCGGTCCGGTCCGTCGTCGTGCTCGGCGGCTTCGGCTGGCAGGCCCTCCTTCCGGTCCTCGACGCCGGCTGGGTCGTCCCGCGGCCGCGCCCGCGGTTCGGCCACGCGGCCACCGTGACGCTCGAACCGCGGGACGAGCGCGCCCCGTTGGAGCTCTTCGGCTGCTACCACGTGAGCCAGCAGAACACCTTCACCGGGCGGCTCACCCCGGCCATGCTGGAGGAGGTCCTGGCCGCGGCCGCGCGGGCGGCGGGCCTGCGAGACTGACGACGGCAAGGCCCCTGTAGCCCAATCGGCAGAGGCAGGCGACTTAAAATCGCCGCAGTGTGGGTTCGAACCCCACCGGGGGCACGTCACACGACGTTCACGCGCCGTCGGCCCCGTGTCGGGCGTGTCGTCGTCACCCCGTCACCGCATCGTCGCTCCGGCGAGAGACGGCCGTCGTCCCGGCCTCACCCGGCCGCGCCAGCATCGTGGCAACGGGAGGACGGCGGTGCAGCAGGGCGTGACCGCTCGCGTCCCGGCCCGGACCGCTCGGCGTTCCCGTCCGTGTGCTGCTCCGATCGGGCGAGATCCATGGTCCAGACTTGCGAAGGGGAGGTGAGCAGGGTGGCTGACTTCGCGGGACCGTCCGACGCGCTCCGGGACGCGGGCGCGTCCGTGCGGGCGCCCTGGAGCGCGCTGGAGACGCTGCGTCCGCTCACCCTGCGCTCGTGCCGCCGCATCGTGGTCGTCGCACCGCACCCGCGCGACGAGATCCGCGCCGCCGGTGGGCTCCTGCGGCGGCTCGCGTCGCGGCACGCCGAGGTCGACGTCCTCAGCCTCACCGAGCGGCCCACCCTGAGCTGCCCGCCCACCGGGCCGGTCGACGACCCGGCGCCCGACGGCCGGGTCAGCCTCGACGACCTCGTGGCCGGCGCCCTGGACGACCTCCCCGAGGACGGCGAGGACGACAGCACCGACGGGCCCGTCGACCCCGACGAGGCGGCCGCCGAGGCCGCGTACCGGGCGCTCGGGCTCTCGGTCGTGCGCCGGCACCGGCTCGGGCTGCCCGACGGCGGGGTCGCCGCGGCCGAGTCCGACGTCGTCGCCGCCGTCAGCGAGATCGTCGGGTTCTCCGACGACCCGGGCGGCCTGTGCGTGCTCGCGCCCTGGTCCGGCGACGGGGACGACGACCACGAGGCGGCGGGTCGCGCGGCCGAGGTGGTCACCGCCGCGTACCGGGTGCGCCTCGTGCGGTGGCTGGACCGGGCCTGGACGTGGGCGGGGCCGGACTCGGCGGAGGTCCCGTGGCGCCGTGCCCGCCAGGTGCTGCTCACCGACACGCTGATCGAACGCAAGCACGCCGCGAGCGCGGCGTTCACCGCGGCGCTGACCGCGCCCGGGCGGGACGCGGGCCACGACGGCGAGCACGACGCCGAGCTGCCCGACGGCTGGGCGCCCGGGCCGCGCGAGGTCTACCTCGTCTGATGGCCCGTCCGCCCACCCCGTTGCATCCCAGTCCGACGCAACGCCGAGGGGGCCCCGGTCCGGGTCATTCCGCGCATCCGTGTCGGGCCGAGGTGGCGCGGGGTGGCTAGGCTGCCCGAGGTGACGAGGAGGTCGAACGGAGACGGTCACGCCGACGACGGCGCGGTCGTGGCGTCGGCGCGTCCCCGGGACGTCCGCGACGCAGGGGTGACGGGAGGAGTCGGGATCGAGCACGTGGAGACCGCAGACGGCGCGCAGCGGGGCTCGGCCATCGACGCCGGCGATCCCGGGCGTGCCGACGGCGTCGGCGCCGACCCGGGGATGGCCGACGAGGCCGCGCGCGTGCGCGACAGCCTGACCTTCGACGCGAGCAGCGGCGACCTCCCGCAGGTGTTGCACACCGCTCCCGCCGCCGTCGCTCTCATCGATCTCGATGCCGGCACCGTCACCTACGCCAACGGCTCCGCGCAGGACCTCACCGGCGGCAAGGCCCAGCTCCCGCTCGACATCGACGCCTGGAGCGAGGCGGCCGGCCTCACCGACCTGTCCGGCCGCCCGATGCGCGACACCGCGTCCCCGCTCTCCCGCGTGGCGCAGGGCATCCCGGTCTCCGGGGAGCCGGTCGCGGTCGCCGACGCCGCCCGCCGTGGGTCCGAGGCGACGGTCGAGGAGCGGGAGGAGGCCGAGGGCCGCCTGCTCTGGGTCACCGGCTTCCCGCTCTCCGAGGCCGAGGACGACGAGCGCCGCCGGCTCGCCCTGGTGGTCTTCCTGCAGCTCTCCGGGGCGGGCGCACAACGCCACCTCGAGATGATGCGCGACCGCGCCGTCGTCGCCACCGAGCTCTCCTTCACGATCTCCGACCCGGGGCGCGAGCAGAACCCGCTCGTGTGGGTCAACCCGGCGTTCACCCGGCTCACCGGGTACGACCTCGACGAGGTGCTCGGACGCAACTGCCGCTTCCTGCAGGGACCGAACACCGACCCGACCTCGATCTCGCGGATCCGGGCCGCGCTCGCCGACGAGCGTCCGATCACCGAGGTGCTGCTGAACTACCGGCGCGACGGCACCGCCTTCTGGAACCAGGTGTCGATCTCCCCGGTGTTCGACGGCGGCGGCCGCGTCGTCAACTTCGTCGGCGTGCAGGCCGACGTCACCGAGCGCGTGATGGTGGAGAACGAGCGCCGCGCCGCGCTCGCCGCGGCCGAGGAGACCCGGGAGCAGCTGCGGTTGCTCACCGACTCCACGGCGGCGATGACCGCCTCGCTCGACTCCGGGGGTGCGGCCCGGGCGCTCGCGCGCATCGTCGTGCCTGCCCTCGCGGACTACTGCTGCGTGGACCTGCTCGACGAGGTGGGCGACCCGTCGTCGTCGACCCGCGTGGCGGTGAACCACCGCGACGACTCGAAGACCGGGACGGTGTCGGCGCTCGGCCGCTGGATCACGCCGACCGAGGACGGCGACGACCCCGTCGACCGGGTCCTCGCGGGCGGCGCCCCGTCGCTGCTGCCCGAGCTGCCCGTGCGCCCCGAGGGGCTCCGCGACGACCCGGAGCTCATCGCGCACTACGAGCAGCTCCGGCCGCGGTCGGCCATCGTCGTGCCGCTGCGCGCCCGCGGCCAGGTGCTCGGCGCGCTGACCCTCGGCACCGAGCTGCCCTACGGGCGCCGCTACTCCCAGCGCGACCTCTACCTCGCGAGCGACCTCGCGGCCCGCGCCGGGCTCGCCGTCGACAACGCCCGCCTCTACGCCCGCGAGCACGGCGCGGCCGAGACCCTGCAGCGCAGCCTGCTGCCGGCGGTCCCCGAGGTCCCGGGGCTCGTGGTGGCCTCCCGCTACCTCGCGGCCACCGACGGCGCGCAGGTCGGCGGCGACTGGTACGACCTGCTGCCGCTGCCCGACGGGGCCGTCGGCATCGCCGTGGGTGACGTCGTGGGGCACGACCTGCGCGCCGCGGCGGCCATGGGCGAGCTGCGCGGTGTGCTGCGCTCCTACGCGTGGGAGGGCCTCGGCCCCGACGCCGTCATCGACCGCTGCAACGACCTCGTGCAGGGCATGCACATGGCCGCGGCGATGGCCACGGCGGTGTTCGGGCGCCTGGAGCGTCCGCAGGACGGCGGGGACGGCTGGATCCTCGGCTACTGCAACGCGGGCCACCCGCCGCCCCTGCTGCGCCGCGGTGACGGCAGCGTCGAGCTGCTGACGGGCAACCTGTCCCCGCTGATCGGCGCCACCCGGGCCGCGGCGCGCGACTGCACCGAGGTGCACCTGCACCCGGGCGACCTGCTCGTGCTGCACACCGACGGGCTGATCGAGGCCCCGGGCACCGACCCCGACGAGCGGACGGACCTGTTCGCCCGCACGCTCGCCCAGGCCCCGGACGTCGACGACGTCGGCGCGATCTGCGACCGCGTGCTCGAGGTGCTCGGCGCGGACGGGCTGCGCGACGACGCGGTGCTGCTCGCGGTCCGGATCGACTGAGCCGCGACCCCCGGTCACGACGACGGCCGGTGTCTCTCCTGCGCGGAGGGGCACCGGCCGTCGTCGCGGTGGGGCCTACTGCTGCGGCGGGGGCGGCGGCTGCTCGCCCTCGGCCGGCGGGGGCGGAGCCTGGCCGCCCTGCGGGCCGTGCAGGTAGTCCTTGGCCTTCTGCGAGGCCTGGTCGAACTGCTGGTCGTGACCGGCGAACTTGCCCTTGAGGGCGTCGCTCCCCTTGTCGACGAAACCGTCGGCCTTGTCGGGGTTCTTCCCCGCCCACTCCTTGGCCTTGTTCACCATGTCGCCGAGGCCTGCCACGACGAACCTCCTGGTGCTCTCGGGTACACGTACTCCGGACACCCCGAGAGTGACCCGACCGGCAGGGTTCCATGCCCCATCACGCGCATCGGGGGTGTCGGAATCCCCCGTATGCTGGACACCGTCACGGACCGCGCAGGCCGTCTGTCCGGATCGCCGGTTTCAGGGCAAAAATTCTTTTACCCTCGCGGGAACCCGAGGCCGGGGTCGTGCGTTGGAACCAGTGTGAGCGGTCGCGGTGACCGCTCTCGTGCACGTGGAGGAGGACGAGTGCGCACCAGCAGCAACCCGGCGTTCCGGAACCTGCCGACGTCACCCGGTGGGTACGCGCGGTTCGGTGACGCGCCGGCGGGCCTGGGCGGCGCCTTCGGGGGAGGTCCCGCGGGGCAGCCGCCGATGGCGGGAGCCTCGGACCGGCCGCTGACCGTCGACGACGTCGTCCAGAAGACCGCGCTCAACGCCGTCATCACCATCGGTGTCGGCATCGCGGCCGCGATCCTGCTCAGCCCGGTCCTCGGGATCCTGGGCTTCGTCGTGGGCCTCGTGGTCTCGCTGATCATCATCTTCAAGCAGAGCACCAGCCCCGCGCTGGTCCTCACCTACTCGGTGTCGCAGGGCCTGGCCCTCGGCACCATCACCGGCTTCCTCGAGGCCTCCAGCAACAGCTACGCGGGCATCGGCTTCCAGGCCATCGTCGGCGTGGTCGGCGTCTTCGTCGGCATGCTGGTCGTCTACAAGACCGGCGCGATCCGGGTCACCCCGCGCCTGACCAAGATGGTCATCGGGGCGGCGATCGGCGTGGTCGTGCTCATGCTGGTCAACCTGGTGGTGTCGTTCTTCTCCACCGGCGGTATCGGGCTCCGTGACGGCGGCCCGCTGGCGATCGTCTTCTCGCTGGTGTGCATCGCGGTCGGCGCCTTCATGCTGCTGCTCGACTTCGACCAGGCCGACCAGGCCGTCAAGGCGGGCGTGCCGGCGAAGTTCGCCTGGTACCTCGCGTTCGGGTTCATGACGACGCTGGTCTGGCTCTACATCGAGATCCTGCGCCTGCTGAGCTACTTCCGCGGCGACTAGCCGCAGCGACACGACGACGAAGGCCCGCCCCGGGATCCCGGGGCGGGCCTTCGTCCTCCTGGTCGTGGGACCCGTCGTCAGGACAGACGCTCGAGGACCATCGCCATGCCCTGGCCGCCGCCGACGCACATCGTCTCGAGCCCGATCGTCGCGTCCTTCGCGCGCAGGCCGTTGAGCAGCGTGGTGGCGATGCGCGCGCCGGTCATGCCGAACGGGTGCCCGACCGCGATCGATCCGCCGTGGACGTTGAGCTTCGACTCGATCGTCTCGTCGGTCAGCCCGAGGCCGCGCGCGGAGGGCAGGACCTGGGCGGCGAACGCCTCGTTGATCTCGACGAGGTCGACGTCGTCGATCGACAGCCCGGCCCGGCGCAGCGCCTGCTGCGAGGCGCCGACCGGCCCCAGGCCCATGATCTCGGGCGAGAGCCCGGTCACGCCGGTGGACACGATCCGGGCGAGCGGGGTGATGCCGAGGTCGGCCGCGCGCGTCGAGGACATGACCACCACGGCGGCGGCACCGTCGTTGAGCGGGCACGCGTTGCCGGCGGTGATGCGCCCGTCGGGGCGGAACACGGGCTTGAGGCCGGCGACCGCCTCGTAGGTGGTGCCGGCCCGCGGGGAGTCGTCGGCGGCGACGACCGAGCCGTCCGGGAGCGTGACCGGCGTGATCTCGCGGGCCCAGAACCCGTCGGCGGCCGACTGCTCGGCGAGGTTCTGCGAGCGCACCGCGAAGCGGTCCATCTCCTCGCGGGAGACGTCCTCGAGCAGCGCGACGTTCTCCGCGGTCTGGCCCATGGCGATGTAGGCGTCGGGGAGCAGGCCGTCGGCGCGCGGGTCGTGCCACTCCGACGCGCCGGCGGCGGCGGCCTCCGCGGTGCGGGCCTGCGCCTCGTCGAACAGCGGGTTCTGGGTGTTCGGCAGCCCGTCCGAGGAGCCCTTCTCGAAGCGGGAGACGGTCTCGACGCCGGCCGCCACGAAGACGTCGCCCTCACCCGCGCGGATGGCGTGCGCGGCCATGCGGATCGTCTGCAGCGAGGAGGAGCAGTAGCGGGTGATGGTCGTGCCGGGCACGGTGTCGAGCCCGAGCGCCACAGCGACGATGCGACCCATGTTGTAGCCCTGCTCGCCGCCGGGCAGACCGCAGCCGAGCATGAGGTCCTCGACCTCGGCGGGCGGCAGGGAGGGCACCTGGTCGAGGGCGGCGCGCACCATCTGCGCGGCCAGGTCGTCGGGGCGCATGCCGGCGAGCGTCCCCTTGCGGGCCCGGCCGATGGGGGAACGGGCGGCGGACACGATCACGGCGTCGGGAGTGGCCATGACCTGCACCTTAGGCGGGCGTTCCGCTCCCGGTCGGCGGTGATTCGCGCGACAGTCCGGCCGCGGTCGACGGCGTTCGGCAGGATGGGGGCCATGCAGTACGCCGAGCACATCGCCGACCTCGTCGGACACACCCCGCTGGTGAAGCTCAACAAGGTCGTGCCGACCGGGCCCGACGCGCCGCTCGTGCTCGCGAAGGTCGAGTACTTCAACCCCGGCGGGAGCGTGAAGGACCGCATCGCCGAGAAGATGATCGACGCGGCCGAGGCGTCGGGGGAGCTCAAGCCCGGCGGCACGATCGTCGAGCCGACCTCCGGAAACACCGGGATCGGCCTCGCGATCGTCGCCCAGCAGCGCGGCTACCACTGCATCTTCGTGTGCCCGGACAAGGTCTCGCCCGCCAAGCGGGACGCGTTGCGCGCCTACGGCGCCGAGGTCGTCGTGTGCCCGGCCGCCGTCGAGCCCGACCACCCCGAGTCGTACTACTCGGTCTCCGACCGGCTCGCCCGCGAGACCGAGGGCGGCTGGAAGCCCAACCAGTACGCCAACCCGGCCAACCCGGCGTCGCACGTGGAGTCGACCGGCCCCGAGATCTGGGAGCAGACCGACGGCCGCATCACCCACTTCGTCGCGGGCGTCGGCACCGGCGGCACCATCTCGGGCACCGGCAAGTACCTCAAGGAGATCTCCGGCGGCCGCGTGCAGATCGTCGGCGCGGACCCGCTGGGCTCGGTCTACTCCGGCGGGGACGGGCGGCCCTACCTCGTCGAGGGCGTCGGCGAGGACTTCTGGCCGAGCACGTACGACCGCGGGATCGCCGACCGCATCCTCGCCGTCTCCGACGCCGACTCCTTCCACATGACCCGGCGGCTCGGCCGGGAGGAGGCGCTGCTCGTCGGCGGCTCCTGCGGGATGGCGACCGTCGCGGCGGCGCGGCTGGCCGAGGAGCTCGGCCCCGACGACGTCGTCGTCGTGCTCCTCCCCGACGGGGGGCGCGGGTACCTGAACACGGTCTTCAACGACCAGTGGATGCAGTCCTACGGGTTCCTGCGTGCCGACACCGCGGAGTACACCGTGGGCGACGTGCTGCGGCTGAAGGACGGCTCGATCCCCGACCTCGTGCACGGGCACCCGAACGAGACGGTCTCGGACATCGTCTCGATCATGCGGGAGTTCAGCGTCTCGCAGATGCCGATCGTGCAGGCCGAGCCGCCGGTGATGATGGCCGAGGTCCGCGGTGCGGTGACCGAGCGCGACCTGCTCGACAAGCTGTTCACGGGCAAGGCGGCGCTGACCGACAAGGTCGCCGACCACCTCGCGCCCGCGCTGCCCTCCGTCGGCATCTCGGAGCCGCTGTCGGAGGCGATGGAGAAGCTGCAGGGCGGCGACGGGCTGCTGGTCATCTCCGACGGGCGCCCGGCGGGCATCGTCAGCCGAGCCGATGTGCTCGCGTTCCTCGCCGGTCGATAGGGAACACTGACCAGGTGAGTCAGGACCACGGTTTCGCCACGCGCGCCATCCATGCCGGCCAGGAGCCGGACCCGGCCACCGGTTCGGTCGTCGTCCCCGTGCACGCCACGTCGACGTTCGCCCAGGACGGGGTCGGCGGGCTGCGCTCGGGCTACGAGTACGCCCGCACCGGCAACCCCACGCGGACCGCGCTGGAGACCCAGCTGGCCGCGCTCGAGGGCGGGCGGTTCTGTCGGGCGTTCGCGTCGGGCATGGCGGCCGAGGACACGCTGTTCCGCGCCGCGCTGCGCCCGGGCGACCACGTCGTCATCCCGATCGACGCCTACGGCGGCACCTTCCGCCTGGTCTCGACCGTCCTCGCGGACTGGGGCGTGCGCTTCTCGGCGGTCGACCTCTCCGACCTCGACGCCGTCCGGGCCGCGGTGCTGCCCGAGACGAGGCTGCTCTGGTGCGAGACGCCGACCAACCCGCTGCTCTCGATCGCCGACATCCCGGCGCTCGCGTCGATCGCGGACGAGGCCGGCATCCGGCTCGTCGTCGACAACACCTTCGCCTCGCCCTACCTGCAGCAGCCGCTGGGCCTGGGCGCGCACGTGGTGCTGCACTCGACGACGAAGTACCTCGGTGGGCACTCCGACGTCGTCGGCGGCGCGGTGGTCACCTCCGACGAGGCGCTCGCGGCCGACCTCGGCCGGCTGCAGAACGGCATGGGCGCCGTCCCCGGCCCCTTCGACTGCTTCCTCACCACCCGCGGCATCAAGACCCTGGCCGTGCGGATGGACCGGC
The DNA here is from genome assembly GCF_030269685.1 of Actinomycetospora sp. NBRC 106378. GTDB lineage: Bacteria > Actinomycetota > Actinomycetes > Mycobacteriales > Pseudonocardiaceae > Actinomycetospora. Next base: position 130,929 of record NZ_BSTT01000013.1, read on the forward strand.
ACTGTGACAACGCCGAGCGGGTCGTCGAGGCCCTCACGGCGCACGACGCCGTGTCGACCGTGCTCTACCCGGGCCTCGCCACGCACCCCGACCACGAGGTCGCGGCGAAGCAGATGCACCGCTTCGGCGGGATGGTCTCGATCCGGCTCGCCGGCGGGGAGCAGGCGGCTCGGGCGCTGTGCGCGGCGACGAAGGTCTTCACGCTGGCCGAGTCGCTCGGCGGGGTCGAGTCGCTGATCGAGCACCCGGGCGCCATGACCCACGCGTCGACGGCGGGCTCCCCGCTCGAGGTGCCCTCGGACCTCGTGCGGCTGTCGGTCGGGATCGAGGAGGCCGACGACCTCGTCGACGACCTGCTCACCGCACTCGGGCGGCTCTGAGGCTCTCGCGGGTCTTCGCGACGCCGGGGCGACTCAGCCCCGGCGCGCGTCCGCCTGGTCCTCGGCGGAGCCGTGCGGCGCCGTGTGACCCGGCGTGACGAGCGCCGGGACGCTGCAGCCGCCGACGAGGACGGGCCCGTGGTGGGTGATCACGAGCGAGCCCGGGTCGTCGCAGCCGGCCCGTTCGACCGTGAACACGGCGGCCCCGGTCAGCGCGGCGGCCAGGACGAGGGGCGCGACGAGGCCCAACCGGGCGGCACGGCGTCGCGTCTCCATCGGGGTCCTCCCAGAAATCTCACGCTCTCACCACAGGCTACCGACGACGTCCGGTACGCACGCCCGAACGGTTCGGGCGGTCCGGTCGGCGTCGGGACCCGCGCGGCGACCGGACCGTGGGACGGCCCGGACGTCCCTCGGTTGCCCGTCCGTCGTGGGCGGGAACCGGTCGGCGACATCACCGTGTTGCCGGGAACTCGCCCGCGATCGGCCCTCTCCTCCCGCGTGAGGGGAACCCTCATGCCACAAGAGCGCTCGATTCCTCCCCTCACGCGGGACGGGGGTCGCGGGGCGGGGGCGGCGGTGGGGCACCATGCCCTGCGTGCCGACCCTCGTCACCCGCGCCGACGTCGAGGCCGCCCGTGCCGAGCAGCACGGCGTCGTGCGCCGGACCCCCGTCGAGCCCTCGCGGGTGCTGTCGGTCCCCGCGGGAGGCCCGGTGCTGCTCAAGTGCGAGAACCTGCAGCGCACCGGGAGCTTCAAGATCCGGGGCGCGTACCGGCGGATCCAGCGGCTCTCCGACGCCGAGCGGGCGCGGGGCGTGGTGGCGGCGAGCGCCGGCAACCACGCCCAGGGCGTCGCGCTCGCGGCGGGCCTGCTCGGGGCCGAGGCGACCGTGTTCATGCCCGCCGGTGCGCCGCTGCCGAAGCTCGCGGCGACCCGCGGCTACGGGGCGCGGGTCGAGCTCGTCGACACCTTCGACGCCACTCTGCTCGAGGCGCAGGCGTTCGCCGACCGGACCGGGGCGGTGCTCATCCACCCCTTCGACCACCCCGACATCATCGCCGGGCAGGGCACCGCCGGGCTCGAGATCGCCGAGCAGGTGCCCGACGCCCGCACCGTGGTGGTGTGCACCGGGGGCGGCGGTCTCGTGGCCGGGATCGCGGCTGCCCTGCACAGGACCGGGGTGCGGGTCGTCGGCGCCCAGGCCGAGGGGCTCGCCGCGTGGCCGGCGTCCCTGGCCGCCGGCACCCCGACGTCCGTCGCGGGCGCCACGATCGCCGACGGCATCGCCGTGCCCCGCCCCGGCGACCTCACCTTCGCGCAGGTGGCCGCCCAGGTCGACGAGATCGTGACCGTGTCCGAGGAGGCCCTGAGCCGGGCCGTGCTCCAGTGCCTGGAGCGCAGCAAGCTGCTGGTGGAGCCGGCGGGCGCGGCGGCGGTGGCGGCGATCGCCGAGTACCCGGGCCGCTGGGAGGCGCCCGTCGTCGCGCTGCTCTCGGGCGGGAACGTCGACCCGCTGATGCTCGCGGAGTTCGTGCGCCGGGGCATGGTGGCGGCCGGGCGCTACGCCGGCCTGCGGGTGCGCATCCCCGACCGGGCCGGCTACCTCGCCGACCTGCTCGCCCTCGTCGGCCGCCTGGGCGGCAACGTCGTGGACGTCGAGCACCGCCGCCTCGGGGCGTCGGCCGATCTGGGCCCGCTGGCCCTCGGCACCGTTGAGGTGGCGCTGACGCTCGAGGCCCGCGGCCCCGAGCACCAGGACGCGATCCTCATGGCCCTCCGCGACGCGTCCTACGTGGTCGCGGAGGGAGCGGTCTGAGGATCCGGGGTACGGATCAGGGGGAGTACGGCTCCGCGGAGACCAGCGTGACCTCCATCGACCCGCCGTCGGGGAGGTCGTAGCTCACGGTGTCGCCGGCCTTGGCGCCGATGAGGGCGGAACCGAGCGGCGAGTTCGGCGAGTAGACCTCGATCGACCCGGCCGAGCCCTCCTCGCGGGACCCGAGCAGGAAGGTCTCGGTGTCGTCGTCGCCCTCGAAGCGGACGGTGAGCACCGTCCCCGGGACGGCGGTCCCCGACTCGGTGGGCGTCTCGCCGACCTTCGCGGTGTGCAGCAGTTCCTGGAGGTGCCGGATCCGGGCCTCCATGACGCCCTGCTCCTCACGGGCGGCGTGGTACCCGCCGTTCTCCTTGAGGTCGCCCTCCTCGCGGGCCGCGTTGATCTTCTGCGCGATCGCGGGACGCTGCCCCACCAGGTCGTCGAGCTCGGCCTTGAGGCGGTCGTGGGCGTCCTGGGTCAGCCAGGTCACCTGGGTCTGCGTCTCGGTCACGGCGATCAACTCCTCGGGGTCCGGTCCCGCGGGTGCGGGGCGGCGGCCTGCACGCACCGCGCCGGGCACGGGGCGTCCACAGACGGAAAAACACGACCCGCGGCATGCGGGCCGTGTCGGTGGACACTAACACGGTCGGGGCCCCGTCGAGCCGGTACGAACTTCCCGACCGAGAGGTTCCCGGATCTCGGGAGAAAGTCACAGGACCCCGCTCACCTGCGACGATCCGCTCGACGGGGGTCACGGGGGCGGTGGGCGCGGCGGGCTGTCGGGGGGTCGGGGGATGATGGAGTACGTGGGAGACCAGCTGCGACTGATGTCGGTTCACGCGCACCCCGACGACGAGTCGAGCAAGGGTGCCGCGACGTGCGCGCGCTACGTCGCCGAGGGCGTCGAGGTCATGGTCGTGACGTGCACCGGGGGCGAGGCCGGGAGCATCCTCAACCCGGCCATGGACCGCCCCGAGGTGCTCGCCGACATGGTGGGCGTGCGGCGGGCGGAGATGGCGCGGGCCGCGGAGATCCTCGGGGTCGAGCACCGGTGGCTCGGATTCGTCGACTCCGGGCTGCCCGAGGGCGACCCGAAGCCGCCGCTGCCGGAGGGCTGCTTCGCGCTCGAGCCGCTCGAGGTGCCCACCGAGGCCCTCGTCCGGGTGATGCGCGAGTTCCGGCCGCACGTCGTGGTGACCTACGACGAGAACGGCGGCTACCCGCACCCCGATCACATCCGCTGCCACGAGGTGTCGATGGCGGCGTGGGAGGCCTGCGGCGACCCGGACCGGTTCCCCGCGGCGGGCGAGCCGTGGCAGCCGCTGAAGCTCTACTACTCGCACGGGTTCTCCCGGGCTCGCATCGTCGCCTTCCACGAGGCGATGCTGGCGTCGGGCGAGGAGTCGCCCTACGCCGAGTGGCTGGAGAACTGGGACACGTCGTCGCGGCCCGACCCGGGCGCGCGGGTGACCACGCGGGTGCGGTGCGCCGAGTACTTCCCGGTGCGCGACCGGGCGCTGCTCGCGCACGCCACCCAGATCGACCCCAACGGCCGCTGGTTCCAGACGCCGATGGAGCTGCAGCAACGGGTCTGGCCCACCGAGGACTACGAGCTCGCGCGGTCCCTCGTCGGCGACCCCGCCACGACCGAGTCCGCCGAGGACGGCGACCTCTTCTCCGGCGTGCGCGAGCGGGTGCTCACCTCGTGATGCCCGCGAGCCTGGTGATCCTCCTGGCGCAGGCCCAACCGCCCGCGCCGGGCTCCGACCGCGGGGAGGAGTTCGGCAAGACCTCCCCGATCGCCCTCGTGGTCATCCTGCTGCTCGGCATCGCGACGTTCCTGCTCATCCGCTCGATGACCAAGCGGCTGCGGAACGTGCCGGAGTCGTTCGACGCCCCTGGCGAGGGCGGCGAGGAGGCGCCGGCCGCGGACGGGACGCCCGACCCGTCGTCGGGACCCGTCGACTCCCCGTCACCGCGCGGTCGGTCGGCGCCCGACGGCTGACCCGGCGGCTCACCCGACGGCGCAGCCGTGCGGTGACGCCGTGCGACGATCGACGGCATGGCCAACCGGCTCGCCGACTCGACCAGCCCCTACCTGCGCCAGCACGCCGACAACCCGATCGACTGGCGGCCGTGGGAACCCGCCGCGTTCGCGGAGGCCCGTGAGCGCGGGGTCCCGGTGCTGCTCTCGGTGGGCTACTCGGCCTGCCACTGGTGCCACGTCATGGCCCACGAGTCGTTCTCCGACCCGCAGGTGGCCGCGTTCGTGAACGAGCGGTTCGTGGCGATCAAGGTGGACCGCGAGGAGCGCCCGGACGTCGACGCGGTCTACATGGAGGCCACCCAGGCCATGACCGGCCAGGGCGGCTGGCCGATGACCTGCTTCCTCACGCCGACGGGTGAGCCGTTCCACTGCGGCACCTACTACCCGCCGGACCCGCGCGGGGGCATGCCGTCGTTCACGCAGCTCGTCGCGGCCGTGGCGAAGGCGTGGGAGACCGACAACGACACCGTGCGCGAGGCGGCGTCGGGCATCGCCGCGCGGCTGGCGGGCGTCGCCCGGTCGCTGCCCGCCGCGTCCGTCGACGCCGAGGTGCTGGCCGGGGCCGTCGCCTCGCTGGAGTCGGAGTTCGACGCGAACCACGGCGGCTTCGGCGGCGCGCCGAAGTTCCCGCCGTCGTCGGTGTGCGAGTTCCTGCTGCGCCACCACGAGCGGACCCGCAGCGCCGCGGCCTGGCGGATGGTCACGGCCACGCACGAGCGCATGGCCCGCGGCGGCCTGCTCGACCAGCTCGCCGGCGGCTTCGCGCGGTACTCGGTCGACGCGCGGTGGGTGGTGCCCCACTTCGAGAAGATGCTCTACGACAACGCCCTCCTGCTGCGCAGCTACGCGCACGAGGCCCGGCTCGGCGGCACCCTCGCCCGGCACGTCACCGAGCTGACCGCCGCCTTCCTGCTCCGGGACCTCCGGACGCCCGAGGGCGGATTCGCCGCGGCCCTCGACGCCGACGCGGCCGGGGTGGAGGGCTCGACCTACGTCTGGTCGCCCGCCGAGCTGGTGGACGTCCTGGGGCCCGAGGAGGGCGCGTGGGCGGCGGATCTGCTCGGCGTCACCGCCGAGGGCACCTTCGAGGAGGGCCGCTCGACCCTGCAGATGCCGGTCGACCCGGCGGACCCCGCCCGGTGGCAGGCCGCCCGCAAGGCCCTGCTCGCCGCCCGGGCGACGCGGGCGCAGCCGGCGCGCGACGACAAGGTCGTCGTCGCGTGGAACGGGCATGCGATCACCGGGCTCGTCGAGGCGGCGGCGGCGCTCGGACGGTCCGACCTGCTCGCGGCCGCCCGGCGTGCCGGAGGCGTGCTGCTCAAGGTCCACGTCGTCGACGGGCGTCTGCGGCGGACCTCGCGGGACGGGGTGGTGGGGGACGCCCCCGGTGTCCTCGAGGACCACGCCGCGCTCGCCGAGGCCCTGCTCGCGCTCCACCAGGCGACCGGCGAGGCCCGGTGGCTCGACGAGGCGTGCCGGCTGCTCGACCTGGCGCTCACCCACTTCGCCGACGCCGACCCCGGGCTGTTCTGGGACACCGCGGACGACGCCGAGGCGCTGGTCACCCGGCCGCGCGAGATCACCGACGGCGCCACCCCGTGCGGGTCGTCGGTGCTGACGTCGGCGCTGCTCACCGCCTCGGTGCTGGTCGGGCCCGAGCGCTCCGCCCGGTACCGGACGGCCGCCGACGCCGCGCTGACCACCGCCGGCACCCTGCTGGCCCGCCACGCCCGGTTCGCGGGCGGCTGGGCCGCGGCGGCGGAGGCGGCCCTGGCCGGCCCGCTGCAGGTCGCCGTCGTCGGGACGACCCCCGGGGACCGGGAGGCGCTGGTCGGGACGGCCCGGCGGCACGCGCCCGGTGGCACGGTGGTCGTCGCGGGGGAGCCCGACGCGCCGGGGGTGCCGCTGCTGGCCGACCGCCCGCTCGTGGACGGGGCGCCCGCCGCCTACGTCTGCCGCGGTTTCGTGTGCGACCGCCCCGTCACCACGCCGGACGAGCTCGCGGGTGCTCTGCACGTGGGGTGAGCCCCGCGCCGTGGCAGGAAAGCGTCGTTGCTGTCAGCCAGTGGCAGCAACGACGCTTTCCTGCCACCGGGGAGGGGTGTCCGTCCGCTCCTCGCGAACCGACTCGACCGCTGTGCCTGCGTAATGCTGTAATCAGTGCATCGGCAGAGCACGCTGAAGGAGTCGATGATGATGGTGGGACGTGGACACCGGGGCCGCCCGAGTGGCGGCGGACGTGTGAGCCGGGGCGGTCGCCCCGCGGGGGACCTGCCCCCGACCGACGACGTCGAGGCCTGGCTGACCGGCCGCCTGCCCGAGGGCTGGTTCCTGGAGGCCCCCGAGGTGACGGTGGACCGCGAGGAGATCCTGATCGTCGGGCAGCTGCCCGCCCCCGAGGTCGAGGGCGACGCGGCGGCGCGCGCGGCCAGCGCGGTCGGGCGCATCAGCCGCTTCCGGGAGGAGACCCGCGAGGACCGGATGGAGATCGCCCGGCAGGCCGAGCACCGCTACGGCCGCAAGGTCGCCTGGGGCGCGCGGATCGCGGACGGCAGCGACGACACGGCCGGCGTCGAGGAGCTGTTCACCACGCTGTCGGTGCCGGTCATGACGCGGCTGCGCCAGCCGGAGCGCCGGGTGCTGGACACGCTGGTCGACGCCGGGGTCGCCCGCTCCCGGTCCGAGGCGCTGGCGTGGGCGGTCGCGCTGGTCGGCGAGCACACCGAGCCGTGGCTCGCCGAGCTGCGCGAGGCGATGAGCACGGTCGACGAGCTCCGCACCCGGGGGCCGCGCCTGGACCCGCCGTCGGGAACGCCCGGCGAGGGTGACCCGGGCGAGGGTGACCCGGGCGAGGAGACCCCGGACGACGGTCAGGCGTAGAGGACCAGCCAGATCGCGACGTGGTGACAGATCGCGGCGACGACCGTCGCCGCGTGGAAGAACTCGTGGTAGCCGAACGTCGCGGGCCAGCCGGCCGGGCGGCGGAAGGCGAAGCAGAGCGCGCCGGCGGTGTAGAACGCACCGCCGACCACGAGCAGCACGAACGCCGCGACACCCCCGCGCGCGAGCAGGTCGGGCAGCACGAACACCGCGACCCATCCCAGGGCGAGGTAGATCGGGACGCCGACCCAGCGCGGGGTGTGCGGGCGGAACAGTTTGAGGGCCGCGCCCGCCACTGCGCCGGTCCACACGACGGCCAGCACCACCAGGCCGGTCGTCTCGGGCAGCGCCAGGACGGCGAACGGCGTGTACGTACCCGCGATGAAGATGAAGATCATCGCGTGGTCGAGCCGCTTCATCGTGGTGTGCGCGCGGGGCGAGACCCACGACCGGCGGTGGTAGAGCGCGCTGATCCCGAAGACGCCGAGGACCGTCGCGGAGTACACGGCGACGGCGGCCGCGGCCTCCCCGGAGACCGTCGACCCGGCGAGGGCGATGAGGGTGGCGCCGGCGGCGATCCCGACGGCGAAGGACCACAGGTGCAGCCAGCCCCGCAACCGCGGCTTGGCGGGCCCCGTCGGTCCGGTGTCGACGATGGTCACGCCTGCAGAGCGTAGGACAGCCGGCTGTGGAAGCGGAGAAGTCCGGGCGACGGGCGGGTGACGAGGGGTCGGCAGCTCGGCCCGGCGGCGTAGCCTGGCCGCCCGTGAGCGTCCGCGCAGGAGTCCGTGAGGTGGCCGTCTCGCTCTACGAGCGACGGCTGCGTCGCAAGGTCGCCGCGAGCCACCCGCCCCGCCACGTCGGGGTGATCCTCGACGGCAACCGGCGCTGGGCGAAGGAGGTCGGGCTCACCGACCCGAGCGACGGCCACCGGGTCGGTGCCCGCAAGATCGTCGACATGCTCGACTGGGCCGACGAGGCCGGCGTCGAGGTGGTCACGCTCTTCCTGCTCTCCACCGACAACGTCGGGCGGCCGCCGGAGGAGCTCGAGCAGCTCCTGGAGATCATCGCCACGGCCGTCGAGGGCCTCGCGGCCCCGGACCGGGACTGGCGGCTGCGCATCGTCGGCTCGCTGGACCTCGTCCCGGCGCCGACCGCGGCGCGACTGACGGCCGCGGCCGACTCGACCGAGGGCCGGGGTGGCCTGCAGGTCAACGCGGCGGTCGGGTACGGCGGGCGCCAGGAGATCGCGGACGCGGTGCGCAAGCTGCTGCTGCGGCACGCCGAGGCCGGGACCTCGATCGAGGAGCTCGCGGAGGTCCTCGACGTCGACCACATCGCCGAACACCTCTACACCAGCGGCCAGCCCGACCCCGACCTGGTGATCCGGACCTCGGGTGAGCAGCGACTCTCGGGATTCCTCATGTGGCAGTCGGTGTATTCGGAGTTCTATTTCACCGAGGCTTTCTGGCCGCAGTTCCGCCGCATCGACTTCCTGCGGGCGCTGCGGGACTACTCGGATCGCCACCGTCGATTCGGCGGCTGATCGGCCCCGGGACGAGAAAACGCACCGGCGCACCCGTGCCATCCCCCGATGGGCACGGATACGCCGGTGCGTGAGTCTTCCCGACGGCGGGCGTGGGTCCGCTCCCACGCTGTCCGCGCCCGCCGTCAGGAATCCGGATCAGGAGGCGTTGTTGTAGCCGCTCAGGATGCCGAGCTGGTTGATCGGCAGCTGGGCGACGACGTTGTTCACGCCGATGAGCTGGTCGCCGAAGTTGGCCTGGTCGCCGCTGCGGGCCGAGGCGTTGCCGTTGCCGCCGCCATCGCCGTCGCGCCCGTCGCGGTCGCCACCGGTGCGGGCGTTGCCGTTGCGGCCGCCGCCGTTGTCGTCGCTGCTGTTGTCGTAGGAGCTCAGGAGGCCCAGCTGGTTGATGGGGGCCTGGACGGCGATGCAGTTGAGGCCGACGAGCTGGTCGCCGAAGTTCGCGCAGTCGCCCGTGCGGGCCGAGGCGTTGCCGTTGCCACCGTCGTGCGAGTGGTGGTGGCCGTGGTCGCGGTCCCAGCTGTGGCCGTGGTCGCCGCCGGAGGTGCCCTGGTAGTCACCCGCGAACGCGGTCCCGGAGAGCGCCGCCACGCCCGCCGCGGTACCGAGGACGACCATTCCCGCCTTCTTGAGCAGCATTCGGAGAAGTTCCCCTCGTCAGAGTGCGATTTCCCGATCCGGGATCGGGGGACCGCTTTCGTGTGTTCCAGCCTCACGGACGGTGCGGCTGATGACATGAAACCTAACGGGCGACCTCGGCCGTGGGTATCGCCGGATCCCCGATCGAGTGGCACCTACTTCGTAGGGCGACTTGAGTGCATTCTCCGGGTGAGACGTGGGTGGTGTCGCGTTCGGCGCGGTGCCCGGAGAGCGCATTCAGCTGGCGCTGCGTGATCCACCTCGACACCCGTCCGTCGTATTCAGCGACGCGGTGTCCGCTCCGAGGCCCGATCCGCCCACGACGGGTAACCTCGCCCGACGGTGGACGGATCGGCGGACGAAGGCCTCGACGGGCTGGCGCGGACCTACGTGCAGCTCGGGCTGCGCCTCGGACGCGTGGTGCCCGGCCTCGTCGACGCCCACCTCGGTGACGCCGCCGCGGCGGAGCGTGCGGACGACGGCCCGTCACCCGCACCGGAGGACCTGCGCCGCGAGGCGGTCGCGCTACGCCGTCGGCTCGTCGAGCACCCCGGGCCGCGGGCGGACTACCTCGACGCCCAGCTCGCGGCGTGCGAGGTGGTCGCCGGGCGGGCGGCCGGGGAGCGGTTCGCCTTCGTCGACGAGGTCCGCGGCTGCCTCGGCGTGGACGTCGCACCGGGTCCGGAGGACCGCTACCGGGCCGCGCACGACGCCCTGGCCGCCCTGCTCGGCGTGCCACTGCGCCGGCTCCCGGCCGCGATGACCGCGTTCCGCGACGCCGACCGCGTGCCGCCGGAGGCGCTGCGCGACGCGACCGCCGCGGTCCTGGCGGGCCTGCGGGAGGCGACCGCGGCCACGGTCGGGCTCCCGTCCGGGGAGGCGGTCGATCTCGAGGTCGTGGCGGGCGCGCCGTGGGCCGGGTTCACCCGACGGGTCGGGCCCCGCCGGTCGGTGATGCAGGTCGCGGTCGACGCCGGCCACCGCTGGACCCACCTGCCGCTGCTCGCCGCTCACGAGGCGTACCCCGGCCACCACACCGAGGCCGCCCGCACCGAGGGCACCGTTCGCCCGGAACGGACCCTGCTGCTCGCCCGGACCCCGCAGAGCCTCGTCGCGGAGGGGGCCGCCGAGCTCGGGCTCGAGGCCGTCGTCGGGACGGGGTGGGGGCGATGGGCCGCCGACCGCCTCGTCGGGATCGCCGGCGCGCCCCGACCCGAGCGCGCCGCGCTGGGGGAGGCCGTCGAGGCCGCGAGCGAACCGCTCACGAGCGTGCGGCAGGACGCCGCGCTGCTCCTGCACGGCTCCTCCGCCGTCGACCGCGAGGAGCGGGCGCGGGCCCACCTGCGGCGCTGGCTGCTCGTCGACGACGACCGCGCCGATCGGATGCTCGAGTTCCTCGGCCACCCGCGCTGGCGGATCCACACGACCACCTACGTCGAGGGCGCCCGCCTCGTCCGGCGGTGGCTGGCGGCCCGCCCGGCCGGGACGCCCGCCGGGTCCCGCTTCGCGCGGCTGCTCGACGAGTCGTGGACGCCGGAGATGCTGCACCGGGACCTCCGGCCGACCGGCGACGGTGAGCGGTACCCCCGACACGTCCGCGACACGCCGATGTCGCCCAGCGTGTGATGCCCGACCCGAAATTGTCACGCTTGGCGCGCGACAACGACCGGTCACCGGCTGTACCGTCCGCCTCGACGGCGCCGTAGCGGATGCGGACCGTCCGGGGAGGCCGGAGAACGTGACGGGTCGGAACGGGACGCGGTGCCGCAGCACCGCCGGGGCGTCCGCCCCGGTGGGCGTGCACCTCGGCCCGGTCGACCCGGCGGGAGGGCCGGCACCCGGCCCTCGCGCGCGGCGCCGGAGAGGCAGGTCCCCCGGCGGGGGACCGCCCCGACGGCACCGGATCACGACGTAGGTCTTCTCGTCCAGCGAGGACACGTGGTCGTGGGTGTCGCGACCGCCACGAGGGAGTAGCCGTGAGCGCAGAGCACGTCGCACAGCCCCCGTCGGTCACCCCGATCACGTACGTCCTGGACACCTCGGTCCTGCTCAGCGACCCGTGGGCCCCCACCCGCTTCGCCGAGCACGAGGTCGTCGTCCCGCTCGTCGTGATCACCGAACTCGAGGGCAAGCGCCACCACCCGGAGCTCGGCTGGTTCGCCCGGGAGGCCCTGCGCCTCCTCGACGACCTCCGCATCACCCACGGCCGCCTGGACCAGCCGATCGAGATCACGCCCGAGGGCGGGTCGCTGCGCATCGAGCTGAACCACACCGACCCGTCGGTGCTCCCGGCGGGTTTCCGCACCGGTGAGAACGACGCGCGCATCCTCGCGTGCGCCGCGAACCTCGCGGCCGAGGGCTCGACGGTCACCCTGGTCACCAAGGACATGCCGCTGCGGGTCAAGGCCGCGGCGGTCGGTCTCCCGGCCGACGAGTACCACGCCCAGGACGTCGTGACCTCCGGCTGGACCGGCATGGCCGAGGTGGCCGCCGACCCGCGCGAGATCACCGACCTGTTCGCCGAGGGACTCACCGAGGTCGAGGCCGCCCGCGACCTGCCCTGCCACACCGGGCTGCGTCTGCTCGGTGGAGGCTCCTCCGCCCTCGGACGCGTGACCCCGGACAAGCAGGTGCGCCTCGTCCGCGGCGACCGCGACGTCTTCGGGCTGCACGGCCGCTCGGCCGAGCAGCGGATCGCGATCGACCTGCTGACCGACCCCGAGATCGGGATCGTCTCCCTCGGCGGTCGCGCCGGCACCGGGAAGTCCGCCGTCGCGCTGTGCGCCGGGCTCGAGGCCGTCCTCGAGCGCCAGCAGCACCGCAAGATCGTGGTGTTCCGCCCGGTGTACGCGGTCGGCGGCCAGGATCTCGGCTACCTGCCGGGCGGCGAGAACGAGAAGATGGCGCCCTGGGCGCAGGCCGTCTTCGACACCCTCGGCGCGCTGGTCTCCACCAACGTCGTGGAGGAGGTCATCGAGCGCGGCATGCTCGAGGTGCTCCCGCTGACCCACATCCGCGGGCGCTCGCTGCACGACGCGTTCGTCATCGTCGACGAGGCCCAGTCCCTGGAGCGCAACGTCCTGCTCACCGTGCTCTCCCGGCTCGGCACCAACTCGCGGGTCGTGCTCACCCACGACGTCGCCCAGCGCGACAACCTGCGGGTCGGCCGCCACGACGGCATCGCCGCGGTGATCGAGAAGCTCAAGGGCCACCCGCTGTTCGCCCACGTCACGCTCACCCGCTCCGAGCGCTCGCCGATCGCGGCGCTGGTCACGGAGATGCTCGAGGGCGAGGCGTACGGCGGCTGACCCCGCCGGCTTCGAGCGAACGGCACTCTCGCGCACATCGATGCTGCGAGAGTGCCGTTCGTTCCCGACGGCGGGCCGGTGCCGGCCCGGTCGGCTCCGCTCGGCTGACCGGTCGGCTCCCGGTCGCGAGGGTGACCTCAGGCAGGCCGGTGGGCGGCCGGACCTGCCTGGTGTGTACCTCGGTGGAGGCTCACCACCCCGTCGGGAGCGGGCGACCCTCCGCGAAGCCGGACGCCGACTGGATGCCCAGCACGGCGCGGTCGTGGAACTCCTCGAGCGTCGTGGCGCCGGTGTACGTGCACGCCGACCGGACGCCCGCGCAGATCGAGTCGAGCAGGTCCTCCACCCCGGGCCGGGCCGGGTCGAGGCGCATCCGCGACGACGAGATGCCCTCCTCGAACAGTCCCTTGCGGGCCCGGTCGAACGCCGAGTCGGTGCGGGTCCGTGCCGTGACGGCCCGCTTCGAGGCCATTCCGAACGACTCCTTGTACGGGGCGCCGTGCTCGTCGCGCTGCAGGTCGCCCGGCGACTCGTAGGTCCCGGCGAACCAGGAACCGACCATCACCGCGGACGCCCCCGCCGCGAGGGCCAGCGCCACGTCGCGCGGGTGGCGCACCCCGCCGTCGGCCCAGATGTGCTTCCCGCGGGCCCGGGCGGCCGCGGCGCACTCGGCGACGGCGGAGAACTGGGGGCGGCCGACCCCGGTGGCCATGCGGGTCGTGCACATGGCGCCGGGGCCGACCCCGACCTTCACGACGTCCGCGCCCGCCTCGATCAGGTCGATCGTGCCCGCGGCGGTGACGACGTTGCCGGCGACGACGACCGCCTCCGGACCCGCGTCCCGCACCGTGCGCAGCGCGGAGATGGTCTTCTCCTGGTGGCCGTGGGCGGTGTCGACGACGAGGACGTCGACCCCCGCGGCGACGAGTTCCTTGGTGCGGGTCGCCACGTCGCCGTTCACGCCGAGCGCCGCGGCGACCCGGAGCCGGCCGTCGGCGTCGACGGCCGGCGCGTAGACCTCGGCGCGCAGGGCGCCGGTGCGGGTGAGGACCCCGGCGAGCCGGCCGTCCGCGTCGATCCCGAGGGCGAGGTCGCCCGCGCCCGGAGCGGACAGGGCATCGAAGACCTGGCGGGGCTCGGTGCCCACCGACACCGTCACGGCCGGCACCAGGACGTCGGCGAGCCGGGTGAAGCGGTCGACGCCGGCACAGTCGGCCTCGCGGACGACGCCGAGCGGACGCCCGCCGTCGTCGACCACGACCACCGCCCCGTGCGCCCGCTTGCTCACGAGGTTCAGCGCGTCCGCGACCGCCTCGCCCGGGTGCAGGACGACGGGGGTGTCCCACACGGTGTGCCGCGACTTCACCCCGGCGACGATGTCGGCGACCGCGGCGACGTCCACGTCCTGCGGGATGACCGCCATGCCCCCGCGGCGGGCCAGCGTCTCGGCCATGCGCCGGCCGGACACCGCCGTCATGTTGGCCGCGACCACCGGGATCGTGGCCCCGCTGGGGTCGGCCACCGCGAGGTCGACGTCGAAGCGGGACGCGACGTCCGAGCGCTCGGGGACGAGGAAGACGTCGTCGTAGGTCAGGTCATGGGCAGGGACGTGCCCGTCGAGGAACCGCACGTGCGCACAGGTTACCGGGCGCGCGGGCGGTCAGCGACGAGCTGCGTCGACCCGGGCCTCGGCCTCCTCGACGAGGGCGTCGAGGTCGACGCCCACGACCCGCTCACCGCGGTGGGCCTCGAGCAGCGCCTCCACCTCCTCGGCGACGGCGGTGTCGACGAGGCGCACCTCGTCGGGCATGTCGTCGGCCTCGCGCGCGAGCGAGATCGCGACGAGTGAGGTGGGCTCGTAGCTCGCCAGGCGCAGTTCCATACCTCCGAGTGTGCCCTCGCGACGGTCACGATCACAGGTCGTGCCGGTCACGCTCGGACGAGGGACTCCGCGAGGTCGACGAACGACGCGACCGGGGGCAGGGCCAGCATGGCCCGCTGGGCCGCGCGGACCGTGCGGTGCACCGCCCCGTCGGCGAGGACGCCGGACAGCCCGGCGGCGAGGGAATCGCCGTCGACGTGGCGCCCGAGGCCGAGGGCGGCGATCCGGCCGGCACTCGCGAACTGGTCGCCGAACTGCGGGAACGCCACCATCGGCACGCCGTGGCGGACCGCCTCGCGGACGGTGTTGTAGCCGCCGTGGGTCACCATCGCGTCGGCGACCTGCAGCAGCAGGGGCTGCGGCACCCACCGCTCGAGGTGCACGTGGGGCGCCGGCTCGACGTCGCACTCCAGGCCTGCGGTCGCGACGACGACCTCCGCGTCGACCTCGTTCGCGGCCCGGACCAGTGCCCGGAGCCCGGCGGCGGGGTCGGCGGGCGGGCCGCCCGGGGCCGCCTGCCGGTCGGTGCCCTGCATCATCGGCAGCGCCGTGCCCAGCGACGCCAGCACCAGCGCCCGGCCCGCGGGGAGGTCCGCGATCCACTCCGGCAGCCGGCCGCCGCGGTCGACCTCGTCGTCCTGACGGAACGCGTGCGCCGCCGGCAGCCACGACGGGGCGAACGAGAACGCGGGCGGCATGCAGTCGAGCCGGCCGTAGGGAGCGAGCGCTCCGGCGTCGGCCACGGCCGGGAGCCCGAGCTCGGTACGGCAGGCCGTGAGCAGCGGGCCGACGTGCAGCGGGTCGAGGACGTGCGCCGCTCCCGACGGGGCGGGCAGGTGCGGCACCCCGAGCTCCTCGGCGTAGAGCATTCCGGCGAACTCGCCGCCGTCGCGCAGCACGAGGTCGAACCTCCCGAGCCGTCGCAGCGCCCGGACCTCGTCGACGAGGTGCTCGCCCGCGAACACCCGGGCGACCACCGCCGCCGGGTCGGGATGCTCGCCCAGCGCCTCGATCCGCGGCGCGAATCGGGCGGCGGCCTCGGACATCGGGACCAGCACCGGGGCCACCCGCACCGGCGATCCGTCGAAGGACGCGGCGAGGTCCGGCGGGCAGGCCACCACCACCTCGTGACCGGCGGCGCCCACCGCCCGGGCGAACGGCAGGACGGCCCGGGCGTGGGACGGGGACCCGGTGACGGTCGCGAGGATGCGCACGGGACCCGGGTGCCCCGTCGTCGGGACGGTCAGCGCCGCAGCGCCCGGAGTGTGTCGAGGGTGTCGGTCTCCGTGAGGGGCTTGTCGTCGCGGTAGCGGACGACCCGCGCGAAACGCAGGGCGACGCCCCCCGGGTAGCGCGTGGAGGTCTGCACCCCGTCGAGCTCGATCTCCACGACGATCTCCGGCCGCAGGTACACGGTGTGCGCGTCCCGCGAGGTCTCGTACCGCGGGAACGTCTCGGTCTGCCAGCGCAGCGTCTCGTCGGTCATGCCCTTGAAGGTCTTGCCGACCATCACGAAGCCGTCGTCGGTCCGCGCCCCGAGGTGGATGTTCGAGAGCCACCCCCGTCGCCGTCCGGAACCCCACTCGCACGCCAGGACCACGAGGTCGAAGGTGTGCGAGGGCTTGATCTTCTGCCACGCCTTCCCGCGCCGACCGGCGGTGTAGGTCGAGTCGAGCGCCTTGACCATCGAGCCCTCCTGGCCCGCCGCCAGCGCCTCGCGGATCGCCTCGGCGGCCCGCTCG
The DNA here is from genome assembly GCF_030269685.1 of Actinomycetospora sp. NBRC 106378. Classification (GTDB taxonomy): domain Bacteria; phylum Actinomycetota; class Actinomycetes; order Mycobacteriales; family Pseudonocardiaceae; genus Actinomycetospora. The sequence continues at coordinate 147,172 of NZ_BSTT01000013.1, forward strand.
GGCGTCGGCCGGACGACCGACGGGATCACCCGGTCCCCGACGATCTCCGCCAGTTCCCGACGACGGGTCTCCAGGGGTTCGTCGACCAGGTCCCGGCCGTCGCGGTGCAGGCAGTCGAAGTACCAGGGCTGCATCGCCCCGTTGCCCAGGCCCTTCATCGACTCCTGGAAGGCGCGCGGCCGCCCGTCCTCCGCGACGGCGAGGGTCTCGCCGTCCAGGACGACGGTGTCCACGGGGAGCTCGCGGGTCAGCGCGACGATCTCCGGGACGGCGTCGGTGATCTCGTGCAAGGTGCGCGACCAGACCCGCACCTCCTCGCCGCGGCGGTGGACCTGGATCCGCGCGCCGTCCAGCTTGTGCTCGACGACGATCTCGGTGCCCAGGTCGGCCAGGGTGTCCTCGAGGGAGTCGCCGGGGGAGGCCAGCATCGGCCGGACCGGGCGCATCACCGCGAGCCCGACCGCCTCCAGGGCGGCCACCGGGTCCTCGCTGCTCAGCGCCGTCTGCGCGGTCTCGGGCAGCTGCCCGGAGAGCATGAACGCCCGGCGGACGACGTCGGCGGGCACCTTGGCCGCGGCAGCCACGGCCTCCACCATGAGCCCCTCGAGCGCCCCCTGCCGCAGCTCACCGCCGAGCAGCCGGACGAGGAAGCGGCCCTCGTCCTCGGTCGCGGCGCCCAGCAGCGACGACAGCTCCGCCGACCGCCGGGCGCCGACCCCGCTGCCGGAGCCGGCGAGCGCCGCGAGCCGGTCCAGGGACGCCTCGACGTCGGGAACCTCCAGCGACGGCTCGACGGCGGGGGAGACGTCGAGGCCGGACAGCGTGCGCCACCCGATCCCGGTGCGGCCCTGCTGCATGAACCCGGCGAGCCACGCCGTCACCGGCGCGACCTCGTCGGGCGCCGCGTCGGCCAGGATCGCCGCGAGCGCGGCGGTCTTGGCCTTGCGGGACCGGGTCGCCCCGACCTCGCCGGAGGTCGCGGCGACCCGGGAGAACAACACGGCCGCTGTCTACCCCGACGCCGTCAGGAATCCACGCGGGTCATGGCCAGCACGTCGAGCGCGGTGTCGAGCTGCTCCTGGGTGAGCTTGCCGTCGCGGACGTAGCCGTCGGCCTCGATGACCTCGCGGATGGTCTTCCGCTCCTTCATCGCCTTCTTCGCGATCTTCGCGGCCTCCTCGTAGCCGATGAGGCGGTTGAGCGGGGTGACGATCGCCGAGGACGACTCGGCGTAGCGGCGGCACGCCTCCTCGTCGGCCTCGGTGCCCTCGAGGACGCGGTCGGCGAGCAGGCGCGCGGCGTTGGCGAGCAGGCGGGCCGACTCGAGGATGTTGCGCGCCATGACCGGCATCATGACGTTGAGCTCGAGGTTGCCCTGGGTGCCCGAGAAGGCGACCGTCGCGTCGTTGCCGATGACCTGGGCGCAGACCATCATCGTGGCCTCGCAGATCACCGGGTTGACCTTGCCCGGCATGATCGAGCTGCCCGGCTGCAGGTCCGGGATGCGGATCTCGGCCAGGCCGGTCGACGGGCCCGAGGACATCCAGCGGATGTCGTTCGCGATCTTGTAGAGGCTGACGGCGACGGTGCGCAGCGCGCCGGAGACCTCGACGAGGCCGTCCCGGGCGCCCTGGGCCTCGATGTGGTCGCGGGCCTCGGTGAGCTCGGGGATCCCGGTGGACTGACGCAGCTGCTCGACGACCTTGCCGCCGAAGCCCTCCGGGGTGTTGATCCCGGTGCCGACGGCGGTGCCGCCGATCGGCAGCTCGCCGAGGCGGGGGAGCGTCGCGCGGAGCCGCTCGGCGCCGTGGGTGCACTGCGTGGCCCAGCCGCCGGCCTCCTGGCCGAGCGTGATCGGCACGGCGTCCATGAGGTGGGTCCGGCCCGACTTCACCACGTGGCGCCAGTCCTGCGCCTTGCGGTTCAGCACGGAGGCGAGGTGGTCGAGGCCGGGGACGGTGTCGCGGACGACGGCCTCGGTGGCGGCCAGGTGGATCGTCGTCGGGAAGACGTCGTTGGAGCTCTGCGAGGCGTTGACGTGGTCGTTCGGGTGGACCTTCGAGCCCGACGCGCGGGAGGCGAGGGTCGCGATGACCTCGTTCGCGTTCATGTTCGAGCTGGTGCCCGAGCCGGTCTGGAACACGTCGATCGGGAACTCGCCGTCGTGCGCGCCGGAGGCGACCTCGTCGGCGGCCGCGGCGACGGCGTCGGCGATCCCGGCGTCGAGGACGCCCAGGTCCTTGTTCACCCGGGCGCACGCCCCCTTGACCAGACCGAGCGCGCGGATCTGGGCCGGCTCGATCGGGCGGCCGGAGATCGGGAAGTTCTCCACCGCGCGCTGGGTCTGGGCCGCGTAGAGCGCCTGGGCGGGGACCTGGACCTCGCCCATCGTGTCGTGCTCGGTCCGGTACTCCTGTGCGCCGTTGCTGCTCATGGTCGTCATTGTGCCTGGCGGCAGGTGAGCACTAATCCGTGTCCTGGCACGGAGAAGTGCTCACCTGAGCGAAGCTCACACCCAGGGCGTCTCGTCCACGCCCTCGTCGTCGCCACCGAGGTCGAAGCTCGAGTACTCGCGCAGCTTCGACAGCCGGTGGTAGCCGTCGACGAGACGGACCGTGCCGGACTTCGACCGCATCACCAGCGACTGCGTGGTGGCCCCGCCCGCGCGGTAGTGCACGCCGCGCAGCAGGTCGCCGTCGGTGACGCCGGTGGCGCAGAAGAAGATGTTGTCGCCCTTGACCAGGTCGCCGGTGTGCAGGACCCGGTCGAGGTCGTGCCCCGCGGCGAGGGCCTTCTCGCGCTCCTCGTCGTCCTTCGGCCAGAGCCGGCCCTGGAAGGAGCCGCCGAGGCAGGTGATCGCCGACGCGGCGATGATCCCCTCGGGTGTGCCGCCGATGCCGAGCAGGATGTCGACGCCGCTCTCGGAGCGGGCCGCCGCGATCGCCCCGGCGACGTCGCCGTCGGAGATGAAGCGGATGCGCGCCCCGGCGTCGCGGATCTCCTGCACGAGCTGCTCGTGGCGGGGCCGGTCGAGCACGCAGACCGTGACGTCGGGGACGCCGCCGCCCTTGCGCTTCGCGATCGCGCGCAGGTTGTCCTTCACCGAGCGCGTGATGTCGACGACGTCGGCGTACTCCGGCCCGACCGCGAGCTTCTCCATGTAGAAGACCGCCGACGGGTCGAACATCGCGCCCCGCTCGGCGACCGCGAGCACGGCGAGCGCGTTCGGCATGCCCTTGGCCATGAGCGTGGTGCCGTCGACGGGGTCGACGGCGACGTCGCACTCCGGGCCCTCGCCGTTGCCCACCTCCTCGCCGTTGAACAGCATGGGCGCCTCGTCCTTCTCGCCCTCGCCGATCACGACGACGCCGCGCATGGTCACCGAGCCGATGAGCTTGCGCATCGCGTCGACGGCCGCGCCGTCCCCGCCGTTCTTGTCCCCGCGACCGACGAAGCGGCCGGCGGCCATCGCGGCCGCCTCCGTGACCCGGACGAGTTCGAGGGCCAGGTTCCGGTCCGGGGCCTCGGGACGACGGCGGGCGGGAGAGGTCACCGGGTGCGCTCCTTCTTCCTGCATGGGTGAGGGCCGCCATCCTCCCAGATCAGGGCCTCGTCCGGCGCCGCGTCGATCGCCACTGGAACGATGGAGGCCATGAGTTCGCCGCAGCCGGACCGCACCGGTGGCATCAGGCCGTTCGCGATCGGCACGATCGTGCTCGCCGTCATCGTCCTCGCGCTGACCGGACTCACCCGTGCGTGCTCGGTCTCCGCCCCGGGAACGGTCGACCGCGGCTCGGTGCAGCGCATCGACGTCGCGGGCGTGACCGCCTCGGCGGCCGGCTCGGTGCCGTTCCGCGTGCGCGGCCCGCAGCTGCCGGCCGACTGGATCCCGCAGTCCAGCGACCTCCGCGACGTCCCGGGTGGCCGCGCGTTCCGCCTGGGCTGGCTGACGCCGGACAACACCTTCGTGCGTCTGGTCCAGTCCGACGGCACGGCGGAGGGGCTCGTCGCGTCCGAGCAGGGCGCGCCGCAGGCGGGGGCGCCGGTCAGCGCCGACGGCCTCACGTGGGCGACCTACCGCGGGCTGCGCAACGAGCCGATCTGGGTGACCGACGTCGGCGGGGTGCGCTGGCTGGTCACCGGGGACGCGACCCCGGCGCGGTTCGTGCAGCTGATCACGGCGGCACGGCAGTCGCCGTAGACACCTGGGCGTCAGCGGTGGCACACGGCTGACCCCGGACGTCAGCGGTGGCACACGGCTGACCCCGGACGTCAGCGCGGTGGCGGGCCCCAGCCGGCCTCGTCGCGGGTGACGTGCTCGCGCCACTCCTGCTCCCACCCCGCGGTCGGGTCCGTCGCGGGCGCCGAGCGCGGCAACCCTTCCCGACGGCGGGTGCCCTCGGTGGCGGCGGGTGCGTTCCCGTCCGCGGCCGCCACGTGCGCAGCAGCCGGCGGCGCGGGCTGCTCGACCCGCCGTCCGGAACCCTCGGCGTCGGCGTACGCGGCCGCCGCGACCCCCTCGCGGGCGAGCGAGTGGACGCTCTCGCGCATCGCGCGGGTCGACGCGGCGCGCAGCTCCGCGGAGAAGACCGGGAGGGGAGCGAAGCGGCCGAACGTGTCGCGCAGGAAGTGGGCGAGCAGCGTGGCCGTGGAGCGCGAGCGCCACATCGTCCAGCCGACGTAGAGGTCCCGGCCGTAGGGCTGCACCAGCAGCATCGCCCGCTCCGAGCGCTGCCGGAAGAGCAGGACCGGCACCCCGGCGACGGTGCTCGGCGCGACCTCGGCAGGCGTGCGGCGGGCCCGCGCGGCGCGGCTGACCCAGTCGTAGGCGCCCCGGGCGGCGCCCGCGCGGTTCTCCAGGAGCCGGGAGTACTCGGCGATCGGTTCCTTCGCCGGCGCGAAGAACGCGGCGACGCCGGCGAGGTAGAGCACCACGAGCACGGCGAGGAGCACGTTCATCACGAGCCGACCCGTGATCGACGGCCCGGACGTGGACGCGAGGTAGCCCAGCAGCAGCCAGATCACGAGCAGCACGGTCGGGGCGACGAGGAACGCCAGCGCCCGCATCAGGTGCGGCGAGAGCATCCGCCAGGAGACGACGTCCTCGACCAGGACGTCGGGATCGCGGTGGAGCCTCGTCTCGTCGTGGTAGCCGTCGTGCGCGTCGGCGATCGCGCGCTCCCAGGCCTCCTCCGGCGGGCTGCTCATGGGGTCCCATCCTGACGGACGTCGTCGCTTCCCGACTCCGCCTCCCGGAGCACGGCGTCGACCTTCGCGCGGGCGCCCGCGAGGTGCCGCTCGCACACCCGGGCCAGCGCCTCGCCGCGTTCCCACAGCGCGAGCGAGTCCTCGAGCGACAGCCCACCGGCCTCGAGCTTCGCCACGACCTGCGCGAGCTCGTCGCGGGCCTGCTCGTAGCCGGGGTCGTCGTCGGCCATGGTCCCTCCTCGAGCGTGTGCCGTTCCTGACGTCCAGTGTCAGCGGTGGACCACCGCTGCGGTCACTCGGCGGCCTCGACCCGCGCGGTGACGGCGCCGTCGGCGAGCCGCACCCGGAGCAGGTCGCCCGGCTGCGCGTCGGCGGCGGCGCGCAGGACCGGTGAGCCCACCTCACCACCGCGCTGCACGATCGCGTACCCGCGGGTGAGCGTCGCGGCGGGCCCCAGGGCGGTCAGCGAGGCGCGCCGGTGGCTGATGTCGGCCTCCCGCTCACGCAGGCCGCGGTCGACGGTGCGGCGGGCCCGGTCGGTGAGCACGACGACCTCCCCGGTGCGGGCCTCGATCGTGCGCAGCGGGTCGGCGAGGACGGGCCGGGCGCGCAGTCGCGCGATCAGCGCGTCCTCGCGCTCCACCCACGCGTGCAGCGCGCGCCGGGCGCGGGTGCGCAGGGCGGCGAGGTGGGCGGTCTCCTCGGCGAGATCGGGGACGATGCGCTTCGCGGCGTCGGTGGGGGTGGCGGCGCGGACGTCGGCGACGTGGTCGACGAGCGGGGTGTCGGGCTCGTGCCCGATCGCGGTGACCACCGGCGTGCGGCACCGGGCGATCCCACGGCACAGTGCCTCGTCGGAGAACGGCAGCAGGTCCTCGACGCTGCCGCCGCCCCGGGCGATGACGATGACCTGCACGGCGGGGTCGCGGTCGAGCGCGTCCAGGGCGTCGAGGATCTGCGGCACCGCCTGCACGCCCTGCGTCGCGGTGTTCTCCACCCGGAAGTGGACGGCCGGCCACCGCGTCGTCGCGACCGTGACGACGTCGTGCTCGGCCGCGCTCGCCCGACCGGTGATCAGCCCGACGCAGGTCGGCAGCCGCGGGAGCCGGCGCTTGCGGGCGGCGTCGAACAGGCCCTCGGCGGCGAGCAGCGCGCGGAGCCGCTCGATGCGCGCGAGTAGCTCGCCGACCCCGACCGCCCGGACCTCGTCGACGCGCAGCGACAGCGTGCCGCGACCGAAGAAGAACGAGAACTTGCCGTGCACCACGACCCGCTGGCCCTCGGTGAGGGCCTTCTCCCGCACCAGCGCACTCGGTGCCGTGAGCGAGAGCGAGACGTCGGCCGCGGGGTCGCGCAACGTCAGGAAGGCGGTGCCGGTCCGGGCCGAGAGCTGCGTGAGCTGCCCCTCGACCCACACCGGCCCGAGCCGGTCGATCCACTTCGAGACCTTGAGCGCGACGGTGCGCACCGGCCACGGCGCGTCGGCGCTCGTGGCCGGCTCGACACCGCCCCCCGTCGCTGCGCTCGCTCCGGTCACTGCTCCGCGGTGAGCGTGGCGATGCGGTTGGTCAGCATGGTCACGAACGGCGGCCGGTCGGCGTGCGCGGACTCCCACGCGAGCAGCTCGGTGAGGTCGTCGACCGACAGGGTCCGCAGCCGCGCCCGCAGCTGCGCGATGGTCATCGACTCGTAGCCGGGCAGGGCGTCCGGCGTGATGCTCGGGGTCGCCTCCGCCTTCCCGACGGCGGGTGCGCCGGGGCCGGTCGGGCGGGCGTGGCCGTTGGTCGCGGCCTGCTCCAACGGCGGGCGCTTCGCGGCGGTGACCGCGCGGCCGGTGTCGACGTCGTCGTCGAAGCGGGCCCACGAGGGTGCGTCCTCGACGGGGCGGCCGCCCTCGAGCGCGGTGTCGCCCTTGATGGCGAGCTCGGTGACGACCTGCTGCGCCCGCATGGAGAGCTGCAGCACGGTGCTCACGGCGGTGATCGGCAGGCCGACGATCGTCCGCGGGAGGGCCTGGACCTCCTCGACCGCGGTGACGACCAGGCCGGCGGCGACCCGCACCGGGAACGGGAGGGAACTCATGGCCCCACCCTGCCAGCACCCGGCGGTGGTGTGCGAATCGCCACGGGGGTCCCGGTCACACGTCACGAGGCGCGTCGTCACGCGCGGGTGATCCGTACCCTCGGGGACATGTCCGTCACCTCGGGACCCGCGACCACCACGCCCAGGGTGCTGCTGGCCAAGCCCCGCGGCTACTGCGCCGGTGTCGACCGCGCCGTCGTCGCCGTGGAGAAGGCCCTCGAGACCTACGGCCCCCCGGTCTACGTGCGGAAGGAGATCGTCCACAACCGCCACGTCGTGAACACCCTCGCCGCCCGCGGTGCCGTGTTCGTCGAGGACACCGCGCAGGTGCCCGAGGGTGCGACCGTGGTGTTCTCCGCGCACGGCGTCTCCCCGGCGGTCCACGCCGAGGCGGCCCAGCGCGAGCTGAAGACGATCGACGCCACCTGCCCGCTGGTCACCAAGGTGCACCAGGAGGCGAAGCGGTTCGCCCGGGAGGACTACGACATCCTGCTGATCGGGCACGAGGGCCACGAGGAGGTCGAGGGCACCTCCGGGGAGGCCCCCGAGCACATCCAGGTCGTCGACGGGCCGGCCGCGGTCGAGTCGGTGGAGGTCCGGGACCCGGAGAAGGTGATCTGGCTCTCGCAGACCACGTTGTCGGTCGACGAGACGATGCAGACCGTCGCCGCCCTGCGCGAGCGCTTCCCGGCGCTGTCCGACCCGCCCTCGGACGACATCTGCTACGCGACCCAGAACCGCCAGGTGGCCGTGAAGGCGATGGCCCCGCAGTGCGAGCTGGTCATCGTCGTGGGATCGACGAACTCGTCGAACTCGGTCCGCCTGGTCGAGGTGGCGCTGCAGGCCGGGGCGAAGGACTCCCACCTGGTCGACCACGCCGGCGAGATCGACGAGGCGTGGCTGGCGGGCGTGCAGACGGTGGGCGTCACCAGCGGCGCGTCGGTGCCGGAGATCCTCGTCGGCGAGGTCCTGCACTGGCTCGCCGACCGCGGGTTCGCCGAGGTCGAGGAGATCACCACCGCGAACGAGAAGCTGACCTTCTCGCTCCCGCGCGAGCTCAAGCGGGACATGCGCCCCGACGCGGTGCGCTGACTGTTCGCGGTGCCCTCGCGAGGGTGACGTGAAGCAGGATTGCGGGCCCGGCGGCCTGCCTGGTGCGCCCCTCGCGGGCCGGCCCGTCAGCGCGGTGGCCGCTCGGGCGGACGTTCCCGCACCGGGTGCACCCCGGGCGGTCGGGGACCGCCGCGGCGTTCCTCGCGGAGGCGCTCCTCCCGCATCCGGTCCTCGCGGCTGCGCGCGTCGCGCGACGGTGGCGGCTGCTCGCGGGGCGGGGTCTTCTCCCGGGCGGGCGCCTCGTCCCGGCCGGCGCCCTTGAGCGGCGAGCGCTGCGGCGTCGGGCCGGGCGGGACCTCCGCCGCGCCCCGGGCCAGCCGTTCCCGGTCGCCCTCGGGGCGGGCGCGGTCGTCGGCGCGCTCCTCGCCCCGGTCCTTCGGCCGCTTCGACGGGCGTTCGCGACGGGCGCGGTCACGCTCGGCGAGCTCCTGCTCCTGACGTTCGCGCTTGGCCCGGTCGCGTTCGGCCATCTCGCGGTCGCGGTCGGCGCGGGCCCGCTCCTGCGCCCGCCGACGGTCACGCTCGGCCTGCTCACGGCGTTCGGCGGCCTCGCCGCGGTCGCGCTCGTCGCGGCGGTCGCGCTCGGCCCGGGTCCGCTCCCGCTCGGCGGCCTCACGGCGTTGGCGCTCGTCCCGCGCGCGGTCCCGGTCGCCCCGGGGTCGGGCCTCGCGCGCGGGCGTCCCCGTGGGCCCGGACCGCACCGGCTCGCGTCGGTCCTCGGCGTCCGCGGGGCGCCAGCGCTGCACCCGGATCCGCACGACCCCGATGAGGACGCACACCAGGGTGGTCACGGCCATCGCGGGGAAGCCGTTGATGAGCGGCGCGCCGATCGCCAGAGCGGTCGACACCATGCCGCCCGAGCCGGGCAGCGTCCCGGTCGCCGCGATGGCCACCGGGACCGACACGGCCAGCAGCAGCGGCGGCTGCACCATCGGCACGAAGATGTCGCGGCGCTGGGCGAGCACGGCCGCGAGGATGCAGCCGCCCGGGTAGGCCGCGAGGAAGATCACCCCGAGCGTCCCGCTGCGCAGGACGTCGGCGGCCACGCCCCCCGCGGTGAGGACGAGGGCGAGCAGCAGCACCGCCCACCAGCGCATCCCCCGCACCCCGGGGAAGGCCGACGCCTCGCCCACGTCGGTGGGACCCGCCGACGGCGTGGCGTCGTCCCGCGTCGTGGTCACCCGATCACGGTAGCGGGCGCGCCGCCACGCTCCGGCCCCCCTCGGCGCGAGACATAGCACGTGGGACGCCGGCGTGCCGGGCACGGACGGCTCCGGATTCGGCTCAACCGGTCAATCGACGCACCCCGCCCTCGTCCACGCCGGCGCCGTCGTCCTCCGCCTCGTCGCCGGCGAGCTCCGGGGCGCCCGGCACCCGCGCGCGCCGGTCGACCTGCTCGACCTCCTCGAGCGTGCCGCGCGTGACGGACAGGTCCGAGAACCGGCGCGCCGTGACCAGCACGCGCGACTCCAGCGAGCCGACCGTCTCGTTGTACGCGCGGACCCCCGCGTCGAGCGAGCGGCCGAGCTTGCCGAGATGCCCGCCGAGCGTGCCGAGCCGGGCGTGCAGCTCCCGCCCGAGCGCGTGGATCTCGGCCGCGTCGCGTGCGAGGGACTCCTGACGCCACGCGTACCCGACCGTGCGGAGCAGGGCGATCAGCGTGGTGGGCGTGGCCACGACGACGTCGGCGGCGAACGCGTGCTCGAGCAACGACGGGTCCGCCTCCAGGGCGGCCGACAGGAACACCTCGCCCGGCACGAACATCACCACGAACTCGGGCGTCGGGTCGAAGCTGCGCCAGTACGCCTTGGCCGACAGGCCGTCGACGTGCGCCCGGAGCTGCCGCGCGTGCGCGACCGCCCGCTCGCGGCGCGCCCCCTCGTCGGGAGCCTCCAGGGACTCCAGGTAGGCGGCGCACGGCACCTTGGCGTCGACCACGACCTGCTTCCCGCCCGCCAGTTGCACGACCATGTCGGGGCGCTGCGCCGCGCCCTCCGCCCCCGCTGTGGACTGCCGGGTGAAGTCGCAGTGCTCGACCATCCCCGCCAGGTGCACCACGCGCTCGAGCTGCATCTCGCCCCACCGGCCGCGGACGTGCGGGGTGCGCAGCGCGGAGGCGAGCGCCCGCGTCTGCCCGGCGACCCCGCGCGCCGACTCGGCCACCGCCCCGACCTGCTCGCGCAGCCCCGCGAACGCCGCCTCCCGTTCGGACTCCGCGCTGCGCATCTGGCCCTCGAGCCGCGCCAGGGTGGCGGCGACCGGGTCGAGCAGGGAGGACACCGCCCGTTCCCGCTCGCGCATCCGCGAGTCGGCCAGCCGGGAGAACTGCTCGGAGTTCGCCGCCAACGCGTCCGCCGACAGGGCTGCGAACGACTCCCGCGCCACCGCCCCCGCACGGCGCTCGGCCTCCAGCTCGGCCCGCGCCGCGGACGCGGCCGCCCCCGACCGGCGCGTGGCCTCCGCGATCGCCGCGTCCTGGCGCGCGAGGGCGAACCGCGACGCCACCAGGGCGCCGCCGAGCGCGCCGAGCAGCAGGCCCAGGAGCAGGCCCACGAGGACGCCGGTGATCGTCATGGCCGGAAGGCAAGCACAGGGGTCGGACAGTCACGGCCAGTTCGCCTCCGTCTCCATCAGCTTCGCCTTCACCTCCAGGCCCCACCGGTAGCCGCCGAGCGAGCCGTCCCCCTTCCGGACGCGGTGGTCCGGCACGAACAACCCGATCGCGTTGGCGCCGCACGCCTGCCCCGCGGCGCGAGGGGCCAACGGCCGGCCGGCCAGCGTGGCGAGCTCGGTGTAGGAGACCGGCGACCCGGCCGGGATGTCCCGCATCCGCGCCCACAGCTCCTGCATGAACACCCCGCCGTGCTGGCGGACCGGGACGGCCGCGGCCGGCGCCGGATCGCCCGCCAGCCAGGCCCGCACCGCCGCCGTCACCGTCCCGAGGTCGTCCCGCTCGACGACCTCCGCCGGCATCAACGACGCATGGATCAGGGGCAGGAGCCGCACCTCGGGCTCGGTGGTGAAGCCGGCGGCGAGGACGACGCCGTCGGCGTCGACGACCGCGGTGAACGGGCCGAAGGGGGTGTCGAGGGTGGAACGCGAGCCGATCACGGGGGTCTCCGCATCCGTCGTCGGGAAAGGCCTTCACCCGCTCCGACGCACGCCCGACCGCTGCGGATCCATCCGATCCCTAGACTGGACCCCCGTGAGCTTGACCCTCGGCATCGTCGGCCTCCCCAACGTGGGCAAGTCGACGATGTTCAACGCCCTGACCCGCAACGACGTGCTCGCCGCGAACTACCCGTTCGCCACGATCGAGCCGAACGTCGGTGTCGTCCCGCTGCGCGATCCGCGGCTCGACCGGCTGGCGGCGATGTTCTCCTCGGAGAAGGTCGTGCCGGCCACGGTGAGCTTCGTCGACATCGCCGGCATCGTCGCGGGCGCCTCCGAGGGCGCAGGCCTGGGCAACAAGTTCCTCGCGAACATCCGCGAGGCCGACGCGATCTGCCAGGTCGTGCGCGTGTTCACCGACGACGACGTGGTGCACGTCGACGGCCGGGTCGACGCCGCCGCCGACATCGAGACGATCGCGACCGAGCTGGTCCTCGCCGACCTCCAGACCGTGGAGAAGGCGGTGCCGCGCCTCGAGAAGGAGTCGCGGATGCAGAAGGACCGCCGGGCGGTGCTCGAGGAGGTCCAGAAGGCGGCGGAGGTGCTCAACGAGGGCCGCACCCTCTTCTCGGCGGGCATGAACTCGCCCGCGCTGCGCGAGCTGAACCTGCTCACGGTCAAGCCGTTCCTCTACGTCTTCAACGCCGACGAGGGCGTGCTCACCGACGACGCGCGGCGCAAGGAGCTCGCCGAACTCGTCGCGCCCGCCGGGGCCGTGTTCCTCGACGCGAAGGTCGAGCAGGAACTGCTCGAGATCGACGACGAGTCCGCCGCCGAACTGCTCGAGTCGATCGGCCAGACGGAGCCGGGCCTCGATGCGCTCGCCCGCGCGGGCTTCCGCACGCTGGGCCTGCAGACCTACCTGACGGCGGGTCCGAAGGAGTCGCGCGCCTGGACGATCCCGGTCGGCGCCACCGCGCCCGAGGCCGCCGGCGTCATCCACACCGACTTCCAGCGCGGCTTCATCAAGGCCGAGATCGTCTCCTACGACGACCTCGTCGCCGCCGGCTCCATGAACGCCGCCAAGACGGCGGGCAAGGTCCGGATGGAGGGCAAGGACTACGTCATGCAGGACGGCGACGTGGTCGAGTTCCGCTTCAACGTCTGACCCCTTCCCGACGACGGGTCGCGCGGCACTGTCGGACCCCCGTCCTACGATCCCGCCCCGAGGTCGACACAGGGGGGCGCGGTGGGCACGACGAGGGTGTTGGTGGCGGGGGCGAGCATCGCGGGCCCGGCGCTCGCGCACTGGCTGCGGCGGCACGGGGCCGAGGTCACGGTGGTCGAGCGGGCGCCCGCGCTGCGGCCCGGCGGCCAGGCGGTCGACGCGCGTGGGGTGGCCCGTGAGGTCATCCGGCGCATGGGACTCGACGCGGGGGTGCGGGCGGCGCGCACCGAGACCGCGGGCGCCCACACGGTGGCCGCGGACGGGACGGTGCTGCAGACCCAGCGGGCGGACGACCACGGCGGCGACGGATACATCGCGGAGATCGAGATCCTGCGGGGCGACCTGTCGCAGGTGCTGTACGACGACACCCGTGAGGGCGTCGAGTACCTCTTCGGCGACCGCATCGCCGAGTTGACCCAGCACGCGGACGGCGTGGACGTCACCTTCGCGGGCGGCGACCGGCGGCGCTTCGACCTGGTGATCGGCGCGGACGGGTTGCACTCGGCGCTGCGCGCGTCGGTCTTCGGGGCGCACGAGGAGTTCGTCCGCCACCTCGGGCTCGTGCTCGCCTTCTACAGCGTGCCGAACGAGTTCGGGCTCGACCGCTGGCTGCTCGAGTACCAGGACCCGGCATCCGGGCGGTCCGCGCTCCTGCGTCCGATCGCCGACGCCACCCGGGCGATGGCCATGTTCTCGTTCCCGCAGGCCGACTTCGCGGTCGACCACCGCGACATCGACGCGCAGAAACGGCTGCTGCGGGAGCGTGTCGCCGACCTCGGCTGGGAGACCCCGCGGCTGCTCGCGCACCTCGACGACGCCCCGGACTTCTACCTGGACCAGGTCGCCCAGGTGATCCTTCCCCGGTGGTCGCGCGGGCGCGTGGGCCTGCTCGGCGACGCGGCGTGCAGCGCCTCACCGATGTCCGGGCAGGGAACCGGGATCGCCCTGGTCGGCGCCTACCTGCTGGCGGGGGAGCTCGCCGCGGCGGGCTGGGACCCGGAGGTCGGGTTCGTCCGGTACGAGGAGCGGATGCGGCCGTACGTCGAGGCGAACCAGGAGATCGGCCGCCTGCACGTGGCGAGCCTGCTGCCACCGGACCCGGACCCGAACACCGGTCCGCCCCCGGAGCCCGACATGGAGGCGCTCACGGCCCTCGTCGAGCGGGCGATCAACGGCGTCGAACTCCCCGACTACGCGGGCGTGGCCACCTGACCCTGTGATCGGGGACACTCCACCCATGGACAAGTACCGGGTCCTCCTGATGACCGACCTGACCCGCCTCGACGACGACGGGCTCGCCGATCTCTACGAGCGGCTCACCGAGATCGGTGGCGTCCCGACGGTTCCCTCGGGTGTCCTGGAGGTCACGGGCACCACGAAGGCCACCGACGCGCGGGAGGCCGTCGCGGAGGTGGGTCGGGTGCTGGAGAACGCCCTGACGGCGATGAACCGCCCGTGCCGCGTGATCGGGGTGCAGGCCGGCGAGGTCCCGACGCCGAGCGCCTGACGAGCACCCGACGACGGAGCCGGACCCGGCCCCGTCGTCGGGACGAGGATCAGCGCCAGCCGAGCTCGGGGGCGAGGTGGGTGAGAACACTCTCGAGGACGTGGGCGTTGTAGTCCACGCCGAGCTGGTTGGGCACCGTGAGCAGCAGCGTGTCGGCCGCGGCGACGGCCTCGTCCTCGGCGAGTTCGGCGACCAGCTTGTCGGGCTCACCGGCGTAGGTCTTGCCGAAGCGCGCGTTGCCGCCGTCGAGGTGGCCGACCTGGTCGGTCGAGTGCCGCTCGCGCCAGAACAGCTGCTTGTCGAGGTCGGAGACGATCGGGAAGACGCTGCGGCTCACCGAGACACGGGGCGTTCCCTCGTGACCCGCCGCGTCCCAGGCGTCGCGGAAGCGCTGGATCTGCTCGGCCTGCAGCCGGTGGAACGGCACGCCGGTGTCCTCGGTGAGCAGGGTCGAGCTCATGAGGTTCATGCCCTGCTCGCCGGCCCACTCGGCGGTCGCGCGGCTACCCGCGCCCCACCAGATGCGCTCGCGCAGGCCCGCCGAGTACGGCTCGATCCGCAGCAGCCCGGGCGGGTTGGCGAACATCGGTCGCGGGTTGGGCTGCGCGAACCCCTCGCCCTTCAGGGCGTCGAGGAAGATGCGCGTGTGCTCGCGGGCCATGTCCGCGTCGGTCTGCCCCTCGGCGGGGGCGTAGCCGAAGTAGCGCCACCCGTCGATGACCTGCTCGGGGGAGCCGCGGCTGATGCCGAGCTGGAGCCGGCCGCCGGAGATGAGGTCGGCCGCGCCCGCGTCCTCCGCCATGTACAGCGGGTTCTCGTAGCGCATGTCGATGATCCCGGTGCCCAGCTCGATGCGGCTCGTCCTCGCGCCGGCCGCCGCGAGCAGCGGGAACGGCGACGCGAGCTGCTGCGCGAAGTGGTGCACGCGGAAGTTGGCGCCGTCCGCGCCCAGCTCCTCGGCCGCGACCGCGAGCTCGATCGACTGCAGCAGGGAGTCCTGGGCCGACCGCACCATCGAGTGCGACGACGGCGACCAGTGCCCGAAGGACAGGAACCCGATCTTCTTCACGGTTGAAGCAACAACTCTCTCGTGCGGCTGATTCCCGACGGCGGGAGCGATGATTCCCGACGCCGGGTCCGGTCCCACCAGCATGACGCGTGTGGCGATGCTCGACGACGTGGCCTCCGAACGGCTCGCGCTGGCCGACGAGTTGTCGGGCCTGACCGACGGGGAGTGGGCGACGCCCTCGCTCTGCGCCGGCTGGACGGTGCGGGACGTCGCCGCCCACCTGACGCTCTCGACGCGGACGAGCGTGCCGCGATTCGCGTGGGCCGCTCTGAAGGCTCGGGGCGACGTCGACCGGGCGTTCGCCGACGAGGCCCGGGAGCGGGCGGGGCGGTTCACGGCGGCCGAGCTCATCGCCCAGCTCCGGGAGATGGCGCGTGTCGACCGGCGGCTGCGCCTGTCGGGCCCGCTCGATCCCCTGAACGATCTTCTGGTCCACCGCCAGGACATCGCGATCCCGCTCGGACACGCCGTCGAGGCACCGGTCGACCGCGTCGAGCCGTGCCTGGCGCACACCTGGTCCGCGCCGTTCGTCGGCGCCGCCAAGCGCTTCGCCGGCGTGCGCCTGGTGGCCACCGACTGCGGCTGGACCGAGGGCGAGGGACCCGAGCTGCGTGGCCCGGCGTCGGGAATGCTCCTGGCGCTGAACGGTCGAGCGGCCGGGCTGGACCGGCTCGAGGGACCTGGCCTCGAGATCGCGCGGAGCCGACACTGACCGGCGTGTTCACGGAGATCCACCATGTGCAGCTCGCCATGCCTGCGGGTCGGGAGGACGAGGCGCGGGCGTTCTTCGTCGGGGCGCTCGGGATGCGTGAGGTCGAGAAGCCGCCGGTGCTCGCCGCGCGCGGCGGGGCGTGGTTCCGAGGCGGGGGCGTGGAGCTGCATCTCGGGGTCGAGGAGCCGTTCTCTCCGGGGCTCAAGGCGCACCCGGGCCTCGTCGTGCGTGACATCGAGGAGGCCGCGCGCCGCGTCGGGCAGGACGTCACGTGGGACACCGACTTCCCGGGCTACCGCCGCTTCTACGCCCACGACCCGTTCGGCAACCGTCTGGAGTTCCTGCAGCCGCTCCGATGAAGCGGCGAAGCTGCCACTGGATGACAGCAACGACGCTTTCCTGTCACGGGGGGTGGGCGGCCGGCCTGCCACCGGGGGTGGGTCAACGGGTCCCGACGGCGAGCCCGAGCAGCTCGGGCAGGTCGGCGACCCCGTCCAGGACGTGCGTGGGCCGGGCCGCCTCCAGCTCCCTGCGGGTCTGCGCGCCCGTGAGCACCCCGACGACGAGGCCGGCACCCGCGGCGAGGCCCGCCTCGACGTCGAGGACGGTGTCCCCGGCGGCCAGGACCTCCGCCGGGTCGTCGACCCCGGTCAGCCCCATCGCCCGCCGGATCATCGCCGGGGACGGGCGGCCGGCTCCGACCTCCTCGGCGCACACCACGCCGTCGACCTCGAGCCCGACGACCTCGAGCAGGGGGTCGGTGACCTGGCGGTCGAAACCCGTCGTCAGGACCACCGCGACACCCCGCGCTCGCAGGGCGGCCAGCGCTTCCGGGACGCCCGCGCAGGGACGCGGCGGCACCTCGGCATAGGCGGCGCGGAGTCGGTCCACGAACTCGGTGTGCAGGTCCTCGACCTCGGCCCGACCGGTCAGGGCCCGCAGGGCCTCCCGCTTGTCGGCCCCCATCCAGCGGCGGATGTCCTCGTCCTCCGGGGTGGCGCCGTGGTCGGTGACGACCTCCGCGAGGACGCGGTAGACCGCGCCGCCCTCGTCCACGGTGGTGCCGGCGATGTCGAGGGCGGCCAGGCGGACGGCGGTGCTCACGAGGTCTCCGGGAGGGTGTCGAGGACGCTGGGGGCGAGGCCGAAGGCCGTCGTCATGCCGATCCCGGAGGTCACCGAGACGGCGACGACGCCGGGTGCGAGCGGGGCCCGCAGGAACTCGCCGGGCGCGGAGGCGTAGGTGCCCTGCCATCGGCGGACGACACGCAGGTCGGCCTGCAGCAGGGCGCGGGTCTCGGCGAGGAGCAGCTCGTCGAGGGACTCCTCCGACCAGGGCTCGGGGGTCCGCGCGTAGCGGTGGGTGTCGCCGACGACGAGGTCGCCGTCGGGGAGCTGGGTGAGCATGTGGTTGACGACGGCGTCGAGCATCTCCGGGCGCTCGGTGCGCCAGCGCTCGCGGAGCGCGGCGGCGCCGGCGGTCGCCGCGAGCGCCGGGTACCGCAGCATCGAGCTGCCGGTGAGCACCGCCGGCGCGACCTGCACCGGGGTGACCGGTCGGAGCTGGAGCATCTGCAGCGTGCACCGCTCCAGGCCGGCCTCGTCGGCGGTCCCGGGAGCCAACCGGTCGAGGTCGTGACCGACGCAGACCACCACGTGGTCGGCTGTGAGGTCGCCCCGGCCGGTGCGCACACCGCCGGCCTGGACGTCGAGGACGGGCGTCCCGCGCAGCACCGTCACCCCCGGTTGCTGCTCGAGGTGGTCGAGCAGGCGTGGTGCGGCGACCCGCTGCTCGACGCGGACGTCCCGCGGCAGGAACGCGCCCCCGCGCAGGCCCTCGGGGCGGACCGGGAGCCGGTCGACGACCTCGGCCGCGCTCAGCACGCGGACCTCGTCGCCGCGGACGTCGGCCAGCTCCTCCAGGGCCGCCAGCTCCTCCTCGGCCCGGGCCACGACGACCGTGCCGCACTCGGCGACGTCGAAGCCCGCGGCCTTGCCGGCGTGCAGCCACGTCCTGCGCGCCCGCTGCGCGAACTCGAGCGCCTCCCCGGCCTGGGCGGTCAGGCATCCGTGCCCGAAGTTGCGGATCGAGGCGCCGACCGGGTGGTCGTCGCGTTCGACGACGGTCACGGACAGGCCGCGCTCGGTCGCCTCCAGGGCGTGGGCCAGGCCGACGATGCCGCCGCCCACCACGATCAGGTCGCTCACGTGGAGCCACGGTCGTCCTGGTCCCGGTGCTTGTCAATACAAGTTGGCGTAGTGTTCACCCGTGGCCACCGCAGCGTTGCACCGCACCGTCGCCACGGCCCTGCGCGCGCGCATCGGCCGCGGGGAGCTCGCCGTCGGGAGCCCGGTGCCCTCGGAGGCCGAGCTGTGCCGGGAGTTCGGCGCCTCCCGCGGCCCCGTCCGCCAGGCGCTCGCGGCGCTGCGCGACGAGGGGCTGATCGGCGGGGGACAGGGCCGACGGGCGGTGGTGCTCACGGACGTGCCGGGGCAGCCGTTCGAGTCGTTCCAGTCGTTCACCCGCCGCGCCGAACTGACCGGGCACCGGCCCGGGCAACGGACGTACGACATCGACCGGCGGGTCCCGGATGCACCTGCCGCGGCCGCGCTCGGGCTCGGGCCGGGCGAGCCCGCCGTCGTCCTGCTGCGCCTGCGCCTGCTCGACGACCGCCCGGCGATGGTGGAACGGACGACGTTCATCCCGTCCGTCGGCGACCTGCTGCTCGACGCGGACCTCGACGCCGGGTCGATCTACGCCATCCTGACGGCGGGTGGGGTCGATCTCCACGCCGCTCGCCACACGCTCGACGCCGTGCCCGCCGACGCGACCGACGCCCGGCTCCTCGAGGTCACGCCCGGCACGCCGCTGCTGCGCGAACGACGCGTCACCACCGACTCCCGGGGGACGCCGCTGGAGTGGTCCGACGACCGCCACCGGCCCGACGTCACGACGATCACGCTCACGACCGTGCGCGGCCGCTCGTGACCCCGCTGCTGCCGAAGGCCCACCTCCATCTGCACCTGATGGGCTCGATCCGGCCCTCGACGTACGCCGAGCTCGGGGGAGAGGCCGCGTTCCCGGAGCGGTACGGCTCGTGGGAGGAGTTCGTCGCTGCCTACCGGGCGACGAAGGACGTGCTGCGTCGGCCGGACGACCTGCACCGGCTCGTCGTCGAGCTGGTGGCCGACTCGGCCGCGGACGGCGCCGTGTGGACCGAGGTGAGCATCTCGCCCTCGGGTCGGCACCGGGCCCTGACCGGGTCGGACGAGGCGACGATGGAGATCGTCTGCGACGCGGTGACGGCGGCGGGCGCGCCGGGGGGCGTCGTCGTCGGGATCGACCGGGAGCGCGACGCGGCGGACCCCGACCGGATGGCGCTGCTCGCGGCGGCGTGGGCCGGTCGTGGCGTGGTCGGGCTCGGGATCGCGGGGGACGAGACCGCGCCGATCGCCCCCTTCGGCCGGGCGGCGGAGGTCGCGCACGACGCGGGACTCCTCGTCGTGCCGCACTCCGGCGAGCTGTGCGGGCCGGAGTCGATCCGCGAGGACCTCCGCGTAGTGCGACCGGACCGCCTGATGCACGGGGTCCGTGCCGTGGAGGACCCGGAGCTCGTCCGGGAACTGGCCGACCGCGGGATCACGCTCGACGTCGGGATCAGCTCGAACGTGGCGCTCGGGGTGGTGCCCGACCTGGCGTCGCACCCGCTGCCCGACCTGGTCCGGGCGGGCGTGCCGTGCTCGGTCAACGCCGACGACACGTTGCTGTTCGGCACCGGGCTGGCGCACGAGTACGAGCTCGCGCGCCGGCTCGGCCTGACCGACGCCGAGCTCGCCGCCGTCGCGCGGGCGTCGGTCGTCGGCTCCGCGGCGCCGGCGTCCGTGCGGGAGGTGCTACGCCCGTGAGCACGTGTCCGTGCCAGGGCACGGTGTGATGTCTCAGCACATCCTGGACAGATAAGTCTCAGCACATCGCGGACAGGTTGGTGTTCCGCTGGTAGCGGACGCTGCGGTCAAGGGTAAGGCTGGCGGCGATCGCGTTATCGATGA
>NZ_BSTT01000014.1 GCF_030269685.1 Actinomycetospora sp. NBRC 106378
CACAGCGGAGGGGAAACGCCCGGTCCCATCCCGAACCCGGAAGCTAAGCCCTCCAGCGCCGATGGTACTGCGACCGCCAGGTCGTGGGAGAGTAGGACACCGCCGGAACACCCAACCACCCCCACACACCATCCCCCGCAGCACACTGCGGGGGATTTCGTGTTTCCGGGGGTCGTGGCGTCGAGAGCTGCTCCACGGGCCACGTGAGACGACTCGCGGCGTCACCTGGACGTCCGCCCACCGTCCGGCGGATCGGCCTACGCCGTCACGGCGCCGTTACAGTGGCCGACGTGCTCACGCCGTGGAGTGGACCCTGTCCGCCGCCGTCGGCGGTGACCCGCCGATGACCGACGCGATGACCCCGCCGGCCCTCGACCTCGACGCGTTGCGCGCGGCGGCGAGCGACGACGAGCAGCTCGGTGACCTCGCGGCGCTGTACTTCGCCGGGGTCGGGCCCGGGGAGATCGCCGGGGACCCGCAGGACGCGCTCGCGACGGTCCGGGCGCATCGCAGCCTCGCCCGGCTGCGTGTCCCCGGCCGGCCGGTCACGGCGGTCCTGGGAGCCGGCGCCGAACTCGCACCCGGTCTGCAGGCACCCGACCCCGACCGGGTGGCGGTCCTCGTCGTCACCGAGGACATGCCGTTCCTCATCGACTCGGTGGTCGCGGAGCTCTCGCGGACCGGGGCGACGGTCCACCGCGTGGTGCACCCCGTGGTCGTGGTCCGACGGGACACGAGTGGCGCGCTGCTCGAGGTGTGCCCGGACGCGGACCCGACCCACCCGCCGTCGGGAACCGTGGCCGAGTCGTGGATGAACCTCGAGCTCGAGGCCGACGCGACGTCGGAGTCCGTGCGGGACCTGTCCCGGGACCTGCACGACCGGCTGACGTCGGTGCTCGCCGACGTGCGCGCCGTGGTCGAGGACGGCGAGCGGATGCTCGACCGGGCGCGTGGGCTGGCCGATGCGCTGGAGACCACGCCGCCGCCGGTCGCCGGGTACCGCACCGACGAGACCGTCGCCCTGGTGCGGTGGTTCGCCGACGGCAACCTGACGTTCCTCGGCCACCGCTACCGTCCCGCGAGCGGGGCGGACTCCGACGGACTCGGCATCCTGCGGCACGACACCGACTACACCCGCACCCTCACCGCCGGACCCGACCTCACCGAACGCGAGGAGACGGTCGGCGAGCAGGGGGTGCTCCTGGTCCTCACCCGGGCCGGTGCCCGCTCGACGGTCCGTGCCCCGGTCCACCCCCTCTACGTCGGGGTGAAGCACTACGAGGACGGCCGCGTCGTCGGTGAGCACCGGTTCCTCGGTGTCCTGTCCGTCGCCGCGCGCAGCGCCGACGTCACCCGCATCCCCGTCGTCTCCCGGCGGGTGACCGACGTGATCAGCCGGATCGAACTGCCGGTCGAGTCGTGGTCGGGCCAACGGATGCTCGAGGTGCTCCAGACCTATCCGCGCGCCGAGCTGCTCTGCACCGACCGGGCCTCGCTCCACGAGACGGTCACCGGCGTCCTCGCCCTCGCCGAACGCCGACGGGTGCGGCTGTTCCTGCGCCGGGACCGCTGGGGTCGGTACTTCTCCGCGATGGTCTACCTGCCACGGGACCGGTACACGACGGCGGCCCGCCTGCGGATGCAGCAGCTCCTGCGCGACCGCCTCGAGGGCGCCGACATCGAGTACACGGCGCGGGTCACCGAGGACCAGCTCGCCCTGCTGCACGTCACGGTGCACACCGGGCAGCGCGAGCCGGTCCGCCCCGACGTCGCGGCCCTGACCGCCGAGCTCGCCGAGGCCACGCGGACCTGGGACGACCGCCTGCGGGCCGCCGCCGGCCCCCGTGAACGGGCGGCGATCGCCGCGGTGGGGGAGCCGTTCAGCCAGGCCTACCAGGAGGACTTCCCACCCGAGCGCGGCGTCGCCGACCTACTGGTGCTCGACGGTCTCTCCGGACCCGACGACCTCGCGGTGCGCCTCTACCGTCCCAGCGACGACGGAGATGACGGGCTCGACCCCGAGGGCGGCGACCGGCGCCTCAAGCTCTACCTCGTCGACCGCCGCATCACCCTGTCGACCGTGCTGCCGGTGCTGCAGTCGATGGGCGTCGAGGTCGTCGACGAGCGCCCCTACGAGGTGCGGCGCAGCGACGGCCGGACCGCGTGGATCAACGACTTCGGGCTGCGGATGCGCCTCGGCGCCGCGGCGGCCCAGGACGACGACCTCACCCGGCGCGCCGCCGAGGCCTTCACCGAGATCTGGCGTGGCCGCGTCGGCACCGACGGCTTCAACGCCCTGGTGCTCACCGCCGGGCTGACCTGGCGCCAGGCCGGCCTGCTGCGCGCCCTCGCCCGGTACCAGCGCCAGATCGCCGGTACCTACGGGCAGAGCTACATCACCGACGTCGTCGTCGCGCACCCCGACGTGGCGGTCGGGCTCGTCCGGCTGTTCGAGGCGCGGTTCGACCCCGAGCAGGGCGCCGACCGGGGAGCCCGGGTCACCGAGCTCGACGCGCAGGTCGAGGGCGCCATCGACGCCGTCACGAGTCTCGATGCCGACCGCATCCTGCGGGCCCTGCTGGGCCTGGTCCGCGGGACGTTGCGGTCCAACTACTTCCTGCACGACGACGACGGGACCCCGCGCGATGTCCTCGCCTTCAAGCTCGACCCGGCGCAGGTCCCCGGGGTGCCGGAGCCACGTCCGGCGATCGAGACGTTCGTGCACTCCAACCGGGTCGAGGGCGTCCACCTGCGCTTCGGGCCGATCGCCCGCGGCGGGCTGCGCTGGTCGGACCGGCTGCAGGACTACCGCACCGAGATCCTCGGGCTGGTGAAGGCGCAGGCCGTGAAGAACGCCGTCATCGTGCCGGTCGGCGCGAAGGGCGGCTTCGTGGTCAAGCGCCCGCCGGCCCCTACCGGCGACCCCGCGGCCGACCGCGACGCCCAGCGCGCCGAGGGCGTCGCCTGCTACCGACTGTTCGTCGGGGCCCTGCTCGATCTCGTCGACGACCGCAGCAACCACGGGGCCGACGCCGAGGTCGTCGTGCCGGATCGCGTCGTGCGCTACGACGGCGACGACACCTACCTCGTCGTGGCCGCCGACAAGGGCACCGCGACGTTCTCCGACATCGCCAACGAGGTCGCGATCTCGCGCGGCTTCTGGCTGGGCGACGCGTTCGCCTCCGGGGGCTCGGTCGGCTACGACCACAAGGCCATGGGCATCACCGCCCGCGGCGCCTGGGAGTCGGTGCGGCGCCACTTCCGCGAGCTCGGGCGCGACGTCGGAGGAGACGAGATCAGCGTCGTCGGGGTCGGGGACATGTCCGGCGACGTGTTCGGCAACGGGATGCTGCTCTCCGAGCACCTGCGGATCGTCGCCGCGTTCGACCACCGTCACGTGTTCCTCGACCCCGACCCGGACCCCGCGACGTCCTTCGCCGAGCGCCGCCGGCTCTTCGAGCTGCCCCGGTCGTCGTGGGCCGACTACGACGGGTCGCTCATCAGCACCGGGGGCGGGGTGTACCCGCGGACGCTCAAGCGGATCCCGATCTCCGAGCAGGTCGCCGCGGCCCTGGGGCTGGGGAGCACCGAGCCGCTCGACCCGACCGCACTGATGCGCGCGA
This sequence comes from Actinomycetospora sp. NBRC 106378, assembly GCF_030269685.1. Lineage (GTDB taxonomy): Bacteria > Actinomycetota > Actinomycetes > Mycobacteriales > Pseudonocardiaceae > Actinomycetospora. Next base: position 3,624 of record NZ_BSTT01000014.1, read on the forward strand.
TCCTGCGCGCCCCCGTCGACCTGCTCTGGAACGGCGGGATCGGCACCTACGTCAAGGCGACGGAGGAGACGAACGCCGACGCCGGCGACAAGGGCAACGACGCGGTCCGGGTGAACGGCGCCGAGCTGCGGGTGAAGGTCGTCGGGGAGGGCGGGAACCTCGGCCTGACCCAGCGCGGGCGCATCGAGTACGCGCGGGCCGGCGGCCGCGTGAACACCGACGCGATCGACAACTCCGCAGGCGTGGACTGCTCCGACCACGAGGTCAACATCAAGATCCTGCTCGACTCGCTCGTGGAGCGCGGTGAGCTCGCCGAGGAGCAGCGCGACGAGCAGATCGCGGCCACCACCGAGGACGTGGCCGCGCTGGTCCTCGCCGACAACGTCGCGCAGAACGACGTGCTCGGCGTCGCCCGCGCGCACGCCGCGGACATGCTCAACGTCCACGAGGCGCAGGTGACCGAGCTCGAGGCCCGCGGCCGGATCGACCGGGAGCTCGACGTCCTGCCCGACGCCGAGGGCTTCGAGGCCCGCCGTCAGGCCGGGGAGGGACTGACGGGGCCGGAACTCGCGCAGCTGATGGCGCACGTGAAGCTCGACCTGACCGAGGCGCTGGCCGCCGACGACCTGCCCGACGCCGAGGTGTTCACCCGGCGGCTGCCGCACTACTTCCCGTCGGTGCTCGCCTCGACCTACCCGTCCGCGATCGCCGCGCACCCGCTGCGCCGCCGGATCGTCACGACGATGGTCGCGAACGAGGTCGTCGACGGCGGTGGGCTGTCCTACGTGCACCGCCTGGTCGCGGAGGTGTCCGCGACGCCCGCGGACGCCGTCCGCGCCCACCAGGTGGCGACCCGGGTGTTCGGGCTCGACACGCTCGCCGCGGACATCGCCGACGCGACGGCCGCGGGCCTCCCGACCGGGGCGGCCGACCGGCTGACCCTCGCGTCGCGGCGCGTCCTCGACCGGGCTGCGCGGTGGCTGCTGACCCACCGGCCGCAGCCGTTGGCGATGGGCGCCGAGATCCAGCGCTTCTCACCCGCCGTCGCGACCCTGGGGCCGCAGGTCGCCGGGCTGCTGCGCGGCACCGAGGCCGAGGGGCTCGCCGAGCGCGTCGACGCGATGGTCGCGCTCGGCGCACCGGCCGACCTGGCCGGGCGCGTGGTCGGCGGGCTCTACGGGTTCGGGCTGCTCGACGTCACCGAGATCACCGAGATCGCGGAAGCCGACCACGACGACGATCCTGACGACCTGCGGGCGGTCGCGGAGCTCTACTACGCCGTGTCCGACCACCTGGGGATCGACCGGCTGCTCACGGTGGTCGCGTCGCTGTCGCGGCGGGACCGCTGGGACGCGCTGGCGCGGCTCTCGCTGCGCGACGAGCTCTACTCCTCGCTGCGGGCCGTCACGCTCGACGTGCTGGCGGACACCGACGAGAGCGAGTCGGCGGATGAGAAGATCGCGCACTGGGAGCAGGCGAACGCCTCGCGACTGATGCGTGCCCGCACGTCGCTGGCCGAGATCGCCCGCTCCGGACGAACCGACCTGACCACGGTGTCCGTGGCCGCCCGCCAGATCCGGAGCATGGTGCGATGAGCACGACCTACGACGTCGACGTCCCGGTGCGCTGGTCCGATCAGGACCCGTACCGGCACGTCAACCACGCCAAGGTCGTCACTCTGCTCGAGGACGCGCGCACGGCCCTGCTCTTCGACGCCGCCGCGCGGGAGGGCGTCGCGGCGTTCGAGGCCGGGCTGCTCGTGGCGCGGGTGGACGTACGCTACCGGCGGCCGATCCCGTGGACCCGCCGCGGGGTCCGGGCGCGGATGTGGGCGCACTCGCTGCGGGCGGCGTCGTTCACGGTCGGGTACGAACTGCTGCTTCCCGACGACCGCAGTGGCTGGGATCCGAAGCCCGCGGTCACCGCCGACACCCAGCTCGTGCCCTACGACCTCGCCGCCGCACGTCCGCGCCGCCTCACCGAGGACGAGCGTTCCTTCCTGGAGCGGTACGAGGTCACGGGATGATCGGGATGGGAGACGCAGCGGAGCGGAGCTCGACCCGGGTGACGGGGGCGGAGCTGTCGATCCCGGACGCGGCGCAGCGCGAGGACCTCGCGGGCTTCATCGGGCGCGCGGTGCGGCTGGACCCCGCCGTGGTGGTCCGCCTGCGGGTGCGGCCGGGGGAGCGGACGGCCGTCGAGGCGTTCGCGCCGACGCCGTTCGACGCGCTCGTCACGCGCAGCGCACCGGGCACGCTCGACCCGTCCGACGTCACCGTGGTCGGGTCGGACCTGCTGGCGGCGCTGGCCGTCGCGGGCGGCCCGTCGGTGGAACCGGGCACGTCGGTGGACGAGCGGTGGCGCGGGCCGCTCCCGCCGCTGCGGCCCGACGCGCGCTGGCAGGTCGTGGGCGAGGTGCCGTCGGAGGTCGTGGACGGGCTCGCGGAGAAGGGCGTCGCGGCCGCGCGGTCCGGCGACCCGAGCGGGCGGCCCTCGGCGGCGCTGCTCGACCAGGTCGTGCTCACCGTGACCGACGAGGCGTCGGGACTCGAGGTGCGGGTGCCGATGCGGTGCGTGTTCGCCCTGTCGGGCATGGGCTTCGTCGGGTCCGGCGTCGGCGGGGACGACGTGGTGCGCGTGTCGACCGACGGCGGGTGGCTGCGGCTCGACGCGCGCGGCGGCGCCGTGGTCCGACGCCGCCGCGCGCAGCTGCCGCTGCTGTGAGGACCTAGCGGAGGTTGGCCCGCAGGAAGTTCAGCGTCTCGTTCCAGGCGATGGTGGCCTGCTCGGGGTCGTAGGTCCCCATGTGGTTCTCGTCGTTGAAGAACGCGTGGCCGGCCGGGTAGAGCCGGAAGTCGGGGCGGTGGCCCGACTCGGCCTCGATGCGGTCGGCCAGGGACTTCACGGCGTCGGGGGTCGCCATCGTGTCCTGCTCGCCGAAGTGGCCGAGCAGCGGCGCGGAGAGCTTCTCGAAGCTCGGGTAGTCCTCGCCCAGCACGCCGTAGAACGGCACCGCGGCACCGATCTTGTCGCCCTGCTGCGCGGCGAGGACGAGCACGAACCCGCCGCCCATGCAGAAGCCGACCGCGCCGACCTTGCGGCCCACGACCGCCTCGTGCTCGAGCAGGAAGTCGACGGCACCCGCGAGGTCGGTCGCGGCCTGCTGGACCGGGAGCTCCTGCATGAGCTGCCCGGCCTCGTCGGAGTCGTGGGTGGTGGTGCCGCCGTAGAGGTCGGGGGCGAGGGCGACGAAGCCCTCGGCCGCGAGCCGGTTGGTCACGTCGGCGATGTGGGAGGTGAGCCCCCACCACTCCTGGATCACCACGACGCCGGGTCCGGTGCCGGACTCGGGGAGCGCCAGGTAGCCGTGGGCGGTGCGTCCGTTGGAGGGGAAGGAGACGTTCTGGAGCGGGTTCTCGGTCATCGCCGACCGAGTTCCCCGCGCGCGCAGCGCCCACGCGCGACGACGGCTGGGCGGCGCAGCGTCGTCCTGCGCGAAGGCTCAGAAGGACTTGTTCATCATCGACATGGCGGCCATCTCCATGTACTCCCAGATCTGGCGGTGTCGCTCCGGCTCGAGGTTCTCCTCGTCGACGGCCACCTTCATGCAGCGCAGCCACGCGTCGCGCTCCAGCGGACCGATCGGGAACGGCGCGTGCCGCATCCGCAGGCGGGGGTGCCCACGCTGCTGCGAGTAGGTCTGCGGGCCGCCCCAGTACTGCTCGAGGAAGAGGCGGAGGCGGTCCTCGGCGGGCCCGAGGTCCTCCTCGGGGTAGAGCGGACGCAGGACCGGGTCGTCGGCGACCTGCTCGTAGAAGCGGTGCACGATCCGGTGGAAGGTGTCGTGGCCGCCGACCGCGTCGTAGAAGGTCTGGGGACTGCTCACGGGTTCCACCGTCTCACGGGCGGGTGGACCGGTGCGCCGTCGCTGCGGTCGGGCTCGCGCCGAAGGGGGTCGGGGCGGGGACGCCGGCGTCGTCGAAGGCCGACTTCACCGCGCCCGCCACCGCGCGCTGGACGGCCCACTGCTCACCCGGCCGGGTCCGGATCGTCAGTCGCAGCAGGATCCCCTCGGCGGTCACGGACTGGACCCCGAGCATCTCCGGCGGCGCCAGCACCTTCGAGGCGATGGCGGGTTCGGTGCACTCCTCGGTGGCCGCGGTCCGGGCGAGCTCGGAGGTGTCGTCGACGTCCGCGGAGTGCCCGACCGGGATGTCGACGACGGCGACCGAGTAGCCCTGACTGGAGTTGCCGACGCGCAGGACCTCGCCGTTGCGGACGTACCAGACGGTCCCGGCGATGTCGCGCAACGTCGTGACCCGGAGGCCGACGGCCTCGACGGTGCCGGTGGCCTCCCCGAGGTCGACGACGTCGCCGACCCCGTACTGGTCCTCGAGCATCATGAAGATGCCGGACAGGAAGTCCCGCACGAGGTTCTGCGCGCCGAAGCCGATCGCGACGCCGAGGATGCCGGCGGAGGCGATGATCGGGGCGAGGTTCACGCCGAACTCGCCGAGGATCAGCGTGAACGCGACGCCGTAGACGATCAGCGTCACGAACGAGCGCAGGACCGAGCCGATCGCCTGCGCGCGCTGCGAGCGCCGCTCGACCATCTGCGGCGCGGACTCCCGCAGGCTCGCCGCGGCGCGGTCGCGCAGCGGTCGCAGGAGCCGGGGCACGCGCCCGGAGCTCGCGCCGTCAACGACACGCGTGATGGCCCGGTGCAGCGCCGATCGCAGCACCACGGCGACCACGAGGATCACGATCGTCGTCACCGCGTGGGAGACGATCGCGTCCGCGGAGCGCGAGAGCCACGACGCGTGGGTGTACTGGAACACCCGCGCGCACAACGAGCCGACGTCGGCGGCGCACGAGGGCGCGTCCACCGGGACGCCGGGCACCACGGAGGTGGTGGAGCCCGGCGACGGCGTCGGGGTGGGCGTCTGGTCGATCATGCCGGGAAGCAACAGCACGTCCCGGCACGATACGGACCGCGATGGATCTCGGTCGCGATGGATCCGGCCGGTGAACGATCCTCTATCACAGGTGCACGACGTCCCCGGATGTGGTCGACTGTGCCCACATCCCGGTGGGAGGTGGTCGTGTGGCCGAACGACAACTCAGGACCGTGACGCCGCTGGTCAGCGGGGTCGAGGGGCCGAGCGTGCGGACCGAACCTCCCGATGTCGTCCCGCTCGTCCCCGAGGCGCCCGCCGAGGTGGACCCGGACGTCACGGTCGCCGCCCCGGTCGCGCCCGCCCCGTTCCTGGGCCGCCGGCGGGTCCTGCTCCTCAACGCCACCTACGAACCGCTCACGGCGCTGCCGCTGCGGCGCGCCATCGTCCTGCTCATCTGCGGCAAGGCCGACGTCGTGCACGGCGACTCCTCCGGCCTCGTCCTGCACTCCGCGACGGGCGCCGTCGAGGTCCCCTCGGTGATCCGGCTCCGGGTCTTCGTGCGCGTGCCCTACCGGGCGCGGGTGCCGCTCACCCGGGCGGCTCTCATGCACCGCGACCGCTTCCGCTGCGCCTACTGCTCGGGCAAGGCGGAGACGATCGACCACGTGGTGCCGCGCAGCCGAGGTGGCACGCACACCTGGGAGAACACCGTGGCGTGCTGCGCGCGGTGCAACCACAAGAAGGCCGACAAGCTGCTCGCCGAGCTCGGCTGGCCGCTGCGGACGATGCCGACGGCGCCGCGTGGGCGGCACTGGCGGCTGCTCGCCGGCCTGGTCGACGCCGACCCGCAGTGGCTGCCCTACCTGGGGGAGAGCGCGGCGTAGCGGTCGAGCGTGCATGATCGGCCGACGTGAGCGACCTGCACGAGCTGACGGCACTGGAGACGGCCGAGGCGGTGCGGCGCGGGGACACCTCCGTCCTCGACGTCGTCGACCACGCCCTGGCGCGCGCCGAGACCCTCGGCGCGCGCCTCGGGGCGTTCGCGCTCCTCACCCCGGAGCGGGCGCGGGAGGCCGCGCGGGAGCCGGCGGTCGCGGACGGGGCGAGGTCGGGGAGCCTGTGGGGCGTCCCGACCGCGGTGAAGGACCTCACCGCGACGGCGGGCGTACGTACGGGACGCGGGTCGGTGATCTACCGCGACTGGGTGCCCGAGACGGACGACGACCTCGTCGGCCTGCTGCGCGCGGCGGGGACGGTGAGCCTCGGCAAGACCGCCGTGCCCGAGTTCGGCCTGCCCTGCTACACCGAGCCGGCGGGCGCGGCGCCCGCGGTGACGCCGTGGGACGTGACGCGGTCGGCCGGGGGTTCCTCGGGCGGGGCGGCCGCGGCGGTCGCCGCCGGGGTGGTGCCGGTCGCGCAGGGCTCGGACGGCGGCGGGTCGATCCGCATCCCGGCGTCGGTGTGCGGGCTGGTCGGTCTGAAGACGACCCGCGGGCGCGTCCCGGCGGGCCCGGCGGCCGGTGACCCCGCAGGGCTCTCGGTGGCGGGACCGCTCGCGCGGACGGTCGCGGACGCGGCGGCGCTGCTCGACGTCCTCTGCGGGGACCGGAGCTGGCCGGGTGAGCCGCTCGTGCCGCGGTGCCCTCCCGAGGACGGGTACCTGGGCGTCGTGCGCCGCGGGGACGGCCCGCGACGCCGGATCGGACTCTGCACGACGGTGCCCTACGGCGACCTGGCCGGGCTGCTCGGCCCGGTGTGGACCGGCGCGCCGGTCGACCCGGTGTGCGTCGCCGCCGCGGAGGACACGGCGCGCGTGCTGGAGTCCCTCGGCCACGTGGTCGAGCCGGTGGACGTGCGGCTGCCCGACGAGGTGGTCGCCGCGTTCCTCACGCTCTGGGCGACCCTCGCGCTGGCCGACCCCGTGGACCCCGCCGACGAGGACCGGCTGCAGCCGCTCACCCGGCTGCTGCGGGCGCGCGGGCGCGAGGTCTCCGGGATCGCGGCGCTCGGGGCCCTGCAGACGGTGCAGGTCGCGACCCGGCGGATCGTCACCGACCGCGCCGGGCTGGACGCGGTGCTCACCCCGTCGGTGGCCCTGCCGCCCCGCCCCGTGGGCTGGTTCTCCGCCGACGGGCCGGAGACCGACTTCGCCCGGCAGGTCGCGTTCACGCCCTGGACGGCGATCGCGAACATGACCGGCGAGCCCGCCCTCGGCCTGCCCACGGGGTGGCCGAGGGTCGACGGGGTGACCCTCCCGGTCGGGGTGACGCTGCGGGGCCGCCGCGGCGAGGAGGACGTGCTGCTGGCGCTGGGCGCGGAGCTCGAGGCCGCGACGCCGTGGGCGCACCGTCGTCCCCCGGTGTGGTGAGGAGGACCTACGACACGACGTCGGAGCTGCTTTCCACTACGGTTCGGGCCGTGAGTCCGATCGAGACGATCCTGATCTACGCGGTGATCCCGGTCGTCGCGCTGCTCCTGCTCTTCGCGCTGACCGCGATCCGCGGCAAGGGGAAGGCAGCGTCCTACCGGGCCGGCGACGACTGGCCGCACGAGGCGCTGTGGTGGATCGGCAACCCCAAGGGGACCGGTCTGCCCGAGCCGACCGTGGAGGCCGTCGGCGCGACCGCGACCCGCACCGCCCGAGGAGGCGCACGTGGCACCTGGTGAACTCGCGCGCCCGCAGGCGCGCCCCGGCGAGACGCCGATGATCAACGAGACCGGGCTGGCCGAGGACCCGGTCTACGGCCACTCGCGGGTGCCGACCGCGTCCGGTCGCATCTCGGAGGCCACCGAGGTCCTCGCCGACGACCAGAAGGTGCCCTTCTCGTCCTCGCAGCTCTCCCGGATCGACGAGGCGCTCACCCGCACCTCGGCCGACACCGGGCTGCTGTTCAGCGTCTGGGTCGGCGAGCTCGGGGGGCGCTCCCGGGAGCGCGCCGAGGAGCTGCACGCCGCCCTCGGCGAGCAGGCCGACGACGCGGTGCTCATCGCGGTGTCGCCCGGCGAGCGGGTCGTCGAGGTCGTGACCGGCGAGGAGTCCTGCCGCCGTGTCGACGACCGGGGCGCCAAGCTCGGTGTCATGGCGATGGTCTCGTCGTTCAGCGAGTCCGACCTGGTCGGCGGCATCGTCGAGGGCCTGCGGGTGCTCGGCGACCACGCGGGGTCGAAGCACTAGTCCGGTCGGCCCAGGCCCCGTCCTGCACGAACGGCACTCTCGCAACATCTATGTGCGCGAGAGTGCCGTTCGCTCGTTCGGGGGGTGCGGCCGAACGGCCTAGCCCCGGTCCGCCTCCCGCGCCGCCAGGGCGCGGACGATCCCGGCCCGGCCCTCGGTGACGAGGCGGGTCAGGGCACTGGGGTGCTCGTCGGCGAGCCAGCGGTCGGCCGCCTCGACAGTCGCCCGCTCCACGGCCCACGACGGGAACAGCCCCTGCACCGTCGGCTGCGCCTGCTCGCTCGAGCGCCGGCCCCACACCTCGTCGACCGCCGCGAAGTACGTCTCGCGGTAGTCGGTGAGCAGGGCGCCCTGCGACGGGTGCGAGAAGCCCATGATGATCGCCATGTTGATGGCGTTGGGCAGGGTGTCGTCGTAGACCGCCCGCTGCCAGGCGGTCGCCTTCGCCTCGGGCGTGGGCACCAGCGCGCGGGCCCGCTCGGCCATGCGCAGCCCGGTCGCGGTGTTGTCCCGCGCCAGCTCGGCCTCGATCTCGGCCTCGCCGACCGCGCCGTGCGCCACCAGGGCGTGCAGGAGGCGCCAGCGCAGATCGGTGTCGACCGTGAGCCCCTCGAGGGGCGCGGAGCCGTCCCGCCACCCCGCGAGCGTCGTCAGCGCCTCGGGCGTGAGCACCGAGCCGGACAGCGCGTTCACGATCGCGAGCTGGTGGTCGGAGCCGGGCTCGGCGGTCCGGGCGAGCTCGAGCAGCGTCGCTACGAACGACGGCCACCCCTGCTCCACCGCCCACTGCGGGTCGGCGTAGGAGGCCAGCGCGGTCTGGGCCTGCAGCAGCAGCCGCTGCACGACGCCGACCTCGGTCTCGGCGGCGACCCCGCCGACGACCAGCGCGACGAAGTCGCGGGCGCGCAGCTCGGCCTCGCGGGTCATCTCCCACGCCGCCGACCAGCACAGGGTGCGCGGCAGCGGCTCGGCGACGTCGCCGATGCGCTCGATCAGTGTCGAGAGCGAGCGCTCGTCGAGGCGCATCGTGCAGTAGGTCAGGTCGTCGTCGTTGACCAGCACGAGCGCGCCGGCGGGGACGCCGACCAGCTCGGGTACCTCGGTGCGCTCCCCGGTGACGTCGAGCTCGGTGCGGTGCACACGCACGAGCTTCCCGGCCTCGTCGGGGGAGTAGATCCCGACGGCGATGCGGTGCGTGCGGGTCTCGCCGGCGCCGGGCCTCGCGCCGCCCTGGAGCACCGCGAACTCGGCGTAGGTGCCGTCGGCGCCCACCGAGAACGACGGCGAGAGCGCGTTGAGACCCGTCGTCCGGAGCCATTCCGCCGACCAGCCGGACAGGTCGCGGCCGCTGGACTCGGTCAGGGCGCCGAGCAGGTCGTCGAAGGTGGCGTTGCCGTAGGCGTGGCGGGAGAAGTACAGGCGCAGGCCGGCGAGGAACTCGTCCTGCCCCACGTAGGCCACGAGCTGCTTGAGCACCGACGCGCCCTTGGCGTAGGTGATGCCGTCGAAGTTGACCTCGACGGCCTGCAGGTCGGGGATGTCCGCCGCGATGGGGTGCGTCGAGGGCAGCTGGTCCTGGCGGTAGGCCCACGACTTCTCGACGTTCGCGAACGTCGTCCACGCGTTGCGGTACTCGGTGGCCTCGGCCTGGCTGACCACCGACGCCCAGGTGGCGAACGACTCGTTCAGCCACAGGTCGTCCCACCAGCGCATGGTGACGAGGTCGCCGAACCACATGTGCGCCATCTCGTGCAGCACGGTCTCGGCGCGCCGCTCGTAGAGGTAGCGGGTGACGCGGCTGCGGAAGACGTAGTCCTCGAGGAACGTCACGGCGCCGACGTTCTCCATCGCGCCGGCGTTGAACTCGGGCACGAACAGCTGGTCGTACTTCGCGAAGGGGTACGGCACCCCGAAGTTGCGGTGGTAGAAGCCGAAGCCCTGCTTGGTCTCGGTGAACAGCCGGTCGGCGTCCATGTGCTCGGCCAGCGAGGACCGGCAGTAGATGCCGAGCGGGATCTCGCCGTGCTCGTCGACGTAGGTGTCGGTCCAGCGGGCGTACGGTCCGGCGATCAGCGCGACCAGGTAGGTCGAGATCCGCGCCGTGGTGTCGAAGGCGTGGTGGACCGCGCCGTTGTCCAGCGTCGTCGTCGTGGAGAGGGCCCCGTTGGAGATGACGTGCCAGTCCGGCGCCGCGAGCGCGGTCAGCGTGATCGTGGCCTTGAGATCGGGCTGGTCGAAGCAGGCGAACATCCGCTTCGCGTCCGCCGTCTCGAACTGGCTGTAGAGGTACACCGCGCCGTCGACCGGGTCGACGAACCGGTGCAGGCCCTCGCCGGTGTTCATGTACCGGCAGTCGGCGTCGACGACGAGCTCGTTCTCCGCCGCGAGGTCGGGCAGGGCGATGCCCTTCTCCTCGTCGTAGCCGGAGACGTCGAGGGCGACCCCGTTGAGGACGGCGCTGCGCACGCCCGCCGCGACGATGTCGATCCAGCTCGCCACGCCCGGCGTCGTGGACCGGAACCGCACGGTGGTGGTCGAGCGGAACGTCGACTCGCCGGGTCCGGCGGCGTCGTCGGTGAGGTCGAGGGCGATCAGGTACGAGTCGACCTCGAGCGCCTCGGCGCGGGTCCGCGCGTCGTCCCTGGTCAGGTTCGGAGCAGCCACGTCCGCACCCTATCCGCGCGGCCCGTCGCCGACCGCCGGGAAGACACTTGTACCTCGAACCGTTGCTCCGGGATACCTGCCGTCGATCGAGGGAAGCCTGGAACCATGAGCACTGAGAAGGCATGCGTCGATTTCTGGTTCGACCCGCTGTGTCCGTTCGCGTGGATCACCTCGCGCTGGGTCCTCGAGGTCGAGAAGGTCCGCGACATCGAGGTGGCCTGGCACGTGATGAGCCTGTCCGTGCTGAACTCCGGCCGCGACCTCGACGAGAAGTACCAGGCGATGATGGAGGAGGGCTGGAAGCCCGTCCGCGTCTGCATCGCGGCCGCGCAGAAGCACGGCGACGAGATCCTGGCCCCGCTCTACACCGCGATGGGCACGCAGATCCACAACCAGGGCAACAAGGACTTCGACGACGTCATCGCGAAGGCGCTCTCGGAGGTCGGCCTCGAGCCGGAGCTCGCCGAGGCGGCCACCTCGACCGACTACGACGATGCCCTGAAGAAGTCCCACCACGAGGGCATGGACCCCGTGGGCATGGACGTGGGCACCCCGGTCATCCACGTCGAGGGCTCGGCCTTCTTCGGCCCCGTGATGACGCGCATCCCCAAGGGCGAGCAGGCCGGCCAGGTCTGGGACGGCGCGAAGCTCCTCGCGGGCTACGAACACTTCTACGAGCTCAAGCGCACCCGCGACTCCGAGCTCTCCTTCGACTGAGCCGATCCCCCGGCGACCCGGCGGCGGGTCGGCTCCCCGCCGCCGGGTCCGATCGGAGCCTTCTCGACGGCGGGTGGCGCGGCCACCCGCCGTCGAGCCCGGTCAGGCGGCGACGCCCTGCTCCTCCACGAGCGTCTTGATCCGGTCGAGGGTCTCGTCGACGCCGTTCTGGACCTGGTGGTCCCCGGCCTCGACGCGGGTGGTGTGCAGGTGGACCTCGACGGTCGCGCCGTGCTCGGCGGGCCGCACGTCGAGGTAGCCGTGGTACTCGCTGCTGCCCTCCGCGCCCCAGCTGATGTGCTGGGCGTCGCGGTCGACCTCGAACCAGGCCTCACCCTCGACCTGCGAGCCGTCGGGCAGCTCGGCCGTGGTGTGCACGGCGTTGCCGCCGGTCGACTCGGCGCTGGTCATGCGGGCGAAGTAGCGGGGCAGGTTGCCGACGTCGGAGAGGAAGGCGAAAAGGTCGTCGGGTGAGGCGTCGACCGTGGTGGTGGAGCTGAAGTCAGCCATCGTCCCGGCTGCCCGTCCCCGCACGGCGGGAACCCTCACAGCGCCACGCGGTTCCCCTCCTCCCCGGAGGTGACCTGCACGGTCCGCCCGAGGGGGTCCGTCGTCGCCAGCACGTCCAGGACGTCGGCGTCGGCCCGTGCGAGGAACCTCCGGCCCCCGTCGTGCAGACGTCCGACGACCACCCCGCGGCGCGGGGAGCCGTCCCGCGCGTACTCGACGGTGTAGGTCTCCACGGTCGCGGCGCCGTCGGCACGGGCGATCTTGCCGGGCGCCTCGCGAGCGTGCCCCGCGTCGACCTCGGCCTGGGCGGCCGCGTCGTCACCGCCGTGCCACGGGGCCGGGCTCGTCGAGTAGACCCCGGCCGAGTACTTGTGGATCGCTCCGCCGTTGGCGCCGACCAGCCCGTACGTGCCCGGCCGGGCCCGCAGCGCGGTCACGGTGTCGGCGATGGCGTGCATCGAGTAGTCGTTGCCCGGGCCACCGAAGAACGGCAGGCCGCCGGTCACCGTGAGGCCGCGCGGGTCGTCCGCGGCGAGGCCGAGCGCATCGGTCACCACGCGGACAGCGATCGGGAAGCAGCTGTAGAGGTCGATGGTCGTGAGGTCGTCCGCGCCGATCCCCGCCTGGGCGAGGGCGCGCCGGACCGCGGTCGCGGCCGCCGGACTCGTGCCGAGGTCGGCCCGGTCGAGCACCGGGGGCTCGACGAGGTCCGCGTGCCCGTGCAGGTGGACGAACCGGTCGTCCGGGACGCCCAGCTTGCGGGCCGCGCCGGTGGCCGCGAGGACGACGGCCGCACCCTGGTTGACCTGGTCCCGGGAGACGAGGAACCGCAGGTAGGGGTCGGTGATGGGACGGTTGTCGCCCGACGGCGTGGCCAGCTCCTCGACGCCGCGCGCCGTGGGGGCCGCCGCGTGCGGGTGCTTCGCCGCGACCTCGGAGAACGGCGCGAACAGCGCCGCCATGTCGCGCCGGTACGCCTCGCGGTCGAGCCCCAGTCGGCCCCGCCGGGCGTGCTCGAAGAGCGCGTACTGCACCACCGGCGCGAGCACGTCGTGCTCGACCTGCTCGGGGACGATGAACGTCTCCAGCCCGAGCCCGCGGTCGTCGAGCTGACCGCCGACGTGCTCGGACCAGTCGGGGCGCTCGTCCTCCGGGACCTTCGTGAGCAGGTGACGGGCCGTCGACATGGCCTCCGCACCCACGAGGAGGGCGACGTCGATCTCGCCGGCGGCGATCCGGCCCGCCGCCTCGGTCACCAGCGCCTGCGGGGTCTGGCCCCCGACCACGGCGAGGACCGCGGTCCGCGGATCGGCGCCGACGCGGGCGGCGATCGAGCGGGGCACGTTGTCCGAGGCGCCGAGGGGGGCCACCGCGCCGGGGGCCGAGGCCTCGAACTGGCGGACGGCGGCGACGAGGTCGACGCGGGCGGCGACGGCGGTGGGGTCGGCGCCGGTGTCAGCGAGGGCCCGCCGCGCGGCCTCGGCGCCCAGCGCGACGGGGGACAGGCCGCGGTGGTCGGGGTCGTCGAGCCGCTCGGAGACCTGACCGACGCCGACGAGGACGGGGGTGCGGTTCACGTGCCGGCCAGCTCGCCGAGGGCGCGCAGTCGGGCGCGGCAGCCCTCCACCATGTCGCGCGTGATGTCGCCGGCACCGCGGAGCTCGCGGAACCCGCCGACGACCTGCCCGATGAAGTACGTGTCCAGCGCGATCGCGCCGGGGTTCCCCGCGGCCGCGGCGTCGTGCACGCGGTCCCACACGCGGCCGATCAGCATCGGCTGCAGCGGGAGCGGCAGCGGGGCGGGCGCGTCGGGGCGGTCCCAGGCGTCGTGCCACGCCGACCGCAGCTGACGGGCGGGCTTGCCGGTGATCGTGCGCGAGCGCAGCGTGTCGCTGCTGCCGGCTGCCAGGAACTTCTCCTTCACCGGCAGCGGCGTGATGTCCTCGTGGCTGCCCAGCCACACCGAACCGCACCACACTCCGGCGGCGCCGAGCGCGAGGGCGGCGGCCATCTGGTCGCCGGTCGCGATCCCGCCCGCGGCGAGGACGGGGCGACCCTCCGCGATCTCGACGACCTCCGGGGTCAGGACGGTCGTGGCCACCGTGCCGGTGTGTCCGCCCGCCTCCGTCCCCTGGGCGACGAGCACGTCGACGCCGGCCGCGAGCTGGCGCTCGGCGTGCTTGCGGGCGCCGACGAGGGAGGCGACGACGATCCCGGCGGCGTGCGCGCGTTCGACCAGGTCGGCCGGGGGCGGGCCCAGGGCGTTGGCCACCATCGAGATGCGGTGGGAGAACGCGACGTCGAGGAGGGCCTCCGCGCCTGCGGGGTTGATCGCGGCGGCGATCTCGTCGCTCGTGTCCTCCCGCGGGTCGTGGGCGTCGGCGGGCACCCCGTACTCCTCGAGCAGCGCGTCGACGAACGCCCGGTGCTCGTCGGGGATCTGCGCGCGCAGGCTCGCGACCAGCTGGTCGGGGTCCCCGACGGCGAACTTCTCCGGCACCAGCAGGTCCACCCCGTACGGGCGACCCGCCACCTGCTCCTCGATCCAGTGCAGCTGGGCGTCCAGCTCGGCCGGGGTGTACATGCTGGCGGCCAGCACCCCGTACCCGCCGGCGTTGGTCACCGCCGCGACCACGGCGGGGGATCGGTTGAAGCCGACGAGCGGGTGCTCGACGCCGAGCAGCTCGGTCAGGGCGGTGCGCATGCGGCGGTTCCCTCGGGGTCGGCGGTGGTGCTGCTGTGTGCCGGACTCGGTGTATCACATACCGCGGACGGAAACCGTCACGCGTGACCGGCAGCGCGACCCGGCGTCGGGAACAATCCGGGGTATGAGCGCGAGCATCGGGACGCTGACCGACCACTGGATCGACGGAGCCCGCGCGGGCGGGGGCAGCGGGACGATCGAGGTGGTGAACCCGGCCGACGGCTCGGTGCTCGCCGAGGTGCCGCGCGGGGGCGCGGCCGAGATCGACGCGGCCGTGCTCGCGGCGCGGCAGGCCTTCGTGTCGTGGTCGCGGGTGCCGGTGGCCGACCGCGCGGCGATGGTGCTCCGCATCCGCGAGGGCATCAAGGGCCGCCACGAGGAGCTGGCCCGCTCGATCACGGCCGAGATGGGCTCGCCGATCACGTTCGCGCGCTCGGTGCAGCTCGGCATGCCGATGGCGACGTCGAAGGGCGTCGCGGGCCTCGCCGAGGACTTCGCGTGGTCGGAGGAGATCGGCAACTCCCTCGTGGTGCGCGAGCCGGTCGGCGTGGTCGGCGCGATCACGCCGTGGAACTACCCGCTGCACCAGGTGGTCGCGAAGCTCGCGCCGGCGCTGGTCGCCGGCTGCACCGTGGTGCTGAAGCCCTCCGAGGTCGCGCCCCTGACGGCGGGAGTGCTCGCCGAGATCACCGCCGACGCGGGGCTGCCCGCCGGCGTGTTCAACGTCGTGCACGGCACCGGCCCCGAGGCCGGCGAGGCGCTCGCGGCGCACCCGGGCGTGGACATGGTCTCGTTCACCGGGTCGGTCGCGGCGGGCCGCCGGGTGCAGGAGGTGGCGGCCGGGACGATCAAGCGGGTCGCGCTGGAGCTGGGCGGCAAGTCGGCGAACATCGTGCTCGACGACGCGGACCTGACGAAGGCCGTGAAGGTCGGGCTCGGCAACTGCTTCATCAACGGCGGGCAGACCTGCACGGCCTGGACCCGCCTGCTGGTGCCCGCGGCGCTGCACGACGAGGTGGTCGAGCAGCTCGTCGCGGCCGCGGCGAAGTACACCGTGGGCGACCCGACCGACGAGTCCGTGCGCATCGGCCCGATGTCGTCGGCCGCGCAGCAGGCCCGCGTCGAGGGCTACATCACGCGGGGCGTCGAGGAGGGTGCCGAGCTCGCGGTCGGCGGGCCCGGCGCGCCCGAGGGGCTCGACGGCGGCGCCTACGTGCGCCCGACGATCTTCGCCGGGGTGCGTCCGGACATGACGATCGCGCAGGAGGAGATCTTCGGCCCGGTCCTGTCGGTGCTGCCGTACTCCGACGTCGACGAGGCCGTGTCGATCGCCAACAACACGATCTACGGGCTCGCCGGAGCGGTGTTCGCGGGGTCGCAGGAGCGCGGGATCGAGGTCGCGCGCCGGATGCGGACCGGCCAGGTCGACGTCAACGGCGGCGCCTTCAACCCGCTCGCCCCGTTCGGCGGCTACAAGCAGTCCGGCACGGGCCGCGAGCTCGGGCGCTACGGGCTAGAGGAGTTCCTCGAGGTGAAGTCGATCCAGCTCTAGGCCAGCCCCACCGCGGTCGCCCCGACGGCGACGACGAGGGCGAGCGCGGGCAGGGCCGCGGCCCGTCGGCCGACCGGGTCGAGGACGGCGACGACGGGCAGGCCGAGCAGCGCGAACGCGACGGCCGGGATCGGAGTGGCGACACCTCCGATCCCGAACGCCGCGACCGCGAACGGGGCGAGGAACACGACCGACGGCACGGCGGCGAGCACGGTGGCCGCCGTGCTGTTCCTCGTCGCGACCGACAGCGCCTGCCCGATGACGAGGCCGAGCGCGGGCCACGTCGTCAGGAAGGCGGCGCCGGGGACGAACGCGGCGGCGAGGAGGCCGAGCACGGCGAGCGGCGCGGCGGCACCGAGGGCGGCGGCGCACGGCCCGACCCGTCGTCGCACCCGGACGTGCCAGACCGAGACGGCGAGGACGGCGAGCGCGACGGTGGCGACCTCGTAGGGCACCGGCCGGTCCAGGAACGGGCGGTCCGCGTACTCGGGGCGGAGCACGAGCAGGAGCTGCCAGAGTCCGATCGCGAGCGCCGCGGCGCCGACGAGGGGCAGCGGGCTCGTCGCGCCGGGGAGCAGGGCGTCGCGGGTGGTCAGGAGCTCCCGGCGGCGGGCCAGAGCCGCGACGACGACGAGGCCGACGACGGCGAGCCCCGCGAGCGGCCACTCCCAGGCGACCGGGTAGGTGACCAGGACGTCGCCGAGGGGGAAGTAGACAGCGTCGGGTTGCGGGGGCAGGCCGCTCGCCGTCGGGTCGAGCGGGGCGAGGTCGGTGGCCCCGAGCTCGCGGGCGAGAGCGAGCATCGTGGACCCCTGGCTCTGGACGCTCGCGGGGTCGAGGTTCGCCGGGCTGTCGGCGGCCGTGTGGTACTTCTCCGGCTCCTCGACGAACGCCGAGTCGATCCCGGGCCGGCCGGCGCCGATGACGACGGACAGGTCGGTGTCGTTCGGCAGCAGGCGGAAGATCGCGACCAGGCTGGAGTTGCCCGCCGGATGCGGCACGGCCCGCATCGCGTGGACCAGCCCGGCGTTCCCCGGTGAGGTGCGGAACAGCAGGCTCTGCCCGGAGACGCCGCGGGCCTCGTGGTTGAGGACGACGGTCGGAGTCGTCCGGTCGAGTCCGTCGCGGACCCACTGCCGGGCGCCGCGGAGGCCGGCCTCCTCGCCGTCGGTGAGCAGGACGGTGAGGTCGTTGCGCAGGGGTGGGCCCGCCCGCAGGGCGCGGACGGTCTCCAGGACGGCGGCCACCCCGGCGGCGTCGTCGGCGGCGCCCGGTCCCTGCGGGACGGAGTCGAGGTGCGCAGCGAGGACGACCTGCCCGGTCGGTGCGGTGCCGGGGAGGGTCGCGACGACGTTGCCGAGCGGGCTCTCGACCCGCGGCGTCAAGCCCAGCCCGGTGAGGCGGTCGGTGAGGTCGTCGCGGACCCGCGCGTTCGCGGCGCTGCCCAGGGGACGGGGCTCGCGGGCGATGTCGGCGACCACGGGGAAGGCCCGCTCGGCGCTGAACTCGCTGGCCGGGGTGTCGGCGGGGACCGGGTCGGGCGGGCGGAGCCCGAGGAAGGTCGCCGCGCCGGCGGCGACCAGGACGACGAGGGCGATCAGGCGGGCCACGGGTCCGGGTCGCACGGGCCCCAGTGTGGGGGAGCCCCGACGGCCGGGCCGGCCGCGAGGGTCACGTGGGGCAGGTTTTCGGCGGCGTGGGCGTGCGTGGTGTGCATCTCGGGGTGGGCGGGCGCCGTCCGGGGCGCGATCCATGTCTGCGGATCCGAGTCGTGGTGACTCGGATGGTGTCGGGGGAGTCCCGGCTGCTGCGGGTCCAGGTCGGCGAACTTCAGTGGCACGGAGCGCCGTCAGGGTGTCGCCGTGCCACTGAAGTCCGATGACCCGGGCGCGGACTGCCCGCGACGGCGGCGCCGAGGGTCACGTGGGGCAGGTTCGGTAGCGCTCGGACCTGCGTGGTGTGCACCTCGGCGGCGCGAGTTTGTCCAAAGCGCACCCACGGCCCGGCCCGCTTCTCTAGCGTCCGCTCGCGGAGGTGGGTGATGCGGCGGACCGCGCCCGGCCGGCGACGAGCGGAGCTCGTGGCCGTATTCGTCGCGCTGGTGCTGATCTTCGGCGTCGGGGTGCCGCTCGGACTCGCGAGCGCGATCGGGACGGTGGCCCGGCAGGCGGCGGCCGCGGTCGGGGTGGTGCTCGTCGCGGACACGGACGACGAGGGCGACGGCGACGACGGGTCCGGCGACGACGAGGACTCGGGCAAGGACAAGTCCGGCGAGGACGAGGACTCGGGCGACAAGGACTCGGGCGACAAGGACTCGGGCGACAAGGACTCGGGCGACAAGGACTCGGGCGACAAGGACTCGGGCGACAAGGACTCGGGCGACAAGGACTCGGGCGACAAGGACTCGGGCAGTCAGGAGAACGGGTCCGGCGCCGCCGCGGGCGAGGGCGGTTTCGAGGGGCGCGACCAGATCGGCCGGGCATCCGCCCAGGAGTACGTGACCATCTCCGACGTCGAGCCGAACGGCAACATCAAGAACGGCGGCGACTTCTCCGGCGGCAGCTACTCGTTCTCGTGCCCGCTCTCGGACCACCACAACTCCGACAACTTCATCGTCGCGCCCGGCAAGCGCAACGGTGCCCAGCACACCCACGACTACGCGGGCAACGAGTCCACCAACGCGGCGTCGTCGGAGAACCAGGACGCCCTCGAACAGGCGGAGACGACCTGCACGAACGGTGACCGGTCACCGATCTTCTGGCCGGTCCTGCGTGACCTCGAGGGCGTCGGCCCCGACGTCGGCGCGGACGGGGGCAGCCTCGACGGGAACATCGGGTCGTTCGTGGTGCCGGCCTCGGTGGACTACACGTTCCACGGGCACGGCACGCAGCGCACCGAGCCGATGCCGCTGAACATGCAGCTGATCACCGGGTCGGCGAAGGCGGGCAGCACGGGTGAGGGGTCGAACTCGAAGTTCACCTGCTCCGGGTTCGCCGACCGGCTCACCGAGCGCTACCCGATCTGCCCGTCCGGGTCGCAGTTGCAACGGGTGTACGACTTCCCGTCCTGCTGGAACGGCCAGGACCTCTCGTCGGAGGACTTCGTGAGCCACCTGCAGTACCCCGACGAGACGGGGGAGTGCGCCGACGACCTGATCCCCGTGCCCGCCCTGCGGATCACGGTGTCCTACGACCAGCCGCCGGGCCGGTCGTTCGCGATCGACAGCTTCCCGGAGCAGCAGCACGACCCGGTGACCGATCACGCCCTGCTCGAGTACCTGTCCACCGAGTCGCGGGCCCAGGCGGGCGCGGACTGCATCAACGAGGCGCAGCGCTGCGAGCAGGGGCCCGACGACGACACCGCCGACTCCGGACCACGCGGGCGCAGCGACGAGCTCGCCGTCTCGAAGAACTTCGCGACCGCGATGGCCGGGCACAAGAACGCCGGCGTCGCGCACGGCGGGGGGCACCGATGACGCCACGGGTGGCGGTCCACCTCGTCCTCGCCGCGCTGCCGCTGCTCTCGATCACCGCGCACGTCGGCGGGCTGGTGCCGATGCACGTCTCGGCGGGCCTGGTCATCGTGCCCGCGGCCGCCGTGCTCGTGCTCCTGGCGGTCTTCGCGCCCGTCCCGCAGGACCGGCTCGTGCTCGTCGGGCTGCGGTGGGGGCTGATCGCGACGGTCGTCTACGACGTGTTCCGCCTCGACACGGTCGCGCTGCTCGGCTGGTGGGACGACTTCATCCCGACGATGGGGACGTGGCTCCTCGGCGTCGACCGCTCCGAGCAGGTCCTCGGTGGCGTCGCGGGCTACGTCTGGCGCTACGCCGGGGACGGGGGCGGGCTCGGCGTCGTCTTCGTGACCCTGGCGGCCGCGACGGGCCTGCGCCGCCTCGGCCCGCGATGGACCGTCGGCGCTGCGGTGCTCTTCGCGGTCGGCCCGACGTGGGGCGGTCTGATGGCGACGGTGCTCCTCCCGCGCGGCCAGCAGCTGATGTTCCCGCTGACCCCGGTCACCGTCACGCTGTCCTTCCTCGGGCACGTCGTCTTCGGCCTCGTCCTCGGTCTGGGCACGTGGCGGCTCCGGGCGCTTGAGGAGCACTGGTCGGGGCCGCTGCTGGTCGACCTGGAGGCGCTGCGCGACCGCCTCGGTGCCCGTGGCAGGAACGCGTCGTTGCTGCCACCCGATGACGGCAACGACGCGTTCCTGCCACGAGAGGGAGCGCCGTTCCCCGCCGTCGCACCCGTGCGTGCCCTGCGGCCGGTGCCCGTCGCGACGTGGACGCCGGCGGCCGACCCGTACGCCGCCGACCCGCTGCCGCTCGAACCGTGGCTGCCGGAGCCGTTCGAGGACCCGACGCCCACGGGGGAGGTGACGCTCCGGCCTTGGGGCGCAGACCCGGCGTCGGGAAGAGCCCCGGACGTGTTCGGCCTCGGCGGCCGCCGCGGGGCGTGAGGGGAGGATTCGAGCGCTCTGGTGGCCCGAGGGTTCCCCTCACCCGACGGGAATCCCTACCGCGGGCCCGGGAGCCCGAAGTGCGCGGTCAGCCAGTCGGTGACGGCGTGGATGAAGATGCGCCGGTTGTCCAGGCGCTGGATCTCGTGGCCCTCGTCCTCGAAGAGCAGGTAGCGCACGTCGACGCCCGCCGACTTCGCGCCGTGCACCGCGAGCTCGGCCTCGTGCACGGGGACGTTCGTGTCGTAGCGCCCGTGGACGACGAGCAGGGGCGCGGCCAGCCGCGACATCCGGTGGACCGGGGAGAGCTCGCGGAGCAGGTTGCGGTCGTGGATGGGGTGCCCGTACTCGCCGACGGCGGCGTCGGCGATCCACGGCTCGGTGCGGGCGAAGAAGGTCTCGAAGTCGGCCATCCCGCACACGTCGACCCCGACCGCGAACAGCTCGGGGTGGTTCACCAGGGCGGCGAGCGTGAGGTAGCCGCCGTAGGAGCGCCCCATCACGCCGATGCGCGCGGGGTCGGCGACGCCCGAACCGACCAGGTGCTCGACGCACGAGGCGACGTCGCGGATCGCGGCGAACCGGCCGGCGCCGTTGTCCGCGTTCACGAAGGACCGTCCGAAGCCGGACGACCCGCGGACGTTGGCGGCGTAGACGGCGATCCCGTGCTGCAGCAGCACCTGGTAGAGCGGGGTGAACACCGGCCGTTCCTGGGCCTCCGGCCCGCCGTGCAGGTAGATCACGGTCGGCATCGGCCCGACCGTCCCCCGTGGGCGGTAGAGCCAGCCGGGCAGCGCGAGCCCGTCCGGGGTCGTCACCGTCTCCAGCGTCGGGTGGACGACCGTCGCGTGCGGTTCCTCGTGCGGGCAGATCAGCGCGGTGGTCTGCGAGGACAGCTCGTGGCACCACACCGCCGACGGGACCGACGGGGCCTGGATGCCGAGGACCAGCGAGTCGCCGTCGTGGCTGAACACCGCGGAGGTGACCACGTCCCCGGGCGGGGCGTAGTGCGCGGGCTTCCCGGTGGTGAGGTCGAGCAGGTCGACTTCACTGCGGCCCACGACGTTCCACACGAGCGCGGCCGTCTGCGCGTCCTCGGTGAGGGCGAACCGTTCGAGCTCGGCGTCCTCCCGCTCGGCGAGCACCTCGGGGAACATCGGCCGTGCGTCGGTCGCCACGTCCACGCTGACCAGCGCGGCCCGCTCCCGCCCGCCGTCGGTGAGGATGAGCATCCGGCTGCCGTCGGGGGTGAAGCGGGCGGCCACCACGGACGAGTCGCGGGTGATCGCGACGGGGTGCTCGACGGCGCCGGGCGGGCCCCCGGGGCCGCGGCCGCTGTCGATCTCGTGCCAGCCCTCGGTGCCGTCGAGGTCGACGATCCCGACGTGCCGGGACCCGCGGCGACCGCGGCGCAGCAGGACCCGCCGCCGGTCGCGCGAGACGTCGAGGATCTGCAGGGCGTGGCCGGAGCCGAGCCGCTGCCGCAGGTCGGTGTCGACGTCGACCAGCCATGCCGTCGTCGTCTCGATGTCGGACTCGGTGATGGCGAGGACGGCGCCGGTGTGGGTCCAGCGGTCGAGCGAGACCGCGCCCCGGTCGTCGTCGCCGACCCCGCGGACGGGGCGCATGTCGGTGCCGTCGGGGCGGACGACGAAGACGTTCGTGCGCTCCCCGCCGTCGGCCGCCGCCTCGACCCCGAGCCAGTGGCCGTCAGGGGACCAGCGCACCGTCGAGACGAGCTCGTCGCCGGTGTCGATCGACCACTCCCGACCGGTGCGTCGCTCGTGCATCCGGACGACGGGCCGACCGTCGCCGTCCCACACGAAGGCGATCGTGGTGCCGTCGGGCGACGGGCTGGGCGACCAGCATCGGGTGGCGCTGATCCACTCGTCCACCGCTGCCGACCTCCCGGTTCCGTCCTGACGATGTGGTTCCCCTGCCACCCGATGGCAGCAACGACGCTTTCCTGCCACCCAGGTGGGCCGGGAAGGACGAACCTACGTCAGTCGATCTCGTGGGCCTGCAACCACATCTCCAGGAGTGCGACCTGCCACAGTGCGTTGGCGCCCAGGTTGGTCCGGCCGGAGTTCGGGTCGTCGAGCATCGTGGCGACGGCGTCGGCGCGGAAGAGGCCGCGACGCCTCGCGGCGGGGTCGGTCAGGGCCGCCGTCACCCGCTCCAGCACCGGGCCGGAGAGCTGCCGGATCGCGGGCACCGGGAAGTAGCCCTTCTTGCGGTCGATGATCTCGTCGGGCAGGACCCCACGGGACGCGTTCTTGAGCACGCCCTTGCCGCCGTCGGCCATCTTGTAGGCCGGCGGGCAGGCGCCCATGGTGTCGACGAAGTCGTGGTCGAGGAACGGCACCCGGGCCTCGAGCCCCCACGCCATCGTCATGTTGTCGACCCGCTTCACCGGGTCGTCGACGAGCATCACCGTGGTGTCGAGCCGCAGCGCGGCGTCGACCGCCTCGTCCGCGCCGCGACGGCCGAAGTGCTCCCGGACGAGGTCCAGCGAGGGATCGCCCGACACCAGGAACTCGGGCGCGACCAGGTCGGCGATCTCGGCGGAGGGCCGGTCGAAGAACGACCGGTGGTAGGCGTCGACGGCCCCGTCGCGGCCGACCTGCGCGATCGGCGGGTACCAGTCGTAGCCGCCGAGCACCTCGTCGGCGCCCTGCCCGGACTGCACGACCTTGATGGACTTCGAGACCTCGCGGGAGAGCAGGTAGAACGCGACGACGTCGTGGCTCGTCATGGGCTCGGACATCGCGGCGACCGCGCCGGGCAGCGCCTCGTCGGTCTCGCGCTTCGGCACCTCGATCTTCGTGTGGTCGGTGCCGTAGGTCTTCGCGACCAGGTCGGAGTAGTCGAACTCGTCGCCGCTCTGGCCTCCCTCGGACTCGAACCCGATGGAGAAGGTCT
This sequence comes from Actinomycetospora sp. NBRC 106378, assembly GCF_030269685.1. Classification (GTDB taxonomy): domain Bacteria; phylum Actinomycetota; class Actinomycetes; order Mycobacteriales; family Pseudonocardiaceae; genus Actinomycetospora. Next base: position 27,221 of record NZ_BSTT01000014.1, read on the forward strand.
TCAGGTCCTTCTGACCCTCCTCGGCGAGCAGGGCGACCACGATCGAGGAGTCGATGCCGCCGGAGAGCAGCACGCCGACGGGGACGTCGGCGACCATCCGGCGCCGGACGGCCGTGCGCAGCGACTCCAGCGCGATGTCGGCCCAGTCGGCCTCCGAGTGCTCCGGGTCGCCCCGGACGAACTCCGGCTCCCAGTACGTCCAGTCGCTCGACGACCCGTCCGGCTCGACGGTCCGGACGACGGCGGGCGGGAGCTTCCGGATCCCGGCGAGGATCGTCCGCGGGGCGGGCACCACCGCGTGGAAGCTCATGTAGTGGTGCAGCGCCACCTGGTCGATCGAGGTGTCGACCCCGCCGGGCGCGAGCAGCGCGGGCAGCGACGAGGCGAAGCGCAGCGCCCCCGACACCGGGGCCACGTAGAGCGGCTTGATGCCGAGGCGGTCGCGGCCCAGCACGAGCCGGCCCGTGGCGCGGTCGGCGATCGCGAACGCGAACATGCCCTTGAAGTGCTCCACGCACCGCTGGCCCCACCGGTGGTAGGCCTTGATGATCACCTCGGTGTCCGAGGTGGAGAAGAAGCGGTAGCCCTCGCGGCCCAGCTCCTCGCGCAGCTCCGGGTAGTTGTAGATGCACCCGTTGAACACCGCGGTCAGCCCGAGCTCGGCGTCGACCATGGGCTGCGCCCCGGTCTCCGTGAGGTCGATGATCTTCAGCCGCTGGTGGGCGAGGGCGAGCGGGCCGTGGCCGACGACGCCCCAGCCGTCGGGGCCGCGTGGCTCGAGGACCTGGGCCATCGCCAGGACGGCCCCGACCTGTGCCGCGCTCCCGTCGAACCGGAACTCACCGGCGATGCCGCACATGCGTCGACTCCCATCACGACTCGAGCTCGGGTCGAGCTCCGCTCCGCTGCGTCTCCCGACCCCTGGGTCGAGCTCCGCTCCGCTGCGTCTCCCGCGCCGGGGGCTTCAGCGCAGGATCCAGGTGTCCTTCGAACCGCCGCCGCGGGAGGAGTTGACCACGAGGCTCCCGGGGGGCGCGACCCGTGTGAGCGGGGTCGGCAGCACGGCCGGGGTGTCGCCGAGCACCACGAACGCGCGCAGGTCGACCACCCGCGGGCTGAGCTCCGCACCGGTGAACGTCGGGTGCGTCGAGATCTCGATCGTCTCCTGCGCGACGTAGCTCGCCGGGTTCGCGCGCAGGTCCGCCGCGGCCGCGACGAGCTCGTGCTCCGAGGCGTCGCGCCCGATGACGATGCCCGCCCCGCCGTACCCGTCCACGGGCTTGAGCACGAGCGTGTCCAGGTGCTCGAGGACGTACGCGAGCTGGTCGGGCTCGGCGCAGGAGTAGGTCGTGACGTCGTCGAGCAGGGGCTTCTCGCCGAAGTAGTACTCGGTCAGCGCCCGCACGAACGGGTAGACGGCCTTGTCGTCCACGAGCCCGTTGCCGGGCGTGTTGAGCAGCGCGAACCGGTTCTCCCGGACCGCGGCCTGCAGCGGGTCGCGCAACGTCCGCCCGTCGGCGTCGGGCGAGGCGTAGAGCTTCTCCTCGTCGATGCGCCGGTAGGCGACGTCGATCGGTCGGCCGGTCACCGCGACGGTGATCGTCCCGTCGTCGGTCACCCGGATCCCGGAGGGCTCGAGCAGCGGGACGCCCATCTCCTCGGCGAGCATCGAGTGCTCGAAGTAGGCCGAGTCGTGCGGGCCCTCGGTGAGCACGACGAGCGACGGGTCGTCGCCGGCGGCGGACGGCGCGCAGGAGAGCAGGGCGTCGCGCAGCATCGCCGGGCCCTCGTCGGAGTCCACGACGCCCTCGGGCGCCTGCAGCTCCGGCAGCACCGAGCGGACCACGCGACGGTCGGCCATCGCGTAGGCGATGCCCGACGGGATGCGGAGGTTGTCCTCGAGGACCTTCCAGCGGCCCTCGCCGTCGCACACCACGTCCAGCCCGCTGATCAGCGCTCGTGTCCGTCCCGCAGGGATCATCGACGACGCGTCGCCGGGCTCGGGCAGCCACCGCAGCGCGGCGCGCGGCAGGATGCCGTCGGCCAGCGCGGCCCGCTCGCCGTGGAGGTCCTGCAGCAGCGCCTCGAGCGTGCGGGCGCGCTGCACGAGCCCGGTCGAGAGCTGCTCCCAGTCGTGGCGGGTGATGACGCGGGGGATGAGATCGAGCGGGAAGAGCCGCTCCGGGTCGTCGGGCTGCGGGAAGAACATCGACCGCGCCCGCTGCTCGGCGTCCCGGCTCTTCTCGTGGGCGAGGAGCCCACCGGGGCCGATCCGCTCGAGGGCGGACACCATCCACGCGTAGGTCGGCCGGACGTGGCCCTCCGTGTCGACCGCCTCGTCGTACGACGTCGGGTGGTAGTCGCCGAGCAGCACCGGCGCGGCCACCTCCGGCACCGGCAGCTCGATCTCGACCTGCGGCTCGCCGCGGGTCTCGCCGACGAGCATGTCGACGACGCCCTCGAGCGTGCCGGTACGGGCGAACCGCTGGCGCTGGCGCGCCGCGCTCGACCCGCGGGCGAGCGCCTCGAGCGCGAGGTCGGAGACCACGTCCCAGTCGCCGGCCTCCTCGAGGTCGTCGCGCAGGTGGTCGAGCAGCAGCCGCACCGCCCGGGACGGCGGCACCAGCTCGCGGCCGGTCACGTCGACGAGGTCGCCCTCCACCCCGGAGCGCGCCGCCCGCCACGAGGCGGCGCGCAGCAGTTCCGGGCGGTAGCGCGGCTGGGGACGTCCCTCCAGGTGCGCCCGCACGCCGTGGGTCGTCAGCGCGCGGGCCAGACCGGCGATGAGCACGACGCCGTCGACGGTGGGGGAGGCGTCGCAGATGCGCAGCTCGACGGTCTTCTGGTGGGCCGAGGGGCGCATGTCGAAATAGACCATGCCGGGGTCGGACATCGTCCCCGAGCGCACCAGGTCGTCGATGAGGGCGTCGTACTCGGCGGCGTCGCGCAAGGGCGCGGGCGGGCCCGCCGTCGGCCAGCGGTGCCAGGCGAGGGTGCGCGAGCTGGCGTACCCGGTGTCCTCGGAGTCCCAGAACGGGCTCGACGCGGACAGGGCGAGCAGGACCGGCAGCCACGGGGCGGAGTGCTGCATGACGGCGACGGCGGCGTCCCGGTCGGGCACGTCGACGTGCACCTGCGTGCCGCAGATCTGCTGCTCGAACACGAGCATCTGGTACTCGTCGCGCATCCGCTCGTAGCGCGGGTTCGGCGTGATCTCCGACGGCGAGCCGGTCACCAGCGGGACGCTGCCCGCCCCGACGATCCCCAGCCCGCGTTCCTGGGCCAGCGACGAGAGCATCCGGCGCAGCCGCACGAGGTCGGCCCGCAGGTCGGTCAGGCTCGCCGTCGGGTCGGAGTTGGTCTCGATGATCGAGGGCTTCAGCTCCGCCGCGAACGCGTCCGCGTCCAGGGCCGCGAGTTCGTCGAGCATCTCCGGCACCCGGGGGACCGCGCAGCGCGATTCGAGGTCCACGACGTGGAACTCCTCCTCGACACCGAGAACGACGCCGCTCGCGTCACCGGGGCCCGCCAGTCCCTCCGCCATGGTGAGCACGCTAGATCGGCCGTGTCACGGGGATGTTTCACGGGTCGCGGTCGTGACCTTCCCCCGAACGGGGCGCACCCGCCGTCGGGAAGGGGTAGGGAGCTGGGAGACTGCGGCCGTGCGCGTCTACATCGGCTCCGACCACGCCGGCTTCGAGCTCAAGGCCCACCTGCTCTCGGCACTGGCCGACGCCGGGCACGAGGTGGTCGACGTCGGGCCGGCCGAGTACGACGCGGCCGACGACTACCCGCCCTACTGCACCGCCACCGGCGAGCGCGTCGTCGCCGACCCCGGCTCGCTCGGCGTCGTCATCGGCGGCTCGGGCAACGGTGAGCAGATCGCGGCCAACAAGGTCACCGGCATCCGCGCGGCGCTCGCGTACGACACGGAGACCGCGGAGCTCGCGCGCAGGCACAACGACGCCCAGGTGGTCGCGGTCGGCGCGCGCATGCACACCGCCGACGAGGCGACGACGATCGTCGAGACCTTCCTGGCCACGGCGTTCGAGGGCGGCCGGCACCAGCGTCGCCTCGACATGCTCACCGAGTACGAGAAGACCGGGCACATCACGGGTGCCTGAGGGCCACACGGTCCGGCGGCTCGCCAACGTCCACGCCCGCCGCTTCCGCGGGAAGTCCCTCGCGATCTCCTCCCCGCAGGGCCGCTTCCTGTCGGGCGCCGAGCTCGTCGACGGTCGCGTGCTGCGCGGCGTCGACGCGCACGGCAAGCACCTGTTCCACGTCTACGAGGACGACCTCGTCGTCCACGTCCACCTCGGGTTGTACGGCAAGTTCTCGATGAGCCCCATTCCCGACGACGGGGTGCCGGAGCCGGTGGGTCAGGTGCGGATGCGGATGGTCGGGCCGACGCACTTCGCCGACCTGCGCGGGGCGACGGCCTGCGAGGTGCTCACCGAGAGTGAGGTCGAGGCGCTGCACGCGCGGCTCGGCGCGGACCCGCTGCGGCCCGACGGCGACCCGGAGCGGGCCTGGGCGCGGGTCTCGAGGTCGCGGGCACCGATCGCGACGCTGCTGATGGACCAGGCCGTGATCGCCGGGGTCGGCAACGTCTACCGGGCCGAGGTCCTCTTCCGGCACGGGCTCGACCCTCTGCTCGAGGGGCGGGCGCTGGGCCGGCTCCGGTTCTTCGCGATGTGGGACGACCTGCAGGAACTCCTGCGTGACGGGGTGAAGCGCGGGTCCATCCGTACGCTCCGGCCCGAGCACGCCGATCTCGCGCAGGAACGTCCGGTGTACGTCTACCGGCGGGACGGCCGGCCGTGTCTGCTGTGCGGCACGGAGATCGTCCGGAGTACGCACGTCGCCCGGAACCTGTTCTGGTGCCCGTCCTGTCAGAACACGGGCTGATCGAGGTGCTATAACGGCGGGGTCACTCGTCCGGGTGACGTCCGAGGAGGTCGCCCTGTGCGTTCCGTAGTGCGTCTGCGGACCCGTCCGGGTCGGCCCTGGTGGCAGCTCACCACCCGCCCCTCGACGTCGGCAGTCCTCGCGCTGGTGTCGCTCGCCGCCGCCGGGGTGCAGGCCGCGCTGTTCTCCTCGCCGACGCCCTGGTACCAGGTCGCGGTCGTCGTGTTCTGGGTCGTGGTCGGCGTCGCCTTCGTCGCCTCCGCCCTCGGCGGTCGGGCCCGCGCCCGCCGGCGTGCAGCCACCCCCGCCCGGCCGCCCGTGGACCCGGCGCCGTTCGTCCCCGTCCCCGTCCGTCCCGCCCGTCCGCGCGGTCGCACGGAGGGTCGGGCGGAGATGGGGGAGCCCACCGACCCGGTGGTGGCTCCGACCACGGCCGTCCGACCCCGGCCCGCACCGGCGCGGGCGGGCGGGGGCGAGGAGCGCACCACCACCTCCGTGTCCCGGGAACGGATCGCGTCCGCCCCGCGGCCCGCCCCGCCCTGGCGCCCGTCGCGGGCGGCGGAGGAGCGGACCGCCACCGTCGCGGTCACCTCCCGGCACGCGGTGCGCGCCGTGGCCGCGGTCGAGTCGGTGTCGCGGCCGGTCGCCGTGCCCGCCGTCTCCGTCGAGGCCGTCGACGCGGCCGACCGCCGCGAGGTCGCCCAGCGGGGGATGACGGCGGAGACCGTCGCGATCCGGGACGGCCGTGTCCGGCCCCGACCGTCGGCGAGCTCCGAGGCCGCCGCGGTTCGTCCCGGCGGCGGACGCCGACGCCTCGCACAGGAGCCGCGGGTCGCGCCGCCGGCCCGCGCCGCGGGTGCCGCCCCCGCCGACGCCGTGCCGTCGCCCCGCCCGGCCCCGAGCGTGGAGCAGCCCCGCCCGGCCCCCGGTCGCCGGGTGGAGGAGCCGACGGTCCGCCGGTCCTCGCACGCCCGCCGGACCGCGGCGCAGGACCGGGAGGGATACACCAGGCAGGATTCTGGGCCGTCCCGGATGCCTGACGTGCCACTCGGTGCGCGGGCCCGGCGGGAGCGCGAGCAGGCCCCGCGCGAGAGGCACACCAGGCAGGATTCTGCGCCAGCCCGCATGCCTGATGTGCCACTCGCGGCCGAGCGAGCGCGGCGAGCCGAGCAAGCCGAACGCCCCGCACCGACCCGTCGTCGGGAAGGGCCCCCCGCGGCGACCGAGAAGACGGCCCCCTTCGGCGGCAGCCTCACCTTCGGCGCGGGCGCCGTCCCTGCCGATCCCGCGCCCGAGGCGTGGGCGCCGGCGCCCCGCGGCCCGGTCCCCGAGCCGTCGTCCGGTCGGCACGCCGCACTGGCCACCCCGAACGACGAGGACGTGCCGAACCGCGCGGCCCGCCACGCCGTGCCGGTCGCACCGGGACGACGTCGCGCAGGCTAGCGGGCAGGTAGCCTCGAATCCGGACGAACCGGACGACGCGAGGGGCTCCCGTGGACGACGACCAGCGCGAGGGCACGACCACCACCCACGCGCCGTGGACGAAGGTCGTCACCCTGGTGGTGCTCGCGGTGTTCATCCTGTCGCTGCTGGTGGGTGCTCTGCTCTTCTAGGCGACGTGGAACTGCTCGACCGCGTCCGTGCCGCCTGCCTCGCCCTGCCCGAGGTGGTGGAGCGCCCGAGCCACGGCACGCCGTGCTGGTTCGTGCGTGGGAAGAAGACGTTCGTCATGTTCGCCGACCACCACCACGGCGACCCGCACGTCGCGCTCTGGGCCGCCGCCTCGCCCGGCGTCGCCCAGCAGCTGATCGACGACGAGCCGGCGCGCTTCTTCCGGCCGCCCTACGTCGGGCACCGCGGGTGGGTCGGCCTGCGCCTCGACCTGACCGGCGAGGACGCCCTCGACGACGACGAGCTGCGGGGCCTCGTCACCGACGCCTTCCGGCACGTCGCGCCCCGGACCCTCAGCGCGCAGCTGTGACCTCGGGGGCGTCACCGCGGTCGTGGTCGGCCTCCGCGCGCAGGTCCCGCACCATGTCGGGCCGGGCGAGCATGTGAGCCACCCCGCTGCGCACGCCCCAGGAGTAGATCACGAGCGCGAAGACCGCGACGACCACGCTGTCCCACGGGGCCGGGAGCAGGCCCGCGCCGTCGAAGCTCCCGAGCGCGGAGAGCACCGTGATGCCGGCGAGGTAGACCACGAGCCACCAGCCGCCCGAGAGCTGACCCGCCGGTCGGCCCGAGCGCAGCCAGACCACGACGTAGACGACGACGCCGATCACCGTGATGGCCATCGCGATGCGCAGCTTCGGCCAGGCGACCCAGAAGATGACCAGCGACGACACCACGAACGCGACCGGGGCCACCACGGTCATGCCGCGCAGCCGCGTGTCCCGGCGGGTCAGGCCCGAGCGTCGGAACGCGATGAGCGAGACCGAGCCGATCTGGAAGGTGAACGCCGCGATCGACCCGGTCACCGAGATGATCGAGTGCCAGCTCGGCAGCGGCAGCAGGTAGGCGAGACCGATGACGAAGTTGACCGCGAGGGCCCGGGCGGGGACGCCCCGCGCGTTGAGCCCGGTCAGCCAGGACGGGAAGAACCCGTTCTTCGCCAGCCCGAACACGTTGCGGGCGTTCGCGGCGGTGAACACGATCCCGGACCCGGACGGCGAGAGCATCGAGTCGGCGATCAGCGTCCACGACAGCCAGCTCAGGCCGAGGACCATCGCGAGGTCGGCGAAGGGCGAGTCGAAGTTGACGCCGTGCCAGCCGCCGAGCAGCGCGGAGCCGGGGACGGCGCCGAGGAACGCGAGCTGCAGGCCGAGGTAGAGCACGATCGTCACGAGGATCGTGATGATCAGGGCCCGGGGGACGGTGCGGCGGGGGTCGCGGGCCTCCCCGGAGAGCTCGACGACGTTGCGGAAGCCGGTGTAGGCGAACACCATCCCCGCCGTCGCGATGGAGCCCAGCGCGGCGCTCCAGCCGTAGGGCGCGAAGCCGCCGTGGTCGGTGAGGTTCGACGAGTCGAAGCCGCTCGCGACGAGCAGGACCACGGTCGTCGTCGGGATGAGGATCTTGATTGCGGTGATGATCGTGTTGGAGCGGGCGAAGAGCCGCACGCCGAACCAGTTCAGCGCCACGAACCCGGCCATCAGCACCACCGCGAGGGCGATGCCGGGGACGGTGAGCCGGTCGCCCTCGTAGACCCCGGGCAGGTAGGCGGCGGCGTACTGCACCACGCCGGCCGCCTCGGTCGGGGGGTTGCCGACGTAGCTGATCCAGTTCGCCCACCCGACGACGCCCGCGGCGAGCCCGCCGTGGCTGTACATCGGGTAGCGCACGAGCCCGCCGGACTCCGGCTTGGCCATCCCGAGTTCGGCGAACACGAGCGCGACGCAGAGCATGAGCGCGCCGCCGATCACCCAGGCGAGCATCGCCGCCGGTCCGGCGTCCTGGGCGGCGTAGAGCGAGGAGAACAGCCACCCCGACCCGATCACGCTCCCGAGCCCCGCCGCGAGCAGCGACCAGAAGCCGAGGTCCTTGCGCAGACCCGCGTCCGCCCGGGTCGCGGGGGCTTCGCGGCGGGTCTCCGTCATGGAGTGCCACTACCCCTGGTCGGGTGATCGTTACGCAGAGTGTCCGAAAGGTCCGTTTGCGGAACCCGACCACGATCGTCTACCCGCCGAGAGGCCTCCGGCGGCGGGTGACGGAAGGACGCCGCCGGCGATCGCGGGTGCGCTCGCCCAGCGCCAGCGCCAGCGCCGCTCCGATCGCGACGAGCCACGCGTCCTTGGCGAGCGGGATGCCGTCGGGCGTCGGGAAGACACTGCCCGGACGACGCATCCCGGGCGTGCGCGCGTAGAGCCCCAGCAGGGCCCCGCCGAAGCCGAGCAGGCCGACCCCGGCGACGACGTCCGGGACGAGCGGGACCAGCAGCGCTGCCCCGAGCCCCACCTCGCCCGCGGCGAGCGCCGTCGTGAACGTGGCCGGATCGACCTTCCCCAGGAACGGGTACGCGCCGCGGGCGAACCCGTGCAGCTGCTCCGCGGTGGCGTCGTCGGCGCCCCACTTGGCGAGTCCTGAGTCGAGGACGTAACCGCCGGTCGCGAGTCGCAGCGGGATCACCCAGGCCCGGTCGCGCAGGCTCGTCGTCGCGTCTCCTCCTCGGGGAACGAGGTCGGATCGCATCAGGGTCATGGAGGGCCTCCACCGGGGCGGTCGTGCACCGTGACGTCCCGGCGGCTGCCGGGCGGTCCCACGGTGCGCCCTGCCCGTCGGGCACCGAACCGGTCCCGCGGGCGCATTCCCCGGCCCGGGCTTGGTCCCGGCGGGCCCTCCTAGAAGGCGAACCGCCGCTCGAAGTCGGCGTCCTGCAGGGCCGGCCGCTCGAGGGTGAAGGTGTCCACCGGGAACCGGGACCGACCCGCCGTCGCGAACTCGGCGAGGACCCTGCCCAGCAGGGACGCGTAGGCGGCGGCGTGCCCCGTCCCCACCGCGACGTGCACGGACGGTGCCTCGGGCACGGTGTCGACGACGAGGTGGCGGTCGGGCGCGAGGGCGGACCGGGAGGTCGTGCTCGACAGCTCGGGACCGCCGAACCCCGGGAGGTGCTCGGCGAGGAACTCCTCGCGGCGCTTGCGGGCCAGCGCGTCGGCCTCGAAGGAGGGGGCGGTGTCCAGCTCCTGGTCCAGCGTCGTCGCGATCGCGCCGTCCACCGGCAGGGCGACGAGCTCCTCCGCCCCGTGCCAGCGCACCACCGGGAGGGCCCCGGGGGAGTGGTCGAGCAGGTTCGCGGTGGCGTAGCGGGTGACCTGCTCGAAGCGCGTCGTGAGCGGCAGCGGGCGGCCGAGCCCGGCGAGGAGGTCGACGGCCACGGCGTCGGCGGTGACGACGACCTGCTCGGCCCGGTGCACGGCGTCGTCGGTGACCACCTCGACGTGCTCACGGCCCGGCCGCACCGCGCGGACCGGCGTGTTCTCCAGGACGTGCGCCCCCTGCCCGCGGGCCAGGGCGAGGTGCACCGCGGCGGCCCGACGGGCGTCGACCACGCCCGCGCCGCGCTGGTGGAGCGCCCGCTCGTGGCCGGTCGGCCGGAGCTGCGGCCACCGTGCGTGCAGCGCGGCCGCGTCGAGCTCCTCGAGCGGCACCCGGTGGCGGGCGGCGACGGCGCGGTAGCCGTCGAGCACGGGGGAGGCCTCGGCGACGACGAGCTCGCCGGTGTCCGTGACGAGCTGCTGGCCGGACACGCGCGCCACGGCGTCCCAGGCGTCGAGCGCCGCGGGGGCGAGGGCGGCGTGCACGTCGAGGGGCTGGGTGCGGCTCAGCACGTGGCCCCGCTCGGGGACGGCGCCGACCCGGCCGGCGTCGAGTCCCAGCACCCCGCCCCGGGTCGCGCGCGCCGTCCAGTAGAGCGCGGCAGCGCCCGGGCCGCCGCAGCCGATGACGATGACGCGGTGCTCGGAGCTCATGGGGATTCCCGGGGTCGGATGCGACGGGTCTGGCACCCACCCTGCGTCCCGCCGCGGGGTCGTGGTGGCGGCGGGCGATCGGCAACCCCACTGGTCTGAGAAGGCGGGCCTTATGGATGGGGGGCCACCGCGTCCGCGGTCCGGGCGTGCACCATCGACCCCATGGACCTCGAGCTCCGCCAGCTGCGGGCGTTCCTCGCGGTCGCCTCGGAGCTGCACTTCAGCCGGGCCGCGCGGCGCCTGCACGTGAGCCAGCCCGCGCTCTCCCAGCAGATCCGGGCGCTGGAGAAGAGCCTCGGCACCGCGCTGTTCGACCGGTCCAGCCGCGCCACCGAGCTGACCGCCGCCGGGCGGGTGCTCTTCGAGGCGGCCCCGCGGGTGCTCTACGAGGCGGAGCGGGCCCAGTCGCTCGTGACGCAGGCGGCGCGCGGTGCGGTCGGGCTGCTGACCGTCGGGTCGGTGGGGACCGCGCTCGCCTCCATCGCGCCCCGCATCCTGCGGTCGGTGCGTGCGGAGTTCCCCGACCTGCAGCTCGAGGTGAGCCAGCACGACACCTCGGCCCAGCTGGTCGCTCTCGCCGACGGGCGGATGGACGTCGGGCTCGTGCGGGCCGCGCAGCCCACCGAGGCGGTGGCGGTGGAGCACCTCGTCGCGGAACCCCTGCTGTGCGCGGTGCCCTCGGACCACCGGCTCGCCGGCGGCCCCACCGTCGACCCGGCCGAGCTCGCCGACGAGTCCTTCGTGCTCTGGCCCCGGCCGTTGGGACGGGCGTTCTTCGACATCATCGTGAGCTACTGCCTCGGCCACGGGTTCAGTCCGCGGATCGTCGCCGAGGGTGCCGACATCGAGACCCAGCTCGGCCTCGTCGCGGCCGGGCTCGGGGTCTCGTTGCAGCCGTCCTACTACGCGAACCTGCGGCCCCCGGGCGTGGTGTTCCTGCCGTTGGACGGCGACGTCCCGCAGGTCGCGCTGCAGGTCGCCTACCGCCGCAGCGACCGCTCACCCGCCGTCGCGCACTTCGTCGCGGCGGCGAAGAGGTGCGCCGGGGCCGGCTGACTCACCAGGGGACGGTGCGACCGTCGGCGAGGAACGAGCCGCTGGGGTGCACGGTCGGGCGCAGCACCGTCGCGACGATGCCGGCGGCACCGTCGGCCACCGGGCGGCCGCCGCGCCCGCCCATGTCGGTCGCGGTCCAGCCCGGCGAGACCGACTGCACGACGATCGGCGCGAGCGCGTCCGCGAACACCCGCGTCGTCGCGTTGAGCGCGGCCTTGGACACCGAGTAGGCCGGCGAGTACGCCCGCATCCGGGCCAGCGACCCGAGCTCGCTCGTCACGTTCACGACGACGGGTTCGGTCCCGTCCCGCAGCAGGGGCGCGGCCGCCTGGATGAGCCGCCAGGCGGCGAGCACGTTCGTGCGCCACGCCTCGTCGACGACGGCGAGATCCTCGGTGAGCGGGTCGGCCCCGGCGTCGAAGTGGGTCGCGGCGTTGTTCACCACCGCGTCGAGCCGGCCGAGGTGCTCGCCGATCCAGGCGATCGCGGAGTAGACCGAGGCCTGGTCGGTGACGTCGAGCCCGACGGCGTGGACACCGAGCTCGGCGGCAACGCGTTCGCCGTCGGCGGGGTCGCGGGTCCCGGCGACGACGGTGCACCCGGCGGCGGCCAGCTGACGGGCGATCTCGGTGCCGAGGCCCCGGGACGCGCCGGTGACGAGGACGGTGCGACTCATCCGGTCGGGTGCCCGCTGGACGCGCCCGACTATCTGAAAGCCCCCTACCGTTTCCGGTGCTAACGTCGGGCGCATGGCCGGCGCGATCACCCTCCCGCTCCACATGCAGCGTGACCGGTACGACCCGCCCGTGCGCATGGCGGAGCTGCGGGAGCGGCCGGGCCTCGAGGCCATCACCACGCCGCTCGGGCTGCGCGCCCACCTCGCCACGCGGTACGAGGACGTCCGCGAGGTCCTGGGCGACGCCGAACGCTTCTCCTCCGCGGGCATGCCGGCGCTGCCCGGGGCGGAGCCCGACCAGCGGGTGGGCAACCTGCTCGCGCTGGACCCGCCCGACCACACGCGGCTGCGGCGGCTGCTCACCGGGGAGTTCACGGTCCGGCGCATCCGGCGGCTGCAGCCGCGGATCGAGCAGATCGTCACCGAGCACCTCGACGCCATGGAGCAGGCGGGGCCCCCGGCGGACCTCGTCGAGCGGTTCGCGCTGCCGATCCCGAGCCTGGTGATCTGCGAGCTGCTCGGCGTGCCGTACGCCGACCGCGGTGACTTCCACCGACGCGCCGCGATCCAGCTCGACCTCACCCGTCCCCTGGCCGAGCGGGGCGCGATCGCCGCCGAGTCGCGGGCCTACATGGGGACGCTGGTCGACCGGGCCACGGCCGACCCGGGCGAGGACCTGCTCGGGATGCTCGTGCGCGAGCACGGCGGGGAGCTCAGCCGGGCCGAGCTGATCGGGGTGGCGTCACTGCTGCTCATCGCCGGCCACGAGACCACCGCGAACATGCTCGCGCTCGGGACGCTCGCGCTCCTGGAGCACCCGGACCAGGCGACGGCCCTGCGCGAGGACCCGACCGTGACCGCCCCCGCCGTGGAGGAACTCATGCGGTTCCTGTCGGTGGTGCACTCCGGGATGCCGCGGCGGGTGACGCGCGACACCGAGGTGGGCGGGACACCGCTGCGCGCCGGGGAGTTCGTCGTCGTCTCGCTGCCCGCCGCGGACCGGGACCGCGCGCTCGTGGAGGACCCGGAACGGCTCGACGTCGGGCGCGCCGCGGCCCCGCACGTCGCCTTCGGGCACGGGGTGCACCACTGTCTGGGCGCACCGCTGGCGCGCATGGAGATGGCCACCGCGTTCCCGGCCCTGCTGCGGCGCTTCCCGTCGCTCGCCGTCGCAGGGGAACCGGAGTTCCGGTCGGCCGCCGTGGTCTACGGACTGCGGCACCTGCCGGTCACCTGGTGAGATCAACCGTCCTTTCGCCCACCACCGGAGGGGAACCATGAAGATCCGAGCCGACCGCGACGTCTGCATCGGGGCGGGCAACTGCGTGCTCGCCGCCGAGAACGTGTTCGACCAGGACGACGACGCGATCGTCGTCGTCCTGCAGGAGACCCCGGAGGGCGCCGACGCCGAGGCGGCGCGCAACGCCGTGGGGTCGTGCCCGTCGGGGGCGCTCTCCATCGAGGAGACGTAGCGCAGCGGAGCTCGACCATCGGCGAGGAGACGTAGCGCAGCGGAGCTCGACCATCGGCGAGAGTCCTGACCCGCCCGTGACGAGGTGGACGACGCCGTCCGGTCGCACGCGACACGTCCGGATCGCGTCGTCACGCTGCTAGCGTCCCGGCCGTGACCGAGCTGTCCTCCCGACCGTTGCGCGCCGACGCCGCGCGCAACCACCGCGCCATCGTGGCCGCGGCGCGGGAGGCGTTCGAGGAGGTCGGCCCCGACGTGCCGCTCGAGGAGGTGGCGCGGCGCGCGGGGGTCGGCCCGTCCACGCTCTACCGGCGCTTCGGCGGGCGGGACGAACTGGTCACGGCGGTGTTCGCGGAGTACTTCGCCGATGCCGTCGAGCCGCTGTTCGCCCGGGTCGACGCCGAGCCCGACCCGGCGCGCGCCATCGCGGTGCTCGTCGAGGGCATCGCCCGCGCGTTCGTGCACCGCCGCGGCATCCTGCGCGCCGCCAAGGACGCCGGGGCCTTCACCCCGGAGATCGTGCTGCGCTTCATCGGCCCGCTGCACGACCTCGTCGAGCGGGCGAAGGAGCAGGGCGTCGTGCGCTCCGACCTGGAGGCCCGGGACATCCCGTCGACCGCGCACATGCTCGCGTCGGTCGCCGCACCGTTCGGCACCGACATCGACCCGAGTGCCTGGGACCGCTACCTCCCCCTGCTCCTCGACGGACTCGCCGCCCGCGCCGAGTACTCCTCCCTGCCCCCGCTCGACCCACCGCCGCGCGCCGAGGTCGCCGAGCGGCTCGGATGCCCGACCAGGAGTCGCGAGTGACCGGAACCCTGCGCTGGACGGTTCATGGCGACGGCCGTGCTCCCGGCCCGGGGGAGGTGGTGCGGCCCGAGGAGCGGATGAGCTGGGGCCGCACCGTCGGTCTCGGGATGCAGCACGTCCTCGCCATGTTCGGGGCGACCTTCGTCTTCCCCGTGCTGATGGGCCTGGACCCGAACCTCGCGATCCTGCTCTCCGGGCTCGCGACGATGCTGTTCCTGCTCATGACGCGCGGACGCGTGCCCAGCTACCTCGGCACGAGCGCGTCGTTCGTCGGCGTGGTCGCCGCCGTGCGGGCCGACGGCGGGACGAGCGCCGAGGTCACCGGGGCGATCGCCGTCACCGGCGTGGTGCTCGCGCTGGTCGGGCTCGCCGTGCACCTCGGCGGCGCCCGCATCATCTCGGCGATCCTGCCGCCCGCCGTCACCGGTGCGGTGGTGCTGCTGATCGGCTTCAACCTCGCGCCGGTCGTCGCCGGGACGTACTGGCCGCAGGACCAGGGCGTGGCCCTCGTGACCATGCTCGTCGTCATGGTGGTGGCCGTGGCCGCCCGCGGGATGCTCGGTCGGCTGGCCGTGCTGGTCGGGCTCGTCGTCGGCTACGTGCTCTCGGCGGTGCTCGACGCGGTGCTGGGCCCGATCACCGCGCCCGACGCCTCCGGGGTGGTGTCCACCCACCTGCGGCTCGACTTCTCGAAGGTGGCCGACGCGCCGTGGGTCGGGTTGCCGCTGGGGACGCCCGACGCCCCCGGGCTGCACCTCCCGGCGTTCAGCGCGACGGCGATCCTCCTCGTGGTGCCGGTCGTGGTCGCGCTGATCGCCGAGAACACCGGGCACGTCAAGGCCGTCGCCTCGATGACCCGGGAGGACCTCGACCCCTACCTGGGACGGGCTCTCGCCGCGGACGGGATCGCCACGGCGGTCGCGGGCGGGGTCGGCGGGTCGCCGACCACCACCTACGCCGAGAACATCGGCGTCATGGCCGCGACCCGCGTGTACTCCACCGCGGCGTACTGGGTGGCTGCCGTGGTCGCGGTGCTCATCGGTTTCTGCCCGAAGTTCGGCGCCGTCGTCGCGGCCACCCCGGGCGGGGTGCTCGGCGGGATCACCGTGGTGCTCTACGGGATGATCGGCCTGCTCGGGGCCCGGATCTGGGTGGAGAACCGGGTCGACTTCTCCCGGCCCGAGGTGCTGGTGCCGCTGGCCGCGGGCATCGTCATCGGGGTCGGCGACGTGACGATGGAGTTCGCCGGCGGGCAGTTCGGGGGTATCGCGTTCGGCACCGTCGTGGCGATCGCCGGCTACCACCTCATGCGTCGACTGACGCCGCAGCGTCCGGACCCGATGCCGGCGGAGACGCAGGAGACGCCTCCAGACCCGCCAGCAGAGCGCTGAGGGTGCGCCCGAACAGGTCGTCGGGCACCGACTCCGGGCTGAGCCGTCGGTACTGCACGAGACCACGTGCGAGGGCCGATGCGACCGTGCCGACCTCGGCGTCGGACATCGACAGTGTGGTCCCGCGCCGGGTGCGCTCCTGCGCGACCATGTCGGTGATGATCTCGTGCACCCGCCGGTGGTGGGCGGCGAGCTCCGCGCCGAAGGCGGGGGAGCGCAGGGCGTAGAGCCATGCCTCCGCCCCGAGCTCCGCGAGGTGGTCCGAGTCGGCCTCGGCGAGCAGCTGCCGGTTCAGGGCCGGCACCGCGGCCTCGAAGCCGTCGACGAGCTCGGCCTGCGCGGCGGCGAACTCGTGCGCGGAGCGCCGCTCCATGAGCGCGACGAACAGTTTCTCCTTGCTGGTGAAGTGCGCGTACACCGACCCGACGGACGTGCCGGCGGTGCGCGCGATCTCCTCGACCGACGCGGCGCCGTAGCCGCGCTCGGCGAACACCGTCGCCGCCGCGTCCAGGAGGTTCTCGTGGGTGCGCGCCTTCGCGGCGGCCCGACTGCCGGACATGGCCGACAGTCTCCCCTCTGCGGGAGGATCGGCGGAGCGGGTGGGTGATGGTTCCAGCATCACCCACCCGCCCCGCGTCACCTGGTGCTCCTCCGCGCCCCGACACGCACGGATCGCACCGTCCTCGCGTCGTCGGTGCTCCCCAGCTCCGACAACGGGTCCCGGCCGCTCGGGGGTCGGCCGGTCGCGGTCAGCTCGACGAGCCGAACACGCCGGTCGTCACACCGCCGACGAGCGGGCCCGCGACGCCGTCCACGCCGCCGACGACACCGCCGACGAGGTCGGTCACCCCGCCGAGCAGCTCCCCGCCCGCGCCGACGAGACCCCCGACGAGGCCCTTGGTCTGGTGCTGGGCGGCGTGCGGGTGGTCGTGGGAGTGCGACTCGGTGGCGTTCGCGGCGCCGGCCATCGCGACCGTGCCGACGCCCGCCAGCATCGTGGCGGCGGCGAACCTGCTGGTCATCCTGCTCATGAGAACTCCTTCTCGGTGGGTGTCACGACGACCTCGGCGTTCCTTCCCCGTCGGGGCGTCGTTGGGACGGGGGGACTCTCTCCCGAACCTGAGAGGCGCTCTCATCTAGGGCCCGTTCACTGAACCGACCCTCAGTGAACCGTTCGGCGGTCCACCTGCCGCCTCTCGGTCCTCCCGCGCCCGGCGAACGGGCGGTCGAGCCGCTCGACCGGGTGACGACTGGTCTCTTCGGGTGAAGCTGACGCCGAGGAGTCACTGCTGGTGATTCCTGCTCGTCGCCGCCGTCCTCGTTGACGTACCGAGGTTCCTGGTCCTATCTTCGTACTCAACCGAAAGGTTGAATACGACGATCGGAGCGGCCGGTGGAGGACGAGCTCTCCCGGGCCTTCGCCGCGCTGGCCGACCCGATCCGACGGGACATCGTCGCCCGCCTCACCGCGGACGACCTGACCGTCACGGAGATCGCGTCGTCCTACGACGTGAGCCTCCAGGCCGTCTCCAAGCACCTGCGGGTGCTCGAGACCGCGGGCCTGGTCAGCCGCCGACGGGACGGCCAGCAGCGCTGGGCGCATCTCGAGGTCGACGTGTTCGACCTGCTGACGGGCTGGATCGACACCTACCGCCGCCGGGCCGAGCTCCGGTACCAGCGGCTCGACGACGTCCTGCGGAGGAACCCGTGACCACCACGCTCGCCACCACCATCGAGGCCGACCCGACCGTGCCCGCCGTCCGCATCACGCGCGAGTTCGACGCGACGCCGGCCGCGGTCTTCCGTGCCCACGTCGACCCGGAGCTCGTGGTGCAGTGGCTCGGCCCGCGCCGCCTGACCATGACGCTGCAGCACTGGGACGCCCGCACCGGTGGCGCCTACCGCTACACCCACGTCGGCGAGGACGGGACCGAGCACCACTTCCTCGGCTCGTTCCACGAGGTCCGGCGCGACGAGCGCATCGTCCAGACGTTCGCCTACGTACCGTTCGCCGACCAGGTGGCACTGGAGATCGTGACGTTCACCGAGCTCCCGGGCGGCCGCTGCCGTCTCGAGGGGTTCTCGCTCTTCGGCTCCTTCGAGGGCCGCGACGCGATGCTGGCCTCCGGGATGGAGGAGGGCGTCGTGCAGGGCTACGAGCGTCTCGACGAGGTGCTGTCCTGACGACGGGTGGCGCCGTCCCGAGGGAGCGCATCGGCCCCCGGAGACGACGAAGGGGCTGTGAGCCCACGGGTATGAGGCATGGGTCCACAGCCCCTCAGCGGATCGGGCGGCATCGCCTGGATGGCGGCGCCCGACCAGGTCGGGTGCGGGCTTAGAGAGCCTGCACCTGGTCCGCCTGCGGGCCCTTCGCGCCCTGGCTGGACTCGAAGCTCACACGCTGGTTCTCGTCGAGCGAGCGGAAGCCGCCGCCGGTGATCGCCGAGTAGTGGACGAAGACGTCCTTGCCACCGTCGTCAGGCGCGATGAAGCCGAAGCCCTTCTCCGCGTTGAACCACTTGACAGTTCCTTCAGCCACGAATCCTCTTTCAGGTCGAGCTCCTCGCGGGCGATCTGTCCACGAGCGTTGCCCGACGCCGGGGCACGGATGCGGGAGAGGTTCCTCCAGCGGTGCTGACCGGGCCGTTGTCACATCATCCACGGCACCGCGCACGGCGAGGAAAACGAGACTGCAACGCCTACGAGGCTACAGCAGGTCCGGCGGGGCGGGACGGACGGTGTCGTCCGCCCCCTGTGGAGGCGTGGAGCGGGCGACGGGAATCGAACCCGCGTAGCCAGTTTGGAAGACTGGGGCTCTACCATTGAGCTACGCCCGCGTGCGGTCCGGCACCCCGGACCGCAATCACCGTAGCCGATACCCGGACGGCCGCACGCTGCCGGGCGTGCCCCTCGAGACGTTGCTCCGTCCAGGTGGTTGCCCGGGCGTGTGAATCTCGGGTCTCTGGATCGTTCAGTAGACGCTCTGTCACGGTCCAGCACTTGGCCGAACGCCATGTGAACGGGTACACAAGCGCGGTCGACGGACGCGATGGGTGCGGCACACGTTGTTGATGTGTGACGCTCACCTGGTACTTCACGGTAGCTCCGGCGATGCGGGAACCATGGCGGCACAGGCCGATGAGAGTGACCGGAAGGGACCGGAGCATGGACACGGAGCGCGACACCAGGGTCATCGACACCGACGAGGACCACATCGTCCGCGGGCTCGACTAGCCCCGGAACGACGACGGGTGCGGACGACGAAGTCCGCACGGCCCGTCGAGCAGGACCCAGCACGAATCTCCGGCCGGAGTGGCGACCGTCGCCCGGCCGTCGAGGACCCGGTGGCCCGTCACGCTGCGGCCACCGACCGCCGACCGACGCCCCGGGGCGACCCTCCGGAGTCGGCGTCGTCGAACGGGCGTCAGGTCAGCGCGGCCCGCGCCCTACACTCGTCCGCAGACGGGGTGTAGCGCAGCTTGGTAGCGCACTCGCTTTGGGAGCGAGGGGCCGTGGGTTCGAATCCCGCCACCCCGACCAGACTCGACCAGCACGAACGCCGGCAGCGGAGGCGGGTGTACCCGGGTCCGCCGTGAAGATCCGGAACTGCCGAGCGAAGTGATCGCTGAGCGAGCACTTCGCTACGCACGATCAGATCTTGATGTCCGCGGCCCTCGTGGTGCTCGCGGGCCTACGCTCCGACCCGTGAGCCGCACCCTGACCGACACCCTGTGGGCCGGTCTCGGCGTGGGCGGCGCCTTCGGCGCCATGTGGGCGATCGAGCGGCTGCGCCCTCCCGTCCGCGCGGACGACGTCGGGGCGCCGGAGGACCAGGTCGGGATCGGCGAACTCACGCGGGCCTACTTCTTCTCCGCCGGCGTGACCGCCGCGAGCCCGCTGGTCGCGGGTGGGGTCCGCCTCCCTCGGTGGACCGGCCCGGCCGGACTCGCGCTGCAGCTCGGCGCCGTCGGCCTGCGGGTGTGGGCCATGCGCACCCTGCAGGGCCACTACGCGCACGCCCTCCGGGTCGTCCCCGACCAGCCCGTCGTCCGGACCGGTCCCTACCGCCACGTGCGGCACCCGGGCTACGCGAGCGTGCTGCTGCTCTGGCTCGGCGCCGCGACGAGCGCCCGCAACGCGCTCGCGCCCCTGCTGACCCTCGCGGCCGTCGGCACCGCCTACCGCGAGCGGATGGACGCCGAGGACGCCCTGCTGCTCCGCGAGCTCCCCGGCTACGCCGCGTACGCCGCCACCACGCCGCGGCTGCTGCCCCGCCCGTCCTGACGGCGGGTCGCGCGGGTGACCGACCCGCCGTCGGGAACGCGGAACCCGGTTGCCGGGCGACCCGTCCCGGACTGGGATCGGCGCCCATGGCGAACGTCCTGACCCTGTCCGACGACGGGCCGCAGCTCGACGGCGAGCGCGCGGCGCTCGACCTTCTCGCCGAGGCCTTCGGCGCGGACGCGCGCACCGTCGTCGTGCCCGTCCGGCGCCTCGCCCCGTCCTTCTTCGTGCTGCGGACCGGCGTCGCGGGCGCGATCACCCAGAAGTTCGTCCAGTACGGGGTGCGGCTCGTGGTCCTGGGCGAGCCCACGACGACGGAGGGCCCGGTCGGGGACTGGATCCGCGAGGCGAACCGGGGCGGCGACCTGTGGTTCGTCGCCGACCCCGCGGAGCTGGAGGCGCGCCTCAGCCGGTGAGCTCGGCCGCGCGGCGGGCGCTGCGCTCGAGCCGGGCCACGTGTCCGAGGCGCTGCGCCGCGGCCAGGTTGCCCAGGTTGTCGTTGTCGCGGCGCAGCCCCGCCGCGCCGTCGACGAGTTCACGCACGACGTCGGCGTGGCCGCCGTGCCGGTTCGTCTCGGCGACCACGTGCACCAGGATCTGGTGCAGCGTGACCGTCGCTCGCTCCTCGGGCCAGTGGGCGACGTGTCCCTCGGCGTCGAGGTCGAGTGCCTCGATCGTCGCGTCGCCGTGGGCGGCGGCCCGGGCGTAGAGGCCGAGGACGTCGTCCCGGGCCTCCTCGGCGCTCGCCCACAGGTCCGCCTCGGGCTCCGGGTGCGCCTCGAACCAGCCGACGGTCTCGGCGAACGGCCGGTCGAACACCTCGCCGAGATAGCCGGACTCGACGATCGCGAGGTGCTTGACCAGCCCGAGGAGGTTGGTGCCGGTCGGGGTGAGCGGACGACGGACGTCGTACTCGCCCAGCCCCTCCAGCTTCCACACGACGGCGTCGCGCGCCTGGGTCAGATAGCGGTGCAACGTCGTCTTCGGATCCACGGGCGTTGGTCTACTCCACCTGGCCCCCGCCGGGATGGTGACCCGGGCGATGAGGCAGGGTCGGGCGCACGGCACGTACCCGTGCCGTACCGGCGAGAAGGGGAGCAGGGACCCGCGATGACCGAGGGACGCACGAGCGTCGGCGAGACGGACGCGGAGGTCGAGCGCACCTCGACGCCGGAGACGACCGGGCACGCCGGGACCGAGCACGCCGAGGACACGGAGCACACCGAGCACACGGAGCACACCGGGTCCGAGCACGCCGGGACCGAACACACCGAGACCGAGCACGCCGGGTCCGAGCACGCCGAGGACGCGACCGCACCTGCCGTCGGGGACGCGCCGCGCGAGGGCGACACCGTCGCGGCCGCGACGCTGCCGGGCGCGGCCGACGCCACCGACGACGGCCGCCACAGCGCCGCGGAGACCGACGGCGGTGACGACGACTGGGCCGAGGCCGAGGACCGGGCCTACAAGCAGGAGCTGCGCAAGGGCCTCGCGTTCGGGACGGCGGGTGGGCTCGTCCTGGGCGCCATCGTCGCGCTGCTGCTCGGCGCCTTCGTCTACCCCGGCTACCTGGGCGGGCCCGGCAGCCCCGACGACACCGCGAACCAGGTCGTCTCCGCGCTGGCCGCGAAGGACGCGGGTGCCCTCACGCAGCTGTCCTGCAAGGGGCCGGACGGCGCGCCGGTCTCCCAGCTCTCGCCGCAGGTCCTGCAGCTCATCGGGGGTGTCCGGCCGACCGGGCCGACGACCACCTACATCGAGACCGAGGCGCGCACGCCGATCGACCTCACCCTGAGCGCGCAGGGGCAGACCCAGACGCTGCCCTCCGAGCTCGTGCTCGGGCAGGCGCAGGGCTCGTGGTGCCTCAAGGGCCTGGCGCAGCGCCAGTAGCCGACGACGGCGGGTGCCGCTGCGCTCCTATCGGCGCAGCGGCGCCCGACGCCCCCAGGTCAGGCACCGCCACGCCCACTCGACCGGTCCGTAGGCGAACCGCTGCAGCCACAGCCGGCTCACGACGACCTGCCCGACGAGGACGCCGACCGTGAGCGCGGCGATGGCCGGGCCGTCGGCGGGGGAGTCGATGGCGAGCAGCGGACCGATCAGGAGCATCAGGACGGTCGCGGCGAGGTAGTTGCTGAGCGCCATGCGCCCCATCGGGGCGAAGACCGCGGTCACCGCGGGCGCCGCGGGCGTGCGCAACGCGAGGAGCACGACGCAGCACCAGGTCGTCGCGGTGGCGACGGCGGCCAGCGACGGCAGCAGATCCTGGGTGCCGCCGAGCCCGCCGCCGATGAGGTTGACCCGGGGCACCGGCGTGCCGGTGAGCGCGAGGACGACCCAGGTCGACGTCAGGGCCGCGGCGACGGCGCCGACGACCGCGACCCGCCCGGGCCGGTCGGTGAGGTGGTCGGCGACCCCCACCCGGGCGAGGGCGAAGCCGAGGACCAGCAGCGCCACGACGAGCCCGAGCGACTCCTCGATCTGCGGGAGCACGAGCACCATCCCGACCCCGATGACGAGGCACTCCCACCGCCCCGCGAACGACAGCGGCAGCAGCACAGCGAGCCCGACCAGCGCGTAGGGGAGCAGGACCTCGCCCTGGTGGAGGAACTGGTGGAGCCCGCCGATCACCACCAGGACGACCAGCCGCCGGGCGAGGACGACCCGCGGGTGCGGGGTCCGGTCGGCGGCACGGGCGAGGAACAGGCCGAACCCCACGCCGAACAGGACGGCGAACAGCGACAGGAAGCGTTCGAAGAAGATCAGCTGCACGGGGAGCGGCAGCGTCCGCTCGCCCGTGCCCCGGACCCACACCAGCTGCTGGTAGACGTTGATCACGAGGATCCCGCAGAGCGCGACCCCGCGGAGCACGTCGAGCGCGACGATCCGCCCGCCGGGGGTCGAGACGGCGGGCGACGCGTCGGTCAGTGCGGCCATGCCTCCGGCACCTCGCGGGCGATCTCGTCGAGCCAGATGCGGGCCGACGAGTCCGACGGCGCCCGCCAGTCGCCCCGCGGGGAGAGCGAGCCGCCCGCCGAGACCTTGGGGCCGTTGGGCACCGCCGAGCGCTTGAACTGCGCGAACTGGAAGAAGCGCTGGGCGAAGACCTCCAGCCACCGCCGGATCTCGGGGAGGTCGTAGGCGACCCGGTCGTCGTCGGGGAACCCGGTGGGCCAGGCGCCCTGCTCGGCGTCGTGCCAGGCGTGCCAGGCGAGGAAGGCGACCTTCGAGGGCCGCGACCCGTGCCGCAGGATCTGGAAGAGCGTGAAGTCCTGCAGGTTGTACGGGCCGATCTTCTGCTCGCTCGACTGCACCGGGGCGTCCTCGGTCGCCGGCACGAGCTCCGGCGTGATCTCGGTGTCGAGCACCGACTGCAGCACCTCGCCGACCTCGTCGTCGAACTGGCCCGACGAGATGACCCAGCGGATCAGGTGCTGCATCAGCGTCTTCGGCACCCCGCCGTTGACGTTGTAGTGCGACATCTGGTCGCCGACCCCGTAGGTCGACCACCCGAGCGCGATCTCGGAGAGGTCGCCGGTGCCGAGCACGATCCCGCCGCGCTGGTTGGCGGCCCGGAAGAGGTAGTCGGTGCGCAGCCCCGCCTGGACGTTCTCGAAGGTCACGTCGTAGACGGGCTCGCCCTGCGAGAACGGGTGGTCCAGGTTCTTCAGCATGAGCCGGGCGGTCTCGGTGATGTCGATCTCGGTGAACGTGACGCCGAGGGCCTCGCAGAGCCGCTGCGCATTGCTCTTGGTGTGCTCGCCGGTGGCGAAGCCCGGCAGCGTGAAGGCGAGGATGTCGGTGCGCGGGCGCCCGGCCCGGTCGAGCGCCCGCGCGGCGACGATGAGGGCGTGGGTCGAATCGAGGCCTCCGGACACCCCGATCACGATCTTCGGCTGTCCGATCGCCCGGAGCCGCTGCTCGAGGCCCGAGACCTGGATCGAGTAGGCCTCGTAGCAGTCCTGCTCGAGCCGGGACGGGTCGGCTGGCACGAACGGGAAGCGCTCGACCTCGCGGCGCAGCCCGAGGTCGCCGTCGGCGGGGTCGAGCGTGAACTCGACCGTGCGCCAGCCGGCGAGGCGGTCCGCGTGCGCCCGCCGGTTGTCGTCGAACGTGCCCGTCCGCAGCCGCTCGGCCACCAGCAGGTCGAGGTCGACGTCGGCGATCGCGTGCTGCTGGCCCTGCGGGAAGCGCGGCGTCTCGGCCAGCAGCCGCCCGAACTCGTGGATCGAGGTCTGGCCGTCCCAGGCGAGGTCGGTGGTCGACTCGCCCTCGCCGGCCGCCGCGTAGACGTACGCGGCGGCGCACCGGGCGGACGCCGACCGGGCGAGCAGCTGCCGGTCGTCCGCGCGGCCCACCGTGATCGGGCTGCCGCTCAGGTTCGCGAGCACCGTCGCCCCGGCGAGGGCGGCCTCCGCGCTCGGCGGCACCGGGACGAACATGTCCTCGCAGATCTCCGCGTGCAGCACGAGGCCCGGCACGTCGGTCGCGGCGAAGAGCAGGTCTGGCCCGAACGGGACGTCGACGCCGAGGAGCCGGGTGGTGCCGCCGTGCTCGTCGTCCCCCGCGGCGGCCTGCCGGCGCTCGTAGAACTCGCGGTAGGTCGGCAGGTAGGACTTCGGCGCCACCCCGAGCACCCGGCCGCGGTGGATCACGACCGCGCAGTTGTACATGCGGTGCCGGTGGCGCAGGGGCGCGCCGACGACGAGCACCGGCGTCAGGGCGGCGGTCTCCTCGAGCACCGTGCCCAACGCCGTCTCCACCGCGTCGAGCAGCGTGTCCTGCAGCAGGAGGTCCTCGATGGAGTAGCCCGAGAGCGTGAGCTCGGGGAACACGACCAGCGCCGCTCCGTCGTCGTGGCAGACGCGGGCCATCTCGACCACCGCCGCGGCGTTCGCGGGCGGGTCGGCCAGCGAGGTGCGGACCGTCGCGGCCGCGACGCGGGCGAACCCGTGCCGATAGGTGTTCCTGAAGTCGTACGAGCCGATGCCGGGCAACGTCGGTCCCTCCCCGGTGATCACTGCGATGCCCCGGAGTGTGCCCGACGGGTCCGACATCGACGCCGGGACTTCGCTCAGACCCAGGCCATCGCGCGCCGGTCGGCCCAGTACCGGTCCGCCGGACCGGCCAGCGCCCCCAGCGCGTCGAGGTCGTCGCCGGACAGCGACACCGGAGCGAGGTTGGACCGCAGCTGGTCCGGGTCCGCCGCGCCGGAGAGCACGACGTCGACGAACGGCTGCGCGGCGATCGCGGCGAGCGCCACCGCGTCCGGCCCGACGCCGTGCGCCGCGGCGACGGCGGCGAGCGGCGCGGGCGGGTCGACCACCAGCCGGCCGTTCGCCACGCCCTCCTTGACCAGCACGAGGGCCCCGGCGTCGTGCGCCTCGGCGAGCGCGGGGCCCACCGACGTCTCGAGCAGGTTCCACGTCGACTGCACGGCCGTGAACAGCGGCGCGCCGCCGATCTCGAGGGCGAGGCCGCGCCGGACCGCGTCGGGCTGGTCGGGACCCGACGTCGAGAAGCCGAGGCGCACCCCGTCGTCCCGCAGGTCGGCGAGCGCGCGCTGCAACGGCCCGTCGTCGAACAGCGGCGAGTCGGTGGTGAGGGAGTGCACCTGGTAGAGGTCGGGCGCACCGAGCAGCGCGCGGGTCTGCGTCCACTGCGTGCGGAAGTGCGCGAGCGAGTGCTCCTTGACCTCGTGGACCTCGGCGTCGGGATCCCAGTCCGCGGTGTAGCGGTAGCCCCACTTGCTCGAGACGACCGCGTCCCGACGGCGGGTGGGGTCGCCCGCCAGCCAGCTCGCGAGGAACTCCTCGGCCCGGCCGTAGGAGCGGGCGGCGTCGACGCGTCGGACGCCCGCCTCCCACGCGGCGTCGAGCGTCGCGTGGGCGAGCGCCCGGAGCTCGTCGACGGTGCGGTGCACACCGTCCCGGCCGACGTTGACGTAGGTCGGGCGGCCGAGCGCGGCGAGACCCAGGCCGAACGTGGTCATGTGCGCAGCCTATCGACCAGCTCCGCCGCATCGGGGCTGGTCAGGGCCGCCACGGCACGATGTCGGGGGGCACGTCTAGACTCGCGGACAACGCCCGGGCGGGTGTCGACGTCGAGGCCCGTACGGGTCACCGCCGTACACCCCCGGGTCGCGATCTCTCAGAAGTCCCGCCCGGAGGAGAACGAGCTGTGAAGTCCACCGTCGAGCACCTGTCGCCGACGCGCGTCCGTCTCGCCGTCGAGGTGCCGTTCGACGAGCTCAAGCCGACCTTCGACCAGGCGTACAAGAAGATCGCCCAGCAGGTCCGCGTCCCCGGCTTCCGCCCGGGGAAGGCTCCCGCCCGCATCCTCGACCAGCGGCTCGGGCGCGGCGTCGTGCTCGAGGAGGTCGTGAACACGGCCGTCCCGCAGAAGTACGGCGAGGCGGTCGGCGAGGCCGAGCTGAACCCGCTGGGGCAGCCGGAGATCGAGGTCACCTCGATCGACGACGGTGACAAGATCGCCTTCACCGCCGAGGTCGACGTCCGCCCCGAGATCACCCTCCCGGACTTCTCGACGATCTCGGTGACGGTCGACGCCGCCGAGGTCACCGACGAGGACGTGGACGACCAGCTGACGGGTCTGCAGGCCCGCTTCGGCACGCTCACCGGCGTCCAGCGCCCGGCCGCGAACGACGACTTCGTGGTCATCGACCTCTCCGCCACCGTGAACGGTGAGGCCGTGGAGGAGGCGCAGACCTCCGGGATGAGCCACCAGATCGGTTCCGGCCAGCTGATCGAGGGCCTGGACGAGGCGCTCGAGGGCATGTCGGCCGGCGAGACGAAGACCTTCACCACGCAGCTCGTCGCGGGCGACCACGCCGGCGAGGAGGCCGAGGTCACCGTCACGGTCTCGCAGGTCAAGGAGCGTCAGCTCCCCGAGGCCGACGACGAGTTCGCCCAGCTCGCCAGCGAGTTCGACACGCTGGAGGAGCTCAAGGCCGACCTGCGTGAGCGCCACGGTCGCGTGAAGAAGATGGAGCAGGCCGGGCAGGCGCGGGACAAGGTCCTCGAGGCGCTGCTCGAGGCGGCCGACATCCCCGCGCCGTCGGGCGTCGTCGACTCCGAGGTCGAGGTGCGCGCCCACGAGGCGGTCCACGAGTTCGACCACGACGAGGACAAGCTCACCGCGTACGTCGAGTCCCAGGGGCAGACGCGCGAGGAGTTCGACGCGGAGCTGCGCACCGCGGCCGAGCAGGCCGTGAAGACCCAGCTGCTGCTCGACGAGGTCGCCGAGAAGGGCGAGATCCAGGTCGACCAGCAGGAGCTGATGGAGCGCATCTTCATGCAGGCCCAGCGCTTCGGCATCAGCCCCGAGGAGTACATCCAGCAGGCCCAGCAGGCCAACCAGCTCGGCGCGATCTTCGCCGACGTGCGCCGCGGCAAGGCGCTGGCCTCCGTCGTGCAGGCCGCCACCGTGCTGGGTCCCGACGGCGAGCCGGTCGACCTGTCGGAGCTGTTCGGCACGGCCACGCCCGAGGAGGGCGAGGAGGCGGCCGACGCCGCCGAGGTGGCCGACGAGACCGCCACCGTCGCCTCGGGGTCCGACCAGGACGAGGACGCGGTCGTCGAGCCGGCCCCCGCGAAGAGCTGACACCCCGGCCGTCCCGGGTCCGTGTGCCCACAGCGAACACGGCCCCGTGACGGACGATCGGGCCCGTCCCGATCGTTAGGGTCGATGGCAGCGCTGCGTCAAGTACCCCCAACACCCAAGGAAAGCAGGGACAGGTGAGCCAGCACCTCTCCGACCCGTCCGGGGCGGTCATGCGTTCCGCCGGCGGGTCGATGACGCTCAACGACTCGGTCTACGAGCGCCTTCTCCGGGAGCGGATCATCGTTCTCGGCCAGGAGGTCAACGACACGATCGCGAACCAGATCTCCGCGCAGCTCCTCCTGCTGTCGGCGGAGGACCCGAAGTCCGACATCCGGCTGTACATCAACTCGCCGGGCGGCTCGGTCTCCGCGGGCATGGCGATCTACGACACCATGCAGTGGATCGAGCCCGACGTGTCCACGGTGGCGATGGGCCTCGCGGCCTCGATGGGGCAGTTCCTGCTCTCGGCCGGTGCCCCCGGGAAGCGCTTCGCGCTCCCGCACGCGCAGATCATGATGCACCAGCCGTCGGGTGGTCTCGGCGGCACGGAAACCGACATCACCATCCGCGCGGAGTCGCTGCGCAAGCTCAAGCGTCAGCTCGCCGAGCTGATCGCGGAGCACACCGGTCAGACCTTCGACCAGATCACGGCCGACTCCGACCGCGACCGCTGGTTCGACCCGTACGAGGCCAAGGAGTACGGCTTCATCGACCACGTCGTGAGCCGGGCGAGCGACGCGAGCTCGAACGGCAACGGTTCCGGCCCGAGCGCCTGAGGAGACGCACCATGAGTGAGCTTCACGTTCCGGGTGGGCGTGCCTCGGCGTCGCCGGAGGCCCGCTACATCCTGCCGTCGTTCGTCGAGCGGACGAGCTACGGCGTCAAGGAGTCGAACCCCTACAACAAGCTCTTCGAGGAACGCATCATCTTCCTCGGGGTGCAGATCGACGACGCGTCCGCGAACGACGTCATGGCGCAGTTGCTGTTCCTGGAGTCCAACGACCCGGACCGCGACATCACCATGTACATCAACTCGCCGGGCGGCTCGTTCACCGCGCTCATGGCGATCTACGACACCATGCAGTACGTCCGGCCCGACATCGCCACGGTCTGCCTCGGGCAGGCCGCGTCGGCCGCGGCGGTCGTGCTCGCCGCCGGTGCGCCGGGCAAGCGCCTGGCCGTGCCGAACGCCCGCGTGATGATCCACCAGCCGGCCACCGAGGGCTTCTACGGGCAGGCCTCCGACCTGGAGATCCAGGCCAACGAGATCACCCGCATGCGCCGGCTGCTCGAGAGCACCCTCGCGAACCACACCACGCGCAGCGCGGAGCAGGTTCGTGCGGACATCGAGCGCGACAAGATCCTGACGGCCGACGAGGCCAAGGAGTACGGGATCATCGACGACGTCGTCGCGAGCCGGAAGCTCTCGGCGAACCGGTAGCGCTCCGCGGTGGACGGTCCCCGATCGGGGCCGTCCACCGCGTCGCCCGGCCGGGACGGCGCGTCGCCGCTCGTCCCGGGCACTCGACCAGCAGGATCGCCGCACCCCGAAGCCTCCCGCCGTGGCGGAGTGGACGGGTACGGTCAATCACGACAGCGCGCACCGTCCGGGTGCGCCGGATGGGACACGGGGTCTGCTGCGATGGCACGCATCGGTGATGGCGGGGACCTGCTGAAGTGCTCGTTCTGCGGAAAGAGCCAGAAGCAGGTCAAGAAGCTCATCGCCGGTCCCGGCGTGTACATCTGCGACGAGTGCATCGACCTCTGCAACGAGATCATCGAGGAGGAGCTCGCCGAGGCCGGTGAGGTCAAGCTCGACGAGCTCCCGAAGCCGACCGAGATCCACGAGTTCCTCGACCAGTACGTCATCGGTCAGGACGACACGAAGAAGACGCTCTCGGTCGCCGTCTACAACCACTACAAGCGGGTGCAGGCGGGGGAGAAGAACCGCGAGAACTCCCGCGGCGACGACACCGTCGAGCTCGCGAAGTCGAACATCCTCATGCTCGGCCCCACGGGCTGCGGCAAGACCTACCTCGCCCAGACGCTCGCGAAGCTGCTGAACGTCCCGTTCGCGATCGCCGACGCCACGGCGCTCACGGAGGCCGGCTACGTCGGCGAGGACGTCGAGAACATCCTGCTGAAGCTGATCCAGGCCGCGGACTACGACGTCAAGCGCGCCGAGACCGGCATCATCTACATCGACGAGGTCGACAAGATCGCGCGGAAGTCGGAGAACCCGTCGATCACGCGTGACGTCTCCGGCGAGGGCGTGCAGCAGGCACTCCTGAAGATCCTCGAGGGCACCACGGCGAGCGTGCCCCCGCAGGGCGGGCGCAAGCACCCGCACCAGGAGTTCATCCAGATCGACACGACGAACGTGCTGTTCATCGTGGCGGGCGCCTTCGCGGGCCTCGAGAAGATCATCGCCGAGCGGGTCGGCCGTGGTGGCCTCGGCTTCGGCGCCGACATCCGGTCCAAGGCCGAGATGGAGTCCGCGGAGTCCTTCGCCGACACGATGCCCGAGGACCTGATCAAGTTCGGCCTGATCCCCGAGTTCATCGGCCGCGTGCCGGTGATGGCGTCGGTGTCGAACCTCGACAAGCCCAGCCTGGTGCAGATCCTCACCGAGCCGCGCAACGCGCTGGTGAAGCAGTACCAGAAGCTGTTCGAGATGGACGGGGTCGAGCTCGAGTTCGACGCGGCGTCCCTCGACGCGATCGCCGACCAGGCCATCCTGCGCGGGACCGGTGCCCGTGGTCTGCGGGCGATCATGGAAGAGGTCCTCAACCCGGTCATGTACGACATCCCGAGCCGCGACGACGTGGCCAAGGTCGTCGTCACCGAGCAGACGGTGAAGGAGAACGTCAACCCGACGATCGTCCCCCGTCAGCCGGCCCGCCGGGAGCGCCGCGACAAGTCGGCCTGACCCGCACGCCCACGACCGGGCCGTTCGTCACGGAGCTCCGTGACGGGCGGCCCGTTCGGCGTTCCGGGGTCGCCTCGCGAGACGGACGGCAGGCGGGTTCCGGGGGCCGTGGACCTACGTCACGTCGCCCTCGGGTTCCCGACGACGGGTGGCCGCGGCTCCGGCCTTTCGGCCGCGCCGCGAGGTGGACACCAGGCAGGTCCGACGGCCCGGGGAGCTGCCTCACGTCACCCTCGCGGGGAGGGGGCGCCTACAGGTGCGGGAAGGCCGTCGTCGCCGAGGCCGGGCCGAACGGCAGCGTCGAGGGCGCGACGTGCTGGCCGAGGAAGGCGAACACCTGCGGCAGAATCGTGGCGTAGTACGAGCCGGTGTGCGCCCCGGGGCTGATCCGCGAGTACTGCGGGCGGGCCAGGGCGATGTAGCGCCGGACGGCGTTGGCGAAGGAGTCCCGGTCGCCGCACCACATGCCCGTCGGGGTCCCCGCCAGCTCGGGGTAGAAGCGGAGCGGGTCGTTCGCCTCCCAGTCGGCGATCCCGGCGAACGGGCGCTTGGCCGCGACGGCCCAGTCGGTGAACAGCCCCGGCGACATCGCGGCCACGGCCTTGACCGGCGCGCTCCGGCGGGCGCGCGCCCGCGCGTACATGAGGCACCCGGCCCCGCCCATGGACACGCCGGTCGAGAGCACCGGCGTGGGCGCCATCCCGCGCTGCACCAGCCAGCCGGGGAGCTCGTCGAGGAGCATCCGCATCGGGTCGTCGGTGGGCCGGAACGGGTGCCAGTAGTTGTCCCCGCCGTCGAGGGCCGCGATCGCGAACGGCGGCACTCCGGAGGCCCAGGCGATGCCGAGGGCGCGCCGCATGCCGGGGTCGCCCCACCACAGCGCGTTGCCCCCGAGACCGTGCAGCCCCACGGCGACCGGCAGGGTGCGGCGGTCCACCCCGGCGGGCGAGGTGATGACGAGCCGGACCGAGCGCCTCCGGGCGGACGAGGAGACCCACTCGACGGTCGCGGCCGCGTCGGGGGTGCGGGCGGGGCGGGGGGCCGACGGCACGCGCTGGGGGATCGGGGCGGGCGTCTCCATCGCGCGGGCCAGGGTCGTGGCACCGGCCGCGAGCGCTCCCGCACCGACCACGGCGCCACCTCCGAGCAGCAGCCGTCGGCGGCTCACCCGGTGCTCCTGCCCCGACACGCGATGCCCTCCGTCCAGGTGCTCACACCGCCCGTTCGCGGTATCGCCCGTGGCGCGGGAGGACGTTACCGCGTCTGCGCCTCGATCCCGGTGACCCGCGAGGCACCGGCGTAGATGTTCATCGAGCGGCCACGCAGGAAGCCGACCAGGGTCATCCCGGCGTCCTCGGCCATCTCGGCGGCGAGCGACGACGGGGCCGACACCGCGGCCAGGGCCGGGATACCGGCCATGACGGCCTTCTGGGTCAGCTCGAACGAGGCGCGCCCCGAGACCATCAGCACGGTACCCGCGGCCGGGACGGCGCCGGAGAGCAGGGCGTGCCCGACGACCTTGTCCACCGCGTTGTGCCGGCCCACGTCCTCGCGGACGGCGAGCAGCGTCCCGTCGGCGCGGAAGAGGCCCGCCCCGTGCAGTCCGCCGGTGGAGTCGAAGACCTTCTGCGCGGCCCGCAGGGCGTCGGGCAGGCCGAACAGGACGTCGGCCGGGATGGTCACCGGGTCGTCGGCGGGGGAGAACACCGTGCGGGTGCGCACGGCGTCGAGGGAGGCCTTCCCGCAGACCCCGCAGCTCGAGGTGGTGTAGAAGCGGCGCTCGACGGAGTCGTCGGGCGGGGCGACGCCGGGGGCCAGCGCGAGGTCGAGCACGTTGTAGGTGTTGCGGCCGGTGTCGTCGACGGAGTCGCAGTAGCGGGCCGTGGAGATGTCGTCGGCGGAGGTGATGACGCCCTCGGTCAGCAGGAAGCCGTGGGCGAGCTCGACGTCGTGCCCCGGCGTCCGCATCGTCACCGCCAGCGGCTTCCCCTCGATCCGGATCTCCAGCGGCTCCTCGGCGGCGAGCGCGTCCGGCCGCCGGTCCACTCCGTGCTCCCGCACCCGCACCACGGGTCGGCGGACGGTCACCCTGCCCATCCCGACCACTCCCTTCGTCCCGAATGGCTGATTGCTCCCGCTGGTGCCATAGTGCTCCGGTCACACACCGATCACACTCAGTGGCGAGCAACGGAGGTCGCGTTGGGATTCCTGGACCGCTCGGCCATCGTCGCACCGCCGGGGTGGAGCCGCTGGCTCGTCCCGCCGGCCGCGCTCGCCGTGCACCTCTCCATCGGCCAGGCCTACGCGTGGAGCAACCTCAAGACCGGTCTGGGGACCGGGGACGGCAACCTCGGCTACTCCGGCGTCGCCACCGCGCTGCCGTTCCAGCTCGCCATCGTGATGCTCGGGCTGTCGGCCGCGTTCGGCGGCACGACGGTGGAACGGCGCGGTCCGCGCTGGGCGATGCTGGTCTCGACGATCTTCTTCTCCGGCGGCTTCCTGATCTCCGCCCTGGGGATGGCCCTCTCGCAGTACTGGCTCGTGGTGGTCGGGTACGGCTTCTTCGGCGGCATCGGCCTGGGCATCGGCTACATCTCGCCGGTGTCCACGCTGATGAAGTGGTTCGCCGACCGGCCCGGCATGGCGACCGGCATCGCGATCATGGGCTTCGGCGGCGGTGCGCTCATCGCCGCGCCGATCGAGACCGCGCTGATGGCGACCTTCGGCAAGGACTACGGCGGCTTCTCCCTGACCTTCCTCGTCATGGGCATCGGCTACGCGATCTTCATGTCGATGGGCTGGCTGCTCGTGCGCGTCCCGGCCGACGACTGGACCCCGCCGAACACCCCGCGGCCGACCGCGCAGGCGTCCGGCACGACGACGGGGCCCGCGGTGTCCGCCGCGACCGCCATCAGGCTGCCGCAGTTCTGGCTGCTCTGGATCGTGCTGTGCTTCAACGTGACCGCGGGGATCGGCCTGCTGGAGCGCGCCAACCCGATCTACCGGGACTTCTTCGCCACCACCGCGCCGAGCACCCAGATCGCGGCGGCCGCCGGGGCGTTCGTGTCGATCCTGTCGCTGGCCAACATGCTCGGCCGCTTCGTCTGGTCCTCGGCCTCCGACGTGATCGGGCGCAAGAACATCTACCGGCTCTACCTCGGCGTCGGTGCGCTGCTCTACCTGGTGATCCTCACCCTCGGTGAGGGCAACAAGGTCGTCTTCCTCGTCGCCGCGCTGCTGATCCTGTCCTTCTACGGCGCCGGCTTCGCGACGATCCCGGCCTACCTGAAGGACCTCTTCGGCACCTACCAGGTGGGCGCCATCCACGGTCGGCTGCTCACCGCGTGGTCCGCGGCGGGTGTCCTCGGTCCGCTGGTGGTCAACGCGATCGTCGACGCCCAGGGCGACGTGCCGGGGCCGGGGAAGTACTCGGTCTCCTTCACCATCATGATCGGCCTGCTGGTCGTCGGTTTCGTCGCGAACGAGCTGGTCAAGCCGGTCGACCCGAAGTTCTACGAGAGCACCGCCACCCCGGTGCGCGAGGAGGAGACCGCGCGATGAGCCAGGCGACGAGCGGTGCCCGCACGGTCCTGACGGCCGTCGCGTGGCTCTGGGTGCTGATCCCGTTCCTGTACGGGGTGTGGCAGCTCGTGATCAAGCTGCCGGCGCTGTTCTGAGCCCGTCGTAGGATCGGGGTCGATGCGCTACGAGCCCCAGACCTTCGGCGACGACACCGACGCCGCGGGCGACGCCGACCCCGACGAGATCGCGCAACTCCTCGCGGCCGCGGGGGGCGACACGACGGCGGGCGGGGGCGCCCTGGCGGACGCGATGGTCCGCACGGGCCCCGACCCCGACGCCGTCCCCGCCGCCGAGCACGACACCGCCGAGGACCTCGCCGCCCTGCGCGAGGTGGAGACGGAGCTCGACCGGCGGTGGCCCGAGACCCGGATCGCGCCCTCGCTCGACCGGATCCGCGCCCTCTGCGACGTCCTCGGCGAGCCCCAGCGGTCGTATCCGGTGATCCACATCGCCGGGACCAACGGCAAGTCCTCGGTCACGCGGATGATCGACGCGCTGCTCACGCGGATCGGCCCGCGGACCGGTCGCTACACCAGCCCCCACCTGCAGCGGGTCACCGAGCGGATCGCGCTGGACGGGCGCCCGATCTCGGCCCGGCGCTACGTCGAGACCTGGCAGGAGATCGCCCCGTACGTCGGGGTGGTCGACCGGGCCCGCGACGCCGTCGACGGCGTGCACTGCTCGAAGTTCGAGGTGCTCACCGCGATGGCGTTCGCCGCGTTCGCCGACGCGCCGGTGGACGTCGGGGTGATCGAGACCGGGCTCGGCGGCTCCTGGGACGCGACCAACGTCGCCGACGCGGCCGTCGCCGCGATCACGCCGATCGGCCTCGACCACCAGGACTACCTCGGCAGCGACATCCTCGGGATCGCCCGGGAGAAGGCCGGGATCATCAAGCCGGGGTCGGTGGCGTTGCTCGCGCAGCAGACGCCGGAGGTCGCCCAGGTGCTGCTCGAGCGCGCGGTCGAGGTCGACGCCGAGGTGGCCCGCTCGGGGATCGAGTTCGGGGTCCTGGAGCGTTCGGTGGCCGTCGGGGGCCAGCAGCTGCGCCTGCAGGGCCTCGGCGGCGAGTACGACGACATCTACCTGCCGCTGTTCGGCGAGCACCAGGCCGGCAACGCCGCGCTCGCCCTCGCCGCCGTGGAGGCGTTCTTCGGGGCCGGGTCCTCCCGCCGGCTCGACCTGGAGGCGGTGCGCGACGCGTTCGCGGCCGTCCGCGTGCCCGGGCGGCTGGAACGCCTGCGCTCGGCGCCCACTGTGGTCGTCGACGCCGCGCACAATCCGCACGGCGCGTCCGCCGCGGCGGCCGCGGTCAAGGCCGAGTTCTCCTTCCGCCGCCTGGTCGGCGTCGTCGCGATCATGGCCGACAAGGACGCCGACGGGATCCTCGCCGCCCTGGAGCCGATCCTCGACGAGATCGTCGTGACCGGGATGTCCTCGCCGCGGGCGATGGACCCCGACCGGCTCGGCGCGCTCGCCGTCGCCCGCTTCGGCTCGGAGCGGGTGGTGGTCGAGACCCGGATGGACGCCGCCCTCGAGACCGCCGTGACGATGTCCGAGGAGACCTCCGACGACGGGGCCACCGCCGGCGGTGGCGTCCTCGTCATCGGGTCCGTGGTCGCCGCCGGCGAGGCCCGCACGCTGCTCGGACGGGAGCCCGCATGACCGCCCCGGACAAGACCCCGGACGAGGACCTCCGGCCCCCGGACCCGCGGCGCGCGTTCCGCGGACCCGCGTCGGCCTGTCTGGTCCTCGAGGCGATCGCGGTCCCGCTGGTGCTCCCGGTGATGAACTACGTCGAGGGCGGCATCACGGCCCCGAAACTGACGCTGGTCCTCGTCCTGACGGTCGGGATGATCGTGGGCTGCGTGGTGATCCTCAGACCGTGGGGTCTGCCGTTCGCGGTCGGCCTCCAGGTCCTGATGCTCCTCGGCTGGGTGCTCTCGCCCTCCCTCGGCGTGCTGGGGCTGATCTTCTGTCTGGTCTGGGCGCTCATGCTCTGGATGCGCCGTGAGGTGATTCGTCGGCAGGAGGCCTGGTTCGCCCCGCGCTGAGCTGCGAGGGTGGCCCGATGGGCTCCGACAACCGTGCCCGCCGCGCGCAGCGCTCGCGGGACAAGACGCGTGAGGTCCGTCGCGCCCGGCGGACCGCGATCGAGGTCGACGAACTCGAGCTCGACGACGTCGAGCAGCGTGTCCCCGAGGATCCCCTGCCGGATCCGCTGGGCCGATGACCGCGCCGGGCGCGACGCGCCCGACGTGATCGGACGACCGGCTGTCCCGGGTCGCCGTCCGTGATCGACCCACCCCGTCTCCCGCTGCCGGAGCCGGAGCCGGACGGACCGTGCGACGCCGGTCTCAGTAGGCTCGTCACGGACAGTCGAGAGCGAACAGAGAGGAGCGCCGTGTCCGACGAGCGCACCCTGGTGCTGGTGAAGCCGGACGGCGTGCAGCGCGGACTGGTCGGTGAGGTCATCTCGCGCATCGAGCGCAAGGGCCTGCGGCTGGTCTCGCTGGAGCTGCGCGACGTCGAGCGGTCGGTGGCCGAGCAGCACTACGCCGAGCACGCCGAGCGTCCGTTCTTCGGCGAGCTGATCGGGTTCATCACCTCGGGCAAGGTCGCCGCGATGGTCGTCGAGGGTCCGCGCGCGATCGCGGCGTTCCGGCAGATCGCCGGCGGCACCGACCCGGTGGAGAAGGCCACGCCCGGCTCGCTGCGCGGCGACCTGGCGCTGGAGACCGGCTCGAACATCGTGCACGGCTCGGACTCCCCGGAGTCGGCCGAGCGCGAGATCAAGCTCTGGTTCGGCTGATCCCGACGATCCCCTCGATGACGGCGGGCCACGAGGCCCGCGCGAGGTCGTGACCCATCCCCGGCAGCTCGAGGAACTCGGCGCCGGGGATGGCGGCGGCGGTCGCGCGACCGCCGCTGGGGCGGATCACGGTGTCGGCGGCCCCGTGGACGACCAGCGCGGGCATCGTCAGGCCGCGCAGGTCCGCGGTGCGGTCGCGCTCGCCCACGCACGCGGCGAGCTGGCGCCCGCCGCCCTGACCGTCGTGCGCCACGCTCGCCTCGCGGCCGGCGGCGCGGCGCATCGTCACCCGCACGTCCTCGTCGTCCTCGGGGGTGCGCGTCGCGGAGCCGATGCGGCGGAAGGCGCGGACCATGTCCTCGACCGGGTCGGCGGCGGGCGGGCGCAGGAAGTCCGGGACGCGGCGCCAGGAGACCTTGCCGGTCCGCCCGTCGCCCGGGCGGCCCATGATCGAGGTGAGGGACGACGTCGCGTCGGGGTGCCGGATCGCGACCTCCTGGGCCACCATCGCGCCGAGCGACGCGCCGACCACGTGGGCCCGTCCGGACGGGACGACCTCGGCGATCACCGCCGCCGCGTCGTCGGCCATCTCGCCCAGCGAGTAGACCGGGCGGGCGCGGCGCGTCAGGAAACCCCAGGGCGAGATCCCGCGGCCGGCGAGGTGCGTGGAGCGCCCGACGTCGCGGTTGTCGAACCGGACGACGAAGCGGCCGCGGGCCGCGAGCTCGTCGCAGAAGTCCTCGCGCCACCAGTCGTAGCTCAACCCCAGGCCCATGATCAGCAGGACGGCCGGGTCGTCGGGCGAGCCCGTCGTCGTCGTGCAGATCCGCAGGTCGCCGGAGCGGACGAAGCGCTCGGAGCCGGTCACGCGGGATCGTTCGGCCGCGCTCGCGGAGCGGTTCGCGAGCACGTTTACCCTGGAGAACCATGTCCGTCGATGTCACGACCGCGCCGGAGTCGGTGTACGACCGGCTCGAGCCGCTGCTGCCCCGGGTCCGCAAGCCCGTGCAGTACGTCGGTGGTGAGCGCAACGCGACGGTGACCCCGTGGGAGGACGCCGACGTCCACTGGGCGCTGTGCTACCCGGACGCCTACGAGGTCGGCCTGCCCAACCAGGGCCTCATGATCCTCTACGAGGTCCTCAACGAGCGGCCGGACGCGTTGGCCGAGCGCACGTACGCCGTGTGGCCCGACCTCGCCGCGCTCATGCGCGAGCACGGGGTCCCGCAGTTCACGGTCGACGGGCACCGGCCGGTCGCGGCGTTCGACGTCCTCGGCGTCTCGTTCGCCACCGAGCTCGGCTACACGAACCTCCTCGAGATCCTCGACCTCGCGGGCGTCCCGCTCCACGCGGCCGACCGGACCGGGGAGCACCCGCTCGTGCTCGCGGGCGGCCACGCCGCCTTCAACCCGGAGCCGATCGCCGACTTCGTCGACCTCGTCGCCCTCGGCGACGGCGAGGAGGTCGTCGGCGACATCACCGACGTCGTGAAGGCGGCGAAGGCCGAGGGCCTGTCGCGCCACGAGACGCTCGAGCGGCTCGCCGGGGTGCCCGGGGTCTACGTCCCCGCGCTCTACGCCGTCGACTACGCCGAGGACGGCTCGATCGCGGCCGTGCGCCCGACCTCGTCGGCCGCGCCGGAGCGCATCCACAAACGCACCACGAGCGACCTCGACGACTGGCCGTACCCGAAGAAGCCGCTCGTCCCGATGGCCGAGACGGTCCACGAGCGGATGAGCGTCGAGATCTTCCGGGGCTGCACGCGGGGCTGCCGGTTCTGCCAGGCCGGGATGATCACGCGCCCGGTGCGCGAGCGGTCCAAGCAGGGCGTCTCGGAGATGGTGGAGGCCGGTCTGGAGGCCTCGGGCTACTCCGAGGTGGGCCTGCTGTCGCTGTCCAGCGCCGACCACTCCGAGATCGGCGAGATCGCCAAGGGCCTCGCCGACCGCTACGAGGGCACCGGCACCGGGCTCTCGCTGCCCTCGACCCGCGTCGACGCCTTCAACGTCGACCTCGCCGAGGAGCTCACCCGCTCCGGCCGGCGTTCGGGCCTGACGTTCGCGCCCGAGGGCGGCTCGGAGCGGCTGCGGCGCGTGATCAACAAGATGGTCTCCGAGGAGGAGCTCATCGCGACCGTCGCCACCGCCTACGAGCACGGCTGGCGCCAGGTCAAGCTCTACTTCATGTGCGGGCTCCCCACGGAGACCGACGAGGACGTCCTGCAGATCGCCGCGATGGCCCACGAGGTCGTGCGGACCGGGCGGAAGGCGGCCGGGCGCGGGGACGTGCGGGCGACGGTGTCGATCGGCGCCTTCGTCCCGAAGCCGCACACGCCGTTCCAGTGGGCCGCGCAGACGGCGCCCGAGGTGGTCGACGACCGGCTGCGCAAGCTCCGCGAGGCGATCAACTCCGACCGCTCGCTGGGGCGCAACGTCGGCCTGCGCTACCACGACGGGCAACCGTCGCTGATCGAGGGACTGCTCTCGCGCGGGGACCGCCGGGTCGGGCGCGTCATCGAGGCGGTCTGGCGCGACGGCGGGCACTTCGACGGCTGGAGCGAGTACTTCTCGTTCGAGCGGTGGCAGACCGCGGCGGCCGCCGAGCTCCCGCCGCAGGGCGTGGACCTGTTCTGGTTCACCACCCGCGAGCGGGACCAGCACGAGGTTCTGCCCTGGGACCACCTCGACTCCGGGCTGGACCGGGGCTGGCTCTGGGACGACTGGCAGGACGCGCTCGACTCCCGGGAGCAGGACGACTGCCGCTGGACGCCGTGCTTCGACTGCGGCGTCTGCCCGCAGATGGGCACCGAGATCCAGATCGGCCCGACGGCGGGTGCGATGGCCCCGGGCCGGATGCTGCCGCTGACGCCGGTGGAGACCCGGACCTCGACGCCCGTGCACAACCCGAGGCTGTCGGAGCAGGGTCCGGCATGAGCTACAAGGGGGAGGCGGCGCACCCGTCGGCGCCGACGGTCGCGAAGGTCCGGATGCGGTTCGCCAAGCGCGGCCGCGCCCGGTTCAGCTCGCACCGCGACGTCGCCCGGGCGATGGAGTGGGCGCTGCGCCGCGCGGGCGTGCCGGTGTCGCTCTCCCAGGGCTTCAGCCCGCACCCCCGGCTGTCCTGGATCGGGGCCTCGCCCACCGGCGCCGCGAGTGAGGCCGAGTTCGTCGAGATCGGTCTGACCACCGACCTCGACCCGGTGGACGTGGCCCGTGAGGTCGGGGCGGTGCTGCCCGAGGGGCTCGTCGTCCTGGACGTGGTGCGTTCCGGTCCCGGCGCCCTGGCCGACCGCATCGACGGCTCCGCCTGGCGGGTCGAGCTGCCCGGGGTGGACCCCGCGGCGCTCGCCGCGGCGGTGGACGCGCTGCTCGCCGCCGAGGTCGTCGAGGTCGAGCGGATGACCAAGAACGGCCCGCGGACGCTGGACGTCCGCTCGGCGCTCGTGTCGATCACCGTCGAGGACGCCGTCACGGAGCCGTCGCTCGCACGTCACCCGAACGATGACCGGACACCGGACGACACGCCGCCGACACGCCCTGCGGGAGAGACCCACCGCCGTACGCATGCACGATCGGCGGTGTGTGGGACACTGTCGGCGGTCGTACGGCACACCACGCCGGCCGTACGACCCGACGACGTGGTGAGCGCGCTGCGTATCGTCGCCGGGCTGGAGCCGCCCGTCCCCGTCAAGGCGACGAGGACGGCGCAGGGCCGGCTCGACGACGACGGAGCGCTGCTCGACCCGCTCGAGGCGGACCGCGACCCGACCGGTCGTTGACCCCGCACCGCGCGGCACGTCCCGGGATTGTCGTGGCCGCCCCGCGCGGACGGTCGCTCCAGGCGAGACCACGCGATGCCCTCGTGTGGCCGCGACCGCGAGGTCGCGCCCGGGGGCCGAAGGAGTTGCATGTCCGAGAACGACGCACACCCCGAGGCGTCAGCACTGCCCGCCGACCCCGAGGCGGGTGGCCGGGGTCGACCCGACGCGGCCGCGCTCGCCGCGCTCCCCGACAAGCTGCGGGTCCACGCGCTCGCGCGGCTGGTGGGTTCCTCCAGCCGTGAGGTGCTGGCTCTGCTCGCCCGGCTCGAGGTGGCTGCGCGCAGCGCCCAGTCCAGCGTCGACCGCGCCACGGTCTCGCAGGTGGTGGAGTACTTCTTCCCGAGCGAGCCGCCGCCCGCCGCGGCCGTCGAGGAGGCCGTCGAGGTCTCGGCGGCCGCCGACGCCGCCGACGCCGCCGACGCCGTCGAGGTGCTCCCCGACATCCCGGCGGACCTGACCGTCGACGACCCGGCCGCCGACGCCGCGCCGCGCGTCACCGGCGCCATCAGCACGGCCCCGGCCGCCCCCGCGGCGCTCTTCCTGGCACCCGACGTGACCACCCCCGCCGCCCCGGCCGCCGACGAGGAGGGGACCGGTGGCGGTCGCCGCCGTCGCCGCGGCAGCCGTTCGGCCGGGGTCGTGACGCCGGCCCAGGGTGACGGCGGGCCGTCCGAGGACACCACCGAGGACACCACCGACGACGACACCACGACCGGGTCCGGCCCGGCCGCCGACGGCACGGACGCCGACGGCGACGACGAGTCCGGTCGTCGCCGCCGTCGTCGGGGCCGCCGCGGCCGTGGTCGCGGACGCGGGGGCGACGAGTCCGCCGGGGACGACGACGCCACCGACGAGTCCGAGGACACCGACGACGCCGAGGACGGCGACGAGCAGGACACCGACGACACCGAGGACCAGGGCGACGCGTCGTCCGACGAGGGCGGCACCGAGTCCGGGTCCTCGCGCCGGCGGCGCCGGCGTCGGCGTCGGGGCTCCGACGACGCGTCGGACTCCGCGACCCCCGACGACCCGCCGAACACCGTCACCCACGTCCGCGAGAAGGCCGAGAAGTCGGAGAAGGCCGAGAAGTCGGACAAGAGCGAGCCGCGGCGCTCCAGCGACGACGAGGTCAAGGGCGTCAAGGGCTCGACCCGGCTCGAGGCGAAGCGGCAGCGTCGTCGGGACGGCCGGGAGGCCGGCCGCCGTCGTCCGTCGATCCTCTCCGAGTCCGAGTTCCTGGCCCGCCGCGAGGCCGTCGAGCGGACCATGGTCGTGCGCCAGCAGGCCGACCGGAACCAGATCGGCGTCCTCGAGGACGGCGTGCTGGTCGAGCACTTCGTCGCGGGCAGCGGCCAGAACTCGATGGTCGGCAACGTCTATCTCGGCCGCGTGCAGAACGTGCTGCCCTCGATGGAGGCGGCCTTCGTCGACATCGGTCGCGGGCGCAACGCCGTGCTCTACGCCGGCGAGGTCAACTGGGACGCGGCCGGGCTCGACGGCAAGCAGCGCAAGATCGAGCACGCGCTCTCCTCGGGCGACGCGGTGCTGGTCCAGGTCACCAAGGACCCGGTGGGCCACAAGGGCGCGCGGTTGACCACCCAGATCAGCCTGCCGGGCCGCTTCCTGGTCTACGTGCCCGGCGGCGGCGCCACCGGCATCAGCCGCAAGCTGCCCGAGCCGGAGCGCAAGCGCCTCAAGGAGATCCTCAAGCGGATCGTCCCCGACGAGGCCGGCGTCATCATCCGCACGGCCGCGGAGGGCATCGAGGAGGCCGAGCTCGAGGCCGACGTCCGTCGCCTGGCGGCGCAGTGGGAGGTCATCGCCGCGACCGGTGACACGAGCGGCAAGGGCAAGAACAAGCCCAAGGCGCCCTCGCTGGTGCACGAGGAGCCCGACCTGCTGATCCGGGTCGTGCGCGACATGTTCAACGAGGACTTCTCCTCGCTGGTCATCTCCGGCGAGCAGGCGTGGGAGACCCTCGAGGGCTACATCTCGCACGTCGCCCCGGAGCTGGTGCCGCGTCTGTCGCGCCACACCGGCCCGGAGGACGTGTTCAGCGCATACCGGATCGACGAGCAGCTCATGAAGGCCCTCGACCGCAAGGTCTGGCTGCCCTCGGGCGGCACGTTGGTGATCGACCGGACCGAGGCCATGACGGTGGTCGACGTCAACACCGGCAAGTTCACCGGCTCCGGGGGCAACCTCGAGGAGACGGTCACCCGGAACAACCTCGAGGCCGCCGAGGAGGTCGTGCGCCAGCTCCGGCTCCGTGACATCGGCGGCATGATCGTCATCGACTTCATCGACATGGTGCTCGAGTCGAACCGCGACCTCGTGCTGCGCCGGCTCACGGAGTGCCTCGGGCGCGACCGGACCCGCCACCAGGTCGCCGAGGTCACCTCGCTCGGGCTCGTCCAGATGACCCGCAAGCGGGTCGGGCAGGGTCTGCTCGACGAGTTCTCGACGGTCTGCGAGCACTGCAAGGGCCGCGGCGTCATCGTGCAGGCCGAGCCGGTCATCGCCCCGAACGGCGGTGGCCACAGCCACGAGCCCACCCGGTCGAACTCGGGCTCCGGTTCGGGCTCCGGCGCCGGCTCCGGCTCCGGGTCCGGCTCGGGCTCCGGTGACGCCGGGTCCAACGGCACGGGCGAGTCCGGCTCGGCCGGGTCGAACGGCTCGGGCGGCGGCTCCGGCCGTCGTCGGGGCCGCGGCCGGCGCGGCGCGTCCTCCGACGGCGGCTCCCCGAGCACCGTCGCGGCGACCGCCAACGGCCACGCCGGCCCCGTCCCCAGCCCGGCCGACATCGCAGCCCGCCGTGCGTCGGGTGAGGCCGAGGAGGGCCAGGAGCCCGAGGAGGCCCAGGAGCCCGAGGTGGCTCTGGAGGCCGACTTCGCCGACGAGTCCACCGGGTCGGTCGAGGAGACGGCCCCGACGACTCCCGACGCGGCCGCCGAGGCGACCGCGGAGGCCGCGGAGGCCGCGGGCGAGCCCGAGGTGGCCCTGGAGGCCGACCTGGCCGAGGAGTCGACCGGGGCGGCCGACAACGCCGACGAGGCCGCGGGCGCCCCGGTGGAGGAGGCCCTCGCCGTGACGCCGGCGGCCGACGCCGCGCCGGAGACGTCGGCGGTGACGTCCGGGGTGACGTCCGAGGCGACGTCCGGGGTCGAGCCCGAGGTGGCCCTCGAGGCCGAGCTGGCCGAGGAGTCGGCCGGCGAGGCCGACGACACCGGCGAGGCCGCGGGCGCGCCCGTGGAGGACGCCGACCCGGCTCCGACGACGACCGGACCGGTCTCCGAGGAGCCGGACCAGCCGGAGGACCCCGACGAGCCGTTCATCACCGGGCGGATCGGGGCGATGGCCCCGCCGAAGCCCGTGGTGGAGGACGAGCCGGAGGAGACCGAGGCAGCAGCACCCGTCGTCGGGAACGCCGAGCCGGCCCCGAAGCGGCAGCGGCGTCGCGCCGCGTCCCGTCCCGCGGGCCCGCCCGTGGCGGTGGGCGGGAACTGATCTCCCGACGCCGGTCCGGCGACCCCGGGGAC
This sequence comes from Actinomycetospora sp. NBRC 106378, assembly GCF_030269685.1. Classification (GTDB taxonomy): domain Bacteria; phylum Actinomycetota; class Actinomycetes; order Mycobacteriales; family Pseudonocardiaceae; genus Actinomycetospora. The sequence continues at coordinate 71,594 of NZ_BSTT01000014.1, forward strand.
GGGGGAGCCGGACCGGGCGGGTATCGTGGAGCGAGCAGTGCCGGGGTGGACCACGTCGGCACCCGGTGAGGCGCCCTCGGGGGCGGGCCTCCCGACCCAGACCGAACGTCCAGCACGACAGGAGCCTGCGTCCGAGATGTACGCGATCGTGAAGACCGGCGGCAAGCAGTACAAGGTCGCGGTCGGCGACGTCCTCGACGTGGAGCTGCTCGACGGCGACTCGGTCGACCTGCAGCCCGTGCTCGTCGTCGACGGCTCGACCGTCCTGTCCTCCGCCGACGACCTGGCGAAGGTCTCGATCACGGGCACCGTCCGTGGTGAGACCAAGGGCCCGAAGATCAAGATCATGAAGTACAAGAACAAGACCGGCTACAAGCGGCGCGTCGGCCACCGTCAGCGCTACAGCCAGGTCGAGATCACCGGTATCTCGAAGTAGGGGAGCGGAACACATGGCTCACAAGAAGGGTGCATCCAGCTCCCGCAACGGTCGCGACTCCAACGCCCAGCGGCTCGGGGTCAAGCGCTTCGGCGGCCAGGTCGTCAAGGCCGGCGAGATCCTTGTCCGCCAGCGCGGCACCAAGTTCCACCCGGGTGTCGGCGTCGGCCGCGGCGGGGACGACACGCTGTTCGCGCTGATCCCGGGCGCGGTCACGTTCGGCACCAAGGCCGGGCGCAAGAACGTCAACATCGTGCCGGTCGAGGCCTGAGCCTCCACCAGCAGCATCAGCAGGCGAGGGGCGGGCCCGGGATCGGGTCCGCCCCTTCGTCTGTGTCGAGGAAGGCAACATGGCTCGTTTCGTCGACCGCGTGACGCTCCACGTGACCGCCGGTGCCGGCGGACACGGGTGCGCCTCCATCCGTCGGGAGAAGTTCGTGCCGCTCGGGGGCCCGGACGGCGGGAACGGCGGCCGCGGCGGCGACGTCGTGCTCGTGGCCGACCCCGGCGTGCACACGCTCCTGGACTTCCACCACCGGCCGCACGCCGTCGCCGGCAACGGCCGGCCCGGCATGGGCGCCTTCCGCAACGGCGCGAACGCCGAGGACGTCGAGCTGGCCGTGCCCGAGGGCACCGTCGTGATGTCGCCCGAGGGCGAGGTGCTCGGCGACCTGAACGTCCCCGGGATGCGTTTCGTCGCCGTCGCGGGCGGGCGCGGGGGTCTCGGTAACGCCGCCCTGGCCGGCCCGACCCGCAAGGCACCCGGCTTCGCGCTGCTCGGCGAGCCCGGTGACAGCCGCGACCTCGTCCTCGAGCTGCGCTCGATGGCCGACGTCGGGCTGCTGGGCTTCCCGAGCGCCGGGAAGTCCTCGCTGGTCTCCGCGCTCTCGGCGGCGCGGCCGAAGATCGCCGACTACCCCTTCACGACGCTCACCCCGCACCTCGGGGTGGTCAGCGCGGGCGACTCGACGTTCACCGTCGCCGACGTGCCCGGCCTGATCCCGGGGGCGTCCGGTGGCAAGGGGCTCGGACTGGACTTCCTGCGCCACATCGAGCGCTGCTCGGTGCTCGTGCACGTCGTCGACTGCGCCACCTTCGAGACCGACCGCGACCCCGTCTCCGACATCCGCGCGCTCGAGGCCGAGCTCGCCGCCTACACCCCGGCGCTCGGCACCGACCTCGCCGACCGGCCGCGCATCGTGGCGCTGAACAAGATGGACGTGCCCGACGCCGCCGACCTCGCCGAGCTGGTGCGCCCGGACGTCGAGGCGTTCGGCTGGCCCGTCGTCGAGATCTCCACCGCGGCCCACACCGGCCTGCGGGAGCTGACGTTCCTCATGGCCGGGGCGGTCGAGGAGGCGCGCCGGACGGCGCTGGTCACGGTGCCGCCGCGGGTCGTGCTGCGGCCGAAGGCGGTCGACGACGCCGGGTTCACCGTCGCCGCCGACACCTCCGTCGACCCCGTCGAGGGGCCGGCGTGGGTCGTGCGTGGGGAGAAGCCGGAGCGCTGGGTCCGTCAGACCGACTTCGCCAACGACGAGGCGGTCGGCTACCTCGCCGACCGGCTGGCCAAGCTCGGCGTCGAGGAGGCGCTGGCGGAGGCCGGGGCGTCGCCGGGGGACATGGTCACGATCGGGGTGCACACCTTCGACTGGGAGCCCTCGACCCCGGCCGGGGTGGCCGCCCTGGGCCAGCCGGTGCAGGCGGGCAACCGCGGCACCGACGCCCGGCTGGACAACGTCGGGCGCGCCGACCGGTCGTCCGCGTCCGAGCGCAAGGCCGCCCGGATCGAACGCCGGCGGCACCGCGACGACTCCGAACTCGGTGTCGCGTCATGGGCCGACGGGGGAGAGTCCGTGTCGTGGGAGAACCTGGCCGGGTGGGACGAGGAGTAGCGGTGAGTGCCCGCAGCACCGTGCAGGAGGCGCGGCGGCTCGTCGTGAAGGTCGGGTCGTCGTCGCTCACCAGCGTGTCCGGCGGGCTCGACGTCTCGCGGCTGGACGCGCTCGTCGACGCCGTCGCGGCGCGGGCGGCGACCGGGACCCAGGTCATCCTCGTGTCGTCCGGCGCCATCGCGGCCGGTCTCGCCCCGCTCGGGCTGTCGCGTCGCCCGCGGGACCTCGCGACCCAGCAGGCCGCGGCCTCCGTCGGGCAACTGCATCTCACCCGGGCCTACGCGGACGCGTTCGCCCGGCACGAGCGCGTCGTCGGGCAGGTCCTGCTGACCAGCCACGACGTCGTCCGTCGGGCCCCGTACCGGAACGCGCAGCGCACCTTCGAGCGGCTGCTCGGGCTCGGCGTGGTGCCGGTGGTCAACGAGAACGACACGGTGGCCACCGACGAGATCCGGTTCGGTGACAACGACCGGCTCGCGGCGCTCGTCGCCCACATCGTCGGGGCGGACGCGCTGGTGCTGCTCTCCGACGTCGAGGGCGTCTACGACGACGACCCACGCGTGCCCGGGGCCGCCATGATCGACGAGGTGCACGGCATGGCCGACCTCGCCGCCGTGCGGGTCGCGAAGCCGGGTGCCACGTCCGTCGGCACCGGCGGGATGGCCTCCAAGCTCGCGGCCGCCGACCTCGCCTCCGGTGCCGGGGTGCCCGTCCTCGTCGCAGGGGCGGCGAACGCGGCCGCCGCGCTCGGGCCGGGCGACGTCGGCACGGTGTTCGCGCCGACCGGCCCGCGGCTCTCGGCCCGACGGTTCTGGCTGCGGCACATGGCCGGCTCGCGCGGCCGCCTCCATCTCGACGACGGGGCGGTGCAGGCGGTCACCTCGGGTCCGGCCACGACCCGCCGTTCGCTGCTCGCCGCCGGCATCACGGGTTCGGACGGCGACTTCGAGGCGGGCGACGTGGTGGAACTCGTCGGCCCCCGCGGCGAGACCGTGGCGCGCGGGGTCGTGGCGTTCGACTCCGAGGAGATGCCGGAGCTGGTGGGTCGCAAGACCCGTGATCTCGCCCCCGAGCAGCGCCGCGAGGTGGTGCACGCGGACGACCTGGTCCCGGTGGGCCGCCGGGCGTCGGCGGTGGCGGCGACGACCGCGCCCTGATCCCAGCCCACCCGCCGTCGGGAACGGTGCGGCCCGTCGGCCGGACCGACCGGAGCTGCGCGTCGCGCACACACTGCGGAGGGATCGGAGAAAAGTTCCGGTCACCCCTGCGCGTCGCGCACACCGGTCGTGGTCCCGGCGCGGACGTGTGTGCGTGACACGCAGGGGTCGCGAGGATTCAGCCGTGAGCCCGGCGGAGTGTGCGCGTGACGCGCAGGAGTCGGCCTCGGTGTTCACGATTCCCGGGCGACGCGGCCCCGAGCCGAGCCCACCCGCCGTCGGGAAGGGCGTGGGACGAGATCGGCATACTGGTCCGATGAGCACTCCCGCCGACATCGTGACCGACTGCGGCGAGCGGGCGGCGGCGGCCGCACCGGCCATGGCGGCGGCGAACGACGCGCAGGTCGCGGCGGCGCTGCGGGGGATGGCCGACCTGCTGGTGTCGAAGGCGCCCACGCTCGTCGTCGCGAACACCGCGGACCTCGCGGCGGCGCAGGACGCGGGGATGACCGGCGCCCTGCTCGACCGGTTGCGGCTCGACTCCGACCGGCTCACGGCCATGGCCGACTCGCTGCGCATCCTGGCCGACGTGCCGGTGCCGCCGCGGGACACGGTGGTCGAGGAGCGCCCGGACGGGCTGCGGCTCATCGAGCGCCGGCGCCCCGTCGGGGTGATCGGCGCGAACTTCGAGGCGCGGCCGAACGTGGTGGTCGACGTGGCGTCGCAGCTCGTGAAGTCGCGGAACGCGGGGGTGCTCCGCACCGGCGGGGCGGCGCTCGCGTCGGCGAGCGCGCTGATGGCGGACGTGGTCGGGCCGGCGCTCGCGTCGGCGGGACTGCCCGCCGACGCGGTCACGCTCGTCGGCGACGCGAGCCGGGAGTGCGCGGTCGAGCTCGTGCGGCGGCCGGGGCTGATCCCGCTGGTGATCCTGCGGGGGTCGGGGGAGACGACGCGCTCGCTGGGGCTGGAGGCCGCGCAGCACGGGGTGCGGACCCTGGCCCACGCCGACGGCGGCGGGGTGCTCTATGTCGACCGGGCGGCGGACCCGGAGCTGGCGGCGAGGCTCGTGACGGAGTCGGTGGACCGGCTCGGCGTCTGCAACCGGCTCAACCTGCTGCTGGTCGACGCGCCGCAGTGGGACACCGTCTCCCCGGTCCTGGTCAAGCTGCTCGCCGACGCCGGGGTCACCGCGTCGCTGCCGCCGCACGAGCACGCCCTCGGGCACGAGTGGGCGCTCGACGACGGGCACGAGGCGACGGTGACGGTGGCGCCCGCGCAGGGGCCGGCCGACGCGGCGGCGATCGCGAACCGGGAGACCTCGGGGCTGGCCGCCACCGTGGTCACCGCCGACGAGGCGGCCGCGCGGACCTTCCTCGACACCTACGCGGGCACCGGTGCGTTCTGGAACGCCACCACGCGCCTGCTCGACGGGTTCAAGCTGCGGCGGGTGCCCGAGACCGGCATCAACGTCGACCACGTGCCCGGCCCCCGCGGCCCGGTGGTCTTCACCGACCTGGTGCTGCGGCAGTTCGTGGTGGTTCCGGCGTCGACGGCCGTCGGCCTGACCTGACCGGCCACGGCCGGGCACCGCGCAGGTGCCCGGCCGCTCCCCCCAGCGGCCGCAGCCGGACGTGACCGGCTGCAGGTGACGGCGCGTCCCCCCTCGCGCCGTCGACCCACAAGGGATACCGACAAGATCGGGTCGGGCGCCAGCGGCCGGGAAAAGGTCGAGACGAACGAGCCGCCGACCAGGTATTTCTCTGCGACCGTCGGGCATAGTGACGCGCATGGGGGAGCAGGGGGAGAGGCCGCGGCAGGGGGAACCGGGACGACGTCCCGCGCCCGTCCCACGGGACGGGTCACCGCGGCGGGAACTGGCGCACTGGCTGCGACGCAGTCTCGCGGAGCACGGCGAGCCGACGCTCGAGGCGATGCTCCGGGGTCTGCCCGACGAGGTCCGGCTGAGCCGGTCGGCCCTCGCGAAGGCCCTCCGGGGGGACACGTTCGCGTACCTGCCCCTCGTACGGGCGGTGCTGCGGACCGCGGGGGCCGACGAGGACGAGGTCGCGGCCTGGACCACCTACTGGCACGAGCTCGACGGGCTCGAGCAGCGCCGCCGACGCAACGAGACGGTGACGGCCGATCCGCCGCCGTGGGCCGCGTCGCCGTCGCCGGTGACGCCGTCGCCGTCGCCCTCGGCGGAGGTCGGCCCGGAGCCCCCGCCCCCGGCGTCGGAGCCGTCCCGACGGCGGGTCCCGGTCGCCCTCGTCGCCGGCGGGGCGCTCGTGGCCGGTGTGGTCCTGGCTCTGCTGTCCGTGGCCCTCTGGTCCGGTCCGATCGGGCCCTCGGAGTCGGCGAGCGCGACCGTCCTCGCGCCGGTCACCACCACCGTGCCCAAGACGTTCCGGCTCGTGGGCTCGTCGCGGGACATCACCGACGGCCGACTCCTCTGGGCCGCCACGTTCGACCCGGGGACCGGCCGCTTCTTCCCGCAGGACAAGCCCTGCCTGGTGCGGACCGACGGCACCTTCGACTGCGGCCAGTACTACCTCGGTCGGCAGTTCGACCCGGACACCGACCGCTACCGCATCGACCTGTTCGTGGCCGACTCCGACGCGAGCAACGCCCTCCTGCAGTACCAGATCGACAAGGGGGGCCCGGACGGTCCGAACCCCGGCATCCCGACCCTGCCCGCCGGGACGACGGTGGTCGGCGACCGGTGGTACACCCGGTCCTAGCCGGGGCGTCGGAACCGGGCCGTCGCGCCGAGGGCCAGGGCCGCCAGGCCGCTGACACCGGCCGTCAGGAAGAGGTAGGAACCGAGCCAGACGTGCTTGGAGAGCTCGTAGTAGCCGTCGCCGAGCACGGCGAGCGTGACGATCGCGAGCCCGAGCAGAGCGGTCGCGCCCGCGACGCGGACCAGCCCGACGACGAGCGGGTCGGCCCGGTGGACGCGGGGCAGCACCGTGACCGCGGCGGCGCCGAGGGCGACGACGACGAGCGCCAGCGGCAGCCACCCGAGCGGGATCGCGTCCAGCCACCGGACGAGGAGGCTGGTCTGCGGACCGGCCTCCGGGTAGACGGTCCGGCCCTCGAAGTGCTCCGGTGCGGTGCCGAAGGGTGCCGACGGCAGGTAGGTCAGCTGGGGCCGCAGGGTCGCGGTGAGGCCGCGGCCCACCATCGTCGCCACGGCACCCGGGTGCTCGAGCAGCAGCGTCCGGGCCTCGGCGCGGGCGGCGTCGGGGCGGTCGCCGACGGCGGTCGCCCAGCCCGGGATGCCGATCCCGCCCGCCCAGTAGTAACCCTCGCCGGAGTGCGCGGCCGCACCGGGCGGCAGGCCCACGGCGGACGCGACGACGTCCGGCCCGATCTCCGGCATGGCGGCGGTGAAGATCAGGTTGTGGGCGTTGACCGTCGCGTAGGTGCGCTCCTGGCCCTCGACGGCGGCGCTCACCGGATACGCGGCGCCCGCCAGGAGCGCGACCGCGACGAGAGGTCCGGCGAGGCGCCACACCCGGCCCGCCCGTCCCCGGGCCGACCGGACCACGACGAGCGCAGCGCAACCGGCCGCGACCAGGCCGATCGGGACGAAGCCGGGCTTGGCGGTGGCGCCCACGAGTCCGCCGACCCCGACGAGCCCGAGGGCGACGAGGCGCTGCCGGCGGTGGTCGGGGCGCGTGCCGGCGACGACGAGGAGGCCGACGAGCACCGCGACGGTCGCGACGAGAGCGGTCGGCTCGGCGTAGAGCGACACGAGGAACCGCGTCCACCAGGAGACGCCGAGGAGCCCGACCAGCGGGACGACGACGAGTGCGACCCGCCACGGCCGCACGGTGGCGAGCGTCGCTGCACCGATCCCGACCACGGCCGCGGCGAGGCCCGCGAACAGCCACGCGTAGGTGGTCAGCGAGAAGGTGCCCGGGCCGCCGGGCACGACCAGTCGCAGCAGCAGTGACGCCGAGGAGGGCGCGGCCGTGCAGGGGGCGGCGCCGGTGGTGAAGGCGGTGACCACCACGCCGCGCCACAGCGCGACCCGCGACGGCGTGTCCGGGGTGAGGCCCGCGGTGCAGAACAGCCGGAACGCGTCGCCGTTGTCGCCGACGCCGATCAGCCCGCCGCCGAGGCCCGGCAGCGTGACGAGCCCGATCCGCAGGGCCAGCGCGAGGACGGTCGCGAACGCCGTCGAGCACCCGAGGGCGACCGGCACGACGACGGCGCGCGGGACTGTCGCCGCCGCGTCGCGCAGGTCGGACGCGGCGCTGCGCAGGCCGGTGCCCCGCCGCGCGCGGGCGGGCAGAGTGGTGAGGTCGATCCGCCGACCGTACGAAACGCTCTCAGCGATCACTCATCCGGGTCTCGTGGAATACGGCGTGTCGGCTGGACGGTGTCCCGGAGGACCCGTTTGAGGAGCTTGCCCGACTGGTTGCGGGGCAGCTCCTCGATCACGTGGACCGACTTCGGCACCTTGAACCTCGCGAGCCGGCCCTTCGCGTGCTCGACGAGGGCGGCGGACTCGAAGCCGTCCGCGTGCTCGGGGCGCAGCACGACGAACGCCGTGACCGCCTCGATCCACTTCTCGTCGGGCGTGCCGATCACGGCGACCTCGGCGACCGCCTCGTGGGTGTAGAGCGCGTCCTCGACCTCGCGGGAGGCGACGAGGATGCCGCCGGTGTTGATCACGTCCTTGATGCGGTCGACGACGGTGATGAAGCCCTCCTCGTCGATGCGCACGAGGTCGCCGGAGTGGAACCAGCCCTCGCGGAACGCCGCGGCGGTCTCCTCGGGCTTGTCCCAGTAGCCCTCGCAGAGCTGGGGCGAGCGGTAGACGACCTCACCCGCCTCGCCGGGCGCGACGTCGTCCCCGTTCTCGTCGATGACGCGCAGCTCGACGAACAGGACCGGGCGGCCGCAGGACTCGGGGCGCTCGTCGTGCTCCTCGGGCTGCAGGACGGTGGCCAGCGGACCGATCTCCGACTGGCCGAAGCAGTTGTAGACGCCGAGCTCGGGCAGCCGCTCGCGCAGCCGGGCGAGGATCGGTCCGGGCATGATCGATGCGCCGTAGTGGGCCTTGCGCAGGCTCGACAGGTCGCGGGTCGCGAAGTCGGGGTGGTTGACCGCGGGCACCCACACCGTCGGCGCGAGGAACAGCGAGCCGATCCGGTCGGCCTCGACGCGGCGCAGGATCTCGGGGACGTCGGGCGCCTCCATCATCCGCACGGTCGCCCCGACCGCGAGGTAGGGCAGCGTGAAGACGTGCATGCCCGCCGAGTGGTAGATCGGCATGGCGACCAGCGGGTCGTCGTCCTGCTCGAAGCCCAGGGCGTGCAGGCACGAGACGTAGTGGTGGACGAGCCCGCGGTGGGTCATCATCGCGCCCTTGGGCTTCGACGTGGTCCCACTGGTGTAGAGCAACTGGACCAGGTCGCCGTCCTCGACCGTCACGTCGAGCTCCGGCACCTCGCCCGTCCGCGCGGCCTCGAGCAGGCTCCCCGGGGCGTCGCGCAGCGGCACGACCTGGTCGGGGCGGTGGTCGAGCGCCTCGACGTGCCCGGCGAGCGCCGGGTCGACGGCGAGGACCTTCGAGCCGGACTGGTCGACGAGGTACGCGAGCTCCTCGCCGGTGAGCGCGTAGTTGATCGGGACGTGGACCGCACCCATCCGGGCCGCACCGAGGAAGCTCAGGACGTAGGCGTCGGAGTTCCGCCCGTAGGTGGCCACCCGGTCGCCCTGGGCCACGCCGAGCCCGCGCAGCCAGCCGGCGGTGCGACTCGTCGCCTCGTCGAGCTCGCGGTAGGTCCAGGAGCGGTCGCCGAAGACCAGCGCCGTGCGGTCGGGCGTGCGGCGGGCGCTGCGGCGCAGGACGCCGTCCACGGTGTTGGCGCGGGTGTCCACGTCGTCCTCTCCGGAGCAGTGCGTGTGCGCGGTCACTCTCGCTTCTTGATCGGCGCGCGTCCAGCCGCCGGGCGGGCGCGACCTGGCTGCGCGAGGGTCACGTGAGGCATCCCTGGAGGCCGGTCGACCTGCCTGGCGTGATTCTCGTGGGGGTCGTGCTGGGGCGGGCGCGACCTGGCTGCGCGAGGGTCACGTGAGGCAGCCCCGGAGGCCGGTCGACCTGCCAGGCGTGATTCTCGCGGGGGTCGTGCTGGGGCGGGCGCTGCCTGGCTGCGCGAGGGTCACGTGAGGCAGCCCCGGAGGCCGGTCGACCTGCCTGGCGTGATTCTCGTCCGGGGCGGCACGCCGGGCTTGTTGGCAACCGTTATCATCACGGCATGGCAGTCCCGAAGCGCCGGATGTCCCGCGCGAACACGCACGCCCGCCGCTCCCAGTGGAAGGCGTCGGCGCCCGACCTCGTGCCCATCACGGTGAACGGCCGGGAGATCCGGGTGCCGCGGCCGTTGGTGCGGGCCTACCAGCGCGGGATCCTGCGCCCGGAGGACTGACTCCGGGCCCGGGTGGCGCCACCATGTCCCGATGCAGCCACCTGCCCCGACGCGCTGGGTGTCGACCTACCGCGCGGTTCCCGACTTCCTGCCTCTCGCCCGCGAGCACGGCCCGGCCCACGCCGCGCGGCTGCGGGACTTCCGGGCGCGCGGTCTCGTCCTCATGGCCGGGCCGATGACCGACCCGTTCGACGGCGACGCGATGGCCGTCTTCGTGAGCCGGGAGGCGGCCGAGGAGTTCATCGCGGGCGACCCGTTCGTCACGAGCGGTGCCGTGGCGGAGTGGTCGGTGCGCGGGTGGGCGGAGGCGCTCGGCACCTCGCCGGGGGAGTGAGCGGCAGCGACCCCCGGCTCAGCGCCCGCGGCGTCGATCCCGGCCGAACAGGCCACCGGACGCCACCAGGAGCCCGAGCACGACCAGGACGATCCCGATGATCAGCCACAGCCGCTGCCCGGTCATGAAGCTGCCGCCGACCAGGCCGATGCCCTGCAGGGTGAACAACAGGCCGAGCAGGGCGGCGACGACCCCGACGACGCGGAGCGGGGTCCGGGCACTCTTCATACGTCGACGATAGAGACTCCGTCAGTTCGTCGTCGCCACGGTGAGCGGCAGTACGGCCGGAGCGCCCGCGCGGCGCAGCAGCATCGCGGCGACGGTGAGCGTCCACCCCGAGTCCGACACGTCGTCGACGAGCAGCACCGGTCCGGACGACGGGTCCAACCCGCTCGGGACCGACAGCCGTCGGTACACCTCGGCGAGCCGCTGGGCGGAGTTCGGCGGCTCCGGCTCGCTGTCGTCCTCCGGGTCGGAGTAGAGCGGCGGGGCGTCGTCGGCGAGTGCGCCGAGCAGGGGGAGCCGGCCGATCGACGCGAGGCGCTGGGCGAAGCTCTCGACGAGGGCGGGCCGGGTCCGGCTCGGCAGCCACACGATCCCGGTGGGCCGCTCCGACCAGCCCCACCCCTTGAGGACCTCGACCGCCGCGTCGACGACGGCGTCGGGCGTCAGGTCGTCGGCGCGCATCAGGGGGCGCAGCCGGGGACCCCACCCGACGTCGGTGAGCCGGCCGATCGCCCGGCCCTCCTCGGCGGCCTCCTCGGGCTTGATCTTGCCCTTGAGCGGCACGTCGAGGGCGTCCATGCCGCTCGGCCACTGCTTGCGCGGCGCGAGCGGGACCCCCGGCCGGTCGAGCACCTCCTGGGCCTGCACGCGGACGTCCTCGCCGACCGACGGGTCGTAGTGCCTCCCGGTGCAGTTGTCGCACCGCCCGCACGGCGCGGCGCCGGGATCGTCGAGCTGGCGGCGGAGGAACTCCATCCGGCAGCCCTCGGTGGTGATGTAGTCGAGCATCGCCTGCTGCTCGGCGCGCCGGGCCTTCGCCAGGCCGAGGTAGCGCTTGCCGTCGTACTCCCAGGGCTGCCCGGTCGCCTCCCAGCCGCCCTTGACCCGCTTCACCGCACCGTCGGTGTCGAGGACCTTGAGCATCATCTCGAGGCGCCCGCGCGACAGCTCCACGCGCGGCTCGAGTGCGGCCGTGGACAACGGGCGACCGGCGTCGGCGAGCACGGACAGGGCCACCCGCACCTGCGGCTCGCCGGGGAAGGCCAGCGAGGCGAAGTAGGCCCAGATGTCGCGGTCCTCCGGGCCGGGCAGCAGGAGCACCTCGGCGCGCTCCACGCCACGGCCCGCACGGCCGATCTGCTGGTAGTAGGCCACCGGCGACTGCGGGGCACCGAGGTGCACGACGAAGCCGAGGTCGGGCTTGTCGAAGCCCATGCCGAGCGCGCTCGTGGCGACCAGGGCCTTCACGCGGTTGGCCAGCAGGTCGTCCTCGGCGCGCCCGCGGTCGGCCGGGTCGGTCTTGCCGGTGTACGCGGTGACGGCGTGGCCCCGCTCCCGCAGGAACGCCGCCAGCTCGTCGGCGGCGCTCACGGTGAGCGTATAGACGATCCCCGACCCCGGCAGCTCGTCGAGGTGCTGGGCGAGCCAGGCGAACCGGTCGGCGCCCCTCGCCAGGGACAGCACGTTGAGGTGCAGCGACTCCCGGTCCAGCTCACCCCGGACGACCAGCGCGCCGTCGCCGTCCCCGGAGACGCCCAGCTGGTCGGCCACGTCGGTGGTCACGCGGTCGTTCGCCGTCGCCGTGGTGGCGAGGACCGGGACGCCGTCGGGCAGCTCGGAGATCAGGGTGCGGAGCCGGCGGTAGTCGGGCCGGAAGTCGTGCCCCCAGTCGGAGATGCAGTGCGCCTCGTCGACCACCAGCAGCCCGGCGGTGCGCGACAGCTCGGGGAGCACCTGGTCGCGGAACTCCGGGTTGTTCAGCCGCTCCGGGCTCACCAGCAGCACGTCGACCTGCCCGGCCCGGACCTCGTCGTAGACGGCGTGCCAGTCGTCGGTGTTCGCCGAGTTCACGGTCACCGCGCGGATGCCGGCGCGCTCGGCCGCCTCGATCTGGTTGCGCATCAGCGCGAGCAGCGGGCTGACGATGACCGTCGGGCCCTTGCCCCGGGCCCGCAGCAGCGCGGTCGCGACGAAGTAGACCGCCGACTTGCCCCACCCCGTGCGCTGCACCACCAGGGCGCGCCGCCCGTGCGCGACGAGCGCCTCGATGGCCCGCCACTGGTCCTCGCGCAGCCGTGCCTCGGGCCCGGCGAGGCGCTGCAGCGTGGTCTCGGCGTCGTCCCGGAGATCGGTGGCCAGACCGGAGGGCGAGGTGGTCATGGCTCCACGAAAGCACAGGGGTCCGACACCGTGGGGCGGGGTCGTCGGGAAGCCTTGACATCAGCCGGAATCCAGGATGCGATATATCGCATGCCGGTCCCGACGTCCGACGCCGCCGCCCCGCGCACCTCGCTGCGCGAGCAGGTGTTCGCCCGCCTGCGGGCGGCGATCGTCGACGGGACGCTGGAGCCGGGGGAGCGGCTGCACGACGCCGAGCTCTGCCGCTGGCTCGGCGTCAGCCGCACCCCCGTACGGGAGGCGATCGCGCGGCTCGAGCTCGCGGGGCTCGTCGTCGTGAAGCCGGGGAGCTCGACCGTCGTGAGCCCGCTGGACCAGCGCGCCGCGCGGGACGCGGCCGAGGTCGCCGCGGCGATGCACGAGCTGGCCACCCGCAGCGCCGCCCCGCACCTCACCGAGCAGCACCTGCAGGCCATGACGGCGGCGAACGGCCGGTTCGAGCGGGCTCTCGCCCGGGCCGACGTCGACGCCGCCGTCACGGCCGACGACGCCTTCCACCGCATCCCCGTCGAGGTCGCGGTCAATCAGGCGCTCGGCGACACCCTCGAGCAGGTCACGCCCCTGCTCCGACGCATGGAGCGCACGCGCTTCGCGTCCCTGACCGGGCGGGCCTCGGTCGCCCAGCACACCCGCATCGTCGAGCTCGTGGCGGCCGGCGACGCCGACGCGGCGGGCCGCGAGGCCCGCGCCAACTGGCTCACCCTGACCTGGGAGAACTGATGTCCCTCGACGACTTCGACCGCTACCCGCTGCTGTTCGGGCCCAGTCCGGTCCACCGGCTCGACCGGCTCACCGCCCACCTCGGGGGCGCCGCGGTCTGGGCGAAGCGCGAGGACGTCAACTCCGGGCTCGCGTACGGCGGCAACAAGACGCGCAAGCTGGAGTACATCGTCCCGGACGTCCTGGCCAGCGGCGCCGACACGCTCGTCTCGATCGGCGGCGTGCAGTCCAACCACACCCGCCAGGTCGCCGCGGTGGCGGCGAAGCTCGGCCTGAAGGCGCGCCTGGTGCAGGAGCGCTGGGTGGACTGGCCGGACAGCGTCAACGACAAGGTCGGGAACATCCTGCTCTCCCGCATCCTCGGCGCCGACGTGCGGCTCGACCCCGCGGGCTTCGACATCGGCCTGCGCGACTCCTACGAGCGCGCGCTGCAGGAGGTCCGCGACGCCGGTGGCGTGCCGTACGGCATCCCGGCCGGGGCCTCCGAGCACCCGCTCGGCGGGCTGGGCTTCGCGCAGTGGGCCCGCGAGGTGGAGGCCCAGGAGGCCGCCCTCGGCGTCTTCTTCGACACGATCGTCGTCTGCACCGTCACCGGCTCCACCCACGCCGGGATGATCGCCGGCTTCGCGGACTCCGACCGGCCCCGCCGCGTGATCGGGATCGACGCCTCCGCGACCCTCGAGAAGACCCGTGACCAGGTCGACCGCATCGCCCGGCACACCGCGAAGCTGATCGGCCTGGAGCGCGACCTGCGCGACGACGAGGTCACGGTGCTCGAGGGCTGGGCGGGCGATCGCTACGGCGTCCCGGTCGCCTCCACCCGCGCGGCCATCGAGCTGACCGCCCGCCTGGAGGGCGTGATCCTCGACCCGGTCTACGAGGGCAAGTCGATGGCCGGGCTGGTCGACCTGGTGGTGAGCGGGGAGATCGAGCGCGGCTCGACGGTGCTCTACGCCCACCTCGGCGGCCAGCCGGCCCTCAACGCCTACTCCGGGGCCTTCGCCTGATCACGCCTGATCACGCCTGATCAGACCGTCTCGAGTGCCTCGCCGGCCTGCCGGACCGCGGGGTCGGAGCGGTCGGCCGCGAGCACGTGCCCGGCGCCGAGGACCAGGGCGACCGGCCACTCGAGGAGGCCCAGCACGCTCAGCGCGGCGACACCACCGACGAAGACCAGCTGCGGACGGGACAGCCGGAGGGAGCCGACCCACGGGAGGGTGACGGTGGTGGTCGGTGGGGTGCTCATCGCCCGGGGTGACCGGTGGCCACCCCGGCCCACACCTCCGTCCCGGACGACGGGTGTGGCCTGCGACCCGTGACCAGCGGGGGACAACTCGTCGATCTCCGGGCAGGATGCGGTTCGTGGGCAGCGACGCGACCGGCCGGACGACTCTCTTCGACTCCGTCGACGACGTCCTCGCGCGCCTCGGCGAGGTCGGCTACCTCGCGTCCACCGCGGTGGCGACCACCGTGTTCCTGGCCGACCGGCTCGGCAAGCCGCTGCTGGTCGAGGGGCCGGCCGGGGTCGGGAAGACCGAGCTCGCCCGGGCGGTGGCCGAGGCGACCGACGCCGGGCTCGTGCGGCTGCAGTGCTACGAGGGCATCGACGAGGCCCGCGCGCTCTACGAGTGGAACCACGCCAAGCAGCTGCTGCGCATCCAGGCCAGCCAGGGGCAGGACTGGGACGCCACCCGCGACGACGTGTTCTCCGAGGAGTTCCTGCTCACCCGCCCGCTGCTCACCGCGATCCGTCGCGACGAGCCGACGGTGCTGCTGGTCGACGAGACCGACAAGGCCGACGTCGAGGTCGAGGGCCTGCTGCTCGAGGTGCTCGGCGACTTCCAGGTCACCGTGCCCGAGCTCGGCACCATCACCGCGACGCAGAAGCCGTTCACGCTGCTCACCTCGAACGCCACCCGCGAGCTCTCCGAGGCGCTCAAGCGGCGCTGCCTGTTCCTCCACCTGGACTTTCCCGACGCCGAGCTCGAGCGCCGGATCGTCGCCTCCCGCGTCCCCCAGCTCCCGGAGGCACTCGCCGAGGAGCTGGTGCGGATCATCGGGGTGCTGCGGGGGCTCGACCTGCGGAAGGCGCCGTCGGTGTCGGAGACGATCGACTGGGCGCGCACCCTCGTCGCGCTGGGGCTCGACACCCTCGACGACGACGCGGTCCGCCAGAGCCTCGGCGTCGTCCTCAAGCACCGCGCGGACCTGGTCAAGGCCTCCTCGGAACTGCGGTTGAACTGATGGTCGCGACACCCGAGCGGGGACTGCCGGCCCACCTCGTCGACTTCGTGCAGGCGCTGCGCCGCCACCACGTCGACGTGGGGCCGGGTGAGACCGTCGACGCCGCCGCGGTGATGGCGGAGATCGACCTGCTGCGCCGCGAGCAGCTCCGGGAGGGGCTGGCCGCCGCCGTGCTGCGCCGCAGCGGACAGCGACAGACGTTCGACGCCCTGTTCGAGCTGTGGTGGCCGCTGGGACAGGGCGCCGCGCTCGGGGAGGTCGCGCTGCCCTACGCCGAGGACGGCTCGGTCGACGTCGACGCCCTGCGTGACCTGCTCGCCCAGCTCCTGGTCGACGGCGACACCGAGGCACTCTCCGAGCTCGCCCGTGCGGTCGTCGACGGTCTGGGGACGCTCGGGGCGGGTCGGGGTCCGGGGTCGGGCGGCAGCGGCGGCCAGGGGCGGGACGGGTCCCAGGGTCCGCCGTCGGGGTTCTCCTCCTACCAGGCGCTGAACAGCGTGAAGCCCGAGACGCTCCTCGCGCGGGTGCTCGCGGAGCTGCGCACCCGTCGGCAGGCCGAGGCGGCCGACAGCCCGTTCGCCGAGGAGGTCGCCCGCCGCGAGACCCGCGCACGGATCGCCGAGTTCCGCCGGATGGTGCAGGGCGAGACCACGCGGCGGGGCAGCGAGATCCGGGGCCGGGAGGCCGCCGCGCGCACCGGGGTGCGCCGCCAGGCCGAGCAGACCGACTTCCTCTCCGCCGGCGCCGACACCCTCGCCGACCTGCGACGACGGGTCGCTCCGCTCGGCCGCCACCTCGCCACCCGACTCGCGGCCCGCCGCCGTCGGGCCCACCGTGGACCGATCGACATGCGCCGCACCCTGCGCCGCTCGATGTCGACCGGGGGCGTGCCCGTGAACCTCGTGCACCGGCGCCCGCGGCCCGGCCGCCCCGAGCTGGTCCTGCTCTGCGACGTGTCCGGGTCGGTCGCCGGGTTCAGCCACTTCACGATGATGCTGGTCCAGGCGCTGCGCGAGCAGTTCTCCCGGATCCGGATCTTCTGCTTCGTCGACGGGTGCGTCGAGGTCACCGACCTGTTCACGCCGGGTGCCGATCTCGCCGGGATCCTCACCGACGTGCACTCCCGTCGCGGGCTCGTGGCGTGGAGCGGGCACTCCGACTACGGCCGGGCCTTCGAGCGGTTCGCCGACCGCTGGCCCGACGCCGTCACCGACCGCAGCTCGCTGCTGGTCCTCGGCGACGCCCGCACCAACCACCAGGACCCGGCGCTCGGGGTCCTCTCCGCCGTCGTCGCGAAGGCCCGGCACGCGCACTGGTTGAATCCCGAACCGCAACGGCAGTGGGGGACCGGCGACTCGGCGGCGATCGAGTACGGCCGGGTCATGCCGATGCACGAGTGCCGCACGGCGGCCCAGCTCGCCGGCGTGGTCGGCGGGCTGCTCCCGGTCTGAGCTGGAACGGAGATGGCGATGCGCGTCGGCGTCATGGGCGGCACGTTCGACCCGATCCACCACGGACACCTGGTCGCGGCCAGCGAGGCCGCCCTGCGCTTCGACCTCGACGAGGTCGTGTTCGTGCCCACCGGGCAGCCGTGGCAGAAGGAGAAGAAGGACGTCACCGCGGCCGAGGACCGGTACCTCATGACGGTGGTGGCGACGGCGTCGAACCCGCGCTTCACGGTCAGCCGCGTCGACGTCGACCGCGACGGCCCGACCTACACCGTCGACACCCTGCGCGACCTCGCCGCGGTGTTCCCCGACGACGAGCTCTTCTTCATCACCGGCGCCGACGCGCTCGAGCAGATCCTGTCCTGGCACCGCGCCGACGAGATGTTCGAGATCGCGCACTTCGTCGGCGTCACGCGGCCCGGGTTCGAGCTCGTCTCCGACCACCTGCCGAAGGGCGCGGTGTCGCTCATCGAGGTGCCGGCGATGGCGATCTCGTCGACCGACTGTCGCGCGCGCGTCGGGAAGGGCGAGCCGGTCTGGTACCTCGTGCCCGACGGCGTGGTGCAGTACATCGCGAAGCGCGGGCTCTACCGGAACGGTCGCTCGCCGTCGCGCCTGGAGCACCTGGGGTAGCACCCCTCCTTCGTGGCAGGAAAGCGTCGTTGCTGTCATCCAGTGGCAGGGACGCCGCATCGTCACAATGTCGTCCGTGGACCAGCCGGAGCTCCTCCTGCCCGACGCCGAGGCCTGGCGCGCCTGGCTGGGTGTGAACCACACCGACCCGGTGGGCGTGTGGCTGGTGCTCGCGAAGAAGGCGGCGTTCACGGCGCCGGACCCGCCGACGACGTTGGTCTACGCCGAGGCGCTCGACGAGGCCCTGTGCTTCGGCTGGATCGACGGGCAGGTCCGTCGTCGCGACGAGCTCTCGCTGTTCCAGCGGTTCACGCCGCGGCGGGCGCGGTCCCCGTGGTCGGCCCGGAACGTCGGGCACGTCGACCGGCTCGTCGCGGCGGGCCGCATGCACGACGCCGGGCTCGCCGAGGTCGAGCGGGCGAAGGCGGACGGCCGGTGGGACGCGGCCTACGCCGGGCCCGCCACCGCGACCGTCCCCGACGACCTGGCGGCCGCCATCGCGGCCTCACCCGCCGCGGCGGCCACGTTCGCCACCCTGACCAGCCAGAACCGCTACGCGCTCATCCACCGGCTCGGGCAGCTGAAGACCGCCCGCACCCGCGACCGGCGGATCGCCGAGTACGTCGCCATGCTCGAGCGCGGCGAGACGATCTATCCACAGGGTGGCCGGAGGCCCCGTGAGCAGTGATCCGTGCTGGAGCACGGAGAAGTGCTCACCAGGCCGGAGGCCACCTACCCGAAGGCCAGCACCGACGCGGTGAAACCGTGCAGGTGGTTCCTCGACGCGACCGGCCCGATCTCGCCGTCGGCGAAGAACCCGGCGACGCGGGGCGCGAGGCCCCGCCGGATCGCCCGCACGTCGTGCGACGTGTCGTCCCCGAACATCACGCGACCGCGGCCGGTGCAGGAGAACAGCAGCGCGCCGCCGGCGGGGGCGTCCTCGGAGGTGAGCGCCATGAGGGCGTCGAGGTCCTCGCCGGCGGTCGACGCGTCGCGGACGTGGAAGCGCACCGTGCGCCCGACCTCCACGATGTCCCCGACGGTGACCGTCCCGGCCTCCTCGTCGGCCCCGACCACGCCGCGGACCAGGAAGTCGCCACGCCCGTGCTCGTCGGCGTACTCGTCCATCGCGATCCCGAGGTGCAGGCCGCGCATCGCGAGGGCGGAGTCCTCCTCGCCGAGGTCGCGGAGGATCTCCTCGAGCTTGCGGTAGGCCGGCTGGCCCGCGAGCGACGTGAGCTGCGAACCCGACGAGCCGGTGACGGTCATCGCCGGGCCGATCGGCCGGCAGCCCTGGCTGACCAGGGTGCGCACGGACACGTCGCCCCCGAGGAGCACCCCGACGGCGCCGCGCTCGTGCACCTCGCCGTCGAGGAAGAGCCGGGCGCCGCCTGGGCCGGGTCGCGCCGGGCCGAGGGCCGAGCTGCCCACCGGCGCCGTGGCGAGGCCGCCGACGATCGGCAGACCCGGCAGCGCCTCGTCCGACCGTTCGACGAAGCCCTGCGCGGGGAACGTGAAGGGGTCGGCCAGCAGCACGGCCACGGCGTCGTCCGCGGCGGGCACCGGCATGCCGCCGACCGAGATGCCGCCCTCGTGGCGGGCGGCCTGCAGGTGGAAGGGGGTGACCCGCACGCCGGGGAGGGTGGCCGCCCACACCGCCACCGCCGGGGCGTCCTCGACGCCCCGGCCGTCCCCGATCACCCCCGACGCCCGGCACCCGAGCGTGGTGGTGGCCCCCGCGATCTGCATCGCCTGCCGCCCGACGGCGGCCGCCACGTCCGGGTCGGGGTGCGAGACGAACACCGACATCAGGTCGGGCCGGCGGCCCTGCAGGGGAGCGGTGGCAGCGGCCACGGCGGTCTCGGCGGCGGCCTCGAGGTCGGGCCCCTGGGCGAGCCCGTCCCCGAACGCCGAGGTCTGCGTGGTCGCGGCGTCGTGCATGACCGGAGTATGAACGCCACCACCGACGGTGAAACCAGGGCAGCGGTAAGCTCACCGCGATGGCCGCCACCGATCACGCGCGCCGCCTGGCCGAGGTCGCGGCCCTGGCCGCCGCCGACAAGCTCGCCCAGGACGTCGTCGCGATCGACGTCTCCGAGCGCCTCCCGCTCACCGACTGCTTCGTGATCGCCTCGGCGCCCAACGAGCGCCAGGTGCAGGCCGTCGTCGACAACGTCGAGGAGAAGCTGCGCGGCGAGGACGTCAAGCCCGTCCGCCGCGAGGGCACGCAGGAGGCCCGGTGGGTGCTCCTGGACTTCGGCGACGTCGTCGTCCACGTGCTGCACTCCGACGAGCGCGACTTCTACGGCCTCGAGCGGCTGTGGAAGGACTGCCCGCACATCGACCTGCCGGCCGAGGTCTCGCTGCCGCGCAGCGCGGAGTGAGCTGAGTTGGTCGACCGCATCGTCCTGCTCCGGCACGGACGGACCGCGTGGAACGCCGAGCGCCGCATGCAGGGCCGGCTCGACCCGCCGCTCGACGGGACCGGGGCGGCGCAGGCGGAGGCGACCGCACCCGGCGTCCGGGACCTCGGACCCGTCGTCGTGCTCGCCTCCGACCAGGCCCGGGCGTGGCAGACGGCGGCGGCGGCCACCGAGGGTCTCGACGTCGAGCCGCGCAAGGAGCCGCGGCTGCGCGAGACCGACGTCGGGCAGTGGCAGGGGCTCGTCGACCACGAGGTCGAGGCGGGCTGGCCCGGCGGGCTCGACGCCTGGCGGGGTGACGCGCACTTCCACCCGCCCGGGGGCGAGTCGCGCCACGACGCCTACCTGCGCGCACTGCCGGTGGTGCACGAGCTGCTCGACGCCGACCTCGACGGGACCGCGCTGCTCGTCGCCCACGGCGGCGTCATCCTGGCGCTGACCTGCGGATTCCTGGGCCTGCCCGCCGAGCACTGGGGCTCGCTCGCCCCCCTGGGCAACTGCCGGGCCGCGGTGCTGGAGTACCGGATCGACCGCTGGCGCCTCGCCCGGTGGGGCGCCGAGGCGTGAGCCTGCTGGTGCTGGGCGACTCGCTCAGCTTCCACGGGCCCCGCACCGCGCACCCGGTCGACGAGCCGCGGCTGTGGCCGCAGGTGGCCGGGGCGTGCCTGGGGGTCCGGACCGACCTGCACGCGGGTCTCGGCTGGACCGCCCGTCATGCGTGGACCGCCACGCGCACCGACCCGAGGGTGTGGGCGTCGGTGCGGACCGCCGACGCCGTGGTGCTCGGCGTCGGCGGCATGGACTCCCTCCCGTCGCCGCTGCCCACGGCCGTGCGGGAGCTGATCCCGGTGCTGCGCCCGCCGTCGCTGGCCGCGCGGGCCCGGCGGTTCTACCGGGACCGGCACGCGCGCCTGGTCCGGCTGTCGCGGGGGCGCCCGACGGCGCTGCCGCCCGCCGAGACGGTGCGGTGCCTGGAGCGCATCCGGGTGGCGGTGACGACGCTGCGTCCGCATGCCCCCGTCGTACTGCTGCTGCCCTCGGTGCACCGCGCGGCCCTCTACGGCGGGGTGCATCCCGGGCGGTCGGCGCACGTCGCCGCCATGCGGGCGTGGGCGGCGTCGTCGGGCGTGCGGACGCTGGAGGTGGCCCCGCTCGTCGTCGAGCACGTGCTGCGCGGGCACGGCAACCCCGACGGGATCCACTGGGGCTGGCCGGCCCATCGCGTGGTCGGGGAGGCGGTGGCCGAGCTCGTCCGGACGGAGCAGCGAGTTGTCCCCACCGGTACCGCGGACCCCGGTTGTCCACAGGACGAGGCGCTGACCTGGGAGGACGCCTCCCGGCGGTCCTAGCGTCGGGCGGGTGACCCAGGAACCCCGGCTCCGGCTGCAGGCCGCCCTTCCCGACGACAGGTCGGTGCGGCAGGGCTGGCCCACGGCCCCGCCGGGGACGCCGGGGGCCGGCCTTGCCTACGACGAGGGGCTGCCGGCGGCCGAGCCGGTGCACGCGAGTGCCTGGGACCCGCCGGCACGGGGGACGGCGCGGTGGCTCCCGGCGTCGTGGGCGGCTGCGCGGTGGGACCCGGGGCGGTGGGGGGCGGTCGCGCTGGCGGCGGTCGTCGTCGTGGCCGCGGTCGTCGCGGGGATCGGCGTCTGGGGCGGGCGGCCGGTGGCGGAGCCGGTGCCGCCGCTGCCGGTGGTCGCGGGGGCGCCGTCGTCGTCCGCGGTGGTTCCGCCGGCCGGCGGACGGGTGGTGGTGCACGTGGCGGGGAAGGTCCGGCGGCCGGGACTGGTGACGGTGGCCGAGGGCGCCCGGGTCGGTGAGGCGGTGGAGGCGGCCGGAGGGCCGCTGCCCCGCGTCGACCTCACGTCGTTGAACCTGGCCGCGCGGGTGGTGGACGGGCAGCAGATCGTGGTCGGCGCGCCGGCTGCTGCTCCGGTGGCCGCTCCGGCTGCTGGTCCTGCTGCTGCGCCGGCCGGGGACGGGAAGCTCGACCTGAACGCGGCGACCCTGGAACAGCTCGACGGGCTGCCCGGGGTCGGTCCGGTGACGGCGAAGAAGATCCTCGACTGGCGGACCCAGAACGGCCGGTTCGCCGCCGTGGAGCAGCTCCGCGAGATCCCGGGGATCGGCGAGGCCCGGTTCGGCACGTTGCGCGAGCTGGTGCGGGTGTGAGCGCGCCCGAGGAGCGACCCCGCCTCGACCTGCGGCTCGTTCCCGCCGCCCTCGGCTCCTGGGGGGCGGCGCTCACGGCGCTGGGCCTCGGGTGGGGGCCGGGCGTGGTGGTCGTGCTGGTGGCGCTGGGGGCGGTGGCCGTCGCGACGCGGCGTCGGGCCCGTCGCTGGGCGGCCGGGCTCCTGGCGGCGGGTGCGTGCGCGGCGGCGGTGGGCGGGGTCGCGTCCGCCGCGGCGTGGCAGGTCGCCGACCACCCGGTGCACGCCGCGGCGGCGACGGGGTCGGCGGCGACGCTCGAGGTGGTCCTCACCGACGATCCCGCGCCACTGCGATCGTCCGGGCTCGGCGGGCCCCGGGTGGTGGTGCGCGCCGACCTCGTCGCGGCGCAGACCGGCGGCGGACGCTGGGCGGGCCAGGGACAGGTGGTCCTGCTCGCGCCCGCGGCGGGCTGGGTCGGGCTGCTCCCGGGGCAGCGGGCCACCGCGAGCGGGTCGCTGGCGGCGTCGTCCCGCGGGGACCTGACCGTGGCGGTGCTGCGCACCCGAGGCCCACCGCGCGACGTCGGCCCGGCGCCGGCCGTGCAGGTGGCGGCCGGGGACCTGCGGGCCGGGCTGCGCGACGCCGCCCGCGCGGTGCTCCCCGAGGACCCGGCCGGGCTGCTGCCCGGTCTCGTCGTCGGGGACACCTCCGGCGTCGGGCCCGACCTCGCCGACGACTTCCGGACGGCGGGTCTGACCCACCTCACGGCCGTCAGCGGCTCGAACGTGGCCTACGTGCTGGGTGCGGTGCTCCTCCTGGTGCGGCTCGTGCGGCTCGGTCCGCGGACGGCGGCGGCACTCGCCGTGGTCGCGCTGGTCGGGTTCGTGGTGCTGGCGCGACCGTCGCCGAGCGTGCTGCGGGCAGGGGCGATGGGCGCGGTGGTCCTGCTGGCGCTGGCCCTCGGGCGACAGCGGTCGGTGCTGCCGGCGCTCGCCGCGACCGTGGTCGCGCTGCTCCTGGTCGACCCGGCGTTGGCCACCGACGCGGGGTTCGCCCTCTCGGTGCTCGCGACCGGAGCGCTGGTGCTGCTCGCGCCGCCGCTGGTCGCCGCCCTGCGTGCGCGGCGGGTGCCGGCCGGGGTGGCCGAGGCCCTGGCGGTCCCGGTGGCCGCGCACGTCGTGACCGCGCCGGTCGTCGCCGGGCTCTCCGGCGAGGTGAGCGTCGTCGCGGTGCTCGCGAACCTGCTGGTGGCACCGGTGGTCGCGCCCGCGACCGTGCTGGGCGTGGTGGCTGCGCTGTGCGCGCCGTGGTGGACGTGGGGCGCCCACGCCGCGGTGTGGGCGGCCGGGCCGGAGGTGTCGTGGCTGGTGTGGGTCGCGCGGCGGTGCGCGGGCGTCGACGGGGCGACCGTGAGCTGGCCGGGCGGGGTGCCCGGGGGTCTGGTCCTCGCCGGTCTGGTGGTGCTCGGCGCGGTCGCCCTGCGGTGGCGGCGGGTACGGCTCGTGGCGCTGGCCGCGGCGATCGGGCTCCTCCTGGTGTTCGTCCCGACGCGCGTGGTGCCGGTGGGCTGGCCCCCGACGGG
Source organism: Actinomycetospora sp. NBRC 106378 (assembly GCF_030269685.1). Classification (GTDB taxonomy): domain Bacteria; phylum Actinomycetota; class Actinomycetes; order Mycobacteriales; family Pseudonocardiaceae; genus Actinomycetospora. Next base: position 95,460 of record NZ_BSTT01000014.1, read on the forward strand.
CTGGGCGATGGTGGCCTGCGACGTCGGGCAGGGGGACGCACTCGTGCTCGCGACCGGGGAGCCGGGGCGGGCGGTCCTGGTCGACGCGGGGCCCGACGCGGGGCCGGTCGACCGCTGCCTCGCCCGGCTGGGGGTGCGGTCGCTCGCCCTGGTCGTGCTCTCGCACCTGCACGTCGACCACGTCGGCGGGCTGGCGGGTGCGCTGCGGGGCCGGTCGACGGGTGCGGTGGCGGTGGGTCCGGTGCGGGAGCCGGTCACGGCCCTGGCGCAGGTGACCGGGCGCGCGCGAGCGGCGGGAGCACCCGTCGTCGGGATGGAGAGGGGGATGGTGCTGCGGTGGCCCGGGCTCGTGCTGGAGGTGCTGGGGCCCGTGCATCCGAGCGCGCACGTCGACGGAGACGACGGGTCCCAGGTCAACGACACGTCGCTGGTCCTGCGGGCGACCACGCCGCTCGGGCGGGTCCTGCTGCCCGGCGACGCGGAGCGCTCCTCGCAGGACGCGCTGCTGGCCGCGGGCGTGGACCTGCGCGCCGAGGTGCTGAAGGTGCCGCACCACGGCTCGCGGTCCTCGCTGCCGCCGTTCCTCGTGGCTCCGGGCGCGCGGTTGGCCCTGGTGAGCGTCGGGCGCGGCAACTCCTACGGCCACCCGAACCCGTCGATCATGGGCCTGCTCGCCGGGACCGGCGCGTTGGTGCGCCGGACCGACGAGAGCGGGGACCTCGCGCTGGTGCCGGGACCGCGGGGTCCGGCGGTGGTCGCCCGGGGCGACCCGCTGCCGGACCCGCGCCGTCGCTAGAGGCCCAGGGCCTCGCGGACCGCCTTCGACGTCGCCGGGACCGTGGCCTTCGGGCCGACCTGGTGCTCGATGGCGTCGAGGGTCTTGAGCCCGTCGCCGGTGATGAGCAGGACCGTGTCGGCGTCGGGGTCGAGCTGCCCGGTCTCGACGAGCTTCTTCGCGTTGGCCACGGTCACGCCGCCGGCGGTCTCGGCGAAGACGCCCTCGGTGCGGGCGAGCAGGCGGATGCCGTCGCGGACCTCGTCGTCGGTCACGTCGGTGACGGCGCCGCCGGTGCGCCGGACGGTGTCGAGCACGTAGGGGCCGTCGGCCGGGTTCCCGATCGCCAGCGAGCGGGCGATCGTGTCGGGCCGCTGCGGCCGGACGACGTCGGTGCCCTCGCGGAAGGCGGTCGACACGGGGGAGCAGCCCGCGGCCTGGGCACCGAAGATCTTCCAGTCGGCCGCGTCGACGAGCCCGAGCGAGACCAGCTCGCCGTACGCCTTGTCGATCTTCGTGAGCTGGGAGCCGGAGGCCACCGGGATCACGGTCTGCGCGGGGATGCGCCACCCGAGCTGCTCGGAGATCTCGTAGCCCAGGCTCTTCGAGCCCTCGGCGTAGTACGGGCGGACGTTGACGTTGACGAACGCCCAGTCCTCCTGCTCGAACGCGAGCTCGGTGGCCAGGCGGTTCACGTCGTCGTAGTTGCCCTCGACGGCGAGCAGGTTGGTGTCGTACACGGCGGTCATGAGGACCTTGGCCCGCTCCAGCGAGGAGGGGATGAGCACGACCGAGTCCCACCCGGCGCGGGCGGCCGCGGCGGCGGTGGCGTTGGCCAGGTTCCCGGTGGACGGGCAGGCCAGGACGGTGAAGCCGAGCTCGCGGGCGGCGGCGAGGGCCACGGCGACGACGCGGTCCTTGAAGGAGTGCGTCGGGTTGCCGGTGTCGTCCTTCACCCAGAGGTTCCGGATGCCGAGCTCGGCGCCGAGCCGGTCGGCGCGGATGAGCCGGGTGAAGCCCGGGTCCATGTTCGGGTGGTCCTCGACCGTGGTCGGCACCGGGAGGAGCTTCTTGTAGCGCCAGATCGACTTCGGGCCGCGCTCGATCTCCTCCCGGGTGATCGCCGGGAAGTCGTACGCGATCTCCAGGGGCCCGAAACACTGCGGGCACGCGAACTCCGGGGCGAGCGGGGTGCGGTGGCCGCAGGCGCGACACGAGAGGGCGGCGGCCGGGCCGAGGTCGTAGCCGGTCGACGTCCGGCCGGGCGCAGTCAAGGTCATGGAAGAGTGTTCTCCTCATCTTCCCCGCTCCGTGGCGGGTCGGAATTGGCACCGGTCTTGCGCGTTCAGATCCGCGCCGCCGGTTGCCGGGGTGTCGTCGGGCCGTTCCCTCTACCCCTCTGGATGAGCCGTATGCAGTTGTCGGCGTCCGCCGGGCCGGGGCCCGGGGTCGCGCTACGGGCACGTTACGGCACCCGGAGCACACGGGGCCACCGCCGCGAGCGTTGCCCACGCCACGCTGTCGGAGGTCGGTGCGAGGATGAGGACGTGCCACCGCGAGCCCGGAGCAAGCCCGTCGACGAACTGCTGCCGGTGCGGCTCGTCGTCGGCGACGAGGGCCTGCTCGTGGAGCGCGCCGTGTCCGCGGCGATCGTCGCGGCCCGCCGTCAGGACCCGGACGTCGAGGTCCGCACCCTGAAGGCCAACGAGATCACGGCGGGGGTGCTGGCCGAGCTGGTGAGCCCGTCGCTGTTCGCCGAGTCCCGGGTGGTGGTCCTCGAGGCGGCGCAGGACGCGAACGCCGAGGTCACCACCGTGCTCGTGGAGTACGCGAAGGCGCCGACCGACGGGGTCGCGCTGGTCGTCGTGCACCCCGGCGGCGCGAAGGGCAAGGCCCTGGTCGACGGGCTGAAGAAGGCCGGCGCGGGCGTGAGCGAGGCCGCGAAGTTCAAGCCCTGGGAGAACGACCGGCGGGCCGACTTCGTCCGCACCGAGATCCGGCAGGCGGGCGGCGGCATCACGGGGGAGGCCCTGAACCTGCTGATGGAGGCGGTCGGGGCCGACCTGCGCGAGCTCGCGGCGGCCGCCTCCCAGCTGGTGAGCGACTCCGGGGGACAGGTCGACGCGGACTCGGTGCGGCGCTTCCACCGCGGGCGGGCCGACGTGACGGGGTTCGCGGTGGCGGAGAAGGCGGTGTCGGGCGACCGGGCGGGCGCGCTCGAGGCGCTGCGCTACGCCCTCGACACCGGGGTGCCGCACGTGCTGGTGGCCGACGCCCTGGCCGACGCGGTGCGCACGATCGCGAGGGTGTCGGCGGCGGGGCGGGGCGACCCGGGGGCGCTCGCGAGCCGGCTGCGGATGCCGCCGTTCAAGGTGAAGAAGGCGATGGGCCAGGCCCGCGGCTGGGACGCCCCGGGCCTGACGCGCGCGATGGCGCTGGTCGCGGACGTGAACGCCGACGTCAAGGGCGTCGCGGCCGACGCCTCGTACGCCCTGGAGCGGGCGACCTCGGAGCTCGCGGAGCTGGCCGGGCAGTCGCGCCGGCGCTGATCGCCTCGACCGGCCGCGCGAGGGTCACGTGAGGCATGGCTCGGGGCCCACGGGCCTGCCTGGTGTGCATCTCGCGGCGGCGCGTCGCGACACTGCCGGCCGGTCGCCGCGCGAGGGCCACGGAGGGCAGGTCGGCGGGGCCCGGAAGCTGCCTGGTGTGCACCTCGAGCAACGGCAAGGCCCCAGGAACGACGAAACGGGCGCCCCCCGGGAGGGGACGCCCGTCGTCGGGACCTGGATTAGGCCGGGGTCTTGCCGGCCTTCGCGTCGACCGTGAACGAGGTCGCGCGGTGGGCCATGCGCGACTTCTTGTTCGCGGCCTGGTTCTTGTGGATGACGCCCTTGCTCACGGCCTTGTCGAGCAGGCGCGCGGCGTGACGGCGGCGCTCGTCGGCGGCGGTGGCGTCGCCGGACTCGACGGTCTCGCGGTAGCGACGGATGGCCGTCTTGATCTCGGACTTGACCGCCTTGTTGCGCTGGCGGGCTTCCTCGTTCTTCCGGTTACGCTTGACCTGCTGCTTGATGTTCGCCACGGGGCTTTCGAACCTCTTGATCGCTGGGGTGTCTTCGTGCGGGCGCGCAACAGGCGTCCAGCCCGCACGGCGCAGTGGGCTCCAGGTTACCAACGGCCCTCGCCGACGATGACCGTCGGGGTCTCGTGGGACGATGGAGCAGATACCGCACCAGCAGGAAGGCGTGACCTCGTTGACCGAGACCACCACCCAGCAGTCGACCAAGACCCCTGGCCGACCGGGCACCGTGGGCTACGCCGACGAGACGTTCACGCCCCCGGACCGGATCCGCAACTTCTGCATCATCGCGCACATCGACCACGGCAAGTCGACGCTGGCCGACCGGATGCTGCAGCTCACGGGCGTCCTGGGCGACCGGGCCTACCGCGCGCAGTACCTCGACCGGATGGACATCGAGCGCGAGCGCGGGATCACGATCAAGGCGCAGAACGTGCGGCTGCCCTGGTACGCCGCGGGCCCCGACGGCGAGATGCGCGACCACGTGCTGCACCTCATCGACACCCCCGGCCACGTCGACTTCACCTACGAGGTGAGCCGTTCGCTCGCCGCGTGCGAGGGCGCGATCCTGCTGGTCGACGCCGCGCAGGGCATCGAGGCGCAGACGCTCGCGAACCTCTACCTCGCGCTCGACCACGACCTGGAGATCATCCCGGTCCTCAACAAGATCGACCTGCCGGCGGCCGAGCCGGACCGGTACGCGGCGGAGATCGCGCACCTCATCGGCTGCGAGCCTGACGACGTACTGCGCATCAGCGCGAAGACCGGCGACGGTGTCGGCGCGGTGCTCGACGAGGCCGTGCGCCGCATCCCGGCCCCGGTCGGCGACGCCGACGCCCCGGCCCGCGCGATGATCTTCGACTCGGTCTACGACACCTACCGCGGCGTCGTCACCTACATCCGCGTGGTCGACGGGAAGATCACCCCGCGCGAGCGCATCCGCATGATGAGCACGAATGCGGTGCACGAGCTGCTCGAGGTCGGGATCATCTCGCCGGACCAGAAGCCCTGCCAGGGGCTCGGCGTCGGCGAGGTCGGTTACCTGATGACCGGTGTGAAGGACGTCCGGCAGTCCCGCGTCGGCGACACGGTCACCTGGGAGCGCCGCGGCGCCGCCGAGCCGCTCGGGGGGTACGCCGACCCGCAGCCGATGGTCTTCTCCGGGCTGTATCCGATCGACGGCAGCGACTACCCGCTGCTGCGCGACGCGCTGGACCGGCTGCGCCTCAACGACGCCGCGCTCTCCTACGAGCCCGAGACGTCGGCCGCGCTGGGCTTCGGCTTCCGCTGCGGCTTCCTCGGGCTGCTGCACCTGGAGATCACGCGCGACCGGCTCGAGCGCGAGTACGGCCTCGACCTCATCTCCACCGCGCCGAACACCGTCTACCGCCTCGAGCTCGACGACGGCAGCGAGGCCGAGGTGACCAACCCGGCCGACTGGCCCGACGGCAAGGTCCGCACGATCTACGAGCCGATCACGAAGGTCTCGGTGCTGGCCCCGAGCGAGTTCGTCGGTCCGATCATGGAGCTCTGCCAGTCGCGGCGCGGGCAGCTCGAGGGCATGGACTACCTGTCCGACAGCCGCGTCGAACTGCGCTACACGATGCCGCTGGCCGAGATCATCTTCGACTTCTTCGACATCCTGAAGTCGCGCACCCGGGGCTACGCGTCGCTCAACTACGAGCCGGCGGGCGAGCAGGCGGCCGACCTGGTGAAGGTCGACATCCTGCTCCAGGGCGAGGCCGTCGACGCCTTCTCCGCGATCGTGCACAAGGACGCGGCGTACGCGTACGGCAACTCGATGGCCTCGAAGCTGCGCGAGCTCATCCCGCGCCAGCAGTTCGAGGTGCCGATCCAGGCCGCCATCGGCGCCAAGATCATCGCCCGCGAGACGATCCGCGCGATCCGCAAGGACGTGCTCTCCAAGTGCTACGGCGGCGACATCACGCGCAAGCGCAAGCTGCTGGAGAAGCAGAAGGAGGGCAAGAAGCGGATGAAGACGATCGGCCGGGTCGACGTCCCGCAGGAGGCCTTCGTCGCCGCGCTCTCCACCGACCAGAACGCCGTCGACAAGGCCAAGTCCGGCAAGAAGTGAGCCAACCCTCCCCCTCGGGAAGCCCCTTCCCGACGGCGGGTCGGCACGGCTCGCGTAGGATGGTCATGTAGGTGCCGAGCTGTCGGCCTGGGATGGACTGCGCGTGTGTCGGGTCCGCGGACAGCTCTCACCGTCCGACGAACCCCCACTCGAAAGAGATCTGTGACCGACGCTGCTGTCCTGTCCGCTTCCGACCTCCCGCTCGACCCCTTCCTCGAGGACTCCCTCGACGGCGGGTCCGACGAGACCGTGAACGGTTTCGTCCCGCTCGGTCTCGACGACCGTGTGGTCTCCACCCTCGTCGAGCAGGGCTTCCAGACGCCGACGCCGATCCAGGCCGAGACGATCCCGCTGCTGCTCGCCGGCCGCGACGTCCTCGGTCTGGCCCAGACCGGCACCGGCAAGACGGCGGCCTTCGCGCTGCCGCTGCTCTCGCGCCTCGACGCGAGCGTCCGCGCCCCGCAGGCGCTGATCCTCACCCCGACCCGTGAGCTCGCGATCCAGGTCGCCGAGGCCGTCGAGTCGTTCGCGACCGGGCTCCCGCACGTCCACGTCGTGCAGCTCTACGGCGGCGCGCCCTACGGCCCGCAGCTCTCCTCGCTGCGCCGCGGCGCCCAGATCGTCGTCGGGACGCCGGGTCGCGTCGCCGACCACCTCGAGAAGGGCACGCTCGACCTCACCGACGTCGGGTACTTCGTGCTCGACGAGGCCGACGAGATGCTCAACATGGGCTTCCTCGAGGAGGTCGAGAACATCTTCGGCCTGCTCCCGGCCGACCGTCAGGTGGCGCTCTTCTCGGCCACCATGCCGACGGCGATCCGCGAGGTCAGCCGCAAGCACCTCAACGCGCCCGCCGAGGTGTCGATCAAGGGCAAGACGACCACGGCGGCGAACACCCGCCAGCGCTACGTCGTCGTGCCCGAGCGCCAGAAGGCCGACGCCCTCGCCCGCATCCTGCAGGTCGAGGACTTCGACGCCGCCCTGGTGTTCGTCCGCACCCGGCAGAACACCACCGACGTCAGCGAGGCGCTGAACCGCCGCGGGTTCTCCTCGGTCGCGATCTCCGGGGACCTGTCCCAGGGCCAGCGGGAGAAGACGATCACCGACCTGCGCGCCGGCAAGATCGACGTCCTGGTCGCCACCGACGTCGCGGCCCGCGGTCTCGACGTCGAGCGCATCAGCCTGGTCGTGAACCACGACCTGCCGACCGACCCCGAGTCCTACGTGCACCGCATCGGTCGCACGGGGCGTGCGGGCCGCTCCGGCGAGGCGATCTCGTTCGTCACGCGCGGCCAGATCCGGCTGATGCGGACGATCGAGAACACCACCCGCCAGAAGGCCGAGGAGATGTCGGTCCCCGACACCGACGAGGTCAACGCCCGGCGTCGCGCCCGGTTCGCCGAGCGCATCACCGCCGAGCTCGGGGGGCACGACGACGGGGGCGACTCCATCGACGTGTTCCGCCGCGTCATCGACGAGTACGTCGCCGAGCACGACGTCGACCCGCTGGCCCTCGCCGCGGCGCTCGCGAAGATGGTCCAGGGCGGCAAGCCGCTGCTGGTCGACGAGCTGCCGACGCCCCCGGTGCGGGGCGAGAAGCGCGGCCGCGACGACAAGCCGGCCCGGGGCCAGGGCAAGCGCCCGACCACGGCGTCCTCCTGGGACGTCGGGTCCGGCACCGACACCTACCGCATCGACGTCGGGCACAACCAGCGGGTGAAGCCGGGCGCGATCGTGGGTGCCATCGCCAACGAGGCCGGGCTCGACTCCGCGCACATCGGGCACATCGACATCCGCACCGACCACACCCTGGTCGAGCTGCCCGCCGACGTGCCCGACCCCGTCGTGAAGCGCCTCCAGCGGGCGCGCGTGGCGGGCCGACCGATGGGTCTGCGTCGCGCGTCCGACTCGGAGCGGGCCGGTTCGGGCCCGCGCCCGGAGAAGCGCCGCGCCCCGAGCCGTGACCGTCGGGAGCGCTCGCCCCGCTAGTCCGTCCCGACCGAAGGGCCCCCTCGCGCGAGGAACGCGCGAGAGGGCCCTTCGCTCGTTCGGGAGCGACCCGGCGGCGGGCGCCCACGGCCCGTCCATCCGCGCGAGGGGACCCTTCGCTCGGGACCGCGCCACATCGGGTGGCCGCGATCGGGACCCGCGCCTACCGTCGGATGGCATGACGCGCTCGGTCGTGATCGTCGGTGGCGGACCACGCGGGACCGGGGTGCTCGAACGACTCGTCGCCGGCGCGGCCGGCGCCGGGGTCGACGCCGCACACCCGCTGGACGTGCACCTCGTCGACCCGTACCCCGCCGGCGCCGGCCGCATCTGGCGCACGAAGCAGTCCGAGCTGCTGTGGATGAACTCCATGGCCGCCGACGTGACCATGTGGACCGACGACTCGGTCACGTGCGCCGGGCCCATCGTCCCGGGTCCGAGCCTCATCGAGTGGGCCGAGGAGGTCCGCGCCGCCCACGCCGAGCCCGAGGGCCGCGTGGGGGAGGAGATCCGGGCCCTGACGCCCGCGACGTTCCCCACCCGGCAGCTGCAGAGCCACTACCTCGCCGCCGTGCTCGAGAGGGTGCTCGACTCCCTGCCCGAGGGTGTCCGCGTCCACGTCCACGAGCAGCGGGCCGCCGGAATCGTCGACGGCGACCTGCGCCGCGTGCGACTCGAGGACGGGGAGGTGCTCGACGCCGACGCCGTCGTGCTCGCCTCCGGCCACCTCGACGCCGCCCCCACCGACGACGAGACCGCCCTGCTCCGCTGCTCGCAGCGGCTCGGTCTGCGCTACTTCGCGCCCGAGCAGACGACCGACTCCGACCTCGACGCCATCCCGCCGGGCGAGACGGTGATCGCCCGCGGCATGGGCCTCGCGTTCGTCGACCTCATGGTGCTGCTCTTCGAGGGCCGCGGCGGCCGGTTCGTCGAGGAGCCCGAGGGTCCCGACGACGGGTCGGGGCGGGGCCGGCTCACCTACGTCCCGTCCGGCCGGGAGGTGTCGCTGCACGTCGGGTCCGGCCGCGGCGTGCCCTACCACGCGAAGACCGAGTACACGCTGATCGGTCCGCGCCCGCCGCTCCCGCGGTTCTTCGGCCCGGACCAGGTCGCCGCGCTGGCCGCCCGGCAGGGTGGGGTGAGCCTGCGCGAGGACGCCTGGCCGCTGATCGCCAAGGAGGCGGGCTGGGGCTGGTACCACGAGCTGTTCCACGGCCACCCGGACCGCGTCACCGGCGACTGGGACACGTTCGCCGCCGCCTACGCCGAGGTGGACTGGTACTCCGCGGACCGGGAGCGCCTGGTCGAGCGCCACGTGCCCGACGAGGCCGACCGCCTCGACTTCGAGCAGCTCGACCGTCCGCTGGACGGTCTGCGCACGGACCTCGACACGCTGCAGAAGTTCCTGCGCAACTACATCAGCGACGACCTCGCGCGCCACGTCGACCCGCGGCACACCGAGGAGCTGGGGGCGTTCACGGCCCTGCTGAGTGCGTTCATGATGTCGGTGGAGCTGGCGAGCCGGGGCGGGCTCACCGCGAAGTCGCGGGCCCGGGACCTCGGCTGGTGGCAGAACCTGTTCTCGTCGATGGCCAGCGGCCCGCCCGGGCCTCGGCTGCGTCAGATGCTCGCGCTCAACCGGGCCGGGTACGTGACCTTCCTCGGGGCCGGGCTCTCGGTGGAGATCGACGAGGCGAGCGGGGTCTTCGTGGCCACCGGCGCCGCCGTGGACGGCCCGCCGACCCGGGCCACGACCTTCGTCGACGCCCGCCTCGCCTCACCGAGCGTGCGCCGGACCTCCGACCCGATGCTGCGGTCGCTGATGCGCGCCGGGCTGGTCGACGAGGAGACGCTGAGCTGGAACGCGTGCTCCCGCGGCGACGACTACTCGGGCGTGATCGAGCACGCCACCGGGCTGCTGCCGGTGGACCCCGCCGACCACCGGGTGCTCTTCGGGCCCGAGGAGGAGCCGCACCCGCGCCTGTTCGCGATCGGCCCGCACACCACGGTGCGCCTGCCGGGTGCCTTCACCCGGCCGAACACGAACAGCCTGAGCTTCCGCGCCAACGACGCGGTCGCTCAGGCGCTCCTCGCGATCACCGACGACGACTGAGCGGCCGAGGCGGCGTCGCGGACCCGGGCGCGCTCACGGAGGCGCTCCAGGGTCTGGGACAGCAGCCGGGAGACGTGCATCTGGGAGATCGACAGCCGCTCGGCGATCTCGGACTGCGTCTTCTCGTGGACGAAGCGCAGCACGAGAATGGTGCGCTCGCGCTCCGGGAGCGTGCCGACGAGGTCGCGCACGAGGGCGCGCGACTCCACGTGGGCGAGGTCCGGGTCGTCGTGGCCGAGGACGTCGGCGACCGTGGTGTCGGTGCCCTGGGTCAGGGTCGAGTCGAGCGAGTCCGGCCGGTAGGAGTGGTGCGCCGAGATCGCCTCGATGACCTCCTCGCGGTCGATCCCGAGGTGCTCGGCGAGCTCGGTGGCCGTGGGCGCGCGCCCGAGCTGCTGGCCGAGGGCGGTCGACGCGGTCCCGACCTGCAGGTAGCGGTCCTTCACCCCGCGCGGCGTGCGGATCGTCCACGCGGCGTCGCGGAAGTGGCGGCGGACCTCGCCCATCATCGTCGGCACGGCGTAGGACAGGAAGTCCCGCCCCTGGTCCGGGTCGAACCGGCGCAGGGCGTGCAGGAGCCCGATCGCGGCGACCTGCTCCAGGTCGTCCACGGACTCGCCGCGCCGGGAGAAGCGTCGGGCGATGTTGCGGGCGACGGGCCGGAAGGCGTCCGTCAGCTCGGCGACCAGCTGGTCGCGTCGCGGGTCGACCGCCGGCAACGTGGAGAGTTCCTCCAGCTGCGGGGCGTACTGGTCGTAGGCACTGGTGCGCTCGGACACGGGCAGACCTCACAGACGCGCATGGATGCGGTCCGCCTGGCTGCGGTGTGAACCACGACGGGGGAGCAGGGGCCGCCACGATCTGGGCAGGCCCGGAACCAAGACTGGTTGCTCAACCCTGGGACATCGGCATTCCCCGGGGACGGGGACCTAAACATCCCGACGACGGGTCCCGCCGGGGGGACCCGTCGTCGGGACGGGGTGTCAGCGGGTGAAGACGATCTTGCCGGCGGTCTCGCCGTCGAACATGGAGCGGAAGCCGGTCCCGGCCTCGGTCATCGGCAGCTCCTGGCCGACCTCCGGGGTGATGCCGGTGGTCGCGACGAAGTCGAGGAGGTCGCGCAGCTCGTCGAGGGTGCCCATCGTGGAGCCGACCAGGTTCTTCTGCAGGAAGAACATCTGGGCGAGCTCGGCGGGCGGCTGGTTGCCCGAGGTGGCGCCGGAGCAGACGATCGTGCCGCCGGGCACCAGGGAGCGCACGGAGTGCTTCCAGGTGGCCTCGCCGACGGTCTCGAACACGGCCTGGACCTTGCCGGGCAGCTTGCCGCCCGACTCGAAGACCTGGTGGGCGCCCAGGCGCAGCGCGAGCTCGCGCTTCTCCTCGGTGCGGCCGGTGACCCAGACCTGCATGCCCGCGGCGCGCCCGAGGGCGATCAGGGCGGTGGAGACGCCGCCGGAGGCGCCCTGCACGAGCATCGTCTGCCCGCCGCGCAGGCCGGACTTGGTGAACAGCATGCGGTAGGCGGTCAGCCACGCGGTGCCCATGACGGCCCCGGAGACGGCCGACATGCCCTCGGGGCGGGGGAGCGCGTTGCGCTTCGGGACGACGACGTAGTCGGCGAAGCTGCCCTGGGCCCACTCGGTGAGCATCTTGCGCTTCGGGTCGAGGGTCTCGTCGCCCTTCCAGTCCGGGTCACCCATCAGCGAGTGCAGGACGACCGGCGTGCCGTCGTCGAGCGTGCCGGCGCCGTCGCAGCCCAGGATCATGGGGAACTGCTCGGGCTTGATGCCGACGCCGCGCAGCGTCCACAGGTCGTGCATGTTGAGGCTCGCGGCCTCGACCTTGACCCGCACCCACCCCTCGGGGACCTCCGGATCGGGACGCTCACCCACGACGAGGGAGGCGAGCGGGTCGTCGCTGTTGGGCTCGGACGCGTAGACGGCGAACATGGCGCCGAACCTATCGGGGAGCGCCACCGCGCGCCCGGACGACGGAGCGCAGCGGAGCTCGCCGACGGCGGCCCGGTACCGTGGCGGCCGTGCTGCACGCCGTCGCGACCTGGTGGGACGGGGTCGAGCTCTGGCTCACCCAGCTCGACTTCACGCTGCAGGTGATCATCGTGGTCGGCGTCGTCGGCCCGGCCTGCTGGGCGGTCGCCGCCCTCGTGGACACCCTCGTGGAGCGGACGGTCGCGTGGCGTCTCGCCGCCCTCGAGCGGCGCAGCGGTGCGGCCGACTAGTGGGCCGCTGCTGATGGACCGCCGTTATGCCCGGCTCTGGGTCACGGGCACCCTCGTCGCGCTGATACTGCTGGTCCTCGTGCTCAACCTGCGCTGAGTCTCACGAGGACGCGGCCCACCGCGGCGGACGCTTCTCCGCGAACGCGGCCATGCCCTCCTGGCCCTCCTCGGAGGCGAAGAACCGCGCCGACAGCGCGAGCATGGCGTCGAAGTCGGCCGCCATGTCCTCCGCGGGGGTGCGGCGCAGCATCTCCTTGGTCGCGGCCAGCGCCAGCGGGGCGCCCAGGGCGAGCATGTCGACGTAGCGGTCGACGGCGGTGTCGAGCGCGTCGGGTTCGACGGCGGCGTTGAGCAGCCCGACGGCGGCCGCCCGGTCGGCGTCGAAGACCTCGCCGGTGAGCATCAGCTCGTGCGCGGCCCGGGGAAGCAGGCGGGGGAGCACCGGCACGGAGATGACGGCGGGCACCACCCCGATGCGCACCTCGCTGAAGGCGAAGGTCGCGCCCTTCGAGTCCGCGCCCGCCCGGCTGGCGACCGCGATGTCGCACGCCGCGACGAGGCCCACCCCGCCGGCGCGGGCCGGGCCCGCGAGCCGGGCGACCACCGGCTTCGACGAGGTCCACAGCGTGCGCAGGATGTCGGGGAACTCCTGGACCCCCTGGTCGCCGGCGCCGGCCCCGCGCGACTCGCGCAGGTCCATCCCCGAGCAGAAGACGGTGCCGGTGTGGGTCAGGACGATCACGCGCACGGCGTCGTCGGCGAGGGCCGTGTCCAGGTGGCCCCGCAGCTCACGGCGCAGCTGGGCGGACAGTGCGTTGCGGTTCGACGGCGAGTCCAGCGTGACGGTCGCGCGGCCCGCGGCGACGTCGAGGTGCACGAGTTCGGTCACGGGCGGCACGGTAGCCGCCCCACCCCGGTGGCAGGAACGCGTCGTTGCTGTCGCCCGGTGACAGCAACGACGCGTTCCTGCCACGAGGGGGAGGGGTCAGCGGACCACGCCGGCCCGCATGGCGAGGGCGACCATCTGGGCGCGGTCGCCCGTGCCCAGCTTGCGCCCGATGCGGGACAGGTGGGACTTGACCGTGAGGGCCGAGAGCCCCAGTTCCGTGCCGATCTCGGAGTTGGAGTGACCGTCCGCGACCTGCTGGAGCACCTGCACCTCACGCGGCGAGAGCTCGCGCGGGGCACCGTCGACGGCGGCGATGCGGGTCCCGGTCCCGTTCGGCGTCGCCACCGAGGCGTCCGGCTCGACGACGCGGCACACGCCCGAGTCGGAGGTCAGGTAGGCCAGCGCGCCGACGCCGAAGGCGGCCTGGGCGGCGGTGTGGTCGTCGGGGCCGACCGCGACCGCACGCCAGCCGTCGGCCCGCAGCTCGGCGATGAGGGCGAGCGCGTCGCCCTCCGCGAGACCGAGGTCGACGACGGCGAGCTCGCACGGCGGGCCGGAGCGGGCACGACGGCGGGCCTCGTCGGCCGAGGACGCCTCGTGCACGGTGCCGGCGCCGGCCTCGGCGAGGGACCGCATGAGCACCTCACGGCGTCGCTCCTCCCCGTCGACGACGAGCACCGAGAGGCGGGCGCGGTCGTCGTCGGGACCCGAGGTGGCCGGGGCGAAGAGCGCACCGGGCACGGCGCGGTCCGCGTGCGGGGTCCGTGCGGCCGGGATCATCGCCGGACGGGTGTCACCCGAGGGAGCGGCAGCCTCCGGGCGGACGAAGGACTGGTGATCGATGAGCGGGAACACACCACTCCATCGGTCGACCCCCGATCAGGCTTGAGCGCCCCGGTCGAGGTCGAGGTGCGCTCACCGGTCCGGCGAGCACGCGCGGTAGGAACGAATGACACCGGTGTCGTCCGGGAGGCCACCCGATCAGTCGTACGGAGTCGGCGGCCGTGAGGGATCGGGCCGGTCGGCGCCTGCCCGCTGCACCACACGGAGCAGTGAGACGAGTGACGTGGATCACGCTACAGCTCGATGGACGCAAGCCCCGGAGACAGCGTGGCCCACCGCTGACGCCGGACGTCAGGGGTGGGCCACGGCTGACCGGTGGGCGCTACGACCCGGCGACCGGCGTCCGGGCGCCCCGGGCGGACTGCTCCAGGACCACGTCGTGCCGGGTGCCGCCGACACCGATCGTCAGCGTCTCCGCCCGCGGCGCGTGGCCCGGTGCGGAGCAGATCAGCAGGGCCGTCCCGGGGCGGGCGCGCAGCGTGAACGTGCCCTCCGAGTCGGTGCGGGCCCGCCCGATCTGGTGGCCGCTCGCGTCGGTCGCGGTCAGGGTCGCGCCGACCGGGCGGCCCTCGGCGGTGGTGACGCGGCCGGTCAGGACGGCCCCCGACGGTGCGCCGTTCCTGTCGTTCGACGCCGGCAACGACGCGTTCCTGTCATCGGAGGTGGGCGCCGCGGCGTGCGACACCGTCGGCGCCGGGAGGGCCGGGCCGGCCGGGTCGCCCTCGGCGGGCTCGACCCGGTCGGCGTCGTCCTGCCCGTGCACGTACTTGCCGCCGCGGAAGAGCGACGCGATCGCCCCGACCAGCGACACCGCGATGGCGACGGCGAAGACGACCACGAGACCGTCGTGGAAGGCGCCGGTGACGAGGTTCGGGAAGAACTGCTTGCCGACCAGCGTCGCGGCGTTGCCCGGCGGCAGCGCGCCGAGCACCTGCGGGCCGAGGATCTCGGCCATGGGGTTGTAGCCGAGAAACGCGGCGAACAGGGTGCCGACCGGCGGCAGCGCCGCGACCTGCTGCGCCACCGGGAGCGGCACGTTCTGCGCGGTCAGGCCGCCGAGGAGCGCCGCGGGCATCGAGGACGCGAGGCCGGCGATCAGCATCGAGAAGAAGATGCCGATGGAGAGCGCCATGCCGGAGTTCTGCAGCGTCGACATCATGCCGCTGCCCGCGCCGCGCTGGTCGGCGGGCAGCGAGTTCATGATCCCGGTCATGTTGGGGGAGATGAACAGCCCCGACCCCACGCCGTTGACGAACAGGATCGCCGCGAACCACCAGTAGTTGAAGTCCGTGGGCAGGATCAGCAGGCCGACGAAGGTCAGGGCGACGATGACGAGGCCGCCGGTCGCGAACAGGCGCGCGCCGAACCGGTCGGAGAGCACGCCCGAGATCGGCGCGGAGATGAGGAAGCCGACCGTCAGCGGCAGCACGTAGATCGCCGACCAGAGCGGGGTCTGCTCGTAGTCGTACCCGTGCAGCGGCAGCCAGATCCCCTGCAGCCAGATGATCAGCATGAACTGCAGGCCGCCGCGCGAGAGGGCGCTCATCAGGGTCGCGACCAGGCCCGACGTGAACGCCCGGATCTTGAACAGCTCGAGGTGGAACATCGGCTGCGTCACGCGGGTCTCGACCACGCAGAAGATCGCCAGCACGACCACGCCGCCGATGAGGCAGCCGAGGACGAACGGGTTGGTCCACCCCTCGGCGTGCCCGCCGTAGGGCTGGATGGCGTAGATGACGCCGACGAGCAGCAGGATCAGTCCCACGCCGAAGGTCAGGTTGCCCCACCAGTCGATCTTGTGTTCCCGACGGCCGGCGGGGTCGCGGAGTGTCTTGTACGCCCAGATCGTGCCGAGCACCCCGAACGGCACGCTGACCCAGAACACGAGGCGCCAGTCGACCTCGGAGAGCACGCCACCGACCAGCAGGCCGATGAACGAGCCGCCGATCGCGGCCACCGAGTTGGTGCCGATCGCGAAGCCGCGTCGCTCGGCGGGGAAGGCGTCGGTGAGGATCGCGGTCGCGTTCGCCATGAGCATCGCGCCGCCGATGCCCTGCACCACGCGCACGAGGATCAGCCACAGCGCGCCACCGCCCCCGGAGAAGGGGTCGAGGGCCAGCGCGATCGAGGCGACCGTGAACACCGCGAAGCCGGCGTTGTAGATCTTGGCGCGGCCGTACATGTCGCCGAACCGGCCCAGCGTGACCACCAGCACCGCGGTGACCAGCATGTAGCCCATGATCATCCACAGCAGGTAGCTGATGTTGCCGGGCTCGAGCGGGTTGATGCCGATGCCCCGGAAGATCGCGGGCAGCGAGATGAGGACGATCGACGAGTTCATCGTCGCCATCAGCACGCCGAGCGTCGTGTTCGACAGGGCGAGCCACTTGTACCCGGGGTGGTCGGGATGCGCCCGGGACACGGGCACGGGCGCCTGCGCGGTCGTGGTCATCGGTCGGACCTCTGATCGTTAGGACGTGCAACGACAACCGTTGCATTGTGCACCTATCCACGGTGGGCGGCACCTGTGACGTGCGTCCGACCCGGACGATCCCCGGGATGCGACACGGCAGGGTGGCCCGACGTGGAACTCGTCAGCGGTCGCCGGGTGATCGTCGACGCGGAGCGTCCCCCGCAGGAGTACGCGGCGGTCCTGGTCGACGGCGGCGTGGTCGTCGCGGTGGGACCGACGGCGGAGCTGGTCGCCGCGCACCCGGACGTGAACCACCGAGCCTTCCCGGACGCGACCGTCCTGCCCGGTCTGATCGACGCCCACGTCCACCTGGCCTTCGACGTCACGCGCGACCCGGTGCCCGCGCTCCGCGACGCCGACCACGCGGCCCTGCACGCCACGATCCAGGCCAACGCCGCCACCGTGCTCGCCGCCGGGATCACGACGGTGCGCGACCTGGGTGACCGCGACGGCCTCGTCGCGGCGTTCCGCGACGACGTCGCCGCGGGCGTCGCCCCGGGTCCGCGGGTCCTGACGGCGGGTGCGCCGCTGACCCCGCCGGGCGGGCACTGCTGGTTCCTCGGCGGCGAGGTGACCCGCGACGGCGTGCGGGCCGCCGTGGCGTCCCGGGCCGCGGCCGGGCTCGACGTCGTGAAGGTGATGGCGAGCGGCGGCATGATGACGCCGGCCGGGCCCGGGATCGCGGACACGCAGTTCGACCTGCCGACGCTGCGGCTGGTGGTCGAGGCGGCGCGGGAGGTCGGGCTGCCCGTCGCGGTGCACGCGCACGGCACGGCCTCGGTCGCGATGGCCGCCCGGGCCGGGGCGGACACGATCGAGCACGCGGGTTGGTACGCCCCCGGCGGCGGGCGGGACCTGGACGACGCGGTCGCCGAGCTGGTCGCGGTGAGCGGCGCGGTGACGGTGCCGACGCGGTTCCGGGGGTGGCCGGAGTGGCCGGAGCCCGAGCGCGAGGCCGCGCTCGCCCGACAGCGGTGGGCCGACGGGCACGGCATCCCGGTGCTGGTCGGGAACGACGCCGGCGCGGGCCAGGGGCGGTTCGACGACCTGTACGACGCGCTGACCTGGTACGTCGAGGTCGGGTGGACGCCCGCGCAGGTGCTCGCGGCGACGACGTGTCGGTCGGCGGACGCGCTGGGCCTCGGTGATGTGACGGGGCGCCTGCGGCCGGGCCTCGCGGCGGACCTGATCGTGGTCGACGGGGATCCGTTGGCGGACATCGGCGCCGTGCGGCGTCTCCGCCTCGTCTGCCGGCCCGGTTCTTGGCGCTGACGAGCCGAGGTGCACCCGCGGGACGGGGTGCGATGATCGAGCCCGACGACCCGTCGTCACCGTGCATGCCGACCTGGAGGCGCTCGTGCAGCTGTTCGACCTGACCGGCAAGGTCGCCGTGGTCACCGGCGGGACCCGCGGCATCGGGCTGATGATCGCCCGCGGCCTGCTCGACGCCGGGGCCCGCGTCTACATCAGCTCGCGCAAGGCCGCGGCCGGTGACGACGCGGTCCGCGAGCTCGCGCCGCACGGCGACGTCGTCTCGCTCCCGGCCGACGTGTCGACCGAGGGACAGTGCAAGCACCTCGCGGCGCTCGTGCGGGAGCGGGAGTCGGCCGTGCACGTGCTCGTCAACAACGCGGGCGCCACGTGGGGCGCGCCGCTCGAGGAGTACCCGGCCGAGGCGTGGGACAAGGTCCTCGACCTCAACCTCAAGGCGCCGTTCTTCCTGACCCGCGCCTTCGTGGATCTGCTCGAGGCCTCCGGGTCGCCGGAGGAGACGGCCTCGGTGATCAACATCGGGAGCATCGACGGGCTGCGCGTGACCCCGCTGCCGACCTACGCCTACTCGGCGTCGAAGGCGGGCGTGCACCAGCTGACGCGCGTCCTGGCCGCCGAGCTCGGGCCGCGGAACGTGCGGGTCAACGCGATCGCGCCGGGACCGTTCGAGTCGAAGATGATGGCGGCGACCCTGGCCGACCGCGGTGACGAGATCGCGCAGAGCTCCGTGCTCGGCCGGATCGGGCAGCCGGACGACATGGCCGGCGCGGCCGTCTTCCTGGCCTCCCGGGCGTCGGCGTACGTGACGGGTGCCGTGCTGCCGGTCGACGGGGGTATCTGGGCCGCGAGGTGAGCTCCGCTCAGGTGAGCACTTTTCCGTGTCCTGGCACGGATTAGTGCTCACCTGCGGGAGGCACCCCCGCGGCGTGACCGAGAAGTCGCTCGAAGCGACCCGCGTCGTCGACGCCCGCCCCGACCAGGTGTTCGCCCTGCTGGCGACCCCCGACCGGCACCCCGAGCTCGATGCCTCCGGCACCGTCCGCGGGTCCCGGACCCATCAGCCGCTCACGGGCGTCGGCGACGTCTTCGAGATGGAGATGCACGGCCGCGACATGGGCGACTACGTCGTCGACAACCACGTCGTGACCTTCGAGCCCGACGTCGAGATCGCCTGGGCGCCCGCGACCCACGGCGGTGACCGGGGCGGCCAGGTGTGGGGATACCGGCTGGAGGCGTGCAACGGCGGCGGCAGCACGCGGGTCACCCACGTCTACGACTGGTCCGCCGTGACCCTCGAGCGGCTGCTGCCCTACCTGCCGGTGGTCGACGAGGACGGTCTCGCCGCGACCCTGGACCGGGTGGCCGCGGCGGTGGAGAGCACGCCCTGACGCTCGTCCCGCTGTGCGCGAAGGGCACCGTCGGTCGAGTAGATCGACCGACGGTGCCCTTCGCTCGGTCAGGGTGGGTCACCAGGCGACGGCACCGCCGTCGACCAGCAGGTTCGCCCCCGTGACGTAGGAGGCCGCCCCGCCGAGCAGGAACACGACCGGCCCGACGAGCTCCTCGGTCTCGGCCATGCGCCCGAGCGGGATGTCCTTCGTGTACGCCTGCACGTGCGGCCACACGTCGGGGTGCTTCGCCATCGGCGTCGCCGTGTAGCCGGGGCTGACGGCGTTCACCCGCACCCCGCGGTCGGCCCACTCCAGCGCGAGCGACGTCGTCAGGTGCAGCACGCCCGCCTTCGCGGAGTTGTAGTGCACCTGGGACAGGCCGCGGTTGGCGATCGAGGCCGAGATCGACCCGATGTTGACGATGCTCCCGCCGCCGTGCGCGAGCATCGCCGCGCCCTCGGCCTGGCAGCACGTGAAGACGCCGGTGAGGTTGACGTCGATCAGCCGCTGCCACTGGGCGCGTGGCATCTCCTCGGCCGGGGCGTTGTCGTGCACCCCCGCGCAGTTGACGGCGTGACGGAGCGGGCCCAGCTCGTCCTCGGTACGTCGGACGGCGGTGGCCATCGCGTCGGCGTCGGCGACGTCGGCCTCGATCGCCAGGGCGCGGCGCCCGAGACCCTCGATGGCGGCCACGGTCTCCTTGAGGCCGTCGGCGGAGACGTCCAGGCACGCCACGTCGGCGCCGAACTCGGCGAGACCGAGGGCCACGCGGGCCCCGATCCCGCCGGCGGCTCCGGTCACCAGCGCGACGGGGGCACCGTCGACGTCCAGTCGGAACGACGGGGCGGGACCCGCCGGGAAGGGAGCCGTCACGCCTGCGACACCTGACGCGACTCGCGCTCGGCGGCGTGCTTCGCGGTGAAGGCGTTGATCGCGTCCCACTGCTTCGCGGCCAGCGGGTCGCGCACGCTGCGGGTCCAGGCCTCGTTCGCGAGCAGGCGACGGTCGGTCTTCTTGAACTTCGGGATCACGTGGTTCGCGAACAGGTGGTAGTGGTGCAGCGTCGCCTCCCACGGCGCCCAGTTGTGGGCGAACATCAGGTAGGCGCCGAACCCGCCCTTGGACTGCTCCTCGAGACGCTCGATCTGGTTGACGGCGTCGTCGACGGTGCCGATGACGCCCATACCCGACTCGATGACGAACTCGATGCGCTCCTTGGTGTTCTCACCCTGGACGCCGAGCTGTGGCGCGGCCGCGGTGTGCTGCAGGTAGTCGAACCACTCGTTGATGCCGTACTCGACGTCCTTGATCGCCTGGTCCTTGGTGTCGGCGATGTGCATCGGGCCGACGAGGCGCCAGCCCTCGCGGCTGGGCTCGGTGCCGTGCTCGTTCGCCATCTCCTGGACGACGTCCCAGTGCATCGCCAGGGCGTCGAACCCGGCGGCGCTCATCGTCGCGCCGATCGAGATCATGCCGAGGCCGTGCTTGCCCACCAGGCGCGGTCCGGACGGCGAGACGATCGCGGCGGTGGCGACCTCCGGGTGCGGCCAGGAGTAGGCGTCCATCTGCAGGCGCGCGTCGACCAGCTTGTAGCGACCGGTGTCGATCGAGATCGGCTCGTCGCTGGTCAGCAGGTGCATGAGGACGTCGACGTCCTGCTCGAGCGCGGCGCGCGCGTCGGCCGGGTCGAGGCCGAACATGCCGGCGTCGGTGGCGAGGGCGCCGGGGCCGACACCGAGGATCGTGCGGCCACGGGTGAGGTGGTCGAGCAGGATCAGGCGGTCCGCGATGTGGAACGGGTTGTGGTACGGCAGCGACATGACGCCGGTGCCGAGCTTGATGTGCTTGGTCACCTGGGCGACGTGGGCGATGAACAGCATCGGGTCGCCGATGAGTTCGACGCCGCACGAGTGGTGCTCGCCGAACCAGGCCTCGTCGAAGCCCATCTCGTCGAGGCGCTGCACGAGCTCGACGTCGCGCTGCAGCGAGTAGGTCGGGTTCTGGCCCACCGGCACGTGGTGCGGGGGCAGGAAGATGCCGAAGCGCATACGGGACACGAGGACTCCTCATCCAGCGCGGCGATGATCGTTTGTGTGACGCCGTTCACGTCACGTTTCAACGTACCTGTTGACTACCACAGCGGGAAGAGCTGAGGCGCTAGTCGTCGCTCGGACCGGGCGCACCCGTCGACGTCGGCGGACCGGCGACGACGCCGGCCTCCCGCAGCCGTCGGACCTCGGCGGGGTCGACCCCGATCTCGTGCAGCAGGACGTCGGAATCCGCCCCGATCAGGGGCGGACCTGCGGCGGGAGCGAGAGGGGCGTCGCCGAACACGACCGGCGTCGCGACCGAGCGGACCGGTTCCCCGTCGGTCGGTCCGCCGGGGACGTCGACGAAGACGCCGGCCGCTCGGGCCTGAGGGTCGTCGATGAGATCAGCAGCGGTGTTGACCGGCGTCCACCACACGTCGTGCTCGGCGAAGATCGTCGCCCACTCGGCCCGGGTCCGGCGCGCGAAGGCCTCGTCGAGCACGGCGACCAGGTCGGCGCCGGCCTTGCGGCGGCCACGGGCGGTGGCGAAGCGTTCGTCGTCGAGCCGCGGATCGTCGGCGGCCGCCTTGATCCCGGGCCAGTGCCGGTCGGCCTCCGCGGGAGTGCTGGCCCTGCCCGCCTTCCCCGTCGTCCGGCAGTCGCTCGGGGTGGTCGTCCCCGAGGCCCGACGTCGCCCCGCGTTCGCGCTGGACGCGATGGCGTCGGAGGTGTCCTTCATCGTGGGGCCCGCCGTCGGGACCGTCGCGGTGCTGGCCCTGCCGTCGACGACGGCCCTGTGGTCGGTCGGTGCGGCATTCGTCGTGGCCACTGCGGCGCTGTGGTGGCTCGACCCGGCGGTCCGCTCCGAGCCGGGGCGGACGGACCCGCCCTCGATGCGCCACTGGCTCGGGGCGCCGATGGTCACGGCGCTCGCCGCGGCGGTCGCCGCCGTGCTGGTCCTGTCGGCGACCGAGCTCGCCGCGGTCGCGGCCCTCACCGCGCGCGGAGAGACCGGATGGTGGGCCCTCGCGAACACCGTGTGGTGCCTCGCGTCGCTGGCCTGTGGCCTCGTCTACGGCGTCGCCGCGCGCCCGCCGTCGCTCCCGGTCCTGCTCGCCGGCCTCGCGCTGGGCACGGTCCCGGTCGCGTTCGGCGGGCCCTGGTGGCTGGTCGCCCTGCTGCTCGTGCCCGCCGGCGCGTTCTGCGCCCCGGCCCTGTCCTCGTCCGCCGAGGCGGTCGGGCGGCTCGCGCCGGACGGCGCCCGCGGCGTCGCGACCGGGTTGCACGGCTCGGCCATCATGCTCGGGGCCGCGCTCGCCCAGCCCCTCACCGGCGTGCTGATCGACCGGGTGTCCCCGACGGTGGCGCTGCTGGCGGCCGTCGGGATCTGCCTGGTCGTCGCCACGGGCGCGGGGGTGGCCCTCAGAGGAGAGATACCGCCCGCTCGGCCAGCAGGAACTTCCGCGCCCGACCCGATGGCGTGAGCGGGACGTCGGCCACCGCGATCTCCGCCACGTGGCGTGGCACCTTGAATCGCGCGAGGTGCTCGGTGCACCACGCCACGAGTACCTCGGCGTCGACCGCGTGCCCCTCGCGCGGGACGATCCAGGCCCACCCGACCTCACCCCGACGGTCGTCGGGAACGGGGACGACGAACGCCTGGTGCACGCTCGGGTGCCGGGCGAGGACCGTCTCCACGTCGCCGGGCACCACCTGCTCGCCGCCACAGCGGTAGCTGTCCTTGGTGCGCCCGACGAGGTGCAGGTACTCGTCGGCGTCGAGGACACCGAGGTCCCCCGTGCGCAGCCACCCTTCCGCGGTGAACGCCGCCGCCGTGGCTTCTGGGTTGCGGTAGTAACCCGCTGTCACGCCGGGTCCGCGACAGACGAGCTCGCCGATCGAGCCGTTGGGCAGGTCCTCCCCGGTCGCGGTGTCGATCACCTTGTACTCGACCAGCCGCCCGTCCAGCGCCGGGTCGCCGGCCACGCCCGCCCGCTTCATCCGGCCGTTCGTGGTCATCCGTCGCTCGGGCGGGTCCTCGGGCCACGTGCACGTGGTGGACGCCGTCGTCTCGCTCATCCCGTAGCCCGTGACGACCTCGCCGGGGGAGAGGACCTCGTCGATCTCCGGCCAGATGCCGTGCGGGGAGACCCCTCCCGAGGAGTAGAGGTGCGTGAGCGACGACAGGTCGCGCGGCGCCGCCCGCTGGACCCGGATGAGTTCCGCGGTCATCGTCGGGATGAGCAGGGCGTCGTCGGCGCGCTCGGCCTCGATCGCGTCGAGGATCGCCGCCGGGTCGAACGTCCGCCGCATGACCATGCAGCCGCCGACGAAGGGCACCGTCAGCAGGCCCTCGACGTAGCCGTAGACGTGGAAGAGCGGCAGCGAGAACACGACGCGGTGCGCGTCGGTGTACGCGCGGCCCCACGTCGACCCGTACGCCGTACGGAGCAGCATGTCGTGGGTGAGCTGGACCCCCTTCGGCTCGCCGGTGGTGCCGGAGGTGAACAGGATGTCGGCGACGTCGTCCGGCTCGCCGGCCGGCACGGTGACCGGATCCGCCGTCCCCAGGCCGGCCAGCGTGGTGACGCCGGGCCGGGGGTCACCCGTCTCGTGCACGACGAGGTGGCGCAACTCGGGGGCGGCCGGCGCGGCCACGCCGCCGGTCCAGTCACCGAGGAGCTCGTCGAGCATCGTCAGGTAGTCGAGGTCGCGGAAGCGGTCCGTCGTGATCAGCACGCTCGCGTCGGAGCGGCGCACGATGAACCCGAGTTCGTCGCGACGGTTGGCCACGTTTATCGGCACCGTCACGGCCCCGAGCCGGGCGATCGCGTACCGGACCGCCACGAACTCGGCGTCGTTCGCGAGGACCACGGCCACGTGGTCACCCCGCCCGACCCCGAGGTCGCGCAGGCCGCCGGCCACCCGCGCCGACCAGTCGCGCATCTGCGCATAGGTCCAGGTGCCGGCCTCGGTGACGACGAAGGGTCGGTCGGCGAACTCCTCGCACGCGGCGTCGAGGGCGCCCGCGAGGGTCCGTGGCACCCAGGTCGGGTGCCGCTTCTCGATCGCGGCCCGCCGCTCCGTCGCGGAGCGCGGGTGGACGGTCACCGGGCCCCGACGAGGCTGCCGGTGAACGTGAAGCCCTCGTAGCCGTCGGCCACGACCTGCTCGAGGGTCCGCCGGTACCCGCGCACCCCACCCACGTAGGGCATGAACACGCGCGGCTTCCCGGGCACCTCGGCGCCCATGTAGTACGACGCGGCCCTCGGGTAGAGCGTGGCCGCCGCGCGCTCGTTGACGTGGTCGACCCACCGCGCCTCGGCCTGCTCCGACGCCTCGATCTCGTCCGCGCCCTGCTCGGCCGCATGGTCGAGCAGCCCGGCGATCCAGTCGACGTGCGCCTCGATCGAGAGCAGCACGTTCGACAGCAGCGACGGGCTGCCGGGGCCGGCGATGACGAAGAAGTTGGGGAACCCCGACACCCCGACGCCGAGGTAGGTCCGCGGCCCGGCGTTCCAGTGCTCGCGCAGCGTCCGCCCGCCCCGCCCGACGATCTCCGGCTTGAGCAGCGCCCCCGTCATGGCGTCGAAGCCGGTGGCGAAGACGATCGTGTCGAGCTCGATCTCCTCCGCGGTCGTCCGGATGCCCCTCTCGGTGATCCGGTCGAGCGGTGTCTCACGCATGTCGACGAGGTCGACGTTCTCGCGGTTGAACGTCTCGAAGTAGCCCGAGTCGACCGGCGGGCGCTTCGCGCCGAAGGGGTAGCCGCGGGGCATGAGCCGCTCCGCCGTCGCCGGGTCGTCCACCTTCTCGGCGATCTTCGCCCGGATGAAGTCGGCCGCCGTGTCGTTGGCCTCCTCGTCGAGCATGAGGTCGTAGAAGGCGAGCAGGAACCCGAAGCCCGCCGTCGTCCACTGCTCCTCGTAGAGGGCACGGCGCTCCTCGGGCGACACCGCGACCGCCGACTGCTTGTTGGGCTTGAACCCCAGACCCGAGGGCGACCAGCGGGCCCGCTCGCGCCGGTCGGCGTAGGTGGCCTTGACCTCGGCGTCGCGCTCGTCGGAGAGCGGCGCGTTGTTGGCCGGGATCGAGAAGTTGGGAGTGCGCTGGAAGACGGTGAGGCGCTCGACCTGGCGGGCGAGCACGGGGATGAGCTGCGTGCCCGAGGAGCCGGTGCCGATGACGCCGACCCGCTGCCCGGAGAGGTCGACCTCCTCATGCGGCCAGGCCCCGGTGTGCAGGATGCGACCGCGGAAGTCCTCCTGGCCCTCCAGCTGCGGCTGCTTGGTGACCGACAGCTGGCCGGTGGCCATGACGAGGTACCGCGCGCTCCACGTGCCGGCCGAGGCGCCCTCGGTGGTGACCGTCCAGCGGTGGGCGTCCTCGTCGTACGCCGCGCGCGTCATCCGCGTCGACAGGTGCACGTCGCGGCGCAGGTCGAAGCGCTCGGCCACGTGGTCGACGTAGCGCAGGATCTCGGGCTGGGTGGCGTAGCGCTCGCTCCAGCGCCACTCCTGCTCGAGCTCCGGGGAGAAGGAGAGCGAGTAGTCGTAGCTCTCGACGTCGCACCGCGCGCCGGGGTAGCGGTTGACGTACCAGACCCCGCCGAGCCCGTCGTTGGCCTCGACCACCGCGACCTCAAGGCCGCGCTCGCGGAACGTGTGCAGGGTGCGGAGGCCGGCGAAGCCGGCGCCCACCACGAGCATGTCGACCTGGCGCATGGTCCCGAGATTAGGTCGCACCCCCGACGACGTCAACGTCGCTGTTGACTCGCGCGGTAGCGTCCGCGGCGTAGACTTCGAGCACCTGATCTACGAGAAGGAGGGTCGGATCGCGACCCTCACGCTCAATCGCCCGCACCGCGGCAACGCGTTGTGCCGCGCGCTGCGCGACGAGATGGACCTCGTCCTCGACGACCTCGATTCCGACGACGACACCCGCGTGCTCGTCGTGAAGTCCAACGGCAAGAACTTCTGCACCGGGTACGACCTCACCGAGTGGGCCTATCTCTGGGGCACCGCCGAGACGCCGAGCCGGCCCGAGGACGCCCGTCCGCACCGGCGCGCCCCGATCTTCTCCCGCCGCGAGTTCCACGAGTCGCGCGAGCGCTGGATGCGGCTCTGGCGCATCCGCCAGGCGACCGTCGGGATCGTGAAGGGCGCCTGTGTGGCGGGTGGGCTCGACCTCGCCGGCGTGCTCGACATCGTCTTCGCCGCCGAGGACGCCCGCTTCGGCCAGCCCGAGGCCCGCACCATGGGCGAGATCCACATGTTCGGGATGTGGCCGGTCCACCTCGGCATGCGCAAGACCAAGGAGTGGCTGTTCACCGGCGACGAGATGACCGGGATCGAGGCCGCCGAGCTGGGCCTCGCCAACAAGGCCGTCCCCGCCGACGAGGTCGAGGCCGTCGCGTACGCGTACGCCGAGCGCGTCGCGAACGTGCCGCTCGAGATGATCTACGCGCACAAGGAGTCGACGAACCGCTGGTGGGATGCCATGGGCATCACCGCCGCGATCGCCGCGGCCAACGACGCGGACGCCATGGCCATCGCCGGGCCGGCGATGGCCGACTTCGAGCGCATCCAGCGTGCGTCCGGGGTGCGCGCGGCCGTCGAGGACCGCGACGCCCCGTTCAAGGAGCACCGCACCTACTGGGACGCCTACCAGGCGGGTGGTTCCTCGTCTTCGTGACAGCAAAGCCCTGTCGGCGTGCTCCCATCGTGAGGTCCCTTCCCGACGACGGGTCGGCGCGGCTCGCCGTCGTCACCGGCGCCGAGTCGGAGAGGGGGATCGGCGTCCGGTGAGGGTCACGGAGGGCAGGTCCCGGGGCCCGCGGACCTGCCGGGCGTGCTTCTCGGGGAGGAGTTCAGCGCCCCGACCACCGGGGTGCGCGCTTCTCGCCGAACGCCCGCGCCCCCTCCCGGGCGTCCTCGGTGGCCTTGATCGCGACCAGCTCGGCCTCCTGGCGGGCCCACGCCTCGTCGGCGGGCAGGTCGGCGGCGGCCAGCATCCGCTTCGTCGCCGCGAGGGCCAGCGGCGCGTTCCGGGCGATGCGGGCGGCGAGTTCCAGTGCGGCGGACGCGGCGGACCCGGGGTCGACGAGCCGGTTGACCAGCCCCCACCCGTGGGCGTCGACCGCGGAGAAGCGGTCTCCGGTCAGCGCCAGCTCCGCCGCCACGGAGCGCGGCACACGGTGGGGGAGTCGGAGCAGTCCGCCCGACCCGGCGATCAGCCCGATCCCCACCTCCGGCAACCCGAACACGGCCTCGGCGGACGCCACGACGAGGTCGCACGCCAGCACGAGCTCGCACCCGCCGGCCAGGGCGAACCCCTCGACCGCGGCGATCAGGGGCTTGGCGGGCGGCGCCTGGGTGAGCCCGCCGAACCCGCGGCCGGGCACCTCGGGGGCGTCGCCGTCGAGGAAGGCCCGCAGGTCCATCCCGCTGCAGAAGGTCCCGCCGGCGCCGGTGAGCACGCCGACGGACAACGACGGGTCGGCGTCGAACTCGTCGAGCGTGGCCGCGATGTGCCGGCTCATGGCCCCGTCGACCGCGTTGCGCTTGGCGGGACGGTCCAGGGTGATGAGCAGGACCCCGTCGGTCGGCTTCTCCGTGCGCACACCGGTGCTCTCCACCGGGCCAGCCTGGACATCCCCGGACGGCTAGTCAACACTGCAGTTGACGACAGGGAGGTCACCGTGGACATCCACCCGATGGGCGCGCTGATGCGGCGCTTCGTCGTGGACTGGCTCGACCGGGCGGACGCCGAGGTCCCCCCTCAGATCATGGCGCCGGACTACGCCATCGACATCGCCGGGGTGCAGATGCCCGGGCGCGACGCGTACCTCGAGGCCACCAGCGCCCAGCTCGCCCGTTTCCCGGGGCTCACCGTCACCGTCCACGACGCGCTCTACACGACCGACGGCCACGCCGCACTGCGCTTCACCGAGCACGGCGCGTCGGAGCGGGGTGGAGCGGCGGCATGGCGCGGCATCGGGGTCTTCCGCGCCGAGCACGGCGTCCTCGTGCACAACGCCACCGAGGAGGACTACCTCGGCCGGCGCCGTCAGTTGCTCTCCGGCACCCCGGACCCCGTCGACCCGCCGATGGTCGCCCCGTGGACCGAGCCGCCCGCCGACCCCGACCCGGAGGCCGAGAAGGCCGTCCGCACCTGGCTCGACGCCGGGGCGCCCGCCCGGTCGGGGATCACCTACGACGACGGCGCCGCGCCGGGCGACCTCCTCGGGTCGCCGTCGATCGCGGTCGACGCCCTGGTCGTCGCCGGACGACGGGTCGCGGTCCACGGGGTCGCCCGCGGGAGCTACGTCGGCGGCCTGCCCGACGCTCCCGAGCCCGACGGCGCGGACGTCACCCTCGGCCTCGCCGCCCTCCTCGACGTCGCTCCCGACGGCACCCTCACCGGCCACGTGGTCCGCGACCGGCTCGGCGTCTACCGGGCCCTCACCCGATGACCTCCCCGGAACGCGACGACGGCACGCTGCTCCCGTCCAGTGGGAGCAGCTCGCCATCGTCGACCGACCCCGATGTCAGCGGTGCGCCACGGCGCGCACCCGATGTCAGTGGAGGGCCACCGCTGACCGGGCCGACCCTCGCCCCCGAGGCCGCCGACCTCCTCCGTCGCCTCACCGAGCTGGGCCTCCGGCCGTACGCCGAGGTCGGGGTGCTCGCCGCCCGGCACGCCGTCGAGGCCGCGCGATGGATGCAGGGCGAGAAGGTCGCGGTCGCCACGACCGACCTCCTCGTCGACGGCGGGGACGGCCGCCTCCCGGCCCGGGTCTACCGCCCCACGGCCGCGCCGAGCACGGAGGTCCCGCTCGTCGTCTGGTTCCACGGCGGCGGCTGGGTCTGCGGCAGCGTCGCGTCCGTCGACCGTCCGTGCCGGGCCATCGCGCGTGCTGCGGGCGCCGTCGTCGTCTCCGTCGAGTACCGACGCCCGCCCGAGACGCCCTTCCCGGGGCCGCTCGAGGACGCCGTCGCCGCGACCGCCTGGTGTGCCGACCACGCCGCCGAGCTCGGTGCGCACCCCGGACGGGTCGTGATCGGCGGGGACAGCGCCGGTGGCAACCTCGCGGCGGCCGCCGCCCGGTGGCTGCGCGACCGGGTCGCGCGCCAGGTGCTCGTCTATCCCGTGCTCGCGCCGCCCGATCCGGCCGGCTACCCGGCGCACAACGACGGGTACCTGCTCACCCACGCCGACATGGTGTGGTTCTGGGAGCACCACCTCGACGGGCGCCCCGCGACACCGGACGCCGCCCCGCTGCTCGCGCCCGACGACGAGCTCCGCGGACTCCCGTCCGGCGCGATCGCCGTCGCCGGCTTCGACCCCCTGCACGACGAGGGCGTCGCCTACGCGGAGCGGTTGCGCGCGGCGGGCGTCGACGTCGAGCTGCGCGACTGGCCGGACATGATCCACGGCTTCCTCGGCATGGCCGGCGAGCTGCCGCAGACGGGCTCCCTCATCACCTGGATCGCCGCACAGATCGGGAGAAGCACATGAGCGTCAGCGTGGCGGGCGGAGCGACGGGCCGGGTGGCCGTCATCGGAGGCGGGACGATGGGCCGCGGGATCGCCTACGTGTTCGCCGCCGCGGGCCTGCCGACCACGGTCGTCGAGCCGGACGGGGAACGCGGGAGCGCGTTGATCGGCGAGCTCGCCGAGCGCGCCCGCACCGGTGCGGACAAGGGCAAGCTCGACCCGACGGCCGCCGACCGCCTCCCGGAGCTCCTCGACGTCGTCCCCGACGTGAGCGACCTCGCCGCCGGCCTCGACCTCGTCGTCGAGTCCGTCCCCGAGATCCCGGCCCTCAAGGCGGAGGTCCTGACGGCGGCCGAGGCGCGGGAGCCCCACCTGCTCGCCTCCAACACGAGCTCGATCTCGATCGACGACCTGGCCGGCACCCTCGCCCGCCCGCAGTCGTTCCTGGGGATGCACTTCTTCAACCCGGTGTGGTCGCTGCCGCTGGTCGA
Organism: Actinomycetospora sp. NBRC 106378; assembly: GCF_030269685.1. Classification (GTDB taxonomy): domain Bacteria; phylum Actinomycetota; class Actinomycetes; order Mycobacteriales; family Pseudonocardiaceae; genus Actinomycetospora. Next base: position 125,637 of record NZ_BSTT01000014.1, read on the forward strand.
GGTCGTCCGCGGCCGGGCCAGCGACGAGCGGGCCATCACCACCGCGCAGGACTACGCGACGACGATCGGCAAGGACTCGATCGTGGTCCGGGACGTCCCGGGCTTCGCCACGAGCCGACTGGACAACATCGCCGCGTTCGAGGCGATGCGGATGGTCGAGGAGGAGGTCGCGACGGCGGCGGACATCGACAAGGCGGCCGTGCTCGCCTACGGACACCCGATCGGTCCGCTGCGTCTCTCCGACGTCGTCGGGCTCGACGTCCGGCTCGACATCGCGCGGCACCTCTCGACCGTGTACGGCGAGCGCTACGCCGCTCCGGCGATCCTCGAGCGCCTCGTCGAGCAGGGGCACCTCGGGCGCAAGACCGGGCAGGGCTTCTACCGCTGGGACCGTTGACGGCCCCGGAGCGCCCGACCTACAGTCAACAGTGATGTTGAAACAGGAGGCGACATGGCCGACGGCATCGTGAAGGACGACCTGCTCCTCGACACCGACGAGCGCAAGGCGCTGCGCGAGAGCGTGGCGAAGCTCGTGGGCAGTTACGGGCGCAGCTACTTCCAGGACGTCACGAAGCGCGGGGCGCGTCCCGACGAGCTGTGGAAGGACCTGGGCGACGCCGGCTACCTCGGCGTGCACCTGCCCGAGGAGTACGGCGGCGGGGGCGGCGGGTTGACCGACCTCGCCATCGTCATCGAGGAGACCTCGGCCGCGGGCTGCCCCCTGTTCATGCTGGTCATCTCCCCGGCGATCGCCGGGTCCCTGCTCGCCGCGCACGCCTCGCAGGCGCAGAAGGAGACGTGGCTCGCGGGCGTCGCCGACGGCACGAAGCGCATCGCGTTCGCCATCACCGAGCCCGACGCGGGCACCAACACGCACAACATCACGACGACGGCCCACCCCGACGGCCCCGACGCGTGGCGCATCCGCGGCCAGAAGTACTGGACCTCGGGCATCGACGACGCCGACGCCGTCATCGTCGTCGCGCGCGGCACGGAGCCCGACGCCCGCGGGCGCCACCCGATCTCGATGTTCCTCGTGCCGACCGACGCCGAGGGGCTGAGCTTCCAGCCGATCGACTCCGCGCTGCAGATCCCGGAGAACCAGTTCACCACGTTCTTCGACGACGTCCGGGTCACCCGCGACGACCTGATCGGCGAGGAGGGCGCGGGTCTGCGCCAGGTGTTCGCGGGCCTCAACCCCGAGCGGGTCACCGCCGCCGCGCAGGCCAACGGCATCGCCCGCTTCGCGCTCGCCCGCGCGGCCCGCTACGCCACCGACCGCACCGTCTGGTCGACGCCGATCGGCGCCCACCAGGGCGTCTCGCACCCGCTGGCCAAGTGCTTCGTCGAGGTCCAGCTGGCCCGCCTCATGACGATGCACGCCGCGAAGCTCACCGACGAGGGCGCCGACCCGGCGGCCACCGGCAGCGCGTCCACCGTCGCGAAGTACGCCGCGGGCGAGGCGGCGGCCGCCGCGGTCGACCAGGCCATCCAGACCCACGGCGGCAACGGCCTGTCCAACGAGTACGGCCTGTCCGACCTGTGGTTCGCCGCGCGCATGTTCCGCACCGCGCCGGTGAGCCGGGAGATGGTGCTCAACCACGTCGCCCAGCACAACCTCGGCCTGCCCAAGAGCTACTGATGACCACGACGACGCCCGTCATGGACGCCACCCTCGGCGACACGCTCACCCGGGTCACCGCGCTGGGCGCCGACCGGCCGGCGATCACGATCGACGACCGGACCGTCACGTTCGCGGAGTTCGACCGCCGCGCCCACCGCGTGGCGCGGGCCCTCGTCCACGCGGGCCTGCACCCGGGCGACCGGATGGCCGTCCTGTCGCGCAACCAGCCCGAGTACTTCGAGCTGCTCTTCGGCGCGGCCCGGGCGGGGGTCGTGCTGGTCGCGCTCAACTGGCGCCTCGCGGGCCCGGAGGTCCGTGCGATCCTCGACGACGCCGAGCCCTCGCTGCTGGTCTGCGGCCGCGACCAGCTCGGCCTCGTGCCCGCCGACCGGCGCCCGCTGGTCCTCGAGGACGGCTACGAGCAGTGGCTCGACCAGGCCGACGACACGCCGGTCGACCACGAGCCGCAGCCCGACGACGTCGTCCTGCAGCTCTACAGCTCGGGCACCACCGGGCTGCCGAAGGGCGCCCGACTGACCCACGCGAACCTCGCCTTCACCCCGCGGATGGGTCGTGAGTTCTACGGCATGGGCCCGGACTCGGTGAACCTCGTGCCCTCGCCGCTGTTCCACATCGGCGGCATCGGCTACGGCCTGACGACGCTGGGCCAGGGCGGGCACACGATCCTGCTCTCCGACCTGACGCCCGACCACCTCGTCGCGGTCATGGAGCGGCACCGCGTCACGCACGCGTTCGCCGTGCCGGCGATCGTGGCCGCCATCCTCGCCTCGCCTGCCGTCGAGAAGGCGGATCTGTCCTCGCTGCAGCGGATCGCCTACGGCGGCGCGCCGATGACCGAGGTGCTGCTGCGCCGTGCGATCGACGTGCTCGGCTGCGGGTTCATGGCGGTCTACGGGATGACCGAGACCGCGGGCACCGTCGTCAGCATGGCGCCCGAGGAGCACGAGCCGCACCGGCTGCGCTCGGTCGGGCGGCCGCTGCCGTGGCTGGAGATCCGGCTGGTCGACCCGGTGACCGAGGAGCAGGTCGGCGTCGGCGAGGTCGGCGAGATCCTCGTGCGGTCGGGGCAGAACACGCCGGGCTACTGGCACCGCGACGAGCAGACGGTCGACGACGAGGGCTGGCTGCGGACCGGGGACGCGGCCTACCTCGACGCCGAGGGCTTCCTCTACCTGCACGACCGCATCAAGGACCTCATCATCTCCGGCGGCGAGAACGTCTACCCGGCGGAGGTCGAGAACGCGCTGGCCGCGCACGCCGACATCGCCGACGTCGCCGTCGTCGGCGTGCCCTCGCAGCGCTGGGGCGAGACCGTGAAGGCGATCGTCGTGCCCCGCGAGGGCGTGACCCTCGACCCCGACGAGGTCCTCGCCGACGTCCGCACGCGCCTCGCGCGCTACAAATGTCCGACGTCGATCGACGTGGTCGAGACCCTGCCACGCAACGCGGCTGGCAAGGTACTCAAGCGCGAGCTCCGCGCCCCGTTCTGGCGCTGAGCGTCGCGGGGCGGGGGAGGAGGCCGGATGGCGGCACGTGACGAGCCGAGTGCCATTTCCCGACGACGGGCCGCGGCGCTCGACGAGGGCGGTGCGGCCTATCGGGAGCGCCGCGCCGCGATCGTGCGCGCAGCCGGCGACGTCTTCAAGCGGCACGGGTTCCGCGGCACGAAGATCGGCGACATCGCCGAGGCCGTGGGGATGGACCGCGCGACGATCTACTACTACGTCGGCGGCAAGGAGGAGCTCTTCCACACGGCCGTCGGTGACGCGGTGGAGCGCAACTGCCTGCGGGCGGAGGAGATCCTCGCGGCCGACGGGACACCTCCGGAGAAGCTGCGGACGCTGGTCACCGAGCTGATGGTGTCCTACGCCGACAACTACCCCTACCTGTACCTCTACATCCAGGAGGACCTCGGCGCGCTGGCACCGAGGTCGCAGTGGGGCCGCACGATGGCGCGCTACAACAAGCGCTACGAGAACGTCCTCGTCGCGATCGTGGAGGACGGGCTGGCCGACGGCAGCTTCCACGCGACGACGCAGCCGTGGGTGATCGCCTACGGGATCCTCGGGATGCTCGCGTGGTCCAACCGGTGGTTCGACCCGGAGACCTCCACCGTTCCCGCCGCCGAGATCGGCGCTGCCTACGCCGACACCGTGCTGGGTGGGCTGCTCACGGGACGGACCTGACCCCTCGCGCTCACGGCGCGGGCACGGCCGCCGTCGCGAGGTCGACGTCGCGCGTCTCGCGGTAGCAGAACACGCACACCAGCAGGCTGATCAGGGCGGCGGCGCTCGCGTAGGCGGCGACGGAGAGGACCGTCCCCGTCGCCGCCACGAGCGCCGTGCCCACCAGCGGCGCGGTGCCGCCGAACAGCCCGTAGGAGAGGTTGAACCCGATCCCGCTCGCGGTGGCGCGGACCCTCGTCGGGAAGAGCTCCGGGATCAGCACCGTGACCACTGCCGAGTTCAGCGACACCGGGACCATGAAGAGCAGCTGCGCGGTCAGGGCACTGCCAAACGTCCCGTCGTCGGCGATCGAGTACGCGATGGCGGGAAGCACCACGTAGATCACCGCCGCCGTCAGGTGCACCGGCTTGCGCCCCACGACGTCGACCAGCAGCCCGGTGAACGGCAGCGTCACGAGCAGGACGCCCATCGCGATCACGCTCGTGGCGAAGGCGGCGTCGGAGTCGAGCCCGACGTCGTTGATGAGGTGCTGCGGCAGGTAGGTGATGACGCTGTAGGAGGAGACCGACCCGCCGATCGTCATCCCGACGTAGAGCAGGATCGCGCGCCACTGCGTGCGCAGCGTCGTGCGGACCGGGGTCGCCTCGACCGCGCCCTGCTCCCGCCGGAACCGTTCGAACTCCGGGCTCTCCTCGACGGCGAGCCGCAGCACCAGCCCCAGCGCGCAGAGCGGGATCGCGACGAGGAACGGCAGCCGCCAGCCCCACGTCGTCAGCTGCTCGTGGGTCAGGGTCGCGGTGAGCAGCGTCGCCATCGCCGCCCCCGAGAGCAGCCCGAGGTAGACCCCGAGGGACGCGAAGCTCGCGAAGAACCCGCGGCGGTGCCGCGGCGCGTGCTCGACCATGAAGCCGACGGCCCCCGAGTACTCCCCGCCGGCCGCGAGCCCCTGCAGCATCCGCAGGACCAGCAGCAGGACCGGCGCCGCGATCCCCGCGGCCGCGTACGTCGGCAGGGCCCCGATCAGCCCGGTGAACAGGCCGATGAGCAGCACCGTCAGCGCGAGCATCGCCCGGCGGCCGAGCCGGTCGCCGATCATCCCGAACAGCGCTCCGCCGAGCGGCCGCATCACGAACGAGATCGCGTAGATGCCGTACGTCGCGAGGAGCCCGGCGACCGGGTTCTCGCCGGGGAAGAACAGCGGCGCGAGGATCGGCGCGAGGTAGCCGTAGACCCCGAAGTCGTACTGTTCGACGAAGTTGCCGATCCCGCTCGCCAGCACGGCCCGCCGGGACGGCTTCCCGACGGCGGGTGTGGTCGGGTCGGTGCGCACGCTCACGACCCCGAGCGTGAACCCTGCGTGAGCTGCGCGCAGGGTCAGATGCTCTCGCCGTAGACCTTCGCGACCGTCATCGTCATCAGCACGCGCCGGTCGGCGACCATGGTGGCGCGGTACTCGTCCCAGTCCGGGTGCTCCCCGGCGGCGGCGCGGTAGTAGGCGACGAGCGCCTCGACCTCGGGGCCGTGCGGGTCGGTACCGGGCCCGACGAGGGTCACGGGGCCCTCCGCGGTCGCCCACGCACGGCCGTCGGCGGAGGTCACCTCGACCGCCGCGCGCGGGTCCCGGCGCAGGTTCGCCGTCTTCGCGCGTCCCTCGGTCATCGAGACCTGCAGCGTGCCGGTGTCGGGGTCGTAGAACGGGGTGACGGGAGAGAGTTGGGGGAGCCCGTCGCGCTTCAGCGTCGCGAGGACCCCGAGGCGGCTGGTGGTGAGGAGGGCGCGGTGGTCGGCCATGCCCCGATCGTGGCACGCGTGCGGCGCGTCCGGATCGGGCAGACCTCCGGGTCATGAGCACGATGGACCGCGAGCGCGTCGACACGCTCGTCCTGGCCGGCCTCGGCTCGACGGCGCGCACCGGCGAGGAACTCCTGGACCACCTCGCCCGCACGGCCCGCCGCACGCCCCGCCCCTCGGTACGGCAGCTGTGGACCTCCCTGCACCGCCTGGAACGCAACCGGCTCGTCCGCCGGATCGCCGGCCGCCGGTTCCGGCTGACCGACACGGGGGAGCGGGTGGTCCGGGCCCGGGTGGCGGCGATCAAGGCCTACGGCGACGCGCTGGACCTCGTGACGGCTTCCTGACGTCGGATCGGTGTCGGACGAGCGCTGACGTTGCGTCGCGCCTAAGGCCGCCGCCTTGCGGGGTCGAGGTACTTCCGGCGGCGCGTTGCGGTGCGGACACGAGAGACGCCGCCGACGCCACCCGCGCCGACCCGCCCCCAGGTCCCTCGCCCTGTCGCGGGTTCCTTCACGGGGCCGCTGACCTTGTCGTTGTGAATCACTGCGACAAGAGCGACGGCGGATGCTGAGAAACCGCGACAGGGCGAAGCGACACGGCCGTGGCGAGGTCCGCCGGGCGGCAGGCCGGTCGAGATGTGTGCGGCACGCGCAGGGGTGGCCGAAGTCGATCGCCGGGCGGCCCTTCCTGTGTGCGGCACGCGCAGGGGTCTCCGGGGTCGAACCCCGAGCCGAGCGACGTGTGTGCGGGACGCACACCCCGAGCTACGCCACCCGCACCGACCCGTCGTCGAGAACCTCGGAGGGTGGCCCGGAGCGGACGATGCGGCCGTCGCCGAGCACGACGACCGTGTCGGCCACCTCGCGGGCGAACGCGATCTCGTGGGTGACCACGACCATCGTCGTGCCGCCCGCGGCCAGGTCGCGCAGGACCTCGAGGACCTCGCCGACCAGGGCCGGGTCGAGCGCGGAGGTCGGCTCGTCGAAGAGCATGAGCGTCGGCTCCATGGCGAGCGCCCGGGCGATCGCCACCCGCTGCTGCTGGCCGCCGGAGAGCTGGCGCGGGTAGGCGTCCTCCCGCCCCTCGAGACCGACGCGGGCCAGCAGGGCGCGACCGCGCTCGACGGCCTCGTGCCGCGGCACTCCGAGCACGCCGACCGGCGCCTCGATCACGTTGCCGAGCGCCGTCATGTGCCCGAAGAGCTGGAACTGCTGGAACACCATCCCGATGCGGCGGCGCTGCGCGGCGATCGTGCGCTCCGGCAGTTCGCGCAGCACGTCCCCGTCCCGGCGGTAGGCGATCAGCGAGTCGTCGACGGAGATGGTCCCGGCGTCGGGCGTCTCGAGGTGGTTGATGCAGCGCAGCAGGGTCGACTTGCCCGAGCCGCTGGGGCCGACGAGCACGGTCACCGACCCGGCGTCGACGTCGAGATCGACCCCGTCGAGCACCGTCACGCCGTTGAACGCCTTCGTGAGGCCCCGGATCTCCAGCAGGCTCATCGGAACGACCTCCGCAGTCGCTGCAGGGGCGTGGGCGGCAGCGTCCGCTCCGCCCCGCGCGCGTAGTACCGCTCCACGTAGTACTGCCCGACGGACAGGACCGACGTCAGGATCACGTACCAGACCGTCGCGACGAGCAGGAGCGGGATGATCTCGTAGGTGCGGTTGTAGATCGTCTGGACCGAGTACAACAGGTCCGTCACGGCGATCACCGAGACGATCGAGGTGCCCTTGAGCGTCCCGATCACCATGTTCCCGGTCGCCGGGATGATCGAGCGCATCGCCTGCGGGAGCACGATCCGGCGCAGCACGCGGGCGCGGGTCATGCCGAGCGACACCGCCGCCTCGGACTGGCCCGCGTCGACCGACAGGATGCCGCCGCGCACGATCTCCGCGGCGTACGCCGCCTCGTGCAGGATCAGCCCGAGCAGGGCCGCGACCAGCACGCTGACCAGGTTCACCGAGTCGACCGAGAAGAACGTCGGCCCGAACGGGATCCCCAGCCCGAGCCGCGGGTAGAGGGCGCCGACGTTGTACCAGAACAGCAGCTGCACGAGCAGCGGCGTCGAGCGGAACAACCACACGTAGCCCCAGCTCACCGACGACAGCACGGGGTTGCCCGACAGCCGCATCGCCGCGAGCCCGATGCCCAGCAGGAAACCGACGACCGTCGTCGCGACGGTCAGCAGCAGCGTCGTCGCGAGGCCGCGCAGCACCGCCGTCGTGAACAGGTACTGCGTGACGGTGCCCCAGCCGAAGGCGGGGTTGAGGGCGACCGAGCGCAGCGCCCAGACGACGAGGACGAGCACGACGGCGGCCCACACCCAGCGCCCGACGTGGCGGGCACCGACGGTACGTGGGGGAGACGACGGAGGGGCTTCGGGCGCGACGAGGGACGTCATCGGATCACTCCGGTACACGGGGATTCACGGGAACGCCAGCGTCCCTCAACGCAGACGGACACGACCGTACGTCGGGGGTACGCGTCGCGTCGAGTCGCGCGCGGGCCGTCACACCCGGCTTGACCGTGCCGGGTCCGGGTGGTTCCGTCTGGTTCATGGCAGCCGGCGTCACGCTCGTCTCGCGTGAGCACGTCGACCTCTGCCGCTGCTGGTCCGCCGCCTGTCGCTGAGCTCCCGCCCAGCCACGGCCGCACCGGACCCACCCCTCGTCGCACCGCTGCGTCGGGTCCTCCTGCGGCACTTCCGACAGGACCCCCTCATGCCCCGTGCCGTGCTGCTCGCCGTGCTCACCCTCCTCGGCGCCCTGCTGGTCGGCTGCGCCTCCCCGCTCGACGACGCCGACGCCGGCGTCCCGCGCGAGGACGTGACCTCGGCGGTCGCCGTGGATCCGGCGGCACGGGCGCTCCTGCCGGGCACGGTCGCCCAGGAGGGCGTCCTCACGGTCGGCGCGAGCGTGTCCGCCCCGCCCACGGCGTTCCACCTCGCGGACGGGGTCACCACGACGGGTCAGGACATCGACATGACCGAGGCCGTCGCCCGCACGCTGGGCCTGCGGGTGCAACGCACCGAGTCGACCTTCGACGGCATCGTCCCCGGCCTGACCAGCGGGAAGTTCGACGTCGGCACCGGCAACTTCGCGGTCACCGAGGCCCGCAAGAAGCAGGTCAGCTTCGTCACCTACGTCAACGACGGCCAGGGCTTCGCCGTGCGCGCGGACGACCCGCAGCCGCCGATCACCGACCTCGTCCAGCTCTGCGGCCGCACCGTCTCGGTGCTGACGGGCTCGACCTTCGAGTCCACCCTCGCCAAGGCGCAGCCGCGATGTAGCCAGGCGGGACGACCGGCCATCGAGGTCCGCAGCTACCCCGACGGCGCGACGACGGGTCTCGCGCTCGCGCAGCGGCGCGCCGACGTCACGATGAGCACGATCAACGGCCTGCGCTACCTCGTGTCCCAGCAGCCGCGACTGCGGTTCGTGAACGAGTACCGCCGGCTCGACGTCGGGTTCGCCCTCGCGAAGGACTCCCCGCTGATCCCGGCCGTGCAGGCCGCCGTCACGAGGCTCATGGCCGACGGCACCTACGCCCGGATCCTCGCCAAGTGGGGCACCTCGCCGTCCGCGCTGCGTGCCTCCCAGGTCGACCCGCCCGAACCGGCCTGACCGCCTCCCACGCCTCGCCCCCCTCGTACCCAGGAGACACCTGTGTCCTTCACCCCCCGTGGCGCCGCCGTCGCCACGTTCCTCACCCATCTCGACGCCGTCGTCCAGCGCGAGGTCTCGGCGGTCGACGCCGGCGCCGGGCGCTGGGAGATCGAGGCCGAGCGCATCGCGGCCGAGGTCGCGGGCTCGCTCGCCCTGCTGCGCGGCGAGCTCCAGCGCCACCGCACCGCGTTCGCCGAGTGACCTCTCCGGTGGCGCTGGTCCGTCGGGGTCGCCCGCATCACGTCGGTGGCCCCCACGGACGGGTCATGGCAGGCTTACCGCCCATGACCTCCGCGGCCGACGTGCGCCTGGTGGCCCGTCGTCACGTGGACTTCGGCCGCGTCTTCAGCTGCGCCTGTCCGGTCTCCTGACCCACCCGCGGGACCTGCCGTCCGGATCGGACGGCGGCTCGAACGCGGGTGCGCGCGCCTGACCGCCGCCGTCCGACCCCGCCGCCGCAGTGCGGGGCCTCCTCAGGAGAACCACCACCCGTGATCCGCCATCGTCGGCGCACCCTGCCTGCCGTCATCGCCCTCGTCGTCGCAGCGCTCGTCCTGGCCGGCTGCTCCCGCGCCCAGGAGTCCTCGAGCACCCCGGCCGCGGACGCCGGGCCCGCCCCCGAGCTGCGTTTGGGCTACTTCCCCAACATCACCCACGCCGGCGCGCTGATCGGGGTGCAGAACGGCCTGTTCGCCCAGCAGCTCGGCCAGACCACGCTGTCGACGCAGACCTTCAACGCCGGCCCGGAGGAGACGAGCGCGCTCTTCGGCAACTCGATCGACATCGGGTTCATCGGCTCGGGCCCCGCGATCAACGCCTACAAGCAGAACCCCGAGGGCGTGCGCATCATCTCGGGCGCGACCTCGGGCGGTGCCCAGCTGGTCGTGCGTCCGGGCATCACCAGCCCGCAGCAGCTGCTCGGGAAGAAGATCGCCACGCCGCAGCTCGCGAACACGCAGGACATCGCGCTGAAGAAGTGGCTGAAGGACAACAACCTGCCGCAGGGCACCGGCCCGGGGGCCGTCGAGGTCGTCAACATCGACAACGCCCGCGCGCTCGACGCCTACAAGACCGGCCAGCTCGACGGCGGGTGGCTGCCGGAGCCGTTCGCGTCGCGGTTCGTGCTCGAGGGCGGCGCCACGCCGCTGCTCGACGAGAAGACGCTGTGGCCGAACGGGCAGTTCCCGACCACCGTCGTCATCGCCCGCACCGACTACGTGCAGCAGCACCCGGCCACCGTCTCGGCGTTCCTCAAGGGCCTCGTCACTGCCGAGAACCTGGCCCAGACCGACCCGAACGCCGCGAAGGCGGCCGCCAACGCCGGTCTGTCGGCGGCGGGCAGCAAGCCGCTCGCGCAGAACGTGCTCGACCGCGCGTGGAGCGAGGTCTCGCTGAACCCCGACCCGCTCGCCTCGACGTTCCCGACCCTCGCGCAGAACGCGGTGGCGGCCGGGACGGCGCAGTCCGCCACCGACGTCAAGGGGCTCTTCGCCCTCGGCCCGCTCAACGAGGCGCTGCAGGCCGCCGGACGACCGACCGTCGACCCGGCCGGCCTCGACACCAAGTAGTTCCCCAGGAAGGGACTCCCACCATGACCGCCACGCTCGAGCGCTCCGGCCCGGAGCCGCGCACGGGGCCGCCCGCCCTGGACGTCCGCGGCGTCTCCAAGGTCTTCGGGACGGGGCGGGACGCCGTCGTCGCCCTCGACGGGGTCGACCTCGCCGTCGCGCCCGGGGAGTTCGTCTGCCTCCTCGGTGCGTCGGGCTGCGGCAAGTCGACGTTGCTCAACCTCGTCGCGGGGCTCGACCGGCCGACCAGCGGCACCGTCGAGACCACCGCGGCGCGACCGGCCGTGATGTTCCAGGAGGCGGCCCTGCTGCCGTGGCTCGACGCCGGGCGCAACGTCGAGCTGCCGCTGCGCCTCGCCGGGATCGGCCGGGCGCAGCGGCGGGAGCGGGCGAAGGAGCTGCTCGCCCTCGTGCGGCTGGAGGGCCAGGCGGAGAAGCGTCCGCACGAGCTCTCCGGCGGCATGCGACAGCGCGTGGCCCTGGCCCGGGCCCTGGCCGCCGCGACCGGTCTGGGCGGGGAGGGGAAGAGTCGCGAGGAGGCGGGCGTCCTGCTGATGGACGAGCCGTTCGGCGCGCTCGACGCCATCACCCGCGACGTGCTGCAGGCCGAGCTGCTGCGCGTCTGGGAGGCGACCGGCACCACGGTGCTGTTCGTGACCCACGACGTGCGGGAGTCGGTCCGGCTCGCCGAGCGCGTGGTGCTGCTGTCGTCGCGGCCCGGGCGCGTCGTCCGCGAGTGGGCCACCGCCGGCGCCGACGACGCCGAGGAGCTGCACGGCGACATCACCGGCGAGCTGCGCGAGGTGATCTCCGCCCATGGCCGCTGACAGCACGGCGACGGTCGACGACGCGGTCGACGTCGGGCGCGGGCTCGACGCGCTCGACACGCCCACCGAGCAGCGCGTCCCGCTGTGGAAGCGGTTCCTCACCGGGGTGGTGCCGCCGATCGTCGCGGTGGTGCTCTTCGTCGTCGTCTGGCAGATCCTGTGGGCGTCGGCGATCTGGCCCGAGTTCAAGCTGCCCTCGCCCGAGGCGGTGTTCGGCACGATCGGCCAGGACTTCGCCGAGGGCCGCGCGCTGGACATCATCTGGACCTCGATCAGCCGGGCGATCCTCGGTTTCCTGCTGGCCGTGGTGGTGGCGACGCCGCTCGGGCTGCTCGTGGCCACGGTGCCGATCGTGCGCTCGGCGATCGGGCCGATCCTCACCGGGCTGCAGAGCCTGCCGTCGGTGGCGTGGGTCCCGGCCGCGGTGCTGTGGTTCGGGCTGACCGACGCCACCATCTACTTCGTCGTGCTCATGGGCGCCGTCCCCTCGATCGCGAACGGGCTGGTGTCCGGCATCGACCAGGTGCCGCCGCTGCTGCCCCGGGTCGGGTTCGCGATGGGAGCCTCGCGCTCCCAGTCGGCGCGCCTGATCATGCTCCCGGCGGCCCTGCCGGGCTTCCTCGGCGGCCTCAAGCAGGGCTGGGCCTTCTCCTGGCGCTCCCTCATGGCGGCGGAGATCATCGCGACCTCGCCCAGCCTCGGCTTCGGCCTCGGCGCCTACCTCAACGAGGGGCAGTCGCTGTCCGACATGCCCTCGGTGATGGCGGCGATCCTGCTGATCCTCATCGTCGGGATCGGCGTCGAGCTGCTGTTCTTCCGGCCGGCCGAGGTGCGGGTCCTGCGGGCCCGCGGTCTCGGGACGGGGCCGTGAGGAACACGCCCCGCCTGACCCGGCGGCGGCACGTGGACCACGGGCGGGTGGACAGCGCGCTCTGTCGCTGACGGCACCCCGGGCCCGTCCGCGCCGGCCTCGTCGCCGCGCTGCTCACCTTCCGCTCCTGACGTCGGGTCAGGCGGCCATGACGAGCATGGTCACCATGCCGAGGTCCATCACGACGTGCGGGAGACCCGCCGCCCGCAGGGCGCGGACCCTGGAACTGCTCGCGGTTCCCGCGAGAGCGGCTCGCGGCGCGACGGCGACCACGCCCGTCGTCGCGACCGCGTCGAGGGCGAACAGCGCGGCGAGCACCCAGGCGACGGTGCTCCGCCACACGGGCGCGGCCGTCGACATGTCCATGGTCATCCCGTGGTGGTCCGTCGCGAGTACCGCGAAGATCATCGCCCCGGCGGCGACCAGGTGGAACAGGTGCGCCGGCCGCGCCGGCCCGCCCCGGACCAGCAGCGCCGTGAACCCGACGGCGAGGGCTCCGAGCACGACGAGGCCCGCCGTGCGGACCGCGCCGGCCCACCACGGCGTGAGCATGGCGGCCATGACGAGGTTCATGACGAGGTGGCCGGTCTCGGCGCTGCGGCTGCTCAGGTAGCGGTCGACGGGGCGACCGCGGAGCAGGCCGGCGCCACCGACGACCACCGCCACGAGCAGGGCGGCGAGGAGCAGCCCGTCGAGCACCGGGGACCCGGTCACGTCGTGGCCGCCGCGGCGGGGACGGCGCGGGCACCGAGGTCGGCGAGCTCCTCGATCACGGCGCGGCGGTCCAGGTCGAGCTCACCGGTCAGCCAGGAGCACAGCACGTCGGTGGTCCCGGCGATGAAGTGCAGCGCGGCGAGGCGGTCGGCCGGCCCGGGCGCGGGATGGCGGTGGACGACGTGCAGCCAGAACCCGGCGTAGCGGTGGTAGGCGCGGCTGCGGGACCGGCGCAGCGGCTGGTGATCGGCGGCCTCGACGTAGAGGCGGGCCAGGCGGGCGTCGGAGGCGAGGAGGTCGGTGAGGGCGCCGATCGTCGCGCGGGACCGGTCGGCCCGGGTCGGCCCGGCGTCGAGCAGCGCCGCGACGACCGCCCGGTTGACCTGCCGGAAGAAATCCTCGAGCACGGCGACCAGCAGCGCGTCGCGGTCGGTGAAACTCTCGTAGAAGTACCGCTTGCTCAGCCCGGCGCGGGCACAGACCTGGGCCGCGGTCAGGGCGGTGACGCCGTGCTCGGCGACGACGTCGAGGCACGCCTCCCGCAGCTGCCGGTCCCGCGTGCGCCGGCGCTCCTCGCTGCTGCGGCCGCCGTAGCGCCGGGACTCGGTCATGGCGTCGAGTTTGACACGCGCGCGTTCCAGATGTTCGATGTCGCCAACTGGAACGCTGTTGTCTCAGATCGCGGAGGTGGTCGCGGTGGCGTGCTGCGTGGCGGCAGGGCTGCTCATCGCCTTCGTCCGGAAGCAGTGGTTCCGGATGTTCCCCGGGCGCGCGCCGCAGCAGGTCGACTTCGCGCCACCTGCGCGACGGGCCGCCCCCACGCGCGAGGAGGTCGGGGCGGGATGAGCACCACGGAGACCAGGCCGGAGCCCGCGGCGGACCGGTTCGCCCGACGCGTCCGCGTCCCGCTGCCCGACGTCGCCGCCTTCGGACCGGTCACCGCCCGGCGGATGCGTCGCGCCGTGGCCGTGTACGCGGCGGTCTGGCTGCTCGGATCGCTGCCGGGCTGGCTGGGTGCCGGGGCGGGTCCGACGGCGTTCGGGCTGGGGCTCGTGATCCCGGGCGGCGGGTTCGCGTTCGCCGGCTCCGTGACGTTCACGGTGCTCACGCTCGCGGTCTTCCTGCTCGCGCTCGTCGTCTGGTGGTTCGCCGGACCGGTGGTGCTGCCGCCGCTGGTGTGGGTGGTGAGCGCGGGGCTGGCGGTCCTCGCGGTCGACCCCACGGACGTTGTCGGGGGCGCCCGCGTGGGCGTGCCCGCCATCGCCGCGGGGCTCCTCCTCCTGGCGTACGTGGTGCACCGCGTCCGGCACGTCGCGCACCGGCGCACCCGCACGCGGGTCAACGCCGAGCTGGCCGACGTCGACTTCGTCATCAGCGGACCGCCGCGGCTCGCGAGCGACCTGCCCGTCGCGGAGAGCACCCCGGACGACCTCGCGCACCTGCGCTACGCCCTCGACATGGCGCTCCAACCCATCGACCGCTTCGACGGGTTCACAATCCTCGACCAGTACCGCGAGGCGGCGATCCGCTACCAGCTCACGGCGCTGTGCAACGGGGTCGCGATGTCGCAGTTCACCCGCACCCCCGCCTTCTCCGGCTACGTCGCGGAGGCCCAGCGGAACGCGATCGAGAAGGTCCTGCAGCGCAAGGTGTGGGGCTACTGGGCCGCCGAGAATCTCTGGGGCAACCTCTCGACCAACCGCGACCCGCTCGACACCGACGAGAACATCATGCTCTCGGGCTGGCACGGCACCATGGTCGGCGCGTACTCGGTGCTCAACGACGACCGCTACTCCCGGCCGGGGGCGCTGACCTACCGCTGGTCGGACGACGAGGCCTACGCGCACGACTTCCACGCCCTCGCCGGTCAGATCCACCGCAGCATGACCGACTCGGACTACGCGCTGATCCCGTGCGAGCCGAACTGGATCTACACGGTCTGCAACACGTTCGGGATCAACACGCTGCTCGCGCACGACGCGGTGCACGGCACCCGGTACTTCGCCGACGTCCGCGACCGCCTGCATCACTCCTACGAGCACGAGTTCCTGCGCCCCGACGGCCGGATCGTGGGCGTGCGGGCCCGTCACCTCGGGCTGTCGTGGAACTTCTGGGCGGGCGCCGCGGTGCAGCTCAACACCGCGTTCTGGTTGCACGCGGGCTTCCCCGACCTCGCCCAGCGCACGTGGTGGCTGCTGCGCGAGCGGGAGCTGACGACCGACGGCGGCCACCCCGCGCTGCCGGCGCGTCTGGTCTCCCGGCTCGACCCCGGCAACTACACCCTCGGCCGCGACACGCTCGGGCTCATCGGCATCACGATGGCCGGGCGCGAGGTCGGCGACGAGGACGCGGCCGTGGCGGCTGCGGCAGCGCTCGCGGAGCGCGAGCCCGTCGAGGAGCGCCACGGCGCGCGGCGCTACGCGGACTCCTCGCCGCTGGTCAACTTCTACGGGATCCTCGGCCGCTTCGGCCGGCGCTCGGGGCTGCGGGACCTTTTCGGCCACGGCGCCGTCCCCACCACCTGGCGGCAAGGCCCGCGCCTCGCGGAGGCCGCCTACCCCGACGTGCTCGTCGCCCGCGCCGTCACCGACGGACACGCCCTCGACCTCGTGCTGCGGCCCGGCGACGGACCGGTGCGCACGGTGCTCGGCGTCGACCGCCTCGTCCCCGGCCGCACCTACACGAGCCTCGGGACGGCCACCGACACCGTCACAGCCGACGAGCACGGCCACGCGCTGCTCGAGGTCGACCTCGGCGATCGCCACGAGGTGCGGCTGCACTGACCCTGTCGTGCTCTCCCCCCACCTTGTCGCGGTGATTCACAGCGACAGGGTGGGCGGGGGACGGCGGCGCCCCGCGACAGGATCGGCCGCGTCCGCCTGGTGGGCCGGGTCACACGCGCTATAGCGTGGAGATCCGTCCACCCCAGGAGGAACCGCCGTGCCGCGTCCGTACGCCAGTGGAGTCATCGCCGCCCCGGCCGAGCAGGTCTGGGCCCAGTTGCGGGCCTTCAACGACCTGCCCTCGTGGCACCCGGCCCTGAGCCACAGCGAGCTCGTCGAGGGCGTCGACGGGCAGGTCGGGGCGGTGCGCCGACTGACCATGGCGGCGGGTGGAGACCCCTTCGACGAGAAGCTCATCACCCTCGACGACACCGTCCGGACCTTCACCTACACGTTCACCGGCGCGAACCCGTTCGGGGTCCGCCGCTACCTCTCCACGGTGCGCGTCAGCCCGATCACCGACACCGGCGAGACCTTCGTCGAGTGGTGGGCCGAGTACGACGCCGACGCGTCCCAGGAGGAGGAGCTGAACACGACCTTCGCCGACGGCGTCTTCGGCACCGGCATCAAGGAGCTGCGCGAGAAGCTGGCCTGACGGCCACGCTCCCTTCCGAACCGCACGATCCGGCGGTGCGGAGCGAAGTGGTCGCTGAGCGAGCACGTCGCTCCGCCGGACAGGATCGTGCGGCTTGACGACGGCGGGTCACACGAGCGGCGGCCCGGGCGGGTCGCCCGGCTCGTGGATCAGCGGCGGACCGATGGCGATCCGTGCGCCCGGCGTCCGGCCCTGCCCCCAGCCGAGAGCGGCGCGGTAGCTGCCCAGTGCCACGTCGTCCTCGGCCGGCGGCGCGGCCAGCGGCGTGCGCTCGGCCGCGACCCACAACGCGTCCACCGGGCACCAGGCCTCGCAGAGGAAGCAGGTCTGGCAGTCGCCCTGCCGTGCGATGACGGGGACGGTGCCGGGCACGCGGTCGAAGACGTCGGTGGGGCAGACGTCGACGCAGCGGTCGCAGCCGATGCAGCGGTCGGTGGAGAGCAGTTCGATCACGCGGCCACCCAGACCTCGTCGAGCCCGCCGACCGCGATGCGGCGCTGCCAGGCCGGGTCGCTGCCCGGACGGTCCTCGCGCTTGTGCATCCCGCGGGACTCCTCGCGGGCGAGCGCCGCCGTGTACATCCACCGCGCGACCGCCGTCATCGCAGCGGCCTCGCGAGCTCGCCACGACCCGCCGTCGAGACCCTCGCGCACCGTGTCCCACACCCCGTCGAGCCGTTCCAGCGCGGGGCCGAGCCGGTCGCCGTGGCGGATCAGGTTGATGTCATAGGGCAGGACTTCGGCCTGGACCGCCGAGACCACGTCCCGGACGGGAGTCGGCCCGGACGGGACGGGACCTGCACCGGTCGTCGGGTAGGGCCTCCCTCCGGCGAGCGCGTGCGCGGCCGCGGCGCGCCCGGCCCAGCTGCCCGAGGACAGCGCCCAGGCGGCGTTGTGGCTGCCGCCGCCGGTGAAGCCGCCGCAGATGTTCTCGCGACTCGCCGCGTCGCCCGCGGCGTAGAGGCCGGGGACGCCGGTGGCGCAGTCCGGCGCCGCGAGCGCGATGCCGCCGGTGCCGCGCACCGTGCCCTCGGCGATCAGGGTGATCTCGAAGAGGTCGCGGAACGGGTCGATGCCGGCGCGGTCGAAGGGCAGGAAGAAGTTCGGCTGCCCGCGGCGCATGGCGGTCTGCTCGGTCGGTCCGGCGTGGTCGAGGCGGCAGAGCACCGGCTCGTCGAGCAGCGTCCGGGCGATGACCGACCGGCCGCGGGTGCTGCCCGCGCCCTCCAGGATCGTGCCGTCGGCGCGGTAGAAGCTCGCGTAGCTGTAGTAGGCGGTCTTGGTGACGGAGCTGTGCGCCGGGGCGATCGCGTAGGCGTTGGAGAACTCCATGCCCGAGAGGTGCGCGCCGACCTCGGCCGCCGCCAGCGCGCCGTCGCCGGTGTCGACGTCGCAGCCCAGCGCCCCGCTGCCGAACGCGCAGCCGCCGGTCGCGAGGACCACCGCGCCGGCCCGCACGCGGTAGTCCACCCCAACCTGGCGGCGGGTGCCCGCAGCACCCGCGACGACGCCGTCGACCGTCGTCAGCAGCCTTGTGAGGGGGGAGTGGTCGAGGATGCGCACGCCCGCGCGGCGGACGAGCGTCCGCATCCGGCGCATGTACTCCGGGCCCTGGACCCCGCGGCGGATCTCGCGGCCCTCGTCGTCGCGGGGGAAGGGGTAGCGGCCGCGGTCGGCCAGCTCGTTGACGCCCGCGTAGGTCTCGTCGAGCACGCGGGCCATCCAGCCGCGGTCCGAGAGGTAGCCGCCCAGACCCTCGCGGGCGGCCATCGCCGTCTCGCGGGCGTCCGCGTCGGGCTCGACGTACCAGACGCTGGTGCCGGACGCGGCCGTCGCGCCGCTCGCCCCGCACCAGCCCTTGTCGACCAGCACCACGTCGGCGCCGGCGTCCGCGGCGCGGAGCGCGGCCCACGTGCCGGCGGGGCCACCGCCGGCGACCAGCACGTCGGTCTCGAGCTCGAGCACGGGCATCTCCTCACGACGGTCGCTCCGGACGCTACGGGAGGCCGGGAGCACGCTCCCCCCGACGCAGGAACGGGCCGTCCGTCACGATCGACCGTGACGAACGGCCCGTTCGTGGGGTACGGGGGTCAGACCGTGGCGGTCGCGGCGACGCGGGTCCACTGGTTGTCGAACTCGAGCCCGCTGCGCGTGAACATCTGCGTCACGGGGCAGCGGCGGGCGACCTCCGAGACGAACTTCTCGAACTGCTCCTCGGTGGCGTCGGTCTCGACCGTCGCCCGCACCTCGACCCGGTCGAAGTTGGCGTTGCCCTCGGCGCCGCCCACGAAGACCGCGGTGTCGAGGTCACCGACGATGTCGAAGGTCCACTTGGTGACCGTGATGCCGAGGTCCTTGGCGACGATGCTGCCGGTCACCTGGTTGCAGGAGGTCAGGGCGCCGAGCAGGTAGAACAGCGGGCTCGGGGCCGAGTCCTTGCCGCCGAAGGCCGGGTAGGCGTCGGTGTGGAAGACGTGGCCGCCCTCGCCGCCGGCGGTGAGGGTCTGGTAGACGCCGGTGCCCTCCGCGTGGACGGGGAACGGGACGACGGTCTCCTTGGGCTTGATGGCCATGCTCGATCTCTCCTGGTGCTCAGGCGTGGGACCGGTGCGCGGAGGTGCGCGACCGGGACGTGCGGGGGCGCTCGTCGTCCGCGCAGCGCAGGGCGACCAGTTCGGCGCGGGTGAGCGGGATCGCTCAGACGAGCGGGCGGGCGGGGCGACAGCCCATCGCCGGCACGCGGCACAGATCGACGTGCAGACGACGCACGAGGTTCCGGCCCATAGGATCATTGAACCCCGTACGGCCGTGGACGCCAACCCGGGAGGCTCGACGCCGAGCCCCTCCGAGCACGTCGCGGCCCGTGGAGAGGACCCGCATGGACTCGATCGCCGACATGGGCGGCACGCAGGGCTGGGGGCCCGCCCAGGTCCCCACCGACGAGCCGCCCTTCCCCGAGCCGTGGGAGGGCCGCAGCTTCGCGCTGACGGTCCTCACCATGGGCCGCATCTCGGGGCGGAACCTCGACGCGTTCCGGCACGCCCTCGGCCGCCTCCACCCGGTCGACTACCTCGTCGACGGGTACTACGGCCGCTGGCTGAACGCCGCCGAGCTCATGCTCACCGACAGCACGATCCTGGCCCCCGGCGCCGTCGACGCCCGGGCCCGCCGCAACCGTGGGGAGGACGTCGAGGAGCCGGCGTTCCCCGAGCCGACCCGGCCCGACTACAGGGCTTCCGCTCCGGGCTCCCTGCGTGAGGTCGACCAGGACCCCGCGTTCGCGGTCGGCGACGTGGTGCGGACCAAGGACCTGCATCCCGAGGGCCCCACCAAGCTGCCGCGCTACCTCCGACGACGGACCGGCACCGTCGCGGCGGTCCGCCCCCCGCACGTCCTGCCCGACACCCACGCCGTGTTCGCAGGGGAGAACCCCCAGCACGTCTACACCGTCGCGTTCCCCTCCACCGAGCTGTGGGGCCCCGACGCCGAGCCGTTCACCCTGCACGCCGAGGTGTTCGAGAGCTACCTGGAGACGCGGTGACCGACGCCCCTTCCGACCGCCTGTCCCCGGCCCTGCGCACCGAGGCGCTCGAACAGCTCCTCGTCGAGCGCGAGCTGGTCGACCCGACGGTGATGGACACGTTCATCAGCACCTACGAGCGCGACGTCGGCCCGCTCAACGGGGCCCGGGTGGTCGCACGGGCCTGGACCGACGCGGAGTACCGCGCCTGGTTGCTGCGCGACGGCACGGCGGCGATCAAGGACCTCGGGTACGGGGGACCGCAGGGCGAGCACATGGTGGTGCTCGAGCAGACCGAGGACGTCCACCACGTGGTGGTCTGCACCCTGTGCTCCTGCTACCCGTGGCCGGTGCTGGGGCTGCCCCCGAGCTGGTACAAGGACCCGGCCTACCGGGCGGGGATGGTGCGCACCCCGCGCCGGACGCTGCGGGAGATGGGCCTGGAGGTCCCCGAGGGCCGGGAGATCCAGGTCTGGGACTCGAGCGCCGAGGTCCGCTACCTCGTCCTGCCCCGGCGGCCCGCCGGGACCGACGGGCTCGACGCCGAGGCGCTCGCGGCCCTCGTCACCCGCGACGCCATGGTCGGCGTCGCGGAGGTGGCCGCGCCGTGAGCGCGTGCCCGGACCGCCCGGCCGGGCCCGCCCTCGATGTCGAGGGCCCGGGCGCTCCGCCCCGCTCGAACGGCGAACTGGTCTTCGCCGAGCCCTGGGAGAGCCGCGCCTTCGCGATGGCGGTGACCCTGGCCGACACGGGCCTGTTCACCTGGGACGAGTTCCGCGACGACCTCGTCGCCCGGATCGCCGCGTGGGAGGCCGACCATCCCGACGACGAGCCCTTCCGCTACTACCGCTGCTGGCTCGCGGCCCTCGAGGACCGCGTCGTGGCAACGGGGGCCCTGGACGCCGTGACCGTCGACGAGCGCTCGGCCGACCTCGCCGGGCGGCCCGCGGGGCACGACCACGGGGATCACGGCCACGGACACGGGGGCCACGGTCACGGTCACAGCAACGGGAGCACGCCCTCCCCGAACTGATAGGCCTCCTCGAGGTGCGGATAGCCGGACATCACGAACTCGTCGATGCCGAGGGCGTGGTACTCCGCGATCCGCTCGGCGACCTGCTCGTGGCTCCCGACGAGTGCCGTGCCCGCGCCACCGCGGACCAGGCCGATCCCGGCCCACAGGTTGGGGCTGATCTCGAGTGAGTCGGTGGACCCGCCGTGCAGGGCGAGCATCCGTTGCTGGCCGACCGACTGGCTGGTCCGCAGCGCGGCCTGCGCCCGCTCGATGGCGGCCGGGTCGAGGGAGTCGAGCATCCGGCGGGCCTCGCCCCACGCCTGCTCGGCGGTGTCCCGGGTGATGACGTGCAGCCGGATCCCGAACCGGACGGGGCGCTCGAGCTCGTCGGCGAGCTTGCGGACCCGGCCGATCTTCTCCGCGACCCCGGCGGGCGGCTCGCCCCAGGTCAGGTACACGTCCGCGTGGCGGGCGGCGACGGGCAGCGCCGCGTCGGAGGACCCGCCGAAGTAGATCGGCGGCGTCGGTGAGGGCGGCGCGTAGGTGGACGCGCCGACGACGCGGTACTGCTCGCCGGCGAAGTCGAAGGGCTCCGCGCCCCACGCGCCCCGCAGCACCGTCAGGAACTCGTCGGTGCGGGCGTACCGCGCGTCGTGGTCGGCCCAGTCGCCGAAGCGCTGCTGCTCGACCGCGTCACCGCCGGTGACGATGTTGAGCATGAGCCGGCCGTCGGAGATGCGCTGGTAGGTCGACGCCTGCTGGGCGGCGAGGGTGGGGGAGATGACCCCGGGCCGGAACGCGACGAGGTAGCGCAGCCGGCGGGTCTCGCGGAGCAGCGCCGCCGTCGTGATCCAGGCGTCCTCGCAGAACGAGCCGGTGGGCGTGAGGACCCCGACGTAGCCGAGGTGCTCGGCGGCCCGCGCGACCTGGGCGAGGTAGTCGATGTCGGCACCGCGGGAGGCGTCGCCGATGTCGCCGCGGTCGGCGTGACGGCGCGCGACGATGCCGCGGGCGTCACCGGAGGTCGGCAGGAACCAGTGCGGGACGATGCTCATGGTGTGCGCTCCGCGCAGGTGAGCAGAAAGGGTCGTCACAGCGACCGTCAGTGCTCACATGGGCGGAGCCCACCTCCCCTCGGGAACGGCGGGACGGGGCGACGGTGTCTACCGACAGGTCGCGGCGTCGAGGCGCATGAGATCCACGTGGCGCCGACGCGTGAGGAGCATGTCCCCGATCGTCGGGAAGCGGGCGACGGACCGCAACCCGGACCACCGTCGACCAGCACGACGAAGCCCGGCCCCACCTGAGGTGGGGCCGGGCTCTCGTCGTGCTGGGGCTCAGCTGCCGGTGCTCTGGTCGCTGCCGGTCGAGCCGCCGGTCCCGGTGGAACCGCCGTCCTGCGAGGTGCTGCCGGTGTCGCTGCCGGACTGGCCGCCGCCGGCGCCGGTCCCCGTGCCGGCCGTGTCGGCGCCGCCGGTGGTGCCCGTCGTGCCCGTCGTGCCCGTCGTGCCCGTCGTGCCCGTCGTGCCGGTGCCGGTCGTGTCGGGCGCCTGGCAGGTCGCGGGCAGGGTCTTGCCCGCGACCGCGGAGCAGGGGTCGGTCGTGCCGGTGCCGGTGCCGGTGCCGGTGGTGGTGCCGGTGCCGGTGCCCGCGGCGGTCCCGTCGGTGTCGGGCTTCGCCCCGTCGGCGGTGCCCTCCTGCGTCCCGGTGCCCTTCTCCGGCGCGACGTCGGTGCCGGGCGCCGTCCCGTCACCGGTGACCGTGTTCTTCGCCGGCTGGTTCTCGGGCTTGGCGGAGTCGTCGGCCTTCTTCTTCGCGTCGGCGGCGTTCTTGTCGGCCTGGTCGGCCACCCCCTCGGCGCTGGTGGCGGCGGAGTTGGCCATCCGGGCCTGGTCCTCCGCGGTGTCGGCCGCCCCGTCGGCCTCCGTGAGGTCGTTCCGGGCCTTCACCAGGTCGGTGGCCGCCGCGACCTGCTCGGACCTGGCCGCCGTCAGCTTGGCCTGCGCGGCCGCGACGCGCGCCGGGTCGGGCGGGAAGGCCAGGAACGCCCGGTTCAACTCCTGCTGCGCGGTGGCGGCGGCAGCGTTGGCGGTGTTCGCCCGGTTCGTGGCGGCCGCCTCCACGCCGACGAGCCGGTTGGCCTCGCTGCGGAAGATCCGGGCCTTCGTCGCGGCGTCGTCCGCCTTCGCGCGGGCGTCGTTCGCGTCGGTCCGCGCCTTGTCGGCCGCGGTCTGCGCGTCCTTCGCCTTCTGCACCAGCACCGGGTCCGGCGTCGGGACGGTCTCGGGCTTCTTGTTCGGGCCCTTGTTCGGCTTCGGGTCCGGCTTGCCGTGGACGACGACGACCCGGCTGTTGTCCACGGTGGTGAGGCGGAAGTTCGTGACCACCTGCGTGGTGGGGGAGACCGTGACGGCCGCCGCGGTGCTCGGGCCGGCGGAGAGCGGGTTGCCGTTGAAGCACTTGACGGTCGGCTCGCCGTAGGAGTTGACGAGCACCGCGGTGCCGGCTGCGAGGACCGCGGGCTCCTCGACGAACGCGCCCTCGTGGAACGGGTGGTCGGTGACGCTGGTGGCGGCCCGCAGGACGACCGGGGACAGCGAGTTCACGAACGCCGGCACGTCCGCGGCGCCGAGGCCGAACACGCCGCCCCAGGCCGCGAGCTTCGCGGGGTCGGCCTGGAGCTGCTGCAGGAAGGCCGCGCTGTCGCAGCTGGCCGGGTCGGTGGTGGCGTAGAGGCCGGGGGTGTCACCGGGCTGGTCGCCGGTGGCGGCGACCGTCGCGACCTCGGCGTGGTCGGTGCCGAACGGCGCGGTGGTGGGGTCGGCGCCGGCGAAGCTCGTGGCCTGCACGGTCGGGGTGGAGCCGGACAGCGTGTACCAGGCTCCGGCCCCGCCCACGACGAGCCCGGCGGCGACGAGCCCGGCAACGATCTTCCCGACGATCGGGCGCTTCTTCGGCAGCGGCGCCGAGGGCGGCGGCGGAACCGGGCCGCGGTACTGGCCGGGGAAGACCTGCGGCGGTGTGAAGGGCGGGTGGCCACCGAACGGCGGCTGCGCGGGCGCGAACGGCGGGCGAGGTCCCGCCTGCGGCTCCCGGATGAACTGCGGGCCCCGGAACTGCGGATTCGGGTGGACGGTGCGGGGGTCGAACTGCGTGTTCATCGGGGCTCCTGGTGACTCCCGGGGCCTCGGCGACCCCGTCTCGGTGATGGGAGAAGCCTGTCGCGATCGAGCCCGCGCAACGATCGTGCGAACCCCCGGGCAGCCCGGGGAGGACCCCCGTCACGGAGGTGGGGACAGCCCTACCCACGCAGCGCCCTCACGCGCTCGGGAGCACGATGATGAGCATGCGCAAGCTCATTGCCCTCGAGGAGCACCTGGCGACGCCGGAGGTCGCCGAGGCGTGGCGGACCGCGCCCGGCACCGACCGGGACCGGGCCGACGTGGCCTCGATGATGGACATGGCCGGCGAGGCCCTGCTCGACGTCGGGAAGGGCCGGATCGCGGCGATGGACGACCAGGGCATCGACGTCCAGGTCCTGTCGCTGACCGCCCCCGGCGTGCAGAACCTCGAGGCGGAACGCGCCGTCCCGCTCGCCCGGCGCGCCAACGACGCGATCGCGAAGGCCGTCGCCGCGCACCCCGACCGCTTCGACGGCTTCGCCACGCTCCCCACCCCGGACCCGGAGGCGTCGGCGGCCGAGCTCCGCCGCGCGGTCACCGACCTGGGGCTGGCGGGCGCGATGATCCACGGTCGGACGGGTCCGGTCCGGCTCGACGACCCGCGCAACGAGCCGATCTGGGCCGCGGCGGCCGAGCTCGGCGCCCCGATCTACGTGCACCCGCACCAGCCGGTCGACGAGATCCGCGACGCCTACTACACGGGCTTCGACCCCGCGACCGACTCGGCGCTCGCGAGCGCGGCGATCGGCTGGCACTACGAGACCGGCATGCAGGTCCTGCGGATGATCCTCGCCGGCGTCTTCGACCGGCACCCCGACCTGCAGCTCGTGATCGGGCACTGGGGCGAGGTCGTGCTGTTCTTCCTCGACCGCATCTCCGCGGTGTCCACCCGGTTCGGGACCGACCTGCGCCGACCGGTCGCGGACTACTTCCGGGAGAACGTCTCCTACACCGGCAGCGGCCTGACCGTGCCGCGGATGATGCGCTGGACGATCGAGCTGGTCGGGGTCGAGCGGATCATGACGGCGGTCGACCACCCGTTCATCGACAACTCCGGCGGCGCCGCGCGCCGGTTCCTGGACGAGGCCGACCTCACGGAGGCGGAGAAGGACGCGATCGGTTCGGGCAACTGGGAGCGGCTCCGCCCCGCGCGCTAACCCAGGGCGGCGGCGAGGTCCGCGACGAGGTCGTCCGGGTCCTCCAGACCCACCGACAGCCGCAGGTGCCCGTAGCGGCGGAACTCCGCGGGCCAGTGCGCCGCCCGCGGCCCGTCCGGCCCGACGTGCACGATCAGCGACTCGTCGTGCCCGACGGACACGGCCGAGGTGATCACGCGCAGGTCGGCGACGAACCGGTTCTGCGCGTCCGTGTCGCCGTCGAGCGCGAACGCCATGACGGCGCCCGGCGGCTCGCCGCCGAAGAGTCGCCGTGCCACCGGGTGCTGCGGGTGCGACGGCAGGCCGGGGTAGGCGACGTAGGCGACCTCGGGCCTCGTCGTCAGGAACTCCGCGACCCGCTGCGCCGACGCCAGGTGCTGCCGCAGACGCAGCGGGAGGGTGATCGCCCCGCGGGAGATCAACCACGCGTTGAACGGCGAGATCACCCCGCCGACGTCGATCATGACGTCGGCGCGGATCGGGTCGAGCAGCTCGGTCGCCCCGAGGACGGCCCCGCCCATCGCGTCGCCGTGCCCGTTGACGAACTTCGTCAGCGAGTGCACGACGAGGTCCGCGCCGTGCTCGAGCGGCCGATAGAGCGGGGGCGGGGTGAAGGTCGAGTCGACCGAGAGCAGCGCGCCCGCCTCGTGCGCGATCGCCGCCACGGCCGGGATGTCGCAGACCCGCGTCGTCGGGTTCGCGACCACCTCCGTGTGCACCAGCTTCGTCGTCGGCCGGATCGCGGCGCGGACCGCCTCGGGGTCGGAGGTGTCCACGAACGTCGCCTCGACGCCGTAACGCGCGGGCAGGATGTCGCGGAACAGCCGGAACGTCGCTTCGTAGGTCACGTCGGAGATCACCGCGTGGTCGCCGGTGCGCAGCAGGCTGAAGAAGACGGCGTGCAGGGCCGCGACCCCGGACGCCAGCACCACGGCGTCCTCGGCGTGCTCCAGCGTGGCCAGTTTCCGTTGCAGCGCGATCTGGTTGACCCCGGAGTTCCGCGTGTACAGCGGCGTGTCGAACCCCGACCACGACAGCGCCGACGGGTCCTCCGGCAGCGCGTACGAGTTCGCCATCACCAGCGGCGTGCGGATCGCCCGCGTCCCGGGGTCGACGGCGTTGCCGCCGTGCACGGCCTGCGTCTCCAGCCGGCACGACGACGGGTCGTGCTTGTCGGGTCGCTGCGTCACGGCGCGACGGTATGGCTTCGCCAGGTGAGCACTAATCCGTGCCCGGGCACGGATTACTGCTCACCTGCGCGGAGCGCACCCCGCGTCACCAACCCCGCCAGCCGCCCGTCCCGCACGAGGTGCGCGACCTCGCCGTCGGGAAAGCGTTCCAGCGCGTCGGCCACCGACTCGCCCACGCCCAACCCGACCGGCGGCACGGACGCCGGGCCGACGGTGCCCGAGGCGAGGTCGGACGCCGTCGCCAGCGCCAGCACCTCCCCGGCCGCCGGCGGGAACCGGTCCGACCGGCCCGCGAGCACCACCGGCAGCGCCGGCTGCCCGGACGACTCCAACGCCCGCCGGGCCTCGGCGACCGGCGTCCCCACCGGCACCGACACCACGGGAGACACGAACGCCGACAGCTCCCCGTCGAGGAAGCCCTGCCGGCGGCACCACGTGTCGGAGTGGTACTTGGACAAGTAGGCCCGCCCGGAGTCGGGGAGCAGCACGACGACGCAGTCGCCGGTCACCTCGCGGGCCACCGCGAACGCCGTGCCCGAGGAACCGCCCACCAGCAGCCCCTCGGTCCTCGCGAGCGCCCGACACGCCTCGATCGACGCCCGGTCCGGCACGGCGACGACGGAGTCGACGACGTCACGGTGGTAGGAGTCCGGCCACGGGTCGTCCACGGTCTGCGGGTGGACGTAGTGCCCGGCCGCCTCGATCGCGAACGGCGAGCCGTCCCCGCCGTTGTACGACGAGGTGACGGGGTCGGCTCCGATCACCTGCACGCGGCCGTCCGAGGCCTCCTTGAGGAACCGTCCGGTCCCGGAGATCGTGCCGCCGGTGCCGATCGTCGCGACGAAGTGCGTCACGCGCCCCTCGGTCGCCTCCCAGATCTCCGGACCCGTCGTCCGGAGGTGGACCGCCGGGTTGGCCGGGTTGCCGTACTGGTCGGCCCACCAGCCGCCCGGGGTCTCCCGGGCGATCCGGGCGGCCCACGCCACGACGTGGTTCGGGTGCTCCTTCGGCAGGGCCGACGGCGTCAGCACCACCTCGGCCCCGTAGGCCCGCAGCGCGTCGAGCTTCTCGACGGCGGTCTTGTCCGGCAGCACGCAGACCATGCGGTAGCCCCGGGCCGCAGCGACCTGCGCGAGCCCGAGCCCGGTGTTGCCGCTGGTCCCCTCGACGATCGTGCCGCCGGGCCGCAGCGCGCCCGACTCCTCGGCCGCGAGCACCATCGACAGCGCCGCCCGGTCCTTCACCGAGCCGCCCGGGTTCAGGTACTCGAGCTTGGCGAGCACGCCGCTGTGCCGCAGCGACACCAGCGGCGTGCCGCCGACGAGGTCGAGCAGACCGCTCACGACTGCGAGAGCACGCGCACCGGCGAGAGCCCCAGGTTCTCCCGCAGGGTCGTCCCCTCGTAGGAGGTGCGGAACGACCCCTTCTCCTGCAGCAGCGGGACCACCTGGTCGACGAACGGGTCCATCCCGCCCGGCGTGATGTGCGGGACCAGCACGAACCCGTCGCTCGCGTTCGACTGCACGAAGTCGTCGATGGTGTCGGCGACCCGCTGCGGGGTCCCGACGAAGGTGTGCCGGCCGTTCTTCGCGATGACGACCTCGCGCAGCGACCAGCCCTTCGCCTCGCCGAGCTCGCGCCACTCCTGCGCGGTCGCGACGGGGTCGCGGTACTGCCGCACGCTGGCCCGGCCCCGGGAGAAGTGCTGGCCGGAGTCGACGTCGTTCTCGGTCACCGGGTCGAAGCTCGGCACCGGGCCGTCGGGGTCGACGTCGGAGAGGTCGCGGTTCCAGACCTGCTCGGCGAACGCGATCGCCGTGGCGGGGGAGATCTGCTGGAACTGGACCTGGCGGGCGTTCTCGGCGGCCTCGTCCTCGGTGTCGCCCAGCACGAAGGTGGCGGCCGGCAGGATCTTGAGGTCCTCCTCGCGGCGACCGAACTTCGCGAGCCGCCCCTTCACGTCGGCGTAGAACTCGATGCCGGCCTGCTTCTCGCCGTGCCGGGTGAAGATCGCGTCGGCGGAGCTCGCCGCGAACTCGCGGCCCTCCTCCGAGTCGCCGGCCTGGATGATCACCGGGTGGCCCTGCGGGCTGCGCGGGACCGGGAAGCGGCCGGTGATGTCGAACTGGTCGGTGTGGATGTCGAACTCGCCGCCGTCGGTGTCCCACAGCTGCTTGGCGACGTCGAGCATCTCCTTCGCCCGCAGGTAGCGCTTCTCCTTGGGCAGGTAGCCACCCCGGCGGAAGTTCTCGCCGGTGAACTCGTCCCAGCTGGTGACGACGTTCCACGCGGCGCGGCCGCCGGAGAGGTAGTCCAGGGAAGCGAGCTTGCGGGCGACGTCGAGCGGCTCGTTGAACGTCGAGTTCACCGTGCCCGCGAGCCCGACGTGGCTGGTGACGGCCGCCATCGCCTGCAGGATCGACACGTTGTCCGGGCGCCCCATGACGTCCAGGTCGTAGATCTTTCCGCCCTGCTCGCGCAGGCGCAGGCCCTCGGCGAGGAACAGGAAGTCGAACAGTCCGCGCTCGGCCGACTGCGCGAAGAGCCGGAACGACTCGAACTCGATGTGACTGGCCGACGCCGGGTCGCTCCAGACCGTCGTGTTGTTGACGCCGGGGAAGTGGGCGGCGAGGTGGATCTGCTTCTTCGCGGGCTTCGTCATCACTGCACTCCTGCATAGCGGTCGGCAGGCTTCTCGAGGCCGAGCAGGCCCCGGAGGGTGTCCGCCTCGTAGGCGGTGCGGGTCAGGCCGCGTCGGGCCAGCTCGGGCGCGAGGTCGCGCGCGATGCGGGGGAGGTCGTGGTCGGCGACGGCGGGTCGCAGGCGCGCCCCGTCGAGGCCGGCGGCGGCCCAGCCCTCGAGCTTCGTCGCGAGCTGCTCGACGGTGCCGGCGAAGACGTCCGCGTCCGAGCGCAGCGTCCGCTCGCCGTCGAGCCGGGTCCACCGGGTGCTCGCGGCCGTGGCGTCGTCGTCGAGGAAGACGACCAGGTCGCCGAGGACCTGCGTCGGCTGCTGACCTCCCCCCGTCGCTCCGCTCGCCCCGACCCGCCCGATCTCCGCCTCCGCCGACCGGACCCCGCGCAGCGTCGTCGCCGCGTCCCCGGTGGGCCCGTCGCGCCCGACGCCGTCCGGGGTGGTGAACACG
Organism: Actinomycetospora sp. NBRC 106378; assembly: GCF_030269685.1. Taxonomy (GTDB): domain Bacteria; phylum Actinomycetota; class Actinomycetes; order Mycobacteriales; family Pseudonocardiaceae; genus Actinomycetospora. Next base: position 155,493 of record NZ_BSTT01000014.1, read on the forward strand.
AGGTCCGCGCACCGCGCGGCGAGCCGGTAGGCGGTGTCGACGTGCGCGAGGGCGGTGACGATCGGCTGGCCCTGCGGCGGGCGCGGCGTGATCGACGGGCCGCGGACCGCGAAGTGCGAGCCGACGAAGTCGATGTAGTGCAGCTTGTCGCGGTCGACGAAGCGGTTGGTCGCCGCGTCGCGGATCTCGGCGTCGTCCTCCCACGAGTCCCACAGCCGGCGCTGCACCTCGACGTGGTCGGCGGCCTCCTCGAACAGCCCCTCGCGGGTCTCCGACGCCGGGTCGCGGCGGCCGAACAGCGCGGCCTCCGCCGGATCCGCCGAGACCTTGATGCGCTCGCCGGCGCGTCCGGAGGTGACCCAGTCCAGCGTCGCGATCTGTGTGGAGACGTGGAACGGCTCGGTGTGGGTGGCGACCACCGTCGGCACCAGCCCGATGTGCGAGGTCACCGGTCCGGCCCGCAGCGCGATCAGCACCGAGTCCAGCCCGGGGCGGGCGAAGCCGTCCTCCAGGGTGACGAGCGTGGCCAGGCCCCGCTCGGCCTCCTGGATCTGCGACACCCAGAAGTCCGGCTCGAGCACGTCGCCCGGTGGGGCGGCGGGGTGCCAGCCGGTGTCGTTGAGGGCGACGGCGAGGTGGAAGGTCATGTCTCCTCCGGATGTGACGGAGCGCGGACGGCGACGAAGGACGGGGTGGCCCGCAGCCGGAACCCCAGCTGCTCGTAGAGCCGGATCGCGGTGGTGTTGTCGGCGGCGGCGTGCAGGTAGGGCGTCTCGCCGCGGGCCCGGATGCCCGCGGCGACCGCGAGGACCAGCCGCGTCGCGAGACCCCGGCCCCGCACCGTCGGGTCGGTGCAGACGGCGCTGATCTCGCAGGCGCCCGGCACGTGCATGCGTTCGCCCGCCATGGCGGCGAGACCCAGCAGCTCGTCCCGGATGCCCAGGTAGACGCCCAGTTCACGCGTCCGCCGGGCGAACGGGCCGGGCCTCGTGCGCCCGACGAGGGCGAGCATCTCGTCGACGTCGGGATCGCCGAGCAGGACGAGCTGCGGGTCGGGCGCGGTCGGTGTCGGGACGTCGTCGTCGAGCACCATCTGCACCCCGGGGATCTCGCGCTCCAGGGTCCAGTCGTCGGGGACGTCGAGGGGGCCGGCGGTGCGGACCACCATGACGTCACCGAGATCGGCCGCGTCGCGCCACTCCCGCGGAGAGCGGGGCGGCGCGAGGAAGGGCGCGACGTCGGGGTGGTAGCGCACGGCATCGCCGTGCCGCACGGCGAGGCGTGCCTGCGGCCCGTCGAGCGCGGCGCGCAGCGGGTCGTCGAGTGCGGTCGTGGTGGGGGCGTCCACCGGGGTCCTCCCTGTCGGTTCCTGCGGGCAGGAGTCCGAGGAGGGCTACAGCCCGGGCGGCGAGCCGACGCCGTCGAGCCATCGGCGCGACACGAGCACGATCACCTGGCCACCGTAACCACCACGGCGCGGTTCGTGCAGGTGAGCAACGTCCGGCCCTCGACCGGGAATATTCAGTGACCCCGGCCGGGCCCGCCGCCGTCGTGGCCCTTGCCCGGACCGTCGTCCTTCGGGCCCTTGCCCTTGTCCTTGCCCTTCGGGCCGTCCGGCCCGGGCCCGTCGTCGTCCGCGGGCCCGTTCCCGACGGCGGGTCGGGGTGCGTCGCGCGGTCCGTCGTCGGCCGGAGCCGCGGATGCCGCGACCCGCGCGGGCTGCGTCGTGGTCGGGTCCGGCGCGTCGTCCGCGACCGGGGTCGGGGGCGCCGTCGTGGACGGTGCCACTCCCGCCGGCACGATCGGCGCGCCCGCCGCGGGGAGGACGGCGGCCGGCGCCGCACCACCCGTCGTCGGGAAGGTCGCCACCGCGGTCACCGCTCCCGCGACGACGAACACCCCCGCGGCCGACGCCGCGAGCCGGGGCCAGGTCCACTCCATGGGGGCAGGCAATCACACCGGGCCCGCTGGCAGGTGCCCGCACCGGGTAGTCCGCCGTCCGTGACGACGACGGTCGGCGACGAGGTCGCCGCGCAGGAGGGCCGCCTGCGCCGCCACCTGGGCGTGGGCGGCCTCTCCGCCATCGGGTTCTCCAACATCGTCGGCTCGGGCTGGCTGTTCGCCGCGCTCTACGCCGCGCAGATCGCGGGGCCCGCCGCGCTGGTGGCCTGGCTGATCGCGGGCGTGCTCGTCACGCTCGTCGCGCTGGTGATGGTCGAGCTCGGTGCGACCCGTCCGGAGGGCGGCGGCACCGTCCGCTGGCCGCTGTACGCGAGCGGCCGGCTCGCCGGCACCGTCATCGGGTTCTCGGTGCTGCTCTCGGTGGGCGCGACGTCCGCCGAGCTCACCGCGATCGTCCAGTACGCCGGCTACTACCTGCCCTGGCTCTACGCCGACGACGCGCTGACCGGCGCGGGCGTGCTCTTCGCCGTCGTGCTGTCGGTGGTGCTCACGGCGCTGAACTGGTTCGGCGTGAAGCTGTTCGGTCGGGTCAACACGGCGGTGACGGTCGTGAAGGTCGCGGTTCCGCTGCTGACCGTCGTGCTGCTGCTGGCCTCCGGCTTCGACTCCGCCCGGCTCACCGACCACGGCGGCTTCGCGCCCTACGGCTGGGGCGCGGTGCTCTCCGCGCTGGCCGGCGGCGGGATCGTGTACTCGCTCAACGGGTTCCAGGCGCCGGTCGACTTCTCCGGCGAGGCCCGCGACCCGCAGCGCACCGTGCCGCTCGCGGTACTCGGGTCGATCGGCCTCGCGCTGCTGCTCTACCTGGGCCTCCAGCTTGCGTTCCTCGGGGCGGTGCCCGCCGACGCCCTCGGGTCCGGCTGGCAGGGCGTGAACTTCGAGTCGCCGTTCGGGCAGCTCGCGGTCGTCCTGAACCTCGGGTTCCTCGCCGCCGTGCTCTACGGCGACGCGGTCGTCTCGCCGGGCGGGTCGGCCTTCGTCGGGGTCGCGGTCGACGCGCGCCACACCTACGCGCTCGCGAAGAACCGGCTGCTGCCGCGGGCGCTGATGGCGGTGCACCCGTCGTCGGGCATCCCGCGGCGGGCGCTGCTGCTCAACCTCGCCGTCATCGTGGTCTACCTCCTGCCGTTCTCCGGGTGGCAGTCGATCGTCTCGGTGATGGGCACGCTGTACCTGCTGCTCTACCTCGCGGCCGCCGTCGCCGCGGAGGTGTTCCGACGACGGGAGCCCGAGCGGCTCTCCGGCTGGGTCCCGGGGCTGCGCGTCATCACGCCCGTCTCGTTCGTCCTGGCGACGCTGTTCGTCTACTGGTCGGGCTTCTCCGACCTGCGCCTCGCCCTGCCGCTCACCCTCGTCGGCGTGCCGCTGTTCGTGGTGCTGTGGCGCCGCGACCGGTCCGGGTCGCTCGTCGAGGAGCTCCGCCGCGGAGCGTGGCTCGTGGTCCACCTGCTGGTGCTGACGCTGCTCTCCGGCCTCGGCTCGTTCGACGGCCTCGGCGTGCTGCCCGCGCCGTGGGACAGCCTCGTCGTGGCGGTGTGGGCGGCGGTGGTGTTCCCGGTGGCGGTGCGCTCCGGGGTGCGCTCCGCGCCCGTGAGCACTCATCCGTCCCCTGACACGGTGTGATGTCTCAGCACATCCTGGACAGATAAGTCTCAGCACATCGCGGACAGGTTGGTGTTCCGCTGGTAGCGGACGCTGCGGTCAAGGGTAAGGCTGGCGGCGATCGCGTTATCGATGAGA
>NZ_BSTT01000015.1 GCF_030269685.1 Actinomycetospora sp. NBRC 106378
CATCGATAACGCGATCGCCGCCAGCCTTACCCTTGACCGCAGCGTCCGCTACCAGCGGAACACCAACCTGTCCGCGATGTGCTGAGACTTATCTGTCCAGGATGTGCTGAGACATCACACCGTGCCCCAGCACGGAGAAGTACTCACAGGGCGAAGCCACCCCTAGTCCAGGTCGTCGTGCTGCATGAGACGACGGCCCGCCTCGGTCACCGACCCCGACAGGGACGGGTAGATCGAGAAGGTGTGGGCGAGGTCGTCCACCGTGAGGTTGTTCTGCACGGCCATGGCCAGCGGCAGGACCAGCTCGCTGGCCACCGGCGCGACGATGACGCCGCCGATGACCACGCCCGTCGCCGGACGGCAGAAGATCTTGACGAAGCCGCGATCGAGGCCCTGCATCTTGGCGCGCGGGTTGGTGCCCAGCGGCAGCAGCACCTCGCGGGCGGCGAACTCCCCGGACTCGACCTGCTTGTGACCGATGCCGACGGTGGCCACCTCGGGGCGGGTGAAGACCGCCGACGCGACCGTCTTGAGCCGCAGCGGGGACACGCCCTCCCCCAGCGCGTGCCACATCGCGATCCGGCCCTGCATGGCCGCGACCGAGGCCAGCGGCAGGAGACCGGTGCAGTCGCCGGCCGCGTAGACGCCGGGCACCGAGGTCCGTGAGACGCGGTCGACCGTGATGTGGCCGCTCTCGCGCAGCTCCAGCCCGACCTCGTCGCAGCCGAGGTCGGCGGTGTTCGGGATCGAGCCGACGGTCATGAGCGCGTGCGACCCGGTGACCTCGCGGCCGTCGGAGAGCGTGACGCGCACCCCGTCGGCCGTGGCCACGACCTTGTCGGCGCGGGAGCGGGGCTCGATGGTGACACCGCGCTCGGTGAAGACCTCCTCGAGCGTGGCGGCGGCGTCGGGGTCCTCGTGCGGCAGGACGCGGTCGCGGCTGGAGATCAGCGTCACGGGGACGCCGAGCTCGGCGTAGGCCGACACGAACTCCGCGCCGGTGACGCCGGAGCCGACGACGACGAGGTGCTCGGGCAGCTCCTCGAGGTCGTAGAGCTGGCGCCAGGTGAGGATGCGCCTGCCGTCGGGGACCGCGTCGGGCAGCACGCGGGGCGAGGCGCCGGTGGCGATCAGCACGACGTCGGCGGTGACCGTCTCCGGCTCCCCGCCGTGCGACGGCGCGATCTCGATGTCGTGGGTGGCGCTGTTCTCCGAGGCGGCGCGGAAGCGGCCCCGGCCGTCGACGACCCGCACCCCGGCGCGTTGGATCGTCGCCTTGATGTCCGAGGACTGGGCGAGCGCGAGGCCCTTGACCCGCCCGTTCACCCGCGGCAGGTCGACGACCGCCTCGTCCTCGTCGACCTCGATGCCCATGTCGGCGTTGCGACGGAAGCCGGCGCGGACGCCGGCCGACGCGATGAACGTCTTGGAGGGCACGCAGTCGTAGGCGACGCAGTAGCCGCCGACGCTGTCCTCCTCGACGAGCACGACGGAGGCCTCGTGCTGCGCGGCGACCAGGGCCGCCTCGTACCCGGCGGGCCCGCCGCCGAGGATCACGATGCGCGTCATGGGTGGAGGTCCCTCCGTGGGGTGCGGTGGTGGTGTGTCGGTGCCGGGGTGACCGGACAGGGTCCATCCTGCCCGTTCGTCCGGTGGCCCGTCCGCGGGACGTCGACTGCGACGCAGCTCGACCATTGACAACGAACGGCCCACTCCTGGCTACCCTGTGCGCCGTGCCGCTCTACGCCGCGTACGGGTCGAACATGGATCCCGCGCAGATGATGCAACGCGCGCCCCACTCGCCTGTCTCGGGCACCGGCTGGCTCGAGGGCTGGCGCCTGACGTTCGGGGGCGAGGACCTCGGGTGGGAGGGCGCGCTCTCCACCGTCGTCGAGGACCCGTCCTCGCGGGTGTTCGTCGTGCTCTACGACGTCAGCCCGCTCGACGTCGACCAGCTCGACCGCTGGGAGGGGGGCGAACTGGGGATGCACAAGAAGCTGCGGCTCCGCGTGCAGACCATGGAGGGCCCGCAACTCGCGTGGGTGTACGTGCTCGACGCGTACGAGGGCGGCCTGCCCTCCGCCCGCTACATCGGCGTGCTCTCCGACGCCGCCGAGGCCGCCGGGGCGCCGGACGACTACGTCCGGGCCCTGCGCGAACGCCCCTGCCGGTCGGTCGGACCGGGCTCCGCGTCGATGTAGGGGCTCGCGAAGGTCACATCAGCCAGCTCTGCACGCTCTGGACCTGCCCCACGTGACCCTCGCGGCGGGCGCTACGTGTCGAGGCCCGCCCGGCGCAGGGCGTCGGCCATCGCGCCGCCCGGGGCGGGACGCCGGTCGCGGCCCTTCGCCTGGCCCCCGCGCTGCTGGCCACCCCGACCCTGCTGACCGCCCCGGCCCTGCTGACCGCCCCGGCCCTGCTGACCACCCCGCGGCTGCCCGCCGCGCGGCTGGCCGTCCCCGTCGCGCCCGCCGCCCTTGCCACCACCCTTGCCACCGCCCGCGCCGGGCTCGTCCTCGAGCCGCAGGGTCAGCGAGATGCGCTTGCGGGGCACGTCGACCTCGAGCACCTTCACCCGCACCACGTCGCCGGGGCCGACGACCGCCCGCGGGTCGGACACGAACTCCTTCGACATCGCCGAGATGTGGACCAGCCCGTCCTGGTGCACGCCCACGTCGACGAACGCGCCGAACGCGGCCACGTTCGTGACCACGCCCTCCAGCACCATCCCGGGGTTCAGGTCGGTGATCTTCTCGACGCCCTCGGCGAACGTCGCCGTCTCGAACGCGGGCCGCGGGTCGCGTCCGGGCTTGTCGAGCTCGGCGATGATGTCGGTGACGGTGGGGACGCCGAACGTGTCGTCGGTGAAGTCGCGGGGGTCGAGCCGACCGAGCAGCGACGAGTTGCCGACCAGGGACGCGACGTCGGTGCCCGTCCTCTCCACGATCCGACGCACCACGGGGTACGCCTCGGGGTGGACGCCGGAACGGTCGAGGGGGTCGGTGGCGTCGGGGATGCGCAGGAAGCCCGCGCACTGCTCGAACGCCTTGGCACCGAGCCGCGGCACCTTGGTCAGGGCCTTGCGCGAGGGGAACGGGCCGTGCTCGTCGCGGAAGCCCACGATCGTGGTGGCCAGGCCGGTCGAGATGCCCGAGACCCGCCGCAGGAGCGGGGCGGAGGCGGTGTTGACGTCGACCCCGACCGCGTTCACGCAGTCCTCCACCACGCCGTCGAGCGAGCGGGAGAGCAGGGTGCCGGACACGTCGTGCTGGTACTGCCCCACGCCGATCGACTTCGGGTCGATCTTCACGAGCTCGGCGAGCGGGTCCTGCAGACGGCGGGCGATCGACACGGCCCCGCGGATCGACACGTCGAGATCGGGCAGTTCCTTCGACGCCTCCTCGGACGCCGAGTACACCGACGCGCCGGCCTCGGAGACCATGGCCGGGATCAGCCCGGTCTGCAGCTTCGCGAGCTCGACGGCGAGCTTGTGCGTCTCGCGGCTCGCAGTGCCGTTGCCGATGGCGACCAGCTCCACGCGGTGCTCCGCCGCCAGCTTCGCGAGGGTGGCCAACGAGGCGTCCCACTGGTTGCGTGGCACGTGCGGGTAGATCGTCTCGTGCGCGACGACCTTGCCGGTCCGGTCGACCACGGCGACCTTCACTCCGGTGCGCAGGCCCGGGTCGAGCCCCATCGTGGGGCGGGCACCCGCCGGGGCGGCGAGCAGCAGGTCACGCAGGTTGCCGGCGAACACGCCGACCGCGCCCTCCTCGGCGACCTCGCGCAGGCGCACACGGAGATCGACGGCCAGCCGGGACGAGATGCGGGTGCGCCACGCCCAGCGGGCGACGCCGAGCAGCCACGGGTCGGCCGGGCGGCCCCGGTCGGCGATGCCCGCCACGGACGCGATGCGGCCCTCGTAGGCGGAGGTGTCGCCGTCGTCGTCCGGCGAGCACGGGTCGAAGGTGAGCTGGAGGACCTCCTCGGTCTCGCCCCGGAGCAGCGCGAGGATCCGGTGCGAGGGGAGCCGGGTGAACGGCTCGTCGAAGGCGAAGTAGTCGGAGAACTTGGCGGCGTCGGCGTCGTCCGCCTTGCCCTCGCGCACGACGGCGGTGAGACGGCCCCGCGCCCACATCCGCTCCCGCAGCTCGCCCACGAGGTCGGCGTCCTCGGCCAGGCGCTCGACGAGGATCGCGCGAGCTCCCTCGAGCGCGGCGTCGGCGTCGGCCACGCCCTTCTCCGGGTCGACGAACGCCGCGGCGGCCGCCCGGGGGTCCACCGTCGGGTCGCCCAGCAGGCCGTCGGCCAGCGGCTCCAGCCCGGCCTCGCGGGCGATCATCGCCTTCGTGCGGCGCTTGGGCTTGTAGGGCAGGTACACGTCCTCGAGGCGGCTCTTCGTCTCCGCGCCCAGCAGCTGCGCGTGCAGCTCGTCGGTGAGCTTGCCCTGCTCGCGAACGGAGTCGATCACGGCGGTGCGCCGTTCCTCGAGCTCCCGCAGGTAGCCGAGACGCTCGTGCAGCGTGCGCAGCTGTGCGTCGTCCAGCCCGCCCGTGGCCTCCTTGCGGTACCGCGCGACGAACGGGACCGTCGCCCCGCCGTCGAGCAGCTCGATCGCGGACCGGACCTGGCCCTCGCCGACCGCCAGCTCGGTGGCGATGCGGCTCGGGACGGGTGGCAGCTGCACGGGCACGGAAGCGGTCACGGGAGCCATCGTGCAACACCCCACCGACAGCCTCGGCCGCACCCGCCACCTGTCGTCGGGAAGGCCTGTGGCAGGCGCTCCGAGGACGCGGCGTCACTGCCACTGGATGACAGCAACGACGCTTTCCTGCCACGCAGGACGCTCAGCCCTCCAGCGACAGCAGCGCCGCCTGCACCATCGTCCGCACGCCCACCGGCAGCGCCCGCTCGTCGAGGCGGAACGTGGGCTGGTGGATGTCGGACTGCGGGCCCTCGCCCGACCACACGCCGAGGCGCCCCATGGCCCCGGGCACGTGCTCGAGGTACCAGCCGAAGTCCTCGCCGCCCGACGACTGCTCGGTGTCGGTGGCCGCACCCGGCCCGACCGCCCGCTCGGCGGCCCGCGCCAGCAGGTCGGCGGAGACGGGGTCGTTGACCACCGGCGGAACCCCGCGGCGGTGCTCCAGGACGTAGCCGACCCCGGTCGGCGCGAGCAGCGCCGTGACCAGCTGGCGGACCAGCGGCTCGAGCTCGTTCCACGTCTGGTGCTGGGCGGTGCGCAGCGTGCCGGACAGGGTCCCGACCTCCGGCACCGCGTTCGCCGCGTGCCCGGCGTCGACCTGGCCCCACACCAGCACCGTGCCGGAGCGCGGGTCGATGCGGCGGGAGAGCAGGTCGGGCAGGCCGGTGATGACCGTGCCGAGCGCGTGGACCAGGTCGGCCGTCAGGTGCGGACGCGAGGTGTGTCCGCCGGGCGAGGTCAGGCGCAGCTCGAGCATGTCGCAGGCCGAGGTGATGGGACCGACGCGCGTGCCGACGTGCCCCACCTCGAGGCGCGGGTCGCAGTGCAGCGCGAAGATGCGGTCGACGTCGGCGAGGCCGTCGGCGGCGATGACGTCGAGCGCCCCGCCGGGCTGCACCTCCTCGGCGGGCTGGAACACGAGCCGCACCCGGCCGGGCAGCCGGTCGGCCACCGACGCGAGCGCCACGCCGGCGCCCAGCAGCACGGCGGTGTGGGCATCGTGGCCGCACATGTGCGCGACCCCCGGCGTCCGCGACGCGAAGGGGACGTCGGCCTGCTCGTGCAGCGGGAGGGCGTCCATGTCGGCGCGCAGCGCGACGGTGCGCGGGCCGGCGCCGATGTCGCACACCAGGCCCGTGCCGGGCAGCAGGCGGGGACGCAGGCCGACCGACCGCAGGACGTTCGCGGCGAGGTCGGTGGTCATCCGCTCGGCGCGGGCGAGTTCGGGGTGGGCGTGGATCGTGCGGCGCCAGCCGACCACGTCGGCGGAGTGTTCGGCGAGCCAGGCGTCCAGCCACTGCGGGCCGGAGCCCGCCCCGAGGTCGACGACGCCGGGCTCGTCGGGCCGGGTCTGCAGCAGCGTCACCGTCTCCACCTCCTCGGGTCGCGGAACGGCTCGGTCCGCGACGGATGCCCACCACTATCCATCCCCCGAACGGCCGCTTCAGTTCCGTGCGGGGCGGTCGCGCCGAGGGGTCGCGACGCTGCTGCCAGTGGCGCACGTCTCCGTCCACTTCCGAGACGAGCGGCCGATTCCCGCAGGTCACCGGGTCAGCGGTCCCCTCGCGGCCGCATAGCGGGACGAACGGTCGGTTGTGCGGCGCCCGACGGGGCGGGGTCCGATCGCGCCCCACCGTTCGTCCTGCGCACGGTGTGCGGGCGGCCGCCGGACGGGTGGGGCGGGGGCCACGGTCGGCGGGGACGCCATCATGGAGGGGTGAGTCCCCGCCCCGCCGACACCCGCCGCCTGGTCGGGCGCTACCGCCTGGACTCCGAACTGGGACGCGGCGCGATGGGCACCGTCTGGTCGGCCTACGACGAGGTGCTGCACCGCCCCGTGGCCGTCAAGGAGGTCCGGCTCTCCCTCGTCCCCGTCTCCGAGCGGGCGATCGTGCGGGAGCGGACGCTGCGCGAGGCGCGGGCCACCGCGATGCTCAGCCACCCCAACGTCGTCACGCTCTACGACGTCGTCGAGGTCAACGCCGAGCCCTACGTCGTCATGGAGCTGCTCCCCTCGCGCAGCCTGGCCTCCTACATCGGCGAGCGGGGCACGCTCACGCCGGCCGAGACCGCCGAGATCGGCTCGGCCGTCGCGTCCGCGCTGATGACCGCCCACCGCGCGGGCATCACCCACCGCGACGTCAAGCCCGGCAACGTCCTCATCGGTACCGACGGGCAGATCAAGCTCACCGACTTCGGCATCGCCCGGAACGCGGCCGAGTCCTCGATGACCCAGACCGGCACGGTGCTCGGGTCGCCGCCCTACATCGCGCCCGAGGTCGCGATGGGGCGCGCGGTCGGCCCGCCCGCCGACCTCTGGGGACTCGGCGCCACCCTCTACGCCTGCCTCGAGGGGCGCCCGCCCTACGACGCGGGCGACCCGGTCTCGACCGTCTCCGCCGTCGTGCACGGCGACGTCCCCCGCCCGGGCGGTCACGGTCCCGTGCAGGACGTGATCCGCGGGCTCATGGTCAAGGACCCGACGTTGCGGATGCCGCTCCCGGCCGTCCGCCGTCGCCTCCGTCCCCTCATGGCCGACCCCGAGGGCCCGATCCTCTCCGCGCCGCCCTCCCCCGCCACCACCGAGTTCCGCCTCCCGGCGCCCGCGACTCCGGACCCGCAGTCCGGGCTCATCCCGGTCGCGCGCGGGCGCAGCGGCACGCTCGTCGACGGGCAGGTCCCGGCCGAGACGCCCGGCCCCGCGCCCCGTACGGCCCCGCTGCAGGCCCCCGGTCGCTCGGGTCCCGACGACGGGTCGGGCTCGGCTGCCGCGGCGGCTGCCGGCGCGGCGGCGGCGCCGCCGGAGTCACCACCCGCCGAGGACGAGGCGCCCGAGGGGCGTGGGGGCTCCCTCGCCGCCCCGGCGGTCGACCCGGAGGACCCGGCCCGGCTCGACGAGGCGGACGCCGACGAGGCGACCCCGGACGACCCGGCTGCTGCCGAGGTCGTCGAGGACGACGGGGCCGAGGCGACGCCCGCCGAGGAGACGCCCGCGGACGAGGCTCCCGGCGGGGAGACCCCCGCGGCGACGTCCGACGCCACCGACGCCGAGGCCGGGGCGGACGACGAGCCCGAGCCGGCCGTGCCCGAGCCGGCCGTGCCGAACGCGACGGCGACCGACGCTGCGGCCGACGCCGACGCCGACGCCGACGCCGAGGCCGCCGACGGGCCGGACGGTGCCTCGGACACCGACGACGCCCCGGAGCCCGCCGGGACGACGGCCACCGACCCCGAGGTGGACGCCGAGGACGCGGAGAGCACCGACGGCGAGGCTCCTGCGGCCACGCCCGACGCTGCTCCGGAGGCCGACGCCGATCCCGACGCCGACTCGAAGGCCGGCGAGGTCGACTCCGCGACCGACCCGGAGCCCGACGCCGACGCGGATCCCGAGTCCGACGCGGACGCCGACCCGCAGGACGATGCACCCACCCCCGACTCCCCCGGCGGCCTCGACGGCGGCCGCACGACGCTGGTCGCCGGCACGGCCGCCGCGGCCGCCGCCGCATCCGGCACGAGCAGGGACGCCGGCCGGCGGGAGGACCCGTCGTCGGGAAGGACCGGCACCCCGCCCGGGGGCACGCGGACCTCGACCCCGTCGGGCGGGACGCCCCGGTCGACCCCGTCGGGCGGCATGCCCGTGCCGGCCCCGTCGGCCGCGGAGACGACCATGGTCACGCCGCGGGTGCCGCCGCGTCGCGGCCCGACGACCCCCGGCCCGTGGCCCGTCCCACCGCACCGCCGGCCGCCGTACCCCAACGCCCCGGGCGGCCCGCGTCGGCCGGGCGGCCCGCAGGCGCTCGCGTCCGACCCGGGTCCGCTGCCGTTCGCGCCGTCGCGGCCGACCGGCCCGTCCCCGCAGCAGCAGCGGCGTCGGCGGGTGGCCGTCGTGGCGCTGGTCGTGGTGCTGGCGCTGGCCGGGCTGGTGGGCGGTTACGTCGTGACCCGCCTGATCGGCGGGCAGCCCCCGTTCTCCATCTCGCTGTCGCCGGACGGGCCGGTGGTCGACGGCGAGCAGCTCGTCGTGCACTCCGACGACAACGCCCGCTACAGCGGCACCGGGATGGGCTTCACCGCCCTGGTGCCGGCCACGTGGCAGCAGTTCCGGCTCCAGCAGCCGGGCGGGGACATCGTGGTGCGCTACGTCTCCGACGACGCGAACCGCGAGCTGCGCATCGACAAGCTGGTCGGCTACTACCCCGCACGGACGGTGGCCGACTACGCCCGGCTGCTCGCCGACCCGTCGGCGGTGGGGGCGGACGGGGTCCGCGTCGAGGCGGTGACGGTGGTCGCGCCGGCCCGGACGGGCGCCCGCGAGCCCGTGCAGCAGACCGTCTACCGCACGCAGAGCGGGCAGGGCGCCGACGTGGACGACCGCGTCACCTGGACCCGGCTCATCCCGTCGGGCGTCGACCTCTGGGTGGTCCGGCTGACCGCCCCCAGCCTCGCCTACGGCGGCGCCCCGCTGCAGTTCGCCGCCGTCGCGGACAGCTTCGATCCACCCGTGTGAGCCGCCCCCGCTAGGGTCCTGACCCCGATGAGCATCCCCCAGCACGGCACCCCTGAGCAGGCCGCCGCCGAACTCGCCCGCCGGACCGGGATCGACCGGCACGACGTCGCCGTCGTCCTCGGTTCCGGATGGAGCCCCGCCGCCGACGGGATCGGGGAGCCGTCCGCCGAGGTGCCGGTGGCCGAGCTGCCCGGCTTCACCCCGCTCGGCGCGCCGGACCACCGGGGCATCGCGCGGTCGGTGCCGGTGGCGGGCGGGCACGCGCTGGTCCTGCTCGGCCGTACCCATCTCTACGAGGGCCACGGCGAGGCCCAGGCGGTGCACGCCGTCCGGACCGCCTGCGCGGCCGGCGCGTCCACGGTGGTCCTCACGAACGCGGCGGGCGGGATCGATCCGTCGTACGCGGTCGGCCAGCCCGTGCTGATCTCCGACCACATCAACCTCACCGCCCGGTCCCCGCTCGTCGGGCCGCAGTTCGTCGACCTCACCGACGCCTACGACCCGGAGCTGCGCGCCGCGGCCCGCTGCCTCGACCCCACGCTCGTCGAGGGCGTCTACGCGGGCCTGCCCGGTCCGCACTTCGAGACGCCCGCCGAGATCCGGATGCTGCGCACCCTCGGGGCGGACCTGGTGGGCATGTCGACCGTGCTGGAGACGATCGCCGCCCGGGCCGCCGGGGCGCGCGTGGCCGGGATCGCGCTCGTCTCCAACCCCGCCGCGGGCACGACCGCCGAGAAGATCGACCACCTCGCCGTCCTCGACGCGGTGCACGCCGCCGCGGCCCGCACGGGCGAGCTCCTCCGCGGGCTCGTCACGGCGGCGCTGGGATGACCCGGCTGCTCGTCGTCCACCACACCCCCTCGCCCGTCTGCCAGGAGCTGCTGGAGGCGGTCCTGGCCGGGGCGCGGACCGACGAGCTGCCGGGTGAGGTCGAGGTGGTGACCCGGCCGGCCCTCACGGCGGGCGCGGCCGACCTGCTCGCGGCCGACGCCGTCGTCCTCGGGACGCCGGCCAACATCGGGACGATGTCGGGCGCGCTCAAGCACTTCTTCGACCAGGTCTACTACCCGGCGCTGCAGGACACCTCGGGGCTGCCGTTCGGGCTCTACGTCCACGGCGGCGACGACACCGCCGGGGCCGTCCGCGACGTCCTGCGCATCACGGGCGGCCTGGGCTGGGTGCCCGCTGCGGCGCCGGTCACGACGGCGGGTGCGCTCACGTCCGCCGATCGCGAGGCCGCGTGGGAGCTGGGCGCGACGGTCGCCCTGGGCACCCTGGAATGAACCGCCTCCGCCGCGGTTTGCACGGGTCATGACATCGCGCGCCGTGCAGTACGCCCGCTACGGCGGGCCGGAGGTCCTCGAGCTCGTCGAGCGGGACGACCCGCAGCCGGGCCCGGGGCAGGTCCGCCTCGCCGTGCGCGCCGCCTCGGTGAACCCCGCGGACTGGAAGCTGCGCACGGGTGCGTTCACCCCGGGCGCCGAGGCCCCGGACCACCCGGTGGTCCCCGGGTTCGACGTCGCCGGCACGGTCGACGCCGTCGGCGACGGCGTCACGGCGTTCGGCGTGGGCGACGAGGTGCTGGGCGCGGCGAGCGGCGGGGCGCAGGCCGAGCGGGCCCTGGCGGACGTGACGGCGCTCGTCGCGAAGCCCGCCGCGCTCTCCTGGGAGGTCGCGGGTTCCCTGGCCACGATCGTCGGCACGGCCTACCGGGTGCTGGAGCGCCTCGCGCTGTCCCCCGGGCAGGTGCTCCTCGTCCACGGCGCGTCGGGCGGCGTCGGGGTGGTCGCGGCGCAGGTGGCCCTCGCCCGCGGGATCACGGTGATCGGCACCGCGAGCGAGCGGCACCAGGACGACGTCCGCGCCCTCGGCGCCACCCCCGTGGTCTACGGCGACGGCCTCGTCGACCGGGTCCGCGAGGTGACCGACCGCGTGGACGCCGTCTTCGACGCCGCGGGCAAGGGGTCGCTCGCCGACCTCGTCGCGCTGGCCGGGTCGCCCGACCGGGTCGTCACGATCGCCCACCCCGACGCCGCCGAGCACGGCGTCGCGTTCTCCTCCGGCGGGCGCGTCGAGGGCTCGCTCGCCGAGTTCGTCGACCAGCTCGCGGCGGGCGGCTTCCGGGCGCCGGAGGTCGTGGTCTACCCGCTCGAGCAGGTCGCGCAGGCCCAGGAGGACAACCGGACGGGCGCCGTGAGCGGGAAGCTCGTCGTCACCCCCTGAGCTTCAGGGCACTCTCGTAGAGGGCGTTGGTCGGCACCCCGTGGGCGGTGCCGACCTCCTTCGCCGCCTCCTTGAGGCGCACCCCGGCCGCGGCGC
The DNA here is from genome assembly GCF_030269685.1 of Actinomycetospora sp. NBRC 106378. GTDB lineage: Bacteria > Actinomycetota > Actinomycetes > Mycobacteriales > Pseudonocardiaceae > Actinomycetospora. Next base: position 11,529 of record NZ_BSTT01000015.1, read on the forward strand.
GGGCGAGGACCTCCGCCGCCAGGTCGTCCGGCTCCGGGGCCGTCCGGACGGCGGGTCCGAGGACCACGGTGATCTCGCCGAGCACGTCGCCCGCGGCCCACACGGCCAGCTCGCCGAGCGTGCCGCGCAGGACCTCCTCGTGGGTCTTGGTCAGCTCCCGGCACACCGCGGCGCGGCGGTCGGCGCCGAGCACCCGCGCGGCGACGTCCAACGTCCGGCCGAGCCGCCGCGGCGACTCGAAGAACACCACCGTGCGGGGTTCGTCGGCGAGCTCGCTGAACCACCGGTCCCGCTTGTGCTCCGTGCGCGGCGCGAACCCCTCGAAGCAGAACCGGTCGGTGGGCAGCCCCGAGACCGCGAGCGCCGCGAGCACCGCCGACGGCCCCGGCAGGCAGCGCACGAGGACGTCCGCCTCCACCGCGGCGGCGACCAGGCGGTAGCCGGGGTCGGACACGGCGGGCATCCCGGCGTCGGTGACGACGAGGACGGTCGCGCCGCCCTGCAGGTCCTCGACCAGCCGCGGGATGCGGTCGCGCTCGACGTCCTCGTAGAACGACACCTTGCGCCCGCCGACGGTCACACCCAGCGCGGCGGCGAGCCGACCCAACCGGCGCGTGTCCTCGACGGCGACCACGTCCGCCGTCGCCAACGCGTCCCGCAGCCGCTGCGAGGCGTCGTCGGGGTTGCCGAGCGGGGTCGCGGCGAGGAGGAGGACACCGCCCTCCGGGCGACGGGCGGAGTCGGCGGACACGGGACCTGAGGGTAGGCGTCCCGCACGTCCGCGGCGGCGCACGGCCGACGCCCGACCGTCAGCAGGCCACCCCGGTCGTCAGGACCGGTCGAGCGCGTCCAGGTTGCCTCAGCGCTCATCGGCTCTCACCTCCTCGGATGGAGCTCAGCGTCCCACGGTTCCCACGATCTCGGACCGGGTCCGGTCAGGCCGTACGATCAGCTCCCGTGACGGCCGGCAGCACGCTCGAGAAGCCGACCACCCCCGCCGTCGGGAACGCCGATCCGCGCGGGGTGCTGGCGCCCGGGCCCCGTGGGGTGGAGAGCCTGCTCGGGCGGCCGATGCCGGCCGACCGGCTGCGCGGCTGGGTGGTCACGCTGCTGGTCACCGTGATCGGCGGGCTGGTCCGCTTCTGGAACCTGGGCTGGCCGAGCGACAACGGCACGCCGGTGTTCGACGAGAAGCACTACGTGCCGCAGACGTGGCAGGTCCTGCGCAACGGTGGGTACGAGGACAACCCGGGCTACGAGCTCGTGGTGCACCCGCCCCTGTCGAAGCAGCTCATGGCCGTCGGACAGTGGATCTTCGGGTACGACCCGCTGGGCTGGCGGGTGGTCAGCGCGCTCGCCGGGACCGTCTGCGTGCTGCTGATCGTCCGCATCGCGCGGCGGCTCACGCGCTCCACGCTGCTCGGCGCGGTCGCGGGTGTCCTGCTGATCTGCGACGGCCTGAGCCAGGTGTCGAGCCGCGTCGGGATGATCGACATCTACCCGGCGGTGTTCGTGCTCGGCGCGTTCGCCGCGATCCTCGCCGACCGCGACGACGTCCGGTCCCGGTTCGCGACGGTGGTCGCCGAGGGCCGGATCCTCGACACCCCGTTCGGGCCGCGGCTCGGCGTCCGCTGGTGGCGGTTCGCCGCGGGCGTGTGCATCGGGCTCGCCCTGGCGAGCAAGTGGTCCGGCCTGTACTACGTGCTCTTCCTCGGCGCGCTCGTCGTCGGCTTCGACGTCGCCGCCCGCCGTGCGGCCGGGGTGGCGCGGCCGTGGGTGGGCACGCTCGTGCGGGACGTGCTGCCCCTGGTGTGGGCGTTCCTCGCCATTCCGATCCTGGTCTACCTCGCGAGCTGGCTGCCCTGGATCGCCTCGGAGACCGGGACCGACCGGCACGTCGCCGCGGCGAAGGGCGACTCCGTCGGGCTCTACGCGCTGCTGCCCGACTGGCTGCCCGACTGGTTCCGCGGCATGGCCTACTTCTCGTCCAAGGTGCTCGAGTTCCACGCGACGCTCGCCACGCCGCGCGGCAACCCGCACCCGTGGGAGTCGAAGCCCTGGACGTGGCCGATGGGGCTGCGCCCGATGCTCTACTACTACGAGTCCGGTGCGGGTGCGCCCGGCTGCGGGTCCGACGACTGCGTCGGCTCGGTGATGGCGATCGGCACGCCCGCGATCTGGTGGCTCGCCTTCCCCGTCCTGGGCTGGGGCCTCTGGCGGTGGATCACCGCCCGCGACTGGCGCTACGCCGCGGTGCTCGTCGGCTACGGCGCCGGCATCCTGCCGTGGTTCACCGACATCGACCGGCAGATGTACTTCTTCTACATGACGCCGGTGATCCCGTTCCTGATCCTGGCGCTCACCCTGGTCCTCGGCGAGATCCTCGGCCGCCGCACCGCCGGGCCGGAACGACGGTCCACCGGACGGATGGTCGTCGCGCTGTACGTCGGCGTCGTCGTCGCCAACTTCGCGTGGCTGTGGCCGATCCTCGTCGGCGCGTCGATCACGGCCGCCCGCTGGAACGCGGAGCTGTGGCTCCCGTCGTGGCGCTGAGCTGGTGCTGACCCGGGCGCTGCTGTTCTCGTTGATTCCCGTCGCCGCCGCGCTCGTGTCGGGGCTGGTGGCGGCGGTCCGTCCGCCCGGACGCCGGGTGACCAGCGGCATCCAGCACTTCGCCGCCGGAGTGGTCTTCGCGGCCGCGGCGATCGAGCTGCTGCCCGGGGTCCTGCACCAGGAGCCCTGGGTGGCGATCGCCGGCTTCGGAGCGGGCATCGCGGTGATGTTCAGCTTCCGGGCCGCGGGCAAGGTCCTGGAGGCGCGGCCCTCCGCCGCGGCCCTGCCGGTCGGGCTCGCCGTGGCGACCGGGGTGGACTTCGCCGTCGACGGCATCGTCCTCGGCGCCGGGTTCGCCGCCGGTGCGACGACGGGCGTGCTGCTCTCGATCGCCCTCGCCATCGAGTACCTCTTCGTGGGGCTCTCCCTGTCCGCGGCCATGACGGGCGGCGCGTCCCGGACCCTCGTCGCCACCGCCCCGACGGCGCTGGCCCTGCTCACGGTGGTCGGGACGGCGGTCGGCGTGCTGTGGCTGGGGGCGGCCTCCCCGACGCTGCTCGCCGGCGTGCTCGCATTCGGCGCCGTCGCCTTCATGTACCTCGCCACGGAGGAGCTGCTGGTCGAGGCCCACGAGCAGGGCGAGACCGCGCTCGGCTCGGTCGGGTTCTTCGTCGGCTTCCTGATCTACCTGCTGCTCGACGAGCTCATCGGCTGAGCACCGCGAACCGGGCCCCCGTCGGGTCCTCCAGCACGGCGCGCTCCGCGTCCTTCCCGACGACGAGGCCTCCCGCCGCCCCGGCCGCGGCGGCGGCCGCGTCGACGTCGGCGACCGCGAAGTGCACCAGCCAGTGCGGCAGCACGTCGCCCGCGAAGGTCACCGCCCCGAACGCGGGCCCGCCGTCGAGGTGCAGCGTGGTGGTGCCGGGCTCGTCGGTCGGGGCGTGGGTCCAGCCGAACACGCCGGTGCAGAAGGTCTTCGTCTGCCCCGGTTCGGCCGACGCGGCCTCGGCCCAGGCCACCGGGTCGGCGTGGACGTCGGCCTCCCACACGCCGAGCGGGGCCCCACCCGCGTCGATCGCGACGACGACGAGGCCCCCGGCCCCGTCGTCGTCCGGTCCGTGCAGGACCTGCCCGCCGGACTCCTCGATCGCCGCGGCGGTCTCGGCGGCGTCGGGGACGGCGACGTAGAGCGTCCAGCCCGGCGGGCTGCCCGCCGGGCCGCCGAGGCCCGCCACCCGCCGCCCTCCGTCGAGCGCCACCGCCGCGTGGTGGGCCGCCGCGCCCTCGTCGGTGAACGTCCAGCCCAGGACCGGGCCGTAGAACTCCGCCCCCGCCCCCGCCGTCAGGTCCGCCCAGCACGGGAGCCCGTCGCTCATGGCGTCGAGTGTGACGCACGCAACCCCGCGACGCTTCCTGTCACGAGCGTTAGGCTCACGCATGTTCTAGTAATCGGAGGAGGAGTCGCCGTGGTCCAGGGACCGGGTCGCCCCGTCGTATCCGTCGCACCCGTGACGCTCCCGGCGCCGGGTCGAGGGGTCGATCTCGAGGTGCGGGTGTCCGCGCCGGTGACGGGCACGGATCTGCCGGTGGTGGCGTTCTCGCACGGGTTCGGTTCGTCGGCCCGGGCGTACGGGCCGCTGGTCGACGTCTGGGCGGCGCACGGGTTCGTGGTGGTCCAGCCGACGCACCTCGACTCGCGGACCTTGGGGCTCCCGCCCGGCGACCCGCGCGCCGACCGGCCGTGGCGGACCCGGGCCGAGGACCTCCGCCGGGTCCTCGACGACCTCGGGACCCTGACGGCCGCCGTCCCCGGACTCGAGGGACGCGTCGACCCCGCCCGTGTCGGGGTGGCCGGACACTCCTTCGGCGGCCAGACCGCGGGGCTCCTGCTCGGCCTGCGCGTGCTCGACCCGGACGGCGAGCCGGGCCCCGACCTGACCGACGCGCGCGCCCGGGTGGGGGTCCTCCTCGCGACCGCCGGACGCGGCGGGGACGCCCTCGCGCCCGGCATGATCGAGCGCATGCCGTGGCTGAACCCCGACTTCGAGGAGCTGCGCACCCCGACCCTCGTCGTCGTCGGGGACGCCGACCACAGCCCGCTGACCGTCCGCGGTCCGGACTGGATGACCGACCCCTACCGGCTCGCCCCGGGCGCGACCGACCTGCTCACCGTCCTCGGCGGGGAGCACTCGCTCGGCGGCATCGCCGGGTACGAGGCGGCCGAGACCACCGACGAGGACCCGGCGCGCGTCGCGGTCGTGGCGCGGGCGACGGGGGCGTACCTGCGCAGCGCGCTCGTCCCCGAGGACGACGCCTGGCCGCGGGTCCGGGCCGCCCTCGACCCGTCCGTCGTCCGGCTCGAGAGCCGCGACGGCGCGGTCGGCCGGGCGTAGCCCGGTGGTCGGACGCCCCGTCGACCACCGACGCCGGGCCGCGCTGCTCGACGCGGCCGTCGACCACGCGACCGGGGAGGTGTTCGGGGACCTGTCGTTCCGCTCGGTCGCCACGGCGCTCGGCGTCTCGACCACCACCCTGGTGCACCACTTCGGGACCAAGGAGCAGCTGCTCGAGAGCATCCTCGGCCGGCTCCGCGAGCGGCTGGTCGAGTCGTCCCGCGCGACGGCCGGGCCCCACCCCGACCTCGCGACGGCGGCTCGGGGGTTCTGGAGCTGGAGCGCCGACCCGGTGCGGTGGCCGACGTTCCGGCTCTTCTTCGCCGTCTACGGCCACGCCGTCCAGTCCCCCGGCAGCTTCGACGGCTTCCTGCGCACGGTGGGCGCCGACTGGATCGCGGCCCTCACCGCGGCGCAGGGTCCCGGGGTCGACCCCGCCACCGCCGCCGCGCGGTCGACCCTCGTGGTGGCGACCCTGCGCGGGCTGCTGCTCGACCTGCTCGCCACCGGCGAACGGGACCGGGTCGAGGCGGCCGCGTCGATGTTCCTCGCCTCGCTCGGGCCCTGACCGTCGCCCCTCCGCACCCGGCCCGACGACCGGCCGCCGCCGGGCTGGGCACCGCTGCGATCAGGATTCCACCGGCCTCCCCGAGCGTGGGTGCACCGACGATCCAGGAGGTCCGCATGCGCATCGACGAGGTCTATCTGACGGCGACCGGGGTCGGTCTCCCACCGCGGCGGCCCGTCGCCGACGCGGTGGCCGCGGGCGAGGTCGGAGCCGGGCCCGCCCGGGCCAGTGGCCTGCAGTCGGTGACCTGTGCCGTGGACGAGTCGGCGCCCGAGATGGCGGTCCGCGCCGCCCGGCAGGCGCTCCGACGGTCCCCGGCCGTCGAGCCCGACCTGGTCGTGCACGCCTGCAACCACCACCAGGGTCAGGACATGTGGCCGGTCGCCTCGTACGTCCTGCGGGAGGCGGTCGGACCCGGGCCCCGGTCCTGCTCCGCGCTCGAGGTGCGGCAGATGTCCAACGGTGGTCTCGCCGCGCTCGACCTCGCGGCCCGCTCGGTGACCGCGACCGGGGGCGACGCGCTGGTCACCACGGGCGACCGCTTCGTCCTGCCCGCGATCGACCGCTGGCGGACCGACCCCGGCACGCCCTACGGCGACGGCGGCACGGCGGCCGTGCTCTCGCGCACGCCGGGCTTCGCCGCGCTGCGGGCCGTCGCCGTGCACAGCGACCCGGACCTGGAGCCGATGCACCGCGCGTCCGCCACGTTCACCGACGCGCCGTTCCCGGACGGTCCGCTGGACTTCGACGCGGCGCACGCCTCGTTCGTCGAACGGCACGGGATGACCTTCGGGGTGGCGCGTACCGACCGCGGACAGCAGGCCGTCCTCGACCGGGTGCTGGCCGACGCGGACATGAAGCTCGGCGACGCCGACTGGGTCCTGCTGCCGCACTTCGGCCGGCGGCGTCTGTCGGCGATCTTCCACGGCCCGCTCGGGATCGACCCGGAGCGCACGGCGGCCGACCTGGGCACGACCACCGGTCACCTCGGGGCGGGCGACCAGATCGCCGGGCTCGACCACCTCGCCGTGTCCGGCCGGCTCCGACCGGGTCAGCGCTGCCTGCTCCTCGGGGTGGGCGCCGGCTTCAGCTGGGGCGCGGCGGTCGTGGACGTGCTCGCCGAGCCGCCGGTCCGACCCTGAACGTCCGGCCCCGGCCGGGAGTCGCGCTCCCGGCCGGGGCCGGCCCCCGCCCGACGACGGGGGCCCGGGCCGGACCGCACCGCGCCGATCAGGCCGCGAGCAGCTGCGACATCGCGGCGACCAGCGCGGCCGGGGTGCGGTGCTCGATGACCGCCTCGGCCGGGAGCCGCAGCCCCGTCGCCGCGTTGAGGCGGTTGCGCAGGTCGATGCTCAGCAACGAGTCGAACCCGAGCTCGCGGAACGAGTCGGCGGGGCCGACCGCGCCGGGCTCGTCGAACCCGAGGACCGCCCCCGCCTGGTCGCAGACCAGCGTCAGCAGGTCGTCGCCCGCCGGGGGCTGCGACACGGGCGCCTCGGGCACCCCGGTGGGCCCCGGGTCGACCGCCGGCCCCGGGTCGACGACCGGCGGCGCCGTCAGCTCCGCCAGCAGCGCGACCCGTTCGGCGGCGGTCCCCGACGTGTCCAGCGCCATCGGGACCACGTGCGCCCACGGCTGGTCGACGGCGGCGTCGAACAGCGCGAGCCCGTCCGCGGTCGCGAGCGGCGCCACCCCCGTCCGGCGCATCCGGGCGACCTCGCGGGCCCCCAGGTGTCCGGTCATCCCGCTCGCCGTCGCCCACAGCCCCCAGGACAGGGAGACCGCGGGCAGACCGAGGGCACGCCGGTGGGCGGCGAGGGCGTCGAGCCCGGTGTTCGCCGCGGCGTAGTTCGCCTGCCCGGCCTCGCCGAGGACCCCCACCACGGACGAGAACATCACGAAGCCCCGCAGGTCCAGGTCCAGGGTGGCCTCGTGCAGGTGCCACGCCGCGTCGAGCTTCGGGCCCGACACCCCCGCCAGCCGCGTGGCGTCGAGTCCGGCGAGCAGGGCGTCGTCGAGCACGCCCGCCGCGTGGACCACGCAGGTCGGCGGATGGGCGGCGACGAGGGCCTCGACGGCGGCGCGGTCCGCGAGGTCACAGGCCACGACGACCGCCTCGGCTCCCGCCGCGGCGAGCTCGTCCATCAGGGCCGCGGCGCCGTCCGCCTCCGGACCGCGCCGGGACACCAGCACCAGGTGCCGCGCCCCGTGGGCCGCGACGAGGTGCCGGGCCAGGACCCCGCCGAGGCCCCCGGTCCCCCCGGTGACGAGCACGGAGCCGGTCGCGTCGAACGGCACCGGGAGCGTCGCCACGAGCTTGCCGCGGTGGCGGGCGCGGCTCAGGTCCGCCAGCGCGACGGCGGCGCGCCGCACGTCGTGGGCGGTCGTCGGCAGCGGGCTCAGGACGCCGCGGTCGAACAGGTCGAGCACGGTGGCCAGACCGGCCCCGACGTGGTCCGGGTCGGTCGTGATGATGTCGTAGGCCGTGTACCCGACGCCGGGGTGCTCCGCCGCGACGACCGCCGGATCCCGCAGGTCGGTCTTGCCCATCTCGACGAACCGCCCGCCGGGGGCGAGGAGGGCCAGCGAGGTGTCGAGGGCGGGGCCGGTGAGGGAGTTGAGCACGACGTCCACGCCGCGCCCGCCGGTCGCCGCACGGAACGCAGCGCCGAACGCCACGTCCCGCGACGACGCGATGTGGGCATCGTCGAGCCCCATCGCCCGCACCGTGTCGTGCTTGGCGGGGCTCGCCGTCGCGAACACCTCGGCACCCAGGTACCGGGCGAGCTGGACCGCCGCCATCCCGACCCCGCCGGTGGCGGTGTGGACCAGGACCCGGTCACCGGGGGCCACCCGGCCCTGGTCGACGAGGCAGTGCAGGGCCGTGACGAAGACGATCGGGACCGCGGCAGCCGCGGTGAACGACCAGCCGGCGGGCAGGCGCGCGAGGCGGCGGCGGTCGGCCACCGCGAGCGGCCCGAGGGACCGGGCGACCATCCCGAGGACCCGGTCGCCGGGGACGAGGTCGGTGACGTCGGGGGCCACCTCGACCACCACGCCGGCGCACTCCGCGCCCATCGTCGTCTCGCTCGCCAGCAGGTCGAGCGCGACGGTCACGTCCCGGAAGTTCAGGCCGGCGGCGCGGACCGCGATCCGGACCTCGCGCGGCCCGAGGGGAGCCGCCGCGTCCGGGTGCGGGACGAGGGCGAGGTCGCCGAGCGAGCCGCGGGTGGTGACGTCGAGCCGCCAGGGACCGGCGGCCGGGGTGGCGAGCCCGTCGTCGGCCCCGACCTCGACGAGCCGCGGGCGCAGCACCCGGCCCCGCCGCAGCGCCAGCTGCGGTTCCCCGGTGGCGAGCGCGGCCGGGAGGACCGTGGCCGACTCGGGGCTGTCGTCGCCGTCGAGCAGGACGATCCGGCCGGGGTGCTCGGACTGGGCGGAACGCACGAGCCCCACCACCGGGGTGAGCGCGCGCCCGCCGTCGCCGACCGCGTCGCCCTCGCAGGCCACCCCGCCGTGGATCTGCACGACCAGCGTCGAGGTGTCCGTCGCGGGGTCGGCGGTCCAGCGCTGCAGCAGCCCGAGGACGTCGGAGAGCGCGGTCGCCGAGGGCGGCACGGTGACGACGACCACCGGGGGGAGCGGCCCGGCGGCGCGCGGGTCACCGTCGACCGGCATCGCGCCGACCTCCACCGTGGCGTCCGGATCGAGGTCGACCGGGGTCCACTCGGTGCGGAGCACGACGGCGCGGTCGGCGGGCACCTCGGCCGCCGCCCCGTGCAGGGACCGCAGGCGCAGGTCGGCCGCGAGCACGGCACCGGCGTCGTCGAGGATCTCCAGGGTGACGTCGTCGGGCGCCGTGCTGCGCAGCCGGGCCCGTGCCGCGGCGCCGAGGGGCCCGGTGGCGCGGACCCGGGAGAAGGCGAAGGGCACCATGCCGCGGCCGTCGAGCAGGTGGGGCAGGGCGTGGAGCACCGCGTCGAGCAGGGCGGGGTGGACGACGTGGCCGGCGCCGGTGCGGGCGGCCGGGGGCAGCGCCACCTCGACCGTGCCGCCGTGCTCGTCGCACCACAGGCGTCGCAGGCCCCGGAAGGCCGGCCCGTAGTGGTATCCGGCCGCGGTCAGCGCCGCGTAGCGCTCGGCCGGGTCGGCGGTGGTCGGCCGGTCGTCGACGGGCCACGGACCCGCCGGGGCGGCGACGGGGACGGCGGGCGCGAGGAGCCCGGTCGCGTGCCGGGTCCGCTCGCCCCCGGCGCCGCGGGTCTCGACGACCACCGCCCGCGTCGCGTCCGCCGCGGGCGCGGCGACGTGCACCCGCAGCTCGACGGGCGCGCCGCCCGGGTCGAGGACCAGCGGCTCGGCGAGCAGCAGCTCCTCGACCGCGGGCAGGCCGACGTGGCGGCCGGCCAGCAGGGCGAGGTCGAGGAACGCGGTCCCCGGCAGCAGGGTGCGGTCGGCGACGGCGTGATCGGCGAGCCAGCCGCTGCGGAGCGGGTCGACCGCTCCGAGCAGCAGCGACCCGCCGTCGGGAAGGTCCACCGCCCCGGAGAGCATCGGGTGCACCACGGGCGCCACCCCCGGCGTCGCGGCGGCCGCCGCTGCGGTGGGCCGGTGGCGGTCGGTCCAGTAGCGCCGCCGCTCGAAGACCGTCGGCGGGACGTCGGTGAGGCGCCCGGACGGGACCAGGTGCCGCCAGGCGACGGCGAGCCCGTCGACGTCCAGGCCCGCGGCGGCCGCGAGGAACTGCCCGAGTCCGCCGTGCTCACGACGCAGGGTGCCCGTGACCAGCGCGCCGTCGCCGACCGTGCCCGCCACCGCCGCGGTCAGCACGGGGTGCGGGCTGACCTCGACGAACCGCCGGTGGCCGGCCGCCGCCAGCCCGCCGACCGCCTCCGCGAAGCGGACGGTGCCCCGCAGCCCCTCGAACCAGTGCTCGGCCGTGAGCGACATCGGGTCGAGGAGGCCGCCCGTGCGGGTGGACCAGAGCTCGACGGTCGCGGGGCGCGGGGTGATCCCGCCGATCTCCGTGAGGACCCGCTCACGCAGCGGCTCCATCCCGGCGGTGTGGGAGGCGTAGTCCACGTCGACCCGGCGGACGTCGACGCCCGCGGCCTCGCCGTGCGCGATCACCGCGTCGAGGGCGGCGACGGGGCCCGCGACGACGGTCGACGCCGGGCCGTTCACCGCGGCGATCTCGACGCCGGCCCCGGCCTCGCCCGTCGCCTCGACGAGCGCGGCAGTCGTGGTCGCGTCGGCCCACACCGACGCCATCCCACCGGTCCCGGCCACCGCGGTGATCGCGCGGCTGCGGCGCGCGACGACGCGGGCGCCGTCGGCGAGGTCGAGCGCACCGGCGACGACCGCCGCCGCGATCTCCCCCTGCGAGTGCCCCACGACCGCGCTCGGGACGACACCCAGCCCGGCCCAGACCGCGGCGAGGGAGACCATCACCGCGAAGAGCGTCGGCTGGACGACGTCGACCTCGTCGAGACGGACGCCGTCCAGCGCGGCCCGCAGGGAGAAGTCGACGTGCGGCGCGAGCGCGTCGGCGCACTCCTCGAAGCGGTCCCGGAAGGTCGGGCTGGTCGCCAGCAGGTCCCGGGCCATCCCGATCCACTGCGCCCCCTGCCCCGGGAACACCATGACGACGTCCCGGTCGTCGGGGTCGGCGTGCCCGCGCACGGTGGTGCGGCCGGCGTGGCGTACGGCGACCGACGGGAGCGCGGCGCCGGCCGCGAGCTCGTCGAGCCCCGCCAGGAGTTCCTCCCGGGACGCGGCGACCACGACGCCGCGCTCGACGGCGGGGTCGCGACCGGCCAGCGTCCAGGCGACGTCGGCGTCGTGGTGGCCGGTCCCGGCGTCGCGGACCGCGGCCGCGAGGGCCGCGGCCTGGGCACGCAGCGCCTCGGGCGACCGGCCGGAGACCGGCCACACCCGGACCGGCGCGTCCCCGGCGCGGGCGGGCTCCGGCTCGGCGGGGGCCTCCTCGACGATCACGTGCGCGTTCGTCCCGCTGATGCCGAACGAGGAGACCCCGGCACGCCGCGGCCGGTCGTCGCGCGGCCAGGGACGCGCCGCCCCGAGCAGGGCGAGACCCGACGTCGGCCAGTCCAGGTGGCCCGTGGGGACCGGCGCGTGCAGCGTCGCGGGCAGCGTCCGGTGCTGCAGGGCCAGCACCATCTTGATCAGGCCGCCGACCCCGGCCGCCGCCTGGGCGTGCCCGACGTTGGACTTCAGGGAGCCGAGCCACAGGGGACGGGCGGCCAGCCGGCCGGTCCCGTAGACGGCGGCCAGCGCCCGCGCCTCGATGGGGTCGCCCAGCGGGGTCCCGGTGCCGTGGGCCTCGACGGCGTCGACGTCGTGCGGGCCGAGCCCGGCGCTGCGCAGGGCGAGGCGGAGCACGTCCTGCTGGGCGGGCTCGCTGGGGGCCGTGAGCCCGTTGCTGCGCCCGTCGGAGTTGACCGCGCTGCCCCGGAGCAGCCCGAGGACCCGGCGCCCGTTGCGCCGGGCGTCCCCGAGCCGCTCGAGCAGGACCAGCCCGACCCCCTCCGCCCACGCCGTGCCGTCGGCGTCGACCGAGAACGGCTTGCACCGTCCGTCGGGCGCGAGCCCCCGCTGCCGGCTGAAGTCCACGAAGATGCCCGGCGAGGAGAGCAGGGTGACCCCGCCGGCCAGGGCGAGCGAGCACTCCCCCGCGCGCAGCGACTGCATCGCCAGGTGCACCCCGACCAGGGAGGACGAGCACGCCGTGTCCACCGTCAGGGCCGGTCCGGCGAGCCCGAAGGTGTAGGCGACCCGCCCCGACACCAGGCTGGGCGAGCCACCGGTGAGTCGGTGGCCGCCGCCGTCGCCCGGATCGTCGAGGCGGGCCCCGTAGTCCTGCGCCATCGCGCCCAGGAACACCCCGGTGTCGCCGGCGCGCAGGTCGGCGGTCCGCAGCCCGGCCCGCTCGAAGGCCTCGCGGGCCGCCTCCAGCACGAGCCGCTGCTGCGGGTCCATGGCCTCGGCCTCGCGGGGCGCGATCCCGAACGCGCGGGCGTCGAACCGGTCGATGCCCGCGACGAACCCCCCGTGGCGCGCGTAGCTCGTGCCCGGCGAGGACGGGTCCGGGTCGTGGAGCGCCGCCAGGTCCCAGCCGCGGTCGTCCGGGAACGGGGTGATCGCGTCCCCGCCCCGGGCCAGGAGCGCCCAGAGACCCTCGGGGCTCTCGATCCCGCCCGGGAGCCGGCAGCTCATGGCCACCACCGCGATCGCCTCGTCGGGATCCGTGACACGCACGGGCGGGGCGGGGACGGAGGTCGCGGAGGTCGCGGAGGTCGCGGAGGGCGCGGCCGGCACGAGCGCCGCGGCGAGGGCGGCCGGGGTGGGGTGGGTGAACACCAGCGTCGTCGGGAGGTCGTCCCCGGTGGTGTCCGCCAGCCGGCCCACGAGCTCGACGGCGAGGCGGGAGTCGATCCCGAGGTCGTTGAAGGTGGCCGTCGGGTCGAGGTCCCGGGCCGGGCGGCCGAGGGCCGCGCCGGTCGCGGCCAGCACCTCGGCGAGCATCTCGGTCAGCATCGCGGGTCCTCCGTCGGGGGCGGTGGGCGGCGGGGGCACGAGGGCGGGCCGGGCCGGGTCGGGCAGCGCGGCGGGCGCCACCGGGGCGGGCGGCGGCCCTGCCGGATCGCGCCGGAAGGGGTAGGTGGGCAGGCCGACGCCGGACCGTCCCTCGCCCGCGAGGGCACCGGGGCGCAGCTCCACCCCGTGGACGGTGAGCGCCCCGGCGAGACGGGCCGGTGCGTCCCGGTCGTCGCCGTCGTCGGGCAGCGCGGCGAGGACCGTGGTGCCCCGGCGCGGGAGCGTCTCGGCCATCGCCGGGCCGAGCGCGGCGCCGACCCCCGTCTCGAGCAGCACCCGGGCGCCCGCGCCGTGCAGGGCCCGGACGGCGTCGGCGAACCGGACCGGCGCGCAGGCGTGGCGGGCCCACTCCTCCGGCGAGCGCAGCTCCGCCGCGGTGGCGAGCCGACCGGTCAACGAGGAGGCCACCACCACGCCGTCCCGGGGTTCCCGCCAGTCCAGCGAGCCGGTGAGGGCGAGCAGCTCGCCGTGCACGGCGGCCACGAGCGGGGAGTGGGTGGGGCAGGAGATCGCAAGCCGCCGACTGCGTCGGCCGCGGGCGCGGAACCGCGCCACCACGTCCTCGACGGCCGCGGTCCGGCCCGAGACGGCGACCGAGGACGGCCCGTTGACGGCGGCGAGTCCGATTTCGTCGTCCCGCCCGGCGATCTCGGCCAGCACCTCGGCCTCGGTCGCCTGCACGGCGACGATCACCCCGGGCTCCACCTGGTCGAGCAGTTCGCCCCGCCGCGCGACGAACCGCGCGGCCTCCTCGAGCCGGAGCACGCCCGCCGCGAGGGCCACCGTGATCTCGCCGCGGGAGTGCCCCGCGAGCAACGTCGGCCGGACGCCCCAGTCGGCCAGCATCCCCAGCAACCCCACCTCGACGGCGAACAGGGCCGCGCCGGCGCCCCACATGCCGTCCAGGCCGGGGGCGTCCGAGCGGATCAGGTCGCGGACCGGCGCCGGCACGTGGTCGGCCAGTGCCTCGCACGCCTCGTCGAAGGCCCGCGCGAACGCCGGCGACCCCGCGCACAGCGCGGCGCCCATGCCCGGCCGTTGGCCCCCGTACCCGGGGACGACGAGGGCCAGGGGCCCGTCCGTGGCGTGACCCCGGACGACCCGGGGGTGCCCGGTGTCCCGGGCGAGCGCGTCCAGCGCCGCCAGGGCCTCGGGGGCCCGCTCCGGGTCGGGGTCGACGAGGACCGCCGCGCGGTGGTCGAAGACCGTCCGCTCGCCCGCGAGGGCGCGGGCGACCCGGTCGGCCGGCACCGGGGCCGCGCGCAGCCTCGCCGCGAGCCGGTCCGCCTGGTTCCGCACGCCCTCCGGGGTGCGCGCCGTGAGCAGCCACGGGACGGGACGGTCGGCCGGCGCGGCGCCCGCCGGGGCCACGACGGGGGCGGGCGCCACGATGACGTGGGCGTTGGTCCCGCCGAGCCCGAAGGCCGAGACCCCGACGAGCTCCGCACCTCCCGGCGCCGGCCGCCACGGGAGCGGGGCGTCGACGACGACGAGCCCGAGGGCCGCCAGGTCGATCGCCGGGGAGGTCCGCCGGTGGTGCAGGGAGGCGGGCAGCACGCCGTGCTCGAGGGCAAGGATCGCCTTGGCCAGGCCGGCGGCGCCGCTCGCGCCCTCCAGGTGACCGAGGTTGGTCTTCACCGACCCCACGGGCAGCGGGTCGCCGGGCGGGCGCGCGGCGCCGAACACGTCGCCGAGGGCCCCGGCCTCGATCGGGTCGCCCACCCGGGTCCCGGTGCCGTGCAGCTCGACGTAGCCGACCTGTCCGGGCTCGACCCGGGCCGCCGCGCAGGCGCGGCGCAGCAGGGCGGCCTGCGAGGCCCGGTCGGGCGCGGTGAGCCCGCCCGCCCCGCCGTCGTGGTTCACCGCCGAGCCGAGGATCACCGCCCGGACGCGGTCACCGGCGGCGAGCGCGTCGGCGAGCGGGCGGAGCACGAACACGACGGCGCCCTCGCCGCGGACGATCCCGTCGGCCTCGGCGTCGAAGGTCGCGCAGCGGCCGCGCGGCGACAGCGCGCCGAGGCGCTCGAGCAGGGACCCGGCGTGCGGGTCGAGGTTGAGCTGGACGGCCCCGACGAGGGCCACCGAGCAGTCGCCCGAGCGCAGCGCGGCGCACGCCTGGTGGACCGCCACCAGCGAGGACGACTGCCCGGTGTCCACGGTGACGCTGGGGCCCCGGAGGTCGAGGACCCGGGAGAGCCGGTTGGCGAGCATCGTGCGCCGGACCCCGGTCCAGGTGAGGGCACTGACGGCGCCGCGTTCCCGCGTCAACGCCTGCCAGTCGTCCGCCATCGCGCCGACGACCACGGCCGCGTCGCCGCCCCGGAGGTCGGCCGGCCGCACCCCGGCGTCCTCGCAGGCCTCCCACGCGAGCTCCAGCAGGAGCCGCTGCTGCGGATCGGTCTCGGCGGCCTCCCGCGGCGCGAGCCCGAAGAAGTCGGCGTCGAGGGCCTCGACGTCGGGGCGCCGTCCCGCGGCGTCGGTCCCGTCGAGCAGGAGACGCCAGAACGACGCCGGGTCGTCGGCGCCGGGCAGCCGCAACGCCAGCCCGACGACGGCGATCGCGTGGTCCGCCGGAGCGGGGACGGTGGAGCGGGACATCACGCCCTCCTGGGCGGCTCGCCGGACGGACGGAGGAGGCACCCGGTGCCGTGCGGGGGGCGCACGGCACCGGTGCGGGACCTAGAGGTGCTGGCGGACGACGACCGCGGAGTTGAACCCCCCGCGTCCGCGTGCCAGCACGAGGGCGACCCGGACGTCGCCGTAGCGGGGCTCGGTGACGAGGTCGATCTCGTACTCGGGCGCGGCCTCGCGGACGTTGACGGTGGGAGGGATCGCACCCCAGTAGACCGAGAGCAGGGCCGCGGCGACGTCGAGCGACCCGCCGCCCGCGAAGAGCCGGCCGGTCATCGTCTTCGGCGCCGTCACGGGGACCCCGTGCGGACCGAAGAGCTCGACCAGGGCCCGCGCCTCGGCCGCGTCCGCCTCGGGGCTCCCCGCGGCGTCGGCGAACACGACGTCGACGTCGGCCGGGTCGACCTCCGCCTCCGCCAACGCCATCTCCGCGGCCCGCCCGAGACCCGGCCGGCGGGACCGGTCGGCGGGGTCGAACGTCGCGGCGTACCCGGCGATCTCGCCGTAGATCCGGGTGCCCGGACGCTCGGCGGCCGAGGCCTCGGTCTCCAGGACGAAGACCGCGCCGCCCTCCCCGGGGACGTAGCCGTTCGCGTCGGCGTCGAAGGGCAGGTAGGCCCGTCGGACGTCGGTGCGCCGGCTCATGGACCCGGAGACCTGGTGGGCGACCCACGCCCACGGGCACAGCGAGCTGTCGATCCCGCCGGTGAGGGTCAGCTTCACCCCCTTGCGGATCTGGCGGCGGGCGTGCCCGATGGCGTCGAGCCCACCGGCCTGCTCGCTCACGACGACGGCACCCGGGCCCCGCGTGCCGTGCCGGATCGAGATCTGCCCGGTGTTGACCGCGTAGAACCAGGCGAAGGACTGGTAGGTGCTGACGTGGTCGGGCCCGGAGTGCCAGAGCTTCTGCATCTCCCGCTGGCCGAACTCGTAGCCCCCCGCGGTCGCCGCGGTGATGACCGCCATGTCCCGGTCGGCGATGTCGTTCGGCCGCACGCCGGCGCTGCGCAGCGCCCAGTCGGTGCCGACGAGCGTCATCTGGGTCATGTGGTCGGTCTGGGGCAGGAGCTTGCCCTGCAGGTGCCGGTCGGCCTGGAAGCCGGGGACCTGGCCCCCGATCTTGCCCCAGTACCCCGAGGTGTCGAAGCGGGTGATCGGGGTGATCCCGCCCTGGCCGCGGAGGGCGGCCCGCCAGAAGGCCGTCGGTCCCAGCCCGATCGGTGACGCCACGCCGATCCCCGTGACCACCGTCTTCGTGCGGGTCCCGGCCCGGGGCCGTGACCTCGTCGCCGTCGTCGCCGTCGTCGTCACCGTGCGTCTCCCTCGACGTTGCGGAGGACCATCGCGCTCTGGAAGCCGCCGAAGCCGCTGCCCACGGTCAGGACGGTGTCGACCTGCTTCTCGCGGGCCACCAGCGGGACGTAGTCCAGGTCGCACTGCGGGTCCGGCTCGTGCAGGTTCGCCGTCGGGGCGATGACCCCCTCCCGCATCGCCATGAGGCAGCCCGCGATCTCGAGCGAACCGATCGCCCCGAGCGAGTGCCCGATCATGGACTTGAAGCCGCTGACCGGGATGTCGTAGGCGGCCGCGCCGAGGCTGCGCTTGAACGCGCCCGTCTCGTGCAGGTCGTTCTGCTTGGTCCCCGAGCCGTGCGCGTTGATGTAGTCCACGTCGCGGGCCGAGACCCGGGCCCCGGCCATCGCGACGTCGATGGCGTCGGACATCTCGCGGCCCTCCGGGTGCAGCCCCGTCATGTGGTACGCGTTGCACCGGGACGCGAAGCCCGCGACCTCGCCGTAGATCCGCGCGCCGCGCCGGCGGGCGTGCTCGAGCTCCTCGAGGACGAGGATCGCCGCGCCCTCGCCCAGCACCAGCCCGTCCCGCGTCCGGTCGAACGGACGGCAGGCCGACGCCGGCTCGTCGTTGCGCGTGCTGCTGGCGCGGATGACGTCGAAGCACACCGTGGTGATCGGGGACAGCGGCGCCTCGGTCCCGCCGGTGATGGCGACGTCCACGCCCCCCTCCGCGATGAGCTCGGCGGCGTAGCCCACCGAGTCCAGGCCCGAGGTGCAGCCGGTCGAGACGACCGACACCGGCCCCTCGGCGCCCGCGAGCCAGGCCAGCTCGGCCGCCATCGAGCTCGGCGTGAAGTAGTCGTAGAGCCACGGCACGGTGTAGGCCTGGTCGACCTCCCAGTTCCGCCCGCGGTCGCTGCCGATGACGAACTCCTCCTCCAGCGAGGTGGTGCAGCCGACCGCCGTCCCGAGCGCGACCCCGGTCCGGGTCGGGTCGATCTGGTCGAGTTCCAGGCCCGCGTCCGCGACCGCCTCCCGGGCGGAGACGACGGCGAACTGCGCGGCCCGGTCGAGGCGGCGGATCTCCTGCGGGGACAGGCCCTCGCGCCGGGGGTCGAAGTCGACCTCCCCGGCGATCCGCGAGCGGTAGGGGCTCGCGTCGAAGTTGGTGATGACCCGGGTCGCGGACCGGCCCTCGGACAGCAGCTTCCAGTAGCTCTTGAGCCCGATGGCCCCGGGGGCCACGACGCCCACCCCGGTGATCACCGCCCGCCGGCTCATCGCCGGCTCCGGTCGTCGGGTCGATCCATGGCTGATCTCCTTCTCTGGGGTGGTGCACGGACGGGGCGGTCCCCGTCCGCGTGCCGGGACGTCGGGGTCAGGACGCCAGGTCGAGCGCGGTCGGCCGGTCGCGGTGGATGGTCCGGGAGGCCGTGCGCAGTGCCCCCTCCCCGTCGCGGACGAGCACGTCGGAGACGAAGAAGCTGGACTCGAAGGTCACGGTGCCGTCGGTGTCGGTGCGGGTGACCAGCGAGCAGTAGGACGCCAGCAGACGGTCGGGCCCGTCGTGGGAGACGAGCAGGTGGTCGTTCCAGTGCCGCACCACGACGTCGCGGTAGCGGGGCAGGGCCCGGCGGGCGGCCGCGAGCATCGCGTCGCGGCCCTCGAGCCGCTCGCCCCGGTGGGCGTGGTCGGTGACGCCGTCCGGGGTGAAGGTCGCGGCGTAGCCCTCGAGGTCGAGGGCGTCGAGCAGCCGCATCTGCTGGGCGTAGAAGGTCAGCACCTCGTGGTGCAGCTGGACGTCGACGGGACTCATCGTTCCTCCGGGGGCTCAGATCTGGCGGTCGGGCAGGTGGACGACGAGGCCGTCGAGGCGGTCGTCCACGGGGAGCTGGCAGCTCAGCCGGCTCGTGTCGCGGCGCGGCGCCGCCGTGCCGTACAGCAGCTCGTCCTCGACCGCGTGCATGGGCGGGAGCGCCGGGGCGGGGTCGGCGACGTAGACGTGGCAGGTGCCGCAGGAGGCGCCGCCGCCGCACTGGGCGAGGATGCCGTCGACCCCGTTGAGGACGGCGCCGCGCATCACCGACTCCCCGTCGTCGACGGTGAGCGTGACGGGTCGGCCGTCGGGCTGGACGTAGGTGATCGTGGCCATGGCTCGTGGACCTCTCTCTGACCGGGTCGGATCGTCACCAGGTGACGGGCAGCTCCCACAGCCCGTAGATGACGGCCCCCTCCTTGCGCGGGATGTCCAGGAAGGGGGTCGCGAGGCGCAGCGTCGGGACCCGCTGGAACAGGCGGGTCCACACGATCTGCATCTCGAGGCGCGCGAGGTCGGCGCCGATGCAGTGGTGCAGGCCGTGGCCGAACCCGAGGTGCTTGCGGGTGCCCCGGGCGAGGATCAGCTTCTCCGGCTCCGGGAAGACCTCCGGGTCGCGGTTCGCCGCGAGCCCGAGGCAGAGGATCCCGTCGCCGGCGCGGATGGTCTTCCCGCCGATCTCGATGTCCTCGGTGGCGACGCGGGGCACCGCGGTGTCCCCGATGGTCGCGTAGCGCACGAGCTCCTCGACCGCCGGGCCGATCAGCCCCTCGGGGTCGGCGAGCAGGGCCGCCAGCTGGTCGGGGTGCTCGAGGAGAGCGGCCGTGCCGAGCGAGAGCATGCTCGCCGTGGTCTCGTGCCCGCCGTTCATGAGCAGCCGGACCATGTTGAACAGGTCGCGGTCGGTGTACTCCTCACCGGAGGCCCGGTAGTCCGCCATGGCGCGGCTGAGCAGGTCGTCCCCGGGCTCCCGCTCCTTGATGCGGATGAGCTCCTCGACGTAGGCGTTGACCTCGACGATGGCGGCCTGGCGCTGCTCCGGGGTGCTGTGCCCGCCGAGCAGGCACGTGCCGTGGCGGATGAAGAACTCGTGCTCGTCGTGCGGGATGCCGAGCAGCTCGCAGATCACGGTCATCGGCACCGGCAGCGAGAACACGTGGTGGAAGTCCGCGGGCCGCTCGGCGGCCAGCAGCTTGTCGATGTGGTCGTCGACGATCTCGACGATGCGCGGGCGCAGCCGCTGCACCTGCCGGTTCGTGAAGGTGACGGCCGCCTTGCGCCGCGTGCGGGTGTGGTCCGGCGGGTCGTACCCGATGAACGACGTCTCGGTCCGGAACTCGGGCGGGGCGACGAAGTAGAAGGGGAAGTTGGCGTGCCGGCGCGAGGCGCTGACGCGCGGATCGGTCAGCAGGGCCCGCACGGTGTGGTAGCCCGTGACGGTCCAGATCCGCAGCCCGGAGCCGGTCAGGGTGACCTCCGAGACGTCCTCGGCGATCATGTCGTCGTACTGCTCGGGCGGGCTGAACGGACAGCGCCGCGGATAGGGGAACGTCGCGGTCGCGGTCCCCGGGTCGACGGCGGTCATGCGGCCACCGCCGTCCGGTCCAGGACGACCTCGTGCAGGACGGGCCCGCTCGTGGCGAGGGCGGCGAGGGCGTCCTCGTGCACCTCGAACTCCGGGGAGCGCACCGCGCGGCGCAGGAGCTCGAGGCTCTCCCACTCCGCGATGTTGACGTAGGCCGCGCCGTCGCCCGCCTCGCGGACGAGGCGGTGGGCGAGGAAGCCGGGCCGGTCGGACATGTAGTCCGACACCGCGGCGAAGACCTCCTCGAAGGTCTCGGGATCACCGTGCACGGTGAAGCGGTTGAGCAGCACGATCATGGGGCTCTCCGTCCGGGGCCGGCCGGTCTGCGGTCTCCGGGAACGCTGCGGCGCGCACCTCGGGACGAGGCGGACTCCGGCTCGAACCCCGCCTCCGGCGACCGTCCAGGTCGGCGGACGCACCCTCCCTCCGAGCCCACGCGCGAGGAGGGGTCCCATGGACGAGTGGTTCGTCGCCGCCGACGGCGCCGCGCTGTACCTGGACGACCACGCCGACCCGCCGGAGGCGCCGCCGGGGCCGACCGTCGTCCTGCTGCACTGCTACGCCCTCGACCTCCGGGCGTGGGATCCGCTGATCGCACCGCTGCGCGCCGCCGGTCTGCGTCTGCTCCGCTACGACCACCGCGGGCACGGCTGGTCCACGCGGGCCGACGAGCACACCTCGGTCGCGCTCCTCGCCGACGACCTCGCCGAGCTGCTGACCACCGGCGTCACGGGACCCGTCGTCCTGGTCGGGCACTCCCTGGGCGGCATGGTGGCGATGGCCCTCGCCGACCGGCACCCCGACCTGGTCGCGGACCGCGTCGCCGGAGTGGTGTTCCTCGCGACGTCGAGCGGTGACCTGGGCCGGCTCGACCTCGGGCTGCCGGTGGTGCTGGGCGCGGCCCTGCTGGGCCTCGAACGCCGCGGCGTGGCCGTGCTGACCGGGTGCGGGTTCGACCACCTCCCGCTGCCGCCCGCCGTGCTCCGTCCCGCCACGCGCTGGCTGGCCTTCGGCGCCCGCGCCGACGACGTCGCCGTCGCGGACGTCGCCGAGCTCGCCGCGTCGTGCCACCTGGGGGTCATGACGACGCTGCGCCGGAGCCTCGCCGAGATCGACTTCCGGCTCGCCCTCGTCGCCTTCGACGGCATCCCCGTCGTGGTGGCGGTGGGCGACCGGGACCGCGTCACGCCGACCGACCACGCCCGCGAGATCGTCCGCCGGCTCCCGGGGGCGGAGCTGGTGGTGCTGCCCGGGGCGGGGCACATGCTGCCCCACGAACGGACCGACGCCGTCGCCTCGATCGTGGTGGGCGTGGTGCACGCCGCCCGGTGCCGCTGGGACCGGGAGGTGGAGGCCGGATGGCGCGCCGCGGCGTGACGGCGCCTCCAGTCCGGCGCGAGCGGGACCCGCGAGGGTCGCCGCTCCCGCCGGTCCCGTGACGAAGGAGCCCAGCCATGCCCGGACTGCCGCCGCCCGTGCCCGACGAACGGGCCGGTCTGCTGGCCTTCCTCGACCAGCAACGGGACGGGCTGACCGTCACCGCGCACGGTCTCACCACCGAGCAGGCGACGATCGCCGCCAGCGTCTCGCCCCTCACCGTCCTCGGGCTGATCAAGCACGCCGCACACACCGAACGCGGCTGGACCGACATCCTGCTGGGGCGCGACCGCCCCGACGCCGTGGGGTACGACGACACCTTCCGCCGCCTCGACGGCGAGAGCCTCGAGGACGTCCTCGCCCTCTACCGGGAGGTGGCCGAGGAGACCCACCGGGTGGTCGCCGCGGAGGTCGACCTGGGGCGTGCGGTCCCGGTGCCGCCGGACACCCCGTGGTTCCCCTCCGACGTCCGGGCCTGGTCGGTGCGGTGGGTGCTGCTGCACCTCATCGAGGAGACGGCCCGCCACGCGGGGCACGCGGACATCGTCCGCGAGTCGATCGACGGCGCGACCGCGTTCCCGCTGCTGGCCGCCCGGGAGGGCTGGCCGGAGTCCGGGGTCGTCCGGCCGTGGCGGCCGCCGTCGCTCCAGATCACCTCGAGCCCGGCGGCCGACCCTGACCGTCGACACGAGCACGGACAAGCGGAGGTCCTCTCATGACACCGACACCGGCCGGCGCCTCGCCGACCGAGGCGCTCACCGCCTTCGTCGACCAGCGGCTCGCGTGGTCCGACCCCGACGCCGACGGTCTCGAACACACCACCGTCGAGGTGCCGCGGGACTACGCCGACCCCGGCGGGGAGCGCCTCACCCTCGCGGTGAGCCGGCGCCGCGCCACCGACCCGGGCCGTCGGCGGGGGATCCTGCTGTCGGTCAACGGTGGCCCGGGGGGCGACGGCGGCCTCGGCACCCGGCTGCCCCTCGTCCTCTCCCCCGGCGTCGCCGCGGTCCACGACCTGATCGGTCTGGACCCGCGCGGCACGGGCGGCTCGACCCGCCTCCACAGCGAGGTGAGCGTCCCGCGGGCGCCGTTCGACTCGCGCCCGCCGGACTCGCTGTTCGACCAGCTGGCCGAGGACATGCGGGAGCGGGAACGCGGCTGCGCGCGGGGCGGAGGGGACCTGCGGGAGCACATCACCACGCGCAACACCGCCCGCGACATGGACCTGATCCGCGCGGTGCTCGGCGAGGCCACGCTCTCGTTCGTGGGGTACGCCTACGGCACCTACGTGGGCGCCGTGTACGGCTCGATGTTCCCGGACCACCTCGACCGCAGTGTCCTCGACTCCTGCGTCAACCCGGACTGGACGTGGCGCGAGCAGTTCGTCACGCAGGCCGAGGCGGTGTACCGCAACGTCGAGCTCTGGGCGGCGTGGACCGCGGCGCGGCACGGGACCTTCGGGCTCGGTGACACGCCGGAGGCCGTGCTCGGGGCCGTCGAGGACAGCGCGGACGCGATCGCCCGGGACCACCCCGAGGGCGTCCGCATGCGGACGCTGTTCGACGGTGCGGTCGGTACCCGGGCCACCGACCGCTCGCAGTGGGACTCCCTCGCGGGCCTCGTCGGGGAGCTCCTCGCCACCACCGCGGACGCCGACCACGACCGGACCCGTCGGCTCATCGCCGGGGAGGGGACCTGGCGCCCCCAGGACGCCGAGGGCGACCTGCGGATCGGCGTCCTCGAGGCGATCACGCTCGAGACGCCCTGGCCCACCGACCTGGAGGTGTACGCCGAGGACGTCCGCCACCACCGGGCCCGGCACCCCTACGGCTTCGGCGTGCTGCGCGCGCAGCCGTGGGTGGGCGCCTTCCGCAGCTTCGTCTCGCGGGAGGCACCGACGGTCATCGAGCGTCGCGGCTACCCCGTCGGCCTGGTCGTCCAGGCCGACGGCGACCCCTTCGACCGCGTGGAGGGCGGCGAGACGATGGCGGCCCGGCTCGGCCACCGGCTCGTCCTCGTGACCGACTCGGGCGAGCACGAGCTCTACGGGTTCGTCGGCAACGGCCCGCTCGACGCCCTCGTCGAGCGGTACCTGGTCGAGGGCGTCCTGCCCGCCGCCGACGTCGAGCTGCCGTCCACCGTCGCGCGGCCCGACGTGCCGGCCGACGACCGGGCCGTGGCGGCCTGACCGCACGACGACGGGGGCCGGGACACCGTGCGGTGTCCCGGCCCCCGTCGTGGCGTCACGGGAGCGGCGGGAGCTACGCCCGCCGGCCGAGGTGGACCGGGAGCTCGCGCAGCCGGTGGTTGACGTTGCCGGGGAGCCACTCCAGCCGGTCCTCGCCGACCGCGAGGGCCGCCTCGGGGTGGTGCCGGGTGAGCGCGGTGAGCGCCTCGCCCATCTCCAGGCGCACCAGTGCCGCGCCGAGGCAGCGGTGCACCCCGTGGCCGAAGGCCAGGTGCGGCGCACCGAGCCGGTCGAAGCGCCGTTCGTCCGGCGCCGCGAACACCGCGCGGTCCCGGTTCCCCGACCCCAGCGCGACGAACACCGCGGCGCCTCGCGGGACCGTCGTCCCCCCGAGCTCGACGTCGGTCAGCGCGATCCGGGGCAGGCCGGTGGTGTCGTCGGCGTTGAGGTTGACGGTGCGCAGGAGCTCCTCCACCACGGCCGGGACCTCCTTCGGGCGCCGACCCAGCCGGCGCCACGTGGCCCGGTGGTCGGCGAGCAGGACCACGACCGAGTTGGCCAACTGCGCGCCGGACGAGTCGGCGCCCGCCCCGAGCAGGGTGTAGCCGAGCCCCACGAGCTCGTCGAACGTGAGGCGGTCCGTCCCGTCCCGGGCGGCCACCAGCGCGTCCAGCACGGTGCCGGCGGCGCGCCCCGCGTCGTGGTCGGCCAGGGCCCGCACCACCAGATCGGCCATGTACGCGCCGAGCTGCTCGCGGGCGGCCACGGCTCCGGCCGCGGGCCCACCGACCTGCGAGAGGGCCCGGATCCACGCCGCGAACCGGGGCCGGTCGGCCGCCGGGACCCCGAGCAGTTCGCCGATGACCCCGTACGCCAGGGGATCGGCGAAGCCGCCGAGCAGGTCGACCGGGCCCTCCCCGCCGGCCACGGCGCCGAGCAGGTCGCCCACCAGGGCACGCACCCGGGGCCGGAGACCCGCGATGCGCTCCGCGGAGAACGCCTGCTCGGCCAGCGAACGCAGCCGCGTGTGGTCGGGCGGATCGAGCGAGACGATCATGTCCGGCGGCGCCTGGAACAGCCCCTCGAAGGTCGGGGCGCCCGGGGCGTACGACGCGGCCCGGCTGAAGCGCGGGTCCTCGAGGACCCGGCGGATCTCCCGGTACCCGCACACCAGCCACGCGTGCCCCCCGCCGGGGACGCCGAGCCGGACGACGGGGCCGTCCTCCTCGCGCAGTCGCACCAGGGCCGGCGCCGGCCCCCGGTGGCTCGATCCCGGGAGCGGGAAGGTCGGCGTCGTCACGGCCACGTCCACGGCGGGTCCCCTCGGTCGGCGGTCGACCCGGACGACGGTAGGAGGCGGCGGCGGAGACCGGCTGGAGCCGCGGGGCCGCATTCGACGCGGCCTCCAGCGACCCGCGCTGCGATGACCGGCGTCGGAGATCCACCGCCGGCGGCGACGAGAGCCGCCGGTCGGACGAACGGAGAGATTCATGACGACGCTCGTGACCGGTGCCCGCGGCAACGTCGGGGCCAGGGTGCTCCGACGCCTGCAGGCGGCCGGTCGGCCGGTGCGCGCCGCGAGCCGCACCCCCGGCGGCCTGGCGGTGGCGCCCGGGACGCCGACCGTCGCGCTCGACCTGACCGACCCCGCCACCCACGCGGACGCGCTCGCGGACGTCGAGCGGGTCTTCCTCTACGCGGAGCCGGCGGGCAGCACGGAGTTCCTGACGGCGGCCGTGGCCGCGGGCGTCGGTCACGTCGTCCTCCTGTCCTCGGAGACCGTCGAGCTGCCGGACGCGGCCACCGACCCGCTGGCCCGCCACCACGCGGTGGTGGAGGACGCGCTGACGGGCTCCGGGCTGGCGTGGACGATCCTGCGGCCGGGGGCGTTCGCGGGGAACGCGGCGGGATGGGCCGGGCCGATCGGGCAGGGCGCCGTGGTCGACCAGCCCTTCGCCGAGTCGCAGGTCGCCCCGGTGCACGAGGACGACATCGCCGACGTCGCGGTCGCCGCGCTCACCGGGGACGAGCTCCACGGCCGGACCGTCACTCTCACCGGACCCGAGTCCCTCACCTTCCGGGAGGAGATCGGGACCATCGCGTCGCTGCTGGGCCGGGACGTGGCGGTGCGCGA
This sequence comes from Actinomycetospora sp. NBRC 106378, assembly GCF_030269685.1. Taxonomy (GTDB): domain Bacteria; phylum Actinomycetota; class Actinomycetes; order Mycobacteriales; family Pseudonocardiaceae; genus Actinomycetospora. Next base: position 37,686 of record NZ_BSTT01000015.1, read on the forward strand.
TCTCGACCGCGCGGAGGCCGAGCGGACGCTGGCGGGACGGATCCCGCCGCCCGTGCTGACCTCGCTGCTCGACCAGTGGGGGGCGGGGGTCGGGCGGCCGGCGCCGACCCGCACCTGCGAGTCGATCACGGGGCGCCCGGCCCGGACCTTCCGGCAGTGGGCGAGCGAGAACCTCGCCCTCTTCGACCGTTCCGCCGCCTGACCCACGACACGACGGAGGGCCCCGCCGGTTCCACCGGCGGGGCCCTCGTCGTACGTCGGGTCCCGGGGCCGCACCCCGGTCCGCGACGACGCCCCCGTACCCGGACGGGTACGGGGGCGTCGGGGGACGACCGGCTCAGGCCGTCGGGCCCGTCGGGTCGAGGTGGCGCGGGAGGAGTCCGCCGGCGACGAACACGACCACCATGAGCGCGAGCGCGGTGTAGAGCGTGATCTCGAACGCGCCCGCGAAGTTGTCCGCGCGGGCCTGGGCCGAGATCGCGGCCAGCTCGGGCCCGGTGACGGCCGGGTCGGAGCAGGTGGCGGGCACCGCGGTGGGGCTCGCCTCGGCGAGCTCGTCGACGGTGCACGCCCGCCAGCCGGCGACCACCGACTCGACGCGGTCCGCCGGCACGCCCGCCGCGACCACGGCGGCCCGGGCCGCCGGCACCGAGGCCTCGACGCTGTCCGACGCGAGGGCGGTCAGCGGCGCGAAGAAGGCCAGCGAGGCCGCCGCGATGCCGAGCGTGAAGCCGAGCTGCTGCTTGGTGTTGAGCAGACCCGAGGCCGAACCCGCGTCCCGCATCGGGACCTCGGAGAGGCCGAACAGCGTGAGCGGCGTGGCGGTCGCACCGAAGCCGAGCCCGATCACGAACAGCGGGACGAGCATGGCCCAGGTGGAGATCGACCCGCCGAGCAGGCCGTTCACCAGCAGGAAGGTGCCGACGCCGGCCGCGATCGTGACGGCACCGACCTGCAGCACGGCACGTCCGAACTTCGGCACGAGCACGATGACCGACGCCGTCGCCGTCACGAAGGCGCCGATCGCGAACGCCAGCGTGGTCAGGCCCGAGCGCAGCGGGGTCCACCCGAGCCCGTTCTGCATGTACAGGTACAGCGACAGCATGAACATCCCCGTGAACAGGAACATCGTCACCACGAGCACCAGCGACGCGGAGAAGCTGCGCAGCCCGAACAGGTTGAGCGCCAGCAGCGGCGCCCCGCCGCGGCGGGCCGTGGCCTTCTGCTGGACGACGAACAGGGCGAGCACCACGACGGCAAGGCCGATGGAGACGTAGCCCCAGACGGGCCAGCCGAGGTCCCGACCGAAGGTGAGGGGCACCATCAGCAGGAGCAGGGCGAGACCGGAGAGCACGACACCCGGCAGGTCGAGGCGGGCGCCGTCCTCGGACCGGGACTCCGGGATGTAGCGGGCGCCGAGGACGAGGCCGGCGATGCCCACCGGGACGTTGATCAGGAAGATCGGCCGCCAGTCGAGCCCGAAGATGTCCGCGGCCACGAGGAGCGCGCCGATGAGCGGGGCGATGGTCGCGGCGATGCCGCCGACGCCGCCGTGGACGGCGAAGACCTTGCCCTTCTCCTCGTTCGGGAAGGTGACGTGCACGATCGCCAGGACCTGCGGGACCATCATGCCCGCCATGGCGCCCTGCAGGATGCGCGCACCGATCAGCACCGAGGGGTCACCGGCCAGCCCGCAGACCAGCGAGGCGAGGGTGAACCCGGCCACCCCGAGCAGGAACGTCCGGCGCCGCCCGATGATGTCGCCCAGCCGGCCGCCGGTGATGAGCAGGAGCGCGAAGGCGAGCAGGTAACCGCCGGTCACCCACTGCACGGCGGCGTAGCTCAGCCCGACGTCGCGCTGGATCGTCGAGATCGCGACGTTGACGACGCTGCCGTCGAGCATGTCCATGAAGACGGCGACCGTCATGATGATGAAGGCCGGCCACCGTCGGGGGTCGGGCGTGGTCGCGGGGCCGGTCGCGTCGGACGTTCCGACGCCCCCGCCGACGGACGGCTCCGGGGCGCCGGTACCCGGCGCCTCGAGGTCTGCGGTGGTCATGGCAGGTCTCCTGTCGGGAGTCGGTACTGCACGGACGTGCCTGGTGGCAGGGAAGCGGTACGCACTCGAGAGGCGCTGGATCCGGCGCCCCGATCGGGTGAGGTCAGCGGACCCGGTCGGCGACGGCCTCGACCGCGACGGGACCCATCCAGGGCGACCCGTCGTGCATGTCGACGAACGTGAGGCCGTGGGTGGTGAACCGGCCGCCCTCGAGCCGGCCGAGGTGCTCGGCGTAGATCGAGCCGGTCGGTCGGCCCTGCGCGTCGAGCTGGGCGTGGTGGGTGATCCAGAAGCCGAAGCGCCCCCCGTCCGCGCTGTTCCACACGCCGTTGCCCTCCAGCGGGGCCGTCCCGGGGACGTTGAGGCAGCGCAGGTGGTGGTCGGCGCCGAAGTCGCAGGTGAGGGCGACCACCTGCGGCGGGTCCTGGCTGTGGATGGTCACCGTCATGGCCCATCGACCGGTGAGGTCGGCCGTCGACGGTGACGCCAGCCCGAGCACGACGCCCGCGGCCACCAGGGCGGCGACGACGGCGAGCACGACGGTGAGGACCAGGCCGGTCCGGCCCAGCCGGCCCGGGGGGCCGGGGCGGTGGAAGGAGACGCCGGCGGCGCGCGGCCCGGTGTCGGTGTCGGTGTCGGTGTGCAGGATGTCGGTCACGGTCGGGTTCCTCTCGATGGTGCGGCCGGTCACCGGCCCCAGGCCACGGGCAGGGCGGACAAGGTGTGGTTGATCTCGCCGCGGTGCCACGGCAGCTCGGCCGCCGGCCGGGCGAGACGCAGGTCCGGGAAGCGGCGCACGAGGCCCTCGAGGGCCACCTGCATCTCGATGCGGCCGAGGTGCTTGCCCAGGCAGTAGTGCATGCCGTGCCCGAAGGCGAGGTGCGGGTTCCGGGCGCGGGCGACGTCGAGCCGCTCGGGGTCGTCGAAGACGTCGCCGTCCCGGTTCGCGGAGGCCAGCGCGAGCACGACCACGTCGCCGGCGGCGATGTCCACCCCGCCGAGCGTCAGGTCCTCGGTGGCGATGCGGTGGAAGCCGGTGGTGTCGGTGGCGAAGAGGTTGACGCGGCGCAGCAGCTCCTCGACGGCGTCGGGGATGCGACCGGGATCGGCCACGATCGCCCGCCACGCCTCGGGGAACTCGTCGAGCAGCGCCAGCACGGAGTTGGCGAGCTGGTTGGCCGTGGTGTCGAAGCCGGCGCCGATCAGCGTGAAGCCGAACGTGACCAGCTCCTGCTCGCTGAGCCGGTCGCCGTCGTCCCGGGCCGCGATCAGCTCGGAGAGCATGTCGTCGCCGGGCGCGGCCCGCTTCGCCGCGACGAGTCCCACGATGTACTCGTTCAGCTTCGCGAGGCCCGCCATCGACTCCTCGCCGCCCGCGCGCTCGTCGACCGTGGCGAACGCCCGGGCCCACTTCTCGAACCGGGCGAGGTCGTCGCGCGGGACCCCGAGGAGTTCGCCGATGACAGTGAGCGGCATCGGGAGGGTGAGGGCCTGGACGAGGTCGACCGGCGGGCCGGCGACCGCCATGTCCTCGAGGAGCTCGGCGACGATCTCCTGCACCCGGGGCCGCATGGCCTCCACGCGCCGCATCGTGAACGCCCCGGCGACGAGCTTGCGCAGCCGCGCGTGCTCCGCGCCGTCCATCGAGATGATCATCTCGGGGGTCGTGGTCATCGACCCCCCGATGCGGGGCGCGTCCGGGGTGCAGGTGGCGGCGCGCGAGAGACGCGGGTCGGCGAGGGCCTCGCGGACCTCGGCGTAGCTGCTGACCAGCCAGGCGTCCACCCCGCCCGCCGTGTGCACGCGGACCACCGGCGACTCGGCCCGGAGGCGGTCGTACTCCGGCGCGGGACCCAGGTGGCTCGATCCCGCGAACGGGAAGGTCGCCACCGGGCAGCGGGACGGCGCGAGGATGTCGGTCACGTCGGTGCCTCCCAGGCGAAGGAGCCGGCGCGACGTCCGGCCGGCGAGGACCCACCGTCGGCCGGTGGGATCGACGACCGCTGGAGCCCGGACGGTCGCGGCGCCCGAGCGCCCCTCGAGGACACCCCCGTAGTCCTCGGTCCGAGACGACCGCAGCCCCCGAGCGCCAGGAGCCCCCATGAGCGAGTCCGTCCCGGAGCGCACCCGCGAGGTCCGGCTGCGCCGGTACCTCGAGCACGACCTCACCGACGACCTCTTCGAGACCGTCGAGATCGACCTGCCCGTGGGCGAGGTCGTGGTGCGCCAGGAGTACCTGCACGTCGCGGCCGCGTTCGGCGACCTGATGCGCGAGGGCTGCGACCTGCCGATGCCGCCCTACCGGCCGGGCTCGCGGATCGGCGGCGGGGCGGTCGGCACCGTCGTCCGCTCGTCGTCAGCGGAGCTCCCCGTCGGCGAGCTCGTCGTCTCGTTCGACGGCTGGGCCGAGTACGCCGCCGGCCCGGCCGCGCGGTTCACGCCGGTCGGGCGGGGGATGTTCCCGTCCCCGGCCTACTACCTCGGGCAGGGGCCGACCGCCTTCCACGGCATGGTCGACGTGGCCCGGGTCGGCCCCGGGGACGTCGTGTTCGTGTCCGGGGCGGCGGGCGGCGTGGGGTCCCTGGCCGGGCAGATCGCCCGCTGCCGGGGCGCCTCCCGGGTGATCGGCAGCGCCGGGTCACCGGCCAAGGTGCGCTACCTCGTCGAGGAGCTGGGGTTCGACGCCGCCTTCGACTACCACGACGGGCCGGTCGTCGACCGGCTGCGGGAGCTCGCCCCGGACGGTGTCTCGGTGTTCTTCGACAACGTCGGCGGCGAGCAGTTCGAGGCGGCCCTCGCGGTGGCGGCCCACGGGGCCCGCTTCGCCCTGTGCGGGGCGCTGGCCAGCCAGATCGACGGCAAGGACGGCCTGCCCCGCCTCGACGTCCTGACCGCGATCACCCGGGGCGTCGAGCTCCGGCCGTTCGCGTGCTACCACCTGCCCGAGCAGATCGCCGCTTGGTTCACCCACTTCGGCACGTGGCTCGGCGAGGGACGGTTCACCTACCCGCACACCGTGGTGGAGGGTGGCCTCGACGCCGCCCCGACGACGCTGGTGGGCCTGCTGCGTGGGGACTTCACCGGCAACGTCACCGTCCGGCTGTGACCGACGCGGCGGCGCTCGCCGCGATGCGGGTCGCCCACCAGCACCTGAGCGGCCCGCGACCGGACCGCCCCGAGGACGTCGTCCGCGCGCTCGGGGCGGTCCAGGCGCAGGACCCCGGCCAGTCGCTGTGGGCCCTCGGGCTCCGGACGGCGGGTGCGCGGCTCGCCGACGTCGAGCGGGCGCTCGCCGAGGGGCGCATCGTCCGGACCTGGGCCATGCGGGGCACCCTGCACCACGTCCCGGCCGAGGACGCGGGCTGGATGGTCGACCTGCTCGCGGCGCGGGTCGCCGCCCGTCTCGGCCCGTCCGCGTGGCGCTACCACCGGGTGGACCACGAGGTGATGGACCAGGCCCGGCGGACGCTCGTCGCCGGGCTCGCCGGGGGGCGGGCGATGACCCGCCCGGACGTCGCGGCGGCCCTGGCCGCGGTCGGGATCCCCGACGACCGCCAGCAGGTCTACTTCATCCTCGGGTACCTCGCGCAGACCGGTGTCGTCTGTCCCGGCCCTCCGCTCGCCGGTGTCCAGACCTTCGTGCTGCTCGAGGAGTGGGCGCCGCGCCGCCGCGCGCTCGCCCCGGACGAGGCGGTGGCCCTGCTGGCGGGACGGTTCTTCGCCTCGCACGGACCCGCGACGGTCGGGGACCTCGCGACCTGGTCGGGCCTGTCGATGCGCGAGGCCCGCGACGGGCTCGCCGCGGTGGCGCACGGTCTGGTGCGCGACGTGGTGTCCGGTCAGGAGTACTGGCGCGCCGCCTCGTCGGACCCCACCCCGGATCCAGGCGGCGGCGCCGCCCTGCTCCCCGCCTACGACGAGCTGCTGATCGGGTACCGGGACCGCAGCGCCGCCTTCGCCCGGCACGGGGAGGTGGCCATCTCGACCTACAACGGGATGTTCCACGCGACGATGGTCGCGGACGGTCAGGTCGTCGGCCTGTGGCGCCGCACCCTCGCCGCGCGCCGCGTCCGCGTCGAGCTGCGGCCCCTCCCGGGGATCGATCCCGCGCCGTTCGAGGCGGCGGCCACCGCGCTCGGCACCTTCCTCGGGCGCACCGCCTCGGTGCGGGTCACCGGGGAGGCCCCCCGGGCCGCGCCGGCGGCTCCCGCCTCCTGGCGCCGCCGGGCGGCCGCCTCCTGACGGAGGGGCCGCCCGGCCGGCGCGCTCAGCGCAGGCCGCGGAAGAAGCCGCGCAGGTCCTCGACGAGGAGGTCGGGGGCATCCTGTGCCGACCAGTGCCCGCCCCGGTCGTACTCGTGCCACGACACGATGTTCGCGTGGTCGCGCTCGGCGAACCGCCGGAGCGGGGTGAAGTCGTAGGCGAAGCTGGCCAGCCCCGTCGGGACCGTCGTCGGGCCGGTCACCGGCGCGGCGGCGTGCCGGTCCTCCCAGTAGAGCCGGGCCGACGACGCCCCGGTGTTGGTCAACCAGGCCATCGCGGCGTTCGTCACGACGTGCTCGTCCGAGGTCGACGCGAGCAGCTGGGCGACCCAGGCGAGCTGGCCCGCGGGCGAGTCCGCGAGCGCGTGCGCGAGGTTCTGGGGCTTGGTCGCCTGCAGCTTCGCGAACGCCGACATCTCCTCGTCGAACACCTGCAGGAAGGCGAGCTGCGCCTGCTCGTCGTCCGTGAGCCCCTCGAGCTCGGCCGGGTCGCCGGACGGGAACGAGAACAGCTGGCTCACGTGGACGCCGACGACGGCCCCGGGCGCCAGGCGGCCGAGCTCGGGGGCCACGTAGGCGCCGGCGTCGTTGCCGTGGGTGCCGTAGCGGGAGTAGCCGAGGCGGCGCATGAGCTCGGCCCAGGCGGCGGCGATCCGGTACCGGTTCCAGCCCGGGGCCCCCGTCGGGCCGGAGAAGCCGAAGCCGGGCAGCGACGGGAGCACCACGTCGAACGCGTCCCGGGGGTCACCGCCGTGCGCCCGGGGGTCCGTCAGCGGTCCGAGGACGTCCAGGAACTCGACGACGCCGTTCGGCCAGCCGTGGTTCAGGATCAGCGGCAATGCGTCCGGTTCGGGGGAACGGACGTGCAGGAAGTGGACGCGCTGCCCGTCGATCTCGGTGAGGAACTGCGGGTGGGCGTTGAGCCGGGCCTCGACGGCGCGCCAGTCGAAGCCGGAGCGCCAGTACTCCACGAGCCGGCGGACGTAGGACAGCGGGACGCCGTACTCCCAGCCCGGCGGGACCGGACCGGCCTGCACGGGGGCGGCGGGATCGGGCTCGACCTCGGTGGCCCAGCGGGTGGCGGCGAGCCGGCCCGCGAGGTCGTCGAGGTCGGACTGCGGTACCTCGGCGCGGAAGGGGCGGATCTCCTCGAGCGAGGAGGGCGCGGGCGGCCCCGCGACGTGGACGGTCATGGTCGGGCGACTCCCGGGAGTGGACGACGGTCGGGTCGCAGGGGTCCCTGCGACCCGACCACCGTCCCGGGGCCGGGTCGAGCGGGGCTCGAACCGCCGACCGTCCCGGCGGGGCCGCTCGCCGACGTCAGGCAGCGAGCGCCGGCGCCTGCGGGCGCGCCGAGATCGAGACGGTCGCGGTGTAGAGCTCCGCACCGTCGGCGTCGTAGACCCGGGACGTCCCGCTGCTCGCGAACCGCCCGTCCCGCACGATCCCGCTCTGCTCGATCCGAACCCAGCCGCGGAAGGCGCCGTCGTCCCCGAGGACGGGCTCGGCGATGGTGAAGGTGAAGCGGTCGTCGTCGGCCCGGCACCACCACCCCGATCCTCCCCGCGGCAGGAGGAAGACCCGCCCGGCGGGCGTGAAGTGCAGCGTCTCGGTGACCCGTCCCCGCGGACGGCGGACCTCGGCGGTCCACCCCCCGATCGGTCCGGCCGCGCTCACCGCAGCCCCCCGAAGAACGCGCGGAGCTCGGCCGCGAGCACCCGCGGGGCCTCCAGCGCCGGGAAGTGGCCGCCGCTCGCGAGCTCGTGCCACGAGCGCAGGTCGGTGAACCGGCGCTCGCACCAGGCCCGGGGCATCCAGGCGTTCCCGGGGAAGATCGAGCAGCCGGTGGGGACCGCGACCGGCTCGGTCGACACCCGCTGGTAGCTCTCCCAGTAGAGCCGCGCCGACGAGGCCGCGGTGCGGGCGAACCAGTGCGTCGAGACGGTGTCGAGGAGGCGGTCGCGCGGGACGACCGCGTCGAGGTCGTCGTCGTGGTCGGCCCACTCCCAGAACTTCTCGGCGATCCAGGCGAGCTGGCCGACCGGGGAGTCGGTGAGCCCGTAGCCGAGCGTCTGCGGGCGCGTGGACTGGATCGAGGCGTAGCCCGACCCGGAGCGCCAGTCGGCGTAGGCGGCCGCCAGCTTCGCCTGGTCGGCGGCGTCGAGCTCGACCGGGGTCTCCGGCTTCGCGGCCACCGGCATCGTCAGGTGCAGCCCGGTGACGCGGTCCGGGTACCGCAGGGCGATCGTCGAGCTCACGTAGGAGCCCCAGTCGCCGCCGTGGAGCCCGAAGCGTTCGTAGCCGAGCAGGCCCATCAGCTCCACCCACGCCGCCGCGATGCGCTCGACGCCCCAGCCCGGTCCGGCGGGCCGCTCCGAGAACCCGAAGCCGGGCAGGGAGGGGCAGACGACGTGGAACGCGTCGGCCGGGTCCGGCGGGTCGACGAGGTCGGCGAGCACGTCGAGCTGCTCGACGAACGTCCCCGGCCAGCCGTGGGTGATCAGCAGGGGCCGCGCCCCGGGGTGCGGTGACCGCAGGTGGACGAGGTGGACACCGAGGCCGTCGAGGGTGACGCGGTACTGCGGCAGCTCGGCCAGCCGGGCCTCGGTCGCGCGCCAGTCGTACTCCCGGGCCCAGTACTCGGCGAGGTCCCGGACGTAGGGCAGCGGGGCGCCCTGGGACCAGTCGGGCACGGTCTGCGGGTCGGGCCAGCGCGTCGCGTGCAGCCGTCGCCGCAGGTCGGCGAGTTCGGCCTCGGGCACGGCCACGGTGAACGGCGTGAGGGTCGGGGCGTCGGCCGTGGCGGTCATGCGGCCACGTCCAGTCCGCCGTCGATCGTCACGACCTGCCCCGTGACGAGCCGGCTCGTGGGGGCGGCGAGCGCGGTGATCCACGGGACGACGTCGTCGACCTCACCGACCTCGCCGAGCGGCACCGTGGACGCGACCTGGGCGAAGAGCCCCTCGACCGCCGCGGGCGGCATCCCGTTCGCCGCGTAGGCGTCGGTCCGCACGAAGCCGGGAGCGACGGCGTTGACCCGGACGCCGCGCGGGGCGAGCTCGGCCGCCCAGGAGCGCGTCAGGTTGTCGAGGGCCGCCTTGCTCGCCCCGTAGACCGACGCCCCCGGCGTCGGGTTGTGGCCGGCCCGGCTCGACACCATCACCACGGCCGCCCCGGCCCGCAGCGTCGGCAGCAGCCGCCCGGTGAGCAGGAGCGGCCCGAGGAGGTTGGTCGCGAGGACCTCCTGCGCGACGTCCGCGTCGAGCCCGTCGACCGGGGTGAACCGGAAGATGCCCGCGTTGTGGACGAGGACGTCGACCACCCCGCCGGCGGCCTCGACGGCCTCCGCGACCCGGTCGGCGCCCGCCGCGGTGGCGACGTCCGCGACGACGGGGACGACGGCGGGGTGCGCCGCGGCGACCTCGGCCAGCCGGTCCGCACGGCGACCGGTGACGACGACCGAGGCGGCACCGGCGTCGGCGAACGCGAGGGCGGCCGCGCGGCCGATCCCGGAACCTCCCCCGGTGACGACCACCCGGGCGGCGGCGAAGGGTTGATCCGACATCGTGTGTGTCTCCCTCGGGATCGGGGACCGCGTCAGGCGGCAGCCAGCGCGGCGGGGTAGGTGGTGGTCGCGGCCGTGTCGTAGCGCAGGGCGATGTGGCTGGTCGCGCTGGCGATGTCCCGCCAGAACCGCTCCAGCGGCCGCCCCTGGGACAGCCCACCCGTGCCGGCCGCGCCGAGCAGCTCCCCGGCGGCCGCGGCGAGCGACTCGGCCGCGAACGCCGCGTTGCGCTCGTTGCGCGCCATGGCCAGCGGGGTGAACTCGCGGGTGTCGAGCACCGCGGCGTTCTGCTCGACGAGCAGCCGCGCGGCGTCGATGCGGCCCGAGGCACGGACCAGGGCCGTCGCCGCGAGCGGACCGAGCCGCTTCCCGGCGATCGATCCGGTGCAGGCGGCGAGGGCCCCGGCGCCCGCCCCCGCGGCCGGCGCGACGAAGGTCAGGCCTCCGACCGCCTGGAACGGCACGTTGTGGACGGGCACCGTGGAGGCGCGGCTGTGCCCCGCGACCAGGTCCGCCCGGGCGAACGACCGGTGGGCCGGGACCGTGACGTCCTCCACGATCACGGTGTGGGTACCGGTCGCCCGCATCCCGGTGCTGTCCCAGGTCTGCGCGACCGTCACGTCGGCGCGCGGCAGGAGGAAGAACCGCAGTTCGGGGTCCGCGCCGTCGACGGGGACCCGGGCGCAGAGCAGGACCCAGGCGGCCTCGTCGAGGCCGCTCACGTAGCTCCAGCGGCCCGTCAACCGCACGTCGCCGCCCGGCCGGACCGCGGCCTGCCCCATGGGTGGGAGTCCGGCGACGACCAGGGCGTCGGGGCCCTCCGCCCAGAGCTCGGCGTGGCCCTCGGCGGGCAGGTGCGCCGCGAAGCGCGCGGACAACGCGGTCAGCGAGGCCCACCAGGCGGCGGAGGGGCACGCGGCCCCGACCGCCATCACGGCGCGCGCGAACTCCGTGAACGAGCCCTCGGAGCCGCCGGCCGCGGCCGCCACGAAGTGCCGCGCGAACCCGGCGTCGCGGAGGGCCTCGACGACCTCGGGGGCCAGTCGACGGGTCGCGTCGGCCTCGGCCGCGTGGTCGCCGGCGAGGTCCGCGGCCTTCTCGGCGAGGGTGAGCAGTCCGACGTCGTGGAACATCGTCATCCCCGGCCGCGGGTCACGCCGCACGCGGCGGGACGCGGCGGGCGACGACCTCGGCGTACTGCTCGAGCGTCGGCCCCGGGCTGGGTCCCTGCAGCGCCGCGTGGATCCCGGGGGCGATCTCGCCGTGCCGGTCGAGCCGCGCGTGGGTCAGGGCGACCTCACAGGTGCCGGGGCCCGTCGGGGTCACGTCGACCTCGATGAGGCTCGCCAGCGCGTCGTCGTACACGGGGCGCCAGCCGGGCCCCATCCGCCAGGTCAGGACGAGCCGGCGCGGGCGGTCCCACTCGACGACCGTGCCCCAGTCGATCGTGGTGCCGTCGGCCCCGGTCTCGTAGTACCGACCACCGAAGACCGGCTCGATGGTGATCGAGCGCCGGTCGGTCACGAACACGTGGTGGGCGGGCCACCACTCCAGGGGGCGCTGGGCGAAGACGTCGAACGCCTCCTCGGGGGTGGCCTCGACCTCGACCGCCTTGCGGACGTCGGGGACCTCACCGGCGGGAACAGCGGTCACGATTCCTCCTGCGGGTCGAACGGGTGCCTCTGCGTCCACGACCCTGGGGGCGCGACCTCGGGCCCCGATCGGACCTCGCTCGAACGGCGTGGCGCCGTGAGTTCTTCACAGGTGGGCGGTGACCCGGTCACTGGTTTGGATCGCGCCGCGATGGGGTACTGGTGTCACCTTTTCGAGTGAGGAGCCCGAGATGCCGAACCACGAGTCCCGCGCCACGGCCACCCCCCTGGTCATCGAGTTCCTGCCGTTCGACGCCCCGCCCGCGGCGTCCGGGGCACTGCTGGTGACCTACTGCGTCGAGGTCCCCGCCGCGCCGCAGCCGCACGAGCACGGCTGAGTCGTGGCGGGCGAGCAGCGCATCGGGTGGCGCCGCCACCTGCGCCCGACGGTCCTCGCCGGCGGTGGGGTCGCGCTCGAGGACGAGCGCGGGGTCGTCGTCCTGCGGGGGACCCACGTCGCGCCGGTCTCCCGGTGGCTCGACGGCTCCCGGAGCCGCGCCGAGCTGATCTCCGGACCGCACGGCCTCGAGCCGGGGGTGGTGGCCGAGCTCCTCGACCGCATCGACACCGCAGGTCTGCTCGCCCACCACGAGGCGCCCGCGCCGCCGGATCCGCCCCGGGCGGCGCGGCTCGCCCTCTTCGACGCCGCCCGCTGGGACGCCCTCACCGCCGAGGCGCGCCTCGAGGCGGCGACCGTCCTGGTCCTCGCGCCCGACGGGCTCGACGCCGAGCCGCTGGCCGAGGCGATCCGCCAGGCCGGCGTGGGGCACGTCGAGCCCGTCGTGGGGCCGCTCCCCCACGATCCGGCGCACCTCGCGGTCGTGCTGTGCCGGGACTACCGCTCCGACGCCGTCGCACGCCTCGCCACGGCACTACGTGCCGCGGGCGTCCCCTGGCTGCCGGTCCGCCCCGGCAGCCGGGAGGTCTGGCAGGGACCCGTCATCGAGCACGGGACCGGTCCCTGCTGGGACTGCCTGCGGACCCGGGTGCTCGCGAACCGCCCGCTCGTCGCGGAGCACGCCGGGCCGGGCCCCGATCCGGCGCGCCCCGTGCTCGGACTCGCCGTCCACGGGGCCGCTCTGCTCGCCGCGGTCCGGATCGCCGGGGGCCGCACGGACGAGCCCGCCCGCATCACCACCTCGGACGTGCTCGGGGGCGAGGTCGTCGGTCACCCCGTCGTCCGCCGCCCGGAGTGCCCCACCTGCGGCGACCCCGACCTGGTCGCCGACCGCGCCCACCGGCCCGTGTCGTTGCGTTCCCGCCCCGCCGACGGGCCCGGGCTGCGTCCCGAGCCCGCCTGGCGGACCCGGGAACGTCTCGCCCCCCTCGTCGACCCGCTCACCGGGGTCGTCCGGTCGGTCCGGCGGGACGAGCGCGGCCCGACGACCCTGCGGTCCTTCCGTTCCGGCGCCAACCCCGCGGCCGCCCCGGCCGACGGCACCGCGGGACTCGCGGGCCTGCGCAGTGCGCTCCGCGGACTCACCGGGGGCAAGGGCACGACCGATCTCGACGCCGAGCTGGGCGCCATCTGCGAGTCCGTCGAGCGGTCGTCCGGGGCCTTCCACGGCGACGAGGCCACCGTGCGCGGCAGCCTGCGGTCGCTCGGCCCCGACGCGATCCACCCCGACCGGTGCCGGCTGCAGGACCCGCGCCAGCTCGCCGGCCGCGACGTCTGGAACCGCGAGCACTCCCCGTTCCAGCGGGTGCTCGACCCGTTCGACCCCGACGAGGAGATGGACTGGACGCCCGTCTGGTCGCTCAGCGCCCGGCGCCACCGGCTGCTGCCGACCGGGATGCTCTACTACGGCGCCCCCGGTCCGACGAGTGTCGCCGCGGACTCGAACGGCTGCGCCGCGGGCGCGACCGTCGAGGACGCGGTCCTGCAGGGCATGCTCGAGCTCGTCGAGCGGGACGCCGTGGCGATCTGGTGGTACGACCGCTCCCGGGTCCCCGGGATCGAGCTCGACGCGACGGACGACCCGTGGATCGCCGAGGTCCTCGCCGCGCACGCGTCGATGGGCCGGGAGGTGTGGGCCCTCGACGTGTCCGCCGACCTCGGCGTCCCGGTCGTCGTCGCCCTCTCCCGGCGGACCGACGGGGACCGGGAGGACATCGCCCTGGGTTTCGGCGCCCATCCCGACCCCGGGGCCGCGCTGCGCCGCGCGCTGTGCGAGCTGAACCAGATGATGCCCGCCTTCGTCGAGCCGGGCCCGCTCCTCGAGCAGGCCGCCACCGACCCGGACCTGGCGACGTGGCTGCGGACGGCCACCGTCGAGAACCAGCCGTACCTGCGCCCGCTGCCCGGCGGGGCCGGGGCGCCGCGGCCGCGCGGCGACGGGTGGGACCTGCTCACCGAGATCGACGCCCTCCGTGGCCGCATCGAGTCGGCCGGGTCCGAGCTGCTCGTGCTCGACCAGACCCGGCCCGACGTCGGGCTGCCGGTCGTGCGGGTGATCGCCCCCGGTCTCCGGCACTGGTGGTCGAGGCTCGCTCCAGGGAGGCTCTACCAGGTTCCGGTCACGTTGGGCCGCCGGCGGAGGCCTCTGGCGTTCGAGGACCTGAACCCGGTGCCCATGTTCCTGTGAGCGGCCGCGGGCCGGGGACGGAGGAGACGATGCCGGTGGCCACCAGCCTGCTGAGCGGGGTCCCGCTCTGGTCGCTGCGCGAGGGTCTCGCGGTCCGGGACGCGGGTCCGGCCGCCCCGGACCCCGCCGTCGACGTGCCCGCCGACCTGCGGGTCTGCGGCCCGTGGATCGACACGGCGGGCTCCTCCGCCCCGGTCGTGGTCGACGTGCTCGTCCCCCGCCCCTCCCCCGTGCTGCGGGAGGCGCTCCGGCGGATGACCCTCGGGCCGGTCGCCCTGCACAACGTCCGGGGTCTCGACGAGGCCTACCGCCACTGGCAGTCCGGGCGGGGCGACTGCGGCCCGTGGCGGCGGGTGAAGGAGGCCCTCGACCGCCTCGGCGGCTCCGTCGTCCCGACGCTGGCGTCCGCCCAGGGCCACGGGCTGCTGCTGTCCCTGCTCGCCACGGCACGCGGCAGCGCCTTCGACCTGGTGCCCACCCCACCCGGGCAGGCGGTCACCACCGTCGCACGGGCCCACCTGCGCCCGGACGCGCGCGTGCCCGAACTCGTCGCCCCGGGCGCGACCCACCGGGCCGTCCTGCACGATCCCGCGTCGCTGGCCGTCGTCGAGACCGCGCTGGACCGGGGTGCCGGAACGGTCGGCGAGCTGGCCGCCGCGGCGCGCGTCCCCGGGGAGGTGGCGCGCGACGTCGTCGGTTACCTCCGCGCCGGCGGGCTCGTCACGGTTGTGAACTCCGGTCCGTGACCGCTGCCGTGGTGGATCACGATCCACTAGTGTCGGTGGTCCGACCGTGACTCACGGGGGGCCGGGGACCGTGGACGAGCAGCAGGCCCAGTCGCACGACACCGCCCTCGAGCCCGGCCCGGACGCCGAGCCGGACCCCGTCGCCGCCGCCCCGCTCGCGACCGTCGCGACGGTCGTCGTGGTCCTCGGGTTCGCCTCGAACGCCCTCGTCTACGCCCTCCTGGGACGGACGAACGGTCCGCTCGTCCTGCCGGACGCGGTCCGTATCACCGTCGCCGTGATCGCCGCCGGCGCGATCGTCGGCCTGCAGCTCGGGTTCCTGGGTCTCCGTTCGACACGGGTGCCGCGCCCCTACCGGCTGGCGGCCCTCGCGGTGCAGGCCGTCCTGATCCTCGTGCCGTGGGCCTGGTCGGGGATCTACTGGGGTGGCCTCCTCGGGTTCCTCGCCGGCAACCTGCTCGGCGTCGTCCGGGGCCCGGCCGCACGGTGGTGCTACGCCGCCGTCGTCCTCCTCGGCGGGGTGCTCGCGTATCTCGTCCCCGTCGAGGCCTTCGACTGGGCCTACGTGACCTTCCAGACCGCCCTGACCGGGCTGATCATCTACGGTCTGGGCGCGCTGCAGCGGCTGCTGCGCGAGCTGGGGCGCACCGGTTCCGAGCTCGCGGAGTTCGCGGCGGTCGCCGCGCGCCTCCGGTTCACCGAGGAGCTCGACCGCCTGCTGGGCAGGCGGCTGTCCGCCCTCGCCCTGCGCTGCGAGCTGGTCGGTCGCCAGATCACCACCCGGCCGGTCGATGCCGCCGGCCACCTCGGCTCCGTGGCCGGTGCCGCGCGGGACGCCCTCGCCGACGTCCGCCGCGTCGTCCGCAGCTATCGCGGGGCCGCCCTGGAGGAGGAGGTCGCGCGGGCCAGGAGCGCCCTCGAGGCGGCCGGGGTCCGGACCACGGTCGACCTCGGCGGGGCCGGGCTCGACGGCGCCGACGACCTCATCACGCTCCTGCGCGCGGCCACCGACGACGTCCTCGGCCGCCCCGGCGTGCACCGGTGCGGGATCACCGTCGTCCGCCGCGACACCACGGTCGGCATCGAGGTGGAGGCGGACGGCGCGCCAGGCCCGCCGGCCACCGCGGAGGAGCTGAGGGAGGCGGTCGTCGCCTCGGGGGGCTCGCTCTCCGTCGTCACCGCGCCGAGGTACGCGCTGCAGGTCGTCCTCCCGCGGACCGGCCCCGTGGTCGCACCCGCCCCGCCGCCCCTGGGCGGGATCGCCGTCCCGCGCCGGGCCACGACCTTCCTGCTCGTCATCCACCTCGGGTACTACCTCAACGCGGTGGTCATCGCCGCCCAGCAGCTCACGGGCACCGGACCGCTCCTGCTCGGTCTCGCGTGCAACACCGTCGTCCTGGCCCTCCACGCGTGGATCGTCCTCGGCCGCCCGCCCGGCACGGTCGCGCTCCTCGCCGTCCAGGCCGCCGTGGCGTTCACGCCCGCGGTCCTGCTCGGCGCCGCCCCGGTCGGGCTGACCGGCCTCGTCGCCGGCGCCGTGCTCGTCGTCCTCCCCCGCCCCGCGGCCGAGATCGGGTTCGTCGCGGTGGTGGCCGCGGTCGCCGCCGCCTCGGCCCTCACCGGCGCGGGGGCGGCGGGCGTGGCCTACGGCATCGTCGTGACGCTGGACCAGGGCGCCGTGGTGTACGTCGTGATGCGGCTGCGGTCGGTGGCGGTGCGGCTCGACGCGGCCTACGTGTCGCTCGCGGAGCTCGCGACGGCCCGCGAGCGGGTCCGGTTCGCCCGCGACCTCCACGATCTCCTCGGCTACACCCTGTCCGCGATCGCGCTGAAGAGCTCGCTCGCGGCCCGGCTCGTCGGCGCCGGTGACGCGCGGGCCGGCACGGAGGTCGCGGACCTGACCGCGGTCGTGCGCAGCGCCCTCGTCGAGATCGGGGGGCGGGGCGGGGCGGTGCGCGACCTCCCGGCGGACGACGAGATCGCCTCGGTGACGTCGGTCCTGCGGGCCGCCGACGTCGAGACCGTGGTGGACTGGCGCCGTCCGCCCCTCACGCCGGAGGTCGAGGGCGTGATCGCCGTCGTGCTGCGGGAGAGCGCCACCAACCTGCTCCGGCACGGGTCACCGACCCGGTGCTCGATCCGGCTCGAGGAACGCGACGGCCGGGCCGTCCTGCTCATCGAGAACGACGGCGCCGGAGCCCCGTCCGCCGGGTCCGACGGCACCGGGAGCGGTCTGCGCAACCTCCGCGCCCGGGTGGCCGACGTCGGCGGGACGTTCGCCGCAGGTCCCTGCGGGGCCACGGGCTACCGGGTGAGCGTCGAGGTCCCCGCCCTCGAGCCGGACCGCGCCCCGGTCGAGGCCCCGTAGCCGACCCCTCCCCCGTCACCCGTCGGGGCGTGAGTTCCTCACGGATCGGGCGGGGACGAAGCCACCCCGACCCGGTGGGCTGTGCACTGCCGGACGGCACCCGATCCGGGTGGACTTGGTCTCGTCGGAGTTGAAGCGGGTCCCGATGCGCCAGAGCGGTGCGGGCCCTCCCCGGAAATGAGGCACCGTCATGGAGATCCAGGTCCTGGGCCCCCTCGAGGCTCGCGTCAACGGACGCTCGATCCTCCCCACCGCCGCGAAGCCGCGTCAGGTGCTCGCCCTGCTCGCGCTGCACGCCGGCGCCGTCGTCCCCGTCTCGACGATCGTCGACGAACTCTGGGGCGAGAACCCCCCGCGCAGCGCGCAGACCACCCTGCAGACCTACGTGATGCAGCTGCGTCGCCTGCTCGACGCGGCTCTCGCGCCGAACGGCCGGTCCGCGAAGGACGTGCTCACGACCCGCTTCGGCGGCTACATGCTCGACGTCGACCCGGAGTGCGTCGACGCCACCGAGTTCGCCCGCCTGGCCGAGGCCGGCCGGCGCGCCTTCGACTACGGCGACCACGACGCCGCCGCCCGGCTGCTCGACGAGGCCCAGCGCCTGTGCCGGGGGGCCACCCTCGTCGACGTCGCGGTCGGGCTGCCGCTGGGCATGGAGATCACCCGGCTCGAGGAGACCCGGCTCGCGGCCCTCGAGAACCGCATCGAGGCCGAGCTGTCGCTGGGCCGCCACCAGAGCCTGCTCGGCGAGCTCTCGATGCTGTGCGCTCGGTACCCGATGAACGAGAACCTCCGCGCCCAGCAGATGCTCGCGCTCTACCGGTCCGGGCGCCAGTGGCAGGCCCTCGAGGTGTTCGGCTCGCTGCGCGCCACCCTCGTCGACGAGCTCGGCGTCGAGCCGTCCGCCCGTCTGCAGGCGCTGCAGCACCGGATCCTCGACTCCGACCCGGCCCTCGAGCTCCGTCCCGCCCACCTCGAGCCGGGCCTCCAGATCGCCTCCAGCGCCTCCTGAGGCCGAGCGCGCATCGTCGTCCCCGGCACCACTCCCGGCGGCACGGCCACCGGACCACGGAAGGGAACCGTCATGAGCGAGCTCAGCCTCGAGGACCTGAAGAGCATCATGCGCGCCGCGGTCGGCGACGACGAGGACGTCGACCTCTCGCGCGACATCCTCGACGTCCCGTTCACCGACCTCGGCTTCGACTCCCTCGCGATGCTGGAGATGGCGACGCTGGTCAAGCGCCGCACCGGCATCGCGATCTCCGACGACGACCTGGAGCACCTGCACACCCCGCGGGGACTGCTCGAGGTCGTCGCCGCCGGCGCCGTCGCGGACGCGGCATGAGCGGGGCCGCGTTCGTCACCGGCTTCACCGAGGGCATCGGGCTCGCCGTCACCGCGACGCTCGCCCGGGCAGGACTGTCCGTGTTCGGCTGCGCCCGCAGCGCGGACGACGTCGCCGCGACCGTGAAGCGCTTCACCGACGACAGGCTCGACGTCGACGGCACCACCTGCGACGTCACGGACACGGCCGCCGTCCGCGCCGCGGTCGAGGCGGCCGTGGCCCGCTACGGACGGATCGAGGTCCTCGTCAACAACGCCGGCCGCAACGGCGGCGGGGAGACCGCGACGATGGACGAGGCGCTCTGGCTCGACGTCGTGGACACCAACCTCAACTCGGTCTTCCGGGTCACCCGCGAGGTCCTGACGACGGGGCGGATGCGGGACGGCGCGAGCGGCCGGATCGTCAACATCGCCTCGACCGGCGGCAAGCAGGGCGTCCCGCTGGCGGCGCCGTACTCGGCCTCGAAGGCGGGCGTCGTCGGCTTCAGCAAGGCCGTCGGGCTGGAGCTCGCGCGCACCGGCATCACGGTCAACGCCGTCTGCCCGGGCTACACCGAGACGGCGATGGCGGCCCGGGTCCGCCAGGGCCACGCCGACCACTACGGCACCACGCCGGAGGCGGTGAAGGAGAAGTTCGAGGCCCGCATCCCCCTCGGTCGCTACGTCGCGGTCGAGGAGGTGGCCGCGATGGTCGGCTACCTCGTCTCCGACGCCGCCGCGTCCGTCACCGCCCAGGCCCTCAACGTCTGCGGCGGGCTCGGGAACTACTGACCCACGCCACACCAGGAGACGACCGTGACCGAACTCGCCGACGTCACCACGACCGCTGCCGGTCGTGTCGAGATGGTGCACACCGAGCTCGTCGCCGCCCCCGCGCGGGACGTCTACGAGCTCGTCGCGGACGTGACGGCCTGGCCCCACACCTTCGGGCCGACCGTGCACGTCGAGGTACTCGAGTCCACGCCCGCGTGGGAGCACCTGCGGATCTGGGCCTTCGCACACGGCACCGTGCGGACCTGGACCTCGCACCGCACGCTCGACCCGGAAGCACTCACCGTGGACTTCCGCCAGGGCCGCCCCGCGGCGCCGGTCCGCACCATGGGCGGCCAGTGGCGGCTGCTGCCGCAGGACGACGGGCGGACCCTGGTGGAGCTGCGCCACGACTTCACCGCCGCCGACGTGGAGGCGATCGACCTGATCCGTCGCGCCGTCGACGTGAACAGCACGGCCGAGCTCGCCGCGCTGCGCGAGGCGGCCGAGCAGGGCGCGTCCCGCGCCGACCTCGTCCTCGAGTTCGCCGACTCCGTGGAGATCGACGGGGCGGCCGACGACGTCGCCGGCTTCCTGCGCGACGCGGCGCTCTGGCCCGCCCGGCTCCCGCACGTGGCGCGGCTGGACGTGACGGAGGACGAGCCGGGCGTGCAGGTGATGTCCATGGACACGCGCTCCACGGACGGCTCGCTGCACACGACGGAGTCGGTGCGGGTGTGCCTGCCGGACGGCGGCATCGTCTACAAGCAGACCGCCACCCCCGCGGTGATGGCCGCCCACACCGGCCGGTGGAGCATCACCGAGGTCCCGGCGCGGCCCGGCCGGGTGGTCGCGACCTCGGCCCACACCGTGGTGCTCCGACCCGAGGAGGTCGCCGCGCTCCTCGGGACCCGCGACCTCGTGCGGGCCCGCGCCATGGTCCGGCACGCCCTCGGGACCAACAGCCGGACCACCCTGGCGCACGCGAAGGCCTTCGCCGAGGGCCGGGCCGCGACCGGGCGGGCGGCGGCCTGATGGACGTCGTCGTCGTCGGCGCCGGACAGGCCGGCCTCCAGGTCGCGGCATCGCTGCGCGATCACGGCCACGACGGCCGGGTGGTCCTGCTCGGCGCCGAGGACGACGCGCCCTACCAGCGCCCGCCGCTGTCCAAGCACTACCTCGGCGGGCCGGGCGGCTCCCGCTCGGTCGCCCTGCGCGGGCCCGCCTGGTTCGCCGAGCACGGGATCGACCTGCGCACCGGGGCCCGGGTGAGCGCGATCGACCGCGCCGCCCGCTCGGTCCGGCTCGCGGACGGCACGGCCGTCGGTTACGACCACCTCGTCCTCGCGCTCGGGGCCCGGCCCCGGCGGCTCCCGGTCCCGGGGGCCGACCTCGCGGGCGTGGTCACCCTCCGCTCCCTGCCCGACGCCGACGCGCTCCGGCTCGCCCTCGCCCGGGACGTCCTCGACGTCGTGGTGATCGGCGCCGGCTTCCTCGGCCTCGAGCTGGCCGCGGCCGCCCGCACGCTCGGCCACACCGTGACCGTCGTGGAGCGGGCCGCCGCCGTCCTGCCCGGCGCGCTCTCCGCGCCGACCGCGGACGCCCTGGCCGCCGCCCACCGGCAGCAGGGCACCACGCTGCTGCTCGATCGACGCGTGGAGGGGTTCCTCGGCCGGGACGGTGCGGTGCGTGCCGTCCAGCTCGCCGACGGGACCCGGCTCGCCGCCGACCTCGTGGTCGTGGCCGTCGGCGCCGTCCCGCGCACCGGGCTCGCCCGCGCCGCGGGGCTCGCCGTCGGCGACGGCGCGCCCGCGGGTGTCGAGGGTGTCGAGGGTGTCGAGGTCGACGCGGCCCTGACGACCACGGACCCCGCGATCCGCGCCGTCGGCGACTGCGCCGCCTTCCCGTGCCCCGTCGGCGGGGCCCGCATCCGCGTCGAGTCCGTGCAGAACGCCGTCGACCAGGCCCGTTTCGTCGCCGCGTCCCTCCTCGGGACCGCAGCCGGGCCGACGTACTCCGACCTGCCGTGGTTCTGGACGAGCCAGCACGGCCTCACGGTGCAGATCGCCGGCCGAGCCGCCGGCCGGGACCGGACGAGGACCCTCGGGGACCCCGGTTCCGGCCGGTTCTCCACGCTGCGCTTCGGCGACGGCGTCCTCCGGTGCGTGGAGTCGGTGAACCGCCCCGCCGAGCACCTCGCGGCCCGGCGGCTCCTCGCCGCCGGCACGGTCGTGACCGCCGAGGTCGCAGGCCGTGCCGATTTCGCCCTCTGCTGAACCCCCTCCCCGTGCCGCTAGAGTGATCTCCGGGACGGCACCGGCCGGGGGGCGGCATCGCCGCGACGGAGCGTGGTCGGAGGGGCAACGCCGTGATCGACGTGATGATCGCCGAGGACATGCACATGGTCCGGGGGGCGCTCATCGCGCTGCTCGATCTCGAGCCCGACATGCGCGTGGTCGCCGACGTGTCCTCGGGGGACCGCATCCTGCCCGTCGCGCGGCAGTTCCGTCCGCACGTCGCGGTCATCGACATCGACCTGCCCGGCACCGACGGCCTCACGGCGGCCGCCGAGCTGCACGAGAAGCTGCCCACGACCCGGACCCTGATCCTCACCAGCCTCGGCCGCCCGGGCACCCTCCGCCGCGCGCTGGCGGCCAAGGTCTCCGGCTTCGTCCTCAAGGACGCGCCGCCGTCCGAGCTCGCGGACGCCGTCCGGGGCGTCGCCGCCGGACGGCGGGTGATCGACAGCAACCTCGCGCTCTCGGCGTGGGACAGCGGCGAGTGCCCGCTGACCGGTCGGGAGCTGGAGGTCCTGGCCCTCGCCGCCGACGGCACCGACGCCGACGACATCGCCGGCCGCCTCTACCTCTCCCTCGGGACGGTCCGCAACTACCTGACCTCGGCGGCCACCAAGCTCAACGCCCGCAACCGGGTCGACGCGGTGCGGATCGCCCGCGACGCCGGCTGGCTCTGACCCCGGCACGTCACGCGACGCGCCGGTCCGACCCGGTGACCACCCACGAGCCCGGCGCCCGGTGCACCTCGGGCCGCCACCACGTCGGGGGCACGTCCGGGACCGGTGGCCCCGCCCGGGTGCCTCCGAGCGCCGCGGCCAGGGCGACGACGACGGCGGCCAGCTCCTCCGGGGTCGGAGACCCGGAGGTGACGACGATGTGGTCCATCGCGCGCTCCCTCAGACCGGCGGGTTGCCGTGCTTGCGCACGGGCGAGGCCCGGTACTTGGCCCGCAGCATGTCCAGCGACCGGATGAGCGTCAGGCGCGTGGAGGCCGGGCAGATGACGTCGTCGACGAGGCCGCGCTCGGCCGCGTAGTGCGGGTCGACGAGCTCCTCGCGGTAGCGCGCGAGCATCTCGGCCCGGGCCGCCTCGGGGTCGTCGGCCGTGGAGATCTGACGTCGGAAGATGACGTTCACCGCCCCCTCCGCCCCCATCACGGCGATCTCGTTGGTCGGCCACGCGAACGACAGGTCGGCGCCGATCGACCGCGAGTCCATGACGATGTAGGCGCCGCCGTAGGCCTTGCGCAGGATGAGCTGGATCCGGGGCACCGTGGCGCTGCAGTAGGCGTAGAGCATCTTCGCGCCGTGCCGGATGATGCCGCCGTGCTCCTGGTCGGTGCCCGGGAGGAAGCCGGGGACGTCGAGCAGGGTCACGAGCGGGATGCTGAACGCGTCGCAGGTCTGCACGAACCGCGCCGCCTTGTCCGACGCGTCGATGTCCACCGTGCCGGCCATCGACCGCGGCTGGTTGGCGACGATCCCGACGACGTGGCCGTCGAGCCGGGCGAGCGCGCAGACGATGTTGGTCGCCCAGCCCTCCTGGAGCTCGAGGAAGTCCCCGTCGTCGACGAGCTCGGTCAGGACGTCCCGCATGTCGTAGACGGCCGTCGTGTCCACCGGCACCAGCTCGAACATCCGCTCGTTGCCCCGGTCGACGGGGTCGTCCGTCGGCTCGACGGGCGGGGTGGAGCGGTTGTTCGAGGGCAGCATCGAGAGCAGGTGACGGACCTCGGCCAGGCACGACTCCTCGTCGTCGTGCACGAAGGTCGCCACGCCCGAGGTGCTCCCGTGCACGTCCGCCCCGCCGAGGCCGTTCTGGTCGATGGTCTCGCCGGTGACGGTGGCGACGACGTCCGGCCCGGTGATGAACATCTGCGCGGTGCCCCGCACCATGAAGATGAAGTCGGTGAGGGCGGGCGAGTAGGCGGCCCCACCCGCACAGGGTCCGAGGATGACGCTGATCTGGGGGATGACCCCCGAGGCCTCGGCGTTGCGGCGGAAGATGCCGCCGTACCCCGCGAGCGCCGTGACCCCCTCCTGGATCCGCGCCCCGGCCCCGTCGGACAGGCTCACCAGCGGTGCGCCGGTCGCGATCGCCATGTCCATGATCTTGTGGATCTTCTGCGCGTGCGCCTCCCCCAGCGACCCGCCGAAGACCCGGAAGTCGTGCGCGTACACGAAGACCGTGCGGCCGTCGACGGTGCCCCATCCGGCGACCACGCCGTCCCCGTGCGGCCGGTTCGCGTCCATGCCGAACGCGGTGGCGCGGTGCCGGCGCAACGGCTCCAGCTCGACGAAGGAGTCCTCGTCGAAGAGCAGGTCGAGGCGCTCGCGCACGGTCAGCTTCCCCTGGGCGTGCTGCCGTTCGGTGGCGGCCGACGGCCGCACCCGGAGCTCGGTCTTGAACCGGGTGAGCTCGGCGGCGTGGTCGCGCAGGTCGACGGGTCGGCGCCCGAACAACGGGTGCACGGTGGCACCGGCGGTCGGCGGATCGGCCGGGGCCGGCCGGACGGACAGGGGGACGGCGGGGTCGGTCATGGTGATGCTCCTCAGGCGTGGCAGTCGGGGAGTCCGCCGTGGAAGGCGACCATCTCGCGGAAGGACGCCCCGACGTCGAGGGGACGACCGGGTCGGTGCGGGTCGGCCTGGTCGGCCAGGGCCCGGTGCAGGTTGCCGACCAGTCGCTCCGGGTCGACGAGGTCCGCGAACTCCCCCAGGTCGGCGGCCCGGGCGATCTCGAGCGCTCCGAGGCCCGCCGCGGCGCCCTCCCGGGCGAGGCCCTCGACCCAGCGGAGGTAGCGGGCCGTCCCGGCGAGGATCTCGGGTCCGCCCACCGGTCCGTGGCCGCACACCACCGTGGTGGCGCCGAGGCCGGCGAGCCGGTCGAGCGCCGTCAGGGACCCGCTGACCGAGCCCATGAGGCAGTAGGGCGTCACCCCGGACATGGCCACGTCGCCGGCGAGGAGCACCTTGCGGTCGGGCACCCAGACGACGACGTCGTTGGTCGTGTGGGCGGGTCCGACGTGGATCAGCTCGACCCGGAGCTCCCCGGCCCAGAGCGTGAGGCGGTCGGCGAACGTCACGTCGGGCAGGACCAGGGGATCCTCGCCCCAGTCCACGTCCGGCCACAGCGTCCGCAGCCCGAACCCCGCCTCGGCCATCTCCTGCCGGGTGCGCTCGTGGGCGACCACCACCGAGCCGGGGGCGAAGGCGGCGTTGCCGAAGACGTGGTCGCCGTGATGGTGGGTGTTGACGAGCACGTCGGGGACGCCGCCGACCACCCGGCCGACCGCACCCCGCAGCCGCCGCGCCCGGCGGGCGGTCGCGGCGGTGTCCACGAGGACGCTGCGCCCCTCCCCGACGATCAGGCCGGCGTTGCTCACGCACCAGCCGCCGCCCTCCGCGACCGCGGCGAAGACGCCGTCCGCGACCTCCTGCAGATCCTCCTGCGGGGACGGCGGGGCCGATCCGGCTCGCACGGACGGGGTGAGGGTCATCGCTGCTCCCGGGGGTGATCGACGGGCGGGAACCCGTCGGGGTCGATGGGGTGGCCCTCCAGCCAGAGGGCGAGGGCGGCCTCGAGCACGGCACGCCGGTCCGGGACGTCCCCGGGCGCCAGCGACACCACCGTGCTCCGGCCCGAGCGCACGGCGCGGTGCCGCCGGGCGAACGCCGAGAGGACCTGACCCGGCCCCGTCTCGAGCAGCATGCGGTCACCCCGGGCGAGCAGCGTGTCCAGCGCCGGCCCGAACCGGACGGTGTCCGCGAGCTGGCGGGCCCAGAACCGCGGACACCGGGCGTCCTCGGGCCGCAGGGGCGCGGCGGTGTAGCCGCTGACCAGCGTGCACCACGGGGTGCCGGGCTCGGGGGGTTCCGCGTCGCGCAGCAACCGCTCCACCGCGGGTTCCATCGCAGCGCTGTGGAACGGCGTGGTGGCGGGGACGGCGCGGGCCACCAGGTCGTGCCCGGCGAGCACGGCGGCGACCGCGGCGAGCTCGTCCGTCGGTCCGGCCAGCATCGTCTGGCGGGCGGCGTTCACCGCGGCGACCCCGACGCCTCCGGTCAGGTGCGGCGCGAGTTCGGCGACGGACGCCGCCACGGCGAGCATGCCCCCGGGGACGTCCACCGCCGCGGCGACGCGGTCCCGCACCATCCGGGCGGCGGCCTCCGGGGCCAGGACACCCGTGAGGGCGGCGGCGACGAGCTCACCGGCGCTGTGGCCCAGCACCTCGGCCGGCTCGACGCCCCAGCGCAGCACCGCCGCTCCCAACGCCACCCCGAGCGTGAACAGCAGGGGCTGGGCGCGCCGGGCGTCGTCGAGCTCGACGCGGGGCCGGGCGGCGAGCCAGTCCGAGCGGATGGCCCGGCCCTCCTCGCCCCAGGTGTCCAGCACCCGGTCCACGTCCCGCCGGAACCGCGGGTCGGCGGCGGCGAGCCCGGTCAGCATCCCCGGGTGCTGCGAGCCCTGGCCGGGGAACAGCAGCGCGACCGGGCGGGGGCCGCCGGGACGGGGCGGGACCACGGGGGCGCCCGCGATGTCCCGCGCCGCCGTGGCCGGGGTGGTCACCACCCCGGCCCGCACGGTGCCGCGCCCGGCCGGGCCGATCCGGACGACCGTCCGGCGGCCGGCCAGCTCGGCCGAGCCGAACAGGCGCCCGCGCACCCAGCGCTCGTGCTCGGCGTCCTCGGCCGACCACAGCACGAGCCGCGGTGCGGCTGCGGTCCCGCCGGCCCCGGGCGTCCCGGTCCCGCCGACGGGACGGTCCTGAAGCGTCGTCATGCCGGCTCCCTCCGTCGCCGACGAGAGTCCGTCGCCGGTCTCGCGGCCCCCTCGAGCGGGGCGTCGAGCACGGGTCCGGCCCCCGTCGAGAACCGCGGGCGAGGGTGATCGGGGACACCCACCCCGACCGAGCGGAGATCCGATGTCCCCCACCGGCTGCAGCGAGACCCACCACGCCACCACGGTCGTCGACCGCCCGGTCCGTGACCGCGCCCGCGACGAGTTCCCCGCCGACGACGCCCACGACGAGCCGCACCTGGTCCGCGGTCTCGACTAGGGCGCGTCAGTCCGCCGCGGCGAAGGCCTCCAGCCGCGCGATCTCCGCGTCCAGCTCCGTGCCGGCGGACGCGGGGACCGCGGCGAAGAGCGACGCCCGGACACGGCCCGCGTCCCACTGCCACGTGCCCGCCACCCGCCCGTCCACGAGGACCACCGGGGTCGACTGGGGCATCCGGGTGTGGAACACCTTCTCCCGGTGCTCCGCCGGCACCACCCCGGCCCGCTGGGCATGGCCGAGCAGCAGGAGTGCGTCGAAGTTCGACAGGAGCCGGACGGGGGCGTGGACGTCCTCGTCCGGCAGCGGCGCACGCGGGAGGTCGACGAGCTCCCGGCCGTCGGGATCGACGAACGGGCGGAGCTCCATCCGGGCCAGGACGCCGCGGGTCGCCGTCACCGTCCACCCCGCGAACCGCGCCACGTCCGGCGGGCTCGCGGGGCCGTACCCACGCAGGTAACGCTGCACGAGCCGCTCCTCCGCCGCCGGGAGGTCCCCCGGCCGCCGGCGGGGGAGCCAGGTCCGGGCGAGTCCGTAGACGTGGGCGCGGGGCTGCTCCCAGGTGCCGGCGGGTGGGACGCGGACCAGGTCGGTCCAGAGCTGCGCGGCCGTGAACGCCGACCGTGGGAGGCCCGCGGCGTCGAGGACCTCGACGATCTCCGCCTGGCGGCGGGGACCGTCCGCCAGCACGTCCTCGACGATCGCGGCCACCCGCGGGAGATCGAGCTCGCGGGCGTCCGGGAAGGTCCGACGGAACCACGTCCGCCGGGCCTCGCGCACCGCCAGGCACAGCGGGGCGTGGTCCCCGGCGGAGACCATGTGGATGGTCGAGCGCATCACCCAGCCCTGCACCACCCGGCGTCGGGAGAGGGCGTCGGTGAGGTCCTGCCGGCGGAAGTCCGCCAGCCGCGAGAAGAGCCCGACGTAGGCGGACGGGGCGTACTGGGTCTGGAGCCCGCCGAGGCGCTCGATCCCCTGCTCCGGCCCCAGCGCCGCCCGCTCGAGCAACAACTGGCGGGCCAGCAGGCTCCGGTTCAGCCGTCGCCACGACAGCGTCCGTGGTCGCACCACCCTGTCGTCCCTCCTCGCCCGCCGGGAGGCACCAGCCTGGCGCGGGCGCCTCGAGCCGTGGTCGAGGCGCCCGATCAGGCGCCCAGGGCGCGCTCCCGCAGGAACACGCCCTCGCTGTCCAGCAGCGACGTCACCACGGCGTGCACCCCCCGGTCGGCCGTCGCCGCCATCAGTCCGCCGATGGCCCACGTCAGGCGGACCGTGCACGCGTCCGTCCCGCCGGTCAGGACCCGGCGTTCGAACCAGTGCCCGAGCCCGAGCGAGGCGCTCACGGCGGCGAACCGCGATCCTTCCTCCACGAACGCCACGCGGTAGTCGTGGCACCACATCCCCGTCGAGGTCAACGTCAGCCGCGCCCCCGGCACGAGGCCCTCCTCGGAGAGGTCGACGTGCGCGACCGCCGGGTTCCAGCTCGGCCATCGCCCGACGTCGCGCATCAGCTCCCACACCACCTCGGCGGGGGCGGGGACGTCGACCCTGCGGACCCACTGCATCGTCGGACCTCCCACGTCGTCATCGCACGGGACAGACGACCCCCGCCGACTCGAATCGCGCACGAAGCCGGCTCGGCCCGAGACGCGAGGGCCGGCCCGCGGTCGGGCGGGCTCGCCGACCCGACACCACCGGGAACGACGAAGGCCCGGCCCCCGACGGGGACCGGGCCTCTCGTGAACTGCTGGTGGAGCTGAGGGGAATCGAACCCCTGACCTACTCGATGCGAACGAGTCGCGCTACCAACTGCGCCACAGCCCCGACGACGTGGAACTCTACGCCACGACGTGCGGCGGGCGATCAGCGGGTGGGCCCGGACGCCGCCGGCCCCGTCGTCGGGTGGAGGCCCACCGTCCGCCGTCGGGGGATGGCAGCGGTCGGTGGGCGTCCACCCGGCGACGGGGCCGGAGTATCGGTTCAGGCGCCGCGGCGATAGGCCGGGACCCGGTGGTCGTCCAGGTCGCAGAAGGCGGGGTCGTCGTCGGTGTCGTCGACCAGCTCCGTGCCCGCGGGCACCTCCGGCGCCGGGGTGCGCGGCGCGATCCACCGCGGCCCGGGCACCTCGTCGTCGAGGAACTCGTCCTCGCGCCGGGCCTCCGGGACCTCGGGCAGCTCGTGCTCGCCGGACTCGTAGCGACCCCACCGCTCGGCCTCGGCGAGCCGCTCCTCGTGCTCGACCTGGCGCTCGCGGCGGGCCTCCAGCGCGCGGCGCTCCCCGGAGAGCCGGGCGGCACGACGACGACGGACCTCGTCCTCGATGCGGGTCTGCCGCCGGAGGAAGACCAAGTAGCCGGCCAGCCCGACGACGGTGACCACGAACAGCCACCAGAGCGCCGAGGAGACCACCAGCGCGGCGAACACCGAGAGCACGGCGACGACGATCAGCGCGATCGCCACCCGCTGGCGGAACGCGTAGCGGGCGTGGGCCGCCGCCTCGGCCGCCTCGGCGTCGAAGCCGCCCCGGCCGGGCCGGTAGGTACGTGGCCGAGCGGCGGGAGCGTCGTCGTAGCCGGCCTCGTACCCGTCGTCGTACCCGTCGTCGTACCCGTCGTCGACGGGCTCGTCGCGACCGTCCTCGTAGCCGTCGTCGTACTCGTCGTCGTACCCGAGGTCGTCGTCCTCGTGGAGGTCCGCACCGCGCCGGGCGCGGTCGAGGACCCGCCCCTCGGGCGCGGCCTCCGGCGCCGACGCGAGGACGTCCTCGTCCCGGACCTCGTCCGTCGTGCTGGTCATCGTGACCTCCTCGTCCCCCGTCGCTGTGCCCGTCGCCACGGCAGCCACCGGCCGCTCCGGCCGGGCGAGCACCCGCGCGCTCAGATCGGCGTCGGCGGGCCTCGGCACCATCTGGCGACGCCGGGCGACCACCGGGACGAGCACCGCGAGCCACGCGACCACCAGCGCGGCGAAGACCAATGAACTCGGCACCCGTCCACCTCCCCGACCCGATGGCCCGTTCCTCCGACCGCCAACCACGCTAGTCACACGAGCCCCATCAGCCCCGGAACCGCGACGGCGTGTCGTGTGCGAACCGTGACCATCACCCTCCAGTGAGGGAAGGAGTCGGCGGGGTCGACCGGCCGATGACCACTCGATGGGCTGGTCAAACCCTGAGGTCGCTGGGCCGTGTGGGTGGTCCAGCGCCGGTCGAGCGTCGTCACCGGCCGTCAGGACCGCACGACCCGCCGTGAGGACCGCAGGTCAGGCGCGTTCGGCCCGCCCGGCACGGAGCAGCCGGGCCACGAGGCCGTCCGGGAGGACGTCCTCGGCGGTGACCGCGAGCACCACGTGGTCGCGCCAGTCGCCGTCGACCTCGAGGTAGCGCTTGAGGAGCCCCTCCTCGCGGAAGCCGAGCTTCCCGAGCACCCGCAGGCTCGCCGCGTTCTCCGGTCGGACGGTCGCCTCGACGCGATGCAGCCCCACGCGGGAGAAGCAGTGGTCGACGGCGAGGGCCACCGCCGCCGTCGTCGCACCCTTGCCGGCGTGCTCGGCCGAGACCCAGTAGCCGACGTAGGCCGACAGCAGCGGCTCCCGGACGATGTTGCCGACCACGACCTGACCGGCGAACCGGCCGTCGACGGTGAGCGCGTACGGCAGGGCGGTGCCCGCCCGCCCCATGGCGCGCAACGTGCCCCAGCGGCCGGGCCACTCGACGAGGGCGTTGTGGTCCGACCAGCGGCCGGGGGGCATCGGCTCCCAGGGCGTCAGGTAGTCCTCGTCGCGCAGCCGCAGCCGCGACCACTCCCGGCCGTCGGTGAACCGCACGGGGCGCAGCGTCACCACCCCGGCGGGCACACGCAGCGACCGCAGCCGGTCGGGCCACCCGGGGTGCCGACCGGTGGGTCTGGTCCCTCCCCAGATCGGCGCGCCGCCCATGGGGAGCAGTGTGCGCTAGCGGGGGGACAGGAACGCCACCCGGACCGGGGTGTCGAGTCCGGCCTCGGTGGTCTCCTCGTCGAGCACGATGAGCGCGTTCGCCTCGGCCAGCGACGAGAGCAGGTGCGAACCCGCCGTCCCGAGCGGCTGGGCGAGGTACTCGCCGGAGGTGCGGTCGCGCAGCAGGCGCCCCCGCACGTAGCTGCGGCGGCCCGGCCGGGAGCTCACCGGGGACAGCAGGCGCGCGGTGACCTCGCGACGGTGCAGCTCCGGGCGGCCCAGCGCGAGCCGGATGAGGGGCCGGACGAGGATCTCGAAGACGACCAGCGCCGACGTCGGGTTGGCGGGCAGCAGGAAGGTCGGGATCTCGTCGTCGCCCAGGCGCGCGAAGCCCTGGACACTCCCGGGGTGCATGGCGACGCGGCTGGTGTCCACCGGGCCGAGCTCGCCGAGCTCGGCCGCGACCGCCTCGCCGTGGGCGCCGCCGACGGCCCCGGCGACGAGCACGACCTCCGCGAGCCCGAGCCGCGCCTCGACGGCCTCGCGCACGGTCGACGCGTCGGCGCCGACGATGCCCACCCGGGTCACCTCGGCGCCGGCGTCGCGGGCCGCGGCCGCCAGCGCGTAGGAGCTGACGTCGACGACCTGGCCCGCGGCGGGGGTTCGGTCGACGTCGACGAGCTCGTCGCCGACCGCGATGACCGACACGCGGGGGCGGGGGTGCACGAGGACCTTGGTGCGGCCGACCGCGGCCAACAGCCCGACCTGGGCGGGCCCGACCACGACGCCGCGGCGCACGGCGACGTCGCCCGGAGCGACGTCCTCCCCGGTACGCCGGACGAACTCGGCGCTCGCGACGGGGTGCTTCACCGTGACGCGGGCGCGGCTGGACGGCCCGGCGTCGTCGGTGTGGTCGTGCGGGGCGACGGCGTCGGCGAGCGTCGGCAGCGGGGCGCCGGTCGCCACGCGCACGGCCTGCTTGGGGCTGAGGCGGTGCGCCTGGCGGGAGCCCGCCGCGACCTCCCCGACCACCGGCAGCTCGACGGGCTCGACGTCGGCCGAACGCACGTCGACCGCGCGCACGGCGAACCCGTCGACGGCGGCCTGGTCGAATCCCGGCAGCGCGCGATCGGCCACGACCTCCTCGGCGCAGAGCAGCCCCTGTGCGTCCGAGATCGCGATCCGGATCGGGGCCGGGCGCACCGCGGCGTCGAGCACCCGTCGCAGCTGGGCATCCACGGTCCTCACGGACCCATCGTGCCCCGGAGGAGGGGCCGGGCAGCGTAACGACGCGCCCTCAACGCGGGTGTCCGACCCCTTCGCTAGCCTCGCGGTACCGGGCGAACCACCCACGACGAGTACCGGAGCGCGCATTGACCAGCGACCACCCCGCCGTCGAGAAGTTGGCGAAGGCCGGGGCCCATCCCGTCGAGGTCGCGGCCTTCCGGCGTCGGCTCGCGCAGCTCTCCGACCCCGACGCCGGCCTGGTCCCGGGTGACGTGCTCTCGCCGGTCGAGCCGTTGCCGCGCCTGGACGACCTGCCCGAGCCCGACGCGGAGACCACGCGCTCGGTGCTCGACCGGCTCGCCGTCGTGAAGCTCAACGGAGGCCTCGGTACGTCGATGGGGCTGGACGGGCCGAAGTCCACGCTGGAGATCAAGCCCGGGCAGAGCTTCCTGGACGTGATCGCGCGCCAGACGCTCGCGCTGCGCGCGTCCACCGGGGCGCGGCTCCCGCTGCTGCTGATGGACTCCCCCACCACGCGCCCGCCGTCGCTGGAGCGGCTGGCCGCGCACGCGGGCCTGGCCGACCAGGGCCTGCCGCTGGACTTCCTGCAGGGGATCGAGCCGAAGCTCGACGCGGGCTCGTGGGAGCCGGTGGAGTGGCCGGCGAACCCGGAGCTGGAGTGGTGCCCGCCGGGGCACGGCGACATCTACACGGCCCTCGCGGCCAGCGGGATCGCCGCGTCCCTGGTGGAGGCCGGGGTGCGGTGGTGCTTCGTCTCCAACGCCGACAACCTCGGTGCCCGCCCCGACCCGCGGATCGCGGCGTGGCTCGCCGAGCAGGAGGTGCCCTTCCTGCTCGAGGTGGTGCGGGGCACGGAGTCCGACCGCAAGGGCGGGCACCTCGCGATGCGCGACGGGAGGCTCGTGCTGCGCGAGTCCGCCCAGGTGCCCGACGGCGACCCCTCGTTCGGCGACCTCACGCGCTGGCACTACTTCAACACCAACAACATCTGGTTCGACCTGCAGGCGATCACCGCCCTGCAGGAGGCCGACCCGGCCGCCCCCGACCTCCCGCTGATCGTCAACCGCAAGACCGTCGACCCCACGGACAAGACCTCCACCAAGGTCATCCAGCTGGAGACGGCGATGGGCGCGGCGGTCTCCTCGATCGCCGGCGCGGGGGCCCTGGAGGTGCCGCGGACGCGGTTCGCGCCGGTCAAGACGACCGACGACCTGCTCGTCGCCCGCTCCGACCTCTGGGAGCTGCGCGAGGACGGCACGATGGTGCCGCACTTCGAGAGCAAGCCGCCGGTGGTCTCGCTGGACAAGGCGCACTTCGGGATGCTGCGCGACTTCGAGGCGCGCTTCCCCGCCGGGGCGCCGTCGCTGATCGACGCCGAGCGCCTCGAGGTGCGCGGGGACGTCACCTTCACCGGCCCGACGACGGTGCGCGGCACGGTCGTCGTCGAGGGCCCGGCGGAGGTGTCCGGGACGCTGTCGTGACCGCGAGCAAGACCGAGCTGCGGGCCCAGCTGCTGGCTCGCCGTCGGGAACGGTCGGAGGCCGCCCGGTGGCAGGACGCCGCCAACCTCGCGGCCTCGCTGCCCGGCGTCCTCGACTCGCTCGGCGCCGACCCCGCCCGGCCGCTGTGCCTGTACGTGCCGGTGCGCTCCGAGCCCGGGGCGGCGCCGAACGGGGCGCTGCCGCTGCTCGACGCGGCGGTCGCGATCGGGCGCCGGGTCCTGCTGCCCGTCGTGACGCGGGCGAGCGGAGCGACGGGGGAGAGCGAGACGGGTCCGCTGGACTGGGCGGGGTTCCGCGACCGCGGCGACCTGGTGCCCGGGCCGCACGGACTGCTCGAACCCTCCCGACGGCGGGAGGGGCCGGCCGCGATCGCGTCCGCCGGCGTCGTGGTGGTGCCGGCCCTCGCGGCCTCGCCCGACGGGGTGCGGCTCGGGCGGGGCGGCGGGCACTACGACCGGTCGTTGCCGCTGGTCTCGGGCTCGACGTCGATCGTGGCGGTGGTGGCCGACGACGAGCTCCTGCCGGAACTCCCCCACGAACCGCACGACGTGCGCGTGCACGCCGTGTGGCGTCCGACGGCGGGGCTGATCGGAACAGCCTGAGGTGTGGCGTTGTTGGCACTCCCGTCGGGTGAGTGCCAGATACACTCCCCCGCGACCCTCCGGGATGACAGGAGTGCACGTGCCCACCTACCCCTATGCCTGCACCGAGTGCGATCACCGCTTCGAGCAGGTCCAGGCGTTCACCGACCCCTCGCTGACCGAGTGCCCCGTGTGCGGCGGACGGCTGCGCAAGGTGTTCTCGTCGGTCGGCATCGTGTTCAAGGGCAGCGGTTTCTACCGGAACGACAGCCGGTCCGGCTCGACCTCGAGCACCTCGGGCTCGTCGGACTCCGGGTCGTCGTCCGCGTCGTCGGACTCCGGCAGCTCGTCGTCGTCGAACTCGTCGTCGTCCTCGTCGGACTCCGGATCGTCGTCCTCGAGCACGTCCTCGTCGTCCGGGACGTCGGGATCCTCGGGCGGTTCGTCCGGGTCCTCGTCGAGCGGGACCTCGTCCTCGTCCTCGTCCACGGCGACCAAGAGCGCCTGACGAGAGAGGTCCGGGTCGACGACCCCGAGTCGTCGACCCGGACCCACACGCGGCTCGACCCGCTCCCCAGCGGTCGGCGGCCCCGTGCTCCGTACAACGAGAGACGCGCCCGCCCGACGCGCGTTGCCTCGGAACATGTTTCGGCGACAAGTCTCACCCGGTCGACCGAACGGGTCAGAGCACCCGACGACCGCCCGTGGCCTTCGTGGTCCGGCCGGCGGAGGGCGTGCCCTCCTGGGCCGCCAGCACCGGCGAGCGCGCCAGCAGGAACACACCGACGGTGAGCAGCGCCGCCCCGGCCACGCCCCCGAGCACCCACCACCCACCGGCGACCTGCTCGCCGAGCAGCCCGGTGCCCCACAGGAACGCGAGGATGGGGTTGCCGAGGGTGAGGCCCGGCTGGCTCGCGAGGAGACGGCCCGCACGCAGGCCGCTCTGCAGGGTCCAGAACGCGACCGGACCGACCGGGATGAGCAGGTAGCTCTGCCAGGTGGTGAAGACCTCGCCGAGGCCCCCCGCGGCGAGTGCGTCGGCCATCGCCTTGATGATCACGGCGACGAAGCCCGACCCGATGCCGGCCGCGATCCCGAAGAACGCGGCCTTCCCCACGGCACGCGAGGTCTCCGCGATCCACACGCACACGCCCAGGGCGGCCAGCGTGACGATCGTGCCGAGCACCCACTTCAGGTCGCCGGCCGCGAGGGCGGCCCCTCCGTGGGGACGCAGCGACGCGAGCAGCACCACCAGCCCGACGCTCATCAGGCCCACGGCCGACCACTCGTAGGGCCGGAGCGCACCGCCGAGGATCCACCAGCCGACGAGCAGGGTGAACGGCAGTTCCATCACCAGCACGGGCTGGACGAGCGAGATCGACCCGAGCTGCAGCGCCAGCACCTGGCAGATCACGGCCCCGCCGAAGATGACGATGCCGAACAGCCAGGGCGGCCGGCGCACCATGTCCCGGAACGAGCCGGCCGACAGGCCCCGCTGCCGCGCGCTGTCCTGCGCCGCCTTGCGTTGCAGGGTGAGCGCCAGCGCGTTCCCGAGACAGGCCAGGAGGACGAGCACCACGGCCATTCGGGTGCAGCCCCTCACGTGTCCGGCGGATCGGATGGAGCCCGGCCATCCACAACCGGCGCCCTCCGAACCCATTGTCCACAAGCCGTGGACGCCACGCCCGGTGGGTGCGTTCTGACCCCTACCGTCGGATTCGTGAAGCTTTCCGGACGGCGGGTCGGGGCCCGCGGGCGCGGGCCCGTCGGGTGGCGCCGGGCCCTGCTGCTGCGGCGACTGGCCGCGGGCGGGCTCGTGGCGCTGGCCGGGGTGGTGGGCGGGCTGGGCGCCGCGTCCCCGGAGGTGACCGGCTCCCCGGTCGTGGTGGCGGTCCGCGACCTCGCGCCCGGCATCCCGCTGGCCCCGGGCGACGTGGCCGTGGTGGACCGGCCGCCCGACACCGTGCCGGACGGGGCGGTGACCGCGCCGGACGCGGTCGTCGGCGGGCACCTGGTCGGCGGGGTCCGGGCCGGGGAGGTGCTCACCGACGTGCGGCTGGTCGGGCCCGACGCGGCCCGGGCCTCGGCGGGGGCGCCCGACGCGGCGGGCGTGCCGCTGCGTCTGGCCGACCCGGCGCTGGCCGGGCTCGTGCGGCCGGGCACCCAGGTCGACGTGGTGGGCGGGGCACGGGGCGGCGGGGAGGGCGGGGCGATCCTGGCGTCCGGCGCGCGGGTCCTCGCGGTCCTGCCCGCCGAGGACCGCACGAGCAGCCCCGTCGTGCTGGTCGCGCTGCCGGGTCCGGTCGCCGCCCGCGTCGCGGCCGCGACCACGGGGCAGGAGGTCACCCTGACCCTGCGGGTCCGGCCGGGGCCGCCTGCGAGGGCTACACCACGCAGCTTCCCGGGCCCCCGGAGCTGCCTGACGTCACCCTCGCGGAGGAGGCGGAGCAGGAGGCCGCGTCCGACTCACCGCTCCCGGTCGTGGTGCGGCGGCCGCTCGGCCTCGTAGAAGCTGCGTGGGTCCTCGTCGCGCACCCGGTCGGCGTCGTCCCGCTCGTCCGCGCTCGCCGGGGAGTCGGCGCCGAACAGCGCCTCGCGGGCCCGGCGTCGGGCCCGCTCGGCGCGATCGGGGTCCGTCAGTTCTCCTCCAGCCCGGAGAGCTCGGCGATCACGTGCGCGATGAGCGGCGTCAGCGTCGCCATGCCGTCGCGGACGGCGGCGCGCGAGGAGGCCAGGTTCACCACGAGCGTCGAACCGGAGACGCCCACCAGCCCGCGCGAGAGGCCGGCGTCGACGGCGCCCGCGGCGAGCCCGGACGCCCGGATGGCCTCGGCGATGCCGGGGATCGGACGGTCGAGGACGCCGGCGGTCGCGTCGGCCGTCACCGCCCGCGGGGAGACGCCCGTGCCGCCGACGGTGATGACCACGTCGACCCCGCCGATCACCGCGGTGTTCAGCGCGTTGCGGATCGCGACCGACTCGCCCGGCACCACGATCGTGCCGTCGACGACCAGCCCGGCCTCGCCCAGCAGCTCGGTGACCAGCGGGCCGGTGGTGTCGGTCAGCTCCCCGGTGGAGATGCGGTCGTCGACGATGACGACGAGTGCCCGACCGAGCAGGTCGTCGCTGCCGCCCAGGTTCTCGATCGACGTCGTGCCCCGCGGGAGTTCCATACCCCAGACCCTAGTCGGCCCGCACCGAACGCCTACCGTGACCGCCGTGCGCGTCCTCCTGACCGGCGGTGCCGGTTTCATCGGCTCCGCGATCGCCGACCAGCTCGCCGAGCGTGGCCACACGCCCGTCCTCCTCGACGCCCTGCTGCCGCAGGCCCACGCCGACGGCAAGGCTCCGGAGTGGCTCGACCGCTACGAGCTGGTCCACGGCGACGTCCGCGACGCCGACCTGCTCGACCGGCTCCTCCCCGACGTGGACGCGGTCTGCCACCAGGCCGCGATGGTCGGGCACGGCGTCGACCCCAACGACGCCCCGGCGTTCGCCGAGAACAACGACGTCGCCACGGCCGTGCTGCTCGCCGCGATGTACCGCTCCGGGCACCGCAAACTCGTGATGGCGAGCTCGATGGTGGTCTACGGCGAGGGCCGCTACTCCTGCCCGGAGCACGGCGTCCAGCCGCCGCCCGCGCGCACGCAGGCCGACGTCGACGCCGGGCGCTACGACCTCCCGTGCCCGGTCTGCGGCCGCGACCTGCAGGGCGAGCTCATCCCGGAGGACGCCGCCCTCGAGCCGCGCTCCACCTACGCCGCCACGAAGCTCGCCCAGGAGCACCTCGCCGTCGCCTGGGCCCGCGCGACCGGCGGCCGCGTCTACGCCATGCGCTACCACAACGTGTACGGCCCGCGGATGCCGCAGAACACCCCCTACGCCGGCGTCGCGTCGATCTTCCGCTCCTCGCTCGAGCGCGGCGAGGCGCCCCGCGTCATGGAGGACGGCCGCCAGCGCCGTGACTTCGTGCACGTCAGCGACGTGGCCGGCATCAATGTCGCCGCCCTCGAGGCCGCCGAGGACACCACCCCGGCCGGCACCTGCGTCCCGCTCAACGTCTGCTCCGGCGAGGTCCGCACCATCGCCGACCTCGCGGGTCAGCTCGCCGAGGCGATGGACGGCCCCGCCCCGCAGATCGTCGGCGGTGCCCGTCCCGGCGACGTGCGGCACGTCACCGCCGACCCCGCCCGCGCGGCCGAGCTGCTCGGGTTCCGCGCCCGGGTCGGGTTCGCCGAGGGCATCACCCGGTTCGCGACCGACCCGCTGCGCGCCGCGATCCGTTCCTGACGACGGGTCGGGCGCGGCTCGCCGGGGTCTCCCGCTCCGGACGAACGGGTCGTCGGTTCGGGTCCGGGAGGCTCCGAGCAGACACGCGCGGCCGCCGCGACCGTGGCGCCCCGCGCACGCCCGTCGTCAGCAGTGGGCCACGGCTGACGCGCGGGTCTACCAGGTCGTGAACAGCAGGCTGTTGACCAGCAGTGCGAGCACCGCCTGGGCCGCGAGCCACCAGCGCACCGACCTCGCCGGCAGCAGGGCGCACGCCAGCACCATCCACGTGCCGAACGGCAGCCAGATCCGCTCGACCTCGGACTTGGAGAGCCCGGAGAGGTCGGCCGCCAGCACCGCGAGCACGGCCGCGCCGACGAGCGCGAGCAGCGCGACGGGGACCTGTTTCGGCCACCACGCGAGCCGGCGCAGGCCCACCACGACCGCGGGGCCGATCGCCAGCGCCAGGGCGGCGAAGTTGGCCCACACCCAGTAGCGGTAGGGACGCAGGAGGCCGAACTCGCCGGGCTGGTAGTAGCGGATCTTGACCTGCGTGTAGCCGTCGAACCAGAAGAAGCCGCCGAGGTGGAACAGGCCGACGACCGCCAGCACGCCGACGGTCGCGACGACGAGCGGCCACCACCGCCGCACCAGGACCGCGATCACGATCGGCGCGAGGCCGAAGGCGGCGAGCCCGTAGGACAGGAACAGGCTCGCGCCGAAGAGGAGCCCGCCGACCAGGCACAGCACCGAACCGAGCACGGTGCGCCGCACGGCGCCGAGGGCGAAGAACGCCACCGCCCAGGCGAACACCGCCGCGAACATCCCGTCGGCCGAGACGCCGACCCACACCGCGCCGGGGAACAGCACGCCGAAGGGGATGTACCGGCGGGCGAGGGCCCGGCCGGCCTCGACCGCGTCGGCCGACAGGGGCAGCTCCACCGAGCCCGGCCGCAGCGGGCCCCAGCGCACCCCGCCGAGCGCACCGATCGTGATCGCGACCGCCACCGCGGCCGAGGCGCCGACGAACAGCGTGACCAGCGAGGCCGCCTCGCCACCCGGCTCCCAGAACTCGGCGATCCAGACGTAGACCAGCGTGGCGAGCGGCGGGTGTCCCGAGGAGTGCGTGACGAGCGTGTCGGGGGTCATCCCGACGATGCGGTCGGCGAACGTCGTCAGGAACGGCCGCAGGCCCGGGTAGCGCCCGACCTCGACGAGGTACTCGGTGGGCGTGGTCAGCCGGTCGACGATCCCGAGCTGGTAGCCGTCGATCAGCGCCAGGCCGAAGGTCCACGCGGCCGCGGTGAGGTAGGTGACCAGCAGCAGCGGGCCCCAGCGCAGGCGCGCGGCGACCGTCGGGCCGGCGACGACGACGAGGAGGGCGATCACGACCGCCGCGACCCCGCCGCGCCGGAAGTGCGGCATCCACTCGGCGAGGACCGGCGGCCAGCCGACGAGGATCTTGACGCCGCGGTCGATCTCGGCCCAGCCGTAGAGGGCGGCCACCGCCACGAGGGCGCACCCGAGGGCCGCCGCGATCAGGTCGCCCCGCAGCCGCGGACCGCGCCGCCCGCGGGTGTCGGGGGCCTCGTCGTCCTGGGGGCGCGTGGGCCCGAGCACCGTGCTCATCGCCACGGAGCGTACGAACCCGGCGTCAGGGTGCGGTGAGCAGGGCCCGAGCGGCGGGGCAGGGTGCTCCGATCGGGCGTGGCTCACGTCCGCTTCACGGTGGACACGAGAAACCAACCCGGTTGTACACGGCGGGAAGCGACCTCATAGCGTGACCGGCGTGAGCGGTCGTGTCGATGTCGTGCTCCCCTGCCTCAACGAGGTGGAGGCGCTCCCCGGCGTGCTCGACGCGCTGCCCGACGGCTTCGACGCCGTGGTCGCCGACAACGGCTCCACCGACGGCACCCCCGAGCTCGCGGCCGGCCGCGGTGCGCTCGTGGTGCACGAGACGCGCAAGGGCTACGGCGCCGCCGTGCACGCCGGGCTGGAGGCGAGCCGCACCGAGGTCGTCGCGACCATCGACGCCGACGGCTCCCTCGACGTCGCCGAGCTCCCGGCCATGGTCCGCCTGCTGCTCGACACCGACGCCGACCTCGTCGTCGGGCGACGGGTGCCCGCCGCGAAGGGCGTGTGGCCGTGGCACGCCCGCCTGAGCAACCTCGTGCTCTCCGGCCTCATGCGGGTGCAGGGCGTCGGGGTGCGCGACATCGCACCGGTCCGCGTGGCCCGCCGTCAGGCGCTGCTGGACCTCGGCATCACCGACCGCGCCTTCGGCTATCCCCTCGAGCTGCTGATCCGGGCGGGCGCGGCGGGGTGGACCATCCGCGAGGTGGACGTGGCGTACCGGCCGCGGGCCGGCGGCCGCTCCAAGGTGTCCGGTTCGGTGCGCGGCACGGCGCGTGCCGTCCGCGACATGACGAAGGCCCTGGCCCGGACCCGCGCCCACGGCGCCTCGATCCGGGTGAACCGATGACCGAGCCGGCTGCGAACGCGTCGATCATGCAGGCCGATGAGGCAGTCCGCCGGGTGGTGCTGGTGCTGGCGAAGGCACCCGTCGCCGGGCGCGCGAAGACCCGGCTCACCCCGCCGGCCACCCCCCGGGGCGCGGCGCGCATCGCCGCCGCGGCCCTCCTCGACACCCTCGAGGCCGCCGCGGCCGTCCCCGGCGCGGCGGTCCTCGTCGCCCTCGAGGGCGACCTCGCCGACGCCGAGCGCGGCGACGAGATCGCCGGCGTGCTCGCCGCCCACACGGTCGTGCGCCAGCGCGGCGACGCGCTCGGCGAGCGCATCGAGGCGGTGCACGCCGACGCCGCCGACCTCTTCCCGGGCGCGGCGACCGTGCAGATCGGGATGGACACCCCCCAGCTCGACGCCGCCCTGCTGGACCAGGCGCTGCGGACGGTGGAGGCGGGCGCTCCGGCCGGAATAGGGATCGCCCACGACGGTGGTTGGTGGGCCCTCACGCTGCGCGACCCGCGGCGGGCGGCCATCATCTCCGCCATTCCGACCTCTCGTGACGACACCGGCCCCCGGACGCTCGCGGCCCTGCGTGACGCCCTCGGCGCGGAGGCGGTCGTCGAACTGCCCACGCTGTCCGACGTCGACACCGCCGACGACGCGGCCGCGGTCGCCGCGCTGGTGCCCGACGGTCGCTTCGCCCACGCGGTCGCAGAACTCCTCGGCGAGGTCGGCGCCGACCGTCGCACCATCGCAACAGTGTCCGGAGGTGGACGCCCGTGACGTCGATGACCAGCCCCATGACCGAGCCGTTCGCCGTCGTGGACGCGGCCCGGGAACGGGCCGGCTCGGCCGCCGACACGCTGGGCGGCACCGTCTTCGACGCCGCCCTGGCGGGGTTCAGCCACCGCCTCGTGCGCACCGACGGCATCGTGCTCCCGCTCGCGGTCCAGCGCTGGCAGGACGACGCCGACGAGCACGACGACTGGCTCCTGGAGCGCTGCAGCGGCGCGACGCTCGACCTCGGCTGCGGGCCGGGTCGCCTGGTCGTCGCCCTGGCCGACCGCGGCGTCCCGGCGCTCGGCGTCGACGTCTCCGTGCAGGCCGTGCAGCGCTGTCTGCAGCGGGGCGCCGCGGTCCTGCACCGGGACGCGTTCGAACGGCTGCCCGGTGAGGGCCGCTGGCAGCACGTGGTGCTCGCCGACGGCAACATCGGCATCGGGGGCGACCCGGTCGCCCTGCTCCGTCGCTGCAGCGAGCTCCTGACCGGCACCGGCACCGTCCTGCTCGAGCTGGAGCCCGGGACGGGCCTCTGGCAGGGCGCCGCGCACCTCGTGCGCGAGGACAGCGACGAGGACCCGGACGCGCCGCGCACGTGGTTCCCGTGGGCGGTCCTCGGGTCCGAGGCCGTCGACGAGGTCGCCGGGGCCGCGGGGCTGCGCGTGGTGGAGCGCTCCTGGTCGGAGACCGCGCTGCCGGACCCGGAGGGCACCGCCCGACCCGACGGCCGGGCGTTCGCCGTCCTCGCCCGCTGACCGGCCGACTCCCCGGGAGCCGTCCGACCCTGGGAGTCCGCTGACCCCGGCGGCCCGCTGACCCGCTGGGTCAGCGGCCTCCGATGACCTGGCTGCCCAGCGTCACGGACACCGTCCGCGGCGCCCCGCCGCCGGACACCACCGTCAGCGTCACGACCTGGCCCGGCGGGGTGGACTGCACCGCGGCGACCAGGGCGTTCGCGTCCTCGATGACGCGGTCGTCGACCCGGGTGACGAGGTCGTCGGGCTGCAGGCCGGCCGCCGCGGCCGGCGAGCCCGGCGTCACGGTGGCGACGGTCGCGCCCCGGGCGCCGCGGTCGGCGACCTGCACACCGATGATCGCCTGGGTGGCCCGGCCGGTCTCGACCAGCTCGGTCGCGATGCGCCGCGCGTGGTTCATGGGGATCGCGAACCCGAGTCCGATGGATCCGCCCTCCTGCCCGGCGCCGCCGCCGGTGACGCTCGCGATCGCGGTGTTGATCCCGACGATGCGACCCGCGGAGTCGGCCAGCGGCCCGCCGGAGTTGCCGGGGTTGATCGCGGCGTCGGTCTGGATGGCGTCGATGACGCTGCTCTGGTCGGCCGCCGACCCGCCGGCCGCGACCGGGCGGCGCAGCGCCGACACGATCCCGGAGGTGACGGTGCCGGACAGTCCGAGCGGCGAGCCCACCGCCACCACCGCCTGGCCCTGCCGGAGCTCGTTGGAGTCGCCCAGCGCCGCCGGCCGCAGGTTCCCGACCCCGGTCGCCCGCACCACCGCGATGTCGGCCGACGGGGCCGTGCCGACCAGCGTCACCGGGGCGCTCGAGCCGTCCGCGAACACCGCCTGCAGGCCGCCCGCACGTCCCGCGGCGAGGACGTGGTTGTTCGTCATGATCAGCCCGTCGGCGGAGATGACGATGCCGGACCCCGCGCCGGACGAGCCGACGATCTGCACCGTGCTCGGCAGGACGGTCGACGCGATGGCCTCCACCGAGCCGGCCGGGGCCGGCGGCAGCGGGTCGGAGTCGGACGTGGAGCCGAGCGAGGTCTGCGACACCGACGTCGAGGAGAACAGCGAGCCCGCGATCGCCCCGCCGATGAGGCCCGCGACCAGCGCCACCAGCGCGACGAGCACGAGGCTGCGCCGACCGACGCCCCCGCGGGAGGACCCGCCGTCGGGACCCGTCTCCGGGCGCCCCGGCCCAGGGGTGCTCCAGCCCGCGCCCGCGTCGGCGGGGAAGCCGCCGGGTGGGGTGGAGGTCATTCCCGACGACGGGGCGGGTCGGCCCCAGCCGTAGTCGCCGGCCGCCTCTCCCCCGCCACCGGTGCCGCCGAACGGTGCGCCGGACCAGGCGCGGGGGGCCTCGGCGCCGGGCGCCGCCGACGGTCCGTCGGACCAGCGCACTCCGCCACCGGCGCCGTGGCCGGTGCCGTGGCCGGCACCGAGGCCCGGCCGTTCGACCGTGGCCGGATCCGGCCCGACGCGCTCCGGCTCGCCGTCTCGCCGCGGCGTCTCGCTCATGGCTCCCCAGCCTTCCTCATCCCCGCCCCGCGGGCCCGGCGGGGAGGTCACGGTCCCGGTACGGCGGCCGCCCTGTCGCGGGTTCCCGCCGGGACCCCGCCGCCCTGTCGTTGTGATTCCCCACGACAGGTCGCCCCAGCGGCGGCGAGCACCCGCGACAAGCCGCCGCCGATCGTCACACGTTGCCCACGCACCTCCGGCACGGCGCGATCGAGGAGGATCGGGGGCGATGAGCACCCACCCGGAGCACGACGCGGCCGAGCACCCCGACCCGCCGTCGGGATGGCACGTGCTGCTCGAGATCCCGTTGCGCCGACGGGTGGCGATCCTGGTGTCGATCGGTGCGGGGCTGCTGGTCGCCCTCATCGCGGTGGCCGTCTTCCTCACCGCCTACCGGGCGCTCTACGACCAGCTCGACGAGAGCCTCGTCGAACGGGCCACCGCGGCGTCGTCGAGCGACCTCGCCGACCCGAGCCTGCTCTTCCGGGTCGTGTCCTCCGACGCCCTGGCCGCGGGCGACTTCCGGGTCGCGATCGTGTCGACGCCGAACCGCGCGCTCTTCCTCACCGGCAACCAGCCGCCGATCGGGGCCCCGGAGTTCGCGGTCGCCGCCGGGACCCCGGAGCCGCCGCGCACGGGCGTGGTGGACGGCGCGCCGTACCGCGTGGTCGCGGTGCAGGCCGGCAACGGCCGCGCGCTCGTGCTCGCCCAGGAGCTCGAGCCGACACGGCGCACGCTGTCGCGGCTGGCGGTCGTGCTCGTCGTCGTGGGCGGCATCGGGGTGGTGCTCGCCGCCCTGACCGGGGTCGCGATCGCCCGCGCGGGCCTGCGCCCGGTGGAACGGCTCATCTCGGCCACGGAGCGGGTGGCGCGGACCGGCGACCTGCAGCCGATCACCGTGACCGGTGGCGACGAGATCGCCCGGCTCACCCGCAGCTTCAACGCGATGCTCGCGGCCCTGGCCTCGTCGATCGACCGGCAACGACGGCTGGTCGCCGACGCCGGGCACGAGCTGCGCACCCCGCTCACGTCGCTGCGCACCAACCTCGAACTGCTCGTCGCGGCCGAGGAGGGCGCGGCGTCCGGCCGCCCGGACGCGCCCCGCCTGTCCGCCGAGGACCGCGCCGAGCTCACGGCCGACCTGCGCGCGCAGATCGACGAGCTCGCCA
This sequence comes from Actinomycetospora sp. NBRC 106378, assembly GCF_030269685.1. Classification (GTDB taxonomy): domain Bacteria; phylum Actinomycetota; class Actinomycetes; order Mycobacteriales; family Pseudonocardiaceae; genus Actinomycetospora. Next base: position 82,580 of record NZ_BSTT01000015.1, read on the forward strand.
CCCTCGTCGGGGACGTGGTCGAGCTCGCCCGCGACGACCCGCCCGAGGTCGCCGCCGAGCACCTGGACCTGTCCGAGGTGGTGGAACGGGCCCTCGACCGCGCCCGGCCCCGGGCCCCCGGCGTCACGTTCGCCGCCGAGCTCGCGCCCCTGGAGGTCGTCGGGGACGCGAGCGCGCTGGAGCGGGCCGTGCTCAACCTGCTCGACAACGCGGCCAAGTGGAGCCCGCCGGACGCCACCGTGACCGTGGTGCTGCGCGAGGGCGTCGCGCCCGAGCGCCCGGGCACCGCGATGCTCGAGATCGCCGACGAGGGTCCCGGGATCGCCCCCGAGGAGCGGGCGCTCGTGTTCGACCGCTTCTTCCGCTCCGCCGACGCCCGCACCATGCCGGGCTCGGGGCTGGGACTCTCGATCGTCGCCCAGACCGCGACCCGGCACCACGGGGGTGTCTCCGCGCACGAGGCGCCGTCGGGCGGGGCGCTGCTGCGGCTGTGGTTGCCGAGGGCCTGACCGGCCGCGCCCTCAGGCGCGCGCCGGCGCCGTCCGCCGTCGGCTCCGCAACGCCGCCACGGCGGCCACCACGCCCTGCCCGGCGAGGTCGAGCGAGTCGACCGTCACCGCCGCCAGCCACCCCATGGCGCGTCGCGCGTCGTCGAGCCCCGTCACCACGGCCCATCGGGCCCGTCCACCGTCCGTCACGCCTCCAGGTGTACGCGCTCCGGCGGTCGGCTTCCTGGGACGTCCGCATGAGTCCGCTGTGCATCGGGGTCCCCCGACCGCCCCGGACCACCGCGGAGGGCTCCCGGTCCGCCGGTCGACGGCACGCCGTCCGGGCGAACGTTCACCTGCCCGGCCGCACCCGCGTCGCACGGCACGTCGTTGGACCGGGCGTGTGCGGAGCATCGGGCGGCCCGGGGAGGAGTCGATGACCTCCACCCTGCCGCGCCACACCCCGGCACCGCAGCCGCCCCGGGCCTCACGCACCCGGCTGGTCCTCGCGGCCGTCCTCGCCGGCGCGGTGATCGCGGTCCCGGTCGCCCTGGTGGGCGGTCACGGGTCGGCGGGCCCGGCCGTGCCGGCGGCGGCGCGGCCCACCGACGCCCCCGCCCCGAGCACGACGCGCGTGGACCCGCTCGCGGCCGGACGCGCCCTCGCCGCGCGGCCCGCGACCGGGGACGGCGTGTTCGACAGCGCGGTCGGCGACTTCGCGTCCCACTTCGACGACACGGGCGGCTCCGGCCTCGTCGACGGCGCCCCGCTGCCCCGCGTGGTCGACGGCCCCGGGATGCGGTTCGCGATCCCCGGCGGGGCGAAGCGCGCGGAGGTCCTCCCCCAGCTCCCGGAGTACCACGAGGGCGACGACCTCTGGGTGCACGACGTCAGCCGGCTGCAGGACCTGCCGACCGACACCGACACCTGGCAGCTCGTGCTGCAGTGGCACCAGCGGGCCAACACCGGCTCGCCGCCGATCGCACTGGAGGCCGGGCGCGGGCGGCTGCGCCTGGCCAACGTGGGGGCCGATCAGCAGGACCTCGGCCCGCTGCGACCCGACGACACCGTCGACGTCGTCCTGCACGTCCACTTCTCGCGGTCGCCGGCGGACGCACTCGTCGAGGTGTGGCGCGACGGGCGCCCGATGGTGCTCGGCCACCACCCACCGCAGGGGACCCTGCTCGACGGCGGCGACTACCTGAAGCTCGGCCTCTACCGCGACCCGTCGATCACGCAGGCCTCGTCGATGACGACGACCCGGCTGGTCGCCGGCCCCACCGCGGCCTCGATCAACGCGCAGGGCATCACACCCCGCTAGCCGGAGTTCACGCGTCGGCGCGCAGCACGTACCCGACGCCCCGCACCGTGTGGATCAGCCGCGGCTCGCCGTCGGCCTCGGTCTTGCGTCGGAGGTAGCCGATGTAGACCTCGAGCGCGTTGCCCGTCGTCGGGAAGTCGTAGCCCCAGACCTCCTCGAGGATCCGGCTGCGCGTGAGCACCCGGCGCGGGTTGGCGATCAGCAGCTCGAGCAGGCTGAACTCGGTGCGCGTGAGCGTGATCGGCCGGTCGCCGCGCTTCACGTCGCGGGTGACGGGGTCGAGCGACAGGTCGGCGAAGGTCAGCGGGTCGGGCGTGTCGTCGCGGTCGCGGTCCTCCGGCGAGGTGCGCCGCAGCAGGGCCCGCAGTCGCGCGAGGAGTTCCTCGAGCGCGAACGGCTTCGCAAGGTAGTCGTCCGCGCCCGCGTCCAGCCCGGCCACCCGGTCGGACACGGCCTCCCGCGCGGTGAGCACGAGCACGGGCAGGTCGTCGCCCGCGCTGCGCAGCCGCCGACAGACCTCCAGGCCGTCGAGGCGGGGCATCATCACGTCGAGCACCAGGGCGTCGGGGCGCTCCTGCGCGATGGTGTCCAGGGCCTGCTGGCCGTCCGTGGCCAGCTCGACCTGGTACCCGTTGAACGCCAGGGACCGGCGCAGCGAGTCGCGCACGGCCCGGTCGTCGTCGACGACGAGGATCCGCATGGCCCCACTATGGACAGGAGTCCTGAGAGGCGCCTGAGGTGGCTCCGCCAGGTGAGCACGCACGGTCGCTGCAGCGGCCGTTGGTGCTCACCTGCGCAGCACCTAGAACTCCACCCGCGCCAGCCCCACGACCTCGGCGCGCCAGTCGGCGTACGCCTGGCCGATGGCGGCGTCGTCCGCGGTCTGGTCGGCCGGGCCCTTCGGGCCGGTGCCGGTGATCTTGGCGGCGATCTGCTCCGGGGTCCACGACGAGTCCGCGACGCGCACCGTGAGCCGCTCGGGCGCCCGCTCGGCGCGCAGGGCGTGGGCGAGCACGCGGAGCATCGCGGCGCGGGCGTCGGCGTCGTCCGGGGCGTCGCCGTCGACGTTGGTCTGCCCGCCGACGAGCAGGACGTCGGCGCCGGGCGCCAGGGTCGGCAGCACGGTCGCGGCCGCCCGGAAGCGGGACAGCAGGCCCTGGGTGAGGAACTGCTCGACCTTCGCGACGACGCTGCCCTCGCTCGGGGTCATGGCCACCGGCAGCTGCACGTAACCGTCGAAGCTCTGCCCGCTGACGACCTCGCCGAGACGTCCCGGGTCGTCCACCACGACGGCGTCCGCGCCCGCCGCCTTCACCGCCGCCGCCACCTGCTCGAGCCGCTCGCCACCACCGGTCACCAGCACCGTCGTCATGGACGGGGACCCTATCCAGCGCGACGGCCGCGCGGCACGGGCGAGATCGGTTCAGCGGGCCGGACCATAGATCGACACGACGGCCGCGGCGCGCGCCGCCATCTCCGCGCGCACCTCGTCGGGACCCAGCACCTCGACGACCGCACCGAAGCCGAGCAGCGCGCCGACCGCGGCACCCGTGGCGCGGAACGTCAGCTCGAGGCGGTCGTCCTCGACGGGGCGCGGCGGCTCGACCAGCTGCGGGGCCACGACGCGCAGCAGCCGCTCCCGCCACACCGGGTCCACGCGCACCGGGACGACGACGGGGTCCGGCGCGGCCTCGAGCCGGTCGCGCAGCTCGGTCCAGACCTCCTCGAGGTCCCGGTCGTCGGGACGCCGCGCGGGCGTGCCGGTGGACTCGGCGTCCTCGACGCGGTCGACCCGGAACATCCGCGGTGCCCCGCGCCGGGCCGCGACCAGGTACCAGACGCCGGCCTTGCTCACGAGCCCGTAGGGGTCGACGGTGCTCGTCGCCGTGCTGCCCGAGGAGGCCGAGCGGTAGCGCAGCCGTACCCGCTCGTCGCCGGCGACGGCACGCTGCAGGACCGCCAGCGCCGGCGTGTCCCTCACCGGACGCCGCCAGCCGTGCGGCTCCACGATCACCGTGCGGCGGACACGTGTGATGTCGGCGCGCCGCGCCTCCGGCACCGCGGCGAGCAGCTTGCGGACGGCCGACGCCAGCTCGCGACCGAGGTCGCCCTGCTGGTCGGTGAGGGCGAGCAGGGCCCGCATCTCGGTGTCGGTGAGCCCGGAGACGTCGGTGCGGAACCCCGGCATGAGCACCACCCCGCCGTGGCGCCCCCGCTCGGCGTAGACCGGGACGCCCGCCGCGGAGAGCGCCTCGACGTCCCGCGCGACCGTCCGCGTCGACACCTCCAGGCGCCGCGCGATCTCGGGGGCGGGCAGCCGGCCGTGCGCCTGCAGGAGCAGCAGGGTCGCGAGCAGCCGGTCGGAGCGCATGGCGTCGAGATTCTCGCAGAATCACGACAGCACCTGTCGAGTATGGCGGCGCATCGTCGGGACCATGAGCCTCACCTCCTGTGGCAGCAAAGCGTCGTTGCTGTCATCCAGCGGCAGGAACGCCACCTTCTCGATCGACCCCGACGGTCCGTTCTCGCTCACGGCGGCGCGCTCCTCGGTGATGCGCTGGGCGCCGGTCGCGCGGTACGGGCACGACGACGGGCCGCTCGTCATCGGCGCGATCGCCGACGACGACCTCGCGCCGCTCGCGATCACCGCGACCCAGGAGCGCCCGGACGGTCCGGTCGACATCACGACGACGGGGACCGGCTCCCCCGAGCGCGCCCGCGCCCAGGCGGCACGGATCCTCTCGCTCGACCACTCCGGGGCCGGGCTCGCCGCCGTGGCCGGGCACGACCCGGCCGTCGGGGCGGTCCTCGCCGCCCACCCCGGGCGGCGGCCGATCCTCTTCCCCTCGGTCTACGAGGCCGCCGCCTGGGCGGTGATCTCGCCGCGGATCGGCAAGGCACGCGCGGCCACGCTGACCCGGCGGATCGCCGCCGAGCACGGCACGCGGACGGCCGGGGTCGACTGCTTCCCGACGCCGGCCGCCCTGCTCGGGATCGAGGCGATCCCCGGGCTGCCCGCGGAGAAGGTGCGCCGACTGCACGGTGTCGCGCGGGCCGCGCTCGACGGCGAGCTCGACGCCGACCGGCTGCGCGCCCTCGGCCCGGACGGCGCCCGCGCGGCGCTGCGCCGGGTCCGCGGCATCGGCGAGTTCTGGGCCTCCGGCATCTGGCTGCGGGCCTGCGGCGTGGTCGACGAGTGGCCCGAAGAACCGCTCGCGACCGCCGCCCTCGCCCGCCTCCACGGCCGCGACCCGGCCGACTACGACGACCCGGCCGTCCTCGGGGCCGCGACCGCCCCGCTCGCCCCGTACCGGACGTGGATCGCGTTCCTGCTCCGCATCACCCAGGCCTGAGGGAGAGTCCGATGACCGACCCCCGCCCGCTCCTGTACCGCGCCGCCGAGCAGGTCGGCGCCCTCACCACCCCCGGCCTTCCGCTCGACGCCCCGACCCCGTGCGCGGGCTGGACCGTCGACGACCTGCTCGCCCACCTCGTCACCGTGCACCGACGGGTCGCGCACGTCGGCCGGGGCGGGCACCCGTTCGACCTGCCGCACCGCAGCCCCGTGACCGACCACGCCGTGGCGTTCGCCGAGGGCCGGCGCGAGATCGCGGAGGTCTGGCACGACGACGCCGTCCTCGACCGGGAGCTCACGGTGCCGTGGGGCACCGTGCCCGGCCGGGTCGCGGCGTGGGGGTACCTCCGCGAGTTCGCGACCCACGGGTGGGACCTCGCCGTCGCCCTCGGCCGCGTCGACGCGCTGGACCCGAAGCCGGCCGCCGCCGTGCTCGACTCCGTCCGGCACGCGCTGCCGGCCGAGCCGCGCGGCGGGGACATCCCGTTCGGCCCCGTCGTCGAGGTCCCCGACGACGCCGGGCCCTACGAGCGGCTGGTCGCCTGGCTCGGCCGCGATCCCGCGGCCGTGCGCGTCTGAGCCGTCCCGACGGCGGGTGCGCGCACCCGCCGTCGGGAACCCGCCTCAGAGTCGGACGGCCTCGAGCAGCTCGACCGTGCCCATGATCTCGAGAGTGTCCTCGTCGAGCGGGCGGCCGTAGGCGACCGCGAGGTCCTTGGCGCTGGTGGCGAGGGCCTTCCACCGCAGTTCGGAGAGGTGGACCTCCGGGGTGCGGCCACGCTGCTCGGGGTAGAACAGCTCGCCGATGTCGAGCCCGAGCGCCTGCTGCATGCCCCGGAACCGCGGGTGGCCGGAGACGAGGGTCGAGGCACTCGCGAAGTGCTCGACGGCGATGCGACTGCCGGGCGCCGAGAGCTGCTGGACCCGCTCGAAGAGCAGTTCCTCGGCCTCGGCGGGCAGGTAGGGCAGGAGGCCCTCGGCGAGCCACGCCGTGGGCACCGACGGGTCGAAGCCGGCGGCGGTGAGGGCGGCCGGCCAGTCGTCACGCAGGTCGGCGGTGACCGGGACGCGCCGCACCGTCGCGCGGGCCGACTCCTCGTCGAGCACGCGGTCCTTGAACTCGAGCACCGCGTCCCGGTCGACCTCGAACACGGTGACGGCGTCCGGCCACGGGAGGCGGAACGCCCGCGCGTCGAGCCCGGCGGCGAGGATCACCACCTGCCGGACGCCGCTCTGCGTCGCGTCGAGGAAGAACTCGTCGAAGAAGCGGGAGCGCACACCCATGTAGGTCGACATGGCGCTCCAGGTCTCCGCGGAGTCCGCGTCGGCGGTCGGGGTGCCGGGCAGCTTCACGTCGAGTCCGGCGCGGTCGACGAAGACCTGGGCGAACGGGTCCTCGACGAGCGGGTCCGCGTGCCGGCTCTCCACCGCTCGCGCCGCGGCGACCCCCAGGGCCGTGGCCCCGACGCTGGTCGTGATGTCCCACCGGTCCCCGTTGCTTCGCATGCCTAACGACTACCCGGTGCTCACAGCCGGAAGCGGACAGTGCGTATCAGCTCACAGTGAGTGCCTGGACGCCGAGGCTGCTCGCGGCCACCAGCCCCCAGAGGCATGCGCCCAGGAGCAGCGGGCGGACCCCGGCGCGGCGCAGGTCCGCGACGCGCATCGAGAGACCGATGCCGGCGAGGGCCGTCGTGATGAGGAAGGTGCCGACCGCGGTGAGCGCCGGGTGCCACGACGCCGGCACCACGCCGACCGTGGTCAGCGCCGAGGCCACGACGAATCCGACGAGGAACAGCGGGACGAGGCGCGTCCAGGGCAGGCGCTGCCGCGTCGTGGCGGCACCGCCGCCGCGCCGGGCCACCAGGAACGCGACCCCCATGACGACGGGGATGATCATGAGGCTGCGCGTGAGCTTCACGACGACCGCGTAGGTCCCGGCGTCGCCGCCGTAGGCGTAGCCGGCCGCCACCACCGACGAGGTGTCGTTGATGGCGGTCCCCGCCCAGAGGCCGAAGGCGTGCGGGTCGAGCCCGAGCAGGTGCCCGAGCGGCGGGAACGCCAGCACGGCGGCGATGTTGAAGACGAAGATCGTGCCCACGGCGTAGGCGACGGTCGACTCCCGGGCCTTCAGCACCGACTGCGTGGCGGCGATCGCCGACGCCCCGCAGATGGCGGTGCCGACGCCGACCAGCAGCGTCGTGTCCCGCTCGACCCCGAGCAGCCGGCCGAGGAGCCAGGCCCCGCCGAGGGCGACCGCCAGCGTGCCGAGCATGACCGGCAGCGACGACGCCCCCACCGAGGCGACCTGCGCCAGCGACAGCGTGGCGCCCAGCACCACGATCGAGGCCTGCAGCACCGGCTTCGACGCGACGGCGAAGCCGGGGCGCCACCGCGGGCCGGGCGTCAGGACGGTGGCCAGCAGCAGGCCGAGGACGATGCCGAAGACGGGTCCACCGACGACCGGGACCTCGGCTCCGGCGGCCGTCGCGACGGCCGCGACGCCCACCGCGGCGGCCAACCCCGGCCCGACGTCGCGCACTCCGGTCGCGGTCCGCTCGACGAGGGTCGGTCCCGTCCGGTCCGTGAGCATCACGTCGTGCCTCCCCATCAAATGTCCGTACCTTTGTGTCCGGACATTAGACCGGGCAGGATGGGCGGTCAAGCGAGGGAGGTGGACGACATGGGCCCACGGGCACTGCAGCGGGCAGCCGGCACGCCGCTCTGGAGCCAGCTCCAGGACGACCTCCTGCGCCGCATCCACGCGCACGAGTTCGACGCGGCGTTCCCCGGCGAGCTCGCCCTCGTCGAGGAGTACGCGGTCAGCCGGCACACCGTGCGGCAGGCGCTCTCCCAGCTCCGCGCGGACGGCGTGGTCATCGCCGAGCGTGGGCGGGCGCCCCGGGTCGCGCGGACCGGGCCACCACCCGCGATCGACCAGCCCGTCGGGGAGGCCTACAGCCTGTTCGCCGCCGTCGAGGAGGCCGGGCGGCGGCAGACCAGCGAGGTGCGGCGGCTCGAGCGGGTCGCCGACGGCGTCGTCGCGCGGCGGCTCGGCCTGGAGGAGTCCACCCCGCTGCTGACCGTCGAACGGCTCCGACTCTCCGACGGCGAGCCGCTGGCCTGGGACCGGGCGTGGTTGCCGTTCGCCGACGCCGCGTCGCTCGTCGGGACCGACCTCACCCGCACCGCGCTCTACGCCGAGCTCGCCGCGCGTGCCGGACTGCACGTCGACGGCGGGCGCGAGCGCATCCACGCCGAGGTGGCCGCACCCGCCGTCGGGAAGCTGCTCGACATCGCGCCGGGCGCGCCCGTCTTCCGGATCGAACGGCTGGGCACGGCGGGCGACCGGCCGGTGGAGTGGCGGCACACCGTCATCCGCGCGGACCGCTTCCACCTGACGGCGAGCTTCGGCGCCCGGCCGGCGCCGTGGTCCATCCAACGCGACGACGCCCACGCCGGAGGAGCCCGATGACCGAGATCGATCCCGACGAGGCCCGACGCCGCCTGGCGGCCGGCGAGGCCGTGCTCGTCGACGTCCGCGAGCCCGCCGAGTGGGCCGCCGGGCACGCCCCGGACTCGCTGCACCGGCCGCTCGCCCAGCTCGACCCCGGGGAGTTCGCGGGGCGGACGGTCGTCACCACCTGCCGCGGCGGGGGTCGCGGCGGGCGGGCCGCCGACCAGCTCGCCGCGGCCGGGGTCGACGCGGCCAACCTGACGGGAGGCCTGCGGGCGTACACCGAGCACGGCGGGTCGCTCGTGCGCGACGACGGCTCCCCCGGCACGCTCGATGGATGAGCCTCGACGACACGCTCGCCCGCTGGCACACCATGGTGGAGCAACGGGACATGAGCGACCTGCCCGGGATCGTCCACCCCGACGCGGTCTTCCGGTCACCGGTGGCGCACACGCCCTACCCCTCGCGGGACGCGGTGGTCCTGGCGCTCTCGACCGTGCTCACGGTGTTCGAGGACTTCCGCTACCACCGCACGTTCCGCGAGGGGCACGACGCGGTGCTGGAGTTCTCCGCCACCGTCGACGGGAAGGCGCTGCGCGGGGTCGACCTCATCCACGTCGACGACGACGGGCTGATCACCGAGTTCGAGGTGATGGTGCGCCCGCTGTCCGGGCTGCAGGCCCTCGGCGCGGCGATGGGACAGCGGGTCGGCGCGCAGCTGACCACGTTCAAGGACGCCTGAGCGCGGGCAGCCAGGGCCCCGTGACGACGATCGCGATCATCGGGGCCGGACGGGGACTGGGCGCGTCGACGGCGCGCCGCTTCGGGGCCGAGGGCTTCGACGTCGCGCTGGTCTCCCGCAACCTCGACCGCGCCCGTGGCCTCGCCGCCGATCTCACGGCCGAGGGTGTCGCGGCGCACGGGTTCGCGACCGACGCGCGCGACCCGGCGGCCCTGGCGGGCACGCTGGAGCGGATCACCGAGACCGTCGGGCCGATCGAGGTGCTGCAGTACAGCCCGCTGCCGCAGAAGGACTTCCTGCGCCCGGTCCTGGAGACCACGGCCGCGGATCTGGTCGGACCGGTGGAGACGTCGATCTACGGACCGGTCGCGGCGGTGCACCAGGTGCTGCCGGGGATGCGCCACCTCGGCCGCGGCACGGTGCTGTTCGTGAACGGCGGGTCGGGGGCGCGGCCGTCGTCCCGCGTCGCCGGGACGTCGATCGCCTTCGCCGGGCTCGGCGCGTTCGCCACGATGCTGCACGACGAGGTGGCCGCCGACGGCGTGCACGTCGCGCAGCTGATCATCCCGGGCGCGATCGAACCCGGGCACCCGCGCAAGGACCCGGCCGTCCTGGCGGAGACGCTCTGGTCGATGCACACCGGCCGCTCCGAGTTCCGGGTGTTCGCCGAGTCCTTGGACGCGTGACGAGCTCGCCGAGAGGCACGCCAGGCAGGTCTCCGGACCCGGTTTCCTGCCTGGCGTACGTCTCGCGATCACCGCGCCCGCTCGCCCGTTCGCGAGGGTCACGTGAGGCGCGTCGTCGGGCTCCGACCCCTGCCCGGCGTACCACTCGCGCGGCCGAGCGGCCGGGAGCGGTTACGCTCACCCCGGGCCCCCGTAGCTCAGGGGATAGAGCACCGCTCTCCTAAAGCGGGTGTCGCAGGTTCGAATCCTGCCGGGGGCGCCCTGTGAGCCGCTCGCGCGCCGCGAGCCGCCTTGCGCAGCGGTGCCGGTATCGTCCGGATCCGCCGTCGCCCCGCGTCGGCCGATCCGGTCCTCGCGCAGGGCCGGGGCTGTCCCCGACCCCGTCCAGCCTCCCGAGGGGCCTGCCGTGACCGGCGAGCGATTCATCCCGTTCCGCAAGGCGACCGTCGTCGAGATGTGTGTGGACCGCGAGCCGGAGGCCGAACGGGAGTCCTTCCGCGCGTTCGCCGATCTCCTGTCCAGCCTGCTCCACCACGAGTTCCGAGGACGACTCGAAGCTCTCAAGGACGCCTACTACCCGTTCAATCCGGACACGGACACGCACACGGTCGTCGAGCCCGGCGAGGCCGAACGCGCCGAGGCGCAGGAGCTCGTGGCGCGCGAGCTCACCGACCTGGCCGAGGACGCGAACTTCGAGCGCATCTCCGCCGAGGACCTCGGCCGGGCGTTCGAGCAGGAGTCCCTGATGAAGGTCCGGCTGGACGTCGACTTCGACGACTTCGAGCAGGTCGTCTTCTACCGGCGCGGCGAGACCGTCCGGACGGAGGAGGTCAGGCAGTTCTTCGGCCTCCGTCGCCGGACCATGACCTTCACCAACTACGGGAAGGTCCTCGTCCACGTCCGGTTCAAGGACGCGTCCTACTTCGAGGAGAAGGGGCGGGACGTCGCGAAGCTGCCGTTCACCCCCGGCTCGACGATCATCAAGCTGTTCCAGGACGTGCCCCGCGCCGACCTCGAGATGCTGTTCCCCAACGCGCAGGTGCGGATGCGGCGCATCGACAAGCTCCTGATCGGCGTCCCCGCCGTCGTCTCGGGTGTCATCGTCGTCGCCACCAAGCTCATCGCGGCCCTGCTGCCGCTGTTCCTGCTGCTCGCCTTCTGGATCGGGGTCCGCCGCCAGCCCGTGGAACTCCAGAGCGGGCAGCTCCTCGCGCTCGGGGCCGGCCTCGTGGCGTTCGGCGGCTACGTGGTCCGGCAGATCAGTGCGTTCAAGAACCGGCGCATCCAGTTCATGAAGACGCTGTCCGAGAGCCTGTACTTCCGCAACCTCGACAACGACGCCGGCGTCTTCCACCACCTGCTCGACGCGGCGGAGGACGAGGAGGTCAAGGAGGCGGTGCTCGCCTACCACTTCCTGCGCGCGGCGGGCGAGCCGCTGACCGCCCGGGAGCTGGACGAGCGCATCGAGGACTGGTTCGCCCGCACCTGGGACGCGGAGTTCGACTTCGAGGTCGACGACGGCGTGGCGAAGCTGCGTCGGCTGCGCCTGCTCGACGAGGACGCCGACGGCCGCCTGGGCGCGGTCCCGCTCGACGAGGGCAAGCGCCGTCTCGACGAGACCTGGGACGACCTCTTCGACTACAACACCGTGGGCGCCCCGTCCCGCTGAGCCCTCAGGCCAGGGCGGAGAGCGTCACCGCCGACAGGCCGCGCCGGGCGGTGCGCTCCAGCAACCCGTCCACGGTCCCGGCAACACCGGCTCGCTGCGGGCCCTCGTGCAGGACGACCACCGCGCCTCGGCGCACGACCGGGGCGAGCCACGCGGCGGTCGTCGCCGTTCCGGCGCCGGAACCCGCGACCGCGACGGCCGTGCCCAGCACGCAGCGCAGCCCCTCCTCCTCGGCGACGGCGAGATGACGCGGGGTCGGCCAGCCGGAGCCGGGCCGGAACCAGCGCACCGCGCCGTGGGTCTCGAGCAGCGACTGCGTCGCCCGCAGGTCCGCGCGGAACTCCGCGAGCGGCAGCCGCCACGTCGGCCGGTCACGCCACGTGTGGTTGCCGATCTCGTGCCCCTCGGCCGCGATCCGCGCCACGAGGTCCGGATGCGCGGACGCCCGCTCGCCGATCAGGAAGAACGTCGCCCGCGCCCGGTGCCGCGCGAGGACGTCGAGCAGCGCCGGCGTCGTCGCCGGGTCGGGACCGTCGTCGAACGTCAGGACGAACCGCGGTGACCGGGTCGGGACGGAGAAGAGCACCCGACCCTGCAGGATCGGGCCGAGGGCGGTGAGCGGGGTCGACATCGACGTCCATGATGTCCGCTCGTCGGGGGGGCTCCCCGCCGTGGAACGACCGCGGACGCTCAGCCCGTCCGCTCGACCCGGTCCCGGTCCCGGTCCGGGTCCGCCCGCCAGAAGTCCCCGAGGAACCGGCGGAACGTCCCGAACGCCGTGGTGGGCGCCGGCTCGACGTCCACGACCGGAACGGGCTCGAGCTCCTCCGGCTCGTCGACCTCGTCCATCACCGGCCGGTCCCAGCCCTCGACCGCGAACTCGTCGGGGTAGTCGATCCACAGCGACGGCTCCAGGAGCCGGACCGAGATCCACTGGTGGTCGTCGGTGAGCGACACGATCTCGACCGCCGGCACCCGGAAGGCAGCGGCCAGCCGTTCCGAGCGGCGCCGGAAGTCGATCGGCAGCTGCCCGGACCGGAGCTTGACCGAGAACCGCGCCGGGGCGCCCTCGTCGAGCGCGATCCGGCCGATCGTCGGCACCTGCAGGATCGCCCCCGGCGGCGGCATCACCTGCGCCAGGTGCGTGGTCAGACAGGCGTTCGTCCAGATGTTGCGGAGCTCGTGCGAGAGCGCCGCCACCTCCCGGTGGTGCCACTCCCGGTCCGCCCGGCACGCACCTGGCGTGAGCGGCGCGATGAGCCACATGATGTCCCCCTCGTGTCCCCCTGTGGGGAACAGTAGAGGGCACGATCCGTGCATTCGGTAGTCAATTCGACGCCAGTGTCATCACGAATGGACGAACCCGACGTCGAGAGACTCCGACGATCAGCGTTTCCGACACGCCTCGTAGATCGCGCGGTACTGCTCCCCGCTGAGCCGGCCGTCCGCGTGCGCGGCGTCCATCGTCTTGACCCACCCGCCGTCGGGAAAGGGGTCGGTGTCGGCCAGGCTCGTCCCGGCGGGCGTCGCGTCCGGCCACGAGTGCGCCGACAGCGCCCGCACGGTCTCGTCCAGCGAGACCCGGCCCGCCTCCAGGTCCAGCAACCACCGGTCCGGCACCGAGTCCCCCGGCTGCCACGATCCCGCCACTGCCCACCTCCGTGTGTCAGGTCACACGACTCCACCACAGGGATCCGTTCCGCGCGACCCCCGAGGCGGGCCACCGGGCGGCGCAATCAGGACATAAGCTCCGGGTCATGGCAGCCGGACTGTTCGCCCTGCTCGACGACGTCGCGGCGCTGGTGCGGTTGACCACCGCCTCGCTCGACGACGTCGCGGGCGCGGCCGGGCGCGCCAGCGCGAAGGCGGCCGGCGTGGTCGTCGACGACGCGGCGGTGACCCCGCGCTACGTCCAGGGTCTGGAGCCGAGGCGGGAGCTGTCGATCATCGGGCGCATCGCGCGCGGCTCGCTGATCAACAAGATCGTCATCATCCTGCCGGTCGCACTGCTGCTGAGTCAGTTCGCGCCGTGGGCGCTCACCCCGATCCTCATGCTCGGCGGGCTCTACCTCTCCTACGAGGGCGCCGAGAAGGTGTGGGAGAAGGTCACCGGCCACGAGGAGCACGCCGAGAAACGCAACGAGGAGGTGGCCGCCGCCCCTGAGGAGAACGAGAAGAAGGTCGTCTCCTCCGCGGTGCGCACCGACTTCATCCTCAGCGCCGAGATCATGGTGATCGCGCTGAACGAGGTCGCCTCCGAGGGGCTCGTGTCGCGGGCGGTCATCCTCGCCTTCGTCGCCGTGGTCATCACCCTGCTGGTGTACGGCGTGGTGGCGCTGATCGTGAAGATGGACGACGCCGGGCTCGCCCTGTCGAGGCGCGAGACCCCCGCGGTCGCGGGCTTCGGCCGCGGCCTGGTCAAGGCGATGCCGATCGTGCTGGCGACCCTGTCGAACGTCGGGATCGTCGCGATGCTCTGGGTCGGCGGGCACATCCTGCTGGTCGGCGTCGACGAGCTCGGCCTCCACCCGCCCTACGCGTTCGTGCACCACCTCGAGGAGCTCCTCGGCGGCGGGTTCCCGGGCTGGCTGGTCAACACCCTGTGCTCGGCGCTGATCGGCCTCGTCGTCGGCGGGATCCTCGTCGCGGTCATCCACCTCCTGCCCAGGCGCTCGTCCGAGCAGCACGCCTGAGCGTCCGTTTCGCGACGGCGGGGCGCGGCAATCCGCGCGCCCCGCCGCCGAGCACGAGGACCTCCATGACGAACCCGCCCGCCCAGGGCCAGGACCACCCCGGCCACGAGGCGCTGCTCGACCCGCCCGCCGATCACGGCGAGCAGAGCTATCGCGGCAGCGGCCGGCTCGAGGGCAAGGCGACCGTGATCACCGGCGCGGACAGCGGCATCGGTCGCGCCGTCGCGATCGCGTTCGCGCGGGAGGGCGCCGACGTGGTGCTCGGGTACCTGCCCGCCGAGGAGGACGACGCCCGCACCACCGCGCGGTGGGTGGAGGAGGCCGGGCGGCGCGCCGTGCTCGTGCCGGGCGACCTCGCGGAGCCCGACCAGTGCCGCGCGCTGGTCGCCCGGGCCGTCGACGCACTCGGCCGGATCGACGTGCTCGTCAACAACGCCGCGTTCCAGATGGTCCGCGACTCGCTGGAGGACGTCCCGGACGAGGAGTGGGACCACACGATGGCCGTCAACCTCGGGAGCCTCTTCCACGTCACGAAGGCGGCGCTGCCGCACCTGCGGCCGGGCGCCTCGATCATCAACACGACCTCGGTCAACTCCGACCAGCCGCCGCCCGGGCTGATCGTCTACGACACCACGAAGGCCGGCATCGCCAACTTCACCGGTGCGCTGGCGCAGCAGTACGGGCCGAAGGGCATCCGCGCGAACAGCGTCGCGCCCGGGCCGATCTGGACCCCGCTCATCCCCGCGACGATGAAGCCCGAGGACGTGGAGGGATTCGGCACCTCCACCCCGCTCGGCCGCCCGGGCCAGCCCGCCGAGCTCGCGCCCGTCTACGTCATGCTCGCCTCGGACGAGTCGAGCTATGTCAGCGGAGCCCGGATCGCGGTGACCGGAGGCACGCCGATCCTGTGATCGGCCCGCCCGGCCTGGCTCTCTAGACCGACCGGAGGATGGCCCGCGCCGACGACGGCTCGTCGACGTCGTCGCTCGTGTGCACGAGGGAGAGTCGCGACCCGGGGCCGCCCGGCTCGTCGATGGCCGCGAGGGCCTCGATGAAGTAGCGCAGCAGCGACTCCGGCGGGATCGACCGGGAGAGCCGCACCTCGCGCGTCACGGGGTCGGCGACCCAGGCCGTCCGCCCGTCCAGCTGCTCCCAGTACACGCTCACGCCGGCCTCGGCCAGCAGGGGCAGGGCCGCCAGCGGGTCGGGAACGGAATCGGAGGAAGCGTTCACACCGGGACGTCCGCACCACGGGCACCGGCCGGATCGGCGTTCGTTGAAAGTTGGGCCGAACCTCCGCGGGACCGGTGGCAGGCGGCGCAACGGGATCGACGATGTGGCGTCACTGCCACGGGGTGCCAGGAACGACGCTTTCCTGTCACGAGGGGACCGGATTTCCGCTCGACGGCAAGATGGTGTCCTGGGTCACCCCGGGTCGATCACGATGTCGCCGTGACAGCCGTGCGTGACATCCCGGTCAGCGACGTCGACCTGTTCGCCGACGACGCCCGTGTGGACCCCTATCCGATCTACCGCGAGCTCCGCGACGCCGGACCCGTCGTCGAGATGGCGCAGCACGGCCACTACGCCCTGCCGCGCTACGCCGACGTCCGGGCGGCGCTCATGGACTGGCGCACGTTCTCCTCGGCGAAGTCGGTCTTCGTCGACGAGGAGACGAACCGGACCCTCGAGGGCATCACGCTGTGCTCCGACCCGCCGGACCACTCGATGATGCGCTCGGTGCTCGGCCGTCCCCTGCGGCCCGACCGCATGCGCGAGATCGCGCCGACCATCGAGGCCGAGGCCGACCGCGTGGTCGACCGGGTCGTCGACGCCGGGCGCTTCGACGCCGTCACCGAGCTCGCCGAGCACCTGCCGATGGCGGTCGTCTCGCAGCTGGTCGGGCTCGGCGAGGAGCACCGGATGAAGATGCTGGAGTGGGCCGCGGCCATCTGGGACGTCCAGGGCCCGCGCAACCAGCGGTTCCTCGACGCCGGGCCGAAGGTCGGCGAGTTCCTCGACTTCGCGGCGAACGACGCGGTCCCCGGACGCATCGACCCGAACGGCTGGGCGGCGCACCTCTACGACGCCGCCGACCGCGGCGAGATGCCTCGCGAGAAGTGCCCGGTGATGATGCTCGACTACGTGACGCCGAGCCTCGACACCACGATCCTCGGCATCGCGTCGACGATCGCGCTGTTCGCCGACCACCCCGACCAGTGGGAGCTGCTGCGCGCCGACCGCTCCCTGATCCCGCACGCGATCAACGAGGCGCTGCGGATCGAGACCCCGGTCCCGCAGTTCACCCGCGTCCTCACCGAGGACCACGAGATCGACGGTGTCGCGCTGCCCGCCGGCAGCCGGGTCGCCCTGCTCTACGGCTCGGCCAACCGCGACGAGCGCAAGTACCCCGACCCGGACCGCTTCGACATCACCCGCAAGCCGTCGGACCACCTCGCCTTCGGCCGCGGCGAGCACGTCTGCGTCGGGATGCACCTGGCCCGCCTGGAGATGTCCGCGCTGCTCGAACGGCTCGCCGACCGGGTGGCGCGCTTCGAGGTCGTCTCGCGCACGCCGATGATCAACAACGGGTTGCGGGGCTACGAGCACCTCGAGATCGCCCTCGGCTAGGGCCGGCGGCGCATCCGGTCGATCGCGCGGAGGTCGCGCGGCGACAGGCGCACGCGGGCCACACCGAGGTTCTCGGCCAGCCGCTCGGGCGAGGTCGTCTTCGGGAACGCGATGAGACCCCGGTCCAGGTGCCAGCGCAGCAGCACCTGGGCCGGGGTGGCGCCGACCCGGTCGGCCACCCGCCGCGCCGTCGGGTGCGTCGTCAGACGGCCCTCACGCAGCGGGCCCCACGCCTCGGTCGCGATGCCGTGCCGCCGGTGGAAGGCCTGCATCGCGCGGTGCGGCGTGCGCGGGTTGGCCCGGATCTGGTGCACGGCCGGCACCACCCCGGTCGCGTGGACGAGCGCCCGGATCCCGCGGCGGGAGAAGTTGGAGACCCCGATCGAGCGCGCGGACCCGGCGTCGCGGAGGTCGATCAGCGCGCGCCAGGTCTCGACGTCCCGGTCGCCGGGGCGGTGGACGAGGAACAGGTCGACGTGGTCGGTGCCCAGCCGGTCGAGGCTCTCGGCCAGCGCCGCCCGCGGGTCGCCGTGGCGGCCGTCGTCGAGCTTCGTCGTGATCCAGACGTCCTCGCGCGGGATCCCCGACGCGCGCAGCCCCTCCCCCACGCCCGCCTCGTTGCCGTAGCCCTGCGCGGTGTCGACGTGCCGGTAGCCGAGCTCGAGCGCGGTCCGCACCAGGTCCGCGGTGTCCTCGGGCGGGACGTGGTAGACGCCGAGCCCGAACTGCGGGACCGACCTGCCGTCGTTGAGTGTCTTCCGGGGGATGCCGTCCATCAGAATCCGATGATGGACCTCGACGTGGCCGTCGTCGGCGCCGGCTTCTCCGGGCTGCTCGCCCTGCACCTGCTGCGCGAGCGCGGGTTGCGGGTGCACGGGTTCGACGCGGCCGGGAACGTCGGCGGCACGTGGTGGTGGCACGCCTATCCCGGCTCGCACCTCGACACCTCGTGCGAGCACTACCAGTACCGCGTCTCCGCGGAGCTCTACCGCGACTGGGGCTGGAGCGAGCGGTACCCGGCCGGCTACGAGGTGCAGCGCTGGTTCCGGTTCGTCGCCGACCGGCTCGACCTGCGCCGCTCGCTCTCCCTGCGCACGCGGGTCGTCTCCGCCGTTCCCGACGACGGGGGGTGGGCCCTGGAGACCGTCCCCGGCGGTCCGGTCCGGGCGCGGGAGCTGGTCGTCTGTCCCGGCCGTCGCCCCGTCGAACCGCGCGTGGACACCGCGGCCTTCGGCGGCCTCGTCGTCCGGACCGCCGCGTGGCCCGAGGACGGCCACGACCTGACCGGCCGACGGGTCGGGATCCTCGGGACGACGCCCGCCACCGTGCAGCTGGTGCCGTGGATCGTCGACCGGGTCGCGTCGCTGGTCGTGGTCTCCGACGGCGCCGTCGACGTGGTCCGCCGCGACAACCCGGTCTACGGGTGGCAGGAGCGGGCGGACTACCGGTCCCGCTTCCCCGCCCCCGGTGAACCGGTCGCCCCGGTGGCCGACCGCGCCGCCATGCGCGCCCGCACCGCCGATCCGCGTCTGGTCCCGGACGGTCCGCCGGGTCACGTCGGGCTCGACGACGGCTATCTCGAGGCCTTCGCCCGGGACCACGTGACGCTGGTGGGGTCCGCGCGCGTGCACCCCGCGGGGCTGGTGACCGCCGACGGCACCCGCCACGACCTCGACGTCCTCGTGGTCCCCGACGCCTTCGACGCCGGACCGCCCGCCCTCGCGGGGATCGGGGACGGTCCGGGACGGCACCTCGTCGTCGCGCGACCCGGCCACGTGCCCTGCCTGGATCTGCAGGACCAGGTCGAGGCCGTCGTCGGCGCGATCGCGGGACGTACGGTCTGAGCGAGAACCCCCGACCCGAGGAGTGACGACGTGCAGGTCGCGACCCTGACCCGCTACCCGGTGAAGTCGATGCTCGGGCAGGAGGTGCAGCGGGCGGTCGTCGGGACCACCGGGCTGGAGAGCGACCGGTGGCGGGCGCTGCTGGACCCGACCACGGGCTACGTCTGCACCGCGAAGCACCCGCGGCTGTGGCGGCGGCTGCTGCAGTACAGCGCCGCGGTCCGGGACGACCGGGTGCTGGTGACGACCCCGGACGGCGAGACGATCGACGCCGAGGACCCCCGGCTCGTGGAGACGCTCACGGCCGACCTCGGCCGGGCGGTCGAGCTCCGCGCGCAGCGACCGGCGGGCTCGTCGGTGGAGCGCCCCGACCCGGAGGAGGTGCTCGCGCAGGGGGTCGATGCCGAGGTCGAGGCCCCGACCCTGGAGATCGCCCAGGGCAGCGAGGGCGACACCTTCGTCGACCACTCCCCGGTCCACCTGATCACCACCGCCACGCTCGACCACCTCGGCGTGGAGGCCCTGCGCTACCGCCCGAACCTCGTGATCTCCTCCGACGGCGAGCCGTTCGCCGAGAACCGGTGGGTGGGCCGCGAGCTGCACGTCGGTGAGGTCGTCCTGCGACCCACGCTGCCCACGCCGCGGTGCTCCGTGCCCACGCTCGAGCACGGCGGGCTCCCCCGGGAGCCGAGGGCCGTCACGCCGCTGATGCGGGAGAACCGCGTCGACGTCCCCGGCTTCGGGGTGCTGCCGTGCGCGGGCGCGTACGCGGAGGTCGTGCGCGGCGGGACCGTCGCGCTCGGGGACGCCGTCTCGCTGCGCTAGACGACGACGGCCCGGGCCGGTTGCTGATGGCAACCGACCCGGGCCGTGTGCTTCGCCGGTGAGCACTCAGTGGGGCTCAGCCCACTGGGTGCTCACCCGAGCGGAGCTCACACGTCGTAGCGGTCCAGGTTCATGACCTTCACCCAGGCCTTGACGAAGTCGCGGACGAACTTCTCCTCGGACCCGGCCTCGGCGTAGATCTCCGAGACGGCGCGCAGCTCCGAGTTCGAGCTGAACACGAGGTCGTTGCGGGTCCCGGTGTAGCGGACCCCGCCGTCGGTGCCGCGGGCCTCGTAGACGCCCTCCTCGCTGCCGGAGGCCGACCAGGTGAGGTCCGGCCCGAGCAGCGTGGTGAAGAAGTCGTTCGTCAGCTGCCCGACCCGCTCGGTGAACACGCCGTGCGACGAGTCGCCGGAGTTCGCGCCGAGCACCCGCAGGCCGCCGACCAGCACAGTCATCTCGGGCGCGGTGAGGTTGAGCAGGTTCGCCCGGTCGACCAGCAGGTACTCGGCCGGGAGCTGGTGGCCCTTGCCGAGGTAGTTGCGGAAGCCGTCGGCCTTCGGCTCGAGGTAGGTGAACGAGTCGACGTCGGTCCACTCCTGGCTCGCGTCCGTGCGGCCCGGGGTGAACGGCACCTCGATCTGCACGCCGGCGTCCGCGGCGGCCTTCTCGATCGCCGCGCCGCCCGCGAGGACGATCAGGTCGGCCAGCGAGACCTTGCCGGACGACTGCGCGATGCCCTCGAGGGTCGAGAGGGTGCGACGCAGCTCCTGGGGGTCGTTGACCTCCCAGTCGATCTGCGGGTCGAGACGCACGCGAGCGCCGTTGGCACCACCGCGCTTGTCACCGATGCGGAACGTGGACGCCGAGGCCCAGGCCGCCTTGACCAGCTGCGCCACCGTCAGGCCCGAGTCGAGGACCTGCTTCTCGAGCTCCTCGGCCTCGTCGTGCGACAGGAGCGGGCCCTCGTGCTTGGGCACCGGGTCCTGCCAGATCTGCGTCTCCTGCGGGACCCAGGCGCCGATGTAGCGCTCGATCGGGCCCATGTCGCGGTGGGTCAGCTTGTACCAGGCGCGGGCGAAGGCGTCGTTGAACTCGGCCGGGTTCTGGTGGAACCGCCGCGAGATCTCCTGGTAGACCGGGTCGACCTTCAGCGAGATGTCGGTGACCAGCATCGTGGGCTGGCGGGTGAGCTCACCGGTCTCCGGGTCCGGCACCGTGTTGGCGCCGCCACCGTTCACCGGGCGGTACTGCCACGCCCCGGCCGGCGACTTGTGGAGCTCCCACTCGTAGCTGAACAGGTTCTCGAAGTAGCCGTGGCTCCACTTCGCCGGCGTCGAGGTCCAGGTGACCTCCAGGCCGGAGGTGATGGTGTCGCGGCCCTTGCCCTTGCCGAACTCCTGCTTCCAGCCGAGCCCGCCCTGCTCGATGGGCGCACCTTCGGGCTCGGGGCCGACGTACTGGTCGGGGTCGGCCGCACCGTGGGTCTTGCCCAGGGTGTGCCCACCGGCGATGAGGGCGACGGTCTCCTCGTCGTTCATCGCCATCCGGCCGAAGGTCTCGCGGATGTCGCGCGCGGCGGCCAGCGGGTCGGGGTTGCCGTCCGGGCCCTCCGGGTTGACGTAGATCAGGCCCATCTGCGAGGCGCCGAGCGGCTGCTCGAGCTGCCGGTCACCGGTGTAGCGCTGGTCGCCGCCGAGCCAGTAGTTCTCCGGGCCCCAGTAGGTCTCGTTGTCGGGCTCGAAGACGTCCGGGCGACCGCCGGCGAAGCCGAAGGTGGTGAAGCCCGAGATCTCGAGGGCGCGGTTGCCCGCGAAGATCATGAGGTCGGCCCACGAGAGCTTCCGGCCGTACTTCTGCTTGACCGGCCAGAGCAGGCGGCGGGCCTTGTCCAGGTTGCCGTTGTCGGGCCAGCTGTTCAGCGGGGCGAAGCGCTGCATGCCCATGCCGGCGCCACCGCGGCCGTCGGCCAGGCGGTAGGTGCCGGCCGAGTGCCACGCCATACGGATCATGAAGCCCGAGTAGGTGCCGAAGTCGGCGGGCCACCAGTCCTGCGAGGTCTTCAGCGTCTCGTCGACGTCGGCCGCGAGCTGGTCGAGGTCGACGGTCGCGAACTCCTTCGCGTAGTCGAAGTCCTCGTCCATCGGGTTCGACGCCTGCGTGTGGCTGCGCAGGATCCGCAGGTTCAGCTGGTTGGGCCACCAGTCGACGTTGCCGCCACCCTCGGTCGGGTGGGCGAGCCGCCCGGCGTGGACGGGGCAGCCGCCCGCGTCCTCGGTGTTCATGTCGGCTTCGCGGGTGACGTGCTCAGACACGAGTGTTGCCTCCGTGGGGTCGAGACGTGGTGGACGCGTGCGCGGCTTGACAGGTGGGGCAGAGGCCCCAGAAGACGACCTCCGCCTCGTCGATCACGAAGCCGTGGTCGTCCGAGGCGGTCAGGCACGGGGCGGCGCCGACGGTGCAGTCGACGTCGACGATCGTGCCGCAGGACCGGCACACGAGGTGGTGATGGTTGTCCCCGACCCGCGTCTCGTACCGCGCCGGTGAACCCTCGGGCTCGATCCGGCGCAGCAGGCCCGCCGTGGTCAGCGCCCGCAGGACGTCGTACACGGCCTGGTGGGAGACCGCCCCGAGGTCGGCACGGGCGAGACCGAGGATCTCCTCCGTGTCGAGGTGCGGGTGCTCGTGCACCGCGGCGAGCACCGCGACGCGCGGACGGGTCACGCGCAGACCGGCCTCGCGCACCTGGCGCTCGTACGCGGTCGTCGTGGACACGGCACCGAGCCTGCCCGCCAAACTGGAACGAGTCAAGTTTCGCGGGGGATCGGCAGATTTCGCACCGGTGACGGCGGGGTGGCCGCGGCGGCCGTCCTCACCGCTCCGGACGCTGCTCGGTGAGCGTCGCCCCCGTCCGGCGAGAGCTCGCGCCGGCCGCCAACGGCGAGAAGTCGTAGCCGCTCTCGGCGTGCTCGGCCTCGTCGACCCCCTCGACCTCGACCTCCCGGTCCACCCGCAGACCGATGGTCCGCGCGATCACCCAGGCGATGAGCACGGTGACGACGAACGAGTACGCCAGCACGACGAGGACGGCCACGGCCTGCTTCCCGAGCTGGGCGAACCCGCCCCCGTAGAGCAGTCCGTCGGCGCCCGCCGGGTTGGTCGCCGTCGACGCCAGCACCCCGAGCAGGAGCATCCCGACGAGCCCGCCGACGCCGTGCACCGCGACGACGTCGAGCGAGTCGTCGAAGCCGTAGCGGAACTTCAGCCGGACCGCGCTCGCGCAGATCGCGCCGGCCGCGAGCCCGATCGCGACCGCCCCGAGCGGCTCCACGTAGGCGCACGCGGGGGTGATGCCGACCAGTCCCGCCACCGCGCCCGAGGCGGCCCCCAGCGACGTCGGCCTGCCGTCGCGGATCTGCTCCACCACCAGCCAGGCGACGACGGCGGCCGAGCCCGCGAGCATCGTCGAGACGAGGGCGGTCCCCGCCACGGCGGTGGCGCCGAGCGCCGACCCGGCGTTGAACCCGAACCAGCCGAACCACAGCAGGCCCGCACCGAGGAGCACGAACGGGAGGTTGTGCGGACGGACCGGGTCGCGGGGCCACCCGCGCCGCGTCCCGACGACGAGCGCGAGCGCCAGCGCCGAGGCCCCCGAGTTGATCTCGACAGCGGTGCCGCCCGCGAAGTCGAGGGCGTGCAGCCGGTTCGCGATCCACCCGCCGACCGCGTCGGGCGCGACGGCGCCGTCGATCGCGAACACCCAGTGCGCCTCGGGGATGTAGACGAGCGTGACCCACACCGCCACGAACAGCGTCCACGGCCAGAACCGCACGCGCTCGGCGACCGCGCCGGCGAGCAGGGCGACCGTGATGATCGCGAACATCAGCTGGAACATCGCGAACACGCCGGTCGGCACCGCGCTGGAACCGGCGCCGACCACCTGGGTGTCGAGGTGGCGCATCCCGGCATCGGAGAACCCGCCCACGAGCCCGCCGGAGGAGTCGGACCCGAACGCGAGCGACCAGCCGTAGGCCACCCAGACGATGCCGACCACCCCGAGGCAGACGAACGTCGTCATCATCGTGTTGAGGACGGCCTTGGTCCGCACCATGCCGCCGTAGAAGAGCGCCAGACCCGGCGTCATGAGCATGACGAGACCGGTGGCCGTCAGCATCCAGGCCGCGCTGCCCGAGTCGATCACGCGCGGAGTCTGCCACGCGCTCGGACGTGCGCGACCGAACATGTGACACGGATGTGACGCCGCTGCACCCGGCTGTGGGGGCTGGCGACGGGCGCCGATCCATGTGAGCATCGCCACCGCTGCATGTGTGACGTGTCCATCGTCGAGGAGGACGTTTCCCTATGAAGACCAAGGCTGCTGTCGTCTACGAGACCGGCAAGCCGATCGAGATCGTCGAGCTCGACCTCGCGGGCCCGGAGGAGGGCGAGGTCCTCATCCGGTACACCCACGCCGGGCTCTGCCACTCCGACGTGCACATCGCCCACGGCGACCTCGAGGCGCGGCTCCCGATGGTGCTGGGCCACGAGGGCGCGGGCATCATCGAGGAGGTCGGTCCGGGCGTCACGCGCGTGAAGCCGGGCGACCACGTCGTCTGCTCGTTCATCCCCAACTGCGGCGTCTGCCGCTGGTGCGCCACCGGCCAGCAGGCCATCTGCGACATGGGCGCGAACATCCTCTCCGGCGAGCTGCCCGGCGGCCGCTTCCCCTTCACCGGCCCCGGCCCGGAGAAGAACTACGGCGCGATGTGCATGATCGGCACGTTCAGCCAGTACGGGACGATCAGCCAGACCTCCGTGGTCAAGGTCGAGGACGACCTGCCGCTGGACAAGGCCGTGCTCGTCGGCTGCGGCGTCCCCACCGGCTGGGGCTCGGCGGTCTACGCGGCCGACGTGCAGCCCGGTGAGACGGTCATCGTCTCCGGCGTCGGCGGCATCGGCATCAACGCCGTGCAGGGCGCGCGCTTCGCGGGCGCGAAGAACCTCATCGCCGTGGACCCCCTGGAGAACAAGCGCGAGAAGGCCATGGAGCTCGGCGCCACGCACGCCGTCGGCTCGATCGAGGAGGCCGCCGACCTCGCGCGTCAGATGACCAACGGCAACGGCGCGGACAAGGCCGTCGTGACGGCGGGCCTGGTCACCCAGGAGATCGTCACCGGCGCCTTCGACGCCATCGGCAAGGGCGGCACCGTCGTCCTCACCGGTCTCAACAAGCTGACCGAGACGAACGTCCAGCTGCCGGGCTCGATCATGACGCTGTTCAAGAAGACGGTGAAGGGCACGCTCTTCGGCGACTGCAACCCGACCACGGACATCCCCAAGATCCTGGGCATGTACCAGAGCGGGGACATCAAGCTCGACGAGCTCATCACGAAGACCTACACCCTGGAGCAGGTCAACGAGGGCTACGACGCCCTGCTCAACGGCGACAACGTCCGCGGCGTCCTGATCCACGAGCACTGAGGGCGCCGAGCCCCCAGGAACGGAGTACGAGCACGTTGGCGGACACCGTCGCCACCGTCGGGCGCGGCCGGGAGACCGAACTCCTCCAGGCCGCGCTCGACGGCGGTACCCATGTCGTCCTCGAGGGCCCGCCGGGCACCGGGAAGTCGACGCTGCTCCGCGGCGTCGCGCACTCCCGCAGCATCGGCTTCCACTTCGTCGAGGGGAACGCCGAGCTGACGCCGGCGCGGTTGGTCGGGCACTTCGACCCGGCCCGCGTGCTGGCCGACGGCTACGTCGAGGAGATCTTCGTCGACGGGCCGTTGGTGTCGGCGCTGCGCGAGGGCGGGCTGCTCTACATCGAGGAGCTCAACCGCGTCCCCGAGGAGACCCTGAACGTCCTCATCACGGTGATGAGCGAGGGTGAGCTGCACGTGCCCCGGCTGGGGCGCATCGCCGCGGAGCCCGGCTTCCGCATGGTCGCGGCGATGAACCCGTACGACGCGGTCGGCACCGCCCGGATCTCCGCGGCGCTGCACGACCGCACCTGCCGGATCGCCATGGGCTACCAGTCCGCGGCGGACGAGACGCAGATCGTGGCGGGGCGGGCCCCGGTGACCCCCGACGGCTGGCGCGAGAAGGCCGTCGACCTGGTCCGCCGGACCCGGGAGCACAAGGACCTGCGCAGCGGCTCGTCGGTGCGCGGCGCCATCGACCTCGCGCGGGTCACCGTGTCGCTGGCCGCCGCCCGCGACCGGGCGGTCGACGACTGGCGGGTCGGGCTCGACGCCGCCACCGTCGCGCTGTCGGGTCGCATCAAGGTGATCGAGTCGGCCCGGCGCACGCCCGAGGAGGTCATCCGCGAGCTCTACGAGGCGGTGTTCGGGCGGGAGCCGTCGGAGTCCGACCCGAGCCAGGACTCCGGGGACGATGATGCGTCGGGGGGAGCCAGAGCCCGCCCGGCGCGGGCAGCGGGGTAGACCGGCCGTCCCGGCAGAAGGCGGCGCCCACGACGTCCCGCTCGGACCTCGCGCGTCGGCACGAGGACTTCGAGTCGGTGTCCCCGCAGGTCGGGGAGATCGACCAGGAGGCCTTCGACGCGCTGATGCGCGAGGACCCGGGTGCGGCGATGGAGCTCCTCGTCGACCTGACGAAGGCGACCGACGAGACGCTGCGGGAGAAGGCCCGCCGACTGGCGGGCACGATCCTGCTCGAGCGTTCCAAGGTCGGGCCGTCGCGGGCCCGGGGGTCCTCGAAGCTCCGGCTCCGCCCGGCCGACCGGGGCGGGGACCTCGACGTCGACGCGTCGATGGAGGCCCTCACCGAGGCGCACGCGGGGGGTCTGCCGCCGCACCTCGAGGACCTGTACGCCGTCGACTGGGCCCAGCCGGGGATCGCGCTGTGCCTGCTCGTCGACACCTCGGGGTCGATGACGGGCGGCCGGCTCGCGGCGGCCGCCCTCACCGCGGCCGCGTGCGCGTGGCGGGCGCCGGAGGAGTTCGCGGTGGTGTCCTTCGAGCGGGAGGCGACGGTACAGCGCGGGCTGCACCAGCCGACCCCGCCGGAGACGCTGGTCGACCAGCTCCTGGCCCTGCGGGGGCACGGCGTCACGGGGCTGTCGGCCGCGATGCGGTCGGCCGCCGACCAGCTCGTGGCGGCCCGGTCGTCGCGTCGGGTGACCGTGCTGCTCTCCGACTGCCGGTCCACCGACGACAAGGACCCGATCCCGCTCGCGGCGTCCCTGGACGAGCTGCTGATCCTCGCGCCGGCCGACGACGCGTCGGACGCCGTCGCGCTGGCCGAGGCGGTCGGCGCACGGGTGGAGACGATGGCCGACCCGTCGGACGCCCCGGCCGCCCTGGCGAGGCTGCTCGACGCGTAGGTGGCTTCGCCCTGTGAGTACTTTTCCGTGTCCCGGCACGGAAAAGTACTCACAGACGCGGAGCGCACCTAGGCCGGCTCGGCGCCCATCTCGGCGAGGAAGTCCGCCATCGACGCGACCGAGCGGAACCGCTCGATGTCGAAGTCGTCGAGTGGCAGCTGCACGCCGAAGGTCTCCTCGAGCGCGACGATCAGCGTCACGAGCGCGAGCGAGTCGATGAGCCCGGCCTCGAGGAGGTCCTCGTCGACCGAGGGGACGTCGATCCCGGCGCGGTCGCTCACCACGTCCGCCACCTGGGCACGGAGCGCGGCCGTGGTCTCGGTCAACATCACTCGCTCTCCTTCGGGGCCGGCCGGAAGCGCTCCCGCAGCACCGGCCGATCGATCTTTCCGTTCACGTTCTTGGGCAGCTCGTCGAGCACGTCCCACTTCGCCGGCACCATGTAGCGCGGCAGCAGGGCCGTGACCGCGCGCCGCATGTCGTTCACGGGCAGGGATGCCCCGGCCGCGACGGAGTACGCGCAGCAGATCGTCGTGCCCTCGAACCCGCCGAGGTCGACGCCGACCACCGCGCACTCCTTGACCCCGGTCACTGTGTTGACCGCGGTCTCGACCTCGCCGAGCTCGATCCGGTACCCGCGCGACTTGATCTGCGAGTCGGTCCGGCCGAGGAAGTGCACGACGCCCTCGTCGTCGACCCGCGCGAGGTCACCGGTCTTGTAGATCCGCCGGCCGTCGGGCCCGGTGACGAACGCGGCGTCGGTCTTCTCCTGGTCGCGCCAGTAGCCCGGCGACAGCCCGACCCCGCCGATGTACAGCTCGCCGATCTCCCCGACCGGGGCCGGGGCGCCGTCCTCCAGCACGATCAGCGACTCGCCCGCGCACGGCACCCCGATCGGCACCGGCACGGACTCGTCGGCCGGCACGGCGGGGACGTCGTGGTACGACGACGCGATCGTCGCCTCGGTGGGCCCGTAGAGGTTGGTGAACCGCACGTGCGGCAGCTTCCGCATCCAGTGCGCGAGGATCGGCGTCGGCAGCACCTCGCCGCACCACAGCAGGCGCTCGAGGGCCGGGAAGTCGTGTTCGGCGACGGCCTCGAACCGCGCCAGGTAGGTGAGCACCGAGGGCACCGAGAACCACTGCGTCAGCTGGCGGTCGCGGATGAACGCGGCGGTCTTCCGGGCGTCGAGACCCAGCGACGCCGGCACGAGGTGCAGCTCCGCGCCGGCCGCGAGCGTGGCGTAGATGTCGAACGTCGACAGGTCGAAGTGCAGGGGCGGGTGCGCGGAGATGCGGTCGCCCGGCTTCGTGCCGAAGTGCCCGAGGGCCCAGTCGACGAACGCCGACACCATGTCGTGCGTGATCATCACGCCCTTCGGGATCCCGGTGGAGCCCGAGGTGAAGAGCAGGTGCGCGAGGGGGTCCTTCCCGGGGACGCTGCCGGGTCGGGTCGCGTCGAGCGCTTCGATGTCCGACCGGGAGAACGCGGAGGTGAACCGCTCCCCCTCGAGGGGCGACTCCAGCGACCCGACCGTGAGGTCCGAGAGCCCCTCGGCGACCAGGCCGTCGACGAGCTTCGTGGCCGTGGCGTCGGCCAGCAGCACCGACGGCTCGGCGGAGCGGATGATGCGGGCGACCCGGGTCGCCGGCGACGCCGAGTCGACCGGCACGTAGACCGCACCGGCCTTCAGCGTGCCGATCAGTGAGGCGATGGTCCACGGCGTCTTGGCCGCGAGCACGCCGACCCGGTCGCCCGGGGCCACGCCCCGGTCGACGAGCATCGTGGCGATGCGGTCGGTGACGGCGTCGAGCTCGGCGTAGGTCAGCCGCTCCACGCCGTCCGGACCGATCAGCGCCGTCGACCCCGGCGACCGCTCGGCCGAGGCGACGAGGAGGTCCTCGAGACGGGTCATCGCGGGACGACCCCCGCCCGGCGGAACACCTCGCCGATGTGGTCGAGCTCCTCGGCCGACGGCGGGATGTCCAGCACGAAGACCCGCGTGCCCTGCGCCGCGTAGTGCGCGATCGCGGCGGCGACGCGGTCGTAGGAGCCGACCAGGTACGGGCAGAAGGTCTGGTAGTTCTGGAACGGCCCGAGCCAGAACGGGTCGGGCTCGCCGGAGCCGTCGTCGACGACCTCCTGGCCGCGAGCGGCCTCCGAGAGCTGCGCGTGCCACGACGAGTCACTGGCGCGCATCGCCATCGAGTGCGCGATCTGTCCGCGGCGGTCGGTGGGGAACCGCTCCTCGGCGACCTTCCAGGCGTCGGCCGTGTCCTCGCGCGCGACGATCCCGACCCGGACACCCCCGCCGTCGGGAGCCTCCCCGGTCTCGCGCCCGAGCGGCTCGGGGTAGCGGATCGGCACCGCACCGAGCGCCTCGGCGGCGGCACGCCCGGCCGGGGACGACCCGGAGATCAGCACCTCCGGCATCAGCTCGGCCGGCAGCGCGGGCGCGAGGCGCAGGTTGTGCACCTGGTGCCAGCGACCCTCGTGGGTGACCGTCTCCCCGCGGAGCAGGGCCATCAGGATCTGCGTGTACTCGGTGGTGCGGGCGTAGCGGTCGTCGTGCTCGGTGGGGTCGCCGAGCGCGAGGAGGTCGTTGCGGAACCCGCCGGCCAGCATGTTGAGGTGCACCGCCCGGCCGTGCAGGTAGCCGAGCGAGCTGACCATCGACGCCGCGGTGAACGGGTGCATGTACACCGGCTGCACCGCGACCAGCGGCGCGAGCCGCTCGGTGGCGGCGATGGCGTGCTGCGCGACGAGCCACGGGTCGGCGATGCCGTTGTCGGTGTAGACGAGCATCCCCGTGCAGCCCGCGGCCTCGCTCCAGCGCGCCACCTCGGCGACCGCCTGCGCGTACTCCCCCGTCGGCACGTCCTTCGACTGCGGGCAGGTGGAGTAGATCTGGACCCCACCGGTCACGACGGGGTCCCCTCCACCACGAATCCCTCGATGTAGAGGCGGTCGAGCGCGATCCGTGCGAAGGTGTCGACGGCCGTCGCCGGGTCCATGATCAGCGGCTGGCCCTTGACGTTGAACGACGTGTTCACGACGCAGCCGGTGCCCGTCCGGTCCCGGACCTTCTCCAGCAGCGACGCGAACGTCGGGTTGAGGCCCGGCGTCACGGTCTGGATCCGCGCCGAGTCGTCCTCGTGGACGATGCCCGACAGCGCCGCCTTGGCCTCCGGGCGGACGTGCGCGGTGCAGAGCATGTAGTGGTCGGGGTCGAAGCCGCGGGTGACGAAGAGCCGGTCGCGGTCGTCGACGTGCACGGCCGGCGCGAACGGACGGAACGCCTCGCGGAACTTGACCGCGGAGTTGATCCGGTCCTTGATCCGGTCGCCGTCGGGCCGGGCGACGATCGAGCGGTTGCCCAGCGCCCGCGGCCCGAACTCCATCCGCCCGTGGAACACGGCGATGATCCGGTCGGCGGCGATGTCGTCCGCGGCGGCGGCGAGGTACTCGTCGGTCATCCCGACCTCGCGCCACTGCAGGTCGGGGCGCGCCTGCAGGACCGCGCGCACGTCGTCGGCGGAGTAGCGCGCGCCCAGGTACGGGTCGAACGGCGTCGCGACCGGCTGCAGGTCCTCCGCGACCGCGTAGGCGGCGCCGAGGGCGGTGCCGTCGTCGCCGGAGGCCGGCTGCACGAACAGGGCCTGCAGCGCCGGGAGGTCGGCGATCGACTGGTTGGACTTGCAGTTGAGGAACGTGCCGCCCGCGAGGGCCAGGTTCGTCTCGCCGGTCTTCTCCAGCCAGTGCCCCACGAGGTCCACCAGCAGGTCGGTCAGGCGCTCCTGCATCGACGCGGCGAAGTCGGCCTCGTCGCGCTGGATCGAACCGTCGGGCTTCGCCGGCGTGAAGGTCTGCTCCTCGAGCAGCGCCCGCGCGTGCGGGTAGCCGTGCTCGGCGTCGGCGAGTGCCCCGCTCGGCCAGTCGATCACGACGCTGCCCTTGTCATGATCGAATCGCGTGAGCTTCTGGAACACCTCGCGATAACGCGACGGGTCGCCGTAGGGCGCGAGGCCCATGACCTTGTACTCGTCGTTGTTGAACTGGAATCCGAGGAAGCGGGTGCCGATCGAGTACAGGATTCCCAGCGACGACGCGATCGGCTGCGTGTGCAGCTTCTCCAGTTCCGTCGCCGGCCCTTCCCCGTCGCCGCGCCCGCCCCGGGAGAACCGGAAGATCGACAACGAGTCGACCTCGCCCATGCCGTCGGAGACGACGGCGAGGCCGCGGTCGAACCCACTGGGGACGATGGCGGAGAGCGCGTGCGCGCGGTGGTGCTCGACGGGGGTCAGCGTCGCGGCGAGCTGCGGCCAGCCGGCGTCGGTGAGGGCGTCACGCACCGTCTGCGAACTCAGCACCTCGTCGAAGTACTGCCTGGCGAGCACGAACGCCCGCCGGTGCCGGTCGTAGTCGAACCCGTGGGCGACCACGTCGACGTCGTCGGCGGCCACGCCCGCCTCCGCCAGGCACCACGCGATGGCCTGGCGGGGCAGCGCCCCGGTGCCCTTGTCACCGTCGAAGCGCTCCTCGGAGGCCGCGGCGACGAGCACACCGTCGACGATGATCGCGGCGGCGCTGTCGAGACCCTGGGTGATGCGTGCATCGAGGGGGTCGATGTCCGGATTCGTCTCGCGGAGTCTCCGCTGGGAATTCGGGAGACCGCTGAGTCCGAGAACGATCATCGACTGGCCCTCCACGGCGACGTGCGGATGTTCTCCCACTATGACGTGCGAGCACGCTCCCGGTTCATCGGGGGGTCACCGATGTCCGATTCACGAGGTCGGGGCAGACGCGCCTTTCACACCGTCGCCGCCGGTTGCTCCGCCCCGGGGAACCCGTGCCCGAGAACCGTCACGAAAGCATGTTGGTAGGCGTCCACCATCGCGTCCTCGGTGTAGAGCGCGAGGGCGCGCTCACGACCGGCGCGACCGAGTCGGGCGAGTTCCGCGCGATCGTCGAGCACCCGCCCGAGGGCCTGCGTCCACGCCGGGACCGTCACCGGCTCGACGACGACGCCGGCCGCCCCGAAGTCGAGCATCTCGGGTACCGAGCCGCTGGCCGACGCCATCACCGGCATGCCCCGCGTCATCGCCTCGACCATCACCAGCGGGAAGGCCTCGAAGCCGCTCGGCACGCACAGCACGTCGGTCTCGGCGAACGCGTGGTCCGGCCCCGGGGACACCCCGCGCCACCGGACCCGGCCGCGCAGGTACTCCGGCGTCTCGGCCTCCATCGCGACCCCGTCGGGTCCCTCCCCGAAGATGTCGAGCGTCCACTCGTCGGGCCGCGCGAGGGCGTCGAGGGCCCTGATCAGCAGCGTCGTGTTCTTGTAGGTCTTGAGGCGGGTCAGCATGCAGAACCGCACCGGACCCGTCGTCGGGACCTCGCCCAGCGGCCGCCCGGGCGCGAGGCCGTTCGGCGCGACCATGACCCGTTCGGTCAGCCGCTGGTGACGCGTGAGGTCGGTGTGGTGCTGCCGGGAGAGCACCAGGAGACCGTCGGCCGTGCGCAGGGCCCGCGCCTGGGCCTCGGAGTAGGTCGGGTGGTCGAGTTCGGCCGGGTCGTGCGCCGCCGGGATCCAGTACCGCTTCTGTCCGGCCGCCCGGCCGAGCGCCCGCCACGCCGTCGCGAAGCCGATCTCGGTCTTCGTGCAGCCCCCGACGACGATCGCCTCGTCGGTGGCGGCGACGTCGACCACGGGCTGCCACCAGGGCTGCATGAGCATCCGGACCCGGGGGTCGAGCTCGCTGATGTACTGCCCGAGGTGCTGCAGGCACACGAGGGTGACCGGGTGCCCGCGCTCGACGAGCTCGTTGGCCAGCACCACCCGCTGCCGCTCCGCGCCGCCCGGGCGCAGGCCGTTGGTGATCACGACGACGGCGGGCCGTCCCCCGGCCTGCGCGGCCAGCGCGTCCAGCCGCGCCCGTCGCGGGGCACGCTTCGAGCGCTGCACGCGGTCGAGCAGCGTGGAGCCCGCCGCGTAGAGCGAGCCGCGCCCCGCGTTGTGGTCCATGCCCAGCACCATGACCTGGGCGGAGCGCAGCAGGTCGCCGCCACGCATGGAGGCGAGCGGGTCGTCGGCGACGGTGCCGCCGCTGGCGTGCCGGACCTGCGGGCCGTGTGCGGGGTCGTCGACCAGGCGCAGGTCCCACCCGCGCCGCCGGGCGTTCGGCTGCCAGGTGGCGTCCTCGCCGTAGACGAAGAACTGCTCGTCGAACTCGCCCAGCGCGTTCCAGGCGTCGCGGGCGATGAACAGGGCGCAGCCGGTGAGGTAACCGTCGACGTGCTCCGGCGGCGCGGGGTAGAGGTCGCTGACGGTGCGGCCGCGCAGCCGCTTGGCGTACCCGGCCGAGTTGAGCAGGTTGCGCACCACACCCTGCTCGCGGTGGGCGACGTCCCAGGGCAGGTCGCGGCCCTCGGGGTCGAGCACCGTCGGGGAGACGACGGCGACGCCGGGCTCGGCGAGCACCTCGCGGGCGCGCGTGCAGGGCCCGAGGAGCTCGGCGTCGGGATTGAGCTGGAGCACGTCGCACTCCGGCACCTGCGCCATGAGCTTGTTCATCGCCGCGATGTAACCGAGGTTGAACTCGGAGAAGGTCCACGTGACGTCGGGCCGCGTCGACGCGAGCTCCCGCACCGCGGGCGACCCGGAGGACGCGTTGTCCCAGACGTGCACACGCGCCTCGGGCAGCCACTTGTCGACGCTGGCGAGCGCGCGGTCGAGCAGGTCCGCCCGCCGGTAGGAGACGATCAGGACCGCCAACTCACGTGACACCACGGTCGTCGATCGTGTCACGCGCTCCCCCGGCGACTACTGGCGGGCGGCGTGGGAGACGAGCCACTCGCCGTCGAGGTGGCTGCACAGCGCGGTGGTGGAGCTCAGCAGCCCGAGCACGTTCGCCTCGGCGTGGACGAGGGCGCGCGCGTTCTTGCGCACCAGCACGCCCGGGCGCCCGATCAGCCCCGCGGTGACCGGCTCGAGGCGGCCCTGCACCGCCGACGCGCCCTGCGCCGCGGCGTGGGCGACGAGGTGGTCGAGCACCGGGTCGGGGTCGGTGCCGGTGACGCCCACCTGCAGCACCTCGGCCACCCCGCCGGGCGCGAGCAGGTAGAGGAACCAGCCGAGCACGCGCCCCTGCGGCCCGCGCACCACCCGCGCCCACAGCGCGCCGCGCCCGAGCCGCCGGACCTCGGCGAACACCCATTCCAGGTACGCGGGGTCGTAGTCCGGACGGAGCCGCAGCCGACGACCCGCCGTCGCGACCTGGTCGGCGAGCGTCTCGGCGGTCAGCTCCTCGGTCGACCCGGCCGGCCGCGGCGGTGGCGGGACCAGGCGGGCACCGACGACGTCGACGGGGCGGGAGAGCAGGCGGGCGGCCCGACCGAGGCGCGCCGAGCGACGACCCACGAGCGTCCCCGCCGTCGCGCCCGGGGCGAGCACGCGGAACCACGCGATCGACTGGCCGGCGAGCTCCTGGCCGCCGAGCCCGAGCCAGAGGTTCCGGGAGTCGTCGTTCGCCCGGTCCGCGACCGTGAACTCCTGCGGCCCGCCGAGCAGCTTGCGGTTGAGCAAGGCGCCGACGCCCTTCGAGCGCCAGTCGGGGTGCGCGACGAGGTTGCTGGAGACGGCCATCCGCACCTTCCGCCCGTCGAGGACCATCCGGCGGGTGCTCGCGGCGATGAAGCCGACGATCCCGCCGTCGGGACCCTCGTGCACGAGCGAGGGGATCTCGGGGTCCGCCCACGGGTCCTCGAGGAGCACGCGGCGGAGGTAGGGCGCCACGTGCTCGGCCGAGGCGCCCCCCATGACCTGGGCGAACAGGGTGCTGACCTGCGGGAGGTCACTGCGCTCGAGCGCGCGGATACCGGCCACCCCCGCACTCTACGGAGCACAGGCCGCCAACCCGGCGAGCAGCTCCTCGACGACGGTGGGCTCCACGAGGTTCTCGGTGACGACGAGGCCGGGCATCAGCGTGATGACCAGCCTCGCGACGGCGGCGGGGCTCGTGCCGGGCGCGACCAGCCCGGCGTCGATCCAGCGCCGGACGAGAGCCTCGACGTGCCCGGCGACGGCGCGGTAGTAGGCCTCCACCCGTGCCCGGAGGTGCTCGCGGCGCAGCGCCTCGGTCCACGCCTGCATGGCGAGCCGGGAGAGGTCGTAGGGCTCCCCGCGGCGCGCCTGCACCGTCGCCACGAGCTGCTCGACCAGCCGGGCGGGCCCGGGCAGCGGGTCCTCGTCGAGCAGCGTCGTGAAGACCGCCTCCGCGGCGGCGAGCGCCTCGTCCACGGTCGCGTCGATCAGCTCGTCCTTGCCGGCGAAGTAGCGGTAGACCGCGTTCGCGGACATGCCGCTGGCCTCGATGACCTGGTCCATGGACGTGGCGTGGAAGCCGTCGCGCGAGAAGCAGGACCAGGCGCTCTCCAGGACGTGCCGACGACGGCGGTTCCAGGTCTCGGTGGTCAGGCGCGGCATCGCACCACCCTAAAGCGAGAACGCCTCCTTGCGTTTGACGACCTCGAGCGTCGGATCTACCGTTGCGATAACGAACGTTCTCGTGATGGGAGATGATCGTCATGCGCGTCGCCGTCCTCGGGACCGGCGCCATCGGCGCGGGCATGGCCCGGAGCCTGCTGCGGGCCGGCCACGGCGTCACGGTGTGGAACCGCACCCGGGAGCGGGCGGAGCCGCTCGCCGAGGACGGTGCCCGCGTGGCCGCCACCCTCGCCGACGCGGTCGCCGGCGCCGAGCTCGTCGTCGTCATCGTGTTCGACCTCGACGCCGTGCTCGACGTCCTCGACCGCATCGCCGGGGCACTGGACGACGACGCGGTCGTGGTCCAGAGCGCCACCGTCGGCGTCGGCGTCGACGCCGTGGTCGCCACCGCCGACCGACTCGGGATGCGGCTCGTCGACGCCCCCGTGCTGGGCAACCGCGGGCCGGCCGAACGGGGCGAGCTCCACGTCATGGCAGCGGGCGATCCCGCCCTGCGCCCGGCCGTCGAGCCGGCGCTCGACGCCGTCGCCGCGACCGTCACCTGGGTCGGCGACGCCCCCGGCCCGGCCAGCCGGGTCAAGCTCGCCGCCAACGCCTGGGTCACCGCCCTCAACCTGGCGATGGCCCAGTCCCTCGCGCTCGCCGACGGGCTGGGCGTCGCTCCCCGGCACGTCCTCGACGTGCTGGACGGCTCCGCCGCCGACAGCCCGTACCTGGGCTACAAGCGCGCGATCGCCCTGGGCGAGGACGACACCGTGATCACTCCGGTCGACGCGGTTCGCAAGGACATCGACCTCATCGGCGTCGCGGCCCGCGGGGCCGGTCTGCCGACCGACCTCGTCGACGTCGTCGACGCCCTCTACGCCCGCGCCTCGGCCGACGGCGACGGGGCCCGGGACATGGCCCGGCTGGTCACCACGTTGGGGCGCGCTGACGGAGCTGCGTCGTGACCGCCGCCCTCCCGACCCGGACCGACGTCCTCGTCGTCGGCGCCGGCCCCGCCGGCCTGACCCTGACCACCGCGCTCGCGCTCGCCGGCGTCGACCACGTCGCGCTGGAGCCGAAGGAGGCCGTCGCGCCCGGCGCCAAGGCCGCGGGGGTCCAGCCGCGAACCCTCGAGTACCTCGACCGGCTCGGGGTCGGTGCCACGCTGGTCGGCCGGGGTCTCCCCGGCGCCGGGTTCGCCCTGCGCGAGGGCGACGAGGAGCTGCTCCGCGTGTCCTACGCGTCGCTCGACTCGCCGCACCCGCACCTGCTGCTCGTGGGCCAGGACGTCACCGAGCAGGTCCTCGCCGACCGGCTCGGGGCCGTCGGCGGACGGCTGTTCCGCGGGTACCGCCTGCTCTCCTGGCAGCGCACGCACCCCGGTGTCCTGGCCACGGTCGCCGGCCCGGACGGCCTCGTCCGGACCGTGCAGGCGCGTTTCCTGGTGGGGGCGGACGGTCTGCACAGCCCGGTGCGCGAGGGGGCGGGCATCGCGTTCCGGGGCGACTCCCCGGCCACGCTGTTCGCCCTGGCCGACGTGCACCTCGACCTCGCCGGGCCACCGGACACCGACACCGCGTTCTTCCTCGCCCCCGACGGGATCGCCCTGGTGTCGCCGATGCCGGACGGGATGCACCGCGTCGTGACCTCGGTCCCGCCCGGGACGCCCCCGCCCTCCGCCGCCGACGTCGAGCACGCCCTCGCCACCCGCACCGGCGGGGCGCTGCGCACGGCGCGCGTCCGCGACGTGGCCGCGTCGACGACCTACCGGTTCCAGCAACGGGTCGCGAGCCGCCTCGTCGACGGGCCGGTCGCGCTGCTCGGCGACGCCGCGCACACCCACAGCCCCGCGGGCGGTCAGGGGATGAACACCGGTATCCAGGACGCCGCCGATCTCGCCTGGCGTCTCGCCGAGATCGTCCGGCACGGCGCGCCGGAGTCCCTGCTCGCGGGGTACGACGACGAGCGGCGTCCGGTCGCGGAGGAGCTCATCGCGTTCACCGGGCAGCTGACCGCCCTGACGACCCTGACCGATCCGCGTCTCGGCACGCTGCGCAACACGGTGCTCGCCGCGGTGCGGGACGTCCCCGCCGTCACGGACTTCCTCGCCGGACGGCTCTCGCAGCTCGACATCGGCTACGGCGCCGACGACCGGACCGGTCGGCGGCTGCCGCCGTCGCGGTTCGCCACGCCCGTCGACGCGCCCGTGTGGGTGCTGGCCGACCCGGGGGCGACCGCGGTCCACGGGGACCGGCCCCGTGTCGTGCCCGCGCCGGAGCTCACCGCGAGCGCCCTGGTCCGGCCGGACGGGATCATCGACGCCGTCGGGCTGACCGCCGACGCAGCACGGGAGCGGCTCGCGTGAGCGTCGACGCCCTGCACCCCCCGCACGACCCGGCGCCGCCCGATCTGCGTCCGGTGACGGTGCTGGCCGAGTGGGCTCCCGGCACGTTCCTGGAGAACCTCGCGCCGGGTCCGGACGGTTCGTGGTGGGTGACGAGCCCCAGCCACCGGTTCGTCGAGCGGATCGACGCCGACGGGCGCCGGCGCGCCCACGTCGACCTCCCCGCCGCGGCCACCGGCGTCGTCGCCGACGGCGACGCCGCGCTGGTCGCGTGCGGGGAGCCCGGCGCGCCCGGGTGGTCGCTCCTGCGGGTGGACGACGCCGGGTACGCGCCGTACGCGCGGCTCGACGACGTCACCTTCGCGAACGGGCTCGTGCGCCGCGACGACGAGCTCGTGGTCGCCGACTGCCTGCGCGGCGCGCTCGTCACCGTGTCCCCCGACGGCCGGGTCGCCGATCTCCTCGTCGACCCGCTGCTCGCGCCGGCGGACCCGGACGGGCCGCTGCCCGGGGTGAACGGCCTCGCCCTCGACCCGGCCGACGACCTCGTCCTGACGAGCACCGGACGCGGCCTGGTCCTGCGCCTGCGGGACGGCCGACTGGAGACCGTGGCCGACCGGCTGGTCGGCGACGACCTCGCCGTCGCCGCCGACGGCACCGCCTATCTCGCGACCCACACCTTCGACTCGATCCTGCGCCTGCGGCCCGACGGCTCCCGCCACGACGTGGCGCACCTGCCCGGGCCGACCTCGGTGCGGTCCGCCCCCGACGGCCACGGCCTCGTCGCCACCACCACCGGGGGCCTGCTCACCCGGGGTCCCGACGCCGGACCGGCCAGGCTCGTGCACCTCGACGTCGTCCCCGAGCTGGAGGAACGATGACCCCGACCCTGCGCGGCATCCACCACGTGAAGCTGCCGGTCTCCGACCTCGCGCGGTCCGTCGACTTCTACACGGCCGTGTTCGGCGCCGAGCGGCTCGCCGACGCCGACCACGTCGACCGCGACGGCCGCCTCTACGCCGTGATCCTGCGCGTCCCCGGGCTCGACCCGCTCGTCGAGCTCCGCCTGGAACCCGACCAGGCACGGGCGTCCGCCGGGTTCGACCCGATCACGCTCGCCGTCGACGACCGCGCCGCGCTCGCCGCCTGGTCGGCGCACCTCGACGCGCTCGGCGTCGACCACTCCCCCGTGATCGCCGCGATCCGGGCGTGGCTGGTCGTCCTGGCCGACCCGGACGGCACCCGGCTGCGGCTCTACACCCTCGAGCAGCACGGTCCCGAGGTCGCACCCGCCGAGGACGACCCCTGGATCACGCGGGCCTGAGGACCCGGGACGCACGAACGGCACCCCCGCGACGGGCGCGGGGGTGCCGTTCGGGTCGAGCCGGATCCGGCCGTGGCTCAGGCCTGGGCGCTGTCCGGCGTGTCCTCCGTGATCGCCTTGCCCGCGTACTCCGGGCCCGCCTGCTGGCGGGTCGCGGGGTCGGAACCGTTCGCACCGTGGATGGCGCGCCACACCGTCTCCGGGGTGAGCGGCATGTCGATGTGGTGGATCCCCAGGTGGGACACGGCGTCGATCACGGCGTTGTGCACCGCCGGGGTCGAGCCGATCGTGCCGGACTCCCCGATGCCCTTGGCCCCGATGGGGTTCAGCGGCGTGGTCGTCTCGGTGTTGGAGACCTCGAACGACGGCAGGTCCGCCGCGGTCGGGATCGTGTACGAGGCGAGGTTGCCCGAGGTCGGGTTGCCGTCCTCGTCGTAGGTCACCCGCTCGTAGAGGGCCTGCGAGATGCCCTGGGCGATGCCGCCGTGCTGCTGCCCGGCGACCAGCATCGGGTTGAGGATGATCCCGCAGTCGTCGACGGCGACGTGGCGGCGCTGCTTGACGAAGCCGGTGTCGAGGTCGACCTCGACGACGGCGATGTGGGTGCCGAACGGGAACGTCGAGTCGCCGGCCTTGAAGTCCAGCTCCTGCCGCATCTCGTGGCCCCGGCCGTCCTCGTACCCGGAGCCGTCCTCGGCCGCCTGCGCGATCTGCGCCCAGGTGATGACCTTGTCGCCGATGCCGCGGACGCCGAACCCGTCGTCGGAGTGGTCGATGTCCTCGACCGCCGCCTCGAGCAGGTGCGCCGCGATCTCGCGCGCCTCGGCCACCAGCTCCTGCGAGGCGTTGTGGATCGCCGTGCCGCCGGTCTGCAGGGACCGGGAGCCGAGCGTGCCGGCGCCGCTGCGGACGAGCTCGGTGTCCGACTGGACGAGCTTGATCTTCTCCATGGGCACGCCGAGCACCGAGGACGCGAGCTGGCAGAACGCCGTCTCGTGGCCCTGGCCGTGGGCGGAGGTGCCGGCCATGACGGTGAAGGTGCCGTCGGGGTGCGCCTGCGCGGAGCCGTACTCGCCGTCGAGGCCGAG
Source organism: Actinomycetospora sp. NBRC 106378 (assembly GCF_030269685.1). Lineage (GTDB taxonomy): Bacteria > Actinomycetota > Actinomycetes > Mycobacteriales > Pseudonocardiaceae > Actinomycetospora. The sequence continues at coordinate 122,880 of NZ_BSTT01000015.1, forward strand.
CGGGGCGGTGACCTCGACGTAGGAGCCGACGCCGATCCCGAGCGCGATGCGGTCGCCGGACTCGCGGCGGCGCTTCTGCTCGGCGAGCAGCGCGTCGTAGCCCGCCGCCTCCTTCGCCGCGTCCGCCGCCTTCTCGTGCTCGGCGGTGTCGTAGTTCGCGCCGGTGAGGGTGGTCAGCGGGTACTGCTCGGGCTGCAGGTAGTTCTTGCGCCGGATCTCGAGCGGGTCCATCCCGATCTCGTCGGCGGCCATGTCGATGATCCGCTCGAGCAGCTGCGTCGCCTCGGGCCGCCCGGCCCCGCGGTAGGCGCCCACCGTGGTGGTGTTGGTGGCGACGGCCTTCCAGGTGAAGTCGATCGCCGGCAGGTCGTAGACGCCCTGGGCGAGGAGCTGCGTGAGGCTCGGGAGGACCGCGCCGATCGCCGGGTAGGCCCCCGCGTCGCCGACCGCGGTGGCGCGCAGGCCGACGAACGTCCCGTCGTTCTTGACGCCGAGCTCGACCCACTGCACCTGGGCGCGCCCGTGGACCATCGAGAGCATGTTCTCGGAACGGGTCTCGTTCCAGCGGACGGGACGGCCGAGCTTCTGCGCGGCGCGCGCGATGATCGAGTACTCCGAGTAGGCGAAGGCCTTCGGGCCGAAGCCGCCGCCGACGCGCGGGGCGATGACGCGGACGTCCTCGCCGTCGACGCCGAGGTCGCCCGCCATCTGGTCGCGCAGGCCGTGCGGGGTCTGGGTGGAGGCCCAGAAGGTCAGCTTGCCGTTCTCGCCGGGCTCGACGACGACGGCGTTCGGCTCCATCGGGACGCCCGCGAGCTTCTGGTTGTGGAACTTGGCCTTCACCACGACGTCGGCGTCGTCGAAGATGCCCTCGACCTCGCCGGTGCCGGCGCCCGCCACCATGTTCGACTCGGTGCCCTCGAAGAGCAGCGGGGCGTCGTCCGCCATGGCCGCCTCGATGTCGGTGACGGCGGGCAGCGGCTCGATGTCGGGGAACACGGTCTCGGCCGCGTCGATCGCCTCGCTCGCGGTCTCCGCGACCACGATGGCGACGATGTCGCCGACGTGGCGGACCTTGCCCTTGGCCAGCAGCGGGCGGTTCATCGTCTCGGGGACGACGCCCGGCAGGCCCGGCCGGTCGTTCAGCTCGAGGTCGGCCGCGGTGTACACCGCGACGACGCCCGGCATCCCCTTCGCCTCGTCGACGTCGATGTCACCGAGCGTGCCGTGCGCGATGGGCGAGCGGACGAAGAAGGCGTGCAGCGCGCCCTCGACGGGCATGTTCCCCGTGTAGACCCCGGCGCCGGTGATCAGCTCGCGGTCCTCGGTGCGCTTGACCGGGTGGCCCAGGATCGAGCCACCGGAATGGGTCGTGACGCTCACACATGCTCCTCTGCGGTGATGATCACTCCGGTCTCCGTCTTGCACACTAGACGAATACTGTGACCCCCTGCACAGGTCGTTTCCGCACGCCGAAAGCGCCCTCGGATGCGGAGTTGCGCGCAACTACTCCACCGCACCTGCGACGTGCAGGAGCAGTGGGACGAGGCGTTCGGCGTCCGTGGTCGACCCGTGCTGGCCGGGCAGGCGGGCGAGGACCGGCTCGTCGACCGACCTGATGACGGCGGCGCTGCCGCGCAGCGCGACGAGCAGGTCGGGCACCCGCTCGGCCAGGGCCGCGTCGACCGGTCCGAACCACTGCTCGTCGAGCGCCTCCTCCTTCCCGACGACGAGCGCGTCCTCGCCGAGCGTCCCGGTCCAGGCCGCGTGGACGTCGGCGACGGTGCCGGGGCGGCAGTAGAGCAGCCGGGCGCGCGGGTCGCCGCCGACGAGCGGCTCGTGTTCCCGGAGCGCGGGGTGGGTGTCGGCGTCGTGGCGGCGGTCCACGGTGACCATCCCGTGGTCGCCGGTGACCGCGAGGAGCGTTCCCGACGGCAGGTCCTCCGCCACCATCGCGCAGAAGTGGTCGATCATGCGCAGCTGCCGTCGCCAGGCGGGCGAGCCGGGGCCGTGGAGGTGCCCGAGCTGGTCGAGGTCGGCGTGGTAGCCGTAGGTGAGGCCCGGCGGCGCCGCGAGGATCTCCGCCGCGAGGTCGCCGAAGGAGCCCACGCCCCGGTACGTCGCGCCGCGCAGCCCGGAGCGGGTGAGGCCCGACTCGCGGAAGGCGCGGTCGGACACGACGGTGCACGGGACGGCGGTCCGCTCGAAGACGGTCGGGCGGGCCTGGACGCGCTCGGGGACGAGGCGTGCCCGCAGGTCCTCCTTCCCCCGGGTCCAGGTCAGGGCGTCGAGGAGCACGTCGTCGACCCGGAACCGGACGCCGAGGGTGCCGTGCGCGCCGGGCGGCAGGCCGGTGCCGAGGCTCGTCACGCTGATCGGGGTGCTGGTCGGGAACCCGACCTGCAGCGGGCCCACGTCGCGCAGCCCGGCCAGGAACGGGGCGTCGGCGGTGTGGGCGTCCAGCAGGTCCCGGCCGAGCCCGTCGACCAGCAGCAGCACGGCGTTCCGGGCGGGCGGCAGCGCGAGGCGCGGGGCCCCGTCGTCGTCGGCTTCGTCGGGGAGGGGGTCGCCGAGCGCCCGCAGCATCGCGGGGAGCACCGCGTCGAGTCCGGCCACCCGGCCGATCCTGGGGGTGGACGCAGGTGCGCGCACGTCCGTGGGCCGCTCCGGGCGTCGTCGAGACGTCACGGATCCGGCCGCCGACGGCCCGGCAGCCCCATGGGTGACGTCTCGCCCCGGTCCGAGGAGAGCGTCGCCGGCCGGGCGCGGTCACCTCCGGCCCGCGAGAGGACCCTCAGCGGGTTCGCGGCACCCACGTCGGCCAGCTGAGGGCCCGCTCGTCAGCGCTGTGTCACGTCGCCGCCGGGGCGGTCGCGGTGTGGCGCGCCGCGGCCGGGTGGGACAACCGATGCGCGACGACGAGCAGGAGCACGAACGCGACGATGGCCAGCACGACGTAGACGGCGAGCCCGCCGACCGAGTCCCAGATCGTGTGCAGGACGACCGCGACCACGTAGGTGAGGACGAAACCGCCGAACGCCCGGCCGCTCCAGCCGCGCTCGGCCCACCGCCACAGCGCGGCGGCGGTCAGTCCGGTCCACGCCATGTGGGCGGCCGGGGCGAGGAGCCCGCGCAGCACGAGCGTGCCGTCGACCGCGGTGATGTTCCCGCGGGTCTGGATCAGGATCGTCAGGGCGTAGCCCATCGTCTCCAGCGCCGCGAACCCCGCGCCCGACGCCACCCCGAGCACGAGACCGTTGGCGGGCATGCGCCGGTAGCGGGGCACGAGGAGGAGGGCGGCGGGGACGACGAGCTTGGCCGCCTCCTCGATCAGTGCCACGAACAGCATCGGCAGCCCACCGAGCCGTTGCAGCGCGTCGAACTCGAGGGTGCCGGCGACGACGGTGCCGATCACGCCGCCGAGCAGGGCGGTCAGCGCGAGGGCGTTCGCCCCGAGGTCGGTCGGCAGCCGTCGCCCGGCGATGAAGGTCAGGAACGCCGCGGGCACGACCGCCGCGCCGAGCAGGATCAGCGAGGGCACGAAGTTCGGGTTGAGCGTCGCGATCAGGGTGCGCCGGACGAGCTCGAAGAGCACGATCCCGACGACGAGGACCACGACCCACGCCCAGCGCCCGACCCGGGCCGGCGCCTGCACTCCTGTCATGGTGCGCATTCTGGGTCCCGGGCGCCGGAACGCTCAACTGCAGGTCAGCGGCCCGGTCACCCGTCCGGTGGACAATCCGGACGACGGGTGGGGGACCGCCCGGGACGCGGCGACAGGACGTCCCGGGCGGTCGGGGAGGGTGGTCTACAGGGACAGCAGCCGGTCGAAGAACTCGCGGTAGCGGCGCAGCGCCTGGCGGAGCTCCTCGGTGCCGGGTTCGGCGTTGCCGCTCCACTCCGCCTCGAGCTCGGAGCGCTGGTCGCGGAAGACCCGGCTCACCTCGTCGAGCACCTCGCCGACGAGCTGGTCGGCCTCGGTGACCGACTGCCGCGGCTCGTCGACGAACCCGGCCTGCACCTCCTGCCAGCGGTTGCGCAGGCGCTCGGAGGCGGTCGGGTCGAGGACGGAGACGGAGTCCTGGCCGGCGTCGTGGTCGTGCTGCCCGGCGTGGTCGCCGTGCTGGCGGGTGTAGCGCCCGGGCTCCTCGTCGCGGTGGGGGTCGGAGCCGTGCGTCCCGTCGGCGCGTCCGGCGTCACCGTCGCGGCGGCCGCGGTCGTCGGGCCGGTCGTCCCGGCGGTCCGCGGCGTCGTCGCGGTGGTCGGCGCGGTCCTCGCTGCTGGTGTCGGCGTGCGTGCTCACCGTCGGCTCCTGTCGTCGTCGCGGGCCTGGTCCTGGTCGTGCGTACGGCCGTTCTCACGGTGCCGCCCCGAGCGGTCGTCGTCGCGAGCCCGGTCGTCGTCGCGGGCCCGGTCGTCGTCGCGGGCCCGGTCGCCGTCGCGGGCCCGGTCGTCGGACCGGTGGCCGTGGTCGTCGCGCCCGCGGTCGTCGCCGCCGTCGTCGAGCAGGGCCTCGACGAGGCTGCGGTAGGAGGTGACGGCCCCACGCAGGTCCTCGGTGTCGGCGCTGCCGTCGCGCTGGGCGTCGCGGACGCGCCGCGCCTCGCGGTAGTTCTCGACGACGCGGGGGTGCTCGACGGAGATGTCGGCGGCCCGCTGGTCGAAGTCGTCGACCGGGTAGCCGCGCTCGCGCATGATCGTCGTGACCAGCGAGTCGGCCTTCTCGACCGCTCCGCCCGGGTCGTCGACGAACTCGGCCTGGATGCGCTTCCAGTCGCCCTGGAACCGCTCGCGGGTCTGCGGGTCGACGGGCTTCAGGTCGAGCTGCTTGTGGCGCTTGCGCCGCTCGGCGAGCTCCTTCTCCGCCTCGCCCCTGCTGTCGGCGTTCTCGACGGCGCGGTCGTACTCCGGTCCGAACTCCTGCTGGAGCTTCTGCGAGCGCCGGCGGGCGGCGATCGCGAGACCCCCGCCGACCAGGGCGGCCAGGACGACGATCACCACGATGACGACGATGACGGTGCTCATGACATGCCCTCCGGTGGGCGGCTGTTCATGACCCAGAGCGTCGTCCCGCACACGGGCGGTATCAATCGACCGTCGAGCGGCAGGTGGGCTGCGTCACACGGACGTCAGCCGATCGCCGCAAACCTCGACACGCCGTGGGGACGCGGTCGGTCACCGATCGAGGCGGCCACGAGGGCCCGTCCCGTGCCACCGTGCCGCACCGACCCGCCGTCGGGAACCCCCGACCCTCGTGACAGGAAAGCGTCGTTGCCGGCGTCGAGTGGCAGCAACGACGCGTTCCTGTCACGCGGTGGCGAGCAGCGCCTCGACCTCCGCGAGCCACGCCGCCCGGTGGGCCGTCTCGTCGTGGATGACGTGGCCCGCGCCGGGGAAGCGGCGCACCGTGACGTCGGGGTGGGCCTCGGTCAGCGCGGCCGCGGCGCTCGGGGGGAGGACGGTCCCGCTGTCCTCGCCGGCGGCCAGGACGCGGACCGGGACGGTGACCGGCGCGGTCAGGTCGAGCGCCGACAACGCCGTGCCGGCCGCGACCGCGTCGAACGCGGCCGGGTCGACGTCGAGGAAGCCCCGGGCACGGGCGTCGAGCACGTCCGGGCCCTGCACCTCCGCCGCGGGACGTCCGCCGAACACGGGCACCGTCCCGAGCGCAGCGGCGACGACGGCGGGGTCGGTCCCCGCGGCCTGCCAGCGCGCGACCTGGGAGCTCAGCCCCGCGAAGATCGGGGCGACCGTGCCCACGTCGGCCGACCGCAGCGGCGGGTCCTCGAGCAGGGCGGCGCGGATCAGCTCGGGCCGCCGTTGCGCGAGGGTCCACGCGATCGCCCCGCCGAGGGAGTTCCCGACGACGAGCGCCGGTCCGGTCCGCTCGAGGAGCTCCGCGACGTCGGAGACGTAGCCGTCGAGGTGGTATCCGTCCGCGACGCGGGGCGAGGCGCCGTGGCCCCGGAGATCGGCCCGCAGCACGCGGGCCCGCTCCCCCAGCGCGTCGGCCGCGAAGGCGAAGGTCCGCAGGCTGTTGCCGACCCCGTGCAGGAACAGCAGCGTCGGGGCGTCCGCACGTCCCGACGCCGCCACGTTGAGCGCGACCATGATCGGCAGTCTCCCCCGGACCCACCGGTGTGGCAGGAAAGCGTCGTTGCTGCCACTGGCTGACAGCAACGACGCTTTCCTGCCACCAGGGCTTCAGCCCAGTTCCGCCCGCAGGATCGACGCCGCGCCGGCCATGGCGGCCATCTTCCCGTCGGCCACGTCACGGGGCAGGTACTTCATCCCGCAGTCGGTGGCGATGACGATCTGCTCGGGCGGCAGGTGGTCGAACGCCCGGCGGACGCGCCCGGCCACGGTCTCGGCCGTCTCCACCGCCGGGTCGGACAGGTCGATCACGCCCAGGATGATCGTCTTGTCGGTCAGGTCGCGGAGCACCCCGAGGTCGAGCCCGGACTGCGCGGTCTCGATCGAGATCTGGTCCACCGGGCAGCCCGCGAGCTCGGGCAGGAACGAGTAGCCCTCCGGCCGCTCGTGGATGATCGCCGCGTACCCGAAGCACAGGTGCACCGCGGTCGTCCCGGTGACGCCCTCGAGCGCGGCGTTCAGCGCGGCCAGCCCGTACTGGCGCGCCGGCTCCGGGCGGGCCTGCATGTACGGCTCGTCGATCTGGACGACGTCGGCGCCGGCCTCGAACAGGTCCTTGACCTCGGCGTTCACCGCCGCCGCGTACGCCATCGCGGCGGCCTCGGCATCGGGGTAGAAGTCGTTCTGTGCCTGCTGGGACATCGTGAACGGCCCCGGCACCGTGATCTTGATCGTGCGGTCCGTGTTCGCCCGCAGGAACTCCACGTCCCGGCGCTCGATCGGGTGCGTCCGCCGGATCTCCCCGGCGATGCGCGGCACCGGGTTGGGGTGCCCGGAGCGGTCGAGCGCGGTCCCCGGGTTGTCGATGTCGACGCCGTCGAGGGCGGTCGCCATGTGGTTGGAGTAGCTCTCGCGGCGCATCTCGCCGTCGGTGATCACGTCGAGCCCGGCGCGCTCCTGCGCCCGGATCGCGAGCAGCGTCGCGTCGTCCTGGGCCTGCTCCAGGTACTGCTCCTCGACCCGCCACAGCTCCTTCGCCCGCACGCGCGGCGGGAACCGGCCCGCGAGCTTCGCGCGGTCGATCAGCCAGTCCGGCTGGGCGTAGGAGCCGACCAGCGACGTCGGCAGGAGGGTCACGACGCGACCTGCAGCACGAAGTCGTACTCCGCCTCGAGCCACGGGACGTCGCTCGACCCGCCGTCGGGCGTGGGCCCCGGGTCGCGCTCGACGAAGCGCACGATGAGCTCCTCCTTGACGCCGTAGACGACGTCGGTGCCGAGGTACTCGGCGCCCTCCTGGAACAGGTGCGTGATCAGCGGCTCGTAGCCGGGCACGGCCAGCCAGAAGTGCACATGTGCGGGACGCATCCAGCTGATGTCGGTCTGGTGGATCAGCTCGCCGACCGGCCCGTCCATGGGGATGGCATACCCCTTGGGCGCGATCGTGCGCAGGCAGTACGACCCGTCGTCGCGCGACCGGTACTTCGCCCGCAGCCGGGCCTCGTCGACGTCGAGCTGGGACTCGTAGGCGCCCTCGGCGTCGGCCTGCCAGACGTCCATCGGCGCACCCGCGATCGGCGTCCCGTCGAGCGAGCGGACGACGCCGTGGACGTAGAGCGGGGTGCCCTCGACGCCGTCGGACATGTCGCCGCCGAAGCCGAGCTCGGGCGAGTCGTCGATGAAGAACGGCCCGAGCACGGTCGCGGGCGTCGCGCCCTCGCGCAGCCGGTTGTTCTGCTGGACGACGAGCATCGACAGGCCCAGCACGTCGGAGGTGAGGATGAACTCCTCGCGCTTGTCGTTGCTGATCTGGCCGGTGCGGGTGAGCCACTGGATCGCGGCCATCCACTCGGCCTCGGTCAGCGCCGTCTCCCGGGCGAACGCGTGCAGGTGGCGGACGAGCGACGTGAGGAGTTCGGCGGTCCGCGGGTCGTGGGCCGTGGCCCACCGTTCGACGGCGACGTCGGTGATCGTCTCCTCGGTGACGGTCCGCGGCGTGGTGGAGGACGTCATCGTTGCTCCTCGGGAAGGGACGGCGGCTGGTAGGGATCAGGATCCACCGGTCGGTTGTGCAGGTCGACCGACAGGAAGATGTCGTTCGCGACGGGGTGGCGCAGTTCCTCGGCGAGCTGGCCGATCAGACCGGCCGTCCGGGCCAGCAGGGCGAACCCGCGCAGCAGCTCGAGCGGCAGCCCGAGGTCGGCGAGGACCGCCCCGCACACCCCGGCGCCGTTGAGTGGCAGCGTCTTCCCGAGCACCTGCGGGTGCACCCGGCCGATCGCGGCGAACAGCGCCAGGTGCGGGCCGGTGACGCCCTCCTCGGCGGCGAGCGCCATGAGCTTCGGCGTGCGGGGGTCACCCTGCTTGTGCACGTGGTGGCCGAGACCGGGGACGAATTTCTTCTGCGCCCGCTGCTCGGTGACCACCCGCAGGGCGAGCTCGTCCCACCCGGCGTCGTCCGTGGGCAGTGGCGCGGTGAGCTGGTCGTGCAGGAAGCGTCCGCAGTCCTCGGTGACCCCGAGGAAGCGCGAGCCGCCCGCGAGCAGCCCCGCCGCGATCGCGCCCTGGACCGAGTCCGGTGCCGAGAGGTGCGTCAACCGCGTGACGATGGCCGTGGGCGTGTAGCCGTGGTCGGCCAGCGCCGCGAGGACCGCCTCGAACACCCGGGTCTGACCGGGCGACGGCCGCCGCTGCGTGGCCAGCCAGAACGCCAGCTCCCCGAACCCGACCTGCCCCATCACGTCCTCGACGAGGTCGTGGCCGAGCAGGGTGATCCTGTCCGGCGACGACGCGCCGAGCGCGGTCTCGTACTCGTGCTCACTCACCGGTCTGCAACCACTTCCGGAGCTCCTCGCCGTGTTCGTCGAGCTCGGGCGGGGGCAGCTCGTAGACCGCGGGGGTCGCCGAGAACCGGATGGGGTGCCGCGTCGTCGGGACCGCGCGCTCACCCTCGCCGACCTCGACGACCGGGTCGAGCCCGAACCGCTCCGCCATGGCGAACCCGCCGTCGATCGACTGGATCGGCCCGCACGGCACTCCCGCGGCGACCAGCAGGTCGAACCACTCGACCGCTGTCTTCTCCTTCAGTTTCCCGACGAGGATCGGGCGCAGCTCCTCGCGGTTCTTCGTCCGGTCGGCGTTGCGGGCGAAGCGCTCGTCGTCGGCGACCCCCTCGAGGCCGAGGACCTCGCAGAGCTTGCGGAACTGACCGTCGTTCGCGGCGGTGACGATGAGGTCGTCGTCGGCGGTCTCGAGAGGCTCGTAGGGGAAGACGCTCGGGTGGGCGTTGCCCATGCGGTGCGGCACCACCCCGCCCGCGACCCACGCGCTGGAGTGGTTGACCAGTCCCGTCAGCGCAGACGACAGCAGGTTGACCTCGACGTGCTGCCCGTCTCCGGAGGCGTCGCGGTGGCGCAGCGCGGCGAGGATGCCGATCACGGCGTGGTTCCCGGCCATCACGTCGAAGACGGAGATGCCGGCGCGGAAGGGCTCGCCGTCGGGATCGCCGGTGAGGTCCATCAGGCCCGAGATCGCCTGGACCATCAGGTCGTAGCCCGGGACGTGCGCGCCCTTCCCGGAGCCGAACCCGGAGATGCTGGCGTAGACGACGCCCGCGTTGCTCTCGCGCACCGTCTCGTAGTCCAGGCCGTACTTCGTCATCCCGCCCGGGCGCAGGTTCTCGATCACGACGTCGGCGCGGCGCGCGAGCTCACGGGCGACCGCCACGTCGTCGGGGTCGCGCAGGTCGAGGGCGATGCTGCGCTTCCCGCGGTTCACCCCGAGGTAGTACGTCGAGGTCTCCCCGCGGGTCGGGGGCATCCAGGTGCGCGTGTCGTCGCCCTTCGGGCCCTCGACCTTCACCACCTCGGCACCCATGTCCGCGAGCAGCATCGTCGCGTAGGGCCCGGCGAGGATCCGGGAGAAGTCGGCCACGAGCACCCCGTCGAGCGGGCCAGCCATGCGCGATCCTCTCTCTGTCCGTCTGTCGGACGATCGTCCGCTACTGATCCTCTGCCTTCCCGACGACGGGCGTCAAGGCTTGGCGGGCTCCGCGTCCACCCCCGCGTAGGCGTGGGCGAACCAGCGCGCGAGCAGGGGGTCGTCCCGCAGCCGGCGCACCCAGCCCTCCCGCATCGCGTCGACGAACGCGGCCGCCCCGTCGCCGCCGAGGGCGTCGCTGGAGAAGGCCGACAGCACGCGCAGGAACCAGTCGGAGAAGCCCTGCGTCTGCGCGATCACCGGCAGGCGGGTGTCGGAGTAGGCGTCGCGGCGCCCCGGATCGCCGTGGTTGGCCTCGATCAGCCCGTGGGCGAGCTCGACGGCGTCGGCGACCGCGAGGTTCATCCCCTTGCCGCCGGCGGGGGTGATGAGGTGCGCCGCGTCGCCGACCAGGAAGGCCGGGCCCGCCTGCATCGGGGTCGTGATGCGGGTGCGCAGGTCGAGGTCGTCGACGCTGATCTCCACCCCGTCGAGGGCGCCGGGCTCACCGAGGCGGTCGGCCAGGTCCCGGCGCAGGTCGTCGGGGTCGAGGTCGGCCCCGCTGACCTCGACCGGCACCTCGAGGTAGAACCGCGTCTCGTCCGGCCCGCGTCGCAGGTGCGCGGCGTACCCGCGCGGGTGGATGGCATAGATCGTGTGGCCGACCAGCGGCGCCGTCCGGGCGGACACGACCAGCCAGCGCGCGGCGAGCGGACGGTCGAGGACCCGGACGCGGTCGCCGAGGGCCCGGGCGACGACGCTGTTCGCGCCGTCCGCGCCGACGACCGCGCGGGGGTGCCAGGTGGTGTCGCCGACGGTGACGCTCGGCCGGTCGGGGTCGACGTGCGTGACCCGGTGGCCGAAGTACAGGGGCGCTCCCTCGTCGCCGAGGGCCTCGACGAGCTCGGCGACCAGCCGGTGCTGCGGGAAGACGTAGTGCGGCCGGTCGCCGGTCAGGTCGGCGTAGTCGAACACGTGCCGGGTCCGCGGCGTGCGGAACTCGACCCGGCGGTTCTCGGCGTCGAACTCCAGCGGCAGGCCCTCGCGCCGCAGCAGCTCGACCGTCCGGTACTCGACGATCCCGGCCTTCGGCAGCGTGCCGACCTCGTCGCGCGCCTGCCGGTCCACCAGCACGTACGGCACCTCGGCGCGCTGGAGCATCCACGCCAGGACCAGCCCGGCCGGCCCGGCACCGACGATCACCACCTCGGGGTCCGTCACGATCTCCATCGTGCGCCCGGGATCGAGCGGCGCGCGCGCCGACTTCCGGCCGGTGGGAACCGGTCCCGCCCGGCGAGGTGCACACCAGGCACGTCATGGGCCACTCGACCCTGCCTCACGTCACCCTCGCGACCGGGTCTGGGGCCGTGCCCGGGGCCGGGGCCGCGCCGCTCCCCCGAGGTGCACACCAGGCACGCCGCAGACCCGCGGAAGCTGCCTCACGTCACCCTCGCGAACGGGGCCGTGCCCGGGGCCGGGCGACGATGCGGCGTTCCTGCCACTGGATGACAGCAACGACGCTTTCCTGCCACCGGGGTGGGGCTACGAGGCGGGCACCGACACGTGCGGCAACGACTCGCGACGGGCGAAGTCGGCGCTGATCTCCCCGGCCGCCGCGAGCAGCAACGGCAGGTGGTGCTCCACGAGGCGCTCGACCGACGTCTCGGCGGCGTGGCAGTTGACGTTGACCCCGGCGATCACGCGTCCCGACCCGTCGCGCAGCGGCGCCGCGACCGACCGGATACCGAGGGTCAGCTGCTCGTCGGTCAGCGCCCATCCGCGCGCCCGGACCTCGCGCAGGGCCGCGTCCCGCTCCTCGCGCGAGGGCTGCCAACGCGGCGTGAGCCCGGAGCGGGTCGGCTCGGCGAGGACACGCTCCAGCTCGTCGGGCGGCAGGGCCGCCAGCTGGACCTTGCCCAGCGAGGTCGGCAGGGCCGGGAACCGGGTCCCGATCGTCACCGCCAGCGACACGATCTTCGGCACCGACGCGCGGGCGACGTAGACGATGTCCGACCCGTCGAGCTGGGCGATCGAGCACGACTCGTGCGTCCGCGCCGACAGCGCCTCGAGGTGCGGCCGCGCGATGTCCCACAGCCCCATCGACCCCACGTAGGCCACGCCCAGGTCGAGCACCCGGGGGGTGAGCACGTACCCCCGCTCGCCCGCCCGCACGTACCCGAGCTCGGTCAGCGTGATGAGGATGCGGCGGGCCGTCGGACGGGCGAGGTTCGCGGCGGCCGCGACCTCCGCGAGCGTCATCTCCGGCCGGGTCGGCGAGAACGCGGCGATCACGTCCAGCCCGCGCGCGAGCGCCTCGATGAAGTCGGGTCCGGTTCCCTCGCGCGGCACGCTGCGCACCCTACGTCCGCCAGGCGGACACGCGACCCCTTCCCGACGACGGGTCGGTGCCGGTTGACACCGCAACCGTCGCTGAGCACAGTGACCTGCACCATCTGACCGACAGCCGGACAGATGTCCGAACGTGAGGGAGCCAGCACGATGAGTGAGGCCCGCCGTCCCGTCGTCCTGCGCGGAGGCACGGTGCTGACGCTGGACGCCGCGCACACCGTGCTGACCGACGCCGACGTCCTCGTGGTCGACGACCGGATCGCCGCGGTCGGGACGCAGCTCGACGTCCCCGAGGGCACCGAGGAGATCGACGCCCGCGGCGGCATCGTCATGCCCGGGATGATCGACACCCACCGGCACATGTGGCAGACCGCGATGCGGGGCTACGGCGCCGACTGGACCCTCACCCAGTACTTCGTCTGGTACTACCTCGAGCACGGCCGCGCGTTCCGTCCCGAGGACGTGTACGCGGGCAACCTGGTCGGCGCCATCGAGGCCGTCGACGCCGGCGTGACGACGACCGTCGACTGGTCGCACGGGCTCCAGACCGCGCAGCACGCCGACGCCGCCGTCGACGCGCTGCAGGCCGTCCCGGGCCGGTTCGTCCTCGCCTACGGCAACATCCAGGACGCGCCCGCGAACTGGACCGCCTCGCCGGAGTTCCGCGACTTCGTCGGGCGCCGGATGAGCGGCGACCGCGACCTGCTGGGCTTCCAGCTCGCCTTCGACGTCACCGGCGACCCCACGTTCCCGGAGAAGCCGGCCTTCGAGGTCGCCCGCGAGCTCGGCGTCCCGGTGACCACGCACGCCGGCGTCTGGGGCGCCACGAACGACGACGGCATCCGCCTGATGCACGACCACGGCTTCATGACGCCGGAGACCGTCTACGTCCACGCCGCGACGCTCTCGGCCGACTCATACCACCGCATCGCCGCGACCGGTGGCTCCGTCTCGGTGTCGACCGAGAGCGAGCAGTCGGCGGGCCAGGGCTACCCGCCCACCTGGGCGCTGCGCTCCCACGGCATCCCGGTGTCGCTGTCGATGGACACCACGGTCTGGTGGAGCGGCGACCTGTTCTCCGCCATGCGCACGACCCTCGGCGCCGACCGCTCCCGCGAGCACCTCGAGGCGCACGCGAAGGGCGAGACGGTCACCCACGCGTCGCTGCGCGCCGAGCAGGTCGTCGACTGGGCGACCCGCGGCGGCGCGGCCGCGCTGGGCCGCGACGACCTCGGCAGCCTGGAGCCCGGGAAGAAGGCCGACGTGGTGCTGATCCGCAACGAGCACTCGCCGGTGAGCTTCCCGCTGCTGCACCCGTACGGGCACGTCGCGTTCCAGGCCCAGCGCGGCGACGTGGAGGCCGTGATCGTCGACGGTCGAGTGGTCAAGCGGGACCACCGCCTCGTCGGGATCGACCTCGCCGCCGCGCGCCGCACGGTGGAGTCGACCGTGGAGCACCTGCGCTCCACCCTGGGCGAGGAGGCCTGGACCGCGGGGATGAACCCGGAGGTGCCGGAGACGAAGGTGCTGGACAACCCGTACACCTACACCGACTACCGGTCGGCCTCGACGCACGAGGTGCGCTGACGCGCCCGTGAGTACTTCTCCGTGTCCTGGCACGGTGTGATGTCTCAGCACATCCTGGACAGATAAGTCTCAGCACATCGCGGACAGGTTGGTGTTCCGCTGGTAGCGGACGCTGCGGTCAAGGGTAAG
>NZ_BSTT01000016.1 GCF_030269685.1 Actinomycetospora sp. NBRC 106378
CGGCGACCGACACAACGACGCCCTCCGCGCCCTCAAACGACGCCTCGCCCGCGTCGTGTTCAACCTGCTCCTACAGACCGAACACACCCCAACCCCCGCTGCCGCTTGACATAGGAGCAGCTCGCGGCCGATCGAGGGGTTCAGGTCGCGGGGGCCAGCACCAGGACCGGCCGGGCACGGCCCTCGGAGTCGGCGACCAGGCCGATGACGTGCCCGTCCGGGCCGAACACCGCCGTGGTGCCGGGGTCGCCGGTCGGCGGCAGCGGGCGGCCGTGGGCCAGGTCGGCCGCCCCCGCGGCGTCGACGTCGCGGCGCGGGAACGCGGTGCCGGTCGCGGCGTCCAGGTCCAGCGACAGTGCCGCCCGCCCGGCCTCCCCGTCGGCCTCGGCGGCGAGCTCGTCGACGGTGCGGGCGTGGGCGAGGGTGAAGGGGCCGACGCGCGTCCGACGCAGCGCCGTGAGGTGGCCTCCCACCCCCAGGCCCGCGCCGAGGTCGCGCGCGAGGGCCCGGACGTAGGTGCCCGACGAGCAGTCGACGAGCACGTCCAGGTCGACCGTCTCCCCCTCGCGCCGACGGGCCAGCACGTCGAAGCGCGCGACGTGCACCGGACGGGCCGGGAGCTCGACCTCCTCGCCCGCGCGCACCCGCTCGTACGCGCGCTTCCCGTCGACCTTGATCGCCGACACGGTGCTCGGGACCTGCTCGATGTCCCCCGTCAAGGCGGCGACCCCCGCACCGACCGCGGCGTCGGTGACCCCGCTCGCGTCGGCGGACGCCGTGACCTCGCCCTCCGCGTCGTCGGTGCTGGTGGCGGCTCCGAGCCGGATCGTCGCCAGGTAGGTCTTCGTGTCGAGCGCGAGGTGGCCCAGCAGCTTCGTCGCCCGCTCGATGCCGAGGACCAGGACCCCGGTCGCCATCGGATCCAGCGTCCCGGCGTGCCCGACCTTCCGGGTACCGACGAGGCGGCGCGCCTTGCCGACGACGTCGTGCGAGGTCCACCCGGACGGCTTGTCGACGACGAGGAGGCCGGGCGGCGGGGGCGGGCGGCGGGGAGCCTTGGCGTTCATCGCCCCGGATCCTCCCCTGCCCGCGCGGCCACGGCGATCAGGGGGACAGCAGTCCGAACGGGATCGAGACGGCGGGGACGTCGGGCGGGTGCGGCACGTCCGGCGGGCCGTGCGACCACACCGGCAGGGCCGCGAGCCACGCCGCAGCCGGCGGGTCGGCACCGAGCGCCCCCTCCCAGGGCACCGCGAGCCAGCCCGACGTCGTCACGGTCGCCGGGTCACCGGTCCACACGAGCACGACGTGCCGCAGCCCGGCCGGCGCCTCGGGCGCCCGGCGCGGGACCGGCAGGCCGTCGAGCGCCAGCTGCCCGCCGACCGGCACGTACCCCGTCCCGTTCTCGGCCGCCGCCGCGATCCGGAGCGCGCCGTCCCAGCGCAGCGCGGCGAAGTTCGGCGCCGGGCCGTGACCCGGCGGCGCCTTCATCGCGTGCAGGGCCACGTGCTCGTGCTCGACGACCAGCGAGTTGCGGGGCGCGCCGATGCGCACGCCGCGGCCCGCCCACTCCGACGCCACCACGAGCAGCCGGGTCCGCAGATTCTCCGAGGAGGTCAGCCCGAGCGTGAGCGCGGTGTCCCCCGCGACCGCCGGATCGTGGCGCGCGACGTTCCGTTCCCAGACGGCGGCGACGGCGTCCTCGAGGAGCCCGAGCAGCCCGAGGGCCCGCCACCGGTCCCGCACCTCCCGGAGCCACGCCGTCGCGCCCGGGTCCCAGATCGTGCTCATGCCCTGCAGGGAAGCACGGACCCCCGACAACGAGACCGGGCGCGACCCGACGTCAGGAAGGCAGGACCTACGTCTTCGGGCCGCCCGCGACGTAGATGACCTGCCCGGACACGTAGCCGGCCCGCTCGTCGACGAAGAACGACACCATGTTCGCGATGTCCTCCGGCACGCCGACGCGCTGGACCGGGATCTCCTTGGCGCGCGCGGCCTGCCACTCCTCCCAGTCCTGCCCGAGGCGCTCGGCGGTCGCCTTCGTCATCTCCGAGGCGATGAAGCCGGGGGCGACGCAGTTGGCGGTGATGCCGAACCGGCCGAGCTCGATCGCGAGGGTCTTGGTGAAGCCCTGCAGGCCCGCCTTGGCCGCGGAGTAGTTGACCTGGCCGCGGTTGCCCAGCGCCGAGGTCGACGACAGGTTCACGATCCGCCCGAACTGCTCGGAGACCATGTGGCCCTGGACCGCGCGGGTCATGAGGAACGAGCCGCGCAGGTGCACGCCCATGACCTGGTCCCAGTCGGACTCGGACATCTTGAACAGCAGGTTGTCCCGCGTGATCCCGGCGTTGTTGATCAGCACCGTGGGCGGGCCGAGCTCGGAGACGATCCGCTCGACCGCCGCGGTGACGGCGTCGGCGTCGGAGACGTCCGCGCCGACCGCGATGGCCTTCCCGCCGGCCTCGGTGATCGCGTCCGCGGTGCCCTTGGCGGCGGACTCGTCGAGGTCGATCACGGCGACGGCCAGTCCGTCGGACGCCAGGCGCAGCGCGGTCGCGGCCCCGAGACCGCGGGCGGCGCCCGTGACGATCGCGACGCGGGGAGTGGGAGCGGTCATGGCAGAGGGACCTCCAGGAACGGGTCGGTTCCGGGCCATCCTGCACCCGGCTCATTCCCCACGTCGGGTGGGACCGGTCACGCCTGACCGGTCGCCCTTCGCGACGCTGCGCTCGCCCCGGTCACCATCCACCGGTCCCCCCGGGCCCGCAGCCCCACCCCCATCGCGCGGCCGAGCATGAAGAGCGACAGTCCCGCCCACACGCCGGCCAGGCCCCACCCGAAGGCCAGCGAGGCCCAGATGGCCGGCAGGAAACCCAGGAGCGCGCACCCGAGCGTCAGCCGACGCAGGAACGCCGCGTCGGCCGCGCCGAGCAGCACCCCGTCGAGGGCGAACACGAAGCCGGCGATCGGCTGCAGCGCCACGAAGAACCACCAGGCGGCCGGGATCGTGGCGAGCACCGTCGGATCCGGCGTGAACACCCGCGGCAGCACGCCGGCGAGCGCGGCGAACAGCAGGCCCGCGGCGACGCCGAGCACGATCCCGTATCCGGTCACGCGCCGGGTGACGGTGCGGGCGGAGGACGCCGCCGAGGCGCCGAGGGCCGCGCCGACCAGCTGCTGCGCGGCGATCGCCAGGGAGTCCAGCACGGTCGCCATGAACGTCCACAGCTGCAGGACGACCTGGTGCGCGGCCACCGAGGACGCCCCGAACCGCGCGCAGACCGCCGTCGCGGAGAGGAAGCAGGCCTGGAAGGCGAGGCTGCGCAGCAGGAGGTCGCGGCCGAGGCCGAGCTGGGCCGCGAGGTCGGCGGGGACCGGGCGCAGGGTGACGCCGAGGCGGACCGTCTCGCGGACGAGGGCGCCGACGAACAGCAGGAGCACGATCGTCTGCGCTCCCACGTTGGCGATCGCCGAACCCTCGAGGCCCAGTCCGACCCCGTGCACCAGGATCGGGCACGCGATCGCGGACGCCCCGTTGCCGGCGAGGACCACGAGGACGGGTGCGCGCGTGGACTGCACGCCGCGCATCCAGCCGTTGCCGGCCATCGCGACGAGGATGCCGGGCGCCCCGAACAGGGCGATCCGCATCCAGTCGACGGCCTCGTCGGCCAGGACCCCACCGCCGCCGAGCGCGTCCGCGACGGGTCGCGCGACCAGCTGGCCGATCACGACGACGGCGAACCCGGCGAACAACGCGAGCCAGGTGGCGGCCACGCCCTCGGCGACCGCCCGGTCACGGTGGCCCGCCCCGAACGCCCGAGCGGCGCGCGCCGTGGTGCCGTACGCGAGGAACGTGCCGAGCGACGACACCTGCGCGAGGACCACCGCGCCGACCGCGAGCGCCCCCAGGGGCAATGCCCCGAGGCGGCCCACCACGGCGGTGTCCACCAGCAGGTAGAGCGGTTCCGCGACGAGCACCACCAGGGCGGCCGCGGACAGGGACAGCACCCGGGCGGGCCCGGCGTCGAGCGAGGTGGTCACGGGCTCCCCGACGATGTGGCTTCTCTGCCGCTGGACGACAGCAACGACGCTTTCCTGCCACGGGGGCAGGGGCGGGGTCAGGACTCGTCGTCCGGATCCTCGTCGTCGTCCTCGTGCGGCTTGCGGTACGGGTCGGACTCGCCGGCGTAGGTCGCACCCGCGGCGAGCGAGGCGACCTCCTGGTCGGCGGCGCGCACCCCGGCGAGCAGCTCCTCCATGCGGGCGGCGCCCTCGGGCACCGCGTCGGCCACGAAGGCGATCGACGGGGTGTGGCGGACGCCGGTCTGGCGGCCGACCGCGGTGCGGACCACGCCGGTCGCGCTGGCGAGAGCGGCCGCGGAGTTCTCGTGGTCGGTCTCGTCGCCGTAGACCGTGTAGTAGACCGTCGCCTCGCGGAGGTCCGCGGTGACCCGGGCGTCGGTGATGGTGACCAGCTTCAGACGCGGGTCCTTCACCTCGTGCTCGAGGGTCGAGGCGGCGATCTGGATGATCCGCTTGGCGAGGCGCCGGGCGCGGGGTGCATCGGCCATCTCGGGCCATCCTCCAACAGATCAGTCGTCGTGCGGGCCCAGCCATCGGGTCCGCGCGGAGAGCACCTGGAACTCGGGGTGTGAGCTGACCAGGCGCTCGCAGTGGTCGAGCACGTCACCGACGTGCTCGGCGTCCGCGGCCACCACCGCCACGCCGATGAGGGCGCGGCGGTGGAGGTCGAGGTGTCCGGCCTCGGCGACCGAGACCGCGTACTTCCGCTTCAGCTCGGCGACGACGGGTCGCACGATCGAGCGCTTCTGCTTGATCGAGGACACGTCGCCGAGCAGCAGGTCCAGCTCGAGGGTGCCGACGTACACCGTCAGCACCCCCGGGCCGGGTTCACGACCGTCACTCGCGCGGCTTCTCCCGCATCTCGTAGGTCATGATCTTGTCATCGACCTTGATGTCGTTGAACGACCCGAGCGTGAGACCGCACTCGTAGCCGTCGCGGACCTCGGTCGCGTCGTCCTTGAACCGCTTGAGCGAGCTGATCGTCAGGTTCTCGGCGATCACCGCACCGTCGCGCACCAGGCGGGCCTTGGCGTTGCGGCGGATGATCCCCTCGGTCACCAGGCAACCGGCGATCGTCCCGACCTTCGAGGAGCGGAACACGTCGCGGATCTCCGCGGTGCCGAGCTCGACCTCCTCGTAGATCGGCTTGAGCATGCCCTTGAGGGCCGCCTCGATCTCGTCGATCGCCTGGTAGATGACCGAGTAGTACCGGATGTCGACGCCCTCGCGGTTGGCCAGCTCCGTGGCCTTGCCCTCGGCACGGACGTTGAAGCCCATGACGATGACGTCGGAGGCGATCGCGAGGTTGATGTCGCCCTCGGTGATCGCACCGACCCCGCGGTGCAGGACCCGCAGCTGGACCTCGTCGCCGACGTCCAGCTTCACCAGTGCGTCCTCGAGCGCCTCGACCGTACCCGAGTTGTCACCCTTGATGATCAGGTTGAGCTCGTTGGTCTCCTTCAGCGCGGCGTCGAGGTCCTCGAGCGAGATGCGCTTGCGACGGCTCGCGAGCTGCGCGTTGCGCTCGCGGGCACGGCGCCGGTCGGCGATCTGCCGGGCCACGCGGTCCTCGTCGACGACCAGGAACGTGTCGCCCGCGCCGGGCACCGACGTGAAGCCGATGACCTGCACCGGACGCGAGGGCAGGGCCTCGCGCACGTCCTCGCCGAACTCGTCGAGCATCCGTCGGACGCGCCCGGAGGCGTCGCCCGCGACCACCGAGTCACCGACGCGGAGCGTGCCGCGCTGGACCAGGACGGTCGCCACGGGGCCGCGACCACGGTCGAGGTGGGCCTCGATCGCGACACCCTGGGCCTCCATGTCCGGGTTGGCCCGGAGGTCCAGCGAGGCGTCCGCGGTGAGCAGGACGGCCTCGAGCAGCCCGTCGATGTTGATGTTCTCGCGGGCCGAGATGTCGACGAACATCGTGTCGCCACCGAACTCCTCGGCGACGAGGTTGTACTCGGTGAGCTGCTGACGGATCTTGGCGGGGTTGGCCCCCTCCTTGTCGATCTTGTTCACCGCGACCACGACCGGCACGTCGGCCGCCTGGGCGTGGTTGATCGCCTCCACCGTCTGCGGCATGACGCCGTCGTCGGCCGCCACCACGATCACCGCGATGTCCGTGGACTTCGCCCCACGGGCACGCATGGCGGTGAACGCCTCGTGACCCGGGGTGTCGATGAAGGTGATGGCCCGCTCGACACCCTCGAGCTCGGTGTCGACCTGGTAGGCGCCGATGTGCTGCGTGATGCCACCGGCCTCGCCCTCGGCGACCTTCGTCTTGCGGATCGTGTCCAGCAGGCGCGTCTTGCCGTGGTCGACGTGACCCATGACGGTGACGACCGGCGGGCGGGCCGCCAGGTCGTCCTCGTCGCCCTCGTCGGAGCCGTAGGACAGCGAGAACGACTCCAGCAGCTCGCGGTCCTCCTCCTCGGGGGACACGACCTGCACGTCGTAGTTCATCTCGCTGCCGAGCAGCTCGAGGATGTCGTCGGACACCGACTGGGTGGCCGTGACCATCTCGCCCAGGTGGAAGAGCACCTGGACCAGCGAGGCCGGGTTCGCGTCGATCTTCTCCGCGAAGTCGGTCAGCGACGCGCCGCGCGGGAGCCGCACGGTCTCGCCACGGCCCTTCGGCAGGCGGACGCCGCCGACCGAGGGGGCCTGCATGTTGTCGAATTCCTGACGCTTCTGGCGCTTCGACTTGCGGCCACGACGCACCGGGCCACCGGCGCGACCGAACGCACCCGCGGCACCGCCGCCACGACCACGGCCACCGCCGCCACCGGGACGACCGCGGAAACCGCCCGCGGGCGCTCCACCGCCACCGCCACCGGGGCCACCGCCACCGGGACGGAAGCCACCGCCGCCGCCACCGGGACGACCGCCGCCACCGGGACGACCGCCGGGGCCACCACGGCCGGGACCACCGGGGCCGCCACGACCGGGCGCACCGGCGGGACGGGCCGGCATCATGCCGGGGTTCGGGCGGGGGGGCATGTTGCCCGGGCTCGCGCCACCGGAACCACCGGGACGCGGCGGACGGTCGCCCGCTGCGGGACGCTCGCCGTCACGCGGCGGACGCGGCATGGGGGCCTCGCCGTCACGAGGCGGACGGGGCGGACGCTCGCCGGAGCCACCGCCGCCGGGACGCGGCGCCTGCGGACGGGGCGGGGCCCCGGAACCGACGCCGAAGGGGTTGTTGCCGACGCGCGGGGTCTTCGGACCCGGGCGCGGCGCGGACGGACGCGGGGCGGCCGTCGTGTCGCCGGCGGACGCGGCGGCCGGACGGTCCTGCGCGGGACGGTCCTGGCCGGGACGCTCCTGGCCGGGACGCGGCGCGCCGGGACGCTGGTCGCCGGGACGACCCTGCCCGGGGCGGTTGCCCTGGCGCTGGTCGCCACCACGCTCGACGGTGCCGCCGCGCTGGCTGCCCGGCTTCGGGATGCCGCGGGGCTGACGGTCGGGGCGGTCGGTGCCGCTCGGACGCGGGCCACGGTCCTGGCCGCGGTCCTGACCCCGGTCCTGGCCGGGCCGCGGGCCCGGGCGCTCGGCGCCGGGACGCGGGCCGTCGGACGGCTTCGGGGCCGCCGGGCCGGGCGCGGGGGCCGCCGGGGCGGACGCCGCGGGGGCGGCCGGCTCGACCGGGGCCGCGGGGCCGGGTCGCGGCGCGCCACCGGGGCGCGGGCCGGGCGCCGGGGCGGCCGGAGCCGACGCGGAGCCGTTGCCGTTCCCGTTGCCGCCGGAGGACGAACCGCCGGGACGGGCGCCGGGGCGCGGTCCGCGGGACGAGCCGCCGTTGCCGCCGCCGTTCATGGAGTCGCGCAGCTTGCGCGCGACGGGAGCCTCGACGGTCGAGGACGCGGACTTCACGAACTCGCCGAGGGACTCCAACTGCGAAAGTACCTGCTTGCTGGTGACGCCGAGCTCCTTCGCGAGCTCGTGCACCCGGGCCTTGCCTGCCACTGATCTCCTCATTCTCGAGGTCGGCGGCGTGCCCGCGACCTCGTGTCCTACGCCTGCGCGCTCATCGCGAGTGCTTCACGGCTGGCTCATGGGGGTCGACCTGCTTCCTGGTTCTCCGACCCCGACGGGCGTCGGGGCCTGCGCCCGGGTCGGTCGGTGTCGGTTGCGGTGCGAGCAGCGCGTGCAGGGCACCGAGGTCCAGCGGCCCCGGGACGCGCAGCGCCCGGGGGAACGCCGATCGGCGCTCCGCGCGGTGCAGACAGTCGGCGTCGGGGTGCATCCAGGCACCCCGCCCCGGCTCGCGACGCCGTGGGTCGGGCACACAGGTCCCGTCCACGGCCACCACTCGCAGCAGTTCCGACACCGGCCCCCGCGATCGGCACCCCACACAGGTACGCACCGGTCCTTCGATCGGTGGAACTTCGTGGTGAGCCGGACGGGTCCGGGCCATGTCTGACTCTACCGCGTCACGCGATCGTTGCCGAAGCCCCGTCTCCACCCTCAGGGCGCGACCAGGTCGGACCCGGGTTCGGCGTCCGACCGGATGTCGATCCGCCAGCCCGTCAGCCGGGCGGCGAGGCGGGCGTTCTGCCCCTCCTTGCCGATGGCCAGCGACAGCTGGTAGTCCGGCACGACGACGCGGGCCGCCCGGGCGCGGAGGTCGACCACCTCGACCGAGACCACCTTCGACGGCGAGAGGGCGTTGCCCACGAACTCCGCCGGGTCGTCCGAGTGGTCGATGATGTCGATCTTCTCGCCGTGCAGCTCGTCCATCACGCCGCGCACCCGCGCGCCCATCGGGCCGATGCAGGCGCCCTTGGCGTTCAGGCCGGGCACGGTGGACCGGACGGCGATCTTGGAGCGGTAGCCCGCCTCCCGCGCGATGGCGGTGATCTCCACCGCCCCGCTGGCGATCTCGGGGACCTCGAAGGCGAACAGCTTGCGCACGAGGTTGGGGTGGGTCCGCGAGAGCGTGACCGCCGTCCCCCGCGGGGTCCGGCTCACCCCGACCACGTAACAGCGCACCCGCTCGCCGTGTTCCAGCTTCTCGCCCGGGACCTGCTCGGCCGAGGGAATGACGCCCTCGATCGTGCCGATGTCGACGACGACGACACCGCGGGCGTTCGCCCGTGCGTCCCGCTGCACGACGCCGGACACGACCTCGCCCTCGCGGGTGGCGTACTCGCCGTAGCTGCGGTCGTTCTCCGCGTCGCGCAGCTTCGCGACGACGACCTGCCGGGCCGTCGCGGCCGCGATCCGGTCGAAGCCCGCCGGGGTGTCGTCGACCTCGCCGACCGTCTCGCCGTCCTCGCCCGTCTCGGGCACGAGGACGCGGATCTCACCCGAGGCGCGGTCCACCTCGGCGCGCGCGCCCGGGGTCTCGTTGCCGGCCTGGCGGTAGGCGGTCAGCAGGGCCGACTCGATGGCCGCGACGACCGTCTCGAAGGTGATGTCCTTGTCGCGCTCGATCGCGCGCAGGGCCATCAGGTCGACCTTCACCGCGACTGCTCCTTCTCTCGTCGATCGTCCTGCAGTGCCTCGACCTGCGCCTCGGGCGCGGGCTTGAACTCGACCTCGACCCCGGCCCGCTCCACCTGCGCGAGCGGGACCTCCTGCAGCCCCTTCTCGACGGCGAGCGTGACGGCCTCGTCGGTCACGGCGCCGACCCGGCCCGAGAGCTTCGTGCCGTCGACGAGGGTGACCGCCACGCGGCGCAGCCACGCCTTGCGCCAGTGCCGCGGCTCGGTGAGCGGCCGGTCGGTACCGGGGGTGGAGACCTCGAGGGTGTACTCACCCAGGAGCGCGCCGTGCGACTCCTCGTGGGCGTCGACGGCGGTCGACACGTCGCGGCTGAGCGCGGCGACGGCGTCGAGGTCCACGCCGCCGGCGGGACCGTCGTCGACGGCGGGCGCGTCGGGCGTGTCGACGGTGACGCGCACGACCTGACGGCGGCCGGCGGGCCGTACGTCGAGGTCGTCGAGCACGAAGCCGGCCCGCTCGACGACGTCGACCACGACGGGCGTCAGGGCGGTGGCGGCGGCACCGGTGGGTGGGCCCACGGGCACGGGTCAGCCTCCAGGACGGGTGAGGGAGCGGTGTCCCCACAGTAGTCCCGCCCCGACGGGCCCCGTCGCTCCGCTCGCCCCGCCCGCCGATCCCCCGTCGCCCCGCTCGCCCCGCCCACCGATCCCCCGTCGCTCCGCTCGCCCCACCCACCGGCTGGCACGATGACCGGTGATGCCCCGGTCGCTCCGCCTCTCCCGACGGTCCTTCGTCGTCCTGACGGCGGGCACGGTCACCCTGGGGGCCGCGGGGTGCGCCCGCGACGAGGGGCCCGACGAGCTCGAGGCGCCGTGGACGGCGGCCCGGGCCGACGCGGACCTGGCGGCGGCCGCCGCCCGGGCCTTCCCCGACGCCGCGACGCGTCTCACCGCGGTCGCCGAGGCCCGCCGGGCGCACGCCGAGGCGCTCGCGACCGAGATCCGGCGGGCCCGCCCGGACCGGGCGGAGGTGCTCGACGCGCCCGCACCGGCCGCCGGCACCCCGTCGTCCGCGGCCGGGGCCGTGACCGCCCTCCGGACCTCGCTGGGGGCCGCGCGGGACGCCGGTGCCGCGCTGGCCGTCACGACGGCCCGCTACCGGGCGGGGCTGGTCGCCTCGGTGGCCGCCTCGTGCGCGGGCTGGACGGAGGCGCTGGCCGCATGACCTCACCGTTGGACTCGTCCTCGACCACCGACGCCGTGCAGGCCGCTCTCGGCGCCGAGCACGCGGCCGTGTGGTGCTGCGGGCTCGCGACGGCGTTCCTCCCCGCCGCCCAGGCCCAGCCCCTGGCGGATGCGGCGCTGGCCCACCGGCAGCGTCGCGACGCGCTCGTCGCGCTGCTCGAGGCGGCCGGTCGGCGCCCGGTGGCCGCAGCGGCCGCCTACGCGACCCCGCGACCGGTGACCGACGCCGCGAGCGCCGCCGCCCTGCTCGTCACGGCCGAGGACGACGTCGCCGGGGCGTGGCGGGCGGTCCTCGAACGCACCGACGACCGCGACCTGCGGACCACCGGGGTGACGGCGATGGTGGCCGCGACGACGGTCGGGCGGCGGTGGCGGGCGCTGGCCGGGGTCACGCCCGAGGTGCCGTCGCTGCCGGGCACGTCGCCGACCTGAGCCGCCGGGGTCCCTTGTTTACCGATCAGACGGTAAGTAAGCTGCTCCTCATGTCAACGCGAGCACCAGGGTCCGGGCGGCCTCGCGGACCGTCTCCAGGTCGGCGTCCGGTCCGGCGGCGAGCCCGGCGCAGCTGACGGCCTCGAGGGCGAGGCGGACCACCACACGCCGGGGCGGGTCGGCGCCGACCGCGAGGACGTCGACGAGGGCGTCGACCCCGGGGCGGACGGCCTGCGCGGAGGCGGTGGCCCGCTCGAGGGCAGGACGGTTCGCCAGCGCGAACCGCAGACCGTCGAGCTGCTCCTGCGAGGCCGCGTCCACGCGACGCAGGGCGGTCGCGCGGAGCAGTCCGGGGCCCGGTTCCTGCTCGGCGACCCAGGCGACCAGCGCATCGATCTCGTCGCGCCGCTCCTGGGAGAGGGCCGCGAGAAGGGCCTCCTTGCCCGCGAAGTGGTAGTAGAGCGCCGCGTTGGTGAGTCCCACCGCCGTCGCGACGTCCCGCATCGAGGTCGCGTCGTACCCGCGCTCGGTGAACAGTCGGCGCGCGGCCACCAGCACCGCCTCCCGGGTCTCCGGCCCGGCGTTCGCGCCCGCACGTTTCGGCATACCCGTCAACTTACCGGTCGACCGATAACGAGGAACCGATGTCCGTGCTCTGCCTCGTCCTCAGCGGCGTCCTCGCCGGTGGCGAGCTGCTCGTGCGCTGGGGGCTCGCCCCGGCCCTGCGGGCGTTGCCCGACGACGCCCACGTCCGCGCGCGGATCGCCGTGGTGCACCGGCTGCGCCTGGTCGTCCCGGCGGTGATCGTGCCGACCGTCGTCGTGACCGTGGTGGTCGTGGCCCGCGGCGGCGACGCCGCCGCCTGGGCCGCCGTCGGGGCGCTGGCCGTCTTCGTCGTGGTCACCGGCTTCGGGACCGTGCCGATCAACATGCGGATCGCGCGCTGGGACCCGACCGACCCACCGGCGGACTGGCAGGGCCTCGTGCGGCGGTGGGAGCGGGTCGACGTGTTGCGCTCCTCGGCCGCGCTGCTGACCTTCGTGCTCCTGGCTGTCGCCCGTCTCCCCTGACGGCGGGGGCTACCGCAGGCCGAGCGCCGTCCGGGCGATGCGGTCGAGCGTCGCCTCGGGGACCTTCGCCCCGCCCGTCGCGTCGGTCTCGGTAATGACGACGCTCTCCCCCAGCTGCGTCGACGCGTAGCCCGCACCGGACAGCCCCGCGGGCGCGCCCGGGTATCCCCGGCCCTCGCGGAGGAGGTCCGCGACGTTGCCGGTCCCCGACGAGTCGACGAGGGACTTGAGGGCCGCCGCCGAGGCGGCGTCGTGCATCCGCACCACGGCGACGGACGCGAGGACCGGGGTGCCGCTCGCGTCGCCGGTCCACAGCGCGCGGTCGAGCTGGGTGCAGGGCCGCTCGCGCAGGAACTGCACGGCGAGGCCGTACGCGTGCCCCTCGCAGGTCGGGTCGGTGGTCACGACGCGCTGGGTCCAGGTGACGCCGTCGACGACGCGGACCGGGTCGGCCGAGATCTCCTCGGGGGCCGCTCCGGTGCCCCGCACCACGAGGACGGCCACCCCGAGGGCCACCCCGAAGGCGGCGACGGCGGCGATCCCGAGCCCGCGCCACGTCGCCATCCACGCCGGGAGGGCCACCTCGCGCCGGGCCCGACGACGACGGCGGGTGTCGGCGGGGACGCTCCCCAGCCGCGGTGACTCCCCGGGAGCCGGCAACCCGGCCGGAGCCGCCGGGATGGGCGCCGTCTCCGGCCGGGCGAGCGGGCCGCCGGGGTTGGAGAGGGCGGAGGACCGGGCCGAGGGCACGGCCCCGGGCGGCAGCGAGACCTCGAACCCGGCCGCGGCGAGGTCCGCCGGCCCGGGCACGAACTCGGCGAGGCGCCATGCGGCGAACAGCCGGCGGACCTCGGCGGCGTCGAGGACCGTCGGACCGGAGGACGCGGTGAGGACCAGGCTCGCGGCGGTGGCGATCCCGACGCCGGCGTCCTCCGCGGTGCGCTCCGGGTCGGCGCGGTCGGGCACCGCGCGGTCGACCACCGGGACGACCTGGCGGGGCGCGGTCGGGGTGGGGTCGGCCAGCGCGAGGAGCCGGTCGATCTCGGCGGCGGCGCGGTCCTGCGCGCCGCCCGTCCCGCCCGCGGGTACCGGCACCCGGTCGCCCGCCGGCACGAGGCCGAGGACCCCGTCGGGACGCAGCACCAGGGCGTCGAGGACGCCGTCCGGCCCGCCCGGGAGCGCGACCGCCACTCCGGGCGCCGTCGGCAGCCCGTCGAGCAGGCGACGGATCCGACGCACGCGCTCCGGGGCGATCCCGTGACGGGGATCCGGGGCGACGAGGAGCATCCGACCTCCACGATCGGGTGACGACGGGCGGCGCTCACGGTAACCCGAGAGATCACAGAAGCGTCACGGGCCCCATCACCGCCCGCGTGTCACCCACCCGGCCGACGCCGCTCCCCGATCCGCGCGACCATCGGGGTGAGGGTCCGCGCGGCCACCGGCAGCATCGACTGCGTCCGGGTGAGCCAGCCGCGCCAGCCCGGCAGCACTCGCAGCTCCCGGCGCCCGTCGAGCATCGCGATCCCCGCGGCCACCACCTCGTCGACGCCGAGCACCCGCGGGCCGGTGAACAGCAGCGCCGAGGACGGGCGGTCGGACACCGCCCGCAGCAGCTCGGTCGACACCGCGTCGGGGCACAGCGCGAGGCAGCGGATCGGGCGGCGGGCGCCGCCGAGCTCGATGTGCAGGGCCTGGGAGTAGGAGAGCGCAGCGGCCTTGGAGGCGCCGTAGATCGCGAGACCCGGCGTCGGGCCGAGGCCGGAGAGCGAGACGACGTTGAGGATGTCGCCGCGGCGCATCACGTCGACGGCCGCGCGGCAGCCGTGGACGACGCCGAGGGTGTTGATCTCGATCGTCGAGGTCACCTCGGCGTCGGTGGCCTCCCACACCGACGCGGTGGAGAGCACGCCCGCGTTGTTGACCCACACGGTGACCTCGCCGAGGTCGGCCGCCGCGGCGGCGACCGAGCGGTGGGCGCCGGGATCGCGCACGTCGAGCGGTAGCGCGGTGGCGGGCCCGGGCAGCGCGTCCGCGGTCCGGGTCGCGGCGGCGCCGTCGACGTCGGTGACCACGACGTGCAGGCCGCGCTCGGAGAGCGCCCGCGCCAGGCCGGCGCCGATACCCCGTCCTCCGCCGGTCACGACGGCGACGTCGGTCATGTGTCCTCCCTCTCCCTCGTGGCAGCAAAGCGTCGTTGCTGTCATCCAGTGGCAGTAGAGCCGCATCCTCGCGGCGGGAGTCTCGCGCACCCGGCGTCGGGACGGCGGACGTAGGCTCCCCGGCGATGCGCAGCGAGGAGATCGAGGTCCGCACCGGCGGCCAGGAGACGGTCCGGGACATCACGGCGGAGTGCGAGCGGTTCCTGCGCGACGTGGGCGCGGACGACGGCCTGCTGCACGTGTTCGTGCCGCATGCGACCGCCGGGATCGCGGTAATCGAGACGGGCGCCGGGTCGGACTCCGACCTGCTCGCGCAGCTGCACGAGATCCTCCCGGCCGACGACCGCTGGGGGCACCGCCACGGCTCCCCCGGCCACGGGCGCGACCACGTGCTGCCCGCGCTGGTCGCGCCGTCGATGACGGTGCCCGTCCTCGGCGGCCGGATGACCCTCGGCACGTGGCAGTCGGTGTGCCTGGTCGACACCAACGGCGACAACCCGTCGCGCAAGATTCGTCTCAGCCTGCTCGCGGGCTGAGCGGATCTTGGCATCCTGGTGGACGTGAACACCGACGTCCTCGTCATCGGAGCCGGGCCGGCCGGGTCGTCCGCGGCGGCGTGGACCGCCCGGGCAGGTCACGACGTCGTCCTCGCCGACGCCGCCGTCTTCCCCCGCGACAAGGCCTGCGGTGACGGCCTGACGCCGCGCGCGATCGCCGAACTGACGAAACTCGGACTCGGCGACTGGGTGCGCGGCCGCGGCGAGAACCGGGGCCTGCGCGCCGCCGGTTTCGGTCAGCTCCTGACGCTGCCCTGGCCGGGTGGCTCGCTCCCCGCGCACGGGGGCGCGGTCGCCCGGACCGAGCTCGACGCGCGCATCCGGTCGGTGGCACTCGAGCGCGGGGCGGTGCCGGTCGAGGGCCGCCGGGCGGTCGACGTCGAGTTCGCCGGGGACGCCGTGTCGGCGGTGGTGTTCGACGACGGGTCGCGCATCACCTGCCGCCGGCTGATCGTCGCGGACGGCGCGCGCTCGACCCTGGGCCGCGTCCTCGGGCGGGTGTGGCACAAGGACACGGCCTTCGGTGTCGCGGCGCGCGGCTACATCACCTCGGGCCGCCACGACGACCCGTGGATCTCCTCGCACCTCGAACTGCGCGGCACCGAGAACGAGGTGCTCTCCGGCTACGGCTGGGTGTTCCCGCTGCACGACGGGTCGGTGAACATCGGCGTCGGCACCCTGGCGACGGACAAGCGCCCGGCCAACGTGCGACTCCGGTCGCTCATCGCGCACTACGCCGCGCAGCGCCGGGACGACTGGCAGCTCTCGGGCGAGGTCCGCGAGGTCGCGTCGGCGCTGCTGCCGATGGGCGGGGCGGTGTCGGGGGTCGCCGGGCGGAACTGGGCACTGGTCGGAGACGCCGCCGGCTGCGTGAACCCGCTCAACGGCGAGGGCATCGACTACGGGCTCGAGACCGGGCGGCTGATCGTCGACCTGCTGACCGAGGACGACTGGTCGCTGGCCTGGCCGGCGACGCTCCGGGAGCACTACGGCTCGGCGTTCTCCATCGCCCGTCGCCTCGCCAAGCTCCTGACGGTGCCGAAGCTGCTGCCGGTCGCGGGACCGGTCGGCATGCGGTCGAAGGCGCTCATGACGGTGGCCCTGCGCGTCATGGGCAACCTCGTCACCGAGGCCGACCACGACGTGGTGGCCCGGGCGTGGCGGCTGGCCGGCCGCGCGTCGCTGAAGGCCGACGAACTCCCGCCGTTCCCGGCGGCGGACCTGCGCCGCACGCCGGTCGCGGCGGGCTGATCCCGGCGGCGGCCACCGTCTTCGCGAGGGGCACACCAGGCAGGTCCGACGGCCCTCGGACCTGCCCCAGGTGCACCTCGCGGTCGGGTCAGGGCGTGATGACCACCTTGAGCGCGAGGTTCGCCGCGGCGTTGCCGAAGACGTCGTAGGCCTCGTCGATCTGGTCGAAGGTGAACGAGTGCGTCCCCATCTTCTCGGCGGGGATGCGGCCCGAGGCGACCATCTTCAGCAGCGTCGGGATCGACACGGTGTCGACCAGCCCCATCGTCAGGGTCACGTTGGCGATCCACATGTCCTGCATGGGGATCTCGACCGGCGTGCCGTGGACGCCGACGTTCGCGATCGTGCCGCCGGGGCGCACCAGCGAGGCCGCGGTCAGCAGGGTCTCCGGGTAGCCGACCGCCTCGATGGCGACGTCGACCCCGAGCCCGTCGGTCAGACCGACCACGTCGGACACCGTGCCGGGTCCCACCTCCACGGTGTCGGTCGCGCCGAACTCCAGGGCCTTCTCGAGGCGGAACTTGTTGGAGTCGATCGCGATCACCTTCGAGGCCCCCCACAGACCCGTCGTCAGGACCGCCGAGAGCCCCACCGCCCCGGCCCCGACCACGGCGACCGTGTGGCCCGGTCGCACCCCGCCCGCGAGGACGCCGACCTCGTAGCCGGTGGGCAGGGAGTCCGCCAGGAAGATCGCCTGCTCGTCGGTGACCTCCGGCGGCACGGCGTAGAGGGACGTGTCGGCGTAGGGCACGCGGACGTACTCGGCCTGCGTGCCGTCGATGAGGTGGCCGAAGATCCAGCCGATGCCGCCGACGGTCTGGCAGTGCGACGGCATGCCGCGCTGGCAGTACTCGCAGCGGCCGCACTTCGTGATCGCCGGGACGAGCACCCGGTCGCCGACCGCGAAGCCGCGGACGGCCGCGCCGATCTCGGTGATCGTGCCGACGGCCTCGTGGCCGAGGATGCGCCCGTCGGTCACCGCGGCCACGTCGCCCTGCAGGATGTGGAGGTCGGTGCCGCAGATCGTGGTCGTGTCGACCTTGACCACCACGTCGGTGGGTTCGACGATCGCCGCGTCGGGGACGTCCTCCCACGCCTTCCGACCGGGACCGTGGTACACCAGAGCCTTCATCGCGACCTCCGTTGGTTCGCCTGGGCGGCGACCCCGACGCTATGGCGTGGGCCACACGACGACTGTCCGATTCCGGGACGGTTCGCGGCGCCCGTCGACCGCGCCGGCCGGCGGCTGTCCCACTCCCGGGACAGTCCTCAGGCGATGTAGCTGATCCCGAAGGCGTCGATCTTGCGGTAGAGCGACGACCGCGCGATCCCGAGCATCGCGGCGGCCTTGTAGCGGTTCCCGCGCGTCTCGTACAGCGCATGGATGATCGCGTCGGCCTGTGCGGTCTCCAGCATCGTCAGGCGCGGAGCACTGGTGAAGCACAGCGCGGGCAGGTCCGGCGGCTGCACGATGCCCACGGGCTTGCGCGCCACGACGTAGCGCAGCACGTCCTCGAGCTCGGCGAGGTTGCCCGGCCACGCGTAGCCCTCGAGCACCCGGACGACCTGGTGGGAGAGGCGCAGCGACCGGGCACCGCTCATCGCGCGCAGCACAGCCTGCGCGAGTCCCGCGAGTTCGTCGGTGCGGTGACGCAGGGCGGGGACGCGGACCGTGTCGTGGAAGTGGCGCAGCAGCAGGCCGTACGGGCGGGCGGCGTCGACCGCCGCCGAGTCGAGGCACCCGACGACAACCACGCGGCCCGGCACCGCGGTCAGCGGCCGCAGCGCCTCGTCGAGCCGGCGGGCCACCACCGGCGTCAGGGCGTGCAGCTGGTCGAGCAGCACCAGGTGGGCGTCCCCGCGGCCGGGATCGAGGCGCAGGTCGTCCGCGGGACCCGAGCAGTCCACGGTGGTCGAGGTCCCCCGCGGGAAGAGGTGGGTGAACCGTTCACGGGCCAGGGTCCGCTTCCCGACCCCGGTCTCCCCCACCAGCAGCAGGTGCCGCCGACCGCCGAGGGCCGCCGTGGCGTCGCGCCGCATCCGCTCGTAGGGGCCGAACAGTTCCTGCGTCGCGCGACGACGGGCCTCCTCACCCGACGACGGGTCGCGGTGCAGGTCCGCGGCGAAGTCCCGCCGGGCCGTCGGTGCGACGTGGGAGCCCTGACGCCGTCGCGCCTCCCGGGCGGCGAGGCTCACGCGCCCGGTCCCGGCGTGCGCCGCGACCGGCCCGCCCGCGAGGACGGCTCCGAACACCTCGCCGTCGCCACCCCGCACCTCGCGCAGGTCGACCTCGGCGCAGACCCCGGACGGCAGGTCCAGGTGGCGGGGCCCGCCGGTCTCGCCGAGCAGGACGCTCGTGGTGAGCGCGTCGCCCAGGGTCTGCCGGTCGGCGTCGGGCAGCGACGTGACCGCCCGGCCGAGCCAGGTCTCGTCGTCGGTCGCGGCCACGACCCAGGGCACGCCCTCGGCGCGGAGGGCCGACATCGCGTCGTGGACGGCGAGCACGCGTCGTCGGCGGTCGCGCTCGTCGTGGTCGGCCACCGCGTCGGCCAGCAGCCGGGCCACCGCGAGCGACACGGGGTCCGCCGCGTGCGCGACCACCACGACGCGCCCCGTGCCGACCGGTGCCGCCCCCTCGCGGAGCACCCGCCAGGCGGGGTGCAGGTGCTCCGGGCCCTCGACGACGACGGCCAGGCCCGTCGCCCCGGCGACGGCCGCCGCCGTCGTGCCGACCGCGCGCTCGTCGCACCGGTGCCCCGGGACGAACCCGGCGGAGTCGAGGAGCTCGCCGAGCGCCGGGTCGGTGTCGTAGCGGACCCGGACGACGCCGTCGTCACCGACGAGCGCGACCGAGCACCCCGTCTCGGCGTTCTCCCGGACGAACCGGTGCAGGACGGCGTCCGCCGCCGCGACGAGCGGGCCGCCGTCGTGGTGTCCGACGAACGGCGGGTCCGACGGCGTGGCCGTCGAGCGCTCCCACGAGGCGACGATCTCCTCGCGCACGATCCCGGTGGGCAGGGCCGCCCGACCGCCGCGCCGGAAGCGTTCGCGGGCGGCGTCGAGCACGCGGGCCGCCGTCACGACCTCGCACGCTAGGCCGCCCCGCGGGCCGCCCACCAGAAAGCTGGGACGTCGGCAGACCCTGCACCCGGGGTCAGGTCGCAGGCGCCCACGGCCGCATCGGCTCGCACACCGCGATGACCACGTCCGCGTGCCGATCGGGCGACCGAGACCGCGACGCTGTCCGGACGCCCTCGCTCAGCGGTGGGCCACGGCGGACGCGTGGGGGTCGGCCGCCCGGGCCAGGCCCTCCGCGCTCGTGACCTCGTCCAGCGCCAGGGCGACCGCGCCGTGCAGGGCCGCGTCGGACCCCAGCACGGCGTCGC
Organism: Actinomycetospora sp. NBRC 106378; assembly: GCF_030269685.1. Lineage (GTDB taxonomy): Bacteria > Actinomycetota > Actinomycetes > Mycobacteriales > Pseudonocardiaceae > Actinomycetospora. The sequence goes on from NZ_BSTT01000016.1 coordinate 19,640, forward strand.
GCACCGGGGTGGGAGCGGAGCGGCGCCACGCCATGAGGCCTGCGGTGTAGGCGTCGTCGAAGGCCGGGCCGCGCAGGCGCGGAGCGAGTCCGCCGAGCACGACGACGTCGGGGTCGTGCGCGTTGACCAGCCCCGCGATGCCCCGGCCGAGCGCGGCCGCAGCCCCCGCGGCGGCCGCTCGGGCGGCGTCGTCGGTGCGATCCAGCACGGTCGACGCGAACGTCCGCGGGTCGGACGGCGCCGGCATCCCGAGGCGGCGGGCCAACCCGTACCCGTCCACCTCCGGCCCCCAGCAGCCGCGCGCCCCGCACGGGCAGTCGACCGTCGGGTCCCCGAACGGCAGGTGGCCGAACTCCCCGGCGGCGCCGTGGGCCCCGGTCTGCGGGCGACCGTCGAGGAGCAGGGTGCCGCCCAGGCCGACCTCGACGAGCACCGACAGCGCGGTCCCCGCGCCCGCGGCGGCCCCCGACCGCGCCTCGGCCAGCCCGGCGAGGGTCGCGTCGTTGCCCTGGAGGACCGGGAGCCCCGCCCCGCCGGTGAGCCGCGCCGGATCGAGCGTCGTCCAGTCCAGCTCGCCGGCGCGCACGACCCGGCCGTCGGACAGCGGTGCCGGGAACGACACCGCCAGCGCGAGCGCACCCCGCGCGCCCACGGCCTCGGCCACCTCCTCGGGGCACGCACGGACCCGTCGTCCGGTCGCGACCACCGTGGGGATCCCGTCGAGCCCCGCGACCCCGAGCCGCCAGTCCTCGTGGCGCAGGTCCAGGGCCAGCACCGTCGGGCCGTCCGCGGCCGGGGTCAGGCGGGTCGTCGGCCGTCCGCGTCCCGAGACCGGCGCGCGCTCCTCGGCGATCCAGCCGGCCGTACGCAGCCGGGCGACGGTCTCCGTCGTCGTCGCGCTCGAGAGGCGCAGCTCGTCGGCCAGCGCGACCCGTGTCAGCCCCGGGGCGCGGCGCACCGCGTCGAGCACCCGGGCGGCCGTGCGCCAGCGGTCCACGGCCCCGCGACCGGGCTCACACCGGAACCCGGGTTCACCACCCGCCGTCGGGAACATCCCGCCATTATGCTCGGTTGGCGAGGAAAAGCGATGTGGAGGTGGGCGGAGAGGTGACGGTCGTGGACGCGGTGCTGTTCGACATGGACGGCACGCTCGTGGACTCCGACGCCGTCGTCGAGCGGGTCTGGCGGGCCTGGGCCCGCGAGAACGACGTCGACGAGGACCTCGTGCTCGCGACGATGCCCGGTCGTCCGGCCGCCGACACGGTCCGCGAGGTCCGCCCGGACCTGGACGCCGAGGCCCACGGGCGTGCGCAGCTGGCGAAGGAGTACAACGATCTCGACGGGGTCGTCGCCGCGCCCGGCGCCCACGAGCTCGTCGCCGCACTCACGGTGCCCTGGGCCGTCGTCACCAGCGCCGACGCCCGCCTCGCCGGGCTCCGGCTCGGCGCCGCCGGCATCACCCCGCCCCTGCTCGTCACCCGCGACCAGCTGACCCACGGCAAGCCCCACCCCGAGGGCTACCTGCGGGCCGCCGAGCTGCTCGGCGCCGACCCGACCCGCTGCCTCGTCGTCGAGGACACCGCCACCGGCGCCGCCGCCGGGAAGGCCGCCGGCGCGCGGGTCGCCGGACTCAAGGGGATCGACGCCGATCTCCCGATCACCAGCCTCACCGACCTGTTGGAGCTGACGCGATGAGCGCCGTCCTCGAGACCGCCCCCGGGACCCGGACGCCCCGGTTCACCGTCCCCACCGGCGTCAGCCTCGCCACCCTGTCGCTCGGCGGCCTCGCCATCGGCACCACCGAGTTCGCGAGCATGGGCGTGCTGCCCGGGTTCGCCGCCGACCTCGGGGTCTCGGTCCCGACGGCGGGTGTGGCCATCAGTGCCTACGCGCTCGGCGTCGTCGTCGGGGCTCCCCTGATCGCGATCGCCGGCGCCCGGTGGGCCCGCAAGAAGCTGATCGTCGTCCTCGCGACCGCGCTGGTCGTGTTCAACGCCCTGTCCGCGCTCGCCCCGGCGTTCGTGCCGTTCGTGGCGCTGCGGTTCCTCGCCGGGCTGCCGCACGGCGCCTATTTCGGCACCGCGGCGGTGCTGGGGGCCGCGCTGGTCGAGCCCGCCCGTCGGGCCCGCGCCCTCGCCGCCGTGATGCTGGGTCTGACGATCGCGAACATCGTCGGCGTGCCCGCCGCGACGTGGCTGGGCGAGACGTTCGGGTGGCGCTCGGCGTACGTCGCGGTCACCGCGATCGCCCTGGTCACCGTGCTCGCGGTCGTCCTGCTCGTGCCGAACGCCGCGGCGGCCCAGGGCGGCAGCGTCCGCGGCGAGCTCACCGCCCTGACCCGCCCGCAGGTCTGGCTCACCCTCGGTGCGATCAGCGCCGGCTTCGGCGGCCTCTTCGCGGTGTACAGCTACATCAGCCCGATCCTGACGAACCAGGCCGGCGTCGACGCTGGCACCGTCCCGCTGCTGCTCGGCGCCCTGGGCATCGGCATGACGGTCGGCAACGTCGTCGGTGGTCGCCTCGCCGAGCGGATGCCGCGCGCGACCATCGCGGTCGCGCTGGCCGTGTACTCGCTCGTACTGCTCGCGTTCGTGTTCGCCGCGCACCACCCGGTGACCGCGGCGGTCGGGCTGTTCCTGCTCGGCTTCGTCGGCCTGTCCGCCGGGCCCGCCCTGATGGGGCGGCTGATGGACTTCGCCGCCGAGGGCCCGTCGCTCGCCGCGGCCAGCTTCCACTCGGCCTTCAACATCGCCAACGCGATCGGCGCGGCCCTCGGCGGTGCGGTCCTCGCGGCCGGTCTCGGCTACGACGCGCCGGCCCTGGTCGGGGCGGCCCTCCCGGTGCTCGGGCTGGTCGTCTTCGGCGTCAGCGTCGCGCTCGAGCGCCGCCGCTGACCCTTCCCGACGACCGGTCGCACCAACCTGCGGAGTTCCCCTCCCTTCCTGGGAGCGAACGCGGTCATCCGGGTGACCGGACGTCCCGGCCGCGATCGGCGGATCGGCCGTCCGGGCGTACCCGCTGGTCCGGGCGAGTGGGACCGTCCGGGGACGGCTCACATCACCCCCACCGTGGTCGACACGTCGGCACCGAGGCCGCACGAAGGGGGCAGGGGTGGGCGTGCTGGGGACCAGGTCGACGGCTCGGCACCGTCGTCGACGCACCTGGGGTGGGGCGACGCTCCTCGCCCTCGTGGTGGCCGCCGCCGCGGTGCTGGGGGTCGCCGGGGTCGCGACCCTGCTGATCGTCGGAACCGGCGAGGACCCCGCGCCGACCTCGGTGGCGCCGGCCGTGGCGCCTGCGGTCCCCGTGGGCGGCAGCGCGCCCGGCCCGGCCGTCGCGGCGGTCACCACGGGCCTGCAGCCCCCGCCCGCCGCGGGGGTCCCGGCGGTCCCGGCCGTGGTAGCACCGATCGCCGGGGCCGCGGTCGCCCCGATCCCGGACGCGACGTCCGGCGCCGGGACCGTGCGCGGCGCAGCGGGCGGGGCGTCGTCCCGGTCCGCCGGGACGTCGGGCGCCTCCTCCGGCGGCTCCTCGGGCGGCTCCTCGGGCGGCTCCTCGGGCGGCTCGGGATCGTCATCCGGGTCGGGCGGGTCGGGCGGCTCCTCCGGGTCGGGTCGGTCGGGAGGGTCGTCGGGCAGCTCGGGCAGCTCGGGCAGCTCGGGCAGCTCGGGCAGCTCGGGCAGCTCGGGTGGCGGCTCGTCGGGCGGCGGGGGCGGTGGCGGCGGCGGCGTGAAGGTGTGCGCGAAGGTCGTCGCCGGGGTGTGCGTGGGTCTCGGCTGACGCCGAGCGGCCCCTCGGCGCGGTGGCGGGGCCGGCGGGGCCGCACGGCGGGACCCCTCGGTCAGGCGAGCAGGTCCGCCCAGGACGGTGTCGCCGCGATCCCGGCCGCCGTCCCGGCCGCCCGCTCGCAGAACCCGCTCCCGACGACGACCGTGGTCGCCGCGGCGATCGCGCCGGGTCCGTCGGTCGCCGCGACCCGGAGCCCGATCCCGGCTGCCACCACCCCCGCCGCGTTGATGTGGTGGTCGGCGCCCTGCGGGACCACCACGAGCGGCCGCCCGTGGATGGCCGCCGCGAGCACCGTGGCCGCCCCGGCGTGGCAGACCACCGCATCGACGCGCTCGAGCACCGGCCCGAGCGCGCCGAACGGGCGCAGCGCGACCCGGTCCGGGTGGGCCACGTCCAGGGCGTCGAGCGACGGGGGCAGCGCGACCACCGCGCGCGCCCCGCTCCCGGTCACGGCGTCGACCACGCCGGCCAGGGTCGGACCGTCGAGGAACAGCGTCCCGAGCGTCACGAGGACGGCGGGCCCGTCGCCGGGCGGTACGGCGACCGGCACCGACCCGGCGTCAGGAAGGGCCAGCTCGGCGCGCACCGGGGTGAGGGGGCCGGGAGCCTCCCAGCCCGGCGGGCGGAGTACCGCGGGCCAGGGGTCGAGGCGGCGGCGGGGCGAGGCGTACGGCAGCCCGGTCGCGAGCACCGTCGTCCGGATGTCCGCGTCGATGTCGGCCATGCAGACCGGGCCGAGCGAGACCACCTCGAGAGGGACGTCCCATGCGGCGGCGAGGACGGGGCCGAGGCCGTCGAGGCCCTCGGCGACGACGAGGTCGGCCTGCCAGGAGCCGAGGGCCGCCCGGGCCGCATCGAGCGTCACGCCGACCCGCTGCCCGCCGAAGAAGTTCCCGCAGTCGATCGGCAGCCCGTCGGGACGTTCCCCCTCCGGGCGGGGCAGCGCGAGCAGCTCGTCGAGGTCGGGCCCGGCGACCAGGTGCCGGACCCCGGGCGGCAGCAGCGGCGCCGCGCTGGGAGCGCTCAGCAGGGCGACGTCGTGGCCCCGGGCGACGAGCTCCGCGGCGAGCGGCCGCAGCGCGAGGACGTGGGCGACGGCGGGGAAGGACGTGAGGAGCACGCGCACCGGATCATGATCGTCGACGCGCGCGGGGCCGCGGCACCCCCGCGACGGTGCCCGATCTCCTCGCGCTCAGCGCACGCAGTGACGCATTGGCGGCACCGGCAGGTGCTCAGGCCCCGCCGGTCAGCGCGGTCACGACGTCGTCGACCGGCACCTCGCGTCGCTCGCCCGAGCGCCGCTCGGTGACCTCGACGACCCCGTTCGCGAGGCCGCGGCCGACCGTGATCGAGGTCGGCATGCCGAGCAGCTCGGCGTCGGCGAACTTGACGCCCGGGGAGGCCTTGCGGTCGTCGAGGAGCACCTCGAGGCCGGCCTCGGCGAGGCCCGCGGCGATCGTCTCGGCGGCCGCGCGCTGGGCGTCGTCCTTCCCGGCGATGACCAGGTGCACGTCGAAGGGGGCGACCTCACGCGGCCACACCAGGCCCTTGGCGTCGGCGTGCTGCTCGGTGATCGCCGCGACCGCGCGCGAGACGCCGACGCCGTAGGACCCCATCGTCACCGTGGTCCGCTTGCCGTCGGCCCCGAGCGCCTCGAGCCCCAGCGCCTGCGCGTACTTGCGGCCGAGCTGGAAGATGTGGCCCATCTCGATGCCGCGGGCCGCGACGAGGGTGCCGGCGCCGTCGGGCGACGGGTCGCCCGCGCGGACCTCGGCGGCCTCGATGGTGCCGTCGGGGGTGAAGTCGCGGCCGGCGACCAGGTCGAAGACGTGCCGGCCGGGCTCGTCGGCGCCGGTGATCCAGGCGGTGCCGGTGACGATCCGCGGGTCGACGAGGAACCGCACGCCGTTCTTCTGCAGGCCGACCGGACCGATGTAGCCCTTGGTGAGGAACGGGTTGCGGGCGAAGTCGGCGTCCTCGAGCAGCGCCACCTCGGCGGGCGACACCGCCGCCTCGAGGCGCTTCATGTCGACCTCGCGGTCGCCGGGCACACCGACGCCGAGGAGCTGCCACTCGTCGGCCCCGGGCAGCCGGGTCTTGACCATGACGTTCTTCAGCGTGTCGGCCGCGGTGTGGTCCCGGTCGGGGAACAGCGACCGCGCCACCGCGACCAGCGAGTCGATCGTCGGGGTGTCGGGGGTGTCGTGGACGACCGCCTCGGGCTTGTCGTCGATCGACTGCGCGGGCGGCGGGGTCGTGGTGACCGCCTCGACGTTCGCGGCGTACCCCGACTCCAGGCACCGCACGTAGGTGTCCTCGCCCGCCTCGCAGGGCGCGAGGAACTCCTCGGAGGCCGACCCGCCCATCGCGCCGGACATCGCGGACACGATCTGGATCTCCAGGCCGAGCCGGTCGAACAGCTTCTGGTACGCGAGGCGGTGCGCGGCGTAGGACTCGGCGAGGCCCTCGTCGGTGAGGTCGAAGGAGTACGAGTCCTTCATCGTGAACTCGCGGCCGCGCAGGATGCCCGCGCGGGGACGCTCCTCGTCCCGGTACTTGGTCTGGATCTGGTAGAGCGTCACCGGGAAGTCCCGGTAGGACGACGTCTCGCCCTTCACCATCAGCGTGAAGAGCTCCTCGTGCGTCGGCCCGAGCAGGTAGTCGGCCTGCTTGCGGTCCTTGAGCCGGAAGAGCGTGTCGCCGTACTCGGTCCAGCGGCCCGTCGCCTCGTAGGGCTCGCGGGGCAGCAGCGCCGGGAAGTGCACCTCCTGCGCGCCGATCGCGTCCATCTCCTCGCGCACGATCCGCTCGACGTTGCGCAGCACGCGCACACCCAGCGGCAGCCAGGAGTAGATGCCGGGCGCGACCCGCCGCACGTACCCCGCGCGCACGAGCAGCTTGTGACTGGTCACCTCGGCGTCGGCCGGGTCCTCGCGCAGGGTGCGCAGGAACAGCTCGGACATGCGGGTGACGCCTCGTGCCATGCGGTGAGCCTACTGACCGGGGTGAGTGGTTTTCCGCGCCCCGTCCGGCCCTATGCCGGGGCGGACTGCCGCCGTGCTGCGGCTGCTCCTGCTGGTCCTCGGGTTCCTGACGACGGGTGTGGGCGCCTGCCTCGACCGGCGCGGCCTCGGGGTGTGGACCCTCGAGCGGCGGCTCGACCTCCGGATCGCGGGGGCGGTGCTCCTCGCCGCCCTCGCCGGCCTGCTCGCCCTCGTTGCGGCGCGGTGGCTGCCCGTCGTCGGCACGGTGGTCGGCACGCTCGCGCTGGTGGCCGTCGGCATGCTGCTCGCGGTCACGATCGCGCCGGTGCAGGGCCTGTCGTGAGCCGTCGACCGGCGGGGGCTACTGGTAGGTGACGAGGTCCGGCGGCGGCGTCAGCGCGAGGGCCTGCTGCGGGGTCAACGTCGGGGTGTCCTCGTCGATGAACAGCTTGAACCCGAGGTGGAGCTGCTGCGGGCGTTGCAGCTCCTGGTACTTGCCGATCTTGTTGGGCGGCGCGCCGAAGCCGTCGATGTGTTGCACGACGGCGAGCTGCGGCGGGGTCTGGAGGCGCTCCGGGTTGCTGATCATGTTGGGCGTGAACTGGTGCAGCACGAACAGCTTCTGCGGGAGGTCGTTCGTCGTCACGAGGTTCGCGAGCCAGCTCGAGACCTGGTTGACCTCGTCGGCGCTGACCGTCCCGATGGACTTCCCGGGCACCTGGCCGGGCGGCATGCGCCACTCGGGGTCGAGGGCGAGGCTGACGTCGGGCTCGCGGAGCAGGTCCTCCCAGGGCTTGACGGCGGTCATGAAGTCCGCCCGCCCGGGCTGGATGTCGATGATCATGACCTGCTGCTTCGCGCGGGCCGCCGCGAGGTACTGGCGGGCCTCGGCCTGGTCGATGTCGCTGTGGTAGGTCCCGTCCGGGCCGGGGGTGCTGTTCGCGATGGAGACGATGAGCTCCATGGCGGGCAGGACGGTCTTGCCGGGCGTCGCGAACGGGGCCGCCGCCGCCTCCAGCTTCGTGGCCGCGTCGGTCGGCGAGCCCTCGCCGAGGACGCCGAGCGCGTCGGTGCCGGCGGTGCCGTAGTAGGCGACGACCCGGTGCTGCGGGAAGAAGGTCGTCCCACCCCGCGGGAGCTGCGGCACCGGCGGTGGCGTGGGCGCGGCGGCCGACTGGGCCGGTACGCGCAGCGCCGGGTCGGCCGCGGCGGCCCGCGGCGGGGTCGGACCGTCGGCGTGGTCGGTGATCAGCGCGACCAGCCCGAGGAAGGCGGCGAGCACCAGCGCCGCGAGGACGAACGCGAACAGCACCCGCCGACGCCGGCGCCGGTCCCGGACGACTCCGGGCCGCGGGTCCGTCGCCGGGCGCGGCTCCTCGACCGGGGACATGACGTCGGTGCGCTCCGACGTCGTGATCTCGGTGCGCTCCGCGGCCGACTCGGGCTCCGCTGCCGTGGTCTCCGGGGCGAGCTCGGTCTTCCCGACGGCGGGTCGCGACGGCTCGGTCGGCGACTCGGAGATCGTCGACGTCGCACTCGACGACGACTCGGGCCTGGCGGTGGCGGCCGAGGCGGCCGCCGTCGCGCCGGCTGCAGCAGCAGCGCCGGTGGTGGCGGCCGTGGTCGAGCCGGACGACGTGTCGCGGTCGGTGCGGTTGGTGCGGTCGGTGCGGTCGGTGCGCTCGGTCGACGGGCGGGAGCGGGTGGCTGTCGGGGTCGCCGTCACATCCGTCGTCTCGGAGGCTCCGGGAGCGGGTGCTGCGGGCTCGGCGACGGGCCGGGCCTCCTCGGCCGGCGCGGCGGTCGGACGGTCCGGGCGGTCCGGGCGGTCTGGGCGGTCCGGGCGGTCCGGGCGGTCCGGGCGGTCCGGGCGGTCCGGGCGGTCCGGGCGGTCCGGGATCGGCCGACCGGTGGTCGGACGGTCGGTGTCGGGCTGCCGCCGATAGCGGTTCGCGATCGCGCCGGCGACGGCCCCCATCCCGGCTGCCGCGGCGCCGAGCACGGCTCCGCCGCGGCCGACCGGTGTGCTCGGACCGCGTTGCGAGGACTCGGTCTCCGGGGTGTCGACCCGGTCGATGACGTCGGTGTGGCTCTCGTCGACGCGGCCGGTACCGGTGCGGCGTCCGTCGGTGCGGTCGTCGGTGCGGTCGTCGTTCCGGCGGTCGTCGGTCCGGCGGTCGTCAGTGCGGCGGTCGTCGGTGCGGCTCGGGTCGGTCCCCGGAGCGGAGACAGCCGGCGTGGTGGTCCGCACGGTGTCGGGTTCGGTCGGCGTCGCCCGCGTCGTCGTGGTGGCGGCGTCGGCCGTGGTCGATGTCGTGGACGACGTCGAGGTCGACGACTTCTCGCTGGTGGTGTCCGACGTGGTCGTGGCCGACGGCTTCCCGGGGGCCTCGTCCCTGGTCCTGCCCGCCGCCCCGACCGCAGCGGCGGCGCCAGCGGCTCCGGCGGCCGCGCCCGCCGTGGCGCCGGAGTTCGTCGGGCGGGAACCGGGGCGCGCGGAGGACGTGGGCCGGGGCGGCGTCGGGGTCGGACGCGACGGGGTCGACCCGGTGCGGGACGGCGCCGGACCGGTCGCGGCGCGGGCCGAGGGGACGGTGTCCTGCTCGCGCGGCGTCGAGGGGGCGTCGTCGGCCGACGGGGTCAGCCCGGGGGTCCGCCAGGGAGGCGTGCGGGGGGCGACGCCCGAGGACGATGCGGTGTCGCGACTCGGGGCGTCGGGCGGTGCCGCAGGTGGTCCGCCCGGACCCGGGCGGCCGGCACGAGGGGGCGGCGCCTTCGGGGCCGACGTCCGGCCGCGGTTCCACAGGGCACCGCGTGAGGGGGGCGACGCGGGTCCGGGGCGGGCGGGCGCCGGCGGGCCGGCCGCGTCCCGCGGCGGTGCCGGTGCCGTCGCGGGCTCGGGCTCGGCAGGGCTCGGAGCGGTGGCGGCGGTGGGCCGGTCCTCGTCGCGGCCGGGCTCGGCGGGAGCCGACGGAGCCGTCCGCTCCTCGCGAGCGGCATCCGGAGCAGCATCGGCGTCAGCCTCGGGAGTTTCGGGGGCCTCGGGGGCCGACCCGGCGGAGGCGCCCTCGGAGGTCGGCGCCGCACCTGCGGCCCCGCGCCGGGTCTCCTTGCGTGCGCGCCGGGACCGCCAGGAGGACCGGGTCCCCGACTCGCCCGACTCGCCCGACTCGACGGACTCGCCGGACTCGTGGACGGACTCGTTCTCCGGCGAGGTCCGCGGTGCGGGCGGCTCGGCCGCCTCCGCCCCACCCGCGGGCTTCAGCGTCACCTCGTCGGGTCCGCCCCAGCGCATGACGCCCTCCTCCGCTCCCCCGGCGCGACTCGAGCGTCGACACCCGACGTCACACCGTAGGCAGCGCGGCCCGGTTCCGCGGCACATCCGCCCCGCGTGTCACAGAAGCATCACCGGTCCCGGGTCGGTCAGCTCAGGCCGAGCACCGACAGCGCGACGCGGGCAGCCTCCCCGCCCTCGGCCTCGGCGACCGCGAGCGCGGCCGGCACGTCGAGGTCGTCGAGCAGGGCTCCGACCACCGCGTCGACGGCGGCCTGCCCGTCGACGTGGCGACCCGCCGCCGCGTAGAGGCCCTCCAGGCGGTCCGCCGCGGCCGCGATCTCGCCAGGGGCGACGTCCCAGGCCTGCGCCCACGGCCGGTCGAGCACGAGGAGCCGGACCGCGGCGGCGGGCCACGACTCGAGCAGGTCCGAGACGAGCAGGAGGTTGCCGGCCGACTTGGCCATCTTCGCGCCGTCGACCTGCACCGTGCCGACGTGCAGCCGGGCGCGGGCGAACGGCCGGACCCCGGTCATCGCCTCGGCCATCGCGCCCATCGCGGTGTGATGGGGGTGGCGCAGATCGGCCCCGCCGACGTGCAGGTCGACCGCCGGGCCGAGCACCGACAGCGCCATGGCGGCGCACTCCGCGTGCCAGCCGGGCCGCCCGTCGCCCCACGGGCTGGGCCAGGCCGCCTCGCCCGTCAGGGCCGGGCGCCACACCGTCGGGTCGGCCGGGTCCTCGGCGCGAGCCGAGGGCGGGACCTGCGAGGACCCGTCGTCGGGAACCCGGTCCGCGAGGCCGACGGCGGAGGCCCGCAGGAGCACCTCCCCGTCGCGCTCGTAGGCGACGCCCCGCTCGAGGAGGCCGGCGGCGAGGCGGACGACGTCGTCGACGTGGTTGTGCGCCCGCGGCTCGTGCGCGGGCGGGCGAACGCCGAGGGCCGCCATGTCGCGGTCGAAGCGGAACTGGCCGACGGCGGCGAAGCTGTCGAACCGGCTGCCCGCCCGGTCGGCGGCGGCGGCGTCGAGCACGTCGTCGACGTCGGTGACGTTGCGGCAGACCTCCACCGTGACCCCGACCCGACGCAGGACGCGGGTCGCGACGTCGGCCCAGACGAAGGTCGCGGCGTGCCCGAGGTGGGTCGTGTCGTAGGGCGTGATGCCGCAGACGTAGGCGCGGGCGTGCCCGACCGTCGGCAGCGGTTCTCCGGCGAGGGCGAGGCGCGAGGTCGTCACGACCCCATCCTGCCGGGCGGGAGACGCAGCGGAGCGGAGCTCGACCGTCGGGTCCGGTCTAGCGCTTCGTGGCCCTCGCCGCGCGGCGCCACTGGATCATCCGCCCGAGGCCGGGGATCGCCAGGAGCAGCACGCCCGCGATCGCCGAGAACAGCATCCAGATGCCGAGCGGCAGTTCGGCCTGCAGCCCCAGGAACTGCACCCGGGCGGGGTCGAGGTTCTGCAGGATGAAGATCAGCAGGAAGACCAGGACGACCGCGCCGAGGATGAGGCCGATCCAGGCCCCGCCGATGCGGGTCAGGCCGGGCCCGGTCTTCGTCGGCGTGGCGTGGGTGCGGGTCGGCGCCGCGCCCGCGGTGCCGCCGGGGAGGCGCTCGGTCTCGCGCTCCGCGGGCGGCGGGGTGTCGCGACGGGCGACGGCGGTCTGCTCGACGGTCGGACCGTCGGCGGGGGACGGCGCGCTCAGGTCCGGTGTGCCGGCCGCGTCCTTCTCGCTCATGGCGCTCATCCTGGCGGTTCGGACGCCGCGCCGGGAGCCGACACGACCGGGTACGCTCATGTCAGTCACTGACATGGAGGTCCGATGGGCGACGAGGTGTGGGTCCTGGGAGCGAGCGGCCGGACCGGCCGGGCGATCGCGGCGCAGCTGGCCGCCCGCGGAGTCGGGCTGACGCTGCTCGGGCGCTCCGCCGACCGACTCGCCGCGCCCGCCGCCGAGCTGGGCGCCCGCGTCTGGACCGGCTCGTTCGACGAGCTGCTCGCGCAGCTGCCCGACGCAGCCCCACCCGTCGTCGTGAATGCCGTCGGCCCCTTCACGACGACGGGTCCTGCCGCGGCCCGGGCATGTCCGCCGGGGACGCACTACGTCGACGTCGCGAACGAGATCCCCGCGTTCGAGACCCTGCTCGCGCTCGACGGGGTCGCCGTCCGGGAGCGGCGGACCATCGTCACCGGGGCCGGATTCGGGGTGCTGGCCGGCGAGTCGACGGTGCTGCGACTGGTCGAGGACCGACCGGCGCCGCAGCGGGTGCGGGTCGCCGTGCTGCCGTCGGTCGCGGCGGAGGCGAGCACCGTCGGCCCGGCGCTGGCGGGGACCATCGTCGGGCAGTTCCCCGAGGGCGGCCGGGCGGTGCGCGGCGGGCGGCTGGTCCGCACCGCGCCCGTCGGCCGGACGGAGACGCTGCAGACCCCCGACGGTGCGACCGTCCCGACCACCGTCGCGCCGTTCGGCGAACTCCTCGCGGCGTGGCGGGCGAGCGGCGCTCCGGAGGTCGAGGCGGCGTCGAGCATGGTGCCGGGCGGGACGGCGGTGCGGCTCGCGATGCCGGTGGCGAGCGCGCTGCTGCGCGTCCCCGGCGCGACGCGGCTCGCGGCGGCCGGGCTCGCGCGGGTGCCGGTACAGGCGGCCGAGCGCCCGCGGCCGCACTCCTGGGCGCACGCCCGGGCGACCTGGCCGGACGGGTCGGTCCGCACCGCGTGGCTGCGGCTCGACGACGCCCTGGACTTCACCGCCGCGGCGGCCGCGGAGACCGCCCGTCGGCTCGCCGCCGGGGAGGGCCGGCCGGGTGCGTTCACGCCGGGCGCCCTGTTCGGCCCGGAGCTCGCGGTCGCCGCGGGCGGGACGTTCATCCCGTCCTGACGGCGGGTCGGACCGTCACGGGCTGCTCGTCCGGCGCCGCCGCGGGCCGACCACCGTTGGAGACCCGCTGACGCGACGACGCGAGGCGCCCGACGGGCGTGTTCGACGTACTGCTCGAGGACGAGCGCACGCAGCTGGAGACGTCCATCGACGAGCACGGGAGGCTCTCGAACGGACGCCGGCGGGAACGTGCGACGAGCAGGGCCGCCGCCTGGTCCCGTCCGCGACGACGCTGCTCGGGCGGCCCGCGCGACGGCCTGGCGCACAGCCGCCCCTCATCGGGCTCCGAGCCGTGCCCCACCGCCGCGCCGCAGGCTCGTCGTCATGACCGGGAACCGCTTCGGACTGACCGCCACCCTCGCCGGGATCGCCGCGCTCGGCGGGGCCGGAACCCTCGCAGCGGTCCTCCCGGCTCCCGGCGCCTCCGCCATCCGGCCCGTCGCGATCACCGAGACCACCGCCGCCGGGAAGCCGGAGGTGAGCCCGACCGGCCCGGACAACCGGACCCGCCGGACGGCCGACGTGCCGGGAGCCGGCCCGTTCCCGCACACGGCCGACCCGATCAGCTCGGGCATCTTCGACCTCTGAGCGCGGCTCGTCAGGCGCTGCCCGGGGCGAGCCACCGCTCGAGGGCCCGACGGGCGGCCGCATCGCGCGCGGCGATCTGCCGGAGGTCCTCGGCGAGCGCCTGCAGCCACGTCTCGACGTCGACCCGACGGCGGCTGATCACCACCCCGCCGGACACGCGCCGGACCTCCGCGTGCACCCGCTCCCCCTCGGCACGCAGTTCCAGGTCGCGACCCTCACCGTGCACGACGACCGACTCGACGCGGCCCTCGCGTCCCGCCACCCGGTCGCCCAGCCCGCGACGGCGCCCGATCTCCACGGATCCCGCCGGCATCGCCTCGCCGAGCGACCCGGACAGGATCCGCGCGTAGGACGCCACGTCGAGCCGGTCGGCCTGCAGCGCGGCAGCGAGGACCGAGACGTCCGCGAGCGGCCCCAGGCCGCTCGACCCGGCGTCGGGAACGAGGTCACCCATCGGTCAGGGGCAGCACGAGCTGCGGGGTCGCGATGTGGTGGTCCTCGCGCAGCGGGCGCACGGCCGTGCCGATCGCGAAGAACTCGGTGGTGTGTCCGCCCCAGCGGTGTCCGTGGGCGTTCAACCGGACCCCGACGATGCCCTCGGCGTGCAGCGCCTCCGCCTCGGCCTGCATGCGGCTCATCGCGAGCTCGCGGGCGTCGTAGAGCCCCTCGGTGTACTGCGGCAGCTCGACGTTCTGCCCGATGTTCGACATCGCCTTGAACATCCCCTGGTGGGCGATGTGGTAGACGCACGAGCCCATCACCATGCCCAGCGGCGCGTAGCCCGCCTGGATCAACGTCCAGAAGTCCTGCCCGGAGAGGTCGGAGGTGAAGGGCTGGCGGTGCAGGTTGCGCCAGGAGCCCCCGGGCGCCCCGGGCGGCGCGTGGTCCGCCCCGACGGCCGTGCCGACCGCGATGAACTCGGCGAGGTCGTTGCCGAACTCCTTGAACTCGATGTCGAGGCGCACCCCGACGATGCCGTCGGCGCCGAGGGCGTCGGCCTCGGCCTCCATCCGGGTCATCGCGAGTTCCCGCGCGTGGTACATCGCCTGCGAGAGCGTGGTGAGCTCCTGGTTCTTCCCCCACCGGCCCACCTGGAAGCCGACGTGGTAGATGCTCGATCCCAGCACCAGCCCCAGCGGGCGGAACCCGGCCTCGCGCACCAGGAGGAACTCGTTCACCGAGAGATCCGAGGTGAACATGCTGGTCGGCTGGCCGGGTCGCATGTGCTCGAGGCGCCGCATCGCGTCCTGCGGGACACCGGCCTGGGTCGGGACGTCGGTCACGAGAGTCCTCCTCGCGGGCGCAGGGGCATGACGGTCAACGGCGCCGCGACGCGCGGCGCCGGACGCTCGACCGCGACGAGCGCGTCACCGAAGACGGTGGCCTCGGCGACGTGGTCGCGGTGGTTCTCGGCCGGTTCGACGTGCCACATCCGCACGCCCAGGCTCGACACGATCGCGCCCTGCCCGCCGGCTCCGGCCACCTGTTCGCCGAAGCGCCGCCGGGCGTCGGCGCGGACCGCGGTGGCGAGCTGGGTGTACCCGGTCACCTCGGTGTTGCCGGCACCCCAGGACGCCTGTCGGCGGGTGGCCCAGTCGTCGTGGCGGATGGAGATCGCGATGCCGTAGACGAGCTCGGCCGGGAGCCAGCCCGCAGCGAGGAGCTTGGCCACGTCCTGCCCGGCCAGCGAGGTGGTGAACGGCCGGGGAGGTGGGGTGGCACGGGAGCGGACGGCGGTCCCGAGCGCGACGAACTCGCGGCTGCCCTGACCGAGGTGGTCGGCGGTGAGGATCACCCCGACGACGCCGTCGGCGCCGATGGCCTCCGCCTCCAGCCGCATGCGGTGCAGGGCGGTCCCGTAGCCGCGCTCGAGCGCCTCCACGTAGGGCCTGAAGGCGGGTAACGGCGCCATCGGCCCGGCGACGCCGCCGAGGATGCCGCCCCCGAAACCACCGCACCCGCCGTAGCCCGACCAGCCGACGTTCTGCACGATCGAGCCCATCACCTCGCCGACCGGCTCGTACTGCGTGGTCGCGAGACCGGCCGCGGACGGCACGGAGAGCATCGAGGTCCAGGGGCCCCCGGCCGCCGCGCGACGCACCCGCTCGGCCGCCACCGGCGGCAGGCCCCGGCCGTCCCACTGCTCGGACACACCGCCGAAGCTACACCGCTGCGCTGCCGCATCTTCGCAGGTCAGTGGGCGTTTACGGCGCTCTGCGACCGGTGTCCGGATCGCCGGTGCCGGGGTCCGGGAGACGCACGACTCAGCGTTCACGAAAGTGAGCCGAGCTAACCTTTCCGATGATGACGACCACGGTGCGCGGGCGCGCGGGGACGGCCGGACTGACGCTGGCGCTCGGATGCCTGACCGTGTTCATGGCGAACCTGGACACGACGATCCTCAACGTGGCCCTCCCGACCATGGGACACGACCTGGGCGCGGCCACCAGCGGGCTGCAGTGGACGGTGAACGCCTACGTCCTGGCCCGCGCCGGCTCCCTGTTCGTCTGCGCCTCGCTCGGCGACCGCTTCGGGCACCGTCGCATCTGGATCCTCGGGCTCGCCCTGTTCGGGCTGGGGTCGCTGGCGTGCGGGCTCGCGCCGGGGCTGGGCGCGATGATCGTGTTCCGGGTGCTGCAGTCCCTCGGCGGGGCGATGATGACGCCCGCCACCCTCGCCATGCTCGCCCGCGCCTACCCGCAGGGACCCGCCCGCGCGCAGGCGCTCGGCATCTGGTCGGCCTCGACCGGGATCGCGATGGGGCTGGGGCCCGTGGTCGGCGGCGTCCTCGTCGACTCGGTCGGCTGGCGGTCGGTGTTCATGGTGAACGTGCCGATCGTGGTGATCGCCCTGCTCTCGTCGCGGCTGGTCTCGGACGGGACGCGGCCCGCGGCCCCACCGAAGCTCGACCTCCTCGGCCAGACCGCGATCGTGGCGACCCTCTTCCCCGTGACCTACGCGCTCATCACGGCACCCGAACGGGGCTGGGACTCGCCGGTCACGCTCGCGCTCCTGGCGGTCGGGGTGCTCGCCGCGTGGGCCTTCGTGGTGGTCGAGCGTCGCTCGGACCACCCGCTGCTCACCCTGTCGGACTTCCGACGGCCCGCGCTGCTCGGGGCGATGGGACTCGCGGTCGCCGCCTTCGTCACCCTCGGCGGCTTCCTCTTCTTCAACACCCTCTGGCTGCAGGAACACCGCGGGCTGTCAGCCCTGCAGGCCGGCCTCCTGACGGCACCGGCGACCCTGAGCTCGTTCCTGCTCTCGCCGCTCGCGGGCCGGATCGTCGGGCGCATCGGCCCGCGCGTGCCCGCGACCCTCGGCGCCACCTGCCTGGCGGTCGCCACCGGGTGGCTCGCGCTGACGGTCTCGACGACGGGCCCGCTGTGGACCGTGCTCCCGGGCTACGTCCTGCTCGGGGTCGGGCTCGGGCTGACGAACACGCCGGTCAACACCATCGCGGTCGCCTCGATGCCCGAGGAGCGGGCGGGGGTGGCCGGGGCGATCGCCACGACGTCGCGGCAGGTGGGCTCGAACCTGGGGGTCGCGCTGCTGGGCACGATCGTGTTCTCCGGCGCGTTCGTGCCCGGACTGAACCACGCCTACGTGCTCGCGGCGGTGCTCTCCGCCGCGGCGGCCGGGTTCGCCTGGTGGGCGCTGCGCGTCCGCCCGGCCTGATCCGGTCTCAGTGCGCCAGCGCCACCGTCACCATCCGGCCCCGCCGCTTCTCGACGACGAGCTCGCCCACCCCGCCGAGCTCGCGCGCCGCCAGGATCGCCGCCGCCTCCGCGACCGACCCGGTCCCGGTGAGGCGCCGGACCACCGCGGAGGGGTTCGGGACGTGGACGGCGTCGAGCTCCGCCGTGGTGAACAGCAGGAGCTTGCAGCCGTGCGCGACGGCCTCGATCGCCGGCTCGCCCAGCCGACGGTCGATCGTCGCGACGGCGTCGTAGGCCAGGTCGCCGACCGCCTCCCGCAGGAACTCGGCGGGCGTCCCGGGCTCGACGCCCACGCCGAGCACGATCACGGTGGGCCGACCAGGCCGGCCACGAACCGCCGTACCGCCTGCGGCCGGCCGGCCGGGTGGGTGTGCAGGTAGGAGGCGTGGACGTTCCCCTGGACGTAGCCCTCGGTCGTGTCGTTCCACGCCCAGGCGGGGTCCGGGCCGGCCTGCGGGGTGGTCACCGTGCGGTGGAACTCGTGGCCGGTCACGACCTCGCCCCGCGCGGCCACCGGGGAGTCGGTCACCGCGGTGGCGGTCCGATACCCCAGCGTCAGGCGCGGGCCCATCGCGGCCTCGGCGTCGAGCACCCCGCACATCGGGGCGCCGTCGAGCGACCGCCCGAGGTAGAGCAGACCGCCGCACTCGGCGTGGACGGCACCACCGGCCGTCGTGAAGGCGTGGATCGCAGAACGGAGCGCGACGTTGGCCGAGAGATCCTCGAGGTGCTCCTCCGGGAAGCCGCCGGGCAGGACGAGGGCGGCGGTGCGATCGGGCAGCGCCTCGTCGCGCAGCGGGTCCACGACGACGACCTCGCCGCCGGCCGCCTGCAGGAGCTCGGCGTGCTCGGGGTAGCCGAACGTGAACGCCGGTCCGCCCGCGACGGCGACGACGCGGCGCGCGCGACGATCGGTCGGCCCGACCTCGAGCACCGGGTCCCACGGCTCCACCGGGGTGGCGGGCGCGCTCCGGGCGAGCCGCTCGACGGCGTCGAGGTCCACGTGCCGGGCGACCAGTGCCGTCATGGCGTCGACGGCGGCACGCGCGTCGGCGCCGTGCTCCGCGGCCGTGATCAGCCCGAGGTGGCGCGACGGCACGGCGAGCTCGGCCCGGCGCGGGACCACGCCGAGCACCGGGACCCCGACCTCCGCGCACGCCACCCGCAGTGCGTCCGCGTGCCGCTCGGTGCCGACCCGGTTGAGGATCACGCCGGCCGGCGCGACCCGCGGGTCGAAGGTGCGGAACCCGTGCAGCAGCGCCGCGACCGACCGGTGCTGCCCGCGCGCGTCGACGACCAGCACCACCGGCGCGTCGAGCACGCGCGCGACGTGGGCGGTGGACCCGTCGTCGGGACCGTCCTCCGGTGGAAGGAAAGCGTCGTTGCTGCCACCGGGCGACAGCAACGACGCGTTCCTGCCACCCGGGGAGAGCCGCCCGTCGAACAGCCCCATCACGCCCTCGACGACGGCCAACGCCGCTCCGGACGCGCCGTGCGCCACGAGCGGGGCGAGGCGGTCGGCGCCGCAGAGCACCGGGTCGAGGTTGCGGCCCGGGCGCCCCGAGGCGAGGGCGTGGTACCCGGGGTCGACGTAGTCCGGGCCGATCTTGAACGGCGCGGGCACCGTGCCGCGGGCCGCCAGCGCGCCCAGCAGCCCCGTCGTGATCGTGGTCTTCCCGCTTCCCGACGACGGGGCCGCGATCACCACGCGCGGGGGCAGGACGGCGCTCATGCCGGGCCCGCGCCGGGAGTGCGGCACAGCGCACCACCGCTGACGCACTCCGCCGCACTCGCGGGGTGCCGGCTCACCACTCGATGCCCTTCTGACCCTTCTGGCCGGCGTCCATCGGGTGCTTGATCTTCGTCATCTCGGTGACGAGGTCGGCCGCCTCGACCAGGGCCGGCGGCGCGTCCCGACCCGTGATGACGACGTGCTGGAACCCGGGCCGGTCGTTCAGCACCGCGACGACCTCCTCGACGTCGATCCACCCCCACTTCAGCGGGTAGGTGAACTCGTCGAGGACGTAGAAGTCGTGCGCCCCGGCCTCGAGCCGACGCCGGATCTCCGCCCAGCCCTCGCGCGCGGCCTCGGCGTGGTCCTCCTCGGAGCCCGCCTTGCGGCTCCACGACCAGCCCTCACCCATCTTGTGCCACTCCACCGCCCCGCCCTGGCCGGTCTGCTCGTGCAGCTCGCCGAGGGCCTTGAGCGCGGTCTCCTCGCCGACCCGCCACTTCGCCGACTTCACGAACTGGAACACCGCGACCGAGTTGCCCGCCGTCCACTGCCGCAGCGCCAGCCCGAACGCGGCGGTCGACTTGCCCTTGTTCACGCCCGTGTGCACGACGAGCAGCGGGCGCCGGCGGCGCTGACGGGTGGTGAGCCCGTCGTCGGGAACGGTGGCGGGGACGCCCTGGGGCACGATTCCTCCTGGTCGGGGCTCAGGCGCCGACGGCGGTCCGGGCCACCGCCGCGACGCTCTCGCCGGTCAGTTCGTCGAGAGTCACGATCGCACCTGCGGCCGCGCCGGCGATCCGACCGGCCAGCCCCAGACGCACGTGCCCGGACTCGCAGTCGACGACGACGGTGCTCATCGCCGCTCCCCCGCGGCCCGGTCCGGCCTCGCGGGCGAGACCCCGTGCCGCGTCGAGCGCCGCGTCGAGCGGTCTCGGACCACCCACCGTCGCGCGCCCGTCGGTCAGCACGACGAGCAGCCCGCGGCGGCGGGGATCGCGCACGCGCTCGGCGCGCAAGACCCGGCGGGCGGTCCGCAGACCCTCGGCGAGCGGGGTGCGGCCCCCGGTGCGCAGGTCGGCGAGCCGGGCGTGTGCGGTGTGCACGCTGGAGGTGGGTGGCAGCGCGACGGCCGCGCCGGTGCCGTTGAAGGTCACGACCCCGACCTTGTCCCGCCGCTGGTAGGCGTCCCGCAGCAGCGCGTCGACCGCGCCCGTGACGGCCGACATCCGCTTCCGCGCGGCCATCGAACCGGAGGTGTCGACACAGAACAGCACGAGGTTGCCCTCGCGGCCCTCACGGTGGGCGTGCCGGAGATCGTCCGGTCCCGGCCGCCCTCGCCGCCCGCTGCGGATGCTGGCGAGCACCGTCGCCGGCACGTGCGGGGCCGGTCCCGACTCCGGCGCCTCCGCCACCGCCCGCACCGTCCGACCGCGGCGACCGCGCGCCCGGGACCGACGGCCCGGGACGCCCTCGCCGACGCCGTGCACCTCGAAGCGGCGGCTCTTCAACCGGACGCGCTGCGGGGCCCCCGCCGGCGACAGGAAAGGGTCGTTGCTGTCATCCAGTGGCAGAGAATCCGCATCGTCGGTCCCGCTCCCCCGTCCCGACGCCGGCCCGGGTCGGCTCGGGGGCGTGGGTGCGGTCTCCGCTCCGGGTCGCTCCGACCCGGAGCCGGAGCCGCTGCCCGGTCCACCCTCCGCGCCACCCTCCCGGGGAGCCGCCGTCGACCCGTCGTCGGGACCGGACCCGTCGTCGGGACCCTGGTCGTCGGGGCCGGAGCCCGGCCCGCCGGGACCGTCGTCGTCGGGATCGTCGTCCGGGCTGTCGTCGTCCAGGTCCTGCACCGCCTGCTCGGCCGCCTCGAGCGCCTTCTCGAGCTCCTCGTCGGACAGGTGCGGCTCGTCGAACGGGTCGCGGCGGCGCCGGTGCGGGAGGGCGAGGCGGGCCGCGGCGCGGACGTCGTCGACGTCGACCGCGTCGGCGCCGCGCCACGCGGCGTGCGCGACCGCCGTCCGGGCCACGACGACGTCGGCGCGCATACCGTCGACCTCGACGAACGCGCAGACCGCGGAGATGCGGACCAGCTCGCGGTCGGTGAGCGACACCGACCCGAGCCGGTCCCGGGCGGCGGCGAGCCGGGCGCGCAGGGCGTCCTCGTCACCAGCGAACCGGGACGCGAACGCCGTCGGGTCCGCGTCGTGGGCCAGCCGGCGGCGCACCACCTCTGTGCGCTCGGCGACGACCCGCGAGGCCTCGACGCGGACGGTGAGCCCGAAGCGGTCGAGCAGCTGCGGGCGGAGTTCGCCCTCCTCCGGGTTCATCGTCCCGACCAGCAGGAACCGGGCCGGGTGCGTGAACGAGACGCCGTCGCGCTCGACGTGCGAGCGCCCGGAGGCGGCGGCGTCGAGCAGGAGGTCGACGAGATGGTCGTGCAGGAGGTTGACCTCGTCGACGTAGAGGACACCACGGTGGGCGAGCGCCAGCAGTCCGGGCTGCACGGCACCGCGCCCGTGGGCGAGGACCTCCTGCAGGTCGAGCGAGCCGATCAGGCGGTCCTCGGACGCGCCCACGGGCAGCTCGACGAGGCGGGCGGGGCGCTGCTCGACGGGGACGTCGGGTCCGAACGGTCCGTCCGGGCTCTCCTCGCCCGCCTCGACGTCGACCCCGAACCGGTCCCCGGCGCGCACCGCGACGTCGGGCAGCAGCGTCGCGAGGGCGCGGACGATCGTCGACTTCGCCGTGCCCTTCTCCCCGCGGACCAGCACGCCGCCGATACCCGGGTCGACCGCGGAGAGCAGGAGCGCGAGCCGCAGGTCCGGGTGGCCGACGACGGCCGAGAAGGGGAACGCCACGGGACGCGACCCTAACCCGACGTCGGGAACCTCATCTCAGCGACCGCTGAGATGTGCCCCTCGACTACGCCGCCATCCCGTTGCCCGGACCTCACAGAGCAACCGTGGCGGTCGATCACGCACCGAGGTGCCGTGAGCACCGGTGTGTACCTGCCCGAACCCGCCTCGCCGACCCGGTCGACGCGGCACAATGCGTCCAGCAGGCGAGCCGAGGGGGTGGGCACTCATGTCGACATCGCTCGAGAAGTTCGAGCTGACCGATCGTTTCCGCACCCCGCTCTACTCGGTGTCGGAGGGCGCTCGCTACCTGGACGTGCCGGTCAGCACCTTCGACACGTGGGCACACGGTTACCGTCGTCAGCCGCACGGACGACCGCCCGTCTTCGGAGCGCCCCTGCTGGCGACCTTGCCGCGTGCGTCGCGGAGGGGACCCGAAGTCCCGTTCGTCGGACTCGCCCAGGGCCTGGCGCTCGCTGCCATCCGACGCAGCGGGGTCCCACTCCAGCGCATCCGGCCGGCGCTCGTCGAGATGGGGAAGGAGTTCGGCCTCGAGTACGCGTTGGCGAGCCGACGTCTCTACACGGACGGCGCGGAGGTGTTGTTCGACTACGCCCTGACACGAGGAGCGGACGAGGGTGCCGCGCACGCGGCACGCGAACTGGTCGTCGTCCGCAACGGTCAACGAGTCTTCAACGACGTGGTCGCGAGCTACCTACGACGACTGGACTTCCGCAACGACGAGTACCCGTGGCTCGTCGGCCTTCCCGCCTACCGCCCGGGGTCCGTGGTGGCCGATCCGACGAGAGGCTTCGGGCAGCCCGTGTTCGCGACGGGCGGTGCCCGCGTCGAGGACGTCCTGAGCATGTTCCGAGCCGGTGAGCCGCTGGACGTGGTCAGCGACGAGTACGGCGTCCCGATCGAGGACCTCGAGGACGTCGTCCGGGTCGCGACACGGACCGCCGCCTGAGATGGCGCGGTCGGGCCGCGCTCCCGGCCTGCCCTGGTTGTTCCTCGATCGAAGTCTCGGGGGCAGGCAGGTACCCGATCGACTACGCCGCGAGGGACTTCCGGTCATCACCCTGGCCGACGTCTACGGCGTCCCCGCCGACCAGGACGTCGCCGACACGACCTGGTTGGCGAGAGCGGGTGCCGAAGGCTGGATCGTCCTGATGAAGGACGAGCGCATCCGTTATCGAGCGGTGGAGACGACTGCCCTGCGCCGGTACGGAGTGCGCGCCTTCTGCCTTGCCAACGGAAACCTGAGGGCGCAGGCCATGGCGGACCTGTTCCTGAGCGTCATGGACGACATCGTCGATCTGTCCACGCGGCCCGGGCCCTTCCTGTACGTGGTGTCGACCCGGGGGCTGCGGGCGGTCGACCTCGGAGAGGGACCGGACTGACCGACCGCGCCCCTGTCAGGCCGCCACGCCGTTGCCCGCGCGCTTGTCGGCCTGGAAGCCCTCCTCGTCCATCCCGCGGCGCCAGTAGCCGGAGATGGAGAGCAGCTCCTTGGGCACGCCGAGCTCGTCACGCAGCAGCCCGCGCAGCGCCTTCATCGAGCTCGTCTCGCCGTGCACGAACGCCTGCACCCGGCCCGCCGGCCAGTCCGCGGCCCGCACGACGTCGACCAGCGTCTCGCCGGCGTCGCGGTGCACCCAGCGGACGGTGAGGTCGCCGGAGCATGCCAGCGGGAGCTCGTCCGCCGGCCCGTCGACCTCCACGAACGCCAGCACGGGCGTCCCCACAGGCACGCGCTCGCACGCCGCGGCGATCGCCGGCAGCGCCGCCTCGTCACCGATCAGGACGTGCGCGTCGACGTCGGCGGCCGGCGCGTACGCCCCGCCGGGGCCGAGCAGGATCAGCTCGTCGCCCGGCTGCGCGGCGAGGGCCCACGGCCCCGCCACCCCGGTGTCGCCGTGCACGACGAAGTCGATCGTCATCTCGCCGGCGGCGTGGTCGAGCGCGCGCACCGTGTAGGTCCGGGAGATCGGCCACTCGTCGCGCGGCCGCTCGGCGCGCACCGCGCCGACGTCGAGCGGCTCCTCGTAGACCACGCCCGGCCGCCGGAAGGCGAGCTTCACGTACCGGTCGGTGAAGCCGTTGTCCTCGATCCCGGCGAGCCCCGGCCCGCCGAGCACGACCCGCCGCAGGTGCGGGGTCAGCTGCTCGCTGCGCAGCACCTCGAGCCGGTGTCCCGGTCCGCCCTTCGCCATGCCTCTCACCCCTCGTCATCAGGTAAGGCTCACCTTAGTTCCTGACGGCGGGTCGAGTCACTCCCCTCGCTCGGCCGCGAGCGCCCGCGGGTGGACGAGCAGCCGGTCCACCCCGGCCCGACAGGCGGCGAGGAAGGCCCCCGCCCGGGCGGGCGCGGCCGGGTCCGCGGGGTCGCGGACCGGCAACGGCGTGCGCGGCGTCCCCACCACCACCGGCACCCACGGCGGCAGCGTCGCCAGCAGCGAGGTGGCCGCGCCCATGTCCGGTCCGAGCTCGTCGGCGGGCACGCGGACGTACCCGAGCGCGTCGCCCGCCTCGACGATCAGCTCGGCGACCTCCTCGGGGTCGGCGAGCGTGGGCACCACGTCGAGGACCACCCCTGCCGTCGTGCCGGCGACCGCGGTGAGCGCCTCGCGCACGTCGCCGGCCGGCACCAGCACCGGACGCACCCGGAACGACGCGGCCTGTGCGGCAAGGCTCGCGAGGGCGTCCCCGGTGTCGACCCCGTCGACCGCCCGGACCGTCACGAACTGCGCTCCGAGCCGCGCCCCGAGGTCGAGCGTGCGCCGCCGCGGGTCGTCGGTCGCGTCGGCGCCCGGCTCGCCGAGGTCGATGCGCCCGACGTCGAGCGTGGTCACCCGGGTCACGAGCAGCACGTCGACGAGCGCCGCGAGCAGCGGCGTCCCGGCGCCGTGCCCCCAGGCCCGCTCGGCCTCCGGCTCGGCGGCCACGTGCAGCCCGACCGCGTCGAGCCCGCCCGCCCGGGCCGCCAGGACGCAGGCGACGGGGTCGCGGGGGTCGAGGACCGAGTGGTGCACGGCGACGCGGTTCACGGCCGTCATGATGTACTGCCCGGTGAGTCCACTGCGAGGAGGGCCGCCGTGACCACCGAGTCCCAACCCCGCCAGCGCGACGCCGAGCGCACGCGGGCGGAGATCCTCGACGTCGCCACGGCGGAGTTCGCCGAGCGCGGCCTCGCCGGCGCTCGCGTGGACGAGATCGCGGCGCGGACCCGCACCACCAAGCGGATGCTCTACTACTACTTCGGCAGCAAGCAGGGCCTCTACCTCGCCGTTCTCGAGCGCGCCTACCTGGGCATCCGCTCCCTGGAGAGCCATCTCGAGGTCGACGAGCTCGCCCCGACCGCCGCCATCCGCGCGGTGTGCGACCTGACCTTCGACCACCACGAGGCGCACCCCGAGTTCATCCGCCTCGTCAGCATCGAGAACATCCACCACGCCGAGCACCTGCGCGCGTCGCCGATCCGGGAGGGTCTCTCCGGCCCCGCCCTCGCGGTCCTGGAGCGGATCCTCGCCCGTGGTCGCGACGCCGGGCTCTTCCGCGACGACGTCGACGCGCTCGACATCCACCTGCTGATCAGCTCGTTCTGCATCTTCCGCACGGCGAACCGGCACACCGTGGCGGCCATCTTCGACCGCGACATGCTCGAGCCGTCCCTGCGCGACCACTACCGGCGGATGCTGGCCGACCTCGTCGTCGAGTTCCTGACCGCGCACGTCGGGAGACCCTGAGCACAGCACTCGCCGTGATCGGGCCCACGTCGGCCCTTGACACCGCCTCGGGGCGCAACTCACTATCTGGTACGTAACCAGACGGTACATAAGCACGACCCCGAGGAGCCCGACGATGTCCTCCGCACCCGCCGCGTCCGCCGGCGCGCAGCCCGCCCGGGCGGCCCTCGCCGCCTGGATCGGCAGCGCCCTCGAGTACTACGACTTCTTCATCTACGGCACGGCGGCGGCGCTCGTGTTCAGCAAGGTGTTCTTCCCGTCGTCGAGCCCGACCGCCGGCACGCTGCTCGCCCTCGCCACCTTCGGCGTCGGGTACGTGGCGCGGCCGCTCGGCGCGGTGGTGCTCGGCCACGTCGGCGACCGGGTCGGCCGTCGTCGGGTCCTCATCCTCACGCTGGTCATGATGGGCACGGCCACCTTCGCGATCGGCTGCCTGCCCGACTACGCCACCGCCGGTGCGCTGGGCCCGGTCCTGCTGGTCGTCTGCCGACTGCTGCAGGGCTTCTCCGCGGGCGGCGAGCAGGCCGGGGCCAACTCCATGACCCTCGAGCACGCTCCCGACGACAGGCGGGCCTTCTTCTCGAGCTTCACCCTCGGCGGCACCCAGGGCGGCATGATCATCGCGACGTTCGTGTTCCTGCCCGTCGCCGCGATGCCGCAGGACCAGCTCCTCAGCTGGGGCTGGCGGGTGCCGTTCTGGCTGTCGGTCGTCGTCGTGGTCGCCGGGATCGTCATCCGCCGCACCCTCGCCGAGACGCCCGTCTTCGAGGAGCAGCGCGCGCAGGGCCGCACCGAGGGCCTGCCGATCGTCGCGCTGCTGCGCGACCACTGGGCCGCGGTCCTCCGCGTCGTCCTCGGCGCGCTGGTCTCGTCGGTGAGCACGCTGGTCAGCGTCTGGGCGCTCTCGTACGCCACCAGCACCCAGGGCCTGGACAAGACCGCGATGCTCTGGGTCTCGATCGCCGCGAACGCCGTCGCCCTCGCCGCGATCCCACTCTTCGCCCGGTACGCCGACCGCGTCGGCCGCAAGCCGGTGTTCGTCTTCGGCTGCGTGGCCAGCGCGATCGTCCTGGCGTTCTACCTCTGGTCGATCTCGACGGCGAGCTACACCCTGATCTTCGTGTTCGGCGTCCTGCTCTCCGGCGTCGTCTACAGCGCCGCGAACGGGGTCTGGCCCGCCTTCTACGGCGAGATGTTCCCGGCCCGGGTCCGGCTGACCGGCATGGCGGTCGGCACCCAGATCGGCTTCGCCGTCGGCGGGTTCGTCCCGACGATCGCCGAGTCGCTGGTGGGCAAGGGCACGGGCGGCTGGGTTCCGGTCGCGATCCTGGGCGCCGTCCTCTGCGCCCTCGCCGCCCTCGCCGGGCTGACGGCGCGTGAGACCGCCCACGTGCCCACCGCCGAGCTCGACCGCGTCGCCGACCGCGGCACCCCGGCGGTCCCCGCCGCCGTCTGACGCTGACTCCCGACGGCGGGTCCGGTCACCTCGACCGGGCCCGCCGTCGTGGCGTGCCCGGCAAGATCCTGTCGCGCCGCGCGAGGTGATCGCTCAGCGAGCACTTCGCTCCGCTCGTGGGGATCTCGGTCCCGACGGCGGGTGCAGGCACCGCTCCGACGAGGTGCACGCCAGACATGCCGAACCGCCCGCAGATCTGCGCCACGTACATCTCGGGCGAGCCCGCTGCTCCTGGCGAAGGGCGCCCACGGCCCACCTATCCGACCGAAGGGGCCCTTCGCTCAGAACGGGGGCGCCTGGACCGGGCCGCGCAGGCGTTGGCGAAGGACGCCCACGGCCCACCTATCCGACCGAAGGGGCCCCTCGCTCAGACGGAGGCCCGCGACCGCCGGTGGGCCGCCATCCGCACCGGGGCGTCTGCGGCACCGAACCCGGCGTACCCCCCGCTCCGCTCCACGGCCTCCAGGAACACCCGCCCGCCGAGCACGGGCGTCACCACGTGGCGGTACTGCCCGCCGGAGGCGTCGACGTCGAGGAGGACGCGGTGCGCGGCCAGCACGTCGACGTCGGCCACACCCCGGGCGGCGAGGTCGGCGTAGTAGTTCGGCCCGACGTCGAGCAGCGGCAGCCCGGCGTCGAGCGCGGCCCGCGCGACGGTGAGCACGTCGGGGACCGCGAACGCCACGCTCTGCGGCGCCGGGACCCCGGGCGCCCACCCGCCTCGGCGGACCAGCGACGACGACAGCACCACCCGCACGGGCTCCGCCCCCGCGGACGCGAACAGGCGCCCCCGGACCAGACCGAAGGGCGCGACGATGTCGGTCGGCTCCCCCACCGGAGCCAGGCCGACGACGGTGCGCAGGAACAGCTCCGCCTCGGCGACGAGGTCGAACGGCGGGCTCAGCGCGACGTGGTCGATCCCGGTCGCGCCGACGCCCGGACGGACACCGGTGCTCACGAAGTCCCCCGGCCAGAAGTCGTCGCCGCCCGGGCTCGGGCGCTCGGGGCAACAGAACAGCAGCGTGCCGTCGGGGGCCGCGACCGCGCGCAGTTCCGCCTCGTCGCCGGCGTGGGGCAGGGGCACCCGCGGGGCGAGCAGCTCCACCCCACGGCGGGCCAGCGCCTCGGGGTCGGGGGTGCGCACCGCGAGCGCGGCGACGGCGGCCGGCACCGACCCGGCGTCGGGAAGGGGCACCTCCTCCCGGACGACCACGCGGGCACCGCCGGCCTCCCACAGGCCCACCGGCTTGGTGCGGTGCGCGCCGGTGCGCGCGAAGCCGAGGGCGGCGAGGGCGTCGGTGACCTCGGCGGAGGTCGCGGGGTCGACCGCGAGCTCGACGAACGCGGTCCCGCCGACCGCGGGTACGGCTGCGCCGGCCAGGGACTCCTCGAGGCCCAGCAGCGAGCGCCGGGCGTCGACGGCGGCCGGGCCGGGGTCGGCCTGGCGGAAGACGTCGTTGAACACCTCGAGCGACCAGGGGCCGTCGTAGCCGGCGGCGTCGAGGTGGCCGACGAGGGCGGTGAGGTCGAAGTCGCCCTGTCCGGGGAAGAGCCGGTGGTGGCGGCTCCACGGGAGCACAGCCATGTCGAGGCGCGGGGCGTCGGCGAGCTGGAGGAAGAACAGCTTCCCGGCGGGCACGTCACGCAGCCCGGCCGGATCGCCGCCGCGCGCGTAGAGGTGGAAGGAGTCGACGCACAGGCCCAGCGCGGGATGGTCGGCCCGCGCCACGATCCGCCACGAGTGGTCCCACGTGTTCACGTGCCGCCCCCAGGCGAGCGCCTCGTAGGCGATCCGCAGCCCGCGGTCGGCGGCCCGGTCCGCGACCTCGGCGAGCTGGGCGGCGGCGAGGTCGTCGTCGTCGATCGCGCGGGGGTCGACCGAGGAGCAGATCAGCGCAGTCGTGGTGCCGAGCTGCTCCATGACGTCGAAGGCGTGCTCGACCCGGCGCAGCGACGCGGCGAACGCGTCCCGCGGCAGCGCCTCGACGTCCCGGATCGGCTGGTAGAGGTCGACGGCGAGGCCGAGGTCGGCGCAGCGCCGGGCGATGTCGGCGGGCGATTCGGGCGAGCCGAGGAGGTCTGGGACGAAGATCTCGACGCCGTCGAACCCGGCGGCGGCCGCGGCGGCCAGCTTGTCCTCGAGCAGGCCCGACAGGCACGCGGTCGCGATGCCGAGCCGACGCCCGCCCACCTCACGCCCCCGCGGCGACGAGCGCGGCGAAGTGGCCCAGCATCCGCCCGGCGTCGGGCTCGACGCCGGTGAAGTGCCGGAACGCGTCGACGGCCTGGAAGACCGCCATGCCCCCGCCGTCGAGGACCCGGGCCCCGCGGGCGCGCGCCGCCGTGACCAGTGCCGTCGCCAGCGGGCGGTAGACGACGTCGGCCACCCACAGCCCGGGGTGCAGCGCGTCGGGCGCGACGGGGGTGCCCGGGTGGGCGGCCATGCCGGTGGGGGTGGCGTGGACGAGGCCGTCCACGCCGCGCAGCACTGCCTCGACGTCGGCCGTCCCGACGACGGCGGTGCGCACCCGTCCGGTGTCGCGCACCGCGGCGGCGAGGGCGTCGGCCCGGGACCGGTCGGCGTCGGCGACGAGGAGCTCGCCGACCCCGACGTCGCCCAGGGCGTGCGCGACGGCCGCACCGGCTCCGCCGGCACCGAGCAGCAGCACCCGGTCGACGGCGACCCCCGGGAGGCCGCGGCGGAAGGAGCGGGCGAACCCGGAGCGGTCGGTGTTGTGGCCGACGGCGCCCTCGGGCCCGAGGACGACCGTGTTCACCGCGCCGAGCGCGGCGGCGTCGGGGTCGATCCGGTCGAGGTGGGCGAGCACGGTCTGCTTGGCCGGGTGGGTGACGTTGAGCCCGGAGAAGCCGGTGAGGCGGGCGGCGTCGAGGACGCGGCCGACGTCGTGGGCGCCGAGGCCGAGCACGTCGAGGTCGAGCCGGCGGTAGAGGTATCGCATCCCCTGCGCGTCGCCCTCGTGCTCGTGCAGCGCGGGTGTGAGCGACGGGCCGATCCCGGTGCCGACGAGCCCGACGAGGTGGCCCGGCCCCTCGTCCCGGTCGCGGGCGACGGCATCGAGGTCGGGCAGGGTCAGGGTCACCGGAACCTCCGTGTGTACTAACTGGTGAGTTCAGGCTAGGCGGGAGATCGACCCCGTGCAAGCGCGGGAGGACCCAACGTCGGGGAGACACGACGAAGGGCGGACCGGCCTGCCCGCCGATCCGCCCCTCGGTCCCCCCGTACCGGTCTGCCCTCCGACCCGGGACGTCCTGTCGTGCCCTACGCCGCGATCTGCCGCTCGATGATCGCCGTGTTCTCGCCGACCCGGGTGTAGTAGCCGGGCTTGCCGGCGCGGGCGCACCCGTCGCCGAAGCTGGTGATGCCGATGAGCTTCCCGCCCGCGACCAGCGGGCCACCGGAGTCGCCCTGGCAGGTGTCGACGCCGCCGGAGTCGAAGCCCGCGCAGGTGAGGAGCTTCGGGTCGTAGGACGAGGCCGAGGACTTGCAGTAGGAGTCCGCGCGGATCGGGACGGTCGCCCCGAGCAGGTAGCGCGAGGCCGAGCCGTTCTCGGAGGTGGCGCCCCACCCGTAGATGCGGGCGGCGGTGCCCGCGCCGTACAGGGCGGAGTCGGAGGCGGTGGCCAGCGGGAGGGTCGGGGAGGAGACGGACTCGGCGAGCGTCAGCACCGACACGTCGAGCCCGCTGCCGACCGACTGGAAGGTCGGGCTCACCCAGACCTTCGACACGGCGACCGAGCGGCCGGTCCGCGAGTCCTTGTCGTCCCGCCCGACGACCGCGAAGATCTTCCGGTCCGGCGCCGAGGCCGTGCAGTGCGCGGCCGTGACCACCTTCGTCGGCGCGACGAGGGTGCCGCCGCAGAACTGGAAGCCCGAGGCGTCGGTGAGGAACACGACCCACGGCTCGTCGGCGGTGCTGGTGCGCTCGCCGCCCACGATGCGCGCCTGCGCCACCCCGTCCCCGCCGGTGCCCCCCGGGTCGTCGCCGGTACCACCCGTGGTCACCGCCGAGCTCCGTCCCCCGAAGCCGACCAGCCCGACCGCCACGACCGCGAGCACCACGACCAGGGTCGAGCCGAACAGCACCGCCCGCCGCACCACCGGTCCACGCGGTGCCCGGGTCACCTCGGCACGGTGCCGCCCGCGCGTTCGCTCCCGCATCCCGCCGCCTCCGCTCACGTACCGCTGTTCCGCCGCCCCCTCGCGGGGACCGTCCGGCGTACCGCTCACCGTCCGTCGGAGCAGACCTGACCAGAGATCGACCCGGCCGAACAAGTCGGAGAGCGGGAGTTCGCCCCGCTGAGCGACGACGAACGGTCGATTTCAGGCGGTAAACGACACCGGCGAGTGAGCAGCGCGCGATGAACGGTCGCCGAGAACCGCTCACCGCCCGCGACAGACCCAATCACGGAGCGTCGCCGCGGCGGGGAGACGGAGTGCACCGCCCGACGGACGAGCCACGGACGACGGTGGTCAATACGATGGGACGCGTGCCCCACCACGACCTCGTGATCATCGGCTCGGGATCGGGCAACTCGATCCTCGACTCCCGCTTCGACGACCTCGACGTGGCGATCGTCGAGCACGGCGTGTTCGGCGGGACCTGCCTCAACGTCGGCTGCATCCCGACCAAGATGTACGTCTACGCCTCCGACGTCGCCGAGACGATCCGACGGGCGAGCACGTACGGCGTCGACGCGAGCATCGACAAGGTCCGCTGGGCCGACATCGTGCACCGCGTCTTCGGCCGGATCGACCCGATCTCCGCCGGCGGGCTGCGCTACCGCGACCAGGAGTGCTCGAACGTCACCGTCTACCAGGGGCACGCCGTGTTCACCGGCGAGCGGGAGCTGTCGATCACGCCGACCGCGGGAGGCGACGGGGAGACCGTGACCGCCGACCGCATCGTCATCGCGGCCGGTTCGCGCCCCACCGTGCCGCCGGCCATCGCGGAGTCCGGGGTGCCGTTCCACACCTCCGACGACGTCATGCGCCTCCCCGACCTCCCCCGCCGCCTGACGATCGTCGGCGGCGGCTACATCGCCTGCGAGTTCGCGCACGTGTTCTCGGCCCTCGGCACCGAGGTCACGATCGTCACCCGCGGCCCGGCGCTGCTGCGCGAGCAGGACGAGCTGGTCTCCGAGCGGTTCACCCGTCTCGCGCAGGACCGCTGGAACGTGTACCTCGACGCCGAGCCGACCGCCGCCGAGCAGCGTGCCGACGGCACCGTCGTGCTCACCTGCCCCGACGGCGGCGAGATCGAGGGGGACGCCCTCCTCGTCGCCACGGGACGGCGACCCAACGGCGACCGGCTCGACGTCGAGAAGACCGGCCTGCAGCTGACCACTGACGGCCGGGTCGAGGTCGACGAGTACCAGCGCACGCCGGTCGAGGGCATCTACGCCCTCGGGGACGTGAGCTCGCCCTTCCAGCTCAAGCACGTGGCGAACCACGAGGCGAAGGTCGTCCAGCACAACCTGCTGCACCCCGACGCGCTCCGCGCCACGAGCCACCGGTTCGTGCCGTCCGCGGTGTTCACCGACCCCCAGGTCGCGAGCGTCGGCGCCCGCGAGCAGGACCTGCGCGACGCCGGCACGGCGTACGTGTCGAAGGTGCAGGCCTACGGGGACGTCGCCTTCGGCTGGGCCATGGAGGACTCCACCGGCTTCGCGAAGGTCCTGGCGTCGCCGTCCGGCGAGCTGCTCGGAGCGCACTTCATGGGGCCACAGGCGTCCTCGCTGATCCAGGTGCTCGTCCAGGCCATGGTGTTCGGGCAGACCGCACAGGAGGTCGCCACCGGGCAGTACTGGATCCACCCGGCACTGCCCGAACTGATCGAGAACGCACTGCTGGGGCTCCCGCTGTCGACGTGACGCCGTCCAGCGAGCGCCAGAACCGCCGGAGCAGCTGCGCGGTCCGCTGCGGGTAACGGGCGGGCCACCAGTGCCCGACCCCTTCGAGGACCGCGACCTGCGCCCCCGCGCGGGCCGCGGCCTCCCGGCGTAGGGCGAGGGTCCCGGCGACGGGGTCCCCGGTGGCCAGGACGGCCAGGCCCGGCCGCGCGGCGGCCCGCTCCAGCCGCCGGCCGGCCCGCGCCATCGTCGGTTGGGCGGCGGCGCGGTAGAGCGCGAGGATCGCGTGCGCGAGCGACGGGTCGTAGCCGTCGACGATCCGCTCGGCGACCGCGAGCGGCATGCCCCGCGCGGTCAGCCGGGCCGTCCACGCGGGCCGGTCCGCGAGGCCCGCCACCTGCCGTTCCCCGGCACCGGGCGTCTGCCACGTCGTCGCGAGCTCGTGCCAGGCGTAGTCGGGATGGAACATTCCGACGGCGTCGCTGACCCAGCTACGCAGCAGGTCGGGGCGTTCCATCGCCACGCCCACGACGTGTGCGCCGCCCCAGTCGTGCCCCACCAGGTCGACCGGGCCGTCGAGCCGCTCGAGCTCGCCGACGAGCCAGTCGCGGTAGCCGTCCGGGGAGACGTCGAACCCGCCGGGCAGGGGCGCGCCGAACCCGGGCGGGGACAGGAGCCGGACGTCGGTCCGGCCGAGCTCGGCGAGCAGTCCCTCCCAGACCGCCGCCGTCATCGGGTTGCCGTGCACGAACACCGTCGTCATCTGGTCCCGCCTCACTTACTTGTTCGCCGACACGCAAGTTAGCACGATATGCTCCGCCGGTGGAACGACGAACCCAGCAGGAGCGACGGGAGACCACCGAGCGCGCGCTGCTGACCGCGACCGCCGACCTCGTCGTCGAGTCCGGCCTGGCCTCGGTGACGCTCGCCGAGGTCGGGCGGCGCGCGGGCTACAGCCGCGGCATCGTCACGCACCACTTCGGGTCGAAGCAGGCCCTCGTCGAGGCGTTGGTGACGGCGAGCCAGGCCGGCTTCGTGCCCGGGCTGGGCGAGATCGAGCCCGGGCTCGACCGGGTGCTCGCCCTGGTGGAGCGCTACCTCGGCGCCGTCTCCGGGATCGGGTCGCTCAACCGCGCGTTCCTCGTGCTGTGGGCCGAGTCGGTGGCCTCGCCCGATCTCGGGCCGGTCTTCCGGGAGCGCGACGCGCTCTTCCGCGCCGACATCGTCGCGGACCTCGACGCCGGTCGGGACGCCGGGCAGGTCCGCGACGACGTCGATCCCGCGGTCGTCGCGGCCATCGTCGTCGCGGAACTGCGCGGCCTCGCGCTGCAGTACCTCGTGGCGCCCGACTCGATGGACCCGGCGGCCGTCGGCCGGGCGCTGCGCGACCACTGGCGGGTCGCGCTGGCGGCGCCGTAGTCGGCGGGAGGCCTACCCGGAGTGCGCGGCCGCCGTGTGCTCGCGCAGCGCGTGCAGCGCCTCGATCCGGGTCGCCTTGAGCACGTCCGGCGGGTCGCCCGGGAACTGCTTGACCCACGCGTCGGTCCGGCCGTGGTCCCACAGGGCGAACCAGACGGTGCCGGGCGGCTGGTCGTCCTGCGGGTCGGGCCCGCCCGCACCGCTCACCGCCACCACGACGTCCGCGCCGAAGAGGTCGGCGGCCTTCTCGGCCATGGCCCGGACGGCGGGCTCGGCCACGACGGGTCCGTCGGGAACCCCGAGCACACCGTGCTTCGTCGTCCGGTCGTAGGCGACGACGCCGCCCCGGAACCACTCGCTCGACCCGGGCGCGGCGGCGAGGTCACTCGAGACGAGTCCTCCGGTGAGGGACTCCACCACCGCGATCCGGCGACCGTCGCGATCGGCGCCCTCCGAGATCTCCTGCGCGAGCTGCTCGGGCTCCGCGTCCACGGGCTGATCCACCGACGACCTCCACTCCGACGTCCATGCTGACGACGCGGCGGATGACCGGAGCGACCCGACGTCGAAACGGGGAGGCGGTGGGTTGTGCCCGAGGCGCTCGCGGGCAGTTTGATATCGGCCCGGTGTGACCTGGATCATCCGGGGCACGCGACGTGAGGAGCCCACCATGACCACGACCGAGGACCGCGACGCCACCCTGACCGCAGCGGGACTGGACGGGCAGAACCGGGCCACGCTCGGCCGCATGCTCGGCACCGGGAAGATCGGCTACGCCGAGGAGGGCGACGACGGCGTCATGCGCGCCACCGTGCGCATCCCCGAGGACGAGCTCGTCTGGGAACCGGCCATCCTCGTGTTCCCGCACGGGGGCACGGTCGAGCTGACGCTCGTCAACGACGACCGGAACACCCACTGCGCGCTGCTGCCGAACAACGGCGACCCGAAGCTGATCTGGCTGGTCAACCACTCGAAGGGCGTGGCCCGCCTCGACCTCGACGGACCCGGCGCGTACTACTACGGCTCGACCACGGGTAACGACGAGGGCCGCGGCCTCACCGGCGCCCTCGTGATGGGCGGCGAGGTGCCGGAGTCGGCGAAGCTCGACCGACCCCCGCAGCCACGCCCCTAGAGTCCGCAGGCGGCTCCGGCCGTCCGGGCGACGTGGTCGAAGAAGACGTCGCGGTCCGCCACGACGTTCTCGTACTGCCCGAACAGCTCGAACCCGACGGTGCCGAAGAGCTGGGTGAAGGCCGCGATGGCGGCCGGGGCGAGGTCGGCCGTGAGCCCGGGCAGCAGGTCGGGCGCCAGGGCGTTCCGGACGGCGGGTGGCGGCTCGGCCACCGGACCCCCGGCCTCGATCGCGATCCGCGCGAGCACCGTCGCCACCCGTCCGGCGGCGGGCAGCGTGTCCGCCGGCGCCGCGTACCCGGGGACCGGCGAGCCGTAGATCAGGGCGTACGGCGCCGGGTTCTCCTGCGCCCACCGGCGGACGGCCCGCCACACCGACACCCACCGCGCGAGGGCCGTGTCCCCGCTGTCGGCCTCCTCGGCCGCTGCCCCGACCGCGTCGTAGGCCTCGATGATCAGCGCGGTCAGCAGCTCGTCCCGGCTCGGGAAGTAGCGGTAGACCGCCGAGGAGACCAGGCCGACCTCCCGGGTCACCGCCCGCAGCGAGAGGGCCGCCGCGCCGACCTCCGCGAGCTGGGCGCGGGCCGCCGCGAGGATCTTCTCGGTCGTCTCGGCGCGGGCCTGCTCGCGGCGGGTGGGCATGCGCAGAGCATGTCAGAGAGCACTGCTCTTGACAGCGCGCCGGTCCAGAGAGAGCATTGCTCTCACAAACAGAGAGCACTGCTCACACCGAGGAGACCGGCCATGACCACCCACTACCAGCAGCCCGGCGTCATCACCCGTCGCGTCATGAACCCGTTGGTCAGCTTCTTCACCCGCCGCGGCCTCTCCCTCGCCGGGTCGGCCGTGCTCGGGGTCCGCGGCCGCACGAGCGGCGAGGTGCGGACGACCCCGGTCAACCCGCTCCCCCTCGACGGCGCGCGCTACCTGGTCGCCGCCCGCGGGCAGACGCAGTGGGTGCGCAACATCCGCGTCGCCGGCGAGGCCGAGCTGACCGTCGGGCGCCGGACCGAGCGGATCGTCGTCCGGGAACTCACCGACCCCGCCGAGACCGTGCCGGTGCTGCGGGCCTACCTGAAGGTCTGGGCGTGGGAGGTGGGGGCGTTCTTCGACGGCGTGTCGGCCGACTCCTCCGACGCCGAGCTGGCCGCGATCGCCCCGCGCCATCCCGTCTTCGTGATCCTGGACCGGCCGACCGGCGCCTGATCGGGCCCGCCGATACCGTGCGCCGGATGAGCGAGCGCGAGCACGACGTCGTCCTCTACGGCGCCACCAGCTTCGTCGGGGCCCTCACCGCCGACTACCTGGCCCGGCACGCCCCGACCGGGGCACGGATCGCGCTGGCCGGTCGGTCCCGGGCGAAACTCGAGTCGGTCCGCGCCGGGCTGCCCGCACCGGGGAGCGACTGGCCGCTGATCGTCGCCGACTCGACCGACCGCGCGGCCCTCGACGCGATGGTGTCCTCGACGACCGCGATCGCGTCGACCGTCGGCCCCTACGCCAAGTTCGGGCTGCCGCTGGTCGAGGCGGCCGCGGCGGCGGGCACCCACTACGCCGACCTCACCGGCGAGGTCACGTTCGCGCGGGAGGCGATCGACGCGACGGACGCGGTGGCGCAGCGGACCGGCGCCCGCATCGTGCACTCCTGCGGCTACGACTCGATCCCCTCCGACCTCGGGGTCCTCCTCCTGCACGCGCAGGTCCAGGCCGACGGCGAGGGAGAGCTGACCGACGTCACGACGGTCGCCCGCGTCCGGGGCGGGGTCTCCGGCGGCACGATCGACTCGATGCGCGGTCTCGCCGACACCGTCAAGTCCGACCGCGCGACGGTGAAGCTGCTGCGCGACCCGTACGGCCTCTCCCCCGACCGTGGGGGCGAGCCCGACACCCGCCAGCCCAGTGACAGCCCCGCGCCCCACCGGCTCCCGGACGGGAAGTGGGCGGCGCCGTTCGTCATGGCCTCCTACAACACGCGCATCGTGCGGCGCTCCAACGCGATCGCCGGCTACTCCTACGGCAAGGGCCTGCGCTACGGCGAGGTCATGGCCACGGGCGCCGGTCCGGTCGGCGCCGTGACCGCGGGTGCCGTGACGGCGGGTCTCGGGGCGATGCTCGCCGGATTCGCGACGCCGGGTGCGCGCCAGCTCCTCGACCGCGTCCTCCCGAAGCCGGGCGAGGGCCCGTCGGAGGAGACGCGCCGCAAGGGCTTCTTCCGCCACGACCTCGACGCCGTCACCACGACGGGCGCGCACTACACCGGACGCGTCTCCGGGTCCGGCGACCCCGGCTACGCGGCCACCGCGGTGATGCTCGGCGAGTCGGTGCTCTGCCTCGCCCTCGACGGCGACCGGCTGCCCTCGCGCGCCGGTTCGCTCACACCCGCCACCGCCATGGGGCCCGCCCTGGTCGAGCGGCTGCGCACCGCCGGGCACGTCTACGAGGCCGCCCGCGCATGAGCGAGACCCACGGCCACGGACACGGGCACGGCCACGGCCACGGGCACGACGGGGGCGGCGCGGACATGGCCGAGGTGCTCGACCTCGACGCCGTGGTGTTCGCCGACCTCCTCGCCGACATCGTGTCCGGGCTCCCCGTCGCGGACGCCCCCGGCCGCATCGTCGACCTCGGCGCCGGGACGGGGGTCGGCACGTTCGCCCTGCTCGAGCGCTTCCCGGACGCGCACGTGACCGCCCTCGACTCCTCCGCCGCCCACCTGCGGCGGCTGCAGGAGAAGGCCGACGGCGCCGGGTGGGCCGGGCAGGTGGACGTCGTCCCCGCGGACCTCGACGCCGAGGCCCTCCCCCTCGGGACGCCGGACCTGGTGTGGGCGTCCGCGTCGCTGCACCACGTCGCCGACCCGGACCGCGTCCTGCGCCGGGTGCGGGAGGCCCTGGCCCCCGACGGCCTGCTCGTCGTCGTCGAGATCGACGGGTTCCCGCGGTTCCTGCCCGACGACGCCCCGGAGGACCGCCCGGGCCTCGAGGCGCGCTGCCGCGCCGTGGCCGACCGGCTCGCGATGGCGCAGATGCCCCACCGGAACGCGGACTTCACGCCGCTGCTCGAGGCGGCCGGCTTCCGCGTCGAGCAGCACCGCACCGTCACCGCGACGGTCGACGGCTCGCAGTCGGGGGCGGTGCACCGCTACGCGTTCGAGGGACTGCGCCGCCTCCGCGACGGCGTCGCCGACGAGTTGTCCGGCGAGGACCTCGCGGCACTGGACCGGCTCGTCGATTCGGACGGCCCGGGGAGCATCCTCCGCCGGGACGACCTCGTGGTGCGGACGACCCGTCCGGTCTGGGCCGTCCGGCCGAACGCCCGCGATTGAGACGTGCACGATCGGGGCACGCTCCCCCGTGTCGACCGGTCGTGTGCCGCACGACCCGGTCCGCCCCGACTTCCCCGAGGAAAGGACGACCGTGAGCGAGCAGCAGACCGTCACCAAGACCGTGGACGCCACCCCGGAGCAGATCTTCGACCTGCTCTCCCGCCCGGAGCGCCACACCGAGTTCGACGGTGCAGGCATGCTCCAGGGCCTCGACTCGGGCCCGGACAAGGTCTCGAAGCCGGGCGACGAGTTCGTCATGAACATGACCAACGATGCGCTCGGCCCGTACCAGATGAAGAACGAGGTCACCTCGTTCGAGGAGAACCGCGAGATCGGCTGGGCGCCGTCGATGCACCCGATCGACGCGCAGAAGGACAAGCTGGGCGACGTCCGCGCCGAGGGCCACACCTGGACCTGGAAGCTCGAGCCGGCCGGCTCGGGCACGCAGGTCACGCAGGTCTACGACTGGTCCGGCGTGAAGGACGAGCAGTTCCGGGGCTTCTTCCCGATGGTCACCGAGGACCAGATGAGCGAGACGATCGACAAGGTCGCGAACGCCGCGAAGTAGTCGCTCAGGGCGCGCCGGCCGGGGGCACCACCCGCAGCCCGGCCGGCGCACCCCGCTCGATCAGCCGTGTGAGGGCTGCCGTGTCGAGGTTGGAC
Source organism: Actinomycetospora sp. NBRC 106378 (assembly GCF_030269685.1). Classification (GTDB taxonomy): domain Bacteria; phylum Actinomycetota; class Actinomycetes; order Mycobacteriales; family Pseudonocardiaceae; genus Actinomycetospora. Next base: position 59,066 of record NZ_BSTT01000016.1, read on the forward strand.
TCCACGAGGTCCGCGAGCAGGTCGAGCTGGGCGGTCCGCGTCGCCGCGAACGACGTCGTCGTCGAGACCCGGAAGTCGCGCCCGGTCGCCGCGGCGACCCGCGCCAGCACCCGTCGTCGGAACCCGTCGTTCTCCAGCAGGCCGTGCCAGTGCGTCCCCAGCACGGTCCCGACGTCGAGCCCTTCCGGGGCTCCGTCGGCCGTCGTCACCAACGCTGCACCATCGCCGCGGACCTCGCGCCCGTGGTGGATCTCGTAGCCCGCGACCTCCTCGCCCAGGGCCGTACCCGTCGGGTTGCCGAGATGCTTGTCGGGGTCGAAGACGACGTCGAACTCGCCGAGCCCGAGGCCCTCGTGGCGTCCCGGAGCGGCCTCGACGCCGTGCGGGTCGTCGATCGTCCGCGCGAGCATCTGGTAGCCGCCACAGATCCCGAGCAGCGGACGCCCGGCGCGGGCGTGGGCGAGGACGGCGTCCGCGAGGCCCGACGAGCGCAGCCAGGCCAGGTCGGAGACGGTCGTCTTCGAGCCCGGCAGGACGACGAGGTCGGCCCCGACGAGCTCGGACGGCGCGGTCACGTAGCGGACCGAGACCCCGGGCTCGCAGGCGAGGGCGTCGACGTCGGTGCCGTTCGAGACCCGGGGCAGGCGCACGACCGCGACCCGTAACCAGTCCCGACCCAGCGGGGCGGCGGGGCGGCCGACGGCGCCGTCGTGACCGAGGGAGTCCTCCGCGTCGACCCACAGGTCGGGGGCGAACGGGATCACGCCCAGCGTGGGCCGGCCGGTGAGGCGCTCGAGCTGGGCGAGGCCGGGTTCCAGCAGGGCGGGGTCGCCGCGGAACTTGTTGACGACGAAGCCGCTGATCAGGGCCTGGTCGGCCGGCTCGAGCACGGCGAGCGTGCCGAAGAGGTGGGCGAGCACGCCGCCGCGGTCGATGTCCCCGACGACGATCGTCGGTAGGTCCCCCGCGCGGGCGAGCCCCATGTTCGCGATGTCGGTGGCGCGCAGGTTGATCTCGGCCGGGGAGCCGGCGCCCTCGCAGATCACGACGTCGTGCTCCGCGCGCAGCCGCGCGAGACCCGCCGTCACGATCTCGAGCAGGGCCGGCTTGCGCTCGCGGTAGGACAGCGCGCTGACGTTGCCGTCGACCCGGCCGTGGACGACGACCTGGCTGGTCCGGTCGCTGCCCGGCTTGAGCAGCACCGGGTTGAAGGCGACGCTCGGCGCGAGGCCGCACGCCGCCGCCTGCAGGGCCTGGGCCCGGCCGATCTCGCCGCCGTCGAGGGTGACGACGGAGTTGTTGCTCATGTTCTGCGCCTTGAACGGCGCCACGTCGACGCCCTGGCGGGCGAGCCAGCGGCACAGACCGGTCACGAGGACGCTCTTCCCCGCGTCGCTGGTGGTCCCCGCGACGAGGAGGGCGCCCTGCACGATCCGAGCGTAGGAGGCGGAGATCACCGGCCGGGCGCCCACCCGTCGTCCTCGGCGTGCGCCGTGCCTGTTGCCCGCCCGACGTCCCGCCCGGCATCGTCGACCTCGACGTCGACCGACGTCCGCCCCGAGCCCAGGAGACGCGATGCCCGCCCCCACCGACTTCGAGGTCTTCGGCCTCGGCGACGTGGTCCTGCAGCACGGCGCGACGCTGCGGGACGCCCACCTGGCGTACAAGACGTACGGCACGCTGAACGCCGACAAGAGCAACGCGATCGTCTATCCCACCTGGTACTCCGGGCGGCACACCGACAACGAGTGGCTGATCGGCACCGACAAGGCCCTGAACCCCGACGAGTGGTTCGTCATCGTGCCGAACATGCTCGGCAACGGGCTGTCCTCCTCGCCCAGCAACACGCCGCCGCCCTACGACCGCGCGCGCTTCCCGCACGTGACCTTCCACGACCAGGTCGAGTGCCAGTACCGCCTCGTCACCGAGCACTTCGGCATCGAGACGCTGCCGCTGGTGACCGGCTGGTCGATGGGCGCCGGCCAGACCTACCAGTGGGCCGTGAGCCACCCCGAGATGGTGCAGCGGGCCGTGCCGTTCTGCGGGTCGAGCCGCACCGCGCCGCACAACCGCGTGTTCCTCGACTCGATCGCGGCGGCGCTGCGGGCCGACGCCGCCTTCGCCGGCGGCTGGTACCGCGAGGACGCCTGGCCGACGACGGGCCTGCGGGCGTTCGCGCGGGTCTACGCCGGGTGGGGCTTCTCGCAGGCGTTCTACTGGCAGGAGGAATGGCGCAAGCTCGGGTTCTCCTCCCTCGAGGACTTCCTCATCGGCTTCTGGGAGGCGTTCTTCCTCGACGAGCGCGACCCGAACAACCTGCTGGCCATGATCTGGACGTGGTTCCACGGTGACGTCGGGCAGACCCCGGGGTTCGGCGGCGACACCGTCGCCGCGCTCAACTCCATCCGCTGTCCCCTGCTCGCGATGCCGGCCGAGAAGGACCTCTACTTCCCGCCCGAGGACGAGCAGTGGGCCTCCCAGCACATCCCCGACGGCGAGGTCCGCGTCATCCCCGGGGTGTGGGGCCACTTCGCGGGCGGCGGGCTGAACCCCGACGACACCGCCTTCATCGACCAGGGCATCCGGGACATGCTCGCCCGGGAGGTGTGAGCGGGTCCTGATCAGATCGTGGGTCGGTCGCCCTCGGCGTGCCAGGGCACCACCCCGATCAGCACGTCCGGCAGATCCGCCACGTCGAACTCGAGCCGGCGCCAGAAGGCGCGCTCCCCCGCGTCGGCCCGTGTTCGGTACGGACCGAAGCAGTCGCCGTGCCCGGTCACGGGGTCGATCACCAGGATCATGTAGCCGTCCGCGTCGGACGTCCCGTCCTCGTCGCACGCCCGCGGGGTCTCCTCGGTGAACATGTCCGCCTCCTGCTCGTCCTCGGCCGGGTGGCTCCCGGCCCGTCGAGGAGAAGAGTCGTCCGCTCGGGCCGGAGGTGGTGTCCGGCGACGGCACCGTGCTCCGGAGGACCCACCTGTCCCCCGGTCGTCGGACGGCGCGGCTCATGGTCCGGCTCGGCTGGTGTAGGTGTGTCCGGTCGGGGTGGTGGTCTGGACGGTGTGGGGTTGGTCGCCGAGGCCGTCGTGGAGGACCTCGTGGTGCCACCCGGGGAGTTCCTTGTCCTCGTTGTGGCGCACGCAGCCACCGCGGCCGTTCCCGAAACTGGTCGGGCCGCCGGCTTTGCGGCCTGTGATGTGGTCGAGGTGGCGGATCGGGGCGTCGCAGAAGGGTTCGCGGCACCAGCCGTGGTCGCGCCAGGTGACCAGCTTCGCGAGGAACCCGTCGAACAACCGCCGCTGCGGGTCACCCCCGACCAGGCCGCCGTGGGCGGGGTGGGCGAACAGTCGCCGCCACCACCGCTGCCCGCCGGTGTAGCGCAGCAGGTCGGAGACGATCCCGGACGGCAGCGGCCCGTGCCCGACCAGTTCGGCGGTCTTCGGGCTGTCCGGGTCGGTCAACGCGTCGAGCGGGAGCACGATCCCGACCTCGACGTTGACGTCCTCGGCGTAGACCTGTCCGGTGAGTCGTTCGACGAGGGTGTCGGCGATGATCTGATCCCGGGTGCGGTCGTCGGTGTCCCCGGTCGCGATCAACGAGTCGGCGTACTGCCGTAGCGCCGTGATGCAGGCGACGCCCTGCTCGACGGGCAGCAGGCCGGAGAGCACGGCCATGGTGTCCGGGGCGGGGCGCAGGGTGACCCGGCGGTCCTTGCGGGCGGTGCGCCCGCGGGCGGTGAATCCGATGGGGTCGGCCTCGTAGGCGAGTTTCTTCACCGCCGCGACCGCGGCCTTGCGGCCCAGTTCGTCGAGCCCGGCCTCGGCGGCCTGCTTGTCGACCAGGCGGCGGGTCTCGGGGTCGAGGTGGGAGGTCAACGAGACGATCTGCTCGGCGAGCCATTCGCTGATCCGCCCGGCGGCGAGCAGCGCCCGGGTACACGGCAGGTCCGTGGCCAACGCCCGCGCGGCGTTCAGGCGTCGGTCGGCGACGTGTGGGGAGACGTGTGCGGCCAGGGCGATCTGGTCGGCGATGCCGCGCCCGAGTTTCTCCGGGTCCAACCGGCCGGTGGCGATCTGGGCGAGCTGCGCTTCGACCTGGGCACGCCCGAACGCGACCATCGCGGTGTGCTGCGCCGCCGCGACCGCGGACCGGACCTGCTCCAGGACCGCGATCCGGTCGATCTGGGCGGCGCCGTCGTCACCAGGAGCCGGGTCGGTGGGGAGTTCGGCGAGTTCGCTGAGGCGGGTGAGCAGCGCGGTCAGCTCCTCGCCGACCGCGTCCACCGCCTCGTTCGAACTCATGTTCGCAAGCTAGCAGCGACCCCCGACAGTCACGGCCAGTCCAGCGCCGCCACCAGCGAGGATGCGGCGAACCTGGCGTCCAGTGACAGCAACGACGCTTTCCTGCCACGAAAGCAGGGGCCGGGCCGCGGTCGAGGCGGCCGCCGCGGAGCGGATCGTCCTGCGCCCGACCGACCGCCGCGGGGCCCCGCTCACACCTCCAGACCCGCCGGCGCACCGGCCAGCGCCTGCTTGAGCCCCCGGCTCGGCGCGTCGGCGAGGACCTCGTCGGCCCCCGCGACGATCCCGTCCACGATCTGCGCGGCGACGTCCTTCGCGGCGATCTTCGGGACGTCGAGGTGGGCGACCATGTCGGTGTCCATGAAGCCGAGGTAGACGCCGACCACGTGCGTGCCCTGCTCGCGCAGCTCCACCCGCACGCCGTTGGTGAGCGACCACGCCGCGGCCTTCGTCGCCGCGTAGGAGCCGGCCCACGGTGCCGCGGCCCAGGACAGCGCGGACAGGACGGTCACGACCGTGCCCCCGCCGCGGCGGGCGAGTACCGGGGCGAACGCCCGGAGCACCGCGACCGGGCCCCAGAAGTTGGTCTCCATCTCGGCGCGGGCGTGCTCCGGGTCGCCGGTCAGCAGGGACCCCGCCCCGCTGGTCCCGGCGTTGTTGATCACCAGGTCGACGTCGTCCGCCCGGGCGGCGGCCGCGCGGACGCTCGCGAGGTCGGTGACGTCGAGCTGCAGCGGGACCACCCGGGGGTCGTCGTGCACGACCGACCGGGGGTCACGGGCCGCCGCGTACACCGTGCCGGCCCCGCGGGCGAGCAGTTCCCCGACCAAGGCGGCGCCCAGCCCGCGGTTGGCGCCGGTGACCAGCGCGTTGACTCCCGAGACGTTCACCGGCCGATCCGCTCGACGATCGTGGCGTTCGCGGTGCCGCCGGCCTCGCACATCGTCTGCAGGCCGTAGCGCCCGCCGGTCTGCTCGAGCACGCCGAGCAGCGTCGTCGCGAGGCGCGCCCCGCTCGAGCCCAGCGGGTGGCCGATCGAGATCGCGCCACCGTTCACGTTGACCCGCCGGGGGTCGGCGCCGGTCTCGGCGAGCCAGGCCAGCACCACCGACGCGAACGCCTCGTTGACCTCGAACGCGTCGATGTCGTCGAGGGCGAGCCCGGCCCGGGCGAGCACCTTCGCCGTCGCCGGGATGATGCCGGTGAGCATGAGGATCGGGTCGTCGCCGGTCACCGTGGCGGTGTGGATCCGGGCGCGCGGGGTCCAGCCGTGGGCGGCCGCGATCTCGGAGGTCGTCACCAGCAGCGCGGCGGCGCCGTCGTTGTACGGGCTCGCGTTGCCCGCGGTGACGGTCCAATCGATCTCGCCGAAGCGCTCGGTCCAGCGGGGGTCGGCGAACGGCGTCCGCAGTCCGGCGAGCGCCTCGGCCGTCGTCCCCGGCCGGATCGTCTCGTCGGTGTCCAGCTCCCCCACCGAGCCGTCGCGGCGCGTGGCCTTCAGCGGCACGACCTCGCGGGCGAAGCGCCCGTCGGCCCACGCGGCGGCGGAGCGCTGGTGGCTGGTCAGGGCGAACTCGTCGAGCTCGGTCCGCGACAACCCCCACCGCCGGGCGATCAGCTCGGCGCTCACACCCTGCGGGATCAGGCCCGGCGCGTACCGAGCGGCGACGGACGGGCCGGCGACGTCCTGCGGCACGCCGTCCACGCGGGTCTGGCTGCCGATCGGGATGCGCGACATCGACTCCACGCCCGAGGCGATCGCGATGTCGTAGGCGCCCGCCACCACCCCCTGTGCGGCGAACGACAGCGCCTGCTGGCTCGACCCGCACTGCCGGTCGACCGTGGTCCCCGGCACCGACTCGGGGAAGCCGGCGGCCAGGGCGGCGAAGCGGGTGGTGTTGCCGCTCTGCTCGCCCACCTGCCCGACCACCCCACCGATGACGTCGTCGACCTCGGCGGGGTCGAGCCCCACCCGGTCGACCAGCGCCCGCAGGATGTGCGCGTGCAGCTCGACCGGATGCACGCCCGCGTAGGCCCCGTCGGCCTTGCCCTTCGCCAGCGGCGTCCGGACCGCCTCGACGATCACCGCGTCTCTCATGGTCACTCCTCCACGTAGCGGACCGATCGGTCCCGGACCGCTCGGTCCGCTATCCTCCGCTCGCGACGGGTCGCGGTCAATGTCGAGCCAGGTGCTCCGGCCCACACCGCCGCAGCGCCGCTCTTGACAGAGGTCAACACGGTTCGCTTACGTTGCAAATGACTGAACCGACGGGAACGAGGTCCGACGATGGCGCAGGCGGCTCCGACGACGGTGTTCGTCCACGGGTTCCTCGACGACGGCGCGGTGTGGCGGCCGGTGATCGACCGGCGCGCCCACGGAACGCCCACCGCCGTCGCGGAGCTGGCGGGGATGGGCGGCCGACCGCGGGCCGACGGTCCGTGCACGCTGGCCCGGCACGCCGACGACGTCACCGAGCTCGTCGACGGTCTCGACGGTCCCGTGGTGCTGGTCGGGCAGAGCATGGGCGCGCAGGTGGCGGAACTCGTGGCCGCCCGCCGTCCGGACCGGGTCGTCGGGCTCGTCCTCGTGACCCCGGTGCCACTCGCGGGCGCCGGGATGCCCGCCGACGCCGCGGCGCCGTTCGCGGCGCTGGGCGGTGACGGGGAGGCCCAGCGCGCGGTGCGGGAGCAGCTCTCCGTGGCGTTCCCACCCGCCGAGCTGGACCGGCTGACGGCCGTCGGCGCGGCCACCACGACGGCGGCGGTGGCCGACGCCGTCCACGCGTGGAACGCGGGCGACCCGGCGGGTGCGGTGACGTCGCCCGTCGCCGTGCCGGTCCTCGTCGTCCGGGGGGAGCAGGACCCGTTCGTCACCGCCGCCACGGTCGAGGAGGGCGTCGTCCCGCGGTTCACCGACGTCGCCGTCGCCACGGTCGCGGACGCCGGCCACTGGCCGCACCTCGAGCGGCCCGAGGCCGTGGCGACCCTGCTCGACGACCTGGTCGACCGGGTCTCCGGCACCGACGGATCGGGCGGCCGGGGCTGGACCGCCGCCTTCGGTGCGCGGACGGCGGCCGCCTTCACCGACACCCTGGCCGCCGACGTCGTGCTCCGCGCCTCCGCGCTGCGTGCCCCGGTCGAGGGCCGCGAGGAGGTCGCCGCGGTGATGGCGGCCGCGAGCGGCCTCTACTCCTCGCTGAGCTTCACCCACGAGGCCCGGCAGGGGCCGCGGACCTACCTGGAGTGGGTCGCGACGCTGCCCGACGGGACCGAGCTCGGGGGCGTGACCCGCCTGCTCGCCGACGACGCCGGGCGCACCGTCGACGTGGCCATCCACCACCGCCCGCTCGACGGCCTGCTCCACTTCTCCGACGAGCTGGGCCGTCGCCTCGAGGGCCGCGTCGCCCGGGACCGGTTCCACCACGCATGAGCGGCCACCATCGCGAGGACACCGCGTTCACCGCCGACGACGGCACCGTGCTCCGGGCCTGGCTCTACCGGCCCGACCGGCCCGGACCGCACTCCGCGATCAGCATGGCCCACGGGTACGCCGGCACCCGGCACCACGGCCTCGCACCGTTCGCCGAGGCCTTCGCCGACGACGGGCACGTCGTGCTCCTGCACGACCACCGCGGCTTCGGCGCGAGCGACGGCGTGCCCCGTCAGGACGTCGACCCCTGGGTCCAGATCGCCGACTGGCGCCGCGCCCTCTCCCACCTCGAGGCGCTCCCCGACGTCGACGCCGACCGCCTCGGGCTGTGGGGCACGAGCTACGCGGGCGGCCACGCCCTCGTCCTCGGCGCGACCGACCCCCGGCTGCGCGCCGTCGTCGCGCAGGTCCCCACGATCAGCGGGATCGAGCAGACCCGCCGTCGAGTGAAGCCCGAGGACGTGGCCGCCTTCCGCGCCGGGCTGCTCGACGACGAGCGGGACCGCGCGGCCGGTCGGGCGCCCGCCCGGCGCGCGATCGTCTCGGCGGACCCCGCCGTCCCGGCGTCCTACCGCGCTCCCGACGCCGTCGCGTTCTACCTCCAGGACGTGCCCGAGGGGGTCTGGTCGAACGAGGTGACGGTGCGCTCGACGCTCGCGGCGACGACCTACGAGCCGGGCACCTACGTCGGGCTCGTCTCCCCCGTCCCGCTCCTCCTGGTCGTCGCCACGGCCGACACGGTCACCCTCACTGACACCGCGCTCGCGGCCTACGGGCGTGCACTGGAACCCAAGCGGCTCGTGACGGTCCCCGGCGGCCACTTCGCCCCCTACCGCGAGCACTTCCCGACGGCGAGCCGCGCGGCCCGCGCCTGGTTCGCCGAGCACCTGCAGCAGGAGGAACGGTCATGACCCGGATGTCCCACGTCTCGGTGACCACGCAGGACGGCGTCGCCGTCCTGGTGCTGCACCGACCACCGCAGAACCGCATCGGGACCACGATGGTCGACGAGCTCGACCGTGCCCTCGACGAGATCGCCGCCGGCGACGCCCGCGCGGTGGTGCTGCGGGCCGAGGGGGCCGACTTCAGCCTCGGCGGCGACATCGAGCCCTGGCCCGACTGGGACCGCCGCCTCATGCGCTCCCACTTCGAGCACTTCCTGCAGACCTTCAACCGCTTCGAGCGGCTCCCGGTGCCGACGATCGCGGCCGTGCAGGGACTGTGCTTCGGCGGCGGGCTCGAGCTCGCGGTGCGGGCCGACGTGATCATCGCGGGCCGGACCGCGCGGTTCGGCCACCCCGAGCAGTCGATCGGCATCGTCACCCTGCTCGGCGGGATCTACCGCATCGCCGAGCGCGCCGGGCGCTCCCGGGCGATGCGGTGGGCGCTGACCTCGGAGCAGGTCGAGGCCGTCGAGATGGAGCGGTTCGGCGTGGTGGACCGGGTGGTCGACGACGCCGACCTCCTCGACGAGGCGACCGCGTTCGCGCACCGCGTGGCCGCCGGGCCGACGCTCGCGCACGCCGCGCACAAGGCCCTGCTGCGCACCTGGGCGGTCGGCGGCGTCGCCGCGGCCGACGAGGCGATCCTCGACGTCGCGCTGCCGCTCTTCGACTCCGCGGACACCCGGACCGCCATCCCCACCGCCGTCGAGGCCCTGCGGGCCGGGCGACCCCGCCCGGCCATGTCGTTCGAGGGCCGATGAGAGGAGATCCGATGCCCCCGCCTCCGCTGCACGTCCACGTGCACGTCAGCCCCCCGATCCCCACCGCCGTCACCGACCTCCCGCCCGACCTGGACGTCCGCGTCTGGTCGCCGATCGCCACGACACTGATCGGCGGCGAGCGCGAGGCGGTGCTCGTCGACCCGCCGCTGACCGTCGAGCAGGCGGACTCCGTCGTCGAACGCGTCCACGCCTGGGGCCGCGAGCTGACCACGATCTACGTCACGCACGCGCACGGGGACCACTGGTTCGGGGCGGCCGCGCTGCTCGAGCGGTTCCCCGCCGCCCGGGTCGTCGCGCTGCCCGAGGTCGCCGCGCGGGCGCGGGCCCAGAGCCCGGAGGACGTCACCGCCTTCTGGGAGGTGCGGTTCCCCGGCGGGCAGATCCCGGTCCACCGCGTCGCGCCGGAGCCGATGACCGGCCGGACCCTGGAGCTCGAGGGCCACGAGCTGGTGGCGGTCCCGCTCGGGCACACCGACACCGACGACACGAGCTGCCTGCACGTGCCCTCGCTCGACCTCGTCGTGGCGGGCGACGCCGTGTACGACGACGTCCACCTCTACCTCGCCGAGTCGCCCGCGGTCGGCCGCGCGGCCTGGCGGGACGCGCTCGACGTGGTGCGCGACCTGGCCCCGCGCACCGTCATCGCCGGCCACCAGCGACCCGGGAGCACCGGGGACCCGGCGGCGATCGAGGCGACCCGCGCCTACCTCGACGACTTCGAGGAGCTCCTGACGACCGCCTCCGACCCCCTCGCGCTCTATCGCGCGATGCGCGGGCGCCACCCGGACCGGGTCAACCCCGGCGCCCTGTGGGGCTCGGTCCGCGCCGCTCTCCCCGCGGGGAGTCCCGCATGATCATCGACACGGCCGAGCTGGACGCCGCGGCCGGCTACAAGCTCCTCATCGGCAGCATCGTCCCGCGTGCCATCGGCTGGGTCAGCACGATCTCGCCCGACGGGATCGCGAACCTCGCCCCGATCTCGTTCTTCACCGCCGTCGGCCGCAAGCCGCCGATGGTGTCGCTGACGATGCAGCCGCGCTCGACCGGCGAGCTCAAGGACACCTTCACCAACATCCGCGACACCGGCGAGTTCGTCACCAACCTGGTCTCCCTGCCGCACGCCCACCAGATGCACCGGACGGCCCACGAGTTCCCGAGCGAGGTCGACGAGTTCGAGGCGGTGGGGCTGACGAAGGCACCGTCGCAGCTCGTGGCCCCGCCCCGCGTCGCCGAGGCCCCCATCCACTTCGAGTGCCGGCTCGAGCGGATCATCCCGGTCGGCGAGCTGGACGACCACGTCGTCTGGGGCGTGGTCGAGCGCGTGCACGTGCGCGACGACCTCTACCTCGACCGCGGGCGGGTCGACACCGCCGCCCTCGCGCCGGTCGGCCGCCTCGCCGCCGAGTACACGCTGGTGGAGAACGTCTTCACCACCCCGCTCGACGACGGGCTGCTCGCGGCCCGCGGCGGCCGGATGCGGCGCCTCGACGAGCAGGAGGACGGGTACAGCCCCATCGGCACGGCGGCGTGGTCGCCGTCGGGGTCGGTGCCCGATGCGACCTGACCGGTCAGGGCGCGGCGGCTGCCCGGCGCCGGGCCCGGGAGGCGCGGAGGTTGACCGCGTTCCCGCACACCCGGACGTCGTGCCAGGCGCCGCTGTTGTTGCGCGAGCGGTCGTAGAAGGCCACCCCGCACCGGTCGTTGCGACACACCTTGAGCCGACGCCAGGTGTCGGCGCGCTGGGCCTCGAGCACCTCGACGAGCACGAGGCCCACCAGGCGCCGCCACCCCTGGCCCCGGGGCTCCAGGTCCACCGTGCCGTCGGGACGCAGGGCCAGGACCGCGCCGGCCGTCCGCACCTCGACCGGTGCTCCGTCCCGCTCTCCCCCGGCGACGACGGCGGCCCGCAGCTCCGCGCGCAGCGCCCGCAGCTCGTCGACCCCGCGGTCGTCGAGGTCGATCCCACCGACGGGGCCTCCGTCGGCGTGGTCGGCGAGCGCGGTGTCCGCCCACTCCCGGGCGGAGGCGAGGTCGGCCAGCAGGTCGGCCTCCCGCGGCCGGCCCGCCGAGATCGTGTTCAGCAGGTCCTGCACGAGGGCCAGGCCGCCCTCGGCCACCGCACAGCCGTAGCGCGTCGTCGTGTCCCAGGCCATGGATCGATCCTACCGACGACACACACCTATCGCGTTGAGTTCTGTCACCCGCAGAGGAGTCATCCATGAGCCGCCAGAACGCCCTGGTCACCGCCGACTGGGCGCAGGAGAACCTCGACGCCCCCGGTGTGGTGTTCGTCGAGGTCGACGAGGACACCAGCGCCTACGACGGCGGGCACATCCCCGGCGCCGTGAAGATCGACTGGAAGACCGAGCTGCAGGACCAGGTCCGCCGCGACTTCGTCGACAAGGCCGGATTCGAGAAGCTGCTCTCCGCCAAGGGCATCTCCAACGACGACACCGTCGTGCTCTACGGCGGCAACAACAACTGGTTCGCCGCCTACGCCTACTGGTACTTCACGCTCTACGGCCACACCGCGGTCAAGCTGCTCGACGGCGGCCGCAAGAAGTGGGAGCTCGACGGCCGCACGCTCGACACCGCGGTCCCCGAGCGGGCGCAGACGAACTACACCGCCCAGGAGCAGGACCTCTCGATCCGCGCCTTCCGCGACGAGGTGGTCGACGCGATCGGCACCAGGAACCTGATCGACATTCGGTCGCCGGACGAGTACGCGGGGCGGCTGCTGGCGCCGGCGCACCTCCCGCAGGAGCAGGCGCAGCGGCCCGGGCACATCCCCGGCGCCGTCAACATCCCGTGGAGCCGCGCGGTCGCCGAGGACGGGACGTTCCGGTCGGACGAGCAGCTGCGCGAGCTCTACCGCGGCGAGGGCGTCGACCCGTCCACCCCGGTGATCACCTACTGCCGCATCGGCGAACGCTCGTCGCACACCTGGTTCGCGCTGCACGAACTGCTCGGCCACGCCGACGTCAAGAACTACGACGGGTCGTGGACCGAGTACGGCTCCCTGGTCGGCGTGCCGATCCAGCTCGGCGACGAGCGGGGCTGATCGGCGATGCGGACCCTGGTGCTCGGGGCCGGCGCGACCGGCGGCCACCTCGGGGCGCTCCTGCTCGCCGCCGGTCGCGACGTGACCTTCCTGGTCCGGCCGGGTGTGGCGGACCGGCTGTCCCTCGAGGGACTGCAGGTCCGCGGCGTCGACGGGACGACCCGCTCGCACCCGGTGCCGTCCGTCGTCACCGCCGGAGAGCTGCGCTCCCCCTACGACCTGGTGGTCGTGGCGGTGCGCGGACGCGCTCTGGCGGACGCGGTGAAGGACCTCGCCCCTGCCGTGAGTCCCGGCACGCAGGTCGTGCCGCTGCTCAACGGGATGGCGCACCTGGACGCGTTGGTCGACGCCTTCGGCGCCGGGTCGGTGCTCGGGGCGACCGCCCGGCTGGCCGCGACCCTGCTGCCGCACGGCGTGATCGTCGAGCAGGCGCCCGGGGTCACGCTCGAGCTCGGCCGTCCGGGACTTCTGGGTGAGGACCTCGAGGCCGTGCGCCGCGAACTCGCGGTGGACGGGGTCACGGTGCGGGTGGTCGACGACATCCGCGCCGCGATGTGGACGAAGTGGCTCTTCATCGGAGCGAGCACGGTGCTGACGAGCCTCGGAGGCGGACCGGTGGGCGACGTCGCGGCCGCCCCGGGAGGGACGGACCTCGTCCGGACGGTGGTCGCCGAGCTGTCCGCGATCGCGGCCGCCGAGGGCCACGGGGAGGATCCCGACGTCCTCGTGCGGACCTTCTCCGACCCGACCTCGCGGTTCGTCCCGTCGATGACGCGCGAGCTGTGGGCGGGGCGTCCGGTCGAGGTGGAGGTCCTCGACGAGCTCGCGGCCCTCGCCCGGCGGGGAGCACTCGCATCTCCGCTGCTCGACGCGGCGCGGGTCCGTCTTCGGCTCGGCCGTGCGACCGAGCCCGGACGGTGAGCCGTCAGAGGCTCGGACGACCCTGGCCGGTCGACGCGCTGGTGCCGCCGTCGACGGGCAGGACGACGCCGGTGACGTACCGGGCGGCGTCGCTGGCGAGGAACAGCACGGCGGGCGCGATGTCCTCCGGCTCCCCGATGCGTCCGAGGGCGACCCGGTCGACGAACGTCTCGAGCAGCGACGGGTTCTCCGTGACCGCGGCGACCGCACTGGTGCGGGTCAGCGCGGGCGCGACGGCGTTGAGGCGGACCCCGCGCGGCCCCCAGTCCAACGCCAGGGAGCGCACGAAGTTCGAGACCGCGGCCTTCGTGGCGTTGTAGCCGGCCTGGCCCCAGTCGCCGGCCAGGCCCGAGACGCTGGAGACGGCGACGAGGTTGCCGCCGCTCTCGGCGAGGACGGGCAGCGCCTTCTTCGCCAGGTGGAAGAAGCCGTCGACGTTGGTGGCCCGCATGGCCGCCCAGTCCGCGTCCTCGAGGTCGGTGATCTCCCCGTTCACGTAGCCCGCCGCGTTGCTGACGACGACGTCCAGGCGGCCGAACCGGCGCACGACCTCGTCGACGAGGTCGCCGATCTGCTGCCGGTCGGCCAGGTCCGTCGGGACGGCGAGCGCACGGTCGGCCGGTGCGCCGCGCAGCGCCTCGTCGAGGGGCTCCCGACGACGGCCGGCGACCGCCACGATCGCGCCCGCGTCGAGGAAGGCCCGGGTGATCGCGAGCCCGATGCCGGTCCCGCCTCCCGTGACCAGGACGACGGAGTCGCTGAAGTCGAAGTGCGCGCCGGTGCTCATCCCCCACCCATACACCTCCGGCCCCGCGACCGGCTCAGCACCGCCGGGCGAGGCCCTCCGCGAGCCAGCGCGCCTGGGTCGCCGCCAGGTCCGGGCCGGTGGGCTGGGTCGCGTGGCTGATGACGAGCCGGACCAGGCCGTCGGCCAGCACCGACAGGTCCGGGTCCTCGCCGTGCAGTGCTGCGAGCTGGGCCGCGACCACCCCGACGCCCCGCTCGAGCACGACCTCCGGACTCGCCGTGACCACCGGGAGCAGGCTCTCGCCCCCGTCCGCCGTCAGGATCGCCTTGAGCAGGTCGTTCGACGCGCCGAACGCCAGCGCCGCGGCCACCCCGGCCACCGACCCCGCGACGAGGTCGTCCGGATGGGCCCGCAGCTCCCCGCAGACGACGGCGAGGAACGCGTCGGTCTCGCGGCCCACCAGCGCGTCGCCGAGGGCCGCCTTGGTGCCGACCGCGTTGTACAGGTGCTGGCGACTGATCCCGGCGCGGCTCGCGACGGCCCCCATCGTCACCGCCGACCAGCCCTGCGCGGTCGTGAGCTCGCGCGCGGCGTCGAGCAGCCGGGCGAGCAGCTCGGCCCGCGTGTCCTCGCGGAACGAGCCACCCGTCGTCATGAACCCGACCTTACAGAACCGAGCCAGACGACAACGGCGTTGACAAGTGAGCGACGAATGTCAACGATTCGACCTCATGACGACGACCGCCGAGCCGGCCGACGAGGACCGGGTGCTCAGCGAGGAGGAGTCCCGCGCGATCCGCCGCGGGGTCCCCCACCCGCGGGTTCCGATGCCCGTGGTGGCCCTGCCGACGCTCACCCTGTTCCTCGGATCGCTCGCCGCCTGGATCGGCGCGACGTGGTGGGTGCTGGCCGGCGAGGACCCGTGGCGCTACGCCGTGACGATCCCGGTGCACGCGATCGTCACCTTCACGATGTTCACGGTGCTCCACGAGACGATCCACCTCGCGGGCGGCCGGTCGCGGGCGGTCAACGAGGTGCTCGGTCGCCTGGCGATGCCCTTCGTCGTCGCGTGGGCGGCGTTCCCGCTCGTGCGCTACCTGCACATCGAGCACCACCGCAACACCAACGAGGACGTGACGACCGACCCCGACGCCTGGTCCTCCGCGGGCCCGCCGTGGCTCTGGCCGTTGCGCTGGATGACCCTCGACCTCTGGTACCTGCGCTTCTACGCCCCGCGCATCCCGGGCCGCCCGCGGTCGGAACTGGCCGAGCAGCTGGCCGTGTCCACGGTGGTGATCGGCGGGTTCGTCACGCTCGCGCTGACCGGTCACGGCTGGGAACTGCTGGTGATCTACCTGATCCCTCAGCGGATCGGCGTCGGCGTGCTCGTCTGGTGGTTCGACTGGCTGCCCCACCACGACCTCGAGGCGACCGCCCGGTCCGACCGCTTCCACGCGACCCGGATCCGCGTCGGCTGGGAGCGGATCATGAACCCGCTGATGCTCTACCAGAACTACCACCTGGTGCATCACATCCACCCGACGATCCCGTTCTACCGGTACGTGCAGGTCTGGCGGCGCTCCGAGTCCGACTGGCTCGAGCGCGACGTCCCGATCGTCACCGCGTGGGGCACCGAGCTCTCCGCCTCGGAGTACCGCGCCTGGCGGAACATCATCGCCACCTACGACCGCGACGCCGACCTGCCGCGCCTCCCCCACCGGCTGCGGGTCGAGGAGGTCCGGCGGCTGACCCCGGACGCCGTCTCGGTCACCTTCGCAGTGCCCGACGAGCTCCGGGAGGCCTACCGCTTCGCGCCCGGCCAGAACGTGACCGTGGCGGCGGAGATCGACGGCGAGGTCGTCCGGCGGAACTACTCGATCTGCACCGCCGCCGGGTCGGGCGTCCTGCGGATCGCCGTGCGCCGGGTCGAGGGCGGGCGCTTCTCCACCTGGGCGAACAGCGCACTGCGCGCCGGCGACGAGCTGGAGGTTACCCCGCCCGCCGGCTCGTTCACGGTCACCACCGACCGCCGGCAGGCACGCCACGTCGCCGCGATCGCCGCCGGCAGCGGGATCACGCCGGTGATCTCCGTCCTGACCAGCACCCTCGACGCCGAACCGCGCTCGCGCGCCACCCTGCTCTACGCCAACCGCGACGCCGAGCACACCATGTTCGACGACGAGCTCGCGATGCTCGTCCGCCGCTACGAGGGCCGGCTCACGGTGGTCCACCACCACTCGCGCGCGGCCTCGTCCCGACGGCGGGTCGTCCCCGGCCGGCTGGACCCGGATCGCCTCGCCGGGCACCTGGCGGACCCGGCCCTGCGCTCGGCGGACTGGTTCCTCTGCGGACCGGCCGCGATGCTCGACGACCTCGAGCCGGTCCTGCGGGAGCACGGCGTCACCGAGGTGCGGCGCGAGCTCTTCGTCGCCCCCGACGACGAGCCGGGCGACCTCGGCGACATCGTCCCCGCGACCGTCGCGGTGACCCGCGGCGGCGAGACCACGGAGGTGGCGAGCACCGGCACGGCGTCGCTGCTCGAGAGCGCGCTCGCCGCCGGGGTCGACGCGCCGTACCTGTGCGCGGGCGGCATCTGCGGCACGTGCGTCGCCACCGTGACGTGCGGGAGCGTCCACATGCAGCAGAACTACGCGCTCTCGCCGGCCGAGATCGAGGCCGGACGCGTCCTCACCTGCCAGGCGCGCCCGACCACCCCGGAGGTCGCGGTCGACTACGACCGCTGACCCCCGGGGTCAGCACGTCACGCGGACGCCTTGGCCTTCCGGCGCCACTGCGTCAGGGGACGCTCGGTGTAGCCGTTGGGCTCGGTCCCGCCGGTGAAGACGAGCTCGAGGGCGGCCTGGAAGGACTCGCTGCCCTCCAGGTCGGGTGCCATGGGCGGGTAGCCGTCCTGGCCCTCGTTCTGCTCGTCGACCAGGGCGGCCATGCGCGCGAACGTCTCGCGGACGGTCTGCTCGTCGACGACGCCGTGCTCGAGCCAGTTCGCGATGAGCTGGCTGGAGATGCGCAGCGTGGCGCGGTCCTCCATCAGGCCGACGCCCTCGAGGTCGGGCACCGTCGAGCAGCCGATCCCCATGCCGACCCAGCGCACGACGTAGCCGAGGATCGACTGCGCGTTGGTCTCCAGTTCGTGGCGCACGTCCTCCTCGGACAGCGTGCCGGGGTCGGAGAGCGGGAGCTCGAGCAGGTTGCGGCGGTCGGCCACGGGACGCTGTGCGATCTCGTCCTGGACGGCGTGCACGTCGACGCGCAGGTAGTGCAGCGCGTGCAGCGTCGCGGCGGTCGGCGAGGGCACCCACGCCGTGTTGGCCCCGGCCTTCGGGTGGCCGATCTTCTGCTCGAGCATCTCGGCCATCGCGGCGGGCTTGGCCCACATGCCCTTGCCCACCTGGGCGTGGTGCTCGAACCCGGCGGCCAGGGCGACGTCGACGTTGCGGTCCTCGTAGGTCTGCAGCCAGGTCGTGGACTTCATGTCGCCCTTGCGCAGGACCGGCCCGGCCGCGAAGCAGGTGTGGATCTCGTCGCCGGTCCGGTCGAGGAAGCCGGTGTTGACGAAGATGACGCGGTGGGCGGCGGCGCCGATGCAGGCCGACAGGTTCGTCGTCGTCCGCTTCTCCTCGTCCATGATGCCGATCTTGAGCGTGTTCGTCTCCAGCCCGAGGGCCTCCTCGACCGCCGCGAACAGCTCGACGGTCAGCGCGACCTCCGCCGGCCCGTGCTGCTTGGGCTTGACGAGGTAGAGGCTGCCGGCGCGGGAGTTCGTGTGGGGGCCGAGCCCGCGCAGGTCGTACAGGCCGGCGACGGCGCACACGAGCGCGTCGAGGACGCCCTCGTTGGTCTCCTCCCCGTCGCCGGTGAGCACCGCGTTCGTCGTCATGTGGTGGCCGCAGGTGCGCACGAGCATCAGCGAGCGACCCGGCAGGGTCAGGGAGGACCCGTCGGCGCCGGTGTACTCGCGGTCCGGGTGGACCCGCCGCGTGACGGTCTCGCCGCCCTTGGAGAACTCCGCGACCAGGTCGCCGGTCATCAGGCCGAGCCAGGTGCGGTAGGCCAGGGCCTTGTCCTCGCCGTCGACCGTGGCGACCGAGTCCTCGAGGTCGACGATCGTGGTCACCGCCGACTCGAGCACGACGTCACTGACGTCCGCGTGGTGCTGGCGGCCCACCTGCGTGGACGGGTCGATCACGAGGTCGGCGTGCAGTCCGTTGCGGACCAGCAGCACGCTGCCCTTCCCGTCGCCGTCGGGGGCGTTGAACCCCGCGAACGCCGAGGGGTCGGAGAGGCCGACGGTGCCGTCGGCGGTGTCGGCGGCGAATCCGTCGGCCGAGGGGCGGTACGCGGTGACGTCGGCGTGGCTGCCGCGCTCGAGCGGGAACAGCTCGTCGAGGAGCTGGTCGGCCGCCTCGATGACCTGCGCGCCGCGCTTCTCGTCGTAGCCCTTCGCGAGCTCGTGGTCCTGGGGCAGCGCATCGGTGCCGTAGAAGGCGTCGAACAGCGAGCCCCAGCGGGCGTTCGCGGCGTTGAGCGCGAAGCGCGCGTTCGTCGACGGCACCACCAGCTGCGGGCCGGGCACCTCCGCGATCTCCGGGTCGACCCGGTCGACGTCGATCGTCGGGACGCTCGACGGCTCCGGCTCCAGGTAGCCGAGGTCGGTCAGCAGCTTCTCGTAGTCGTCGCGGGAGCCCGCCCCGTGCTGCCGGTGCCAGGCGTCGATCTTCTCCTGCAGGTCGTCGCGCTCGGCCAGCGCCGACGCGATCCGCGGCGCGAACCGCTCCTGCAGGTCGGCCAGCGTCGACCAGAACTGCTCGGGGGTGATCTCGACCTGGGCCAGGAGCTCGTCCTCGACGAACGCCCGCAGGTGCTCGTCGACCTGCAGCCCGGACCGCTCGGACATCTCGGACACTGACGGACCGCCTCTCTCGCGTGCTGGGCTCATCAGCACGTCTGTTCCCCGCTCACGGCCCGGACTACTCGGGCGACGGCGGGTCCCCGACCTACCGGTCGGCGCGGTACCCGCGCCGGAGGATGTCGCGCGCCCCGTCGGCCTGCCGCGAACCCGCGGGGCAGGTCGACCCGAGCCAGGCCAGCATGGCCGCACACCCGAGGAGGTCGTGGGCCGTCACGTCCGCGCGGGCCACCCCGGCCCGCCGGGCGTCGGCGAGGAACTGCTCGGTCGCCACGAGCATCTCCGCGCACACGGAGCCGAGCGGCGTCGGCTCCGCGTCCTCGAGCGCACCGACGAGCGGACCGGACAGGCCGCGGTAGGTCGCGATGTGCCGCTCGACCTCGCTCAGCCAGGCGTCGAGCCGGTCGGCGACGTCGACCTCCCGGGCCACCCGGTCGCGGGCCGCGGCGAGCTCGTCGTTCTCGATGCGCAGGACCTCGGCGAGCAGGCTCTCGCGGTCGGGGAAGTGCCGGTAGAGCGTGCCCGGACCGACGCCGGCGTCGCGGGCGATGGCCTCCAACGAGGTCGTGATGCCCTGCCGGCGCACGTGCTGCCGCGCGACGGCGACGAGCAGGTCCCGGTTCTTCCGGGCGTCCGCGCGCATGGGTCGCTCGGTGCTCGCCATCGACCCCTCCTCCACCGCGTCCGCCGGACCCACCTTAGCGGAGGCGGCCTCCGTGTACGCTGAACCGGAGGGTGCCTCCGCTCGACCGGCGTCGGCATCCGGTCGTTGCCTCCGGCGAGCACGAGAGGACCACCATGGCCCCGTCCGTCCCGATCTCGATCCTGGACCTCGCCCGGGTCCGCCCCGGCGAGAACGCCGCGGAGGGCATCGCCCGCAGCGTGCGTCTCGCGCAGACCGCGGACGGCCTGGGCTACCGCCGGATCTGGATCTCCGAGCACCACAACATGCCCGGCCTCGCGTCCTCGGCGACCGCCCTCTACATCCAGCACATCGCCGCCCACACCACGAACGTGCGGGTCGGGTCCGGCGGGATCATGCTGCCGAACCACTCCCCGCTGGTGATCGCCGAGCAGTTCGGCCTGCTCGAGACCCTCTTCCCCGGACGGATCGACCTCGGCCTGGGACGCGCGCCCGGCACCGACGGGCCCACCATGGCGGCGCTGCGCCGCGACGCCCGCGCCTCCGAGCACTTCCCCTCCGACATCGTCGAGCTGAACGGCTATCTCACCGGCGCGACGAAGGTGGCCGACGTCAACGCCTACCCGCACAGCAGCACCGGCGTCCCGCTCTACGTCCTCGGGTCGTCGCTCTACGGCGCGCAGCTGGCCGCGCACCTCGGCCTGCCCTACGCCTTCGCCTCCCACTTCGCGCCCGACGACCTCGAGGTGGCGGCCCGGACCTACCGCGCCCGCTTCGACCCCGCCGGCCCCCTCGCCGGCCCGGGCGCGGCGCCGCACTTCATCGCGGCGGCCAACGTCATCGCCGCCGACGACGCCGACACCGCGGCCGAGCAGTACCGGAAGACCGAGCTGGAGTGGCTGCGCTCCATCCTCGGCCGTGGCCGGGACCTGACCGACGAGCAGCTGGCCGTGCTCCGCGACCACCCCCAGGGACGGCAGGTGCTCGGCATGCTGCGCCGCACCCTCGTCGGGACCGGCCCCGAGGTCGTCGCCGGGCTCGACGCGCTGGCCGAGGAGGTCCGCGCCGACGAGCTCATCGTCGTCAACGCCGCCGTCGAGGAGCAGCACCAGCACCGCACCCTCGAGCTCCTCGCGCCGGGCACCGACCAGCGGGACCACGACCGGTCGGCCCTCACCGCGGCCGGCGTGTGACGCGCGACGACGGCTGAGCCCTCCACGGAGGACCCACCCGTCGTCGATCCGCGCTCGCCGTCATCGTTCCTCGACGGTGAGCACGATCTTGCCCTGCAGGTGGCCCGCCGCGGCGCGCTCGTGTGCAGCGGCGGCCTCCGTGAGCGGGAACGTGCTGTCGAGGGCCACGCGCAGGACCCCCTCGTCGAGCAGCCCGGCGAGGCGGGTCAACTGGGCCCCGTCGGCCCGGACCTGGGTGGCCGAGACCGTCACACCGGCGGCCGCGACCTCGTCGGGATCGTACTCGGCGACGTACACGGGGAACAGGGCGCCGCCCCGCCGGAGGGTGCGCAGGAACCGGCCGCTCGTCGGCCCGCCGACGAGGTCGAGGACCAGGTCGGCGTCGGACACGGCCTCCTCGGGGCGCCCGGCCGTGTAGTCCACGAACTCCGCGCCGAGCCCCCGCAGGAAGGCCTCGTGCCGACCCGACGCGATCGCGACGACGCGGGCGCCCCGCCACACCGCGAGCTGCACCGCGAGGTGGCCGACTCCTCCGGCCGCCCCGTTGACGACCACGGTGGTCCCGCGTCCGAGCGGCACCGGGGCGTGTCGCGCCTCCTGGAACGGGGACGGGTGGTCGTGCCCGACCTCGACGAGGAACTGCCAGGCCGTCAGGCCCGCCATCGGCAGCGCCGCCGCGTGGGCGTGGTCGAGGCCCGCGGGCTTCCGGGCGAGGTCCCCGACGGGGGCCGTGACGTACTCCGCGTACGCACCGGCGGCCATCGGCTCGGGGAAGCGCAGGAGCCCGAGGACCTCGTCGCCCACGGCGAACCCGGTGACGTCGTCCGCGACCGCGGCGACCACCCCGGAGACGTCCGTGCCGAGCGTCAGCGGGAGCTCCATCGACGGACGCAGGTGCGCCGGGACGTCGGGCATCCCCGCCCTCAGGTACCAGTCGGGCGGGTTCACCCCCACCGCGTGGACGGCGATCAGCACCTCCCCCGCCGCCGGGGTCGGCACGGGCACGCGCTCGGCATGCAGCACCTCCGGGCCGCCGAACTCGTCCTGCCGGACCGCCGTCATGGTCGTCGACATGCTCCACCTCGTCGTCCGTCCGTCGCCCCGCGGAAGCGGAGCAGTGCTCAGCTTATTCGGAGCAGTGCTCCGTGTGTCAAGCTGGGTGGGTGCGCGCGGATGCGAGGAAGAACTACGACCACCTCCTCGAGGTCGCCCGCGGGATCGTGGCCGAGCACGGCGCGGACGCCTCGCTGCGCGACATCGCCCGGACGGCGGGGGTGGGCCTCGGCACCCTCTACCGCCACTTCCCGACCCGGGAGGCGCTGCTCGAGGCGCTGCTGCGCAGCAGCTTCGCCGCCCTGACGGCGCGCGCCGTCGACCTCGCCGGCACCCTCCCGCCGGGCGAGGCCCTCCTGTCCTGGACGCGCGAGTGCACCCGGTTCACCACGACCTACCACGGCGTGACCCAGGTGATGGTGGCCGCGATCGAGGAGCCGGACTCGGCCCTGCACGCGTCGTGCGTCGAGCTCCGCGCCGCCGGGGCCCGGCTGCTCCGGCGCGCGCAGGAAGCGGGCGACGCCCGGGACGGCATGGACGGCACCGATCTCTTCGCCCTGATCGCCGGCCTGGCCTGGCTCGGCGACCAGGCCGCCCTCGCGGACCGCGCCGAGCACCTGTTCGAGGTGATCGCGGTGCCGGCACTGCGCGCCCGGCCCGTCGTCGGGGAGACGGTCTGACGGACCGGCCCGACCGCCGGCACCGACGGTCGATCCGCCGGCAGCCCGATTGCCGGTCCCGATCATGAGGGCACTCCGCGCCCTGAGCGCGGTCCCCGGACGTGCGGCCGCTCAGCAGCCGTCGTCGACCCCCGGGTCGGCGGTGGGTCGGAACGGACGCCCGGGCGGAGCCGGAGCGGACGTCCGGCGGGCCGGTGGCCGGCGCCGGGGTTCGACGAGCGCGCGAGGCAGGGCCGGGAGGAGGCCGATCCGGTCGCCGGCCCCCTCGGGGCAGCGCCACCTCGCGTCGGCGAGGTCCCAGTGGCACCGGGCCGTGTGTCGGTGGGCGCCGCAGTGGACCGGGGCGGGGGCAGGGCGTTCGGTGGTGGTCATCGAGGTTCTCCGATCAGGGGGGCGGCTCAGGAGTCGGTCGTGGTGGCGCGGGTGGAGAGCGCGGTCTCCACGGGTCCGCCGGTCCAGGGCGGGTTGGCGCGGATGAGGTGCTCGCGTCCGAGGAAACGGCGGCTCAGGTCGGCGGGGAGCCCGTCGAACGGGGAGCGCTGCGAGCGGTGCAGGGCGATCGCGGCCGTGCGGGAGGCCAGGTACGCCCCGGTGTCGACGAGCGTGGTGACGAGGTCGTCCGGGGTGCCGATCTCGGGGAGCTCGGTGTAGGCGGCCGCGTGCTGGTCGCCGGCGTGGTGGCGGATCCACTCGTACATCAGGGAACGGGGAAGGCACTGCAGGTACAGCGGCGTCGGGCCGCCGACCAGGAGGCCCTCGAGCACCTGCCGCAGGCGTCGGTGGTCGCGGTGCCCGTCGCCCCCGTCGAGCGTGACCACGACGTCGGCGCGGTGTCGCGCGAGGGCGTCGGCGACGGCGTCGGTGAGCGCCTGCCCGGAGACCCCGCACAGGCTGTCCGGGGCGGGCTCGCCGTCCATGCCGGAGTCGGTGAGGTCACCGACCTCGACCTCCGCGACGCCGAGGGCCGAGGCCGCGGCGCGCAGCTCGTCCTCGCGCAGCGCACCGACGCCGCGCGGGGCGTCGAGATCGTCGGCGATCTCGCCCGCCTCCCCACGGGTCAGGCAGGTCACCACGGTGTGGACGCCCCGGTCGGCGGCGTACAGGAGCAGAGAGCCGCACCCGAAGGTCTCGTCGTCGGGGTGGGCGACCACGACGTGCAGCCGGGTCGTCACGAGAGCCCCGCCAGGAAGGTCCTGATCTCGCGGGTGATCCCGGCGGGGACCTCGAACATCGGGAAGTGGCTGCGGGCCTCGAGGCGGACCGGGGAGAACCACGGGTGGGTCGCGGCGTAGGCCTGCTGGGCGGCGAGGTAGGCGTCGTCGGCGGGCAGGGCGTAGAGATGCAGGGTCGGGCAGGGGCCGAGCGCGGCCAGCGCGTCGAGCGGGACCGGTGTGGCGGCGAAGCCCGCCGCGATCTCCCGGCCGGCCCGCTGCCGTACGCGATCCTGTGCCTGCTCAGGGTGCGCAGCTGGACGACCTACGAGCTGGCGAAGCAGGTCCAACGCAGCCTGAGCTGGTTCTGGCCGCGCGCCGAACGCAAGCTCTACGAGGAGCCGAAGCGCCTGGTGGCCGACGGCCTCGCCACCGCCTCGGCGGAGAGCACCGGGAAGCGCCCGAAGACCGTCTACGCCATCACCGACGCGGGGCGGGACGAGCTGCGGAGGTGGCTCGACGAGCCCTCGGCCCCTCGAGCCGGCGAGTTCGAGGCCATGATCAAGGTGTTCTTCGCCGACGCCGGCTCGATCGACCAGCTGCGCACGACCTTGCGGCGGGTCGCCGAGGAGGCGACGCAGCGCATCGAGGCGCTCGGGGAACTGACCGCCGGGATCGCCGTCGAGCCGACCTTCCCCGAGCGCCTGCACCTCAACGCGCTCACCGTCCGGCTCCAGCTCGACCAGGAACTCAGCATCCTCGACTGGGCCCGGTGGGCGGACGCCCAGGTCGCGAGCTGGGCCGCGACCGACGACCCCGGGGACTGGGACACCCGCGCCCAGCTCGCCGCGACCGTCGCGGACTGCCGCACCGCGAGCCGCGCCGTCGGTCCTTGACTTCGAGCGCGCTCCACCTCCTAGCGTCGGTGGGCGTGCACACCCCTCCTGCCGGACCGGCTCGGTGACCGGTCGTGCGGACGAGCGGACCGACGACGCCCCGCGGTGGGCGTTCGGAGCCGTGTCCCTCTCCCTGCTCGTCCTCGGCGCCGCGGCCGGGGCCCCCGCTCCCCTGTACGTCGCCTACGAGCACCGGTACGGGATCTCGCCCTCCGGTCTGACCGGGGCCTTCGCGATCTACATCGTGCCGCTCGCGGCCATGCTGCTGATCGGTGGCCGACTCTCCGACCATCTCGGTCGGCGTCCGGTCGCCGCCGTGGCGCTGCTCCTCGACGCCGTCGCGTGCGGGGTCTTCACCCAGGTGGACTCGAGCGGGGTGCTCCTGCTCGCCCGCAGCATCCAGGGTCTCGCCACCGGCCTCGGGCTGGCGGCGATCGCGGCGTTCGTCGTCGACCTCGGTCCGCCGCGGCGTCCCGGGCTCGCCGGAGCGGTGGCCGGCGCCGCGGCCCCGGGCGGGCTCGCGACCGGTGCCCTCGTCTCCGGCGTCCTCGTCGCCGTCGGCCCCGCTCCGCTCGTGCTGGTCTACCTGGTGTTCGCGGGACTGCTCGCCCTCGCGGCGGTCGCGGTCCTCCTCGCCCCGGAGACGGCTCGGCCGGGGCCGGGCGCCCTGCGCTCGCTCCGTCCGTCGTTGCACGTCCCGGCCGGGGCGGGTCCCCTGTTCGCCACCGCCTGCCTCTGCTTCGTCGCGAGCTGGGCGCTGGCCGGCTACTACCAGGCGCTGGGGCCGTCCGTCGCCGCCGACGTCCTCGGGGCGACGAACCCGCTGGTCGGCGGCCTCGTCCTGGCCAGCCTCACCGGGACGTCCGGGATCGCCGGCCTGGCCGTGAGCGGCCTCCCCCACGACCGGGTCATGCTGGGGGGCCTGGCGGCCCTCCTGCTGGGCGTCAGCGGCGTCGTGGGCTCCGCCGTCGCCGGCTCCACCGCGGGCTTCTTCGTGGCCTCGGTCGTGGCCGGGGTCGGGTTCGGCGCCTCGTTCACCGGGGCGATGCGCTGGGTCCTCGCCGACCGGTCGACGTCCGAGCGGGCCGGGCTCCTCGCGGCCGCCTACCTGGTCAGCTACATCGGCTCCGCCGTCCCGAGCTACCTCGTCGGCTTCCTGGTCCCCGCCTGGGGGCTCCTCGGCTCGACCGTGGCGTACGGCGCCCTCGTCGCCGCGCTCGCCCTCGTCAGCGCGGCCGCGGCCCTCACCCTGCGCACCCGGACCCGGGCCCGGGCGTGAGCCCCGGGCTCAGGCGCGGTCGAGCCGCGGGACGACGATCTCCTGGACGACCAGCAGCACGGCGGCGGCGACCGGGATGGCCACCACGGCACCGATGACGCCCAGCAGCGCACCGCCGATGAGCACCGCGACCACGGTGAGCACCGCGGGGACGTCCACCGTCCGGCCCATGATCTTCGGCATCAGCAGATAGTCCTCGACGAGCTTGTACGCGACGAAGAACCCGGCCGTGGCCAGCGCGACGGGGACGGAGACGGTCAGCGCCACCAGGGTGGTCACGACGCCACCGATGACGGCCCCGACGACGGGGACCAGGTCCAGCAGGGCGACCAGCACCGCCAACGGCAGCGCGAAGGGCACCCCGAGGATCAGCAGCCAGACGAACGTGGCCGCGCCGGCGATCACCGACATCACCACGTTGCCCAGCACGTACCCCCCGAAGCGCACGCAGATGGCGTCGCCGATCAGGACGGCGCGCGGCCGCCGCGAGGCCGGCGCCAACCGGTAGGCCGTGCGGCGCATGGCGGGCAGCGTGGCCAGGAAGTACACGGTGAGCACGACCACCACCAGGGTGTCGCCGAGGCCGCTCAGGACGGCCAGCCCCGCTCCGAGCAGCCCGTCGACCAGCGTCGAACCGTCGCCGGCGAGGGCCTGCTGCAGGTACTGCTGCAGTCCGAACCGGGCGTCGAGCTGCCCGAGGGTCGAGCTGCGGTCCTGCAGCAACGCCAGGTAGCGCGGGGACTGCTCGAGGAGACCGACCGCCTGCGCGACGAGCGGAGGGACGGCCAGGGCCAGGAAGCCGCCCACGACCACCACGAACCCGACGCAGACGAGGGTGACCGCGAGCCCGCGTCGGAGGCCGCGACGGGCCAGCCAGGAGACGGCCGGCTCCAGCCCGAGCGCGACGAACAGGGCGACCCCGATGAGGATCAGGACGTGCGCCGCGAGCGTGACCAGTCCGACCAGGGCGACCACGACCGCCACGCCGAGGGCCGCGCCGAGGCCGACCAGGAACGGTGAGCGGCGGTCGAGCGGTGCCCCCAGGGGGCCGAGGGGTTGCTGCGTCGTGCTCGACCGCGCGGCCTCCGCCTCCGCCTCGGCGATCGGCCCCTCCGTGTCGAGATGGGGCTGGGCCACCGAGGCGTGGTGCGCCCGTTCTGCCTCGGCGGTCGCGGCGCCGCCCCGCGTCCTCCCGGTGTGTCGGGCTGTCGCCGGGGGTGGCCCCGCGTCGTCCGGGCGGGACCCCCAGGAGCGTGTCCCGGCCCTCACGGGCGACCCGCCGGCTCGGCCTGCTGCGGCGGCCGGACGGGCTCGGGACGCGAGGAGCCGACCCACCGGACGGTCGGCCTCGACCGGGTCCCGGCCCCCCGGTCCCGACCGTGCCGGCCGCCGCTCGTCACAGCTTCTCGACGATCACGTCGAGCGGGCTGATCTCGGGCGGCGACGCGAAGAGCTCGTCGCTCCGCTCACCGAGCGCCTTCCCCACCGCGCCGCCCAGGTGCGCCTCGCGGGCGGAGTCGTCGGGGAAGGCGTCGATGATCCCGAAGGTGGAGGCGTCGAAGCGGACCGCGAACCAGGGATAGGTACCGGGTTCCTCCTGCACCAGGGGCAGCGCGGAGCGCAGGAACTCCTCGACCGCGTCCTCCTTGCCGGGCCTGGCCACGAGCTTCACGAGCAACGCCTTGGTCGCCATCGATGGTCTCCTCGGGTGACGGGGTTCGGATCACCGACTCTGCCGGGCCGGTGCGGACACCCGCCTCGCCCGCGGGAGTCGAAGCCGCGGACGATCGTTCGACCTCGCGGGGCAGGGCGCCCGGGTCGGGGCGGACGCGCGAGGCGCACCGGCCGTCAGCTCCGACCGGTGGTCCGGGCCAGGTGTTCGTGGGCGAGGCGGACCGCCATCGCCCCCTCGCCGACCGCCGACGCCACCCGCTTGACCGAGCCGCTGCGGACGTCGCCCGCGGCGAACACGCCGGGGACGTCGGTCTCCAGCATCGCCGGTGGGCGTCGCGGGTCGTCGCCGTCGCCGTCGGGGGCGGCAGAGCCGGTGCGGACGTATCCGCCGTCGTCGAGCGCGACCGCCCCGCTCAGCCAGCCGGTGCACGGATCGGCCCCGATGAACACCATGAGCTCGCGGGCCGGCAGCTCCGTGCGCCTCCCGTCCGCGGTGTCCTCCACGACCACCGCCTCGAGCCGACCGTCGGCACCCTCGAGCTCGCGCACCTCGCTGTGCAGGTGCACCTCGATCCGCGGGTCGCGCAGGATGCGGTCGCTCAGGTACCGCGACATGTACTCGTCGAGGGACTGCTCGCGGACGACCAGCCCGACCGACCGGGCGTGGTCGGCGAGGAAGAGGGCGGCCTGGCCCGCGGAGTTCCCGCCCCCGACCACCACGACCGGGTCGGCCGCACACACCTGGGCCTCGACCAGGGTCGCGGCGTAGTAGACGCTCGTCTGCTCGAACTCCTCGAGTCGCGGGACCGGCAACCGGCGGTATCGGCACCCGGTCGCGATGACGAGGGTGCGCGCGGAGATCGCTCCCCCCTCCGACAGCCGGACGACGGGATGCCCTTCCGCCACGTCGAGCGTGACGACGTCGGCGGGGACGGTCGCGGTCGCGCCGAACTTCCGGGCCTGCACCTCGGCCCGCTCGGCGAGCTCGGCCCCGGAGACGCCGGCGGGGAAGCCGAGGTAGTTCTCGATGCGGGACGACCGCGCCGCCTGACCGCCGATCGCGACCGCGTCGAGGAGCTGGGTGGACAGCCCCTCGGAGGCCGCATACACGGCGGCCGCGAGCCCGGCCGGCCCGGCGCCGACGACGAGCAGGTCGCACAGCCGCGCCGCGGACCGGTCGGGACGGCGCCCGACGAGGGAGGCGAGCTCGGCCGTGTCGGGGTTGCGCAGGACCCGGTCCCGCCAGAGCACCACCGGGGTCTCGGCCGCCGTGATCCCGAGCGCCCGCAGCAGGGACTCGGCCTCGGCGTCGGTCTCGACGTCGACGAAGCGGTGCGGCAGCCGGTTGCGCGCCGCGAACTCCCGCAACCGGCGCGTGTCCGGCGAGTACCGGGAGCCGATGATGCGGAATCCCAGGCCCTCGCCGATCGCGAGCGTGCGCCGGACCAGGTAAGCCCGCAGGACCTCGTCCCCGAACGCCTGCTCCCGGACGAGGAGGTCCCGCAGGCGGTCCGCGGGGACGTCGAGCACCTCCCCGGGCTCCAGCACGACCGTCGAGAAGAAGGCGACCTCCCCGGTCAGCAGGCCGAGCTCCCCGAGGAACCGTCCGGCTCCGTGGACGCGGACCACCCGCGCCGCCGGGGTCCCGAGCGCCTCGACCACGGCGACCCGACCCGACGTCACCACGAGGAAGGACTCCTCGGGGCGTCCCTCGGTGTGGAGCACCTCCCCGCGGTGGGTCGGCCGGCGCGACCCGTAGCCGTCCAGCACCCGGATCCGGTCCTCGGACAGTCGGGGGAAGGCGCCGCTCAGATCCGGGGTCTCGTCCGGCGGGGCGGTGGCGAGCAACCGCTCCACGCCCTCGGCGGCCGCCGTCGTGGGGGTCATGCGAACGCCTCGTCGACGTAGCACCAGCGCCACCGCTCCCCCGGCTCCGCGGAGCGCACGATCGGGTGCCCGACGAGGCCCGCGTGGGCGCGGGCGTGGCGCATCGGTGAGGAGTCGCAGCACCCGACCTGCCCGCACGTCAGGCAGAGGCGGAGGTGCACCCAGCGGGTGCCGAGGCGCAGGCACTCCTCGCACCCGTCGGTCCGTGGGGCCACGTCCCGGATCCAGCCGAGGTGGGGGTCGGCGACGACACCGCGGGGGACGGTCATCGCCGACCTCCCCGGCCCGACGTCGGTCCTGGTCCGGTCGGGTGCGCCGGCAGCGGTGTCACGAGCGACTCCTGGGGTGTGGAGGGGCGGGCGGCCACCGTCACACCACGGCGTCGCGGCCGAACCGGTCCCGCGGAGGAGAACCCGGGGCGTCGGGTGGGCCCGGTGGGCCGGTCCGACGGCGGAGTCGGGGCGGCGCCGACCTCGTGGGGCGATCCGCCGTGGCGAGGTTGCACCTGCGGGACCGGTTCGACGGGACGTGCGAGGGGAGCACGGTGGCTGCGCCCTGCAGCCGTCGGGGCACCACCGCGAGCAGTGCGACTCCACCAGGAGGCCACGACATGGGACGCGCCGCAGGCATCGACCTCGGGACCACGAACTCGGTGATCACCGCCTGGGAGGGCGGCGCCTCCGAGGTGGTCCCGAACGCCGAGGGAGCACGGACCACGCCGTCGGTGGTCGCGTTCACCGACAGCGGGGAACGCCTGGTCGGGCAGCTCGCCCGCCGGCAGGCGATCCTCAACCCCCGGGGCACGGTGCACTCGGTCAAGCGCTTCATCGGACGCCGCTTCGACGAGGTGACCGAGGAGGCCGACCAGGTCACCTACGACGTGGTGGCCGACGAGAACGGCAACGCGCGGATCCGGATCCGGGACAGGACGTACGCCCCGGAGGAGATCAGCGCGATGATCCTCCGCAAGCTGGCCGACGACGCGGGCCGCCAGCTGGGCGAGAAGGTCGACAAGGTCGTCATCACCGTGCCGGCCTACTTCAACGACGCCCAGCGCACGGCGACCCGCGACGCCGGCCGGATCGCCGGCCTCGAGGTGCTCCGCATCATCAACGAGCCGACGGCGGCGGCACTGGCCTACGGGATGGACCGGCGCCGGAACGAGACGGTGCTGGTGTTCGACCTGGGCGGCGGCACGTTCGACGTCAGCATCCTCGACGTCGGCGACGGGGTCGTCGAGGTGCGCGCCACCGCCGGCGACACCCACCTCGGCGGGGACGACTTCGACCGCCGGATCGTCGACGAGCTCGCGGACGGGTTCCGGTCGGACAACGGCATCGACCTCCGCAGTGACCCGCAGGCCCTGCAGCGGCTCTACGAGGCGGCCGAGAAGGCCAAGGTCGAGCTGAGCTCCGTCACGCAGACGCAGGTCAGCCTGCCGTTCGTCACGGCGGACGCGACCGGACCCAAGCACCTCACCACGACCCTGATGCGGTCGACCTTCGAGCGGCTCACCGAGGACCTCGTCGACCGCACGATGGGGCCGGTGCAGCAGGCCATGGCCGACGCCAAGGTGACGGCGGACGACATCGACGAGGTCATCCTCGTCGGCGGCTCCAGCCGGATACCGGCCGTGCAGGCGCTCGTGCGCCGGCTCACCGGCGGGCGGGACCCGAACATGAGCGTGAACCCCGACGAGGTGGTCGCCGACGGTGCCGGGACCCAGGCGGGCGTGCTCACCGGCGACGTCTCGGACGTGCTCCTGCTCGACGTCACGCCCCTCTCGCTCGGGGTGGAGACCCAGGGCGGCGTCATGACGAGGATCCTGGAGCGCAACACCACGATCCCGGCACGGGGCAGCGAGACCTTCTCCACGGCGGCCGACGACCAGCCCGCGGTCGACGTGGTGGTGTTGCAGGGCGAGCGCGAGCGCGCTGCCGACAACCGCGTGCTCGGCCGCTTCCAGCTCGGCGACATCCGGCCGGCGCCTCGGGGCGAGCCACAGGTCGAGGTCACCCTGGACGTGGACGCCAACGGCATCCTCAACGTGACCGCGCGGGACCGCGACACCGGCGCGGAGCAGGGGATCACGATCTCCGAGAGCTCCAACCTGGACCAGTCCGAGGTGGACCGGATGGTCGCGGAGGCGGAACGGAACCGGACCTCCGACCAGGAGCTGCGACGCGACGTCGACGCCCGCAACACCCTCGACGCCGTCGCGCACCAGGTGCAGCGCCTCCTCGACGACCTGGGCGACGGCGCCCCGCCGCACGAGCGGGCGCGTGCCGAGATGCTCGTCGCCGACGCCCGGACGGCGGTGCAGGAGGAGGCGCCGCGCGACCGGGCCGAGGAGCTGACGAGCGAGCTGCAGGGCGTGCTCGCCGGCCTCCAGGCCGCGGTGGCCGGGCGGGGTGACGGCTCGTCGGCCCGGGCGACCGCGGGTGCCACGGCGGGCCCGACGGGCGGCGGCAGCGGGGGCGGCAGCGACGACGACGTGATCGACGCCGAGTTCGATCGCACCTGAGCCGCACACGATGACCTCCCCGACGTCCGGGACCGACCCGGGACCGACCGACGACGACGAGGGGGACGAGGACCGGCGCGCACCGGACGGTGGCGTCGAGCCCGGTCCCTCCTCCGCCGAGCTCGAGGACCGCTGGCGGCGGGCCGTCGCGGACCTGGACAACCTGCGCAAGCGGCACGCCCGGGCCCTCGTGCGGGAACGCGCCCTCGAGCGCGAGCGCGTGGCCGCGGCGTTCCTCCCGGTGCTGGACAACCTGGACCTGGCCCTGCAGCACGCGCAGGGCGACGCGGGGGCCGTCGTCGACGGCGTCCGTGCCGTCCGCGAGCAGGCGGCGGCGATCCTCGCCGGGCTGGGCTACCCCCGCCAGGACGACACCGGCGTGCCGTTCGACCCGGCCCGCCACGAGGTGGTGGGCGTGGTCGCCCCCGGAGGCGACCACGGGGACGACGCCGGCGGCGACCCCGGGCCCGGACGCGTCGTGGACGTGGTCCGACCCGGCTACGGCACCCCGGAGCAGCAGCTGCGGCCGGCCTCGGTGACCGTCACCGGGCCGGCGGAGGGGTGAGCGGGGATGGCCCGCGACTTCTACGAGGTGCTCGGCGTCCCCCGCGACGCCGGGAGCGAGGAGATCCAGCAGGCCTTCCGCCGGCTGGCCCGCGCCCACCATCCCGACGTCAACCGGGATCCGGCGGCGGAGGAACGGTTCAAGGAGATCAACGAGGCCTACCGCGTCCTGTCCGACCCCGAGCAGCGCCGGAAGTACGACCGCTTCGGGGACGACTACCGCGCGGTCCCCGACGACTGGGAGCAGACCGTCGGTGCCGGGGTGGGCGGCCGCGCGGGCGGACGGTCGCGCCCCGGATCCGCGTCCGGTTTCCGCTCGGCGGGCTTCGACGACCTCGGCGGGGACATCGACATCGACCTCGAGGACCTCCTCGGTGGCATGTTCGGTCGGGGGCGTGCGCGGTCCGGGCCGATCGCCGGCGCCGACCAGGAGGCGGAGCTGCCCCTGACCGTGGAGGAGGCGTACCGCGGCGGTTCCCGCCCGGTGACGCTGACCGGGACGGCCGGACCCCGCACCTACACCGTGCGGATCCCGCCGGGCGTGACCGACGGGCAGCGCATCCGGCTGGCCGGCGAGGGCGGCCGCGGCACCGGAGGAGGCGAGCCGGGCCACCTCTACTTCGTCGTGCGGCTCCTCCCCCATCCCCGGTTCCAGGTGGAGGGGCGCGACATCGACGTCGACCTGCCGCTCGCGGCGTGGGAGGCCGCGCTCGGCGGGAGCGTGCCGGTCCCCACGCCCGCGGGCGGGACGAAGGTCGAGGTCCCGCCGGGCTCGTCGACCGGGCGCCGCCTGCGGCTGCGGGGACAGGGCATGCCGAACCCACGGGGGACGCCGGGCGACCTGTACGCCGAGATCGAGGTCATGGTCCCGCCCCGGCCGACCGACGCCGAGCGGGACCTCTTCACCCGCCTGGCCGAGGTCTCCGACTTCGATCCGCGGCGTGACGCACGACGAGGTGAGCCATGACGGAGAGGCGGTACGCGATGACACGGTCGCGGGCGGCCGGGACCCCGCAGCGGTTGAGCCGCGAGGAGTTCTGCCGGCGCAGCGGGATGCACCCCGAGCTGGTAGGGCGCTTCGTCGCCCTCGGGCTGGTGCAGGCGGTGCGGGCCGACGGCGAGCTGCGGTTCCCGCCGGGTCAGGTCGCCGTCGTCGCGCGCATCGAGCGCCTCCGGCAGGGGCTCGGGCTGAACTACGCCGCGATCGGACTGGTCGGTGACCTGCTCGACCGCATCCAGGAGCTGGAAGTCCGACTGCGGGAAGGGAGCAGCTGATGGACCTGAACCGACTGACCCAACGGTCCCAGGAGGCGTTGTCCGCCGCCCAGGACCTCGCCACCCGCGCCGGCCACACCGAGGTCGACGGCGAGCACCTGCTGCTCGCCCTGCTCGAACAGCCCGAGGGGCTGGTGCCCCGCCTGCTCACCGGCACGGGCGTCGAGGTGGCCCGCCTGCGCGAGGACCTCGACGCCGCGCTGGCCCGCAAGCCGAGGACGACCCGCCCGGCCGCGTCCCCGGGCCAGGTCTCGGTCACGCAGGCCCTCGCGCGGGTCCTGGAGGCGGCCGAACGCGAGGCGGCTCGGCTCACCGACGAGTACGTCTCCGTCGAGCACCTGCTGGTCGCCCTCGCCGAGGGCGGGACGGGCACGGGTCGCCTCCTGGCCCGGTACGGGGTCACCCGCGACCGTGTCCTCGCCGAGCTCACGACGATCCGCGGCAACCAACGGGTCACCTCGGCGAGCCCGGAGGCCACCTACGAGGCCCTCACCAAGTACGGCCAGGACCTCGTCGCGAACGCGCGGACGGGCCGGACGGACCCCGTCATCGGGCGCGACGCCGAGGTCCGCCGGGTGATCCAGATCCTGTCCCGGAAGTCGAAGAACAACCCGGTGCTGATCGGCGACCCGGGCGTGGGGAAGACCGCGATCGTCGAGGGGCTCGCGCAGCGCATCGCGCACGGCGACGTCCCGGAGGGTCTCGTCGACCGCACGCTCTTCGCCCTGGACATGGGTCTGCTGATCGCCGGCGCGAAGTACCGGGGCGAGTTCGAGGAGCGGTTGCAGGCCGTCCTCTCCGAGATCCGGGCGGCCGAGGGCCGGATCCTGCTGTTCGTCGACGAGATGCACACCGTCGTCGGCGCAGGCGCCGCCGAGGGCTCGATGGACGCGAGCAACATGCTCAAGCCGATGCTCGCCCGCGGCGAGCTGCACATGATCGGGGCGACGACGCTCGACGAGTACCGCAAGTACGTCGAGTCCGACGCCGCGCTGGAGCGTCGCTTCCAGCCGGTCCACGTCGACCAGCCCTCCATCGAGGACACCGTCTCGATCCTGCGTGGCCTGCGCGAGCGCCTGCAGGTGTTCCACGGGGTGCGGATCCAGGACGGGGCGCTGGTGGCCGCCGCGACCCTCTCCGACCGCTACCTGACCGAACGCTTCCTCCCGGACAAGGCGATCGACCTCGTCGACGAGGCGTGCGCCCGGCTCCGCACCGAGATCGACTCGATGCCCGCCGAGCTGGACGGGATCACCCGTCGGGTCACCCGGCTGGAGATCGAGGAGGCGGCGCTGGCCCAGGAGACGGACGCCGCGAGCGCGTCCCGCCTGGCGGAGCTGCGTCGCGAGCTGGCCGACCTGCGCGCCGAGGCCGACGCCATGCGCGCGCAGTGGGAGGCCGAGCGGCGGGCCATCAGGCGCGTCCAGGAACTGAGGGCGGAGCTGGAGCAGGTCCGCCGTGAGGCCGAGGAGGCCGAGCGCACCTACGACCTCAACCGTGCCGCCGAGCTGCGCTACGGCCGGCTCGTCGAGCTGGAGCGCCGGCTGGCCTCCGAGGAGCAGCACCTCGCGACGAAGCAGGGTGGTCGGCGTCTGCTGCGCGAGGAGGTCACCGCGGAGGAAATCTCCGAGATCGTGTCCGCGTGGACGGGCATCCCGGTCAGCCAGGTCACCGAGGGCGAGCGGGAGAAGCTCCTGCGGCTGGAGAAGATCCTGCACAGCCGGGTGGTCGGGCAGGACGAGGCGGTCCGGGCGGTGTCCGACGCGATCCTGCGGGCCCGCTCCGGGATCAAGGACCCCCGGCGCCCGACCGGCTCGTTCATCTTCCTCGGCCCCACGGGCGTCGGGAAGACCGAGCTGGCCAAGACGCTGGCCTCGGCCCTGTTCGACTCCGAGGACAACATGATCCGCATCGACATGAGTGAGTACCAGGAGCGTCACACCGTGTCGCGCCTGGTGGGGGCCCCGCCCGGGTACGTCGGCCACGACGAGGGCGGCCAGCTCACCGAGGCGGTCCGCCGGCGGCCCTACGCCGTGGTGCTGTTCGACGAGATCGAGAAGGCGCACCCCGACGTGTTCAACACGCTGCTGCAGGTGCTCGACGACGGGCGCCTGACCGACGCGCAGGGCCGTACCGTCAACTTCCGCAACGCCGTCGTGATCATGACCTCCAACATCGGGTCGCAGTACCTCATCGAGGGGGTGACCCCGAGCGGGGAGCTGACCGAGGACGCGCGCGTGGAGGTGCTGTCCGAGCTGCGCGCTCACTTCCGCCCCGAGTTCCTCAACCGCGTCGACGACACCGTGCTGTTCACCCCGCTCGTGCCCGGGCAGATCACCGAGATCGTGGACCTGATGCTCACCGAGCTGCGGGCCCGGCTGGCCGAGCGCCACATCGGGTTGCGGGTGACCGACAAGGCGCGCGCCTTCGTCGCGCGCGAGGGCTACGACCCGGTGTACGGGGCGCGACCCCTGCGCCGCTTCATCGCGCGGGAGGTGGAGACGAGCGTCGCCCGGGCGCTGGTGGCGGGCGAGGTCGTCGACGGCTCGACGATCGACGTCGACGTCCGCGACGGGCGACTCGTCGTCAGCCACGACGCCCCCACGCGGACCGACGAGGTCGTGGTGCCGGTATGACGGCGGGAGCGGTGCGCAGCGCGGTGGTGACCTGCCCGAACTGCAGCACGCGCAATCGGGTGCCCGCGGTGGGTGACGGGCGGCCGACGTGCGGGAACTGCCACGCGCACCTGCCGTGGATCGCCGAGGCGGGCGACGCCGACTTCGCCGAGGTCGCCGAGCGGGCGCCCACGCCGGTCCTGGTCGACCTGTGGGCCACGTGGTGCGGACCCTGTCGCATGGTGAGCCCGGCCCTGGAGCAGCTCGCCACCGAGCGCGCCGGTCGGATCAAGCTCGTGAAGGTCGACGTCGACGCCAACCAGGAGGTCGCCCGGCGCTTCGAGATCATGGCGGTCCCCACCCTGCTCGTCCTGAGCGGGGGCGAGGTCGTCGCCCGCCAGGCCGGTGCGGCGCCGCTCCCGGCGCTGCGCGCCTGGCTGGACGGCGCACCTGGCGTCGACGTCGGGGAGGCCGCGGCGACCCGACCGTCCACGGAGGCGTGACCGACGGGACGGGCCGCACCGCCCGCCGACGGAGACGGGGCGCGTCGGCTCCCCGGCGTCCACGCGAGGCATGCTGGGCGACGTGCCGCAGCGTGTGCTGGTCGCCGACGACGATCGGGCCATCCGCGAGTCCCTCGCCCGCGCCCTCGAGCTCGAGGGCTACGACGTGGTGCCCGTGGTCGACGGGGTCGAGTCGCTGACCCGGGTCCGCCACGAGACCTTCGACGCCCTCGTCCTCGACGTCATGATGCCGGGCGTCGACGGCCTCGCGGTGTGCCGCGTACTGCGCGCCGAGGGCGACCGCACCCCCGTCCTGATGCTGACCGCGCGCCAGGAGACCGCCGACCGGGTGGCCGGGCTCGACGCGGGCGCCGACGACTACCTGCCCAAGCCCTTCGAGCTCGACGAGCTGCTGGCACGCCTGCGCGCCCTGCTGCGCCGGGCCGCCTTCCTGACGACCGGTGAGATCGACGACCGCGGGTCGCTGAAGGTCGGTGCGCTGCACGTCGATCCCGCGGCGCGCCGAGCCTGGTGGGCCGACGCGGAGCTGGCCCTGTCCAAGACCGAGTTCGACCTGCTGGAGCTGCTCGTGCGCAACGAGGGCATCGTGCTCGACCACACGACGGTCTACGAACGCATCTGGGGCTACGACTTCGGGGCGGACTCCAAGAACCTCGCGGTGTACGTCGGCTACCTGCGTCGCAAGCTCAGCGCGGTCGGGGCTCCCGCTCTGATCCACACCGTGCGCGGGGTCGGCTACACGGTGCGTCGGCCGTGAGTCTGCGGACGCGGTTCGCGCTGGCGTTCGCCCTGGTCAGCGTCGTGGTGGCCGGTCTGGTCGGGGTGCTGAGCTACCACGCGGCGGCCGAGCGGATCACCCAGGCGACCGACACGACCCTCGGCGCGGCCACCACGGCGGTCGCCGACGGGCAGACCGGCGTCCTCGCCCCGATCGCGCCGCCGCCCTCGGACGACGACCCTCGTCCGGGCCCGGGACGCGGGCCCGGTCGGGGGGACGACCACGGCCGGTTGCAGGAGCTCGTCGGGCGCCGCATCGCGCCGGACGGCACGGCGACCTTCCTCGGCGGGCGCGACGTCGCGATCCCCGTGACGGACACCGCCCGCGCCCTCGCGGCCACGTCGGTCCCGGGGGTCACCAACACCGTCGAGACCACCGTCGGGGACGACACCTACCGCGTGCTCACCACCTCCGAGGGCGGCGGTCGGGGTGCCTGGCAGGTGGCGATGGACGTCGACCTCAGCCACCGCGTGCTGCGCGGCATGGCGAACGAGATCGCGCTGGTGAGCCTCGGCGTGCTGGTGGTCGCGGCCGGGGCGGGCTGGCTCCTGGCGCGGCGCATCACCCGACGGCTCGAACGGCTGACCGGGCTCGCCGAGCAGGTGACGGCCCGCGGCGGCACGTCGGCGGAGATGCCGGTCGAGGGCCGCGACGAGGTCGGACGGCTCTCCGCCTCCTTCACCACGATGGTCGGCCGACTCGCGGCGTCGCGGGAGGCGCAGGACCGGCTCGTGCAGGACGCCGCCCACGAGCTGCGCACCCCGTTGACCAGCCTGCGGACCAACACGAGCGTGCTGCGGCGGTTCGCCGAGCTCTCCCCCGAGGCGCGGGAACGGCTGCTCGCCGACGTCCAGGGCGAGACCCGCGAGCTCTCCCACCTGGTCGACGAGCTGGTCGCCCTCGCGCTCTCCGGCGGCGACACCGAGGACCCCGAGGAGACGGTGGATCTCGACGCGGTGGTGCGGCGGGCGACGGCGCGCGTCGGCCGGCGTACCGGCCGGGACGTCACGGTGACCTCGGACGGGTCGGTGGTGCGCGGTTTCCCGGCCGCGCTGGAGCGGGCGGTCGGGAACCTCCTGGAGAACGCCGCCAAGTTCGACGCCTCCGGGCAGGCGCTCGAGCTCCGGGTCCGGGCCGGGGGCGTGACGGTCCGCGACCACGGGCCGGGCATCGACGTCGGCGACGTCGAGCGCGTCTTCGACCGCTTCTACCGCGCCCCCGCGGCCCGCGGGCTGCCCGGCTCCGGGCTCGGCCTCGCGATCGTGCGCGACGTGGCGGAGCGGCACGGCGGGACGGCGTTCGTGACCGCCCCTGCCGGCGGCGGGGCCCAGGTCGGCTTCACGGTCGCGCCGGAGCGGCTCTTACCCGACTCCGAAGCGGGCCACGTCGGCGCTTCACCGCAGGACACGACCGTGGGTGGCACCTGATCGACCCATCGTGGGGCGATCGACGTCCCACGAGAGGTGGCACCGGTGGCCGACGACCGCCCCGGGCAGGAGCGCCCCGCCGACGAGCCGACCGTCGCCGGCGGATCGCGTCGGGAGCCCGGGCCCGAGGGTCCCGACGACGGGTCGGCGACGACCGCCGAGACCGACACCCGGGCCGGGACCCCCACCGCGGTGGACCCGGCTCCCGCTCCCGCCCGTCCCCGCCGGCGGCCGGGCCGGGCCGGCCTGATCGTCGCGGCCGTCGTCGCGGCGCTCGTGCTCGCGGGTGGCGGGTTCGCGACCGGCTACGCCGTCGGCGACTCCGGCGGTGGCCGCCCGGGCATCGCCGGCGACCGGCACGGTGACCGCGACCGGGACGGCCACGGCGAGCGCCGACGGGGTCCGGACGGCGACCGCGCCGACGGGGAGCCCGGTCGGCACGGCGACCGACAGGTCCGGCCCGGGGCGCCGGCCGTGCCCGGTCAGCCCGGTCAGCCCGCGGTCCCCGCTCAGCCCGCGGTCCCCGGTCAGCCCGCCGCTCCGACGCAGCCCGGCGCGGTGCCACCCGGCGCCGCCGGCGTCACGGGCGCATGACCGCCGTCGCCGCCCGGCCGGGGCGACACGCGACCCGCCGGGTCAGCGCCCCCGCCGTCGTGGACCGGCGCGTCCGGACCGCGGCCGAGGCCGCCCTGTGCGCGGCGCTGGTGCTGGTCACGTTCTGGTGGGCCACCGGCGGTGGGGTCACCGACCTCGGCGGGTGGGCCTCCGGGCTCACCTCGCTGGGCCGGCTCACCGGGCTGCTGGCCTCGGTGCTGCTGCTGGTGCAGGTCCTGCTCATGGCCCGCGTGCCGCTGCTGGAGCGGGCGTTCGGGCAGGACCGGCTCGCGACGACCCACCGGCTCGTCGGGTTCACCTCGTTCACCGGCATGCTCGCCCACATCGGGCTGGTCACCTGGGGCTACGCGGCCGGGGACCTGATCGCGACCCCGGGTGAACTGTGGAACCTCACCGTCTCCTACCCGGGCATGCTGCTCGCCGCCGCCGGGACGGTGTGCCTGGTCATGGTGGTCCTCACCAGCGTGAAGGCGGCGCGGGCCGCGCTGCGCTACGAGTCGTGGCACCTGCTGCACCTCTACGCCTACCTCGGCGTCGGACTCGCCCTCCCCCACCAGCTCTGGACCGGCCAGGACCTCGGCGCCTCCCCCGCCCGCACCGTGTTCTGGTGGACGCTGTGGGCGCTCACCGCGGCCGCGGTCCTGGTCTACCGGGTCGGCCTGCCGCTGCGACGCAGCCTGCGCCACCGCCTCGTGGTCACCTCCGTCGTCGACGAGGGCGACGGCTGCTCCTCGGTCCACCTCGCCGGACGCCACCTCGAGGACCTGCAGGTGCGCGCCGGGCAGTTCCTCACCTGGCGCTTCCTCTCCGGCGCCGGCTGGACCCGGGCGCACCCCTACTCCCTCTCCGCGGCCCCCGACGGCCGCAGCCTGCGGATCACCGTCAAGAACCTCGGCGACGGCAGCGGACAGGTCGCCGGCCTGCACCCCGGCACCCGGGCGCTGGTCGAGGGCCCCTACGGCCGCCTGACCGACCGGGCCCGCACCGCGACGAAGGTGGCCCTGATCGGCGCCGGGGTCGGGATCACCCCGGTGCGCGCGCTCGCCGAGGAACTCACCGGCGACGTCGTCGTCCTGCACCGCTTCACCGGCAGCGCCGTCTTCGCCCGCGAGTTCGCCGTCCTGGCCGCCGAACGCGGCTTCGGCCTGATTCCGCTGCCCGGCCCCCGCCGGGCGCACGACTCGTGGCTCGGAGCGGGCGTCGGCCCGGTCGACGACCTCGCCGCGCTGCGCGCCCGCGTCCCCGACATCGCCGAGCGCGAGACCTACGTCTGCGGACCCGAGCCCTGGACCCGGCTCGTCGTCGCAACCCTCCGCGCAGCCGGCGTCCCCGGCGACCGCGTCCACACCGAGACCTTCGGATGGTGAGCGTGCCTCCCCTGCGCTTCGACCGCGGCGCCCGCCGGATCGCCCTGTGGGGCCTGACCACGATCAGCACGGTCGCCCTGCTCTTCTCCTACAAGACCTCCACCTCGTCCTCCACCGCCGCCGAGACCGTCGCCCCGGCGACCGGCACCACGACCACGGCCGCCACCCCCTCGAGGACCTCGACGAGCACCTACACCGGCACCGTGACCGGCACCGCCGCCGACACCCGCTGGGGCCCGGTCCAGGTCCGCGTCACCGTGGCGAGCGGGAAGATCACCGCCGTCGACGTCGTGGAGGAGCCCGACGGCAACGGCCGCGACCGGGAGATCAACGCGGACGCGGTCCCGACGTTGGTCAGCGAGACGCTGCAGGCCCAGAGCACCCGGATCGACATGGTGAGCGGGGCGACCTACACCTCCGAGGGCTACGTGACGTCCCTCCAGAGCGCCCTCGACCAGGCGGGCCTCGCATGACCGTCGCGCCGCCGGTCACCCGCCGGGTGGAGCACGTGATGGGCCTGCCGATCAGCCTCGCCCTGCGCGGCCGGCAGGCCGACGGACCGGCCGCCGACACGGCGTGGGCGGCCGTCCTCGCCTCCCTCCGCGATGCCGACCAGGTGTTCAGCACCTACCGGGCCGACTCCGTCGTCCGCCGCATCAACCTCGGCGAGCTCGCCCTCGGCGACGCCCGCACCGGCGCGGCGCCCGCCGGCATCGCCGGTGTCACCGTCCTGGCCGCCTCCCTCACCGACGCCGACGTCGACGCCACCGCCGCCTACGCCCTCGGGCCCGACGCCCTCACCTGGTTGCGACGACGGGTCGGGCGGACCGGTCTCGTCGTGTGGGCGGACGGCACCGCCGAGCCGTTCTCGGCGGCTCTGGGACGATCCACGGCATGACCACCGTGACGACGGCGGGTCTCACCGCCGCCGAGGCCGCACGGCGGGCACGCGAGGGCCGGGCGAACACGCCGGTCCGCGGCTCGAGCCGGACCACCGCCACGATCCTGCGCACCACCGTCTTCTCCTTCTACAACAACATCCTGTTCGTCATCGGCATCGCGCTCCTGGCGCTCGGCCGGTACTCGGACGCCCTGGTCAGCGTGGGGCTCGGCATCATCAACGCCGCCCTCGCGGCGGTGCAGGAACTCCGGGCCCGGCGGGCGCTCGACCGGCTGCAGCTGCTCGCCCGGGAGCCGGTCACGGTGCTGCGCGACGGGGTGGAGACCGAGGTGTCCCCGGCCGACGTCGTGGAGGGCGACCTGCTCCGGGTGCGCGGGGGCAACCAGGTGGTGGTGGACGGACCGGTGGTCGAGGGGGCCGTCGAGGCCGACGAGTCGCTCCTGACCGGTGAGTCCGACCCGGTGCCGAAGCCGGTGGGCGCGACGCTGCTCTCCGGGAGCGTGATCGCCTCGGGCGAGGGGCGGCAACGGGCGGAGGCGGTCGGCGCCGCGAGCCACGCCGGTCGGCTGACCCTCGCCGCGCGGGCCGACACCACCGACGTCACGCCGCTGCAGTGGCGCATCGACCTCGTCGTCCGGCTGGTCATCCTGCTCGTGCTGCTGATGAGCGGCGCGATCCTCGCCCAGGCCCTGCTCGACGGCTCGACGGTGCTGCGCTTCGTCCAGACTTCCGCGGTGCTCTCCGGGCTCGTGCCCTACGGGCTGTTCTTCCTCATCGCGGTCGCCTACTCCGTGGGCGGTGCCCGCATCGCGGGGCAGGGCGCCCTGGTGCAG
Source organism: Actinomycetospora sp. NBRC 106378 (assembly GCF_030269685.1). Lineage (GTDB taxonomy): Bacteria > Actinomycetota > Actinomycetes > Mycobacteriales > Pseudonocardiaceae > Actinomycetospora. Next base: position 102,059 of record NZ_BSTT01000016.1, read on the forward strand.
CAGACCAACGCGGTGGAGGCCATCAGCCGCGTCGACGTCGTCTGCACCGACAAGACCGGCACCCTGACCAGCGGGGACCTCGGGCTCGTCGAGGTCGTGGAGATCAGCGACTCCCCGGTGCGCGAGCTCCTCGGCACCCTGGCCCGCTCGGGGCGCAGCACCAACGCGACGACGGCGGCCCTCGTCGACCTCCCCGGACGGCAGGTGGTTCCCGATGACGAGGTCGAGTTCCGCTCCGCGCGGCGCTGGAGCGGTCTCGAGCTGCCGCGCGCCGCCGCTCCCGAGCGGTCCGCGCGCCGCACGCTGGTCCTCGGCGCGCCCTCGGTGGTGCTCGAGCGGCTCGCCGACGACACGGTGACCGTCGACCTGGTCGCGCGGGAGTCCCGGGCCCGGGCCGAGCGCGGGTTCCGGGTGCTGGTGCTCGCCTCGTCGTCGGGACCGTTGCGGGACGGCGACGGGCGTCCGTCACTGCCCAGGCTGCGCGCCGAGGCCCTCGTGGTGCTGGGCGACGAGCTGCGGCCCGGGGTGGCGGACACCCTCGCGGGCCTGGCCGCGGAGGGTGTCGCGGTCAAGGTGATCTCCGGGGACGACCCCGTCACCGTGGCCGCCCTGGCCCGACGTGCAGGGCTGGTCGGGGCCGCGCTGTACGGAGCCGAGCTGGCGGCCCTGCCGGCCGACGCCGTCGACGAGGCCGTCGACGCGACCACCGTGTTCGGACGGATCGCGCCGGAGCAGAAGGAGCACATCGTCGCGGCACTGCGCCGCCGCGGCCACCACGTGGCGATGGTCGGCGACGGCGTCAACGACGCCCGCGCGCTCAAACGGGCCCACGTCGGCGTCGCGATGCGCTCGGGCAGCGCCGTGACCCGCGACGTCGCCGACATCGTGCTGCTCGGCGACTCCTTCGCCACCCTGCCGCCCGCCCGGACCGAGGGTCGTCGGATCGTCGCCGGGGTCGGATCGTCGATGTACCTGTTCCTCGCCCGCGTCGTGACGCAGATGCTGGTGATCCTCACGGTGACGCTGCTCGGGCTGGGCTTCCCGTACACGCCGACCCAGGTCGGGCTCACGCTGTTCACGGTCGGGCTGCCGACGTTCTTCCTCACGATGTGGGCCCGCCCGGCGCCCCCGGCCGAGGACCTCCTGGTCTCCCTCGCCCGGTTCGTGCTGCCGGTCGGCATCCTGACCGCGGGGTTCGCCACCGCCGTCTACGCCTCCCTGTACCGCCTCGTCTCGGACGGGCTGTCGGGCGGCGGGGACCCCGGGGTCGAGATGTGGGAGCGGTACACCGGGCTCGCCCGTACCGCCCCGGACTTCGTCACGTCCTCGGCCACGCTCGGCGCGCAGAGCGGGCTGTCGGTGTTCGTCTCGACGACGGCGATCGTGCTGATCCTGCTCCTGGAGCCGCCGCATCGAATCTTCACGGCGTGGCGGCCGGTGTCCGACGACCGGCGCCCGACCTGGCTCGCCCTCGCCCTGTTCGTGGCCTTCGCCGTGGTGCTCGTGGTGCCGGCGACCCGCTCGTACTTCGGCCTGACCGCGCCCGATCCGCCGGTGCTCTACGCCGGCGGGATCGCGCTGGTCGGATGGTTCGTGGTGCTCACCGTCGCCCTGCGCTACCGCCTGCTCGAGCGGGCGATCGGCCTGACGCCGCCGAGCGGTGAGCGCGCCGGCACCAGGACCCACCACGGGAGCGGCGGTGCGCCCGCTGCCGGATGATGGACGAGGCGTCGTCGCTCACGACGAAGCGCTCCATGAGGAGGATGCCCTCGACCTGTCCGATCAGGTCCCGGCTCTCCAGCGCGATCCCGAGCTGGGCGGCATCGGGACGGGATCAGGAGCTGTGATCGACGGGCAGGTTGGGCCGCGGCCGGGTCGGGGATCACCGCTCATCGGGACCGACAGCGGGGAGAGCGTTCGTGGGCGAGCGGGTGTGTCTGATCACCGGGGCCAGCCGAGGGATCGGAGCGGCGACGGCGCGCGAACTCGGGATCCGCGGTTTCCGGGTGGTGGTCAACCACCGGGACAGTGCGACCGCGGCCGAAGCCGTCGCCCACGACGTGCGGGCGGCCGGCGGGGACGCCCTGGTGGTGCAGGCCGACGTGACCGACCCGGGCGACGTGAACCGGCTCGTCGACACAGCGGTCGGCCACTGGGGGCGACTCGACGTGCTGGTGCACAACGCCATGGCCCCGTTTCCCGTCACCTCGTTCGCCGACCTGGACTGGGAGCAGCTCTCGGCGAAACTCGACCAGGAGATGCACGCGGCCTACCTGCTCACCAAGGCCGTGCTGCCCGGGATGACCGACCGCGGCCACGGACGGCTGGTCTATCTCTCGACCGGGCTGTCCCGGCGCCCCCGCGACGGCATGATCGCCCTCGGCGTCGCCAAGGCCGCCCTGGACTCCTTCGTGCGCTACGTCGCCGCCGAGGTGGCCCCCGACGGCATCACCGCCAACGTCGTCGCCCCCTCCACCGTCGAGGACACCGCGGTGGGCGACGGGCTCCCCGACGAACTCAGGACCCAGCTCGCGGCCGCGACCCCGATGCGTCGGCTCGCCCGCCCCGAGGACGTCGCCCGCACCGTCGCCCACTTCGCCGGCGATGACGCCGCGTTCACCACCGGCAGCTGGGCGCCGGTCAACGGCGGCTCGATCATGCCGTGACCAGGACCCCCCCCCCGAGACCAGGAGCACCGTGCACACTCTCGACCTCACCTATGTCGGCCACGGCCTGCACGAGGAACTCGTCGCCCACGTCGCCGACCAGGAAGGCTTCGCAGAGCAGGAGGGCGTGCACCTCGCGCTCCGCGACGGGGTGAGCTGGGACGACCAGCGCCTGCGCCGCGGCGCCACCATCGGCCTGGGGCGTTCGGTGTTCGCCCGGCTCACCGACGGCGTCGAATGGACCGCCCTGTCGGTGAGCACCCACCGACCCCTGTTCTGGTTCGTCGGCGGCCCGCAGGTCCGCGCGATGGAGGAGCTGCGAGGGCGACGGCTGCTGGTCCACGCCCCGCACACCGCGCCGGGATGCTTCGCCCGCATCGTCCTGCGCCGCCACGGCCTCGACCCCGACCGCGACGTCGAGTGCGTGGTCCGCCCACCCGGGGACTACGCCATGGACCTCCGGCGCCTGCGCACCGGCGAGGTCGACGCCGCCTACCTCGGCAGCACCCTCGACCCCGCCCAGGTCGCCGCCGAGGAAGGGTTCCACGAACTCGCCTGGGTCGGCGACCACCTGGCCGTCCCCACCGTCGGACTCGCCGTCGACCCCGCCGCCATCCCCCTCGACGACCCCGCGGTCACCGCCGCCGTCCGGGCCCAACGGCGGGCCCTGGCCCTGCTCGCCGACGACCCGGACACCACCCTGGCCTACCTCCAGCGGTTCCTGGGCCGCGCCACCCCCGACGAGGTCCGCCGCTACCACGCCCGCTTCGTCGCGCCCTGGTTCACCACCGACGGGCAGGTCGACCTCGCCCTGGCCGACGAGGGCCTCGCCGCCGTCGCCGCCGAACTCGGCGTCACCCACGTCCCGAGCGCCGCCGACATCTACCGCACCGACCTCGTCCCACGCTGACCGGCGCTCGCGCCCGACGTCAGCTCTCCTGGAGCACGTCCGGCGCCTCGTCGTGCGTCAGGCGATCGCGCCCTGGTCCTGCGAGGACTCGGGCAGGATCACGCCGTCCTCGAGGACGTTGGCGCCGGGCACCTCCTGGAGGAAGACGGCCATGTCCTTCTTCGCGACGCCGGTGATCTCCGACCAGGCGTCGGCGATCCCGTGCAGCAGCTGACCGCGGACGGCCGCGGACCGGCCGTCGCGGATGATCCCGACCATCCGGGGCCCGGTGACCTCCTCCCCCGCCACGAAGATGCTCCCCGGCGGGACCTCGACGAAGGAGCAGTGCACGTAGGCGCTCGGGGCGCCGGTCACCTCGGAGTGCACCTTCGTCACGGCGGCCGCGACCTCGGCCCTGTGCTGCAGCGTCGGGTCACCGGTCGGCACGGTGAACTGGTAGAAGGGCACGTCGGCCTCCCGCTCGTCGGTCACAGGCGATCTGAGTCCGACCGTAGGACGGAGCTCGTCGACCCCGCAAGGTGCAGGGACTCGAAAAGGGCCCTAGCCTGCGCGGGTGCGACACGACGAACTGGGTGACGTCTACTGCTCGGTGGCGCGCACGTGGTCGGTCATCGGTGAGCGCTGGACGATGATGATCCTGCGGGAGTGCTTCCGCGGCGAGCGGCGCTACGAGCACTTCCGCACCAAGCTCGGCCTCGGCGCCAACGTGCTCAACGACCGCCTCCGGGTGCTCACGGCCGAGGGGGTGCTCGAGCGGGTGCCCTACCAGGACCGGCCGGTGCGCCACGAGTACCGACTCACGCCCAAGGGCGCCGACCTCTACCCCGTCCTGGTGGCGTTGATGAACTGGGGCGACACCTACGAGAACGACGTTCCCCCGGTGCGCCTCGTCCACCGCGGGTGCGGGCACCGCGCCGAGCCGCGCACGACCTGCACCCACTGCGGGGAGCAGATCGCATGGCGGGAGATGACCGCCGAGGTGGCGCCCACCGCCTGGTAGTCGCCGTCGCCCGGCGGCGCCGGCACGCGCGGGCCGTCCGGGACGGCGGTCAGGTGCGGGTCACGTCGTGGTCGGGAGGGACGACGACGAGGCAGCCCCCGTCATGGACGGGTCAGTGGACTCCCGCGCCGACCTCACGGGGCGCGTTCTTCCGGTCGAGGCCGTTCTCGACCGCACCCCAGGCCAGGACCGCCGCCACCGGGGCGAGGATGAGCGCCGTGCCTCGCAGGACGGGACCGAGTGCTCGCAGGGCCAGACCGAGAACCATCGGGACGCTCCTTCGTGTCGCGGGGATCGTGAAGATACCGCCGCCGCGACCGGTCCACGAGATGGACGCGGCCGCTCGGAACCCCTGGCCCGCCGTCTCCCGGTCGGGACGGAACGGCGCCGGGGGCGCCATCCCGGCCGTACCCCGGGCATCGCGACGATCCAGGCCGCCGATTCCCGCGACGATTCCCACGACCCTCGAGCGCGACGACCGCGGACCGACCTGCTCTGCGTCCGTACGACGAGTGCGCCGAAAACGTTGACAGGAGACACGGCGGCTGCCGGGGCCACCATGTCCTCCGGTTCCGGACCCCGCACGACGCGGACCGGGCGATTCCGCGATCCGATTCTCAGACCTGGGCGTAACCGCCGTCGACGGCGAGCTCGGCGCCGTTGACGTAGCTGGACGCGTCCGAGGCGAGGAACACCGCCGCGGCCGCGATCTCCGGGGGTTCGGCGAGCCGTCCGAGCGGGATCGACGCCTCGCTCGCCGCCAGGTCGTCCGCGGGGACGAGGTCGATCAGGCCCTGGGTGCGGGTCGCGCCGGGCGAGAGCATGTTGATGCGGTAGCGGCGCTGCCCGGCACCGTGGGCGAATCCGCGCACGAGATTGCGGACGGCGGCCTTGGTCGCCCCGTACACGGGCAGGAACGGCTCGGGACGCGAGGCCGCCGTCGAGCCCGTGAGGATGATCGACGCCCCGGGCGAGAGCAACGGCAGCGCCTTCTGCACGGTGAACAGCGAGCCCTTGACGTTCACGGTGAACATCGCGTCGAACTGCTCCTCGGTGATCTCCCCCAACGGCGCCACGATCCCGATCCCCGCGTTGGCGACCAGCACGTCGATCCGCCCCGCCTGCTCGGAGACCGTCGCGTAGAGCGCGTCGAGGTCCTCGAGCCGGGCCACGTCGCACCGGACCCCGGTCACCCCGGGGCCGAGCTCGGCCTCGACCTCGTCGAGCTGCTCCTGACGACGACCCGCGACGAACACCCGGGCGCCCTCCGCGCGGTAGGCCCGCGCGATCGCCCGTCCGATGCCCGCGTTCCCGCCGGTCACCACCGCGACCTTGCCCTCGAGGACCGTCATGGCCACCCCTTCGTTCTTGACTGGTCGGTCCATATCATCCGATGTGGACCGTCCGGTCAAGAATTCCGGCAGTGCGACGCGGCACAGGTCCCCGACCGGCTCACGGAGGAGGGAGCAGTCCCCGGAGCAGGGCCTCCGCCGTCGTGGACAGGGCGGTCGGGTCCTGCCCGATCCGCCCGAGGACCAGCAGGCCGAGCTGGCCCGCGAGCACCGCGTGGGCGCCCACGTCGGGGTCGACGTGGGCGGCGACGTCGCCCTCGCGCTGCGCCAGCCGGATCGCGTCCGCGAGCAGCGCCGTCGTCGCCCCGTAGCTGCGCCGGGCCTCGGCAGCGGCCTCCGGGACGCTCGTCGACAGCTCGGCCGCGGTGTTGGCGAGCAGACAGCCCCGCCGGGCCTGGACCCCGTCGGGGTCGTCCGACGGGCCGAGGACGAAGCCGCGGATCACCTCCACGGCGCGGTCGGCCTGCTCGAGGCGAGCCCGCAGCATCCGGTCGTTGGCCTCGTCGTAGTCGCGCAGCACCCGCAGGAACAGGCTCTTCTTGTCCCCGAAGGCCCCGTACAGGCTCCCCTTGCCCAGGCCGCTGGCCGCCAGGAGATCCTCCAGCGAGGTCCCGGCGTACCCGTTGTCCCAGAACGCGGCCTGCACGGACGACAGGACGCGCTCCTCGTCGAACTGACGTGGCCGAGGCACGGGCCGACGCTACCCGTTCTGGACCGACCGGTCCACGACCTGGTGGCGGCTGCTGCCCGGCGTCAGCGAGGCGCCTCCCGACCGCCCGACCACGCGAGGATCGCGGCGTCGTCGTCCTCGGCGACGGCGACCTTGGCCGTCCGGCCCGCGAGAGAGGCCGTGAGGTCGCGCAGCGCCTCGGGGCTCTCGACCACGAAGGGACGGTCCATCGCGACCAGGGTGCCCACCACCCACTCGAGGCGGTCGGCCCGGAGGAACACCCGCAGCCACCCCGTCCTGCCGACCGCGTCGACGGGCGTCGCCGACGCCATCGTCTCCGGCAGCCACCACCGCACGTGAGCCGGCTCGGCGTGCACGCGCAGCGCGACCTCGTGGAGCTGCGGCGCCGGGGCGAAGGGACCGAGGACGTGCTGGACGGGATCGGTACCACGCGGCACCGAGACCCTGCCCTCGAGCGTCCGCACCGCGTCGATGCGGTCGAGGCGGAAGGTGCGGACCGCCTGCCGGGTGGTGTCGAAGCCGCTGAGGTAGAGCCGACCCCGGTGCGCGACGATGCCGTACGGCTCGACGCGGCGCTGCGTCGGTGCCGCGCGCCGCGCGGTGTACCCGAAGCTGACCGGGCGCTGGTCGCGGGCGGCCTCCGCCAGGGCGAGCAGCACGGCCCCACTCGCCGACCCACCCTGCTCCTCCTGCCCGTCGCGCGCCGACACCGCGGTGAAGCTGACGGTGTCGAGGACCGCGTCGATGCGCCGCGCGAGTCCCGTCGGCAGGACCCGCCGCACCTTCGCCGAGGCGCTCCGCACGGCGAGGGCCGAGGTCGGGCCGACCCCGTCGCGTCGGTCGGCCAGCAGGGCCCACGCGACGGCCAGCGCCTCCTCGTCGGTGAGCATGAGCGGGGGCAGCCGGGAGTGCCGACTGAGCCGGTAGCCGCCGTAGCGTCCGCGCACCGTCTCCACCGGGACGTCGAGCTCGCGCAGGTGCTCCACGTACCGGCGCGCGGTCCGCTCGTCGACGGCGAGCCGGCGGGCGACCTCGGCGACGGTGTGGGTGCCGCCGGCCTGGAGGAGTTCGAGCAGCGCCAGGACCCGACCGGCCGGTCTCACCATGCCGCGATGATCGCACTTCTCCCGGGCGAGTTCTGACCGGTATCCGGCCTAGCGTGCTCGCCGTGACCGACCACGACACCGTCCGCACCACCACCGTCCAGCTCGCCTCCGTCCGCCTCCTCACCGAGGACGTCGGCGGTCTCGTCCGCTTCTACGAGGCCGTCACCGGCGTCACCGCCCGCTGGCTGACCGACGACTTCGCCGAGATGGTCACGCCGTCGGCCACCTTCGCGGTCAGCCACGTCGACCGGGTGGCCTTCGTCGGGGGGACCCCGCCGCGGGCCGCCGCCAACGACAGCGCGATCACCGAGTTCCTGGTCGACGACGTCGACCTCCTCTTCCAGCAGCTGCGCGCCGAGCTCGGCGACGCGCTGCAGGTCGTGCAGCCCCCGACGCTGATGCCGTGGGGGAACCGGTCGGTGCTGCTCCGCGACCCCGACGGCTCCCTGATCAACCTCTACACCCCGGTCACCGAGCAGGGACTGGACCTCCAGCGCCACCGGCAACCGCAGGTGCTCCCCGGCTGACACCACCCGCGCCGTCATTCGCCGGCGCACAGCTCGAGCCGACGTCGGGCACCCTTCTCGACCCGTCGTTTCTAAGTTACGTTCAACTTCGCCGAGGAGGTGGACGTGACGCCCTACACCGACGAGCACGACCAGCTGCGCGCCTCGGTGCGCGGGCTGGTGCGCACCGACCGCTCCCGCGCACGCGAGAACACCGGTCACGACGTGACCCTCTGGCGTCGGATGTGCGACGAGCTCGGCGTGGCCGGCCTCGCGATCCCCGAGGTACAGGGCGGTGCGGGGTTCGGCGTCGTCGAGCTCGCCGTCGTCGCCGAGGAGGTCGGACGGGCGAACCTCCCCTCCCCCTTCCTGACGACGGCCGTGGCCGGGCTCGCGCTCGCGGCCGCCGGCGAGGACGTCGGGGCGATCGCCCGTGGCGAGCGGCTGGCGACGGTCTCCTTCTCCCCCGACGGGCGCCACGTCCCCGACGGCGACGTCGCGGACGTGCTCGTCCTCGTCGACGTGACCGGCGCGTCCGTCGAGGTCGTCGAGCTCGGCGGCGTCCCCCGGACAGCGCTCACGACGATGGACCTCACCCGCGGGCAGGCCCACCTCGATCTGCGGGGAGCGCCCCGACGGGAGATCGACGTGCCCGCGCACCGGGTCGCCGCGCTCGCCGCCACGCTCCTGGCCTGCGAGCAGATCGGCGGGGCGGAGCGCGTGCTCGAGACGTCCACCGCGTACGCCTCGCAGCGGGTGCAGTTCGGCCGCCCCGTCGGGTCGTTCCAGGCGGTGAAGCACCTGCTGGCCGACATGCTCGTCGACCTCGAACTCGCCCGTTCCGCCCAGCAGCACGCGGTCGCGCTCGCCGCCGACACCGGCACGTCGGCGCCCGTGCTCGACGCCGCGTCCCGCACGGCCCGGGCCGCCTGCTCCCGCGCGTTCACCCGCATCAGCTCCGACGGGATCCGGGTGCACGGCGGGATCGGCTACACCTGGGAGCACGACGCCCACCTCTACTTCCGCCGCGCCCGCGCGTCCGCGGTCCTGTTCACCCCGGGCGACGACGCCGACCGGCTCGCCGCGTACGCCGGACTCGCGTCGTGACGGAGACCCTCGCGGACTTCCGTCGCCGCGTCGCCGATTTCCTCGCGCACCACGGCTGCCCGGCGGGCGCGGCCCCGAGCCGGTCCCGTCGGCCCGCCGACCACGTCGCCGCCGCCCGCGTGCACCAGCGCGCGCTCGCCGACGCCGGACTCGCGGGGATCACCTGGCCGGTCGAGGTGGGTGGGCTCGGCCTCGGGCCCGAGTACCGGCAGGCCTTCGCGGAGGAGAGCGCCGGCTTCGAGACGTTCTCCGCGGTCTTCACGATCGGCCTCGGCATGTGCGGGCCGGTCCTGCTCGCCCTCGGTACCGCCGACCAGCGATCCCGGTACCTGCCGCCACTGCTGCGTGCCGACGAGGTCTGGTGCCAGCTGTTCTCCGAGCCGGGCGCCGGCTCCGACCTCGCCGGGCTCACGACGACGGCCGTTCCCGACGACGACGGGGGCTGGCGGATCCGCGGCCAGAAGGTCTGGACGACCTACGCCCACCACAGCGACCGCGCCCTGCTCCTCGCCCGCACCGACCCCGGGAAGGCCAAACACCGCGGCATCACGATGTTCGTGCTCGACATGACCGCACCCGGCGTCACCGTCCGCCCGCTGCGGCAGGCCACCGGGGACGCCGAGTTCAACGAGGTGTTCCTCGACGACGTCCGGGTCGGGCCCGACGACGTCGTCGGCGCCGTCGACGAGGGCTGGCGCGCCGCCACGCTGATGCTGATGAACGAGCGGGTGGCGCTCGCCGACAACCCGATCGGCTCCCCGGTCACCCTCGACGCCGTCGTCGCCCTGGCGAACCGGACCGGCCGGACGACCGATCCCGTCGTCCGGAAGGCCGTGGCCGACGCCTACGTCGCGCAGCAGCAGGCGGAGCTCTTCGCCCGCCGGATCGCGGGCGAGGTCCGGGTCGGGCGCGACCCCGGGGCGCTCGCCTCGATCGGCAAGCTCGCCGCCGGACGGCTGGCCACGCAGGTGTCGGCCCTCGCCCTGGAGGTCGCGGGGCCCGACGCCGTCGCCTGGGACCCGGCCGATCCCGACGGCGGGCTGTGGGCCTACGGCGAGCTCTACGCGCCGTCGCTCTCGATCGCGGGCGGCACCGAGCAGATCCAGCGCACCGTGCTCGGGGAGCGGGTGCTCGGGCTCCCCCGCGAACCACAGGCCGACCGTGACGTCCCGTTCCGCGAGCTGCGCCGCGGTTGAGGAGCCGATGATGACCCTCACGACCTCCTACCGCCCGGCCGACCCGACCCCGCCCCTGTGGGAGGACACGGTCGGCGCGCTGCTGGTCCGGCGCGCGGCCGAGCATCCCGACCGGCTCGCGCTCATCGGCACCCGGCACGGAGACGGCGCCGCGGTCCGGCTGACCTACGCCGCACTGCTCGACGAGGCCCGCCGGGTCGCGACCGCGCTGGCGCGGCTCGTCGGGCCCGGGCAGCCGGTCGCGCTGTGGGCGCCGAACGTCGTCGAGTGGCCGGTCATCGAGTACGGGGCCGCGCTCGCGGGCGTCGTCCTGGTCGCGCTGAACCCCGTGCTGCGACTGCCCGAACTGGAGTACGCGATCGGGCACTCGCGCGCCACGGTGCTGCTGCACGCCGACCGCAGCCGCGACCACGACATGGCGGCCGTCGCGGGGAAGCTCGCCGACGTGACCGCGATCAGCCTGGCCGACACCGCCCGGTGGCGCGCCGACGTCGCCGACGAGGCGGTGATCGCCGCCGAGCCGACCGACCCGTCCGCGCCGGTCATGCTGCAGTACACCTCGGGCACCACCGGCAGCCCGAAGGGCGTGCTGCTGCGCCACCGCTCGCTGGTCAACGTCGCGCAGCTGACGATGGAGGTGACCGCGGCCGCCCCCGGCGCGGTGTGCGTGAACCCGCTGCCGATGTTCCACACCGCCTCGTGCGTGATCGGCACCCTCGGCCCGCTGTGTCTGGGCGGCACCGAGGTGCTCGTCGAGCAGTTCGCCCCGGACCCGGTGCTCGAACTCCTGCGCCGCGAGGAGGCGTCGGTGCTGTTCTACGTGCCGGCCGTGCTCGGGGCGCTCCTCGAGGCCCAACGCAGCGCCGAGCGTCCGGCACCGCGGCTGCGCACCGTGATGGGCGGCGCCGCGACCGTCTCCCCCACGATGATCCAGGCCGCCGAGGACGTCTTCGGCGCGTCGGTGATCAACCTGTTCGGACAGACCGAGCTCGCGCCGGTCCTCACCGCCACCCGGCCGGACGACTCCCGCGACGACCAGCTCACGACCGTCGGCCGTCCGCTGCCGCACGTCGAGGTGAAGGTCGTCGACCCCGTCGACGGGGAGGTCGTGCCGCTCGGCGAACCGGGCGAGATCTGCGCCCGCGGCTACCAGCAGATGCTCTGCTACCTCCACGACCCGGACGCCACGGCGGCGGCGATCGACGCCGACGGCTGGCTGCACACCGGCGACCTCGGCGCGCTCGACGACCGCGGCCACCTCCGCCTCACCGGCCGGCTCAAGGAGCTGATCATCCGCAAGGGCGAGAACATCGCCCCGCCGGAGATCGAGAACGCGCTCGTCGCCCACGCCGCGGTGGCCGGAGCCGCGGTCGTCGGACTCCCCGACGACGAGGCCGGGGAGATCGTCGCCGCCGTCGTGCAGGTGCGCGGCGACGCCGGGCCCGGACTGCGCGACGAGCTCGTCGCGCACTGCCGCGAGCGGCTCTCCCCGCACAAGACGCCGAGCCGCTGGTTCGTGGTCGACGCGTTCCCGCTGACCCCGACCCAGAAGGTGCAGAAGTTCCGCCTGGCCGACGCGGCCGCCGGCGGGGAGCTGCGCGAGCTCGCCTGACCCGGCGTCAGGCCGACTGGACCGCCGCCCCCGACCCGAGCAGCGCGTCGACGTCGACCCCTGCCGCGGCGAGCACCTCCCGGGAGTGCGCCCCCGGCGCCGGGGACGGAGCGGGCCCGGCGACCGGGTGGCCCGAGAACCGTGGCGCAGGGCCGGGCTGGAGGCGCCCCTCGTGCTCGACCACGCTGCCGCGGGCCGCCACCTGCGGGTGCGCGGCGGCCTCGGTCAGCCCGAGGACGGGGGCGACGCAGGCGTCGGTGCCGGCGAAGACGGCGGCCCACTCGTCGCGGGTGCGGCCGGCGAAGGCCGCGGCGATCGTGGCGCGGAGTTCCGGCCAGTGCTCCCGGTCGTGCTGGCGGTCCGGGTCCTCGTCGACGCCCAGGAGACGGAGGAACTCGGCGTAGAACTTCGGTTCGAGCGCCCCGACGGCCATGTGACCGCCGTCCGCCGTCGTGTAGACCGCGTAGTAGGGCGTGCCGCCGTCGAGCATGTTCGCGCCTCGACGGTCGGTCCAGCGGCCGGAGCCGAGCATGGCGTGGATCGCGGCGAGCAGGTGCGAGGCGCCGTCGAGGATCGCGGCGTCGACCACCTGCCCGCGCCCGGTGCGTGCCGCCTCGGTGAGCGCGGCGAGGATGCCGATCACGAGGTAGGTGGAGCCGCCGCCGAAGTCGCCGACCAGGTTGAGGGGCGGGACCGGCGGGCCGTCCGCGGGTCCGATCGCGTGCAGCGCGCCGGTGAGGGCGAGGTAGCCGATGTCGTGGCCGGCGGTGTGGGCCCAGGGCCCGTCCTGGCCCCACCCGGTCATGCGCCCGTAGACCAGCCGTGGGTTGCGGGCCCACACGTCGTCGGGGCCGACCCCCAGGCGCTCGGTGACGCCGGGCCGGTTGCCCTCGATGAGCACGTCCGCGGTCGCGGTGAGCGCGAGCAGTGCCTCGATGGCCTCGGGGCGCTTCAGGTCGAGCACGACCGACCGCTTCCCGCGGTTCAGGACGTCGGCCGTGGGCGGGGCCGGGGCGAGGCCGGCTCCGGTCGGGCGGTCGACGCGGATCACGTCGGCCCCGAGGTCGGCGAGCAGCATCGCCGCGAACGGACCCGGACCGATCCCGGCCAGCTCGATCACCGTCACGCCGTCGAGCGGGCCCGAGTTTCTCATGCAGATTAGAATAACGGCGTGAGCGGACCCTGGGCACTGGTGGCGGGCGGATCGGGCGGCATCGGTCGGGCCGTGTGCCGGGCGCTCGCCGCGGACGGCTGGGACGTCGTCCTCACCTACCGGCACGGCGCGCAGGCCGCGGCGGTCGCCGCCGGCGAGGTGGAGGCAGCAGGGCGGCGGGCCGTCGTCGTGCAGGTCGACCTGACCGACGCGGCCGCGACGGCCTCCGTGGTCGGGTCCACGCCGTTCGGGGCCGTGGTCTACGCGGCGGGGCCGCACATCCCGATGCGCTACATCTCCGCGGTCTCGCCCGAGCAGTACCGGGAGCAGATCCTGGGCGACACCGTCGCGGCCTACCACCTGCTGCACCCGGCCATCGAGGTGCTGCGCGGGACGCGGGGGTCGATGGTCGCCCTGGTGACGCCCGCGGTGGAGCGGTACTCGAAGAAGGACATGCTCTCCTCGGCGCCCAAGGCGTCGGTGGCCGCCACCGTCCGCGGGATCGCCGCCGAGGAGGGCCGCTACGGCGTGCGTGCGAACTGCGTGGGCGTCGGGCTGCTCGAGGGCGAGGGCATGTGGAAGGAGCTGGTGGCGCGCGGCGACTACACCGACGAGCTGCTCGCCACGGCCCGCGCGAACCTCGCCCTGCGCCGCTTCGGGTCGGTGGACGACGTCGCCGAGGTGGTGCGGTTCCTCGTCTCCGCCCGCGCCGGGTGGATCACCGGTCAGACGATCAACGTCGACGGCGGCTACGCACTCTGAACGGCGAGCCCCACGTCGCGGAACACGTCGGTCGCGGCGAGGCGCGGCAGCACCTGCTCGGCGTAGACGTCCATCGCCCGCTGCGCGACGTGCTGGGGCATGCCGCCGAAGGCGAACAGGTTGACCACGCCTCCCGCGTCGAGGGCACGGACCCGCTCCACGGTCTGCTCGACCAGCTCCTCGGGCGTCCCGCCCATCTGCAGGTCGGCCAGGAAGCGGTTGAACGCGGGCAACCCGTGCTTGGTGATGTTGCGGCGCAACCCCGCGTAGTACTCGTAGCCCGGCACGGTCTCCAGGCGCGGGTCGGTGAACCCGTAGTGCTCGATGGTCGAGCGCGCGTACGCCAGGGCGTACTCGTCGTGCAGCTCCTGCGCCCGGACCGGGTCCGGGTCGACGGTCGTGAAGTTGACGAGCACCGGAGCGGGCGGATCCTCGCCGTGGATCCCGCGGTAGAGCTCGCGGTACTCGGCGGTCTCGCGGACCGTGACCTCCCACGGCTTCTGCGCGATCAGCATCAGGCCATACCCCAGACCGGCCATGATCCGCGCCGACTCGGGCGACACCGCCGAGGCGTAGGTGCGCCCGCGGAACGTGGTGAACGCCGGCGGGTGGAGCTCCGCGCGCGGCTGGCGGTAGAGCTCGCCGTCGTGCTCGATCGCCCCGGACTCGAAGGCCGCCGAGATCGCGGTCGCGTACTCGACGAACCGCTGCCGGGACTCCCCCATCTCCAGCCGGAAGTCGTCGAACTCGATCGCGCCGAGCCCGCGGCCGAGACCGAGCAGCACCCGGCCGCCGGACACCGAGTCGAGCCAGGCGATCTCCTCGGCGACGCGCACCGGGTCGTGCCACGGCAGCACCATGACCATCGTCCCGAGCCGGACCGTCCGCGTGCGCCCGGCCAGGTAGGTCAGGAGCTGGGCCGGGTTCGGCATCATGTGATAGCGCGTGAAGTGGTGCTCGGCGGTCCAGATCGAGTCGAACCCGCGCGGCTCGGCCTGGTCGGCGAGCGCGAGCCCGCCGCGGACGACGTCGTGGTCGTCGCGGCCCGGCTCGAGCCCCTGGAAGAACAGCCCCATCCCGACGTGCATGTCAGATCCGTTCGATGATCGTGCCGTTGGCCATGCCGCCGGCCTCGCACATGGTCTGCAGGCCGTAACGCCCGCCGGTCGCCTCGAGGTGGTGCAGCAACGTCGTGAGCAGGCGGGTGCCCGACGACCCGAGGGCGTGCCCGAGCGCGATCGCGCCGCCGCGCGGGTTGAGCCGCTCCGGGTCGGCGCCGAACTCGTGCGCCCACGCCAGCGGGACCGATGCGAACGCCTCGTTGACCTCGTAGGCGTCGATGTCGTCGAGTCCGAGCCCGCCGCGGGCGAGGACCGTGTGGGTCGCCGGGATCGGGCCGGTGAGCATCAGCAGCGGATCGTCGCCCACCACCGAGAACGCGTGGAAGCGCGCACGGGGCCGCAGCCCGAGCTGCTCGGCCCGGTCGGCGTCCATGATCAGCACCGCGGAGGCGCCGTCGGTGAGCGGCGAGGAGTTCCCCGGCGTGATGCTCCAGTCGATCTCGGGGAACCGTGCCTCGGACTCCGCGGTGCGGAACGACGGACGCAGGCCCGCGAGACCCTCCGCCGTCGTCCCGGCCCGCACCGTCTCGTCGGTGCGGTGCTCGCCGACCGGCACCACCTCGGCGTCGAAGAAGCCGTCCGCCCAGGCCTGCGCGGCCCGGCGGTGGGACTCCGCGGCGTAGGCGTCGAGGTCGTCGCGCCCGAGCTTCCAGCGCCGCGCGACCAGTTCCGCCGACACGCCCTGGTTGACCAGGCCGTCCGGGTAGCGCGCGGCCGTGCGCTCCCCCCGACTCCTCGGGCGGGAGCTGCCGATCGGGACGGCGCTCATCGACTCGACGCCGCACGCCACGACGACGTCGTAGGCCCCGGCGATCACGCCCTGCGCGGCGAACGCGGCGGCCTGCTGGCTCGACCCGCACTGGCGGTTGATCGTGGTGCCCGGCACGGTCTCGGGGAAGCCCGCGGCGAGGGACGCGTTGTGCCCGATGTTGCCGGACTGCTCCCCGACCTGCTGGGCGCACCCGCAGATCACGTCCTCCACCAGGGCCGGGTCGAGCCCGGTGCGCCCGACGAGCGCCTCGAGCGTGCCGGCGAGCAGGTCGATCGGGTGGACGTCGGCCAGGGCCCCACCCGCCTTCCCCCGGCCGACCGGGGTGCGGACGGCGTCGACGATCACGGCCTCGCGCACGCCGCTCACCCCACCGGGTTGACGCCGGGCACGGCGCCGGAGAGGTCGGTGATCTCGTCCCACCGGTCGGTGACCTGCTCCGGGGTGGGCACGTCGGCGAACGTGACGCCCTTGCTCTGGAACCAGGCGACGCGGTGGACCTGCCCGCCGCCCGCGACGATCACCGACCCGGTGTCGGTGCACTCGTCGCCGAGCAGGTGTGCCACCACCGGTGCGACGTGCGCGGGGCCGAGCTTCTCCAGCACCTCCGGCGGGGCGATGTCGGCGGTCATCCGCGTGGCCGCCATCGGTGCGATCGCGTTGGCGACGATCCCGTACCGCCCGCCCTCGATCGCGAGGGTGCGGATCAGCCCGATCAGCCCGCTCTTCGCGGCGCCGTAGTTCGACTGCCCGAAGTTGCCGTAGATCCCCGACGTCGAGGTCGCCACCACGACGCGCCCGTGCCGCTGCTCGCGGAAGTGCGGCCAGGCCGCGCGGATCACGTGGAAGGCACCGCCGACGTGGACGTCCTGCACCGACTGCCAGTCGGCCTCGCTCATCTTGTGGAAGGCGCCGTCGCGCAGGATGCCGGCGTTCGCGACGACGCCGTCGATCCGGCCCCACTCCCCGAGGGCGTCCGCGACGACCTGCGCCCCGCCCGCCGGGTCGGCGACGTTCTCGTGGTTGGCGACCGCCTCGCCGCCGGCCTCGTGGATCTCGCGGACGACCTCGTCGGCGGCCGACCGGCCCGACCCGGTGCCGTCCCGCGCGCCCCCGAGGTCGTTGACCACCACGCGGGCGCCGTGCCGGGCGAGCAGCAGGGCGTACTCCCGGCCCAGCCCGTTACCCGCCCCGGTGACGGCGACGACCCGACCCTCGACTCCGGACACAGCCGTGCTCCTCCCTGGTTGCTGCGGCTCAGGCGTAGAAGCGCCCGATGCTCTCCACGACGCAGGCGGGCTTCGACCCGCCCTCGATCTCGATGACGGTGGCGAACACGACCTGCACGGCCCCGTCCAGCGGGGTCACCTCCGCGACCGTGGCGGTGGCGCGAACCCGGGACCCCACGGCGACGGGCGCCGGGAAGCGGACCTTGTTGTATCCGTAGTTCACGCCCATCCGGACGCCCTCGATGCGGTACAGCCCGGCGAGCAGCACCGGCAGCAGCGAGAGCGTGAGCAGGCCGTGGGCGATCGGGCCGCCGAAGGGCCCCTGCGCGGCCCGTTCCGGGTCGACGTGGATCCACTGGTGGTCCCCCGTCGCGTCGGCGAACGTGTCGACCGTCTTCTGGTCGACCGTCACCCACTCCCCCGGCCCGAGCGTCTCCCCCACGGCACCGGACACCTCGTCGACCCCGACGAACGTCCGCATCGGACCTCCTTGCCGCTGTGCGAGCGCTTGTTCTAATCTCGATTAAAACATGTCGTCGCCGAGGAGGACACCCATGGCGCAGCGGTTCGACGCGCTCGTGATCGGCGCCGGGGCGGGCGGCCTGTTCGCGGCCGCGCGCCTGGCCCACCGGGGCTACCGGCCCCTCGCGGTCGAGCGGCTCGATCGCGTCGGCGGCCGCGCCTCGAGCGAGGTGATCGACGGGTTCACGGTGAACAACGGGGCGATCGTCATCGAGGTCGGCGGCGTCACCGAGGAGACGTTCGCCGAGGTCGGGGCGCGCTTCGACGTCCGCCGTCCGAAGCCGCCGATCCTCTACCGGATCGGCGGCAAGGACGTCGACGTCACCGGCGGCGGCTGGGGATTCCTGCTCTCGAAGCTGACCCGGCAGGGCGCGAAACTGCTCGACGGGCTGGGCGCCGCCCGCACCGACGAGGGGATGCCGACCGGTTCGCTGTCGACCGCCGACTGGATCCGGCGCTATACGTCGAACGAGAACGTGCACGGCATCTTCCGCAACATGTGCGGCTCGGTGTTCGCGGTCAGCTCCGAGGAACTGCCCGCGCAGGTCTTCCTCACCTACTTCACCCGCAAGAGCGCCTTCAAGAAATTCGGGTTCTGCCCCGAGGGGACGATCGGCATCTGGCAGTCGCTCGCCGAGCTCGTCGTCTCCCACGGCGGGGAGGTCTGGCTCGACAGCGAGGTCACCGACCTGCGCCTGCACGACGACGGGTCGGTCGCCGGCGCGACCGTCGCACGCCCCGGCGAGCAGGTCGAGGTCGACTGCCGGTTCGTGGTCAGCGACGCCGGGCCCGCCGCGACCGCCGACCTGGTCGGGCGCGAACGCCTCGCCGCGGAGTACGTGGCGACGGTGGACACCACGCCCTGCTCGATGATCGTCGTCAACTTCGCCAGCCGGACGCCGCTGGTCGAGGCGCCGGGCCTGCTCAGCTTCGCGAAGACCCGGCGCATGGCCTACGTCGCCAACTTCACCGCGACCTGCCCGGAGACCGCCCCCGAGGGCTGGCACCTCTACAACGGCACCTCGGTCCCCCAGCCGGCCACCGGGCCGTTCGACGTGGCCGCCGAGACCGAGCTGCTGCACCGGGACCTGCACGAGCAGATCCCGGGGTTCGCCGACGCGCGCATCCTCTCGACGTCGGTGTGGCGCGACGGCTGGCCGCCCCAGCGCGCGGTGGCGGGCTTCGACATCACGCACTCCACGCCGGTGCCCAACCTGTGGAACGTGGGCGACGCGGTGAAGCAGTACGCGAACGGCGGCACCACCGCGTGCGCCGAGACGGCGAAGATCGTCGTCGAGGAGATCGCCGCGCGGTTCCCGGTGACGGCGGTCGTCTAGAGCGGGCCCGGTGTCAGCGGTGGCCCACGGCTGACACCGGACGTCAGCGGTGGACCACGGCTGACACTGGACGTCAGCAGTGGCCCACGACTGACGGCGGCTCAGCCCGGGACGACCGACCGCTCCGCCACCATCCGAGCCAGACGGAACTTCTGGATCTTCCCGGTCGGGGTGCTGGGGAGCTCCTCGGCGGCGAGGAACACGACGCGACGCGGCACCTTGAAGCGTGCGAGCTGCTCCTTGCACAGCGCGATGAGCTCCTCGGCGTCCACCTCGACGCCCGGCTTCCGGACGATGCACGCGACGCCGATCTCGCCCCAGCGCTCGTCGGCCACGCCCACGGCGTAGGCCTGGCTCACGCCGGGGTGGCGCGACAGCACCTCCTCGACCTCCTTCGGCATCACGAGCTCGCCGCCGGACTTGTAGAGCTCCTTGCTGCGGCCGGTGAGCACGAGGTAGCGGTCGTCCCGGGCGATGCCGAGGTCGCCGGACCGCACCCACCCGTCGTCCGAGAGCGCCAGTGCGGTCTCCTCGGGCTTGCCCCAGAAGCCGAGCATGTTCGTCGGGCCGCGGGCCGCGAGCTCGCCCTCCTGCCCGGCGGGCAGCGGCTCGCCGTCGAACACGTCGATCGTGCGGAACTCCGTGAGGTCGCCGTCGCGCTCGACGATCCCGGCGGCGCCGGCCATCTTGACCCGGCCCACCGTGGTCGCCATGACCTCCAGCGGGTCCTCCGGCAGCGAGAGCGTCATCGCGCCGCCCTGCTCGGTCATGCCGTAGCCGGTGACGATCTCGTCGACGCCGAGGGCGTCCCGGACCTTCTCCCACAGCCACACCGGCGCGGGAGCGGCACCGGAGAGGATCGCGCGCAGGCTGGAGAGGTCGCGGGTGGCGAGATCGGGATGCTCGAGCAGCGCCACCGTCATCGTCGGGACGCAGAGGATGTCCGTGGCGCGGTGGCGCTCGATGCCCTCCAGGTAGCGGCCGGGGTCGAACGCGGTCTGCGGGACGATCGCGCCACCGACCACCATCGCGGCCATGAGGCCCTCGACGTAGCCGAACATGTGGTAGCAGGGCAGGGAGAACAGGATGCGTCGGCCGTCCTCGAACGCCCGCGTCAGGGCGGAGGCGTACCCGGTGCGCTGGCTCGCGTCGTGCGTGATGAGCACGCCCTTGGGCGAGCCGGTGGTGCCCGAGGTGTAGAGGATGTCGGCGACGTCGGTCGGCTCGGCGCCGCGGCCGTCGGAGGCGCCGGCGTGGGCGGCGCCGAGGCTCTCCAGGTCGGCCACGGTGCGGACACCCTCGCGGGTGCGGCCGTCGGTGGAGAGCAGGACCACGTCGCGCAGCGCGGGCAGCGTGGTCTGCTCACCGCGGTCCCAGCCGGGTGCGATCTCGTCGAGCATCCCGAGCTGGTCGAGACCCATGAAGCCCGTCATGGTCACCAGCACCTGGCACGCCGACTGCTCGAGGACGTAGCGCAGCTCGTCGGTGCGGTAGAGGTAGTTGAACGGCACCGCGACCGCCCCGGCCCGCGCGACCGCGAACTTCAGCGGCACGAACTCGAGGTAGTTGGCCATGACGATGCCGACCCGGTCCCCCGGCCGGACCCCGAGCGCGGCGAGACCGTCGGCGAGCCGTCGCGACCAGGCGTCGGTCTCGGCGTAGGTGACCGTGCGGTCGTCGGTGATGACGAAGGGCCGCTCGCCGAACTCCCCCGCGACCTGCGCCAGCCGCTCGTGCAGCGTCATCGGGGTCCACACGGGGAACCGGCGGCGCAGGGCCTCCCGGCGCTCGTCGAGGCTCTCGGTCATCGCGGCATCCACTCCGTTCGTCGCCCCCGTCTTTTAATCAAGAGTAGAGAAGAGAAGTGAGCCGGACCACGCCCAGTTGCGTCACCTGATCGCCACGGGCGGTGACCTCGCGGACCGTGGGACGAGACGTCACCCACCCGCCCGACCGGCGTCGGAGACCGATGGGTGACGTCTCGGACGGCTACCGGGAGCGGACGGCTACCGGGAGCGGACCGCCCGGACCAACCGCTCGGCCGCGCCGTCGGCGAGATGTTCCACGACGACGTCGGTCTCGCGCGCCAGCCCCTCGTCGAGCGGCAGCCGGAGTCCCTCGTGCACCAGCCGCTTGGTGCGGGCGACGGCCTCGCGGTCCCGGCTCGCGAGCCGAGCGACGACGGCGTCGACCATCGCCTCGAACTCCTCGGCCGGGGCCGAGCGGTACGCCAGCCCCCACGCGACCGCCTGCCGCCCGTCGAGCCGGTCGCCGAGCAGGATGTGCCCGAGCGCCCGCTGCGGCCCGACCAGCCGGGGCAGCCGCTGCGAGCCGCCACCCCCGGGCACCTGCCCGACCGCGAGGTGGTTGTCGGCGAGCACCGCGTCGTCGCGCACGAGCGCGATGTCGCTGGCCTGCATGAACTCGAACCCGCCCGCCATCGCGTGGCCCTCGACCACCGCCACCACGGGCACCGACAGCGTCGCCACCACCGAGCAGGCGCGACCGAACCGCTCGAAGAGCACCCGCAGGGCCGCCGGGCCCTCGGCCGCCAGCCGCGCCACCTCGTCGACGTCCCCGCCGGCCGAGAACGTGCCGCCGGCACCCCGGACGACGATAACCGCGACCTCGGGTGCGAGGGAGACCAGCGCGTCGTGGAGCCCGTCGGCGAGCCCGATCGTGACGGCGTTGCGGGCGTGCGGCCGGTTCAGCGTCACGTACCCGACGTGCCCCTCCACCCGCGCGAGGACCGGGGCGTCGGACATGGGAGACCTCCTCGTCGACCTGTGTTCTAATCTGGATTAGAACTGTAGCCGAGGAGCGCCGATGTCCGACCGCGAGAAGCTCGCCCGCACGCTCTACGACGCCCTGGCCGCGGGCGACGCCGGCGCGCTCGGCGAGCTGCTCCACCCCGACTTCGTCGGCGAGACGACCGAGGGCCTGCCGCTCGACCTGGGCGGCCACCACACCGGCCCCGAGGCGATGACGCGGGACTTCTGGTGGGCGATCGGACGGCACTACCGGGCCCGCGCCGAGCCGGAGCGGATGCTCCCCCTCGCCGACGGCGGGCTCGTCGTGCTGGGCCGCTACACCGGCAGCGCCCGGGACGGCGGCGCCCCGCTCGATGCGGCGTTCGCGCACGTCCTGGCCTTCGCCGACGACGACCGGATCGTCGGGCTCGCGCAGTACACCGACAGCGCCCGCTGGGCGGCCGCGCTCCCCTCGCCCCCGGCCGGTGAACGGCCGTTGCGGGTGGTCGAGTACACCGTCGACGGCGGGGTGGCCACGGTCCGCCTGAACCGGCCGCACGCCGGCAACGCCATCGACCCGACGATGGTCGAGGACCTCTACGAGGCCTCCTTCCGCGCGGGCGCCGACCCGACGGTGCGGGCGGTCCTGATCTGCGGGGCCGGCCGGAACCTCAGCGTCGGCGGCGACCTGCCCTTCTTCGCCGGGACCGACGACGCCGACCGCGGCGCACGGCTGCGCCAGATGACCGACCTCTACCACCTCGCGCTCGACCGGTTCGCCTCCCTCGAGGTCCCGGTGGTGTGCGCGGTCCGGGGCGCGGCCGCGGGCGGCGGGATGGGACTCGCCCACGTCGCGGACATCGTCGTCGCCGCCGAGGACGCCGCCTTCGCGCTCGGGTACGCCGCGATCGGGTTGGCGATCGACGGCGCGAACAGCTGGTACCTGCCCCGGGTGGTCGGGATGCGCCGGGCCCAGGAGATGTTGCTGCTCAACCGCCGCCTGGACGGGCG
The DNA here is from genome assembly GCF_030269685.1 of Actinomycetospora sp. NBRC 106378. Lineage (GTDB taxonomy): Bacteria > Actinomycetota > Actinomycetes > Mycobacteriales > Pseudonocardiaceae > Actinomycetospora. The sequence goes on from NZ_BSTT01000016.1 coordinate 124,859, forward strand.
GGAGGCGCTGGAGTGGGGTCTGGTCACCGAGGTCCTGCCCGCCGACGAGGTCGAGGCCCGCGCCCGGGCCCTCGCCGACCGGCTCGCGGCGGGCCCGACGGCGGCCTTCGGGCGGATGCGCCGACTCCTGCGGCAGAGCTGGCGGACCGAGCTGTCCGAGCAGCTCGTGGCCGAGACCGACGAGATGAGCCGGGCGGGGACCACGGTCGACGCCGGCGAGGGCATCCGCGCCTTCGTCGCGAAGCGGCGTCCGGAGTTCCACGGGCGATGAGGAGTCAGCGATGAGCACTGCCGAACTCACCGGCGACCTCCGGTCCCGCGTCCGGCCCGACCGGGTCCACGGGTCGCTCTACACCGACCCGGACGTCTACGCCCGGGAGCTCGAGCGCATCTGGTACTCGACGTGGGTCTACGTCGGGCACACGAGCGAGGTCCCGCAGCCCAACGACTACGTCCGCAAGCACATCGGACCCCAGCAGGTGGTGCTGACCCGCGACCGCACCGGGGCGATCCACGTCCTGCACAACCGGTGCTCGCACCGCGGGAACCTGGTGTGCGACGCCGACCGGGGCAACTCCTCGTCGTTCCGCTGCCCGTACCACGGGTGGACGTTCGCGAACACGGGCGAGCTGCTCGGCTTCCCGTTCAACCAGGGCTACGGCGGCGCTCAGGCGAAGGAGCGCCTGTCCGGGCTCGGCGCCGCGCCCCGGGTCGAGAGCTACCGCGGTTTCGTCTTCGCGAGCCTCGCCGCCGAGGGTCCGACCCTGCGCGAGCACCTCGGGGCGGCCGCGGAGCGCATCGACCAGCTGTGCCGCCTCTCCCCCGAGGGCGAGGTCGAGCTGACCGCGGGCTGGGTCCGCCACGAGGTCACCGCGAACTGGAAGATGCTCGTCGAGAACGAGACCGACGGCTACCACCCCCAGTTCGTCCACTCCTCGATCTTCTCGATCTCCGGCAGCGGGATCGGCGCGCTCTACAGCGACAAGTCGACGGCGGTGACCCGCGCCCTCGGCGGCGGGCACTCGGAGAACGACCTCAGCCCGGAGTTCCGCCGCCTCGGCGTGCCCATGGGCTGGTCCGGGACACCGGAGTCGAAGATCCCCGACTACGCCGCGGCGATGCGCGCGACCTACGGGGCCGAGACCGGCGACGAGATCATGATCAACGGCTCGCCGCACGTCATGATCTTCCCGAACCTCTTCATCGCCGAGATCCAGCTCTTCGTGATCCAGCCGGTCGCCGTCGACCGCACGGTGCAGCACGTGACCGCCATCCAGTTCGCCGGCGCCCCCGACCTCAACCGCAGGCTCGTCACGCAGTGCGTCGGATCCGTCGGGCCCGCGGGGATGCTCCTCGCCGACGACGCCGAGATGTACGAGCGCAACCAGCGGGGGGTCGCCCAGCGGCAGCCCGAGTGGCTCGACCTGAGCCGCGGACTGGCCCGCGAACGCACCGACGAGCACGGGTTCACCGTCGGGACCGCCACCGACGAGACCTCCATGCGCGCGATGTGGGCGCACTACCTCACGCTCATGGACCCGGCATGACCGCCGCCGCGCAGCACATCGTCGACGGGACCCCGGCCCCGCAGGAGCACACCGCCGCGCCGGGCGACCCGATCCCCCTCGCCGAGGCGGAGGCGTTCCTCTACCGGGAGGCTCGACTCGCCGATGCCTGGGAGCTCGAGGCGTGGGAGGCGCTCTGGACCGACGACGCGACCTACTACGTCCCGGTCGACGACAGCGCGGATCCCCGGACCACCATGTCGATCATCTTCGACAACCGGAACCGCATCGCCACCCGCATCAAGCAGTTGCGGACCGGCAAGCGCCACGCCCAGCGACCCCTGTCCCGTCTGTGCCGGTCGGTCACGAACGTCGAGGTGCTCGATCACGAGGGCGGCGACACGGTGGTGACCTCGGTGGTGCAGGTCCTGGAGTCGCGCGACCGCGGTTCGACCTGGTGGGTGGGGCGGGTGACCCACCGGCTGCGCCGGGTCGACGGAGCGGTGCGGATGGCGGCCAAGAAGGTGGTGCTGGTCGACTCGGACCGGGCCCTGCCGTCCATGTCCTTCCTGCTCTGATGGACGACGTCGGGGTGGTGGCCAGCGAGTTCGCCACCGTACGGGTCTCGCTGGACACGCAGGGCAACAGCCCCCGGCTGCGCCTCGAGGACCTGCGCTCCGGCGCCGTGCGATTCCTCGACGCGCTGGAGCTGGAGTCGATCGTCTGGGCGCCCGAGGGCTTCCTGCGGGAGCTGCTCGACCCGTCGCGGCACCGGTGGCGGGACGACGGGTCGGAGGGCTGCGGACCGTAGGCTCCGGCCGTGGCCCGAGAACGATCCGCCGGCACGGCGCGCGAGGGGGCGAAGTCCGCCCGGACCCGGGAACGGATCCTCCTCGCGGCGGCGCAGGTGCTGAGCCGCAAGGGCTACGCGGGCACGCGGCTCACCGACGTCGCGGCCGTCGCCGAGGTCCAGGCCCCGGCCGTCTACTACTACTGGTCCTCCCGGGAGGAGCTCCTCGAGGAGGTCGTCACCGTCGGCCAGCGCGCGACGATGGAGCACGTCGTCGCGTCGCTGGACGCGCTGCCCGCCGACACCCCGGCGATGGAGCGGATCACCCACGCGATCGCCGCGCACCTCGAGGTGGTGCTGGGCCGCTCGGACTTCTCCCAGGCCGCGATCCGCAACGCCGGCCAGCTCCCGGCCGACATCCGGGAGCGCCAGCTGGTCGGACAACGGGCCTACGCCGACGTGTGGCGCTCCCTCGTCGACGACGCCGTCGCGGCCGGTGGGATGGCGCGCGACGTCGACACCCGCGCCGCCCGGATGCTCGTGCTCGGCGCGCTCAACTGGGCGCCCGAGTGGTGGGACCCGGAGCGCAACTCGCTCGAGGAGGTCGTCGCGACCACCCAGCGGATCGTGCGGGCCGGCCTACGTCCCTGACGGCGGGTCGGTGCCGGTGAGTCAGCCGTGGCCCACCGCTGACCTCCGACGTCAGCAGGTCGCCACGATGCCTGTCCACGGTTCTTATTCTGGATTAAACTCGGCGGCACCCGGTTCCCGCACGTGGAGGTGCCCATGCCCGAGGCGTACATCGTCGACGCCGTCCGCAGCCCGGTCGGCCGACGCAACGGGGGCCTGGCGAAGGTCCACCCGGCCGACCTGGCGGCGCACCCGATCCGCCGGCTCGTCGAGCGCACGGGCGTCGACCCGGAGGCGATCGACGACGTGATCCTCGGCTGCCTCGACACCATCGGCGCCCAGGCCGGCGACATCGCGCGCACCGCGGCGCTGGCGGCCGGGCTCCCGGAGTCCGTCCCCGGGGTCACCGTCGACCGCCAGTGCGGGTCGTCCCAGCAGGCGGTGTCGTTCGCCGCGCAGGCCGTGATGTCGGGGACGGCCGACCTCGTGCTGGCGGGCGGGGTGCAGGTGATGAGCCAGTACCCGATCCTGTCGTCGTTCGCGGCCGGCGAGCCCTTCGGCGCGGTCGACCCGTGGACCGGCTGCGAGGGCTGGGAGGCGCGCTACGGTACGCAGGAGATCTCCCAGTTCCGGGCGGCCGAGATGATCGCCGACCGCTGGAACCTCTCCCGCGAGGACATGGAGCGCTTCGGCCTCGAGAGCCACCGGCGAGCCCTGCGGGCCATCGACGAGGGCCGGTTCGACCGCGAGATCGAGCCGGTCGCGGGGCTGTCCGCGGACGAGGGCCCCCGCGCCGACACCACGGCCGAGAAGATGGCCGGGCTGAAGACCCTCGCCCCCGGCGGGAGGATCACCGCCGGGGTGGCCAGCCAGATCTCCGACGGGGCGGCGTGCCTCGCGATCGCCTCCGAGCAGGCCGTGGCCGACCACGGGCTCACCCCCCGCGCCCGCGTCCACCACGTCTCGGCCCGCGGCACCGATCCGGTGATCATGCTGACCGCGCCGATCCCGGCCACCGCACACGCGTTGCGCAGGACGGGCCTGGACATCGGCGACATCGACGTCGTCGAGATCAACGAGGCGTTCGCCAGCGTCGTGCAGGCGTGGCTGATCGAGACCGGCGCGGACCCGGAGCGCGTCAACCCGAACGGCGGGGCGATCGCGCTCGGGCACCCGCTCGGGGCCACCGGGGCGCGGCTCATGACGACGATGCTCCACGAGCTGGAGCGCACCGGCGGCCGCTACGGGCTGCAGACGATGTGCGAGGGCGGCGGTCAGGCCAACGTCACGATCATCGAGCGGCTCTAGTTGTCGTGACCCGTCACGTTGTTAGCAGGCGAGGCGGGTGTTTGGTGGCTGGCCGCCGAGGGCGGAGTGGGCGCGGCGAGTGTTGTAGTCGTGGACCCAGGTGTCCAGGGCGGCCAGCCGCTGATGGT
>NZ_BSTT01000017.1 GCF_030269685.1 Actinomycetospora sp. NBRC 106378
GCATTACGGTGCGACACCGAGGGCCTCCGGTGGTCGAGCTGGATGCGTCAGACACACCCACCTCGCCTCGGAGGCCCTCCTCGATCAACCCGACACGCCGCCGCACACAACGTCTCGGGTCACGACAACTAGCGCTGCATCACGGTCCGGTGTCCGGGAGTTCTTCGAGATCGATCGACACGGTCCTCGAGGCCCTCCGTGCCGGCACCCCCGACCCGGCCGCCCTGGACCACCTCCTGGCAGCCCCGAGCCGAGTACCGCTCTCATCGCCCTCTCACGAGCGCTGACGACGATCCGGTCGTCGTCCCGTCGCGCGGGCGGACCGTCCTGGTCCGCCCGCGCCCTCGCGTTCAGGAGCCCCCGCCGTGCACCAGTTGAGCTGGCTCGAGGCGATCGTGATCGGAGCGCTGCAGGGCGTCGCCGAGCTCTTCCCCGTCTCGAGCCTGGGCCACAGCATCCTGCTCCCCGCCGTGGTCGGCGGGAGCTGGGCGCAGGACCTCGACGTGTCCGCCCCGGAGTCGCCCTACCTGGCCTTCATCGTCGGCCTGCACGTCGCCACCGCCCTGGCCCTGCTGGTCTTCTTCCGCCGCGACTGGGTGCGCATCGTGCGCGGGCTGGTCACGAGTGTGGTGCGACGCGAGGTCGTGAGCTCGGAGCAGCGCCTCGCCTGGCTCCTCGTGCTGGGGACCATCCCGGTCGGGCTCGCCGGGCTGCTGCTCGAGCACACCTTCCGGGTCTATCTCTCCCGCCCGGTCCCCACCGCGCTCTTCCTCGTGCTCAACGGTCTCGTCCTGCTCGGGGCGGAGGCGCTCCGCCGACGTGCGTCGGCCCTGGCTCCGGTGCGCACGCCGGCCGCCGGCACCGACGGCGACCCGGCGGCACGCACCGTCGCGCTTCGCGTCGACCCGGGCACGGGGAGCGCACCGGCCGGGGACGGGGTCGCCGCGGACACCCGGCTCGCGCGCATGTCCGTGCTGCGCGCCGTCGGGATCGGGGCCGCCCAGATCGCCGCGCTCTGCCCCGGCATCAGCCGCTCCGGGGTGACGATGGCGACCGGGCTGATGCGCGGTCTGTCCCACGAGGACGCCGCCCGCTTCTCGTTCCTGCTCTCGACCCCGGTGATCCTCGCCGCCGGCGTGCTCAAGCTCGGCGACCTCGCCGGCCCCCTCGGTGACGGCGTCCGCCCTCAGATCCTCGTGGGCAGCCTGCTCTCCTTCGTCGGCGCCTACCTGTCGGTCCGCTTTCTCACCCGCTACTTCGAACATCGCTCGCTGCGGCCGTTCGGCGTCTACTGCATCGCCGTCGGGATCGGCTGTCTGGTCTGGTTCGGCGTGCGCTGACCCCGTCGGAGGTCACACCACGCCCGCCACCGCCTCGATCGCAGCCACCGGATCGAGGCGGGGAGACGAGGTCACGACCGCCACGGGGTCGACGGCCTCGGCGAGGGCCAGGCCGAGGTCGGTCCGGGTCCTCGCCCAGACGGCGACCCCGGCGTCGTGGAGGGCCGCTGCCACGGCCTCCGCCGACCGCGGCACTCGATAGCAGATGACCCGGCGGCCCGTGAGGACCGCCGGCCAGCCGGACCGGCCACCGGTGGGGTCGACGACCACGTCCGCTGCGGCGACAGCCGACGCCTGACCCAGGTCGCCCAGCAGGGAGGTACCGACACCGAGGGCGTCCACCCGACGGGCAGCGGCGTGGTTCTCCCCGCACATCACGAGCGGCCCCGTGCCCCACGACGCCAGGTCGCGCACCACCTGCGCGCTCCGTCGCGCGTCGGCGGCCCAGGCCGGCACCACGACCCTGGTACGTCCGGTCCCCCGTCCGTTCGCGCCGAGGAGGCTCCCGATCCCCACGCCGTCGACCGCCACGAACGACACGCCGTCGGCGACGACCACGATCCTGGCGTTGACGGGAAGGCCGGCGCCGGAGGCGGTCATCCCACGACTCTGGGCGACCCGCGATGTGGTCGTGATGAGAGCGCTCAGCCGTCCTCGGCGCCGAGCTTCTTCTCCCGGCGGGCCTGGATCGCCTCGATCGCGATCGGGACCAGGGAGATCACGACGACGAGGATGAGCATCAGCTCGATGTTGTCCTTGACGAACGTGAACTGGCCGAGCACGGCGCCGAGCAGGGTCACCCCGGCCGCCCAGAGGATCGCGCCGAGGGCGGAGAAGGTGAAGAAGCGCTTGGCGTCCATGCGCCCGACCCCGGCCATGACGGTGCTGAAGGTGCGCACGATCGGCACGAAGCGGCCCAGGACGATGGCCCGGTTGCCGTACTTGTCGAAGAACTTCTGCGTGCGCTCGACGTTCTCGCGCTTGAACAGCGTCGAGTTCGGCTTGTCGAAGATCGCCGGGCCCGCCTGGTAGCCGATGCCGTAGCCCACGACGTTGCCCGCGAAGGCCGCGACCACCAACACGACGCAGACCAGCCACAGCGGGGTCTCGATCAACCCCGTGGTGGCGGCGAGCCCGGAGATGAACAGCAGCGAGTCACCCGGCAGGAAGAACCCGATCAGCAGCCCGCACTCCGCGAAGAGGATCAGGGCCACCCCGAGCAGCGCCCAGGGCCCCAGATCGGCGATGAGCGTCGGCGGGTCCAACCAGGAGGGACCGAGCGCGACGAGGGACGAGCCGATGGAGGAGGCCACCGCGCGGACGCTAGGTCGGCCCGGATGTGAGCGGGATGTACGCGGCGTCGGACCGAGGAGCCGGGGCGCCATCGGTGGGGGCGACGCGCATCGGACGCCGGGCGGTCCGGTGATGCAGCACCACGGCAGCGACAGCGAACAGGACGAGCACGGCGCCGGCCGCCCAGTACGCGATCCGCGCGGGTTCGCCGACGACGGCGACCGTGGCGTCGCCGATGGCGAGCCCGCCGACGAGGGCGTTCACGACGGCCCCGGGCCGACACCGGGCACCGGGGGTCCGCCGTCCGAGCCACGACGCGACGGCGACCGCGAGGAAGCCGACGCCGAGCAGATGCAGCAGGAGTGCTCCGAGGACCGTGCCGTTCATGGCCGCGACGGTGGTGCACGGATGGTGTGCGATCGGTGAGAGTGCCCGTTCTCGTCCCGCTGACATCGCGGCGCGTCCGGCACGCTCGAGACGCAGGCTCGACGTGACGGTGCACGGACCCGTGGGGGCGGTCAGCCCTCGGGGCGGGCGACGGCCCGGGCCATCAGCGCCTGCGCCATGACGGTGACGACGCGGCGGTCGTAGGTCAGGACGTAGTCGAAGAGGCGGTCCCCGTCGGGCCCCCGGGTGTGCAGGTCCTGCGCGACGAGGGCCCCGGCGAAGTGCGGGCCGAGGACGACGACGCTCCACTCGTCGCGCAGCGGGTCGTCCGGGGCCAGGTCGGCCCCGCGCACCCCGGGGACGGGTTCCGGGCCGATGTCCGCGCCCAGGGCGACGACGAGCGTCGTCCGTTCGGCGAGCTCGGCGTACCGGTGTGCCACGGCGGCGGTGACGTGACGCCGCTCCTGGAAAGCGGCGAGGACCACGCTCGGACCGTCCGTCACCGCGGCGTGCTCCTCGAGCAGGCGGCTCACCTCCCGCAGCAGGCCCGCGGTCCCGGGGAGCGGGTCGCGGTGCCGGGCGCCGATCGCGAACGGGCTGTCGGGGCGGGGCCTCGTCCTCGGCAGCCGTGGCGGCGGGAAGACCTGCCGGCCCGGGTCGGGGGGCGGGACGTCCTCGATCGGGCCCGGGCACCCGAACCGCCACCCCTGGCCGTGGGTCGCGCCCAGGGAACCGGCGACGTGTTCGTGCACCTCGGTCTCGATGCCCTCCGCGAGCACGATCGCCCCGGACTCCTCGGCGAAGGCCGTCACCGCGGTCATGATCCGGGCCAGGTCCGGGCCGGAGTGCCGGTGCAGCACGGCCAGGTCCAGCTTGACGACGTCCGGACGCAGGAACGGCAGCAGCGCCAACGACGCCGGCTCCGCCCCGACGTCGTCGAGCGCCAGCCCCACCCCGGCGCCGCGCAGCGTCCCGGCGAACGACAGCAGTCCGCCCGGGTCGGCGAGCAGCGCCCGCTCGGTGACCTCGACGACGACGTTCAGGCGATGCACCCGCGGGGCCACGAGCAGTTCGGGCAGCGGCCCCTGCCCGGTCATCCCCGCCGGCTCGACGTTGACGAACAGGCTCATCGGACGACGGAGCTGCGCCTCGACGGCGACCTCGAGCGCACGGCGTTGACACAGGGCGTCGAGGTCCGCGAGCCGTCCCCGCTCCCGCGCCGCGCCGAAGAGCCGGTCGGGCGCGTGCAGGTCTCCCCGCGGGCCGCGTGCGAGGGCCTCGTAGGCGACGACGGCCCGATCGTGCAGGCTCACGACCGGCTGGAACACCGGATACACCGCCTCCGCGGCGATCACCGCGTCGAGCTCCACCCCGATCTCGTCGAACACCCAAACCCCCCGGTTCGCGGTGTCGGGCCGGTTGCGGCCCGACACCCGGCTCCAGACCATGACACCGAACGAACGAGTTGGCCACCCAGCGTCGGTCGAGCGTGCGGCCGGGGTCGCGCGGAGCCGAGCACTCCCGACCTGACGCCGGATCCCGGCCACCCCGATCGTTCGACGGCTATCCTCGTGGCGTGTCACTGGGGCCCGCGACCGTCTTCTCGTTCCGCGAACGCGACCTCGACGGCGCGAAGGCCGCCGTGGGGCAGGACTTCTTCACGACGTCGATGGACCTCGTCGACCGCACGTCGGACTACGACTTCCGCTTCGACGGCGTCGTCCTCGGCTCCCTGGCGGTCGGGGTCGCACACATCAACTCCGCCCTCGAGATCGGCACGGCCGACCTGGAGGACTGCTACTACGTCAACTACTCCGCCTCGGGCACGATGCACGCCCGCCACCGCCGGCGGGCCGTGGACGTCACGCCGGGCTACGGCGCGGTGTACCACCCGGTCGGCCCCGTGGCCATGAGCACCAGCGACGACTACGGCTCCTACGCGGTCCGCATCGACCGGCGCGCGGTCAACGAGGCGCTGGAGGAGCAGCTCGGTCATCCCGTGCCGCTCGACCCGGTGCTCGACCCCCGCATCGACCTGCGCAGCGCGCCCGGTCGGCGCTGGGACCGCCTGGTGCGGCTGCTGTGCGAGGAGTCCCGCACGACGCCGAGCGTGCTGAGCCACCCGATGATCGCCGCCCCCCTGCACGACGCCGTGGTCACCGGCTTCGTCCACACCGCCGGGCACCGCTGGCGGGACGCCCTGGAGCAGCCGACGAGGTGCTGGAGCCAGATCCCGGTGCGGCGTGCGGTGGAGGCCATCCGGCACGACCCCGCCCAGCCGTTCACCCCCGCCGGCCTCGCCCGCCTGGCCGGCGCGTCCACCCGCACCCTGCACGACGGTTTCCGGCGCCACCTCGACACCACCCCGATGGCCTTCCTGCGCCACGTCCGGCTCGAGCGGGCGCACCTCGAGCTGCGCGCCGCGGACCCGACGACGACGACGGTGGCCACGGTCGCGCACCGCTGGGGCTTCAACCATCTGAGCCGGTTCTCCCAGACCTATCGCGAGACGTACGGCCGTCCGCCGGCCGCGACCCTCCGCCGCGGCTGAGCCCGGAACCGTCCGGCGCCGGACGGTCGGGTGTTGCCGTCGGCGGATCGACCGTGGGCCGCCCGCTGCGCGAATCTGTCGGTACCGACCCGGCCCCGACGGCGCGAGAGTGAGCGAACGCGTTCGATGACGCACGACGACGACCTGATCGACCCCGCGTGCCCGTCCGCCGTGGGGTCGACGCGAGTGCTCCGGGCCCGGCCCGTCGTGGACGCGGCGGCAGCGGCGGAGGTGCGGCGGGAGAGCCGGGCCCTGCTGGCGCGCTCGACCGCTCCGATCGTCGTCGACCTCACGGCCGTCCGCCACGTCGAGCCCGGTGCCGCCGGCGTCCTCCGCGACGTGGCCCGCGAGGCGGGTGACGCCGACGTCGACCTCCGCGTCGTCCGCGCCTGCCGGCGCGCGACCACCCGGGCCCTCCTCGACGACGAGGCCCTCTACGAGATCTACCCGACGCTCGCCGCGGCCCTGTGACGCGGCGTCCCCGGGGGCGCGCCGTCACCGCCTCCCCCGCCCGGTCCGCGTGACCGGTCCCGATCGGCCGTCCGACCGCCTCCCCCCGGCGACGGACGGTTGACGCGGGACGGGGTCCGGACGTTCGCCCTCCCCCGGGCGCCCCGGTCCGACCCCGTCCCGCGACCCTCTCTCAGCTCCAGCCGAGCGTGCGGACCGCATCGTCGGCCACGTCCTCGTCGACCATCAGCTCGTAGGTCCGCGGGCGCATGACCGTGGCGGAGGAGAAGTCCCGCCGTCCTCCCTGCAAGGCGTGGACCACCAGCCCGAGGATCGCGCCAACGACCGCACCGAAGACCAGCCCGTACACGGTGAGCAGCAGGAGACCGATCAGCGGGACGATCCAGCTCAGCAGCCCGAACAACCATCCGATCAGCGCGCCGGTGACGGCCCCGCCGGCCGCGCCGCGCAGCGCCGCCCGCGGGTAGTCCAGGCGGCCGGTGACCTGCTCGACCAGTTCGAGCTCACGTCCGACGATCGCGACCCGCTCGACCGGGAAGCCCCGGTCGGACAGGGCGTCGACGGCTCGCTCGGCCTCGGCGTAGTTCGGGAAGCCGGCGATGGACCGGCGCGACGGCGCGCTGGGGACGCGGGACCGCGCCGGTGGTGCCGTCACGCGGGGAGACTGTTCGCTCATCGTCGGACGTCCTCGATTCCTGTCCGTGGGCGGCCCGGCGGCCGCAGCCGCGCCACGGCCGACGGGCCCGGGTGCACCGCCACGGTCACACCCGGGGCTGCGGGGCCGCATCGACTTCACGGCGGCAGACCTCCGGCCCCGGCTCGACCCGGCGGGTCGAACCCCCCGCTCTCAGCCGTGCAGGGTGTGGCTGGGCGACCGCCCGTACGCGTCCCGGTAGGCGACGGCGAAGCGGCCGGGATGGGCGAATCCCCAGCGGGCGGCGATGGTGGTGACGGTGTCCCCGTCGCGGGGGTCGGCGGCCTGCAGGTCGTGGTGGGCGGCGTCCAGGCGGACCCGGCGCAGGTAGGCCATCGGGGTCGTCTGCAGATGACGGGCGAAGGCGTACTGCAGGGCGCGCGGGGTGACGTGCGCGGCGGCAGCCATCTCGGCCAGGGTCATCTCGCGGGCCGGGTCGGTCTCGATGAACGCCACGGCGCGACGGACGGTGTCGGGGTGGGCGTCGTGGCGGTCGGTGGCCGTGGGCGCGGCCAGGGCCGTGTTGGGGAAGGTGTGCAGCACGGTGGCAGCCAGGTACTGGGCGGCCGCCGCGACGGCCAACGGCGCGCCGGGATCACCCAGCACGTCGTCGAGGTGGTCGATGACCCGACGCAGCCGGGCCGCGGCGGCCGGCGTGACCGGGTGGTGGTCGAGCAGACGCACCGGCCCATGGTCGTCGAGGGGCGCGGCGACCTGCCCGAGCAGGGCGGGGTCGAGCATCGTGATGCCGTAGCGCGCGTGGTTGATCCGCCCCCGGTAGGGACGGTCCGGCGGGGCGAACGAGAACACCTCCCCCGGTCCGTACGACTCGGCGGACCGGTCGCCGTCGACCTGGTGGTCGTCGACGCTGCCCGCCTCGATGTCGCACAGGCAGATGGTGCCCAGCGGTGCGGCGTCATAGCTCATGGTGAAGCCGAGCTCGAGACGGTCGACGCTGACCCCACCGCCGGTGACGCGGGAGATCCGGGCCGGGGAGCGGTCGCGGTTGCCCGACCCGATCCGCATCGGGGCGTAGTGGGTGCTGAGGAACTCCTCGGTGGCACCCAGCTGATCACTTTCGAAGACGACGAGCTCGTCAGGTCGTGTCACGTCACGATCTCCCATCCGGCCTGGGCCGTCGGGTGAGGGGCGGTCGGAGCGTGACTGGTCAGCGTGACCGTCCACCGGACAGTGTGTTCGTTCCGTGGCCCGCGGTCCAGTACCGGCTTCGCTGAGGGTGCTGCCACCCACGGCCGTCACGCGACACCGTTTGCCTCGTGAGGACCACGCAACGTCATGGGTGCAATCCGGTGGACCGCGATGGAGCCTCTGGGGGAGCGCAGGCCGTGAACCCCCGACGACCCCCGACCGAGATCGAGGCGGTCCTCGCCCGCGACCACCGCTTCCAGGCGGGGCTCGGCCAGGCCCTCGTCACCGATCTCCCGGAGCAGGGACTTGCCGAGGTCCTCCACGAGCACCTCGGCCTGGCCGTGACCGTGGAGGACGCCTTCGGGCGCGTCCTGGTCCGGGCGGGTGGCGACGGCCCGCCCGAGCGGTCGACCCGTACGCAGCGTGACCGTCTTCTCGACGCGGCCCGGCGCGGGTCGGGGCCGGTCCGGGTGGGAGACCGGCTGGTCGGGGTGGCCGCCTCCCCCGGCACCCTCCACGGCCTGCTCGTCGTCCACGACCCAGCGGGCACGCTCGCGCCCCCCGACGGGTCGGCCCCGGACCGCGACGCCCACCTCGTGAGCCCCTGGGACGGGGCCGTGCACGCGATCGGCCTGACCACCAGCGCACTCACCCTGCATCTGCTCCACCGCCGATCCCTGGCCCGGACCGAACTGCGGCTGCGCCACGACCTCGTGGAGACGGTGCTGCTCGAGTGCCACCCCGACGACCTGGAGGCGGAGGTCGATCGGCGGGTCGGTCGGTCGTCGGCCTGCGGCCACGACCTCACCGGCCCCCACCGCGTGCTGGCCGTCCGACCCCGCGGCGGACGCTGGCCGGACGGCGGGACGGTGGGCGACCTCATGGAGCTCGCCGCGCGCCGTCTCGACATGTCCTTCCTGGGGACCCGGCAGGGGCAGACCGCCGTCCTCGTGTGCGGGCCCCCGGCCGCGTGGCTGGACGCCGACGGGTCCGCGACCGCCCCGTGGTCGGACCGTGTCGGCAGCGGTGGGGACGGTCGCGACCGCCTCACGCGCGCCGAACAGGCGTGGCGGATCGTCCACGAGACGTTCAACGACGTGCTGGGGGGCGCCCCCGCGATCGGGATCGGTGGCTTCGTCGCACGGCCCGAGCACCTCTCCCGTTCCTACCGCGAGGCGATGCAGGCCCTGACGGTGTGCACCCGCCACGGGGACGTCGGGGGCCTGATCGCGTTCGAGGAGCTCGGGATCTACCGGCTCCTCGCGACGCCCGAGAGCCGCCGGGAGGCCCGCGCGTTCGTCGACGACTGGCTGGGCAGCCTGATCGCCTACGACGCGGAACGGCACGCCGGTCTGGTGCAGACCCTGGGCGTCTACCTCGACCAGGGCGGCAACTACGACGCCACCGCCGCCGCGCTGCACATCCACCGCTCCACGTTGCGCTACCGGCTGGGACGCATCCGGGAGCTCTCGGGGCACGACCTCACGGACGTCGACACCCGCCTCAACCTGCACGTCGCGGTGCGCGCCGCCGTCGTCGCCGAGCCGCCCGTCCTGCCCGCGGGGTGACGCCCGTCCGGACTTCGCGCCACCGGGTCGGGCACGGACGGTCGGTTCCGCCACGTCGGGTCGACGCGGGCGCAGCGGCCACCCGGCGAGGGTGGGCGTACCCGGGGGCGCGCTGTCCCCTGCCCGGGTCCGGACGGACGCGCGGGCCCGTCTGACGAGGAGGAACGATGTCCGAGCACGGACGTCACGGCACCGCCACGATGGAGGCGGCGGATCGCGACACCACGGTCATCGGCCTGCTGGCCGACCCCGACACCCCGACCGAGGTCGCGACGAAGCTGGCCGACCAGCTCTCGCCCCTGCTCAACGACTACGTCGACGGCGAGGTGGTCTGGGACGTGCGGACCATGACCCACCCGGTCACCGCGTCGGTCCAGGACCCCGAGGAGGTCCTCGACGTGGTGGCCGACCAGGCCGCGGAGGCCGGCTGGGACATGGGGGTCTACCTCACCGACCTGCCGATCCAGCACGGCAGCCGGCCGGTCCTGGCCGACATCGACCACGACCGCAGCGTCGCCGGGCTGTCCCTGCCCGGGTTCGGGGCCTTCCGGCAGCACGAGAAGGTGCGCAACGCCGTCGTCCGCCTGGTCGCCGACCTGGCCGGGGTGGCCGACGCGGGTCTCGATCAGGAGGAGCACCACCCGGGCCGTCTCGGGCGGGCGCTCGGCCGGCGTCTGGGGCGGATCCGCGCCGTCGAGGCCGACGAGGGCCGGCACACCCGGCGGTACGTGGCGAGCCGCGGCTTCGGCCGGCTCCGCCTGCTGCTCGGGATGGTGCGCACCAACGAGCCGTGGAAACTCGTGCTGGGGATGCGCACGGCCCTGGCCGCCGTCATCGGCACGAGCGCGTACCTGACGATCAACACGACCATGTGGTTGCTCGCGACCCGCCTCGGCGCCCCCAAGCTCACCCTGACCATGGTGGTCGCGGTGGCGCTGATGGTGGCGTGGATCATCGGTGCCCACCACCTCTGGGAGCGCGCCGACGACGACGAGGACCGCGAGGAGGTCTGGCTCTTCAACGTCTCGACGGTGCTGACCCTGTCGATCGGCGTGCTCGTCATGACCGCCGCGGTGTACGTGCTCACCCTGGTCGCTTCGGTGTTCTTCCTCGAGCCGTCCGTGTTCGCCCAGTACCTGGGACGGCCCCCGACGTGGAGTGACCACCTCCTGCTGTCCTGGCTGGCCACCGGGCTCGCCACGGTGGCCGGCGCCCTCGGTTCCGGGCTCGACAGCGAGGAGGCCGTGCGCCGCGCCGCCTACGGCTACCGCGAGCGTCAGCGCCGCGACGAGGTCACCGAGGACCAGGACGGCGGGGGCAACGGGGACGACGGGAACGACGACGGGGACCGGAAGGACCGGTCCCCGTCGTCGTCCTGACCGCGGCCGGGGTCAGGCGCCGCCGCGCTGCGTCGCGGCGGCGAGCGCCCGGTCGCGCTCCCGGTCGCGCTGCTCGTCCCGCAGCTTCACGTAACCGTCGTCGTCGCCCCCGATCGGCTTGGCCGCGCCCTCGAGGGCCTCACCGACGAACCGGATCGGCACCGGGAGCGAGCGGTGCGTGAGCATCACGAGGAACGGGGCCGCTGCGATGAACGCGCCCAGGGGCGGGTCGATCAGTCCCAGCGCCAGGGCGACGCCGACGCCGCCGAAGTAGCCGATCGAGCGTGGGACGTCGACGAGGACCGGTCCGATCCGGACCTCGAGGGTCGCTGATTCGTCCGACATGGATGTCCCCTCAGGGCGTCAGGACGACCTTCTCGCAGCCGTCGGCCTTCTCGAGGAACGTGCGGTAGCCCTCCGGCGCCTGCCCGAGCGGCAGGCGGTGGGTGATGACGAACGAGGGGTCGATGTCCCCGTTGCGGATGTGTTCGAGCAGTGTCGGCATGTAGCGGTGCACGTGGCACTGACCGGCGCGCATGGTCAGGTACCGGTTCATGAACGACCCCATGGGGAACTTGTCGGTCACGCCGCCGTAGACCCCGATGACGGAGACGATGCCGCCGTTGGCACAGCTCGCGATGGCCTCGCGGAGCACGTGCGGACGTTCGGTCTCGAGCCCCAACGCCTGCTTGGTGCGGTCGTAGGCGTGGACCGCGCCGTGGGCGTGGTGGGCCTCCATCCCCACCGCGTCGATGCATTTGTCCGGCCCGCGTCCCCCGGTCATCTCCACGAGCGCCTCCGGCACGGAGACCTGCTCGTAGTCCAGGGTCTCGGCCCCGGTCTCGGCCGCCATCCGGAGCCGGTAGTCGATCCGGTCGATCGCGATCACCCGCTCGGCACCCCGCAGGAAGCAGCTCGCGATCGCGAACTGGCCGACCGGGCCGCAGCCCCAGACCGCGACGACGTCGCCGGGGCCGACCTCGGCCATGTCGGCGCCCATGTACCCGGTCGGGAAGATGTCCGAGAGGAAGAGGACCTTCTCGTCGGGGAGCTCCGACTCGACCTTGAGCGCCCCGAAGTCGGCGAACGGCACCCGGGCGTACTCCGCCTGGCCACCGGGGTAGCCGCCCAGCATGTGGGAGTAGCCGAAGAGCGCTGCCGGCGAGTGGCCCATCAGCTTCTCGGCGATGCCCGCGTTGGGGTTGGAGTTCTCGCACAGGGCGGTGAGGCCGCGTTCGCAGGCCCCGCACACGCCGCAGGCGATCGGGAAGGGCACCACCACGCGATCCCCGACCGACAGGTCGTCCACCCCCGGGCCGGTCTCGACGACCTCCCCCATGAACTCGTGCCCGAGGACGTCGCCCTCGCGCATCGTCGGGATGAACCCGTTGTAGAGGTGCAGATCGGAACCGCAGATCGCGGTCGAGGTGATCTTCACGATGGCGTCGCGCCGGTTGAGGATCGTGGGGTCGGGGACGTCCCGGACCTCCACCGACCGCTTCCCGGTCCAGCAGTTGGCTCGCATGACAGTCTCCTTCCGCCTCAGGCGACCGGCTGGGCCGGGCGCTGGGCGAGCTGCTGACGGGTGGACTGACCGGACGGGCTGCCCCCCGAGCGGACGACCTCACCGATCTCCAGGACCTGCTTGAAGCGGCGCAGGTCGTCGCGCAGCTGCTGGTTCGGCTCCTCCCCCAGCAGCGTCGCCACGGCGGCCCCCGTGCTCCCGCCGGGCGGGCGGTACCGCAGGTCGACGACGATCTCGGTGCCCCGGCCGCCCGCGGCGTCGCGGAACCGCACCGTGCCCGCGTTCTCCACGTCGGCGCCGGCGACCGAGCGCCACGAGATCTCCTCGTCCTCACGGTCCGTCGTCATCTCGGCGTCCCAGCGGACCGTCGTCCCGGCCGGCCCCGAGGCCTCCCAGTGGGAACGGCCCGACGGGTCCACCCGCACCGTGCGCAGGTGCGCCATGAACTCCGGGAGGTGCTCCAGGTTCCGCCAGTGGCGGTACGCCTCGCCGCGCGACCGGTTCACGGTGATCGCGGCGGTCGCGCGGCACTCGCCGTCGTCGGACTCCTGCGACAGTCGGCGGGCCGCCGCGACGTCCGTGGCGGTCACCCCGGCGAGCGCGGCCAGGGTCAGTCCGAGCCGGGTCGGCGAGGCCCCGCTCCGGGCCGCACCGGCCACCACCGTGGCGATGTCGAGCACGTCGCCCGCGATCCGGGTCCGCACCCAGGTGGCCTTCCTCCGCCCGCCGAGGATGCCGGCCCCGTGCACCAGCTCCCGGACGCCGTAGAGCATCGTCGTCGCGCGGCCCGTCGGGCCGGGATCGCGGACCCCCGCCAGGCGGGCGACCACCCCCGGGCTGGCGACCTCCGCGGCGCCGAGGGCCAGGCTGAACACACCCAGTCCCGCCACCAGGCCCGCCGTCCCGTTCGATCGGCTCGAGCCCGTTCCGGTCGTCGTCATGCCGTCCTCCTCTCGTCGTGCGTTGCGAGGAGGTGGTAGCCGTTCGTCGCGACACCCCGGGCGACGGGCGCGGATTCCGTCCGGCGAGGACGACGGGCCCGGTCCGGATGCGGTCCGCCGGGTCGAGGCGGACCCACGGCCCGTCCGACCAGGGGAACCACGGTGGGGGGCTTTCGGCCGGGCAGGCCGGTGCCCGGCCGGTCCGGCCCGGGTCATCGTGACCGGACAGGGCCCGAACCACCGGAGGAGACAGGTGACCAGGGGAATCAGGGACACCATCCGTACGGCACGACCGATCGGGGACGAGGAGGAGGCGGCGGACACGCTTGTGACCGCGCTCGTCCGGTCGGCCCGCGGCATCGCCGGCTGCGACCACGTCGCCGACGTCCTGACGTGCGTGGCGGAGGGCGCGGCCGCGGTGGTCCCCGGCGTCCAGGACGCCGGGGTCACCGTGCGGGGCCCCGACGGCCTCGCCTGCGCCGCGTCCACGACCGACACGGCGGCCGCCGTCGACCGGGCCGCGATCCGGGCCGCGGAGGGGCCGTGCTTCGAGGCGGTCGCGCGGGCCGGCACCGTGGTCCTCGCCGACGCGGCGACCGAGACCCGGTGGCCCCAGTTCGTGCAGGAGGCCGTCCGGCACGGCGTCCGGGCCAGCCTGTCCGTGCCGTTCAGCGGGCGGTGGCCGGTGGGAGCCCTCAACCTGCACGTCACCGGCCACGCGCTGGCCGATCCCGCGCTGCGCGACCGGATCTGCCGTGAGGCGCGCATCTTCGCGCTCTACGCCTCGATCGCGCTCGCCGGAGCCCACCGGGTGGAGAACCTGGAGCGGGCGGTCGAACGACGTGACGTCATCGGCCAGGCCAAGGGCATCCTGATGGCGCAGCACGACATCGACGCCGACGATGCGTTCGAGCGCCTGCGCCAGGCCTCGCAGCACACCAACATCAAGCTGCACGACATCGCGTCCTGGGTCGCCGCGCGACGCACACCCTGAGCCACCCCGCACCTTGACCGCAGGGGTCCGTTCGGGTTCCGTGTCGAAATGCAGGACACGCAGCGTGGCGGGGTCGATGCGATCGGCGACGATCCGACCTCGGACGACCGAATGGCGTCGAGCGGCCGGCAGACCCGGGCCGAGGTGGAGGCCGCTCTCGCCCGCGAGTTCCGCTTCCAGGAGCAGCTGAGCCGGGCGCTCGTCACGGAGCGTCCCGAGCAGGGCATCGCCGCGGTGCTGCACGACCACCTCGGTCTCGACGTCGCCGTCGAGGACCCGTTCGGGCGGGTCCTCGCCCGGGCCGACGGGACCGCCACGTACCCCCGGCTGACCCCCGTCCAGCGCGACCACCTCGTCGACGCGTCGCGGCGCGTGTCGGGCCCGCTGCGGGTCCGCGACCGGCTGGTCAGCATCGCCGCCACCCGCGGCGCCGTGCTCGGCCTGATCGTCGTCCACGACCCGGACGCCACGCTCGAGCCGGCGGACCGGAAGGACCCGGAGAGCGACGCGAGACCGGGGAGCCCGCGGGCCGGGGCCCTGCACGCGGTCAGCCTGGCCACGGGCGCCCTGACCCTGCACCTGCTGCACCGCCGCAACCTGGCCCGGACCGAACTGCGGCTCCGGCACGACCTCGTGGAGACGGTGCTGCTCGAGTGCGAGCCGGACGACCTCGAGGCCGAGGTCGAGCGCCGGATCGGACGGGCGTCGGCCCTCGACCACGACCTGACCGGACCCCACCGCGTCCTGGCTCTCCGCCCCCGGCACGGTCGCTGGCCGGAGGGCGAGGCCGTCGGGGACCTGATGGAGCACGCCGCGCGCATCCTGGACATGGCGTTCCTCGGCACCCTGCGCGGACAGACCGCGATCCTGGTGTGCCGGCCCCCCGCGGCGTGGCTCGCCGAGAGCGGCGCGGCGACCATGCCGTGGTCGGGTCGGACGAGCGCGGCCGCGCCCACCGGGCGCGGTGGCTCGGCCGAACCCCGCTCCGGACCGGCCTGGCAGGTCGTCCACGACGCCTTCACCCACGTGCTGCAGGACGCCCCCGCGATCGGGGTCGGCGGCTTCGTCGACCGGCCCGAGCACCTCCCCCGCTCCTACCGCGAGGCCATGCAGGCCCTCACGGTGCGCTCGCGGCAGGTCGACCCTCGCGGGCTGCTCGCCTTCGAGGACCTCGGGCTCTACCGGCTCCTCGCCACCCCCGAGGGCCGGCGGGAGGCGGGCGCGTTCGTCGAGGACTGGATCGGCACCCTGCTCGCCTACGACGCCGAGCGCCAGGCCGACCTGGTCCACACCCTCGGGGTCTACCTCGACCACGGCGGGAACTACGACGCCACCGCGGCCGCCCTGCACATCCACCGCTCGACGCTGCGCTACCGCCTCCAGCGCATCCGCGAGCTGTCCGGCCACGACCTCGCGCACACCGACACCCGACTGAACCTGCACGTCGCCGTCCGCGCCGCCGTCGTCGCCGAGCCGGCCGTCCTCCCCGACACGGGTTCGTTCCCCGCCCCGTGAGCACCACGCCGACCGCGCCGGACTGATCTGCGGAGCCGATGTCCCCGCGTCCGCGCCCCGGCAGCGTGGGCGGGGACAGTGCGGACGACGGCGAGGAGACACGGGTGACCAGGTGGACGGGGACCGCATGGACAGGGACGCGGATCGACACGGCACCGCGACGGAGCACCGGGGCCGCCCGTCGCCGGCCGGGCGCCGAGGCCCACGGGCCCGCCGACCCGCGGCGTGGCACCGACCCGCTGCGGGTCGCCGTCGTCGCCCCGCCCTGGCTGGAGCTCCCGCCCGACGCCTACGGGGGTGTGGAGGCCATGTGCAGCGACCTCGTGGACGCCCTCGTCCGGCGTGGTGTCGCGGTCACGCTCCTGGCCCCGGGGGAGCACGGGACCACCGCGGCGTTCCGTCCGACCGGGCCCGTCGCCGATCCCCGGCTCATGGGCCAGGCTCTCCCCGAGGTGGTGCACGCGGCGCAGCTCCCCGAGCTGCTGGCCGACCTCGGGGTCGACGTGGTCCACGACAACACGCTCGCCGGCCCGCTGGTCGCGGCGTCGCACGGGCTCCCCACGGTGGTCACCGCGCACGGACCGGTCCAGGGCGCCCTGGGGACCTACTACCGGGCCCTGTCCGTCGGCGCGGCCCTCGTCGCGCTCTCGGACGCCCAACGCGGGGACCTGCCGACGGCGCGGTGGGCGGCGACGGTGCCCAACGGGGTGCGTCCCGACCGGTTCCCGTTCCGCGCGGAGAAGGACGAGTACGCCCTCTTCCTCGGTCGCATGAGCCCGGACAAGGGCCCGGTGGCGGCCATCGACGCCGCCCGGGCCGCCGGCATCCCGCTGGTGATGGCGGCCAAGTGCCGCGAGGACGCCGAGGTGGCGTACTTCGAGCACGCCGTGGAGCCGCTCCTCGGCGGGGACGTGGAGTGGGTCGGAGAGGTCGGCGGCCGGCGCAAGCTCGACCTCCTCGCCGGCGCGCGCTGCCTGCTGTTCCCGATCGACTGGGAGGAGCCGTTCGGGATGGTGATGATCGAGGCCATGGCGTGCGGGACCCCCGTGGTCGCCCTGCGCCGCGGCGCGGTGCCGGAGGTGGTCGACCACGGACGCACCGGCTGGGTGTGTGACCGGCCCGTGGAACTGCCCGGGGCGATGCT
Organism: Actinomycetospora sp. NBRC 106378; assembly: GCF_030269685.1. Taxonomy (GTDB): domain Bacteria; phylum Actinomycetota; class Actinomycetes; order Mycobacteriales; family Pseudonocardiaceae; genus Actinomycetospora. The sequence continues at coordinate 16,952 of NZ_BSTT01000017.1, forward strand.
GCGCGCCCACGAGATCGACCCCCGCGAGTGCCGGGCGGTCGTCGAGGGGCGGTTCTCCGACGCGAAGCTGGCCGCGAACTACGAGCGGGTGTACCGCCGGACCGCCGCGGTCGCCCGGGAGGCGGCACGGCCCGCCTCCTGAGCGGTGCGGCGCGCCCGGACGGGCACGCCGTCCGCCCGACCCGGGTGGGCCCTAGCTGGACGGGGCCCGCTCGGAGCCGAGGGTCACCGGGACCTGGCGGGGCGGGGCGCCGGGCGACGCCACGGTGAGCGTCACCGGTGCGCCCGGGTCCTCCGCCCGCACCGCGGCGACGAGCGAGTCGCCGTCGTCGACGATGCGGTCGTCGACCCTCGTGACCACGTCGCCCGGCTTCAGCCCGGCGTTCGCCGCCGGACCGCCGGGGGTGACGGAGCCGATGGTGGCCCCGTCCCCCGAGGTGGACTGCCCCTGGTCGGACCGTACGCCGACCCCGAGGACCGCCTGGGTGGCGAAGCCCTGCCGGGCGAGCTGGTCACCGATCCGCCGGGCCTGGTCGATCGGGATCGCGAATCCGAGGCCGATCGAGCCGGACTGCTGCCCGCCGCCCGCACCGCCGGACGAGGAACCCAACGTCGCGATCGCCGAGGTGACGCCGACGATGCGGCCGTCCATGTCGACCAGCGCTCCCCCGGAGTTGCCGGGGTTGATCGCGGCGTCGGTCTGGACGGCGTCGATGACGGTGGCCTGGCCGCTCTGCGCGCCTCCGGTCGCGACCGGCCGGTGCAGCGCGGACACGATGCCCGAGGTCACCGTGCCGGACAGCCCGAGCGGGGAGCCGACGGCGACCACGCCCTGGCCGACCCGGAGACGGTCGGAGTCGCCGAGGGCGATCGGCGCGAGGCCGGACAGTCCGGTCGCGCGCACCACCGCGAGGTCCGCGGTCGCATCGGTGCCGACGACCTGCACCGGGGCGCGCCGTCCGTCCTGGAGGACCGCCTGCAACTGCGGCGCCGCCCCGGGCTGCCCGCCCCCGGATCCGTCCGGCGCCGGGGTCCGGGCCCGGCCGGCCTCGAGCACGTGGGCGTTGGTGAGGATGAGCCCGTCGGCGGACATGACGATGCCGGAGCCCTCGCCGGATGCGCCCCGCAGCTGCACGACGCTCGGCAGCACCTCCTGGGCGACCGCCTCGACCGACCCGGCCGGTGCCGCCGAGGCGCTCGGGGACGACGCCGGGCCGGAGGTCCCGGAGACCACCGAGCTCCTCGGGCCGGAGTCACCGGAGCTCGCGGCCCCGCAGCCGACCGTCCCGCTCGCGACGAGCAGCGCCGCCACCGCGGGGACGAGCACCTGCGGGCGACCACGCCGTCCGCCGCGCCGACCCCCCGGGCGCGGGTCGGGTCCGCCGCGTCGTCCGGCCTCGACGTCGGCATGCTGGTCGGTCATGGGTCCTCCTTCGGACCGGGCGCCGAGGCGCTCAGGTGCGGGTGGGCGGCGCCGGGCACGGCGCCAGGTGGGGCGGCAGGCCGTGCACGTCCCACCCGTCCGCGTCGACCCCGAGCTCCAGCCGCGCGCCCGCCAGCGGCAGGCGACCGGCGCGGAACGGCAGCATCGCCTCCGGCAGGGCCGGCGCGAACCCCAGCCGGCCGCGGGGCACGTCGGGGTGGAACCGCAGCAGGGTCCGCAGCAGCGAGACCGGGGTCGCGGCCGCCCACGCCTGCGGGGAGCACGACGTCGGGTAGGGCACGGGCGCCGGGAACTCGTCCCGGTCGAAGCCGCAGAACAGTTCCGGCAGGCGGCCGCCGAACGCGCGGGCGGCGTCGAGGATGCCGAGCGCCACCTGCTGCGCCTCGGCGACGAACCCGTAGCGCATGAGCCCGGCGGCCACGAGCGCGTTGTCGTGCGGCCACACGGAGCCGCTGTGGTAGCCCATGGGGTTGTAGGCGCCCATGTCGGCGGCGAGCGTGCGGACGCCGAACCCGGTCCACATCGTCTCGCCGACGAGGTGCCGGGCCACCTCCCCGGCCCGCTCCGGCGGCACGATGCCCGACCAGAGGCAGTGCCCGATGTTGCTGGTCAGCGCGTCCACCGGGCGCTTCCCGCCGTCCAGTGCCGTCGCGTACCACCCGCGGTCGGGCAGCCAGAAGGCCTCGTCGAACCGCTCGCGGAGCTCCGCCGCGCACCGGCGGTGGTCGGCCGCGGTCGCCGGGTCGTCCACCGCCTCGGCGAGTTCGGCGCGGGCGCAGTGCGCCGCGTACACGTAGCCCTGCACCTCGGCCAGGGCGATCGGCGGCTCCGCGATCCGGCCGTCCGCCGCGGTGATCCCGTCGAAGGAGTCCTTCCAGCCCTGGTTGACCAGGCCCCGGTCGGAGGCCCGCCGGTACTCCACGAACCCGTCGCCGTCGCGGTCGCCGTACTCCCGGACCCAGGCCATCGCCCGGTCCGCGGCGGGCAGCAGCTCGCGGAGGTCCGCGTGCGCCAGGCCCCACCGGTGCAGCTCCCCCAGCAGCACCACGAACAGCGGCGTGGCGTCGACCGTGCCGTAGTAGGCGGAGGAGCCCACCCGGCCGACGCTGCCCTCCCGCCCGCAGCGCACCTCGTGGACGATGCGGCCGGGCTCCTCCTCGGTGATCGGGTCGACCCGCGTCCCCTGCAGGTCGGCGAGCATGCGCAGCGTGCCCAGGGCCAGCTCCTGGTCCACCGGGAGCGCCATGAGGCTGGTGAGCAACGAGTCCCGGCCGAAGAGCGCCATGAACCACGGGGCGCCCGCCGCCACGACGCGGCGGCCGGGGTGGGCCGGGTCGGCGATCTGGAGCGCGCCGAGGTCCTCGGTGCTCGTGTCCAGGGTGGTCTCGAGCCAGGAGTGCGGGGTCTCGGCCACGGGCGCCGACAGCCGCCACCGTTCCATCCGCCGGGCGGCGTCCCCCTCCGGGCTCGCCTCGTCGGGCGCGGGCAGGGTGTCGTGCGGCCCCAGCGCGACGGTGACGGTCCAGCGGGTCCGCCACGACGACCGGCCCGGGACGACGACCGTGTGCCGGAACGTCCCGCTGCTCGCGTGCGGGTCACCGTCGCCCACCACGCGCATCCGGGACCGGTGCGGGGAGGACGCGAGCACGAAGGTCACCCCGAGCCCGTCGTCCTCGGTCACGATCCGCGGCCGGGAGTCGACCCGGCTCTCCTTGACCTCGAACAGGTCGGCGAAGTCGGCCTCCACCTCGAGCTCCACGGTCAGGCCGGCCGCCTCCGCCGCCAGGTTGCGGATGGTCACCTCCTCCACCATCCCGTCACCGACGCTGCGGGTGCGCTCGACCAGGAGGGTGGCGTCCGCCCGCCCCGTGCGGGGCGGTGTCCGCCCGACGAAGGTCGCCCGGAACCGCTCGTCGTCGCGGAGGGCGAGCGGGTCGACGGGCGCCCCGTCGATCCGCAGTCGCCAGGCCGACACCACCCGGGTGTCGTCGACGAAGAGCCCCTGCACCCCGCCCGGGGTGATGTCCCCGCCGACCGCGGACAACGAGAACGACGTGCCCGCGACCAGCGTCGTCGTGCCGCCGTCGACGTCGACCCGCGGCGGGGCCTCGTCGGAGACCCCGCCGCCGCCGGACGTCGTCACGTTCCCGCGCGCCGTCGCGTCACCAGGCGGTAGATCCCGAGCAGGATCAACGACCCGATGAGGGCCAGGACCCAGGTCCGGAGATCGAAGAAGTCGCCCAGACCGGTGCCGAACAGCGCCCGGCCGAGGAACCCTCCGAGCAGGGCGCCGACGATCCCGATCAGGGTCGTCACGATCACGCCACCAGGGTCGTCCCCGGGCATGACCAGCTTCGCCAGTGCGCCCACCACGAGTCCCAGCACGATCCATCCCAGAATGCCCATGACCACTCCCTCAACACGTTCTCGGTTCGGTTCTCCTGCGAGCGCCGAGGAGGGTGGGTCCCGGCCCGGGCGTCCCGTCGGAGGCGTCCACGATGTGCCGCGGACGTCCGGACCGTCGCGGTCACGGCGGGCCGAGAACCCGCGCCCGCTCTGGTCCCGGCGTGCGAGGCCGGCGGTCGGCCCCACCACGGGGCCCCCGCACGGTGACGTGCGGGGGCCCCGCGTGGACACGACCGTCGTTCAGGGGCGGAAGACCGCGCGCACGCAGCCGTCCTCCTTGTTCTTGAACAGGTCGTAGCCACGGGGGCCCTCGTCCAACGACAGGACGTGGGTCGCCAGGTGGCTCGTCGAGATCTCGCCGCGGGAGAGGCGCTCCAGCAGCATCGGGACGTAGCGCTGCCCGTGCTGCTGGGCACCCCGCAGAGTGAGTCCCTTGTTCATTAGTGCCCCGAGCGGGAACTTGTCGACCAGCCCGGCGTACACCCCGAGGGCGAACACCGACCCGCCCTTGCGGCAGGCCATGACCGCCTCCCGGATGGCGGGCGGCCGGTCGTTCTCCAGACGCAGCTGCTGCTTGACCTTGTCGTAGATGTACTCGGGACCGTAGGTGTGGGCCTCCTGGCCGACGGCCTCGATGCACACGTCGGGACCCCGACCGCCGGTGCGTTCCCGGAGCTCGGCGCCCACGTCGGTGGCGCTGTAGTCGATCGTGGCCGCCCCGATGTGTGTCTCCACCATCGCGAGGCGCTCGGGCAGCCGGTCGATGACGTGCACCTGCTCGGCACCGAGCAGCATGGCCGCCCGGGCGGCCATCTGGCCGACGCCCCCGGCGCCCCACACCGCGACCGTGTCGCCCGGCCCGACGCCGCCGAGGTCCGCGCCCATCCAGCCGGTCGGCAGACCGTCGGAGGCGAACAGCGCGGTCAGGTCGTCGATCTCCTCGGGGACTCCGAACGCCCCGTGGTCGGCGAACGGGACCCGCACGTACTCGGCGTGGCTGCCCATGAAGCCGCCCATGGCGTGCGAGTAGCCGTAGATCCCGCCGGGGTCCTGACCCCACAGCGCCTGGGTGATCCCGGGGTTGGTGTTGGTGTTGTCGCACAGCGACCACAGGTCGTGGTCGCAGTACCAGCAGCTGCCGCAGCCGATGAACGACACCACCACCACCCGGTCCCCGACCTGGTGCTTCGCGACCTCGGGCCCGACCTCGACGACCTCGCCCATGAACTCGTGGCCGATCACGTCGCCGGCCTCCATGGCCGGGATGTACCCGTCGAGCAGGTGCAGGTCCGACCCGCACGACGTGGTGTACCGGACCTTCACGATTACGTCGTGGGCGTTCTGGATCCGGGGATCCGGGACGCGCTCCACGGCGAGCTTGTTGACGCCCTCCCAGCACAGGGCCTTCACAGTCGCCCCTCTCCCCACGCGCGGTTGGTCACCGCACGCGGCACCTGCCCGGCCGGTCCGGGGTGGCTCGACCCGGGCCGGGACGGCTCGACCACCTCACCGCACTCGATGATCGACTTCGTCTCCCGCAACGCCGCCCGGACCGCGCGCCGCAGGTCGACCGACCCGCCGTCGGGAGCCGTCGGACGAGCTGCCAGCTCGGCGCCCTTGTCACCGGGGGCCGCGCGGACGGTCACCTCGATCTCGTTCCGCATCCGGCTCAGGGGGCCCGACCCGTCCACCGCGGTCCGGACTTCGTCCGGGTGCCGGTAGACCGTGACCACCAACCACCGGCCCGCGCCCGCGACCTCCTCCCGGGGCGTCTGCTCGACGCGCCCGACCAGCCCGAGGACCGTGTCGATCGCCCGGTCGGCCCAGGCCCCCGGACTGGCCACCGCCCGGCTCATCAAGCGCCCTGACCGGGGTGGAGCACGACCTTCGTCCAGCCGTCCTCACGGGCGTCGAAGTGCTTGTAGGCCTCCGGCGCCTCGTCGAGCGACAGGTCGTGCGAGACGATCCAGGACGGCGTGACCTTGTCGGCGGCGATGAGGGCGCGCAGGTCGCGGTTGTAGCGCTTCACCGGACACTGGCCGGTGCCCATCTTCTGGCCCCGGAACCAGAAGTTGCCGAAGTCGAAGCGGGCCTTGCCCTGCTGGGACAGCTCGTCGGGGCCGCCCGGGTCCTGCGGGACGAACACCCCCACGGTGCCGATGCCGCCGGTGAAGCGCACCGAGGCGACGAGCTTGTTCAGCGTGTCGGCGTTGTCCTCGTTCCCCTGCGGGTCGTGCGCCTGGTAGCCCACGCACTCGCACCCGCGGTCCGCCCCGCGGCCCTTCGTCAGCTCCATGACCTGGTCGACGGGCGAGCCCTTCGAATCGTCGATCGGGATCGCACCGATCTCCTCGGCCAGCCGCAGCCGGTCGGGGTGCCGGTCGACGACCATCACCTGGGCCGCGCCGCGCGTGACGGCCGAGAGCGCGGCCATCTGGCCGACGGGTCCGCCGCCGTAGATGACGATGGTCTCGCCCGGCTTCAGGCCGGACATCTCCACCGCGTGCCACCCGGTGGGGAAGATGTCGGAGAGCATGACGTAGTCGTCCTGCTTGTCCCGGGCGTCCTCGGGCAGGCGCAGGCACTGGAAGTCGCCCCACGCGACGCGCAGGTACTCCGCCTGCCCGCCCGGCCACGGGCCCATGTCCGCGAACCCGTAGGCGGCACCGGCGATCCCGGGCTCGTTGGCCCGCAGGCAGTAGTTGGTCAGGCCGTGCTCGCAGTTCTGGCAGTGCCCGCAGCTGACGTTGAACGGGGCGGAGACCATGTCCCCGACCTGGATCTTGTCGACGGCGTCCCCGACCTCGACGATCTCGCCGAGGTTCTCGTGGCCGAAGATGCGGCCCGGTTCGAAGTCCGTGCGGCCCTCGTACATGTGCAGGTCGGAGCCGCAGATGTTCGTCGAGGTGATGCGGACCAGGACGTCGGTGGGCTGCTCGATCCGGGCGTCCGGGACGTCGTCGACGCTGACCTGACGGGGACCGTGATAGACGACTGCCTTCATGGCGTGTCCTCTCGTTGGGGCGGGAAGGGCGGGGCTGCTCAGGCGCCCGCGGGCGTGCGGGCGAACTGCTCGACGACGGCGGCGCAGAACGCGGCCATGTCCTGCGGGCCGCGGCTGGTGGTGAACTGGCCGTCGACGCAGACCTCCTCGTCGACGACCTCGGCGCCGGCGTTGCGCAGGTCGGTGCGGATGCTCGGCCAGGACGTCAGCCGCCTCCCGCGCACGCAGTCGGCCTCGGCGAGCGTCCACGGGCCGTGGCAGATCGAGGCGATCGGTTTGCCACTCTCGACGAACGAGCGGACGAACGAGACCGCGTCGGAGTTCGTCCGGAGCTGGTCGGGGTTCATCGTGCCGCCGGGGAGCAGCAGCGCGTCGTAGTCGTCCACCGACGCGTCGGAGACCTGGCGGTCGACCGGGAAGGACCCGGCCGGGTCGAGGTCGAACTGGCGGGCCGCGATCTCGCCCTCGTGGATCGACAACAGTTCGGTCCGGGCGCCCGCGCCGTAGAGCGCCCCCCGGGGTGCCTCGAGCTCCACGCGCTCGACGCCGTCGGTGGCGAGGATCGCGACCGTGAGGCCGCGCAACTCGGCTGCCATGAATTCTCCTCCTGGTGGCGAGCAGGGATCGTCCGAGCCGAGGTTGGGCAGCGCGAGGGCGCCGCAGACGGCGCGGGGCCGGTTCCGTCCGCCCGGGCGGACGGAACCGGCCCGATTTCGGCCCGCCGGGCCGACGAGCCGGCGGCGGCCGGATCCCGGCCGGACTCGCCGCCGGCCCTCGTCGCGAGCAGGCTGGGCCCGACGGACAGGGACGAGGAGGGCGCATGACCGCACGCGTGACGAGCGACCTGCTGCTGGTGGGCAGCCTGCCGACGCCGTCGGCCGAGGAGGCGTTCCGGGCGGGGGCAGGTCTCGTCGGCGACCTCGTCCCCGCCCTGCCCGACGGCGAGTCGGGTCCGCTGGGGGCGTGGGTGGCCTTCGACCGCACGCGACTGCTCGAGCCGCACCCCGACCTCGAGGTCCTCGAGCCCACCGCCTCCCCCACCGGGCGCGCGCGGCACGCGTACGAGACCGCGCGGCTGACCGTGCGGGACGGCGTCGAGACGCTGCGGTTCGAGGCGTGGCCGCGGGTGCCGGTGATGCTGGAGTCCTACGGCCTCTTCACCCGGCTCCGCGCCGAGGGCGTGATCCCGGCCCACCTCCGCTTCCAGGTCAACTTCCCCTTCCCCTCGAGCGTCTTCACCGGCGCCTTCAAGGACCACTACGCCCGCGACTGGGCCGTCGTCGCCCCGGCGCTCGAGGACCTGACCCGGCGCGCGATCGACGAGGTGCTCGCGGTCGTCCCGGCGCACGACCTCGCCCTGCAGTTCGACCTCGCCTACGAGGTCCTGGACAACGAGCAGGTGCTGGGCTGGACCGAGGGCGGTCCCGACGGGGCGTGGGACCGCTTCGCCGGACCGTGGTCGCGTCTCGCGCCGCGGGTGCCCGAGGACGTCCTGCTCGGCCTGCACCTCTGCTACGGCACGTTTCCCGAGTGGCCCATGTTCGAGGCCCGGGACATGGGCCTGCTCGTGCGCATGGCGAACCACGCGGTCTCCCACGCCGGGCGCCCGCTCGACTGGCTGCACCTCGCCGGGCCCCGCTACCTGCGCAGCGAGGACGAATCCTTCTTCGCGCCCCTCGCCGACCTCCGCGTCCCCGACACCCGCGTGTTCCTCGGGATCGTCCTGCCGATCGACGGCGCACCCGGCCTGCGCCGCCGCCACGCCACCGCGGCACGCTTCCTCCCCGACTTCGGCGTCGCGATGTACTGCGGGTTCGGACGTCAGCCCGGCCAGGACCCCGCCGAGACGCTGCGCGAGCACGCCGAGGTCGTCACCGCGGTCCGGCGATAGTCCGAACACGGACGGTCCACCCGGCGGTGGGACCCCCGACCGGGCTACCGTCCCGACGATGCAGCGTCGCATCGCGCCGCGCCCGACGGCCGCGGACCGGGTCGTCGGGACCGCCACCGTCGCGGCCGGGGTCGTCTACTCGGCGTTCCTGGTCACCCCGCTCGTCGGGACGGACCTCGACCCCGGACGGTCCTTCGTCAGCGAGCTCGCCGCGCTGGACCAGCCGCACGGGGCGGCGTTCCGGGCGGTCGACGCCGTCGTCGGGATCGTCGTCGTGACCGCCGGCGTGCACGTGGCCCGCCGCGGCGAGGTCGCCGCCGTGCGCTGGGCCGGGGTGGCCCTCGGGTTGTTCGGGCTGGCCACCGTCCTCGACGTCGCCGCCCCGATGACCTGCGCACCCTCTGCCGACGCCGCGTGCGCCGCCGCCGAGGCGTCCCGGTCGACCCTCGCCCTCGGGGCCCACGAGGGGGCGAGCGTCCTGGCCAACACCGCCGCGGTCGTCGCCGTGGCGCTGCTGGTGGCCGCCCGCTCCCGGGACCGCCCGCCCGACCGCCCGGCGAGCCCGGCCGAGGGGACGCTGCTCGCGGGCCTGCTGCTCGTCGCCGCGTCGGGCCTGGTCGTCGTGCTGGAGGAGGGCGTGGGGCTCGGCCTGCACGACGTCGTCGGATGGGTGCAGCGGGTCCAGGTCGTCGCGCTCTCCGCGGTCCTCGTGACGATCGGGCTGGTGGTCGTGCGCGGGTCCCACTGGCGGCGGCCGTGAGGGCGCGCACGGTGGCGATCGTGCCGGGGCTCGGGTCGCCGCCGGGCGAGTGGGATGCCGTCGTCGAGGCCCTCCCGGCCTCGGTCGCGGTCCTCGTCGTCGACCCCGCCGACGGTCCCCCGCTGCGCACCCCCGCCGACTGGACCCCGCGCGCCGTCGCCGACCGCCTCGCGCAGCGGCTCGACGGCGCCGCCCGACCGGTCCTGCTGGTCGGGCACTCCGCGGGCGGGCTCGCCGTGCAGGCCCTGCTCCACGGCGATCCCGAGGTGGCCGGCGCGGTCCTGGTCGACGCGTCCCACGCGCACTCGGTCCGCCCCGCGCCCGCCGCCCTCGCCCGGGCCGGCCGGGTCCTCGCCGACCTGGTCCTCGCCACCGGGATCGGCACCGTGCTCGGGCCGGCGCTCCGGCGGCTCGGCGTCCGAGCCGGGACCGTCCGTCGTCGGGATCGCCTGTCGCCGGCCGCGGTGCGCGCGGTCTACGCGTCGCCGGCCTGGGCCCGGACGACCGTCGACGCCTGGTTCGGCCACGCGACGCTGCAGGCCGGGGTACTCGCGTGGCAGGCGGAGCGCGGCGCTCCGCGTCCCCCGGTCCGGCTGCTGGTCGGCGCCGCCGGGTCGGGGCGGGGCCGCGCCCGGTGGATCGCTCTCCAGCGCGACCTGGCCGTGCGACTCGCCGCTCCCCCGCCGCGGCTGCTCGACGACGCCGGGCACCTGGTCGCGCTCGACCGGCCGGACGCCGTCGTCGAGGAGATCCACGCGCTGCTCACCGGGGGAGCTTCACCACCGACACGAAGAAGTCGTCGATCTGACGGATGATGTCGATGAAGCGCTCGAAGTCGACGGGCTTGGCCACGTACGCGTTCGCGTGCAGGTCGTAGCTGCGCAGGATGTCCTCCTCGGCCTGCGACGTCGTCAGGACGACGACGGGGATGGCCCGCAACGTGCCGTCCGACTTGATCTCCTCGAGGACCTGCCGGCCGTCCTTCCGCGGCAGGTTGAGGTCGAGCAGGATCAGGCCGGGCCGCGGCGCGTCGCCGTACCGCCCCTGCCGGCGCAGGAACTCCAGCGCCTCCACCCCGTCGGAGACGACGTGCAGGGTGTTGCGGAGCTTGTGGTGCTCGAAGGCCTCGCGGGTCATGAGGACGTCGCCCTCGTCGTCCTCGACCAGCAGCACGTCGATCTCGTCAGGCGGCGTCATGGGTGTCCTCCGGGGTTGCGGGGTCGAGCACGGGCAGGGCGACGACGAACGTGCTGCCGGGCCCCGGGGTCTCCTCCAGCCAGACGGTGCCACCGTGGTGTTCGACGATCTTGCGGCACATCGCGAGGCCGATCCCGGTCCCGGGATAGGTCGACTTGCCGTGCAGGCGCTGGAAGATCACGAAGATCTGCTCGCCGTACTCCGGCTCGATCCCGATCCCGTTGTCGGTGAACCGGAGCAGCCACCGGCCGTCGTCGCGGTCCACCGCGACGTGGACCCGCGGAGGGTCCTCGCCGCGGAACTTGAGCGCGTTCGCGAGCAGGTTCTGGAAGACGGTGGCAAGCAGGGCCGGCTCGGCGCGCACCCGCGGGAGCTCGTCGTGGGTGATCTCGCCCCCGGCCTCCTCCAGCGCACCGGCGAGGTTGCGCACCGCGCGATCGAGCAGCTCGCCGGCGTCGATCTCCTCGACGGGCCCGTCCGCCCGGCCGACGCGCGAGAACGCGAGCAGGTCGTTGATGAGCACCTGCATCCGCTTCGCGCCGTCGACGGCGAACTCGATGTACTGGTCGGCGCGCTCGTCGAGCTGCCCGCCGTAGCGTCGTTGGAGGAGTTGGCAGAAGCTCGTGACCTTGCGCAGCGGCTCCTGCAGGTCGTGGGAGGCGACGTAGGCGAACTGCTCGAGGTCGGAGTTCGACCGCTCCAGCTCGCGGCCGCGCGCGTCGAGCTCGGCCCGGGCCAGCTCGATCTCCGCCATCTCGGCGAGGAGCGCCCGCCGCATCGCGTCGACGTCGCGGCTCAGCGACGTGATCTCCTTCGGCCCACGCACCCCGATCGGGCGCTCGAGGTCCCCGGAGGCCACGTCGCGCACCTCGGCCGCGAGCTGCTCGGTGGGGCGGACGACGGCCCGGCGCAGCCAGAGCAGCAGCCCGACCAGCCCGGCGGCGAGGACCACCAGCGCCACCAGCCCGACGACGTCCACGGTGCGCGCCGCGGCGTTCGCCCGCTCCAACGCGGCCGGTCCGAGCAGCTCCCCCAGCGCCGCGCGTTCCCGCCCCAGCGCGGCCAGCGCCAGCCCGGTCACCACGCCGACCACGGCGAGGAGGGCGGCGCCGACCACCCCGGCGGTGACCAGCAGGCGGTGCAGCGACCGGCGGGCCAGCGGGTCGCGCTCCGACGTCCGGGTGCTCATCGGCGCGACACCACCAGGACGGCGGCCACGTCGTCGATCCGCTCCACGGTGAGCGCCCGGACCCCCGTCATGACCCGCTCCAGCATCCGCTCCGCCTCGAATCCCTCGTCCGTCTCCTCGGCCAGGCACCGCTCGACCACCGCGAGCAGGCCGTCGGTGCCGAGCACGTCCTCGCCCTCGGCCACCGCCGACGGCACCGGGCGGCCCTCCACGAGGCCGTCGGTGTAGAGCAACAGGCCCCACCGGGGCGGGAGCTCGATCTCGAGGTCCTCCCACCGGTCGTCGGCGACGATCCCGATCGGCCGCCCGAGCCGGCTGACCGGCAGCGGCCGGACCCCACCGTCCAGCTGCATGAGGACGGGTGGCGGGTGTCCCGCGAGCCGCAGGCGGCCCCGCCGTCGGTCGGGGTCGACGGTGAGGACGGCCAACGTCGCGAAGATGCCGGTGCGGGCCCGCTCGTGGACGAGCAGGCGTCCGAGGGTGGGCAGCATCTGGGTGCCGGAGGTCTCGGCGAGGACGACCGTCCGCCACGCGATCCGGAGGTTCACCCCGAGGGCCGCCTCGTCCGGGCCGTGCCCGCAGACGTCGCCGATCACCACGTGCAGGGTGCCGTCGGACCCCTCCACGGCGTCGTAGAAGTCGCCCCCGAGCAGCCGCCGGCCACCTCCTGGCTCGTAGCGCACGGCGATCTCGACGTCGGGGTCGGCGACCAGCGGGGTCGGGAGCAGCCCGCGCTCGAGGCGCACGTTCTCCTCGGCGCGGGTCTGGGCGTCCCAGAGCTGCTGGCGGACCCGCTCGCCGCGGACCCGCTCCACGGCGTAGCGCAGCGAGCGCTCCAGCGACGGGCCGTCGACGTGGTGCTTGAGCAGGTAGTCCTGCGCGCCCGCCGCGACCGCGCGGGTGCCGAGCTCGTGGTCGTGCCGGCCGGTCAGCACGACGACGGCCGGGCCGCCGTGGTCCCGCAGCACGCGGGCCAGGGCGTCGAGTCCCTCGCCGTCGGGCAGGGCGAGGTCGAGCAGGACGCACTCGACGCGGTCGAGGTGCCGGTCGGCCTCGGCGAGGCTGCGGGCGCGGTGGAGCGTCACGCGGAACCCACCGGCGACCTCGGCGTCGGCGAGGTGCTCGGCGACCAGCAGCGCGTCGGCGTCGTCGTCCTCGACGAGGAGCACCGCGAGCGGCGCGGCGGCGCCGTCGAGCGTGGCGGGCACCGCCCCTCCTCCCCGCAGCGCAGCGACTCGGCGCGCCGCCGGGGTCGAGCGCGAACCGGCAGGAAGTTTAGGGCCTGCGGGCCCCGCGCCGGTGGCCACCCCGACCGGGCACGCAGGTCACGACGACGAGCCCGCCCGCGCCGCCCGCTCCTCCGAGGCCTCGACGACCTGCACCTTGTCGCCGACCTGCAGCTCGGCGAAGGTCGCCCGGGCGTCGTCGTCCTCCATCCGCACGCAGCCCGCGGACGACCGCGCCGGATCCCCGGCGTGGAAGGCGATCCCGCCGTCGGCGAAGAACACCGAGTCCGGCATCGGCGCCGGGCGGCCGTCGGGGGTCTGCGACTCACCGCTGACGTGGTCGGCGTCCTTGCGGTAGACCCGCAACGAGTGTCCGACCGGCGTCTCGTGCCCCTCGCCGCCCGAGGCGATCGTCATCGGACCGCGCACGACGCGGCCGTCGCGGACCAGCCAGGCCCGTTGCGACTCCAGGTCCACACAGGCCCGCGCCGAGATCGAGCACGGCGTCCCGGGCGTCGCGGGCTCGGCGTGCGCGGCCTGCGCGACCGGGTTCGTCTCGGCCGAGTCGTCGGCCAGCGCCGGGACCGCGAGGGCCCCGGCGGCGACCAGGACCGCGCCGGTGAGGGCGGCCCCGATCCCCCAGCGGCGGGGGCGGCCGTCCGGCCCGCGATACCGGCCGCGGTGCCGGCCACGCGGGACCGGCGGGTCAGCCTCGATGATGTCGACCTCCCGATCCGGGTGCTCTCCCCCTCGATGTCGGAATCCGGGACGAGCGGCTGGAGCCTCCGACCGGGCGACACCAGGCGTATCCTGCGGACATCGGGGCCTCTCCGGCCGGCGTCCACGCCGGCCTTCCCCGACAGAACTGCACACCGGCCGCCCGGCGGCCTGGACGGGGCGCCGACGATGTCGGGACCAGCTGTGGTCGAGAGCAGTCACCCCGGAGCCGCGCCGTGAACGCCCGGCCCCGCTTCACCGCGAGCGAACCCGCCCGGAGCCCGGGCGACCAGGAGGCCGCCTCGGCCGAGGCCCGCCTCCGGGCCGTGCGCGTCGTCGCGGCCCGGAGCACCGGCGTGGAGGACTGCCGCGAGCTCCTCGACATGCTCGGGCTCCACTCCGCGGCCGGGCTGCCGGGACCGGCGCCCGGCGAGTACGTGGAGTTCTCCCCGCCGCGCCCGGCCGCGCGCTGAGCCCCGCCGTCGGGATCAGTCCTGCGGCGGGGTCCGGTCCAGCAGGCCCGTCCGGCGCAACCACAGCACGATCGCCAGGCAGGACAGCAGGGTGCCGCCCACCCCGAAGGTGAAGAACGCCCAGGCGGAGCCGATGTGGTCGAGCATCCACTGGAAGTTCGTGCCGAAGAACCCGGTGAGCGCGGTCAGGGGCAGGAAGATCGTCGCGACGATCGTGAGCCGCTCCTGCACCTCGTTGGAGTAGGTGTCGAGCATCCCCTGCAGCGACTCGCGGTCCGCGTCGATCTCGTCGAGGGCCTGGGAGAGGTGGTCGCCGACGTCCGCGAGGTAGGCGCGGGCCTCCTCCTCGTCCGCGGAGATCGCCACCACCTGCTCGGCCACCCGCGGGAACACCTGACGCTGCACCATGAGCGTTCGGCGGAGCCCGTTCAGCGACCGCCGCAGCACCGCCATCCGGTCGCGGTCGCGGGCCCGCGGGTGGTCGAAGATGGTCTCCTCGAAGGCGTCGACCTCCTCGCCCACCGTCTCGAGCCCCTCGGTGAGGGAGTCGACGACGGCGTCGATCACCCGGTACACGAGCTCGCCCTCGCTGCAGGCGCCGTGCAGGTGACGACGGACCCGGTCGAGCTGGGCCGGCGGCCGACGGCTGATCGTCAGGACCGACGCACCGATGACGTGGACGTGCACCTCGACCAGCTGGGGGGTGGCGCCGGCCGACGTCGTGAGTCCGTAGAGGACCAGGAGCATCTGGTCCTCGTAGCGGTCGAGCTTCGGGCGCTGCTCGAAGTCCCGACTGTCCTCGAGGGCGAGCGGGTGCAGCCCCAGGGCCTCCGCGACGGCGGCGAGCTCGGCCTCGTCGGGGTCGGTCAGGTCGAGCCACGTCGGCTCGTGGCGGGCGTGCCGCGCGCGCAGGTCGTCGAGGTCGGGGGTGTCCAGAGCCAGCACGGGCGATGGTCTACCCCGGAGCCGGGCCCGCGAGTCCCGCGGGCCCGCTTCCGGTGACCCTCAGACCAGCGACGCGGTGAGGCCGCCGTCGAGCACGTAGTGGCTGCCGGTGACCCAGGAGGCGCGGTCGGAGGCGAGGAACGACGCCACCTCGGCGATGTCCTGCGGCGTCCCGAGCCGCCCCTGCTTCATGGCGACGAGGTCGGTGAACGGGACCTGCGTGGCGGCCTCGAAGTCGGGCACCAGCCGCTCCACCATCGCCGTGTCGGCGAAGCCCGGGCAGACCGCGTTGACGCGGACGCCGGCCGGACGCATCTCGACCGCGGTCACCCGCGTCATCTGGATCACCGCCGCCTTGGTGGCGCAGTACGAGCCGAGCAGCGGGCTGCCCCCGACGCCCGCGATCGAGGCGATGTTGACGACGTTGCCCTTGGACTCCATCAGGTGCGGGATGGCGGCCTTCATCGCGACGAACGGGCCACGGACGTTGACCGCCCAGATCCGGTCGAAGCTCTCCGTCGACTGCTGCAGCAGCGGCGAGGAGATCTCGATGCCCGCGTTGTTCACCAGGACGTCGAGGCCGCCGAGGATCTCCACCGCCTTCCCGATGGCCGACTGGACCTGGGCCTCGTCGGTGACGTCGCAGTCGGCGACGCCGGCCGCGCCGATCTCGTCGGCCGCGGCCTTGCTGGTGGCCGGATCGAGGTCGCTGACCACGACCCGGGCGCCGTTCTGCGTGAACAGGGTGGCGATGGCCTTCCCGATGCCGGCGCCGGAGCCGGTGACGAAGACGCGCTTGCCCGCCAGTTCGGTCATGTTCGTTCCCTCACGTCGATGTGGTCGGTCAGGACTGGGGCGCGAGTGACGCGCGGATGTCGGCCTTGAGCACCTTGCCGACCGTGGAACGCGGCAGGTCGGGCCAGAACTCGACCTGCTTCGGGGTCTTGACGCTGCCGACGCGGGCCTTGACGAAGCCCATGACCTCGTCGGCGTCGAGAGTGGTGTCGGGCTGAGGCTGGATCACCGCGACCACCCGCTCGCCCCACAACTCGTCGGGCAGGCCGATCACGGCGCAGTCGCGGACGCCGTCGTGGGCCATCACGGCCTGCTCCACCTCGGCGGAGTAGACGTTGAAGCCCCCGGTGATGACCATGTCCTTCGCGCGGTCGACGATGAACAGGAAGCCCTCGTCGTCGAGGTAGCCGATGTCGCCGGTGTGGTGCCAGCCGTGGGCCGAGACCTCCGCGGTGGCCTCGGGGTTGCGGTAGTAGCCGGCCATCACCAGCGCGCTGCGCACCACGATCTCGCCGCGCTCGCCCCGGGGCACGAGCTGCCCGTCGGACCCGAGGATCGCCACGGTGACCAGCGGGGAGGGCTTCCCGGCCGAGGTGAGCCGCTCGGTGTGGATCGACCCGTCGGCACGGCGGTGGTCGGTCGGCGCCATCGTCGAGATCATCATCGGCGCCTCGGACTGGCCGAAGAGCTGGGCCATCGGTCCGATGCGCTCGAGGGCCTCGGCCAGCCGGGTCGGCGACATCGGGGCGGCGCCGTACCAGAAGCACTGCAGCGAGGAGAGGTCCGTCGTGGGCAGGGCGGGGTGGCCCAGCACCATGTAGATCAGGGTGGGCGGCAGGAACGTGTGTGTGACCCGGTGCGCCGCGACGAGTTCCAGGAACCGCCCGACGTCGGGCTTCGCCATGATCACGACCTCGCCGCCGCGCGCGAGGACGGGGAAGCACAGCACGCCTGCCGCGTGGGTCAGCGGAGCGAGCGCGAGGTAGACCGGGCGCTCCTCGAAGGGGTAGCTCATCAGCGTGATCGCCGACATGACCTCGAGGTTGCGGTCGGTCAGCATGACGCCCTTCGGGCGCCCGGTGGTGCCACCGGTGCCCACGAGGGCGACGACGTCGTCGGCCGGGGCGGTCTCGTCGGACGGGTCGTCGCGCGCGGCGTCGAGCCAGGCGTCGAAGGCCTGCGCCGTGCCCGCGGCGTCCCCCAGACGCACCAGGGTCTTCAGGGCGGGCAGGTCCGGGGCGATCGCCGCGACGAGGTCGTCGAACGCCGGCTGGAAGACCAGCACGGAGCAGTCGAACAGGTCGAGCAGCTCCGCGGTCTCCCCCGCCGCGTTCCGCGGGTTGATGGGGCACCAGACCGCGCCGGCCCGGGCGATGCCGAACACGCAGGTGAACGCGACGGGATCGTTGGCCGAGAGGATGCCGACCTTGTCGCCCGGCGCGACGCCCGAGCGGCGCAGTGCCCGGGCCACGGCCCGGGAGAGCTCGACGACCTCGCCGTAGGTCCGCGAGACCCCGTCGAGCGTGAGACACGGGGCGTCCGGGTCGAGCGAGGCGCCCTTGTCCAGGTAGAAGCTCAGCGACATCGCTCGCCCGGGACCTCCGTTCGGCGGCGCCACTGTGCGCCGGATCACGACCTTGGCGAGGTTCTGGACGACTGTCAAGGAAATCGTGGACGCCTGGTCGGGACGGCTCGTGTCCGCCGTATCGTGGCCCCGTGACCAGCTCCCCCGTCCGCGCTCGACGGTCCCCCGCGGACAAGTTCGAGGACCGCCGGCGGGAGCTCGCGGACGCCGCGCTGCTGACCCTCGCCGAGCTCGGGTACGCCCGGACGAGCCTGCGCACGATCGCGGAGAACACGTCGTTCTCGCACGGCGTCCTGCACTACTACTTCCGCGACAAGGTCGAGCTGATCACCTACTGCGTGCAGCGCTACAAGGTCGCCTGCGTGCAGCGCTACGACGCCGTCGTCTCCGGCGCCGACACCGCAGACGGGCTCGCCGCGGCCTGCGGCGAGGGGCTCGCCGCGACCTTGCGCGAGGACGCGGTCCTGCACCGGCTCTGGTACGACCTGCGGGCCCAGGCCCTGTTCGAGCCGGCGTTCCGCGCCGACGTCGCCGAGATCGACGACAGCCTGCAGGCGATGATCTGGCGGGTGGTGACCGGCTACGCCGAGCTGGGCGGACGCGCCCCCACGGTGACGTCCGCGTTCGCGTACGCGCTCTTCGACGGGCTGTTCGGCCAGGCCCTCGCCCGGCATCTCGACGGCGCGCAGGACGCGGCCGACGACCTGCGGACCGGGGCGCAGGACCTGCTGCCACGCCTGTTCGTCTGACGGCGGGACCGGCGGCGTCCAGCGTCGCCGTGGTCGGCGATCGACACCCGCGGTGTGGACGGGCATGGAACACGTCGCACACGGGGTAGGCACCTGCGATGGCGTCCAGACCGGAGCGCTCCACGCGCGAACACGTGAGCCAGGAGACCGTCGAGCGGGTCGGGGCCGACCTCGCGCGCACGCTCGACGCGGCGGCCCGCCGACTGCTCGAACGCGGCGAGGAGGAAGGGGTCGACCACACCCTCGAGCTGGTCGTGCGCGGGGCGGTCCAGACCGTCCCGCATGTCGACGACGCCGGGATCTCGCTGGTCATGAGCGATCGGAAGATCGAGTCGCACGCCCCGAGCACCGGTCGCGTCAACGACCTCGACCGGCTGCAGGACCAGCTCGGCGAGGGTCCGTGCCTCGACTCGATCGGTCAGGAGCAGCGGATCGTCGTCGACGACATGGCGGCCGCCACCGACCGGTGGCCCCGCTTCGCCGCCGCGGCCGCCGAGCGCGGCGTCGGATCGCTCATGTCCTTCCAGCTCTTCGCCGAGAACGGCAGCGCCGGCGCGCTGAACCTGTACGCGTCGCGTCCGCACGTGTTCGACGAGAGCACCGCCGACGCGGGACGGCTGTTCGCCGCCCAGGCCGCGCTCCTGCTCCACGGCGCCCAGCGCGTCCAGGGCCTGCACGCCGCCCTGGCGAGCCGCGACGTCATCGGTCAGGCCAAGGGGATCCTCATGGAGCGCTTCGGCGTCGGGCAGGCGCGGGCCTTCTCGATGCTCGTCGAGTCCTCGCAGAGCACGAACCTGAAACTGGCGAAGGTCGCGGAGTGGCTCGTCGGCGAGGCGGAGCGGAGGGGCGCCGCGGGCTGAACCACCCGGCGCCCAGCCCCACCACCGATCAGGACCGGCCGGCCGGCACGCGCTCGACGACCATGGTGTCCGCGTCGCCGTACGCGTACTCGCCCTCGGCGTACGGGTCGCCCTCGGCGTACGGGTCGGTGATGCGCTCGACGAAGGCGGTCTCGGCGAACGCGGACTCCGGCAGCGCCGACTCGAACGCGGTCGGCTCGAAGGCGGTCGGCTCGAAGGCGGTCGGCTCGAAGGCGGTCGGCTCGAAGGCGGTCGGCTCGGCCGGGACCGGGGCGAACGGGGCGGGGCGCACGGCGGCGACCTGCGTCGCGTCGTCCTCGAGGACGGGCGCCGCGTGCCGACCCGCGTCCGCCACGACCGGTGCGGACGTCGGCCCGGGCTCCGGCGCCGGACCCGCGGGCGGCTGCTCCGCGGTCATCCGGCGGTGCAGCATCCGGTAGCGGATCGCCGCGGCCGCCGCCGCGCCGACGCCGAGCGCGCCCAGCACGAGCGGGACGTCCGAGCCGTCGTCACCGGTGTCCGGCCGGCCCACGGCGGTCCGGTCGACCGCGGTCGAGGGATCGGCGGCCGGAGCCGGAGCGACCACCCCGGGCATCGTGCCGAGGCCCGCGGGCGGGGCGAGCGGTGCGCTGGGGAGCGACGAGCCGAGCAGGGAGGGCGCCGTCGCGGCCGGGGCCGTCGCGAGGGACCGGGGCGCCGCGACCGGCGGAGCGACGGGGGCGACCGGCGGGGCGACGGCGCGCGGCGCGGTGGCGGCCGGCGCAACGGGGGCCACCGGGGCCACGGGCGCGACGGGGTACGCGGCGGCGGGAGCGGGCGCGGCGACCGGACGCGCCACGGCGTTGACGCGGACCTGGCAGAGCACGCCGGCCTGCCACACCTGCGTGGACGGCGACCGCTCGGTGACGTTCACGGTGTAGGGCTTGCCGGTCCGCGAGCTGATCCGCACCTGGTCGCCGGGGCTGGCGGTGACGGTGTCGCCGCAGGCCGCCGGGATGACCTGCCCCTGCGCGGCCGGCGCGGGCGCGGGCGCGGCGAGGGCCGCGGCGGCGCCGCCGAGCAGTCCCGCCGTGACGGAGCCCGCGATGACGAGGTTGCGGGCGATCCCGCGTGCCGGGACGGACATGCCGAACCTCCCACTCCTGCGGCGCCGCTGCCGCGTCGACGACCAGTGACCGGTGCAACGACGCTGCATCCTCCGGGTGACGGCGGGAAACGTGCGTCCGTCGTACGGCACCATCGCGGTATGTGCCGCAACATCCGGGTCCTGCACAACTTCGAGCCCCCGGCCACCGAGGACGAGGTGCACGAGGCCGCCCTGCAGTTCGTCCGCAAGATCAGCGGGGCGGCCCGTCCGTCGAAGGCGAACGAGGCGGCGTTCGCGCGCGCGGTCGCCGACATCACGGCGAGCACCCGGACCCTGCTCGACGAGCTGGTCACCACCGCCCCGGCGAAGGACCGCGAGGTCGAGGCGGCCAAGGCGCGCGAGCGGTCCCGCGAGCGCTACGGGCGCTGACCCGGCGTCAGGACGGTTCCTCCGCCGAGGGCAGTGCCGGGTCCGCCTTGAGGGCGGTGCCCGAGAGCTTCAGCCGCCGGGCCTCGGCCATGAGCATCGCCAGCGTGTCCGCCGCGGGGGCGTAGTCGACGCCGTAGGGCGGGCGGATGTTCGACAGGCAGTTGCGTTCGGAGTCGCGGCGACCGCGGCGGGCGTCGTAGGTGAAGTACGCGCCGAGGCTGTCGGTCGAGCTCATCCCGGGGCGCTCCCCGATGAGCACGAGGACGCTGCGGGCCCCGATCGCGGTGGCGATCTCGTCCCCCAGCGCGACGCGGGCCTGGGTGGCCACGACGACGGGTGCCACCCGCCACCCGTCGAGCCGCGCGAGGATCTCGCGCAGCATCGGGACGGCGTGGCGGCGGATCGCGAGCGGGGAGAGGCCGTCGCCGACCACGAGGGCGAGGTCGTACTCCCCCGCCGGCAGCTCGGTGTCCGGCGCCAGCCGACGGCCCTGGTCGGGACGCTGCAGGTAGCGCGAGCGGTCGGGGGCGCTGCTCGCCACGCGGCACACCCCCACGCCGAGCTCACGCTCGATCTCGGCGGCGAGGGCGTCGGCGTCGAGCGGGTCGTGCACGGCGTCCCGGGCGGCGGCGTGCGCCTGGCGCAGCGTCAGCAGGTGCGCGGTCGGCATGGCGTCGCCGGCGCGCCCCAACGCCACCCGGGCCCGGGTGGCCTGCCGGAGGGCGTCGAGCGGATCGGGGCTCATCGCAGACCCGCCGTCAGGACCCGGAGGCTGGACGCGTCCGCGGAGAGCTCCCGCACCCGGCCGTCGGCAGTCATCATGTCCATCCGCGCGAGCCAGTCGGCGAACTCCGGGGCGGGCCGCAGGCCGAGCGTCTGCCGGGCGTAGAGCGCGTCGTGGAACGACAGCGACTGGTAGTGCAGCATCACGTCGTCCCCGCCGGGCACGCAGATGACGAACGGGCAGCCGGCGGCGCCGAGCAGGGTGAGCAGGACGTCGGTGTCGTCGGCGTCGGCCTCGGCGTGGTTCGTGTAGCAGACGTCGACGCCCATCGGGAGGCCGAGCAGCTTGCCGCAGAAGTGGTCCTCCAGCCCCGCGCGGAGGATCTGCTTGCCGTCGAAGAGGTACTCCGGGCCGATGAACCCGACGACGGTGTTCACGAGCAGCGGGTCGAACGCGCGCGCCACCGCGTAGGCCCGGACCTCGAGCGTCTGCTGGTCGACGCCGTGGTGGGCGTCGGCGGAGAGCGCCGAGCCCTGCCCCGTCTCGAAGTACATGCACTGCGTACCGACCGTGCCGCGGCCCAGCGCGAGCGCGCCCTCGTGCGCCTCGCGCAGGAGCGCCAGGGTCACCCCGAACCCGTCGTTCGCGGCCTCGGTGCCGGCGATCGACTGGAACACCAGGTCCACCGGGGCGCCGCGCTCAAGGATCTGCAGGGTGGTGGTGACGTGGGCGAGCACGCAGCCCTGGGTGGGGATGTCGTAGCGCTGCCGGACGTCGTCGATGAGCCGCAGCAGGTCGATCGCGCGCTGCGGCGAGTCGGTGGCCGGGTTGATGCCGATGACCGCGTCGCCGCAGCCGTGGAGCAGGCCGTCGACGATGGCCGCGCTGACGCCGAGCGCGTCGTCGGTCGGGTCGTTGGGCTGCAGCCGCGTGGCGAGCGTGCCGGGGAGGCCGATCGTCGAGCGGAACGCGGTGACGACCGGGGTGCGCCGGGCCACCGAGATCAGGTCCTGGACGCGCATGAGCTTGCTCGTCGCGGCCACCATCTCGGGGGTGAGCCCGTCGCGCAGGACGGTCGTGTCGGTCTCCGGGCGCAGCAGGTGCTCCCGGAACTCCCCGACCGTCATCGCCGCGACCGGCGCGAACGCGGCCGCGTCGTGGGTGTCGACGATCAGGCGGGTGACCTCGTCGTCCTCGTAGGGCACGACGTGCTCGTCGAGGAACGTCGTCAACGGCAGGTCGGCGAGCAGCCACTGCGCCGCGACCCGCTCCTGCTCCGAGGCCGCCGCGACGCCGGCCAGCGCGTCCCCGGAGCGCTCCGGGGTCGCGGCGGCGAGCAGGGCCTTCAGGTCGGCGAACTCGTAGGTGTGGCCGGACAGCGTGATCCGACGGGTCACGTCAGGGCCTCCTCGGCGGCGGCGAGCGCGGCGAACTCCTCGTCGGGCGCGGAGGCGACGAGGTGGTGGCGGGAGTACAGGCCGAACCACGCCAGCAAGAGCGCGAACGCCCCGAGGGCGCACAGGGCGGCGACCGTGTCGACCAGGAAGGTGGCGACCACCGCGACGGCGGCGACGACGAGCGCGAAGCCGGTGGTGACACGCCGCCCGGCGTGCGGTACGGACGGGGCATGTCCGGCTCGCGGCGGCGCAGCACGATGTGGCTGACCATCATGAGCACGTAGCTCAGGGCCGCGCCGAACACCGCCATGTTGAGCAGTGTGGCGCCCTCGCCGGTGAAGGTGAGCAGGAAACCGATCACACCGGGGACGATCAGCGCGAGCGCCGGGGCCTTGCGGGAGTTCGTCACCGAGAGCACCCGCGGCAGGTATCCGGCCCGGGAGAGCGCGAACGTCTGGCGCGAGTAGGCGTAGATGATCGAGAAGAAGCTCGCGACCAAACCGGCCAGTCCGATGTAGTTGACGACGGTGGCCGCCACCCCGGTGCCCAGCGCCTCGACGAGCGGGTTCCCCGACGCCGAGAGCGCAGCGGCGCCGATCGCGCCCGTCGACAGGACCAGCACCGCCGCTCCGGTGACCACCAGGACGAGCATGCTCACGACGATGCCTCGCGGCACGTCGCGGCGCGGGTCGCGCGCCTCCTCGGCCGCGAGCGGCACACCCTCCACCGCGAGGAAGAACCAGATCGCGAACGGCACCGCCGACCACACACCGAGCAGGCCGAACGGCAGTGCGGCACTCGCCCCGACGGCGTCGGTGACGGGGATGTCGACGAGGTTGGCCGGGTCGAACAGCGGGACCGCCGCGATCGCGAAGACGACCAGCCCCACCACCGCGACCGCGGTGATCACGAACATGACCTTGAGCGCCTCGCCGGCCCCGGACAGGTGGATGCCGACGAAGATCGCGTACGCCGCGAGGTAGACCCACCAGCCGTCGCTGATGCCGAACAGCTGCAGGGACTCCACGTAGGCGCCGATGAAGGTGGCGATCGCGGCCGGGGCGATCGAGTACTCGATGAGGATCGCCGTCCCGGTCGCGTACCCGCCCCACGGCCCCAGCGCCCGTCGCGCGAAGGTGTAGCCGCCACCCGCCGTCGTGAGGGCGCTGGAGAGCTCGGCCATCCCGAGCACCATCGCGAAGTACATGGCGGCGATGACGACGCCCGCGATCGCGAGGCCCCCGAACCCGCCCTCGGCGAGCCCGAAGTTCCACCCCGAGTAGTCACCGGAGATCACGTAGCTGACGCCGAGCCCGGCGAGCAGCACCCATCCCGCCGCGCCGCGGCGCAGCTGCCGCTTCGCGAGGTAGTCGTCCGCGCCCGGGCCCGTCTCGGTGGTGGTCATCGCCGGCTCCGTCTCCTCGGGGCCGGACCGGTGCCGGCGGTGCGACGACCGTAGGAACCCGGCGCGCGGGCGAGAAGCACTCTCGTGTAAATCCCGGCGAAAACTCCGATCCGGACACGGCGGTCGGGGGAACGGGCACGGCCTGTGGCAGGAAAGCGTCGTTGCTGTCGTCCAGTGGCAGCGACGACGCGTTCCTGCCGCGGACCGGGTGGCAAATGACCTGACCTTTGGAGCCCGGCCAATGTAGGGTCAATCGGGTGGCAGCGACCCTGCTGGACCGGTCGGACGGCGCTCCGCTGTGGTCGCAGCTGCAGGACGACCTGTTGCGCCGGATCGGCGACGGGGAGTTCGACCGGCGGTTCCCCGGCGAGCTGGCCCTGGTGCAGGAGTACGCGGTCAGCCGGAACACCGTGCGGCAGGCGCTCGCGCAGCTGCGGGCCGACGGCGTCGTCACCGCCGGGCGGGGTCGTCCCCCGCGCGTGGACCGGCAGGCGGGCCGCCCGGAGATCCCCTCCTCCGTCGGCGCCGCGTCGACGCTCTTCGACGTCGTCGAGCGCACCGGGCGTGTCCGGACCAGCGTGGTGCGCGCCCTCGTCCGGACCTCCGACGGCGTGGTCGCCGCCCGGCTCGGGCTCGAGGAGTCCACGCCGCTGCTGCACCTCGAGCGGCTCCGGTACGCCGACGACGAGCCGTTGGCCTGGGACCGGGTGTGGCTGCCGTACGACCTCGCGGCGCCGCTCCTCGGCCGCGACCTCAGCCGGACCGCCCTCGACGACGAGCTCGAGCGCTGTGCCGGGATCCGGATCGACGAGGGCCGGGAACGGATCCGGATCGCCCTGGCCGATCGCGTCCGGGCGCAGCTGCTCGGCATCGCACCCGGGGACCCCGTCTTCCACATCGAGCGCACAGGCGCGCACCGCGGCGAGCTCGTGGAGTGGCGGCAGACCGTCATCCGCGGGGACCGCTTCAGCCTGACCGCCGACTTCGGCACCGCACGCGCGTGGCAGCTCGCCCCCCGCGCCGTCGTGGCGACCGCGTAGGAGAGGCAGCGTGCACCCCGACCCCGCCGCGTCGACCTCGACGAGGACGCCGCCCGCCTGGCAGCGGACGTGGGAGACCCATCTGCGGCCGCACGACCACGACGTCATCAGCACCCTGCTCGCCCACAGTTACGCGAGCTCGGCCACGGTGTTCACCCCCGGCCACAGCTGGGCCGGCGCCCGCCCCGAGCTGCGGGTCCTCGGCCACGTCCGCGACGAGATCGTGGCGCACGCCGGCGTGATCCGCCGCTTCCTGCGCTCCCCCGCCGGTGCCCAGCTGGTCGGCGACGTCGGGCTGGTGGCCGTCCACCCCGGGCACCAGGGCGAGGGACTCGGTGCCGCCCTCATGGCCGAGGTCCGGCGGGCACTCGTCGAGCTCGCGGTGCCGCACGGGTTCCTCACGTGCGCCCCGGAGCTGCGGCCGTTCTACGAGCGCTCCGGGTGGGTCGCGCTGGCCGACACCGACCTCTGCTCGATCGGCATCGACCACCGCCTCGAGCACGACCGGCGCAACGGGATGGTGCTCCCGGTCCTCGCCCCGCTCGACGAGTGGCCGGCCGGGCCGTTGGAGCGCAACGGCCAGGAGATCTGAGGCGCCACGCACGCTGCGGCCCGGACGAGGACGAGACCCGCCCGCCAGGCCGCGATCCCCACGACGAGGCCGAGCCCGACGAGCACGACCGGGGGCACCCCGACGTCGGCGAGTCCGAGCAGGGCGAAGTGGGTCAGGTAGATGGCCAGGGACGCGCCGGCGATCGCCGTGATCGGGCCGACCGTCCACCGGGGCACGGGGATCCGCGTGACGAGGAGCAGGACCAGCACGCCCACCGCGACGACCGCCGCCCGCTCGTACTCGGTCCCGAAGAACGCCGGCAGCAGCACGGCCGTGGCCGCCACGACGGCGACCCGCTCGGGCACCGTCGACGCCCGCTGCACCAACCACCCCAGTGCGAACAGCCACAGCACGAGGTGGGTGCTGTAGAGGTCGCCGGGCACGGTCGGGTCGGAGCTCGGCACGAGCCACAGCACGACCGACCCCGCGAGCACGAGCCCCGGCAGCAGGAACGGGCGGCGCCGCTCGAACCGGCGCACCGCCGGCACCGCGAACAGCAGCGCCGCCCCCACCAGGATCTGGACCAGCGAGTCGACGAACCAGTAGCCCTGGACCAGCGGATGGAACACGCCGCCGAGCAGGAGCGCGTCCTGGTGCTGGACCGAGCCGGTGACGAACGAGCGACCCAGGATCCACGACGCGCTCGGCACCGCGATGAGCGCCGCGGACCGCAGGATGCGGCGGGGCGCGCTCACCTCGGTGCCGGCCAGCACGAACCGGGCGAACGCCGCGCCCGCGACCGCGAGCAGCAGGTGGGCACCCCCGAGCCAGGTCCAGAGGTGGTCGTGCTCGCCGACGACCAGCACGATCGCGAACGCCCGCAGCACCACGGCCGGCTCCAGCCGGGCCCACCGGGCGCGTCGTACCGGGGTGCGGGCGGCGAGCTCCCCGAGCGGGGTCGTGTCCCAGCGCTCGGGGAGGTCGCCGAGCGCCCGCTCCAGGTCGGCCGAGACCTGCACGTAGGTCAGCGAGTCGCCGCCGAGGTCGACGAAGGTCGCTCCGTCGTCGAGGACCTGTCCCGGGAACGTCCGTCCGAACACCTCCCGGACGTCGGGGACCCGTCGTCGGCGTCGTGGCGCAGGCCGGGTCGGCGCGAGCGCCGCGACGGCGGGATGGTCGAGCTTGCCGTTGGCGCGGCGCGGGAGGGCGTCGACGGCCACGACCCGCACCCGGGAGCGGGGCAGGTGCAGGCGCTCACCGAGGACGTCGCGCACCACGTCGGTTGCGGCGCCCTCGACCGCCACGACCAGCCCGGTGTCGTCGCCGGTCACCGCCGCGGTGTGACCGTCGCGGGCGAGGAGGGTCTCGACCGCGTCGAGGTCGACGCGCACCCCGAACGGCTTGACGAAGCGCGATCTCCGGCCGGTCACCTGGAACAACCCGTCGGGGCGGCGGCGTCCGAGATCGCCGGTGCGCAGTTCGGTCACCGTGCGCCCGAGCGCCAGGTCGGCCGACGTCTCCGCGTAGCCGAGCATGACGTTCGGACCGGCGTAGACGATCTCGCCGACGCCGTCGGCGTCCGGGTCGTCGATCCGCAGCGACCCGCCCGGGACCGGCACACCGATGGCATCCGGGGCCGTGGCGGCGAGCTCCGGGGGCAGGTAGGCCATACGGGCGGTCGCCTCGGTCTGGCCGTACATCACCACGAACCGCCACCCCGACGCCGCGCCGCGGGCCGCCCAGCGCCGGACGTCCTCCGGCGCGAGGCGGCCACCGGCCTGCGTCACGTACCGCAGGTGCGGCAGGTCCAGGTCGATCCCGGCCCGGTCGAGCAGCGCGAACGTGTGCGGTACGCCGTGCAGGCTCGTCACGCGGTGCTCGCGGACCTGGGTCCAGAACGCGGGGTCGGTCACCGAGCTGTCGGTGAGCACCAGCGCCGCCCCCGCCAGCAGGTTCGCGTGCACCACGGACAGGCCGTAGCAGTAGTGCAGCGGCAGCGTCGTCGCCGCGCGGTCGGTCGGTCGGATGTCGAGCGAGTCCGCGATCGCCGCGGCGTTCGCGTCCAGCGACGACGCCGCGAGTCGCACCAGGCGCGGCGAGCCGGACGAGCCCGACGTCGCGAGCAGCAGCGCGAGGTCGGGGTGCAGGACCCGCCCGGCGACACCCGTCGTCGGGACCCCGTCGACGACGTCGGGGCGCCAGTCCCGGGTCAGGTCCGCGACGGTGACCGGGTCGGCGGCGGGAGCGAGCAGGACCACGTGCCCGGCGCGCAGCGCGGCCAGGTACGCGACGAGCGCGTCCACCGTCGCGGACAGGGCGACGAGCACCAGCTTCCGGGGGCCGGCGAGTGCGCCCGCGGCCTCCTCGACCCGGTCGGCCAGCTCGACGTAGGTCAGCACGCCGGCGGCGGTGACGAGCGCGGGCCGGTCGCCGTACCCGCGCAGGCCCGTCGCGAACGTCGGGGCGGGTCGGGTCGGGACGGCGGTGGTCACCGGGTCGTGTTCCCGGCCGCCCCGGTGATCACCCGGGGCCGATCGGTCTTCGTGACGGCGAACCAGGCGACGACCGCGACGATGAGCACCGTCGAGACGATCGCCGTCCGGTCCATGCCCAGGGCGAGGCCCCCGCGCCCGGGCGGGCCCCCGAACCAGTCGGCGAAGGACGCGCCGAACGGCCGGGTCAGGACGTAGGAGAGCCAGAAGCACGCGATGGCGTTCGCCCCGGCGAACCGGTACGCGATCGCGGGCAGGACGAACAGCACCGCGAACAGGATCCCCGAGGGCAGGTAGCCCAGGTGCAGCGTCGAGGCCGTCCAGTCCCCGGCCGCGGTCCCGAGGGCGAAGGTCAGCAGCACCGCCGCCCAGTAGAAGACCTCCCGGCGACGGGTGGTGATCGAGTGGATCGACAGCGTCCCCTCCACCCGGTACCAGAGCCCGAACACCGCGAGCACCAGCACGAACAGCACCGAGGTCGAGACCGTGTACGGGACCCCGAGATCGTTGTGCACCAGGTCGGCCACCGTCGTGCCGAACACCGAGACCATGACGATCGCGGACCAGTACGCCCACGCGTCGTAGGACCGACGCGCGAACTGGACCACCATCGCGACGACGAACAGCGTCCCCGTGATCGTCACGGCGACCCCCTGGTCGAACGCGATGTCGAGCGCGTCCCAGGTGGTCTCCCCCATGCCGGTGGTGAGCAGCTTCGCCACCCAGAACATCAGCGTGATCTCGGGGACCTTGCTCGCCGAGATGGAGACGGGGGCCGGTGTCGACGCGCCGGTCGCGGGCATGCGGGGTTCCCTCGTGGTCGTCCTCGGCGCGGTCGGACGACCGGCCGGGTGCCACGATGATCGTCGGCGGTGAACGGCCGACGTGGTGCGGGTCGGAGCCGGGTAAGAACCCGGCCCGTGCGCCCACCGGCGGGGTGGACGCACGGGCCGGGGATCAGCAGGACGTCCCGCGCCGGCCGACGGCGCCGGCCCGGACGGTCAGCCGACCGCGCGCCGCTCGGTGTCCGCGCGGGCCGCCAGCGGGGCCCCCGCCAGGTCCTCCTCGTTGCACAGGACCTTGACCTTGAAGTAGGGCGAGCCCTGGGCGTCGTCGTAGTCGAGATGGATGGCGATCACGTCGACGGCCTCGCCGAGCCAGGTCTCGGTCTGGCGCAGCCATCCGGCGCACCGTTCCAGGGCGGCCGGCAGTTCGTCGTCGCAGAACTCGACCGCGCGGTAGGGCACGTCCTCGACGCGGTCCTGGGCCCCGGACGGCCG
This sequence comes from Actinomycetospora sp. NBRC 106378, assembly GCF_030269685.1. Taxonomy (GTDB): domain Bacteria; phylum Actinomycetota; class Actinomycetes; order Mycobacteriales; family Pseudonocardiaceae; genus Actinomycetospora. Next base: position 46,600 of record NZ_BSTT01000017.1, read on the forward strand.
GGGAAGTCCCTCGGCGAGGCCGAGGTCGTCGAGCTCCAACTTCATCACGTGCTGGGTCACCCTGCCGAGCCTCTCGACGGACGTCGTCGAGCGCAAGCCCCAACCGGGGACGCGCAGGCCGGACCTGACGGGGACCGCCTCAAGCGGCGGGGCTCCGCACGACGATGACGGCCGTGTCGTCGAGCACGGCGCCACCGGCGTGTCCGAGGGCGGCACTCGCGATCGCGTCGGCCACCGTCTCCGCGCCCGGGCCCGGGGGCAGGTCCGCGAGGGCGCGGGCCACGCCGTCCTCCCCGAACTGCTCGCCGCCCGCCACCCGCGACTCGGTGATCCCGTCGGTGTAGAAGATCAGGCTGTCGCCCGGGAGCAGCGCGGTCTCCTCGCACGCGACCCGCGCCTCGGGGCGGATCCCCAGCGCACGGCCGCCCTCCTGCAGCCGGACGACCTCGCCGTCGGCGCGGAGCACGAACGCCGGCGGGTGTCCGCCGTTGACCACCACCACGTCCAGTCCCTCCCCGGGGTCCGCGGCGGTGAGCGTCGCGTAGGTGGCGGTGACGAAGCTGCGACGCTCGCTGAACCAGACGTGGAGCACCTCGTTGAGGGCGGTCAGCACCGCCTCCGGGTTGTCCTCGGTGTGCCCCACCGCGCGGACGGTCGACCGGGCCAGCGCGGTCGTCCGCGCCGCCCAGGCCCCCTTGCCGCACACGTCGCCGATCACCACGCCCCAGCCGCCGGTCACCGGGAAGACGTCGTAGAAGTCGCCGAGCACCTCCGCGCCCCGGCCGCCGGGCCGGTAGCGCGCGGCGACCTCCATCCCCGGGATGCGGGGGGAGTCCGCCGGCAGCAGGGACTGCTGGAGGGTCTCGGCGAGCTCGGTCGCCTCGGCCGCGCTGCGCTCGGCCCGCTGCGCGTTGCGCTCGGCGACGGCGGCGTGGTGCTCCGCGTTCGCGGCGTGCCGCGCGGCCTCGGCGTAGGCCAGCTGCGTCTGCCGCAGGGCGACCCGCAACGCGATCTCCCCGCCCGCGGCCTGCGCCAGGGTCCGCAGGACGTCCAGGTCCTGCTCGCTCCAGGCCCGCACCCGGGTGTCCATCGCACAGAAGGTGCCCAGCACCTCGCCGTCCTGCGAACGGATCGGCAGTCCCACCCACGCCCCGATGTCCAGCGCGTCCACCGCCGCCATCCCGCGTGTCCGGTCGTCGGCGCGGGTGTCGGGGATGACCTGCTCGGTGCCCGTCGTGACCACGAATCGACAGAACGACTCCTCGACGACGTTCTGCCGCGCGGCGGGCGGCCCGGCGTCGAGACCCGTCGTGCTCTTCCAGTAGGAGCGGCGCTCGTCGACGAGCGTCACGAACACCATGGGCGCGTCGAGCAGCGCGGCGGCGAGCCGGGTGAGCCGGTCGAAGGCCTCCTCCGGCTCGGTGTCGAGCAGGCCCGTGGCGGCCACCGCCTCGACCCGCGTGGCCGAGGCGATCGCGCTGCACGCTCCGTCGGCCGGAGCCTGTCCGCTGGCCACCCTCCCCAGCCTACGGACCCTCGGGTCGAGCGGGGCCCTTCCACCGGAGACCACCGCCTTCCTCGCCCGGCCGGACGCCCCCGCTCCCGGTGTCAGGCGGGCACGACGACGACCTTGCCCCGCAGCGTCCCCGCGTCGGCCTCGGCGTGCACGGCGGCGAGGTCGGGCAGCGACACCCGCCGGGCGACGTCCACGCGGAGCTCGCCGCGGTCGACCATGCAGACGAGCCGACCCAGCTGCGGGGCGTCGCTGCGCACGAACACGTCCACGCCGCGCACGCCCCGGGCCTCGTCGGCGGGCGCGGGCGTCGCCGGCACGGTGTTGACCACGACGCCCCCGTCGCGCACGAGCCCGGCCAGCGCCGCCAGCGCCTCCGCTCCGACCCCGGCCAGGTTGAGCAGGACGTCGACCGGCTCCCCGACGGCGGCGACGACGTCACCGGCGGTGTGGTCGACGACCTCGTCGGCGCCCAGCGCCGTCAACGACGCGCTGCTGCGAGGACTGCCGACGGCGATCACGGACGCCCCGACGGCCTTCGCGATCTGCACCGCGTAGCCGCCGACGGCACCTCCCGCGCCGTTGACCAGGACGCGCTGGCCCGCCGTCACGCCGGCGTGCTCGACCACGGCCTGCCACGCGGTGAGACCCACCTCCGGCAGGGCGGCGGCGTCGGGCAGCGGGATGCTGCGCGGGGCCGCCGTCAGGACCTCCGCCGGGGCGACGACGTACTCCGCGGCCGCCCCGTCGGCCACCATCGGCAGGAAGCCGACGACCTCGTCGCCGACCTGCAGGCCGGTCACGCCCTCGCCGAGCGCATCGACCGTGCCCGCCACGTCGATGCCCGGGACGTGCGGGAGGGCCACCGGGAACGGGCCCTGCAGCCAACCGCCGCGGATGCCGTCGTCGACCGGGTTGAAGGACGTGCCGGCCACCCGGACCCGGACCTGCCCGGCGCCGGGAACCGGCTGCTCCACGTCCTCGTACCGGAGCACCTCGGGGCCGCCGTACTCGTGGAACCGCACTGCCTTCATCGCGCGCCTCGCCTCTCGTGTCCTCGGTGCTTCGAACTCGAAGCACACCGCGACCGTAGAACTGCTTCGAAGTCGAAGCAAGTACAGTGCCGGTGTGACCGAGCCGACGCACGCCGTGGACCCCGTGCGGCTGCGCGCCTACTTCGCGCTGATCGAGGTGTCGGGGCTGCTGCGCCACGCGATCGAGCAGCAGCTGCAGGCCGACGGCGGTCTGACGTTCGTGCGCTTCCAGATCCTGCGGCGGCTGCAGCTCTCTCCCGGCGGCAGCCGGCGCATGACCGACCTGGCCGACGCGATCGTCTTCAGTCGCAGCGGCCTGACCTACCAGGCCGGACTGCTCGAGAAGGCCGGGCTCGTGGTCCGGAGGCCCTCACCCGACGACGAGCGGGGAGTCACCGTCGCGATCACCGACGACGGGCGGGCCCTCGTGGACGCGGTGCTGCCCGGCCACGAGGCCGTGGTCGAACGGCTGCTCTTCGACCGGCTCTCCCCCGACGACGCCCGGGCCCTGACCGACCTGCTGACCCCGGTGCGCGACCACATGCGTGCCGCACCCCCGCGATCGGCGGGCCCGCGCCGCGACCGGCGCTGAGCCGAGATCGTCCGGCGGTGCCGGGTGGGTCGCCGTACGGTCGCCCACGGGGCCTCGTCGACGTGGTGGGGGGTGGCGCGATGACCTCCGCTCCGCACCCCGCTCCGCTGTTCGATCTGGTCACCGGCTTTCCCCCGGACGACGCGCTCGACCTCACCTTCCCGCTGCCGCTCTCCCTGGCCGTCCACATGACGATGCTGGAGTCGACCGGGCACGCGGCGGACGTCGCCGCCCTGCGCCGGATCCTGTTCGACGGCGCACGCGAGATCGCACGCCACCTGCAGGCCGGCATCGCGGCCGTGACCGCACCGGACGTCCCCGGGTCGGCCCGGCTGCGGATCACGCACATCGTCGAGGAGCGCGTCCCGCACACCAACGGCCTGCGGCCGCACGTGCACGTCTTCGTGGGGTCGACGGCACGCGACGACGGGCGGATCCACCCGGTCGACCTCGACGCGGTGGCGGTCCTGGCCGCGACCGACGTGCTCCCCGCCGCGCGCGAGCGCCTGGTCGCCGCGACGACGGCGGGGTGCGGCCTGGTCTGGGGGCCGACCTCCTGGTCGCCGTGCGAGGTCCTCGAACCGCCCTGGCTGGCGGAGCGCGCCGCCGAGGCCCGGGACGAGACGCCGTGTCCGGGCCCCTGGCCACGCCGCCAGCGGTTCCTCGACTGGGCCGGCTAGCCCCGGCCGCACCATGCAGTTCCCCTGAACGAAACCGTGCGCCGGCATCCGCTGGACGCGGACGATCGCGGCGACGACCCTGGAGATCGTCGCGCCCCGGAGCATCGTCGTTCCCCGATCGTGCGCGGCGTCCCCGGTGTCGCACGCGGAGCAGACGCGTGCCTGGAGTGAGGAGACGTGTCGTGGGTGGTCGTCGGGTGCTGCCGGAGCCGGAGCCTGCGAGGCCGGTGGTCACGGCCCTCGGGGTGGACGAGCACGACGGCACGTTCGACCCGGTCCGCCCGACCGTCCCGCCGCCCGGCGCGCCGAACGTCGTCGTCGTGGTGCTCGACGACCTCGGCTTCGGCAGCTCCAGCGCCTTCGGCGGGCCGTGCCGCATGCCGACGGCCGAGCGCCTCGCCGACGGCGGGCTGCGCTACACGCGCTTCCACGTCACGGCGCTGTGCTCCCCCACGCGCCAGGCGCTGATGACCGGACGCAACCACCACGCCGTCGGGATGGGCGCGACGACCGAGATGGCCACCTCCGCGCCCGGGTACACCGGGGTGCGCCCGCGCAGCGCGGCCACCCTGGCCCGCGTGCTGCAGGGCAACGGCTACAGCACGGCGGCGTTCGGGAAGTGGCACCAGACCCCGCCGTCGGAGATCAGCCCCGTCGGGCCGTTCGAGCGCTGGCCGACCGGCGAGGGGTTCGACCACTTCTACGGCTTCATGGCCTGCGAGATGAACCACTGGTACCCGCTGCTCTTCGACGGGACCCGGCCGGTCGAGCCGAGCCGGCGCCCCGAGGACGGCTACCACCTCTCCGAGGACCTGGTCGACCATGCCGTCGACTGGGTGCGCACCCAGCGGGCGCTCACCCCCGACCGCCCGTTCTTCACCTACGTCGCCTTCGGCGCCTCCCACGCCCCGCTGCACGTCACCCCCGAGTGGCGCGACCGCTACCGCGGCGAGTTCGACGACGGGTGGGACCGGCTGCGCGAGACCACGCTCGCCCGGCAGAAGGAGCTGGGCGTCGTCCCCGGGCACACCGAGCTCGCGCCGTGGCCGGACTCCGTGCCGCACTGGGACTCGCTCGACGACACCCGCCGCACGCTCGGGGCCCGCTTCATGGAGACCTTCGCCGGCTTCACCGAGCACGCCGACGCCCAGCTCGGCCGCTTCGTCGACGAGCTCGAGGCCCTCGGCGAGCTCGAGAACACGGTGTTCCTCTACCTGCTCGGCGACAACGGCGCCTCGGGCGAGGGCGGCATCGAGGGCACGCACGTCGAGCACCGGCTCGGCCACGGCCTCGTCGACGACCCCGTCGACATGCTCACCCACCTCGACGAGATCGGCGGCCCGCACAGCTACCCCATCGCCCCGGTCGGCTGGGCGCTCGCGATGAACACGCCCTACCAGTGGACCAAGCAGGTCGCCTCGCACTTCGGCGGCACCCGCGACGGCCTGGTGGTGCACTGGCCCCGCGGCATCGCCGACCCCGGAGGGCTGCGCCACCAGTTCCACCACGTCGTCGACGTGCTCCCGACCATCCTGGAGTGCGCCGGCATCACCGCCCCGACCAGCGTCGACGGTGTGGTCCAGCAGCCGGTCGACGGCACGAGCATGCGCTACACCTTCGCCGCGCCCGACGCCCCGGACCGGCGGCGCACGCAGTACTTCGAGATGTGCGGCAACCGCGGCATCTACCACGAGGGCTGGACCGCGGTGACCCGCCACGGGACGCCGTGGGAGATGGTCCCGACGGGATCCCGCAGCTTCCACGACGACGTCTGGGAGCTCTACGACACGACGACCGACCCGAGCCAGGCCCACGACGTCGCCGCCGAGCACCCCGCGACCCTGGCCCGCCTGCAGGAGCTGTTCCTCGCCGAGGCCGTGCAGAACCAGGTCCTCCCCCTCGACGACCGGGTGACCGAGCGGGAGAACCCGCAGCTCGCGGGCCGGTTCGACCTCGTCGGCGAGCGGACCTCGGTCACCTTCGGCGCCCCGGTGCGGCGGCTGATCGAGGAGACGGTGCCGAACGTCAAGAACCGGTCGCACGCCGTCGTCGCCGACGTCGAGGGTGCCGGTGACGGGGTCCTGGTGGCCCAGGGCGGGCGGTTCGGGGGCTGGTCGCTCTACGTCTCCGACGGGCGTCCCTGCTACGTCTACAACTGGTTCGGATGGCGCCGGCACACGGTGCGCGGCGCCGTCGCCCTGACGTCGGGGCGCCACGAGGTGCGGGTGGACTTCGCCTACGACGGCGGGGGCGTGGGCCGCGGCGGGACGGCCACGTTGCGGGTCGACGGTCACGACGTCGGGTCGGTGCGGGTGGACGCGACCGTCCCGTACTACTTCTCCTTCGACGAGACCTTCGACGTGGGCGTCGACCTCGGCACCCCCGTCACCGAGGACTACGCGGCCGGCGACAACGCCTTCACCGGGACCGTCCACTCCGTGCGGGTCGACCTCGCCGCTGCGGCCCCGGACCACGACGCCGAGGGCCTGCACCGCCGGGTCATGGCGTCGCACTAGGCAGGTGAGCAGGACGTGGGGCTATGGCCCCACTTCCTGCTCACCTGCGCGCAGCGCACACCGGAAGCCGAGGTTGCCCGAGCTCGACTCCGGGGTGTTCGACGTCCGCGCCGCCACCCGGTACCGGTTGCAGTAGGAGTCATGGCAGAGGTACGAGCCCCCGCGCATCACCCGCGCGGCGCCCTCGTCCGGCCCCACCGGGTCCTGCTCGGGCGACCGGGCGTACCAGTCGGCCGCGAACCGGTCGGCGCACCACTCCCAGACGTTCCCCACGGTCTGCCAGAGGCCGTAGGCGTTGGGGCGGTAGGACTTGACCGGAGCCGTCGTCAGGAACCCGTCCTCCCGCGTGTTCTCGGTGGGGAAGCGGCCCTGCCAGATGTTGAGCTCCCAGCGGCGGCCGAGCTCGTCACCCCAGGGGAAGCGGGCGCCCTCGAGGCCGCCGCGCGCCGCGTACTCCCACTCGGCCTCCGTCGGGAGCCGGGCGCCGGCCCACGTGCAGTAGGCCTCGGCGTCGAACCAGGAGACGTGGACGACCGGGTGGTTCGCCCGGTCACCCACCCCCGAGCCGGGCCCCTCCGGCCGGCGCCAGCAGGCGCCCCGGACGGCCAGCCACCACGGGGCGCCCTCGACGCTCGACAGGACGTCGGACCGGTCGCCGCGGAAGGCCAGGTGGAACACGCCGGAGGAGCCCCACCGCTCGGCGTCGGTGACGTACCCGGTCTCCTTCACGAAGCGGGCGAACGCGGCGTTCGTGACCGTGGTGGCGTCGAGGTGGAAGTCCGGGAGCCGCACCCGGTGGACCGGCCGCTCGCCGTCGGCGGGATCGCCGTCACCGTGGTGGTCGCCCATGGCGAAGGTGCCACCGGGGACGAGGACCTGACCGCGCCGGGATCGCATGATCCCCAGCTCTACCCGCGTGCATCGTTCGGCACCAGCGGACGAATCTGCACGGAACTGTTGGGATGGACCGCATGGAACTGTCCCTGCGCCGGTTGCGGACCCTGCGGGAGGTCGCCCGGCGGGGCGGGGTCAACGCCGCCGCGGCCGCCCTGCACTACTCCCCGTCGGCGGTGTCCCAGCAGGTGGAGGCGCTGGGCGTCGAGGTCGGCGCTCCGGTGATCGAGCGGGTGGGCCGCGGGGTCCGGCTGACCGAGGTGGGCCGCGTGCTCGTCGAGCAGGCCGAGCTGCTGCTCGCGGCCGAGCAGCGGGCGGTGGCCGCGGTCGAGGGCGCCCGGCAGCACCTGTCGGCGCGGCTCTCGGTCGGGATGTTCCCGGCCGCGGCGGCCGCGCTGCTGCCCGCCGTCATCGCCGACCTGGCCGACACCCACCCCGGCATCACGCTGGAGAGCCTGGAGAGCGACCCCGACCAGGCGGTGCTCGACGTCCTCCACGGACACCTCGACCTCGCGCTGCTCCTCGACTACCCCGACGCACCCGAACCGTGGGCGCCGGGGCTCACGATCGTCCCGCTCGGACAGGACCGCATCCATCTCGCGGCCCCGGCCGGAACCGCGTACCGGCCCGGGATGGACCTGGCCGAGCTGGCCGGCGAGACCTGGATCATCTCCGGCGCCGAGAGCTACTACGGCCGGGTGGTGCGCACCGCCTGCCGCCGGGCCGGGTTCGAGCCCGAGGTCCGGCACCGGGTCGACGGGCTCGCCACCGCGCTCGCGATGGTCGCCGCCGGGCTCGGGGTGACGCTCGCGAGCGACCTCGGTCGCGCGTTCCTCCCGCCGTCGGGGATCGACGTCGTGCCACTGAAGCGCCCGCTCAACCGCACCATCGTGCTCGCCCACCTCCCCCACGCCGCGGAGCGGCCCAGCATCCGGGCGACCGTCGACGCGTTCGCCCGGGCGGCGACGGGGCGGGGGCTCGCGGCGCCTTGAGCCTGCAGGGATAGCGCGCGGGACCCGGGAAACGGCACGCGCGGCCAACCGTGCGTCCTACCCTGCTCGGGGTGCGGGCACGGATCTGGGTCGCTGTGCTGCACGTCAGCGATCGGGTGCGCGAGAAGATCACCAATCGCCACGGGATCGAGGAGCAGGAGCTCCGTGACGAGGTCGAGTGCATCCCGGGGCTGCGGGCGACCTGGGACGACTCCCCTGACCGTGGGCGCCGCGCGATCGTCGAGATCCGGCTCCGTCGCCAACGCGTCCTCGTGGTCCTGTACCCGACCGGCATCGACCCGGACGAGTTCCACCTGGGCAGTGCCTACCCCGTCCACGACTAGACCACCGACCGGGCGGACGCCTAGGCACGGCCGGGCCGGGTTGGGCATAGTTGGACACGTGCCCGCGGTCAACGACTTCTACGAGGACGACGAGCCGGTCGAGGACGTCCTCGCAGCGTTCGAGGCCGGCGAGAAGCAGCTCACCGAGCCGCCCTCGCGCGGGCGTACGTTGTTCGTGGACGTCGCTCGCAACGCGCAGGTCGAGACGGGCAACACCTCCTCCGGGGAGCTCGTGCAGCACTGATGGCTCCCCTGATGGAGACCCCGCCCGTCGACTTCAAGCTGATCCTGTGCGAGGCGGCGCACGCGGATCCCGTCGGCACCCTGCACATGCTGGGAGCGGGTTGGTCGATCACCGGAACGCCAACGGGCCCGCAGGCGCTTGCCCTGCTGATCAAGGTGCCCTGGGATCGGGCGAACGAGCGACTCCCACTGGCGGTCGAGCTTCTCAGCGAGGACGGGCACCCCGTCGTCCTCAGCGGACCGGACGGGGCGCCCACGCCCGTCCGAGCCGAGGCCGTACTCGAGGTCGGACGGCCGGTCGGCGTCGCGAAGGGAAGCCCTCTCGACGCTTCCTTCGCCATCAACTTCGGCTCCCTCCCCCTCACTGCGGGGCGCTACCAGTGGAAGGCCGAGATCGCGGGCGACCAGCAGAGCGAGTCGTTCACGGTCCGCCCAACCCCCTGATGGGGCCCGCGAGGTACGCCTCAGCCTCCTTCGAAACGTTCGACCGGCTCGTGCGGACCTACCCGCTCGCCGAGATCCACGAGGCGGAGCGGGCCGCCCTGGACGGCGAGGTGGTCAAGCCCGTCCTCGTCCCCTGAGCCGGGCCGCCACCTCGGACCCCTGCCGGATCGCCCGCTCGGCGTCGAGCTCGACGGCCTCGTCGGCGCCGCCGATCACGTGGGGGCGCACGCGCAGGACGGCCAGGTCGTCGACCAGGTCGCGGACGGGCTCCTGCCCCGCGCACACCACGACGGAGTCGACGGCCAGGAGACGCGGGCGGTCACCGACCCGGAGGTGCAGGCCGTCGTCGTCGATGCGCTCGTAGTGCGCGCCGGTGACGGTCTCGACGTCCTTCGCGCGCAGCGTCGCGCGGTGGACCCACCCCGTCGTCGTGCCGAGGTCCGCGCCGACCCGCGTGCGTCGCCGCTGCACGAGGTGGACCCGCCGCGCCGGCGGTGCGGGGGCGGGGGCGGCGAGCCCGCCGTCGGCGGCGACGCCCCACTCGGCCCGCCACGCCGCGAGGTCCGGCGCAGCGTGCCGGGTGAGGAACGTGGCCACGTCGACCCCGACCCCGCCCGCGCCGATCACCGCGACCCGGTCGCCGAGGCGGTCGGGGGCGCGCATGGCCTCGTCGTAGGACAGGACGCTCGGGTGGTCGATGCCGGGGATGGCCGGCCGCCGCGGGCGCACGCCCGTGGCGACCACGACGTCGTCGAACCCGGCCAGCTCGCCCGCGCCGGGGCTCGTCGCGAGCCGGACCTCGACCCCGGCCCGCTCGAGCCGGCCGGCGAAGTACCGGATCGTCTCCGCGAACTCCTCCTTGCCGGGGATGCGGCGGGCGAGGTCGAACTGTCCGCCGAGGTGGTCCCGGCGCTCGAGGAGCGTGACGCGGTGCCCGGCCTCGGCGAGGCCCGCCGCGGCGGCGAGTCCGGCCGGTCCGGCGCCGACGACCGCGACCGTGTGCGGGCGGCGCGTCGGGCGCGGGAGCGGGATCGTCTCGTGGCCGGCCCGCGGGTTGACCAGGCAGCTCACGGTCCGCAGAGCGAACGTGCGGTCCAGGCACGCCTGGTTGCAGCCGATGCAGACGTTGATCTCGTCCGCCCGGTCCGCGGCCGCCTTGGCCACCCACTCCGGGTCGGCGAGGAACGGCCGCGCCATCGACACCAGGTCGGCATCGCCGCGGGCCAGCACCGCCTCCGCGTCGGCCGGGGTGCTGATGCGGTTCGACGCGACCACGGGAACGGCGACGTGCGGGCGGAGCCGGCCGGTGAGGTCGGTGAAGGCCGCGCGCGGCACCGACGTGACGATCGTCGGGACCCGCGACTCGTGCCAGCCGATCCCGCTGTTCAGCAGGTCCGCGCCGGCCGCCTCGACGCCGCGGGCGAGGGCGACGACCTCCTCCCAGGACTGCCCGTCGGCGACCAGGTCGGCCAGCGAGAGGCGGTAGGAGAGCAGGGCATCGGGGCCGAGCGCCTCGCGCACGCGGGACACGACGGCGAGCGCGAAGCGGCGGCGGCCCGCCGGCGAGCCGCCCCAGGCGTCGTCGCGGTCGTTGGTCGCGGTCGTTGGTCGCGGGCGCGAGGAACTGGTTGATCAGGTAGCCCTCGGAGCCCATGACCTCGACGCCGTCGTAGCCGGCCTCGCGGGCGAGCCGCGCGGCCCGCGCGAAGGCCTCGACCGTCCGCACCACACCGCGGTGGGAGAGCCGCCACGGGGCGAACGGGGCGATCGGCGCCTTCCGGCGGGAGGCGGAGACCGCGAACGGGTGGAACGCGTAGCGCCCGGCGTGCAGGAGCTGCAGGAGGACGTGCCCGCCCTCGGCGTGGACCGCGTCGGTGACCCGACGGTGCCCGCGGAGCTGCCCGCGGTGGGTGAGCGTCGCCGCGAGCGGGTGCAGCCGTCCCCGCGCGTCCGGGGCGAGCCCGCCGGTGACGACGAGGTCGACCCCGCCCCGCACCCGCTCGGCGTAGAGCTCGGCCAGGCGCCGGTGTCCGCCCGGCCGCTCCTCGAACCCGGTGTGCATCGAACCCATCAGCACCCGGTGGCGCAGGCGCACCGGACCGATGTCGAGCGGCGTCGCGAGCAGGGGGTACGGCACCGTCGGACGATAACCGGGACCGCTGGTCCCGCACATCCACGTCAGAACGCGCGGGCGGCACGGAAGGCGACTTACGGTGACATCGTGCGACGACATGATCTCGTGGTGATCGGTTCGGGCTCGGGCAACATGGTGCTCTCGGACGAGTTCTCGGAGCTCGACGTCGCGATCGTCGAGGCGACCGAGTTCGGCGGGACGTGCCTCAACCGCGGGTGCATCCCGACCAAGATGTTCGCCTACACCGCGGAGGTCGCCGACACGGTCGTCGACTCCGCCACCTACGACGTCGGCGCCCAGCTCGACGGCATCGCGTGGCCCGCGCTGCGCGACCGCGTCTTCGGCCGGCTCGACCCGATCGCCGCCGACGGCCGGAAGGGCCGGGAGGACAGCGACTTCGTCACCGTCTACGCCGGCGAGGCCCGCTTCACGGGCCCGCGCACCCTCGTCGTCGACCTGCACGAGGGCGGGTCCGCGGAGATCGAGGCCGAGCGCATCGTCATCGCCGCCGGGGCCCGGCCGGTCGTGCCGCCGCCGATCGAGCAGTCCGGGCTGCCGTTCCACACCTCCGACACCGTCCTGCGCATCGACGCGCTGCCCCGGCGGCTGGCCGTGCTCGGCGGCGGCTACATCGCCGCGGAGCTCGCGCACGTCTTCCACTCGGCCGGCAGCGAGATCGTCATGATCGACATGGCGGACCAGCTGCTCGGACCGCAGGACGAGTCGGTCTCCGAGGCGTTCACCGCGATCGCCCGCGACCGCTACGAGCTTCACCTCGGCCGCGAGGTCACCGAGCTGAAGGGCGCGCCCGGCGCGCTGCAGCTGGTCCTCGACGACGACACCACGGTCGCCGCCGACACGCTGCTCGTCGTCGTCGGCCGCGCTCCCAACGGGGACTCCCTGGACGTCGACGCCGCCGGGCTGGAGACCCACGACGACGGCCGGGTGGCGGTCGACGCGGCCGGGCGCACCTCGGTGCCGGGCGTGTGGGCGCTCGGCGACGTCAGCTCCCCGGTGCAGCTCAAGCACGTCGCCAACCGCGAGGCCGAGGTGGTGACCCACAACCTGCTGCACCCCGACGACCTCCGCGAGACCGACCACGGCCTCGTCCCCGCCGCCGTCTTCACCAGCCCGCAGATCGGGACGGTCGGGCGCACCGAGGCGCAGTGCCGCGACGAGGGGCTGGACTACGAGGTCGCGCAGGTCGACTTCGCCGACGTGGCCTACGGCTGGGCCATGGAGGACGAGACGGGCTTCTGCAAGGTCCTCGCCGAGCGCGGCACCGGGCGCATCCTCGGCGCCCACATCATGGGGCCGGAGGCGCCGACCCTGATCCAGCCGCTGGCGATGGCCATGACCTTCGACATCGACGCCGCCGCCCTGTCCGGCCGGCCGTACTGGATCCACCCCGCGCTGACCGAGGTCATCGACAACGCGCTGCGGCAGCTGTCGACGACGGCGGGCGCGAAGCCCGGAGGTGCCTTCGGCAGGTGAGCACTATTCCGTGCCCCGGCACGGAGAAGTGCTCACCTGCGCAGCACCTGGTGGACCTCCCGCTCGAGCTGCCCCATCTGGTCGCGCTTCGTCGGCTCCGGGAACTCCTCGGGCGTGCCCTCCCGCCTGCTGCGCAGGCACGTCGTCAGCCGGTCGACACGCCGGAGGATGCCGCGTCGGAACAGGAACCAGGCGAGGAAGCGGGTGGCCAGCGCGGCGACCAGGGCCAGCGCGACCGACACGTAGTCGCGGATCCGGATCGCGTTGATGTCGTCGATCCGGTCGTCGAGCAGCGCCCGTTCCTGGCCCTGGAAGTCGGCGACCTCGGACCGGATCCGGTCCATCAGCCCCTTGCCGTACTCCAGGTGCCGACGGATCTCGGGGTCCGCGGGGCTCCCGCCGCCGGCGACGAACTGCTGCTGGAACGACAGGTCGGCCATCTGCTGTCCGGTCAGCGTCTCGAGCTCCCGCAACCGGCCGACCATCTCGGCGCGCGGCTGGGCACCCGGTTCCGCGGACGCCAGCGCCGTCAGCTCCCCGAAGGCGGACGGCAGCTGCTGCGTGGCCTGCCCGAAGGGCTCGAGGTACTCCTGCTCCCCGGTCAGCAGGAAGCCGCGCATGCCGGTCTCGGCGTTGACCATGAGCGACGACAGGTTGCCGAGCGCCGCGGTCATCTCGAACTTGCGCTGGATGTCGGTCTCGATCGCGACCCGCGTCAGGTTGCCGTTCAGCGCCAGCACCGCCGAGATCACCACCGCGACGAGTGGGAGGGCCACGGTGATCCGGCCCTGCACGCGGATCGGCACGCGCTCCCACGCGCGCATCGGCGGCCCGACGAGGGCGCTCCAGGTGTCGGCGAGTCCGCGGGCCACGAGCGACGACAGTACGTAAGGGCCCGGGGGCGGGCGTGTCGACAAACGCTCTTCCCGACGCCGGGTCGTCCCCGGTCAGCCCCGTCCGAGACGGTCGGTCACGGCGGCGGCGAACGCCCCGGCCGGGCCGGCGACGTCGGCGGACGCGCGGCCCGCCTCCACCGCGTCGGCGGTCGCGCGCAGCCAGGCCACGAGCGGTTCGGCCAGGGCCGGGGCCAGGCCCGCGATCCACTCCGAGGTGCGCGCGCGGGTCTCGGCGACGTGCTCGCGGGACCCGTCGGCGTGCCGGGCGACGATCTCCGGGCGCGTCGCGAGCAGCCCGGCGACCTCCCACTCCCCGCCCAGGGTCCGCGCCCGCAGGTCCTCGAGCAGACGAGCGGCGGTGCGCAGCCTCGTCGCGGCGGCCTCCATGCGCACCCTCCCGTCGTCAGTGACTCCCGGAGAGGGTGCCCGCCAGCGCGTCGTGTCGCCGTCTGCTGTCCTCGTTGAGTCCGATGATGCGGACCTCGGTCCCCCGGGAGGCGTACTTCGTCGTGATCGCGTCGAGCGCGGCGACGGTCGAGGCGTCCCACACGTGGGCCTCGGTCAGGTCGATCACGACCCGTTCCGGATCGTCCGCGTAGTCGAACTGGAAGGTCAGGTCGTTGCTGGACGCGAAGAACAACTGGCCGCGCACCCGGTAGGTCTTCGTGTCGCCCTCCAGCACACCCTCGACGGTGACCAGGTGCGCCACCCGTCGCGCGAAGAGGACCGAGGCGACGACGACACCGACGGCCACGCCGATCGCGAGGTTGTCGGTCGTGACGGTGACGACCACCGTCGCGGCCATGACCGTCAGCTCGCTGCGCGGCATCCGGCGCAGGGTGGCCGGGGCGACGCTGTGCCAGTCGAACGTCCCGACCGCGACCATCACCATCACCGCCACGAGCGCCGCCATGGGAATCCGGGCCACGACGTCGCCGAGCGCGACCACGAGGATCAGCAGGAAGACCCCGGCGAGGAAGGTCGAGGCCCGGGTCCGCGCGCCCGACCGCACGTTGATCATCGTCTGACCGATCATCGCGCAGCCCCCCATGCCACCGAAGAGGCCGGTGACGACGTTGGCCACGCCCTGTCCCCACGACTCCCGGGTCTTGTCGGAGTGGGTGTCGGTGATCGAGTCGACCAACTTCGCCGTCATGAGCGACTCCATCAACCCGACCAGCGCCATCCCGAGCGCGTAGGGCGCGACGATCGCCAGGGTCCCGCCGCTCAGCGGGACGGCCGGCAGGCCGAGGACGGGCAGGCTGTCCGGCAGCGCGCCCTGGTCGCCGACGGTCGGCACCGCGATCCCGAGGCCGACGGTCAGCGCGGTGAGTACCACGATCGCCACCAGCGGTGCCGGCACGACGGTGGTGAGCCGTGGGAGCAGGTTCATGACGACGAGACCGGCGGCGGCCAGGACGTAGACCGGCCAGGGGACGTCGACGAGATAGGGCAGCTGGGCGACGAAGATCAGGATCGCCAGCGCGTTGACGAAGCCGACCATCACCATGCGCGGCAGGAACCGCATCAGCCGCGCCACCCCGCACAGTGCGAGGACGACCTGGATCACCCCGGCGAGGATCACCGTCGCGAGGAGGTACTCGACGCCGTGCTCGCGCACCAACGGGGCCACCACGAGGGCGACCGCCCCGGTCGCCGCCGAGATCATCGCCGGACGGCCGCCGAGCACGGAGATGGTCACGGCCATGGTGAACGACGCGAAGAGCCCGACGCGCGGGTCGACGCCGGCGATGATCGAGAACGAGATCGCCTCGGGGATCAGCGCCAGGGCGACGACGAGGCCCGCGAGGACCTCGGTCCGGGCGCGTTGCAGGGACGGTGGGCGCCAGGAGCTCAGGGCAGCAGGGAGCGACATCGGGACTTTCCGTCGGGGAGCGGGGATGCCCGAACCCTACGTTCACGTGAGGGTTGAGATCCTGCCGGCGTGATCCCGACCTGCTGTGAACCGCCGTACAGTGCAGGGCCATGTCCGACGGCCTGATGCAGATCGGCACCGTGGCCGAGCGCATCGGCCTGTCCCTGCGCACCATCCGCTACTACGAGGAGGTCGGGTTGGTCGCCCCCGCCGGTCGCTCCCCCGGCGGTTTCCGTCTGTACTCCGAGGACGACGTCGCGCAGCTCCGCCTCATCATGCGGATGAAACCGCTCGACTTCTCCCTCGAGCAGATGCGCGACCTGCTCGACGCGGTCGCCGAGCTCGCCGCGGATCCGCCGCCGACCGGGGATCGGCGCGCGGAACTCACCGCCCGCGTCGCCGCCCACCGCACGGCCGTGCAGGAGAAGGTCCGGTCCCTCCGCGATCTGCTCGCGCGGGCCGAGGAGTTCGCCGATCTGCTCGGGTCGCCGACGGTCCTGCACCCCTGAGACGCGGCTCCCGGCTCGCGCGGACCCCGACGGCAGGTCCGCGGACCCGCCGTCGGGATCGGCCTACTCCGCGAGCTTCGCGATGCCCTGGGCCCACAGGAAGTACTTGTTGGTGCCCAGATCGCGCACCGTCTTGATGTTGAAGGCGTCCTTCAGGTGCTGCGCGTCGGCCTCGGACACGCCCTGCAGCGCTTCGACCGGCGCGTCGGCGATCTCGTTGATGTCCTTGGACTCCCAGGCCTTGTCGACCTTGTCCGCGATGCCTGCCATGGTCCTCCCTCCGACGGGCACGGCGGGTCCGCGCCCCGCCCGGCTGTACCCGACCGGGCTCACGGCAATGTCTGTCGCGCCGCCGACTCCAGGAGCGGTTCCAGTTCGGCGACGACCGCGTCGAGCGGCGTCGCGTCGCCCTCCACGCGGCACAGCACGACGGCGCCCTCGACGGACGCGAGCACGAGGGCGGCGAGGGTCGCGGCCCGGGCCGCCGGGACGCCCTGGTCGACGAGGCCGCCCCGCAGCTCGTCGGTCCAGCGACCGATGATCGTGCGCACCAGGTCGGCGAGCTCGGGCTCGTCGGCCGGGTGGTCGACGGCGACGGCGAGCAGCGGGCAGCCGGAGCGGTAGTCGGTCGCGACGAGCCGGGAACGCCAGAGGGAGGCGAAGCGGCGCAGGACGGCCGACGGCGAGTCCGCCGTGTCGACGTAGTCGTGCAGCCGGTCCGCGAGGGTGCCGCCGGCCCGGGTGACCGCCGCGGCGAGGAGCTCCCGGCGCCCGCCGGGGAAGTGGTGGTAGACCGACCCGCGTGGGGCACTGCTGTGGGCGAGGACGGCGTCGATGGTGGTGGCCGCCGTGCCGTACTCGCGCAGCAGCACCGCGGCGCTGTCGACCATCCGGTCCCGGGTGGACCGGGGACCCTTCGCCCTGGGCATGCGCGCCTCCCTCGACCGGGTCGACGCTATGCCCTCGCACCGACCGCCGAATCCGCCCGACGGAGCAGTCCGGTCCGGGCGTCCGCGCGTGGCAGGACCCCGCCCCCCTCGTGGCAGGCCCCGTCTCCTCGTGGCGGGCCCCGCCCCCTCGTGGCAGGCCCCGCCCCCTCGTGGCAGGAAAGCGTCGTTGCTGTCATCCCATGACAGCAACGACGCTTTCCTGCCACGGGAGGGGGCCCGCCACGGGAGGGGGCCGGGATCAGCGCACCCAGCGCTCCGCGATCGCGTCGAGCCGGGTCAGGACGTCGCGCTCGGGGCCCGGGTCGACCCAGAACGTGATCCGGTCGACGCCGACCTCCTCGTAGCCCGCCGGGTCGAGGGTGTCCGCATCCGCCCCGAAGACGGTGAACGGGACGTCGGGGCGGCCCTCGTCGGTCAGCCAGTCGCGGACCCTGCGGTAGGACTCCGCGTCGCCGCGGTCGGGCAGCCACCCCTGGCCGTGGTCGCGCAGGCGGCGCAGGGCGGCGTCGCTGTCGCCGCCCACGTAGACCGGCGGCGGGGTCTGCACGGGCTTGGGCCAGCACCAGACCGGGTCGAAATCGACGAACTCGCCGTGGAACTCGGCCTCGTCGTCGGCCCAGAGGCGGGCCATCGCGGCGAGCTTCTCGTCGAGGATCCGCCCCCGTCGGCGGGGGTCGATGCCGTGATCGGCCGCCTCCTCGCGGTTCCACCCGGCGCCGACGCCGAACAGCGCGCGACCTCCGGAGACCAGGTCGAGGCTCGCGACCTGCTTCGCGGTGTGGAAGACGTCGCGCTCGGCGGGCAGGGCAACCCCCGTCGCGAGGGTGAGCTGCGTCGTCGTGGCCGCCACCACCGCGAGCGTCACGAAGACGTCGACGGTGCGGGAGAAGTGGCGGGGCAGGTTCCCGCCGCCGGGCGCGGGGCTCTCGCGGCGCACGGGGATGTGGGAGTGCTCCGGGACGAACAGCGACTCGAACCCGCGCTCCTCGAGCGCCGGCCCGACGGCCGCGGGAGCGATGGTCTCGTCGGTGGTGAACAGCACGACCCCGTACTTCACCCGACCATGATCGGGTGGGGCCCGGGCCCGGCGCCGGTCCGCGACCGGATCAGGCCGAGGCGACACCCTGCGCGCCGGTCGGGACGACGGGGCACAGGCGCGCCCACCGGGCCGCGCTCACCGACCGCTGCCAGTCGGCCGCAAGCTCTCCCTCCGCGGTGTCGACGCCGATCCCTGCGGGGCTCTCGGCGAGCCACTCGGACAGGGCGCGGTACTCCTCGTCACGCACGGACAGGTGCGTTCCCGGCAGCGGGCGGGCCGAAACCCTCCGACGCGCGGCCGGCATCCACCTACGTCGGGTGGACAGGACCGTCGGGGATCGGACAGCATTGTGCACAACCGGGACGAAGGAGCTGGAGTGGCCGAGGTGACGGCGCCGGTCGTGCGCGGCTCCTTCAGCACCCGTGACTTCGAGGAGGCCCGCGCGGTCCTGGCCGACACCTACGGCGACCACGTGCCGGTCCTGCACGGGGAGAGCGAGCGCTTCGCCTTCTCGACGACAGTGACGGAGTCCGACGGCCTCGGACTCGACTCGCTGCACTACGGCGGGCTGATCGAGAACGACTTCGTCCTCCAGGAGGGCACCCTGCTCGTCGGCCTGATGCGCGAGGGTCGGCTCGACTACGACGACGGGTCGCACGAGCACGTCCTCTCCCCCGGAGAGCTGTACTGGGTGCGACCCGGGCGCCCGCAGCACCAGACCACCGCCGACGTCCGCTTCGACTTCGCCCGGCTCGAGATGGCCGGGCTCGCCCGGGTCGCCGCCGGCCTGGGCGACCTCGAGCCGGACCAGGTGCGGTTCCATGCCCGCACGCGCGGGACGCCGTTGCCCGAGCGCGTGCGCTACTGGGACAGCGCCCGACGCTGGATCGCCGAGCACGTCCTGGCCGACGACGTCCTCGCCGCCGAACCGCTCGTCCGCGCCGAGGCCTTCCGCACCCTCGCCCGCGCGACCGTGCTGGCGGTGCCCAACACGGCACTCGACCGGCTGGCCGACCCGACGGCCGCGACTCCCCGGGCCGCCGAGCCCGCCACGGTCCGGCGCGCGGTCGCCTACATCGAGGAGCACGCGGCCCGCGACATCGGCCTCGCCGAGATCGCGGCCGCCGCCCGCGTGACACCGCGGGGGCTGCAGGCCGCCTTCCGGCGCCACCGCAGTCAGACGCCGCTGGAACACCTGCGCCGGGTCCGGCTCGACGCCGCGCACCGGGACCTCGAGGCGGCCGACCCGACGCAGGGCGACACCGTCGCGGCCGTCGCCGCCCGGTGGGGCTTCGCCCATCCGGGACGGTTCTCAGTGTACTACCGGCAGGCCTACGGCGGGTCCCCCGGCGACACGTTGCGTCGGTGACCGACGCGCTACAGGACGACCTCGCCGTACATCTCGCCCAGCGGGTCGGCGATGAGCTCGACGCGGGCGCCGTCGGGATCGCGGAAGTAGATCGACACCCCGCTGTGCACGACGTGCTCCACGCCCGCCTCGGCGAGCGCCGCGCGCAGGTGCTCCCACCGCTCGGGGTCCACGGAGATCGCCACGTGGTGCAGGCCGCCCAGCACCTCGGCGTACGGCCCGAGGTCGAGGCCGGGGAAGTCGAAGAAGGCGAGCAGGTTCTCGTGCCCGAGGTCGAAGAAGAAGTGCGAGGAGCCCGGGTAGTCGCGGTTCTCGATCAGCTCGGTCAGGGGGAACCCGAGGACGCCCTGGTAGAACTCGATCGTCCGGCGCACGTCCGAGGACACCAGCGCGGTGTGGTGCAGACCCCGCGCGCTCGAGGCGGGCCGCTCGTCGGCCGGCCGCAGGAACTCCGCCCGCAGCGCAGCGCGGTCGGCAGCGGATGTCGTCACGTCATGGGTGGTGCTCACGGGAACCTCCGGGGGTCGACTCGTCCGACGCTCGACACAACCAGTTGAACTCTCAACCAATTCCACCCGTGATCGGTTCGCCGGGGGCCCCTCGCCGGGGTCATGCTGGCGGTCCGCGACCGACGGAGGTGGGCCATGACCCACGAACCCGACCCGACCGACCCGGGACCCGACCTGTCCGACGCCGTCGAGGACGCGCTCCGGCCGGCGAAGCACGACGCGGTGATGGCCGTGTGGCAGCAGGTCGTGCTCGGCCGGCTCGACCGCGACCGGCCGCGCCCGGAGGAGGACGAGGCCCTGCGCCGGCTCTACGAGCGCGACCGACCCGGCGACGACCCGCCCGGCGACGCGCCCGGCGGGCCGTCCGGCGACGCGCCCGGCGGGCCGTCGCCGGAGTAGGCCGCCGATCAGTCGTCGGATCCGCCCGTCCCGCCCGTCCCGCCCGTCCCGCCCGTCCCGCCCGTGATCGGAGCCGGGGAGTCGCCGGCGAGCACCAGCTGCGGGACCTGACCGAACGACCAGCCGCCCCCCTCGGCCCGCAGCACCCACACCACGTCGAACCGGTCGCCGGGCCAGGCGGCGGGCGGCGCGGGGGTGACGGGGCCGAGCGCCGCGACGATCCCCGGGATGTCCTGGTGCTGCCAGGCCACCAGCGGCGCCCCGCCGGCGGCGACGAGCGCGGCGGCGATCCCGGCGTGGTCGGACTTCCGGGCCGGGGTGCCGACCGGCAGCCCCAGGACGGCCGCCACCTCGGCCAGCGTCTGCTCCGGGCGCCTGCTGCCGTCCTTCCCCGGGTCGGAGGCCAGCAGCGCGGTCGGCCGGACGAGACCGCTCCGGACCGGGCCTACGAGCGGGGCGAACAGCGTGGCCAGCGCCCCGGCCCGCGCCCACCCCCGGGTGGTGAGCCCCTCGGCGTCGGACGACCCGTCGGCGTCGACCCCCGACGTCGCTCCGTCGGGCTTCTCGGCGTGCCGGACGATCATGATCGTGGTGCCGGGCCGGGGTGGACCGACGACGGTCGGCGTGGCGGCCGCACGCGCCCGATCGTGGTCCGCGGAGCACGCGGCGAACGCGGGCACGGCGAGCCCCGCGGCCAGCGCTCCCAGCACGGATCGCCGGGACCGGAGCGGAGAGGCGGGCGGCACCCGGTCAGCATGCCCGCCGCGGTGTGAGGGCCGCGGTCACCGTCCCACGGCGGTGAGCCACCAGTCGACGACGTCGCGCTTCGTGTGCCCGACGTACGCGGAGGCGCCGGGTGGCGGCAGCGCCATGGCCCGGTCCAGTCCGGCGGTCAGGTCGGCCACGTCGCCCGGCGCGGTGAGGACGACGCCCGGGTGGTCGCGGACGTCGGGGGCGAGCCCGCTCTCGGTGGTGGTGACCACGCGGCACCCGTGCGCGAGGCCCTCGACGAGCGGGAGCCCGATCTGCTCACGCCACCCGTGGCGGCGCACCGACGGCATCGCGACGACGGCGCTGCGGCGCAGGAGCGCGTGCACCTCGGCCCGCGGCGGGGCGACGCGGACGGACACGCCGTCGGGCAGGTCGGCGTGCTCCTGCGCGCCCTCCGGGTCGGCGACCACCAGACGCCACCCGCGATCCGTCGCGCCGCTGCGCGCCCACGCCGCCATCAACGGAGCGAACCCCTTGCGGGCACTCGGCGCGCCGAGGAAGAGCACCGTCGGCTCGCGGGCGGCGTCGGGGTCGACGGTCCCGCACACGGTGCACGGGCCGAGCCGGGGCGGGAGGACCGCCGACCGGGTCCGGCGCAGCGCCCAGCCGAAGGCCCGGCGGTGGTTCTCCGCGGCGCCGGTCGTCCCGAAGACGACGGCGTCGAGCAGCAGCAGCGAGGCGCCGGTCGCGAGGAGATGCAGGCGGGAGACCACGGCACCGAGGAGGGGCCGGTCGGGCCATCGACGGAGCCGCTCGGCGGCGTCGAGGTTCTCGATCGCGTAGGTGGCGACCGCGACCCGGCCCCGGGAGCGCCGCAGCCGGGGTCGCAGCAGCCGCACCAGCACCACGTAGCGCAGCGCCCGGACCCACTCCGCGGTCCACAGTGGTTCGGCCACCTCGAGGAGTTCGAGGTCGGGGTCGCGCAGCGCCCGGACCAGCGCGCGCCAGGAGAAGGGCTGCACGTCCCGGCCCGCGTACAGGCGGGGGTCGGCGTCGTGGCGCTCGGAGGTGAACAGCAGGGCCTGGTCGGGGGGCATCTCCTCGACCACCGAGCTGCGCAGGTGCGGGACGATCCGCAGCGTCCGCACGGGGCGTCAGAAGTCGTGCTCGGACTCGGTCCCGCCCCGGGCGCCGGGCAGACGCTGCAGGTGGACCTGGCGCGCCAGCCGGATCACGGGGCGGATGAGCAGCTCGACGCTGCCGATCACGAAGAACCACGTCCCGGTGTAGGTCCAGGTCTCGGAGAAGAACATGATGCTGCCGACGAGGAACCAGATCGCCACGAGGATGTCGTTCACGATCGACAGCGCCTGGTAGCGGCGGCGGATGACCAGTTCCCGGTCTCCGAGGGTGAGGACGAGCGGGTGCGGGGTGTCGGTCGGCGGCATGGCAGCCGGATGCCCCGCCCGACCACGCCTCATCCCCGGGCGCGAACGGCGGTCCGCAGCAGGTGGCCCGCGGTCACGAGGGCCGCGACCGACAGCAGGTCCGCGACCGTGAGCCCGTGCCGGGGGGTGAGCACGAGCAGCGTGGGCCCCTCGACGGCCTTGTTCACCACCACCCAGATCCCCGCGACCGCGACCAGGACGACCGCGAGCACGACGCGCACCGGCTCCCGCAGCCGCGCCGTCCACCCGGGCGGGACCGCACGCTCCCCGTCGTCGGGCCCGACGGGCATCGCCCACCCCAGGACCGCCACCGTCGCCGCGATCACCAGCGCGTGCTGCACGGCGGTGAGCAGGCCGACGAGCAGCCGGCCCTCCGCGGCCGCGAGGACGTCCGCCCCGAACGACACCGCGGCGACGGCCGCCACCGACCACGCGAGGACCGCGCGGGGCCGCCGGGCGCGCCGTCGCACGACCCGCCAGGCGAGCGCGGCCAGCAGCGTGCCCACGACCGCGTAGGACACCGTGACCAGCGGGGACAGGCTCGGGTAGCGCCACGGTCGCAGCCCGGCGGAGTACGCCGCGACGG
Source organism: Actinomycetospora sp. NBRC 106378 (assembly GCF_030269685.1). GTDB lineage: Bacteria > Actinomycetota > Actinomycetes > Mycobacteriales > Pseudonocardiaceae > Actinomycetospora. The sequence goes on from NZ_BSTT01000017.1 coordinate 69,772, forward strand.
AGACGCCCACCCCGACGGCCCCGCCGACCGCGGCCACCCCGAGCACGGCGAGGACGCGCACCGGGCGGGGTGGACGCTGCTCCTCGACGCGGGTCATCCCCCGATGATCCCGCGCCCGTCACACCGCGGGCGGTCGTGGGCGTCACGTGCCCGGGCACCCGCCGTCGGGAAACCCCGTCCCATGAGCTCGCACGACACGCACGGAGTGACCTCGCACGGACGGCACACCCGCCGGCGGACGGTGACCCTGCACGGCGAGTCGGTCGGGTTCTGGGAGTCGATCCCGGCCCACCACGCCGAGGCCGGTCCCGAGGGCCCGTGGACCCATCCCGACGGCGAGGTCGTCGTCCTCGTGCACGGGATCGCCGGCAGCGCCGAGACCTGGCAGCCGGTGCTGGCCGAGCTCGCGCGGCGACGGGACGGCCGCCACGTGATCGTGCCCGACCTCGTCGGCCACGGGTCGTCGTCCGCACCGTGGGCCGACTACTCGCTGGGCGGCTACGCCACCGGGGTGCGCGACCTGCTCTCCGTGCTCGGCTACGACCACGCGGCGATCGTCGGGCACTCCCTCGGCGGCGGCGTGGTCCAGCAGTTCGCGCTGCAGTTCCCCGAGCACTGTGACCGGCTCGTCCTCGTCGCCTCCGGCGGGCTCGGTCGCGAGGTCAGCCCGGTGCTGCGGGCGGCGACGCTGCCCTTCGCCGACTGGGTGCTCCCGGTGATCAGCAACCGGCACGTGGCCGCCGGGATCGACCGCCTCGTGGCGACGGTGCCCGGCCTGCGCCTGTTCCGCGGTTCCGTCGGCGAGTCGGCCCGCTCGTTCACCTCGCTCGCGGACCCCGAGCACCGCCGCGCGTTCCTGCACACCGCCCGCAGCGTCCTCGACCCGGGCGGCCAGCGGGTGCGGGCCACCGAGCGGCTCTACCTGACCGAGGGCCTGCCCACCCTCATCGTGTGGGGCACCGCGGACTCGATGATCCCGGTGGCGCACGGCCATCGGGCGCACGCGCTCATCCCCGGCAGCCGGTTGGAGCTCTTCGAGGGCGCCGGTCACTTCCCGCACGCCGACGACCCCGCCCGCTTCACCGAGCTGCTGGTCGACTTCCTCGACCACACCGAGCCCGGCCACCGCAGCGTCCGGGAGCAGGCGGCCCGGATCGCCGCGCGCGCCGAGCTCGAGCCGACGGCCCGCTAGTCCGCGGGCCGGGCCGCCCCGGACGCGGGTCGCGTGGGGCGGTTGTGGCGCGACTAACACTGCCGGCCGATGACGGTTCCGTCCCGGCCGTGTCGTACAGGGCAATCCGCCTGACGGGGGACCTGATCCCCCGGGGGCGCGACGAGCCACTCGAACACACGGGAGGACACCATGTCGGATCGACACGTACGTGCGGTGGAGGACGGCTGGGCCGTCGAGAAGACGGACGCCAGCCGGGCGAGCGCCGTGCTCGCGGTGCAGGCCGAGGCCATCACCCGCGCGGTCGAGATCGTCGCCAACGACGGCGGCGGCGACGTGATCGTGCACGACACCGACGGCAAGGAGGTCGAGCGCCGCACCGTGGCGCGCGAGGCCGACGACGCCGCGGCGGTCGCGACCGAGCTCGCCGCGGCGGTGACGTCGAAGAAGGGCAAGGAGACCGCCAAGGCCGCCGGCAAGGCCGTCAAGGAGGACGCCGACGAGATCGGGGCGGACGCCACGACCGTCGCGAAGAAGACCGCCGGGCAGGCCGAGGACGGCGCCGAGAAGGTCCGGGCGACCACGAAGGCCGCCGCGGACGGCGTCAAGCAGGAGGTCGACGAGGTCCGTTCCGGCGACAAGTCGCTGCGCGCGGCCGCCCAGGACGTCTCCTCCATCGCGCGCACGACGGGCGGGCAGGTCGCCGACCAGGCCGACCGCACCGGCCGGCAGATCGCCGGCGAGGCCCGCGGCCTGGGCCGCCGGGCCGCCGCCGTGGTCGGCGAGACCGCGGAGGACGCCGGTGAGGAGCTCGTCGGCGTCACCGACCGCGCCGCCCGCGAGGGCGCGCGGGCGCAGCGCGAGCTGAACTCGGTCGCCGACCGCACCGGCAACGCCATCCACGCCGCGACCGAGGCCGCGGCCACACCGTTCGACCGGCTGGCGGTCCTGCTGAACCCGGTCCGCGTCACCGGCCGCGTCGTCGGGGCCGTCGCGACCGGCGGGCTGCGGCTGGTCGGCCTCGGTGCCGCCAAGGGCAGCGAGCAGGCCGACCGCGGGGCGCGCCGCCTCGCGAAGCGCTGACCCGTCGCCGGAGCCGGGGCCCGGACCGGGCCCCGGCTCCGGTGCGTCTCACCGCCCGGGGTCGATGTCGACCACGGTGACGTGCAGCTTCCGTCCGCCGAGGAGCGGGGCGAGGGCCGCGCGCAACACCGCCGTCGTCGTCGTCACCGGGTACCCGTCGGCGAGGACCAGGTCGATCTCGACGTGGCCCTCGTGGACCCGCAGGGCGCAGGCGGTGTCCCGTCGTGCGTGCCGGCCGTCGTCCTGACCGTCGTGGTGGTCGGCGAGGCGGGCCACGCCGGCGACGGCGAGGGCGCGCAGGCGCAGGGTGTCGAGGTCGGGGGTCACGGCGACTCACCTCCGTCGAGGCGGCGGCCGAACCCGATGGAGCACGGGGGGGTCGTGCCCGCGGGCGGGCTCGGCCGGTTCGGACGATGTGGTCGTGGGACACCACGGGCGCCCGGATCGTCATCCGCTGTCCGGGTGATCGATGCCACGCAATGGGATCGCATTCAACTACCGGGGTACAGGCCGCTCAGCACGCCGGCTCGAGCAGCGGGTCGCGGCGGAGCGAGAGGGCACGGTGGCCCGGGTGCCGGCATCGACGCTGGACCCGCGACGGGACATCCCCGACGTCGGGACGCCGCCCGCGGATGATCCTCCCCGCCCGCCGGGAGAGGATCCGGACGTCGACCGCTGGCTAGCCGGCCGGGTCGTCGAGGGCGACGTCGAGGCCTACGAGGAACTGCTGCGACGCCACCGCGACCGCATCTACCGGATCGCGCTGCGGGTGCTCGCGGATCCCGCCGACGCCGACGACGTCACCCAGGAGATCGCGATCCAGCTCTGGACCGGCCTCGCGAGCTTCACCGGCAGCGCCGCCTTCACCACGTGGCTCTACCGCGTGGTGGTCAACCGGTGCCTGAACCTGCGCCGACGCCGCCGCCCGACCGAGGAGATCACCGAGTCCACCCAACCCGCGACCCCGGGCCCCGAGGCGCGGGTGGTGGCCGGCCAGGAACTGGAGGCGGGGATGGCCGCTCTCGCGGAGATGCCCGAGGAGCTGCGGGTGGCGCTCGTGCTCGTCCAGCTCGAGGGTCTGACCTACGCCCAGGCCGCGACCGTGCTCAAGGTGCCCGAGGCCACGGTGCGCGGCCGGCTCGCCCGGGCACGGGCCCAGCTGGTGAAGCAGATGAGGAGCTGGGCATGACCGAGCGCCCCGGCCCGAGCGCCTCCGCCGTGGACCTCCTGGGCACCGAGACCGCTCTGCCGTGCGGGCGCGACCCGCAGCAGCTGCTCGAGCAGGTCACCGAGCACGGTCCCGTCGCGGTGGACGACCACCAGCGCAGCTGCCTGCACTGCCAGGCCGCGCTCGCCGAGTTCGACCGGCTGTGGGCGCCGATGCGCGCGGTCGCCGCCGACCGGCCGCAGGCCCCTCCGGGGGTGCTGGACTCCGTGCTCTCCAGCATCCGCGGCGTCAGCGAGGACCCGGAGTTCGCCCGGCTCGACGAGGGCTACGGCCACACCCGCATCTCCGGGCGGGTGGTCGCCGCCATCGCCCGGCACCACGCCGCCCGCGTCGCCGGCGTGCGCGGGGCGCTCGGCAGGCTCGACCGGGCCGGACACCGTCGCGGCGACCGCGACCCGGAGTTCCCCGAGACCTCGGTGCACTCCGCCCAGCCGTCCGACATGGCCCGCGGACCCCAGGCCAGTGCCGGGGTCGCCGGCGCCTCGACCGCCATCGCGATCGTGCTCGCCGCCGACTACGGCGTGGACCTGCCGGCCCTCGCCGACGAGGTCCGCGCCGCCGTGGTCGCCGGCGTCCGTGCCTACACCGGGCTCGAACCGGTCTCGGTGTCCGTGGTCGTCGACGAGGTCCTGCTCCCCCGTCCGGGTGAGGGAGAGCCAGCTCACTCGATCGGATCGTGACGATCGTGCGCGATGCGGTGTCTCACCACCGAGAACGACGGAGACGCTCCGCCCACCAGGGCGGGCCCGTCGTCCCGAAGGAGGACATCCACGATGACCACCCCGGCCACCACCCCGAAGGCCACCACCGCCACCGGCTCGGCCCTCGAGAGCACGCAGGGCAAGACCACGATCGCCGACGCCGTCGTCGCAAAGGTCGCGGGCCTCGCCGCCCGTGAGGTGAGCGGTGTGTACGGCTTCGGTGGCTCCGCCGCCCGCGCCTTCGGCGCGATCACCGAGCGCATCCCGGGCAGCCGCTCGTCGGTCACCCAGGGCGTCTCGGTGGAGGTCGGCGAGCGCCAGGCCGCGGTCGACCTGACCATCGTCGTCGAGTACGGCGTCGCCATCGCCGACCTGGCCCGCTCCGTGCGCCGCAACGTCATCTCCGCCGTCGAGCGCATGACCGGCCTCGAGGTCACCGAGGTCAACGTCGACGTCGTCGACCTGCACCTGCCCAGCGACGACGATGACGCCGAGCCCGCCCCGGCCGAGCCCGCCCGCGTGCGATGAGCTCGCCCGAGCCGCACCTCACCCCCGCGGTGATCGGGGGGCTCGACGTCGACCGGATCGCCGCCGCGGTGCAGGCCTGCCCCCTCGTGGCCGGCCTGCACCCCGGGGCCCACGGCGCCGTCGCCACGCTGCTGCCCGGCCGTCGGGTGCCGGGCATCCGCGTCCACGAGGCGGAAGGCCGCGCCGTCGGCCTCGAGATCGCCGTCACCGCCCGCTACGGCGCGGTGCTCGCCCAGGTCGGCGACCAGGTCCGCACGGCCGTCGCGGCCCTCGCCCCCGGCCTCCCGGCCGAGGTCACCGTCGCTGACATCGCCTGACCCGGGCCCTCCCGCCCACCCCTCTCCACCACAAGGAGATCCCATGATCACCACCAACACCGTCCTGGGGCTGACCTTCGGGACCGCCCTCGGCTTCGCCGGCGCCTTCGGCGGCTTCGGCGCGTTCCTGCTCGTGCTCGTGCTGGGCGTCGTGGGCCTGGTCGTCGGCCGCTGGCTCGACGGCCGGCTCGACCTCCGCGAGATCGGCGAGCAGCTCCGTGGCGCCGGCTCCGATCGGGGGAGGAATCGACTGTGACCGCCACGTCCACCACCCCCGACGACGTGGGTGACCGCGGCACGCTGACGATCGCCGACTCCGTCGTGGAGAAGCTCGTCGTCGCCGCGGCCGCCGAGGTCGAGGGGGTCGACACCATGACGAGGTCGGGCACGCTGGGCCGCTCGGCCCGCGCGAGCGTGCGCCGCGACGGCGACCGGGTCGAGGCCGACCTGCAGACCGCCGTGCGCTACCCGCACGGCCTGGCCGCCACGGCCGACGCCGCCCGCGACCGCATCCGCACGCGGCTCGACGAGTACACCGGACTGCAGGTGTCGCGCATCGACGTCACCGTCAGCGTCCTCAGCGGCGCCGCGCCGCGCCCGACGGGGCGGGTGGTCGCATGACCCGCCGTCCCCGCCGCACCCTGCCCGCGCTGCTGGTGGCCCTCGTGCTGCTCGCGCTCGGCGCGCTCGCGGCGACCAGCGCCATCCAGACCCTGCTCGGGCGGACCCCCGTGGTCTCGCTCGACGCCGTCCCCGGCGCCCTGTCCGGGGTCGCCTGGGAGTCGCCGATCGTCCTGATCGTCGCGGGCGTGGCCGCCGTCGTCGGGCTCGTGCTGCTGCTCGCGGCGATCCTGCCCGGGCCGTCCCACGTCCTGCCGCTGACCGCGGCACCCGCCACCACGGCTCCCACCGCGGGCGGCGACGCCGAGGCGTGGGGCCCGTGGTCGGGCAGCGGCGTCGAGGCCGCCGGCTGGCACCGCCACGACCTGGCCCTGCGGCTGCGCCGCCGGGCCGCCGACGTCGAGGGCGTCACCGGCGCCACGGCGAAGGTCCGACGCCGCAGCGTCAAGGTCGTTGCCCGCACCCACCGCGGGAGCACCGGCGACCTGCGCCAGGCCGTGGAGTCGGCCCTGTCCACCGACCTCGACTCGCTCGGGCTCGCCCGCCGACCGCGGTTGCGCGTGAGCGTGTCCTCCACCCGTAAGGACCGGTGATCGTCATGGCTCGTGGACGTGCCACGAACCCGCCCGCCCGGCTCAACCGGAGCCTGCTCGCCCTGGTGGGGATCCTGCTGATCGCCGCCGCGCTGCTGGCCGCCGGCATCTCGACCGGGCGGCTCCCGCTCGTCGCGTCGACCGCCGCGGTCGTGCCGTCGGCCTCGCTGCCCTCCTGGGCCGCCTGGGTCGTCGCGGTCGCCGGGGTCGTGGTCGGGTTGCTCGCGCTGCGCTGGCTGATCGCCCAGGCCCGCCGCCGGCCGGCCGGCTCGCCCTGGTCCGCCGAGGCCACCGGCCCAGTGGAGGGCCGCACCACCGCGTCCTCCTCGGTGATCGCCGACGCCCTGTGCGACGACCTCGAATCGCATCCGGCGATCGCCGACGCCACCGCCCGGCTCACCGCCCCCGGCCCGCGCCCGGCGCTCTACGTCGAGCTCGCCGTGGACGCCCGTGCCGACGCCACCGAGGCCCGGGCGCACCTCGAGCAACACGCCCTCCCACGGCTGCGCGGCGCGCTCGGCACCGAGACGCTGCCCGTGGAGCTGCTGCTGCGGACCGGGCGGGCCGGCAAGGACGAGCGGCGGGTCTCGTGAGCGCCCGCCGGGCCGCCGTCGTGACGGTGGCCCTCGCGGCCCTGCTCGGCGCCTGCGCCGACACGCCGCTGGTAAGGGCGCCGGGCGCCGGGGCCCCGACCTCGTCGGCGGCCCCGGCCACCCCCTCGGCCACCCCCGCGCCGAGCCCCTCACCGGCACCCGCCCCGGCGCCCCCGTCCACCGCGCAGCCGGCGACCTCGCCGCAGGCGGCCACGACGCCCGGTGGCCGGGTCGTCGACCTCGGCGACGGCGCCGCGACCACCCTGACGGTGTCACCGGTCGACCAGCGGGCCGTGGTCACGCTGGTCGGCACGTCGTCGGCCGCGGCCGTCCAGGTGAACCCGGACACCGCCGCCGTCGCGACCCGCAGCACCGTGACCGGCAGCCCCCGGTCCGTCGTGTCCGCCACGGACCGCTCCGGGCTGGTCCTGGCCGACCCCTCGGCCGGCCTGACCGGCGTCGCCCTGCCCTCCGGTTCCACCACCGACGCCCCGGCGGGCGCACCGGCCGGGGTCCAGGCGCTCGGCGTCGACCCGTCCGGGAACCTCCTGGTGGCTGCGACCGGGGTCGCCGGGGACGCCCGGCGGGAGGCGGCCGGCGTCACCTCGAACGGATCGCTGTCGCTGCTGCGCGACGGGCGCGTCGCGGCCCAGGTCGGCGGTCTCGGTCGGCCGGTCGCGCTCGCGGTCGCCGGGGAACGGGTCGCGGTGCTCGACACCGAGCGATCCGTGGTGCACCTGGTCGACCTGGCGACGATGCGGGAGGTCACCGCCGTACCCGCGGGCGACGGGTCCACCGCCGTGACGATCGACCGGCACGGCCGGCTGCTCGTCACCGACACCCGGGCCGGCGTGATCCGGCGCTACGACCTGACCGGGCAGTCCCCGGCGCCGCTGGCCCCGATCCAGCTCGGCGCGTCGACCGCCCCCTACGGCACCGCCTACGACGCCACGACCGACCGGCTCTGGGTCACGCTCACCGGCATGAACCGGCTGGTGGCGGTCGACCTGAGCTCGGCCCAGGAGCCGCGGGTGGTGCTGGACCTCGCGACGATCGCCCAGCCCGACCTGGTCGCGCTCGGCCAGGGCCGCGTGTACGTGGCGAGCCCCCGGACGGGCCAACTGCAGATCACCCTGGTGTAGGTGCAGGGACTGCCCCTGTCGGGGTACTCCCGCGATGACGCACGGCGAGCAGAGCCGTCGGAGGAAGGGACTCACCATGAGCACCGAGAAGAAGGCCGACAACAAGATCGACGAGGTCGCCGGCAAGGTCAAGGAGACCGTCGGCAAGGCGGTGGGCAACGAGTCCCTGACCGCCGAGGGCAAGACCCAGCAGGGGAAGGCCAACATCAAGCAGGCCGGCGAGAAGGTCAAGGACGCCTTCAAGTCCTGACCGACCCCCTCCTGCACGCGGGCCGCCCGTCACCGTGGTGACGGGCGGCCCGTTCGCGTTCCGGGATCAGTCGCTCGCGGGAGCCCACCGGGGCGGAGCGGTCTCGGCCTGCAGCTCCATCTCGGCGGTGGCCTGCACGAGTTGCATGAGTTCGGGGTCCAGGCCGGGGCCGAACTCCTCCGGCCGTTCCACGGCGATACCCGGGAACGGCACCCCCTCGGGGGCCTGCTCGGTGGACATCGTGGTCCCGTCCTTCGACGGCGAGGTGCCCTGGATGATCCGTCCGGCCTCGGAGAGCTGGTCGAGGCTGAAGGTGTACTGCTTCGACTGCAGCCCCTGCTCGGTCAGCGTCCTGACCTCCGGGAACTGCTCGGCGTTGGTCTTCGGGATCGGCAGCAGCTTGTTCCACTCCACCCCGAGGCACTCCAGCGCCTTCGCGTAGGCGTTCTCGTGGGCCTGGTCCCGCACGATCAGGTACGCGATCGTCGACCGGGCCGTCTTGTTCGCCGTCATCTCGTAGAGCCGGCACTTCTGCAGTCGCCCGGTGGACTCCAGCATCAGGTTGTAGAGCAGGTTCAACGGCAGGTTGCCCGAGTCGTAGACGTACTTGCCCGTCCACGGGTCGCCCTGCGCATCCACCGGCAGCGCGCCCTGGGCGCCGACCAGCCAGTGGTGGATGTTCCCGCCCGAGAGCGCGATGTTCAGCGGGGTCGCGCCGCCGGCGCCGGGCTCGTCGAGCGAGGTGGGGTTGCCCTGGTAGCGGGGCGACCCGTCCACGAGCTGGGCGATCGTGGAGGCGATGAGCTCGACGTGGCCGATCTCCTCGGTGCCGATGCCGTAGAGCAGGTCGCGGAACGGCTTGCCCGTCGGACCGCGGAAATTGAAGCTCTGGAACAGGTACTGCATCATCGTGCGCATCTCGCCGAACTGACCGCCCAGACCCTCCTGGAGGGCGTTGGCGGCGGCCGGGTCCGGCTCGTCGGCGGCGATCTCGTTGAGCATGCGTTGCACGTGCAGGAACACGGAGTTGCCCCTCTGCGGATGAAGGCACTGCGACCCGCCCTGGGGCTCGAACGGCGTCGACGACCCCCGCCGGATGGACGGCGGGGACGGTCGGGCAAACGCCCCCTCCCCCGCCGTCGCCCGGGTCGGTGGTCCCCGGCCCACGCCGACCGACCCGCTGCCCACGGGCGGGGGTGCTTGCCGCAGGATGAGCCCCCACGGTCTACTGACCGCGGCGTGTCAGCGGTGCCCGCTCCAACCCGGGGGTGACGCACCGAGGTGTTCGAGGACCGGTGCCGCTCCTCTCTCCCGGCTCCGGTTCCCCCGGCGCGCATGCGCCGTGTCAGCGGGAAGTGAGGACGACGGTGCCCGAGGAGCCGCAGGCCACGCTCGCCGAGGTGATCGACCTGCTCGACCAGGTCGGCGCCCGACTCGGTGCCCTGGGCATCGCCCTTCCCGACGAGGACGACCGGCCGGCGGCCGCAACGGGACCGGCGGCCGCGGAGACCGGGGCGATGCACCGGGCCCGCGCCTGTCACGCGCAGGAGCGGGCCCAGGAGATGCGGAAGGGCCTCGAGGACGTCCGACGGCGGGCGGTGGCGGTCGCCGAGCAGATGCGCGCCCGGCGGGCCGAGCGGCACCGCGAGGACGGCGGGGTCCCCGCGTGGTGGGACGGCGTGGCCGCCGCCGCCGACCGTCTGCTCGACACCCAGCTCGAGGACGAGGTCCACGTCCACACCCGGCTGCTCGACGCCGCGCGCGCCGCGGTCCCGGTCGCGGCGGGCGTCGGGCTGGTGTGGTGCGACGAGACGGACGTGCTGCGCTCGTTCCACGACGACGACGTACTCGACGATCTCGCCGAGCACGCCCGCCGTGCCCGGTCCGGACCGGGTCCGGCGGCGCTCGAGGACACGATCGTGCAGGTCCCGGACGTCCGGCTCGACCCCCGCTGGCCCGCTCTCGCCGCGGACGCCGAGGACCTGGGCATCGGCAGCCTCCTGGCCGTCCGGCTGACCGCCGACGGCCAGGACCGCGGACGGGACCGGGGCCCGCACCTGGCGGCGCTCTTCCACGCCCCGCGACCGCACACCTTCGGGTTGACCGCGGTGACGGCCGCACGGCTCTACGCCCGGCAGGCCGCGATCCTCCTGCTCGGCGCACGGAGGGCCACCGGTCTGACGCGGGCGATCGAGGGCCGGGACGTCATCGGACAGGCCAAGGGCATCCTCGTGGCGCGGGACGGCATCTCGCCGGAGGCGGCCTTCACGCGGCTGACCGAGGCGTCGCAGTCGACGAACGTGAAGCTGCGCGACGTCGCGGCCTGGCTCGTCGAGGAGACGCAGCAGGGGTGAGGCCTCCCGGCACCGGGTCCGGACGCGGACCTGGTCCCGGTCAGGCCCGCAGGGTCCGGCTCGGCGAGATGCCGTAGGTCGCGCGGTACATCGTCGCGAAGCGGCCGGGGTTGGCGAAGCCCCACTGGGCCGCGATCGCCGCGACGGTGTCGCCCCGCGTCGGGTCGGCCGCCTCGAGGGCGCGGTGGGCGCGCAGGAGACGGACCTGGCGCAGGTAGGCCATCGGCGAACCGCCGCGGTGGCGGTTGAACGCCAGCTGCAGGGCCCGCGGGCCGACGCGGGCGGCCTGCGCGATCTCGTCGAGGGTCACGTCCTCCCCCGCGTGGGCCTCGATGTACTCGACGGCCCGGCGGAGCGCAGCGGGTTCGGTGTCCGGGCGCTCGCCGCGGGTCGGCGCCACGAGCGCCCCGACCAGGTGCCGGGCCACGTCACCGACGGGTTCGTCGAGAGCCGCCGCGGTCTCCAGCAGCACCTCGAACGCCTCCCCGGGATCGAGATCGAGGTGGCGGGCGAGGACCGACGTCGCCCCCGCGAGGTCCGGCGCCCCGCCGTCCGGGTCACCGACGAGCGCCCGGCCGAGGTGCTCGGCGATCCCCCGCGCCACCGCACGGGCGGCGTCGGTGACGACGGCGGTCTGGCGCCAACCGAGGACCAGGGCGCCGTCGCCGTCACCGACCGCGCACAGCAGCAGGGCCTGCACGCCGGCGGCGCGGGCGGCGGAGGCCAGGGCCGGGTGGTCGTCCCCGGGGACGCGGATCTCCCGCACGCCGGACGCGATCACGGAGCGGCAGGCGTCGTCGAGCGACCCGGGCGGGTCGGCGGCGACCGCCCCGGCGGTCGGGCCGACCACGCCGTCCGCGCGGACGTACCGGCTCCAGTCGGCCCCGGGCACCACCCGGGACGCGAGCTCGACGAGCCGCGCCACCCGGTCCCCGGCCTCCCGCACCCCGGCGGCGACGCGGGCGGCGGCGAGCTCGGCCACCTCACCCTCGGCGACCGGGAGGGACGGGGCCGTCACCGACGCGGCGACCCGGCGGATCAGCTCGGAGCGCCGCGCCAGCTCCCGCGCGTGCCGGCGGACCTCCGCCACCTCGTCGCGGACGCGACGCGCCTCGACCCGCGCCAGGTACGCCCGGCCCTGCCGGATCGTGCGGTTCTCCTGGGCGGACCCGTCCTCCCCCGCCAGGCGGTCCAGCGCCTCGAGACGGTCCGACACCGTCTCCAACAGCTCGGCCAGGCCCGCCAGGCCGTCGTCGATGCCCTCCCTGCTCACGCTGACAGCTTCCTCCTCGGGGGCGTCCTCGTCACGTTTCGTGCCGACTCGTCAGGGTATCGCGGTCTCGAGTTGATCCATCAGGATGATGGCCCCGTCGGGGTGGCCCTGGCGTCCGACGAGCGGCGACACCCCGATGGCCAGCTGCACGGTGCGTCCACGCCGGTTGATGGCCTCGACCCGCAGCGGGTCCTGGCGCACCCCCTCCCCGTGCAGGACGTCGCGCACCAGCGGACGGACCCGGTCGGTCGCGAGACCGATGTCGAGGTTGAGCAGGTGCTGGCCGACCGCCTCGTCGGAGCGCAGGCCCCAGAGGTCGTCGGCCCGCCCGTTCCAGGCCTGCACGATCAGCTCGGTGTCGACCACGACGACGGCGGTGCGCAGGCTGCCGAGCACCGACTCCAGGAAGTCGTTGGCGCGGTCGAGCTGCGAGGTGCGCTCGCGCATCTCGTCGTTCATCGACTGGAGCTCGTCGTTGGTGGACTGGAGCTCCTCGTTCGTCGTCTCCAGCTCCTCCACGGTGGACTGCAGCTCCTCGTTCGTCGTCTCCAGCTCCTCCACGGTGGACTGCAGCTCCTCGTTCGTCGTCTCCAGCTCCTCGACCGTGGACTGCAGCTCCTCGTAGGCGGTCTCCACCTGCCGGTGCGCCGCCTGGAGCTCCCCGGTCATCCGCCGGTAGCGCGTCACGTCGGTGAAGAAGAGCGCGACCGCGGGACCCTCGTCGGCCGCGCCGGCGAGCGGGACGACCTGGATGTCGAAGTAGAGCGTCTCGGTGGACGACCGGGCGAACTCCGCCTCGTGCTGCCAGAGCGAGGTCCGGTTGCGCCGGACGTCCTCGTAGGAGGAGCGCAGCCCGGCGATGCGGTGACAGAGCTCGAGCTCGGTGAAGCGCCGCCCGATCTCGCGGCTGGTGATGCCGAGCTGGGCCTCCGCCCGGCGGTTGGCGGTCGCGACCACCTCGTCCGGAGTGACGACCACCGTCGCGAGCGGGCTGAACAGCAGGGCCTCGTCGTCGAGCTGGACCTCGCCGCGGGACCCCGACGTCGGGAGCCGGTTGATCGCCCCGATCCCGCGGCCGCTGGGGTCGACCTGGTCCGCCCTGCGGAAGAAGCGGCGCCTGAGGTCGATCGGCAGGAAGAGCCGACCGTGGCTCAGCAGCATCTCGGCCTTGCCGAGGAAGAGCACCCCCGCGGTGTTGAGGGCGAAGTGGAACCGCCGCAGCACGTGCGACTGGGTCTCCGCGTTGAGGTACATCAGCGTGTTCCGACAGACCAGCAGGTCCAGCCGACCGATGGGCGCGTCCTGGACGAGGTCGTTCCGACCGAAGATCACGCAGCGGCGCAGGTCGCTGCGGAAGGTCCAGCGGGAGCCGCTCCGCTCGAAGTAGCGCTCCCGCCAGCCCGCGGGCAGGGACTTCAGTTCCTTCTCCGAGTACGTGGCCTGGCGGGCCGCGGCCAGCGCGTCCTCGTCGACGTCGGTGGCATACACCTTCACGCGGGCACGGAACTCCTCGACGCCGAGCGCCTCGGCGAACACCATCGCGAGCCCGTAGGCCTCCTCGCCGCTCGCGCACCCGGCCGACCACACCCGCACCGACTCGCCGCGCGACTTCGGCGCCAGGATCTGCGGGACCACCTGCTCGGCGAGCTCGTCCCACGCCTCGGGGTCGCGCAGGAACCCGGTGACGTTGATGAGCACCGTGTTGAACAGCTGCGTGAACTCCTCGGTGTCCACCTGCAGCAGATCCAGGTACTCGGCGAACGTCGACGCGTCCACCTGCGCCATCCGCCGGGCGACGCGGCGACGGATGCTCGAGCGCTTGTACCCGGTGAAGTCGAAGCCGCGGCTCTCCTTGAGGAAGGTGAGCAGACCCTCGAACTCCGCCTCCTCGGCCGGACCGAAGGCGGGCCCGTCGGGCCCGGAGCCGGTCGCGACCGGGTACCCGTCGTCCTCGGCGTCGTCGTCGGTCACCATGCCTCTCCGTCCCGGGGGCTCGACAGCAGGTCACGCACCACGGCCGCGGAGGCGAGCGCGTCGTGTGCAGTCTCGCGTGCCCGGTCGGCCAGGCGCGAGGAGCCCCGCGCTTCCGCGTTCCGCCCGATCCGGTGGTGGAGCGCGGCCTTCTCCTCGAGCGCCCGCAGTGCGGTCTCCAGCGCCCGCTCCGCCGCTACGGCCTGGCCGGCCCGCAGGCTCTCCTGCGACCACGCGTGCCCGATCCGGCACCGGTAGCGCAGCAGGAGCGGCTCGTCGGCCTCGTAGAGCGGGCCGCTGCAGTCCGGGCAGGAGAGCCCCACGGCCTCGCGGAACGGCTCCGACCAGCCCTCGCGGTGGCCGAGGGCGACGCCGACCTCCCCGGCGAGGCGCTCGCTCGTCCGCGCGACGCCCACGGCAGGGCGTGCCAGCAGCGCGACGAGCGTCTCGGCCAGTCGCGCCGCCGGGGCCACCGCGGCGCCCGGCACCTGGCGCAGCGCGGCCGTCGGCATGGCGACGAAGGCCGCCTCGTCCGGATCCTGGACCGCGGCCGCGCCGCCGTGCCGGACGATCTCGAGCAGGCCGGCGGCCCCGTCGTCGAGCATGCCGCTCAGCACCACTCCGAGCGCCGCCGGCCCCACCTCGAGGGCGAGCGACCGGAAGAGCGGGTCCACCGCCGGGCGGTACCCGTTCTCGCGGGGCCCGCGGGCGACCCGGAGCGTCCGTCTCTCCAGGAGCAGGTGGTGACCGGGCACGGCCACGTGGACGTCGCCCGCGACCACCGGTGCGCCGTCGCAGGCCGCCCGCACCGGGAGCGGGCTCCGGCGGTCGAGCAGCTCCGCGAGGCGTCCCGGCCCGGCCTCGGACTGGTGGATCACGACGAGGACCGCGGCGGGCAGCGACGCCGGGAGCCCGGCGAGCAGCGTCCCGACCGCCTCGAGCCCCCCGGCGGACGCGCCGACGCCGATCACCCGGGGCGGGTCGGTCCCGTCGGGGCACGGGACGAGGGCGGCCATCGGGCTCCTCCGGGCGACAGGGCCTCGGTCCGGGCTGGAGGAGGTCAACCCGTGGGCAGTCCTACCACGGCGCGCACCGCCGTGACGGGTCGGACCTCGCGGCGTCCGCGCCCGGTCAGAGCAGGTCGGTGATCTCCAGGGCCCGCCCCGCGACCCGGCCGGCGCTCACCACGCGCAGGCCGCCACCGGCCCGACGCGCCCGGTCCCGGGCCGCGGCGAGGACGTCGCGCAGCTCCGGGGTGGACACCGGGCGGTCCAGCTCCACGACGAGCACGGGCGGCGCCCCGTCCAGCTCGTGGTCGAGCGTCCGCCGCAGGATCGTGGCGTCGGCGTGGCCGGGCACCCCGGACATCCGGACCACCACCCACCCGGCGTCGTCGCGATCGACCTCGAGCTCGACCGTGGGACTCGCGACCAGCACGTCCCCTCCTCTGCCGTGAACGGCGGCTGGGGGGTCAACCACGTCCGATGGTGGCACGCCCCCGACCCGGGCGAGCGCGTGAACCGTTCCAGCGGCTGCGGCGGGCGCGGTCCTGGTCGTGGTGTGCGTTCGGCGGCTCCGGTGTTCGCTCCACACTCTGTTTCACCGGTGAGGCGGGTGTCGCAGCCGACCCCGGGGGGACGATGCCCCCGCCGCCCGGGCCCTCGGCGTCACCGCGGCCGTCTCGGTCGCGCTCGTGCCGCGGGACCGTCCGCTCGGCGCGGTGACGCTCTACGGCCTCCGACCGGCCCGGGGCACGCCCCGGGCACGCGTGCGATGCTGCGGGCCTGACCAGGGACGGCGGTGGAGCCGCACGGCGCCGCCCGCGCCGCACCGACGCGTCTCCCCGCGTCTCCGGGGGCGCGCGAGGGAAGGACCGGATGGCCGTCGTACGCCTCGTCGCGGTCGCCCGCCGGACGTTGTTCGACGAGCCCTGCGCGGTGCTCTCCGACGACGGTGAGGTGCCGTCGATGATGACGGTGCCGCTCACCGCCGAGGAGCTGCTCGGGCTCGTGCGCCTGCTCGACCCCTGGCTGGGGTCCGTCGGGCCCGGCCGCGAGGTGACGATCCGCGTCGTCGCCCGCGGCGCCGCGGTGCACCCGGTCGTGGAGATCGTCGAGGAGACCGCGGGCCTCGTCCGTCCCCCGACCTCGGGCGCGGCCACGTCGTGGGTCGAGGCGCTCGGCCTCGCGCACCGCTCCCGGGTCCCGATCCGCATCGACGAGGACCTGCTCTCGGCGTGCCGCGTCGACCCGTCCGCCCTCGACCGGGTCGTCCCCCTGACCGAACGACCCCCGCTCGTGCCCACCGTGGAGCAGCAGCGCCGGCTCGCGCGGGCGTTCTCGGACATCACGACCCCGCACGACGAGGAGACCTGAGCGCGCGCCCCGCCGGTCTAACCCCGGTGCGCGCCGGACCGCCCGAAGCCGAGGCCGCCGCCGAAGAGGCCGCGACGGGCGCTGCGCCGCGGCCCGAGGCGGGGTCCGACGGGCTGGCCGAGGGCGAAGCGGATGAGCTCCTCGTTCCCGGTGGCGAGCCAGATCCCGTCGGGGCCGTACAGGGTGTCCTCGAAACCCATGCGGGTGTCGAACCCCTCCCGGCGCGCGTACTCCAGCACCGGCCACGCACCGTCCTCCTCGCCGTGCAGCAGCACGGGCACGGGGACCGGCATCGGTTGCAGGGCACGGAGGAGGCGGACGGCCTCGGCGACGGCCGTGTCCGGGTCGGTGACGGTCACCTCGACCGCGATCCGCACGGTGTTCACCGGGACGCCGGCGAGGCGCAGCTGCACGGCGTCACCGGTGGTCCAGACGCCGAGCTCGATCCCGAGCCCGACCGACGCGACCGCCTCGCAGACGGTCTCCCACCCGCGCTCGTGCACGCTGACGGCCAGCACGTCGGGACGTCGGTGGCTGGGCAGCCGCGCCCACTCCTGGGCGATCTCGGTCCGCCGGAAGGCGTTCGGCTCCACCCAACGCGCGAGCGGGACGCCGACCTCGAGGCTCGGCGCGGCCTGCCGGATCGCCCCGACGGTCGCGGCGACCACGTCCGGGTCGAGGCTCTCGCGCCCGTGCTCGTCGCGGGGGTGGACGTGGAAGCTGCGCACCCCGAGCGCGGCCACGGCGGCCGCGTCCCGCGCCAGGTCGTCGGGGGTGGCGGGCAGCGCCGGCGTGTCGCCTCCGGGACGCGCCCCGTTGGGACAGCACTGCAGCACCACGGCCTCCCCCCGCGAACCGGACTCCGAGGTCCATCGTGACACCGTGCCGACGCCCGGGCGCAGGCACGACGCGAACGGTTCGTCCTGGTCGGTGACAGGTGCCGACCGGTGCGCGACCCCCTGTCCCTCCACGAGGCGCAGGTGGCGGGCGCCGCCCCTACCGCCTCGTCACCGCCCCGCCCCGCACCGCCGGGCGACACCGGGCGACGAGGTCGCCGAGCAGGCGTGCCCGCCACGGGGTCCACACACCCGGACCGGTGCCGCGCGCCTCCGCCTCGGCCAGGGCGTGGAGGAGCTCGAGCAGCAGCGGGTCGCCGTCGAGTGCGGCGAGGACCCGGCGGACGGTGCCCGGCTCCTCGGGGTCGCCGCGGTGGGCGGTGCGGAGCAGCAGGTCCTGGTGGCGCACCGCCGCCGTCAGGACCCCGACGTCGTCCGCAGCGAGGCCGAGCCGCCGTCCGACCTGGCCGGCCAGCGTGGCTCCGACCACGGCGGGGTCCTCGTCGCGGCCCTGCCCGAGGCCGTGCACGAGTGCGGTGAGCAGCAGGAGGTCGGGGCGCGCCACCCGGTCCGCCAGCGCGGCCGCCCGCCGGGTGACCTCGAGCAGGTGGCGCCCGACGGTCCAGACGTGCCGGGGCCGGCCCGGCGGGAGGTCCCGGACGGCGCCCCACTCCGGCAGGAGCCGCCCCCACAGCCCGGCGCGGTCGAGCGCCTCCACGACCTCGACCAGACCGTCCCCCGCGCCGAGCAGCGCGAGCAGGGCGGTGCGGGCGGCGTCGGGCCAGGGCGCCCGGAGCTCGGGCGCGGCGTCCGCGAGCCGGCGCAGGGCCGATGGCGCCATCGGCCGCCCGGTGCGCGCGGCGGCGGCGGCGAGACGCAGCACGAGCACCGGGTCGCGCGCGACGCTCGCGCGGCGGGCGAGCGTCACCTCGCCGGCGTGGACGACGACGCCGAGACCGAGGTCGGCGGGGGGCGGGCCGGGCGCGGTGTCCCGCGAGGGCGGCCGCAGCGCCCGCAGCGCGCTGCCGGTGGTCGCCGCCACGGCCCGGCCCGCGCCGCCGAGCGCGCGCAGCAGGTCGTGCGGGGCGGCGAGGTCGGGCAGGTCCTCGACGCGCAGGACGTCGCGGGCCCGGCCCGCGTGCCGGTGCAGGTCGGTGCGCAGGTCGAGCAGCACCCCTCGGGCCGCGCGGACCTCGGGCGGGACACGGTCCGCCGCACCCGCCGTGGCCAGGGCGTCGAGGAGCGTGAGGTCGCGCAGCCCGCCCCGGCCGGCCACGAGGTCGGGCTCGACGCGGTGGGCGACGTCGCCGGCGCGCCGCCACCGGGCGTGAGTGGCCTCGACGAGGTCGACGGCCCGGGTCGCCGCGCCCGCGCGCCAGGCGCGCCGGGCGGTCCCGACCAGCCGGTCCACGAGCTCCGCGTCCCCGGCGACGAGGCGGGCGTCGAGCAGGTCCAGCGCGGTGGGGAGGTCCACCAGGGACGCCTCCACCGCCTCGCCGACGGTGCACACCGCGCGCAGCGGGGTGCCGAGGGCGGCGGCGACCCCGTGGATCCCGTGCGGGCCGGGCAGGGTGCCGTCGTGCACCAGCAGGAGATCGGGCACCGAGTACGGGGCGAGTTCCCGGCGACCGAGGGACCCGATCGCGACGAGGGCGCTGCCGCGCTCGACGCCGGCCGCCGTGGCGCGGGTCGCGAGCCAGAGGTCGTGGAGGTCGACGAGGGCGGCCCGCAGGGCGGCGGGTGCGAGTCGGCGGCCGCCAGGCGCGGGCGCGAGGAGCGCGGCGCGGGCGCGCAGGAGGTCGGTCGCGGGGTCGTCGGGGGGCGTCGGCGGGACGGGGCCGGCTCCGGCCATCCGGTCCTCTCGTCGGCGGCGGGCGGGATCGGAGGGGGATGCGCGGCCCGGACCCGCCGTCGGGATGGTCCCGACGACGGGTCCGGTGCCGGACGCGTCGGAGCGCGTCAGAGGGCGTCGGTGCCGCGCTCACCGGTGCGCACGCGCACCACGGTCTCGATCGGGGTCACCCAGACCTTCCCGTCACCGATCTTGCCGGTGCGGGCGGTCTCGGCGATCGCGTCGAGCACCTTCTCCGCGGTCGGGTCGTCGGTGACGACCTCGACGCGGACCTTGGGCACGAAGTCCACCGAGTACTCCGCCCCGCGGTAGACCTCGGTGTGGCCCTTCTGCCGGCCGTAGCCCTGGACCTCGCTCACGGTCATCCCGAGGACGCCGAGCTGCTCGAGCGCCCCCTTGACGTCCTCCAGGACGAACGGCTTGATGATCGCGGTCACCATCTTCACGACGGGTCAGCGATCCGTCGTCGTGGCCGCGGGCACCTGGGTGGTCGCGGCGCCGACGCCGACGCCCGACGACGTCCGGCTGGTCATGCCGGAGTAGTCGTAGCCGGACTCGGCGTGCTCGGCCTCGTCGATCCCGATGGCCTCGGCCTCGTCCTCGATCCGCAGCCCCATCACGGCCTTCACGACGAGCGCGATCACGGCGGTGAGGATGCCGGTGTAGACGATGACCGCCCCGGCCGCGAGGGCCTGGATGCCGAGCTGACCGAAGCCTCCGCCGTAGAAGACACCGCCGGCGCCGGCCGGCGATCCGTCCCAGGCGAAGAAGCCGATGAGCAGCGTGCCCACCAGACCACCCACGAGGTGGACGCCGACGACGTCGAACGCGTCGTCGAAGCCGAAGCGGTACTTCAGGCCGACACCGAAGGCGCAGGCGAGGCCGGCGATGAAGCCGATCGCCATGGCCCCGAGCGGCGTGACCGCCGCACAGGCCGGGGTGATCGCGACCAGACCCGCGACGATGCCGGAGGCGGCGCCGAGCGAGGTGGGCTTGCCGTCGCGGACCTGCTCGATGATGAGCCAGCCGCAGATGGCGGTGCAGGTGGCCACGACGGTGTTCATGAACGCGTAGGTGGCGTCGAAGTTCGCGACGGCGGCCGACCCGGCGTTGAACCCGAACCAGCCGAACCAGAGGAGCCCGGCGCCGAGCATGACCATGGTCAGGTTGTGCGGGCGGGCCGAGTCGTTCGGCCACCCCCGGCGCTTGCCCAGGATCAGGGCGAGGACGAGGGCCGCCATGCCGGCGTTGATGTGGACCGCGGTCCCGCCCGCGAAGTCGACCGCGGCGATGCCGCTGGCGATCCAGCCGGCGTCGAGGTCGAAGACCCAGTGGGCGATCGGGAAGTAGACGAGCAGCGCCCAGAGCAGCGAGAAGACCATCCACGAGTTGAACTTCATGCGGTTGGCCACCGCACCGGCGATCAGCCCCACGGTGAGGATGGCGAACATCGCCTGGAAGGCGGCGAACGCGATGTCGGGCAGCCCGTCGGTCTGCACGGTGTCCGAGAGGAGGCTGGACAGCATGAAGTACTGCGACGGGTTGCCGAGCAGGCCGCCGCCCACGTCGTCGCCGAAGGCCAGCGAGTAGCCGACGATCACCCACAGGACGCCGACCGTGGCGAACGTGGAGAAGACCATCATCATCATGTTGAGGACGCTCTTGGAGTGCGCCTGGCCGCCGTAGAACAGGGCCAGGCCCGGCGTCATGAGCAGGACCAGCGCGGTGCTGGTCAACATCCAGGCGATCGTTCCGCTGTCGAGTGGCACGGCCGGCGGCTTCCCTTCCCTAGCCGGACATTTCGGCCGGAACGCTCTCTTCGTGATGTTTCGGATGATGATGCGCAAAGAGTCGGGAGTGTTACGTCGTCCCCGTCCGGGTGACGTCCTGATGACACCCGACCGCACGTGTCGCGGGCACCCGTCGTCGGGAAGCCCCTCGGGTGCTTCCCACCCACCCCGACAGCCTGAACGGGCCCGTCCGCGTCCTGCGATGGATGGCCGGCATGGGCCTCATGACCGTCAGCTACCTGCGGGACCGTCATCTCGTCGTGCGCTCCGAGGAGCCCGGCGGCGACGCCGACCTGCCCGCGGGTGTGCCCGCCGACCTCACCGACGCCAGGGTGCAGCCCCAGGAGCACGGCGTCGGGCCGCTGTTCCACCGCCGGTTCACCGTGCTCGTCGACGGCGCCACCACCGACGCCGAGGGCCTCATGACGGTGGTCCGGGGGGACCTGGAGCAGCTGCTGCCGAAGGAGGTCGCGGCCGTGACCCCGCACGGGGACGGCACGCCGCCGAAGCCCGGCGACGAGTTCGTCGTGCGGATGCCGGGGCCGTGGGACGGCCCGGTGCGGGTGATCTCCACCGACGACACCCACCTGCGCCTGACCACCCTCGCCGGCCACCTCGAGGCCGGGCAGATCGAGTTCCGCGCCGACGACACCTCCGACGGCCTGCGGTTCACCATCGAGACGTGGGCGCGCCCCGGCACCGCGCTGGTGAACCTGCTGTTCACGCACCTGCGGGTGGCCAAGGAGATGCAGCTGTTCATGTGGGTGCGGGCCTGCCTCGCGGCGACCCGGATCGCGGGCCGCGGCCCGTCCGGGCACGTCTACGCCCACACCCGTCGGGTGCGCTCCTCGGAGGGCCGGGACGCAGAGTGAGGGACTAGCGTCCGGGGCATGACGACGGAGGCCACCACCACCGAGCACGACGTCAAGCCCCGCAGCCGCGACGTCACCGACGGCCTGGAGCGTGCGGCCGCCCGCGGCATGCTCCGCGCGGTCGGCATGACCGACGACGACTTCTCGAAGCCGCAGATCGGGGTGGCCTCGTCGTGGAACGAGATCACGCCCTGCAACCTCTCGCTGGACCGCCTCGCCGACGCCTCCAAGCAGGGCGTGCACGCGGCCGGCGGCTTCCCCATGGAGTTCGGCACCATCTCGGTGTCCGACGGCATCTCCATGGGCCACGAGGGGATGCACTACTCCCTGGTCTCCCGGGAGATCATCGCCGACTCGGTGGAGACGGTGGTCCAGGCCGAGCGGCTCGACGGGACGATCCTGCTGGCCGGGTGCGACAAGTCCCTGCCCGGGATGCTCATGGCCGCCGCGAGGCTCGACCTCGCGTCGGTGTTCATCTACGCCGGCTCGATCGCCCCGGGCTACGTCGACGGCAAGGAGGTGTCGATCATCGACGCCTTCGAGGCGGTCGGCGCGTGCGCCCGCGGGCTGATCACCCGCGAGAAGGTCGACGAGATCGAGCGGGCCATCTGCCCCGGCGAGGGCGCCTGCGGCGGGATGTACACCGCGAACACGATGGCGTCGGCCGCCGAGGCGATGGGCATGTCGCTGCCCGGCTCCGCGTCACCGCCCTCGGCCGACCGTCGCCGCGACGGGTTCGCCCGCGCCTCGGGCGAGGCCGTCGTCGGGATGCTGCAGCGCGGGCACACCGCGCGCGACATCATCACGCGTGAGTCGCTGGAGAACGCGATCGCCGTGGTCATGGCGTTCGGCGGGTCCACCAACGCGGTGCTGCACCTGCTCGCGATCGCCCGCGAGGCCGACGTGCCGCTGACCCTCGACGACTTCAACCGGATCGGCGACAAGGTCCCGCACCTCGCCGACGTGAAGCCGTTCGGCCGCTGGATGATGAACACGGTCGACCGGGTCGGGGGCGTGCCCGTCGTCATGAAGGCCCTGCTCGACGCCGGGCTGATCCACGGCGACTGCCTGACCGTCACCGGTCGCACCGTGGCCGAGAACCTCGAGGCGCTCGAGCCGGCGGGGCTGGACGGCGACGTCCTGCGGCCGCTGACGAATCCGATCCACCCCACTGGCGGGCTCACGATCCTGCGCGGGTCGCTGGCCCCCGACGGGGCGGTGGTGAAGTCGGCGGGCTTCGACTCGGCGTCGTTCGAGGGCGTCGCGCGGGTGTTCGACGGCGAGGCCGGGGCGATGGAGGCGGTGTCGGAGAACGCCCTGAACGCGGGCGACGTGGTGGTCATCCGCCAGGAGGGCCCCCGCGGCGGGCCGGGGATGCGCGAGATGCTCGCCGTCACCGGCGCGATCAAGGGCGCCGGCCTGGGCAAGGACGTGCTGCTGCTGACCGACGGCCGCTTCTCCGGCGGCACGACGGGGTTGTGCGTCGGGCACGTCGCGCCCGAGGCCGATCACGGCGGTCCGATCGCCTTCGTCCGCGAGGGTGACCGGATCCGCCTCGACCTGGCGGCGCGCACCCTGGACCTGCTGGTGGACCCGGACGAACTCGACCGCCGCCGCGAGGGGTGGACCGCTCCCCCGCCGAAGCACCGGACCGGCGTCCTCGGCAAGTACTCGCGCCTCGTCGGCTCCGCGGCCGAGGGTGCGGTCGTCGGGTTCGACTGAGCCTCCGGAGCCCGCACCGGCTCCGCGAGGGGTACGTCAGGCAGGTCCGCGGGCCCCGGGACCTGCACCACGTACCACTCGCGCACGGTCGGCCCGGTCGCCCGCGCGAAGATCCCGACGTGCGGAGCGAGGTGCTCGCTGAGCGACCACTTCGCTCCGCTCGATGAGATCTCGGGTCCGGGCCGGTCCCGCCGTCAGGACGCCCCCGCCACCTCCCGGGCGGCGTCGGCGCCGGCCGCGAGGTGGCGCGTCACGGCGTGCATGCCGTCCGCGGGTCCGTCCGCGGTCTCGACCTGGCGCAGGAGGTCGACCAGCGCGTCGAGCAGGTGGCCGACCTCCCCCGCGACCAGGGGGAGCCCGTCGTCGGGAACGTGGCCGCGGAGCCCCTCGGCACGTCCCCCGATGCGCAGCGCCTCGCCTGCCTCGCGCAGGGCGGTGACCGCGGTGGTCTGCGTGTCGCTCATGCGGACGGATTATCCGCACGGCGTCGATCGCGCGTCGAGGAGAGTGCGCACCGTGGCCACCCGTCGGGTGAAGCAGGCCACGCCGCCGCCGTGCTGCGCACCGCGAGCGCCCACGTCCCGGCCGGGCAGGTCGAGGACGCGTTCCTCGCGATCGACCACGTCCGCAGCCTGTTCCCGCGCTGACGCCGGGCGGTCCCCGCAGCGCACGTCCGCGCACCGACCGGCTCAGCGTGCGGCGATCCGGCGTCGGACGACCTCGTTCCAGGTGTCGGCGTCGACGCGGGCGCGTTTCCGGTCGACGGCGGGTCGGCGGCACACGGCCTCGCGCCAGTCCTCGGGCGGCGGAGGCGGCGGGGCCGGCACGTCGTGGGCGCGGGTCTGGTCGTCGGACGCCATGGGGTCCTCCCGGGGTGCTGGGGGACGGCGTCGGGGCGTGAGCCGCGGTCCGTCCACGGCACCAGACGTCGACGGCCGGGTCAACCCCTGCCGGTCACCCCAACGCCGCGAGGAAGGCCTGCGCCCAGCGCGCGACGTCGTGCTCGGCGACCTGCGCGGAGAGCTCCGCCATCCGTCGTCGGGAATCCGGCGAGCCCGCCCCGTCGACCGCGTCGGCGATGGCGGCCGCGACGCCGTCGAGGTCGTGCGGGTTGACCAGCCGCGCCGCGGTGAGTTCCTCGGCGGCGCCGGTGAACTCGGAGAGGACGAGGTCCCCGGAGTCGTCCGGGCGGGTCGCGACGTACTCCTTCGCGACGAGGTTCATCCCGTCGCGCAGCGGCCTCACGAGGGCGACGTCGGCCGCGAGGTAGAGCGCGGCGAGCTCGTCGGGCGGCAGGGAGCGGTGCACGTAGTGGACCGCCGGGCGCCCGATCCCGGCGTGCTCGCCGTTGATCCGCCCGACGGTGCGTTCGACCCGCTCGCGCGTGCGGCGGTAGGCGTCGACGCGCTCCCGGCTCGGCGTCGCGACCTGCACGAGGACGGTGGACGCCGGGTCGAGCCGCCCGGTGTCGAGGAGTTCGCCGAACGCGTCGAGCCGCACCTCGATGCCCTTGGTGTAGTCGAGGCGGTCGACGCCGAGGAGCACCGTGTCCGGGTCGCCCAGCTCCGTCCGCAGCTCGCGGGCCCGGGCGTCGGTGGCGGGGTCGGCGCCGCGGCGGGCGAAGGCGGCGCTGTCGATCGAGATCGGGAAGGCCCCGACGTGGGTGGTGCGTCCCCCGTGGCGCACCTCCCCGCCCGCTTCCCGCAGACCGATCGGGCCGTCGTCGATCCCGGCGCCGCACAGCCGGTGGGCGAGCCAGCGGAAGTTCGCTGCACCGCCCGGCGTGTGGAACCCGACGAGGTCGGCCCCGAGCAGACCCTCGACCACCTCGCGCCGCCACGGCAACTGGAGGAACAGCTCGACAGGCGGGAACGGGATGTGCAGGAAGAAGCCGATCCGCAGGTCGGGCCGCAGCTCGCGCAGCATCCGTGGCACGAGCTGGCACTGGTAGTCCTGCACCCACACCGTGGCGCCCTCGGCGGCGACCGACGCCGCGGTCTCGGCGAGGCGGCGGTTGACCGCGCGGTGGGTCGTCCGTCAGTCGCGGTCGTAGACGGGCGCGGCGACGAGGTCGTGGTAGAGCGGCCACAGGGTGGCGTTGGACGCGCCCTCGTAGTGCGCGGCGACCTCGTCGGCCGAGAGCCGGACCGGCACGAGCGTCACGTCCGCCCCGACCGCGTCGTCGGCGAACGGCTCCGGCTCGGCGTCGGGAACCCCCGGCCACCCGACCCACGCGGCGCGCCGCCCGGCCAGGGCGGGAGCGACCGCGCTGACGAGCCCGCCCGGCGCGGCCTGCCACCGCTGCCCGCCGTCGTCGTCGGTCACCAGGTCCACGGGCAGGCGGTTGGCGACGACGACGAACTCGACGGGTTCCGGCATGGCGCCCTGCTACCCGTCGCCCGGCCCGGCGGACACGTGTGAGCGGCCCCGTCGGGCGGGAAGCCTGCGGCGTCGGTTGACCACGCAGCATGTCTCTTCCCGACGACGGGTGGTGCTGCGATGCGATCCGGACCTGCGGGTCCCCGACGACTCCGGACGGTCGGGCCCCCGCGCTCGTGCGGCACCGGCGAGCCCACCCGGCGGGCGTCGTGACCGGCGCCGCCCCGTCGTCGGGAACCCTCTCCTTCGTCGGCACCGCGACCGTGCTGCTGGAGTGCGCCGGCATGCGCGTGCTCACCGACCCCAACTTCCTGCACCGCGGGCAGCGGGCGTGGCTGGGCCACGGCCTGACCTCCAAGCGGCTGACCGAGCCCGCGTGGACCCCGGAGGAGCTGGCACCGGTCGACGCCGTCGTGCTCTCCCACCTGCACGGCGACCACTGGGACCGCGAGACCCGGCGGCGGCTGCCGCGGAGCACGCCGATCGTGACCACGCCGCACGCGTCGCGGCGGCTGCAGACGCGGCACGGCTTCCCGCGGGCGGTCGGGCTCGCGACGTGGGAGTCGCACGTGCTCGCCGGACCGGACGGCGCGACGTGCACCGTCACCGCGCTGCCCGGGCGCCACGCCCCGGAGCCGGTGCAGCGTCTCCTGCCGCCGGTGATGGGCAGCCTGCTCGAGTTCCGGGCGCCGGGCGGGCGACTGGTGCAGACGACGTACCTCTCGGGCGACACGCTGGTGTTCGACGGGTTGCACGCGATCCGGGAGCACGTCGACGAGGTCGACCGCGCCGTGCTGCACCTCGGCGGCACCACGCTTCCCGGCGGTGTGATGGTGACGATGGACGGGCGCCAGGGCGTCGACGCCCTGGAGATCCTCGCGCCACGCCGGGCGACGCCCGTGCACTACGACGACTACACGGTCTTCCGCTCGCCGCTGTCGGACTTCGTCGGCGAGGTGGAGCGGCGGGGGTGGGCCGGCCGCGTCGACTACGTGGGACGCGGGGACACGATCCCGTTGTAGCCGGTCGTTTCCCCGCGCCACGGGATCGGGGAGCCGACGACCATGAAGGCAGTCACCTGGCAGAAGCCCGACGAGGTGCGGGTGCTGACGATGTTCGACA
Source organism: Actinomycetospora sp. NBRC 106378 (assembly GCF_030269685.1). Classification (GTDB taxonomy): domain Bacteria; phylum Actinomycetota; class Actinomycetes; order Mycobacteriales; family Pseudonocardiaceae; genus Actinomycetospora. The sequence goes on from NZ_BSTT01000017.1 coordinate 96,545, forward strand.
AGGGCATCCGGCTCGCGATGGGCCAGGCGCACGTCAAGCAGTGGGTCCCCGAGATCCTGCCGCTGCTGACCGACGACGACCCGCTCGGCGTCCACGACCTCGAGACGCACGCGCTGCCGCTCGACGAGGCCGCGCACGGGTACGAGATCTTCCAGAAGAAGCAGGACGGGGCGATCAAGGTGGTGCTCAAGCCGTAGGTGGCGTGCGGCCTCGTGAGTCCTTCTCCGTGTCCTGGCACGCATGAGTGCTCAGAGGCGTTTACGCACCTGGCGTGATCGTCCACCCGTCGGCCGTGCTCGAGGTCCACACCGTGCCGCCGGGGCTGTCCGAGGTACTCGACGATCTCGCCGCGGCCCCGGACACCGCAGGCCGGTGGCGGGTGCTGGCCGCTCTGGGAGCGCGCGACCTGGTCGCCGCCCGGCTCGCGGAGGCCCACGCCGACGCCACCGGCATCCTCCGCCAGCTCGGCGGTGAGCCGCCCGGACCGGACTCGCTGTGGGGGGTGTGGGCCGCCCGGGCGCCGCACGCGGTGGTCGAGGCGGACCACGGCCCCGACGGGTGGACGCTGAGCGGCGCCTCGCCCTGGAGTTCGGGCAGTGACCGGTGCACCGACGCCCTGGTCGTCGCGGGCGACCGCCTCTTCGCGGTCCGGCTCGACCGGCCCACCGTGGTCGCGGGCGAGGACCCGTGGCGCGGGCTCGGGATGGCCGGGTCCGGCACCACGACCGTCCGGTTCCACCACACCCCGGCGCGCCCGGTCGGCGAGCCCGGCGACTACCTGGACCGTCCCGGCTTCTGGCACGCCGCGGCCGGCGTCGCCGCCGTGTGGTTCGGCGGCGCGGTGGGGGCCACGGACCCACTGCGTCGTCGAGTCCGTGACGGGCGCGGGGACGCGCACGACGCCGCTCACCTCGGTCGGGTCGATGCCGCGCTCGGGGCCGCCGCCGCGCTGCTGCGGGAGGCCGCGGCGGCGGCGGACGCGGACGTCGACACGGTCGACGCCGCCCGCCGGCGGGCCCTGGTGGTCCGCGCGACCGTGGAGGTCGCGGTCGAGACCGCGCTGCGCAGCACCGGCCGGGCGACCGGCCCCGGTCCGCTGGCCCACGACGCCCGGCACGCGCGCCACGTCGCCGACCTCGAGGTCTACGTCCGGCAGAGCCACGCCGAACGCGACCTCGCCACGCTCGGCGGCCTCGCCGCCACGGCCCCGGAGGTGACGCTGTGACCCCTCGCGATCTGACCGGCACCGGCACGTCGGAGCAGGACTGGCAGGCCTCCGGCGTCCTCGCCGCCCTCCCCCGTGTCACGCCCGCGGACGTGCGCCCGGCCGGGCGGGTCGTCGTCCTCGCCCCCCATCCCGACGACGAGACGCTCGGCGTCGGCGCCACGCTCGCGACGTGGGCCCGCGCCGGCGCGGCGGTGACCGTCCTCGCCGTCACCGACGGCGAGGCGAGCCATCCCGGCAGCCCCACCCTCTCCCCCGCCCGACTGGTGGAGCGCCGCGTCGCGGAACGCACCGCCGCCCTGCACCGGCTCGGGCTCGCCGGGGCGCCCGTCGTCCGGGCCGGCCTCCCCGACGGTGGGGTGGCCGACCGCCGCGCCGACCTCGCCGCCCTGCTCACGGACCTCGTCTCCCCCGGCGACACCCTGCTCGCCCCGGTCCCCGGCGACGGTCACCCCGACCACGACGCCGTCGCCGACGTCGCCGCGGACGCCGGCGTGCCGGTCCTGGGGTACGCCGTGTGGTGGTGGCACTGGGCGGCGGCCGGTGAGCTGCCCCCGGGTGCGGTCGTGATCGGGCCCGACGAGGCGGCCCGCGAGGCCAAGCGGGACGCGGTGAGCTGCTTCCGCACCCAGGTCGAGCCGCTCTCCGACCACCCCGCCGACGCCGCGATCCTGCCGCCGCCGGTGCTGGAGCGCCTGCTGCGCCACGAGGAGGTGCTGTGGAGATGACCAGCCTGCCGCGCCAGCACTTCGACGACCTGTGGGCCGCCGAGGCGGACCCGTGGGGCCTCGAGTCGTCCTGGTACGAGGACCGCAAGCGCGCCCTGGTGACGGCAGCGCTGCCCGATGCGCAGTACCGCCGGGCGGCGGAGCCGGGGTGCGCGGGAGGTGCGCTGTCGGTGCTGCTCGCACCGCGCTGCGCCGAACTGGTCTGCACCGACGTCAGCGCCACCGCCGTCGCCCGGGCCCGCGGTCGGCTCGCCGGCTTCGACCACGTCACGGTCGAGCGGACGGCGGCGTTCCCGCCGGGCCGGTTCGACCTCGTCGTCGTCTCCGAGCTCGCCTACTACTTCGGGCAGGCCGACCGGGACGCCTTCTGGGCCCGCGTGGTCGACGCGCTCGAACCGGGCGGGACCCTGCTGGCCGTGCACTGGATCCGTCCGGCACCGGAGTACCCGGTCGACGGGAACCGGGTGCACGACGAGCTGGCCACCCTCCCCGGCCTGGGGCGCGTCGCTGAGCACCGGGAGGCCGACTTCCGGCTCGACGTGCTCGCCCGGACGCCCCCGGCGGTCCGGTCGGTGGCGCAGCGGGTGGGCCTGCGGTGACGGTGCTCGGGGTGGTGGTGCCCGTCCACGACGAGGAGGTGCTGCTCGGCGGGTGCCTCGAGGCGCTGGCCCGGGCGGCCCGGTGGGTGCGCGGCAGCGCGGAGGTGCGCACCGTCGTCGTGCTCGACTCGTGCCGCGACGCCAGCCGGGAGATCGCGCGCGAGTACGACGTCGACCTGGTCGCCTTGGCGGCCCGCAACGTCGGGGCGGCCCGCGACGCCGGGTTCCGGGCGCTGCTCGACGCGCCGGGCGCGGTACCGGACTGGATCGCCACGACCGACGCCGACTCCCACGTGCCGCCGGACTGGCTGCTCGCGCAGCTCGCGGCGTACGAACGCGGCGCCGACGCCCGGGTCGGCGCGGTGTACGTCGACGACTGGGACGACCACGGTCGCTCCGCCCGGGAGTGGTTCCGCACCGTCTACGACACGGCCGCCGATCCGCACCCGCACGTCCACGGCGCCAACCTCGGCGTGCGCCGCGAGGCCTACGAGCGCTGTGGCGGCTTCCGGGGGCTGGCGGTCGGCGAGGACGTCGCGCTGGTGGCCGCGCTGGACGCCGACGGCGCGGTGCACCGCTCGCGGCGCAGCCCCGTGCTCACCAGCGGCCGCCGCCTCGCCCGCGCGGCCGGGGGCTTCGCCACCCGGCTGGGCGAGCTGGAGGCGGGCTGACCGGCGGTCGCCTCAGGAGGCGAGGCCCGAGTTCCGTCCGGACTCCGCGGTCGAGTCGTCGAGCATCGTGTCGGCGGCCTCGGCGTCGCCCGACCCCTCGGTGGCGACGGCGCGCGCCGCGGTGGTGTCGAAGTACAGCCGCACCTCGTCCACGGTGTCGCCCGCGAGGTCGATCACGGTCGCCCCGACGTAGCGGACCGGCTGCCCGTCGTGGTGGTGCCCGGTGCTGACCCACTCGAGGACCGCGCGCGCGTCGGTCTCGGTGACCGTGGTGAAGTGCGAGGTGATGTCGGCGTAGGTCCGCCGGTAGGCGTCCCAGAACGTCCGGGCGCCGTCCGGGCCGGTGGAGGAGTGCGCCGCACCCGAGCTCGTCCAGCGGGTGTCGTCGGTGGCGAGCTCCGCCATCGCCCCGGTCTCGCCGTCCTGCTCGACCTCGCGCAGCGCGTCCACGAAACGGCGGGCGGTGGCCGAGGCCAGCAGTGTCTCGGCGCCTTCCGATGCCATCAGGTCGTCCCTCCCGGGGGTTCGATGTGTTCACCGCCGGGTGTGCTCCCGGCGGGCAGCGACAAACGTGATGCGGCGTGGGTCGCGCCGGACCGAGCCACGTTTGCCGTGGTGTCGCGATCGGTGACCCGTGGGCCCGGCCGACCCGTCGTGGGCGGCCGCGACCGGCGTCGACGCTCCATCCCCGCGGCGCCGACGCATGCACGCACCCCTCGGGGTGCGTCTCGCGAGGGGATCACTCATGACCGACATGGAGACCGACACCCGCACCACGGGCACCCGGGGCGAGCACCCGACGGGCGGCGGCCACAGCACCGTGCGCTGGAGCGCCGCCTGGGTGGGCGCGCTCACCGCGGTTCCCGTCTTCCTCGTCCTGCAACTGCTCGTCGTCGCGTTCGGCTGGATCACGCCCGGCTCCGACGGCGACACGAACGGCGGCATCGTCTCGGCGGTCCTCGGGGTCATCGCGCTCGCCGTCGGCGGCGCGGCCTCCGGGGCCGCGGGCAGCCGCTCCCCCTCGTCGACCGCCCTCCTCGAGGGCGCCGCCGTCTGGGCGCTCGCCGTCGTGGGCCTCATCGCCCTCGGCGTGGCCGGCGCCGGGGCGATCCTCGGCGCGGCGGGCGGGCTCACCGGGGTGGTCGTCGACACCACGCCACCCGTCGACCCCGCGACCGCGGCGGACGCCGTCCGCAGCGGTGCCGGCTGGGCCGCGGTCTGGCTCGGGGTCTCGTTCCTCGCCGCCGTCGGCGGCGCGGCGGCCACCCGCGACCGCGTCCACGGCCGCACCGACGCGCGGCGCTGACCTCCGGCACCGCGCACCCGTCGTCGGGAACTCCTTCCCGACGGCGGGTGCGCGTGCGTCGGACGTGGTCGACTCCTCACGTGGCGGAGGTCGTGCTGCTGATCGGGCTGCAGGCGTGCGGGAAGACGACGTACTACCGCGGCGTCCTGGCCGCCACCCACGTCCTGGTGTCCAAGGACGCGATGCCGCGCTCCGCGCGCGGGAAGGAGGCGCGGCTGCTCCGGGACCTCGGGGCGGCGCTGGAGGCGGGCCACGACGTGTGCGTCGACAACACCCAGCCGTCGGCCGCGGAGCGTGCCGGGGTGATCGGGGCGGCGCGGGTGGCCGGTGCCCGGGTGGTCGGGCACTGGTGGCGGCCCGACCTGCCGCTCTCGCTGGAGCGCAACGCCCGCCGCGCCGAGCCGATCCCCCTGGTCGGGCTGTACGCGGCGTCGGCCCGGTGGGAGGAACCGCGCCTCGCCGAGGGCTTCGACGACCTGGTCGAGCACGGGTCGTGAGATCTCGTCGAGCCGCGCGAAGTGCTCGCTCAGCGATCACCTCGCGCGGCTCGTCGGGATCTTCCCGACGACGGGTACCGCCGGCGGCGATCCCCCGTTTCACCCCGTGGCGGCAGCGGTCACCCGCGCGGCACGCGGGCCCGCCGATGGATCTCGCCAGTCCGGCCCGACGCCCCGTCCCCGGGAGGACCCACCATGGGCACAGGCGAGACCGGCTCGGACGACGTCCCCGTCGACCTCGTGCGGGCGCGGCACCACACCCTCGGGGCCGGCCACGACGAACGCCGGGGACGCCGGCTCGGATGTGGCCGGGGTCACGGAGCAGCGGGACCGCCTCGCCCGCGCCGGCCGAAGACCCCGTCGACGGACGCCCCGTGCACGGGCCGTCCGCTCGTCCTCGGGCTGCTCGCGGCCGCCACCGTGCCGGGCGACGCGGTGTCCGCGCTGGCGCGCACCGTCGCCGCGCGGCTCGCGCTGGAGACCGGCCTGCAGGTCGACTGGGAGAGCGGCGCCGGCGGGACCGGCGACGACGGGTGGGACCTCACCCTCGCGGTGGTCGCGCTCCCCTCCATCGCCGGCGGCCAGCCCCTGGTCACCCGCCGGCCCGACGGCCGGTGCGGGTCGGCGCTCGTCGGCCTGCCCGTGACCGCCACGGCGCCGCCGCACCCCGACGCGGTGCTCGGCGATGTCGCCGACCGGCTCGTCGACACCCTGCGCGCCAGCCGCTTCCTACCCTGGAGAGCATGAGCGCCGCGTACACCGCCCCCGGCCCGTCCGGCGCCGGCGACCGGGTCGATGCCGTGGTGGTCGGCGCGGGTCACAACGGGCTGGTCGCGGCGAACCTCCTCGCGGACGCCGGGTGGGAGGTGCTGGTCCTCGAGGCCACCGACACCCCGGGCGGGGCGACCCGCAGCGCCGACCTGGCCGCCCCCGGATGGCGCACCGACCTCGGCAGCGCGTTCCACCCGTTGGGTGCCGCCTCGCCGGTGCTGCGCGGGCTGGAGCTGGAGCGGTACGGGCTGCGGTGGAGCCACGCGCCGCAGCCCCTCGCCCACGTCCTGCCCGACGACCGTGCGGCGGTCATCTCCCGGGACCTCGACGCCACCGCGTCCGGCCTGGACGCGTTCGCGCCCGGGGACGGCGACGCCTGGCGTCGGCTCGCGGCGCAGTGGCAGCAGCTGCGCGACCCGTTGCTCGGCGCCCTGCTCGGTCCGTTCCCGCCGGTGCGCGGCGGGCTCCGGCTGCTGCGCGCGACGGGCTCGCCGGACCTCCTGCGTCTCGTGCGCCGCCTGCTGCTGCCCGCCCTGCGGTTCGGGGTCGAGGAGTTCCGCGGGGAGGGCGCGCGGGCCCTGGTGGCGGGCAACGCGATGCACGCCGACGTCCCGCCCACCGGATCGGGCAGCACCGCGTTCGGCTGGCTGCTCTCGATGCTCGCCCAGGACGTCGGGTTCCCGGTCCCGGTCGGGGGCTCCGGGTCGCTGGCCGCGGCGCTCGTCGCCCGGCTCGAGGCCCGGGGCGGCCGGGTCGAGACGGGCCGGCCGGTCGCGGAGGTCCTCGTCGAGCGCGGCGTCGCCGTCGGAGTGGCCGACGGGGCGGGCGGCTCGGTCCGCGCCAGGCGGGCCGTCCTCGCCGACGTGCCCGCGCCGGTCCTCTACCGCGACCTCGTGGGGTGCGGCCACCTGCCGTCACGTCTGCGTGCCGACCTCGACCGGTTCCAGTGGGACCACGCCGTGCTCAAGGTCGACTGGGCGCTCTCCGGGCCGGTGCCGTGGACCGCCCGCGGTGCGCGGGACGCCGGCACGGTGCACGTCGGGGCGGACACGACCGGCCTGGTCGACCTCGGCGCCGACCTCGCGGCCGGCCGGGTGCCGGAAGCGCCCTACCTGATCCTCGGTCAGCTCACGACCGCCGACCCCACCCGCTCGCCTTGCGGGACCGAGTCGCTGTGGAGCTACACGCGGGTCCCCCACGACGCGCTGCGCGGCCCCGGGGAGGTCGACGCCCACGTGGCCCGGATGGAGGCCGTGCTCGCACGACACGCGCCCGGGTTCGCCGACCTCGTGGTGGGCCGCGCGGTGTCCGGCCCGGACGAGCTGCAGCACCAGAACCCGGGCCTGGTCCGCGGTGCGCTCATGGCCGGGACCGCCTCACCCCACCAGCAGCTCGTGTTCCGCCCGACCCCGGGGCTCGGGCGCCCCGACACCGTGATCGACCGGCTCTTCCTGTCCGGCGCCTCCGCGCACCCGGGCGGCGCGGTGCACGGCGGCCCCGGAGCCGCCGCCGCCCGGGCGGCGCTCGCCCGGGGCGGGCGGCTCGGTCCGGCGTACGCAGCGGCGATCCGGGCCGGTCACCGCGTGGTGCACGGGTCCGGCTGAACCCTGGGCGCTGACGGTCGCCGGTTGCCACGGCGTCCCCGCCGGGTACGCGGCCTGCGGTTGACCCCTCAGCCGTCCTGGTCCGTGACGTCAGGAGGGGTCCTATGGAACCCGGCAGCGCCGACGAGAGCACCACCCGGCCCGCGCCCGGGTCCGACGACGAGGACCTCCTGCTGCGCCTGACCCGCGAGCACCGGGACGCGGCGGGGCTGATCCTCGCCCTGCAGCGCTGGAGCTGGGCCGGCGCGGGCGACCCGGCCCGGACCGCCTGCGAGCTGGTCACCGATCTCGTGCGGCACTCGCTGGCCGAGCGCATCCACCTGCTGCCCCTGGTCCGCCGCCACCTGCCCGAGGGCGAGGCCACCGCCGCCCGCATGGAGACGGGGCAGCAGGAGCTCGAGCACCAGGTGCAGGAACTCGACCGACTCGCCGTGACGGCCGACGCCCTGAGCCACCTCACGGTCGTGGACGCCCTCCTCACCCGGCACGCCGACGAGCTCGAGCGGCACGGGTTCCCGGCGCTCGCCGCGGCCTGCCCCGTCGAGGAGCTCCGCGATGCGGGGGCGCGGGCGGCGCCGCGGGAGGGGGCGGGGCTCGTGGACCGGATCCGGAATCTGTTCCGGGGCTGACCCCCGGCCCGGGCGAAGGGCGCCACTCGCCGGTCTCCCTGACCGAAGGGCCCCTTCGCTCAGGAGGGGTCGGCCCGGCGAAGGGCGCACGCCGACGATCGACCCGGACGAGCGCGAGCCGCCGTCCTCGCCCCCCGGTGGACGGGATCGGCCGCGCAGGAGACCTCCGACGCCACCGCGGGACGCCCGTCCGCCTCGCAGACTCGCTCAGCCGGCCGGGACGCCCGGCCAGGTCGCGACCCGCAGTTCGAGCCGGCCCTCCCGGACGCGGGCCGGGAACACGGCCGCCGGAGCGGTCGCCGGGCCCTGCATCACGCGGCCGTCGTCGAGCCGGAAGACGCTGCCGTGCCAGGGGCACTCGAGGCATGCGTCGCCGTCGCGGTCGGTGAGCTCGCCGTCGGAGAGCGGCGCGGACGCGTGCGGGCAGCGCTGCCCGAGGGCGCGCACCCGGTCCCCGTCGCGCACGACGACGACCCGGACCTCCCCCGCCCGACGCGCCACCGGCTCGCCGTCGGGGAGGTCGTCGAAGGCCCCCACGTCGGTCCAGTCCTCGGGGCCGATGTGCGGGTAGTCCTCGGCGTGGTTGGCGCCCAGCGACTGGTGGTAGCTGAGGTGCCCGCCGAGGGCGGCACCCGCCGAGCCGACGGCGAGCGCGGTCCAGCCCCAGAGCGCGCCGCGGGTGCTGCGACCCCGCAGCCGGGCCCCGAGGGACACGACGTAGCCCGACAGCATGGCGATGTTGGCGGCGGCGTGGACGATGCCGACGCGCTGCTGCTCCTCGTGGGCCTGCGAGTAGTCCGCCCAGCCCGCGGCGGCGGTGGGAACCGCCGTCAGCAGCCCGACCCCGATGAGCGCGGTGGCGGGCCGCCGGGTGCGCGGCACGAGGTCGAGCACCCCGGCGGAGAGGAAGCTGCCGAACGAGGCCTGGGCCAGGATCGGGTGCAGCGGGTGCCCGATCGGGACGCCGTGCAGCACGTCCGCGACCTTCTGGTTGGTCAGGACCTTGGTCACCAGGTCACGCGCGGGGGCGGCGACCCGGTCGAGCACTTCCGCGCGGGCGATCCGGTCGATGTCGTCGAAGGGGCGCACGGTGCTCGCTCTCGCCGCAGGGGTGGTGGCCGGCGCGGGTGCCCGACCCCCGATGACCGCACACCCGGTTCTCAGTGCTGCCCCGGCTGCTCCGCCTCGGCGTCGGGAGCGTCGGTCCGGTTGTTCGGGTAGGGCTCGGAGCCGGGCGGTGGCTCCACGATGCGGGCGCTGAACAGCATCATCATCACGAAGCCGAGCAGGGCCAGGGCGAGGTGGAGGAAGTGGTCGGCGGTGTTCAGGTCCAGCCAGCCCGGCGCGGCCGTGAGTCCGACGAGGTAGAGCACGAGGAAGGCCAGCACCTGGATCACGCACCAGCGGCGCACCCAGCGCCGGGTCACCGTGGCGGCGACGCCCAGGACCGCGGTCGCGGCCAGCAGCACGGCGTGCCCGAGGCCGATCGTCAGGTTGAGGACCTGCGCCGGGCTCCCGGAGACGGCGTTCGCCACGAACGCCCACACCGCGAGCACGGCGAGGACCACGCTCTGGCCGACCAGGATCGAGGTGGCGATCCGGCCGAGGACACCCTCGTGGGGCACCGACGGGACCGGGTTGCCCTGCTCGTCGCGACCCGGCTGGACGTAGGGTCCGCTCCCCTGCGCGGACTCGTCGTGCGCCTCCGACCGACCGGGGGCGTCGCTCTGCGCGGCGGGGTTGACATCGGTGGATCGCTCGCTCATGGCCCAGATAACCCGATCCGACCCACCGGCCACACCCGGCGCAGGTTAAATCCCGATACCGGCCCGCCGTCGGTAGGACGCCACGAACTCCGGCAGCGCCGGTCCCCGCGGTCGTCGCCCGGGCACGATGTCGCAGGTCCCCGTCTTGGTGTCCATGATGTGGACGTTGGGGTCGAGGGAGATGCCGATCAGCTCGTTGGCCGCGTCGCCCGTGACGAGACCGTTCGGCCCCCAGTGCCACGGCAGCCCGATCTGGTGCACGACGTGCCCGTCGATCCGCAGCGGCTTGCACCGCTCGGTGACCACCACCCGTGCCTCGATCGCCGACCGGGCCGTGACGATCGTGGCCCACCCGGTGTGCTCGAGGCCCCGCTCGGCGGCCAGCGCCGGGGAGACCTCCACGAACATCTCGGGGGCGAGCTCGGCGAGGTAGGGCGTCCACCGGCTCATCCCGCCCGCCGTGTGGTGCTCGGCGATGCGGAAGGTCGAGAAGGCGATCGGGTAGACGTCGGACCCGGGCTCGCCGTCCGGCGGGTTGTACCGGTTGTCCGGCCGGTCGAAGCGCTCCCGGGCCGGGTTGGCGCGCGACCCCGGGTGCAGCGCGTTGCGCGACGGCGACTCCTCCGGCTCGTAGTGCACCGGCAGCGGACCGTCCGCGAGCCCGGTCGGCACGTAGAGCCAGGCCCGGCCGTCGGCCTGCATGATGAACGGCTCGTCCCCGCCGATCGCGTCCTGCGCGTGCGCCCCCTCGGGCGGCCGGTAGGACGGCGGCTTCTCGGCCTCGAAGTCGGGCAGGTCGTGACCGGTCCAGCGCTGCTGCTCCTCGTCCCACCAGACGTAGGCCTTGCGCTCGCTCCACGGCCGGCCCTCGGGGTCGGCCGAGGCCCGGTTGTAGAGCACGCGTCGGTTCATCGGCCACGCCCAGCCCCACTCCAGGGCCGCGGGGCTCTCCCCGCCCGCGGGCTTCCGCCGCGCCGCCTGGTTGACGCCGTCGGCGTACACGCCGGAGTAGATCCAGCACCCGCAGGCGGTGGACCCGTCGTCGCGCAGGTCGGTGTAGCCGCTGACCGGGCTGCCGTCGGCGACCCGGTAGCCGGAGATCTCGGCGAGCACCGCGTGCGCGTCGGGGTCGCCGTGCGGGCCCTCGGTCGGGTAGTCCCAGGTCAGGTCCAGGATCGCCCGGTCCCGGTCGAGCTGCGAGCTCGCGAGGCGGGCCCGGATGCGGTGCCCGAGCTCGTGGACGAACCACAGGTCGCTGCGGGCGTCGCCCGGCGGTTCGACCGCCTGGTGGCGCCACTGCAGCAGCCGCTGGGTGTTGGTGAACGAGCCGGCCTTCTCGATGTGCGTGGCCGCGGGGAGCAGGAAGACCTCGGTGTCGATGTCCTCGGGGCGCATCTCCCCGGTCTCGATCTCGGGACCGTTCTTCCAGAACGTCGCGGTCTCGATCTCCTGCAGGTCGCGCACGACGAGCCAGCGCAGACTCGACAGCCCGTGGCGCTGCTGCTGGGAGTTCGTGGTGCCGACGGCCGGGTTCTCGCCGAGGACGAAGTACCCCTCGCAGTGGCCGTCGATCATGTTCAGCACGGTGGTGAACGTCGAGTGGTCGCCGGAGATGCGCGGCATCCGGTCGAAGTAGTAGTCGTTCTCCGCCGTGGCGTGCTCGCCCCACCACGCCTTCAGCATGCTGATCGTGTAGGCGGGCATGTTCCCCCAGAAGCCCTTCTGCGCGGCGTCCGCGGCGAGGTACTCGGGGAGGTGCATCTCGTGGTGCGCGCCGGGCATCGGGATGTAGCCCGGCAGCAGGTCGTAGAGCGTCGGGATGTCGGTGGAGCCCTGGATCGTGGCGTGCCCGCGCAGCGCCATGATGCCGCCGCCGGGACGTCCCATGTTCCCGAGCAGGGCCTGGAGGATCGAGGCGCAGCGGATGTACTGCACGCCCACCGTGTGCTGCGTCCAGCCGACCGAGTAGACCCACATCGTGGTGCGCTCGCGGCCGGAGTTGGCGCAGATCGCCTCGGCGACCTCGGTGAACTGCTCCGGGCTCATCCCGCACACCGAGGAGACCATCTCGGGGGTGTAGCGGGCGAAGTGCCGCTTGAGCACCTGGTAGACGCAGCGCGGGTGCTGCAGCGTGTCGTCGCGGACGGGGTCGCCCCGGAACGGGACGCCGCCCGATCCGGTGCTCTCGGACTGGCCGAGCAGGTGGCTGACCCGGTGGGTCTCCGCGTCGCCGCCCCACCGGTCGCGGTTGCCGGAGGCGGCGGCCACCTCGGCGCCCTCGTACTGCCAGGTGGACGTGTCGTAGCTGCGGGTCTCCGGATCCCAGCCGGAGAAGAGCCCGTCGTCGTCACCCGCGTCGACGAAGTCCTCGCGGGTGAGCATCGGGGCGTTGGTGTAGGCGACGACGTAGTCGCGGAAGTCGCGCTCGTGCGTCAGCACGTGGTTGATCAGGCCGCCGAGGAAGGCGATGTCCGTGCCGGGACGGATCGGCACGTGGGCGTCCGCGACGGCCGATGTCCGGGTGAAGCGCGGATCGACGTGGATGATCTTGGCGCCGCGACGCTTGGCCTCCATCACCCACTGGAAGCCCACCGGGTGGGCCTCCGCCATGTTCGAGCCCTCCAGGACCACGCAGTCGGCCTGCGCGATGTCCTGCTGGGAGTTGGTGGCGCCGCCGCGCCCGAAGCTGGTCCCCAGACCGGGGACGGTGGAGCTGTGTCAAATGCGCGCCTGGTTCTCCACCTGGACGGCGCCGAGCGCGGTGTAGAGCTTCTTGAGGAGGTAGTTCTCCTCGTTGTCCAGGGTGGCGCCGCCGAGGTGGGCGAACCCGAGGGTGCGGTTGAGCAGCCGGCCCTCGGCGTCGGTGTCCTGCCAGGTCCGGGCCCGGGTGTCGACGACCCGGTCGGCGATCATGTCCATCGCCGTGTCGAGGTCGAGGTCCTCCCACTCGGTCCCGCCGGGGCGCCGGTAGCGGACCTTCGTGATGCGCGTCGGCGACGTCACCAGCGAGAGGCTCGACGAGCCGCGCGGGCAGAGCCGGCCGCGGCTGATCGGCGAGTCCGGGTCGCCCTCGATGTGGGTGACCCGGCCCTCCTTCGAGTAGACCCGCTGCCCGCAGCCGACCGCGCAGAACGGGCAGACCGACCGGGTGACGGTGTCGGCCTCGTCGGTGCGGGGCTCCCAGGGCTCCGGGGCGTCGGAGCGCACGGCGTCGCCCCGGCCCAGCGGGTCGGACCCGGTGAGCTGCCGGAACAACGGCCAACGACGGACGAGCTGCAGCGGATCCACTTCGAGGACCTTCCGGACGACGACGGGTCGGTCCGGCTGAGAGGTCAACCGCTGCGGGGAAGGGTGCCAGGCGGACGGCCCGACCGCACGGCCGGCGACGTCGGGCGGTTCACGTGAGGTCCCGATCCCGCTACGCTCGGCGCTTCTCGGGTTGACGCCAGGCAGCTCGCCCCTGGCCGGCTGCCCCCGAGGAGGAAGCGTGAGCAGTGCACGTGCGGAGGTCCTCCTCCGGCCCGTGATCGGTGTGGACGTCCACCCGCGTGCCGTGCGGGTGCGGATGCACGGTGATCTCGACGCCGTCGTCGCCCCGCGACTCGAGCGGGTGCTCGCGGAGACGATCTCCGACGTCGCCGCCGGCCCGCGCAGCCCCGTCACCCGGATGACGATCGACCTCGAGGCTGTTGACGTACTCGCCGCCGCGGGGATCACCGTGCTGCTGCGCGCCCGCAGCGCCGCCGAGCACCAGGGCGTCGAGTGCGTGGTCTGCGTCAGCGCCCGCGGGCGGCGGACGCTCGCGATGACCGGGCTGGACCGGGTCCTGCTCCGCGCGTGACCCCTCCCTTCGCGGCTTCCCTCCCACCGGGGAGGGGGTCTCAGTCCAGCAGCGCCCGCACCGCGGCGGGGTCCGGCCCGTCCGGCTCGATGAGCACGATCGCGTCGTCGAACCCGGCCTCGGCGTAGCGGGCGAGCGCCTCGCGGGTGGCGCCGAGGTCCGTCGTCGGGACGGCGCAGACCAGCGCGCGGCGTCCGCCGGCCGACCGGAAGCGGGCGTGCGCGGCGACGATCTCGTCCGGCGACGTGCGGTACCCCGAGGCGAGCCAGCCGTCGAACTCCCGCGCGGCCCGCTCGACGTTCGCCCCCCAGGAGCCCAGCAGCACCGGGACGTCGACCCCGGACAGGGCGAGCCGGGCGTCGGCGTCCCCGCCCGCGGCGAGCAGCGTGCGCAGCCGCGGGACGGCCGCGCGGAAGGTCCGGAACCGGGCGGAGAAGTCGCTGCCCAGCGCCTCGTGGTCGGCGGCGGTGGAACCGGGGCTCAGGCCCAGCGCCAGCCGGTCGCCGCACACGTGCGCGAGCGACAGGAAGCGGTGCGCGAGGTCGGCGGGGTGGTGCAACGGGACCTGCACGGTGGCCGTGCCGAGCTCCACGTGCTCGGTGACGGCCGCCGCTGTGGCGAGGGTCGTCCACGGGTCGGGCACCAGCGGCCCGCGGCCGACGATCTCCGGGGTCCACAGGCTCTCGAACCCCTCGCCCACGAGTCGGCGCGCCCACTCGGCGACCGGGTACGCCGGGGCGGCGGAGAGGTGGACCAGCGTCGCGCCGAGCCGCACGGACGACCTCCTCGGCCGGCCGGTCCGGCAGCGCGATCATAGGGGTGCGCATCCCGGGCATCGCGATGTCGACAGCTCTTCCTCCGACGGCCGGTGCTCGTCGACGGGGCCGTCGTCCGGTCCTACGAGGACGCCTCCCTGGCCCTGGTCACCGCGACCGGGCTGCTGCCGCGCGCGTCGTCGCTCAGGTCCGCTCCCGGCTCAGCGCCAGCAGCTGGTCGTCGGGGGTGAAGAGCCGCCGGACCAGGCCGAGGGCGACCACGCTCGTCGTCGTGGCCGCCGCGGCGAGCACCAGGAACATGACGACCGCCTGGACCAGCACCGCCTGCAGGGGCGGCACGCCGGCGAGGATCAGGCCGGTCATCGCGCCGGGCAGGAAGACCAGCCCCGTGGCCTTCGTCGTCTCGATCTGCGGGCTGAGCGCCGAGCGCAGGACGCCGCGCAGGTAGGGGCGGGCGGCGTCGCGGCCGGACTGCCCGAGCGCGAGCCGGGCCTCGATCTCGGCGCGCTTGTCGGCGAACTCCTCGGACAGCCGCCGGCCGGCGAGCACCGTCGAGGTCATCGCGTTCCCGACGATGAGGCCCGCCATCGGCACCAGCGTGCGCGAGGTCAGCGGGAACACCCCGAGCCCGAAGAGGACCACGAGGCAGACCGCGCCCGCGGCGAGGAAAGCGGCGCCGGCGACGGGCAGCAACCCGGGGACGGCAGGGGCACGCTGCTTCGCGGTGTACGCCGCGTAGCCGAGCATCGCGGCCACCCACAGCCACGACCACCACAGTGACACCCCGGGCAGGAGCAGCAGCGCGAGGACGCCGCCCACGATCAGCAGCTGCACCAGGGCGCGCGCCGCGGCCCAGACGATGCTGCGCTCCAGCCCGAGCCGCCAGGCCAGCGAGATGCCCGCGGCGACGACGACGAGGACCAGCGAGACGGCCAGTCCGGTCCAGCTGATCGTCACGACGTCCTCCCCCGGGTGAGGTCCCACTCCCGGCTCTCCACCAGCGCGCCGTCACGCAGCTCGAGCACCCGGTCGGCCACCCGGCGCACCTGCGCGTCGTCGTGCCCGACCCAGACCACCGTGAGGTCGCCGTCGTCGACCAGCGCGAGCACGGTGCGCTCGAACTCGCGGGCGGGCGTGGCGTCGAGCGCCGAGGTCGGCTCGTCGAGGAGCAGCGTCTCCGGCTCGGTGATCAACGTGCGTGCGAGACACATCCGCTGGAGCTCTCCCCCGGAGAGCGTGTCGGCGTCCCGGTCGAGCAGCTCCGGGTCGAGGGAGACCCGCCGCAGGGCCTCCCCCATCGCGTCCCGATCGGCGTCCGGCGCGGCCACCGCCAGGTTGTCGGCCACGGACCCGGCGAACGGCGTCGCCCGCTGGAACACCATCCCGACGCGGCGCCGCAGCTCGTGCGGGTCCATCTCGTCGAGCGCGGTGCCCTCGTAGGTGATCGACCCGTCGTCGGGAACGTCGAGGCGGTCGAGCAGCCGCAGCAGTGTCGACTTCCCGGCCCCGGACGGGCCCCACAGCGCCGTCACGCCCTGGCCGGGGATCTCGGCGTCCACCGCGTCGAGCACGGTGTGGTCGCCGCGGCGGACCGTCACCCCGCGCAGGACGAATCCTGCGGTCATCGTCGCCTCCTCAGCGCACGCCGACCGGGGGCGCGGACCGCGCCGCCCGGTGGGCCAGCAGCATCCGTCGTCCGACGAGCACACCGGCCCCGGCCACCACCATTGCCGCTGCGGCGACCAGCCATGCCGCGGTGAAGGACACAGAGCTTGCGAGGAGACCGAACCCGACCGGCCCGAGGAAGCCGCCCGCGTAGACCCCGACCTGCACGATCGCGGTCGCTGCGGCCGGCGCCTCGGGATTCAGCCGCACCACCGCGAACTGCAGCAGGCCGGGCCACGACCATCCCAGCCCGAACCCCAGGACCACCCCGACGACGAGCGCCACCGGGCCCGGCAGCGCCAGCAGCGCGAGACCGACGGCGCCGGTGAGCAGGCAGGTCGCGACGACGGCGACGTGTCCCCCGGCGCGGCGGTCGGCCAGCCAACCCAGGAACACGCGCATCACGAGCCCGACGACGCTGCCCATCGTCAGCACCAGGCCCGCGAGGCCGGGCGAGACGCCCCGGTCGACCGCCGAGGCCACGAGGAAGATGCCGAGCCCGGTCGCGGCGGCGGCGCCGAGCCCGGAGGCGGCGCCGATGACGGCGAGCGCCGCGGTCGCCCGGTCGGCGTCCCGCGGGGAGTCGTCGGGTCGGGCGGCCGAGCCGGTGGGCGCGGCGGCGAAGGCGGCGAGGGCCAGCGCTGCCGCGCCGACGTAGGACCAGCGCCACCCGACGGTGAGGGCGAGCGCGGGGACGGCGAGCCCCGCCAGCAGCGTCGCGAGCGGTACCGATGCCTGCTTCACCCCGAACGAGAGCCCCATCCGCCGCTGCGGCATCGAGCGCGCGAGCGTCAGGTTGGAGGAGAGCTGACCCATCACGTTGCACCACGCCGAGCAGAGCAGGATCACCGTCAGCACGGTCAGCGAGCGCGCGAGCAGCGCGGTGGCCAGCAGGAACGTGGCCGACCCGAGGACCGCGACCCGGCTCGTGACCCGCGACCCGAAGCGCTCCACGATCCGCCCGACCGGCAGCGACATCAGCGCCGAGACCCCGAAGTAGGCGGCCACGAGCAGGCCGAGCACGGCCGGGTCGAACCCGAGCTCGGCGCCCACCTGCACCGAGGAGGCACCGAGCAGGAACACCGGCAGCACCGTCGCCGTCGTGATGGCGACCGCCCCGGCACCCACCCGCCATGCGCTCTGCTCGCTCATCGTTGAGCCACGCTAACGGACATTGCGGACGTCGCGGCCGTCGGGAACAGCACATCGGGCGCGCTGCGGAGCCTCCACCGGGTACTCCCACGCCCATGGTCCATCTGGTCGCCGCCGTGGTCGGCCTCGTGATCGTCACCGCCCTCGTCCGGGCCGGTGCGCGACGCACGGGGGTTCCCGACCCGATCGCCCTGCTCCTCGTGGGCGTCGCCGCGTCCTGGATCCCGGGGCTCCCCGACTACCGCATCGACCCCGACCTGGTGCTCGTGGTCATCCTCCCGGTGCTGCTCTACTGCGCCGGGTTCGCGGCGTCGGTGCCGGCCTTCCGCGTGCACCTGCGCCCCATCCTGCTGCTCGCGGTCGGCCTGACCCTCGCCTCCACGCTCGCCGTCGGGGCGGTGGCCGCGGCGCTCGTCCCCGGACTGGGGTTCGCGGCGGCGTGCGCGCTCGGCGCGGTCGTCGCCCCGCCCGACGCGGTGGCGGCGACGTCGATCGCCCGCACGATCCGGCTCCCGCGCCGGGTGGTCGCCCTGCTCGAGGGCGAGAGCCTGTTCAACGACGCGGCGGCGCTGACCGCGCTGACCGTCGCGGTCACCGCCGTGACCGGGGCGACGTCGTTCGCCGGCGCGGCCGGGGAGTTCCTGCTGGTCGCCCTCGGCGGGGTCGCGGTCGGGGCAGCGGTCGGGCTCGCGATCGGCTGGGTCCGCAAGCGGGTGCTGCACCCCTACACCGACGTGGTCGTCTTCCTCGTCGCGCCGTTCGTCGTCTACCTGCCCGCCGAGGAGCTCGGCGTCTCCGGGTTGGTCGCGGTGGTTGTCGCGGGGCTCTACCTGGGCCACCGCGCGACGACGATCATGGAACCGGGCGCGCGGGTGGTCACCGGCGCGGTGCGCACCGCCGTCTCGTGGCTGCTCGAGGGCATGGTGTTCCTGCTGGTGGGGCTGCAGCTGCGCAGCGTCGTCGACGGGATCTCCGGACTGCCCCCGTTCGCCGTGGCCGGGGTGACCGCCGCCGTCGTCGTGACCCTGGTGGTCGTCCGGTTCGCGTGGGTGGTGCTCAGCGAGCAGGTCGCGGGGCAGGTGCTGCGCCGCCGGTACGCCTCGTGGTCGGAGTCCGTCCTGACCTCGTGGGCCGGCATGCGCGGCGCCGTCTCGCTCGCGGCGGTGCTGACGCTGCCGCTCGCGTTCCCGCAGCGCGACCTGATCGTCTTCGTGACGTTCGTGGTCATCCTGGTGACCCTGCTCGGCCAGGGCGTCTCGCTGCCCGCCCTGGCCCGCCGGCTGCCCTCGGCGCGCTGCGAGGTCCACCAGGAGGCCCAGGAGGAGGCCCGGGCCCGGCGGCTCGCCGCTGACGCCGCGCTCGAGTGCCTGGAGGAGATCGAGCGGGACAACCCGGGGCGGGAGCCGGTCGTCGAGCAGTTGCGACGGCGCGTCAACAATCGGATGGAAGCGGCGTCCGAGGCCCTGGAGGCCGCCTCCGACGCCTTCGACCCCGAGGGCGGCGCCGAGGCCGCCGGCCGGGGCGGGGCGGTCGAGTCGGTGGCCGAGTCCGAGGACGACGAGCACGACGACGACTCCGACCGCAGTCGCGAGGGCGTGCGCGACACCTACCGCCGCTACGGGCAGGCGATGCTCGTCGCCGAACGCTCGCGGCTCCTCGCCCTGCGCGACGCCGGGGCGCTGCCCGAGGACGCGTTCGTCCGGCTCCAGCACGAGCTGGACCTGGAGCAGGCCGCCCTCACGGTCCGGTAGGGCGGCCCGCTCGGGACCCGGCGCGGGCCCTGGTCGCGAGCTTGTCGCGGGCTGCTGCCCGGCCGATCCGGCCCTTGTCGCGGGCTACTGCCCCGGCCGGCCCGACCTGTCGTTGTGAACCAGAACGACAAGGCACCGGGCCCGGGCCGGAAACCCGCGACAAGGCGCCCGACCGCAGGCCCAACGGCGCCGACCCGACTTGTCGCGGGCTACTTCCCCGACCGGCCCGACCTGTCGTTGTGAACCAGAACGACAAGGCACCGGGCCCGGGCCGGAACCCACGACAGGGCAGCCCGACCCGGCGTCAGGAAGGCTCCACCAGCAGCGCCATCCCCCGGCGGGCCGCGAGGTCCACCGCGAAGGCGTGCAGGTCGTCGACGAAACCGAGCGGCTCCTGGGTGAACATGTCGAGCACCGCCCCGCCGGGCGCCAGGGCCTCGGACCGGACCGTGCCGCGCACCGGCTCCGCGCCGAAGTTCAGCACGGTGAGCGCGTGGGCGCCGCTGGCGAGCCGGTGGACCAGGACGAGCAGGCCGGCGTGGGAGACGTCGGGGATGTCGACCTGCCGCGCCGTGGCGATCCCGTAGTGCTTCCGGACGGCGAGGATCGCCTGGAGCTGGCGGGCGAAGCTGCGCTCGTCGGCGAGCTGCTCGGGCAGCGTGCCGTAGAGGCTGCGCCCGCGCGGCATGCCCTCGGCGGAGCGGTCGTCGTCCGGGGCGAAGCCCATGAGGTCGTGCGCGCCGCGGTGGACCCAGCGGGTGTCGCCCTCGGCGACCAGGGCGGCGACGTCGGAGACCGGGAGGGTCAGCATCCCGGTCAGGTCCCAGCCGGAGAGCGCGAAGACCCCGGGCTGCATCGCGTTGAACATCGCGAGCATGAGGTGGACCGCGCGGATCTCCTCGGCCTCGGCCGCCCCGATGTCGTCGAGGTCGCGGATGCCGATCGACGCCGCGATGACGGTGGCCGTCGTCGAGGCGATGCCGTTCGTGGTGAACACCAGGTTGTAGGGGTGCTCCGGCCCGGCGAGCGCGGCGAGCAGCTCCCCGCGGACGGTCTCGGCCAGCTGCGCGCCCGTGACCTCCGCGCCGCGGAAGACGACCGTCTCGTCGCGGTGCCCGGCGGCCCAGTGGACGAGCTCGTAGGTCATCTCGTCGTGGTTCTGCAGCGCGTGCACCAACGAGGCGGGGTCGATGCCGAGGTCGCGGGCGGTGCGCAGGCCCAGCCGCAGGAACTCGGCGTCACCGGTCGCGAGGGCGTGGTGGTAGCCGGGGCGGTTGACGAAGTCGTACGACAGGTCCGCGCCGGCCTTCCCGACCTCGCGGATGTCGTCCATCGTCAGGTTCAGTTCCTGGAAGGTGAACCCGCCGACCTTGCGGACCATGCTCGCGATGAGGTGGTTCGCGGCGCCGGAGAGCGGGTGGCCCTCCGACCACGCCGGCCCGCCCAGGGCGCTCTTCTCCACCCCGAGGAAGCCGTTGGCGTCGAGGCGCAGCGCCCCGGAGCCGAGGTCGGCCAGCGAGTGCAGCGCGTCGCCGATCGTCAGGCGCATCCCCGCGAACGACGGGTCGAGCCAGTTGATCGAGGGCTGCCCCTCCTTGAAGTAGTGCAGGTAGACCCACCGCCGGGCCACGCCGTCCACCCCGACGACGGCCTTCGTCGCGCTCCAGTTGGTCTCCTTGACCCCGGGCGCGTGGAAGATCACCCGCTGCAGCGCGCCGATGATGTAGCCGGCCTTCTCCAGGCGCTCCTCGGTGGCGACGTCGAGGTTCACCGAGTCGCGCCCCGGCGGGACGACGGGCAGCTCCGACCAGTCCTCCGGGTCGACCTCGACCATGTGGAAGATGCCGGGGTAGTCGGCGTAGCCCATCTCGGCGAGGCGGAAGTCGGCGCCCTTGCCGGTGTGGCCGGGGACCACGTCGTCGATCACGGTGCCGCCGTGGAAGGTCGCCATCCCGCACATGGAGCGGAAGTCGGCCTCGGAGCCGAACGCCGGGTCGATCACCGTGGAGATGCGGTCGAAGTGGCCGTCGACGCTCGGGGTGTGCTCCCAGCCGGAGATGCCGCCCGCGCGCTTCACCGGGCCGGTGTGCACGCCCTCGACGCCGATCGCCGCGAACGCCCGCCACAGCTCCTCCTCGGCCATCGCGGCGAGGAAGGGCTGGCCCGGGCGGGTCATGAACGACAGCGGGTACGCGGTGAACCACACGCTCGCGGTGTCGACGGCGCCCCGCGGGTCCGGGTCGGCGTAGGGGTTCTGCCACATCGCGCCACGCCCGGAGAACTGGCGGGCGATCGCGTCCGCGTCGGCGAGCATCGACTGCCCACGCAGCCACGCGACGTAGGCGGGGTTGGTGCCGATCGGCTCGCCGTCGCGACCCGCGGCCCGCCGCTCGAAGGGCGAGCGCACCTTGGGGCGGTGGCGCAGCGCCCGCGGCCGTGCGGGGTGGAAGTGCTCGGCGTAGGTGAGGTCGATCGGCCCCGTCCCCTCGTCGACCGACCCGCTGTCCGCCCCGTCCGCCACCGACGTACCTCCTGCTCCCCGCGCGTTCCGCGCGACATGGTCACACGCAGGCCGGGCGCCCCCGCCGTCGGGATCGCACCCCGGACGGGGGTGTCGGAGCTGATTCGATCCAGGGGGTGGTGGGCTGCGCCCGGGTGAGCAGTCATCCGCGTGATGGCACCGGTGACAGCTCACCTGGGCGAAGCCCGCTATGTTCTCGGTACCCGTGGTACCGGATGGAGGACCCAGTGGCCCGTCGTCGTTCCTCCCGGTCCGGCCGATCCGGGGCGGTGATCGAGGCGCGCGCCGGGGACCGTGGACTTTCCGCGGGCACCCGGGCGCTCCTGCTGCTCGTCGTGGTGCTGCCCAACGTCGTCGGGGCCTGCGTGGTACTCGTGCTGGCGGCGTGGGTCCTGCCGCACGACCTCGTCGACGCCCCCTCGCTGCTGCTGCGCAATCTCGTCGTCTTCGCCGGCTACGTCGTGCTGGCCGTGGCGGTCGGCGCCGGGTGGGGCCACCTGATGATGCGGGTCCGCCCCCGGCGTCCCGAGGCGGACGAGCGACAGCGGCGGGGGTGGGAGCGCCGGTTCCGGCGGGTCGTGATCGGCGGACCGGTGCGGCTCGCGGCGGTGCAGACGACGCTCTGGGGCGTCGCGTCCGCGGTGTTCCTGCTGCTCAACGTGTTCGACTCGTGGCGGATCGCGCTGCAGGTCGCGGCGACCGTCCTGCTCGGCGGTCTCGCGACCGTGTCGATCACCTACCGGCTCGTGGAGGTCGTGCTCCGACCGGCTGCACGCCGGGTGTTGTCGGCACGCCCGCCGTCGGGACGGGTGCTGCCCGGGGTGCTGATGCGGACCCTCGGCGGCTGGGTGTTCGGCACGGCGGTGCCGCTGCTCGGCGTGGTGCTCGCGGCCGTCGCCGCGTTGGCGTTCGGGACGTACGACGTGACCCGCCTCGCGATCGTGGTGGTGGTGCTCGGTGGGGTGGCGCTGATCCTGGGCGGGGCGGTGATCACCCTGACCGCCCTGTCCACCGCCGCCCCCGTCCTCGCGGTCCGCCGGGCCCTGAAGAAGGTCG
>NZ_BSTT01000018.1 GCF_030269685.1 Actinomycetospora sp. NBRC 106378
GGCCGCCGGTGCCCGGCACAGCTCGCGCTGGCCCATCAGGGGCAGTCACATGGAGAGCCAGAGCACCGACGACCAGGATCCCGACCACCGCAACAGCGGCACCACCGACCCTGACACTGAGGGTCACGTGGGGCAGGTCCCGGGGCCGCGCGGCCTGCCTGGTGTGCCTCTCGTGCTCGGGCCGGCCCCGCCCCGGAGCAGGTGACGCCGCCCCCGTCGGCGGGAAGCCCACGGGGCGCGCCCGTAGGCTGAGCGCGATCCGACGACATCGCACCGCGCGGGGAGGCCCGAGGTACGTGCAACGCTGGCGCGGCCGTGACGGCGTGCCCCCGGGCTGGGGTCGCTGCGTAGTGACCATCGGCGTGTTCGACGGGGTGCACCGCGGTCACCAACTGCTCATCGGCCACGCGGTCGAGCGGGCCCGGGAGCTCGGGGGCCTGCCGACCACGCTCATCACCTTCGACCCGCACCCCAGCGAGGTGCTGCGCCCCGGCTCGCACCCGGCGCAGCTCACGACGCTCGCGCGCCGCGCCGACCTGGTCGCGGGGCTCGGTGTCGACGCGTTCTGGGTGCTGCCGTTCACCACCGACTTCGCGCGGGTCGAGGCCGACGAGTTCGTCCACGAGCTGCTGGTGGACCGGCTGCACGCGTCGGCGGTGGTGGTCGGGAAGAACTTCACCTACGGCTACCGCGCGGCCGGGGACGTCCCGGAGCTGGAGCGGCTCGGCCAGCGGTTCGGGTTCGAGGCGATCGGACTGGACCTGGTCGCCGACGGAGATCGGGGACGGACCGTGACCTACTCGTCGACCTACATCCGCAGCTGCATCGCCGCGGGCGACGTCGAGGCCGCCGCCGACGCGCTCGGGCGCCCGCACCGCGTCGAGGGCGTCGTGGTCAAGGGCGACCAGCGCGGTCGCGACCTCGGCTACCCCACCGCGAACGTCGCCGCCACGGCCCACGCCGCGATCCCGGCCGACGGCGTCTACGCCGGCTGGTTCATCCGCGGTGACGAGAAGCTGCCGACCGCGGTGTCGGTCGGGACCAACCCCACCTTCTCCGGCCAGCACCGGACCGTGGAGGCGTTCGTCCTCGACCACACCGAGGACTTCTACGGGCAGCGGGTCGGCGTCGAGTTCGTCGCCCGGGTGCGGGGCCAGGAGCGCTTCGACTCGATCGAGGAGCTCATCACGGCCATGGACGGCGACGTCGCGAACACCCGCAAGCTCCTCGGGATCTAGTGCGTCTGTTCGTCGCGGTGTTCCCGGACGAGGCGGTGAACGTCGCCGTCGACGGGGTGGTCGCGGGTCTCGACGACGCCTGGCGACCGGTCGCACGCGCGCGCCGACACGTGACCCTGCGGTTCCTCCCCGACGCCGACCCCGACGAGGTCGCGGACGACCTGCGCCGGGGACTCGACGGCGCGGCCACCACCGACCTGCACTGCGCCGGGGCCGGCGTCTTCGGGACGGCGCTGTGGCTCGGGGTCCGTCCCGACAGGGATCCGGAGCAGCACGCCGACAGGGGGTCGACCTGGGCCGACCTGCTCCGGGCCGTCGGCACCGACCCCGCCGAGCACGTCGCCCACCTGACCGTGGCGCGGGGGAGCGGCCCGGTGCCCGACGCGCTGCATGACCACCACGGTCCGCGATGGCGCCCGGACGCGGTCGCCCTCGTGGCGAGCGGGACGCCGTACCGGGTGCTCGAACGGTTCCCGCTGGTCGGCGCGACGGGCGCCGACGAGGCTGTCGGAGGTCACCGGTAGACTCATCCTCGTTCCGGCTGCGGTCCGTGGCGGCCGGGCACCGAGAGCGCGGGAGAACGCGGCCATCCGCCGCACCCGCCGTCGGGAAGACACACGGTACCGGGCGGAGTCCCGGGTACGACGACGTAGACACGAGGAGCACCACCGACGTGGCCCTGACCACCGAGCAGAAGAAGTCGATCCTCTCCGAGTACGGCGTGCACACCACCGACACGGGGTCTCCCGAGGCCCAGGTGGCGCTGCTGACGAAGCGGATCACCCAGCTCACCGAGCACCTGAAGATGCACAAGCACGACCACCACTCCCGCCGCGGCCTGCTGCTGCTGGTGGGCCGTCGCCGCCGGCTGCTGAAGTACGTGGCCTCGGTGGACATCTCGCGCTACCGGTCGCTCATCGAGCGCCTCGGCCTGCGCCGCTGATCTCCCGGGCCGCCCGCGACACGTCGCGGGCGGCCCGATCTGCATTTCCACACCTGAACACGAGCCCCGCCGCCGTCGCCCCACCCGGGGAGGACCCGGTCCTCGACAGTGGCTCCCGGAACGAGCGTCCGGGCGCTTCGATCGAAGACCGGTCACGTCACCAGGTGGGAGGCGCGGGACTCGCCTCACCGTTCCCTCTGGAGGAACCCACCCATGGCGAATTCCGCCACCCCTGCCGTCGTCGACACCGAGACCGGGGTCCACGAGACCACCGCCGTCCTCGACAACGGCACCTACGGCAGCCGCACGATCCGCTTCGAGTCGGGCCGCCTGGCCCGGCAGGCCGCGGGCGCCGTCGTCGCGTACCTCGACGAGGAGACGATGCTCCTCTCGGCCACCACGGCGTCGAAGCGGCCGAAGGACAACTTCGACTTCTTCCCGCTGACCGTGGACGTCGAGGAGCGGATGTACGCCGTCGGGCGCATCCCCGGATCGTTCTTCCGTCGCGAGGGCCGCCCGTCGACCGACGCGATCCTCACCTGCCGTCTGATCGACCGCCCCCTGCGCCCGACGTTCGCCGCGAACCTGCGCAACGAGGTCCAGGTCGTCGTCACGGTCCAGAGCCTGGACCCGAACGACCCGTACGACGTCCTCGCGATCAACGCCGCGTCGGCCTCCACCCAGATCTCCGGCCTGCCCTTCGAGGGTCCGGTCGGCGCCACCCGCGTCGCCCTGATCGACGGGCAGTGGGTCGCGTTCCCCACGTGGGAGCAGCTCGAGAACGCCGTGTTCGACATGGTGATCGCGGGCTCGATCACCTCGGACGGCACCGACGTCGCGATCTCCATGGTCGAGGCCGAGGCCACCGACAAGGCCGTCGCGCTCGTCGCCGGGGGCGCCCAGGCGCCCACCGAGGAGATCGTGGCCGCCGGCATGGAGGCCGCGAAGCCGTTCCTGCGCACGCTCTGCGAGGCGCAGCAGAACCTCTACACCTCGCTCGGGACGACGACGAAGGACTACCCGACCTTCCCGCCGTACCAGTCCGACGTGCTCGACGCCGTCACCTCCGCCGCCGGCGACGAGCTGGACAAGGCCCTCGCGATCGCGGGCAAGCAGGAGCGCGACGCCGCCCAGGACGCGGTCAAGGAGCGTCTGGTCACCGAGCTCGCCCCGAAGTTCGAGGGCCGCGAGAAGGAGATCGGCGAGGCGTTCCGGTCGCTGACGAAGTCGACCGTCCGGAAGAAGATCCTCACCGAGGGCTTCCGCATCGACGGCCGCGGCGTCACCGACATCCGGCCGCTGGCCGCCGAGGTCGAGGTCATCCCGCGGGCGCACGGCTCGGCACTGTTCGAGCGCGGTGAGACCCAGATCCTGGGCGTCACCACGCTGAACATGCTGCGCATGGAGCAGTCGATCGACTCCCTCACGCCGGAGACGACGAAGCGCTACATGCACCACTACAACTTCCCGCCGTTCTCCACCGGCGAGACCGGGCGCGTCGGCTCGCCGAAGCGCCGCGAGATCGGCCACGGCGCGCTCGCCGAGCGCGCGCTGGTCCCGGTCCTGCCGACCCGCGAGGAGTTCCCCTACGCGATCCGGCAGGTCTCCGAGGCCCTCGGCTCCAACGGCTCGACGTCGATGGGCTCGGTCTGCGCCTCGACGATGTCGCTGCTCAACGCCGGCGTGCCGCTGAAGGCCCCGGTCGCGGGGATCGCCATGGGCCTCGTCTCCGGCGAGGTCGACGGCCAGGAGACCTTCGTCGCCCTCACCGACATCCTCGGCGCCGAGGACGCGTTCGGTGACATGGACTTCAAGGTCGCCGGCACCAAGGACTTCGTGACGGCGCTGCAGCTCGACACGAAGCTCGACGGCATCCCCTCGGAGGTCCTCGCGAAGGCCCTCACCCAGGCCCGCGGCGCCCGCCTCGCGATCCTCGACGTCATGGCCGAGGCCATCGACACGCCGGACGAGATGAGCGAGTTCGCCCCGCGCATCACCACGGTGAAGGTGCCGGTCGACAAGATCGGCGAGGTCATCGGCCCGAAGGGCAAGATGATCAACTCGATCACCGAGGAGACCGGCGCCGACATCTCCATCGAGGACGACGGCACGATCTACGTCGGCGCGGCCGACGGGCCGAGCGCCCAGGCGGCGGTCGACCGGATCAACGCCATCGCGAACCCGCAGATGCCGAAGATCGGCGAGCGCTACCTCGGCACCGTCGTCAAGACGGCCGCCTTCGGCGCGTTCGTCTCGCTGGTGCCGGGCCGCGACGGCCTCGTCCACATCTCGAAGCTGGGTGGCGGCAAGCGGATCGGCAAGGTCGAGGACGTGGTCAACGTCGGCGACAAGATCCGCGTCGAGATCACCGACATCGACAACCGCGGCAAGATCAGCCTGCTCCCGGTCAAGGAGGAGGATGCCGCCGCCGAGTCGAACGGCGCCCCGCAGGGCACCGGCGCCGAGGGCGCCGGCGCGGCCCCGGCCGAGGAGGCCTCCTCCGGCGCGATCGGCGGTCGCTCCTGACCGGCGGGAGACGGAGCCGAGCGGAGCTCGACCACTCGTCGGGTCTGCTCGGTCCCGACGGCGGGCTCGCGACCACCGAGCACCCGGGTCCCGGCGTGGCACGCACGGTGCTGCCCGGGGGCCTGCGGGTGGTCACCGAGCACGTCGCCGGGGCCCGGTCGGCCGCGGTCGGCCTCTGGGTGGACGTGGGGTCGCGCGACGAGCCGGGGTTCGACCCGGCCGCGCGCGGCGCCGCGCACTTCCTCGAGCACCTGCTGTTCAAGGGGACGCCGCGGCGCACCGCCCGGGAGATCGCGGAGGCGATCGACGCCGTCGGCGGTGACCTCAACGCGTTCACCTCCAAGGAGCACACCTGCTTCTACGCGCACGTGCTCGACTCGGACCTGGCGTTGGCGGTCGACGTGGTGTGCGACGTCGTGCTCAACGGCGTGATGGACCCGGCGGACGTGGAGCTCGAGCGCGACGTCGTCCTCTCCGAGATCGCGGGGCGGGACGACGACCCCGAGGATCTGCTCGCCGACGACTTCGACGACCTCCTGCTGGGCGACCATCCGTTGGGTGGGCCGGTGGTGGGCTCGGAGGAGTCGGTCGGCGACATGACCCGCGACGTCCTCGCCCGCTTCCACGGCGCGCACTACGTACCGTCGCGGTCGGTGCTGGCCGTCGCGGGCAACGTGTCGCACGCCGAGGTGCTCGAGGCGGTCGCGGCGGCGTTCGGCGACCGCCTGACCGGGCAGGCCGCCGCGGCGGCCGCCCGGCCGGGCGCACCCGCCGTCGTGCTGGCGCCACCGGACCGGCTCTCCGTGCGGGAGGACGACACCGAGCAGTCCCACCTGATGCTGGGCGTGCCGTCGCTGCGGCGCGGCGACCCGCGGTGGGAGGCGCAGCTGGTGGCGTCGACCGTCCTCGGCGGCGGGACGAGCTCCCGGCTGTTCCAGGAGGTCCGGGAACGCCGCGGGTTGGCCTACTCGGTGTACTCGGCGGCCACCGGCTACTCCGACCTGGGCGTGCTCAACGTCTACGTCGGCTGTGCGCCCGAACGCCTCGGGACGGCGGCGGGCGTGCTGCGCACCCAGCTGGCCGAGCTCGCCCGGCACGGGATCACCGAGGCCGAGCTCATCCGCGCGCAGGGGCAGCTGCGGGGCGAGTACGTCCTCGGGCTGGAGGACACGCCGTCGCGGATGAGCTGGCTCGGCCGCCGCGAGCTCGACGGTCCCGCCGCCCCGCTCGACCTCGGCGAGGCCCTGGCCCGGGTGCAGGCCGTGACCGTCGACGACGTCGCCGCGGTGGCCTCCGAGCTGTTCACCACGCCGGTCACCGCGGCCGTCGTCGGGCCCTACGCTGACGTCGACGATCTTCCCGACGAGGTGCGTGAGGTGGGTACGTGACGGTCCGTGTGGGCGTGCTGGGGGCCCGGGGACGTATGGGGTCCGAGGTCTGCCGGGTCGTCGAGGAGGCGGACGACCTCGAGCTGGTGGCGACCGTCGACGAGGGCGACCCGATCTCGGCGCTCGCCGACTCCGGCGCCCAGGTCGCGGTCGACTTCACCCACCCGTCGGCGGTGGCCGACAACGTGCGTTTCCTGATCGACCACGGCATCCACGGTGTCGTCGGCACCAGCGGCATGACGACGGAGGTCCTCGACGACCTGCGCGGGCGTCTCGACGGCGCGTCGGGCCTGGGTCTCATGGTCGTCCCGAACTTCGGGATCGGCGCCGTGCTGATGATGCGGTTCGCGGCGCAGGCGGCGCGGTTCTACGACTCGGTCGAGATCGTCGAGCTGCACCACCCGAAGAAGGCCGACGCCCCGTCGGGCACGGCGACCCGGACCGCGCAGATGATCGGTGAGGCGCGGACGGCGGCCGGACTCGGGCCGGGGCCGGACGCCACCACCCACGATCCCGACCACGCCCGGGGCGCCACCGTGGACGGCGTGCACGTGCACGCGGTGCGGATGGCCGGCCTGGTCGCGCACCAGGAGGTCCTGCTCGGCTCGGAGGGCGAGACCCTGACGATCCGGCACGACTCGTTCGACCGCGCGTCCTTCATGCCGGGCGTGCTGCTCGCGGTGCGCTCGGTGGTCTCCCGGCCCGGCCTGACGATCGGGCTGGAGTCGGTGCTCGACCTGGACTAGTCCCCACTGAACGAACGGCACTCTCGCGCACGTAGACACTGCGAGAGTGCCGTTCGTGCAGAAGGGGGTGCCGCCGTTCAGAGCAGCGGCAGGCCCAGGTCCTCGGCGGTCGGGCGGACGGCGAACTCCAGGTCCAGCGGGCCGCCGATCCGCACCTCGCGCAACGGGCGACCGCCGGCGTCGAGGGTGCGCACCGTGCCGTCGGGCTCCCACCCGGCCCGCGCGTAGAACGCCCGCGACGCCGCGTCCCGCTCGGGCACCCAGGTGACGCCCCGGGTCGCGCCCGCGGCGCGCAGGGCGTCGGCCGCGGTGACCAGCAGGCGCCCCCCGTGGCCGCGGCGGCCCCACCGCGGCGAGACGAGCAGCGTCGCGACCAGGCCGACCGACCCGGCGTCGTCGGGAACCGTGCCGACGGCGTCGGCGAGGTCGTCGGGCGACGCCGGCCCGGCCAGGGCGAACCCGGCGACCGCGTCCCCCTCGGTGGCCACGAGCAGGCCGTCGACGGCGCGCTCCCACGCGGCGGTGACGGCCTCGTCGTCGAACCCCTCGGTGAGCCCGGTCGGCAGGAAGCCGGCCCAGGCGGTCGTCCAGACCTCCCGCTGCACCGCGGTGACGGCGGCGGCGTCGTCGGGGGTGGCCGGGCGGACGTGCGCGATCGCCATGACACGACACTAGGACGCGCATCACGCCCCGACGGCGACCCCACCCGCCGTCCGGAATGATCACGAATGACGCATACCGCCGAGAGACAGGGAGACACCGTGTCCGTCACCGACGAGATGCTGGCCGCCAACGAGTCGTTCGCTGCGGGTTTCAGCGACGGCGGGCAGCCCGGGCCGCCGTCGCGCCACGTCGCCGTGGTCGCCTGCATGGACGCCCGCCTCGACGTCTACCGCACCCTCGGACTCGGTCCGGGCGAGGCGCACGTCATCCGCAACGCGGGCGGGGTCGTCACCGACGACGTCCTGCGCTCGCTGACGATCAGCCAGCGCAAGCTGAAGACCACCGAGGTCGTCCTGGTCCACCACACGAAGTGCGGCATGGCGACCTTCGACGACGACGAGTTCGTCGGCGAGCTCGAGAACGAGTGCGGGCAGAAGCCGTCCTGGGCGCCGGGCGCCTTCGCCGACACCGAGCAGGACCTGCGCGACTCTATGGCCGCGGTCCGCTCCTGTCCCTTCCTCCTGCACACCGACGCGGTGCGCGGCTTCGTCTACGACGTCGACGCCGGGACGCTCACCGAGGTCTCGTAGGGCGTCACGCCGGGCGCGGCAGCGGCAGGGCGGGCGGCTCGTCGTCGGCGAGCCGCACCGCCGCGGCGGGGTGCTCGACGAGGGCGAGCACGCGCGAGGACATGAACCGGGCGGTGCGCACCGGCGTGCCGCCGCGGGTCACCTCGCTGACCTCGACGACGCCGCGCCCGTGCGCGACCTCCACCCGACGGCCGGCGCGGGTGGCCTGCACGTCCCAGCTGCGGGTCGTGCCGCCGGCGTCCACGACGATCTCGACGCGATCTCCGATCATGGGTCCTCCTTCAGCGTTCTCCCTGGTCAACGCCGGTGCGGGCAGCTCCATTCCGGTGGTTGTCGGGGGTGGCTGGCAGGATCGCGGGCGTGCGATCACCGGAGCGGATGGGGGCGGCTGCGGCGCGACGGGCGGTGCTGGGGGCACAGGGGCTCGACGCCCCGCCGCGCCCCGGCCCCCCGAACCGCGGGGCGCTGACGCGCCTCGTCCGCCACCTCGGGCTGCTCCAGCTCGACTCGGTGAATGTCGCCGTGCGGGCGCACTACGCGCCGGTGTTCGCACGCCTGGGGAGCTACGACCGGGACACCCTCGACGCGCTCGCCTGGCCGCAGACGGCGGCCGACCGGCGGCGCCGGGCGCTCGTCGAGTTCTGGGCCCACGAGGCGAGCCTCGTCCCGGTGGAGGACTGGCCGCTGCTTCGCTGGCGGATGCGGGACAACACCGCGCGCACCAGCCGCTGGCTCGGCAACGCGATGGACCACCGGCCGGACATCCTCGACGCCGTGCACGACGTGGTCGCCGCGCACGGCCCGCTCGAGGCCCGGGAGGTCGAGGCCGTGCTCGGCGACGGCGGGGAACGCCGCGCCCGCGCGCACGGCGGCTGGTGGCACCGCTCGGACGTCAAGGTCGCCTGCGAGCACCTCTTCGCGACGGGGGTCCTGACGACGGGGACGCGGCGCGGCTTCCGCCGGGCCTACGCGGTCAGCGAGGACGTCATCCCGCCCGAGGTGCTCGCGGAGCATCCCGACCGTGCGGAGTCGATGCGGCAGCTCACCCTCCGGGCCGCCGCGGCGCACGGCGTGGCCACGGAGCCCGACCTGCGCGACCACTACCGGCTGCCGCCCGCGGAGAGCCGGGTGGCGGTCACCGAGCTGGTCGACGCCGGGGAGCTCGAGGAGGTCGAGGTCGCCGGGTGGGGCGCTCCTGCCTACCGGCTGCCCGGGACGCGGGTGCCGCGGAGGGTCACCGGGCGGGCGCTGCTCGCGCCGTTCGACCCGCTGATCTGGTTCCGGCCCCGCACCGAACGCATCTTCGGGTTCACCTACCGGATCGGCATCTACACCCCGGCCGAGCAGCGCACGCACGGCTACTACGTCTTCCCGTTCCTGCTCGACGGGCAGCTGGTCGGGCGCGTCGACCTCAAGACCGACCGGGCGGCGGGCGTCCTGCGGGTGCCGGCCGCGTTCGCCGAGCCGGAGTGCGCCGAGCGCGGGGCCGACGAGGACCGGGTGGCGGCGGAACTGGCCGGGGCGCTGCGCGACATGGCGGGTTGGCTCGGGGTGGACGACGTCGTGGTCGAGGGTGGTCCGCTCGCGCCCGCGCTGAGCCGGGCCCTGCTGCGCGACGACGCCGTCGGGGGTGCTCCTCCCGTGTCGCGCCGCGGCGGGGTGCTCGCGGCGCTGCCGGCCGAGCCCGGTGAGCCCTAGGAGGTCGGGTGGATGAAGCGGACGCCGGTGGGCAGGCCACCGGTCCGCGAGGTGCGGGCGAGCACGGCGAGGAGGGTCTCGCGGAACGCCTCGGCCGCGCGTGTGGGGGCGACGTCGGTGCGGTGGGCCAGCACGATCGTGCGGTGGGTCCAGCCGCTGCCGTCGAGCCGGGTGGTGTGCAGCCCCGTGCGGCCGGTGAGCACGAGGCTGGGCACGATCGCCACGCCGAGGCCGCGCTCGACCATGCGCAGCACGGCGTCCATCTCCCCGCCCTCCACGGCGACCCGTGGCGTCACCCCGGCCGCGGCGCACGCGGAGAGCACCGCCTCCCGCAGCTCGTAGCCCGGCCGGTTGAGCACCAGCGGGTGCCGGGCGATCTCGGCGATCCCGGCGTGGTCGCCGAGCACCTCGTCGAGGGGGGCCCGCCCCGCGGTGGCGGAGACCGCCACCAGCTCCTCGCGCAGCACCGGGGTGAGCGCGAGCGGGACCCCGGCAGGACCGGTCGTCGGGAACCCGTCGGCCTGGTGGATGACCAGCGCGAGATCCAGCTGCCCGTCCTCCAGGTCGCCGACGAGGTCCCGCGAGCCGCCCTCGGAGATCTGCAGCGAGATGCCCGGGTAGGAGTCGTGGAAGACCGCGAGGACGTCGGCGACGACGCTCACGCAGAGGGACGGCGTGGCCCCCAGCCGCAGGCGTCCACGGCGGAGATCGGCGAGTTCGGCGATCTCCAACCGGGCGGTCTCGACGTCGGCCACGATGCGCCGCGCGAGCGGCAGGAGGGTCTCGCCCGCCGATGTGAGTGTGACGTGGTCCCTACCCCGCGTGAACAAGGTCTCACCGAGATCATCTTCCAGGGCCTGGACCTGTCGGCTCAGCGTGGGCTGCGCGACCCGCGTCTCCGCCGCTGCCTGCACGAACCGTCCCGTGTCCGCCACAGCGAGGAAGTAGATGAGCTGTTTGAGGGTCACCTCAATAGCTTAGGTGCATCGCTGAACCGACTTGCATGCATTGGCAGTCGGCGTGTTCGGGGGCTTAGCGTGTCGCCGTGGTCCTGACCCAGCAGCGCAACATCGTGACGAGGACGTGGGGTTCCTCCGTCGGCAAGAAGTTCGTCATGGCCGTGACGGGCGTCATCTTCTTGCTGTTCGTGATCGCCCACATGATCGGCAACCTGAAGATCTTCTTCGGGCAGGAGACGTTCGACGCGTACTCCGAACACCTCCGGACGCTCGGCGCCGAGATCTTCGGCTACTCCGGCGTCCTGTGGATCATCCGCGTCGTCCTGCTCGCGTCCGTCGCGCTGCACATGGTTGCGGCCTTCAGCCTCTGGTACAAGGCGAAGCGCGCGCGGCCGGTCGGGTACCAGCACAAGGGGCACCAGGGCAGCTACGCGGCCCGCACCATGCGCTGGGGCGGCGTGATCATCGCGCTGTT
This sequence comes from Actinomycetospora sp. NBRC 106378, assembly GCF_030269685.1. GTDB lineage: Bacteria > Actinomycetota > Actinomycetes > Mycobacteriales > Pseudonocardiaceae > Actinomycetospora. The sequence continues at coordinate 11,227 of NZ_BSTT01000018.1, forward strand.
CGTGATCTGGCACATCCTCGACCTGACGACGGGGACGGTGAACCCGGACCCGGCGGGCGGCGCCTACGGCCGCCTGGTGGCGAGCTTCGACCGGCCGATCGTCGCGATCTTCTACATCCTCGCGATGGTCGCCCTGAGCTTCCACATTTCCCATGGTTTGTGGTCGGGCATCCAGACGTTGGGCGGCAACAGCGCCGTCAAGCAGCACGCATTGAAGACGTTCTCGATCGTCGTCGGCGTCGTGATCGCCGTCGGGTTCGCGATCATCCCGGTGTCCGTCATGTTCGGTCTGGTGAGGTGACCATGTCAGAGCTGCAGCAGGAGCCGACAGCGGTGCAGGGCGAGGGCCGCTGGTTGCTCGGCGACCCGATCGCCGACGACCGCGCGCCCGACAGCCCGATCGGCGACCGGTGGAGCGACCGCAAGTTCTCCGCCCGGCTGGTGAACCCGGCCAACCGCCGCAAGATGACGGCGATCATCGTCGGCACGGGGCTCGCGGGCGGCGCCGCCGCCGCGACGCTCGGCGAGGCCGGCTACCACGTCAAGTCGTTCTGCTTCCAGGACTCGCCGCGGCGCGCGCACTCGATCGCCGCGCAGGGCGGGATCAACGCCGCGAAGAACTACCGCAACGACGGCGACTCGGTGCACCGGCTGTTCTACGACACGGTCAAGGGCGGCGACTTCCGCTCCCGCGAGTCGAACGTGCACCGCCTGGCCGAGGCCAGCGTCAACATCATCGACCAGTGCGTCGCCCAGGGCGTGCCGTTCGCCCGCGAGTACTCGGGCCTGCTCGACACCCGCTCCTTCGGTGGCACGCAGGTGTCGCGCACGTTCTACGCCCGCGGCCAGACGGGGCAGCAGCTGCTCATCGGCGCCTACTCCGCCCTCGAGCGGCAGATCGCGGCCGGCACCGTCGAGATGCACCCGCGCACGGAGATGCTGGACCTGATCGTCGCCGACGGTCGCGCCCGCGGGATCGTCACGCGCAGCATCCTGACCGGGAAGATCGAGACGCACCTGGCCGACGTCGTCGTGCTCTGCACGGGCGGCTACGGCAACGTCTACTACCTGTCGACGAACGCCAAGGGCTCGAACGTCACGGCGGCCTGGCGGGCGCACAAGCGGGGCGCGCTCTTCGCGAACCCCTGCTACACGCAGATCCACCCGACCTGCATCCCGGTCTCCGGCGACTACCAGTCGAAGCTGACCCTGATGTCGGAGTCGCTGCGCAACGACGGCCGCGTCTGGGTGCCGAAGGAGCGCGGCGACAGCCGTCCGCCGAACTCCATCCCCGAGGAGGAGCGGGATTACTACCTCGAGCGCCAGTACCCGGCGTTCGGGAACCTGGTCCCGCGCGACATCGCCTCGCGCGCCGCGAAGAACATGTGCGACGCCGAGCAGGGTGTCGGCCCGGGCGGCCTCGGCGTCTACCTCGACTTCAAGGACGCCATCGGGCGTCTCGGCCGCCACGCGGTCGAGGCCAAGTACGGCAACCTCTTCGAGATGTACCAGCGCATCACCGGGGACGACCCGTACGAGGTCCCGATGCGCATCTACCCGGCGATCCACTACACGATGGGCGGGCTGTGGGTCGACTACGACCTGCGCTCGACCATCCCGGGCCTGTTCGTGGGCGGGGAGGCCAACTTCTCCGACCACGGCGCGAACCGCCTCGGCGCCTCGGCGCTGATGCAGGGCCTCGCCGACGGGTACTTCGTGCTCCCGACGACGGTCCCGAACTACCTCGCCGACGGGCCCTTCGACCCGATCGACGAGAGCCACCCCGCCGTCGTCGAGGCCGTCGAGTCCACCAAGGGCCGCATCGACAAGCTGCTCTCGGCGAACGGCAACCGCACCGTCGACTCGTTCCACCGCGAGCTGGGCCAGCTCATCTGGGACCAGTGCGGCATGGCGCGCAGCAAAGAGGGGCTGGAGAAGGCCCTCGACCGGCTGCCGTCGCTGCGCGAGGAGTTCTGGCGCGACGTCAAGATCGTGGGCACCGGCGACGGGTTCAACCAGTCGCTGGAGAAGGCCGGTCGCGTCGCCGACTTCCTCGAGCTCGGTGAGCTCATGTGCACCGACGCCCTCCACCGCGAGGAGTCGTGCGGCGGTCACTTCCGGGTCGAGCACCAGACCGAGGACGGCGAGGCGCAGCGCGACGACGAGAACTTCGCGTACGTCGCGGCCTGGGAGTACGGCGGCGAGAAGCCCGGCTCCAAGCCGATCCTGCACAAGGAGGACCTCGAGTTCTCCTACGTCCACCCGAGCCAGCGGAGCTACAAGTGAGAATCACGCTGCGCGTCTGGCGTCAGAAGAACGCCGACGCCAAGGGCAAGATGGAGAAGTACAAGCTCGACGACGTCGAGGAGGACATGTCCTTCCTCGAGATGCTCGACGTGCTGAACGAGAAGCTGATCCTCGCCGGCGAGGACCCGGTCTCGTTCGACCACGACTGCCGCGAGGGCATCTGCGGTTCGTGCGCGATGGTCATCAACGGGACCCCGCACGGCCCGCAGAAGAACACCACGACGTGCCAGCTGCACATGCGGCACTTCAAGGACGGCGACACGATCGACGTCGAGCCGTGGCGGGCCCGGGCGTTCCCGGTGATCAAGGACCTGGTGACCGACCGGTCGGCCTTCGACCAGATCATCCAGGCCGGCGGCTACGTCAGCGTCAACACCGGCTCGGCGCCCGAGGCGCACGCGACCCCGGTCGACAAGGTCTCGGCGGACGACGCGTTCGACGCCGCGACCTGCATCGGCTGCGGCGCCTGCGTCGCGGCGTGCCCGAACGGCAGCTCGATGCTGTTCACCTCGGCGAAGGTCACGCACCTCGGCCTGCTCCCGCAGGGGCAGCCCGAGCGCCAGACCCGCGCGATCTCGATGCTGGCCAAGCAGGACGAGCTCGACTTCGGTGGTTGCACCAACGTCGGCGCCTGCGCGGAGGTCTGCCCGAAGGGCATTCCGCTGGCCTCGATCTCGCGGCTGAACCACGACGTCCTCGGTGCCACCCTCGCGGGGGCGCGCGCGGACTAGCTCGACCCGCTGTGAACGAACGGCACTCTCGCGCACATCGATGCTGCGAGAGTGCCGTTCGCGCGTTCAGGCGCCCGCGCGGACCACGCGGGTGTCGCCCGCCGCGGCGCGGCCGCGGATGTGCACCGTTCCCGACGACGGGTCCGCCTCCGGTCGGGTGGCGGTCACCGGCAGGTCCGACGCCGCCGTGCCCGCCGCCGAGCGGAGGTCGACCGAGGCGTCGACCCCGGCGTGGACGCCCACCCGCACCGAGCCCGCACCGGTCGTCAGGTCGAGGTCGCCGGACGAGGCGTCCCGGACGGTGATGTCCCCGCTGCCGCAGCGCACGGCGAGGTCGGCCGCGACCCGGCCGGCGGTGACCGAGCCGCTGCCGGTCACGACCTCGACGCCCGCGTGCACCTCGTCGAGGAACACGTCACCGGCGCCGCCGGTGACGCGCAGCGAGCCCTCGACCCGCCCGACCGTCACGTCCCCGGCGCCGCACTTGACCCGCGAGCGTGTGGTGACGCGGTCGAGCGAGACCGCGCCGGTGGTCCCGATCTCCACGGCGCCGGGCCGGCCCGCGACGTCGACCGGTGCCGCGCCCGCCCGCACCGTCACCGCCGACGTCTCCGGCGCGTGCACCGTCACGGCCAGCGGGACGGTGCGCAGCGCGACCTCCCGGGGCGAACGGACGTGCAGCCGTCCGTCGACCCATTCCACGGTCGTCTCGGCCACGGCCCGTTCGGCCCGCTCCTCGGGTGTCTCGTCGCGGCGCACCCCGAGGCCCGAGATCGCACCCAGGTCGAACCCGAAGCGGCGCTCCAGCCCGCCGGCGGCGTCGACCAGACCCGCGAGGCCCTGCACCCAGCCGGGCGCGCCCTCGCGATCGGCCACGACCTCGACGCGCACCTCCCCGGCCGCATCCAGCCGGACGTCCACGCGCCCGGCGTCGATCTCCACCAGCAGCTCGGCCGGACCCGCGGCGATGAAGCGTTCCTGACGCGTGCTCATCCCCGCACCCACCCGGAGACGCCCGAGCCGCCGTCGTCGGGACCGTCGTCCGGCTTCTCCCCGGGACCGGAGCCGGCGTCCGGGGCCGGCGGCGGCTCGGGTGCCTCGCCGGACCGGCGCTGCGGGTCCCAGGCGCCCTCCCAGCGGCGGCGGCCGTGCTGGCCGAGGTTGTCGCGCAGCGCGCCCTGGACGGCCTGGGAGATCCAGGAGTTCAGCGACATGCCCTGGGCGGCGGCGGCCTGCTCGGCCTGGCCCTTGATCTGGTCGACCAGGCGCAGGGTCATGCGGGAGATGTCGCCCATGTCGGCACCCCGGCCTGCGGCACCGGGGGCGTCGAAACCGGGGCGGCGGAACGGGCCGCCGGGCCCGGCGAACGGGCTCGCGGACGGGCCGGCGAAGAACCCGGACGCGGGCTCCTCCGCGGCCTCGGGCCCGCCCTCCTCGCGGTCGACGACCACCTCCACCTCGCGGCCGCGCAGGCGCAGCGAGACGGAGCGGTCGCCGAGCTTCTCCGAGATCTCGGTGGTGAGGTCGGACAGGGCGTTCTGCAGGGCGAGGCGGACGGCGGGCTCGAGGGCCCCGGCCAGCGCGGTGCCGGCCCGGGCGGTCTGCTCGTCGCCCACGGAGGCCGCCGCGGCGAGGTCGTCCCGCAACGCGGTGACGTAGGGCGTGAGGTCCATGCCACCACAGTGACACCAGAGCGACACCACCACAAGCGATTCCGCCGTCGGCGGACACCACGGGTGGTGTCAGAAGTCCTGCGGGTCCGCGTGGTAGCCCCCGGACCCCGAGGAGGCCGCCATCCGACGGAGCGAGACGCGGCGCGCGAGACGGATCGCCGGACGGATCATCAGCTGGGCACTGCCCACGACGAACAGCCACACCCCGACGTCCTTGGGCGCGATCTCCTCGAACCACGAGAAGAAGAAGAACGAGCCGACGAAGAACTCGATCGCGATGAGGACGTCGTTGACGATGCTCGCCGTCTCGTAGCGGTCGCGGATGGTGATCTCGCGTCCCGCGAGCGAGATCGTGATGTTCGGGTCGTTCGGGTCGTCGGGCACCGGGGGCGTCGCCATGTGCGGGTAACGCCCGATCACGGGGGCCGGTTACCGTGGGCCCGTGGCCCAGACCGTGACGCCCCGGGTGCAGTTGATCGCCAAGACCGAGTTCGTCCCGCCGGCCGACGTGCCGTGGGAGACCGACACCGACGGCGGTCAGGCGCTGGCGGAGTTCGCGGGGCGGGCCTGCTACCAGTCGTGGAGCAAGCCGAACCCGGCGACGGCCACCAACGCGGGCTACCTGCGCCACATCCTCGAGGTGGGGCACCTCTCGGTGCTCGAGCACGGCACGGTGAGCTTCTACCTCACCGGGATGTCGCGGAGCCTCACCCACGAGCTCATCCGCCACCGGCACTTCTCGTACTCGCAGCTCTCGCAGCGCTACGTGCCGGAGTCGGACGCGGCGATGGTCGAGCCCGCCGTCATCGCGGAGGACCCCGAGCTGCACGCGCTGTTCGAGGAGGCCTCGGCGGCCGCGCTCGCCTCCTACGAGAAGCTGCTGGCCGGGCTGGAGGAGCGGTTCGCCGACGAGCCCAACCGCACCCTGCGCCGCAAGCAGGCCCGGCAGGCCGCCCGCGCGGTGCTGCCGAACGCCACCGAGACCCGCATCGTCGTCACCGGCAACTACCGCGCCTGGCGGCACTTCATCGCGATGCGTGCCTCGGAGCACGCCGACGTCGAGATCCGAGACCTCGCGATCGCGTGCCTCGAGGCGCTCCAGGCCGAGGTGCCCAACGTGTTCGCCGACTTCGTCGTCAGCGAGCTGCCCGGCGGGTCGCGCGTCGCGTCCAGCCCCTTCGTCGCCGAGGGGTAGGCGCCGAGGGGTAGACCGCCCGGCGGACCGGGTAGGGAACGCGCATGAGTGGAGCATCAGCCGCGGCCGCCGAGCGCAACGCCCTCGCCGACTCGCTGCTGCGTGAGGGACCCGACGCGCCGACCCTCTGCGGGGACTGGACCACCCGCGACCTCCTCGCCCACCTGGTGATCCGTGAGCGCCGGCCCGACGCCGCGCCCGGCATCCTCATCAAGCCGCTGTCGTTCTGGACCGAGCGGGTCCAGGCCCGCGCGGCGGCCCAGGACTACGGGACGAACATCGCCGCGATCCGCAGCGGCCCGCCGCTGTGGAGCCCGCTGGCGATCCCCTTCCTCGTCGGCGTGGACGTGCAGGAGTACTTCATCCACCACGAGGACGTGCGGCGTGCCCAGGAGGGCTGGTCGCCCCGGCCCGCCGACGACGAGCGGGACGGCATCCTCTGGTCGCAGCTCGGACTCCTGGGACGGATGGCCTACCGGTCGAGCCCGGTGGGGGTGACGCTGCAGCGCCCGGACGGGGCGGAGCACGCCGTGAAGAGCGGCCCGCGCACCGTGACGATCCTCGGCGAGCCCGGCGAGCTGCTGCTGTTCACCGCCGGCCGGGAGCAGGCCGTGGTGTCGTTCTCCGGCGAGCCCGCCGACGTGGCGGCCGTGAAGGGCACCGACCGCGGGTTCTGACGACGCCTCCGGACGGGTGACGGTCGCCGACCTCACCGCGCAGGCCCGACCGGTGCGCCGCACGGCAGGGCTCCTCGCGGTACGGTGAGATCGGCATGACTGCGAACGTGGACCCCGGCCCGAGGCGGCCGACGAGGCGCGACGCCGGTCATCGCCACCACACACGTCCCGCGGCTGCCGAGCAGCCGCACCCGCGGGCGGCTGCCCGCGCGCCCGGCGTCGTGAACACGCCTGCCGGGAGCCGCCCCCCGATTAGGAGGAACCCATCTCCCACGCCATGACCGAGGTCGCCCGGTGAGTCGATCGACCGCGCAGCGCCGCCGCAACGGCGGCGGCCAGCAACAACAGCAACAACAGCAGCAGACGCAGCAGACGCAGGCCCCGAAGCACGACCACGACTGCGGCGCGACCGGGACCCCGACCCAGTCGGTGCCCGCCCCCGACGCCCACCCGAAGCCGCTCGCCCAGGGGGCCCTGCGCGTCGTCGCGCTCGGCGGTGTCGGCGAGGTCGGCCGCAACATGACGGTGCTGGAGTACGGCGGCCGCATGCTGATCGTCGACTGCGGCGTGCTCTTCCCCTCGGAGGACTCGCCCGGCGTCGACCTGATCCTGCCCGACTTCCGCGCCATCGAGGACCGGCTCGACGACGTCGACGCCCTGGTGCTCACGCACGGGCACGAGGACCACATCGGCGCGGTGCCGTTCCTGCTGCGTCAGAAGCCCGACCTGCTGATCGTCGGGTCGCGGTTCACCCTGGCGCTGGTCGAGGCGAAGTGCCGCGAGCACCGTCTCACCCCGCACCTGCTCGAGGTGCGCGAGGGCGAGCGCAGCCACTACGGGACGTTCGACTGCGAGTTCTTCGCGGTGAACCACTCGATCCCGGACGCGCTGGCCGTCGCGGTCCGCACCCCGGGCGGCACCGTGCTGCACACCGGGGACATCAAGCTCGACCAGCTGCCCCTCGACGGGCGGCTCACCGACCTCGCCGGCTTCTCCCGGCTGGGCGACGAGGGCGTCGACCTGCTGCTGATCGACTCCACGAACGCCGAGGTCCCGGGCTTCGTCACCCCGGAGCGCGACATCGCGCCGGTGATCGACGACGTGTTCCGCAAGGCCCCGAGCCGCCTCATCGTCGCCTGCTTTGCGAGCCACGTGCACCGCGTCCAGCAGGTGCTCACCGCGGCGCAGCAGCACAGGCGCAAGGTCTGCTTCACCGGCCGCTCGATGGTGCGCAACATGGGCATCGCCGCCGACCTCGGCCTGCTCGACATCCCCGAGGGCCTGCTCGTCGACCTCGACGACGCCCTGGCGATGCCCGAGCGCGACGTCGTGCTCGTCTCCACCGGGTCGCAGGGCGAGCCGCTCTCGGCCCTGGGTCGGATGGCCCGCGGCGACCACCGGCAGATCACGATCACGCCCGGCGACACGGTCGTGCTGCTGTCGTCGCTGATCCCGGGCAACGAGACCGCCGTGTTCGCGGTGATCAACGGCCTGACCCGCCTGGGCGCCGAGGTGATCCACTCCGGCGTCGCGAAGGTGCACGTCTCCGGGCACGCCAGCGCCGGTGAGCTGCTCTTCCTCTACAACGCGCTGCGCCCCCGCAACGTCATGCCGGTGCACGGCGAGTGGCGCCACCTGCGGGCCAACGCCGCGATCGCCCGGCGCACGGGCGTGCCGGCGGAGCGGGTCGTCATCGCCGAGGACGGCGTCGTGGTCGACCTCGTCGAGAAGAACGCGGCCATCGTCGGCCGCGTCGAGGTCGGGCACGTCTACGTCGACGGCAACCAGGTCGGTGACGTGGGCGAGTCGACGCTCTCCGACCGCCTCGTGCTCGGCGAGGGCGGCTTCATCGCCATCACCGTCGCCGTCGAGGCCGCCACGGGCCGGGCCGTCGCCCCGCCGCGGATCTCCGGCCGCGGGTTCTCCGACGACCCGAAGGCGCTCGAGAACGTGGTCTCGCTCGTCGAGATGGAGCTCTCGCGCACCGAGGCCGAGGGCATCACCGACACCCACCGCATCGCCCAGGCGGTCCGCCGGGTCGTCGGCAAGTGGGTCGGCGAGACCTACCGCCGTCGCCCGATGATCGTGCCGACGGTGCTGCCCGTGTGAGCTTCGCTCAGGTGAGCACTCATCCGTGCCAGGGCACGGATTAGTGCTCACGAGCGCGGAGCGCACCTCGGACGAACGACGGCAGGTCCGGCAGCACCAGGTCGACCTGCTCCGGGCGGTACCAGGCGACGTGCAGGCTCACGGCGACCTGGTCCGCCGGTGGCTCGACGAGAGGTCGCGCGGCCACGTAGGTGGTCGCGATCCCGTCGACGACGTCGCGCCCGAGGACCTTCCCGGCACGGATGCGCACGCGGGTCTCCTCCAGGCACCCGCGCTCGGCCGTCGCGCCCACCGACTCCCGGGCCTCGGGGCGTCCGCCCGGCAGCACCGCCGGCGGCGTCTCGCCGGGCCGGTGCAGCAACAGCAGGCCGGGGCGGGCGACCACCACCGCGAGGACGAGGTGGTTGGCCCGGCTCATGCGGCCTTCCTACCGCGCCCGGGCCGGATCGAGGAGGTCCACCACCCGTTCCCGACGATGGGTCTCGGTCGCCGCGGGCACGCGCCCGGCCCGGCGCAGGGTCGCGAGCCCGTGCAGCGTCGCCCACCCGACCTCGGCGAGCTCGTCGTCGCCCCCGAGCGCGGCGCGCACCGCCTCGAAGCCCGCCCGCAGGACGGCGGGGGTCTCGTCGGCGGCGAAGGGCAGGGCGGCGAGGTCGAACATCGCCGTGTAGACCGCCGGGCGGGACGCGGCGAAGTCGAGGTAGGCGTCGGTGAGGGCGGCGACCCCGTCGCGGCCGGACCGACCCCCGACGGCGGTGGTCAGCGTCCGGGCCAGCTCGTCGAACCCCTCCAGCGCCACGGCGGCGACGATCTCGTCCTTCCCACCAGGGAAGTGGCCGTAGAGCACCGGTTGGCTGTACTCGATGCGGTCGGCGAGGCGACGGGTGGTGACGGCGTCCCAGCCCTGTTCCTCGGCGAGCTCGCGGGCCGTGGCGATGATCCGCCCGTGTCGGTCCGCCCGCTCGCGCGCCCTGCGTTCCTGCGTCGTCACCAGGCGAATCTAGCAGTGCTAGTAGAAGTGTTGTAGCGTCGCCCGTGTTCCTAGCAGTGCTAGAAAGGCGGAGGCTCGCATGGACGTACTCGCCGTGCTGACGGTGGTGGTGGTCGGCGTGCTCGTGGGTGTCGAGTTCGCGGTCGCCGTGTTCGTCAACCCGATCATGGACCGGATGCCCGGCACGGCCGGGCTCGCGGCACGCAGCGACGGGGCGCGGGTCCTGGGGCGGGTGATGCCGTTCTGGTACGTCGGCGCGCTGCTGCTCGGTGTCGCGTGGATCGTCCTGGCGTGGGGGAGTGCGGCCGTGGCCCCGGTCGGGGTGGGGGCCGGTCTCCTCGTCGTCGCCGTCGTGCTCTCGGTCGTGTTCCTCGTGCCGATCAACGACCGGGCTCGGACCTGGAGCGAGGGCGGGGCGCCGGCCGACTGGCGGGACCAGCTCGCGCGCTGGGACCGGCTGCACGTGCTGCGGACGGCCCTGCTCGTCGCGGCCTTCGCCGCGGTCGCGATCGGGCTGCTCGCGCTCTGAGGGCTAGACCGCGCCGACGGCGCCGAGGTGGTCGAGCGCGTAGCGCCCGCCCGCGCCGCCCCGCGGCCAGTCGACCACGTCGACGACGGGTCCGACGACCTGCAGCGCCTCGTGGATCGCGCGGCGACTGCGGGTGGTCAACCCGGCGAGGCCCCGGCTGTAGGTGCCGTCGAGCACGGCGGCCGCCCGGGGGTGGACGGGGGCGGCGTGCGTCGCCGCGATCAGGCTCCCCGGGGCGAGCAGATCCCGCCACCGACGCAGGAGAGCCGCGACGTCGTCGTGCACGAAGTGCAGCACCCCGCAGACGAGCAGGGCGATCGGACGGGTCGGGTCGAGCGAGCCGTCGATCTCGGGGGCGGCGAGGACGCAGTCGGGTGCGCGCAGGTCGCCCCAGGTCACGCTGACCTCCGGCGTGCCGGCGACCAGCTCGCGGGCGTGCGCCACGACCACCGGGTCGAGGTCGACGTAGGCGACGCGGGCGGCCGGGTTCACCGCGTGCACGAACCCGTGCACCGACTGGTTCGACGGGATGCCGCAGCCGAGGTCGAGGAACTGGTCGATGCCCTGCGCGTGGGCGTACCGCACGGCCCGGCGCACGAACGCGCGGTTGGCCCGGACGCGGGCCTCCACCAGGGGGTCGATCCGCAGCAGCGTGGCGGCGGCCTCCCGGTCGACCGCGAAGTTGGCGCTCCCGCCCAGCAGGACGTCGACGGTGCGCGCGAAGTTCGGCAGCTCCAGGTCGGCGGCGGTGGAGACGATCGAGTCCAGCTCCAGGCCGGCGTCGTGCGGGAGGCTCCGCGGGTCACGGGGGCCGGGCGGCGGCGGCGCGGGGAAGTACTCGACCTGCATGCTCACTCCTTCGGACGTGCTCACCGACGATGTCGCCACGACACGTCGAGTCGTGAGCCCACGAACGAGTGAATTCGGGCGACGATGTCGCCCGAGGGGCTGCTCCGGCCCCGACCGTGAGCATCTGACCGACACTGGTGGGGTGACCGTCCTCGCCACCCGGGTCAGCGCGGTGAGCTCACCGACCCTCCTGCTCGCCGTGCTCTACCCGGTGGTCGGGGCCCTCGCGGCCGGGCCGCCCGGCATCGCGTGGTCGTTGCTCGGGATGGTGTTCACGGTGGTGATCCCGGCCGCGATCGTCGACGTCGGGGTGCGCCGCGGCCGCTACACCGACCACCACCTCTCCCGCCGTGAGCAGCGGGCCGTCCCGCTCGGGTTCGCGGCGCTGTCGGTGCTCGTCGGCCTCGGCGTGCTGTGGCTGGCCGGCGCGCCGCGGGCGATCGTGGCGCTGCAGGTCGCGGTGCTGGTCACGGTCCTGGTGGCCACCACGGTCACGCTGTGGTGGAAGGTCAGCTTCCACACGGCGGTCGTGGCTGCGGCGGCCGCCGTCCTCACGCTGCTCGGCGGTGGCTGGTGGGCGCTCGCCTGGCTCGCCGTCCCCGTCGTCGGGTGGGCCCGGCTGCGGCTGACCGCGCACACGCTCGCCCAGGTGATCGTCGGCGGGGTGCTCGGGGCGGGCGTGAGCGGGCTGGTGCTGATCATCGCGGGCGTAGCGTGAGTCGCGTGGCGAGCACCTCCTGGGATCCCGCGCTCTACCTCGACTTCGACGACCACCGCTCCCGTCCGTTCGTCGACCTCCTCGCCCGGGTCGGGGCCCGCTCACCCCGGCACGTGGTCGACGCCGGGTGCGGGCCGGGCCACCTCACCGCCGTGCTCGCGGCGCGCTGGCCCGACGCCCGCGTGACCGCCTTCGACTCCTCGCCCGACATGGTCGCCGCCGCCCGGGAGCGCGGCGTCGACGCCACCCGCCAGGACGTCGGGAGCTGGTCGCCGGAGGGTGACGTGATCGTCTCCAACGCCGTCCTGCAGTGGGTGCCCGGCCACCGGGCGCTGCTGCGTCGCTGGGTCGACGCCCTTCCCGACGCCGGGTGGCTCGCCGTGCAGGTCCCCGGCAACTTCACCGCGCCGTCGCACGTGCTCGCCCGCGAGGTCGCCGACCGGTTCGACGTGCCGCTGCGCGACGCCGCCACGGTCGCCGAGCCCGCGGAGTACGCCGGGGACCTGGCGGGCGCGTCCGCGGTCGACGTCTGGGAGACCACCTACCTGCAGCGCCTCACCGGGGAGGACCCGGTGCTGCGCTGGATCTCCGGGACGGCGCTGCGCCCGGTGCGCGACGCCCTGTCCGATGCGGCGTACCGCGACTTCGTCGAGGTCCTCGCGCCCCGGCTGCGGGAGGCCTACCCGGCGAACCCCGACGGCTCCACCTGGTTCCCGTTCCGCCGGATCTTCCTGGTCGCCCGCCGGTAGCCCTCGGACGCCCTCACGCCGCGGCCCGGTGCGCCGCGTCGAAGTCGGCGATCAGCCCGTGCGGCGCGTCGTCGCCGAAGAGGCGCCGGTAGTTGTCGGACTCGGTCGCCGCGGCGGCCGCCCGGGGGAAGAGGTCCCGCTCGTACTCGGTCAGGGCGGCCTCGGGGTCGTCCGGGTGCGCGGCCAGGGCACGGCCGAGCTCGGCGCCGTCGAGCATCGCGACGTTGGCGCCCTCGCCGTTGGGCGGCTGCAGATGGGCCGCGTCGCCGAGCAGTGTCACGCCCGGCGTGCGTTCCCAGCGGTGCCCGGCCGGCAGGGTGTGGATGCGACGCACCACCGGCGGCGTGCCCCGTCCGGTGATCAGGGCCGTGAGCGCCGTGTCCCAGCCGTCGTACTCGCGCGCGACGCGGGCCGTCGTGGCGGCGGGGTCGGTGCCGTCGAGGCCGTCGGCCCAGTCCGGCGGCACCAGCATCTGGGCCCAGGCGTGCAGTCGGCCGAAGCGTTCGCGGTGGACCATGATCCCGCGGCCGGGGGCGAGGGCGAGCGTCGTGCCGCCGCCGACGAGGGCGGCGGCCGCCCGGTGCTGCTCGCCGTCGCGGTCGAGATAGGTCTCGACCATCGTCACGCCCGCATAGGTCGGCGTCGCGTCGGAGAGCAGCGGGCGGATCCGCGACCACGCGCCGTCGGCGCCGACCAGGACGTCCGTGTCCCGCGTCGCGCCGTCGGCGAGGGTCAGCTCGTGGCGGCCCGCGCCCCGGTCCCGCACGGCGCGGACCCGGTGTCCCCAACGCACCGTGCCGGCCGGGAGCGCGTCGAGCAGGACCGACCGCAGCTCCCCGCGCTGCACCTCGGGGTTCTCGCCGCGGTTCTCGTCGGGCAGGTCGAGCAGGACGGTCCCCGACCGGTCGAGGATGCGGTAGGCCTCGCGCCCGGGCAGGACGAGGTCGGCGAACGCGTCGCCCAGTCCGGCGGCCGCCGGCCCAGGGGTGCGCGGCGATCGCGTCGAACAGGGCGAGGGCGAGCGCCCGGAGGGTCTGCCGCGGGTCGGGACCGGCGACCCCGTCCAGGGCGCGGGCGAGCACGTCGTCGGTGGCCGTCAACTACGTCCTCGGGGTCGCCGGTCAGAACGCCGCCGACGCCCGGCTCCTCGCCGAGCGGCAGGAGGGCCAGGAGACGTTCCTCGCGATGGTCGCCACCGAGTGGGAACGGCTCGACCCGGCCCGGTACCCGCGCCTGAACCGGGCGGCGTCCGCGCTCGCGGAGCCCGACGACCGCGCGCAGTTCCTCGCCGGCGTCGACCTCATCCTGACCGGCGTCGCCGCCCTCCACGGTGATCGGCGCTAGGCCTCCACCCGCGCCGGGGCCAGCAGTTCGACCGCGTTCCCGCCCCGGATCGCCTCGGCGTCGGCCGGGTCCAGCCCGGCGGCGGCGAGCCGGTCCAGCGGGTCGGTCACGGCCATGTCGAACGGGTAGTCGGTCCCGAGCAGCACCCGGTCCGCGCCCGCCGTCGCGACGAGGTGCCGCAGCGCCTCCGGGGTGTAGACGAGCGCGTCGAACCACATCCGCCGCAGCGCCGTGCTCGGCGGCGCGGGCGCGGCCCGGTCGTCGGGCCGGGCGTGCCAGGCGTGGTCCTGCCGGGCCGTGCCGGACGGGAAGAAGCCGCCGCCGTGCGCGGCGAGCAACCGCACCCCCCTATCGGCGTGCTGCCCTTCTGTCGGGAGAAGACCGGCAGCGACCAGCCGGGAGAGGGCCACCGTCGTCTCGACGGGGTTCCCGACCGTGTTCGACAGGTAGCCGACGTCGAGCCGCTCTCCGAGGGTGCAGCCCCACGGGTGCACGAAGACGACCGCCTCGAGCTCGGCCGCCGCGGCCCAGAAGCCGGCGAGGTCGGGATCGTCGAGTTCCCGACGGCGGGCGTCGGGTCCCGTCACGTGGGTGGAGACCTCGACGCCGCGCAGCCCGTCGCGGACGGCCGACCGCAGCACGTCGACGGCGAGGTCGGGGTGCTGCAGCGGGGCGGTGCCGAGGCCGAGGAGGCGGTCGGGGGCGCCGGCGCAGTGCTCGAGCACGCCGGTGTTGACGGCGTCCGCGTAGGCGAGCGCGAGGTCACGGTCGGCCCACGGGTGGTGGATCGGCATCGGGCTGACGAGCTGCCGCTCGACGCCCGCCGCGTCCATGGCCGCGAGCCGGTGGTCGAGGCGCGTCAGGGCGAGGCCGAGCGCCGCGATCTGCTCGCGGTTGACCCGACTGCTCGCCGCCCCGGCCGCCCGGCCCTCGACGGCACGGGCCGCCCCGAGCTCGGGCCGGTCGGCCACCAGCGCCTCAGCGGCCGGCACGAGCAGGTGCGCGTGGACGTCCGTGGTGGGACTGGCAGGGCTGGCGGGGCTGGTGGGGCTGGCAGGGCTGGCGGCGCTCATCGGTGTGCCCTCTCCGGTGGCAGGAAAGCGTCGTTGCTGTCGTCCGGTGGCAGCAACGACGCTTTCCTGCCACGAGGGGAGGGGCCACGGGGCTGAGGACGGGCCCGCGGGATCGGGGTCGGCTCGACGCCCGGGACCACGCGGCTGGTCAGGGTGCCGATGCCCTCGACCGACAGGGAGACCACGCTGCCCGGCCGCAGCGGCGGGAGCTCGTCGTGCGACACCCCGCGGCCCCAGAGCTCGCCGAGGCACCCGCCGTGTCCGCAGGTGCCCGAGCCCAGCACGTCGCCGGGGCGGACCTCGGTGCCCCGCGAGGCGTACGCGACCAGGTCACCGAACGTCCAGCCCATGTTCGAGAGCCGGTCGGTCCCGACGACCCGACCGTCGACCCGCGCCTCCAGTGCCAGGTCGAGGTCGCTGAACTCGTCGGCGGTGACCAGCCACGGTCCCAGGGTGGTCGCGGTGTCCTTGCCCTTCGCCGGCCCGAGCCCGACCTGCATCTCCGCGGCCTGCAGGTCCCGCGCCGACCAGTCGTTCATGATCGTGAACCCCGCGATCGCGGCCGCCCCCTGCTCCGGGGTGAGGTCGCGACCGGTGCGGCCGACCACCGCGGCCACCTCGAGCTCGAAGTCGAGGACGGCCGAGCCCGGCGGCATCGGGACGTCGTCCGCCGGGCCGAGCGTGGCGTACGGGTTGGAGAAGTAGAACGCGGGCGCGGCGTACCAGGCGTCGGGGACACCGGCGAGCTGCCGCATGCCCTCGACGTGCTCCTCGAACGTCACGAAGTCCCGCACGGTGGGCGGCTGCAGCGGGGCGAGCAGCCGCACGTCGTCGAGGGCCACGGCCGGCGCCGACAGCGCGGCCTCGCCCGCCTCGAGCAGGGTCCCCGCGCGCAGCAGGTCCAGGACCGAGTCCGCGGCGTCCAGCACGTGCACGGCGTCGTCGACGACCCGCCCGACCCGCACCGCCCCGGCGTCGGGAAGGAGGACCGTGGCGATCCGCATCAGACCGGGGGGGCGACGAAGACGCCGCGGTCGGGGTCGTTGAACGACTTCTTCGCGACGAACTCGCTCATCGGGTTCGCCGTACCCCACTGGTCGGAGACCATCGGGTCGGTGAAGTCGTGCAGCGACGGGTGCCAGGTGTCCTCGTCGAGGCACTCCAGCTCGGTCGTGTACTCGACGGTGTTGCCCTGCGGGTCGAGGAAGTAGGAGAACGTGTTGTTCCCGGCCAGGTGCCGGCCCGGGCCCCACACCTTCTCCACCCCCGCGCGCAGCAGCCGCCCGGTGCCGCGCATGTACTCGTCGATGCCGCGCAGCTCGAACGACGCGTGGTGCAGCGACACGTGCGGGCAGCGCGCGATCGCCAGCGAGTGGTGCTGGGGGTTGCAGCGCAGGAAATACATCATCTCGCCCATGTGCGGGGAGAACAGCGTGTCGGAGAGCGTGAAGTCGAGGTGGCGGTCGTACCAGGCGACCAGCGCCTCCGGCTGCGGCGAGTTGATCACCACGTGGGAGAGCTTCACCGGGACCGACTCGCCCTCCTCGATCTTCCGGTGGGCCCGGAGCGCGACGTCGGCGGACACCTCGATCGTCCGGCCCTCGAGGTCGAAGAACCGGAAGCCGTAGCCCCCGCCCGGCGTCTGGAGCTTGTCCGGGGTGGAGACGAGGGTGACGCCCTCGCGGCCGAGCTTCTCGGCGAGCGCGTCGACGTCGGCCGGGGTCTCCGCGCCGAACGCGATGAGGTCGACCCGCTTCTCGGCGTCGGCGCGCAGCCGCACCTGGTACTGCTCCGGCGAGCCCTGCGCCGCGAGGAAGGCGATCCCGGTGTCGGTCGTCTCGGGCACGAGCTGCCAGAGGTCGGTGTAGAAGGCGAGCTGGCGGTCGAAGTCGGGCACGCCGAGGTCGACGTGCCGGAGGTGGGTGATCAGGCGGTCCATGGGGGCTCCGGGAAGGGCGAGCGAAGCGACGGGGGATCGAACTCAGGGGCGCTGCGCGAGCAGCGCGGAGGTGCGGCCCATGAGGCCGGGGACGTCGGCGTGCGGGTCGGCGTCGAGCAGCCAGCGCGCCAGCTGCACCGACCCGCTCACCACCGCTCCGGCCCGTTCCCGACGGCGGGTGGCGTAGGCCGCGAGCGCGGCGTCGAGTTCCTCGTGGCCGGTCAGCTCGTCGACCAGGACGCTCGCGTCCTCCAGGGCCATCGCCGCGCCCTGGGCCAGGGTGGGCGGGCAGGAGTGGGCGGCGTCGCCGACCAGCACGACCCGCCCGCGATGCCACGGCCCGTCGACGAGGTGGTGGGTGAACCACGTGTAGTTGACCCGGTCGGCGTCGGTCATGCGCTCGCGGATCTCGGTCCACGGCCCGCCGTACTGCGCGGCGAGTTCCCGCATCGTCGCCAGGCGGTCCTCCGGGCCGAGGTCGGTCCGGTCGGTGGCGTCCTCGACGAGGTACGCGTAGATCGAGTCGTCGCCGGTCGGGCAGTACCCGGCGATGTGGGCGGCGCCGCCGTAGGTGAGGTCGGTGCGGGTGATGCTCTCGGGCCGCGTCGTGAAGACCCGCCAGATGCCCATGCCGACCGGTTCCGGCGTCGTCGTGATGCCGAGGCGGGCGCGGATGCGGGAGTTGAGGCCGTCGGCGGCGACGACGAGGTCCCAGGTCCCGCGGGTCCCGTCGTCCAGGGTCGCACCTCCGTCGGGCGCGACCTGCGTGACCCGTGTGCCCGTCCGCACCTTCGCGCCGGCGGCGCCGGCCTGCTCCAGCAGCAGCGTGGCCATGACGGCGCGGGGCATCCCGACCGTCGCCGGCAGGTCCGGCCCTCCGGTGCGGGCGTCGGGGATGACGGCGAGGACGGTCCCGTCGGGCGTGCGCAGGCCGACCTCGTCGAAGGCGTACCCGTGGGCGAGGATCGCGTCGAGGACGCCGAGCTCGCGGAACACCCGCAGCGCGTTGCCCTGCAGGGTGATGCCGGAGCCGGCGGACCCGACGTCGGCGGTGGCCTCGACGAGGTCGACGGCCACGCCCGCGCGGGCGAGCAGGATGGCGGCGGCCGCCCCGGCGGCCCCGCCGCCGACGACGAGTGCTGAGCCGATCATCATGGTCACCGCACCGCGATCGGGTTGACGGGGGAGCCGACGGCGCCCGTGATCCGCAGCGGGGCCGCCGTCAGGAAGAACGCGTACCGGCCGTCGGCGGCGCAGGCCTCGGCGAGGCCGTCGAGGTCCCACATCTCGCCGAGGAACAGGCCCAGGTGCGGGATCGCGACCTGGTGCAGCGGCTGGAAGGCGACGTCGAACTCGTTCGGCCGGACCTCGACGCCCCAGGTGTCGGTGGCGATCGCCGCGACGTCGGAGTCGTGCAGCCAGTCGAGCGTGGTGAACGACAGCCCGGGGGCGGGCCCGCCCGCGTAGGTGCCCCAGCCCTCGCGACGGGTCCGGGCGTACTGGCCGGTGCGGACGCAGACGATGTCGCCGGGCCGGATCACCACGCCGTGCGCGACCCGGGTGGTCTCGAGGTCGTCGGCGGTGATCGGGAAGGAGTCGGGCAGCTCGCCGCGCTCGTCGCCGAGCACGCGCCCGACGTCGAGCAGGACCCCGCGGCCGGCGAGGTGGGCGGCGGCCGTCTCGATGCCGGTGACGCGGTCGCCCTCGACCCGCACGACCTCGGCGGCGTCGCGGCCGTTCCAGGCCTTGCCGTGGTCGAAGATGTGGCCGAGCCCGTCCCACTGGGTGGAGCACTGCAGGGGCATGGCGATCACGTCGTCGGCGCCGCCGATGCCGTGCGGGAACTCCCCGTCGAGGGCCTCGTGGCCGGTACCGAGCATCGTGTGCACCGGGTTGGTGCGCTTCTTCCAGCCGTGCTGCGGGCCGGCCTCGTCGAACGGCTGGGAGAGCGAGAACGTCTCGCCGGTGCGCACGCACGCTGCGCCCTCGAGCCGCTTGGCCGGGGTCAGCAGGTTGAGCGAGCCGAGGACGTCGTCGGCACCCCAGCGGCCCCAGCGGGAGACGCGGGCGACGACGGCGGCGACGGCCGCCTCGGGGTCGGCCGGGTCGTACCCGGCGGCGAGGACCGCGGCGCGGTCGGTGGAGCCGACGGTGGCGGTCACGGCGCGACCACCCGGGTGCGCTGGGTGCCGAGGTCGACGCCGGGGCCGGTGATCGAGCCGGTCATCACGTCGCCGTCGCGCAGCAGCCGGCCGCGCGCCATGCCGTTGCCGGCGGGGCTGCCGGTGAGCACCAGGTCGCCGGGGCGCAGCGGGGTGATCTCGGCGGCGGCCGCGACCAGGGCGGCGACGTCGAAGAGCATGTCCTTCGTCGTCTCGTCCTGCATCACCTCGTGCGTGTCCCCGCCGTCGAGCTCGAGGCGGATGCGCAGGTCGGCGGGGTCGACGTCCCGGGCAGGGACGAGCCAGGGGCCGAGCGGGGTGAAGCCGGGGCCGTTCTTCGCGCGGAACCAGTCGGTGCCGATCTCGGGCATGTCGCGGCGGAACACCTGGTCCCGGGCGGTGAGGTCGTTGGCGATCGTGTACGCGGCGACGTGGTCGAGGGCGTCGGCGCGGCCGACCCGGAACGCCTCGCGTCCGATGACGGCGGCGAGTTCGAGCTCCCAGTCGAACTGCTGCGTCCACGGCGGGATCGGGACGTCGTCGGTCGGGCCCGTGACCGCGCTCGGCAGCCCGACGAAGAGGTACGGCGTGCCCTCCGCGGCGCGCCGGTCCATCAGGGCCGCGACCTCGGCGCGGATCTCGGCGTCCGGCCGCGTGCCGCGCTCGGCGTGGTGCGCGGCCGCGAGGTCGATGACGTGCGTGCGGTAGTTCGCGCCCGACTGCAGCACCTGCCCGGGCTCGACCGGCGCGTGCACGGCGAGGTCCGCGAGCGGGGTGCCGCGCTCGTCCGCGCGGGCGTCGAGCGCGGGGAGCGCCGCGTCCCAGTCGGCGAGCAGGGCCACCGTGGTGGTGGCGAGGTCGACCACCTCGTCCGCCTCGGTGACGAGCCCGGCGAACCGGCGGTCGTCCCCGGGGCGCGAGAACGTCCCCAGCCTGATCATGGGCCCTCCGCGGTGAGAGTCGGTGTGGTGCACCCGACTCTGCGCGCGGGTTCAGGAGCCCCGGAAGGCCGAAGTGCTGATGGTGGGCATCGACGGGACCGATCCCCGCTGGTCGGGCGCCCGCGTCAGGCCGAGTCGTCGTCCTGGTCGCGGTGCGTCCGGGCGTGGTCGGAGAGGGACTCCGACACCCGGTCCAGGAGGCGGACCGCCCGGTGGCCGACGGAGTGGTCGGGCCGCTCCCCGGCGGACCCCGGGGCGTCGCGACGGTCGGAGTCGCCCGACCGGGTCCGGTCGTCGGAGGCCGAGTCGTCGGAGGCCGAGTCGTCGGAGGCCGAGTCGTCGGAGGCCGAGTCGCCGGAGGCCGAGTCGTCGGAAGCCTGGTCGTCATGGTCGGAGTCGGTCCGGACCCGGGACTCCGGACCGTCGGAGTCCGACCGGTGCTCGAGGCGCGCGGCCCGTGCCTCGGCCGCGTGCCCGCCAGCGCCGTCCGAGGTCTCCTGCGAGCCCACCGGCTCCGCCGCCCGCGGCGCGGCCGCCTCGACGGGCTCCGGGATCGGCTGCGGGACCGGTTGCGGGACCGGCTCAGGGGCGGGCTCCGGGAGCGGGGGCACCGTCGCGACGGCGGGGGGCAGCGGCAGCCCCGGCACGGGCGTCGACCCGACGGCGGCGGCGTACGCCGCGGCGGAGCCCGCGCCCGAGGCGTTGACCAGCGCGCCCAGTCCGGCGCCACCCGCGAGCAGCAGGGCCGCGGCGGCGACCACCACGGCCCGGCGGCCGCGGGCGGCGGCCGCGCCGCCCCGTCGTCGGGACCGGACCGGCAGGGTCCGCAGGCGCTCCAGGACGTCCTCGACGGTGGGGCGGGCGGCCGGCGAGGCGGCCGTCATGGCGTCGAGCAGCGCACGCAGGGCGGCGGGCACGCGGGGCGGGCCGAGTTCGGCGAGCAGCCGCCCGAGGGCGTACACGTCGGCCGCCGGGGCCGACCCGGACCCGGGGGCGGGGTACGGCGGGTCCAGCCGCAGGTCGGACCACTGCGCGAGCCACGGCAGCAGCCCGACGTCGGACAGCGCGGCGCCGCGCTCGGAGAACGCCACCGTGCCCGGGCCGAGCCCGCCGTGCGAGCGGCCACGCCGGTGCAGCGGAACCAGGGCGCCGGCCACGGCGAGTCCGAGTTCGCGGACCTCGGCGACGTCCAGTCCGGCCGGCGGCGTCGTCTCGGCGAGCGTCCGTGCCTCGGGGTGCTGGGTGACCAGGAACGTCCGCCCGCGCCACGACCCGCCGTCGTAGACCTCCGCGGTCTCGGACGAGCGGTCGAGCCACGACTGCCCGGGCAAGGTCAGGTCCTGCGACCCGGCACGGTCGATCATGGTGACCGAGACGGTCCGGCGCAGCAGGCGGTCCACCGCGCGGTGGGAGCAACAGCCCGGTGACCGCCGCAGCACGGGGCCCAGGTGGTAGCGGCCGAGGATCTCGGCGGGGTGGTCGTGGCAGGGCTCGACGGCGCTCATCTGGGGTGGGACGGCCTTCCTCGGCGGGGGAGGCCGGGCGGCGTGACCCGGCGGACGACGGCCGCGCTCGTGGACCCGACGGCCGGATAACCCGGTCGAATCGCGCCCAACCGTCCGCACGTCGACCGATTCGAGAGGGCGTGTGGCCACCGCCCGTCGCTGGTATCCGGGGCCCCCGTCACCAGTCCGAGGGAGCCACGCATGGACGCCGAAGAGGCCCGACGCACGCTGACCGAGGAGCGCCGACGCCTCGTCGAGGTCGGCGACTTCAACCGGGAGCAGCAGCCCGAGCCCGCCGTCGAGCAGGAGGGTGCGATGGGGCAGCACCCCGGGGACTACGGCACCGAGGTCGAGGAGTTCATGGACGCCGACGCCATGGACGACTTCACCCGCCGTCAGATCGAGGAGATCGACGCGGCCCTGCGCCGGATCGACGACGGGTCCTGGGGGCGTTGCGTCGTCTGCAGCCGCGAGATCGACGCCGAGCGGCTCGAGGCCCGCCCGCAGGCCGAGCGCTGCCGCGAGCACCAGGAGGAGCTCGAACGCTCCTCCCGGTGACCGGTTCACGACGACGGGCGGTACCCCGGGTCGATCTCGTCGTCGCGCAGCCGGGCGGCCGGTCCGGCCGTCCCGGGGTCGTCGCCGGCGCCGTCGGCCGACCGGTCGCCGGGGGCGGTGAGCTCGTCCTCGTCGATCTCGTGCACCGCGGCCTCCTCGGCGGCCGCCACGCCGCCCGACATCCCGGCGTCGTCGGCGTCGAGGACGTCGGTGGCGCGGGTGTCCGGGGCGGTGTCGTCGGCCACGAGCCGACCGGCGCGCTCGTCGCCGGCCTCGCTGCCGAGGTCGTCGGCGGTCGGGTCGGGAGCCGCGGAGACCCCGTCGACCCCCACGGTGTCGTCGGGGATCTCACGAGCGAGCCGCTCGTCCACGGTCTCCCGGTGGCGTTGGCCGGCGGGGGTGGTGTCGGGGTCGTCGAGGCCGAAGGGGCGGTTCGGGGCCACCGTCAGCGCGTCCATCGCGTCGGTTCCGGGCGGCCCGTCGAGGGTGTCGCCGCTCTCCAGCTGGATGGCCGAGCCGAGATCGGGCTCCTCGGGCACGGCGTCGTCCTGCTCTCCGGGGTGCGTCATCCGCCCCGGCTACCCGCGACCGGGTCGCGCCGATGTGCCCGATTGAGCCCGACCCGCCGTCGGGAAGCCCCGCGACCATGGCGGACACCGTGATCCTCGACGTCGACGGCACCCTCGTCGACTCCAACTACCACCACGCCGTGGCCTGGTACCGGGCGTTCCGCCGCCACGACGTCACCGTGCCCCTCTGGCACCTGCACCGCGCCATCGGCATGGGCGGTGACCAGCTCGTCGCGCACGTGTCGAGCCAGGAGATCGAGGACGCGCACGGCGACGACCTGCGCGCCGAGCACTCCGAGGAGTTCGACCGTCTCATCGGCGAGGTCGCCCCGTTCGCCGAGACCGAGCAGCTCCTGCGCGGGCTGCGCGAGCAGGGCCTGAAGATCGTCCTCGCCACCTCCGGCGGCAGCAAGCACGCCGAGCACTTCCTCGACCTCATCGACGGGCGCTCGTACGCCGACGACGTGATCACCTCGAGTGACGTGGAGGCCAGCAAGCCGGCCCCGGACCTCGTCGAGCTCGCCCTCGAGCGGGAGAACAGCCGCGACGCGGTGCTCGTCGGCGACTCGGTGTGGGACGGGCAGGCCGGGGTCCGCGCCGGGGTGCCGTTCCTCGCCGTCCGCACCGGCGGGTTCTCGGCCGACGAGCTCACCGAGGCCGGCGCGGAGTTCGTCGCGCACGACCTGACCGAGCTCCTCGACCACGTGCGCGGGCAGGTGTCCAGCCCGCAGTAGGGGGCGGATGCGGTATGCCTGTGCCGTGACGGTGGAACGGTCGACGGTGACCCGCCTGGTCAACCTCGACCTCAACCTGCTGCTGTCGCTGCGCGCGCTGCTCGCCGAGCGCAACGTCACGCGGGCGGCCGCCGCGCTCGGGCTCTCCCAGCCCGCCGTCAGCGCGGCGCTGGCCCGGCTGCGCCGCCACTTCGGCGACGAGCTGCTCACGCGGGTCGGCAACCGCTACGAGCTGACCCCGCTCGCGGTCCGCCTCGTCGACCGCACCGAGGCCGCCGTCGCGGGCATCGAGCGGGTGTTCTCGGCGGCCCCCGACTTCGACCCCGCGGCCACGACCCGCGAGTTCACGCTGCTCGTCTCCGACTACGCGACGACGGTGCTCGGTGCCCCGCTGGCCGCGACGTTCGCGCGCGCCGCGCCCGCCGCCCGGCTGCGCCTGTGCCCCCACCGCCCGGAGGACATCGTCGGCGCGGCCGACCGGCTGCGGGCGGTCGACGGCCTGTTCATCCCGCACGGGTTCATCGACGACCTGCCGTTCCTCGACCTCTACGAGGACCACTGGGTGGTGCTGGTCGCCGCGTCCAACCCCCGCGTCGGCGACACCGTGACGCTCGACGACCTCGCCGCGCTGCCGTGGGTCACCGTCTACCACCGCCCGACCGCCTTCACCCCGGCCGCGCAGCAGCTCCGCGCGCACGGCATCGAGCCGCGCGCCCAGGTGGTCGTGGAGTCGTTCCACCCGATCCCGGAGCTGGTCGCCGGGACCGACCGCGTCGCCCTCGTGCAGGGGCGGCTCGCGGCGCGGCTGCGCCCCGACGACGGGGTGCGGGCGCTGCCCTGCCCCTTCACGACGACGCCCCTGGTCGAGGCGTTCTGGTGGCACCCGATGTACGACGCCGACCCCGCCCACCGTTGGCTGCGGGCCCTGCTCGCCGAGGTGTGCGGGACGCTGCCCGGCATCGACCGCGTGGATGGTCGCCCCCAACCGGAGTGATTTCCGATCAGTCCCGCCGCGCCCCGAGACTCCGCTGTGGTGCCGATCACGGCCCCGCTCGGAGCGCGACATGGAGGTCGGCCGTGACGGTCACACAGCAGCAGGGGGCGCCCCCGACGACGGGTCGGGCGACCGGGCAGGGCGCGATCCTGCTGGCCGGGAGCTGCCTGCCGATCCTCGGCTCGGTGCTCCTCGCGCCGGTGCTGCCGCGGATGATGGAGGCCTTCGCGACGACGGCCGGGGTGGAGATCCTCGTCCCCGTCGTCCTCACCGCGCCGGCGCTGATGATCGGCCTGCTCGCCCCGATCGCCGGCCGGCTGGTCGACGCGGCCGGGCGCAAGCGGGTGCTCGTCGTCGCGCTCGTGGTCTACGCGCTGTTCGGCACCGCGCCGCTCTACCTGGACTCGCTCGGGGCGATCGTCGCCAGCCGCGTGGGGGTGGGCATCTGCGAGGCCGCGATCATGACCGCCTGCACCACCCTGCTCGCCGACCTCTTCTCCGGCACCGTCCGGGACCGCTGGTTCGCCCGGCAGACGATCGCGACCACCCTCGCCGCCACCGCCTTCTTCGCCCTCGGCGGGGCGCTCGGCGCCGTGAGCTGGCGGGCACCGTTCGTCCTCTACGTCTGCAGCCTGGTCATCGCGGTGCTCGCCGCCGTGTTCGTGCGCTCCACCGGCCGGACCCCCTCCGCCGCGCTGCCCCCGGTGCCGTGGCGTCTCGTCGCGGTGCCCTGCCTGGTCACCCTGTTCGGCGGGATCGTCTTCTACACGCCGATCGCCGAGCTCTCGCTCGTGCTGGCCTCCGTCGGGGTCACCTCGACCGCGACGATCGGGCTGGTCAGTGCGGTCGCGTCGCTGGCGACGGCCGCCGGTGGGTTCACCTTCGGCCGCGTCTCGGGCCGGGGCGTCCGGGCGTTGCTGCCGGTCGCGCTGGGGCTGGCGGCGGTCGGCCTCGTCGTGGTCGGGCTGACCTCCTCGGTGGTGGTGATCGCCGTCGGTGCGGTGATCGCCTCGGCGGGGACCGGCCTCCTGCTCCCGACCCTGCTCACCTGGGCCCTCTCCGGCCTCGACTTCGCCGAGCGCGGCCGCGGCACCGGGCTGTGGACCGCCGCGATGTTCATCGGCCAGTTCTTCTGCCCGCTCGTACTGCTCGCCGCGTCCGCCCCGCTCGGCGGCCTCTCCCCGGCGGTGCTCGCGCTCGGGGTGCTCACCGCGGTGGTCGCCGGCGTGGCGCCGCTGGTCGTCCGTCGCTGGGCGGCCCGGCTCGCCTGATCTCCTTCCCGACGGCGGGTCGGTGCATTCAGTGGCACGGGGAGCCCTGACGGTGCCGCAGTGCCACTGAAAGCAGCGCCGGCCCTTCCCGACGGCGGGTCGGTGAATTCAGTGGCACGCGGTGCACTCAGGTCGCCCCGGTGCCACTGATTCCGGGCGGGCCCTTGCCGACGACGGGTCGAGACGTCACTCATCGGCCCGTTGAACGGTGCCGGAGCCCGACCAGCGACGTATGGGCCGTAGTGCCGCTCGAATGTCAGTGGCACGGGGAGCCCTGACGGTGCCTCGTTGCCACTGAAAGCAGCGCCGGCCCTGAACGACGGCGGGTGGTGCGGGTCGGTGCTCCGGCGACTTCAGTGGCACGGGGTGCACTCAGGTGGCCCCGGTGCCACTGAATCCGGGCCGGCCCGTCCGACGGCGGGCCCAGACGTCACCCCATCCGCCGCAGCCCGACCGGTGACGTCTCGTCGTCGGGTGGGACGCAGAGGACACCCGGCCGGTCGCGTGTGGCTCCCGGGACGTGTGGGGCGCCGCGGTTACCGTGTCCGACATGGCCCGTACCGAGACGCGTTCGCAGCGCAGCCGCCCGCTCACCGGTGGGCGGACGCCGGGGCGCACGGTCGCGACCGCGCAGCCGTCGCGGTCCGGGTCCGGTCGCCGGGCGCCCGCCCGGAAGCCGGCCGCCCGGAAGCCCGCGCGGCGCCGGACCGGACCCGGCCCGCTCGTCCGCGGGATGCGCGGGGCGTGGACGCTCACCGCGCGGGGGCTCGGGTCGGTGGCCCGCACCATCGGCCGCGGCCGGGAGATCGACGCCGCGCACCGGCGGGACGGCATCGCGCTGGCACTGGTCGTCCTCGCGCTGGTCACCGCGGCCGGGCTCTGGCTCGGTGCCGGCGGACCGATCGGCGCGGGCATCCAGATCGCCCTCCGGACCGTGCTCGGTTCCGTCGCCCTCGCGCTGCCGGTCGTGCTGATCGGCATCGCCGTGCTGCTCATGCGCACCGACCCGAACCCGGAGACCCGGCCCCGCACCGTCGTCGGGGCCCTGTTGCTCACCGTCGGCGTGCTCGGGGCCTGGCACCTCTCGGTCGGCGCGCCGGAGCTCCTCGCCGGGCGACAGGCCGGGGGAGGGGTGATCGGCGCGTGGCTGGCCGACCCGCTGACCGCCGGCGTCACGGTCTGGCTCGCCATGCCGGTCCTGGTGCTCGTCGCCGCGTTCGGGCTGCTCGTGCTCACCGGCACGCCGGTCCGCGACGTGCCGCGTCGCGTCCGCTGCCTGATCACGGGCGAGGCCTTCGACGACGACGAGTACGACGACGAGTGGGGCAGCCCGGAGGACGTCGAGGACACCGAGGGGGCCGCCGAGACCGAGGTCATCGAGAAGCCGCGGCGCCGGAAGAAGAAGGTCGCGGAGGACGAGGAGCAGGCCGACCTCCTCGACGCCGACGCCCACCCGGCCCGTCACCGCGACCATCTCTCGGAGCCGATCGACCGGACCCCCGCGCCCGAACCGCCCGCCGTCGAGAAGGCCCCCGAACCCGCCGTCGCGAAGGAGCCCGCGAAGAAGCGCAAGCCCGCCGCGGAGATCCCCGAGACCCCGCCCGTCGTCGAGGACTCCGAGACCGACCCGCAGGCCGCGCAGTCGTTCTCCAGCCACCGCGAGCCGCCCGAGGGCGAGCAGGACTACCACCTGCCGCCGCCGGACCTGCTGGTCGCGGGCGACCCGCCGAAGGCCCGCTCCGCCGCGAACGACGCGATGATCGACGCGATCACCGGCGTGCTGGAGCAGTTCAAGATCGACGCGCAGGTCACCGGCTTCGTGCGCGGGCCGACGGTCACGCGCTACGAGGTGGAGCTCGGCCACGGCGTGAAGGTCGAGAAGATCACCCAGCTGCACCGCAACCTGGCCTACGCCGCGGCGACCGACAACGTCCGTCTGCTCGCGCCCATCCCGGGCAAGTCGGCGGTCGGCATCGAGGTGCCGAACTCCGACCGTGAGATGGTCCGGCTCGCCGACGTGCTGTCGTCGAACACGGCGCGGCGCGAGACGCACCCGATGGTCATCGGCCTGGGCAAGGACATCGAGGGCCAGATGGTGCTGGCGAACCTCGCGAAGATGCCCCACCTGCTGGTCGCCGGTTCGACCGGTTCCGGTAAGTCCAGCTTCGTCAACTCCATGCTGGTCTCGCTGCTGGCGCGGGCCACGCCGGACGAGGTCCGGATGATCCTCATCGACCCGAAGATGGTCGAGCTGACGCCCTACGAGGGCATCCCGCACCTGATCACGCCGATCATCACCTCGCCGAAGAAGGCCGCGACCGCGCTGGCGTGGCTCGTCGAGGAGATGGAGCAGCGCTACGCGGACATGCAGGCCAACCGGGTGCGCCACATCGACGTGTTCAACGAGCACGTGCGCTCGGGCAAGATCCAGGCGCCGCCCGGCTCCGAGCGGGTCTACCGGCCCTACCCGTACATCATGGCGATCGTCGACGAGCTCGCCGACCTCATGATGACCGCGCCCCGCGACGTCGAGGACGCGATCGTCCGCATCACCCAGAAGGCCCGTGCGGCCGGCATCCACCTGGTGCTCGCGACGCAGCGGCCGTCGGTGGACGTCGTCACCGGTCTGATCAAGACCAACGTGCCGTCGCGGCTGGCGTTCGCCACCAGCTCGCTCACCGACTCGCGCGTCATCCTCGACCAGCCGGGCGCGGAGAAGCTGATCGGCATGGGCGACGCGCTGTTCCTGCCCATGGGCGCGGGCAAGACGAACCGGCTGCAGGGCGCGTTCGTCGGCGACGACGAGATCGCCGCGATGGTCGACTTCTGCAAGGAGCAGGCCGAGCCGGACTACGACGACTCCGTCACCACCGAGGCCGCCGGCGAGAAGAAGGAGATCGACCCGGACATCGGGGACGACCTCGAGGTCCTGCTGCAGGCGGCGGAACTCATCGTGACCAGTCAGTTCGGCTCGACGTCGATGCTGCAGCGCAAGCTCCGCGTCGGGTTCGCGAAGGCCGGGCGCCTCATGGACCTGCTCGAGACGCGGGGCGTGGTCGGCCCGAGCGAGGGCTCCAAGGCCCGTGACGTGCTGTTCAAGCCCGACGAGCTCCCGGACCTCCTCGCGTCGATCCGCGGCGAGCCCGCTCCCGCACCCGTCGCCGACGACGGCGCGACGGACCTGGGGGACCCGGATCGGGTGGACGCCTGAAGTCCTCCGCGTGTCCTGTCAGGTCGCTCAGGGTGTTCTGTCAGGCTGCCCGCGGCTGGTTCCTCCGGGGGTCGGGAGTGGCGGATCATGATCGGTGACGAGGAGAAGGACGCGGCGCACGCGATCGTCGCGGACGTGCCGGGCGCGGTGGCCCGGGAGCGCGATCGCGTCGCGGCCGACCTGCGGGCCGTCGTCGTCGAGCACCTGCACCGACTCGAGTCCGCCCCCGACGACGAGGTCCCGCGCCACGCGGCCGCCGCCCTGGACGCCACCGGGCGGGCCGCCGCGCTCGGCGGGCTGCCCACCGTGGACGACCTGACCGCGACCGGACCGAGCCGCTGGCCGTGGCTCGTCGTCGGGACCGCGATCGGTGCCGCGGTGCTCGCGCTCCTCGCGCTCGTGGCCGTCCTGCTGCCCGCGTCGGTCGCGGCCGGCCCGCTGCTGGTCGTCTCCCTCGTGGTGCTCATGGCCCTCACCGCCCGGCACGCGCCCCCGATCGCGTCCGCCCTCGGACTCGCCGCGGTGCTCGGTGTCCTGGCCGTCGCCGCGCCGTTCGCGACGACGGCCGCTCCCGCGGCCGGCATGGTCGCCGGGGCGGTCCACCTGCCGACCGGGACGGCGCCCCAGTCCGGCGCGTGCCTGCTGCTCGGGGTGGCGCTCGCCGCGTCGTGGGGGATCGGGCTGCACCGGCGCCGGTCCGCCGTGGCCGCCCGGCGCCGCCGCTGGCTCGGCGCGGTGGACGCGCTCGGCCGGTGCGACGCGCACGGCCGGCTCGGCCTCGCCGCGGTTGTCCACCGGACACTCGTCCACGAGCTCGCGGTGCTGGCGTCGGACGCGACCGAGCCCCGGCGCGGTCGCGTCGCCCGGCACCGGCTCGCCGGGGTGCTGCCGGCCCTGACCGCCGTCGACCTCGCGCCGCGCCCGCAGACCGTGGTCGACGGGACCCTCGACACCGGGCGGGTCGCGATGCTCGTCGCCGACGCCCAGCAGGCCGCGCACGCCGAGGCGCGCCGTTCCGGTCGCCCGCCGTCGGTGGTGGTGTGCGGCGTGCCGGCGACCGACCGCCCCGAGGTGGGCCTGCTCGCCGCCCGACTGCTCGCCGACCTGGTCACCGACGTCGCCTCCTGCCCGGGGCCGGTCCCGGCGAGCGTGTCGGTCGAGCACCGCGCGGACGCGGTCACCCTGGAGGTCGCCTCCGGCCGGGGGCGACGCGCCGCGGAGCTCTCGCCCGCTCTCGCCGAGCGCGCCGCCGTGCTCGGCGGCACCGTCGAGGTGACCGCGACGAGCGGCGCGGTCTCGGTGCGGGTCGTGCTGCCCACGGGCGCGACGGCCGAGGTCACCCCGATCCCGCGGGCCCTCCCCGAGACCGGACCCGCGCAGGCGGCCTGAGCCGTCTACAGGTCGAGCAGCATCCGCGTGTTGCCGAGGGTGTTCGGCTTGACGTAGGCGAGGTCGAGGAACTCCGCGACGCCCTCGTCGGCCGACTGCATCATCTCGAGGTAGATCTCCTGCGTCACCGGTGAGCCGTCGATCTCCCGGAACCCGTGGCGCAGGAAGAACTCGACCTCGAAGGTGAGGACGAACAGGCTCGCGAGGCCGAGGGCACGCGCCTCACCGATCAGCTCGTCGACGAGGGTGTGTCCGACACCACCGCCCTGGGTCGAGGGGTGCACCGCGATGGTGCGGACCTCGCCGAGGTTCTCCCACAGCACGTGCAGCGCGCCGCAGCCCACGACCTCCCGGCCGCGCACCGCGACCCGGAACTCCTGGACGGTCTCGTACAGGGTGACCAGCGGTTTGCGCAGCAGGATGTTGTCGTCGGCGAACGAGTCGACGAGGGCCTTGATCCCGCGGACGTCGGCCGTCCGGGCGCGTCGCAACAGGACCGGGGACGACGGCGACGATGACACGGGGTGCCACTGTAGGCACCGGAGCACCGGGCGGCGGTGCGGGTGCGTCTACCCTGGACGGGTGCCATCGCCTGGGGATATCCACGCGGGCGCATCCCAGGAGCAAGCCCGGGGCCGTGTGGCGCTCGTGACCCTGGGGTGCGCGCGCAACGACGTCGACTCCGAGGAACTCGCCGGCCGGCTCGCCGCCGAGGGCTGGGAGATCTCGGCCGACGACGACGGCAGCGCCGACGTCGTCCTCGTCAACACCTGCACCTTCGTGGAGCAGGCCAAGAAGGACTCGGTCGACGCGGTGCTCGCCGCCGGCGGGCCGGACTCCAAGGTCGTCGCGGTCGGCTGCATGGCCGAGCGCTACGGCGCGGAGCTCGCCGAGGCCCTCCCCGAGGCGACCGCGGTGCTGGGCTTCGACCACTACGGCGCGATCGGCGAGCGCCTCGACGACGTGCTGGCCGGCCGGCCGCTCGCCTCGCACCAGCCCGCCGACCGCCGCACGCTGTTGCCGATCAGCCCGGTGAAGCGCCCGGAGGCGGTCCGCGACGGCAGCATCCCCGGCCACGACTGGCTGCCCGAGGTGCCCCGCAAGCGGCTCGACGACGCGCCGGTGGCCCCGCTCAAGCTCGCCTCCGGGTGCGACCGGCGCTGCGCCTTCTGCGCCATCCCGTCCTTCCGCGGGGCGTTCGTCTCGCGGGCCGCGGACGACGTCGTCGCCGAGGCCGCCTGGCTCGCCGACCACGGCGTCGCCGAGGTGACGCTGGTCAGCGAGAACTCGACCTCCTACGGCAAGGACATCGACGCGCGCGGCGCGGCCGGGGGAGCGCTCGAGCGGCTCCTGGGCTCGCTCGCGGAGGTCCCCGGTCTGCGTCGGGTCCGCGTCTCCTACCTGCAGCCCGCCGAGGTCCGCCCGCCGCTGCTGGCCGCGATCGCCCGCACCGAGCGGGTCGCCGACTACTTCGACCTCTCCTTCCAGCACGCCTCCGGGCCGCTGCTGCGCCGGATGCGCCGGTTCGGGTCGCGGGAGTCGTTCCTCGCCCTGTGCGCCGAGATCCGCGCGCTGGCCCCCGAGGCCGGCATCCGGTCCAACGTCATCGTCGGCTTCCCCGGCGAGACCGAGGAGGACCTCGCCGAGCTCGAGGCGTTCCTCTCCGCGGCCGAGCTCGACGCCGTCGGGGTCTTCGGCTACTCCGACGAGGACGGCACCGAGGCCGCCGACCTGCCCGACAAGATCGACCCGGCCGGGGTCGCCGCGCGCGTCGAGCGGATCACCTCGCTGGTCGAGGTGGTCTCGGCCGACCGCGCCGCGCGCCGCGTCGGCACCGAGGTCGAGGTGCTCGTCGAGCGCCAGGAGCTCTCCGCGGCCGCCGAGGCCGACCTGGCCGCCGCCTACCCCGACCTCGCCGACGTCGAGGACCTCGACCTCGCCGAGCTCGGTCTGGACGCCGAGCCGGAGATGACCGACCTGCCCGACGAGCCGGACGACGAGGCCGAGGTGGAGGACACCGCGCCGGGCGACCTCGTCTGGATCGGCCGCGCCGCCCACCAGGGCCCGGACGTCGACGGCGAGTGCCTGCTCACCGGCGACGAGGACCTCCTCGCCGACCTCCACCGCGGGGCCATGGTGCGGGCCCGCGTGGTCGCCTCCGACGGCGTCGACCTCGTCGTCGAGGCGCTCGAGGTGCTCGAGCTGCTCTCGCCCACGGCCGACCGCGAGCCCGCCGCGACGGGCGCCCGGTGACCCAGCAGGCGGTGGGCCCGGTGGATCGTCCGGTTCCGCTGGTCAACATCGCCAACGCGCTCACCGTGGCGCGGCTGGTGCTGGTGCCGGTGTTCCTCGTCGCGCTCTTCACCGCCGGGGGGCACGACGCCGGATGGCGCTGGGCGGCGTTCGGCGTCTTCGCCCTCGCCTCGGTCACCGACTCCTTCGACGGTGAGTTCGCCCGACGCTGGGGTCTCGTCACCGACTTCGGCAAGATCGCCGACCCGATCGCCGACAAGGCGCTGGTCGGCGCGGCCCTGATCGGGCTGTCGGTGCTGGGCGAGCTGGGGTGGTGGGTGACCCTCGTCATCGCCGTCCGCGAGCTGGGGGTGACCGGCCTGCGCTTCTGGGTGCTGCGCCACGGAGTGATTCCGGCGAGTCGCGGCGGCAAGCTCAAGACGGTGCTGCAGACCTTCGCGCTCGGTCTCGCGATCATGCCGCTGCCGGCGTGGGCGGCCCCCGGCGTGGCCGTGTTGTTCCTGCTCGCGGTGGTGGTCACGGTGGTGACGGGCCTCGACTACGTCGCCCAGGCGGTCCGGCTGCGGCGGGCCGCGCTGCGCTGAGCCGCCCCGAGGCTCCCAGTTCGCCCACGGTGAACGTGGTCGTGCGCCCCGACGCGGGAGCGCGGGAGTCGGTACCGTGGTCGGAACGGTCATCGATGCCGGGCTCTCCGCGGGGCCGCTGGGTTCCCGACGGCGGGTACGGCCGGGAGGTGCTCACATGGCGCTGTTGTTGCGCGAGGCGATCGGCGGGACGATCCGTCGCGCCCGCACCGAGCGTCGGCGGACCCTGCGGGACGTCTCGCGGGACGCGCGGGTGAGCCTGGGCTACCTGTCGGAGATCGAGCGCGGCCGCAAGGAACCGTCGAGCGAGCTGCTCGCCGCGATCTGCGACGCCCTCGCCCTCCCGCTGCCCGACCTGCTCGACGACGTCGCGGCCACGATGCGGCCGGAGCCGGCGGAGCCCCGTCGCCCGGCGCGGCTGGCCGACCGTCGCCTGACGGTGGACCCCGCGCTCCGCTCGGCGGTCGAGGAGGCCTTCGAGGGCGCCCCGGCCGAGGGTGCCGAGGCGGCCCCGGCGGAGACGCCGTCGGCCGAGGTGGTCGACCTGGTGGAGACCGCGGACGCGGCCACCGAGGCCGACGACGGGGCCGTGGTCGACGAGCTGGCCGACGAGCCGACGGGTGAGCTCCGGCTGGTCGAACTGGTGACGCTCGGTCGCCCCGACACGGTGCGGTCGGCGGCCTGAGTCCGCCGTCCGCCACGCCCGGGCGGGACCTCGGTGGAAGCCCGCGGGCGGAGCTGACACGATGGGTAGGGACCAGGTCAGCGTCAGCGGCCTGTGCGGACGGTGACGAGTTGGGCGGGAGCAGATGGCCAACCCCTTCGTGAAGGCCTGGAAGTACTTCCTGGCGGCGTTCTCGTCGAAGATCGACGAGCACGCGGACCCCAAGGTGCAGATCCAGCAGGCGATCGAGGACGCCCAGCGCCAGCACCAGGCGCTGTCGCAGCAGGCGGCCTCGGTGATCGGCAACCAGCGGCAGCTGGAGATGAAGCTGAACCGTCAGCTGGGTGACATCGAGAAGCTGCAGTCGTCGGCGCGGCAGGCGCTGACGATGGCGGACCAGGCTCGCGCCAAGGGCGACGAGCAGGCCGCGTCGCAGTACGAGCAGTCGGCGCAGGCGTTCGCCACCCAGCTGGTGACCGCCGAGCAGAACGTCGAGGACCTCAAGACGCTGCACGACCAGTCGATCGGCGCGGCGCAGCAGGCCAAGGCGGCCGTCGAGCGCAACGCCATGGTCCTGCAGCAGAAGCTGTCCGAGCGCACTAAGCTGCTCAGCCAGCTCGAGCAGGCCAAGATGCAGGAGCAGGTGTCGAACTCGCTGCGCCAGATGAGCGAGGTCGCGGCACCGGGCAACACGCCGTCGCTGGACGAGGTCCGCGACAAGATCGAGAAGCGGTACACCACCGCCCTCGGGCAGGCGGAGCTGGCGCAGAACAGCGTGCAGGGCCGGATGCTCGAGGTGCAGCAGGCGTCCACCGACTTCGCCGGGCAGAGTCGTCTGGAGCAGATCCGGGCGTCGATGTCGGGTCCCGGGCAGGTCACGCAGGGCCAGCCCGCGGCGGGTCAGACGCAGCCGGCGCAGCCCGCTCCGGCGCAGCCGACCCAGCAGTACGCGCCGCCGCAGCAGAACTGAGCGGCACGCACGTCCTGACCGGAGGGCCCCTTCGCTCGAGCAGACCGAGCGAGGGGGCCCTTCGTGCATTTCGTGCCGGAATGTCTGATCGGCTCTAGAGTCACGGGGGATGCTGCGCTCGGGGTTGGTCACGCTGTCCCTGCTGGTCGTCCTCGTGACGGCGGCGTGCGGGGGTGCGCCGGCACCGAACGCCACTGCTCCGGCAGCGCCGGCGGCGCCCGATCCGGGTCTGCCCGCCCGGCTGGCCGCCGAGGTCACGGGCGACGGCGCCTTCGCTCACCTGCAGCAGTTCCAGGACATCGCGACCCGCAACGGCGGCAACCGCGCCTCCGGCTCGCCGGGCCACGAGCAGAGCGTGGACTACGTGGCCGACCGGCTGCGGGCGGCCGGCTGGCAGGTGGAGACGCCGACCTTCTCCTTCGACCTGTTCACGCCCGGCGCGCAGAGCCTCGCCGTCGGCGGGACCCCCGTGGCCGGCGCCGTCGCGCTGACCTACTCCCGCGCCACCCCGCCCGGGGGCCTCACCGCGCCGCTGGTCGCCCTCGCCGACACCCCGGCCGACCCCACCCCGGCGTGCGAGGCCACCGACTTCCCGCCGACCGTGCGCGGCGCGATCGTCCTGGCCCGCCGCGGCGTGTGCCCGTTCACGCAGAAGCAGCAGCTCGCGGCGGACGCCGGAGCGGCAGCGCTCGTCGTCGTGAACACCGAGAACGGGCCGCTGAACGGCACGCTCGGCTCCGTCGCCGAGGCCCGGCTCCCGACGGCGGGCCTGGCCAAGGCCGCCGGCGACCCGCTGTTCGCACGCTCCGGCACGCCCGCGACGCTCGTGCTCGAGACCCGGTCCGAGACGCGGCAGACCCGCAACGTCGTCGCCCAGACGACCACCGGCCGCCCCGACGAGGTGGTCATGGCCGGCGCCCACCTCGACAGCGTCGCCGAGGGCCCGGGCATCAACGACGACGGCTCCGGCTCGGCGGCCCTGCTGGAGACCGCGCTCCGGCTCGGCGGGGCGCCCGCCGTGACCAACGCCGTGCGCTTGGGGTGGTGGGGCGCGGAGGAGCTCGGGCTGCTCGGGTCGGAGGCCTACGTGGCGGGTCTCGACGTCGAGCGGAAGCGGGACATCGCGCTGCTGCTGAACGTCGACATGGTGGCCTCGCCGAACGCCGGCTACTTCGCCTACGACGGCGACGACTCCGACCGGGTGGGCGCCCCGGCGGGTCCGCCCGGGTCGGATGCCGTCGAGCGTCGCCTGCTCGCCGCGCTCGGGCAGGTCGGGGTGCAGGGGCAGGGCACCGACTTCGACGGCCGGTCGGACTACGGCCCCTTCATCGAGGCGGGCATCCCGGCGGGCGGGCTGTTCACCGGCGCGGAGGAGCAGAAGACCGCGGAGCAGGCGGCCCGGTGGGGCGGCCGGGCGGGGGAGTCGTTCGACCCGAACTACCACTCTCCGCGCGACGACCTGGCCAACCTCGACCGCGTCGCCCTGGACCGCAACGTCCGCGCTCTCGCCGGGGTGATCGGCGGCTACGCGCTCGACCTCTCCGGCCCCGACGGCGTCCCGCCGCGGGCGCAGCGCCAGCCGCGGTAGGCGCCCCCGTCGGGAACGAACGGGTGCCGGATCAGTACCGCGCGCGCCGGCCCGTCTGCTGCTGGGGACGGCGTCCGCCCCGGCTGCGGGGGACCTCCGGGTGCGGCCCGGGCTGGCAGGTCGGGCACCAGTAGGCGACCCGGTCCTCGGCGTCCTTCGTGCCGTCGTCCTGCCGGGCCACCCGCACCACGTCGCGGCAGCGCCGGCAGTTGCGGCCGCCGCGCTCGAAGACCCAGTGCTGGGCGCCCTCGCCGAGGTCGCCGGTCGTCGACTGCTCCGGGCGCCACGCGTTGCGCAGCAGGAGCTTGCGCGACCAGCTCACGGCGTCCGCGGTCTGCCGGTCGGTGAGGTCGCCGACCTTCGTCCACGGCGACACCTTGAGCAGGAAGCAGATCTCGGCCTTGTAGAGGTTGCCCACGCCGCAGGCCACCCGCTGGTCGAGCAGCGCCGTCCCCAGTTCGCGGTCGGGGTCGGCCCGGAGGAGGCGTAGGACTTCCGCAGCCGACGTCTCGTCGTCCCAGTCGTCGCCGAGGAGGTCGGGCCCGAGGTGGCCGACGAAGCGGTCCTCCTCGTCGGTGGGGAGCAGTTCGAGGTCGTGCAGCCGGAAGCCGACCGCGACCCGGTCCTCGACCGCGAGGATCGCCCGGATCTCGTGGTCGGCGCCCCGCCACGGACGACCCGGCCGGTAGAGGTGCCACGAGCCGTCCATGCGGAAGTGGCTGTGCAGGCTGCGGCCGTCGTCGAACCGCGTGAACAGGTGCTTGCCGACACTGACCACGTTCTCGACGGTCCGCCCCGCGAGGTCGTGACCGATGAGCCGGGGGTGTCGCAGCTCGCCGCGGGCCAGTTCCTTCCCGGCGAGCGCGTCGTCGAGGCGCCGGCCGGCGAGGAACACGGTGTCACCCTCGGGCACGGCGTCCCACCTCCCGTCGCGTCGCTCGCCCCTTCATGGTGCCCCGCGGACGGCGACTCCATCCGCGGAGGCGGGGGACTACCGCGCCAGGACCAGGTCCCGGGGGGCGGAGCGCTCCTCCGGCGACACGTGCTGGGCGATCGGCCGGCCGCCCGGGCCACTGGCGATGACGAGCACCGTCTCCGGGTGGTCGACCGGCGCGCGGAAGGTGCCGTCGGGCTCCACCGGGACGACGGCCAGCTGGCGGCCGTGCAGGTCCACCAGGGTCACGTGCGCCTCGGACGCCGGGGCGCCGCCGGCGAGCCGGACGTGTCCGTGCACGGCGGGACCGTGGCCGCCGTCGGGAACGCCGGCCTCGGTCTCGACGACCGTGGAGTCGATCGACCGCGAGCGTGGCAGGACCGGGATCAGCGTCGTCGCCACCAGCGCCACGAGGCCGCAGCCCGCGGCGATCCACAGGGTGGTCTGCAGGCCGGCGAGCGAGGGGCCGGTGTAGGTCGGGGTCCGGACGATCATCGCCGAGAGCACCACCGCGGCCACGGCCGAGGCGGTCGACGTGCCGACCGAGCGCATGAGCGTGTTGAGCCCGTTCGCGGCGGCGGTCTTGTCGGTGGGGACGGCCCGCATGATCAGGTCGGGCAGCGAGCCGTACGCGAGGGCGACCCCCGCGCCGACCAGCGCGATGACCAGCGCGATGTGCCAGGGCTCGGAGAGCAGCATCGTGCCGAGCGCATACGCGGTCACGATGATCACGAGCCCGGCCTGCAGCGAGGTCCGCGGCCCGAAGCGCGCCGAGACCCGTGCGGTGACCGGCGACATCAGCATCATGACGACGCCGTTGGGCGCGAGGACGAGCCCCGCGGCGAGCAGCGAGAGGCCGAGGCCGAAGCCCGACGACGTCGGGGCCTGCAGCAGCTGCGGGAAGGTCACCATGCCGGTGAACATCGCGACGCCGACCGGCACCGAGACCAGGTTCGGCACGAGCACGGCCCGGCGGACGGTGACGCGCAGGTCGACGATCGGGTCGCGCGTGCGGAGCTCCCAGAGGCCCCAGGCGAGCAGCACGACCACGGCGCCGATCGCGGAGCCGAGGGTCGTCGCGCTGCCCCAGCCCCACTCGGCGCCCTTGGAGACGGCGAGCAGGCCGAGCACCAGGCCGACGGTGAGCGCGACCGCGCCGACGCCGTCGAACCGTCCGCCCGAGCGCTGGGCGGACTCGGGGATGATCGCGAGGATCAGCAGGATGCCCGCGGCGCCGAGCACGGCGGCGGTCCAGAACAGGGCGTGCCAGTCGGCGATCTGCACGATCAGCGCCGAGAGGGGCAGCCCGAGGCCGCCACCGATGCCGAGGGTCGCGCTCATCAGCGCGATGCCGGAGCCGAGCCGTTCCGGGGGGAGCGCGTCGCGCATCAGGCTGATCCCGAGCGGCACGGCACTGACCGCGACGCCCTGCAGCGAGCGCCCGACGAGCACGGGGACGAGCGAGGAGGTCAGCGCGCAGATCAGTGCCCCGACGACGAGCAGGGCGAGGGTGGCGACGAGCACCCGGCGCTTGCCGATCATGTCGCCGAGCCGGCCGGCGATGGGTGTCGCGACGGCGCCGCCGAGCAGCGTCGCGGTGATCACCCACGAGGCGTTCGCCGGCGTCGTGGAGAGCAGGGCGGGGAGCTGGGGCACGATCGGCACCACCAGCGTCATGCACAACGAGGCGATCAGGCCCACCGAGGAGAGCACCGCGACGACCAGCGCGGGTGAGGCCCCCGGCCGCGTTCCGACGTCAGCCTGCGCCACCCGTCCTCCGATCCGCCTGTGCCGTTCCGTGTATTGCGCAACGAAACACTAGACGCCCGGAACGTCGTCAGGGTTCCGAATATTCCCTAGCTCACGATCAGCGGGTGGCGAGCAGGACCGCGACGAGCCCGACGACGTTGGTGCCCAGGTGGATGCCGATGGAGGCGAACAGCGACCCGGTCCGGCGTCGCACCACCGACATCACGACGCCGCCGAGGGCGGTGACCAGCAGGACCACGACCACGCCCAGCACGGGGATCCCGCCGGCGGGGGAGGCCAGCGCGCCCGCGAGGTGCCAGACCGCGAACGCCGACGCCACCATGAAGATCACGCCGCGCCCGGCCCACAGCCGGCCGGCCCACGCGCGCTCGGTGAGGCCGTGCAGCACGCCGCGGAACGCCAGCTCCTCGCAGAGCACGGTGCCGACCGGGATCAGCAGCAGGGCCCGCAGCACGAGCTGGGAGGACGAGCTGGACTCCACGCCCGGGTTCTCGAGCAGCGGCCGGGTCGCGGGCAGCAGGAACGCGACCCCGTAGCCGAGGGCGGCCACCCCGACGGCGGCCCCGCCCCAGCGCAGACCCGTCCGCCACGTCGTCGGGCAGAGCCCGAGGTCACGCCACGTCAGACCACCCGCGCGGGCCGCCAGCACCAGCACGAGCACGCCGGCGACGTTCGCGATCATGCGGACGACCGGGTCGGCGGGCAGCGCCGGCACGAGGAGGTTGTTCCACGCGACCAGGGCCACGGCCACCGCCGCGACGACGGCGGACAGGACGAGGGCCGCGGGGACGCGGCGCGGAGCGGGGAGGGCGGCGGTCATGTCACCTCGAGGCAGCGGACTCGGACCCCTCCACGGTGCCATCCCCGCCCGTGTGCGAGCCGTGAGGGCCCGCACACCGGTGCCCGCCCCGGGTTCAGCCGGCGGCCGTGCTCGCCGAGGTGCCGACGAGGGCCTGGCGCACCCGGGCGGTGTCGGCCGCCGTCCACCCCTGCGGGGCACCGATCGCCACCCAGCCGTCCAGCACCTCGCCGGCGTACACGTGCCCGTGCCCCGGCGGCACGTCGACGGCGTTGACGAGGTCGATCGTCACCTGCCAGAACGTGATCACCGGATACCAGCTCATGGCGCCGAGCACGTCGGCACCGCGGGGCTCGACGAGCCAGTCCGGGCGCTCCCAGAGCAGGCGCGGTGACCACCAGACGACCGGGTCGGAGGCGTGCTGCAGGTAGAGCACGTGCGGTCGGATCCACGGCGTCGGCGGATCCTGCGCCACGGTCGCCGCCCCGGGGCCGGCCGCGAAGCGGACCACCAGCCCGTCGGCGTAGGTCGGCAGGATCTCGGGTGTCCCCGGGTCGCGGCGGGTCACGATCTGCGACCACAGCCGGTTCGAGTTCGGCGGCCCGACCCACAGCGCGCCGTCGGTGTTCGCGCGCACGTCCGCGAGCGAGGAGAACGCCGCCTCCGAGCCCTGCGAGCCCAGGCTCTCGCCGAACACCAGCATCCGCGGCCGCGGCTGGCCGGGCGGGATGGCCTCGATCCGCGCGTGCACCGCGTCGATCAGCAGCCGACCGGCCTCCTCGGCGCGTGGCCCGTCGAACAGGAAGGAGAGCCAGCTCGGCAGGTAGGAGTACTGGGTGGCGACGATGGCCGTGTCCCCGCCGTACATGGCCTCGAGCGAGTTGGACACCGGGTCGTCGACCCAGCCCGTGCCCGTCGTCGTGATGACCGCGATGACGGGGCGCGCGAAGGCACCGGCGCGGTCCAGTTCGGCGACGGCGAGGTCGGCGCGGGCCTGCGGGTCCGGCGCCGACTCCAGGCCGACGTAGGCGCGGACCGGATCGACGGCGGGACGGTTGCCGGCGCGGGACAGGAGGCGGGGGTCGAGGCCCGCCGCGACGAAGCGACGGCCCTCCTTGCCGAGGGTCTGCCACGGCACGAGCGAGCTCGGCGAACCCGACCGCGTGGGGCTCGTCGGTTGCTCGAACCCCGGGTAGGAGTCGTCGTTGACCCCGGAGAAGGCCTGGTCGACGACGGCGAGGCTCCCGGCCAGCACCACCTGGTTGAGGAAGGCCGCGAGCAGGACCACCAGCACGACGACGGCCACGGCCGCGGCGATCCGCCGTGGGAGGTGGGCGTAGCGGCGCAGGCCGCGGACGAGCACGTGGTCGGCGTGGCGGACGAGCCGGACCACCGCGATCGGCACGACGGCCACCAGGACGCCGAGCGGGACCGCGCGGGAGTACCCAAGCAGCGTCGGGGGCTCGATCCCCACCAGCGTCGCCAGCTCCCGCTGCCAGTGCACCCCCGCGACCAGGGCGATCAGCACGACGACCGCCGCCGCGACGAGCAGGATCGGCCACGCCACCAACCGCACCTCGCGCGGCACCCACAGGCGGGCGTGGGCGACGAGCCGCACGCCGGTGCGGGTCCGGCGGACCAGGAACCAGAGCGTCGTCCCGACCCCGTACCCCGCCGCCGCCGACAGCCCCGTCGCGAGGCCCTGGACCATCCAGTCGCGCGGGATGAGCGACGGCGTCATGGCCAGCGAGCCGAAGGCAACGGCCACGGCGAGGCCGAGGGCGTCGACGCGCAGCCAGCGCAGCCCGGTCCGGTCCAGCGGCCCGGGCCCGCGGTGCACCACGTGTGCGGCGGGCGGCCGGGGCCGGGTGCCGTGCAGCGGGCCGGTGTCGGTGCTGCCCGTACCGTCCCTGCTGTCCGTCCCCGTTCCCGACGACGGACGCGCGCCGGCGCCGGGCTCGTCGGTCTCGACCCTCGCCACCCGTCCAGTCTGGACCCTCTCCGGCTGCGCCGAACGGTGGACCCTCCGGATGTGCGGAGAGATCTCGTCCGGTTCGTTCCCGGGCCGACGAGATCGTCGTGTGTCCGCACTGCGCCGTTCGGGGTCGTTACACTGCGGGGCGTGTCGAGGGCGGACGGGGACCGGGGCGACCGATCCTCCGTCCAGTCCGTGGACCGGGCCGTCACGATCCTCGAGATCCTCGCGGCCCGTGGCGAGGCCGGGATCACCGAGATCGCCGAGGAGCTCGGCGTCCACAAGTCGACGGCCTCGCGGCTGGTGTCCGCGCTGCAGCGGCGGGGACTGCTCGAGCAGCTCGGCGACCGGGGCAAGTTCGCGCTGAGCTTCGGGATCGTGCGCCTCGCCGCGGCCACCACCGGGCGCATGGACCTCGCCCGCCTCGGGCAGCCGACCTGCCAGGCCCTCGCCGAGCTCGTGGGCGAGACGGTGAACATCGCGGTCTCCGACGGCGAGGCGGCGATCAACGTGGCGCAGGAGTTCGGCACCTCCTCGGTGAGCACGCAGAACTGGGTCGGCCGCCGGACCCCGCTGCACGCGACGTCGGCCGGCAAGGTGCTGCTCGCGCACATGGACGACGCGGAGCAGCGCACCCTGCTCCGCCGCCGGCTGCCGCGGTTCACCGAGGCCACGATCACCGAGCCGGCGGCCCTGCGCACCGAGCTCGCCCGCGTGCTCGACGAGGGCTACGCGCGGTCGTTCGAGGAGCTCGAGGTCGGCATGCACGCGGTCGCGGTGCCGGTCTGGGCGCACGACGGGTCGGTGGTCGCCGCGCTCTCGGCGTCCGGCCCCGCCTACCGACTCCCGCGCCGGCGGGCCCGCGCGATCGTGGGCGACATGCGCGACGCGGCGCGCGAGCTCTCGGCCAAGCTCGGCTGGGTGGAGCCGAGCGGGCAGTCGTAGATCCTGCCGTTCGGCGCAGGGCGACCTGTGGATGATCACGGTTGTCCACAGGCCCCGGGCGGGTCGTTGCCGGGGCGCCCGGTGGGCGCCGACCCTGGCCGCATGCGCGAGATGATCACGGTCCGCGAGGCGGACCACGAACTGCGGATCCAGGTCGTCGACGCCCGGGCGTACGTCGCGATCGTGCCCGTCGGGGCGGAGATCGACCCCGAGGGGCCCGGGACGACCGTGTCGCTCCCGGCCCGCCGGCTGCACGCCCTCCTGCGCGCCGCGTGGGCGGACGACCAGTTCGGCATCGGCGGGCCGATGGACCCGCCGCTCTGGCCGGCCGAGCCCCCGGACGACGACCCGTACGCCGAGGAGCGGCTCCTCTTCGGGTGGCGGGAGGACTGGCCGGAGGCCTGGGACGGGCCCGACGGCCAGGTGGTGCCGTTCCCCCGTCGTCCGCCCCGGCCCGCGAACGGGGGGCTCCCGTGGTCGGCGGAGGACGACGCGGCGCTGCGCGCGGCGTGGCTCGCCGCGGACCCCGGGACACCCCGCACGGTGCTGCTCGACGAGCTCGCCGACCGCTTCGCCCGGACGCCGGGCGCGGTCACCGCGCGGCTCTACCGCGTCGGGTGCGATCCTGCGCGGCTCGGGATGGCCTCCATGGAACCCGTGGCGTCGTCGCTCGATCCCGAGGCCGTTCCGTAGGCGTCCCGGTCAGGGCGAGCAGGTGACGATCGCGTACTCGCCCTCGGCGCTGTTCTCGGCGATGACCTGCCCGGACGGGCCGATGATCTGGCAGCGGATGGTCCCGCCCCCGCCGTTCTGCGCCGAGACGTAGGCGAACGTCATCCCGCCGTAGCCGGGGCTCTCGACGGTCTTCGTCCACGGAAGCTTGGCGTTCGTGGCCTGTGAACTGCCGCCGCCTGCGCTGGAGTAGGTGATGCTGCCGCGAGAGGCGCCGAAGACCTTGTAGACGTAGCCGGTGGCCCCCGTCGCTCCGGCGGATGCAGCCGTCGACGTGGCAGCCGCGCTCGCGGTGACGGTCTCGGTGCGGGTGGCGTACACGGTCGACGGCGGTGACGTGACGAAGGACGTGATCGTGACCGGTGCGGGCGCCGGTGCGGTGCTCGCGACCGCCGCCACCGCGGGCGTTCCGGACGGCATGAGGACGGAGACGAGGAAGGCGACCGCCGTGACCGTGAAGGCGGCGATCCAGGGCCAGCGGCGGACGGGCCGCCGGTGGCGGGGGATGGGGGCGGTGATCGGGTCGGTCATGGTCGTCCTCGCTCGGCTGTCGGTCGAGGGACGGTCACTGCCGTCCCTCGCCCTCCATCGCGACGATCAGGAGGTCCGTTATGAGCTGTTCGGGTGGCCGGCGAAAGGCCGAACGGACGGCATGTCTGATCGTCGGCTGCCTCTCGGGCACGCCACCGGCGTCGAGAGAATGAGCCCATGACCGACACCCCGCCCGCCGTCGAGCTCCACGTCCACGTCGAGGGCACCCTCGAGCCCGAGCTGATCATGGAGCTCGCGGAGCGGAACCGGGTGTCGCTGCCCTACGCCGACCTCGAGGACCTGCGCGCCCGCTATGCGTTCGACGACCTGCAGCACTTCCTCGACCTCTACTACGCCAACATGGCGGTGCTGCGGGAGCCGGCGGACTTCGCGGCGATGACGACGGCCTACCTGACACGGGCCGCCTCGGCCGGGGTGCGTCACGTCGAGCTGTTCGTCGACCCGCAGGCGCACCTGGCCCGCGGGGTGGCGGTCGAGGCGGT
Organism: Actinomycetospora sp. NBRC 106378; assembly: GCF_030269685.1. Taxonomy (GTDB): domain Bacteria; phylum Actinomycetota; class Actinomycetes; order Mycobacteriales; family Pseudonocardiaceae; genus Actinomycetospora. The sequence continues at coordinate 55,693 of NZ_BSTT01000018.1, forward strand.
CCTCGAGGGTGTCGCCGGAGCCCTCGCTGCGGCCCCGGCCGGGATGACGACCGGTCTCATCCCGTGCTTCCTGCGCGACCGGCCCGCCGCGGAGGCCGTCGACGTGCTCGACGCGCTGGTGGCGAGCGGGACGCCCGTGCTCGGGATCGGGCTGGACTCGGCCGAGGTCGGGAACCCGCCGTCACTGTTCGCGGACGTGTACGCCCGGGCGCGGGCCGAGGGACTGCGGCTGGTGGCGCACGCGGGGGAGGAGGGGCCCGCCGCGTACGTGTGGGAGGCCCTCGACGTGCTCGGCGTCGAGCGGGTCGACCACGGCATCCGCAGCCTGGAGGACCCGGCGCTGGTCGCCCGGCTCGTCGAGCAGGCGGTCCCGCTGACGGTCTGTCCCCTGTCGAACGTGCGGCTGCGCGGCGTGGACACGCTCGCGGACCATCCGCTGCGGACGATGCTCGACGCCGGGCTCGCGGTCAGCGTGCACTCCGACGACCCGGCGTACTTCGGGGGCTACGTCGACGACAACCACCGGGCGGTCGCGGCGGCGCTGGACCTCGACCGCGTGCAGGTCCGCGCGCTGGCGGACCATGCCGTCGACGCGGCGTTCGTCGACGACGCGCGCCGGGCCGAGCTGCGGGCGGAGGTCGCCGCCTGGGCTCAGGCCTGACCGTGCGCCCAGAGCAGGAACGCGGCCGCGTCGTCGAGGTCGGCGAATCCGGCGCCCAGCGCGTCCACGAGCAGGTCGTTCGAGCCGCACGCCACCCGACCGATCGTGTGCCGGCTGCGGTCGACCGGCGGGAGCTCGACGCCGAGCAGCGACGCGACGATCTCCCGCTTGCCCTCGCCGCCCGACCCGCCGTCGACGGTGAGGATCGGCAGGAACCGCTCCGGGCGCGCCACGACGAGGACGTGGGTGAGCACCGACTCCCGCGCGCCGCCCATGGCGTGCGGGCTCGTCTGGTCGACCAGCGCGGTGAACCGGTCCTCGAGGGGCGGGTCGTCCGGGGACTGCTCGTCGTCGCCGCTCTCGCCACGCAGCAGGTACTCGACGGCGTCGCGGAAGCGCTGCGAGGCGTCCCGGTCACCGAGCTTGCGCCACTCGCGGGAGAACGACGACGTGTTGCCCGACAAAGCCAGGACGTCGCTGGTGACGAAGTCCTTGAGCTGGCCGGGTTCGGCGTGCGGGAGCCCGGCCCGGCTGAACATCAGCTCGTAGAGGCGCCGGAAGTCGGCGGCGTAGGAGTCGGGCCGCGGCCGCTGCCGGGGCCACGCCGCCTTCAGGGCGGCCAGCCGCTGGAGGGCCTCGCCGGGCACGTCGTCCAGCGTGGGGAACCTCCGGACGACCGGCGCCGCGGCCGGAGCCGGCGCGGAGCGGGTCGTGGTGGTCGTCGTGCGGGGGCTGCTCGACCTCGCGGCCGTCGCCCGCGCCCGCGGGGCCGGCGTCGACTTCGGGACCACCGCGCGCGGCGACACCGGCCGGGCGCCGTGCATCCAGTGGTGGCCGCACGACGTGCACCGCATCTCGTTGCGGCCGTCGTCCGCCATCCCGACGTACTCCGCCGCCCCGACCTCGCAGCTCGGACACGCCAGCGCCATCGGACTCCCTCCTCGCAGACGATGCCGTGCCCATCTTGCCTGCCGCCGCTCCGGCCCGCGCCCGGCCCCGCTGTGTGCCGTGAGGTGTGTCCGTGAGGCAGGTCCGGGGGCCGCGGGGGCTGCCTGGTGTCATCTTCGCGGCGCGTCGGGGTCGGGGGGCTGCTGCGAGGTGCACGTGAAGCAGGTCCGTGGGCCGCGAGGGCTGCCTGGTGTCATCTTCGCGGCGCATCCGGGTCGGGGCCTGCCGCGAGGTGTCCGTGAGGCAGGTTCTCGGGCGTCCGGACCTGCCTCATGTACCGCTCGCGGACCGGCTCACGCCCGGATGCGCAGCCCCTTCGGGCTGTTGCGGAACCCGGCCTCGCCCAGCGCCTCGGCGAGCACCCCGTCCATCGCGCTCGACCCGTCGGTGCGTTCGACCGACAATCCGCCGAGCGACCCGTCCCGCACCGCGGCCGTCAGGGCGTTCGCCGCCTCGGTGAGCCGCTCCAGGTCGTCGGTGAACGACAGCAGCGACTTGCCGCCGCGCTCGACGTAGATCGTCGGCTCCCCGTCGGTGAGCACCACGAGCGCGCCCGCCTTCCGGCCGGGCCGGTGGTTCGTGGTGCCGTCCTGCGCCGCGCGCGTCGGCGGCCACTCCAGCGCCGCACCCCACGGCTGCGCAGGGTCGGTCGCGGCGAGCACCAGGGCCTGCTGGCCCCGGGCGGACGCGTCGTCGTCCCGCGAGGTCGCGCGCAGGCGGTCGATCGCCCCCGGTACCGCGAACTGCGCGGCGCCGAGGCCCTCGACGACGTAGCCGCGCCGACACCGACCGGACTCCTCCATCGCGCGCAGCACCGGGTAGATGCCCGTGAAGCCGCCGCTGATCCGCTCCGTGTCGAGCGCGCCCCGCGTGAGCACCCCGTGCCGTTCGAGGAACGACTCCGTCCGGGCCTGGGCCCGCCGTGTCGCGTCCGGCTCCCGCTCGGGCACGGCCGACCACCGCCCCGCGACCGTCGGCGGCCCGGTCCGCGACGGCATCTGCGGCCGCCCGACCCGCGCGTACCGGCCCCGTGACGGGGCGCGGCGCTGTTTGTGGGCCGCCTTCGACCGTCCGCCCCCGCCCGAGACCAGGGCCCGGACCGGGGCGAGCGTGTCGTTCGTGGCGTGCCCGGCCCAGACGAGGTCCCAGAGCGCCTCGACCGTGGTCGGGTCGTCGGGGATCGACTCGCCGGCGTCGCGCAGGATCGCGCCCGCGCGGTCGGACAGCGTGCGGAAGAACAGGGCGCCCCCGCCGTCGAGGGCCTCCAGCAACGCGCGGTGCAGCGGCGACTCGACCAGCCCGTCGTCGGGCTCGGGCAGCATCAGGTCGGCGACGTCGGCCGGGGCGACCGCGAGCCAGCCGTCGCCGCCGGAGAGCGTGCCGCACCCGGTCCAGGTGACCTCGCCGGCGCTGGTGAGCTCGTCGAGCAGGGCCGTCGTGTACCCGGGCAGCCGGGTCGGCAGCACGAGCGACTCCCACGCGCTCGCGGGCACCGGCGCGCCCGCGAGCTGCTCGATGACGTTGAGGACGTCGTCGGGGCTGGGCGCCCGGCGGCGCCGACCACCGATGCCGTGCCACGACGGCAGAAACCGTCCCAGCGCCGCGGGCTCCACCGGCTCGACCTCGGCCCGCAACCGCGCCAGCGACCCACGCCGGATGCGCCGCAGGACCTCGGCGTCGCAGAAGTCGATCCCGCCGTCGGGCACCCCGGAGTCGCCGGGCACCGGGGGCGCGTCGGTCGGCCGGAGCTCGCCGCGCACCAGGCGCCCGGCGCCGGCCATCCGCTCCAGCACCGAGGACACCACCGCCGGCCCGAGCCCGAACCTCCGGGCCGCGGCGGAGGCCGGGAACGGACCGCGGGTGCGGGCGTAGCGGGCCAGGAGGTCGCCCAGCGGGTCGGCCACTGGTTCGGTGAACGCCTCGGGGACCCCGACGGGCAGACCGGCACCGAGGGCGTCGCGCAGCCGCCCGGCGTCCTCGATCGCGACCCACCGACGCTCGCCCGCGATCTTCACCCGCAGCGCGCGACGGGACGACTCGAGCGTCTCCAGCCACTCCTCGCGCACCCCGCGCTCGGCGGCCTCGGCCGTGGTCAGGTCGCCGACGAACCGCAGCAGGTCGGCCGTGCCCTCGACGTCGCGCACGTGCCGCTCCGGGTCGGTGCGCTGCAGGCCCGACTCGACCTCGGCGAGCACCTCGACGTCGAGCAGTTCGCGGATCGCCTCCGACCCGAGCAGCTCGGCGAGCAACGTCGAGTCCAGCGAGAGGGCCGCCGCGCGCCGCTCCGCCAGCGGGGCGTCCATCTCGTAGAGGAACATCCCGACGTAGCCGAACATCAACGTCCGGGCGAACGGCGACGCCGACGGGGTCGCCACGTCGACCACCTGCACCGCGCGCGACCGGACGTCGCGCATCAGCTCGACCAGGCCCGGGACGTCGTACACGTCCTGCAGGCACTCCCGGTAGGTCTCGAGCACCACCGGGAACTGCTCGTACTTCGAGGCGACGCTCATCAGCTGCGCGGCCTTCTGGCGCTGCTGCCACAACGGCGTGCGCCGGGTGGGGTCGCGCCGGGGGAGCAGCAGCGAGCGCGCCGCGCACTCGCGGAAGCGTGCGGCGAACAGGGCGGACCCGCTCACCTCCGCCGTCACGAGCTGGTCGACCTCGTCGGGGTCGAGGAGCACGTCCTCGGCACCGGGCAGGATCTCCGCGCCCGTGTCGTCGAGGGTGTCGGGGAGGCGCAGCACGATGCCGTCGTCGGCGGACGCCGCCGAGACCTCCAGGCCCCGCTGCTCGCGGAACCGCGCCGCGATCGCCAGCGCCCACGGGGCGTTGACCTGCGCGCCGAACGGGGAGTGCACCACGATGCGCCAGTCGCCCAGCTCGTCGCGGAACCGCTCGACGACGATCGTCCGGTCGCTCGGGACGTGCCGGGTCGCGTCGCGCTGCTCGCCGAGGTAGCCGACGAGGTTGTCGACGGCCCACGCGTCGAGGCCGGCCGCGGCGGCCCGTTCGCGCGCCGCCGCGTCGTCGGCACCCGCGATCTCGCGCACGAACGCCCCCAGCGCCCGCCCGAGCTCGAGCGGGCGACCCAGCGCGTCGCCCTTCCAGAACGGCATCCGGCCCGGCACCCCGGGCGCGGGCTCGGCGATCACGCGGTCGCGGGTGATGTCGAGGACCCGCCACGTGGTCGACCCGAGCAGGAACGTGTCGCCCGCCCGGGACTCGTAGACCATCTCCTCGTCGAGCTCACCGACCCGCGATCCGCCCGTGCCGTTCTCGCCGGACCCGGGCGTGACGACGGTGTAGAGCCCGCGGTCGGGGATCGTGCCGCCGGAGGTGACGGCGAGCCGTTGCGCGCCCGGCCGGCCCGCGAGCTCGTCGGTGACACGGTCCCAGGTGATGCGCGGCCGCAGCTCGCCGAACTCCTCGCTCGGGTACCGGCCGGCGAGCATGTCGAGCACCGAGGTCATCGCCGAGTCGGGCAGGCCGCTGAACGGGGCCGCCCGGCGGACGAGCGCCGTGAGGTCGGTCAGCGACCAGTTCTCCATCGCGGTCATCGCCACGACGTGCTGGGCCAGGACGTCGAGCGGGTTGCGCGGGTAGCGCATCGCCTCGATCTTCCCGCCCGCCATCCGCTCGGCCACGACCGCGCACGAGACGAGGTCGCCCCGGTACTTCGGGAACACGACCCCCTCGGACACCGCGCCGACTTGGTGGCCCGCGCGCCCGACGCGCTGCAGCCCGCTCGCGACCGACGGCGGCGCCTCGACCTGCACCACGAGGTCGACCGCGCCCATGTCGATGCCCAGCTCCAGGCTGGAGGTCGCCACCACGCACGGCAGCTGGCCGGACTTCAGCGCCTCCTCCACCAGGGTGCGCTGGGTCCGGCTCATCGACCCGTGGTGCGCCCGCGCGACGATCACCTCGGCGGGCTCGGCCACGCCCGACTGCCCGACCGCCTCTGCGGGGAACGGCCCCCTCGCGACGACGGCGGGTGCCTCGTCATCCCCGTCGTCGGCGTCCTCGGTGTCGTCGTCGAGGTCGACCGGCTCCGCCTCCGCCTGGGCGAGCGCCGCGCGTTCGGTGGCGAGCTCGTTGATCCGGGCGGTCAGCCGTTCGGCGAGCCGCCGCGAGTTCGCGAACACGATCGTGGAGCGGTGCTCCTCGACGAGGTCGAGCACCTTCTCCTGCACCGCGGGCCAGATGGAGGCGCGCTGCGCGGCGCCGGCCGCCGAGCCCTCGACCTCCTCCTCGACCCCCGGGCCACTCTGGTTGTCCCCCGCGTCGAGCGCGCTCATGTCCTCGACCGGCACCACGACGCTGACCTGGACGACCTTGCTCGACTCCGGCTGCACCACGCGCACCGGGCGGCCGCCCGCGAGGAACGTGGACACCTCCTCGACCGGCCGCACCGTCGCCGAGAGGCCGATCCGCTGCGCGGGTGCGTCGAGCAGGGCGTCGAGCCGCTCCAGGGAGAGGGCCAGGTGCGCCCCGCGCTTCGACGCGAGCACGGCGTGGACCTCGTCCACGATCACCGTGTCGACCCCGCGCAGCGACTCCCGCGCGGCCGAGGTGAGCAGCAGGAACAGCGATTCCGGCGTGGTCACGAGGACGTCCGGCGGAATGCGGTTGAAGGTGCGGCGCTCGTCGGCCGGGGTGTCGCCGGTGCGCGATCCCACGGTGATGTCGGGTTCGGGCAGCCCCAGCCGGTGCGTGGCCTGGCGCAGCCCGGCGAGCGGCGAGCGCAGGTTGCGCTGCACGTCGACGGTCAGCGCCTTCATCGGTGAGACGTAGAGGACCCGGCAGCGCCGCTGCGGCTCCTCGGGCAGGGGGGCGGACGCGAGCCGGTCGAGCGCCCAGAGGAACGCGGCGAGCGTCTTGCCGGAGCCCGTGGGGGCGACGACGAGGGCGTGCTCGCCGTCGGCGACCGCGTCCCACGCGCCCGCCTGCGCGGCGGTGGGTTCACCGAAGGCGCCGGTGAACCAGTCCCGCGTGGCGGGGGAGAAGCGGTCGAGGACGGTCACAGCGTCATGCATACCCGTCGGGTCCGACAGCCACCGTCGTCACCGGGAAGACAAGCGTTCCGAGGTGCCTGCCGCACGTCTCCGACCGTGCGGCACGATGCAGCGCGAGCCAGGAGGACTAGGGCCGCGGCCTCCATCCGCGGTCGAGGGGGGCCACGATGGCGTTTCAGGCGCCGCTGACCGTCGAGGCGATGCTTCGAGGTATTCATGAGAAGAAGTACCTGCTTCCAGCTATTCAGCGAGAGTTCGTATGGGGCAGCGACCAAATCCGTGCTCTTGTCGACAGCCTCCTCCGAGGTTATCCAATCGGTTCCTTCCTCGTGTGGGAGGTCGAACCCGGGACGGCGAGTAGCTACACCTTCTACGACTTCCTCACCAACTATCACGAGCGCGACGACCCTTATGCTAGTAAGGCAACGGTGCCGAGCGGCTCCGGGACACTCGCCGTGCTGGACGGTCAACAACGTCTCACCGCCCTCAACATCGCCTTCTACGGCAGCTATGCAGTCAAGAAGAAGTACGCTTGGTGGAACAGTCCGGATGCCTTTCCTACTCGGCGCCTATATCTGAACCTCCTGCGCGACGCCGAGTCCGACGATCTCGGGCTCCAGTACGACCTTCAGTTCCTGAGCTCAGACGAAGCTCTGCCGGAGTCGGGAGAACCCGATGGCTGGTACCCGGTGTCGCACGTGCTCGGACTCGCAGATACCGGTCCCAGTGCGCTTGAGGTCCTGCAGAAGCGTGGAATCGATCTGAATCGCGGGCTCTCCGCTCACAAACGGCTGCACTCGCTTCACCAAGCGGTGCGCGAGCTCCGTCCGGTCAATTATTTCCTGGAGTCTTCGCAGGATTCGGACAAGGTTCTCGACATCTTCGTCCGAGTCAACAGCGGCGGAACCACCCTCTCTTATTCCGACCTACTGTTGTCGATGGCGACGAACCAGTGGGAAGGTCTGGATGCTCGGGAAGAGGTACGTCGTCTCGTGCATGAACTCAACACGGACGGGGCGAGGGTCTTCTCGTTCACGAAGGACAACGTCCTCAAGACTGCATTGATGGTGGCTGGCGTCGATCTGCGCTTCCGTGTCTCGAATTTCACGACGGAGAATATGAGGAAGGTCGAGCAGTCGTGGCCAGAGACCAAGAAAGCGCTGATCCGGGCGGCGACGCTTCTTGCCTCGTTTGGATTCAACGCCCGCACGCTGACCGCCCACAGTGCGGTCGAGCCCATCGCGTACTACCTGGCGCATCGGGAACTGGGCGACAACTATCTAACTTCGGGCGCGACGGCGGCCGACCGTCGAACGATCCAGACGTGGGTCACAAGGTCTCTTGTGAAGCGGGGAATCTGGGGCTCAGGGTTGGACACCTTGCTGGCGCGCCTTCGCGGCGCGATCAACGAGCGTGGTTCCGACGGGTTCCCCTTGATGGAGATCGAGAGGGAGATGGCGCGAGCTGGAAAGTCCTTAAGTGTCGATGCGACGGAAGTGGATGAGCTGCTCGAACTGAAATACGGAGGTCAACGGACCTTCCCGGTGCTGGCGCTGCTCTATCCGGGCCTTGACCTCGCACAGCAGTTCCACGAGGACCACATCTTCCCGAAAGCGCGCTTCACGCGTCGTCGAGAGTTAAGCGCGGCAGGTCTGGATCCTGAGGCCGTCGGTCGGTATCGGGACCTCGCAGACCGGCTTCCTAACCTCCAGCTGCTGGGCGGCCTTCAGAATGTGGAGAAGCAGACAAGACTGCCGGGAGACTGGCTCGACGAAAGATTCCAGGGCGAAGCTGCGCAGCGGGCAGAGTATGTCGACCGGAACGATCTTCAAGGCCTGCCTGGCACGCTGTCTGGATTCGAGGAGTTCTACGAGCAGAGGAAGGAGCGGCTCCGCGAAAAGCTCCACGCCGTACTAGGGGTCGAGTCGCAGCCGATCCATTAGCGAGGCGGGTTCGGCCCTTGGTGCGGCCTCCGCCCTGCAGTCCCTAGGCCGCCGCTCACCGACGCTGGGAGAACCACCAGCGCAGCAGCACCACGAGCGCCGCGACCAGGCCCAGGACCGAGAGCACCGGCCCGAGCCACTCGTAGCCGGCGGGCGTCGGGAGGCCGATCTGGGCGAGGAGGACGTCCACCACGTCGAGGCTACCGACCGGCCGGGCGCCGCCGGTCCCACGTCACGGGCCGGGCTCCGGTCCCGACGGCGGGTGGGGTCGGGTCGGTCCACCGGCCGCACCTACCCTCGAGGCGTGCGCCTGACCCACTTCCGGCAGCTGATGGAGGACGAGTTCGGCGCCGTGCGCGCCTCCTCGATCGCCCGGGACCACGTGTTCTCCGCCCTCGACGGGCGGACGGTGGAGCAGGCCCTCGAGGAGGGCGAGGAACCGCGCGAGGTCTGGCGTGCGGTCTGCGCGGAGTTCGACGTCCCGGCCACCCGGAGGTGACCGGCGTGTCCCCCTCCTGGATCGAACACGTGTTCGTCTAGTCTGAACGTCGCAGGCGGTTGTCCCCACCGGTACCGGCCGCCCGAGTTGTCCACAGCCGAAGACCAGCTCGTGCGATGTTGTCGGACCCCTGTCCTACCGTCGCTGCCGAACACCACACCCGTCCCGAGGGGGAACCCCGCATGCCTCAGGCCCCGGATCGCGACAAGGCGCTCGAGCTCGCCCTGGCGCAGATCGACAAGCAGTTCGGCAAGGGCTCGGTGATGCGGCTGGGCGACGAGGGTCGCGCGCCGATCAGCGTCATCCCCACCGGCTCGATCGCCCTGGACGTCGCGCTCGGCGTCGGCGGTCTGCCGCGTGGCCGCGTCGTCGAGATCTACGGTCCGGAGTCCTCCGGGAAGACGACCGTCACGCTGCACGCCGTCGCCCAGGCGCAGGCCCAGGGCGGCGTCGCCGCGTTCATCGACGCCGAGCACGCGCTGGACCCGGAGTACGCCAAGGCGCTCGGCGTCGACACCGACGCGCTGCTGGTCGCCCAGCCGGACACCGGTGAGCAGGCGCTCGAGATCATGGACATGCTGATCCGGTCGAACGCCCTCGACATCATCGTCGTCGACTCCGTCGCCGCGCTCGTGCCCCGCGCCGAGATCGAGGGCGACATGGGCGACAGCCACGTGGGTCTGCAGGCCCGCCTCATGAGCCAGGCCCTGCGCAAGATCACCGGTGCGCTGAACCACTCCGGCACCACGGCGATCTTCATCAACCAGCTGCGCGAGAAGGTCGGCGTCATGTTCGGCTCGCCGGAGACCACCACCGGTGGTCGCGCGCTGAAGTTCTACTCGTCGGTGCGCCTGGACATCCGCCGCATCGAGACGCTCAAGGACGGCACCGACGCGGTCGGCAACCGGACGCGCGTCAAGGTCGTGAAGAACAAGGTCGCGCCGCCGTTCAAGCAGGCCGAGTTCGACATGATCTACGGCCACGGCATCTCCAAGGAGGGGTCGCTGATCGACGTGGGTGTCGAGCAGGGCTTCGTCCGGAAGTCCGGTGCCTGGTACACCTACGACGGCGACCAGCTCGGCCAGGGCAAGGAGAACGCCCGGAAGTTCCTGCGGGAGAACCCGGACGTCGCCGGCGAGATCGAGAAGCGGATCAAGGAGAAGCTCGGGATCGGGCCGAAGCTCGACGCCGACGAGACCCAGCCGGCGCCGGCCCCGGTCGACTTCTGATGGCCCTCGGGCAGCGGCCACGGCGCCGCGCCCGGGAGGAACCGGAGCGGGACGCGCCGCCCGACCCGTCGGCCGACCCCGAGTCGGTGGCCCGCACCATCTGCCTGAACCTGCTCACCGCGCGGGCGCGGACGCGGTCCGAGCTCGCCGCGGAACTGGCCCGGCGCGACGTCGACGACGACGTCGCCGTCGTGGTGCTCGACCGGCTGGAGGAGGTGCGCCTGCTCGACGACTCCGCCTTCGCGGAGCAGTGGGTCGACTCGCGGCACCGCCACCGGGGCCTCGGCAAGCGGGCGCTCTCCCAGGAACTGCGGCGCAAGGGCGTCGAGGCGGAGGTCGCGAACGCCGCCCTCGACGAGCTCGACCCGGAGTCGGAGCGGGCGAAGGCCGTCGAACTCGTCCGCCGTCGCCTGCCCTCCCTCGACCGCGTCGAGCCGCAGGCTGCCGCCCGGCGTCTGGTCGGCATGCTCGCCCGCAAGGGCTATGGCGCGGGCCTGGCCTACGAGGTCGTCCGCGAGGAGATGGCGTCCCGCGGCGCCGAGCTCGAGGGCGCCGCTCCCGACGACGACGAGCTCGTCTGACGGCCCGTCCCGGGTCAGGTGATGCGGATCACTTCAACATCACCTGTGATCCGGACGACAGCCGGGAACACGCAGTCGTAGTGTGCTCCGCACCACACACGGCGTGACGCCGTGGTCGGCTGCGGTTCACCACCACGGAGACGCGGCACCGGTCGTCACGCGAGCCCCGTCGACGAGGACCGGTGCGAGTGACCACCACAGCGCACGACCCCGGAGCGCCTTCACCCGACAATCCCGGTCGGGCGGACATCCGCGCGAGAACCCTCCGCCGTGACCGCTGGTGGCTCGCGCCGCTGGTGAACGCGCTCGGACTGGCCACGTTCGTCGTCTACGCGACGATCCGGTCGTTCTGGGGGTCGGCGTACTACGTCCCGGAGTACCACTACCTGTCGCCGTTCTACTCGCCGTGCTTCTCGGCGAGCTGCGTACCGGGGTCGAGCCACTTCGGCGCGTTCCTGCCGGCGTTCCCGCCGTGGATCCCGCTCGCGATCCTGTCGCTGCCGTTCCTGCTCGGCTTCCGGCTGACCTGCTACTACTACCGGAAGTCCTACTACCGGGCGTTCTGGATGTCGCCGCCGGCGTGCGCGGTGTCCGAGCCGCACGGGAAGTACACCGGGGAGACGCGGTTCCCGCTGATCCTGCAGAACGCGCACCGGTACTTCTTCTACGTCGCGTTCCTGATCTCGCTGATCAACACCTACGACATGGTGGTGGCGTTCCAGAGCGACGCCCCGGACGGCTCGAGCCGCTTCGGGATCGGGCTCGGCAACATCATCCTGCTCGCCAACGTGATCGGGCTCTGGCTCTACACGCTCTCGTGCCATTCCTGCCGCCACGTGACCGGCGGCCGGCTCAAGCACTTCTCGAGGCACCCGGTGCGCTACCGGATCTGGACGGCGATCTCGTCGCTGAACACGCGGCACATGCTCTTCGCGTGGATCACCATCGGGACGCTGATCCTCACCGACCTCTACATCATGCTCGTCGCGAGCGGCACCATCTCCGACCTGAGGATCGTGAACTGATGGCCGACGAAGCGGACGGCACCGCCGTCAGCCACCATTCCTACGACGTCCTCGTCATCGGCGCTGGCGGGGCGGGTCTGCGCGCGGCGATCGAGGCACGGATGCGCGGCAAGCGGGTCGCGATCCTGTCGAAGTCGCTGTTCGGCAAGGCGCACACGGTCATGGCCGAGGGCGGGATCGCCGCGTCGATGGGGAACGCGAACCCCCGCGACAACTGGGAGGTCCACTACCGCGACACGATGCGCGGCGGGAAGTTCCTCAACAACTGGCGCATGGCCGAACTGCACGCCAAGGAGGCGCCGCAGCGGGTCTGGGAGCTCGAGACCTACGGCGCACTGTTCGACCGCACGCCCGAGGGCAAGATCAGCCAGCGCAACTTCGGCGGGCACCAGTTCCCCCGTCTCGCGCACGTCGGCGACCGCACCGGGCTCGAGCTCATCCGCACCCTGCAGCAGAAGATCGTCTCGCTGCAGCAGGAGGACCACGCCCGGACCGGCGACTACGAGTCCGACCTCAAGGTCTTCCACGAGTTCACGGTCACCGAGCTGTTCAAGGACGGCGACCGCATCGCCGGTGCCTTCGGCTACCGCCGGCCGACGGGGGAGTACCTCTGCTTCCACGCCCCCGCGGTGGTGCTCGCGACGGGCGGGATCGGCAAGTCGTTCAAGGTCACCAGCAACTCCTGGGAGTACACCGGCGACGGTCACGCCCTCGCACTCCGGGCCGGGGCGCGGCTGATCAACATGGAGTTCGTGCAGTTCCACCCCACGGGGATGGTCTGGCCGCCCAGTGTCAAGGGCATCCTCGTGACCGAGTCGGTGCGCGGCGACGGCGGCGTCCTCAAGAACTCCGAGGGCGAGCGGTTCATGTTCCGCTACATCCCCGACGTGTTCCGCGAGCAGTACGCCACCAGCGAGGACGAGGGCGACCGCTGGTACGACGACGCCGACAACAACCGGCGGCCCCCGGAGCTGCTGCCTCGCGACGAGGTCGCCCGGGCCATCAACAACGAGGTCAAGGAGGGTCGCGGGTCGCCCGCGGGCGGGGTCTACCTCGACATCGCGAGCCGCCGCACCACCGAGTTCATCCGCAAGCGCCTGCCGTCGATGTACCACCAGTTCAAGGAGCTGGCCGACGTCGACATCACCGCCGAGCCGATGGAGGTCGGCCCGACCTGCCACTACGTGATGGGCGGCGTCGAGGTCGACCCGGACACGGCGTCGACGGTGGTCCCCGGGCTCTTCGCGGCCGGTGAGGTCGCCGGCGGGATGCACGGCTCCAACCGGCTGGGCGGCAACTCGCTGTCCGACCTGCTGGTGTTCGGCTGCCGCGCCGGCGCCGGGGCGGCCGACTACCTCGACGGCCTCGGCACCGCACCCGCCGTCGGGAACGAGGCCGTCGACGCGGCGCTCGCCGAGGCCGAGAAGCCGTTCTCGGTCCGCGGCGAGGAGAACGCGTACACGCTGCACCAGGAACTGCAGCAGACGATGAACGACCTCGTCGGCATCATCCGGCGGGCCGACGAGATGGAGATGGCGCTCAAGCGGCTCGCCGAGCTGCGCGACCGTATCCCGCGCGTCGGCGTGACCGGTGGCCGCGCCTACAACCCGGGCTGGCACCTCGCGATGGACCTGCGCAACATGCTCATGGTCAGCCAGTGCATCGCGATGGCGGCCCTGGAACGCCAGGAGAGCCGCGGCGGCCACACGCGGGACGACTACCCGGCGATGGACGAGAACTGGCGGCGGGAGCTGCTGAACTGCTCGCTCGCCGACGGCCCCGACGGCCCGGAGGTGCAGCTGAACCACCAGCCGCAGCCGGCGATGCGACCGGACCTGTTCGACCTCTTCGAGCTCGACGAGCTGAAGAAGTACTACACCGGCGACGAACTCGGCGGGCACCGCGCGGATCGGGGGATGTGAGCCATGGGTTACCGGGCGAAGTTCGAGGTCTGGCGCGGCGACTCCTCCGGGGAGGGCGCGCTGCAGCCGTTCGAGGTGGACGTCAACGAGGGCGAGGTCGTCCTCGACATCGTGCACCGGCTGCAGGCGACGCAGGCGGGCGACCTGGCCGTGCGCTGGAACTGCAAGGCCGGCAAGTGCGGCAGCTGCTCGGCCGAGGTCAACGGCCGTCCGCGGCTGATGTGCATGACGCGGATGTCGACGTTCGACGAGCACGAGACGGTCACGATCACCCCGCTGCGGACGTTCCCGGTGATCCGTGACCTCGTCACCGACGTCGACTTCAACTACGTCAAGGCGCGCGAGATCCCGTCCTTCGCGCCGCCGGAGGACCTGGCGCCGGGCGAGTACCGGATGAGCCAGATCGACGTGGAGCGGCCGCAGGAGTTCCGCAAGTGCATCGAGTGCTACCTGTGCCAGAACACCTGCCACGCGGTGCGCGACCACGAGGAGAACAAGGAGGAGTTCGCCGGCCCGCGCTACCTGATGCGGGTCTCCGAGCTCGACATGCACCCGCTCGACGTCCGCGACCGCAAGGACGCCGCCCAGGAGGACCACGGCCTCGGCTACTGCAACATCACCAAGTGCTGCACCGAGGTCTGCCCGGAGCACATCAAGATCACCGACAACGCGCTGATCCCGATGAAGGAGCGCGTCGTCGACACGAAGTACGACCCGCTCGTGTGGCTCGGGCGCAAGATCTTCAAGCGGGAGGACCTGGAGGCCAGGCACGCCACCGGGCGGCGATCGCTCGACGACGCCGGGCCCGGCAACGGCTCGCCGCTGCCGGCCGACTCGATCGGCCCGGTCGGCGGCTGACCCTTCTCGTCGGCAGGTCGACCCGACCTGCCGACGGAACGGCTCAGCGCTGCACGGTGTAGCGCAGGTGCAGCACGCGGTCGCCCTGGACGACCTGCTCGGGATCGCCGAGCAGCACGGTCCCGGTGTGTCGGCCGAAGAACCGCACGCCCTCGCCGAGGACGACCGGGACGACGTCCATGGCCACCTCGTCGACCAGGCCCGCCGTGAAGGCCTGGCCGCCGAGGTCGCCGGCGGTGACGCAGACGAGCCCGTCGTCCCCGGCGAGCTCCTCCGCCCGCCCGATGCCCTCCTCGACCGACCCGGCGACGTGGAACGGAGCGTCCGGGTGGGCGGCGCGCCACTCGTCGGGCAGGGGCCGGTGGGTCACGACGACGAGCTGGTCGCCGGCCGCGGGTCGGCCGTCCCACCCGTTCGTCGTGTCGAACAGATGCCGGCCGATCACCGTGACGTCGACCGCGTCCCAGAACGGCTGGACGTAGTCGGCGGACGCCGCCGTCACCGAGAAGTGCCAGTCGCTAGGGCGGGCCACCACGTCGGTGTCGCCGTTGAAGTACCAGTCGAACAGCGGTCCGACCGAGTCGTCCGGGCGGGCGATGAACCCGTCCACGGACACGACGGCCTGCATCACGACGCGCGCCATCAACGATCTCCCCGAGTCTCACCGTCCTGTTTCCGACATCGGTAGTCCTACTAGAGGACCAAGGTTTTGTCACGCTCGACGAGCGCGGCGCCGTCCTGCGAAGCTGAGCACCGGGCCGGCGGAGGGAGGTCCCCGTGTCGGTCGATCCCACACCCCCGCGTGCTCCGGACGGACGGCTGCTGTGGGCCCGGTCGCCGGAGCTCACCGGGTTCGAGGCCCTGATGTGGCGCGTCGAGGCCGACCCGCGGATGCGGTCCACCGTGCTCGTCGTCGAGACGCTCGACCGCGAGCCGGACTGGGACCGGATGGTCGCGGCCACCGACTGGGCCTCGCGGGTGGCGCCGCGGCTGCGGGAACGGATCGTCACGCCGTTCCTCGGGGCCGGGACCCCGTACTGGGCGGTGGATCCGCACTTCGACCTGCACTACCACCTGCGCCGCCTGCGCCTGCCCGACGGCGCCGGGACCGCCGACCTGTTCACGCTGGCCGAGCAGGTCGCCATGACGCCCCTCGACCCGGCCCGGCCGTTGTGGGAGGCGACCGTCGTCGCCGGGCTGCCCGACGGCGGCGCCGCGTTGCTGTTCAAGCTCAGCCACGTGCTCTCCGACGGCCTCGGCCTCACCCAGCTCCTCGCCGGGTTGCACTCGCGCACCCGCGAACCCACGCCGGACAAGCCCCAGCCGCCGGCCCCGTCGCCGACGCCGACCGGGCCGGTCGACGACGTCGTGCGGCAGCTCCGGGCCGACCTCGGCCTGCTCGGCGGGGCCGCGCGGGGTGTCCTCGGGGCGGCGGGCGCGCTCCTGCGCCCCGACCGGGCGGTGCGGGACGCGGCGGCGTACGTGGCCTCCGCGGTCCGGGTCCTCTCGCCGCCTCCCGCCCCGCCGCTGCCGGTCCTCGCGGACCGGAGCCCGTCGTGGCGCTTCCGTACCCTCGACGTGCCGTTCGACCGCCTGCGCGCGGCCGGGAAGGCGGGCGACGGGTCGGTCAACAGCGCCTTCGTCGCCGCGCTCCTCGGCGCCTTCCGGCGCTACAGCGCCCGCTGCGGCGACCCGCTGCCGTCCGACCGGCTCATGCCCGTGACCATGCCGATCTCGGTGCGGGACGCGGCGGACGAGGCGGGCGGCAACCGCTTCGCGCCCGCGCGTCTCTCCGCGCCGGTGGGCCTCCCGGACCCGGCCGCGAGGATCGCCGACGTGCACCGCCGGGTGCGGGCCGCCCGTGACGAGCCGGCCCTGGAGAGCGTCGAACTGGTCACGCCCGTGCTGGCCCGGGTGCCGGGGGCGCTCATCACCCGGTTCGGCGGTGCCACCACCGGAGGCAACGACCTGCAGGCCAGCAGCGTCCCGGGGCTGCCGGGCGAGCACTTCCTCGCCGGGGCCCGCATCGGGCGTGCCTACCCGTTCGCGCCGCTGCCCGGGTGCGCGGCGATGATCGCCATGATCACCCACGGCGACGTCTGCTGTGTCGCCGCGAACCTGGACGCCGCGGCCGTCACCGACCTCGACGGCTTCGCCCGGGACCTCGCCGACGGTTTCGGCGAGGTCCTGGACCTCGCGTGAGTCAGGCCCCCTCGTCGACGACCGCCGGGGCGGGCGCCACGCGGCGGGTCCGTCGCTCCAGGTAGCCCGCGAGGGCGGTGAGCAGCAGGCACAGCGTGATGTAGGCGAGCGCCACCACGAACGCGACCGGGAGCAGCGGTCGACCGAGCTGACCGGAGGAGCCGAGCACCCGGGCCTGGTAGAGCAGCTCGGGGTAGAGGATGAGGAACCCGAGCGCGGAGTCCTTCAGCAGCACCACGAGCTGGCTGACGATCGTCGGCAGCATCGAGCGGACCGCCTGCGGCAGCAGCACGAACCGCATCACCGCCGACTTCCGCATCCCCAGCGCGTAGGCGGCCTCGGACTGACCGCGCGGGACGGCCTGCACGCCGGACCGGAAGATCTCCGCGAGCACGGAGCCGTTGTAGAGCGTGAGCGCCACGACGACGGCGGTGAAGGTCGAGACCGTCACCCCGACCGACGGCATGCCGAAGTAGAAGATGAACATCAGCACGACGAGCGGGACGGCGCGGAAGAACTCGACGACCGCGGTCGAGAGCCCGCGTACCCACGCGTGGTCGGAGAGGCGGCCGAGCGCGAACACCGCGCCGAACGCGAGGGCCAGCACCGCTCCGACGGCGAACGCCCGCAGGGTGTTGAGCAACCCCTCGAGCAGGGCGAGCTGGATGTTCTCGTAGAGGATCCACTCCCAGACCCGGCCCTCGAACTGTCCGGTGGCGATCAGCCGGACGACCACGAAGGCGAGCAGGGCGGCCACCACGATCACCGCGACGACGCCGAGGGCGCCGTTGCGGGCCCGCGCCTTCGGGCCGGGGACGTCGTAGAGGACGGCGGTGGGAGCACTCATCGGGCACCTGCCTTGACCGCTCCGCCCGAGGACGCCGACCAGCGGCGTTCCAGCGAGCGCTGCAGCAACGTGAGGGGGGTGATCAGGACGACGAAGCCGAGCGCGACCCAGAGCAGCCCGACGAGCGTCGAGTAGCCGCGCTCGGAGAGCACCTGGTAGATGCCGCCCGCCTCGACCACGGAGAAGCCCGCGGCCACCGTCGTGTTCTTGAGCAGCGCGATCTGCACGCTGGTCAGCGGCGGGACGACGGCACGGATCGCCTGTGGCAGCACGATCAGCGTCAGTGACTGGCCGAACCCGAGGCCGAGCGCCCGGGCCGCCTCGGCCTGTCCCGGCGGCACCGTGGTGATGCCGGCGCGGACCGTCTCGCACACGAAGGCCGCGGTGTAGAGCGACAGCGAGACGACGGCGAGGGTGAAGAAGCTGAGATCGGCGATCTCGAGCAGCGGGAACCCGAACGCGAAGAAGAAGAACACCAGCGTCAGCGGGGTGTTGCGCAGCAGCGTCACGTAGCCGGTCGCCGCGACCCGCATGGCGGGCACCGGGCTCACGCGCATGGCGGCGAGCACGGTCCCGAGCACGAGCGAGGCGACCGCGGAGAGGACGAAGAGCTCGACGGTGCCGAGGAAGCGGCTGCCGAACTCGCCGAGGTTGTCGAGCAGGACGTTCATCAGGGCCTCCAGCCCGACGGGACGCGGCGGGGCCCGGCGTACCGGGCCCCGCCGTCGCCGATCAGTACCGCTGGATGGCCGGCGGGGTGGCCGGGGCGCCCGACTTGCCGAGCGTCGCGTCGTAGATGCGCTGCCAGGTGCCGTCGGTCTCGGCCTGCTGGATCAGGTCGTTGACCTTGGTGCGGAAGGCGACGTCGTCCCGCGGGACGCCGACGCCGTAGGGCTCCTCGGAGAAGACCTGGCCGACGACCTTGAGCTGCTGCGGGTCCTGCGCGGCGAAGCCCTTGAGGATGGCGTCGTCGGTGGTGACGGCGTCGACCTGGCGCGCGATCAGCTGGTTCACGCACTGCGAGTAGGTCTGGAACTCGACCACGTTCTCCGGCTGGGTCAGGTTCTGCTGGCGCACCCGCTGGATCGGGGTGGAGCCGGTGACCGAGCAGACCTTCTTGCCCATCAGGGTCTGCGGGCCGGTGATCGACGAGTCGTCGGCGCGGACCAGCAGGTCCTGCCCGGCCTGGTAGTACGGCCCGGCGAAGCCGACGCGCTGCTTGCGGTTGTCATTGATCGTGTAGGTGCCCACGTAGTAGTCGACGTCGCCGCGGGAGATGGCGTCCTCACGCGCGGCGGACGGGACGACGACGTAGTCGATGCGGTCGGGGGAGACCCCGAGGCCCGCGGCGATCATGCGGCCCATCTCGATGTCGAAGCCCGTGTACTGGCCGTTGGTCGGGTCCTGGACGCCGAGACCGGGCTGGTCGTTCTTGACGCCCATCTTGATCCGGCCGGCCTGCTGGATCTTCGCGAAGGTCGCGGAGCCCGGCACCTGCACGTTCTGGGCCACCGGGTAGGAGAGCTGCTCGGCCGGGGCCTGCCCCGGCGCACCCTCCCGTCCGCAGCCGGCGAGGACGAGGGCCGCCAGGGCGACCAGGATGACGCTGACGCGCCTCATGAACACTCCTTAATGGGTGAGGATCTTGCCGAGGAAGTCGCGGGCCCGCTCCGAGGACGGGCGTGCGAAGAAGGCGTCGGGGGTGGAGTCCTCGACGATCTCGCCGTCGGCCATGAACACGACGCGGTGCGCCGCGCGGCGGGCGAAGCCCATCTCGTGGGTGACCACGACCATCGTCATGCCGTCGCGGGCGAGGTCGGACATCACGTCGACGACCTCGCCGACCATCTCCGGGTCGAGCGCCGAGGTCGGTTCGTCGAAGAGCATGACCTTCGGATCCATGGCGAGCGCCCGGGCGATCGCCACGCGTTGCTGCTGACCGCCCGAGAGCTGCGCGGGGTACTTCGAGGCCTGGTCGGCGATGCCGACCCGGTCGAGCAGCGTGCGGGCGCGGTTCTCCGCCTCGCCCTTCGACACCTTGCGCACCTTCGTCGGCGCGAGGGTGACGTTCTCCAGGATCGTCTTGTGGGCGAACAGGTTGAACTGCTGGAACACCATCCCCACGTCGCTGCGCAGCGCCGCGAGGTCCCGGCCCTCCGCCGGCAGCTCCGTGCCGTCGATCTCGACGGTGCCCCCGTCGATGGGCTCCAGGCGGTTGATCGCCCGGCACAGGGTCGACTTGCCGGAGCCCGACGGCCCCAGCACGACGACGACCTCGCCGCGGGCGATCTCCAGATCGATCTCCCGCAGCACGTGGAGGTCACCGAAGTGTTTGTTCACCCCGGCGAGCCGCACCATCGGTGCCATCAGTGGTCCTCCTCACATCGACCCGATCGATGGAGAACCTTGCCGGGGGCTTGACGAGCTGCCCAGTGCTCTTGAGGAAGGCTTAGGGTTGTCTTGACCTGTCTGAAACGAGGTGACGCGCATGCGCATCCTGCTGGTGGAGGACGACGACCGCGTCGCCGCCGCCCTGCGCACCGCTCTCGCCCGCCAGCAGATCGAGGTCACCCGCCTCGCCGCGGGTCGCGACGTCGTCGCCCACCTCCCGGGCACCGACGTCGTGCTGCTCGACCTCGGCCTGCCCGACGTCGACGGCATCGACGTCTGCCGTCGGATCCGCGACGCCGGGGACACCCCGGTGATCGTCGTCAGCGCCCGCGCCGAGGTGGACGACCGCATCCTCGGCCTGCACTCCGGCGCCGACGACTACCTGGTCAAGCCCTACGACGCGGGGGAGCTGCTCGCCCGGATCCACACGGTGCTGCGGCGTCGGCGCCCGGAGCCGGCGGCCGACGTCGTCGCCCTCGGGGCCGGTCTCGTCGTCGACCTCGCCCGGCGGGAGGTCCGCGACGACGGCTCCACCGTCCCGCTGAGCCGCAAGGAGTTCGCCGTCCTCGCGCAGCTCGCCCGGGCGGACGGCGCCGTGTGCACGCGTGAGCGCATCGTCGCCGAGGTGTGGGGCCGGACCTGGCCGGGGGCCAACCGCACGCTGGACGTCCACGTGGCGACCCTGCGGACCAAGCTCGGCCGCTCCGACGTCGTCGCGACCGTCCGCGGGGTGGGCTACCGGCTGAGCCGGCCGTAGCCGATGCGATCCCGCCTGCTCGTCGTCGTGTCGGTGCTGGTCGTGGCGGTGGTGCTCGGGCTGGGCGTCCCGCTCGCGATGGCGGCGGCCGGCGCGTCGACCGCGGAGATGTTCACCGACCGGCTGGGCGACACCACCCGGTTCGCCGCGCTCGCGCAGCGGCCGGTCACCGACTCCGACACGACGGCGCTCGGTGCGGAGCTCACCCGCTACGACGAGCTCTACGACGCGCCCGCCGCCGTCCTCGACCGGCAGGGCGAGCTGCTCGTCGCCTCCCGCCCGTCCGTAATCGCGAGCATCACCGAGGCCGACGACGAGGCCCGGATCGCCCTGGCCCTCGCCGGTCGACGTTCGCCGACCCACGCGACCATCTGGCCCTGGGACACCCGCCCGATGCTGCTCGCCGAGCCGGTCCTCGTCGGGGGCGAGGTCCGGGGTGCGGCGGTGACGATCTCGCCGACCGCCGACGTCCGGGCGTCCGTGCTGCTCGTCTGGGGGGTGCTGGCGGCGGTCGGAGCCGTCGCGCTCGCGATCGCCGCTCTCGCCGCCCTGCCGCTGGTCCGGTGGATCCTCTCCCCGGTCGAGGAGCTCGACGAGGGCACCGCGCGGGTCGCGGCGGCGGTGCGGGCGGGCCGTCCGGCGGAACCGATCGGCGGCGACCGCGGCCCGCCCGAGCTGCGTCGGCTCACGCGCGACTTCGACGCGATGGCCGCGACGGTCTCCGCGACGCTCGAGGCGCAGCGCTCGTTCGTCGCCGACGCCGGCCACCAGCTGCGCAACCCGCTGACGGCGCTGCGGCTGCGCCTGGTCACCCACGCCGAGGACCTGGCCGACGCGCCCGTGCCCGCCGAGGTCCGCGACGGCCCCGGCGCCGCGGTCGAGGAGATCGACCGGCTCACCGCCGTCCTCGACGCCCTGCTCGCGCTGGCCCGCACCGAGGGCCGGGTCGCGCCGCCGGTCGAGGTCGGGCTCGACCGGGTCCTCGACGAGCGGGTCGGGACGTGGTCGGTCCTCGCCGAGTTCGAGGGCCTCCACCTGCGGCGGGCCGGTGCCCGGGGACTCGTCGTGCACTCGGACCCCGTCACCGTCGCGACCGTGCTCGACGCCGTCCTCGACAACGCCGTCAAGTACGCCCCCCGGGACTCGTCGGTGGAGCTGACGACGGCGCGGGTGGAGGGGACGGTCGAGGTCGCCGTGCGCGACCACGGCCCGGGCCTGCACCCCGAGGAGCTCGAGCGGGCCACGGAGCGGTTCTGGCGCAAGTCGTGGGAGGACGGCGGCTCCGGCCTCGGCCTGGCCATCGCGGCCCGGGGCGCCGAGCGGGCCGGGGCGGTGCTCTCGCTGGAGCTTCCCGACGACGGCGGGTTGCGGGTCGTCCTGCGCTGGGACACGGTCACCCGATCCGGTCGTACTGCTCCGTCCGGGTGACGGTGTCGGTCTCGTCCCCGATGCGCAGGTCATGACCTTCGTCGTGGCGTTCCCGCTGCTCGGCGCCCCGCTGCTCGCCCTCGGGGCCGTCGGGCTCGCCGCGTGGGCCCGTGACCGCTCCGGCGGGGCGCCCGCCGGGCTGCACCCCGACCCCACCACGACGACGGGTCGGCTCCGCCGCTGGGACGGCGCCGCCTGGACCGACGAGGTCGCCGACGGGGGGCCGCCGCACGGTCGGGGGCGGTGGTTCCGCGGACGGTTCTGGGGGATCGGCTGGCTGAGCGCGGCCCTGCCGGCCCTGCTCGTGGCGGCCGTCGGGGGTGCGTCGTGGATCGCCACCCGCTCCGACGTCGTGCTCGTGGTGCTCTCCGCGCTCACCCAGACGTTCGTCTGCCTCGCCGTCTACCGCTTCGTCGCCCGGCAGACGGCCCTCGAGGAGGTGGTGTCGGGACGGGCGGTGCTGGCCGCGGCCGTGGCCGGGGCGGGCGCCACGATGCTCGTCGCGAACCCGCTCGACGACCTCACCGGGTTCCTCCTCGGGACCGAGGGTGCCCTGTGGTTCGCCGGGCCGGTCGAGGAGCTCACCAAGCTGGTGGTGCCCCTCGCCGTCTTCCTCCTGCTGCGCCGCCTGCGGGACCCGCGGGCGGGCCTCGCCCTCGGGCTGGCCTCCGGGTTCGGCTTCGCGGTCGCCGAGAACGCGCTGTACGCGGTCACCGTCCCCCGGGGTGCGGCCCCGGACGTGTGCCGCGCCCTCGTCCGTCCGACGGCCGGCACGGACCTCGGCCAGCTGCTCGACCGCGTGGTGCTCGTCGAGCCGCTGCACTGGCTGCTGACCGGCGCCGTCGTCCTCGTGATCTGGCGCCAGTGGCACCGGCACGGGGTCCGGCTCACGCTGCCGGTCGTCGGCGCCGTGCTGTTCGCGATGGCGGCGCACTCGCTCAACGACGCCAGCGCCGGCTGGGGGTGCTCGCCGTCGTACCTCGGCGTCCGCAGCGCCCTCCAGCCGCTCGTCGTCCTCGCGCTCTACCTGGTGCTGCGCGCGGTCGCCCGCCGGTCGCTGCCGCCGACCCGGGTCGGGCTCGTCAGCCGCGGCTGGCATCCGCGCCGGCTCCCGACGGCCACGGCCGCCGACGCCCCCGGGTCGGCCGAGCCGGCCGTCCCTACCAGGGCTTGAGCGCCCGGTAGGCCTCGGCGGCCCCGGCGTGCAGCGCCACGGGCTGCGTACCGATCGCGGTGCGGGGATCGACGCTGCGGCCCGCCGGGTCGGCGGCGACCAGGGCGTCGACCCGGTCGAGCAGCACGCGGGTCAGCCCGCGCGCCGTGGTGTCGGCCATGCCGGCGGTCACCAGCAGGAGGTTGCGCACGGCCACCGTCGTGACCGGCTCCGGGATCCCGTAGGTGCGGGCGGGCACGGTCGTGACGTCGTAGACCGGGTAGGCCCGGCGCAGCGCGTCGACCTCGGCGGTGAGGTCCAGCAGCCGCAGCGGGACCGACCGCGCCAGGTCCTCCACCCCCGCCGTCGGTACCCCGCCGGACCAGAGGAACGCGTCGATGCGGCCCTCGCGCAGGGCGGTGATCGAGTCGCCGAGGCCGAGCTGCACCGCCGCGAGCCCGGTCTCGGGGAAGAGCCCGACCGTGGCGAGCAGCCGCGGGGCGATGACCAGGACGCCGGAGTTCGGGGCGCCGACCGAGACGCGGCGCCCGCGCAGGTCGGCGAGCCGCCGGACGTCGGAGTCGGCGGGGACGACCACGTGGATCGCGTCGTCGTGCATCCGGGCGAGGGCCTGGAGCGGGCGGTCGGGGCGGGCGCCGTCGACCGCCCCGTCGGCGGCGACGTCGAGCGCGCAGAAGGCGACGTCGGCGAGGCCCGCCGCCAGCATCCCGACGTTGTCCACGGAGCCCTGGCTGCCGAGCAGCGTGGTCGCGGCGCCGAGGTCCGAGCGCCACACGTCGACCAACGCGCCGCCGAGCCGGTGATAGACCCCCGCCGGCGTGCCGCTCGCGAGGGTGACCGGCACGCCCGCGGCGTCGCGGGCGCACGCCGCGGCGCCGAGGGCCACCGCCCCCGCGCCGAGGAGCACCGCCCGCCGACCGACCACGGGAGCATCCTCCCAGCCGACGGGCCTACCCTGGACCCCGATGCTTGAGTCTCCTCCCGTCGCTCCGCTCGCCCGGGCGCGGACCTTCGCCATCCGCACCCACGGGTGCCAGATGAACGTGCACGACTCCGAGCGCCTGGCAGGGGTGCTCGTCGAGGCGGGCTGGGAGCCGGCTCCCGAGGGTCAGGCCGTCGAGGACGCCGACCTCGTCGTGTTCAACACGTGCGCGGTGCGCGAGAACGCGGACAACAAGCTCTACGGCCAGCTCGGCCGGCTCGCCCCGGTCAAGGCCGCACGGCCCGACCAGCAGATCGCCGTCGGTGGCTGCCTCGCCCAGAAGGACCGCTCCACGGTCACGGCGAGGGCCCCGTGGGTCGACGTCGTGTTCGGCACCCACAACGTCGGGTCGCTGCCGACGCTGCTCGAGCGCGCCCGGCACAACGGCGAGGCGCAGGTCGAGATCCTCGAGGCACTCGAGACGTTCCCCTCGCACCTGCCGGCGCGCCGCGACTCGGCCTACTCGGGCTGGGTGTCGATCTCGGTCGGCTGCAACAACACGTGCACGTTCTGCATCGTCCCCTCGCTGCGCGGCAAGGAGGTCGACCGGCGCCCGGGGGAGATCCTGGGCGAGGTCGAGGCCCTCGTCGCCGACGGCGTCCTCGAGGTCACCCTGCTCGGGCAGAACGTCAACGCCTACGGGGTCTCCTTCGACGACCGCGCCACGGGCCGGACCGCGTTCGCGGACCTGCTGCGGGCGTGCGGCGACGTCGAGGGGCTCGAGCGGGTGCGCTTCACGAGCCCGCACCCGCGGGACTTCACCTCCGACGTGATCACCGCGATGGCCGAGACCCCCAACGTCTGCCCGCAGCTGCACATGCCGCTGCAGTCCGGCTCGGACCGCGTGCTGAAGGCGATGCGGCGCTCCTACCGGGCGCGGCGCTACCTCGACATCGTCGCCGAGGTCCGCGAGGCGATGCCGGACGCCGCGCTGACCACCGACATCATCGTCGGCTTCCCGGGCGAGACGGAGGCGGACTTCGCCGAGACGCTGCGCGTCGTCGAGGAGTCGCGCTTCGCCCAGGCGTTCACCTTCCAGTACTCGCCGCGTCCCGGGACCCCGGCGGCGACGCTGCCCGACCAGGTGCCCAAGGCCGTCGTCCAGGACCGGTACGAGCGGCTGGTGGCGCTGCAGGAGGAGATGTCGCTCGCGGGCAACCGGGAGCAGGTGGGTCGCGAGCTCGAGCTGCTCGTCGCCACCGGGGAGGGGCGCAAGGACGCGGCGACGCGGCGGATGTCGGGCCGGGCCCGCGACGGGCGCCTGGTGCACTTCACGCCCACCGGGGTGGCGGGGCCGATCCGTCCCGGCGACGTCGTCACGGTCCGCGCCACCTACGGCGCCCCGCACCACGTGGTCGCCGACGGGGACGTCCTCGACCACCGGCGCACCCGCGCGGGCGACGCGCACGAGGCGGGCACCCGCCCGACGACACCCCGCGTCGGGTTGGGGCTGCCCGCCATGGGTAAGCCGCAGGATCAGCCGGCGGAGACCGGTTGCAGTGTGCCGAGCAGCGCGGTCGGGAGCCTCACGTGAACCCCTTCGACGACACCGAGACCGAGCAGGCGCCGCCCGCCCGGCCGTCGATCTCGCGCGAGGTCGACTTCGGGCCGAAGGTGCTCGTCGTCGCGGTCGCCATCTTCGTCCTGCTCGTCGCCGCGATCCTGCGCTGGACCGCGTCGGGCGCGACCGGCTGGCAGGTCGTCTCGGGCGACCCGGGCGTCACCGCGCTCCCGCGCCTGTTCTCGGTCCTCGCGCTCGTCTTCGGCGTCGGTCTCTCGGTCGCCTCGGTGATGACCCGCCGGTGGGTCCTCGTCTTCGTGACGGCGGCCGGCTGCGCGATCACGTCGGTGACGGGCATCTGGGCCGTGTGGTCGCAGAACACCGTGCCCGGCGGCGGGCCCGGGATCGGCCTGGTGCTCGCGCTCGTCGCGATGGTGGTGCTGACCGGGCGCTGGGCCGGCTGGGCCTTCTCCCGGACCTGAGTGCGCCCCTGGCCTCAGAGCTCCAGCGTCGACCCCATCACGACGGTCCGCGCCACCGGGAGCTTGAACGACCCGGCGGGTGAGGCCGCGTTGTGCGCGAGTGCCACGAACAGCCGCTTGCGCCAGCGCGGGAGCCCCGGGGCGTCGCCGCGCTCGATCATGAGCCGCGAGATGTAGTACATCGCGGAGTCCGGGTCGGCGCCCTCGAGCTCGGGGGCGAGTTCGACGGCCTGGCGCAGGACGTCGGGCACGTTCTGCCGGTCCTGGAACCCGAAGCGGGCGCTGACGTGGACCACGCCGTCGTGGGAGTGCTCGAGGTCGTCGACGGTCACCCGCTCCTCGCGGGGGATGTGGGGGACGTCCACCGACACCAGCGAGACGATCACCACGCGCTCGTGCAGCACGTGGTTGAACTCCACGTTGGCCCGCAGGGCCAGCGGCGCGGTCTCGTTGGTGGGGTGCGGGAAGACCGCCATGCCGGGGACGCGCGTGACGCCGTCGAGCTCGTCGAGGAACTCCGGCAGCGACCCCTCCAGCGAGGTGCGCCGCTTCGTGATGACCCGGCGCCCGCTCTGCCAGGTCGTCATGGTCACCACGACGACGACCGCGACGAGCAGCGGCAGCCAGCCGCCGGACTCGATCTTGATGATGTTCGCGCCGAAGTAGAGCAGCTCGACGACGCCGAACAGCACGCCGAGGCCCACCACCTTCCACCAGGCCCACTGCCAGGTGTGGCGGGCGTGCAGCAGGAACAGGGTG
The DNA here is from genome assembly GCF_030269685.1 of Actinomycetospora sp. NBRC 106378. Classification (GTDB taxonomy): domain Bacteria; phylum Actinomycetota; class Actinomycetes; order Mycobacteriales; family Pseudonocardiaceae; genus Actinomycetospora. The sequence goes on from NZ_BSTT01000018.1 coordinate 82,900, forward strand.
GTGGAGATCAGCAGGGTGCCGGTGACGGCGAGCCCATAGGCGGTGGCGAGGCTCGACGACGACCGGAACGTGGCGACGAGGATCAGTACCCCGCCGAAGAGCAGCCAGTTCACCGCCGGCACGTAGATCTGCCCGCTCTCGCGCGCGGACGTGTGCCGCACGGTGAGCCGCGGCAGGTAGCCCAGGCGCATGGCCTGCAGCGACACCGAGTAGGCCCCGGAGATCACCGCCTGGGAGGCGATCACCGTGGCCGCGGTGGCGAGCACGATCAGCGGGATGCGGGCCCAGCCGGGCGCGAGCAGGTAGAAGGGGCTCGAGACCGCCGACGGGTCGTGCAGCACGAGCGCGCCCTGACCCAGGTAGTTGATGATCAGCGCCGGGAAGACGGCCGAGAACCAGGCCATCCGGATCGGGCGGCGGCCGAAGTGGCCCATGTCGGCGTAGAGCGCCTCCGCGCCGGTGATCGACAGGACGACCGCGCCCATGGCGATGAACGCGGTGTAGGGGTGGTCGGCGATGAACGTGACGATGTAGGTGGGGGAGAGGCCGGCGAGGACGTCCGGGTGCTCGACGATGTGCGGCAGCCCGAGGACGGCCAGCACGACGAACCAGATCGCCATGACCGGCCCGAACAGGCGCCCCACCCGCTCGGTGCCGCCGCGCTGCACCACGAACAGCGCCGCGAGGATCACCGCCCCGATCGGTAGCACGGCCTCGGCCAGCTCGGGCCGGACCACCTCGACGCCCTCGACGGCGGAGAGCACCGAGATCGCGGGGGTGATCAGCGAGTCGCCGTAGAACAGGGCCGCCCCGAGCACGCCGAGGCCGATCGCGAAGGTCGACGCCCGCCCCGTGAGCGCGCTGCGCACGAGCGCGGCGAGCGCCATGACGCCACCCTCGCCGTCGTTGTCGGCGCGCAGCATGAAGGTGACGTACTTGATCGTCACGACGATCAGCACGGACCAGAAGATCAGCGAGATGACCCCGTAGACGTCGCCCGCGGTGGGGCTGACCGCGCCGTTGTCGATCGAGAAGACGGTCTGCATCGCGTAGAGCGGGCTCGTGCCGATGTCGCCGAAGACGACGCCGAGGGCGCCGAGGGCCAGGCCGGCCGCACCGGTGCGCCCGCGGACCGCCGGGTGGTCCTGGCCGGTGGAGCGCCCGCGCGGGGTGGCGACGCTGCTGACCGTCTCCGTCATGGGCGTCAGTGTGCTCCGCCCGGACGATCACGGCGGCTCGAATCGCGGGCACGTCGGTTGACGGATTGTTGAACAATCCTTACGTTGCCCGCATGGCAGAGGACGAGGCCCGGCCGACCATCGACGTGAAACGGACACTCGCCGTCGCAGGGGCCATGTTCCTCATGGCCATGTCGGCGGCGGGCCCCGGCTTCATCTCCCAGACCGGCACCTTCACGGCCCGGTACGGGGCCTCGTTCGCCGCGGCCATCGTCGCGAGCGTGCTGGTCGATGTCGCGATCCAGCTCAACGTCTGGCGCATCATCGGGCTCTCCGGGATGCGGGCCCAGGACCTCGCGAACCGGGTGGTCCCGTACTCCGGGCACGTGCTCGCGTTCCTCGTGGTGGTCGGCGGGCTCGTGTTCGGCATCGGCAACATCAGCGCCGCGGGCCTCGGCCTGTCCGACACGTTCGGGCTCGACATCCGGCTCGGCGCCGTGCTCAGTGCCGTCCTCGCGATCCTGATCTTCAACTACAAGGCGCTCGAGGGGACGATCGACCGGGCCGTCCTCGTGCTCGGCGTCCTCAAGATCGCCCTGATCGCGGTCGTCGCGGTGGTCACCGCGCCGCCCGTCGGCGAGGCGGCCCTGCGCGCCGTCGCGCCGGTCGGCCTCGACTTCCTGCCGATCCTCACGCTCATCGGCGGCACCGTCGGCGGCTACATCACCTATGCCGGCGCGCACCGCCTCATCGAGTCCGGCACCACGGGGCCGGAGAACCTCCGCACCATCACCCGCGGGTCGGTCAACGGCATCCTCGTCACCGGCGTGCTCCGCATCCTGCTCTTCCTCGGGATCCTCGGCGCGGTTGCGGCGGGCGCACAGCTCTCGAAGGCGGACCCCGCCGGGTCGGCCTTCGAGTTCGCCCTCGGACCCGTCGGGCTGCAGCTGTTCGGCGTCGTCCTGTGGACCGCGGGCATGACGTCGACCATCGGCGCCTCGTTCACCTCGGCGACCTTCCTGCGGACGCTCTCCGGGACGGTCGACCGCCGGTTCAACCTGACGATCTCCGCCTTCATCACCGTCTGCACGGTCGCGTTCCTGCTGCTCGGACAGACCCCGTCGGCGCTGCTCGTCTTCGCCGGCGCCTTCAACGGTCTGATCCTGCCGTTCGGCCTCGCGATCCTGCTCTGGATCGGGTGGCGACGCCGGGACCTGCTGGCCGGCCACGCAGCGCAGCGGAGCTCGACCCCGCAGGTGGGCCCGCGCCAGCCGGTGTGGCTGCTCCTGATCGGGCTCGCCGCCTTCGTGTTCACCCTCGTGGCGGGCGTGCAGTCGCTGGCCGCACTGCCCACCATCTTCCGGTGATGCGGACACGACCCTGCGGGGACACCGGCCTGCTCGTCGAGCTCGACTCGCTCGAGGAGGTCCTCGCGCTGCACGCGGATCTCGCCGCGGACCCGCCGTCGGGAACGGTGGACCTGGTCCCCGCCGCGCGCACCGTGCTCGTCCGGGTCGCCGCGGCGGCGGACCTCCCGGGGGTGGCCACGGACGTACTCGCGCGGGAGCCCGGCGCCGTCAGGGGGCGGGCGGAGGGCGAGGTCGTGGAGATCGCCGTGACCTACGACGGCGAGGACCTCGACGACGTCGCCCGGCACACCGGACTCGACCCGGAGGAGGTCGTCGAGGCCCACACCGGGCAGACGTGGACGGTCGCCTTCGCCGGGTTCACGCCCGGGTTCGGCTACCTCGTCGGCGCCGACGACCGGCTCCACGTGCTTCGGCGGGAGTCCTCGCGCACCCGGGTGCCGGCCGGGGCGGTCGGCCTCGCGGGGGAGTTCAGCGGGGTCTACCCGCGCGAGTCGCCCGGCGGCTGGCAGCTCGTCGGGCGCACCGACCACGTGCTCTGGGACCTCGACCGCGACCCGCCCGCCGTGCTGCTCCCCGGCACCCGCGTCCGGTTCGTGCGCGCGTGATCACCGTCCTCGCCACCGGCCCGCAGACCACCGTCCAGGACGTCCGGGGCCGACCCGGCCGGGCCGACCTCGGCGTCGGGGTGTCGGGCGCCGCCGACCGCCGGGCGCTCGCGCTGGCCAACCGCCTCGTCGGCAACGCCCCCGATGCCGCGGGCCTCGAGATCACCCTCGGCGGCTTCGCCGCGTCCTTCCCGACGTCGGCGGTGGTCGCCCTGGCGGGCGCCCCTGCACCGGTGACCGTCGACGGCCGCCCTGCCGACCCGCACCGCCCCGTCGTCGTGCCGGGCGGCTCGGAGCTGCGGCTCGGGACGCCGCCGACCGGCCTGCGGACCTACCTCGCCGTGCGCGGCGGGATCGCCGTGGAGCCGGTGCTGGGAAGCCGGGCGACCGACGTCGTCGCGGGCCTCGGACCCGCCGTCGTGGGGGAGGGCGACGAGCTGCCGGTGGGGTCGGCGCCCGCGGACCCCGTGCCCGGCATCGATCTCGCGCCCCCGCCCCGCACGGACGGCACCCTGCGGGTCGTCCTCGGGCCCCGCGACGACTGGTTCGCCGACCCCGCGCTGTTCCTGCGCAGCGCCTGGACCGTCACCGACGACCTCAACCGCGTCGGGCTGCGCCTCGAGGGTCCGGAGCTGGTGCGCGCGGAGGCGTTCACCGACGTCGAGCTGCCGAGCGAGGGCGTGGTGCGGGGCAGTGTGCAGGTCCCGCCGTCGGGGCGGCCGACCGTGTTCCTCGCCGACCACCCGGTCACCGGGGGCTACCCCGTGATCGCCGTCGTGGTCGACGCGGACACCGACGTGGCGGGGCAGCTGCGACCGGGGGAGCAGGTCCGGTTCCGGCGGGTCTACCGGTAGGCGAGCGTGCTCACCCGGGCCCCGCACATCACGGCGGGCGAGCCGGAACTCATGCCGGACAACTTCTTCCACGTGGTCAAGCGGATGCCGGCGCACGTCTGACGACCCGAACCAGGGCGGGCCCGCCGTCGAACAGGCCGACGTGACCGACGACGGCGGGCGCCCCCTGGACGCGCGGGAGCAGGACGAGTTCGAGGCGATCCTCACCGGATACCGCCGGACCGCTCGTCGGCCGGGCGATGCGCCCCCTCCCGCGCAGGTGGCGCTCGTCCTCACCGCGGCCCTGCTGGTCGCGGTGCTCACGGCGCTCCTGCCCGCGCCGCTGAACCTGTGGGTGCCCGTCGCCGTGCTGGCGGCCGTGGCCGCGGTCGCACTCGTGCGCGGAGTGTCGGAAACCTCGGGACGTTAGGGCGCAGTTCGGCGGGGTAGCCCTGGGACCGAGGAACCTCGACCGTCGCCGGTGGCCACCGGCGCCGGCATCCCACGCACCCGACGCGGAGACGACCGTCTCCCGCCATCACAGGAGCGGCCGACCCGTGACCTCTGCGATCTTCTTCGGCTCGATCTCGACCGTGGTCGACACCTCCGAGCTGCAGCGCAAGGCCTTCAACCGGGCCTTCGCCGAACACGACCTGGACTGGGAGTGGAGCCGCGAGGACTACCTCGCGATGCTCGAGAGCAACGGCGGCGCCCAGCGGGTCGCCGATTTCGCGGCCCAGCACGGCCAGTCCGTGGACGCCGACGCCGTGCACGCGACCAAGTCGCGCATCTTCCAGGAGTCGCTCGCCACCGAGCAGACCGCACCGCGCCCGGGCGTCCTCGACGTCGTGCGCGGAGCCAAGGAGTCCGGCCTGAAGCTGGGCCTGGTCACCACCACCAGCCGGGACAACGTGCGCGCGCTGCTCGACGCGCTCGAGCCCGACATCCGGTCCGCGGACTTCGACGTCATCGAGGACACCTCGCAGGTGGCGAACGTCAAGCCCGACCCGGAGGTCTACCGCACGGCGTTGCGCGAGACCGGCCTCGAGCCCGGCGACGTCGTCGCCATCGAGGACAACGTCGGTGGCGTCGCCGCCGCGAAGAGCGCCGGCATCACCACCGTCGCCTTCCCCAACGCGAACACCGCCGCGCACGACTTCTCCGCCGCGGACACCCGTGTGGACGCCCTGAACCTCGCCGAGCTGCGCGCGCTGGCGTAGCCGACCCCGACCCGTTCGTCCGATCGGCCCGGCGATCCCGCCGGGCCGTGATTCGGCCTGCCCGGAAGAATCCAGGAGTCCAGACCATGGTCGCCCCGCAGCCCACCCTGACCAGCACCGAGACCGCGTTCCACGTCGAGGCCTACGAGAAGATCGACTACTCGCTGGTCTACGTCGACGGCGTCTTCGACATCGCCAACCCGCAGCTCGCCGACACCTACCGGCCCTACGGTCGCGCGCTGATGGTCGTCGACCGGACCGTGCACGAGCTCTACGGCGAGCAGATGCGCGCCTACTTCGACCACCACGGTCTCGAGCTCACGACGTTCCCGATCATCATCCGCGAGCCCGACAAGACGCTGAGGACCGTCGAGAAGATCGTCGACGCGTTCGGCGACTTCGGGCTCAACCGGACGGAGCCGGTGCTCGTCGTCGGCGGCGGGCTGATGACCGACGTGACCGGCACGGCGTGCTCGCTCTTCCGGCGCTCGACGCCCTACATCCGCATCCCGACGACGCTCATCGGGCTGATCGACGCCAGCGTCGCCATCAAGGTCGCGGTCAACCACGGCAAGAACAAGAACCGGCTGGGCTCCTTCCACGCCAGCCAGCAGGTCATCCTCGACTTCTCGTTCCTGAAGACGCTCCCGGTCGACCAGGTGCGCAACGGGATGGCCGAGCTCGTCAAGATCTCGACGGTCGGCAACTCCGGCATCTTCGAGCTCCTCGAGAAGTACGGCGAGGACCTGCTCCACACCCGGTTCGGGCACCTCGACGGCACCCCGGAGCTGCGTGAGATCGCGCACCGGCTGACCTACGACGCGATCCGGACGATGCTCGAGCTCGAGGTGCCGAACCTCTGGGAGCTCGACCTCGACCGCGTCATCGCGTTCGGGCACACCTGGAGCCCGACCATCGAGCTCACGCCCGAGCCGCCGTACTTCCACGGGCACGCCATCTCGATCGACATGGCGCTCTCGACGACTCTCGCCGAGCGTCGGGGCTACATCTCGGTCAGCGAGCGCGACCGCATCTTCTGGCTGATGAGCCGGATCGGTCTGACGTTGACGAGCCCGCACCTCACGCCCGAGCTGCTGGCCAAGGCCACCGACTCCATCACGCAGACCCGCAACGGGCAGCTGCGCGCGGCGGTCCCGCGGCCGATCGGGACGTGCTACTTCATCAACGACCTCACTCCCTCCGAGCTCGCCGAGACCGTCGAGACGCACAACCAGGTGGTCCGCTCCTACCCGCGCCAGGGTGAGGGCGAGGACATGTACGTGGTGCCGGAGGAGGCGTGAGGACCGCACCGGGCGCGGCGCGCCCGGTCACGCCCGCGTCGATCCTGGCCGCCCGCCTCGAGTCCCTGCTCGAGCGGGCGGCCGGGAGCGGGCTCGAGGACGAGCTGCGTGCGGCGCGCGACCTCGCCGTCGGGCTCGACCCCTACGTCGAGTCGCTGACCTCGCCGGAGTCGCCCGACCTCGCCGCTCTCGCCCGGGCCACCGGCGAGCACGACTGGCGCGACGCCGGCGGGTCCCTCGAGCAGGAGATGCTCTCCGGCCACGTCGAGGGCCGCTTCCTCGCCATGCTCGCGCACGCCACGCGGGCCCGGCGGGTGCTCGAGGTCGGGATGTTCACCGGCTACTCGGCGCTCGCCCTCGCGGAGGCCCTTCCCGACGACGGGTGCGTGGTCGCCCTGGAGATCGACCCCGAGGTCGCCGCGTTCGCCCGCGAGCAGTTCGCGGGCGCGGCGGCCGGAGGACGCATCGACGTCCGCGTGGGCCCGGCGGGGGAGACCCTGGCCGCGCTGGCCGGGGAGCGGTTCGACCTCGTCTTCATCGACGCGGACAAGGCCGGCTACGCCGATTACCTCGAGACGATCCTGACGACGGGGCTGCTCGCCCCGGGCGGGCTCGTCGCGGTGGACAACACGCTGATGCAGGGGCAGCCGTGGGCGGGGCCGGACACGGAGAACGGCCGGGCGATCGCCGAGTTCAACGCGGCCGTGGCGGCCGACCCCCGCGTCGAGCAGGTGGTGGTGCCGCTGCGGGACGGCATCACCCTGATCCGGGCGGTCTGATGAACCGGTTGCTGCGGAGCGTGGGCATGCAGGCGCTCCTCGCGGCGGCGCTCCCCGCGAACCTCGCGGTGACGGCGGGGGCCCTGCTCTACTCCGCCGTCGTCGGGAAGCCGTCCCGGGAGCGCCCGGACCGGCCGCGCACCGTGATGATCAGCGGCGGGAAGATGACGAAGGCGCTCGCGCTTGCGCGGGCGTTCCACGCTGCCGGCCACCGCGTGGTGCTCGTCGAGGCGGCGAAGTACCGGCTCACCGGGCACCGCTTCTCCACGGCGGTCGACGCGTTCCACGTCGTGCCGCCGCCGGACGACCCGGAGTACGCCGCCGCCCTGGTCGACGTGGTGCGGGCCGAGGGCGTCGACGTGTACGTGCCGGTCTGCAGCCCCGCGTCGAGCTGGTACGACGCGCTGGCGAAGCCGCTGCTCGAGCAGTACTGCGAGGTGGTGCACGGCGACGCCGACGCCATCGGCACGGTCGACGACAAGGGCGCCTTCGCGGCGGCCGCCGCCGAGGCGGGGCTGCCGGTGCCCGACACGCACCGGGTGACTTCCGCCGACGAGGTCGCGGCGTTCGACTTCCCGGCCGGGGCGACCTACGTCCTCAAGTCGATCCCGTACGACGCGGTGAACCGGCTGGACCTGACCCCGCTGCCGCGCGCCTCGCTCGAGGAGACCCGCGCCTTCGCGGCGTCGAAGCCGATGTCGGCGGAGCGGCCGTGGATCCTGCAGGAGTTCGTGCCGGGGACGGAGTACTGCACGCACGGCACCGCGCGCGACGGGGTGCTCACCGTGTACTGCTGCTGCGAGTCCTCGGCGTTCCAGCTGAATTACGACCACGTCGAGATGCCCGCCATTGAGGAGTGGGTGACGCGGTTCGTCGCCGACCGGAAGCTCACGGGGCAGTACTCGTTCGACTTCATCGTCGCGGCCGACGGCGGGGTGCGGGCGATCGAGTGCAACCCGCGCACGCACTCGGCGATCACGATGTTCTACGACCAGGAGGCGGCGCTGTCGCGCGCCTACCTGACCGACGGTGGCGACACGCTGCGGCCCACGCCGGAGAGCCGACCGACCTACTGGCTCTACCAGGAGCTGTGGCGGCTGCTGTCCGACCCGGCGTCGGCGGGCGAGCGGATCCGGACGCTGTGGGAGGGCACCGACGCGATCTTCTCAGTGCACGACCCGCTCCCGTTCCTGCTGGTCCACCACCTGCAGATCCCCTCGCTGCTGCTGGAGAACCTGCTCGGCGGACGGGACTGGGTGAAGATCGACGTGAACATCGGCAAGCTCGTGGAGCCCGGCGGTGACTAGAGCACTGCACCTGGTGGGGTCGCCCACCGACGAGTTCTTCGCCGACCTCTCCCGGCTCTACGCGCGCGGGGCCCTGGAGGCGGTCGGCGGACCGGACGACGCCGTCGCGCACGTCTCCCCGGACGGCTCGTGGCGGTTCCCGCGGGACCTCTCGCCGGCCGCGCTGGAGGCGGCGCCCCCGGTCGATCTGGCGGGCGCCGTCGGGCACCTGGCCGCCCTCGCGCCCGACGTCATGGTGCCGCAGATGTTCTGTCCGGCCGGCATGACGTCCTACCGGGCCCTGTTCGACGTGCTCGGCGTGCCCTACGTGGGGAACACGCCCGAGGTGATGGCCGCGTCGATGGTCAAGCCGCGGGCGAACGCGCTGGTCGCGGCGGCGGGCGTCGACGTCCCCGAGTCGGAGGTGCTGTCGGCGGGGGAGACGCCGTCGATGCCCCCGCCCGTCGTCGTGAAGCCCGCGGACGCCGACAACTCGGTCGGCACCACGCTCGCGCGGGTGGCCGGGCAGTACCCGGACGCGCTCGCCGCGGCGTTCGAGCACTCCGCGTCGGTGCTCGTGCAGCGGTTCGTGCCGGCGGGCCGTGAGGTGCGCTGCGGGGTCCTCGACCGCGGTCACGGGCTGGAGTGCCTGCCGCTCGAGGAGTACCCGGTCGGCGACCTCGCCCCGATCCGCGGGGAGGCCGACAAGCTGGCGCGGTCGGACTCGGGGGAGCTGGGCCTCGTCGCGAAGGGCGAGGGGCGGGCCTGGATCGTCGACGTCGCCGACCCGGGGACCGAGGCCGTGTGGGAGGCGTCGCGACGCTGCTACGCGGCCCTGGGGTGCCGGGACTACGGGCTCTTCGACTTCCGGATCGACCCCGACGGCCGCCCGTGGTTCCTGGAAGCCGGACCGTACTGCTCGTTCAGCCCGTCGAGCGTCGTGGCGACGATGGCCGCGGCCGGCGGGATCGAGCTGTCGACGCTCTTCACCGACCTGCTGGGGTGCGCGGTCGCGCGGCGGCGGTGATCGGGCCGCTCGTGCTCGGCGTCGTCCGACGCGGCAACGAGCTGCTGGGTGCTCGTCGGGCACGACGCGGTCAGGAACAGACCTTCCACCGCCCGCTCGGCGGGGGATCGAGTTCGGCGGGCTGTCCGAGCAGGCGCTGTACCGCGAGTCCGGGAGGAGTTGGCGGTGAACCTGACGGGCGTCGAGCTCCTCGGCGTGCTCGAGAACGTCTTCGACTTCGAGGGCCGCCGACCCGGACACGAGATCGTCGTGGTCTATGCGGCGGAGGTCGCCGACCGAGCGTCCGCCGAGCGCGACGCCCCGGGCCCGATCCTGGACGAGGGCACACCGGTGCGGGGCTCCCGCTCGCAGATGTCGGGTCGGGGCGTGCGGTCCTCTATCCCGACTGTCTGCTGGACCTCGTCCTCCCGCCCGAGGTGAAGCACCGCCTCGGGACGGACTAGAACGGCGGTTCGTCGTCGTCGGGACGCGGCGTAGAGCGTCGGATGGGTCGGGTGGCCGCGAGGTGGTCGACGTCGGTGGTGGCGCGGCGTGGGCCGAGCAGGTCGATCGGGAACGGGTGGTCGGGGGCGACGGGGTCGGGCAGGGGGCGCACGACCCGGCTCCCGGTGCGGTGCACGGTGCCGGTGGGGTCGGTGATCGTGAAGCGGCCGGGTGCGTTCTGGTCGTAAGTCCAGCCGCGCCGGTGCTTGGCGCGGTGGTCGGCGGCGCAGAGGTTGGCCAGGCCGTCGGCGCGGGTGCGGCCGCCGTGCTGCCAGTCGAGGGTGTGGTCGTGTTCGCAGCGGCGGGCCTGGGTGGTGCAGCCGGGGGCGACGCACACGGGGTCGCGGGCGTCGATCCAGCGCGCGAGGGCGGCGCCGGGCAGGCGTCGGTGCGCGTCGTGGGTGGTGGTGGCGGGGTGGTCCTCGGGTGGGGCGTCGCGGGACCGTCGGTAGGCGGCCAGCAGCTCGGCCAGCCAGGAGGCGTGGTCACCTGACACGTCGAGGGTGTCGAGGGCGTCGAGCAGTGCCGCCGGGGCGGTGATCTCGACGGTGCGTCGGCGGTGTCGGGGGTCGTGGTGGGCCTCGGGTGGGGCGCGCCAGGCGAGCAGGTGGATCAGGTGGCCGTCGGGGTCGTGGACGAGGACCTGCCAGCGGGCGGCGCCGAGGTCGAGGGCACGGGTGTGCCCGACCCCGGAGGGGGTGCCGCCGAGCCCGGGCAGCTCGGCGGGGTGCCGGTCGCGCCCGAGCAGGGTCGACAGCCGTAGGCGCAACGCCACGCCGACCGGGTGGGGCTCGACCACCGGCTCCCGAGTATCGCCGCCGGCCGGACCGTCGGGGCCGCCTTCGCCGGGGCGGTCATCGGGACCCGAGGTGTCAGGACTGTCGGGGCCGTCCGGCCCGTCGTCGTCAGCTTCGTCGCTGTCGCCCTCCGGCCCCTGGTCGTCCGGGCCGTCGTCAGGCTTCGAATCGCCGGGGCCGGGGCTGTCAGGGTCGGTGTCCGGGCCGTCGGGACGGTGACCGGGTGGGTTGCCGCCGGCGAGTTCGGTGACGATGGCGTCCTGCACGGCGGGGTCGTCGAGCCCGGCCAGGGTGCCGTCGAGCAGGCGGGTGAAGATGCGGGCGGAGATGAACCCGACCCCGCAGTCGACCCCGAGCCAGGCCAGCCGCGCCTGCACCCCGACCGCGAGGGCGTCGAGGTGGGCCTTGGCGTCCTGGGCCAGGTCCGGGGGCAGGTCGTAGCCGCACAGGTCGACCGCCCCGGAGGGGGAGGGGCGGGTGGCCACCCGCGCCCGGGCGACCGCGGCGGCGAGCCGTTCCGCGGCCCACTGCGGGTCCAGTGCCCGCGCGACCTCGAGGATCCGTTCGCGCAGCGCCTGGTAGGCCAGCCCCGGCGCCTCCGGGAGCACGATCCGCACGACCTCGGTGATCTGGTTCTCGTCGAGGCCCTCGGTGGCGGCGTCGAAGATCTCGGCCTTGCGGGCCTCGAGCACGCCCTCGTACATCGCCGCGCCCAGGGCCGGCTGGGCGTCCAGGACGAACACCGCCAGCGCGTAGCGGGCCGAGGCGGTGACCGCCGACCAGCCCAGGTTCGCCGCGGCGGCCCGCGGGGCGAACCCGTCGTCGCGGACCCTGCGGCAGGTGTCGGCTCGCGACCGGCAGGTCTCGCGGATCGCCTCCAGCAGCACCGCGTCGTCGTGGTTGCGCTGGCGGAACGTGGCGCGCATCCATGCCGCGACCTGCTGGCCGGGGAGCTCGGCGACCGGGGTCCGGGCCAGGGCGGCCGCGAGCGCCGGACCGGCCGGGACACCCGCGAACGGGTCCCCGCCCGGGGTCTCGGTGCCCATGATCGCTGCCACGATTCGAACACTAGTACGAAGGTCCGACAGTCACGGCCCGTCGAGGTCCCGGAGTCAATCGTCCCTCGGCAGGCGCACCGCGGGCCGGTGGCGAGCCGCGCGCGATCGCGGTCTTGCCCGAGCCGGGCAGGCCGCACGTCGGAGGAGCGGTCACCGGCCCTCCGGATCCTGACCTTGCGCGGCGCGTCCGCCGTCGACCGGGAGGACCGCCCCGGAGACGAACGACGCCGCGTCGGACAACAGGAACGCCACCACGTTCGCGACCTCCGCACCCTGACCCAGCCGGCCGAGCGGCTGCAGGGTAGCGATCTGGCGGACGAACGCGGCGGGATTCGGCAACCCCGCACGGTGCGCCGCCGAGCGCTCGGTCTCGATCGACCCCAGGGCCACGGCGTTGACCCGGATGCCGTCCGGTCCGTGGTCGACCGCAGCCGCCCGCACGAGACCCTCGATCGCGGCCTTCGCCGTCGCGTACGGCAGCGCACCGCGGACGGCCCGCTGCGCCTGGTGACTCGAGACGGTCACGACCGACCCGGCTCGAGCCGCCGTCCGGAAGTGGCGGACGGCGACCGCGGTCCCGACGATGGCGGGTGCGAGATTGGCGACGACGAGGTCGAGGACCTCGCCGGACCCGTCGACCAGGGACGCGTCGCGGAAGATGGCGGCGTTGTTCACCCAGCCGACCAGCGGCGCCTCGCGCTCGGCGAGAGCGGCCGCGCCCCGCATCGCCTCCTCGTCGGTGGCATCGCCCTGCACGGCGACACCCTGACCCGCGATCCAGTCGGGCCGCTCGAGATCGACGGCCACGACCACGTGCTCGGCGAGGAGTCGCTCGGCGACGGCCCGTCCGACGCCGCGGGCGGCTCCGGTCACGACGACGGAGGTCATCCGACGACGATGTCAGACCCCCGGGGCACAGTGGGCCACATGGTCGACCACCCCATCCTGCGCCAGACGGTCCTCGACGCCGTGGACGCCCGCGGTATCGCCGAGTTCTACCGGGAGCTGCTCGGTCTGCGGTACCGCATCGGCGACGAGCCCCCGCCCGACGGCACACCCGACCGGCAGGCGCAGGAGTGGTTGGCGTTGCGCGACCGTCACGGGATGCCCGTGCTCGCCGTCCAGCCCGTCGCGAGCCTGCCGCCCGTGGACTGGCCTGATGGTCACCAGCGGGTCCACCTCGACCTGACGGTGCCCACGCCCGAGGACCTGGAGCGCCAGCAGCGACGCGCCCTCGACCTCGGCGCGACGCTGCTCCTGGACCGCTCTGACGACGAGCACGAGCCGCTCTACGTCGACGCGGACCCGGCCGGGCACCCGTTCTGCATCTTCGTCGCGCCCGGCACGCCGGACGACGGCCACTAGCCCGTCGCGCGCTCCGCGGCGGCCAGCCACTCGCGCCACGTGGACGCCTGCTGCTCGGCCTCCTTGGCCCGGCGTTCGTCCCCGGCGGCACGGGCCTTCGCGGCCTGTGCCTCGTAGGCCTCGACCCGCTCCCGGAACTGCCCGACGCGGGCCTCCTTCTCCGGGTCGGTCCGCGACCAGCGCTTGTCGACGGCCGCGCGGACGCGGTCCTCGACCTCCTTGAGCCGGGTCTGGAACTCGCGGACCCGCTCGCGCGGGACCTTGCCGATCTCGTCCCACCGCTCCTGCACCGACCGCAGCGCCGCACGGGCGGCATCGGTGTCGGACAGGTCGATCGTCGCGGCCTCCTTGAGGAGCGACTCCTTGGCCGTCGCGTTCTGCGTGAACTCGGCGTCCCGGGCGTCGAAGGTGGCCGAGCGGCGGGAGAAGAAGGCGTCCTGGGCGCCGCGGAAGCGGGCCCAGAGGGCGTCGTCGGCGTCCTTCGACGTCCGACCGGCCGCCTTCCACTCCGTCATGAGCTCCTTGTAGCGCCCGGCGGTGGCGCCCCAGTCCTCGGAGGACTGCAGCGACTCTGCCTCGACGACGAGCTCCTCCTTGCGGGCCTTGGCGGCCGCCCGCTCGCGGTCGAGCTCGGCGAAGTGCGCTCCCCGACGACGGGTGAAGGTCTCGCGGGCCTTCGCGAAGCGCTTCCAGAGCGCGTCGTCGGTCTTCCGGTCGATCCCGCGGATCGACTTCCACTCCTCGAGCATCGCCGAGAACCGGTCGCCCGCGTGCTTCCAGCGCGTCGTCTCCTCGGCGAGGGTCTCGGCCTCGCCGATGAGCGACTCCTTGCGGGCGACGGCCTGCTCGCGAGCACCGGCCTTGGCCGACTTCTCGGCCCGGCCGGTCTGCTCGGCGGCGGTGATGACGGCGTCGAGGCGCACGACGAGGCCGGGGAGATCCCCCACCACCGCGGCCACGTCGAGCCGTTCGCGCAGCACGGTCGCGCTGCGCAGCACGTTCGCGGCGTCGCCACGCCCGGAGTGGAGGCGCCGGACGAGGAGGTCCGCCTCCGTGCGGAGGTCGTCGAAGCGCCGGGCGTAGTGGGCGAGGCCCTCGACGGCGTCTCCGGCCTGCCACGACCCCACGGCCCGCTCGCCCTCGGGGGCGACCGTGTAGACGGTGCCGTCGGCGTCCACCCGACCCCACTGGGACGGGTCGTCGGTGGCGGCCGGGACGGTGGGCAGCTCCGCGACCTCGGAGGCCGGGCTCGCGGGCACGGGCTGCTCGGGCGCCGCCGCGTCCTCCGACTCGCGCGCGACCGGCTCGGGCGGCGGCCCCGGGGCCGGCACCGGGGGTGCCGCCTCGACCGGGGCCTGCGCGAGGTCGTCGACCGCGGCGTCCTCGGCGGTCGCGTCGTCCGGGGCCACCGCAGCCGGCGACACCGTCACCGCCGCGTCCCCTGAGGTCGTGGCGACGGGCTCGGCGGAGGCCGGGACCGGCGACTCCGGGACCGACTCCGGGTCCTCCGCGGCCGTCGCCGCCGGGGAGAGCTGCACCTGCTCGCTCGCCTCCGCGTCGTCCGACGTCTCCGTCGTACCGGTCGTGTCCGCCCCGTTCGTGGGCAGCGGGTCGGGCTGCGGATCCGGTAGCGGGTCGGGCTCCGGGTCCTGGACCTGCCCGTCGAGCCGACCCGCCTCCGACTCCTGCTGCTCCGTCACGTCGCCCGTCGCCCCGCTCGCACCCGGGACCGCGCCGGCCACCCCCGTGGCCTGCTCGTCGGCCATGCGCCGCACACCTCCCGCTCCGATCGTGCGGGCATTCAAACAGTAGACCCGTCGGTACCGCACCCCCGACCTGCGACAACCCGGACGTCCGACACCCCACCCGCCCCACGCGTCCACCAGGACCCCACGAGATCATGGCCTCGATGACCAGGCCGATCGCGCTCGTCGGGCCCACCGCCACGGGGAAGTCCGACCTCGCCCTCGATCTGGCCGCGCGGCTGGACGGCGAGATCGTCAACACCGACGCCATGCAGCTCTACCGGGGCATGGACATCGGGACCGCGAAGCTCCCCCTCGCCGAACGCCGCGGCGTGCCGCACCACCTGCTCGACGTCCTCGACGTCACCGAGACCGCCACGGTCGCGGCCTACCAGCGCGACGCGCGGGCGGCGGTCGACGCGACCCGTCGTCGGGAACGGACCCCGATCGCGGTCGGCGGGTCGGGGCTCTACGTCCAGGCCCTGCTCGACGACCTCGCCTTCCCGGGCACCGACCCCGCGGTCCGCGAACGGCTGGAGGGCGAGCTGGGGGAGGTCGGGCCCGCCGTGCTCCACGGCCGGCTCGCCGCCCTCGACCCGGAGGCGGCCGCGAGCATCCTGCCGAGCAACGGGCGCCGGATCGTGCGGGCGCTGGAGGTCGTGGAGATCACCGGACGGCCCTTCGCGGCGAGCCTCCCGCGGCCCGGCCGCCCCCGCCACGACACGCTGCTCGTCGGTCTCGACCGCGACACCGCCGAGCTCGACGCGCGGATCGCGACGCGGGTCGACGGGATGTTCGACGCCGGCCTCGTCGCCGAGGTCCGGGCGCTCGAGGCACGCGGCCTGCGCGCGGGGGAGACGGCCTCCCGTGCGGTCGGCTACCGGGAGATCCTCGAGGTTCCCGACGACGACCCGGCCCGGCTCGCCGAGGCACGGCGGCGGATCGTCGTCGCCACGCGCCGACTGGTGCGCCGCCAGCGGTCGTGGTTCCGGCGCGACGACCGCGTGCGGTGGTTCGACGCGGCGTCGCCCACTCTCGTCGACGAGGTGCTCACCGCGCTGCGCGAGGGTTCGTAGGCTGGACCTCATGGACTACGTCCTCGGCCACGGCACGGAGAACGACTTCGTGCTGCTGCCCGATCCCGACGGCGGGCTCGACCTGACCGCCGCCGCGGTCCGCGCCCTGTGCCACCGCCGACGCGGGCTCGGCGCCGACGGCGTCCTGCGCGTGGCGCCCGCCGAGGACCCGGGCGCGGCGTGGTTCATGGACTACCGCAACGCCGACGGCTCGATCGCCGAGATGTGCGGCAACGGCGTCCGGGTGTTCGCCCGCTACCTCGTCGAGGCCGGGCTGGTCGACGGCCCCGAGTTCGACGTCGCGACGCGGGCCGGGCTGCGGCACGTGGTGGTGGGGCAGGGCGAGGTCACGGTGGACATGGGCCCGGCGCGCCTCGGGCCGGAGTCGACCGCGATCGTCCCGTCGACCGTCGGGCCCGCCGGGTCGGTGACCTCCTTCCCGGGCGTGGCGGTGGACGTCGGCAACCCCCACCTCGCCTGCGTGACCACCGCCGACCTCGACGCCCTCGACCTCTCGGTCGCCCCCGGCCACGACCCGGCGCTCTTCCCGCACGGCGTGAACGTGGAGTTCCTGTCCCCGCTGACCGACGACCTCGGCACCCGGTTGCGCGTGCACGAGCGCGGCTCGGGCGAGACCCGGTCGTGCGGCACGGGCACGGTGGCGGGTGCGGTGGCCGGGCTGCGCGCGGCGGGGCTCGACACCGGGACGGTCACGGTCACGACGCCGGGCGGGGTGCTGCGCGTGGGGGTCGAGGCCGGGACCACCACGCTGACGGGTCCGGCCGTGCTCATCGCCCGCGGCGAGGTCGAGCTCGGCGGCTCCGACGACGAGCCGTACGCGTCCACCCGCGTGGCTCAGGCGGCGCGCGCGTAGCAGCCGTCGATAAGACGTGGTGAGGCGCTCCGGCTCGTGGGACAGTGGAGTGCAAGATGACTGAACCTGCACCCGCTCGTCGCCCCGCGTCCCCCGACCCCCGTCCCGTCGGCCGGCCGATCCGTCTCGACGGCGACGTCCCCGACGCCTCCGAGGCCTCCGACGTCCGCGTCGGGTCCGGGCCCGAGGACGTCACCACCGGGACGCTGGAACTCGAGGAGCGCACCTCGCTCCGCCGCGTCCCCGGGCTGACCGGCGCGTCCACCGAGCTCACCGACGTCACCGAGGTCGAGTACCGGCAGCTCCGGCTGGAGCGCGTCGTGCTCGTCGGCGTGTGGACCAGCGGCACCGCCGCGGCGGCCGACGCCTCCATGGTCGAGCTCGCGCGTCTGGCCGAGACCGCCGGCTCCGAGGTCCTCGACGGCCTGGTGCAACGGCGCTCCTCGCCCGACCCCGCGACGTTCGTGGGTTCCGGCAAGGTCGCCGAGCTGCGCGAGACCGTGCAGTCGACCGGCGCCGACACCGTGATCGCCGACGGCGAGCTCTCGCCCGGCCAGCTGCGGCAGCTCGAGGAGAAGCTCAAGGTCAAGGTGGTCGACCGGACCGCGCTGATCCTCGACATCTTCGCCCAGCACGCGCGCTCTCGGGAGGGCAAGGCGCAGGTCGAGCTCGCCCAGCTGCGCTACTTCCTGCCCCGCCTGCGCGGCTGGGGCGAGTCGATGTCCCGGCAGGGTGGTGGTGCGGGCGGTGGTGCCGGCGGCGGCGTCGGTACCCGTGGCCCCGGTGAGACCAAGCTCGAGACCGACCGGCGGCGCATCCACCAGCGGATCGCGAAGCTGCGCCGCGAGCTCGAGGGCATGAAGACGGTGCGCGACACCCAGCGCGACCGGCGCCGTCGTCGGGACGTCCCCGCCGTCGCGATCGCCGGGTACACCAACGCGGGCAAGTCGTCGCTGCTCAACGCGATCACCGACGCGGGCGTGCTGGTCGAGGACGCGCTGTTCGCCACCCTCGACCCCACCACGCGCCGGTGGGAGACCGCCGACGGCCGGGTCGCGACGCTGACCGACACCGTCGGCTTCGTCCGGCACCTGCCCCACCAGCTGGTCGAGGCGTTCCGCTCGACGCTGGAGGAGGTGGGCGACGCCGACCTCATCGTGCACGTGGTCGACGGCTCCGACCCCTCGGCGCTGGAGCAGATCGCCGCGGTCCGCGAGGTCATCGCCGAGATCGGCCACGACCCGGACACGCCGCGTCCGCCGTCGCGCGGGGACGACCCGCAGAAGGCCCTGCCGACGCCGCCCGAGCTGCTCGTGGTGAACAAGGTCGACGACGCCGACCCGATGGCGCTGGCGCAGCTGCGCGCGACGCTCCCGGGCGCCGTGTTCGTCTCCGCACGTACCGGCGAGGGCATCGACCTGCTCCGCCGCCGCATCGCCGAGGCGCTGCCGCGCCCGGAGGTCGAGGTGGAGGTCGTGCTGCCCTACACCGAGGGCGCGCTGGTGGCCCGGGTGCACGCCGAGGGCGAGGTGCTCGCCGAGCGGCACGTCGCCGAGGGCACCGTCCTGCACGCGCGGGTGTCGACGGAGCTGGCCGCGGCGGTGACCGACGCGGCCGTGCCGGTACCGGTCTCCTGATCCTCGGGCTGTTCCTGACGGCGGCCGTGGTCGCCTCCGGCGGCAGCAACGCGTCGTTGCTGTCATCCAGTGGCAGTCCCGGCGCATCGTCGATCGACTGCGCGCTGACCGACCCGCGCCTGGCGGAGGTGTCGGGGCTGGCCGTCGGCCCGGCCGGACCCGTCGTCGTGAACGACAGCGGGAACGCGACCGTGGTGTACACGCTGCGCCCGGACTGCACGGTCGCCACTGCTCGGCCGGTCGGTGTGCAGGGGCGCGACGTCGAGGACCTCGCGCGGGGCGCCGACGGGACGCTCTGGCTCGCCGACATCGGGGACAACGACCGCGAGCGGTCCACCGTGGCCCTGGTCCGGGTCCCGACGACGGGTCCGGGTGCGGTCGTGCGGCTGTCCTACCCGGACGGGCCGCACGACGCCGAGGCGCTGCTCCTGCCCGCCGACGGGCGGCCCGTGATCGTCACGAAGGAGGGCGGCGGGTTCGGACGCGTCTACTCGACCGAGGGGCCCCTGCCCGACGCGGCGTCCGAGCCCCTGCTGCTGCGGGCCGACGGCGAGGTGCGGCTGCCGTCGTCGAGCACCGAGGGCGGGCCGGTGAGCTTCCTGGGCCGGGGCCTGATCACGGGTGGCGCCCTGTCCGGGGACGGTCGCACGGCCGCCCTGCGGACCTATACCGACGCGTGGCTCTTCCCGGTGACCGGCCCGACGGCGGACGACGTGGTCGCGGCCCTGCGGGGCACACCGACCCAGGTCCCGCTCCCGGGGGAGCCGCAGGGCGAGGCGCTGGCGTTCACCGCCGACGGGGCGCTGCTCTCGGCGGGCGAGTCGCCGCGCGGTGGACCCGCGGCACGGCTCCACGAGGTCGCGGTGACGCCGGGGTCCGCGCCGCCGGCGGTCGCGGCCGGACCACCCACCGATCGGGGGCCCTCCCGCGGCCTGCTCGCCGGCACGGCCCTCGCCGTCACCGCTGCCGGCGTCGTGCTGGCGGGCGGCGTCCTGGTGGTCCGCCGGCGCCGGTGACCCGACCGGCCGTCGGGCCTCAGAGCCGCCGCAGGACTGCGGTGACCTTGCCCAGCACCGTCGCCTCGTCGCCGGGGATGGGCTCGTAGGCCTCGTTCGCGGGGAGCAGCCAGACGTGGCCGTCCTTGCGCTTGTAGGTCTTCACGGTGGCCTCGTTGTCGAGCATGGCGGCCACGATCTCGCCGTTCTCGGCGTTCGGCTGCTGGCGCACGACCACCCAGTCGCCGTCGGTGATGGCGGCGTCGATCATCGAGTCGCCGACGACCTTGAGGAGGAACAGCGAGCCCTCGCCGACGAGCTCCTTCGGCAGGGGGAAGACGTCCTCGACGGCCTGCTCGGCGAGGATCGGGCCACCGGCCGCGATCCGACCCACCACGGGCACGTAGGAGGGCGTGGGCCGGTCGGCGCGCACCCCCTCGGTCTCGGAGCCACCGCCGAGCTCGGGGTCGAGCTCCTCGGGCATGAAGACCTCGAGGGCGCGGGGGCGGCTCGCGTTGCGCCGCAGGAACCCCTTCTTCTCGAGGACCTTCATCTGGTGCGCCACCGACGAGGTGGACGTGAGGCCCGCGGCGTCCCCGATCTCGCGGACGCTCGGGGGGTAGCCGACCCGGTCCATGTAGTCGCGGATGACCTCGAGGACCTTGCGCTGGCGCGGGGTGAGCGCGGGCGTCCCGGAGGCCGACGGCTCGGGCTCCCGGTCGGGGAACGCGTGCACCTCCGCGGTCACGGCCGTGGCGACCCCGGCCGCCTCGGCGTCGGTCCCGGGTGGGTCGGGTGCGCCGTCGCGTCCGCGTCCTGACATGGGGTCCTCCTCGATTCGACGTCCGAGCCCGGGCGGCCCGACCGGTGGGGACGGGCCGGTGACGCTGCGTGCTCCCGACCGTGAAGGTAGCGCCGAGTGCGCAACGGATCAAACACGTGTTCGAAGGACACGCCGGTCGGTCCTTCGACGTTGTCAGGGGTCGATGCTAGACATCGCACAGGCGTTCGATCGAACGTCTGTGCGACGGAAGAAGGTGCCCGATGAGTTCTCCGACTCCGGTCCGGCCGCGGCCCGCGGCCGCAGGGCCCGACACGGCTCCCGTGCAGGTCACGAAGGGTCTCGACGCCGGGTGGGGCGGCCGTGCCGCCGGCCGTGTCCGGCCCGTGGGGCGCTCCGTCACCGGCGCGCCCACCCGTCCGGCGGCCCGCCGCGACGCGTGTCGGCCCGCCGGTCGGCCGGCCGCCCTGGTGGTGCCGCAGACCCCGTTGCTGCCCTCCGTCGGGCGGGTGAATTCCACCAGTGTGATTCATGTCGCTCCCGCGGCCGCGGCCGTCGTCCGTCGTCGGCGCGCCGTGGCCGCGGTGGTCCTCGCCGTGGTCCTGGTCGGGCTGCTGGCCCTCGCGGTCCGGCTCGGGGACGGCCTGGTCGGGTCCGCTCCCGAGCAGCCCGTGCCCGCGGGCACGGCCGTGACCGTCGTGGCGCCCGGGGAGTCGCTGCTCGACGTGGCCGCGCGGGTGGCGCCGGCCTCGGAGCCGTCCGCGGTGGCGGAGCGGATCCGCGCCGCGAACCACCTCTCGTCGTCCCTCGTCACTCCCGGTCGCCCCCTCGTGGTCCCCGCGGCGCCCTGAGCGGCCGTGGGGGTGGCGTCGCCGTGTCACCCACGCGTGCGCTCACCGGCACCACACACGGCCGTCGGGCGCGCGAGGGCGCCGCTCGTCGCGGGCGTCGCCGGACCAGGGGATCCGGCTTGCACCGCTTCCTCGGGTGTCGCTAGCGTCCCGCCCCAACATCTTGTGGTTACATCGATGTAGTTAGTCCACAGGTTGTGTGTGCAGGTGAGGCGTTGTCCACAGGGTCCCGCACAGGATCCCGGCATCGCTCCACCGTGGTCGGTGGTTCCTCCACCGGCGGCGCCCCCGAATCCACACCCCGGGAGCGTCTGGTCCACAGCGGTGTCCCCAGGCAGTCGACGGGGAGGCCGTTCATCCACAGGCCGTCCCGGCCGGGCGAGGAAGGAGAACCGGGTGCGCTGCCCGTTCTGCCGCAACGACGACTCCCGGGTCGTCGACTCGCGCGAGGCCGACGAGGGCCAGGCGATCCGTCGCCGCCGTTCCTGCACCGCGTGCGGGAAGCGGTTCACCACCGTCGAGGAGGCCGTGCTCGCGGTGGTCAAGCGCAGTGGGGTCACCGAGCCGTTCAGCCGCGAGAAGGTCATGCGCGGCGTGGCCCGGGCCTGCCAGGGACGTCCGGTCGACCCGGACGCGCTGGCGCTCCTGGCGCACAGGGTGGAGGAGACGGTGCGGGCGTCGGGCACGGCCGAGGTGCCGAGCCACGAGGTCGGGATGGCGATCCTGGGACCGCTGCGGGAGCTCGACGCCGTGGCCTACCTCCGGTTCGCCAGCGTCTACCGGAACTTCTCCTGCGTGGCCGACTTCGAGGCCGAGATCGCGGACCTCCGGGAACGCTCGACGGAGCACGAGGCAGTTGACGAGGACGACGGCCGGTTGACCGGCGCCGGTCGTTGAAGGTCGGGGACACGAGCACCGGAACGTGGGGAAGCGTCCCCGGTGCAGGAGGCGAGGAACGCATGACGGAGACCGTGGGGTCCGACACGAGCACCGACGGAGCGCCGGAAGGCGCGGGCCGTCGCGGCCTGTCGGTCACGCGCGTGCACACCACCGAGGGGGTCCACCCGTACGACGGGGTGGAGTGGGAGCGCCGCGACGTCGTCATGACCAACTGGCGCGACGGCTCGATCAACTTCGAGCAGCGCGGCGTCGAGTTCCCCTCGACGTGGTCGGTGAACGCCACGAACATCGTCACCAGCAAGTACTTCCGGGGGGCCGTCGGCACCCCGCAGCGCGAGTCGAGCCTGCGGCAGCTGATCGACCGCGTGGTGCGCAGCTACACCGAGGCCGGCCGCACCCACGGGTACTTCGCGAGCCCGGGCGACGCGGAGATCTTCTCCGACGAGCTGACCTGGATGCTCCTGCACCAGTACTTCAGCTTCAACTCGCCGGTCTGGTTCAACGTCGGCACGGCCTCGCCGCAGCAGGTCAGCGCCTGCTTCATCCTCGCCGTGGACGACACCATGGAGTCGATCCTCAACTGGTACCGCGAGGAAGGGCTGATCTTCAAGGGCGGCTCCGGCGCCGGCCTGAACCTCTCGCGCATCCGCTCGTCGAAGGAGCTCCTCTCCTCCGGCGGCACGGCCTCCGGGCCGGTGTCCTTCATGCGCGGCGCCGACGCCTCCGCCGGGACGATCAAGTCCGGTGGGGCGACCCGTCGCGCCGCGAAGATGGTCGTGCTCGACGTCGACCACCCCGACATCGCGGAGTTCGTCGAGACCAAGCGCAACGAGGAGAAGAAGATCCGTGTCCTGCGGGACGCGGGCTTCGACATGGACCTCGGCGGCGCCGACATCGCCTCCGTGCAGTACCAGAACGCCAACAACTCGGTCCGGGTCACCGACGAGTTCATGCGCGCCGTGCAGTCGGGCGGGCAGTTCGGGCTGCGGGCGCGGATGACCGGTGAGGTCATCGAGTCCGTCGACGCCAAGGGGCTGTTCCGGCAGATGGCCGAGGCGGCGTGGGAGTGCGCCGACCCGGGTCTGCAGTACGACGACACGATCAACGACTGGCACACCTCGCCGGAGTCCGGTCGGATCACCGCGTCCAACCCGTGCTCGGAGTACCTGCACCTGGACAACTCCAGCTGCAACCTCGCCTCGCTGAACCTCATGAAGTTCCTGGGCGACGACGGTCGCTTCGACGTCGAGGGCTTCACGCGCTCGGTCGAGCTCGTCATCACCGCGATGGACATCTCCATCTGCTTCGCCGACTTCCCGACCCCGGAGATCGGCGACACCACCCGGGCCTTCCGGCAGCTGGGTATCGGGTACGCGAACCTCGGCGCGCTGCTCATGGCGACCGGCCACGCGTACGACTCGGCCGGCGGCCAGGCGCTCGCCGCGGCCATCACCTCGCTGATGACCGGCACCGCCTACCGTCGTTCGGCCGAGCTGGCCGGTGCGGTCGCGCCCTACGACGGCTACGCCCGCAACGCGGACGCCCACCGCCGCGTGATGCGCAAGCACGCCGCCGCGAACGACGCGATCCGCACGCTGCACCGCGAGGACGCCCGCATCCGCGACGCCGCCACCGTGCAGTGGCAGGACGGGCTGGAGATCGGGGCCCGCAACGGCTGGCGCAACGCCCAGGCCAGCGTGCTCGCCCCCACCGGGACCATCGGCTTCATGATGGACTGCGACACCACCGGGGTGGAGCCGGACTTCTCGCTGGTCAAGTTCAAGAAGCTGGTCGGCGGCGGCTCGATGCAGATCGTCAACCAGACGGTCCCGCGCGCGCTGGAGGCCCTCGGCTACCAGGGCGAGCAGATCGAGGCGATCGTCGAGTTCATCGCCGAGCACGGGCACGTCGTCGACGCGCCGGGCCTGCGTCCCGAGCACTACGAGGTGTTCGACTGCGCCATGGGCGAGCGGGCCATCGCGCCGATGGGCCACGTGCGGATGATGGCGGCCGTCCAGCCGTTCATCTCCGGCGCCATCTCCAAGACGGTGAACATGCCGGAGCGGGCCACCGTCGAGGAGGTCGAGGAGATCTACTTCGAGTCCTGGAAAATGGGGCTCAAGGCGCTCGCGATCTACCGCGACAACTGCAAGGTCGGCCAGCCGCTGTCCGCCGGCAAGTCCAGCGGATCGACGGCCGAGTCGACCACCGGCCAGGAGGTCGCGACCACCGACCACCGCCCGGTGCGCAAGCGGCTCCCGAAGAAGCGCCCGAGCGAGACGGTGTCGTTCGCGGTCGCGGGCGCCGAGGGCTACATGACGGCGGGGTCCTACCCCGACGACGGCCTCGGCGAGATCTTCGTCAAGATGTCCAAGCAGGGCTCCACGCTCGCCGGCGTCATGGACGCGTTCTCGATGGCGATCTCCATCGCGCTGCAGTACGGCGTGCCGCTGGAGACCTACGTGTCGAAGTTCGTCAACATGCGCTTCGAGCCCGCCGGCATGACCGACGACCCCGACGTGCGGATGGCGACGAGCATCGTCGACTACCTGTTCCGTCGGATCGCGCTCGACCACCTGCCCTACGAGAAGCGTGCCCAGCTCGGCATCTTCTCGGCGGACGAGCGCACCGCCCAGGTCGCGATCGACTACGGGCAGGCCCCGGCCGCCCCGGTCGAGGTCGTCGAGGAGCTGCGGACGACGGTCGACGCGGCCGACGAGCCGGTGAAGCCCGCGGGTGTCCGCAAGGCCGACGTCTCGGTCGGGAGCTCCACCGAGCTGCTCGAGCTGCAGCAGGGCAAGGCGGCCGACGCGCCGCTCTGCCTGACCTGCGGGACCAAGATGCGGCCCGCCGGTTCCTGCTACGTCTGCGAGGGCTGCGGCTCCACCAGCGGCTGCAGCTGACGAGCGGTCCGGCGGCGTGCCGCAGGTTCACCTCCTGCTCACTCCGGGGGTGCTCGGGTTCTCGGTCGAGGACCCGGGCCCCCCGGGGGCCGTCGGACCCGGGAGACGTCGATGTGGAACCTGACCTGGCACCGGTGGACCGGGGACCGGGACGCGGCTGGCGCGATGCTCGACGAGCATCTGGCGTGGATGCTGGAGCAGCAGCGCGCAGGTCGGGTCATCGCCTCGGGCCCGACGGCGGACGGCGAGATCGGCATCATCGTGTTCGGGCACATGTCGCGCGACTAGGTCGACGCCCTGTGCGCGACCGAGCCGTTCGTCCGCGCCGGGCTGCGTGAGTACGACGTCTTCCCGTGGGACGTCCACCAGGTCCTGGGGATCGGACCGTTCGACTCCGCTGCCGTGTCCGCGGTGGTCCGGGCGCGGGGCGACGGCTGAGTCGCTGCGGCCCCCGGCGTGGCTCAGCCGGTCAGGAACTCCTGCCGATCAGGACGGTCAGCGCGAGGCCGGCGGGGCCGGCGGGGTGGGTTCGAGCAGTGACTCGAGCACCGCTCCGACGGCCAGCAGCCGCCGGTCGCTCCCGAGCGGGCCGTCGATCTCCAGGCCCACGGGCAGGCGGTCCGCGGTCGCCCCCGCCGGGAGGCTGAGGCCCGGGAGGCCGGCGTTGCTGGCCGGATCGGTGTTGCGGATGGCCGTGCCGAAGGTGTCGGTGGGCGCGGCCGAGCCCACCCGCACGGTCGAGGACCCGGCCTCGAGGTCGTGCGGGAAGGCCGGGAGCACCGTGGTCGGGAACAGGATCGCCGCCACGTCGTGCCGGGCGAAGTAGTCGCCGTACAGCGCCTGGAGCGCCGGGCGGTGCACGCGGACGGCGTCGTCGTACTGGGCCCCCAGGGCGTCGCCCGTGACCGCGGCGAAGACCTGGCGGACGTCCGGGCTCGCGATGCCGCGCACGATGTCGTCGAGGGTGGTCCCGTCGACGGCGGTCGCGCGCAGGTAGTCCGGGATGTCGGTGCGCGGCTCGTGGAGCGCGACGGGGAAGGACACCGCGCCGTTGAGCTCGAACAGCTCGGGCAGGTCGGCCTCCACCAGGGTCACCCCGGCGGTCGCGAGCAGGTCGAGCTGGCGATGGACGACGACCTCGAGCGCGGGATCGAGCCCCGACCAGAGGCAGGCCGGGATCCCGAGACGCAGCGTCCGGGGGTCGACCGTGGGAGTCTCGGTCGCCCCGGTGACGACGGCGTCGAGCAGAGCCACGTCGGCCACCGTCCGGGCCATCGGCCCGACGGTGTCCCTGGTGCGGCTGATGGGCACGACGCTCCCGGCGTCGTGGTAGCGGCGCTGGGGGCCGCCGTCCCCGACCGAGGGGCGGAAGCCCACGATGCCGGTCAGGGCAGCGGGCACACGGGTCGAGCCCCCGGTGTCGGTCCCGAGGCCGGCCGGTGCGGCGCCCACCGCGACCGCGACCGCGGTGCCCCCGGACGACCCGCCCGCGACGAGGTCGGGGCGGTGCGGGTTGCGCACGGGGCCGGCGAAGGGGGAGAGGTTCGTGCTGGTGGCCCCGAACGCCAGCTCGTGCATGTTGGTCTTGCCGAGCACGGTGGCGCCGGCGTCGACGAGCCGTTGCACGCTCGGCGCGGTGGTGTGCGCCCGGCGGTACCGGAGGGCGGGCGTGCCGCCGGTCGTCGGCAGCCCGGCCACGTCGATGTTGTCCTTCACCACCACCACGAGGCCGGCCAGCTCGGGCGCGTCACCGGCGGCGACCCGTGCGTCCAGGTCGGCGGCGCGGGCACGGGCCCCCGACTCGTCGAGCGTGATGAAGGCGTTCGACGGCCGCTCGGCGTGCGCCCGGTCGAGAAGGGCCTCGACGTAGTCCGACACGGCGATCCGCGCGGCGCGGACGGCCGCGACGGCCTCGACGGCGCTCCACCGGCAGAGGTCGTCCGTCGCCCCGGGGGCGCGCCGCTCGTCCATGCTGCTTCTCCACGGGTCCCGGGACGCTGACCGAACGATCGGTCGGTGACGCGGTCACCCTGGCAGACCGGATCGCGGCGAGCAAGGACCGGACGGCAACCCGAACCCCACTAATCTGACGGCGTGCTCCGCGTCGACGTGCTCGGCGACGTGCGCGCCGCCCTCGACGGTCGGCCGCTCGATCTCGGCGGCCCCCGGCAGCGCGCCGTCCTGGGCCTGCTCGTCGCCGCCCGTGGGCACGTGGTCCCCACCGATCGGTTCGTCGAGGACCTCTGGGCGGGCAGCCCGCCCCCGAAGGCCCTCGGGGCGCTCCAGGCCTACGTCTCCCACCTGAGGCGCCGCCTCGAACCCGACCGGGCGCCCCGCACGCCGGCATCGGTGCTGGTCAGCGTCGCTCCCGGCTACCGGCTGGTGCTCCCGGTCGAGCAGGTCGACGCCTGGGAGGTCGCGCGTTCGGTGGAGGCGGCGCGCACCGCACCGCCCGCCGAGGCGCTCGCGCTCGCCCTGCGGGCCCGCGCCCGGCGCACCGGGCGCCCGTTCGCGCCGTACGTCGACGAGCCCTGGGCGGCGACGGAGGCCACCCGGCTCGACGAGCTGCACGCGGCCGCCGCCGAGATCGCCGGCCAGGCCGCCCTGGCCCTCGACCGGCCCGGGCAGGCCCTCGACGCCCTCGACGCCCTCGTCCGGGCCGAGCCGTTGCGGGAGAGCGCGGCGGCGCTGCTGGCGCGGACCCTGGCCGCCCTCGGACGACCGGGCGACGCGCTGACCGTGCTGCGCGAGGTCCGGACGCGCATCGTCGACGAGCTCGGCCTCGACCCGGGCCCGCAGTGGCGGTCGGCGCACACCGCCGTCCTCGCCCCGCCCGCCGCCTCCCGTCCGCAGCCGACCCGGGAGGGCGGTGGGCGACGGCGAGCCCCCGCCGACGCCCGCCCCCGGGAGGACCGGGACGACGGGTTCCTCGGCCGCGGCGAGGAGCTCGCCCGGCTGCACGGGGCGGACCGGGCGGCCGGGCCCCGCGCCGGCGTCGTCTGGATCACCGCAGCGGCCGGCACGGGGAAGTCGGCGTTGGTCGAGCGTTTCGCGCAGGAGGCCGCCGACCGGGGGAGGGACGTGCTGCGGGTGCGCTGCCCGGAGGTCGCCGGCGCCCCGCCGGGGCACGCGTGGCGGGATCTCCTCGTGCGGGCGACCGGCACGTCCCCGGCCCCGGCGGGCGCCTTCGCGCTGGCCGCGGCCGTCGCCCCCGTCGTCGGAGGCGCCGTCGTGGTGTGCGAGGACGTCCACGGCGCGGACGGGGGAACCTGATGGTGCTGCGCCACCTCGTGGCGAGCGGTGCCGCGCCCCTGCTGGTCGTCGCGACCTACCGCGACGACGAGGTGTCCGACGACCTCCGCGGCACCCTGGCGCTCCTCGCGGCCCAGACCCGCGACCGGCTCCGGCTGGGTGGGCTCGACGCCGAGTCCGGGCGGCGCCTGCTGCAGCGGCACGCCGGGCGGGATCTCGCCGAGCGCACCTGGCGGGCACTGCTCGCCCGGGCCGCCGGCAACGCGCTCTTCCTGCGGGAGCTCGGCGACCTCGCCCGCACCGAGGGTGACGACGTGGCGACGCGGGAGCTCCCGGCGGGCGTCGGGGACGTCCTCGGCCGGCGGATCGCGCGCCTGCCGGCCCGGGCGGTCGCCACCCTGACGCGTGCGGCGGTCCTCGGCCGCGAGGTCGACGTCGACCTCATGCTCGAGGTCGACGCGCTGCGGGGCCCGCTGTCCGAGGACGAGCTGCTCGACGACCTCGACTCCGGGGTCGTCGCGGGCCTGCTCGAGGGCGACAGCACCCTGCGGTTCACCCACGCCCTCGTCCGGGACGCCGTCGCGGCGCGCATGCCGCCCCTGCGCCGGGCCCGGCTGCACCGGGCCCTGCTCGACGCGCTCGCGACCCGCCACCCGTCGGGCAGCCACGCGCTCGCCCACCACGCCGAGCTCGCGCTCGACGCCGCCACCGCGGGCCGGGTGCTGCCGCACCTCGTCACCGGCGCGGCGGCGGCCCACGAGGCGGGTGCGGTCGAGGAGGCCGTCCGGTGGTGGCGGGCGGCCCTGCGCGCCCACGACCTCGGGGCCGGCGACGGCGCGAGCCGGCTGCGCGCCCAGCGGGAACTGGTCCGCGCACTCGCGGCGTCCGGGGACCTGTCCGCCGCCCTGGCCGAGCGGACGCGCGCGATCGAGGCGGCCCGGCGCACCGGGAACCCCACCGACGAGGCGTGGGCGTGGTCGTGGGACGTGGCGGCCCTGTGGGCGACCGGACCGGCGATCGCGGACCAGGACGCCGCCGTCGCCCGCGTGCAGCAGCTGCTCGCCACCGTCGACCCGACCGATCGACGGCTCCGGGCGGAGCTGTGGATCGCCCTCGCGCACGAGTCCCAGCCCTGGCTGGTGGACCTCGGCCGGACCGCGGGTGAGGAGGCGCTCGCGCTGGCCCGCGCCCTCGACGACCCGCGCCTGCTCTGCCGGGCGCTCAACCTCGCCCACCTGCACACCTTCGGCGTCGCCGACCCCGACTACCAGCGCCGCGTCGGCGAGGAGATGCTCGCCGTCGCAACCCGGGCCCGCCTGGGGGACCACCGCGCGCTCGCCCACCTGATCCTGTCCGCGGCGGCGATCGGGACCGGCGACCTCGACGCGGCGCGCTCCCACCTCGACGGAGCGACCGCGACCGCCGGGGCCGGGCAGCTCCCCGTCCTGGCGCTCTCGGTCGCCGTGTTCGACGCGACCCTCGACCTCGTCCACGGCCGCGTCGGGGCGGCCCACGCCGCGTTCGACGAACTCACCCGGCGCATCACGGCCTCCGGGGACCCGAACGGCCGGTTCATCCGGGCCTGGGTCATGACGACGACGGCCGCGGCCGCCGGCGACTCCTCGGGCATGGTCGACGAGCTGGAGGCGATCGCGACGGCAGGTGGGGCGGGCTTCGTCGCCGTGCTCCGGGTCCTCGCGCGACTCGACGCCGGGCAGGAGGAGGAGGCCCGCGCGCTGTGGCCGCTCCCGCCCTACCCCCGCGAGGCGACCTGGCTGCTGGAGACGGCGTTCCAGTGCCTCGCAGCCTGCCGGCTCGACGACGCGTCGGTCGTGCGCCGCACCCGCGACGACCTCGCGCCGTGGGCCGGTCAGCTCGTCCGCACCGTGAACGGGCAGCTCGTGCTCGGCCCCGTCGACCTCGTCCTGGCCCGGGCCGCGCTCTGCCTCGGGGAGGACCCGCGGCCGCACGCGGCCGCCGCCGCGGCGCTCGCCCGCCGTCTGGACGCCCCGCACTGGCTCGCCGAGGCCCGGGCCCTGGGCTGACCGCAAGTCGATCGCAAGTGGTGGCGGGCAGCGTCCCCGTCGTCCACCGATCGAGGAGTCACCATGACCGTCACCCACCGCCACCTGCTCACCCTCGGCGGCACCGCCCTCGCCCTGTCCGGGATCACCGGGCTCGCCGGCGGCCTGCTGCACCCCGTCGTCGACGGGCAGTCCCACTCGGCCGCGTCGATCACGGCGCCGGGCGGTCCACCGGCCTACCTGCTGCTCTACGGCGGCGCGATCCTGCTGATGCTCGGGCTCCCGGCCGTCACCGCGTGGCTCGCGCCGCGGGTCGGCCTGCTCGGCGTCGCCGGGCTGACGCTGTACTTCGTGGGCAACGCCCTGTCCGCGCAGTCGCACCTGGTCGTCGAGGGCTTCGTCGCGCGCGAGGTGCCCCAGGCCATTCCCGACGACGGCTCCATCATCGCCTCGGGCTCGTTCCTGCTGCTGCAGGTGGTGGGCGGGCTCGTCTTCGTCGCCGGGGTGCTGCTGACCGGGATCGCGCTGCTGCGCCGCGGGTCGGGCGTGCCCTGGTGGATCGGGGCGGCGTTCGTCCTGTCCGCGCTCGGCGTGCTGGTCCCGTTGCCCGAGGCACCCGTCCTCACCGGGTTGCAGGTCGAGCTGTTCGAGGCCGTCGGCACCGTGGGGCTGGGTGTCCTCGCGGTCCGGGCCGCCCGCGCGGTCGATTCGGGACCGACCCGTTCCGCACGAACGGCACTCTCGCGCGCCTAGATGTCGTGACCCGTCACGTTGTTAGCAGGCGAGGCGGGTGTTTGGTGGCTGGCCGCCGAGGGCGGAGTGGGCGCGGCGAGTGTTGTAGTCGTGGACCCAGGTGTCCAGGGCGGCCAGCCGCTGATGGT
>NZ_BSTT01000019.1 GCF_030269685.1 Actinomycetospora sp. NBRC 106378
CTGACCCGCAAGCTCAACAGCGCCGCCCGCTTCAGCTACGGCGGAGTGCTCCTGCGACTCGACAGCCGCTTCGCCGGCCTCAGTGTCGGCCTGGTCCGAGACCGCACCCGCCTGCACGTCTACTACGGCTCCAGCCGCCTGGCGACCTTCCAGCTCGGCGTCCACCACCCCCACCCCACCCGCTGACTGTCCACCATGTCCCCGGCACAACCTGTCCACCATGTCCCGGGTATTGACAGGTCCGGAGGGGGTGGGCGGAGCCTGATGGGCGACGCCTCGTCAGCACGACGCGCACTCCGGGAGTCGTGATGCGCGCGCCCGCGCGTCAGCACGCTCCCTCGGCCGGTCAGCCGCTGCGCTCGGAGTCGTCGTCCTTGTTCTCGCCGCGCCGCTTGAGGAACGAGAAGCCGGGGATGCCGTCGATGGCGTTGCGGAGATCCTTCGTGACCTCCAGCAGCTCGTTGAGGTCCGGTCCGACGCGGTCGAGGGTCTCCAGGATCGGCAGGATGTCGGTGGACATGTGGTGCGCGAGGGCCGGGAGCTCGTCGACGAGCTTGATGGCCGCGTCGATCTCCTCGGGTGCGAGGTCGTCGACGAAGCGCTGCGAGAGCGGCGCGGCCTTCTCGAGCATCGGGCGGTAGAGGTCGAGCAGCTCCCGGGCGTGGCGGCTGGTGTCCCCGGCCGACGCCATCACCTCGTCGGCGCCGCTGGTGATGGTGCGGGCCTGGTCGACGACCTCGTTGGCGCCGGTGGTGATGGTCCGGGCCTGGTCGACGACCTCGTTGGCGCCCGACGTGATGTCTCGCGCCGAGCTGACGACCTCGTTCGCCCCGGTGGTGATCTCGCGGGCCTGGTCGACCACCTCGTTCGCCCCGCTCGTGATGGTGCGGGCCTGGTCGACGACCTCGTTGGCGCCGGTCGTGATGGTGCGGGCCTGGTCGACGACCTCGTTGGCGCCGGTCGTGATGGTGCGGGCCTGGTCGACCACCTCGTTCGCCCCGCTCGTGATGGTGCGGGCCTGGTCGACGACCTCGTT
The DNA here is from genome assembly GCF_030269685.1 of Actinomycetospora sp. NBRC 106378. Taxonomy (GTDB): domain Bacteria; phylum Actinomycetota; class Actinomycetes; order Mycobacteriales; family Pseudonocardiaceae; genus Actinomycetospora. Next base: position 1,037 of record NZ_BSTT01000019.1, read on the forward strand.
GGCGCCGGTCGTGATGGTGCGGGCCTGGTCGACGACCTCGTTCGCGCCGGTGGTGATCTCGCGCGCCGAGCCGACGACCTCGTTGGCGCCGGCGGTGATCTCCCGCGCCGAGCCGACCACCTCGTTCGCGCCGGTGGTGATCGTCCGGGCCTCGCCGATGACGTTCTCGATCTCCCCCACGATGCCGTCGGCCCGGTCGAGCAGGCCGTCGACGCGGGTGGCGATCCCGTCCAGGCGCCCCACGAGCCGGGTCACCTCGGTGAGCAGCTCCCCGACCTGCTCGGGCAACCGCGCCCCCACGGCGGCGACCTCCGCGGTGAAGGAGAGCGCCTCGGACGGGGTGGGCACGGCCAGCGGACCGAGACGCACGAGCGGCATGACCTCAGTGTTCCCCGTGCGATCAGGGACCAGCGGTACCGATTCCGGGGACACCACGAAGGGGCGTTCCTGCCACTGGACGCCGGCAACGACGCTTTCCTGCCACGAGCGGGGGTCAGCGGCCCGACAGCAACAGCAGCGCGTACGCCGCGATCGACTGCGCGTCGGTGATCTCGCCGGCGCGCACCATGTCCTCGAACTCGGTGCGGCGCACCCAGGCGGCGCGCATGTCGGCCTCGGTGTCCTCCCGGTCGGGCTCGCCGGCGTCGAGATCGGTCGCGAGGAACGCACGGCCGCGCTGCGAGGAGAGCCCGGGCGCCACGTCGAGGAGGCCGAGCGGGTGCCAGGAGCGGGCGGTCAGCCCCGTCTCCTCCCGCAGCTCCCGGGCGGCGAGCTCGGCCGGGTCCATCGTCGCGCGGTCGGGTGCGGTGCCCTGCGGGAACTCCCAGCGGCGCAGGCCGATCGGGTAGCGGAACTGCTCGACCAGCATCATCGAGTCGCCCTCGAGCGCGATCACCAGCGCGTAGTGCGGCTTGTCGACGACGCCGTAGATGCCCCGGCCGCCGTCGGGACGGACGAAGGTGTCCTCCCGGATCGTCATCCAGGGGTTGGCGTAGATCTCGCGGGAACTGGTGGTCTCCACACCCCGCGATGATCCACGAAGCGCGTCTGGAACCCTCGGGGCCGTGCGTCTCGTCATCGCCCGCTGCACGGTCGACTACGCGGGTCGGCTCACCGCGCACCTGCCCAGCGCGACCCGGCTCCTGCTCGTCAAGGCCGACGGTTCGGTCAGCGTCCACGCCGACGACCGCGCCTACAAGCCGCTGAACTGGATGAGTCCGCCCTGCTGGCTCACCGAGGAACCGGGCACGTGGATCGTCCGGAACAAGGCGGACGAGACGCTGACGATCACCCTCGAGGAGATCCAGCACGACTCGACCCATGAGCTCGGGGTCGACCCCGGCCTGGTCAAGGACGGCGTCGAGGCCCACCTGCAGGAGTTGCTGGCCGAGCACGTCCACACCCTCGGCGACGGGTGGAGCCTCGTCCGCCGCGAGTTCCCGACCGCGATCGGCCCGGTCGACCTCCTCTGCCGCGATCACGACGGCGGGTCGGTGGCGGTGGAGATCAAGCGGCGCGGCGAGATCGACGGCGTCGAGCAGCTCACCCGCTACCTCGAGCTGCTCAACCGCGACCCGCTGCTCGCCCCGGTGCAGGGCATCTTCGCCGCCCAGCAGATCAAGCCCCAGGCACGCGTGCTCGCGACCGACCGCGGCATCCGCTGCGTCACGCTGGACTACGACGCCCTGCGCGGCATCGAGTCCGACGAGTTCCGCCTCTTCTGACCTCGTGCGCCTCCCTCCGATCCGCCGCACGCCCAAGCGGCAGGTCCTGCCCGCCGAGGTGGGCGGGGAGTGCGTCTTCTGCGCGATCGTCGCCGGGCGCGCGGAGAGCAGCCCCCTTCATGACGACGGGGCGGGGCCGGTCGCGTTCCTCGACCTGCAGCCCGCGGTCGAGGGCCACACGCTCGTCGTCCCGCGCCGGCACGTGGTCGACCTCGCGGGGCTGACGCCCGAGGAGGGCGCGGCAATGTGGGAGCTCGGCCGCCACGTCGCCGCGGCCGTCCGGACGGCCGGGCTCGCCGACGGCGTCAACCTCTTCCTCGCCGACGGTGCGACAGCCGGCCAGGAGGTGTGGCACGTCCACCTGCACGTGCTGCCCCGCACGCCGGGCAGCGTCCTGCGCCTCGACGCCGCGCGCCCGGCCGAGCGGTCGGCGCTGGATGTCACGGCCGCCCGTCTGCGGGACGCCCTCGGCCACGCAAGATCCTGACGGGCGGAGCGACGTGCTCGCTCAGCGAGCACGTCGCGCGGCGGAAGAAGTTCTTGCCGAGTGCTCGGGCCCGCCGGCCAGGCCGAGGCCCGTGGCCTGCGCCCCGACGGACCGGACGGCGCGGCCCGACCGGTCCGTGCGCCCTCCGTCCCGACCCGGCTCCGTGACGCACTCGCCGAACAGGTGTACCGCCGAGTAACGTCCGGCTCATGACGAGCACGGCAGCGCGGCCCGAAGCGATCACCGACCCGTCGTCGGAGAAGACCTTCGACTCCCTGGACCCGCGGGACGGATCCGTGATCGCGACCCACCCGGTCCAGGGTCCCGACGAGGTCAGGGCCGTCGTCGACCGCGCCCGACGCGCGGCGCAGTGGTGGGCCGACCTCGGCTTCGACGGCCGCCGGGAGCGGCTCGGCGCGTGGCGCAAGCTGCTGATCGAGCGCACCGACGAGCTCGCGGAGCTCGTGAGCCGGGAGACCGGCAAGCCGCTCGACGACTCCCGGCTCGAGGTCGTCCTCGTCATCGACCACCTGCACTGGGCCGGCAAGCACGCCAAGGCCGCGCTGGGCCGCAAGCGCTTCGAGGCCGGCGCGCTGATGGTGAACCACCGGGCGACCATCGAGTACCGCCCGCTGGGCGTCATCGGGGTGCTCGGGCCGTGGAACTACCCGGTCTTCACCCCCATGGGGTCGATCGGTTACGCGCTCGCGGCCGGCAACGCCGTCGTCTTCAAGCCCAGCGAGCTGACCCCGACCGTGGGGAAGTGGCTGGTCGACTCGTTCGCCGAGGTGCTGCACCGCACCGACGGCTACGGCGAGGGCCTCTTCTCGCTGGTCACCGGCGAGGGCGAGACGGGCGCGGCGCTGTGTCGCGCCGGCGTCGACAAGGTGGCGTTCACCGGGTCGACGGCGACGGCGAAGAAGGTCATGGCGACCTGCGCGGAGACGCTCACGCCGATCCTCGTCGAGTGCGGCGGCAAGGACGCGCTGCTCGTCGACCACGACGCCGACCTCGACGACGCCGCGGCCGCCGCGGTGTGGGGCGCGATGTCGAACGCCGGGCAGACCTGCATCGGCGTCGAGCGCGTCTACGTGGTCGAGGAGGTCGCCGAGGCGTTCCTCGACAAGGTGGCCCAGCGCGCCGCCAAGCTGCACCCGGGCGGCGACGCGCGGTCGGTCTACGGGCCGATCACGATGCCGAGCCAGCTCGACGTCATCGCCGGTCAGATCGACGACGCGTTGTCGAAGGGCGGCCGGGCCGTCCTCGGTGGCCGCGAATCGGTCCGGGCGCCCTACGTCGACCCGGTGGTGCTCGCCGACGTCCCGGAGGACTCGACGGCGGTCACCGAGGAGACGTTCGGCCCGACCGTCGTGATCAACCGGGTCCGCGACATCGACGAGGCCGTCGAGCGGGCCAACGCCTCGAAGTACGGGCTGGGCGGGTCGGTGTTCGCGAAGAAGCGCGGCTACGAGATCGCCCGGAAGCTGCGGGTCGGCATGGTGTCGGTGAACGGGGTCATCGCGTTCGCGGCGATGCCGTCGCTGCCCTTCGGCGGCGTGGGCGACTCGGGCTTCGGGCGCATCCACGGGCGCGACGGGCTGCGGGAGTTCACGCGGGCCCTGGCGGTCTCCGAGCGGCGCTTCAAGAGCATCAACGTCATGACGTTCGAGCGGCCCGGCTGGGTGGTCAAGCTGCTGTCGGTGCTGGCGGGCGTCATCTACCGACGGAACCGGTAAAGCGCGCGGAGGGGTGCGTCACGTGCCTGGTCGGGGAGTAGGGCCCGGGCCGCTGACGTGCCACGATCGCCGCAATCAGCACTGTCGCCGACGAAGGGACGAGTAGTGGCGCGCGAGTTCGCCCGGGTGGGTGTGGTCGGTCTCGGCACGATGGGGGCCGGCATCGTCGAGGTGTTCGCACGAGCGGGCATCGAGGTGGTCGCGGTCGAGGTGAGCGAGGCCGCCGCCGCCCACGGCAAGGAGAACATCGAGTCCTCCACCGCGCGTGCCGTCTCCCGCGGGAAGCTCGCCGAGGACGACCGGGCCGCCCTGCTCGAGCGGGTGCGGGTCACCACCGACATGGCCGACCTCGCGGACGTCGCCCTCGTCGTCGAGGCCGTGCCGGAGCGCCTGGAGCTCAAGAGCGACGTGTTCGCCGCGCTGGACAAGGTCTGCGCGGCCGACACGATCTACGCCTCGAACACCTCCTCGCTGTCGATCACCGAGCTGTCGGTGCGCACCCAGCGGCCGAGCAAGGTCGTCGGGATGCACTTCTTCAACCCGGCGCCCGTGCAGCCGCTGGTGGAGCTGGTGCGCACGGTCGTGACCGAGCCCGACGTCGTCGACGACGTCCGCGCGCTGGCCGAGCGTCTCGGCAAGTCGCCGGTGGTCTGCGGTGACCGCGCCGGCTTCATCGCCAACCAGCTGCTGTTCACGTACCTCAACCAGGCCGTGGGCATGTTCGAGTCGCACTACGCGGGCCGCGAGGACCTCGACGCCGCGATGAAGTTCGGCTGCGGCTACCCGATGGGCCCGCTGGCGCTGATGGACCTCATCGGCCTCGACACCGCCTACGAGATCCTCGAGGAGATGTACCGGCAGTCGCGCAACCAGCGCCACGCGCCGGCGCCGATCCTCAAGCAGATGATCACGGCGGGTCTGCTCGGCCGGAAGACCGGCCGCGGCTTCTACACCTACGCCGAGCCGGGCTCGGGCACCGTCGTCCCCGACCACCTGACCCCGCCGCCCCCCGGCGCCGACGACGCCGAGCTGCGCCCGATCTCGCGGGTCGGTGTGGTCGGCACGGGCACGATGGCGACCGGCATCGCCGAGGTCTTCGCGAAGGCCGGCTACGACGTCGTTGTGCGCGGGCGCTCGGAGTCCAAGGGCGAGGGCGCGATCGCGGCGGTGCGCAAGTCGCTGGAGAAGGCCGTCGTCAAGGGCAAGATGACCGAGGACGCGCGCGACGAGACGCTCGGGCGCATCTCCACCACGGTCGACTTCTCCGGCCTGGCCGAGTGCGACATCGTCGTCGAGGCGATCGCCGAGGACCTCGAGGTCAAGCAGGCGGCGTTCTCCGCGCTCGACGAGGTCTGCAAGCCCGGGACGATCCTCGCGACCACCACGTCGTCGCTCCCGGTCGTCGAGTGCGCCGCCGCGACCTCGCGCCCGGCCGACGTCATCGGCATGCACTTCTTCAACCCGGCCGCCGTCATGAAGCTGGTGGAGATCGTCTCGCCGATCACCACCGCGCCGGACGTCACCGCGACCGTGCGCGACCTCTGCGCGCGGATCAAGAAGGCGCCGGTGCTCTGCGGGGACCGCGCGGGCTTCATCGTCAACGCGCTGCTCTTCCCGTACCTGAACGACTCGGTGGCGATGCTCGACGCGCACTACGCGACCGTCGACGACATCGACTCGGCCATGAAGAACGGCTGTGGCCTGCCGATGGGGCCGTTCGCCCTGCTCGACGTCGTGGGCCTGGACGTCTCGCTCGCCATCGAGCGGTCGCTCTACCAGGAGTTCCGCGTGCCCGGCTTCGCGCCGACGCCGCTGCTGGAGCACCTCGTGACGGCGGGTCGGCTCGGACGCAAGACCGGGCACGGGTTCCGGGACTACCGGTGAGCACAGGTGAGCACTAATCCGTGCCAGAGCACGGATTAGTGCTCACGAGGCGAAGCCACATGGCCAGACGAAACCGACGGGCAGCGAGCGGGGAACCCCGCCCGCTGTTCGGTGGTGCCCTCTCCAACGTCGAGCGCGGCGGGCGGCGCTGGGCGGTCCGCCGCGTCGCCGGGTCGGGGGCGACGAAGGTCTACCGCTGCCCGGGCTGCAACCAGGAGATCTTCCCGGGTACGGCGCACGTCGTGACCTGGCCGGTCGACGAGATCGGGGGCGGCGACGAGCGCCGGCACTGGCACTCGGGCTGCTGGGCCCGTGGCTGAGCCCCGGGTCCGCCTCGTCGGCCGCGTGCTGCTGGGCCTCTTCCTGACGGCCGCGGGGGTCACCCACCTCGGCCCGCTGCGGGTGGAGTTCCGCGGGCAGGTGCCGTCGTGGTTCCCGGTCGACGCGGACCTGGTGGTGCTGGTCTCCGGGGTCGTCGAGATCGTGCTCGGCCTCGCGGTGCTCCTGCTGCGTTCCCGACGGCGGGTGGTGGGGGTCGTCGTCGCGCTCTTCCTCGTCGCGGTCTTCCCCGGCAACCTGTGGCAGTACCTGGACGGCGTGCCCGCGTTCGGACTGGACGACGACGGCGCCCGGCTCACGCGCCTGTTCTTCCAGCCCCTGCTGATCCTCTGGGCGCTGTGGGCGACGGGCGTGTGGCCGCCGGTCCGGGCGCGTCAGCCCGTCGCCGCGTCCCCGTAGGCGACGACCGACAGGAAGCGGATCGGGAGCTCGACCAGCTCGCGGGGGCCGTGCGCGCCCTCGCCGTCGAGCTGCAGCGCGTCACCCGGGTGCATCGAGTACGAGGCGTCGCCGTGCCCGTAGACCATCGCGCCCTCGAGCATGAACAGCAGCTCGGTGCCGGGGTGCTGGAAGAGCGGGAACTCCTCGCTGCGCTCGGTGAGCGTCACGAGGTGGGCCTCCATGCGCTTGTGCGGGCCGCGCAGGGCGCCGAGGAGCGTGTAGTCGTGGCCGACCCGCGTGCCGCGCGCGACGATCCGGGCGCCGCCGCCGGCCGGGGTGAACACGGCCTCGCGCGGACCCTCCGCGTCGCGGAACAGGGCGGTCACCGGCACGTCGAGGGCCGTCGCCAGCCGGGCCACCGTCGTGAGCGAGCAGGAGATCTGGGCGTGCTCGATCTTCGACAGCATCGCCTTCGACAGCCCGGTCCGCGCCGCCAGCTCCGACAGCGTCCACCCGGCGTCGGCCCGCATGCGCCGCACCTGGGTGCCGATGGCGCGCTCGAGGCGACCCTCCCCGTCGTCGGGAACGTCGACCTCGCGGGCTGCGGGGCCCTCCTCGATGGTCGAGCTCCGCTGCGCTGCGTCTCCCGCGTCGAGCGTCACCGCATCTGCCCCGCGCCGACGTAGGGGTGGGGGCTCGTGAGCAGGTCGCCCTCGGCGAAGCGGGAGAGCCGGAAGTCCGACGCGGGCGTCGCGGCGACGGAGCTCTCCCCGTCGACCACGAGGTCGGCCACCAGCCGCCCGACCTCCGGCGAGATCTTGAACCCGTGCCCGGAGAACCCGGCGGCCACGACGAGCCCGTCGAGGCCGTCCACGCGGGAGATGACCGGGTTGAAGTCCGGCGTCACGTCGTAGCACCCGGCGTAGGTGGAGGCGATCGAGGCGTCGACCAGCCCGGGGAAGCGCGTCCCCACCTTCTCGACGGCGGTGTCGAGGGCCTCCGGGGTCGCCTGGTTCGAGTACCGGTCGGGGTCGGCGGGCTCGAGCGTGGCGAGGTCGGAGTTGCCGACCAGCAGCTCAGCCGACACCCCCTCGTAGCGGACGTACTGCAGCGAGACGAGGTCGGAGAACACGGGCACCTCGCCGAGGTCCTGCCCGGGGTCGACCAGCACGAGCGCCTCGCGGTGCACCGTGATCGGCAGCTCGACCCCGTGTTCGGCGAGCAGCGGCACCGACCACGGGCCGGCCGCGAGCACCACGGCGTCGGCCTCGAGGACCTCGCCGTCGGAGCAGCGGACGCCCGTGACCCGCCCGTCCGTGACGACGAGCCCGGTCACCAGGGTGCCCTGGCGCAGGTGCGCCCCCGCCCGTCGGGCGGCACCGGCGAAGCCCTGGGCGGTGCGGTACGCGTCGCCGTAGCCCCCGCGCTCCTCCCACGCGAAGGCCGCGAACGGCTCCAGGTCGGCGACCGGCCAGAGCTTCGCGACCTCGGAGTGGTCGATGTCCTCGGTGCGCACGCCCACGGCGCGCTGGTCGGCCATCGAGGCGTGCAGCGCGGCGACGTTCTGCGGGCCGACGCCGACCACGTAGCCGATGCCGAAGAACCCGACGTCGGCGCCGAGCACGTCCTCGGCGTGCTCGAACGTCTCCAGCGACCGTGTCGCCATCGCGGCGAGCGAGGAGACGCCGTAGTGGCACCGGACGACGCCGGAGGACTTCCCGGTGCCGCCGGAGCCGACGGTGGCGCGCTCCACGATCGTGACGTCGGTGATGCCGCGCCGGGTGAGCGCGTACGCGGCGGCGCAGCCCTCCAGGCCGCCTCCGACGACGATGACCTCAGGCATGGTGTCCACTTCCTCGGGTCGAGCTCCGCTGCGCTGCGTCTCCCGTTCCCGGAATCCAGTCGGTGCCCGCCAGGGGTACCCGGGCCATCGCCGCCGCCTCGACGGTCAGGGCGACGAGGTCCTCGGGCTCCAGGTGGCGCAGGTGCGCCTTGCCGCAGGCGCGGGCGATGGTCTGCGCCTCCATCGTCAGGACCCGCAGGTAGTTGGCGAGGCGGCGCCCGCCCTCGACCGGGTCGAGGCGGGCCGCCAGCTCCGGGTCCTGCGTGGTGATGCCGGCCGGGTCGCGGCCGTCCTGGAAGTCGTCGTAGGAACCGGCGGCGGAGCCCAGCGCCTCGTACTCCGCGGCGTAGCGCGGGGAGTTGTCGCCGAGGGCGATGAGGGCGGCCGTGCCGATCGCCACCGCGTCCGCACCGAGGGCCATGGCCTTCGCGACGTCGGCGCCCGAGCGGATGCCGCCGGACACGATCAGCTGGACGCCGTGCCGGTGCAGGCCCAGCTCCTGCAGGGCCCGCGCCGCCTGCGGGATCGCGGCGAGGGTGGGGATGCCGACGTGCTCGATGAACACGTCCTGCGTGGCGGCGGTGCCGCCCTGCATGCCGTCCACGACGACGACGTCCGCGCCGGCGGCGACCGCGAGCTTGACGTCGTAGTAGGTGCGGGTGGCGCCGACCTTGACGTAGACCGGCTTCTCCCAGTCGGTGATCTCGCGCAGTTCGAGGATCTTGATCGCGAGGTCGTCCGGCCCCGTCCAGTCCGGGTGGCGACAGGCGCTGCGCTGGTCGATGCCGGCGGGCAGCGTGCGCATCCCGGCGACCCGGTCGGAGATCTTCTGGCCGAGCAGCATCCCGCCGCCGCCGGGCTTCGCGCCCTGCCCGAGGACGACCTCGATGGCGTCGGCCTTGCGCAGGTCGGCGGGGTTCATGCCGTAGCGCGACGGCAGGTACTGGTAGACGAGGTGCTTGGACTCGCCCCGCTCCTCGGGGGTCATGCCGCCGTCGCCCGTCGTCGTGCTGGTGCCGACCTCCGAGGCGCCGCGCCCGAGTGCCTCCTTGGCCTGCGCGGACAGGGCGCCGAAGCTCATCCCGGCGATCGTCACCGGGGTCTGCAGGTGGAGCGGGTAGCGCGCGTTGCGGTCGCCGAGGACGACGTCGGTGTCGCAGCGCTCGCGGTAGCCCTCGAGCGGGTAGCGGGACATGGAGGCGCCGAGGAAGAGCAGGTCGTCGAAGTGCGGGACGGCGCGCTTGGCGCCCCAGCCGCGGATGTCGTACACCCCGGTCTCGGCGGCGCGCTGGATCTCGGCGATGACGTCGCGGCCGAACGTGGCGGATTCTCTGGGCATCAGTAGCGGCCCTGCCCGGGCTGGAAGTGGTAGAGCTGCCGGGCGGAGCCGTAACGGCGGAAGTCGGCGACGTCGTGGTCCAGCCCCGCGGCGGCCAGCAGTTCGGCCAGCTCCGCGCGGTGCTCGTCGCGCAGCTCCTTCTCGACGCAGTCCGCGCCGAGCTCGCCGACGCGGCCGCGGACGTAGAGCCGGGCCTCGTAGATCGAGTCGCCGAGCCCGTCGCCCGCGTCGCCGCACACGACCATCCGCCCGGCCTGCGCCATGAACGCGCTCATCGGGCCGACGGACCCGCCGACGACGATGTCCACGCCCTTCATCGAGATGCCGCACCGCATGGAGGCGGAGCCCTCGATGACGAGCAGCCCGCCGTGCGCGGTGGCCCCGGCCGACTGGGAGGCGTCCCCGGCGATCCGGACCGTCCCCGACATCATGTTCTCGGCCAGCCCGGTCCCGGCGTTGCCGTGGACGGTGACCGTGCCGCCGTCGTTCATGCCGGCGCAGTAGTAGCCGACGTGCCCGCGGACCTCGACCGCGATCCCGCTGTCGATCCCGGCGGCCACCGCGTGGGCGCCGTCGGGGTGGAGCACCTCGTAGCTCTTGACGCTCGGGTCGTGGAGCTCGGCGTTGAGGGCGCGGACCGTGGTGTTCGCCAGGTCGAAGCTCAGCGACTCCATGCGTAGACCCTCCCGGGCTCCGGCTCGTAGAGGCGGGCGTGCTCGATGCCGGGCAGCGGCGCGAGCGCGCGGAACTCCGACGCCATCGCCACCCACGCGTCGGTCTCGGCGATCACCGCGGGCTTGCAGGCGATCGGGTCGCGGACCACGGCGAACCCGTCCGCGCTGGTCACGAGCAGCGTGTAGAAGCCGTCGAAGGTCTCGCGCAGGGCCAGCAGGGCCTTCTCCAGGTCCTCGCCCTGCGCGAGCCGGGAGGCGACGAACCGGGCGCCGACCTCGGAGTCGTTCTCCGAGTCGAACACGACGCCCTGGCGGACGAGCTCGCGGCGGATCGAGGCGTGGTTGGAGAACGAGCCGTTGTGCACCAGGCACTGGTCGGGACCGACCGAGAACGGGTGGCAGCCCTCCGGCGTCACCGCGGACTCGGTCGCCATCCGGGTGTGGGCGAGGCCCTGCCAGCCGACCGCGTCGGCCAGGCCGTAGGTCGTGGCGAGGTCCCGCGGGTGGCCGACGCCCTTGTAGACGGTGAGGTCGTGGCCGGACCCGACCACCCTCGCCGTCGGGAAGAGGGCCTTCACCCGGGCGACGAGGTCCTCGGGGGAGACGGGCGCGGCGACGATCGCGGTGTCGCCCGCGGTGCTCACGTGCGCGTCGAGGGCGCTCGTGTCCGCGCCGGGCGGCAGGAGGACGGACACGGCGGCGTGACCCGCGGGGACGCGGCGCCGGTCGCCGTACACCGCCACGCCCGCCGAGTCGGGGCCGCGTTCGACGACCCCGCACAACATCGACTCCAGCAGGCGCCCGAGCTGCGGGTGCAGCCCCGGGTCGCGCAGGTGGAGCCCGACGATCCCGCACATGGATTCTCCTAGAAGGCCGTGAGGTAGCGGTCGTGCTCCCAGGAGCCGACGGTGCCGTGCCAGTCGAGGAACTCCGCGCGCTTGAGGTCGGCGAAGTAGTCCGCCACGCCCGGTCCGGCGGCGTCGAGGGCCGTCCCGACGACGGGGTCGGCCTGGAGGGCCTCCACCGCGTGCAGCAGCGTCGGGGGCAGCTCGGGCCGGTCCTCGGCGCTGTCGGGCTCGAGGCCCCGGTCGATGCCGTCGAGACCGGCGGCCAGGGCGACGGCGAGCGCGAGGTAGGGGTTGGCCGCGCCGTCGCCGCCGCGCAGCTCGACCCGGTGGCCGTCGGGGACGCGGACGAGGTGGGTGCGGTCGTTGCCGCCCCAGGTCGCGCGGCGGGGCGACCAGGTGGCGCCGGAGCGGGTCGAGGTGGCGCCGGTGCGCTTGTAGGAGTTCACCGTCGGCGCCAGGACCGCCTGCATCCCGGGCGCGTGCTCGAGCAGCCCGGCGAGGAAGCGGTAGGCGAGGTCGGAGAGGCCGTGGCCCCGGCCGTCGGCGTCGTCGGGGAAGCGGGAGGACCCGTCGGACCAGAGGCTCAGGTGCAGGTGCATCCCGGAGCCGGTGCGGTCGGCGAACGGCTTGGGCATGAAGGTCGCCGTCATCCCGCGCTGTTCGGCGAGCATGGAGATCAGGTACCGGGCGGTGATCACGCGGTCGGCCGTGGTGAGCGCGTCGGCGTAGGCGAAGTTCTGCTCGAACTGGCCGTTCGCGTCCTCGTGGTCGTTCGCGTAGTTGCCCCAGCCGAGGGCGTTCATCGCGGTGGAGACGGCCGTGAGGTGGTCGTACATCCGGGTCAGCCCGCGGGCGTCATAGCAGGGGCGGATGCCGTCGTCGAGGGTGTCGGCGGGGCGGAGCGTGCCCTGCTCGTCGCGCGTGACCAGGAAGTACTCCACCTCGGCGCCGGCCATCAGCTCGAGCCCGGCGGCCTTCGCGAGCATCGCCTTGAGCAGGACCCGCGGGGCGTACGGCCAGGGGCGGCCCTCGACGTGCGGGTCGCAGTGGACGAGGGCGAGGCCCTCGCGGATCCAGGGCAGCGGGGTGTAGCTGGCGACGTCGGGGATCGCGATGAGGTCCGGATCGCACGGCTGCTGCCCGATCGCGCCGACCGCGTAACCGGCGAACCCGACGCCGGAGTGCTCCAGCTCGTCGGCGCTCTCGACGGGGACGAGCTTCGCGCAGGGCTTGCCGGTGAGGTCGACGAACAGGGCGAGGAGGAACCGGACGCGGTCCGCCCGGGCCCGGTCCGCGAGGCTCGCCGGGGCGCCCAGGTCGGCGGGGGACCCGTCGGTCCGGGGCTCGGTGACGGTCATGGGGGCTCCTCGGCGGATCGACGATCTCTCGCTGAGAAACAGCGTCTCTCAGTAGGAGACCATCGTGGTTGCCGGAATGTAAAGCCCACGCCGTCGCCGCGGCGAGCCGCGGCGCCCGCCGTTCGCGAGGGTCACGTAGGGCAGGTTCGGGCGGCCGCGGCCCTGCCTGGTGTGCACCTCGCGGCGCGCCGCGGCGCCCGCCCGACGATGCGGCGTCCCTGCCACTGGATGACAGCAACGACGCTTTCCTGCCACGCAGGGCAGGGGCGGGGCCTACGTCGAGGTGGTCTCGTAGTCCCGGCGGGCCGTGTGGTTGTCGGCGGCGACGGCCGGCGTCGGGACCGGGGTGGTCGCGTCGTCCGGCGTCTCGTCCGGGAACGCATCGAGGCTGGGCAGGTCGTCGAGGGCCTCGCGCAGGGTGGCGAGCTGGTTCGTCACGCGGGCGCGCAGGCGACGGATCTCCGCCACCTCGCCGTCGGCCTCGCGCAGCCGGCGACGGGCCTCCTCGGAGGCGTCGCGCAGCTGCTTCTCCGCGCGGGAGCGGGCGTCGGCCTCGGAGCGGGCGAGCACGCGCATCGACTCGGTGCGCCGGGAGGCCATCGCGATCTCGAAGTCCTCCTCGACCTGCGCGCGGCGGGCCCGGGACTCCTCGTCGAGCCGGCGGCGCTCGTTCTCGGCCTCGGTACGGATGCGGGCGGCGTCGGCGCGGGCGGAGTCCATGAGCGCGCGGTGCTCGTCCTCCATCTCCGTGCGGCGCCGGTCGTTGTCGGCGAGCCCGGCGTCGTGGCGGGTGCGCGTCTCGGCCGCGACCGCCTCGGCGGCCTCCTGGGTCTCCTGCGCCTGACGTCGGGCCTCGTCGGTGGTGTTCCGCGCGTACTCGTCGGCGTCGGTGATCGTGCGGGTGGCCTGCTCCTCGGCCTCCGCGATCGTCCGCTCGGCCCGCTGCTCGGCGTCCTCGCGCGTGCGGCGCGCGGCCTGCTCGGCGGACGAGCGCATCTCGCGCGCCTCGTCCTGCGCCAGGCGGAGCATCCGCTGCAGCCGCTCGGACAGGCCCTCCATCGAGTCCGGCGGCGCGGCCAGGCGGTCGATCTGGGCGCGCAGCTCCTCGACGTGCGCCCGCGTCCGGTCCAACGCGCGGGCGAGCTCGGAGGCCTGCGCCACCGCGGCGTCACGGTCCGCGGTGAGGATGCGCAGGTCGGCCTCCACGCGGTCCAGGTGTTCCTCCACCTGGCCGCGGTCGTAGCCCCGACGCACGACGTCGAAGCCGGTGCCCAGAGGCAGCAGATCACGGTCTCCCGACGGCATCTGCCCAGGTTACTAGGGCTGTGCGCGACACGGCCACGGTCGGGTGACGGACACGCCGCGCCCGCCCGGATCGGTACCGGTCACACGGTCGGGTGAGTCCCGTCACCTGCACCGACGCGTCGTCGGGAAAGGCCGCCAGAAACGCACGAACGGCACTTTCGCGCACCGAGAAGCTGCGAAAGTGCCGTTCGCGTCGAACCGGTGGGGACTACTGGCCGCGGAAGCGGTTGATGCCCTCGAGGTGCCGCTCGCGCAGCTCCGGGTTCGTGACGCCCAGACCCTCCTCCGGGGCGAGGCAGAGCACGCCGACCTTGCCCTGGTGGGAGTTGTGGTGGACGTCGTTGGCCGCCTCGCCGGTCTCCTCGAGCGCGTAGCTCTTCGAGACCGTCGGGTGGATCTTGCCCTGGGCCACCAGGCGGTTCGCCAGGTAGGCCTCCTTGTAGTTCGCGAAGTGCGACCCGATGATCCGCTTGAGGTTCATCCACAGGTAGCGGTTGTCGTACTGGTGCATAAAGCCCGAGGTCGACGCACAGGTGACGATCGTGCCGCCGCGCTTGGCGACGTAGACCGACGCGCCGAAGGTCTCGCGGCCCGGGTGCTCGAAGACGATGTCGGGGTCGTCGCCGCCGGTCAGCTCACGGATCTTCGCGCCGAAGCGCTTCCACTCCCGGGGGTCCTGGGTCTCGGGGTCGGACCAGAACTTGTAGCCCTCGGCCGAGCGGTCGATGATCAGCTCGGCGCCCATCCGGCGGCAGAGCTCGGCCTTCTCCGGGGAGGAGACGACGCACACCGGGGTGGCGCCGCCGTTGAGCGCGAACTGGGTGGCGTACGAGCCCAGGCCGCCCGAGGCGCCCCAGATGAGGACGACGTCGCCCTGGGTCATGTTTGCGCCGTTGTGGCTGACCAGCTGCCGGTAGGCGGTGGAGTTGACCAGCCCGGGGGAGGCGGCCTCCTCCCAGGTCAGGTGGTCCGGCTTCGGCATGAGCTGGTTGGTCTTCACCAGCGCCATGTCGGCGAGGCCGCCGAAGTTGGTCTCGAAGCCCCAGATGCGCTGCTCGGGGTCCATCATCGTGTCGTCGTGGCCGTCGGGGCTCTCCAGCTCCACCGAGAGGCAGTGCGCGACGACCTTGTCGCCGGGCTTCCACATCTGCACGCCCGGACCGACCTTGAGCACGACGCCCGCGAGGTCGGAGCCCACCACGTGGTAGGGCAGGTCGTGGCGCTTCGCGAGGTCGGAGATCCGGCCGTAGCGCTTGAGGAAGCCGAAGGTGGACACCGGCTCGAAGATCGAGGTCCACACGGTGTTGTAGTTGATGGCGCTGGCCATGACGGCCACGAGCGCCTCGCCGGGAGCGACCTCGGGCGTCGGCACCTCGTCGAGGTGCAGCGACTTGCGCGGGTCCTTCTCCTTCGAGGACATGCCGGCGAACATGTCGGCCTCGTCGGCGTGCACCGTGATGCCCCGGTAGGACTCGGGGACGGTCATGGAGCCGATGCCGGCCAGATCGTCGGCGAGGATGGCGTCGCGGATTTGCTGCACTGGAACTTGCCTCCGGGAGGGTCGGGTGCGGTGAGGCTACCGACGAGTAGGTACGACGAGAAGGGTGACGTCGGTCAGTGGCCGGCTGCGGGCTGCACCAGCTCGACGAGGACGCCACCGGCGTCCTTCGGGTGCACGAAGTTCACGCGGGAGTCGGCGGTGCCGCGGCGGGCCTGGGAATAGAGCAGCCGGACCCCCTTCTCGCGGAGCTTCGCGGCGGTGTCCTCGACGTCGCGCACGCGGTACGCGACCTGCTGCAGGCCGGGCCCGTTGCGGCCGATGAACTTCGCGATCGTGGAGTTCTCGTTCAGCGGAGCGAGCAACTGGATCGCCGTGCCCGAGGGGTCGTCGGGGGCGTGGAGCATGGCCTCGCGGACGCCCTGCTCCTCGTTGGTCTCGGTGTGGGTGGCCTCGAGACCCAGCGTGCGGGCGTACCAGGCGATGGCCTCGTCGAGGTCCGGTACGGCGATGCCGACGTGGTCCACGGCGACGATGCCGACCGCTGCGTCCAGCTGTGCAGTCATGCTCGGGACACTAAGCGACTGAATCGAGCCGCCAAGCAGGTGACGGCCACCACCCCGACCTCGGACGGGTGACCCTGTCCCGACGGCCGGGTCCTGCCACGATCGCCGACGTGCCCGACCTGACCGACCTCGTCTCCCGCGCCCGAGAGGGCTCCCCGCGCGCCGTCGCGCAGCTCGTGTCGATGGTGGAGGACGGTGGCCCGGCCGTGCGGGAGCTCGCCGCGGCGCTGGCCCCGCACGCGGGTCACGCGCTGGTCGTGGGCCTCACCGGCTCGCCCGGGGTGGGGAAGTCGACCACCACCTCGGCGCTGGTCTCCCAGCTGCGGGGTTCCGGACGGCGGGTGGGGGTGCTCGCCGTCGACCCCAGCTCCCCGTTCTCCGGCGGCGCGCTGCTCGGCGACCGGGTGCGGATGAGCGAGCACGCCACCGACCCGGGCGTGTTCATCCGGTCGATGGCCACCCGCGGCCACCTCGGCGGGCTCTCGGCGGCGGCCCCGCAGGCGTTGCGGGTGCTCGACGCCGCCGGGTGCGACGTGGTGCTGGTCGAGACCGTGGGCGTCGGTCAGTCCGAGGTGGAGGTCGTGGCCCTCGCGGACACCACCGTCGTCCTCCTCGCGCCGGGGATGGGGGACGGCATCCAGGCGACGAAGGCGGGGATCCTCGAGATCGCCGACGTGTTCTGCGTGAACAAGGCCGACCGGGAGGGCGCGGACACCACGATCCGCGAGATCGAGAACGCCATGGCGATGGGACGGCGCGGCACCGGGCCGCAGTGGCGGGCGCCGGTCGTACGGACCGTGGCCTCGGCCGGGCGCGGCATCGACGACCTGCTCGCCGCGATCGACGCCCACCGCGCGTGGATGGCGGAGCACGGCCGGGCCGACGAGGGCCGTCGACGCCGGGCCCGGGCCGAGATCGAGGCGATCGCCCTGGCCGACCTGCGCGCGCAGCTGCGGGCGGTCTCGGGGTCGGCGGCGCTGGACTCGCTCGCCGCGGAGGTCGCGGGCGGGGACCTCGACCCGTTCACCGCCGCCGAGCGGCTGCGGTCCGCCGCGCTCGACGACCGAGGTTGACGGGGGTCGGGTGCATGATCCGCCCACGGGAGACGCAGCGCGGCGGAGCTCGACCGGGTCGGGCGGCGGGAGGGGGCGGCGATGACGTGCTGGTGGGTGGTCACGCTGATGGCGTTGGCGCAGGGGGCGGACTACGCGGGCCGGTGGCGACGGCGGCGGCGCGGTCGTGGCGCCCACCGCGGCCGGCGGGGCGCGATGCGGGAGTGGCCGGGCGGGCACCCCGGGCGGCGAGGCGTCAGCGCACGCCGACGGTGGGCAGGGCGTCGGTGAGCCACGGGATCACGATGGTGACCGTCGGGACGACGACGAGGGCCACCGCCGCGAGGTAGGTGCCGACGGCGAGCGCCCGGCCGCCGTGCACGCACGCGCGGATCCGGTCGAGCCGTTCGACCACGTCGGAGCCGTAGCCGGCCCGGCCGCTGGAGGCGAACGCGTCGAGGGCGCCCGCCATGGCGTCGTCGCCGACCCGCCGCCGACCGGCGTCGTCGGCGAGCATCTCGAGCAGCAGGGCCACGGCGTCGCGGGCCTCGCGGCTGCGCACGACCACGGGGAACGCGCGGTGCAGGGCGGTGAAGCCCTCGCGGACGAGGTCGTGCCGGGCGGCGAGGTGGGCCTGCTCGTGGGCGATGACGGCGCGCAGCTCCCGGGGGCAGAGCGTCTCCAGGGCCGCGCCGGTCACCACCACGCGGCCCTCGCGCCCGACGCGGCCGGGCACGCAGTACGCGAACGGCACGGCGCCGTCGAGCACCCGCAGGACGATGCCCGCCCGGAGCGTGCCCCCCGCGTCGAACTCCTCGGCCCGGGCCAGCAGGTCGATCATGTCGCGGTGCCGGGCCCGACGGACCCGGGTCCGCACGGCGAGCAGCACGAGCACCACCACGAGCCGCACGACGATCAGCCCCGCGAGCACCGCGGCGGCGCCGACCGCGATCGCCAGCGCGATACCGGTGCGCTCCTCGGGGTGGAGGAACACGCGCAGGAGCGCCTCCGGGGCGGCGAGGGCGCTGCCCACCGCCGCGAGGACGGCGGCGACCGCCACCGACTGCCAGAGCACGATCGCCGCGCGGGGCACGGACCGGGTCCACCGCGCCCGCGCCAGCAGGGCGGGCACGGGCCCGGCCAGCACGAGGGCGAGCCCCGTCAGCCACACCGACGCCATGACGAGTCAGTGTGGCGTGTACGTGGTGGTTCTCACGACTCGGGTGATCCGCCGGCCGGGCGTGGCGTGCCGTGCGCCGGCGTGTCGAGGGCCCGACGCAGGGTCGCGGCCTCCTCCGGGCCGACCCGGTCGACGAAGGCGACCAGGGCGGCCGTGCGGTCCTCGCCGACGTCGCCGAGCGCGTCGAGCATCAGCTCGGCGGCCATCTGCTCCCGGCTCGAGGCGGCGGCGTAGCGGTAGGCCTTGCCGTCCCGTTCCTGCCTGACCAGCCCTTTCTTGGCCAGGCGGCCCAGGACGGTCATCACGGTGGTGTAGGCGAGCTCGCGCTCCAGTCGATCGTGGACGTCCCGCACGGTGAGCGGCTCCTCCGCCGACCACAGCTGCGCCATGACCGCGCGTTCGAGCTCTCCGAGGGCCACGCCGAGGAGTGTACCCAGTGACACAGGGTGCCAACGACCCCTGTCGTACTACCGTCGGTCGTAGGTACTACGAAGCGTCGTAGTCGACAGGAGGTCGGGTCGTGACCGCACTGGAGCTCTCACGCCTGCAGTTCGCCGTCGTCACCGTCTACCACTACCTGTTCGTCCCGCTGTCGATCTCGCTCTCGGCGTTGACGGCGGGCCTGCAGACGGCGTGGTGGCGCACCAGGGACGAGCGGTACTCGCGGGCCACCCTGCTGGCCGGGAAACTGCTGATGGCCACCTTCGCCGTGGGGGTGGTGACCGGGCTGGTCCAGGAGTTCCAGTTCGGGCTCTCCTGGTCGGCGTTCGCGCAGTACTACGGCGACGTCTTCGGCCCCACCCTGGCGATCGAGGGCATGCTCGCGTTCTTCCTCGAGGCCACGTTCCTGGGTCTGTGGTGGTTCGGCCGCGACCGGCTCCGGCCCGGGCTGCACCTCGCGACCATCTGGGTGGTCGCCGTCGGCACCCTCATCTCGGCCTACGTGATCCTCGCGGCCAACGCCTTCATGCAGCACCCGGTCGGCGCCACGATCGACCCGGCGACCGGGCGGGCGGTGCTGGGCAGCTTCGGCGCCCTGCTGACCAATCCCGTCGTCGTCGCGTCCTTCCCGCACACCATCGCGGGGGCCTTCATGGCCGGAGGAGCGCTGCTCCTGGCGATCGGGATGTGGCGGCGCCGGGACGACGCCGTGCAGGGCCCGACCTGGCGCGTCCTCGCCCGCGTCGGAGCGTGGACGACCCTCGTCGGCGGCGCCGCGGTGAGCCTCACCGGCGACGTGCTGGGCAAGGTGATGACCGCGGTCCAGCCCATGAAGATGGCCTCGGCCGAGGCGCTCTACGAGACCACCTCGCACGCCCCGTTCAGCCTGTTCGCGATCCAGCTGCCCGGCATGGAGCAGCCGTGGTCGATCGACGTTCCGTGGCTGCTGAGCTTCCTTGCCACCGGCGACCCGACCGCCACCGTGCAGGGCATCGACGACCTCCAGCGCCAGTACGAGCTGCAGTTCGGTCCCGGGAACTACACGCCCTGGATCCCGGTCGCCTACTGGACGTTCCGGCTGATGATCGGGCTCGGCGTCGCCGCGACCGCGGCCGCCGCCTACGTCCTCTGGCGCACCCGTCGCGGCCGGGACCTCACGCCCGCCTGGTTCGCCGACCGCTGGCTGCTCCGCTTCCTCTGGGTGCTGCCGGTCCTGCCCACGGCGGCCGCGACCTTCGGCTGGCTGTTCACCGAGACCGCCCGGCAGCCCTGGCTCGTGTTCGGGCTGTTCCAGACCCGCGACGGCGTCTCGCCCACCCTCACCCCCGTCGAACTGGTGGCCTCGCTCGCCGGGTTCGCCCTGGTCTACGGCGTCCTCGCGGTGGTCTGGGTCCGTCTCGTGCTGCACGTCTCGCGCCAGGAACCGACGCCGTTGCACCCGACGGCGGAGGAGAGCCGCCCCGAGCCCGTGCTGGAGATGAGCTACTGATGGAGATCCTCTGGTTCGCGCTCGCGGTCCTCTGCTGGGTGCTGTTCTTCGCCCTCGAGGGCTTCGACTTCGGCGTCGGCATGCTCGCCCCGGCCCTCGGCCGCGACGACCACGAGCGCGGGGCGGCGATCCGCACCGTCGGACCCGTCTGGGACGGCAACGAGGTGTGGCTGGTCGCCGCGATCGGCGTGACCTTCGCGGCCTTCCCCGACTGGTACGCCGCCCTGCTCTCCGGGCTCTACCTGCCGATGGTGCTGGTGCTGCTCGCGCTCGCCGCACGCGGCGTCGCGATCGAGTTCCGCGGCAAGGTCGACACCCCGGCGTGGCGCCGGCGCTGCGAGGTCACCCTCGCCGTCTCCTCCTTCGTGACGGCAGGTCTGTTCGGTGCCGTCGTCGCCGTCGCGACGACGGGGCTCGCGCTCGACCCGACGGGCGCCGTCGTCGGGAGCGGGCTCGGGCGCACGCTCGGCCCGCTCCTGTCGTGGCCCGCGCTCGTCGGTGCGGTGCTCGGGGTCCTCGCGGCCCTCGTGCAGGGCGCGACGTTCCTGGGCCTGCGGACGACCGGTCCGGTGCGGGCGCGGGCGCGGCGGGTGGCCGTGGCCTCGGCCGTGGTGGGCGCGGTCGTCGCCGCCGGGGTCGGCGTGGCCGTCGGGGGGCTCGCGGCGCTGTTCGCCGGGGTGGTGGCCCTGCTCGGGGTCGCCACGGCCGTCGCCGCCGGGTGGCGCCACGAGGGCACGGCGTTCGCCGCGGCGACCCTCGGGGTGGTCGGGGCGGTCGTCGCGGCCTTCACCGCGCACGTGCCGGTGGTCCTGCCCTCGACGCTGGACCCGGCGTCGTCGTTGACCATCACCGGCGCGGCCGCGTCGCCGTACGCCCTCACGGTGATCACGGTCGGCGCGGTGCTGATCCTGCCGGGCGTCGTGGCCTACCAGGCGTTCTCGTACTGGGTGTTCCGCCGGCGGGTGGCCAGTGAACGGGTGGCGGCGTGAGCGGGCCGGTCGACCCGCGGCTGCTGCGTCTGGCGCGGCCGGCCCTGCCCGGGGTGGCGGGGCAGGTCGCGCTGGGGGTGGCCGGGGCGGTGGCGGACGCGGTGGCGCTCGTCGCCGCCGGGCTGCTGGTGGCGTCGCTGGTCGGCGGGTCGCGCCCGACCACGGAGATCGCGTGGCTGGTCGGCGCGGTGCTGGTGCGGGCCGTCGTGGCCGCCCTGGCGCCGCGGGTCGCGGCCGGCACCGCGACCCGGGTGGTCGAGCCGCAGCGGGAGCGGCTGCTCGACGCCCGTGATCCGGACGCCGAGCGGCGCGACCCGGGCGGGACCCGTCGTCGGGAACTCGCCGCCGGGGGCATCGACGATCTCCGCGCCTGGTTCACGTCCTACCTGCCCGCGCTCGTGCTGGCCGCGGTGCTGCCGCCGCTCGTGCTGGTGGGGCTGTTCCTCGCCGACCGCACCTCGGCGCTGATCGTGCTCGCGACGCTGCCCCTGCTGCCGGTGTTCGCGGCGCTGATCGGGTGGGCCACCGAGAAGCGGGCGGCGGCCCGGTGGGCGGCGGGGGAGCGGCTGTCCGGCCACGTGCTCGACGTCGTCGCCGGGCTCGCGACGCTGCGCCTGTTCGGGCGGGCCCGCCGACAGGTCGACGAGGTGGCGCGGACCGGTGAGACGCACCGGCGGGCGACCGCCTCGGTGCTGCGGGTGGCGTTCCTGTCGTCGACGGCGCTCGACCTCGTGGCCACGGTGTCGGTCGGTCTCGTCGCGGTGTCGGCCGGGCTGCGCGTGGTCGACGGTTCGCTCGGCCTCGCGCCGGCCCTCGTCGCGATCCTGCTCGCGCCCGAGGCGTACCGGCCGATCCGGGAGGTCGGGGCGCGGTTCCACGACGCGCAGGTGCCCTCCGGGCTCGTGAGCACTGTCTCGCGCCAGGACACGGATGTCTGCTCACGAGGCGTGGCCACCTCTCGGGTCCGCGTCCGCTACCCACAGCGGCGGACGGACGCGCTGGCACCGGTCACCGTGTCGGTGGCGCCGGGCGAGGTGGTCGCGCTGGCCGGGGAATCGGGCGCCGGGAAGACGACCCTGCTCCGTGTGCTCGCCGGGGCGATTCGTGCGGACGAGGGCACGGTCGAGGTCGGCGGGCCCGTGCAGTACCTGCCGCAGCGGCCGACCCTGCCGCACGCGCGCACCGTCGGGGAGGCGCTGGGCACGTCGGACCGGGGTGTGCTGGACGCGCTCGGGCTGCCGCTGTCGCCGGAGGACCCGCTCGCGGAGGAGGGCGGCTCGGTGTCGGCGGGCCAGCGGGAGCGGCTCGCGCTCGCCCGGGTGCTCGTGGCGCTCGAGTCGGACCCCCACCAGACGGTCCTGCTCGACGAACCGACCGCCCACCTCGACGCGGCCGCCGAGGCGCGGGTGCTCGAGCTGCTCCGCGCGGCCGCGACACGGGGCGCCGCGGTACTGCTGGTCGCACACCGTCCGGCCGCGCTCGCGGCGGCGGACCGGGTCGTGACGCTGGTGCGGCCGGGGGCGGCTCCTCCTGGCTCGAGCGAAGGGCACCTTCGGTCGGATGGATCGAGCGAGGGGGCCCTCCGCTCGGTGCCGGCCGGTTCCCGCCGCGGGTTCCCGACGGCGGGTGGGGTCGCGCTGGGCGTCGGGTCCGTGCTGGCCGGGCTCGTCCTGACGGCGGCCTCGACCTGGCTGATCGTGCGGGCCGAGGCGCGGCCGCCGGTGCTGACGCTGTCGATCGCGGTCGTGATCGTGCGCGCCACGGCCGTGCTCCGCCCGCTCCTGCGCTACCTCGAGCGGCTCGTGACGCACGACGACGCCCTCGCCCGGGTCGCCGGCTGGCGGCGGGCGCTCGTCGCCGTGCTCGTCGACCGGGTGCCGGGGGCCGTGGCGGGCCGCCGGGGTGACCTGCTGGCCCGCGCGGTCGGCGACGTCGACGTGCGGCTCGACGGGCTGGTCCGGGGCCGCCAGCCGGTGCTGGTCGCGGCCGTGGTGCTCCCGGTCGTGCTCCTCGTCGCGTGGGTGGCGGTCCCGACGACGCTGCCGGCGCTGGTGGTGGGCCTCGGGGTGGCGGGCGTGGTCGTCCCGGTGCTCGCCGCGCTGGCTGCACGCCGGGACGGTCCCGCGCTCGACCGCGCCGGTGACCGGCTCCGGGCCGCGGTCGTCGAGACGCTCGCCGCCCGGGAGGAGCTCGCCGTGCGCGATCGTGACGAGGTGCTCGCCGTACCGCGGGCCCGGGTCGCGGAGCTGGACCGGGCCCGTCGGCGGGCCGCGGCGCACGAGGGGCTGCTCGACGGAGCCGCGCACCTGGCGCTGGGCGTCGCGACCGTCGGGGCAGCGCTGGCGGCCGTCTCGCTGGACGCGTCGCCGGAGCTCGTGGGCATCGTCGTCCTGTTCCCGACCGCCCTCGCCGGCACCGTGCTCGCCCTCCCGGCGGCCGCGCGAGCCCTGGCCCGCGGTGCGCAGGCCCGGGCGCGGACCGCTTCGCTCGCGACGGTGCCGCCGCCGGCGACGGAGCCGGACGTCAGCCGTGTGCCACCGCTGACGTCGGACGTCAGCAGGTCGCCGCGGTCGACCGGCGACGATGGCGAGCTGCTCCCGGTGGATGCGTGCAGCGCGCCATGGTCGATCCGGGTGCGCGACCTGACCGCCGGGTGGGGTGACCACGAGGCCCTCCGCGGGGTCGACCTGGACCTCCCGCCCGGGGCCCGGGTCGCGGTGACCGGGGCGTCGGGCTCGGGCAAGTCGACCCTGGCGGCGGTGCTGCTGAAGTTCCTCGACCCGGCGTCGGGACACGTGACGATCGACGGGGTCGACGTGCGTGACCTGCCGGGCGACGAGGTCCGGCGGCGGATCGGGCTGCTGGGCGACCACGACCACGTCTTCACCGCGTCGGTCCGGGCGAATCTGCTGCTCGCCGCCCCGGCGGCCGACGACGCGCGCCTGCACGCGGCGCTGCGCCGGGTGCACCTCGACGGGTGGGTGGCGACCCTCGGGGACGGCCTGGACACCGTGATCGGCCCCGGCAGCATCTCGGGCGGGGAGCGGCGCCGGCTCGCGGCGGCGCGGCTCGTGCTGGCCGACCCCGGGGTGTGGGTCCTCGACGAGCCGACCGAGGGCCTCGACGTCGGGACCGCGCAGGCGCTGATGGCCGACCTGCTCGACGGCGACCACACGGTCCTGCTGCTGACGCACCGCCCGGAGGGGCTGGACCGGATGGCCACGGTGCTGGAGCTGGCCGACGGGCGGCTCCGGCCCCGCAGGGGAGCTCTTGTCGCGGCCCGTTGACGGCCACCCACTGCCTTGTCGTTGTGAATCAGAACGACAAGGCAGTGGGGCGGCGGTGGGAGCCCACGACAAGGCGGGGCGAGGCCGGGCGGCGGCGGGAGCCCACGACAAGGCGGGGCGAGGCCGGGCAAGGCAGTGGGGAGGCGGTGGGAGCCCACGACAAGGCGGCGGCGAGGCCGGGCGAGGCGGCGGGGGCCCACGCCGAGGCGGGGCGGGAGGTGCAGGCCGGGCGACCCGTCGTCGGGAAGGGCCTCAGGCGAAGTCGCCGGCGGCGTGCCGGACCTGCGCGAGGAGCCCGAACAGCGTGCGGGCCTCCTCCGGGGCCAGGCCGACCAGCCCGAAGTCGACCGCGGTCACGGCCGCCGTCGCCTCCTCGCAGCGGCGGCGACCGGCGTCGGTGATCTCGACCAGGGTGGTGCGCTTGTCGGTCGGGTGCGGGGTGCGCCGCACCAGCGCGGCGCCCTCGAGCCGGTCGACGATGTTCGTGACCGACGTGGGGTGCAGCTGCAGCCGCTGGCCCATGAGGTTCATCGGGAGCGCGCCGTGCCGGGAGAAGGTCAGCAGCACGAGCGCCTCGTAGCGGGCGAACGTCAGCTCGTGCGCGCGCAGCGCGGCGTCCACGGCCTGCTGCAGGATCTGCTGCACGCGGAAGACGCTCGTGGTGGCGGCCATCGTGGTGGCGTCGCCGATCTTCGCCGACCAGATCCCGGCGGCCCGCTCGATGGGGTCGAACGGCAACGGGTCGGACGCGGACATCGGCGGGAATCTAGCAGCATGATGGAGCCGTGATCGTTGCTTTCAGCGTGGCCCCGAGCGGCGGGGAGTCCGATTCGGTGAGCGAGGCCGTGGCGGCGGCCGTGCGGGTGGTGCGCGAGTCCGGCCTGCCGCACGAGACCTCGTCGATGTTCACCTCGATCGAGGGCGAGTGGGACGAGGTGATGGACGTGGTCAAGCGGGCGACCGAGGCCGCCGGCCGCTACGGCAGCCGCGTCTCGCTCGTGCTCAAGGCCGACATCCGGCCCGGCTGGACCGGCCAGATGGACGCGAAGGTGGCGCGGGTCGAGGAGCATCTGTCGAGCTGGCAGGATTGACGTCGTGGCACGCCCCGATCCCCGTCAGGCCGCGCAGGCGGCAGCCCTGTCCTCGGCCATGGCCGGGGCCGTCGACCTGTCCGGGCTGAAGGCCCGCGCCGAGCAGCGCTCGACGCAGCAGGCCCGCCCGGCCGCGCCCGCGCAGCCCCCGGGCGACGACGCGAGCGGTGCGGCGCCCGCCCCGGACGCCGGCTCCTTCGTCATCGACGTCACCGAGGACACCTTCCAGACCGAGGTCCTCGAGCGCTCGCTGACGATCCCCGTCGTCGTGGACCTCTGGGCCGAGTGGTGCCAGCCCTGCAAGCAGCTCTCCCCGACGCTGGAGAAGCTCGCCGCCGAGGGCAACGGCTCCTGGATCCTCGCCAAGGTCGACGTCGACGCGAACCCGCGCATCGCGCAGATGTTCCAGGTGCAGTCGATCCCGACGGTGTACGTCGTGGTCGCCCAGCAGCCGGTCACGTCGTTCTCCGGGGTGCAGCCGGAGGACCAGCTGCGCGGGTGGATCGCCCAGATCCTCGACGCGCTGCGCGACCGCATGCCCGCGATCGCGGAGGCCGAGGCCCGGGGCCCGGCGCAGGGCTCCGCCGAGCCCGTGCCCGAGCCGGAGGACCCGCGCTTCACGGCCGCCGAGGACGCCCTGGAGCAGGGCGACTACGACGCGGCCATCGCCGCCTACGAGCAGATCCTCGCCGTCGAGCCCGCGAACGCCGAGGCGCAGGCCGCGCTGTCGCAGGTGCGGTTCATGGCGCGCGCCGAGTCCGCCGACCCGTCCGCGATCGCGGCCGCCGACGCCAGCCCCGACGACGTCGCCGCGCAGAAGGCCGCCGCCGACGCCGAGCTCGCGGGCGGTCAGGTCGAGGCCGCGTTCGACCGGCTCGTGAAGACCGTGCAGCGCACGGCCGCCGAGGACCGCGACGCGGCCCGCGAGCACCTCGTGTCGCTGTTCGAGCTGTTCGCGCCGGACGACCCGCGGGTCACCACCGCCCGCCGCGCCCTCGCCCGCGCGCTCTACTAGCTCGCTTCCCGACGACGGGTCGGTCGCCTACCAGGCGACCGGCAGCTCGTGAACGCCGTAGATCTGCATGTCGGTGCGCAGGGGTACCTCGGCGGCGTCGACCGCGAGCCGGAGCGTCGGAAACCGTCGGAGCAGCCCTGCGAACCCGGCCTGGAGCTCGATGCGGGCCAGCTGGTGCCCCAGGCACTGGTGCACCCCGTGGCCGAAGGACAGCGATCCGCGGGTGGTGCGGTGCAGGTCGAGCACGTCGGGGTCGTCGACGTGCCGCGGGTCGCGGTTGGCCGCGAGGAGGGAGAGCACCACGGTCGATCCGGCCGGGATGGTCTCCCCGCCGAGCTCGAGGTCCTCGGTGGCGTAGCGGTAGAGGATGTCGACCACGGAGAGGTGGCGCAGCAGGTCGTCCACCGCGTTCGGGACGAGGCCCGGGTCGGCGCGGAGCGCGTCGGCCTGGTCGGGGTGCTCGAGGAGGGCGAAGGTGCCGAGGGCCAGCAGGTTGGCGCTGGTCTCGTGGCCCGCGAGCAGGAGCAGGAAGGCGCACCCGGTCAGTTCCTCGAGCGTGAGGTCGTCGTGTCGTGCGAGGTCGGACAGGACGTCGTCGCCCGGATCCGCGCGCTTGCTCGTGACCAGCTGCCCGAGGTAGGTGGTCATGGCGCCGAACGCGGCGGCCTTGTCCTCGAGCGTGATGTCGCGGAGCAGGAACCGGGCGGCGTGTGCCCGGAAGTCGTCCCGGTCGGCGGCGGGCACGCCGAGCAGGTCGCAGATCACCAGGGTGGGCACGGGCACGGCGAACGTCTCCACCAGGTCCACCGGTGGCGTGCGGCGCTCCATCTCGTCGAGCTGGTGCTCCACCACGGCGGCGACGGCGTCCTCGAGCTGAGCCATCCGACGCACGGTGAAGGCGCCCGCGAGCTTCCGGCGCAGGCGGGACTGCTCCGGTGGGTCCATGGCGATGAACAGGCCCGGGACGGTCGGGGACGGTTCGGTGGGAGCGGGCATGCCCGGCGTCTCGTACGGGACGTGGAGCACGCCCAGGTCCAGCCGGGAGCTGAAGCGGACGTCGGCGAGGACCCGGCGGACCTCGTCGTAGCCGGTGACGAGCCAGCTCGTGTGGCCGTCGGGACAGCGGACCGGGGCCACCGGAGCGGTCTCGCGCGCTCGGGTGATCGCTTGCGGCGGGTCGAACGGCCCGGCGTCGCGGGCCGTGGGCAGGCCGTGGAGGACGGTCGAGGTCATGAGGTGCTCCCCTGGGAAGGTCCGACCCGACGCAGGACGATGGCGCCGTCCTGGGACCGGGCGTGGACGGAGACGGTCTCGGCGAAGCCGTCGGGGTCGTCACGCGGCGTGAGATCGTTGCTGATGCGTCCGGCTGTGTCGACGTCGAGCCATGCCGCGCTGTCCGCGGCGATGCCGACCTCGAGGCGCCCGTGGGTGCTCGACAGCGTCACCTCGCCCCGGGCCACGCTGCCGAGTCGGACGGCCCCGTGGGTGGTGCGCACCCGGACGTCGCCCTGCGCGGTGTCGACGTCGATCGGCTCGTAGGTGCCGGTCAGATCCGCGTCCCCGACGATCTCGTCGACCCGGATGCTGCCGTGCCGACTGCGCAGACTGGCCGTGCCGGCGATCCGCCCGACCTGCACCGCGCCGTAGTCGGTGGTCATCGCCGCGTCGCCGTCGACGGCGGCCACGCGGGCCTGGCCGTACCCGACCGTGACCGTGGTGTCCGCGGTGTCCTCGAGCAGCACGTCGCCATACCGGGCCGTGACCGCACAGGTGCCGAGCCGTCCGGAGGCGGTGACGGCGCCGTAGTGCGTCGTCGCGGTGAGGGCCGATCCGGACGGCAGGCCGATCACCACCTCGATCGAGCGGCCCGGGGTCCCCGGCGTCAGTTTCGCCAGGAGCCCCAGCGGGCGGCCGGTGACGCGCAGGTCCCGGTCGACGAGGTCGACGCGGACCGCGTCGGCCTGCGCGCGGTCGGCCTCGGTACTGCGGACCTCGACCGTGGTGTCGGTGCGGTCGCTCGCCACGACGCGCAGCTCGCCGATCGGCAGGGTCACGGTGGCCGCGACGGGTCCGGGGGTGTCGAACGTGGGCATGGGACATCGCCTCCTCGGCACGGGGTGCCGTGAGTGGGGGTGGGACGGGTGAGGAGTCCGGTCAGCCGAACCAGCCGACGCGGCCCGAGGTCGGGTTGCGGGTGGTGCCGGGTGCGTCGAGGGCGGCGGTCGCCGTCCGGGTCAGCCAGGTGTTGACGCTGAGGCCCTGGCGGTCGGCGGCCTCCTCGATGCGGTTCTTGAGGGCTTCGGGCGGGCGAAAGTTGATCCGCGCGACGGGTCCGCCCTCGACGTCGGCGGGCGGTGCGGGGTGGGGCGACGCGGCCGCCGGCCCCGTCGCGGGTTCCGCGGCGGGTGCCGGGGTGACCACGAAGTCAGGCGAGGGCTCGCGCAGCCGCAGGTGCACCGAGCCCGGGGCGAGGTCGAGGGTGATCTCCTCGGCGGCGGCCGCCAGGGCCTCCAGCAGCACGAGGCGGACCGCCGCGTCGAGCGGCGCGATCAACCGCTCCGCGACCTCGCGCACCTCGGGCCCGGCCACCTCGCTGATGGCCGCGAACTCGGCGCGAAGCCGCTCGACGTACCCGTCCAACTCCATGTGCCAACTATGGCGCGCGATGGCGCCACTGACAAGGGCTGTGGCGCCATTCTGGCGCTCAGGTGTCGGTGGACGCTTCCCGACGACGGGTCTCCACGGCGATCGCGGCCAGCGCCACCAGCGCCGCGACCGCCGGGAGGAACCCGGCCAGGCGACCCGTCGTCAGGGTGAACGCGGCGCCGACCGCGGCCCCGGCGGCGAACGAGCCCACGATGCCGCCGAGGACGCCGAAGCGGCGGCGGGCCCCGGGGGCGCGGTCGGCCCACCAGTTGGCGAGCTCGGCGACGAGGCTGCGCAGGTTGCCGGTGGTCACGGTGGCGTTGTAGGGGACGTCGCCGACCTTCTTGAAGGTGGACACCTGCAGGGCCGCGACGAAGGCGACCGCCACCGTGACGACGGTGCCGGGCAGCGCGATCGCCGCGACGACCGTCAGCACGAGCGCCTCGGCGCCGAGCACCACCCGGGCCGGCCGCCGCAGGGTCCGGCGCGCCCACGGGCGGGCCAGCGACTCGGCGACGGCGAGCCCGACCAGGAACGACAGCAGCGGCGGCACGTGGCGCAGCGCCTCGGCGAACTCGCCCCGGACCAGCCCGATCGCGAGCAGCACGACGTTGCCGGTCTGCGCGTTCGCGAACACCCCGCCGTACCCGACGTAGGTGTACGCGTCGAGGTAGCCGCCGACCGCGCTGAGCAGGAAGCCCACCCCGACCGCCTCGGGGTGGTGGCGGATCGTGGCCATCGGCGGGTCAGCGTAGGGCGAGGCAGCGGTCCGCGCCGCCGTCGACCCCCGCCCGGAAGTCGGCGATGCGCGCGTAGGCGGTGGCGTCGGCGACCGCGCCGTCGGTGGCGGTCGCGGCGTCGTCGCTGCGGCGCAGCACGGTGACGGCCTCGTCGAGGTCGCCGGGGGAGAGGCTGAAGTCCGAGCCCGGCGCGCCCACGTCGGCGGTGTACGCCCCGGCCAGGCAGAGCGCGGCCCGCCCGGCGGCAGGGCCCGCCGTCGGGCGGTCCAGGGCGGCGAGCGCGGCGAGGGCGTAGCGCGAGGCGAGCAGGGTGCCGCTGGCGTAGTCGCCGAGATCGTCGTGGATGCCCTCGAGGTCGGCGTCGGTCTGGATGACCCCACGGTCACACAGCCCGACCGCGCCCTGCCCGCACCCGTCGCGGCCCTCGCGGATCGTCGGGGTCGTCCACTGTCCGCCCTGTGCTCGCACCAGCCCGCCGAAGAAGCGGTCGAGGTCGGTGCCCATCGCGCGCAGCAGGTCGGGCAGCGGCAGGTTCCCGCCGCTCTGCGCGTCGGAGAGCGTGGCGAAGGCCTGCTGGGTGAACGCGCGGTTCTGCAGGGTCATCTGCGCACAGGACCCCACGCCGCCGGCGTAGCCGTCCTGGAACGACGACACGCGGTCGAACGCGTTGCCGTGCGCCCGGTCGTCCCGGGCGTCGGTCCCGACCGGGTCGCGGAAGGTGATCAGCGCGCTCATCGCGGCGTCGATGCCGGCGTCGCCGGTCCGCAGGTCGGGGGTCTCGCCGTCGTGGACCGCGCGCAGGAAGGAGCCCGCGTAGCAGTCGGCCTGCCCCTCGGACAGGATCGTCGGCGCGCCGGAGCCGAGGCTGGCGCTGCTCGGAACCACGTCGGCGAGCCGTTCCTGGATCGCATGGCCGAACTCGTGGGCGAGGACGACGACGACCGCCGAGTCGCCGAACTCCTCGCGCAGCACCGGGATCAGGGCCGCCCGGTCGTAGGCGATCACGTCGGCGCGCGGGCAGTAGAAGGCGTTGCCCTCGACCTCGTCGGTGGACTCGGTGCACGGCGGCGCGGGGCCGGGACGGGACGAGTCGACCGAGAAGTAGCCCTTCGGCGGCACGAACGGCTGCCCGTCCGCCAGGCGGGGGAACTGAGAGCCCCACCAGCCCTCGAGGTCGCGCAGGGTGGCGGCGGCCAGCCGGTCGTCGTCCGAGCCGTCGTTGTCCCGGACGAACTGCGGGTCGAGCCCCGCGGTGACCTGCGGGCCGGCGAACGGCCGACCGTCGACCGCCGAGGCGCACCCGGCCGTGACCAGCACCGCGACCAGCGCCGCCACCGCGAGCACGACCCGGATCCGCACGACGATCAGTGTGCGGCAGCCGGGCCGTGCGTGGGGGCGGATCCGGGCGATTCGCGTCCCCGGGCCGGGGGCAGGAAAGCGTCGTTGCTGCCACCGGACGACAGCAACGACGCGTTCCTGCCACGACGGGGGCCTACGAACCCTCGTGCACCAACCACAACATCCCGGAGGCGGGCAGCGTCATCTCGGCCGACGCGGGGCGGCCGTGCTGCGGCACCGAGGCCGCGAACACCGTGCCGAAGTTCCCGGCCCCGTCGCCGCCGTAGAGGTCCGCGTCGGTGTTGATCACCTCGCGCCAGCGGCCCGCCTGCGGCATCCCGATCCGGTAGCGGTCGTGCACGATCCCCGAGAAGTTCGCCACGCACACCACGTCCGGGCCGCCCGTCGGGTCGTGACGGACGAAGGAGAAGACGTTGCCGCCCGCGTCGTTGGCGTCGATCCACGAGAAGCCGCGCGGGTCGGTGTCGGCCACGAACAGTGCAGAGTGGGCCCGGTAGGCGGCGTTGAGGTCGGAGACCAGACGCGCGACCCCGGCGTGCAGCGGGTCGTCGAACAGCTCCCAGTCCAGCGAGCGTTCCTCGGACCACTCCCGGACCTGCCCGAACTCCTGGCCCATGAACAGCAGCTGCTTGCCGGGGTGGGCCCACATGTACGCCAGCAGGGCGCGCAGTCCGGCGGCCTTGCCGTGGTCGCCGCGGCCCATGTCGGGCATGCGGGTCCACAGCGAGCCCTTGCCGTGCACCACCTCGTCGTGGCTGAACGGCAGCACGTAGTTCTCCGACCAGGCGTAGGTCAGCGAGAACGTCATCTGGTTGTGGTGGTAGCCGCGGTGCACCGGGTCACGCATGACGTAGTCGAGCGTGTCGTGCATCCAGCCCATGTTCCACTTCATGCCGAACCCGAGGCCGCCGAGGTGGGTCGGGCGGGTGACGCCGGGCCAGGCGGTGGACTCCTCGGCGATCGTCACGACGCCGGGGTGGTGCTTGTAGACGGTCGCGTTGAACTCCTGGAGGAACGACACCGCCTCGAGGTTCTCGCGGCCGCCGTACTTGTTGGGCACCCACTCGGAGCGCGAGTAGTCCAGGTAGAGCATCGAGGCGACCGCGTCCACGCGCAGGCCGTCGACGTGGAACTCCTCGAGCCAGTAGAGGGCGTTCGCGACGAGGAAGTTGCGGACCTGGGAGCGCCCGAAGTCGAAGACCAGCGTGCCCCAGTCGAGCTGCTCGCCGCGGCGCGGGTCGCCGTGCTCGTAGCAGGGCGTGCCGTCGAAGCGGGCCAGCGCCCACTCGTCGCGCGGGAAGTGCGCGGGCACCCAGTCGACGATCACGCCGATGCCGGCGCGGTGCATCGTGTCGACGAAGGCCCGGAAGTCGTCGGGCGTGCCGAAGCGGCTCGACGGCGCGTAGTACGACGAGACCTGGTAGCCCCACGACCCGCCGAACGGGTGCTCGGCCACGGGCAGCAGCTCGACGTGGGTGAAGCCCCGCCCGGTGAGGTAGTCGACCAGCTCGTCGGCCAGCTCGGCGTAGGTCAGGCCCTGCTTCCACGAGCCGGCGTGGAGCTCGTAGACGCTCATCGGCTCGGCGTGCGGGGACGCTTCCCGACGACGGGTCATCCAGGCCTCGTCGTCCCATCGGTGGGTCGAGGCGGTGACCACCGACGCCGGCGTCGGCGGCAGGTCGGCCGCGAACGCCATCGGGTCGGCCTTGTCCAGCCAGACGTTCTGCTGGGTGAGGATGCGGAAGCCGTAGCGGGTGCCGAGGCCGACGCCGGGCAGGAAGAGCTCCCACACGCCGGAGCCGAGCGCGCGCATCGGGGTGGCCACGCCGTCCCAGCTGCCGTGCTCGGGGTCCCAGTCGCCGACGACGCGCACCCCGCGGGCGTTGGGCGCCCACACCGTGAACGACGTGCCCTCGACCGGCCCGGCGGGCGTCGGCCAGCGGCGGAAGTGCGCCCCGAGGGCCTCCCAGAGCCGCTCGTGGCGGCCCTCGCCGATCAGGTGCAGGTCGACCGGGCCGAGCACGGGGGAGAAGCGGTACGGGTCGTCGACGATGCGCTCGACGGCGTCACCGTGCGCGTCGCCGCCGGACTCGTCCGTGGTCCGCACCGCGAGCCGGTACTGCGGCAGCGGCCCGGGGACGGCGCCCGCGAACAGCCCGGACGAGTCGACGGGCGCCAGCCGGTAGCGGCCCGCGGTCGGGCCCTGCTCGACGACGACGTCGACCTCGTCGGCGCCCGGCGCCAGCGTGCGCACGACGACGGTGCCGGGGTTCTGCGGACGACGGTGCGGGCCGAGCACGCTGTGCGGGTCGCGGTGGGAGCCCTCGACGAGCAGGTGCAGGTCGAGCTCACCGGGGGCGACGGGCATCGGCCCGGACGTCGGGGTGGGGCGGGTCATCGGTGGTGCGCACTCCGGGATCGGGTCGGGTCCGGGTCTCCTACCCGGACGGCGGACGCGGGAACCGGGTCAGGCGTCCCGTGCATCGTCCGGGTCGTCGATCAGCCGGACCATCGAGCGCAGCGGGATCGTCAGCCAGTTCGGCCGGTTCCGGGTCTCGTAGAGCACCTCGTAGACGGCCTTGTCGAGCTCGTAGGCCCGCAGCACGGCCATCTGGTCGCGCGGGTCGGTGCCGGCGATCGCGGCGTAGCCGTCGCAGAACGCGGACCGGTTGCGGTCGGCCCACTCCTGGGCGCGGCGCTGCAGGTAGGCGGGCGCCTCGTTGCCGGTCTCCCACTCGGCGAGCTGGTGGAACGCCGCGTAGTCGAACGAGCGGAGCATCGCGGCGACGTCGCGCAGCGGGGAGTCGGGGCGGACGCGGTCGTCCAGGGGACGCGACGGCTCGCCCTCGAAGTCGATCGCGAGCCAGCCGCGCGGCGTGCGCAGCGTCTGCCCCAGGTGCAGGTCCCCGTGGACCCGCTGGACCAGGAGGCCGTCGTCGGCGGCCCGCACCCCGGTCAGCACGCGGGCGATGTCCTCGCGCCGGGCCGCCACCGCGTCGACGGCGCCCGCGGCCAGGTCGAGGCGCTCGAGCATCCAGTCGGCGATCGCGGCCACGCCGTCGGCGCCGAGCCGCTCGCTGCCCAGCGCCCGCGCGAGCTCGATGTGCACGCTCGCGATGGTCCTGCCGAGCCGGTGCGCCTCACCCGCGAAGTCGCCGCCGACCTCGTCGGGGCGCAGGTCGCCCTCGGCGAGCAGGTCCCGCACGCTGGTCAGCGCCATCGACCAGCCGTCCGCGGAGTTCGCCGCGTAGTCCTGGAGCATGGCGACGGTCATGGGTCGGACGCCGCCGTCCGGATCGTCACCGGGAATCTCCCCCTCGATCGCCCCGAGCAGCGGCGCGACCTCGCCGGAGTTCTCCCGGCGCAGCGCCCGGTGCAGCTCCAGGTCGGGGTTGAGGCCCGGCGTCGCGCGCCGGAAGAGCTTCATGATGGCGCGCTCGCCGTAGATCACCGACGAGTTCGACTGCTCGCCGAGCAGCGGTCGGCCAGGGCCGACGATGGGGGCCTCGGTGGCGGGCTCGGGCACGAAGCGCAGCGATCCGACCGTCGTGTCGGACACGATGAGCGAGAGCAGCAGGCGGCTGATCTCGCCGTCGGCGAGGCCGTCGTAGACCACCCGGTCGGCGACCCGGCCGATCACGGCGTGCTCGAGGTCGCCGGACACCTCGGGACGCGAGCCGAGCAGCAGCTGGAAACGGTCGTCGGGGCCGTCGTCGGTGAACGACACGGCGATGACCGCGTGCGCGACGGCCGGGACGGCGTCGGCGGGCGTGATCTCCTGCTGGCCGATCAGGCGCACCTCGGACACCGTGCGGTCCTTGGCGGCGAACCAGCGCTGGCCGGGCAGCCACTCGATGAGGGCGGGGAGCAGGGCGTCGAGGGTCGGAGCACTCATCACCGCTCCTGCCCGGGCTGGATCGAGAACCAGTAGAAGCCGTGGCCCGGCAACGTCAGCAGATAGGGCAACTCGCCGATCGCCGGGAAGGGGACGCCTCCGGTCAGCTCGGTGAGCGTCCAGTCCTTCCAGGCGATCAAGTCGAGCTCCACGGGTTGCGGGAATCGGGACATGTTGTTGACGCAGAGCACGACGTCGCGGTGTCCGTCGGCGTCGACGGTCTGCCGGACGTAGCTCAGGACCGAGGAGTTCGAGCCGCCGAGCTCGTGGAAGTCCCCGAGCCCGAACGCCGGGTGCTGGCGGCGGATCTCGATCATGCGCCGGTTCCAGTGCAGCAGGCTCGCGCTGGAGTTCGACTGGGCCTCGACGTTGACGGCCTGGTAGCCGTAGACGGGGTCCATGACGATCGGCAGGTTGAGCCGGCCCGGATCGCACGCCGAGAAGCCCGCGTTGCGGTCCGGCGTCCACTGCATGGGGCTGCGCACGCCGTCGCGGTCACCCAGCCAGATGTTGTCGCCCATCCCGATCTCGTCGCCGTAGTAGATGACGGGGCTACCCGGGAGGGAGAGCAGCAACGCGGTGAACAGCTCGAGCTGGTTGCGGTCGTTGTCGAGCAGCGGGGCCAGCCGGCGGCGGATACCGATGTTGGCCTTCATCCGCGGGTCCTTGGCGTACTCCGCGTACATGTAGTCGCGCTCGTCGTCGGTGACCATCTCGAGGGTCAGCTCGTCGTGGTTGCGCAGGAAGATGCCCCACTGCGCGTTGTGCGGAATCTCCGGGGTCTGGGCGAGGATCTCCGAGATCGGGAACCGCGACTCGCGCCGGACCGCCATGAAGATGCGCGGCATCAGCGGGAAGTGGAACGCCATGTGGCACTCGTCGCCGCCGGCCTCCGGGTCGCCGAAGTACTCCACGACGTCGGCGGGCCACTGGTTGGCCTCGGCGAGCAGGATGCGGCCCGGGTACTCGTCGTCGATGACCTTGCGGCACCGCTTGAGGAACTGGTGGGTCTCCGGGAGGTTCTCGCCGTTCGTGCCGTCGCGCTCGAAGAGGTACGGCACGGCGTCGAGCCGGAACCCGTCGATGCCGAGGTCGAGCCAGAACCGCAGCGCGTCGATCATCGCCTCGCACACGGCCGGGTTGTCGAAGTTCAGGTCCGGCTGGTGGGAGAAGAAGCGGTGCCAGAAGAACTGGCCGCGCACGTAGTCGTAGGTCCAGTTCGAGGCCTCGGTGTCGACGAAGATGATCCGCGCGTCGGGGTAGCGGGTGTCGTCGTCGGACCAGACGTAGAAGTCGCCGAACGGGCCCTCGGGGTCGCGGCGCGACTCCTGGAACCACACGTGCTGGTCGGAGGTGTGGTTCATGACCAGGTCGGTGATGACCCGGATGCCGCGGGCGTGGGCCTGGTCGACGAACTCGACGAAGTCCTCGACGGTGCCGAACTCCGGCAGCACCTTCCGGTAGTCCCGGATGTCGTACCCGCCGTCGCGCAGCGGGGAGTCGTAGAACGGCGGCAGCCACAGGCAGTCGACGCCGAGCCACGCGAGGTAGTCCAGCTTGTCGGTCAGCCCCCGCAGGTCGCCGAAGCCGTCACGGTTCGAGTCGGCGAACGCCCGGACCAGGACCTCGTAGAAGACGGCCCGCTTGTACCAGTCGTCCTCGACCGGGAGCTGGCGGGCGCGACGGAAGTCCTCCGCACTCGGTTCGACGACCTCGTGTCCCGGTTCGGCGACGTGGGTGCTGGTGGGCGCGGTGGGGGTCCCGTCGTTCATCGCGCGCCACGGTAGTGGTCGGACCCGCCCGCCCGCCGCACCGGAGGCCGTTCGTGTCCGCGGTGTCGGGTTCGCCGCTCAGCGGTCACGGTCCGTGTCGGCCGGCGCGCCCTCGATGATCATCGGCGCGCCCTGCTCCGGGTTCGGTCGACCGGTGGGTGCACCGCCCCCGATCACGACGACGGACGGGGCCATCCGGGCGCTCCCGGCCCGGACCGCGCGGGCCGCGGCCCGGCGGGCGAGGGCGCGGCGCACCGGCGGGACCAGCAGCACCAGCGCCGCAACGGTCGACAGCATGCCCGGGATCACCAGCAGGACACCCGCGAGCGCGACGTACATCCCGTCGGCCACCTCGGCCTCGGCCGGACGACGGTTCTGCACCGCGCGTCCGAGCGCGGTGACCGAGCGCCGGCCCTCGCGCTTCA
This sequence comes from Actinomycetospora sp. NBRC 106378, assembly GCF_030269685.1. Lineage (GTDB taxonomy): Bacteria > Actinomycetota > Actinomycetes > Mycobacteriales > Pseudonocardiaceae > Actinomycetospora. The sequence continues at coordinate 38,400 of NZ_BSTT01000019.1, forward strand.
GGGCCCAGGCGCCGACCACGGCCGACAGGATCAGCAGTCCCAGGAGCCCGAGGAACCCGATCGCCTGGCCCACCAGGACCAGGACCCAGATCTCCAGGGCCACGTAGGCCAGGAACGCGAGCAGGAGCGGCACGGCAACCTCCAGGGTCGAACTCACCCGGTCCAACGCGCGGGGCGCCCGGAAAGTGCCCGGACCCGGCGTCGGGAAGGCCCCCCGAACGCACGAACGGCACTCTCGCAGCATCGATGTGCGCGAGAGTGCCGTTCGTTCAGCTCGGACCGGCTACCGCTTCTGCACCGACACGAGGTGCGCCACGTCGCGCCACGGCTCGAGGCGGACGAAGTTCGCCTGGCCCCAGTCGAACACCTGCCCGCTGACCTCGTCGAACGCCCCGAAGCGGGCGAACGGGTCCAGGCCCAGCGCCGCCATGTCGAGGTGCACCGTGCCCTCCTCGGCGCCGAAGGGGTTGAGGTTCACCACGCCGAGCACGGTGTCGCCGGTGATCGGGTCGGTCTTCGACCAGGCGAGCAGCGCCTCGTTGTCGGTGTCGTGGAACCGCAGCGTCCGGAGCTGGCGCACGGCCGGGTGGGCGCGGCGGATCTCGTTGAGGCGGGTGATCCAGGGCTGCAGGCTGCGGCCCTCGGCGAGCGCGCGGTCGAAGTCCCGGGGCCGGAGCTGGTACTTCTCCGAGTCCAGGTACTCCTCGCTGCCGGAGCGCACCGGCTGCCACTCGAACAGCTCGAAGCCCGCGTACACGCCCCACGACGGCGCCAGCATCGCGGCCAGCGTCGCCCGGATCGCGAACATGCCGGGCCCGCCGGTCTGCAGCGACTCGTGGAGGATGTCCGGGGTGTTGACGAAGCAGTTCGGGCGGGCCTCGTCGATGCGGTCGCGGTGCATCTCGAAGAACTCGCGCAGCTCGTCGCGGCCGGTCCGCCACGTGAAGTACGTGTAGGACTGGCTGAACCCGGCCTTCGCGAGCCCGAACAGGCGCGCGGGGCGCGTGAACGCCTCGGCGAGGAACACCACGCCCGGGTCGACCTCGTGGACCTTGGCGATCAGCCAGGACCAGAAGTCAGCCGGCTTCGTGTGCGGGTTGTCCACGCGGAACACGCGCACGCCGTGGGAGAGCCAGTACAGGACCACCCGCAGCGACTCGGCGTAGATGCCGGCCGGGTCGGTGTCGAAGTTGACCGGGTAGATGTCCTGGTACTTCTTCGGCGGGTTCTCGGCGTAGGCGATGGTCCCGTCGGGGCGCACCGTGAACCACTCCGGGTGCGTCGCGGCCCAGGGGTGGTCGGGCGCGCACTGCAGCGCGAAGTCGAGCGCGACCTCCAGGTCGAGCTCCTTCGCCCGCGCCACGAACGCGTCGAAGTCGTCGATCGTCCCGAGCTGCGGGTGCACGGCGTCGTGCCCGCCGTCGGCCGACCCGATCGCCCACGGCGACCCGACGTCCTCCGGACCCGGGGTCAGCGTGTTGTTCGGGCCCTTGCGGTTCACCGTGCCGATCGGGTGGATCGGCGGCAGGTAGACCACGTCGAAGCCCATCGCGGCGGCCCGCTCGAGCTCGCGCTGCGCGGTGTGGAACGTGCCGTGCACCGGCCTGCCGTCGGCGTCCCAGCCGCCGGTGGAGCGCGGGAAGAACTCGTACCAGGTGCCGTCGAGGGCCCGCGGGCGCTCGACGAGCACGTGGTGGTCGGCGCCGCGCGTGATCAGCTCCCGCACGGGGCGCTCGGTCATCGTCTGCGCGACGGGCTCGGAGAGCGCCCGTGCCAGCCGCTCCACGAGCGGCTTGTCGGTGTCGCGCAGGGACGCCGCGGCCTCCCGCAGCCGGGTCGCGAACGTGAACGACGGCGGCATCTCCAGCGGCGTCGTCGCCTCGCCCGCGGGCTGGTGGGCGACCTCGTCGGCCGAGGAGCGGTCCTCGATCTGCGCGGCGCCGCGCTCGAGCAGCCGGGCCCCGCTCTCGAGGTCGTTGGCGAGCTCGCCCGGCCCCTGACCGGCGGCGACCTTCACCTCGACGGCGTGCCGCCACGTGGCCCACGGGTCGCTCCACGCGTCGACCCGGAAGCGCCAGAGCCCCTCCGCGTCGGCGACGAGGCTCGCCGCCGCCCGGTCGGTGTCCTTGCCCAGGCTGACCATCCGCACGCTGCGCTCGTGCCCGACGACGGGCGCGGTCGCGACCGCCTCCGCGTCGGCGTGGTCGACGTCCGCGCAGCGCTGCCAGACCAGGGTGGCGGCGATGGCGTCGTGCCCCTCGCGCCAGACCGTCGCGGTCACGGGGACGACCTCCCCGACGACCGCCTTCGACGGGAACCGTCCGCCCGACACCTCGGGGGTGACCTCGTCGATCCCCAGCCGGCCCTGCGCGAGGCGGGCGCGCTCGGCGGCGAGGTCGGCGGTGCCGGTGGTGCGGGCGGGGGTGGGCGCCGGGTCGGGCTCGACCTGCGCGACGGCCTCGGCGACGGTGCGCTCCGGCGCCTCGACCGGTCCCGCGGCGGAGGTCTCGGCCGCGGTCGGCGCGGCGACCTCGGGATCCTCGGCTGCGGGGGTGTCCTCCCGGTCGTCGGCGGCGTTCCCGACGGCGGGTGCGGCGCCGTTCGCGACGGTGGCGTCAGGCAGGTCGGAGGCGCTCGGAACCTGCGTGGTGTGCGCCTCGGCGTGGGGCGCGGTGGGCTCGGGCGCGGCGGCGTCGGCGAGGGTCACGTCGGGCAGGCCGGAGGTGCTCGGTACCTGCGTGGTGTGCGCCTCGGGTTCCGCCGGCGTCCACTCGGCGTCGGTGACCGGCTCGTCACGATCGGTGCCGACGGCGCCGGACGCGAGGCCCGACCCGTCGGTGACGAGGGAGGTGACGGGCTCGTCGAGCGGTTCGTCGGCGGGGCCGCGGCGCTGCAGGTCGAGGTCGTCGGCCGGGCTCGTGACGTCGCGGGCGGGGCGCCCGGACCCGTCGGAGGCCAGGGAGGAGGCCGGGGAGGCGGCCGGGTCGTCGGAGCCGTTCAAGGCGCCGTCGTGGCGGGCGTGGCGGCCGGGCGTGGCGATCGGGTCGTCCGACCGCCCGCCCGGAGCAGGCCGGGTGGGCGGGGTCGCGGCGGTGGGCGCGGACGCACCGTGCTCGGTGGTCGGCCGATCGGCGGACGACGAACTCATGTCGGTCGCCCTACCCGAACCGGCCGGTTTCGATGCGCTCGGTGCGTCCGGGCGGGGGGTGAGCGCGGTGGGCGCCTCGGCGGGGTCGGTGGCCTGCGGCACGACGGGGCGGCGCCACGGCGGCACGACGGCCCGGAAGCCGCCGGTGTTCGTCGAGCGAGACCAGGCGGGCGCCGCCGGGGGACCGGCGGGCAGGGGCCGCGACCGGTCGACCTGCGGGATCGGCGCCGAGGGCACCGTCGCGCCGGTGGCGAGCGCGTCGTCGAGGGACCCGCCGTCGTGACCGCGACCCCGCTCGACGGGCGCGGACGCGTGCCGCCCCGGGATCGGGATCGGCCCGGACGGCAGACCGGGGTTCACGGGCGCGTCCGGGGGTGGGGGCGGGCCGAGCTCGACGTCGCCGGAGGAACCCCACGGGCGACGGGTCGGTGAGGGCCGCTCGCGCGGGTCGTACCGCGGCGGTAGGTCCTCCGCGGCGGCCGCGCCGTCCGAGCCGTAGTGACCCGAGCCGGCGTCGGGAGCCTCCGACCCACCCGGCGCCGACCCGTCGTCGGGACCCTCGGGGTCGGGCCGTCGACCGGTGACGATCGCCCTGAAGCGACCGCTCCACGGCTCGCTGCGCCGCGGTGGCGCGTCCTCCTCGGCGGACAGCCCGACCTGCTCGAACCCTCCGGTCCCGCTGTCGTCGTACTCGCCCTCGGACCGTCGTCCGGACGGCCACCATCTCCCCAGCACGCTCACGCCACGCAGGGTAGCCAGCGAATCGATCCAGCCGCGACGGGCGATGACGGCGCGTCGGAAGGGTTTGCCTAGGCTTCGACCCCGTGAGAGCACTGCGTCGTTTCTCCGTCCGCGCCCAGCTGCCGGCGGCGCTCGCGCCGCTGCAGGACCTCGCGACGAACCTGCGCTGGACCTGGCACGGTCCGACGCAGGACCTGTTCGCCGCGGTCGACGAGACGGCCTGGCGCCGCGGCGGGGGTGACCCCGTCCGGCTGCTCGGCGAGGTCAGCCCCGGTCGGCTCGCCGCGCTCGCCGAGGACGACGCGTTCGTCGCCCGGGTCCGGGAGATCGCCGACGACCTGCGCTCCTACCTCTCCGAGCCGCGCTGGTACCAGGGGCGCCAGGACCTCCCGGCCGGGATCGGCTACTTCTCGATGGAGTTCGGCGTCTCCGAGGTGCTGCCGAACTACTCGGGCGGCCTCGGCATCCTCGCGGGCGACCACCTGAAGGCGGCCTCGGACCTCGGCGTGCCGCTGATCGCGGTGGGCCTGCTCTACCGCTCGGGGTACTTCCGGCAGTCGCTCTCGCTGGACGGCTGGCAGCAGGAGCAGTACCCGGCGCTCGACCCGCAGGGCCTGCCGCTGCACCTGCTCGCCGGAGCGGACGGGGCGCCGCTGCTGGTGCACGTCGCGATGCCCGAGGGCCGGGTGCTGCGCGCCCGCGTCTGGGTCGCCTCCGTCGGCCGCGTGCCGCTGCTGCTGCTCGACGCCGACATCGAGGACAACGACGCCGACCTGCGCCAGATCACCGACCGGCTCTACGGCGGCGACGCCGAGCACCGCATCCGCCAGGAGATCCTCGTCGGGGTCGGCGGCGTCCGGGCGGTCCGCGCCTACTGCGGCGTGACCGGCCACCCGGCCCCCGAGGTGTTCCACACCAACGAGGGCCACGCCGGCTTCCTCGGGCTCGAGCGCATGCGCGAACTGGTCACGACGGCGGGTCTCGACATCGACCAGGCCCTCGCCGCGGTCCGGGCGGGCACCGTGTTCACCACGCACACCCCCGTGCCCGCCGGCATCGACCGCTTCCCGATCGGGCTGGTGGAGCACTACTTCTCCGCCGACCTGCTGCCGGGCATCGGGGTCGACCGGGTGCTCGCGCTGGGCCGTGAGCCCGACTCCGACATGTTCAACATGGCGCACATGGGCCTGCGTCTGGCCCAGCGCTCCAACGGCGTCTCGCAGCTGCACGGCGAGGTCTCGCGCGGGATGTTCTCGTCGCTGTGGGGCGGGTTCGACGCCCCGGAGGTGCCGATCGGCTCCGTGACCAACGGCGTGCACGGCCCCACCTGGACCGCCCGCGAGATGGTCGGCCTGACGGCGGGCGCCGCGGCGGCCGGGGCCGGCCCCGAGCTGTTCGGCGTGTCCGACTCCCTGCTCTGGGAGGTCCGCGGGCAGCTGCGGGCGCGCCTGGTGCAGGAGGTCCGCCGCCGGGTGAAGGCGTCCTGGCTCGACCGCGGCGCCTCCGAGCCGGAGCTGGGCTGGACCGAGCGGGTCTTCGACCCGAACGTGCTCACCATCGGCTTCGCCCGCCGCGTGCCGACCTACAAGCGGCTCACCCTCATGCTCCGCGACGCCGAGCGGCTGCGCTCGATGCTGCTCGACCCCGAGCGGCCGGTGCAGCTGGTCATCGCCGGCAAGTCGCACCCCGCCGACGAGTCCGGCAAGGCGCTCATCCAGCAGATGGTCCGGTTCGCCGACGACCCGGCCGTCCGCCACCGCATCGTGTTCCTCCCGGACTACGACATGTCGATGGCCCGCTACCTCTACTGGGGCTGCGACGTCTGGCTGAACAACCCGCTGCGCCCGCTCGAGGCGTGCGGCACGTCCGGCATGAAGTCGGCCCTCAACGGCGGGCTCAACCTGTCGGTCCGCGACGGCTGGTGGGACGAGCTCTACGACGGCCGCAACGGCTGGTCGATCCCCACCGCCGACGGCGTCGACGACCCCGACCGCCGCGACGACATCGAGGCCACCGCCCTCTACGACCTCATGTCCACCCAGGTCGCGCCGCTGTTCTACGACCGCGGCGCCGACGGGGTGCCCGACCGCTGGACCGCGCTGGTGCGCCACACGCTCGCCACCCTCTCGCCGAAGGTGCAGGCCACCCGGATGGTCACCGACTACGTGACCGACTGGTACGCGCCGGCCGCGCGCGCGGCCCGTCGCGTCAACGCCTCCGGGTACGCGGGCGCCAAGGAGCTCGCCGACTTCCGGGCCCGTCTCGACGCCGCCTGGCCGTCGGTGCGGGTCGCCGAGGTCGACGCCTCGGGCGCGGCCGACACCCCGGTGCTCGGCGCGCCCATGACGGTGCGCGCCTCCGTGGAGCTCGGCGGGCTGTCGACCTCCGACGTGCTCGTGCAGGCCGTCGTCGGGCGCGCCGACGACCACGACGAGCTGTCGGCGTCGGTCGTCGAGCCGATGGTCCCGGTCGGCGCGGGTGACGGCACGCAGACCTTCGAGGCGACCGTGCCCCTCCCGCACGCGGGCGTCCTCGGCTACACGGTCCGCGTCCTCCCGGCCAACGAGCTGCTCGCCTCGCCCGTGGAGCTGGGCAAGGTCGTCCTCCCGGTGTAGGGCCCTTCCCGACGACGGGTCCCGGCCCGCCGGGGCCCGTCGTCGGGACAGGACGTCGACTTCAGTGGCACGCGGGTGCGTCAGGTCGACCCGATGCCACTGAAGTTCATCGGTGTGCCCGCTCCGCGAGTGCCTCGCGCACCGTGCGGGCGAACTCGTCGGGGTGCTCCTTGAGCTCGTGCCAGTTCGTGCGGATCACCACCCAGCCGGCCAGCACGAGGGCGTTCTGTCGGGCGCTGTCGTGCAGGAACGCGCGGAGATCCCGGTGATAGGCCCAGCCGTCGATCTCGACGAGGACCCGCTGCTGCACGAAGGCGAGATCGAGCAGCGCGGGGCCGTGGCGGGGGAGGACCACCCTGACGTCGGCCTCCCACCCCACGATCCCGGCGCCACGCAGGACCCGGTGCGCGATCCGTTCGGCCTCCGAGCGTGCTCCACCGGCAGCGAGGGCGAGGAGCGTCGCGCCGAGCACGGCGCCGTACCGCCCGCGGGACCGGCGGTGGGTCTCGGTCAGCGCGTCCAGGGCGACCGTCCCCTTCTGCAACACCCGGTCCATGAGCTTCGCCCCCGCGATCAGGCCGAGCGCGGCGACCGCGGCGAGCACGGTCGCGGCCTTCTTGGTGACGGGGAGCCCGTCGACGACGACGCGGTCGCGCGCGGGCACCGTCCGCCGCGTCACTGTCACTCCCGGCCGCGGACGTGGCTGGCTCCGCTGCGGCACCGCGATCTCCACCTCGGCGGGAGCGAGGTCGGTCATCTGCCACCAGAAGGCGGCCGATCCGCCGACGAGCGTCGCGTCGGCGCCGATCGAGAGCATGGCGACCCGGATGCGGGAGCGGGCCGTCACCGGTTGGTCGGTCGACCGGAGCACGCCGTGCGCCGGTCGCTCCCACTCCCCGGATCGGACCTTCGCGGCGATCACCGCCTTCGAGTAGCCGGCCTCCTTCGCCTGCACCACCGTGGCCACGCCGTCCTGCTTCCGCATCTGCGCGTGGAGCCCGGCGGCGTCGATCTGCTTCGCCTTCACACCCGCTCGGACGCACCGGGAAGCGCATCGGCTCCCACTTTCCGCGCGGGCTCGAACTTCAGTGGCACGCGGTGAGGCAGACGCGCCGCTTCGCCACTGAAATCGAGTCGACCCCGCTTCCGAAGAGAGGGGACCGAATGAGAAGGCCTGGTGGACGCGGGGCGCCGGCTCAGACCGACCGGAACACCAGGAACGAGTGCGGCGGGACGGTCACGGACGAACCGGCAGGGACCGGTTCCACCGAGGTCGGCACCCCGTCCGGCGTGCCGGAGGTCAGCGCGGGCACGAACGACGTGTCGCCCAGCCATGCCGGCAGCTCCACGTCGACGTCGCCGGCCCCGGAGTGCAGCACGAGCAGCACCGAGGACGACGAGCGGACGCGGACGACGAGCGTCTCCTTGTGGTGGCCCCAGTCCTCGGCGCCGAGCTCGCGGGCGGTCTCGGAGAGCCAGACGATGTCCGGCACCTCCCCGGACGGCAGGTCGGAGTGGCCGTAGAAGAAGTCGTCGCGGCGCAGCTCCGGCACCGACCGGCGCAGCGCGAGCACCCGGCCGACGAAGGCCGCCAGCGCGGGGTCGGCGTCCGACCACGACCGCCACGACGTCTCGTCGTCCAGGCAGTAGGCGTTGTTGTTGCCGTGCTGGGTGTGGCCGAGCTCGTCACCGCCGAGCAGCATCGGGGTGCCGGCCGAGAGGCCGAGGGTGGCCAGCAGGTTCCGGGTCTGCCGGTCCCGCAGCGCCACCACCGCGGGGTCGTCGGACGGACCCTCCACCCCGCCGTTCCAGGAGCGGTTGTCGTCGGTGCCGTCGCGGTTGTCCTCGCCGTTGGCCTCGTTGTGCTTGTGGTCGTAGGAGACGAGGTCGCGCAGGGTGAACCCGTCGTGGGCGGTCACGAAGTTGACCGAGGCCCACGGGCCCCGCCGCGGCCAGTAGATGTCCGACGAGCCGGCGAGGCGCGTGACGATCTCCGACACCGCACCGTGGCGGCGCCAGAAGTCGCGCACGCCGTCGCGGTAGCGGCCGTTCCACTCCGCCCAGACCGCGCCGAACCCGCCGACCTGGTAGCCCTCGCCCGTCGCGTCCCAGGGCTCGGCGATCAGCTTCACCTGCGACAACACGGGGTCGGCGGCCAGCGCCTCCAACAGCGGCGCGTCTCGCGAGAAGCCCGAGCCCCCCGGTCGGCCGAGCGTCGACGCCAGGTCGAACCGGAATCCGTCCACGCCCATCTCGGTCACCCAGTACCGCAGGCAGTCCAGCACCAGCGCCTCGACCAGCGGGGACCCGGCGTCGAACGTGTTGCCGCAGCCGGTGAAGTCGATGTCCCGCCCGTCCGGCCCGATCTGGTACCACGACGGCGCGTCCAGCCCGCGCCACGACAGCGACGGGCCGCCCACTCCGCCCTCGCAGGAGTGGTTGAACACCACGTCGAGGACGAGTTCGAGGCCGGCCGCGTGCAGCGCGTCGACCATCGCCCGGAACTCGGCGACCTCCTGGCCCCGCACGGCGGCGTAGCGCGGCTCCGGGGCGAGGTAGGCCAGCGTCGAGTAGCCCCAGTGGTTGCGGGCGCCGCGGACCATCAGCGACGGCTCCGGGGCGTTCGCGAACACCGGCAGCAGCTCCACCGTCGTCACTCCGAGCCGCGTCAGGTGCTCGATCACCGCGGGGTGCGCCACCCCGGCGAACGTCCCGCGCAGCTCCTCGGGCACCTCCGGGTGCCGCATCGTGAGGTCGCGGACGTGGGTCTCGTAGATCACCGTGTCCCGCCACGGGATCCGCGGCCGCTCCTTCCCGACGACGGACGCGGCCTCCGGGACCAGCGCGTAGGGCACGTGGCCGGCCGAGTCGACGGCGGAGACGCCGTCGAAGGGGTCGTCGTCGACGTGCGCGAGCGCGGCCGCCAGCGAGGTGAAGGACCCGTCCACCCGGCGGGCCCACGGGTCCACCAGCAGCTTCGCGGGGTTGGTCCGCACCCCGGTGCCCGGCGACCAGGGGCCGTGCACCCGCAGGCCGTACCCGGTGCCGGGCGCGACGTCGGGGACCTGCCCGCGCCACCAGCCCTCGCCGTCGGGAACGAGCTCCACCCGCCGTCCGGAGGACCAGCTGCCCTCCAACAGGCACACCTCGACCGCCTCCGCCGTCGTGGTGGCGGGCACGGCGACCGACAGGGCGCCGTCCTCGCCGAGCCGGACGCCCCGGAGTGCGGTGCCGGTGTGGCTGGTGGTGCGCATGACGGGTCATCGTGCCGGATCCGACCCGTCCCCTCCCACGATCGTCGCGATCGGATCGGAGAGGATGGCCACTGTGAGCGCTGACCCCAGTCTGTCGGTCGACGACCGTCCGCACGCCGACGAGATCGTGCGCATGCGCGAGGTCACGGTGCGCCGAGGCGGCAACACGCTGGTCGGCGGCATCGACTGGACCGTGGAGCTCGACGAGCGGTGGGTCGTGATCGGCCCGAACGGCGCCGGGAAGACCACGCTGCTGCGCCTGGCCGCGGCCGAGCTGCACCCGACGACGGGTCGGGTCGACCTGCTCGGGGAGCGCATGGGCCGGGTCAATGTCTTCGAGCTGCGGGAGCGGATCGGGCTCGCGTCCGCGGCCCTCGGCGGTCGGGTGCCCGGCGACGAGCGGGTGCTCGACGTGGTGCGCTCGGCCGGCTACGGCGTGCTCGGCACGTGGCGGGAGTCCTACGACGCGGTCGACGACGGGCGCGCGGAGGCGATGCTCGAGGTGCTCGGCGCGCTGCCGCTGTCCGACCGCGCGTTCGGCACCCTGTCCTCGGGGGAGCGCCAGCGGACCCTGCTCGCGCGGGCACTCATGACCGACCCGGAGCTGCTGCTGCTCGACGAGCCCGCCTCCGGGCTCGACCTCGGCGGCCGGGAGGACCTGGTCGCGGGCCTCACCGCGCTCGCCGCCGACCCGGACGGCCCGACGATGGTGATGGTCACCCACCACGTGGAGGAGATCCCGCCGGGCTTCACGCACGGGATGCTGCTGCGCGAGGGTGGGATCGTCGCGCAGGGCCTGCTCGACGACGTGATGACCTCGGAGAACCTGTCGGCCGCCTTCGACCAGCCGCTCGAGCTGCTGAGCCGTCGCGGCCGCTTCACCGCGTACCGGCGCTAGGGTCGCCGCGACCAACCCTCAAAGGAGCAGCTGTGACGGAGTTCGTGCGCCTCGAGGTCGAGGGCGGCATCGGCACCATCCGCCTGGACCGTCCGCCGATGAACGCGGTGAACCGTCAGGTCAACATCGAGCTGGCCACCACGGCCAAGGAGGCGGCCGACCGCGACGACGTACGCGCGGTCGTCGTCTACGGCGGGGAGAAGACCCTCGCGGCCGGGGCCGACGTCAAGGAGATGGCCGACCTCACCTACGCCCAGATGGCTGCGCGGTCCCGCGAGCTCTCGCACGGCTTCGGTGCGGTCTCGGAGATCCCGAAGCCGACGGTGTGCGCGCTGACCGGCTACGCGCTCGGCGGCGGGTTCGAGATCGCCCTGTCCTGCGACCGCCGGATCGCCGGCGACAACGCGACGGTCGGCCTCCCCGAGATCCTGCTCGGCATCATCCCGGGCGGCGGTGGCACGCAGCGCCTCGCCCGCCTGATCGGGCCGGCCAAGGCCAAGGACCTGATCTTCTCCGGCCGCTTCGTCAAGATGCCCGAGGCGCTGGAGCTGGGGATCGTCGACGAGGTCGTCGCGCCGGACGAGGTCTACACCCGGGCCCGCGCCTGGGCCGAGCAGTTCGCCAACGGCCCGACCCGCGCGCTCGCCGCCGCCAAGAACGCGATCGACCGCGGCCTCGGCATGGACCTGCGCGACGGCCTGGACTTCGAGTCCGAGGTGTTCGCCGCGCTGTTCGGCACCGAGGACCAGGTCATCGGCATGCGCAGCTTCGTCGAGAACGGGCCCGGCAAGGCCCAGTTCCTGGGCCGGTGAGCGTGGCTGCCTCGAACGGTCCAGCTCCGCTGCGCTCCGTGTCCCCCACCCAGGCGGAGGTCGACGCGGCCTTCGACGACCCCAAGCTCGCCAACGTCCTCTACCACGACTGGGAGGCGGGGACGTACGACGAGAAGTGGTCGATCTCGTACGACGAGCGCTGCATCTCGTTCGCCCTCGGGCGCTTCCGGGCCGTCGCCGGGGACGTCGGGCCCTTCGAGCACGCCCTCGAGATCGGGTCGGGCACCGGGTTCTTCCTGCTCAACCTCATGCAGGGCGGCGTCGCGAAGAAGGGGACGGTCACCGACCTGTCCCCGGGCATGGTCGAGGTGGCCGTGCGCAACGCCGAGGGTCTCGGGCTCGACGTGGACGGCAAGGTCGCCGACGCCGAGACGATCCCGATGCCGGACGCGTCGGTCGACCTCGTCGTCGGGCACGCGGTGCTGCACCACATCCCCGACCTCGACCGGGCGATCCGCGAGATCCTCCGCGTCCTCAAGCCGGGCGGGCGGTTCGTGTTCGCGGGGGAGCCGACGCGGATCGGCGACCTCTACGCCCGCAAGCTCGGCCAGGCCACGTGGTGGGCGACGACGAACCTGACGAAGCTCGGCCCGCTGCGGGGCTGGCGGCGGCCGCAGGCGGAGCTCGACGAGTCGTCGCGCGCGGCGGCGCTGGAGGCCGTCGTCGACCAGCACGTGTTCGACCCGGAGCGGCTGGAGCGGTTCGCGCTCGGCGCCGGGGCGGTCGACGTGCGGTGCGTGACCGAGGAGTTCGCGGCCGCGCTGTTCGGCTGGCCGGTGCGGACCTTCGAGGCCGCCGTGCCGCCGGAGAAGCTCGGGTTCCCGTGGGCGATGTTCGCCTACCGGTCCTGGCAGCGGCTCTCGTGGCTCGACGAGCACGTCCTCTCGCGGGTCGTCCCGCGCGGGCTGTTCTACAACGCGCTGGTCACCGGGGTGAAGCCGGCGGGTCCGGTCGAGCTGTAGGTGTTCGCCTTCTCGGTTCCCGACGTCGGGTTCCTGACGTCGGGTGCCGGGCGCGCGGCCCTCGCCGCGTTCGTCCCGGGCGGGGACCCGCTGCGCGACGTCGCCGCGGCCCGGCGGCTCGTGGGGGAGGAGCACGCGGCGGCGCTGCTGGAGACGGCGTTGCTGCGCGCGCGGGCCGTGGGCCGGTTCCCCGACGCCTGGTTGTGGACGGCCGACGCGCTCGAGCAGGCCACCGCCGTCCCGGTCGCGGAGCACCGGGCGCGCCGTCTGGCGGCCGTGGCGGCGGACCGGGTCGTGCACGACGTGACCTGCTCGGTGGGCGTCGAGGTCGCCACCCTGTCGGCCGTGCTGGACCGCGTCGTCGGGTCGGACCTCGACCCGGTGCGCCTGGCGATGGCCCGCGCGAACGTGCCGGACGCGTGGCTCGTGCGCGCCGACGCCACCGTGCCCGTGACCCGGGGGTCGGTCGTGGTCGCGGACCCGGCACGCCGCACGGCGAGCGGCCGCCGCGTGCGCCGGCCCGACGAGATGTCTCCGCCGTTGGGGTCGCTCCCCGGCCCCGACCTCGTCGTGTCCACCGCGCCCGGCCTGGACTTCGGGCTCGTCCCGTGGGCACGCGAGGTGGAGCTCGTGTCGTTGGACGGCCGCGTCCGGGAGGCGGCGCTGTGGTCCGCGGGCCTCGTTCCCGACGACGGGCCGCGTCGCCGGGCCACGGTGCTGCGCTCCTCCGGCTCCGGCTTCGAGGTGACCGACCTCGACGACGACACCTGCCCGGTGACGCCGGTGGACGAGTGGCTCGTCGACCCCGACGGCGCCGTGGTGCGGGCGGGCCTGGTCCGCCAGTACGCCGCCCGGCACGGCCTCGCCCAGCTCGACCCGCACCTGGCCTACCTGACCGGCCCCCACCCTCCGTCGGGGCGGGCCTTTCGCGTGCTGGAGGAGGGGCCGTTCAGCGAGAAGGCGCTGCGGCAGACGCTGCGCCGCCGCGCGGTGGGCCGGGTGGAGATCCTCGTGCGCGGCCTCGACGTCGAGCCGGACCGCCTCCGACCCCGGCTGAAGCTCGCCGGACCGGAGGCGGCGACGGTGGTGCTCGCGCGCGTCGGGCGTGGGGCGCGGGCGTACGTGTGCGAGGCGGTCACCGGGGCTCCGCGTCCGGTCCGCCCCGCGGTGCCCGATCCGGCGTGAGGCGACCGTCAGGTTTCCTTCCATTGGATGGGAAGGGGCTGGTCGAGCTCCGGGCGGCGCTGGTGAGACTCACGTCACCATCCATCCCGAGCGCAGGGACCGCCGATGACCGTCTCCGCCGACGCGCCGACCCGGGCCGCCGTCCACACGCCGCACCTCACCACCGGCACCCGCGTGGCGACCACCGTCGCGGTGCTCGTCGCGCAGGTCGGGCTCGCGATCCCGGCCGTGCTCAACGGGCTCTTCCAGCAGGACCTGCACACCACCTCGTCGCAACTGACCTGGATCTCCGACGCCTTCCTCGTGCCGGTGACCCTGCTCGAGCTGACCTTCGGGGTGCTCGGCGACCTGTTCGGTCGCAAGCGGCTGCTCGTCGGCGGCAGCGTGCTGCTGGCGCTCGGCGAGTTCCTGAGCGTGCTGACGCCCGAGGGCGGCACCGCGGCCATCGCCACCCTGTGGACCGGTCAGGCCCTCGCCGGCATCGGGGCCGCGGTGCTGTTCCCGACGACGCTCGCGATGGTCGCCGCGGGCACCCACGACGTCCGCAGCCGCGCGAAGGGCATCGCGATCTGGGCGGCGGGCCTGTCCTCGGGCGGGTTCGTCTCCCCGCTGCTCGGCGGGCTGGTGACCAGGCTCCCGTGGGGGGCGTCCCCCGAGGCGTCCTGGCGGTGGGCCTTCGTCGCCGTCGGGGTCCTCGCCGTGGCCAGCGCGGTGATCGGCACGGCCGCGCAGAACTCCTCCTCGCCCGCGGGTCGTTCACTGGACTGGGGCGGCCAGGCGACGATCGCGATCGCCCTGTTCGCGCTGCTCTTCGCCGTCATCCAGGGGTCGACCACGGGTTTCTCCGACCCCACGATCGTCGGCGGCTTCGTGGTCGCCGCGGTGTTCCTCGTGCTGTTCGTGCTCGCCGAACGCCGGTCGCCCGCTCCGCTGCTGCGCCTCGACCTGTTCACCACCCGGGCGTTCTCGGTGAACTCCGTGGTGACCGTGCTCGGGATGTTCGCCTTCCTCGGCACCGCCTACGCGACGAGCATCCGGCTGTCCGCGGTGCAGGACCTCAGCCCGCTCCAGACCGCCGTGGCGTTCGTCCTGCTGCAGGGCTTCGCGCTCGTCCTCATGCCCCTGACGGCGCGGATGATCGACCGGTTCGACCCGCGGCTGGCGCTCGGCGGCGGGTTCGCGCTGATCGGGGTCGGGGACGTCTGGATGTCGCTCCTGCCGGTCTCCGACCTGTCCCTGCTCCCGGTCGTCGCCCCGCTCGCCCTGTGCGGGATCGGGTTCGCGTTCGCGCTCTCCGGGGTGACGGCGGTGGCGGTCAACACGGTGCCGACCCACCTCGGCGGGATGGCCTCCGGCACGACGAGCCAGCTGCGCGACTTCGGGTTCACCCTCGGCCCCGCCATCATCGGGGCGATCGCGCTCTCCCGGGCGGCCTCGGTGATCGCGGCCGGCCGGCAGGCGGACCCGGCCCTGGAGGCCGAGGTCGAGCGGTACACCGCGCAGGCACCGCCCGCGATCGCCGGGGCGATCGAGTCGGGTCCGCTCGGCCAGGTCAGCGTGCCGGGGCCCCTGCACACCCTCGCCTTCGACGCCCTCGGCGAGGCCTACGCGATCGGGTACGTGGTGTGCGGGGTCGCAGCGCTGGTCGCCGCCGTCCTCGCCGCGGTGGCGCTCGGCGGGACGTCGCAGCGCCCCAACATCACCGACGAGGAGGTGCCTCCGGCCGGTGAGCAGAAGAGGTCGCTCTAGCGACCCTTTCTGCTCACCCGCGCGGAGCGCCCAACCGGCGCCGCAGCTCCGCCCGCACGAACGTCGCGTCCGCGTCCAGGGCCACGTCGACGGGGCGCCCGAGGACGACCGCCTCGGCACCGCGCATGTCCCCGATCGTCGCGCCCCGTCCGGGACCGGACGAGGTGTCGACGTCGACCGGCATCGACATCGTCCGCACCGACCCGGGCGCGATCGCCTCGAGCACCGCCACGGCGTCGTGCACCGGGATCGCGGGCGTGCCGAAGCGGGCGGAGTAGGCGGCCAGGTACGCCTCGCGGGTCGAGGACAGGGCGGCGCCGATGGGGGAGGCCTGCGCGAGGTCGTCGAGCCAGGCGTCGGAGAGTGTGATCCGCATCGTGAGGTCGAGCGGGACGAGCGTCGTCGGGACCACCGAGCCGGCCAGCACCCGCCGCGCCGCCTCCGGGTCGCCCCACACGTTGAACTCCGCGGCCGCCGTGACGTTGCCGCCGAACGCGATCGATCCGCCCATGAGCACGAACCGGCCGATCCGCTCCTCCAGGTCCGGGCGGGCGGAGAGCAGCGTCGCGACGTTCGTGTACGGCCCGATCGCGGCGATCGTCACGGGCTCGGTCGCCTGCTCGAGCACCGACGCCATGAGCGCCACCGCCCGCAGCGGGGACTCGTCGACCGGCGGGCCGAAGTCCCCGGACCGGCCGCCGAGCCCGTCGTCGCCGTGGACGTCGTCGGAGCGGCGGTCGAGCAGGTGCACCAGCGGCCGGTCCGCGCCGCGGCCCACGGGCACGTCCGGGCGCCCGAACGTGCCGAGCAGGCGGCGGGCGTTCTCGGTGGTCTGCTCGACGGGCACGTTGCCGTGCACGGTGGTCACGGCGAGCAGGTCGACCTCGGGGGCGAGGCAGGCGACGGCGAGAGCGAACGCGTCGTCGACGCCGGGGTCGGTGTCGATGATCAGCGGGGTCATGCGTGGGCCTCCAGGAAGGCGTGGAGCTCGTCGAGCGTGGGGAGCGCGGGCTGGGCGCCCGCACGGGTGGCGGTCAGGGCGCCGACCGCGCAGGCCCGCGTCAGCGCCTCGTCGTCGGGAAGCCCCTCGACGAGGGACAACGCGAGGGCCGCGGTGAAGGCGTCGCCGGCAGCGGTGCCGTCGACCGCGTCGACGACCGGGGGTTCGGCGGAGGCCACCTCCCGGCCGCGCCGGTACAGCGTGGCCCCCGATGCCCCGTGGGTCACGACGACGGCGGCGAGCGCGTCGAGGTCCGCGGTGCGGCCGAGGATCGCGTGCTCGTCGTCGTTGACACTCAGCAGGTCCACGGTGCGCAGCACGGCCTCGTCGACGGCGCGAGCGGGGGCGGCGTTGAGGACGGTGAAGCCAGGCGCGGCCATCGCCGCGGCGACGGCCTCGTCGGGGACCTCGAGGACGGTGAGGACGAGGTCGGCAGCGAGGTCGTCCGTCGTCACGAACCCGTTCGCGCCGGTGTCGATGACGATCGTGGTGTCGCCGTGGTCGTCGACCTGGATCATCGCGGTGCCGGTCGGGGCGTCCTCCACGCTCGTCACCGCTGCGAGGTCCACGCCTTCGGAGCGCAGCAGCGCCAGGGCCTCGTCGGCGAGCGGGTCGGAGCCCACGGCGCCGACCAGCCGCACCGTCGCGCCGAGCCGCGCGCACGCGAGCGCCTGGTTGGCGCCCTTGCCGCCGGGGTGACGGGTGACGCCGCGGCTGGTCAGGGTCTCGCCGGGGGAGGGCAGGCGTTCCAGTCGCGCGACCAGGTCGAGGTTCACGCTGCCGACGACCACCACGTCGAGCTCCGCTGCGCTTCGTCTCCCGGTCCCCGAGGTCACCGGCCCATCCTCGCCGTACCCTCTCGCGGGTGAGCAGTTGGGCGACCCGGAAGGATCCGGACCAGGCGCGGCTCGTGTCACTGGCGTCGCTGCGCTGGATCGTGCGACACCGGGCGTGGACGCCGTGGTACCTCGTGCGCTACTGGCGGATCCTGAAGGTCCGCCGGAAGCAGCCGCACATCGTGCTCAAGGGCATGGTGTTCCTCGGCAAGGACGTGTCGCTGGAGTGCCGGCCGGGGCTCGGTCGCCTGGAGATCGGGCGGTTCACGCACATCGGCGACCGCACCAAGGTCCGGTGCCACGAGGGCTCGCTGCGCATCGGCGACAAGGCCGTGTTCGGGGCGGACAACACGATCAACGCCTACCTCGACGTCGAGTTCGGCGACGCCACGCTGCTCGCCGACTGGATCTACGTCTGCGACTTCGACCACCGCTACGAGGACATCCATCGCCCGATCAAGGACCAGGGCATCGTCAAGACCCCGGTCCGCGTCGGCCCGGAGACCTGGGTCGGCACGAAGGTGACGATCCTGCGCGGCACCACGGTCGGCCGTGGGTGCGTGCTCGGCGCGCACGCCGTGGTGAAGGGGATCGTGCCCGACTACTCGGTGGCGGTCGGGGCACCCGCGCGGATCGTCCGGGACCGGGTCGCCGACTACGAGGCGGCCGCCGCCGAGCGTGCCGCGCTCGCCGACATCGCCCGCAAGACGGCGAAGGCCGCCGCGGAGGCCGCTCGGGACTGATCACATCAGTCACCTGACGTCAACGTCTCGCGAACGCGGTCGAGGATCTCCTCGAGCATGGCGGCCTGGGCCGCAGTGAGGCCGAGGGCTGACGGCGCATTGAACTCGCGGACCGCCGGCCAGGCGCGGTCGAGGGTCTCCCGGCCGTCCGTCGTGAGCCCGAGGGTGGCCCGCCGACCCCGGCCGCCCGGACCGTGACGCTCGACGAGACCACGGTCGACCATGTCGGCGACCAGCACGCCGATGCTCTGCGGCCGCACCAGGACCACCCGGGCGAGCTTGGCCTGGGTGAGCTCGCGCTCGGCGAGGGCGTGCAGGACCCCGAACTGGGTCGGTGTCAGGTCCGTCGTGGCGAACACCTGGGCGAAGCGCAGACCGACCACGTGAGCGGTCCGCATGAGGTTCCAGACCGGCAGCGCATCGTCCGACACGTGTGTACGGTATCAGTTGACTGATATCGACGGCAGGGAGGACGACGATGCGTGTCACTGTCATCGGCGCCGGGATCGGGGGCCTCGCCCTCGCGCAGGCCCTGCACCGGGCCGACATCGACGTCGTGGTGCACGACCGGGACGCCCACGTGGGCGCGACCGGCGGTTACCGGCTGGCCCTCGACCGGCCGGCGTGCGAGATGTTGCGGCGCCACCTCGGGCCCGCGCACTACCAGGCACTGCTGGGCAGTTCGGCGCCGCCGTCGGCCTCGCGGACCCTCACCCTCGCCGACCACCGGCTCCGCCCCCTGGCCGAGCAGACCTTCGACCCCGCCGACGAGGCGTTGTTCATCGGCCGGGTCCCGCTCCGTACCCTCCTCGCCGAGGGCCTCGGGGACCGGGTGCGCTTCGCGAGCACCTACCGCGACCACGAGGTGCGCTCCGACGGCCGGGTCGTGACGCACTTCGACGACGGGACCACGGAGGTCTCCGACGTGCTCGTCGGCGCCGACGGGGTCCGGTCGCGGGTCGCCGCGACCCTGGCGGGCCGTCCCACCTCCACCCCGTGCGACTACGGGTGCATCGCCGCGCGCATCCCGCTGACGGCGGAGGTCCGCCGACGGCTGCCCGCGATGCTCGCGGACGGCCCCGGCCTCGCGCAGGGGCCCGGTGGCCTCGGCCTGTTCCTCACCGCGCACGATCCCGCGGCCGGGGCCACCGTCGACCCCGCCACCTGTCGGGAGGTCGCCGCGATCACCGAGGCGCCCGCGCTCGTCTGGGGGCTCATCGGGCCGGAGGCGGTACTGCGACCGGGCGGGACGGCACTCGCGGCGGGCGCGCTGGTCGCGCACGCGCGGCACGTCCTGCGGGGCTGGTCGCCGGCTCTCCTGGACCTCGTCGCCGCCACCGACGTCGACACCGCGGCGTACTTCGGCTACCACACGTGCGATCCCGACGGTGACCTCACGCCGTGGCCCGCGGGTCCGGTCACCGCCCTCGGCGACGCGGTCCACGCCATGCCACCGACCGGCGGTGGCTCGGCCGCCACCGCCATCCGCGACGCCGGGCACCTCGCCGACGAACTGGTCGCCGCCCGCGACGGGACCACGACGATCCCGCTGGCCACCCTGCGCTTCCAGCAGACGATGGCCGGCTACGCGCCGTCCCGGGTGCGCGACGCCCTCGGTCTCCTCCGGTCGATGCAGCGGCTGTCCCACCCGGTCGCGAGCGGGGTCGCCCGCGTGGGGCTGCCCGCCGTCGCCGCGTGGCACCGGGTCCGGACGAGCCTCACCGGCTCCGGTCGCCCCGGGTCCGCCGTGGCCGACCACGCCCGGGTGGTCTCGTGAGCGCCGACCTCGCCGTCGTCGTCCTCGGCGCCGGCGGTGCCACCGGACGGCGCGTCGTCGCGGAGGCCCTGCACGCCGGTCATCGGGTGACCGCCACCGCCCGCGACCCCGACCGCCTCCGCTCCCTCCTGGCCGCGGACGACCTCCCCAGCCGCCCCGTGGTGGTTCGGGCCGACGTCACGGACGAGACGAGTCTCGACGCGGCGATCGACGGTCACGACGTCGTCGTCTCCGCCGTCGGCCCGCCGGGCCGGCGCGCCGACGGGCTGTACTCCGCCGGGGCGCGGGCCACCGTCGCCGCCATGGACCGGTGCGGGGTCGACCGCTTCGTCGGCGTGACCTCGGCCGGGGTCCGCCGCGACGATCCCGAGCTCGCCCTCTGGTACCGGCTGCTCGTCCGCCCGCTCCTCCGGGAGCTCTACGACGACATGATCGCCATGGAGGCCGTCGTCACGGCCGGGGAGCTCGACTGGACCCTGGTGCGGCCGGTCCTGCTCCTCGACCGGGACGCCACCGACCGCTACCGCGTCGACGACGCCGCGACCCCGCCGCACGGCCGGTCGATCACCCGGGGTGACGTCGCCCGCTTCATCGTCACCGAGCTCCGGGACCGACGCTGGTCGCGCCGCCGGCCCACGATCGCGCACTGAGCCCTGGGCTCAGCTCCGGCCGAAGACGTTCCCGCTGGGGATCTTCGGGCGCTCCAGGGACACGGATTCCCGACGACGGGTGGCGCGGTAGAGCGCGGCGGTGTCCGCCGCGATGGTCGGCCAGGCGAAGTCGGTGTCGAGGCGCTCGCGGGCCGTGGCGGCCCGTCGTCGGGACGCCTCCGGGTCGTCGAGCGCCGCGACGACGGCGGCGGCGCAGCCCGCGACGTCACCCGGGTCGAACGAGAGCCCGGTGACGCCGTCGAGCACGACCTCCCCGAGCCCGCCGGCCCGCGACGCCACCAGGGGCGCGCCCGCGGCCGCCGCCTCCAGCGCGACGATGCCGAACGGCTCGTAGCGCGACGGCAGGACGACCGCCGACGCCGAGCCCAGCAGGCGCGTGAGGGTGACGTCGTCGACGTGCCCGAGCATCACGACCGCGCGGCGCACCCGGGCCTCGCGGGCGCGGGCGGACAGCCAGGCGGCGTGGGAGCCGGAGCCCGCGATCATCAGCCGCGTCCCGGGGTGGGCCCGACGGATCGCGGGGAGCGCGGCGATGACGTCCTGGATGCCCTTCTCCCACTCCAGACGGCCGAACGTGACGAGGGTGGGCGGGCTGACGCGACGATGCGGATTCTCTGCCACTGGATGACAGGAACGACGCTTTCCTGCCACGGGGGAGGGCGCCCACCCCGACGCGTCGATCCCGTTGTGCAGCACCGCGATCCCGGTCGGGTCGACGTCGAACAGGTCGGCGACCTCGGTGCGCATCGCGTGCGAGCACGTGACCACGGCGTCGGCGGCGTTCGCGAGCCACCACTCCACGCTGTGCACCTGCTGGTTCAGCGGCTGCGACAGCCAGCCCCCGTGGCGGCCCGCCTCCGTGGCGTGGATCGTCGCGACCAGCGGCACGTCGGCGAGCTCGCGCAGGGTGATCGCGGCGTGGGCGACGAGCCAGTCGTGGGCGTGCACGACCTCCGGTCGCCACTCCCGCAGCAGCCCGGTGGCCGCGCGGACCAGGGCGTGGTTCATCGCGAGCGTCCAGGCCACGAGGTCGCGGAAGAACTCCAGGTGCGGCGGGTCCTCGGCGACCCGCAGCACGCGCACGCCGTCGACGACCGTGTCGGTGGTCGGGTGGGTCGCGGCGTCGGTCCCGGTGGGCTGCCGGGTCAGGACGACGACGTCGTGGCCCTGCGCGGCGAGGTGCGTCGCGAGCGCCCCGACGTGGCGTCCGAGCCCGCCGACCACGACCGGCGGGTACTCCCAGGACACCAGCAGGGTTCTCATGCGTCGACCAGCACCCGGGAGCGCGCCGGCGTCAGGTGGCGGGCGTCGAGGTGACCGAACAGGTCGTCCTGCGCGGCGAACACGGCGGCCCGGCGCGCCGCCTCCGCGTGGCGTCCGGCGGGCAGGAGATCGGTCAGCTCGCGGACCCGGTCGCGGTGTTCGGCGGCGCGTCGGCGGGCGTAGTGCGCGGCGGAGTCCTTCGTGACCATGAACGCCCAGTCGCTAGACAGGGCCAGTGCCGCCTGCACGGCGAGGGCGTCGAGCGTGGCGTCGCGCCCGGTGGAGCGGGGGACGCCGTCGACCGCGGCGAGCAGGCGGGTCGCGACCTCGGTGTTGTCGGTGACCAGGTCGGCCACCGCGGCGCCGTCCCACACGCGCCAGTCCTTGCCCGAGCCCCACGACGACGGCGGGAGCACCACCGGCTCCTCGACGTGCCCGGCCTCGACCGCACCGCGCAGGGTGGTGACGCGCACCCCGGCGTCGGGAAGGAGCGTCAGCACCTGCTCCAGCCACGCCGGGCCCTCGTGCCACCAGTGCCCGAACAGCTCGGTGTCGTACGCCGCGACGACGAGGCCGTGCCGGCCGCGGCTCGCCTTCAGCTCCCGCAGCCGGGCGACGACGGTGTCGACGAAGTCCTGCGCGTCCTTCCCGACGGCGGCCGCGGCCCGGTCGGGCTCGTAGGGCGCCTTCTCGGCCACCCGCTTCCCGGTCACCCGGTAGGGCTTGAAGCCCGAGGCGTGGTCGAAGGTGTGGAAGTCGCGGTAGTCGGGGCCGCCCGGGTAGCCGGCCTTCGGCGACCACACGCGGTAGGTGACCTCGAGGTCGCGGCCGAAGGCGACGACGTCGGACCCGTCGACCGGGTGCGCCGCGGCCGTGTCGCCGCGCAGGGCGGGGCCGTCGACGAGGAACCGCTGCACGCCCGCCGCGGCGTACTCGCGCTCCATGCCGGGCGCGTAGCCGCACTCCGGCGCCCAGATGCCCCGCGGGCGGGCGCCGAGCCGGCGCGCGGTGTCGCGCAGGCCGCCGTCGAGCAGGAACCGCCGGACGCGGCCGGGCAGCAGCGGGCCGAACGGGTGCGTGACCGGCCCGCCGAGGAGTTCCACCACACCGGAGTCGGTGAGACCGCGGAAGACGGGCGAGCCGCCGTGGCGCCAGGTCCGCTCGAAGGTCTCGAGCGCGGCGGCCGCGGCCCGGTGCTCGCGGACGGCGGTCTCGGGGAGCCGGCGGTGGTTCGCGTGCGCCCGGAGCTGCCAGTCGGCGAGCCAGGCGTGCATCGCCCGCAGCGTGTACGGGTGGTCGAGCTGGGCCGCGAGCACCGGCGTGACGCCCAGGGTGAGGACGTCGCGGTGGCCCCGATCGGCCAGGCGGTGCAGCACGTCGACCACGGGCAGGTAGGAGTGCGCCCAGGCCTGGTAGAGCCAGTCCTCACCGACCGGCCACGAGCCGTGCCGGGCCAACCAGGGCAGGTGGGAGTGCAGGACCAGGCAGAACGTCCCCTCCGTCATCCGACCTCCTTCGGCCCAGCAGGTTACTTCCGGGTAGACGCGGATCTCGGACGGGGATGACGTTCCACCATGCTACCGTCGGTGCTCCACCACGGAGGCACGCAATGGCGGCGCTGAACATCAAGAACGACGAGACCTACGCTCTGGCGCGGCAGCTGGCCAACGAGACCGGCGAGAGCCTCACCGAGGCCGTGACCACGGCGGTGCGGGAACGTCTCGCGAGGCTCCCGGCACGGGGGTCGGTGGACGCGGCCCGACTCGAGGCCGGCCGCGCCATCGCCCGCAACATCGCGGCACGCCTGGGACCCTACGAACCCGGCGTCGACCCGACGGCGTTCCTCGACGACGAGGCGACCGGACTGCCACGGTGATCGTCGATTCCTCCGCGCTCGTGGCGGTCCTGCGTCAGGAACCCGACGCCGACGTCTACGACCAGGCCATCGCGACGGTGGGCTTCGCGCGCCTCTCCGCCGCCAACTACGTGGAGACGGCCCTGGTGATCGACGGGGCGGGAGACCCGGTCGCCAGCAGGGAACTCGACCACTACCTCGGTGTCATGCGGATCGAGCTGGTCCCGGTGACGCCGGCCCAGGCGCACCTCGCCCGCGCGGCCCTCCGCGACTTCGGGAGGGGCTCCGGGCACCCGGCGAGGCTCAACTACGGCGACTGTTTCTCCTACGCGCTCGCCATCGACACCGGAGAGCCCCTGCTCTACAAGGCGCCCCGGAAGACGGGAGACACGGACTTCGTCCACACCGACGTCAGGCCGGCCGTGCCGCGCTGACGACGAGGTCGAGCGAGGCGTCGACGTCGTCGGCGCGTAGGTCGAACTCGTCGACGGTCACGGCCTCGACGTCGGCGACCAGGGCCTCCGGCCACTCCGCGCCCGACAGCGCCAGCGCGATCTGCGCGTCGACGATCGACCCGCCGTGGCGCGCGTCGCGCTCGCGGAGCGCGGCGCCGTGGTGGAGCCCGCGCACCTCGACGCCGGAGAACCCGGCGTCGGGAAGCATCGCCACGAGGTCCTCCGCCGCGAGCTCGCGGGTGTGGAAGGGGTTGAGCGGGCGGTCGTCGAGGGCGTTGCCGGGGGAGAAGGTGAGGCGGTTGGGCGTGGAGCAGTGCAACCGCCCGCCCGGCCGGAGCACGCGGGCGCACTCGCGCAGGAACCCGGGCTGGTCCCACAGGTGCTCGATCACCTGGAGGTTCACGACGACGTCGACCGAGGCGTCGGGCAGCGGGAGGCGCTGCAGGTCGGCGCGGACGACGTCGAGCCCGTAGCGCCGGTGGACGTGTGCGGCCGTCGCCGCCTCCAGCTCCAGCCCGACGACACGCTCCGCGACGTCGGCGAGCAGCGCCGCCCCGTAGCCCTCGCCCACTCCGGCCTCGAGCACGACGGCGTCCCGGCAGTCGTCGACCAGGGCGAGGTAGACGGCCTCGTGGCGGCGGAACCAGTAGTTCTCCGCCGGGATCCCGGGGACGGTGCGCTCGCCGGTCAGCGGCAGGGTCTCGGTCACGCCGCCATCCTCGTGTCCCCGGCGAGCGGGCCCGTCAGTTAGGTTGGGCTCACCTCAGTCGAGGGAGGGACCCGTGACCGCGCTCGCCGACCGACCGGCGGGGACACGTGTCCCCCGGGGCAGGCGCCCGGCGCTCGTCGTCGGGATCGCGGTGGTGGCCCTCCTCGTCGCGATGGTCCTGTCGGTCGTGGTCGGGGCGGCGCTGCTCAGCCCCGTCCAGGTGTGGGCCGGGCTGACCGGGACGGGTGCCGACCAGACCGTGGCGATCGTGCAGGACCTCCGGGTGCCGCGGACGCTGCTCGGGGCCCTCGTCGGGATCGCGCTCGGGGTGGCCGGGGCGCTCATGCAGGGCCACACCCGCAACCCGCTCGCCGACCCCGGACTGCTCGGCGTGAGCGCGGGCGCGGGCTTCCTGCTCGTCGTCGCCATCCAGTTCCTCGGCATCACGAGCCTGTACGGCACGGTGTGGTTCGGCTTCGCCGGCGCGGGGCTCGCCAGCGTGCTCGTGTTCGCCCTGGCCTCGCTCGGCGGCAGCCGCGCGGGCGGGCCGACCCCGGTGACGCTCGCCCTGGCCGGGGTCGCCGTGAGCGAGCTGCTCATCGCGATCACCTCGGCCCTGGTCCTGCGGGACACGTCCTCCCTCGACGCCTACCGCTTCTGGTCCGCGGGCGCCCTCGACGACAAGGACTCGCTCGCCTCGCTGCAGATCGCCCCGTTCGTCCTCGCGGGACTGGTCCTCGCCGCGATCAACGCACCGGGTCTCAACGTGCTCGCCCTCGGTGAGGACACCGCCCGCGGCCTCGGACACCACGTCGGCCGCGCCCGCGCGCTCGGGATCGCCGCCATCACGCTGCTCGCCGGGTCCGCCGTCGCGGTGGCGGGGCCGATCTCCTTCGTCGGGCTCGTCGCGCCGCACATCGCCCGCTTCTTCACCGGCCCCGACCACCGCTGGCTCCTGCCGGTCGCCGGGCTGGGCGGCGCGACGCTGGTGCTGGTGGCCGACGTGGTCGGCCGGCTCGTGGTCCGTCCCGGGGAGCTGCAGGTCGGGATCGTGCTGGCCGTCGTCGGCGCGCCCTTCTTCATCGCGCTCGTGCGGCGACGGAAGCTGGCGCGGCTGTGATGCGGGAGGCCGGGGTCCTGACGACGGCGCGGCGCGGGTTCCGGGCCGGGCCCGTCACCGGCGTGTGGCGCACGCGGGCGGTACTGGTCGCGGTGGTGACCGCCGTGCTGCTCGTGCTGGTCGCCGCGGTGAACCTCGGGCGCGGGGACTTCCCGATCCCGGTCACCGAGGTCGTCCGCATCCTGCTCGGCGGCGGCGACCCGGCCGACGCCTACATCGTCACCGAGCTGCGCCTGCCCCGGACCCTGACCGGCGCGTTCGTGGGCGCCGCGCTGGGGCTGTCCGGTGCCCTGACCCAGGCCGTCGTCCGGAACCCGCTGGCCAGCCCGGACATCCTCGGCGTCACCGACGGCGCGAGCCTGTTCGCCGTCGCGTCCGTGGTGCTCGCGGGCGGTGCGGGCGTGTCGGGGCTGGCGGTGTCGCCGGTCGGCACGCCGATCGCGGCGCTCGCCGGCGGCCTGGTCGCCGCGGCCCTGGTCTACGTCCTGGCCTACCGGCAGGGCCTGGACGGCTTCCGGCTGCTGCTGGTCGGGATCGCGGTGAGCTCGGCCGCGGTCTCGCTGACCACCTACCTGCTCGTGTCGGCGAACGTCCAGCAGGCCGGACAGGTGCTGACCTGGTTGCGCGGGTCGCTCGCCAGCCGGTCCTGGGAGAACGTGGTGCCCGCGGGCCTCGTCCTGGCGGTCGGGCTGCCGCTCGCGATCGTGCTGGCGTTCCGGCTCGCCGCCCTCGAGCTCGGCGACGAGGCCGCCCGCGGGCTCGGGGTACGGGTGGACCGCGCCCGCGCCGGGGTGGTCGGCGTGGCCGTGGTGCTGGCCGCCGTGGCGACCGCCTGCGCCGGGCCGATCCGGTTCGTCGCGCTCGTCGTCCCGCAGATCATGCTGCGCCTCTCCGGGGGATCGCGGCCGCCGCTGGTCGGCTCCGCCCTCGGTGGGGCGCTGCTCGTGGTGGCCGCGGACCTCGTCGCGCGCACCGTGCTCGGCGAGGCGGTGCCCGTCGGGGTCGTCACCGTGGTCGTCGGCGCCCCGTACCTGCTCTACCTGCTCGTCCGCCGCACCCGCAGGAGGACCGTGTGACCACGGATCTGACCAGACCCGACGTCGGGAAGACGACGAGGACCCGGCTGCGCACCGAGGGCCTGCAGGTCGGCTACGACGACGAGCTCGTCGTCGGGGCCGACGGCGGGCTGGACCTCGACGTCGTCGAGGGCACCGTGACGGCGGTGATCGGCCCGAACGGCTGCGGCAAGTCGACGCTGCTGCGGGCGATGGCCCGCCTGCTCGCCCCGCGGCACGGGCACGTGCTGCTCGACGGCCAGCGGATCGACCGGATGCCGTCGAAGCAGGTCGCGACGGTGCTCGGGGTGCTGCCGCAGGACCCGGTGGCGCCCGAGGGGCTCGTCGTCGCCGACCTCGTCGCGCGCGGCCGGCACCCCCACCAGCGCTGGTTCCGGCAGTGGAGCCCCGACGACGAGGCCGTGGTAACCGAGGCGCTCGCCTGGACCGGGACCTCCGAGTTCGCCGACCGGCCGCTCGAGACGCTGTCGGGCGGGCAGCGGCAGCGGGTGTGGATCTCGATGGCGCTGGCGCAGGGGACCGACGTGCTCCTGCTCGACGAGCCGACGACGTTCCTGGACCTCGCGCACCAGGTCGACGTCCTCGACCTCGTCGAGCGGCTGCACCGCGAGCGCGGTCGCACCGTGGTCATGGTGCTGCACGACCTCAACCTCGCCGCCCGCTACGCCGACCGCCTCGTCGCCATGCACGACGGCCGGATCGCGTGCTCCGGCGCCCCGGCCGACGTGCTCACCGAGCAGACGATGCGCGACGTCTTCGGTCTCGAGGCGAAGATCGTCGAGGACCCCGTCTCCGGGACCCCCCTGGTGCTGCCGGTCGGCCGGCGCCAGCGAGAGCGTGACGATTCGGACAGTTGACCTTCGGACGTGATTAGGTAAGCCTCACCTCCGACTTCCATCGTCGTTCGTCCGGAGCCGCATCCATGAGTTCTCGTCGGCGCCCCTTCGTGGCGCTCCTGTTCGGCCTCGTCGCCGCCCTCCTGCTGTCCGCCTGCGGCAGTGGCTCGGAGTCGGGCACGTCCGCCTCGTCGGCGCCGGCCGCTCCCGGCTTCCCGGTGACGATCAAGCACAAGTTCGGGGAGACGACGATCCCGAACAAGCCGGTCCGGGTGGTCACCGTCGGCTACAACGACGTCGACTTCGCCCTCGCGCTCGGCGTCGTGCCGGTCGGGGAGCGGCAGTTCCTCGGCTCCTTCGACGCCGCGAACCGCCCCTGGGCCCAGCAGGCGCTCGGCGGCCAGCGGCCCGAGCTCGTCGGCGGCAACCAGATCGACGTGGAGAAGGTCGCCTCGTTGCGCCCCGACCTCATCCTCGGCGTCTACTCCTACATGGAGCGCGCCGACTACGACGCCCTCTCCCGCATCGCGCCGACGATCGCCGACCCGCAGGACGGCGTGGCCGTGCCGTGGCAGGAGCAGACCCGGATCACCGGTCAGGCGCTCGGGGAGAGCGCGCGGGCCGACCAGGTCATCGCGGGCGTCGAGCAGCGCTTCACCGACGCCAAGAACGCCAACCCGCAGTTCGCCGGCAAGACCGTCGCGGTCGACCTCACCGCCAGCGGCTCGACCAACTCGCTCGGGACCGACGACCTGCGCACCCAGCCGTTCACCGGGCTCGGCATGCAGGTCGCGCCGACCACCCAGGAGCTCTCCTCCGAGCAGCTCGGCGAGCTGAACAAGGACGCGCTGGCGGTGTTCGGCGCCGACGAGGCGACCGTGCGCGCGATCCCGACCTTCAACACCCTCCCCGTGGTGCAGCAGGGGAAGGTCGCCTTCCTCGGCGGCGAGACGTCGATCTTCGCCGGCGCCGTCGGCTTCGGCAGCCCGCTGTCGCTGCCCTACGCGATCGACGCCATGGTGCCCCCGCTCGCGCAGGCCCTGCGCTAGGTGTCTCCCGTGACGAGCGAACGGCACTCTCACAGCATCGGTGCACCCGAGAGTGCCGTTCGTTCCGTCCTGGGTGGGGCGCTGCGGGAGCGCCGGAGACCGATCGCTGCCGCGACCGTCCTGTTCTGCGGCCACCAGGCGGGGGAGGCCCTGGTCCCGGTGCTCGTCGGCGTGGTCATCGACCGCGCCGTCGCCACCGGCGACCCGGGCGCCCTCGTCCTGTGGCTGACCCTGCTCGGGCTGGACTTCCTCGTCCTGTCCTTCTGCTACCGGTGGGGCGCCCGCCGGTCCTGGTACGCCGACGTGACCACCGACCAGGCCCTGCGGCTCCGGGTCGCCGACCGGGTCCTCGACCCTCGCGGCGGCGCCGAGACCGGTCGCCTGCCCGGCGAGCTCACCTCCGTCGCCGTGACCGACGCCAAGCGCGTCGGCGTCGTCGCCTTCGCCCTGCCGCTCGGGATCGCCGCCCTCGCCGCGATGGCGGTGGCGGCCACGGTGCTGCTGACCTCCTCGCTCGTGCTGGGCGTGCTCGTCCTGGTCGGGACGCCGCTGCTGCTGGCCGCCGTGCACTACCTCGGCCGCCCGCTCGAACGCCGGTCCGGCCCGGAGCAGGAGGCGGCCGCCCGCGCCTCGGGCGTCGCGGCCGACCTCGTCGAGGGCTTCCGGGTCCTCGGCGGCCTGCGCGCGCAGCCGGCGGCGGTCACCCGGTACGTCGGCGCCTCGCGGGCCGCCCTCGCCGCGACGCTCGGCGCCACCCGCGCGCAGGCGCTCTACCAGGGCGCGGTGCTCGCCGCGAACGGCCTGTTCCTCGCGCTGGTGGCCCTGGTCGGCGGCCGGCTCGCGGCGTCGGGCGTCATCTCGGTCGGTGAGCTGGTCGCCGCGGTGGGCCTCGCGCAGTTCCTCGTGACGCCGCTGCAGATCCTCGGCTGGGTCAACGGCCGCCTCGCGCAGGGACGGGCGTCGGCGCGCCGGATCGGCGAGGTGCTGTCGGCGCCGTTCGCGGTGGGCACCTCCGACGTGAACGAACGGCACTCTCGCGCACCTGGAGCGAGCGAAAGTGCCGCTCGCTCGGAAGGGCAGTCCGCCGAACGGTCCAAGGGCGAGCTCAGCGTCCGCGAGGCGCTCGACGGCGTGGACCTCGACCTCGAGGCGGGCGCCCACGTCGGCGTGGTCTGCGCCGACCCGGCCGACGCGGCCGCGATCGTGCGGGCGCTCGCGCGCGAGAGCGCGACACCCGCCGTCGTCACCCTCGACGGCACCGACGTGACCACGCTCGACCCGACCGAGTCCCGACGACGGGTGCTGGTCGCCGCGCACGACGCCGTCCTGTTCTCGGGCACGGTGGCCGAGACGGTGGGTGCCGCGGCCGTCGGCGACGTCGGACCGGCGCTCGCCGCCGCGCACGCCGACCAGGTCGCCGAGGTGCTGCCCGACGGGCTCCACAGCGCCGTCTCCGAGCAGGGCCGGTCGCTCTCGGGCGGGCAGCGCCAGCGGCTCGCACTCGCCCGGGCCCTCGCCGCCGACCCGCCCGTGCTCGTGCTGCACGACCCGACCACCGCCGTCGACGCCGTCACCGAGGCCCGCATCGCGGCGGGGGTCGCCGCACTACGGGCCGGCCGGACCACGCTCGTCGTCGCCACCCGTCCCGCGTTGCTGGCCGCGACCGACCGGGTGGTGCACGTCGTCGGGGGCCGGGTCGCCGCGACCGGGACGCACGCGGCACTGCTGGACGACCCCTCCTACCGCGGAGCGCTGGGATGAACCGGGAACTGCTGCCGGTCGCCTCCGGTGACCGCATCCGGGTCGTGCTCGCGGGGCTGCTGCGCGAGCGGCGGGGCGTCGTCCTCGGAGGTCTGGTGGCGCTGCTCGCGAGCGCCGGGGCGAGCATGGCGGTGGCGCCGCTGCTCGGGCTCGTCGTCGACGTCGTCGTGCAGCGCCGGGGGCCCGACGCCGTCACCGCGCCCGTGGTCGGTCTCGTCGCCGCGGCCCTCGCGCAGGGAGCGCTGGCCGTGGTCGGCGGGATGCTCGTCGCGCGTGCCGGCGAAGGCCTGCTCGCCGACCTGCGGGAACGCTTCGTCGCCCGTGCCCTGTCGTTGCCGCTCGCGCGGGTCGAGGAGGCCGGCGCCGGCGACCTCACCAGCCGCGTGACCTCCGACCTGTCCCTCGTCGGCGACGCCGTCCGCGAGGCCGTGCCGAACGTCGCCCGCGGCGGACTGGTCATCGTGGCCACGCTCGTCGGCCTCGCGGCCCTCGACGGGCGCTTCCTGCTCGCGGCCCTCGTCGCGCTGCCCGTCCAGGCGCTCACCGCCCGGTGGTACCTGCGTCGTTCGACCCCGCTCTACGCCGAGCAGCGCCGGGTGGGGGGCGCCCAGCAGCAGCAGCTGCTCGACACCGTCGGGGGCATCGGGACGGTCCGGTCGCTGGTGCTGCACGACGAGCACCGGCGCCGGGTGTCCTCGCGGGCCGCCGACGTCGTCGCCCTCGCCTTGCGGGTGGTGCGGCTGCAGACCGGGTTCTTCGGGCGGCTGAACCTCGCCGAGTTCCTCGGGATCGCGGCGGTGCTCGCGACCGGGACGTGGCTCGTGTCGATCGACGCGGCCTCGGTCGGCACGGCGAGCGCGGCCGCCCTCTACTTCATCGCACTGTTCACGCCGATCAACGAGACGCTCTTCCTGCTCGACACCGTGCAGTCCGCGGGGGCGTCGCTCGCCCGCGTGGTGGGGGTCGCCGACCTCGGACCGGCCCCGGAGCGGCCGGTCGGGGAGGACGGGTCGGTCGCGGTCCGCGGGGTGCGGCACAGCTATGTCGCAGGCCACGAGGTGCTCTCCGACGTCGACCTCGACATCCCGGCCGGCGCCCGCGTGGCCCTCGTCGGTGCGAGCGGCGCGGGCAAGACGACGCTCGCCGGTCTCGTCGCGGGGGTCCACGTCCCGACGGCGGGTGCGGTGGCCGCCGGCCGGGTCGGGCTCGTGACCCAGGAGGTCCACGTCTTCGCCGGCCCGCTGGCCGACGACCTGCGCCTGGCCGCGCCGTCGGCGTCGGACGACGATCTCGCCGCGGCGGTGGAGGCGGTGGGCGCGTCGACGTGGGTGGCCGCGCTGCCGGACGGGATCGACACGGTGGTCGGGGCCGGCGGGCACGCGCTGACCGGTGCCCAGGCCCAGCAGCTCGCCCTCGCCCGGCTGCTCCTCGCCGACCCGCCCGTCGCCGTGCTCGACGAGGCGACGGCCGAGGCCGGCAGCTCCGGTGCGCGGGCCCTCGACGAGGCGGCCGAGCGGGTGCTGGTCGGGCGCACCGGGATCGTGGTCGCCCACCGGCTGGTCCAGGCCGCGACCGCCGACCGGATCGTGGTGATGGACGCCGGCCGGATCGTGGAGTCCGGCACCCACGACGAGCTGCTCGCCGCGGGCGGGCGCTACGCGACGCTCTGGTCGACCCAGCAGGGCTGAGCCGCTCCCGGCCCCCCTCCTCGTGGCAGGAAAGCGTCGTTGCCGGCGTCCAGTGGCAGGAGAGCCACATCGTCGCTGACCCGGCCGATCTCGTCCGACCGCGAGGTGTACCTGAGGCATGTCAGAGGGCCGACTCGGCTGCCTGGTGTGCACCTCGGAGGGGCGGCGGGCCGGGCCGATTCCCGGTGGCAGGACGTCGTTGCTGCCACGGGCTGACAGCAACGACGTCCTGCCGCTCAGGGGCGGGCCAGCTCCGCCAGCGCCGCCACCAGCCGGTCCGCCAGGTCCGCCGGGACGACCTCCACGCGGCGCGTCACCTCCAGGGTCAGCGCCGTCCCCGGCGCGCACTCCGCGAACGACACGACGAGATCGGCGTCCGACGTCCCGGTCGGCACGGCCGACAGCTCGCCCAGCACCGCGGTCTCCCGCTCCAGCGCCGGCTCCTCGTGCTGCACCAGGACGACCGGCGGGCGCCACAGCCCGGTCGCCTCCGCGGTGACCACGAACGGCGTCCCGGCGTGCGCGAACGCCTCCAGGTCGACCGCCCGGACCTCCTCGACCGACGCCTCCGTGGAGGTCCGCAGCACCACGAGATCCGCGATCCCACCGACCAGCCCGTCGAGCGCCGCGTCGGTCCGGCCGGCCGTCAGCGCGGCCAACGGCAGGTCGGGTCCGTGTCCCAGCGCACCGAGCGCCCGGGCGAGCCCGGTCTGCAGCACCATCAGCAGCGACGCCCCGTGCCGTCGGGCCAGCCCGTCCAGCCCCCGGCGCACCTCGGCCGGCACCGCCACCACGTCCGTGGCGGCAGCGTCCGGGCCGCCACCGAAGACGGTCGTCGGCATGCCCTCCAGACCCGGCGGCACCTCGTCGACGCCGGGCAGGGACGCGGCCCACCGCGCGTGGTCGGCGTAGGTCACCGGCAGCGGCGCGAACGACGGCGCCGAGCCCGCCGACCGCGCGGTGACCGCCACGGCGAGGTCCCGCAGCAGCGGCACCACCGACCACTCGTCCACCGCGAGGTAGCCGAGCACCAGCAGCAGGGACCCGTCGTCCTGCAGGTGCGCCCGGAACGCCGGCTCGCGCACGAGGTCGAACGGCTCCGGGGACGAGCCGCGGTGCAGCGACACCGGAACCGGCACCGGCTCGCCGTCGGGACCCTCGGGGTAGCTCCACGTCAGCGGCTCGTGCCGCGCCACCAGGTCGCCGATCGCCGCGGACAGCACGTCGAACGCGAACGGCCCCGCCAGCCGCAGCACGTGGTCCGGCCGCGGTGCGAGCCCCCGGGCGAGGCGCCACCGCTGGGCCGGCGCGACCACCGGGCCGCCGTCCGTCCGCACCAGCGCGGGCCGGGCCCGGGGCGCCGTGGCCACGCGCGCCGCGAGCGCCCGCACGGTCGGCGCCTCGAACACGTCGCGCACCGCCAGCTCGGCGTCCAGCTCGGTCCGGATCGCCGACAGCAGGCGCATCGCCGCCATGGAGTGCCCGCCGAGGGCGAAGAAGTCGTCGGTCACGCCGACGGTCTCCAGCCGCAGCGTCTGCGCCACCAGGTCGGCCAGCCGCGCTTCCGGAGCCGACGCCGGCGTCACCCCGCCGACCAGCGCCGACCAGTCCGGCGCGGGCAGCGCGCGGCGGTCGAGCTTGCCGTTCGGCGTCAGCGGGATCGCGTCGACCACGACGACCAGGGACGGGACCATGTGCTCCGGCACCCGTGCGGCGGCGTGGTCCCTGACCGAGGACGGATCCGGCGCGCCGTCCGGCGTCACGTACCCGACCAGGCGGGTCAGGTCGCCGTCGGAGTCGGCCACGACGACGGCCTGTCGCACCGCGGGATGGTCGGCCAGCGCGGCCGCGACCTCGCCGGGCTCGATGCGCACGCCGCGGACCTTGACCTGGTCGTCGTCGCGCCCGAGGAAGTCGACGTTCCCGTCCGCGCGCCATCGTGCCCGGTCGCCGGTCCGGTAGATCCGGGCGCCGCCGGGTGCCGCGACGAACCGTCCCGCCGTCAGCGCCGGCCGACCGAGGTAGCCCGTGGCGAGTCCGCGCCCGCCGACGTAGAGGTCCCCGGCGACGCCCGGCGGCACCGGCCGCAGCCGCCCGTCGAGGATCCGGACCTCCGTGTTCGGGTCGGGCTCTCCGATGGGCAGCGGCCCCACGTGGTCGGGCCGGGCCCGCCACAGCGTCGAGTTCACCGTCGCCTCGGTCAGCCCGTAGGCCACGAACAGGTCGAGGCGTTCCGACCACCGCGCGACGACCGCGGGCGGGACGGTCTCGGTCCCGACGAGGACGGTGGTCCCGTCCGGGATCGTCGCGTCGTCGGGGAGGGCCGCGACCAGCGAGGGCGGCAGGATCGCGTGGGTGATCCGGTGCTCGCGTAGGAACGTCGTCAGCGCCGGCCCCGCGACGCGCGCCTCGTCGGGCAGGACGACCAGACGTGCGCCCAGCGTCAGGCCCATGACCAGCTCGAACGCCGCCACGTCGAACCCGACCGACGCGAACTGCAGGACGCGGCTGTCCGCCGTCACGCCCATCCGGTCCACCGCCGTCGCCGCCAGCGACGCGATGCCCTCGTGCGGCACCGCCACGCCCTTCGGTCGGCCGGTCGACCCCGACGTGTAGATCACGTACGCGGTCGCCGCGAGCGGCACCGCGACCGGCCCCGGGCTCCCGTCGGGGAGGACCTCGGGCAGGACCAGCCGCTTCACGACGTCGGGTGTGCGCGGGTCGGTCCCGGGCGTCACCACGACGAGCGTCGCGCCGGAGTCGCGGAGCATGTGCTCGAGCCGGTCCGCGGGGTGGGCGAGGTCGAGCGGCAGCCACGCGGCACCGCGGCGCAGGACCGCGAGCACGGTCGCGACCATCGTCACCGACCGCGGGACCGCGACCCCGACCACGTCGCCGGGAGAGACCTCCAGCAACGACGCGATGCGCGCAGCGAGCGCGTCGAGCTCGGCGTAGGACAGCTCCCGGTCGACGTCCGTGACCGCCACCGCGTCCGGCGTCGTCGCGACCCACCGCGCGAACGCCGCCGTGAGGGTCTCCTCCTCGACCGCGCGCGCCGTCGCCGACCCGCCGAACCGGACGAGGGCCTCCCGTTCGCCGGCGAGCCGCACGTCGAGGTCGTCGACCGGGACGTCCGGCGACCCGACCACCGTGCGCGCCACGAGCGCGAACCGGGCCGCGAGCTGCCGGGCCGACTCCTCGTCGAACAGGTCGGCGGCGTACTCGAGGTGCAGCGTGAGTTCGCCGTCGTGCTCGGCGAAGCTGAACACGAGGTCGAACATGGCCGTGCGGTGGGCGACGTCGACCTCGGCGGCCTCCACCCCGTCCAGCGCGAGGGGCGCACCGGAACGCACGTGGTGCCCGACCATCACCTGGAACAACGGCGTGCGCGCGACCGTGCGCGGCGGGTCGAGGTGGGACACGACCGCCTCGAACGGCACGTCCGCGTGCGCGAATGCGGCCAGGTCGGTCTCCCGGACGCGGTCGACGAGCTCCGCGAAGCCGGGGGCGCCGCTCAGGTCCGTGCGCAGGACGACGGTGTTGACGAAGAACCCGACGAGGTCGTCGAGCCGGGGGTCGTCGCGGCCCGCGACCGGCGCGCCGAGCGGCAGGTCGGTGCCGGCCCCCACCCGCGAGAGCAGGGTGGCCACGGCGGCCTGCAGCACCATGAACGTGCTCGCCCCACGGTCCGCGGCGAGCGCCCGCAGGCCCGCGCTCACCTCCGGGTCCAGCGGCAGCGTCACCGTGCCGCCGGTGAAGGTCGGCCGGGCCGGCCGCGGCCGGTCGGTGGGCAGCACGAGCTCCTCGGGCGCCCCGGCGAGCGTCCGCGCCCAGAAGGCGAGCTGGTCCGCGCCGACGGCGTCGAGCAGGTCGCGCTGCCACCGGGTGTAGTCGACGTAGTCGACCGGCAGCGGCTCGAACGCCGGCGCGCGCCCGTCCCGTCGGGCCGCGTAGGCGGTGGCGAGGTCGGCGGCGAACGGGCGGTCGGACCACTCGTCGGTCGCGACGTGGTGCAGCGTGAGGACCAGCGTCGAGCCCTCGTCGTCGGAGATCAGCAGTGCCCGGACCGGCAGCTCCCGGTCGAGCGCGAACGGGCGGGCGATCTCGGCGTCGATGGCGTCCCCGATGTCGGCGGTGGCCCACGGCTGACCCTGGGCGTCGGTCGTGTGCCACCGCTGCCACGGCACCCGGACGTGCTCCAGGATCCGCTGCGACTCGCCCGCCACCACCGTCCGCAGCGGGGCGTGCCGGGCGACGACGTCGTTCAGCGCCGCCTCCAGCGCGTCCGCGTCCAGATCGCCGGTCAGCCGCACCACGAGCGGGTAGTGGTAGGCCGCGCCCGCCCCGTCGAGCTGGGCGAGCATCCACAGGCGCTGCTGCGCGGGGGAGAGCGGGACGTCGCCATCGACGTCGTGGTGGACCAGCTCGGGACGATCCGAGACCCGCTCCCCGACGTGCGCCGCCAGCCCGGCCGGCGTCGGCGCGTCGAACAGGTCCCGCAGCGTGAGGTCGGCTGACAGCGCCGTCCGGGCCCGCGAGAGCAGGCGCGTCGCGAGCAGCGAGTGTCCGCCGAGGTCGAAGAACGCGTCGTCCGGTCCGACCCGCTCCACGCCGAGCACGTCCGCGAACAACCCGCACAGCGTCTCCTCGACCGGCCCCGCCGGGGCGCGGCCGCTGCCCGGCGCCGCGAGGTCCGGGGCGGGCAGCGCCCCGACGTCGAGCTTGCTGTTGACGGTCAGCGGCAGGTCGTCGACCGCCACCACCGCGGCCGGCACGAGGTGGTCCGGCAGGCGGGTGCGCAGGGCGTCGCGCACCCCGTCGGCGCGGCCCACGACGTAGGCGACCAGACGCGCCCCGCCCGGCCCGCGCCGGTCGGCCACGACTGCCGCGCGGTGCACCCCGTCCAGCGCGGACACCGCCGCCGCGACCTCGCCGGGCTCCACCCGGTGCCCCCGGATCTTGACCTGGTCGTCGGTGCGCCCCAGGTAGTCCAGGATGCCGTCGGAGCGCCGCCGGACGAGGTCGCCCGTCCGGTACATCCGACCGCCGCCGGCGTCGGCGACGAACCGTTCCGCCGTCAGCCCGAACCGGTCGAGGTAGCCGCGCGCGAGCCCGTCGCCGGCGATGTACAGCTCGCCCGGCACCCCGTCCGGCACCGGACGCAGCCACGGGTCGAGCACGTGCGCCCGCGTGTTGACGATCGGCTTCCCGACGGCGGGTGTGGCCGAGTCCGCGGTCCCCGCGCCGAGGGTGTTGATCGTGTACTCGGTCGGGCCGTAGAGGTTGTAGCCGAGGACCCCGTCGGCGTCGCGCAGCGCGGTCCACAGGGTGTCCGACACCGCCTCGCCGCCGAGCAGAAGGAGCACCGGGCTGCCCGACCGGGTCGAGCTCCGCTCCGCTGCGTCTCCCGCGTCGAGCAACCCCTCCTCCAGCAGCGCCTCCGCGTAGGTCGGCGTCACGTTGACGACGTCGACGCGCTCGGTCCGCGCGTGCGCCACCAGCCGGGTCGCGTCGCGGCGCAGCTCCTCGTCGAGGACGTGCACCTCGTGGCCCTCGACGAGCCAGAGCAGCTCCTCCCACGACATGTCGAAGGCGAACGACACGGTGTGCGCGATCCGCAGCCGCCGCCCGCCCGCGGCGGCGATCACCGGCTCGAAGATCTCGGTGCGGTGGTTCAGCTGCATGCCGGTCAGGCCGCGGTAGGGCGTGACGACGCCCTTCGGCCTCCCGGTCGACCCCGACGTGTAGATCACGTAGGCGGGCCGGTCGAGGCGGGCGGGGTCGTCGGGGGCGAACCCGTCGACGTCGGGCAGCGGGCCCGCGGGCAGCGCGTCGCGCTCGGCGCGGACGTCCGCGTCGTCGATGACCAGGGCGGGCACGCCGGCGGCCGACAGGGACGAGGCCACCGCGGCCACCGTCAGCAGCACGACCGGTCGCGCGTCGCGCATCGTCTCCACCAGCCGCTCCGTCGGGTGGTCGAGCTCCAGCGGCAGGTACGCGGCACCCGCCCGCAGCACGGCGAACAGCGCGATCACGGTCTCGGCGCTGCGCGGCACGGCGAGCGCCACGACCGCCTCCGGTCCGGCGCCCCGGGCACGCAGCAGACGGGCCGTGCGGTCGACGGCCGCGTCGAGCTCGCGGTAGGTGAGCCGCGTCGATCCGCTGACGACGGCGAGGTCGTCCGGGACGAGCGCGGCGCGCTCGGCGAGCAGGTCGGCGACGGTGGCGTTCCCGACGTCGACGGTGTGCCCGTCGCGCGTCGCCGTCACGGCCGCGTGCTCGTCCGGCAGCAGCGGGTCGAGGCCCGCCACCGGGGCGTCCGGCCGGTCCAGCACCTGGCCGAGCAGGTGCGCGAAGCGGTCGAGCCACCGCGGCCCGTCGTCTCCGAGGGTGTGCCCCAGCGTGAGCCGCATCCGCGCGCCCGGGGTGACGACGAAGGTCAGCGGGTAGTGCGTCGCGTCCGCGTTGCGCAGGCCCGTGACCCCGTGCCGGTCCGAGAACGCCGCGATGCGCTCCTCGCCGCCCTCCGGCCGGTAGACGAAGAGCGTGTCGAACAGGGTGGGGTGCGGCGAGCAGCGCTGGATCGCGCCGAGCCCGACCCACTCGTGCCGGGCCAGCGCCAGCCGCTCGGCCTGCACCCGCTCCACGAGCGCCCCGACCGGCTCGTCCGCGCGCAGCGTGAGCCGCGCCGGAGCCGTCGTCAGGAAGAGGCCCACGGTGTTCTCGACGTGCGGCACCGCGTCCGGGCGGCCCGCGACCGTGGTGCCGAAGACGACGTCGGTGCGGCCGGTGGCGACGCCGAGGACCAGGCCCCACACCGTCGAGAGCACGGTGTTGGGGGTGACGCCGCGCTCCCGGGCCAGCGCCCGGACCTGCTCGGTGACCTCCGCCGGGAGCTCGAGCCCGTCCTCGCGCAACGGCTGCGGCGAGGGCGGGTCGACCAGCGTCGGCTCGGCGAGCCCGGCCAGCGCCGTCCGCCACGCCTCCGTGGCCGCGGCGTCGTCCTGCGCGCCGAGCCAGGCGAGGTGGTCGCGGTAGGAGCCGGTGTCGGACAGGGACGCGAGGTCGGGTTCGTCGCCGTGCAGGGCGTCGAGGAGCTCGGTGAGGACGATCCAGGCCGACCAGCCGTCCCACAGCAGCAGGTGGCGCGAGAGCAGGATCCGGTCGGCGTCCGGCCCGTGGACCAGCAGCACCCGGAACAGCGGCGGGGCCGTGAGGTCGAAGCGCCGCTCGCGGTCCTCGGCGGTGACGCGGTCGACGTCGGCGGCGGTCGGGGCGTCGACCTCGGTCACCGGCGGTTCGAGGGCCGCCGCGACGGCCTGGACCGGCTGGTCGAGCCCGGCGTCGGTGAACGCGGCACGCAGGGCGTCGTGCCGGGCGAGCAAGGTCCCGACGGCCCGGCGCAGGGCGGCGACGTCGACCCTGGAGTCGAGGTCGATCGTCTCCTGGATGCCGTAGACGTCGGCCGCGGCGTCCATCGTGGCGTGGAAGTACAGGCCCTCCTGCAACGGCGAGAGCGGCCAGACCTCGGCGACCTCGTACGGCGCCCGCACGTCCTCGCGGGCGACCGGGGCGACGAGTTCGTGCCGGCGGACCGGTCGACCGTCCCCGGCCAGCGCCGCGATCCCGGCCGGGGTCCGGCCCTGCAGCACCTCGGCGGGGCCGACGTCGACGCCGGCCCGACGCGCCCGGCTCGCGACCCCGATCGACGAGATCGAGTCGCCGCCGAGGGCGAGGAAGTCGTCGTCGACGCCGACCTCGGCGTCGAGAACCTCCTCGAAGATCGCGACGAGGGTCCGCTCGGCGTCGGTGGTGGGTTCCCGCGTCGCGGCCCGCCGTGTGGTCGGGGCGGGCAGTGCTGCCCGGTCCAGCTTCCCGCTCGGCGTCGTCGGGAGGTCGTCCAGCACGACGACGGCACTGGGCACCATCGCCTCGGGCAGGGCCTTCCCGACGGCGGCCCGCACTGCCGCTCCCCTATCGGCGTGCTGCCCTGGATCCCTGTCGGGACCCACGACGTAGCCGACGAGGGCCGGGGATGGCCCGTCCGTGCGCACGACCGCGGCCGCGCGGCGCACGCCGTCGACCGCGGCGAGCGCGGCCTCGACCTCGCCGAGCTCGATCCGCTGCCCACGGATCTTGACCTGGCCGTCGGCGCGGCCGAGGTACTCGAGCTCGCCGTCGTGACGTCTCACGACGTCGCCCGTGCGGTACCAGCGCTCGCCGTCGGGACCGGCCACGAACCGCTCGGCCGTCAGCCCGGGCCGGCCGACGTAGCCCTGCGCCAGCTGCACGCCCGCGAGGTAGAGCTCG
This sequence comes from Actinomycetospora sp. NBRC 106378, assembly GCF_030269685.1. Classification (GTDB taxonomy): domain Bacteria; phylum Actinomycetota; class Actinomycetes; order Mycobacteriales; family Pseudonocardiaceae; genus Actinomycetospora. Next base: position 78,934 of record NZ_BSTT01000019.1, read on the forward strand.
CCGGGGACGCCGTCGGGGACCGGACGGAGCGCGGGGTCGAGGACGTGGACGCGCGTGTTCCACACCGGCGCGCCGATCGGCACCACGGTCTCGCCGGGGACGACGGTGTGCGCGGTGACGTCCACGGCCGCCTCGGTCGGGCCGTAGAGGTTGTGGATCGCGGTGCCGGTGAGCGCCTGCCACCGGTGGGCGTCGGCCGCGGGCAACGCCTCGCCGGAGGCGAACACGTGCCGCAGCGGGGCGGCCCAGGACGCGTCGGCGGTCACGGCCTCGTCGGCCAGGAACCCGGCGAGCATCGACGGGACGAAGTGCATCGTCGTGACCTGGTGGCGGGCGACGAGGTCCGCCAGGTGCCCCGGGTCGCGGTGGCCACCGGGGCGGGCGAGCACGATGGCCGCGCCGACCGACAGCGGCCAGAAGAACTCCCAGACGCTGACGTCGAAGCCGGTCGGGGTCTTCTGCAGGACCCGGTCGTCGGGGCCCAGCCCGTAGGTCGCGTCCATCCACGCCAGCCGGTTGTCGATGGCGCGGTGGCTGACCACGACGCCCTTCGGACGGCCGGTCGAGCCCGAGGTGAACAGGACGTAGGCGGGGGCGTCGACGTCGGTGTCGGGCCAGGGGGTGTGGGCGGTGTCGGGGGAGACCTCGACGCGGCGGACCCCGTCCGGCGTGGGCGTACCCGCCGTCGTGACGACCGTGGTGACCCCGGCGTCGGCGACCATCCCGGCGAGGCGCTGCGCGGGGAGGTCGGGGTCGAGGGGCAGGTAGGCGGCGCCCGCGCGGAGGACGCCGACGAGCGCGACCACGAGGTCCGCGCCACGGGGCACGGCGACCCCGACGACGTCCCCGTCGAGGCGCTGCGCGAGGCCCGCCGCGCGGGCGTCGAGCTCGGCGTAGGTGAGCGTGGTCCCGTCGGCGTCGACGACGGCTGTCGCGTCGGGCGTGGCCGCGACCTGGTCGGCCACGCGCCGCCCGAGGGTGCGGGGGTCGACGGCGTGGTCGGTGTCCTGGTCCGGCTCCGTGCCGGACGGCAGGTGCGCGACGGTCGTCTCGAGGTCGGCGGCGAGCGCGTCGAGGGTGCGGGCGAGCTGGGCGAGGACGAGCGCCGCGGCGTCGGGGGAGACGCGGGCGGGGTCGTGCTTGAGCGTCAGCACGGTGTCGTCGCCGGCCGCCGCGATCAGCGCGACCGGGTAGTGCACGGCGTCCACCACGCCGACGCCCGCGACGGTCACGTCGGTGCTGCCGCCGGGCGGCGGGTAGTTCTCGACGACCACGAGCGAGTCGAACAGCTCGCCGTGGCCCAGCGCGCGCTGCAGGGCGCCGAGGGGCACGTCGGCGTGGTCGAGCAGGTCCGTGCGCCGGTCCTGGAGCCGCTGCAGGACGTCGGTCGCGGTGTCCCCGGGCGCCCAGGTGACCCGGACCGGCACGGTGTTGATGAACAGCCCGACCGCCTCGCCGATGCCGTCCAGCCCCGCGTCGCGCCCGGAGACCGTGCTGCCGACGACGAGGTCGCGGCTGCCGGTGAGCGCTCCGACCGTGAGGCCCCACGCGCCGTGCAGCAGCGTGCCGAGCGTGAGGCCACGCTGCCGGGCGGCCCGGGTGAGCCGGCGGGTCGTGGTGGCGTCGAGGTGGTGCCGGATCTGGCGGTGGGGCCGCACCCCTCCCTCCGGCAGGAAAGCGTCGTTGCTGTCGTCAGACGACAGCAACGACGCTTTCCTGCCATCGGGGGTGGGCAGCGCGTCCGCCAGCAGCGTCGGGCCCTCCAGGTCGGCGAGGGCGTCCCGCCAGGCCGAGACCGCCAGGTCGTCGTCCCGGGCCGCCTCGAGCGCGGCGTACCGGCGGCGCATGAGGTCGGTGTCGCCGACCCCCGCCCCGGACAGCACCTCGCGGATCAGCAGCGCGACCGACCAGCCGTCGAGCACGAGGTGCTCGAAGGTGAGGACCAGCCGCGCCTCGTCGTCGGCGGTCCGCAGCAGCGCCGCGCGCAGCAACGGTGGCGCCGCGAGGTCGAACCGGGTCGACCGCTCCCGGGCGATCTCGGTCTCGACGGAGCCCTCCGGGCCGCGCAGGTCCACCTCCCGCCACGGCAGGTCGACGGCGCCGGCGATCACCTGCACCACCCGGCCGTCGTCGCGCTGGACGAACCCGGCGCGCAGCTGCGGGTGCCGGTCGAGCGCGGCCTGCAGACCCGACCGGAGACGTGCCGAGGAGATCGTGCCGCGCAGCCGCACGACCTCCGTCACGACGTAGACGTCCGACACGGCCGCGTGGAAGAAGAAGCCCTCCTGCAGCGCGGAGGCGGGCCAGACGTCGACCCCGTCGGCGGGATCGTCGAGCAGCGGCCCCTCCGGCACCTCGACGTCGTCGGTCGCCACGGCCACTGCGGCCAGCCCGGCGACCGTCCGCTCGGTGAAGATCTGCCGCGGCGTGATCTCCAGCCCGGCCGCCCGGGCGCGCACCACCAGCGCGATCGAGACGATCGAGTCGCCGCCGATCGCGAAGAAGTCGTCCTCCGCACCCACCCCGGGCACGTCGAGCACCTCGGAGACCAGGGCCGCGAGCAGCTCCTCGCGCGGGGACCGAGGCGCCACCCCGCCGACCTCCGCCGCGGGGTCCGGCAGCGGCAGCGCGTCCACGTCGAGCTTCCCCGAGGACCGCACCGGCAGCGCCGGCACCGCCACGATCCCCGACGGCACGAGGTGCGCCGGCAGCTCGGACCGCAGGGCCGCCCGCACCGAGGAGACCACCTGCGCGACGTCGCGGAACGGCGCGGGCCGGGTCGCGACACCGTCTCCGACCGGCACGTACACCGGGCGGGAGGCCCCGAACAGCGCCACCAGGCACGTCGGGTCGGCCGGATCGGGAGCCACCCCGGTCGCGCCGCGCGCGAACAGCTCCTCGGGGTCGACCCCGCCGACGACGTCGATGTCCGGCACGAGCCGCGCGTTGGGGATGCCGGCCATCCGCACCGGCCGCGCGTCGGGCACCTGCCCGTCCCACCGCACCGTCGGGACCTCCGGCCTCGACCCCGAGGCCTTCGAGAGCACCGCATGGAACCGGTACCGCGACAGCTCGTCGTGCACCTGCGCGCGCTCCACCGTCACGTCCACCGCGAGCCCGAGCGAGGCGCCGACCGCACACACCAGGTCCGGGTCGACGAGCAGCTCGGGCTCCCACGCGACGCCGGCCTCCACCGCCCGGGAGGCATCGTCGCCGGTCAGGCCCTGCGCCCGGGCGACGCCCGCGCGCAGCGGTCGCAGCAGCCCCGCGTGCCGCAGGTCGCCGAGGAAGAGCACGCCGTCGTCGGTGAGCAGCGACGCCGCCTGCGCGACCACGTCGCGCAGGTAGGCCTCGTCCGGGAAGTACTGCGCCACGGAGTTCACGACGACGAGGTCGAACGGCCCGGCGAGCCCGCCCACCGCGTGGGCGGGGCGGGCCTCCAGCGTCACGCGCGCGGCCCACGGTTCCGCGGCGACCCGCCGTCCTAGTCCCTCGATGCCGGCGGCGGAGAGGTCGATCCCGACGAAGGCGTCGACCTGCGGGGCGATCTCGGTCAGCAGGAGCCCGGAGCCGACGCCGACCTCGAGCACGCGCCGCGCGCCGGGCGCGGCGGCGCGGATCGCGTCGACGGTGGCGTCGCGCCAGGCCCGCATGTGCTCCCGGGGGATGGGGGAGCCGTCGTAGGTGGAGTTCCAGCCGGCGAAGCCGTCGTCGAACGTGGCGTCGGCGTCGGCCGCGGAGTAGAGCAGCTCGTGCAGCTCCTCCCACCCGTCCACGTCGGCGCTGCCCTCGAGCGAGGGCACGACGTAGGCGACGAGCCGCTCGTCGCGCACCACCACGGCCGCCTGCGCCACCTCCGGGCGGGCGCGCAGCACCGACTCGACCTCGCCGGGCTCCACGCGGAACCCGCGGATCTGCACCTGGTCGTCGGTGCGGCCGAGGAAGTCGAGGACCCCGCCGTCGGTCCGCACCAGGTCGCCGGTGCGGTAGAGCCGCTCGCCGGATCCGCCGAAGGGGCTCGCGACGAACCGTTCGGCGGTCAGGTCCGGGCGCCCGAGGTAGCCGCGGGCGAGGCCGGGACCCCCGAGGTAGAGCTCGCCCGACCCGCCGTCGGGAACGGGCCGGAGATCCGGTCCGAGGACGTGGGCCGTGGTCAGCGGGTCGGCGATCCCGATGGGGACGCTGGAGCGCGCCGTGTCGGGGTCGACCTCGCCGAGCGTGGAGTTCACGGTGGCCTCGGTGGGCCCGTAGGCGTTGAACATCCGCCGGCCGCGGCCCCACCGCGCGACCAGCTCCGGGGACACCCGCTCGGTGCCCGCGAGCAGGGTCGCCGGCGGCAGGTCGACGTCCGAGGGCATGGCCGCGAGCAGCACCGGCGGCAGGATCATGAACGTGACGTCGTTCGACCATGCGTAGTCCGCGAGCTCGCGCGTCGGTGTCCGCAGCTCGCTCGGCACGACGACGAGGCGTCCGCCGGAGAGCAGCGCGAGGCAGAGGTCCCAGAAGGCGACGTCGAAGCTCGGCGACGCGAAGGCGAGGATGCGGTCGTCCGGTCCGATCCCGAAGCGTTCGGTCTGCGTCGCGAGCAGACCGTCGACCCCCGCGTGGGTCACGACGACGCCCTTGGGTCGCCCGGTCGAGCCCGAGGTGTGGATGACGTACGCGGCGTGCTCCGCCGTGATCCCCGGGTCGAGCGGCGCCCGCGGGCCGTCATCGAGGTCCTCGAGGTGGAGCGCGCCCGGGTGGCCCGGGTCCTGACGACGGGTGGTGACGACGACGGCGGGTCGCGCGTCCGCGAGCACCGCCTCCACCCGCGCCGCGGGCTGGTCGACGTCGACCGGGACGTACGCGGCGCCCGCGCACAGCACCGCGACCTGGGCGACGACCAGGTCGATCCCGCGGGGGAGCGCGATCGCGACGAGCCGCTCGGGCCCGGCGCCCCGCTCCCGCAGCACGTGCGCGAGGCGGGCGGCCCGGTCGGCGAGCTCGCGGTAGGTCAGGCGCTCGTCGGCGTGGACCACGGCGACGGCGTCGCCGCGCCGCTCGACCTGCTCGGCGAACCGGTCGGGCCAGGTGCGCAGCGCGGTGGTCGTGGGACCCTCGGCGAGGGTCATCGGCCGGCGGCGGCGACGGCGGGAACGGCCCGGGTCCCCCGCAGGTCCGCGCGGGCGGCGACCATCGCGGCCACCATTTCCCCGGCTCGGACCGCGACGTTGGAGAGCAGCGTCGAGGTGAGGCCGTGGGTGTGCTCGGTGGCGCCCGGGGCGTAGAAGCCGGCGGTGACCTCCGGTGGGGTGACCACGCTGTAGTCCCGGTGGAAGTGGGCGCGCCCCCGGCTGTCGCGGGGCCAGTCGGCGGCGGCCGGACCGAGCATCGCGAGCGGGTCGGCGCAGCGGTAGCCCGTGCAGTAGACGACGAGGTCGGCCTCCACCGTCTCCCGACGCCCGTCGATGAGCGACTCGATGACGACGTCGGTCCGGTCGTCGTACGGCCGCACGTCGGCCACCTCGGAGGCGTTGTGGAACCGCAGCCGCTCCCGGCCCGCGACGCGCTCCTTGTAGTGCTGGCGGTAGAGCGCGGTGATCAGCTCGCCGTCGACCACCGAGTAGTTGGTGTTGCCGTGGTAGCCCAGGATGCGGTCCTTGACCTCGGTCGGGGCGTCGTAGAAGTCGTCCACCGCGTCCGGGTCGAAGATGCGGTTCGCGAACGAGCTGTCGTCGGCCGGACTGAACCCGTAGCGGGCGAAGATGGCGGACACCTCGGCGCCGGGGAAGCGGCGGTGCAGGTGGTCGACGACCTCGGCCGCGCTCTGACCCGCCCCCACCACGGCGATCCGCCGGGGTTCGCCGTCGAGCTCGGGCAGGCGGTGCAGCAGGTCCTTCGAGTGCCAGACGCGGTCGCCCAGGGGCGTGCCCTCCGGGACGTGGGGGACGAGCCCGGTGCCGAGCACGACGTTGCGCGCGGTGAGGGTGCGTTTGCCCTGCGGACCCTCGACCTCGACCTCGACGAGGTCGGCCGGCCCGCCGGGACCGGGCACCAGACGCAGTGCGGTGACCTCGGTGCCGTAGTCGACGACCTCCGGCGGGACGCGCTCGGCGGCCCACTCGAGGTAGTCGTGGAACTCCTCGCGAGTGGGGTAGGAGCTGCCGTAGTTGATGAAGTCGACCAGGCGACCGCGGTCGTAGAGGTAGGAGACGAAGGAGAAGCCGCTGCGCGGGTTGCGGAGCGTGGCGAGGTCCTTGAGGTAGCTGACCTGCATCGTCGCGTCCTCGAGGAGCATCCCGCGGTGCCACCCGAACCGGTCCTGCCGTTCGAGGAAGTGGCCGGTCAGCGGCGGACCGGGATGGGTCTCGCCGTACTCGGCCAGGGCGATGGCGAGGGCGAGGTTGGAGGGGCCGAAGCCCACCCCGACGACGTCGAGCACGGCCTCACGACCGGCGGGGTGCTGCGGGACAGCGGACATCGGGGTCCTTCCGACGGACGACGACGGCGACGAGTTAGGCGAGGCTAACCTGTGAAACGGACATGGGTCCATCGTCGCGGAGATCACGCCGGGTGTCCGGTTGATGACGTTCGGCAGACCGCGCGGTCGGCCGAGTTTCGGGAACCCCACGGGGCCGGTCGGGTGTCCCGAGGTCACCGGGCGGTCGTTCGGATTTCACCCGCACGGGCGGCACGGTCCAGCCGACGGGGTGCGCCGAGTGGCCGCAGAATGGACACATGACGACCGACGCGCGCCGAATGGTCCGTAGCGCGCGTCCAGCGGTCGGCGAGGTGCCCTCCGGCGCGTGGGGTGCCTGGCCGCCTCCCGTGCCCGGTGACCGTCCGCTGTCGATGACCTCCTGCTCGGACCGCACCGAGCACGCCGTGATGGCCACCGAGCTCGAGCAGGCCAACCGCACCGGCGCGCCGCCGATGGGCCTGTGCGGGGTCGTGGTCGACCCGGCGCCGCTCGGGGCCACGGCCGCGCACGTGTGCCGACCCTGCCGCGACGCGATGACCCGCCGTCGCCGGGAGTCCCGGCCGCCCGGGCCGACGCCGTGGGACGTGCTGGTGCAGTGGTACGAGGCGCTGGTGCGCCTGCTGCAGGCCCGGATGGCCACCCCGGGGCAGCGGGCGATCGCCGCCCCGCCCGAGATGCTCGCGCTCCCGCCCTCGCGGCCGGTCCGTGTCCCGCATCCCGTGCGCGAGCCCGGGGGACGGCACCGCCGGCCGGAGTGACGCCGACCCGGGCCGCGCGTGACGAACGGCCCGGTGGATGCGTAGCTTCCGCATCCATGCGCGACGACGTGGAGGCCGTCTCCGGGGACCTCGTGGAACTCCGGCGACGGCTGCACCGCGCCCCGGAGATCGGCCTGCAGCTGCCGCGCACGCAGGAGACGGTCCTGGCGGCGCTGGACGGACTGCCCCTCGAGATCACGACGGGTACCTCCACCACGAGCGTCACCGCCGTCCTCCGCGGCGCGAGCCGCGACCGGGCCGTGCTGCTCCGCGGCGACATGGACGCCCTCCCCGTCGACGAGCAGAGCGGCGAGCCGTTCGCCAGCGAGGTCGCCGGTGCGATGCACGCGTGCGGCCACGACCTGCACACCGCGATGCTCGTGGGCGCGGCCCGGGTGCTGAGCGCGCATCGCGAGGCGCTGCAGGGCGACGTCGTGTTCATGTTCCAGCCGGGGGAGGAGGGCTGGGACGGCGCGTCGTACATGGTCGACGAGGGGGTCCTCGACGCGGCCGGGCCGCGCGTGTCCAGCGCCTACGGCCTGCACGTCATGGCCTCGGCCTACACCCCGCGGACCGTCAACACCCGCCCCGGCACCGTGATGGCCGCGCGCGCCACCGTCGGGGTCACCGTGCACGGGGCCGGCGGGCACGGGTCGTCGCCGTTCCGGACCCGCGACCCCATCTCGGCGCTCGCGGAGGTCATCTCCGGGCTCCACGCCATGGTCACCCGCCGCTTCGACGTGTTCGACCCCGTGGTCCTCACCGTCGGCCGGATCGAGGGCGGCACGAAGAGCAACATCATCCCCGACTCGGCGTCGTTCGAGGCGACCGTCCGGACCTTCTCGGCCGCGGCCCGCGAGCGGATGCTCGAGCTGCTGCCGCAGGTGTGCCACGACATCGCGCGGGCCCACGGGTGCGAGGCCGACGTCGTCGTCGCCGGCGAGTACCCGGCCACGGTGAACGACGGTGCCGAGGCGGCCTTCGCCGCCCGCGTCGCCGGCGAACTCCTCGGGGCGGAGCGGGTCGTCGAGATGGCCCACCCCGAGGCGGGTGCGGAGGACTTCTCCCGGGTCCTCGACCGGGTGCCGGGCGCGTTCTGCCTGCTCGGCGCGGCGGTCGGCGACCCCGATCGGACGCCGTCCAACCACAGCCCGCGGGCCGTCTTCGACGAGTCCGTGATGTCCGACGGTGTGCTCCTGCACGCCGAGCTCGCCCGCCGCGCACTGGAGCGTGACGCCGTCTAGGTAACCGGAGGTCGCCGTGCGTCCCACCTGCTACGCGCTGCTCGGGGTGATCACCCTGGGTCTGCTCGCCGCCCCGTTGCTCGGGTTCGTCAACGCCCCGACGCTGTGGTTCGGGCTGCCCTCGATCATGGTCTGGATGGGCGTGCTGGTCCTGCTCATCACCCCCGTGCTCGCCGCGCTGGAGTTCACCCGGCGGGAGGACGGCGAATGAGCACCGTCCTGGTGGTCACGGCGATCGGCATCGTGGTCATCGCCGCGGTCGGCTTCGCGGGGCGTCGGGGCGCGATCACCGACGTCTCGGACTGGGCGGTCGGGGGGCGGCGCTTCGGGGCCTGGACGATGTGGTTCCTGCAGGCCGGCGAGGTGTTCACCACCTTCACGTTCCTCGGCATGGCCGGGCTCGCCTTCGCCGGCGGCGCGGCCGCCCTCTACGCCCTGCCCTACGTCCCGCTGGCGTACGCGGGCCTGTACTTCCTCGCCCCGGTCGTGTGGCGCCGGGCCCGGGAGCGGGGCCAGGTGACGCAGGCCGACTTCCTCGGCGACTTCTTCGGGTCCCGCGCCTTCGGCACGCTCGTGGCCGTCCTGGGCGTGGTCTTCCTGCTGCCCTACCTGCAGCTGCAGATCACCGGGCTCGGACTCGCCGTCCAGCTCGCCTCCGGCGCGAAGGCGAACGGCACCGTGAGCATGGTCGTGGCCTTCGTCCTCACGGTGGCCTTCGTCCTGTGGGCCGGGATCCGCGGGGTCGCGACGACGTCCTACCTCAAGGACGCCCTCATGCTCGTCGTGCTGCTCGTCCTGCTGATCGTCATCCCGGCCGAGGTCAACGGCGGGATCGGGGCGACGTTCGAGCGGGTCCTCGCCGACGCGCCGCGCATGCTGACGATCCACGCCGGTGAGTACGACGCCGGGTACTTCATCTCCTCGACCGTCGCCTCGACCCTCGGGGTGCTGTTCCTGACCCTGCCGCACATGTGGCCGGCGCTGCTCTCCGCGGGCTCGGAGCGGGCGGTCCGCCGCAACTACGCGTTCCTGCCCGTCTACTCGGTCTGCCTCATCATCCCGATGATCATCGGCTTCGTCGCGCTCACCAGCCTCCCGCCGACGACGAGCAGCAACGGCGCACTCCTCACGCTCGCCGCGCAGACCTTCCCGTCGTGGTTCGTCGGCGTGGTGGTGGTCGCGACCGCCGCGACCGCCATGGTCCCGGCGGCCGGCCTCATCATCGGGATGTCCTCGCTGGTCGCCCGCAACGTCGTCCGCACGACGACGCCGCGCGCCGAGACCCGCGTCAACCAGGCGTCCGTGGTCGGGCTGACCGCCCTCGCCCTGGTCCTCGCGATCGTGCGGCCCGACCTGCTCGCCAACCTCCTGCTGCTGACCTACTCGGGGCTCGACCAGCTCGTCCCCGCTCTGGTCCTGGCGTTGTTCGCGCGACGGTGGGTCGGCCTGCGGCCCGTGCTCGCGGGCCTGGTGGTGGGGGAGGTGGTCGTCGTGGTGCTGACCTTCGGGCCCTACGCGGGCACGATCAACGAGGGGCTGATCGCACTCGTGCCCAACCTCGTCGTCGTCGGGATCGGTGCCCTGCTCGAGCGACGGACCCGGGCGCCGGAGCCCGAGCTCGAGGAGGTCGCGACGTGAGGCTGCTGCTGCACGGCGGGTCGGTGCTCGACGGCACCGGCGCGCCGGCCGCCCGGGCGGACGTCGTCGTCGAGGACGGGCGGATCCTCGACGTCGGGTCGGGTCTCGACGGCGACGAGGCCCTCGACTGCACCGGGGCCACCGTCACGCCGGGGTTCGTGGACGCCCACGTGCACGTCACCAGCTCCGGGGTCGACCTGATGGCCCGGCTCGCGACGCCGTTCAGCTACCAGTTCTTCGCCGCGGCCCGGAACCTCACCGCGACCCTCCGCGCGGGCGTCACCTCGGTGCGGGACGCGGGCGGCGCCGACGCCGGAGTCCGCCGGGCGGTCGAGGACGGGCTCGTCGACGGGCCCCGGATGCGCATCGCGGTCTCAATCCTGGGTCAGACCGGCGGCCACTCCGACGGCTGGCTGCCCTCCGGGCACTGCGTCCCGCTCTCCCTCCCGCACCCCGGCCGACCGGACGGGGTGTGCGACGGCGTGGACGGCGTGCGCAGGACCGTGCGCGAGGTGCTGCGCGCCGGCGCCGACGTCGTCAAGATCTGCTCGACGGGCGGGGTGCTCTCGCCCGGCGACGACCCGGAGCACACGCAGTTCTCGCCCGAGGAGATCGCGGTCGTCGTCGCGGAGGCCGCGGCGCAGGGGCGCGAGGTGATGTCGCACGCGCAGGGCGCGCTCGGGGTGAAGAACGCCGTGCGGGCCGGGGTGCGCTCGATCGAGCACGGCATCTTCCTCGACGACGAGGCGATCGCCCTGATGCTCGAGCACGACACCGTGCTGGTGCCGACGCTCGTCGCGCCCCGGGCCGTGCTCGAGGCCGCGGAACGGGGAGCGCGACTGCCACCCGAGGTCGTCGCGAAGGCCGCCGCCGTCGTCGACGTCCACCTCGACTCCGTCCGGCGGGCGGTCGACGCGGGCGTCCGGATCGCGATGGGGACGGACTCGGGCGTCGGGCCCCACGGCCGCAACCTCGAGGAGCTCCCGCTCATGGCGGCGTGCGGGATGACGCCGGAGGCGGTCGTCGCGGCGTCCACCTCGGCCGGCGCGCGCCTCCTGGGGTGGGGCGACGAGACCGGCCGGGTGGCGCCGGGACTCGTCGCCGACCTGTGTGTCCTCGACGGCGCGCTGACCGGCGCGGGCGGCCTCGACGAGCTGTCCGCCCGGTTGCGCGCGGTGTTCCGCGACGGCCGGGCGGTGGCCCTCACCTGATCAGTGCTTCTTGCCCCCACCGCCGAAGCGCTTGAACAGGTCCTGCGCCTTCTGCCGGTTCTTCGGGTCCGAGGCGTAGCGCTTCGCCTGGTCGGTGTACTTGCGTCCCTGCGGGCTCTTGAGGAACTCAGAGACCTTGCTGAACAGTCCGGGCACGGCGATCTCCTACCGGGAATCCGTTGTGTCCGCCTCAGCGTACGGGCCGTAAGTTACCCGCCAGTAGCTCCCTACTACCTACTCGCGGGTAACATGAGAGGGGTACGCCACGTCGCTCCGGCGACGAGGACGTGGGACAGTCGGATCAGTGGCGTTGTTACCCGCCGGTAGCCACGAGGTCCGCGGGAACCGTCAGCACGTGAGCACAGGAGGTCACGAACGACCATGAACATCGTGGTTCTGATCAAGCAGGTGCCCGACACCTGGTCCGAGCGGAAGCTCTCGGACGGCGACAAGACCCTCGACCGCGCGTCGTCGGACGCGGTGCTGGACGAGATCAACGAGCGCGCCGTCGAGGAGGCGCTCAAGATCAAGGAAGCCGGCGACGCCGAGGTCACCATCCTCACCGCCGGCCCCGACCGTGCCACCGACGCCATCCGCAAGGCCCTCTCGATGGGTGCGGACAAGGCCGTGCACGTGAACGACGAGGCCATCCACGGCTCGGACGCGATCGCGACCGCCAAGGTCCTCGCCAAGGCGATCGGCACCGTCGGCGACGTCGACCTGGTGCTGGCCGGCAACGAGGCCACCGACGGCCGCAGCGGCGCGATGGCCGGCATGCTCGGCGAGCTGCTCGGGTGGCCGTCGCTGACTCACGCCAACGAGCTCACGGTCGAGAACGGCACGGCGAAGGCCAAGCGCGAGACCGACGAGGGCACCAGCGACCTCGAGGCCTCCCTGCCCGCCGTCGTCTCCGTCGGCGAGAAGATCAACGAGCCGCGCTACCCCTCGTTCAAGGGGATCATGGCGGCCAAGAAGAAGCCGGTCACGACCCTCGGGATCGCCGACCTGGGCCTCGACGCCTCCGAGGTCGGGCTCGCCGGCTCGCTCGTGCAGGTCGACTCCTTCGCCCCGCGGCCCCCGAAGTCGGGTGGTCAGAAGGTCGAGGACGAGGGTGACGGCGGCGCCAAGATCGCCGAGTACCTCGTCGGCCAGAAGCTCATCTGAGCTGCCGTCCACGAGTCAAGCGAGGAGAACAGACATGGCTGAGGTACTCGTCCTCGTCGACCACGTCGACGGCGAGATCAAGAAGAACACCTACGAGATGCTGACCGCGGCCCGCCGCATCGGCGAGCCGTCCGCGGTCGTCGTCGGCACGCCCGGCACCGCGACCAAGCTCGCCGAGGGCCTCGCCGCCCACGGCGCCGAGAAGATCTACGTCGCCGAGTCCGACGACACGGTCAACTACCTGTCGACCCCGCAGGTCGACGTGCTGGCCTCCCTGGTCGAGCGGGTCTCCCCGCCGGCCGTGCTGATCCCGGCGGGCGCCGACGGCCGTGAGGTCGCGGGCCGCCTCGCCGTGCGCACCAACTCGGGCTGGCTGAACGACCTGGTCGACATCGACGGCGACCGCGCGGGCACCCACTCGATCTTCGGTGGCGCCTTCACCGTGCAGTCGCGGGCGACCACCGACACCGCGATCGTCTCGTGGCGCTCGGGCTCGCTCGAGGTCGAGGAGAACGCGGCCGCCGGCACGCAGGAGACCGTCGAGGTCCCGGCCACCGACGCCGCGAAGTCGGCCAAGGTGTCCAACCGGGCGCCGATCGTCGGTGGCGACCGCCCCGAGCTCACCGAGGCGTCGGTCGTCGTCGCCGGGGGCCGCGGCGTCGGTTCGGCCGACAACTTCAACGTCGTCGAGGGCCTCGCCGACTCGCTGCACGCCGCCGTCGGCGCCTCCCGCGCCGCCGTCGACTCCGGCTACTACCCGAACCAGTTCCAGGTCGGGCAGACCGGCAAGACCGTGTCGCCGCAGCTGTACATCGCGCTCGGCATCTCCGGGGCGATCCAGCACCGCGCCGGCATGCAGACCTCGAAGACCATCGTCGCGGTCAACAAGGACCCCGAGGCCCCGATCTTCGAGATCGCCGACTTCGGCATCGTGGGCGACCTCTTCTCGGTCGCCCCGCAGCTGACCGAGGAGGTCGGCAAGCGGGCCTGACCCGCCTCGCTCCACTCGCGTGAGGGGAACCCTCGGCCGCTCCTGCGGCCCGGGGGTTCCCCTCACGCGTTTCCGGGACCCCGCGCGCGTTCCCGGCGTGGTCCGTCGGACATCGACGGGTGCGCACGCCACGAGGGGGATTACGCTCGACGGACGATGACGTACCTCGACCACGCGGCCACCACGCCGATGCTTCCCGTGGCCGTCGCCGCGTACACGACGGCGCTCGGCCGCGTCGGCAACCCCTCCTCGCTGCACACGGCGGGCCGCCGCGCCCGCCGGGACGTCGAGGAGGCCCGCGAGACGATCGCCGACGCCGTCGGCGCCCTGCCCACCGAGGTCGTGCTCGCGACCGGTGGCACCGAGGGCGACAACCTCGCCGTCAAGGGCCTCTACTGGGCCCGCCGGGCGCAGGACGCCCGGCGCACCCGGGTGGTCGTGTCGGCCGTGGAGCACCACGCCGTCCTCGACGCCGCGGAGTGGCTCGCCGACCACGAGGGCGCGACGCTCGTGGTCCTGCCGGTCGACGCGGTGGGGCGCGTGACGCCGGAGGTCCTGCGGGCCGAGCTCGCGGCGCACGGCGACGAGACCGCGCTGGTCAGCGTCATGTGGGCGAACAACGAGGTCGGGACCGTCAACGACGTCCGCGGCCTCGCCGAGGTGGCCCACGAGTTCGGCGTGCCGCTGCACACCGACGCCGTGCAGGCCGTCGGGTCCCTCCCCGTCGACTTCGCGGCCTCCGGCGCCGACGCGCTGTCGCTCACCGGGCACAAGCTCGGCGGCCCCGTCGGGGTCGGCGCGCTGCTGCTGCGACGCGACGCGACCTGCGTGCCCCTGCTGCACGGCGGCGGGCAGGAGCGCGACGTCCGCTCGGGCACGCTCGACGTCGCCGGCACCGTGGCGCTCGCCGCCGCCGTCGAGGCCGCCGTCGCCGCGGTCCCGCGGCGCACCGTCGAGCTCGCCGCCCTGCGCGACGACCTCGTGGCCCGGCTGATCGAGGTCGTCCCGGACGCGACGCTGAACGGGGTGCCGCTCGACGCGCCCGCGGTCAACGGCGGGCCCGCCCGCCTCGCCGGCAACGCCCACCTCTCGTTCCCGGGCTGCGAGGGCGACAGCCTGCTCATGTTGCTCGACGCGCACGAGATCGAGTGCTCCACCGGCTCGGCCTGCACCGCCGGGGTCGCGCGCCCCTCCCACGTGCTGCTCGCGATGGGCGTCGACGAGGCCGCCGCCCGCGGCTCGCTGCGGTTCTCCCTCGGGCACTCCTCCACCGCGGCCGACGTCGACGCCGCGGTCGCCGCCATCGGACCCGTCGTCGAGCGCGCGCGCGGCGCCCTCGCCCGCGCGGGCGAGCGGGTGGGGTCCTGACGGTGCGCGGCTCGACCACCCGGTCCGGCTCCGCCCCGCTGCGCGTCCTCGCGGCCATGAGCGGCGGCGTCGACTCCGCGGTCGCCGCAGCTCGCGCGCAGGACGCGGGGCACGACGTCGTCGGCGTCCACCTCGCGCTCTCGGCGAAGCCCGCCACGATGCGCGAGGGCGCCCGCGGCTGCTGCTCGATGGAGGACTCCCGCGACGCCCGCCGGTGCGCGGACGTCCTCGACATCCCGTTCTACGTCTGGGACATGGCCGACCGGTTCCGCGAGGACGTGATCGAACCCTTCGTCGCCGAGTACGCGGCCGGGCGCACCCCGAATCCCTGCCTCCGCTGCAACGAGAAGATCAAGTTCTCGGCCGTGCTCGACCGGGCTCGGGCGCTGGGCTTCGACGCCGTGGCCACCGGTCACTACGCGCGGCTCTCCGACGGCGCGCTGCGCCGGGCGGCCGACCCGGACAAGGACCAGTCCTACGTGCTGGGCGTGCTCACCGCCGACCAGCTGGCCCACGCGATGTTCCCCCTCGGCGACTCGCTCAAGTCCGAGGTGCGCGCCGAGGCCGCCGCCCGGGGCCTGGTCGTCGCCGAGAAGCCCGACAGTCACGACATCTGCTTCATCCCGTCCGGCGACACGCGGGGCTTCCTCGCCGACCGGGTCCCCGACGCACCGGGGGAGCTGGTCGACGCGGTGTCCGGCGCGGTCCTCGGCGGGCACGGCGGCGTGCAGAACTTCACCGTCGGCCAGCGCCACGGCCTCGGCCTCTCGCGGCCGGCCCCCGACGGCCGGCCCCGCTACGTGCTGGGGATCGAGCCGGTGTCCCGGCAGGTGCAGGTGGGCCCGGCGGAGGCGCTCGACGTGACGGCGCTGACCACCGAGCCGCCCGTCTGGCACGGCCCCACGGGGCGGCGCGACGACGTGACCGTGCAGGTCCGCGCGCACGGCGGTCTCGCGCCCGCGTCGGTCGAGGTGCACGACGACGGGCTCGCGGTCACCCTGGGCTCCCCGTTGCGCGGGGTGGCGCCGGGACAGGCGGTCGTCGTCTACGACGGCGACCGGGTGCTCGGTTCGGCCACCATCGCCGCCACGTCCTGACGACAGGTCAGGGGCCGGAGATCCTGTCGCGCCGCGCGAAGCGTTCGCTGAGCGAGCACTTCGCGCGGCCCAACAGGATCTTGGGGCACCCTGGCGCGGGGTGCGGCCGCGAGGCGGGGCGCAACACGATGCTCGCTGGATGCCACGGCCCGACGGCGGGTCCTGTCGCGGCCAGGTGCGTCGGCCCGATCGTCCTGTCGTTGTGAATCACAACGACAAGACGAGGGCCGGTGGGTCGGGGACCACGACAAGGCGTCGGGCTGCCCGGCGCGCGCCGACCCGTCGTCGGGACCCCGGAGCCCTATGATCAGCCGCCATGGGCTTCGAGGCCGAGAACATCCGCGACTGGCTGGGCAAGAAGGTCGTCGACCCGAGCGGGTCGAAGATCGGTGACCTCGAGGCGGTGTACTACGACACCGCCACCGACGAGCCCGCGTTCGTCACCGTGACGACCGGGATGTTCTCCGGCAAGCGGCTGGTCTTCGTGCCGCTGCACGGGGCGACGGTCCACCCCGACCACGTCAAGGTCACGGTGGACAAGGACCTCGCGAAGGAGGCCCCGTCGATCGACACCGACGGGGAGCTGCCGGCGTCGGACGAGCCGGCGATCTTCGAGCACTACGGCATCCCGGCCGCCCCGGGCACCGGCCGGCGGCTGGCGCGGCGCTGACGGACGAGGTCGCCGGTGAGCCTCGCGCGGTGCTGCGCGAGGCGCTGGCGAGCGTCCGGACCCGTCGTCGGGACGACGGCGACCTGGAGCTGACCGGCGACATCGCCCCGGAGCTCGCCGAGACGCTGCTCCGGGCGCTCGCGCGGGTCGGCGACGAGCTCCGCGAGGACGACGTCCGCCGTGGCGAGGAGCCCCGCAGCGGAGGGCGGTTGCAGGCCGATGCCTTCCTCGCCCTCCTGCTGCGGGTCACCGATCAGCCCTGACGGGCCTTCCACTTCGGGTTCAGCTTGTTGATCACCAGGACCTTGCCGTGGCGGCGCACCACGGACGACCCCGGCTTCTGCTTCAACGCCTTCAGCCACGCACGGACCTTCATCGCACTCCTCACCAGCTCGACTTCGTGACGCCGGGCAGGTAGCCGGCGTGGGCGTACTCGCGCAGACGGACGCGCGACAGGCCGAACGCGCGCAGGTGGCCGCGCGGCCGGCCGTCGACCGCGTCCCGGTTGCGCACCCGTGTGGCGCTCGCGTCGCGGGGCTGGCGCGCCAGCTCGGCGACGGCGGCCGCCCGGGCCTCGGTCGACGACGACGGGTGCCGGACGATCTCCTTCAGCTCGGCCCGGCGGGCGGCGAAGCGGGCCACGGTGGTCTTCCGCCGCTCGTTCGCTGCGATCTTGCTGCGCTTCGCCATCAGATCCTCTCCCCGCCCCGGCGCAGCCGCGCCACGACCGACTCGATGCCGTCCCGGTCGACCGTCCTGATCCCCTTCGCCGAGAGCCGCAGGCGCACCCAGCGGTTCTCCGAGGGCAGCCAGTAGCGCTTGGACTGCACGTTGACCTCGAACCAGCGGGTGGTGCGCCGGTGCGAGTGCGACACGTTCTTCCCGGCCGACGGCCTGCGCCCCGTCACCTGGCACGTCCGCGACATCAGCGCGCCGTGGACGTGTAGGGGAGCAGCGCCATCTCGCGCGCCGTCTTGATCGCCGTCGCGACCTGACGCTGCTGCTGGCCGGTCAGCCCCGTGACGCGCCGGGACCGGATCTTGCCGCGGTCGGACACGAAGGTCCGCAGGAGCGCGGTGTCCTTCCAGTCCACCGTGCCGATCCCGCGCGCGTGCAACGGGTTGGCCTTCTTCTTCGGAGGCCGCCCCACACGGGCCGCCCGGCCGGCCATCAGCGCTCCTCGCGGAAGTCGACGTGCTGCCGGACGCGCGGGTCGTACTTGCGCAGCACGAGCCGGTCGGGGTCGTTCCGCCGGTTCTTCCGGGTGACGTACGTCGTCCCGGTGCCGGCCGTGGACCGCATCTTGACGACCGGTCGGAGCTCGTTGCGAGCCATCACTCCTCCTCCGTGTTGGTATCGATTATCATTAACACTAGCCGACCGAGGAGGATTCCCCGATGCAGGACCCGTTGGTGATCGTCTGCGGGGTCGACCGCGACGCCGTGCTCGCCACCGGAGAGGCGGTGGCGACGGCCGACCCGCACACCGTGCTCGTGGCCCATGACCTGCGCAGACTCGGCGAGGGCGTGGTCACCCGCGCCGTCCGTCGCGACGGTCGGTGGACCGTCTCCGCCCTCGAACTGGCCCACGGGTGCGTGTCCTGCACGCTGCGCGAGGACCTGCTGCCGCTGCTGATCGCGCTCGCCGCCGATCCCGACGTCGGGCGGGTCGTCCTGCTGCTCGACCCCGGGATGGAGCCCGAGCCGGTCTGCGAGGCGCTCGCCCACGTCGTTCCCGACGACCGGTCGGGGCCGGTCACCGAGGTCCTCGACCTCGTCGGGGTGGTCGCCGTGCTCGACGGCCCGACCTGGCTCGACGACGCCGGCTCCGAGGAGGCCCTGGCCGACCGCGGCGCCGCCCTGACCGAGGACGACGACCGCACGATCGCCCAGATCGTGGTCGGGCACGCGGAGTTCGCGGACGTCCTCGTCGTCGTCGGGAGCCCGGATCCCTGGGAGCGGGTGCGCCGCGACGCGGTCCTCGCCCGGCTGGCGCCGCAGGCGCGGCGGCTCGACGTGCCCGCGGCGGCCGCGGGCGTCCCGGACGTCACCCCGGTGCTCGGCGAGCTGCACCCGGACGCCCGCCGCGGGGTCCCGGACGACCCGCACGGCCCGCTGCTGCGCGGCCAGCCACCGCTGACCCGCGACGTCGGGGTGTCCCTGCTCCACGTCGGGCTGCGCCGGCCCTTCCACCCGGAGCGGCTGCACGAGGCGTTCGACGTGCTGCTGACCGGCACCGTCCGCGTCCGGGGCCGGGTCTGGGTGGCCTCGCGGCCGGAGCACGCGCTGTGGATCGAGTCGGCCGGCGGCGGACTGCAGATCGGGATGGCGGGCCGCTGGCTCGCGGACTCCCTGGCCTGGGACGACGTCGACGAGCTCCGCCGCGCGTCCGCGTCCCTGCGGTGGGACGACCGCTGGGGTGACCGGGAGCAGCAGCTCGTCGTCCTGGTCCACGACGCGGACCCGGCCGAGATCATCGCCGCCCTCGACCTCGCGGTGCTCACCGACGACGAGCTCGCCGCGGGCGAGGAGGCCTGGCGCGCCTACCCCGACCCGTTCGGCATCAGTCACACCGATCCCTGCGAGGAGCTCGAGGGGCCCGTCGTCGGGAGCGACCAGCAACGAGGAGAGCAGGCATGAAGGACATCCATCCCACCTACGGCCCCGTCGTCGTCCGGGACCAGACCAGCGGCGAGACGTTCCTGACCCGCTCGACCGTCGTCGGGACCCGCACGCTGCCGACGATCACCTGGACCGACGGCGAGACCTACCCCGTGCTCGACGTCGAGATCTCCTCGTCGTCGCACCCGATCTGGACCGGCACCGCCCGCCCGGTCGAGCGCGGTGGCCAGATCGAGAAGTTCAACCGGCGGTACGGCCGCCGGTGAACGGCGTCACGGTGGTCGCCTGCGGGGTGGAGGCCTGCCCGCACGCGGCCGCCTCCCCGCACGACTGCGACGACGCGCTGCGGGCCGCGATCCGCGCGACCCCGCACGGGATCCTCGTGCGGTCGGGGTGCCTGCAGGGCTGCTCGACCGGGACGTCCTCGGCCGGGGCGACCGTCCTGGTGCAGCCCTGCGACGTCCACCGTCGCCCGACCGGCCCGGCGCTCGTGGTCGGCCCGCTGCACGAGGCGGCCGACGTGGCCGAGTGCTGTGCCTGGTTGCGGGCGGGCGCGCCGTCGCCCGCGCCGTCGCACCTGGTCGCGGGAGTGCTCTCCGCCTGATCGCGGCCTCGAGCCCGTCGCACTCGGCGGCCGTCCGGCGATCCCGGCCGTGCCCGGGGAACCCGCCCGTGACCTCGGGTGGAATGGTCCTCCCGTCGACGGATCGGAGAGGACGACGTGCGCATCCTGGTCGTCAACGTCAACACGACCGAGTCGGTCACCGCCGCGATCGCCGCGTCCGCCCGGACCGTCGCCGCGTCCGGGACGGAGATCGTGGGACTCACGCCCCGGTTCGGGGCCGAGTCGGTCGAGGGCAACCTGGAGAGTCATCTCGCCGCGCTCGGGGTCGCCGACGCCGTGCTCCGTTACCCCGGGCCGTACGACGCGGTGATCCAGGCAGGCTACGGCGAGCACGGCCGCGAGGCCCTGCAGGAGATGCTCGACGTCCCCGTCGTCGACATCACCGACGCCGCCGCGAGCACCGCCCAGTTCCTCGGGCACCGCTACTCGGTGGTGACGACGCTCGACCGCACGGTGCCGCTCATCGAGGACCGCCTGCTGCTGGCCGGGCTCGACCGTCGCTGCGCCTCGGTCCGGGCGAGCGGGCTGGAGGTGCTGGCGATCGAGCGCGATCCCGCCGCCGCGATGGCGGCGATCGTCGCGCAGGCGCGGGCGGCCGTCGTCGAGGACCACGCCGAGGTGATCTGTCTGGGCTGCGGGGGCATGGCCGGGCTCGACGAGCAGGTCGCCGCCGCCACCGGGGTGCCGGTGGTCGACGGCGTCACCGCCGCGGTGACGATCGCCGAGTCCCTGGTCCGGCTCGACCTGCGTACCTCGAAGGTGCGCACCTTCGGTCGTCCGCGGCCCAAGCGCATCGACGGCTGGCCCTTCCCGGACGGGGGCCGGGACGGGCCGTGACCGGGGCCCGTGTCCCCGTCGTGGTGCTCAGGCGTGCGGCGCCCGGGTCGGTGCGCCCGAGTCCTCGCCGAACCGCCACGGCTGCCCGGTCGACTCCAGCACGGCCATCCACAGGTCGCCGTGCGGGTCGACCTGGTTGCGGCGGCTGACGGCGAGGCTCATCGGGATGTGCACGAACCGGCGGCGCACCCGGCCGACCACCATCGCGGTCCGCCCGGACATCGCGGCGTGCACCGCGGCGTGCGAGAGCCGGACGGTGTAGACGCTGTCGTACGGGTTCGCCGGGACGCTGCGGATGAGGTAGCTCGGGTCGACGTAGCGCACCGAGGTCTCCTCACCGGCGCTCGCGAAGTGGTCGGTGATGCGTTCGGAGAGCCAGGGGCCGATGTCGGCGAGCTTCGTGTTCCCGGAGGCGTCGGTGCGCCCGACCGCGGGGAGCAGGTCCTGGCCCGCGCCCTCCGCGACCACCACCACCGCGTGGCCGCGAGTGGCGACCCGCTTGCGCAGGTGCTCGAGCAGCCCGGTCTCGCCGTCGAGCTCGAAGGGCACCTCGGGGATGAGCACGGCGTCGGCGTCGGAGCGCACGAGCGCGGCGTAGCAGGCGATGAAGCCGGAGTGGCGGCCCATGAGCTTGACCAGCCCGACCCCGCCCGGGGTGGACTTCGCCTCCACCGTCATCGACCGGATGGCGTCGCTGGCCTCGGCGAACGCCGTCTGGAAGCCGAAGCTCTGGTCGATGAAGGGGATGTCGTTGTCGATGGTCTTCGGGATGCCGACCACGGCGATCCGCAGCCCGCGCTCCCGGATCACGCGGGCGATCTCCATCGCGCCGCGCATCGTGCCGTCCCCGCCGATCACGAACAGCACGTTGAGGTGCATCTGCTCGAGACAGTCGACGATCTCCTCGGGGTCCTGCGGGCCGCGGGAGGTGCCGAGGAACGTGCCGCCGTCGACCGGTGAGTCGCGCACCGACTCCGGCGTCAGCTCGACGACGTCGTGGCCGTAGGAGGAGACGAAGCCCCGGTAGCCGTTGCGGAAGCCGACGACCCGGCGCACGCCGTAGTGGTAGGTCAGCGTGCGGACGAGCCCGGCGACGACGTCGTTCAGGCCCGGGCACAGCCCGCCGCAGGTGACGATGCCGGCGCGGGTCTTCGAGGGGTCGAAGTAGATCTGCCGCCGGGGACCGCAGGGCTCGAGACCGGGCAGGTCCTCCAGCGAGACGCCGCGCGCCCTGATGCCGGCGGCCGTGTCGTCGAGCAGCACCCGGTCGCCGGAGTCGACGTAGTGCTCGGTGGTGCCGCGGCTGGCGTCGAGCAGCGGGGAGAGGGGCGAGGTGATCCGGGCGGGTCCGAGGGTCTCGATGGCGAGGTCGTCGGCCTTGATGTCATCGGCCAGGCCCGCGTCGTCGCCTGCGGTCGCCGTCATCGGTCCTCCGGTCGCGTCGGCCCGTCCTCCGTGACGACGAGATCGGCGCGGGGACGGGTGGTCTCGATCAGACGAGCGTTCGGCTCGTCGACGGCCTCCACCCACGCGACGGCCTCGTCGCGGGACTTCCCGAACCGTACGTGGCGCTCGACCAGGCGCATACGCCGCAGGACCTCGTCGGTCCCGTGGAACCATACCTCGTCGAAGCGGGCGCGCACGGCCCGCCAGGCCGGGTCGTCGACGAGGAGGTAGTTCCCCTCGCTGACCACCAGGCGGCAGGAGGAGGCTACCGGGATCGATCCAGCGATGGGCTGTTCGATCTCCCGGTCGAAGGCCGGGGCGTAGATCGTTCCCGACGGCGGGTCGCTGACGCGCAGCCGGGCCAGGAGGGCGGCGTACCCGCCGGCGTCGAAGGTGTCCGGCGCGCCCTTGCGGTCGCGACGGCCCAGCCGCTCGAGCTCGACGTCGGCGAGGTGGAAGCCGTCCATCGGGACGTGCACGGCCTCGGGCCCGAGCGCCTCGACCAGGGCGAGCGCGAGCGTCGTCTTCCCCGCGCCCGGCGCGCCGGCGATGCCGAGCAGGGCGCGGCGGTCGTCGCGGATCAGCCGCCGTGCCCGGGCGACGAGGTCGTCGACGGTCACGAAGGGAGCACCGTCAGGAGCCGTGCGCGCAGGTCCGCGCCCCGGTCCGCGAACCCCTGCTGGGCCTGCGCGTAGGTCGCCTTGCCGGCGGCCGTCTCGATGCGCACGGGCTCGTAGCCGTGGTCGGCGAGGTCGTAGGGCGAGGCCCGCATGTCGAGCACCCGGACGTCGCGGGCGAGCTCGAAGCAGTCCAGCAGCAGCTCCCCGGGCACGAGCGGGCCGAGCTTCGTCGCCCACTTGTAGAGGTCCATCGTCGCGTGCAGGCAGCCCGGCTGCTCCAGCTCTGCCTGCCGCTCGCGGGTCGGGGTCTCGACGTTGCGGGGCGCGGCCTCGTCGGTGAAGAAGCGGTAGGCGTCGAAGTGCGTGCACCGGATCCGGTGCTGCTCCACGACGGCGTCGGTGCCGTCGGCGCCGAGTCGGAGCGGGACGGGGTGCCGGGTCGCGTCGGCGCGGTAGACCATGGCCCACTCGTGCAGCCCGAAACAGCCGAGGTGCGCCGTGCGGGACGCGGTGGCCCGCAGCAGGCTCCGGACGAACGCGACGGTGGCCGGGCGGATCGTCGTCGGGTCGACGTGCCCGCCGTCGGGGGCGTAGTGCTTCCAGCCCGCCCGGTCGGAGTGCTCCAGGACGACCCCGGGTCCCGGGTGCCAGACGCGCAGGCGGTTCGGCCGCGTCGGGTAGTAGGTGTAGAGGAAGTCCTCGACGGGATGCGTCTCGTGGCGTTCCCGCCGGGCCCGGTGCGCGGCCGTCAGCGCGTCGGCGCGCGCGGCGTGGGCGCCGGCGCGGGCCCGCCAGGTGGGTTCGTCGAGGTGGAGCATCGCGGCTCCAGGGTGCCAGGGGCGAGTGCGGCGGAGTGCGTCACCGGTGGTGCAATCCGCCGCACCGGCCGTCCCACCCGTCGTCGGCGCCGGACGTCAGCGGTGGCCCACGGCCGACACCCGACGTCAGCAGCGCGCCACGCCCGCCGGCCGGCCGCGCTACCCGCCGTCGGGACCGGACCGCCGTCGGCGCCGGAGCAGCAGCACCGTCTCGCGCACCGCCATCCCCGCGCGCCGAGCAGACCGCCGACGACCCCGCTGACCGCACCGACGCCGAGCATCCGTCCGTTGCGGTCCGGCACGGTCCTCCCTGGTACACCTGGCGGGGTGAGCGATCTTCCCGACGACGGGACCGTGCCTGCGGTCGAGGCTCCCGAGGAGCCCCTGCGCCCCGAGGAGCGTGCCACCGGGATCGGGTCGCTGCCCGGTGTCGATCATGACGAGGCGGCCCGGACGGTGGTGGGCGAGCTGCCGGCGTTCCCGCACGTCGCCGAGCTGCCCGACCGGGGGGTCGGTGCGGACATGGTCGGGCGGGCGGCCGCGCTGCTGGTGGACCTGGCTGTCGAGGTGTGGCCGTCGGGCTACCGGGTGAGCTCCCGGCCGGGCGCGCAGCACCGGCGTGGGGTCGACCTGCTCGCGCGGGACGTCGACGCGCTGGACTCGACGATCGGCGAGACCGGGGCGGCGCCCCGCCGGGTGAAGACCCAGGTCGCCGGCCCGTGGACGCTGTGCGCGGGGGTGGAGCTGCGGTCGGGCAACCGGGCGCTCACCGACCGGGGCGCGGTCGCGGAGTTCACCGCGAGCCTCGCCGAGGGGCTGCGCGGGCACGTCGCCGAGCTGGCCCGGCGGACCGGGGCGGACGTCGTCGTGCAGATCGACGAGCCGACGCTGCCCGCGGTGCTCGCGGGCACGCTGTCGACGCCCAGCGGGTACGGCACGGTCCGATCGGTGTCCGGCGCGGACGCGCGGGCGGGTCTCGCGGTCCTCGTCGACGCGGCGCGCGACGCCGGTGCGGTGGCCGTGGTGGCGCACTGCTGCCACCCGACGCCGCCGCTCGCCCTGCTCGGGGCGACCGGGGTGGACGGGCTCGCGGTGGACCTGTCGGCGCTGGACCGCTCCGGCGCGGTGCTGGACGCCGTCGGGGAGCAGTGGGACGCCGGCCGGGAGCTGTGGCTCGGTCTGGTGCCCTCCCGGTCCGAGGGACCGGCGCCGGAGCTCGGCGCGCTGGCCCGGCCGGCGCTCGACCTGGCCGACCGGCTCGGGTTCGACCGGGCCCGGCTGGCCGACCGCGCCGTCGTCACCCCGACCTGCGGGCTCGCGGGGGCCACGCCCGCGTGGGCCCGCACCGCGATGGCGCGGACGGTGGAGCTGGCCGAGGCGTTCGCGGATCCGCCGTCGTCCTGGTGAGACCGGTCCGGGGGAGCCTCCTCCGGATCGGGCGTGGTTGTCGGACCCCTTGGCTACCCTCGGCCCCGTGAGCAGCGAGACCCCTGCCTTGACCTCCCCGGACGTGCCGGCCGACGTGCTGGCGCGGCACAAGGAGCTGGCCGAGCTCGTGGCCGACCACCAGTTCCGCTACTACGTGCTCGACGCGCCGATCGTCACCGACGGCGAGTTCGACGAGCTGTTCGGCGAGCTGCAGCGGCTCGAGGAGCAGTACCCCTCGCTCGTCACGCCCGCGAGCCCCACCCAGCGGGTGGGGGGCGGGTTCTCCACCGACTTCGTCGCGGTGGACCACCTCGAGCGCATGCTCTCGCTGGACAACGCGTTCGAGCCCGAGGAACTGCGCGAGTGGGTGCTGCGAGTGCAGCGGGAGCTGGACTTCCCGACCGAGGAGCTGCAGTACCTCTGCGAGCTCAAGATCGACGGCCTCGCCTGCAACCTGCTCTACGAGAACGGCCATCTCACCCGGGCACTGACGCGGGGGGACGGGCGCACCGGCGAGGACATCACGCTGAACATGCGCACGCTCGCCGACGTGCCCACCGAGCTCACGGGCACCGACGAGTTCCCGGTGCCCGAGCTGCTGGAGGTCCGCGGTGAGGTGTTCTTCCGCGTGGGGGACTTCGAGGAGCTGAACGCCGGGCTCGTGGCGGTCGGCAAGCAGCCGTTCGCGAACCCGCGGAACTCCGCGGCGGGCAGCCTGCGGCAGAAGGACCCGCGGGTCACCGCGACCCGGCCGCTGCGCCTCATCTGCCACGGCCTGGGCAAGCGGCGCGGCTTCACGCCCGAGCGCCAGTCCCAGGCCTACGACGCCCTCGCCGCCTGGGGCCTCCCGGTCTCGACCCACACCCGCGTGCTGCACGGGGTCGACGCGGTCATCGAGCACACCCGGTGGTGGGGCGAGCACCGGCACGACGCCGAGCACGAGATCGACGGCGTGGTGGTGAAGGTCGACGACGTCTCCCTGCAGCGGCGGCTGGGCTCCACCTCGCGCGCGCCGCGGTGGGCGATCGCCTACAAGTACCCGCCGGAGCAGGCCACCACCACGCTGCGGAACATCAGCGTCAACGTCGGGCGCACCGGTCGGGTCACCCCCTTCGCGGAGATGGACCCGGTGCTCGTCGCGGGCTCCACCGTGTCGATGGCGACGCTGCACAACGCGGGCGAGGTCGAGCGCAAGGGCGTGCTCATCGGCGACCGGGTGATCATCCGGAAGGCGGGCGACGTCATCCCCGAGGTGCTCGGGCCGGTCGTCGAGGCGCGCGACGGCAGCGAGCACGCCTTCGTCATGCCCACCCACTGCCCGGAGTGCGGCACCGAGCTGCGCCAGATGCGCGAGGGCGACAAGGACCTCCGCTGCCCCAACTCCCGGTCCTGCCCGGCCCAGCTGCGGGAGCGGCTGTTCCACGTGGCGGGCCGGGGCGCGTTCGACATCGAGGTGCTGGGCTACGAGGCGGCGACGGCGCTGCTGCAGTCGGGCGCGCTGCACGACGAGGGCGACGTCTTCGCGCTGACCGAGGAGCAGCTCGAGCAGGTCCCGCTCTTCCGCACGAAGGCGGGGAACCTGTCGGCGAACGGGCGCAAGCTGCTCGCCAACCTCGAGAGCGCGAAACACCGCCCGCTGTGGAAGGTCCTGGTCGGCCTGTCCATCCGCCACGTGGGGCCCACGGCGGCGCAGGCGCTCGCGCGGCACTTCCGGTCGGTCGAGGCGATCGACGCGGCCTCCGAGGAGGAGCTGGCCGGCGTCGACGGGGTCGGCCCGACGATCGCGGCCGCCGTGCGCGAGTGGTTCGCCGTCGACTGGCACCGCGAGGTCGTCGAGAAGTGGCGGGCCGCCGGGGTGGACCTGGCCGAGGAGGTCGACGAGTCGACCCCGCGCACGCTCGAGGGCCTCTCGATCGTGGTCACCGGCTCGCTGCCGGACTTCTCCCGCGACGAGGCGAAGGAGGCGATCCTGGCCCGCGGTGGTCGTGCGGCGGGCTCGGTGTCGAAGAAGACGGCCTTCGTGGTGGTGGGTGACGAGCCCGGCTCGAAGTACGACAAGGCGGTGGCCGCGAAGGTCCCGATCCTCGACGAGCCGGGTTTCCGTGTGCTGCTCGAGCAGGGTCCGGAGGCGGCGCGGGCGGTGGCCCAGATCGGCGACGGCGAGACGGCGGCGGCTCCCGACGAGCAGGACGGGGAGGGCTAGACGCCCCGGGCACACTGGATGCCGCAGAGTGACCGCCGCTGGGGCGGACGGGTGGCATTGCGGGAAATGCGTGCAGACGCACGTGCAGACGTTGCCGTCGACACCCGAGAGGTTGAAGACTGGACGCACTCGGGTCACTCCGGGCACGGTCGAGAGGGGAGGTGGCGCCACGGTGCTGCAGTGCTGCCCCAACGGCGCCCGCCCCGCCGACGTCTACCCCGCCGTCCCGATGACGCCGCGCCACCTCGCGCGGGACGCCCGGGCCGTCGCGGCCCTCGGGGTCACGAGCTTCCACGTGCACCCCCGCGACGTCGACGGTCAGGAGAGCCTCGACCCGGGCCCCATCGGCGCCGTCGTGTCGGCGATCCGCCAGGCCGCGCCGTCGATGGAGATCGGCGTCACCACGGCCCGCTGGGTCGAGCCGAACCCGTTCAAACGCACCGAGCTCGTGCAGCAGTGGGCCCGCCTGCCCCATCACGCCCGGCCGGACGTCGCCTCGGTGAACGTGCACGAGCGCGGCTGGGAGATCGTGTGCGAGGCGCTCGACTCGGTGGGGATCGGCATCGAGCTCGGCGTGTGGACCACCGGCGACGCGGTGCAGCTCAAGCAGGCCGGCGTCCCCGCCGGCACCGTGCGGGTGCTCGCCGAGGTCACGGTGACCGACCCGGAGACCGCCGTCGCCGAGGCGGTGCGCATCCTCAAGGCCCTCGGCCCGATGCAGGTCCCGATCCTGCTGCACGGCGAGGAGGGCGGCGCCTGGCCGGTGCTCGACTACGCCCGCCGCAACAACCTCGACACCCGCATCGGCTTCGAGGACACCCTCAAGGGCCCGGACGGCACGTGGCTCGCCACCGGCAACGAGGAGCTCGTGCGCTACGCCCTCGGGCAGGCGGTCACCCCGCGCCTCGCCGAACGACGGCGGTCCGGCTGGGGCTCCAACTTCGGCGGGTTCGGCCTGCGCGGGCGGCCCGACCACCGCCGCTGAGTCCGATCGCGGGCGGGATGCTCAGCCCGTCATCGTGGCGACGATGCCCGCCAGGTGCGAGAGACGCGCCAGCTCCGACGGCCGGAACCCGGGACCGCCCGGGCGGCCCACCACGAGCGCCCGGTCGGATCGTCCCAGCGGCGCCGCGGCCAGCTCCGTGTCGAGGTCGGTCCAGGCCGAGGGCACCGACTGCCCGGCGGCCGGGTCGAGCACGGTGGCCTTGACCAGCGGCAGCCACGGCAGCGTCTGTGCCTCGGTCTCCGGAGCCGCGGAACTCGCCGCCACCCGGCGCACCCGGGTACCGCCGTCGCTCCACACGTCCCCGCTCGACGCCTCGACCACGAGCGCCCAGGCCGACCGGAAGATCCGCGGGACGGCGTCGACGAGCAGGGCGATGCCGTCCTCGGGGGCGGCGGCGACGCTCTCCACCAGCTCGAGTTCGCGGGCGGTGTCGAGCGGGCCGAAGAACGGCCGGACCGACTCGACGACCACGTCACGGACCGATTCCGCCGCGGTGATCAGCACGTCGGGCGGCCGGGCCGAGGGCAGGTCGACCACGAGGTCGTCCACCGCCTGCCCCTGATGACGTTCCACCACGTCGACGCTGAGGATGTCCGCGCCCTCGACGCCGAGGGCCGACGCGACCGCGCCGAGGGTGCCCGGCCGGTCGGGGAGCACCAC
Source organism: Actinomycetospora sp. NBRC 106378 (assembly GCF_030269685.1). GTDB lineage: Bacteria > Actinomycetota > Actinomycetes > Mycobacteriales > Pseudonocardiaceae > Actinomycetospora. Next base: position 107,802 of record NZ_BSTT01000019.1, read on the forward strand.
CCGCAGCAGGTAGGTCACGTCGCCTCCGTCCTTCGTCGAGCGTCACCCGGGCGCCCGGGATCGCCTCCGTCGAGGAGCCCGCGGCGACCCGTCGTCGGGCGCGGCGAGTGTGCCAGCCGCGCGGTCCGTGAGCGAGGAGGGCGGGGTCGGGGTGGGCCGCCGTGCGCCGCTCGGCGGGAGGTGGCCCGGTGGCGGTCCCGGCAAACCTCCCCCGGCCGGCCGACGCCTAGACTGGATCGGTACGCCCGCGCCCCCGCGCGCGGGATCGACGATCTCGAGGGGTCGAGCTCCACCGCGCTCCGTCTCCCCACACGGAGGATCATGTCCGACATCACGCGCTCCGACGTCGCGCACCTGGCCCGACTGGCCCGCCTGGCCGTCACCGACGACGAGCTCGACGTGTTCTCCGGTCAGATCGACGCGATCCTCGACACCCTGGGTCGCGTCTCCGACATACCCGACGACGTGCCGCCCACCAGCCACGTCGCCCCGTTGACCAACGTCCTGCGGCCCGACGAGCCCGCTCCGAGCCTGTCCCGCGAGGCGGCACTCGCCGGGGCGCCCGAGGCCGAGGAGGGGCGCTTCCGCGTCCCGCGCATCCTGGGGGAGTCGCAGTGAGCGAGCTGACCCGTCTGTCCGCCGCGGAGATCGCCCGGCGCGTCCAGGCCCGCGAGGTCTCCTCGGTCGAGGTGACCCGGGCCCACCTGGACCGCATCGAGGCCGTCGACGGCGGGCTCAACGCGTTCCTGCACGTGGACCGCGAGGTCGCCCTCGCCGCGGCCGAGGCGGTCGACGCCGAGATCGCCGCCGGCACCGTCCGCGGGCCGCTCGCGGGCGTCCCCGTCGCGATCAAGGACAACGTCGCCACGAGCGACATGCCCACCACGTGCGCCTCGCACATCCTCGACGGCTGGCGCCCGCCCTACGACGCGACGGTCGTGCGCCGTCTGCGCGACGGCGGGCTGGTGCCGCTGGGCAAGACCAACCTCGACGAGTTCGCCATGGGCGGCTCCAACGAGAACTCCGCCTTCGGTCCCGTGCGCAACCCCTGGGACGCCTCCCGGGTGTCCGGCGGGTCCAGCGGCGGCTCGGCGACCGCGACGGCGGCCGGCGAGACCCCGCTCGCGATCGGCTCCGACACGGGCGGCTCCATCCGGCAGCCGGGGGCCTTCACCGGCATCGTCGGGGTCAAGCCGACCTACGGCACGGTGTCGCGCTACGGCCTGGTCGCCTTCTCGTCCTCGCTGGACCAGATCGGCAGCTTCGGGCGCAGCGTGCTCGACGCCGCGCTGCTGCACGAGGTGATCGGCGGGCACGACCCGAACGACCAGACCTCCATCGACGCGCCCCTGCCGCCCGTCGTCGAGGCCGCCTACGCCGGGGCGCGCGGCGACCTCGCCGGGGTCCGGGTCGGGGTCGTGCGGGAGCTCTCGGGCGAGGGCAACCAGCCCGGCGTGCTCGCCGCGTTCACCGACGCGGTGCGGGTGCTCACCGACCTCGGTGCGGACGTCGTCGAGGTCGACTGCCCCTCGTTCACCTACGCCGTGCCGGCCTACTACCTCATCGCGCCGAGCGAGGCGTCGTCGAACCTCGCCCGCTTCGACGCGATGCGCTACGGCCTGCGGATCGGCGACGACGGGTCGCACTCGACCGACGAGGTCATGTCCCTGACCCGCGAGGCCGGCTTCGGCCCCGAGGTCAAGCGCCGCATCATGATCGGCACGCACGCCCTGTCGGCCGGGGCGTACGACGCGCTCTACGGCAAGGCCCAGAAGGCCCGCACGTTGATCGTGCGGGACTTCGCGGCCGCCTTCGAGTACTGCGACGTGCTGGTGTCGCCGACCGTGCCGGTCACCGCCTTCCCGCTCGGGGAACGCGTGGACGACCCGGTCGCGATGTACCTCGCCGACCTGTGCACGATCCCGACGAACCTGGCCGGCAACGCCGCGCTGTCCGTGCCGTGCGGCGTCTCGGCCGACGACGGGCTCCCCGTGGGCCTGCAGATCATGGCTCCGGCCCTCGCCGACGACCGCGCCTACCGGGTCGCGGCCGCCTACGAGCTGGCCCGGGACACGTCGTCGGGAACGCCCTTCGCCGAGACCATCCCGGAGCCCGCCGTCCTGGAGACCACCTCATGACCAGCACCGTCGACGCGGCCCCGTACACCGTCGAGGAGGTCTGCGAGCGCTTCGACCCCGTGATGGGGCTCGAGGTGCACGTGGAGCTCAACACCGCCACCAAGATGTTCTGCGGCTGCCGCAACGAGTTCGGGGCGGAGCCGAACACCCACGTCTGCCCGGTGTGCCTGGGCCTGCCGGGCTCGCTGCCGCGGGTGAACGCCCGCGCGGTCGAGGGGGCGGTGAAGATCGGCCTGGCGCTGAACTGCCAGGTCCGGGAGCGCAGCGGCTTCGCCCGGAAGAACTACTTCTACCCGGACATGCCGAAGAACTTCCAGATCTCCCAGTACGACGACCCGATCGTCTTCGACGGCCACCTCGACGTGCCGCTCGACGACGGCTCGACCTGGCGGGTGGAGATCGAGCGGGCGCACATGGAGGAGGACACCGGCAAGTCGCTGCACATGGGCGGCGCGACGGGTCGCATCCACGGCGCCTCGTACTCCCTGCTCGACTACAACCGGGCGGGCGTGCCGCTCATCGAGATCGTCACCAGGCCGATCCTCGGGGCGGGCACCCGCGCGCCGGAGATCGCCCGGGCCTACGTCTCGGCCCTGCGCGACGTCATCCAGGGCCTCGGCGTCTCCGACGTCCGCATGGACCAGGGCTCGATGCGCTGCGACGCCAACGTCTCGCTCATGCCGAAGGGGGCCACCGAGTTCGGCACCCGCACCGAGACCAAGAACGTCAACTCGCTGCGCTCGGTCGAGCGGGCGGTGCGCTACGAGATGGGTCGGCACGCCGGCGTGCTGCTCTCGGGCGGGACGATCACCCAGGAGACGCGGCACTTCGACGAGCAGTCCGGCACCACGTCCGCCGGCCGCCCGAAGGAGACCTTCGCCGACTACCGGTTCTTCCCCGAGCCCGACCTGGTGCCGATCGAGCCGTCCGCCGCGTGGGTGGAGGAGCTGCGGGCCGGGCTGCCCGAGCGGCCGTGGGAGCGTCGCGCGCGGATCCAGACCGAGTGGGGGATCTCCGACGAGGAGCTCCGCGACCTGGTCAACGCCGGCGCGCTGGACCTGGTCGCCGACACCGTGGAAGCCGGGGCACCGGCCGAGTCGGCCCGCTCGTGGTGGGTCTCCTACCTGACCCAGCAGGCCAACACGGCGGGCGTGGAGCTCGCCGAGCTCGCCATCACCCCGGCCGACGTGGCCCGCGTGATCGCGCTGGTGGCCGAGGGGACGCTGACGAACAAGCTCGCCCGGCAGGTCGTCGACGGTGTCCTCGCCGGTGAGGGCGCCCCCGACGACGTGGTAGCGGGCCGCGGGCTCGCGGTGGTCAGCGACGACTCGGCACTCACCGCCGCGGTCGACGAGGCCCTCGCCGCCCAGCCCGCGATCGCGGAGAAGATCCGGTCCGGGAAGACGAAGGCCGCGGGCGCGATCGTCGGCGCGGTCATGAAGGCGACGCGCGGGCAGGCCGACGCCGCTCGCGTGCAGTCGCTGGTGCTGGAGCGGGTGGCCGCCGGCTCCTGACGGCGTCCTCCCACCGACGGCACTCTCGCGCACGAACGATGCCGCGAGGGTGCCGTTCGTGCGTTCAGGCAAGATCACCGTCCGTGTGGAGCGGTCACACCTGGTGACGGGAACACTCTTTTTACACGGCGACCGTGACCGATCCGTAACCCGATCGGTAGTCGCCCGTTGGAGTCGGCGGAGAACGGTTCGTAGCCGGACTCCAGGTGGGTCAGTGCTTGATCCGCCGACCGGTCGTATCCGTACACCCCGATAGGAGGAGGCCTTCGCATGGGCGCTCATCACGCTCCCCACGCTCCCCACGTGGCGTCCCAGGCTGCCCGCCTCGCCGGCCGCGGCGCCTTCACGGCCGCTGCCGTCGCCGTCGTCGCCGGAGGCACCGCCTCGATGGCGTTCGCGCACGAGGCGCCCACCGTCCACCAGGCGCAGTCCGCGGGCCACGAGGTCCAGGGCAAGCTCACCGACGGTGCCCACCAGTTCACCGAGGCCTCGAAGAAGGTCGACGCCGACTCGCTGAAGAGCCACGGCAGCGATCTGAAGCACCAGGGCTCGGACGTCGCCTCCTCGCTGAAGAGCTCGGCGTCCTCCTCGGTCCTCGCCGACATGGCCACCGACGGCGGCCACGCGCTGAGCAACACCAAGAACGACCTCGAGCACGCCCGGTACAACTGGACGGCCGCCTCGAAGGACGGGCTGACCCCGCACGAGATGTCCGACCAGTTCGGCCTCATGGGCGACGATGTCCAGCACGCCCTGGACAACGGCCGCAACGACGTCGGGCACTGGACCGCGAAGGCGGCGTCGCAGGCGCCGACGCAGTCCTCCCTGCTCTCGTTCGGCTAGTCCTCCACCGACCGCCCCGCGTACCGGCCCTCCCCGATCGGTCCGGAAGCGGGTCGGGAGCCGGGTCTCCCCACCCGGCCCGCGGCGACGTGGACGGCGGGTCCCTCCGACCGACTCCGACCCGGTCGGTGGCCCGTCCGTCCGCACTCGTCCGCTCCCCGAGCCCACGGCCCCGTCGTCCTCCCCGCTGCCCCGGGGTGGAGGCGGGGCCGTGGTGCGTCCGGGGGACGGGGCTCGCCCCGGCCCCGCCGCGAGCTGCTCCTATGTCAAGCGGCAGCGGGGGTTGGGGTGTGTTCGGTCTGTAGGAGCAGGTTGAACACGACGCGGGCGAGGCGTCGTTTGAGGGCGCGGAGGGCGTCGTTGTGTCGGTCGCC
>NZ_BSTT01000020.1 GCF_030269685.1 Actinomycetospora sp. NBRC 106378
CAGCGGCTGGCCGCCCTGGACACCTGGGTCCACGACTACAACACTCGCCGCGCCCACTCCGCCCTCGGCGGCCAGCCACCAAACACCCGCCTCGCCTGCTAACAACGTGACGGGTCACGACAGCTAGTGGACGCTTCTCGTCCGTGCCTCGTGTCTGCGGGCCACGGCCGGGAACTCGATCGTCACGAGCGCACCACCGGTCGCGCGGTTCTGCGCGTGGGCGCTGCCGCCATGGGCGGCGGCGATGGTCTCCACGATGGCCAGACCCAGCCCCGACCCGCCGTCGGAGCGGGCCCGGGCGCTGTCGGCGCGCCGGAACCGCTCGAAGGCGTGCGGGAGGAACTCCGGCGGGAAGCCCGGCCCGTCGTCGCCCACCGCCAGGGCCACCGACCCGTCGTGGTCCGTCAGGGTCACGGTGACCAGACCGTGGTCGGGGGAGTGGCGCAGGGCGTTGGCGAGCAGGTTGTCCAGCGCCTGCCGGATCCGATCGGGGTCGAGGTCGGCCTCGAGCCGGGGCGGGGACTCCACCACGATGTCGACGTCACGGGCGTCGCCGACCGCGGTGGCGGCGCGGGCGGCGTCCGCGGCGACCCGTGTGAGGTCGGCACGCCGGACCCGCAGCAGGCTGTCCCCGTCCGCCCGGGCGAGGGTGAGCAGGTCCTCGGCGAGGCGGATCAGGCGTTCGGTCTCGGTGGCGGCCGAGGTCACGGCCTCGGCGAGGTCGTCGCGACCCCGGCCGGGCCGTGCCGCGAGTTCGAGCTCCGCCCGCAGTGTGGCCAGGGGCGTGCGGAGCTCGTGGCTGGCGTCCGCGACGAACCCACGTTCCCGTTCGAGGGCCTGCCGTTCCTGGGCGAGGGACTGCCGTTGCCGGTCGAGCAGGGAGTTCAGGGTGACGGCGAGCGCGGCGATCTCGTCGCGGGTGGCCGGCACGGCGAGATGGGTGCCGTCGTCGTGCTCGGCGAGGTCGGCGCTCTGGCGGCGCATCCGCTCCACCGGACGCAGCGCGGCGCCGGATAGCCACCAGGCGCCCGCACCGGCGAGGACGGCCGCGATCGGGCCGCCGACGAGCAGGCCGACGTCGACGTGCTCGTCGGCGGTGTCGGCAATGTCGGTCCCGGTGCCGACGACCAGGACCAGCCCGTCGGCGCGGGACAGCCACGCCGCGCGGTAGCGCGTGCTCTCGTCGTGGTCCTCGACGGTGAAGGCGAGGGAGCCGTCGCCCTCGACGCGTCCGGCGACGAGGTCGTCGAGGGCCCGGCGGTCGAGGACGGGGCGGGTCCCGAGGTCGGGGGAGGCCAGCACGACCCGGCCGTCAGTCCCGAGGACCTGGACCGGTTCCTCGTCCCGGAAGGTGCGCAGTGCGGCGAGCCCGCCCGTGCCGTACTGCTCGGTGAGCGTGGCCGCGCGGCTGGCGAGCCCGACGTCGAGCGTGGCGTGGAGGCTGGTGCGCAACTGCAGGACGAACCCGAGCCCGACGACGGCGATGAGCAGGAAGACGCCCAGCGTGAAGCCGAGCGTCAGCCGGACCCGCAGCGGCACGCGAGCCTCCTCGGTCTCGTCAGGGACCCGCCGTCGGGTCGGCGGGCGTGGACCCGGTCGCCCGCAGCCGGTAACCGGCGCCGCGCACCGTCTCGAGCATCTCACTGCCGTAGGGCTTGTCGACCTTGCGGCGCAGGTAGGAGACGTACTGGTCGATGATGTTGGAGACGCCGTCGTACGCGAAGTCCCAGACGTGTTCGAGGATCATCGTCCGCGACAGCACCTGGTCGGGGTGGCGCAGGAACAGCTCGAGCAGCGCGAACTCCTTGGTGGAGAGCACGAGCTCGTCGTCGCCGCGCCAGGCGCGGCGGCTGGCGGGATCGAGGGAGAGGACCCCGACACGCAGGACCGTCGGCCGGTCGACCGCGCCACGCCGGATGAGCGCCCGGACGCGGGCCGCGAGTTCCCCGAAGCTGAACGGCTTGGTGAGGTAGTCGTCGGCCCCGGCGTCGAGGCCGCGGATGCGGTCGTCGACGGCGTCGCGGGCGGTGAGCATGAGGATCGGGGCCCACCGGCCCTCCTCCCGCAGTCGGCGACAGACCTCGAATCCGTCGGCACCGGGGAGCATGACGTCGAGCACGATCGCGTCGTAGGTGAACTCCTCGGCCTGCCAGATGCCGTCCGTGCCGGTGGCGACGACGTCCACGGCGTAGCCGTCCTCCTCGAGCCCACGGCGGATCAGCGCCGCCATGCGCACCTCGTCCTCCACCACCAGCACCCGCATGCCGACGATCCTGGTGAGCGGATCGTGTACGCGACATGTGAGATCGGGCGGTTCCGCTCTCATCGGCCTGACACGGTCCGCGGCGCACGCTCACCGGCATGTCGACGTCGTTGCGGCCACGTGCCGCGGATCGAGCCTCCGGTGACCGGACGCCCCCGGCCCAGGCGCTGCTGGTGGGTGTGATCCTCGCGGTCGGCGCGTTCGAGGTGTTGTGGTTCGGGGTCGTCACGCACGGGGGCCTCGCGCTGGTCGATCCTCAGGTGGTCGAGTGGGTCGCGGCTCACCGAGAGCCGTGGCTGGTGACCGCGGCGGTCGTGGTGACCGACGTCGGCTCGCCGGCCGTGATGATCACCGTGGCCGTCCTGGCGCTCGGTTGGTGGGCGTGGCGTCGTGACCGCGCCCGGGCGGTGCTGGGGTTCGCCGGACTCGGCGCGGTCCTGGTGGTCGACGTGGGTGCGAAGACCCTCGTCGCGCGCCCGCGGCCGCCGCTGGTCTTCCAGGCCGTGGCGGCCCAGGGGTACTCCTTCCCCTCCGGGCACGCGGTCGTGAGCGCCGGAGTGGTCCTGCTCCTGCTCTGGCTCGTCCGACCGGTGCTGGCCGCGGTGGCACGGCGGGTCCGGACCTCGGTCGTGGTCGTCGCCGTGCTCGTCGTCGCCGCGGTCGGGTGCTCGCGGGTGGTGCTCGGGGTGCACTACCCGAGCGACGTGCTGGCCGGGTGGGCGCTGGCTCTCCTCGTGGTCTCCGCGGTCGGACTGCTCGAGGTCGCGCTGGGCCGGGGTGACGCGTGAGCCTCGACCTGACGGCCCTGCTGGGCGCGGTCCACGGTCCGTGGGTCTACGTCGTCGTCGTGCTGGCCGCCGCGCTGGAGTCGGCCGCCTTCGTCGGACTCCTCGTGCCGGGTGAGACGGTCATGATCCTGGCCGGGGCGGTCGCCGCCCTCGGCGGCGCGGACGTGGTCGGCGTCGCCATGGCGGCCGTGGCGGGGGCGATCGCCGGAGACCAGACGGGCTACCTGCTCGGCCGGACCATCGGTGACGCCCGGCGGGAACGTTGGGAACGGTCGCCGGGCTGGGCGCGCGCCGAGGCCCTCGTCGCGCGCCGCGGCGGCCCGGCGGTGTTCCTCGCCCGCTGGGTCGGGGTGCTGCGGGCCGTCGTGCCTGCGGTGGCCGGAGCGGTCGGCATGCCCCGACGCACGTTCAGCGTCTGGAACGTCGTCGGCGGCGCGTCCTGGGCGACGACGGTCGTCCTGGTGGGCTTCCTCGCGGGCAGCGCGGGGCCGACGGTCGTCGGGTGGTTCGGGACCGTCGGCACGGTCCTGATGGTCGCCGTCGCGGTCGTGCTGGTCGTGGTGCGGATCGTCCGCCGGCGCCGTGCGCGCCCGGCCGGGCCGACCCCGGTGACGACGGCGTGATCCCGCTCCTGCGCCGCCGGTGGCGGTCGCTCGTCGTCGGCGCGGTCCTGGGCGCCGCGATCGGGTTCCTCGTCGCACATAGCGCCTCCGCCTCCGCCGACGTGTCGACCTCACGGGTCCTGCTCTCCATCGGCCCCACGGTCACCCGGAGCTCCTCGGCCAGCGCCAACCAGTACGTGAACCAGCGGCTCGCGACCGACGCGGAGCTCGTGACCAGCGACCTGGTGCTCCTGCCGGCAGCGCGTGATCTCGGCGTGGCGGTGTCCGACCTGTCCACGCGGGTCGCGGTCACCTCGCCCGACACCGCCTCGGTCATCGCCATCGCGGTCCACGGAAGCAGCCCGGAGAACGCACGACGTTCCGCGCAGGCGGTCACCGACTCCGTCGTGCGCACCCTCCCCACCCTCGAGACCCCGGATCCCGCCCAGCCGGCACGCCTGACCGCCCGGGTCGTCGGAGAGCCCTCGCTCCCCACCGGGCGGCCGTCGCCGGTCCCGGCGACCGCGGTCGGCGCCGTGGCGGGCGTGCTGCTCGTCGCCGTGGCGGCCATGATCGGGACGTCCGGCCGGGTGCGACGACGTCGCACCCGGGTCCGCGCGTGGATGACGGCGGACACCGGCGATGGGAGCCTCCGGGGGTGACGTCGTCCGCCGTCCTCCGCCGTGCCGTCATCCCGGTGCTCCTGGCGGTCGTCGTCCTCGGGGCGAGCGCGTCCGCCGTGGCGCGGCCGGTGCGGGCCGCCCTGGTCGACGCCGGCCGGCCGCACCCGTCGTCGGGAACGGGGCCCGACCTGCGGTCGGTGTTCACCGCGACCTCCGACGGCGCTCCGCTCCACGTCTCCTTCTGGTTCCCGACGCCGGGTCCGGGCGCAGCTCCGGTCCTGGTCTGGGTCCACGGCGGCGGGTGGATCGCCGGTTCGGACGTCGACCGTCCGGCCGACCTCCGGCGCTACGCGCAGGAGGGCTGGTTGGTGATGAGCGTCGAGTACGAGCTCGCGAGACCGGGCCGACCGACGTGGGACCTCGCCGGCCCGCAGGTGGCGTGTGCCCTCGGGCGGTTGGCCGCCGAGGCCGCGCCGCTCGGCGGGGACGTCCGGCGACTGGTGCTGGCCGGAGCCTCCGCGGGCGGCCAGCTGGCGGTGTCGGTCGGCTACCGCGCGGCGACCGGGACCCAGGACTCCTCCTGCGGGCTCCCGGTCCCCGTGCCGAGCGCGGTGGTCGCGGAGTACCCGGCCCTCGACCCGGTCGACGGGTACGAACGCGGAGTGCCCCGCGCCGACTCCCGGGCCTTCAAGCGGGCCTACACCGGAGGGACGCCCGCCGAGGTCCCGGAGCGGTACCGCGCCGTCACCGGGGTCGATGCGCTCAGCCGTGACGCCCCGCCGACCCTGCTCGTCGAGGGGGGAGCGGACCGGCTCGTGCCGAGGGCGGGGCTGGACCGGTTCGTCGTCGCGGCGCGGGCGCTCGGGGTGCCGGTCGACCACGTCGTCGTGCCCGGGGCCGATCACGCCTTCGACGCGGTGGACGGGTCGCCGGGTCAGCGTGCCGGTCACGTCCTGCTCTCGGAGTGGGCCCGGGAACGCGTGGCCCTGCCCCTGTGAGTCCTCCGAAGGGAGCCTGCTCGGTCGGCCTGACCACGAAGAAGGCCCTGACCGTACGGGCCGGGACCTTCGTGGAGGGTGCGCCGTCGAGGACTCTCATCCCGGATCCCGTGGGCAGGGTTCACGTCGGCCGTGGTGCTTCACGAGCGACGTCCGTGCTGATCGGCGCCATGATCGAGAGAAGAAATGATCGTGCGACGTGGGGGCCCGACGGGGACCGCCTCTTCGACTACGTCCTGACCTACGACCGCCGCGTCGTCACCGTCATGGCGCAGGCGCTGATGGCCCGGGCCGTCGCCCGCCCCGAGGGGTGAGCGCCCCGACGACACGAGGTTGCGCGCACCGCGTGGTCGGAGGACAGTCCCCGCTGCGGGGAGTATCGACGATCAGATGGGTGGTCGACTCCGCATCCGCCCACATCGGGAGCCTGGGCCCTCTCAGAAGGCCACGTCCGCGGCCGAGTTCCGGCCTCTCCCGACGCGCCCGTGGAGCCGTTCGAGTCGTCCCGACCTCGCGCGGCCCGTCCTCCTGCATCGCAGGGCGCTCGGGATTCTCCACGATCCTGAGGAAGACCCATGCCCCGCTTCGCCGTCTCCGCCTGGGACTACCACGAGCCGCCCGTCCCTCGTCCTGCCGATGAGGAGTGGATCGACCGGCTCACGGCGCTCCAGGTGCTGGCTCGCCACGGCGATCAGGAGGCCGAGGCCGAGGCTCGGGTCTGGCTCGCTCGTGATCCGGACGCCCGCACCGTGTGGGACACGGTGGCCGGCGTCTGCGGGAACACCGCCGACGGCCGCTGATGTTGACGGGTGCTCGACAGCTGGTGGTCGATCTGATGGACCTGGGCCGGGAGGCGGTCGAGGCCGCCGGACACGGGGTCCTGGTCCTGGTCCGTCCACGGCCCCTCCGCGTGACGGGCACCGTGCACGGGCTCACCCCACGCCCTGCCGTGCGGTCGGCGTCGGGGGGACGGCGGCGGCGGTGACGCGGCGGGTGAATCTCGCAGGCACCATCGGTGCCCGGGAGGTCGGCAACCTCGCGGAGTACTGCACGAGGGTGTACGCGACGGGCGAACGTGCGCTGCTGCTCGAACTGTCGGCGGTCACGAGCTGCGATCGGGACGGTCTGGAAGGTCTGACCGCGCTGACCGAAGGGTCGAGCGGGCTCACCGTCGACGTCGCCGGAGCGCGATGGGGTCAGTTCCTGGCGTTGATCGGTTCCGCCGACGTGGTCGACGTGCGCGCCCTGCACGGTGCCGTCCGTGCTCTGGTCGGGCGCGCGTGACCGGCACGATCCCCGTCGACTCACCGCGGCGGCTCAACGCTCTCGAAGCGATGATGTGGCGGGCGGAGGCCGACCCACGGCTACGACACCCGGTCGTGATCGTCGACCTTCTCGACGTCGAGCCCGACTGGGACCGGGTGCTGGAGTCGCATGACCGGGCCACCCGCGTCGTCCCGCGGCTCCGGGACCGCGTCCTCGAGCCGTGGTGGGGGTGGGGTCTGCCGGAGTGGTCCCCCGACCCGAGCTTCTCCCTCGGATTCCACGTCCGCCGGATGCGGCTCGCCGAACCCGGCGGGCTGTCCTCGCTGCTGGACCTCGCCGCGACGTGGGCAGCGACGCCGTTCGACCGCGCCCGTCCTCCCTGGGAGGCCCTGCTCGTGACGGGACTGGACGGCGGCGGTGCGGGGTACCTGCTCAAGGTCCATCACAGCCTGGCGGACGGCGTCGGCCTGGTCCAGATCCTCTCCCTGCTGCACGGCCACGGCCGCGCGGCGGAACCCGGGGTTCCCGTGGGAGAGGCTCCCGCCCGCGGCGGCCGGTCCCGGTTCGGGCTGACGGCGGCGCGGACGGCGGAGGTGCTCGGGGCGGCGCCGGCCGCGCTGCTCGGCGTCCTCGCCGCGGCGGCGGGCGGCGCGGCCGGACACGTCCGCCACCCGGCGACCGCGGTGCGGGACGGCGCGGCGTTCGTGGCGTCGGCCGCCCGAGCGGCCGTCCCGCACCACGCACAGCCCTCCCCGCTGCTGCGCCACCGCAGTCTCAACCGGAGGTTCCTGGTCTGGGACGTCGAGCTGGAGGGCCTCAAACGGGCAGGGCGAGCAGCGGGGGGCTCGCTGAACGACGCCTACGTCGCCGCCGTTCTCGGTGGTATGGCCCGGTACCACCGCAGGATGGGCGTGCCGGTGCCCGAGCGGGTCCCGGTCGGCATGCCGATGAACACGCGGGTGGCCTCCGATGCGCTGGGCGGCAACCACTGGGCGGGCCTGCGATTCGCGGCCCCGGTCGGCGAGGACGACGCGGCGGCGCGCATCGGCCTGGTCCGCGACATCGTCGCGGGGTTGAGGCAGGAGCGGATCACCGATGCGCTCGGTCTGATCGCGCCGCTGCTCGCCGCGCTCCCGCCGGTGGTGCTCGCTCGTGTGCAGGGTGGGGCGACCCGTGGCAACGACGTGCAGGTGAGCAACATCCCGGGGATGACCCGCCCGGCGTTCGTCGCCGGCGCCCGCATCGAGCGCAGCTACGCCTTCGGGCCGTTGCCCGGGGGCGCGGTGATGGTGGCCCTGATGTCGGACGCGGACGTCTGCCACGTGGGGGCCACGGTCGATCCCGCCGCGGTCACCGCGCCCGAGGTGCTCGCGGCGTGCGTGGAGGAGGCGTTCGGCGAGGTGCTCGCGCTCGGCTGACGTGGTTCAGCCCGGTCGTCCGTTCTCGACCGCGAGCGCGTCGGCCGCGGCGTCGTAGGTCGCTCCTCGGGCGTCGATCGCCGCGACGAGGGTGTCGCTGTCGACCTCGGCCTCACCGACCAGCGTCCCACCGTCGCTCAGACTGATGCGGGTGCGCTGCCCGAGCGGTTGCAGACGGGCCCGCCGCGTCTCGGGCCCGTGCACGGTGACGCCGCCGTCGGGGGAGAACGACGGCCGTTCGACGTCCGTCTCGCCCGCCCGCCTGATCGCCTGCCGCAGGGCGACGGCCCGGTCCGACGTCGAGGTCGTGGCCGGCTCCGAGCCGACCGCACGACGCTGCGGACCGGCCGCACCACTGCTCACGGTCGCCCTGGCCGCGGCGGTGTGAACTCGACGAACTCGTCGGGCGCCGGACCGGGCAATCCCGCGGCCCGGTGCAGTCCGAGCATGCCGAGCATTTCGCGGCAGTCCTCCACATCGGTACTCAGGGCCGCCACGACACGAACCGCCCGGTGACGAGCGGCGGCCGAGGTCGCGGCGTCCCGTTCCAGGTCCCGGGCCGGCTCGGTGGGGATGAAGCGGGGCCGGGCGTTCACGAGGCACCCGCGCCTGCGAGCACCTCGGACGGAGAGCGTCGCTCGCCGCCCCGGCCCGCTGCCTCGAGCAGCTCGTCGCCGCGTTCCTCGTCGGTCGCGGCCGGGATGACCATGAGCCCGATGCGCGACCGGCCTCGACCGCGGACGACGAGCCAGAGCGTGGAGGCCTCGATCGACCGGAATCCCTCGACCGGGATGCGACCCTCGGGTCCGGCGAGACGCCGGACCCCGACCGCGTCCCGGTCGGCGAGGCCGAAGGCGACCCGCTCCACCGGCCCCACCCGCGCACCGACGGCGGCGAGCAGCGCGGGGAGTTCGGCGGCGAGGTCCCGCGTCCGCGGCCACCACGCACCGTCGACGTAGCCGTTGTCGTTCCCCATCAGGTCCCGGAGCCGCAGTCGCAGCTCGCCCGGGGTGTCCGAGTGGTCGCGCTCATCGTGCGGTCCCGACATCGCGGGCGCCCCGTCCCAGGCCGCCGAGCGGCCGGTATGGCAGTTCTGGCGAGGGGGACCGGCGTGGACGCCGGTCGGGAACGCCCCGATACGCCCAGCGTACGTGCTCACGAGGATGTCGCGGCGATCGACCGTGATCCGGACGGACCCGCGGCGCCGGCCGTGCGTCGACGGAGTCTCAGATGGTGTGGTGTGCAACCGGATCGCGTTATCGTGTTCACCGTGGGCGGCGAGCCCGGACCCGCTCGTCGCCGGTAGGTACTGCAGCTCGGTGCCCCGAGGACGTACGCGCAGCGAGAGGTCCGCCCATCCGTGAACTCGATCCCTCCCGGTCGTCGGCACCTGACTTCGGTCGCGCCCATCGATGCCGATCCCGGGACTCCGGTGCCCCTCCACCTCGCCGTGCGACGACTGATCCCGACCAGGGGCCCGGAGAGCGTCGACGAGACGTTGGCGCTGATCGTGGCGGGGGCCGTCGCGTCGTTGCCGCTCGTGACGGGGGCCGGCATCTCGTACCTCGAGCGTGACGGCACCGTCAGCTCGCGGGCCCCGTCCGACGCCGTGGTCGCCGAGCTCGACGCGCTGCAGAACACGCTCGACCAGGGGCCCTGCCTCGACGCGGTCCGGGGCGGGGACACGGTGACCGCGTCCGACATGAGCACCTCGGGCGTCGACCGGTGGCCGCTGTTCGCCCCGGTCGCGGCGCAGCGAGGAGTGCTCGTGGCGTGCTCGCTGCCCCTGTTCAACCGCCACGACGCCGTCGTGGGTGCGCTGACCCTCTACGGCGGACACCCGGAGGTCGTCGGCGAGGACGGCCTGTCCCGGGCGGCGATGTTCGCGTCCTGCGCCTCCCTCGCGCTGCACGGCGCCCATCGCGTGGCCCGGATGACGACGGCGCTGGCCAACCGGGATGCGATCGGTCAGGCCAAGGGCATCCTGATGGAGCGGTACGGGCTCTCGGACGACGAGGCCTTCGCGCGCCTCGTGGCCTCGAGCCAGCACGTCAACCTCAAGGTCCACGCCGTCGCGCGGTGGTTGATCGACGACGCACGAGGAGCGGGGTCCCGACCGTGAGGGCGCGGTGATCGACCGACCGGAGGCGGTTCTCGGCCGAGGCCCTCGGCCGGGTCGCTGACCACCCGCGCCGGGGCTAGTGTCGGCGGTCCTCGTCGCAGTGGAACGAACGGGTCCCACTGCCCGCCCCGGACCCGACCCGGCGATGCTCCGAGCGGCGCATCCGCGATGGGGGATTCCGGATGGGGGGCGACGGCACCGATCGGCCGCCCGACGACGAGGCCGCGGACGGCGATCTCCCGCGCGGGTCGGAACCGGTTGCGCTCGGACACCGCCTCGGTCAGGTCTGCGCGGACCTCCTGTCCCGAGTCGCCGTCGACGGGGCCGGGATCACGGTGATGGGCAGTCTGGCGGGAGGGCTGCGCGGGGCGAGGGACCAGATCGCCGCCGTCGGGGCTTTGTCGAGCCGACTCGAGGACCTTCAGCTGACGACGGGGGAGGGCCCGTGCCTCGATGCCTTCGCCCGAGGGGTCCCGGTGCTGACCGCCGATCTCGCCGCGGAGCTCGGTCGTTGGCCCGGCTTCGCCCCGAGTGCTCTGGCTGCCGGGGCGGCGGCGGTCTTCTCGTTCCCGCTGCAGCTCGGCGTGGTCCGTCTGGGCACGCTCGACCTGTACCGCACCCGCTCCGGGGGACTGTCGCGATCGCAGCTCGCGAGTGCCCTCGCCGCAGGGGACGCGGTGACGGAGGCCCTGCTCACGGACCCCGACACCGATCCCGGGACAGGGGAGGACATCGGCTGGCTGCCCGGCGTCCACGCCGATGTCCACATCGCCTCCGGCATGCTCTCGGCGCGGTCCGGGATGGACGTCGGTACGGCGTTGCTCCGCCTGCGTGCCCACGCGTTCGCGCACGGCGAGCCGCTGCGCGAGGTGGCTCGCCGGGTCATCGCGCGCACGCTGGACCTCACCGACCCGATTCACGACGATCCGCGACCCACCCCGGACCCGGAGGACGACCACCCATGAGCGAGACCCGTGAGGCGGAGGTGGTCGACACCTTCCTGGCGCTGACCGACACCCTGGTCCACGACTTTCGACGCGCTGGACATGCTGACGATGCTCGCCGAGCGCTGCATCGCGCTGCTCGACGTCTCCGCCGCGGGCATCATCCTCGTCGACGGGCAGGGGAGGCTCTCCGTGGCCGCGGCCTCCTCCGAGCGGTCCCGGTTGCTCGAGGTGTTCGCCGTCGCGATCGACGGCGGGCCCTGCGTCGACTGCGTACGGACGGGGGAGCAGCAGCTCTGCGACGATCTCACCGCCGCCGACGCCCAGCACCGCTGGCCGCGCTACGCACGCGGTGCCGTCGAGGCGGGATTCCGGGCGACGCATGCGCTGCCGATGCGACTGCGCGACGACGTGATCGGGGTGCTGACCCTGCTGCACACCCGTCCACACGCCCTCTCCGACATCGACGCCCGTCTCGGGCAGGCCCTCGCCGACGCGGCCACGATCGGACTGATCCACGAGCGCGCGCTCCGCAGGGCGGAGACCGTCCAGGAGCAACTGCAGGGCGCTCTCAACAGCCGGATCGTCATCGAGCAGGCCAAGGGAGTGCTCGCCGCCGAGTCCCACCTCCGCTCCCGCACGGCGGTCGATCCCGAGGAGGCGTTCGCCCTGCTGCGGCGCCACGCCCGCTCTCACGGGCAGCGCCTCACGGACCTGGCCCGCAGCCTCGTCGAGCGCACGGTGGATCCGTCCGTCGTGCTGGAGGGCTGACCTCTCGCTGCGCGTACGTCCTCGGAGCACCGAGCTGCCTGCGATTCGCGGCCCCGATCGGCGAGGACGACGCGGCGGCGCGCATCGGCCTGGTCCGCGACATCGTCGCGGGGTTGAGGCAGGAGCGGATCACCGATGCGCTCGGTCTGATCGCGCCGCTGCTCGCCGCGCTCCCGCCGGTGGTGCTCGCTCGTGTGCAGGGTGGGGCGACCCGTGGCAACGACGTGCAGGTGAGCAACATCCCGGGGATGACCCGCCCGGCGTTCGTCGCCGGCGCCCGCATCGAGCGCAGCTACGCCTTCGGGCCGTTGCCCGGGGGCGCGGTGATGGTGGCCCTGATGTCGGACGCGGACGTCTGCCACGTGGGGGCCACGGTCGATCCCGCCGCGGTCACCGCGCCCGAGGTGCTCGCGGCGTGCGTGGAGGAGGCGTTCGGCGAGGTGCTCGCGCTCGGCTGACGTGGTTCAGCCCGGTCGTCCGTTCTCGACCGCGAGCGCGTCGGCCGCGGCGTCGTAGGTCGCTCCTCGGGCGTCGATCGCCGCGACGAGGGTGTCGCTGTCGACCTCGGCCTCACCGACCAGCGTCCCACCGTCGCTCAGACTGATGCGGGTGCGCTGCCCGAGCGGTTGCAGACGGGCCCGCCGCGTCTCGGGCCCGTGCACGGTGACGCCGCCGTCGGGGGAGAACGACGGCCGTTCGACGTCCGTCTCGCCCGCCCGCCTGATCGCCTGCCGCAGGGCGACGGCCCGGTCCGACGTCGAGGTCGTGGCCGGCTCCGAGCCGACCGCACGACGCTGCGGACCGGCGGGTCCACCGCTCACCGCCGGCCCGGGATCGGTGGCTCGAACTGGGTGAGATCGCCGATCGCGGGGCCGGGCAGTCCGGCGGCCGAGTGCAGTCCGAGCATGTCGAGCAGGTCACGGCAGTCCTCGACACCCGTACTCCGGGCTGCCACCACCCGGACCGCCAGGCGCCGCGCCGCCGCCGACGCGGCGGCCTCGTCCGCCGGGTCCCGGGCCGGTTCGGTCGAGGTGAAGCGGGGCCGGGCGCTCACGCCACGCCGCCCCGAGGAAGCACGGCGGTGGGCGGGAATGGTCCGCCGTGCCGTCGTGCGCCGTGCGAGCTGTCGTCCGGTCCCGTCATGGCGGGTGCCCCGTCCCAGGCCGTCGAGCGGCCGGTATGGCAGTTCTGGCGAGGAGGACCGGCGTGAACACCGGTCGATGACGCCTCGGCGTGCTCAGGGTACGCCCTCCCGGAGGTGAGGACGCCGACCGTG
The DNA here is from genome assembly GCF_030269685.1 of Actinomycetospora sp. NBRC 106378. GTDB lineage: Bacteria > Actinomycetota > Actinomycetes > Mycobacteriales > Pseudonocardiaceae > Actinomycetospora. The sequence continues at coordinate 13,072 of NZ_BSTT01000020.1, forward strand.
GGCACCGGCCGGGCGGCGGCGTCCTCCGCCACCGACCGGGCTCGGGGCGGGCGGTGCCCCGTGGTCGATGCCCACCCGATCCGGGACGCGTTGCCGGCGAGGCTGGTCGGTGCGCCGACGGCGCGCGCGGAGGACGATTCGGCCTGCGACGGCGGTTGCTGCGGCCGTCTGCTTCGCAACCGGTCGCTCCGGGAGCCGTCGACACTCTCGGCGTTGATCCGGGCTGCGTCGTCCGGTCCTCTCTCCGGCATCGACGAGTCGTGCCCGAGGACGCACCTCCCGTCCGGGCCCATCACGCCCCGAAGGTCGACGGCGGGCTCGCGCGGACGCCCGGCGTGTTCCTCATCGCGCCGACCGGACCGAGCGACCCGATCCCGGTGCGTGAGGCCGTCGCCCGGACGACGGTCACGCGGCGCGGCACGGCGGGCGATCCGCCGTCGGACGTCGGAGAGCTCGTCAGCGCGCCGTGATGTCCACGGTGTGCCAGCCGGTGGCGCCGTCGGGGATGGTCAGGCTGAAGGCCTCGGGTTGGGTGGCGCCGGTGGCGTCGGTCGCGCGGACCTGCAGGGAGTGCGGCCCGGGGCCGAGGTCGAGCACGGTGCGCCACATCCGCCAGGTGTCGATGGAGACGTCGGCGGCGAGGTCGGCGGTCTGCCACGGGCCACCGTCCGCGCGGACCTCGACGCGGGCGATGCCGCGGTGCTGGGCCCAGGCGGTGCCGGCCACCGTGACGCGCCCGGCGGGGAAGGTCGCGCCGTCGCGTGGCACGTCGATGCGGGACTGGGTCTTCACCGGTGCCTGGGCGGCCCAGCCCCGTTGCTGCCAGTAGGACTGGAAGGCGTCGAACGTGGTGAGCTCGATGTCGGTGATCCACTTGCATCCGGAGACGAACCCGTAGAGCCCGGGGACGACCATGCGGACCGGGAAACCGTGTTCCACCGGGAGGGGCTGTCCGTTCATCCCCAGGGCGAGCATCGCGTTCCGGCCGTCGGTGCAGGCAGCCACCGGGGTGCCGGTGGTGAAGCCGTCGACGCTGGTGGAGGCGATCTGGTCGGCGCCGGGTCGGACGCCGGCCTCGGCGAGCAGGTCGCGCAGCGGGACGCCGAGGAAGACCGCGTTCGAGATCAGGTTTCCGCCGATGTCGTTGGAGACGCAGCACATGGTGATCGGCGCTTCGAGCTGAGCTCGGGCCCGCAGCTGGTCGTAGTTCAGCGTGACCTCCCGATCGACCATCCCGTGGATGCGCAGCTGGTAGGAGGAGGCGGAGACCTGGGGGACCTGCAGGGCGGTGTCGATGCGGTAGAAGTCCGCGTTCGGGGTGATCCAGGTCGGCGTGCCCACGGCGGCGAAGTCCGCGTCGGGCGGCGGGGCAGCCGGCTGTCCGGCCGGGGACGGCAGCGGACCGACGGCGTTCCGCGAGGCCTCGGCCCCACCGGTGGCCGTGAGGATGCGTCCGAGCAGCCCGGTGACGGCCGCTCCCGCGAGTGCCGCGCCGAGTCCGAGGGCGAGCCGGCGCCGGGGATTCCGTGCGTGACCGGCCTCGCCTCCCGGCGCAGCGCCCGTCCCTCCGCGCGGGGCCAGGGCCAGGCGGTGGAGTCCCACGAACGTGGCGACACCACCGACGAGCGCCACGAGCGGGGCGATCAGGTAGGCCTCGGTGAAGGTGGGGGAGGCGACGGCCGAGGACATCCCGACGAGCCCCAGGACGACGACGAGCACGGTTCCCGGGAGGACGTTGCGCCGCGAGAGGAGCCCACCGACGACGGCCACCGCGGCGATCACGACGGCCATGCTCGCGAGCAGCACCTGCTTGTCGTGGACGCCGAAGGTGCTGGTCGCGAACTCCTTCATGGCCTCCGGGGTCAGCCGGATGAACTGGTTGCCCACGGCGAGGAACGGTGACGAGGGCGGAGCGGTGAGCGCGGCGACGAGGTCACCGAGCCCGAGCGCCACCCCCACCGCGAGTACGCCGATCGCTCCGGCGACCGCAGGCGAGATCGCGGTCCGAGCGGCGGTCGCGGTTCCCGTCGGAGGATCGGTGTCGGTCGTCATGACGCTGCTTCGTCGGCCGGACGGCTCGAGTTCGATTCCAGCAGAGGGCGAGCCGCCGGCCGGTCGCTCTCCTCGGGCGTCGCGCGGTGCCGCCTCACGTGATCATTGGTGCTGGTGCGACGCTGCACGGCACGCCCCGTCGCTTCCGGCCGGCGTCGCTGTCGTACTGGCCCGAGGGGAACTGCGGTGTTGGTGCTCGTGCGGTACCGGTTCGACCAGGTCGGGTCGTGGTCGGCCTCCCTCATCGCCGACGGCGGCGTCGTCGCCCGCACCGCGACCTGCGCCACCGGGCGGGAGGCGGCGACCCGGGTCGCGGCCCTGCTCATCGAGCTGGCCAGGGCGTGGGCGCGACCGGTGACGGTCGTTCACGACCTCGAAGGCGATCGCAGGGCATTCGTGGTCGTGGCCCGCGTGGAAGGCTTCCTCGACGTGATCTGCGAGCAGATCGAACCTCCGTGGAGCGCGTGACGTTGCACTCAACAGACCCCGTCCCCGTCAGAAAGAGGTCAGCGATGGAGCTGCATCTGCGCTCGCTGGCTGTCCTCGCCGCGCTCGTGCTCGGCGCTCTGGTCGGCGGCTGGGGAATCGCCGCGAGCGTTCGACCGGAACTGTGGCGCAGGCGTGCTGTGCGGTGGTGTGTCGGATGGACCCTCGAGCCGGTCGGCCGGACATTCGGAGTCGCGGTCGCCACGTTCGGGGTCGGCATCGTCGTCTCGGGCATCGCCGGCGCTCTGCTGCCTCCCGGGGAGGCGATCCCGCCGCTCGCCCGGCTCATCGAGCTGACCGGACTCGGGATCCTCGTCCTCAGCGGCGGGGCGCTCATGGCCACCCATCCGGCGCCGATCGCCGAGACCGAAACATCTCGGCCTCCCAGCCCGGTCGGCGACCTCGATCCACGCTTCGATCTCGAACGGTGAGACCTGCGCTCCACCGTCGGTCGAGTCCGTGGAGGTGAGCGACGCGGCTCCCATCGGCACTTCTCCTCAATGGGGTGCCGACCCGGTCCGCTGCCCGCCGGAATCCACCGGCGCCCACCTCCGGAAATGAACATGCGGGATTGGTACCGACGTTCCCAGGGGGACGCCCTGTCGTCGTCGGCTCGTGTCGGCGCGTGTCGGCGAGGATCCGGTCAGACCCGTCCTGACCGGTCCGACCCAGCCGTTCGCGCAGCACGCTCCCCATCGGCTGCACGACATGGCCAGCGGCCTCCGACCCCCGAGCCGGACCACCGCGGGTCCGGTCAGGACGCGGGCAGCGGACAGCGCGTCCCGAACACTCGCTGCGGTCAGTCGACTTTCGAGCCGACGGCCCGCGCGGCGCGATCGACGATGAGATCGATGTCGACGTCGCGGCCCGTCGTGACGGCGTCATGGAGCATCTCGACGGCGAGTTCGGCGGCCGCCACGTCGACCAGCCAGGTCGAAGGCAGGCGCCCCGGCTCGAACCAGTCCTCGACGTGAGGATCGTCGACGGCAGCGAGCACGACCAGACCCGAGCATCCGATCGGTCCCGAAGCCCACAACTGCATCGCGACAGTCTGCGCGGGGAGGATCGAGGGCCAGCGCTGGGCGCGGGCAGGTGCGGAGAACGGACCGTCCGGTTGTCGCGGTCGCCGCCCCGTTCGCGAGCGTGGGCCGCCGTGGTAAGCGCGGCTCTGGCTCCGGCTCCGGGCCGGCATCCACGCCCACGTCCACGGTCTCGGGCTGAAGCGCCCCGACTTCAGCGGAGGCTGGGTTCTCCCGAGAGTGGATCTTCTCGGGTTGCTTGGTGAGCGTAGTAGTTCTGTTCGTACTCGGTTGGCGGGATGTGGCCGAGTCCGGAGTGCAGGCGACTGGTGTTGAACCAGTGCGCCCAGGACGCGGTGACCAGTTCGAGGTCGGCGACGGTGCGCAGTGGGCCGTCTCGGGTGACGCATTCGGTCTTTTAGAGCCCGATCAGCGACTCGGCCATCGCGTTGTCGTAGGAGTCGCCGATCGAGCCGATGGAGGCCAGCGCTCCGGCCTCGAGCAGCCGCTCGCTTTAGCGGATCGCGGTGTACTGCGATCCAGCATCGGAGTGGTGGATCAGCCCGTCGAGCCGCCCGTCAGTGGCCTGACCTGCGCGTTCTCGGATCCAGAGCGCCATCTCTAGGGCGTCGAGGGGCAGCTCGGTAGGCATACGGGCGGCGCAGCGCCAGCCGACGATGCGCCGGGAGTAGACATCGGAGACGAACGCGGTGAACACCATCCCCGACCACGTCGGCAGGTAGGTCATGTCCACCACCCACAGCTGGTTCGGGCGCTGCGCGGTGAAGTCCCGATCGACCAGATCCGGGGCTCGCTGCGACTGTCGATCCGTGTGGGTGGTGATCACCGACTGGCCGCGGCGGACCCCGCGCAGTCCGAGGAGACGCATGAGCCGCTCCACCGTGCAGAGTGCCACCGAGTGCCCGGACAGGCCGGTGATGCCGTCGCGGCGCAGCTGAGCGCACATCTTGCGGGCTCCGTAGACCCCGCGGCCCTTGTCACGGTCGAAGAAGGTGGCCTCGATCGTCTCGGCCAGCGCCGCGTCCGACAGCGCTCGTCGCGAGGATGGGCGTTGCTTGTGGGCGTAGTAGCCCGACGGGGCGACCGCGATGCCCTCGCTGGTGAGGACACGGCAGATCGGCTCGACCCCGAAGCGGTGCTTGTGCTGATCGATGTAGTCGACGATCAGCGGACATGGCGGTCGAGCTCCGCCGCTGCGAAAAACGCCGACGCGGTCTTCAGGATCTCGTTCGCGCGGCGGAGCTCGGCGTTCTCCCGTCGCAGCCGCTTGAGCTCCTCAGACTCCGCTGTCGTGGTCCCCGGTGCGAGACCGTCGTCTACATCGGCCTGCTTGCACCAGTTCCGCAATGTGTCGGGCTGGATGCCCAGCTGCGGCCCGATCCACTTGCACGCCGCGTTGACCGACAGGCCCGGCTCCTGCTGCCGCGCTTCGCGAACCATCCGCTTCGCGCGTTCCCGCATCTCGTCGCTGAACTTCCTCGGCGCCGGCACGACCCCCACCTTCCCGTGGGATCAGAGCCTCCACCACACCCGGGGCGCTTCACGACCGCCTCGTCCACCACGCCGAGGTCGTCTCCCTCGAGGGCGACAGCTACCGGCTCAAGGACCGCGACCTCGGCCGCGTCCCCGCCGCCAACCAGACCGACGACTGAACAAGATCAGCAACCGTGAAGGGGTCCATTTTCAACCGTCACCAAGGGGTCCAGATTCAGGCGCCGTTGACAGTCAGGCGTACGGTCGCGTGCAACCGATCGTTGGAGGTCGTGATGCGGCTCGTCCGCGCCCTGGTCCTGTCCGTCGCGGCTCTCGCCCTGGTAGCCGGATGCTCCTCCTCGCCGGGAGCCGTCTCGAGTTCCCCGGCCCCGTCCGGGGCCGATTCGTTGAGCTTCTCCTCGACGACGCTCAGCGGTGCGCCGTTCGACGGGAAGAGTCTCGCGGGGAAGCCGGTCGTGATGTGGTTCTGGGCGCCCTGGTGCCCGACCTGCAATGCCGAGGCCCCCGGGGTCGCCAGGATCGCGTCGCAACATCCCGGCGTGACCTTCATCGGCGTCGCCGCGCTCGACCAGGTGCCCGCGATGAAGGCTTTCCAGGCGAAGTACGGGCTGACCTTCACCCAGCTCGCCGACACCGACACCTCCGTCTGGCGCCACTTCGGGGTGACTCAACAACCCGCGTATGCCTTCATCGCTCCGAGCGGCGCTGTGCAGGTGGTCAAGAACGGGCTCTCCGAAGAAGACCTCACGCAGCGCCTGAGCAACCTCACCTAGGGCCTCAACCGGTGGATCCCTCCCTGCTCGGGTTCGCCGCGGCGGCCGGGCTGGTCGCTGCGCTCAATCCCTGCGGTTTCGCGATGCTGCCCGGCTACCTCGCGTTGGTGCTCGTCGGCGAGGACCGCAGCACCCGACCGAACGAACGCCCTCGTGGCACGGTGGTGGGTCGGGCGTTGGCCGCGACGGTGCTCATGGCGCTCGGGTTCTTGCTCGTGTTCGGTGTGTTCGGCCTGGTGGTGGCGCCGCTCGCGGCCTCGCTGCAGCAGTACTTCCCTTTCGCCACCGTGGTGATCGGGGTGGTGATGGTGCTGCTCGGACTCTGGCTGCTCGCAGGGCGCGAACTCACGGGAATGTTGCCCAGACCCACCCGTGGCGCCCCCACCGGCGGGCTGGGCTCGATGGTCGGCTACGGCGCCGCCTACGCGTTGGCGTCCCTGTCCTGCACCGTGGGCCCTTTCCTCGCGGTCACCAGCGCGAGCTTCGGCACCGGCTCGCTGCTCGGCGGGGTGGCTGCCTACCTCGCCTACGGCGTCGGGATGGCGGTGGTCGTCGGGGTCCTGGCAGTGGCGGTGGCGCTCGCCGGCGCGGGTGCGGCCGCCCGGTTCCGCCGGGTGCTGCCCTACGTGAACCGGGCCTCGGGGGTGCTGCTCGTGGCGGTGGGGCTCTACGTCGGTTACTACGGCGTGTACGAATTGCGGCTCTTCCTCGGCGGCGGCAGTGCCGACGACCCGGTGGTCGGATTCGTCGTCGTCATCCAGGAGACCGTGTCGGGATGGATCGACGGACTGGGGCTCTGGCCCGTTGCAGCGATACTCGCCGTGCTCGTCGTCATCGGGGTACTGGTGGGTCGCCGCCGACGAGCGGCAGTCGGCTCGACGCCGCACGACTGAGGGTCGAGGCTGCTCGGCCACGGCGGAGACCATGACGGAACCGGGGCGCTCCCACAGGCATGCCCGATCACACTCTGACCGACCTGCCCCGTTCTTCCCTAAGCGACTGCTCCACCGCTCGTGTTCTGCGGGTCACCGGAACTGTCCGCAGGCGTCGCCGCCGCGGCAGTTCGGGCGGGAGGAGCGGCGAGGAGATCGCGGGCGGCGCGGCGCGGGTCGGCGGCACGCAGTTCGGCCAGAGGTGCGCGCAGTTCCTCGAGCGGCTCACGCAGGTGCTGGAGCTCCGGGGTGTTCAGCTGGTCCTTCGCGCTGTCCAGCCAGGTCTTCGCCTGGGTCATCGCGGCGCTGACGGCTCGTATGGCCCCAGGTAGGCGCTCGGGCCCGAGCACGAACAGGGCGACGAGCGCGAGGACGACCAGCTCGCCGCCACTCATTCCGAACATCGCTTCTCCTTCGGACGGTGTGCGGTCAGGGGAGTTCGGAGGCCCGGACCGGCTCAGGGGTGGTCAGCGCCGCGCGTGCGGCGGAGCGGGCGAGCCGACGGTCGTGGACCCGGCAGACCTGGATCGCGATCTCGACGAGCACGCAGAGCGTGAGCGCGAGCGCCGACATGGAGACCGGGTCGCCGCCCGGCGTCGCGATCCCGGCGAAGGCGAAGAGGCCGACGATGATCCCGCGGCGCCAGCGGGCGAGGCGTGCGTAGGAGAGCACCGACACCCGGTTGAGCGCCACGACGACGAGTGGGGTGAGGAAGCTCGTCCCGAACACGACGACGAGTGAGAGCACAAGGGAGAAGTACGCGTCACCGCCCAGGGCAGTGACCTGGACCTCGGAGCCGACGGTGAGGAGGAAGCTCAGAGCCTCGGCCACCACCAGATAGGCCAGAACGGCACCCAGGACGAACAACAGGCTGCCGGTGCCGATGAACCAGCGGGCGGTCCGCCGCTCGACGGGCCGGAGCCCCGGGACGACGAAGCCCCAGAGCTGGGTGAGCCAGATCGGTGCGGCGACCACGGCGCCGGCCGTCGCGGCGACCTTGAGTCGCAGCAGGAACTGGTCGAAGGGACCGATCGCGAGCAGGCGGCAGCCCTGCCCGCCGGGACCCAGGTCGAGCCGGGCGCCGACGGGCAACGAGCAGTACGGGCCGGTGAGCAGCGCCCCAAGGCTGGGAAGCACGCCCACCGCGTGGTCGTACCACCAGAAGCCGACGATCGTGCCGAGAGCGATCGCGAGCAACGCGACCGCGAGCCGACGCCGAAGCTCGAACACGTGCTCCGCGAGGCTCATGGTGCTCGACCGGTCACGCCGGCGCGGCCGCCACCACCGGGACGGGGGCCCCTCGGCTCGAGGGAGGTCCCGGTCCACGGTGTCGGTCACGATGTCAGGCCGCCGGCTCGTTCGCGGGGCGACCGGACGTGGGCGCCGGGGCCGATGCGGCCGTCGGGCCCGATGCGACCGCGGGTGTCTCGTCTACCCGCTTCTCCTGCGCACGCTCCTCGGCAAGCGCGGTGGTCTCGGCCTTGAAGATGCGCATGGACTGGCCGAGTCCGCGCGCGGCCGCCGGCAGGCGCTGTGCGCCGAACAGCAGCAGGACCACGAGGAGGATCAGCAGCCAGTGGGTGGGGCTCAGTGCTCCGGTCACGCGAATGTCCTCTCCACGGGCGAGCGGCGCTCGCCGGACGGGCCCGGCGCCCGCGGCCCCGGAACGGGGTCACGGGCACCGGTGGGGGTGGGCGACTCAGCCGTTGGCGGCGCTCTCGCGGATCTCGCCGTTGGTGCCATTCGGGAAGAAGCCACCGGAGGTGGCCTTCTTCGGCGTCAGATAGACGACGTTGAGGACCTGACCGGCGGAGCGGCTGAACGCGATGCTGTTCTTGTCCGCCGGCACGATGTTTGCCTTGCCGTCGGGGTTGACCACGCCCTGGTCGAGGTCCGAGGATCCGTCGAGGCTGTCGCGGGCGTCGGAGATCTTGTTGGCGGCCTTCTCGAGGTCGATGCCCTTCGCGACGATCGAGGTGCGGATGTTCGCGGCGTGGTAGGCCTCGACGGCGAGGATGCCGGCGGCGGCCTCGAGGTAGGTCTTGTTCGACACCAGAGGAGCGGCACCCTTGTAAGCCGTGACGCCCACGTCCTCGAACACGAACGCCGCGAGCAGGAAGTTCTCCTCGTTGGCGTAGGCGTCGAACGGCTTGGCGTCGGTGGCGAGCCCCGCCGCCTTCGCGGCGGCCTGGAACGCCGCGTCGATGTCGATCGCCGGACGGGCGACCGCCGCCCCGCCGAGCGCGGTGCGCAGGAACTCGACATGGTGACGCTCGTCGAAGGTGATCTCGCAGGCGTAGTCCCGGATCGCCTTGGTCTTGAAGTCGACCTTGCGGCCACCCTTGACCGGACCGCGGTCGCCCTTGCCGCCAGTCAGGTTGTCGGGCAGCCCCTCGCCCAGGTAGGCGCGCGAGTAGAACTCGGCCTCGAGGTACTCGAGGTTGAGAGCGAAGTTGAGGATGGCCGCGTCGCTGGGCCCCCCGCCGCTGCCCTGGTCATCGTTGGCGAAGGCTCCGCTGGCGCCGAGCACGCCGGCGCCGGCGACACCCAGGCCCGCCACGCCCGCGGCCGCGAAGAATTTCCGACGGTCGAGCCCGTTCTCGGCACTGCGACTGATCGCCTGCGTCACGAACTTGTTTCCGAACACGCGCATGTCCCTCTCGCCAGGGAGGACGACGAAGGCCACTTCCCCCGGCCCACCCCGTCCACGGAACTGCTGTCGGCGGCCACAACCGACGCAGGTGCCTTGGAGAAACGCGTCGATTTCGCTCGTCAGGACGAACGGTTGCGCCCAACTGCCGAGCGGTGCCTTTCGTTTCAGGCCGCGTGCCGGTTCGTCGATTCCACGATCTCTCGGCGCAGACGCGCAATCGGGGCCTCGGAGGGAGCCGTGTCAGCGTCGTCGAAACGCACCACTGGCGACGCGGACCTCGGGCGCCGGCGGCGTCGGACGAGCGACCATCCTACGGTGATCGCGACGAGGATTCCGGAGGTCGGCAGCGGCGCGCCGATGAGCGGCACGGCCAATGCTGCTCCCGCTGCCATCGACACGAGCAGCCCCAACCACAGTGGCAGCCGCGCCAAGGCCGCCGCCCGTGGGGCGCGATGGCGACCGCCGCGAACGCGCGATCGGCCGACGGATGACGGGGCCACGAGCAGACCAACGACCGCCGTCATCGATGGACACGGTCACCGGCCCCGACCAAGATCATTGTATGCCCGCTTCAGGCGTCCGGTTCAGACGTCCCCCGATCCACCTCACCGGCAACCTCACCGCTGACCCCGAGCGGCCGCGCCGCCACCCGCTCCACCGTCGCGGCCGACTCTCGCTAGCTCATCGAGGGCGAGTGGGTCGACGGCGAGCCCAGCTTCCACCTCTCAGCGCCTTGGAAGAGCGGGGCGAGCACGTCGCCGAGTCCCTGGCCACGGGTGCTCGCGTGGTGGTCCCGGGGGCGATCAACGCCCGGTCGTGGGCGCCGACCGAGGGCGGGCGCTCGGGGGAGACCTTGACTCGTCCCGAGGCGACGACCGCCGAGACCGTCGCTGCGAGCCTGTAGTGGGCGACGGTGACCGTCACCAAGAGCGAGCGGTCGGCTGTCGGTTCGAGGCGTCGGCGGCGACCAGGAAGCATCGCTCTGATCGAGACCCACCGGGTCGGCTGACTGGGAGTGAGCGAAGACGTCCAGCGATCGAGACCCCGATAGGAGTCAGCCACTCAACCGACGATGATCTTCGGCGGCGAACCTCTTGAGGAGTTTCCGCTCCCTCAAGCGACCAGTGATCACGTCGCGAACGATGACGTAAACCGCTGACCAGCAAAGATGGTGCGCCGTCAGGGACTCGAACCCCGAACCCAGTGATTAAGAGTCACTTGCTCTGCCCATTGAGCTAACGGCGCGTGACCAGAAGACTAACAGTGCTGATCTTCCGGTCCGACAGCGGGGTACCACTGTCGTCCGGGTGAGTGACGGGACTTGAACCCGCGACACCTGGGATCACAACCCAGTGCTCTGCCAACTGAGCTACACCCACCATTGGCTGTCCCCGGCGTCCCGGCGACGTAGGTGAGACTACTAGCCGCCGTCGAGCCGGTTGCCACCGGGGCATGATCGTCAGGATGTAGCGGATCCGTACGCCAGGGCCTCGGCCCCGCTACATCCTGACGATCTCCGTCGACGGCCGGCAGCCGACGTGGCGCGCCCCTGAGGTCGGGAGCCGAGGGCGGACCCGTCGTCAGGAACGGTCGGCGTCGACCACGTCGGCCGCGGCCGCGCGGGCCTCGTCGGTGGTCGGGCCCGGGAGGGGCACGAACGCCGTGCGGCGGTAGTACTCGAGCTCGCGGATCGACTCCCGGGCGTCGGCCAGCGCGCGGTGGGCGAGGCCCTTCTCCGGCTGCGCGTAGTAGATCCGCGGGTACCAGCGTCGGCACAGCTCCTTGATCGAGCTGACGTCGATCATGCGGTAGTGCAGGTAGGAGTCCAGCTCCGGCATGTCGCGGGCGATGAAGCCCCGGTCGGTGGCGATCGAGTTGCCGCACAGCGGCGCGGACCGGGCGTCGGGGACGTGCTCGCGGATGTAGTCGAGGACCAGCTTCTCGGCCTCCTCGAGCGTCACCGACGACGCCCGGACCTCCTCGGTCAGCCCCGAGCGCGCATGCATCTCGACGACGACCGGGGGCATGCCGTCGAGGTCGTCGTCCGAGGCGTGGATGACGACGTCGACACCGTCACCGAGGGGGACGAGCTCCTGGTCGGTCACGAGCGCCGCGATCTCGATCAGCTTGTCCTTGCCGAGATCGAGCCCGGTCATCTCGCAATCGATCCACACCAGCCGTCCGTTCACGCCGACGACCCTACTGATCTCGGTGGATCACGGCGCGCGGACCGGGATCGACGATGTGGCGTTCCTGCCGCTGGATGACAGCAACGACGCTTTCCTGCCACTCAGGAACCGGAGAACGCCGCCAACTGCGCCGCGCGGACGTCGTCGTTCTGCGCCTGCACGAGGTGGAACATCGCCTCGCGCGACCACCGCTGCTCGTGCGACGACGAGTACATCGCCGACCCGCCCCGGGCGGCCACGAGGCCCGCGGCCGCGCGGACGGTGAGCTCCGCGATCCGGCCCCGCAGTTCGAGGCGCTCGGACACGTGGCGGTCCCTGTCGGGGGAGAAGCGCAGCTCGTAGGCCCGCTCCCGCAGCGGCCACGCCCGCGACGCCAGGGCCTGCGCCTCGTCGACGGCGGCCGGGCGGTCCCGGTCGTGCCCGGTGCGCAGCGTCTCGTCGATGACCCGCCGGAGCAGCCCGAGGGTCGCGGGCTTGGTGTCGACCACGGTGCCGGCGTCGCGCCGGCGCCACTCCTGGACCGGCACGATCCCCGCCACCTCGTCGGCGGCCACCGGCATGTCGTCGAGCCGCAGCCCCACCGTGTGGGTCCCGCCCATCACGGCCAGTGAGTACGGCTCGGACGCCGTCAGCCCCTGCCGCTCGTGCGCGGGCAGGAGTGCGAAGACCACCTCGTCGGCTTCGGTGACCGCGGCGATCAGCACGAGGTCGACCAGCCCCCACCCGGTGCACCACTCGGCCCGGCCGCTGAACCGCCACCCGGACCGGCCGTCGGGAACCGCGGTGATCGCGGGCGGTCCCGGCCGCCGCAGGTGGGCCACCGCGATCCCGCCGAGCTCGTCCCCGCGGCAGAGCGCCTCGCGGTACTGCCCGGCCGCCGGGTACCCGGAGTCGAGGGCCAGCTTCTGCGAGGTGCGGTGCTGGGTGAGCACGAACCACGTCGCGGCGTCCGCCCCCGCGAGGATCTCCTCGACCTCGGCTAGCGTGCGCTCGTCGCGGCCCATCCCCCCGTGCTCGGTCGGCGCCGCCACCGAGTACAGGCCCTGCGCGGCGAGCCAGCGCAACAGGCAGCGCTGGACGCCGATCGCCGGGTCGTCACTGTCCGCGGCGTTCTCGAGCAGCATCTCGGCGGCTCCGCGCGCGAGCGTGAGCGGATCGGCGCCGATCGTCAGGTCCGGGGGGTGGACACTCATGACCTCAGGTTCTCCTGCGGGGAGGGGGAGTCGAGAACCGTTGTATCAGGGGGAGGGCTACGACATGGTTACGACGACTGGCCCAGTTCCTTCTTGACGACCTTGCCGGTCTGGTTGCGGGGCAGCTCGTCGAGGAACTCGACGTCGCGCGGGGACGCGAAGCGGGCGAGGTGGTTCTTGACGTGGTCGCGGACCTCGTCGGCGGTGATCGACGCACCGTTCTCGAGCACCAGGTAGGCCGCCAGGCGCTGGCCGTACTCGTCGTCGTCGACGCCGATGACGGCGGCCTCCTTGACGCCGTCCATGTCGCCCAGCAGGCCCTCGACCTCGCCGGCGTGGATGTTCTCGCCGCCGGAGACGATCATGTCGTCGGCGCGGCCGGAGATGAACAGCAGCCCGTCGTCGTCGTAGTGCCCCAGGTCGCCGGTGCCGAGCATGCCGTCGACGACCTCGGTCTCGCCGCGACCGCCGGTGTAGCCGGTGAAGAGCATGTCGTTCCCGACGAAGATCCGACCGGTCTCGCCCGCAGGGAGCTCCTGGTCGTCGTCGCCGAGGATCTTGACGTCGGTGCCGGCCGGCGGCCGACCCGCCGTCCCGGGCTCCTGGCGCAGCTCCTCGGGCTTCGCGATCGAGGCCCACGAGACCTCGGTGGAGCCGTAGAGCATGTAGAGCTTCTCGCCGAAGGTGTCGAGGAACTCGGTGACCTTGTGCGGCGGCATCGCCGAGCCGGTCGCGGTCACGGTCTTGAGCGCCGAGGTGTCGTAGCGGGCGATCACGTCGTCGCCCAGCTCGAGGATGCGCTGCAGCATCACGGGCACGGCGAACATGGACGTGCAGCGGTGGATCGCGAGCTGGCGCAGCGCGTCCTCCGGGTCGAACTTGCGGCGCAGCACCAGCGTGGAGCCCATGAGCGAGCCGATCTGGAACGCCGCGAAGCCCCACGTGTGGAACAGCGGCGCGGACACGAGCGCGGGCTCCCGGGCGGTCAGCGGGATGCGCGACAGGATCGCGTTGACCGGGCCGATGCCGTTGGGGGAGGGGCGCTCGGCGCCCTTCGGGGTCCCCGTGGTGCCCGAGGTCAGCACGATCGTCTTGCCCGTCGGCGGCTTCGTCGGCAGTTCCTTCGAGCCGTCGACCGCGATGAGGCCCTCGAGGGTGTCGTCGCCCCAGCAGCCCGAGCCCTCGTCCTGCCAGGCGCCGATGCGGGTGATGCTCTCCGGCACCTCGTCGAGCCGGTCGGCGAGGTCGGAGTCGACGACGATGCTCGTCAGCTCCTGCTCCTCGGCGACGGCCTTCATCTGGCCGGCCGACAGGCCGGTGTTCATGAGGACGACGTCGGCGCCGATCTTGGACGTCGCGATGATCGTCTCGATCGGTCCGCGGTGGTTGCGGCAGAGCACCGCGACCTTGCTGCCGGGGCCGACGCCGCGGTCGGCCAGGGCGCGCGCGAGCCGGTTGGTGCGCTCGTGGAGCTCGCCGTAGGTGAGCGTGCCGCGGTCGTCGATGAGGGCGACCTGCTTCGGGTGCCGCCACGCGCCGATGGTGTAGGCGGTGGTCGGCGTGAAGCCGTAGCGGTAGAGCGCGACCGGGAACTTCACCACCCGATGGGGCGCGATCGGGGCGACGACCCCGGCTCCGATCAGGAGGCGGACCCCCGTCGCGAGCTCGGTCGGGGTTCCGAACGGCGTCCTCACCAGTGCACTCCAGGGAGAAGTCGGGCAAAGGCCTGGGCCCCGCGCGAGAGGGGACCGGCCTGCAGGGCACGGTCCTCGCCGGGGGTCAACGCATCACTACCCTCGCGGGCCGCCCGTGATTCCGGGAACACGCGATAGGCGACGTGCATGACGACGTCCACGATCCGCGGGGTCAGCGCGGCCGAGACCGCGCCGAGCGTGCCGAGCGCGGTGCCGACGTGCTTGGGGCGGTCGATCAGGGCGCGGACGACCATGTCGGCCGCCTCGCCCGGGCTCAGGGTCGGGAACGCGTCGTAGATCTTCGTGGGCGCGATCATGTCGGTGCGCACCAGCGGCATGTGGACGGTCGTGAACGTGACGCCGTCCCCGATCACCTCGGTGGCGACGATCCGGGCCCAGGCGTCCAACGCCGCCTTGGACGCCACGTAGGCCGAGAACCGGGGCGGCCCGGTCTGGACGCCGATCGACGAGATGTCGACGATGTGGCCGAAGCGCCGCTCGATCATGTGCGGCAGCAGGGCCATCGTCAGGCGGATCGCGCCGAAGTAGTTGATCGCCATCGTGCGCTCGAAGTCGTGGAACCGGTCGAGCTCGAGCTTCACCGACCGGCGGATCGAGCGGCCGGCGTTGTTCACCAGCATGTCGATGCCGGTGTCCGGGCCCGCGTGGTCGGCGAGCATCGACTTCACCGTGGCGTCGACGGACTCGGCGTCGGTGATGTCGCAGGTGTAGGTGTGGGCCTGGCCGCCCTCGCGCTCGATCTCGAGGCGGACCTCGTCGAGCTCCTCCTGCCGTCGGGCGACGAGCAGCGGCACGCCGCCGTTGCGCGCGACGCGGATGGCGGTCTCCCGGCCGATCCCGCTCGACGCGCCGGTGATGACGACCCGCCGTCCGAGCAGCGGCGGCCCGGGTCGCGGACGGCGCGCCCGGTTCGGGTCGAGGTGCTCGCGCCAGTAGCGCACCAGCGCCGGGGCATAGTCGGCGAACTCCGGGGGCGTGAAGCCGTCGAGGGCCTGGACGGTCTCCTCGGCGGCGTAGACGCACGGGAACGTCAGGTGCGGCAGCACCTCCGGCGGCACGTCGAACTCCGCGAGTGCGATGTCGCGGGTCGATCCGCCCGCCCCCGTCTCGGCCGCCGCGCCCGCGGCCCGCGTCAGCGCCTTCCCGACGGCGGGTGGGAGCACCGGGACGAGCTTCGGTGCGCCCAGCGGCCCGGCGAGCCCGTTGTAGATCTCGGAGAGCGGCTGGGGCCGCGGGTTGACGAGGTGGAACGCGCGACCGTCGAGGCCGGTCGTGTGCACGAGCCGGACCATGGCGTCGGCGACGTAGTCGACCGGCACGATGTTCGTGGCACCCAGCTCGGGGGCGGGCACCCGCAGGAACCCGGGCAGCCGGCCGAGGGCGCTGATCGCGCCCATGAGGTAGTACGGGCCGTCGATCTTGTCCATCTCGCCGGTGCGCGAGTCGCCGACCACGATCGCGGGCCGGTACACCCGCCACGGGATCGTCGACTCCTCGCGGACGATCTTCTCCGCCGCGAACTTCGTCGCGTGGTACGGGTTGCCGAACTCCTGGCCGAGGTCGAAGTCGTCCTCGGTGAACACGCCCTCGTGCTCCCCGGCGACCGCGACGCTCGAGACGTGGTGGAAGCACCGCGCGCCGATCTCGGCGGCGAGCGCCACGACGTTGCGCGTGCCGTCGACGTTCGCGGAGCGGTTGGCCTGCTCGTCCGCGGTGACGTCGTAGATCGCGCCGAGGTGCAGCACCTCGTCGACCTGGCCGGCGAGGTCGTTCACGGCGTCGTCGTCGAGCCCGAGCCGCTCCTTGGTCAGGTCACCGGTGACGGGGACGAGTCGGTCGGCGCCGTCGAGGTCCCGGGTCCGGCGCTTGAGCTTCTGCACCGAGCCCGACCGGACCAGTGCGTACACCGCCTCGCAGTCCTCGCGCTCCAGCAGACGGGCGAGCACGGCGCGCCCGAGGAACCCGGTACCGCCGGTAACGAGATAGCGCATGGCGGAGGATCGTGGCACGAGACACTCTCGCGCGCTACAGGGAGTGAACCGGTCGTCGCCCGCGGGACACCGTCGAGCGGCTCGCCGGCCGGTCCGGAGCAACCCCGTGCACGATCCGTCCGGCCCTCAGCGGTCCCCGTCGGCCATCTTCTCGACGTGGTCCTCGGCGTCCGCGTCCTTCGCGACCGCCTCGACCCGCTCCGTGGTCTGGTCGTCGCTGCTGCGCTCCGGGTCGAGTCCGGTGAGCTCCTCCTCGGTGCCCTCGTACTCGTTCACGTACTGCTGCTCGAGGTCCGCGGCGCGCTGCGAGGGGTCGGTCATGGGTGCGGATTGTGGTTCCCGACGACGGGTGGCGCAGGTCGGGTGATCGGGTTGCTGTCGGTGGCCGAGCCGGGTCCCCCGCCGCCGCCCGTCCTCGGCCCTGTGGAGACGTAGCGAATCCGGACGGTCAGGCCTCGGAGCCGCTACCTCTCGGAGCCGGCCTCACCCGTCGTCGGCGAAAGCACCCGTCGGGGCTCGCAGCGGAACCGCCGGACGGGGTAGGCAGGCACCGTGGTCGACCTCGCCAACCTCCCGCCCGAGCAGGTCCGGGCCCTGCGCCGGGCGCCCGACGCCGGGTTCCGCACGCCGATGCTCGCGTCGCTGTCGAAGCCGACCGACCCGCCGCCGCCCCGGGAGGGCTGGTCGTTCGAGCGGAAGCTCGACGGGGTGCGGGTGATCGCCACGCGGGAGCGCGGGGAACGGCCGCGGCTGTGGAGCCGGAACCGGAAGTCGGCCGACGCGAGCTACCCGGAGGTGGTGGACGCGCTCGACGCGGCGGGCCCGGACCGGTTCGTGCTGGACGGGGAGATCGTCGCGGCGGACGGGCGGTTCGGGTCGCTGCAGGCGCGGATGCACCTGTCGGACCCGCGGCGGGCCCGGGCGACGGGGGTGGCGGTCGAGTGCCACCTGTTCGACCTGCTCGTGCTCGACGACCTCGACGTGACCCGCCTCCCGCTCGCGACCCGACGCGCGCTGCTGGAGACGGTGGTGCGGCCGGACCCACCGGTGGTCACGGTCTCGGAACAGCTCGACGGTGACCCCCTCGAGCTCCGCGACGCCGCCTGCGCGGACGGGTGGGAGGGGCTCATCGCGAAGCGCCTCGACGCCCCGTACACCACCGGGCGCAGCCACGACTGGCGCAAGCTCAAGTGCGTCCGCGACCAGGAGTTCGTCATCGGCGGGTGGACCGACCCGGCGGGTTCGCGCAGCGTCCTCGGCGCCCTGCTCGTCGGGTATCACCGCGACGGGGTGCTGCGGTACGCCGGGAAGGTCGGGACCGGGTTCGACGACGCGACGTTGAAGCTGCTGCGCGCCCGGCTCGACCCGCTGGCCTCCGACGTCGACCCCTTCTCCGACGCGCCCCGCGAGCGCGGTCGGCACTGGGTGCGCCCGGAGCTGGTGTGCCAGGTCGGGTTCGGCGAGTGGACCTCCGACGGCCGCCTGCGTCACCCCCGCTACCAGGGGCTGCGCGACGACAAGGACGCGCGCGAGGTGGTGCGGGAGACGTAGAGGCGAGGTGCGCTGCGCGCAGGTGAGCACTATTCCGTGCCGGAGCACGGAATAGTGCTCACCTGGGCGGAGCCCACCTCTAGGGGTGGCGCGCGTACGCGTCCATCACGCAGTAGACGAAGTAGGCGGCGAAGCCCAGCCCCGCGATCACGAAGACGGCCGCGCCGAGGGTGTGGGCGGCCATCGTGCGCAGGGCCACGTCGACGCCGCCGATGGCGTCGGGGTCGTCGTTGATCGCGGCACCCGTCGTCAGGATGCCGACGACGCCGAAGGTGACGGCGCGCGTCAGGTTCCCGACCGAGCCGGTGATCATCGTCAGCCGCCACCGGTAGCCGTGGAGCTTCGCCGCGACGAAGTCGCCCATGAACGTGGCACGGACCCCGGTGTAGGTCATGGAGAAGAACATCCCGACCGCGATGAGCCCGGCGATGCCCACCGCCCACCGGCCGCCCGGGTAGGTGAACACCTCCCGGACGGTCTCCTGGAAGGCGTTGCGGCGGCCCTGCAGGCGGGTCGCGAACTCGGCCGCGAGGTAGGCGACGGACAGCACGCCGAGCGCCTTGGCCGCGGCGCCGAGCCGTTTCCGCCACCGCTCCTCGGGGCTCGCCCAGCAGAAGCCGACGGCGGCCGCGCGGAGCTGCCAGAACGCGAACGCGACCAGGGCGACCGCGGCGGCCGCGAGCAGCCAGCGGCCGAAGAACCCGCCGCCGGCGGCGACCAGCGCCACCGCGCCGCGCGGGTCGGCGTGGCCGCCGTCCTCGCCGTGCGCCGACCGCGGCCCGAGGGCGGCGATGCGGATGGCGAGCACGGCGATCCCGAGGTGGACCAGGCCGTAGGCGACGAGGCCGACGCGGCCGATCGCCTCGATCCAGGCGGGCGCGTCGCGCGCGTCCTCGGAGCCCGATCGATCGAGCACGGTCCCGTCGCCCACGCAGGAGGAGGGCACGATGCTCATGACGTCAGTGGTACCCCTGGATCTCCGGGCTGTCCCTGTGACATCGCTGTGAGCTGTGGCATGACCACCCGAAGGGCGTCGTCCACCCCGACGGCGAGCAGGGCCGGGTCGGGGTCGTCGGCGAAGCGCTCGCCCCGGCGGACGGTCGGATCGGTGAGGGTCACGTGCCGCCGGTCGCCCGGAGGCGGGCCCCACTGCTCGGGTCCGACCGGTCCGAAGAGGGTCACCGAGGGCGTGCCGTAGGCGGTCGCCACGTGCGCGATGCCCGTGTCCCCGGCGATCACGAGGCGGGCGTGCGCCGCCAGCCGGCACAGCTCGCCGATCGACGTCCGCCCCGCGAGGTCCCGGCCCGGGACGGCACCGGTCAGGTCCCGTTCCCCGGGGCCGCCGGTCACGACGACGTCGTGCCCGGCGTCGGCCACCGCCCGCGCCACCGCGGCGAACCGCTCCACCGGCCACCGCTTCGCGCCGAAGGCCGCACCGGGGTGGATCACGACGGCTCCGTTCCCGACGGCAGGTGGGGGCGGTTCGGGCAGGCGGAGGTCGTCCGCGGCGGCGGCCGCCTGGTCGGGGGTGACCAGTCCGCACGCGGCGAGCAGGTCGCACCAGCGGCGGCGCTCGGGACGGGTCGGGTCGTCGGTCCAGGGCGGCCCGTCCCAGCCGGGCGCGGCGTGACCGATCCGGACGGCCGGTCGGTCCCCGGCGAGGGCGTCCAGCCGGGCGTGGCTCTGCGGGCCCTGCCCGTGCAGGTTCACGAGCGTGAGTGGCGCGCCGCCGACGTCCGGCGTCAGCCGTGGGCCACCGCTGACGTCCGGTGTTGGCCGTGGGCCACCGCTGACGTCCGGCGCCGACCCGCGGCCGGGATCGTCGGCACCGTCGGGAAGCACCGGGAACCCCGGCACGTCCCGCACCCACGCCGGCCCGTGCAGCACGAACCGCCGTCCGGGCAGGGCGCGGCGCAGCAGCCGCAGGGCGGGCACGGCGACGAGCAGGTCGCCGAGCCCGAGGTCCCGCAGGACGTGCACCGTCAGCGGGCGTTCTCCCCGAGACCGTCGCGCAGCTGCATGAGCGTGCGGGCGAGCAGCCGGGACACGTGCATCTGCGAGATGCCGACCTCGGCCGCGATCTGCGACTGCGTCATGTTCTTGAAGAACCGCAGCATGATGATCGTGCGCTCGCGCTGGGGGAGCGCGGCGAGCAGCGGTGCGAGCGACTGCTGGTACTCGACCTTCTCCAGGGCCGCGTCGGCCTCGCCGAGCAGGTCGGAGACGGTGCCCGAGTCGGGGTCGTCGACGAGCATCTCGTCCAGCGAGCCCGAGCGGTACGCGTTGGACGCCTCGAGCGCCTCGAGGACGTCCTCCTTCGGCAGGCTGAGGTGCTCGGCGAGCTCCGCGGCCGTCGGCGCGCGACCCAGCGTCTGGGACATCTGGCCCATCGCCGAGGACAACGTGACGTTGAGGTCCTTGAGCCGGCGCGGGACGCGCATCGACCAGGCCTGGTCGCGGAAGTGCCGGCGGACCTCGCCGGTGATCGTCGGCACCGCGTAGGACAGGAAGTCGGTGCCGCGCTCCGGGTCGTACCGGTCGACGGCGTTGATGAGCCCGAGCGTGGCGACCTGCTCGAGGTCCTCCTCGGGCTCGCCGCGACGCGAGAACCGTCGGGCGATGTGCTGGGCGACCGGCAGATGACCACGCACCAGCTCGTCGCGCAGCCGCAGCCGTTGCGGCGACCCGGGCGGCAGCGAGGCGTGCTCGGCCAGCTTGGGCATCAGGTGGTCGTACTCGCCGCGGGAGCCCTTGCGCTCCCGCCGTTCGGGCTGGGCGGCCGGCGCGGTCCCGGTGTCGCTCGCCGTCACGAAAGCACGGTCCCGAGGCGCCGGACCGAGAGCCGCAGGGTGAGCCGGAAGGGGTCGCCGTTCCGGTCACCGGTCGCCGAGAGCATGCGGACATCGTCGGCCAGCGTCGTGAGGACGCGCCATCCGAAGGAGTCCGTCGGCAGCCGCTCCGGGCCGAACGTCGAGACCGTGGCGGTCACCGTCATGCGCTCCTCGTCGAGGATGAACGTGCAGGTCAACTTCGTGTCGGGCCGGGCCAGGGAGACCAGGCTCGAGCAGGCCTCGTCGACGGCCATCCGGAGGTCCGCCACAGCATCGAGCGTGAACTCGGCGCGCGCAGCCAGATCGGCCGCCACCGTGCGCATCGTCACGACCGCCCGCGGCGTCGCCGGGACCCGGACCTCGACGTCCTCGGGAGGCTCCTCGAGATCGGGCGGAATCGCATCGGGCCGTGCCACGAGCACCTCCTCGTCCTGACCACCACGTCGGTCCCCGGTGCTCCGCGGGGGCCCGGCGGGACCGCGTGGGCCCCGCGGCGCGGGCCGCACCCCCCGCCATCCCGGTCGCGGGTCGTGTACCCGAGGCCTCCTCCCACAAACCGGGCGACACCGTGCACGGTCCGGTCGGGCGTGGTCTGCTCCCCGCCGTGCGCGAGCCCGTGACCGCCCCGAGGGCCGTCCTGTTCGACCGCGACGGCACCCTCGTGCACGACGTGCCCTACAACGGCGACCCCGACCTCGTCGCCCCCGTCGACACCGCCCGCGCCGCCCTCGACCGGCTGCGCGCCGCCGGGCTCGGCACGGGGGTGGTGAGCAACCAGTCCGGGATCGCCCGCGGCGTGCTCACCACCGCGCAGGTCGACGCGGTCAACGCCCGGGTCGAGGAGCTGCTCGGCCCGATCGGCGTCTGGGCCTGGTGCCCGCACGGTCCCGACGACGGATGCGCCTGCCGCAAGCCCGCCCCCGGGCTGGTCCTCGACGCTGCCCGTCGGCTCGGGGTGGCGCCCGGGGAGTGCGCGGTCGTCGGGGACATCGGCGCCGACGTCGGGGCGGCGGCCGCGGCCGGGGCGCGCTCGGTGCTCGTCCCGACGCCCGTCACCCGGCGGGAGGAGATCGACGCGGCCCCGCTCGTGGCCCGCGACCTGCTGCACGCCCTCGACCTGCTCGGGTGCCCCTGATGCGGGTGCTGGCGGTCCGTCTGGACTCCGACGGGGACGTCCTGCTGACCGGGCCCGCCGTCCGGGCGATCGCGGCGCGCGCGGACTCCGTCGTCGCCGTCGTCGGGCCCAAGGGGCGCCAGGCGGCCGCCATGCTGCCCGGGGTCGACGAGGTCGTGGTGTGGCACTGCAGCTGGGTGGACGCTGACGCCCCGCCCGTGACGGCCCGGGAGATCGCCACGACGGTGGAGCGCCTCGCCGCCCTCGGCGCCGACGAGGCGGTCGTCTTCACCTCCTTCCACCAGTCCCCGTTGCCGACCGCGCTCGTGCTGCGGATGGCCGGCGTCACGCGGATCACGGCCGCGTCCGTCGACTTCCCCGGCGACCTGCTCGACGTCCGCCTGCGCCCGGGCGACCCGGCCCTCGACCCGACGACCGACCTCGACGACGACCTCCCGGAACCCGAACGCGCGCTCGCCGTCGCCGCCCGCGCCGGGTTCCCCCCGCCCGACGACCGGCGGTTGCGGGTCCGCGAGCCGGGCGCGTCCCCGGTGACCGGCCGTTACGTCGTGCTGCACCCGGGCGCGTCCGTGCCCGCGCGCGCGTGGCCCGCCCACCGGTGCGCGGCGGCGGTCACGGCCCTCGCGGCGGCCGGGTGGCGCGTCGTGGTCACCGGCTCGCCGGCCGAGATCGCGCTCACCGCCGCGGTCGCGGGCACCGACGGGACCGACCTCGGCGGGGCGACGAGCTTCACCGAGCTCGCGGCCGTGCTGCGGGACGCGGCGGCCGTCGTGGTCGGCAACACCGGGCCCGCCCATCTCGCGGCCGCCGTGGGCACGCCGGTGGTGTCGCTGTTCGCCCCCGTGGTGCCGGCGTGGCGCTGGGCGCCCTACGGCGTCCCCCACGTGCTGCTGGGCGACCAGGACGCCCCGTGTCGCGGCACGCGGGCCCGGATCTGCCCGGTCCCGGGCCATCCCTGCCTCGGTTCGGTCGGGCCCGATGAGGTGGTGCGGGCGGTGTCGTCGCTGGTCAGGGGTAGTTGCCCTGCCGATGGTCACGCGGAGTAGTAGTTTCCCGGCACGCGTTTACCACGTCGAAGCCGAAGGGATTCCTCGCCGGTGACCTCCCGCCCCGCCACGTTGCCGTCCCTGACGGTGCTGCACTGGCACGTGCACGGCTCGTGGTCCACCGCCTTCGTCCAGGGACGGCACCGCTACCTGCTGCCGACCCTGCCCGAACGCGGCCCCTGGGGCGGAGGCCGTCCGGCCGCCTGGACCTGGCCCGATGCTGCCGAGGAGTGCTCACCGGCCGATCTCGCCGCCCGCGCGGACGAGATCGACGCCGTGGTGCTGCAGCGCCCCGAGGAGATCGACCTGGTGGAGCGCTGGACCGGACGCCGGCCCGGCGTCGATCTCCCGGCGGTGTGGCTCGAGCACAACACCCCGCGCGGCGACGCCCCGGCCACCCGGCATCCGGTTGCGGAGCGTGACGACATCCCGGTCGTGCACGTGACGCACTTCAACGCCCTCATGTGGGACTGCGGCCGCGCCCCGGTCCGGGTCGTCGAGCACGGCGTGCTCGACCCGGGCCACCGGTACACCGGCGAGCTCGACCGCGCCGCCGTCGTCGTGAACGAGCCGGTGCGCCGCAACCGCGTCACCGGCACCGACCTGCTCGCCGGGTTCGCCGACACCATCGGCCTCGACGTGTTCGGCATCGGTACCGAGCGGCTGCCCGAGGCCGTCGACCACCCGGACGTGCGGGTGGTGGGCGACCTCCCGCAGCATCGGATGCACGCCGAGCTGGCGAGCCGCCGGGTCTACCTGCACCCGATCCGCTGGACCTCCCTCGGCCTCGCGCTCATCGAATCGATGATGCTGGGGCTGCCCGTCGTCGGACTGGCCACCGCCGAGGCCGCCGTGTCCGTCCCGTCCGACGCCGGTGTCGTGGCGACCGACCTCTCCGTCCTGCACGACGCCCTGCGCACCTACCGCGCCGACCCCGATCTCGCCCGGGCCCACGGCACCCGGGCCCGCGAGATCGCCACCCGCCGGTTCGCCGTGAGCCGGTTCCTCGACGACTGGGACGACGTGCTCGCCGAGACCGTCGCCGACCGGTCCTGCACGTCAGCCCGCAGCGGATTCGACGCCGCGCTCCCGCTGTAACGCCCGGTCGGGCCAGTGCCGGCCCGGCCCCGACCCGCACGACCGTCACACGGACGCCGACCTGAGCCCACGGTCGCCGTCCGGAACCCCCTCGATCGTCGTGCGCTCCTGCGCGCCCCTGCGTCCCGCCCGTGACCGGGCGGCGTGGTCCGGCGTGCGCGCGCACCCCAGGAGGACACCGCCATGCGCATCGCCATGGTCTCCGAGCACGCGAGCCCGCTCGCCGTGCGCACCGACGGAGCCGGCCACGGCCGGCTCGGCAGCGTCGACGCCGGCGGGCAGAACGTCCACGTGCACGCCCTGGCCGAGGCGCTCGCCCGCGTCGGTCACGAGGTCGTCGTGCACACCCGGCGCACGGATCCGCACACCCCGGACCAGGTCCGCCTGCCCTCCGGCGTCGTGGTCGACCACGTGCCCGCCGGTCCGGCGGTCGAGCTCGGCAAGGACGATCTGCTCGAGCACATGGACGCCTTCGGGGCGGTCCTCCGACGGCGCTGGTCGGCACCCTGGGGCGAGCGCGGCGACGGGGGAGCGGGCGGGCGGCCCGACGTCGCGCACGCGCACTTCTGGATGTCCGGCCTCGCCGCCCTCGACGCCGGACGCGCCCTGGGCGTCCCGGTCGTGCAGACCTTCCACGCCCTCGGCTCGGTGAAGCGCCGACACCAGGGCGCCGCCGACACCAGCCCCCCGTCCCGGGTCGCGCTGGAGTCCGACCTCGGCGCCCAGGTCGACCGCGTCGTCGCCACCTGCGCCGACGAGGTCCGCGAGCTCGTGGCGCTCGGCGTGCCCGTCACGAACGTCGACGTCGTCCCCTGCGGCGTCGACGTCCGCCGCTTCGCCGTTCCGGACGACGGGTCCCGCCGGCCCGGGCCGCCGCGCGTGCTCACCGTCTCCCGGCTCGTGCCCCGCAAGGGCGTGGACACCGCGATCCGCGCCCTCGCCCGGGTCCCGGGCCCCGCGGAGCTCGTCGTGGCCGGCGGCCCGGAGGGCACCGAGCTGGCGGGTGACCCCGAGGTCGCGCGGCTGCGGGCGCTCGCCGCCGACGAGGGGGTCGCCCACCGCGTCCGTTTCGTCGGCCGGGTCGGACCTGCCGCGGTCCCGGAGCTGATGGGCGACGCGGACATCGTCGTCCAGCTGCCCGCCTACGAACCGTTCGGCCTCGTGCCACTCGAGGCGATGGCCAGTGGGCGTCCCGTGGTGGCCGCGGAGGTCGGCGGCCTCGCCGACACCGTCGTCGACGGCGTCACCGGGCTGCACGTCCCGCCCGGCGACCCCGACGCCGCGGGCCGGGCCATCGCCTCCCTGCTCGCCGACCCCGCGGCCCGGACCCGCCTCGGGCGGGCCGGCCGCGCCCGGGTGATGGAGCACTACGCCTGGGACCGCGTGGCCGCCGCGACCGTGGCCGTCTACCGCGACGTGCTCGACGGCCCCGCGCGCGCAGCCGCTGCCGAGCCCGCCGTCGCCGACCTGACGGGAGTGCGCTCGTGAGCACCGTCCCCGCCACCCCGACCACACGCACCGGCGCCGGTCCGGACCCGCAGCTCGTCGTCGGCCGTCACCTCGACGGCCTCGCGACGACGCTGGCGGCGATCCGGTCCCACGCCCCGGTCCTCGCGGCCTGGGGCACCGAGCTCGCCGCGCGGCTCTCGGCCGGACGACGACTGCTCGCCGCCGGCAACGGGGGCAGCGCCGCCGAGGCCCAGCACCTCACCGCCGAGCTCGTCGGCCGCTACCGCGGCGAACGCGAACCACTCTCGGCGCTCGCCCTGCACGCCGACACCTCGACGATCACCGCGCTCGGCAACGACTACGGCTTCGTCGAGATCTACGCCCGGCAGGTCCGCGCGCACGGTCGCCCCGGCGACGTGCTGATCCTGCTCTCCACCAGCGGCCGCAGCGAGAACCTCCTCGCGGCCGCCGAGGTGGCGCGCGCGCTCGGCGTCACCGTCTGGTCGATCACCGGACCCGCCCCGAACCCGCTGGCGCAGGCCAGCGACGAGGCGATCTGCCTGCCCGGCGTCACGCCGTCGGTGCAGGAGGCGCACCTCGTCGCGGTGCACCTGCTCTGCGAGATGGTCGACTCCGCGCTGGGGAGGTCGGTGGCATGAGCCTGCGGCCCCTGGTCGTCATCGGTGACGCCCTGCTCGACGTGGACGTCGACGGGTCGGCGACCCGTCTGTGCCCCGACGCCCCCGTCCCGGTCCTCGACGCCGACGCCGAGCGGCCCCGCCCGGGGGGCGCCGCCCTCGCCGCGCTGCTCGCAGCGCTCTCCTCCGGCCGACCGGTCCGGCTGGTCGCGCCCCTGGGTGACGACGACGGGTCGGCCCGCCTCCGCGAGCTGCTCGCGGGCACGGTCGAGGTCGTCGGGCTCCCGACGACGGGCGAGGTGCCGCGCAAGACGCGCATGCTCGCCGGCGACCGGCCGCTGCTGCGCCTCGACACCGGTGGCCTCGGTACCGGGCCGTGGGACCTCGACCCGGTCTCCGACGCCCTGGCCGACGCCGGCGCGGTGCTGGTCGCCGACTACGGCCGCGGGGTCACCGCCGACCCGGCCCTGCGCGACCTGCTGACCGCGACCGCCCGGCGGCTGCCGCTCGTGTGGGACCCGCACCCCAAGGGCGCCGACCCGGTGCCCGGCGCCGTGCTCGTGTCGCCCAACCTGGCCGAGGCCGGGGCCGCGGGAGCCCCCGACTGGCTCCCGGCGGCGTCCCGCGCGGCCGCCGACCTGCGCGTGCGGTGGGACGTCGAGGCCGTCGTGGTGACGGCGGGGTCGCACGGGGCGCTGCTCCGCTCGGCGGCCGGCAACGCCGTCGTCCCCGCCACCCCCGTGACCGGCGGCGACCCGTGCGGTGCCGGTGACCGGTTCGCCGCGGCCGCCGCCCTCGCGCTCGCCGCCGGTGCCGCCCCCGACGAGGCGGTGTCGGCGGCCGTCGGCGCGGCCGGCGCGTTCGTCGCCGGTGGGGGAGCGGGCGCCGTCCGCCGCACCGAGGGCACGTGGTCCCACCCCGGGGTCGGTCGCCCGCCCCTCCCGACCGAAGGGTCCCGTCGCTCGAATAGATGGGCCGACGGCGCCCCTCGCTCGTCGACCTCCGCCGACCCCGATCCGACCGAAGGGCACCGTCGGTCGGATAGATGGGCCGAGGGCGCCCTTCACCAGTACGGGGTGCGGCCCGGCGACGCCGACGCGGCCGTCGCCCTGGCCGAGGCGACCCGCCGTCGGGAAGGACGCGTCGTCGCCACCGGCGGCTGCTTCGACCTCCTGCACGCCGGGCACGCGCGCACCCTCGCGGCGGCGCGGGCGCTCGGCGACGTACTGATCGTCTGCCTCAACTCCGACGACTCGGTGGGTCGGCTCAAGGGCCCGGAGCGCCCGATCGTGGGCCAGGCGGACCGCGCCGAACTGCTCGCGGCCCTCGCCTGCGTCGACGCCGTCGCGGTGTTCGACGAGGACGACCCGCAGGCCCTCATCGCCCGCCTGCGACCCGACGTCTGGGTCAAGGGCGGCGACTACGCGGCGGACGACCTCCCCGAGGCGCCCCTGGTCCGTTCCTGGGGCGGCGAGGTCGTCGCCGTCCCCTACCACGCCGGCCGCTCGTCGACCCGGCTGCTCGCCGCCGCCAACCGGACGGTCGAGCTCCGCTCCGCCCCGTCTCCCGCCGAACCGGTCGAGCTCCGCTCCGCTCCGTCTCCCGCCGATCCGGTCGAGCTCCGCTCCGCTCCGTCTCCCGCCGATCCGGTCGAGCTCCGCTCCGCTCCGTCTCCCGCCGATCCGGTCGAGCTCCGCTCCGCTCCGTCTCCCGCGACCCCTGGAGGAACCCCCGCATGACGAACCCCGGCACCGTCCTCATCACGGGCGGCTCGTCCGGCCTCGGCGCCGCCGTGGCCGACGCCGTCGCACAGGCCGGCGGCACCCCCGTCGTCCTCGACCTCAAGGCCCCCGACGCCGGGTACGCCTTCGTCGAGGTCGACCTCGCCGACCCGACCGCCGCCCAGTCCGCGGTGACCCGCGCGATCGACGAGCACGGGGGGCTCGACGGCGTCGTCACCGCCGCCGGCATCGACCGGTGCGGCCGCATCGTCGACGTCGAGTGGGCGGAGTGGGAGCGGGTCGTCGCGGTCAACCTGCTCGGCACCGCGGCCGTGGTCCGCGCCGCCCTGCCCAGCCTGGAGGAGCGCCACGGCACCGTCGTCACCGTGTCCTCGACCCTCGGGATCAAGGCCGTCTCCGACGCCAGCGCCTACTGCGCCTCCAAGTTCGGCGTCGTCGGCTTCACCCGCGCGATCGCCGCGGAGTGGGCGGGCAAGGTCGGCGTCACCCTGCTCGTGCCCGGCGGGATGTGGACCCACTTCTTCGACGACCGCCCCGAGCAGTACAAGCCCGGCCCCGACGCGCAGCTCAACGACCCGGCCCAGACGGCGGAGGCGGTGCTGTTCGCGCTGACCCGCCCGCCGGGCAGCGAGGTGCGCGAGCTGCTCGTGGCCGCGTCCGGGGAGTCGTCCTACCCGTGATCCGAACCGTCATCGTCCACCGCGGCCCGCGCGCTGGCGACGTCCTCGTGCAGGGCGAGCACGCGGTCCAGACCCGTGATCCGCAGCGGTCGGCGCACCGTCCGGGCGCGCGAGGCGAGCAGCAGCGGGACCCCGCGGCGGCGCAGGTCCTCGGTGACCTCGAGCAGCAGCGTCATGCCGGCCGAGGCCAGCAGGGCGACCTGCTCGAGGTCCAGCACCACGGCGCGCGCCCCGGCGGCGGCCTCGTCGACCCCGGCGCGCACGGCCGCGGTCGCGGCGGCGTCCACGTCACCGACGATGGCGACCACGACGACGCCGTCGGTCGCATCACGCAGCGCGACCTCGACGGTGCCCGGGTCGTGCACTGCGCCTCCTGTGGCACGGACGAGTTCCGGGCAGCCGGCAACCGGCGGGGGACTCGCGGAGTTCGTCGGGGGTCACCAGGGGCAGGCTGCTCGACCCCACGGCTGCGTCGGCCGAACCCTAGCGAGGACTCCCGGTACCGGCCACGCGTCCAGGCCCCCACCCTGTCCGAGCGGAGGGCCCCGTGTCGCTGACGCCACTCGATCGCGCCCCACTGGCGGCCGACCTGCCCCGTCGGCTGGCCGAGGCGGCGCCGCGCGTCGTCGTCGTGGGCGACGCCGTGCTCGACTGCTGGATGACCGGCCCCAGCCGTCGGCTCTCCCGCGAGGCCCCCGTCCCCGTCGTCGAGATCGACCGCACGCGCTGCGCTCCGGGCGGCGCCGCCAACACCGCGGTCAACCTCGCGGCCCTCGGCGCGCGGGTCGCGCTGGTCTCGGTCGTGGGTGACGACGACGACGGGCGCACGTTGCGCCGCCTGCTCGCCGAGGCGGGGGTGGACACCTCCGGCGTGGTCGTCGCCCCCGGGCGGCCCACGGCCGCGAAGCGTCGGATCGTCGCCGACGACGCGATGGTCGCCCGGTACGACACCGTGCCCCCGGCCGACGCGGTCGCCGGGCTGACCGCCGCCCTCGACACGGCCCTGGCCGTGCGGCCCGACGCCACCGTGGTGTGCGACTACGCCGCGGGCGCGCTCGACGACGACGCCGTCGCCGCGGTCGCGGCCCGCCGCGACCGGCTCGGGCTGCTCGTCGTCGACGCCCACGCCGTCGCGCGCTGGGAGCCGACCGCACCCGACGTCGTGACCCCGAACGCCGGGGAGGCGGCCACCCTGCTCGGGCGCCCCCTGCGCGGACCGGACCGGGCGGCGGCCGCCGAGGCCGCCGCCGGCGAGCTGCGACGGCGGTCCGGAGCGGCCGCCGTCGTGGCGACCCTCGACCGCGACGGGGCCGTGCTGCTCGCCGACGACCTCCCCGCCCACCGGACGTGGGCGCGGCCCGCGCCGGAGAGCCGGGCGTGCGGCGCGGGCGACTCCTTCACCGCGGCCCTCACGCTCGCGCTCGCCGCCGGGACACCCGCGCCGACCGCGGTGGAGCTCGCCCAGGCCGCGGCCGACGTCGTCGTCGGGCGGGCCCGCACCGCCGTGTGCTCGACGGCGGACCTCGTCGCACGCGTCGGGGCGTCCGGTGGATCGCTGTCGACCCCGGAACAGGTCGCCGCGTTCGTCGCCGAGCACCGGGCCGAGGGTCGGCGGATCGTGTTCACCAACGGCTGCTTCGACGTGGTGCACCGCGGCCACGTGGCCTACCTCAACCAGGCGAAGCGGCTCGGCGACGTCCTCGTCGTCGCGCTCAACGCCGACGAGAGCGTGGCCCGGCTCAAGGGTCCGGAACGTCCGCTGAACCCGCTCGCCGACCGCGCGGCCGTGATCGGGGCGCTCTCCTGCGTCGACCACGTCGTCGGGTTCGCGGCGGACACGCCGGTCGAGCTGCTGGAGGCACTGCGCCCGGACGTGTACGCCAAGGGCGGCGACTACACGCCGGACATGCTGCCGGAGACCCCGACGGTCACCGCCTACGGCGGCCACGTCGCGATCCTGGACTACCTGCCGGACCGGTCGACGTCGCTCATCGTGGAACGGATCCGGTCCCGTGGCTGACCCGACGAGCGAGCTCCCCTCCGCTCCGTCTCCGGAGCTGGACGTCCTGATCCCGACCAGGGACCGCCCGGTCGAGTTCGCGACGACGTTGGCCGGGCTGGCCGCCCAGTCCGGTCCCTCGTTCCGGCTGGTCGTCTCCGACCAGTCCGACGACGAGCCGTCGTTCGACACGCCGGCCGCGGCGACCCTGGTCCGGGCGCTGCGGTTCCGGGGCGTCGAGGTGGAGCTGCTGCGGCACCTGCCCCGGCGGGGGATCACCGAGCAGCGGGCGTTCCTGCTGTCGCGGTCCACGGCGCCCGCCGTGCTGTTCCTCGACGACGACGTGTGGCTCGAGCCGGGCGTGCTCGCCCGGCTGCACACCGCCCTGCAGACGTTGGGGTGCGGGATGGTGGCCGCCGCGATGCAGGGGCTCTCCCACCTCGACGACGACCGCCCGCACGAGCGCGTCACCTACGAGCGGTGGGAGCCCGGCCCCGAGCGGATCGAGAAGGAGTCGGCCGCGTGGCAGCGCTGGCGGCTCGGCAACGCGGCGAACGGGATGCACCTGGCGTTCGCCGAGGGCCTGGACGCGCCCGGCGCGGCCGTGCCCGACCCGTCGTCGTGGTCGGCGTACCGCATCGCGTGGGCAGCGGGCTGCGTCCTGTTCGACCGGGCCGCGCTGCTCGACGCCGGTGGCTTCGACTTCTGGCGCGAGGTCCCCGAGGACGCGCACGGCGAGGACGTGCTGGCGCAGCAGCGGGTCATGGCCCGCTCCGGCGCGGCGGGCATCCTGCCCAGCGGGGCGTATCACCAGGAGTCCGCGACGACCCTGCCCGACCGGGGCTCGTCG
This sequence comes from Actinomycetospora sp. NBRC 106378, assembly GCF_030269685.1. Classification (GTDB taxonomy): domain Bacteria; phylum Actinomycetota; class Actinomycetes; order Mycobacteriales; family Pseudonocardiaceae; genus Actinomycetospora. Next base: position 44,609 of record NZ_BSTT01000020.1, read on the forward strand.
GCGGTGGATCTCCTCCCCCTCTGACGTGGCAGGACGTCGTTGCTGTCACCCGGTGACAGCAACGACGCTTTCCTGCCACGGGGGGACTACCGCCCCCGCAGCGCCTCCACCGTCGTCTGCACCCGCGGGTCGCGCAGCAGCTCGTCGAGTTCCAGGGGCAGCGGGATCCGCCAGTTCGGGTAGGCGTCGGTGGTGCCGGGCAGGTTCGGCTGGCGCACCTCGTCGAGCACGTCGGTGAACGACGCCAGCACGATCCGCGACCCGGCGCCCGCGAGCAGCCGGTGCATCGCGGCGACGATCGCGCCCTCCGAGCGGTCGTCGCCGAGCACGCCCTGCGAGACGAGCAGCGCGATCAGCTCCTCGCGCTCCCGGGCGGCCTGCTCCCGGGCCGCGTCGACGTCGGTCAGCAGCCCGGCCTCGTCGCGGATGCGCACGTGCTCGTCGCGCAGGAACCCGACGGCGGTCGGCAGGTCGTGGGTGGAGATCGTCCCGAGCGTCATCTCCTCCCACTGCGACGGCGGGAGCAGGTCACCGTCGGCGTCGCGCTGGAACCACAGCACCGCGCAGCCGAGCATGCCGTTCTCGGCCAGCCCCTCGGTGACCTCCGGCTCGACCGTCCCCAGGTCCTCCCCGACGACGACGGCGCCGGCGCGGGAGGCCTCGATCGCGAGGACCGCGAGCATCGCCTCGGCGTCGTAGTGGACGTAGGTGCCCTCGGTGGCGGGGCGGCCCGGCGGGATCCACCAGAGCCGCCAGAGCCCGGCGACGTGGTCGATCCGGACGCCGTCGGCGTGGCGCAGCACGGCGCCGAGCATGTCCCGCAGCGGGCCGTACCCCGCCTCCGCGAGCCGGTCGGGGCGCCACGGGGGCAGCGACCAGTCCTGGCCGCGCTGGTTGAAGTCGTCCGGCGGGGCGCCCACGTGGACGCCGGGTGCCAGGGCGTCCTGCAGCGCCCACGCGTCGGCGCCGTCGGGCGCGCAGCCGACGGCGAGGTCGGCGATGAGCCCCACCGGCATCCCGAACGTCGCCGCGTGCGCCTCGGCGAGCTGGTGGTCCAGCAGGTACTGGCACCAGCCGTGGAAGGAGATGCGGTCGGCCAGCTCCGCGCGGGCCGCCTCGATGCCCGGGCCGTCGGGGGAGCGGACGCCCTCGGGCCAGGTGCGCCACTCCGGGCCGTACCGCTCGGCGAGCGCGTACCAGGTGGCGACGTCGCGCAGGGCGGCCGGGAGCGCGGCGACGACGGCGCGGTGCTCGGCGGCGAGGGCAGCGTCGGGGTCGTCCGCGTCCCCCACGGACGCGCCCGGCACCGGCGGCAGATCGTGCTCCAGGCCCGGCGTCGCGCCGACCGACACCGCGAACGGCCGCAGCAGGGAGAGCGCTGCGCGCTTCGCGGACCAGACGGCGTCGTAGTCGATGAGGTCGGTCGGGTCCGACTCGCGCAGGACGTCCGAGTCCGGCGCCAGCCGGTCCACCGCGTGCCGCACGTGCGCGGGCGCCGCCCGGTAGGCGGGCGTGGCGCTGACCCGCAACGACACCGGGTGCAGGTAGCGCCGTGACGACGGCGAGTACGGCGACGCCTCGACGGTCGGCTCGAGCCGCAGCGCGTGCAGTGGGTTGCAGAGCACCGCGCCCGCGCCCTGCCCGGCGGCCGCGGTCAGCAGGTCGCGCAGGTCGACGAGGTCCCCGCAGCCCCAGGAGCCGGGCGAGTGGAGGGAGTAGAGCTGCACCATCCAGCCCCACGTGCGGGGCACCTCGGCGAGGCGCGGCGGTGGTGCCAGCACCGTGGCCTCCTCGTGCCCGCAGACCACGCGGTGGTAGCCCACGGGGAGGTCGGCGAGCGTCGACACCCGGCTCGTCGTCCCGTCCTCGAGGGTCAGCTCGCCCGGCTCGGGGAGTTCGACGGGCGCCCCGACGACGAGCGTGGGCGGCAGGGCGCCCTGCCGCCGGTTCGCGAGCGCGTCGCGGACCGCCTCGTCGGTGGAGGCGTCCACGTCGAGCGCGGCGAGGACGTCGATCACCACCCCGGCGTCGACGTCCACGTCGCGGTCGCCCGCGTCGCGGTAGCGGGTGGCGACGCCGTACGCGGCGGCGAGGTCGGCGAGTTCAGCGCTGACGCCGGGCACCGGGCTCCTCTCGGGGGTGGGACGACGAGGCTCCCAGTCCTACCCGCTGGCAGGCGTGAGGACCCGCCGAACCGGAGGTCTCCGGCCCCGTGACAGGAAAGCGTCGTTGCCGTCACCCGGTGACGGCAACGACGCTTTCCTGGCGTGGGGAGGGCTCAGCTCGTCCGCGGGTGCGGCACGCGGGCGGTGAGCGGCCGACGGTTGGCGACCAGGCGGTCGGCCACGTCGGAGGCGGAGGTCCGCGGCCGGCGCACGGTGGCGAGGGCCTCGATCTGGGACCGGGTCAGGGGGACCGTCCCGTCGAGTGCGGTTCCGGCCTCGGTCGCGGACCAGCCGCGCTCGAGGAGGAGGTGGACGAGGGCCAGGGCCGACCCGCGGTCGCGCCGGGCGCGGGTCGCGAGGGAGCCGAGGTCACCGGGGAGGACCCGGGGGAGGACGGCGGTGTCGGGGACATCGGGGACGACAGCGGGGAGGCTGGAGTCATCGGCGGCGGGCCGGGTGGAGATGGGATCGAGGAGCACGGTCACCTTCCGTTCGACGGCAGGAACGTCATCGCTAGCAGGATCGGCACCCTGTGTGACAGGCAAACGCTTCGGCCGTCACACGGAGGTCAACAGGCCACGCTCCCGGAGCACCGGGATCGACAGGGTGCGATAACCGGCATCGTCGAAGAGGACGACGACGCTGTCGTCCGCGACGGTCTGCACGACCCCGCGCCCCCACTCGTCGTGGCGGACGGCCTCTCCGGGGGTGGGCTCACCGTGGGACGCGCCGGACCGCCCGCCGGGATCGCCGACGTCGCCGGCGTCACAGTGGTCGCAGTTGCCGCACGCCGCGTCCCGGGCCTCGCCGAGCACCTCGAGGAGCGTGCGCCGCCGACACCCCGTCCCCTCCGCGTAGCGCCGCACCAGCTCGACCTTCGAGCGCTGCCGCTCCCGGCTGCGGGTCACGAGTTCGGCGGCGGCCCGGGCCACCTCGATGGCGGGCGCCTCGTTGATCCCCGCGAGCAGTCGTCGGCCCGGGGCCTGCACGACGCTCCCGCCGACCACCAGCGCCGGGATCGCTCGCGACAGCGCGGCCTTGGACAGCCCGGCCGCGTCGGCCAGCTCGGCCTGCGCGACCCCGTCGTCGTGCAGGCGGATCGCCTCGACGACCGTGGCGAGGGCCGCCGCGCGGGCGTCGCGGCCGGAGGCGAAGAGCTTCGGCCGGGCGAGGTCCTGCGGGCGGTGGAACATCACCGCGTGCGCGGAGCCGCCGTCGCGCGCGGCCCGGCCGATCTCCTGGTGGTAGGCGTCGATGGAGGTCGGGACGTCGCCGTGGACGATCCAGCGGACCCCCGGCTTGTCGATGCCCATGCCGAAGGCGCTGGTGGCGACGACGACGGAGAGGTCGTCGGCCATGAAGGCGTCCTGCACGGCCTGACGTTCCCGCTTGCGCAGCCCGCCGTGGTAGGCGCCGGCCGTGACGCCCGCGTCCTTCAGCCGGTCGGCGAGCAGCGTGGTGTGGCCACGGGTGGTGACGTAGACGATGCCCGGGCCGGAGGCGGCGAGCACCGCGTCGACCACCTGCCGCCACTTGGCCTCCTCGTCGTGCACCAGGTGCACGGCGAGATGCGTCTGCGGCCGGTCGACGTCGCGGACGACGACGCAGGCGTCCGGGATCCCGAGGAGGTCGAGGATCTCCTCGCGGGCCGGCACCGAGGCGGTGGCGGTGAGCGCGAGGATGCGGGGCGAGCCGAGCGCCCGCGCGGCCGGCGCGAGGGCGAGGTAGTCGGGCCGGAAGTCCGGTCCCCAGTCGCTCACGCAGTGCGCCTCGTCGACCGCGAGCAGGGTCGGGGCCGCGCCCGCGAGCTCTCGCAGGACGTCGGGCCGCGCCAGTTGCTCGGGCGAGGTCACGAGGACGGACATCTCGCCCGCGACGAAGGCGGCGAGCGCACCGCGTCCGTCCTCGGAGTTGAGGGCACCCGCGGCGACACCGGCGTCGGTCAGGTGGGCGACCTGGTCGCGGTGCAGCGACAGGGTCGGCGACACGACGATCGTGCGTCCGCCGAGCAGGTCGCCGGTGATGGCGTAGATCGCGGTCTTGCCCGCGGCCGGGGGGAGCACGGCGAGCGTGTCGGTCGTCAGCGCGGCGAGGATCGCGTCGCGCTGTCCGTCGCCGAGCTCGGCGCCCGCACCGAGGAACCGTGCCACGGCCTCGTCGAGGTGGGCCGCCTCGGGCGGGAGGGGGCCGCAGGGGCCCTCGATCCGCGGGTCGTCGGCCGGCGCAGCTGCGGTCACGGCGCGGGGGTGGGCACCGATCCGTCCCTCGAAACACCGGTTGCAGGGGCCTTACCAGCGGGTACGCCGGGCCGGTGACGCTGACGAGGGTCGACCCCCACGGGCCCGGACTCGGTCGCCGCCGCCGGGGGAAGGGCTTCAGCTACTTCGACCTGTCCTCGGCCGAGGCGGTGACCGACGCGGAGACGCTGGACCGCATCACCGCACTGGTCATCCCGCCCGCCTGGCGTGACGTGTGGATCTGCTCGCGCGCGGACGGGCACATCCAGGCCGTCGGGACCGACGCCGCCGGCCGGCGCCAGTACCGCTACCACGCGGAGTGGACCGAGCAGCAGTCCCGCGAGAAGTTCGAGCGGGTCGCCCGGCTGGGGGCGCAGATGCCCGAGGTCCGCACACAGCTCCAGGAGCGCCTCGAGGCCGACGGGCTCGGCCGCGACCGTGTGCTGGCCGGGGCCGTGTGGCTGCTCGACCTCGGGGTCTTCCGGGTCGGCGGCGAGGAGTACGCCGAGGGCGACAAGTACTCCGAGGCCTCCTTCGGGCTGGCCACGCTGCGCCGCGAACACGCCAGCGCCCGCCAGGACGGGTCGGTGCAGTTCCGCTACGTCGCGAAGGCCGGCGTGCCGCGCACGCTGACGATCGCCGACCCCGCCACCCACCGCCTGGTCACCTCCCTCAAGCGCCGGCGCGGGGGAGGGGACGACCTGCTCGCGTGGTCGGCGACCCGGCAGCGCAAGCGGGTGTGGCACGACGTGACCGCCGACGACGTCAACGACGCCGTGCACGAGCTGGTCGGCGACGAGTTCACCGCGAAGGACCTGCGCACCTGGAACGCCGGGGTGGTCGCCGCCGTCGCGCTGGCCACCCAGGTCGGGCCGGACGGCGCGCCCCCCGGCGCCGAGCGCAAGCGCAAGGCCGCCGTCACCCACACCATGAAGACCGTCGCCGGGCAGCTCGGCAACACCCCGGCGGTCTGCCGGCGTTCCTACGTCGACCCCGTGCTCGTCGAGCACTTCGAGGCCGGCCGCACCGTGCTCGACGCGATCCGCGAGGCCGACCCGACCGATCTCGCGATGCGGGAGCAGGTGGAGGCCGCGGTCCTCGAGCTGGTCACCGACCGCGGCTGACCCGTCCGCCTCGGCGTCAGGCGCCGACCGACTCCGGGGTCATCTCCGACCAGATGGTCACGCCGTCGGGGTGGCGCCGCAGGCCCCACTCCCGGGACACGGCCGCCACCATCGCGAGGCCGCGGCCCCGCGGGGAGGAGGTCGGCGGTGCGGTCCAGGTGTCGGCGGCCGGGATGCGGTACCCGACCCCGTAGTCCCGGACGGTCACGCGCAGCGTGGCGGCCCGGCTCTCGATCTCCACGACGGAGGCGCTGGTGGCGTGCTCCACGGAGTTGGTGACCAGCTCCGTCACGACGATCTCGGCGGCCTCGCGGACCGAGTCGGACACGCCCCACCGGGTGCAGGTCTCGCGCACGTTCTGCCGGGCGCGGCCGGGGGCGTGCGGGTCGACGGTGAAGCGCCACCAGTCGCGCAGCAGCTCCGGCCGGTCGTCGAGGTGGGCGAGCGCCTCCGCGACGTCGTCGAAGACGGGGACGCGGTGCGTGGTCCCGGAGCCGGTCAGCAGGGCCGCGAGCGAGGGATCGGGCGCGACGATCGCCAGGCAGGCGGAGGGCCACCCACCGGTGCGGGCGAGTGCCTCCGTGAAGACGTGCACCACGGACGCGTGCCGGGGCCGGAGCTCCGCCGTCTCGAGGACGACCCGCTGGTGGCGGACGAGCAGATCGGCCAGGTGCGCCACGAACTGCTCACGGTCGCCCCGGTCCAGGTCGCCCCGGACCGTCGCGACGACCGCGCCGCCCGACGACGGGACGGCGCGGGTCTGCCACGCGAGCTGCTGCACGATTCACCTCGCGGCCGTGATACCCCCGCCCGGCGCGGCGCAAGCGCCACCGTCGGCGACGATGTCCGATCCGGTCGGGCGGTCCCGGAACGGGCGGCCGGGACGGGTGGTCGCAGCGCGGCGGGAGCGCGGCCGGGCCATGATGGACGCCATGAGCAGCGACGCCGCCGAGGGCGCCGAGGGCGCCGAGGACCGTTCCGGCAACCCGTCCGCCCTGGCCGCCGCGGCCGCCAGCGGAGCGGGCGACGGCGCGGGCACCGCGGAGCTGGTGGAGTCACCCGGCGCGGTCATGCGGGTGGCCGGGATGGTGGGCAAGCTCATCGAGGAGGTGCGCTCGGCGCCGCTGGACGAGGCCGGCCGGGCCCGGCTCGCCGACATCCACGCCCGGTCGATCAGCGAGCTCGGGCAGGGTCTGGCGCCGGAGCTGCGGGAGGAGCTGGCGCGGATCTCGCTGCCGCTGGGCACCGACGAGGTGCCGTCCCAGGCCGAGCTGCGGATCGCGCAGGCCCAGCTGCTCGGGTGGCTCGAGGGGCTCTTCCACGGCATCCAGAGCGCCGTGCTGGCCCAGCAGATGTCTGCCCGCGGACAGCTCGAGCAGATGCGTTCGGGGCGACCGGGTCGGTCCGGCGCCGCCCTGCCGGGAGGGGCCGGTCCCGCCGAGGGCGGGCAGTTCGGCGGGCAGTACCTGTGACCACCCGCCGTGGTCGCCCGGCGGGGGCTCAGCCCTCGAGGACGACCTCGCCGGCGCGCGGACGACGCAGTGCCGAGCGGCGCTCGTCCTCGGTCAGGCCGCCCCAGACGCCGTAGGGCTCCTTGGTCGCCAGGGCGTGGCGACGGCAGGGCTCGAGCACGGGGCAGCTCATGCAGACCTTCTTGGCCTGGCTGGCGCGCTGCTCGCGCCGCGGACCACGCTCGCCGTCCGGGTGGAAGAAGAAGCTGGAGTCCATGCCGCGGCAGGACCCGTGCAGCTGCCAGTCCCATTCGTCGATGATCGGGCCGGGCAGCAGACGCACATCAGCCACGGGAACCTCCAGGCCTGTCCGAACGGGCGTCGGTGGTCACGTGGTGACCGGCCCGACGGGATCGTGGCCGGTATAACCGTCCACCGTCGATCACAAACCAGATCGCCTCACCCGGTCGGACGCGGTTCCCCCCTGGTCGTGTCGTGCGTCCGGTGGGCACCGTGCGACCGAACTGCGACCCTGCGTCGCGGGTAGTGTCCGCACCGGTGGGTATCGTGCGGCCACCTGAGGAGTCCGTGGTCCAGGACGGCACGGACCGCCAGAGCAGTTTCGAGGAGTCGGTGCATGACTGACAGCGCAGGGAACGGGGGGCGGGAGGCCGTGGCCACCGAGGAGGAGTACTCCACCGAGGAGCCGATGGGAGTCGACGTCCAGCGCTCGGGTGAGACGTCGGTCATCCGCCTCACCGGCGAGATCGACATGCTCACCACGCCGGCGCTGCGGGCCAAGGTGACCGAGGAGCTCGCCGCCGGGCTGTCGGTGCTGGTACTCGACATGCTCGCCGTGGAGTTCCTGGGGTCCAGCGGGCTGGCGCTGCTGGTCGAGGCCCTCGACGAGTCGCGCAACCGTGGGGTCGCGCTCCGGCTGGTGGCCGACAGCCGCCCCGTGAGCCGTCCGCTGCAGGCCACCGGGCTGACGGATCTGTTCGAGATCCACACCACCGTCGAGGACGCCCTCGCGGCCTGACCGCGGACCGCATCACGCCGGTCGGTCGTCGGTGCGCGTCGTGCGAGGACACGCCGCGCGAACCGATGGTGACCAGCGGCGTGTGCGCCGATACGGTGACGCGGCGGGGCGGGCCCCGTCGCCCACTTCCCCGGACGTCGCGAGACGTCCCCCGAACCGCGAACGGAGACCAGCAGTCGTGCAGATGCCCGATTCGCAGCAGCGCGTTCCCGAGGTTCCCGCCGCGGGCGTGGCGACCGAGGTCGACGGCCTGCCCGACGTGTCGAGTCTCGCGGAGGTGCCGAGCCCCGTCGAGGTGCGCGTGCACGCCGACCCGGCCCTGATCCCCTCGGTCCGCGCGGTGGCCGCGGACCTCGCGGCCCGGGCCGACTTCGACCTCGACGCGGTGTCCGACCTGCGGATGGCGGTCGACGAGGCCTGCTCGGCGCTCGTGCCGCTCGCGAGCCCGGGCGGTCAGCTGCGGTGCGGGTTCACGGTGATCGACGGGCGGGTCGCGGTGGTCGCCCGCGTGCCGGTCGACCGGCCCACCTCGCTGCGTCAGGACACCTTCGGCTGGCGGGTGCTCGACACGCTCACCGACGTCGCCGAGGTGCTGGACCGCGACCCGTCGTGGATCGGCATCCGACTGCTCAAGGACCGGACGACGACGTGAGCGTCCCCGCCGAGCAGGAGAAGCGGGACGACTCCTATTCCCATCTCGCCCCCCTGCTCGCGGAGCACGCCGGCCTCCCGGTCGGTGACAAGCGCCGGGAGGCGCTCCGCGACCGGCTGGTCCAGGGCTACCTGCCGCTCGCGCGTCACATCGCGCGCCGGTTCGCCCAGCGCGGCGAGCCGCAGGAGGACCTCGAGCAGGTCGCCACGGTCGGCCTGATCCACGCCGTCGACCGGTTCTCGCCGGAGCGCGGGTCGGACTTCCTGTCCTACGCGGTGCCCACGATCACCGGCGAGGTCCGTCGTTACTTCCGCGACAAGGCGTGGTCCACGCGTGTCCCGCGGCGGCTCAAGGACCTGCGCCTGGCCATCGGCTCCGCGATGCCCGCGCTCTCCCAGGAGCTCGGGCGCGCCCCGACGGCGGGCGAGCTGGCCGAGCGGCTCTCCAAGCCGCGCGAGGAGATCCTCGAGGCGCTCGAGGCGGCCAACGCATACCGCTCCAGCTCGCTCGACGACATGCTCGTCGACGACCCGTCGTCGGGACGCCTCGCCGACGTGCTCGGCACCGACGACGACGAGCTCACCCAGGTCGAGCACCGCGAGACCGTGCAGCCCGCGCTGCGCCGGCTGCCCGAGCGGGAGCGGACGATCGTCATGCTGCGGTTCTTCGGCGGCATGACCCAGACGCAGATCGCCGAGCGGGTCGGCGTCTCGCAGATGCACGTCTCGCGGCTGCTCACCCGCACCCTCGCGACGCTGCGCCAGGAGCTCTCCGAGGGCGGGAGCTAGCTCCGCACCGTGTGGCCCTCGCCCTCGTGGCGGGTCCGCCCGGTGCGGGCGAGCAGCTCGAGCAGGGGCACGGCCACCCGGCGGGTCGTGCCCAGCGCCTGCCGCGCGGTGGACACGGTGAACGGCTGCTCGAGGGTCGCGAGTACCTCGACCGCGCGGTCGGGGGCGTCCGGCCGCAGGTAGATGCCGTCGGCGACCCGCAGCAGCTCCCCGGCCTTCACGACCGCGCCGAGCTGCCTCGCCCCGAGCCCGAGCTCGCCGAGCCGGTGCGCCTCGGGAGCGAGGAACGGGGCCTCCGCCAGATCGGCGACCACCGTCGCGACGGCCTCCCGCACCGCCGTCGGCAGCCCACCGTCGCCCGGGCGCAGGATGCGGCCGCCCTCCTCGACGAGGTCCGGGCAGCGGGCGAGCACCAGCGCCACGAGGCGCTGGTCGGGCAGGTCGAGGCCCCGCTGCGCCGCTCGGGTCGGCAGACCCGGCTCCAGCGGGTCGGCCGCCGCGTGCGCCGCCACGAGCTCCGGCAGCCGGGCGGCCAGCGTCGCGAGGTGCTCCGGGTCGACGTACCAGCCCGCCGCGGCGGGGGTTCCCGACGGCGGGTCGGCGAGGCCCAGCCCCGCGAGGTCGGCGGCGCGGAGGACCCGTCGTCGGGAGAGCTCGACGGCGGTGTCCGGGGTGCCGTCGCTCGTCGCAAGCTCGCCGGCCCGGGCGCGCGCGGCGCCGCGGCGGCGCAGCTCGGGCGGGCGGACGTCGAGCACGGTCACCCCGCCGAGCACCGCGTGGGCACCCGGGTCGCGCAGCAGGGCGCGGTCCCCGGGGCGCAGGGGGAGCGGCTCGCGCAGGGTGAGGCGCACGGTCCGCGAGGAGTCGGAGGCGTCCGGGGCGTCGTCGCGCGAGAGCGGCCGCACCCGGGCGGCCACGGCAGCGGAGCCCGCGTGCACCATGACCTGCGACGGCAGCTTCCCGACGGCGTCCGTCCCCCGCGGCGGGTGCACGCGCACGTCGATCACGCCCGCCGCGAGCCACCGGCCCGGCGAGAGCAGCGCGTCGCCGCGCGAGACGTCCTCGAGCGGGACCCCGCGCAGGTTCACCGCCACCCGCGCGACCGCCGCCGCGGCGTCCACCGGCGCCCCGAGCGACTGCAGCCCGCGCACCGCGACCGTCCGTCCCCCGAGCTCCAGCTCGTCGCCGACGGCGATGCTGCCCGCCCCGAGGGTGCCGGTCACGACGGTGCCCGCGCCCCGGATCGTGAAGGCGCGGTCGGCCCAGAGGCGGACGTCGGCGTCGGGCTCCGGGTCGGGGAGCCGCCCCGCGAGCGCGACGAGCTCGGCCCGCAGGTCGTCGAGGCCCTCGCCGGTGGCCCCGGAGACGCACACCGCGGGCAGCCGGCCGAGACTCGACTCCGCCAGGTGCTCCAGGGCCTCGTCGCGGGCCAGCTCGGGGTCCATGAGGTCCGACCGCGTCACCACGAGGACGCCGTCGGACACCCCGAGCGCGTGCAGCGCGTCGAGGTGCTCGCCCGACTGCGGCATCCAGCCGGCGTCCGCTGCGACCACGAACATCGTCGCGGGCACCGGCCCGACCCCGGCCAGCATCTGTGTCACGAACCGCTCGTGGCCCGGGACGTCGACGAACGCGACCTGGCCCACGTCGGGCAGCGTCGTCCAGGCGAACCCGAGGTCGATCGTCATGCCCCGCCGACGTTCCTCGGCCCACCGGTCGGGCTCCATGCCGGTCAGCGCGCGGATGAGCGTCGACTTGCCGTGGTCCACGTGCCCGGCGGTCGCGAGCACCTTCACGACGACGACCCCTCCCCGCCGTGGCCCCCGGCCTCCTGGCAGGACAGCGTCGTTGCTGTCGTCGGGTGAGGGGAACGACGTCCTGCCACGGAGGGAGCCACCGCCTGCACCGCCGCGACGAGCCGCGCGTCGTCGTCCGGCAGCACCGAGCGCAGGTCGAGCAGGCACCGACCCTGCTCCACCCGCCCGACGACGGGGTCGTCCCCGGCCCGCAGCGCCTCGGCGTACGCCGCCGGGAGCGCGACCGCGGCGCTGGGCAGGTCCACGCCCGGCGCGCCGCCGCCGCCGACCTGCGCGGCGCAGTCGACGACCGCCCCGCCGACCGCCGCGGCCACTGCCGTCGCCCGGTCGCGCAGCGCGGACACGTCCGCCTCGAGCATCGCGCGCACCGGCGGGACGGGGCCGCGCAGCGTCGCCTCCAACGCCGCCAGCGTCAGCTTGTCCACCCGCAGCGCCCGGGCGAGCGGGTGCCGCCGCAGCCGGTGCACCAGCTCGGCGTCCCCGAGCAGCAGACCCGCCTGCGGCCCGCCGAGCAGCTTGTCCCCGCTCGCCGTCACGAGCGGGACGCCGGCGCGCAGCTCGGTCGCGGCGTCCGGCTCGCCGGGCAGCAGCGGGTGCGGCGCGAGCAGCCCCGACCCGATGTCGGCCACCACCGGCACGCCGAGCCCGGTCAGCTCCCCGGCCGGCACGCTGGACGTGAACCCCTGCACCACGAAGTTCGACGGGTGCACCTTGAGGATCATCCCGGTCTGCGGGCCGACCGCCGCCGCGTAGTCGTCGACCCGGACCCGGTTCGTCGTCCCGACCTCCCGCAGCCGTGCTCCCGTCGACTCCAGCAGCTCCGGCAGCCGGAACCCGTCGCCGATCTCGACCATCTCGCCCCGGGCGATCACGATCTCCCGGCCCGCAGCCAGCGCGGTCGCCGCGAGGATCAGCGCGGCCGCACCGTTGTTGGTCACGTGGACCCCGCCCGCGTCGGGCACGGCGTCCGCCAGCGCCGCCATCGCGCCCGCGCCCCGGCGGCCCCGGCCCCCGGTCGCCAGGTCGAGCTCGACGTCCGTCGTCCCGGCCGCCGTCACCAGCGCCTCCCGGGCGGCTCCCGAGAGCGGCGCCCGCCCCAGGTTGGTGTGCAGCACGACGCCGGTCGCGTTCAGCACCGGGCGCAGGCTCGCCGCGCTGCGCGGGAGGTCCGCGACGACGGCGTCGACCACGTCCTCCGGTGCGATCTCCCCGGCCCGCGCCTGCTGCTGCACGCCGAGCACGACGTCCTTCACCCGGGCCTTCCCGACGACCGCGACCGCGGTCGCCACGCGCGGGTCGGCGAGGACGGCGTCGGTGCGGGGGATCCGTCGCCGGGGGTCGGTGGTCACGCCGTCCAGGATCCACCCACCGCCACCACGACGGAGCACACCACCCCGATCAGCACCGTCCCGACCGTCACCGTCGCGAGCACCCGCACCGGGAACACCCGGCGCACCATGAGCAGCGACGGCAGGCTGATCGCCGACAGCGTCACGAGCAGCGCGGCGGCGATCACCGGCGACACCCCGGCCGCGAGGAGCGCGGCGACCGCGGCGATCTCGGCGCCGGTCGGGATCGGCAGCAGCGTCCCGGCCACCGCGAGCAGCACGACGATCGCGACGACCACCGCGCCGTGCGTCCCGGCGAGCCCCGCGCCGAGCGGGAACAGCACGCCCCGCAGCGCTCCGAGCACCACGACCAGCACCAGGTACTCCGGCAGCAGCCGCAGCGACAGCCCACCCAGCGCGACGAGGAACCGGACCGGCAGCGGGCGTCCGTCGTCGAGGGAGTCGGTCCCGACGGCGAGGCCGGTCGGGTCGGGGGCGTCGCCCGACCGCCGTGCGGCCAGCGCGCCCACCCCGACGACGGCGAGCCCGGCCGCCAGGCGCAGCACCGTCCACGGCCACGGCAGCACGAACGCGCAGAACACCAGCACGACGGGGTTGAGGGCGGGGCTCGCCAGCCAGAACGCGAGCGCCGCGCGGACGTCGGCGGCGCGCTGGCGCAGCCCGACCGCCACCGGCGCCGAGCAGCAGCTGCACATCATCCCCGGCACCGCGAGCGCGCTGCCGACGACCGCCCCGCGCCGCCCGACCATCCGGGCGGTCCAGTCCGCCGGCAACACCGTGCGGACGGCGGCGGCGAGCACGAGCCCGGTGACGAGGGCCGGCCAGATCGCGAGGAAGTAGGTGCCGGCGAACTCCAGGCCCGATCGCAGCGACACCCCGTCGGAGGGCAGGATCGACCTCCCGAGCGAGCCGGAGCCGGCCACCGACGGGACCTTCACCCAGTACGGCTGCCACTTCGCCCAGATCAGCAGCACCACCGCGAGCAGCGCCACGCCCGCAACCGGGATCCATGTGCGGCGGGGAGCCGTCGTCGTGGTCACGACGGTCGAGTCTGCGCGCCGTGCATGTCGTCCGCAGGACGGCTCCGTGTCCGCCCCGCAACACGACGAACGGGCCGTCCGTCACGGTTCATCGTGACGAGCGGCCCGTTCGTGGGTGGGGAAGGGTCAGCTGCCCGCCGCGGGGACGTAGTGCCGGTCGGGAGGCGTGGTCCCCGGCTGCACGGCCTCTTCCCGACGGCGGATGCGCTCGCGCTGGGGCACGACGATGTGCGCCGGGTCGTTGGCCGAGGCGATCCCGGCGTCGAACACCCCGAAGCGGGTGAGGGCGGAGCCCGCCATGAGCGCGAGCCCGGAGAGGGCTGCTGCCCACCGCTTCCTCCGCCCGACGACGGCACCCACGGCACCGACCGCGAGGCACGCCTTCGACGCCGTCATCAGCGTCTTCGCCCGGCCCTTGTCGTAGACGTCGGCGAGCAGGCCGAGGTCGCGGGTCATCTTCTCCTCGGTGACCAGCTCCACCAGCGCGCCCGCGACGGCCAGCCGCGCGGCCGGCTCGTTGTCGCGGACCGAGGCCGCCACCAGCCCGAAGCCGCCGCCCGCCGCCGCCGCACTGCCCGCGAAGAGCACCGGCAGGTGGCGGTGGGCCTCGTGCCAAGTGGGGACGGCGGTGTTCGAGATCAGGACCGCGGTGTAGGTGGCGAGCGCGGGCCCGACGACGGCCGCACCGATCCCGGCCGCGTCCCCGGCGACGCGGAGGGCCGTGGCGCCGCGGCGTCCACGGAGGTACGGCGCGAGGAACTCGGCTCCCGCCGCCGCCGTCGCGAACGCCGCGAAGGGGGAGAGGATCCAGGAGCCGACCGACAGCGGCGAGGTCGGCTTGAACACCCGCAGCATGTGCAGGAACCGGCTCGGGCGGTGCAGGTCGTGGATGAGGAACACGGTGCCGCCCATGGCGCCGCCCATGGCCACGTAGCGGCCGGCCGCCCGCAACGTCGGCCGGTCGGTGGCGTTCGCCATCGCCGCCAGCACCGACGACGAGCCCGCGAGCCCGCCGAGGAACAGGTACAGCGGGACGTCCGGGTTCTTCCACACCGGTGCCTTGATGATGGGGCGCCCGTAGTAGCTGCGGAACTCCGCCTCGGGCACCTGCAGCTGCTCGCCCCGGCCCCGACGGGTGCGCCCGCTGCGGGGCTTCACGGCGTCGTGGTCGATGCGCAGCCGCTCCGGCATCTCCGTCGGGTTGGAGTCCTCGGTCGGCCTGCCGGTCATCGCCGGCCCCCCGTCCAGAACGCCGCCACCGCGGCGGCACCCAGAGCGACGGCGGTCAGCGCCGCGTTCCGCCACATCTCGGGCAGGTCGCGGGTGGTGACGATCGGGTCCGGCGGCAGGCCGTAGACCTCCGGCTCGTCGAGCAGGAGGAAGAACGCCCCGTCCCCACCGACGCCGTCGTTCTCGTCGCGGCCGTAGAGCCGGGCCTCGTTCACGCCGCGGTCGTGCAGCTCGGCGAGCCGGGCGTCCGCGGCGGCCTGCAGCTCGTCGAGGTCGCCGAACTGGATCGACTTCGTCGGGCACGCCTTCGCGCAGGCGGGCTCCAGTCCGCTGCCGAGGCGGTCGTAGCACAGCGTGCACTTGTGGGCGCCGCCGTCGGATCCGCGGACGTCGATGACGCCGTAGGGGCAGGACGGGACGCAGTAGCCGCAGCCGTTGCAGATGTCGTCCTGCACCACGACGGTGCCGAACTCGGTGCGGAACAGCGCGCCGGTCGGGCAGTTGTCCAGGCATCCGGCGTGCGTGCAGTGCTTGCAGACGTCGGAGGCCATGAGCCAGCGGACGTCCCGCTCGTCGTCGGGGGTCTGCTGACCGTGCGCCCCCGCGTCGGGGAGCAGGGACAGCAGGTCGACCGTGCCGCCCCCGGGCGCCGGCGTGGTCTCGCGGGTGGAGGGCAGCGCGCCGCCGCCGAGCGCGGGCAGGCCCGACGGGATGTGCCCCGTCGTGACGTCGTCGGTGGACGCGCCACCGTGCTTCGTCGTCGCCGACCCATGCGGACGGACGTCCTCGATGAACGCCACGTGCCGCCACGTGGAGGCGCCGAGGTCACCGGTGTTGTCGTAGGACATCCCGGTGAGGCGGTAGAGGTCGGACGCGTCGGTCCCGTCGTCGGGGACGAGGTTCCACTCCTTGCACGCCACCTCGCAGGCCTTGCAGCCGATGCAGACCGACGTGTCGGTGAAGAACCCGACCCGCTTCGGGTGCGACGGATCGAACCCCGCGTCCGCGGCCGGGTCGGGGAGCTCGCCGTACAGCGAGTTCGCCGTCCCCGAGAACGCGTCGAAGACGTTGGTCATGGTCGAGCTCCGCTGCGCTTCGTCTCCGTCGTCATGGCCGAGCTCCCCTTCGGTGCGTCTCCGTGGTCACTCGATCCCTCCCGGCTCGACCCCCGCGCGACGGCGGTAGCCGGCGACGTACTCGAGGAGCTCGGGGCCGCGTGGTCGACGTCCCGGCTGGATGTCGCAGGTCGCGACCTTCGACTCCTGGATGTGGACGTTGGAATCCATCACGACGCCGAGCAGGTCGTTCGCCGGATCGCCGGTGATGATGCCCTGGGAGCCCCAGTGGTAGGGGAGCCCGATCTGGTGCACCTCACGGTCCCCGATCCGCAGCGGTTTCATGCGCTCGGTCACCATCACCCGCGCCTCGATCGCCGTCCGCGCCGAGATCAGCGTCGCCCACCCCATGTGCTCGAGGCCCCGCTCCGCGGCGAGCGCGGGGGAGATCTCGCAGAAGAACTCCGGCTGGAGTTCCGAGAGGTAGGGCAGCGTGCGACTCATCCCGCCCGCGGTGTGGTGCTCGGTGAGCCGGTAGGTGAGGAAGACGTAGGGGAAGACCTCGCTCTGCGACGGGTTCAGCCGGTTCCAGGCGCGGTCCATCTCCTCGTGCGCGGGGTTGTCCTGCTGGTCGTGCAGCAGGTTGCGCACCGGGGACTCGACCGGCTCGTAGTGCGTCGGCAGCGGGCCGTCGGTCAGCCCCGTCGGCGCGTAGAGCCACGCCTTCCCGTCCGCCTGCATGATGAAGGCGTCGGTGCCGGCGAGGGCGTCGGGACCGGTGGCGCCGGGGTCCGGCTTGTAGTCCGGCGGCTTGGTGACCTCGAAGTCGGGCACGTCGTGCCCGACCCAGCGGCCCTGCGCCTCGTCCCACCACACGAGCGCCTTGCGGTCGCTCCACGGCCGGCCCTCGGCGTCGGCCGAGGCCCGGTTGTAGAGCACCCGGCGGTTCGCCGGCCAGGCCCAGCCCCACTCGGCGGCGATCCAGTCCTGCTCCTCGCCGGGCTTGCGGCGGTCGGCCTGGTTGACGCCGTCCTTGTAGATGCCGGTGTAGATCCAGCAGCCCGCCGTGGTCGAGCCGTCGGCGGTCAGCTCGGTGTACGACGACAGCGGCATCCCGTCGGCGTCGGCCCCGTTGATCTCCGCGAGCACCGTCTCGACGTCGGGCTCGTCGTGCATCCCGGAGGTCGGGTAGCCCCACGTCAGGTTGAGCAGCGGCTGGTCCCGCTCCTCCGTGGACCCGGCGAGCTTCTCCCGGATGCGCTTTCCGAGGTGGTAGTAGAAGTGCAGCTCGGAACGGGCGTCGCCCGGCGGATGCACCGCCTCGCGTCGCCACTGGACCAGACGCTGGGTCTGGGTGAAGCTGCCCGCCTTCTCGGTGTGGTTGGCGCAGGGCAGGAAGAAGACCTCGGTCCCGATGTCCTCGGTGCGCAGCTCGCCGGTCTCGATCTCCGGAGCGTCGTACCAGAACGTGGCCGACTCGATCATCTGCATGTCGCGGACGACGAGCCATTCCAGGTTCGCGAGGCCGAGGCGCTGCATCTTGCCGTTGGCGTGCCCGACCGCCGGGTTCTCGCCGACGAGGAAGTACCCGAAGGACTTCTTGTCGATCTGGTCCCGGACGATCGAGTAGCTGCCGTGGTCGCCGGTGATCCGTGGCATCCAGTCGAACGCGAAGTCGTTCTCCGCGGTCGCCGCGTCGCCCCACCACGCCTTGAGCAGGGACACCGTGTAGGCGTCCATGTTGCCCCAGAAGCCGGTCTTGGCGGCGTCCGCGTCGAGGTAGTCGCGCAGCGTCTCGTGGTGCGCGCTCGGCATGGGCAGGTAGCCGGGCAGCAGGTCGAACAGCGTGGGGATGTCCGTCGAGCCCTGGATCGAGGCGTGCCCGCGCAGGGCCAGGATGCCGCCGCCGGGACGGCCCATGTTCCCGAGCAGGGTCTGCAGGATCGCCGCCGCGCGGATGTACTGCACGCCCACGGTGTGGTGGGTCCAGCCGACCGAGTAGACCCACGCGGTCGTCCGGTCCCGGCCGGAGTTCTCGGTGATCGCCTTCGCGACCTCGAGGAACGACCCCACCGACATGCCGCACACCTGCGACACCGCCTCCGGGGTGTAGCGGCTGTAGTGCCGCTTGAGCACCTGGTAGACGCACTGCGGGTGGGTCAGGGTCTGGTCGCGCCGCGGCTCGTGGTGCCCGATCGGCGCGTCCTGCCCGTTCGGGTGCTCGGGCATCTGGGACTCCCACGCGTCCCGCTTGCCGGCCGCCGGCGCCCGGTAGGCGTCCTCGAGACCCCAGCTGACCGGCGAGTACTCACCGGTGTCCGGGTCGTACCCGGAGAAGATGCCGCCGGCCTCCGGGTCGGAGGCGTCCACGAAGGAGTCGTCGACGATGTCGGCGGCGTTCGTGAACGTCTGCACGTACTCGCGGAAGTCGAGCTCGTTCTCCAGGACGTAGTTGATCAGCCCGCCCAGGAACGCGATGTCCGCGCCGCCCCGGAACGGCACGTGGTGGTCGGCCACCGCGGTGGTGCGGGTGAAGCGCGGGTCGACGTGGATGACCTTCGCGCCGCGGCGCTTGGCCTCCATCACCCACTGGAAGCCCACGGGGTGGGCCTCCGCCATGTTGGACCCCTCGATGACGATGCAGTCCGAGTACACGAGGTCCTGGAGGAAGTTGCTGGCGCCTCCACGCCCGAAGCTGGTCCCCAGACCGGGGACGGTGGCGCTGTGTCAAATACGCGCCTGGTTCTCCACCTGGATCGCGCCGAGCGCCATGAACAGCTTCTTGATGAGGTAGTTCTCCTCGTTGTCCAGCGTCGCGCCGCCGAGGCTCGAGAAGCCCCGGGTGCGCCGCAGGACACGCCCCTGGGCGTCGGTGTCCTCCCACCCACGACGGCGGGCGTCGATCACCCGGTCGGCGATCATGTCGACCGCCGTGTCGAGGTCGAGGTCCTCCCACTCGGTGCCGTAGGGCCGCCGGTACCGCACGGTCGTCACGCGGGAGGGGCTGGTCACCAGCGACGTCGACGCCGAACCCTTCGGGCACAGGCGCCCGCGGGAGACGGGGGAGTCGGGGTCGCCCTCGATCTGGGTGACCCGGCCGTCGCGCACGTAGACGTTCTGGCCGCAGCCCACGGCGCAGTACGGGCAGATCGACTTGACGACCTCGTCGGCCGTGTCGGTCCGCGGCGTGAGCGCCTTCGTCCGCGGCGACTGCACGGCGGTGCCGCGGGCGAGCGGGTCAGGACCGGTCGCCTGGCGGAACATCGGCCATTCGCCGAGCCAGGTACGGACGCCCATGGGGTGGACCTCCCCGTGCTGTGGTGGACCCGGGTTCCGACGCTGGGACCTGGGGGAACGTGTGGCGGAGGCGGACGGGAATCGAACCCGCCTGGCCGAGATACCCGGCCACGTCGGTGTTGAAGACCGCGGGGCCCACCAGGAACCCTGACGCCTCCGCGACGGAGCCTAGGTTCCGCCCCGACAACCCGCAGGCTCGGGCCGCCCCGCCGTGGCAGGAAAGCGTCGTTGCCGGCGTCCGGTGACAGGAAAGCCGCTCGGTCGGGTTCACCGGGCCCTCACACCGGGAAAGGTCGCCCGCGTGTGGACCACGACCGACACGCGTCTGGTGATCACCGCGGCGGCCTCGGTCGCGCTCGTGATCGTGCTGATCACCTCGCGACTGCGGTTGCACGCCTTCCCCGCCCTCATGACCGGCTCGCTCGTGCTCGGGCTCGTCGCCGGGCTGGGGCCGTCGAAGACGGTCGGGTCGTTCACCGACGGGGTCGGCGGCACGCTCGGCGACGTCGGGGTGGTCCTCGGGCTCGGCACGATGCTCGGGAAGCTGCTCGCCGACTCCGGCGGCGCCGACCTGCTCGCCGACACCCTGCTGCGCCGCTCCGGGCCCCGGATGCTGCCGTGGGCGGTCGCCCTGCTCGCGATGGTGCTCGGCATCCCGCTGTTCTTCGAGATCGGCGTGGTGCTCGTGCTGCCGATCGTGTTCACCGTCGCCGTCCGGCTCGACCGGGAGCGGGGGCACGAGGGCGGCCGGGACGAGCAGGGCCGCTCGACGATCCTGCGGGTCGGCATCCCCGCCCTCGCGGGCCTGTCCGCCCTGCACGCCTTCATCCCGCCGCACCCGGGCCCGCTCGTGGCGATCGACGCGCTGAAGGCGGACCTCGGGCAGACCCTGCTGGTCGGGATCGTGCTCGCCGTCCCGACGGTGGCCGTGGCGGGTCCGCTGTTCGCCCACTACGCCTCGCGGTGGGCCCACGCGGAGCCACCGGCGTCGCTGGTGCGCACCGCCGCGCCCGTGCCGGGACGTCAGCCGAGTGCCACCGCTGACACCGGACGTCAGCCGAGTGCCACCGCCGACACCGGACGTCAGCCGAGTGCCACCGCCGACACCGGACGTCAGCCGAGTGCCACCGCTGACACCGGACGTCAGCCGAGTGCCACCGCTGACACCGCCGAGCACCCGCCGCCCGGCCTCACCGCCACGCTCGCGACGATCCTGCTGCCCGTCGTCCTCATGCTCCTGCGCACCGTCGCCGACGTGGTGACCCCCGACGGCTCCGGCGTGCGGGCGGTGGCGGAGTTCGTGGGCGAGCCGGTCGTCGCGCTCCTGCTCGCCCTGCTCCTCGCCACGTGGACCTTCGGCTTCCGCCGCGGCCTGTCGGGCTCCGAGGTGTCCTCGCTCGCCGCGGCCGGCCTCGTCCCCGCCGCCTCCATCCTCGTCATCATCGGCGCCGGCGGCGGCTTCAAGCAGGTCCTCGTCGACTCCGGCATCGGCGACTCCCTCGCGAAGGCCGCGACCGGCGCCGGCATCCCGGTGCTGCTGCTCGCCTGGTTCGTGGCCGTGCTGATCCGCCTCGCCACCGGGTCGGCCACCGTCGCGACCGTGACCGCCGCGGGCATCGTCGCGCCGGTCCTGGCGGCGGAGCCGAGCGCGTCGCCGGTCCTCGCCGCCCTCGCGGTCGGCGCCGGCTCGGTGTTCTTCTCGCACGTCAACGACGCGGGGTTCTGGCTCGTCCGGGAGTATTTCGGCATGTCGGTGCGCGACACGTTCCGGACGTGGTCGGTGATGGAGACCCTGGTCTCCGTCGTGGGGCTCCTCGCGGTGCTGGCGGCCTCCCTTGTCGTCTGACCCGGTCCTCGCGGTCGACGTCGGCACCACGTCCACCAAGGCGGTCCTCTTCACGACGACGGGTGCGGTGCTGGGGGAGGGCGACCGCGGCTACGCGCTCGCCGAGCCCGAGCCCGGCGCGGCGGTGCAGGACCCGGAGACCGTCTGGGAGGCGGTCGGCGACGCGGTGCGCGACGCCGTCGGGGCCGCCGGCGGCCGCCGGCCGCAGGTGGTCGCCTTCTCGGCCGCGATGCACGGGCTGCTCGGGGTCGACGACGCCGGCGACCCGGTCGGTCCGCTGCTCACGTGGGCAGACTCCCGGGCCGGCGACGTCGCCGGGGACCTGCGCCGTCGCGACGACGCCCTGGCCCTGCACCGCCGTACCGGCACCCCGATCCACTCGATGAGTCCGCTGGTCAAGCTCGCCTGGCTGCGCCGGGAACGGCCGAGCCTGCACGCGGCGCCGGCCCGGTGGAGCGGGATCAAGGAGTTCGTCGTCGGGCGGGCCGGCGGACGGCGGGCGGCCGACGCCTCGTGCGCCTCCGGTACCGGTCTCATGGACCTCGAGCGGCGGTGCTGGGACGACGAGGCCCTCGACCTCGCCGGGCTCACCGCGGACCGGCTCGACCCGATCGTCGACACGACCGCCGTCGTGGGGAAGCTCTCCGCGGCGGCGGCGCGGGAGTGGGACCTGCCGTCGGGAACGCCGCTCGTGGCGGGCGCGGGCGACGGCCCCCTGGCCAACCTCGGTCTCGGCGCCGTGCGCCCCGGCGTGCTGGCGTGCTCGATCGGCACCAGCGGCGCGCTGCGACTGGCCGTGGACCGTCCCGGGATCGACCCGCGCGGCCGGCTGTTCTGCTACGAGCTCACCCGCGACCGGTGGGTGGTCGGCGGGGCCGTGACCAACGGCGGTGTGGTGCTCGACTGGGCGTCCGAGACCTTCGGCGCCGACCCCGACACACTGCTGACCGAGGCGGCGGCCACCCCGCCGGGCGCCGACGGCCTGCTCGCGATCCCGCACCTGCTCGCCGAGCGCGCCCCGCGCTGGGACGGCGGCCTGGGCGGGACGTTCCTGAACCTGCAGCGCGCCCACGGGCGTGGGCACCTCACCCGGGCCCTGCTGGAGGGTGTCTGCCTGCAGCTGCGCCTCGTGCTCGACTCGGTGCGCGACGCGGGGATGGCGGTCGGGGAGATCCGGGCGACCGGCGGGTTCGCCCGCAGTGACTTCTGGCGGCAGCTGCTCGCGGACGTCCTCGGGATGCCGGTCGGGTACGCCGAGGGCCACCAGGGCTCCGCCTACGGGGCGGCCCTGCTCGGCATGCAGGCCGTCGGACTGCTCGAGGACACCCCGGACGCGCTCGCCGACGCCGCCGACCACGTCACCATCGCCGAGACCCTCGAGCCCGGGCCGTCGGCAGCGGGGCACACCCGCCGTCGGGACCTGGTGGAACGGGTCCACGACCAGCTCGCCGAGGTGGTCGGCGAGCTGCGCTCCTGAGGGATCAGGTCCCGGCGGGGGCCCCGCCGACGACGGCCGCGTCGTCGGGGATCGGCGCCGTGGCGGCGACGGTCGTCCCCTCGCCGGGCCGGGACGTCACGGTCAGCGTGCCGCCGAGGAGCTCGGCGCGCTCGCGCAGCGAGGCGAGGCCGAACCCGCCGTCGTCCCCGGTCGCCACCGGGCCCTCCCGGGGGGCGTCGGTGCCGACCCCGTCGTCGGTCACCTCCAACCGCACCCCGGCGGGATCGGTGTCGAGCCGGATGGACACCCGCGTCGCGTCGGCGTGCTTGATGACGTTCTGCAACGCCTCCTGGGCGATCCGGTAGAGGGCGATCTCGAGGTGGTCGGGGAGATCCACGTCGGCGACGTGGAGGGACGGGGCGACCCCCGGCAGGTCGGACGCCAGGGCGGCGAGTGCGCCCGCGAGACCGAGGTCGTCGATCACCGGCGGGCGCAGGGCGCCGATCGCGGCCCGGGCCTCGCCCAGCGTCGTGTCGACGAGGCCGCACGCGGTCCCGATGTCGGTCCGCGCCGGCTCGTGGTCGCCGCGCTCGAGATGGGTGAGGGCCGCGTCGAGGTGGAAGGAGAGGGAGACGAGTCGCTGGGAGATGCCGTCGTGGATGTCGCGGGCGAGCTGACGCCGTTCGGTCTCCTGGGCCGCCACGGTGCGCTCGGCGAACCGCTCGTGGGCCCGCTCGCGGAGGGCGAGGCGTCGATGCATCCGGGCCTGGTGCACCGAGCCCGCGAGCAGTCGGCCGATCGCGAGCAGCAGGCGCACGTCGCGGTCGTCGAACTCGTGCCGGTCGCGGGTGTGCACGTTGAGCACGCCGGTCAGACCCCACGGTGCGCTGATCATCGGGACCGAGACCATCGAGGTGTAGTCCCGCCCCCGCAGCGAGGGGATCGGGATGTAGCGCGGGTCGGACTCCTTGTCCTCGACGATCACCACCGGTTCGAGGTGACTGGCCACCCAGCCGCTCACCCCGCGGCCGAGCGGCAGGTGCACCGAGCCGACCTCGGCGTCGAAGGGAGGGGTCGCCCCGAGCAGCGTCAGCGCCCGTTCCGAGTCGTCCAGGACGTGGACGAAGCAGACGTCGGTCGCCGTGGCGGTGGTGATCACCTGCGCGACGGCAGCCGCGCGGGCCTCCGGGTCCGGTCCGGTCGAGGTGGCGGCCTCGATGATCGCGAGCAGGACGGCGTTCTCGCGTTCCGGATCGGCGAGCCCGAGGCTGCTGATCATGCGTCCGGCTCCCGTCGCGGGGCGTTCCCGTGGTCGCGGTCCGTCCGCCTCACTGGAACATCCCTTCCCGCAGTGCGGCCGCCACCGCGGCCGTGCGGTCGGCGACCCCGAGCTTGCGCAGCACCGCCCGCACATGGGTCTTCACCGTCTGGTCGCCGATGACCAGCCGCGACGCGATCGCCCGATTGCTGCAGCCGGAGGCCATCAGCGCGAGCACCTCGCTCTCCCGGTGGGTGAGTCCGAGGTGGGCCCCGGGCCAGAACTCGTCGCGCTCGAGGCGCGCCGCCGAGGTCGCGACGCGGCCCGCCATGGTGGCGTCGATGACGGTGGTGCCGGCGGCGGCCAGCTCGAGCTGCGCGACCAGTTCCTCGCCGCGGATGCGTTTGAGCAGGTAGCCCGCCGCGCCCGCGCGCAGCGCCTGGAAGACGTACTGCTCGTCGTCGTAGACCGAGAGCAGCACCACCCGCTGCCCGGGCACCCGCTCGGCGAGCTTGCGGCACAGATCCAGGCCGCTCTCACCGACCAGACGCACGTCGGCGAGCACGAGGTCGGGCCGGAGCGAGACGACGGCCTCGAGCGCGTCCGCCACGTCGTGCGCGGAGCCCACGACCCGGATCCGGTCGACGAACGGCGCCAGCATCTGCTTCAGCCCGGCCACGACCATCTCGTGGTCGTCGACCACGACCAGACTCAGGGGTTCCGTCGCGGACGGCGGTGCGACGGTCACCGGGTCATGGTAGGAGCCGGAGCCCGGGCCGCGGGGGTTTCCGGAGCTCCGATCTCCACCGCAGCCCGGTAGGTCGGTCCCGCTCGTCCCGGTCGTCCCGGTCACGCGTGGTCTACGTCGACGGGCCGGGCCACAGCGGGGACAGTTCGGGGTGGTCGTCGTCCACCAGCCGGTGCGCCAGCGCGACCGCCTCCTCCCGGTCCATCCCGTCCTCGTCGCCCGCCGTCGCCGCGTAGGACTCCAACGTGCCGCTCAGCTCGTCGGCGGCCGAGGCGGACACCCCGGCGTACCCACCGTTGCGGCACCGCGCCCGCACCACCGCGGCGGCGTGGCGCAACAGCGTCTGCTCACCCTCCGGGGCGGAGGCTCTCTCGATCATGGTGACTCCCTCGTGCTCGTTCGGGGTGCACACGCCGCTCGCGCGTCCGCGGCACCGTCTCCGTCTCGTCCGGCCGGTCTCCGTCAGGGCGCTGCAGGGGCGTCCGCGAGAACGCGGTGGAGGTCCTCGACCGCCGCCCGTTTCCCCGCGGGGTGGGTGAGCAGGGCCGAACCGGCGACGAGGAGCTCCGCGCCGGACCTCCGGGCCCCCGCCGCGGTGTCCGCCGAGATCCCCCCGTCCACCTCGATCTGGATCAGCCGGCCCGACGCGCGGACGATCTCGCGTGCCTCCGAGACCTTCTTCTCCATCGCCTCGATGTAGTCCTGGCCGCCGAACCCGGGGTTGACCGTCATGACGAGGACGTGGTCGAGCTGATCGAGGACGTAGGGCACGAAGTCGAGGGAGGTCGACGGGTTCACCGCGACACCGGCCCGGGCGCCGAGGTCCCGGATCCGGGACAGCGTGCGGTGCAGGTGCGGACACGCCTCGACGTGCACGATGATCGTCTCGCAGCCGGCCGCGGCGAAGTCGGCCAGGACCGGGTCCGGGTCGGCCACCATCAGATGGGCCTCGAAGGGCACGGTGACGTAGGGACGGCAGGCACCGACGACGTCGGACCCGAACGTCAGGGCCGGGACGAAGTGCCCGTCCATGATGTCCCACTGGATGCGGTCGACGCCGGCCGCGGTCAGGTCGAGGACCTCGCCGCCGAGGCGGGAGTAGTCGGCACCGAGGACCGAGGCGACGATCTGTGGATCGCTCACCCGAGGCCTCCGTCTCCGACCCCTCGACGCGCATGCTGGTGCCGGGCGTCCCCGCAGGGGATCACCGACCGACCGTCGCCGGTGGAGCGTCCAGATGGCCATTGCACAGGGGTGCCTTCCGTTCGGTGGTGTCGGTGTCGATGACCCGCCGGGGCCTCACCGCACGGAGGCGTTCGCGACCGCCCGCTCGGAGAGGGCCTTCTGGGCGGCGGCCCAGCCGTCGTCGCTGCCCTGCCACGTCTCGAGGGCGGGGCCCACCAGCGCGCGGCCGAACGAGTAGGTCAGCTCCCAGGGGAGCGGCGTGATCTCCTGCATCGCCGCCAGGTTCGCGGTCGCCTCCTCCGGGCTCTGCCCTCCGGAGAGGAACGCGATCCCCGGCACGCCCGGCGGCACGGTCTCGCGCAGCGTGTCCACGGTGGACTGCGCGACCTCCGAGGCCGCGGGCTGCTGCGCGCACCCGCCGCCCGCCACCACCATGTTCGGCTTGAGCACGATGCCGTCGAGCCGCACCTCCATCAGGCCGAGTTCGGTGAAGACCGCGCGCAGGACCGTCGTCGTCACCCGGCGGCACGCCTCGAGCGAGTGGTCCCCGTCCATCACCACCTCGGGCTCCACGATCGGCACGAGGCCCGCCTCCTGACACAGCCCGGCGTAGCGCGCGAGGGCGTGCGCGTTGGCGTGGATCGCGCGGGCACTGGGGAGGCCGTCACCGATGGAGAAGACGGCACGCCACTTGGTGAAGCTCGCGCCGAGGTCGACGTACTCCTCGAGACGGCCCCGCAGCCCGTCGAGCCCTTCGGTGATCTTCTCGTCCGGGGCTCCGGCGAGCGGTGTCGCCCCGGTGTCGACCTTGATCCCGGCGAGCACACCCCGCTCGGCGAGCGCGGCGGGGAACGTGGTCCCGTCCGAGAGCTCCTGACGGAACGTCTCGTCGGAGAGGATGGCGCCGCTGATCGAGTCGGAGAGCCCGGCCGTGGTGAGGAGCAGTTCGCGGTAACGGCGCCGGTTCTCCTCGGTGGGCTCGACGCCGACGCCCTCGAGGCGCTTCGACATCGTCCCGACGCTCTCGTCCGCGGCCAGGATGCCCCGCCGGTCGGACACCATCGTTCGTGCGATCTCGTGCAGCGTCGGCATCGGTCTCTCCCTCTTCTGGTGATGACGCGCCCTCGGGCACGGCGCGCCCCCGGAGACGGCGCGCTGTGGTGCGGCGGGCGGCACCCGTCCGGTGGAACGGCCCCGGCCGTGACCGGCACGCGGCCGTGGACGGGCCGGGCGGCGTCGGCGACCGGCGGGGCCCGTCGATCGGCCGGCCGGCCGCGGGACGACCGTGGGCACCGGCAGGGCGAGCAGGCGTCGCGCCGTCCGCGGGACGATCGACCCCGTGCAGGCCGTCGTCCCCGGGGGCGGTGGACGACGAGCGGCGGGTCCGTCGAGAGCGGCTTCGAGCGGCCCTGACGTGACCCTTTGTAGCGGCCGCTCGGAGTGAGCGCAACCACACCGTGGTGCCCGGCCTCGCGGGTGGGACGACGATCCCGCCCATCGACTTCCCCGTCGTCGCAGGTCAGGGAGCCGAGCGGCGGGCAGGTCCACCCTCGACCGCGCCGGGACGACCGCACCGAGCGGCCGGTCCCGGCCGTACGGACCGTGCCGGAAGGAGGGCTCCGGCTCACCCGTCGCCTCCCCCACGTGGGGGAGGTCAGCACGTGACCGGCGTCATTAGCGTCCGGCGCCATGACCTCGACGACGCGGCGCCCGACCAGCTCCGGACGGCCCCGTGGACCCACCCCCGGCGGGACCCGGATGCACCCGCGGTGAGGCCCTGCGCACCGACGAGGAGCCGCGCCGGGACGCCGTGACCACCGGCGGGCGGGGGCGCCTGCCGAGGTCGGGGCGGGGCCGGCGGCACGTGAGCACGTCCGCCCGCCCGTGGCGTGCGGTCCCGCAGTCCCCACCGACAGAGACCGAGGTCCTCCCATGGCGGCCGAACAGCCCGGTACGAGCACGGTCGAGAGGGTCGACCCCTCCCGCTTCGACGACGCCGTCGCCCTGATCACGGGGGAGCACGCCCGGACCCTCGCCGGGGTCGACGCCCGGGCGTGGGCCCGGGCCGGGGCGCGGGTGCTCGACGCGCCCGCGGTGTTCACCGTGGGCACCGGTCGCAGCGGGCTGGCCCTGCAGATGGCGGCGATGCGCTTCATGCACCTGGGGAAGTCCGCCCACGTGGTCGGGGGGACCACCACCCCGGCGATCGGGGAGGGCGACGTCCTGGTCGCGGCCTCGGGGTCCGGATCGACGGCACGGGTGGTCGCGGCGGCGAGAACGGCGTCCGAGCAGGGCGCCTCGGTGCTGGCGATCACCACGGATCCCGGATCCGATCTCGCCGCTCTCGCGACCGAGGTCCTCGTCGTACCCGCCGCCGACAAGCAGGACTTCGACGGCACGGCATCCGAGCAGTACGCCGGGAGCCTGTTCGAACAGGCCGTCCTGATCCTCAGCGACGCGCTGTTCCACGTGCTGTGGCAGAGCAGCGGCTCCCAGGCCCGCGAGCTGTGGCGCCTCCACGCCAATCTCGAGTGACCCGGCGGTGACCGACGACGGACGTCGGGCCCCCGGGGGCCGTTCCCGTCGCCGGTCGGTCGACCCCGACGTGCTCGCCGTGGTCGGTCCCCCTCCCCGTGGCGAACAGAGACGGAGCTCGACATGCAGCATCCGGACGACGGGTCCTCCCGTCCCCGCGTCGACGTCGGCCCCCTGGAGGCGGTGGCGCTCGCGGCGACGCACGCCGCGGCGCTGGCCTGCTGCGCGTGGGTCGGCCGGCACGACCAGGACGCGGCCGACGGCGCCGCGACCGAGGCGATGCGTCGCGCACTCGCCCGTGCGCCCGGCCAGGGGACGGTCGTGATCGGCGAGGGGGAGAAGGACGACGCCCCGATGCTGTTCAACGGCGAGGTCGTCGGGGCCGGCCACGGCGGGCCCGACTTCGACATCGCCGTCGACCCCCTGGAGGGCACGTCCTTCTGCGCGAAGGGGCTCCCGGGTGCGCTGGCCACGATCGCGATCGGCGAGCCGGGCTCCTTCTTCTCGCCCGGTCCCGGGTTCTACATGGACAAGATCGTGGCCCCGCCGGCGGCGCGCGACGTGATCGACCTGGCCGACCCTCCCGAGCGGATCCTGCTCCGGGTGGGCGAGGCGCTGGGGAAGCCGGTGCACGAGCTCCGGGTGGTGATCATGGACAAGCCGCGCCACCGGGGCGGGACCGGCCTGATCGACCGGGTCCGGGCGGCCGGGGCCGCGGTGCACACTCCCTCGGGGGGCGACGTCGCGGGAGCGCTCGAGGTCCTGCTGCCCACCGGTGGGGTCGACCTGCTGCTCGGCGTCGGCGGGACCCCCGAGGGGGTCATGACGGCCGCAGCGGTCCGCGCCCTCGGCGGAGGCATGGTGGGTCGCCTGGCACCGCAGACCTCCGACGAGGCCACCGCCGTCCGGCAGGCCGGGCTGAGTACCGACCGGGTCTACCGTCGCGACGAGCTCGTGAACGGGGACGCCCTGTTCGCCGCCACCGGGATCAGCGGTGGCTCGCTGCTCGCCGCGGTGCGACGGGCCGAGGGCACGACCCTCGCCGAGTCCCTGCTCATCACCGACGGACAGATCCGCCATGTCCGGCACACCACCGTCGACCCGGTTCCCGCCCGATGACCGCCGTCGAGGAGGGGCCGGGCACCGTGGAGCTCGAGGATCTCCACGTCCGCACCCTCGGCGAGTGCCGGATCCCGTCACCCTTCTCCGTGCTGCTCACCGACAAGCAGACGACGCCGCACTTCGTGCACGAGGACGACCGGGTGATGCTCGACGACACGATGTCGGTGATCGCCTCGAGGTCGATGGAGACCCTGCCCAGCCTCGAGACGGCGGGTGCCCGGCGGAACATCTACTTCGACCCCGCCGACACGACCGTCGGCATCGTGTCCTGCGGCGGGCTGTGTCCCGGCGTCAACAACGTCATCCGGGGCGTGGTCCAGGAACTCACCGTCCATTACCGGGTGAACCGGATCCTGGGGTTCCGCAACGGGTTCCGTGGACTGACGGCCGCCTATCGCGACGACGTGATCGACCTGACCGGGAGGAGTTTCCGGGACATCGCGCCGACCGGGGGCACCATCCTCGGCAGCTCCCGCGGCGATCAGGACGCCGACGAGATGGTCGACAGCCTCATCGCACGGGAGGTCGACATCCTGGTCGTCATCGGCGGCGACGGCAGCATCCGGGCGGCCTCCCGCCTGGTGGCGGCGATCGACCGGCGGGGCCTCGACATTGCCGTGGTGGCGATCCCCAAGACCATCGACAACGACCTGCCCTACACCGACCAGTCCTTCGGTTTCCAGAGCGCCTTCGAGCGCGCCACCGACTTCATCGACTCGGTGGCGATCGAGGCCAGCGCCCACGAGAACGGCGTCGGGATCGTGAAGCTGATGGGCCGGCACTCCGGCTTCATCGCCTGTTACGCGGCCCTGGCCACCTACGGCGCCGACATGGTGCTCATCCCCGAGGTCCCGTTCGGCCTCGCGGGGCCCGACGGTCTCCTGGCCCGGGCCGAGCACCTCATCCGCACCCGCGGACATGTCGTGATCGTCGTCGCCGAGGGCGCGGGCCAGGACGTCCTCCGGGCGGCCGGGCAACTCGGGGAGGCGGACGCGACCGACGCCTCGGGCAACGTCCGGCTCGGGGACATCGGGCAGTTCCTCGCCGAGGAACTCACGGCCCACCTCTCCGGGGTCGGCCTCCCACCGACGCTGCGCTACATCGACCCGAGCTACTCCATCCGGAGCGTCACCGCCAACGCCTACGACAGCGTCTACTGCCTCCGCCTGGCCCACGCCGCGGTCCACGCCGCGATGGCCGGACGGACCGAGACGGTCGTCGTCCGCTGGCGGCGCCGGTTCGTGCACGTCCCGATGCCGCTGATCACGAGTCACCGCAACCGGGTCGACCCCGACGGCGACCTGTGGATGTCGGTGCTCGAGGCGACCAACCAGACCGAGCTCCTCGCCCGCTGAGAACGCCGCGTCCGAAGCCACCAGAGCCCTCGACACCCTGGAGTGGGTCCCGTGAACAGCACCGAAACCCGGCGCAGCCGTCCCGCGCGGGAAGACCTCGACGAGGCCGCCTCGCTGCTCGACGTGTCGGTCCCGGACGACTGGTCGGCCCTGGACACCCGCGCGGTGGACACCGTCCGCGTGCTGGCGGCCGACGCCGTGCAGCGCTGCGGGAGCGGGCATCCGGGCACCGCGATGTCGTTGGCGCCGCTGGCCTACACCCTCTTCCAGCGCGTGATGCGCCACGATCCCGGCGACCCCGGCTGGGAGGGCCGCGACCGGTTCGTCCTGTCCTGCGGCCACTCCAGCCTGACGCTCTACCTGCAGCTGTTCCTGTCCGGGTACGGGATGGAGCTGGGCGACCTCGAGCAGCTGCGCACGTGGGGCTCGCAGACGCCGGGGCACCCCGAGTACGGGCACACGCCCGGCGTCGAGATCACCACCGGCCCGCTCGGGCAGGGCCTGGCCGCCGCCGTCGGGATGGCCATGGCCGCCCGCCGGGAGCGCGGTCTGTTCGATCCGGACGCGCCGCCCGGCGGGAGCCCGTTCGACCACGTCGTCTACGTGATCGCCTCGGACGGCGACATCGAGGAGGGCGTCACTGCCGAGGCGTCGTCGCTCGCCGGGCGTCAGGAGCTCGGCAACCTCGTCGTGATCTACGACGACAACCGCATCTCGATCGAGGACGACACCGCGATCGCGGTGTCCGAGGACGTGGTCGGACGCTACGAGGCCTACGGCTGGCACGTCCAGACCGTGCGCGGCGGCGAGAACGTGACCGGTATCGCGGAGGCGCTGCGCCGCGCGACCGCCGAGACCGGGCGGCCCTCGTTCATCGCGCTGCGGACGATCATCGGGTTCCCGGCCCCGGAGTCGATGAACACCGGCGCCGCCCACGGCTCCGCGCTCGGCGAGGACGAGGTCTCGAAGGTCAAGGAGATCCTCGGCTTCGATCCGGCGAAGAGCTTCGCCGTCGAGGACGAGGTGCTCGCCCACGCCCGCAGGGTCGGGGA
Organism: Actinomycetospora sp. NBRC 106378; assembly: GCF_030269685.1. Lineage (GTDB taxonomy): Bacteria > Actinomycetota > Actinomycetes > Mycobacteriales > Pseudonocardiaceae > Actinomycetospora. Next base: position 76,392 of record NZ_BSTT01000020.1, read on the forward strand.
ACGGGCCCGGGAGGCGCGCCGGACCTGGCAGGAGTCGTTCGACGCGTGGGCGCGGGCGAACCCGGAACGGTGCGCGCTGCACGCGCGGATGGCGCGTCGGGAGCTCCCCGACGGGTGGGGTGACCACCTGCCGGACTGGGACCCCGGCGACGACCCCCTCGCCACCCGCAAGGCGTTCGCGAAGGTCCTCGAGTCCGTCGGAGACGTGCTGCCCGAACTCTGGGGCGGCTCGGCCGACCTCGCGGAGAGCAACAACACGACGATCGCCGGCGCCGACTCGTTCGGACCGGGCACAGTGAAGACCGAGCTGTGGGGCCAGGCATCCCCCTACGGCCGCACCCTGCACTTCGGCGTCCGCGAACACGCCATGGGCGCCGTCCTCAACGGCGTCGTCCTCCACGGCGGCACCCGCGTCTACGGCGGGACCTTCCTGATCTTCAGCGACTACATGCGACCGGCGGTGCGCCTCGCGGCCCTGATGAAGCTGCCGACGATCTACGTCTGGACCCACGACTCGATCGGGCTCGGCGAGGACGGGCCGACCCACCAGCCCGTCGAGCACCTCGCCGCGTTGCGGGCGATCCCGGGGCTCGCCCTGGTCCGCCCCGCCGACGCCCGCGAGACCGCGGCGGCCTTCCGCGGGATCCTCGAGCGCCCGACCGGGCCGGCCGGGCTCGCTCTGACCCGGCAGAACGTCCCGGTCCTCGCGGGCGTCACCACCGAGGGCGTCCTGCGCGGCGGGTACACCATCGCCGAGGCCGACCCCGCGGCGTCCGGTGACGGACCGCCGGAGGTCCTGCTGATCGCCACCGGCTCCGAGGTCGCCCTGGCCCTCGAGGCCCGCGCGATCCTGCAGGCGGACGGGGTGCGCACCCGGGTCGTCTCCATGCCGTGCGTCGAGTGGTTCGACGCCCAGGAGGAGTCCTACCGGCAGGCCGTGCTGCCGCCGGGAACGACCGCCCGGGTGGCGGTGGAGGCCGCCGTCGGGTCGACGTGGCACCGCTTCGTCGGAGACCGCGGCGAGATCGTCTCGATCGAGCACTTCGGCGCCAGCGCCGACCACAGGACCCTCTACGAGCGGTTCGGGCTCACCGCCGACGCCGTCGTCGACGCCGCCCGCCGCTCGCTGTCACGGATCTCCCCGGACCCTGCGGTGCCCACCGGTCCCGGGACGTGACGCGACCCGCCGTCCGGTCCCCGGTCGGCCGACCCGGCCCGGTCCCCGCCCTGGGCGAGGCCCGCGTCGACCCCCCGAGAGCCTCGCACGAGGACATGTCGAACACCGATCAGGAGACACCATGAAATTGCAGGTAGCACTCGACGTCCCGACGCTGGCCGACGCGCTGGAGCTGGCGCGCAAGGTCGCGGAGCACGTCGACATCCTCGAGCTGGGCACGCCGCTGATCAAGTCCGAGGGCGTGAGCGCCATCGGCGCGATCAAGGCGGCGCACCCGGACAAGCTCGTGTTCGCCGACCTGAAGACCGCGGACGCGGGCGAGCTCGAGGCCAACCTCGCCTTCGCGGTGGGCGCCGACCTCGTCACGGTGATGGGCACGGCGGACGACGACACCATCAGCGGCGCGGTGGAGGCCGGCCGGCAGGCCGGGATGCGCGTCGTCGCCGACATGATCACCGTCGTCGACGGCCGCGTGGAGCGCATCAAGGAGGTGTCGGCCCTGGGGGTGTCCTTCGTGGAGATCCACGCCGGGCTCGACGAGCAGGCCCGGCCCGGGTACACGATCGACGCGTTGCTCGCCGACGGCCGGGAGGCCGGTGTCCCGTTCTCCATCGCCGGAGGCGTCAGCGTCGACACCATCGCCTCGGTCCAGGACGCCGGCGCCGAGGTCGCGGTGGTCGGCGGGTCGATCTACAACGCCGACGACCCGGGCGCCGCGGCGAAGGCGATCCGGGACGCGATGCGTCCCGAGTCCGCCGACGCGGCGTCGGGCTCGGCCGCCCGGAGCTGACCGGGCGCCCGGAACCCGCCGGTCGGTCGACGGGCGGGTCCCCGGGGCACCGCGACGGCCACCCCGGCGCCGTCGGGAGCGTGCCGGCTAGCCGTCGGCCGCGTCCGCGACCGCCTCCAGTTCGACGAGCGACTCCTCGAGGTACCCGAGCAGCTTCTGCAGGCGCGGCACGGCCCGCCGGTCGCCCGTGAGTCCGAACTCCATGTTGTCGGCGTAGGAGAACACCGTCATGTTCAGCGCCTGCCCGTCGAGCGGGATCGACACGGGGTAGAGGCCGGAGAGCTTCGCGCCGTGCCAGTACAGCGGGTCCTTGGGCCCCGGCACGTTCGAGATGATCAGGTTGAAGCCGGGGTTGAGCACCGACGACAGGCCCGGCACCGTCCCGAGCGGGAGGGGCGCGGCGACGGCCAGCGACAGGGCGGCGACGGCCATCGGGTCGCGCTGGTCGAGGTTGCCCTTGGCCGCCCTGCCCGAGGCCTTGATGCGATCGAGCCGGACGGCGGGGTCGGGCTCGTCGGTCGCGAGGGTCACGAGGATGGCGCCGAGCTGGTTGCCCGAGCCGGTGGTGCCCAGCGACACCGGGAGGGCCGCGACGAGGGAGCGGTCGGGGAGCTCGTCGAGCTCGGACATGTAGCGACGCAGCGCGCCGGAGCACATGGCGAGGACGACGTCGTTGACCGTCGACCCGGTCCGCTCGCGCACCCGTTGGATGCGCTTGATCGGCCAGGACTCGGCGGCGAAGCGCCGGGCGCCGGTGATCGGCACGTTGAGCATGCTGTGCGGCGCCTCGAAGGGCAGCGCGGTGTCGCGGTGGGCGAGCCCGTCGTAGAACGCGTTCGCCAGGGCCGGCGCGACGCCGAGGGCCGAGTTCGTGGTGCGGACGGTCTCGGCGACCGCGGAGGCCACGGTCCGCGCGCCCTCGGTGACCGCGGAGCCGACGCGCTCCAGCACGCCCGTCTCCCGCGTCGCGATCTCGGTGGACGGCTTCTTCTTCCGGGACCGCGGGTCGACCTGCCAGAACGGCGGCGTCTCGGGGTCGTCGGGGTCGGTCGAGAGCGTCTTCTGCAGGTGCCGCGCGCCGGTGACGCCGTCCATCATCGCGTGGTGGAACTTGAAGTAGGCGGCGAAGCGGTCGCCCTCCACGCCCTCGATGAGGTGGAACTCCCAGAGCGGGCGGTGCCGGTCGAGCAGGGTGCCGTGCAGGCGGGACACCAGCTCGAGGAGCTCGCGGATCCGGCCCGGGCGGGGCAGCGCCGAGAGCCGCACGTGGTACTCGAGGTCGAGGTCCTCCTCGGGCTCCCAGGCCCACTGGCCGAGGGTGCCGACCGTGCGGACGGCACGGCGGGCGAAGAGCGGTGCCACGGTCCGGTCGGACACGAGCCGACGGTGCAGGTCGCTCAGGAAGTCCGGCCCCGCGCCCTCCGGGCGGTCGAAGAGCAGCAGGGACCCGACGTGGGTCGGATGCTCCCGCGACTCGGCGAGCAGGAACATCGAGTCCCTGAACGACATCACACCCATGCGAACCATCCTCCCGCCGCGGACCTGTGCCGGGAAGGACGTCCCGCACCGCCCCGGGATGACGTCGACCTCACCGCGATCATGGTGATGCCCGTCTCACGTGTCCGTGAAACGGAGCAGCGCCTCTTCGAGCTCTGCCAGCGACGCCACCTCGACCCCGCCGCTGCGGCGCACGGCCGCCCCGATCATGAGGTTGTAGCGCAGGCCCTCCTCGCCGCCCTGGCGCAGGTCGTTCCGGTAGGCGATGACCGGCCTGCCGTGCGCGGCGGCCCAGGCCACCTCCACCACGGTGCCGTTGTCCGGCGGTTCCTGGTCCAGGCAGGCGACCACGAGGTCGGCGCGCTCCGCGATCGACGCGAGGTGGATGTCCCCGAGTGCGAGCCAGTGGTCGTCGCCGGTAGGCAGGTCCACCGCCCAGGGGTCGATGACGTCGACGTGTCGGCCGACCAGGGGCAGCAGCTGTTCGGTGTAGAAGAGCCGGGTGGACTCGGCGAAGCCGTAGGGGCTGGCGACGTAGGCGATCACGCCCACCACGCTGGCAGGAAAGCGTCGTTGCCGGCGTCCAGTGGCAGGGACGCCACATCGTCGAGAGGGACCGGATGCGCGTCGTGATCACCGGGGCGGGCGGGTTCGTCGGCCGCCACGTCGCTGCCGCCTTCCGGACGGCGGGCCACGACGTCGTCGCGCTCGACCGTGCGGCGCTCGACGTGACCGACCCCGCCGCCGTCGGGCGTGCGCTCGCCGGGGCCGACGTCGTCGGTCACCTCGCCGCCCGCGTGCGGGTGCGGGAGTCCCGGGAGGACCCGGCCGGCTACTGGCGCACGAACCTGGACGGCACCCGGAACGTGCTCGCGGCCTGCTCACCCGCGACACGGGTCGTGCTCGCGTCGACCGCCTCGATCCACACCGCGTCCGACGCGCCGATCGCCGAGGACGCCCCGCTCGGGCCCACCAGCCCCTACGCCGCGAGCAAGCTCGCCGCCGACCTCCTCGCGCGCGACCTCGCCGCGGCGGGAGGACCCGGCGTCGTGAGCCTCCGGACCTTCAACGTGGCCGGACCCGGCGACCGCGACACGTCTCGCGTCCTCCCCGCGCTGCTCTCCGGGCGCCCGTTCCGGGTCAACGGCGACGGCTCCGCGGTGCGCGACTACCTGCACGTCGCCGACCTGGCCGACGCCGTCGTGGCGGCCGTCGACGCCGCGGAGCCGGGGACGTGGCGGCCCTATGCGGTCGGGTCCGGGCGCGGCACCTCGGTCGCGGAGCTCGTCGACACCGTCGCGCGGGTCACCGGGGAGCGCGTCCTGGTGGAGCACGGACCCGCCGTCGCCGAACCCGCGCGGCTCGTGGCGGATCACTCGCGGATCACCGCCGAGCTCGGCTGGCGCCCGCGGCGCTCCGACCCTCGGCGTGTCGTCGCGGACACCTGGTCGTCGATGCGGAGGTACGCCGAGTAGAAGGCGACGAGCCGGGCGACCGCGGCGTCGACGTGGACCGGCTCGTCGTACATCTCGTAGTGGCCCGCGCCCTCGATCACCATCAGGTCGACGGGGTTCGGCGCGAGCTCCCAGAGCCGCATCCCGGACTCGTAGGACCCGGTGTTCCCGCGGCGCCCGGCGAGCACGACCTGCAGCGGCTGGGTCAGGAGCTCCTCGACCAGGTGGAAGGGGTCGTAGCCCACGAGCAGGGCGTCGCCGCGCCGGAGCCGGAGGTTCGTGGAGTTCTCGTGTCGGCCGCGACCGGTGCGGTAGTACGTGATGGCCTGGGTGGTGTCGATGTCGGTCAGGCCGACCTCGGCGGCCTCCTCGAGCGTGTCGGGCAGCCAGCTCTCCCGGTCCGGCGCGCCGGCACGGTTCTCGGCCCGACGCACGTCGGCGAGGGCGTCGAGCCCGGCCACCGGCCCGTCGGGCTGGAAGGCGCGGAAGGAGGCCCCCATGTCGCCGGGGACGACGACGCCGACGGCCTTGATGCGATGGTCCGTGCGGGCGGTGTGCACCGCGTAGCCGCCGCCGGCACAGATGCCCAGGACACCGATCCGCTCCGCGTCGATGCCGGGCAGGGTGTCGAGCACGTCGACGGCGTAGGAGATGTCCTCGCCGCGGCGGTAGGGGTCCTCGAGGTCACGGGGCTCGCCGCCGCTGCGTCCCTGGTGGGCGGGGTCGAACACGAGTGCGGCGAAACCGGCGGCGGCGAGCCGGGACGCGTAGTTCGCACCGATCTGCTCCTTCACACTGCTGCCCGGGGTGGACAGCACGACGGCGGGGAGGGGCACGGTCCCGTCGTGGGCGTCGGGCCGGTGGAGGTCGGCCGCGAGCTCGATCGGCCCGCGCGGGATCGTGAGGTGCTCGATCATCGTGAGGTCGTCCCGTCGTCGCGAAGTCGGTACATCTCTACGCTAGTACGAAACGGAACCATCATGTCGCACGACGCCGCGCAGTTGTGGACGTTGAACCACCGCCTGCTGACGACGGTGCTGGACGGCTGCGCGGGCGAGCTGGCGGAGCTCGGCCTCGACACGAAGGAGTTCTTCGTGCTCGCCGAGGTGGAGGCCGTCCCGTACCCCGCCGAGCTCGCCGCCCGGCTCGTCGTCCCGAAGGCGAGCATGACGGTGTACGTGCGGAACCTGGTCGCGAAGGGGTTCGTGCACCGCGAGATCGACGACGCCGACCTGCGGCGGCACCGCCTGGTGCTCACGTCCACGGGCCGGACCACCCGGGACCGGGCGCTCGCGGCGCTGGCCGCCGAGTTCGATCGCCGCCTGACGCGCATCGGGCCGGACGACCGGCGGGAACTGCAGCGCATCCTCGGGGATCTGGTCGACCCCTGAGCGCCCCGGGGGGGCCGAGCGGACGGCGCCCCCGACGGGTCGGGTCAGCGGGCCGCGGGCGGCGGTCGCTCGCCCCGGGCCGGTGGCCGGAGGTGCCGGGCACCGCTCCCCTTGACCCGGGCCCCGCCCGCGACGCTGTGGCGGATGCCGTTGTAGACGAGGTCCCAGAGCGCGGGGTTGGCGTGCAGTTCGTTCGTGGGAGCGGTGGTGCGACGGTCCTGGTCGTCGAGGAACGTGATCCAGTGCTGGCCGGTACCGACGCCGACCGTGATCTCGCGCAGGGCGTAGACGTCGACCCAGGTCCGGCGGGTCTGCAGGTAGTCGGCGCCGGCGGCGAGGTAGGTCCGGGACACGCTGCGCGCGCCGAGGGCGGCGACGACCGCGAAGACGACCCAGAGCCACCAGAAGCCGAGGACCCGGACGTCGAGCAGCGCGGTGAAGCCGAGGATCGCCGCGCCCAGCGCGACGAAGTACAGGCCGTCGTAACGCCGGGCGCGGTAGACCTCGAGCGGCCGGGATCGTTCGGGTGGCGGAGGGAGCAGGCCCTCGACCGCCGAGAGGTCGGTGCCGTCCGCGCCGAGGTGCAGGCTGCCGCGCTCGATCGTCCCGGCCAGGGACCACCGTGGCGCCGACGGTGGCCGGGGGAGGCCGGTGTCGGCGTCCGGACGACCGGGTAGCGGGGGGTCGCCGAGGCCCCAGGTGTGGGTGCTCACGTGAACCAGCCCTCGATGGTGTCCCAGTGGTCGCCGATGGCCCACGAGACCGCGAAGCCGGCGCCGACGGCCACCAGCGTGGCCGGTCCGCCCGCGATGGCGAGGCCGGTGAGCGCGGCGACGCCGGCGGTGGTGGCGATGGAGGCCGCGGTCTGGGTGACGTTCTTGGCCGTGGCCGACTCCACCGAGCGGCCGGCGGCGACGTCGACGCCGATGCCCGCGGTCGTGGTGAACAGGCTCGCGTAGGGCACGGCGCGCAGCACCGGCGCGGCGCGGCCGAGCAGGCCGCCGGCCCCCTCCAGGCGCGGGGCGGCCCCGGAGACCTCGATCGCCGGGCCGATCACGGGCCTGTCCTGCAGCCCGAACAGGAGCCGGCGGTTGGAGGCGGCCGCCGCGTCGGAGCGGTGCGCGAGGCGACGGGCCTCCTCGTAGCGGGCACGGGGGTTCACCGAGCTCGCTCCAGGGGCGGCGGGTCCGACGAGGAGCGCCTGCTGCCACAGCCGGGCCTCCTCGCCGTAGCGGGCCCCGACCCGCGCCCAGGCGTCGCCCGCGCCGGCCAGGGTGGAAGCGGTGGCCAGCGGCACGAGGGCGCCGCGGTAGCTCCACGTGAAGCCGGGGCTGTCCAGCACGCCGGTGGGTCCGGCGAGCCCGGCGCGCAGGCGGTCCTGGGCCTCGGCGTAGCGGACGCGGGCGGCGGAGGCCACGGTGCTCGCCTCGTCGAAGGCGCGCTCCTGGGCGGTGGTGGTCGCCGTGGGGTCGCCGATGACGTCGCCCTGCACCGGCAGCCCGGCGTCGGCCGCGACGGCGCGGGCGCGGGCCATGTCGGCCTGTACGGCGTCGAGGCTCCCGGCGAAGTCGGCCAGGGCGCGAGCGGCGGAGCGGGCGTTCCCCGCGACCTGGTCGCCCGCGGTGCCCAGCCGGCGCGCCTGGTCGCGGAACCCGTCGCCGGCCGTGCCGTCCCAGGCTCCCGCCGACTGCCGGCGGACGGCGTCGATCCGGTCGGAGGTCGTCTCGGCGTCCCGGCCGACGGTGTCGAGCCACTGCGCGGTGGCGCGGCAGGACCCGGCGTCCGCGTCGATGGCGGTGTCGACGGGCATCGGCTCACCCGCCCGGGACGGCAGCGGCGGACGGCTCCGGCGGATCTCCCACGCCCGGCAGTGTGCCGATCCCGGAGTCCCGACGGGGCCCGTTCGGGACAAGTGGCGAGCAGGACGCCGCGCGGGCAGGCGTGCCACGACCCGGTGGCCAGTGGCGCCCCCGGCAGGACTCGAACCTGCGACCTTGGCATTAGAAGGGCCTTGCTCTGTCCAGCTGAGCTACGGGGGCCGACCCGTCGTCAGCGTAGTCGGGGTGGCCCGGATCGCAGCTCAGGCCCGGGAGGCCACCTACCCTGGACGCGTGGCCCGTCCGAGCACCACCGACGCCGCGGAGCCGACCGCCCCGGTCGCCCGTCGTCCCTCCACGGCCGGGACGGTGCTCGCGCAGGTCGTGCCCGGTGCGGCCGTCGCCGCCGTCGTGGCCCTCGCGCTGACCGCGCTGTCGGGGGCGGAGACCTACGCCCGGCTCGGCCTGCCCGACCCCGGACCCGTCGTCACCTACGGCCTCCCGGTCGTGCGCGCGCTGACCGAGTCGGTCGCCGTCGTGACCGTCGGGGCCCTGCTGCTCGCGGCGCTCCTCGTACCGCCCCGTGGTCTCGGGTGGCTGGGAGCGGACGGCTACCGGGCCGTGCGCGTCGCCTCCTGGACCGCGGCCGCGTGGGCCGGCGGAGCGCTGGTCACGGGGGTCTTCGCGGTCGCGGACGCCTTCGCACGCCCCCTCTCGGTCGTCCTGACGACGAGCACGCTGAGCGAGTCCCTCGACGGCCTCCCGGCCGCGCGCATCTGGTTCCTGACGGCGGGTGTGGCGATCGTCTGCGCGGTCCTGTGCCGTCTGGCGTTGTCCTGGCACGCCGCGCTGGGGGCCTTCGCGCTGGCGGTGCTCGGACTCCTCCCGGCCGCGTTCGGCGGGCATTCCGGGACCGGCAGCGCGCACGACATCGCCATGAACAGTCTCGCGCTGCACGTCGTCGCCGCGGCTCTCTGGGTCGGGGGGCTGGTCGCCGTCCTCGTGCACGCCGTGGTCGGCGGCGGCGACCTGGTGACGGGACTGGGACGGTTCTCGACGACGGCCTTCTGGTGCTGGGTGGTCCTCGCGCTCTCGGGGACCGTCAACGCCCTGCTGCGGGTCAACCCCGCCGACCTGCTCACCAGCACCTACGGCCTGCTGCTCCTGGCCAAGATCGCAGGACTGGTCGTGCTCGGGGTGTTCGGCGCCGCGCACCGCGCGCGCACCGTCCCGGAGGTGGCCGCGGGTTCGCGCGTCGCGCTCGTCCGGCTGGGCGGTGTCGAGGTGCTGATCATGTTCGCCACGGTGGGGGTCGCGGTCGCCCTCGGGCGCACCCCGCCGCCCGAACCGTCCGGACCGCTCCCGACGCGGGTCGAGGCGTTGCTCGGATACCCGCTCGACCGGCCGCTCGACCTGGCGGGCCTGGTGACGACCGCGCGTCCGGACCTGGTGCTCGGCACGCTCGCGGTCGTCGCCGCACTGGTCTACCTCGCCGGGGTGCGGCGTCTCCGGCGACGGGGGGTGGCGTGGCCCGGGGGCCGGACGGCGTCGTGGCTCGTCGGGTGCGGGGTCCTGCTCGTCGCCACCTCGAGCGGGATCGGGACGTACGCCCCCGCCCAGTTCAGCGTCCACATGGCGCAGCAGGTGCTGGTCATGGTCGTGGTCGCCCCGGCCTGGGTGCTGGGGCGTCCGGCGACGCTGCTCGCCGCCGTCCGGCCGGCCGCGACCGACGGCCCGCCCGGGCCGCAGGAGTGGGTGGCCGGGATCGGGCGCTCCCGCATCGGCCGTTTCCTGACGACGCCGGTGGTCGCGACGGTCGTCCTCGTCGCGACCGCGTGGGCCCTGGACGTCGGTGGCGTGTTCGACGCCCTCGTTCCCGAGCACGTCGGACACCTGTCGATGACGGTGTGCGCCCTGGCCGCGGGCTGTCTGTTCGCGGGGGTGGCGACCGACGCCCGCCTCGCGCGGCGGGTGCGGGCGGGGATGGTGCTCGTGGCGGCGGTCGCCCAGGGAGGGCTGTCCGTGGTCGTGGCGGGCTCGTCACGGGTGGTCGGGGCCGAGTACTGGCGGCAACTCGGGCTGCCGTTCGTGGACCGGTCGGCGGACCAGACCCTCGGCGCGTTGGTCCTCGCCGTCGCGGTGCTCCCGCTGCTCGCGCTGCTCGTCACGCTGCGCAGGCCCTCTGACGTGCAGGTTTCATCCTGACCGACCCCCGGTGAACGAGCCGTTCCGCGGGGGCGTACTGTTCTCATCGCTCCCGGGGAACGGACGCTGAAGCGGCCGGCCGGGAGAGCGGATCACCGATGAGGAGCACTCCTCCGGGTCCGGTACAGCCGAAGACGAGGCGATTCGCCTGCCGCTGAGGCAGGGATCGGAGCGCCTCACCGGTCGCTCTCACTCGGGCGGGCCGCGCCGGGGGTCACCCCCCGGAAACGCCCCCGAAAAGCATCCGGTACAGTGGGAATCACCGCGAACGAAACCGCCGAGAAATCGGCTGGCAGAAGCGCGTGTGGTCGTCCTTTGAGAACTCAACAGTGTGCTGACGTTTTGTGTGTTCTGGCCCCAGCTTTTGGTTGGGGTTTCTTTGAGTAGCTAGTTTTTGTCAGAGGTCTTGATTGGTCTCTAACGGTTTT
>NZ_BSTT01000021.1 GCF_030269685.1 Actinomycetospora sp. NBRC 106378
TCCCCGGCTCCACCGACCTCGGCGCCGGCATCGGGGTCTCCGCCGGGGAGGCGGTCGCGGGCAACATCGGCGACCGACGCCGCTACGAGTACACCGTCATCGGCGACCCCGTGAACGAGGCCGCCCGGCTCTGCGACCTCGCCAAGGACGTCGAAGGCGGAGTGGTGGGTTCCGGCGCCGCGATCGAACGGGCCGGGGACGAGGCGACGCGGTGGACCTCCATCGGACACCGCACCCTGCGCGGACGCACCACCGAGACCGAACTGTTCACGCCGGTCGACGCGGGCGCGCGGGTGGTCGAGGACGCCGGGACGGCCGCGGCGCCCGCCTGAGCAGAGGGCCCCTTCGCTCGACCGGGCCGGGCGGGAGGACGCGCCTCGAGGGGCACACCAGGCAGGTTCCGGCGCCCGCGGACCTGCCCCACGTCACCCTCGCGAGCAGCGCCTGCCGTCGGGAAGGGATGTCCGCGACGCAAGATCCTGACCGGCGGAGCGAAGTGATCGCCTGGCGACCACTGTGCTCCGCGCGACGAGATCTACGCCCGGAGCCAGCAGCGCCCGCCCGGTCGGGACGGGACGCCCGCCGTCGAGACGCACATCAGACAGGGGCCGGCACCCGCGGACCTGCCCCACGTCACCCTCGCGAGCTGCACCCCCGCACGTCCCTCCACGAGGTGCGCATCAGGCAGGAACCGGGGCCCGCCGACCTGCCCCGCGTGACCCTCGCGAGCAGGACCCGCCCCTAGGGTCGCGGCCATGACCTACCCGTGGCCCGACCAGCCCGAGCCGAGCGCCGAGGAGGTCGCCGCGCGGGTCCGGACGGAGCAGGACGGCACGGTGCTCCTCATCCGGATGACGCGGCCGGAGAAGCACAACGCGATCGACGCCGCGATGACCCGCGGCCTCGACGCCGCCCTGGACCGGCTCGACGACGACCCCGGTCTGCGGTGCGGCGTGCTCCTCGGGGGCGACCGGGCGTTCTGCGCGGGCACGGACGTGGCGGTCGGCCCCGGGGCGCCCACCCCGCGCGGCGGGAACTACGGCGTGGTCGCACGGCGGCGGCGGACCCCGCTGCTCGCGGCGGTCGAGGGCATCGCCTACGGCGGTGGGTTCGAGCTCGCGCTCGCGTGCGACCTCGTGGTGGCCTCGCGCGCCGCCCGGTTCGGGCTGCCCGAGGTGGGGCTCGGGCTGGTCGCGAACTGCGGCGCGCTGTTCCGCACCCCGCGGGCCCTCACCCCCGCCGTCGCGAAGCGCCTCCTGCTCACCGGCGACCCGATCGACGCCGCGCGCGCCCACGAGCTGGGCCTGGTCACCGACCTCGCCGAACCCGGCGGCGCCGAGGCCGTCGCCCGGCAGGTCGCGCAGCGCATCGCCGAGCGCTCTCCCGCCGCCGTGTCGGCGACCCTCGCCGCCGTCGACTCCGCCGTCCTCGAGGCGGACGCCCGCGGCTGGGCGGACACCGACGCCGCCGTCGCCGCGATCGTGGACGGCCCGGAGCGGGCGGAGGGGCTGGCGGCGTTCGCGGAGAGGCGCCCGCCGCACTGGGCCTAGTTCACCCGGTCCCGGTAACGGGAGCGCAGCAGCACCGTGGTGCCCCGGGTGTCGTGGTGGATCGCGACCTCGTCGACCTCGGAGGTCATCAACCGGATGCCGCGGCCGTGGCGGGCCGGTCGTCCGACCGCGTCGTGCTCCAGGTCCCCGGCGGGCTCCCGCCAGCGCCCGCCGTCCGCGACGGTCACCAGCACCTCGCCGTCGTCGAGCATCACCGTGAGGTCGATGCGGGCGACTCCGTCGCGGCGGTGGTCGTCGTCGTAGGCGTGAACGACGACGTTGTCGATCGCCTCGCTCGCGGCCAGCACCATCCCGTCGGCGACGACGGCGGGCACCGCGGACGAGCGCAGCCACTGCCGCAGGTCGTCGCGGATACGGGGCCCCTGGCCGACGTCGGCGCTGTACTCGACGCGCTCGAACTCGACGGCGTCCATGCGAGGTCCTTCCGGTGACACGGCCGCCTCCCCGGGCGTATCGATACGGCGGCCGTCCGACGGAGAGAGGTATCCCTGGCAACCGTCCCTCCATGCGTCGAGCCCGTGTGGCGCGATCGACGGCCCGGCGGGTACGACCACCGGCCTCCCCGGCACGACGACGGTGGCGGGCGTGGGACGTCTGCGGAAGGCTCCGTGATCGTGAGCAAGGCGCACCCGCAGCAGTGGACGATCAGCGACGACGACCACCGGCCCGACCCCGCGGCGGTGGCGGCCCTCGCCGCCTTCCCGACGACGCAGATCGCCGACTCGGGCGGCCCCGTGTCGGTGGTCGGCCCCGGGATCGTGCGCCGGGCGGGAGGCCGGGACTTCTGCGGCCCGGCCGTCACGGTGTGGACCAGACCGGGCGACATCCTCTTCCTGCTCAAGGCCCCCGACCTGGTGCGTGCCGGCGACGTGCTCGTCGTCGACGGCGGCGGGCGCACGGACGCCGCGATCCTCGGCGACATCATGAGCGGCGCGCTCGCGCGGATCGGCGCGGTCGGCATCGCCATCGACGGGGTGATCCGCGACGCCGACGGCATCGACGGGATCGGTCTGCCGGTCTTCGCCCGTGGGGTCTACCCGACGACGGCGTCGAACGAGGGTCCCGGCGCGATCAACGTCGACGTCGTGCTCGGCGGGGTCGCCGTACGCCCGGGCGACGTGGTCCGCGGCGATGCGAGCGGGCTCGTCGTCGTCCCGCGCGAGCACGTCGAGGAGGTCGTCCGCCTGACGCAGGCGGTCGAGGACCGGGAGCGCGTCTGGCTCGACGCGATGGAGCGCGGCGCCGGGCTCGCCGAGGCCACCGGCATCGACGAGGTGATCCGCGCCCGACGTGAGGCGGTCGGCGTACACCTGCCCTGAGAAGGGCATTCCTCCCGCGAGCCCGCGAGAGGGAGAACGAGATGACCCGGCCCCAGCCCGACACCCGGTACCGCCCGCAGGGCGGCAGTCCGACCGCCGGTGACCCCGTCGGCCGGCCCGACGACGCCTGGCTGCTCGAGGACGACGAGTTCCGCTACGCCGGCCGCTTGGAGGACCCGAGACAGTCGGAGGGTGCGGAGGTCGACGCCGAGGGCCGCACCTGGACGGTCGAGGGCGACGCGTCGGTCATCGGCGAGCAGGGCACGGTGCTCGAGCCGGAGCCCGACCCGTCGTCGGCGGCGGGCGAGCGGCCGGCCGTCGTCGACCCGTAGCGGCGCGCCGCGCGCCCGTCACCCGGCTCCGGGCGTGCCGCTTCCCCGGCACCGGGACCCGATCGGGGCCCGGGAATCCGCTGCTACGGTCCCGCGCCATGTCCGGCGGCCGAATCACACCGAGGGGATTCAGCGCCGTCCTGGTGCTGGTCGTCGCGGTCGTGGTCGACGTCCTGGCCCGGGCCGACGGCGACCACGTCCTCGGCGTCGCGCTGGCCGCGACGACGGTGGGCGCGGCGCGGCTCTGCCTGCCACACCGCGCGTGGGGCACGTTCGCGCTGCTCAACGTGGCCGTCCTCGCCCAGCCCGCCGCCCTCGCCGTCGCGGCCCTCGCGCCGCCGGCCACCGGGACGCCGCCCGTCGCGCTGCAGGTGGCCGTGACGCTGCTCGTCGTGACCGTGGCCGCGAGCGAGCCGCTCCTCGAGGCGGTCACCCTCCCCTCGCTGGTCCGCCTGCTCACCACCCTGCACCCCGACGGACCGGCGCGGTCGCTGCCCGCCGCCGCACCCGCCGTCGGGACCCTCGTCGGGGCCGACCTCGCGCGGTGTCTGCCGCGCCGCGGACCGCCGCGCGCCTGAGCACGTCCGCGCCCGCCCCGTCGACTCCCCGTGCGAGGTCCCGTGACGCTCTCCCCTGCCCTGGCCACCGTCCGCACCGCCGTCCCGGCGCTGCGCTGCCCCGACTGCGGCGCCCGCCCTACCCTCACCCCGACCCGGACCCAGCCCCTGGCGGGCGGGACCTTCGGGCTGCTGCGCTGCGCCTGCGCCACCTACCCGCAGATCGACGACATCCCGGTCCTGCGCCGCGGCCGCGTCGACTCGCAGGACCACCTCACCGGCCGCTGCGAGGTCGCGGGCCCCACCGCGGACGAGCTCGTCGCCCTCCTCGAGGCCGACCGCCCGCTCGACGCCCTCGTCGCGCTCCTCGCCTTCCCACCGCCGGCGCCGACGTCGCGGCCCGGCGTGCGGCTGCCGTTCACCCGCGGGCCGTGGCCGCGGGTCGCGCTCGCCGCCCGGCGCGCCGAGGTCCGCGGGATGCTCGCCCGGCACGAGCGGCTCACCGCGCAGGACTGGATGGAACTCGCCTACGCCCGCTCCAGCGACCGCATCGACGACGAACTGCTGCCCTACTTCCTCGCCCGCTTCGGGCAGCCACGGTTCCTCGCCACCGCGTCGCTGCTGCAGGGCCTTCCCGAGGACCGGTCGCGACCCGTTCTCGACCTCGCCTGCGGCTTCGGGCACGTGGCGCACCACCTCGCGGCGCGACCGGACCCGCGCGCCGTGGTGGGCGTGGACCGCAACTTCCTGCAGCTGTGGGTGGCGCGGCGCTACGTGGCGCAGACGCAGCGGTTCGTCTGCGCCGACCGGGTCGACGCGATGCCCTTCGACGACGACGCCTTCGCCGCGGCGCTGTGCTCCGACGCCTTCCACTACTTCGACGCCCAGCAGGGCTCGCTCGACGAGCTGCGGCGCGTGGCGGTCGCGGACACGGTGCTGCTGGACCGGCTCGGCAACGCCCGGCTCGCCCCCACCGACGGACCGCTCGAACGGGACCCGTCCGGTTACGTCCGGCTGCTGCGCGGCGCCCCGTGGCGGATGACCTGCGAGGACGAGCTGCTCGCCGACTACCTCGCCGGGTACGGGCCGCAGCTCGCGTCCCCGCGGCACCCCGCGGAGCTGGACAGCGCCAAGTGGCTGATGCTGGTCACGTCGACCGACGACCGGGTGTTCGCCGACCACGGCGCCTTCACCGCTCCCCCGCACGCCGCGGGGAGGCCGACGCTCAACCCGGTCTTCACGGTGACCCGGCACGACGACGGCGTCGATCTCGCGTTCCGGTTCCCCTCGACCTGGTACGCCTTCGAGAACGCGGCCATGCGCGGCTACACCTCGGCGGGCGAGCGGGTGGACGCGGACACCTACGCCGCGCTGGTGGCCGGGCGCCCGACCGACCACGACGCCGAGCTGCTCCGCCGCTACGTGCTGCTCGGCATGCCGGACCGCTACCGGCGGGCGCCCGGGGTCCCGGGGCCGTCCGTCGTCGGGGGCCTGGTGCGGGGTCTGCGGCGGTCCTGAGCGAAGGGCACCTTCGGTCGAACAGGTGGGCGAGTGGTGCCCTTCGCTCCGCGGCCGTGCGAGCCGCCCCCGGTAACGTCGGGCCCGTGATCGAGCACCGCGGCGCGCCGGCCTGGGCCCGCGCCCTGCTGGTGCTCGCGCTGCTCGCGGGGCTCGTCGGGATGCACCAGCTGGTCGCTCCCACGGCCCACCACGGCGCGGCGACCAGCGTCGTGGCGCTGCAGGAGCACGGCCACGAGATGCCTCCCGGCCACACCTCGATGCTCGCGCACCTGTGCCTGGCCGTGCTCGTCGCACTCGCGACGCCGGCCGGGGCGCTCGTCGTCGCGCTCCTCCTCGCCCCCGCCGGCAGCCCGCGGACGACACGGGGACCCACCCCGGTGCTCGCCGGGCCCGCCCCGGTGCCCGTACCCCGACGGCTCGCCGCCCTCCAGATCCTCCGGCTGTAGGCCGGGACGCCACGCCCGCGTCCCTTCCAGCTCCGGAGGAGTTCCCCGTGTCCCGTCCTCTCGGCGGCCTGCTGACGGCCGTCGTCCTCGCCCTGCTCACCGCGTGCACGAGCACCCCTCAGGCCGCACCGCCCACGATCGCGGTCGATCCCGTCCACGGTCCGGCCGACGTCGCCTTCGCGCAGGGCATGATCCCGCACCACCAGCAGGCCGTCGCCATGTCGCGACTGGCCGACACCCGCGCCGCCTCGCCGCAGGTCACGGCCCTCGCCGCCCGCATCGAGGACGAGCAGGGCCCCGAGATCGAGCAGATGACGGCCATGCTGACCGCCTGGGGCGCGCCCGCCGGTCAGCCGATGGGCATGACCGGCATGCCCGGGATGATGGGCCCACAGGAGATGGCCGACCTCGTCGCGGCGTCCGGGCCGGCGTTCGACCGGGCGTTCCTCACGATGATGATCGCGCACCACGCCGGGGCGGTGGAGATGGCGCAGACCGAGCTGGCGCAGGGCACGAACCCGCAGGCCCGGACGCTCGCACGGTCGATCATCGTCGCGCAGCGGGCGGAGATCGACGAGATGCAGCGCCTGCTCGCGGTCTAGCCCGGCTCCGACCCGGGAAGCACCGTCACCTCGTCCTCGCCGCGGTCGTACGCGGCGAGGGCGGCGTGCACCACGGCCGCCGGGCTCTGCCAGCGCGAGGCCGGGAGGTGTCCGGAGTCCTCGCCCGCGCGCTCGTGGAAGGCGGTCCGGGTCCGCCCGGGCCGCACCACGGTGACCCGGATCCGACGTTCCGCCGCCTCCCGGCGGGCCGCCCGGGAGAACGACTCGAGGTAGGCCTTGCCCGCCGCGTAGGTGGCGAGCGCCGGGTCGTCGCGGCCCGCCGCGGTCGAGGAGACGTTGAGGATCCCGCTGCCCGGGGCCATCACCCGCAGCGCCGCCGCCGTGAGACGGGTCGGTGCGAGGACGTTGAGCAGCACCGACGCCTCGAGCTCGGCCGGGGTCTGCCCGTGCAGGCCGCCGAACCGCGTCGCCCCGGCGTTGTTCACCAGCAGCCCCACCCCGCCGAGCACCTCCTCCACCCGCGCGAGGTCGTCGGGCACCGTCAGGTCGGCGACGAGCACCCGCACCGGCACCGGCAGCGTCGCGGCCAGCCGGTGCAGGGCCCTCCGCGAGCGCGCTACGAGCACCAGCGGCCGTCCCCGCGCGGCGAGCTCCCGCGCGAACGCCGCCCCGATCCCCGAGGAGGCGCCGGTGACGAGCGCCGCCGACCCGACGGGACGCACGGACGGCGGAGCCACGGGGAGCGGGGTGATCGTCATGATCGTCAGCCTGTGGCCCGTCGTGGACCCGCGACCACTGGACGATGGTCCCGGTACCCCTGGTCGGGGTGCCCGGAATGCGTAGTCTCGCCGTCGTGATCGCAGAGTGATCGGAGAGGTGGACTCGGCGCCCGCTCCGGCGTCCCCGGCGCCCGCGCGACGGCTCCTGAGGGCCACCGCGCCCCGGCTCGTGGCGGGCTTCACCGCGGCCGGGGTGCTCGTCACGCTCGGCCTGGCCGTCGCGATCGCCCTCATGGCCCGGGAACGGGCGACGGTGGTGGCCATCGACCAGGTCACGCAGATCGCCACCGCGACCGCCCACGGCGTCGTCGAACCCCAGCTCTCCGACGGCCTGCTCAGCGGCGACCCGGACGCGATCCGGGCCGTCGACGACGCCGTGCGCCGCGCGGTGCTGGGCCACTCCCTGTTCCGCGTGAACGTCTGGGACGCCGACGGACGGATCGTCTACAGCGACCGGCCCGGTGAGATCGGCGAGCGCCACGACCTCGATGAGGGTGAGCGCCGGGCGCTCGCCGGGACCGAGCAGCAGGCCGGCGTCGCCGAGGACGGGTCGGGCTCGGGTCGCGTCCTCGAGGTCTACACCGGGGTCCGGACGCCGGACGGCACGCCGCTGCTCTACGAGGCCTACTTCCGCTACGACGCCGTCGTCGAGGCCGGGTGGGACGCCTGGCGGTCGTTCGCGCCGCTCTCGGTGGGCGCCCTGCTGCTGCTCGAACTGGTGCAGGTGCCGCTCGCCGTCGTCCTGGCCCGCAAGCTCCAGCGCCGCGAACGGCAGCGGGAACGGCTGCTGCGCCACGCCGTCGAGGCGTCCACGGCGGAGCGACGCCGGATCGCCCAGGACCTGCACGACGGGGTGGTCCAGGAGCTGACCGGCATCACCTACGGCCTCGACGCGAGCCGGCTGCGCGGCGGGTCGGAGTCGACGGTGGTCACGGAGTCGGCCACGCGGCTGCGCGAGAGCATCGGGTCGCTGCGCACCCTGCTGGTCGACATCTACCCGCCCAACCTCACGCAGGAGGGGCTCGGCCCGGCGCTGCACGACCTCGCGGGCGGCCTGCGGCGCCGGGGCCTCGACGTCACCGTCGCCCTCGGGACCGTGGACGCCGTCGGGCCCGCCGAGGCCGCGTTGCTCTACCGGGCCGCGCAGGAGGCCGTGCGCAACGTCGTCAGCCACGCGGGCGCGAGGACCGTGACCGTCACGCTGGCCGCCGACCCGTCCCGGTGGGAGCTCGCCGTCTCCGACGACGGGCGCGGGTTCGACCCGACCGGGACCGCCGCCCGGCAGGCGGACGGCCATCTCGGCCTCCGTGCCATCGCCGACCTCGTCGACGACGCCGGCGGGACCGTCGACGTCCGCTCCGCGCCGGGGGCGGGAACCACCGTCACCGTCCGGGTGCCGCGCCCGTGACCGGCGTGCTCGTGGTGGACGACCACGCCGTCGTCCGGCAGGGCCTCGTCGCACTGATCTCCACGGTCGACGACCTGCACGTCGTCGGGCAGGCGAGCGACGGCGAGGCCGCCGTCGAGCTCGTGGCGGCGCTGCGACCCGACGTCGTCCTGATGGACCTGTCGATGCCGGGCACCGACGGGGCGACGGCCACCGGCCGCATCCGGGCAGCGGCACCCGAGGTCCGCGTCCTCGTGCTCACCTCGTTCGCCGACCAGCGCCACGTCCTCGCCGCGCTCGACGCGGGCGCCGACGGATACCTGCTCAAGCACGCCGAGCCGGAGACGATCCTCGAGGGACTGCGCCAGGTCGCCCGCGGGGAGGCCCCGCTCGACGGCCGGGCCGCCCGTGTGCTCCTGAGCTCCCGGTCCGACCCGCCCCGCACCGTCGACCTCACCGACCGCGAGTCCGAGGTGCTCCTGCTGGTCGCCGACGGCCTGGGCAACAAGCAGATCGCCCGCCGGCTCGCGATCACCGAGCGCACCGTGAAGAACCACCTGACGCACATCTACCAACGTCTGGGCGTCACCGACCGCACCCAGGCCGCGCTCTGGACGGAGCGTCACCTGCGCTCGTGACCGTCCCCGGGCGCCACCGTGACCTCCTCCTCGCCGCGGTCGAGCGCGTCCAGCGCCGCCTCGGCCACCGTGTCGGCGGACTGCCACCGCCACGCCGGCAGGTGCGCGGACTCCTCGCCCGAGCGCTCGTGGAAGGCGGTGGCGGTGCGGCCCGGGCGCACCACGGTCACGCGGATCTCGTGCTGCTCACCCTCGTGCCGGGCCGCCCGGGACAGGGTCTCCAGGTAGGCCTTGCCCGCGGCGTAGGCGGCGGTCGCCGGGTCGTCCCGGCCCGCGGCGGTCGAGGAGACGTTGATGATCCCGCTGCCGGGCGCCATCTCGCGCAGTGCGGCCGCCGTCAGGCGGGTGGGGGCGAGGACGTTGAGCAGGACCGCGTCGTCGAGGTCGTCGTGGGTCTGCTCCCCCAGCTCGCCGTAGGTCGCCGCGCCGGCGTTGTTCACGAGCAGGTCGACCCCGCCGAGTTCCGCCTCCACCCGGTCGAGCCCCTCGGAGGTCGTCAGGTCGGCGACGACGACGCGCACCGGCACGTCCAGCTCGGCGGCCAGCGCGGTCAGGGCCTCCTCGGACCGGGCGACCAGGACGAGGGGGTGGCCACGCGCGGCGAGCGCCCGCGCGAACGCCTCACCGATCCCGGAGGACGCACCCGTCACGAGTGCGGAGGACATCACCCAACCGGGTGACCGTTATCGGTGGTCCGCAACCGCCTGGTGCACCACGGCCCGGATGTCGGACGCCATCTGCGCGCTGCTGTGGTGCTCGCGGACCCACGCGCGCCCGGCCTCCCCCATCGCTCGCGCCCGCTCGGGGTCGTCGAGCAGCGCGCCGAGGGCGTCGGCCAGGGCGTCCGGGTCGTCCGGGTCGACGAGGACGCCGCGCGACGGGTCGACCAGGGCCTCCATCGCCGCGGTCCGGGTCGCGACGACGGGTCGCCCGCTCGCCGCCGCCTCCAGCACCACCGTCGAACCGCTCCCCCGCGTCGTGGGGTGCAGCGCCAGCGCGACCACCGTCGACCGGCCGTACATCGCGCGGACCGCGCCCTCCATGCGGCGGCGGTGCACGACGCCGAGCTCCTCCGGGATCTCGACCCCGTCCATCGTCGTGCCGATCTCCAGCCGCACCGGCCGCCGGGTGGCGAGCCGCGAGACCGCCTCGACGAGCAGCGGGTGGTCGCGGGCCGCGTCGTCCCCGACCCCGGCGACCAGCGGTGTCGCCTCCGACCACGGTCGCGGGGCGAAGAACTCCGTGTCGATCCCGAGCCGGCACGGGTGTACGCGCGCCGGGTCGATCCCCCAGCCCTCGACCAGGTCGGTGTACATCCCCGGCCCGAGGGTGACGATGCCCGCGAACCGCCGCAGGGCCGTCCCGACGACGGGTCGCGCGGCCCGGGGGTACCGCTCCGGCCCCTCCACCCAGACCAGGCCCGAGACCACCGGCGGCCCGCCCGGGAGCAGGGCCGCCGGGAAACCGGTGCGCTCGTCCATGCAGTACACCGCGTCGGCCCGTCGGCGGGCCCGGGCCCCGAGCAGCTCCGCCACCGGCTCGTACCCGTCGAGCCGGTTGCGGACCTTGCGGGCGACCCACGCCGCCCGTCCCGTCAGCGGCGGGCGGAACTCGAGCTCGACGTCGGGCTCGTCGGCCAGGTGGTGCAGGCCGTACGGGGTGCGGTCGGGGATCTCGCCGCGGGCGTGGGCGGCCGCGTGCGCCTCGACGTCCGACTGTTCGGGCAGCTCGATCCGGATCCGCATCGCCGCCGATCAGATCACGAACCGAGGGCGTCCAGCTCGGCCACCGCGTCGGCGGGGAGTTCCAGGCCGGCGCCCGCGACGTTCTCCCGCAGGTGGTCGACCGAGGAGGTGCCCGGGATCAGCAGGATGTTCGGCGAGCGCTGCAGCAGCCAGGCGAGCGCGACGGCCAGGCGCGAGGCCCCCAGTCGCGACGCGACCGCGTCGAGCTCCGCCGACTGCAACGGGGAGAAGCCGCCGAGCGGGAAGTAGGGCACGTACGCGATGTCCTGCGCGGCCAGCGAGTCGATCAGGGCGTCGTCGTCCCGGCGCGCGAGGTTGTACGGGTTCTGCACGCACACGACCGGCGCGATGCGCTGCGCGGCGGCGATCTGGTCGGCGTTCACCGTCGAGAGCCCGAGGTGCCGGATCTTGCCCTGCTGCTGGAGGTCGGCGAGCGTGCCGAAGCGCTCCTCGATCGGCTCCTGCGGCTGCGGGGTCATCGTGTCGGCGCCGCCGGGCATCCGGAGGTTGACGACGTCGAGGGTCTCCAGCCCGAGCCGCCGGAGGTTGTCGTCGACCGCCTGACGCAGCTGGTGCGGCTCGAGCGCCTGCGGCCAGCCACCCTGCTCGTCACGGAACGCACCGACCTTCGTGACGATGCGGAGGTCGTCCGGGTAGGGCGCGAGCGCCTCGCGGAGGATCTCGTTGGTGACGTGCGGGCCGTAGAAGTCCGACGTGTCGATGTGGTTGACGCCGAGCGCGACCACCTCACGCAGGACCGCGATCGCGGCGTCGCGGTCGGCCGGCGGACCGAAGACGTGCGGGCCTGCGAGCTGCATCGCCCCGTAGCCGACGCGGGTGACCTCGAGGTCGCCGAGGTGGTACGTGCCGCCGGGCAGTTCCGTCGTGATGGACATGGCCCCAGGCTGCCGCGTGGGACCCGACCCTGCGAGGGGAACGGATGTCCTGGGACCGCGCGACCCACCGTCCCGCCGTCGGGAGGGGTCCCGACGGCGGGTGGTCGGACTAGTTGACGGCGTCGATCGGCGAGGAGCAGGACTTGCTGCTCGACGCGGCGTTGCCGTGCTTGGCGCCGGAGAGGATCGGCAGCGACAGGATGTTGTCCTGGAGCGGGACCTGGATGCCCGCGACGTTCACCGGCACGTTGTTGTTGCAGAGGTTCAGCGCGGTGTTCGGCGCGAAGTCGCTGGAGTTGATCAGGCCCTTCTGCACGGTCACGTCGCCGTGGTGGTGACCGTGGTGGGACCCGTGGTCGCCCGAGGGGTTGTCGCCGGCGAAGGCCATGCCGGCGCTGGAGACGAGGCCGGTGGAGATGACGGCGGTCGCGAGAACGGTCCTGCGCAGCGTCGACATGACGTGCACGTCCTTTCGGGATCGGGGTCCGGACGGGGAACGGACCCGTCCACAAGACGTGTCGTCAACTGCACCGACCGCGGCAGGACACGGTTTCCGGACGCACTCCGCCGGATCGGGTGATCATGGTCGACCGAGCGTCGAGCACGGCCGGGTCGCGTCACCCGACGGCGCCGGACGGGGTCGACGCGGTGGTCACGCGTGGTGGGATGGATCGGTGCCGCACGTCTCCACGGTCGTCGCCCGCCCCTGGCGGCAGGTCTACGACTACGCCGCCGATCCCGCGAACCTCCCGCTCTGGGCGGCCGGGCTGGCCTCCGCGGCGCTCGTGCCCGGCGACGACGGCTGGTGGACCGCCGACTCCCCCATGGGCACCGTCGGCGTGCGCTTCTGCTCCCGGAACACCTTCGGTGTGCTCGACCACGTCGTGCGCCTGCCCGACGGGACCGAGGTGCTCAACCCGATGCGGGTCGTCCCGTGGGGCGACGACGCGGAGGTGGTCTTCAGCGTCCGGCCACGGACGGGGATGAGCGACGCCGACGTAGCGGCCGACGCCGAGCTGGTCGCGGCGGACCTGGCGACGCTCAAGGGGATCCTGGAGTCGGCAACCGGCTGACGTCAGCGGTGGCACACGGCTGACGTCCGGTGTCAGCGGTGGCACACGGCTGACGTCCGGTGTCAGCAGCGCGCCACGCTCGATGCGCGCGCCGACGCACGGGGCCCGGACGCGACGACGGCGACCTGCTCGCACCGGGTGGGAGCAGGTCGCCATCGTCGAAGCGGAGCACCGCCCCGGCCGCAGGGAGCACGGCCGGGGCGGTGGGGTGGGGTCGGCTCAGCCGGCCGGCGCGGGGGCCGGGGCGGCCGGGGCCTGCCCGTTCGGCGCCGCGGGTGCGGCCGGGGCCTGCCCGTTCGGCGCCGCCGGAGCGGCCGGGGCCTGCCCGTTCGGCGCCGCCGGAGCGGCCGGGGCCTGCCCGTTCGGCGCCGCCGGAGCGGCCGGGGCCTGCCCGTTGGGCGCGGCCGGGGCGGCCGGCGCCTGGCCGTTCGGCGCCGCCGGGGCCCGGCCGGCCGGCGGCGGCGGCGGGGTCGGGGCGCAGCGCCCGGGACCGCCGGCCGGACCACCCGGAGCACCCGGGCCACCCGGAGCCGCGGGGCCACCGGCCGGACCGCCGGGCCCACCCGGGCCGGGTGCACCCGGGCCGCCCGGTCCACCCGGCCCGCCGTCGGGACCCTGCTGCGAGGCCATCGCCACCGGCCCGGCGTCACCGACCCCGCCGGGGCCCGACAGCGAGGTCCCCAGCGGCGTCGCCAGCAGCACGACGCCCGCCACCACCAGGCCGAGCACGAAGGCCCCGACCGTGCCGAGGATCCCGATCGCCCGACCACGCGGCCGGCGTTCCCGCGTCGAGTCCCGGAAGCGGGCCCAGCGCGACCGCTGCGGCACCGGCTCCACGGGGGAGGTCTCTGGGTCGTAGTCGCTCATCGAACGTCCTCATCCGTCTCGTTCGTCCCGCGATTCCGCGGCTGAGGACGACCATCGGCGGCGGACCTGAAGCCACCCTGAGGTCGGAGGCGGCCCCGCCGTTCCTCAGCTGGGCTTCAGCGACTTCAGGCGCAGTTCAGTCGCGCCTGGTGGGATGGCACGTCATGGGTGGTCAGACGGATCCGAACGCGCCGCGCGTGCTGGTCGTGGAGGACGAGGCGACCGTGCGGGAGTCGATCGTGCGGGCGCTCAACCGCTCCGGGCACGTCGCCCGCGGCCTTCCCGACGGCGGGTCGCTCGAGGAGACCCTCGAGGGGTTCCGGCCCGACCTCGTGATCCTCGACGTCATGCTCCCGGGCCGCGACGGGTTCGACCTGCTCACCGTCGTCCGCGACCGCACCGACGCAGGCATCGTCATGGTGACCGCGCGCGACGCGCTCGACGACCGACTGCGCGGCCTCGACACGGGCGCGGACGACTACGTCGTGAAGCCGTTCCTGCTCGAGGAGCTCGCGAGCCGGGTGCGCGCGGTCCTGCGGCGGCGCGGCCGGACGCCGACCGCCCTCGTCGTCGGGGACCTCGTGATCGACGAGGACGCGGGCGTCGCCACACGGGCGGGCGCGCCGCTGAAGCTGACGGCGACCGAGCTGCGGCTGCTGCGCTACCTCGCCGAGCAGCGGGGACGCACCGTGAGCAAGAACCAGATCCTCACGCAGGTGTGGGGCTACGACGCGTACGACCCGAACCTCGTCGAGGTCCACCTCTCCGCGCTGCGCCGCAAGCTCGAGGCCCACGGACCGCGCATCGTGCACACCAGTCGGGGCCTGGGCTACACGCTGCGCGCGACCGACGCCGACCCGGCCGGGGCACCGTCGTGAGCGGCCTGCGCGACCGCCTCCGTCGTCGGGACCCCTCGGCCGTCCCGGCCCGGTCGCTGCGCTTCCGCGTCACCGCGACGGTCGTCGCCGTCATGGTGGTGACGCTGCTGGTGGCCGGGGTCGTGCTCGACCTCGTGCTCTCCGCGGCGCTCGAACGCGACCAGCAGGACCGGCTGAGCGAGCGGGCGGCCCGGGTCGACCAGCTGGTCGCCCAGCAGGTGCCCGCCGACGAGATGGTGGCCCTGCTCAACGGGCAGGGCGTGCAGGCGGTCCGGATCGCCGCGGGCGGCGCGGTGCTGCAGGGGGTGCCGACGCCCCCGGCGCCGCCCGACGGCGGGCCGGCGGGACGGGCCGACGGTCCCCGCCCCGGACCGCCGCCCGTGCGCTCCGGACAGACCCTGAGCATCACGCGACCCCTCGCGGACGGCACCGCCATCGTGCTCTCGTCCGACCGCGGCGAGGTCGAGGCCGTGGTGTACCGGCTGCGCGGCGTCATGATCGGGGTGGGTCTGGTCGGGGTGATCGGCTCGGCGCTGCTGCTGTTCAGCGGGGTCACCGCGGCCCTGCGCCCCCTCGACGCCATGACGCGGGTGGCGCGCGCGATCACCACCGGCGACCGCGGGCGTCGCCTCCGACCGTCGAGCGCCGACACCGAGATCGGCCGGACCGCCGCCGCGTTCGACGAGATGCTCGACGCCCTCGACGCCGCCCAGGCCCGGTCCGACGGCGCCGCCCGGCGCGAGCGGGCGGCCGCCGAGGAGGCCCGCCGCTCGGAGACGACGACCCGCCGCTTCCTCTCCGACGCGGCCCACGAGCTGCGGACCCCGCTCGCCGGGATGCAGACCCTCGCCGAGACGCTGGTGCGCGACTCCGACGAGGACCGCGAGGTGCGCGAGGAGCTCGCGATCGCCCTCGTCCGGGAGACCTCGCGGGCCTCGTCGCTGGTCACCGACATGCTCGACCTCGCGCGCATCGAGGGCGGGCAGGAGCTCGCGCGGGAGGACGTCGACCTCGTCGTCCTCGCCCGGGAGCAGGCCGACCACCTCCGGCTCGTGAGCCCGGACCTCGACGTCGAGGTGGACGCCGACGGACCCGTCGTCGCGCCGGTCGACGCCGAGAAGATGCGCCGGGTGCTGGTCAACCTGCTCGGCAACGCCCGACGTCACGTCCGCGACGGCGGGTCGGTACGGATCTCGCTGTCGGCCGACGGGGACTCCGCCCGGGCCGTCGTGCACAACGACGGCGAGCCCATCGCCGGCGAGGACCGGGACCGGATCTTCGACCGGCTGGTCCGCCTCGACGAGGCCCGGGCGCGCGACGGCGGCGGGGCCGGGCTGGGGCTCTCGATCGCCCGCGCCCTCGTGCGCGCGCACGACGGGGACCTCGTCTACCGCGCCGCCCCGGACGGTTCGGACTTCGTCCTGACGGTGCCGCTCGCAGCCGGGACCCCGGTGCCGGGACCGGAGCCGACCCCGGTCCCGGCTCCGGTCCCGGCTCCGGTCCCGGCGCAGGCGAGCACGCTGGGCCACGTGCGTCCGCCGATTGGTTGAAATGGGTCCTTCCCCCGATCGTGCTCGGCTCGTTACGCTCCGGTGACACGCGCCAGAGTGCTTCCGGGGGTGGGATGGACCGGGTCGGGGAGTACACCTGGAGTCCCGGCATCGACCGCTGGGAGTGGAACGACACCATGTTCCACCTGCTCGGGTACGTCCCCGGGCAGGTCCGGCCGAGCCGCGCCCTCGTCGTCGCACACAAGCACCCGGCCGACCGGGCGCACGTCGAGCACGTGATGGCCGACGCGTGCAGCAACCGATTGGCGTACACCCACCGGCATCGGATCGTGTCCGTCACCGGGGAGATCCACGAGATGACGGCGATCGGCTACCCGATCGGCCGCCGGTCCGAGGCCCTGCGGCTGCACGGCTACCTGGTCCACCTGGCCACCCACCAGCCGTCGGCCGCCGCCGCGCGAGCGACCGGGTCGGCCCCGCGCCCGCCCCACCCGCCCGCACTGCCCGGGGTCGTGGGTCCGCCGACCGTGCCGTTCACGCTCCCCGACCCGGCCACGACGCCCTGGGCCCTCGACCCGACCCGCGAGCACGACCGGCTGCTGGTCCGCGCGATCGACGTGCTCGCGGAGGCCACCGAGCTCCCGCACGGGGCGTCGGCCGCCCTGGTCGCCCACCTCGCGAACACCGCGGCCCTGCCGTTGATCGTGGTCGCCGAGCGGATCCTCGCCATGCGCCTCGACCCCGACCTCGACGGCCTCGGCGGCCTGCTCGGCGGCATCGCCCTCCCGGACCTGCCGGACTGATCCGCGACGTGGGTCGTGTTCGATCTCCACGACGTTTAGCGTGACGGGGAGCACAGTCGCTCTCCGTCCCGGAGGTCCGAGATGCGCGCACCGCGCCACGTCCGCCTGACCACCCCGCTCGTCCGTGACGGCGGTGAGCTGCGGGAGGCGAGCTGGGAGGAGGCCCTCGACCGGGCCGCCGCCGGCTTCCGGGGCGTCCCGGGCGACGCGTACGGCATGTTCTCGTGCTCGAAGGCCACCAACGAGCTGAACTTCATGGCGCAGAAGTTCGCGCGGGTGGTGATGGGGTCCAACAACGTGGACTCCTGCAACCGCACTTGACACGCTCCCAGCGTCGTCGGTCTGACGGCGGTGTTCGGCGCCGGTGGTGGCACCAGCGCCTACTCCGAGGTCGAGGACACCGACCTCGTCCTGCTCTGGGGCTCGAACGCCCGCGAGACCCACCCGATCTACTTCCACCACGTGCTGACGGGCCTGCGCCGCGGGGCCGGGATGTACGTCGTCGATCCCCGACGCACCGCCACCGCGCGGTGGGCGCGGGGCCACCTAGCGCTCGACGTCGGGACGGACATCGCGCTGGCGCACGGGATGGGCCGCGCCATCCTCGACGCCGGGCTGGAGAACCGGGCGTTCATCGAGCGGGCCACCACCGGGTTCGACGAGTACGTGCGCGCGGTGGAGCCGTGGACGCTCGAGAAGACCGCCGAGGTCACCGGCGTCGACGCCGACCTGATCCGGGAGACCGCGCTGGCCTACGCCCGGGCCGACCGGGCGCAGCTGTGCTGGACGCTCGGGATCACCGAGCACCACAACGCCGTCGACAACGTCCGTGCGCTGATCGACCTCGCCCTGCTCACCGGCCACGTCGGGCGCTGGGGCTCCGGGCTCGTCCCCCTGCGCGGGCAGAACAACGTGCAGGGCGGCGGCGACATGGGGGCCATCCCCAACCGGCTGCCCGGCGGCTACGACGTCACCGACGACGGCCACCGCGCCCGCTTCGACGCGGCGTGGGGCAGCGCCATCCCTCCGGAGAAGGGCCTGCACCTCTCGCAGATGTTCGAGGCGATGGAGCGTCGCGAGATCCGCGCGGTCTACGTCGTCGGCGAGAACCCCGCCGAGTCCGAGGCCGACGTCGCCCACGCCCGGGCACTGCTCGGCGGCCTCGACCACCTCGTCGTGCAGGACATCTTCCGCACCGCGACCGCCGAGTTCGCCGACGTCGTGCTGCCCAGCTGCGCGGACTGGTGCGAGTACGAGGGCACGGTCACCTCGTCCGAGCGCCGGGTGCAACGGGTGCGCAAGGCGATCGAGCCGCCCGGCCTCGCCCGGCCCGACACCGAGATCCTGTGCGACCTGGCCCGCCGGCTCGGGCACGACTGGGGCACGCCGTCCCCGGAGGAGGTCTGGGACGAGCTGCGGTCGCTCTCGCTCGACTGGCACGCGGGGATGTCCTACGCGCGGCTCGAGGCCGAGGGCGGGTTGCAGTGGCCGTGCCCCTCGCTGGACCACCCCGGCACCCCGACGATGCACACCCGGCTCTGGGAGCGCGACCCCGCGCTCCGGGGAACGCCCGCACCGTTCGCCCCCGTCGTGCACGCCGGACCGCTCGACGAGCTGTCGCCGGAGTTCCCGCTGCGGCTCACCACGGTGCGGCGGCTGGACTCCTACAACTCCGGTGTGCAGACCGGCGGTTACACCTCGCCGCTGCGCCGCGAGGAGGCGCTCTGCGTGGACGCCGCCGACGCGCGTGCCCTGGGGGTGCACGACGGCGAGCGGGTACGGGTGGTCTCGCGCCGCGGGGCGGTCGAGGCGCCCGTCCGCGTCGACGCCGCCGCCCGCCCTGGCCTCGCCTTCATCACGCCGCACTTCTCCGAGCAGGTCGACGTCAACCTCATCACCAACGAGGCCTGGGACCCGCAGTCGGGGACCTCGGAGTTCAAGGCGACCGCGATCCGCATCGAGAAGCTCGCTGTGGGGGCCCGCGTCCCCGTGGCCGGCGCCTAGGAGGCCCGCGTGGACCTGGTCCTGCTGCCCGACGCGGCGACCGAGGCCGAACGGGCGGCGGTCGACGCCGCCGTCGGCTCCCCCGGCCACGAGCGGCGCGACCTGCTGCTGCCCGCCTTCCACGCCGTGATGGACGCCGTGGGCTGGATCAGCCGCGGCGCGCTGTCCTACGTCTGCGACCGGCTGCATGTCCCGCCGGCCGAGGCCTACGGCGTCGCGACGTTCTACGCGTTGTTCTCGGTGACCCCGCGAGCGCCGCGGACCGCGCACGTCTGCGACGACGTCGGGTGTGCCGCGTTCGGCGGTGAGGACCTGTGCGCGGCGTTGGAGGAACGGCTCGGCCCACCGGGGTCCGGCGAGGAGGTCACCTGGACGCGCAGCCCCTGCCTCGGCCTGTGCGAGCGGGCGCCCGCGGTGTTCCTGCAGCGCGCCTCCCCCTCCGCCGAGGACGAGGGGAACCCTGAGGCCACACGAGCGCTCGCGTCCTCCCCTCACGACGACGCTCCCGGCGGCGACCACGCCCAGATCGCGCCCGCGACCGCCGACACCGTCCTGCGCGCCCTCGACGGGGAGGACGTCGATGGCCCCGACCCCGTCGTCAGCACCCCGCAGGCGGGCGGGCCGGACCTGGAGCTGCTGTCCCGGGTCGGGGTGGTCGACCCCGGCGACCTCGACTCCTACCGCGCCGCCGGCGGGTACGCGGGCCTGCGGCGCGCGCTCGCCGTCGGCTCCGCCCGCGTCGTCGACGAGATCACCGTCGCCTCGCTGACCGGCCGGGGCGGCGCCGCGTTCCCCACCGGCACGAAGTGGGCCGCCGTCGCCGGCTCCCCCGAGCCGGAGAAGTACCTCGTCTGCAACGCCGACGAGTCCGAGCCGGGCACGTTCAAGGACCGCGTGCTCATGGAGGCCGACCCGTTCGCGCTGGTCGAGGCGATGACGGTTGCGGGGATCGCGGTCGGCGCCCGGACCGGCTACCTCTACGTGCGCGGCGAGTACCCCGCGGCGGAGCGGGCGATCCTGCGCGCCGTCGCGGAGGCCCGGCGCCACGGCTACCTCGGCGACGACGTCATGGGCTCGGGACGGGCGTTCGACCTCGAGGTCCGTCGGGGCGCCGGCGCCTACATCTGCGGCGAGGAGACCGCGCTGATGAACTCGCTCGAGGGCCGTCGCGGCGAGCCCCGGGCGAAACCGCCGTTCCCGACGGTGGCCGGCCTGTTCGGGAAGCCGACGGTGATCAACAACGTCGAGACGCTGGTCAACGTGCTGCGGATCGTCGCCGAGGGCGGCCCGGCGTTCGCGTCGATCGGCTCCGGACGGTCGACCGGGACGAAGCTGTTCTGCCTGTCCGGCGTCGTGGCCCGGCCCGGCGTCTACGAGGTGCCGATGGGGACGACGCTGCGCGAGCTGCTCGAGCTCGCCGGTGGAGTTCCGCCGGACCTGCGGGCGATCCTCCTCGGTGGGGCCGCGGGCTCGTTCGTCACGCCCGACCAGCTCGACGTCCCGCTGACCCTCGAAGGCACCCGCGAGATCGGTGCGACCCTCGGCTCGGGCGTGGTGCTGTGCTTCGACTCGACGACCGACTTCGCCGCCGTCCTGCGCCGGATCGCGGGGTTCTTCCGCGACGAGTCGTGCGGGCAGTGCGTGCCGTGCCGCGTCGGCACCGTGCGCCAGGAGGAGGCGCTCGCGCGCATCGTGCGCGGCCGCGAGATCGGCGGCCGCACCATCGAGCTCCAGCTGCTCCGCGACGTCGACCGCGTCATGACCGACGCGTCCATCTGCGGCCTCGGCCAGACCGCGGCGTCCGCGGTCCGCTCGGCCCTGGCCCTCGGCCTGATCGGAGGGTCATGACGACCGTCGACCTCGGCACGATCCGCCGGCTCGTCAGCGTCACCGTCGACGACGTCGAGCACCGCGCGCCCGAGGGCGCCACGATCATGGACGTCCTCGACGACGCCGGGGCCGACACGCCGCGGCTGTGCCAGGCGCCCAACCTCACGCCGGTGAACGCGTGCCGCGTGTGCGTGGTGGAGGTCGAGGGGTCGCGTCCCCTCGTGCCGTCGTGCGCCCGGAAGGTCGAGGACGGCATGGTCGTCCGCACCGACACCGAACGCGTCGCGCACAGCCGGAAGATGGTGCTGGAGCTGCTCGCGAGCGCCAACGACCTGTCGGAGGCCGGCGACGACGTCGCCCGCTGGCAGATCGAGTACGGCGCCGACCCGGAGCGCTACGGCCCACCCGGGCCGCCCGCCGCCGCCGGCGAGCGCGGCAACCGGCACGCCGGTCACCACGGGATTCCCGACGGCGAGACGCGGGCGACGGTCGCGCAGCCGGTCACCGTGGACAACGACCTCTACGTGCGCGACTACGCCCGCTGCATCCTCTGCTACAAGTGCGTCGAGGCGTGCGGCACCGACGCGCAGAACACCTTCGCGATCGCCGTCGCCGGCCGCGGGTTCGACGCCACGATCTCCACCGAGTTCGCCGTCCCGCTGCCCGACTCGGCGTGCGTGTACTGCGGGAACTGCATCGGCGTCTGCCCCACGGGGGCGCTGAAGTCGGTGGCCGAGCACGAGCGTCGCGAGGCCGGCACGTGGGACCCCGAGGGCGAGACGGTCACGACGACGGTCTGCTCGTTCTGCGGCGTCGGCTGCTCGCTGGAGCTGCACGTGCAGGACAACACGATCGTCAACGTGACCTCGCCGTCCGACCACTCCGTGACGCACGGACACCTGTGCATCAAGGGTCGGTTCGGGTTCCAGCACGTGCAGAATGTGGCTTCGCCAGGTGAGCACTAATCCGTGCTCCAGCACGGATTAGTGCTCACGTGCGAGCGCAGCGAGCACACTCGTGCGGATCTTCGTCCCGTTCGTGCCCGAGGTCGTCGGCATCGCCTCGAGCACGTGCACGGCCGCCGGCACCTTGAACGCGGCCAGCGTCGCGGCGCACCAGGCGCGCAGGTCCTCGGGTGAGGCCGGGGCGTCGAGCGTGACGAACCCGACCGCCACCGACCCGCCGTCGGGGCCTTCCGTCCCGACGACCTTCGCCGTGTGCACCGCCGGGTGCGCCGCGAGCCGCAGCTCGATCTCGGCCGGGTCGACGAGGAACCCGCGCAGCCGCAGCGCGTCGCCGGCGCGGCAGACGTAGACGAACGCGCCGTCGTCGACGACCACCCCGAGGTCACCGGAGCGGAACCAGCCGTCGTCGGTGAACACGTCCGGCGACGACCCCAGGTACCCGTCCACGACGTTCGGCCCGCGGAACTCCAGCTCGCCCTCGACGCCGGGTCCGCCCTGCACGCGCACCTCGATCCCGGGGTGCACCACACGCCCGCCACCGGCCCAGCGCTGCGGCGTCGGCTCGGACAGCGGCCACGTCGCGGCGAGCGCGAACAGCTCGGACGAGCCGTAGACGCCCGCCGTCGCCACGCCGTGGTCGTCGAGCCACGCCGCCAGCTCGTGCGAGCGCCCCTGGAAGTCGGCGACGCCCCACCACCGCCACGTCGGCAGCGCCCGCGGGCGCTCCCGCAACGCCGTGACCAGCCGGAGCACGAGGTCGTCGCCGCTCGCGAGGTGCGTGACCCCGGCGGCGGCCATGTCGGCGAGCGTGTCGTCGGCGTCGAAGACCGGCTCCAGCAGCGCCGCCCCGCCCGCCGCCAGCCCGGCCATGACCGCGTTGTAGCCGAACACGCCCGACAAGGGCAGGGCGCCGAGCACCACGTCGCCCTCGGCCAGCCCCAGCGCCGCGGCGCCCGCGACGGCATGGGTCAGCACCGCGGCGCCGGTGTGCGCCGCGAGCTTCGGCAGCCCGGTGGAGCCCGACGTCGTGAAGGCGACGGCGAGCCGATCCGGGTCGGAGCGTTCCGGCTCCGGGCCGTCGGTCCGCGCCGGGGTCCAGGCGTCGAGCTTCCCGACGTCAGGGTTGGTCCCGTCGCCGCGGACGAGCGCCGCCTGCGGCCGGACGCCCGACCCCTCGACGGCGGCGCGCAGCTTCCCGGCCAGGTCGAGCCCGTGGAACCCGCACGCGAGCGCCACGAGCACGGGGCGCGCGCGGGTGAGGACGTGGGTGACCTCCTCGACGCCGTAGCGGGTGTTGATCCCGACGACGAGCCCGCCGCGCGCGGCGACGGCACACTGCCAGACGAGCGCGTCCGTCCAGTTCGGCATCCACACCGCGACCGTGTCGCCGGCGCCGACCCCGTGCTCGCGCAGCTCCTCGGCGAGCGCCCGGACCCGCTGCCACAGCTCGCCGCGGGTCACCGCGACCAGCCCGTCGGGGGTGCGCTCGTGAACCGCGACGACGTCGGGCTCGCGCCGCGCGAGGCGCCCGACGAGGTCGGGCAGGTCGGTGGGCCGCTCCCCCGCCGCCGGGAAGGGCGCCACGCTGCGCAGCTCGGTCATGCCGCCTCCGTCCCCGCCGTGAGCTCCCGCAGCCAGCCGTCGAGCACGGCGGGGAAGCCGGGCATCTCCTCCATCGGGTAGTGCCCCACCCCGTCCAGCACCGTGCACCGTGCGCCGGGGATCCGGGAGGCCGCCCACCGCACGCGGTCGGCGTCGAGCCACAGGTCGTCCGCTCCCACCACGAGGTGCAGCGGGCAGGTGATCGCGGCCAGCTGCTCGCGCAGGTCGTGCGACGCCCAGCCGATCAGGTCGGAGTTCGAGACGACGGGGTCCTCCCGACGGTGCATCGCGGCGATCAGCCGCGCCCGCTCCGGCTCCGTGGCGCGGCCGAGGACGGCGAGGGTGCCCAGCTCGGTGCGGTCCGAGCGGCTCGGCGCGGCCACGTCGACGAGCTCCCGACGGAGGCCGCGGGGGCTCGGGCGGCCCCCGGTCCACGCGTCGGCGGCCATCGCGACGACGGCGGTGAGCCGGTCGGAGGCGCGGACGGCCAGGTCGAGTGCGATCTTGCCGCCGATCGAGCAGCCGGCGACGGCGAACCGGTCGAGGCCCGTCGCGTCGGCGAGCGCGAGCAGCCAGGCGGCGTAGGCGCCGAGGTCGTCCACGGGGCCGTCGGGCGCGGGTTCGGAGCGCCCGTGGCCCGGGAGGTCCGGCACGATCACGCGGTACCCGGCGGCCACGAGACCCGGGGTGACGTGACGCCACTGCACGCCGGACTGGCCGGCGGTGTGCAGGCAGAGGACAGGGGGCGCAGCCGGATCGCCGTGGTCCTCCACGAAGGCGAGCGTGCCGTCGACGGTGACGTAGCCGGTCACGCGATCGCCCGGGCCGCGTCGACGACCAGGTGCAGCGCCCGCGTCAGCCGCAGGTACTCGTAGCCGTCGCCGGTGGCGGAGAGGCGGCCCGTCATCGCCAGGCGCAGGAACGGGTTCTCCGGTGCCTCGACGAGCTCGAGCCAGGTGAGCGCGTCGGCGACCAGTGTGAAGGTCGCCCCGTGCGGGGCCCGGCGGCTGACGTCGATGACGGCGCCCCGGTAGACCCGCAGGTGCACCTCCTCGTCGTCGCACCGCAACCCGACGGTGCCGTCCCAGGTCTCCAGCAGCGTGGTCACCTCCGGGTCGAGCGCCGCCGCCACCGCCCGGCCCCAGCCGACGGTGCCGAACGCGCGCCCGTCGTCGTCGGGACCGCTCGCGCGCGCCGCGACCAGCGCCGTCGTCGTGCCCTCCTGCCGGGTCACCCCGTCGTCCCCGACGAGCCGCATGTGCCGGGTGACGGCGCCCCGGGTGCCGGAGCGGGTACGACGCACGCGCGCGACGGTGAGCTCGAGGTGGACGACGTCGCCGACGCGGATGGGTGCGCGGTAGGTCCAGTGCGTGTCGAGCAGGCCCTGCACCGCCTCGCCGTGGAGCCCGAGCGACTGCAGGAGTCCCATGGCCACGGCGATCCCGAACGGGCCCTGCAGCATCGCGTCCGGCCCGACGTGCAGCGGGTGGTCGTCGCCGGAGAGCCGGGTGAAGGCGGCGAGGTCGTCGGCGGTGACCGGGCGGGCCGCGCTGGTGAACCGCTCCCCGACGGCGAAGTCCTCGAACCACCGCCCGGTGTCCACGGGAGCCGGTGCTGCGGTCACGCTCTCCTCCTCGCGCTCGCATACGAACGATCGTTCACCACCGAATCACCAGCCTCCCGGCCCGTCAAGACCGCTAGCCTCGTCGTCATGAACGCCCGTTCCCCGGCCACCCTCGTGGCCGACACCGGCCGCGGGAACGAGGCCGCGATCCTCAACGCCGCGCTCGACGCGTTCGGCGCGCAGGGCTTCCACGGCGCGTCGATGCGCGACGTCGCGAAGCGGGCCGGCACGAGCCTGTCGAACCTCTACAACTACGTCCCGAGCAAGTCGCGGCTGCTGGCCGAGGTGCTGCGCCGGGCCAACGACGAGCTCGCGGCCCGCCTGCGCGCGGCGCTCGCCGACGCCGGGGACGACGCCGCCTCCCGCCTGCGGGAAGCGGTGCGGGCGTACGTGCGGTTCATCGTCGACCACCAGGTCGCGATGGTCGTGTCGACGAACGAGGTGCGGTACCTGACCGGCGCGGACCGGGCCGCCCTCGTGGCCGAGCGCGACGCCACGCAGGCGGTCTTCGAGGACATCGTGGCGCAGGGCGTGGCCGACGGGACCTTCGCGACGCCCTATCCCGACGACGCCGCCCGCGCCGTGCTCACGGCGCTCTCCGCGGTCGCCGGGTGGTACCGCGCCGACGGCCGGCTCTCCCGCGGCCAGCTCGCCGAGCAGCAGGCGCGCTACGCCCTGGCACTGCTGGAGGCCCCGCTCGCGCGCTGAGGCCTTGCCATGAGGTGGACCACACTCGTACGTTACGAACGATCGTTCGTACCGAGACAGGTGGAGGCACGCCGTGACGGCTGGGACCGAGGTCGCTCCCGCGAAGATGCGGCGGCTCGCCGCCGC
This sequence comes from Actinomycetospora sp. NBRC 106378, assembly GCF_030269685.1. GTDB lineage: Bacteria > Actinomycetota > Actinomycetes > Mycobacteriales > Pseudonocardiaceae > Actinomycetospora. Next base: position 25,746 of record NZ_BSTT01000021.1, read on the forward strand.
CGCGGTCTTCGCGACGACGCTGGAGTGGTTCGACTTCCTCATCTACGCGACCGCGGCCGCCCTGGTGCTCGGCCACCAGTTCTTCCCCTCGGCCGACCCGGTCGCGGGGACCCTCGCCTCGTTCGCCACCTTCGCCGTCGGGTTCGTCGCACGGCCGGTGGGCGGGATCATCGCGGGCCACATCGGGGACCGCTTCGGCCGCAAGCCCCCGCTCGTGGGCGCGATGCTGGTGATGGGCCTGGCGACCTTCGCGGTGGGCGTCCTGCCGCCCTACTCCAGCATCGGGGTGTGGGCGCCGGTCCTGCTCGTCGTCGCCCGGCTGGTGCAGGGCCTCGGCGTCGGGGCGCAGTGGGGCGGGGCGGCGCTGCTGCTCGTCGAGCACGCGCCCGAGAAGCACCGGGGTTACTACGGCAGCCTCGTCCAGACGGGCGCCGTGGCCGGCGCGGTGCTGGGCAACCTGTTCTTCCTGATCCTCACCGCCACCATGTCCCCCGCCGCCTTCGACGCGTACGGCTGGCGCATCCCGTTCCTGTCCGGGTTGCTGCTCATCGGGATCGGCGTCTACGTGCAGCTCAAGATCGAGGACACCCCGGTGTTCCACGAGCTGCGCGAGCGCTCGGCCGCCGCGGCGCGCGAGGCGGGCGTCCGCAAGGCGCCGCTCGTGCAGGCGGTCCGCCACCACGGGCTCGCGATCGTGCAGGCCGCCGGCGCGTTCTTCGTGGTCAACGCCGTCTTCTACATCCTGATCTCCGGCATCCTCGGCTACGCGACGACGGAGGTCGGGATGTCCCGCACCTCGATCCTGGTCTGCGTGATGGTCGCCGGGCTCTCGCAGCTCGTCACGATGCCGTTCTTCGGCGCCCTGACCGACCGCATGGGCTCGCGCAAGAAGCTCTACCTCATCGGCTGCGTGTCGATGGCGGTGTTCGCGTTCCCGCTGTTCTGGCTGATCGACACCGGGTCCGTCCCGCTGGTGCTGCTCGCCCTGCTCATCGCCTTCACCATCCACGCGACGATGTACGGGCCGCAGGCCACGCTCTACGCCGAGATGTTCCCCGCCGACGTCCGCTTCTCCGGCGCGTCGCTCGGCTATCAGGTCGCGTCGGTCCTCGCGGGCGGGCTCGCGCCGTTCATCATGACGGCGTTGCTGGCGGCCACCGGAGCGTCCTGGTCGGTGGCGGTGTACATCATCGCCTGCGCTGCGATCACGTTCGTCGCCGTCGCCTCGATCCGCGAGCGCTTCCGGCGGAACCTGTACGACGTCTCCGCCCCGGAGCCGGCCGCGGCGACCCGGTAGGCCCGGCCCACGCGTTCGCGAGGTGCACGTCGGGCAGGTTCTCCGGCCGCAGAACCTGCCTCACGCAACTCTCGTGCTCGGAGCACCGTCCGACGCGTTCGCGACGGTCACACCAGGCAGGTCCGCGGCCGCCGCGACCTGCCCGGTGTGAGTCTCGCGGACGGCGGGGCGGCCCGTCGCCCGGGTTGAGATCCCGCCCCGCGAGGCATCCCCTCCGGTGCGCGGAGACGACAGGCTGACGCGAGGACGTGGGCGCTACACCGCCGACCTGCGCGTGGACGGGTGCCTCGAGGCCGCCTTCGTCCGCAGCCCGGTCCCCCACGCGGACCTGCTCGGGGTCGACACGACGACGGCCCGCACCCTGCCCGGCGTCGCCGCGATCCTCACCGCCGACGACCTCACCGACGTCGGCGACGTCCCCACCATGTTCGGCACCGACGACTCCCCGCCGTGGCGTCCGCTGGCCACCGACCGGGTGCGGCACGAGGGCGAGGCGGTCGCGGTCGTGATCGCCGACGACCGGTACCGGGCCGAGGACGCCGCCGCCGCGGTCCGCCTCGACCTCCACCGCCGCCCCGGGCACGCCGCTCCCGGCCGCGCCGATCGCCTGTACCCGGACCACGACGACCTCGCCCTCGAGAAGGAGTTCGGCCCGCCCGTCGCCGACACGACCTGGCAGGAGGCCCACGTCGTCATCGACTCCCGCTACCGCCAGCAGCTCCTCGCGCCGACGTCGCTGGAGGCTCGGGCGATCCTCGTGGAGCCCGGCTCCCCGCTCACCGTCCACTGCTCCCACCAGTTCCCCCACGGCCTGCGCACCGGGATCGCCGGCGCCCTCGGTCTGGCCGAGGACGACGTGCGGGTCATCGTCCCCGACGCCGGCGGCGCCTTCGGCTCGAAGAGCCCGACCTACCCCGAGTACCTCGCCGTCGTCGCGGCGGCCCGCGACCTCGGCCGGCCGGTCCGCTGGGTCGAGGACCGCACGGAGGCGCTCACCGCGTCGAGCCGTGGTCGCGGCCAGGACCAGCACGTGCGGATCGCCGCCGACGTCGACGGGCGCATCCTCGCCATCGACCTGCAGGTCGACGCCGACATCGGCGCCCACCCGCTCGGCGCCGCCCTGCCCGGGCAGACCGCCCTCGCCGCCTCGGAGGCGTACGCCGTCCCCGAGGTGCACGCGACGGTCCGCTCCTGGTTCACGACGACGGCGCCCACCTACGCCTACCGCGGTGCCGGTCGGCCGGAGGCGGCGTACGCGGTCGAGCGCGCGGTCGACGAGCTGGCCGCCGAGCTCGGTCTCGACCCCGCCGAGCTCCGGCGCCGGAACCTCGTGCGCGACTTCCCCTACGACACGCCCACCGGCCGCCGCTACGACAGCGGGGACTACGCCGCCTGCCTCGACCGGTGCCTCGAGCTGCTCGAACCCGACCGGTGGCGCGGCGAGCGGGAGCGGCCGACCGGCGTCGGGATCGCCTGCTACGTCGAGCGCAGCGGCGGCGAGCCCGGGATCCTCGAGGAGTACGGGTCGGTCACCGTGGAGCCGGCGGGCTTCACCGGGCGCGTCGGCACCTCCTCGACGGGCCAGCCCCACCGGACGGTATTCGCGCAGCTCGTCGCCGACCGGCTCGGCGTCCCGGCCGACGTGGTGGACCTCGTCGAGGGCGACACCGGCGAGGTCCCCGAGGGCCACGGCACGTTCGCCAGCCGGAGCACGCAGATGGGCGGCGCCGCCCTCGCGGGCGCGGCCGACGCCCTGATCGACGAGGCCCGCCTGCAGGCCGCGGCCCGCTGGGGCCTCTCTTCCGGCGACGTCGCCTGGGACAAGGGCGTGCTCCGCGCCGGGACCCGGGAGCTCCCCGTGGCCGAACTCGCACCGCTGCACGCCGAGCACCGCTTCACCTCCCCGCCCGCGTTCCCGTACGGCAGCTACGGCGTCGTGGTCGAGGTCGACCCGGACCTCGGCGCGGTGACCCTGCTCCGGCTGGTCGCCGTCGACGACTACGGCACCGTCCTCGACCACACCGCCACCCACGGCCAGACCCTCGGCTCGATCGCGCAGGGCCTCGGGCAGGTGCTGACCGAGGGAGTCGTGCTCGACGACGAGGGCGCCACGGTGATGCCGGACGGCCTGCTCGACTACCTGCTGCCCACGGCCGCGGAGATGCCCCGCGACCTGCGGGTCGACGAGACCGCGGTGCCCGCGCCCGACAACCCGCTCGGCGTCAAGGGAGCCGGCGAGGCGGGATGCATCGGCGTGCCACCCGCCGTCGTGAACGCCGTGGCGGACGCGATCCGACCCCTCGGCGGCGATCCGTCCCGGCTGCGGATGCCGCTGACGCCGTCCGTCGTGTGGGAGGCGATGCAGCCGTGAAGCCGGCACCGTTCGAGTACGCGACCCCGACGACGCTCGACGAGGCGGTCGCGCTGCTCGGCACCCCGGGCGCACGCGTGATCGCGGGCGGCCAGAGCCTGCTGCAGGACCTGCGGTGGCGCCGGACCTCGGCGTCGCTGCTGGTGGACATCGCCCGGATCGAGGAGCTGCGGGGAGTGCACGACGACGGCGACCGGGTCCGGATCGGCGCCCGGGTCCGCCACGTCGACCTGGAGCGCGGCGCGGTCGGCGGGCCGCTCGGGCGGCTCCTGGCCGCGACCGCCCGCTGGATCGCGCACCCGCCGGTGCGCAGTCGCGGGACGATGGTCGGCAGCCTCTGCGTCGCCCACCCGTCGTCGGAGTGGTGCGGCCTGGCCGCCGGGCTCGACGCGACGGTGGAGCTCGTCTCGGTCCGCAGACGCCGGGAGGTGACGGTCGCGGACTTCCTGCGCGACTCCTTCACGCCGGCGGCCGGACCGGACGAGCTGGCGACGGCCCTCCTCGTCCCCGTCCTCCCCGAGGGCACCCGCGTCGGCGTCGTCGAGTCGCGGCGCACCCACGCCAGCTACGCGCACGTCGCCGCCGTCGCGGCGCTCCTTCCCGACGGTGGATCGCGGCTCGGCCTGGCGGGCGCGGCACCCACCGGCGTGCGCGCCCACGCCGCCGAGGCCGCCCTCGCCCGGGGCGACGACCCGGGCGCCGCCGCGGCGCAGCTCGACGCCGACCCGCGCGAGCACCCGCACGCCCCGATCCCCTACACCCGGCACGTCGCGGGCGTGCTCGTCCGCCGCGCGCTGCAGGAGGCCTCCTGATGGAGCTCGACGTCAACGGCACGCGCCACGAGGTCACGGTCGAACCGCGCCGGGCCCTCGCCGACGTGCTGCGCGAGGACCTGGGTCTCACCGGGACCCATCTCGGGTGCGAGCACGGGGTCTGCGGCACGTGCACGGTGCTGCTCGACGGCGAGCCGGTGCGCTCGTGCCTGGTGCTCGCCGTGCAGGCGACCGGTCACGAGGTCCGCACGGTCGAGGGCCTCGCCGACGACGACCCGCTGCCCGGCGTCTTCGCCGAGCACCACGCGCTCCAGTGCGGGTTCTGCACGCCGGGCTTCCTGATGCTGCTGCGCGGTGCGCTGGACGAGGACCCGACCGTCGTCGACGACGACGACCGCCTCGACGCCCTGCTCGCCTCGAACCTCTGCCGGTGCACGGGCTACGAGGGCATCCGGAACGCCGCCCGGGCCGCGGGGACTCGACCCGACTGACGGGTCAGAGGCGCAGCCCGTCCACCAGCAGGCCCGTCATGCGCCGGGCGTGGTCCGGCAGCACCCCCTCGGCGGGCAGGCACAGGTGGGCCACCGCGTGCAGCAGGTCGACCGCGGGGACGTCGTCGCGCACCTCGCCCGCCGCGACCGCGGCCTCGAGCAGCGACGTGAGCGCCGGCCGGAAGCGGGCGTCGAAGTAGGCGGGCAGGGCGTCGAAGGCCGGGTCGCCCGAGTGCAGCGCCGCGGCGAGCCCGCGCTTCGTCGCGAGGAACTCGACGAAGCGCGCCAGCCACCGGTCGAGGGCCTCGGCCGGGGGATGCGACGCCGCGAGCACGGGCGCGGCGTCGGCGCAGGCGTCGACCTGGTGGCGGAACACGGCCGCGACCAGGTCGGAGCGCTTCGGGTAGTGCCGGTAGACGGTCCCGACCCCCACCCCGGCCCGGGCCGCGACGTCGCGCACCGGGGCGTCCACGCCCGCCGTCGCGAAGACCTCGGTGGCCGCCTCGAGCAGCGCGTCGGAGTTGCGCCGCGCGTCGGCGCGGACCCGTCGCGGAGTCGACACGACACCTCCCCTTGCAACCGGAACCAGGTTCCGTCTACGGTTCCGGAAGCACGTTCCGCTTCCGCGGAGCCTAGCTCAGGAGGAACCCGTGCAGTACCGCACACTCGGCCGGACCGGCATCAAGGTCAGCCCCTACTGCCTCGGCGCCATGATGTTCGGCGCGATGGGCAACCCCGACCACGACGAGTCCGTCCGGATCGTCCATCGCGCCCTCGACGCCGGCGTGAACTTCGTCGACACCGCGGACATGTACTCGCAGGGCGAGTCGGAGGAGATCGTCGGCAAGGCGTTGAAGGGCCGCCGCGACGACGTCGTGCTCGCGACCAAGGCGTTCAACCCGATGGGCGAGGACCCCAACCGACGCGGGAGCTCCCGACGCTGGCTGGTCCGGGCCGTGGAGGACTCGCTGCGCCGCCTGCAGACCGACCACATCGACCTCTTCCAGGTGCACCGCCCCGACCCGGACACCGACGTGGAGGAGACCCTCTCGGCCCTGTCCGACCTCGTGCACAGCGGCAAGGTGCGCGCCATCGGGTCGTCGACCTTCCCGGCCTCGCAGATCGTCGAGGCGCAGTGGGTCGCCGAGCGCCGAAACCTGGAGCGCTTTCGCACCGAGCAGCCGCCATACTCGATCCTCGACCGCGGGATCGAGCGCGAGGTCCTGCCGACGGTCGAGCGCTACGGCATGGGCGCCCTCGTGTGGAGCCCGCTCTCGGGCGGGATGCTGACCGGCCGCTACCGCAAGGGCCAGGAGCCGGACACCCGCCGGGCGCAGTACGGGTTCGCGCACATGCGCGACGAGCGCCGCCTCGACGCCGTCGAGGAGCTGATCACCCTCGCGGACAAGACGGGCCTGTCCCTGACCCACCTCGCGATGGCGTTCGTGGTCGCGCACCCCGCCGTCACCAGCGCGATCATCGGCCCCCGCACCATGGCCCACCTCGAGGACGTCCTGGCGGGCGCCGAGGTCGCGCTCGACGACGAGGTCCTCGACCGGATCGACGAGATCGTGGCGCCCGGCACCGACGTCAGCCCGCTGCCGCACGCGTACGGGACCCCGCCGCTCGCGCAGCCCCGCCTGCGCCGTCGTCCGGCGACCGAACGGTCGGCCGCGTGATGCCCAGCTTCGGGATCATCACGGCGCCGTCGCAGGTCGACTACCGCGACCTGCTCCGGGTCTGGCAGGAGGCCGACACCGTCGACGGGATCGAGCACGCCTGGCTCTACGACCACCTGCTGCCGATCTTCGGCGACCCGCTCGGTCCGACCTTCGAGGGCTGGACGCTGCTCGCGGCGCTCGCCGCGGCCACGCAGCGCCTGCGTCTCGGGGTGCTCGTCACCAGCAACCGGTTCCGCCCGCCGGCGGTCCTCGCGAAGATCGCCGCGACGGTGGACGTGGTCAGCGACGGGCGGCTCGACCTCGGGCTCGGCGCCGGCTCGCGCCCCGACGTCCCGTTCGCCCGCCGCGAGTACGAGGCCCACGGCCTGCCGTACTGGGACTCCGCCGAGGCCGTCGCGCGGCTCGCCGAGACGTGCACCCTGCTCCGCCGGCTCTGGGCCGCCGAGGAGCCGTTCGACGTCGACGGCGAGTACCTGCAGCTCACCGGGGCGTGGTGCAGCCCGAAGCCGGTGCAGCGTCCGGGCCCGCCCCTGGTGATCGGCGGGCGCGCCGGGCGCACCCTGCGCGTCGTCGCCGAGCACGCCGACGTCTGGAACTACCCCGGCGGCGACGTCGCCGACGCGAGCGCCCGCGGCGCCCTGCTCGACCGGTACTGCGCGGAGATCGGTCGGGACCCCGCGAGCATCACCCGGTCGCTCGTCGTCCCGGTCTCCTACGACGACCCGGGACAGACCCGAGCCCACGTGGCCGAGGCCCTCGACGCGGGCTTCTCCCACCTCGTCCTCTCGCTGCCCGCTCCCTATCCGGAGAAGGTGGTGCACTGGCTGGCCGACCAGATCGTCACGCGGAGCTGACCGACGGGTCCGACCTCAGCCCGTCGGCTGCAGCACCACGTCGAACTCCGCCCGGCGGAACGGGTTCGGCAGCCCGAGGCGATCGGCGGTGTCCGCGTCGTCGACGGGGGCGAAGTCGCGGACCAGCGCCTGCTTCACGGCGAACACGGCGTCCGAGTCGAGGTACGGGCTGCCGGCGACGAAGACGTGCGTGGTCACCGGCACGTAGCCCTCGGCCTCGACGATGAAGTGCACGTGCGCGGGCCGGTACGGGTGCCGCTTCGTCGCCGTCAGCAGCTGCCCGACCGGCCCGTCGGTCGGGATCGGGTAGTGCGCCGGGACGATGCTGCGGAAGTGGTAGCGGCCGTCGTCGTCGGCAGCGAAGAGCCCCCGCCCGTTGCCGAGGGGCTGGGCGTCGGGCACCTGGACGTCGTAGAAGCCCTTCTCGTCGGCCTGCCAGACGTCGATCCGCGCCCCGGGGACCGGCGTGCCGTCGGGCGCCGTGACCCGGCCCGTGATCAGACACGGCTCGCCGCCGTCGACCAGCGAGATCGAGTCGCCGAGCGCGCGCTCGGGGCTCGCCACCACGTGGAACGGCCCGAGCACCGTGGAGGAGGTGGCGTCGCCGGCCTGCCGCTCGGCCTCCATCGTCTCCACCAGCATCGACGCCCCGAGCACGTCGGAGAACAGGATGAACTCCTGGCGGTGCTCGTCGCACTTCTGCCCGATCGCCGTGAGGAAGCCGATCGCCGTCTCCCACTCGGCCAGCGACGGCCGGCTGTCGCGCAGGAACCCGTGCAGGTGGGTCACGAGGCTCGTCATGACCTCGCGGAGCCGGGGGTCCGGGGTGTCGGCGAAGCTCGCGACGACGGCGTCGACCGAGTCCGCCTCGCTGAAGTCCACGTCAGGCCCCCAGGATCCGGCGCACCGTCGCGTCGAGCGTCGCGGCCGGGTCGTCGGGCAGGGCGGCGAACCGCGCGGCGACGTGGTGGTCGGGCCGCACGAGGACCCCGCCGGAGTCCCCGATCCCCTCGGCCTCGAGCAGCCGCGCCCAGTCGCCGTACGGGTCCTCGATCTCCTCCCCCGGGCCGACGACGACCACCCGCACCTGCTCGGAGGCCGGCCACGACCCGCCCGGCCCGGTGAACAGCGTGAAGCGCCCGTGCCCGGCGAGGTCGATCGTGGAGACGTCGCCGTGGCGCCCGGCCAGCCACACGTGCGGCACGCGGGCACCCGGTGTCGTCGACGCGGCGTAGGTGAGCTCGGGGTCCTCGATCGCGGCCAGCGGGTCGGGCGCCAGCGCGTCCGGGACGACCGCCGAGGACACGTACCGCTGGTTCAGCTCGACCCCGTGCGCGTCGAACTCGTAGGCCTTGAACGCGATCGCCTCGCGCAGTGCCCGGCGCTGCTTCTCGGCGGCGGGTTCCCGACGGCGGGCCATGTTCTCCCGCATGACGGCGGGGTCGTCGGTGCCGCTCACGCCGAGCGCGTCGAAGATGCGGCCGGTCTCGCCGATCGACTGGTTCGCCCGGTCGACGACCTGCCGGCCGATCGGCGCGCGCTCGTCGCTGTAGGTGTCGAGCAGCGACGGGTCCGCCCAGCCGCGCAGCACGTAGGCGAGCTTCCAGGCGAGGTTGAACGAGTCCTGGATCGAGGTGTTCGACCCGAGCCCGTTCGACGGCGGGTGCCGGTGCACGGCGTCGCCGCCGCAGAACACTCGCCCCGAGCCGTAGTGGTCGGCGGCCATGTGGTTCACCGTCCACGCCGAGCTGCCGACGATCTCGACGTCGAGGTCGTCCACCCCGACCAGCTGCCGGACGAGCCCCGTCGTGAACTCCTCGGAGAGGTCGGGCGGTCCGTCGGCGACGTCGTAGCCCCAGATCGTCAGCCACTCGTTCCAGGGTCGGACCATGCGGACCACGCCCATCCCGATCCCGCCGATGTCCGACCCGGGCTGCAGCACCCAGTAGAGGACGCTCGGGCGGTGCGCGACCCACGGCGAGAGGTCGGCGCGGAACACGATGTTGAGCGACCCGGCCACGCCCATGTCGCCGCGCATGGGAAGCCCGGCGTGCTCCGCGACCCGCGACCGCCCACCGTCCGCGCCGTAGAGGTACTTCGCGCGGATCTCGTACTCGTCGCCCCGCAGGCGGTCCCGGACGGTGACCGTGACCCCGTCGTCGTCGACCGCGTGCGACAGGTACTCCGTGGAGAACCGGATGCGGGACCCGGCGGCCTGCGCGCCCTGCACCAGGATCGGCTCCATGAGGCTCTGCGGCATGTCGCAGATGCCCGCCGGGCTCGCGAGCGCGTGCGCGGCACGGCTGCGCGGGTGGGTGCCCCAGGAGCGCACCCGACCGAGCTCCTCCCCCGCCAGCGAGGTGCAGAACGTCGTCGTGCCGATGAGGTCCTGGGGAGTGGCCAGCGCCTCCACCTTCTCCGCGACGCCGAGGTCGCGCAGCACCTCCATGGTGCGCTGGTTCGTGATGTGCGCCCGGGGCTCCGCGGCCAGGGTCTCGTACCGGGTGACCACGATGTGGTCCACGCCCAGCCGGGCCAGTGCCAGCGCCATCGACGCCCCGGCCGGACCGCTCCCTACGACGACGACGTCGGTGGTCACCATGGATCGGAATCCTGCGACGTCCTGACGTCGGGCCGCAAGAGTCTCGTTGAAGATTCTACGAGTGCCGCGGCGAGCGCTGCTGGAAGTCCTGCGCGATCTCGTCGAAGGTCAGCCAGCGCACGCCCTCGTGGGAGTTGATGTACTCGATCAGCCGCTCGTGCGCGAGCAGGACCTGGGGCCGGCCGGAGACGTCCGGGTGGATCGTCATGGTGAAGACCGCGTAGTCCATCTCGCGGTAGACCCAGTCGAACTGGTCGCGCCAGAGCTGCTCGATGTCGCGCGGGTTGACGAAGCCGTGCGAGTTCGGGCTGCCCTTGATGAACATCATCGGCGGCAGGTCGTCGAGGTACCAGTTCGCCGGAAGCTCGACGAGGTCGGTCTCCTCGCCGCGGACCAGCGGCTTCATCCAGTCCGCCGCCTCGCGCTCCAGGTCGATCTTCGTCCACGAGTCGCCGACGCGGACGTAGTAGGGCGTGAAGTCGTCGTGCATCAGCGAGTGGTCGTAGCGCAGCCCGCGGTCGAGCACGAGCTCGTTGGTGATCTCGGAGAACTCCCACCACGGCGCGACGTACCCGGTGGGCCGGGTGCCGGAGCGGCTCTCGATCAGCGAGATGCAGTGGTCGAGGACGTCCGACTCCTGCTGCCGCGACATCGCGATCGGGTTCTCGTGGCTGTAGCCGTGCACGCCGATCTCGTGGCCCGCGGCGACGCAGGCCTCGAACTGCTCCGGGAACGTCTCGATGGAGTGCCCGGGCCAGAAGAACGTCTGCCGCAGCCCGTAGCGGCGGAACAGCTCGAGCACCCGCGGCACCCCGACCTCACCGGCGAACAGGCCGCGGGAGATGTCGCCGGGCGAGTTCTCCCCGCCGTAGGAGCCGAGCCACCCCCCGACCGCATCGATGTCGACTCCGTAGCTGACCAGGATCTCCTTCGCCATGCGAGCAGGAGTGCCCGGTCAGCGCACCCAGGTATCCGTGCGCGCGAGGTTCGCGGACAGCCGCGTCACCGGGAACGACCGCGCCGAGCGCCTGAGCTCGGCGAACCCGGGCCAGCGCCCCAGCTTGTCGACCGCGTCGTAGAGGTCCTCGGCGTCCTCCTCCGCCGGCGGCTCGTCGATCACCGGACCGACCAGCGCGGTCTTGCCGTCGAACGACAGGATCGGCGTGCCGACGCCCCCGCCGCACCGGTCGACGGCCTCGAACGTCTCGTCGCGCAGCGCCGCGTCGCGCGTGGTGTCCGACGCCGCCTCGGCGAGCGAGACCGGCAGGCCGCACTCGCGCAGCGCGGGGGTGAGGTCCCGCTCGCGCGCCATCTCGTGCACGACGGCCTCGACGGTGCCCTCCACCGGCTCGGCGTCCCACACCAGCTCACCGAGCGCGGTGTAGAGGTCCCCGACGACCTCCGAGCCGTGCGCCTCCCGGGCCGCGTGGACCACGCGGAGCATCTCCAGCCCGCGGAGCCGCGCGTCGGAGCGCTCCGGCTGCTCGTCGGGGAGCTTCTCGTCGAGCAGCGCCAGCGACAGCGGCCGCCACTCGACCCGCAGCGCACGCTGCGACTGCACCTCCACCACCCAGCGGGAGGTCACCCAGCAGAACGGGCAGAGGGGGTCGAAGAAGAATTCGAGGTCGGGCACGCAGGCCTGTCTACCCGGACGGCCGATCGGCCATCCGTGCGGCGACCGGCGCGCACCGTCCCGCGCGACTTTTTGGCGCTCCGTGCCATCATTGTCGGGTCGCCCCCTGCTCGAGGAGTGCCGTGACCACCGCCGCCCCCCACGAGGCGCGGGCCAAGTCGCCCGCCTTCGTCGCCGTCCTCGCCCTCGCCGGCATCACGGTCTCGCTCCAGCAGACCCTCGTCGTCCCGCTGGTGCCGCAGTTCCCGCGCCTGCTCGGCGCCGCCCCCGCGGACACCGCGTGGATCGTCACCTCGACCCTGCTGACCGCCGCCGTCGCCGTCCCGATCGTCGGCCGCCTCGCGGACATGACCGGCAAGCGGCGCATGCTGCTGTTCTGCCTGGTCATGCTCATCGCCGGGTCCGTGGTCGCGGCCCTGTCGACGTCGCTGGTGCCGCTGATCGTCGGGCGCGCCCTGCAGGGGCTCTCGACCGGCCTCATCCCGCTCGGCATCAGCCTCATGCGCGACGAGCTGCCGGCGGAACGTCTCGGCTCGGCCGTCGCGCTGATGAGCGCCTCGCTCGGCGTGGGTGGCTCGCTCGGACTGCCACTGGCCGCCCTGATCGCCCAGACCGCGGACTGGCACGTCCTGTTCTGGGCGGCCGCCGGGCTCGGCGTCCTCGTCCTCGTGCTGGTCCTCGCCCTCGTGCCCGAGTCCGCGCAACGGGCGGGCGGCCGGTTCGACGTCGTCGGCGCGGTCGGGCTGGCGGTCGCGCTGGTCAGCCTCCTGCTCGCGGTGTCGAAGGGCTCCGGCTGGGGCTGGGGCAGCGCGACGACCGTGACGCTGTTCGCGGTGGCGGTCGTGGTGCTGGCGGCGTGGACGTTCTGGGAGCTGCGGACCCCCCAGCCGCTGGTCGACCTGCGGGTCAGCGCCCGACGTCAGGTGCTGCTCACCAACGCCGCGTCGATCGTCTTCGGCTTCTCGATGTTCGCGATGTCGCTGGTCTACCCCCAGCTCCTGCAGCTGCCGGCCTCGACCGGCTACGGCCTCGGGCAGTCGATCCTCGTCGCCGGCCTGGTCCTCGCCCCCGGTGGGCTCTGCATGATGGCGATGTCGCCGGTGTCGGCGCGGATCAGCGCCGCCTCCGGGCCGCGGACGACCCTGATGGTCGGCGCCGTCGTCGTCGCCGTCGGGTACGGGATCGGCGCACTGTTCCACGGCGCGGTGTGGCAGCTGATGATCAGCTCGGTCACCATCGCCTGCGGGATCGGGCTGGCGTACGGCGCGATGCCGGCGCTGATCATGGCGGCGGTGCCGGTGACCCAGACGGCGGCCGCCAACAGCCTCAACAACCTCATGCGCGCGCTCGGGACCTCGTTCGCCAGCGCCATCGCGGGCGTGCTCCTCGCCTCGCTGGTCTCGGCGTCGGGCGCTCCGACCGAGGGCGCGTTCGTGCTGGTCATGCTGCTCGGCGCCGGGGGCGCCGTCATCGCGCTGGTCATCATGGCGTTCGTGCCGCGCCGCCCCGAGCCGGACGCGGCGGCGCCCGCACCCGTCGTCGGGAACCGGCCCGCCATCGGGGAGCCGGAGCCCGTCGTCGGGAGAGAGCCCGTCGTCGGGGTGCCGGAGCCCGCCACGGCGCCCGTCGCGCGCCCGCTCGTCTCGGGCGTCGTGCGTCGCGGTGGCGAGCCGGTGGTCGGGGCGACCGTGACCGTCGTGAGCAACGCGGGCCGCCAGCTCGGTCGGGCGGTGTCGGCCGTGGACGGGACCTACGTCGTCGCCGCGGCCGAGCCGGGCGCGCCGCACCTGCTCGTCGTCCGGGCGGACGGCGCGTCCCACGCCGAGCACCTCGGCGGTGGCCCCGTCTCCCGCGACGTCGACCTGCGCGAGCCCGCCGCGCTCCCGGCCTGAGCCAGCAAGATCCAGGCGCGCGGAGCGAAGTGGTCGCTCAGCGATCACTTCGCTCCGCGCGATCAGATCTTCGCGCGCGTGGCTGCCGCAGCCCCCGACGTCGTCGTAGCCGCAGGTGCAGGAGCTGATCGACACGGCCTCACGCCGGGATCACCGCGAGGGGCACGTGAGGCATGCCGCGAAGCACCGGAAACTGTCTGATGTGCCATTCGCGGCCAGGCGGTAGGGCCGAGCCCGCTACCTGAGCGACGGTGCCCTTCGCTCGACCGGGACCGAGCGTGCAGCCCGGAACCCCAGCGTCACGACCACCAGCACCTCCGCCAGGGAGAGCACCCGCTCGATCAGTCCCAGCGGCACGGCCCGGTACCAGGGCGTGGTGAGCAGCGGGTCCAGGGCGATGGCGCCGATGATCGGCAGGAACGACGCCAGCGCGAGCAGAGAGAACGCCGTCGTCCACCGGGCCCACGCCTCGCCGCGGTGTCCGCGCACCGTCAGGAGCCCGGCCGCGGGGAGGGCGAAGAACGCCGCGAGGCTCGCGTAGCGGTGGATCGACCCGGAGAGGCTGGGGCCGACCGACCAGTTCGTCTTCTCGAACACCACGACCAGCACGAGCCCGACGCACCAGACGCCGAACAGGACCACCGCCGCCGTCGGGACCGGTTGCCGCACCGAGAGGGCGACGACCACCGCCACGGTGGCCACGACCAGACCGAGCACGGCCACGTCGAAGAGCCAGCCACCCGGGCCGACCGCGTACTCGCTGATCGTCCGGCGCACCGGGTCGTGTCGCGACCACGGCTCCAGCAGGTGCATAAGACCGACCACGACGACGACGGCGAGCGCCCCGAGCGCGCCCGCCCGGCCGAGCAGGGAGGGCCGCACCCGGGTCGCGGAGATCGTCACGGGACCAGGATGACCGGGCGGGGCGTCAGTCCACCGTCAGGCGGAGCACCACGCGCTCCCGCGGCGGGCCGCCCCGCCGGAAGGTGCGCTCGGCCGCCTGGATCAACCGGATGCCGCCGAACTCCCAGCCGTACTTGGCCCTCAGGAGGTCCTCGGCATCGTCGACCGCGCCCGCGGCGTCGTCGACGACGGCCGTCGCCTGCACGGTGGGCGTCCCCGGTGCGACGCGGCCGCGCCGGTCGCACGCGCGCAGTTCCACGTGGGGGTCGTGGCGCAGCCGCTTGACCTTGCCGCTCTCGGCGGTGGTGTAGACGACGAGGCCGTCGCCGTCGCGGGCCACCCACACCGGGGTCGCCACGGGGTCACCGGAGCGGCGGAAGGTCGTGAGCGAGACGAAGCGCTGGTCGCCGAGGGTCACGAGCGAGGCAGTCACGAGCCCAGACTTACCCGCGTGATCGACCGGATCGATCCAGCGTGGGGTCAGGTCACAGCGCGACGCCGCTCACACCGTCCAGCCGTGGCGCAGGAGGTCGAACACCGCGTCGACCTGTGCCGGGTCGAGGGTGAGCGCGCCGATCACCACGTGGGCGAGGGCCCGGGCGCGCGGATCGGCCGTGTCGAGTCCGGCGTCGAGCGCCACCGCCGCGGCGAGGGAGGCCTCGTAGGACTCCCACATCCGCCGCGAGTAGGCCTGGAGCGAGGGAGCTGCCTCGATCATCGCGATGAACCCGTCGTATCCCGGCTCGACCCGCCGGTCGGCGGCCGTCCGGGCGAAGCGCTGCAGCGCGGTGAGCACGTCCACGTCCCCGGGCCGGTCGCGCACCGCCCCCAGCAGCCGGGCCTCGCGCTCGGCCTCCTCGTCGAAGACCAGCGCCTCCTTGCTCGGGAAGTGGTTGAACAGCGTCGTCAGGGAGACGTCGGCCGCCTCGGCGACGTCCTTCACCGTCACCGCGTCGAACCCGCGCTCGAGGAAGAGCCCGAGAGCGGCCTCGGCGACGGCCGCCCTCGTCGCGGCCTTCTTCCGCTCCCGACGGCCCGGTGGCGAGGTCATGCCGATACCGTAGCCGATCCGAAACTGTAGTCGCTTCACTTTCGTACTCGCTGCATCTACGGTCGGGGTCGTGACCACGCTCGCCGTCATCGGCGCCGGCCCCGCCGGCCTCACGCTCGCCCGCGTCCTGCAGCGCCTGGACGCCCCCTACGACGTCGTGGTCCTCGACCGCGACCACGGCCCCGACGACCGCCCGCAGGGCGGGACGCTCGACATGCACGCCGGCTCCGGGCAGACCGCCCTCGAGCGCGCCGGCCTCCTCGACGCCTTCCACGCGGTCGCCCGCCCCGAGGGCCAGGACGTGCGCCTGCTCGCCCACACCGGGGAGACCCTGATCAGCCACGTCGCCGGCCCGGAGGAGGTGGCGCCGGAGATCGACCGGGGCGACCTGCGGGCACTCCTGCTCGACGCGCTGCGCCCCGGAACCGTGCGCTGGGGCACGAAGTTCGACCGGATCGACGGCACGGACCTCGTGCTCGACGACGGGTCCCGGCTCGCGGCCGACGTGGTCGTCGGGGCCGACGGGGCCTGGTCCCGGGTCCGGCCGCTGCTCTCCCCGGCCCGCCCCGAGTACTCCGGCGTCGTGTTCGTCGAGTTCCGCCTGACCGACGTCGACACCCGCCGTCCGGACCTCGCCGCCCTCGTCGGCCGCGGGTCGATGTCGGCCCCCTACGCGAACCGCTCGCTCATCGCCCAGCGCAACGCCCGCGGCGTCGTCCGGGGCTACGCGGCACTGCGTCGCCCCGCCGACACGCCGGACCTCGACGACCGCGACGTCCTGCTCGGGTACTTCGCCGACTACGCGGACGAGCTCACCGACCTCGTCCGGGCCGCCGACGAGGGCTTCGTGGTGCGGCCGATCACGGCACTCCCGGTCGGGCACCGTTGGGAGCCCGTGCCCGGGATGACCCTCGTCGGGGACGCCGCCCACCTCATGAGCCCGTTCTCCGGGATGGGCGCGAACCTCGCGATGCTCGACGGCTCGGACCTGGCCCTCGCCCTCGCCGAGCACGGCCCCGCGGGGATCACCGCGTACGAGGAGCTGATGTTCCCGCGCAGCGAGGCCGCCGCCCGGGGGGCGGCCGCCGGCATCGCGGACGCGATCGCGCCGGACGCGCCGGCCCACAGCCTGCGTCACCTGTCGCAGATGCTCCAGGAGGCGTGAGCCGTCACAGGAACGACATCTCGTGGTGACGTGGGCGGTTCCGCGCCCCGTGTTCGATGAGGCACCCTCGGCCACCATGACACCCCGGGCCGACGGCACCGTCCGCACACGACCCCGGGTGGTGATCGTCGGCAGCGGCTTCGCCGGATACCACACGGCGAAATCCCTGGCCCGGCGCACCCGTGGCGAGATCGACATCGTCGTGGTCAGCCCCACGAACTACTTCCTCTACCTGCCGCTGCTCCCCGAGGTCGCGGGCGGGATCCTCGAGCCGCGCCGGATCGCGGTCGCCCTCTCCGACACGCTGCCCCCGTGCGTGCGGCACGCGCCGGGCGAGGTGGACGCCATCGACCTCGAGGCCCGGGAGATCGGCTGGCTCGACCCGGAGGGTGTCGCCCACCGGACGGGGTACGACCGCCTGGTCCTCGCCGCCGGCAGCGTCCACAAGGTGATGCCGGTGCCGGGCGTGAGCGAGTACGCCGTGGGCTTCCGCGGGGTCCCCGAGGCCCACTACCTGCGCGACCACCTGGTCCGCCAGGTCGACCTCGCGGCGATGAGCGAGGATCCGGACGAGGTCGCCGCGCGGTGCACCTTCGTCGTGGTCGGCGCGGGTTACACGGGGACCGAGGTCGCCGCGCAGGGCCAGCTGTTCACGCGGGCCCTGGCGCGCAGCCGGGGCCTCGACCCGGACTCCATGCGCTGGGTGCTGGTCAGCCGGGGCCGGGTCCTCGCCGGGCTCGACGAGCACCTCTCCCGCACCGCCGACGCCGTCCTGCGTCGTCGCGGGGTGGAGGTGCACACGGACACGACCATGGACGAGGCCGCGCGGGACGACGTGCTCCTGTCCTCCGGCGAGCGGATCGCGACCCGGACGCTGCTGTGGTGCGTCGGGGTGCGCGTGGACCCGCTGATCGAGGACCTGCCCATCGAGATCGACGGCGGGCGGGTGGTGGTCGAGGCGACGCTGCAGGTGCCGGGCCGTCCCGACCTCTACGCGTGCGGTGACGCGGCGGCGGTGCCCGACCCGAGTCGCCCCGGGGAGGCCACCCCGATGACCGCCCAGCACGCCGTGCGCCAGGGCGCGCTGGCCGGGCGCAACGTCGCCGCCTCCCTCGGCTACGGCACCGTGCGCCCGTACCGCCACCGCGACCTCGGTTTCGTCGTCGACCTCGGCGGCCTGGAGGCGGCCGCCGCCCCGCTGCGCGTCCCGCTGACCGGACTCCCGGCGAAGGTGGTGACCCGCGGCTACCACCTCGCCGCCATGCCGGGGAACCGCCTGCGGATCGCCGTGGACTGGATGCTCGAGGCCCTGCAGCCGCGCCAGAGCGCCCAGCTCGGGCTCGTCCGCTCCCCCGCCGTCCCGCTCGACACCGCCTCGCCCGAGGTGCCGCAGCACCACCTCGGCTTCCCGCACGCCACGGCGCGCTCCGGCGCCGACGCGTGAGGAAATGGTGACGGCCGCGACCGGATCGATACATGCATACGGAACCATGGGTTCTGCATTTCCGTCGCGCCGAACAATTGAATCGTGCACTGTGAATTCGACCGGACGATCAATTCGCCCCCCAGGTGGAGTCGACGTCTCCCCCATCCGCCACCCCGCGTGTGAGCTGGGCGTTCGCAGAACCGGCGTCCGGTGGCACGCTCCCCTGCTCCGCACCGTGATCCGACCTACCGCCCGGTTTCCCGCGCGATCGCGATTTCCGCGCCGACGCTTGTCGTCGGGTCCTCGCAAGGTTTACCGTGGCATCCGTAGCCGGGCAGCAACGTCTCCCCCCGACGAAATCCGGGTCACCCCCCCAGACCCGGAGGTGTGCTGCCCGGCTACTCGAACTCGGGCCCGTCCCGTCGGCCCGCAGGAACGGGGTCGGGCAGCCGTCGGTCGTGGTATCCACGATGATGGGCGTCCCGGGCGTCGGTGCCTCCACCGGTCCGGGCCCCTGCCCGCCAGTCCCCGAACCGACGAGGTGCAGCACATGGCTCTGATGCGTCGAGTGGCCACTCTCGGGGCCGCGGTGGCCGCGGCCCGGCAGTACGCCCGCCAGAACCCGGAGAAGGTCAACCGGTACGCCGACCAGGCCGCCTCCTTCATCGACCAGCGCACGAACGGCCGTTTCCGCCGCCAGATCGACGGGGCGCTGCGTCAGGTCCGCAAGGAGACCAGCGTCCCCGGACGCACGGTGCCCGGGCCGAGCCAGGCCGGGCAGTACGGGCCGCAGCAGTCCCGGTACGACCCCTACCGCGCCGACGGCTCCACCACCCGCCGCTACCCCAGCGAGCGCACCGACCGCTGAACCCGCGCGCCGGACCCGACCGCGAATCCGGGCGCGCACCGCGTCGGAACCGGTTAGCGTCGGCGCCCGTGCAGCCGGCCGACATCGCCCGACTCGTCAGCCCCGGTGACCCGCGGGTCTCCCCCGACGGCAGCCGGGTCGCGCTCGTCGTCAGCCGCGTCGACCTCGAGGCCGACCGCTACCGCACCGCGATCTGGATCGCGCCGGTGGACGGTCGGCCGCGGCCGTTGACCAGCGGCGACGGGGACGCGAACCCCCGCTGGTCCCCGGACGGGACGCGGCTCGCGTTCACCCGCTCCGGACCCGGGCCGGACGGCCCGCACCAGCTGCTGGTCCTCCCGGTCGACGGACCCGGCGAGCCGGTGACGCTCGTCGAGCGCGCGTCCGCGATCGGGGAGCCCGCGTGGTCCCCGGACGGGTCCGCGATCGCCTTCACCTCGCGGGAGCCGCGGCCCGACGCGCCCCCGTTCACCGTCGTGGGTACGCCCGACCGCACGACGCTCCCCCGCCGCATCGACCGGCTGCTCCCCAAGCTCGACGGCGAGGGCTGGATCGTCGACCGCCCGCGGGCGGTCTTCGTGGTCGCGGCCGACACGCCCGCGTCCGCCCGGCTCATCGCCCACCACCGCTACGACATCAGCGGACCGGCCTGGTCGCCCGACGGGCGGGAGCTCGCGGTCACGACCGTGCGCGACGAGCCGGACGCCGACCTGACCATGGTGGAGGCCCTGCACCGGCTCGACGTCGGGACCGGGGAGATCCGGCCGCTCACCACCTCCTCGAGCCTCTCGGTGACCCGCCCGTCGTGGTCCCCCGACGGCGCGTCGATCGCGGTGCTCACCGAGGACGTCACGCTCATCCCGTCCTTCGGGCGGGTCGCGGTCGTCCCGACGACGGGTGGGGAACCGGCGGTGCTCACGGCGGGACTCGACCGTCAGGCGGCGCCGTTCGTCGGCGGCCGCGCGCCGCTGTGGCGGGGCTCCGAGCTCCTCTTCACCGTCGAGGACCACGGCACGCAGCCGCTGTACGCCGTCCCCGCGGACGGCTCCGGCGAGCCCGTCGAGGTCCTCGGCGGCACCCGCGCGATCGTCGGGTACGACGCGGCCGGGGACACCCTCGCGGTCCTGACGACGGGTCCGACCTCCCGGCCCGAGCTCGCCGTGGTGCGCGACGGTCGGGAGACGACCCTGTCGTCGTTCTCCGCCGCCTTCCACCGGGACCTGCCCGTCGACGCGCCCGAGCACCTGCGGGTGCCCTCGTCCGGCGGCGGGGAGATCGACGCGTGGCTGCTGCGGCCGCGCAGCGCCGCGCTGGCCGGCGCCGACGGCCGGACGCCGCTGCTGCTCTCGGTGCACGGCGGGCCGATGACCCAGTACCCGACGGCGTGGTTCGACGAGTTCGCGATGTGGTCCGGCGCCGGCTACGCCGTGCTCTGGTGCAACCCGCACGGGTCCAGCGGCGACACCGAGGCCGCGCTGCGCGCGATCCGGTCGCCGGAATCCGCCGAGACGCCGGGCACCGGGTGGGGCGGCGTCGACGCCGACGACGTCCTCGCCGCCCTCGACGCCGCCCTCGCGCGCGACGCCGCGCTCGACCCGGCGCGGGTGGGCGTGCTCGGCGGCTCCTACGGCGGGTTCATGACGACGTGGCTGATCGCCCACTCCGACCGGTTCGCGGCGGCCTGCTCGGAGCGGGCGGCGAACAACCTGCTGTCGCTGGAGTGGGGCGGGTCGGACCTGGCGGGCTTCTTCCGGTTCGAGATGGGTGTCGACCACCTCGCGCACCCGGACGTCTATCGCCGGATGTCCCCGACCTCGTCCGTCGAGCACATCCACACCCCGCTGCTGATCCTGCACGCCGACGACGACCTGCGGTGCCCGCCGGAGCAGGCCGACCAGCTGTACCTGGCGCTGCGCCTGCTCGGCCGCGAGGTGGAGTACTGGCGGTTCCCCGACGAGGGCCACGAGCTGTCGCGCACCGGCTCCCCCCGCCGTCGCGTGCAGCGCGCCGAGATCATCCTCGACTTCTTCGCCCGGCACCTGGCGCCGGGGATGCCGTAGCCGGGCGCGGCGCAGCGCCTAGGCGATCGCGCGGTCAGCCGTCGTCGGGACCGAGGCCAGTTCGGCCGCGACGACGCGCTGGACGGCCGCCGAGGTCAGCTGGGCGATGTGGCCGCCCTCGACGACGACGTTGCGGGCGTAGGGGTCGTGGCTCGACCGCCACGGCACCGCGCCGTCGGTGCGGCTGTAGATGCTGGTGAAGGGCACGTCCTCGGGCCAGGGCGCGCGCAGCGTCCCGCGGAAGTCGGCGCAGCAGCGCCCGATCATGCAGCCGAGCCCGAAGAGCCCGGGCATCCCGGCGGAACCGATGGCGGCCATGCTCCAGGCGACGGCCGCCATGGACGGGGTGAGGCCGCCCCAGCGGTCGAAGGGCGTGCCGATGGTGATCAACTGGGCCACCGACTCCGGCGCGGCGGCGCCCACCGCGCGGCCGAACTGGCCGCCGCGACTGTGCCCGATCACGCGGACCGGCTCGCCGGCGTCCGCGGCGATCGTGCGGACCCGCCGGGTCAGCGAGTCGACGGTGCGCTGCGCGCAGCCCATCCCCGAGCCGAGGGTGAACGGGTGGACGTCGTAGCCGAGGCGGGTCAGCCACCGGGCCATCGGCTCGAGGCAGGGTCCGGTCTCGCACATCCCGCCGAGCAGCACGACGGGGCCGCCGCCGGGGTGCGTGACCTGCTCGGTCGGCCCGACGGACCGGTGCCGCAGGCCCGTGACGCCGATGGTCGCGTGGCCCATGGTCGTGAGACCGAAGCCGACCACCGCGTCCCATCCGGGGGGACTCCACCGCATGGCACTCCTCCGATCCCCGACGACCAGTAAGCTGACTTACCCACGCGTCAGAGCGCCGGAAACCAGGTGAGGGCCTCGGCGACGAGGGACGGGTCGCCCACGTCGTCCCCGTGGGTCACCGCGTAGCAGGGGCCGACGTCGAGCCAGGCCCGCGCTCGGGCGGCGAGCTCGTCGGTGACGCCGTAGGCCGAGGCCAGCTCGCGTGCCGTGTCCGGGCCCGCCCGCAGCAGGGGCCACACCAGGTCCTTGGCCGGGTCGCCGGCCCGGGCGTCGCCCCAGTCGATCACGCCCGAGACCCGTCCCCGGTGGACGAGCACGTGATCCGCCGAGAGATCCCCGTGCACGACGACGGCGGCGGGCGCGTCACGGAGGAGGTCCAGCCGGCCGCGCAACCACCGACCCGTCGCACCCGGCAGGCGGGGGACGACCTCGGCGGTGAACCGGTCGACGTGCGCGTCCCGCATCGCAGACGTCCGCTCCGGTGGCGGGAGGCCCCGGCGGACGGCCTCGGCGAGGTCGACGGCGTGCAGGGCTGCGAGGAACTCGCCGATCGCGGTCCCGACGCCGGGCCCGTCGTCGGGAAGGGCCGGACGCCCGGGGACGATCCGGTGGCGCACCGTCAGCGGAGACTCAGCAGGGTGGTCTCGGTGTGCAGCCACGGTTCGACGTCGGGGCGCTTCGCGGTGCGCTCCACCCAGACGCCGTCCACGAGCCACGCGTCGCAGTCCCAGCCGGAGCCGAGGTACTTGCGGGTAGTCACGTCCGCTAGCGTGCCGTGCGTGCTGTGGCGCCCCTCACGACGGTCCTCCTCGTGAGCACCTCTTTCGACGGGAGCGCTCGCCACGACGAGGCCGACACGGAGAACTCCCCGGAGTCCGTCCCGAGTGACTCCGCGACGATGGGTCGGAAGGAACCGTGGAGCGTCCGGCTGGAGCGAACCCGTCGTGGGCGCATCGCGATCTCGGTCTTCCTCGTCGTCCTCGTCGGTTCGCTGCTCGTCATCAACGCTCCGGCAAGCGCCACCAAACGAGGGCTGATGACCGTCGTGGCCCCGGTACTCAGCGCCCTCGGCATGGAGCAGGGGTGGGGCGTCTTCGCCCCGAACCCGCGCGGCTTCAGTCTCGAGGTCGAGGCCCACATCCAGCAGGTGGACGGCTCCCAGCGGATCGTGCCGATCGAGTCCGGACGCGGGTTGGACGAGTACTGGACCTACCGCTGGCAGCGATGGGCCGACCGGCTCGCCAACGGCCCCGACAACGTGGCGATGTGGGACCCGTTCTGCCGCTACCTCGCCGATCAGGACCGCGCAGCCGGCGGGAAGCCGGTACGGGTCGCCCTGGTCAATCGGCGGTCCGACACGCTGCCGCCCGGCGACGGTCCGGCTCGGGGCCCGGCGGTCTACCGCGAGTTCTTCGCGATCGGTGTCGCGCCGTGACCGGGACCCGCGGACGCGTACGTGCCGCACTGGTCGCGTGGAACCGCTTCTGGTTCGAGCCCACGGACACGACGCCGCTGGCGCTCTTCCGCATCGCGTTCGGCGTCGTCGCCACGCTGTGGACGCTCAGTCACCTGCCCGACCTCTTCACGTTCCTCGGTCCGAACGGCGTCCTGCCGTCGCCCCGTCCGCTCGAGTCGTGGCAATGGGGCCTGCTGAACCTCAACAGCAGCGTGCTCGCCGTGTCCGTGGTCTGGCTCGCCACCCTCCTGGCAGCGGTGGCACTGACGGTCGGCCGCCGTCCGCGTCTCGCCGCCGCGATCGTCTTCGTCGGCATCCTGTCGATCGAGCGGCGCAACTCCTACGTCCTCAACAACGGCGACGATCTCCTGCGCTATCTCGCCTTCTACCTGATGCTCGCGCCGTCCGGAGCGGCTCTGTCGCTGGACCGTTGGCGCCGGGACCGGGCGAGCTTCTGGACCGCAGAACTCCGTGCACCCTGGGCCCTCCGGCTGCTCCAGATCCAGCTGAGCCTCATCTACGTCTCGACCGTCTGGGCGAAGCTCCAGGGCGATACCTGGCGGAACGGCACCGCGGTCACCTACGCGTTGCGTGTCCAGGACATCACGCGATTCCCGCCGCCCGATGCCCTGCTCGGCTCCGTGGTCGTGTCGGAGTGGCTCACTTTCGGCACGTTGCTGCTCGAGCTCAGCCTGGGTGTCCTCGTCTGGAACCGACGCGCTCGTCCCTACGTGATCGCGCTCGGAGTGCTCATGCACCTCCTGATCGCGGTGGGCGTCATCGTCGGTTTCTTCAGCGCAGGGATGCTCTGCCTCTACCTGGTGTTCCTGTCGCCGGAGGCCGCCCGGCGGGTGATCATGTGGTTCCGGGGCAGGCTGTCCAGGGCGCGAGGCCGACCGTTACCGATTCGAGACGAAACTGGCGAGACGGTCGCTCGTTCGACGTAACGAAGGTCTCTGTC
Source organism: Actinomycetospora sp. NBRC 106378 (assembly GCF_030269685.1). GTDB lineage: Bacteria > Actinomycetota > Actinomycetes > Mycobacteriales > Pseudonocardiaceae > Actinomycetospora. The sequence goes on from NZ_BSTT01000021.1 coordinate 50,023, forward strand.
CGCACGACAAGCGGACACGTAGATGTGGGTCGGATCGAACAGGACGGGGCTGGAATGAAGTCGAGAGGGCGGGACATCTTCCGCCGCACCGGTGTGGTGCTCGCCGGGATGCTGCTCGTAGGAACGACGATGTCCGGGGCTGCTTTCGCGCAGACCACCGGCGGCGGCACCACCGGCACCGGCACCACCGGCGGGACCGATGCCCTGTCGTCGGTGACGGACACGCTCACGAGCATCGTCTCCACCGACGCCGGCACGACCACCGGGTCCAACCCGGTCACCGACGTCGTCAGCTCCGTGACCGACGCTCTCACCCAGGGCGCCACGGCCGTCACCGACACGCTGACCAGCATCGTGTCCACCAACGCCACGACGTCGACGACGCCCACCGGGCCCAGCGGGAACAACACGGTCATCCAGTACAGCCCGTACCCGGTGCCGGTCTTCGGCGACTACGGCCACCGCTACTACGGCAAGTACTACGACCACGGCTGCGGCTGCGACCGCTACGCGGCGCCGACCTACGTGCCCACGACCGTGGTGGCGACGCAGGTGTCCAGCGTGCCCAAGGGCGGCGTGGACACGGGCGACGGCTCGTTCCAGTAGGAGATCACTCGTGAGCGATGCATCGACGGAGACCCCGCCGACCAAGGAGCGGTCACGGACCGACTCCGTCACCACCAAGGTCGGTATCGGGATCGTCGTGCTCCTCGCACTCGTGGCCCTCGTCGCCGTCGGGACCTCCGGTGGGTCCCGCGGCGGCGGAGGGTCGGGAGTCGAGACCCTCGCCGCGTCCACACCCACGTCGGTGTCGGTGCCCTCGATCGGCGCCCAGTCCTCGCTCCTGGCCCTCGGCCAGAAGCCGGACGGCGAACTCGAGGTTCCCTCCCTCCAGACCCCGATGCAGGCGGCCTGGTACGACAAGAGCCCGACCCCCGGGTCGCTGGGCCCCGCCGTGATCCTCGGACACGTCAACGGCAGCGGGAAGCCCGGGATCTTCTACAAGCTCAAGGATGTCAAGGCCGGCGACCAGATCATGGTCAACCGGCAGGACGGTCAGACGGCGGTCTTCACCGTCAGCAACGTCGACACCGTGCCCAAGGCGGCCTTCCCCGCCAACATGGTCTACGGCGACACCCCGGACGCCCAGCTCCGGCTGATCACCTGCGGTGGCGTCTTCGATCCCGCCGCGCGCAGCTACGAGGCCAACATCATCGTCTACGCGAACCTCACCGAGGTCCGGAAGACCTGATCGAAGTCCACTCCTGAACGGCCGTCGTCCGCCCCGGACGGCGGCCGTTCGTCGTCTCCTGCCCCAGCTGGCAGCCCGAGCGCACCCGCCGTCGGGAAGGGAAGATGGTCTTCGTCGAGCAGACCGGCCCGAGGAGCGCACCGATGCCCAGCACCCCCACCCCCGTCGGTGTCACCACCGAGGCGCAGGAGGAGCTGCGGGGACGGGTGCGGGAGCTGTGCGCCCGGTTCCCCGACGAGTACTGGCGCGAGCGGGACCGCAACCGCGAGTACCCCGACGCCTTCGTCGACGCGCTGACCGAGGCCGGGTACCTGGCCGTCCTGATCCCGAGCGAGTACGGCGGGAGCGGGCTGGGGATCACCGAGGGCTCGATCGTGCTCGAGGAGATCAACCGCTCCGGTGGGCACTCCGCGGGCTGCCACGCGCAGATGTACACGATGGGCGCGCTGCTCAAGCACGGGTCGGAGCAGCAGAAGAAGACCTACCTGCCGGGGATCGCCGACGGGTCGATCCGCCTGCAGGCCTTCTCGATCACCGAGCCCGAGGCCGGGTCGAACACCACCGACATCCGCACCACCGCGATCCGCGACGGCGACGACTACGTCATCTCGGGACACAAGAACTGGACCAGCCGGATCGAGCAGTCCGACCTCGCGCTCGTGCTCGCCCGCACCAGCCCCCGCGGCGGGGACCCGAAGGAGCGGACGCAGGGCATCAGCCTGTTCCTGGTCGACCTGCGCGAGGTCCGCCGCGACGAGCCCGACACGCTCAAGGTCGAGCCGGTGCGCACCATGTTCAACTACGCCACCAACGAGGTCCGCTACAACGACATGCGGGTGCCCGCGAGCGCCCTGATCGGCGAGGAGGGCCAGGGGTTCCGCTACGTCCTCGACGGCTGGAACGCCGAGCGGATCCTGCTCGCGGCCGAGGCGGTCGGCGACGGGTACTGGTTCATCGACCGCGCGACCGCGTACGCGAACGACCGCCAGGTGTTCGGGCGCCCGATCGGCGCCAACCAGGGCGTGCAGTTCCCGCTCGCCCGCGCCTACGCCCAGGTCGGTGCCGCCGACCTCATGCGCTACCGCGCGGCGGCGCTGTTCGACGCCGGCGAGAAGTGCGGCGAGCAGGCCAACCTCGCGAAGTTCCTGGCCAGCGAGGCCAGCTGGCAGGCCGGCAACGCGTGCCTCGACACCCACGGCGGCTACGGCTTCGTCGACACCTGGGACGTCGAGCGGAAGTTCCGCGAGACCCGGCTCTACCAGGTGGCGCCGGTCAACAACAACCTCGTGCTCGCCTACGTCGGCCAGCACGTGCTGGGAATGCCGCGCAGCTACTGAGTCCGCACGCGGGTCACGGCCGCGGCTCCCGCCACCGCGAGGACGACCAGCGCGCCGAGCACGACGGCGAGCGGGACGTCCCAGGCCGGAGGGGCGACGGCCTCGTGCACGGCGCCGAGCAGGAACGGTCCGAGCGCGCCGAGCAGGTAGCCGCCGCCCTGGATGAACGCGGCCATCCGGCGGTTCTCGGTGGTGTCGCGGCTCGCGGCCAGGCATGCGGAGAAGATCACGGTGAAACCGCCGCCCTGCGCGGCGCCGGCGAGCGAGCACCACAGCGGCCAGAGCGACGGCGCGAGCAGCAACCCGCCCGGCAGGGCGAGGAACCCTGCCGCGACCGGGACGAAGGCCAGCCGCAGGCTGGTTCGCCGCGCCACGAGCGGCGTCACCAGCGCCCCGGCGACCGCGAGGATCTGGAACAGCGACGAGGCCACCCCGGCACCTGTGGCGTCGAGTCCCCGGAGGTCACGCAGGATCTCGGGCAGCCAGGCGGTCAGGCCGTAGTACGAGAACGACTGCCCGGCGAACGCGAACAGCAGCAGCCACCCGACGGGCCGGGCCCAGGGAGCACGGGCCGCCACCGAGCTGTCGTCGGGACGGGACTCGTCGGGGGCTTCGCGGCAGAGCAGCTGAGCACGCCGATAGGGGGTCGCGAGGGTCCAGACAACGGCGGCGGCCACCGCCAGGACGAGCCAGGCGCAGAGCGCCAGCCGCCACCCGGTACCGGCGGCGATCGGCACGGTGGCCGAGAGCGTGATCATCGAGCCGACGTTCATCGTGGCGGTGTAGACGCCGAGCAGCAGCCCCGAACGGTGGGGGAAGTCGCGGCCGATGACCACCGGGATCACGATGTTGCCGACCGTGATGCCGGCGCCGATCACGGCCGTCCCCACGAGCGCGCCGGCGATCCCGTCCGCGGACCGCAGCACGGTGCCCGCGGTGAGGACCGCGAGCCCGACGAGCATCGCCCGCTCCGCCCCGATCCGTCCGATCAGCCAGGACGCGGGTGGCGAGGCGAGGGCGAACGCGAGCACCGGCAGGCTCGTCAGCAACCCGGCGACGGCGGCCGAGACGCCCAGGTCGACCCGGATCGCGTCGACGACCGGGCTGACCGCGACGATCGGGCCGCGGAGGTTGAGCGCCACGAGCACGATCGCGGCGACGAGGAGCGGGGTCCCGAGGGACGCGGCGGGGCGTCGCGGCGCGGCGGTGGTCACGTGTGCCCAGTCTGGATGGTTCGCCCACGGAAGGACATCGGGTGTGAAGAACGACGCCGGATCGCCTCGCCGTGGCAGGAAAGCGTCGTTGCTGTCATCCAGTGGCAGGGACCCCGCATCGTCGGTGACGGTGTCGGGGGCCGCTGCTAGACCTCCATCCGTGACGACGTGGAGCGAGGTCGAGGGAGCGGCACCCGAGCTGGCCGCCGCGGTGCGGGCGTGCTTCGAGCGGGGGAAGCACAAGACGATGGCCACGCTGCGGGCGGACGGTTCGCCGCGCATCAGCGGGATCGAGACGGAGTTCGTCGACGGTGAGCTGACCTTCGGGATGATGCCGGGTTCGGTGAAGCTCGCCGACGTAGGGCGCGATCCGCGCGTCGCGCTGCACTCGCCGTCGGTCGACCCGCCGGAGGACCCGTCGCAGTGGCCCGGTGAGGCCAAGGTGGCCGGGCGCGCCCGGAGCGGGCCGCCGGCCGAGGAGGGGGCGTCGTTCGCCCTCGACGTCACCGAGGTGGTGCTGACCCGGATCGCCGAGTTGGGCGACCGGCTCGTGATCGAGTCGTGGCGCCCGGATGGTCGGGTCCGTCGGGTGGAGCGGACCTGACCGGCCGGATTCAGCGGTCCTCGAGTGCTTCCTCGTCGGGCAGACGGTCGAGGTGGAGACGGTCGGCGAGCAGCGCCCCGAGGAGGGCGAAACCGAATACGTCGTAGACCGTCCGCACACGAGGGTCCCCGATGGCCAGAACCGCCACCACCACGACGCACACGAGATTCACCAGGAAGAACGCCTCGCCGCTGTTCCACCCCTCTCGCCTCCGCCGCACGAGGAGGAGCAGGGAGCCGACGAGGATGAAAGGCAGGAGCACGGCGTAGGCGAGGTTGGCCGCCTGTACGACAGTTCTCGGCCAACCGTCGGCCGCCGACTGGGGCCACGGCGTGGTCGTCGCTGTCATGTCGAGAATGTTCTGACCCAGGCGCGCGATGTGACCGACCCCGTCTTCCTCGATGCATCGCAGGCCCAGCCCGACGAACAGTCCCTCGTCCCAGACATCGTGGTTCTTCACCACGATGACGCCTGTTCGCCCGAGCTGTGACGCTACGGGATGGGTGATCGAGTAGGTCAGGACATTGTCGGCATTGACGGTGTTGACGGTCTTCACGTCGCAGTGCCCGAGCCAGAAGTTCACGCCGCCGTTCCGCGCCAGTCCGACCAAGTGTCCGGAGGCAGCGCTGTTGAGGGCCACGACCAGTGCGAGGACCAGCAGGAGTCCGGACGCCAGCCCCGCCGCGGAGGCGGCGCTCGCCTTCCTGCTGAACAGGGCGACGGTGAGAAGTATCAGTGCATTGATCAACAGTTGTGGTCGTGTCGCCGCCGCGGCCCCGCCGAGAATCCCGCCGGCGAGAGCGAGGACCAGAGCCGCTCGGCCGTCACGTCGAGTGGCCTCGACCCCTGCCCAGAGCGCGGTCACGAGAAAAGCCAACGCCGGGGTCTCTGACGTGAAGTAGCCGCCATAGGTGATGAAGAGCGGCCACACTGCGCAGAACGCCGCCGTGAGGGCGGCAGCGGCGGGTGTGAGCAGAATCCGCGCCAGGCGCCACGACACGTAGACGGTGGCGATGGAGAGCAGGCACCAGAGCAGCGTGGCCACCCACAACCCGGTCACGAGCCCGCACAGGGCGATGGGGATCGACAGCAGGAGGTGGGTGCCGGGCGGGAAGAATGCGTCGATGGGAGCGAGGGGCGCACCCGACGCGAGCCGGGCCGCCCGCTCGACGTAGCCCAGCATGTCCGAGTACACGAAACGCACCGGCGGATGGACGGCGAGGATCCAGACTGCCCGAAGGCACGCTCCGAGGACGATCGCCCACCAAACGATGCGATCCCACTCCCGTGGGGTGCGCTGAGATCGCCTCCGCCGTTCGACGGCGGGCGACGAGACGTCAGCCATCGGTTCCTCGCGAGCGTGAGCGCCGTCCCTGCGACGACAGGACCGGGAGCATTGCACAGAGCCAGATGCGAGCGCGGTCAGGTCCGCCGGGTGGAGCGGACCTGACCGTCGGGACTCACCGCGCGATGAGCTGCCCGAGCCGCTTCGTCAGCTTCACGTTCTCCCGGTAGTCGACGGGCACGACGATCACCGACGGGCGATCGCGCTGCGCGAACGCCTCCTTGAGCGCGGGCCGCAGCTCGTCGGCGCTCTCGAGCCGGCGGGCATGGCAGCCGAGCCCCTCGGAGATCTTGACCAGGTCCGGCGACGGGAAGTCGGTGCCGAAGTGCCGCCCGAACTCGACCTCCTGCTTCCAGGAGATCAGGCCGTAGCCGTTGTCCTCCCAGACGAGGTTCACCGGGGCGACGCCGAGCCGCACCGCCGTGGCGAGCTCCGGGCCGTTCATGAGGAACCCACCGTCGCCGGAGAGGGCGACGACCCGCAGGTCGGGGTGTACGAGCGACGCGGAGACCCCGCCCGGCACGGCGATCCCCATCGAGCAGAAGCCGTTGGAGATGATGCAGCTGTTCGGTGTGTAGGTCGGGTAGTGCCGCGCGACCCACATCTTGTGGGCCCCGACGTCCGAGATCAGGATGTCGTCGTCGTCCATCTCGGCGCGCAGGTCCGCGAGGATGCGCTGCGGCTTCATCGGGAAGTCACCGGTCTCGGCCTCCGAGGACGCCCCGCCCTCGGTGATCTCCTCGCTGAGGTGCGTGCGGGCCCGCGCGTGGGCCTCGATGTCGGGGAACCGGTGCCGCTCGGTGAGCCCCTCGTTGATCGCCCAGAGCGTCGCCGCGATGTCCCCGACGATCTCGACGGTCGGGCGGTAGGCGCCGTCGACCTCGGCGGGGTCGAAGTCGATGTGCAGCAGGCGCTTGGTGCGGCCGATGTTCCAGCGCGACGGCGGCCACTCCACCATGTCGTAGCCGACCGCGATGACCAGGTCGGCGGCCTCGAAGACCTCGGTGACGTAGTCCCGGGACCCGAGGCCGACGGCGTAGAGGCTGCGCTCGTGGCGGTCGGAGAGCGCTCCCTTGCCCATGAACGTCATCCCGGCGTAGATGCCGGTCTCGTCGACGAACCGCTGCAGCTGACGGCTCACGCGGGTACGCACGCAGCCCTGTCCGACCAGGAGCACCGGACGCTCGGCGCGCGCGATGAGGTCGAGCGCGGCCTGCACAGACTTCCCGTCGGGCACCGGGCGCCGCACCTTCTCGGGCGGCACGATCGGGGCGCTCTCGACCTCGTGCTTGGCGATGTCCTCCGGCAGCTCCACGTGCGTGGCGCCGGGCTTCTCCGCGACCGCGAGCTTGAAGGCCTTGCGGATCACCTCGGGGATCGTCGTCTCGTCCCGCAGCGAGGTGGTCCACTTCGTGATCGGCGTGAACATCTCCACGACGTTCATCGCCTGGTGCGACTCCTTGTGCAGGCGCGTCGTGGCGCCCTGCCCGGTGATGGCGACGACCGGGGAGTTGTCCATGTTCGCGTTGGCGACGCCCGTGACCAGGTTCGACGCGCCTGGGCCGAGGGTCGACAGGCACACCCCGGGCTGCCCGGAGAGCCGGCCGTAGACGTCGGCCATGAAGGCGGCGCCCGACTCGTGGTGGGTGGGGACGAAGCGGATCGCGGAGTCGCGCATCGACATGAGGAGGTCGGCGTTCTCCTCGCCGGGCACCCCGAAGATGTACTCGACACCCTCGGCCTCCAGACACCGCACGAACAGATCGCTCGCCCTCACGTCACGCTCCTCCTCGGTCGTCGACGCCCGGAGCTGTACCCGGTCTCGGGGTCCGCTCACCCACTCCCGTCATACCGGACGTCGAAGCGGGTGAGGGCCATGCCCGGGCCGCCGGTCCACGGCTCGAACCCCGCCTGGATGTTGGTGAGGAAGTCGGAGGCCTGCACCGACCCCTGCGCCACGGCGTCGTGGACGAAGTCGGTGAGCGGTAGGTCGTCGGCACGGTCGACGTAGCCCTGCCGGACGTAGGAGATGACGTTGACCCCGCCGTTCTCCCCCTTCCACACGTCCCACGTCGCCCCGCCGATCGTGGCGGTGCCCGTCTGCTGCCCGATCGGCTTGATCCCGCCGGTCTCCTTCAGCCAGATCATCAGCTCGACGGCGTCGTTGTGGCCGTTCTCCTTCGGGGTGCTGTCCGCCCAGATGTCATAGGCCAGATTGGACTTCGTCCCGGCGGGAATCTCGCCGGCGATGCTCGAGCTGATGGGACCGAGATTGCTGATGCGCTGCGGCAGCGTGGTGCCCTCGGTGCAGGTGCCCATCCAGCAGCCGGACATGATCGACGGGTAGGACGCCGGGGCGTCGTTCTTGCTGTGGTCCCCCGAGTCGACGCTGAAGCCCTGCGTCGTGGCCGTGATGCACTGCCCGTCGTTCGCGCCCCACTCGTTGTTCTGGACCATGAACGCCCCGCCGGCGATCTCGGTCGACCCGAACTTGTCGCAGACCTGCCGACCGCGGACGTTCGCGGTCTCGGCCTGACGGGCGGCGTTCGGCTCCGGAGCCCGGGTGGTGCTCGCCGTCCGACTCGAGCTCGACGTGGTCGCAGCGGCACGGTCGTCCTCGTCCGCCGCGCGGCTCCGGGTGGTGGCGGCCGGAGCGGTATCCCCCGACCCGCCCGGGGCGCCGGCCAAGCCGGACACCGACGCCAGGTCGTCCCCGATCTTGAGGTCGTTGAGGAACAGCGTGCTGTCCTGACCGATCGACTCGTCCCGGTAGATGCCCGTCTTGAGGTAGGCGCTGCCCTCCACGTTCGACTCGGGCGTGCGGTAGCCCGACAGCGTCTGCTTCCCGTTGCAGTAGGCGTCGATGGCACCGCCGAAGGTGATGCCCAGCTGGAAGGAGAACGCCCCGGGCCCGACGGGGCAGAAGTCCTTCTGGTTGCCGCCGTTGTTGGCCAACCGCAGCTGCCCGTTCCCGACCTCCACCGCCAGCGGCGGGCTCCCCGTCCCCGGCTGCTTGAACTGCATGATCAGCTGCCACGTCCCCGTGTCGGTCGGGAACCCCTGGTCGAAGAAGCCGGAGTAGCCGACGAACCTCGTCTCGCCGTCCTGGAACTCCGGGACGTCGGGCTCGGCCTCGGTGCGCTTGCCTCCGCCGGGCATCTCGAACTTCACCGCCTCGCGGCCGGGCACGTTCGGCGACTCGGCGTCCGACGGGTCCGTCGCGTTTTGGTTGTTCCACGGCGTGTCCTTGAAGCCCGCGAGCCCGTTGGTCAGGGAGAACGCCGCCTTCGTCTCCCGGCCCTGCCCGTCGTCACCGCTCTCGGCGCTCGTGCTCGGGGTGCCCGAGCGCCGCGTCGTGGTGGCGTCGCCGTCCGAGGTGGAGCCGGGCGCACGCGTCGCGGTGATCTCGCCCGAGCCGTCAGCCTCATCCGCGCCCGGTGCGCGTGTGGTGCTGCCGGCGCTCGACTCACGAGTGGACGTCGATCTACCGTCTGGAGGCCGGGTGGTGGTCACGTCGGTATCGGCCGACCCGGGCGCCCGGGTCGCCGTCACGTCACCCGACTCGCCGGCCGCGCCCGGCGCACGGGTGACTGTCACCTCGCCCGACCCGCTCGCCGAGCCCGGCGCGCGAGTGGCGGTGATGTCTCCGGAGCCACCGCCCGGGGCCCGCGTCGCGGTCGGTCCGGCTCCGGCCGAGGCGGGTGGGCGGGTCGCCGTCACGCCACCCGCCCCCGGAGCCTGCGTGAGCGTGACGCCGCCCGGCTCCTCCTCGTACTCCGAGCCGTCCTCAGCCGGGGCCACCGGCGTCGTCGACCCGACCGCGCCGCCGCCCCCGGCACCCGTCGTCGTCGTGGTGGTGCTCGGGGCGGGCCCGGCGTCGGTGGGCACCGCGGCGACCACCTTGCCGAGCGAGGCGACCGCCCACTGGGGCGCCGACGTGCCCTGGGCGATGGGGAGTTCGACGTACGTGGCGTGCACCGGGGAGGCCAGGGCCTGCTCGAGGGAGACGTTGCCCGCGGTCGGGGGGCTGTCGCAGACCGGGTCGCCGGGGGCACAGATCTGGATGGTGCGGGCGTCGAGGGTGCCGAACCCGACGGCGCGGGGTGGGAGGACGCCCTGCCCGGGGGTGCCGTCGGGGACGGCGCGGGTGGCGGGGCTGCGGGCCGGGTCGCCGAACAGCCCGACCGCGCGCACGAGCTCGGCCGGGATCCGCGGCTCGAGCCCGGTGCCGATCCGGGACGCCAGGTCCCCTGCGACCTGCGCGCCCGCGGAGTAGCCGAAGAGCATGATCGAGCCGCTGGGGCAGCCCTCCACGTGGTCCCCGACCGCGTCCGACAGGGCCCCGACCGCCGCGGACTCCGCCGACGAGTACGACCCGCCGGTGGCCGGCGGCGGCACCGTCACCACGGAGACCTTCTCGCCGAACTGCTGCGCCAGCGGGTCGGTCACCGCCGTGAGCACGTCCGACCCGCCTCCCGCACCACCGACGGCGTAGAGGGTCACCGGGCGGCAGGAGTCGGGCAGCGCCTGGGAGGACGCAAGGGTGGCGACACCGGTGCCGACCGCCCCGACGAGCACCGCGACCGCCACGAGGGCCGCGGCGACCAGCGAGCCGACCGGTCGCCGCTCGTGCAGGGCCGCGACGGGCGTGAGGCGCCGCCACCGGGACGAGTGGGCGGACGTCTCCGCACGGGCCGGCTGGGCCGCGGCAGGACCCGCCGTCGGGAATGGCGCGACCGGCTCTGCCGTCGCACGACCCGCCGTGGGGAAGGGCTCGGCCGCGGCAGGACCCGGCGTCGGGAAGGGGTCGACGGGACCGGCCGGGCCGACGGCGAGACGCGTGACCCCGCCGTCGACGAGGTCGACCTGCAGGACGCGCCCGTGGCGCGCCGCGTGCCGTCGCGCGGCCGCCAGCGCCACCTCCCGCGCGTCGCCGCCCGGTGGCACGGGCAGGGGCCGCCCGTCGGCGAGCACCACCGCCCCGCCGAGGGCGCGCACCACCTCCAGCCGCACGTCCGCCGCGCCCACCCGAGTCCTCCACCGTCCGCCGTGACCCCGAACCGGATCTCAGGGTCGACGGTCGGCGCGGCGCGTGGGTGCGGTTTGGAGAAACTCGTGGGCCCGGATTCGACGACGCGGCGTTCCTGCCACTGGATGACAGCAACGACGCTTTCCTGCCATCAGGAGCGCAGCGACTCCTTCAGGAACGCCACCTGGAGACGCAGCAGGTTCTCGGCCACGACCTCCTGCGGCGTCATGTGCGTGACCCCGGAGAGCGGGAGCACCTCGTGCGGCCGTCCGGCCGCGAGCAGGGCCGAGGAGAGCCGCAGGGTGTGGGCGGCGACGACGTTGTCGTCGGCCAGCCCGTGGATGAGCATGAGCGGCCGGTTCGGGGCCTCCGCCGTCGCGGGGCGGGCCGCGTCGGCGAGGATCGACGAGCGCTCGTAGGCGTCGGGCCGGTCCTGGGGCGTGCCGAGGTAGCGCTCGGTGTAGTGGGTGTCGTAGAGCGCCCAGTCGGTGACGGGCGCTCCGGCGATCGCCGCGTGCACGGCGTCCGGTCGACGCAGCACCGCGAGCGCCGCGAGGTACCCGCCGAACGACCAGCCCCGGATGGCCACGCGGGCGAGGTCGAGGTCCTCCACCTCGCGGGCGGCCGCCTCGAGCGCCGCGAGCTGGTCGTCCAGGACGGGGGCGGCGAGGTCACCGTCGACGGCGCGCTCGAACGCCGGACCGCGCCCGGGCGTCCCACGGCCATCGGCGATCACCACGGCGAACCCCTGGTCGGCGAACCACTGGCTCGTCAGGAAGGCGCCGCGGGCGTCGAGGACGCGCTGGGCGTGCGGCCCGCCGTACGGGTCGAGCAGCACCGGGAGCTTCTCGGAGCCGGGGATGTGGTGGCGGGGCAGCAGCACCGCCGTCGCGAGGCCCCGCTCCCCCGCCGCGAACAGGTGCACCCGCGGTTCGAGGTTCGGCGACTCCGCGAACGAGCGCAGCACCGTCGACGACCCGGGGCCGCGGACCGTCGTCACCGACCCGTCGTGCTCCAGCGAGGCCTGCGCGACGACGAGCGTCCCGCCCGCCAGCCGGCCGGACGCGACGCCGCGCTCGGCGCTCACCACCGACAGCCCGGCCTCGCGCGACCAGACGGCCAGCACCGTCGACGTCGGGACGCCGGAGCGCGAGGCGGTGACCAGCACCGTTGCGCCGTCGACCGCCGCGACCCCGCGGACCTGCCACTCGGGTCCGGTCACCGCCACCCCGTCGACGACCAGCCGGCGGGCGTCGTCGAGATCGGCACACCAGACCAACGACCCGTCGTCGAGGTGGGCAGGGACGCCGGGCACCAGGTCCACCCAGGCCGGGTCGGTCTCGTCGCGCACCACCGCCGAGGTTCCCGACGACGGGTCCACCCGGCGGAGCGTGATGGTCCTCTGGTCGCGGGTGGAGGTGGTGAGCAGCAGGTCGTGGGCGTCCCATGTGACGTCGGCGAGGTACTCGTCGGGCTGTTCCACGTCCACGCGCGACCCGTCGAGGCCGAGCACGTGCAGCGTGACCGTCGCGTTCGTCGTGCCGGCGGCGGGATAGCCGACGGCGGTCGGTTCGCGGTCGGGGTTCGCGGGGTCGGCGATGTGCCAGCGCGTGACCGCGGCGTCGTCGGCCCGCGCGACCGCCAGGGCGGCACCGTCCGGCGCCCACCAGTGGCCCCGGTAGCGGTTCATCTCCTCGGCCGCGACGAACTCGGCGAGTCCGTAGGTGACGTGGTCGGCCTCGGGGGTGGCCAGGGTGCGCTCCGCGCCGTCGACGAGCACGTGCAGCGCTCCGTCGCGCACGAAGGCGACCGCGTCGCCGGCCGGGGAGGGGCGCGGGTCGACGACGGGTCCCTCGACGGGCAGCGGTTCCGGGGTGGCGCCCGGGTGCAGCGCCACGGTGAAGGCCCGTCCGGAGAGCACGAACGCGGCGAGGTCGACGGAACGGTCGGTGGCGTAGTCGACGACGCCCCCGGACTGCTCGCGCACCCGCTCCCGCCGCGCCTTCTCCTCCGGCGGCAGGTCCTCCTCGCCCGGCACGTCGAGGGCGAGCGGGTCGACGAGCAGGTGTTCCTCGCCGCTCGCGACGTCGAGCACCCACAGGCAGGTCACCGGATCGTCGCCACCGCGGCTGCGCAGGAAGACGACGCGCGAGCCGTCCGGGGCGACGGTCGCGCCGCGCGGGGCGCCGAGGGTGAAGCGCCGGGTCGCGGCCTGGCGGCGGGGGAAGGAATCAGCAGGTGCTGCCACGGCCGGTCATCCTGCCTGGTCGACCTCCGCGACGAGCGCCTCGATCGCGCCGACGAGCACGTCGGGTCCCTCGCGCAGCACGTCGTGGGTGGTGGGCAGGTCGGTCACGGTCCACGTCGGGTCGGCCCGGAGCCGGTCGGCGATCGCGGGGAACGGCGAGCCCGCGGCCCACGCCGGGTCGGCGGCGAGCGCGTAGTGCCGCACCCCGCGGAAGGCACCGGTGAGCCGGATGCGCTGGAGCAGCGACGCCACCGGGTGCGGGGTGGCGCGTGGGTCGAACTGCGGCATCGGGTCCAGGCCGGTGCCGCTGCGCCCGGACGCGTCGACGTACCAGGCCCGCATGGCGTCGTCGACGGAGGTCCAGCACGAGTCCCCGTCCTCGGGCGCGAACCCGTCCACCGAGAGCAGCCCGACGACCTTCCCGGGGAGCGCGTCCGCCACCCCCGCGACCACCATGCCGCCGTAGCTGTGGCCGACGAGGACGACGGGGCCGTCGAGCGCGGCGGCGGTCGCGGTCACGTCCGCGACGTGCGACGCGAGGGTCGCGCCCGGCTCCTCGGCCCGCTCGCAGAGGCCGGGGAGGGTCAGCGCGAGGGCCGCGTGGCCCCGTGCGGTCAGGCTCTCGACGACGGGGGCGTACCACCAGGCGCCGTGGCAGGCCCCGGGGATCAGGACGATGTTCATGACGACGAGCCTCGGCGGGTTCCGACCAGAAGTCCAAGACTTGCTCGTGACCCCGGCCAGAAGCAACGGTGATGGCCGTGCAGCTCCACCAGCTCGAGTACCTGGTCGCCGTCGTGGACGACGGCGGCTTCACCCGTGCCGCCGACCGGCTGCGGATCGCCCAGCCCGGCGTGAGCGCCCAGGTCCGCAAGCTCGAGCGCGAACTCGGCCACGAGCTGCTCGACCGGTCCGGGCACCGGGTCCGCCCGACCGCCGTCGGCGCCGAGGTGGTGGCCGCCGCCCGGACCGCGCTCGCCGCCGTCGCCGACGTGCGGCGCGTGGTGGAGGACCTGGACGGTCTGCTGCGCGGACAGGCCCGGGTCGGGATGGTGACCAGCGGGCCGTTCCTCGACGTCCCCGGCGTGCTGGCCGACTTCGCCGCCGCGCACCCGCAGGTGGCGTGTTCACTGCTCGAGGCCGGATCGGCGCGGCTGACCACCTTGTTGCGGGAGGGCCACCTCGACGTCGCGCTGATCGGCGCGGCCGGGGGCGTGCCCGACGACCTGGTGACCGACCCGGTGACCGAGGAGTCGCTGGTCGTCGCCGTGCCGCCGTCGGACCCGCTCGCCGCCTCCACGCGGGTGGCGCCGGCCGATCTCGCGGGCCGCGACGTCGTCGCCCCCGCCGAGGGCAACGCGCTGCGCGAGGCGTTCGACCTCGCGTGCGCGTCGGTGGCGGTGCGGGTCACGTGCTCCGCGAGCGACCCCACCGTGCTCGCCCGGCTCGCCGCCCGCGGGCTGGGCATCGCCGTCCTCCCGATCTCGCTCTCGGCCCTGCGCACCGAGGACCTGGTGATGCTGCCGTTCGACGCCCCCGACGTCCGGGCCCGGCTGGTGCTCGCGCGGCCGCGCGGGGCGCAGGGCCCCGCCGCGGCCGCGGTGACGCGGGCCCTGCTGGCCGCACGCTGAGCGGGGGCTCCGCGAGACGTCGCCCATCGGGCGCAGGGCCCCGGTCCGGACCGATGGTTGACGTCTCGCCCTACGGCAGAGCGTCAGGACTCGAGGAGCTCCAGGTCCTCGAGCAGCGAGGGGTGCGTCGGCTCCCATCCCAGCTCCGCACGGGTGTGGGCGCTCGAGGACGGCTGGTCCATCGCGAAGATCGGGCCGAACGGACCGAAGTCCTCGGTCGGGACCGGGCCGACCGGCAGGCCGAGGCGTCGGCCGATCACGGCCGCGATGTCGCGGACGGCGTCACCCTCGTCGGCCACGGCGTGCCACACGGTGCCGGCGGGTGCCTTCTCCAGGGCGAGCCGGAACAGCACGGCGGCGTCGCGCGCGTGGACCGCGGGCCAGCGTTGGGCGCCGTCGCCGGGGTAGCCCGCGACGCCGGTGCGGCGGGCCTGGTCGGTCAGCAGGCCGGCGAATCCGCCCTTCCCCTCGTCGTGCGCCGTGCGCGGGATCCGGACCGCCGAGGTGCGCACGCCCTGATCGGCCATCGCCAGCAGCGCGATCACCGACCGGGCACGACCGGCCACCGGCCCCTCGAGCGGCAGCGGGTCGGCCTCGGTGGACGCGCGGCCGGGGACCCACGGCGTGCCCGAGACGGTGACGATCGGCCGGCCACTGCCCACCAGAGCACGACCGAGGGTCTCGATCGCCGCAGCCTCCTCGGCGATCGACCGGTCGAGGGCCGCGGCGTCGTTGGTCTCGGAGCCGTGGTCGAAGGCCAGGTTGATCACGCCGTCGGCGGCGGCCGCACCCTTGCGCAGCACGTCGAGATCGGCGATCCCACCCCGCAGCACCTCCGCGCCCGCGGCCGTGAGGGCCTGGACCGACCGGTCCGAGCGGGCGAGCCCGAGAACGGAGTGACCGGCGTCGAGCAGCTCGGCGACGACCGCCGAACCGATGGTCCCGGTACCGCCGGTGACGAACACGTGCATGTCGAGCTCCTCTGTCGATGAGACCGTGTCTCATCACCGTAGCACCGTGACGATACTCTGTCTCATCGTTATTCTCGGACCGTGGCCCGATGGGAACCGGACGCCCGCCTGCGGCTCGTGCAGGCGGCGATCGACGTGTACGCCGAACAGGGCTTCGAGTCCTCGACGGTCGCGCAGGTCGCGGAGCGGGCCGGCCTGACCAAGGCGACGTTCTTCCGTCACTTCCCCGACAAGCGGGAGCCGCTCTTCGCGGGCCAGGACGAGCACGGCGCGCTGTTCACGGCCGGTGCCGCCGAGGCTCCCGCCAACGCCACCCCGCTCGAGGTGGTGACGGCGGCCCTCGACCACGCCACGGCGACCTTCACCGCGGAGCAGCGCGCGTTCGGACCACGCCTGCGGGCCGTCGTCGCGGCGCACGACGAGCTCCGGGAACGGGCCGCCTTCAAGCGCGCCCACCTCGCGGAGGTGCTCACGACGAGCCTGCGCGAGCGCGGGATCCCCGACCCGACGGCGGCGATCGCCGCCGACCTCGGCGTCGAGGCGTTCCACCGGGCCTTCGCCCGCTGGTCGGACGGCGAGGGTCCCTCCTACGGCGAGCTCGCCCGCGAGGAACTCCGCGCCCTGCACGCGGCCGCCACGTCCCTGAGCTGACCTCAGATCGGGCGCCACTCCCGCACCACGCAGGAGCGCTCCTGCCGGCCCGCCACCTCGAGACTGCCGGGCCGGGCGGGATGACGCTCGTAGAGCCACACCCGCCAGCCGCGTTCCCGCAGGTCGTCCGCGAGCAGTTCGAGCGCCTCCCGGTCGTCCCCCTCGGCCGTACGCAGCTCGTTGCGCACCGGCGCGTCGAGCGTCCCGCGGAACAGTCGGGCGTGCAGGTGCCAGCGCGGGCTCATGCATGCACCATACCTGGTGCACGAGCACTCTGGCGTCATGCACTGTGTCTGGTGCACGTCACCGTGCTGTGGTGGACCCGAGAGAGGTGCGAGCGCGTCTCGACGCCGCCCTCCGGGAACGCGAGGCCGCCCGGCGGGCCGCCGACGCCGCCGAGGCCGAGTTCGTCGAGGCGATGCGCCAGGCCCTCGCCGCGGGCGTCACCGTCACCGAGGTCGCCGAGCTCACGGGCTACCACCGCAACAGCGTGCGCCGGATCGTCGACAGCGCGGAGAACGCCGAGGGGTGAGCCACGGTCAGCGGTGCGCCACCGCTGACCCCGGATGTCAGCCGTGTGCCACCGCTGACATCCGCGCCCGCCTTCACACCGGCACCGACCCCCTGTCGGCGTGCTGCCTGGATCCTGTCGGGAAGGATGTGCCCCCGTGATCCGCACGACCACCCCGCTGGCCACGATCTTCCGCGCCGTCGCGATCGCCGAGGCGTGCTCGTGGACGGGCCTGCTCATCGGCATGGTCTTCAAGTACCTCGTCGTGTTCGACGACGTCGGCGTGAAGATCTTCGGCCCGATCCACGGGGTGCTGTTCGTCGCCTACGTGGTGACCACGCTGCTCGCCGCCCGGACGTTCCGCTGGTCGTGGGGCACCACGATCGTCGGGCTCGCGGCGAGCATCCCGCCGTTGACCACGCTCTGGTTCGAACGCTCCGTGTATCGGCGGGGCCGGCTCGCGTAGTCCGACCGAGGGACGGTGCGCGACGGGATCTCGCCGTGTTGAATGTGCAGCGTGACGAGCGCACGCCCCCCGGAGCGCCGCCTCGTCCACGTCCTCTTCGTCGACCTCGTCGGGTTCACGAGCCTGGTCGAGGAGCTCGACGCCGAGGACGTCGCCCTGCTGCAGGAGCACTACTTCGCCCAGGTCGCGGGGCTGGTGGCCGCGGCGGGCGGGCAGGTCGAGAAGTACATCGGCGACGCGGTCCTGGCCACATTCGGGCTGCCGGTCCTCGGTCCCGACGACGGCGTCGGTGCGGTCCGCGCCGGGCTCGCGATCATCGACTCGCTGGCCGGGGTGGAGACCGACCTCGGCCTCGCGCCCGGCACGCTGGCCGCGCGGGTCGGGGTGCACACCGGCGAGGTGGTCGTCACCTGGGCCGCGGACGGCACGTGGCGGCTCTCGGGCGACGTGGTCAACACCGCGGCGCGGCTGCAGGCGGCCGCGGAGCCGGGCACCGTCGTCGTCGGGCCGGACACCGCCCTCGCCGTGGGGACGGTCGTGGCGCTGGACCCGCTCGGCGACGTCGCGCTCAAGGGCAAGGCGGAGCGGGTCGCGGCCTACCGGGTGGCCGGACGTCGGGTCACGACCCCGCGCGACCGGGACCGCCTCCGCGGCCGCGACGCCGACCTGGCCCGCCTGCAGGCCGCGCACCGCGCCGCCCGGGGCGCGCAGCGGCTCACCGTGCTCGCCCCGCCGGGGGTGGGGCGCACCCGGCTCGTCGAGGAGTTCCGCGACCGGACCGACGGCCCGGTGTGGCTCGCCCGGGTACGGCGCGACGATCCGGTGTACGCGCCCGTCGCGGCGCTGCTCACCGCGGCCGGGGTCACCGCGGACGAGCTCCCCGCGCGCCTCGCGCACCACGGGCACACCGGGCCCCGAGCCGCGGTGTCGGCCCGGCACACGGCCGCCCTGCTCGCGGGTGAACCGCTCGACGGGAGTCCGCAGGAGCTGTGGACGTCGTGGACGGCGGTGCTCGACGCGCACGGCGACCCGGGCGGGCCGACCCCGGTCTGGGTGCTCGACGACGTCCACCTCGCCAGCCCGGACCTGCTCGCTCTCCTCGACCACGCCACCGCCGCCCCGCACCGGGCGACCCGGCTCGTCGTCACCACCGCCCGGCCCGGCGCCGAGGTCCCCGCGGGCGAGGTGCTCGTCCTCGACCCGCTGCCCGACGACGAGATCACCGCGCTGGTCACCGACCGCGCGCCCGACCTCGCCCCGTCCGTCGTCGAGCAGGTGCGCCGCGCGGCGGGCGGGAACCCGTTGTTCGTCGTGGAACTGCTGCGCGCCTGGGAGCAGACGGGGGTCGCGGGCGACCCCGTCGTGCCCAGCACCGTCCGCGCGATCTACCTCGGCCAGCTCGACGCGTTGCCGACCCCCTCGCGCACGCTGCTCGGGCAGGGATCGGTCGCGGGCCGCACGCTGCCGTCGTCGGCGCTGCCCGACCTCGGCGTCACCGAGCCCGACGCCCCGCTCGCCGAGCTCACCGGCACCGGGCTGCTGACCGGCCCGCACGTGGGCGCGATCGACCCGTCGTCGTACACCTACCGGCACCGCCTCCTGCGGGACACCGCGTACGCGACCCTGCCCCGCGCCCGCCGGGCGGAGCTGCACGAGCGGTTCGCGGGCTGGCTGGGACGGCGGGGCGGGCGCGTCGAGCTGGTGGGGCGCCACCTCGCCGACGCCTACGCCGAGGCGCCGGCGCTCGGGAGCCGCCTCGACCGGGTCGCGCTCGCGCGCCGGGCCGCGGCGGCCCTCACCGAGGCGGGCGAGGCGGCCCTCGGGAGCGAGCCGCTGCACGCGGCCGAGCTGTTCGCGCGCGCCCACGACCTCGGTGCCGCGGCCGACCCGCGCCCCTCCGAGGACCAGGCCCACCGTCGGCTGCGCCGCGCGGAGGCCCTGCGCCGCGGCGGACGACTGCCCGAGGCCATGGGCGCCTTCGCCGCCGTCACCGGGGCCGCGGCACCCGGGACGCACGCGGCCCGGGCGGCCGCAGCGCTCGGCTACGAGGACGCGCTGTTCGACAGCCGGCTGCCGCGCACGCAGTGGGGCGCGCGCGCCTTCGCCCTGCTCGACGAGGCCCTCGCGCTCACTCCGGGCGCCGAGTCCGGGCTCCGCGCCCGGCTGCTCGCGGCCTCCGCACGCGCCCACGGGTACGGCGGCGACGTCCCGACGGCGGGTCCCCTCGGCGACGAGGCCGTGGCCCTCGCCCGGCGCGCGGGCGACCCCGGCGCGCTCGCCTACGCCCTCCTCGCGCGCCGCCCGACCCTCGCCGCGCCGGCCGCCCTGCAGGCCCGCCTCGCGTCGGACTCCGAGCTGCTCCGGGCGGCACGGGCGGCCGGCGACGACGAGCGGGAGTTCGAGGCCCTGCGGCTGCGGATGGTGGACCTGCTCGAGCTCGGGGCGACCACCGAGGCCGTCGCACTGGTCGAGGAGGCCTCGGCCCTCGCGGTGCGCCTCGGGCGCCCGCTGCTGCTCTGGTACCCCGCGATGTGGCGGGCGACGATGCTGCTCCACCACGGCGGGCTCGACGACGCCGCCGCGGCGGTCGAGCACTTCCGGGTCGAGGGCGAGCGCTGGCACTACGGCGACGCCGGGCAGGTCCACTCGGTGCAGCTGCTCACGCTGCACACCGCGCTCGGCACCCCCGAGCTGGCCCTGCCGACGCTGCGCCGCGTCGCAGGGACCGTGGGCGGTCGGACCTGGGTGCACGTGGCGGTGGCGGCGGCCCGCGCGGGGCGGCGGGAGGAGGCCGCGGCGCTGCTGCGGTGGTGCGCGGCGGACGACTTCGCCGTCCTCGGCGACGACGCCGCCCGCGCCTTCCTGCTCGCCGAGTGCGCGGAGATCGCGGCGCTGGTCGGGGACACCGGCGCCGGGGCGGCACTGGTCGAGCTGCTGGCGCCGTGGGCCGGGCTCGTCGTCGTGGTCGGCTCGGGCGCCCTGTGCCTCGGCGCCGTCGACCACTTCCGCGGTCTCGCCGCCCGCGCCGCGGGCCGGGACCCGGTCCCCCTGTTCCGGGCCGCCCTGGCCCTCAACGAGGCCACCGGCGCCGTGCGCGCCACCGACGCGACCCGCGCCGAGCTCCGTCAGGAAGGACGCACCGCATGTTGACCGACGTGCAGGCCCGCGAGGCGGTGGCCCGCTGCTGGGGGGCCGTGCTGGAGGCCCTCCCCGACGCCCGGTGGGAGCAGCCGACGCGCTGCGCCGGCTGGACCCTGCTCGACCTCGCCCGGCACGGGGCGTGGGGCACGTCGATGGAGGCGGACGCGCTGCGGCGCTCGCGGGTCGGTGCGGCAGGCAGCGGGGAAGGCGCGGAGCCGGTCGGTGACGGACCGGAGGTGCTGGCGGCGCTGCGCACCTCGGTCGCCGCGCTGGTGGCGGAGCTGGACCGGGCGGCGGAACTCGGCGGCACCGTCGAGATCCCGTTCGGCGCGATCCCGACGCCGTTCGCGCTCCAGGTCTTCACGATGGAGGCGGGCGTGCACGCCGACGACGTGCTGGCCGCGCTCGGGCGCGACGAGCCGTTCGGGCCCGACGTCGTGACGGCGACGGCCGTCGTGCTCGCCGCGGTGTTCCCGGCGCTGGCGGCGACCGCGCCGGACGAGGGCACCGTGGTGGGGCTGACCGGGCCGACCGTGGACCTGCGGTTCGGGGTGGTCGACGGGGCGTGGCAGGCCGTCGATCTCCCGCCGAACACGTTGGTGCAGGGGGAGTCCGACACCGCGGTGCTGCGCTTCGCCCTGGGGCGGACCGGCGTGGACGACCCGGCGCTGACCGTCGACACGGGGGCGCGGGCGTTCAAGATGTGGTTCCCGGGACCGTGAGGTGGCTCCGCCCCGTGAGCAGTCGAGGTCGCCCTGGCGACCTCTACTGCTCACCTCCGCGGAAGCGCACCCGCGCCCGCCACTCGCTGCGGTGGGCCAGCATGACCGCGCCCGGTCGCATCCGGCCGAACTCCCGCTGGATCGCGGCGATGCGGTCGAGGACCGGGCCCCGGGTGCCCGCGGTCGTCGTGTAGGGCCGGGTGGTGGCCAGCGCGCCGACGCCGGCCCGGACGAGGGCGGCCTCGACGAACGCGACGGAGGGGCAGGCCGTGCCCGGGACGACGAGCTCGATCGTGGCGACGCCGTCGCACCGGGTCGTGAGGTGGGCGGGCACGTCGGGCGCGGCGGGCACCGTCAGCGAGACCGGGCCGTGGGCGAGGCGCTCGTCGAGGGCGGCGAGGAACTCCTCGGGCGACGGGTGCAACGCCTCGGCGTCCACGAGCTCCATCACCCGGCCGCGCGTGGTGAGCAGGGCGGGCCGCCAGGAGGCCGGTCGGGCGAGGCCGCGGCGCACGGCCCCGACCACCTCGGCGTCGGGGTGGAACGTCAGCGCGTAGCCCGCGCCGGACCCGTGGAAGACCGGCGTGCCGAAAGCGACGGCGGTGGCGGCGAGGGAGCGGTCGCCCTCGGCGGCGAGCGAGAGCCGGTGGGTCGACCAGTCGGTGCGCCAGAAGCGGTCGAGCTCGGCGCGCTCGTCGATCGAGAGCCGCCGTCCGAACACGGTCTCCGCCAGCGCGTGGGCGTCCATGGGCTGCTCCAGCGGGACGCGGGGGGCGGAGCGCGTGGGACGGGGCGTCGTCATGAGGCCGGTGGCGGAGAAGATCGGATCGGTCGTGACGGGCATCGCCGGGGCCTCCTGGGGTTCTCGGTGGTGCTGGGGAGAACCCTGCCCGGCGCGCGGTGATCCGTCCGTCCACCCGGTGACGATCGTTGTGTCAGGGATCCGACACAGCGCCTTTCCTGCCGCTGGATGACAGCAACGACGCTTTCCTGCCACCTGGGCAGCGTCAGGACCCCGCCCGCTCCAGCCCCGCCGGGTCGAGCACCGCCACCCGGCCGCGGCGCAGCTCCAGCAGCCCCTCGGCCGCGACCGTGCGGAGCACCTTGTTCACCGTGGCGCGGCTGGCGCCCGCGAGCGAGGCGAGCTCCTCCTGCGTGAGCGGGATGAGGGTGGGCGTGGACTCGCCGCGGTACTGCCGCTCGAGGTCGGTCAGCCGGCGCAGCACGCGCGTCTCGACGGGCAGGTGCAGTGCCTCGACGAGCAGGCCCGAGAGCCGGCGGACCTGGGCGGCGAGGGTCTGCAGCACGAACGCGTCCGCGCCCGCGTTGGTCCGGCGCAGCCGGTGGAAGGTCTCGGCGCCGAACGACCAGGCCTCGGTCGCCTCGAGCGCCAGCACCGACGCCGACCGGCGCGCGCCGGGGTCGATGAGCGCGAGCTCGCCGACCGTCTCCCCCGGGCCCACCACCGCGAACGTCACGGTGTCACCCATCGGCGTCGCGGCCCGCACGGCGACGCGGCCGGAGTCGATCAGCAGGAACGTGTCCGCCGGGTCGCCCTCGTGGAAGACGACCTCGCGGGGCGAGAAGCGGCGCCGCCGTCCGCTCGCGAGCACCTGACGCCGGTCCTCGGCCGACATGTCCGCGAGCAGCTCCACGCCCGGTAACCCTAGTGCGCGGGCCGGATAGGCTCGATCACCGTGAGCAGTGCAGGAGACGGAACGCCGCAGAGCTCGACCACGGCGGCGGCGACGCGGAAGACCTCCCTGACCGGCATCAAGCCCACCGGCGAGCCCCACCTGGGCAACCTCATCGGCGCGATCGAGCCGGCGATCGAGATGGCCGCGGGCGACGACGAGTCGCTGTACTTCATCGCCGACTACCACGCGCTGACCACGGCCCGGGATCCCGAACTGCTCCGGCAGTGGACCCGCTCGGTCGCCGCGACCTGGCTCGCCGCCGGTCTCGACCCGCAGCGCACCGTGTTCTACCGCCAGTCCGACGTGCCGGAGACCTTCGAACTCTCGTGGATCTTCTCCTGCATCACCGGCAAGGGTCTGATGAACCGGGCGCACGCCTACAAGGCGGCCCGGGACGCGAACGTCGCGGCGGGTGAGGACCCGGATGCCGGGATCAACATGGGGCTCTACAACTACCCGATCCTCATGGCCGTCGACATCCTGATCATGGAGGCCGACCTGGTGCCGGTCGGGCGCGACCAGCAGCAGCACGTGGAGATCGCCGCCGACATCGCGGGCAGCTACAACCACCTCTACGGCCACCGCGGCTACCGCTTCCCGATCCCCGAGGCCGTGATCCCGCCCGAGACGACGGGCCACACGCTGCCCGGGCTCGACGGCCGCAAGATGTCGAAGTCCTACGACAACTACATCCCGCTCTTCCTCCCCGCGCCGAAGCTGCGCAAGCTGGTGCGGCGGATCCCGACCGACTCCACGCCCGTCGAGGACCCGAAGGACCCCGACTCGTCGGCGGTCTTCCAGATCCTCGCCCAGTTCGCTCCCGACGACGCGGTCGCCGAGACCCGCGCGCGCCTCGAGGCCGGCGGGGTGGGTTGGGGCGAGCTGAAGAACCAGCTCGCCGACGTGCTCGAGGAGCGCCTCGCCCCGATGCGCGAGCGCTACGAGGCGCTGATGGAGCCGGGCAGCGAGCTCGACGACGCGCTCGCGAAGGGCGGGCAGATCGCGCGCGAGCGGGCGAGCCGGGTGCTGCGCTCGGTGCGCCACGCCATCGGGATCGACTAGCGGGTTCCCGACGACGGGTCGTCGCCCGGCTCACGCAGCACGGTGCAGAACCGGTGCCACCGGCATCGGTTCCACGAGGTGCTCCGCGAGGCCAGGCGACCGGCCGCCAGGAAGGCGCTCAGCGCGCCGAGGGCACCTCGTTCATCCCCGAGTCGACGTCGCGGGGCCGGCGCTGCACCGGCAGGTCGTCGATCAGGGCCGCCGGGGTGTCCGGCACGTGCGGGATCTCGGCGAGCCACATGGCCATCGGACCGGCCAGGTCACGGTCGCGGCCCTGCTCGGCGAGATCGCCGTCGACCACGGCACCCCGCCGCAGCAACGCCCCCAAGCCGAGGGCGGCCAGGACCGAGACGGCGCACCACACCCCGACGAGAACGGCGACCCAGCTCAGGACCGTCATCTCCCCAACCTCCGTGGTGTGGCGACTCGAGCTCGTCGCGGACGGTGACCGACCGGTCGGTCGACCCTCCCCATCCGCGCACCGTGACTATCGCAGCACAACCGGTGATGAGGGGGCCAAACCACTCGATCGGACGCACAACCTGAGACCGCTGAACGCGTCGCACCGACCGCTGGGCTCCGTTCAGCCCCACACGGGGCGCTGATTGCCGGACCGTCGGCTGGCCCGGACGGCTCACCCCCGCCCGTCGTCAGGACCCGCCCGGAGCGCCGCGCCGATGCGTTCCGCGACCGCGTCGGCCTCGTTCGTGTCCGGGTAGGGGTGACGCGGGCCGAGGAAGAAGCGCAGCCCGTCCTTCGGACGGCGTGGGACGACGTGCAGGTGCAGGTGCGGCACCGACTGACTCACCACGTTGTTGATCAGCACCAGTGAGCCAGGTGCGTCCATCGTCGTCTCCACGGCCCGCTCGAGACGCTGGGCGAGGGCGAAGAAGCCGGGGACCTGGTGGGGCGGGAGGTCGGCGAGGGTGGTGACGTGCTCCCGCGGGACCAGGAGCACGTGCCCGGGGAAGATCGGCTTGACGTCGAGGAAGGCGACCGTCGAGGCGTCGCGGTGGACCTCGTGGGCGGGCGCGTCGCCGGCCACGATCGCGCAGAAGGCACACGGTTTGGGCACGCGACCAGGATGGTCGCGGGCCCTCGGCGCGTTACACCGGGTATGGCTCCCTCCCCCACCCTGCTCGTCATCGGCCACGACGCGTCCCCCGAGACCGTGCGGGTGCAGTCCGGCACCCTCGGCAGCTGGGCGCGGGAGCGTGGCATCACGGTGATCCCGGCGGTGGCGGGCACGGAGCTCCCGGATCCCTCGACCGTCGACGCCGTCGCGGTGCTCGGCTCGGTGCAGGGCGCGTGGGACGACTCCGTCCCGTGGCTCGCCTCCGAGATCGCCTACCTGGAGCGCGCGATGGCGGCCGACGTTCCGGTCCTCGGGATCTGCTTCGGCGGTCAGCTGCTCGCCCGCGTGCTCGGCGGCAGCGCGAACCCCGCCGACGGGCGGCACGAGAACGGCTTCCGCAGCATCACGACGTTCTGCGACGCCATCGACGAGGGCCCGTGGATGGAGTTCCACTTCGACTCCTTCACCGCCCCGCCGACCGCCGAGGTCCTCGCCCGGTCCGAGCGGTGCGACCAGGCGTTCCGCCTCGGCCACCACCTCGGCGTCCAGTTCCACCCCGAGATCACGCCGGCGGAGTTCGAGATCTGGGCCGCCCGCTGGACCGGCAGCCCGCTCGAGGACCGCTTCGACGAGCTCGGGATCACGACGGCGGGTCTGCGGGCCGAGGTCGCGGAGCGTGCCGAGTCCTCGCGCGTGCGGTCGTGGCGGCTGTTCGACGACTTCGGCGCGCGGGCCGGGCTGCTCCCGACGACGGCGGAGGCGCGGGCATGAGCGTGCGTCTGGGCATCGGGGCGGCCGTGACCGACGACGAGCCGGCGGTGGCCACCCGCGACCTCGTCGACGGGTGCGAGCGCCGCGGGATCGACTCGGTGTGGTTCCCCGACCGGGTCGCGGCGCCCGCGATCGAGCCCCTCACCGCGCTGGCGTGGGCGGCGGGCCGCACCGAGCACCTCAAGCTCGGCACCGGGGTCGTCGTGCTCCCGGGCCGCAATCCGGCCGTCGTCGCCCACCAGCTCGCCTCGCTCGCCGCCCTCGCGCCGCGACGCATCCTGCCGGTGTTCGGCCTGCAGCCCGCGACGCCTGCGGAGCGGACGATGTACCCGGTCGGCGGGCGGCGCGCGGACGTCTTCGAGGAGGCGCTCGTCGTGGTCCGGCGGCTGCTCACGGAGCCGGTCGTCACCCACCACGGGCCGTTCTTCCAGCTCGACGAGGCCGTCGTCGAGCCGCGTCCGACGAAGCCGCTCGACCTGTGGCTCGGTGGTCTCGTGCCCGACGCACTCCGGCGCGTGGGACGCCTCGGCGACGGGTGGCTCGCGTCGTTCGTCACGCCGGCCGAGGCGGGCGCCGCGCGACAGGTCATCGCCGACGCCGCCGACGCGGCCGGGCGTGCCGTGGAGGACGACCACTACGGGACCAACCTCCTCGTCCTGCCCGAGGGGGCGACGGACGAGGAGCTCGCGCGCGCCCGGGCAGCCACCGCCCGCCGCCGGCTCGACACCGAGCACCCGGAGAAGCTCGTCGCCCCCGACTGGGCCACGGCCAAGGACCTGGTCGGCGAGTTCGTCGACGCCGGGATCACGAAGTTCGTGGTGCGCCCCGCGGTGTCGCCGCACTCGTGGGGCGGGTTCCTCGACGGGTTCGCCGCCGAGCTCGCCCCGCTGCAGACCTGAGGCCGCACAGGGCCCGCACAGGCCGGACATACGCCCTGATCAAGGCCGCGCCGCACGCTCGTCGTCATGAGCCTGCTCGCCGCGGACCGGAACGAACGACGCGTTCGTGCATCTGGAAGCCACGAACGCGTCGTTCGTTCGACCGCGCGCTGGTACCCCGGGGCGCTGGCGGCCCTGCTCGCCGGCACGGCGGCGCTGTACCTGGTCGGCCTGTCCGCCAGCGGCTGGGGCAACGCCTTCTACGCGGCGGCGGCCCAGGCGGGCGGGCAGTCGTGGACGGCGTGGTTCTTCGGCGCCTCGGACGCCCCGGCGTCGATCATGGTCGACAAGCCGCCCGCCTCGCTGTGGGTGATGGGGCTGTCGGTGCGGCTGTTCGGGTTGTCGTCGTGGTCGGTGCTCGTGCCGCAGGCGCTCATGGGCGTCGCCGCGGTGGGGCTCCTGACGGCGGCCGTGCGCCGCTGGTCGGGTCCGGTCGCCGGGCTCCTGGCGGGCCTCGCGTTCGCGCTGACGCCGGTCGCGGTGCTGATGTTCCGATTCGACAACCCCGACGCCCTGCTCTGCCTGCTGCTCGTGGCCGCCGCGTATGCCACGGTGCGCTCGATCGACGCGGCCACCCTGCGGGCGTCCACCTGGTGGCTGGTCCTCGCGGCCGCCTGCGTCGGGACGGGCTTCCTGACGAAGTCGCTGCAGGCCTTCCTCGTCCTGCCCGCCCTCGCGGCGGTGCACCTCGTCGCCGGGCCGGGCACCGTGCGTCGTCGCCTGGTCGCACTGCTGCCCGCGACGGCGTCGCTGCTGGTGTCGGCGGGCTGGTGGGTCGCGGTCGTCGAGCTGTGGCCGGCGTCCTCCCGCCCCTACGTCGGCGGCTCGCAGGACGACAGCGTGCTGTCGCTCGCCTTCGGCTACAACGGCGTCGGACGCCTCACCGGCGACGAGACCGGTCAGCTCGGTGGAGGCGGCGGTTTCGGCGGCGGGATGGGCGCCGGGATGGGTGGCGGCGGGCGCGGGATGGGCGGTGCCACCTCGACGGACTCGTGGTCCGCCCTCGTCACCGGCTCGATGGCGAACCAGGTGTCGTGGCTGCTGCCGCTCGCGCTGATCCTGGGCGTCGCGCTGCTCGTGTGGGTCGGGCGGGCGGCCCGCACCGACCGGCGGCGGGCGGCCGTGCTGCTGTGGGGCGGGTCCCTGCTGGTGACGGGCGGGGTGTTCAGCCTCGCTGCGGGCATCATCCACCCCTACTACGCGGTGGCGCTGGCCCCGTGGATCGCGGCGCTGGCCGCCGTGGGTGCGGTCGAGGCGTGGCGGGCCCGGGCCCGGTGGACGCTGGCGGTCGCCGTCGCGGTCACCGCCGGGTGGGCCTGGTACCTGCTCCGGGAGACCCCGACCTTCGTGCCCTGGCTGCGGGTCGTGGTCCTCGTCGCGGGCGGCCTCGCGGTCCTCGGCGTCGTGCTCGCGGGGCGGGTGGGCCGCCGGGGTGTCACGCTCGGGGTCCTCACCGCCGCCCTCGTCGCGGGGCTCGGCGCACCGGCCGCGTACGCCGGGGTCACGGCCGCCACGGCGCACACCGAGATCATCCCGACGGCAGGTCCCTCGTCCGGCTTCGGCGGCCCCGGGCGGGGTGGACCGGGCGGACCGGGGCAAGGCGGTCCGGGACAGGGCGGTCCGGGCCGTCCCCCCGGTGGCAGGAACGCGTCGTTGCCGGCGTCCAGTGGCAGCAACGACGCTTTCCTGTCACGAGCGGGTGGGGGGCGCGGCGGGCCCGGCGGGCCCGGCGGCGCGATGCAGCTGCTCCGGGCGTCCGAGCCGTCGGCGACGCTGACGTCCTTCCTGCAGGCCGGATCGGGCGGCTACACCTGGGTGGCGGCGACGGTCGGCTCCATGCCGGCCGCCGGCTACCAGCTCGCGAGCGGGTCGCCCGTGATGCCGCTCGGCGGCTTCAACGGCACCGATCCCTCCCCCACCCTCGCCGCCTTCCAGCAGCTGGTCGAGGCCGGGCGGGTGCACTACTTCCTCGGCGAGGGCCTGACCTCGGTGCCCGACACGGGCGGGTCCGACGCCACCGTGCAGATCACCGCCTGGGTGAAGCAGCACTACCGGCCGACCACCGTGGGCGGGACGGTCGTCTACGACCTGACCGCACCCGCCGTCGGGACCTGATCAGCGGGAGCCGAGGACCCGCGTCAGCGTGATCTCCAGGACCACGCGGCGCGGGTTCTCGCGCGGGGTGCGGTAGCGGGCCGCGTAGCGGGCCTCGGCGTCGGCGACGGACGCCGGGTCGTCGCGGACCACCGCGAGCCCCTCCAGGGTCGACCAGCGCCCGCGGTCGACCTGGCTCACCGCCACCCGGGCGCCCCCGTCGCCGGCCAGCCGCACGTGGGCGGCCTTGCGGCTGGGTCCGGAGGTGATGATGCGGGCGGTCGCGGTGTCGAGGTCGAGGGTGCATCCCACCGGCACGACGTGCGGGCTGCCGTCGCGGCGCAGCGTGGTGAGGGTGCACAGGTGGTACTCGCGCCAGAACTCGGCGAACTCCTCGCCGCGGGCGTGCAGGTCTGCGGAGGTGACGCTCACGGGGTGATCATCCCCGGCCGAACCAGTCCATCGCCTGGTGGACCACGGGGAGGAGCACCGTGCGGGGGGTGAGGCGTCCGGAGAGGGCGCTGAGCTGGTTGACCACGCCGGGGACGACGCTGCGGTGACCGGCGACCATCGCCGCGACCCCCGCCTCCGCCACGTCCGCGGCCTCACCGACGGTGAAGCCGGGGGCGCGGTCGAACGCCTCGGTCCCGGCGGCGTCGGCGAAGCCGGTGCGGGTGAGGCCGGGGCTCAGGGCGGTGAGGGTGACGCCGGTGCCGGCGAGCTCGGTGTGCACCGCCTCGGAGAACGACTGCACGAACGCCTTGCTCGCCGCGTAGCTCGCGACGCCGGGCAGGGGCTGGAAGGCGGTGATCGACGAGACGTTGAGGATCGCCGCCGTGCGACCCGTCGCCCGGGCCCGCGGGACGAAGGCGCGCACCGCGGCGACCGAGAGGTCGTGCAGGGCCAGCACGTTGACCCGGATCAGGCCGTCGAGCGCGTCGGGGTCGGCGTCGACCACCCGGCCCGTCACCCCGAACCCGGCCGCGTTGACGAGGCCGACGATGCGCTCGTCGCGCTGCAGGAGCTCGCGGACGCCGGCGCGGGCGGCGTCGTCGCCGAGATCGGCCGCGTGGACCTCGCTGGGCAGCCCGCTGCGGTCACCGAGCTCGGCCGCGAGCTCCGTCAGTGCGTCCTCACGCCGCGCGACCAGCACCGTGGGATAGCCCCGCGTGGCGAGGGCGTGGGCGACCTCGGCGCCGATCCCGGAGGAGGCACCGGTGACGAGGACGTGGGTGTCGGGTCCGGGCGGCGGCAGCGGCATCCCGGCCCTGTACCCACTCGCCGGTCACCACGACCAGAGTCGCGACCACCAGCTCTCGGTCCCCGACGCCGGCGTCAGGTCGGTGACCGCGCCCGACGTCTCGTACTCGAAGGACTGCCCGTCGGAGGACTGCGCGGAGTAGACCGTCTTCTCCCCGCCGTCGGACGACGTGACGCTGCGCTTGGTGACGCTGTTGCCCTCGCCGTCGGAGGTGGTCGTCTCCTTGACCGTCGACCCGTCGGAGCCCTTCGAGGTACTCGATCTCACCGACGAGCTCGACGACCGGGAGGTCGGCTTCGAGCTGGAACTGCTCTTCGCGCTCGAACTGCTCTTCGCGCTGGAGCTGCTCTTCGCGCTGGAGCTGCTCTTCGCGCTGGACGACCTCGAGCTCGACGGCTCGGCGGAGGACGGCGTGGTCGTCGCGTCCCCGTCGTCGGCGGACTCACGGGTGGTCGTGACCTCGACGCTCGAGGCGTCGGCCGACCTCGTCGTCGTCTGCACGGTGCGCGACCGGCTCGTCGGGTCGGTCTGGGTGGACCGGGTGGTCACCGCGCCGCTCCCCGGGTCGACGCTGCGGCTGCGGGTGGTGGTGACGCCGGTCGTCGGGTCGGTGGCCGTGGTCTCCGGCTCGTCGCCCGCCGCCGTGCCCGTCCCGGGGATCCGGATGCGGGTGCCCGGCGCTGACGTGGCCGTCGGGGCGGCGCCCGCCGTGCCGGTGCGGCTGCCCGGTGCGCGGGTGGCCGTCGGGTCGTCGTCGCCGGTACCCGTCCGGGCGCCGGGACCCGTCGTCGTCGTGATCGCGTCGGACGTCCCGGGCGGGGCGTCGGTGGACGCGGACCCGAGGGTCGGGATGGGCCAGCCGTCGGGCAGCGCGCCCGTCGTCGTGCCACCCGTGGGGGTGCGCGTGGGCGTGAGGGTCGAGCCGGTGCCGGTCGAGGTGGCCTCGCCGGGCAGGTCGGCCGTGGTGGTCGCCGACGACGGTGCGTCCGAGCTGCTCGGGCCGAGCAGCGGGATCGGCCACCCGGCAGGGGCCACCGCCGGCAGGGTCGCGGTGCGCGGGGCGACCTTCCCGCCGATCTCCGGGACCTTCTCCGCGGCCTTCTCGGCGGCCTTCTCCGCGGGCTTCTCGGCGGGCTTCTCGGCGGGCTTCGGCTTCTCGACGACCTGGTCGCCCTTGTCCTCGGCGCGGCCTCCGCCGTTGCCTCCGCCGTTGCCCTGCGGAGCACGGGCGCGGGTCTCGTCGCGCTCGCGGGTGCGCTCCGGGGGCTCGCCTCCACCGCCCAGCACCCGACCCGGCAGATCGAGCACTCCCGGGCGGTCGGGCGTCACGGCCGGCGCGGGAGCCACGGGCGCGGCCGGGGACGCCGGTGCGGTGTTCGGCGCGGGCACGACCGGTGACGCGGGCGCAGCGGCCGGGGCCGACGTCGAGGCCGGCGCCGGAGTCGGCGAGGACGCACCGCCGGGCACGATCGGGTCGAGCGGCGGGTCCCAGCCCGCGGGCGTGCTCGTGGCCGGTGCC
The DNA here is from genome assembly GCF_030269685.1 of Actinomycetospora sp. NBRC 106378. Taxonomy (GTDB): domain Bacteria; phylum Actinomycetota; class Actinomycetes; order Mycobacteriales; family Pseudonocardiaceae; genus Actinomycetospora. Next base: position 81,562 of record NZ_BSTT01000021.1, read on the forward strand.
GGGGCGCTGCCCTGCGGACGCGCACCGGGCAACGGGATCGGCGTCAGGGGTGGCGCGAGGGAGTCGTCGGGGTCAGCCGACCCGGAGCCGGGCAGGCCGAGGCCGGGTCTCGCGGCGTCGTCCTGCGTCGGCCGCGAGCCGGGCGACGAGCCGTACCCGCTAGCGGGCGCGTCGGACGGATCCGACTCGACGGACTCGTCCGACTCGGGCACGAGCGTGCGCGAGGTGCCGGCCGTCCCGGCGGCCTGCTCGCTCGGCCCGGGCGGCGCGACGACGGTGCGCCCCACCCCGAGGGCCGCCGCCGTGACCGCCACGGCGAACAGCCCCGTGACCGCCGTGCTGCGGGCCGACCACCGCGGCCACCTCTGCTGCCGCCGCCGACCCGTCTCCCATCCTCCCTGGGAGCCCGAAGGCATACGTCTCCTGCTTTCTCCCCGACCCGCCACTCCCGATCCCGCCAGATCAGGAGATCTCGGACAGTACGCGTCCGTTAGGTCTCACGTCAGCCGTTTCGTGCATCGCGGGCCGTCGGTTACGGGCACGATGGACGGCGTGGGTGCACAGCGATCGGTGCAGGCGCACGGACGTGCGTCGGACCAGCCGCACCCGTCGTCCGGAAGGGTGAACGTCAGCCCCCGACTGGAGCTCGACCTCGCGAAGATCCGCCACGCCTTCCTCACGTTCCGTGACACGTTTTCCGTCGTCGAACCGGCTTACGCCATCAAGGCGAACCCGCATCCCGAGGTGCTCGCGCTGCTCGCCGACCTCGGGGCGAGCGCGGACCTGGCGAGCGTCGGGGAGCTCGACGCGTGCCTGCTCGCCGGGATGGACCCACGGCGCCTGACCTGGGGCAACCCCGTCAAGAAGGCCTCCGACGTCCGCGCCGCGGTCGCCGCCGGCGTCACGCGCTTCACCACCGATTCGGCCGCCGACGTCGACCTGCTCGCCCGCGAGGCACCCGGCGCGGCGGTGACGGTGCGCCTGGCGGTGGACGACGACGGCTCCGCGACGCCCTTCGCCGGCAAGTTCGGCGTGCCACCCGAGGAGGCGGCCGCACTCCTGCGACGCGCCCGGGGGGCCGGTCTGCGGGCCCACGGCCTCGGGTTCCACCCCGGGTCGCAGCAGACCGACCCGTCGTCGTGGCGCCGCGGCATCGCCTCCGCCCGGCGCGCGGCCGGGCTCGCGGGCGTGCGCGTCGAGGAGCTCAACCTCGGCGGCGGTTTCCCGACGGCGCACGCGGCGGGTCGGGTGCCCGCGTTGCGGGAGATCGCTGACGCGATCGACGCCGAGCTCGGCGGCTGGCAGCCGCACCTCGTCGCGGAGCCCGGGCGGGCACTGGTGGCGGACGCCGGAGTGCTGGTCGCCGAGGTGGTGCTCGTGACCGAGCGCGCCGGGCGCCGGTGGGTCTACCTCGACGTCGGGCGCTACCAGGGCCTCGCCGAGACCGAGGGTGAGATGATCGTCTACCGGCTGCGCTGTCCCGAGCACGCCGAGGACGCCCCGCGGGGCCCCGTGGTGCTGGCCGGCCCGACGTGCGACGGCGACGACGTGCTCTACCGGCGGGCCGACGTGCGGCTGCCGCTGGACCTGGCCGCGGGCGACGTCGTCGAGTTCCTCGGCGCCGGCGCCTACACCTCCAGTTATGCCTCGGTCGGCTTCAACGGACTGCCTCCGCTGCCGACCGTGATCGTGACCCCTCCTACCCCTGAGAGGACCCCTGATTGACGACCTCCGCCGTCACCCCGGCCGTACCCGCACCCTCCTTCGCGGGACGCCACGTGCTCGCCGAGCTGCGCGGGGTCTCCCCCGCGCTGCTCGGTGACGACGCCGCCGTCACTCGCGCACTCCGCACCGCCCTCGACGCCGGTGGCGCGACCGTCCTCGACGTCGTCGCGCACCGGTTCGAGCCGCAGGGCACCACGGTGCTCGCCCTGCTCGCCGAGTCCCATGCTTCGGTGCACAGCTATCCCGAGGCGGGCGCGGCGTTCGTGGACGTGTTCACGTGCGGCGAGCACGCCGATCCGGAGCGGATCGTGGAGGTGCTCGGCCGGGAGGTCGGCGCCGTCGAGGTGCGGGCCCAGATCGTGGCGCGGGGCGCCGGACTGGCCCCCGACGCCGTCGGGCAGCGCGAGGTCGACGAGCCGCTCGCGCCCGGGATGCGGCGCCGGTGGCGGATCGACGAGGTGCTGTTCCGGGGCCGGACCGCCTGGCAGGACATGATCGTCGCGCGGACCGCCCAGGGGATCTCGCTGTTCTGCGACGGCGAACGGCAGTCGACCGAGCAGACCCAGCTCGTCTACCACGAGGCCCTCGCGGTCCCGCCGCTCCTGCTCGCGGACAAGCTGGACCGGGTGCTGATCGTCGGCTCGTCGGAGGGCGTCGTCTCGCAGCTGGCCGTCGCGGCCGGCGCGGCCGTGGTCGACCACGTCGACATCGACACCGAGTGCGTCCGCCGGTGCGCGGAGCTGCTGCCCTACGGCTACTCGCCCGCCGAGCTGGAGGCGGCCGAGGCCGGCGACGGCCCGGTGCGCGTGCACTACGCCGACGGCTGGGAGTTCCTCGCCGCGGCCGCCGAGCGGGGCGACCGGTACGACGTCGTCATCGTGGACCTGCCCGACGAGCCGGTGGAGGTCGACGACCCCGCCCAGCACGCCCGGCTCTACGGCACCCCGTTCCTCGAGCGCTGTGCGTCGGTGCTGGCGCCGGGCGGCGTGGTCTGCACGCAGGCCGGCTGTCCGACGGTGTGGCGCAACGACACGCTGAAGCGGATGGCCGGCCGGTTCTCGTCGGTGTTCCCGACGGTGCTGCCGTACTGCTCGGACGAGCACGAGTGGGCCTACCTGACCGGCCGCCTCGACCCGGTGGAGGACCCGGTGGCGCTGGCCTCCTCGCGTCTGTCGCGGTTCCCGTCGTTGACGTCCGTGGACGCCGAGGCACTCCTGCGCGGGTCGATCCTGCCGTTCGCGGTCCGGCGCTGACCTTCGCCGAGCCGAGACGTCACTGATCGGGCCCTCGGGCCTGCCCGCGCCTGATCAGTGACGTCTCGCCCGGCTTGTCGCGGTGTGCAGCCAGGCCGGCCCCACTTTGTCGTTCTGATTCACAACGACAAGGTGCTCGGCGGCCGTCGAGGGACCGCGACAAGAGGTCGACCAAGATCAACGAGCCTTTGCGGTGGTCGGCCGGAGCCTGAAACCATCGCAGGTGCTCGCTCGTTCCACGACCCGGCGCCGAGACGTCACCCATCCGGTTCCCGGTGCCGCGCGAGCCTTGTCAATACCCGGGACATGGTGGACAGGTTGTGCCGGGGACATGGTGGACAGTCAGCGGGTGGGGTGGGGGTGGTGGACGCCGAGCTGGAAGGTCGTCAGGCGGCTGGAGCCGTAGTAGACGTGCAGGCGGGTGCGGTCTCGGACCAGGCCGACACTGAGGCCGGCGAAGCGGCTGTCGAGTCGCAGGAGCACTCCGCCGTAGCTGAAGCGGGCGGCGCTGTTG
>NZ_BSTT01000022.1 GCF_030269685.1 Actinomycetospora sp. NBRC 106378
CTCAGCGAATCCCAGCGCCGCAAGGCGCTCCCGGGGTGGCTGCACGAGTACAACCACCACCGGCCCCACAGCGCCATCGGCAGGCAGGCCCCGATCACCCGCTTGACCAACCTGTCCGGTCAGTACAGCTAGCCCGCCAGCAGCTTCTCGTCGTCGTCGGGGAACGCCCCGGCGTCGCGGATCTCCCGCGACCAGCGCAGACACCGCTCGACGGCGAGGTCGAGCCCGTGCTCCATGCCCTCGAGAACGGGGTCGAGCGCGGCCTCGGTGGCGTCCTCGACGTCGTCGCGCAGCGCGGCCCCGCGCTCGGTCAGGCGGATGCGGTCGCCGTCGCGGGTGATGAGCAGGCGGTCGAGCAGGTCGGCGGTGGCCGCCTCGATGTCCTCCTCGGACCACGAGCGGGTCCGGGTGTAGTCCCGCCCGGCCATGCCGACGCGCGCCTCGGTGAGCAGGTTCGACTCGAGCCCGCCGATCCCGTGCGACACGAGCGCCGCGACGTGGGCGTCGCCGCGGAACTCGCGCAGCAGGTTCGTGGCGTGCCAGAGCCGGGCCCAGGCGTCGCCCGGCCACTCCAGCGCCGCGTGGCCCGCGAAGAGCGGGTTGCCGAACAGCGGGGCGCGGTCGAGGCCGCCCCGCAGGACGGTGACGACCTCCTCGACGTCGCGCATCGGCTCGCCGAACACGCGGTGCAGGCACCGGGTCGCCCCGGCGAGCTTCGCGGCGAGCGCGTCCGGGACGCTCGCCGTCGCCAGGGCGGCCTCGTAGGACCCCGTGAGCATCTCCGGCTCGAAGGCGCCGAAGGTCGCGACGACGAGGCCCGCCGGCGGCAGGCCGAGCGTCCCGGCCCGGCCCAGGACGTACCCCTGCCACCGCGCCAGACCGATCGCCTCGTACTGCTCGCGGGCCTCCGGGCTGTGGACGTGGACCATCGCGATCGGCTCGATGGCATCCCGGAGGCGGCGGGCGGGCGACGTGGCAGCAGGCACGTGCCCCACCTACCCGACCCGCCCCGGTCTCACCCCGCCGCGCGCTTGTAGGGGTCGGGCGGGAACCAGCCGGCCTCGACGACGCGGTCGGCCCAGGAGCCGAGGGTGGCGACGAGGTCGTCCAGGTCGGAGCCCAACGCGTCGATCACCCGCTGCTCGGCGAGGTCGGTGGCCGCCTCGATCGCCTCGCGGGCGTCGCGTCCGGCCGGGGTGAGGGCGCCGTCGGCGACCAGGCCGCGGGCCTCCAGCCGCGCGAACGCGGCGTCCATCGCCTCGGGCGACCACCCGCGGGTGCCGGTGTACTCGTAGAGGTCGAAGCCGGCCCGGAGCTCGGTGAGGATGTTGGCCTCGAGGCCGTCGACGCCCGCCGCGACGCACGCGGCGAGGTGGGCGTCGCCGCGGTGCTCGCGGTAGAGCGACGCGACGTGCCACAGCGCGGTGTGGGCGTCGGTCGGCCAGGGCTGGTCGCGCAGGCTCGCGTAGAGCGGGCGCCCCGCGAGCTCGCCCGGACCGCCGGCGTCGAGCGCCTCGCGCAGCGTCCGGACGGCCCGGCCGATCTCGGCCTCGTCGACCCCCTCCAGGGCGGCCCGCACGCCCTCCCCGCCGGCGGCGACGCGCACGGCCAGCAGCTCCTCGACGGTGCAGGTGTCGCGCGCCTGCCGCCACAGGTCGGCCGCGAGGCCCGGCTCGAACACCGCGAACGTGGAGGCGACGACGCCGGGCGTCACGTCGCCGAGGGTGCAGCCGCGGCCGCCGACGTACCCGGTGAGGAAGTTCAGGCCGGCCTTCCGGAGGTGCTCGTGGGCGGGCGCGCTCCAGAGGTGGACCATCGCGAGCGGCTCGAGCACGTGGCGCAGGCGCAGCGCCGGGGTGTCGGCGGGAGGAGCGGTCGCGCCCTCGCGCGGCTGGAGGAAGACGTCACGGGCCTGGTCGAAGTCCACGCGGGGAGTGTGTCCCAGGCCACGTGCGCCGTCGACCGATGCCTACCCGGTCGGTGGGGTCGGCGGCTTCGGCGCGGCCGGGCCGTGGCTGTGCCCGTGGCCATGGCCGTGCCCGTGACCGTGTCCCGACGACGAGGACCCCGCGTCGGAGGCCGGCTTGAGGATCGGCTCGCCGGCCCGCAGCGGCACCTGCTCGTAGCGCCCCTCGTGCGCGATGACCGGGCGGGTGTCGCCGGCCAGCTCGGGGTGCTTCTCCTCGAGCCGCTGGCGTCGCTCCCACTGCTTGCGCATGGAGGCGATGTACTCGCGGTTGCCGTTGTAGACCCCGCGCCAGGTCTGCGGCATCTGTTCGCGGGACAGGCCCGGGTCGGCCTTCCCGTGCAGGGCGGGCCGGGACGGGACCTTGCGGGACTCGCCCCCGCACTCCGGGCACGCGGGGGCCGCCACGTCGCGGCCCATCAGCCGCTCGAAGCGGAGCCCGCAGTCGCAGCGGTAGTCGTAGATCGGCACCACGGGCCTCTTTCGACGAGGGCGGGGCGGGCGCCGGTCCGGCGCCCGCCCCGCGACGATCACCAGTTCGAGATGGACTTCGCGAAGATGTCCGCGATGTCGTCCTCGGTCGGCGTGCGCGGACACGTGGCGAGCAGGCGCTGCTGCTTCATCGTGCCCTCGACGAGGTCGGGGATGTCCGACTCGCCGAACCCGACCTCACCGATCCCGTTCGGGATGCCGATGTCGCGCATCAGCTCGGTGACCACGTGCGGGAGCTGCTCGGACGCCTTGTTCTGCGTCTCGGCGTTCGGCCCGAGCATCCGCGCCGCGGCCATGTGCCGGTCGGGGGCGGAGTCGAACGAGAACCGGAACGCCTCGGGCGCCGTCAGCGACACCGACATGCCGTGCGGCACCATCGCCTCGTCCGACGGGTAGCCGGCCGGGTGGAAGTCCCGGACCTGCCCGGCGATCGGGTAGGCGTTGGCGTGCGGGATGTGCACCCCGGAGTTGCCGAAGCCCATCCCGGCGAAGGTCGCCGCCATCATCATGTCCATGCGGGCGTCGACGTCGTCGGCGCCGCGGTGCACGGCGGTGCGGAACGACTTCGCCAGCAGGCTCATCGACTTCTCGCACCAGAGGTCCGAGACCGGGTTGGACCCGCAGTAGGTCACCCGCTCCTCGGGCTTCTTGCGGTCGAAGCTCGTGTACCAGCGGGCCGTGTAGCTCTCCAGCGCGTGGCAGACGATGTCCATGCCCGACGCCGCGGTGACCTCCGGGGGGAGCGTCATCGTCAGCAGCGGGTCGACGACCGCCAGGGTCGGCCGCAGCCGCCAGTGGCTGATCCCCGTCTTCACGCGCAGGGACAGGATGTCCAGCACACACATCGCGGTGGATTCGGACCCGGTCCCCGCCGTCGTCGGGACCGCGATGAGCGGCTTGAGCGCCCCCGGCGGGACCTGCGCGTTGCCCACCGGCTTGTTGACGTAGTCCATCAACTCGCCCGGGAAGGTGGTCAGCAGGTTGACCGCCTTCGCCGTGTCGATGGCCGAGCCGCCGCCCACGGCGACGAAGCCGTCCCACGGCCCCTGCTCGGTGGCGTAGCCGATGGCCTTGTTCATCGAGTCGTCGGTGGGCTCGACGTGGACGCCGTCGAAGATCTCGACGGTCATGTCGTAGCGGCGGATCTGGTCGGCGATCCGGTCCGGCAGCCCGGTCTGCTGCATGCCCGGGTCCGTGATCAGCAGGATCCGCTTCGCGCCGTACTGCGAGAGGTCGAAGCCGATCTCGTCGCAGGCCCCGGCGCCGAACTTGAGTGGCGGTGCGCCCCAGGTGAAGACCGACTCCTCGGCCGGGACGGGGGGGACGGTCACGTGTAGTGGCCTCCGTTCGAGACGGTCTTGAGCTCGTGGATCTGGTCGGCGTCGTGGCCGAAGACGACGGTCGCGTTCGTCTTCTCGGCGACGTCCCGGATCTTCTCCACCGAGGAGAACCACGACTCGAGGTTGTTGACGATGGCCGCGGGGACCGGCGGCGGGCCGTAGCTCGCGCCCATGTACACCGCGTCCGAGGTGAAGATCATCGTCCCGGTGTCGGGCAGGTCGACCTGCATCGACATGGTTCCCGGGGTGTGACCCGGGGTCTGCAGGAGCGTCACGCCCGGGAGGAACTCGGTGTCGCCCGAGACCGTCTCCCAGTTCAGGTTCTCGTAGTCGCTCTTGAGGTGCGCCCCCGTGAACGGCCCGTCGAAGCCGAACGCGAACTCCTTCTCCTTGTCCGAGCAGACGAGCTTCGCGGGCGAGTCCTTGAACAGGTTCGCGTTGCCGCAGTGGTCGAAGTGCAGGTGCGAGAGCACCACGTAGTCGATCTGGTCGGTGCCGATGCCGAGTTGCTCGAGCCGCTTGTCGAGGTACTCGTCGTCGGAGACCTTGTCGTAGGGGAAGAAGTCGTTGAGGCCGGTCGGCCCCCAGCGCTCCTCCCAGTCGGCGGGACAGCTGGTGTCCCACAGCAGGGTCCCGTCGGGGGTCTCGACGAGGACGCAGTGCGTCGGCACGTCGACCCACTCGGCGGGCGACTCCTTCTGCTGGCGGGGCTTGATCGACCGTCCCGGCTGCAGGAGCAGCCACGTCAGGTCGGCGGTCATCGCGCCGCAATCGAGAACACTGACCTTGATCTCACCACTGGCCACTGCAGACCTCCGCGTCTACGAACTCCGACCGTCCCCCCGGGGTGATCACCCTGCCTGTGACCCCGACCACCGTCAATCGGAGTGATCGCCGCATGCGCATCTGCGCAGGACGGCGAACTGAGCCGCGAGCGAGGCGGGCGTGTAGTGCGCGTTCAGCCCGCTCGGGTTCGGCAGCACCCACAGCCGCGTCGCCCCGAGGGTGCGGTCCTGCTTCCCGACGACGGCCGTCGGCTCCCCGAAGGCGGTGCGGTACGCGACCACCCCGACGACGGCGAGCCACGCCGGCGCGAGCTTCGCGGCCAGGGCCCGCAGTCGCTCCCCGCCGGCGCGCAGCTCGTCGTCGGTGAGCTCGTCGGCGCGGGCCGTGGCGCGGGGCGCGACGTTGGTGATCCCGAGGCCGAGCGCGGGGAGCAGGTCCTGCTCGGCCGGGGCGAACACGCGCGGGGTGAAGCCGGAGGCGTGCAGGGCCGGCCAGAACCGGTTGCCGGGGCGCGCGAAGTGGTGGCCGGTGTACGCGGAGACCAGGCCCGGGTTGATCCCGGAGAACAGCACCCGCAGCGGTGGGTCGTCCGGCCCGGGCAGCACGTCGGCCAGCAGCCGGTCCCGCGCCGCCTCGAGCTCGGCCCGGATCGGTCCCCGTCGTCGTGCGGTCGCCACGGGCGGCCACCCCTCTCGGTGAACGAACGGCACTCTCGCGCACATGGAAGCGGCGAGAGTGCCGTTCGTGCAGGGCGGGGTGCCGCCGACCGGCCCAACCACGCGTCCCCACCGGCACCCCGGGCCCCGGTTGTCCCCAGGCGGGCGACGCGGCCGGAGCCGTCCCGCCGTCGGGGACGTCACCCGGGCATGAGCGATGGATTCACCGTGGACCCGGACGCCCTGCGCGACGCGGTCGAGGAGATCGAGTGGGCCGTGGACGCCGCCGCCGCGGCGGCGGAGGCGATGAGCGCGGCGGTCCGCGAGCTGGCCCGCCTCGTCCCGGGCACCCGTACGGCCGCGCAGGCCCTCGCGCTGGCCCGGGAGTGGACGGCCGACGCGGCCACGTGGAACGCCGCCGCCCGGGCGCTGGAGGACCTGGTGGAGGACACGGCGACCGACGTCGGGCTGGCCGACGGAGAGCTGGCGCACCTGTTCGACGGCACGCCGTGAGCGTCCTCGTCCCGGTGGCCGCCGCCCTGGGCACGGCCGTCGACGGGTGGGAGCGCGCGGTGTTCGCGCCCCGCCTCCCGACGACCTGGCAGGGCGAGGCCGCGGACGCCGCGCGCGTGCAGCTCGGCCACCTCGTCGACCGGGGCGGGGGCCTGCTCGACCGCGCCCGGCGGCTCACGGCGGTGCTCGCCGACGTGGCGGCCCGGGAGCCGTTCGACGACGCCCGGCTCGCCGACGCCCTCGCCCGGGCCGGGCGCGGCGAGCCCGTGGCGGTCGGCCCGGCCGCCGACGGGCCGGCGCCGGCGGTCGTCGCGCACTGGTGGGCCGGCCTGTCGGAGCAGGAACGGGAGTCGCTGGTCGTCGGGCGCCCGGAGCTGGTCGGCGGCCTCGACGGACTCCCCGCGAGCGCCCGGGACCGCGCGAACCGTGCGCGCCTCGCCACGACCCGGGATGCGACCGAGGCGGAACTGGCCGAGCTCACCCGCGCCCGGGAGGCGGTACGCGGGGCCGGCGAGCTGCAGGACGTGGAGACCCGGCTGGCGGCCGTGCGGGCCCGGCTCGGCCGGATCCTGGCCGTCGACGCGGCGGCGGCCGACCGGACGCTCCTCGCCCTGGACCCGACCTCGGGACGGGCGGCGATCGGGATCGGCGACGTCGACGGCGCGCGGCACGTCGGCGTGTTCGTCCCCGGCTTCACGGCCCGCGCGGAGGACCTGCCCGCCCGCACGGCCGAGCTGGCGGCGCTGACGGGGCCGGGCGTGGCCGCCGTCGCCTGGTACGACTACGCGGCGCCGCAGTGGCCGGAGGTGCTCGACCCGTCCCGGTCGGTGCTCGGCGCGCGGGCGGCGACCGCCGCGTCCACGCGGCTGACCTCGTTCCTCGACGGCGTGGGCGCCCGCGGCGCGCACGTCACGGCGATCGGGCACTCGTACGGGTCGCTGGTCGTCGCCCAGGCCGCGGCGACGTCGCACACGGTGGACGACGTGGTGCTGCTGGGCTCGCCCGGCGTCACGCCGCTGCCGCGGCAGCCGACGTGGGTGGGCGAGGCCCGGTTCGACCCGGTGGCCGACACGGGGTGGTTCGGTCCCGACCCGAACGGTCTGCCCGGCATCCACCCGATCGCGACGACGGGCGCGGTCGGCCACGGCGAGTACCTGCGCGCCGGGGAGACGAGCGCGCGGAACGTGGCGGCCGTGATCGCCGGGCGGGCGCAGGACGTCACGGCCGACCGGACGATCGGGGTGGGCGACCGCCTGCGCGGCCTGCTGCCCCGGTGAGACCGGGGCAGCAGGAACGCGGGCCTAGTTCCCGGCGGGCTTGGTGCTGCCGGCCGAGCCGTTCGAGCTGGGCGTGATGGCGTCCGTCGGGCCCTTCGGCGGGACGATGCCCCCCGGCTGGTCCGGGTCGGGCACGGCACCGGCGGCCGCCGCCGGGGTGTTCGTCGAGCCCGCGGCCGGGCTCGGGGCCGGCTTCGGGCGCGGCGCGGGCGGCGGCGGGGGCGGCAGCTCCGGCGCCTTGCGGGTCGCGACCACCGCGATCCCGGCCGCGAGCACGCCGAGGACGATCCACAGGCCCCAACGACGACGCTTCTTGTCCTGCTCCGGCTCGAGGCGCTGCGAGAGGTCGCGACGGGCCGTGGTGAGGCCGTCCTCGAGCTGGCCGCGGACGGTCTCGCCGAGGTCGCGCAGCTCGCCGACCGAGGTCGGGACCGGCGAGGCCTCGAGCGCCTTGCGGGCGTCCTTGACCGAGGTCGGCACCGACGACGACTCGAGCGCCTTGCGGGCGTCCTTCGCGTAGGACGTGGCCTGCTTGCGGGCGTCCTTGGCGTAGGAGCGCGCCTGCTTCCGGGCGTCCTTCGCGGCCTTGTTGGCGCGCTTGCGCGTCTCGGCCTTGGCCTCCTGCGCCCGCTTGCGGGCCTCGGCCTGTGCCTCCTCGGCGCGCGAACGGGCCTCGGCGCGGGCGTCGAGCACCCGCTGGCGCGCCTGGTCGGCGGCGGCACGCACGTCCTTGCGGACCTCGGCGCGCTTCTTCGCGCCCTGCTTGCGGGCCTTCTCGCGCTCCTTGCGGGCCTGGGCAGCGGCCTTCTCGGCGTGCTTGGCCGCCTTCTTACGGGCGCGGCGTCCTTCCTTGCGCAGATCGTCCAGGTCCTCCCTGGCTCCGATCACGGTCTTGCTGCTCAACGGCGACACCTCACTGTTCGTGGGCGGCTGATCCTGCCGCCATTCCCCTGTCTGCAAGTGCCCGACCCGCCGGTGCGTCACACCCGCTGCTCCGTCGGTGGCACGATGACGTCCGTGACGAATGCCGAGAACGGGCCGACCGCGACGCTGCACACCTCGAACGGCGACATCACCGTCAACCTCTTCCCCGACAAGGCACCGAAGACGGTGTCCAACTTCGTGGGACTCGCGACCGGTGAGGGCCAGTACAGCGAGCCGAACGCGAAGGGCTCGTCCAGCGGGCCGTTCTACGACGGCACGATCTTCCACCGGGTCATCGCCGGGTTCATGCTGCAGACCGGGGATCCCACCGGAACGGGTCGTGGTGGGCCGGGCTACAAGTTCGCCGACGAGTTCCACCCCGACCTGCGCTTCGACCGCCCGTACCTGCTCGCGATGGCGAACGCCGGGCCCGGCACGAACGGCTCGCAGTTCTTCATCACGGTGGCCCCGACGACGTGGCTCAACCGCAAGCACACCATCTTCGGCGAGGTGGCCGACCAGGCCAGCCGGGACGTCGTCGACTCGATCGCCGCCACGCCCACCGGTCCCGGCGACCGCCCCACCGCCGATATCGTGATCGAGAGCGTCGAGGTCGCGAAGTAACCGGACACCCACCACCGGACGGGGACACTGGGGGCATGAGCAGCAGTCCCCCGGGCGCGGACACGCAGGTCTGCGTCCGCCACCCCGACCGCCCCACCGGGTTGCGGTGCACGCGCTGCGACCGCCCGGCGTGCCCGCAGTGCCTGCGGGACGCGTCGGTGGGGATGCAGTGCGTCGACTGCGTCACCGAGGGCGCGCGCACGCAGCGGCGGGGTCGGGACCTGCGGCGGCCGACCGCCGTCGTCGTCCCGACCCTCATCGCGCTGAACGTCGCCGTCTTCGCGTGGACCGCGCTCGACGCGGGCAGCGTGCAGGACAACACCGACGGCGCCGTGTTCGCGGGCGGCGCCCTCGTCCCGCTGCAGGTCGCCGGCGGCGAGTGGTGGCGGTTGGTGACGTCGGGCTTCCTGCACATCGGCCCGATCCACCTGCTGTTCAACATGGTCGCCCTGTGGTTCATCGGGCGGGACATCGAACTGGTGCTCGGCCGGTTGCGCTTCACGGCGCTCTACGGGGCGTCGTTGCTCGGCGGATCGGCCGCGGTGATGGTGTTCGGCTCGCCGGTGAGCGCGACGGCGGGCGCCTCCGGGGCGATTTTCGGCCTGATGGGGGCCCTCGTGGTCCTGCTCCGCCGGATGCGGCTGCCCGCCACCTCCGCGCTGGTGATCATCGGCCTGAACGTCGTCTTCTCGCTGACGTTCCCCGGGATCTCGCTGCTCGGGCACCTGGGCGGGCTGGTCGTCGGCACCGGGGTGGCGGCCGCGATGACCTACGGCCCGGGCCGCTCACGCCCGGTCGTCGGCCTGTGGATCGTCGCGGGGGTCGTCGTCGCCCTCGTCGTCGCGGTCGCGCTGCGCGACGCGTCCTTCGGCAGCGTCGTCTGCGGCGCCACCACCTGCCGCATCGGCGGCTGACCCCGTCCCGCCGCGCCCGGCCCGGGCGCGGTGGGCCTGCAACGCCTCGGCGACGTCCACCGGGTCGGTGCCGAGCTCGAGGCGCCCCAGCACGAGCAGCCGCTCGGCCCCGTCGTCGTCCCGGGCGTCGATCTCGAGATAGGCCGCCGGCATCCCGAGCCGACGCATGCGGACCACCCGGACCGCGTCGACCCGTGTCCAGGGCCACGTGCGCGCCCCGAGCAGGCCGCGCACCGTGAGCGAGTCGTCGGTCGCCGCGAGCCGGGGGCGGGCCCGCAGCCCGAACACCGCGGCCACCCCGACCGCGACCGCCGCGACGCCGAGCAGCAGTCGGCCGGGTCCGTCCAGCGAGCCGAGGACGACCACGACGAGCAGCGCGACCGCGCCGACCGATCCGAGGACCACCGCGGCGAGAGGTGCGGCCCACTCGGCATCAGGGTTGTCCACAGGCTCCGTCCACAGTGGGGACGAACGACATCGATGTAGTTCGGCGGCTCAGCGCCACTTCATCGTCATGAGCAGCGAGATGACGACCAGACCGAAGCCGATGAGGAAGTTGTAGCCGCCGAGCTCTGCCATGAAGCGGATGTCCTCGCCGGCGAGATAGTTCACGACGAGCCAGGCGAGCCCGACGATGCCGATCGCCAGCATGATCACGACGTAGGCCGGGTGCGACGGCCCGGCGGTCTTCGTGGCCGCGGCCTGCGGCGGCGGGGTGTAGGTCGGCTTCTTGCGGACCTTGGACTTCGGCACGGGAGGCTCCTGAGGACGAGTGTGGACTCCACGGTAGCGAAGCCGCACGTAGGGTTGGGCCCGTGCGGGTCCTCGTCGTCGACAACTACGACAGCTTCGTCTACAACCTGGTGCAGTACCTGGCCCAGCTCGGGGCCGAGCCGGTGGTGCGGCGCAACGACGCCCCCGACGTGCTCGACCTCGCGGCCGACGCCGACGGCGTGCTCGTCAGTCCCGGTCCCGGCACGCCCGACGACGCCGGGCAGAGCCTGGACGTCATCGCCCGCTGCGCGGCCGACCGCACGCCGCTGCTCGGCGTGTGCCTCGGGCACCAGGCGCTGGGCCAGGCGTTCGGCGGGATCGTCGAGCGGGCCCCGGAGCTGCGCCACGGCAAGACCTCGGCGGTGCACCACGACGGGGCGGGCGTGCTCGCCGGGCTGCCCGACCCGTTCACCGCCACGCGGTACCACTCGCTCACGGTGCGGCCGGACTCCCTGCCCGACGAGCTCGAGGCCACCGGCTGGACCGCCGACGGCGTGCTCATGGCGATGCGTCACCGCGAGCTGCCGCTGCAGGGCGTGCAGTTCCACCCGGAATCGGTCCTCACCGAGGACGGCCACCGGATGCTCGCCACGTGGATGGCCGGCTGCGGCCACCCCGTGGCCGAGGGCCTGGTGGACGAGCTGGTCCGCGACGTGCGCGCCCTCGCGATGGCCGCGGCCCCGCCCGCGCGGAGCTGAGCCGGCACCCGTCGTCGGGAAGGGCCTTCCCGACGACGGGGCGGTGTCAGTTGCTGCCGGGGAAGAGGCCGTTCCCGCCGAAGACGCCGCCACCGTTGTTCCCGCCGCCGCCCCCGCCGTTGTAGCGGCCGACGGTCACCTGGATCTCGTCGCCACGGCCGACCTGGCTCCCGGCGGACTGGGTCTGGCTGAGCACCTTGTTGTCCTGGTTCGGGTCGTCGACGTTCTGGCTGGTCGCCCGGATGTTGCCGGTGAACCCGGCGGAGGCCAGCGTCTGCTTCGCCTCGTCGAGCGTCTCGCCGGTGATGTCGGGCATCGACAGGCGGTCGCCGCCGGTGACGGTGAGGGTGACGGTGGAGCCGACCGCGACCGTGGAGCCGGCCGCCGGGCTCGTGGAGGCGACCGTGGCGTTCCCCGACGAGTCGCCGGAGACCGTGACCTCGAGTCCCACGCCCTCGAGCGTGGTGCGGGCGGTGCTGACCGGCTGGCCGGTCACGTCCGGGACCTTGATGGTCTGGCGCTGCTGACCCACCGTCAGCTGGATCGCGGTGCCCGGCGCGAGCAGCGTGCCGGCCGCCGGGTCCTGGGCCAGGACCTTGCCGACCTGGGACGAGTCGTCGACGGGCCGCTGCTGGGGCACGGGTGTGAGCGTGAGGCCCGCGGCCTGCACGATCTGCTGCGCCTGGTCGGCGGTCTTGCCGGTGAGGTCGGGCGTCTGCACCCGGTCCGGCCCGCGGCCCACCCGCATCGCGATGACGGTCTGCGGGGCCACCTCGGCGCCCGCCACGGGATCGGTGCCGAGGACGGTGCCCACCTGCGTGGCCGTCGAGGCCACCGGGACGAGGTTGGGCTTGAGTCCCGCACCGGTCAGCGTCCGCAGCGCGACGTCCTGGGGCTGGTTGGTGACGTCGGGGACGGCCACCTGGTTGTTGCCCGGCGAGAAGAGGAAGAACAACCCGGCGAGCACCGCCACCACCGCCACGATCGCGCCGATGACGCCGAGACGGCGCCGGCCGCGACGACGACGTTCCTCCTCCTGGTCGGCCTGCCAGGCGGCGAAGTCGCCGGCCTCGGTGGCCGGCCCGGTGGCGTAGGCGGCCGCGCCCACGGTGCGCGTGGGGCCGGTCATGAGCGTGTTGCGCTCGTCGGCCGTCATCACCAGCGGGGCCTCGACCTGCTCGCCCTGGAGCACGCGCACCAGGTCGTCGCGCATCTCGCCCGCCGTCTGGTAGCGGTTGAACGGGTTCTTCGCGAGCGCCTTCAACGTGATCGCGTCGAGGGCGGGCGGGACCGCGGGGTTGAGCTCGGACGGTGCCTTCGGGTCCTCCCGCACGTGCTGGTAGGCCACCGCGACCGGGGAGTCGCCGGTGAACGGCGGCTGCCCGGTGAGCAGCTCGAAGAGCACGCAGCCGGTGGAGTACACGTCCGAGCGGGCGTCGACCGCCTCGCCCCGGGCCTGCTCCGGCGACAGGTACTGGGCGGTGCCGATGACCGCGGCCGTCTGCGTCAGCCCCTGCTGCGCGTCGGACAGCGCCCGCGCGATCCCGAAGTCCATGACCTTCACGGCCCCGGAGGGCGTGATCATGACGTTCGCGGGCTTCACGTCTCGGTGGATGATGCCGTGCCGGTGGGAGAAGTCGAGGGCGGAGCAGATGTCCGCGGTGACCTCGCAGACCCGGTACGGGTCCATCGGCCCGCCGGTCTTGACGATGTCGCGCAGCGTCCGGCCCGGCACGTACTCCATGACGATGTAGGGCAGCGGGACGTCGTCGGCCCAGGTCTCGCCGGTGTCGTACACCGCCACGATGGCCGGGTGGTTCAGGGCGGCGGCGTTCTGGCCCTCGCGCTGGAACCGGATCTGGAACTGCGGGTCGCGGGCCAGGTCCGACCGCAGCACCTTGATGGCCACGTCCCGACCCAGGCGCACGTCCCGGCCGCCGTGGACCTCGGACATCCCGCCGTAGCCGAGCGCGGGTCCGAGCTCGTAGCGGTCGGACAGGAGGCGAGGCGCGGTCATCCGAACTCCTGACAGGTCACGGTGACGGTGTCACCGCGCTGGACCTCACCGGTGGGGGACACGTAGAGCACCCGGCAGGCCGACGGATCGCTCGGCTGCCCGCCGAGGACGGTGCGCACGGTCGGGGAGAGGCCGTCCTCGCGCAGCGCGGCCGCGGCCACGGAGGCGGACCGTCCGACGTAGTCGATGTTGCTCACGCTGACCGTGTCGCCGGCGGCGGTGGTCGTCGTGGTCGACCGGCTGCGCGTGGTCGTGGTGGTGGTCGGCGCGGCCGTCGTCGTGGTGGTGGTCGGGGTCGCGACCGGCGGGGGCGCGCTCGTCTCGGTGTTCGAGACCAGCACGTACGCGAGGATCCCCAGGACGGCGAGGACCGCGACGACGGCGGCGACGGTGCCCCAGGGACCACGCCGGGCGGGCTCGGAGCGGTGCCCGTCGTCCCAGCGGTCGCGGCGCGGCGGGGGCGGCTGCTGCGGGCCGTCGTAGGTCGACGCCGGGGCCACGCGGGTGGCCGGGTTGACCGCCTCCGTCGCCGCGGTGGCCGCGCCGGGCCGCGGGACGGGCTCACCCCGGCGCACCGCGGCCACGGCGCGGGCGAACTCCCCGCCGTTGGCGTACCGGCCGCGCGGGTCCTTCGTGAGGGTCAGCTCGATGAGCTGGCGCACCACCGGCGGCACGTCCGGCGGGAGCGGCGGGAGCGGGTCGCGGATGTGCATCATCGCGACCGTCACGGCGTTCTCGGAGAGGTACGGCCGGCGCCCCGCGAGGCACTCGTAGCCGACGACGCCGAGCGAGTAGACGTCCGAGGCGGGGCCGGCGTCGCCGCCGCCCGCCTGCTCCGGGGCGATGTAGTGGGCGGTGCCCATCACCATGCCCGAGCGGGTCACGGGGGCCGCGTCGATGGCCTTCGCGATGCCGAAGTCGGTGATCTTGACCTGGTTCGACGGCGTCACGAGGATGTTGCCGGGCTTGACGTCGCGGTGGACCAGGCCGCGCTCGTGCGCGGCGTCGAGCGCGTAGCCGGACTGCTCGAGGATGTCGAGGGTGTAGTCGACGCCGAGCCGGCCGTGCACCGAGAGGATCTGCGCCAGCGGCTCGCCGCGGACGAGCTCCATCACGAGGTAGGCCACCGGGACCTGGATGGTGCCGTTCGCGGTGCTCCAGTCGGTGGTGGTCTCGCCGTAGTCGTGGACCGCGGTGACGCCCGGGTTGTTCAGCGAGGCGGCCGTGCGGGCCTCGGTGCGGAAGCGGTGCAGGAACTCGGGATCCCCGGACAGCTCGGCTTTGAGGATCTTGACGGCGACCGTGCGGTCGAGGCGGGTGTCCTGGGCCTCCCAGACCTCGCCCATCCCGCCGATCGCGATGCGCCGGCCGATCCGGTAGCGGTCGGCGAGGAGCGTGCCCGTGGTCGGAGCCATGGTGCTACCTCCCTCCCTGCAGGGCCGCGGCGACGACCGCGCGGCCGACCGGTCCGGCCACCGAGGAACCGGTCGCGTCGTCGCCCCGGTTGCCGCCCTTCTCGACGATCACCGAGACGGCCACCTGGGGGTCGGGTACCGGTCCGAAGACGTCGTACCAGGTGTGCGGCGGGCTGGTCTTCGGGGTCGGGCCCTGCTCGGCCGTCCCCGTCTTGGACGCCAGCTGGATGCCCGGGATTTTGCCGCTGCTGGTGCTCCCCGTGCCCCCGTTCTCCGAGCCGATCATCAGCTGCGTGAGCGTCGACGCGGTGGAGGAGGAGAACGCCCGGGAGCCCCGGTCCGGTGAGGTGGTGTCGACCACCGAGAGGTCGGAGCCCTGGATCTCGCTCACGAGGTGGGGGGCCACCGGGACCCCGCCGTTGGCGATGGTCGCGGTGATCATCGCGTTCACGAGCGGCGTCATGCGCACGTCGCGCTGGCCGATCCCGGACTGCGCGAGCGCAGAGGCGTCGGAGAGGTCGCCCACGTCGGACTCCACCACCGGCATCGGGATGGTCTGGTTCGGGTTCTCCATGCCGAGCGCGGTCGCCATGGACTTGAGCCGGTCCCCGCCGAGCTGGTCGGCCAGCTGCGCGAACGGCCCGTTGCAGGACTTCGCGAAGGCCACCGACAGCGGCACGGTGGCGCCCGAGCCGCACGCCTCGCCGTTGTAGTTCTCGAGGGTCGTCGTGCCGTCGGGCAGCGTGATGCGCGGGGCGGCGGTCACGGGGGTGTCCGGGGTGACGAGGCCGGCGTCGAGGGCGGCGGCGGTGCTCACGAGCTTGAACGTCGACCCGGGCGGATAGAGCTGGCTGATCGCGCGGTTGAGCAGCGGGGAGTCCGAGCTGTTCGGGTCCAGCGCGTTCCACGCCGCGGTCTGGGTGGACCCGTCGTGGCTCGCCAGCGGGTTGGGGTCGTACGACGGGGTGGAGACCAGCGCCAGGATCTCCCCGGTCTGCGGCCGGATGGCGACGACGCTGCCGGAGTAGCCGCGCGAGGCCATGGCGTTGTACGCGGCCTGCTGGACCTTGGGGTCGATCGTGAGGGCGACGTTGCCGCCCGCCGGGGTCCGGCCGGTGACGACGTCGGAGATGCGGCGCACGAAGAGCTGGTCGGCGGAGCCGTTGAGGACGGCGTCCTCGGCCCGCTCGATGCCGGCGGTCCCGTAGACCAGCGAGTAGTAGCCGGTGACGGGCGCGTACATCGGCCCGTTCGAGTACTGCCGCAGGTACTTGAAGCGGTCGTCGGTGGGGACGCTGGAGGCGAGCACCTCGCCACCCGCGGAGATCTGCCCGCGCTGGCGGTTGTACTCGTCGAGCAGGACGCGCTGGTTGTACGGGTTGGCCTTGTACTCGTCGGCCTTGACCACCTGGACCCACGTGGCCTGACCCAGCAGCAGCACGATCAGGCCCATGACCACGAGGGACACGCGACGTAGCGGGGTGTTCACTCTCCGCGCGTCCTTCCTCGTGGTGGGGTCGGGAGACCGTGGCCGTGCGGAGGCGTCGCCACCTCGCTGCGCGAGACCATCTCGGTGTGGGCCTCGGCCAGGGGCGTGCGGGGCGGGGTCGGTGCGACGCCGGGTTCGGACCGCCCCTTCTCCGTGGCGGGCCGCCGGGCGGCGTCCGAGACCCGGAGCACCAGGGCCACGAGCACGTAGTTCGCGACCAGCGACGAGCCGCCGTAGGACATGAAGGGCGCGGCCTGACCGGTGTTCGGGATGAGGTCGATGACGCCGCCGGCGACGACGAACACCTGGATCGCCACGGTGAAGCCGAGCCCGGCGGCGAGCAGCTTGCCGAAGGTGTCCCGCACCGCCAGGGCGGTCCGCAGCGCCCGGGTCGAGATGAGGCAGTAGAGCAGGAGCAGCGCCATCAGCCCGATGAGGCCGAGCTCCTCGCCCATCGAGGTGAAGATGAAGTCCGTGCTCGAGAGCGGGACCAGGTTCGGTCGCCCCGCGCCGAGCCCGGTGCCGAGCATGCCGCCGGTGGCCAGCCCGAACAGGCCCTGGCTGACCTGGTAGGTGCCGTTGGCCGGATCGGAGAACGGGTTGAGCCAGGCGTCGACACGGACCCCGACGCGGTCGACGAACGTCCACGCGGCGAAGGCACCCGCGCCGAAGATGACCAGACCGATGAGGACCCACGAGGCCCGTTCGGTCGCGACGTAGATCATCGCCAGGACGATCCCGAAGAACATCAGCGACGTGCCGAGGTCGGACTCGAAGACGAGCACCCCCATCGCCACCACCCAGGCGATGAGGAGCGGGGCGAGGTCCCGGGGCCGCGGGAAGGTCATGCCCAGGACGTGCTTGCCCGCCGTCGTGAACAGGTCGCGCTTGGCGACGAGGAAGGACGCGAAGAAGATCGTGAGCAGGATCTTCGCGAACTCGCCGGGCTGGATGCCGACGCCGCCGACGCGGATCCAGATCTTCGCGCCGTTGACCTCGGACAGCGCGGAGGGCAGGACGGCCGGCAGGCCGAGCAGGACGAGACCGGCGAACCCCGCCGTGTAGCCGTAGCGGGCGAGGGTCCGGTGGTCGCGCACCCGCCAGAGGACCACGACGAACAGCACGAGCCCGAGGGCCAGCCACGCGATCTGGCGCAGGGCGTTCTCGTCGGGCGCAGGCTTGCCCTGGGCGAGGGCGGTCGCGGCGGACGCGAGGTCGATCCGGTGGATCATCACGAGGCCGAGCCCGTTGAGCAGGGCCGCGCACGGCAGGATCACCGGGTCGGCGTAGGGCGCGAAGCGCCGCACCGCGATGTGCGCGGCGGCGAACAGCGCGAGGTAGGCCAGGCCCAGGTACAGCAGCTGCAGCGTCAGCTCCTGGCTCTGGTTGGCCTCGACGAGCACGAGCGCGCCGGTGGTGATCACGGCCGCGAAGGCGAGCAGGAGCAGCTCGATGCCACGACGGGTGGAGACGGCGGCGGCGACGACCGGGCGGAGCGCGGTCCGGTCGGCGGGCATCTCGGCGGGGGCGACGCCGGGCCCGCCGGTCCGACCGGCTCGGGACGCGGCCTGGGCAGGGCGCGTCACTACTGCACCGCGCGGCAGTCGCGTCCCGGGACCTGCGGGGACCGGGACGGGGCGGCCGCGGTGACCGGCGCACCGGGCGCCGCGGTCTGGCCGGGCTGGGTCGGGACGGCGGTCTGGCCGGGCTGCGTCGGCACGATCGGGCTCGGCGGCTGGCACTCCGGCAGCAGCTCGTCGGTCCGCAGGCGCTCCACGGTGCGGTGCGCGGCGTCGAGGTCGGAGGTGGGCAGCGAGTCGCCCGTCACCGAGGTGCGGCCGACCTGCGTGAGGTCGGAGACCTTGAGGCCCGTCTGCTCCGAGACGTCCTGCAGCTGCACGCCCAGCAGGTCGCCCCGGACCCCCTGGTAGATCACGACCTGGTCGCCGGACGTACCGACGTAGTACTGCTGGGCGATCCACAGGCGCGTCACGAGCAGGCCCAGCCCCGCGAGCACGAGCACGCCGACGACGGCGAGCACCACCGCGAGGCGGCCGCGGCGGGGCCGGGAGCGACCGGAACCGTGGCCCCCGCGCCCGGCCTCGCTGCGGGAGGCGAGCGGGTCGGGGCGCGACGCGGGCTCGGCGCGGGTGAGCGTGGCGGCCGAGGCGCGTGCGGCGGCCGAGTCGGCCGGCGGCGGGTCGGCCCGGCCGTCCCCGGCGGCACCGCCGTAGATCGGCTCGTGCTCGCCGTAGTCGACGTCGACGACGTCCGCGACGATGCACGTCACGTTGTCCGGCCCGCCGCCCTTGAGCGCGAGCTCGATGAGCCGGTCGGCGCAGCTCTGGGGGTCGGAGATGGTGAGCGCCTCCGCGATCGTCTCGGCGCTGACCACGCCGGACAGACCGTCGGAGCAGAGCAGGTAGCGGTCGCCCGCGCGCGCCTCGCGCACCGTCAGCGACGGCTCGACGTCGTGCCCGGTGAGTGCGCGCAGCAGCAGGGACCGCTGCGGGTGGCTCGCGGCCTCGTCCTCGGTGATCCGGCCCTCGTCGATGAGCGACTGCACGAAGGTGTCGTCGCGGGTGATCTGGGTGAGGACGCCGTCGCGGAACAGGTAGGCCCGCGAGTCACCGACGTGGACCATCCCGAGGCGGCTGCCGGCGAAGAGGACCGCCGTGAGCGTGGTGCCCATGCCGTCGAGGTCCGGCTCCTCGTTCACGAGCTCGGTGATCGCGTCGTTGCCCTGGGCGGTCGCCTCGGCGAGCTCACCGAGCAGGTCGTCGCCCGGCTCGTCGTCGTCGAGCGGCACCAGCGCGGCGATGACCAGCTTCGAGGCCACCTCGCCGGCGGCGTGGCCGCCCATGCCGTCCGCGAGCGCGAGGAGACGCGGGCCCGCGTAGACCGAGTCCTGGTTGTTCTGCCGGACCAGGCCCCGGTCGCTGCGGGCGGAGTAGCGCAGCACCAGGGTCACGGGACGATCCTGCACTCAGGGGCACGGAGCGTCCGCACCCGGGTGGGCAGGGGGCTGGTCGGCACAGCGGCGTCGCTGATCATGTCCTGAGCTCGATCACGGTCTTGCCGATGCGGATCGGCGTGCCCGGGGGCACCTTGGTCGGGCCGGCGACCTTGTTGCGGTCGAGGTAGGTCCCGTTGGTGGACCCGAGGTCCTCGACGTACCAGTCGTCACCGGACTGCGAGATACGGGCGTGACGGGTCGACGCGTAGTCGTCGTCGAGCACCAGCGTCGAGTCGTCGGCGCGGCCGAGCATGATCGGCCGCCCGTCGAGGGCGATGCGGGTGCCGGCGAGCGCACCCGCCGTCACGATGAGTGCCTTCGGTCCCGAGGAACGGCTCCCGCCACGGCCCGGTTTCGTCGCCCCTGCCTTGGCGGGGCGTCGACCTGGCACCGCGGCCCGTAGCCCCGACGCGGCGTACAGGTCGGATCGCACGACCCGCAGCGCGGCGAAGACGAACAGCCAGAGCAGCGCGAGGAACGCCGCCCGGGTGAGCTGGAGGACGAGTTCGGGCACGAGCGACGCGTCAGCCCTGGGCGCGGAACAGCAGCGCCGAGTGCCCGACCCGGATGGTGTCGCCGTCGGCGAGCTGCCAGGTCTGCACCGGGGTGCCGTTGACCGTGGTCCCGTTCGTGGACCCGAGGTCGGACAGGGTGGCCTGCTGGCCGTCCCAGCTGATCTCGAGGTGGCGGCGGGAGACGCCGGTGTCGGCGAGGCGGAACTGCGCGTCCTGACCGCGACCGATCACGTTCGCACCCTGCACGAGCTGGTAGCTGCGGTTCGAGCCGTCGTCCAGCGTCAGCGTCGCGGTCATCTGACGGGTCTGGACGCCGCCGTAGCCCTGCTGGCCGTACTGGTCGTAGCCGCCCTGCTGCTGGCCGTAGGGGTCGTACCCCTGCTGGCCGTAGCCCTGCTGCTGGCCGTAGGGGTCCTGGGCGTAGCCCTGCGGCTGGCCGTACCCCTGCTGCTGGCCGTAGGGGTCGTAGCCCTGGGGCTGGCCGTAGCCCTGCTGCTGGCCGTAGGGGTCGTAGCCCTGGGGCTGACCGTAGCCCTGCTGCTGGCCGTAGGGGTCGTACCCCTGCTGCTGGCCGTACTGGTCGTAGCCCTGCTGCGGGTAGCCCTGCTGCTGGCCGTACGGGTCCTGCCCGTAGCCCTGCTGCGGGTAGCCCTGCTGCTGGCCGTACGGGTCCTGGCCGTAGCCCTGCTGGGGGTAGCCCTGCTGCGGGTAGCCCTGCTGCTGCTGGCCGTACGGGTCCTGCCCGTAGCCCTGCTGCTGCTGCTGCGGGTGACCCTGCTGGCCGTAGCCGCGCTGGTCCTGCTCGTCCGGATACCGGCCGGGTGCCTGGCTCATGGGGTGCTCTCCTGCGGATCGGGGGCTCGCGGTCCGCTGCCGCGACGCGTCGGGGTCAACGGACGACTTGGTGCGGAACTGTCCCGTGTGCAGCGCGTCGGAACGCTCCAGAGAGACTACGACCTCACCGTATGTCTCCCACCCGCCCTCTGTGAGGTGCTCTTCCACGCAGTCGATCAGCGAGTGGGTGATGGTCTCTTCGTCCCCTGCCAACCGGTCGTGGTCGGCAGGGCTGAGCGCCACCGTGTAGTGATTGGGCGCCAGCTGGCGCCCACCGGCCAAGACTCGCACGTTGTCCTCCGCCTCCCGGCGGAGGGCCTGTGCGATCTCCTGGGGAACGACCTTGCCGCCGAAGACCCGCGCGAAGGTGTCACCCACCAGACCCTCGAGCTTGCGCTCGAAGCGCTGTGCGCGCCCCACCCGCGATCCCTCCTCCGACTCGCTCGTCCGACCGTTGCGTCCCGACGGAGTGTCGCCACACCGCACGGGACCTCTCGATGGTATCGGTCGCGCAACGGCCTCCGTTGACCTCCTTCGGGGTGGCCTTCGGAGCGGGTGCTAGGGTTCCTCCCGTCGATCACCGATCGGCACCACTCGGGGCGAGTGGCGGAATGGCAGACGCGCACGGTTCAGGTCCGTGTATCCGAAAGGATGTGGGGGTTCAACTCCCCCCTCGCCCACACTCTTCTTCCTTCCTCGACCGCACAGCGGTCGCGCTTCGGCTGCCGAGGCGCTCTCGCGGCCGCGATCGGCGTGTCCTCCGATCTCCGTCGGGACCTCTTCCCGACGTCAGGTGCCTCCCGGATCGCTGGCAGGCTGCGGCCATGCCGCTCGCACACAAGGTCTGCGATCTCACCGGTCCCGGCATCACCGACCGCTTCGGCGTCGGCGGCACCGACCTCGGTGCCACCGTCCGCGCGCCGGACGGTCGTCTGGTCTCGGTGTTCGGTGACACGTTCGAGGTCGCCGGGGTCGGCGGCCCGGGCTGGCGCTCGCCCGTGGTGCTCTTCGCGGACCCGGCGACGGTGGACACCGGCCTGGTGTGGACCGGCTGTGCGGGCGAGGACGGCTACGCCCAGCAGGTCGTCGGCTACCGGCACCGGGGCCTGCGGCGGATGGGGACCTCGATGCTCTCGCTGCGCCGGATCTCCACGGTGCTGCCGACCGACGTGATCACGCTGGGGGACGACGTCTGGCTGCACGTGATGGCGTGCCGCGAGCTCGGCCACCCCCGCGCGACGGAGCTGCACCGTTCCCGCGACTCCGGCGACACGTGGGAGCCGGCCGAGGTCCGCTGGCCGGGCGACCACCACGGCGGGCTGTTCCAGATGCTGACCTGGGAGACCGACGGCACCTGGGTGTACGCCTTCACCACCGGCTTCCAGCGCGCCCACGGCCTGCTGCTGCACCGCGTGCCGGTGGACCGCCTCGACGACCCGACCGCCTGGGAGGGGTGGGGGTGGGACGGCGCGACCTGGGACTGGGGCCGCCCGCCGACCGAGGTACTGCCCGGCGCCCACGGCGAGCTGTCGCTGCGGCGCGTGCCGGACGCGACCGGGCGCGAGTGGTGGTTGCTCGTCGTGTTCGACGCCGGGAACTACCGCATCGACGCCCTGCTGCTCGACCACCCGACGGCGAACCTGCACACCGCCCCGCGCACGACCGTCGTCGCCGGCGCCGGCTGGGGCGACGAGGACCACGCGGGCGGGCGGGTCGCCCAGCTCTACGGCGGCTACACGGTGCCGGGGTCGACGCTCGACGACCTCCACCTCGTCGTCAGCCAGTGGAACACCGGCACCAACTGGCCGTACAGGTCGATGCAGTTCCGGGTGGACGTGTCGGAGCTGGTCCCCACCTCGTGAGCGAACGGCACTTCCGCAGCTTCCATGCGCGCGAGAGTGCCGTTCGCTCAGGAGAGGAGTGCGGCCGATCGGCCTAGCGGCCGGTGCCGCTCCAGTCGGCGCCGGCTCCTTCGATCACGGGGGAGCGTCCGAGCAGGGGCCGCCACCAGGCCTCGTTGGCGCGGTACCAGGCGACGGTGTCGGCGATCCCGTCGGTCCACTCCACGGCGGGCTGCCACCCGAGCTCGGTGCGCAGCTTCGTGGAGTCGAGCAGGTAGCGCCGGTCGTGGCTGGGGCGGTCCGGGACGATCGTCTTGAGTTCCGGACCGAGCCCGAGGGCGCCGAGCACGGTGTCGGCGATGCCCTCGATGTCGACCTCGGTGCCCGACCCGACGTTGTAGGTCTCCCCGACCCGCCCGTGGTGGATGACCCGGTCGATCGCGGTCGCGTGGTCGGAGACGTGCAGCCACTCCCGACGGTTCTTGGTCGAGGCGTAGAGCGGCAGCGGCTCGCCGGCCAGGGCGCGGGTGGTGAACAGCGGGATGACCTTCTCCGGGAACTGGAAGGGCCCGTAGTTGTTCGAGCAGTTGGTGATGGTGACCGGCACGTCGTAGGTCAGCCCGTAGGCGCGCACCACGTGGTCCCCGCCGGCCTTCGCCGCGTTGTAGGGGGTCCGCGGCAGGTACGGGGAGTCCTCGGTGAACGCCTCGTCGGCGTCGAGGGACAGGTCGCCGTAGACCTCGCAGGTCGAGATGTGGTGGAACCGCGAGACCCCGACCCGGCGGACGGCCTCGAGCAGGCCCTGGGTGCCGGTGACGTTGGTGGCGAAGAAGTCGCCGGGGCGCAGGATCGCCAGCGAGTTGTGCGACTCGGCGGCGAAGTTCACCACCACGTCCACGGAGTACGCGCGCAGCAGGTGCGCGACCAGGTCGGTGTTGCCGATCGAGCCGTGGACGAACTCGACGCCGTCGAGGAGCTCGCCGTCCGGACCGTTCAGCGACTCCCGCACCCCGGCGTAGGTCAGGGCGTCGAGGGCGACGATCCGGTCGCCCGGGTGCACGGCACGCCAGTAGCGGACGAAGTTCGACCCGATGAAACCGGCTGCACCGGTGACGAGGACGGTGGACACTCGGAACTCCCAGGGCTGGGCGTGCATTCGGGCGCGTCCGAACCTAACCGACCGCGCGCGAGGCGCCGTCGAGCCGGTGCGGCACCCTGGAGGGCCACGACCTCCCGCAACCTCCCACGACCTCCGAGGACGGCATGCACGACGCACGGACGTTGATCGAGCTCGGTGACGAGGCGGTGCGCCGCCTCGCACGGCGTGGCTACGCCCTGGACCTCGCGGGCCTCGAGGCGATGTCCGCACGGCGCAACTCCTCGATCGCGCGCACCGACGACCTCCGCGCCGAGTCGAAGCGCGTCGCGGCCGAGGTCGGGCGGGTCGCGCGGGAGAACAAGGGGCAGGGCGAGGAGGTCGAGAAGCTCAAGACCCGCGCCCGGGAGATCAAGGAGGAGATCCGGGCCGCCGAGGCCGAGACCGAGGCCGCCGAGGAGGCGCTGCGCGAGGTCCTGCTCGCGATCCCGAACCTCCCCGACGACGAGACACCCGACGGCGACTCGGACGCCGACGCCGTCGAGGTCCGCCGCTGGGGCACGCCCCCGGAGTTCGCGTTCGACGTCCGGGACCACGTCGACCTCGGTGAGGCCATGGGCATCCTCGACTTCGGTCGGGCGGCCAAGCTCTCCGGTGCGCGCTTCAGCGTCGCGAAGGGCCCCGGCGCGGTCCTCGAGCGCGCCCTCGCCACGTTCTTCCTGACGATGCACACCGCGCGCCACGGCTACACCGAGTTCTCGGTGCCCTACCTGGTCACGCGCGAGACGATGACCGGCACGGGTCAGCTGCCCAAGTTCGAGGAGGACCTGTTCCGGACCGGCACCGCCGACCGGAGCCTCTACCTCATCCCGACCGCCGAGGTCTCGCTGACGAACCTCCACGCCGACGAGATGCTCGACGCCGACGCGCTGCCGCTGGCCTACACCGCGCACACGCCGTGCTTCCGCTCCGAGGCCGGGAGCTACGGACGCGACACCCGCGGGCTGCTGCGGCTGCACCAGTTCTCGAAGGTCGAGATGGTGCGCTTCTGCCGCGCGGAGGAGTCGGGCACCGAGCTCGAGCTCATGGTGTCGCACGCGGAGAACTGCCTGCAGGCGCTCGGGCTCGCCTACCGCGTGGTGCGTCTCGCCGCGGGCGACATGGGCTTCGCCGCCCGGATGACCTACGACCTCGAGGTCTGGCTCCCGAGCCAGGGGACCTTCCGCGAGATCTCGTCCTGCTCGGACTGCGGCACCTTCCAGTCGCGCCGGGCCGCGATCCGCGCGAAGGACGCCCAGGGCGGTCGCGCCCAGGTGGCGACGCTGAACGGATCGGGGCTGCCGATCGGGCGCGCGCTCGCGGCCCTGCTCGAGCAGTACCAGGCCGAGGACGGCTCGGTCACGGTGCCGGAGGTGCTGCACCCGTACACCGGGTTCCGGCGGATCCTTCCCGACGGCGGTGTGGAGTAGCTACCGGGTAGCTACCGACTGGCTACCGGCGGACGGCGGCCAGCTGCGAGGCCTGGCCGACCATCCGGCCGGCGCCGTCCCACACGCGGCAGCTCTCGTGCATGCGGTCGCCCACGAGGTGGTCGAGCCACTGCGTGATGCGCAGCGGACCCGGCGCGGGCACCGCGTGCACGTGGGCGGTCAGCGACATCGTCGGCGACCAGCCGTAGACGCCGAGGTCGAAGCAGGCCGGCGGCAGGATGTCGAGCGCCACGAGCAGCCCGACCGGGGACCACGCCTCGCGGGTGTCGAGCTCCGCCCAGCCCGTGAGCCGCCCCTCGCCGGAGGGACGGCCGGACAGGAAGCCGGTGTACGCGGGGTCGAGGCGGGTGTCGACGACGCGCATGATCGGCAGCCCGCCGCGGCCGTCGTCGGTGGTCTCGGGCCGGCGCTCGCAGGCGTCGAAGGGCGCCACGGCGACCGGGTCGGGGGAGACGTCGTCCTCGTGCGGGTCGGGGTCCGGGGCGTCGCCGAGCACCATCGCGGCCTCGACGCAGGGTCGGTCGTCCTGCCGGAGCAGGGCGCGGACCTGGGTGGCGCCACGTCCGCGGCGCAGCACCGTGACCTCGATCTCGGCGGGCCCGGGGTCGGGCGCGCGCAGGAAGGTGCCGGTGACGGCCTGCGGGAACGCGTGGCCGCCCTCGCCCGCCTCCGGGGTGAGCTCGTCCACGGCCGCCTGCGCGAGGACCGCGAGGAGGTAGCCGCCGTGGAGCTTCGGGCCGATGCCCCACTGCTCGTCGAGCACGAGCGCGCGACGGCCCGCCTCCCCGGTGGGCGAGGAGGCGACCGCCTTGCCGAGGTCGAGCATCAGACCTGCGGGGGACGCGGGGCGTCGGGGTCGGGAGCGGTGTGCGTCGGCCCGGCGGGCGGGCTGGTCGGCGCGGGGTCGCCCGCGGCGGCACCGGGCCCCGAGGGCGTGAAGCCGTCCGGGCCCGCGGGCGGCGCGCTCGGGGGCGGCGGCGGGGTGGCCGTGCCACCCGGCGCCGGGTCGCCGGCGTTGCGGCCCGGCGCCTGCGGCTCGCCGGACGCCGGGGCACCCTGGCTCGCGACCCAGCCGACGCCCTCGTCGACCTTGGCCTGCGCCTTGCCGATCTGGTCGGAGTACTTGCCGCCGGTCTTCTCGTCGACCCACCGGGCGGCCTTGCCGAGCACGCCGGAGATGGTCTCCTGGTTCTCGGACACCTTCTGGCTCACGGTGTCGCGCAGGTCCGACGCCACCTGCTTGCCCTGACGGGCGAGGTCGTCGCGGTCCATGGGGTTCCCCACATCCATCGGTCGGTCGTCGGCTCCCGGTTGCCCTGACGACCCGGGCGTCGAGTCTAGCGAGGGAGACCACCCGGGACGCGCTGTCACGAAACGGTCACGCGCTGGTCATGACCGGGTCGCGAGGGGCCGGAGTGACGGGGTGCCGTGTCCGTCCGCGGAGGGACACGGCACCATGGGGCCCCGGGCGTCCGGCACCTCGGTGTGCCCGGACGCGGTGGCGGACCGGGATCCCCGGTCCGGACGGACGGTGACGGCGAGGAGGCGCGCGGGCGGTGAGTTCGACGGAGGCGGGACCCCCGTCCACCGTGGGTGCGGGCCGGTACACCCTCGGCGACCTCATCGGTCGCGGCGGCGCGGCGGAGGTCTACCGCGCCCGTGACGAGCTCCTCGGGCGTGACGTGGCCGTCAAGCTCTTCCCGGCCGGCGTCGGGGAGGCCGACGAGTCCCGCCGGCAGCGCGAGGTCCAGACGCTCGCCGGCATGAACCACCCCGGCCTCGTGACGATCTACGACGTCGGCGCCGAGGGCAGCCGGGCGTACTTCGTCATGCAGCTCATCGAGGGCGAGTCCCTCGCCGACCGGATCCGTTCCGGCCCGCTGCGGCCGGGCGACGTCGTCGCCCTGGGCGCCGCGCTCGGCGACGCGTTGACCTACGTGCACCGCCACGGCGTCGTGCACCGCGACATCAAGCCCGGCAACGTGCTGCTCGACACCGAGGGCCGCCCGCACCTGTCGGACTTCGGCATCGCCGTCCTCGCCGACGCCACGAACATCACCGCCACCGGCATGGTGATCGGCACCGCGTCGTACCTCTCGCCCGAGCAGGTCCGCGGTCAGCCGGTCGGTCCGGCCTCCGACGTCTACGCCCTCGGTCTGGTGCTCCTCGAGTGCATCACGGCGCGCCGCGAGTACCCCGGCAACGCCCTCGAGGCGGCCGTGGCCCGGCTGCACCGCCCGCCGGACGTGCCCACCGACCTCCCGCCCGCGCTCTACGGGCTGCTCGTGGCGATGACCCGCGACGAGCCGGCCGAGCGGCCGACGACGGAGCAGGTGGTCGGCGAGCTGCGGACCATCTCCCGCGAGGTCGGGATGGACGCGGAGACCGTGCTCGCGCCCGCGCCGACGACGGGTACGGGCGCCACCTACGCGATGGGCCCGCCCATGGCGCCGCCCGGGACCGGCGCGACCTACGCCATGAACCAGGGAGCCCCGCCCGGGTACGACCCGTACGGCGCCACCCAGCGCGTCGGCACCCCGCCCGGCGGCTACCCGCCCTACGGCTACCCCGGCACGGACGGGCGCACGGCGGTGGTGGGCCCCGGGACCATGACCGGCGGGCCCTACGCCCCCGAGGAGCGGCGGCGCTCGGGCCGGGGCCCGATCATCGCCGCGATCGTCGCGGTCCTGCTCGTCGCGGCCGGGGTCGGCGCCTACGCGCTGTTCGGCAACACCACGGCCGAGACGCCCGCGCCGGCGCCCACCTCCATCCCGGCCCCCGTCGAGACGACCACGACGACCACCACGGAGGAGGAGACGTCCACCCGCCGTCGGACCACCACCACGGTGCCCCCGACGACGACGGTCGTCCCGCCGCCGGTCACGACGACGGTCGCCCCGCCCCCGGTGACCACCACCGACGCACCGACCACGACGACGACCACGCCGGCCGCGGGCGGCGGCAACACCGGCGGTGGCGGGCTCTTCCCCGGCCAGAACGGCGGCTTCCGCAACGGCGGCCAGGGTCAGGGCGCCACCGGGGACTGACCGCACCCGCTCTGTACGTGGTCCGTGGGGCCGCCCTGCCGGGCGAGGGTGACGTGGGGCAGGTTCCGGGCGGCCCGGACGTGCGTGGTGTGCACCTCGCAGCGCGCGCCGCCGGTCCCGACGACCGGTCCGAGCCCGGAACCCGTCGTCGGGAAGGCCCTACTGGTGCAGGCGCCGGAAGAGGGGCGCCCGGCCGGCCGGCTGCTCGACGACCCCGGTCTGCGGCGCGGCCGGGATGTCGAGGGTGATCGGCTCGTCGATCGTGAGCGTCAGCTCCTCGTCGTGGTGGCGCAGGTCGAGGGGCTCGGAGGAGTTCGCGGCCATGCCGGCCGGCCCGGGCATCGTCGTCGGCTCCTCGAGGGTGTAGGTCGCCTGCCCGTGGCCGATCTCGACGTGCACCGACCGACCGCGCCAGAGCACCCGGAAGCGCAGGCCGGACACCGCGGAGGGCAGCCGGGGGGCGAAGGTCAGCGTGCCGTCGTGGGTCCGCATGCCGCCGAGGCCCTGGATGATCGCGGTCCAGCTGCTGGCCGTGGCGGCGAGGTGGATGCCGTCGCGGACGTTGTTCTCGAGGTCGGCGAGGTCCATCTGGACCGACTCGCCGAGGTAGTCGTAGGCCAGGTCGAGGTGACCGGTCTCGGCGGCCATGACCGCGAGGGTGCCCGGGGAGAGCGACGAGTCGCGGACGGTGATGCGCTCGTAGTAGGCGAAGTTCGCGGCCTTCTGGTCCGGGGTGAACGCGTCCGGGCACTGGACCATGGCGAGCACCAGGTCGGGCTGCTTGACGACCTGCTTGCGGTACAGGTCGAAGTACGGGTAGTTCAGCAGGAGCGGGTAGGCGTCGTCGGGGGTGTTCTCGAAGTCCCAGAAGGCGTGCGAGGTGAAGCCCTCGGCCTGCTGGTGCACCCCGAGCTTCTCGTCGTAGGGGATCACCATCGCGGACGCCGCGGACCGCCAGCTCGCGATCTCCTCGCTGTGCACCCCGAGCCGCTCGGCCTCGCGCGGGTGGCGGACGCAGACGTCGGCCGCGCCGCGCAGGTTCCGCTGCGCCATGAGGTTCGTGTAGACGTTGTTGTCCGCGATCGCGGAGTACTCGTCGGGCCCGGTGACGCCGTCGATGCGGAAGTTCGACGCCGAGTCGTGGTGCCCGAGCGAGCGCCAGAGCCGGGCGGTGGCGACGAGCAGGTCGACCCCCACCTCCCGCTCGAAGTCCTCGTCGGCGGTGGCCGAGACGTAGCGCAGCACGGCGTCGGCGATGTCGGCGTTCACGTGGAACGCGGCCGTGCCGGCGGGCCAGTAGCCCGAGCACTCCTCGCCGCGGATCGTGCGCCACGCGAATGCCGCGCCCTTCAGCCCGAGCGTGGCGGCGTGCGCTGTGGCGATGTCGAGCGTGGAGTGCCGCCACCGCAGCGCGTCGGCCGCGACCCGCGGGTTGGTGTGGACGAAGACCGGGAGGACGAAGGTCTCGCAGTCCCAGAAGCTGTGCCCGTCGTAGCCCTGACCGGTGAGCCCCTTCGCGCCGATCGCACGCTTCTCGGCGCGCGCCCCGGCCTGCAGGACGTGGAAGAGCGAGAAGCGGATCGCCTGCTGCAGGCGCGGGTCGCCGTCGATCTCGATGTCGGCGCGCGCCCAGAACGCGTCGAGGTACTCCCGCTGCGCCGCGACCAGACCGTCCCAGCCCGTGTAGAGGGACGCGTCCAGCGCGGCCTCGACCTGGTCGACGATCGCGGGCTGGGAACGGGTGCTCGACCAGCCGTAGGCGAGGTACTTGACGATCCGCAACGACTGACCCGGCTTGAGCCGGCAGATGACGGTGGTGCGCCCGACGTTCTTCGAGCAGGAGCTCTCGACCTTCGCGTCGTCCGGACCGAAGACCTGGTGCTCCATCGCCGCGCCCACCCGCAGCTCCGAGCGCTTGGTCTGGTGCGTCATGCGGGCGCCGTAGGTGGAGTGCGAGTTGTGCTCCGGCGCGAGCGGCTTGGTCAGCGCGGCGGCCACGCGGGGGTCGCCGGTGATCTCGGGCATCTGCTCGTTGGCGAACAGCTCGGACTGGATCACGAGCAGTGCGTCGCTGCCCGAGTCCTCCGGGATCGTCACCTCGTAGGAGATGGCCGCCACCGCGCGCTGGGAGAAGCTGACGAGCCGCTGCGAGGTGACGTCGACGCGCTGCCCGTTGGGCGAGGTCCACTCGACGTGGCGGGTGAGGATGCCGCTGCGCATGTCGAGGGTGCGCTGGTGGTCGTGCACCTGGCCGTACCGGACGTCGAGCGGCTCGTCGTCGACCAGCAGCCGGATCAGCTTGCCGTTCGGCACGTTGACCAGCGTCTGGTTCTCCTCCGGGAACCCGAACCCGCCCTCGGCGTGCGGCATCGGCCGCGACTCGAAGAAGGAGTTGAGGTACGTCCCGGGCATCCGGTGCGGCTCGCCCTCGTCGAGGTTGCCGCGCATCCCGACGTGCCCGTTGGCCAGCGCGAACAACGACTCCGTCTGGCCGAGGAGGTCCACGTCGAGCTCGGGCTCGTGCACGCACCAAGGGTCGACCGTGAACACGTTCGAGATCACGCGGGGACTGTAACCATTCCGAAGGGGCTTCAGACCAGGGCGTGTGAGCCAAGATGGCTCCCATGGCGGCCCTCGGCTCGGTCCACCGGGCACTCCGTGTGCTCGAGGTCGTCGCGGACGCGGGCGACGGGATCACCGCGAAGGCCGTCGCGCGGCGCCTGGAGTACAACCTCTCGACCACCTACCACCTGCTCACGAGCCTGGTGGAGGACGGCTACCTGGTGCGCCTCGAACCCGCCCGCGGGTTCGGGCTGGGCCCGAAGCTCCCCGCGCTGCACGACCGCCTCCGCTCCCAGCTCCCCATCCCGCCCGGCCTCGGCGCGACCCTCCGCGAGGCCCACGCCCTCGCGGGGGCCGCGGTGCTCTACGCCGCGTTCCGCGACGCCGACGTGGTCGTGGTCGACGTCGACGACTGCCCCGCGCACCCCGTCCCCACGATCTCGACCTGGCGCGGCGCGCTGCACGCGACCGCGGTGGGCAAGCTGCTCCTCGCCGACCTCTCGCCGGCGCGGCTGACCGAGGTCCTCGCCCGCGACGGCCAGCGCCGCCACGCGCACCGCACGATCCTCGACGTCGACGAGCTCGACTGGGAGCTCGACCAGGTCCGTCGTCGGGACCTCGCGCTGGACCGCAGCGAGTTCCACGAGCGGCTCGCGTGCATGGCGGCCCCGGTTCGACGTCCCCTTCCCGACGGCAGGCGGGGCGAGCTGGTCGGGGCGGTCTCGGTCGCGGTGCCGGTGGTGCCGGCCGGCGGTCCCGGCAGCATCTTCGACCGTCGCGTGCGCATGGAGCGGGCGGTGCGGGGCGCGGCGGCCCGGGCCGCATCGGCGTTCGAGGACGAGATTTCCGTCAGGTGGGACGGGGGCTGATCACACCGGGTCCGATGCGGTGAGCTGTGCGCATGTCCGCACGCACCGCCGCTCCGTTCCGCGCCGACCACGTCGGCAGCCTCCTGCGACCGCCGGCTCTGCTCGAGGCCCGTGGCGCGCACGCCGAGGGACGGCTCGACGACGAGGGGCTGCGCGCCGCCGAGGACGAGGCGATCCGCGACGTCGTGGCGATGCAGGAGTCCGTCGGCCTGCAGGCGGCGACCGACGGCGAGTTCCGCCGCTCGTCGTGGCACATGGACTTCCTCTACCAGCTCGACGGTGTGTCCTCGTCGAAGGACTCCTCGGTGGAGGTGGCCTTCCGCAACGCCTCCGGGGACCTCACCTTCGCGGCGATGTCGCTGGTGATCGACCGCCGCATCGGGCTGTCGACCACGATCTTCGGCGACGCGTTCTCGATGCTGGCCTCGACCGTGACCAGCGCCGTGCCGAAGCTGACCATCCCCTCGCCCTCGATGCTGCACTACCGTCTCGGCGGCGCCCCGGTGCACGAGGGCTCGCCCTACTCCGACCCGGACGAGTTCTGGGCCGACCTCGCCGCCGCCTACCGCGACGAGGTCGCCCGGCTCTACGAAGCCGGTGTGCGCTACCTGCAGCTCGACGACACCTCGCTGGCCTACCTGAACGACCCGGCCCAGCGCGAGTCGATGGCCGCCCGCGGCGAGGACGCCGACCACATGCACGAGCGCTACGTCGACACCATCAACCTCGCGCTGCGCGACCGCCCCTCGGACCTGCGGGTCACCACCCACATGTGCCGCGGCAACTACCGCTCCAGCTGGGCGGCCGAGGGCGGCTACGACCACGTCGCCGAGAAGGTCTTCGGCGGCCTCGAGATCGACGGGTTCTTCTGCGAGTACGACGACGCCCGCTCCGGCGACTTCTCCCCGCTGCGCTACCTGCCCCGGGGCGACCAGCAGATCGTCCTCGGCCTCGTGACCACGAAGTCCGGCGAGCTGGAGGAGCCCGACACCCTCAAGCGCCGCATCGAGGAGGCCACCAAGTACGTCCCCCTCGAGCAGCTCTGCCTCTCCCCGCAGTGCGGCTTCTCCTCGACCGTGGAGGGCAACGCGCTCTCCTACGAGCAGGAGGTGGCCAAGCTCGAGCTGGTCGTCTCGGTCGCGCAGGACGTCTGGGGCTGACCGGTCTCCCTTTCGAGCGAACGGCACTTTCGCAGCATCTACGTGCGCGAGAGTGCCGTTCGTTCATGACGGCGGGTGCGCATCCGGCCGTACGGTCTGCTCCGGGTCCATCCACAGCAGGCTGTCCGTCCACAGCCCGGACAGCGCGGTTACCTCTCCGAGCGCTCCCGGCGCGACCGTGACCGCATGCCACGCCGCAGCCGGGCCGACCCGTCCGACCTCTCCGCCCTCGCTCCGCTCGCCGTCGCCCGGGTCGCCGACCTGGTCGCCCTCGGTGTCCCGTCGGCCACCGTCGCCCAGCGGGTCCGGTCCGGGCGTAGGCGTCGCCCGTTCCCGGGCGTGATCCTGATGCAGAGCGGTCCGCCCACGCAGGAACAGCAGGTCCTCGCGGCGATGCTCTACGCCGGGAAGGACAGCGTGTTGTCCGGCATCGAGGCGGCCCGCCGCCACGATCTGCGTCGCCTTCCCGACGACGGGTCGATCCACCTGCTCGTGCCGGAGGACCGGCGCCGTCGGTTCGGCAACGGTGTCCTGATCGAACGCACGCAGCATCGTCCGCCGACCGTCCTGCGCGGCGGGCTCCTGGTCGCGTCGGTCGAACGGGCCGTCCTCGACACCGCCCGTCACTGCTCGGACCGCGACCGGGTGCGTGCGATGCTCGCGGAGACGGTCCAACGCCGTCGGACGACGGTCGAGCGGTTGCAGGCCGAGCTCGACGCGGGCAACCAGCGCGGATCGGGGCTGGTCCGGGACGTGCTCGAGGAGATCGCCGACGGCATCCGCTCGGCAGCGGAGGGGTGGGGTCGGGACCTGCACGCGCGGAGCGGACTCCCACCGATGCTGTGGAACCCGACGCTCCGGTGGTCGGACGGGCGCTTCCTCGCGCGGCCCGACGGCTACCTCATCGAGGTCGGCCTGGCCTGGGAGCAGGACTCGCTGGAGTTCCACCCGGTCGAGGAGGACGACACCGCACGCCGCCGTGCTCGGATGGTCAGCGCGGGCGTGGTGGTGGCGCACCACCGCCCCCGCCGGCTCCGGACCGAACCCGCGCTCGTGCTGGAGGAACTCTGGTCACACTTCCGGCTGGCGGCCGCACGCCCGACGCCGAATCTGATCGTCGTGCCGATGGAGCAGGGTGTGCGACCGGATGCGCGTCCCATGACGAACGAACGGCACCCTCGCAGCGTCTCTGTGCGCGAGAGTGCCGTTCGTTCGGAGAGGGGTGGTCAGACCCCGTAGCGCGCCGCGAGCTGACCGCGGCAGATGCTGGTGTTCGCGTCCACGCCGACCTGGTAGCTGCGTGCCTTGCGCAGGTGCAGCGGCAGGGCGTCCACGCCGACGGTGCGACCGGTCGGGTCCACCACCAGCGGGTCGGTGTCGTCGGACGGGATCCCCAGTTCCCGACGACGGGCGCGGAGACGACGGAGGTCGTCGGTCGACGGGGTCTCGCCGAGCGTCATCGCCGCGACCTGCTCCGGCGTCGCGCCCTCCCGCATCAGTGGGCGGACGACGAGGTCGGTGCCGGCCATGAGGGCCCGCTCGGTGAAGGTGCGGCGCAGCTCGTCGAGTTCCGCCACGGCCTCGCCGACCTCGGTGCCCGCCATGGAGGAGACGAAGCCCGCCCGGGCGGCCACGCCCTGGTTGATCGCGTCGGAGGCGAAGTGGTCGATGAGGACCACGTCGGCCCGCGACACCCCGGCGGCGGCCGAGACCACGTCGTGGGCGTCCGCCACCATGAGGAAGGCGAAGTTCGGGGCACAGAAGTAGGTGGGCAGGCGCAGCTCCACGTGCGCGACACCGTCGTCCGAGACGTCGACCGCGGCGACGAAGTCCAACGAGACCACGTCGGTGTCGAGCTCGGGGTCGCGCACCGCGCGCAGCGCCTCCCACACCCGGGCCGTCGTCCCCGTGGCGGCCGCGGCGGCGTCCGCGTTGGAGCCGAGGACCCGGGTGTCGGAGAGCACCGTCATGCCTGGGCCACCTCCCGGTTGACCAGCTCCGCGTCGTCCTGCGCGGCCGGCGAGCCGTCCTTCAGCTGCAGCTCCTCGGGCACCGGGATGTCGTAGAGCCGCGCGGCGTTGAGGCCGAGGATCTTCTTCTTGCCCTCGACGCCCAGGCGCGGGTAGTCGTCGTAGTCGTGGCCCTCGGGGTAGTCCCAGTCCACGAGGCCCTCGACCTGCCACTTGGGCTCCCAGATGGCGTAGTCGGAGCCGAAGGTCATCTTGTCCTCGCCGACCCAGAACAGCAGCTCGCCCATCACCTTGGCGAAGAAGCGCGGGCGGGCGTGCATGAGGCCGCCGAGCACGACCGAGAGGCCGGCGTAGACGTTGGGCTCCTGCGTCGCCATGAAGCAGAAGTCCTCGATCCGGGGCAGACCGACGTGCTCGACGATGAAGTTGAGGCCCTGGAACGTGGTGGCGGCCTTGTCGACGTCGGAGACGTCGAAGGCGTCCTTGTCCAGCGGCCAGATCGTCGGGCCCTTGTGGATGTGGATGTTCCGGATGCCGAGCTCCTGCGCCCGCTCCAGGAACTTGTAGCACTCGGGGTCGGAGAGCTTGAAGCCGCGCGAGTCGCCGTTCCACTCCGCGGTGTAGAGCTTCGCGCCGAGCGGCTTCCACTCCTCGACGTTGCGCTCGAACTCGCGCATCCCGGCCTCGCCGTCACGCGGGTCGAAGCGCGTGTTCAGGCGGAACTTGTCGGGGTGGCTGCGCAGCAGCTGGCCGTTGCGCTCGGTGGTGTTGAAGCCCTCGGTGTACCACTCCTTGAGGTACGTCGGCTGCGCGATCGCGACGTCGACGTGGCCGTCCTCGAAGAGGTCCTTCATGAGGTCGGCCTCGGAGTACTTCTGGAAGTGCTCGATCGACCAGTGGGTCTCGGCCGGGCCGAGCGACTGGTAGGCGTGGAAGCACTCGATCCAGCCCTTGGCGTACTGCTCCGCGCCGGGCACCCAGTTCTCCGGCGACGCGTCCCAGTAGTGCATGTGGGAGTCGACGACGAAGTACTTCTCGCCATCCTTCTCGTACATGGGAATTCCTCCTCGTGGCGTGGCCGAGGGCCACGCCGTGGTGGTGGTGGAGAGAGCGAAGAGATCTAGGGCACGAGGATCGCCCGGCCGCGGACCCGGCCGGCGTCGAGGTCGTGCAGGGCGTCGAGCGCCTGGTCGAGGCGGTACTGCACGGTGTGCAGGGTGACCTTCCCGGCCTGCGCGAGGACCATCAGTTCCGCGAGGTCGTTGTAGGTCCCGACGATGTTGCCGATGACGTTCTTCTCGCCGGCGACGAAGTCGAGGGTGGGGGCGGTGAACTGGCCGCCGTAGCCGAGGACGAAGCAGTAGCCGGCGGGGCCGGTCATGGCCCAGGCGTCGAGTTCGGCGCCCTGCTCGGCGACGAAGTCGAACACGACGGTGGCGCCGCCGCCGGTGAGGTCCTGGACCGCCTGCACGTGGTTGCCGTCGGCCACGACGGTCTCGTCCGCGCCGATGGTCTTCGCGAGCTCGAGGGCGGCCGGGTTCTTGTCGACGACGATGATCTTCGTGGCGGTGAGGGCCGCGAGGGACTGGATGCCGATGTGGCCGAGTCCGCCCGCGCCCTGCACCACGGCGGTCGTGCCCGGGTAGAGGTAGGGCACCGCCTTGCGCACGGCGTGGTAGGCGGTGATGCCGGCGTCGGCCAGGGCCGCGACGTCCGCCGGGTTGGTCGACGGGTCGAGCTTCACGCAGGCCCGGGCGGTGGTGCGCAGGTACTCGGCCATCCCGCCGTCGTTGTTCGACAGCCCCGGGAAGAAGGCGTCGCCCGTGCACTGCATGTCGCGACCGGCCCGGCAGGCGAGGCACAGCCCGCACGAGGGCTGCGGGTGCAGGATCACGGTGTCGCCCACGGCCACGTTCGTCACCGCGTCGCCCACCTCGGCGACCCAGCCCGCGTTCTCGTGCCCGATGACGTAGGGCAGTTCCGGGTTCTGGATGTCCTTCCAGTCCCCGTTGACGATGTGGAGGTCCGTGCGGCAGACGCCGGCGCCGCCGATCTTGACGATGACGTCGAGCGGGCCCTGGAGCTTGGGCTCGGCGATGTCGTCGAGAGTCGGGTCCTGCTGGTACTGGTGCACCCGCACGGCCTTCACGGCAGAGTCCTCCAAGCAACGGTGGTGGGAGGCGCGCCCGGCGTCGAAACCCACACCCGGTGTGGGCTCCGTCGCTCCTCGCGCAGCGGTGTCCATCACACGATGCGTTTCGGTTGTGTGCAAGCCCGGGGATTCCACCGACAGCAAAAACAGACGAATCGGACAGGTGTGGATGGGTCGTGGCGCCGCCGGGTAGGCCGTCGCCATGCGCGTCGTGATCGCCGGAGGCCACGGGAAGATCGCCCTGCTGCTCGCCGAGCAGCTCACCGAGCGGGGTGACACGCCGGTCGCCCTGATCCGCAATCCCGACCACGCCGACGAGGTCCGGGCCGCCGGGGCGGAGCCGGTGCAGGTCGACCTCGAGTCCGCCACGCCCGACGACCTCGCGAAGGAGCTCACGGGCGCCGACGCGGTGGTCTTCGCCGCCGGGGCGGGCCCGGACAGCGGTGCCGAGCGCAAGCGGTCGGTCGACCGGGACGCGGCCCTGCTGCTCGCCGATGCCGCGGCGCGGGCGGGGGTGCGGCGCTACCTGCAGGTCTCCGCGATGGGGGCCGCGAACCCGCCGTCGGAGTCCGAGGACGACTCGGTCTGGGGCGTCTACCTGCGCGCCAAGTCCGAGGCGGAGCAGGGCGTCCGCGATCGGTCCGACCTCGACGCGACCATCCTGCGGCCGGGCATCCTCACCGACGAGCCGGCGACCGGACGGGTGCGGCTGGCCGAGGAGCCCGTGGGCCACGAGGAGGTCACCCGCGCCGACGTGGCGGCCACGCTCATCGCCCTGCTCGACGCACCGGCGACGATCGGCCGCACGCTCGAGCTCGTCAACGGCACGGAGCCGCTCGGCACCGCCGTCGACGACCTCGGCGGCCGGACCGGACCGTCGGTCCACGGCGACGGTCGCTAGCCCGCCGCGATCAGCCCCTGCGCGGACAGCCACCGCCGCGCCACGTCCCGGGGGTCGCGGCCGTCGACCTCGACCTCCCGGGTCATCGCCCGCATCGCGGGGCCGTCCAGTCGGGTCGTGACGTCACCGAGGGCGTCGGCGAGCGCCGGGTGGGCGGCGAGCACGCCCGCCCGCAGCACCGGGGCGTAGCCGCGAGACCCGGGGGGCCCGTCGTCGAGAACCCGTCGGTCGTCGTCGCGGACGGCCAGGCCGAGGGCCGGGATACGGCCCGAGGAACCGGGGACCAGCCCGGCGGGGCACCGGCCGGTGGCGACGTCCGCGAGCACGGCGTTCACGTCCGGCACGACGACGGGTGGGGCCAGGCGGTAGGCGTCGATGAGCGCGGCCGCGCCGTTCCCCGGCGCCACGCAGAGAGCCCCGCCGAGCGCGGAGATCGGCCCGGGCGTGCGCGCGACGACGACGTCGGTGTCGGTGAACGCCGTCGGCGGCAGCCAGACGATCCCCCGCGCGGCGTCGGCGGCCCGGATCGTCGCGAGGTCGGGCGCGGGGTCGGCCGGGACGCCGTCGGGGTCCGGGATGCCGTCCGGGCCGAGCGTGCGCAGTGACGCCCAGCCCGTGTCGACGTCGGTGCGCTCGGCCGGGGCGTGCACGTCGACGCCGCCGTCCTTGCCGCACTCGTCGGTCGCCTCGCCGGACGCGGCCTGCACGGCGGCGATGGTGATCTGGCAGAGGAGCCGCAGCTCGGTGGTGGGTCCCCCACCGACGACGTAGCTCCCGCCCCGCAGGTCGTGGCGGGCGAGCAGCCCGCCGCTCGCGTCGGGGGAGCGCAGCGCGGCGTTGCCGCACCCCGCCGTCAGGAACGCGAGGAGCGCGAGGACGACGAGGACTCGCACCCGGGCAGCATCCCAGGCGCGCCCGCTCAGCCGATCAGCCCCTGCTCGCGCAGGAAGGTGCGGGCCACGTCGTCGGGCGAGCGGCGGCCGACGGAGACGCGGGCGTTGAGCTCGCGCATCACCTGGTCGGTGAGCATCGGGGCGAGCCGTTCGCCGATCAACGCCAGGCGCGGGGCGCGCGTGAGGACGTCGGACCGGACCGTCAGCGCGGCCTGGTAGGGCAGGAAGTAGCCGCGGTCGTCGTCGAGGGTGTTGATGCGCAGGGCGTTCAGGCGGCCGTCGGTGGCGAAGACCTCCCCGAACACGCACGGCCGGCTCGCGGCGAGGGCGGGATAGATGTCGTCGACGTCGAGGGT
The DNA here is from genome assembly GCF_030269685.1 of Actinomycetospora sp. NBRC 106378. Classification (GTDB taxonomy): domain Bacteria; phylum Actinomycetota; class Actinomycetes; order Mycobacteriales; family Pseudonocardiaceae; genus Actinomycetospora. Next base: position 38,588 of record NZ_BSTT01000022.1, read on the forward strand.
GTCCAGCGCGCCGTCGGGGAACTGGAAGTCGTAGGCGCGCAGCAGCCCGACCAGGCCGTCCTCCCGGCCGGTGAACTCCTGGTCGATGCACAGCGTCGCGTCGGGCGAGCCGCCGCGGACCAGGCGCGCGAGGTCGGAGATCGACCGGACCCCGAGCCGGTCGGCGTTCGCCGCCGTCACGCCGATCGCGTAGGTGTTGTCGAACGGTGCCGGGCGCAGCCAGCGCACGCCGTTGGCGGCGTCGGCGACCTGGACCGCCTCGTAGAGCTCCTGCGGATCGGTGAGCTGGGCCTCCTGGCGCAGGTAGGTCCGCCACGCGGTGCCGGTGTACTCCCAGTACATGTCGATCGAGCCGGCCGTGAGTGCCGACCGGACGTTCTCCGAGCCCTTGGTGTCGCACCGTTCGACGACCGACGCGCCCGCGGACTGGAGCAGGGCGATCGTCATGCGGCACAACAGCAGTTGCTCGTCGAACTCCTTGGAGCCGACCACGAAGGTCTGCCCGGTGAGGTCGACGTCCCGGGCGAAGCTGCCGGGCGGGGTGGCCCGCGGCGCGTCGCCGCCGCAGCCCGACAGGACGGTGGCGGCGAGGAGCGCGACCACCGCGGCCAGCAGGCGTCGACGCATCGGCTCGGTCCTCAGGCTCTCTCGACGACGGGTTCTCGACGGCGGGTGGGCGGACGACGACGGCGGGGAGGCCCGGGGTGACCGGACCTCCCCGCCGTCGTGGCGAGCGGACTACGACTGGCCGATGAGGCCCTGCTGCTGCAGCCACTGGCGAGCCACCTGCGTGGGGTCCTGCCCCTGCGAGGAGATCTGGCCGTTGAGGCTCAGCATGGTGTTGTAGTCGAGGCGCTTCGCGATCTCGTTCGAGACCTGCACGACCCCCGGCGCCCGCGCCACCACGTCACCGCGGATGGTGTTGGACGCGTTGTAGATCGGGAAGAAGTTCTTGTCGTCGGGCAGCGCGACCAGGTTCAGACCCGGGATGCGGCCGTCGGTGGTGAACACCTCGCCGAACTTGCAGGGGTTGCCGTTGGCGGTCGCCTGGTAGACGACGCCGGTGTCGAGCGTGGTGACGGCCGGCGGCGAGTTGTACGGCTTGGTGACGCCGTAGCTGCGCAGCAGGTTGGGGAGGCCGTCGTCACGGCCGGCGAACTCGGGCTCCACGCAGAGCGTGGCGTTCGGGTTGTTCGAGTTGATGAAGTTGGCCCAGTCGCTGGTCGTGCGGATGTTGTTCTGGTCCGCGAAGGCCTTTGTGGTGGCGATCGCGTACGTGTTGTTGAACGGCGTCGGCTCCGTCCAGATGATGTTGTTCTGCTGCTTGTCGAGGTTGGCCGTCGCCTCGTACTGCTGGCGCGAGTCCTTGATGACCTGCGTCTGCTTGAGGTCGGTGATCCAGCCCGTACCGGTGTAGGACCAGTACATGTCGATCTGACCGCTGGTCAGCGCGGCGCGGGTGGCCGCGGAGCCCTGGATGCCACAGCGGTTGTTGACCGTGGCCCCGACCGACTGCAGCGCGAGGACCTGCGCCTGGCACAGGAACAGCTGCTCGTCGAAGTCCTTGCCGCCCACCGTGAGGGTCTGACCGGACAGGTTGATGCCGCTCTGGGAGAGGCTGCCGCCGGTGGCGGCCGGAGCGCCGCTGCCCGACAGCCCGCCGCAACCCGCGGCGAGCAGGGCGGTGGCGGCCAGGGTCACGGCGCCGGCCTTCCACCCACTCAGGCGGCTCGTGCCGCCCCGAAGCTTCCACTGCACTGGACGTGTCTCCTTCACTCGATGACTGATCGTTTCCTGCGACGGACGTCCCGGACGACTCCCTCGACCTCGCCCGGGACCGTGCTGACCGGTCGTTATCCCGACCGGGCGACGATGGCTCGCTCGGCGACGCCCGCGAGCCAGTCGATGAGGAGGGCGAGCGCGGCGATGATCGCGCCACTGACGAACAGCAGGTTGATGCGGTTGAGCCGCAGGGCCTGCTGGACGAGTTCGCCCAGACCGCCGGCACCGATGTAGGTGGCCAGGGTGGCCGTGCCGACGTTGAGGACGAGAGCCACCCGGAGACCGGCCACGATGACCGGCACGGCGAGGGGGATCTCGACGCGGAAGAGGGTCTGGCGGGCGGACATCCCCATGCCGCGGGCCGCCTCGATGAGCGCCTGGTCGACCTGCTGGAGGCCGACCACGGTGTTCCGCAGCACGGGGAGGAGCGCCGCGAGCGTCAGACCGATGACCGCGCTGCGGACGCCGAACTCCCAGAAGCCGAGCAGGAGCAGCACGCCGAACGGCGGCAGCGCCTGGGCGAAGCCACCGAGCGCGAGCACCGCACCCTGGATCCTCCGCGCGCCCGGACGGCTCAGCACGATGCCGAGCGGCACCGCGATGACCAGGACCAGGACGGTCGAGTAGGCGGTCAGCAGCAGGTGCTGCCCGAGCTGGCCGAAGACGTTCGCCGGTTCCAGGGCCCGTTCCTCGATCGTGTCGAGGCTCTGGTTGCCGACGTAGACGACCATCACGACGAGGATGAGGACGACGATGATCGGCGCGACCAGGAGGTCGTAGTTCGCCCGGATGACGCCGAGGAGCCCGCCCGAGCTCTCCTTGACGCGCTGCTGGGCCGGGGTGGGGACGCCCGGCTGCAGGTCGACGGCCGTCATGCGCCACGCTCGCGCGTCTTGAGGCCCGCGACGAGGTCGTTCCAGTGCAGGACGCCCTTGGGCAGGCCCTCCTCGTCGACGACCGCGACGAGCGACGCCGAGCCGTCGAGCATGACGTCGACCGCGTCGTAGACCGTCCCCGAGAGCGGGACCGTGACGAGGGTCGTGCCGGCGGCGTCGCGGTCGGGCAGGTGGCGCCAGGCCACCGGACGCCCGGAGCCGTCGACCTCGGCGACCGGGGTGCCGTTGCGGTTCCCGACGGCCTTCTCCTCGGTCTCGATCGGGTGCAGCTCGAGGCGGGAGAGCTCGAGCAGGGACAGGCGCCGGACCGCCGCGCCGCCGCCGACGAAGTCGGACACGAAGTCGTCCGCCGGGTGGGTCAGCACCGTGTCGGGGTCGTCGTACTGCGCGAGCCGGCCACCCGTGCCGAACACCGCGATGCGGTCGCCGAGCTTGACCGCCTCCTGCAGGTCGTGGGTGACGAAGCAGATGGTCTTGCGGACGGTGCGCTGGATCTCGAGGAACTCGTCCTGCAGCCGGTCGCGGGTGATCGGGTCGATCGCGCCGAACGGCTCGTCCATGAGCATGACGGGCGGGTCGGCGGCGAGGGCCCGGGCGACCCCGACGCGCTGCTGCTGGCCACCGGAGAGCTGGCGCGGGTACCGGTCGCGGTAGGTCGAGGGCTCCAGGCCCACCAGGTGCAGGAGCTCGTCGGCCCGCTCCCGGATCTTGTTCTTGTCCCAGCCGAGCATCTTCGGGACGACGCCGATGTTGTCGGCGATCGAGAAGTGCGGGAAGAGCCCGCCCTGCTGGATGACGTAGCCGATCTTGCGGCGCAGCTGGTCGCCGTTGACGTCGGTGACGTCGTCGCCGTCCAGGATGATCCGGCCCGAGGTGGGCTCGATGAGCCGGTTCATCATCTTGAGCGTCGTCGTCTTGCCACAGCCCGAGGGGCCGATGAGCATGACGATCTCGCCGCGCGGGATGTTCATGTCCAGCCGTTCGACGGCCGGGGACGTGGAGCCGGGATAGACCTTCTCGACGGCTTCCAGGACGATCATGTTCTCGGACTCAGACACGGATCCCCCTCGGGATGGTCAGGCGCTGCACGATGGCGAAGACGATTTCGAAGACGGCGGCCACCACGAGACACATGACCGTGCCGATGAGGACCTGGGGGAAGGCGTTCGCCGCGCCGATGCGGGTGATGCCGGTGAGCAGGAGCTTGCCGAGGCCGGGTCCCTGGACGATGGACGCGACCACCGCGATGGAGATCGAGATCAGGGTCGTGACCCGGATGCCGTTGAGGATGACCGGCCAGGCCAGCGGGAGCTGGATCGTCAGGAGCCGGCGGACACGCCCGTAGCCGAGGCCGCGGGCGGACTCGAGGATCGAGCGGTCCACCGCGGTGAGGCCCGCGACCGTGTTCCGCAGGACGGTGTAGAGCGTGTAGATCGTCAGCACGATGATCGCGGTGGTGACGCCCAGCCCCGTGATGGGGAGGAAGAGCACGAAGAGCGCCAGCGACGGGATCGTGAGCACGGCGGCCGTGATGAGCAGCGAGCCCTCACGGATGCCGGTGGCCCACCAGTCGAAGCTGAACCGGTTGGGGTTCGGCTCGCCGGTGGAGACGATGAGGCCGAGCACCACGCTGATGATCGAGCCGATGGCGACGCAGTAGAAGACGAACTGGGCGTGCTGGATCGTGAGGTTCAGGATCTGCGCGCTGTTCTCGCCGAAGTACTGGAAGACGTTCACGACACTCCTTCCTTTCTGGTCGGAGGAACGGGACGGGCGGTCGGGGGGCGGCGCTGCCGGGGTGGTCGGGGAGGACCCGTCGCCGGGGGCGGCAACGAGGCGCCGAGGGCGCGGGAGAGATCGGCGGCGGCGCGCAGCACGCCCGCGCTGACCTCGGGGAGCACCGGGTCGATCCGCGAGTCCGGTCCGGCCACTCCCACGGCCGCGACCACGCCACCGGCGGCGTCGCGCACCGGCGCGCCGACCGCGAGCAGCCCGCGGTCCATCTCGTGGCGGGCGAGCGAGAGGCCGCGCTCCCGGTCCTCGCCGATGCGGGCGACGAGTTCGTCCAGGGAGCGGGGGGCGCCCGGGCCGGCCTGCGCGAGGCCCTCCGGGACGATGAGGCGGGCGACGGCGGGGGTGTCGAGGTCGAACAGCAGCGCCCGCCCGGTCGCGGTGCAGGACAGCGGCACGATGCGCCCGACCCAGCCGATGGCGCGGAGCTCGCTGTCGGGGGCGGCCGTCGCGACGGTCATCGAGGAGCCGCCGCTGCGCACGCACACCTCGACGCGCTCGCCGAGCAGGGCCGCCTCGCGTTCGACGAGCGCGTCGGCCTCGTCGCGCAGTCGCCGGCTCACCGCCCGGACGCCCAGGGAGAACAACCGGGTGCCGATGCGGTAGCGCAACGTGCCGGCCTCGCGCTCGACGAAGCCGGCGTCCGCGAGGAGCCGCAGCAGCCGCGAGATCTGGGACTTGTCGCGCCCGAGGGTGCGGGCGATCTCGACGACCCCGAACGAGGTCGGGACGTCCGCACTGCCGGCGGGCCCGCCGAGCCCGCGCGACTCCGGGTCGCCGAGGAGCTCGAGGATCGCGAGGGCGCGGTGCACCTGGCCGCCCTCGAGCGAGCCGCGCGCGGGGCGCTCGTCCTCGCCGGGGTCGGTGGCGTCGGCGCGGTCGGCGCGGTCGGCGCCGTCGACGTGGTCGGGCCCCGGCACGGACGGGGACGCGGAGGGTCGACGCGGCGCTCGCGGACTCACCTGGCCCCCTCTCGGCTCCCCTGACGCCGGGAGCGCGAGGGACAACGGTCGTTGTCTCCGTGACAACGGCCGCCGAGAGATTAAGGGGCAGGCCATCCGGTTGTCACCCGGAAGTTGGTTCTTTCTGGTTGATCCGACACGGGCAGGACGGAGCAACCTGGTCACGCACGGTCGAATTCGTTGCCGCGCGCGAGGGAACGACGCTGGTCAGGGGCGCGCCGTCTCGACAGGGTGAACGATCCGAAGCCGTGTCGTGACATGACGTGACATCTCGAGATCCACCCGGCTGGGCGGTACCCGAGATCGATGTGTTGCAGATTCTGCCGCCCCGGAGGGCGCGCTCAGCGCTCGCCGGAGGGGAGGGCGGCGGTCCGGTCGAGGCCCCACAGGTCGAGCACCCGGGCCTCCAGGCGGTCGAGCTCGCCCGCCACCGCGACGTGCGCACGGCGTCGGCGCGCGGTCGGCATCTGCTCGGCGGAGCGGACCGCCGCCTCCAGGTCGGAGAGCCGGTCGCGGGCGTCGCGGGCGAAGGCGCGGACGTCGGCGTCGCCCTCGCGACGGCGCTCGATCTCGCGCACGGAGGCCGCGAGGTTGTGCGCGCGGGCGTAGAGCGCGGTCCCGCGCCCGGAGAAGGAGGAGAGCTCGTCGGGGGCGACGCCGAAGCGCCGGGCGCGCTGCTCGTCGACGCGCGACCGCACGGCGCCGACCGCCTGGTAGACCAGCGGTGCGGCGATCGGCACGACGATCCGCGCGATGCCGATCCAGCGCTTCACCGTGGCCCCGGTGAGGTGGGTGTCCTCGGCCGCGCGGGCCTTCTCCGCCTCGGCCGCCTCCGCCCGCCTCTCGGCCGCCTGCCGGTCCGCCCTGGCGGCCTTGCCGGCCTGCTTCTCCGCCTTCGCCGCGTGCTTCGCGGCCTTGCGGGACCAGATGACGATGCCGTCGCCGCCGTCGAGCTCGACCGTGTGACTGGTGCGCCGTGCCATGGGGTCCTCCCCGCTCGTCCCCGGGAGGACCCGGGATGATCGCCTCGCGGGGACGGTTCCCCACCCGGGGCCGGACCCTAACGGTGGTACCCCCACCGTGGGCGGCGACACGGAGACCGTCGGGGGTCCGTGGCACCCTGACGACCATGAGCAGCTTCCCCGACGACCGGTCGGTGCCGGCCCCGGGCGCGGTGCTGCTCGACGCCGCGGTCACCACGCGATGCCGGCGCCGGGTCCACCTGGAACACGATCCGTCGGCCGGCCGCGCCGTCGGCGCCACCGGGGTCTCCGACGCCGGGCAGGTCGTCCTGCCCGAACCCGATCCCGGGGTCGAGATGCGGGTGGCCGATGCCGCGGAGCACCGCGCGCACCTCGCGGCGCGCTTCGCCGCCGAGCTGGGGGCGGCGTACCGCCGGGTGCCCGACGGGCGCCGGTCCGAGCGGGTCGAGGCCACGTCGGCGCTGGTGGCCGATCCGGCGGTGCGGGCCGTCGGGGCCGCGGAGCTGCCCCCCGGCGAGGGTCGGCGCGGGCACGCGGAGCTGCTCGTCCGGGCCGGGGATGACGACGGCGGGTGGTACCCGGTCATCGTGGTCCGCCACCGGGTCAGCGATCCGGGGGCCGGCGCGATCACCTCACCGCTGGACCGGCCGCACCCGTCGGCGGCGACCGTCGACCCCGACCGCAGGGTCCGGGCGGTCTCACGGGACGTGCTGCGCCTCGCCCACCTGCACCGCATGCTCGCGGCCGCCGGCCTCGGGGCCCGCCGGGCGTGGGGCGGGGTCGTGGGGCTCGACGCGGACTGCGTGGTGTGGACCGATCTCGCCGCGGGCCCGGGCCAGGAGGCGGGCCGCAGCCCGCTCGACACCTACGACCGGCGCTTCTCCGACCGGCTCGCCGTCGCCACGGCCGCCCGCAGCGGTGGTCCCGCGCTCGCGGAGCCGTCGCGCATCACGGAGTGCCGGCGTTGCCCCTGGTGGCCGGTGTGCGAGTCCGAGCTGCGCCGCGCCGACGACGTCAGCCTCGTGGTCCGCGGCGAGGACGCGCTGCGCCTGCGCGGGCGCGGCATCACCACCGTGCGCACCCTCGCGGCGCTCGACCCGCGCCAGGGGCTGCCGGAGCCCGAGGGCGTGGTGGGGGAGAACGCGGGCGGGGACCTGTCCACCGACCTGCGCGAGGCCGTGGCCCTGGCGCGTGCCTGGCGGGCGGACGTCCCGCTGGTGCGGCGCGTGCACCGCCCCGACGTGCCGCGCGGCGCGGTCGAGGTCGACGTCGACATGGAGAGCCTCGGCGAGGACGGCGCGTACCTCTGGGGCGTGCTGCTCTCCGGCGCGGACGTCGGGCTGGAGCACGGCTACCGGGGGTTCGCGACGTGGGACCCGGTGCCCACCCGCGACGAGGCGCGCTCCTTCGCGGCGTTCTGGTCCTGGCTCTCCGACGTGCGTCGACGCGCGGCCGACCGTGGTCTCTCGTTCCGCTCCTACTGCTACAACGAGCAGGCCGAGAACCGCTGGCTGCGCGGCTCGGTGGAGCGGTTCGGCGGCGAGCCCGGCATCCCCTCGACGGCGGAGGTCGAGGCGTTCATCGCCTCCGACGAGTGGATCGACCTGTTCCCGGCGGTCAGCACCTCGTTCCTGTGTCCGCACGGCAAGGGGCTCAAGCGGGTCGCACCCTCGGCCGGCTTCGCGTGGCGCGACCCGGAGGCCGGCGGGGAGAACTCGATGCGCTGGTACCGGCGGGCGGTGGGCCTCGACGGCGAGGCGCCGGAGCCCGCGATGCGCGACCGGCTGCTCGTCTACAACGAGGACGACGTCCGGGCCACCCACGCGCTGCGGACATGGATGACCTCGGACGCCGTGCTGGCCGTGCCGCACCTCGACGACCTGCGGCCCGACGAGCCCGGCCCAGGGCCGGACCGGCCGGAGCCGGTCGAGCGGGTCAGCGAGGCGACATGCGCAGGGCCCCGTCCATCCGGATGACCTCGCCGTTGAGGTAGTCGTGGCCGACGATCATGCCCACGAGCTCCGCGTACTCGGTCGGGTCGCCCAGGCGCTGCGGGAACGGCACGCCCTTCGCCAGGTCCGCGCGGAAGGACTCCTCGACACCCGCGAGCATCGGGGTGTCGACGATGCCGGGGGCGATCGTCATGACGCGGATGCCGTACTGCGCGAGGTCGCGGGCGGCCGGCACCGTCATGCCGACCACGCCACCCTTGGACGCCGCGTAGGCGATCTGGCCGATCTGGCCCTCGAAGGCCGCGATCGACGCGGTGTTGACCACGACGCCACGGGCGTTGTGCTCGAGCGGCTCGGTCGCCGCGATGGCGGCCGAGGCCAGGCGCATCACGTTGAACGTCCCGATCAGGTTGACGCCGATCACCTGGGAGAAGACCCCGAGGTCGTGCGGGCCCTTCTTCGACAGGATCCGACCGGCCGTGCCGATCCCCGCGCAGTTCACCACGACACGCAGCGGCAGGCCGGTGCCGACCGCCGCGTCCACCGCCGCCTGGACCTGGTCGCCGTCGGTGACGTCGGCCGGGACGTAGTCGACGCGCTCGAGCTTCTCGGCGTGGTCGATCGCCCTCGGCAGGTCGATGGCGATGACGTGGGCGCCGTCGGCGGCCAGCCGCCGGACGGTCGCCCCGCCCAGCCCGGACGCTCCTCCGGTGACGATGGCGGCGACGTCGGTTACGTCCATGGTGCGTGCACTCCTCGACAGGCTCGGGTCGGGTGGTCCCGCTCGCGCGGAGGCTATCCCCTCGACGGTCAGCACTGACCGTTACGGGTGGGGGTCACACCCGACCGAGCCCGGGCCGGCGTCAGGAACGCGCGATGCCGAACTGCCAGTCGTCGAGGTAGCGGGACGCGAACCCGGCCTCGCAGTAGGCGAGGTAGAAGTCCCACATCCGCACGAAGGTCTCGTCGAACCCGAGGGCCCGGACCTTCTCCTCGCGCTCGCGGAACGTGTCCCGCCAACGGTGGAGGGTCTCGGCGTAGTCGAGGCCGATCGTGCGGCGGTCGTCGATGTGCAGGGAGGTGTGACGGGCCAGCGTCTGCTCGATCGCCTCGACGCTGGGGATGATCCCGCCGGGGAAGATGTACTTGTGGATCCAGGTGTACGACGACTTGGTCGCCCGGAGCCGGTGGTGGGGCATCGTGATGGCCTGCAGGCCGAAGCGTCCGCCGGGCGCGAGCAGCCGGTCGATCGTGCGGAAGTACTCCGGCCAGTAGCGCTCGCCGACCGCCTCGATCATCTCGATCGAGATGGCCGCGTCGTACTCGCCCTGGGCATCGCGGTAGTCGCGGATGTCGATCGTGATCCGGTCGGAGACGCCGGCGGCCTCGGCCCGGGAACGGGCGAGCTCGGCCTGCTCCACGGAGAGGGTCAGGGTGGTGACCCGGGCGCCGCGCTGCGCGGCCCGGATCGCGGCCTCGCCCCAGCCGGTGCCGATCTCGATGACCCGTGAGCCCTCGCGGACCCCGGCCAGGTCGAGGATGCCGTCGACCTTGCGGTGCTGGGCCGCGGTGAGCGACTCGAGGTGCTGTCCGTCGGGGCCGACCGGGCCCTGGAACCAGGCCGCCGAGTACATCATCGACTCGTCGAGGAACAGCTGGAACAGGTCGTTCGACAGGTCGTAGTGCCGGTGCACGTTCTCCTGCGAGACGGCGGCGTCGGCGGCGCGCTCCTCCCGCGGCTGGCCGCGGTCGTAGAGCCGGCGCAGGTTGCGGACCGGCCGCGGGACCAGCGACTCGATGTGCTCGGTGAAGCAGCACATGACCCCGACGAGGTCCTCGGAGTCCCAGTCGCCGACCATCCAGCCCTCGCCCAGGCCGATGAGGCCCGCGGTGCCGAGGCGGGTGAAGAACGCCTCGGGGCGGATGATCCGCATGGCCGGGCTCGTGGCGTCGCCCGCGCCCTCGCTGGAGCCGTCCGGCCACACCAACCGCATCGGCATCCGGCGCACGGCCGCCCGCAACAGCGAGCGGGCGATGACCATCCGCACCCGGTTCTCGCCGGGATCCTGCAGTCCGGGCCAGACGCCCTCCGCGGGACGCGGGACGAGACGCGTGTTGCGCACCGGGGTCCGGTCGGGCACGGGCATGGTCGACGACACGGCGGTGGTCCTCTCGACGCTGGGGTCTCAGCGGGCGACGGAACTTCCGTCGGCAGCACCTTCGCGGCCGACGGCCCGATCGTTCGGGCTCATGTGGTGGTGATCTCGCACCGTCTGGTTTGCCACGCCCGGATCGTGCCGAGTGGATCTCGGGGGCACCGTGTCGGGTCCGCGTCGGTTACCGTGCGCGCGTCGGCGGATCGTGGAGGGGGTGGCCGGCCGGTGGACGCCAGCGAGGAGCTGCAGCGGCTCGACGCCGACCTCGCCGAGGGCCGGGTCGACGCGACCTCCTACCGCCGTCGCCGGGACGCGCTCGTCGCTCGCCGGCGCGAGGAGGAGGCGGCCCGCGCCGCCGCGGATGCGACGAAGGCCACACCCGCCGAGCCGCCGGAGGCCGCGCCATCGCCGGACGCCGTCCCGCCCGGCCCGGCCGCGCCGTCGGTGGACCCGCTCCCGGTCGCCCCGGTGGAGCCGACCGCCGACCCGCTCCCGGTCGTCCCGCCGACCGCCGACCCGGTGCCGGCCACCGGCGAAGGGCGCCCGCGGCCCACCTATCCGAGCGAGGGGGCCCTTCGGTCGGGAGGTTCGGGGGGCGCGGCACCGGCGACCCCGGCCGCCCCGCCCGCCCCGCCGACCGACGCGTTCCCGGCGCAGCGTCTACCCGCCCCGGCGGCAGCGGTCACCCCGCCGCCCGGCTCACCCCCCACGTCGCCCCGGGCCGACCCGTTCCCGCCGCCGTTCCGCTGGGGCCCGCCGGTCGGCCGGTCGGACGCGGACGCCACCCAGGTCGTTTCCGACACCGCCCCCGACACCGTCGCCGACACCGCCGACAGCACCCAGATCGTGCCGTCCTCGGAGTTCCAGCCCCCGACGTTCGGGCCCGCGCCGGAGCGCACCCAGGTCGTTCCGGGAGCGCAGGCGGGTCGGCGGCCGTCGGCGCCGGTTCCGGCGGCGCGCACCACCCCGCCGTGGGTGGAGCGGCCCCCGGAGCGGCAGGACCCGTCGTCGGGAATCGCGGGCTCGGACGTGTTCTACGGCGGGCGGCGGGACCTGGCGTCGACGCTGGGGACGATCGCGGTGGTGGTCGTCGTGATCCTGATCCTCGTGCTGTCTTTCACGCTCGGCTGACCTACGCTCCGCGCTCGTGGCGACGCTCGTGACCTTCCACGCCCATCCGGACGACGAGTGCATCACCTGCGGTGGTGTCATGCGGGCTGCGGCCGACGCGGGGCACCGCGTGGTGCTCGTGATCGCCACCGGCGGGGAGCACGGCGAGATCGTGCAGGACGTCCTGGAGCCGGGTGAGACGCTGGCGCACCGCCGGCACGCCGAGACGCTGGAGTCGGCCCGCATCCTCGGGGCGGCCCGCACCGAGTTCCTCGGCTACGTCGACTCCGGCATGGTCGGGACCGAGACGAACACGGGTGAGGGTGCGTTCGCCGCGGCCGACGTGGAGGAGGCGGCCGCGAAGCTCGCGGCGATCCTGCGCGAGGAGGACGCCGACGTCCTCACCCACTACGACGACCACGGCGGCTACGGCCATCCCGATCACGTGCAGGTCCACCACGTCGGACGGCGCGCCGCCGAACTGGCCGGCACGCCGCGGGTCTACCAGGCGACCACGAACCGCGACGAGATGCGCCGGCTGATGGCCATGGCCCGCGAGATGGGCCTGGGACTCGGCGACGGCGAGGGCCCGGACGAGCGCGAGATGGAGGCGATGGGCACCCCCGAGGCCGAGCTCACCACGCGCGTCGACGTCACTCCCTGGCTCGCCACCAAGCGCGACGCGATGCGCGCGCACGCCAGCCAGATCGCGCCCGACTCGTTCTTCCTCGCCCTGCCCGACGAGGCCTTCGCCGCCGCCTTCGGCACGGAGTGGTTCCTGCGGGTCGGCGAGCCCGCCGGAGGCCCCTTCGAGACCGACCTGTTCGGCGTAGCGTCGCAGCCATGAGCTGGTTCGGTCCCGACAAGCGTCAGATGGTCGACCCCGCCGACGCCCTCCCCGGGCGCCGGTCGCCGTTGCCGACCCTCGAACGCAGCCTGGTCAACGGCCGGCCGCTGAAGCCCCCGTTCCCCGACGGCCTGCAGACCGCGGTCTTCGGCATGGGCTGCTTCTGGGGCGCCGAGCGGCTCTTCTGGAACCAGCCCGGGGTGTGGGTCACCGCGGTCGGCTACTCCGGGGGCTACACCCCGAACCCGACCTACGAGGAGACCTGCACCAACCTCACCGGCCACGCCGAGGTGGTGCTCGTCGTGTTCGACCCGGCCGTGATCACCTACGAGCAGCTGGTCCGGCTGTTCTGGGAGGAGCACGACCCGACGCAGCGGATGCGCCAGGGCAACGACGTCGGCACCACGTACCGCTCCGCGATCTACTACGTCGACGAGTCGCAGCGTGCGATCGCCGAGGCCACCCGCGACACCTTCCAGCAGGCCCTGACGGCCGCGCGCAAGGGCGAGATCACCACCGAGATCGCCCCCCTCGGCGCGTTCTACTACGCCGAGGACTACCACCAGCAGTACCTGCACCGGATCCCGAACGGCTACTGCTCGATGGCGGGCACCGGGGTGTCCTGCCCGACGGGGCTGGGCGTGAGCACCGAGCAGCACTAGCCTCCCCGACCGTGGAGACCCAGATCACGGTCGAGTCCGACGGGGCCCGCCTCGGGACGACGTACCTGCGCGCCGACGACGATTCCCTCGCCGGCCCGGGCGGGCGGCCCTGCGTCGTCATGGCCCACGGCTTCGGTGCCACGCGCGACTCGGGCCTGCGTCCCTTCGCCGAGGCCTTCACGACGGCGGGTGCGGACGTCCTGCTCGTCGACTACCGCGGCTTCGCCGACTCCGAGGGCCCGGTCCGGCGCCACGTCGACCACCGGGCCCACCGCCGCGACTACCACGCGGCCGTCGCCCGGGCCCGGTTGATCGACGGCGTGGACCCGGAGCGGATCGTGCTGTGGGGGTCGTCGTACTCCGGCGGACACGTCGTCGCGGTCGCGGCGCAGGATCCGCGGATCGCCGGCGTCATCGCGCAGGGGGCCGCGATGGACGGCCTCGGCGCGCTGACCGAGATCCTCCGCTACGCCGGGCCGTGGCAGCTGCTCAAGGTGTCCGCCCACGCGATCGCCGACGCCGTGGGCCACGCGCTCGGGCGCCCCGAGCACCGGGTCGCGATCTTCGGGCCGCCCGGCACGGTCGCCGCCATCACCGCGCCCGACGCCGAGGGCGGGTACGGCTCGATCATCGGCCCGTCGTTCGTCAACGACATGCCCGCCCGGGACATCCTGACGATCCCGTTCAACCGGCCCGTCACGGCGGCGCCGCAGGTCCGCTGCCCGATGTTGCTGGTGGTCGCGGCGTCCGACTCGATCGCCCCGCCGTCCGCCGTCCGGAAGGTCGCGGCGACGGCCGGCGGGCCGGTCGAGACCCTGGAGCTCGACTGCGGGCACTTCGACGTCTACGTCGGTGAGCCGTTCGCGACCTCGATCGAACGGCAGGTCGCCTTCGTCCGGTCGAGGTAGCGACACCCGTCCGAGTGGCGTCGCGACCGAGGAGAAACACTTCCGCGACCGCGGCGATATCCCGGGTGTCAGCGGGCCGATCGGGGGCCCGCACTCCTCGGGGGAGAACATCATGGGCCGCCACCACACCGCCACCGCGCTCGTCGAGCTCGCCGCCGTCCCCGCGCCGCGGGTGCCGGGCGACGCCGCGCTGCGGTCGACGCCGTTCCCGGTGATCCCGGCGCCGCGTCGCGCCCCCGAGCCCGCCCCGGCCCCCGCCCCGGCCCCCGTCGCCGTCCCGGAGCCGCGCGGCTGGCGCGCCCGTCGGGCCGCGAAGGCCGACGCCGCGGCCGCCCGCGCCCAGGCCGTCGCCCTCGCGCACGCCCAGCGCCGCGCCCGTCAGGTCGCGTTGGCGTCGCTGGCCGACTGACCCGGTCGGCCGATCGTCCTGGTCCGGCCGCGACCACCCCGTCTCGAACGAACGGCACTCTCGCGCACATCGATGCTGCGAGAGTGCCGTTCGTGCGTTCCGGGTCAGGGCGTGGTCAGCCCTCGAGCACGTACCCGCGACCGCGGATCGTGCGGATGCGCTCGGCGCCGAGCTTGCGGCGCAGGTAGCCGATGTAGACCTCGACGATGTTCGAGGTCGGCGGGCCGCCCCACACGCGCGTGACCAGCTCGTCCTGCGACATCGCCTGCCCGCGCGGGTGGCGGATCAGCGCGTCGACGACCGCGTACTCGGTGCGCGAGAGGCTGACCGGCTTGTTCTCGACGAACACCTGCTCGAGAGCGGTGTCGACCATGACCTCGCCGCGCCGCAGGTAGAGCTGGGCGGTCGGCCGGTCGTCGCCCAGGCGCAGCCGCAGCCGGGCCAGGAGCTCCTCCATGGGGAAGGGCGTGACCAGGTAGTCGTCGTGGCTCGCGCGCAGGGTGGACACCGTGCGGTCGCGTGCCTCGGGGGAGGTCAGGGCGATCACCGGGGTGCGGGGGCTCTCGCGGTGCAGGTCCGCGAGGACCTCCACCGGTCGCAGGCCGCTCATCTCGACGTCGAGGACCACCGCGCGAGCGCCGCCGGCCCGCGCCGCGGCGCCGACGCTCCAGCTCTCGCGGAGAAGTTGAGGTTCGAAGCCGTTGGACCGCAACGCACCGACGAGCACGCTCGTTGTGCGGTGCGGAGGAGCCACACACAGCACGCGGCCCCGCTCCGCGTCCGCATAACGATTGGGTTGCATCGCCGACCAGGCTGCCCCGTGCGCGGCGCGGGGGCAACGAGCGCGCGCCGAACGGCGGTGTGTTGCGCACGACGGGCGGTTCCCTGAGAGCGAAGACCGGCGTCAGGAGCAGCGACTCCGCCGAGCGGAGCAGTGGATCTGCTTCTCGGCGCGTCTCGGCGTGCGGTCGACGGCAACCGAGGCCCTTCACTCTCAGATCACGGTCCGGTGACGGGCGGCGCTCCTAGCGTTCCGCCTCGCTCCCCCACCGCAGACGGCGACGTCCGGGCTCCCCCGGTCGACACCCCGAGCTCCGACCGACCGGACGGCGCCGTCGCGACCCGGATCCCGCTCCCCAGGGTCCGGGACCGAAGATCGTCTGGAGGTCGTTCGCCCATGCCCCGACGTGGACGACATCGCACCCGGCTCCCGCTGCGGCTCCTCGCCGCCGTCGCCGCACTCCTCGTGGGCGGCACCGCCGTCGTCCTCGGCGGGTCGGCACTGGCGAAGGACAACGGCGGCTCCGGGGGCGGCAGCAGCATCCTGTCCGCCCTGACCGGCGGGAAGTCCGACGGCGACTCGAAGGACTCGAAGGGCTCCGACTCCGGGGACTCCGACGACTCCGGTTCCGGCGACTCGCAGGACGGTTCCGGCGACTCCGACTCGAAGGACGGGTCGAAGGACTCCGATTCCGGGGAGTCCGACGGCTCGGAGAAGTCCAAGGACGGCGGCACCGGTCACGACGGTGACGGCAAGGACGACGGCGGCCAGGACCAGTCCCCCGACGAGGCCAAGAAGTCCGGGGACCAGAAGAAGGACGACCAGGACAAGCAGGCCAAGGGCGAGAAGAAGGTCGAGTTCCCGGGCCGCGACAAGATCCGGGCCGCCGGCGCGGACCGGTACGTCGACATCGCCGACGTGCCGAAGAACGACAACATCGGCGAGGGCGGCGTCTTCTCCAAGGGCAGCTACTCCGTCGACTGCGGCGTCAGCGACCACAACAACTCCGACAACTACATGGCGGCGCCGGGCAAGCGGAACGGCGCCCAGCACACGCACGACTACGTCGGCAACACCTCGACCAACGGCAACTCGACCGACGAGTCGCTCGAGGCCGCGGGCACGTCGTGCCGCAACGGCGACAAGAGCACCTTCTTCTGGCCGGTCCTGCGCGACCTCAACGGTGTCGGTGACGACGTCGGACGGGACGGCGGGAGCCTCGACGGCAACGTCGGGCGGATCCTGACCCCGCTGTCGGCGCGACTGACCTTCCGCGGGCACGGCGACTCCGACGTCACGCCGCTGCCCCAGCACCTCATGAACATCATGGGCAACGCGAAGGCCAAGGTGCAGGACGGCAAGAACGCCAACGCCAAGTACACCTGCACGGGCCACACCGACCAGATCACCGACAAGTACCCGATCTGCCCCACGGGGACGAACCTGGTCCGCGTCCTCGACTACCCGAGCTGCTGGGACGGCCAGAACCTCGAGTCGAAGGACCTGCGCTCGCACATGGCGTTCCCGGACGAGCGGGGCAACTGCGGTGACGGCTTCGTGCCGGTGCCCGCGCTGCGGATCGTGCTGACCTACGACCAGCCGGCGGGCCGGGCGTTCTCCATCGACTCGTTCCCGGACAACCAGCACGACCCGTCCACCGACCACTCCGACTACGAGAACCTCGCGTCGAAGGAGCAGAACCAGGCCGGTGCCGACTGCATCAACTCCGGGCGGAACTGCAGCAACGTCTAGCCCGCTGTAGCCCCGGCCACGCCCCCTCGCGCCCCGTCGTCCGACGTTCTACCGTCGGCGGCGGGGCGCGCGTGCGTTCCACGGGAGTCCGAGCGACGGGCTGAGAGGGGACCTGGCGGTCCCGACCGTTCGAACCTGATCCGGGTCATGCCGGCGCAGGGAAACGGAGGGTGACCCCATGAGCACGTCCACGCCCACCCACGACGAGGTCGCCCCGACCCTGGACGGCCCGGTCCCGCGGTCGCTCGGGTTCCTCGACCAGGGCGCCTTCTGGGCCAACCTCGGCGTGAGCCTCCTCGGCTTCGCGGGTGTCCTCGCCGTCCTGCAGCCCGCCGGCGCGCCACCCCTCACCGTGACGGCGGCGATCGTCGCGACCGTGGTGGGCACCGTCATCGGCAGCGCGATGGTCGGGCTGTCCGCGATCCCCGGGGCGCGCACCGGGGCGCCTGCGATGGTGGTGCTGCGCGGGCTGTTCGGTGGGGTGCTGTCCTGGATCCCGTCGGTGCTCAACGTCGTCCAGCTGATCGGCTGGGGCACCTTCGAGCTCGTCGTCATCGCCCAGGCGGGCACGCTCGCGATCGGTGGCCCGACCTGGGCGTGGATCGTCGGAGCCGGGGTCGTGACGACGCTGCTGACGCTGCGCCCGCTCGGGATGCTGCGGCTGCTGCGCCGGGTCGTGACGATCCTCGTCGCGATCTCGGTCGCCTACCTCGCCTGGTGGCTGTTCACCCGGCCCGCCGCCGCGGACCTGGGGGCGAGCGGGTCGTGGTCCGGGTTCTGGGCGGGGACGGACGCCGCGATCGCCGTCGCGGTCTCCTGGATCCCGGTCGCCTCGGACTACTCCCGGCACTCGAAGCGGGTCTCGACGGCGTTCACCGCGGCCACCGTGGGCTACGGCATCACCCAGATCCTCTGCTTCGTCGTCGGGCTCGCCGCGCTCTCGCTGGTCGGGGGCGACGGCGACCAGGTGTTCGCCCCGATGCTCGCCGCGCCGCTCGGCGTCGTCGCGCTGGTGATCCTCACGCTGCGCGAGACCGACCAGTCGTTCGCCAACGTGTACTCGACGGCGGTCTCGGCGCAGAACCTCCTGCCGCGGGCCGACCGGCGGGTGCTCAGCCTCGTCATCGGCGCGCTCATCACCGTGCTCGGCCTGGCGGTGACGATCGACGACTACGCGGTGTTCCTCGCGGTGATCGGCTCGATCTTCGTCCCGCTGCTCGGCGTCGGGGTGGGGGAGGCCCTGGTCAACCGGAGCGCGCTCGACCTGTCGCGCTGGGCGCCCTCGCGGCCGCTCATGGTGGTGGCCTGGGTGGTCGGGCTCGCCGTCTACCAGCTGATCAACCCGGGCGGGGCGCCGGTGTGGTCGGACGCCTGGACCGCCCTGCGGGAGGCGATCGGGTTCGCGCCGCCGTCGTGGCTCTCCGCCTCCCTGACCTCGTTCGTCGTCGCGGGTCTCGTCGCCGCCGCGTTCGCGGCCCTCGGTGACCGCACCGGTCGTCGGGAAAAGGCCGCCGCGCGGGATTGAGATCACCACGCTCCGGGGGAGTCCCGCGGGGTCGGACAGATGCGCACCCGCGCATCCGACGCTGCGGGAGGGAGCGGACATGCGAGCCGTGGTCTACAAGGGGCAGAACGAGGTGGCCGTCGAGCAGGTGGACGACCCGCGTCTGGAGGCCCCCACCGACGCCCTGATCCGGATCACGACGACGGCCATCTGCGGGTCCGACCTGCACATGTACGAGGGCCGGACGGTCGCCGAGACCGGCATCGTCTTCGGGCACGAGAACATGGGGATCGTCGAGGAGGTCGGCTCCGGCGTCTCGCGCGTGAAGAAGGGTGACCGCGTCTCGCTGCCCTTCAACGTCGCCTGCGGGTTCTGCAAGAACTGCCTGGCGGGCAAGACGGCGTTCTGCCTGACGGTGAACCCGCCCTACGCCGGCGGCGCGTACGGCTACGTCGGGATGGGGCCGTACACCGGTGGCCAGGCCGAGTACCTGCGCGTGCCCTTCGCGGACTTCAACGCCCTCGTCCTCCCGCCCGGGGACGAGCACGAGAACGACTACGCGATGCTGGCCGACATCTTCCCGACCGGCTACCACGCCACCGTCCTCGCCGACCTGAACCCCGGGGAGTCCGTCGTCGTCTTCGGCGCCGGGCCGGTGGGTCTGATGGCCGCGTACTCGGCCGTGATCAAGGGCGCCTCGAAGGTGTTCGTCGTGGACAAGGTGGGCTCGCGGCTGAAGCTCGCCGAGGACATCGGCGCCATCCCGATCGACTTCTCCGCGGGCGACCCGGTGGAGCAGGTGGTGGACCAGACCGACGGGCTGGGCGCCGACAAGGGCGTCGACGCCGTCGGGTACCAGGCGACCGCGAATGACGGCGAGGAGCAGCCCGCCGTCGTGCTGAACCAGCTCGTCGACGCGGTGCGCCACACCGGGCGCCTCGGCATCGTCGGGCTGTACCTGCCGCAGGACCCGGGCGCCCCGGACGAGAACGCCGCGAACGGGCGGCTGCTGTTCAACGTGGGCCGCTTCTTCGAGAAGGGCCAGAAGATGGGCACGGGTCAGGCCGACGCCAAGGCCTACAACGCCCAGTTGCGCGACCTGATCGTCGCGGGCCGGGCGACGCCGTCGTTCGTCGTGTCCAAGGAGGTCCCGCTCGACGAGGCGCCGGACGCCTACGCCCGCTTCGACGCCCGCGAGGACGGCTACTCGAAGGTCGTCCTCAAGCCGTAGGAGGCAACCCGCATGAAGTACCGCACGCTGGGCCGGACCGGTATCAAGGTCAGCCCGTACTGCCTGGGCGCGATGATGTTCGGCGCCTGGGGCAACCCCGACCACGACGACTCGATCCGGATCATCCACCGGGCGCTCGACTCCGGCGTCAACTTCGTCGACACCGCCGACGTGTACGCGCAGGGCGAGTCCGAGGAGATCGTCGGCAAGGCGCTGGCCGGCCGGCGCGACGACGTCGTCCTCGCCACGAAGGTGCACGGCGGGATGGGCGAGGACCCGAACCGCGCCGGGAACTCGCGCCGGTGGATCGTCGCGGAGGTCGAGAACTCGCTGCGTCGGCTGCAGACCGACCACATCGACCTGTACCAGATCCACCGTCCGGCCCCGGACACCGACGTGGAGGAGACCCTCTCCGCGCTGACCGACCTCGTCCGCAGCGGCAAGGTCCGGGCGATCGGCTGCTCGACGTTCCCCGCCTCGGAGATCGTCGAGTCGCACTGGATCGCGGAGCGGCGGGGGTACGAGCGGTTCCGCACCGAGCAGCCGCCGTACTCGATCGTCAACCGCGGCATCGAGCGCGAGGTGCTGCCGGTCTGCGAGCGCTACGGGATGGGCGCGCTCGTGTGGAGCCCGCTCGCGATGGGCCTGCTGACCGGGCGCTACCGCAAGGGGCAGGAGACCGACTCGAAGCGCATGTCCTTCGCGCCCGGCCGCCTGACCCACGAGCGCAAGCTCGACGTGGTGGAGCAGCTGATCCCGCTGGCCGAGAAGACGGGGATCTCCCTGACCCACATGGCGATGGCCTTCGCGGTGGCCCACCCGGGCGTGACCAGCGCGATCATCGGGCCGCGCACGATGGAGCACCTCGACGACCTGCTCGCCGGGGCGGAGGTCACGCTCGACGACGAGGTGCTCGACCGGATCGACGAGATCGTGCCGCCGGGCACCGACGTCGACCCGGGCGACGTCTCGTACGCGCCGCCGGCGATCGAGCAGGCCCGGCTGCGCCGTCGTCCGGCGGAGGAACGCTCCGCGGCGTAGAGAAGAAGGAGTCCGTCCTCCGATCGTGAACGCCCGGCGGTGCGGTACAACCATTCCCGTACCCGCCAGGGAGGATCGGACCGTGAGCTACCCGCAGCGTTCCTGGAACGACGGCGACGTCGAGGTCGTCCCCGGACGCCTCTGGGCGGGCGGGGTGGCCACGGCGCTCGTCGCTGCCGGCATCGCGTTCGTCGGCGTGCTGATCATCAACAGCATCTTCGAGGTCGGGATCCAGACGGCGGGACGGTCGGGGGCGTTGGTCGACAACGCCTCCACCGTCATCCCCGTCGCGGCCGCGATCGCGGCGCTGGCCAGTACGGCGCTGCTGCACCTGCTGCTGATGACGACGCCGCGGCCGGCCTCGTTCTTCTCGGCCATCGCGGTGCTCGTGATCATCGTGCTGATCCTGCAGGTGTTCCTGGCCGAGGGGTCGATCTCGGCGCACATCGCCACCGGCGTGCTCTACGCGGCGATCGGCATCGCCATCGTGTCGATGCTCTCGGGGGTCTCGGCCACGTCGGTACGCCCCGCGCAGCGCGGGGGCTGGGGCGGCCGGTCCTACGAGCCGCAGCAGCCGCCCTACGACGGCCGGTACGACCACAACTACGGCACCTACGAGCCGCAGCCGCCCTACCCGCCGCAGGGTCAGCACGGCGGCCCGCAGGACCGTACTCAGCGTTACGACCCGCGGGACCAGCGCGGCCAGTGGCGGTGACCGGAACCCTGTCGTGATCACCTGCTGTGATCGCGTCCGGACGGAGCGGCGTCGTTTCAAGCGATCGTGAGGCTCGTCGCTCAGGGCCGCGCTCGGCTTGACCGGTCCGGACGGGCCTGACGACGATCGACCGTCCTGATCCTGCGGACGGGCGGTCCTGTGCCGCCGTCCGCGTGCGGGTCGCGCCCCGGCGCGACCGAAGGGTGGTCGCCATGACGTCGACGGTCAACGGGTTCGATTCCGCGGTCGCCGGAGCTGGACACGCCGGACACCTCGGCAGCGAGGCGGCACGTCGGGAGCACGGCCGGCTCGGCGAGGGCGTGTACCGCGGCCCCGGGGCGCTCACCGCGGCCCGCAAGGCCCTGCGTGTCGCGCTGCCGGAACCGAGCAGTCGCTTCGACCAGAACGACGAGTGGTGCGTCGTCCAGCAGCCCGACGGTTCCTGGTCGGAGTTCCGCTTCCACGACTACCACCGGATCTTCGACGTTCCGGGCCTCTACGAGAAGATCTTCTACGACGTCCTCGGCTGCGACACCCCGCGGTTCATGGCCGACCTGTTCGTGGACGCCCTGGCGACCGCGCGCGAGACCGCCGGCGACGTCCGGGTCCTCGACCTGGGCGCCGGCAACGGGATCATGGCCGAGGAGCTCGCCACGATCGGCGTCGGCCACGCCGTCGGGGTCGACATCCTGCAGGAGGCCCGCGCGGCCGCCGAGCGGGACCGCCCCGGCCTCTACGCCGACTACCTCGTGGCCGACCTGACCGACCTCGGCGACGACGACGCCCGCACGCTGGCCGACCACCGGCTGACCGCGCTGACGGTCGTGGCCGCGCTCGGCTTCGGCGACATCCCCCCGGCCGCCTTCCGCACCGCCTACGACCAGATCGCCGACGGCGGGTGGGTCGTGCTCACCATCAAGGACGCGTTCCTGGCCGAGGACGACACCTCCGGGTTCGCGCGGATGATCTCCGACGGTCTCGCCTCCGGGGCGCTCGAGGTCGTGCGCCGCGAGCGCTTCCGCCACCGCCTCGCCACCGACGCCAGCCCCCTGGTCTACGAGGGGATCGTCGCGCGCAAGCGCGGTCCGCTGGGCTGACCGCCGCCCCTGGGACGTTCATCTCTTACCGGCCGGTCGGGTCCTGCGACCCGGCCGGCCGGTCCGTTTCCCTGGCACTGTGTTGGGGCACACACTCACGCGGACGGTGGTCCCGACTGGCACGCCCCCGGCGCGGAGGGTGCGGGACCCCCCGGCAAGGAGATGAACGCATGGCCGCCGACAGCGACCTCGCACGCCAGGAGACCCGGGCGTTGCGTGCCCCCGACATCGCCACCGCGATGGAGCGGGTCGTCCCCGATGCAGTCCTCGCCCGGACCGACCCGGCCCTGTTCGGCCGCACGGTCCTGCAACTCGCCCAGGGCTGGGCGACCCATCCGGGCGAGGTGAGCCGCGCCGCGTCGTCGTTCGCCGCGGTCTCCGCGCGGATCGGCGCCGCGGCCGCGGGCCGCGCGCTGCGCGGACTCGCCGGGGGCAGCGTCGAGAACGATCCCTCGACCGAACCGGTGCCGACGAGCAAGGACGGCCGGTTCAAGGACACGACGTGGGTGGAGAACCCCGTCTACTGGGCGCTGCGCCAGGAGTACCTCGCGCTGATCTCGCTGCTCGAGGACCTGGTCGGAGCCGCCTCGCTGGACGCCGACGCCGACGACCGCGGCCGGATGCTCATGAGCCTGGTCGGCGGCGTGGTCTCGCCGACGAACGTGCTGCCCGGCAACCCGGCCGCGCTCAAGCGCGCCTTCGAGACCGGCGGCTCGAGCGTCGTCGCCGGCCTGCGCAACCTGCTCGACGACCTCGCGACGAACGGCGGCAAGCCCCGCCAGGTCGACAAGTCCGGCCTGCGGGTCGGGAAGGAGCTGGCGGCGACGCCCGGCAAGGTCGTCTACCGCAACCGGCTCATGGAGCTCGTCCAGTTCGAGGCGCAGACCGACGAGGTCCACGCGATCCCGCTGCTGTGCAGCCCGCCGTGGATCAACAAGTACTACGTCATGGACCTCGCGCCGGAGCGCAGCCTCGTCGAGTGGGCGGTGCAGCACGGCCACACCGTGTTCATGATCAGCTACCGCGACCCGGACAGCTCGATGGCGACCACGACGTTCGCCGACTACCTCGAGCTGGGTCCGGCCACGGCGCTCGACGTCGTGCAGGAGATCACCGGCGCGGACAAGGTCAACCTCATGGGCCTCTGCCTCGGCGGGCTCATGGCCGCCCTGCTCACCACGCGCTGCGCGGAGCGCGGGGACGACCGCATCAACTCGCTGACGATGCTCAACACCATGCTCGACTACTCCGACGTCGGGCCGATCTCCTCCTTCGTCAGCCCGGAGATCACCGACCGGCTCGAGAAGTCGATGGAGCAGACCGGCTACCTGCCGGCCGAGTCGATGGCCACGACCTTCGACCTGCTGCGCGCCAACGACCTGATCTTCAACTACATCGGGCCGAACTGGCTGGAGGGGAAGACCCCGCCCGCCTTCGACATCCTCGCGTGGAACACCGACTCGACGCGGATGCCGGCGGCGATGCACTCCTTCTACCTGCGCCACTTCTACCTCGACAACGAGCTGGCGAAGGGCGAGCTGGAGATCGACGGCGAGCCGCTGTCGCTCAAGGCGGTCCAGGCCGACACCTTCATCGTGGCCGCCGAGAACGACCACATCGCGCCGTGGCGGACCTCGTTCACCTCGACCGAGCTCCTCGGGGGCGACGTGACCTTCGTGCTCTCGACGGCGGGCCACATCGCGGGCGTGGTGAACCCGCCGAGCCCGAAGGCCAAGCACTGGGTCGGCACCGTCGGTGCGACCGGTGCCGACGCGCCCGGACCGGACGCGTGGCGGGCGCGCTCGACCGAGGTCAAGGGCTCCTGGTGGGAGACCTGGAGCGAGTGGATCGGCGAGCACGGCGGCGAGATGGTGTCCCCGCCGCCCGTGGGCAGCGACGCGCACCCGGTGCTGGGCGACGCGCCCGGGGAGTACGTGCTCGGCTCGGGCTGATCGCGACGGGGTGGGCGTCGACCGACGCCCACCCCCGCCCGGCGATCCACCCGTGCCCGCGAGAGCTGCATGAGTCAGGTCCTGCCGTGCTCGGACCTGCCCGGTGTGCCCCTCGCGGCGGGAGAGACCGTGTACCGGCGAGTAGGCCGTGAGCTGCGCGTTCGTCGCGTGACCGTCGGGTTGCCGGGCCGTGACGCGCCTTGACGGCGGGTGCGCGGGCACGGCACGGTGTTGCGTACAGCGCGACGTTGGTGCGGGGAACGCAACGAGCGCTCCGGCCCGACCGCCAGCGAACGGTTTCGTCCCATGGACCAGCACCCCTCCGACCACCTCGTGCGGTCGGCCTCCGTGGCCCTGCGTCGTCGCGTCGACGGCGCCGTCGGCCCGCGCTACGACACCGCCTTCCTCCGTCTGGACCTCCTCCTCACGAGGCCCGAGGCCCGGTGCGACTGCCCGGACTGCCTGCTCGTCGTCGACCGGGAGCGGGGCGCGATCCTCGCCTCACTGCCGCGTCCCTGACACGCAGCGGTCTGCTCGGTATCCTGAGCGGTTGATCGGCCGGTCGAGCACGTCCGGTCGCCGTCGCAGAGAGGAGCCGAGGATGTCGACCTCGAACGGCACCGCCCCCACCGGGAACGTCACCGACCAGGTGACCGACGCCATGGCCCGTGGTCAGCAGATGATGACCGAGCTGACCACCGGGATCACCGAGCTGTGGAGCGCCGCGCTCTCCGGCGCCGACGACGCCACGCGCCCGGCCGGGGTCGGCAGCGGCACGCTGCCCGCGGGTCTCCCGTCGGCCGGCGAGTTCATCGACCGGGCCTACGACACCGGGATCGCCGTGCTCGAGATGCAGCGCTCGGCGGCGCACCAGGTCCTCGGCGCGATGTCCGCGCTGCGGCTGCGCTGACCGCCCCCATGTCCTCGCCGGACGGCGCCGCGGGTCGGGTGCGTCCGCCCGGGGGCGCCGCGGGGTCGGTGTGGGACGCCCAGCGCCAGGCGCTGGGTGCCTTCATCCGTGACCAGCGGCGCCTGGCCCGCCTGTCCCTGCGTCAGCTCTCGGCGCTCTCGCACATCTCCAACCCGTACCTCAGCCAGGTCGAACGCGGGCTGCACGTGCCGTCCGTGCGTGTACTCCAGGCCATCGCCGACGCGCTCGACCTCTCGGCCGAGACCCTGCTCGAACACGCGGGCCTCGTCCGCGAGCAGGCCGGTCCGTCCCCCGGCGGACGTCCCGCCGGCGGTGCCGCCGTCGAGCGCGCGGTACGCGCCGACGGCCGGCTCACCCAGGCGCAGAAGGAGGCGCTGATCGCGGTGTACCGCAGCTACACCGCCGAGGCCGGCGCTACCACCGACGCGCACCACACCGCGAACGGGGCCACGTCCCGCCCGCAGGAGGGAAACCACCGATGACCGCCACCACCCCGCGCCCCGTCGCCGACGCGGGCCCCGACACCAGGCCGCCCGACCCGTTCGAGCGGACCCTGTCCGTCGCGGGCCGCCGGCTGCGCGTTGCGGTCCGCCCCGCGGCACCCCGGCCGGCCGACACCCCCGCCCCGCGCCCGCTGGTGCTGGTGAACGGGATCGGCGCGAGCCTCGAACTGCTCGAGCCCCTCGTCACCGCCCTCGACCCCCGTCGTGAGGTGATCCGGTTCGACGTGCCGGGCATCGGGGGCTCGCAGCTCTCGGCGGTGCCGCTGCCGATGGCGGCGCTGACCACGCTTCTGGCCGACCTGCTCGACCAGCTGGACGGCCTCACCGGCACGTCGCACCGCGTGGTCGACCTGCTCGGGCTCTCCTGGGGCGGCGGCATCGTGCAGCAGTTCGCCCTCCAGTACCCGCAGCGCACCGGCAGCCTCGCCCTGGTCTCCACCGGCACCGGCGTGATGATGGTGCCCGCGCGGATCAGCGTGCTGGCGCGGATGCTCACGCCCCGCCGGTACAACGACCCCTCCTACCGGCGGGACGCCGGTCGGGAGATCTACGTCGGCGAGGACCCGGACACGGTCGACGCGCTGTTCTCGCGGGTCCAGCCCGTACGGGCTCGGGCCTACCTGCACCAGCTCTTCGCGCTGACCACCTGGACGAGCCTGCCCGTGCTCCCGTTCATCGCCGCCCCGACGCTCGTGCTCGCGGGCCGCAAGGACCCGGTGATCCCGGTCGTCAACGCCCACGTGATGGGTTCGCTGCTCCCGCGCGCCGAGGTGCACCTGCACCGCGGCGGGCACCTCGGCCTGCTCACCCGGCCCGCCGAACTCGGACCAGTGGTCGAGGACTTCCTCGATCGCCACTAGTCTCCGGTCATGGCCCAGAAGATGGTGACGGGGGTCGACGGTCGGCTGTGGTACGTCACGTCCAAGATCATGTGGTCCGAGCGCACGGAGGGCTTCGAACACGAGAAGGAAGGTGGTCGCAACGCGGCGATCATCATCATCTCGATCATGGGACTGCTCGTCTTCGGTCTGATCGCCTGGGGGTTCTCCGTCCCCTCGGTCGAGGTGCCGTGGTGGATGTTCGTCATCCTCGCCGTCGGCGTCCTGTTCTTCCCGACGCGCTGGGCGTTGCGCCGTCGTTGGCTCATCCGCGCCGAGGGTGGGCGGTGGTCCGAGGACGATGACGCGGGCGGCGAGGCGTGGGGCGGATTCGTGCGAGGCCGGACCGAAGCCAAGGCCGAGGTACGCCAGATCGTGAGGTCGCTCCAGAAGCGGGGCACGCCCGCACGCGCCAACAGCCCGCTGCAACCCCAGTAGGTCCGCGAGGAGGTCCGTCGTGCCCGAGCTCCCCGAGGTGGAGGCGCTCGCCGAGCACCTGCGCACGCACGCCATCGCCCGGCCCGTCGCGCGGGTCGACCTCGCGAGCATGACCGCGCTCAAGACCTTCGACCCGCCGCTGTCCGCGCTGACCGGCCGGCTGGTCACGGGGGCGGGCCGCATCGGCAAGTTCCTCGACGTCGACCTCGACGGTCTGCACCTGGTCGTGCACCTCTCCCGCGCGGGCTGGATGCGCTGGCACGAGCAGGCCTCGACCACGCCGCCGAAGCCGGGCAAGGGTCCGCTGGAACTGCGGGTCCACCTCGAGACGGTCGGCGGTCCGGGGTTCGACCTCACGGAGGCGGGGACGCAGAAGCGCCTCGCCGCCTACGTCGTCACCGATCCGGCGACGATCCCGCAGATCGCGTCGCTCGGGCCCGACGCCCTCACCCTCTCCCGCGCGCAGTTCGGCGAGATCCTGGCCGGGGCGTCGACGAGGCTGAAGACGCTGCTCGCCGACCAGCGCACCATCGCCGGCATCGGCAACGCCTACTCCGACGAGATCCTGCACGTCGCGAAGCTCTCGCCGTTCGCGATCGCGGCCAAGCTCGACGCCGAGGCGCTCGACCGCCTGCACGCGGCGATGATCGCGGTGCTCACCGAGGCCGTGGACCGGGCCGTGGGCCAGGACGCGGCGCTGCTCAAGGGCGAGAAGCGGTCGGGGATGCGGGTGCACGCCCGCACCGGTCTGCCCTGCCCGGTGTGCGGGGACACCGTGCGCGAGGTGTCCTACGCCGAACGCTCCTTCCAGTACTGCGCCACGTGCCAGACCGGGGGCAAGCCCCTGGCCGACCGGCGGCTCTCCCGCCTCGTCAAGTGAGGGATGGAGCAGACGCAGCCGAGCGGAGCTCGACCATTGATACCGCCGAACGGATGATCACCCGCCGTCGGGAACGTGTGGCTCGTTGCTCTGACGGGGTGGCTGAGGAGACGATGGGCCCGTGCCCGGCTGGTTGACCTCCCCGACCGTCCTCGTCGTCCTCGGCGTGGTGGTCGTGCTGGTCGTCGTCGGGATCGTGGTCTACCAGCGGCTCCGTCGGCGGCACGCGTTCGCCTCACCGCTCGAGCGGGCCACGTTCTCCACCCTGCACACCGTGTCGCTCGCCGCGCCCGCGCTGCGCGAGGGCCTGTCCGAGTCCTCGGCGCAGTTCGCGGTCCCCTACCTGCGCACGCTGCTCGACACCGAGGCGCTGTCGATGACGGCGGCCGACTGCGTGCCGCTGGCCTGGGACGGGGAGGCCGAGCACCACAACCTCGACGTCCGGTTCTACGCCGAGAAGGTCATGAAGACCGGGCGGCAGCAGATGGCCAGCCGCCGCGACATCGAGTGCGGGGACGACCGCTGCCCGGTCAAGGGCATCGTCGTGGTCCCGCTCGAGGTGGACGGCAACGTCGTCGGCACCCTCGCCGCGGTCAGCGGGGAGACCCCCGGACCGGTGCTGCTGCGGGCCACCGCGGAGGTCGCCCGGTACGTCTCCAGCCAGCTCGAGCTGGCCGACCTCGACGACTCCCGTGACCGGCTCAACCGCGCCGAGGTCCGCGCGCTGCGCGCCCAGATCTCGCCGCACTTCATCTACAACGCGCTGAACACGGTCGCCTCGTTCATCCGCACCGACCCCGAGCGGGCCCGCGAGCTGCTCATGGAGTTCGCCGACTTCACCCGGTACTCGTTCCGGCAGGCCGGCGAGTACACGACGCTCGCCGAGGAGCTCAAGAACATCGACCGCTACCTCATGCTGGAGCGGGCGCGCTTCGGCAACCGGCTCGCGGTCAAGGTGCAGGTGGCGCCCGAGGTGCTCTCGGTGGTGCTGCCGTTCCTCGCGCTGCAGCCGCTGGTGGAGAACGCGGTGCGGCACGGCCTGGCGGGGAAGGTCGAGGGCGGCACGGTGACGCTCACGGCGGAGGACTCGGCGAGCGAGTGCCTCATCACCGTCGAGGACAACGGCGTCGGGATGGACCCGCAGGCGTTGCGCGAGGACAACCGCGACGCGCACCTGTCGGGGGCGCACGTCGGCCTCGGCAACGTCGACGACCGCATGCGCTCGGCGTTCGGACCGGACTACGGCCTCGTGGTCGAGACCGAGCGCGGCGCCGGGACCAAGATCAGCCTCCGGGTGCCGAAGTTCCGGGCCGGCGTCCGGGTCTGACCCGATAGGGCAAACTGAGGGTCATGGACCTCCGCCTGCCCTCGGCCCTCAAGCTCCCGCCGGCGGTCTCGTCGGTCCTGCCGGGTGCGCTCGCCTCACGGGTCTCCGGCGGCACGGTCTCGGTGGTCCGGCTGAACGGCGTCATCGCCTCCGCCTCCGGCCCGGTGCCCCGGTCGGTGATCAACCTGCAGGCCGTCGAGAACGCCCTCACCCGGGCCTTCGAGGCCGAGAACGCGGTCGCGGTCGCCCTGGTCGTCAACTCGCCCGGTGGGTCGCCCACCCAGTCCCAGCTCGTGGCCGACCGCATCCGCGGGCTGGCCGCCGAGCACGAGCTGCCCGTCCTCGCCTTCTGCGAGGACGTCGCCGCCTCCGGGGGCTACTGGCTCGCGTGCGCCGCCGACGAGATCTTCGCGTGCCCGACGTCGCTGGTCGGGTCGATCGGCGTGGTCAGCGGCGGGTTCGGGCTCACCGGGCTCATCGAGCGGTTCGGCATCGAACGCCGGCTGCACACCGCGGGCGAGAACAAGGCGCGGCTCGACCCGTTCCAGCCGGAGAAGCCCGAGGACGTCGAGTGGCTGCTCGGCATGCAGGCCGAGCTGCACGAGCTGTTCATCGAGTGGGTGCGCAGCCGGCGCGGCGAGGCGCTCGACACGAGCGCCGACCTGTTCACCGGCGAGGTGTGGACCGGGCGCAAGGCCCTCGAGCTCGGGCTGATCGACGGCCTCGGCACGGTGCGCGAGGTGCTGAAGGAGCGCTTCCCGGACGCCGAGGCGGTGACGGTCGAGCCGCGCCGCCCGCTGCTCGCACGGCTCGGGGTCGGCGTGCTCGGCGGTGTGCCCGGGCTCGGGGTGACCGACCCGGCGGCCGCGATCACCGGTGCCCTCGAGTACCTGGAGCACCGCGCGGTGTGGAGCCGGTTCGGGCTGTAGGCACGTCGCGCCGCTGGGCCATCCGTGATGCCATGAGCCCGGGGGAGCTCACGAGGACGGAGGTCGATGCCGTCGGTCGGCTGGGACGGACGTGACGTGTCCGGGCTCAGCCACGAGCAGATCCACCGGTGGACCCGCGAGGGTGCCAGCCCGGAGGCGCTGGCCGCGGCCCGCGACCGGCACCTCGCCCGGGCCGACGAACTGCGCGGCGCCGCCGACCGGCTGCAGGCCGCGCAGCGCGGCGTCGGGGAGACCTGGGTCGGCCGCGACGCCGACGCCGCGGCCGCCCGGACGCGGGTCCTCGCGCAGCGGATGGAGCAGCTGTCGGCGACCGTCGGCGGCCAGGCCCGTGGCCTCGACGGGATGCGCACGGCGCTGGTGCGGGTGCAGGCCGCGGTCGGTCCTCCCCGCCCCCCGGCCCTGCCTGCGCTCGGCGTGACGCCGGTGCTCGACGAGCTGCGGTCGCTGGTCACCGGGCGCCCCGCGGACGGCTACGGCGGGTTCCGGGCCGCGGCCGCCGACCAGGCCGCGGCCCGCGAGGCCTACCGCGCCTACCTCGGCGAGACCGCCACGGCCGCGCGCGCGGTCGGCCCGGCGGGCGCCGGTCCGGCGCCGGCCCCGGGCGTCGCGACCGCCGCGACCGCCGTGGCCGGCCGGGCGCCGCTGCCCGTCGGCGCCCGCGGCGCCGCGAGTGGCGTGCTGCAGCGGGCCGCGGGGACCGGCGCCGTCCCGACGACGGGCCCGGGTGAGGTCGGCCCGCCGGGTGCGGGGGCGCGTCCGACGGTCCCGGCCGCCGCGGCGCCGGAGCTCCCGGTGCGGGCCCCGGGCGCGGTGCCGGCCGGGTCCCCCGGCGGGCTCGGGCCCATGGGTGCCATGGGGTCCGGCGGTGGTGGCGGCACGGTCCCCACGGCTCCCGGCGCCGCCGCCGCAGGGAGCACCCCCACCGGCACCCCGGCCGGGGCGGGCGCCACGGTCGTGGGCGCGCCCCCGCGCACCGGGTCGGGGCCCCGCGGAGCAGGGCCGGGCGGCCCCGTGCCCGGGGGAGCCGCCCGTCGTCCGGACGGCCCCGGCGAGCGGGCGCCCTCGGCGGGCGGGGCGGCCCCCGGACCCCCGCGGCCGCTCGAGGACCGCCGGGCCGGCCGCAGGACCGACTTCGGGCCGGACGGGACATCCGCCGGACGCGCGGGCGCTCCCGGGGACGACCAGGACGAGGACGGTCCCGACGACCCGGTGGTGCCGGTCCGCCACGTGTCCTGGCTGGTCGACCCGGACCCGGCCGGGTGGGGTGCCGGTGGGCGCCGGGTCGTGCCGCCGGTGCTGGGGGAGGGCCCGTGATCACGCTGCGGCGCCACGAGCTGCTCTGGGTGCTCGAACAGTGCGGGGCCCGGGACTGGCCCTACCCGCTCACGGCCGTGGCGTGGCCGGCCGACACCGAGGACGAGACGGTCCTCGCCCGGTCGCGCACCGAGGACGCGCTCGCCGCACGGGGCCTGCTCGAACCCGGTCCGGCGGCGTCCCTGCTCGCGGTGGGCACCGCGGTCCGCGACGCCCGGTGGCAGGTCGACCTCGTCCGCCGCGGGAACGACCCGACGGCCGCCGTCGCCCTCGCGGGCCCCGGCGGGGCGGCCCTGCTCGCCTCGGCCGACCATGCGGGGGCCGACGTCCGGGTCCGCCCGGTGGGTGCGGCGGAGATCGTGCCCGCCCTCCTCGCGCTCCTGCCCCGGCTGCCACCCGCCCCGGGCCCGGCCCTGGAGGTGCCGCCGCCCGCGGCGGCCCTCGAGACCCGTCGTCGAGAACGGCAGCGGTGGGGCGTCGACGCGCTCCTGGAGAGCGCCGTGGCGTGGACGCAACTCGGAGTCGCCGTTACTCCGAACGGGGTCAATTGGGCCGACGACCGTGCAGATGCACGGATCAAATGGCTCGACTCGCCCCGCGGCCGCTACCGACTGCGGCACGATCGGGGACAGGCAGGACCGCCGCGACTGGTCCCGGACGACGCGGCGTCGCCCGGTACCCGCGCCGAGGTCGAGGCCCTGCTGCCGGAGCCGGGGAGGAGCACGACATGAGCGGACCGGGCCCTGCGTCCGACCGCGGCTTCGCGGCGCTCGACCCGGCCGACGCGGAGCGGTTCGCCGGCCGGGTGGACGACCTCGAGCGCACGGTCGCCGAGGCCCGGGAGGCCCTGCGGCGGCTCGCGGAGGACCCGCTGGCCACCGGCACCGGCCAGGAGAACGCCGAGATGGCGGCCTGGTACCGGGAGCTGCTCGTCACCGACACCGTCCCCGCCGCCGACGACCTCGCCCGCCAGCTCGACGCGGTGCGGCGGGCGGTGGTGGAGGGGACGGCGGCGTGGCGGGAGTCGGAGCGCTCGATCCGGGACTCCCTCGATCCCGACCGCGATCCGGGCCAGGGGTGATCCGATCGGGTGACGGAGTACGTCAGGTCCGGTAGCGCCGCGCGTCGGAGCGCCGACCCGGGCACGGTGGCACGGGCAGGGTCCCTATCGTGGACGCGGGACCGACCCTTGGGCAGGATGGCGCGACAGTGACTACCAACGACAACGACGGCCTCGTCGTCCTCGCGGTCGACGACGAGGAACCCGCTCTCATGGAGCTGGCCTACCTGCTCGAGCAGGATCAGCGCGTCACCACCGTGCTGAAGGCGAACGACTCCATCTCGGCGCTGCGCATCCTCACCGGGGGCGACCAGGTCAACCTCGGTGGCTTCGGCACGCCGCCGTCGGGCATGGCCTCGCCCGCCAAGCAGTCCGACGTCGACGTGCTCTTCCTCGACATCCGGATGCCGGGTCTCGACGGCCTGGAGCTCGCGCAGGTCCTCTCGCGCTACGTCATCCCGCCGTCGGTCGTGTTCGTGACCGCGCACGACGACCGGGCCGTCGAGGCCTTCGACGTGGGCGCGGTGGACTACCTGCTCAAGCCCCTGCGCCCGGAGCGGCTCTACGCCTCGCTGACCCGCATCCTCGCCTCGCGCGGCACGACGGTCCCCGTCGAGCCCGCCGTCGAGGAGGAGGGCGACGACGAGGTGATCCCGGTCGAGCTGGCCGGGACCACCAAGCTCGTGCAGCGCTCCACCGTGCGCTGGGTGGAGGCCCAGGGCGACTACGCCCGCCTGCACACCACCGAGGGCAGCCACCTGGTCCGGATCCCGCTCTCCGTGCTGGAGGAGCGCTGGTCCGACGCGGGGTTCGTGCGGATCCACCGCTCCTACCTCGTGGCGTTGCCGCTGATCACCGAGCTGCGGCTCGCGGGGTCGGGCTACGTCGTGCGGCTCGGCAACGGCAACCAGCCGGGCGAGGTCGCGGAGCTCCCGGTGAGCCGTCGCCACACCCGTGAGCTCAAGGACCGTCTCGTCCGCTCGACGAAACAGGCGTGGGGCCGGCGGTGACCGCCACCGACGGGCGGACCCGGGCCGGGGGCGAGGACCCCGACCCGGCCGACCCGCCGGACCCCACCGGCGGCGCGTCCGCCGAGCACGCCGGGGGACACGAGAGCGGGTACGACGCGGGATACGATGCCGGGCCCGCGATCGCGCGCGTCCGCGCCCGCGCGTCGACCTCCCCCGCACGCCCTGCGCCGGGCCCGGTGCCGCCGGGGGTCGCCCGACGGGTCGGCCGGCACGCGCGGCCGGAGTCGGAGGGGACGGGGCACACCCCGCCGCCGGACTACCGTCCCCGCCACGCGGCCCCGCACGAGGACGGCGTGGTCGCCCCCCTCGCGCTGCGCCCCCCGCCCGGGCCGCCGACGCCGGCGGCGCCGCCCGACGTCGAGATCGACCCGACGCCCGTGCGGGGGCTCCCCCTGGCCTCGACCTTCCCCGCCTCGGCGGTGATGGCGTCGGAGTCGGTGCACTTCGACGACAAGAAGGCGCTCTACACCTCGGGGCCGGGCCCGGACGGCGCGCACACCACCCCTCCCGCGCGGCAGCGGATCGTGCTC
Source organism: Actinomycetospora sp. NBRC 106378 (assembly GCF_030269685.1). Taxonomy (GTDB): domain Bacteria; phylum Actinomycetota; class Actinomycetes; order Mycobacteriales; family Pseudonocardiaceae; genus Actinomycetospora. The sequence continues at coordinate 72,961 of NZ_BSTT01000022.1, forward strand.
GCCGAGCGGCGCTCGCCCACCCGCGCGGTCGGCACCGTCGCCGAGATCGAGCAGCAGACCGCGACCGGTGAGCTGCTGCTGTCGAACCTCATGCGCTCGCAGCTCATGCTGGCGGTGCGGCTCGCGGTGGTGGCGGTCATCGTCCTCGGCGTCCTGCCGATCGTCTTCCTGACGATGCCCGGGGTCGCCGCCACCGTCGTGTTCGGCGTCTCGCTGCCGTGGGTGCTGCTGGGCGTGCTGGCCTTCCCCTTCCTGCTGCTACTGGGATGGCTCTACACCCGCACCGCCGAGCGCAACGAGCTCGACTTCGCCGACGACGTCGAGGACTGAGGCACCGTGTCCGGGTCCGACTCCGTCCTCGCCCTCGTCCTGTTCGGGCTCGCCGCCGTCGCGGTGATCGCGATCGGCTCGCTCGGCGTGCGGGTCACCCGCTCCACCGACGACTTCCTCGCGGCCTCCCGCACCGTGCGCAGCCGCGCCAACGCCGCCGCCATCTCCGGCCAGTCGCTGTCGGTGGCCTCGTTCCTCGGCATCGCCGGGATCGTGCTCTCGCACGGCGTCGACGGGCTCTGGTACCCGGTGGGCTTCGTCGCGGGCTTCGGGGTGCTGCTGCTCTTCGTCGCCGCGCCGCTGCGCCGCTCGGGCGCCTACACGGTGCCCGACTTCGCGGAGACCCGGCTCGACTCCACCGCCCTGCGCACGCTGACGACCGTCGTCGTCGTGGTGATCGGCTGGCTCTACCTGGTGCCGCAGCTGCAGGCCGCCGGGCTGATCCTCATGGTGGTGACCGGTGCGCCCGGGTGGGTGGGCGTGCTCGTGGTGGGCCTCGTCGTGACCGCCGCGGTCACCTTCGGCGGCATGCGCTCGATGACGCTCGTGCAGGCGTTCGGGTTCTGGCTCAAGGGCGTGGCGCTGGTCGTCCCGGCCGTGGTGCTGGTCGCGTGGTTCCTGGGAGCGGGCCTCACGGCGGCGCCCGACCGCGGCGGCGACATGGTGTTCGACCGCGCGACCACCGTGCGCATCCAGGACCCGGTGGAGCTCACCGTCCCCGCCCCGGTCACCGTCGACGTCCTCCCCGCCGGTGGCGAGCCCACGCGGGTCACGTGGGGTCCGGGGGAGCAGGAGATCCCGCGCGACACCACGCTCGTCTTCCCCGCCGGCTCCCGGATGCCGGTGGTGGGGGACGCCGTGGCCGACGACCGGGCCTGGGACCGGCCGTTCGGCAACGGCGAGCGCGACCCGCTGTGGGTCTACTCGCTGCTGCTGGCGGCCTGCTTCGGTACGGCCGGGCTGCCGCACGTGCTCGTGCGCTACTACACGAACCCCGACGGCCGGGCGGCCCGGCGCACCACGGTGCTGGTGATCGCCCTCCTCGGCTTCTTCAGCATCGTGCCCATCGTGCTCGGTGCGCTCTCCCGCTCCGTCGTGCCGCAGCTGCTCACGGCCGGCGAGGGCGACGCGGTCGTACTGCTGCTGCCGTCGCTGACCGTCGGCGGGGTGTGGGGAGCCGTGCTCGGCGGGCTCGTCGCGGCCGGTATCGCGGCGACGCTGCTCTCGGTGTCCGCCGGCCTGCTGCTCTCGGTGGCCGGCGTGCTCTCCAGCGACGTGCTGCCCGGCCGGCTCGGCGACTTCCGGATCGCCGCGCACGTGGCCGGGGTGGTCCCGATCGTCGGCGCCCTCGTGTTCGCGCGGCTCGAGTTCGCGCACGCCGTGACGCTCGCCCTCGCGGTGGCCGCCTCGACCTTCGCGCCGCTGCTGCTGCTCGGCATCTGGTGGCGCGGCCTGACCGACCGCGGTGCGATCGCCGGGATCGCCGTGGGCGGCGTGCTGTCGCTGTCGGCGGCGATCACCACGCTGTGCGGGGTCCGGCTCGACGGCGTCGTCGGCATCCTGCTCGCCCAGCCGGCGGCGGTGTCGGTGCCCGCCGCCGTGATCACGATGGTGGCCGTCAGTCGCGCGACGGCCTCGCGGATCCCGGCCCAGGTGGGCCGGACCCTGTTGCGGCTGCACGCTCCTGAGCGTCTCGGGCTCGGCGAGATGCGTGTGGGTCGCTGAGATCACCCATTCGACTCACACGGGTCATACCGTACGTGAGGTCCTTCGCCACTCGAAAGGACCATCTGTGCAGGGGTGACGACAACTAGGGTTCGGCCGTTGGAATTCCGGCACACGGCGGCCCAACTCCCCCCGAAGGGTGACAACGCATGAGTGCGACCGAGGAGAGCTCGAGAGGGTCCGGCCCGCTCGGAGCTCCCACCCCGTACGAAGAGATGCAGCGCAGTCCCGAGTTCAAGGCGCTCCGCAACCGGTGGCGCCGCTACATCTTCCTGATGAGCGGCCTGTTCCTGGCCTGGTTCCTGGTCTACGTCCTGCTGGCCGACTTCGCGCCCGGCGTCGTGAACACCCGTCTCGGCGGGACCAACTTCACCGTCGGCCTCCTGCTCGGGCTCCTGCAGTTCGTGTCCACCTTCGCGATCGCCGTGGCGTACGCGAAGTTCGCCGAGAAGAACATCGACCCGCAGGCCGAGGCGCTGCGGACGACGGTGGAGGGGAAGCTGTGACGACCGGTCTGCTCGCCCAGGGCGGCGCCGCCCAGCTCGGCAACCCCTACCTGAACATCGGGATCTTCCTGGCGTTCGTCGTCATCACGCTGCTCATCGTCTATCGCGTGAGCCGGTCGGCGACGACGGCGTCGGACTACTACGCGGCCGGCAGCTCGTTCACCGGCCCGCAGAACGGTGTCGCCATCTCCGGCGACTACCTCTCCGCGGCCTCGTTCCTCGGGATCGCCGGCGCGATCGCGGTGAACGGGTACGACGGCTTCCTGTACTCGATCGGCTTCCTCGTCGCCTGGCTGACCGCGCTCCTGCTGGTCGCCGAGCTGCTGCGCAACGTCGGCCGCTTCACCCTCGGCGACGTCCTCGCGTTCCGGATGAAGCAGCGCCCGGTCCGGGCGGCGGCGGCCGTCTCCACCCTGGTCGTCTCGTTCTTCTACCTGCTCGCGCAGATGGCGGGCGCCGGCGGCCTGATCTCGCTGCTGCTCGGGATCTCCAACACGCCGGGCACCATCTTCGACGGCCAGTCGGTCGTCATCGCGCTCGTCGGCCTCGTGATGATCGTGTACGTCCTCTACGGCGGCATGCGCGGCACCACCTGGGTGCAGATCATCAAGGCGACCCTGCTCGTCATCGGCGCCGCGGTCATGACGGTGTGGGTGCTGGGCCTGTACGGCTTCAACCTGTCGGCGCTGCTCGGTGCCGCGAACGACGGCTCGGCGACCAACCTGCTCAACGCCGGCAACCAGTACGGCAAGACGGTCACCAGCCGGATCGACTTCCTCTCGCTGGCCGTCGCGCTCGTGCTCGGCACCGCCGGCCTGCCGCACGTGCTGATGCGCTTCTACACCGTGCCCACGGCCCAGGAGGCCCGCCGTTCGGTGAACTGGGCCATCTGGATCATCGGCATCTTCTACCTGTTCACGCTCGTGATCGGGTACGGCGCGGCCGCGATCGTCCCGGCGAACCTGCTGTCGTCGAAGAACGTCAACGACGCGGCGCCGCTGCTCGCCTTCGAGCTCGGTGGCACGGTCCTGCTGGGCGTGGTGTCCGCGATCGCCTTCGCGACGATCCTCGCGGTGGTCGCCGGCCTGACCATCACCTCGGCGGCGTCCTTCGCGCACGACGTCTACGCGTCGGTGATCAAGGAGGGCAGGCCGGAGCCCGGGTCGGAGGTCCGGGTCGCCCGGCGCACGGCCCTCGTCGTCGGGTTCGTCGCCGTCATCGGCGGCATCCTCGCCAACGGCCAGAACGTCGCGTTCCTCGTCGCGCTGGCGTTCGCGGTGGCGGCCTCGGCGAACCTGCCGACGCTGCTCTACTCGCTGTTCTGGAAGAAGTTCAACACCACCGGGGCGCTCTTCTCGATCTACGGCGGGCTCGCGATCTGCATCCTGCTGATCGTCTTCTCGCCGGTGGTCTCCGGTTCGGCCACCGCCATCTTCGGCGAGGGCGTGGACTTCGCGCTCTTCCCGCTGTCGAACCCGGGCATCGTGTCCATCCCGCTGTCGTTCCTGCTCGGTGTCGTCGGCACCTTCGTCGGGGCGAACCGGGGCACGGCGGAGGACCAGGAGGAGCACGAGCGCAAGGCCGCCGAGATGGAGGTCCGCTCGATGACCGGGGCGGGCTCGTCGAACACGGCGGTGTCGCACTAGAGGAGTGACCGGGTGGGGCCACGGCCCCACTCGGTGCTCACCCGAGGACGGCGCACAATGAGGACCATGACCGTCCCGGCCGTGACCGTGTCCGAGGTGCCCGCGGGGGCCACGCTGCTCGACGTCCGGGAGGACGACGAGTGGACGGCCGGCCACGCCCCCGAGGCGGTGCACGTCCCGATGTCGGCGTTCCTCGAGCGGCTCGACCAGGTGCCGGACGGGCCGCTCGCGGTCGTGTGCCGCGTGGGGGGCCGGTCGGCCCAGGTCACCGCCTACCTGCGCAACCAGGGGCGGGAGGCGGTGAACGTGACCGGCGGGATGCTCGCGTGGGAGGCCGCCGGGCGCCCGCTGGTCGCCGACGGTCCCGGCCCCGCGCAGGTGGTCTGAGCCCGTGACCTGTCCGCGGTGCGGCCGCGAGCAGCCGCCCGGCGCGTCCGGCCGCTTCTGCGTGCACTGCGGCCGTGTCCTGGGCGGCGTGCGCTGGGTTGCGACGACGCCGGACGCGGCGCGTCCCCGCACGCCCGCGCCGCGCCGGGCGCCCTACGCCGGCCCGCCGCGCTACCGCGCGATCCCGGCGTGGAGCCTGTGGCCGTGGGCCACCCGGCCCGAGCCCGGGGCGCCGCACGGTCCTCTCGCCCGTGCCGAGCGCCCGGCGCCGACGGACGCGCTGCGCGCCACGAGGGACCTGCTGCGCCGGCTCGCCGTCACCACCGCCCTGCTGTGCGGGATCGCGGCCCTCGGCGAGGCCTTCCGCTACGTCCTGCTGCTCCTGAGCCGGGACCGCGCCCTGTCGGGGGTCCTGCTCGGGTGGTCGGACGCGATCGTGGGCATCTTCGGCCTGCTCGCCCCGGCGGCGGCGCTGGCCACCGGCGTGGTGTTCCTGCGGTGGCTGCTGACCGCCCGCGACCTCGCGGCCGACGCCTCCGGCACCCGGCCCTGGCGCTCGGTGCGGATGCTGCTCGTCGGCTGCGTGGTGCCGCCGCTGACCCTCACCGTGCCCGGCGCGACGCTCGCCGAGATCGAGCACGCCGCCTCCGGGGCACCCGCCGACGGCCGTCCGACCCCGTCCCGGCCGGTGCTCGCCTGGTGGGTGGCCTGGGCGGCGGGGGTCGTGCTCGGCCTGGTCACCGTCGTGCAGGGCTTCGCGCAGAGCACCCAGGCCCTCGCCGACGGCGTCGTCCTGCACTTCTGGTGCGACGTGCTGGCCGTGCTCGTCGCGCTGCTGACGGTGCGGGTCACCGCCCACCTCACCGAGCTGCTGGCGCCGGTGCTGCGGGAGTCGGGCCGCAGTTACGTGGTGGCGGGCTCGGTGTCCTGAGCGCTAGGTGTCGTGACCCGAGACGTTGTGTGCGGCGGCGTGTCGGGTTGATCGAGGAGGGCCTCCGAGGCGAGGTGGGTGTGTCTGACGCATCCAGCTCGACCACCGGAGGCCCTCGGTGTCGCACCGT
>NZ_BSTT01000023.1 GCF_030269685.1 Actinomycetospora sp. NBRC 106378
CCGTGATCCACACCGTCACGGCGAGCCCGCCAGAACTCCCGACGCACCCACCGCGGAACAGCGACACCACCCACACCGACACCCACCCTCAACTCGAGGATGTTGCGTCCGCTCCTTGAATCCGCCGGCTCTCGGGCGTGCCTGGTGTGCGTCTCGCGGGGGGTGTCCCGCTGGCGCCCCGTCGCGAGGTTCACGTGGGGCAGCTTCGGAGGCGCTGCAGCCTGCCTGGTGTAGCTCTCGCGAGGAGCGGGGCCCGCCGCTCAGTCCGAGGAGTCGAAGGTCCCGTGTCGTCCGGCGCCCGCCGCGAACCGGGCCGCGCCGGGGACCCCCTCGGCCAGGAGCGCCGCCATCCCGCCGGAGAACTCGGCGGCCAACGCGGACTCCTCGTCGAGGCCCTCCTGCCCGAGCACCGACGCCCGGTCGGCGCGCAGGCACACCTGCGGGAACGCGGCCAGCTCGCGGGCCAGGGACTGCGCGGCCGAGAGCGCCGACCCGGCCGGCACCACCCGGTTGGCCAACCCGATCGACAACGCCTCGGCGGCGTCCACCGGCCGGCCGGTCAGCACCAGGTCCATCGCCCGGCTCGCCCCGATGAGGCGCGGCAGCCGCACCGTCCCGCCGTCGATCAACGGCACGCCCCACCGGCGGCAGAACACGCCGAAGACGGCGGTCTCGTCGGCCACCCGCAGGTCGCACCACAGCGCGAGCTCCAGCCCGCCCGCCACGGCGTGCCCCGACACGGCGGCGATCACCGGCTTCGACAGGCGCAGGCGGGTCGGCCCCATCGGCCCGTCCCCGTCCGGGTCGGTCCGGTTGCCGGAGGACGACCCCACCGCCGTCAGGTCCGCCCCGGCGCAGAACACCCCGTCGGCTCCGTGCAGCACCGCGACCGACGCGGCCGGATCGGCGTCGAAGGTCCGGAACGCCTCGGCCAACGCCAGTGCCGTGGGGCCGTCGACCGCGTTGCGCCGCTCCGGGCGGTGCAGGGTCACGGTGGTGACGGGACCGTCGCGCGAGACCCGCACCGACCCGGCGTCGGGAACCAGGCTCACCGCGGGCTCCAACCCAGCGCCGGGCCGAGCTTCGTGGCCATGTCGGTGAGGATCTGGACGTAGTCCTCGTGCTCGAAGGTGAAGGGCAGCGCCCAGACCACCTCGCGGACCTCCCGGAACGCCGGGTTCGCGTACAGCGCCTCCGCGATCTCCTCGGAGGTGCCGATGAGGTCGCGGGCGTACAGCATCTGCCGGGGGCCGTGGGCGACCGCGGTGCGCGGGGTGCGGTGCTCGACGAAGGCAGCGTAGCGGGCCCTCTGGTCGGCGGTGGCGGAGTCGGTCGGGATCACGACGAGGCCCTGCGAGACCCGGGCGGCCGCGCCGAGCGGGTGCACGGACCGGAACAGCTGGATCTGTTCGGCCTGGATGAGGGGGAACACGCGGGAGGCGTCGTCGCCGAGGTCGTGCCCCTCGGTCTGGATGACGTTGCTGGTGAGCATGGCGAGCCCCTGCTCGCCGGCCCAGCGCACGGAGCGCCGGCTGCCGCCGCCGTACCAGACGCGGTCGGCGAGGCCGGGGGAGCGGGGCTGGACGTAGTCGGAGAACGACTCGATGCCGTCGACGCCCGAGAACGTGCTGACCGGCTCGCCGCGCAACATCGCGAGCAGGCGCTCCACGCGGTGGTAGGTCAGGTCCTCGACGTCGGCGGTGTCGGGGTAGAGCCCGGCCTTGACGTCGTCCCAGTGGATCGGCGGCCCGACGGACAGGCCCGGGTTCATGCGCCCGCCGGAGAGCACGTCGACGGTGCCGAGGTCCTCGGCGTAGCGCAGCGGGTTCTCCCAGCCCAGCGGGGTCACCGCCGTGCCGAACTCGATCCGCGACGTCCGCTGCGAGGCGGCCGCGAGGATCGCGATCGGAGAGGAGATGCCGGACTGGAAGTGGCGGTGGCGCAGCCACACGGAGTCGAAGCCGAGCTCCTCACCGAGCACGATCTCGCGCAGCAGGTACTCGTGGCCGGGCGCGGGGTCGGCGCCGTCGTAGGTGCCGAGGGTCAGGAAGCCCTGCCGCTCCAGGGGCACGCCGGGTTCGGGCATGGGCCGATCATGCCGCGCGGGACCAGCCCAGGGCAGGGCCGAGATGCGTGGCCATGTCGGTGAGGATCTGCACGTAGTCCTCGTGCGCGAACCCGAACGGCAGGGCGAACACCACCTCGTCGACCTCGCGGAACGCGGCGTGCGCGTAGAGCGCCTCCGCGACCTCCTCCGAGGTGCCGAGGACGTCGCGGGCGAACAGCAGCCGCCCCGGGCCCTGGGGTGAGGTGGTGCGTGGCGTGCGGCCCTCGACGTACTCCGCGTACTTCGCCTTCTGCTCGGGCGTGGCCGTGTCCGTCGGGATGACGACGAGGCCCTGCGAGACCCGTCCGGGCGCGCCGGCGGGGAGGGCGTCGCGGTAGATCGAGATGGTGCGTGACTGGATGGCGGCGAAGTCGGGCTCCTGGTCCTCGCCCACGCGGACCACCGACGAGGTCAGCAGGTTGAGCCCCTGCTCCCCGGCCCAGATCGCGGAGCGGTCGCTCGCCGCGCCGTACCAGACGCGGTCGGCGAGGCCGGTGGCGTGCGGCTGGACGTGGTCGGAGAACACCTCGATGCCCTCGACCCCGGAGAAGGTGCTGGCGCGCTCGCCGCGCAGCAGCGACAGCAGCCGCGCGACGCGGGTGTAGGTGAAGTCCTCGTGCTCGGCGGTGTCGGGGTAGAGCGCGTCCTTCACGTCGTCGAAGTGCCCGGGCGGGCCGACCGAGAGGCCGGGGTTCATGCGACCGCCGGAGAGGACGTCGAGGGTGGAGAGGTCCTCGGCGTAGCGCAGCGGGTTCTCCCAGCCCAGCGGGGTCACCGCCGTGCCGAACTGGATCCGGGAGGTGCGCTGCGAGGCCGCGGCCAGCAGCGTCACGGGGGAGGAGACCCCGTGCTGCAGGTGGCGGTGGCGCAGCCACACCGAGTCGAAACCGAGCTCCTCGGCGAGCACGATCTCCTCCAGGAGGCTCTCGTGGCCGGGGCGCGGATCGTCCGGGGAGAAGGTGCCGATCGTGAGGAATCCGAGCTTCTCGAGCGGGGTGCCGGGTGCGGGCATGGACCCGATCATCCTCCGGTCTTGACCCGTGCGCGCCCCGCGGCGCACCGTCGTGGGATGGCCGCACCGACGCAGGACCGCCCCAGCTCCGACGAGATGTCCGGCTTCCGCCCCTCGCAGGAGGGCATCGCGATGCCGCAGCCGCCGACGTTCACGAACGTCGAGGAGGAGCGGCTGCACCGCAAGCAGCAGCTCGCGGGCGCGTTCCGGGTGTTCGGCCGGTTCGGCTTCGGGGAGGGGATCGCCGGGCACATCACGGTGCGCGACCCCGAGGACCCGCACATGTTCTGGGTCAACCCGTTCGGCATGAGCTTCCGGCACATCCGGGTCTCCGACCTCATCGCGGTGAACCACGACGGCGACGTCGTGTACGGCAACAAGCCGGTCAACCAGGCGGGCTTCGTCATCCACTCCGCCGTGCACCACGCCCACCCCGAGATCGTGGCCGCGGCGCACGCGCACTCGGTGTACGGCAAGGCGTGGTCCTCGCTCGGCCGCCCGCTCGACCCGATCACCCAGGACGCCTGCACCCTCTACGAGCAGCACGGCGTCGTCAGCGAGGGACGCGGCGCGGTGGTGCTGGATCCGGAGGTCGGGCGCGCGCTCGCCACCGGGCTGACCGGCCGCAAGATGGTGTTCCACCAGAACCACGGCATCTTCAGCGTGGGGAAGACCGTCGCCGAGGCCGCCTGGTGGTTCATCAACACCGAGCGCAACTGCCAGGCCCAGCTGCTCGCCGAGGCCGCCGGGACGCCGACCCAGATCGACCACGAGAACGCCAAGTTCTCCGCCGAGCAGACCGGCACCCACTACGCGGGCTGGTTCTCCTTCCAGCCCATCTGGGACGAGATCGTGCGGACGGACCCGGACCTGTTCGACTAGGGGTGCGCTCCGCGCTCGTGCGCAGAAACGGCTGCTATAACGACCCTTTCTGCTCACGAGCCCGGAGGGCCCATGATCGTCGACGCCCACGTCCACGTCGCCCACCTCGCCCGGTTGAAGGTGTCGTGGGAGACGTGGATCGGGCCCGCGGGCGACGCGGGAGCGTGGGCGGCGCTGTACGACGACGACGGCGCGCCGATCCCGGAGCGGGTCAGCGGCTACTTCGCCGGCGAGGGCGTCGACCGGGTGCTGCTGTTCTGCGAGTACAGCCCCAAGGCCACCGGCTGGCAGACCGTCGAGGACATGCTCCCGATCGTCGAGCACGACCCGGAGCGCTTCCGGATCGTCGCCAACGTCAACCCGCACGTGCACCACCCGGTGGCGAGGGAGCTCGACCGGCAGCTCGACCACGGCGCCGTCGCACTCAAGATCCATCCCGTGCACGCCGGGATCGCGCCGAACGACCGCGAGCTCTACCCCGCCTACGCCCGGTGCGCGGAGCGGGGCATCCCGGTGATCGTGCACACCGGCCCCTCGTTCTTCCCCGGCGCGACGTCCCGGCACGGCGACCCGGTGCTCATGGACGACGTCATGCGCGACTTCCCCGAGCTCGTGGTCGTCCTCGCCCACGGCGGGCGCGGCTGGAGCTACGACGTCGCGGCCTCCCTGGCCCTCACCCGGGAGAACCTCTGGCTCGACCTCGCCGGCCTCCCGCCCAAGCGCCTCCCCACCTACTATGCCGCGTTCGGCGTCGAGCGCATCGCGGCCAAGGCCATCTTCGGCACCGACTCGCCCGCCGCGAGCCCGTCGCGCAACGTCGCAGCGATCCGCGACCTCGGCCTCCCCGAGCACCTCACCGACGCCGTCCTCGGGGGTAACGCGGCGCGCGTCTTCCCGGGGCTGCGCGGGTAGTCCGGGCGCCATGACGACGTTCAGCGCGATCGCCCACGTGGCGCTCGTGGTGCGGGACATGGCGGCGAGCGCCGAGTTCTACGGCCGGGTCCTCGGCTTCGAGGCGGTCACCGAACGGCTCGAGGGCCCGCCCGCGGCCCGGCACCCGCGGCAGCTGCTGCGCCACCCCGACTCCGGGATCACGCTCGGGATCCACGAGCCCCTCGACGGCTCGGGGGAGCGGTTCAGCCCGCAGCGCACCGGGCTGGACCACGTCGCGCTGACCGTCGCCGACCGCGCCGCCCTCGACGCGTGGGGCGAGCAGCTCACCGCGCACGGCGTCGAGCACAGCCCGGTCCGCGACATCGGCTACGCGCAGTTCATCTCCTTCGCCGACCCGGACGGGATCGCCTGGGAGATCTGGCTCCCGACGCCCTGACTCCGCTCACGCGGCGGGCTCCAGGGTGCCGGCCTGCTCGACCTTCTGCTGTGCGACGACCTCGGGGCGGTAGTGCTCGATGATGTCCATGAACTCCGCGGTCTCGGGCTCGGGGACGCCGAGGAAGCGCAGGGTGGCCTGGATCTCGTAGTACACGGCGTCGAACTGCTCGTCGGTGATGTGCAGCGAGGTGTGGGCGGCGATCATGTCGAGGCCGGGGTAGCACTTGGGTCCGCCGGCGGCCTCGATGGACCAGGCGGTGACGAGGAACTTGTAGCCGGGGCCGTTGGCGGCGACGTGGTGCTCGGCGACGCCGGGGTTGGCGATGACGCCGGCGTTCTCGAAGAGCCGGTCGACCAGGACGTCGACCGCGCCGGCGATCGCGTAGGTCCCGCCGAGTCGGGTGTAGAGGCTGTCGGTCATGTCGTCCCCCAGGGCGCGATCGAGTGGTGGTCGATCGGAGCGTGCCGAGCGGGCGGACCCCGACGCCAGAGCGGTAGTTCCATTTCGGAACTGTTTTACGCGATCGTCACGATGGTCGCGAAGTATGGTCGGCGTGACGACGCAGGACGGGAACGACCGGCTCGACTGGGAGCAGGTCCGCGCGCGCTACGCCGGACGGCCCTCGCTGGCGTCCCTGCAGGGGACCTCCCGGGTGCAGGTGGAGGAGGTCGACGACGATCGCATCTGCCTGAGTCAGCGGCTCTGGCGCGACTGCGTCTCCCGGGACGACCTCGACACGGCGCTCGCCCTCCTCCGTGACGGCCGGCTCGATCCGAGGCCGATGGCGTTCGCCGAGGGACTGCGCCGCCACTACGCGTCGGGGCCCCGGGTGGAGACCGGGTGCACGCGGGGCCCGAACCTGACGGCGGTGATCTTCGCCGACCTCGGCTACCTCAGTTCTCCCTGACCCCGGAGGAGAGGCGGTCGAGCACGTCGAAGTGCACCCCCCGTGCCTCGGCGAGGTAGACGTCCTGCACGGCGTGGGCGCTCCGCACGACGACGTCCCCGCGCGGCCCGCCGTACCGGACCTCCTCGCTCACCGCCAGCAGGTCCTCGCGGCGCAGCGAGCCCGCCCGGCGCACGAGCGCGGCGTAGAGGTTCATCCCCTCGTAGCAGGACTCGCCCAGGCTCGAGGGCACCGGGGCGCGGACGCCGAACCGCCGGCCGAACCGCGCGGTGAAGTCGAGGGCGTCGCTGGTCGCGAGGTCCTCGAAGTACCCGGCCGCGGAGTAGAGCCACTGCGTGGCACGGGCACCGGAGGCGAGCAGCATCGTCTCGTCCATGAGGGTGGACAGGCGGGTGCGCCGGTGGTGGTGGCCGCCTGCGGCGAAGGCGCGGTTGAAGTGCACCGCGTCCTCCCCGACGAGCAGCATCAGCACACCGTCGGCGCCGCTGCGCTCCACGCGGCGCAGCACCGGCTCGAAGTCCCGGGTACCGAGGGGCACGAAGATCTGGTCGGCGAGCGGGCGGTCGTGGCTGCGGGCCCAGCGCGCCGCGACGGCGGCCGAGGCCCGCGGCCAGACGTAGTCGTTCCCGACGACGGCCCACCGGCGCACCCCGAGCTCGGAGCGCATCCAGTCCAGGGCCGGGGCCAGCTGGTTCGCCGGGGTCTCGCCGGTGACGAGCACGCCCGGCGTGCGCTCACCGCCCTCGTAGAGCGCGGTGTAGACGTACGGGACCTGGCCGGCGACGCGCGGGGCGATGCGGTGCCGGACCGCCGAGATGTGCCAGCCCACCACCGCGTCGACCCGGCCCGCGCGGACCAGCGTGGCGACCTCGTCGGCCACGGCACCGGGCTCCGCGCCGCCGTCGACGTGGTGCAGCGTCACCGGTCGGCCCAGGAGCCCGCCCGCCGCGTTCACCTCGACCGTGGCGAGCTCCGCGCACATCCGGCAGGACAGGCCGAACATGCCCGCGGAACCCTGCGCAGGGGTCACGAGCGCGACGCGGACCTCGTCGTCGGCGCGCCGCGGAGCCGGGATCGGCGGAAGGGAGGAGAGATCGGCCACGATGGGCACCCCCGGGCGGGTCGAGGTCGGACGCAGTATGGCGCCGCCGGGTCTCTTTCCGGGAACCTTGTATCGTTTCGAGCAGGTCAACACCCCGGGAGGTCACGATGGGCGGTCGGCCGCGTGCGACCGGTCACCGGGTGGTGGACCTCCTCGATCTCGCCGACCGCACCGTGAACGCCTGCCTCGCCCGGGTCACCGCCGCCTCGAACCTGAGCCGGGAGCAGTGGCGCACGCTGATGTTGCTCGACGAGGGCGTCGGCGAGGACGGGCTGGACGCCCCGGGCCACAGCATGGGTGAGATCGCCGTGCGGGCCGCCGTCCCCGCCCCGACCGCCACCCGCGTGGTCGACAGGCTGATCGCGGAGGGCTTCGCCTTCCGTCGGAGCGACGACTGGGACCGACGCCGCGTCCTGGTCCACATCTCGGCGGCGGGCCACCGGGTGGTCGCGAGCGCCGCCGCCGACCTCGACGAGGCGTTCGGCACCGTCCTGGCCGACCTGGGTACGGCCGACCGGATCGACCTCATCGGGCTGTTGACGCGCCTCGAGAGCGCGATCGGCGGCGAGGAGCGGGTCCGCACGCCCTGAGCTCCCGCACGCCCTGAGCTCCCGCACGCCCTGAGCTCCCGCACGCCCTGAGCTGCCGCACCCTCTGAGACGAAGCTCTCCCCTGTCATCAGGTTGCGCTCGGGTTACTTCTACTCTGGAAATATTGTCATTGCCGCCGCGGCTCGTACGGTCGGTTCCACCAGCGGGTGGATTCCTCACGGACGACAGGTGGAACGGGCATGCGTCACGGAGACATCTCGAGCAGCCACGACGGCGTCGGCGTCGCGGTCGTCAACTACACGATGCCGCGCCTGCACGACCGGGAGGGCATTCGCGCGAACTGCGAGAAGATCGCGGAGATGGTCGTCGGGATCAAGCAGGGATTCCCCGGCATGGACCTGATCATCTTCCCCGAGTACTCGACGCACGGGATCATGTACGACCGGCAGGAGATGTTCGACAACGCCGCGTCGTGCCCCGGGTTCGAGACCGAGATCTTCGCCGAGGCCTGCCGGACGGCCGGGGTCTGGGGCGTCTTCTCCCTCACCGGGGAACGCCACGAGGACCACCCGAACAAGAACCCGTACAACTCCCTGGTCCTCATCAACGCCGAGGGCGAGATCGTCAACAAGTACCGCAAGATCCTGCCGTGGGTGCCGATCGAGGGCTGGTACCCGGGCGAGCACACCACGGTGGTGGAGGGGCCCAAGGGCCTGAAGCTGGCCCTCATCATCTGCGACGACGGCAACTACCCCGAGATCTGGCGCGACTGCTCCATGAAGGGCGCCGAGCTCGTCGTCCGGCCGCAGGGTTACATGTACCCGGCCAAGGAACAGCAGATCATGATGGCGAAGTCGATGGCCTGGGCGAACAACGTCTACGTCGCCGTCGCGAACGCCACCGGATTCGACGGCGTCTACTCCTACTTCGGGCACTCCTCGGTGGTCGGCTTCGACGGCCGCACCCTCGGCGAGTGCGGCACCGAGGAGATGGGCGTGCAGTACGCGGAACTGTCGATCTCGCTCATCCGTGACGCGCGGAAGAACTGGCAGTCGCAGAACCACCTGTTCAAGCTCCTGCACCGCGGCTACACGGGCGTGATCCAGTCCGGCGACGGCGACAAGGGCGTCGCGGAGTGCCCGTTCGACTTCTACAAGACCTGGGTCACCGACCCGGCGCTCGCCCAGAAGCAGGTCGAGGAGATGACCCGCGAGTACATCGGGACCCCGGAGGCCCCGATGGAAGGCATCCCGAACGGGGCCTGACCCCCTGAAGCAGGCACACCGGCGGACCCGGGCGGCGACGACGCCGTGGCCGGTCCGCGGACGGCGCGCGCCCTCGTGGCCCCGCCCTTCCCGTCCCGTAGCGCATCCAGGAGGACCCGGCCATGGCCGCCGAGCACGACCACGATCACGACCACGACCACGACCACGGTGACACCGCGATGGCGCGCATCGAGGCGCTGCGCTCCGAGGGGGTGCACCGCGCCGGCGACCACGAGGGACCGTTCTCCCTCCACGTGCTGGGGCTGGGCGCCACCGGGGCGGACCTGATCACCTCGATCATGCGCAACCAGCCCGACGGCTTCCTCTCCGAGCCGGGCACGCGCTTCTCCGCGCTGGCGGTGGACATCGGCGACGAGGACCTCGCCCAGGTGCGCGACGCGGCGAGCGCGCTCCCGGCGGAGCAGTCGCACGTGGCGACGGTGTCCCTGCCGGTCCCGACGAACGCCGACCTCTCCTACGCGCTCAACCGCTACCGCGAGTTCCTCAAGATGGAGTACCCGCGGTACTACTGGAACCCGAACTACGAGCCGTGGTTGCCGGCCGACGTCGAGATCGCCCCCTCCGACGGCCACTACTCCCGCGCCGTCGCGAAGGCGATCTACGGCGCGGAGTACTACCAGGGCCGCGAGATCGCGGGCGCACTGGACGACTTCGCCGCGAGCGTCATGTCCAGCGAGGCCACCCCGCTCGTCGTCGTCGCCTTCTCGATGGCCGGGGGCGTCGGCAGCGGCATCGTCGTGGAGATCGCGCGGCACCTGTCGTCGATCAAGCTGGGGCGCCGGCCCTGGGTGGTGGGCCTCGGCATCCTGCCCAACGGCGCCGACCCGGCCGAGTACGCCGACGGCTCGCTGTTCCCGGTGATCAACGAGCTCGACTGCATGATCGACACCGAGAAGAACAAGGGGGTCATGGCGGTCTGGGGCGACCTCTACAAGAACCCGTTCACCGGTGGCTTCTTCATGGTCGACCAGAACGACGTGCAGGAGATGACCGGCGACCTCGCCGCCACCCACGCCTACGTCGACGCCGGGATCGGCTCCTTCCTCACCCGCGACGCGAGCGTGCACCTCTACGAGACGCTCAAGGCGCTGAACTGGCTCGCGGTCCCCGCCGACGCCTGGCACCCCGCGATCCGCGGCGAGCAGGGCGACCGCTGGATCAACATGCTCGCGGTGCGGAAGCTCGCCGACATCGACTCGCTGGGCACCTCCGGCCTGGTGAAGGGCTTCTCGACGGAGTACCTGGAGGCCCGGGTGTTCACCGGCGACCTCGATCCGGCGGACGCGGAGTCGGTGTCGGCGGCGGTGTCGGGGGCGGCGACGGGACGGGTCGACCCGGTCGTCCTCGGGCTCCCCGGGGGCGACGACCTCGTCAGCGTCGTCATCCCGCGCGCGAGCAAGCTCGACCTCGCGGCCTTCGTCCCGGCGCGGGACTACTACGACACCCTCGAGTGGGACGACAAGCTGCTCATCCACTCGTGGCTGCTCGACCTCGGCGTCATGCTCTGCGAGCCCTCGATCCGGTTCGACGGGATGGGCGGCGAGTGCATCTGGGGCTGCGCCTGCTGGGTGGTCGTGCCGCACGCCGCGATCCGGGGGGAGGCGGCGGAGCCGGGCGCCGAGGCCGTCACGGAGTCGCTCGCCGACCCCGAGCCCATCGCCCCCTTCGTCGGCGGCTGAGTCCGGTGGCCGTCCCCTGGTCGGAGATCGTCGCCCGCTACAGCGGCGGGGCGCAGCTGCCGTCGATGCCCGGGGCCCGCACCCTGCAGGTCACCGGGGCCGACGACGAGTACATCTACGTGTCCCACCGTCTCTGGTCGGACAAGCTCACCCGGGCCTACCTCGAGAAGGCGATGACGCTGCTCGACGAGGGCCGGATGACCCGCGACTACGCGTCGGTCATCGATCACTACCGCACGTTCATCGCCGACGAGCGGCCGACGACGGCCGCGACGGTCCTCAAGGACCTCGGCTACGTCGACTGACCTCCGGCGTCGGTCGACCGACGGCGTGGCGGGGCCCGGTCCGAGCGGGCCCCGTCACGCCCTCCACCCAGCCCCAGCGGCACCGGGCGCGTTCCCGCGCGCCCGCGACAGAAAGGTTCCACCATGGGAATGTCGCTCTACCACTCCGCGACGGGCAGCCAGTCCCCGCACTGCATCCACGCCCTGGGCATCGGCAAGACCGGCGCCTACATGGTCGAGGCCCTGCTGCGCACCGGCGAGATCGAGGACATGCTCGACGACCCGCGCGCCCGGTTCACCGGCCTCGCCGTCGACATCGGTGAGCAGGACATGCACGAGCTCAAGGAGTACGCGGGCGGCTTCACCCAGCGCCTGCAGGAGCGGGAGATCCCGACCGACCGCCACCAGGTGCGGACGGTGGCGCTGGAGACCCCCAGCTCCGAGGAGCTCCGGACCAGCCTCAACCGCTGGCGCGAGTACCTGAAGATGGAGTACCCGCGGTACTACTGGAACCCGAACTACGAGCCGTGGCTGCCGGCGGACGTGGAGATGCCGAAGCCGGGCGAGACCTGCCCGCGGGCGATCGCGAAGGCCATCTACGGCCACTACTACTACGGCGGCGACAAGACCCTGGAGAAGGAGCTCGACCTCTTCGTCGACTCCATCAACAAGACCAAGCTCCCCTCGATGGTGCTGGTCTTCTTCTCCCTCGCCGGCGGCACCGGGTCCGGGATGGTCGTCGACATGGTGCGCCACCTGTCGAACGTGAAGCTCGGCCGGCGCATCCCGGTGATCGGCGTCGGCGTCCTGCCGTTCTCCGGTGACGAGGAGCACGCGGGCGGCAAGGCCGCGCTCTACCCCGTCATCAACGAGATCGACTGCATGCTCGACGACGAGAAGAACCAGGGCGTCATGGCGGTCTGGGGCGACCTCTACAAGAACCCCTTCACCGGTGGCTTCCTCGCCCTGCCCCAGGAGCACGCGTGGCAGCGCCTCGGCTCCTACACGAAGACCGGTACCCCGGCGATCCGCGACGGCCTGCGCAAGGGCGTCACCCGCAAGTTCGTCGACGACTCGTTCACCCGGTTCGTCGTGCAGGACTACGGCCGCCTGCTGTTCAAGATGCTGCGGCCCGCGGGCTTCACGGGCGCCCCGCACGAGCGCAACATCTCCGGCGACCGCACCTGGACGGTCTACGACGTCGCGAAGTACACCCACCCCGGCGTCGAGGTGCTGCCCGGCCAGCCCCGGAGCCGGTGGCGTGAGGTCGTCACCAAGTGGATCGACTACATCCCGAAGTTCTCCGGGCTGAAGGAGGGCTTCAAGACCGACTACATCGAGTGCAACACGGTCGGCCCGCGCGAGATGTGGAACGACACGCTGCAGAAGAAGCTCGAGTCGGTGCTGGGGGAGTACCTGCTCGACGGGGACGACGGCACCCTCGTCACCAGCAACGGCGAGTTCTTCGACGAGCTCACCGTGTACTCGAACATCATCATCCCCGGTGTGGCCAAGACCGACCTCACGGCCTTCTTCGAGGCCCGGGACGCCTACGACCAGATCGAGGACTGGGACACGAAGCTGATGATGCACTCGTGGCTGCTCGACCTCGGGGTGATCCTCTCCGAGCAGTCGATCCGCTTCGACGGCATGGCCGGCGAGTGCATCTGGGGCTGCGCGTGCTGGGTGGTGGTGCCGCACGCGGCGATCCGCGGCGACGCGACCCCCTCGGCGGACATCACCCAGGTCCAGCAGGCGCACATCGCGCCGATGGTCCAGACGCTCGTCGAGACGCCCTGACCCGCTGACCGCCCCGGGGCGCCCCGCCGTCGGCGGGGCGCCCCGGCGCACCTGCACGCCCCCGGAGAGGAACGCCGCGTGACCACGATCGCCCCGTCCCCGCTGAGCTGGTCACGCCGCGACCGCGTGCAGCTCTCGACCATCGTCGCGGTGATCGCCGCGCTGCACGTCCTCGGCTGGACGCTCTACCTCTCGCTGACGGCCGGTCCGCTCGGGGCCGGGGCGTTCGCCGGGGCCGGGGTCCTGGCCTACGTGCTCGGCGTCCGGCACGCGTTCGACGCCGACCACATCGCCGCGATCGACGACACCACCCGGCTCATGGTCGCGCAGGGGCGGCGCCCGGTCGGGGTCGGGTTCTTCTTCGCGATGGGCCACTCGTCGGTGGTCGTGATCCTCGGGCTGGTGGTCGCGCTCGCCGCCGGCCTCGCGAGCTCGAGCGGGGTCGACACCTTCCGCGAGATCGGCGGCACCGTCTCGACGGTCGTGGCCATGGTGTTCCTCGCCCTGGTCGCGGTGCTCAACGCCCTGGTCCTCGTCGGCATCGTCGGGGCCTGGCGGAAGATGCGGCGCGGGCAGCTCGACGAGGCCGAGCTCGAGCGGCAGCTGCTGAACCGCGGCCTGGTCAACCGCATCCTGGGCGGCCGGGCCCGCACCCTGATCCGGCACTCGTGGCACATGTACCCGCTCGGCCTGCTCTTCGGGCTCGGCCTGGAGACGGCCTCCGAGGTCACCCTGCTCACCCTCTCGGCCTCGACGGCGTCGTCCGCGTCGACCGCGGGCGGCGCGCCGCTGCTCGCCGCGCTGACCCTGCCGGTGCTGTTCGCCGCCGGGATGAGCGCCTTCGACACGGCCGACGGCCTGCTCATGGGGATCGCCTACTCCTGGTCGAACCGAAGCCCGGCGCGGCGGCTCTTCTACAACATCGCGACGACGGCGGCGACCGTCACGGTCGCGGGGCTCATCGCGGCGGTCTACCTCGCCGGCGTGCTGGCCGACGACCTCGGGGTCACCGCGCTCGCGGGGTTCGCCTCGATCGCCGACGACTTCGAGCTGCTCGGCTACCTCATCGTGGGCTTCTTCGTCCTGGTGTGGGGCGGCGCCGCCCTGCTCTGGCGCGTGGGCGGCTTCGAGCGCCGGTCGGCCCCGGCCACCCCGGCGGGCTAGGCACCGTGGTGGACCGCGACGACCTCGTCCCCGCGTACGCGGAGTGGATCGACCGCGTCACGGCCACGTACGAGGCCGTCTCCTACACCTGCCGCGTCCGGCTCGGCGACCCCGCGGTCGCCGAGGGGGTCGCGGTGCACGTCGCGGGCGGCCTGGTGGCGCGGCCCGGGGTGTTCCGCTACTGGGGCCTGCCCTACTCCGGCCGCATCGCGAAGCTCGCCGAGGCGGGCATCGAGGACGCGCTCGCCGGGCGCGCCCGCCGCGGGTCCTTCGGGGCCCTGCGCGACGACCTCACCGACCTGCCGCCCGCCCTGCAGACGGTCTTCGTCCTGTGCTGCGTCGAGGGGGTCGACGACGACGAGCTCGCCGCCGCCTGCGCGTGCGACGTCCCGGACGCGGCGCAGCGCCGGGCGACGGTCCTGCGGCACATGTCCGAACTCGCCGTCCGTCACGTCGGCGACCCGACGGAGGGGGAGTGACGCCGTGCCGCTGGACTGGGCGGGCCTGCAACGCGACTTCGGCGACGGCGGGGAGATCCCGACGGTGGCCGGCGGCAAGACCCTGCGCATCACCGCGGTGGACGAGGAGTACGTCCACATCCGGCACTCCCTCTGGCGGGACAGGCTGGCGCGGGCCCACCTCGAGAAGGCCGTCGAGCTCGTCGAGGCGGACCGCATGACCCGGCACGCCGGTCTGTTCGCCGAGGAGTACCGGACGATGGTCGCCGACGTCCGGGCGACCTCGGCGGCGCACGTCCTCAAGCACCTCGGAATCCTGGAGTGACGGTCGTCGACACCACCTACGAGCTGCACGGCATCATCGCCGAGCCGGAGACCCTCGCGCCGGTCGTGGAGACCGTCGGCCACGCGCGGCCCTCGCTGCTGCAGGGCGGGGAGCTGGCGCTGCTCCCGCTGTGCGACGAGCTGTACGCCGCGATCGACCTGCCGGGGTTCCCGGTCGATCCCGACGGCGACTTCGAGCGGCTCTCCTCCGGGGTGGCGGCCCTGCTCACCGCCGCGTCCCGGCGGGGGGCGGTGGTCTACCTCGAGGCCGCCTACACCGGGGGGCTGGGGCACCAGGCCGCGGCCGCGTGGCTGGACTGCCAGGTGGTGTTCGGACCGGAGCTGCTGCTGCCCGACGAGCCGTTCCCCGTCTCGACCGCCGACCCCACCAGCGGCAGCCCGATCGTCCGGGCGCTGCGCTACCTCGGGGTGCAGGCGGTCGGGCGGGCCGACGAGTTCGTCGTCCTCGGCCTCGGCCGCCACCGCTCCACCCAGGACTGGTGCGCGGCCGGTTCGCCGCTGTGACCGTGCGGGACGCCCGGACGGTGCTGGCCGAGCTCGCCGCGCTGGGCCCGGCCTTCACCCTCGCGACCGGACCGGGCGACCCGTCCGCGGTCCCACTCGCACGACTGCTGACGGAGCCGGCGGTCCTGCGCGCCCAGGTCGCCCACGGCCGGGACCTGCTCGGCACCACCGAGGACCGGGTCGCGGCGTCGTGGCTGCACGGGGCGATGACGGCGCGCCTGGTCGCCCCCGTCCTGGGCGCGGCGGCGCTCGACGGGGTGGTGCTCCGGCTCGCGCGGAGCGATCTCCGCTGGCTCGCCCCCGACGGGACCGGGACCGGCGGCTGGTGGACCGACGGACCTCGCGCGGTCGCGTGCCACGGCGTCGAGGACGTGGCCGGGGAGCTCCTCGGCCCGCTCGCGGCCCTCGTCGACGCCCTCGGCGGGGTGGCGGCGGTCTCCGGGCGCCTGCTGTGGGGCGAGGTCGCGGCGGCGGTGGTCAAGGTGGCGCGGGTCGTGGAGCGCGTGCGGCCCGACCGGGGCGGTGTCGCGCGCGAGCTCGCCGGCGGTCTCCTCGCCGCGGAGCCGCTGGCGGGGGTGCAGACCGGACCGCCCGAGCACCGCCGGCGGACCTGCTGCCTGGCCTACCGCCGCACCGGCGGGCACACCTGCGCCGACTGTCCGCTCGGCGCGTACCGCGACGGCGCCGACGTCCGGAGCGGGCGGCGCTGACGTCTCAGCGACCCAGCTCCGCGAAGGCGGCCTGGGCCCCCGGGGTCCACGCCTCGTGCCGGGCGTGGAACACCTCGGCCGCGCGGGCGCCCACCCAGTCGGTGGGCAGCAGCTCGGCGGGCAGCTGCGGGTCCAGGAACGGGAACCGGCGCCAGGCGTCGACGAGCCGGACCTGCGCGCCGAGCACCGACTCGTCCGCCCCGGGCTCGAGATCCGCGAACTGCTCGACGAACTCCGCGTAGCGCGCCTCGACCTCGCGCAGATCCCAGGCCTGGGCGACCAGCTCGGCGGCGGAGAGCCCGCCGTGGGTGCCGCCGACCACCACCAGCGCCGAGGAGTCGAGCCCGACGTCGACCAGGGCCCGGTGCGCCTCGTCGACCCGCGCGGCGTCCGGGCACACCCACACCCCGGGCGCGGGCGACCCCAGGCCGGCCCACGCGAGCTGGGTCCGCAGCTGGTGCCGCAGCGCCCGCTGGGCCTCGGGGACGCTCACGACCAGCACCAGCCACCGGCCGTCCCACGCCTCGCGGAGCGTGCCGTGCGCGTAGATGCGGGCGGCGCCCTCGGAGAGCAGCCGGCGCCCGGCGGGGGTCAGCGACCACCGCACCCGGCGTCCGGAACGCTCGGAGACGACCACGTCGTCGGCGGCCGTGCGCGCCAGCGCCTGCCGCGCCGACTTCTCCTCGACCCCGACGTGGCCCAGCGCGTCGAGCAGGGTCTGGGTCCAGACCGGCTCGCCCGCCGGGAGCACGAACTCGCCCAGCACGGTGAGCAGGAGGGACCGGGCGCTCGTGGCCGCGACCTCACGGCGCCGCGAGAACGCCTCGCCCGCCCCCGCCGCCATGAGGGTCGATCTTAGGTGAGAGCTACCGTGCGCCGGTGTCGGACTCTCTGCGTGACCTGGACCGTCAGCACGTCTGGCACCCCTACGGTCCGATGCCGGGGCGCAGCGAGCCGCTGGTGGTCACCGACGCGCGGGGGGTGCGGCTGACCCTCGACGACGGGCGCGAGCTGGTCGACGGGATGAGCTCGTGGTGGGCGGCGGTCCACGGCTACCGGCACCCCGCGCTCGACGCCGCCCTGCGCGCCGACCACGTCAGCCACGTCATGTTCGGCGGCCTCACCCACCACCCGGCGGTCGAGCTGGCGACGCGGCTCGTCGAGATCACACCGGCGCCCCTGGAGCACGTCTTCCTCGCCGACTCCGGGTCGATCTCCATCGAGGTCGCGGTGAAGATGTGCCTGCAGTACCAGCGCGCCCGCGGACGACCCGGGCGCACGCGCATGATGACCTGGCGCGGCGGCTACCACGGCGACACCTTCGCCGCGATGAGCGTCTGCGATCCCGACGGCGGGATGCACGCCCTCTGGCAGGGTTTCCTGCCCGAGCAGGTGTTCGCCGACGCCCCACCCGCTGATCACGGCGACCGCTACGACCCGGCCTACGACGAGCACCTCGCCGCGGTGGCCGAGCGGCACGCCGACGAGCTCGCGGGCATCGTCGTCGAGCCGGTCGTCCAGGGCGCGGGCGGCATGCGCTTCCACTCCCCGCGCCACCTCGCCGCGCTGCGCGCGATCGCCGACCGCCACGACCTCGTGCTCGTGTTCGACGAGATCGCCACCGGGTTCGGCCGCACCGGCGAGCTGTTCGCGGCCGACCACGCCGGGGTCGCGCCGGACGTCCTGTGCCTGGGGAAGGCCCTCACCGGCGGTTACCTGACGATGGCCGCGGCGCTGTGCACCCCGGCCGTCGCCTCGGCGGTCAGCTCCGAACCGGGAGGGGGCGGACTGATGCACGGCCCCACCTTCATGGGCAACCCGCTCGCGGCCCGCGTCGCGCTCGCGAGCGTCAGCGAACTGCTGCGCCGCGACTGGCGGGGCGAGGTCAGGGGGATCGGCGAGGTCCTGACGACGGGTCTCGCGCCGGCCCGCGCGCTCCCCGGGGTGCGCGACGTGCGGGTGCTGGGTGCGATCGGGGTGGTGCAGCTCGACCACCCCGTGGACGTCCCGGCCGCCCAGGCCGCCGCCGAGGGTCACGGAGTGTGGCTGCGGCCCTTCCGGGATCTGATCTACACGATGCCGCCGTTCATCGCCGGGGCCGACGACGTGGCCCGCATCGCGGAGGCCGTCGTGAGCGCCGCCACCGCCGCATGACCCCGTGTGTCCCCGACGTGAGGTCCGGACCACTCCGGTGGGCAAAGTCCGGCAACACGACGCTTCAAGAGACGGTAAAGCCATTGTTCACCTGATCGGCGCACCACTGCGAGCGCAGTCACGCGGCCGAACGGCTCAGCGACGCGGTCCGTGATCAGTCGCCGGCCTCCAGTCCCTCCCCGCGGCGCGTCGCGGGGGTGTCGGCCGATTGCCGGTACCGGGAGTCACGTGAACGGCAGGTGAACCGGCGGCCAGGTGCCCGCGGCAGGGCAGACTCCTCGGCGGAACGAGATCCGGTTCGCGCCGGAGCCCGAGCCACTCGTACACACGCAGTGACCGAGCAGCCGAGACGACTGCCGCACTCGCCGTCGACGACGACGGCGGGCGACGCAGACCGCTCGGACCGCCCCGGGCCGCGCCGCCGGCGACCACGCCGCACGCGGCCGAGACGATCCGTCCGGAGGACGTACCCGCCCATGAGCGCTCCCCAGTCCCCGCCGCCCCACGCGTCGGACGCCACGACCCCGGACCCGGCGACGCCGGCCCCGCCGCCCCCCGTATCCCGCGGTGCGTCCGGCGGCGGCCCCGCCGCCGCTCTCGCGAGCCTGCGCGGGAACATCCGCTACGACCTGCCCGCCTCGCTGGTGGTCTTCCTCGTCGCCGTGCCGCTGTCGCTGGGCATCGCCGTCGCCTCCGAGGCCCCGTTGACCGCGGGTCTCATCGCCGCCGCGGTCGGCGGCATCGTCGCCGGCGCGCTCGGCGGCTCCGCACTCCAGGTCAGTGGTCCCGCCGCCGGCCTCACCGTGATCGTCGCCGACCTGGTCAACCGCTTCGGCTGGGGCGTCACCTGCGCCATCACCGTCGCGGCCGGCCTGCTGCAGATCGTCTTCGGCTGCACGCGGGTGGGCCGGGCCGCGCTGGCCATCTCGCCCGCCGTCGTCCACGGCATGCTCGCGGGCATCGGCGTGACGATCGTGCTCGGCCAGCTCCACGTCGTCCTCGGCGGCGAGCAGCAGGGCGGTGCCTTCGAGAACGTCATCGCGCTGCCCGGTCAGCTGATCTCCGCGCACGGCCCGGCCACCCTGCTGGGGCTCGCCGTCATCGCGATCCTGCTGGCCTGGCCGAAGCTGCCGAAGGCCGTCCCGTCGTGGGTCCGGGGCATCCCCGCGCCCCTGCTCGCGGTCGTCGCGCTGACCGTCGTCGCCTCGGTGTTCGCGCTCCCCGTCGTCCGGGTGGAGATCGGCGGCGACGTGCTGGACGCGATCGCCCTGCCGGTCCTGCCGACCTCCGACCTCGGCGGCGTGCTCGTCGGCGTCCTCACCGTCGCGATCATCGCCTCGATCGAGAGCCTGCTCTCCGCGGTGGCGGTCGACCGGATGCGCCCGGGCTCGCAGACGAACCTCGACCGCGAGCTCGTCGGCCAGGGCGCCGGCAACACCCTCTCCGGCCTGCTCGGCGGTCTGCCCATCACCGGCGTCATCGTCCGCAGCACCACGAACGTCGCCGCCGGCGGGCGCACCCGCGTCTCGGCGATCCTGCACGGTGTCTGGGTCGTGGTCTTCTCGGTCGCGCTGCTCGGCCTGGTCCAGCAGATCCCGATGGCCGTGCTCGCCGGGCTGCTGGTCCACATCGGCACGAAGCTCGTGAACGTCGGCCACATGCGGGAGCTGCACCGTCACGGCGAGCTGCCGGTCTACGTCGTGACGATCCTCGGCGTGGTCTTCGTCGACCTGCTCACCGGCGTGCTCGTCGGGCTCGGGCTCGCGCTGCTCATGGTGCTGCGCCGCGTGGTGTGGGCCTCGATCGAGGTGCAGGCGCCCCGGGCCCAGGACCCCGGGCCGTCGCGGTCCTGGCGCAAGGCGGGCGGCACCTGGCACGTCGTCGTCGAGGGCGCCCTGTGCTTCCTGTCGGTCCCGCGCCTCTCGCGCCGCCTCGCCCAGATTCCCGAGGGCGCCGACGTCGTCGTGGACCTGGTCACCGACTACCTCGACCACGCCGCGTACGACCACCTCTCGGAGTGGGAGGAGCGCCACCGGCTCGCGGGCGGCACCGTCCGCATCGACGAGGTCGGCACGATGGGGCTGGTGGCCCGGCGCGAGTCGACCGCCGGCGGCCCCGGCGACCGGCGCCCGGGCCCCGTGCCGCGGTTCCTCTCCCCGTGGTCGGTGTGGCAGGCCCGGCACGACGCGACCTACGGCGAGGGCTGGGGGCACGGCCACCACGAGCACGACGGCCACACCCACTCCGACGACGTCGACCCGATCCTGACCGGCCTGCGCGAGTACCACCGCCGGGCGGCCGGCCTGGTCGCGCCGTACCTGTCCGACCTCGCCGACGGGCAGGCCCCGCACGCGTGGTTCCTCACCTGCAGCGACTCGCGGGTGGTGCCCAACGTGCTCACCTCGTCGGGCCCCGGTGACCTGTTCACGGTGCGCAACGTCGGGAACCTCGCGCCGCTCGGCACCGAGGCCGACGACTCGGTGGGCGCGACCGTCGAGTACGCCCTCGACGTCCTGCACGTGCCCACCCTCGTGGTCTGCGGCCACTCCGGCTGCGGCGCCATGCAGGCGGTCAACCGCGACGTCGTTCCCGACTCCGCCCTGGGCCGCTGGCTCGCCGGCGCGACGGAGTCGAGGTCGCGCTGGGCGGCGAAGCACCCGGTGGGGGAGCACGCCCGCAGTGGCGGCTGGGGCGACGTCGACCAGCTCGCGATGGTCAACGTCGCCGTCCAGCTGGACCGCCTCGCCCGGCACCCGGGCGTCGCGACGGCGGTCGCCGAGGGCCGGGTCCGCCTGGTCGGGCTGTTCTTCGACATCCCCACCGCCCGGATGTTCGTCCTCGACGGCGAGCGCTTCGTCCCGGCCTCGACCGACCGCCTCGGCGCGGGCGCGTCGGCGACCCGGTCGGAGCCGTCGACGACCGCGTTCCCGGCGGCTCCCGCTCTGTGACCCGTCTCCTGTGGCAGGAAAGCGTCGTTGCTGTCGCCCGGTGACGGCAACGACGCTTTCCTGCCACCGCGGGAGGTTCCCGACGCCGGGTCGGTGCCGGTGGGGTCCCTAGGCTGTCCGTCCGTGGACGATCCCCTCGCCTGGCTGGCCGACACCGCGCGCGACCGACGGGCCGCCGGCCTGCGCCGTGTGCTGTCGCCGCGTGACGTGGTCGAGCCGCTGGTGGACCTCGCGTCCAACGACTACCTCGGCCTCGCCCGCGACCCGCGGGTGGTCGAGGGCGCCGTGAGCGCCGCCCGCACCTGGGGTGCGGGGTCGACGGGGTCGCGGCTGGTCACGGGGTCCACCCGCCTGCACGCCGAGCTGGAGGAGGGCCTCGCCGACCTCGTCGGCGCCCCCGACGCCCTGGTCTTCTCCAGCGGCTACACGGCCAACCTCGGCGCGGTGACCGCCCTGTCGGGCCGCGGGGCGCTGGTGGTCAGTGACGTCGCCGCGCACGCCTCGCTGGTGGACGCGGCGCGGCTCTCGCGGGCCCGCGTCGTGGTCGCCCGCTGCGCCGTCCCGGCCGACGTCGACGCCGTGCTCGCCGCGGCCGACGAGTCCCGCCGGCTCGTGGTCACCGACGGGGTCGACTCCGTCGACGGCGGCCTCGCCCCGCTCGCCGAGCTGCACGCCGTGTGCCGGGCACGGGGTGCGGTGCTGCTGGTCGACGACGCCCACGGTCTGGGCGTCCGGGGCCCGGGCGGGGCCGGCCTCGTGGCCGAGGCCGGTCTGGCGGGGGAGCCCGACGTCGTGACGACGGCGACGCTGTCGAAGTCGCTCGGGTCGCAGGGCGGGGTGGTGCTCGGGTCGGCCGCGGTGGTCGCGCATCTCGTCGACGCGGCGCGGGCGTTCATCTTCGACACCGGCCTCGCGCCGACGAGCGTGGGCGCCGCCCTCGCCGCGCTTTACGTGCTGCGGGCCGAGCCGGACCGGGTGACGGCCCTGCACCGGGTGGCGGCCGCGGTCGCGGCCTCCGCGCGCTCGGCGGCGCCGTCGCTCGGGGTGGCCGACCCGACGGCGGCGATGGTCCCCGTCGTCCTCGGCGACCCCGAGCTCGCCGTCGCCGCGCGGGACGCCTGCGCCGCCGCCGGGGTGCGGGCCGGGTGCTTCCGCCCGCCGTCGGTCCCGGAGGGCACCTCGCGGCTGCGGCTGACCGCCCGCGCGGACCTGTCGGACGACGACCTGGCGCTGGTCGACCGGGTGCTGCACGAGGTGTTGGGCCCGATCGTGGGCGCAGGCCCGGTCCGGACGGGGCGACCCGGGATGGCATCCTGGTCCGAACAGCTCTGAATCGATTGTGGAGGAGATCGCGGTGATCGTCACGGACAGCCGTCAGGCGTTCCGGCTCTGGCACTGTGGCCGGTGTCGTCGCCCGCTGGCCGAGGCCTCCGACTACCTGCGCTGCCACTGCTGCGGCGCCGTGCACGACGTCGACGGCACGCCGCGCCCGGACGTCGAGGCCGCCGAGCGGCCGGTCACGGTTCCGAACGCGGTCCGCGTGCGCGACTGGCTGTAGATCCGACCCGTCAAAGCCCGACCCGCCGTCGTGAACGCCGTGTGCACGACGGCCGCGGGGCGCGGGAGGTGACCGCAGGCTCGTCGTCGTGACCCTGGAGACGGTGATCCCGAGCCTGCGCAGCACGCTCTACCAGCACGTCGACCCGGCGGCCTGGCCGCTGACCACCACGCCCGCGCCGGGCGGTGACCTCGCGGTCGGGAGAGTGGGCCTCGCGTCCCTGGCCGCCCGCTTCGGCACCCCGGGCACCGTGCTGGACCTCGACGACGTGGCCGCCCGGCTGCGGGGCTACCGCACCGCCCTGCCCGACGCCGACGTCGCCTACGCGGGGAAGGCGCTGCTCTGCGCCGGCCTCGTCCCGCTGCTGGTCGAGGCGGGCGTCCGGCTGGACGTGTGCAGCGGCGGCGAGCTCGCCCTCGCGCTGCGGGCGGGGATGCCCGCCGACCGGATCGTCGTGCACGGCAACGCCCCCACCGAGGCCGAGCTGGACGCGGCGGTGCGCGCCCGGGTGGGGCGCGTCGTCGTCGACTCCCTCGACGTCGCCGACCGGCTCGCCGCGGTGGCGTCGCGGCACCGGGTCGTGGTCGACGTGCTGCTGCGGATCGCGCCCGGCGTCGACGCGGGCGGACATCCCGCGATCCGGACCGGGGGCGACGACCAGAAGTTCGGCGTCCCGCTCGCGGGCGGCCGTGCGGCCGCGGTGGCCGGGGCGATCGCGGGGCGTCGCGCGTTGCGGCTGGTCGGGCTGCACTGCCACCTCGGGTCGCAGATCGCCGACACCGCGGTGTGGGAGCGGGCGGTCGACCCGCTGCTCGACCTCGCCGCCGAGCTGCCCGCGGGACTCTCCGAGCTGAATCTCGGCGGCGGGCACGCGGTGACCGGCGGGACCCCGTTCGACCTGGCCGGCTTCGCCCGTCGTGTCACCGGCGCCGTCGCCCGGGGCTGCGCCGCCCGGGGCCTGCCGCCGCTGCGCCTCGGGGTGGAGCCGGGCCGGGCGATCGTCGCGCGGGCGGGGGTGACGCTGTACCGGGTCCAGGCCACCAAGTGCGCCGGCAGCGGCCGCTGGTTCGTCGCGGTCGACGGCGGGATGGGGGACAACCCGCGCGTGGCGCTCTACGGCGCCGCCTACGACGCGCACCTCGTGGGCCGCACCACGTGCGCCGCCTGGAAGCCCGCCACCGTGGTGGGGCGCTATTGCGAGGCGGGCGACGTCCTGGCCCGCGACGTCGCCCTGCCCGAGGACGTGACCGTCGGCGACCTGGTCGCCGTGCCCGGGACCGGGGCCTACCACCACGCGATGGCGTCGTCGTACAACCTGGTCGGCCGCCCGCCGCTGGTCGGTGTCCGCGACGGGGTCGCCCGGGTGCTCGTGCGCCGGGAGACGGCGGCCGACCTGCTGGCCCGCGACTGCTGCCTGCCCCGGTCGGTTCCCGACGCCGGGTCCTGGGACGACGAGGCCTGGTGCGGCGGGGTGGTGCTGGGCCGGGACTGAGCTCCCCGTTCCGAGCGATCGGCGCCGTCGTCGCCGGCTCACGACTCCTCGTCCGCGGGCGGACGGCCCGGCCGACGCATCGGTCGGGCGTCCCGGGGTGATCGGCCGGCGTCGTCGAGGGCCCGGCGGAGGAGGAACTCGATCTGGGCGTTGACGCTGCGCAGGTCGTCGCCGGCCCAGCGGGCGATCGCGTCGTGCACCGCCGGGTCGAGGCGGAGGAGCAGCTTCTTGCGCTCGGCCATCTACTGGTACAGCGAGCCGGCGTTGACCACGGGCTGGACGGAGCGGTCCCCGGCGAGCACGACGAGCAGGTTCGACACCATCGTCGCCTTCCGCTCCTCGTCGAGGTCGACCGTGCCGCGTTCCTCCAGCCGGGCCAGCGCCGCCTCGACCATGCCGACCGCGCCCTCCACGAGTCGACTCCGCGCCGCCACGACGGCCCCGGCCTGCTGACGCATGAGCATGACCTGCGCGATCTCCGGGGCGTAGGAGAGCTGGGTGATCCGGGACTCGATGACGTGCACGCCGGCCGAGTCCACCCGGGCCGCGATCTCGGCGGACAGCATCGCCGTGATCTCGTCGGCGTTCTCCCGAAGCGAGCGGCGGTCGGTGTCCACCGTGTCGTAGGGGTAGGAGCCCGCGATGTGGCGCACGGCCGACTCGGTCTGGATGTCGACGAACCGGACGAAGTCGTCGACCTCGAACACCGCCCGCGCCGTGTCCTCGACCCGCCACACCACGACGGCGGCCATCTCGATCGGGTTGCCGTCGAGGTCGTTGACCTTCGTGGTGTCGGACTCGTGGTTGCGGATGCGGGTGGACAGCGAGCGGCGGGTGGTGAACGGGTTGACCCACCGCAGACCCTCGGTGCGCACCGTGCCCCGGTAGCGCCCGAGCAGCTGCACCACCCGCGCCTCGCCGGGGGACACCGCCACCAGACCCCGCAGGAGCACGACCGCGACCAGCACGAGGAGTACCGCGAGCAGCGGACCGGGCCCTGCCCCGAGCCCGATCCCGACCGCCACGGCGGCCACCACGAGCACCACCGCGAGCCCGAGCACCCCCCAGCCGGAGACGTCCCGTGCCGGGAACTCCCGCGTGCGGGCCTCCGGCATGTCGATCGGGACCGACGGCACCGTCGTGGACATGGCGACCTCCTGGGTCAGCTGTCGTGAAGACATCAAAGTGATATCACATTCGGCGGGGACGGCGCCATCGCCTACGCTCGCCGCCCGTGCGGACGATGATCGTGACCGGGACGGGGACCGGCGTCGGGAAGACCGTCGTCACGGCGGCGGTGGCCGCGCTGGCCGCGACGGCGGGGGAACGGGTCGTCGTCGTGAAGCCCGCTCAGACCGGGATCGCGCCGGGGGAGCCGGGCGACCTCGCGGACGTCGAGCGGCTCACGGCGGGCCGGGTCACCACGCTCGAGCTCGCCCGCTACCCCGAGCCGCTCGCCCCCGCCACGGCCGCGCGCCGATCCGGCCTCCCGCCGCTGCGGATCGTCGACGTCGAGCGGGCGCTGGCCGGGGTCACCGCCGACCTCGTCCTCGTGGAGGGCGCCGGGGGACTGCTGGTCAGGCTCAACGACGACGGGGAGACCCTCGCCGACCTCGACCTGCCGGTCCTGCTCGTCGCGACGGCCGGGCTCGGGGTCCTCAACTCCGCCGCGCTGACCGCGGAGGCCCTCGCGACCCGCCGTCGGGAACTCCTCGGCACCGTGGTGGGGGCCTACCCGGCCGGGCCGGACCTCGCCGAGCGCACCAACCTCGACGACCTGCCCCGGGTCACCGGCGCGCCCCTGCTCGGCGTGCTGCCGGCCGACCTCGGCGGGACCGATCCGGGGGCCTTCGAAACCGCGGCGCGGTGTGGTCTGCATCCCGTCCTGGGTGGGCGGTGGGACGCGACCGCCACGGTGAGGCAGACTCCGGACCGTCCGACCCCCCGAGGATGAGGAGCGACGCGTGACGACGGCGAGCACCGACACCGCCACCGGCACCACGGGAGAGGGCGGCGACATCCTCGCCGTCGCCCGGGAGCAGGTCCTCGAGCGCGGTGAGGGGCTGTCCGAGGCGCAGGTCCTCGAGGTGCTGCGGCTGCCGGCGGAGCGGCTGACCGAGGCGCTGGCGCTCGCCCACGAGGTCCGGATGCGCTGGTGCGGCCCGGACGTCGAGGTCGAGGGCATCGTCAGCCTCAAGACCGGCGGCTGCCCCGAGGACTGCCACTTCTGCTCCCAGTCGGGGCTGTTCGACTCCCCGGTGCGCGCGGCGTGGCTGGACAAGGACCGGCTCGTCGAGGCGGCCAAGCAGACCGCCAAGACCGGGGCCACCGAGTTCTGCATCGTCGCCGCGGTGCGCGGGCCGGACGAGAAGCTCATGGAGCAGATCCGGGTCGGGGTCGCGGCGATCCGCGCCGAGGTCGACATCAACGTCGCCTGCTCGCTGGGCATGCTCACCCAGGACCAGGTCGACCGGCTCGCCGCCATGGGCGTGCACCGCTACAACCACAACCTCGAGACCGCCCGCAGCCACTTCCCGGAGGTCGTCACGACCCACACGTGGGAGGAGCGCTGGGAGACGCTGCAGATGGTCCGCGCGGCGGGCATGGAGGTCTGCTGCGGCGGCATCGTCGGGATGGGGGAGTCGCTCGAGCAGCGCGCGGAGTTCGCGGTGCAGCTCGCCTCGCTCGACCCCGACGAGGTCCCGATGAACTTCCTCATCCCCAACCCCGGCACCCCGTTCGCGCACCTCGACGTGCCGCAGGGCCCGGACGCGCTGATGACGATCGCGGCGTTCCGCCTGGCGATGCCGAAGACGGTGCTGCGCTTCGCGGGCGGCCGGGAGCTCACGCTCGGCGACCTCGGCGCGGAGCAGGGGATGCTCGGCGGGATCAACGCAATCATCGTCGGGAACTACCTCACCAACCTGGGCCGGCCGGCGGAGCAGGACCTCGAGATGCTCGAGACCCTGAAGATGCCGATCAAGGCGCTGAACGACACCCTGTAACCCGACATGTTCTGCTCCTTCTGCGGCGGCGAGACCGCGACCGGCGACCACGAGCGGTGCCGGGCGCGGCTGTCGCTGATCGACCCGCCCCGGTACTGCGCCGAGTGCGCCCGGCGGATGGTCGTTCAGGTCGACCCGATGGGCTGGACCGCGCGCTGCAGTCGCCACGGCGAGCGGACGAGCGCGGAGGCCGCGCAGCGGTGACGCTCCCAGCGGAGGAGTTCGTCGCCGAGGAGCCGCGCGGCGTGCTGGCACGCAGCGAGCTCGTGGGCGACCTGCGCCCGACGGCCCTGACGATGGTCGTGGTCGCGCTGTCCGGGGTGCTGCTCGGTCTGCTGTGGGCGCTGGTCGCGCCCGGACAGGCCACGGTGACGACGGCGTCGGGCGCGAGCTCGGCGCTCGCCTCCGAGTCCGACCACGTCTTCGACGCGACCGCGATCTTCTTCCTGCTGGCCACCGCCTACGGGGTGGTCGTGGGGGTGCTGGCCTGGCGGCGGGCGGACCGCCGCGGGCCGGTGATGCTGCTCGGGTCGGCGGTGGCGACGACGGCGGGCGCCTGGATCGCCGCCACGGTCGGGACGGCGCTCGCCGGGCCGCTGACCGACCGGAGCCCGATCGGGGTCCTCCTCGACCGTGCCGAGGCGACCGGCAGCGCCATCGCCGGCGCGCCGATCCCCGCGACCCTGGTGACCGTGCCCGCGACGATCGGCTCGTTCTGGACGGTGCTCGGAGCGGGCCTCGGGGCGGTGCTCGCCTACCTCCTGTGCGCGATCGCGCTCGGCGAGGACGACATGGGGCGTACGCCAGGTGATCAGCCGAGGTCGCCGTGGGGACCGTGAGTGCTCACCTGCGGGGCACCTAGTTGTCGCTCGACGGCACCATGAACTTCGCGGTCGGCGCCCACACGGCGCCGAGGCGTCCGAGCAGCGTGGCCTCCCGGCTCATCGCGTGCGAGACGAGCTCCAGCCGCGCCTTCGGGCAGGTCTGCTCGAGTAGCTCCTGGCGGTCGGTCAGCGGGAGCAGGCAGTCCGCGGCGAGGACGTGCGGCAGTACGGTGACGTCGACCTCGGTGGCACCGGTCGAGATCGGGGGCGCCTGGACGTCGTCCAGGTCGTCGTCGAGGTCGTCCTCGGCGTCGGTGGGATCGGTGGCGTCGTCGACCCCGTCGACGTCCCGTTCCGCCTGACGCCGATAGGTCCAGGCCGCGGTGCAGTAGCGGCGGTGGGCGGCGCGGGCGGCGCGTTCCAGGGGCTCGAGGGCCACCGGGTCGTCGCCCTCGAGATCGGGCAGCCACTCGACCTCGGCGGTCAGGTAGGGCGCCGAGGTGGCGTCGACGGAGAGCAGCCGGAACCGCCGGTCGCCGATCGTGAGGATGTCGAACCGGCCGTCGGGAAGCCGGCGGACCTCGCGGAGCGCGGCGGTGCAGCCGACCTCGTGGAGCCCCTCGACGCCGTCGTCGGGACCCCATCCCTCACGCACCGCGACGACCCCGAACTGCTTGCCCGGGAACGCTCCGGTGACCAGGTCGATCGTCAGCTGGCGGTACCGGGGCTCGAAGATGTGCAGCGGGAGCGGCGCCCCGGGCAGCAGCACCGTGCCCAGCGGGAAGAGGGGCAGCGTCTGGGGCACGGCGCTCACGCTACGGCCCGGAGGCGCCCGTCGCCGGGTGAGCGTGCGCCGGAGGTACG
The DNA here is from genome assembly GCF_030269685.1 of Actinomycetospora sp. NBRC 106378. Classification (GTDB taxonomy): domain Bacteria; phylum Actinomycetota; class Actinomycetes; order Mycobacteriales; family Pseudonocardiaceae; genus Actinomycetospora. Next base: position 28,970 of record NZ_BSTT01000023.1, read on the forward strand.
GGCGGCGCGCGTGGGGTACCGCTAGCAGTCCGGCGGGCGCAGCGTCGCGAACGGGTCGGTGACCCGCAGCCGGCGTTCGGAGAACCGGAAGAGCGCCGCCGGGCGGCCGCCGGACGGACCGGGGGCCGCCGTGGTGCCCGTCGGCACGAGCACGCCACGGCGCGTGAGCACCCGTTGCAGGTTCGTCGCCGACACCCGGTGGCCCAGCGCCGCCGCGTAGAGCCGACGCAGCTCGGAGATCGAGAAGACCTCGGGTGCCAGCGCGAAGCCGATGTTGGTGTAGGAGAGCTTCGCCCGGAGCCGCTCGAGCCCGTCCGCGGTGATCTCGCCGTGGTCGAACGCGGTCTCCGGGAGGGCGTCGACCGGGTGCCAGGCGGTGTCGTCGGGGACGGCCGGGTCGGCGTCGCTCGGCACCAGCCCGAGGAACGCGGTCGCGACGCGGCGGGGCGCGGGGCCGCGGTGCGGGTCGGAGAACACCGAGAGCTGCTCGACGTGCGCGACCTCGCCCAGGTCGACCTTCTCCGCGAGGTGGCGGCGCACCGACGCCTCGACGTCCTCGGTCGCCCCGAGCCGGCCGCCGGGCAGGGCCCAGCGCCCGGAGTGCGGCTCGCGGGCCCGCTGCCAGAGCAGCACCTCGGGCGAGCTGGGTGCCATCCGCAGCACGACGGCCAGCACGTCGTGGGCGATCAGGCCCTCGGCCTCCACACGCGCCACGGTAGCGGTCCGTGACCAGGTGTGTGCTCCGTCATCCCCACCGGTCGAAGAGGTGGCGCGCCTCGGGCACGCCGCGTACCGTCGCCCATGTTTTCGACCAACAGGCGAAAACCTCGGACAGAACCGGCTGATCTTCCCGACGAGGGGTGGGTCGGGTCGGGGGAGGACCGTCATGACCGTCATCGATGACGCCGTGCACCAGCCGCCGACCGATCTCGTCGAACCGCGCTCCCTCTCCGAGTCGCACGAGATCGAGGCCTGGGCCACGCAGGTGCGCGAGCTCGCTCGTGCCCGGGACGCGGTGGTGCTCGCGCACAACTACCAGCGCCCGGAGATCCAGGACGTCGCCGACCACACCGGCGACTCGCTGGCCCTCTCCCGCCTCGCGGCCGCCTCCGACGCCTCGACGATCGTCTTCTGCGGCGTCCACTTCATGGCCGAGACCGCGAAGATCCTCGCGCCGGAGAAGACGGTGCTGATCCCGGACGCGCGGGCCGGCTGCTCGCTCGCCGACTCGATCAGCGCCGGCGAGCTGCGTGCCTGGAAGGCCGAGCACCCCGGCGCGGTGGTGGTCTCCTACGTCAACACGACGGCGGCGGTGAAGGCCGAGACCGACGTCTGCTGCACCTCGTCGAACGCCGTCGAGGTCGTCGCGTCGATCGACCCGGACCGCGAGGTCCTGTTCCTGCCCGACCAGTTCCTCGGCGCGCACGTCCGCCGCGAGACCGGACGGACGAACCTGCACGTGTGGGCCGGCGAGTGCCACGTGCACGCGGGGATCAACGGCGCCGAGCTCACCGCGCAGGCCCAGGCCGACCCGGACGCCGACCTGTTCGTCCACCCCGAGTGCGGCTGCGCCACCTCGGCGCTCTACCTCGCGGGCGAGGGCGCGGTCCCGGCGGAGCAGGTCCACATCCTGTCGACCGGCGGGATGCTCGACGCCGCCAAGAACACGACGAAGTCGTCGGTGCTCGTCGCGACCGAGGTCGGGATGCTCCACCAGCTGCGCCGCGCCAACCCGGCCGTCGACTTCCGGCCCGTGAACGCCCGCGCGGCCTGCGGCTACATGAAGACGATCACCCCGGGGGCCCTGCTGCGGTCGCTGCAGGAGGGCCGCGACGAGGTGCACGTGGATCCGGCGACGGCCGCGAGGGCCCGCGCGTCGGTGCAGCGGATGATCGAGATCGGGCAGCCCGGGGGTGCGGAGTGAGCACGCCCGGCACGAGCGAACGGCACGCTCGCGCGGGATCGCCCGGCGCTCCCTGGAGCGCGGCCGCCGATCTGGTCGTCGTCGGCTCCGGGGTCGCGGGCCTGTCGGCCGCGACCGAGGCGTCGCGTGCCGGGCTCCGGGTGCTCGTCGTGACGAAGGACGAGCCCGACGAGGGCTCGACGCGCTGGGCCCAGGGCGGGATCGCCGTGGTGCTCGGGGACATCGCGGGCGACTCGGTCGACGCGCACGTCGCCGACACGCTGACCGCCGGCGGCGGGCTCGTCGACGAGGCCGCCACCCGCGACCTGCTCGGGGGAGGCCGCGCGGCCGTGGAGGACCTGCGCTCGCGCGGGGCCCTGTTCGACGTGCAGGGCCCGCGCCTCGCGCGCACCCGCGAGGGCGGCCACGGCACCACCCGCGTCATCCACGCGGGCGGCGACGCGACGGGCGCCGAGGTGGAGCGGGCGCTGCTCGCGGCGCTCCCCGGCGCGGTCACGGTGCTCGCGCACCACACGGCCGTCGCCGTCCGCCGCGACCGTGGACGGGTCACGGGCCTCGAGGTGGTCGACGACGCGGGCCGGCTCGGCGTGCTCGCCGCGCCCGCCGTGCTGCTGGCCACCGGCGGCATCGGCGGGCTCTACGAGACCTCCACCAACCCTGCCGTGGCCACGGCCGACGGGTGGTCGCTCGCGCTCGGCGCCGGCGCTGCCCTCGCCGACGTCGAGTTCGTGCAGTTCCACCCGACGGCGCTCTTCGTCCCCGGGCTCGTCGGTCGGGCGCCGCTGGTCACCGAGGCGCTGCGCGGGGAGGGTGCGCACCTGGTCGACCTGTCGGGCCGGGGCGTGATGGACGACGTCGACCCGCGGGGCGACCTCGCCCCGCGCGACGTGGTCGCCGGCGCGATCACGGCGGTCCTCGTCCGGACCGGCGCCGAGCACGTGCTGCTCGACGCCACCGCCGTCCCGGACGTGCGTCGCCGCTTCCCGACGGTGGCCGCGTCCTGCGACGCGATCGGCGTCGACCTCGCTCGCGACCCGATCCCGGTGCGGCCGGCCCAGCACTACGCCTGCGGCGGGGTCGTCACCGACACCACGGGGCGCACCGGTGTGCCCGGGCTGTGGGCGGCCGGGGAGGTCGCCCGGACCGGCCTGCACGGCGCCAACCGGCTCGCCTCGAACAGCCTGCTCGAGGGGCTCGTCGTCGGCCGGCGGGCGGGCGCCGACGTCGCGGCCGCGCTCACGGGCCCGCGGTCGGTGGCCGAGCCGACCGCACCCGTCGTCGGGAAGGCCCCCGCGGCCGACCGGGCGACGCTGCAGCGCGCGATGAGCCGTGGGGCGGCGATCGGCCGTGACGCGGCCGGGCTGGCGGCGACCTCCGACGTCCTGGAGGGGGCGGCGACGTTCCGCGCGCTCGACGGCCGCGCGGCCGTCGAGGACGCCGCGCTCACCCTCGCCGCGGGCGCGGTGCTCGCGGCGGCGGGGTGGCGCACCGAGTCCCGCGGCTGCCACCTGCGCCGCGACTTCCCACGCCGCGACGACCGGTGGCAGGGCACGTCGGCGGCGGTCACGCTCGTCGACGGCACGCTGCGGGTGGCTCCGCTGGACACCGCACTGGGAGGTGCCGCATGACCGCTGTTCTCCTGCCCGAGGGACTCGACGTCGCCGAGATCGACGCGGTCGTGGACCGCGCGCTCGACGAGGACCTCCGCGACGGTCCCGACCGGACCACGGCGGCCTGCGTCCCGGCGGGGTCGGTCGCGGTCGGTGAGTTCCGGACGCGGCCCGCGGGCACGCTGGCGGGCGTCGGCGTCGCGGTGCGGGTGCTCGAGCGGGTCTGCGGCCCGGACCTCGAGATCCTCGACGCCCGCGACGACGGCTCGCGGCTCGCGGCGGGGGAGGTGGCGCTCGCCGTGCGGGCCCCGCTGACGACCCTGCTCACCGCCGAGCGGACGGCGCTCAACCTGCTGTGCCAGCTCTCCGGCGTCGCCACGGCCACGAGCGCGTGGGTCGACGCCGTCGCCGGGACCCCCGCCCGGATCCGCGACACCCGCAAGACCGTGCCCGGCCTCCGGGCGTTGCAGAAGTACGCGGTGCGCTGCGGCGGCGGGGTCAACCACCGGATGTCGCTCGGCGACGCCCTGTTGATCAAGGACAACCACGTGGCGGCGGCCGGATCGGTCACCGCGGCGGTCCGCGCCGCGCGCGCCGCCGCCCCCGAGCTGCCCTGCGAGCTGGAGGTCGACTCGTTCGACCAGCTCGACGAGGCGCTCGGGCTGGGCCTGGAGCTGATCCTGCTGGACAACTTCGGCGCCGCCGACTGCGCCGAGGCCGTCCGACGGCGGGACGCGGCGGCTCCCGACTGCGGGCTCGAGGCCTCGGGCGGTCTGACGATCGACACCGCCGCGGACTACGGGCGGGCCGGGGTCGACTTCCTGGCCGTCGGCGGGCTCACCCACTCGTCCCCGGCGCTCGATCTGGGGCTGGACCTGCGGACGTGAGCACCGCCGGGGTGGTCGTCGTCGGCGGCGGGATCGCCGGGATGTCGGTGGCGGCCGAACTGGCCGCCGCCGGCGTCGAGCGGCCGGTCCTGCTCGAGGCCGAGCCGGAGCTCGCGCGCCACACCACCGGCCGCTCGGCGGCGAGCTACATCCCCGGCCACGGCTCCGGACCGATGCGCGCCCTCGTCGCGGCCTCCCGCGACCGGTTCGACGCGCTCGCGGAGGAGGCCGGCCACGCGTTCCTCCGTCCCCGTCCCGTGCTGCACGTCGCGAGCACGCCCGACGAGGAGCGGACCCTCCGCGCGGAGATCCTCCCGCTCGACCCCGTCGAGGAGCTGACCCCGGGCGACGCCGTCCGCCGGTGGCCGGCGCTGCGCCCGGACGCGGTGCGGGCCGCCGGGTGGGTGGCCGACGCGCACGACGCCGACCCGATCGGCCTGCACCAGCACTACCGCCGGTGCTTCCGGGCCGCGGGAGGGGAGATCCGCACGGCGGCACCCGTCGTCGGGATGGCGCCGACGGGGACGGGATGGCACCTGGACCTTCCCGACGACGGGCTCGACACCGACCTCGTCGTCCTCGCCGCGGGCGCCTGGACCGACCGGTTGCTCGCGCTCGCCGGTGCGCCGCTGCTGGGCCTGCAGGCCTACCGGCGCACGATCGCGATCGTCCGCGCGGACGTGCGGGCCGACGACCCGTTCGCGGTGAGCGCCTCGGATTCCTGGTACGCCAAGCCCGAAGGGCAGTACCTGCTGGTCAGCCCCTCCGAGGAGACCCCGCAGGACCCGGGCGACGCCCGGCCCGACGAGCTCGACGTGGCCCTCGCGCTGGAGCGGGTGGCCGCGGTGACCACCCTCGCACCACGCTCGGTGGTGACGGCCTGGGCGGGCCAGCGGACCTTCGCACCGGACCGCACGCTCGTGGTGGGCGAGCGGGCGCCCGGACTCGCGGTCGTGGCGGGGCAGGGCGGGTCCGGGATCGAGACGGCGCCCGCGGCCGCCGCACTCGCCGCCACGGTGCTGCTCGGCCGCGCCCTGCCCGACGACCTGCGACGACACGGCGTCGAACCCGGCTCCTACCACCCCGACCGCCTGCTCTAGCCTCCCCCGTATGGGTCAACCCCGCGGGGCCCGGCGCCTACTGCTGGTCGTCGCCGTCGCGCTGCTCACCCTGCTCGCGGCATGCGGCGGGGCGCCGGAGACGGTGCCGCCGATCACGGTCGACCGCACCGCCGACGCCGGGTCGCAGCCCCTCGCAGGCGCCGCGCCGCTCCCGGCGCCGCTGCCCGCGCTGCCGAACGCTGCCGCCGCGGTGCCGAGGCTCCTCGCGCCGCTCTCGGCGATCGGGAGCCGGACCGGGCCGCGGGTGTGCGAGAAGTTCGGCTCGGTGCCCGTCGCGGGCGGCCGCTTCGAGGTGCAGAACGACGCGTGGGGCGCCGAGACGCCGCAGTGCACCACCGCGTTCGACACCGGCTTCGCCGTGCAGGCGAACCACGACAAGGACTCGGGCCCGGCCGCCTACCCGAGCATCGTGTGGGGCTGCAACCACGGCACCTGCACCCGGAACACGCCGTTCCCGCGCCCCCTCTCCGACCTCGGGGACGTCCGCTCCAGCTGGGCCGTGACCGTGCCGGACTCCGGGCGCTACAACGCCTCCTACGACATCTGGCTCGACCCGACCCCGCGCCGCGACGGCGACAACACCGGCGCCGAGCTCATGATCTGGACGGTCCGTGCCGGGGGCATCGACCCGATCGGCTCGAAGCGCGGGTCGGTGGACCTCGGCGGCGCCGCCTGGGACGTCTTCACCGGCGACAACAACGGCGTGCCGGTCATCTCCTACGTCCGACAGCAGTCGGTCCGCCAGGTGCTCGACCTGCCCATCACCGACTTCGTCCGGGACGCCCAGCGGCAGGGCGTCGTGCAGCCCTCGTGGTACCTGACGAACCTCCAGGCGGGCTTCGAGCCCTGGGTCGGCGGTACCGGGCTGTCCACCGACGCCTTCAACGCCACGCGGAACGGCGTCTGAGCGTCACCCGAGTGGGTGTGAAGGCTCCACGCGTCCGCCCGAACGGCTGACGCCGCCTGGCGCACTGGACTGCGCCGAACGTACGTTTCTGCGCGCTGAACGGTCCAACGGGGAGGACGGCGCGGATGAACGGTCGGTCATCGACGGCGAGCGAGACGCCGGAGGATTCCCGACGGCAGGTCGGGCGGCACCGTCGCTCGGGCGCGGCCCGGCGGGCCGGGGCGTGGACGGTCGTGACTCCACGCCACGAGCGGCGGGCGAGCCGTCGGGCGGACGCGGTGCGCACGCTGGGCGGGGGACTGGCGCTCGTCGCGCTGGCCGTCCTCACCGGCCTGCCGCACGGGGCCTCCGCCGCGTCGGCCCAGCCCGTGCCCGCCGCGGTGACCACCGATGCACCGGGGTCGGAGTCGCCCACGAGCACCCTCACGCCGGTCAGCCCGACCGGGACGCCGACCCAGACGGAGACGCCGTCGGCGGAGGAGCCGTCGAGCAGCACGCCGACGAGCTCCGCCCCGGCCACCTCCGCCTCGGCCACCTCCACCCCGGCCACCTCCGGTCCGACCACGACCGCTGCCACGACCGCTGCCACGAACGCTGCCACCACCGCGGGCGCACCCGCGCGCGCCGAGAAGAAGGTCTGCGAGAAGTTCGGGTCGACGCCGGTGGCGGGCGGACGGTACGAGGTCCAGAACTCGCTGTGGGGCGCGAGCACCGCGCAGTGCATCGTCGCCTACGACGGCCCGAGCGCCGGTCCGACCGGGGCGAGCGCGGCCTTCCGCGTCGAGGCCAAGCACCGCAACAACAGCGGCCCGGCGTCGTACCCGTCGATCGTCTTCGGGTGCAACTACGGCAACTGCACGAAGGGCACGCCGTTCCCGCGGCCGATCAGTGACCTCGGGGACCTGCGCTCGTCCTGGTCGGTGAAGACGCCGGCGTCCGGGGACTACAACGTCGCCTACGACATCTGGCTCGACCCGACCGCCCGCAAGGACGGCCGCCCGACCGGCCTCGAACTCATGATCTGGCTCAAGCACACCGACCGGGTCCAGCCGATCGGCAACAAGGTCGGCACCGCGACCGTCGACGGCGTCGGCTACGACGTCTGGCTCGGCAAGGCCGACCTGCCGACGATCTCCTACGTGCGCCAGCAGCAGACGACGTCGGTGAAGGACCTGAACATCACGTCGTTCGTCACCGACGCGCAGAAGCGCGGCCAGGCGAAGCAGGGCTGGTACCTCACGAGCGTCCAGGCCGGGTTCGAGCCGTGGATCGGCGGCGACGGCCTGGAGACGACGTCCTACTCGGTGACCCGCAACGGTCAGTAGGAGCCGTCAGTCCTCGGACCCGGGCTCGAGTTCGTGGTCCACGGTGTGCAGGAGCGAGGCCTGCTCGAAGGCCTCCATCCGGCGTCGGTCGCGCTTGGTCGGGCGGCCGGCGCCGCGTTCGCGCTGCGCCACGGCGACCACGGTCTCCTTCGGCGGCGGTGGCGGGGTGTGGTCGACGTAGCAGGTGACGGCCACCGGAGCGCCCACCCGCTTCTCGATCACGGTGCCGACCTCGACGATGCGGGGGATGTCGTAGAGCCGGGTGCGCACCGTGTCGCCCGCGCGCACCGGGGTCGACGGCTTCGCAGGCTTGTCGTTGACCCGCACGTGCCCACCGCGGCACGCGGTCGCCGCGTCCGCCCGGGTCTTGCTCAGCCGCACCGCCCAGAGCCAGCGGTCCACGCGCGTCGTCCCGTCCATACGCCCTCCATTCTGGCGCATCGGCCCGTCGCCGGGGAGGGCCGTGCTCGGCGCGTGACCACCATCGGGGGCCGTGGACCCGTTGCGTCGCCCTTCCGGACCAAGGGGCGTACGGTCGGTGTCGCTCGTGTCACCGGGGGAGGGAGCGCGAGTGTCCGACGACCCTGGCGCGCCCTCGATCGAGGAGGCGGCGCTCCACCGTCTGCTCGCCGAGCGTGCGGTCGTCCCGGTCTTCCAGCCGATCGCCGACATCGCGACCGGCTCCGTGGTCGGCGTCGAGGCGCTGGCGCGCGGTCCGGTGGGCGGGCCGCTCGCCCGGCCGGACCGCATGTTCGCCGCCGCCCGCAGCTGCGGGCGCCTCGGTGAGCTCGACGACCTGTGCCGTCGACGCGCCGTCGAGGTCGCCGCCGAGGCGGGGCTCACCGGGCCCCTGGGGCTGTTCGTCAACGTCGAGCCGCTCGCCGCACCGATCACCTTCACCCCCGGCCCGGCCACCACGGCGCTGGTCGAGCGCGGGGTGCGCATCGTCGTCGAGCTCACCGAGCGCGACCTGACCGCCGACCCCGCCCGCCTGCTGGCCTTCGCCGAGGAGGCGCGCGCGCACGGCTTCCGGATCGCGCTCGACGACGTCGGCGCCGCGCCCGCCTCGCTCGCGCTCATGCCGTTCCTGCGGCCCGAGGTGGTGAAGCTGGACCTCAGCCTGGTGCAGGGCCGCGACCGGCGGGAGGTCGCGGAGATCATGTCGGCCGTCGCGGCCTACGCCGAGCAGAGCGACGCGGTGGTCCTCGCGGAGGGCGTCGAGACCCCGGAGCAGCTCGTGACGGCCCGGGGGCTCGGCGCCACCCTCGCGCAGGGCTGGCACCTCGGGTTCCCGGCCGGCTCCGAGCACCTCGCCGGCCTGGCCGCGCCCTGGCGGCCGCCCGTGCTGCGGACCCCGGTCGCGGAGGCGGTTCTCCCCAGCCCCTTCGCCACCGTCGCCCGCGTCCGCACGCCCCGCCGCGCGTCGAAGGCGCTGCTGATCGCGGTCAGCCGGCACCTCGAGCGGCAGGCCGCCGAGCAGGGCGAGCTGGTCGTGGTGCTGGCGGCGTACGAGGACGTCGTGAACCTGACCCCCGCGGTCCGGCGACGCTACCGCGCGCTCGCCGGCTCGACGGCCTTCGTCGGCGTCCTCGGCCGCGGGATCGACCCCGAGCCCGAACCCGGGCTGCGCGGGGCCGACCTCGACGCCGACGACCCGGTCCTCGGCGAGTGGGACGTCGTCGTGGTCGGCCCCCACTTCGCCGCCGCCCTCGTCGCCCGCGATCTCGACCGGGACGCCGACCTGGCGGACACCACGCGCGAGTTCGACTACGTCCTGACCCACGACCGGCCGCTGGTCCTCGAGATCGCCCGCTCGCTCATGGCCCGCGTCGTCCCTCAGTCCACACGGAGCGCGACCGAAGCGTCGTTCGCATCGTCCGTCCGGGTCCCGTCGGGGGTCCGGCGCTAGCTCGAAGGGCTCATCCAGGTAACGTCCAGGCCACGGAGAGCGGGTGAGCGACGGCGAGTGGGGTGAGTCGTGACCGACATCTGGCGCGTGAGCGGCGAGCGGGCCCGCGCCGAGGCGGGCGACGAACTCAGCACCGCGATGGAGGCGCTGACCACCGCGTTCCAGCCGATCGTCGACCTCGCCACCGGCGGCGTCATCGCCCACGAGGCCCTCACCCGCGGGCCGGCGGGCGTCCTCGCCCGCCCCGAACAGCTCTTCGAGCGCGCCCGCACCGACGGCCGCCTCGACGAACTCGACGAGCTCTGCCGCATCCGGGCCCTCGAGGCCACCCTGGCCGCAGGTGACGACGGACCGAGCACGCTCTTCCTCAACGTCGAGCCCGACGGCATCCCGATCGGCCCGCCGCCCCCGGTGGCGCAGGAGTTCGCGCGGCGCGGCGGCCGGCTCGTCATGGAGTTCACCGAGCGGGCCCTCACCGCCGACCCGGCGCGCGTGCTGTGGTTCGCCACCCGGCTGCGCCACGTCGGCATCGCCGTGGCCCTCGACGACGTCGGGAGCCATCCGAGCTCCCTGGCGCTCATGCCGTTCCTGCGGCCCGAGGTCGTCAAGCTCGACCAGCGGCTCATCCAGGACCCGCACGACGACGACGCGGCGCGGATCGCGACCGCGGTGTTCGCCTACGCGGAGCAGAACGACGCGATCGTGCTCGCCGAGGGCATCGAGACCGCCGAGCACGAGCGCACCGCCCGTGCCCTCGGCGCGTCCCTCGGACAGGGGTGGTACTACGGCCGCCCCGGGCTGCTCGGCCCCGACCCGCGCCGCATCCCGCCGGTGAGTGCGCCCCTCGCGCGGGCGCCGGAGGGACCGACGCGGCGCAGCCCGTTCGCCACGGTCTCGCGCAGCCGCCCCATGCGCCACGGCGGGCTCGACCAGGTCTCCCTGGCCGCCGAGCTGCTCGAACGGCGGGCGCTCACGGCGGAGGGCCCGACCGTCACGCTCGCCACCGTCGGCCCCGGCGGCGTGCCGTCCGGGGCACGGGCCGAGCGCTTCGCGCGCGCGGCCCGCGAGACGAGCCTCGTCGTCCTGCTCGGCGCCGGCCCCGAACCGCTGCCGGGGGTCCGCGGCGCCGACCTCGGCGAGGGCGACCCGCTGCACGCCGAGTGGGACGTCATCGTGGTCGGCCCGCACGTGTCGGCCGCCCTGGTCGCGCGGGAGACCTTCGGCGGGGAGTACCAGTACGCCGTCGTCTACGAGCGCGACCTCGTGCTCGAGCTCGCCCGGTCCCTCATGAGCCGGAGCGTGCCCGCACCGGGCGCCGCGATGCCGGGGGCCTGAGCCTCCGGCACCGACCCGGCGTCGGGAACGGGATCTACCAGCCGCGCTCGCGCCACTCCGGGAGCTGCGGGCGCTCGGCGCCGAGCGTCGTGTCGTCGCCGTGGCCGGGGTAGACCCAGGTCTCGTCGTCGAGGCGGTCGAACACCTTGCGCTCGAGGTCGTTCATCAGGGCGTTGTGGTGGTCGACCGTGGCGGTCTTGCCATGGCCGCCGGGGAAGAGCGAGTCGCCGGTGAACAGGTGCGACGTGCCGTTCGGGTCGCGGTAGAGCAGGGCGATCGAGCCGGGGGTGTGCCCGTCGAGGTGGATCACCTCGACGAAGGACTCCCCGAAGCGGACCTCGTCGTCGTCGCCGACGGTGTGGTCGGGCGCCACCGGGAGCTCCGGGGCGTCCAGCTCGTGGGCGTAGGTCTCCGGCGAGAGCTCCTTCGTCATCGCCTCCAGCGCCTGCACGTGGTCCCAGTGCTGGTGGGTGGTGATGATCGTCTTCGTGTTCCCGCGCTCGGCGACCGTGTCGACGGTGTCGAGCAGCCGCTCCGCCTCGTTCGCGGCGTCGATGAGCAGCGTCGACCCGGTGGCCTTGTCGACCAGCAGGTAGGCGTTGTTGTCCATCGGGCCGACCGAGACCTTGGTGATCGCCACGGCGTCGAGGTCGCGCCGGGCGGCCGGGCCCTCCGGGTCGACGTGGCCGGTGTACTCGTCGAGAAGCTCCACGTCGGACAGTCTGCCCGGGTCGGGCGGGTTCGATGCGTCGAGACCGGTGGCGCCCGCCGGTCACCCGGGAGGCGTACCCGCTCGTCCGTTCACCGCACATCACCCCTCCCGACGACGGGGCGTGTCCGCGCCCGCCGTCGTGGAGCGGCCGTTGACCGCCCGGATCCGGGCCCGGCGGGCGACCTGGACAACGGCTCCTACAGTGGAGGAGAACCCCCGCCGAGTCGCGGCCGCACGATGTTGTCGGTGCCCGGGGGTATGACAGGCGAGCACCAGCCTGTCCGAACCGCCTGGGGAGCTGATCCGTGGCCGACCGCCTCGTCGTCAAGGGCGCCCGTGAGCACAACCTCACGGGCGTCGACATCGACCTGCCGCGCGACAGCCTCGTCGTGTTCACCGGGCTCTCCGGCTCCGGGAAGTCGAGCCTCGCCTTCGACACGATCTTCGCCGAGGGGCAGCGACGCTACGTCGAGTCGCTCTCGGCCTACGCACGCCAGTTCCTCGGGCAGATGGACAAGCCCGACGTCGACTTCATCGAGGGGCTCTCGCCCGCGGTGTCGATCGACCAGAAGTCGACCAGCCGCAACCCGCGCTCGACCGTCGGCACGATCACCGAGGTCTACGACTACCTGCGGCTGCTCTACGCCCGCGCCGGGACTCCGCACTGCCCGACCTGCGGGGAGATCATCTCGAAGCAGACCCCGCAGCAGATCGTCGACCAGGTCCTCGCGATGGAGTCCGGGCGGCGGTTCCAGGTCCTCGCCCCCGTCGTGCGCGGGCGCAAGGGCGAGTACGTCGACCTGTTCGCCCAGCTCCAGGGGCAGGGCTACTCCCGCGTGCTGGTCGACGGCACGGTGTACCCGCTCGCCGAGCCGCCGACGTTGAAGAAGCAGGAGAAGCACGACATCGCGGTGGTGGTCGACCGGCTGTCGGTGAAGGCCAGCGCGAAGCAGCGCCTCACCGACTCGGTGGAGACCGCGCTGCGCCTCGCCGAGGGCATCCTCGTGCTCGAGTTCGTCGACCTCGACGAGGACGACCCGGAGCGCGAGCGCCGGTTCTCCGAGAAGATGGCCTGCCCGAACGGCCACCAGCTCGCGGTGGACGACCTCGAGCCGCGCGCGTTCTCCTTCAACTCGCCGTACGGCGCGTGCCCGGCCTGCAGCGGCCTCGGCACGAAGATGGAGGTGGACCCCGAGCTCCTCGTTCCCGACGACGAGCTCTCCCTGGCCGACGGGGCCATCGCGCCCTGGAACATGGGGCAGACCGCGGACTACTTCCAGCGCCTGCTCACCGCGCTGTCGGAGTCGGTCGGCTTCCGCATGGACACCCCGTGGCGCAAGCTGCCGGCGGCGGTGAAGAAGGCGGTGCTGCACGGGTCGAACGACCAGGTGCACGTCCGCTACCGCAACCGGTACGGCCGCGAGCGCTCGTACTACGCCGCCTTCGAGGGCGTCGTCCCGTTCCTCGAGCGCCGCCTCGACCAGGCCGAGTCCGACAGCGCGCGGGAGCGCTACGAGGGCTACATGCGCGAGGTGCCGTGCCCCGTGTGCTCCGGCACGCGGCTCAAGCCGGAGATCCTCGCCGTCACGCTGCGCCACGAGAAGCTCGGCGACATGTCCATCGCCGAGGTGTGTGCGCTCTCGGTGGCCGACGCGGCCGCGTTCATGGAGGGCCTCGTCCTCGGCCCGCGCGAGCAGGTGATCGCCGGCGCCGTGCTCAAGGAGATCGGGGCGCGCCTGGGCTTCCTGCTCGACGTCGGGCTGGACTACCTCTCGCTGTCCCGCGCCGCCGGCACGCTCTCCGGCGGCGAGGCGCAGCGCATCCGATTGGCCACGCAGATCGGCTCCGGTCTCGTCGGCGTGCTCTACGTGCTCGACGAGCCGTCGATCGGGCTGCACCAGCGCGACAACCGTCGGCTCATCGACACGCTCACCCGCCTGCGCGACCTGGGGAACACCCTCATCGTCGTGGAGCACGACGAGGACACGGTGCGGGCCAGCGACTGGGTCGTCGACATCGGTCCGGGGGCGGGGGAGCACGGCGGCCAGGTGGTGCACTCGGGGTCGGTGGCCGAGCTGCTCGCCAACACCGCGTCGATGACCGGCGACTACCTCTCCGGGCGTCGCGCGATCCCGGTGCCCGACATCCGTCGCCCGCGGGACCGCAAGCGGCAGATCTCGGTGGTCGGCGCCCGCGAGCACAACCTGCACGACGTCGACGTCTCGTTCCCGCTCGGCTGCCTGGTGTCGATCACCGGCGTGTCGGGCTCGGGCAAGTCGACGCTGGTGAACGACATCCTCGCCACCGTCCTGGCCAACAAGCTCAACGGCGCCCGGCAGGTGCCGGGGCGGCACACGCGGGTGACCGGTCTGGAACACCTCGACAAGCTGGTGCGCGTCGACCAGTCGCCGATCGGGCGCACGCCGCGCTCCAACCCGGCGACCTACACCGGCGTGTGGGACCACATGCGCAAGCTGTTCGCCTCGACCAACGAGGCGAAGGTCCGCGGCTACGGGCCCGGCCGGTTCTCGTTCAACGTCAAGGGCGGGCGCTGCGAGGCCTGCGCGGGCGACGGCACGATCAAGATCGAGATGAACTTCCTGCCGGACGTCTACGTGCCCTGCGAGGTGTGCAAGGGCGCCCGGTACAACCGCGAGACGCTCGAGGTGCACTACAAGGGCAAGACGGTGGCCGAGGTCCTCGACATGCCCATCGAGGAGGCCGCGGAGTTCTTCGAGCCGATCACCGCGATCCACCGACACCTGAAGACCCTGACCGAGGTGGGCCTGGGCTACGTCCGGCTCGGACAGCCCGCGCCGACGCTCTCCGGCGGTGAGGCGCAGCGGGTGAAGCTGGCCTCCGAGCTGCAGAAGCGTTCGATGGGCCGGACGATCTACATCCTCGACGAGCCGACCACGGGCCTGCACTTCGAGGACATCCGCAAGCTCCTCGGCGTCATCAACGGGCTGGTCGACAAGGGCAACACCGTGCTCGTGATCGAGCACAACCTCGACGTCATCAAGGTGTCCGACTGGGTCGTCGACATGGGTCCGGAGGGCGGCAACGGCGGCGGCACGGTGGTGGCCGAGGGCACGCCCGAGCAGATCGCGGCCGTGCCGGAGAGCTACACCGGCCAGTTCCTCGCCGAACTCGTCACGCCGGAGAAGGCGCCGGCCAAGCGCACGCGCGCCAAGGCGGGCTGACCCCCGCCGTGAAGGTGACACCAGGCATCCCGGGAGGCCGCGGAGCCTGTCTGGTGTCACTCTCGCGTCGGCCGGTCGAGCTGCGGGGCTGACCCCGCGCGCCGAGGTTGACATCAGGCATCCCGGGAGGCCGCGGAGCCTGCCTGGCGTCACCCTCGGGACGGGGCGCGGACACGCCGGGGGAGTCCGACACGCGGCGGGTGGTACGCTCGGTGTGAGCGACCAGCTCGTCGCGCGCAACCGTGTGCGTCGAGCGGCAAGTGGAGCCCGTCTCCCACCCGAGCCGCCCCCGGTGGCCGGGTCCGGTCATCAGTCGTCCCGCGAGGGACGACCGAAAGACCCGTCGTCGGGAAGTCGACCGACGACGAGTCCGATCGGTACGAGTCAGGGCCCCCGTCACGAGCACAGCGTGCTCACCGGCGCGGGGCCCGACGTCGTGAGGGAACAAGGACACCTCTCGCCGGGTTGCGGCCGGAAACACTGTCGAACCCGAGGAGAACTCATCAGCGCAGAGACGCGCATCAACGAGCGCATCCGCGTGCCCGAGGTCCGTCTGGTCGGTCCGAACGGCGAGCAGGTGGGGATCGTCCGCATCGAGGACGCCCTGCGGCTGGCCCGGGAGGCCGACCTCGACCTCGTCGAGGTCGCGGCCCAGGCGCGCCCGCCGGTCTGCAAGCTCATGGACTTCGGCAAGTTCAAGTACGAGAGCGCGCAGAAGGCCCGCGAGTCGCGTCGCAACCAGCAGCAGACCGTGATCAAAGAGCAGAAGCTCCGGCCGAAGATCGACCCGCACGACTACGAGACGAAGAAGGGTCACGTCACCCGCTTCCTCGGTCAGGGTCACAAGGTCAAGGTCACGATCATGTTCCGTGGTCGCGAGCAGTCCCGCCCCGAGCTGGGCTTCCGGCTGCTCCAGCGGCTCGCCGAGGACGTCGGCGATCTCGCGTTCGTCGAGGCTTCACCGAAGCAGGACGGCCGCAACATGACCATGGTGCTCGCGCCCAACAAGAAGGTCGCGAAGACGCCGAAGCAGCAGGCCCAGGCCGCGGCGGAGACCGAAGCCGCCGAGCCCACGCCTACCTCCTGACGTCGCGGAGGCGGGCCGTACCGTCAGGTACGGCCCGCCCCGCGGTGGCGGGAGCCGCCCCCGCCCGGGTCGCGACGCATGACCCCGGGACGGCAGGACGACCAGGACGAGGACGGATGAAGAACAAGACCCACTCCGGGACCAAGAAGCGCATCAAGGTGTCGGGCACCGGCAAGCTGCTGCGCGAGAAGGCCGGCAAGCGGCACCTGCTGGAGAAGAAGTCCAGCGAGCACACCCGCCGTCTCGCGGGTCAGACGGAGGTCGCCAAGTCCGACGACCGCCGCATCCGCAAGATGCTCGGTATCTGAGCAGCCCTCTGACCATCCGGTCGCCGTGACGCCCCGGTGACCGCCCCCGACACGATCGAAGGCAGGACGACGTGGCACGCGTCAAGCGCGCAGTCAACGCCCAGAAGAAGCGCCGTACGGTTCTCGAGGCCGCCAGCGGCTACCGCGGACAGCGCTCCCGGCTCTACCGCAAGGCCAAGGAGCAGCAGCTCCACTCGCTGACCTACGCCTTCCGCGACCGCAAGCAGCGCAAGGGCGACTTCCGGCAGCTCTGGATCACCCGCATCAACGCGGCGGCCCGGGCCAACGACATGACCTACAACCGGTTCATGCAGGGCCTCAAGCTCGCCGGCATCGAGGCGGACCGCAAGGTCCTCGCCGAGATCGCCGTCTCCGACCCGACCGCCTTCACGGCGCTGGTCGAGGCCGCCAAGGCCGCGGTGGCCGACGTGCCCAAGGGCGCGGAGAAGACCGAGGACGCCGCCTGAGCGAGCTCCTCACCGAGCGCACCCCGCGCGTCGCGGCAGCCCGCAAGCTGCTGCGGCGCGCGGCGCGTGAGGACACCGGGCGGTTCCTCCTCGAAGGGGTCCGCCCGGCGTACGACGCGGTGGCCCGGGCCGAGTCCGACCCGGGAGCCGTCACCGACCTCTTCGTCACCGAGTCCGTCGCCGACCGCGAGCGCGACCTGCTGATCCGGTCCCGGGCCGCCGGGATCCGCACCGCCCTCGTCACCGAGAAGGCGATCGCGAGCCTCACCGACACGGTGCACCCGCAGGGTCTCGTCCTGGTCTGTCGTCAGCCCCCGGCCGAGCTGCCGCCACACCCGCGCCTCGTCGCGGTGCTCGTGGACGTCGCCGACCCCGGCAACGCCGGGACCGTGATCCGCACGGCCGACGCGGCCGGCGCCGACGCTGTCCTGCTCGTCGGCGCCTCCGTCGACCCGTTCAACCCGAAGTCCGTGCGCGCCAGCATGGGGAGCCTCTTCCACCTCCCCGTCCTGCGGGAGCGGGCTCCCGGCATCGACGGAGCCGGGTTCGACCTCCTGCGCCGAGCCGGGCTCGCCCTCGTCGTCGCCGACGGGGGCGGGGAGACCGAGCTCGGACCCGCCACCGACGACCTCCTGGCCGGGCCGACCGCCTGGGTGTTCGGCAGCGAGGCGCACGGGGTCCCGACGGAGGTCGCCGCGGCCGCCGACCACCGGGTGCGGGTTCCGATCCGGGGCCGTGCCGAGAGCCTCAACCTCGCGACGGCCGCGGCGGTCTGCCTCTACGCATCGGTGCGGGCGCAGGAGATGACGGCCGGCGGGACGCAGGCTGTGAACGCTGTCGGACCCCCTCGATAGACTCGGACCGCACCGACCGTCGCAGAGCAGGAGCGTCCGCCGAGCATGTCCGGCACCAACGACTCGTTCGACCCCAAGCAGGTCTCCGCGCTGGCCCCCGAGTCGCTCGAGGCCGCGCGCGACGAGGCGACCAGTGCCTTCGCCGGCGCCAGCACGCTCGACGCCCTCACCGCGCTGAAGCCCGCCCACCTCGGCGACCGCTCGCCGGTGCTGCTGGCGCGTCGCGAGATCGGGTCGCTGCCGCCGCAGGCCAAGGCCGACGCGGGCAAGCGGGTCAACGAGACCCGCGTGGCGGTGCAGAGCGCCTACGACGAGCGCTACGCCGTCCTGCTCGCCGAGCGCGACGAGCGGGTGCTGGGCGAGGAGGCCGTCGACGTCACGCTGCCGACGACGCGCCACGCGCGGGGCAGTCGCCACCCCCTCACCCAGACCTCCGAGCGGATCGCCGACGTCTTCGTCGCGATGGGCTGGGAGGTCGCCGAGGGGCCCGAGGTCGAGTCGGAGTGGTTCAACTTCGACGCGCTGAACTTCCTGCCCGACCACCCGGCCCGCACGATGCAGGACACCTTCCACGTACAGCCGCCCGGCGCGAAGCAGGTGCTGCGCACCCACACCTCGCCGGTGCAGATCCGCACCCTGCTGGAGCGGGACCTGCCGGTGTACGTGGTGTGCCCGGGCCGCACGTTCCGCACCGACGAGCTCGACGCGACCCACACGCCGGTCTTCCACCAGATCGAGGGCCTCGCGGTCGACAAGGGCCTGACCATGGCCCACCTCAAGGGCACGCTCGACGCGTTCGCCCGCGCCATGTTCGGGCCCGACTCCCGCATCCGGATGCGGCCGTCGTACTTCCCCTTCACCGAGCCGTCGGCCGAGCCCGACGTGTGGTTCCCGCAGAAGAAGGGCGGCGCGGGCTGGGTCGAGTGGGGCGGCTGCGGCATGGTCGACCCGAACGTCCTGCGTGCCTGCGGCGTCGACCCCGACGTCTACTCGGGCTTCGCGTTCGGCATGGGGCTCGAGCGCACGCTGATGTTCCGCAACGGGCTGCCCGACATGCGCGACATGGTGGAGGGCGACGTCCGCTTCACCAGCGCGTTCGCCGTCGAGCCCTGATCCTTCCCGTCATCCGAAAGGCCTGAGAACCCGTGCGCGTCCCCGTCTCCTGGCTCACCGAGCACGTCGGTCTCGCGGAGCACCCCTCCGCCGACGACCTCGCGGAGGCGCTCATCCGGGTCGGCTTCGAGGTCGAGGACGTCGTCGCGCTCGAGGCCGTGCCCGGCCCGCTCGTCGTCGGGAAGGTCCTCGAGATCGAGGAACTGACCGAGTTCAAGAAGCCGATCCGGTTCTGCCGGGTCGACGTCGGCACGCGGGGCAGCGACCCGGGGCAGCCTCAGGGCATCGTCTGCGGCGCCACGAACTTCGCGGTCGGCGACCTCGTCGTCGCGGCCCTCCCCGGGACGACGCTGCCCGGCGACTTCGGGATCGCCGCACGGAAGACCTACGGCCGCGTCTCCGACGGCATGCTCTGCGCCCTCGACGAGCTCGGCCTCGGCGACGACCACGCCGGCATCCTCGTGCTGCCGCCGGACACCGCGGAGCCCGGCACCGACGCGGCGCCCCTGCTCGGGCTCGCCGAGGGCGACGCGGAGGCGGTCCTCGACGTCGCCGTCAACCCCGACCGCGGCTACGCGCTGTCGATCCGCGGCATGGGCCGCGAGCTCGCGGGGGCCTACGACGCGCCGTTCGGGGACCCGGCCGCCATCGACCACGGGGTCCCGGCAACGAGCGAGCCGGGTGCGTCCGTCGTCGTCGACCCGGCGTCGGGGTGCCGTCGCTTCGTCGCCCGCCGGGTCACCGACCTCGACCCGACGGCGCCGACGCCGTGGTGGATGACCCGTCGGCTGCTGCTCGCGGGCATCCGCCCGATCTCGCTCGCGGTCGACGTCACGAACTTCGTGATGCTCGAGCTCGGGCAGCCGATGCACGCCTACGACGCCGCGCGCATCACCGGTGACGTCGTGGTGCGCCGGGCGCGCGTCGACGAGAAGATCACGACGCTCGACGACGTCAGCCGGGCCCTCGACCCGGACGACGTCGTGGTGTCCGACGACTCCGGTCCGATCGGTCTCGCGGGCGTCATGGGTGGGGCGTCGACGGAGGTCACTCCCACGACCTCCGGCGTCCTGCTCGAGGCCGCCACCTGGGACCCGGCGTCGGTGGCGCGCACCGCCCGCCGGCACAAGCTGCCCAGCGAGGCCGCCCGCCGTTTCGAGCGCGCGGTCGACCCGGCGGTGGCCCGCGCGGCGACCGATCGCGCGGCGGCCCTGCTCGCGCACTACGGGAGCGCCACGGTCGACGGCGGGGTCACCGACGTGGGGTCGTTCACCGAGGGCACCGAGGCGCCGATCCCGACGATCACCGTGCCGCTCGACCTGCCCGACCGCGTGGCCGGCGTGACGTACCCCCGGGGTGCGAGCGTGCGGCGCCTGGTCCAGGTCGGCTGCGCGGTCGAGGTGGGGGGCGACGGCGTCGCGGTCGTTGCCCCGACGTGGCGTCCCGACCTCACCCGCCCGGCCGACCTCGTCGAGGAGGTCCTGCGCCTCGAGGGCTACCACGTGATCCCGTCGGAGCTCCCGGTGTTCGCGGGCGGCACCGGCCTGACCATGGCCCAGCGCCGCCGCCGGCAGGTCTCGCACGCGCTCGCCGACGCCGGCTACCAGGAGGTCCTGCCCTCGCCGTTCATGTCGCCCGCCGTGCTCGACGCCTTCGGCCTGGACGACGACGACCCCCGCCGCACCGCGGTCCGGCTCGCGAACCCGCTCGACGCCGACCGGTCGCTCATGGCGACGACCCTGCTCCCGGGCCTCCTCGACGCCGTCGTCCGGAACGTCTCCCGCGGCCTGCGCGACCTCGCCCTCTTCCACGTCGGGCAGGTCGCCCGCCCGGACGGCCCGCCGCTGGAGGCACCCGTCGTCGGGACCGAGCACCGCCCGTCGGACACGGAGATCGCCGCCCTGCTCGACGCGCTCCCGCGGCAGCCGCTGCGGGTCGGCGCCGTGCTCACCGGCGCGTGGGAGCCCAAGGGCTGGTGGGGCGATGGCCGCCCCGCGACGTGGTCGGACGCCGTCGAGGCCGCCCGGACCGTCGCGGCGGTGTACGGCGCGACGCCGACGGTGTCGAACGACCGGCACGCCCCGTGGCACCCCGGTCGGTGCGCGGCCCTGCACGTCGAGGGCGTCCTCGTGGGACACGCGGGTGAGCTGCACCCGAAGGTCCTGGAGGCCCTCGGGCTGCCGCCGCGGACGTGCGCGATGGAGCTGGAGCTCGACCGGCTGCCGGTGCGCGAGGTGCTCGCCCGCCCCGAGGTCTCGGCGTTCCCGCCGGTGCTGCTCGACGTGGCGCTGGTCGTGCCGGAGGACGTGCCGGTGGCGGCGATCGAGGCCGACCTCGTCGAGGGCGGCGGCGAGCTGATCGAGGACGTGCGGCTCTTCGACGTCTACTCCGGGGCCCAGGTGGGGGAGGGCCGGCGGTCGCTGGCGTTCGCCCTGCGCCTGCGCGCACCCGACCGGACGCTGACCCTCGAGGAGGCCGGGGCCGCCCGCGACGCGGCGGTCGCCCTCGCGGGGGAGCGGCACGGGGCGGCACTGCGCGCCTGAGTCGGCCGGCTCCTGTTGAGCGAAGGGCACCTTCCGTCGGACAGATCGACCGACGGGCCCCTTCGCTCACAGCGGGCCGTGGTGGCGAAGGGCGCCCACGTCCCGTCTACCCGACTGAAGGGGCCCTTCGCTCAGGAGCAGCGGCCGACCCCAGCGCCCCGTCCACGAGCCACGCCAACCCTGCCGCGTAGGTCGTGCGCAGCACCTCGGGCGGCAGCGGCGCCCCGTCCGCGGCCGCCCCGAGCGCGGCGTTTCCGATCGCGTGCACGACGAGCACCCGGACCGCCGTGTCCTGGGCCGCCCGGTCTCGCACCCCGGCGGCCGCGAGGCACGTCCGCATCGTCTCGCCGAGCCGCTGCGCGTTCGGGCCCCGGGAGCCCTGTCGGGCCACGAAGTGCGGCACGAGCCGCGGGTGGGCCAGGAGCAGCTCGTGGGTCGCGGTCATCAGCTCCACGAGTCCAGCGCGCGGGTCGCCGTCGTCGGGCGTGGGCAGGGCCCCGAGCAGGTCGTCGAGGACGGCGTCGAGCAGCCCGTCCCGTCCGTCGACGTGGCTGTACAGCGCGTTCGGGGCGACCCCCAGGCGTCCGGCCACCGCGCGCATGGAGAACGATGCGCCGTCGTCGAGCACCGCGCGCGCCGCGGTCACGACGACGGGGCGGCTCAGGCCGGCGCGCTGTCCGGGGGACCTCATTGCCCAACTGTACAGCGTCCAGCTACCATATTGGACCATGTACAGCACCTCCGCCGCCGGAGTTCCGTACGTGCTCGAGCCGCCGTCGTCGGGACGTGCCGACGCGCCGCTGGTCGTCGCCTGGCACCTCATGGACGCGCCCCGCACCGAGCGGGCCTTCGCGGCCGCGCTGCCGCTCGCGGGGCTCGACGCGTGGAAGCTCTACCCGGGGCTGCCGCTGTGCGGGGACCGCTTCCCGGGCGAGGACGCGTTGATGGCGCAGATGTTCGCCGAGCCGGTGCGCAACGGGCACGGGCTGATCAACGAGCAGGCGGTCGCGGAGCTCCCCGTCCTGCTCGACGAGCTCCGCGCCTCGCACGGTCTCGGCGACGGCCCGGTCGCCGTGGTCGGCGGCTCCGCAGGCGCCGGGGTGGCGGGAGGAGCGGTCGTCGGGAAGGCGGTCGAGGCGCGGGCGGCGGTGCTGATCAGTCCGCTGGTGCAGCTGCGGCCGGTCGTCGACCTCCTGGCCCGGCAGTACGGGATCGACTACACCTGGACGCCGGAGTCCACGGCGGTGGCCGACCGGATGGACCTGGTCTGGCGCTCCCACGAGTTCGGCGCCACGGCGGTGCGCTGCATCGTCGGCGCGGACGACGACACGGAGGCGTTCCTCTACCCGGCCGGCCGGCTGCGCGACATGCGCCGCGAGCAGGGCGTGCGCGCCGACCTGCGGGTCGTCAACGACATGGGGCACGCGCTGGCCGACGAGCCGGGCGTGGAGCCCGCCCCGCAGACCGACGCCGCGCGCCAGGTCGACGCGATGACCGTGGAGTTCCTCGCTCAGGAACTCGAGCGCGAACCGGCCTGACCGAGCGCCTTCGTCAGGTCGGCGAGCAGCTGCGGCACGTCGTCCCGCGGCACCACGGCCTGCACGATCGCAGTCGTCGTCGGGTCCTCCCGCGCGGCCCGCAGCGCCTCCCGCAGCTCGCCCACGGTGGTCGCCCGGCAGGCGGTCGCGCCGCCGCCCGGGGCGAACATCGCGGGGGCGGCGGTCCAGTCCCAGCGGACGATGTCGTTGTAGGGCTCGGTCGGCCCGTGGATCGCGCGCTCCACGGTGTACCCGTCGTTGTCGACGACCACGATCACCGGAGCCAGCCCCTCCCGGACGATGGTCCCGAGCTCGGCCACCGTCAGCTGCGCCGCGCCGTCACCGATCAGCAGGACCCCGCGGGAGTCGGGCTGCGCCAGGCAGGCGCCGAGCGTCGCGGGGAGCGTGTAGCCGATCGACGCCCACAACGGCTGCCCGAGGAAGTCGACGCCCCGGGGCAGCCGGTGGGTGGAGGCCCCGTAGAACGAGGTGCCCTGGTCGGCGAGCACGACGTCGCCCTCGCGCAGAAATCTGGCCACCTCGGCCCACAGCGCGTCCTGGGTCAGCGGCTCGGCCGCGTCCGAGGCCGCGAGTGCCGGGGCGGAGGCGGGCCGCGGCGCGGTGACCCCGTCCTGCGCGGCGAGCTCGCGCACCAGCGGCACGAGCGCGGCGAGGGCGGTCGGCAGCTCGACGGGCGAGAAGGTCGCCGCGCCGACGCTCGCCGTTCGCGCCCCGAGCTCGATCGTCCGTGACCGCGTGATCCGCTGGGTGAAGAACCCGCTGGTCAGGTCGGTGAAGTAGACGCCCGCCACGACGAGGGCGGCGGCGTCCTCCACGGCGGCCCGCACCTCCTCGGTGCTCGCGGCACCCGCGTAGGTGCCGACGAAGTGCGCGACGCTCTCGTCGACGAGGCTCTTCGACCACACGTCGGTGGCGTGGCGGACCGGCCCGGCGTCCAGCAGCTCCCGCAGCACCTCGCGGCCGCCCACGCGGTGAGTGAGCAGGCCCGCGAGCACCCCGACCCGGTCCACCGAACCCGCCTTCGCCAGGAGCGCCCGGGCGCTCTCGACGAAGCCCTCCAGGGCCTCCGGGTCGGTGTGGTCCACCGGCGCGGGAAGGGTTCCCGACGGCGGGTCGACCGCGGCGGCGGAGACGTCGGTCGGGATGAGGAGGTACCCGGGGAGGTGCCGGTCGCGGACCTCGACGAGCACCCGGTCGATCTCGGCGCACGCCGACTCCGCGGTGAGCGCCGCCCGCGCGCAGGTGATGCCCTCGTGCATCGTCATGAAGTGGGTGAAGACGCCGTCGCCGAGCGAGTGGTGGACCATGCGGTGCGCGGACTGGTGGTCGGTCGACGGCGCCCCGACGACGTGCACCACCGGCACGTGCTCGGCGAAGCTCCCGGCGACCGCGTTGATGGCCGACAGCTCGCCGACGCCGAACGCGGTGGCCAACGCCGCCATGCCGCGCAGCCGCCCGTACCCGTCCGCGGCGTACCCGGCGTCGAGCTCGTTCGCGCAGCCGATCCACCGCAGCCGGTCGTGGCCGACGACGTGGTCGAGCATCGCGAGGTTGTAGTCCCCGGGCACCCCGAAGACGTGCTCGACCCCGACCTCGGCGAGGCGGTCGGCCAGGTAGTCGGCGACGCAGTAGGTCATGCGACGAGATGCTGCCAGGATCAGGTTTCGTGAAGAACACACTCGGGCTCCTCCGGCTGGCCGCGCAGCGGCTGGTGGGGGAGCGGTGCGCCGGTCCCGCGGAGGCGGCGGCGTGGCTGGGGTGCGCCCAGGGGCAGGACCTGCCCGGGGTGCTGGAGTCGCTCGCGCTGCGGACGACGACCGGCGACGTCGACGCGGTCCGCCGCGCCTTCGACGAGGGCGCGATCGTCCGGTCCTGGCCGATGCGCGGCACCCTGCACGTGGTGGCGGCCGAGGACCTCGCCTGGATGCTGCCGCTGGGGACGCCCCGGCCGCTGGCCGCGGCCGCGCAACGGCGCGCCGGCCTCGGGCTCGCCGAGGAGACCCTCGACCGCGCCGGGGAGGTGGCGGCCGAGGCGCTGCGTGGCGGCGGTCGGCGGACCCGCGCCGAGATGGTCGAGTGCTGGACGGACGCGGGGCTCGATCTCACGTCGTCGCGCGCCTACCACGCCCTGAGCGTGCTCTGCCAGCGCGGCCTGCTCGTCCAGGGACCGTTCGCCACCCCGTCGGAGACGGAGCGCAGCGGAGCTCGACCATCGGCGAAGGAGCAGGCCTTCGTCCTGCTCGACGAGTGGGTGCCCGCACCCCGGCGACTCGACCGCGACGAGGCCCTCGCCGAGTGGGCCCGCCGCTTCTTCCGCTCGCACGGCCCGGCGGACCGGAAGGACCTCGCCCGCTGGACCGGCATCCCCGCTGCCGACGTCACCATCGCGATCGAGGGCGCCCGCCCCGACCTCGCCGAGACCGACGGCCTGCTCCACGACCCGGAGACCCCCGACCGGCTCGCGGCCGCCGCCGTCCCGGACGAACTGCTCCTCCCCGGGTTCGACGAGTTCGTCCTCGGCTACGCCGACCGCACCCAGGTCCTCGACGTGGCGTTCGCCGACCGCATCTGCCCGGGCAACAACGGCATCTTCCGCCCGACGGTGGTGCGCGCGGGCCAGGTCGTCGGGACGTGGGCGTGGAAGGGGAGCGGCCGCAACCGGCGGGTGGAGCGGGACCTGTTCTGAGCCGCCGTCGTGCCAGGAAAGCGTCGTTGCCGGCGTCCAGCGACAGGAAATCCACATCGCGGAGGAGCAGACTCCCCGGTCATGACGACGGGCTCGACGCTGCGCTCCCCGATCTCCATCGACCTCCCGCTGGTCCCCGTCGGGGCCCTGCTCGACGGCGCCGCGCGGCGGTTCGGCGACCGCGCCGCGCTGGTGCACCACGACGAGGCGCTGAGCTTCCACGACCTGTGGTCCGAGGCGTGCGGGGTCGCCCACGCCCTCGTCGCCCGCGGCG
This sequence comes from Actinomycetospora sp. NBRC 106378, assembly GCF_030269685.1. Classification (GTDB taxonomy): domain Bacteria; phylum Actinomycetota; class Actinomycetes; order Mycobacteriales; family Pseudonocardiaceae; genus Actinomycetospora. Next base: position 54,794 of record NZ_BSTT01000023.1, read on the forward strand.
TCCGCCCCGGGGACGCGGTGGGCCTGCACCTGCCGAACTCGCTCGTCTGGCCCGTCGCCTACCACGGGATCCTGCTCGCGGGGGCCACCGTGGCACTGACGAGCCCGGTGCTCCCGCCCGAGCTGCTGCGCGCCCAGCTCCAGGACGCCGGGGTGGTCGCGGTGATCAGCCGGGACACCACGCTGTCCGACGTGATCGGCACCGACGGGCGCCGGCTCGACCTGCCCGCCGACCCGACCGACACCCCGCCCGACGTCGAGCTCGACCCGACCGTCGCGCTCGCCCACCTCGCCTACACCGGCGGCACCACCGGCCGCTCCAAGGGTGTGGAGCTCACGCACGCCAACGTGGTCGCCAACGTCCTGCAGTACGTGGCTTCCGGTTCCGGCGCCGTGCCCGCGCCCGACGTCCGGGGCGGGATCACCGTCGAGCAGACGTCCCCGCCCGAGGAGCACCCCGTGCGCGTGGGGGAGGGCGTGTCGATCGCCGTCGCGCCGTGGTTCCACGCCATGGGCACCAACGGCCTGACGATCGGGCTCGTCACCGGGACCACCGCCGTCGTCCAGGACCGCTTCGACCCCGCGGCCTACCTCGCCGACGTCGAGCGGCACCGCGCGACCACCCTCTCCGGGGCGCCCGCGATGTACCACGCGCTGCTCGCGCACCCCGACGCCCGCACCCGCGACCTGTCCAGCGTCCGGTCGGTGACCTCCGGGGCGAGCCCGATGGCGGTCGCGCAGGCCGAGCGGATCGCGGCGCTCATGCCGGGCGCGATCGTCCTCGAGGGCTACGGCCTCACCGAGGCGACGATGGCGCTGTGCACCTCGCCGTCCGCGCGCTCGGCGCACCGTCGGATCGGCACGGTCGGCGTCCCGATCGCCGACACCGAGCTCGCGCTGCTCGAGGTCAGCTCCGGGCGACCCGGCGACGACCCCGTCGCGGTGGGGCGACGCGGTGAGATCTGGGCGCGGGGCCCGCAGGTGATGCGCTGCTACCACGACCGCCCCGACGAGACCGCGGACACGCTCGTCGACGGCTGGTTGCGGACGGGCGACATCGGCGTCGTCGACGACGACGGGCTGGTGTCGGTGGTGGACCGGGTCAAGGACATGCTGCTGTTCAAGGGCTTCAACGTGTACCCCCGCGAGCTCGAGGAGCGTCTCGTCGCGCGTCCGGAGGTCCTGACGGCGGCGGTGGTCGGCCTGCCCGACGAGGCGGTGGGGGAGGTCCCGACGGCGGCGGTGGTGCTGTCGGCAGGGTCGGGACCGGAGGTGGTGGCCGATCTGGCGGTGGCGATCAACGGCGCCGTCCGGCACTACGAGCGGCTGCGCCGCGTCTTCGTCGTCGACGCGCTGCCGGTGTCGGCGGCGGGCAAGGTCCTCAAGCGGGATCTCCGCGACGCGCTGCTCGGCGCGGCGGACGGTCCGGTGTGGACCGACGGCGGTTCCTGAGAGCGGTGGGTCGCGTTCGCTGCAGGGAGCTGCTCCGCGCGGCCCAATCCGGCGCAGCTGAGCGCGGGGCGGGCGGCGTCGGGCGGTGCCGCCGGGAGCCGCTCTCAGCTCCGCACTCCGCGAGCATCCGTGTGCCTAGCGTGAGCACCCGTCCACCGGCTCCCCCCGGGCCCGCCCGGTCGGTGGACGACCAGCCACCGTCCTGCCCCCGACAGGAGCCGACGCGATGTCGCAGTACCCGGCGCCGTACCCGGGCCCGCCCGATCCGCCCACCCAGTGGTCCCCGACGGGTCGTCGTCCCCGCCGGGTCACCCGGATGCTCACGGTCCTCGCCGTGCTCGCCGGACCGGCCGCGATCCTCGGGATGTGGGCGGGCGGCCTGCTCGGCTGGTGGCTCGCGGCCGCGCTCGCCGTCGTCGCCCTCGCGGGCGGCGCGGCGTTCGCGGGTGGCACCGTGTTCCGCGGGCCCGGCGCCCTGTACGGCGCCCCCGACACCGGGGACTTCGTGTCCGGCGCCCGGGTCCTGGTGGTCGGCGGCGGCTACGTCGGACTCGTCGCGGCCCGCGCCCTGCAGGCGCGTCTCGGCCGCTCCGGCGACGGGCGCCACCGGGGTCGGCGCAGCGGGGCCCGGGACCGTGCCTCGACGCCCGTCGGCTCGATCACGGTGGTCGACCCGCAGCCGCACATGACCTATCAGCCGTTCCTGCCCGAGGCGGCCGGCGGCTCCATCGCGCCGCGCCACCTCACGGTGTCCCTGCGCCGCGTCCTGGACCGCTGCGACGTCGTCACCGGTTCCGTCGTCGCGATCGACGACGCCCGTCGCCGGGCCGTGGTGTCGCTGCCGGACGGGCTGTCGAAGGAGATCCCCTACGACGTCCTCGTCGTCGCGCCGGGCGCGGTGGCGCGGGAACTGCCCGTGCCCGGACTGGCCGAGTGCGCACTGACCTTCCGGTCGGTCGGCGACGCGTCCGCGCTGCGCGACCACGTGCTGTCCCGCCTCGACGCCGCCGCCTCGGTCGTGCCCACCACGCCGGCGGACGCGGCCCGACGGGCGCGGCTGCTCACCTTCGTCGTCATCGGCGGCGGGTTCGCGGGCGTGGAGGCGCTCGGCGAGCTCGAGGACCTGGCCCGGCGGGCCGGACGCCAGGTCGGGGTCGACCGCGAGGAGATGCGCTGGGTGCTCGTGGAGGCCTCGAAGCGGATCATGCCCGAGGTCACCGAGCCGACCGCGGCGCGCGTGCACGGCCGGCTCGCCCGCCGTGGCATCGAGGTGCGCGTCGGGGCGGGCCTGGTGTCCGCCGAGGACGGCGTCGTCCGGCTCGCCGACGGCACCGCGGTGCCCACCGACACCGTCGTGGTCGCCGCGGGGACCCGTCCGCACCCGCTGCTCGAGCGCACCGACCTCCCGCTGGAACGCACCGGCAAGGTGCGGTGCACGGCGATGCTGCAGGTCGTCGGGCGCCATCACGTGTTCGCCGCCGGCGACGGGGCCGCCGTGCCCGACCTCGCCCGCGGCGCCCTGCTCGCGGACGAGAACCCGCAGCTGCTCACCGCGCCGACCGCCCAGCACGCCGTGCGACAGGCGCGGGTGCTGGCGGGCAACGTCGTCGCGCACCTCGGTGGGCGACCGCTGCAGCCCTACCAGCACGCCTCGGCGGGGGTCGTGGCCGGACTGGGACGACGACGCGGGGTCGCCGAGATCCGCGGGGTGCGGCTCATGGGCTGGCCCGCCTACGCGCTGCACCGCGCCTACCACCTCTGGGCCATGCCGACCGGCGAGCGCAAGGCCCGGATCGTCCTCGACTGGATCGCCGCCGCCGTACTCGGCCGCGACCCGGTCGCCGCGGGTGCCGTGGCGCCCTCGCCGCGCCGCGGGGACGCGGACCCGGCCGTGGCGGCGCCCGAGCCGGCCCGTCCCGCCGCCGCGACCGGGACGCCACGGACCGTGGTGGACCCGGCCGTCATCGACGGTCCGACGCTGCGCGAGCCGCACCCCTCCGCCCCGACCCCGGTCCGGGAGGATGTGCCGGGCGGGGGCCGGGCACCCGTGACCGGGGACCAGCCGGCGCTCACGTGGCTCACGCCCGGACGGCACGACTTCCGCTGACCGCGTTGCATGGAATTCCGTGATCGTGCATAGTCATACGCATGCGGATCGCGGTGGCCGGTGCGAGCGGCTACGTCGGAGGTGAGCTCCTGCGGCTCGCGCTGGGTCATCCCGAGGTGGAGATCGGCGCGCTGACCGCGGGGGACTCCGCGGGCAGTCTCCTCGGCACCCATCAGCCCCACCTCACCCCCCTCGCCGACCGGCCGATCGTGGAGACGACGGTCGAGGCGCTCGTGGGGCACGACGTGGTGTTCCTGGCGCTGCCGCACGGCCGGTCGGCGGAGCTCGCCGCCCGGCTCCCCGATGACGTGCTCGTGGTCGACTGCGGGGCGGACCACCGCCTGCGGAACCCGGCCGCGTGGGAGCGCTGGTACGGCGGGCAGCACGCCGGTCACTGGCCCTACGGCCTGCCGGAGCTGCCCGGCGCGCGGGACGGGCTCCGCGGCAGCCGTCGGATCGCCGTGCCGGGCTGCTACCCCACCACCGCGACGCTCGCCGCCCTGCCCGCGGTGGCCGGCGGGATCGTGGCGCCGGAGATCAGCGTGGTCGCGTTCTCGGGCACCTCGGGGGCCGGGCGGGCGGCGAAGGCCCACCTCCTCGGTTCCGAGGTGATGGGTTCGGCGACCGCCTACGGGGTCGGCGGGTCCCACCGGCACACGCCCGAGATCGTGCAGAACCTCTCGGACCTGGGGGCGGGCGAGGTCCTGGTGTCGTTCACCCCCGTGCTCGCCCCGATGCCGCGCGGCATCCTCGCGGTCGTCAGCGCCCCGCTGGCCGACCCGGCGATTGACGCCTCCGAGGCGCGGCAGGTCTATGCCAAGGCCTTCGACGCCGAGCCCTTCGTCCACCTGCTGCCCGAGGGCGTCCAGCCCGCCACCAAGAGCGTCGTCGGATCGAACTCGGTGCAGGTGCAGGTGGAGGTCGACGCCGATGCGGGCCGCCTCGTGGCCACCGCGGTGATCGACAACCTGACCAAGGGCACCGCGGGCGGCGCCTTCCAGTCGGTCAACGTCGCCCTCGGCCTCGAGGAGACCCTCGGCCTGCCCACCGCGGGTCTCGCCCCGTGAACCCGCCCGTCCCGAGTCCGAGGAGCACGCCGTGAGCGTCACCGCCGCCGCCGGTTTCCGCGCCGCCGGGGTCCGTGCCGGCCTGCGTGCCCACGGCGACCGCCCCGACGTCGCCCTCGTGGTCAACGACGGGCCGTCCACCACGGCCGCGGGCGTGTTCACCCGCAACCAGGTCAAGGCGGCGCCGGTGCTCTGGTCCCAGCAGGTGCTGCGGGAGCGCTCCCTGCGCGCGGTGGTGCTCAACGCCGGCGGCGCCAACGCGTGCACCGGTCCCGACGGGTTCGGCGACACCCACCGCACCGCCGAGAAGGTCGCCGCGGTGCTCGGGTGCGGCGCGATCGAGGTCGCGGTCTGCTCCACCGGTCTCATCGGAGAGCGCCTCCCGATCGACTCCCTGCTCGCCGGGGTGGACGCGGCCGCCGGGTCGTTGGGCCCGGACGCCGACGCCGGGACCAGGGCGGCCACGGCCGTGCTCACCACCGACACCGTCGACAAGCAGGCCGCCCGCACCCGCGACGGGTGGACGGTCGGCGGCTTCGCCAAGGGCGCCGGGATGATGGCGCCGAGCCTCGCGACGATGCTCGTCGTCGTCACCACCGATGCGGCCGTCGACGCCGACGTCGCCGATCGCGCCCTGCGCGCGGCCACGGCCACGACGTTCGACCGACTCGACGTCGACGGTTCCACGAGCACGAACGACACCGTCCTGCTGCTCGCCTCCGGCGCCTCGGGTGTCACGCCCGACGAGGCGACGTTCGCCAGCGAGCTCCGCGAGGTGTGCGCCGAGCTCGCGCGCGGTCTGCAGGCCGACGCCGAGGGCGTCACCAAGCGGATCGCCGTCACCGTCACCGGGGCCGGCTCGGACGCCGACGCCCTGGTCGGGGCCCGCGCGGTCGCCCGCGACAGCCTGGTGAAGACGGCGCTGTTCGGGTCCGACCCGAACTGGGGCCGGATCGCCGCGGCGATCGGTGCGAGCGACGCCCGCGTGGAGCCGGAGACGCTGTCGGTCACGGTGAACGGCGTGCTGCTGTGCGCCGCGGCGGCGGCGGTGGGCGACCGCTCCAAGGCGGATCTGTCGGGGCGGGACATCACCGTCGAGGTCGACCTCGGGCTCGGCGCGGGCACCGCGACCGTCCTCACCACCGACCTCTCCCACGCCTACGTCGAAGAGAACAGCGCCTACTCGTCATGACCGCTCTCGCGCACTCCGACGCCCAGGCCAAGGCCGCGGTCCTCGCCGAGGCCCTCCCGTGGTTGCGGGAGTTCCAGGACGCCGTCGTCGTCGTGAAGTACGGCGGCAACGCCATGGTCGACGACGAGCTGCGTCGCGCCTTCGCCGAGGACATGGTCTTCCTGCGTCTGGCCGGGATCCGGCCCGTCGTGGTGCACGGCGGGGGCCCCCAGATCACCGCGATGCTCGACCGCCTCGGCATGGCCGGCGAGTTCCGCGGCGGCCTGCGGATCACCACTCCGGAGACCATGGACGTGGTCCGGATGGTGCTGGTCGGCCAGGTCGGGCGCGAGCTCGTCGGCCTCGTCAACGCCCACGGGCCGCTGGCGGTCGGCATGTCCGGTGAGGACGCCCGTCTGTTCACCGCCGCGCGCCGCACCGCCTCGGTCGACGGTGAGCAGGTCGACGTCGGGCTCGTCGGCGACGTCGTGGAGGTCAACCCGGCAGCGGTGCTCGACCTGGTGGCCGGGGGTCGCATCCCGGTCATCTCCACCGTCGCCCCCGACGCCGACGGCGTGGTGCACAACGTCAACGCCGACACCGCGGCCGGCGCGCTGGCGGTGGCCCTCGGGGCCCGCAAGCTCGTCGTGCTCACCGACGTCGAGGGCCTCTACACCGACTGGCCCGACCGCACGAGCCTGCGCTCGGAGATCGACGCGACCGAGCTCGCGGCGCTCCTGCCCGGACTGTCGAGCGGCATGATCCCGAAGATGGAGGCCTGCCTGCGGGCGGTCGAGGGCGGCGTCCCGCGCGCCCACGTCATCGACGGGCGGGTGGCGCACTCGGTGCTGCTCGAGGTCTTCACCAGCACGGGCGTCGGGACGATGGTCGTCCCCGCTCCCGCACCCCCAGGAGGAGGTCCCCCCGCATGACCACCCACGCACCGACCGGTGAGGATCTCCGTCGTCGCTGGTCCGACACGATGATGGGCAACTACGGCACGCCGCCCGTCAGCCTCGTCCGCGGCGAGGGCGCCCGCGTCTGGGACGCCGACGGCCGCGAGTACCTCGACCTGCTCGGCGGGATCGCGGTCAACCTCCTCGGGCACGCGCACCCCGCGGTGGTCGAGGCGGTGTCCCGGCAGGTCGCCACCCTCGGACACACCTCGAACCTCGTCATCAACCCGCTGACCGTCGAACTGGCCGAGCGCCTGCTCTCCCTGCTCGGGGTCCCGGACGGACGGGTCCTCATGTGCAACTCGGGCGCGGAGGCGAACGAGGCCGCCTTCAAGATCGCCCGCCGCACGGGGCGGCCGAAGATCGTGGCGGCCCAGGGCGGCTTCCACGGCCGCACCATGGGCGCGCTCGCGCTGACCGGGCAGCCCGCGAAGCGGGAGCCGTTCGAGCCGATGCCGCCCGGGGTGGAGTTCGTCCCCTACGGCGACGCCGAAGCGCTGCGGGCCGCCGTCGGTTCCGACACGGCGGCCGTGGTGCTGGAGCCCGTGCAGGGTGAGGCGGGGGTGATCGTGCCGCCGGAGGGCTACCTGCAGGCCGCCCGGGAGATCACCTCCGCGGCCGGCGCGCTGCTCGTCGTCGACGAGGTCCAGACCGGCATCGGCCGGACCGGAATCTGGTTCGCCCACCAGCGGGCAGGCATCGTTCCCGACGTGGTCACGCTGGCCAAGGGCCTCGGCGGCGGCCTCCCGCTCGGGTGCTGCATCGGGATCGGGCCGGCGGCCGAGCTGCTCGGAGCGGGCCAGCACGGCACCACCTTCGGCGGCAACCCGGTCTGTTGTGCCGCGGCGCTCGCCGTGCTCGACACGATCGTCGCCGACGGTCTCCTCGACCGCGCCGACGCGCTCGGGAAGGACCTCTCCACCCGCATCGAGGGCCTCGACCACCCGCTGGTCGATCACGTCGACGCCGTCGGGCTGCTGGTCGGAGTGGCGCTGACCGCGCCGGTCTCGCCGCAGGTCACCGGGGCAGCGCTCGAGTCCGGGTTCTTGATCAACGGGGCCGTACCGGGCCGGGTGCGGCTGGCCCCGCCGGCCGTCGTCACCGACGAGCAGGTCGACCGGTTCCTCGCGGCCCTGCCCGAGATCCTCTCCCAGGGTGCTGCGGTCGCGGAGGGGTCGTCGTGAGCGCCCCCTCGGTACGCGCCGCCGGTGGGACGGGGCCCCGGGCCGGCGGGAGGGCGCCACGCCACCTGCTCCGCGACGACGACCTCGCCCCCGCCGAACAGGCCGAGGTCCTCGAGCTCGCCGCCGCGATCAAGGCCGACCCGTACGGTCACCGCCCGTTGGCCGGCCCCCGGGCGGTGGCGGTCATCTTCGACAAGCCCTCCACGCGGACGCGGGTGTCCTTCCAGGTCGGGATCGCGGCTCTCGGCGGGACGCCCGTGATGATCGACGGGCGCGACGCCCAGTTCGGCCGCGGCGAGACGATCGCCGACACCGCGCGCGTGCTCTCCCGCTACGTCGACGCCATCGTCTGGCGGACCGGTGCCGACGAGCGCATCCAGGAGATGGCGGCGCACGCGGAGGTCCCGGTGGTCAACGCCCTCACCGACGGCTTCCACCCCTGCCAGGTCCTCGCCGACCTGCAGACCGTCGTCGAACGCCACGGCCGCACCGCCGGGCTGACCCTGACCTACCTCGGCGACGGCGCCAACAACATGGCGCAGTCGCTGCTGCTCGGCGGGGTGACCGCCGGCATGCACGTGCGGGTCGCCGCGCCCGAGGGCTTCCACCCCGACCCGGCCGTCGTCGCCGACGCCCGGACCCGGGCGATCGACACCGGGGGGTCGGTCACGCTCGTCGGGGTGGACGGCCGCGCCGCGGCCCTCGAGGCGGTCGCGGGAGCCGACGTCGTCGTGACCGACACCTGGATCTCGATGGGCCAGGAGGACGACGGGCTGGACCGGGTCGCGCCGTTCCGTCCCTGCCGGATCGACGACGAACTGCTCGCCCGCGCCGCGTCGGACGCCACCGTGCTGCACTGCCTGCCCGCCCACCGCGGAGACGAGATCAGTGCCGAGGTGCTCGACGGCCCGGCGTCGGCGGTCTGGGACGAGGCCGAGAACCGCCTGCACGCCCAGAAGGCGCTGCTCACCTGGCTCCTCGGGCGATGACCCCGCCGGACGAGGTGCTCGGGACCGAGCCCGGGGCGCGGCCCGACCCGCGGGCCGCCCGGGAACGGCTCGAGCGTCTGCGTCCGGGGACCAGCCGGGCCGCCCGGCAGGCGCGGATCGTCGAACTCATCAGCACCGTCGAGGTCCACAGCCAGGGCGAGCTCGCCGCGATGCTCGCCCGGGAGGGCGTCGAGGTCACGCAGGCGACCCTGTCGCGGGACCTCGACGAGCTCGGCGCGGTGAAGCTGCGGGGTGCCGACGGTGGGGTCGGCCGATACGTGGTCCCCGACGACGGGAGCCCGGTGCGCGGCGTCACCGGCGGGACCGACAGACTGTCGCGGCTGCTCGCGGAGCTGCTGGTCTCGGCCGACCACTCCGGCAACCTCGCGGTGCTGCGCACTCCTCCGGGCGGGGCGCACTACCTCGCGAGCGCACTCGACCGGGCCTCGCTCGCCGAGGTGGTGGGCACGATCGCCGGGGACGACACCGTGATGGTGGTCGCCCGGGAACCGCTCGACGGGGCCGGTCTGGCCGCGGTGCTGGTCGGCCTGGCCGGACGACCCGCGCCAGGAAACGCGCGGACGGCGCGGACACATCAGGACGAGGAAGAGGGACTGCAGTGAGCGCGGGATCGGGCGGAGACGCAGCGCAGCGGAGCTCGGCCGGCGGTTCCGCGGCCCTCTGGGGTGGACGCTTCTCCTCGGGACCGGACGCGGTGATGGCCGCCCTGTCGAAGTCCACGCACTTCGACTGGGTGCTCGCCCCGTACGACATCGCCGGCTCCCGCGCGCACGCACGCGTGCTGCACGGCGCCGGGCTGCTCGACGACGACGAGCTGCGGGGGATGCTCGAGGGCCTCGAACGGCTCGAGTCCGACGTGGCCGACGGGACGTTCGTCGCCGCCGAGGCCGACGAGGACGTGCACACGGCGTTGGAGCGCGGCCTCATCGAGCGGGTCGGCCCCGAGCTCGGCGGCAAGCTGCGCGCCGGCCGTTCGCGCAACGACCAGATCGCCACCCAGCTCCGCATGTGGCTGCGTGACCGGCTGCGCGAGCTGGCCCGCGGCGTCTGCGACGTGGTGGACGCGCTCGTCGGGCAGGGGCGCACGCACCCCGACGCGGTGATGCCCGGGCGCACGCACCTGCAGCACGCCCAGCCGGTCCTGCTCGCCCACCACCTCGGCGCGCACGCCCAGGCGCTGCTGCGGGACGTCGAGCGATGCCGGGACCTCGACCGCCGCCTGGGCCTCTCGCCGTACGGGTCGGGCGCGCTCGCCGGGACGTCGCTGGGACTCGACCCCGCGGCCGTGGCCCGGGACCTCGGCTTCCGCGACGCCGTCGACAACTCGATCGACGGCACGGCCTCCCGCGACCTCGCCGCCGAGGGCGCCTTCGTCCTCGCCATGGTGGCGGTCGACCTCTCCCGGATCGCGGAGGAGGTCATCCTCTGGGCCACCGCCGAGTTCGGCTACGTGACGCTCGACGACGCCTGGTCCACGGGCTCGTCGATCATGCCGCAGAAGAAGAACCCGGACGTCGCGGAGCTGGCGCGAGGGAAGGCCGGGCGGCTGGTCGGCAACCTCGCGGGGCTGATGACCACGCTCAAGGCGCTCCCGCTCGCCTACAACCGCGACCTGCAGGAGGACAAGGAGCCGCTGTTCGACTCGGCGGCCCAGCTGGCGATGGTGCTGCCGGCGATGGCGGGCATGATCCGCACGCTCACGGTGCACACCGACCGCCTGGCCGAGCTCGCGCCCGCCGGGTTCAGCCTCGCCACCGACATCGCGGAGTGGCTGGTGCGCCAGGGCGTGCCGTTCCGCCGGGCCCACGAGGCCGCCGGGGCGTGCGTGCGGTCGGCCGAGGGTCGCGGGGTCGGTCTCGACGAGCTGACCGACGACGAGCTGCAAGCCTGCGATCCCGCGCTCACCCCCGACGTCCGGACGGTCCTCACCGTCGAGGGGTCGATCGCCTCGCGGGACGCGCACGGGGGCACGGCACCCAAGCGCGTCGCGGAGCAGTACGACCGGATCGTCGGCGCCGTCATCGAGGCCCGGGCCTGGGCGGCACGTCCGATCGACCGGCGGTGACGGGCACGCCTGCCCCGCTCGACCGTGCCGAGCTCGCCGTCGACCCGCTGGTGGCGGCCCGGACCCTGCTCGGGACCGAGCTGGTCAGCGAGGTGCCCGAGGGCGAGGTGCGGCTCCGGGTCGTCGAGGTCGAGGCGTACCGGGGCGAGGACGATCCCGGCTCGCACTGCTATCGCGGCCGCACACCACGCAACGACGTGATGTGGGGGCCCGCCGGGCACCTCTACGTCTACTTCGTCTACGGCATGCACTTCTGCGCCAACGTCGTCGCGCTCGTCGACGGCCGTCCGGGTGCGGTGCTGCTCCGGGCCGGGGAGGTGCTGTCGGACCCGGCGGTCGCCCACGTCCGGCGCCCGACGGCCCGGGGCCGGGACGTCGAGCTGGCGCGCGGGCCGGCGCGTCTCTGCACGCTGCTGGGACTGGCGCGCGAGCACAACGGCATCGACGTCCTCGACTCGGCGTCCGCCGTCCGGTTGGAGCGGGGGACGCCCGTCTCCGACGAGGTGGTGCGCTCCGGTCCGCGGGTCGGTGTCGCGGCCGGACAGCAGCGCCCGTGGCGGCTGTGGGTGGCAGGGTCGTCCGCCGTCACCCCGTACAAGGCCGGACGCGCCCGGTCGGACGGTCCCGACTGGTAGCCGGGCCGACCGGGGACAATGGGCTGGTGACCGCACCGCACATCCTCGACGACCTCGCCTGGCGGGGTCTGATCGCCCAGAGCACCGACCTCGACGCGCTGCGCCGCGACCTCGACACCGGGACGGTCACCCTCTATTCCGGGATCGACCCCACCGCGCCGAGCGCGCACATCGGGCACCTCCTGCAGTGGCTGACCCTGGCGCGCTTCCAGCAGGCCGGGCACCGTCCGGTCGCGCTCGTCGGCGGGGCCACCGGGCTCATCGGCGACCCCAAGCCGACCTCCGAGCGGACGTTGAACGACCGGGACGTCGTCGCGGGCTGGGTCGACAAGATCGGCGCCCAGTTGCGGCCGTTCCTCGACTTCGAGGGGGAGAACGCCGCGCTGCTGGTGAACAACCTCGACTGGACCGAGGGCGTGTCGGCGCTGGACTTCCTGCGGGACCTCGGCAAGCACTTCCGCGTGGGCCGGATGCTCGCCAAGGAGGCGGTGAGCCGGCGCATGGAGTCCGACGAGGGCATCAGCTACGCCGAGTTCAGCTACCAGATCCTCCAGTCCTACGACTTCCTCGAGCTCTACCGTCGGTACGGCTGCACGATGCAGACCGGCGGCAGCGACCAGTGGGGCAACCTCACCGCCGGCATCGACCTGATCCACCGGGTGGAGGGCCGGTCGGTCCACGCACTGGGGACGCCGCTGATCACCAAGGCCGACGGCTCGAAGTTCGGCAAGACCGAGTCGGGGACGGTGTGGCTCGACCCGCAGCTGACGAGCCCGTACGCCTTCTACCAGTTCTGGATCAACGCCGAGGACGCGAAGGTGGGGGAGTACCTCCGGGCCTTCACGTGGCTGCCGCGCGAGGAGATCGAGGAGCTCGAGCGCCTCACGGTCGAGAAGCCGCAGGCGCGCGCCGCCCAGCGGGCGCTCGCCGAGTCGGTGACGGCTCTCGTGCACGGCCCCGACGAGCTCGCCCGGGTCCAGGCCGCGAGCCAGGCGCTGTTCGGTCGGGGGGAGCTCCGCGAGCTCGACGCCACCACGTTGGCGGCGGCCCTCGCCGAGGTGCCGTCGGCGACGCTGGCCCGGGGGGACGACCCGACGATCGTCGATCTGCTCGTGGGCACGGGCCTCGCTGCCGGCCGTGGTGCGGCGCGCCGGACCGTCGGTGAGGGCGGCGCGTACGTCAACAACGCCAAGGTCGAGGCGGAGGACTGGACGCCGGGCGAGGCCGATCTGCTGCACGGCCGCTGGCTCGTCGTCCGCCGCGGGAAGCGGACGGTCGCCGGTGTGGAGCTCGTGTCGTCGCCGTGACGACCGTGGGTCGGGCGGGAAACGCCGCCCGACCTGCGGGAACGCGGAAAGGCACCCCCCCTCGATCAGGCCTTCACGGCCCGTGTAATGTTCTCCATGTCGCCAGGACGAGGGGGTTGCCCCGGGGCCTGGAGGCGGGATAGGTTCGAGAGGTTGCCCTTCAGCCGGTCTGGTAGGGTAAGGACTCGGAGCCATCGGGCTTGGCGATCCGCCGGTGTGTGGGTCTGCGGGTTCGTGTGGTCGTCCTTTGAGAACTCAACAGTGTGCTGACGTTTTGTGTGTTCTGGCCCCAGCTTTTGGTTGGGGTTTCTTTGAGTAGCTAGTTTTTGTCAGAGGTCTTGATTGGTCTCTAACGGTTTT
>NZ_BSTT01000024.1 GCF_030269685.1 Actinomycetospora sp. NBRC 106378
CCCTGTCCTGCCCACAGCCGAGCAGGCTGGTCACCACCGTGACCAACCCACCCAGCGGGCCTGCTCAGTGTCCGCGATGTGCTGAGACATCAACTGTCCTCGATGTCCTGAGCACAGACACCGTGCTCCGGCACGGAAAAGTACTCACGGGCCGGAGGCACCTACAGCGCCGCGTACAGCGCCCGCTCGAAGTCCTCGTAGAGGCCCCACGCCTCGGGCGTGATGAACGGCAGTGAGTTGGTGTAGATCGACGCGCAGACGCCGGTCGTGCGGTCGACGATGAAGTGGGTGTTGAACAGGCCGGCCCACGCCCCGGTCCCGGCGCGGCGGGCGCCGGGCACGTCGACGGTGTTGATCAGCAGGCCGTAGCCCCACGTCCAGCCCGGGCCCAGCGTCAGCGAGTCGGTGGTGGCCGGGTCGGCGGTGGCGATCTCCGTCGGCATCGGGGCGCCGTCGAGCTGGTCGGAGAAGGCCGCGTCGACGGTCTCCTGGCGCAGGATGCGGGCGCCGTCGAGCTCGCCCCCGCGCAGCAGCGCACGCTCGAAACGGATGTAGTCGCGCGGGGTGGAGTGCAGGCCGTGCCCGCCGGCCCACCAGGCCGGGTCGTCGGGCAGGACGTTGCCGATCGAGCCCCAGCTGCCGTCCTCGCCCTTCGCGTGCACCGGCGTCTTGTTCGACTGTCGGGCGTCGTCGAGGGCGAACATCGTCTCGTCCATCCCGAGCGGGCCGGTGATGTTCTCCTTGACCACGACGTCGAGCGTGGTCCCGGCGACGGCCTCGACGACGCGTCCGAGCCAGTCGGTGTTGATGCCGTACTCGAACCGCGTCCCGGGGTCGGCGACCATCGGCGCCTGGAAGGCGGCCATGTCACCGGGCACCACGTTCGGGATGCCGGTCGTCGCCTCGTAGCGCACCAGGTCCTCGTTCCAGAACCAGTAGGTCAGGCCCGAGGTGTGGGTGATCAGCTGCTTCACCGTCGCCTTGGAGGCCGGCTCGCGCAGCTTCGGGGTGTCGCCGTCCCAGCCGTCGAGGACCTGGACGCCGGAGAACTCCGAGACGTAGGACTCCACGGGCGCGTTCAGGTCCAGCAGCCCCTTCTCCATCTGCTGGAGCGCCGCCGTCGTCGCGACCATCTTCGTCATCGACATGATCCGGAAGTGCGTGCTCGTGGAGACGGGCTCGCCGCCGCCCGCGACCCGGTCGCCCGCCGCGCCCTCGTAGATCACGCCGTCCCGGTCGGCCGCGATCGCGGCGACGTGCGGGACGGCGCCGCTCTCCACGGCGGCGGACAGGATCCGGTCGATGCCGGAACCGTCGATCGAGTGCGCCATGGCAGACCTCCATCTGGTTCGGGGGACACGGCCGTCGCCGCGGCTGGGCGCCAGTGTGGCCCGGACCACACCGGAGGGGAACCTTCCCGACGACGGCCGTCGACCGCTGCGCAGCGTCGACCGCGTGCTACGTTAGTTGCGTGTCAGCGAGCAAGTATCTGAGGAGGTAGCCCCGTGCCCCGCACTCCCCTCGTCCTCGTCCACGGCAACCCCGAGTCCGCCGCCGTCTGGGGACCGCTCATCGGAGAGCTCGACCGGGCCGACGCGGTCGTCCTCTCCCCGCCGGGCTTCGGCGTCCCGGCACCCCGCGGCTTCGCCCCGTCGGCCACCGCCTACCGGGACTGGCTCGCCGACCAGCTCGAGCTGTTCCGGGAGCCGGTCGACCTCGTCGGTCACGACTGGGGCGGGATCCACGTCGCCTCCCTGGCCATGAGCCGCCCGGACCTGGTCCGGAGCTGGGCCTCCGACGCCCTCGGCGTGTTCGCCCCGGACTACCGGTGGCACCCGCGGGCCCAGGTGTGGCAGCAGGAGGGACTCGGTGAGGCCTCCGTGCAGGAGTTCTGGGGCGGCGACCTCACGCAACGTCTCGCGGTGACCTCGGCACTCGGGATGACCGGGCGTCCGGCCGAGCGGGTCGCGGCGGGCATGGACCCCGAGATGGGCCGCGCGGTGCTCGCGCTGCTGCGGTCGGCGCGGCAACCGGCCATGGCGGAGGCGGGGCAGCTCCTGCCGGACGCCGCCGCCCGCCCCGGGCTCGCGCTGATCGCGTTGGACGACGTCGAGCGCGCCAGCGGGACGGTGGTGCAGCACGAGTGGGCGGCGCGACGGTCGGGTGCACGGATCGCCCACCTCGAGGGCGTGGGCCACTGGTGGCCCGAGGAGTCCCCGGCACCGGTGGCCGAGGCGCTGCAGGCCTTCTGGGCGGAGCTGCCCGACGTCGACCGGCGCTCGGCGGTCCGCGCCTGACGTGGTCGGTCGGACGGCGCGGACGTGTCCTGATCCTTGGGGTCCGTGTCGTTGTGGACGCCGTGGCGGCGGACCACCATCAGCGACGTGGGCAGCGCAGCGGGCGGGCACCGCGTCGTCGTCGTGGGCTACGCCGGGGCCCTCGGCGTGGAGCTGCTCGCGGTCCGTGACCTGTTCGACCTGGCCTCGGACCTCCAGGTCGGGGACGGCCGCGACCCGGCGTACCGGGTGGAGATCGCCTCCGTCGACGGCGGGCCGATCGACCTCGGGCGCGGGCTCACCCTCGCGGGCGTCCTGTCCCTGGGCGCCGACACCGATCCGATCGACACGCTCGTCGTGATCGGCGGGCTGACCGCACCGGCGATCGCAGCGCGGGAACCCGGGCTCGTCGCCGCCGTCGCGGCGAGCGCGGCGCGCAGCACCCGCGTGGTCTCGGTCTGCACCGGCGCGTTCCTGCTGGCCGCCGCGGGGCTGCTCGACGGCCGCCGCGCGACGACGCACTGGGGCGCCGCGCAGCGACTCGCCGAGGACCACCCCGCCGTGTCGGTCGAGCCGGACGCGATCTACCTGCGCGACGGCGAGGTGTGGACGTCGGCCGGGGTGACCGCCGCGATCGACCTGGTCCTCGCGCTCGTGGAGGAGGACCTCGGGGCCGACCGCGCCGTCGAGGTCGCCCGCCTGGCCGTCGTCTTCCTGCGGCGTCCCGGCGGACAGAGCCAGTTCAGCGTCCACCTGGACCTCCCCCGGACGCGGCGGCGCCCGGTCCGCGACGTGGCGCACCACGTCCTCGCGCACCCCGGCGCCGACCTGTCCCTCGCCGCGCTCGCGGACCACGTCAACCTCAGCCCGCGCCACCTCGCCCGGCTCTTCCGCGCGGAGGTCGGGGTGTCCCTCGGCCACTACGTCGACCGCGTCCGGCTCGACGCCGCCCGTCGGGCCGTCGAGGCCGGCGACCGCCCGCTGGCCGCGGTGGCCGCCGAGACCGGGCTCGGCACGGCGGAGAACCTCCGACGCGTGTTCGTCGCGACGCTCGGCGTCGCGCCGGCGGACTACCGCCGGCGCTTCGGCGCGCCGACCTCCTGACCCGTCCCGACCCGTTCATGCGTCACGATCCCCGAGGAGCACGACCGATGGCCGCACCAGCCGGGATCGACCACACGTGGGCCGAGGCCACCGGGGGCAACCTCGACGGAGCCCGGAAGCGGGCCCTGTTCGCGCCCCTCGCGCGGACGGTGGCGCGCTACCCGGGGCTGCGCCTGCGGCTCGCCCTCGGCCGGCGTGGCGCGGGCGGGATCGACCTGGGCGAGGTCCGCTTCCCGGACACCCGCCTCGCCCGCGACGCGCAGGACACCGCCCGGTCCGACCTCGACGCCTTCCTGCTCGAGCACTCCTACCGGACCTACCTGTTCGCCCTCGCCCTCGCCCGGCTCGACGCGGTCGACGTCGACGAGGAGCTCGCCTTCGTCGCCTCGATGCTGCACGACCTCGACCTCGGTCGACCCACGCCCGGTCGGTGCTTCGCCGTCGTCGGCGCGCAGCGCGCGGAGGAGTTCGCCCGGGCCCGTGACGCCCCGCCGGAGCGGGCGCGTCGGATCGCCGCGGAGATCAGCGGGCACGTCACCGTCGGCGGCTACGAGGATCTGCGCTCCGAGGGCGGCTTCGCCGGCGCCGGTGCGGTGTGCGACCTCCTGGGGCTGCGGCTCGACGAGCTCGCCCCGGAGTGGGTGTCGGACGTGCTGCGGACTCATCCGCGGGACCACTTCAAGCGCGACCTGGTCGCGGCCTGGCGCGCGGAGGGCCGCGCGGTCCCCGACGGGCGCGTCCGGTGGCTCACCCGCTACGGGATGGTGCCGATCCTCATCCACATCGCCCCGCTGCCCTGACCCGACGTCCCCGGGGGCACCTCACCGCACCAGGGGCGCGACGACCTCCGGGTGTTCGAGCGCCAGGAGCGAGCGGGCACGCGGGACGAGGTGGAAGCTCGCCGTCGGGATGGCATCGGCCATGGCGCGCCCGTGCTCCGGCTTCGCCCCGTGGTCGTCCTCGCCGACGACGACCTCGGCGGGCATCGTCAGCCGCGGCAGCTCCGCGAGGTCATCCACCTCGGCCACCCGCGCGAGGCCGTCCGCCCACGACAGGACCGGGGTGCTCTCGACCCGCGTGCGGGCGTACTGCACCGCCGACCCGTTGCGCGCGAGCTGCGCCGGGGTGAACCAGCGGGTGATCGAGACGTCGGCGACGGCGGTGTCCCGGCGCAGGGCCTCGGACAGGTTCGCGAACAGCGGCGAGGGCGAGGCCCGGGGCGCGAGCAGCGACAGCCGCCGGGTCCGGTCGGGGTGGTCGAGCGCGAAGCGCTGTCCGACGACGGCGCCCAGCGAGTGGCCGACGACGTGCGCCGCCGGCACCTCGAGGAGGTCGAGCAGCTCGACGAGGTCCCGCACCATGCAGGCCGTGGGGGGCACGGGGGCGTCGGCGGCGGCGCCGTGGCCCGGCAGGTCGTAGCGGACGACCCGACGGGTCCCGTGCAGGGCCAGGGCGAGTCCGGACCAGTAGTCCAGGTCGAACGGGGTGGCGTGCACCAGCACGACGACCGGGCCCGAGCCCTGGTCCACCAGGCGCGTCGGGACGCCACCGAGCACGACCGTCCGTTCACCCATGGCGAAGATCCCCCCTGGGGACGACCCTACCCAGCTCGCCGGATCGCGGACGCGCGGCACGACCTACTCCACCGCCATCGCCGCGCCCGCCCCGAGATCGAGCTCGAAGGAGTAGCGCGAGGCCCGGTAGAGGTGCGCCCCGAACTCGACGAGGCGCCCCTGGTCGTCCCACGCGGTGCGGGTCATGGTCAGCAGCGGCGCCCCGCGCGGCTCGTCGAGCAGCGCCGCCTCGGCCGTCGTCGCCGCCCGGGCGCCGACCACCTGCGTCGCGGTGACCGGCACGCACCCCGCCTCCCGGAGCAGCTCGTAAAGGCCCCGGTCGCGCAGCATCGCCGTGTCGAGGGCGAGCACGGAGCGGGGCACGACGTTGGTCATCAGCGCCAACGGTTCGTCGCCCGCGAAGCGCAGCCGCTCGAGCATCGTCACCGCGGTCCCCTCGACGATGCCCGAGCGCGCGGCCACGTCCGCGGACGCCGGCCCGACGTCGAGACTCCGTACCTCGGTCCGCGGGGCACCGCCGTGGCGGGCCAGGTCGTCGAACAGGCTGGTGAGCTCCACCTTCCGACGCACCGACGGCGCGACCACCCTCACCCCGGCACCGCGACGGCGGACCAGCACGCCCTGCTCCACGAGGTGCGACACGGCCCGCCGCACGGTGGGCCGCGACACCCGCAGGCGCGTCGCGAGGTCGGCCTCGTTCGGCAGCCTGCCCCCCGGGGGGAGATCACCGTCGGCGATCATCTGCTGCAGATGGAGGGCGGCCTGGAAGTAGAGCGGCACCGGACTACTCCGAACGGGCGGCGTAGCGCGAGACTCCATGTCACTCCCGGAACCCTCGTCGGCACTATGTCCAAACAAAGTATTGACCTGACGAGTGATGGAGCGTACTCCTATCACCGTGGTCGGGGTCACTCCCCGCACGTTCCGCCGCCGGACCCCGCCGACGGCGTCGCACAGAGAGAACTGATGCTCGATGAGGAGTATTCGGAGGGTGCTGGCCGTCGCGGCCGCCGCCGCCGTCGCGCTCACCTTCACCGCCTGTTCCAGCCAGGGCGGCGCGCAGAACCAGGGCCAGGCGACCAGCCAGCGGTTCACCATCGCGATGATCACCCACGAGGCGCCGGGTGACTCCTTCTGGGACAAGATTCGCGCCGGCGCCCAGCAGGCGGCGACCGAGCTCAACGTCGACCTGAAGTACTCGAACAACAACGACGGCGGGCAGCAGGCCACCCTCGTCCAGAACGCGATCGACTCCAAGGTCAACGGCATCGCGGTCACGCTGTCCTACCCCGACCAGGTGGGGCCCGTCGCGCTGAAGGCCGCGCAGGCCGGTATCCCGGTCGTCGGGTTCAACCAGGGCATCGACAACTACACGAAGTACGGCCTGAAGATGTACTTCGGTTCCGACGAGACCCTCGCCGGGCAGAGTGCGGGCCAGCGCCTCACCCAGCTCAACCCGGGCGGCAAGGCCCTCTGCGTCATCCAGGAGCAGGGCTCGGTCGCGCTCGAGACCCGCTGCGCCGGCGTGAAGCAGGCCTACGCCAACACCGAGAACCTGCAGGTCAACGGCACCGACCTGCCGTCGGTGCAGCAGACCATCCAGGCCAAGCTGCAGCAGGACCCGACCATCACCGACGTCGTCACCCTCGGCGCCCCGGTCGCCCTCGCCGCCATGCAGGCCAAGCAGGCCGCCGCGAGCCAGGCCAAGATCGTCACCTTCGACCTCAACGCCGATGTGGCCAAGGCGATCCAGTCCGACCAGATCGCCTTCTCCGTCGACCAGCAGCCCTACGTCCAGGGCTACATGGCCGTGCAGGCGCTCTGGCTGAACCTGTCGAACGGCAACGACCTCGGCGGCGGCAAGCCGGTGCTGACCGGCCCGTCGTTCGTCGACGCCAGCAACATCGGCCCGATCACGCAGTACGCGGAGAAGAACACCCGCTGATCCACCCGGCGCCGGTCCGGCCCCCGGACCGGCGCCGGTCCCCCGTCGTCATGCAGCCCAGTCCCCTTGGAGCCCAGCGATGAGCACCCCCGTCGCGACCCAGTCCCCGCCCACCCCGAGCAGCCCGGACGGACCGGTCCGCGTGGAGCGCTCGCTGGGCGCCCGCGTCCTCGGCCGCCCGGAGATCGGCGCGTTCGCGGCGGCGGTGGTCATCTTCGTCTTCTTCTTCGTCATCGCCCCGCCCTTCCGCACGCCCGAGGCCCTCTCGACGATCCTGTACTCGGCCTCCACGATCGGCATCGTCGCTCTCGGCGTCGCCCTGCTGATGATCGGCGGCGAGTTCGACCTGTCGTCGGGCGTGGCGGTCACCACGAGCGCCCTGGCCTCGGCGATGCTCTCCTACCAGCTCTCGCTCAACGTCTGGGTCGGCGTGATCGTCAGCCTGGTCATCTCGCTCGCGATCGGCGCCCTGAACGGCTGGCTGCTGGTCAAGACCAAGCTCCCGAGCTTCCTCATCACCCTCTCGACGTTCTTCGTCCTGCAGGGCGTGAACCTCGGCGTCACGAAGCTCGTCACGGGCACCGTCGCCACCACGAACATCAACCAGCTCGACGGGTTCGCGTCCGCCCGCACGATCTTCGCGGGCGACATCCCGCTCGGGTTCATGACGCTCAAGGCGTCGGTGATCTGGTGGCTCGTGTTCGTCGCCGTCGCCACCTGGATCCTGCTCCGCACCCGCACCGGCAACTGGATCTTCGCGGTCGGCGGCAACCAGGACTCCGCCCGCGCGGTCGGTGTCCCGGTCGCTAAGGTCAAGATCGGCCTGTTCATGGGCGTCGCGTTCATGGCCTGGTTCCTCGGCCAGCACCTGCTGATGAACTTCTCGACGGTGCAGGCGGGCCTCGGCGTCGGCAACGAGCTGATCTACATCGTCGCGGCCGTCGTCGGCGGCGCGCTGCTCACCGGTGGGTTCGGCTCCGCCATCGGCGCCGCCATCGGCGCGTTCATCTTCGGGATGACGACGCAGGGCATCGTCTACGCCGGCTGGGACCCGAACTGGTTCAAGACCTTCCTCGGCGTGATGCTCCTGCTCGCCGTGCTCGTGAACCTGTACATCAAGAACTCCGCCTCGAAGCGCAAGTGAGGGCGTCATGACCGACACGATCGCCGAGCACGCCTCGCACGACCTGACCGCCGGCACCCCGCTCGTCGCCATGAGCGGGGTGGGCAAGACCTACGGCGCCATCCGCGCCCTCGAGGGCGTCGACCTCACCGTCCGCGCCGGCGAGGTGACCTGCGTCCTCGGCGACAACGGTGCCGGCAAGTCCACCCTGATCAAGATCATGTCCGGGCTGCACCCGCACTCCGAGGGCACGCTCACCGTCGACGGCGGCGAGGTCCGCTTCGGGTCGCCGCGCGAGTCCCTCGACCGCGGCATCGCCACCGTCTACCAGGACCTCGCCGTCGTCTCCCTGATGGAGGTCTGGCGCAACTTCTTCCTCGGCTCGGAGCTGCGCAGGGGCAACTTCCCGCTCGCGCCGCTCGACATCGGGAAGATGCGCGAGATCGCGGACGCCGAGCTCAAGAAGATGGGCATCCACGTCAAGGACATCAACCAGCCGATCGGCACGCTCTCCGGCGGTCAGCGCCAGTGCGTCGCCATCGCCCGCGCCGTGTACTTCGGCGCCCGGGTGCTCATCCTCGACGAGCCGACCGCCGCGCTCGGTGTGAAGCAGTCCGGCGTGGTGCTGAAGTACACGGCCGCGGCGCGCGACGCCGGCCTCGGGGTCGTGTTCATCACCCACAACCCGCACCACGCCTACATGGTCGGCGACCACTTCATCATCCTGAAGCTGGGCCGCCGGGTGCTCGACCGGACGCGCGCCGAGGTCTCGCTCGAGGAGCTCACCGCCGAGATGGCCGGCGGCCAGGAGCTCGCGGAGCTCTCCCACGAGCTGCAGCGGTGAGCTCACCGCTCCGGTTCGGCGTGCTCGGCGCGGCCCGCATCGCGGCCGTCGCGCTCGCCGGACCCGCGGCGACGACGGGCGACCGTCTCGTCGCCGTCGCCGCCCGGGACCGCGGGCGGGCCGGGGCGTTCGCGGCCGAGCACGGCGTCGAGCGGGTGCACGACACCTACGACGACGTGCTCGCCGACCCCGAGGTCGAGGTCGTCTACGTCCCGCTCGCCAACGGCCTGCACGGCCGGTGGACCCGGGCCGCGATCGAGGCCGGCAAGCACGTGCTGGTCGAGAAGCCGTTCGCGTCGAACGGGGCCGAGGCCCGCGAGGTGGCCGACGCCGCGCGGGCGGCCGGTGTGGTCGTCGTCGAGGCGTTCCACCACCTGCACCACCCGGTGACCCGGCGGCTCGTGGACCTGCTGCCCGAGCTCGGGGAGCTGCGGCGGATCGAGACCGTGTTCCGGATGCCGGCCCCGCCCGACGACGACCCGCGCTGGTCGCTCGACCTCGCCGGCGGCGCCGTGATGGACCTCGGCTGCTACGCGCTGCACCTGCAGCGGGGGCTGGCGGCCGCCGAACCCGTCGTCGTGGCCGCGACCGGGACCGAGCGTTCGCCGGGGGTCGACGCGGCGATGACCGCGGACCTCGCGTTCGCCTCCGGGGTCACGGGACGCGCCTCCTGCGACATGGCGGCCGACTCGTGGACGATCACCGCCCGCGTCGTGGGCACCCGCGGCGAGGCGACCGCACTGAACGTGGTGCTGCCGCACCAGGACGACCGGATCGTCGTCACCGTCGACGGGGAGGAGCGCACCGAGCACCTCGGCACCCGCTCGACCTACACCTACCAGCTCGAGGCGCTCCGGGCCCATCTGCGCGACGGTGCCGCGTTCCCGCTCGACCTCGACGACGCCATCGCGCAGGCCGAGCTGGTCGATGCGGTCTACGCCGCCGCCGGGTTCCCGCCGCGGCCGCGGACGGAGCCGGTCACCGCGTCGTGATCCCGGACGCGCGGCACCCTCGCGCACTCTAGGTGCGCGAGAGTGCCCCTCGCTCGTTCTCGGGAGGCCCCGTCGTCCCCCGCACGACCAGGCGCGGGGCGAGCACGACCTCCGCGGGCCCGACCCGCCCGTCGAGCCGTGTCGTCACCAGGTCGAGAGCGTGCTCGACGAGGGCCGGGACGTCCTGGCTGACGGTCGTGAGGTCGACGTGGGCGAGCCGGGAGAGCGGACTGTCGTCGAAACCGGCGACGGAGACGTCGTGGGGCACCCGCACCCCGGCGCGGACGAGGGCGTCGAGCAGCCCGACAGCGGCGCGGTCGTTGAACGTCGTCACCGCCGTCGCCGACCCGAGGCCCGCCCGGGCCGCGGCGCCCTCGGCCTCCCCGTGCCCGCCGCGCACCACCCGCGGTTCCAGGCCCGCCGCCGCCATCGCCCGCTCGTAGCCCCGGCGCCGGTCGGCCGCGACCTCCCCCGCCCCGCCGTCGACGTGCACCACGGCGCGGTGGCCGAGCGCGAGGAGATGCTCGGTCGCCTCGCGCGCGCCCCGCTCGTCGTCGACCCGGACGCTGTCGACCCCGCTCGCCCGGCCACTGACCGCCACCACTGGCACCTGGCGGTCGAGCTCGACGAGCTGCGCGGGCGGGCTCGTGGTGCCGAGCAGCAGGAGTGCCTCGCACCGGGAGTCCACGAGGGTCTCCACCGCCCGGCCCTCGTCGCGGGCCGGGCTGCGCGCGCCGATGAGCAGGTCGAACCCGCGCTGCGCCGACGCGGCGAGCAGCTCCTCGACCAGCTCGGAGTGGAACGTCGAGCGCACGTCGGAGACGACGCCGAGCATCCCGGAGCGGCGGCGCGCGAGCAGGCTGGCCGCCCGGTCGGGCCGGTAGCCGAGCTGCTCCGCGGCCGCCAGGACCCGCTCCCGGGTCGCCTCGCTCGGACCTGGCGCGCCCCGCAGCACGAGCGACACCGAGGCGGTCGAGCACCCGGCCGCCGCGGCGACGTCGGCGAGCCTCGGTCGACCCATCGCTCCTCCGAACTTTGTCTTGACATGAAATCCCGTGAGCGCGGACACTCATCGTGCACCTTAAAGCGCTTTAAGGCCTGGCAGGAGGAGCCCGACGATGACGTCGCTCGCCACCCCGACGTGGCTCGACCCGGCCGACGCGCGGGTCGAGGGCCTGCGCGCGCACGTCGAGCGCGGCACCGACCCGGCCGCCCACCCGCGTGCGCGGGCGATCCGCTCCGGGGTGCCGGTCTACGACGCAGCCGACCTCCTCGCCGACGACCGCCGCGGCGTCCAGGCCGAGCTCGTCGCGACCCTGCTCGACGGGGCGGGCATCGTCGTCATCGCAGGGGCCTTCGAGCGGTCGGTCCTCGACGCGGCGACCGCCGAGTTCCGCGCGATGATCGCCGAGCAGCGCGCCTCGGGTGCGGTCGCGGGCGACCACTTCGCGACGCCCGGCGCCAACGACCGCATCTGGAACGCCGCCGAGAAGCTCGCCCTGCGCGCGCCCGGGGTGTTCGCCGCCTACTACGCGAACCCGGCCCTCGCGCTGGTGTGCGAGGCCTGGCTCGGCCCCGGCTACCAGGTGACCTCGCAGGTCAACCAGGTCAATCCCGGCGGCGCGGCCCAGAGCCCGCACCGCGACTACCACCTCGGGTTCATGGACGCGGCCGGCGCCGCCCGCTACCCCGCGCACGCCCACCGCCTCTCCCCCGCGCTCACGCTGCAGGGCGCGGTGGCGCACGGCGACATGCCCGTCGAGTCCGGCCCGACGATGTACCTGCCGGGCTCGCAGACCTACCCGCACGGCTACCTCGTCGCCGACCGCGAGGACTTCCGGGCCTTCTTCGCCGAGCACCACGTGCAGCTGCCGCTCGCCGCCGGCGACGCCGTGTTCTTCAACCCCGCGCTCCTGCACGGCGCCGGCCACAACCGGACGGCCGACGTCCACCGCCTCGCCAACCTGCTCCAGGTCTCGTCGGCCTTCGGCCGCGCCATGGAGAGCTGCGACCGGGCCGCGATGGCGCGGGCGGTCTTCCCGGCGCTGTTTTCCCTTCCCGACGACGGCTCGCTCGAGAACGCGGTCGCCGCTACCGCCGAGGGCTACGCGTTCCCGACCGACCTGGACGCCGACCCGCCGGTCGACGGTCTCGCGCCGCCCTCGCCCGCGGCCGTGCTGCTGCGGGCGGTGCGTGAGCGGTGGTCGGTGGAGCGGCTCGACGACGCGATCGCCGGTCAGACCTCCCGACGTCGGGGTGTGGTCGCGTGAGCGGGCTGCTGGCGGACCGGGTGGTCCTCGTCGTCGGGGGCACCTCCGGCGTCGGCGCGGCCGTCGCGCGCGTCGCCCTCCGGGAGGGGGCGACGGTGGCCGTCGCGGGCCGTCGTCGGGACCACGGGGAGAAGGTCGCGGCCGACCTCGGGGCGATGATGTTCGTCCCCTGCGACGTCGCCGACGTCGAGGCCTGCCGCGCGGTGGTGGCGACGGTCGTCGCCGCGTTCGGCCGCATCGACGGACTCGTCACCGCGGCCGGCCTGACCGACCGCGGCTCGCTGCTCGACACCACCCCGGAGCTCTTCGACGCCCAGATCGCGGTGAACCTGCGCGGCCCGTTCTTCCTGATGCAGGCCGCCGTCGCCGACATGGTCCGGCGCGGCGAGCCGGGTGCGATCGTGAACGTCGGCTCGGAGGCGTCCCGGGGCGGCGCGCCGGTCCTCGCCCCGTACGCCGCGGCCAAGGGCGGTCTCGCGACGCTCACCCGCAACGCCGCGCACGCCCACCGCTTCGACCGGATCCGGATCAACCAGCTCGACATCGGCTGGACGGCCACCGAGGGCGAGGACGCCACCCAGCGGCGGTTCCACGGCGCGGGCGACGACTGGCGGACCCGGGCCGGTGCCGACCTCCCCGCCGGCCGGCTGGCCGCTCCGGAGGACGCCGCCGAGATGGTCCTCCTCCTGCTCTCCGACCGCTCCGGTGTGGTCACCGGGTCGGTCATCGACTGGGACCAGCAGGTCCCGGGCGCCCACGACTGAGAGAGGCATTCCCACCGTGAAGATCGGACTCATCGGCCTCGGGCGGATCGGGGCCTTCCACGCGCAGACGTTGCGCGGGATCGTCGACGAGCTCGTCGTCACCGACGCCCGTCCCGACGTGACCGCGGCGGTCGCGGCCGAGGTCGGGGCGCAGGCGGTCGACTCCCCGGAGGACGTGTTCGCCGCCGGCGTCGACGGCGTCGTCATCGCCGCGGCGACCCCGGCCCACCCGGAGCTGCTGCTCGCAGCCGTCGACGCGGGGCTCCCCACCTTCTGCGAGAAGCCCCTCGCCGGCCGGATCGACGACGCGCTCGACGTCGCGGCGAAGCTCGCGGGCCGCGACGACCGGGTGCAGATCGGCTACCCGCGGCGCTTCGACGCGGGCTACACCACGGCACGTGCCGCGGTGCAGGACGGCGCGCTCGGCCGCGTCCACACCGTGCGCGCGACGACGCTGGACCCGGCGCCGCCGCCCGTGGAGTACGTGCGGGTTTCCGGCGGCATCTTCCGCGACTGCTCCGTGCACGACTTCGACGCGATCCGCTGGGTCACCGGCCGCGAGGTCGTCGAGGTGTTCGCCACCGGCGACGCGCACGGCGACCCGGTCTTCGCCGAGGTCGGCGACGTCTCGACGGCGGCGGTCCTGCTGACCCTCGACGACGGCTCGCAGGCGCTCGTCTCCAACACCCGCTACAACCCGCGCGGCTACGACGTGCGGATGGAGCTGCACGGCGACCGCGACTCGCTCGCGGTCGGCCTCGACGACGGGCTGCCGCTGCGCTCGGCCGAGCCCGGCGTGACCTTCCCGGCCGGCACGCCGCACGCCTTCTTCATGGACCGGCTCGCGCCCGCCTTCCGCGCGGAGCTGACGGCCTTCACCGAGCTCGTGGCGGGGACGCGGCCGACGCCGTGTTCCGTCGCCGACGCCATGGCCGCCGGCTGGATCGCCGAGGCCGCCACCCTGTCCCTGCACGAGCACCGTCCGGTGCGGATCGACGAGGTCCAGCGATGAAGATTGCCGGTGCGCCCATCTCCTGGGGCGTCTGCGAGGTCCCCGGCTGGGGCTACCAGCTCGAGCCGAAGCGCGTGCTCTCCGAGATGCGCGAGGTCGGCCTGTCGGCCACCGAGTTCGGGCCCGACGGGTTCCTGCCCGACGACGCTGCGGCCAAGGCGGCGACGTTGGCGGAGTACGACCTGCACGCCGTCGGCGGATTCACCCCGACGCTGCTGCACGTCCCGGACCACGACCCGGTACCCGGCGTCGAGGCGCTCCTCGCGAGCTACGACGCGGCGCACGCCGGGACGCTCGTGCTCTCCGCCGACTCCGGCGGCGCGGGCTACGACTCGCGGCCCGAGCTCGACGCGGCCGGCTGGTCGCTGCTGCTGGGCAACCTCGACCGGATCGCCGCGGTCGCCGCAACACGAGGCGTCGAGGCGGTGCTGCACCCGCACGTCGGGACGATGGTGGAGAACACCGACGACGTGCAGCGGGTGCTCGCCGGCTCGTCCATCGGGTTGTGCCTGGACACCGGACACCTGCTCATCGGCGGCACCGACCCTGCCGACATCACCCGCCAGGCGCCGGAGCGCGTGGCGCACACGCACCTCAAGGACGTCGACCTGACCCTTGCGCGCCAGGTGCAGGACGGCCGGCTGACCTACACCGAGGCCGTGTCGCGCGGGATGTACCGGCCGCTGGGGTCGGGCGACGTGAACCTGACGGCGGTGCTGTCCGACCTGGCCGCCCGCGGCTACGACGGCTGGTACGTCCTGGAGCAGGACACGATCCTGTCCGAGGAACCGTCCGGCGTCGGGCCGGTCGCGGACGTGGCCGCGAGCGTCGAGCACCTGCGCTCGGTGCTGGGGTGAGCCGGTTCGAGCTCGCCGCCTGCGCGGAGATGCTCTACCTGGACCTGCCGTTCGCCGACCGGGTCCGGCGGTTGCACGAGCGCGGGTTCGCCGTCGAGATCTGGAACTGGGCGACGAAGGACGTCGACGACCTGACGGCCACCGGCGCCCGGTTCTCCTCGATGACCGGATACCTCACCGGGTCGCTGACCGACCCCGACGGCATCGCCGAACTGCTCTCCTCGGCGCGCCGGTCGCTGGAGGTCGCGGCGAAGCTCGACTGCCCGCGCCTGAACCTGCACGGCACCGGGCTCGACGGGCAGGGGCTGCCGGTGGTGCCGGTCGAGGTCGTGACACCGCGGATGTGGTTGACCGCGGCCGACACGCTGCGCCGGATCGCGGAGCTCGGCGCCGAGGCCGGTCGGGTGTTCACGCTCGAGAACCTCAACCTCGACGTGGACCACCCGGGGGTGCCGTTCGCGCGCGCGGCGGACACGCTGGAGCTGGTCCGGGCCGTGGACTCGCCGCACGTCCGGCTCAACCTCGACCTCTACCACGCCCAGATCGGCGAGGGGAACCTGATCGCCCTGCTCGACGAGGCCCTGCCCTTCGTCGGCGAGATCCAGGTCGCGGACGTCCCGGGGCGGTGCGAACCGGGCACCGGCGAGATCCTCTACCCCGCGATCGCCCGGGCCCTGGCCGACCGGGGCTACACCGGCGTGGTCGGGCTCGAGGGCTGGGCCAGCGGTGACCCCGAGGCGGCGCTGGACGCGTTCGAGGCTGCCTTCACGGTCTGACCCACGCGACCCGTCCTGCCGGCACACAGGCCCGCCGACCTCGGTCGGCGGGCTTTCCTCTTTTGTCTGTACATGTCCTTTAGAGCGCTCTAAACTCGCTGCGAACCGCACCGCCGCTCCATCCACCGGAGGACCCCGATGGCCGCACCCACCGCCGTCGAGTACGACCCGTTCGACCCGACCTTCTACACGGCCGACCCGTTCGGGACGTACCGGTGGATGCGGGACGAGGCGCCGGTCTACTGGTCGGAGCGCTGGCAGTGGTTCGCCCTCACGCGCTTCGACGACGTCCGCGCCGCGATCACCGACGCGGACACGTTCCGCAGCTTCGAGGGCATGGACATCGACGACTCGCGCCTCGAGCAGGTGCCGCCGGGGTCCATCGGCAGCATGGACAACCCGCGGCACGACCAGGTGCGTCAGGTCGTCCAGCCCTACTTCGTGCCGCGGCGGATCGCGAACATGGAGTCGGGGATCCGGACCGTCGTCCGCGAGCTGGTCGCGAACCTGCGCGGCCGCGACCGGTTCGACCTCGCCGACGAGCTCGCCTGGCCGATGCCCTTCGACGTGTTCTTCCACCTCATGGGCTTCCCCGGCCGCGCCGACGCCACGGCCGAGCAGCTCGCCCGTCGCGACCAGCTCGAGCGTTGGACCCACGAGCTCAAGGAGCGCATCCCCGGGACGCCGCACCTCGGGCCGAAGGCCAAGGCCGCGACGGCCGGCGTCCAGCATTACTTCATCGACGTGCTGAACGAGCGGCGCCGCGAGCACCGCGACGACCTGCTCACGAAGATGGTCACGGCCGACATCGACGGCACCCCGTTCGTCCCCGACGAGATCACGCCGGTCTCCGAGGTCAGCGGCCTCATGACGATCCTCTTCCTCGGCGGCGTCGAGTCCACCGCGGGCCTGACCGGCACGCTGTTCAAGCTGCTCGCCGAGAACCCCGACCAGCGCGCGCTGCTGCAGGCCGACCCGTCGCTCGTCCCGGCCGCGATCGAGGAGGCGATGCGCTGGGCGACCCCCCTGCAGCTCACCGCCCGCACCACCTCTCGCGAGGTCACGCTGCACGGCGTCACGATGCCGAAGGGCGCGCGCGTCGTGCTCGTCCCCGGCGCCGCCAACCGCGACGAGCGCCGCTACCCCGACCCCGACCGCTTCGACATCACCCGCCCGCCCGGCCGCCACGTGGGCTTCGGCGAGGGCGTCCACGGCTGCCTCGGCGCACCGCTCGCGCGGCTCGAGGCGCGCATCGCGCTCGAGGAGGCGCTGCCGCTGCTCGGCGACTACGAGCTCGACGGCGAGCCGACCTTCTACCCGAGCTCGCCGAACATGTACGTCTGGAAGCACCTGCCGATCCGGACGCCGGGCCCGACCGCCCCCGTCGCCCCGACCCGGCGTCGGGAAGGCGCCACGGAACTCGAGGCGCTCGTCGTCGGGAAGGAGGAGGTGTCCGACGGCGTCGTCACGCTCTCGCTCTCCCTTCCCGACGGCGGGTCGTTCCCGGCCTGGCAGCCGGGCGCACACACCGACCTGCTCCTCGACGGCGTCCCACCGCGGCAGTACTCGTTGTGCGGCTCGCCGGAGGAGGAGCAGACCTGGCGGTTGGGCATCCTGCGCGAGGCCGACGGACGGGGCACCTCGCGGCACGTGCACGACACCCTGCAGGTCGGTGACCGGGTCCGCGTCCGCGGGCCGCGCAACAACTTCCCGCTCGCGGCCTCGCAGCGCTACCTCTTCGTCGCGGGCGGCATCGGGATCACCGCTCTGCTGCCGATGATCGCCGCCGCGCACGCGGCCGGCGCGGACTGGCACCTCGTCTACGGCGGGCGACAGCGCGCGTCGATGGCGTTCCTCGACGAGCTGGCGCGCTACGGGGACCGGGTGACGGTGGCGCCGCAGGACGAGGTCGGACTGCTCGACCTCGACACGCTGCTGGGGACGCCCCGCGAGGACACGTTGGTCTACTGCTGCGGACCGGAGCCGCTGCTCGCGGCGGTCGAGGACCGGTGCACGAGCTGGCCGGCGGGCGCCCTGCACGTCGAGCGGTTCAGCCCGAAGCCGATCGGCGAGCCGCTGCGGGCCGAGGCGTTCACCGTGGAGCTGGCCCGGACGGGCGTGACGCTGGACGTGCCCCCGGAGCGCTCGGTGCTCGAGGTCGTGGAGGAGGCCGGAGCGACCGTCGTCTCGTCGTGCGCCGAGGGCACCTGCGGCACGTGCGAGACCCGCGTGCTCGACGGGGTGCCCGACCACCGCGACTCGGTGCTCGACGCGGCGGAGCGGTCGCGCAACGATTGCATGATGATCTGCGTGTCCCGCTCGTGCACCGCGTCGCTGCGGCTCGACCTCTAGTCGTGTCGCGGCGCATCCGGCTCGAGGACGTCGCCGCCGAGGTCGGGCTGTCCCGCGCGTCGGTGTCGATGGTGATGCGCGGTGCGCCGGGGCCCTCGGCCGACACCGTGGAGCGGGTGCTCGCCGCGGCCGACCGGCTGGGCTACCGGCCGGACCGTGCCGCGAGCGCCCTGGCCTCCCGCCGCAGTCGGATGATCGGCGTCGTGCTGGAGGTCCGCTCGACCTTCCACGCGGAGCTCGCCGAGGAGATGCTCGCGGCCGCCGACCGCATCGGCTACGACCTCCTCCTCGGGCCCCGCACCCCGCATCGCGACGAGGCGCGCGCCGTCGAGTCGCTCCTCGACTCCCGTTGCGAGGCGCTCGTGCTCATCGGTACCGAGGCCCCGGTCGAGCGGTTGGTGGCGCTGGACCGGCAGGTCCCGGTGGTCACGGTCGGCCGCCGGATGCCCGGGGCGACGCTCGACGTGGTGCGGCTCGACGACGAGTCGGGGGTGTCCGGGCTGGTCAGGCACATGGTCGGACTCGGGCACCGGCGGATCGCCTACGTCCGGGGCCACGATGCCGTCATCGCCGCCGACCGCGAGGCCGGGTACCGGCGGGCGATGAGCGAGGCGGGCCTCGAGCCGCACGTCGTCGCCGGCGGGAAGGACGCCGAGGACGGGGTGGCGAGTGCCCGGTCGATGCTTGCGGAGGCCCTGCCCACGGCCGTCCTGCTGTTCAACGACCAGGCCGCGATCGGCTTCATGTCCGAGCTGGCGCGCGCGGGCGTCGACGTCCCCGCGCAGGTGTCGGTGGCCGGGTTCGACGACTCGCCGCTCGCCCGGCTGGGACCGGTCGCGCTGACGACCGTGCACCAGGACGTGCCCGGCCTGACCCGCCACACGCTCGAGCTGATCGGCGAACGCCTCGACGGGGGCCGGAGCGCGCGCCGGGAGGTCGTGATCACGCCGGAGGTCGTGGTGCGGGCATCGACGGCCGAGGTGGCAGGAATCTGAGGATTCTCGTCGTTCCTGCCACTCGTTCCCGACGACGGGTGCGGCCAGGCTGGATGCCATGCGGATCGAGATCGTGGTGTTCGACGGCTTCGACGACCTGGACGCGTTCGGCCCTCACGAGGTGTTCTCCCACGCGTCGAACCGGCTGGACGGCTGGTCGTCGACGCTGGTCGGGGTGGATGTACCCGGCACGGTGACCAGTGCGCACGGGGTCGTTCTGACGGTCGCCGAGGTGCTCGGCGAGCCCGACCTCGTCGTCGTGCCGGGCGGCGGGTGGTTCACCCCCGGGGCCGGGGCGCGGGCGGTGGCCGACCGGGGGGTGCTGCCGGGGCGCGTCCGGGAGCTGTCCGAGCGCGGCGCGATCGTCGCCTCCGTGTGCACCGGCGCGATGATCCTGGCGACCGGTGGGCTGACCACCGGACGACCCGCCGTCACGCACCCGAGCGCGATGGACGCGCTCGAGGAGTCGGGCGCGCTGGTCCGTCGGGACGCACGGGTCGTCGACGACGGGAACCTCGTCACCGGCGGAGGCGTCACGAGCGGGATCGACCTCGCGCTGCACCTCGTCGCGCGCGAGGCCGACCCGGAGGCGGCCCGGACCGTCGCGGCGCACATGGTCTATCCGCTGCAGGTCGAGCTGCCGGTGGCCGCCCACTGACCGGAATGCTCAGGCCAGGTCCACCCAGCCGCGCTTGTCCATCGACTGCGCGACCGCGTCGAGCACGCGGGCCGCGGCCAGGGCGTCGTCGATCGTCGCGCCGGGCGCGACCTCGCCGCCGCCGACGCCGCGCAGGAACGCGTTCGCCTCCGACACCTTGAGGTCGTCGAGCGACGTCGGGTTGCCGGCACCGGGCTGGAACAGCGCGAAGTCCCCGTCGCCCGGTGCAGCCGCGACCACGGAGCTCGCCTGGTCGACGTAGCCGTCGCCGGACGAGACGAGCAGCTCCCCCGGCCGTCGGAAGTCGAACGACACGAGGCCCTGCGTCCCGTGGATCTCGAACCCGTAGTCGTTCTGGTCCCCGACGGCGACCCGGCTCGCCTCGAGCTGCACGATCACGTCGTCGCTGGTCCGGCCGAGCACGGAGACGAAGTCGAGGTTCTCGACGTCGCCGTACTCGTCCCCGCCCCGGGAGTACTGGCTCGCCCCCGCGGCCACGACGGGGCGCCGCGGGATGAACCGCTCCCCGTCGGCGACCACCGTCCGCACCTCCCCGACCAGGAACCGGACGAGGTCGACCCCGTGCACGGCCAGGTCGTTCAGCACCCCCGACCCGCCCTGCGCCCGCGTGAACCGCCAGGTCAACCCGCCGTCGGGATGGGCGGCGAAGTCGGTGAGCAGCCGAAAGCGCGCGTGCGTGAGCCGCCCGATCGCGCCCTCGGCGAGCAGCCGCCGGGCCCGGGCGATCGCCGGGACCATGCGGTAGTTGAAACCGATCGTCGACGTGACGCCCGCGGCGTGCACGGCGTCGGCCACGGCGGCGGTGTCGGCCGAGGTCAGACCCACCGGCTTCTCGATCCACAGGTGCTTGCCCGCCTGCGCGACGGCCACCCCGATCTCGCGGTGCAGCCCGTTCGGCGCGGCGACGCTGACCGCCTCGATCGCCGGGTCGTCCACCACCGAGCGCCAGTCGGTCGTCGCGCGCTCGAAGCCGTAGCGGGCGACGAAGTCGTCGGCCGCGGCCGGGACCGCGTCGGCCACCGCGACCAGCCGCGGCCGCGCCGCGAGCGCCACGTGGTGCGGCAGCCGGGCGTACGCGCGGGCGTGGAGGTGGCCCATCCAGCCCGCCCCCACCAGTCCGACGGCGGTCACGGCGACTCCCAGGTGACGGTCCCGAAGTGTTTCCCGACGAGGTCGGTGACGGTCTCGCGGTCGCGCGTCACCACGTCGAGCGCGCGGTCCTCCCACCCGAACACGCAGTGGGTCAGGGTGCCGTCGAAGCCCGCCGCCGCGAGCGCGGCGAAGACCTCGTCGAAGTCGACCTCGCCCGCCCCCATCGGCGCGTGCTGGTGCACCCGCACCGTCGACCCGGGCGGGTTGACGATGTAGCGCAGCCCGCCCGAGGCGGTGTGGTCGAGGGTGTCCGCGAGGTGCACGTTGGTCACCCGCGCGCCGGCGTGCGCGATGATCCCGGCCGCGTCGTTCCCCTGGTGGAACGTGTGCGGCGTGCAGTAGAGGAACGTGATCCAGTCTCGGTCGAGCCCCGCGATCATGTCGACGGCGGCGTGGCCGTCCTCGATGAAGTCGTCGGGGTGCGGCTCGAGCACGAGCCGGACGCCCTCGCGCTCGAAGTCCGGCGCGAGCTCGTCGAACGAGCGCAGGAACATCGCCTCGGCCTGCTCCGCGGCCTCCGGCCGGCCGTTGAACTCGGTGTTGATCGTGTCGACGCCCAGGTCGACGGTGATCCGGATGGCCCGTCGCCACGCGCGGACGGCAGCCTGGCGGGCCTCCTCCGAGGGCCCCGACCAGCGCAGGACCGGCAGCACCGACGAGATCCCCACCCCCACGTCGGCGGCGCGGCGACGCAGCGTGGCCACGGTCCCCGAGTCGACCCGCGGGTGCGCGAAGAACGGGATGAAGTCCTCCTTCGGGGAGAGCTCCATCCACTGGTAGCCCGCGCGGGCCACGGCGTCGGGGAGGTCGACCACCGCCGTCGTCCGGTGGAACATCTGCGCGTCGAGGGCGAGCTTCATCGCGGATCCATCCCGGTCTCCACGCGCACGCCCTTCACGACGGCGGCCACCCCGGCCTCGCAGATCGCCGCGGCCGCGTAGCCGTCCCAGCTGCCCGGGCCGTCGACGGCGTCCCCGCCCGAGGCGATCCCGGCGCGGGCGGCGTCGGCCCAGCGCTGCATCTGGTCGTCGTAGGCCTGGCCGAAACGCTCGACGAAGCCGGGCGTGATCGTCCCGCCCCAGGTGCCGCCGGGGCGCTTCACGACGACGTTCTGGTCCAGTCCGATCGTCGCCGACCCGCGCTCGCCGACGAGCTCGGTGCGCACCTCGTAGGCCACGCCCGTCCGCACGAAGATCTCGATCGTGACCAGCGCGCCGGACTCGGCCTCGAACAGCACGAGCATCGGGTCGGAGGTGCCGGCGGGCGCGCTCGAGGTCGGGCGACCCTTCACCACGGTGACGGCGCTGATCTCCTCGCCGAGCAGGAAGCGGGCGGTGTCGGCCTCGTGGACCACCGAGTCGCGGATCATGAACTGCGAGTCGAAGAAGTCCGGCACGTCGGGGTTGCGGTGGGTGCAGTGCAGCATCAGCGGCGCGCCGAACTCGCCGGTGGCGATCAGGCGCTGCAGCTGCGCGTACTCGTGGTCGAACCGGCGCATGAAGCCGACCTGGATGAGGCGGCGCCCGAGCTCCGACTCGCGGCGGTACACCTCGAGGGACGTCGACGCCTCGACCGTGAGCGGCTTCTCGCAGAGCACGGGCTTGCCGGCCTCGAGGCACGCGAGGACCTGCTCGTGGTGGGCGGCGCCGGGGCTGGCGAGGACGACGGCGTCGACGTCGTCGGCGCGGATCGCCTCCAGCGGGTCGGCCACCACCCGGGCGCCGATCGGGTCGCCGACGCGGTGGGCCTGCTCGTCGACGAAGTCACTGACGACGGTGACTCGGGCGCCGCGGGTGCGCCGGGAGAGGCTGTCGACGTGGAAGGCGCCCATCTTGCCGACGCCGAGGACGGCGACGCGGAGTTCGTCGGGAGACGTGGCGGAGCGGAGTTCGACCCCGGAGGTGGTCATGACGGTCGCTCCTAGGCGGTGGTGAGGGCGGCGGGGCCGACGGCGACGGCGCCGCCGCAGCCGGCGAGGTAGGTGCGGGTGCGCTTGGCGATCGGCAGCGGCATGTCGGCCGGGCAGGGGTACATGTCCTGCTCGACGATCGCGAACACGTCCGGGTTGACGGGGAGGACGGCCTCGGTGACGGCGGCGAGCACGTCGGGCATCGACGGCACGCCGTGCGGCGGCTCGATCATCGCGCCGGCGCGGACGGCGTCGGGGAAGGGCAGGTCCTCGGCCTCGACGCGGGCGACGATCGCCGGGTCGACCTGCTTGAGGTGCAGGTAGCCGATCCGCTCCGGGTACTTCCGGATGATCGCGACGTTGTCCCCGCCGTAGTAGGAGACGTGCCCGGTGTCGAGGCACAGGTTCACGTAGCGCGGGTCGGTCGACTCCACGAAGCGCTCGATCTCCCGCTGGTAGCCGACGTGCGAGTCGGCGTGCGAGTGGAATTGCACGCGCAGGCCGTACTCCTCGAGCACGCGTCGGCCGAGGGTGTCCATGCCCATGGTCAGGCGGTCCCAGGACGCGGCGTCGAGCTCGCGGGGCTCCTTCGGCGCGCCGGTCCTGTGGTCGCGCCACGGCTCCGGGATGACGACGAGGTGCTCGCCACCGACCGCGCGGGTCAGTGCGGCGACGTCGGCGACCTGATCCCAGACGTGGTCCCACGAGTCGGGCTGGTGCAGGTGCTCGAACACGGTGCCGGCCGAGACCGACAGGCCGTACTCGCGCAGGGCGTCGGCCAGGGCCGTCGGGTCGGTCGGCAGGAAGCCGTAGGGACCGAGCTCGATGACGTCGTAGCCGGCGGCCGCGACCTCGGCGAGGAACCGTTCGGGGGTCGTCTGCTCGGGGTCCTCCGGGAACCACACGCCCCACGAGTCGGGGGCGGAGCCGACGCGGATGCTGCTCACTGCGTTCTCCTCGTTGAGTCGGGGTCGGGGCTCGGCGCCACCGGACGAGGACGACGCTAGGCAGCGGGACCCGGCGTCGTCAACGCTTTGTACAGACATACCGTCAAGAATTTTAGAGCGCTCTAGGACTCGCCCAGACACACACCAGGCAGGTCGGAGCGCCCGCGGACCTGCCCCACGTGAACGTCGCGGAGCGGGTCCGCGGCAGCGACCTCAGGCCGGCGGCTTGACCGCCAGGACGGGCACGGGCGACTCGAGCAGCAGGCGCTGGGAGATGCTCCCGAGCAGCGCCTTGCTCACCGGGGACCGGCGGCGCACGCCGATGACGAGCCGCTGCACGTCCCCGCGTTCGTCGATCTCGTCGAGCACAGCCTCGGCCGGGTCGCGGTCGCCGGACCCGCGACGCTCGACGACCTCGGTGCCTGCCGGGACCAGCCCCGGCTCGAGCGTGGACAGCGACAGGTTCACGACGACGAGCCGCGCCCCCAGCAGGTCCGCCTCCGCCGCTCCCGCAGCCAGCGCGTGCGTTCCCTCGGCGCCCTCGCCGACCGCCACGAGCACGCTCATCGGACACCTCCGGCGGCGCGGAAGTCGGCCTCGAGCTCCTCGAGCGACCGGCCGCGGGTCTCGGGCACGTAGCGGTGGGTGAAGACCAGGGCGATCAGGCCGAGCGCGACGAAGATGAGAAACGTCGGCGCGATCCCGATCGCCTCGACGGTCGGCGGGAAGACGAGGGCGACCACGGCGTTCGCGATCCACAGCACGAACACGCTGATGCCGATGGCGAGGCTGCGGATCTTCAGCGGGAAGATCTCGGAGAGGATCAGCCACACGAGCGGGCCGATGGTGCCCTGCATGCAGAACACGAACAGCACGACGAACACGAGGATGAAGTACGCCTTCGCCGTCCCGTCGGGCAGGAGCAGTGCGGAGAGCCCGACGAGCAGGTGGAACGTCGTCGTCAGCGCGAAGCCGCCGAGCAGCATCGTGCGCCGGTCGATGCGGTTGATCAGCAGGATGCCGACGCTGATGCCGAGCACCGAGAACAGGCCGTTGAGCGTGTTCGCGATGATCGCGGCGCTCGCCGAGAAGCCGGCGTCGCCCAGGAGCTGCGTGCCGTAGTACATGATCGAGTTGATGCCGGTGAACTGCTGGAACACGCCCAGCCCGGCGCCGATCAGGATGAGCCGGCGGATCCAGCGCACCGAGAGGTCGGACGCCCCGCCAGTGCGCGAGAGCTCCTCCTCCTCGGCGAGCCGGTGCACCTCAGCCATCTCGGCGCGAGCCCGCTCGGGGGTGCGGACCTGCTCGAGGACCGCGAGGGCCTCGTCGTCGCGGCCCTGCCCGACGAGCCAGCGGGGGCTCTCCGGCATCCGCAGCATGCCGATGAACAGCGCGATCGCCGGGAGCAGCGCGACGACGAGCATGACGCGCCAGATCGCGTCCACCTCGCCCCAGACGTTGAAGATGATCGCGTTGATCACGAAGGCCGCGAACTGGCCGGAGACGATCATGACCTCGTTGCGGGTGACGAGCCCGCCGCGCCGCTCGACCGGCGCGATCTCCGCGAGGTACACCGGCACGGTGGCGGACGCCCCGCCGACCGCGAGGCCGAGCACGAAACGGAAGACCGCGAGGACCTCCCAGTTCGGGGCGGACACGCAGCCGATCGTGCCGATCATGAACACGACCGCGAGCAGCAGGATGTTGTGCCGGCGCCCGTAGCGGTCGGAGAGCCGCCCGCCGATCATGGCGCCGATGGCGGCCCCGAAGATCAGGATGCTGACGACGATGCCCTCGGTGACGGAGGTGAGCCCGAGGTCGCGGGTCAGGGGCTCGAGGGCGCCGTTGATGACGCCGGTGTCGTAGCCGAAGAGCAGGCCGCCGAAGGTCGCGACGACCGCGATCAGACCGAGCCGCGAGGAGTGCGGTCCCGTGGTGTCGGGCGGCAGGTTGGGTGGTGCTGCGGAATCGGTGCTCAAGATCGCTCCTCCCCGATGAGGGCGTCGTGGATCGGCCCGACGGCGGGTGTCG
Source organism: Actinomycetospora sp. NBRC 106378 (assembly GCF_030269685.1). GTDB lineage: Bacteria > Actinomycetota > Actinomycetes > Mycobacteriales > Pseudonocardiaceae > Actinomycetospora. The sequence goes on from NZ_BSTT01000024.1 coordinate 25,606, forward strand.
TGTCACCCGCCGTCGGGAACGGGGTCAGGCGTTGGTGGGGAAGCCGAGGTTCAGCCCGGCGTGGGACGGGTCGAGCCACCGGGTGGTGACGACCTTGCCCCGGGTGAAGAAGTGCACGCCCTCGGTGCCGTGGGCATGGGTGTCGCCGAACAGCGAGTTCTTCCAGCCGCCGAAGGAGTAGTAGGCCATCGGGACCGGGACCGGCACGTTGACGCCGATCATCCCGACCTCGACCTCGTTCTGGAACCGCCGCGCGGCCCCGCCATCGTTGGTGAAGATCGCGGTGCCGTTGCCGTAGGGGTTCGCGTTGATCAGCTCGACCGCCTCGGTGTAGGAGTCGACGCGGACCACGGAGAGCACCGGTCCGAAGATCTCGTCGGTGTAGACGCTCATGTCGGTGCCGACGTGGTCGAGCAGCGTCGGGCCCACGAAGAAGCCCTGGCCGTCGGCGTCGAAGTCGCCGGTGCGGCCGTCGACCACCACGGTCGCGCCCTCGCGCTCGCCGGCGTCGACGTAGCCGGAGACGCGGTCCTGCGCCGCCTTCGTGACCAGCGGGCCCATGTCGCAGGAGCGTCGCCCGTCCCCGGTGCGCAGCCCGCGGGCCCGCTCGGCGATCTTCTCGACGAGGGTGTCGGCGCAGTCGCCCACCGCGACCAGCGCGGAGATCGACATGCACCGCTCGCCGGCCGAGCCGAACCCGGCGTTCACCGCCTGGTCGGCGGCGAGGTCGAGGTCGGCGTCGGGCAGCACCACCATGTGGTTCTTCGCCCCGCCGAGGGCCTGGACGCGCTTGCCGTGCGCGGTGCCGGTCTCGTAGATGTAGCGCGCGATCGGGGTCGAGCCCACGAAGCTGATCGAGCGCACGTCGGGGTTCGTGAGCAGCCCGTCGACCGCGACCTTGTCGCCGTGGACGACGTTGAACACGCCGTCGGGCAGCCCGGCCTCGCGCCACAGCTCGGCGATCCACAGCGCCGCCGAGGGGACCTTCTCGCTCGGCTTGAGCACCACGGTGTTGCCCGCGGCGATCGCGATGGGGAAGAACCACATCGGCACCATGGCCGGGAAGTTGAACGGCGAGATGATCCCGACGACGCCGAGCGGCTGCCGCACCGAGTGCACGTCGATGCCGGTCGAGGCGTTCTCGGTCGCGCCGCCCTTGAGCAGGTGGGGCATCCCGCAGGCGAACTCCACGACCTCCTGACCGCGCGCGACCTCACCGGCGGCGTCGGAGAGGACCTTGCCGTGCTCGGCGGTGATGACCTCCGCGAGCTCGCCCGCCTTCGCGTTCAGCAGCTCCCGGAACCGGAAGAGGATCGAGGTGCGCTTCGTCAGCGAGGTGTCGCGCCACCCCGGGAACGCCGCCTTCGCGACGGCGACCGCGTCGACGACCTCCGCCGCCGAGGCGAACGGCACCAGGGCCGTGACCTCGCCGGTCGCGGGGTTCGTGACGTCGCCGAAGGTCCCGCTCCCGCCGGGGGTGGGCGTGCCGCCGATCCAGTGGGTGAGCTCGGGGACGCCGCCGTCGGTGGGGGTGGTGGCGGTGTCGTCCAGCGTGCTGGTCATCAGATCTCCGTCTCGGTCAGTGCTTCTCGGCGGGCGCGAGGAAGGGCCGCTGCCGCGCCTTGTTGACGTCGTAGGTGGCTCGCGCGGACTGCGTCGAGGCGAGGGTGGAGGTCTCGCTGACGGGCACGTCCCACCAGGAGCGGGAGTCGGGAGCGCCGACGCGGGGATCGGTCTCGACGTGCACGACCGACGCGTGCGGATCCGCCTTCGCCGCGGTGATCGCCGCCGCGAACTCCTCGGCGGACCGCACCCGACGCACCGGCACCCCCAACGACTCGGCGTTCGCGGCGAGGTCGACCGGCAGGTGCCCGCCGTCGAGCCGGCCCGACGACGTGCGGTAGCGGTAGCTGGTGCCGAACCGCTGGGAGCCCAGGGACTCCGAGAGCGCGCCGATCGAGGCGAAGCCGTGGTTCTGCACGAGCACCACGATCACCTTGAGTCCCTCCTGGACCGCAGTGACCAGTTCGGTCGCCATCATGAGGTAGGAGCCGTCGCCGACCAGGACGAACACGTCACGGTCGGGCGCACCCAGGGCGACCCCGAGGCCGCCGGCCACCTCGTAGCCCATGCAGGAGTACCCGTACTCGACGTGGTAGCCCTTCGGGTCGCGGGTCTGCCACAGCTTGTGCAGGTCACCCGGCATCGAGCCCGCGGCGCAGACGACGACGTCGCGCGGGTCGGACAGGTCGTTGACCATGCCCAACACCTCGGACTGGGTGAGCAGCCCGTCGGCCCCCGCGTTCGGGCTCGCCGGGTGGTACGCGGCGTCGACGGTCGCGGCCCACTCCGCGTCCAGCGTGCGGTACCGCTCGACGTAGGACGCGTCGACCGCGTGACCCTCGAGGGCGGCGGTCAGCGCCTCCAGCGTCTCGCGGGCGTCGGCGACGACGGAGACCCCGGAGTGCTTCACCGCGTCGATCGGGGCGACGTTGACGTTGACGAACCGGACGTCCGGATGCGCGAAGGCCGTGCGGCTCGCCGTCGTGAAATCGGAGTACCGGGTGCCGATCCCGACGACGACGTCGGCATCCGCGGCGATCGCGTTGGCGGCGGTGGTGCCGGTGGACCCGATCGCGCCGAGGCACTGCGGGTGGTCCCACGCGAGCGTGCCCTTGCCCGCCTGCGACTGGCCGACGGGGATGCCGGTGGCCTCGCAGAACGCCGCGAGCGCCTCGACCGCGCCGCTGTAGTGCACGCCGCCGCCGGCGACGACCAGCGGGCGGCGCGCGGAGCGGATCGCCTCGGCGGCCCGGTCGACGGCGGAGCGCTCCGGCACCGGACGGGCCACGTGCCAGGTCCGCTCGGCGAAGAACTCGACCGGCCAGTCGTGCGCCTGGGCCTGCACGTCCTGCGGGAAGCAGACCGTGACCGCACCGGTCTCGACCGGGTCCGTGAGCACCCGCATCGCCGAGAGGAGGGCGGCCGGGAGCTGCTCGGGCCGCCACACGCGGTCGAAGTACTTCGACACCGGGCGGAAGCAGTCGTTGACGGTGACGTCGCCCGCGCCCGGGAGCTCCAGCTCCTGCAGCAGCGGCGACGCGGACCGGTCGGCGAACGTGTCGGCCGGGAGCAGCAGCACGGGCAGCCGGTTGATCGTGGCCAGCGCGGCACCGGTGACCATGTTGGTGGCGCCCGGGCCGACGCTCGACGACACGGCCCAGGTCCGCAGCCGGTCCTGGGTGCGGGCGTAGGCGACCGCGGTGTGGACCATGGCCTGCTCGTTGCGGCCGAGGACGTAGCGCAGCGCGTCGGGCTCCTCCAGCTCCGCCTGCAGCAGCGCCTGTCCCAGGCCCGCGACGTTGCCGTGGCCGAAGATGCCGAAGCACCCGGCGAACAGCTTCTGCCGCACGCCGTCGCGCTCGGAGTACTGCGCGGCGAGGAACCTCACGGTCGCCTGGGCGACGGTCAACCGCACCGTGTCTGCCATCACTGCCCTCCGAGACGAGCGTCGATGCTCTGGTCGGCCCAGGTCTCCCGCACCCACGCCTGCTCGGGGTGGTCGGTGATCCGCCAGGCGCGCTCCGGCCCGGGGCCGGCCATGACGTTGAGGTAGTACATGTCGTGCCCCGGCGCGGCCATGCACGGTCCGTGCCAGCCGAAGGGGACGAGCACGGTGTCGCGGTCGCGGACCTCGACGAGCACGTCGATCTCCCCGGCCTCCGACGTCGACGTGCGGTGGTAGCCGATCCCCGGGGTGCCGTGCGGCGACGGCGCGATCTCGAAGTAGTAGATCTCCTCGAGCTCGGACTCGTGCGGGCCCGCGGTGTCGTGCTTGTGGGCCGGGTAGCTCGACCAGTTGCCGTTCGGGGTGATCACCTCGCAGGCGATCAGCGAGGCGGTCTCGAACACCCCGACGGTGCCGAAGTTGCGGACCTGCCGGCTCGCCTGCCCGGCGCCGCGCAGCTCGACCGGCACGTCGGCAGCGGGCGCGTACCGGAACGCCAGCTGGGTGTCGGTGCGGGCTCCCGTCAACGCGAAGCGTCCCTCGCCGCGCACGGTGACCTCCGCGTCGACCGGCAGGTACACGACGTCCGTGGGCCCGGCGAACACGCTCGTCCGGCCGCGCAGCTCGAACGTCGTGCTCCCCAGGGTGACCGCCCCGGAGCCCGCGAGCGGGACGACGAACATCTCCTCACCCGCCGTCGGGACGGTCCGCTCCTCGCCGCGGGCGAGGGTGAAGGTCCGCAGCGAGGAGTGCGACCAGCCGGCGACCTCCCGCGTGATCAGCGTGTCGAAGCCGTCGGCGGCGCTGCTTCCCGACGGCAGGTGGAGCTCGTTGCCGAGGACGGTGCGCGTCATGCCGCGGCCGCCTTGGCGGGCCGGACGAGGGACACCGCGGTGTCGACGGCGGCCGCGACGTCGCCGTCGGGCGGGTAGAGCAGCGACCGGCCGACGACGAGCCCGCGGACCCCGGGCAGCGCGAGGGCCCGCGCCCAGGAGGCGTAGGTGTCGTCGGGGTGGCCGGCGGGGTCGCCGCCCAGGAGCAGCGTGGGCAGCGTGGTCGCCGCCATGACACGCTCCATGTCGTCGATCACGGGGAGCTTGAGCCAGGTGTAGGCGCTGGAGGCGCCGAGGCCCTGCCCGATGTGCACCGAGCGGACGACGGCCTCGGGCGAGAGGTCGTTGACCACCTGCCCGTCGACGCGGCGCGACAGGAAGGGCTCGACCATCGCGACGACGCCCGCGCGGTTGGCCTCGGTGACGACCTGCGCGCAGGTCTGGAGAGTGGCGACGGTCGACGGGTCGTCGAGGTCGATGCGGGTGAGCATCTTGATGGCGTCGAAGCGGGCCTCGACGGTGGCCGCGACGTCGTAGCCGGTCAGCCGGTCGTCCATCTCGAACACCGCGCCCGCGAGCCCGCCCCGGTTCATCGAGGAGACCACGACCTTGTCCTCGAGCGCCCCCAGCAGCAGGAGGTCCTCGAGGACGTCGGCGGTACCGAGGACGCCGTCGACGCCCGGTCGGGCGAGCGCGGTGACCAGCCGGTCGAGCAGCTCGGGGCGGCTCTCCATGGCCTCGGGGTTCCCCCGCACCGACAGCGCCCCGCGGGCGGGGTGGTCGGCGGCGACCAGCATGAGCCGGCCGTCCGGGGGCAGGAACGGCTGGCGGGCCCGGGCGGCGAGCAGCGCGGTGACGCGTCCCGGGTCGTGGGCCCGGACGTCGCGGAGCTCCGCGAGGTCGGCCACGAAGTCAGGCATCGGACTCCCCGTTCTGGTTCGGGTCGCCGCCGGACAGCAGGGTGTCGATCTCGGCGGGCGTCGGCATGGCGGTGGAGCACTCGAGGCGGGAGGCGACGATGGCCCCGGCCGCGTTGGCGCGGTGCAGGACCTCCTCCAGCGGCCACCCGGCGAGCAGGCCGTGGGCCAGCGAGCCCCCGAAGCTGTCGCCGGCGCCGAGGCCGTTGTAGGGCGTGATGTCGATCGGCGGCGAGACCACGCGCTCCGTGCGGGTCTTGGCGAGGACGCCCTTGGGCCCCTGCTTGACCACGGCGAGCGTCACCCCCGCGTCGAGCAGCGCGTCGGCCGCCCGGTCGGGGTCGGTCTCGTCGACCGCGACCTCGCACTCCTCGCGGTTCCCGACCGTCACCGTGACCTGGCCGAGGATCTTCTGGATCTGCGCGCGGGCCAGCTCCGGGGACTCCCAGAACATCGGCCGGTAGTCCAGGTCGAGCACCGTCCGGCCCGCGCCGCGCGCGGCGAGCGCCTCGTGGTGCGCCGCGCGCGACGGCTCCTCGGACAGGCCCGTGACCGAGAGCCACAGCAGGTCGGCGCCGGCGATCGCGTCACGGTCGAGGTCGGCGGGCCGCACCTGCAGGTCGGGCGCGGTGGGCTTCCGGTAGAAGTACAGCGGGAAGTCGTCCGGCGGGAAGATCTCGCAGAACGTGACCGGCGTGGCGTACTCGGTGTTGGTGACGACGTACCGGTCGTCCACCCCGAGCCGGCCCAGCTCCCGGCGCACGTAGCGGCCGAACGGGTCGTCGCCGACACCGGTGATGATCGCGGCGCGGCGCCCGAGGCGGGCCGCGGCGACGGCGACGTTCGCGGTGGTGCCGCCGAGGAACTTCCCGAACGAGGTGACGTCCTCGAGCCCGACCCCGACCTGCAGCGGGTAGATGTCCACCCCGGCGCGGCCGAACGTCAGGACCTCGGGCGGCTCGACGGAGGCGTTCATGATGGCCCTCTCGGTGCTTCTCGCAGGGTTCCGGCGTCAGGACCGAACGGTAGGCCGGGGCACCGACAACGTCAATACTTTGTACAGACATGATGACAATAGGACCTGGACCGGTAGGCTACGGCGTATGGCCACCCGATCCGAGGCCGTCCCGCTGGACGTGCGGCTCGACCGGACCAGTCCCGTGCCGCTCTACCACCAGCTCTCGCAGGCGATCGAGGCCAAGATCGCGTCCGGGGAGCTGCGCCCCGGGGACCGGATCGAGAACGAGCTCGCGCTCACCGAACGGCTCGGCCTCGCTCGCCCGACCGCCCGGCAGGCCATCGCGGAGCTGGTCCGCAAGGGCATGCTCGTGCGCCGTCGGGGGCTCGGCACCCAGGTCACGCGTCCCGCGATCCACCGCGACGTCCGCCTGTCCTCGCTCCACGAGGACCTCACGACGGCGGGTCGTTCCCCGCGGACGCGGCTGCTCTCCGCCGACATCGTGCCCGCCTCGTCGCTCGGGCTCGCCGAGGCGCTGTCGCCCGACGAGACGATGCAGTGCATCCGCCGGCTGCGGTCGGCCGACGACGAGCCGCTCGCCGTCATGACCAACTACCTGCCCGCCGCCGTGCAACTGTCGGACGCGGACCTCGCCGAGCTCACCGACACCGGGCTCTACGACCTGCTGCGCGCCCGCGGGGTGCAGATCGCGATCGCCCGCCAGACGATCGGCGCCCGCCTGGCCACCGACGAGGAGGCGTCGCTGCTCGAGCAGGAGACGCCGCTGGCCTGCGTGACCGCCGAGATGCTGGTGTACGACGACGCCGGGGCGCTGGTCGAGGTCGGGCGCCACCTCTACCGCGCCGACCGGTACACGGTGGAGACGTCGGTCGTCGTGTAGGTGCGCTGCGTGCACCCTCTCCGCGCGGCGCGCACCCCCACAAGATCTCATGGCGCGGAGCGACGTGGTCGGTGAGCGAGCACTTCGCTCCGCTCGACGAGATCTTGCGGGAGCGGGGCGCGCCGGGAGTACGCTCTGCGCTGCTCGGAGTGCGGCGTCGGAACGCTCCGGGCGTCGCTGCGGCGGCTCCTCGTGGCGCGTCCGATCGTGCTGCGCGAGGAGCGTCATGACCACCTGGTTCGAAGGCCTCAGCCTGCCCGTCACCGAGCTGGACCGGTCCGTCCGGTTCTACGAGTCGCTCGGCTTCGTCGAGGAGATTCGCAACGGCGGGTTCGTCCTGCTGCGGTTCGACCGGGCCACCCTCGGCCTGTTGGAGGCCGGCGCGGCGGCGGGCCGGATCGGGGCGGCCGCCGCCCTCGTGCAGGTCGAGCTCGGCACGGACGATCTCGACGGCCTGCACGCCGCGTTCGTCGCTGCGGGCATCGAGGTCCGCGTGCCGCCGCGGGACCGGGGGTTCGAGCGCTCGATGCAGCTGCGCGACCCCGACGGGTTCACCGTCGAGTTCGCCGAGGGCGTGCGCGGCCACAACGCCACACGCTGACGCCCACCGTCCGCGGGTCAGGTCGGTCGGGTCGACGATGGCGCGTTGCTCCCACTGGATGCGTCCAGGTCGCCATCGTCGATCGGGCGCCCGGTTGGACGGTCAGCGGAGCGACAGGCGTTGGCCCGGGACGATCCGGTCGGCGTCCGCGAGGTCGTTGCGCGCCGCGAGGGTGGCCGTGCTGACCGAGTACCGGGCCGCGATGGAGGAGAGCGTGTCCCCGGGGCGCACGGTGTAGGTGCCCGCCGACGACCCGGCCGACCCCGACCCCGACCCCGACGACCCGCCGCTCGGCGCCACCCCGCGCACGAACTGGATCATGCTCGTCCCGGCCTCCTGCAGGGCGTTGCCACCGCCCCGCACCATCGCCGCCGACGTCAGCGGCTGCGAGACGATCGCGTACAGCACGAGCACGACCACGAGGATCCCGACCACCCGCCCGACGCTCACCCGTCCATGGTGCGAGCCCCGTGCAGCTCACGCGAGCAGGGAGACGGTCGGTCCCTCGGTGGTCGGAACCGCGGGCGCCGGCCGGCCCTCGGGGTTGGGCCGTTCAGACCCGCTCGATGATGGTGGCGTTGGACTGACCGCCGCCCTCACACATCGTCTGCAGCCCTCGTGCGCCCCCGGTCCGGCGCAGCTCGTGCACGAGTTTCGTCGCGAGGACGGCGCCGGTCGCACCGAGCGGGTGACCCATCGCGATGGCGCCGCCGTTGACGTTGGTCCGTTCCAGGGGCGCGCCGGTCTCCTCGGCCCACGCGAGCACGACGGGCGCGAAGGCCTCGTTGCACTCGAACAGGTCGATGTCGTCGACCGTCAGCCCGGCCTTGCGCAGGACCGACCGGGTCGCGGGGATGGGGCCGGTGAGCATGAGCACCGGGTCCTCCCCGACCACGGCCATCGTCGAGACCTTCGCGATCGGTTCGAGGTCGTGCTCGCGCATCGCCTGCTCGGAGGCGATCAGCATCGCCGCCGACCCGACCGACACCTGCGACGAGACCGCCGCCGTCAGCGCGTAGCCCTCGCGCAGCGGCGGGAGGGACGCCATCTTCTCCAGGTCGACGTTCGGCCGGATGCCCTCGTCGTGGGAGAGGTGGTTCAGCGGCGCGATCTGCCCGGTGAAGCGGCCCTCGTCGGTCGCGGTGGCGGCCCGCCGGTGCGACTCGACCGCGAACTCCTCCATCCGCTCCCGCGTGATGCCCCACTTCTCGGCGATCAGCTGCGCACCGCGGAACTGGCTGATCTCCTGCTCGCCGTAGCGCTCGATCCACTTCGCGCCCTCGCGGCGGGTCCCCATCCGCTCGAGCACGGCGGCGTTCGCGTCGATCGGGACGATCGCCATGTTCTCGACGCCGGCCGCGACCACCAGATCCTGCGTGCCGGACATGATCGCCTGCGCCGCGAAGTGCAGCGCCTGCTGCGACGAGCCGCACGCGCGGTTGATCGTGGTCCCGGGCACGTGCTCCGGGAAGCCCGCGGAGAGCCACGCCGTCCGGCCGATGACCCCGGCCTGCGGGCCGAGCTGGGTCACGCATCCCATCAGCACGTCCTCGACGGCCCCCGGGTCGACCCCGGTGCGCTCCATCAGCGCGGTCAGCGCGTGGGCCCCGAGGTCGGCGGGGTGGACGTCGGCGAGCTTGCCCTTGCGGGTGCCCACCGGCGAGCGGACGGCGTCGACGATGTAGGCCTCGGCCACGGTGCCTCCTCCAGCGTGTGCGGATGCTGACGATCAGTGTCAGCGGTGGGCCACCGCTGACACCAGGGGTGCCGTCAGCCCTGCCGCGACGTCGTGGCCCGGTAGTTCGCGATCAGGTCCTTCTTCAGCTGGCCGCGGGGCTTGACCTCGATGCCCTCCTCGACCGCCCACGCCCGGATGCGCTCGCGTTCGTCGGCGGTCAGCCCGTCCCGCCCGCGCGGCTCCTCGGCCTGCTCCCCGGCCTGCTCCCCGGCCTCCTCGACGACGGGGGACGACTCCGGCTCCGAATCCGAGGACGAGGCCCGCGCCAGCAGCGACGCGTCGCCCGCCTCGAACGCCTCGACCACCCACCCGGGCAGTCGCCCGCGGGAGGACAACCCGGCGCCGTGCTCGTTGGCCCAGCTCCGGATCTCCTGGTTGCGCTCCCGCGACGAGGACGACGAGGAGGGAGAGGAGGACGGCGTGGGCGCGGCGGCCGGCGCGGCCGCCCCACCGGACGACCGGCGGCCGCCGGTCCGACGCGCCGCCGCGACGTAGCGCCCGAGCGCCGCGCGGAGCTCGCCGGCGTTGGCCGCGGAGAGGTCGATCTCGTACACCGCGCCGTCGAGCCCGAAGCCGACGGTCTCCTCCGCGGTGCCGCCGTCGATGTCGTCGACCAGCGTGACGGTGGTCCTGGTGGCCATACCTGTGCTCCTCGGATGGGCCGGGGGTGAGTGGGTCGGAGGACGCCGGTCCCCCCGGTCCCGCTCCCCGCGCGAGTCCTACCAGGTCACCCCGACGGTCAGCGCGGGACACGACGGCGGCCTTGATCACAGACCGCACAGCGCGAGCAGCCGATCCCGCGCCGACGGCGAGGCCGCGGCCCGCGGGGGCAGCAGGATCCCGACCGACCGCCAGAGCTCCGCGCGCGGCGCGAGCCCGCCGAGGACCGCGCCCGCCAGCTCGTCGTCCACCGGCGAGACCAGCCCGAGCACCCGGGCCAGCGCCTCCGCCCCGAGCGTGCGCGCGACGATCAGCTGCCACAGGTACTCCTCGACCGAGCAGTCCCCGAAGGAGCAGTGCACCGTCGCGGCGAGGTCGTCCACGCCCTCGGCGGCCGCACGGGCCCGTCGCGCCAGATCCGGGAACGGCCCGACGTCGGGCTCCCCGGCCTCGGCCATCGTCTCCCCCGCGAGCTGCGAGGGGATCCACGCCTCGTCCCGCGCGAGGTGCGCCACCGCGTCGCGCACCGGGCGCCCACCGACGGGGTCGGAGGCGAAGACCGGCTCCGGCACCCGGCCCCACCCGTCGTCGGGAATGCCGAGGACCACGCCCTCGATCGCTCGGTCGGCCAGTCGGAACGTCTCCACCGGGTTCACGACGACGAGCGTGCCCGGCGAGGCGGTCAGTTCCCGGCCGCCATCGGGGAGTGTCCGTCGCCGGCGTCGAGGACCGCCTCGCCGTGCGTCCTGGCCCACGCCGTCAGCACGTGGATGGGTTCGGTGAGCGTGGCCCCGAGCGGGGTGAGTTCGTACTCGACGCGGGGTGGCGCCTCGGCGTAGGCACGCCGGCTCACGAGTCCGTGCGACTCGAGCCGCCGCAGGGTCTGGGTGAGCACCTTGCGGGAGATCCCGCCGCCGATCAGGTCGATCAGGTCGCCGTGGCGGACCGGGCCGCGGCTGAGCCCCGCGAGGACCACGACCGACCACTTGTCGGCGAGCAGTTCCACCGTCAGCCGCCCGGGACAGTCGGCGAGGAACCCGTCGGGGAACCCGTCCATGACCTCGAAAGGTACCCGGCGGTTCCTCTCGGCTGCCTAGCGTCGGCCGCATGCGCGTGATCACCCAGCACTCCCTCGGCGGGCCCGAGGTCCTGACCGTGGAGGACGCCCCGGAGCCCCGGCCGCTCCCGACGGAGGTCCTCGTCCGCGTCGCGGCGATCGGACTGAACCCGCTGGAGGCCCGGCTACGGGCCGGGGAGATGCCGCTGCTCGGCGGGCCGCCGTTCGTGCTCGGCTGGGACGTCAGCGGGGTGGTCGAGGCGGCGCCGGGCACGTGGCGGTGGCGCCCCGGCGACGAGGTGTTCGGCATGCCGCTGTTCCCCCGGCCGGCGCGCGCCTACGCGGAGCTCGTGGCGGCCCCCGCGCTGCACCTGGTGCGCAGGCCGGCGGCGCTCTCGCACGTCGAGGCGGCCGCGCTGCCGGTCGTCGGGCTCACCGCCTGGCAGGGGCTCGTCGACCTCGCGGGCGTGTCCGCCGGCGACCGCGTCCTCGTCCACGGTGGGGGCGGCGGCGTCGGGCACGTCGCGATCCAGATCGCGAAGGCCTTCGGCGCCCACGTCGTCACGACGGCGAGCGGGAGCAAACGGGAGTTCGTCGAGGGCCTCGGCGCGGACGAGGTGATCGACCACCGCGAGGTCGACTTCACCACGGCGGTGCGCGACGTCGACGTCGTGCTGGACACGCTCGGCGGGCGGACGGTGTGGCGCTCGCTCGCCGTCCTGCGCCCGGGCGGCCACCTGGTGACGATGACGTCGGAGGACGACGCCGGGCTGGGGGCCGCCGCGGCGGCGGCCGGCCTGCGGTTCAGCGGCATCGCGGTCGACCCGGACCCGGTCGGCCTGCGTGGGCTGGTCGAGCTCGTGGAGCGGGGTGCGCTGCGCGTGCACGTGGACCGGGTGTTCCCGTTCGAGCAGGTCGTCGAGGCCCACCGGGCCCTCGAGGCCGGTCACCTGCGCGGGAAGCTCGTCCTCACCGTGTAGCCGTCAGCCCGTCCGCGCCGCGACCGCGCGCTCGACCAGCCCGGCGAGCCAGTCCACGAGCAGGGCGAGGGCCGCGACCAGGGAACCCGCGACGGCGAGCACCGTCAGGCGGTTGAGCAGGAGCGCCTGCTGGATCAGGGCGCCGAGCCCGCCCGCGCCGATGTACGAGGCGAGGGTCGCGGTGCCGACGTTGAGCACGAGGGCCACCCGGACCCCGGCGACGATCACCGGCACCGCGAGCGGGATCTCGACGAGGCGCAGGCACTGGCGGGCCGACATGCCCATGCCCCGGGCCGCCTCGACCAGACCACCGTCGACCGCCCGCAGCCCCACGACGGTGTTGCGCAGGACCGGGAGGAAGGCGGCCAGCGTCAGCCCGAGGACGGCGCTGAGCAGCCCGAACCGCCAGAAGCCGAGCAGGATCAGCACCCCGAACGCGGGCAGGGACTGTGCGAATCCGCCGATCACCGTGACCGCCCGGGCCACGACCGCGAACCGGGACCGGCTGAGCACGAGCCCGAGCGGGAGGGCGACCACCAGGACCAGGAGCGTGGAGTACAGCGTCAGCACGAGGTGCTGGGAGAGCTGGCCGAGGACGTTCGCGGGGTCCAGGGCGCGCCGCTCGATCGAGTCGAGCGACCCCGCGTAGACGGTGCCGAAGGCGACGACCAGACCGGCGGCGACGAGCAGCGGCGTGACCCAGAGGTCGGGCTGGGCGAGGAGCCGGCGACGGCGCGAGGGGCGCTGCACCGGAGCGTCGGCCCGGCCCGTCGGCGTCACGATCACCATCGTGGCGGGCGGCGCGGACCCGCGCGACGCGATGGCCCACGACCGGCCCGACCCGTCGTCGGGAAGGGGGGCAGGATGTCGCCATGGACGTCGCGGAGTTCGGGGCCCTCGCCGCCGAGGAGCAGGGCCTGGTCGTGGTCTCGACCGTGCGGGCGGACGGGTCGATCCAGTCGTCGGTGGTGAACGCCGGGGTGATGGCGCACCCCGTGACCGGGCAGGACGTGCTCGCCTACGTGACCTACGGGCGCGCGAAGCTGGGCAACCTGCGCCGCCGGCCGTGGACGGCGGTGACGGCGCGCGTGGGCTGGCGGTGGGGCACGGTCGAGGGATCCGTCGAGATCGCCGGGCCGGACGACCCGCTGCCCGGGGTCGACGACGTCCCGGCGCTGCTGCGTGCGGTCTTCGCCGCGGCCGGCGGCACGCACGACGACTGGGACGAGTTCGACGCCGTGATGGCCCGCGACCGCCGGGCGGCCGTCCTCGTGACGCCGACGAGGGTCTACTCGAACTGAGCGGCGGGCCGCTGTCGGCGGTCCATCACGGCGACCACGGCCATGTGCGGCACCGTCAGGGCCAGCACCAGCGCGAGCCCGGCCGGGACGAGGCCCGCGGCCGCCCGGCCCGCCAGTCCGGGCACGGCGAGCAGCACGACCAGGACGGCGAGCACGGCCGCGGTCGGGAGCGCGGCCTGCCGCAGCACCCGGCCGACGGGACGAGCGAGCCGGCGGCGGGCGAGGTCACCGGCGTTCCCGGGATCGAGGGCCACGAGCCGGGCCAGGTGGCGCAGCCCGTGCCAGGCCCCGAAGTACAGCCCGAACGCGGGCAGCGGGGGGACGACGAGGAAGAGCGCGGTGAGCAGGGCGAGCTCGCCGGCGGCGGCGCGTCGACCCGCGAGCAGGTCGGCCGCCAGCGTCACGACGACGGCCACCGCGGTCCCGGTGCCCACGACGAGCAGCGCCGTCGGGTCGAGGACCACCGCGGCCGAGCCCGGCGCGAGGACGTCGAGGACGGGGCGCACGGTGGTGGGCCACGCGAGGAACGGCACGGCGACGGTCGCCAGCCCGGGCGCCACCCAGCGCGGCGTGGGCCCGGCGGGGCGCCCGCTCCGGAGCGCCTGGACCGCGGTCTCGCCCGACCCGAAGTGCACGGCCGAGCCGACGAGCAGCCCCACCAGCGCGGGAACCGGCCAGAGCCGGGCGGCGACGAAGGTGAGGACGGCGAGCGCCACGTAGGCCGACAACACCCCGGCCAGCAGGCCCGGACGTCGGGCGGTGGCCCCCGTCCACCACGGCACGAGGTGGTCGAGGGCGCCGTGCGGGATGCCGACGAGCAGCCCCACCGCGAACGGCAGCCATCCCCAGCGCTCCCACACCCCGGGAACGACGAGCCCGACGACGAGGACGACGGCGACGGCGGACACCGAGACCGCCGTCGCCGCGCGCAGGGGCACGGCGACGGCGGTGGGCACGGTGCCTGCGCCGGGAGCGCCCGGGGCGACCCGGGCGTCTCCGAGCGCGGTCACCGGTGGCTCAGCGCTCCCCGACGGGGGCGTGGCCGTTGGCACCCGCGAGCGCGACCGCCGGCCGGGGCGCGGCCTGCAGCTCGTGGGCGACCCAGACCGGCTCGTCGTGGGTCTGCACGCCGGCGTTGACGTCCTCGGCGGTCCGCAGCTTCGCGACCTTGTGGATCATGGCGCCGAAGCCGACCTTGGCGATGATGTCGGAGAAGGAGAAGCCGAGCTGGACGACCACCGCCCACAGGACCAGGTTCGAGTTCGGCGTCACCAGGACCTGCACCAGGTAGAGCAGCGGGTAGGCGCCGAAGATCGAGAACAGGACGACCGTCGAGCGGAAGAGGCTCGCGAACGTGCTCGACGAGAGCCCGCCGCGGCTGTCGAGCACGGCCTTGCCGAGCACCGCGTACATGACGAGGAAGAAGACGGTGGAGATCGCGGCCCAGACGTTGAGCCAGGTCGCGCTCGTGCCGTTGTCGAACACCTCGGCCCCGAGGAAGCCGGTGATGATCATGAGGAAGGCCGAGGCGATGGTGATCACCCGGGCGCGGCTCAGCGCCGTGCCCGCCAGCGTCGTCACGGCCAGCAGCTCCACCCCGAGCAGCGGCACCGTGACCGACCAGTCCGCGTAGCGCAGCCCACCGTTGAACCGCGAGTCGGCCGCGGGCACGTAGAAACCGTTCACGAGGTCGAAGCCGGTGTGCCAGGACACGAACAGCCCGAGGTAGGCCAACGCGGCGACCGCCTGGAGCAGCGCGGAGCCGTGGACGGCCGTCCGGTACTTCGCGCCGACCTCGTGGCGTCCGAGGACGCTGTAGGCCGCGCCCGCGAGCAGGGCGAAGCCCGCGACCGCGAAGCCGTACTCGACGAGGTGCCACACGCCGGAGGAGTAGGCGATCTCGCTCGCGAACTCCCCCTGCACGGGCGGGGCGGTCGGCAGTGCGCCGACCAGGCTGGTCACGGTCATCTCAGGTGTCTCCCCGCGAAGCGGCGCACCCGGCGTGCGCACGGCCCTGGGATACGCAGCATGCACGTCGTGCGAAACGCACATGTTGTTGTGCGCACCGACACGCGTCGGGGAGGGCGTCCCCGCCGATCCCGTTCCTCATGCCAGGGTGGGGTGTGATGCCGGGACCTCGCGACGACGGCCAGGACGCCGTCGACCTCGAGATCGCGCTCCGCCACCTCGTCGACGCCGCCCTCGGCGCCGCCGAGGAGCTCGAGGACCGCGTCGCCCCGGCCCACCTGCGGGCGCTCCAGGTCCTCGCCACCACGGGGCCGGCCCAGGTCTCCACCCTCGCCGGAGCCACCGGGATGCTCCCGTCCACCGCGAGCCGGCTCTCGGACCGGCTCGCGGCGGCCGGACTCGTCGAGCGGGGCGCGTCCCCCACCAACCGCCGGGCCACGCTGCTCTCGCTGACCCCGGCCGGGCGCGAGGTCCTCGCCGAGCTCGCGGACCTGCGGGCCCGCCACCTGCAGCGCGTGCTGGCGACGATGGACCCGGACGATCGCGACGCGCTCCTACGGGGGGCGCGCGCCTACGCGGCGGCCGCGGAGGGGGCGGGCACGGGCCGGGGTTGAGCCGGTCAGGCGCGGCGGTCCACCACCACCGCGGTCGCGTCCCGCGCGAGCTCGCCACCCCCGTGCTCCCGCCACGACTCGATGAGGGCGTGCGGCAGCCCCGCGAGGCCCTCCGCGGCGCCGAAGGACGCCCCGGTGGCCTCCCCGCCGAAGGCCCGCCCTGCCGCGTCCCGCACCCCCGGCCCGCCCGCCGAGACGACCAGGAGGGCGTCGCCGGCGAGGACCTCGACGGACCCGGCGCGGTAGCTCGATCGTTCGAAGCACCCGAGCGCCTCGTGGATCGGCAGGCCCGGCTCCCACACGCGGCCTCCCGCGCCGCCGCGTCGCAGGAGCAGGACGGGCGGCTCCTCGCCCGCCCGCACGACCTCCGCCCGGTCGGCGTCCAGATCGACCGACAGCACGGTCGCGGCGACCTCGGCGCGGCCGCGCCAGTGGTCGTGGACCACCTGGTCGGCGAGCGACACCTGGTCCGCGAGGGACAGGCCGGCGCGACGCGCGTGCCGGAGCGCGGTGATCGTGAGGGCCGCCGGCAGCGCGGCCGACAGGCTGCGGCCGCGGGCGTCGACGACGGCCACCCACACCCGGTCGCCGTCGATCGACCAGTCGAAGAGGTCGCTCGCGACCCGCGGCGCGGGCTCGATCGCGGCGGCGAGCCGGACCCGGTCGCTGACGACGGAGGTCGGCGGGAGCAACTGCCACCCGAACTCGGCGCTGACGCTGTACGAGGTCGATCGCCGGCGGAGTTCCACGAGGTCGGTGATGCGGGACGCCTGCACCAGCAGCAGCGCGGTCTGCTCGGCGAGATCGACGAGCAGCTCGTCGGTCGTGCCCGTCGCCCCGTGCACCGTCAGCACGCCGTGCACGACGCCCCGGGCCGCCAGGGCGACGTCGGCGCGGTCCCGGTCGCGGTGCACGACGCCGGGACGGAGGTCCCCGTCGCGCCGGGGCCGGGGCGCGGCCGAGGTCCCGGAGGTGCCCACCGCCCGCAGCGTCCTGCCCGCCCGGTCGATGAGGCGGAGCTCGACGAGGTCCGCGCCGAGCCGTCGGGCGATCTCGGTGGCGCACACGGGGCCGACGCGGTCGGCCGGGGCGTCGAGCGCCGCCCGGCGGAGCGCGTCGGTCGGCGAGGGACCGGACGGGGAGGTGTCGATGCGATCGCCCACGATGCCGCCTTCCCCGTTCGTGCGCACCGGACACCCGCGACACGGGCACGTCATGGTGATGACCGCGGGCGCTGCGGGGAGGAGGGTGGGGCCATGGCTGACGAACCACGCACCGACGCCGAACTCGCCCGCGCGATCGACGAGAACGCCGAGGCCGAGCACGCCCTGCGCAACGGCAGCCACGGCGGGCTCGGCGAGGAGGACACGCGGCGTCTCCACGAGCTGCAGGTCGAACGGGACCGGCTCTACGACCTCAAGCGCCAGCGCCAGGCCCAGCGCGACGCCGGGCAGGATCCGGGCGAGGCGCACGAGCGGGACGCCGGGACGGTCGAGGGCTACCGGCAGTAGCGCTCGGAGGACCGGGGGGTCACCCTCCGTCGTCGTTTAGAGTCGGGCGCATGTGGACAGGGGGGCACGGACCGGACATTCCGGCCCACCGTGTCCCCGTGGCGGCGGCGCTGGGCACCGCGCTCGCCCTCGGCGCCCACCTCGTGGGCGGTGGCGCCCGGCCGACCGGGGTAGTCCTCACCGTCGTCGTCGCGGTCTCCGCGGTGGTCTCGGCCGCCGCCCTGCGCACCGGCCGCGTCTCGCGCGGGCCGTGGACCGCGCTCGCCGTCCTCCTGCTCGGCCAGGTCGCCCTCGAGGCGGTCCTGGCCACGGCCGACCACCACGTCGTCACCGCCGTCGCCGCGCTCGGCGTGCACGGGGCCGCCGCGCTCGCCGCGGCCCTGCTCCTGCTCGGCGGCGCCCGCCTCGCCGACGACCTGCGGGAGACCGCCGACCGGGTGCTGTCCCGGTCCTGGTGGCGCCGTCCCCCGGGCCCGCAGCGGGCGTACGGAGCGGCGGCGACCCGTCGTCGGGGCGTCCTGCGGGCGGGGCGGGCGGTCGACGCGAGCGGCGCCCGGGGGCCTCCGGTGCCCGCCTGATCCCGGGCCCCGTCCACCCCCTCCCCGAGGAGGTGTCGTCCTGCGCACCTCGCGCCGGCTGCGACCTCTCGTCCTGACCGTCATCGCCCTCGCCGTCCTGCTCGGCGTCAACCTGCCGCCCGCGGTCGCCTACGTGCAGGACTGGCAGTACCAGCGGATGATCGACTCGCTCGACTACCAGCGGCAGTTCGGGAAGTGGGACGTCCTCGAACTGCCCCCCGACCAGCGCGTCAACGCGATCCACTCCGCCCTGCTGCCCTCCGGCAAGGTCCTGTTGATCGCCGGGTCGGGCAACAAGGAGGACATGTTCGCGACGCGGGCCCTCAAGAGCCTGCTCTACGACCCTGCCACCGGCGCGTCCCGCGTGATCCCCGTGCCGGACGACATGTTCTGCGGCGGTCAGACCCTGCTCCCCGACGGCCGGCTGCTCGTCGCGGGCGGTACCGCGCGCTACGAGAAGCTCGACGGCGCCGTCACCTACGCCGGCGGCGCGATGCGGGTGAAGAACGAGAACCCCGACGTCGGGCGCGACATCCCCGCGGGCACCGAGTTCGTCTCCCCCGAGGGCAAGGCCTACCGCACGATCCGGCCCAACGTGCTCCCGCCGGCGACGAAGGTGGCGACCCGCACCGGCGCCACCGTCACCGCCGCCGAGGAGCGGGTGTTCGTCGAGGCCGTCGCGCCCGGGCCGGCGGGCACCACGCTGCAACCCGGCCTGCAGTACGCGATCACCGGCCTCGACCCCGCCTCGGCGAAGGACGTCTACGGGCTCGGCGAGGCCCTGACCCTGGACAAGCAGAACTACCAGGGCACCGAGAGCGCGTACACGTTCGACCCGGTCGCCGAGACCTGGTCACCGGTCGACGACATGGACTTCGCGCGCTGGTACCCGACGCTGACGCCCCTGCCGAACGGCGAGGTGCTGACGCTGTCGGGGCTGGACAACATCGGCAACGTGCTCAACGGCGAGACCGAGCACTTCGACCCGCGCACCGACCGGTTCGTCGAGGACAAGCAGCTCACGCAGTACTTCCCCACCTACCCCGCGGTGTTCGCCACCGAGGCGCCGAACCGCCTCTTCTACACCGGCGCGAACTCCGGCTACGGACCGGCCGAGGCCGGACGACTCCCCGGCTTCTGGGACCTCGACACCAACGTCCTGCGCCCCGTACCCGGGCTCCGCGACCCGAACCTGCTGGAGACGGCGGGTTCGGCCTGGCTCGGCCCGGTGCAGGACCAGCGGATGGTGGTCGTCGGGGGCGGTGGGATCGGGGAGAGCCCGCTGACCACCGCCCGGATCGACGAGATCGACCTCGACGCGCCCGACCCGGCCTTCCGGCCCGGCCCGCTGCTCCCCGACCCGGTCCGCTACCCGAACCTCACGACGCTGCCCGACGACTCGATGCTCATCAGCCACGGCTCGCGCGACTACCGCGGCAAGGGCGACTCCGACGTCCTCGACGCCCACCTGCTCCGCCCCGAGGGCGGGCCGGGCGGCACGCTGACCGAGGCCGCCGATCCCAAGGTCGGCCGGAACTACCACGGCCAGGCGGTCCTGCTCCCCGACGGGCGGGTCCTGACGGCGGGTTCGGACCCGCTCTTCGACGACGAGCGCAACACCGTCCCGGGGACCTTCGAGCAGCGCCTGGAGATCTACACCCCGCCGTACCTGTTCCAGGGCGCCCGCCCGGAGATCACCGGAGCGCCCGACGTCATGCGCCGCGGGACCACGGTGGTGGTGCAGACGCCCGACGCCGAGCGCATCGCGAAGGTGCGCCTCATGCGGCTCATGACCTCCACGCACGTCACGGCGGTCGACCAGTTCTCCGTGGCCGTCGAGGCCCGCCCGACGGGCGGTGATGCGCTGGAGCTGACGCTGCCGCCCGAGCTCGAGACGCTGCAGGTCGGCAACTACATGCTGGTCGTGGTCGACGACCGGGGCGTGCCGTCGGTCGGCGAGATGGTGCGGGTGCCGTAGGGGGCGCCCCTCCTCCGTGGCAGGAAAGCGTCGTTGCTGTCATGTCGTGACAGCAACGACGCTTTCCTGCCACGGGGAGGGGGCGGGTTTCCGGACACCGCGCCGGGCGGCAGCATGGATCTCGTGACCTCGGTCAGCGATCCGCCCGCCCCCACCCTCGACGACCTCTCCGCACGGCTGGACGACCTCTCCGCACGGCTGGACGACCTCCTGCCGGAGATCCGGGCCCGTGCCGCCGAGGCCGAGCGGGCCTGCACGCTCCCGGCCGACGTGGCCCGGGCGCTCGAGGGCGTCGGCGTGTTCCGGCTGCAGCGCGTCCGCGCCCTCGGCGGGCTCGAGGCCGACCCCGTCGTCATCCTCGACGTGATCGAGCGGCTCGCCCACGCCGACGCGTCCACGGCCTGGGCGACGCTGATCGGCATGACCGCGTCGTCCTTCTACTCCGCCGAGGCCGACCGCACCGTCGGATGCCACCGACTCGAGCCGGCAGGGCCGACGGGGTGACCGGGCCGGACCCCGAGACGGCCAACACCGCGCGGGTCTACGACTACCTGCTCGGCGGCGCGCACAACTTCGCCGCCGACCGGGAGGCCGCCCGGCGCGCCGTCGCGGCCACCCCGATCCTGCCGGTGGCGGCGCGGGCCAACCGGGCCTATCTCGGCCGGGTCGTCACGTGGTGCCTGCAGCAGGGCGTCCGCCAGTTCCTCGACCTCGGTTCCGGCGTGCCGACCGTCGGCAACGTGCACGAGATCGCGCACCGGATCGACCCGGCCACGCGGGTGGCCTACGTCGACGTCGAGCCGGTCGCGGTCGCGGTGGCCGACGACCTGCTCCGCGGCCTCCCCACCGCCACCGTCACGCGGGCCGACCTCGCCGACCCCGACGCGGTCCTCGCCGCGCCCGGGGTGGCCGACCTGCTCGACTTCGCGCAGCCCGTCGCCGTGCTGGCGGTCGCGGTGCTGCACTTCGTGCCCGGCGACGTGGGTGCGGTGCTCGCCGCCTACCGGCGCCGGCTGGCGCCCGGCAGCGTCGTCGCCATCAGCCATGGCAGCGACGACCTCGACGACCCCGACCTGGCCGCGATGCTCCGGGCCGGTGCGGAGTCCTACCGCGGCAGCGCGATGCCCGTGACCTACCGGAGCCGGGCCGAGATCCGCGGGCTGCTGGCGGGTCTCGACGTCGTCGAGCCGGGACTGGTGGACGCCACGAACTGGCCCGTGGCCGACCCCTCCGCACCGCCGTCGGCCTTCTACGCGCTCGTGGGCCAGGTGCGGTAGCCCCCTGCTCGTGGCAGGAAAGCGTCGTTGCTGTCACGAGATGACAGCAACGACGCTTTCCTGCCACCGGGGGCCGGTCACCCGCCCACGCGCGTCCCGACCTGCCGGAACAGCCCGTCCGGGTCGACCCGGCGCTGGGTGGCGAGCAGCCGCGCCAGCGTCGCGTCGTCCCACGCCCGGCCGATCACGCCGGCCCGTGCGGCGCCCAGGAAGTTCGGGAGCACGCCCGCCGACCACGGCGCCAGCGCGTCGACGACGCCCGGCACGACGACGGGCACCACGCCGGCCAGCTCCGGCACCATCGGCCCGAGCGCGTAGAGCGCGAACGGGGCGTCGCGGCCGGCGACCGAGTCGAGGTCCGGCCCCCGCGTGATCGCCCCGCCGAACGCCCGCAGCTCGGCCATGATCAGCGGGGTCTCGACGCCGGGTCCCGCGACGGCGAGCAGCGCGTCGAGCGCCGCGTCGGGCAGGTCGGTGAGCAGCGTCGACGCGTCCCACACCGGCATCGGGTCGGTCGGGTCGGCGTGCACCGCGTCGATCGCGGCGAACGGCATCTCCCCGACCATGTCCGCGATCGGCTCGACGTCCAGTCCGCGCATCGGCGCGAGCAGCGCCGCGCCGTCGTCGGCACCCGCCGTCGTCGTGAAGCGCAGGTGCACGACGAACCGGCCCTGCAGCGGCGGCGGCAGCGACGGGTCCGGCGGCAGCCGGAGCAGCGCGACCGAGCTGGAGGCGTGCTCGGGCAGCGTCGTCACCCAGTCCCGCCAGGCCGGCAGGACCTCCGGGGCGGCCTCCCCGGGCAGGAAGATGCCGCCGCCGTAGAGGCGGGTGACGGGGTGCAGGTCCACCTCGAGCTCGACGACGATGCCGAACCCGGCCTTCCCGCCGCGCAGCGCGGCGAGGAGATCCGGGTCGTCGTCGGTGTCGACGAGCTCGCCGGTGCCGGTGACGACCAGCGCCCGGCGCAGGTGGTCCGAGCCGACCCCGAACTCCCGCGACAGGGGCCCGTGGCCGCCGCCGAGCAGGAACCCGGCCACGCCGACGCCCGAGGACGAGCCGCAGACCGGGGCGAGGCCGTGCGGGGTGGTGGCGGCGATGACCTGCGTCCAGGTGGCGCCCCCGCCGACGACGGCGACGCGGCGCCCGGGGTCGACGCGGACGTCGTCGAGGTGGCGGGTCGAGACCAGCAGCGAGCCCGCGAGGTCGGACGCGATGCCGTGGCCGGTGGCCTGCACGGTCACCGGGAGGCCCTCGGCGCGGGCACGGCGGACCGCGGCGGCGACGTCGTCGGGACTGCGGGCCTCCCAGACCAGGTCGGGACGTGGCCGGTGGGCGGTGTTGAAGGTGGCGACGGCGGCGTCGTAGCCGGGGTCATGCGAACGGATCGCGAGGGAGGCGGTCGAGGTGGCGGGGGCGGCGGTCATGGCTCTTCTCCTTGGCGGGGGTGGTGCGACGGGGCGGGACGACGGGAGCCCCCGGGCGGGGCTCCCGCACGAGGGCGGGGGTCACGGGCTCGGTCGGGGTGCGCTCAGCGGCCGGCGGTGGCGTCGATCTCGACCGCCATCCCGGGCACGGCGAGGCGGGAGACCTCGACCAGCGTCGCCGGGGGCGTGGCCCCGAGGGCCGCGAGCCGCTCGACGAGCACGCCGTACGACGCGAGGGCCGCGTCCATGTCGGTCACGTAGACCACGAGGCGGGTGACGTCGCGGAGGTCCATGCCGCCGCGGGCGAGCATGTCCTCGACGTTCGCGGTCGCGAGTGCCATCTGGGCGGCGACGTCGTCGGCGTGCAGGAAGGTGCCGTCGGCGTCGATCGACCCCTGTCCGGCTACGGTGAGTATCCGGCTCGGCGCGGGCCGGAGCTGCGCCTGGTCGTAGTGGAACCCGAGGTTCCAGCTCGTCGGGTTGATGCGGATCGTGGCGTCGACCTCGGTGTTCGTCATGCCGAGAAGCCTGGCGACCCGCCGTCGGGAAGCCCATCCCAACAACCTGGGCCATCCCGTTCCCAGATTTCTGGGGTACCCCGAATGCCCTGTCGAGGGCTACCTTGCGTGACATGAGCACGCTGAGCCCGGAGCGCGTGCGGGGGCAGCTGGACGCCCTCGCGGTCGCCGGCCTGGACTGGCAGACCTTCGGGCGCACCGCGACGGATCTGCTGAACCGGGCGATGCCGGTCGCCGCGAGCTGCTTCGCCTCGGTCGATCCGGCCACCCACATCGTCACGGCCAACGTGAAGAGCGGGGAGCTCGACGACGACCACGACGTGGAGTGGTCGTACCACGAGTACGAGGTCGAGGACCTCTACGACTTCCGGTCGCTGTCCAGTACCGGGTCCGGTGTGATCACGCTGCAGGAGCGCAGCGGGGGTGACCCGCACCGGTCCCGGCGGCACGCGGAGCTGTTCCGGCCCGTGTGGGACTTCTCCGACGAGCTGCGGACGACGCTGCGGGTCGACGGCGTGACGTGGGGCGCGCTTGCCCTCTTCCACGGCGGCGGCCGCACGTTCACCGCCGCCGAGCAGGCGTTCGTGGCCTCGATCGCCGAGGGGCTCGCCCGCGGGGTGCGCAGCGGGCTGGTCGCCGCGGCGGTCGCCGACGACGGCCGGGTGGCGATCTCGGGTCCGGCGGTGCTCGTGGTCGACGGGCACGGCGAGGTGGCGCAGGCCAACGTCGGCGCGGCCGAGCGGCTCGCCGACCTCGGGTGCGCCGAGCTCGGCGCCTCCGCACTCCCCCAGATCGTGCAGGCCCTCGTGGCGGCGGCCCGGCGGATGAGCACCACCCCCGGCGCGGTCACCCCGCGGGCGCGGCTGCGGACCGCGAGCGGGAACTGGATCGTCGCCCACGCGTCCCCGCTGGTCAGCCGTCACGGCGGGACCCCGGACGTGGTGGTGACGATCGACGACGCGCGCCCGCCGGAGATCATCCCGCTGGTCGTCGCGTCGTACGGGCTCACCGAGCGGGAGCGCGACGTCGTCGCGATGGTGCTGCAGGGCGTCGACACCGCGGACATCGCACGCTCGCTGCACCTGTCGGCGTACACGGTGCAGGACCACCTCAAGCGCGTGTTCGCCAAGGTCGGCGTCCGCAGCCGCCGGGAGCTGATCGCGCAGGTGTTCACCGACCACTACGTGCCGCAGATGGCGAGCGGGGCGGGCCTCGCCCCGTCGGGGTGGTTCGCCTAGGGCGGCGCGGCCGGCGAGACGTCGCGCATCGGGCTCACCGGCGCCTCGGCAGCCCTGTCAATACCCGGGACATGGTGGACAGGTTGTGCCGGGGACATGGTGGACAGTCAGCGGGTGGGGTGGGGGTGGTGGACGCCGAGCTGGAAGGTCGCCAGGCGGCTGGAGCCGTAGTACGTAGTAGACGTGCAGGCGGGTGCGGTCTCGGACCAGGCCGACACTGAGGCCGGCGAAGCGGCTGTCGAGTCGCAGGAGCACTCCGCCGTAGCTGAAGCGGGCGGCGCTGTTGAGCTTGCGGGTCAG
>NZ_BSTT01000025.1 GCF_030269685.1 Actinomycetospora sp. NBRC 106378
CGGCGACCGACACAACGACGCCCTCCGCGCCCTCAAACGACGCCTCGCCCGCGTCGTGTTCAACCTGCTCCTACAGACCGAACACACCCCAACCCCCGCTGCCGCTTGACATAGGAGCAGCTCGCGGACGGCGTCGCGCCGCGAGTGCGGCGGAGTGTGTCGCCGGTGGCGCACGGTGCCGCACTCGCGGTCAGGCCGGGGGCTCCACGTCGTCGGGGACGCCGGGCCAGGGGTCGACGAGGCCCAGGTAGTCGCCGGGCGCGGCCGTGAACGCCGGCGGCCGCTTCTCGAGGAACGACGTCACGCCCTCGGCCGCGTCCGGCCCGGCGCCCAGGGCGGTGATCACCCGCGTGTCCATCCGGTGCGCGTCCCACGGCGAGTCGGCGCCCAGCATCGACCACATCATCCGGCGGGTCAGCGCGACCGAGGTGCCGGACGTGTGCTCCACGATCTCCGCCGCGAGTGCCCGCACGGTCGCAGCGAGCTCGTCGTCGGGGACCACCCGGGAGACCAGCCGGCCGGTGAGCGCCTCCGCCGCGGGGAACACCCGCCCCGTCGCGACCCACTCCATGGCCTGCGAGATGCCGACGATCCGCGGGAGGAACCAGCTGGAGGCGCCGTCGGGGGCGATCCCGCGGCGGGCGAAGACGTAGCCGAAGCGGGCGGACTCCGCGGCGATCCGGACGTCGGCCGGCAGGAGCAGCGAGGCCCCGATCCCGACGGCGGGTCCGTTGACCGCCGCGATCACCGGCTTCACGCTCGCGGCGACCCGGAGGACCGCGACGCCGCCGAGGTCGCGCGGCACCCCGTCGATCGTCCCGGCCAGTCGCCGTCCGTCCCCGGCTGCCTCGTGGTCGAACGTCGAGCCGCCCCGCCCGAGGTCGGCACCCGCGCAGAAGGCCCGGCCGGCACCGGTGAGCACGACGACGCGCACGGCGTCGTCGGCGTCGGTCACGTCGAACGCGGCGACGATCTCCGTCGCCATCTCCGGGGTGAAGGCGTTCATCCGGTCCGGGCGGTCGAGCGTGATCGTCGCGATCCCGTCGGCCACCTCGGTGCGCACGCTCACGAGCGGAGCACCCGCGAGCGGCCGCGGAACTCCGCGATCACCCGCCCGTCGGTGGGCCGGGTGATCGTCACGTCGTAGACGCCGGACCGTCCGTAGACGGTCCGCTCGGTCGCGACGGCCTCGAGCACGTCGTTCTCCCGCGCCGAGGCGACGAACGTGATGTCGCCACCCGCGGCGACGGTGACCGGGCCGGGGGAGTTGCACGCGCAGGCGAACGCGGAATCGGCGAGCAGGAACAGGTAGCCGCCGTGACACATGCCGTGCCCGTTGACCATGTCGGAGGTGACCCGCATGGTCAGCCGGGCCTCGCCGTCGGCGGCGGCGTGCAGTTCCATGCCGAGCTTGCGGGATGCGGCGTCGTCGTCCCACATCCGCTTGACGGAGGCGGCGATCATGACTGCTTCGCCACCAGCGTGAGGACGTCGTACCGCGCGACGGAGTCGCCGTGCTGGTTCGTGACGTCGGCGTCCCAGCGGACCTCGCCGTACGCGGCGGTGTCGCGTGGCGTGATCTGCTTGGCGGTCAGCGTGATCGTCAGCTCGTCGTCGAACTTCACGGGAGTGAGGAAACGCAGCGCGTCGATCCCGAAGTTCGCGAGCACGGGCCCGGGCGCCGGGTCGACGAACAGCCCGGCCGCGAACGAGACCACCAGGTAGCCGTGGGCCACCCGCTCCCCGAAGAACGGGTTCTGCGCCGCGGCGTCGGCGTCCATGTGCGCGTAGAAGGTGTCGCCGGTGAACTCGGCGAAGTGCTCCACGTCCTCGAGGGTCACGCGGCGCGGGCCGCCGACGACGGTGTCGCCGAGACGCAGCTCCTCCAGGTGCTTGCGGAAGGGGTGGACGTCGGTCACCCGACGCTCGGTGCCCGGCACCCACCGCCCGGTGATCGCGGTCAGCATCTCCGGCGACCCCTGGATCGCGGTGCGCTGCATGTGGTGCGCCACGCCGCGGATGCCGCCCATCTCCTCGCCCCCGCCGGCGCGTCCGGGGCCGCCGTGGACGAGCTGGGGCATCGGGGAGCCGTGGCCGGTCGAGCTCCTGGCGTCGGTCTGGTCCAGCACCAGCAGCCGCCCGTGCCACGGCGCGACCCCGAGCACGACCTCGCGCGCGAAGTCGGCGTCCCCGGTCACGACCGACCCGGCCAGCGACCCCTGCCCGCGCGCCGCGAGCTCGATGACCTGCGCCGTCGAGGTGTAGGGCACCAGCGAGGACACCGGGCCGAACGCCTCGACCTCGTGGACCGCGGCGGAGTCGGGGTCGGCGGCGAGCAGCACGGGGGAGAGGAACGCGCCGCGCTCGGCGTCGGCGTCGGTCACGTCCACGGTGTCGGGCGACCCGAACAGCACCCGCGAGCCGTCGAGCAGCGCCTTCAACGACCGTCGGACCTCCTCGCGCTGCTCCAGCCCGGCCAGCGCGCCCATGCGGACGTCGGGGTTCGACGGGTTCCCCACGACGACGCGGCGCAGCTTCTCGGCGACGGCCTCGCCCACCGCGTCGAGGTGCTCGGCGGGCACGAACGCGCGCCGGATCGCGGTGCACTTCTGCCCGGCCTTGACCGTCATCTCCGTGACGAGCTGGCGCACGTACAGGTCGAACTCGGGCGTCCCCGGCGTCGCGTCCGGGCCCAGGATCGAGCAGTTCAGCGAGTCGGCCTCCGCGGTGAAGCGGACGGCGCGCGCGGCGAGGTTCGGGTGCGTCCGCAGCTGCCGGGCGGTCGAGGCCGAGCCGGTGAAGGAGACCAGGTCCTGCTCGGTGAGGTGGTCGAAGAGGTCGCCCACCGATCCCGCGACGAACTGCACGGCGCCGTCGGGCAGGAGGCCGGAGTCGACGATCAGCCGGACCAGACCCGCCGTCAGGAAGGCGGTGGGGGTGGCGGGCTTGATGATCGACGGGACGCCGGCGAGGAAGGCCGGCGCGAGCTTCTCCAGTGGGCCCCAGCAGGGGAAGTTGTAGGCGTTGACCTGGACGGCGACGCCGTGGAGCGGGGAGAGCACGTGCTGGGCGAGGAACGAGCCGTCCTTCGACAGCGGCTCGACGTCGCCCTCGACGAGGACGGAACCCGCCGGCAGCTCGCGCTTGCCCTTCGACGCGTAGGCCTGCAGGACGCCGATGCCGCCGTCGACGTCGAACTTCGAGTCGCCGAGGGTGGCGCCGGTGCGGGCGGAGAGGGCGTAGAGCTCCTCGCGGTGCTTGCGCAGGTGCCCGGCGAGCGCCTTGAGCAGCGACGCGCGCTGGTGGAACGACAGGTCACGCAGCGCGGGCCCGCCGGTGCTGCGGGCGTACGCCGCCGCCCCCGCCAGGTCGAGGCCGTCGGTGGAGAGGCGGTCCACCTCCTCCCCGGTGACCGCGTCGAACATCGGCCGGCCCTCGCCCGACCCGGCCTGCCAGCGTCCCGCCAGATAGCTCTCGACCGTCACGGACAACCCCTCAGACGTCGTAGTCGATGGTCAGTTCGTCGGAGACCGGGACCGACTGGCACGTCAGCACGAACCCGGCCTCGACCTCCTCGGTCTCCAGCGCGAAGTTGCGCTGCATCGCCACCTCGCCGGTGACGACCCTGGCCCGGCACGTCCCGCACACGCCACCCCGGCAGGCGAACGGGAGGTCGGAGCGGACCTTCTGCGCGGCGTCCAGGACGAACGAGTCGGCCGGGACGGTCGCGGTGACCTCGCGACCGCGCAGGATGATCCGCGCGGTCGCGCCCTCGGCCGGGGCGTCCTCGTGCCGCACCGGCTGCGGTGGCGGGGTGTCGACGTAGAACAGCTCCGCGTGCACCTTCTCGCGCGGGACGCCGAGCTCGGCGAGCTGCTCGCGCGCGCCGGTCACCATCTCCAGCGGCCCACACAGCCACCAGTGGTCGACCTGCGGGGTCGGGACGAGGTGCGTGAGCAGCGTCCGCAGCTTCTCCCGGTCCAGCCGGCCCGCAAAGATCTCGGCCTCGACCGGCTCGCGGGAGAGCACGTGGTCGAGCTGGAACCGCGCGCGGTAGCGGTCCTTCAGGTCGGCGAGCTCCTCGGCGAACATGACGGTGTCGGCCCGGCGGTTGCCGTAGAGCAGCGTGACGTGGGTGTCGGGGTGGGCGGCCAGGACGGTCGCGGCGATCGAGAGCACCGGCGTGATGCCCGAGCCCGCGGCGATGAGGGTGTGGTGCTCCCCGGGCTGCGGGTCGGGCGTGAAGCGACCGTCCGGCGGGCCGACCTCGAGGGTGTCGCCGACCGCCAGCCGGTCGACCAGCATCTCCGAGAACAGCCCGGTCTCCACCCGCCGCACCCCGATCCGTGGCGCCGCGCCCTCGGGCGCGCAGATCGAGTAGGAGCGGCGCTCCGTGGAGTTCGGACCGTCCTGGGAGAGCGTCAGGTACTGCCCGGCCCGGAAGGCGTAGTGCTCGCGCAGCGCCGCCGGGACGTCGAAGGTGATCGCGACGGCGTCGTCGGTGAGGTGCTCGACGGCGGCCACGCGCAGCGCGTGGAAACCGGTCTCGACGGCCGTGGTGGCGGTCATCAGATGTCCTTCATGTGCTCGAACGGCTCGGAGCAGGCCCGACAGCGGCGCAGCGCGGTGCACGCGGTGGGCCCGAAGCGGGAGAGCTCCTCGGTGTCGGCGCTGCCGCAGCGCGGGCAGTCCACGCGCTTCGGCGGGGCAGCCAGCGTGAGCGGCACCGGGCCGGTCGAGCGCGGCCCGATGTGCGCCGGCGGCGCGACCCCGGCCTCCGCGAGCTTGCGGCGGCCCTCGTCGGAGATGAGGTCGGTGGTCCACGGCGGGGTGAGGGTCACCCGGACCTCCACCGTCCCGAACGCGCTGAGGGTCGAGCGGAGGTCGGCGGCCATCGCGTCGAGGGCGGGGCACCCGGCGTAGGTCGGGGTGATGGTGGCGACGATCCGCCCGTCGTCGTGCACGACCGACCGCAGCACACCGAGGTCGGCCAGGGTGAGCATCGGCATCTCGGGGTCGGTGACCTGGGCGGCCGCCTCCCACACGTCGGCGGTCACCACGTCGCTCACCACGTCGCGTCCGGGTGAGCGCGGGCCAGCGACTGCATGACGGCGAGTACCTGCCCGAGTTCCTCGGTGTGCACCCCGTCCCGGCCCCCGCGACCTCCCACCAGCCCGACGGCCGGTCGGGTCGGCTCGGTCAGGGTCGCGACCGGCAGG
The DNA here is from genome assembly GCF_030269685.1 of Actinomycetospora sp. NBRC 106378. GTDB lineage: Bacteria > Actinomycetota > Actinomycetes > Mycobacteriales > Pseudonocardiaceae > Actinomycetospora. The sequence continues at coordinate 5,220 of NZ_BSTT01000025.1, forward strand.
ACCTGCGCGAGGTCGGCGTCCACCGTGCCCCGCAGCGACGCCGGGTCGACGGCCACGCCCGCCTCGACGAGCCGGGTCTCGACGGGGTGCGCGAGGAACAGCTCCGTGACGAACGGCCAGACGTCGTCGAGCCCGGCCTGCATGCGCCGGTGGGACTCGTCGGTCCCGTCGCCGAGCCGCACGACCCAGCCGGCCGCGTACTCCCGCTGGTAGGCGAGCTCGGGGACGGCCTTGGCCGCGACGGCGGCGAGGACCGGGTCGGCCGAGCCGCGCAGCGTCGTCATGAGCGCGAGGCGCCACGAGGAGTAGACGAGGATCCAGGCCATCGTCCGGCCGAAGTCCCCGAGGTCCATCTCGGCGAGCGTGACGTTGCGGAAGGAGCGGTCGTCGCGGAAGTAGGCGAGGACGTCCTCGTCGGAGAGGCCGGCGGCGAGAGTCGGCGTCCGGAAGCGTGCCGCGGCGCCGAGGTGACCGGCGCGCGAGAGCAGCACGCGGGCCTGGCCGAGCAGGTCGAGCGCGATGTTCGCGAGCGCGACCTCCTCCTCGAGCTCCGGGGCGTGGGTGGCCCACTCGGAGAGGCGCTGCGAGGCGACGAGGGCGTCGTCGGCGAGCATGAGGCAGTAGGCGGCGAGGTCGTCGCGATCGACGCCGTCCGGCGCCGGAGCGGTGACCTCGACGACCGTCTCGTCGAAGCCCGCGCCGTACGCCCAGCGGCCGTCCTGATCGGCGTCGGCCAGGCCGTCGAAGACATGATCGTTCACAGGTGCGGCACGTCCTCGGGGATCTCGTAGAACGTGGGGTGGCGGTAGACCTTGTCGCCCGACGGCGCGAAGAACGGGTCCTTCTCGTCGGGGCTCGACGCGGTGATCGCGTCGGCGCGCACCACCCAGATCGACACGCCCTCGTTGCGCCGCGTGTAGAGGTTGCGGGCGTTGTGCAGGGCCATGTGGTCGTCGGGGGCGTGCAGCGACCCGACGTGCACGTGGTTCAGCCCGCGCTTGCCGCGGACGAACACCTCGTAGAGCGGCCACGTGCGGTCCGGCGTGACGCCCGGCCGGATCTCGGGCTCGCCCTCGGGATGCGCGGTGACGTCGTCGGCCATGCTCACGCTGCTACCCCTTCCCGACGTCGGGTCTCCTGCTTGGCGGCGTAGGCGGAGGCGGCGTCGCGGACCCACTGCCCGCCCTCGTGCGCGGCGCGGCGGTGGGCGAGGCGCTGGGCGTTGCACGGGCCCGCGCCCTTCACGACGGCGGTGAACTCGTCCCAGTCGATCTCGCCGAAGTCGTAGGACCCGCGCTCGGCGTTCCAGCGCAGGTCCGGGTCGGGGAACGTGACCCCGAGCTTCTCGGCCTGCGGCACCGACATGTCGACGTAGCGCTGGCGCAGCTCGTCGTTGGTGTGGCGCTTGATCCGCCACGCCATCGACTGCTGCGTGTTGGGGGAGTCGCCGTCGGCGGGGCCGAACATCATCAGCGAGGGCCACCACCAGCGGTTCACCGCGTCCTGCACCATCTCGCGCTGGGCGTCGGTGCCCGCCATCAGCGTCATCAGCAGCTCGAAGCCCTGGCGCTGGTGGAAGGACTCCTCCTTGCAGATCCGCACCATCGCCCGCGCGTAGGGGCCGTAGCTGGACCGGCACAGCGGGACCTGGTTGCAGATCGCGGCGCCGTCGACCAGCCAGCCGATGACGCCGATGTCGGCGTAGGTCAGCGTCGGGTAGTTGAAGATCGAGGAGTACTTCTGCCGCGAGTCGATCAGCTTCTCGGTGAGCTCGGTGCGGTCGACGCCGAGGGTCTCGGTGGCCGAGTACAGGTACAGCCCGTGACCGGCCTCGTCCTGCACCTTCGCGAGCAGGATGGCCTTCCGGCGCAGGCTCGGGGCGCGGAGGATCCAGTTGCCCTCGGGTTGCATCCCGATGATCTCGGAGTGCGCGTGCTGGGCGATCTGGCGGATCAGCGTCTTCCGGTAGCCCTCGGGCATCCAGTCGCGGGGCTCGATCCGGCCCTCGGCGGCCACGGTGGCGTCGAACGCCTCGGCCAGCTGCTGCTCGTCCCGGTCCACGTGCCCTCCCGAATGTTCGTTCGGTTACCGATGGTGCCCGACGGCGGGTCCCGACGCAAGCCGTTCGCCTCCTCGTCATCCCGCTCTGGTCGGATGCGGGGATGCCCGAGGTCATCGCCCACCGGGGAGCGTCCGCCGACGCCCCGGAGAACACGCTCGCCGCGATCACGGAGGCCCGCCGGCAGGGCGCCGACGGCGTCGAGGTCGACGTGCAGCGCACCGCCGACGGGGTGCTGGTGCTCCACCACGACGCCACTCCGCGCCGCACCACCGACGCCGCCGCGGAGCTCGCGGACCGGCCCCTGGGCGGGCTCACCCTCGCCGAGCTGCGGTCGCTGGACGCGGGCGCGGGGGAGCGCATCCCGACGCTGGCCGACCTGCTCGACGCGGCAGGTGAGCTCGACCTGTTCCTGGAGCTGAAGGACCCGTGGCACTACCCGGGCATCGGGCGCGAGGTGGTCGCGGCGCTGGCCGGGCGGCCCGCCGTCGTGATGTCGTTCGACGCGGGCGCGGTGCGGGAGCTGGCCGGTCCGGGAGTGATCGTGGGCCAGCTCCTCGCCGCCGCCCCCGACGCGGCCCTGCTCGACGACATCGCGACGTACGCCGAGCTCGTCACCGTCGATCACCGCGCGATGCACGCCGACCTGGCGGCCGCGATCCGCGACCGCGGCATGTCGCCGGGCGTCTACACCGTCAACGAGGGTGCGGAGATGCGCCGGATGCTCGATCTGGGCGTCGACCGCATCATCACCGACCGGCCTGCCGTCCTCGGCGAGCTGCTCGCCCTGCAGGTCTGATCGCTCCGTCAGGCCGCGACGGTGCCGGGTGGGCTGCCGCCTCCGGGGACGGGTCGTCGGTCGGGGTCGACCCAGCGAGGCGGTACGAACCAGGGTCGGCCGCCGATCATGCTGATCTCCCAGCCGCCGTGGTGGGCGAGGTGGTGGTGGTAGCGGCAGAGCAGGACGAGGTTGTCCGGATCGGTGTCTCCGCCGTCGACCCAGTGGCGGATGTGGTGGGCGTGGCAGCGGCGAGGGCGGCGGGTGCAGCCGGGGTGGGCGCAGCCGCGGTCGCGGATCGTCAACAGGCGGCGGAGGGCCTCGGTGACGGCGTAGGCGGCGCGGCCGAGTTCGACCGGTTCCCCGCGGGTGCCCAGGACGGCGGGGAGGATCTGGGCGTCGCAGGCGAGGCGCCGGGCGGTGGCGGGGTCGAGGGTGCGACCGGTGTCGAACTCGGCGTGGCCGACCTGGGCGCGCAGCCAGTCGAGGGGGATGGTGACCGCGATCTGGGCGCGGGCGGGGATCGGCAGCCGCGCGGCCCGGTGGGCGCCGGGACGTGCGGGAGGCGCCGGGGCCGGCGTGTCCGGCACGTCGGTGTCGTCGTCGACGAGGAACAGGCGGCTGCGGCGGCGTCTGTCGTCGGGTCCCTCGCCGTCGGGGTTCTCGCCGTCGTCATCGCCGTCGTCCTCGACGCCGGCGGGTCGGGGCGAGGAGGCGTCCCGGGGCTCGGGGTCGACGGGATCGATGAGCCCGGTGGGGGTGTGGGCGGCGGCGCAGAGGTCGAGCAGGGCTTCGGCGCGGCGGGCACCGAGGGGCCGGGTGTCGTCAGGGCCGGCGGGCCCGGCGAGGGCGTCGAGCGTCTCGAGGAGCAGCTCGACGTCGGCGGCGCCGTGGATGTGGCCGGTGAAGGCCAGCGTGCCGTCGCGGCGGTGGACGAGCAGCCACTCGTCGTCGGGCTCGTCGGGTTCGGCCGGCGCGGCCCCGTCGGGGTCGAGGGTGGCGAGCAGGCGGGCGGCGACGCGTTCGAGGCCGTGCGGGGAGAGCCGGCGGGCGGTCTGGGCGAGGAGGTCCTCGGCGGCGGTGACCTGGGCGGGTTCGATGTCCTCGATTGCGGTGATGCGCTCCATGGCGCGCACGAGGACGCGGAGGTGTTCCTCGCCGATGGCGCCGTCGGCGGCGGCCGCAGCCGAGGCGGGGAGGCGTGGGGGGAGGTCCTGGCCGGAGAGCGCGACCATCCGCAGGGTGGCCTCGGCGTGGCGCTGGAGGTGTCGGGCGTGGGCGTGGTCGATGCGCCAGAGTTCCTCGAGGAAGCGACCGAGGTCGCGGTGTCCGGTGGGGGTCCAGGCGGCGGTCTCGGCGAGGTCGCCGATCGCGGTGAGCAGGGCGTGCTCGGCGAGGCGGACGGCCGTGATGGCGTCGCGGGCCCGGTCGATCACCGCCTCGTCGGCGTCGCTCATGCTCATGTCGATCAGTCTAGACGGCGCTGACCTGCGACGACATCCGCTGTTCGAACGCATGTTCGAGTAGCATTCGTCATCCTCCGTCCTGTCGATCGGAGCAATCTGCGCCAGGGTGCTCGCCATGACGATTCCCGAGAGCGTCGGCGTGATCGGTGGCGGCACGATGGGCGCGGGCATCGCCCACGTCCTCCTGACGGTGGGGGCGGCCCGGGTGGCCGTGGTGGAGAGCGACGACCAGCGCGCCGACGCGGCCCGGTCCGCCGTCGGGACGAGCCTGCAGGGGGCGGCGGACCGCGGGAAGCTGCCCGAGGGGGAGAGCGTCGACTCGCTCCTGGGACGCACGACGTTCCTCGTCGGCCCCGGCGAGCTCCCCACCGACGCGGGCCTCGTCGTCGAGGCCGTCCCGGAGAAGATCGACCTCAAGCAGCAGATCCTGGGCGAGGTGGCCCGGCGGTGCCCGGACGCCGTGCTGGCGTCGAACACGTCCTCGCTCTCGATCGCCGCGATCGGCGCCGAGCTGCCGGCCGACCGCGTCATCGGCATGCACTTCTTCAACCCGGTGCCCGCGCAGAAGCTCGTGGAGCTGATCCGCACCCCGCAGACCGCCGACGCCGTCGTCGAGCAGGCGCGGCAGTGGGTCGGGGATCTCGGCAAGACCCCGATCGTCGTCGACGACTCGCCCGGGTTCGCGACCTCCCGGCTCGGGCTCGTCGTCGGGCTGGAGGCGATCCGGATGGTCGAGGAGGGCGTGGCGACCGCCGAGGACATCGACACCGGCATGGAGCTGGGCTACCGCTGGCCGATGGGGCCGCTCCGGCTGACCGACGTGGTGGGGCTCGACGTCCGGCTCGCGATCGCCGAGCACCTCGCCACGGAGCTGGGGGACCGGTTCGCGCCGCCGCAGCTGCTGCGGGACAAGGTGGAGCGCGGGGAGCTGGGGCGGAAGTCGGGACAGGGCTTCCACACGTGGTGACCCACTAGCGTCCGGGGGCGTGCGGCTCGACATCGAACCGGCGGTCAACAGCACCGTCGTGATGATGACCGTGCTGGCGCTGGCGATCGACCGCGGCGTCACGGGCTTCGGCGACGTCCTGTCCCTGAGCCTCGGCCCGCTCCTGGCGACGTTCGCGGCGCACTGGTTCGCCACCACGCTGAAGGCCGTGCACGCCGACCACGCCCTCCCGTCCCGACGGCGGCTGCTCGGACTGGGCGGGCACGCCGCGCAGTACCTGCTGCCGGGGCTGCTTCCGTTGCTGGTCGTCGCCGTGATCGCGACGACCGGCTTCGCGGGTGCCCAGGGGCCGGTCGAGTCGGCCCACGTCACGATCGACCTCAGCTGGGTCGGGCTGGTCGTCCTGGGGGCCGTCGGCGGGTGGCGGGCACTGCGCCGGTGGTGGGGCGCGCTGCTCGGGGCGGTGGGTGCCTTCGGGGTCGGGTTGGTCGTGGTGCTGCTGCGGATCCTGCTCGAGGGCGGCGCCCTGTGAACAGTGGTCAGGGCACGTTCTCCAACGCGACCCATCCCTCGTAGCCCACGGCCCGCAGCGACCGCAGCCACCGGGCGAGCGGCAGCGACCCGGTCCCCGGTGCCCCCCGACCCGGGGCGTCCGCGATCTGCACGTGCGCGAACTCCGCGCCACGGGCCGCGATGGCTGCGTCGACGTCCTCGCCGTTGACCGCGAGGTGGTAGAGGTCCGCCAGGACGCCCGACCCCGCCCCCAACCGCTCGACCAGGGCGAACGCGTCCGCAGCGGTGAGGATGGGGTAGTCGTCGACCGCCGACAGCGGTTCGATCAACAGCGTCGAACCCTGCGCCGCGGCCGTCAGGGCCGCCGTGGCCAGGCGATCGAGAGCGGCGTCCGACACCGGTCCGCGCCCCACCAGCGTGTTGTGCATGGTGCAGCCCAACCGTCGCCCGATCTCCAGGCCGACGGTCAGGGAGTCCGCGAACTCCGCGGGGCTGTCGCCCGCCACGCCCCGCTCGCCCGCCGCCATGTCCCCGCCGAACAGGTTCATCGCGACCAGCTGCACGCCCGCGTCGGTGATCGAGGCGCAGAACGCGTCGACCTCCGGCTCGCCCGGGCCGGCGGAGTCGAAGGGCCACCAGGACTCGACGACGTCGAAGCCGTCGGCCCGCGCCCGGGCCGGGCGCTCGAGGACCGGGACGTCGGGGTAGCGGATCGAGACGTTCAGACCGAGGCTCACGCGCCGAACTCCTCGAGCCGGGCCACCAGGTCGTCGACGTCGGTGAGGTTCCCGACGCTGACCCGCATCGTGCCGTCGTCGACCGCCTGGAAGTCCGTCCCGGCCATCACCAGCACCCCCTGCTCCTCCAGCAGGGCCGTCACGACGTCCGGGGTGGGTGTCCCGCGACGCGGGTGCCGGACCCACGCGAAGAACCCGCCGAGCGCCACGACCTCGAACCCGCCGGGGCGCTCACGCAGGGCGGCGGCGAACGCCTCGCGACGGGCGCCGACCTCGGCGGCCCGCGCCGACCGCCACGCCTGCGCCCGCGTCAGCCCGGCCCAGGCGGCCTCCTGCCCGACCCGCGGGGCGCCGATCGCCACGCAGTCGAACAGCTTGAGCGCCTGCCGTCGCAGCGCCTCTCCACCGACCAGCGCCCCGACGCGGTACCCGGCGAGCGCCAGGTCCTTGGAGAAGCTGTGCAGGGTGACGACGGTGTCGCGCCAGCCCGGCGCGGAGTACAGCGTGTGCGCCGCGGTGGCCCGGAAGACGCGGTAGGTCTCGTCGAGGACCAGGGCGACGTCGTGGCGGCGGGCGAGGTCGGCGAAGGCGGCGAGCTCCTCGGGTGGGATGTCGAGCCCGCTCGGGTTGCCCGGTGTGACCAGCACGATCGCGCGGGTGCGGTCGGTGAGGAGTGCCTCGGCGTCGGCGGCGCGCGGCACCAATGCCTCGTCGGGCTCGACGATGACCGGCTCGACACCGCGCATGCGCAGCCACATCGCGTGGTTGAAGTAGGTCGGACGCGGGGTGAGGACCTCGTCGCCGGGGCTGCAGAGCGCGTCGGCGACCAGGCAGAACGCCTGGTTGCAGCCGGCGGTGACGACGAGGTCGTCGGCGGTGACGTCCCCGCCGTGGTCGGCGCGCAGGTCGGCGGCGAACGCCTCCCGCAGGTGCGGCAGACCGGCCTGCGCGGCGTAGCGGGCGTCCTGCGCGACGGCGGCGACGTGCGTGACGACCTCCGGTGCGGGCGGGTACGCGGGGGCGGCCCGGGCGAGGTCGAGCAGCGGTCGGCGTCCACCCGCCGTCGTCACCCGGGCGTAGGTGGCGGCCATCGGCGAGTCGACCCCGGCGGCGACGCGGTGGGAGAGGCGCACGGTCAGGGCGAGCGCAGCGACGGGGCGGTCATGGAGCCAGGATGCCGGGAGCGCGATCGTGGGGCACCCTCGGAGGCATGGGTGACGGCGGGCACACCGATGTTCTCGTGATCGGCGCCGGGTTCTCCGGCCTCTACGCGTTGCACCGGCTCCGGTCGCGGGGCTTCTCGGTACGGGTGCTGGAGCAGGCCGACGGGGTCGGCGGCACCTGGTTCTGGAACCGTTACCCGGGCGCGCGGTGCGACTCCGAGAGCTACTACTACTGCTACTCGTTCGATCCCGAGCTCGAGCAGGAGTGGACCTGGACCGAACGCTACCCGGGGCAGGAGGAGATCCGCGGCTACCTCGAACACGTCGCGGATCGGTACGACCTGCGCCGCGACATCGAGTTCGGCGTGCGGGTGACGTCGGCGGCGTGGGATTCGGGCGAGCGCAGCGACGGGGGATCGAGCGGCGCCGGGTGGACGGTCACCACCGAGGACGGCACGTCCCGACGGTGCCGGTGGCTCGTCACGGCGGTCGGCTGCCTGTCGGCGGCGAACGTGCCCGACATCCCGGGTCTCGCGGACTTCGCGGGGGAGTGGCACCACACCGGACGCTGGCCGCACGGAGGCGTGGAGGTGAGCGGCAGGCGTGTGGGGGTCGTGGGGACCGGGTCGACGGGCATCCAGGCCATCCCGGTCCTCGCCGAGCAGGCGGGCCATCTCACGGTGTTCCAGCGGACGGCGAACTACTCGATCCCGGCCCGCAACGCCCCGCTCGACCCGGACGACATCGAGGCGACGAAGGCGGAGTACCCGTCGATCCGGCGGCGGCAGCAGGCCTCCACCAACGGGCACCCGTTCACTCTCTCCGACGTCGACATCCTCGACCTGCCCGCCGACCAGCGCCGCGAGATCTACCAGAAGGCGTGGGACCGGGGCGGGCTGCAGTTCCGCGCCGACGTCAAGGACCTCCTCACCGACCGCGCCGTGAACGACGACGCCAGCGACTTCATCCGCGAGAAGATCCGCGAGACGGTCCACGACCCGGCGACCACCGAGACGCTGACGCCCCGCGACCACCCGTTCGCGACGAAGCGCCCGCCCATCGACACCCACTACTTCGAGACCTACAACCGGCCGAACGTGTCCCTCGTGGACGTGAAGGCCGACCCGATCGCGGCCGTCACGCCCCGGGGCTTCCGCCTGGAGTCCGGCGCCGAGCACGCCCTCGACGTCATCGTGTTCGCGACCGGGTTCGACGCCCTGACCGGCCCGCTGCTCTCCTTCGACATCCGCGGGCGCGACGGGGTGTCGCTGCGCGACGCCTGGCGCGACGGTCCGCGCACCCACCTCGGGTTGGGCGTCGCCGGCTTCCCCGACCTGTTCACCATCACCGGCCCCGGGAGCCCGTCGGTGCTGACGAACATGCCGGTCGCGATCGAGCAGCACGTCGACTGGATCGCCGACCTGCTGGTGCGGCTGCGGGAGACCGGCGAGGTGGCGGAGCCGACCCCGGAGGCCGAGGAGACCTGGGCGGTCGAGGTGGCCCGGGCGGCGAACGCGACGCTGCTCGTGCAGGCGGCGAGCTCGTGGTACCTGGGCGCGAACGTGCCCGGCAAGCACCGGGTCTTCCTGCCCTACGCCGGGGGCTACGCCCGCTACCGCGCCACCTGCGACGACGAGGCCGCGGCCGGCTACCCGGGGTTCGCGCTCGCCCGGCCGACGGCGGCATAGAGCCCGGTGGCCGCCGCCGTCGGGTGCGGGGTGGGCCAGTGGACGACGTCGACGACACCGGGCGGGACGAGCTCCAGGTCGCCGAGGAGGGCGCGGACGGCCGTGCGGTCGCGCCGGGTGGGCTCGGAGGCGGTGCCGCGGTAGGCGTCGATCCCGGCCCGGACCCGCGCGGCGAGCTCCGGGTCGTCCTGGTCGGCGCTGGAGTGGCTGAGCGCGAGGACGCTTCCGGGCGCCAGTCGCGCGCGGTAGCGGGCGAGCACGTCGGCGACCGGCTCGGGGTCGTCGGGGACGAAGTGCAGCACCGCGACCGCCAGCACGGCGACGGGCTCCCCGAGATCGAGCAGAGCGCTCGCCGCCGTGAGGACCGCGTCGACGTCGCGCAGGTCCGCGCGGGTGGCGGTCGCGCCCTCGACCTCGGCGAGGATCTGTCGGGCGTGGGCCGCGGCGACCGGCTCGACGTCGACGTAGGCGACCCGCGCCGCGGGGTCGTGGCGCTGGGCGATCTCGTGGACGTTGCCCACCGTCGGCACCCCGGAGCCGAGGTCGAGGAACTGGCGGATGCCCTGTCCGAGACACCAGGTGACCACGCGGCCGAGGAAGTCCCGGTTCGCCCGCGCGACGGTGACGATCTCCGGCATCCGCGCGGCGACCAGGTCGGCCTGGGCGCGGTCGGCGGCGAAGTGGTGGGCGCCGCCGAGGAAGTAGTCGTACATCCGGGCCGCGTTCGGACGCTCGGTGTCGATCTCCGGGAGCTCAGGGGCCATGGCCCCATCCTGGCGAACGGGACATCCGAGCACGAATCACTACGTCGGGTAACGACCTCGAAGTCTCGACCGACGATCGAGGTATGGGCTGGGCCGAGAAAGTGGTGGGCGAGTTCCGGGTGTCGCCGTGGCGCACGCTGGCGCTCGGCCATCCGAGTCGGATCACGGCCTCCCGCCGGTTCCGCGTCTGCCACCGCGACCGGATCCGGCTGATCACTCCGGAGGCCCGGCTCCGCCTCGGCACCCACCCGTTCGGCTTCGCCCGCGGCGATCAGGGCGGGCTGCTCCGGCTCGACGGCGACCTCGAACTGCGGGGCAACGTGCAGGTCGGTGTCGGGGCGGCCTGGACGGTGGGGGAGGGCGCTCGGCTCGTGATCGGCGACCGCACCTACTTCTCCCCGAGCACCCGGATCGTCGCGATGAACGGCATCACGATCGGCGACGACTGCGCGATCTCCTGGGACGTCCAGCTGCTCGACGAGGACTTCCACGAGGTGATCGTCGACGGCGACGTCCGCCCCACCGGTGCGCCGATCACGATCGGGAACCACGTGTGGATCGGCTCGCGCGCGACGGTGCTCAAGGGTGCGGTCATCCCGGACGACACGTCCATCGCCTCCGGCGCGGTGGTGGCGGGCGTCTTCACCGAGCCCGGGACCGTCCTCGCCGGCTGCCCGGCGAAGGTGGTCCGGCGCAACGTGGTGTGGACCTGATCCACCCGCAGGTCAGTCCACGCGCTCCGCGTGCAGGTCGACGAGGCGGGTGAAGATCTCCGGGTACTCGAGGTTCGTCAGGTGCCCGGCGCGGGGGAGGACGGCGAGGTCGGCCACCGGGAGCGTGCGGCGCAGCATCAGGGTGGCGTCGAGGGCGTCGTCGTCGCGGTCGCCGACCACGAGCAGCGTCGGGACCGTCATCGCGACGAGCCGGTCGGTCAGGTCGTAGAGCGACGGCCGGGCTGCCTGGACGCCCCGCATCGTGAGTGCCGCGCCCACCGGGTCGTGCTCGGCGAGGACCCGCAGGTGCTCGTCGTGGGCGTGCTCGTCCCGCTCGCGCAGCGACCGGCGTGCCGGCCGGTTGCCGTAGTCGGCGGCGACCGCGGCACTGCCCTGCGACTCGTACGCGGCGGCGAGGGCGAGCGCGTCCGCGCGGAAGGCGTCGGCGCGGTCGGGGGCCGCGCCGTACCCGCAGCCCGCGACGACGAGGCCGGTGCACCGGTCGGGGTGGGTCAGGCCCAGGTGCAGCGTCGCGAACCCGCCCATCGAGTTCCCGACGACGAGCGCCTGCTCGATCCCCAGCGCGTCCAGCACCGCGACCGCGTCGGCGACGGCCCGCTCCTGGGAGTAGGCGGCCGGATCGGTCGGGACGTCGGAGTGCGGATAGCCGCGGGCGTCGTAGGTGATGCACCGGTACCGCCCCGCGAGCTCGCCGAACTGCGGCGCCCACGAGCGGTGGTCGCCGCCGAACTCGTGCAGGAACAGGATCGGCGGGGACTCTCCGCCCTCTCCGCCCGTGTCGTACACCGCCAGGCCGACCCCGTCGTCGGTCGTCACACGCACGTCGCCGACACCCCTTCCAACGTCTCCAGGGCGGCGATCACCGGCGGCGTGTGCGCGGCGGCGTCCCGGACGACGGCCATGATGGTCCGCACCGGGGTCGGGCGCACCACCCGGACGGTGCGGAGCTCCGGCGGGAGTCCCCGGGCTCCGAGCTCCGGCAGCACCGTGATGCCGATGCCCGCGGCGACGAAGGCGATCGCGGTCGGGTAGTCGGCCGCCTCCACGTGGAAGGTCGGGCTGAACCCGGCGGCCGTGCAGGCCTCGAGCAGGACGGCACGGCACGCCCCGCGGGCGGCGTCGTTGTCCACCCACTGCTCGCCGACCAGATCCGCGAGCTCCACCTCGGGCGTCCCGGCGAGCGGGTGGGTCCGGGGCACGACCGCGACGTACGGGTCGTCGAGCAGGTGATGGGCGGAGAACCCGGCCCGCGGGGACCACCCCTGGCGGGCCACGGCGACCTGGACGTCGGGCCGCGCGGCCGGATCGTCCGGGATCCACTCGAGCAGGGACAGGTCGAGGCGGACGTGGGGGAACTCGGCGGTCAGCCGGCTCACGACGTGCGGGAGCCAGGCCGAGCCGGCGGAGGCGAAGTAGCCGATCGACACCGACCCGGTCCGGCCGGCCCGCAGGTCGGCGATCACGGTCTCCGCCTCCCCGAGCTGCGCGAGCACCGCGTCGGCCTGCTCGGCGAGGGCGAGCCCGGCCGCCGTCGGGCGCAGCCCCCGCCCGACCCGCTCGAAGAGGGGCAGGCCCGTCTCGCGCGCCAGGGCGGTGATGTGCTGGCTCACCGCGGACGGGGTGTAGCCGAGGTTGTCGGCGGCCGCGGCGACCGTGCCGCTGGCCACGACCGACCGGAACACGCGCAGCCGCTGGGTGTCGAGCACGCGCCGACCGTACAGTCGAACTGAATCGTCGTGAAGGATCCTTCGCTGGTGCTCCCGGGTCCGGCGGAGCAGGGTCGGTGCCGTGATCACCAGCGCCCCGACCCGCCGTCGGGAAGACCTGCTCGCGGCGTCGGCCGCGGGTGTCACCGTGCTCCTGTGGGCGTCCGCGTTCGTCGGGGTCCGCAGCGCCGGCCACCACCTCGATCCCGGCGCCCTCGCGTTCGGCCGGATGCTCGTGGCGAGCGTGGCCCTCACCGCCGTCGTGCTCGTCCGCGGGGTCCCCCGGCTGCCGCGGGGACGGCGGCTGGGCGGGATCGTGCTGTGGGGCGTGGCCTGGTTCGGGGCCTACAACCTGGCCCTGAACGCCGCCGAGACGCACCTCGACGCGGGGACCACCGCGCTGCTCGTGAACGTCGCGCCGGTGCTCGTCGCGATCCTGGCGGGTCTGTTCCTCGGGGAGGGCTTCCCGCGGCGGCTGCTCGCCGGGCTGGCGATCGCGTTCGGCGGGGTCGTGCTCATCGCGGTCGCGACGTCGAGCGGGCGGGCCGACGGGCTCGGTGCCCTCCTCGGCCTCGCCGCCGCCGTGCTCTACGCCGGGGCGGCCACGGCGCAGAAGCGGCTCCTGGCGGACACCGACGCCCTGACGATGACGTGGCTCGGCGCGGTCGCGGGCACGGTGGTGCTGCTGCCGTGGGCTCCGTCGCTCGGCACGGGTCTCGTCGCGGCCCCGTCCGGCACCGCCCTCACCGTGCTCTACCTGGGGCTCTTCCCGACCGCCATCGCCTTCCTGGCGTGGGGCTACGCCCTCTCGCGCACCAGCGCCGGCCGACTCGCCTCGACCACCTACGTCGTGCCCGCGCTCGTCGTCGTGCTGTCGTGGCTCCTGCTGACGGAGGTCCCGACCCCGCTCGCCCTCGCCGGTGGCGCGCTGTGCCTCGTCGGGGTGGCGGTGTCGCGGTCACGCCGGTGAGCGCGGCCGCGATCCGGCCACGCGGCCGAGAGGATGAAGCCGTCGGCCTCGCGGCCGGGGAACGACGCTCTCGAGCATCGGTCGGCCGGCGCAGGCTCACCGTGTCGCGGGCTCCTCACCGCCGTCGCCCACCTTGTCGTTGTGATTCACCACGACAAGGTGGCGCGGTCCGGTCGGCAGGCCGCGACAGGGCCGCCGACGGGCTGCTGATGGCCCGCCGACGACGTGGCTTTCCTGTCACTGGGTGCCGGCAACGACGCTTTCCTGCCACCGAGGGCGGGGGCTACCCGTGCTGCACCGCCGCCCGGCCGGCCTCGAGCCGGGCGACCGGCACGCGGAACGGCGAGCAGGACACGTAGTCCAGGCCGGCGCGGTGGAAGAAGTGCACCGAGTCGGGGTCGCCGCCGTGCTCACCGCAGATGCCGAGCTTGAGGTCCGACCGCACCTCGCGGCCGCGCCACGAGGCGATCTCCACGAGCTCCCCGACGCCGACGGTGTCGAGCGACTCGAAGGGGGAGACGCCGAAGATGCCGTGGTCGAGGTAGGCCGAGAAGAACGAGCTCTCGACGTCGTCGCGGGAGAAGCCCCAGGTCGTCTGCGTGAGGTCGTTGGTGCCGAACGAGAAGAACTGCGCGACCTCGGCGATCTGGGCGGCCACCAGTGCGGCGCGGGGCAGCTCGATCATGGTGCCGACCTGGTGCTCGACGGGGGCGCCGTTCACCAGCGACTCGGGCTCCTGCACCACCTCGGCGATCTCCGCCGCCACCGCCTGCAGCTCCTGCACGGTGCCCACGAGCGGCACCATGATCTCGGGGAGGACGTTCAGGCCCTCATCGGCCAGGGCCGCGGCGGCGCGGGTGATCGCGCGGATCTGCATCGCGAACAGGCCCGGCACCTGGATCCCGAGGCGGACCCCGCGCAGCCCGAGCATCGGGTTCTGCTCGTGCAGGCGGCGCACGTTCTCCAGCAGCGCCTCCTGCTTGTCGGTCAGCTCGCCGCGCTCCCGGGCGACCGCGACCTCCACCGACAGCTCGGTGAGGTCGGGCAGGAACTCGTGCAGCGGCGGGTCGAGCAGGCGGATGGTGACGGGGAGCCCGGCCATCGCGCGGTAGAGGGCGGTGAAGTCCTCGATCTGCATCGGGAGCAGGGCGGCGAGGGCCTTCTCGCGCTCCTCGGCCGTCTCCGCGAGCACCAGGTCCTCGACCAGCGAACGGCGCTCGCCGAGGAACATGTGCTCGGTGCGGCACAGGCCGATCCCCTCGGCGCCGAACCGGCGGGCCAGGCCCGCGTCCTCGCCCGTGTCGACGTTGGCGCGGACCTTCATCCGCCGCCGGGCGTCGGCGTGGGACATGATCCGGTCGACGGCGACGACGAGCTCGTCGTCGGGATCGACCTCCCCGGTCTCGAGGTAGGAGACGACCGGGCTCGCCGACACCGGGATCTCGCCGAGGTAGACCTCGCCGGACGTCCCGTCGATGGAGATGACGTCGCCCTCGACGACCTCGACCCCGCCCGTCGTCGTGAACCTCTTGCCGCGGACGTCGACCTCGAGCTCCTCGGCGCCGCAGACCGCGGTCTTGCCCATGCCGCGGGCGACCACCGCGGCGTGCGAGGTGCGGCCGCCCCGGCTGGTGAGGACACCCTCCGCCGCGATCATGCCGCCGAGGTCGTCGGGGTTGGTCTCGCGGCGGACGAGGACGACCTTCTCGCCGCGCTTCGCCCAGGCGATCGCGGTCGCCGAGTCGAAGACCGCCCGGCCGCCGGCGGCGCCGGGGGAGGCGTTCATCCCCGTCGTCAGGAGCTCCTTCTCGGCGTCCGGGTCGAAGCGGGGGAACATCAGCTGCGCGAGCTGGTGGCCGGTGACGCGCAGCAGGGCCTCGTCGAGGTCGATCAGGCCCTCGTCGACGAGCTGCGTGGCGACGGTGAACGCGGCGGCCGCGGTGCGCTTGCCGACGCGGGTCTGCAGCATCCAGAGCTTGCCGCGCTCGATGGTGAACTCGATGTCACAGAGGTCGCGGTAGTGCTGCTCGAGCGTGGTCATGATGCCCATGAGCTCGTCGTAGGAGCTCTTGTCGAGGCCCTCGAGGTCGGTCAGCGGGAGGGTGTTGCGGATGCCCGCGACGACGTCCTCGCCCTGGGCGTTCTGCAGGTAGTCGCCGTAGACCCCGCGGGTTCCCGACGCCGGGTCGCGCGTGAACGCGACCCCGGTGCCGGAGTCCATCCCGAGGTTCCCGAACACCATCGAGCACACCGACACCGCGGTGCCGAGATCGGCCGGGATGCGCTCCTGGCGGCGGTAGATGTTCGCCCGCTCGGAGTTCCACGAGTCGAAGACGGCCCGGACCGCGAGGTCGAGCTGCTCGCGCGGCTCCTGCGGGAAGTCCCGCCCGGCGTGGTCGCGGACGATGGCCTGGTAGGTCTCGACGAGGGTGGCGAGGTCGCCGGCGTCGAGGTCCAGGTCGTTCTTCGAGCCCTTGGCCGCCTTCGCGGCCTCGAGCGCGTCGTGGAAGTGCTCGGCGTCGATCCCCAGCACGGTCGCACCGAACATCTGCACGAGGCGGCGGTAGGAGTCCCAGGCGAACCGGTCGTCCCCCGCCTGGGCCGCGAGACCGTGCACCGAGGAGTCGTTGAGCCCGACGTTGAGGACGGTCTCCATCATCCCGGGCATCGAGAACTTCGCGCCGGAACGTACCGAGACCAGCAGCGGGTCGTCGGCCTGGCCGAGGTGCTTGCCCATCGTGGCCTCGAGGGCGGCGAGGTGCTCGCTGACCTCGGCGGCCATACCGTCGGGCTCGGCGCCCTGCGCGAGATAGGCGCGGCACGCGTCGGTGGTGATCACGAAGCCGGGCGGCACCGGCAGACCCAGGTTCGTCATCTCGGCGAGGTTCGCCCCCTTGCCGCCCAGCAGGTCGCGCTGGTTCCGGTCGCCCTCGGCGAAGTCGTACACGAACTTGGTCATCGCCCACCCCTCCTGCTGCACGCGTGGCCACGCTGCGATGACGCTGACACCTCTCGACCCGCGGGGCCATGCCCGATCGGGTGGTGGGTGCTTCTCAGGCTCGATCCAGACCCCTCCGATCGGAGGGGCCGCGGCCGCCGGAGCGCCCCGGACGGGGGGTCGCGGTGCCCGAACGGCCCAGTGGTCGTGGTGTCCGGAGCAGTCGCCGGCACTCACTCGTTCGGAGGGTGCGCGGTGGTCGCGGCGGGGGGCGCACGGTGACGGAGGGTCCGAATCTCAACGGAGCCTCAGCGCCCGCGCGTACGACTTTCGCGGTGACGTGACGCACGGCAAGGTGGGTGACGCCGACACCCCACGCGCACTGGAGCCCCCACCAGGGGCCGGAGAAGGACCGACTGCATGCTCGCCGACGAGACCGCCGTTCCGCGCGACCCCGATCCCGAGGGCACCGACGAGTGGCGCGAGGCCCTCGAGTCCGTGTTGGCGGTGGAGGGCCCGCAGCGCGCCCACGACCTGCTCGACGAACTCATCGCGCAGGCCCGCCGGGCCGGCGCCCCGGTGCCGTACTCGGCCACCACGCCCTACGTGAACACCATCCCCGTCGCCGACGAGCCGCCGCACCCCGGCGACCGCGCGGTGGAGCACCGCATCCGGTCGGCGATCCGGTGGAACGCGGTGGCGACCGTGCTGCGGGCGAACGAGGAGTCCTCCGAGCTCGGCGGGCACATCGCGAGCTTCCAGTCGGCGGCCACGCTCTACGACACCGGCTTCCAGCACTTCTGGCACGCGCCGACCGAGTCCCACGGCGGCGACCTGGTGATGATGCAGGGCCACTCCTCGCCCGGCATCTACGCCCGCGCGTTCCTCGAGGGCCGCCTCACCGAGGAGCAGATGGACGCCTTCCGGCAGGAGACCGGGGGGAACGGCCTGTCGTCGTACCCGCACCCGTGGCTCATGCCGGACTTCTGGCAGTTCCCCACGGTATCGATGGGCCTCGGTCCGCTCATGGCGATCTACCAGGCCCGCTTCCTCAAGTACCTGCAGGGCCGTGGCCTCGCGCCGACCGACGACCGGCACGTCTGGGCCTTCCTCGGCGACGGCGAGATGGACGAGCCCGAGTCGCTGGGCGCGATCTCGCTGGCCGGGCGGGAGCGTCTCGACAACCTGATCTTCGTCGTCAACTGCAACCTGCAGCGCCTCGACGGCCCGGTGCGCGGCAACGGCAAGATCATCCAGGAGCTGGAGGGCCTGTTCCGGGGCGCCGGCTGGAACGTCGTGAAGGTGATCTGGGGCAGTCGCTGGGACGAGCTCCTCAAGCGCGACTCGACGGGCCGCCTCCACCAGCTCATGGAGGAGTGCGTCGACGGCGACTACCAGACCTTCAAGTCCAAGGACGGCGCGTACGTCCGCGAGCACTTCTTCGGGCGCTACCCCGAGACCGCGGCGCTGGTCGAGGACTGGTCGGACGAGGAGATCTGGGGCCTGACCCGCGGCGGGCACGACCCGTCGAAGATCTACGCCGCCTACTCCGCCGCGGTGAACGAGCCGAACCGTCCCACCGTCATCCTCGCGAAGACGGTCAAGGGCTACGGGATGGGCGAGGCCGGCGAGGGCCAGAACATCTCCCACCAGCAGAAGAAGATGGCGGGGGAGCAGCTCACGATTTTCCGCGACCGGTTCGACCTGCCGATCTCCGACGACGAGATCGACGCACTGCCCTATCTGAGCTTCGCACCGGATTCCGAGGAGGCCGTGTACCTGCGCGAGCACCGCGAGGCGCTCGGCGGCTCGCTGCCCCGGCGGCGGACGCGGTCGGAGTCGCTGGAGGTGCCCGAGCTCTCCGCGTTCGGCGCGCAGCTCGCCGACTCCGGGGACCGGCGGATCTCCACGACGATGGCCTTCGTCCGGGTGCTCAACACCCTGCTGCGGGACAAGAAGATCGGCAAGCGCGTCGTCCCGATCGTCCCCGACGAGTCCCGCACCTTCGGCATGGAGGGCATGTTCCGGCAGTTCGGGATCTTCTCCCGCGTCGGTCAGCTCTACACGCCCGAGGACGAGGGCCAGCTGATGAGCTACAAGGAGGCGGAGAACGGCCAGCTGCTCCAGGAGGGCATCAACGAGCTGGGCGCGATGTCGTCCTGGATCGCCGCGGCGACGGCGTACTCCACGAGCGACGTCCCGATGATCCCGTTCTACATCTACTACTCGATGTTCGGCTTCCAGCGCGTCGGCGACCTCGCCTGGGCCGCCGGTGACCTGCGGGCCCGCGGCTTCCTGCTCGGCGGCACGGCCGGGCGGACCACGCTGAACGGCGAGGGCCTGCAGCACGAGGACGGGCACTCGCACCTGTTCTCGTCGGTCATCCCGAACTGCGTGTCCTACGACCCGACCTTCGCCCACGAGGTCGCGGTGATCGTGCAGGACGGCCTGCGGCGGATGTACACCGAGCAGGAGGACGTCTTCTACTACCTGACCCTGATGAACGAGAACTACCACCACCCGGCGCTGCCCGGGCTCGGGGACGACGCGGCCGAGGCGGCGACCCGCGAGGGGATCATCAAGGGCCTCTACCTCCTGCGCGACGGCGGACCGGCGCGCAAGGGCCGGGGGAAGGCGAAGCCCCGGGTGCAGCTGATGGGCTCCGGCACGATCCTCAACGAGGTCCTCGCCGCGGCCGAGATGCTGGAGTCCGACTGGGGTGTGGTCGCCGACGTGTGGAGCGCCCCGAGCTTCACCGAGCTGCGCCGCGACGGCATCGACACCGAGCGCTGGAACCTCCTGCACCCGACGTCGGAGCCCCGGAAGTCGTGGGTCGAGCAGCAGCTCGAGGGCCGGCCCGAGGGCCCGGTGGTCGCCGCGACCGACTACATGCGGGCCTTCCCCGACCAGATCCGCCAGTTCGTCGTCGGGCGCCGGTACGAGACGCTCGGCACCGACGGGTTCGGCCGCTCGGACTACCGCGCGGCGCTGCGGGACTTCTTCGAGGTCGACCGCCGCTTCGTCACCGTCACGGCGCTGTCGGCCCTGGCCCGCGACGGGAAGATCGAGGCCTCGGTGGTCGCGGACGCGATCGCGCAGTACGAGATCGACCCCGAGCGCCCCGCGCCGGCCCACGCCTGACCCCCGATGCCCGCACAGAGAGGCATGCAGAAGATGTCGGCGCCAGCCGCAACCCAGGTGACCGTCCCCAACATCGGCGACTTCTCCGACGTCCCGATCATCGAGGTCCACGTCGCGCCCGGTGACACGATCGCCGTGGACGACCCGCTGCTCACCCTCGAGTCCGACAAGGCGACGATGGACGTGCCGTCCTCGCACGCCGGCACGGTGCGCGAGGTCCTGGTCTCGGTCGGGGACCCGGTCAGCGAGGGCACCCCCGTCGTCGTGCTCGACGAGGGGGAGGGGGAGCCGGCCGAGGACACCTCCTCGGCGCCCGCGCCGTCCGGCGCCGCCGCGCAGGCCGACACCGAGGCCGCCGCGCAGGAGCCGGACACCGAGCGCGGGACGCCCTCGGCGCAGAGCACGTCGAACGGTGCCTCGAAGGGTTCCTCGAACGGCAGCTCCGCCCCGACCACCGCGACCCCGGCGGCCTCCGAGCTGCCCGCCCACGCGGGCCCGAGCGTGCGCAAGCTCGCCCGGGAGTTCGGGATCGACCTCGCCCAGGTCAGCGCGAGCGGGCCGAAGGGCCGGATCACGAAGGACGACCTGCTCTCGTTCGTCCGCGGCGGCGACGGGGCCTCGGCGCCCGCGGCGGCCCCGGCTCCGGCCCAGGGCTCGGGCATCCCCGAGATCCCCGCGCAGGACTTCTCGGTGTTCGGCGAGGTCGAGACGCAGCCGCTCTCGCGCATCACCCGCATCTCCGGGCCGTTCCTGCACCGGTCCTGGCTGAACGTCCCGCACGTCACGCACAACGACGACGCGGACATCACCGACACCGACCGGTACCGCAAGGAGCTCGACACCGCCGCGAAGGCGGACGGCTACCGGGTCACGCTGCTGGCGTTCCTTATGAAGGCCAGCGTCTCGGCGCTCAAGGCCTTCCCGACGGTGAACTCCTCGCTGACCCCGGAGAAGGACGCGCTGATCCTGAAGCGCTACTACCACATCGGGGTCGCGGTGGACACGCCCGGCGGGCTCGTGGTGCCGGTCATCCGGGACGTCGACCGCAAGGGCATCGTGGAGCTCTCGAAGGAGCTCGGCGAGGTCTCGGCCCGGGCCCGCGACGGCAAGCTGACCGGCGACGACATGAAGGGCGGCACCTTCACGATCTCGTCGCTCGGCGGCATCGGGGGCACGGCGTTCACGCCGATCGTCAACGCGCCCGAGGTGGCCATCCTCGGCGTCGTGCGCTCGCGCGTGGCGCCGGTGTGGAACGGCACGGAGTTCGAGCCGCGCACGCTGCTGCCGCTCTGCTTCTCCTACGACCACCGCGTCATCGACGGCGCCCTGGCCGCCCGCTTCACCCGGCACGTCGCCCACACCATGGGCGACGAGCGCCGCCTGCTGCTGTAAGCCGCGCCAAGCAGATGCGCACGCCCGCGCTCCTCCGTCACGCGGTCGTGCGACCTGCGGCGCGAACCCCCTCCGGCTCTCCAGGGAGATATCGCTGTGGCTGACACCGTCGTCGTCGAGGTCCCCGACATCGGCGACTTCACCGACGTCCCCGTCATCGAGGTCCACGTGACCGAGGGCAGCGAGATCGCCCTCGACGAGCCGCTGCTGACCCTCGAGTCCGACAAGGCGACGATGGACGTCCCCGCCGAGGTGGCGGGGACCGTCACCGAGGTGCGGGTCGCGGTCGGCGACCGGGTCTCGCGGGGGAGCGCCATCCTCGTCGTGACCCCAGCCGGCGGTGGGTCGGAGCAGACGTCCACGCCCGTCCCGACGAAGAAGGCCTCGACGCAGACCGAGAAGCCCGGGGCCCAGGAGCGGAACCGCACCGCCCCGACCCCGGCGTCGGACGGCGCCGAGGACCGCCACGTCGGGCTGCTGGTCCTCGGCGCGGGACCCGGTGGTTACACGGCCGCGTTCCGGGCGGCCGACCTCGGGCTCGAGGTGCTCGTGGTGGACTCCCGCGACACCCTCGGCGGCGTGTGCCTCAACGTCGGGTGCATCCCGTCGAAGGCGCTGCTGCACGCCGCGAAGGTGATCGCCGAGACCAAGGAGATGTCCGAGCACGGCGTCTCGTTCGGGGCGCCCACCATCGACCTCGACAAGCTCCGCGACTGGAAGGACGGCGTCGTCGGGAAGCTCGTCGGCGGCCTGGCCGGGCTCGCGAAGCAGCGCAAGGTCTCGACGCTGCAGGGCGTCGGCCGCTTCGTCTCGCCCCACCGCGTCGAGGTCACCACGGCCGACGGGTCGACGACGACGGTCGGGTTCGACCAGGCGATCGTCGCAGCGGGGTCGGAGCCGGTGCAGCTGCCGTTCGTCCCGCACGACGACCCTCGCGTGCTCGACTCCACCTCCGCCCTCGAGATCGCCGAGGTCCCGGAGCGGCTCCTCGTGCTCGGCGGCGGCATCATCGGCCTGGAGATGGCGACGGTGTACGCCGAGCTGGGCTCGAAGATCACCGTCGTCGAGCTGATGGACCAGATCATCCCGGGGGCCGACAAGGACCTCGTGAAGCCGCTGGCCAAGCACATCGGCTCCCGCTACGAGAACGTCTTCCTCTCCACGAAGTGCACCGACGTCGAGGCCACCGACAAGGGCCTCGTCGTGTGGATGGAGGGCAAGAAGGCGCCGGAGCAGGACACCTTCGACGCCGTGCTCGTCGCCGTCGGCCGCGTGCCCAACGGCAAGGTCCTCGGGCTCGACGCGGCCGGGGTCGACGTCAACGACCGCGGCTTCCTCGCCGTCGACGAGCAGATGCGCACCAACGTGGCGCACATCTTCGCGATCGGCGACATCGTCGGGCAGCCCATGCTCGCGCACAAGGCGGTGCACGAGGGCAAGGTCGCCGCCGAGGTGGCGGCGGGGAAGAAGAGCGCGTTCGACGCGAAGGTCATCCCGTCGGTGGCCTACACCGACCCCGAGGTCGCGTGGGTGGGCGTCACCGAGAACGAGGCGAAGGCGCAGGGCCTCTCGTACGGCACCGGCACGTTCCCGTGGGCGGCGTCCGGGCGTTCGCTGTCGCTGGGCCGCTCGGAGGGCTCGACGAAGCTGTTGTTCGACACCGAGACCGACCGGATCATCGGGGCGGGGATCGTCGGGCCGGCCGCGGGCGACCTGATCACCGAGGCCGCCCTGGCCATCGAGCTCGGGGCCGACGCCACCGACATCGGCCTCACCATCCACCCGCACCCGACGCTGTCGGAGACCGTGGGCATGGCGGCCGACGCGTTCGAGGGCACGCTGACCGACCTGTACCTGCCGAAGAAGAAGCCGGCGAAGGCCTGACCGCTCCGAACGAGCGGCACTTTCGCAGCATCGATGTGCGCGACAGTGCCGCTCGTCCGGGTCGGGGAGGGTCAGGCCGACGGCACGTCCACCGTCACCGCCTGCACGGCCGCCTCGCGGACGTCGCGACGGTTGTGCTCGAGGAAGTCCGGGGCCGTGCACAGGTAGAGCGTCCGGCCGTCGGACCCGCCCAGCCCGCACGCGTACACCCCGGTGCCCGGCTCGACGGAGTCGACGATCTCGCCGCCCTCGCGCACGCGCACGGCCCGGCCGCCGAGCGCGTCCGCGACCCACAGGCAGCCCTCCGCGTCGAGCGTCGGCGAGCAGCCGTCGGGGGCGACGACGAGCTGGCCGCCGAGCACCGTCTCGAGGTCCGACGCGGTGGGCAGGTCACCGAACCGCGCCCAGTCGCGACGGGGGCCGAGCGACCCGTCGTCGTGGATGTCGAAGGCGCTGATGCGGTTGCCGAACGTCTCGTCGACGATCAGCGTGCCGCCGGAGACGACGCTGCCGTTGGGGAACCACAGGTCGTCGGCGGCCGCGGTCACGGTGCCGTCGGCGTCGATGCGGTACACCGTCGTCGGGGTGACCGCCTCACCGCCCATGAGGTCGAACCCGAAGTTGCCCACCCACGCCCGGCCGGTGGCGGGGTCGACGACCATGTCGTTGAGCTGCGCGGGGACCCGGCCGGACAGGTCGGCGTGCGTGACCACGGTCCCGTCGTGCTCGCGACGCAGGACCCGCTGGTCGCGGGCGGACACCGCGAGGAGCCGGCCGTCGGGGAGCCAGCCGATCCCGGAGGGCTGGGCGGGGATCTCCAGCTCGGTGCGCAGGTCCGTGCCGTCCTCGGCCGCCGAGAGCACGCGGTGGGTGTAGAAGTCGACGAACCACAGCCGGTCGTCGTGCCAGCGCGGGCACTCGGTGAAGGACATCCCGTCGACGACGGTGCGGATCTCGCGGCTCACGTGTGACCTCCTGGCCTCGGCGGTGGGGCGGGAGGAACGTACTGCCTCAGAAGCGTCGGCGGATGTGTCCCAGCGGGCCCATGAGCAGGAAGAGCAGCGGGAACAGGGCGAACCCGGCGGCCTGCCCGGTGATCACCAGCGCCACGAGCCCGATCCCGAGCACGATGGGGATGAGGGCGACCGGCCAGAGCGTGTGCCGCACGGGCAGGTGCGGCGCCATGGGGACCACCTGCCCCGCCGGGGCGAGGTGCGGCTCGGGGAGGTCCCGGAACAGCGCGTCGAGTTCGTCGCGGTAGACCGCCGCGCCCGCCGTGGCGGAGCGGTCGCTGTACTCGGCCACGTCGAGCCGTCCGGCCTCGAGGTGCTCGTCGAGGGCCTTCATCGCCGCCGTCCGCTCGTCGTGGCCGACCCGCAGGCGGGGCGTCTCGGCCGGCCGGTCCGCCTGGTCGTCGTCCATGTCCCCATGGTGCGCCCGGATCGGCCTGCGTGCCGTGAGGTCGACGTTCAATTCCGGGCGAGCAGGCCGTAGACGCCCACCGGGGCCGCGTCGTCGTCGGGCCAGCGGGCCACGTCGACGAGCCCGGGCGGCACGAGGTCGAGCCCGGCGACCAGCGCGGCGATCTCGTTCCGCGACCGGAGGGTCAGCTCCGTCGCGCTCCCGCGCATCGCCTCGGCGACGCCCGCGATGGCCGCCCCCACGGCGGGGTCGTCCTGGTCGTCGCTGTTGTGGCTGATCGCGATGGCGCTGCCGGGCGTGAGTGCCTCCCGGTACCGCGCGACCACGGCGGCGGCATCGTCGGGGACGAAGTGCAGGACGGCGACCATGAGCACCCCGACCGGCCGGGACAGGTCGAGCAGGCCCGCGACGCCGGGGGCCTCGAGGACGGAGTCGGGGTCGCGCAGGTCGGCGCGGGTCACGCTCACCTGCGGCAGGTCGGCGGTGATCTCCTGTGCGTGCGCCACCGCCACCGGCTCGAAGTCCACGTAGGCCACGCGGGCCCGCGGCGCGATCTCGTGCACGTTGCCCACGGTGGGGACCCCCGAGCCGAGGTCGAGGAACTGGTCGATGCCCTCGCGGAGGCACCACCGCACTGCCGCGCCGAGGAAGGCGCGGTTGGCCTGGGCGGAACGCGCGATGTCCGGGTAGGCCGCCATGGTGCGGGACGCCTGCTCGCGGTCGACCGCGAAGTTGTGGGACCCGCCGAGGATGTAGTCGTAGACGCGCGCCGCGTTCGCGCGCTCGAAGTCGACGCCGGCGGCCAGGAACTCGTCGGTCACCCGCCCACGCTAGCCCTGGGCGGTCGGCCGCACGACGATCTCGCCGACGTCCACCCCGGGCGGCTGCTCGATGGCGAAGGCGATGGCGCGGGCAATCGCGTCGGCGGGCATCCCGATCTCGTCCATGCGCTCGCGGGCGGCGGCCCGGGCGCCGGCGTCGGGCACGGAGTCCACGAGCTCGGTCCGCGTCATCCCCGGGGACACCGCCGTGACCCGCAGGTCGGGACCGGCCTCCTGGCGCAGCGCCTCGGACAGCGTGCGGACCGCGTTCTTCGTCGCCGCGTAGACGGCCTGGCCGGGCACGATGCGCAGGCCGGAGGTGGACACCACGTTCACCACGTGGCCCGATCCCTGGGCGCGGAAGTGCGGGAGAGCGGCCTCGATCCCGTAGAGGACGGCCCGCAGGTTGACGTCGATCATCTCCTCCCAGTCCTCGACCGCCTGGTCCTCGAGGGGGGCGATGCGGGCCACGCCGGCGTTGGAGACGAGGACGTCGAGCCGGCCGTGGGCCTGCACGGCGAGATCGACGAGCGCCCGGACGTCCTCCCGTCGGCGGACGTCCGTCGGGCGGATGCGGGCTTCTCCACCCAGCTCGGCCGCGAGGGCCTCGAGGCGGTCGGCGCGGCGCGCACCGAGGGCCAGGCGCGCCCCCTGTGCGTCGAGCAGTCGGGCGGTCGCCTCCCCGATCCCGCTGCTGGCTCCGGTGATCACGACGACGGGTGCGTCCACGGTGCGCTCCTCGATGCGATAAGGCTATCACTCGCTAGAGTAACAGCCCTCTCACATCACTGGAGGCGGCGATGCCCGGAGGACCCCGGCAGCGGGGCCGCTACCACCACGGCGACCTGCCCTCGGCGCTGCTCGACGCGGGGCTCGAGCAGCTCGCGACGGCGGGTCCGGCCGGCTTCTCGGTCGCGGAGGTGGCTCGACGGGTGGGGGTGAGCACGGCCGCCCCGTACCGGCACTTCACCGACCGCGACGGCTTCCTCGCCGCCGTCGCCGCCCGGGCGGCCGAGCGCCTGGCGGCCGCGGTCGTGGCGGCCGCGACCGACGACGACCCCCGCGACCGGCTCGCCGCCGCGGCGGGCGCGTACGCGCTGTTCGTCGCCGAGCACCGCACGGGCTTCGACGTGATCTACGCGTCGGCGCTGCGGGCGGCGCGGGACGCCGACCTCGCGGCGGCGGGACGCGCGGTGATGGCGCTGTTCCTCGAACCCGCCCGGGAGATCGCCGGGGACGGGGCGCTCGGGCTCACCGAGCAGGTGGTGGCCCTCGCGCACGGGTACGGGACGTTCGACGCCGACGGCTTCCTCACCGCCGACCGCGTCACCGCCGAGCCGACGGCGACCCGGGCCCGGCGGGCGGCGCGCGCGCTGATCGCCGGGTGGGACGGTCAGCGGGGCGGCCCCAGCACGACGTTGCCGTAGCGCTCCGCGACGGCCGGGTCGGGTCGCACCTCGAAGCCGTCCGGCCGGGGCGTCGACCGGTCCCGTCCGGTCGCGCGGAACATGCCCTCGATCCCGCCCGGCGTGCTGATCATCAGGATGTCGGCGCGCTCGGAGGTGACGCGGTAGGCGTGGCCGACCCCGCGGGGGAGGAAGACCACACCGCCCTCGCCGAGCTCGTACTCCTCGTCGTCGCACCACACGAGCGCCGAGCCACCGAGCAACAGGAAGATCTCGTCCTCGGCGCGGTGGAGGTGGTACGGCGGCGCCTCGCCGCGGCCCACCGCGAAGCGGCCCATCATGAGCTGTCCGTCGGTGGCGGCCGAGTCGAGCAGCATCGTCAGCGTCCCGCCGCCGAGCCACTCCAGCTGCTGGTGCTCGGCGGCCTGCGAGAGGTACAGGCGGCTCACGGGATGAGCACGATCTTGCCGTGGGCGTGGCCCGCCTCGAGCTCGGCGTAGGCGTCGGCGACCTTCTCCAGGGGGTAGGTGGCGGCCACCGGCACCTCCAGCTCACCTGCGGCGACCCGGGCGGCGAGGCCCGCGAGCACCGTGACGTCCGTGCCCACCACGCTCGCGTCGGTCCGCGCGCCGGTGCGGGCGGCGGCCGCGAACCCGATGATCGTGTCGATGCGGTCCGGGGCCACTCCGAGCTCGACCGCGAGGTCCACGTAGGGGTCACCGTAGGCGTCGAGGAACCCGTCGATCCCGTCCGGGGCCGCCGCCCGGAGCCGGTCGGCGAGGCCCTCCCCGTAGGCCACCGGCTCGGCGCCGACCGCGCGCAGCCACGGGTGTCGTGCCTCGCCGGCGATCGCGAGGACCCGCGCCCCGCCCGTCGTCAGGAGCTGGACCGCGAGCGAGCCCACCCCGCCCGCGGCACCTGACACCGCGACGGTGCCCTCCGCCCCGACGGCGCGCGCCGCCGCCCAGGCGGTGGCCCCGACGACGTAGAGCGCCCCGGCGACCTCCCACGGCAGCGCAACCGGGCGGGCCACGAGCTGCGACGCGGGGACGGCGACGTGCGAGGCCTGGCTGGAGCGGGACCACGACCAGCCCAGCACCTCGTCGCCGACGGCCCGGCGCGTGACCCCCGCACCGACGGCCGTGACCACGCCGGCGAGGTCGCTGCCCTGGCCCGAGGGGAACGTCGAGGGCGCCTGCTCGGCCAGCGCGCCCTCCCGGATCGCCGCCTCGCCCGGGTTGATCCCGGCGGCGCGGACCTCGACGACGACCTCGCCGGGCCCGGGGACCGGCATCGGGACGTCGACGACGGCGAGGACGTCCCGCCCGCCGTGATGATCGAAGCGGACGGCGCGGGCGGTGCTCCCTGGACGACTCACGCGGGCGACGCTAGGCCGGGTCACCCGGGAGATCGAACGGTTGCCGCCGATGTCCGACATCGCCGCCGTCGATGGCCGCGCCCGCCGTGAGGAGCTGCTCGCGCAGCCAGGCGTGGGCCGGGTCGGCGGTCAGCCGCGGGTCCCACACCATCACCATCGCGAGCGGCCGGAGCGGGATCGGCGGCGCCGCCGTGCGCAGGGCCCCGTGGGGGTCGAGGGCGCGGACCAGGCACCCGGGCACGAGGGCCACGAGGGGCGTGCCGCGCAGCAGGAGCGGGACCGCCGCGAAGGCCTCGGTGGTGACGTCGGGGCGCCGTTCGAGGCCCTGCTCGGCGAGCTGGCGCTCCAGCAGGGTGCGCCCCGGCGTCGCGACCGTCGCGTAGGGCATCGTCAGGAACCGCGCGACGTCCACGTCGTCGATCGCCGCGTTGGCGGCGTCCGCGGTCAGCCGGAAGTGGTCGGTCCAGAGCGTCGCGCGGGCACGACGCGCGTCCTCCCGCGCGATCTCCGCCGGCCGGACGACGACGTCGGCGAGGTCGTCGCCCGCGGGGGAGGGCCGGATGCGCAGGCGCACGCCCGGGGCCCGGCCGGCGAGATCGGCGAGCAGCGGCCGCAGCAGGGCCACGGCGACGTAGTCGCTCGTCGCGACGGTGAACGTCCGCTCCGTGCGCGCCGGGTCGAACGCGACCGCGCGACCGAGGACGGCCTCGACTCCCGCGACGGCGTCGCGGACCGGGCCGACGAGGCCCTCGGCGACGGGGGTCAACGTCGAGCCGCGCCCGCGCCGCACCAGCAGCGGGTCGTCGAAGTGGGCGCGCAGCCGCGCGAGCGAGCCGCTCATGGCGGGCTGGCCGACGCTGCACCGCCGGGCCGCGCCGGACACGCTGCGCTCGGTCAGCAGGGCGTCCAGCGCGGGCAGCAGGTTGAGGTCGACCCCGGCCAGGGAGGTGGCGCGCACCGGCCCATCCTCGCCCTACGGCAGCAGCTCGAACCGCGTCGCCTCGTGGCGCAGCGCGTCCCGGTGCTCGGGCGCCGCGATCGCGATGAGCTCCCGGGCGCGCTGCGCGATGGAGCGCCCGCGCAGGGACGCCACGCCGTACTCGGTGACGACGTGGTCGACGGTGTTCTTCAGCGTCGTGACCACGCTGCCGGCGGTGAGCTGGGCGCGGATGCGCGACATCCCCGACGAGGTGGCCGCGTGCGTGACGAGGAAGGCCCGGCCGCCGGGGGAGTACATCGCGCCGCGGGCGAAGTCGGACTGCCCGCCCGAGGACGACCAGTAGCGGCCCGCGATCGTCTCGCTGGCCGCCTGCCCCACGAGGTCGACCTCGGTGGTGGCGTTGATCGAGACGAAGTTCGGCTCCTCGGCGACGACGCGGGGGTCGTTGGTCCACTCGACCGGCAGGAACGCCACGTCGGTCCGCCCGTCGAGCCAGCGGTGCATGGCCTCGTCGCCGAGGGAGAAGGTGGTCACGTGCTCGCCCGGCCGCTGCTTCTTCCGGGCGCCGGTGACCACGCCGAGGTCGACGAGGTGCGCCAGCCCGCTCGCGAGGCACTCGGTGTGGATGCCGAGGTCGCGGTGGCCGGTCAGTGCCGCGGTCACCGCGCCGGGGGTGCCCCCGACCCCGATCTGCAGGCACGCCCCGTCGGGGACCATGTCGGCCACCAGCTCGGCGATGGCGTGGTCGGCGGGGGAGGGGTCGCGGTGGCGCACCGGCGGCAGGGCGCGGTCGGTCGCGATCCAGCCGGCCACCTGGTCGGCGCGCAGCAGGTTCTCCCCGCGGGTGAACGGCATCGCCGTGGTGGCCTCGAGCAGGAACGGCACCTCGCCGATCATCGAGGCGACGTAGTCGGCGTTGGTGCCCAGACTGAACCGTCCGTCGTCGTCGGGACCCGCCGCCGCGGCGAGCACGACCGTCCGCTTCGTGGCCTGCCGCAGGAGCAGGGGCAGCTCCGAGAAGTGGTTGGGGACGAGGTCGCAGGTCCCGTTCCGGAAGGCCTCGCGCGAGCCCGGGCCGAGGTAGTAGTCGACGTGGCGGAGACGGTCGCCGAACTCGCCGCGGATGTAGGGCCGCTCGACGAACGGGTCCATCCGGTGCACGCGGACGCCGTCCAGCTCGTCCGCGATCGACTCCAGCAGGTCGAGCAGGGTCTGCGGCTCGCCCTGCCCGATCGGCACGATCACGTCGGCGCCGGGCGGGACCAGCTCGCGCAGCCGCGCGCGGGCGTCGTCGGGGGACAGCGGGGCGGTCATGATCGACGCGTACCCGGTGCACCCCCGGGAACACCGCGCGGCCCCGTCCGGTTGGTGGCTCCACACGTCGACCCAGGAGGGGGACATGGAGGCCACGCTCTGGGACCGGGGCACCTTCCACGCGGAGCTCGGGCAGTGGATCGACGCCGCCCGTGTGCTCGCGGAACTCGTCGAGTCCGAGCCGGACGCGTCCGCGGCGCGGCTGCTGCTCGCCCGCGCCTACTACCACTCCGCCCAGCTCACGCGGGCCGAGGAGCAGGCCCGACGGCTGGTCGCCGACCGTCCCGACGACGGCTACGCCCACCTGCTGCTCGGGCGCTCGCTGCAGCGCCAGGGGCGCCACGACGAGGCGGCCGGCCCGCTGCGGCTGGCGTCCGCCCTCGGCGCGGTGTGATAGCCGGTAGCTGGGCCGTGTGAGTGAACGACACGCCGTCTCCGGTTGCGCACTACTCAATGTGATCGATCCGCGTCACGCCGCTGACGTCCGTCCGTCGCCGGTCGATATCCGGCTCGTCGAGGGAAACGGCGAGGGAGTGGCATGACGCAGGTGTACGAGCCGTGGGTGGTGGTCCTGTCGGACCCGCAGACGGGCGGGCTCGAGAGCTACGGGCCCTACTCACGGGAGGAGGCGGAACGGCTGCGCCTGTGGTGCTCGGCCGAACTGGACCTCGACGGCCTCGGGGACGTGGTCGTGCTGGCCGCCCGGATGCGGTCGTGACGGGGGCGGGCTGGCTCACGCCACGCCGGCTCGTGGTGGTCGACGGCGGGATCGGGCGTCCGTCGTCGACCCACGTCGTCGCGGAACGGACGACGGCGGCCGTGGCGGGCGCGCTCCGCGCCGCGGGTCCGACGCTGGTGACGACGGAGCGCGTGCTGCCGCGCGATCACGCCGTCGACATGACGGCGGCGATCGTCACCGGTCGGACGCCGCCGGCCCTCGCGGCCGCGCTGGACGTCGTGCGGGGGGCGGACGCGGTGGTGGCGGTGGTCGGGCCGACGTCCCTGCTCGCGACCTTCCTGGGTCTGATCGCGGACCTCCGCGACGTCCCGGTCCTGGTCGCGGGTCCCGACGCCGGGCTCCGGCTGCCCGGCGCGACCGTGGTCACCACGCCCACCGAGCTCGCGGACGAGGTGGCACGGCGCACGGTGGGGAGCCCGCCGTCGCCGGTGGTGCCGCCGATCCCGGCGGTCCCGGTGCCGGCGGAGGAGGATCCCGACGACGGGTGGACCGTCGCGTTGCGCCACGGCGAGCGCGGGGAGTGGAGCGAGGCCGCGCGGCTGCTCGGACCCGTCGTCGAGGACGACCCCTCGACGACGATCCCGCGCATCCTGCTGGTCGAGGCCCTGATGGGCTCGGCGCAGTGGCGTCCCGCGGCCGCGCACCTGCGGGTGCTCATCGCCGAGCACCCGGCCGACGCCTACGCCCGGGACCTGCTGGAACGCTGCTCGGCTCAGCTCGGGTCCCACTCCAGGGTGGTGGTGTCGAGCGAGTCGAGCAGGTCGAACCACGGGCCGGTGCGGGGCAGCTCGAACCGGTAGAAGAAGCGGGCGGCGGACCGCTTGCCCGCGGCGAACGCGTCGTCGCGGGTCCCGACGGCGACGAGCTGCTCCAGCCAGATCCAGGCGGCGACCACGTGGCCGACGGCCTCCAGGTAGACGCTCGCGTTGGCCAGGGTGACATCGGGGTCCCCGGCCGCGTGCAGCGTCGCCGTCGTCTTCTCGATGCGCACCAGCGCCGCCTCGAGCGCCGCGGCGTACTCGGGGTGCTCGCCCGCCCGCTCGATCGTCCGGCGGATCGTCGTGAGCAGCAGCTCCAGGCCGGCGCCGCCGCGCATCACGGCCTTGCGGCCGAGCAGGTCGATCGCCTGGATGCCGTGCGTGCCCTCGTGGATCGGGTTGAGGCGGTTGTCCCGGTAGAACTGCTCCACCGGGAAGTCGCGGGTGTAGCCCGAGCCGCCGAGCACCTGGATCGCGAGGTCGTTGGCCGCGAGGCACCACTGCGACGGCCAGCTCTTCGCGATCGGGGTCAGGACGTCGAGCAGCAGCGCGGCCTCCGCCCGCGACCCGTCGTCGGGATGGGTGTCCTTCTCGTCGACGAGGCGCGAGCAGTACAGCCCGAGCGCCATCCCGGCCTCGGCGTAGGACTTCTGCGCGAGCAGCATCCGCCGGACGTCCGCGTGGCGGGCGATCGGGATCATCGGCGTGCTGACGTCGCGCCCGCCGACGGCGCGGCCCTGCGTGCGGGTGGTCGCGTACTCGAGGGAGTGCAGGTAGCCGGTGACGCCGAGGGCGGTCGCGCCCATCCCGACGCCCACCCGGGCCTCGTTCATCATGTGGAACATGGCGGCCAGCCCGCCGTGCTCGGCGCCGACGAGCCAGCCGACGGCCCCGTCGCGCTCGCCGAAGTTCAGCAGCGTGTTGACCGTGCCGCGGTAGCCCATCTTGTGGTTGATGCCGGCGAGGACGACGTCGTTGCGCGTGCCGTCGTCGAGCATCCTCGGGACCGCGATGAGGCTGATGCCCTTCACCCCGGCCGGACCGCCCGGGATCTTCGCGAGCACCAGGTGGACGATGTTGTCGGTCAGCTCGTGCTCGCCGCCGGAGATCCACATCTTGGTGCCGACGACCCGGTACGACCCGTCGTCCTGCGGTTCGGCGCGGGTGGTGATGTCGGCGAGGGACGACCCGGCCTGCGGCTCGGAGAGGCACATCGTCCCCGACGTCGTGCCGTCGAGCATGCCCGGCACCCAGGCCTCGATCTGCTCCGGCGTGCCGTGCGCGAGGAGGAGGTTGACCGCCGCCGTCGTCAGGAACGGGTAGGACGCGGTGCCGATGTTCGCGGCCTGGAACCACGCCAGGGCCGCGCGGGCGACCGTGAACGGCAGGCCCGTGCCGCCGTGCTCGGCCGGTACCGACGCGGCGATGAACCCGGCCTCGGCGAACGCCCGGATCGCCTCCTGCACGCCGTCGACCAGCACGACTTTCCCGTCGGGGCCCTGGTGCGGCTCGGCGAGGTCGGCGGCCCGGTTGTGCGGCTCGAAGCGCTCCGTGGCGATCTGCTCGGCGAGGTCGAGCACCGCGTCGATCGTCTCGCGGTCGTGCTCGGCGAACGGCGCGCGGTCGAGGAGGTCCCCGACGCGCAGCCAGTCGTGCAGCAGGAAGTCCAGGTCGGCGCGGTCGAGGATCCGGGAGGTCACGCCGACCATCATGCCGCCGCTCCCCGCGGCGCCGCCTCCGCGAGGGCTACGTGGGGCAGGTCCCTGGGCGGTCCGGGAGGCCTGGTGCACCTCTCGCGGCCGGGGAGAACGTGGATCAGGTGCGTTCCCGGCTCCCGGCCTCGGCCTGCCCCTCCAGGACGGGCTCGGTGGTGCCGACGAGGTGGGCGAGCATCGCGTTCCCGGCGTCGGTCGGCTCGTGCGCGCGGATCGCCGCGAGGATGACGCGGTGGTCCCGCAGGGAGCGGGCCGGCTGCCCGGGGCGGCCGAGCGAGGTGGCCGACGTGCGGTCGAGGGCGTCCCGGATGCCGTCGAGGAGGCCCACGAGGACCGGGTTGTGCGAGGCGCGGGCGACGCCGAGGTGGAACCGGCGGTCGCCCGCGTGGCCGGGGAGGCCGTCGGCGATCTCGTCGGCCATGAGGTCGAGCGCGGCCTCGAGCTCCGCGAGGTCGGCGCCGGTGGCCCGCGCGGCCGCGACGCGGGCGCACTGCGTCTCGAGCGCCTGGCGGGTCTCCCAGATGTAGGGCAGGGCGAGGCTGGTCTCGTGCGTGTCGCCGACCAGGACGCGGACCGGCTCGGGGTCGATCCGCCGGAGGAAGAGGCCTTCCCCGTGCCGGGCCTCGACCATCCCGTTCGCCCGCAGCGTCGCGATGGCCTCGCGGACCGAGGACCGTCCGACGCCGAGCGCGGCCGCGAGTTCCCGCTCCGAGGGAAGGCGGTCGCCCTCCGCCAGGCCGTTGGCCGCGATGTACTCGCGCACCGAGCCGACCACGCGTTCGAACAGTCCCTGGCGCCGCAGCGGCCGCATCGGTCCCGGTGTCGCCATGCGCGCCTCCTCGTGGTCCGACCAGTGTAGGGGGACGCACGGGACCGGCGGAGCAGCCGTAACACCGCGGCAACCGGAGCCCGGCTAGATCACTGGTCTGACCACCAGACCAGTGGAGGCGACATGAGCTTCGTCAGCAGGCACGGCATCCGTTCGCCGGAGGAGGCGGCGGCCGCGGAGGAGCTGGCGGCCCGCGTCCGGGCACTGGACCTCCGTCAGGTCCGCATCAGCTGGGGCGACCAGCACGGCATCCTGCGGGGCAAGACGGTCGAGGTGGGCCACTTCCTCGCCGCGCTGGAGGAGGGCAAGGACTTCCAGACCGCGACGCTGATCTTCGACACCACGAACAACCCCGCCGTCGCGCCGTTCGCGGCCGAGGGGTTCGGCGACCCGCGGATGACCGGACTGCCCGACGGCGTGCTGGTGCCGGACCCGACGACCTTCACCCTGCTGCCCTGGGTGGAGCGGACCGGCTGGATCCTGTCCGACCTGTACTACCGCAACGGCGACCGCGTGCCGTTCGACACCCGCGGGGTGCTGCAGCGCCAGCTCGCCGCGCTCGAGGCCGAGGGCTTCGGGTACACGACCGGCGTCGAGCTGGAGTTCTACGTGACGCGGATGGTGGACCCGCGCCACGGCTTCGCGGACTCGGGCTGGCCGCCCGCGGCGCCCGAGGTGACGGCCCTGTCGCACGGCTACCAGTACCTGACGGAGAACCGTGGGGACGAGGCCGACGCGATCCTCTCCGTCCTGCGCGACCACGTCGTCGCCCTCGGGCTACCCCTGGCGACGGTCGAGGACGAGTGGGGGCCGGGTCAGATCGAGTTCACCTTCGACCCGCTCCCGGCCCTGCGCAGCGCCGATGCGGTCCTGCTCGCGCGGAGTGCGATCAAGCAGGTCTGTCGCCGCCACGGCTACCACGCGACGTTCATGTCCCGCCCGGCGTTGCCCCACATCGTCTCGAGCGGCTGGCACCTGCACCAGTCGCTGTCCGCCCCCGGGGTGGCCAACGTGTTCCCCGGGGAGGGCGACGCACTGCTCTCCGCCACCGCCCTGCACTTCCTCGGCGGCCTGCTCGCCCACGCGCCGGAGTCCTCCCTGCTCTCCACCCCGACGGTGAACGGCTACAAGCGCTACATCGCGAACTCCTTCGCGCCCGACCGGATCGCCTGGGCGGAGGAGAACCGCGGCGCGATGGTGCGGGTCTCCGGGGCCCGGGGCGACGCGACGACGCACCTGGAGAACCGGGTCGGTGAACCGGCGGCCAACCCCTACCTGTACATGGCGTCGCAGCTGATCTGCGGACGGGAGGGGATCGCGCGGGAGATCGACCCCGGGCCCTCCGCCGACGAGGCCTACGACGCCGACCGGCCGCTGCTGCCGCCGTCCCTGGAGGCCGCTCTCGCGCACTTCGAGACCAGCGCGCTCATGCGCCGCGAGCTCGGCGACCCGTTCGTCGACTACCTGGCCACCGTCAAGCGCAGCGAGGTGACGCGGTTCAACGCCGCCGTCACCGACTGGGAGCAGCGCGAGTACTTCGAGGTCTTCTGAGATGGCCCCCGAGATCCCCGAGATCCCCGAGATCCCCGAGATCCCCGAGATCCCCGAGCTCCCGGTGCTCGCCGAGCACCGCGTGGAGGCCCCGCGGCGGCGTCCCCTCTGCCTGGCCCTCGCGCAGCTCGCCGGACCGTGGCTGGACCTCCGGGCCCGGTTCGACCGCCTCGTCGCGGCCGCCCGGCTCGCCCGCGACCGGGGCGCGGACGTGGTGGCCTTCCCGGAGACCTACCTCGCGGGCTATCCGTTCTGGCTGCCGCGCACCGGTGGAGCCGCGTTCGAGGACCCGGACCAGAAGGCCTGCTACGCCTACTACCTGCAGAGCGCCCTCGAGATCGGCGGGCCGTACCACCGGGATCTGGAGACCCTCGCGGGCGACCTCGGCCTGACACTCGTCGTCGGGGTCTCGGAGCGGGTGGGCGGGACGGTCTTCTGCACGCTGCTCACGGTGCGGCCCGGTGCCGGCACGGTGGTGCACCACCGCAAGCTCGTCCCGACCTACGACGAGCGGCTGGTCTGGGCCCACGGTGACGGCGCCGGTCTGCGGGTGACGCGCGTGGAGGGTGTCGGCGTGGGCGCGCTGAACTGCTGGGAGAACTGGATGCCGCAGGCCCGGTCGGCCCTGCACGCCCAGGGGGAGGAGGTCCACGTCGGCGTCTGGCCCGGCTCCTCGCGCCTCACGTCCGACGTCACCCGCTTCGCCGCCGTGGAGGGTCGGATGTTCGCGGCCGCGGCCTCGGGGCTCTACCGGGTCGAGGACGTCCCGGACGACTTCCCCCTGGCCGCGGCGTTGCGGGACGCGGGCGATCCGGGGTTCGACGGCGGCAGCGCGGTCGCGCGTCCCGACGGCAGCTGGCTCGTCGAGCCGCAGGCCGGGCGGGAGGGGCTCGTCGTGGCCGAGCTCGATCCCGACGAGGTGGCGGCCGCGCGCCTCACGTTCGACCCCGCCGGCCACTACGCCCGCCCGGACGTCTTCCACACGACCGTCGACCGTCGACGCCGGACGACGACGGGCTTCGTCGACGGGTGAGCCGGCTCAGCGCCGCGCGCCCAGCCACGCACACGCGAGGAGGGCCAGCTCCACGTCCAGCCGGTCGTCCCCGACCGGCCGGCCGCGCACCTCCTTCGCCCGGCGCACCCGGTACTTCACCGTCGAGGGGTGCACGCCGAGCCGGCGCGCGGTGGCAGCGTTGCTGCCGCCGGTCGCGAGGAAGACCCGCAACGTCTCGCGCAGCCGGGCGCTGGTCGCGCCGGGTTCGGCGAGCGGGCCG
This sequence comes from Actinomycetospora sp. NBRC 106378, assembly GCF_030269685.1. Taxonomy (GTDB): domain Bacteria; phylum Actinomycetota; class Actinomycetes; order Mycobacteriales; family Pseudonocardiaceae; genus Actinomycetospora. Next base: position 42,246 of record NZ_BSTT01000025.1, read on the forward strand.
AGGACCCGCCGGACCCAGGCGGTGGCACCGTCGAGGTCGGCGCACAGCAGGGCGACCGCGCCGACCTCGTCGAACAGCGTCACCGCCGGTGCGTCCGCACCCGCCGCGAGGGTCACCGCGCGGGCCCGCAGCGCCTGCTCGTGCGTCACGCGGAACCCCTCGACGCCCGCCGCGGGGGCGCCGCAGGCCACGCGCACCGGCTCGCCGGACCGCCCCACCACCGCGGCCACCGTCGCCCGGGACACCTCGACCACCCCGGGCAGCCACACCCAGGCGCTGGTGGTGTCCCACGGGACGACCAGGGCCCGGCCGTCGGCGTCGAGCGCCGCGGCCAGGGCGTCGGCGCAGCGTTCGAGCGTGACCAGCGCCGGACCCGCCGTCGGGACCCCGTCGAGCCAGAGCACGAGCCCGAGGTGCTCGCGCCCGAAGCGGTAGCCGAGGACCGCTTCGACGGCGAGCCGGTCGTCCGGGCCGGTCGGGGCCCGTCGGTCGAGGACGTCGCGGATGCGGGCGACCCGGATCGCGTGGCGGTTCTCCAGCCAGCGGTCGCGCTCGGCCTCGTACACCGCCACCACGTGCTGGGAGACGTGGTCGACGTACTCGAACACCGTGAGGACGACGTGCTGGGACACCGCGGCCACGTCGTCGGGTCCGACGCACGCGAACGCCCACTCCATGAGGTGGGCCTGCCCGAGCCGGTAGGCGCGGACCAGCGCGTTGACCGGCACCCCGCGCTGCGCGAGCCGCCGGGCGTACTCGATCGCGGCCGGTGGGGCCTCGATCGCCCGCGGCGGCAGGCCGTGGGCCAGCATGTGGACGATCGTCTCGACGTTGCCCTCGACGCTCGCCCCGAGCAGGTCGATCAGGCCCGGATCGCCGCGCAGCTCGTCGATCCGCGCGGCGAGCAGGTCCCGGATGGCGTCGCTGATCTCGCTGCGGTGACGGGCGAGGGCCGCGGCGACGGCGGCGGCCGGGGCGGCCCCGTCGTCGGGACGGCGCAGGGTGCCGCCGAGCTCCTGCACGCGACCACCGCCCTGTGACTGCCGCCACCTCGACGGTAGCTCCCCGCCCGCGGACGAACCAGCCTCCGCGGTTGGTCTCCGGGGGACGAAGCGCCCGAGGTGTGGTCCGGGTCACGGTGGAGGCTCCCGACGACGGAGGAGGACGCGTGCCCCTGCACCCCGAGGCCCAGGCTCTGCTCGACGCACTGGCGGAGATGGGCAGCCCGCCCTTCGAGTGCATGACGGTGCCCCAGGCCCGCCAGGCCACGGCGGCGTTCCTGGACCTGCAGCCGCCCGCGGAGGAGGTCGGCACCGTCTCGGACCGGGCCATCCCCGGTCCCGGCGGCGACATCCCGGTGCGGATCTACGTGCCGTCGGGCGAGAAGATCCGCGGCGTCCTGCTGTACTTCCACGGCGGCGGGTGGGTGATCGGTGACCTCGAGACCGTCGACCGGCCGTGTCGCAGCATCGCGAACGCCGCCGACGTCGTGGTCGTCTCGGTGGACTACCGGCTCGCGCCCGAGCACCGGCAGCCGGCGGCGTTCGAGGACTGCTACGCCGCGACCCGGTGGGTCGCCGAGCACGCCGACGAGCTGGACGTGGACCCGACGCGGCTCGCCGTCGGCGGCGACTCCGCGGGCGGCCACCTCGCCGCGGCGGTCTCGCTGCACGCCCGCGATCACGGCGGCCCGGCGATCGCCTTCCAGCTGCTCATCTACCCGGTCACCGACTTCGCGTTCACCACCCCGTCGCACGCCGAGAACGGCGAGGGCTACCTGCTGCAGCGCGCGACGATGCAGTGGTTCTGGGCGCACTACCTCGGCGCGACCGACCCCGACAAGGACCAGACCGTCTTCCCGGCCCGGGCCGCGACGTTCGCCGACCTGCCGCCCGCCTTCGTCGCCACCGCCGAGTTCGACCCGCTGCGCGACGAGGGCGAGGCGTACGCCGCGTCGATGCGCGACGCCGGCGTCGACGTCACCGCCACCCGCTACGACGGCATGATCCACGGCTTCCTCTGGACCCTCGGCGCCACGCCGTCGGGCGCCCGGATGGTCGACGACGCCGTCGTGGCCCTGCGATCCGCCCTGGAGAAGTGAGGACCATGACCGTCACCGAGACCCGTCCCGAGCCCACCGACGCCGGCGCGGTCGAGCACGTCGACGTCCTGGTGGTCGGCGCGGGCGTCGCCGGCATCGGCGCCGGACACCACCTGCGCACCGAATTCCCGGACCGCAGCTTCCTGATCCTCGACGCCCACCCCGACCGCGGCGGCACGTGGTGGACCCACCGCTACCCCGGCGCCCGCTCGGACTCCGACCTGTTCACCTACGGCTACCGGCACAAGCCGTGGCGTGGGCCGTCGATCGCGTCGTCGGGCGAGATCCTGACCTACCTCGACGAGGTCATCGACGAGGACCGGCTGGGGGAGCGGATCCGCTACCGGCACCGCGTGGTCTCGACCAGCTGGTCGTCGGAGGAGAACCGCTGGACGGTGGATGTCCATCGGGAGGACACCGGCGAGACGGTGCAGGTGAGCTGCCGGTTCCTGTGGATGTGCCAGGGCTACTACAAGCACGACGAGCCGTACGTGCCGGAGTTCCCCGGCCGCGAGCGCTTCCGCGGCGCAATCGTCCACCCGCAGAGCTGGCCCGCGGACCTGGACTGGACCGGGAAGAAGGTCGTCGTCATCGGCTCCGGCGCGACCGCGGCCACCGTCGTGCCGGCGATGGCGGAGACCGCCGAGCACGTGACGATGCTGCAGCGCACCCCGACGTTCATGATCGCGGCGCCGAAGACCCACGAGCTCGCGATCCAGCTCCGCGCCCTCGACATCCCGGAGGAGTGGACCTACGAGATCCTGCGCCGCACGTACATCGAGCAGTTCAACGAGCTGACGCGGCTCTCGGCCGAGGACCCGGACACGGCCCGGCAGTACCTGCTCGACGAGATGCGGCCGCACCTGCCCGAGGGCTTCGACATCGAGAAGCACTTCAACCCGGCCTACCGCCCCTGGCAGCAGCGGATCGCCCTGCTCCCCGACGGCGACATGTTCGCGACGATCAAGGAGGGCCGCTCCTCCGTCGTCACCGACACCATCGAGACGTTCACCGAGACCGGCATCCGCCTGTCCTCCGGCGAGGAGCTCGAGGCCGACGTCATCGTCACGGCCACGGGGTTCAACCTGTCCTGCTTCGGCGACGTCGCCTTCACCGTCGACGGCGAGCCGGTCGACTTCTCCGAGCGGGTCACGTGGCGCGGGATCATGATCGACGGCGTGCCGAACATGGCCTTCGTCTTCGGCTACTTCCGGCACTCCTGGACCCTGCGGGCCGACCTGGTCTCCGATCTCGTGGTGCGGCTGCTGCGGCACCTGGACGACCTCGGGGTCTCGTCGGTGACGCCGGTGGCCGGACCCGACGTCGAGCTGCGGCCCTGGTCGGACCCGGAGAACTTCAACCCCGGCTACGTCGTCCGGTCCCAGGACCGGATGTTCAAGCAGGGCGACCGGGCCCCGTGGACCCACATGCACGAGTTCGCGGAGGAGCGGCACACGCTGCCCGCCGCCGATCTCGACGACGGGTCGCTCAAGTACGGCTGAGCCGTCACGCCGAGGCCGCCCAGAGGACGAGCCCGGCGAGCACGAGGCTCGTCGCCAGGACGACCCAGCCGGCGAGGGCGTGGGCCAGCGCGCCCCACGCGCCACGGCGGGCGCCGAGCGCCGCGACGACCACGGAGCCGAGCACCCCCAGCGCGATCACCACGAGGGCGACGAGTTGGGGGAGCCCGGTGCACAGCAGCGCGGCGCTGCTCGCGGTGCACGAGTCCGCCGCCATCGCGATCGGCAGCAGCGCGACCATCCCGACGAGCCCGCCCGCGGCGAGGAGCACGGCCGCGTGCACGGCGGCGAGGGTCACGACGGCGGGGCGGGGCCGGGTCTCGAGCAGCATGGTCGGGACCCTGCTCGCGCCGACCCGTCGTCGGGACCGGGGAACTACTCAGGCACCCCGGTAGCGCGGCGGCCGCTTCTCGGCGAACGCCGCCGGGCCCTCCACCGCGTCCTCGGTGCGCATGACGCCGAGGAACGCGGTGTGCTCGCGGGCCATCGCGGTCTCGTGGTCGAGGCCGAGCCCGTCGAGGACGCGCTCCCGGGCCGCCCGGACTGCGAGGGGACCCTTCGCGGCGATCGAGCGCGCCAGCGCGCGGGCCGCGGGGACCAGCTCGGCCGGCTCGACCACCGGTTGACCAGCCCGGACCGGTACGCCTCGGCGGCGTCGATGGGCTCGCCGGAGAGGACCATCTCCATCGCGAGTCCCAGCGGGACGGTTCGCGGCAGCCGCACGGTGCCGCCGGCGCCGGGGATGATCGCCCACTTCGTCTCGGCCAGCCCGAAGGTGGCGTTCGGCGAGCAGAGCCGGATGTCGCAGGCCAGCGCCATCTCGAGCCCGCCCGCCAGGGCGTGCCCGTTGACAGCGGCGATCAGCGGCTTGAACCGGGTGGTCGCGGTGAAGCCGCCGAAGTTCCAGGGCGGGTCCTCGCCGGCGCGGACGGCCTCGCGGTAGGCCGGGATGAGCTTCTTGAGGTCCGCGCCCGCGGAGAACGTCGTGTCCCCGGCGCCGGTGAGCACCGCGACGAGCCGGGCGTCGTCGGCCTCGAAGTCCGCGACCGCGGCCCCGAGGTCGCGTTGGTGCTCCGGGTCGAGGGCGTTCCGCGCCTCCGGGCGGTCGATCGTGATGACGACGACGCGGTCGTCCTCGGGGTCGGCTTCGACGCGGATCGGCACGGGCGCCAGCGTCGCGGACGGCCGGTCCGCGCGGCAACGCCCCGGTTGTGCGCGACCGAATCGGATGTCAGAGTGTCGTGGATCACCAACGATGCTGTGGAGGCCACCACCATGAGCAGCACCTCTCTGTTCGAGCGTCTCGGCGGGACCTACGCGATCGCCGGCGCGGTCGACGTCCTGGTCGACCGGCTCTTCGAGAACGCGGGAGTCATCGCGAACCCGGCGGTCGCCGAGCACCACGTCGCGGCCAACGGACCCGGCTACAAGTTCCTCGTGACCGCCTGGTCGATCGAGGCGGCGGGTGGTCCGAAGTGCTATCCGGGCCTCGACATGATCGCGGCGCACACGAAGCTGCACATCACCGACGAGCAGTTCAACGCCGTGTACTACGAGATCGAGGCGACGCTGCGCTTCCTCGGCGTCCCGGAGGCCGAGACGAAGGAGTTCATGGCGATCATCGAGCACTACCGGCCCGAGGTCACCCAGCAGCAGAAGGTCGAGCAGGCCGGGACGCTGGAGCCCGCCGTCGCGTGAGTGAGGAGTCGCTCGACGTCGACCTGCAGCGGGCCTCGGCCGCCTGGCCCCGCCCGCTGCGGGTCGGCCTCGTCGACCCCGACCCCGACCCCGCCTGGCCCGACGAGGCCCGGCACTGGGGCGTGCGGCTCGGTCTGCCCGTGCACCACGTCGGCGCGACCGCCGTGCCCGGTCTCCCCGCGGTCCCGCAGATCGACCTGCTGGTCCTGGTCGACGATCCCGACGACGAGGTGCTCCACCTCGCCTTCGAGGCACGCGACCTCGCCCCCCGCGGCCCGGGCGTGTGGCGCCGTCCCGCTCTGTCCGACGAGGCGTGTCCCACCGCCGTCGAGGTCCGCCTGCTCCGGCCGGAGGACCCGGCCGTCGAGCCGTTCCTCCGGTTCCGGGACCTCCTGCGCTCCGACCCGCACGCGGCGCAGCGCTACACCGACGTCCGGCGCGGCCTCGCGGGCGACTACGACGACCTGGGCGTCTACCGCCGGGCGAAGGGCCCCGTGATCGCCGCGCTGCTCCGGGGCTGAGCCGGGTCCGCCCTCGTCCGCGAGGTGCACAGGAGGCAGGTCTCGCGGCGGCGGATTCAAGGAGCGGACGCAACATCCTCGAGTTGAGGGTGGGTGTCGGTGTGGGTGGTGTCGCTGTTCCGCGGTGGGTGCGTCGGGAGTTCTGGCGGGCTCGCCGTGACGGTGTGGATCACGG
>NZ_BSTT01000026.1 GCF_030269685.1 Actinomycetospora sp. NBRC 106378
CTCAGCGAATCCCAGCGCCGCAAGGCGCTCCCGGGGTGGCTGCACGAGTACAACCACCACCGGCCCCACAGCGCCATCGGCAGGCAGGCCCCGATCACCCGCTTGACCAACCTGTCCGGTCAGTACAACTAGTCCGTGCTCTGACACGGATTAGTGCTCACCTGGCGGAGCCACAATCACCCGCGGCACCGGCCGCCCGGCCGCCCACTCCTCGATGTCCTCCAGGGCGTCGGCGTACATCGCGGTGTAGGTCTCGGCCGTGACGTAGCCGAGGTGCGGGGTGAGCACGGCGTTCGGGACCGAGCGCCAGGGCGAGTCGACGGGGAGCGGCTCGATGCCGTAGACGTCGAGCCCGGCGCCCCCGATGCGGCCCTCGGTCAGGGCGGAGAGCAGCGCGTCCTCGTCGACGATCGGGCCGCGCGAGGTGTTGACCAGGATCGCGTTCGCCGTCATGAGGTCGAGCTCGGCACGACCGACGAGGCCCCGGCTGCCCTCCGAGAGCTTCATGTGGATCGTGACCACGTCCGACGTCGCGAAGAGCTCCTCCTTGCCGACCGGCTCGACGCCGACCGAGCGCGCGTCGTCGGGGTCGAGGTGCCGGCTCCACCCGACGACGTCCATGCCGAACGCCTGCCCCACCGCGGCGACCGGCTTGCCGATCCCGCCGAGCCCGACGACGCCGAGCTGCCGGCCCTTGAGGTCGCGGCCGAGGGTCTGCTGCCACCCGCCGTCGCGGAGCCGTCGTTCCTCCGCGGGCAGGTGGCGCGCCGTGGCGAGGATGAGGGCCCAGGTCATCTCGACGGTCGGCGCGTTGTCGGACACCCCGCCGGTCCCGGCGAACACGATGCCACGTTCCGCGACGGCGTCGGTGTCGACGACCGCGTTCGCCGGCCCCGTCGTGACCAGCAGGCGCAGGTTCGGCAGGCGGCGCAGGACGTCGGCCGGGAACGCCGTCCGTTCGCGCATCGCGACGACGACGTCGAAGGGCTCCAGCGCCGCGACGACGCCGTCGGGGCCACCGAGGTGGTGGTCGAAGGACACGACCTCGGCGTCGAGGCGGGACCAGTCGGCCATCGAGCGGGCGAGACCCTGGTAGTCGTCGAGCAGCGCGACCTTCATGGTCGCGTATGCCCGGGCCGCGCAGGGCACACACCGGGACGTGAGCCTGTACCCGCCGCCGCGCCGCACCCTGCTGGTCTACGCCGAGCGTCCCCGCCGGCGGATGCTCCAGGTCCTGTCCGACATCGCGGTCCTCGTCTGGGCCGCGCTGGTCGTCTCCGCGGCGATCGCCCTGCACGACCTGGTGCTCACGCTGCAGGCGCCGGGCCGCGGCCTGACCGACGCGGGCGAGCGGGTCCGCGGCGTCTTCAGTGGCGCGGCCGAGGCGGCGGGCGGGGTCCCGTTCGTGGGCGACCGGCTGGCGGGCGCCTTCTCCCCGGGCACCGACGCGGGGACCTCGCTGGCGGACGCGGGCCGCGCGCAGGTCGAGGCGGTGGCGGCGATCGCGACCGGGCTCGCGTGGCTCGTCGTCGTGGTGGCGGCCTTCCCCGTCATCACGACGTGGTTCTGGCTGCGGCTGCGCTGGATCCTGCGGGCCCGGCACGCGGTGGCGGCGCGCTCGCTCGACGTCGACCTGCTCGCGCTGCGGGCCCTGACCCGCGGGTCGCCGGGGCGGATCCGGCGGGCGGCGGGCCCGTCCGGGGACGCGGCGGGCGCCTGGCGGCGCGGTGAGCTGCCGGTGTTGATCCGGCTGGCCGACGTCGAGCTGAAGCGGATGGGACTGCGGGGGGCGACCTCGGTGACGTCGGGTCTCCCACGAGACCAGTGACACGGTGACCCTCACCCGTGCGACACGCCGGGACGCCCTACCCTGCACCCCGACGTCCAGGTCGGACCGGTCCGTACGGGAAGGTAGGGGGCGTGGTGACCGTGAACAGGACGGGGACCGCGCTCACGCGCGGCCTGGACGCGGTGCGCTCACGGGCAACCGGTTTCGTCGCCCGGCACTACCTCGCCTGGCGTTCCCGCCGCGGGCTCGACCCGATGTCGTTGATCCCCGACTACGCCCTGATGCCGCTGCGCCGCGACGGGCTCGACCCGGTGCCCGACCTGCGCGAGGCCCGCGAGGACCATCCGGTCCGCGACTTCCCGCTGCCCTTCGGGGTCAAGGCGTGGCTGGTCACCGGGCACGAGGAGGCCCGCGAGGTCCTCGGCCGCACGCACGGCATGTCGACCGACTTCGGGAACCTCGTCGGCCGGGCCGGCATCGGCAGCGGGCAGAACCCCGGCGGCCTCGGCTTCACCGACCCGCCCGACCACACCCGCTTGCGTCGGCTCCTCACCCCCGAGTTCACCGGACGGCGGCTCTCCCGGCTCGGCCCGCGGATCGCCGAGATCGTCGACGGCCGGCTCGACGCGATGGCCGAGCTGGCGGCGCGCGGCGAGGAGGTGGACCTGGTCCGCGACTTCGCGACGCCCATCCCCTCGCTCACCATCTGCGAGCTCCTCGGCATCCCCTACGACGAGCGCGACGAGTTCCAGGCCCTCTCCACCGCCCGGTTCGACCTGCTCGCCGGGGCCACGGCCGCGTTCGACAAGATCTCCGAGTCGCTGGTCTACCTGCGCGGGGTCGTCGAGCGGCAGCGCGTCGAACCCGGCGACGGCCTGCTCGGGATGCTCATCCGCGAGCACGGCGACGAGCTCGACACCGACGAGCTGGCCGAGCTCGCCGACGGGCTGCTCACCGGCGGCCTGGAGACCTCGGCGTCGATGCTCGCGCTCGGCGCCGTGATCCTGCTCCGCGACCCGGAGGTCGCGGCGATGGTGCGCGACGAGCCCGAGTCCGTGCCCGGGTTCGTCGAGGAGCTGCTGCGCTACCTGACGGTGGTGCAGATCGCGTTCCCGCGGTTCGCCACCGAGGACATGACGATCGGCGGTGTCGACATCGCCGAGGGCGACGGCATCCTCGTCTCGCTCTCCGCCGCCGACCGCGACCCGAAGCTCACGCCGAACCCCGAGGTCTTCGACCCCCGGCGCCCGCCGTCACCGCACCTGGCGTTCGGCCACGGCATCCACCGCTGCATCGGCGCCGAGCTCGCCCGCATGGAACTGCGCACCGCCTACCCGGCCCTGCTGCGCCGTTTCCCCGAGCTCGCGATGGCCGTCGACGAGCGGACCCTGCCGCTGCGCGGCACGTCGATCGTGTACGGGGTGGACGCGTTGCCGGTGACGCTCTAGTCGCTCGTGGCAGGAAAGCGTCGTTGCCGGCATCCAGCGGCAGGAACGCCGCATCCTCACTAGGCTCGCCGCCCGTGAGCACCCGCCAGGTCAGCCGCGACATCGTCATCGACGCCCCGCCGTCCGCGGTCTTCGATCTCCTCGCCGACCCCCGCCGGCACGGCGAGTTCGACGGGTCCGGCACGGTGCGCTCCGCGATCACGGGCCCGGACCGGCTCTCGCTCGGCTCGTCGTTCGGCATGAGCATGAAGCTCGGGGTGCCCTACACCATGACCAACACGGTCGTGGAGTTCGAGCAGGACCGCCGGATCGCCTGGCGCCACGTCGGCCACCACCGCTGGCGCTACGAGCTCACGCCGGTCGGCGAGCACGCCACGAAGGTCACCGAGACCTTCGACTGGTCGGAGTCCCGCGCGCCGGTGGTCCTCGAGCTGCTGCGCTACCCGGCGGCCAACACCCGCGCCATCGAGAAGACGCTGCCCCGCCTCAAGGCCTACCTCGAGGGGCGTTCCTGACGATGCCCTTCGCGCCGCTCGGGCCCGTGGACCTCTACTACGAGGAGCACGGGTCCGGCGGTGTGCCGCTGGTGCTCGTGCCCGGCGGCCACCTGACGATCGACCTCAGCTTCTCGTCGGTGCTGGCTCCGCTCGCGTCCCGACGCCGGGTCGTGGCGCTCGAGCAGCAGGGCCACGGCCGGACCGCCGACGTCGACCGGGACCCGACGATCGACGCGCTCGCGGGCGACCTGCTCGGACTGCTCGACCACCTCGGGCTGGAGCAGGTCGACCTCTGCGGCTTCTCGCTCGGGGCGCTCTCGGCGCTGGAGCTCGCGATCCGGCATCCCGCCCGGGTGCGACGGCTGGTGTTCGCGTCCGGGTTCGTCCGTGCCGGCGGCTACCACCCCGACATCACCGACCCCGACCGCTGGGCCACCTCCACCCGCATGCCCACCGAGGCGGACTTCGCGGCCATGCGGCGCGAACACGAGCGGCTCGCCCCGGACGGTGCGGCCGACCTCGACGACGTCATGGCGAAGCTCGGGCCCGTCGTCATGGGCTCCGCAGGCTGGTCCGACGACGAGCTGCGACAGGTGACCGCGCGGGTGCTCGTGCTCATCGGCGACCACGACTTCGTGACCGTCGAGCACGCCGAACTCACCCGCGACCTGCTGCCCGACGCCACGCTCGCCGTCGTGCCGAACGCGACGCACAACGCCCTGATGCACCGCGCCGACATCGTGCTGCCGCTGATCGAGGACCACCTGGCGGGTTGACCCCCTCCCGGTGGCAGGAAAGCGTCGTTGCCGTCATCCGGTGACAGCAACGACGCTTTCCTGCCACGCAGAGCGGGCCCGGTCCACCGACGGCGAGACGTCACTGATCAGGCCGACGGGCCCCGCTCAGCCCGATGGGTGACGTCTCGCGGACCAGACCGGCCCGACGATGGGGCTTTCCTGCCACTGGATGACAGCAACGACGCTTTCCTGCCACGGAGGAGACGGTCAGTCCACCGCCGGCGACGACGCGTGCGCCCAGTACCGGCGCGGGATCCGACCGGCGCCCCGGGCGAGGCGGCCCGACTCGACGGCCAGGCGCATCGCCGTCGCCATCGCCTCCGGGTCGGACGCGCGGGTGACGGCGGTGGCCAGCAGCACGGCGTCGCAGCCCAGCTCCATCGCCTGCGCCGCCTCGGAGGCGGTCCCGATCCCGGCGTCGAGCACGACCGGGACCGACGCGGCGGCCACGATCATCTCGATGTTGTGCGGGTTGCGGATGCCGAGGCCGGTCCCGATTGGCGAGCCCAGGGGCATGACCGCGGCGCACCCGGCGTCGGCGAGCTTCGCCGCCAGCACCGGGTCGTCGTTGGTGTAGGGCAGCACGGTGAAGCCGTCGTCGACGAGCTGCTCGGCGGCGTCGAGCAGCTCGATCGGGTCGGGGAGCAGCGTGCGGTCGTCGGCGATGACCTCGAGCTTCACGAGGTCGGTCTCCAGCGCCTCGCGGGCGAGCCGCGCCGTCAGCACCGCCTCGGCCGCGGTGTGGCAGCCGGCCGTGTTCGGCAGCGCCTCGATGCCGAGCCGTTCCAGCAGCGCGAGCACCCCCGGCCCCCCACCCGCGTCGAGCCGCCGCATCGCGACCGTCGTCAGCGCCGTGCCCGACGCCACCAACGACCGCTCCAGCACGGCCAGGTTCGCCGCCCCGCCCGTGCCCATGATCAACCGCGAGCCGAACTTCCGTCCGCCGATCACGAGATCGTCCATCTCAGCCTCCCTGCACCGCGGTGAGCACCTCGACGACGCTCCCGTCGCGCAGCGCCGTCGAGCGCCACTGGGCACGCGGCACCACCTCGCCGGACACCGCGACGGCGACCCCGCGCTCGGGCACCCCGCGGGCGGCGAGCACGTCGGCCAGCGTCGCGCCCGGCACGATCTCGGTCACGTCCCCGTTGACCAGCACGTTCACGTCGTCACCTCCACGAGGGTCCGGACGTCGTCCGGGACCGGACGATCGGCCAGGACCGCCGCCATCACGTCCGCCGTCAGGGCGGTCAGCAGGATGCCGTTGCGCCCGTGCCCGAAGCACGCGACGAGTCCCGCCGGGCCGCCGGGCACCGGCCCGAACACCGGCAGGTTGTCCGCCGTCCCCGGGCGGAACGACGCGGCCGACTCCTCCAGCGCGTAGTCCCCGATCCCGGGCAGGACGCGTTCGGCGTCGGCCAGCAGGTCCCGGACGCCCGCGACGGTCACGTCCGGGTCGAACCCCACCTCGTACTGGGTCGCGCCCAGCACCAGACGGTCGTCGTCGCGCGGGACCGCGTAGACGGCCCGGCCGGACACCTGCGCCCGCACCGTGTGCCGCGGCGGCGGCAGGGACCCGGCGCGCGCCCGCAGCCGCAAAATCTCGCCCTTCACCGGGCGCACCAGGTCGGCCAGCGCGGGGTGCAGCGTCGCCGACCACGCGCCGGCCGCGACCACCACCCGGTCGGCCGCGAGCGGGCCCGACGCCAGCTCCACCCCGCCGTCGACCACGGCGTGCACGGTCTCCGCGCGCTCGACGACGCCCGCGCTCCGCGCCGCCTCGCGCAGGGCCGCGAGCAGGAGTCGGTTGTCGACGGCGAGGTCGTCCGGCACCGCGATCCCCGCCCGCACCGCCGGCCCCAACGCGGGTTCCCGACGACGGGTCTCGCGTCCGGTCAGGCGCTCGGCGGCGCGGCCCCAGTCGCGCAGGTGGGCGACGATGCGATCGAGGTCCTCCCGGTCGGCGGCGTCGACGACCACCGCGAGCGTGCCCTCGGTGCGCAACCCGACCCGTCGTCGGGACGCCCGTTCGACCTCCGCGGCGAAGGCGGGCCAGCGAGCGAGGGAGGCGGCGCCGAGCTCGAGCACCGCGCGCTCGCCGGGCCACGCCTCGGTGATCGGGGCGAGCATCCCGCCGGCGACCCACGAGGCCCCGGACCCGGACGCCGGGTCGACGAGCACGACCTCGGCGGCCGCGTGGTCGCGCGCCGCGACCCAGGCCGCCGTGGTGCCGACGACCCCGGCCCCGACGACGACGATGCGCTCCACCGACAACCCCTCCCTGCGCCGGCATGACCCGGATCAGGTTCGACGGTCGGGACCCTCGTGCGGTCCCCTCTCAGCCCGTGTCCGGGCTCCCGTGGTTCTTTGCGTCTTCACCCTACGCGCTAGCGTCGGGCCCCGATGGACACGCGCGCACGGCTGGCGGACGCCCGGCTCTACCTCTGCACCGACTCCAGGGCCGACCGCGGCGACCTCGCCGAGTTCGCCGACGCGGCGCTGCGCGGCGGGGTCGACGTCATCCAGTTGCGGGAGAAGGGCCTGGAGGCCCGCGACGAACTCGCGGCCCTCGAGGTCCTCGCGGACGCCGCCCACCGCCACGGCGCGCTGTTCGCGGTGAACGACCGCGCGGACGTGGCCCTGGCCGCCGGCGCCGACGTGCTGCACCTCGGCCAGGACGACCTGCCGGTCGACGTGGCGCGCCGGATCGTCGGCGACGAGGTGGTGATCGGGCGCTCCACGCACGACGTCGACCAGGCCCGCGCGGGCGCGGCGGAGCCCGGCGTCGACTACTTCTGCACCGGGCCGTGCTGGCCGACCCCGACGAAGCCCGGTCGCCCCGCCCCCGGCCTGGACCTGGTGCGCGAGACCGCCGCGTCGGGCACCGGGCGCCCGTGGTTCGCGATCGGCGGCATCGACCACGACCGGCTGCCCGAGGTCCGGGCCGCCGGCGCGACGCGCGTCGTGGTGGTCCGCGCGATCACCGGGGCGGACGACCCGGAGGCCGCGGCCCGCGCGCTGGCGGAGGCCCTGCGCTCGTAGCCGGGCTCACGGCCGATCGGGCAGCATGCGCACGTGACCGTCCACCTCGCCACGACCGTCGAGGGCTCCGGCCCGCCGCTCGTGCTGCTCCACGGCATCACCGAGGACGCCTCCTTCTGGGCGCCGGTGGTCCCGCTCCTCACGCCCTGGGCCACCGTGGTCTCCGTCGACCTCCGCGGGCACGGCGCCTCGCCGGACGCAGCGGACTACGACCTCGACGCGATGGCCGACGACGTCGCCGCCGCGCTCGACCTCGAGGAGCCGCCGCTGCTGGTCGGGCACTCCCTCGGCGGGCTGCTCGCCGTCGTGTTCGCCGCCCGCCACCCCGCCCGCGGCGTCGTCGACGTCGACCAGCCGCTCGCGCTCGCCGGCCTGCAGGCGGGGGTGCAGCAGGCCGCCCCGATGCTGCGGGGGTCGACCGAGCAGTTCGAGGCGTTCATGGCGGGCCTGTTCGAGTCCATGCGGGGCAGCACCCCCGACGACGAGGCCGCCGCCCTCGCGACCCGTCGTCGCCCCCGGCAGGAGGTGGTCACGGGCATCTGGTCACCGCTGCTCGACGGCACCCCCGAGGACCTGTCGGCGTACGTGGAGCGCACCGCGGCGGCCGTCCGGGTGCCGGTCCTCTCCCTGCACGGGCTCGACCCGGGCCCCGACTACGCGGACTGGCTGACCGCCCGCATCCCGACGGCCACCGTGGAGCACTGGACCGACGACGCCGGCGCCGACCTCGGCCACCACCCGCACCTGCGCGCGCCCGAGCGGTTCGCGGCCCGGGTCCGGGAGTTCGCGGCGACCCTCCCGGCATGAACGAACGGCACTCTCGCAGCATCGATGTGCGCGAGAGTGCCGTTCGCTCGGGACGGCGGTGCGGCCGGACGGCCTAGTTGCCCGTCGAGCCGCCCTGCTCGTTGAAGCGCGGGACCAGGCTCGACAGCGGGTTCTGCGGGGCCTGGGAGGTGCTGGTCGACGGCGCGCGGGTGGTCGTGGTCGACCGCTCCGCGCCCTCCTGGTTGCCCGACCCCTGGTCCGACGACGTCGTCGTCGTGGCGTCGGAGCTACCCGGGTCCTGCGTGTCGGAGGACTCCGTCGTCGCGGGTGCCTGGGTGTTCTGCCCGAAGATCGAGCCGACCGACGTCCCGGAGGTGCCGCCGGAGAGCGGGTGCCCCGTGGCCGACTCGACCGCGAAGCTCGCGAGCAGACCGATGGCGAAGACACTGGCCGCGACCCCGCCGAGGGTCACCCAGGTCTTCCACCCGAAGCGGCGGTACCAGGGCGTGCTCTCCTCGACCGCGGACGCGAGCGCCGTCGGGTCGTCCCCGCCGGGCCCGTGCGCGAGATGGGCGGTCGGCTGGCCACCGGAGGGCGGGAAGGACCCGCCCATCGGCATCTGCCGGGTCGGACCCGCGAGCGGACGACCGTCGGGGCCCAGCGGCGGGACGACCTGGGTCGGGTTCCCGCCACCCGGGGTGCGGCTGTTCGGGATGCGCCGGGTCGGGTCCACGGGCTCCCCGGTCGGGCGGCCGGCGGCGTCGAGCCGGGTGACGACGGTGCGACCGCCGCCCCGGAGCTGCTGCGTCGCGACCGGCACCACCACACCGTTGGCCAGCCGGCGGGTCGGGACGCCGGGCGGGACCGGGGCGCCGGGCGGGATCGGGGCGCCGAAGGGCGGCGACATCATCGGGCCGGGCTGCCCCGGGACGCCGGGACGGGGTGGCATCCCGGGTCGGGCCGGGTTCGGGGGCCCGGCCTGCGGTGCGGCACCCCGGGCGACCTTGGTGCCGGTCATCGCGTTGACCACGAGCCGGGACTTCACCGCGTCCCGGGTGCGCTCCAGGGACCTCTGGTAGAGCGCCGACCCGACGGTCGAGATCACCGACGCGGCCGCCGCCCCTCCGATCGTGCCGATCACGCCGAGGAACGAGCCCAGGATCGCCGCGGTGGCGGCGGCGAGGGCTCCGGCGATGATCTGCGGGAGGGTGAGTCCGGTCGCGGAGGCCTTCGTGGTGGTCTCGGGCTCGGCGGGGCTGCTGGTCGTCGCGTCGGGCATGGCTCCCAGGGCTCGCGGTACGTCGGGGTGCAGGGCTGGGTGGTCCCTTCCAGGTTCACCCACGTCGCAGGACGCTCCCCACGATGCCAGCGTGGCCATGGGGTGAGAACGTTCACCCCGTCGCCCGGCACCCCCGGCCGACGGATGCACCGATTGGGCCGGTCGGGCCAGCACGACGGCGGGTCGGCGACGCGAGAGAATCCGGGCATGTCCTGGAGCACCTTCGTCGCCGTGGGCGACAGCTTCACCGAGGGCGTCGGTGACGTCGACCCGACCACGGGCGCCGAGCGCGGCTGGGCCGACCGGGTCGCCGAGCACCTCGCGCGGCAGGAGCCCGACCTGCGCTACGCCAACCTCGCGGTCCGCGGGCAGCTGCTCGAGCAGATCGTCCGCGAGCAGGTCGACCCCGCCATCGCCATGTCCCCCGACCTGGTCAGCATCTGCGCGGCGGGCAACGACCTGCTGCGGCCGACCGCCCGCCCCTCCGACCTGGCCGACCGCCTCGACGCGGCGGTCGGCCGGCTCGTCGCGACCGGCGCCGACGTCCTCGTGTTCACCGGCTTCGACACCCGCTCGACCCCGGTCGTCGACCTCGTCGGCCGCCGGCTGGCCACGATGAACGAGCACATCCGCGAGATCGCAGCCCGTCGCTCCGCGCTGCTGGTCGACCTCTGGACGATGGACACGCTCGCCGACCCGCGGGCCCGCGCCGAGGACCGGCTGCACCTCAACGCCGAGGGCCACCGCCGGGTGGCCGCCCGCGTGTGCGAGGTGCTCGGGGTGCCGACCAGCGAGGACTGGCGCGACCCGTGGCCCCCGCTCGCGCCGACGCCGTGGATGCGCCGCCGCGAGGAGGACATCCGCTGGGTCCGCGGGCACCTCGTGCCGTGGGTGGGCCGCCGGCTGCAGGGGCGTTCCACCGGCGACGGCCGCCCACCGAAGCGCCCGGAGCCGGCACCGGTCCGCTGAGCCCTGCCTCCGAGTACGTCGCCGGCGCTGATCCCGTGCTCGGTCCTGCAGCAGCGGGCGCAGCCGGGTCAGGTGAGCGCGTCGTCCCGGGAGGTCAGGGCGACGCTGCGCGCGATGGCGGCGACATGATCCGCGACGTCATCCGCCGTGGGGTGGCGGCGGTCGAGGAAGCCGGTCCGGAGCAGGGCCGCGTACCCGTGCGCGGCTGCGATCTGACGCTCGATGAGCCGCAGGGCGGCGCGGGCATCGCCATGGGTCACCGTCATCGCGGTCGGCACCAGCGCATCCATCACGGCCCGACCGGCCTCGAGCAGATCCCGGTCGTCGAGCCCGTGCAGCTCGTCCGAGAAGATGAGGTCGAGCCCGGCTCCGTGCTCGATGGTGAATCTGGTGTAAGCGGCCGCCGCTCGAGCGGTCACGTCCACCGCATCGAGGTCGCCGAGCGGCTCGTGGAGCTCGGGCAGGACATCCCGCAGGCTCGCTGTGAGGCGGTGTGCCATCTCGACCGCGGTCGCCGCGAGCAGGGCCGGCCGATGGGCGAAGTGGCGGTACGGCGCCCCGCTGCTCACTCCGACGCGGCGCGCCACCTCGGCGACCGACAGGGCACCGATCCCCCGCTCGGCCACGAGCGCCAGCGCGCCCTCGACGAGCGCGGCCCGGAGGTTGCCGTGGTGGTACGTGCTGCGCGAGGCCACGGGCCGCACCTCCTCACGACGATGTAAGCAGTCTCTCACGCCCGAGCAGATGCAGGCGGCCCCACGTCTTGTGTCAATGAGAGAGGCCGCTTACTTTTCGGTGAGAGGGCACGTACATCCTGTGCTCCGGGCACCACGAGGAGGAACGAGCCATGTCCGAGTCCCTGCAGTCGGCGATCGCGATCGTGACCGGAGCGTCCAGCGGCATCGGGGAGGCCACGGCAACGCGCCTGGTCGACGAGGGCGCGGCGGTCGTGCTGGTCGGCCGCCGGCGGGACCGTCTCGAGGCCCTGGCGACGTCGATCGACGCGCGGTCCGGTCGGGCCCTGGTGGTCGAGGCCGACATCGCCCGCGCCCAGGCCGCAGCCGACGTCGTCGACACGACGATCGCGCACTTCGGGCGCATCGACATCCTCGTGAACGCGGCCGGGGTGATGCTCAACGGTGACTCCCTCCGGGCCCGGCTCGACGAGTGGGACCAGATGGTCGACGTCAATCTCAAGGGGCTGATGTACATGACCAAAGCGGCCTTGCCCCACCTGCTCGAGGCGCCGAGGTCCAGCTCCCGCCGCGTCGCCGACGTCATCAACGTCAGCTCGGTCGCCGGGCGTGCGGCCGCGCCCACCGTGGCGATCTACAACGCCACCAAGTTCGGCGTGACCGCGGCGACCGAGTCGTGGCGCCAGGAGTACGCCAGGTCGGGCATCCGTTTCTCGGTGATCGAGCCCGGCGCGGTCGAGACCGAGCTGTTCGGTCACCAGCAGCAGCACGCCCAGGACATCGAGGCCGAGCGGTTCGCCGGGGTCGAGAGGCTCCTCCCCGAGGACATCGCCGACGCTGCCGCCTACATCGCCACCAGCCCCCGCCGACGCGCCGTCAACGAGGTCGTCGTCCGCCCGACCGACCAGGCCGCCTGAGACCCTTCGGTCGGCGCCTCCCCGGAGGCGACCCCGGCCCCGCAGGACCATCGT
The DNA here is from genome assembly GCF_030269685.1 of Actinomycetospora sp. NBRC 106378. Classification (GTDB taxonomy): domain Bacteria; phylum Actinomycetota; class Actinomycetes; order Mycobacteriales; family Pseudonocardiaceae; genus Actinomycetospora. Next base: position 12,256 of record NZ_BSTT01000026.1, read on the forward strand.
CTCCGTCAGGTGGGCGGACGGCGCCGCTCACGCGTCCGGGGGCCGGCCGGCCTGTTTCCGCTTCGACCCCCTGTCGGCGTGCTCGCCGCCCGGTCCGGGGATGGGGACGACCGGGTGCCGCGGCCCGGGGTGCCCGGCCGGGAGCGCGCTGCGGACCAGCGGCCAGGACCCGAGGACGCAGAGCAGGACCAGCGGCCACGTGAGGGCGATCTGGGCGATGCCGAGCGCCACCGTGGCTCCCGCCGCCCAGAGCGGGAGGAAGACGACGAGGCGCAGGGCGTACTGCCCGGCCCAGAGCCAGCTGGCGCGGCAGTAGCCGCGGACGAGGTCGGGGTCGTCCCGCCACGCCCGCGGCCGGCCCAGCGCCGCCCCGACGACGAGCCCGAGCAGGGGCCAGCGCACCGCGATCGACACGAGCCAGGCGGCCAGCGACCCGGCGTTGGCGACGATGCGCGGCAGGAAGAAGTCCTGCGCGCGGCCGGTGTAGAGCGCGAGGAGGGTCGCGCCGACGGCGATCAGCAGCCCGACCGCGGCGGCCCGGGGACGCTCGCCGCCGCGCCAGCGCATCACCGCGATCAGCAGCGCCACCAGCACGGACGCGAACCCGCCGAGCAGGATCGGCTCCCACCAGCCCAGCGCGGTCGACCCCAGCCAGACGACGACGAACGCCGCCGACGGCAGCACCGCGTCGACGACGCCACGCCCGGAGGCGGCGAGGATGTCCCGGAGCGGGTCGTCCCGAAGCACGCCTTCAGCTTAGGCTCGCCTCAGTCCCGCAGGACGCCCGCGCCCATCGAGCGGAACTCCGGCGAGGGCGTCGACGGCGACGAGACGTCGACGAGGAGACCGTTCGGGTCGGTCACGAGCATCCGGCGCCGCCCGTAGAACTGGTCGCGCGGCGGCGCCACCACCGGGATCTGCTGGCGCCGGGCCTCGACGTGCAGGGCATCGACGTCGTCGACGACGAACGTCAGGACGATGCCCGCCGGGTCGGCCCGGTAGGGCGGGGGCACCATCTCGTGCCCGACGGCCCAGACACCGAGCTCGCACACCGCCCCGTCGTCGTCCTCGGGCGTGCGCAACGCCACGTAGAAGTCGCTGTCGAACGCGACCTCGAAGCCCAGCAGACGCACGTAGAAGTCGCGGGTCTCGGGCAGGCGGTCCGAGAGGATCGTCGGGAACGCGCGGCGCAGCGCCATCGGCAGGCCCTCCTGGCGAGCGGGTGGGTCGCCCCCATCATGGGTGATCGGGCCGATCAGGCCGTGTCCGCCCCCACCGAGCCGAGCCCGTCGATGACGTGGGAGCCGACGGTGACGCGGATGACCGCCCAGCAGGCCTCGGTGAGCTGCGCCCCGAGCGCCTCCACCGACGCGCCGTGCGGCTCGTCGAGCCAGTGCGCCGCGGCGGCGTCGACCATCCCGACGAGGCCGTAGGCCAGCGGGTGCGCGATCGCCGGCTCGGTCTCCGCGCCCAGCGACCCGTCGATCAGCATCTGCGCGACGTGCGCGGAGACGACGCTGCGGACGTTGGTGCTCGCCGACTCCACCGAGTCGCCGCCCGAGGGCAGCGAGTTGCGCTTGAGGTAGAGGTAGACGTTCGCGTGCTCGGAGAGCCAGCGCAGGTGCGCCGCGAGCGCCCGTTCGAGCATCTCGCGCGGGCGCCCGGAGGGCCGCCACACGGGCTCGAGCTCGGTGACGAGCCGCTCCACCGAGCGGGCCGCGATGGCCGCCTGGAGGTCGTCCTTGCCGTCGAAGTGCCGGTAGAGCCCGGGCCGGGACACCCCGGCCTGGCCGGCGATCTGCTCGGTGGTCACGTCGGGCCCGTGGGCCTCGATCGCGGCCACGGCAGCGTCCACCAGCTCGAGGCGTCGCGCCTCCCGATGCCCCGCCCAGCGTCGTGTCCTGCCATCCATGGTCACCACAGCGTGACCCCGACTCGCGAGTAACGACAACTATGCGAGACACGGTGTACGGGGTACAGTCGGTCACCATGACGATCCTGGACCGGGACGCCACCGCGACCCGCCTGCTGACCGCCAGCGCCCGGCACACCCTCGACCCCGCGATCGAGGTGGACTGGGACGCTCCGGTCGACCCGCAGGGCTGGGCCGTGCCCCCGGAGCGCGTGTCGCTGTACGGGACGCCGCTGTGGGACTCCCTGGACGCCGACCAGCAGCGCACGCTGGCCCGCCACGAGGCCGCGAGCCTGCTCTCGGTGGGCCTGTGGTTCGAGGTGATCCTCATGCAGATGCTGGTCCGCCACGCCTACGACCTCGACCTGCGCCGCCCGCACTCCCAGTACGCGCTCACCGAGGTCGGCGACGAGACGCGGCACTCGGTGATGTTCGCCCGCGCCGTCGACGCGCTGGGCTGCCCCGACTACCGGCCGCACGGCCTGCTGCACCGCCTCGGCGGCGTCTACGGGCACATCGGGGCGGGTGCCTCGATGTTCGCGTCGGTCCTGGTCGCCGAGGAGGCCACCGACCGCCTGCAGCGCGAGTCGATGCACGACGGGCGCGTCCTCCCGCTCATGCGTGCGGTCGCCCGCGTGCACGTCGTGGAGGAGGCGCGCCACGTGCGCTTCGCCCGCGAGGAGCTCGCCCGCCTCGTGCCGACCCTCTCGCGCGCCGAGCTCGAGCGGGAACGCTGGACCACGGCCCTCGTGTCCAGCGAGGTGGTCAACTCGCTGTGGCAGGCGCGGCTCTACCGCAGCGTCGGCCTCTCCGGGCGCACCGGACGCCGCGCCGCGCTCGCCAACGAGCAGCACCGCGAGACCAAGCGGTTCATGACGGAGAAGGTACTCGGCTTCCTCGACGAGGTCGGGATGATCGGCGGGCCGTCCGAGCGGGTGTGGAAGCGGGCCGGGCTGCTCTGAGCTCCTCGAACTGAACGAACGGCACTCTCGCGCACATAGATGCTGCGAGAGTGCCGTTCGCTACGAGGGCCTCAGTACGGCTTCCCGCCCAGGATCGCCACGCGCTCGGCGACCCGGGTGTGCGAGCCGTAGTCACCGACCGCGTAGTGCTGGGTCGCGCGGTTGTCCCAGAACGCCACGGTGCCCTCGGTCCAGCGGTAGCGGACCTGGTACTCGGGGGTGTGCGCCTGGGCGAACAGGTGCCGCAACAGCGCGTCGGACTCGGCCTGCTCCATCCCCACGATCCGCGTGGTGAAGGCGCCGTTGACGAACAGCGTGCGGCGACCGGTCTCCGGGTGGATCCGGACGACGGGGTGGGTCACCGGCGGGAACGTGTCCTCGAGCCTGCGGAGCTTGTCCGCGTCGAGGAACCGCGCGAACCCCGGGACCATGTCGTGCACCGCGACCGCGTCGTCGATCCGCGCCCGCACCTCGTCGGCCAGGTTGTCGTACGCGGCGGCCATGTCGGCCCACAGGGTGTCCCCGCCGAACGGCGGCGTCGTGATCATCCGCAGCACCGCCCCCATGGCGGGCGCAGGTCGGAACGACGTGTCGACGTGCCAGATGTTCTCGTAGGTCTGCGGGCCGTCGCCGCCCTTGGCGAAGCGCACGACGCTCGGGTCCTCGCCCGCCTCCAGCAGCGGGTTGGTCTCGAGCTCGCCCCACTGGCGGGCGAAGGCGCGCTGCTCGGTCGAGGAGATGTGCTGGTCGGGGAAGAACAGCACCTTCCAGTCGAGCAGGGCCCGGTTGAGCTCGATGCGCAGCGCGAAGTCGAGCGGCCGCGCGAGGTCGACGCCGCGGACCTCGGCGCCGAGCGTCACCCCCACCGGGGTCAACGCGAAGCCCTCGTAACGACACCGCTCCGGCCCGTCGCCCTGCAGGGGGCGCAGCGAGCGCCGGCCCTCGAGGAGGTCGATGGCGGGGGTGGCACGGGGACGGCCCGTGCCCACCTCGCCGGTGGGGTCACCGGAGTCGAGGAGGGTCGTCACGAGCACTGATCTTGCGTGCTGGCGCCGTCGTTCACAACCGGTCGCCGTGCGGGGCGCGCCGGTGGGCGTCCGACATCCGCCCCGAACCCCGCCGACACGTGAACGACACGTGAAGACGATCATCTGAACCGGACCGGGGGGACGAGCGACGCGAGGAGTACGACCGGTGACCGACGTGCAGGAGGCCCCCGAGACGGCGGGCGTGACCGCCCGACCCCGTGCCCTGGTGGTCGGCCCCCGCGCGCAGGCCCGCGGCGGGATCGGGAGCGTGCAGCACGTCCTGGAGCGACACCTGCCCGCTCATGCCGACCTCGCCGTCGTCACCACCCACACCGACGGGCCGGACCGGCTCGCCACGATGGTCCGCGGCACCGTCACCGCGGCCCGGCGCATCCGCCGCGACCGCCCCGACGTCGTGCACCTGCACGTCTCCCAGCGGGCGTCCGTGCTGCGCAAGGGACTGCTCGGTGCGGTGGCGCGGCGGACCGGCTCCCGCGTGGTGATGCACCTGCACGGCTCGCAGTTCCTCGACTGGTTCGACGCGCTCCCCCGCCCGGCCCGCGCCCTCGTCCGGGGCCTGCTGCGCCCGCACCGGCTCGTCGTCCTCTCCGAGACCCTGCGCGCGCCGTACCGCGAGCGGCTCGGCGTGCCGGCCGACCGCGTCGTCGCGCTGCCCAACCCGGTCGAGCTCCCGCCGTCCCCCGAGGTCCACGACGACGGGTCGGTGCGGGCGCTCTTCCTCGGCCGCTTCGGGGTCCGCAAGGGCATCTACGACCTGATCGACGCCTGCGCGCGGCTCACCCCCGCCCAGCGGGCGCGGCTGCGGCTGGTCGCGGCCGGCGACGGCGAGATCGACCAGGTCCGCGAGGCGGTCACGACGGCGGGGGTCGGCGACGTCGTCGAGGTGGTCGGCTGGATCGACCGCGCCGAGCGCGACGAGCTGCTGCGGCGCGCGCAGCTCCTGGTGCTGCCGAGCTCGCACGAGGGCCTGCCGATGGCGGTGCTGGAGGCGATGGCGCACGGCATCGCGCCCGTGGTGACGCCGGTGGGTGCGCTGCCGGAGCTGGTGCACGACGGCGTCAACGGCGCGGTGGTCCCGGTCGCCGACCCGGCCGCGCTCGCCCGCGCGCTCGGCGACCTGCTCGACGACGACGCACGCCGGCTCGCCCTCGGCGCCCGGGCCCGCACGGACGTCGAGGCGTACGCGGCCCCGCAGTGGGCGTCGCGGCTGGCTGCGGTGTGGGCTGCGCCCAGGTGAGCACTAATCCGTGTTCAGACACGGATTAGTGCTCACCTGCGAAGCACAAAAAAGTACGGCGCCGCGTCCCGCAAGTCCATGCAGCCCAGCAGGGTCGTCGCGTCGACGCGGTGGAACACGTCGTTGATCGGGCGGGCGTCGTAGATCATCGTCGCGCTGGTGACCCCGCGGTACTCGGTCATCCGCAGGCGCGCGGTGTACTTCGAGGTGCCCATCACGGGGCGGCCGAGGGTGATCACCTTGTGCAGCCAGGGCTTCCGCGCAGCCGTCGGGAGCGGCAGGTTCATCGGCACGAGCGCGGGGTCGACGGCGAAGACGTCGCTGCGGTCGGCGTTCCAGAACAGCAGTGGGTGGACCTCGTCGGCCGAGTCGAAGCGCTTGCCCGCCCAGCCGGTCGCGGCGAGCAGGCCGTCCATCGGGTGGCCGGTCGGGAACTCCGAACCCCACCACTGCCCGATCATCTCGTCGACCGACACCGGGTCGAGCGAGTCGAACAGCGCGAGTGCCTCGTCGGTCGACACGGGCGTCCGGGCGAGCAGGGTGGTGAAGTCCTCGACGGCCGTCATAAGAAACAGTCTGCCGTGACCGTCAAGAGAGCCGCGCACTCCGCGCGATGAGGTCGTCGAGGGTCACGACCAGCCCCTGCGCGGTCAGCCCGACCAGGTCGTCGAGCACGTCGCGCAGCCGGCACAGGTGCGGGAAGGGGTCCTGGCACGCCCGCGCGAACGGCGCGACGGCGAGGGCCTCCGCGTCGTCGACGAGCGCGTCGACCGCAGCACCTCTCAGCCCCTCGTCGACGAGCGACTCGATCTGGACCAGCACGGTGCGGGCGACCATCCGGGTACGGGTCGCGTCGGAGATGACACTCACGTCGAGTGACACTAGAGCTACGCATAGTGAACAGCATCGACGTTCACCTGATCAGGACGGCGTGTGCAGCGCGAGGAATCCCGCGATCGACTCCCGCGCCGCGTCGTTGTACTCCGGCGCCTTCCACCGCTCGATCAGCGTCGCGTCCGGGGCCACGTCCGCGAGCATCGACGACGCCGACGCGGGGTGCGGCTCGTCGCCACCTGCGAAGACCAGCAGCGGTACGTCGAACCGGGCCACGGCCTCGTCGGGAACGCTCCAGAGCACGTGGTCGGCGCCGTAGAGGTGGTCGCGGAACGACGCCCAGTCCTGCGCGGTCGCCTCCGAGTGGTGCTCGCCCTGCTTCGCGGCGAAGTCGTCGAACGTGCCGTGGAAGAGCTCGCGGTTGCCCTCCAGCCCGACCGGCTGCAGCACCACCGCGGAGGTGACGCGCTCCGGCGCCCGCTGCAGCAGGTTCGCGATGAACGCCCCACCGATGCACATCCCGAGCAGGTGGCAGCGCTCGATCCCGAGGTGGTCGAGCAGGGCGAGGTGGTCGTCGGTGTAGCTGTCCCACCCGTCGTCGGCGCGGACGGGCGCCCGCGACTCCCCAGCGTTCCGCTGGTCCATCAGCACCACGCGGTAGTCGCCCGAGAGCGCCTCCGGGATGTCCCACGGGGCTGCGGACCAGAATTCGATCGACGACTGCAGCCCGCCCGGCGCGAACGCGAGCACCGGGAAGCCCTCGCCGCGCTCCTCGAAGTGGATGCGGACGTCGCCGTTCTCCATGATCGCCACGCCTCCGACTTCCCGACGTCGGGTCGGGGCAAGCGTCGAGGCGCGGCGTCACCGGCGTGCTCCGCCCGGTCCGGGCCGAACCGCGCCGGTTCATCCGAGTCACGCCGACCCGGTCCGCCGGACCCGCTCCGCCCGCGACCCCGGCCGGGACGGAGCCGGCGCAACCGGGTCGCGACGACCTGATCCGGCCCGGTCAGCGGTCGAGCGACTCCCGCCCGCTCACGTGCCGACCGTGCCCTGCGGAGCGCGCCCCACAGCGGGGTCCGAAAGAGGGGGCGAGCGACCCGACGCCGGGTACCCGTCCGGATGGCCGCCCCCGCTCGTCCCGCGACGCCGCGCCCGCACAAGCCGTGGGTGCCGAAGCACGTCCGCGTCACCCGGGCCGCGCAGGAGCACGCGCACGCCGACGAGATCGTCCGCCGCTGCGAGGCGCTGGGGTGCGACGACATCGAGCTGCTCAAGGTCGACCGGATCACCGGCGTGAAGGGCGGGACCGAGCGCGAGACGTACGCGCGGGCGAAGGCGACGCTCGCCGTCGTCGTGAGCCCGGACTCCGCACGGAAGCTGGACCCGATCCCGCCGTCGGCGGACTGGCGCGTCGACCTGGCACGCGGCTGTCCGGCGCACTGTCAGTACTGCTATCTCGCCGGGTCGCTGACCGGTCCGCCGATCACGCGGGTCTACGCCGACCTCGACCGCATCCTGGCCAACCTCGACGGCTACGTCGGGCAGGGGCACGTGACGTCGACGTCGCAGGCCCGGGCGCACGAGGGCACGACCTTCGAGGCGTCCTGCTACACCGACCCGCTCGGGATCGAGCCGGCGACCGGGTCGCTGGCCGCGGCGATCGCGCACGTGGGGACGCACGACTGGTCCGGGCCCGTGCAGCTCCGGGCCACGACCAAGTTCGCCGACGTCGCCCCACTGCTCGACCTCCCCCACCACGGCCGCACCCGGCTGCGCTTCTCGCTCTCGCCGTGGCCGCGCTACGAGGGCGGCACCGACCCCGTCGCCGCCCGCGTGGCCGCACTCGGGACGCTGGCGTCGGCCGGCTGGCCGGTCGGGGTCACGCTCGCGCCGATCATCCCCGACGAGGGATGGGAGGCCGCGTACTCCTCACTGCTCGCGGACGTCGCGGCGGCCGTGCCGGCGGACGCCGACCTGACGATCGAGTGCATCACCCACCGCTTCACGCCGGGCAGCCGGGAGACGCTCGAGACCTGGTACCCGGCGTCGAAGCTGGAGATGGACCCCGAGCAGCGCAAGCAGAAGCGCGGAAAGTTCGGGGCGGTCAAGCACGTCTATCCGAACGACGTGATGGACCACCTGCGCTCCACGATCACCGACCGGATCGACGAGCACCTGCCGCACGCCCGGGTCCTGTACTGGACCTGATCTCTCTCGACCTGCACGAACGGGCCGCCCATCACGGTCCTCCGTGACGAGCGGCCCGCTCGGGTCGACCTGGGCGTGCTACTTCGCGCAGGACACCGAGGCGTTGGGGCCGGTGGCCGTGTTCTGAGCGACCTGCACGCCGTCCTCGCGGATGGTGCAGGTGATCGTGTCCGCGCGGCCCAGGTGATCGACGTCCGGGCTGAGGGTGGCGGTCATCGTCGGGCCGACGAGGCCGGAGACCTGGGCGTCGGCACTCCACGGCGAGGCGGTGTCGCCGACCGAGGCCATCGACAGGTTGTCGTTCCGCGACTGGCTGTAGGTCACGGTCACGTTCGTCTTCTTCGCCGTCGTGACCTCGTAGGTGACCTGGTGCACCGCCGCGCTCTGCTGCGCGACGGAACTGACGCTCCCGACGAAGACCGCGGTGTAGAGGATGCACATGACCAGGGCGACGACGCCGAGCACGATTCCCGCGATCGACTTCCCGCGACCGTTCCGCGCCTTCGTCGACTTCACCAGGCCGACGAGCGAGAGCACCAGCCCGATCGGCGCGAGCACCCAGGAAACCGTGCCGACGAACGGGATGAAGGACAGCACGGTGGCGACGATCCCGATGACGAGCCCAGCGGTCGCGAGGCCGTTGGCCTGCGGCGGGAGCGGCTGGACCGGCGGCTGCGGCGGTACGGACGGCGGCTGCTGCGGCGCCACACCGCGCTGCATCGGGACCTGCGGACGGGCGGCGGGAACGGCCGACCGCGGAATGCGAATCGGCGTCGTCATGGCGTCGTCGAACGGCGAGTCCGCGGTCTGTCCGACGTGTCGACCGTGCCGCGGCCCTGCGATTCCCTGCGTCATGCCCGTGCCCCCGAATTCCGTGCGGTTGATGCTCCCTCTCTCGCGGAGAACCACCCTCGCCGTTACCGGAGCGCGACCGATCCGAGATGCGTCACCCTTTCGGGCGACATGGCTCGACGTCTGCGAATCTGACCCCATGCCCACCCCCCGCGCCGCCTTCCCGCAGGTCGAGGAGCACGAGGCCACCGGTGCCCTGGCCGAGGCCTACACGAGCATGCGCGACACCCTCCGCGTGCCGTGGGTGATGTTCGCGGCCCGGTGCATGGCCCGCTTCGGCGACTACGTCCCCGCCGCGTGGGAGGCGGCCCGGCCGGTGTTCGGCACCGTCGGGCTGGAGCGGTCCGCCGACGAGATCCGCGCGCTGGCCGCCCTGCCCGAGCCCCCGCCCCGCGTCGACGTCCCGGACGACGTACGCGCGGCCGTGCGCGCCCTGCACTACGGCAACGCCAAGTACCTGCTGCTGATCACCGCGTGGTCGGAGGGCCTGCACGGGCGGTCGTCGGGGGGTCACGACGACGGGTCCTGGGACGGCACCGCCCTCCCCGACGGCGCGCCCGCCGACATGCCCGAGCTGACGCTCGTCGACCCGCGCACCGCGGGCGACGACGTGCTCAGCCTGCTCGACCGCATCGTCGACGACCACCTCCACCACGGCCCCGCCAGCGACTTCCGCGTGCTCGCCGCCTGGCCCGAGCAGCTCGCGACCCTCCACGACCGCGTCCTCGCGCCCGTCGTACGCACCGTCGACTACGACCTGCGCGCCCGCGACCTGCTCCACCGCGCCCGCGCGATCGTCCGGGGGTTCCCGACGGCGGCCGGCCTCTCGCCCGCCCGGGCCGGCGAGGTCGTCGACGACACCCAGCGGGCCGCGCTGGTCGCGATGCTGTCGATGTTCCAGCGCTTCATCCTCGACGTCACGATGGACACCACACGGCTCGCCCAGGCCCTCGACGGTCCCGACGAGGCCTTGCGGAGCCCGTTCCCGAGCTGAAAGTTGGAGTAACCCTAGAGTTCGTGTCACCCTAACTCCGTGACAGGACTGCGGGAGCGCAAGAAGGCCGAGACCCGACACCGGATCGCCGACGTGGCGGCGCACCTGTTCGCCGAGCACGGGTTCGACGACGTGACGATGACCGACGTCGCGGGTGCGGCCGACGTCGCCGAGCAGACGGTCTACAACTACTTCCCGGCGAAGACCGACCTCGTCCTCGACCGGGCGGAGGAGATTCGGCAGCGCCTGCACGACCTGGTCCTCCACCGCTCCGCGGACACCAGCCCGGCGCAGGCCCTGCAGGTCGTGGCGCTCGAGGACATCGAGCGCGCGCGGACGGACGATCTCGCGGAGCAGCGGGGGCAGTTCTTCGCGCTCTGCGTCAGCAGCCACGTCGTCCGGCGGTTCGGACTGGAGGTCCGCGACGAGCAGGTGGCCATGGTCCGCGCCGCCCTCGCTTTCACCGACCCCGCCCTGAACCCGGGACTGGCGCACGTGCACGCCGCCGCACTCGTGGCGGTGCTGCACCTGGTCGGCGACACCATCGGCGGTGCGGTCGTGCGCGGGGACTTCCCACCCGACGTCGGGGAGCCCCTGGAGGAGACCGCGCGCCTGGCCTTCTCCGACCTGGATGCCCACTACCGCCGCCTCGTGCAGGCCGCGTCGTGACGCGCGTCCTGATCAGCGGCGCCGGCATCGCCGGCCCCGCCCTCGGCCTCTGGCTCGCGCGCTACGGCTTCGAGGTCACGATCGTCGAGCAGGCGCCGGCCGTCCGTCCCGGCGGTCAGGCGGTCGACTTCAAGGGCGAGACCCACCTGACGGTGCTGCGGCGGATGGGCCTGCTCGACGACGTCGAGCGCCTCGCCACCGGTGGCGGCGACGACGGGCGGATCGTCGACGCGGAGGGCCGGACGATCGGCATCACGCCGGCCGCGTTCAGCGGCGGTGACATCGAGATCCGTCGCGGCGACCTCGCGCACCTGCTCGTCGAGCGGACCGCCACGACCTGCCGCTACGTCTTCGACGACTCGATCACCGCGCTGCACGAGACGCCCGACGGGGTGGACGTGGCCTTCCGGCGTTCGCCGTCGCAGAGGTTCGACCTGGTCGTCGGTGCCGACGGCATCCACTCGACGGTGCGGCGTCTCGCGTTCGGTCCGGAGTCGGACTACGTCACGCACCTCGGCCACTACTACGCGCTGCTCGAGGTCGGGGGCCGGTTGGTCGAGGGCGACGAGATGTACAACGAGCCGGGCCGTATGGCCTCGACCGGCGGGCCGAAGGCGCCCGCGTTCTTCGTGTTCGCGTCTCCCCCTCTCGGCGTCGAGCGCGGGGACGTCGAGGCCCAGAAGCAGGCACTGCGCGACGCCTTCGTCGGCGCCTCGTGGAAGGTCCCGCAGCTGCTCGACGCCCTGCCCGACGCGCAGGGCTTCCACCTCGACTCGATCAGCCGCGTGCGCGTCGACCGGTACTCGCGCGGGCGGGTGGTGCTCGTCGGCGACGCGGCGTACGGCAACGCCCTCGGCGGGTTCGGGACGGGTCTCGCGCTCGTCGGCGCGTACGTCCTCGCGGGGGAGCTCATGACGGCGGGTGGGGACGCGTCCCGCGCGTTCGCCGCGTACGACGCGAAGTTCCGGGGCTACGCGAAGGTGGCCGACAAGGTCAACGCGGGCGCGTTGTTGGCGCCTCCGACCCGCACCCGCATCTGGTTGCGCAACAAGCTCTTCTCGGTCGCGCCGCTGTTCCTGGGCGTCATGGCGCTGATGGACCGCTTCGCGACCGACATCGAGCTCGAGGACTATCCGTCGGCGGCGCCCAGCAGCACCGTGTAGAGCCGCGCGACCTTGCCGTCGACGACGAGGCTCATGTCGACGCCCCGCACGACCGGCTCTCCGTCGGCCGGGCCGAACGTCCACGGCGCGTGGATGAGGTCATCGAGGACGTGTGCGGGACCGGCCTGGGTGAACACGAACCCGGGCGCCGAGTCCAACAGGCCCTGCACCTTCTCGCTGATGGCCACGTGCCCGTGCAGCGACCCCTCGACGTCGGTGAACACGATGTCGTCGGCGTAGACCTCGGCCATCGCCCGCAGCCGGGCCTCCGGGTCACGTTCATTGAACACGAGCAGGGTGGCGTCGACGAGGGTGTCGATGTCCGGCACGGGGCTCCTTCTGCGATGGCGGGGCGCGCGAGGCTACTGCGATCGGCGCGTCCCCTCCCCGCAGGTCGGCCTGTCCGCGGCCGTCCTGCAACGGACGAGGACCCGCCCCGGCGGGATCAGCTCGCCGAGCGCCCGACCTCGAGGTTCCGGTGTGCGGAGATCACCGTGGCCGGCGAATGCGCGTTGTCGGCCACGGTCTCGTTGCGCCGACCCGACACCCGCTCCACGGCGCCGTCGAGCAGCTCGGCGACCCGAGCGAAGTCGTACAGGACTCCGTTCGCCCACTCCTGTGAGTCACGCCCGGGCGGGCAGAGGTCACGCCCGTGTTCCGCGACGTGCAACAACTCCCCGACAGCGCGGCGAACCGGGTTCGTTCCGTCTTCAGTCGCCTCGCCCACCGTTGGTACGGAGTCTTCCGTCGCTCCGCAGCGCCAGGGTGGCCCGGCCTGCGCGTGTGTGGCGACACGCCGATGGGGCGCGGCGTGTCGCCGCACGAGTACGAGCCGCGCTACCGCGGCACCCGCATCCGTCGTCGGGAAAGAGGCTCTGGCCTGGAGCCGGCGCGGGGCCGAAGCCCGGACCACCCGCTGACGAGATGCCCTGGACCTACCTCTATCGGGCTCGGACACGACCCTGCCGGGGTGTCGGTCGGCCGACTCCCTCTCATCGTGATCGGCGAAGTCCTCAGACTCGCACCGGGCTGTCGGGGAGGTGGCGGGCCAGGGCGTCCCAGCTGATGTCGTGGTCGCGTTCGGCCTTGACGGCAGGGGCTCCGCCTCGGAGACCGAAGAGGCGCTTGGAGACGAGCAGGTAGACCACGACCGCGATGTTCACGACCATGCCGATGATCGTCCCGGGGCTCATCGAGCTGGTGAGCTGCAGGACCTCGGGGACCAGCAGCAACGTCGTCATGACGAAGGTCAGGTACTCGCCCCACCGGGTGGCGCGCCACAGTCCGACGCCTTCGGCGGTCTCGACGGCCAGCAGCGCGAATATGCCGATGGCGATCAGCCAGAGCGGACCTGCGCCGCCGGAGAGCACGCTCTCCACCTCGCCGACGAGCTGTCCTCCGAGCACGGCCTGGAGGGCGTCGGCGTTGGCGAAGAGGTCGTCGCGCAGCGAGGTCTGGTTGATCAGGACGGCGACGGCACCGCCGAGGACGAGCAGGAGAACGAGCACGTTGAAGGCTCGGGTCAGGGCGATCAGGCGCAGCACGTAGCGGCTCTTGAGGGGCTCGCCGCGGGCAGGCAGGACGATCTCGTCCCGGCCGGGCGGGCGGTCCCGGGTCGGCGCGTCGGGGAGCGGGAGCAGCGACCAGGCGTCGCAGCGCAGGCACCGGTGCCACCGCGTGGCGCTCCCGGCGGGTCGTGCCACCAGGGCGTCGTCCTCGCTGATCTGGGCGGCGTCGGTGCCGACGAGTCGGTGGCCGTTCCAGGCGCAGCCGAGGAGTTCGAAGCGCACCCGGTGGCGTCGTCGACGCTGCTCGACGCCGGGCGGGGACTCGAAGTCCTCTGGGCGGTGCTGGGAGACCATCTGCGTCGTCTACCCGATCCCCGAGCATCGAACGGACGCAACTTCATCTCGCCCTCGACCGGGCCATACCGGCGTGGATCTGCGGACCAACCCGTCGGATGTCGCATCGACCATGATCGAGACCGCAGGTACGACACGTGCTGCGGTGCCGGCGCCGCCGTCGACCCGAGCAGCGCGCCCACGACCCGCCGTCGGGAAGGGGCTGCTGAGCTGGAGCCGGCGCGGGGAATCGAACCCCGGACCTTTCGCTTACAAGAGCCGTGCGGCTCGTCTAGAGGAGTCTCCTCGACGACGTCGCTCGGTACGGTTCCGCTCGTCGGACGCTGCCGGACGGCCGTGAACGCCAGGCCGCCGCTACACGGCTGCTACACGGCGCTTCTCCCGAGAACCGGCCTCGGGGTCTCTCCCTCGGCGGCGCGGGGTCGCCTCGGACAGATCGATCGTGCCGGGGCAAGGGCCACCTCCTCGACCTCACCGGCAGCGCTCCTCCAGAGCGTGGCCCTTGCGCTGGTGCGGGCGGGCTGTCAGACCCCGGGAGCGCCGACGAGGGAGAGACCCCGTCCCGACCACCACCGCACCCTCCGCCACATGCTCGACGAGGCTGCCTCCTCTCCTGAGGTCGGTGTCCTGGTCCAGGGCGGAGCGCCTGGTCGCCGAAGGCTCCCCCTCCCTGCGCCGCTCCCCCGCCCGCTGACTCCGACCGTCGCCGTCTCGCTGCTCTGACCACCAGGGCCGCGAGACGGCCCTTCGGCGTGCGCACCGCAGAACCACACCGGGTCTTGCGGCGATGACGCACGCCCGCCCCCGGCCAGCACGCACGCGAGACGGCCTCTCCGAGAGGCCACGTCATGTCGTCGCACCCGTCCAGCTCGAGCAACCCGCCTACCTCGCCGTCCTCCCCGTCGCGCTCTCGGTTCCGGGCGCTGCCTGATCCGTGGCGTTCGTACAGCCCGTCGCCGCGTTCCTCTGCTGCGTCTGTGGCGGCCGTGGGAGGCGTGGCCGGCCCGCCGCAGCGGGTCGAAGACAGGAGCGCCCGGCGGGAGCCGGGCGCGTCCGACCCGGCCGCCGCCCCGGCGCCAGCCGAGGGCCGCGCGCCTGGGCTTGTTCTATGTGCCATATCGGGCCGCACGACCCCCGTGCAGCACCAACAGACAGAGTCGATCCCGGACACCGTTGCCGGGCTGTGGTCCCCGTCGTTCCCCTCGCCCGAGCTCGTCGACGCCGCTGCCGCGATGCTGCCCGCGATCCGCGAAGAGCCCGGCGCCCTGGCGGAGGGCCCGCGATGGGAGCTGACGGTGGGGCCGGGCATCTTCGCCGTGGCGTGCCGGGACTGGTCCAAGCGGGAGCGCACTGAGGAGCGGGCTCGCTCAGCCCGGGTGAAGGACGTGGACGCCGCGGTGGCCGCGTTCGTCGCGACCGGTGAGTGGCCGGAGCCTCCGACGCCACGGACGGCGATCACGTCCTGGTCGCGGAAGTCCCGGGCGAACATGGTGCGGCGGCTCTGCGAGCTCGACTACACCCCGCTCTATGAGGGTGGGCGGCTCCCGGCGATGGTGACGCTGACCTATCCCGGGGACTGGCTCACCGTCGTCCCCACCGGGGCCGTGCTCAAGCGGCACATGAAGGCGCTGCGCAAGCGGTACGCCCGGGCGTGGGGTGAGGAGTGGGCGTGTGTGTGGAAGCTGGAGTTCCAGCGCCGGGGCGCCCCGCACCTTCACATGCTTTGCACCCCACCGCACGGGACCGCCGCGACGACAGGCGAGCGGTTCGCGGCGTGGCTCTCCGCCGCGTGGGCCGACGTCGTCGCCCACCCCGACCCCGAGCAGCGCCGCCGCCACGAGCTGGCCGGCACCGCCCTGGACTACGCCGAGGGCCTACGCGCGACCGACCCACGCCGGGTCGCGGCGTACTTCACCAAGCACGGCCTCGTGGCAGCCAAGGAGTACCAGCACGACGTCCCGCCGGAGTGGTCGCAGCCAGGCACCGGACCCGGCCGCTTCTGGGGCGTCTGGACACTCCGACGTGCCACCAGCACCGTGCACGTGACCGCTGAGAATGGCATCCGCGCTGGGCGGATCGCACGCCGCTGGGCGAAGGCGCAAGGCCGGGTTCACACGCGGTGGGTCCAGCGCGTCGACCAGTCGTCCGGCCGCGTCTACTACCGCCGTAGCCGCACCCGCGTCCGCCTCATGACCAACGGCAACCGCGGCTGGATCGCCCTTAACCACGCGCCGAGCTTTACCGCCGTGGTGGCGGGTTGCTTAGAACACGCCGACGGCTCTACTGGAAGACACTGCCAGCAAGGACTTCGACGTGATCCAGATGGCTCAGTGCGTGGAGCCGGTAGGCCGTCTATTGTTGCGCCGCTGCCCGTCACGTCGGGACCCAAGTGCGGAACTGTCTAGAGTAAGCGAGCCCAATGTTGCTCTCCCTGGCGTTACAGGCGGCCAGCCCTGAGGACAGCGGCTCAAGCGCGCAAGTCACGGCACTGGTCGCGTCAGCCGGAGGTCTTCTCGCGTCAATCCTTACTGTCTACACTACGTTTAGGGCACGATCAAAGGCGGAGAGGGCAGAGAGAGCAGCGATCGAGAGCCTTGCGTCGAGGGCGAAAAGCATAGATCGCGGAGAGTCAGGTAAGGCTCGTTCCGTAGCGGAGCTACTCGCAAAAGCTGCGAGGGAGCGCAAAGCAGCCGAACTGAGAGACGAGGGTACGGACCGGCGCGAGGTCGGAAACGAAGTGGACGTCTCGATCTCCTCAGGTAGTGGTCAGGCTGACGATGCGGACGACTGGGTCGATTACACGTTCACAGGACCGGGCCTGGATGCCGCGCAGGTTGACACTCCTCCGCTCGTTGATGACGACGGCACATCAGAGAAAAAGGCTACATACTACTTAGAGCATCACCGGGCAGCCGTCAGTCAGCAGAAGGTCAGCTTCTACGCGAGCCTCGTACTCGGTGCTGTCGCGGCGATACTGGTACTTGTCGGCGCGGCGATCGTTGTACTGACTGGCCAGGACGCTGGGACTATCACTGCACTCTTCGGCGCTCTGCCGGCCGCCCTCAGCGGGCTACTCTTTTTCCAGTCGAGAGACGCCGGAAAGCGGAGCGACGAGAGCGCAAGACAACTCGCTAAGAGTGTAGAACAAGGTGAATCAACCGCACGGGCGATGAAGATCGCCAATAGTCTTCGCGACCAGACGGTAAAAGAGAAGCTGCTCGGAATCGCCGCTCTGCAGCTAATCTTTCCGGATGCCGTACCAAGTCAGCTCGGCTCCATATTGGAGCGCCAAGACGAGCGGAAGGCGATCGAATGAAATCTGGCTTCCCGATAAACAGTACGGCACGAGCACTGCTGTTCTGCACGGCCATTATTCAGAGTGACGGCCCTCGCGGAAGGCAGACCGGAACATGCTTCTTCTACGAAGCGTCTGAGACAACCGAGCACAACATTCCCGCTCTGGTGACAAACAGGCATATTGTTGAAGAGTGCACCGGCGGCACGATCAGACTCGTCCGCGCCGACGACGAGGGCAACCCTCTCTTGGGGCAAGAGGTAACCGTCAAATTTAGCGGAGAGGACTGGACCCACCACCCAAGCTCGCGAGTCGACCTCTCAGTAGCCGCAGCCGGTCCATTCTTGAACGCACTACAGGCGCAAGGTCAAGCCGTGTGCTTCCGAATGGTTGCCCGCGCCATGGCTCCATCCGAATCGCAACTTGAGACCTTCGACGTGTTCGAATCCATCACTTTTGTTGGATACCCCAACGCATTGCACGACAGAGTCAATCTCACACCTATCGGCCGACGGGGATTTACTGCAACGCCCATTCAGCTGAACTACGGTGGCGACCCGTCCTTCCTGATCGACGCTTCGGTTTTCCGGGGCAGCAGCGGCAGTCCAGTTTTCAGTCTCAGTGACGGCGTGTATCGAGAAGGAAATACCGTGATAACTGGCGACCGGGTTCTATTTCTAGGTGTAGTAGCAAGGGCGCACTTGGTAAAGGGCGCAAGCGAGCTTGCTCCGGAGCTGGGTTACGAACAAATGCTGGACCTCGGTGTCGTCTTCAACTGGATTTCCGTCGAAGAAGCCGTCCGTCACAAATTTCGAGAACTTGACATATCAAGCTAGCAATTGAGGAAAGCACACTGAGAGTCTCTCAATACAGGCGTACCCCGTCGTGTGACCTACTCGCAGAAGTCTCACCTATAATAGCGTCTTCGACTCGGATCGCATAAACGTCGTCCATTCCAGAAATCGCGTCTGCAAAGCTCTTCCATTCGACGCGAACTGTCTCATCTGAGACTCGTGGAGACCCAGCCTCGGCCGTACATCGATACACCAGTGCGACCACGCCACGGGAAACATTCTTATACACGCCACTCAGACTCTTCACCGAAACCTGAATGCCTGTTTCTTCGAAGACCTCCCGTCGCACGCCGTCCTCCGGAGTTTCTTCGAGTTCCAGCACACCTCCGGGCGGTTCCCAGTGGCCGTTGTCGCGGCGCTGGATGACAAGGACGCGGTCCTGGTCGTCGACGACGATGCCGGCGACGCTCACCGAGTGCTTGGGCGTGTCCACCACTGTCGCCTCCTGACGGTTGCTGACGTTCGGTAGCGTTCGGAATCGATCGTAGAGGTCCAGTCGTCTGGAGGAGCCGTGCAGCTCGGGGCCATCGACCGCGCGAGCGACCGGCCGCCCTACCGGCAGATCGCCGACCAGCTCCGCGAGCTGATCGACCGCGGCACCCTCGTGGCTGGCGACAAGCTGCCGAGCGAGGCAGAGCTGATCGAGCACTATGGCGTTGCCCGGATGACGGTCAGGCAGGCCGTCCAGGAGCTGCGCAACGAGGGCCGGGTCGTGGCCGAGCACGGCAAGGGCACATTCGTCCGGCAGCCGGTCCAGGTGCGACGGCTCGCCTCCGAGCGGTTCGCGCGGCGCCACCGAGAGGCTGGCCTCGCGGCGTTCAGCGTCGAGGCGCAGAAGACGGGCTTCACGCCCAACGTCGACCAGCTGGAGATCGCTACCGGCCCTGCCGCACCGGAGATTCGAGACCGGCTGCGCCTGGGTGACGACGAGGAGGTCGTGAGCCGGTCCCGGCGCTACCTCGCTGACGGTCAGCCGGTCGAGACCGCGGTGTCCTACCTGCCCGCCTCCGTGGCGGCCGGCTCCCGCATTGTCGAGGCGGACACAGGCCCGGGCGGCATCTACGCGCGCCTGGAGGACATGGGGTTCGAGCTGGACCACTTCACCGAAGAGGTCTCGGCCCGGATGCCCACCGCTGAGGAGCGGCGTCGGCTGCAGCTCACCGACGGCGTGCCGGTGGTCGTCCTCGTCCGCACCGCCTACGACACGGCCGGCCGTCCGCTGGAGGTCTGCGACACCCTCAAGGCGGCCCCCGCGTACGTGCTGGAGTATGAGGTTCCGGCCCGCTGAGCAGACGAGGTCACGTCTCCACAACACCCCTCGATACTCCTCTAGACGACTAAGCCAGAACTGCTACAGTTGACTTGTCTAGAGGAGCTACCGAGGAGAGTCCGTGATCCAGAACTTCGCCATCGACCAGGCCGCGACCTTCGAGTCGCTGCTGTTCCTGTCCTGCGAGCCCAAGACCGCGTTCGGGGACTCGTTCCGGCAGGAGACCACCAAGGACGGCCTGCCCAAATGGGAGGCCCAGTTCGTCGCCCGCTTCCGCCAGTTCGGCCGGGCCACCAACGAGATCATCAAGGTCGGGCTGGTCTCCGAGCGCGCGCCCGGCGCCGACCTCGCCCCGGCCACCCCGGTCGAGCTGGTCGGCTTCGAGATCGGCGTGATGGACAAGAAGGACCGCAACGGCAACGTCACCGGCGCCCAGGTCTGGTACCGCTGCCAGGAGGTTCGTTCCACCGCCTCCACGGCGCCGCGCTCGCGCGCCGGGCAGGGCTCGACGTCCGAGGCGGCGGCGTCATGACGTGGCAGCGGGACGCGGCGTGTCGGGATGCCGACCCGGAGCTGTTCTTCCCGCCTTCGGACGACGACACGACGGTGATCGTGGCCCGCCACCGCATCGCCGTCGCCCCGATCTGCTCGGCCTGCCCGGTGGCTACCGAGTGCCTGCGGTGGGCGCTGGACTCCGGGCAGGACCACGGGCTGTGGGCCGCGACCACGCCCACCGACCGGCGCATGATCCGCCGGGCCCGCATGGCCGGCGTTCCGGACCCGGTCGCCGACCACGAGCCGATGTGTTCGGCGTGCTCGCTGCTGTTCCCGATGCCGGTCGTAGACGGCGACATCTGCTCTAGGTGTCTAGGTAAGGAGTCGGTATGACGTTGACGGTTCGCACGCCTGCGCTGCGGGAGCCGGTGCGTTGGTACACCGGTGGCCCTGGCGGAGCGCGGCGTCTGATCAACCGCCTTCGGGCTCGGGCCGCCGAACAACAGCGCCTCGCCGCGCTCGCGATGCTCGAGGCGGACATGCGGGGCCTGTGGCGCGAGGCGTGCGCCGGAGTCGGGCTGTGCCAGCTCGTCGACAACGCCGCCGGGATGACTGTCCGCACCCCACGCTTCGGTGGGCTGCGGGTCGGGCCGGCGGGAACGTCGTTCACCGTCGAGCTGATGCCAGGCGGCGAACCCACCGACATCGAGACCCACGCCCTGCGCCTCGCCCACTCGCTCGGCTTCGCCGGACTCCGCGTCACCCCGATCGGCGCCCGCTGGGTGCGGGTCGTGCTGTTCGAGGTCGACCCACTCGCCTCCACCTTCGCACTCCCCCACGACGTCGTGGGCCGAGCCGACGATCCGATCCTGCTCGGGCGCCGCGAGGACGGCGCCCTGGTCGAGCACGCCCTGGCCTCGCCCGGGCACATCGCCGTGCAGGGCCAGAACGGGTCCGGGAAGTCGCAGCTCTCCTACGGGCTGCTCGCACAGCTCGCCGCCGCCGGAGACGTCGTCATCACCGGCTCCGACATCACCGGCCTGCTGCTCGGGCGCGCGTGGGACGGCACCGTCCACCGCGAACACCAGGTCACTGGCTCGAAGGACCTGCAGGCACATGCCGCCCACCTCGACCGGCTCGTCGAGTGGATGGACGACCGCCTCGACACCATGCCGCCCCGCGTCGACAACGTCGTCCCGACCGTCCAGACACCGCTTGTCCTGGTCGCGCTGGAGGAGTTCCCCGGGCTGCTCCGCGCTGCTCAGGCCAAGGACCGCAAGCTCGCCGAGCGCATCACGTCGTCGGTGCTGCGGCTGCTCTCCGAGGGGCGCAAGGCGGCGTTCCGGGTGCTGATGCTGGCCCAGCGGTTCGAGGCCAACGCGGTCGGCGGTGGCTATGCCCGCGACCAGTTCGCCGTCCGGCTCTCCTTCCGGGTCCCCGCCGAGTCGCTGGCGATGCTGCATGGCGACGACGCCCGCCGCCTCGGCTCGGAGCACGCCAACACCGCCCCGGGAATCGCCTACCTCTCCGCGCCCGGCCAGGACTGCGTCCGGCTCCGCGCGCCCTACCTCGGCGGCTACGGCTCGTACTGCGACCGCATCGCCCGCGACGCCCGGAGGACCGCGTGAGCCCGCTCGCCCTGGTCCTCATCGCAGCCCTCGTCACCGCCCTGCTCGCCAAGAGCCACAAGGCCGGCCCCGCCGTCCTCGCCGGCGTCGTCACCGTCTGCCTGCTCTTCGCCGCGATCCCCGCCCTCGGCCCCGCCGTCACCAGCAGCACCGCCGAGTTCGCCCGCCAGCTCGGCGACGCCTCCCAGCGCGCTGCCACCGTCCCCCAGGAGGCCAGGCCATGAGCATCGCCGAGCACGTCGACCAGGCCGCCGAACAGCTCCGAGCGGCCAACCACGCCGCCCATCACGGCCCGCTCGACGGACCGTCGGCCGCCGTCGTCGTCGGGAACCTCCGAGAGCTCGTCGCCCGGCTCCCCCAGCTCCTCGACCACTTGCGCCGCTCCGCCCGACGGGCGGACTTCGCCGCGCACTACGACGACCGCCCCGGCGTCCCAGTCGTGCGCACCTTCGGGTTCGCGATGGACCACCTCGACGACTCCCGCCAGCTCGCCGACGCGCTGCACGACCAGCTCGCCGCCGCGCACAACGACCTCGGCCACATCGGCCGTCACCTCGTGGAGGACTGACCCATGGACGCGCTGCTGTTCACCGCCGAGGAAGCCGCGGAGCTGCTCAAGATCAGCCGGTGCAAGGTCTACGACCTGCTCCGCAACCACGACCTGCGGTCGGTCAAGATCGGCGGTTCCCGCCGCATCCCGCGCTCGGCGCTGGAGGAGTACGTCGCCCGGCTCCTCGACTCCGAGGTGGCGTAATGGCCGGCGAGAAGCGAACTCGGCGCGCGAACGGGGAGGGCTCGATCTATCAGCGGTCCAGTGACGGCAAGTGGGTCGGGAGCGCGTACGTCTACACGTCGTCCGGGCAGATCAAGCGGCGCCCGGTGTACGGGTCGAGCTTCGACGAGGTGCGGGCCAAGCTCGACGAACTCAAGGTCAACTCCGCGAACGGCGTGCCCGTCCCCGACCGCACGTACAGCGTCGCGCAGTGGTTCGAGCGCTGGTTGGTCGCCGTCCGCGAGGAGCGCCGCCCGACGACCTACGTCGGCTACGAGAACGCGGTCCGGCTCTACATCGCGCCCGGCCTGGGCAAGAAGGCGCTCCGCCGGCTCACCGCGGCCGACGTGCGCGCGTTCATGGCCGGGGTGCGCGAGCGGTGCCTCTGCTGCGCGCGGGGCTACGACCTCCGCCGCTCCGAGGAGGACCGGCATTGCTGCGCGGTCGGGCGCTGCTGCCACCGCCGCCCCTCGCAGCGGCAGGTCCAGTACGTCCACGCCGTGCTCCGCAACGGCCTCGCGGCCGCCGAACGCGAGGAGCTGGTCACCCGCAACGTCGCCAAACTCGTCAAGGTCTCGGTGCCGCGCTACAAGGTCGGCAAGGGCCTCACCGTCGACCAGGCGCACAAGCTCCTCGACGCGGCCAAGGACCGGCGGCTCTACGCGCTCTACGTCGTCGCCGCGACGCTCGGGCTGCGCCACGGGGAGCTGCTCGGGCTGCGCTGGCAGGACATCGATGAGGAGCGGGCCGCCGTCACCATCGCCCAGACCGTGCAGCGGGCGGACGGCCGGCTCTACATCGCCGAGGCCAAGACGGAGGCGTCCGAGGCGACGATCCCGCTGCCGAAGGTGACCCGGCGCGCCCTCGAGGAGCACCGCCGCCGTCAGGACGAGGAACGCACCAGGGCCGGGGACGTCTGGCAGGAGCACGACCTCGTGTTCGCCTCGACCATCGGCACGCCCACCGAGCCGCGCAACCTCGGCCGCGACTTCGAGAAGGTCCGCGAGCTGGCCGGCCTCCCCGGCGTCCGGCTGCACGACCTCCGGCACACGGTCGTCAGCCTGCTCCTCGGTCTCGGGACGCCGCCGCACGTCGTCCAGGCGATCGCCCGCCACGCCCACATCGACGTGACCATGTCGATCTACGCGCACACCAACCTCGACGCCATGCGCCAGGCCCTCGACGCGATCGAGTGGAGGGAGCTGTGAACGCCATCGCTACACGCGCTGCTACATCGGCACCGACCCGCCGTCGGGAAGGGGCTTCTGAGCTGGAGCCGGCGCGGGGAATCGAACCCCGGACCTTTCGCTTACAAGGCGAGTGCTCTGCCGATTGAGCTACGCCGGCACTGGGGCACCATCGTAGGCGAGGGCCGGGTCACACCGCCCGTCGCCCGGTCGGTCGACAACGTCGTCCGCCCCGCCCGCGTCCCACGAGGTGCCGAACATGAAGTTTCCCGGGCTCGGTCCGCGGGATCACCCTGCGGCCGAACCGGACCCCGAAGAAGTGGAGAGTCAGCCCGTGGGGGTGACCCAGCGAGCGCGCGGCTCGCTCCGTCGTCACGTGCCGATCCCGACCGCGGAGGACCTCCGCCGGAGGGCGGCCCTCGACGCGCCGACCGTGCGCGAGAACCTCCTGCCCGCCGTCACCGGACCGCAGGTCGCCGACGACGCCTTGGTGCTGCGCGTGCTCGACCTCGCGCTGCGCATCGGGGAGGTCCAGCTCGCGACCGGCGCCGGCGCGGCAGCCGCCCACGACACGATGCTCGCCATCGCCGGCGCGTACGGCCTGCCGACCTGCGACGTGGACATCGCGTTCTCGACGATCACGATGTGCTGCCACCGCGGCGTCGAGGCCGGACCGGTGACGACGATGCGCAACGTCCGCTACCGCACCCAGGACTACACCCGCCTCGCCACCGTCGACGCGCTGATCAAGGACATCGTCGACACCGACTCGCCGGTGTCGTCGTCCGAGGCGCTCACCCGGCTCTCGGCGGCGGTCGCGGCGAACCACCCCTACCCGCGCTGGATCGCCGGGCTCTCCCGGTCGGTGTTCGCGAGCGCCGTCGCCGTGCTCATCGGCGGCGGGTTCGGCGTGGCCCTCGCCGCCCTCGTCCTGACCGGTGTCGTCTGGGGGCTCGCGCGCTACCTCGGGCGCCACGGCGTGCCGATGTTCTTCCAGCAGGTCCTCGGCGGGGCACTGGTGACGACGACCGCGCTCCTCCTCGCCTCCTCCGGCCTCCTGCTCGACTCCCCCAGCCTCGTCGTCGCCACCGGCCTCATCGTGCTGCTCTCCGGGCTCTCGCTGGTCGGGCTCGTGCAGGACGCCATCACCGGCTTCCCGTTGACCGCGGCGGGCCGGGCCGTGGAGGTCGTGCTGGCGTCGGCCGGGCTGCTGGTCGGCGTCGTGGTGTCCATCAAGGTGATCGGGCAGATCGGCGGCGACGCCGTGTTCTCCCTCGCCCAGGACTTCTCCAACCTGACCCCGCAACCCGACGTGAAGTCCCTCGTCGCGGCCGCGGCCGCCGGCGTGCTCTTCGCGCTCTCCGCCTACGCCCCACTCCCCTCGCTGCCGGTGGCAGGGCTCGCCGGGGCGGTCGCGTGGGGGTTCTACGCGTACGGGTTCGGGACCCTCGGCATGGGCCAGGTCGTCGCCAGCGCCGCCGCCGCCGGGTTGCTCGGCCTCATCGCGATGCTCATGCCGGCGCGGGCGCAGATGCCGCCACTGGTCCTCGTCATCGCCGGCATCACGCCGCTGCTGCCCGGTCTGCTGCTCTACCGCGGCTTCTCGCAGCTCGCGCTCGTCGGCGAGACCTCGAACAACGTCCAGCTCAGCAACGGCAGCCTCGCCACCGGCTCCGTGACGATCCTGCTGGCCCTCACCGTCAGCATGGGCATCGCCGCGGGCGTGTCCTTCGGCGAGCAGATCGGCTGGCCGGTGTCGCGGATCTGGCGGCGACGCAACCCCTCGGCCCCGCGACGCGCCCGCCCGCGCATCTTCTAGCCCCTCCCTGCCTTGTCGCGGCCTCCCACACACCCCTCCCCGCCTTGTCGTTCTGATTCACAACGACAGGGCGGGGCGCCCGAGTGGATTCCCCGCGACAAGGTCTCCGGACGACCGGTCGGGGCGCCCGCCGACGTCGTTCCGCCGGGGAGCGAGCGCGGGACCGGCGCTCGCCCGCGGATCTTCTTTGCTGACAGCCGGTCGCCCCGTTCCCGACGGCGGGTACGGCGGCACCCGCCGTCGGGAACGGCTGTGTGGCCTGCCGCGCTCGTCACGATGCGGCGTTCCTGCCGCTGGATGACAGCAACGACGCTTTCCTGCCACCCGGAGGGGGCTCAGCGCGCCGGCGGACCCGACGTCGCGCGCACCATCAGCTCGGTTGGCAGCAGCAGGGTGCGCGAGCGCTGCCGGTCGCCGCGGTCGAGGAGCAGTTCCCCGGCGGCGCGGCCCTTGTCGAGGGAGGGCTGGCGGACGGTCGTGAGCCCGGCGCGCTCGGCGGCGGGGACGCCGTCGAAGCCGGTGATCGTCAGGTCGCCCGGGACGTCGCGGCCCGCGGCCCGGGCGCCGCGCAGGGCACCGAGGGCGAGGATGTCCGAGGTGCACACGACGGCGGTGACGTCCGGGTGGCGCTCCACCAGCTGGTCGAACGCGTTCGCGCCCGCGGCCTCGGTGTGGTCGAAGCGTTCGACGACGGGGACGCCTCCCCAGTCGACGCCGGCAGCGGTGAACCCGTCGCGCAGGCCTGCGAGGCGCCGGCGCTGCACCTCGTAGCGGGCGTGGTCCTGCCGCGAGACCGAGGCGAACCCGTCGTTGCGGTCGGTCGACAGGCGCATGCACAGCACCCCGACCTGCCGGTGCCCGAGCCCCGCGAGGTGCTCGGCGAGCTCGACCATCGCGGCCTGGTCGTCGATGCCGACGCGGTCGACGTCGGGGACGTCGGTCGGCTGGTCGCACACCACGACGGGGACGGGGCGTTCGAGGACGGCGGCGAAGTGCTCGTCATCGTCGGGCATGGAGTAGACGACGAACCCGTCGACGCCCGCCCGGGCCACTGCGCCGACGTCCTCGGCCTCGGGGCTCACCGGGACGAGCAGCAGGCCGGAGCCGTTGTCCTCGCAGGCCAGCGCGAGGCCCTCCAGGAACTGGATGGCGACCGGGTCGCGGAACGCGTAGGACAGCGCCTCGGTGAGGAGCAGCCCCACCGCGCCGGCCTTGCGGGTGCGCAGGGAGCGCGCCACCGGGTCCGGTCCCGGGTAGCCGAGCCGCCGGGCCGTGTCGAGAACCCGACGTCGCAACGCCGGGGAGAGCTGGTCGGGCCGGTTGTAGGCGTTCGAGACCGTCGTCCGGGACACTCCGAGCTCTGCGGCCAACGAGGCCAGCGTCGCCGTGCGCCGCGTGGACCTCCGCCCCTCGAGTGCCTCTGCCACCTGCGCAACGTAGCGACTGTTTCGATCTAGGGCCACCGGTCGCGACCGAATGCGAACCTCGTTCGTGTCGCGGACACCACCTGCGGGCACCTCGCGACTGATAACGGCAACGGTTATCGTTTGCCCTCTCGCCCTTCCGGGCGACAGCAACCGCTTGCGTCCCGAAGGAGTCGTGCCCATGCCCGTCGTCCGCCGTGCCGTCCTCACCGCCGGGGGCGCGCTGACCGCCCTCGCGCTGGTCGCGGGCTGCGGGAGTTCCGGGAACTCCGCCGCCCCGTCCGCCGCTCCCTCGTCGTCGGCGGCCGCGTCCGGCGGGACCCTCACCGTGGTCGCCACCACCAACGTCTGGGGGGCCGTGGCGAAGGCCGTGGCGGGCCCGGACGCCGACGTCAAGGCGATCATCAGCGACCCGGCGGGCGACCCGCACTCCTACGAGTCCACCCCGGCCGACGCCGCGGCGATCACCTCCAGCGACATCACGATCGCCAACGGCGGGGGCTACGACGAGTTCGCCGAGAAGATCGCGGACGCCGACCCGGCCGCGAAGGCGAAGATGATCACGGCGTTCGACCTGCGCCCCGACAAGGCCGACGACAACGAGCACGTGTGGTTCGACCCCACGACCGTCAAGGCCGTCGCGAACCAGATCGCGCAGCGCCTCGCGCAGGCCGAGCCGACGGAGGCCGCCGGACTGACCCAGCGCGCCCAGGCCTTCGACGCCCGCGTCGACCAGATCGCGCAGCAGACCGCCGCCATCGGCGCCTCGCGGCCCGGCACCCGGGTCATCTCCACCGAGCCGATCGCCCACTACCTGCTGCGGACGGCGGGCGTGGCCGACGTGACGCCGCAGGACTTCGTCGAGGCCATCGAGAACGAGACCGACCCGTCCGCCGCGTCCCTCGTCGAGGTGCGGAACGCCCTGACCGCGAAGCAGGTCACCGCGCTGGTGTTCAATCCGCAGACGGAGACCCCGGTCGTCGCGGGCCTGCGCGACACCGCCAACGCCGCCCAGGTCCCGGTCGTCGAGGTCACCGAGACGCTGCCCGCCGGCGTCACCGACTACCTGCAGTGGGTGGACTCCACGCGCACGGCCCTCGCCCGGGCCGTCGGCGCTCCCGCCTAGGAGGCTTTCTCATGGATCCGGCCGTCGAGCTGTCCGGTGCCGAACTGCGCCGCGGTCCCCGCACCCTGTGGTCCGGCCTCGACCTGCAGGTCGCGCCCGGCGAGTTCATCGCCGTGCTCGGGCCCAACGGCTCGGGGAAGACGACGCTGCTGCAGGTCCTGCTGGGGCTGCTCGACCTCTCGGCAGGCTCCGTCGCGATCCACGGGTCGCCGCCGCGGCGCGGCAACCCGACGGTCGGGTACGTCCCCCAGCAGCGGGCCCTCGACCCGCTGACGCCCCTGCGCGGGCGCGACCTCGTCGGCCTGGGCCTCGACGGCCACCGGTGGGGCCCCGGCCTCGGCGGCAGGACCCGTCGTCGGGAACGGGTGGCGGAGGCGCTCGCGCAGGTCGACGCGCTGGAGTACTCCGACGCGCCGGTCGGGTCGCTCTCCGGCGGGGAGCAGCAGCGGCTGCGCGTGGCGCAGGCGCTGGTCGGCGATCCGTCGTTGCTGCTGGCCGACGAGCCGCTGCTCTCGCTCGACCTGGCCCGCCAGCGCATGGTCGTCGACCTCGTCGACCGGCGGCGCCGGGAGCACGACACGGCCGTGGTGTTCGTGACCCACGAGCTCAACCCGGTGCTGCCCGTCGTCGACCGGATCCTCTACCTGGTCGAGGGGGAGTTCCGGATCGGGACGCCCGACGAGGTCATGACCTCGGAGAACCTCTCCGAGCTCTACCGCACGGAGGTGGAGGTCGTGCGCGTGCGCGACCGCATCCTCGTCGTCGGCGCCGAGGAGTCGCCGCTGCACCACGAGGAGCCGGTCGAGGCGGGCGTCCGATGACCACCACCCTCGAGCTCCTGCAGCTCGACTTCGTCCGCGACGCCCTCATCGCCGGCGGCGTGCTCGCGCTGCTGGCCGGGCTGCTCGGGCCGCTGGTCGTGGGCCGTGGGATGGCGTTCGCGGTGCACGGCACCTCCGAGCTGTCGTTCGCCGGGGGCGCTGGGGCGCTGCTGCTGTTCGGCGCAGGCGCGGTCGGGTGGGGCGCGCTGGTCGGCGCGGTCCTCGTGGCGCTGGTCTTCGGCGCGCTCGGGTTGGCCGCGCACGAGCGCGACTCCGTGATCGGCGTCCTGCTCTCGTTCGGGCTGGGCCTCGGCGTGCTGTTCCAGTCGCTGTACACCGGGCGGTCGGCGAACAAGTTCGGCCTGCTCGTCGGGCAGATCGTCGGCATCGACACCGGCGACCTCGTCTCGCTGGCCGTCACCGGCCTCGTCGTCGTGGGCGTGCTGGCCGTGACCTACCGGCCGCTGCTCTTCGCCTCGCTGGACCCGACGATGGCCGCCGCGCGCGGCGTCCCCGTCCGGCTGCTCTCGATCGCGTTCGCGGTGCTGCTCGGTGCGACGACGGCGCTCGGGGTCCAGATCGTCGGGGCGCTGCTGGTGCTCTCGCTGCTCATCACGCCCGCGGCCGCCGCGGCGCGCGTGACGGCCTCGCCCCTGGTCGCGACCGTGCTGGCCGTCGTGTTCGCCGAGGTCGCCGTGCTCGGCGGGATCGTGCTGTCGCTGGCTCCGGGGCTGCCGATCAGCCCGTTCGTCGCGGGGATCGCGTTCGTGATCTACCTGGTCTGCCGGGTGGTCGGCTCGGCGCGCACCAGGCGCCGCGCCAGCCGCACCGTGGTCCCGTCCGCGTCCGAGGCGACGTCGACCTCGTCGCAGAGCGCCCTGGCCAGCCAGAGGCCGCGCCCGCGGTCCTGATCCACCGGCGGCGGCACCACGCCGGGGAACGGGTCGGTGATCCGGCCCGCCCCGGCGACCTGGCAGACCACCTCGTCGTCCGCGGTCCACGCCCAGACCGTGCCGTTCCCCCCGCCGTGCTCGACGGCGTTCGTCGCCACCTCGCTGCACGCGTAGACGAGGTCCTCGCCCGCGTCGTCGTCGAGTCCCGACTCGCCGACCACGACGGCGAGCTCGCGGCGCAGGTTCCCGAGGCCCGCCCCGTCGAAGTGCCAGCTCCGCGCGTCCACGGGCGCCGGGGCCGGTGCGGGCGAGGGCAGGCCCCGCACGACGTCGGTCGGGGTCCGGTAGGCGGTGTTCGGGTGCGGGCCGGTCATCGGGCCGACCTCGCTGTGGCACTGCGAGTAGGCCGGCGCGCCCGTGCGGTAGAGGCACCAGAGGGTGGCGGGCAGCCCCTGCAGCGCCGCGTCCACGGCCGCCTCGAGGCGGAGCCAGTAGGCGTCCGAGCGGCCCAGCGTGGGCTGGTGCTGGGTGATGAGCATGCTCGCGGTGCCGGCCCGGGCGGAGTGGGCCGCGAACGTGGCGATCCTGGCCGCGAGCTGGAAGGCGTCGGTGCGCGCCGGGCGGGTCACGTCGAGGAACCGGATGGCCTCCGCGTCGGGGCCCAGGGCGTCGCGCAGCGCTCCCGTCGTGGCGTCCTCGAGGGCCACGACGACCGACCGGCCGTCGGCGAGCGCCTCCCCCACCGGCGGGGCGAGGGCCGCGCCGAGCGCCGCGGAGTCGGTGTAGGCGATCCCGCGGTGCACGAGGTCGGGCACCGGCATGCCCGCATGGTAGCGATCACCCGACGGGGAGACCGTTCGGCCGAGCGTTGTCGGAGGCGGTCGCTAGGGTCCGCGCATGAGCGAGGGTCGAGCGGTACCGGGGCTGAGCGTGTTCACGCGCCTCGCGCTCGTGATCAACGTCGTCGTCCCGAACATCATCGGGGCCGGCGTGGTGCTCGTGCTGGCCGCCTGGGTGCTGCCCACCGAGACGCTCTCCTCCGACCCGAACGCGCTGACCCGCAACCTCGTCGTGTTCGGGCCCTACCTGCTCGTGGCCGTACTCGTCGGGGCGTGGTGGGGCCACCGCCGGATGCGGGTCCCGGCCCTGCCCGACGACGCCGACGACGAGGCCCGCGAGCGGCACTTCCTGCGCCTGCGCCGCGTGGTGCTGCGCGGGCCGCTGCGCCTCGCGCTCGTGCAGGCCGTGCTGTGGGCCGTCGCGGCCGCGCTGTTCGTACTGCTCAACGTGTTCTCCTCCGGGCGCATCGGCTTCCAGGTGGGCGCGACCGTGGTGCTGGGCGGCATCGCGACCGTGTCGATCACCTACCGGCTCGTGGAGGTCGTGCTGCGCGGGGCGGCGCGGCAGGTGCTCACCGAGCGGCCGCCGTCGGGCTCGGTGCTGCCGGGCGTGCTGATGCGGACGCTGGGCGGCTGGGTGTTCGGCACCGCCACGCCGTTGCTCGGGGTGCTGCTGGCCGGGGTCGCCGCGTTGACGATCGGGGGCTACACCCTGCAGCGCCTCGCGATCGTGGTGGTGGTGCTCGGTGGGGTGGCGCTGATCCTGGGCGGGGCGGTGATCACCCTGACCGCCCTGTCCACCGCCGCCCCCGTCCTCGCGGTCCGCCGGGCCCTGAAGAAGGTCG
>NZ_BSTT01000027.1 GCF_030269685.1 Actinomycetospora sp. NBRC 106378
GTGATCCACACCGTCACGGCGAGCCCGCCAGAACTCCCGACGCACCCACCGCGGAACAGCGACACCACCCACACCGACACCCACCCTCAACTCGAGGATGTTGCGTCCGCTCCTTGAATCCGCCGGCCCCGGAACCCGCCTGGTGTGCATCTCGCCGCGGGAGGCGAGCGCCGGGACCCGCCGTCAGGAACCCGCGACCGGGGTCCGCGGCGGCACCGGGGGGACGGGCAGCGTCACGGTGCGCAGGGCGCCCGGGGCGCCGGCCGGGACGACCGGGTTGACCGGTGCCACCGGCTCGAGCCGCTCGTAGGGCGCGCCTAGCCGCGGCCGCGGGTCGCTCTCGCCCTTGTTCGGCCAGAACGCCATCGCGCGCTCGGCCTGGGCCGTGATCGTCAGCGAGGGGTTGACGCCGAGGTTGGCCGACAGGGCCGAGCCGTCCACGACGTGCAGCCCCTCGTACCCGTAGAGCCGCTGGTAGGCGTCGATCACGCCGGACTCCGGCGACGACCCGATCGCGCACCCGCCGATGAAGTGCGCCGTCATCGGCATGTTCACGGCCTCGCCCCAGGTGCCGCCGGCGTCGCCGTCGATGAGCTCGGCCATCCGGCGGGTGGTGGCGTTCGCGGCCGGGATCCAGGTGGGGTTCGGGGTGCCGTGGCCCTGGCGCGAGACCAGCCGTCCGAACTTCCGCTTCACCGTGATCGAGTTGTCCAGCGACTGCATGACGAGCGCGATGACCGTGCGTTCCGACCAGCGGCGCTTGTCGAACGAGCGCAGCAGCGTCCGGGGGTGCCGCAGGCCCTGCCCGAGCATCTTGACCAGGCGCGGGACCCGGCCGTCGCCGTCGGTCATGAGCGTCGTGAGCAGGCCCATCGCGTTCGAGCCGTAGCCGTAGCGGCAGGGCTCGATGTGGGTGTCGGGGTCCGGGTGCCACGACGAGGTGATCGCGACGCCCTGCGTGAAGTCCCGTGGGCCGCCCCGTTGCGGTGCGCGCCGGGACATCGCCCCGACCAGCGCCTCGGAGTTCGTCCGGGTCAGGTGCCCGAGCCGGGCGGAGATGCTCGGCAGCACGCCGGTGTCGCGCAGGCGGTGCAGCAGCGACTGCGTGCCCCAGGTGCCGGCGGAGAAGATGACCTGGTCGGCCGTCCAGACCGTCCGGCGGCGTCGGCCCCCGCGGGTCGGCCGGGTCACGACCTCCCACCCGGACGCGAGCGGCCGCACCGAGAGCACGGTCGTCTCCGGGTACACGAGCGCCCCGGCCCGCTCGGCGAGGCCGAGGTAGTTCTGGTCGAGGGTGTTCTTCGCGCCGTGGCGGCAGCCCGTCATGCACTCGCCGCACTCGATGCAGCCGGTGCGGTCGGGACCGGCGCCGCCGAAGAACGGGTCGGGCACGGTGACGCCCGGACCCTCGCCGAAGTACACGCCGACCTGCGTCGGGGTGACGGTGTCCTCCCGGCCCCACTCGCGGGCGACCTGGCGCATCACCTCGTCGGACGGCGTCACGGTCGGCTGCGTGACGACGCCGAGCATCCGCTGCGCCTGCGCGTAGAACGGGTCGAGCTCGTCGCGCCAGTCGGTGATCGAGTCCCACTGCGGGTCGCGGTAGAACGCCTCGGACGACGGCTGGTAGAGCGTGTTCGCGTAGTTCAGCGACCCGCCGCCCACCCCGGCCCCGGCGAGGACCACGACGTCGCGCAGGACGTGGATCCGCTGGATGCCGTAGCAGCCGAGCGCGGGCGCCCAGAGGAAGTTGCGCACGTCCCAGGAGGTCGAGGGCAGCGTCTCCGGGCTGAAACGCCGTCCCGCCTCGAGCACCCCGACCCGGTAGCCCTTCTCGGTCAGGCGCAGCGCGGAGACGCTGCCGCCGAACCCGGAGCCGATGACCAGGACGTCGTGGTGGTGGTCGCGCACCGTCGCACGTTAACTCGCGAGTAGGTGTGACGGAAGGTCACCCGTACGAGGTGTTCCCCCTAGTGCGCCATGCTCCGGTCGAGACCGAGCCAGCGCGCCGTCTCGTCGTCGACGAGCTCGCGCAGGATCACGGCGTTGCCGGGGACGACCGGCGCGCCGTCCTTGAACTGGCGGCCCTTGGCGCCCATGTACGGCGCGCTCGGCTTCCAGTCGGGGTGGGCCATGATCGTCTCGGCCGTCACCCGGTGCTCCTCGGGGATGACGCCGAGGATGCCGTCGGCGTACCACTCGGCCTCGTTGTCGGCGCCGGTCCGCGAGTACGGGTTCGAGTCGAAGACGACGACGGCGGCGATCCGGCCGCGGCCGGTCCACTCGTGGACCCAGCCCACGGTGCCGGGTCCGACCCGCTTCTCGCGCGAGTGCGACACGGCGAGCTTCCACGACGTGCGGGTCCCGGCACGGTCCCCGTCGGAGTCGAAGCGCTCGGCGGGCGAGGACATCCACGCGGCCTCGTCGTCGGGGTTCTCCGACGGCGTCCACGCGAGCATCACGTCTGGAAGCACCTCGAAGCGGGCGGAACGGCTGGCCACGGACGGCCTCCCGGGTGGTCGACTCCCGGGAGGCGTCCGCCACCCGGGTCAGGGGATAAGCATGACCTTCCCGACCGCGCCGTTCTCCACCGCCTCCTGAGCTGCGACGACGTCGTCGAGCGGGAAGCTCGTCTCCTCGAGCGGTGTGAGGGCGCCGGCGGCCACGGCACCCCGCACCCAGGCCACGTCGGCGGCCAGATCGGCGGCGGTGATGTTGTAGAGGAGCACGAACTGGATCGCCGTGTTCGAGACCATGAGCCGGCGCACCGGGACGGTCGGGTCGGACGGCTCGTTGGCGTAGACCGCGATGGTCGTGTTGTCGCTGACGGCGAGGTCGAGCTCGAGGTTCGCGCCCAGGGCGACCTCGACGATCCGGTCGACGCGCGCGGCGAAGTCCCGGATCTTCTCGGCCGCCCCGTCCTCCCGGTAGTTCACGACGAGGTCCGCCCCGGCCGCGCGGGCACGCTCGCCCTTCGACTCGGAGCTGACGGTGGAGACCACGCGGGCGCCCGCGTACTTGGCCAGCCCGATCGCGAAGTGCCCGACCGCCCCGGCCCCGCCGGCCACGAGCACGGTCCTCCCGGCGAGGGCCGACGGGTCGCCCCCGAGGCAGTGGGCGGCGGTCACGGCCGGGACGCCGAGGCAGGCCCCGAGCTCGTCGGAGGCCTCGTCGGGCAGCGGTACGGCCCGCTCGGCCGGCACCACGCTGAACTCGGCGGCGGTCCCGTAGCGGTTCCTGAACGCCGCCAGGTGGAGCCAGACCCGCTGCCCGACCTCGCGGCCCTCGACGCCCTCGCCCACCGCGTCGATCACGCCGGCGCCGTCCTGGTGCGGCACCTGGAACCCGTCCGGCTCACCGCCCGTGAGGCCGGCGCGGGTCTTCCAGTCGGTGGGGTTGATGGCGGACCGGGTGATGCGGACGCGGACCTGACCCGGACCCGGCTCGGGGGTGTCGAGGTCCTCGACGGCGAGGACGTCGGCGGCGGACCCGGTCTTGCGGTAGACGGCTGCCTTCATGAGAGTGCGGTTTCCCCGCCCGGCGACGCGTCAGACGCGGACCTGCGCTCCTGCAGGACCTGGTCCAGCACGACGGTCGCGCGGAACCCGCACAGCACGAGGATGTGCAGCAGGAACAGCCAGAGCGCCAGGGCCGACACCGCACCCACGATGGGGAGCCCGCCGAAGGGCGCCGACCACTCGATCGGGATGGCCAGGAACACCACGAACCCCTGCAGGAACCCCGCCAGCACCGAGCCCGTCGCGAAGGCGCCGATGAGGATCGCCCTCGTGCCGAGGTGCCCCGGCGCGACGAACCGGAAGAGCGCGACGAGGGCGAGCGACACGGTCAGGAACACCACGTGGAAGGCGATGACGACGCCGAGCACGAGCGACCACCCGCCCGCCGCGTAGAGCGGCCCGACCACGGGCGCGACCGCGAGGACGACGATCACCAGGAACGGCGCGACGGCCGCGACCCCGAGCAGCCCGGCCCGGCCCCGCCAGCCGGTCAGCCGGTCGGGGACGTCCGCGAACTGCCGGAACGCCCGCCGCAGGCCCTCGCCGTAGAGGCTCGCCGGGAACAGCACGATGAGCGCCCGCCACCACGGCATGTCCAGCGCGGTGGCGGTCAGCGTGCGCAGCGCCTCCGGGGTCCCGTGCCCCTGCGGCAGGCCGCCGATCGCCGCCTCCATCGCGCCCGTGAGCACGTCGCCTCCGACGAGCAGGCCGATCGCCCACAGCGAGACCAGGGCGAGCGGCACGAGCCCGATCACGCCGAAGTAGGTGGCGCCCGCGGCCCACAGGGCGACGTCGCTGACCGGGAAGGTCCGGCCGACCTCCCGCGCGAGGCCGGTGACGCGTTCCCGTCGCGTGGTCACCGTGGCCACCGGTGGCACGCTGGCCGGGTGGGAGCGGATCCGGACGCCGGCTGGTCGGCGCGCCACGGGGGCCTGTCGCCGTCGCCCGTGGTGCGTGGCTGGCTGCGGTTGGTCCGGGCGTGCGTGCGCCCGGTCCGGCGGGTCCCGCCGGACGTGCTCTCGCTCGCCGGGGTGCTGGCGCTCGCGGGTGCCCTGCTCGTGTCGACGGCGGGTGCGCCGTGGGTCGCGCTCGCCGCGGTGCTGGTGGTGCTGGGCGGGGTGCTCGACGGCCTGGACGGCGCGGTGGCGCTCGCCGCCGGTCGTGCCCGCCCGCTGGGCGCCGTCGTCGACGCCGTCTGCGACCGGCTGGGCGACCTGCTGCTGGTCGCGGTGCTCGTCGTGCTCGGCGCCCCCGCGGCGGGCGCGGTGGCGGTGGCGGCGGTGACGTTGCTGCACGAGTACGCGCGGGCCCGCGCCCAGGCGGTGGGTATGCCGGGGGCCGGCGCGGTGACGGTGGCCGAGCGGCCGACGCGCATCATCGTGGTCGCGCTCCCGACGCTGGGGGCCGCGGTCCTGCCGACGGGGGTGCCGGGGCCGGGCTGGAGCTGGGGGACGACGTTCCTGACGACGTGGGCCGTGCTGGCCCTCGTCGGTCTGGTGCAGCTCGCGGTCGGGACGTGGCGCTCGATCCCGGCGCGGTTCCCGCCGGACGCGGCCGACCGGCCGGACCGATGAGCCCCGCGACGATCTCGGCCGACATCAGCACGAGCGGGATGCCGCCGCCTGGGTGGGCCGAACCGCCGACCAGGTAGAGGCCGGGCAGCGGACCGGCGTTGGCGGGGCGTCGCAGGGCCGCCCGCGGACCGTGCGAGGCGGTGCCGTAGATCGCCCCGCCGGGTGAGCCGGTCCGGCGCTCCAGGTCGGCGGGGGTGAGCACCTCGACGAACCGCAGCCGGGGCCGCACGTCCACCCCGTGGGCGGCGAGGACGTCGAGCACCCGCTCCGCGTACGCCTCGCGCAGGCCCGGCGCGTCCCAGTCCATGCCCCGCTGCGGGTCGTGCACCGGGGCGTTGACCAGCACGAACCAGCCCTCGCTGTCGTCGTCGGGGCGCAGCGCGGGGTCGTCGGGGGCGTGCACGTAGACGGTGGGGTCCTCGATCGGGTGGGGCCGTCGGCCGAACACCGCGTCGAACTCGGCGGCGTAGTCGGCAGGGAAGAACACCCGGTGCGCCGCGGCCCCGGACCGGCCGGAGAGCCCGAGCAGGAGCACGAACCCGGCGGTCGACGGCGCGATCCGTCGGAGCCGTCGCCGGGCCCGCGGCGCCGCCGTGCGGGGCAGCAGGCGTTCGTGCAGGACCGCGGCGTCGGCGTTGCACACCACTGCGTCGGCGCGCTCCTCCCGGCCGTCCACCCGCACCCCGACCACGCGTCCGGACTCGACGAGCACCTCCTGCACCGGCGACGACAGGTGCACGGGCACACCCAGTGCCCGGCACCGCTCGTGCACCGTCTCCACGATGCGTCGCAGGCCCCCGGGCACGTACCAGGCGCCGAACTCCTGCTCGACGAACGAGGTCACCGACAGCACGGCCGGCGTGCGCCGCGGGTCGGAGCCGGAGTAGGTGGCGTAGCGCTCCAACCAGGTGCGCATCCGCGGGTCGGGCAGCACCCGGCGGGCGAGCCCGCGCACGGTGCGCCACGGTGCGACGGCCCGTAGTCCGCCGGGACGCAGGCTCATCCGCAGCAGCGCGGGCAGCGTCAGCGGCCGCCGGAGCACCTCCTCGCCGACGAGGTCCCACAGGTGCCGCGACCGGGCGTGCAGCCGGGACCAGGCGGCCCCGGCGCCCGCGCCCAGGGTGGCGTCGAAGGCGGCGGGGACCGCCGCCGGGTCGTGCGGCAGCGTCAGGCGGGTGCCGTCGGCGAAGGTGTAGTCGCAGGCCGGGTCGACGGCCTCGACGGGCAGCCCGGCCGGGCCACCCGTCGTCGTGAACAGGTCGTCGAGCAGGCCGGGCAGGGTGAGCAGCGACGGCCCGGTGTCGAAGGTGAAGCCGTCGCGTTCGACGACGCCGAGCTTGCCGCCGACGGCGTCGGACCGTTCGTGCACCGTCACCTCGTGCCCCGCCGCGGCGAGCCGGGCCGCCGTCGCGAGGCCGCCGAGCCCCGCGCCGATCACGACCACGCGGCTCATACCCGCCGACCCTTCCACGCGAGGGTGCCGCGCACCCGACCGATCCAGGACGAGACCAGGAGCCCGAGGGTGGTCAGCACCGAGACCGGGTGGGCCACGGCGTCCCACCGGGTCGTGGCGGTGAAGCGGGCGGCGAGCACCCGGCCCGCGACCCCGGCCGCGTAGCCGAGCGCACCGATCCGCGACCCGCGCAGCGCCGCGGCGGGCGGCAGCACGTAGACGACGAGCAGCGCGGCCGCGACCGCGACGGCCCCGACCGGCGAGCCGAACGCCGCCCAGAGCGACTTGCGGTAGCCCGCGTGCAGGTCACGGCCGGTGTCGTACATCCGGCAGGTCGCGAGCGTGGACCCGTCGCCGACCCCCGTCCGGCCCCCGGAGCGGCGGATCGCCCGGGCGAGCGCGATGTCGTCGAGCACCGCTCCGCCCACGGCCGACCACCCCCCGGCGCGGGCCAGCGCGGCCGCCTCCACGACGAGGAACTGCCCGTTCGCCACGGCCATCGAGGGCCGCGCGCTCCGCTCGGCGGCCCGCAGCGGGAGCGTCGTGAGCCACGACCAGGCCAGCAGCGGCTGCACGAGCCGCGCGAGCGGACCGGTCACGGCCTGGCGGGGCCACGGCGAGAGCAGGGCGAGGGGGTCGGGGGCGCGCAGCATCGCGACCGCCGCGGTGACGGCGTCGGGGGCGAGGACGACGTCGGCGTCCACGAAGACGAGCACCTCGCCGCCGGCCGCGGCCGCGAGCTGGGCGCAGGAGTGCGGCTTGCCGAGCCGCCCGGGCGGGGGCGGGGTGCCGGTGAGGAGGCGCAGCCGGGGGTCGCCGGCCGCCGTCGTGGCGACGACCGCCGCGGTGCCGTCGGTGGACCCGTCGTCGAGCACGAGGACCTCGAGGTCGCCCACCCCGCGCTGCGCGAGCAGCGAGGCGACGGTCGGGCCGATCCGGGGGGCCTCGTCGCGGGCGGGGACGAGGACCGAGACGGGCACCTCGGTCGGCGGTGGTACCGGGGGCGGGCGGCGCAGGCGACGGTGGTTGACCAGCTGGTGGAGGGTCCCGACGACGGCGAGGACGGAGCCGGAGGTCACGAGCAGGCGCACGGGTGAGAACGGACCTGCGGCGGGCACCCCGGCACCGTAGGCACGCCCGATCGACGCCGCAGAGCGGTCCACGATCCGACGTGGATCGCGATGGGGGAGGTTCGGGAGATGGTGACGACCGCGCGCCCGGCGGCGGCGACGACGGCGCTGCCGGCCTGGGTGCTCGTCGGGATCGCCGTGCTGGTGCAGATCGTCTACCCGCTGGTGCCGACGGCCTGGCTCACGGGCGTGACGGTCACCAGCGTGGTGGTGTTCTTCCTGGCGTCGCTGGTCGACGTGGTGCGCGTTCACGGGGTGCGTGGGGGTCTGCTCCTCGTGGGGATCGCCGGCGGCGGCGGGCTCGTCGCCGAGGCCATCGGGCTCGCGACCGGCTTCCCGTTCGGCAGCTACGCCTACACCGGAACCCTCGGCCCGGAGCTGCTCGGCGTGCCGGTGGTCGTCCCGCTGGCGTGGGCGATGATGGCCTGGCCGGCGCTCGTCGTCGGGCGGGTCCTGGCCGGGCGCGGACCCGGGGTCGTCGTGCTCGGGGCGCTCGCCCTGGCCGCCTGGGACCTGTTCCTCGACCCGCAGATGGTCGGGGCCGGGCACTGGACCTGGTCCTCGCCCGTGCCCGCGCTGCCCTTCGTCCCCGGTGTCCCGCTGACGAACTACGCGGGCTGGGTGCTCGTGGCGGTGCTGGTGGTCGGCGGGCTGCACCGCGCGCTCGGACCCGGCCGTGGCACGGGGCCCGCGACCGCGCTGTACCTGTGGGTCTACGCCTCGTCGGTGCTCGCCCACCTGGCGTTCTTCGGGCTCCCCGGGTCGGCGCTCGTGGGCGGGATCGGCATGGGCGCCGTCGCGATCCCGTTCGCGGTGACCACCTGGCGCCGCGAACGGGCGCTGCGCTAGCTGTACTGACCGGACACGTTGGTTGAACCGGTGTGACGACACGGTCTGAATGATCTTGAGGGGAGGACCTCTCGGGAGTGCTGTGGAGCTGTCTGACGGCACCCATCACCACCGGGAGGTCC
>NZ_BSTT01000028.1 GCF_030269685.1 Actinomycetospora sp. NBRC 106378
ATCGCCAAGCCCGATGGCTCCGAGTCCTTACCCTACCAGACCGGCTGAAGGGCAACCTCTCGAACCTATCCCGCCTCCAGGCCCCGGGGCAACCCCCTCGTCCTGGCGACATGGAGAACATTACACGCCCTCGAACGGGACGTTTCAGGGGGGTCCCGTTCGTGCTTCTGCCCTGCTCAGGCGCGTCGGGAGCCCACTCCGGGCCCGCGCGCCCCGTCCTGGACCTCGGGGCTCACGTGGCGGAAGGCGTCCATGGCCTCGGCGAGGAGGTCGGCAAGCCGCGCCCCCGACTCCGGCGGGCGTCCACGCCCCCCGTTCTGGCCGACCCGGCGCGCATCGTCCGCGTCCCGCTCGGGGCGCGGCGGCGACGACTCGGGACGCGGCGCCCAGCGCTGCTCGCCGGGAACCGGCATGGAGCCCGAGGTGTGTCGACGGGCCGACGGCACGGCCACGTCCGTCGCCGGGGCGTTCCCGGCGGGCGGTTCCGGCCGGGCACGATCGCGTCGGGGCGGCGTCGGCACGTCGGGCAGGTGGTACTCACCCAGCACCGTGGCGAGGGTGAGCGCGAGTTCGTCCTCGTACTCGTCCCCCGAGCGCCCGCCCGCACCCTGCGCGGTCGAGGATCGGTCGCCTTCCGCGCGTCCCCGGTCGTAGGCCCCGTCGTAGGTCCCCCCGCGAGCGCGCTCCCGGCCGCTGGTCGACGAGGCCGCAGCTCGCTGCTCGGGCGACGGGCGGCGTTCCGGCTGCTCCGCACCCGCCCGATCCGACGGACGTCGCTCGATGCGGTCCTGCTCCACGGCGTCCCGGAGACCGGTCGCACCGATACCGTCGACGGGGATGTCGGCCGGCGCACCCCAGGACGATGCCGCGGCCGACGCGGGCGACGACGTCCTGGAGACGGCGGTCCCGTCGATGCGGTCGACAGGATCGTCCGGGGCGGGCAGGGCCGGCTCGACGGACACCGCCCCGCCGGACGCGCGGACTTCCGGGTCGGCCCACCCGGTCCCGGCACGGGCCGCGTCCGCGTGCTCGAAGCCGGGAGCTCCGACCCCGTCCGAGGCGTTCGCCGTCGTCGTCCGGACCGGATCCTGGCCGCTCGGAGCTGCGCTGTCTCCCACCGCGGAGGGCAGCGACCCGGACCGACCGGCGGCCGTCGACCCGCCGTCGGACGGGGTCGCCGTCAGCGGGCTCTGCTCGTCGGCCACGGGAAGCCCGGTCTCCGTGACCGGGAGCGGGTCCGCGAGCGGGTCGATCAGAGAGCTCACCGACGGCGGCGCCGCATCGACGGGCGCGGCCCGCTCCACGGGCGACGAAGTCCCGATCCCGTCCTCGGCGGGGGCGAAGCGATCGTCCGGAAGCGGCGCGGCACCGGGCAGCACGGCCTGGTCCTCCGACGGTTCTCCGCCGCGCCGCGGCGGCGCGGTCGAGAACGCGTCGAACGTCGGCCGGGAGGCCGCCGCCTCCCCGACCGAGGAGGCCGTCGGCGGGGGGAAGGCCGAGTGGCGGGACCGGCGGACCGGCTCACCGTTGCCCTCGGCCCCCGCCGGTCCCCCGTCGTCGCGGCGCTCGGGCTCCAGGCCCACCGCCGACACCGCTGCGCGCGACGAGTCGACGGACCGCGTGAGCGAGGCCAGGAGCTCGGCGAGCTCGTCCCGGGTCGAGGACCCGGGTCCGGGTACGTCACGGTCGGTCGGCTGCGGTGCGGCCGGGACGTCACTGCTCTCCGACGACGGCACCTCCGCAGCCACCGCGGTGGGGTCCGGGGACCGGGGGATCTCCTCCCCCGCTCCGTGGTCCGGGTCAGCCGTGGGTCCGTCCCCGTTGAGGCCGGGCTGATCGCGCCGTGTCGCCGGGTCGTCGGCGGCCGAGGCGTGCCGCCGTTCCCGACGGCGGGTGGGGCCGGTTCCGTCGATGCCGGCAGCGGTGTCGTCGGCGACGGGCGAAGCGCCGGCGAGGGGATCCGCGCCGTCGGCCACCGCAGCCAGCGCCCGGAGGGCGCGGTCGCCGGTGTCGCGGGCCCGCGAGCCCAGACCGTGTGCGCGCCGCAGGGCGGACAGCGCTCGACCCAGGTCTCCCTCCGCCTCGGCCAGACCCGCGACGAGCTCCCACGCCCGGGCTGCCTCCCTGAGACGTCCGCCGGCCTCGAGGTCCTCGGCGACCGTCGTGGCCGACCGCGCCCCGCCCTCGGCCTCGGCCTCCGACAGCGCCAGCCGGATCCGTGCGACAGCGCCGACGACGTGCGCCCCGGGAGACCCGTCCGGGAGAACCTCGACGGCCCGGTCCCGCGCCTCGTCGCGGCGACCCGCCTCGATGAGCACCTCGGTCCGCTCGGCGGCCGCCTGCAGCGAACGCCGACCACCGTCGACGTCTCCCGAGGGGTCGGCCGAGACCACGTGGTCGAACGCGGCCAGAGCCCCGGGGACGTCACCGGCCCGCCGTCGTGCGATCCCGTACGCGAGCGCCACGCGCGCCCGCACCACCGCGGCGTCGGACTGGGGGACCCGGAACAACACCGGGTTCGCGTCGTCGCCCGCCGCGTCGGTGCCGGCGACGTCCCCGTCCACGGCGCACGCCTCCGCGCGCGCAGCGGACGCGGCCGCGGCGACGCGAGCGGGGAGGTCCGCGACCGGCCCGAGCCGGTCGAGGAGGCGGCGGGCGAGCGGGGCATCCCCCAGCCCGGTCGCCGCGCCCGCCAGCTCGACGAGGACCTCGGCCCCGTCGTCGCGGTCGCCCCGGGCCCGTGCCTCGCTCAGCAACGGGACCCCGCGGTCCACGACGTCCTCGTGCCGGTCGGACTCCGCCAGCGACCGGATGAGCGATCGGTCGGCCGCGGCACGGATGGTCGGGTCGTCGCCCGCGAGGCGCCGGACGTGTTCGGCCAGCGACGCCCCGAGGGCGGGGTCGGTCCACCGAAGTCCTTCGGCGACCTCGAGGACGGTCAGCGCGGACGGCGCGCCGTGCTCGCGACGTGCAGCCACGACCGCTCCCTTCTCGACCCGGACGCGGGGCCCTCCCGCGTCCCCCCGGACCTCAGTCCCGGGTGAGCTTGCGGTGCGTGACCCGGTGCGGGCGGGCGGCGTCCTGGCCGAGGCGCGCGATCTTGTTCTGCTCGTAGTCCGCGAAGTTGCCCTCGAACCAGAACCACGAGGCCGGGTCGTCGTCGGTGCCCTCCCACGCGAGGATGTGGGTGCACACGCGGTCGAGGAACCAGCGGTCGTGGGACACGACCACCGCGCACCCCGGGAAGTTCTCGAGGGCGTTCTCGAGCGAGGACAGCGTCTCGACGTCGAGGTCGTTCGTCGGCTCGTCGAGGAGGAGCAGGTTGCCGCCCTGCTTCAGGGTCAGCGCCAGGTTCAGCCGGTTGCGCTCGCCACCGGAGAGCACGTTGACCGGCTTCTGCTGGTCGGGCCCCTTGAAGCCGAACGCCGACACGTAGGCACGGGACGGCATCTCGACGTTCCCGACCTGGATGTAGTCGAGTCCGTCGGAGACGACCTGCCACACGTTCTCGGTGCCGGACAGGCCCTGCCGGTTCTGGTCGACGTAGGACAGCTTGACCGTCTCGCCGACCTTCACGGTGCCGCTGTCGGGCTGCTCGAGTCCGACGATGGTCTTGAACAACGTCGTCTTCCCGACGCCGTTCGGGCCGATGACCCCGATGATGCCGTTCGGGGGCAGCGAGAACGACAGGTCCTTGATCAGCACGCGGCCGTCGAAGCCCTTGTCGAGGTGGGACACCTCGACCACCACGGTGCCCAGGCGCGGGCCCGGCGGGATCTGGATCTCCTCGAAGTCCAGCTTGCGGGTCTTCTCGGCCTCCGCGGCCATCTCCTCGTACCGGGCGAGACGGCTCCGGCTCTTCGCCTGGCGCGCCTTCGCTCCGGATCGCACCCAGGCGAGCTCGTCGGCGAGCCGCTTGCGGAGTTTGGCGTCCTTACGGCCCTGGACGGCGACGCGCTCCGCCTTCTTCTCCAGGTACGTCGAGTAGTTGCCCTCGTACGGGTAGGCCCGGCCACGGTCGAGCTCGAGGATCCACTCGGCGACGTTGTCGAGGAAGTACCGGTCGTGCGTCACTGCGAGGACGGCGCCGGCGTAGGAGGCCAGGTGACCCTCCAGCCACTGCACGCTCTCGGCGTCGAGATGGTTGGTGGGCTCGTCGAGCAGGAGCAGGTCGGGCTTGCTCAGCAGGAGCTTGCAAAGCGCGACCCGGCGCCGCTCGCCCCCGGAGAGATGGGTGACCGGCGAGTCGCCGGGCGGGCACCGCAGAGCGTCCATGGCCTGCCGCAGCTGCGACTCGAGGTCCCAGGCGTCGGCGTTGTCGAGGTCCTCCTGGAGCGCACCCATCTCCTCCATGAGCTCGTCGGAGTAGTCGGTGGCCATGAGCTCGGCGATCTCGTTGTAGCGCGCGAGCTTCACCGCCACGTCCCCGGCGCCCTCCTGCACGTTGCCGAGGACCGTCTTCTCCTCGTTGAGCGGAGGCTCCTGCTGCAGGATCCCGACCGTGGCCTCGGGGGCGGCGAACGCGTCACCGTTGTTGGGCTGGTCGAGTCCCGCCATGATCTTGAGAACGCTCGACTTGCCCGCGCCGTTCGGCCCGACGACGCCGATCTTCGCGCCCGGCAGGAAGCTGAGCGTGACGTCGTCGAGAACCACCTTGTCGCCGTGGGCCTTCCGAACCTTCTTCATGGTGTAGATGAACTCAGCCACGCCCTCGATGGTAGTTGGCCGTGCACGCCGCTCCCCGGGCCCGGTGGTCGGTCAGCTCGCGAGGGCCTCACG
The DNA here is from genome assembly GCF_030269685.1 of Actinomycetospora sp. NBRC 106378. Classification (GTDB taxonomy): domain Bacteria; phylum Actinomycetota; class Actinomycetes; order Mycobacteriales; family Pseudonocardiaceae; genus Actinomycetospora. Next base: position 4,780 of record NZ_BSTT01000028.1, read on the forward strand.
CCCGGGGAACCGGTCGTCGTCGTCCTCGAGCAGGGCACCCGTGGGCGGGTCGACGGGGCCGTCGTACGGCGACGCCACCAGGTCGTCCGGGACCACCGCGAGGCCCGAGACGTCGATCGGCCCGCGGCCGTCGTCGGGACCTGCCTCCTGGAGCACCACCACCTTTGTGCAGACCTTGCGCAGGTCCAGCCCGACGCTCCGTGCATCGATCTCGGTGGACGTCCGGCGGACGCCGTCCACCTCGTAGTCCCGGGTGAAGAGCTTGCCGTGGACGACGACCGGGTCGCCCTTCGTGACGGACACGCGCACGTTCTCGGCGAGCGACCGCCAGCAGTTCACGCGGACGGCGACGCGGTTGCCGTCCTGCCAGGTGCCGGTCTGCCCGTCGAACCGGCGCTCGTTGCTCATCAGTCGGAAGTTCGCGACGCAGCCGTTCGCGGTGCGCCGCCACGTCACGTCGGTGGCCACGTTGCCGGACACCGTCACCAAGGTCTCGTTCACTGTTCTCGTCCCCTCGCTCCCGCCGGCGGACGGCCGGCTCGTGCAGGAGCGAGCGTGCCCGTGGTGGGGCGGCACCGGCGAATGTCGACGTGGGACCTGTGGACAAGCGGGGGTCGATGTTCCGGTGGGGACAGAGCTCTGGTCCGACCGGAGCAGCGTCGGCCCGGAACGCGGCGGCTCCGACAGCGAGCCTGGTGACCGCCGCGCCCCGCGTGGCCCCGAAAGGCGCGACATCCGGGCCTCGCCGCGAGCTGCTCCTATGTCAAGCGGCAGCGGGGGTTGGGGTGTGTTCGGTCTGTAGGAGCAGGTTGAACACGACGCGGGCGAGGCGTCGTTTGAGGGCGCGGAGGGCGTCGTTGTGTCGGTCGC
>NZ_BSTT01000029.1:1782-4958 GCF_030269685.1 Actinomycetospora sp. NBRC 106378
GGAGTGTTGTGGTTGATCTTAGTTTGCTTGATGACTGTGTTGTGTTGATGTGCCGATGACTTTCCATGTAGGTGTGTGGTGGTTGTTGGTGTGTTGGTCAAGTTGTCAAGGGCGCACGGTGGATGCCTGGGCATCAGGAGCCGATGAAGGACGTGGGAGGCCGCGATAGGCCTCGGGGAGCTGTCAACCGAGCTGTGATCCGAGGGTGTCCGAATGGGGTAACCCGGCAGCCGTCATGGGCTGTCACCCCCGCCTGAATGTATAGGGCGGGTGGAGGGAACGCGGGGAAGTGAAACATCTCAGTACCCGCAGGAGAAGAAAACAACAGTGATTCCGTGAGTAGTGGCGAGCGAAAGCGGAAGAGGCTAAACCCCGCTTGTGTGATAGCTGGCAGGTGTTGCTGGTGGGGTGTTGTGGGGCGTCATGTCCGGGGGCTGCTGACCCTGGGCGTGGTGGTGGATGGTTAGTCGAAGGCGTTGGGACGCGCCGGCGTAGAGGGTGAGACCCCTGTAGACGAAAACTGTTCATCATCGCGTGGTGACGTGCCCGAGTAGCAGCGAGCCCGTGGAATTCGCTGTGAATCTGCCGGGACCACCCGGTAAGCCTAAATACTTCCTGATGACCGATAGCGGACAAGTACCGTGAGGGAAAGGTGAAAAGTACCCCGGGAGGGGAGTGAAATAGTACCTGAAACCGTGTGCCTACAAGCCGTCAGAGCTGTTGTTCGCAATGGTGATGGCGTGCCTTTTGAAGAATGAGCCTGCGAGTTAGCGGTACGTGGCGAGGTTAACCCGTGTGGGGTAGCCGTAGCGAAAGCGAGTCCGAATAGGGCGTTCATAGTCGCGTGCTCTAGACCCGAAGCGGGGTGATCTACCCATGGCCAGGGTGAAGCGCCGGTAAGACGGTGTGGAGGCCCGAACCCACCAGGGTTGAAAACCTGGGGGATGAGCTGTGGGTAGGGGTGAAAGGCCAATCAAACTCCGTGATAGCTGGTTCTCCCCGAAATGCATTTAGGTGCAGCGTCGCGTGTTACTCACCGGAGGTAGAGCACTGGTTGGCCTAGGGGGCCTACAAGCTTACTGAAGTCAGCCAAACTCCGAATGCCGGTGAGCTCGAGCGCGGCAGTGAGACTGCGGGCGATAAGGTTCGTAGTCGAGAGGGAAACAGCCCAGATCGCCGGCTAAGGCCCCTAAGCGTGCGCTAAGTGGGAAAGGATGTGGGATCGCCCAGACAACCAGGAGGTTGGCTTAGAAGCAGCCACCCTTGAAAGAGTGCGTAATAGCTCACTGGTCAAGTGGTCCTGCGCCGACAATGTAGCGGGGCTCAAGCGCACCGCCGAAGCCGCGGCAACACCACGGACACCTAACGGTGGTGGTGTTGGGTAGGGGAGCGTCATGCGGGTGGTGAAGCGGCGGAGTGATCCAGCCGTGGAACCCGTGTGAGTGAGAATGCAGGCATGAGTAGCGACAGCAGAGTGAGAAACTCTGCCGCCGGATGACCAAGGGTTCCTGGGCCAGGTTTTTCCGCCCAGGGTGAGCCGGGACCTAAGGCGAGGCCGACAGGCGTAGTCGATGGACAACGGGTTGATATTCCCGTGCTCGTGTAGGCGCGTCCATGGCGAGCCCAGGTGTGCTAACCGCCCGAACCCCAAGACTCCTTCGGGAGTCGACCGGGGGAGCGCGGGATCCTGCCTGGTAGTAGCCAAGCGATGGGGTGACGCAGGAGGGCAGCTCCGCCAGTGAGTGGTTGTACTGGTGCAAGCGTGTAGGCCGGCGTATAGGCAAATCCGTACGCCATACAGGTTGAGACGTGACGCATAGCCGTTGAGGCGAAGCAGAGTGATCCCATGCTGCCGAGAAAAGCCTCTAGCGAGTTCCTACGCGACCCGTACCCCAAACCAACACAGGTGGTCAGGTAGAGAATACCGAGGCGTTCGAGCGAACTGTGGTCAAGGAATTCGGCAAAATCCCCCCGTAACTTCGGGAGAAGGGGGACCCTGTTACCTGAAGCTCTTCGCGGGCTAGGGTGGTGGGGTCGCAGAGACCAGGGGGAAGCGACTGTTTACTAAAAACACAGGTCCGTGCGAAGTCGCAAGACGATGTATACGGACTGACTCCTGCCCGGTGCTGGAACGTTAAGGGGACCGGTTAGGCCTCACGGCCGAAGCTGAGAACTTAAGCGCCAGTAAACGGCGGTGGTAACTATAACCATCCTAAGGTAGCGAAATTCCTTGTCGGGTAAGTTCCGACCTGCACGAATGGAGTAACGACTTCCCCGCTGTCTCGACCACAGACTCGGCGAAATTGCACTACGAGTAAAGATGCTCGTTACGCGCGGCAGGACGGAAAGACCCCGGGACCTTCACTACAGCTTGGTATTGGTGCTCGGTTCGGCTTGTGTAGGATAGGTGGGAGACTGTGAAGCTCGCACGCCAGTGCGGGTGGAGTCGCCGTTGAAATACCACTCTGGTCGAATTGGGCATCTAACTTCGGGCCATGATCTGGTCCAGGGACAGTGCCTGGTGGGTAGTTTAACTGGGGCGGTTGCCTCCCAAAGGGTAACGGAGGCGCCCAAAGGTTCCCTCAGCCTGGTCGGCAACCAGGTGTTGAGTGCAAGTGCACAAGGGAGCTTGACTGTGAGACCGACAGGTCGAGCAGGGACGAAAGTCGGGACTAGTGATCCGGCACCTCCTGGTGGAAGGGGTGTCGCTCAACGGATAAAAGGTACCCCGGGGATAACAGGCTGATCTTGCCCAAGAGTCCATATCGACGGCATGGTTTGGCACCTCGATGTCGGCTCGTCGCATCCTGGGGCTGGAGTAGGTCCCAAGGGTTGGGCTGTTCGCCCATTAAAGCGGTACGCGAGCTGGGTTTAGAACGTCGTGAGACAGTTCGGTCCCTATCCGCCGCGCGCGCAGGAGACTTGAGGAAGGCTGTCCCTAGTACGAGAGGACCGGGACGGACGAACCTCTGGTGTGCCAGTTGTCCCGCCAGGGGCACGGCTGGTTGGCTACGTTCGGAAGGGATAACCGCTGAAGGCATCTAAGCGGGAAGCCCGTTCCAAGATGAGGTCTCCCACCCCTACGAGGGTTAAGGCCCCCACCAGACCAGTGGGTTGATAGGCCAGACATGGAAGTACCGCAAGGTATGCAGTGGACTGGTACTAATAGGCCGAGG
>NZ_BSTT01000030.1 GCF_030269685.1 Actinomycetospora sp. NBRC 106378
TGTGATGTCTCAGCACATCCTGGACAGATAAGTCTCAGCACATCGCGGACAGGTTGGTGTTCCGCTGGTAGCGGACGCTGCGGTCAAGGGTAAGGCTGGCGGCGATCGCGTTATCGATGAGAACGGTGACGCGGTCGCCTTGCCAGAAGACTTCGGCGGTGGCGCCGGCGTGGCGGCGTCCGAGCCCGATCGAGGTGTTGTCGAACCCGATCACCCCGGTGGCGGAGACGGTGCGGGTGACGTGTCCGGCGACGCGTGGAGCGGGCCCGACTGGTCGGGCCCGCTCGCTGGCGTGAAACCGCTGATGCGGGGTGTCACCGTCGAGGGCTTGGTGGCGGCGGTGGTTGTAGCCGGCCCGGTAGTCATCGAGCAGGGCCTGTAGCTCGTCCAGGGTGGCGGGGGCGGGTCGGGCGGCCAGCCAGCGTTGCAGGGTCGCGTGGACCCGTTCGTTCTTCCCGCAGGTCTGCGGGTGCCCGATCGAGGACACCACGGTAGTGATCCCGTGTCCGGCCAGCAGGCGTTCCATCTCCACCAGCGGCCAGGCCCGGCGCTTGCCGGAGAAGGCGGTGCCGTTGTCGGAGAGCACGCAGGCCGGGTGCCCGTAGTCGGCGAAGGCCCGCTGCAAGGCGAGGAGAACATCGGTGCTGTTCTCGCTGCGTGCGGCGTGGCAGGCCACGTCGAGGCGGGAGTGGTCGTCGAGGATCTGGATGACCGTGGCCTTGGTCCCGTCATCGAGGGCCAGCTCGGTGCCGTCGATCTGCCAGAGCGCGTTCGGTGCCGGGTGCACGAACCGCCGCCCCTTGTGGGGGCGCTTGCGGGGTTGCGGGGTGACCTGACCGCGCTCGACCAGGATGCGGTGGATCGTGGCCCGCGAGGGCACCTCGGCCAGGTCGAGCACCGGCCCCCGGTCGGGGTGGCGCCCGGCGCGGGCGTGATCGAGCAGCCGCCAGCGGATCGTCTGCGCCCCGTGGTCCCAGCCCTGGTCGGCGAGTTCCTTGCGGGCCCGCACCACCGCCTCCCCGACGCGATCAGGGAACCGGTTCGGCCGGGAGCGCGGTGCCCGTGAGCGCGGGGCCAGTCCCGCGCTGCCCTCGGTCTTGAACCGGGCGAGCTTGACGTAGAACGCCGAGCGGGACACCCCGGTCTCCCGGCACACCCGGGCGACGTTGACCTTCTCCCCGGCCGCGGCCCGCGCGACCGCGGCCACCAGCACTGGATCCATCTCGAACCCTGTCCTGCCCACAGCCGAGCAGGCTGGTCACCACCGTGACCAACCCACCCAGCGGGCCTGCTCAGTGTCCGCGATGTGCTGAGACATCAACTGTCCTCGATGTCCTGAGCACAGACA
>NZ_BSTT01000031.1 GCF_030269685.1 Actinomycetospora sp. NBRC 106378
CGGCGGATTCAAGGAGCGGACGCAACATCCTCGAGTTGAGGGTGGGTGTCGGTGTGGGTGGTGTCGCTGTTCCGCGGTGGGTGCGTCGGGAGTTCTGGCGGGCTCGCCGTGACGGTGTGGATCACGGTTCGGTGTGTGCGCGGTTGGGGGTGTCGGTCGACGCGGGGTGGCGGTGGGTTCGTGAGGCTGGCGGGGTGTCGCCGTCGCTGGTCGAGCCCTCGAGCCGGTATCTGTCGCCGGCCGAGCGGGAGGAGATCTCTCGTGGTCTGGTCGAGGGGCTGAATTACGCCGAGATCGCCGGGCGGCTCGGGCGTGACCGCTCCACGGTCAAGCGCGAGATCGACCGCAACCACGTCACCCGGGAACGGGCCGGGCGCTCCCGGGCCTACGCTCCCGCGCCGGTCGGGCCGCCGCGGCCGGGTCGCCGCGTCGACCAGCGCCAGGCCCGCAAGGACGCCTACCGGGCGACCCAGGCCCAGCTCAAGGCCGAGGCCCGTGCCCGGCGCCCGAAGCCGACGAAGTTCAGCGCGCATCCGGAGCTGGTCGCCGCGGTGACGGCCGGGTTGGAGCTGGCGTGGAGCCCGGAGCAGATCAGCCACGATCTGCGTGAACGGTTCGGCGACCGGGCGGAGATGCAGGTGTCCCACGAGACGATCTACCAGGAGCTCTACGTCCAAGGACGGGGCCAGTTGCGCCGGGAGCTGACCAAGAAGCTGCGCACCGGGCGCGCGGTCCGCCGCCCCCAGGCCTTCGGGGAACGCTCGAGCCGCTCCTACATCACCCCGGAGATCATGATCTCCGAGCGGCCCGCCGAGGCCGCCGACCGCGCGGTACCCGGGCACTGGGAAGGCGACCTCATCCTCGGCGCCGAGAACGCCTCGGCGATCGGGACCCTGGTCGAGCGCAGCACCCGATTCGTGATGCTGCTGCACCTGCCCGCCCGTCACGACGCCGAAGCCGTCCGCGACGCGATGATCCCCGCCATCACCGCGCTGCCCGAGGCGCTGCGCCGTTCGCTGGCCTGGGACCAGGGCAGCGAAATGGCCCGCCACGGCGAGATCACCGTGGCCGCCGGGCTGCCGATCTACTTCTGCGACCCCCACAGCCCCTGGCAGCGCGGCAGCAACGAGAACACCAACGGCCTGCTGCGCCAGTACTTCCCCAAGAGCAGCGACCTCTCAGCCCACAACCCCGAGCGCCTCGCCGCGGTCGCGGCCGAACTCAACGGCCGACCCCGCAAGACCCTCGGCTGGCGATCACCAGCCCGAGCCATGACCCAGCTACTGTCCGACCCACAAGCCACAGGTGTTGCGTCGACCCCCTGAGCCCAAGG
>NZ_BSTT01000032.1 GCF_030269685.1 Actinomycetospora sp. NBRC 106378
GCCGCTGTTGCGGTGGTCGGGATCCTGGTCGTCGGTGCTCTGGCTCTCCATGTGACTGCCCCTGATGGGCCAGCGCGAGCTGTGCCGGGCACCGGCGGCCAGGCCGGCCGGCGTGACTTGATAGGAGCGTGGCAGCGCCCCCACTGAGGTGTGTCCGCCGACCGACCCGGCCTGTTGTCCCCCGCAGGCTAGGAGCAGGAGACCCTTCGATGGTCCTGATGGTCGGAGTCGATGTCCACAAGGACACCCACACCGCGGTGGTGGTCGATCAACTCGGGGTGCGCCGCGCGCAGCGTCGGGTGCAGGCCACCAACGCCGGGCACCTGGAGTTGTTGGCGTGGGTCCAGGGTGTGGGTGAGGAGTTCGCGGTCGCGGCTGGGCCCGAGATCGAGTGGGCGGTGGAGGACTGCCGGCATGTGTCGCTGCGCCTGGAACGGGCGTTGCTCGCCGCGGGGCAGCGAGTGCGGCGGGTGCCACCGAAGCTGATGGCCGGCGCCCGGACCTCGGCGCGGGAGTTCGGGAAGTCCGACCCGATCGATGCGACCGCGATCGCCCGGGCCGCGTTGCGGGAGCCGGACCTGCCCCTGGCCGAGCACACCCCGGCCAGCCGGGAGCTGAAGTTGCTGGTCGATCACCGTGAGCACCTGGTGGCGGAGCGGACCGCGATGATCTGCCGGCTGCGTTGGCACCTGCACGAACTCGATCCCGAACTCGAGCGCAGCATCCCGGCCCGGGGGCTGGACAAGCCCACCCGTCTGACCGCGCTGGCCGCGCTGCTGCCCGCCGAGCACCCGGGGCTGGTCGGTGAGCTGGCCGCCGAGTTGGTCGCAGACATCGCCGCCCGGACGACCCGCATCCGTGCCCTGGAACGCGAGATCGCCCGGCGGGTCGCCGTGTTGGCCCCGCAGCTGCTCGAGTTGCCCGGCTGCGGGCCGCTCTCCGCGGCGAAGCTGCTCGCCGAGACCGCCCGCCCGGGCCGGTTCCGCTCCGAGGCCTGCTTCGCGATGCACGCCGGGGTCGCACCGATCCCGGCCTCCTCGGGGCGCACCAACCGCCACCGGCTCGCCCGCGGCGGCAACCGGCAACTCAACGCCGCCCTGCACCGCATCGCGCTGACCCAGACCCGGCTACCCGAGAGCCTCGGACGGGCCTACTACGACAAGCGTCGAGCCCGCGGCGACCGACACAACGACGCCCTCCGCGCCCTCAAACGACGCCTCGCCCGCGTCGTGTTCAACCTGCTCCTACAGACCGAACACACCCCAACCCCCGCTGCCGCTTGACATAGGAGCAGCTCGCGG
>NZ_BSTT01000033.1 GCF_030269685.1 Actinomycetospora sp. NBRC 106378
TGTCGTGACCCGAGACGTTGTGTGCGGCGGCGTGTCGGGTTGATCGAGGAGGGCCTCCGAGGCGAGGTGGGTGTGTCTGACGCATCCAGCTCGACCACCGGAGGCCCTCGGTGTCGCACCGTAATGCCCGCCTGACCGTGCACGCCCGCCTGCTGATCGTCCAGCGTCATCGGGCGGGCTGGCCGCAAGCCCGGATCGCCGAGCAGCTCGGGGTCTCCCGCGGCACCGTCGCCAAGTGGATCCACCGCTACGACACCGAGGGCCAGGCCGGGCTCGACGACCGCCCCTCGCGCCCGCACACCAGCCCCCGGCGCACACCCGTCGAAGTCGAGGCCCAGGTCCTTCAACTTCGACGTGATCGGCATCGTGGTCCGGTGTTCCTCGCCGGTGAACTCGGCCTGGTCGCCTCCACCGTCGGGCGCATCCTTCGACGCCACCAGGTGCCGGCCCTGGCAGCGATCGACCCGATCACCGGGCAACCGGTCCGACGCCGTCGCGGCGGGCCACGCTACGAGCGGTCCCGGCCCGGCGAGCTGCTCCACGTCGACGTCAAGAAGCTCGGGCGCATCCCCGAGGGCGGTGGATGGCGCCTGCACGGGCGCAGCGAAGCCGTCCGCGGTCGCGGCAACGGCTACGACTACCTCCACGTCGCGGTCGACGACCACTCCCGGCTGGCCTACATCGAAGCCCTGCCCGACGAACGGGAACCGACCTGCGCGGAGTTCCTGCACCGCGCTGCGAGCTGGTTCCACACCCGCGGAGTCACCGTCGAACGGGTCCTGACCGACAACGCCCTGGCCTACCGCCGCGGCCAGAACTGGGCCGCGGTCTGCGTCGCACTCGGCATCCGACGCCGCTTCATCAAGCCCGGCTGCCCCTGGACCAACGGCAAAGCCGAACGCCTCAACCGGACCCTGCTCACCGAATTCGCCTACGCCCGCCCCTGGACCAGCAACCATCAGCGGCTGGCCGCCCTGGACACCTGGGTCCACGACTACAACACTCGCCGCGCCCACTCCGCCCTCGGCGGCCAGCCACCAAACACCCGCCTCGCCTGCTAACAACGTGACGGGTCACGACA
>NZ_BSTT01000034.1 GCF_030269685.1 Actinomycetospora sp. NBRC 106378
CCGTTCTCATCGATAACGCGATCGCCGCCAGCCTTACCCTTGACCGCAGCGTCCGCTACCAGCGGAACACCAACCTGTCCGCGATGTGCTGAGACTTATCTGTCCAGGATGTGCTGAGACATCACATTTCCGGGTTGGACGACGCCGTACTCACGGTGGCCGAGGAACAGCTCGCCGCGCTGGCCGCGACGCACTCCCCGCGGCGGCTGTACGCGGCGGCCCAGGTGATCGCGGATCGGCTCGACCCCGACGGGGCCGCCCCGAAGGACGACGATCCGGCGGGGAACGAGTTGCACTACGCGAAACGCCGCAACGGGAACCTGCACGCGAAGCTGGTGCTGCGCGACCCGGCCGCGGCCGCGTTGTTCGACGACGCGATCCGCGCCGCCACCCCGCCCCCGGCGTCGGCGGCGGTGGCCGACCCCGACGTCGAGCCCGGGCAGGTGCTGCGGGACGAGGCCCGCGACACCAAACCCGCCCGCCAAGCGAGCGGGATGCTCGACCTGATCTCCGCCTCCCACCGGGCCGGGTTGGATCACACCGACGACGAGCAGGCCCCGGGCAGCCCCACGGCCTCCATGCCGCTCCCGGACCTCGACGACCCCGACACCAGCCGCGGCGACACCGACGTCGACGAACCCCTCCCCGGCAACAGCACCACGCATCGGGCCACCGACCGCGAGGCCACCGACCGCGAGG
>NZ_BSTT01000035.1 GCF_030269685.1 Actinomycetospora sp. NBRC 106378
ACCCTTGTGGGGGGAGCGGTCGAAGGTGGGACTGGCGATTGGGACGAAGTCGTAACAAGGTAGCCGTACCGGAAGGTGCGGCTGGATCACCTCCTTTCTAAGGAGCACAACCTCGGACGTCGAGGCCTTCTCGGTGACGGTCATCCATCACGGGTGGCGGCTGGTGTTGGTTGTTCGGCGGAGGGCCATCGCGTCCCCGTCTGTGGGGTGGGTGGTTGCTTACTGGATTGAAGTGGAACTGAACATACGGATGCTGTGGTTCTTCGGTTCTTCATCGGAGAGCTGTGGCGGCGTCGGCACACTGTTGGGTCCTGAGGGGACGACGAACCCTCACATCTGCGCGATTGTTCTTCGGGATGGTCGGGTCTGGTGTGGGGGTTGTTGTGTTCTCTGGACAGTCACTGCTGGTCCCTGCGGTTGTGGGGGTGCTGGTGGTGGTCTGTGGGTTGGGTTGTCAAGTGGACAGTGGACGCGAGCATCTTTTTTTCCTGGTCGCCGCGACAATTCCTGGTCTGGGGCTTTCGGGTCCTGGGCGGTGGGAGTGTTGTGGTTGATCTTAGTTTGCTTGATGACTGTGTTGTGTTGATGTGCCGATGACTTTCCATGTAGGTGTGTGGTGGTTGTTGGTGTGTTGGTCAAGTTGTCAAGGGCGCACGGTGGATGCCTGG
>NZ_BSTT01000036.1 GCF_030269685.1 Actinomycetospora sp. NBRC 106378
CGTAGTAGACGTGCAGGCGGGTGCGGTCTCGGACCAGGCCGACACTGAGGCCGGCGAAGCGGCTGTCGAGTCGCAGGAGCACTCCGCCGTAGCTGAAGCGGGCGGCGCTGTTGAGCTTGCGGGTCAGTGCGCCGAGCGGGACCGCGTCGGCGGGTTCGACTTCGAGCACGGGCAGCTCGACGGCGGTGCCGGCGTGGTAGCAGGAGACGGGCAGCTCGCCATCGAGGGCTTGATGTGGCCGGATGTGGTTGTAGTGCTCGCGGAACTCGGCGAACAGGTTTTCGGCGGCGGCCATGGTGCGGGGAGCGCGGCGGCGCGCGAGCCAGCCGCGCGTGGTCTGGTGGAGTCGTTCGATCTTGCCGCAGCAACGCGGGTTGTAGGGCCGGGAATGAATCAACCCGATCCCGGCGCGGGCGAGTTGACGCTCGAAGCTGACCGTGGTCGCGCGCAGCCGCCCGGTGAAGCACAGCCCGTTGTCCGAGAGCACCGTGGCGGGCTGGCCGTTCTCGGCGACCGCGCTGCGTATCGCGGCCCAGGCCAGGGTGGAGGTCAACGCCTCGCCGAGCTCGATGCCCACGCAGAACCGGGAGTGGTCATCGACGATGTCGACCGCCCAGAACGGGGTGCCGTCGGCGAGGTGGTGCA
>NZ_BSTT01000037.1 GCF_030269685.1 Actinomycetospora sp. NBRC 106378
CGACCGGGCGACCGGGGAGCCGGTGCGCCGCTACGAGCACCCCCACCCCGGGGCGATGATCCACGTCGATGTCAAGAAGCTCGGGAACATCCCCGACCAGGGCGGATGGCGGTTCGTCGGCCGCGCCCAGGGCAAGAAGAACCGCTGGTCCACCGCCGACAAGCCCCGCAACGCCCACCACCAGCCGCTGATCGGCACCGCGTATGTCCATACCGTGATCGACGACCACTCCCGGGTCGCCTACGCCGAGATCCACGACGACGAGAAAGCCGCCACCGCGATCGATGTCCTGGCCCGGGCGGTGGCCTGGTTCGCCGCCCGGAACGTGACCGTCGAGCGGGTCCTCTCCGACAACGGGTCGGCCTACCGGTCCCACGCCTGGCGCGACGCCTGCGCCGAGCTCGGCGTCATCCACACGCGGACCCGGCCCTACCGGCCGCAGACGAACGGCAAGATCGAGCGGTTCCATCGCACCATGACCGCCGGCTGGGCGTTCCGACGGCTCTATCTCAGCGAATCCCAGCGCCGCAAGGCGCTCCCGGGGTGGCTGCACGAGTACAACCACCACCGGCCCCACAGCGCCATCGGCAGGCAGGCCCCGATCACCCGCTTGACCAACCTGTCCGGTCAGTACA
>NZ_BSTT01000038.1 GCF_030269685.1 Actinomycetospora sp. NBRC 106378
AAAAAGATGCTCGCGTCCACTGTCCACTTGACAACCCAACCCACAGACCACCACCAGCACCCCCACAACCGCAGGGACCAGCAGTGACTGTCCAGAGAACACAACAACCCCCACACCAGACCCGACCGTCCCGAAGAACAATCGCGCAGATGTGAGGGTTCGTCGTCCCCTCAGGACCCAACAGTGTGCCGACGCCGCCACAGCCCTCCGATGAAGAACCGAAGAACCACAGCATCCGTATGTTCAGTTCCACTTCAATCCAGTAAGCAACCACCCACCCCACAGACGGGGATGCGATGGCCCTCCGCCGAACAACCAACACCAGCCGCCACCCGTGATGGGTGACCGTCACCGACCTGGCCTCGACGTCCGAGGTTGTGCTCCTTAGAAAGGAGGTGATCCAGCCGCACCTTCCGGTACGGCTACCTTGTTACGACTTCGTCCCAATCGCCAGTCCCACCTTCGACCGCTCCCCCCACAAGGGT
>NZ_BSTT01000039.1 GCF_030269685.1 Actinomycetospora sp. NBRC 106378
TTGGTTGAACCGGTGTGACGACACGGTCTGAATGATCTTGAGGGGAGGACCTCTCGGGAGTGCTGTGGAGCTGTCTGACGGCACCCATCACCACCGGGAGGTCCTCCGTGGCCCACGCTAACGCGGCACTGACCCCGCGCGGCCGATTGAAGCTCGCGCGTCTGATCGTCGAGCAGAACTGGCCGATCGCGCAGGCCGCGCTCCGCTTCCAGGTCTCCTGGCCGACCGCGAAACGGTGGTCGGATCGCTACCGCGAGCTCGGCGAGGCCGGCATGACCGACCGGTCCTCACGGCCGCACCGCATGCCCCGAACGACGCCGCGGCCGGTGATCCGCAAGATGGTGCACCTGCGCTGGAAGCAGCGCCTGGGCCAGCTCGAGATCGCCGCCCGGCTCGGGCTGGCGGCCTCCACGGTGCACCTGTGGCTACGCCGCTGCGGCATCAGCCGGCTAGGCCACGTCGACCGGGCGACCGGG
>NZ_BSTT01000040.1 GCF_030269685.1 Actinomycetospora sp. NBRC 106378
CTCCTATCAAGTCACGCCGGCCGGCCTGGCCGCCGGTGCCCGGCACAGCTCGCGCTGGCCCATCAGGGGCAGTCACATGGAGAGCCAGAGCACCGACGACCAGGATCCCGACCACCGCAACAGCGGCTCCACCGACCCTGACACTGAGTGCCACGTGGGGCAGGGTCGCGATCGCTCCGACCTGCCTGACGTGCGTCTCGCGGAGTGCGGATCGTCAGCCCTCACCGCGAGTGCCACGTTGGGCAGGTTCGCGAGCCCTCGGGGCTGCCTGATGTACCACTCGCGAAAGCGTGTGGCTGTTCGATGCAGATCGGCCGGTGTCAGTGAGGCCCGTGGAGCAGCTCTCGACGCCACGACCCCCGGAAACACGAAATCCCCCGCAGTGTGCTGCGGGGGATGGTGTGTGGGGGTGGTTGGGTGTTCCGGCGGTGTCCTACTCTCCCACGACCTGGCG
>NZ_BSTT01000041.1 GCF_030269685.1 Actinomycetospora sp. NBRC 106378
CACGAAATCCCCCGCAGTGTGCTGCGGGGGATGGTGTGTGGGGGTGGTTGGGTGTTCCGGCGGTGTCCTACTCTCCCACGACCTAGTGCTCACCCCAACCATTCACCTTCGTTCTTTTACTTTTTGATTTGTTTTTCACCATATTTGAATTCCAAGCCCCGTTCTAGGCCGCCAATAATTGATCTATTACTGGGATTTCAGCGATTGCACCTGCTAAGGAACCGACCTTTGTCCTTCTTCCTCCTCCACGTCGGTGCATTTCTCCCTTTAGAGGCCAATAATCTTTGATTATGAGAGATAACATTCTCCCCCGGGGGTGCAATGATGAGAGGACACACGTTTTGCTGGGTGTCAGGCGTTGATTTCTGAGCAATAGTGGTTGGTGATCACAGTGCCTTTCTTGAGTGTTGGGGTCTTGGACACACT
>NZ_BSTT01000042.1 GCF_030269685.1 Actinomycetospora sp. NBRC 106378
CGCCTCGCGATCGTGGTGGTGGTGCTCGGTGGGGTGGCGCTGATCCTGGGCGGGGCGGTGATCACCCTGACCGCCCTGTCCACCGCCGCCCCCGTCCTCGCGGTCCGCCGGGCCCTGAAGAAGGTCGAACGCGGCGACTACGACGTCGACGTCCCCGTCTTCGACACCACCGAACTCGGCCTGCTCCAGGCCGGGTTCAACACCATGGTCTCCGGACTACGCGAACGCGAACGCGTCCGCGACCTGTTCGGCCGCCAGGTCGGCGAGGACGTCGCCCGCCACGCCATGGACAACGACGTCGAACTCGGCGGCGAGGTCCGCGAGGTCGCCGTCCTGTTCGTCGACCTCGTCGGCTCCACCACCCTGGCCGCGACCCGACCCCCGCACGAGGTCGTCGAACTG
>NZ_BSTT01000043.1 GCF_030269685.1 Actinomycetospora sp. NBRC 106378
CTTAGCTTCCGGGTTCGGGATGGGACCGGGCGTTTCCCCTCCGCTGTGGCCACCGGAACACCGAACCACCCCCACAGGTGTGTGGGGGGTTGGGGTGTGAAGTGGTGTGGACGCGAGCAGCAGTTTTTCGGTGTTGCTTGAGTTCGTGTGTGCCGTGTACCAGCAAGACCCTCAGGTGTGTGGGTGTTGGTGGTGTGTCGGGCAAGTCCTCGGCCTATTAGTACCAGTCCACTGCATACCTTGCGGTACTTCCATGTCTGGCCTATCAACCCACTGGTCTGGTGGGGGCCTTAACCCTCGTAGGGGTGGGAGACCTCATCTTGGAACGGGCTTC
>NZ_BSTT01000044.1 GCF_030269685.1 Actinomycetospora sp. NBRC 106378
CTGCGTATCGCGGCCCAGGCCAGGGTGGAGGTCAACGCCTCGCCGAGCTCGATGCCCACGCAGAACCGGGAGTGGTCATCGACGATGTCGACCGCCCAGAACGGGGTGCCGTCGGCGAGGTGGTGCAGCGCCCCGTCGATCTGCCAGAGCTGGTTGGGATACGGATAGGTGAACCGCTGCCCCTCGTAGCGGTAGCGGGTCCCACGCGGGCGGGAGACCCGCAGCGCCCCGTCGCCGTGGCGGGCCAGGACCTGCTGCACGGTGGAGATCGAGGGCAGCGCGGACAGG
>NZ_BSTT01000045.1 GCF_030269685.1 Actinomycetospora sp. NBRC 106378
TGTGTTCTCTGGACAGTCACTGCTGGTCCCTGCGGTTGTGGGGGTGCTGGTGGTGGTCTGTGGGTTGGGTTGTCAAGTGGACAGTGGACGCGAGCATCTTTTTTTCCTGGTCGCCGCGACAATTCCTTTTCGGGGGAGTGTGTTGTGGTTGATCTTAGTTTGCTTGATGACTGTGTTGTGTTGATGTGCCGATGACTTTCCATGTAGGTGTGTGGTGGTTGTTGGTGTGTTGGTCAAGTTGTCAAGGGCGCACGGTGGATGCCTGG
>NZ_BSTT01000046.1 GCF_030269685.1 Actinomycetospora sp. NBRC 106378
CACACCCCGCGGCGTCGTCCATGTCGGTGGGGGCGCCGAACACCGCGAGCGCGGCGTCGCCCTCGAACTTGTTGATCCACCCGCTGTGGTGCTCGACGACGTCGATGACCACGGCGAAGAACTCGTTGAGCAGTTCGACGACCTCGTGCGGGGGTCGGGTCGCGGCCAGGGTGGTGGAGCCGACGAGGTCGACGAACAGGACGGCGACCTCGCGGACCTCGCCGCCGAGTTCGACGTCGTTGTCCATGGCGTGGCGG
>NZ_BSTT01000047.1 GCF_030269685.1 Actinomycetospora sp. NBRC 106378
GCTGCCCCTCGTAGCGGTAGCGGGTCCCACGCGGGCGGGAGACCCGCAGCGCCCCGTCGCCGTGGCGGGCCAGGACCTGCTGCACGGTGGAGATCGAGGGCAGCGCGGACAGGTCCCCGTCGAGACGTAGCCGGTCACGCAGCTTGCGCGGGCCCCAGCCGTGTTCCTTGCGCAGCCGCCAGATCCGCTCCTCGAGGACCGGGTCGAGCTGGTGGGGACTGCGGTGCGGACGCCGCGAGGCGGGCAGCAACCCGG
>NZ_BSTT01000048.1 GCF_030269685.1 Actinomycetospora sp. NBRC 106378
GGGGAGATACCTGACAGGTCGGGGTGGCTGCGCTGTGGTGGGCCATGCCGCTGAGGGCGATGGTGAGCGTGGTGGAACAACGCCTCGAGGTGCTGCGCGAAGCCCAGCTACCTGGGCGGTCGGTGGCGCAGGTGTGTGCTCGGCACGGCATCAGCCGGCAAACGTTCTACAACTGGAAAAAGGCCCACGACGCCGAGGGCCTGCCCGGGTTGCTGCCCGCCTCGCGGCGTCCGCACCGCAGTCCCCACCAGCTCG
>NZ_BSTT01000049.1 GCF_030269685.1 Actinomycetospora sp. NBRC 106378
GGCGTCGGTCGCCGATGTTGCCCGCGACCGCCTCCCCGGCGGAGACCCCGATGCCGGCGCCGAGGTCGGTGGAGCCGGGGAAGACCTCCTCGGCGAGCCGGGCCGCCATCACCCGCCCCGCCGCCAACGCACACCCCGCGGCGTCGTCCATGTCGGTGGGGGCGCCGAACACCGCGAGCGCGGCGTCGCCCTCGAACTTGTTGATCCACCCGCTGTGGTGCTCGACGACGTCGATGACCACGGCGAAGAACTCGT
>NZ_BSTT01000050.1 GCF_030269685.1 Actinomycetospora sp. NBRC 106378
GGCGCGGCCGACGAACCGCCATCCGCCCTGGTCGGGGATGTTCCCGAGCTTCTTGACATCGACGTGGATCATCGCCCCGGGGTGGGGGTGCTCGTAGCGGCGCACCGGCTCCCCGGTCGCCCGGTCGCCCGGTCGACGTGGCCTAGCCGGCTGATGCCGCAGCGGCGTAGCCACAGGTGCACCGTGGAGGCCGCCAGCCCGAGCCGGGCGGCGATCTCGAGCTGGCCCAGGCGCTGCTTCCAGCGC
>NZ_BSTT01000051.1 GCF_030269685.1 Actinomycetospora sp. NBRC 106378
GGCGCGGCCGACGAACCGCCATCCGCCCTGGTCGGGGATGTTCCCGAGCTTCTTGACATCGACGTGGATCATCGCCCCGGGGTGGGGGTGCTCGTAGCGGCGCACCGGCTCCCCGGTCGCCCGGTCGACGTGGCCTAGCCGGCTGATGCCGCAGCGGCGTAGCCACAGGTGCACCGTGGAGGCCGCCAGCCCGAGCCGGGCGGCGATCTCGAGCTGGCCCAGGCGCTGCTTCCAGCGC
>NZ_BSTT01000052.1 GCF_030269685.1 Actinomycetospora sp. NBRC 106378
GGTCATCGACGATGTCGACCGCCCAGAACGGGGTGCCGTCGGCGAGGTGGTGCATCGCCCCGTCGATCTGCCAGAGCTGGTTGGGATGCGGATAGGTGAACCGCTGCCCCTCGTAGCGGTAGCGGGTCCCACGCGGGCGGGAGACCCGCAGCGCCCCGTCGCCGTGGCGGGCCAGGACCTGCTGCACGGTGGAGATCGAGGGCAGCGCGGACAGG